>NZ_CP072941.1 GCF_018069625.1 Streptomyces yatensis | reverse complement strand
TTGGGGTTGGCGAATCCGGCATAGAAGCGCAGGGTGTTGAGCCAGTACCCGCGCCGGACCATGTTGCGCAGAACGTCGCCGGCATCGAAGCCCGCTGGTCGGCGCCGCGCGCGTACTCGTAAGGTAGCGGGCTGCGAAGTACTCGCGCAGCGGCTGCACGTCGAACTCGAAGGTTCCCTGCACCTTGCTGGTGAGGGCCCAGACCCGGTCGGTGACGGCGGTGAACAAGTCGGTGAACATCGACTGGTCCTTCTCGACGTCGAACAGGTAGTTCATGATGGCTCTGAGCAGCTCGGGGTGGGCATCTGGCCGTTGCGGTTCTCCGCCTCGGCGCGTGCCTGCAGGTGCCATCCCAAGAACGCCGTGACTTCCTCCAGGTCAGCCCGGTGTTCGTGGACTGTCGGCGTCTTTTCTGCCTCCCTGTCCAGGAAGGTTCCATGTAGGAGGTGTAGAGCGCGGTGCGGTTGGTGGGCACGGAGTTGGCGCGCGTCGTTGCATCAAAAACAGCAGGATCGTCAGCTGCATGGGGTTGTCGGCCAGTTGGGCGATGTGCGGCTCGGCTGAGCGCTGCTTGAACGTAAGTTCCAGCTCCACCAGGCCGGGGCCTGATATGCCCCGGGCGGGCCCATTTGTGCAGGTAGGTGGTGCGCAGTTCGGGGCTGAGGCGGGTGAGTGTGATGGTTTCGAACAGGGTCTCGGACGGTTCGGCCAGCTCTGCCGCGTTGGGCCGGGGTGGTGACGATCAGCTGGGCGTTGAGGGCGGTGCGCAGCCGGGCGGTGAAGCTGTCGATCTCGCTGACGACGCGTTTGCGGGTGGCGGGGCTGGCGACTTCGTCGAGTCCGTCAAGGACCAGCAGGACGGGCAGTCGGGCAAGCAGGTCGTGCCGTCGTGGCGTCGGCGGGCAGGCCTCCGCCGTGGGCGGTGAGGAACGCGGCCAGGAAGTGTTCGAGCTGTCCGTCGCGGCGCAGGCGCTTCTTGGCCGTTGTCATCTCGTCGGCGAAAGGGTCTGGCCTGCCAGCCAGCGCGGTCGTGCAGGTCGATACGCAGTGCGATACGGGGGTCGGCGGTTGCTCCTGCGCGGCCGGGTCGGCAGCGGGCTCTTCGGCTTCGTTGAGGTAGGCCTCGCGGTGGCGCTGGCACAGGTACTGGTCAGGGTGGACTTGCCTTGGCCGGGTTCGCCGCGCACCAGGGTGTACGGGCGGTCGGCTCGCAGTAGGTAGTGTGCGGCACCGGCCAGTTCGGGCGGGGCCCTGGCGAACTCCAGCGCATGGGCAGGGAGCGCCGCAGGTTGCTCGGCTCGGAGACACGGGAGGCTCCGACGTCGATGAACAGGTCGTCGAGGTTGTGGGTGGTCAGTTCGACCTGCTTGAACTTGACCTTGGAGTCTTTTCCCACTGCGTGGCGATCACGTTCATCAGCAGGGCCCGCAGTCCCTGGTCCTGGGCCGTGCCTGGGCGCCGTGGAATGAAGTAGCGGCACCAGGTCGTGGCCGGCCAGCATGTCGGAGTAGGCCCACTTAGCTCGGTGGGCGCGGCGTCGACGCGCGCGGCGTCGACGTCGGAGCGCCACCACACCTGCACGGGTATGTTGAAGTCACGCTGGAGCCGAGCGAGTTCGGGTCCAGACGGTCCATTACTGCCCGGCCCGGGACGGCTGTGCCGGCGACGGAGGTGATGAGCACGTACCGGGTCGCGCCGCCGCTCACCAGCCGGCGGATGTTGTCCGCTTCGCCCGCACCGCTGCGCGTGAGCCAGGACACGGGTTCTGGATCGACTTGCTGGTCCATTTCACTTGATAGACGACGGTTTCGGTGCCGTCGGTACGGGTCATGTCCCGGCCGCCGTCGGAGTGCCCGACCGGGTGCAGCGGGCGTCGGGGTGAGGTGGGCGAGGAGGGCTGCGCACAGACGCTGGAGTTTTTTTCCGTCAACCGCTCGTAGAGGTAGTTGGCCTGTGCCGCGTGAAGTCCGTCACGCTGCTCCCCTGCTCGAATTTCCCGTGCCCGTACCGAAATGACAAGCCTAGACGGGCCTGTGACACCGCCCAGGCCCTACGACCCTGCGAAGCGCTCAGGCGGGCCGCAGCACAAAGCCTCCTGGTGCACCCGCGGGTGTGGAACCCCCTTCTCCGGTATCGAGATCCCGCCGGGCCTCTGCAGGCGGGTCAGGAGCTGCGGTCACACTGCAAGGGAGTCAGCGGTTTTCCTGCGGTGCGTGAAGAGGCGGGCGTCGGGGGGCCCTTGCGCTCTGTGGCCCTGGTACCGGCTGGTCAAGTACCTCAATTTGCTGGGGTGTTCACCCATGAGTGCGGCGGCTTCCTTGATGGGGTGGCCGAGGACGCAGTGGAGGAGGACAGCATCGTATTGGCGTGGGCGACGGCTGTGAGAACGGGGCGGCTGACAATACGGATGCGGGTCGTGAACCAGGACCAAGCGCAGGATGTCGGATTGAGGCGGCTGACGATGTAGGGCCAGTGGGTGGCGAGGTAGCCGAATGCCTCCCGGACCGCTCGCGTCGCTGTCGACTCCGGCAGGTGCGCCTGGGCGTACTCAAGGTAGCGCTCGTAGTGCAGGTGGTGGAATGCCTGAAAGGCGGGAGGCAAAGTCACAGCCGGCGGTTGCGCGCCACTGGGGTCGCGGTGAGTCCCAGGACACGGTCTGCGCGGGGTGTGGCGGCGTTGCGCTATCGGCAGGCATGGTTCCCCCTTGAACAGACAGACGAAGGCGTGGCGGATCACAGGGTTTCGGACGCCGACCCGACGCTCGCCGACGCTGTGGACTCGGTTGGCTGGACGGCCAGTGCGGCGTGACGTGCGGCTTTCCACAGTGGGCGGACGGTCTCGGGCCGGCCTCGCAGGGCACCGACGAAATGGCGGACAACTTGCCAATCCGGTACTTGCTGGCCGTGGAGGAGCATGGTGATCTCGTCTACGGTCAGGGCGTTGTGGCTGAGTCGCCGGATCGTGTCGGGTTCCGGGCACGAAGCGGCTAGGTGCAGCCCCCGCAAGGCAGGGTGGAGGTGTCGGCCTGGACAATAGGGTGGCCGCGGGCGGCATCCCACAGTGGTTTTAATTCGGCAGGGTCTGCACGACAGGAGAGCGCGATCTGCTGGGTGATCTTCCAGGACGGGCAACGGCCCCCGGACAGAATGCGGGAGACGTAGGAGGCAGATACTCCGGATTCCCCGGCCAGTGCGCGCAGGGTTTTATCGCTGGTGCGTTGCAGATGTGTCAGCGCGCGGGCGAGGGTGTCGGCGGGCTTGGCCTCCTCGGCCGGAGTGCTCGCTTCATTGGAGACTGGTGAGGTGGGTGCGGGTGTCGGTGGGAAGCTGCGTCCGGAGGGGAAGCGCGGTGCCGTTGCTTGGGACGGTGCCGGCGGCGGCGTAGTGCGGCTGGGCAGCGGAAGCGCGGTTTCACTGTTGCGGGCTTTGTACCGGTTCTCGATGCGGCGTGTGACAGAAGGGGTCGACATGCCACGGGAGAGCTTGTAAGGGCTGATGCTCATCGCCTCCGCGATTACAAGCGGATTTCATGCCCTGTGCCGGGCCTGCTGGACGAGGGCGTCCTTGAGGTCACGAAGTTCTTCTCCGCTTGGACCACCTGGCGCAGCGCCGTCAGTGGGTCGCACGTGCGTGCGGCACCCAGACAGACCGCGACCTGTCGGGCAACCTCATCGGCGACCTCCCTGGTGTAGGCAGCCTGGTCGCGGCTCACCTGAGCGTTCGTACGTCCCGGTTCTTGCGGTAAGCTTGCCGCATGCCTCGCTGCAGTATGGCGAGGGCGGCCGGACTTCTTCACCTGGGTAACGTGTTCGGACAACTGGGGTTGAAGCAGCGGATGGAGAGCGGATCCTTCGGGGGCATGGTGTGTAGTCCCTTTCGGGGATGAGTGACCGTGGACTTTGACCTCAGAACTTGGCGGTTTGCCAACGAGGAGGGCGGAATCCCCTTCACCGTGCGCTGACACCAGTGGAGTGGGGTCCCGCCCTTCCGGTCCGGCTTGTGGAGGCCAGATGTGCGTCTGACTTCCACAGGCCGTCGGCGTCAGGTGACGCGAAGGTGCCGGTGACGGAAGTACGAACGCCGCAAGGCGGCCGTCAGGGTCACCATGGCAGCCAGTGCCACGTCTTGGCCTCTGGGCGGCAGACCAGCACAATGCCCAGCACGGGAGCGGCGATGAACGCTCCCATCTGCATGTTGACCGTTCTGTCATGCACCTCGTTGGTTTCACCAGGCGCAACTGAGGGATGTTACGGTCGACTCGCTCCGCACGGGCCATTCGCGGCAGTCGGCGGAGCAGGAAACGGTCGGGAGGCATAGCTCTCCTTGATCGAAAGTACAGAAGCGAGTGAGCCCCGGCTACGGCATGCCAACCAGGTCCGGGGCTCCCTCGTGTTCTGGGACGCTACATGGTCACGCGGACAGCGCACCAACATTACGGTCCGTTAATCGAGCCACTCGCCGTTCCCGCCCTATTCCCTTCTCGCAGGGCCTCAGGTTCCGAACGGTGATCGGCCAATTCTGGTCGTGAAACAGAGAAAAAACGTCACACCCCGGCGCGCGGGAGCGCACTCGCGCATTGCATGGAGAGCGCGCTCTCCCATCACCACCGCATATGGCTCACTGACGGCGCGATCGGTTTCATCACGGCCGGGCATATGCGAAATCAGACTCATGTGCCCGTTCATGCGTTGGTGCCACGCTGTCACCCATGTCATCGGCATATGGCTGATGGTCGAGGCGAGGGTCTGAGAGACAGGGCCAGCGTTCAGCTCGGGATGAGCTCCTCCCCTTAGTTTCGAGTCGACCGTCGTATCGGGGGAGGTCCGGGTGGGCGGCCGGCCGTGCGGTGACGTGTCGGTGCGCTTCCTCGGTGCCGTAGGCGTCGTCGGGCAGGCGCAGGTGATGGCGTGCCTGGGCTCGGGGCCGCATGACGACAGGGTCATCAGCCCGACAGGCCGCTCGGGCTGTGGGCTGTGATGAACCGCTTCCTCTTCGGAGAAGCTGGTGTCGGGATTCCGGAGCCTGCGTGCCGGGTGAAGATCGCTTGCCTGGTCTCGGTCAGCGCGGGCACCAGGTACGAATCTCAAGGTCAATGATCTCGGCGTCGGGGCGGATACGGCTGGTCTCCACCAGCCATTGGTGTACGGCCGCGGTGACACCGCCGCTGGCAGCGTCGACGCGGCGGGCGAAGTCGGTTTGCGTCGAAACCGCCGCTGGTGGCGGAGCCATAGGAGCGTTCTTCGGTGTGGTCGGCCCCGAGGATGAGCAAAATCACTCACGTAAGATGCTGACCCTGCAGGCCAGCAAGCGTGCTCCCTACGCATGTGGGGGTCTGTCGGAGGCGTAAACTGCGGCCCCATCATGGGCCGAGTGCTCCCCACGCATGTGGGGGGCTGTCGATGGCCTCGCCGAGCGAGTGCGGCAACTACGCCCTTCCCTATGTTCATGGGAGTCTGCCGCACAGACGCGTGCGGGCAGATGTCCGGAGCCGGGTCCTCCATCGCCGCTGTAGAGGAGTACGGCGGAGCGGGAGCCGGTCAGGGTTCGATGTACGTCAAGATCTGTGCGCCGAGGTCGAGTTCGAGATGGCCGCCGCCGTGTTTACGTAGCTGCCGTCAGGCGGCGTAGCGGGTCATGATGGCCTTCCCCCCAGTCGGCAGCGCGCAGGACACTGACTCGGGCACTTGCTGCCCGTGGCGCCGGTTGGGGTCACGGCCGGTCGGGACGTGTCTGGTCCTCGGTGGGGGTAGCGCGGGTATGAGGGTCAGGTGCGCCGTGCCCGTACAGCAGGTACGGGGCTTCGTCGGGTGGCGTTGTACCCGGGCGCGGCGCCAGGCGGCGTCAAAGGTGGGTAGTGCGGTGTGTTTCGCGGCGGGCTCGGCGCATCAGCCTCAGGGCGTACCAGCTGGTGAGGGGGACAGCAGGCAGCGCAGCAGGGTGGGGGTCATGGCCGGGACAGTGCCGGCGGGGTTCGTTGTGTTCTCGAGAGTTCTTGGATCTTGTCCGCGTGTGCGGGTTGGCGGGCTCCGCGCATGGCGTCGGCGAGGAGTTGCATGAGCATGCGCTTTGCTCTTGGCGGGGGAACTGGTCGAAGAAGTCCCGTACGAGGGCGAGGACTTGGACTTCGAAGGGCTCGCCTTCGGAGCGGGGTAGCGGGCGAGGCGCTCTGCGGTGTCGGCCAGGGCCTTGTCGTCCGGCAGGCCGGCCAGGTCGGTGGTGGAGTTGGAAAGCAGCCAGGCCAGGAGGGCTGCGGGGTGGGCGAGTCGTTCGCGAGCGCCTGGGTGCGCTGGCTTTCCAGGGTGTCTTTGATGCCCTGGGTGCGGGCCGCGGTGAGGAGTTCGTTTACTGCGGCCTGGTCGTCCGGGGCCAGAGTGAGGCGGGCGGCGGCCGTCACCTTGATGCCGTGGCGGTGGTGCGGGGGTGCTCAGGTGACGGTTGCAGGCGTCGCGGGCGGCAGGGAGGTCGGTGGGGTCCTGCTCGCGCAGGGCCTCGGCTGCGGCGGATCGCAGGGCCTGCCGGATGTGGTTGGCGATGAGGTCCGTGTCGTTGGCGCTATCGGGGTCGGTGAGGACCGTGGCGGTGATGAGGGCGTGAAGTGGATGCCGGGCGGAACTGCGCAGGAGAGCGGGGAAGTCGGTGACGCCTCGCCGCAGCGCGCGGTGGCGAGCTCGCCGGGTGGTGTGGGTCATGCGCTCTCCCGTCCGAGCCCGTTGAGCGAGGGGGCAGCATCGGCGAGTGCATGTGGGTGCGTGGCGAGGGGTCCGGCTGGCGGAGAGTCGGCGCCCGCGGCGCCGGTTCGGCGCGGTCGGGGTTTCGGGTGGATCGGCTCGTGCGGCTCCGGGCCGGGTGGTGCCGGCGCGCGGTAGCTGATCATGAGGTGTTTGCGCAGTCGATGACGGCGGCGGGGGTGTGGGCGTGGCCTTCGCGGCCCATGAGGAAGGCTGCCATGGGGCCGGTCATGAGGTGCTGGTCGATGACGCGGTCGAGGATGCGGATGACGGCTTGCCTGTCGAGGGCGGCGTCGGCGACGGCCTGGGCCCAGTCGGTCAGCAGTGTTTCGGCTGGCTCGTCGAAGGCGGGTTCTTCCAGCACGGCGCACCAGCCGGCGGCGAGGTCGTCGGCGGTTGCTGGGTCGGTGAGCGCGTTGGCGAGCAGGAGGGGGGCCGGCGATGGGTCGGCCTGGGGGGTGAGCAGGGCGATGAAGGCCCTGCGTCCGGCCCGGTGGCCTCGCTCGCCTTGTGCGGGGCCGCTTCTCCAGGCGGTGACGGCGTCCCAGACCTTCGGCAGGAGGTGGAGGTTGGAGGCCATGGTGCGCAGGGCTTGGGCTGCTTCGGTGACGGCCTGGTCGTGACGCGGCCGGTCCAGGACCCATCGCAGGCAGGTCAGGGCCTGGCGTGGGTAGAGGGAGGCGAACTCGCCCTGGCAGGCGACGGCTGTGACCGTGGCGGTGCCTTCCGGGGGTTCGATGCCCAGGTCCGCAGCCGGGCGCGGACCTCCGAGCCCAGGGTGGGTGTTGGGCAGCGGTGGCGAGCATGGTGGCGGCGGCCCGTTGCCCTGGTGAGCCGGCTTGGGCCAGGCCTGGGTGATGTCGAGGGGTTTGAGGTCGTGCTCGGCGACGGCGAGGTCGGCCAGCAGCCCAGCGAGGGCGTCGATGCGGGGTGCGGCAGGGCCCTTGGGGGTGGTGAGCTTCTGGATCCAGTTCCAGCAGCGGCTGCTGGCGTCGCTGAGCGACGCCAGACGTAGCGCAGCACTGCGTCGGGGTAGCCGGGCAGGTGGTCGAAGCTGACGCGCTGGCCTCGACTTTGGCCTGCACCTTCTCGAGGCGGGTGGCGAGGGCGGGCGCAGTAAGAATGTCGGTGATGGCGCGGTGCTCATCTTGCTGAAGTAGCGTTCGGGCGGCCTTGAGGACATCGGTTGAGCTGTTCCCGTCCAGGACGATGGCCGCGAGCAGCAGGGCCCGATCGTCGGCGCTGCCCTCGGTGTCGGCGAAGGTTGCCGCGACGAGGTGCTGCCATCCGGTCATCGCATCCCGTGCCCTGCTCAGGGCATCGGGTCGTGTGGCGTCGATGCGGCTGAGTGCGACAGCGCGGCCGGCAGCCTCTCCCGGCGGCATGTCGGGCCGCAGCAGGTCCGTCAGTCCGCCACTGTCCTTGCCGTCATGGCTGGCGAGCCAGCCGATCTTGTCCGGATCCGGGTAGAGGACGTTGAGGTGGCGTTCCAGTACTAGGTCTCCGCGGGGGGCTTCGGCTGTGATGGCGATGCGGCCCATCTGCGGGTCGTGTCCGCTCGGCCAGTTGGCTGCACCGGTGATGACGATGAGGCATGAGCCCCTGTGCCGCAGCGTGTCGGCGTGTCCAAGGATTTGTCGGGCGGCTGCGGGCGGGTCGCTCCAGGTTTCTCCCGCCACGTCGAGGATGTAGCCGCGGCCTGGTTCGCGGGCAGCAGGTCGGAGTCGGGACCGTCCCAGTCGGGCAGGACGTGCCTGAGGTGGAGCCGTCCTCGCGCTGAGTCCGGTGCGGAGCGCTGGAGGCGAAGTCGGTCAGGGCCCGCAGTGCGGCGGCGGTCTTTCCGGTACCGGGCGGGCCGCTGATGACGACGATCGGCTCATCTTCGCGCAGCAGCTTCAGGATCTGGTCGGCCGTTGTCAGCGGGGTGTTGGCGGGCGTGATTTTGACCCAGGCGCGGCGTACGGCCTTGATCTCGCTGTCCGTCACGGGGAATGTCGGCAGTGTCGGGCGTTGGTGCAGGTTGATGTCGCCTGCTGCCTGGTAGATGGTGGAGTAGGAGTTGTCGCTGGCGCTGATCGTGGGCTGGGCGGGTGGGAGGCCGGTGGAGTGTGCGGTGGGAGACGTCACGGCCCGGTCACGCGTCCGCCGCGCGTGGCGAGACGCCGTAGTTGATGCCACCGCTGCCGGCGTCCACGTTGCCGAGTGCTTGCACGACCTGGCTGTGGGTGTTGTGCTGCGCGCTCAGCGGCGGGCCTTGTGCTCCTGACGCGGGCGTGTCATCGGGCAGCAGAGCGCGCAGTTCGTCCGCCATGTCGGGAAAGCGGTCGAGATAGGCAGCCAGTTGAAGGACCAGGCGGTTCTCCAGGCGTCGCCTCTCCTCGCTGTCGGGCGTGTCCGCCCGCTGGCCAGGGTCTGTGCCGCCTCGTCGAACAGGGCCAGCTGCCGGTCGGCTGCTTGTCCGTCGCGGTGCAGGAAGCGGGCGAACGCGCCCCGGACCGCATCCCATCCTCCGCGGACCATCTCTGTCACCAGTGCGGCGACACTCTGAGTTGCCACGGCCATGACATCAATTTCGGCGTCCAACGCGTCCCCCTGCACGTGCTCACGGTTGTGATGACATCTGCTCATCAGCGTGCAAAGAGGTCATCGCGCCCACAACCCCAAAAGCCGCATGTGACGGAAAACCATGCAAGAGAATCAATGAGAGGTCAGTTCGTGACGACATATAAATTAGGCCGCATGGGGAGAGTCGCGTACGCGAAGCGGGCAGCGCAGCCTCGCCTCAGGTCACCCGTTCGAACGGTTCCGGTCCCGGCCTTTCACTGCGATGTCAAGCATGCCTTGACCACCGGGCGTGTCGGGAATGACGCAAAGCCGACGGCGGGGCGGCCGCGCCGTACGCGACGACCTCCCGCCGGGACGCGCCGGCGGCATTCCCCCCGGACTGCCCGGACTCAGCGTCGCCCCAGCGCGCTCCTGCCACGCCGAGCAGCAACGGTCGCCGTCGCGGCGGCGGCCCGGCCGGAGGTCAGGATCAGAGATAGCCTGCCGGGGCGCCCCACCCAGCAACGCCCTCACCGAAACATCCGGCTCCGGTAAAGTGAGCAAAACACGGCCCGCCGAGCCTCGAACCCACAGGTCACTAGGGACTGTCTCCAGTTGTGATCATTGGGCTTTTAGGATGTTGCTGATCCAGATGGTCGCTGCGCGGAGATGAAGTCCGGCGAGGTAGCTCTCGGGCGTCTTGTCGTAGCGGGTCGCGATGCCTCGCCAGTCCTTCATCCTGTTGATGGCCCGCTCGACCGTGTTGCGGTCGCGGTAGAGATCGGTTGTGGGTGACGGGCCTGCCGCCGGCCACCGGCTCGCCTACATACCCACGCCCTACCGCATGGACCCAGACCTCGTCCGTGTCGAACCACTACTGGACGTCGTGAACATCTACGCCGCAGACACCCCCACCAGTATGGTGCTGCACTCGGCCATACGCTTCGACTACGACCCGGCATCCGCCGCTCCGGGACACCCTGCCTCACATCTGACCCTCAACTCCATACAGTGCCGAATCGCCTGTGCCGCACCTATGCACGTGGGACGGTTCATGGACTTCATCTTCCGGCACTTCTACGCCGGCCTGTGGGCAGCCCACCGCAGCTATTTCACCGAGGGCGCCACCCGTCACATAGGCGAGCGCACGCTCACCGACGACGACCGTACAAGCCCCCACCTGATGTGGCGCTAGGTTCTGGTGGCTGACCTGCACGAACTCGGAGCGCCGGTGGTCAAGGGGAGGCGTTCGAGATCCTGGCCGCAGGGTTCAAGGGAGCGCCAGAAGAGTGCTCGCTGGGCAGGCTTAGGGTCCTGTCCGACACATCCGGACAGCAAGCCGGTCTGGGCACCCGCGTCCCTGACAAGATGGGCAGGCCCGTGGCGGCGCATAGCGGCGCGTGGCCGGTCACCCGCTGGCGGCGGTGACCGAAGACGAACAAGCAGAGTCGACGGCGCTCCCTAGCACCCGTCGGCCCCGGTATTCACCGCGGGCCGTCCTCCGCAGTGAGCGGTCCGAGCTTCAGTTTCGGTGACGGCCCCGTTGATGAGGCCGTGGACCAAGCCCACGGCCGTGGCCCCGCGTTCCAGGACGTCGAGTTTGTCGTCAGTCAGCAGCCTCTGGTCGTCCGCGAGGACCTGGGGCTTGCCGCCGTAGCGTATCGACGCGTGGAGAATGACCGTGGGCACCGCGGTGACGAGGAGGTCCGTAGTGTCGTCCAGGAGGCCGTGCTCTCCGGTCGGTGTGGCCTCGGCCGGACGCTCACGGGCGAACTCATCGGCTTCTGGGCGGGTCTTGCGCAGCATGTCCAGGACCTCTGCCGCCTTCTTCGCCTGGGGGGCCTTGCGGCGGCGAGCGTAGGCGTATCCTCCAGCACGAGGTCTACGAGCTTGGCCGCGACAAAGTAGTGCTTGTCGATCACGTACACCGAAGCACGGTCGTGCAAGGGCGCGCCGGGTGCCAGCAGTTCGCCCAAGAGCCGACGGCGCTGACCGGCTTCCCCGCCGGTGAACATCTTCTGGAGCTTCACCTCTGTCGCGGACTTCTGGATTCCCGCCTCTCGTCGCAGCGTGTCCACGATCCGGCTGCTTCCGCGTCGTCGATGGCCACCGAGGCTATGATCACGTAACGGTCGCCGCCGTGGAGTTGATCGCCGTGGTAACCGGACTCGTCGATGGCGATCCACCGGCCTGTGCCAGCGCGGTCGTCGGTGGGAGCCTGGTGGTTGCAGCGACTGAAGTTCGCTCCGACAAGGACTGCTCACCTCCCCTGTCTGCGGGCCCGCTCCGGCGGGTTCAGGAGTGACGGGTGGTGGTGTCGAGCCGACCGAGGATCCAGCGGATGAGTTCTTTGCTCATCGTGAGTTCGGGGTTCTTCTTCAGGGCTTCCTGGGCATGGAAGGTGATCTTGGCCCAGTTACGGAAGTAGCCGTGTGCGCCTGCGTCGTCGGTGAAGGCCAGGAGGTCCTGGTCGGCGTCGTTCCACACGGCGTGGTAGGGAGGGATGTTGTTGAAGACCTCGGCAAGGCTCAGTGGTCTGAACTGCTGGGCCTGGTAGAGGCGGGAGTGCAGGGGTGCGTGGCGCAGGACTCGTTGGCGGGTGTTGCCGCTGCCGACGAGGATGACGGTGAGGGGGTTTGTCTCTTCGTCCCACAGGATCCGGGCGCTCTCCATGAGCGAGGTGTTGATGTTCTGGACTTCGTCGATGAGCAGGACGTGGGGCTGGCTGGCGAGGGCCTGTCGGATGTCGCCTTTGCAGGCGGCGAGGTTGTCGAGGGGCTTGCCCGGCAGGGCGAGGGCGCGCCAGAAGGCGTGGTAGACCTCGGTCTTGGTGGCGCTGGCGTCGAAGCGGAGGCGGACGGTGTTGTGGGGGCGAATTTACGCAGGGCGCGGTGGACGGCGAAGGTCTTGCCGAGGCCGACTTGTCCGTGGATGCAGATGATGGAGTGGTGCTCGATGGCCTCCTTGATGAGTTGTTCCGTTTCGCGGGCTGCCTTGGTGCCTACCGTGTGGGCTCCGGCGAGGCGCTGGTAGTGGTCGTGGATGGGGTCGGGAAGCCGGCAGGCGGGGGCGGGTGGCTGGGTCATGTTCGGAGTCCGGTCTGGTCGTCGGGGTGTTCGTCCTCGGGCTGGTTGGGGCGGTGGTCCAGGGGCATGGTCAGGTCGTCGGAGGGTTCGGGAAGCGGAATGAAGTCCGGGAGCGGTTCGAATGCCTGGCTGGTGGCGTTGAGTTCGCGTAGTTGTTCGGTCGCTTCGTCCTGGGTGAGGGCGTCCAGCCGTCGGGGTGGGCGTGCTTCGGTGACGGCTTCGTAGCGTGCGTTGCGGTTCCTCTCGGCCTTTTTGAGTGCGTTGCGCAGTCGGTCGGCCTCGCTGCGGCGGGCTCGGTCGAGTGCTCTGCGCTGGGCGGGGGTCACCTGATCGGTGAGGAAGGCGGGGCCGAGGTGGCGGAGGGTGCCGGGCTCGTAGAGCTCGACGCGGTGGTCGTGGTGCAGGAGGTGGCGCAGGTGGACCTTTTCGCCGGCGTGGCCGTGCATCCATTCGGCGATGTAGTCGCGTTTGCGCCAGCGGACGCCGCTGTTGTTGATGGTCAGGGGTTTACCGGCGCGCTCAAGGGTGAGGGTGTGCAGGTCTTCGGCAGGGACATCGAAGATGGGGGTGAGGTCGTCCGTCCATGCCTGCTCGGGGGTTTTTCCGTCGAGTTTGTCCATGGTGTGGACGGTGTTGCGTTTGCGGATCCAGTCGAGGACGAGGGCGACGAAGCCTTCGAAGTGCAGGAGGGGCTGGTCGGGTCGACGGGTTTGCCGCCTGACAGGGTGGGGGCTTCGGTGTAGCCGGGGAAGTCGGCGAAGAGGGTTTTTTTGATGGCGCCGTTGGCTGCTTCGACGGTGGCTTTCAGGTCGGGGCGGCGGGGCGGCAGCACGATGTGTTTCAGTGCCGAGCGAGCCGAGTGCCTGGCCGACGGTGCGGGAGAGGAAGTCGCGGCCGCCGTCGACGCGGATGCGGTCGGGGATCCCGCCATAGGGGTTGTGCGGCGCTTCGGTGAGGATGGCGTCGCGCAGGGCGACGAGGATGCTTTCCCTGCTGGGTGTCTGGGGGGTGATGGCGACGCCGCAGATACATTTGGTGGCGCAGTCGATGAACCAGGTGATCCATGGTTTGCGGACGTGGCCGTCGAGGATGACGGGGACGCTGGCTTCGACGTGGTCGGTTTCCCAGGCATAGTTGCGGTGGTGGTGTTCGCGTTCTCCGTGGATGTCGTAGCGGCGGCGGGCGCTTTCTCCTCCGCTCAGGCCGGCGCGCTGTCCTTTGTTCCAGTGGCGTTGGGCTGCCCGGTGGAACGTGGCCGGGGAAGGGAGTTTCTCGTCCTTGAAGGGTTCTTCTTTGAGTTCCTTGTAGGCGGCGGTGACGTTGCCCCGCAATCGTGCGATGACTTCGATGGCGTGGTCGGTGAGCTGGTAGGCGGGGCGGCCCTGTGGGGTGTAGGTGCCGTTGTTGGCCGCGGCGTTTTTCATCCAGCGGCGGACGGTACGGGAGGTGACGCCGAAGGCGTCGCATACGGCGCGGGTGTGCCCGGGGGCGAGGGTGCCGAGTTCGCTGTGGTGTAGCAGGCGGCTGACTGCCAGGGCTCGCAGCCGGGTGTCGTCGGGAGCGGGCAGGGGCGGTTGCATGGCGGGGGGTGCCTTTCGTGCTTCGTGGAGGGCGGGATGGTTCAGCCGGGGGTGAGGGTGAGCAGGCCGGCTCCGTAGGCCTTGCCGCGGCCGATGCCTTCGCGGATCGCGGTGTCGAGGAGGGCCGGTTCGCTGATGGTGGCCGTGCCGTCGAACTGGGTCAGGCGCTCGTAGGGTCCTGGGCGGGGAGAGGGGAAGGGGCAGGGTGTGGCTGCGGGGAGGCTGGTGAGGTGCAGGCCGGCGGCCGGGGCGCGGCGTTGCCACCAGGCGATGGCGTCCGGTCCGGTCAGGGGGGTGAGTTTGCCGCGGAGGCGTCCGGTGACGGGGTGGGGTACGGCGTCGGCGCTGCGGCTGACGACGGGGGCGGCGGTGATGCGGTAGCGCACGGGGAGGTGGGGAGTGAGGCCGGTCAGGATGGGGGTGAGGTCGCGGGTGGTGATGTCTCCGTAGCCGTCGGGGAGGCCGGCGAGGTGTGGGGTGTCGGCGGTTTGGACGAGGAGGACGGGGTCGAGGCCGGGGTCGAGGCGGAAAAGGAGGCCGCCGGCTTTGCGGGGGTGGGGGCCGTCGGGGTGGGGCAGGAGGCGCATCATGGTTTTGTGGAGGCCGGGTCGGTAGGCGAGGTCGTTGCAGGCTCTGCGGTGGTGGCGGTTGAGGATGATGCGGGTCAGGGTTGCCGGCATGGGGTGTCCTTGAGGATGTAGTCGGTGAGGGTGTCGATGGGCCGGGGTCCGGCGTAGAGGGTGGTGGGGAGTGGTTCGGTGGTTCTCCACAGGGGGCGGAGCAGGTGGTGGCGGCGGGTGTGGGTGAAGTCGGCTGGTTCGCTCGGGGTTTCGCGGTCGGGTGGGGTGCCGGGGTGTGGGGGGTGTTCGGCCCAGAAGTCGATGGGCACGTGGGTCTGGCCGGGGCGGGGTGGGTGGGCGAGGCTGAGGGGGACGCGGTCGCGCAGGGCGGTTTCGGGGTCGGGGATGTCGGTGTGGATGAGGAGGGTTCGTCGGGCAGGCAGACGCGTCGGCCGAGGTAGGGGGAGAAGCGCGGGGTGGTGAGTGTGGTGGCGATGTGCGCCAGGAGCGGGCGGGGCCTTGGACGGCGATGGTGAAGACGGCGCCGGTCAGATAGTCCCGTTGGGAGATGTGCGTGGATCTGTTTTGGGTGCGGTATTTCCCGTCGCTGGTGTGCAGGCCTTGGCGGTGGGGGCGTCCGCCGCCGGTGGTGTGCCAGTCGCGGTAGGGGTGCCGGGGCAGTCGACGCGGATGGTGAGGGCAAGGTCGCGGTGGCTGGGGGTGCCCGGCAGTTCGGGGTAAGGGTCCAGGGCGTGTTCGGCGGTGCGTCCCTGGGCGGCGGCGAACATGCCGATCAGTGCGGACCGGGTGGGGAAGGTTGTGGTGTCGCGGTGGTGAAAGGTGCCTGCCTCGCCGTAGGACTGCAGGAGGCCGGCTGCGCGCAGGACCAGTCCGCGGCTCATGCGGCGGCCTGGCTGGGGGTGTCGGGCAGGGCCGTGCGGGCGCAGGTGGCGGCGAGGTCATCGAAACCGGTGTGGTGGGTGCCCAGTTCTCCGATGGGGGTGCCGGCGGTGGTGGCGTGGCCGTGGGTGATGCGGTGGCGGGTGCCGATGAGGCGGTCGATGGTGGTGGCGTACGTGGTGAGGGCCTGGCGGGCGGGCAGGACGTAGCCCTGGCCGTGGGAGCGGACGGGTTGTTCGAAGGCGGCGCCGTAGGAGACGGGTCGGCGGTCACGTACGACGTAGTGGACGAGGTCGGGCACGGTGTGCGCGGCTGCGGAGGTCTGTCCGCCGCGGGGCATGGTCATGATGAATGCCTGGGTGAACAGGTCGATGAGGGTGCGGGCGGTGGTGGTGTCGCCGTTCAGGTTGGCCAGGAGTGTGGTGGTGTTGACGGTCGCGAAGCGGTAGAAGTGTCCGGTGGAGCGGTAGGCGGTGTTGAGGTGGGCGCTGCCTGCTTCGCCAGGGCGGGGCCAGTCATCGACGGCGGTGAAGAAGTCCGGCTGGGGCTCGCTGCGGTGGACGGTGAAGGCCGGGGCCATCTGTACGGCGGCTTGGATGTGGCCGTCGTGGATTTCGGTGAGCATGCGCCCGAAGAGGCTGATGCTGGCGGTGCGGCGGGTGAGCTGGGCGGTGATCTCGTCGGTGGGCAGGAGTGCGGGGGCCGGCTTCTTGGTGGCGGTCTGTTTGGCCAGGCCTTCTTCGAGGGTGGTGCGGTGGGTGCGGCACAGTTGTGTCAGGTGGCGGGCGGTGTCGGCGGGCAGGAAGAACATGGCCTGGGTGCGGTGGTCTTCTTGGGGATTGGTCTTGAGTCCCCCGGTCTTCGCGCTGGCGGCGATCTGGGCCGCGGCGAACGATGCCAGGTCCTCGGTCCAGCCCTCGGCGCGCAGCGCGTCGGTGACGGTCGGAGGGACCATGCGGGTGCGGGCGGCGTGCTCGTCGAGTTCTTCTTCGACGGCCAGTCGGATCGGGCGTTTCCATGCCTGGGAGGAGATCATCGTGCGGATGGCGCCGCCCAGTTCGAGGGTTTTGGGTTCCCCGCTCTCGTCGCTGTTCAGATTGGCGGCCGTGCTCGGGTGGAGGGCGTGGATGTCGAGGAAGCGGGCAGCAGTCACGGGGTTTCCTTGGAGGTCAGGTACAGGGTGCGGTAGAAGGCGTCCTGCCAGCGGGTGGCGACCCGGCCCCGGTCGTGGTCGCGCTGGGCGAGGTCGTCGAGAAGAACCGGCCAGTCGGGGGTGAGGTCTGCGTCGATGAGACGGCCGGTCAGGGAGGGCAGGCGGCGGTGCAGCTGGTTCTCGCTGAGACGGACCAGGACGGCGAGGAGTTCGTCGGTACGGGTCTCGTTGAAGTCGGCGGTGCGCACCGCGTGGGCGAGGGTCGCGCCGAGGTTGGGCCGTTTCCGCCAGGTGGCCGGACTGTAGGGGTCGAGGTCGGGGGCAGGGTCGGGGTTCGTGGCTGCGGGGGTGGTGGGTTGTTCGGTGCTGGTGGCGTGTGCTGCCCGTACGGCATCGAGGGGGTCGACGTGGGCGATCAGGGAGGCGACGGTGTAGTGGACGCGGCGTTGCCCGTAGCCGTGGGTGAGCACGGACAGGAAGCGGTGCATGCCGTTGCAGTCGTCGACCGGGCGGCCGCGGCCCTGGCGCAGGGTCCGCCGCGCTTTGGGGTCGGTGCAGGCTTTCTCGACCTTTGCGGTGAAGCCGGTGTAGTGGCGGCGGTACTCAATCGCAGTGGGCATCAGGGTCCTGGCGTGCGCGGGCGGCGGGGGGCGGGTGTAGAGGGCGTCGACTGCTGTGGCGATGGCGCGGGCGGCGGCGCGGTGGCGGAAGCGGGCGCTGGCAGTCGCGGTGCGCAGGGCGCGGGCTGCGGTGTCGGCGAACGTGATCCGTGCGGGGGTGTCGGTGTCCAGGAGGTGCCAGAACGCTGCTTCGGCTTGCTGCCAGTACAGGCTGCGGGCTGTGGCGGTCCACGAGGGATCTTTTGAGGAGGGGGCTGCGTGGCAGGTGTCCTTCCACGCCTGGTTGGTCAGGAACGTCAGGCGGGAGGCGGTGCTCTCGGCTGCGGTGCAGCATTCGGAGATGCGGTTGGCGCGTGCGGGGTCGTGTTCCTGACTCCAGGCGAGCAGGGGCGGGGTGATGGCCGTGTACCAGCGGCGCTGGATGGTTTTGGTGTCCTGGTCGAAGCCGTGGACCCGTACGCGCAGGCTCTTGCGTACTGGGGGTGGGAGGTCGTTGAGGGTGTCGAAGACTTCCGGGCGGCGTGTCGCATGCTGTTCGTCGGGAGCCAGGACCAGGGAGTCCAGCTCGCGCCACCAGGCGCGGTCGGCGTCCGCGCGGCGGGGACGGGCTTGGGGCGGGCGGCCGGTGCCGGTGCGGACGACGAGGTAGGGGTCGGTCACCGCGAGCCGGGGCTGCTGGGTGGACCAGGTCAGGTAGGCGTTGGTGACGGTGCTCGCGTCGTCGCCGGGCACGAGGAGCACGGAGTGCCGGTTCATGCCTGTCAGGCGCCGTCCCGGCCAGGTGGCGGGCGGTAAGGGGGCTTGCGGGTCGGGGAGTTGGGGCTCTTCCCATGGGCAGTGGTCTGGTTCGCTCTGTTCGTCGGCGGTGAATTTCGGGATGCCTGCCAGGAGCGTTTCGTACAGGGTGCGGCCCAGGGGGTGGAAGGAGACGGTGCCGCGCAGGGGGCCGGCGGCGGCGCGGGGGCATGTGAGTGTGCCGGCTGTGCGGGAGGTGCAGCCGCCGGATGCTCCGTAGTAGTGGTGGATGAGGAGGTGCTGGAGTGCCTCGCCGGTGGGCAGGGGCATCGCTGCTTGGTCGTGGTGGGGGCTGAGCCAGGCCAGGTTGTTGCCTGCGGGGCGTCCGAAGACGAGCGTGTTGATGCCGGAGGGTATCGCGCACTGCTCGCGCAGCCGGGGGTCCTGCATCCAGGGCCGTAACGGGTCGAACACGTCGAAGGAGTACTTCGCGAAGTAGGTGTTGACGGCGTCGGTGTCGAACCCGTCGGTACGGCCGAGGAGTTCACTGCGGTGCCGGTTCCAGGTGTCGGCGTTCAGTTCGGGGTCGTCGAGGCCGGTGATGCGGGCGGCCAGGACGGTCGCGATGCGCAGGATGGCCGATGCGGCCGGGGCGGCGGCCACGGCGAGGTCTTCGATGGTGTGGGCGTCAAGGATCAGGCCGCGCAGGCCGGTGCGGTGGTAGCCGTGCTGGTCACGGACGTCGATCCAGGGGTCGTCGGCCGCGCTGAAGCGGTCGGGCGGTGTCAACGGTGGTGCTCCACAGAGGCAGCAGGAGAAGAAGGGCGAGGGGGATGAGAGTGCGGGGCTTCCCTGTCCCGGGACGGCGGGGAGGGCGGCGGGGCCGCGGCCTGGGCGTCACTCGGCCGGGAACGGGCGGGACATGGTGCATGCGGCCCGTCAGAGTGCTTGTGGCACAGGGGCGTTTGCCTCGGTGGAATCTTCGACCGGGCACACATTCAGATAATCACAGAGTGACCCCGCGTGTACAAACGGCGAGATAAGTCATACGAATACCCGGCGGCGGGGAGGTGTTCTCCTGCCGGTCAGCGGGCTGTGGTGTGGACAAGGCCGAGTTCGTCGTCCATGCGCAGCAGGTAGCGGCCGTACTGTTCGGTGTGTCCGGTGTGGTGGGCCGGTGCGGGCAGCAGGACCAGGTCCGCGAGCAGGGGGTGGGTGCTCCAGGCCTCGGGGGACGGTGCTGGGGGCCGCGGCGGGCGACCCAGGCGGCGGGGACGGGCAGGGTGTGCTGCAGGACGCGGCGGATGCCGGCGGTCTCCAGACGCGGCCCGGTGGGAAGGGGGTGGCGGCCGGCCCGGTCGAGGGCGAGGCCGCCGGAGGCGGTGCGGTAGCAGGGCAGCAGCCGCACGGGCAGCGTGCCCAGCCGGGTGGCGGCCTGCGCGGTGGTCAGGCGCTGGCGGTGGAGGTCGGCCAGGGAGGAGACACGGCCCGGCGGCGGGAGGAGATGCTGGGCGCTGAGGTGCCGTTCGATGGTGTCCTTTGTCCGCAGGCGGGCCGCGTCGTATCTGAGGGCTTCGGTGGCCCCGGCGAAGGGCGAGTGCGGGCCGTGGATCTGCTCGACCAGGTCCTGCACATCGCCGGGCAGGCTGATCAGTGAGCGGGTGCGCAGCAGGTCGGCAGTGGCGCGCAGGACGAAGGGGGATTCCAGGGTGCGCCAGCCGGCCGGGATCGAAGTGGCGCCGGCGGCCGAGACGGGTTCGAGGACGTGGAAGTCCGGGATGTGGCCGTCGCCCCACCACACCGGGCGGCGGGAGGCATCATCGTTCTGCCAGCGTAGGGCGAAGCGTGCGAGGCGTCCCAGACGCTGCAGCAGGCGGGCGACGGAGGCCAGGTCGCTGACCATCAGGTCGACGTCGATGTCCAGGCTCGTGTCGAGCAGGCTCGTGGTGACAACGACGAGCCGCTCCGGGCGCTCGCCGGTGGGTCCCAGCCGGCGGCTCAGGGTGCGCAGGAGACGTTCACGGTGGTGGCCGGGGAAGCGGGCGTGCAGCAGGACGAGGTCGGCCGGGTCGCCGGGCCAGGTGTGCTTCAGGTGCCGGTAGGTGTCCTGGGCGTCCGGGACAGTCGCGCAGGTCACCGCGGCGCATCCGCCGTGGCTGATGACGGGCGTGAGCACGTCACCGATCACCGCGAGGCGCTCTGTGCTCCCGACGGTGCGCGGCTGCGGGCCGAGCCGTGTGCGCCGCACGTCGTGGACGCGGATACGGGCCTGACGGTGCTGGCCTGCGGCGTGACGAAGGCGTGCGGTCTCGTCCATGACGGTGGCGGTCGCGGTCGCGGCATCGGCGAACAGCCAGCCCGGATACGACGGGCTGAAGGCACCCTGCGGCAGAGCGGAGGCCCTGTGGCCGGCACCTGTCAGGTAGGCGCGCACGAATGCGTCGGCAGTGGAGGCGGGCAGAGTCGCCGACAGCAGCACCACGGGGGTGCGCAGGGACCCGAACCAGCCCAGCAGGCGCAGCAGTTGCAGGTGGCTGAAGGCAGACAGGGCGTGCGCCTCGTCGACGACGACCGTCTTGCCGGACAGGCCCAGCAGCCGTACCGCGTTGGAGTGGACGGGCAGGACAGCCATCTGCGCCTGATCGACCGTCGCGGCGCAGAACGGGGCCAGCAAGGCCGCGTCGTGCCCCCGCAGCAGCCTGGGGGGCTCCGTCACCGGATCGTCATCACCCGCGCCAGCGGCGTCCCCCGTCGGCGGCACCCTCTCCCCTGCGGCCACCGGGACCGGGGCGAGTTCCACCGCGGCGAGCCGGCGGTCGCTGTAGGCGGCGTTGAGCCAGCTGTGGCTGTGCGCGAGAGCGACCGGTGCCCGGTAGGGATCGTGCCGGCGCACGTAGTCCTCGAGCAGTTCCCAGGAGGCATCCGCGGTGGCGGTGCTGGGCGACAGCCACGCCACTCCCCTACTCCCGCAGGCCGCGTTGAAGATCCGCGACGCCTGCAGCGCGCCGACACTCTTGCCCGTCCCGGTCGCATCCGCCGCCACCAGGATACCGCTGCCCGACTTCCCGACCAGGGAGGGCAGTTGGGTCATCAGCGACTCCTGGAACCTGTTGGGGCGCCTGGCGCGCGGATGCGCCACCGCGAACGGCACGTCCTGCCACTCCAGCTTCTCCAGCCATGCCGCATCCAGAACGTCCCGCGCCTCCCCGCTTGCCAGAGTGAAGTGTTCGGCCGCCCCGAAGGCCGGCATGTGCGCCTTCGGCAGCCAGTAGGACCGCTGCCTCGCCAGCTGGCCGGCCACCGTCCCCACACCGGCCGCGAGTACCGCCGCGGGGACGGACAGCCGTTCGGGAACGTGTACGGCTCCCGTCAGATGCCGCACCACGGCCGCGTAACGGTGACGCAGCCTGTCCCATGCCTCTCCCCCGGCCGCAACAGACACCCGGCGCGCGGACGCCGCACCCTCGATATCAGCCTGGAGGAAGAATCCCCTGCAGCCACCGACCACCTGGGCCGCCCGCACCGCGGGACTGGCGTTGCCGGCGCACGCGTAGCCGCTCATGGTCAGCACCCCCAGCGCCACATGCATCGAACTGCGCGCGGTCGGTGTCCACCCGGTATCGCCGCCCGCCTGCTCCACCAGCGTGTCATCGAGCCGCGCCCAGGCGGCATGGTGCGCGCGCTGGAATCGGGGAACCATGCGTCCCAGATCCTGAAGCCCGGCCAGGAACGCCACCACCGACCGCGCCTGCGCCGCAGGCAGCCCCATACCCTCGCTCAGCATATCCCGCTGGGAAACGGTCACCACACGTTCCCACACCTCGAACGCCATCACCGCACTGTCGAGCATCCCGAACAACAGCGGATACACCGTATTCGAAGCCGCATCGAACTCCGTCCACGGCCCCAGATCGATACCCCCCAGCCGGGCGTCCTCAACAGCCCCCATCACCGCCACCCCCACCACCGGTCCGCCGAGAAACCACAACCCTCCCACGCACCAGCCCCCCTTACAGCCCACACCACGTCACCCACCCCGGCCGGAAGCAACCGTCCGCCACACGACCACCGATGACACACAAACGCTGCTAAACTCACCCGAGAACATCAGGCCACGAAGAGACAAGCCCCGCGCAAGCAGGAATGAATCGCCCTTACCGCGGTCCACGCGCACCTTCTCGGGACAAGCTCCGCGTCAGCAGGGATGGATCGAGCCGTGGGGTCGCGGTCATGTAGAGGCGACGACAGGTCCTGCGGAAGCGGGACTGGATCGATGCGTGGAGTCGCGGTCATGTAGAGGCGACAGCCAGCCCCGCGCAAGCAGGGATGGCTCGGCATCAGGTCTCGAGCCCAGCAGGCCGCCGACGTGAGCCCCGCGCAAGCAGGGATGGCTCGAAGTACCCGCGCGTCATGGAGGGTGCTCTCGCGTAAGTCCCGCGCAAGCAGGGATGGGCACGAGCTAAGGAACCTCCGCGCCGTAAGCGCCGCGCAAGCAAGATGGATTGCCTGTGTTGATACTGGTCAAGCGGTTGGAGCCATTCGCGGTAGGCGGGGGCGCGGCCGTCGATCCTGCAGGCATGACAGCATCGACCACCGAGAAACCACAGGTCAGACGGGACTCGCTATAGCAATTCTCACGAAAATGTCCTGGCAATTCTCACAACGTGACAGCCATTTTTCTCACCCGCTGTCGTCTCACAAAAGGGATGTACTTGCGGTGACACCAGGTCAGCTACCTGCCTAAGCTCCCGTACCAGTGACATCACAACGAGAAATATGAATGGACATTGAAATGAGACTCAGCAGACGTCGAAACCCGCCGTCCGGTCGACTTGCTCCCGGACCGGGAGGCATCCAGCCTGGCTGCATGGCTCGCCGAGCGGCCCGGCGTCGAGGTCGTCTGCCGGGACCGCGCGCCGTTCTTCGCTGAAGGCGCTGCGGCCGGAGCGCCGCAAGCGGTCCAGGTCGCGGACAGGTGGCATCTCTGGCACAACCTGAGCGAGGCCGCCGAGCGGAGCGTCGCTCAGCACCGCCGATGTCTGCAGGTTCTGACGCCCGCAGCACCTCAGCCCGAACCCGAGGCAGTCCCGGCCGCGGACCCGTCGGCTTCGCCTTGGCCACGAGGACACCGCTTCGCCGACCGGACACGGGCCCGGCACACTGCCGTCCACGCCCTGCTGAACGCAGGGCACAGTCGACGCTCGGTCCAGCGCCAGCTCGGGATGAGCTGGCGAACCGTCAAGCAGTTCGCCGACGTCGCGACGCCGGAGGAGCTGTTCACCGGTCAATGGCAGAACCGGCCTTCGGTCCTCGATGACTACAAGCCCTACCTGGACGACCGCTGGAACGAGGGCTGCACAAACGCGTGGAAGCTGTGGGAGGAATCGTCCCCCTCGGCTACAAGGGCAGCTACCAGCGCGTTCGCGCCTACCTGCACGACAAGCGCACTTCACCAGGTCCGGTGACTGCTCGGCCGCCGTCGCCCCGAGCCGTCGCCGGATGGATCCTCCGGAATCCGGAAACCCTCACCGAATCCGAGCATCTCCAGCTCAAGGTCGTCCGGGCTCACTGCCCCGAACTCGACGCTCTGACCCGGCACGTCCGTGCCTTCGCGGCCATGGTCACCGGCCGCAAGGGCGAGCGTCTGCCGGACTGGCTCGATGCCGTCCGTCAGGACGACCTGCCCAGCCTCCACACGCTCGCCGCCGGCATCGACCGCGACCGCGACGCCGTCATCGCCGGACTCACGCTGCCCTGGAATTCGGGCGTCGTCGAAGGTCATGTCAATCGGATCATTCTATGGAATCTGATTTGTCAACATCATGCCTATTTGCGCAGTTCCATCGTCCACTCTCGCTGCTCGGCGGTGTCTGGGACGGCGAGCCCGCGAGCTCGTTCGATCTGGTTCCAGGCAGTGTCGGGATCGACATTGTTGAGGATGAGGAGTGCGGCCGCGAGGAGGGATGAGCGTCCGATGCCGGCTCGGCAGTGGGCGACTACGTGTGCGCCTTCGTGTAGCTGTTCGGCGAGTCTGTGCAGGGTAGGCCGGATCGTGGTGAGGTCGGGGACGGTGCGGTCGGGGATGGGTATGGCGACGAACTGCAGCCCAGCCGTGACGGCTGTCCGGGGTTCGTCTGCGAGGCCGAGTTCGTCGAGTTCGGGGCCGGGGAGCGCGCAGACCAGGACGTCGACGCCGCAGGTCTTCAGTGCGGCCATCTCGTCTTCGAGCCAGTCATTGCCACGGGGTCTGGCCATGGTGCTCAGTCGTCCCGGGCCGGGGAAGTCGATGGTGAAGAGGTCGCGTCGCATGTCAGCAGCACTTTCGGTCGATGGGGTCAGGTGGTGATCGGACGGTCAGTGGCAGGGGCCGGCCGGGTTCGGCGCGGAGCTCGCTCGGGGTCGGGCCGGCTGGGGTGGCCACCTCTGCGAGGCGCTGGAGAAGGCGGTCGAGGGCGCTCTGGCCGTCGTCGACGGCGGCGCGTTCCTCTTCGGTGAGCGGAATGCTCACGAGCATGCGCTGCAAGTTCGCCTTGGCTTCGACGAGTTGGGATTTCGTCGATTCCTTGGGCGTGTAGAAGTCGCAGCGAGCGCAGGCCATCCGGTGCTGGCACTGTTCGAAGAACGAGTAGGAGCACAACCCGTGACCGAGATCGTAGTACTGCCAGGGTTCACCGGTGGCCGCGGCCCCGGAGGTGATGGCGTCGCGATCGAGCAGGACCTCGACCGTGCGGACGTTGCGCTCGAAGTACCCGGCCTCGGTGTATGCCTTCGTGAGGGTGTTGGGCGTGATCTTCGCGTAGTACTGGGTGGATTGCGGTGAGCGGTGTCCGAGCCATGCTTGCAGCTCGAACAGCGTCATCGGCTCCTTGGCGTTGTAGAGCTGGCTGGCGATGGTGGACCGGGCCCGGTGGCTGGTGATGTTGCCGCGGACGTCGGCGGCCGGGACTCCGGCCTTGCGGCAGAGCATCGGGATGATCGTGTTGTTGATGTAGCTGGTGGAGACGCGGCGGGCCCGGACGGCGAACAGCGGGTCGACCACCTCGCTGGTGCGGCGGTCGGTGAACTTCGGCTGATCCGGGCGGATGCTCTGCCAAGCGTCGATGGCCTGGCCCAGGATCGGATCGACCGGTTTGGTGAACGAGGAGCTGGTTTTATGGGTCGGGACGTCGAGCAGGCAGACGGCGTCGCGGGCCAGGACCTGCTGCGAGTCGCCGACAATCGGTGCCCCGTCGTGCTGCCAGCGGATGCAGCCCACCCTCAACCGGGCGATCTCGTCACTGCGTTGGCCGGAGAACAGCCAGGTCAGCGTGACGGCGCGGACCAGTTCGAAGGGGTAGAAATGCCCGGATCGGGTCTGCGGCAGATCCGCGAGCTCCAGGTTCAGGCCCGCCCACAACAGCTTCGCCCAGATCTCGTCGGCGATCACTCTGGGATCGGGCCCGAGGAGGGCCGTGATGCTGCGGGGGATGGCCAGCGCGCGCAGTTGATCGAAGCGACGGGGCAGCCACTCCCATTCCTGGCAGTCCCGGAAGAACGTCCGCAGCGCGGTGATCTGCCCAGCCTTGCTGGGCGCTTCCAGTGGCTTGCCGAGACGGTCGCCCAGCCCGATCGTGCGCTGGACGTAGTCGCCGACCTTCATCCGGTCCAGCGCGGCGATCCACGAAGCGCAGGTCTGACGCGTCCAGTCGGCCGGATCGGCGGCGTCGGGCTGTTCGGCGGCGATCCACCGGCCGACCTTGAGCAGGTTCGAGCGGACGCTGCCGCGGACACGCGGCGTCAGTGTCGAGGTGGTGTGCCAGCGGTCGGCCCACTGTTCCCAGATCTGCGCGCCACCGGTCGCCCGAGCCGAGTGGCGGCCGGTGCCGGGACGCGGAGGATCACAGAATCCGAGCTCGGCGACCGCCCGCTGCATCGCGTGCAGGGTGTTCAGACGACTGCCCTCCAGCAGCCCGTCGCGGCGAACCCGGTCGAACAGCGCAGTGTCCAGATCCTCAAGATGCGGGCTGCGGTTGAGCAGGAACAGCTGGCAGACCACCATCGGCAGCAGCGTGTCCTCGTCCCGGCCGAGCCGGTAGCCCCAAGCGCCCAGGACCGTACGAAGTCGTGCGATCTCGCCGTTGACGCGGTCGCGTCCGAAGATCCGCCAGGCCAGGGTGAGTCGTTGGAAACTACCGAGTCGGTGGAACTCGTTGAAGCCACCGAGCAGGTAAGCGTGCGCCGCGAGATAAGGGCGGACCTCGTCGCCTGCCCAGCTCGGCGCGTGCTGGCGGAACTCGGCCTGAGTGCGGCCGAGCAGGTGGAACCATTCCTCCTCGCTCCAGCCCCAGAAGGTCCTGCCGGTCTCCGCGCACCGCGTCAGCAGCACAGCGACCACGTCGAGCATGGCCCGCCGACGGTGCGGGGTGAGTGGGGAGTCCAGTGCGGCGTTGACCGCCTCGAGCGGACCCAGCAGCCGACCGATCACCCGCCAGCCCTGCGCGGACGGGTCGTGGTACTGCAGTCGCCGCAGATTACGCACGCCCAGGTCGGCCACGGCCCTGGCTTCAGCAGATCGCACTGCCACCGCGGCGTTGTCGCGGGGCGGGGAGATCGGCCAGGACCAGCGTCCGGCCCCGTCCTCGGCGGCGATGGCCGGTGGTGGTGCGGTCACCTCGACACCTCCGCCGTTGTGCCGTCCGCAGACGTGAGCATCTGTATTCGCCAGGCATGGATGTGCTCCATGCCGCGGGCCAGCTTGTCGGCCAGGTCCCGGCCGGACAGGTGGATGTACTGGAGCGTGGAAATCGGTGTTGCGGTGGCCGGCGAAGGTCGCGATCGCGTGCAACTCCCAGCCCGTCCGGGCCAGATCGGTCAGACACAGGTGCCGGGTGGTGTGGGTCGAGAACCGCGGGACACCGGCCTCCAGGGCGATCCGGCGGACCACCTTCGACCAGGTCCACAGGGTCAGCGGCTGCCCGTGGTTGCGCCGGGACTCCGAAAGGAACAGCGGCCCCCTGGCCCGGCTGACCGTGGCCCGGTGGGCGAGGTAGGCCGACATCAGCACGCCGGTCGACGGCGAGTACGGCACCACCCGCTCCAATCGGTTCTTCGTCGTCTCCGCCCGCACCCTCAGCGTCCGGTGGGCCGGATCGAGGTCATCGGTCCGAAGTGAGCACAGTTCCTCTCGTCGCAGCGCGGCATCGTAGGCCAGGGCCAGCATCACTCGGTTGCGGACCGGCTCCTCCCGCGCGACCTGCAGGATCCCGAGCCACTGCTGTTCACTGGGGATCCACGGCAGCTTCGTCAGCCGCGGCACCAGCCCGCGCTGCTGCCCGCCCCTCTGGCGCCCTGGGGTGAAGCGGCCCCGGCCGACCGGGTTCGACTCCCGCATGCCTTCCTCCATGAGGAAGTCGTAGAACAGGCGGACCGGCACCAGCCGCTGTTGGATCGTGGCATTCGCTAGCCCCGACCCCGAGTCGATCGTGACCACATTGGCTCCTCGACGGTGAGGCCGTGAGGTCAACTCCCTTACGTAGACGGCTGTATGTGCGCGGTTCGCGGTGACCGGGTCGACGTTCTCCCGTTCGCACATCAGCAAGTACTCGGCCAGCCCGCGGGCGTAGGTATCGATCGTGCGGGGCGCACGTCCGAGATCCGTCCAGATCGTCAGCCAGGTCGCCGCCTGCTCATGCCGGCCGAGCACCGGCCACTTCTCCATCAGCACCGTCGTGCCGCTCAACACATTCCCCAAGTCCGTGGTTGCACCGGAGAGACATGATCACCCCGGCAGATTCCACGTAACTTTTAAGATGCTCAAACGGCAGATGTTCGGCCGCGCGGGCTTTCCTCTTCTGCGGAAACGGGTTCTCCTCGCCTGACTTCCGGCGAACTCACTCAGTACGTTTCCTACAGGGTGCGCCGGTAACGAACTTCGGTACGGATACTCCGTCGTAGTCGTAAGCCTGGACAGCGCCGTCAGCGATATAGCCCGCTCGCTCATAGAAGTGACGTGCCCGAGTGTTGTCGGTGAGGACCCACAACAGCATCAGGCTGAAGCCGTCCGCCTGAGCGTGAGCGTGCACGGCGTCGAGGAGCATGCGACCGATTCCGGACCCAATGAGTGAGGGCTGAACGTATAGGGCGTAGAGCTCACCCATAGCCGTACTCGTGCTATTGCCGCGAAAGCGTCCGAGGCACGCCCACCCCACGACTCGTCCAAGTGCGTCGACCGCTACCAGGTTGGTCGTGCCCTCGTTCGACCTTTCGAAGTGCCGGCGGCGCTGCTGGACATCGACCTCAACCGTCATTTCATCGAGGTAGGGCTGGGGCACGATTCCGGCATACGCGGTCTGCCAGCCGGTCACACGTATCGCTGATACAGCCGGGACATCAGCTTCCGTCATAGCTCGTACAGTCAACATCTCGGCACCGCACGAGACCCGCCACCATGACCGCCCGGGAATTACGGCCGAGTAGCCGCAGCAACTACGCAGAGTAGCCGCTGCACGGAAGCTGTGCCAGAACCGGTTCTCGTGGACACGGCGGACCAGGGTGTGCAGGCGCATGTTCCAGTCCTGTGCACCGGTGATGGACAGGCACATGTCCCGTCGCCCGGCGGTGGGCCGGGCGACCAGGAAGAGGTGGGACTGGGCTCCGACGTCGCGCAGCGGGTCTTCGTCCATCTCCTTGCGCAGTAGGGCGAGGGTATCGGCCTCGGTGTTGCGCCGCCGCGCGTGCAGGCTGACGACTTCGGCATCGCCCATCTGGTACTTCGTCTTGTCGCCGCGGCCGAAGTAGCGGTTGTCGACCATGTGCGGTGCGACGGGGCTGGCAGGGATGTGCACGATGAGATAGCCGGTCCCGTCGTCGGCCGCAGCGCTGATCTCCTCGGTGAGGATGGCCAGCGGCGGGTCGGGGATCGTTCGTGCCACCTGCTCGATTTTCTCCGGCAGCCCGTTTAGGGGCTGGGGGGCGAGTTCGAAGGTGAGGCTCTCCTTGTTCTCCTGCACACCGATGATCAGGGTGCCGCCGTCGACGGCGAACGAGGACAGATCTCGCGCCAGTTCCTTGTTGTCGCCCTTGCTGTTCGGGGCCTTCTTCAGGTCCAGGTGATGGCTCTCCTCGAACAGGCCGCCGTCGACAGCGGCCTGGAGGTCGGCCTCGGTCTTCGGTATCCACCTGGGGTTGTCGGAAGAGAGGTAGATCGATGTCACTGTGCGGTCCCGCTTCCCTTGATCCAAGGCCCAGCACGGGCCGTAGCCCAAGCGGCTGAGCGCCAAGAGTACGGAGAGGGACCGACAGTCGAGCGCTCGTCTACTCCGGGCCAGGATCGCGCAGCGGGTTACGGGGCCCGCAGTCCCAGCACCTCACAGTCTTCGGGAGGTTCTCGAATCGCGTGCCGGAGACGGGCCGAGCGCTGCCACACCAGCGCCGCCTCCATATGCACAGCCTGACCAAGCACGACCCCGTGGAGGGAGGGGAATGGTGAACGGTTGCTGAAGCTGTCTATGTGACGGCCGTCACCTTCGCAGACCGTTTTGAGTAGGCAGTTCACGCTGCGGACCATTTACGCCACTTCCCTGATGAAGGCCGCGTTCAACGGCCGCGATCGAGGGGGTGGCGATGGATACGGCGATCAGTTCAAGGGTGGTTTTCACCACCCGCCCAGGTGTACGGCGTCTGGCCTTGGTGGGCCAGTATCTGCGTTTGTTGTGGCGGAAACACCAGGAGTACGCGCAGACGACCAAGCCGCTCGGAGAACGGGGGCTTCGTTGAGCGAGCATAGCAAGCGAGTTCAGTGCGTTCTACCGCAGTTTCATCGCTCGTCTCGTCGGCTTCCTGGCGTGGCAGGGCGCCGGGTGGCGGACGCCTACCGCCGCAAAGGCGTCGGCGCCACGCTCGTAGAGGCACTCGCCGACGACTTCGGGTGCCAGATCGCCGATGTGTCCTGGTCGACCCCGATCAGTGAGGCCGGCCGACGCCTCGCACACCGGATCTCACCCGAGGGCATCTGGATCAGCTGACACACCAGCATGTCCCGTGCCGCCAACCAACCCCCGTCCGCTTCGTCCCCAGCTGTGGCTCTTCGACAGGTCAGTTCAACGGCCACGATCAGACCGTTCCCATCCGCGAGCCCGCCGCGCAGTTGCCGGCCGTGCGCCTGCAGGTAGGCCGCCACGCCGAGGCCGCGCCCCGCGGGCCGCGCGCCGTCGCCAGGACAGCCCGTTCCCGGTTCTCTCTCCACTCCCCCCGCATCCCCATCATCCATCCGCCCAGGGCAATGCGGGGCGACCTGCGGCCGACGCCCAGGTGAACACGGAACCCGGACAAACCCGCCTCCTGCCACAGCCGCGTAACAGCGGCCGCGCAGGGGACAACTCCCGCCCCACCCCACCGGTCGAACCTGGTGCGTCGCACACCCGCGCCGCGGCGGAACCGGTGCCGCCCGGCGCGACTCCTCCAGTCCCGACCGAAGTTGGAGTTGCCCCGTGCCCAGAAAGTCCCTGCCGACGCGGCTCGCCGCCACCGCCGCGCTCCTGCTCGCCGCAGGCGCCCTGTCCGCGCCGGCCGCCTCGGCGAAGCCCTCGGACGCCTCCCCAGGCGACGCCTACGTGCTGACGGTGAGCACCAATCCGCCCAGGACCGACTACGACAACCGCCACGTCGACGTCACCGGCACCGTCACCAAGGCCGACGGCACCCCGGCCCCCAACATCCCCGTCACCGTCCAGGAGGTCGTCCTCTTCACCACCTGGAATCCGTGGGGCGACCCCATCGACCCCACCTACTACGAGCCGCGCGAGCTGGGCACGCCGGTCACCGATACCAACGGGAAGTTCACCATCCCCGACGTCGACATCGACCACGTGACCGGCAGCAGCCTGCTCAACGCCCAGCACGAAGTGCAGATCACGGCCCTCTACGACGAGGACGGCGACCCCAACACCCCACAGGACGGCTACTACGCGGACACCACCGTGGCCGCCAACGCCAAACCCAGCTCCGTCAGTTACCAGGTCAACAAGAAGAAGGTGAAGGCAGGCGACATCCTCACCGTCCAGGGCAAGGTCACCCTCCCCGAAGGGGTCGAGCCCGCGGGCACCGAAGTCTTCCTGCAGACCTACTGGGAGAGCGAGTACCACGTGAAGACCACCGCCGAGGACGACGGTTTCTTCGTGCTGTCCGTACGCGTCTCGCGCGAGGACGACACGTTCCGGCTGCGCACGGCCCCAACCGACCTCTACGTGGCGGGCGCCGACCAGCCGCTCCCGATCACCAACACCTCGCTCCCCCGCACATAGCCCTCCGGACGGCGGGTCGGGACTTCGGGCCCAAAGGGGGCCGTAGCCCCCGGGTGAAGAGGGCCCGCAGGTCCCGGCGACGGGTCACCCACTCGCTCGCACAGCCGCTGCGGCGCACGGTGGCCAGCCCACCGCGTACGGGCTACGCCCCCCGCGGCGACCTGTGGTGTGGCCGTCCGCGACTCTGTCGCGAGACCCTCGCAAGCCGAAGCCGTTCGGGGCTGTAAGTCCGGACTCGCACGGGGGTGCTCGTCCGGTTGGTGTGCATACCGCCGGTGAACCGGCCTGGTGCCGACGCCGTCGCGTAAGGCATGGACAGTATCGACGAGGTGGACGTGTCCGAGCCGGGTCTGGGGTCCTGGTCATCACGGCCCGGGATGAACCAGTGCGGTGGTCGAGCATGGTGCCACGCGGCATCGACCCGTCGCCGTGCGTGGTCCACGGTGCCGGGCCGGCCTCCGTCCAGGGGGACGGTAGGCGCGGGCACCGCAACGCGAACCCCGCCACGCCCGGCCCGGACTGAGGAAATATCACCTGAGCCTGCGCGGATTCCGGCGCAGGCCGGGTGAACACCTTCCGCTCCGTCCGCGAGGGTGCGGCGCAGCGGGATGTGAAAGACGGATTGCGGGCGCGGGTCCGGCTGTCCGCCGACACCAGCCGCCGCATGGGTGCGTGGCATCGCGGCCCGAAGGGTCTCCGGCCCGGACAGGTCATCGCTCAGCTCGCCGACCACGTCGAGACGGGCGAGGACGGGCGCCGTGCTGGGTCGCCCCGGTCACCCCGCGCGACCGCCACGCGTCCGGTCCGTGGCTCCGCAGCCGTCTGCGCGCTCATTCGGGCCGGGCCGCACCGCCGACCGTGTGCATGTGCCGCAGCCCTTGCCGGTAGGAGTCGAGCAGTCCGGTCTCGGCATACGGGAGGCCGAGGCTGCGGCAATGTTCCCGGACCAGAGGCTGCACGAGCTCCAGGTGACACCTGGGCATATTCAGGAACAGGTGGTGCTCGATCTGGTAGTTCAGCCCGCCCAGAAGCCAGTCCGTGACCGGCCCGCCCCGCACGTTACGCGAGGTCAGGACTTGGCGGCGCAGATGGCCCCACCGCTCCCCCGCCGGGCCGGGCATCTCCATGCCCTTGTGGTTGGGCGCGAAGGCACCGCCGGCCCGGGCGCAGGCCTCCGACCAGAGCGGATGAAATTTTCGGCAAGCGCAGGGCTGCCGAGCGGGGTGTGCTGGTCCCTCAGGCGTCGGGCCACAGGTCCGTGGACAGGTACTTGAGGCCGCTATCACAGATCATGATGGCCAAGGTCTTGCCTCGCATCTCGCCGTCCAGCAGGTTCAGGGCCGCGGCGAGGTTGGCGCCGGAGGAGAAGCCGCCGAAGATGCCTTCCGTGGTCGCTAGCCGGCGGGCGGCCTGCTTCGCCTCGTCGCCAGTGACCTGGACGAAGCCGTCGACCGGCACGCCCTTGAGATAGGTCAAGTCGTCCATGGCGTAGCCGCCTCCCTGGATCGGATGATCAGGGTTGGTGAGCGGCTGGCCGGCCACGACCGCGGCGCCCGCGGGTTCGACGGCGAAGCAGCGCACAGCGGGGTTGTGTTCCTTGAGGGCCCTGGTCACGCCTGCGTACGTTCCGCCTGAGCCGATGAAGTCTGCGAATCCGTCGACCGCACCGCCCGTCTGCTGCCACAGCTCCTGGCCTGTGCCGCGATAGTGGGCGAGCCAGTTGCCGTCATGATGAAACTGGTTGGGCCGAAACGCACCGCGGGCTTGGGTGATCTCCTTCGTTCTGGCTTCGACCAGCTCCAGGTCTCCACCGGAAACCTGCCCGGGTACGGAGCCGGGCAGCTGGTCGACCAGCACCACCTCGGCGCCGAGCGCTGCCATCATCCGGGCTCGCTCCAGCGAGTTCCCCTTGGACATGACCGCGATGAACGGATAGCCCTTGACGCCGCATACGATCGCCAGCCCGGTTCCCGTGTTGCCGCTCGTAAGCTCGACTACCGGTTGTCCGGGCTTGAGGTGCCCGGAGCCCTCAGCTTCCTCAATGATCCCTTTTGCCACGCGGTCCTTCTTGGATCCGCCTGGATTCAGGTAGTCCAGCTTGGCCAGGATGGTCCCGTCCAGCCCCCTCGTGATCCGATCGAGCCGAACCAACGGTGTCGCGCCGATGGCTTCCACGGCAGACGGCAAAACAGTGTTCATCTTCAATCCTTCGCTGATCGCCGTGAATCGGGACGGATGTGTTCTCGCTGAGGCCGCGGTTCCCAGCCTCAATCCGGGCACGTGAGCCTCACCTGGAGCCCACATCGTTCGACAGACCGAACGTGACACCTGCAATAATGAACACACCGATTTGTGTTCGTCAATCCGAACGATCAGACTCCTCTACCGAACGGGCTGTGCGTCAGCCACACTGCGCGGCGACCACTCCACCGGACCATCCAGGAGCGACCACATGGCCATGGCCGAACCCTCACGATCCGCCCCGCTGGACATCATCGCCCGAGCCCTGCGCCGGGAGCGGGGCGCCACCGGGCTGTCCCTGACGGACCTGGCCAAACGCGCCGGGATCGCCAAGTCCACGCTGTCCCAGCTGGAATCCGGCAGCGGAAACCCCAGCGTGGAAACCCTCTGGGCGCTCGCCGTCGCCCTCGGCGTCCCGCTGAGCCGCCTGGTCGACCCGCCGAAGCCGAGCGTCACCGTGATCCGGGCCGGCGAGGGCCCGGTGGTCCACTCCGAACGGGCCAACTACAGCGCCACCCTGCTCGCTGCCTGCCCGCCGAACGCCCGCCGGGACATGTACGTAATCCGCGCCGAGCCCGGCTCCGCACGCAACTCCGACCCCCACATGCCCGGCACCATGGAACACGTCTGGCTCGGCACCGGCCGCGCCCTGGTCGGCCACCCCGACGCCCCCGTCACACTCTGCCCTGGCGACTACATCGCCTACCCGGGCGACCACCCGCACACCTTCCAGGCGCTTTCCCCCGGTACCACCGCCGTCTCCCTCATCGAACACGTGTGACCGCCTCCGACGCCCAGCAGCAGCTCTCGTGAGCGGAAGGAAGAAGTTCTATCCAGAAGCCGTGGGTAGGAGGCGGGTTTCTCCAAGTCCGATACACGCCCTGGCCTAAGACCGTGTCCTACATGGTCAGTTGACAGCCCATTCATCTAGCCCGCGGCCAGTGCCACCGGCTGATCGCCGCACCAGGGCGAGTGCCGGGGAAGCTCCGCGCCGGGGTCGGCCCCGGCGCGGAGCAGACGCTCACGCCGCCACTGGCGCGGTTGTGACCGTCAGAGTGCTTCTGGCGGTTCTCCGCGGCCTCGCGGCGCCCGGAACGCGCTCTTGCCACCTCTGTCTCGGTTTCGCGGGGCTCGGGAGGTCACCATTGGACGGCGATGTACTTGGTTTCGCTGAACTCCAGCAGCCCTTCCCTGCTGCCTTCGCGGCCGAGACCGCTCTGCTTGACACCGCCGAACGGCGCGGCCGGGTCGGAGACGAGACCGCGGTTGACGCCGACCATGCCGGCTTCGATCCGTTCGGCCACCTGCATGGCACGGCGCAGGTCGCCGCCGTAGACGTAGGCGGCGAGGCCGTACTGGGTATCGTTGGCCAGCTCGATCGCTTCGGCGTCATTGTCGAACGGGATCAGCGACGCGACGGGGCCGAAGATTTCCTCGGCCACGATGGCCGCGTCCAGGGGGACGTCGACGAGCACGGTCGGCGGGTAGTAGTAGCCGGGGCCTGCGGGGCGGTCCCCCACCGTGCTCGCCTTCGCGCCCTGATGCACCGCGTCGTCGACGAGTTCGGTCACCTTGGCCACAGCCTGCGGGCTGATGAGCGGGCCGAGTTCGATGTCCTCACGGCAGGCGGGGCCGACCCGGAGAGCACTCATCCGGGCGCCGAGTGCGTCGGCGAGCGGCTGCATGAGGTTCCGGTGCACCAGGATGCGGTTGGCCGCGGTGCAAGCCTGGCCGCCGTTGCGCATCTTGGCGATCATCAGCGCGTCCACCGTGCTCTCGATCTCGGCGTCCTCGAGCACGATGAACGGTGCGTTGCCGCCCAGCTCCATCGAGCACTTGAGCACCTGGTCGGCCGATTCGCGCAGCAGTGTCCGGCCGACCTCGGTGGACCCGGTGAACGACATCGCGCGCACGGCCGGATGGTGCAGCATCGCGGAGACGACGGGCCCGGTGCTACGGGTGGTGACGACATTGACGACGCCGTCCGGGACACCGGCGGCACGCAAGATGTCCGCGACCGCGTAGGCGGTCAGCGGGGTGAGGGTGGCGGGCTTGAGCACTACGGTGCAGCCGGCGGCGAGCGCGGGGGCTATCTTGCGGGTCGCCATCGCCGCGGGGAAGTTCCACGGTGTGATGAGTACCGAGACGCCGATCGGCTCGTGCTGGACGACGATGCGGTTGTTACCCGCGGGCGAACGGGAGATCTCTCCGATCACCCGGACCGCTTCCTCCGAATACCAGCGGAAGAACTCGGCGGCATAGGCCACCTCACCCCGCGCGTCGTCCAGGGACTTTCCGTTCTCCAAGGAGATGAGCAGGGCGATATCCTCCGCACGCTCGGTCATCAGCTCCCAGCATCGGCGCAGGATTTCCGCGCGGTCCCGGGGCGAACGAGCGCGCCAGTCCGCAGCCGCGGCCTTCGCCGCCTCCACGGCGGCGAGGGCTTCCTCGACCGAGGCATCGGCGACGGTGGCGAGTGCCTGCTCGGTCGACGGGTCGAGCACCACGATCCGCTCACCGCTACCGGGCAGGCGTGCGGGGCCGACGATCAGATCGGTGGTGAGGTTCGGGAAGGGCAGGACGATTTCGGGTTTCACGGTCATGGAGGTGCTCCGAATCTTCTGGGGCGTGGATGGCGTGGGTGGTCAGAGCAGACGGCCGGTGAAGGCGTTCTCGACGAGCTCGCGGGCTTCCTCCGGACCGAGGTGGACCGGGTTGTTCTCGACCAGCCGCTTCGCGCGCAGGCCCTGTTCGGCCACGGTGTCGAGGTCGTCCCGGCGGACGCCGAGATCCTTCAGGGTCGCCGGAATCTTCACTGCGGCGAGCAGGTCCGCGACCGCGCGCACGGCCGCAGCTGTGGGGTTCGCGCCCGCGTCCACACCCAGCAGCTCCGCGATTCGGGCCATCTCCTGGGGACGTCGAGACCCGTTGAAGGCCATGACGTAGGGCAGCAGGACGCCGACCCCCACACCATGCGGGGTGTGGGTCATCGCACCGACGGGGTACTGAAAGGCGTGAGCGGCCGCGGTTCCCGCCGTGCCGAGGGCGAAACCGCCGCACAGCGCCGCCATCATCATCTCGCTGCGCGCGGTGTCCGCACCGGGGCCGCCGTCGACTGCGGCCCGCAGGCTGCGTCCGATCAGCTCGATCCCGTGAAGGGCGTACTGATCGGTCAGTTCGCCCTTGCCGACGAACACCCGCTCACGGCTGAGCCCTGGAGTGGCGGGGTGCCGAATCGCGGTGAAGGACTCCACGACGTGGGCCAGGGCGTCGGCGCCGACGCTAGCGGTCAGCCCAGGCGGGCAGCTGTGGGTCAGTGCCGGGTCAACGACCGCGGCGTAGGGGATCAGGTGCGGTGACGAAATCCCGACCTTCATGGTGAGGTCCGGGTCGCTCAACACGGCGACGGGCGTCACCTCGGATCCGGTGCCGGCAGTAGTCGGTATCGCGACGACCGGCAGTGTGGGGCCGGGCACCGCGAATTCACCGTAGTAGTCGCGCGTACTGCCTCCGTGGGTCAGCAGTACGGCCACGACCTTCGCGAGATCCATACAGCTTCCGCCGCCCAGCCCGATCAGGACGTCCGGTCGTTGGGCGCGGATCCGACCCACCGCGGCGTCGATCGTACGGAGCGGCAGATCGGGCTCGGTGCGGTCGAAGACGGACACATCGGTGACCCCGGCAGCGACGAGCCCTTCGCGCAGCTCGTGGTAGAACGCGTCCTGCGTCATGCGTTCGTCGGTCACGATCGAGACCCGCTTGCCGAGGGAGGCGACAATCGAGGGGACGGCGGCGCGCTGCCCGGTGCCGAAGAGGACTTCCCGGGGCTGGCGTAGCAGACCGAAGGGCTCTGCCGCCGCCGCTCGACGTGGGCTCTGGCCGGCTGCGCTCGTGGTCATGGGGTCGCCTTTCGGTTCGGGTCAAGTTCGTCGAGCTGGTCGAGCAGCGCCTGTGGAAGCTCGATGCCTTCCCGCAGGGCGGCGTTGCGCCGTGCCCGGGCCCGGTCGCCGGGGACCAGTACGGGCTGGTCGTACCCGCTGGCACGGATTTGGTCGAGGTAGCCCGTCAGCTGATCCGGGGCGGCAACGGGGTCGAGCAGGAGGAAGACGTCGCCCTTGGTCGCGGGCTTCGTCTCGTCGAGCGTGCCGTGGACATCCGTGCCGGTGGCGCTGGCGGTGAGTGCGGCGACGAGCAGCTCGATACCGAGACCGAGCCCGTAGCCCTTCGCTCCTCCGAACGGCGCGATGGCACCGGCCTTCGCCGCTTCGGCGTCGGTGGTGGGATTGCCTGCGGCGTCGAGTGCCCAGCCCGGCTCCAGCGGGGTTCCGGCGAGGGCGTGCGCATGGATCTTGCCCATGGAGATCTCGCTGGTGGCCATGTCGAGTACGAAGGGTTCGGGGACGGCCGGGACACCGATCGCGATCGGGTTCGTGCCCAGCAGCGCGCCGCGCCCGCCATACGGGTGCACGAGCGCCTCGCTGGTGGTCAACGCGACGCAGATCAGGCCCCGTCCGGCGAGGTACTCGGCGTACCAGGCGAGCATGCCCAGATGGTTGGCCGCCGATACGGTCACGCAGACCACGCCGGTGTCCGCGACCCGTGGGATCGCGGCGTCGAGCGCGGTCCGCGCGATGACCGGGCCGAGGCCCTGTCCGCCGTCGACGGCGAGGAAAGCCGACGTGCGCCAGGTGTGGACCCCGGTCGCCGTGGGGTCCGCGACGCCGTTGCGGATCCGGTTGACCAGGCGCGGCAGACGGAGGAGGCCGTGCGAGCGTTGCCCTTTCAGCTCAGCGTCTACGAGCAGTCCGGCCTGCCACATGGCGGCAGCGGGCGGTACTCCCTGTGCGGTCAGGATGCGGCAGGCGAGTGCGGTGAGCTGCGCGGAATCGCGCCGATCGGGCCCGGCGATCATCGAACCCGGGGGGATGTGAATGTCATGGGGTCTCCGTTGACATGCGATAACGGTGGGTGACTCGGATCGTATCCGATCGAATCCCGAATCGGATCCGATCGGATTCCTTGCCACTTACCGTCGCCTGTGCAACAGTTCCGCGTCAAGGGCACCGTCCGGGTGCCCCGCACGGGAGGTATCGATGAGGTCGTCCGAGGCAGGCGCCACCGCAGCCGCCGCCGACGCGTACCAGCTGATCTACGGCCTGCTGCTGTCGGGCGAGATCGAGCCGGGCGGGCGGATCGCCGTCGACCAGTTGGTGCGCAGACTGGGGGTCTCGCAGACGCCCGTCCGGCAGGCGCTGGTCACGCTGGAGGCAGAGGGGCTGGTCAGCAAGACCCACCTCGTCGGGTACCGCGCCAGCGAGTTGTTGAGCCGTAAGGAATTCGACGACCTCTTCGCGGTACGCATCCTGCTGGAGCCGCAGGCCGCGGCATTGGCCGCCGAGCAACGTTCGGACGAGGAGGTCGTCGCGCTGAAGGCGCTGCAGGACGAGATGACCGGCCAGGCGGTCCGGGACGGCGCACTGCCGTACGCGCTCTTCGCCCAGGGCGACGGCCAGCTGCACCATCGCATCGCCGGCGCGACAGGGAATGCGTGGCTGGAGGACTCGATCACCCGCCTGCACCCGCACCTGCACTTGTTCCGGTTGCAGTACCGCACGACCGTGACCACGGACGCTCTCGAAGAACACGCGGAGATCGTCGAGGCGATCGCGGCCGGCGACGCGCGTGCGGCTCGTGCCGCCATGAAGAACCACCTCAGGCGCGGTCAGCGCCGGATCGAGCGATCGTTCCGCTGAATTGCTCCGGACGCCGGGACGCAGCGCAGTCGATCGCCAAAGGCGCGACACATACGGCTACGTCGCGGGAGCCCCGTCCCATGACCGCGTCCCGACGGGCGCGCAAGCACTCGGCGAGTGTCTTCGCCCTGCGGAACACCGTCGGAGACAGTGCCGGACCGCCGGCTGAACCGGCGCCCGACTTCATCGACCATGCGGTTCGCGGCACCGACACCGGACAGCCGGCACGGCCGGCCGAACACCCGCCCCTCCAGACCAGTGACGCCTGCCCCAAGCCCGAGAGGAACGCCTGCATGGACCTCGACACCGACCTGCAAAAGCGCACCACGGCCAAGGTGAGCCGCCGCCTGGTGCCGTTGCTGGTCGCGATCTACTTCGTCAGCTACCTGGACCGGTCCAACATCAGTTTTGCGAAGCTGCAGATGTCCGACGACCTGTCCATGACGGCGACGACCTTCGGTCTGACCTCCGGCATCTTCTTCATCGGCTATGTCGTGGTCGAAGTGCCGAGCAATCTGGCCCTGCACAGATTCGGCGCGCGAAAGTGGATCGCCCGCATCATGATCACTTGGGGCGTGATCTCCTCCCTGATGGGCTTCGTACCCAATGTGACGATATTCTCCATCGGCCGTTTCCTCCTCGGCATCGCCGAGGCGGGCCTCTACCCGGGCATACTCCTCTACCTGACGTATTGGATCCCCCGTGAACAACGCGCACGCGTGACCGCACTGTTCCTGCTGGCCATTCCGCTCGCCTCCGTGCTCGGCTCGCCGCTGTCCACCTGGCTCATGTCGGCCTTCGACGGGCACGGGATCCTTGCGGGCTGGCGGTGGATGTTCGTCATCGAGGGTCTGCCGGCCGTCGTCCTCGCCTTCGTCGTGTGGTTCGCCCTCACCGACCGCCCCGGTCAGGCGAAGTGGCTCTCGGCCGAGGAACGCGAGTGGCTGACGGCCAAGCTTGCCGAGGAGGAGCGGGACACCGCCGACGCCCACGGCCTCAGTTCCCTCAGGACTTCCCTGTTCAACTCCCGGGTGCTGGTGCTGTGCGTGATCTACTTCTGTCTCGTCTTCGGCCAGTACGCCCTCACCTTCTTTCTCCCCACGATCGTCGACTCCCTCGGAGAGCGGGCCGGCACGCACTTCTCCCTCGTCGAGGTCGGGCTGATCTCAGCAGTCCCCTACCTCTTCGCCGCCGCGGCCCTCCTCGTCGTCGGCCGGCACTCGGACCGCACCGGCGAACGCCCGCTGCACGTCGCCATACCCGTGCTCGTCTCAGCGGTCGCCTTCGCGGGCGCCCTGTTCTTCGGATCGCCGATCGCCGCGCTCCTCGCCCTCAGTGTCGGTGCCGCCGGTCTCTTCGGCGCCTATCCGAGCCTGTGGCAGCTGCCCACCGAGTTCCTGACCGGCACCGCGGCAGCGGGTGGCCTCGCCCTGATCAACTCGCTGGGCAACATCGCGGGATTCGCCGCGCCGTACGCGACCGGTGCGATCGCCGACGCCTCGGGCGGCTCCTACCGCCCACCCATGATCGTCATGAGCATTGTGCTGCTGGCGGCCGCCGTGCTCGTGATCGCCATCCGCAACCGGCTGGGCACCTCGTCCAGGCCGGCCTCGGCCGCCCTGACCCCGACCACCACGTCCCATGGAGACATCGCCGCATGAAGATCACCGAACTGCACGTCGACCTGCTCCGGGTCCCCCCGACCATCCAGCTCCAGGACGCGATCCAATCGATCACGACCTGGGAATTCGTCCTCGTCACCCTCAGGACGGACACCGGTGTGACAGCGCGGGGATGGTCCTACTCACTGGGGATGGGAGGGGCCGCCGTGCGCGAGTTGATCGACGTCTACCTCCGACCGCTACTCATCGGAGCGGACCCCCGGAACGCCGAGCGCATCTGGCAACGCTGCGCAGCTGAGTTGCACGCCGTCGGGAACGCGGGGGTCAGTTCGTTGGCGATCGCCGCGGTGGACATCGCGGTCTGGGACGCCGTCGGCAAGTCCCTGGAACTACCGCTCTACCGCCTGTGGGGTGCGTACCAAGAGAGCACGCCGGCGTACGCTTCCGGGCTCAACCTGCACCTGCAGGGGGATGAGCTGGCAGAGCAGCTGACGGGATACCTGGACAAGGGCAACACCGCCGTCAAGGTGAAGATAGGCCGCGACGACCTCGAAGAGGACGTCGAGCGGCTCGCCACCGCGCGGGCCACCGTCGGCAACAAGGTCGCCGTCTTCGTCGACGCCAATCAGAAATGGCGCGCGGGCGAGGCGATCCGCCGGGTGAGCGCCCTTGAGCGCTTCGCACCCGCCTGGATCGAGGAGCCCGTGCTGGCGGAGGACCTGCGCGGCAACGTGCACGTGCGGTCAGCGCTGTCGACCCCCGTCGCGCTCGGCGAAAGCCTCTTCACACGCATGCAGTTCGCCGACTACATCCACGCCGGAGCCGTCGACATCGTGCAAGCGGACGTGGCGCGAGTCGGAGGATTCACCGAATGGCTCAAGATCGCCCACCTCGCGAGCTCGTTCAACCTCCAGATGGCCCCGCACTACATGAGCGAACTCTCCGTGCACCTCCTCTGCGCGATCGAGAACGCGTACATCCTCGAGGACATCGAGGGCGGAACCCTCTTCGAACTCGGCCTGGCAACCGAGCCGGTCCAGATCGTCGACGGCCGCGCAACGCCATCGGGACGGCCCGGTCACGGTGTCGTCTTCGACGAATCGGCGATCGAACGGCACAAGGCCGCAGAGGCGTTCGAGGTCATCCCAACCCGGCACTGACTGCCCCTCCCGGCAGCCGCCGCGCCACGAAGGCCGACCAAGCCTGACAGGTCGCCATGCGCACGGTGAACCGGCCCCAGCGCACCCTTGTTGCCGCCAGGCCGCAAAGTGAGCACCGCACGCATGGCCTCTTCCTGGCGGGTCTGCCACCACCACAGGATGACCAGGACGATGCCGCCGCCGAGCTTTGCGCCGTCCGGGCCCGGTCGCCGCGCGCCGACCGACGTTGAGCGCGACCATCGCCCGCAGGCCGACGGGGAGTTCGACGTCCGCGGCGAGCGCGGTGACGCCGCGGCGTGCCCTCCAAGTCGTCCTGCACCGCCAGGCCCTTGAGGGCGTCGGGCGGCGTGAGAGCCGGCACTCCCCAGGCCCCGGCGATCACCACGCCCAGGAACTCCGCCGAGCGCTCCTACGGGTCGCCCATCACTTCGGCCCGCGGTCACGGACGGCGGTGTGCGCGCGATCACATGACGCCTTTCCGGACACGACCATCCGCTCTGATGGTGGCATCCCAGCAGCTCAGAGCACTGGCAAGCGGACCGGTAAGCCTCGCCATGGCAATGCAGTTCCAATTTGAACATCAGTAAGTCGCCCCAGTAGCTTCGTGGTCCGTTCGCCCACCCCCCTCGCACCCAAGGAGACGGACGCCATGGCGCCCTCCCGTCGTACATCTTCGATCGGCTGCTCGCTGGCCGCCGCCGGACTCACTCTGGTCACCGCGTGCGGCGGCGGCTCGGGCGACGACTCGAAGGGGAAGTCGACGAAGAACGCCGCGGCCGCCTCGGTCCGCGAGGAGACCAGGAGCCTGGACCAGCTCTACAAGGACGCGCGCGCCGAGGGCGGCACGCTGACCGTCTACGCGGGCGGCGACGTGGCGACCCAGCAGGACGAGAACAAGGCCGCGTTCGAGAAGGCGTTCCCCCGCATCAAGGTCAACATGATCGTGGACTACAGCAAGTTCCATGACGCGCGGATCGACCACCAGCTCGCGACGAATACGCTGGTGCCCGACGTCGTCCAGCTGCAGACCGTCCAGGACTTCCCGCGCTGGAAGAAGGCCGGCGCCCTGATGCCGTACAAGCCCGCCGGGTTCGGCAAGGTGCACGACGGGTTCAAGGACCCCGACGGCGCCTGGACCTCGATCTTCGCCGACAGCTTCGGGCTCATCTACAACAAGGACCGCACTGGCTCGGCGGCGCCTGCCTCCGCCAAGGACCTCCTCGACCCTAAGTGGAAGGGGAAGATCATCTCGACGTATCCGAACGACGACGACGCGGTGCTCTTCCTCTACAAGAAGATGGTCGACACCTACGGCTGGGACTGGCTGAAGCGGTTCGCGGCGCAGGACGTGAAGTGGGTACGCGGTGCCCAGGCGCCGTACGACGAGGTCGAGTCGGGCAAGAAGCAGGTCGCGCTCGGCGCGGAGACGCCGATCGCCCTCTTCCCCGGCCAGAAGTCGCGCTTCGTCGTGCCGGAGAAGGAACCGTTCATGTCCTGGGCGCAGCGAGCGGCGATCCTCAAGGACGCGAAGCACCCGGCCACCGCGAAGCTCTACCTGAACTGGTGGTTGTCGAAGAAGACTCAGCAGAACCACTACATGTGGACGGTGCGCGAGGACGTACAGCCGCACAAGGGCTTCAAGCATGTGTGGGAGTACCCGAACACCAGCCTCGACGGCTATGTGCGGTTCATGACCGACCGGGCCGCCGCCGAGCGGTTCCGGACCCAGCTGACTCAGTACGTGGGCGAGCCGAAGGGCAAGCCGTCGCCGGGCTGGCTCGGCGTGCGCCCGACGCACCGCGTGGCGAAGGACGCATAGCGGTGGTTGCGTGGATCCCGGTCGCGGCGTCCCGACCCGACCGGGATCTCGCGTCCGCGGATGGGCGCGCGATCGGCTCCCGGTGACGACCCGCACAGAAAAGCCGATCACGGCCACTGTCAACCATCAGCTGGGACCGAACTGTCAAGCATCACCCGGGACCGGACAGCGCTCGGGTCAGAGGAAGCGTTCACAGTTTCTCTCTTCCGTTGAAAGTCGCACGGTCGCCGTGGGACGGCCCCGATCAGCCGGGAGTTATGCGGCCGGGCGGCCGCACGCCTGGCCGGCGTCCTCGCCGTGCCCGTGTCCCGCAGCACCAGCGTTGCGCCATCTACGGCGCCGCTGCCCCAGCAAACGGTCCCACGGGTGATCGGGGTGGACGATTTCGCTCTGCGCCGCCGCCACCGCTACGCCACGATCATCACGGATGCCGAGACCGGCCGACGCGTCGCGGTCCTGCCCGACCGCGACGCGGCCACCCTGGAGTCCTGGCTGCGCGAACACCCTGGTGTCGAGGTCGTGTGCCGGGACGGCTCGGCCACCTACGCCGAGGCTGTCCGCCGTGTCCTGCCCGACGCGGTGCAGGTCAGCGATCGATGGCACCTCTGGCGAAATCTCTGCGACAAAGTCCTGCTCGAAGTCCGCGCGCACGCCGGATGCTGGGCCACCATCAACCCGCCCCGCCCCGGCGGAGTACGCGAGCAGACCACCCGCGGACGCTGGAACAAGGTCCACGATCTCCTCGGCCAGGGCGTCGGCCTGCTCGACTGTTCCCGCCGCCTCGACGTGGCCCTGAACACGGTCAAACGCTATGCCCGCATGCCCGAACCCAGGCCCTGCGCATCGCCCCCCTCTACCGCCCGACCCTCGTCGACCCCTACCGCGACCATCTGCGCGCCCGTCGCGCGGCTGACCCCCGCAGCCTCTGTCACCCACCTGCTCAGGGAATCCGGGAGTTGGGCTACACCGGCAGCGCGCCAACCTGCTGGTCCGGTACCTCAACCAGGGCCGCGCTGAAGGCGACCGCCCCGTCACAACCCCCCGTCACGCCGGCCGCCTCCTGCTCACCAAGCCCGAAAACCTGCGCCCGAAGGAAACGACCCTGCTGGAAAAGATCGCCGCAGCCTGCCCGGAGATGACCGCATTCGCCGATCTGGTACGCGGCTTCGCCGTCCTGCTGAAACCGGCTGCGGGCAACGACGTGAAACTCACCGAGTGGATCGCAGCGGCCCGCGCAGTCGACCTGCCCCACCTGCGCAGTCTCACCAACGGCCTCGAAATTGACCGGCCCGCCGCGGACGCCGGCCTCACCCTGCCCTACCAGAACGGCCGCACCGAAGGCGTCAACACCCGCCCCAAGAGGATCATGAGACAGATGCACGGGCGCGCCGCATTCGACCTTCTCCGCCACCGCATCCTCCTGCCCTGACAGGTACCCAGCGTCACCAACGACTACGGATCAGAGCCAAGTTCCGTACACGCCCCAGCGAGGTGATCAAGTAGGTGCAGGTGTAGAACCAGATGTGCAGGGTCTCCAGGCAGCTCTTGATGAGCCCATAGGTGTGGTCGCCGCGACGCGTTCTTCTGGCGACTGCTGTCGGCGGCTGGGCGGCTGCTGCGAGGGCTTTCGCGTTGCTCAGGTCGAAGTGGCTATCGACAACACCGATGAGCAGCACGGCGAGGCTGATACTCGCGACGATCGCGGCATAGTCGTCGCTCATGCGTAGCTGGTCGGCGACCGGGTCGCGCTGGTGATCGGCGACGTGATGGGCCACGGCATCGCCGAGGCGGCCACCATGGGCCGGTTGCGCACCGCCGTGCGCACCCTCGGCGATCTGGAGATGCCCCCCGCAGAACTGTTCGGCCGCCTCAACGACCTGGTCAACGACCTCGGCGAAGACTTATACGCCACCTGCCTGTACGCCGTGTTCGACCCGGTCGCCCGAAGCTGCACGTTCTCCCTGGCCGGTCATCCCCCGCCGGTCGTCGTCCATCCCGACGGCGCCGTCCACATGCCCGACCTGGTCGCCGACCCGCCGCTGGGCGCCGCCGAACCACCGTTCAAAACACACGAGCTGCACCTACCCGACGAGAGCCTTCTCGTCCTGTGTACCGACGGGCTGGTCGAATCCGCCACGCAGGACATTGAACAGGGACTGGCCCAGCTCCAGCGGCTCCTGACCGAGGCCGCGACCCGGGCACCGTACTTCCGGGCAGAACACCAGGACGATGACGTCCGGCACCTCGATGACCTGTGTGACGGGATCGTCTCGGCATGGCAACCCGACCGTGGGCAGACCAACGACGACGCGGCCCTGTTGATCGCTCATACCCGGTGCACTGCAGCCGGTGATGTCGTTTCCTGTCCTCTTCCGGAGAATCCCCAGGCCGCCGGACAGGCCCGCCGGCATGTCCGCGAACAACTGGCCGCTTGGGGACTGGACGAGCTCATCACGACCACCGAGCTCCTGGTCAGCGAACTCGTCGGCAACGCCATCCGGCACGCCAGAGGCCCGCTGTGCCTACTCCTGCTGCGGAGCCGCTCTCTGATCTGCGCGGTCTTCGACGGCAGTCTCAGTACCCCGCGCATCCGCCACCCCAGCTACACCGACGAAGGTGGCCGCGGCTTGCTACTGGTCTCCGCCCTTTCCCGGCGCTGGCGTGCGCGCTACCTCGACGATGGCAAATGCATCTGGTCCGAACAGGACCTCCCCCAACGGGATGCGTGCGGGAAATCCCGGGGTGCTCTTGATGCCGCACGGGCAGCGCATGCCACGCTCGACGCATGACCGGTCTGCCCGGCCGCGGCCCGCGTGACGGCGTGCACGGCCAGGACGTCGTTTCCGGCGACCATGTGCGCGTCCAGGCCGACGCCCAGGGCGCGCCGGCGCAGCGGGGCGGTGCTTGAGTCCTCGGACCGAACAAGCGAAGTCCGCGTCCGTAAGAGGGCTGGGGGATCAGCGGTCCGCCAGCGACTCCGAGATCGCCGCCGCCGTCTTCACCGCGCACTCGCCGTAGGCCGCGATCTTGTCGCGTTCGAAACGGCTGGACGGCACCGATACGGCGAGCGCGGCCACCGGACGCCCGGCCGAGTTCATGATGGCGGCGCCGATGGCGCTGACCCCCGGCCGCCACCAGGACTCGTCGTTGGTCGAGAACCCCCGGGTGCGGGTCCGCTCGATCTCCTCCCGGACCCGCTCCAGCGAGGTAGGTGTGGTGTCGGTGTAGCGGTTGAGACCGCAGGCCAGCAGGCCGTTGATCTCGTCGTCGCCGAGCTTCGCGAGCACGGCCAGGCCACACGAGGTGGCGTGCAGCGGGGCCCGGGTCCCGATCTCGACAAACGTCCGCACGGCCTGCCGGCTGTCCTCCCGCATGATGATCGTAAGTGAGTTGCCGTCTCGGATGACGAGGTGGACGGTCTCGTTGATGGAGTCGCGCAGGGCCTCAAGATGGGGGTGCGCGACGTCGCGCAGGCTTTGCTCCCCGGAGCTGCTGAGTCCGATGTCGAGGGGTTTGCTGGTCACTCCCCAGAGCACCCGGTTCGGGTCCACGATCTTCAGCCACCCCGCCTCTCGGAGGGTGACCAGGCACCGGTGGACGCTGCTTTTCGGCATGCCGGTGGCGCGCGCCAATTCGGACACCCCGATCGGCTGGCGCTGCGCGACGACCTCCAGCACCTGCAGGGTGCTCAGGACGCTGCTGATGCCCTTGCTCGTTTCCAGCTGTCCCATCGCCGACTCCCGCTCTCCAACGCAAAGGAACGCCACCATGCATGAACGGGCGTTCCGCACCGTGGGACAGGCTAGCAGGATCTGGGCTCTTCGGTCCTGGCATCAGCCCGCCCCGCGCCGCCCCGCGGTCATTCCCGGTGGTAGGGACGCGGGCCTCAGCCGATCGAGAGCACGACCTTGCCGAAGCGGTCGGGTGCGTCGAGCCGGGCCTGGGCCTCGGGCGCGGCGCCCAGCGGGAAGACCGAGTCGACGACGGGGCTGAGCGAGCCGTCGGCCAGCAGCGGCAGGAACTCGGCGATCTCGGCGCGGTTCGAGGTGTGGCAGCCGATGAAGGTGATCTCGCGCCGGTAGAGGCTCCAGAGGTCCAGTTCGGCGGTCTTGCCGGTGTGCGAGCCCATGCCGACCAGCCGGCCACCGTGTCGCGCGGACAGGACGGACTTCTGCACCGTCGCGCGCCCAACGGTCTCGTGCACCACGTCGACGCCCAGTCCGCCGGTCAGCTTGCGCACCGATTCGTGGAAGTTCGACTCCGCATGGTAGTTGACCACCTCGTCGGCGCCGAGCGCGCGGACCTGCTCCTCCTTGCGCTCGGTGCTGGTCGTGGCGATCACCGTGGCGCCCAGCGCCTTCGCGACCTGCACCGCGGCGCTCGCGACACCGCTGCCCGCGCCGACGACGAGCACGGTCTCGCCGGGCTGGAGCTGACCGCGGGTCTTCAGCATGTGCCAGGCCGTCATGTAGGCGACGATGCCGGCGGCGAGCTGGTCGTACCCCAGCCCGGCGGGGGCCGGGACGACGTTGCGGGCGGGCAGCGCGATGTACTCCGCGTAGGCGCCGTCGAAGTGCTCCCCGACGATCTGCAGGCGGGGGCACTCGCTGTCCCGGCCGCTCCGGCACTTTTCGCACTTGTCGCAGACCTTCATCGGGTTGATCGCGACCCGGTCGCCTGGGGCGAACCCGGTGACCCCGTCGCCGACGACGGCGATCTCTCCGGCCCCCTCGACCCCGAGGATCATCGGTGGTTTCGGTGCCTCTGGAAACCTGCCCTCTCTGACGATGATGTCGGCCCGGTTCAGCCCGGCGGCGTGTAGCCGCACCAGCACTTCGCCCGCGGCCGGCTCGGGGGCGGGTACGTCGGTGACCTCGAAGACCTCCGGTCCGCCGAACGCGGTGATTCGCGCTGCCCTCATCGTTCTCCTTCTTCTTCCGTCGAGCCGGCCCAGCTGAAGGGGCCGGTGTGGGTGAGCCGGTGTCGGAGGCGCTCGTCCTGCGCGGCGTCGGCGGTCGTCCAGGCCAGAGCGAGCCCGCCGTCGTGGATCGCGCGGTCGCCCTCCGGCCCGCGGGCGGCGCGGGCGAACGCGGCGGTGTGGTTGCCCTCCTCGGCCGGGCGGTCGAATGAGAGCACCGGATGGATCGCCGGCATGTGCACCGACACCTCGGACATGTCGGTCGAGCCGAGGGAGCGGTCGGGGTAGTCCGGGAAGGTCCGGCCCAGCGCCTCGGCGTTGTTCTGGAAGAGCTCCGCCAAGTCCGTGTCGTGGCGGAAGCCGTTAAGCCACATCAGCGGCTCCCCGACCGTCAACCGCACCCCGGCGGCGAGCGCGCCGGCCTCGAAGCAGTTCCGCACCCGCGCCCACAGGGCCTCAACCTCGGTGAGTGTGTCGGAGCGGATCATGACCTCGACGACGGCGTGTCCGGGGATGACGTTGACCGCGGTCCCGGCTTCCTTGATCACCGTGTGGACGCGGTCGGAGTCCTTGAGCTGCTGGCGCAGCAGCCCGATCGCGACCTGGGCGACGGTGACCGCGTCGGCCGCGTTGAGCGCGTCGAACGGACGCGAGGCGTGGCCGGTGCGGCCGTGGTACTCCAGCGACCAGTGCCCGAGGGCCCGGATGTGTGGGGTGGCCATGTCCTTGAGCGTCGGGTGCACCATCAAGGCGGCGTGCAGCCCGTCGAAGGCCCCCTTCCGCAGCAGGATCGCCTTGCCGGCCCCGCGCTCCTCGGCGGGTGTGCCGAGGAGCCGCACTGTCAGGCCGAGCTCGTCGGCCACCGGGGCCAGTGCGAGGGCGGCCCCGATCGCGCTCGCCGCGATCACGTTGTGCCCGCAGCCGTGTCCGATGCCGGGGAGCGCGTCGAGTTCGGCGCACAGGCCCACTGCGAGGGAGCCGCTGCCCACCGTGGCGGTGAACGCCGTGTCCAGCCCGGCGACGCCCTCCTCGATCGCGAACCCGCCGTGGGCGCGCAGCAGGTCGATGATCTCCGCGGTGGTCTTGTGCTCCTCGAAGGCGAGCTCTGGATGCTCGCCGATGCGATGCGACAGCGCGACAACCTCGGGCTCGTGGCGCCCAAACTCGGCGGCGATCCGCTCCTTCACCGTGGTCGGCACGGGTTCCTCCTCAAGGTACGGGGTCATGTGCTCGAGAGCACGTCGGAGACGGGCTCGGCGTCGGCGTCGCGGGGCCGGGTCACGGTCACCGCGCGGTTGCGGGTCTCGGGCAGCGCGACGATCACCACGACGAGGGCGAGCGCGGCCAGAACGGTGATGTAGGCACCGGGTGCGAGCCTGCCGAACCGGGCTGTGAACAGCGTGCCGACCAGTGGCGCCGTTCCCCCGAGCACGGCGTAGGCGATGTTGTAGGTCAGTGCGGTGCTGGTCGCGCGGATCTGCGGCGGAACCAGCTCCACCGCCACGACCGTCGCCGTCATGCCGACCAGCGCGGCCGGGATGACCAGCAGGATCTCCGCGACGACTGTAGTGAACAGTGATCCGCCTGCCGCGATCACGTAGGCCGGAACCGAACCCAGCACCGCGACGACGATGCCGGCGATCAGTAGCGGCTTGCGGCCGATCCGGTCGGCGAGCGCGCCCGTCAGGATGGACAGCCCGGCGCACAGCACGAGGGCGATGCCGCTGGCGACGAGCGTCGTCACCGCGGGGAGGCCGCCGGTGGTCGTGAGGTAGGTGGGCAGGTAGCCGAGAAAGTTTTGGGCGACCACGGCGAGCAGCGAGAAGATCGTGAGCAGCAGGAGGAAGACCCGCCAGTCGCGGAAGGAGTCCCGGACCGGGGTCGACGTCGTCTCGCCGCGGTCCTCGATGGCTCGGAAGGTCTTCGTCTCCTCCAGACGCAGGCGCATGTAGAGGCCGATCAGCGCCATCACGCCACCGAGCAGGAAGGGCAGCCGCCAGGTCCAGTCCGCGTACGCCGAGGCGGAGGACAGCCGCAGGGCGAGCAACGTGAACGCCGCGAGGGCCGCGCCGATGAAGGTCGCGCTGCCGACGGCGCTGGTGCAGAGGGCGCGCCGGTCCGGGGGCGCCTGTTCCATCACATAGGAGGCCGCGCTGGTGTACTCGGCGCCCATGGAGAGCCCCTGGGCGAGCCGGCAGAGCAGCAGAAGCAACGGCGCGGCAATGCCCACGACCTCATAAGTGGGCAGCACGCCGATGGCGGCGGTCGAGACCGCCATGATCAGCACGACGGTGGACAGCGCGGTGCGGAGGCCGAGACGGTCGCCCATGCTGCCGAACACGGCCCCGCCGAGTGGCCGCACCACGAACGCGATGCTGTAGACGGCCAGTGTGGACAGGATGGCCAGCGTGGAGTCTCCGGCGGGGAAGAAGTGCTTGGCGATGATCGTCGCCGAGTAGCCGTAGATGACGAAGTCGAAGGACTCGACGATGTGTCCGACCATGGCCGCGCCGAGGATTTTCTTCTGCATGAGAACTCCGATGTGGGCAGGAGTGAGCGCCCCGGGTTTCGCCGCCCCGGATTTCGGTGCCACGGGTTTCGGTGCGGTGCGGGCATGCGGTATTACCAGATCTTCTCGAGCACCCGCAGGGCGTTCCCGCCGATCACGGCAGCGATCTCCGCGTCGGAGTAGCCGTGCTTGACCAGCCAGCGGGTGATGTTGCGGAAGCACTCGCCGGGGTTCTCCAGCCCCGCCACGTGCTCGACCGGCTCGAACCGCGGGCCGGAGGTGATGGCGTCGGCGACGCCGAGCTTCTCGCTCATCGCGTGGTGCAGCCCCATGTGGTCGCCGAAGAAGGTGTCCGGACCGAACCCGACGTGCTCGATTCCGACCAGGTCGACGCAGTACCGGAAGTGGTCCATGACCGACTCGATGGTGTGCCGGCGGTGGTCCGGGCTGACCGTCGTGTGCGGGGCCGCCTCGATCCCGATCATGCCGCCGGACTCGGTACAGGCCCGGATGACCTCGTCGGGCTTCATCCGCGGGGTGTCCCAGAGCCCCCGGGCACCGGCGTGGGTGATCAGGACGGGCTTTTCGCTCGCCTCGATCACGTCGAGCGCGGTGCGGTCCCCGGCGTGCGACAGATCGATCGCGATGCCGAGCTGGTTCATCCGCCGCACCGCGCGCCTGCCAAAGGCGGTCAGGCCGCCGTCGCTCTTCTCGCGCAGGCCGCTGCCGAGGGAGTTCGCGTCGCTGTAGGCGACGCCCATCTGTCGGATGCCAAGGCCGTAGAGCACGTCGAGCCGGTCGACCTCGTTCTCGATCAGGGCCGCCCCCTCCAGCCCCGCGACGACGGCGAGCCTGTCCTCGGCGTGTGCGCGCCGGATGTCGTCGACCGACTCCGCGCGAATCACGTAGTCCTGGTGGGCGAAGTCGCACAGGCGCATGCCGAGGTCGGTGATGACGTCGTCCCACTTCCACCCGTTCCGGGACTCGCAGGCGCCCCAGCCGAGGTTGTCGAACACCGCGTCCAGCCCGGAGCGGCTCAGCCCTTCGTAGCCGTAGGCGAGGCGGGCCTCGCGGGTCCAGGCGAACAGCTCCGCTTCCGCCCTCTCCGGCAGGCGCACCGGGTGGTCGTGCAGCGAGACGGCGATGTTCTCGGCCAGGAGGCGTTCCGCACGGGCCTCCTCGTCCATGGTCAGCCCGAGATCGTGCGGGGGCAGCCGGTCCACCTCCGCCGCCAGTGTGAACTCGGCGTAGTCCCGTCCCGGCTCCAGGTACGAGAAGGACCGGTACCCGGCGTAGCGTGATGTTGCCACCTGTACTCCTCCTTGAGGCGACGTCACTCTGTGCCTCATTTCGGAACGGCGTTCCGCAATGTGGAACGATGCTGTCAATGCTTTATGTCCGTCCGCGCCAAGACCTCCGGGCCGGATCGTTCAGGCTCGGGCGAAGTTGTAGTCGCCCGAGATCAGCGGATGGGTCGCCAGTGCCCGCACCTCGAACCTGGCGTACGGGAAGATCGGCAACGACTGCAGGACGTCGTGCAGCTCGTCGGCGTCCCGGGCGGACCAGATGCCGACGTTGCCCTTCTCACCGGGCAGCCGCCAGATTCCCTTCAACGTGCCGGCCTCGATCAGCGCGAGGCCGGCGGCACGTTCCCGCTCGATCACGTCAACGCGGGTGTCGACCGGCAGCGCCATGACGCCGGTGGTGTCGATGGTGACCAGGAAGTCGGCCATGGGGAGCTCACTTTCTCGGTTCGGGGACTGTGGTGTCGGGTGGAAACGCCCCGGCCAGGATCCGGGCGGCCTCGGCCCAGCCGGCGGTGGCGACCTGCCGGCTGCGCTCCGGGCCCACACAGCCGGTGATCTTCGCAACCAGTTCGTCGGGGGCGAGGGGTGCCGCGGGATGCCCCGGCGGCAAATGCAAAGCGCGGCGGGTGGTGGAACCGTCCGTGAGGCCGATTTCAATCGTGGTGTCCCCCGCGAGCACACCGGACCCTCCCGGCCGCGTGCGTACGGCGGTGCGATCGAGGAGGACGACGATCTCCGGCCGGGCGACGGCCGCGTCAGTGAAGCTCGCTGCCGTGGGGAACCCGTCGACCAGGGTCGCGGCGACGGCGTAGGGCAGCGAGAATTTGCCCTCCGCACCGGCGCGCGGGCGGTGGTGGACCAGCGGCTGCAGGGTGGACTCCTCGACCAGCATCTCGACCGAAGCGACCTGGTCGAGCGGGACCGGGCCGAACAGTCGCGTGGCCCCGATCGGGCGCTGCAGGGCGTAGCAGCACGGGAACGGCTTGACCGCGAGCCCGTCCGGCACCGCGGGCCCGGAGAGGTCGAGCCCGTGCTCGCCTCCGACCAGATCGAACCAGTGGTCGAGGGCGGCGGGATCGGCGCTCGCCCCGCCGGCGGCGAGCCGCGCCGCCCGGACCCCCGCGTCGGTCGCGAAGCCGACCTGCAGCGGTTTGGCCTCAGTGCCGAACGCGCGCTGCAGTCCACCGGCGGCGGGGACGGCCAAGGCCATCGCCCGCAGCACGCCCTCCGCGCCGAGCCCCAGACCCAGCGCGGCCGCGACCGCCGCGGTCGGCGCCCCGGCCGTGCAGGTCGCGTGCCAGCCCCGCTGGTAGTGGCCCCATCCCAGCGCGGTCCCGAGCCGCGCCATCACGCCGGCCGCGGCCAGGAACTCCCGGTCGCCACCACCGACGGTGAGGGTGGCGCTCGCGCAGACCACGCTGATGTGGGAGGTCGAGGGGAGATGGACGTCGTCGAAGTCGAGGGTGTGCCCGATCGCCGTCCAGCGCAGCGCGGCCGGCAGGCCCGCGGTGTGCTCCACGATCGGCTCGTGCTCCGCGGCGAGGGCGACGGCGAGGGTGTCGGTCAGGGCCGTCCGCGCCAGCCGCAGATCCGATTCGGTGGGCGCGAAGGCCACGGCCCAGTCCGCGAGCTCGCGGAACGTGCTGGCCATGCTGCTCCTTTCAGAAGGACCGGGGCATGCCGAGGACGTGCTCCCCGATGTAGGAGAGGATCAGGTTCGACGAGATCGGCGCGATCCGGTACAGCCGGGTCTCCCGGAACTTCCGCTCGATGTCGTACTCCGCCGTCATGCCATAGCCGCCGTGGGTCTGCAGTGCGACGTCGGCGGCCTCCCAGGAGGCGTTCGACGCCAGCAGCTTCGCCATGTTCGCCTCGGCCGCACAGGGCAGCCCGGCGTCGAACAGGTCCGCGGCCTTCCAGCGCATGAGATCGGCTGCCTCGATGTGCACGTGGGCCTGCGCGATCGGGAACTGCACGCCCTGGTTACGGCCGATGGGCCGCTCGAACACCTCGCGTTCGGTCGCGTACCGGGAGGCGCGCTGCACGAACCAGCGCCCGTCGCCGACGCACTCGGAGGCGATGAGGATGCGCTCTGCGTTCATCCCGTCCAGGACGTAGCGAAAGCCCTCGCCCTCCTCGCCGATCAGGGCGTCGGCGGGGATACGCACGCTGTTGAAGAAGACCTCGTTGGTCTCGTGGTTGACCATGGTCCGGATCGGCCGCAGCTCGACGCCTTCAACCTCGCGCAGGTCGATCAGGAACAGCGACATGCCGTCGGACTTGCGCGCCACGTCCTCGCGGCGGGCGGTGCGGGCGAGCAGCAGCATCAGGTCGGAGTGCTGGACGCGGGAGATGAAGACCTTCTGGCCGTCGATCACGTACCCGTCGTCCGTGCGCGTCGCCGTGGTCCGGATCCGGGTGGTGTCGGTCCCCGCAGTCGGCTCTGTCACGCCGAATGCCTGCAGCCGAACCTTCCCCGCCGCGATGTCGGGAAGGTAGCGCCGCTTCTGCTCCTCGCTGCCATGTCGCAGCACCGAGCCCATCGTGTAGAGCTGAGCGTGGACCGGCCCGGCGTTGCCGCCGTTGGCGTTGATCCCCTCCAGCAGTACCGACGCGTCACCGACGCCAAGGCCCAGGCCGCCGTACTCCTCGGGCACCAGGGCGCCGAGGCATCCGGTTCCGGTCAGGGCGTTGACGAACTCCTCCGGGTAGTGGCGCGCTTCGTCGACCTCCCGCCAGTAGGCGTCCGGGTAGTCCGCGCAGATGGTGTCGATGAGCTGCCGCAGGTCACGGCGCAGCTCGGTGCGGTCGCTGCGGGCAGCTGTCGCGGCGGTTGTCATACCACGTCCTCCGATCGCGGGCCGTGCCCGCGCTTGTAAACCAGCAAGGTCCTGCTGAACTCGATCACCGTCTCGCCGGTCTGCTTGACCCCGGCAGTCCGCACAGTGATGACGCCGAGGGTCGGCCGCGATCGCGACTCCCTGACCTCCACCACGGTGGAGCGGGAACGGATCGTGTCGCCCTCGAAGACCGGGGCGGGCAGCACGATGTCGGTCCAGCCGAGGTTGGCGAACACGTTTTGGGACACGTCGGTGACGCTCTGCCCCGCAACGAGGGCAAGCGTGAACGTCGAGTTGACCAGTGGCTCGCCGAACTCGGTGCGCCGGGCGTACTCATGGTCGAAGTGCAGCGGCGCAGTGTTCTGGGTCAGCAGGGTGAACCAGATGTTGTCGGTGGTGGTGATCGTGCGGCCCAAGGGGTGCCGGTAGACGTCGCCGGGCACGAAGTCCTCGAAGAACCGGCCCTGCCAGCCGTCGTGTGTGGTCATGCCGTCTCCTTCCGTCGGGCTGCCAGCTCGGCGAGCACCGACGCGGTGTGCTGGCCCAGCGCCGGGACCGCGCCGCCGCGGGCGACCCGCCCGCCCGGGGCCGCGACCGGGGTCAGCGTGCGGATCGGGCCGGCTGGAGTGCGTGTGTCGAGCCAGCGAGCAGGAACGGCCAGCTCAGGGTGGTGCTCCAGGTCGGCGACATGGTTCAGCCGGGCCCACGCGATCCGGGCCGCCTCCAGCCGCTCGACCAGCACCGCCTCCGGCAGCGTCCGGAACGCCCGCTCGAGCAGCTCATCGAGCTTCGCGCGGTGCGCCACCCGCAGCGCGTTGCTGGACAGCCGAGCGTCGTCGAGCAGCTCCGGGATGTCCAGCACCTCGGTGCAGAGCCGACGCCACTCGCCCTCGTTCTGTACCGCGATCATCACGTGTCGGCCCTCCGCGGTCGGCACCGCGCCGTACGGGGCGATGGTGGGGTGTGCCGTCCCCATCGGCGCCGGGGTCCGCCCGCTGTGCGCCGTGTAGTAAAGCGGGTAGGCCATCCACTCGGTCAGCGCACCGAACAGTGGCACGTGCACCGGGAGCGCCTCGCCGGTCCGGTCGCGGTGCCGAAGCGCGGCCAGCACGCCGCTGTAGGCGAACGAGCCGGCGGCGATGTCGGCGACCGAAATCCCGGTCTTGGCCGGCGAGTCCGGCCATCCCGTCAGCGCCATCAGGCCGACCTCGGCCTGAATCAGCGCGTCATAGGCCTTCTTGCCGGGCTGCGGGCCGTCCGGCGCGTATCCCGAGATCGTGCAGACGATCAGCCCCGGATGCCGGGCGCATAGTGCCTCGGAGTCCAGGCCCAGGTCGACGAGGGCGCGCGGCGACAGGTTCGCGACGAAGACGTCCGCGGCCGCCAGGACCTCCTCGAAGGCCGCCCGGTCGGCGTCGTTCTTCAGATCGAGCTGGACGGACTCCTTGCCCCGGTTGAGCCAGACGAAGACGCTGGACTGCCCGCCCACGACGTCGTCGTACGCACGCGCGAAATCTCCACCATCGGGATGTTCGACCTTGATGATCCGCGCGCCCAGGTCGGCGAGCCGGCGGGTGGCCAACGGCGCGGCCACGGCCTGCTCCAGGCCGACCACTGTGATGTCCTCAAGCGGGAGCGTGCTCACGCGTCACCTCCCCGGTCTCGGCGAGCACCGCACGTGCCCAGGCAATGACCGGCTCGTCGACGAAGGTCCCGTCCGGCAGACGGAGGCTGCCCGCCCCCGCCGCGGCCGCCTCAACGACACGGCGCGCCCGTAGGACCTCGTCCGCAGTCGGGGCATAGGCCCGCTCCACCGCTTCGAGCTGGCGGGGATGCAGCACGACCCGGCCACCGAATCCGAGCGCCCGGGAGGCCAGGCTGCTCCGCCTGAGTCCCTCGTCGTCTTCAAGATCGGGGTGCGGGCCGTCGGCCGGCGCCGGGAGCCGGGCCGCCCGAGCGGCCACCGCGAGGTGCACCCGGACGTGGTCCAGGCCGCCACTGCCGGCCACTGGCGACACACCGAGCTCGGCGGCCAGGTCGAGGACGCCGAGAATCAGCGCGGCGACCCGTGGCGCGGCCGCGATACCTGGCGCGGCGAGCAAGCCCGCGCAGGTCTCGACCACCGGCACGACAAGGAGCGAGCCGGGCTCGATCCCCAGGTCACGCTCGATCTCGTGCAACCGCTCCCCGAGCTGGGCCACCTCTTTACCGGACTCGACCTTGGGGACGACGATCCCGGTGACGTGGCCGAGGACCGGAGCGAGCACGGCGAGGTCGGCGGCCTGCTCAGGACTGCCCGTCCCGTTGACTCGCACGAATAGCCCGGTACGGCGCGTGCTCGACAGTGCGCGGGCGATCGTGGCACGGGCGGCCTCCTTGGCCGCGCCCTCGGCGACGCCGTCCTCCAGATCGAGGACGACGGTGGCCGCCGGCGACGCCAGGGCACGTTCCACCCGCCGTGCGTGGTCGCCAGGCGAGAACAACAGCGTCCGGCCCAAATTCATGAAGTACGCTCCCGTTCGTTCACGTAGTCGGAACGACTGTTCATAAGGATGGGACAGATCCTGAATGGGGTGAGCGGGTTCTGTCAACCGCCGCGGCGCAACGGTGCCGCCCGTCCAAACACGAGCGAAGGAGACGCGATGAAGATCGTGCTCGTAGGCGACACCGCTCTGACCAGGAAGCCCAGACAACGCTCCGGGTACCCACCGACACCGGGCAGCACCTGCGAAAATCGGCATCGACGTCGTCTCGCCGGCGACGGACCATGCACTCGACCACGGCATCGAGGGACTGCTCAGCACGATCTCCGCCCTCGACCAGGCCGGGGGGCGCGACGCCGGGGCGGGCACACGCTCGACGCGGCCGACGCCGGGGCGGGCACACGCTCACCGGGGCCGACGCCGGGGTGTCGTCATCGAGACCGCGGAAGGAACCAGGCCGGCCGTCCAGAGCTTCTGCTCGACCCTCCCGCCCGGGGCCAACGCCACCTCGACGAGACCAGGCATCGCCCCGATCCGGATCGCCCAGAGCCTCGTGCTCGACGGCACGACGCCTGCCCCCATAGGGGCCGGCCGAGCTGCGGCTCGTGCCGATCACCCTCGGCGAGGCCGGCGAGCCGCGGATCGCCGAGCCGAAGGCCGCGGCCCTGGCCCTGGCCCTGGCCTGGCCCTGGCCGAGCGGTACTCCCGGGAAATCGGCCCGTCCTTCCGCATCCAGCCGAACGGCATGACACTTTTCGGCGACGCGTGTCGCGACCGTGGCAGAACTGGGCCACTCCACCTCGTCCTCGTCCTCGGGGCACTGCTGTAGCCCGCCGACTGGCTAGGAGTGCTGTCCGGAGAGGGACCAACTGATCGTGGAAGGCGCCCCTGTCCGCCCGCAGAGCCTCAGCCGACGCGGCCCAGAAGGGGTGGTCCACCCCACGCGGGTCCACGCTCGAAGTGCGCGCCGGAAAAAATGAGATCACTCCTTGAGCGTCGTCGGGTGAAGTACTCGACCAGCAGGCACACGGCCTTCTCGTCGTCCCAGTAGTTCTCCGGGGTCTCCAGTTCGTACGCCAGCTGAGACCATGCGGTGGCTCGGGTGGAAGCCGCCGCCGACACATACGCCTTTGCTACGCCACTTTGAGGCGTGGGGTGTCGGTGCCGTTGCCGACCGAGTCGTGGAAGACCGGGCCGTACCGGTGCCGAACTGACCGGGCAAGGGCCAAAGCGGTGTCAAACGCATGTACTCGCGGTTCGTCGCCCTGCGTATTCGTCCCGCCGGACGCGGCCAGGTCGTCGCCGTAGCGGCGGGTGAGTTCGGCGAACGAGGCCACCCTGACCACGCACTCGCCACCGAGCGTCGTGATCCGCGCAGCGTTGTGGTCGCTGATTACGTGCAGGGCATCGGCCAGCTGCTGGAGGACGACCGTCTTGGCTTCGATGCCGTCGCGTTCCTCCAGGCCGTCGTCGGTCATGGTGACCGGGACGGTTGCGGTAGGGCCGTCGTGCGGCGGCAGCACCGCTTCCAGGACGGCGGTGCCGATCGTGTAGCCACGGCGGGCGACGTCGAGCGGGAACTCGGGAGCGAACTCCTTGACGACGGCCGCGCCGGCCCCCTGCCACTGAGGCCAGACGAGACGCAGGTGGTCGCCTGTGCTGCGGAAGGCGTCGGAGGAAGTGGCGTGACTCATGGATAACTTTTCACGGGTGGCCCGCCGCACGGCCCGTCTGTCACTCCGGGCGGGCTGTGCTGTCGGGCCAGGCGGCGGGTGAGGTGTTGTTGTTGTCCCGCTGGGCGTCGGGGCGCTCCAGCTGGCGAGGAGGGCGAGGGCCTCGGCGGAGGCGGAGCCGGGTTCGGCGGTGTACACGCACACCGCCTGGTCCGGGTCGGCCGGGAACGCCAGGGTCTCGTGGCGCAGGGTGAGCTCGCCGACCACGGGGTGGTGGAGGTGCTGCGTGTCGTGGGCGCACTGGGCCACGCGGTGGCTGTCCCACCAGGCGCTGAACTCCGGCACCTTCACGACGGCCTCGCCGATGAGTTCGTTGAGCAGGGCGTCGTCGGGGTGGCGTCCGGCCTCCAGGCGCAGATTGGCCACGACGATCTCCGCGACCTCGTCCCAGTTCGTGTACAGCTCGCGGGCGGCGGGTGGGACGGGAGCGCCGCCCGGGTCAGGGTGGCCCAGCGCTGACCACGTCGTTGCTTCGCGCTACCACGCACACAGAGAAACCCGATGAACAAGCGCCACACCACCGCCCCGCCCGATCCCGCAGCCGAGGGCAGCCTGGGACGCCAACGGAAGGCCATCGCCGCCCTGGGCCACGAACTGCGCCTGCTCGTCGACGCCACCGTCCGCACCGCGGCCTCCCCGGAGACACTGCACCACCTGGCAGACGGCGTCTGCACCCTCACCCGAGAGCTCACCGGCCGCCGCCACGCGCCGACGGAGATCCCCGAGGTGGACGAGTTCCCGGGCGGCGTACGGATGTACAGCCCAGTCACCGGCGCGGGCAGCGCGCTCGCGCCGCCGATGCGGGTGACTCCTGTCGACGGCGGCGTCGTGGGACGGTGCCTCCTCGGCAGCGCCCATGAAGGACCACCCGGCTACGGCCATGGCGGCGTCAGCGGCACGCTCCTGGACGAACTGATGGGATGGGCATGCGCCGCCGCCGGCAAACCGGGCATGACCATCGCTCTTCAGATGCGCTACCAAGGCCCGGTCCCCCTGGAACCCCCTGCGAGTGACTGCCCGCGTCGCAGGAGCCGACGAGCGCAAGATCTTCGTGCAAGGCGTGATCACCACAGAAGGGGACCCCGCCACCATCCTGGTGGAGGCGGACGGAGTCTTTGTCGCGCCCGATGCCGGGCTCTGCTCTTACCTTCAGATCATGACCGTCACCGCACGGCGGGCGCTGGTGAACCCCCCAACCCGCAACGCCTTCCGTGCCCTGGCCACGGACCTGACCGTCCGGATCGTGGCCGTGGTGCGGCCAGCCCTACATCGGTCAGCACGGCCTTCTTCGACGTGCCGTTGCGGGAGTTGCCCGGCCATGTTCAGCGCCTCGGCGCGAGCCCGGGAGGCCAACCACTCAACCATCTCCCGGTCCAGCTCGGCTTGGCTTGCCGACTGCGTCACTTGCCGCTGTAGACGGGGAACATGCCGTGCTCGCCGTAGTCCACGTCGCGCAGGCCCCGCAGGGCGTCCATGTCCTCGCCGGAGATCTCGAAGTCGACCTCGGCGTTGGAGCGCATGTGTTCCGGGTTCGCCGTCTTGGGCAGCGACACGGTGCCCAGCTGCAGGGTGTAGCGGATGCACAGCTGCGGGACGGACACGCCGTACTTCTCCGCCATCGCCTGGACCTCGGCGTTCTGCAGGATCGCGCCGTGGGCGATCGGCGAGTACGCCTCGACGAGGATCTGCTTGCTCTCGCAATAGGCCAGCAGCTCGGAGGGGGTGTTGCCGGCGTGGACGAGCAGCTGGTTCACATGCGGCACGACGGTCGCGCCCTGCAGGATGTTCTCCACGTCCTGCTGCTGGAAGTTGGACACCCCGATGGAGCGGATCTTGCCGGCCTGATGCGCTTCTTCGAGCGCGCGCCACGCTGCGCGGTTACCCTCGGCGTAGTCGCCACCGCGGAAGTCGTCCCACGGCTGCGGGCTGTGGATGAGCATCAGGTCGATGTACTCGATGCCGAGCTTCCGCATGGAACCGTCGATCGCGTCGACCGCCTGGTCGTAGTCCTTGATCTCCGCAGCGAGTTTGGTCGAGACGAACAGCTCGCCGCGGGGCACACCGGATGTGCGCACCCCCTCGCCGACCCCTCGCTCGTTGCCGTAGGCCTGGGCGGTGTCGATGTTGCGGTAGCCGATCTCCACGGCTGCGCGGACCGCGTCGGCCGCCTTGTCGTCGTCGATGAACCAGGTGCCGAGCCCCAGCTTGGGGATCTCGACGCCGTGGGACAGCGTGTAGGTCTCGTCCAGGATGGTCATGCGGTTGCTCCGTTCTTCGGCAGCTCGCCGTACACCTCGTCGGTGACGGGCTCGAGCCATTCGTTGCTGACGCCTTCGCCCGGGGTGATGAACGCGACGTGGGAGAACCACGAGTCGGCCTTCGCGCCGTGCCAGTGCTTCGTGCCCGCCGGGACGCGGACCACCGTTCCCGGCACCATGCTGACAGGCTCCTCGCCCTCGGCCTGGTACCAGCCACTGCCCGCCGTGCACAGCAGGATCTGGTCACCGCCGCCGCCCGTGCCGTGGTGGATGTGCCAGTAATTGCGGCAGCCCGGCTCGAAGGAGACATTGCTGACGGGAACGCTCCCCGAGGCGAGCGGAGCCAGGTAGCTCTGGCCGATGAAGTACTGCGCGAAGGCGTCGTTCTTCTCCCCGAGCGGGAAGATCTGGTCAAATCCGTTGACAGTCATTTCGTTCTTTCCGTCTGATTCAGTGCGTCCCGCCGGAGAGGCTGCTCAGCGTCCCTAGGGATTGACGTAGGCCATGTGCTCGGCGTTGTAGCGATCGCCGCTGACGCCGACCCGCTGGGCAAGGCCGTCGAGATCGGCCACCTCGTCCGCGGACAGCGCGACAGCCGTCGCGGCGTTGTTCTCCTGGATACGTGCCGTGCGGCGGGTGCCCGGGATCGGCACGATCCACGGCTGCTGCGCGAGCAGCCAGGCCAGGGCGACCTGGCCCGGCGTCGCACCCTTCGCCTCGGCGAGCTGCCGGACATGGGCGACGAGCGCCTGGTTCGCGGCCAGGTTCTCCGCCGTGAAGCGCGGGACCCGGTGGCGGATGTCCCCGTCGCTGAAGGTCGTGGACGTGTCGACGGTGCCGGTGAGGAAGCCCTTGCCGAGGGGGCTGAACGGCACGAAGCCGATGCCGAGCTCGGCGAGCGTGGGCAGCACCTCGGCCTCGGGGTCCCGTGTCCAGAGCGAGTACTCGCTCTGGACCGCGGTCACGGGGTGGACGGCGTGTGCGGCGCGGATGGTGGCGGCCGACGCCTCGGAGAGCCCGAAGTGCCTGACCTTCCCCTCGGCGATCAGCTCACCGACCGTGCCCGCGACGTCCTCGATCGGCACGTCGGGGTCGACGCGGTGCTGGTAGAAGAGGTCGATCGCATCGGTGCGGAGCCGCGTCAGGGACTCCTCCGCGACGCGGCGGATCTGCGCGGGGCGGCTGTCGAGGCCGACGCTTTGGCCGTCTCGGATGTCCCATCCGAACTTGGTGGCGATCACGACCTGGTCGCGGACCGGCTCCAGCGCCTCGCCGACCAGCTCCTCGTTCACGTACGGCCCGTAGACCTCGGCGGTGTCGAAGAAGGTCACGCCCTCGTCAACCGCGGAGCGCAGCACCGCGATCATGTCATCGCGGCTGCCGGGGTTGGGGCCGTAGCTCTGGGACATGCCCATCGCGCCGAGCCCGATCGCGGACACGTCCAGCCCGTGTCCGAGCGTTCTGGTGTGCATGGTCAACTTTCTTGGATCGTGGTCGGGTGCCCGCCGCGAGGCGTTCCCGCGGTGGACGTCGCGGCAAGGCTCGCGAGCAGCTGCAGGCGCTCCTGGCTGGGCGATCCGGGCTCCGCGGTGTAGATGAGGAAGGAAAGGCCGGGCTCGGCGGTCAGCTCCATCCCCTCGTAGGTCAACGTGAGGTCACCGACCTCGTGGTGATGGAACTCCTTGGTGCCCGAGCCGTGGCGGCGCACATTGTGTGCTCCCCACCGGGTGCGGAATGCGTCGCTGCACGTGGACAGCTCGCCGATCAGGTCGTGCAGCTGCTTGTCCCGGGGCTCCCTGCCGGCTTCGGTGCGCAGGATCGACACGGTGATGTCCGCGGCCGCCTCCCAGTGGGGGTAGAACGCCTGGGCCCGTTCGTCGAGGAAGCAGTGGCGCGCCAGGTTTCCCTGCCCGGGGCCGTCGAACACCTCGTCGTAGAAGGCGCGCCCGAGGGCGTTGGTGGCGAGGACGTCCATCCGTCCGTTGCGCACGAACGCGGGCCCGAAGGCGATGGCGTCCAGCGCACGGGTCAGGCTGTCCCTGGGCACCCACGTCTTCGGCCTGCGCCTGCGCACGGGCCGGGCCGCGCCATTGGCCGCCCGGGCGAGGTCGAAGAGGTGCTCGCGCTCGGCGTCGTCCAGCTGCAGCGCCCGGGCGAGCGACTCCAGGACGGCGTCGGAGACACCGGTCAGGTGGCCGCGCTCGATCTTGGCGTAGTACTCCGGGCTCACGTCCGCGAGCATCGCCACCTCGCCGCGGCGCAGGCCCGCCACTCTCCGGTGTCCGGAGACCGGCAGGCCGGCCTGCTCGGGAGTGAGATTCGCTCGACGGGACATGAGGAACTCCCGTGCTTCGTTCCTGGCGTCCATGCGTTCCACGCTACGGCGCGAAGCGCCATTGAGGGATGCCCTACCAGTACGTCCCTCACCGGGGACTCCCTCGCTCGACACGTGCGGCGATGTCATTGGCATTGCACCTTTGGAGATCGATCGACGCACGTCGGCACAGAGATCGACGCACGTCGGCACAGAGAAGGAAAGTTCATGGCTGAGAACGCGAGCACCGGCTGGAGCGGCGGGAAGAATGCCTTCGGCGACTTCGCCCCGGGGATGGTCCATTACACCGACCGGGTCCTCTTCGACGAGGTCTGGGAGCGTGCGGGCCTGTCCAAGCGTGACCGCAGCCTTGTCACCGTTGCCGCGCTGACCGCGCTCGGGAAGATGGACCAGCTGCAGTTCCACCTCGGCTTCGCCCGCCAGAACGGTGTCACCGACGAGGAGCTGCAGGAGGCCCTGCTGCACTTGGCGTTCTACTCCGGCTGGCCCAACGGCATGGGAGCGACGAGCGTGCTGAAGAGCATCGTCGAGCCGCAGGACTGAGCATGCCCCAGGCGCGTGGCCGTCGCGTCGGCCGGTTGGTCGGCGGCGGCGTCCCCCCCGTCACAGCTCGCGGCCTCGGGCGGCGCCCAGCCTTCTGGTGATCAAGGCCGCCAGGAGCGCGATGGCAGCGGCCAGAGCGAGGCTGATACGCAGCCCGTGCTGGAATCCGGACCTGCTTGTGATCAGGGCGCCGAAGACGGCGACGGCGAGCGCGCCGCCGATCTGGCGGCTGGCGTTGAAGACGCCGCCGGCGGTCCCAGTCTGCTCGGTAGGTACGTGGTCCAGCAGCAGGGCGGTGGTCGTGGGCATCACCAGCGGGCCGGCCATGCCCACGGGGATCAGCAGCAGGGCGCTCGCCCACACCGGCGCCGAGGCCGGTACCAGCGCCAGGGCGATCGAGCCGGCCGCGATCAGGACCAGGCCCGCGATCACTGGGACGCGTGGGCCGGTGCGCTCGGCGATTCGCGCGGAGAACGGCGTCAGCAGTGCACTGAGCAGCATCATGGGAAGGAACGCGATCCCGGCGCCCAGGGCGGACAGGCCGTGCTGCTGCTGGAAGTACAGGGAGAAGAGGAACGGCAGCCCGTAGAAGCCGACCATGAACGCGAAGCCGATGCCTGTGGCGACGACCACGGTCGGTGACCTGAACAGGGTGAGCGGCACCATCGGGTGGGCCACTTTGGCCTGCGCCGCGACGAACGCGGCCAGCGCCACCATAGCGAGCGCGAGCGCGGCCAGGACCTGGGGTGCGCTGAATCCGGCGTCCCCGGCCTCGATCGCCCCGAACGTCAGGCCGCCCATCGCGAGGATGGCGGTGATCTGACCGGTCCAGTCGAACGGGGCCGGGCGGGTCGGCGACGGCCGGGTGCGGGACAGCAGGAGCAGGGTCAGGACGCCGACCGGCACATTGATCCAGAAGATCATCCGCCAGTTGACCAGGCTCAGCACACCCCCGAGCACCGGGCCCGCGGCAGCGGCTGCGGCGCCGCCCATCGCCCATACGCCGACCGCGCGTGCCCGGCGGCCCGGGTCGGGGAACGCTTGACGCACCAGTGCCATCGACGTCGGCATGGTGACGGCCGCACCGATGCCCTGCACGACGCGCGCGGCGATGAGCATCGGCAGCGTCGGAGCCAGACCGCAGGCCACCGAGGCGATGACGAACAGGCTCAGACCCCCGGCGAACGCGCGGCGCGCCCCGATCCGGTCCGAGAGAGATCCTGCCGACAGCAGCAGCGCCGCGAACATCAGCGTGTAGGCGTCGACGACCCACTGCAGGCCGGTGATCTGGCCGCCCAGCGCGTCACGGATCGAGGGCAGCGTGACGTTCACGATCGTCGCGTCCAAGGTGATCACGAAGAAGCCGAGGACGGCAGCGGCCAGCGTCGCGGTGGCCTGCCGGTTCGTCTCGGGCACGCCCGCCTTCGGCGACCGGGGTGGCGAAGCGGTGAGAGGCATGACGGTAGGGGGCCCTTCCGAAGAAACGGGGAGGCGCCGGTCCAGAAGGCCCGGCCACACGTCCACGGAACCACTCACCGCCTCTGACCTGGGAGGCCTTGCCCGGAGGGGTCCTGCCGGTACCCCTCCCGACCCCGGCCTGGCCTACGCTGAACGCGTGCCAGCCGACACCGTCCGAGAAGACATCCGCCGCTTCCTCACCAGCCGCCGAGCCCGCATCACACCCCAGCAGGCCGGCCTGCCCGACTTCGGCGGACGACGCCAGGTCAGCGGCCTGCGCCGCGCGGAGGTCGCCCAGCTCGCGTCGATCAGCGTCGAGTACTACACCCGTCTGGAACGCGGCAACGTCGGCGGCGTCTCCGAGGAGATCCTCGACAGCATCGCCCGAGCCCTCCAGCTCGACGACGTCGAACGCGCCCACCTGGCCGCACTCGTCCGCGCGGCCGGCACCCCGCATCACACCGCCGACCGCGACGGCGGCACCTCACACGTGCGCGACAGCCTCCAGCAGATCCTCGACGCCATGACCGGCGCCGCCGCCTTCGTCCGCAACGCCCACCTCGACGTCCTCGCCACCAACCAGCTCGCCCGCGCGCTGTACGCGGACGCTCTCGACACCAGCGAGCGGCCGCCCAACCTGGCACGCTTCGTCTTCCTCGACCCCCGCGCCCGGCACTTCTACCGCGACTGGGACGGCATCGCCCACGATGCCGTCGGCAGCCTGCGCACCGAAGCCGGCCGCACCCCCGGCAACGCCGGCCTCGCCGACCTCGTTGATGAACTCACCGCTCACAGCGACGAGTTCGCTCGGCGCTGGGTCGCACACGACGTCGAGTACTACCGCAGCGGCAGGCAGCTCTTCCACCACTCTGCCGTCGGCGACCTCGACCTCGACTACGACGCTCTGGAAATCCCCGCCGACCCCGGCCTGACCATCGTCACCTACACCCTCGCCGCCGACTCCCCCTATGCCGACGCGTTCCTGCGGCTGCAGAAACACGGAGACGGGGGAACTCAGGACAACACACCTGGAACATGAGCTCGATGCGGCCCTTGAGGCCTCCTGCCTCCAGGAGCCGGTGCAGGGCCTGCCCGGCGGCGTCGGTGTGCACGGCCTTGCGGCACACCTGGAGCAGGGCGGCTGCCCGCGATCGGCCGGGGTCGAGGTTTGAGTGTCAGTGCGGACGTCGCGGCCGCCATCGAGAACCTCCGGCAGCGCCTGGAAGCGTGGTTGAGCGAGCTGGACCACACCACCGAGGCCCCGGCGTGCGGCCTTCCTGAGCGCCGTCGCGCTTGGGCTGCGTGGAAGGCCCCGGAGCCTGCCGCGCGTGCACCTAGATGTCGGGATGCTCGGATTCGTTTGCCGCGCCGAGCAGTTGGGTCAGGTGCCGGTACAGGACGGCCTGAATGGTGTCCGGAGTCAGGCGGTCGGGGTGGAGCGTCGCGCCGAGGGTGAGTCCATCGAGTACTGCGGCGAGATGCTCCGCCGCCACCGGATCGTCCACGCCCAGACGGTGCAGCAGACGCCCGGCGACGGCCCGCAGCCCGTCGTGAAGTTCGGCGGCGATCTCGCCCAGGGCGGGGTCGGTGCGGGCAGCCGCGACGAAGTCCAGCCAGACCGCGGTCTCGTCGGCGCGCGCCGCGTCGAGCGGCAGGAACTGACCCGCCACCTCCTGCGCCACCAGGTACGGGTCGTCCCCGGGGTGCCGCCGCTCCCGCTGGGCCGCCACTCGGACGTCCACCCGGCGCACCATCTCGCGGGCCGCGGCCATCAGGAGCTCACGGTGGCTGGCGAAGTAGTGCCGTACGGACCCGACGGCGAGGCCGGCCTCGGCGGCGACGTTCCGGAGTGTGGCCTGCTGGATGCCGCCGCGGGCCACGACCCGGAAGACGGCGTCCACGACGTCGCGGCGGCGCTGCTCAGGATCCACTATCTTCGGCATCCGACTTTTATAGCACGACCGTGCTACCATTTTTTTAGCACGGAGATGCTAAAAAAGCTGACGCTCAGCCCGCCGTCCCGGTGACCAGGATCAGGAGAAACCATGGACCCGTCGGAGCCGACCTCTTCGCCTTCAGTACCGCGGCCGGCCCGGCCGTCGGCACCCGCGCGCCCGCGCCGCCTCGGCCGCCTGGCCCGATTGGCCCTCGACCTGGGCGTCTCACCCCTTGCGTACTACGGCTGCCTCCTCGCGGGCCTGGCCACACTCCCCGCGCTCCTGACCGCGACCGCAGTGGCGGCCCTCTATCTCGCCGCCACCGTCCTGCACGACCGGCGTGCCGACGGCCTGGCCCTTGCCATGCTCCTGATGTACGGATTTTCGGCCGCCTTCGCCACCGTGACCTCCGAACCCCAGCCGCTGCTCCTGCGTGACCCACTGATCAGCGCCCTCGCCGGATTCGTGTTCCTCACAAGCTGCCTCACCGCCACGCCCGCCACCGTCTATCTGGCCGGCAGGCTGCACGGTCAACCGTTGCACGACCCGATCCTGCTCCGTGCGCACCGCACGGAGACGCTGGTATGCGGTGCCGGACTCATGGCAGAGGCCGTGGCGCGTGTTCTGCTCGTGCTGACGCTGCCGGTGTCCACGGCCGCCTCGCTCACGCCACCGCTGGAATTCGCCGTCCTCATCCCGCTCGTCGTGTGGATGGTGCGCCACCGCAGGAACGCGCGCACCCGTATCACCGCCCACGTGCCTTCGCGGACGCGGGAGGCCGAGCCTGCGCCGCCGTCGGTCGCCTCCGTCCTCGAACGCCACCGAGGGGGTGCGCGATGAGGACCGTGGACAGCACGCCCGCCGCGGACGGCTTCCGCATGCCGGCGGAATGGGAGCCGCACGACGGATGCTGGATGGCGTGGCCGCAGAACGGTTACCTCTGGCGCGAAGGAGCCCGCCCCGCGCAGCGCGCCCTCGCGGCCCTCGCCAACGCCGTCGCGGACACCGGGGAGGAAGTCACCGTCACGGTCACCGGCGACCAGTACGCACACGCCCGCTCCCGCCTCGACTCCCGCGTCCGCGTGGTGGAGATGACCAGTTGGCTGGGCTGGGCCCGGGACATCGCCCCCACCTTCGTGGTCGACGGCACTGGGCGGCGTCGCGGCGTGGACTTCGCCTTCAACGGCTACGGCAACCGCTACCCGTACTGGGCCACCGACGACCAGTACGCCCGAAGGGTGCTCGACCTCACCGCCACCGACCGCTACCCCGCCCCGCTCGTGCTGGAGGGCGGCTCCTTCCACGTCGACGGAGAGGGAACCGCCCTCGTCACGGCCGAGACCCTGCTCGACCCCGCCCGCAACGACGCCCCCTCACGCACCGCCATGCATCACCTCATGGAGGCCTACCTCGGAGTGACCCGCACCGTGTGGATCGAGTGGGGCCTCGCCTACGATGGGACGCGCGGCCACGTGGACAACATGGCGTGCTTCGCCGCCCCCGGGGTGGTCTGTCTGACCTGGACTGACGACACGAGCGACCCCCAGTACGAGCGCAGCGCACGCGCCCTGGAAGAGCTCAGAAACGTCCAGGACGCCAGAGGCCGTACCCTCCAGGTGGAGAAACTGCCGCTGCCCGGCCCGCTGCACGCCACCGAGGCCGAGCTTCGAGGCATCGACCGTCACCAAGTCCCGGCCACCGGCACCGCGCCACGCCCCCGGCTCGCCGCCTCCTACACCAACTTCTACGCCACGGAGGACCACCTCTTCGTCCCCCTGCTCGACCCCGAACACGACGACGAAGCCCTCGCCCGCCTCGCCAGGATCCACCCGCACCACACGGTCGTCGGCCTCCCCACCCGCGAACTCCTCCTCGGCGGCGGCAACATCCACTGCGCCACCCAGCAGATACCGAGCAGCGGTGCGGTGGCGACGGGTCCTGGCAGGGGCAGAGCGGTCCGAGATCAGTGAGGCGACCGCCAAATGGGTTTCGGCGTAGTCCTCGCCGGCCGGTGTAGCGCTGGAGCGGGCGCCACTGCCTCAGTTCGGCATTCGTGTGCTCGACGCAGATCCGGTCCGAGGACTGTCGGCGGCGCATCTCCCGCCATACGTACTGCTCGCCGAGCGGCGCGTCGTCCTTCGGCTTCATCGGCGGGGCGCTGACCTGGTCGGGGAACTCGTTGGCCAGGCCCCGGTAGCCCTCGTCGACCTCGGCTCCCACCTTGGCCTTGGGCCTGCGGACCTGGGTCTCTGCTCCGTCGATCCGCCGTGTGATCGCCTCGGCTTCCGCGTAGGCGAACACATCCGTCAGGGTGCGCAGCGGCAGGATGGACAAGACCGCACGGGCCCACTTCTTGGTCACACTGGACGAACCCGTGCGGCCGCTGTCACGTCACGGCCCGTAGCGGACGGCCTCGCGGACGGAGTCGAGGCCCTCGTGCTGTCGCAGGTCAGGCATTCGCAGCGGTGCTCGCCCCCGGCGGGCGCACCATGAAGACGTCGATCGGGTCCTGGGCTTCCACGACGAATCCGTGGCGCTCGTAGAGTCGACGGGCAGCACTGCCCCGCAAGACGTTCAAACCCACGGTCACGCCCTTCGCGTCCGTCCGCTCCAGCACGGTGCGCAAGACAGCGGATCCGAGCCCTCGGCCCTGACAGTGCTGAGCAAGGTAGAAGTGCTCCAGCCACTGCCTGCCTTCGGTGGGCCGGACAGTGACACATCCTACGAGTTCGCGGTCGATCATGATGATCGACGTGTGCTGCGTGGAGAAGGAATCCCGCAGCCGTTGCCGCACCCGGTGCTCGTCGTAGCGCCCAAGGCGTTCCAAATCCGCACGCATGACCGTGGCCCGCAACTCCGCGATCACCTCGATGTCCGCTACCGCCGCAGAACGCAGCACCCAACCCGCGGCATGCGCCGACGTGGCCCGTGCAGGCACTGCCACGTCCGATTGCGCCCCGGTCCCCGTCACCCCAGCATCCATAGCCGGAGTATCTCAGTCCGCCTGCTCTGAACAGGCACATGGGCATCTCAACTCGTACTAACCAATCCCGCCACGACCTCAATCGCGAGCCATCTCGTTATCTAGATCTCATGCGGATCTGTGATCTGGTCAAGCTGGTGTCCGAGCTGCTGCCGCATGGCGGTCCGGAACTGATCGCGTTCGGCGCGGAGTGTCTTGATCTCCTCGCGGGCCATGGCTAGGTCGGTGTGCAGGCTGACGGTGCTTGCTTTGCGGCCTTCGGCGGCTGCGGTGGCAGGAGCCTGCCCTCTCGCGGTCAGGTCAGCAGAAGATCCGCCCTTCCAGGTGGACCTGGACGCCGGCACGGTGCACATTCGCCGCACTCGTCACGACGGGCAAGAACAGGAGCCTCCGCTTCGATCCCCTTCCGGCCTGTGGATGACTCGGATCCGGGGGCCAGGCGGCGACGACGGGTACATGTACCGCATGGTGCCTGAGCGGGTACGGTGGCCGGCCGTGGTGGACCGGGCACGGGAGATCGTGGAGAGCTACGAGGGCGGCGTCACGCTGCGCCAGGTGATGTACCCGCTGGTCTCCGAGGGCGTGCAGCCGCACACCCCGTCAAATCTCTACACCCGCGTACAGCTGAACTCTGTGCGGGACCCACCATCAGCGACGTCAGCGATATGCACGATGTGCAACGTGCCCTGGGCGTACTTGACCCTCAGCTCATCGTGGGTGTCTGAAGAGCCGCCATCCAAGACCTGCCACTCGAGCCGCAACGACCCAGTGTCGCCGATCTTGCCAGGAACGCCGAATGCGGCCACCCGCCTCACCAGGTCGGGGTCATAGGGTGACGTAGGGCCCTGGAGAGTCAACTTGCTCCCCACGAGTGCCCATTGGCCGCTCCACGAGGCGCCATCCTCCCATGCGCCCCGGTTGTACGGTTCGATGGTCCAGCTGCTCGCCGTGACCATGACGACGAGGTCGATCGACTCGTCCCTCGAAGGGTTGACCTCGACCCGCCACTTACCCCTGACGAAAGCGCTGACCGCCTGACCGACAGGACCGGTACTCGTCCCGGGCGTGGAACCGGAGTCCTTGCTGTTGTCTCGATTCTTGCCACACGCGGCAAGAATCGAGGCTCCCATGCCGACGGCTAAGTATCGCAGCGCGGTGCGTCGGCCCACCATCTGTGCCACGGCCCGCACCTGACGAATACCCGGCATGCTGTTCACCCCTCCCCCAACCTGTCGAGCACGACCGATTTTCAGCGTACGTGTCAATCGAGCCGCGGTCCCGGCCTCAGCACAACCTTCCGCATCTGCGTCGCGCCCGATGGCCTCGAGCCACCGGCGCCATCTGCGACGTATCGGCTTCGTGTCAGTCAGAGCGTGTCAGCCACGGTCGGGCGGGAGGACCGTGTTCTTGCTGATCGTCGGCCCGTGGACGACGGTGGTAGTTCGCGACCTCGCGGCTGTCATGGAGCGGTACATCCCCTACTGCTTCGACCCTCAGCATCCGGTGCAGTAGGAGGTAGAGGCGCTGGAGCCGGACGAACTGCAGCAGGCTGTCCTCGCCGGCGTTGTGAATCAGGTCCAGGGCGGCAGTGTGACTGCTGTTCTTCGCGCCTCATGATCGGCACGCTGGGCCCGAGGGTTGGTCTGCCAGGGAGCAGGTATGGGCGACTTCGGTGAGTTGGCGATGGAGGCGCAGACGTTCGCGGGCGTCGTCGATCCATTCCCGGAGCCGGGGCCAGGCGGCGATGAGGGCTTCGTGGGCGAGGTTCACCGTGCTGCCGTCGAGGGTGACCAATCTGAAGGGTGGCTGTGCCGTACGGGGTGACAGGTGAGACGGAATGCAGCTTGCGCCTGTCTCATCCCAAGACGCCCGTCCTGTTGTGCTGCTTCCGTTGTTTGCTTTCCACGCCTGGACGCACGCGCCCCAACCGGCGGTACGTCCAGGTCATGGCCGAACGTCGTCCGCATCCTAGTGATCTGTCCGATGCCCGCTGGGTCGCATTGGATGCGGAAGATCTTGCGCGACGGGAGATCGGTGAGATCGCACCTGGTGGTGAAGTCGCCCACCTCCGCCGGCAGGCGGATCGCCTCGAGGGCGTCGTGGGGGCCACCCTTGATGAGTCGGGCGATCCGGTCCAGGCTCGTCACCGCTTCCTCGCGGCGCTGCCCGTCCGGTTCGAAGACCTCGATGATGCGGTAGGAGTCCCCTTCGTAGGCGCTGTCTATCCTCAGCTGCCGCTGGATGGCGGCTTCCTCCTCATCGAGGGGGAACACGTCTCCGGGCGGGGGCGCGGGGACCTTGGGGTAGAAGCGCTGCTCACCGGAACCGTCGGTCCCCTCGTAGATGACGCCCGCGGCCACGAGAAGTTCCAGGACATCGCCGTGGGTGCGTGGCGGCGGCCGGCCATAGCGCGCCGCGTAGCGCTCGGCGTCCTCGATCTGCTCCGGCTGCCGGGCCCGTTCGTCCTCGTCGAGTCCTGCAGGGTCCTCCCAGCAGAGGCATCCAGGTCGCCTTCCGGGTTTTCGGCGTTCCGAACCCCCTGCTTCAGGTCCTCCCGGGTGGCTCCGTGTTCCGTGATCCCCACGCCCAGGAGCAGGAACAGGAGGGAGTGCGGGCGCATGCGTGTCCCCCCGCTCCGCACGACCTGTTGGAGGTAGTGGTGCTCGCGATCCTGCTCGGTCCAGCTCGTCGGTGGCTCCGATGCGACCAATGCGATCTCCTTGCCGACGCCCTCGGCGCGCAGCCACCTCTCGTCGCCAAGGCGGTTGTTGTTGTCACCGGCTGTTCACGGATGTCGCGTTCGAGGTGGTGACCGCATCTGGACCGGTGGAACGTTGCGGCGCCGCGGAGCCTTCCGCGGGCTTGGACCTCGCCAGCCATAGGCCGGTGAACACGGCGGTGGCCAAAGTGATGGTGCCGGCAGCGAGGAAGGCGCTGTCGAGGCCGGCCTCGAAGGAGGCGCCGCCGGATTGCCGGGTGCGGACGATGGCTCCGAGTACCGCCACGCCGAGCACCGCGCCGATCTGCCGGGTGGTGCTGCTGATGCCCGATGCGAGGCCGCCTTCCTGCGGGCTGACTGCTTGGATGGCGGCTCCCGTCAGTGGGGACATGGTCAGGGCGAAGCCGATGCCGACGACTCCAAGCCGCCACCACACGTTCCCGTAGCCGGTGTCGGCGTGCACCATCCCGAGCGCCAGCAGTCCCAGGCCGGCCAGGGCCAGACCGGTGGTGACCACGATTCGGAAGCCGTACCGGGCGGCGAGCCGGCCCGCGTACGGGCTGACGATCACCATGGCAAGGGATACCGGCAGGGTCTGCAGGCCGGCGCGCAGGATTGAGCTGCCCTGGACGTACACGAAGAACTGGGAGAAGAAGAACGACGAACCCATGAGCGCGAACCCCACCACGACCATGGCGGTGTTGGACACGGTGAACAGGCGCTGCCGGAACAGCCGCAGCGGCAGCATCGGAGCGGAACGACGCGCTTCGACGGCGACGAAGGCGGCGAGGAGAATCACCGCGGCGGCGAAGCTGCCCAGGATCACCGGCGATGTCCAGCCGCGGGCACCGCCTTCGATCAGCCCGTAGGTCAGCACCCCCACCGCCAGAACGGACAGCACCGTGCCCGGGATGTCGATCGCGGGGGCGCCCGGATTGCGGGTCTCGTCAAGGCTGCGCAGACCGACCAGCAGAAGGACCACGCCGATGGGCAGATTGACCAGGAAGATGGCGGGCCAGCCGAAGGCTTCGGTCAGCACGCCGCCGGCCACGGGGCCTGCGGCCAGACCGAGTCCGCTGAATCCGGCCCACAGCCCGATCGCCTTGATTCGTTCTTGGGGCACGGGATAGGCGGCGGCGAGCAGGGCGAGCGAGGCAGGGCTCAGCGCCGCGGCCCCGATGCCCTGCAGCACCCGGCCGGTGACCAGCCAGCCGACCGAGGGCGCGAGGCTGCACAGCAGCGACGCGGCGGTGAACACCGCCACGCCGGTCAGGTACACCCGCTTGCGGCCGAACCGGTCGGCGAAGACACCGCCGGACAGCAGCAGCATGGCGACCAGCAGTACGTACGCGTCGACGATCCACTGCAGACCGGTCAGCTGAGTGTGCAGCCGGTGCTGCATATCGGGCAGCGCCGCTCCAACGATCGTGTTGTCGAGCAGGACCATGAATTGGCCTAGGCAGGTCACCGTGAGCAGCACGGCCCGGTTTGATCGACTGCCTACGGTCGCATGCGATGCAGCCATGGGATCCCCCTCCATCGTCAGTTGCGCCCGGTCGCGGTCGACGCGCGTTGCGATACACCTGAGCGCCCTAAAGCAGTCAGCGACTGCGTTAGGTGACTATAAAGAGGATCGCCACGCAAACGCAAGAATCGGCTGCGTTAAGGTGGGGGCATGAACGAGCGGCAGCGAGCCCGGCGGCCCGGCGGACGGAGCGCCCGCGTCAGCGCGCAGGTGCACCAGGCCGTCACCGACCTGATCAGTGAGCGCGGCTACGGCAACTTCACCGTCGGCGAGGTCGCAGCCCGCGCAGGCGTAGCCGACAGCAGCATCTACCGCCGGTGGGGCAACCTGGAAACCCTGCTCACCGACGTGGCGCTCACCCGCCTCAACGCGCAGTCGCCGATGCCCGACACCGGGAGCCTCGCCGGCGACCTGCGCACTTACGCGGCCCAAGTGGCCCGCGAGATCACCGGACCCGACGGCCCGGCGGTGCTGCACCTGGCCTTCGCCCTGTCGAGCAGCGGTCAGCAGGGCCTGCAGGCTGGTGCCGACCTCCGCGCCGAACGCACCCGGCAACTGCAGTCCATGCTCGATCGCGCCCGCGACCGCGGCGAGCCCGCACCCGACGCGTTCGACGTGCTGGACCACATCCTGGCCCCGATGTATATCCGCGTCTTGTTCGGCATGGTCCCGCTCACCCCGGACTACATCGACGGGCTGGTCGACCGATTGCTGTGACCTCAACCCGGTTCCCGCCATCAGCTCTCGGACGCGGCGCCAGGGCTCCGCGAGGCGGCACACTCCCAGATACCTCGGTCGACTGGCTCAGGACCAACTTCTTCAAGACCGGGCTCGAACTCGGCCGCTGCCTCCGGCTGCCCGCCGAAGGCCCCTGTGAGTGCGACCTCTACCTGACGTGCGCGAAGTTCGTCACCACACTCGAATACGCACCACGACTGCGAGCACGACGCGAGGTTGAACTCACCCTCGCCCGCGACGCGGCCGAACGCGGCTGGGCCGCGAGGTCGAACAACACCGCTGCACCAGCGAACGCATCGACAAACTCCTGGCTGGCCTCGGCAACCCACCCACGCCGAAGCGGAGGGCGACGAGTCCAGTGCTTGATCACACCGCAGTTGGACTACCTGAGCGGCCCTCGCTCGTCGATGAACACAGTGGGCGTCGACAAGAACACGTCGTCGCTCATTGGACCATAGGCGATGTTGAAAGTGTCCAGCCAGTACGACCAGTCCCGCACCCCTGCCGCACTGCTGAAACGGTAGTTGAGCTGCCATCGAACCCATTGACCGGGGGCAAGGCGCACGGCCGGAGGCCGTCGCGGCCGAGGGGGTATGGCGAACAGGGGCTGCACTCGGGGAAGGACTCGCAACCGGCCATCGGCTTCGCGGAGCTGGACATCGACCTTGCGCACGTCTTCCTGGCTGTCATAGGGGTCGAAGCCGTCAAGATCAACTTGAACTGTCCACCTAAAGCCGCTGCCTGTCTTCACCCTGGCCCACCTGCTGGGCTTCGATCTGATGCCCAGGATCAGGAACTGGAAGGGTCTGGCGCCGACGGGTGACGGCGGCGACGAGCACGGTGGAGTCGTTCACCCGGTTCTCCCAGTGGGTCGGCTTCGGCAACCACGGCGTCAATTGCCCGACCGATGCCCAGTGGTTCGACGAGAGTGCGTGGGAGACGGGGGTCGAGGACGAGCCCGGCTTCAAGCAGACCTGGCACACCTGCCCGAACAGGCACGGCTTCCCCGGCCGTACCCCGTATGCCTTCCGAGACTCCGAGACCAAGGCCCGCACAGCTGATCAGCGTGCGTGCCCGGCCTCGATGCCCGCGATGATGAGGTCGATGCCGACAAGGAATTGCGCGCGGTCGTCGTGATCGAGCCCGTGGTCCGCGACCGCCCGGGTGAAGGGGAACTCCTGCGGGCTGAGCTGCTTCCATATCGCCGCCACGGCGTCCATGTAGGCGTCGCGGTCGGCTTCCGGGCCAAGGCTGCGTGCGAGGGCGAGGTTCGCGGCGTTCTGGCCGGCGGCACCGAGGATGTAGTGCATCAGGGCGGAGGTCGCGGTGAACCAGCTGCTCGCGGGAACGCCCAGCGCATACACCTGTCGGCCGACGGCCTCGAAGGTGCGGGTCGTCACCGGGCCTGCTGGGTTGTGGGAGATCTGGTCTGTGAGCTGGAGGGCCAGCCAAGGGTGACGCCTACGAGAACAGCCCTCTCGCCGATGAACTGCGCGACGAGATCATCGGCCTCCTCGCCGAGCCGCCCATGCGGATCGAGGTCCACCCCTACTCCGCCCTGCCCGCCGACACGGCCTGAGCACGGCGCGAGGTGCCCGGCAGTCCGGCGGACGCCCCGCCGATTCCGCCGCACGCGGCTGCCTGTCGGCAAAGGATGGCGACCCTCAAGTGATCAACGCACCACCCGCGGATGATCATGTGATCGTGGAGGCACAGGTGCGTGACTACGGTTTTTCAGCGGCTCAACAGGACCAGATCTGAAGACGCTCGCGCGAGGGGCAGTCGTTCAGCTTGATCGGGCGGGCACTCGGGGCACCGATGCAGCACGCCCGCCGTTTCCTGTACCAGAGCGGCGGCGTCCGCCTCACCCCGCACAAGCGGTCTGAGCGGCAGCGAGCACGAGAAGATATCCCGCGGTATCGCCGCCGGGGAATCGGCCCGGCAGCTGGCCAAGCGGCTGGGCAGATCCCCTTCGACCGTCTCCCGCGAGGTCGCCCGCAACGGCGGCCGGGACCGCTACCTAGCCGCCTCGGCCGATGCGGACGCCTACACGCGCGGGCGCCGACCCAAGCAGGTCAAGCTCACCCAACGGCCCCTCTGCGCGCCCTGGTGGAAACCAAGCTGGCTCTGTGCTGGTCACCCGAGCAGATCGCAGGATGGCTGCGACGGCAGTTTCCTGGTGACGTCTCCATGCAGATCTCGCATGAAGCGATCTACCTGTCTTGACCCGCAGGGTTGTTGACGCGACTGATAGGCGGCTGACCATCGAGTGCGGTATGGCATCGGTGGTAGTTGTAGGTGTGGAGGAAGTCCGCCAGGGCTTCGGTGCGTTCGGCGTTGCTGGAGTACGGGCGCACATACGCCCACTCGTCGAGCAGGGTGCGGTCAGGCGCTCGACCTTGCCGTTCGTCTGCGGGCGACAGGGGCGCGTGCGCTTATGGATGATGCTGGCGGCGCTGAGAGTCTGGGCAAACAGCCGGGATCGGTAGCAGGAACCGTTGTCGGTGAGGACACGCTCGACGGTGATGCCGTGCTGCGAGAAGAAGGCGTTCGCTCGCCCCCAGAAGGAGGCCGCAGTCTCCTTGCGCTCGTCCGACAGGACCTCGCTGTAGGCGAGCAGGGAGTGATCGTCGACGGCTGTGTGGACGAAGCTGTAGCCGATCACGGGACTGCCGTTCTTGCGCGCGTCGGTTGTGGCCAGCGGATGCCGGCGGCCTGCTGGCGGGGCATGAGCCGATGTCCGCCGCCGTCGGGGATTTGCCGAGCTTCTTGATGTCGACGTGGACCAGTTCGCCAGGACGCTCTCGCTCGTAGCGCCGAATGACTTGCCCGGTAGGCCGGTTTATCCAGCTCAGCCGGTTCAGCTGGTGGCGGGTCAGGACGCGATGGACCGTGGAGGCGGGCATGTCCAAGATCGGTCCGATGCGTGCGGGACCGAGCTTGCGCTCGCGCCGCAACTTGCAGATGTGGCTCTCGATGTCGACCGAGGTGCGGTGCGGTGTCATCAGGGGCCGGCTGGAGCGGTCGTACAACCCTCCGTCGCCTTCAGCTCGCCAGCGCCGGACCCACTTGTGGGCGGTTGTTCGGGAGATGCCCATCTCGTCGGCCACGTGGGCGACGGGCCTTCCGGCTCGGACGCGTTCAACCAGGAGCCGTCTGCCGTGGATAGTCAGTCGCGCGCTGGAGTGGGGCACAGGGACCTCATGGACGTCGTGGGTCGTGGGCGTTCGGTAGCAGACGCCCCAGCCCACCCGGGTGAGGTGGGGCCGGGGCGGTAGTCACGGTCACCGAGGGCGCTTTACTGGCCCGCTGGGCGGCGAGCAGTTCGGCGGTGGGAGCGTCGGCGGACTTCACCATCTGCCCGTCGGGCAGCGTCAGGTGCTGCGGATCGGCGTCGAGGCGTGCGGTGACCGTTCGGCTGCCGCCGGAACGGGGCCTCTGGTGTCCGACGCGCTTATGCCGTGGGGGCGAGGCCCAGGAGGGCGGCTGTCTTGTCGTAGACGATGCGCGCGAGGGCGTCGTCCTGGGCGAGGGGGGAAGGGGTGTCCGGCTGGGACCGGCTGAAGAAGCCGCCGCTGGGCTGCGGGGCCGGGGAGGTGGTGGCGAGCCAGACGGGGGTTTGCACGCCTTCGTCGGGGGTGATGGCGAAGGGGCGGAAGAGCGGGGCTGTCAGCCGCATCAGACCGCCGGCGTTGCTGTTGATCGCGGTGCCCTTCACCATGCCGGGATTGGCGTTGTAGATGCTCATGCCGTCGGGCAGGCGTCGGGCGAGCTCGCGGGTGGCCAGGAGGCTGAGGAGTTTGCTGGTCGCGTAGACATTGATCTGGTTGTAGAAGCGGCTGTTCCACGACGTCCCCGCAACATCGGGGTCCGTGGCGTCGAGCCTGCCGCGCTTCTCCACGAAGGTGGACAGGTTGATGACCCGCGCCTCCGAGGCGAGAGCGCCCTCCGCGAGCAGAGCGTGGGTGAGCAGGAAGGGTGCGTGGTGGTTGATCGCGTAGGTGCGCTCGACCCCGTCAACGGTCTGTTCATAACGGGGAAAGGCCGCGCCCGCGTTGTTGATGAGCACGTTCACCGAGACGGCATCGGCCGCCAGTTTCATCGCGAGGTCGCGCGCCTGCGACCACTGCCCCAGATCGGCCGCGTACGTCCGCAGCGCAGGCGCGTCATCTCCTGCGGGGGCGAGGGTGCGCAAGTGGTTGGCGGCGGCCTGGGTGCGGGCCGCGTCCCGGCCGACGAGGATGACGCTCTGCCCGGCTTTGACCAGGTGACGTGCGGTCACCAGCCCCAGGCCGGACGCACCGCCAGTGACGACTGTGGTCGCGCTGCTCATTGCTGTTGTTCCTTGTCGTGGTTGTTCTTGCCGGGAGTGGGCTCGCCTGCTGGCCGGGCATCGTCGTTCACCTCGCGGAGCAGCGAATGTAGGCGCAGTCTGCTCTCGTGGTCGAGGCGGGCGAAGGGCGAGTGCCGGGTGGTGTGCTCGATGACGCGGTCGCGCAGTGCACATCCCTCTGGGGTGAGCTGGATGACTTTCGCGCGGCGGTCGGTGGGGTGGGGCACTCGGCGGACCAGCCCGCGCTTCTCAAGCCGGTCGATCATCGACGTGGCGGTTGAGGCATCGCACTGCAGGAGGTCGGACAGGCGGCGCGCGGTCATCTCGTCCCCGCGACTCAGCCTCCACAGCACGTCGGTCTGGGTGTCGGTGAGCCCCGCTTCGCGGGCCAGCTCCTTCAGCTCGCTATGGACCTTAGTGCGGATCGCAAACAGGCAGTCGATCAGTTCTTCGTTCAGCTGTGCGTCATCCATGCGCTCAACAATACATGGAACTTCCAATCATTGGAGATTCCATGTAACTGTCGTGGCCTCACTACGACGCCCGAGCCACCACCACTCGTGCCTCCGCGCCCGCGTGGGCCCTGGCCAGCACACTTCGTCGGTGCCCTACGTACCGTCCTCACTGTCAACAAGGCTCGTGGACAATACATCTACCTCCCGCTCTACGACCCTCGCCGACGTCAGGCGATCGACGGCAGCCTCACCCAGCGGCTGCGGCAAGGCAGGCCCATGCGCTATCCGAAGATCGCCCGCCGGCCCACCGGGCGGGGCATCATCCGCGGCATGGTGTCCATCACCGCCCGCCCCACGAGGTCGAGGACCGGAACGTTCCCGGGCCACTGGGAGGGCGACCTCGTGATGGGCACCCGGCCCTCTGCGGTCGCCACGCTCGTCGAGCGCACCAGCCGCTACACGGCCATCGTCGCGCTGCCGGACGGCATCAAGGCTGAGCAGGTCACTCCGCACCTCACCAGGAGTCTCCTCGGCATCCCGCCCCAGCTACGACGAACGCTCACCTGGGACCGGGGCCAGGAGATGGCCGAGCACCAGGCCATCACCGCCGGGACCGGGATGCCGATCTACCTCTGCAAGCCGCGCAGCCCGTGGCAGCGCGGCACCAACGAGAACACCAACCGACTGCTTCGGCAGTACCTGCCCAAGAGCGCGGACCTCCGCACGTACAGCCAGGCCGACCTGGACGCCGCCGCCCACGAGCTCAACCATCGCCCGCGCAAGACCCACGGGTACCGCACTCCGGCAGAGGTCTACGCTGACCTCCTGAACAGCGGTGATGCGCTGACCGCTTGAGCTCGCCATCGTCTGCCGACAGTGGCAGAGTGCGGCAGGGCTGCGCTCGAAGTGCTGTGCGTGCCGGGTGTCCGAGGTGTCGGTTCGCCAGTCGTCGACCGAGGGCAACGGTGCCGGAGGTCCGGTGGAAATCCCCGGACCGCACTCGGCTGCGGTGCGGCCGAGGAGCTACTGCCGCCGCTGATCTACCGGACCTTCGCATGGGTGCGCATCTGTTCGGCCAGCCGTCTGGCTGTGTCGCTTTCGCCGTTTGGGCGGCCGTTCTTCGACGCGGAGCCGCCATCCTGGTGGTATACCGAGGAGCCAGAGCCCAACTCGGGGTGCCGGTGAGAACCGTGACACCAGCCGCAAACGGCGTTGATCAGTCCTCTGGCCTGGCGGGTCGGGGCAGTTCTGCCGTGTTGGTCGACTCGGCGAGCGCGAGACGGCCGCCCTTCAGTTCGGGCAGGTAGTCGTAGATGGTGTTCCTGGAGACGCCGAGGAGCTTCGCGATCGAGCTGACGGTGTTCCCTGGGCGGGCGAGTAGGTCGCGGGCGTGACGTACCTGTTCGGGGTGCCGTTAACGAGCAGCCGACCAACCGACAAGTAACCCGTCAGTAGTTTCGGACGCTCGGAGGGCGGCGCGTGACGGTGTCCTTCGCTGCCTCGTCGAGCTGATATGACGATCCCGGATCTCGGTGTGACCCCGTACGGGGCGGACGGCCGCGCGGAGATCGAGTTGGAGACGTACGAGCGTACGTTGCCGGACGGCACGGTGCGAACGATCCAGCTGAACCCGCGCGACCCGGATGAGTGCTGGTTCACGGCATTATCTGACAACCTGCGATCAGGTCGCCGTAGGCGTCGACATACCTGGTGGGGTGTTCGGGGGGTGCACAGCCGTGTTGAGGTAGGGGCACCGCGTCGGCGCGAACCCCGTCGGGGCACCGGCCGGGACGCGCCGCTGGAGTTGAGCGCGCGGGATCTCCACCGGCTCGGCGGCTGGTGAACGTCATCGGAGCCGCCCTTGAGAGGGCCATGTTCCGACGCTCAGCTGTTGCTGTGCCGACTGCGGTAGGCCGCGACGCTGGCACGGTGCGCGCAGGTTCGGGTGCAGTACTGCTTTGAGCCGTTGCGTGAGAGGTCCACGTAGGTGGCCCGGCACTTGGGCCCGGCACATACGCCGAGACGAGTCGGACCGAGCGTGGCGATCACGCAAGCCAGCGCGCTGAGCGTGGTCGCGGCCAGGTGCGCCGCGCAGCGGTCGGTGTCGGCGGTGACCTCGGTCCACCAGCGGTCGTGATCGTGGCGCAGCACCGGAGTGGCGCGACTGCGGCGCAGACCGTCGTTGATCAGGGCCGCGGCTGCGACCGCGTCGGTGCGGGACCGTTCGAGCACGCCGCGCACCGTCTCGCGCAGTGCGCGGACCTCCGTCAGGTCGGCGCGGGTGAGACGCCGCCAGGGACCGGGCCCCCGGTCCGTGGCCGAGCTCGACGGCTCGCCCGGTCCGGCAGGCGGATGGTCGGCGAAGAAGTCCTGGAGCTGTTCCACAGTCTCCAGCGCGTCCTCGCCCTTGACCGGCCTCCAGGTATTGGCGAGATCGACGGCCGCCTCCACCGCCGATGAGATGTAACACGCATCTAGCATTTGACGTGTCTCCTCACCGTTCGTAGCGTGACACCCGTATTAGCTTTCACGTGTCACAACATACCTGGGTGGAGACGACGATGCCGCAGACGATCCGGTCGGGAGGGCGTCTGGGCGGGGGACCCACCCACGCCCCGGACGGGCGCCGGCTGGGACTGACCCTGGGGATGCTGGTGCTGCCGATGTACGTCGCATTGGGCGCCCCGTCGGTGGCGCTGCCGGCGATCGGCCGCGCGCTCGGAGTGCCGTTCGGGACCACGGCATGGATCCTCGCCGCATGGTCGCTGACCTCGGCACTGGCGATGCCGGTCGCCGGTCGGCTGATGGCCCGGTGGAGCCCCGTGCGGGTCCTCGTCGCCGGGGTTCTAGCACTCACCGCGGGCTCCGCGCTCGCGGCGGCCGGCCCGACGTTGCCGGTCGTGATCATCGGCCGACTGATCGGTGGCGCCGGGGCGGGTGCGACCGTGATCGCCGTCTTCGCTGAGGCCACCGCCCTTCCCGGGCAGCAACGGCTGCGCGCGTTGGGAACGGTCGCAGCCGCCAGCGCGACGGCGTCGGCGTGCGGGACCCTGGTGGGCGGGGCGGTTACCGCGTGGCTGGGGTGGCGTGCCGTGCTCGCGATCCCGGTCCTCGCACTGCCCCTCCTGCTGGCCGCGTTGGCGGACAGGCGTACGTTCACGCGGATCGGCGGCGGTGAGCGGGACGGCTCGGCCGGGCGACTCGACGTCGGCGGCGCGGCCGTGCTCTCGGTACTCGCCGGGTCGCTGATCACGGTGTTGCAGGCGCATTCGGTCGGACTGCCCGCTGCGGTCACGCTCGTCGTGGCCGCCGCCGGGGTACTCGCCGGGGTGGGACTGTGGTGGCGCGTGCGGCGCAGGCCCGACGGGTTCGTGCCTCGGCGGGTGATCGCGGCCCGCGGCGTCCCGGCTGCCGGGCTCGTCGGTGGGGCGGTCTTCGCCGGCTACTACGGGGTGCTGTTCCTCGCCCCGTCCCTGATCGAGCAGGCTACGGGCGGTGGCGCCCTCGAAGCCGGCGCGCTGCTGGTCCCGGCCGCCGCCTGCTCGGTGCTGGCAGGGCGGCTGGCCGGCACCGTGACCGCACGGTTCACCGCGTGGCAGGTGTCGGCCGGGCTTGCGGCACTCACCGTCATCGGCGTGCTCGTGGTCGGGGTGTTCACCGGGCCGACCGCGGTCATCGTCGGTGTGGCGCTGACCGTGAGCGGGTTCGCCGGCGTCCAGACCGTGCTCGTGGGCCTTGCACCGGAACTGGTCACCGCACACGACCGCGACACCGCACAGGGCCTGCTCACCTTCATGATCAACCTGGGTGGCGGGATCGGTCCGGCCGCTGTCGCGGGCCTGTCCGGCATCGTGTCGGTGCCGGTAGCCCTCGCCGTGCTCGCGGTCCTCCCTCTGGCCGGACTCGTCCTCAGCGTGACCCGACGCCCCGGCGCCCGGCATCCACCGGAACCTCACGACACCGTCAACTCTCGACCCGTCACCTTTCACCCCGGCAAACCTGACAGAACAGGAGCCAGCTGTGACCGCCGAGCCATTTGAGGTCAGCATCACCGAAGCCGAGATCGCGGATCTGCGTGAACGGTTGCGACGAACGCGGTGGCCCGAGCTCGAGCCGGTGGACGACTGGTCACAAGGGTTGCCGCTGGCCTATGCACAGGAGCTGTGCCGCAGCTGGGCCGAGGACTACGACTTCGGGTTCGCCGAGCGGCTGAACGTTTTCCCGCAGTACCGCGACACCATCGACGGGCTGGGCATCCACTTCCTGCACGTCCGCTCCCCGGAACCGGACGCGTTCCCGCTGGTGCTCACGCACGGCTGGCCGGGTTCGGTGCTCGAGTTCCTGGGTGTCCTCGGACCACTGACCGACCCACGCGCACACGGCGGGGACCCGGCGGACGCATTCCACGTGGTCGCGCCGTCGTTGCCCGGGTACGGCTGGAGCGACAAGCCGACGAGGACCGGGTGGGGTGTCACGCGCATCGCGCGCGCCTGGGACACGTTGATGGTGTCGCTGGGTTACGAGCGTTACGGCGCGCAGGGCGGTGACTGGGGTTCGGCGGTGTCCGGCGCGCTCGGCGAGGTGGCGCCCGAGCGGGTCGTCGGCGTGCACCTGAACATGGGCTCCGTGGCGCTGGGCACGTTCGACGACCCGACGCCAACTGAACGAGCGAACCTCGAGGCTGAGAAGGAGTTCCAGCGCACCGGCCGGGGGTACTCGGGGCAGCAGGCGACCCGGCCGCAGACGCTCGGCTACGGCCTCACCGACTCCCCGGCCGGCCAGGCTGCCTGGATCGCCGAGAAGTTTCAGGCCTGGACGGACCACGACGGCAACCACGAGGACGCGGTCTCGCGGCAGAAGATCCTCGACGAAATCTCGGTCTACTGGTTCACCGCCTCGGCCACCTCGTCCGCGCGCCTGTACTGGGAAAGCTTCGCCCACTTCCGGGACAAGGTCACCGCGCCGTCCGGGCTGTCGATCTACCCCCGCGACATCACCCGCCCGTCCCGGCGGGAGGCCGAACTGCGGTTCACCGACCTGCGCTGGTTCGAGGAACTACCGCGAGGCGGCCATTTCGCCGCGCTGGAGCAGCCGGAGTCGCTGGTCGAACAGGTGCGTGGGTTCTTCCGCCTTGTCCGCTGGCCAGGCATCGACCAGGAGCCACAGACAGGGGCCGGTCACGACGCACCGTGACTGTACACCTAACCAGCAGTGATCAGCTCGTGGCACGGTTCGGCACGCCTGAACGGTCATCCTGACCGGCCGACAGACGCCTCATCGAGAGTCGGCTCAGAACAGGGTGTCGTGCACCCGCAGGGCCCGTCGGCAGGTCTGGGACTTTGCACCATGAGGTCAAAGACAGGACACCGGAGGCCGGCCAAGGCGAGGGCCCGCAAGCTCTTCACCGCCCCGCTCGGCCACGACTGGTCCGGCCCGTCCCCGCCGTCATCCTCGTCCAGCTCCGGCGCGTCCGGGTCGCGCAGCGGGCGCGGGGCGCCGGCGGCCAGCCGGGAAACTGGCGGTGAAGCTGTAGCGGCCGGGCAGGTTCAGGTTGCGGTGCTTGAGCGGGGAGAGCCGGGCGATGTCCGCTTCCCGGATCTCATGGCCCTCGGCTTGCGGCTGGGCGACGGTGGCATCGATGTACCGCGTCGTCCAGGGCACTATGGCGTTGAGGACCAGGCCGAGCGCGCCGGGCGTCGAGAGCGACGGCCTGGACGTGTTCGGGCACGACCGTGGCCGCGAACTGGGACCACCAGTCGAGCACCGAGACGCCGGCGGCCGGGCGCTCCCAGGGAGCGACGACACGACAGGCAACGGCTCCCACGCAATCACCGGCCCTCTGCCCGGCCAGCGAAAACACGCCCCCCTCAGGTGCGGAAAGACAACCGCTGTCGCGCTGTCGTAGCTTGGGATGGCAGGCGGCGGAACGGCCGCGCGAAGTGTCATGGGGCGGCTCGGTTCAGGAGGTTTTGGCTCCCACCTTCGCCGCCGCCTCCAGATAGGCCAGCACCAAGGGCCGCTCGTCCACCCGGCGCGCGGCTACCGCCAGACGGGAGGGGGAGATGCCCCGCACCGGCACGGCGATCACCCCGTCCCGGACGACCAGCGGGGCGTTGCCGGTGGCCAGCAGTGCCACGCCCTGGCCGTTGGCGACCGCCTCGTGGGTCTCCTCGGCACTGCCCACCACCCCGCCTATCCGCGGCGCGCGATCGCCCCGGGCGTCCAGGGCCAGCCAGTAGTCCCGCAGCGGACCAGCCTCGGAAGGCAGGGCGAGTATCGGCTCGTCCAGGAGATCGGTGAAGTCCACCGCCCCCTCGCCATCGGCCGCGGCCCGCGCCGCCAGGGGGTGCCCCAGCGGCAGTGCCACAAGGCGTGGCTCCCGGGCCACCACCGCATACCGGTAGCGGTCGCCGTCCGGCAGCGGCAGCCAGACGAAAGCGACATCGCTGGACCCGTCCGCCAACCCGGCACTGGGATCAGCCCAGTTGACCTGCCGCAGGACGGGCCGTGCATGCGGAAACCGGGAGACCAGCCGGGTCCGCAAGGCGGGCAGAAGCCCGCGGCCCGGACTAGTGGACATGCCGATCACCAGAGTGTGCAGCTCGGCGGCCTTCGCCTCCCCCACCGCAGCCTCGGCGGCCTCCCAAGCGGCCAGCATCCCGCGGGCGTGCGGCAGCAGGGCTTCCCCCACCACCGTCAGTCGCACCGCCCGCGGGTCCCGGTGGAACAATCGCGCGCCGACCTGCTTCTCCAGCATCCGTATCTGCTTGCTGAGCGCGGGCTGGGAGACGAAGAGCCGCTCGGCGGCCCGTGTGAAGTTCAACTCCTCTGCGACCGCGGCGAAGTAGCGCAGATCGCGCCCATGGACGTCCATAACCCATAGCTATCACGACAGGACTTGGACACGGCCCCGGATCCCGGCGAAGGATGGGAGCTGCCGGCGGGCAGGTCCCGAAGGGCAGTTGACCAAGGAGACGAAGAGATGACCGAGAACGGCAAGGTCTGGCTGATCACCGGCGCGAGCAGCGGTTTCGGGCGGGCCATCGCCGAGGCCGCGGTCGCCGCCGGTGACACGGTGGTCGGCACGGCCCGACGCACCGAAGCGCTGGCCGACCTGGTCGCCGCGCACCCCGACCGGGTGGAGGCGATCGGCCTGGACATGACCGACGGCGGGCGGATCGACGTGGTGGCCGCTGACGTCCTGGCCCGCTATGGCCGGGTGGACGTGCTGGTGAACAACGCCGGGCGCACGCAGGTCGGGGCGTTCGAGGAGACCACCGACCGGGAGCTGCGCGACCTGTTCGAGCTGCACGTGTTCGGCCCGGCGCGGCTGACCCGGGCGCTGCTTTCGCAGATGCGGGAGCGGGGCAGCGGATCGATCGTGAACATCAGCAGTTTCGGCGGACAGCTGTCCTTCGCCGGGTTCTCCGCGTACAGCGCGACCAAGGCGGCGCTGGAGCAGCTGTCGGAGGGCCTGGCCGACGAAGTGGCGCCGTTCGGCATCAAGGTGCTGATCGTGGAGCCCGGCGCGTTCCGCACCAACCTGTTCGGCAAGGGCGCGGCCTATCTCTCCCAGGAGCACCCGGCGTACGCGGAGAAGGTCGGCGCCACCCGGAGGCTGTTGCAGGACGGCGACGGCGCCCAGCCCGGAGATCCGGCGAAAGCAGCGGCCGCGATCCGGCTGGCCCTGGACGCCGAGAACACCCCGCTGCGGCTCGCCCTCGGCAGCGACGCGGTCGACGCCCTCGTCGGACACCTGGACTCGGTACGGGCCGAACTCGCCACCTGGGAGAACATCTCCCGAGGAACGGACTTCGACACGCAGTGAGGTCCTGGGCAACGCGGTGACGAGAATCCCCGGAGACCACCAGGAACACTCCTCACCTCACTCGATCAACCCCTCAAACCAGCCAGGAGGCTCAGCGAACCCCACGCCGGTGAAGGACCGCGGCCACCCGCCCGATCAGTGTCCACGCCGCGCCGGGCACGCTCCTGTCGCTCGACGCCAGGCGCGGTACCGGCCAGGCAGCGCAGTGAGCAGCTGCCGCTCCTCGTAGCGGAAGTGGTTCTCCATGATCGCGGCGATGCCTTCGAGGTGGTGGTCAAGCTCCTCAGGCGGCGCGGCCCGGTCGACCGCGGCACGAAGACTGGAGAGCAGGTGGGCGATCATCGAGTGACCCTGCTCAAGCGAGCGCAGCCGGGCAGCTCGGGGTGCGCAGCCGCGATGGCCGGGAACAAGGTTCGGTCTTCGCCCTGGTGGTGGCCGTCGAGAGTCGTGCGGAAGCCGTGGCAATACAGCAGCAGTTCGCCGGGCACCGCACCCCCGACGGCCTCCAGTGGTTGCTGAGAGGTGATTCCTCGGGTGACGGCGGGGGTGGGGTGGCCGGGGAGGCGCGCTACGAGGACTCGGCGGATCTCGGGAGGGGCGCGGTGAGGCGGGTGAGCGTGGCGGGCAGGAGGGCGGCGCCCCGGGGAGAACACAGGGGGCTGTGGTGTCCGCCGGTGTCATGTCTCGGCAGGGCCCAGCTTCCGTGCCCCTTCGGTCGTACGACGCCATGGCCGTATGGCGGAGCCGGGTCACCCCACGGCCCGATGCGCAGTGACCGTCCCCGCTGCGACCTTCGAGGACGAACGGGCCAGACGGGCCCAACAAGACACGGGACCGCACATGCACCTGCCCCCGCGCACCGGCGAACCCCCCGCCCGCCCCCGACGACTCCGCAACGCCTGGCGAGCCGGCCACACTCCCGTCGCCGGAGTCTCCCGGCGTCTGCACCTCACCGCCTACGCCATAGTGCTGGCCGTCCTGCCATCCAGCCTGTGGAGACTCCCGATCGCCTTCGACCACGGCATCGGAATCGGCGAGCGGCTCTACGTCGTCTCCCTGTCGGTCCTCTCCGAAGCCCTGGCATTCACCGCATTCGGCCTGATCGCCCGGTGGGGCGAGGAATTCCCCCGCTGGGTCCCGCTGGTGCGAGGCCGCACAGTCCCCACGATGGCGGCAGTCATCCCCGCCACGATCGGGGCCGCTCTCCTCACCTTCCTGTGGACCGTCCTCACCCTCATCACCCAGATCATGGGCACGACGATCCGGGGCGACGCCCTTCCCCACGACTTCCCCGGCCAGGCCGGCGGCCGGGAGGAAATCTGGTTCCGCATCTGCTACACACCCCTGGTCTTGTGGGGGCCCCTCCTCGCCATACTCACCATCGCCTATGGAAAACGCCGACGCGCGGCCCAGCACAGACCCCTACAGCCCGGAACCCAGCCCTGCTCCGCGGCACCCAAGCCCCGGAACCACACCGGCACAGACTAAAGCCCTACCGCGCCACACCACGTGCTTACCGGCGGCCAGACAACTCCCCGCCAACCGGCCACCCATATCGGACCCCGGGCTCGTTGGATGCCCACACGCCGGTCGATTCACGTGCGAGCGCGTCGTGGACGTGCGGCGGGCGAGTCCGCTCAGGTGAGGAGTTTCGCGAGCTGGGCCATCTCGGTGGGCGCGTCGATCACCGGCTGGATGAGGAGTTCGTCGACGCCGGCCTGTTCCAGGGCGGTGATGCGGGTGAGGAGGTCGTCGCGGGTGCCGACCAGGGCCAGGGTGTCCATCAACGAGGGCAGGACCAGGTCGCGGTCCTGCGGTGCAATGCGTCCGAGGTAGTTGGGGTAGAGCCTGGTGTACCGGTCCGGTGCGGTGGAGGTGGTGCCGCGCCGGTCAAGGAGCCGCCGTACCGCCTCCCCTTCCTCAGGGCCGAGTTGCTCGGCGAAGGCGGGTGTGTCGGCGGCGAAGGCCAGCAGCGACATGACCAGGTGGCCCGTGGCGTCCCGGGCCGGGTCGCCGTGGGGGTCCTCGTCCTCGTCGAGGAGGTGGAGCGAGGTGACCACGTAGGAGTCCGCCCGGGAGTCCGTGTGGGAGTCGGGGCCATGGAGCGTGGCCCGGGCGGCGTGGCGGTGGGCGTCGTGCAGCGCGTGCCAGGCGGTGGGGTCCAGCAGGCCGAAGGAGATCAGGCCGGTGCCGCGGCGGCCCGCCACGGCGGCGGCCTTCGGTCCGAGCAGCGCGGCCACGACGAACTCGATCGGGTCGGCGGTGTCCACGTGCGCCCCGGTGTGCAGGAACCGGATGTCGCGAACCCGGTCACCTTCCCGATACTCCGTCGACCGTCCGGCGCACAGATCCTGCAGCGCGGCGGTGAAGTCCTCCAGCCCGGCTGCCGTGACCGGCCGCATGCCCAGGGTGCGCCGGGCGGTGTTCCCGGTGCCGACCCCGCAGATGATCCGGCCCGGCGCCAGGGCATTGAGGCTGGCCAGCCCGCTCGCGGCGGCCGGAGCCGAGCGCAGCGCCGGTGAGGTCACGCCGATACCGAGCCTGATACGGCTGGTGGCCCTCGCACACAGGCTCAAGGCGACGAAAGGGTCACCATGGACCATCGGGGAGTCGTAGACCCAGAAGCTGTGCAAGCCCATCTCCTCGGCCCGCACGGCGAGATCCTCCACACCAGGGTGCGCGGCGACAATGACGCCCCTACGCATCAAGACCTCCACAGTGTGCAGATGGAACCGAACGCGCTCAGCATGACAGTTCCCGGCGCAGAGCCGTTGCGAAGTCGCATGATCTCGAACCATCCCAAGCCGGACGGCCGCGCCTGGCGCAACGAAACACGGCTGATGCAGATGACCTTCCCAAAACGCATGACTGCAACGGAGCTTCAATATGCCGTCAGTCCACCACGCCGAGCCCCGTCAAAACCCCTGCCGCCGCACCGGTGGCGAGCATGTCGCTCTGACCGTACGGCAGTGCGGTGCTCAGCAAAGGTCGGATGCGGTCCCACTGCCGGTCGGCCAGTTGGGCGTGACGAGGCATCAGGATCAGACCGCAGAGGTGCTGCGCACCCGGGCCGACAGCCCGGCCGGGCTCAGTCGATCGTCTTGATCACCCGGGCGGGCACTCCCGCGACCACGGTGCCGGCAGGAACATCACGAGTGACTACCGCACCGGCAGCGACCACCGCACCGGCACCGATGGTCACCCCCTGCGTGATCACCGCAGCCGTCCCGATCCAGACGTCGTCCTCGATGAGGATCGGGGCGAAGGAGAGGTACTCGCGACGCTCGGCCAGGGGCAGTGGATGGCCTCCGGTGATGAGGCTGACCTTTGGGGCGATCATGACGCCGTCGCCGATACGGATGCCGCCCTTGTCCATGAAGGTGCATCCCTGGTTGACGAAGACGTTCTCCCCGAACGTCGTGTTCAGCCCGTACTCGGTAAAGAACGGCGGGTAGATCATCACCGACTCCGGCAGCGGGCCACCGAACACAACAGAAAGGAGTTCCGCGCGACCTTCGCTGTCGCTGAACGGAAGCACGTTCAGCCGAGACGTCGCATCGGTCACCTCCACGATCCGCTCCGCATGACGGGCGAACTCAGGCGTCTGGACATACATGACATGGTCTGTGCGGGTAGACATGCGCTGATCCCACCACCGCGCAGAACACTCGATCAAACAACCCTGCACCACACCAGCCACAACCAGCGGTTGTGAAAGTAGGATGGAAGCGTGGATGTTGAAGCGCTGCGGACGTTCGTGGCCGTCGCCGGGACCGGCCAGTTCCAGGCTGCGGCCGACGAGCTGGGGATCAGCCAGCAGGCGGTCTCCAAGCGGATCGCGGCCCTGGAGAGGCACATCGAGGTCAGGCTCCTGGTGCGGACCTCCCGAGGCTCCCGGCTGAGCCTGGACGGGCAGGTCTTCCTGCCGCACGCCAAGAAGGTCCTGGCGGCCATCGAGCACGCCGAGCAGGCCGTGCGCCCCGGCAGCCGTCCCTTGCGCGTCGATGTCCTCAACCGGCGCATCGCCCCGGCCCAGGCCGTCTACCGGTTCTACCGCTCCCACCCCGAGACGGACCTGGACGCGGTCACGCTGAGCGAGGAGAACGCCGCCCAGGCCGCCCAGGCGGTACTCGAAGGGACCGTCGACGCGTCCTTCCGTGCCCTGCCGGCAGACCAGGTCCCAGCCGGGGTCAGCGCCGAACGACTCCTGGACGCACCCCTGGAGCTCCTGGTCGGACCTGGCCACCCGCTGGCTGACGCGCCCTGGGTCAGTCCTGCGGACCTGACCGGCCACCGCATCTGGATCCCCGGGATCAGGCCGGACACGGAGTGGGCGGCGTTCTACCAGGCGCTGTCCGAGGCCTTCGGTCTGAGCATCGACGCGCTCGGCCCCAACTTCGGTGATGAGGCCCTGATGGACGCGCTGGCCGACTCGGCCTCGCTGGCCACCCTCGTCGGCAGCGGGGACCGGTACCTGTGGCCCCAGACCCACGACCTACGGCGGATCCCGGTGCACGACCCGACCCCGGTCTACCCGCACGTGCTGCTGTTCCGCAGCGGAGACCAGCACCCCGTGCTGACCGCGCTACGCGACCATCTGCGCACCGCAGGCCCGCGAACCCCGCATGACGTGTGGGCGCCGGACTGGGCAGACCGGTGACCCCACGACCGAATTGACAGACACGGCCCAGGACACAGCGCAGCTGATACATGGCATCGGACATGGCCGGGGCACGTTGATCCACATGAAGGTAGACCACCTGCCCGGCGGGGGCGACCCGCTCCCGGTCTGGCTGTGGTCGTCCGCCACCGGCCTGACCGGCGAGGACGTCGATGTGCGCCGGCAGGCGTCCCTGAGGGAGCGGGTGAAGCAGCGAAAGGCGTCTCTATCTGCTCGGCTGTGCGCTGGGCGAGGATCTGGGCGCGGAACCCGCGCCCGGCGACGGCGTGTTCGCGTAGCGGCTGATGAACTCGCGGATCTCCCGGGCGACGAGCTCGGGAGACTCGTAAGGGGCGAGATGTCCCGCGTCCGACAGGAAGACCAGCCGGCCTCCGGGCATCGCACGGACATCGGCGATCAACTTGTCCTGCGGGGCGATGGTGTCTCTGCCGCCGATGACGTAGCACGCCGGCACGGCGATCCCGGACAGCTCCTCGAACATGCTCGTGTAAGCACCGCCACCGGTTCCGAGCCAGCTGCGCCAGAACTGCTCTGTGACGGCACTCGTCATCGTGCGCACGACATCGGTCGTCTTGCTCGGCTCCAGCGAGATGGCCCCAATGGCCCGCGTTATGGCTTCGGCGTCACGGAAGGACTTGTGGAACCCTTCGATGACGGGATCGCCCGCCTCGGTACCGCCCGCGTTCCACGGCATGAGCGCCATGACCGCGAACACCTGGCCGGGCCGGTTCAGAGCGATCCGCACACTGAGCGCGCCACCGAAGGAGAGACCGACGAGGGCGAAGCGTTCGAGGCCGAGCTGATCACAAGCATCGATCACCGTTTCGGCGATCCGGGCGAGGCTCGATCCGTCGGCAGGCGCATGGATGGAGCCCGCGTGGCCCGGCAGGTCCATGAGAACGAGACGATAGCCGTCGAGTAGGGGTGCCACCTCGGACCAGCACTTGAGTGAGCACCCGAGTCCGGGCAGCAGAACGATCGTGTCCGGCCCGCTTCCCCGCTCCTCGTAATGGATACCGTTGTTCGTTTTCGGCATGAGATTCCTCCGTGTGTCACATGATCCGGGCTGTCGTCGGTCGCCGCGCGAGCGGGTGTCACGCCGCTACACCAGCGACAGGCTCGCGCGAAGTGAGGCGAGCAGACCCACCACCTCACAGAGCCCGGTAGCAGTGCCGAAGACGTAGAAGTCCGGGCGAACCAGCACGGCCACGACACCGGACTCCTTGAGCCAGTCACTCAGCGCCTCGCCCTCTTCCTGGACCCCCTCGGCGCCGACCACCACGGACCGCAGCCCCATCGCACGCTCGAGTTCCGAGACGGCCGCGGTCGTCGCCGCGTCCGGTTCGACCAAGCTGAACAGGGTGAACCCGCGGCCGAGCACGTCGTCGGACCGCTCGGTCTTCCCGCCGCTCGTACGCAGAAAGGGCTGTACGGCCAAGTGGCCGGCCAGCGGTTGTCCGTCTCGGAAGCCCGCGCCGACAGGCGGCTCGAACGGTGGCGGAAGCTCGGTCGCCGACCGCAGCTCCTCACGACGTTGCGCCGCACGAACGGGGTCGGTCTCGCAGACGACGGTCCCTACCCGCACCGACTCTTCGATGTAGTCGATGACCTGTGGCCTTCTCGAGAGCGTGTACAGGTCCAGCAGTTTCGGGTCCGCGGCGCCGGTCAGCACGAGGTCGAGCATCCAGCCGAGGGTCGCGGCGTCCCGGATGCCAGAGCTCATGCCCTGTCCGAGGAATGGCGGCATGACGTGAGCGGCGTCGCCGGCAAGCAGAACCGACCGGTGGCGGAACGTATCGGCCACGATGGATCGGAACTGGTAGACGGTCTGCCGGATCGCCTCCCCCTCCTGTGGGCCGATCCAGGGCCTGAGCAACTCCCAGACCCGTTCCGGCTTCACCATCTCGGTGGGATCGTCGCCCTCGACGAGCATGAACTCCCAGCGGAAGTACCGCTGGGCCACTCGGCCCATGTGGTTCGGCCTCGCGGGGTCGAGTACCTGGCCGGTGTCCGGGATGTCCAGGGCCGGGGCGCCGGGCCGAGGCCGGACGTCAACGACCAGCCAGTCGCCCCGGAAACCGAGATCTTTCGTCGGAATGCCGCAGAGCGTGCGTACCGCGCTGTTGGCGCCGTCCGCCCCGACCACATAGCGTGCGGTGACGACGCCGCCGTCTGCCAATGTCACCACCACGTGGTCGGCCCCCTGGCGCAGGTCGACCAGCTCCGCACCGAAACGAACGTCCACAGTGGATGCTCCGCGGACTGCCGCGTCCAGGGCATCCTCGAGTTCCGGCTGGTAGAAGTGGTACGACGCATCCCAGCCGGAGGGAGCACTCCATTCCCTTGGCAGACGAGAAATCACGCCTCCGTCGGGATCGAGGAATTCATACACACGAGCTGGTTCGGCAATGCGCCTTACCTCGTCGGCAATGCCCAAAGACTGGAAGACGCGCATGATTTCGTGATCGAAGTGTCCGGCTCGTGGCGTCTCGTAGCGCCCGACCCGCCGTTCGCACACCAGCACGCGGTGCCCCGACGCCCCCAGGAGAGCAGCCAGGGTCTGACCGACCGGGCCGTACCCGATGATGAGGACATCCGCATCCAAGGCATCCGGGGGGATCGTGGATGTGCGGGGTTCATCGGCAAGCTTCATGTGTCCCAACCCTTCGCTTACACCGGAGCGTGTACGTGCCGGAAGACGACCTCAGGCGGCGTCGATGTCCAGTACGATCCGGCCGTGGGCGCGGCTGTCCGCGTGGAGCATCCGCCAGGCGTCGGCGGCCTGCTCCAGCGGGAAGGAGCGATTCACGGGGACGGACAACTTCCCTGACTCGGCGAGCGCAGCCACCTCCGTCAGCTCGTCGGCGTTCGCGCGTGCCCACACCAATTGGCCACCCTGTTCGGGAGCGGTGATGTCGGCCACGGAGGCGACCCGCGCGGGATCCTTCAAGACCTTCCGCGAGACGGCCACCGCGTCCCCGCCGTAGAAGTCGAGCGCCGCGTCGACGCCCTCTGGCGCGAGCTCGCGCACCCGCTCGGCCAGTCCTTCTCCGTAGGTGATCGGTGTGGCGCCGAGTTCACGCAGGTAGTCGTGGTTGCGCTCGCCGGCGGTGCCGATGACGTGCGCGCCCCGGGTGACTGCGATCTGCACGCCGAGCGTGCCGACCCCACCTGCGGCCCCGTGGATCAGGACGGTGTCGCCCTCGCGGATATCGATGCGTTTGATGGCCTGGTAAGCCGTCAGTCCGTTCAGCGGCAGACACGCCGCATGCAGCCAGTCCCAGGACGCCGGCTTGCGTGCCAGCGTGCGGACCGGGGCTGAAACCAGTTCGGCGTAGGCGCCGAACTGCGCCCAGTCCTTGAGGACGAAGCCGATCACTTCGTCGCCGATCTCGAACTCGGTGGCGCCGAAACCGCGAGCCTCGACGACGCCGGCCATCTCGAAGCCCGGGATGAGGGGAAAGTGAGTCACCATGATGCCGTCGAGATTGCCCACGGCGATCTTTTCGTCGGCCGGGTTCACTCCGGCCGCCTTGACCCGGACCAGGAATTCCCCGGGCGCGACCGCCGGTGTCGGCTGGTCCGTGAGCTCGAGGTCGTCCGCGCCGCCGTAACGCGGGAGTGCAATAGCTTTCATGGTCACCTCAATGGTCTTGTCAGTTGTGGGAGTCGGATGTCTGGTCGCCTGGGTCACGCGCGGCCGAGCTGGGCACGGAACCAGTCACAGACAAACTCCGTGCGCTCGGCCGAGTGGTTGTACATGGTGTGGTCGCCGTCGTCCCAAACCCGCAGGGTGGGATGGGCCGACACGTCGAGGAACACCTTCTGCTGATCGAGGCTGACCAGCGGGTCGTTGCCGCCGTGCAGCACGAGCATCGCGGCGCTCGTGCGCTCGACCGCCGGGTCGAGCCACAAAGTGCGGAAGACGGCCGCGGCTTCGTCGTCGGTGTCGACGCCCAGGAGCGCCCGCGATTGTTCGCGTGAGGTCCGGAACGGCAGTGGCTCCGGCTTCGCGTTGGCCCCGTTGACGCAGCACGCGCCGAAACGGCTGTCGTGCACGGCGGCACGGGCGGCGAGCAGTCCACCAAAGCTGTTTCCCCACACCCCGTACCGGCCGTGGTAGCCGGTACGGGCATGCACGGCGTCGAGGACAGCGCTGAAGGCTTGGTCGACGTTCCCGTCGAGGTGGAGTCCGCCGGCCATGCGCGTATCGCCCTGGCCCGGTGCCTCGAGCAGGACAGCGGACAGTCCCCGCCGGGCCAGGGCTTCGGCCTGCTGATGAAAGGCCGGGCCCCAACCGCTCTGCCCGCCGACAATGACCACCGTGGGGCCGGGGCGATCGCCGGAGCGACTGACGAACCAGGCGGTGCAGTGGCTCTGCCGGAACGGGATCGACAGCCGTTCCACACGCAACTCGGTGTCGAGCTCGGCCGCGGCCTGGTAGGCCCGGGTGAGCCGGACGTAGAGCGCGCGTTTGGCCGGGTGGTCGGTGTTGAAGGCCATCTGCGCGAAGACCAGGGAGGCCGTTGCCCGGCGATAGCACGCGACCGCGGTCTCGGCATCACCGCGGTCGGCGGCCGCCTCCGCGCGGGTCAACTGCGCCTCGGCCAGGCGAGTCGCGACGTCGTGCCACGGTTCCGAGACGGCCGCATTGGCCAGGTGGACGGCGTCCCCGTGGTCCATGCCGTAATCGAGCATTCGGGACATCGGCATGGCACGCAGCAACGCGGCCCGATGCTTGGCCCGGTCCTCCGCCGATACGGGAGCGTCCATCAGCGCGCGGCTCCGTCGGTGAATCGCGGTCGTGTTACGTCCTCCTGTCCGGTCGCGCCCCGGGTTCGCAACGGAATGACCGGCGCCGCCTCGGTGACGGTATTGCGCAACTCGCCGAGACCTTCGATCGCCGCGACGACCTCGTCGCCCGGCTGCAACCAGGGGTAGGTCGCCGAGTCGTGAGTGCGGGAGAGCTCCAGGATGCAGCCGGTGCCGCAGGTGCCGGAGCCGATCACATCGCCCGGCCTCACTTCTGCGCCGCGGGAGGCGTAGGCGATCATCTCGCCGAACGACCAGTGGATGTCCGACCACACGGCGCGGGAGTAGGAGGCACCGTTGACCGTGCAGGTCATTTCGAGACGGTATCCGTTGCCCTCGCGGAAGTCGGCGATCTCGTCCGGGGTCACGAAGTACGGGCCGAGGCTCGTCGCGGTGTCCTTGCCCTTCACCGGCCCCATCGACAGCTTCATCTCGCGCTGCTGCACGTCCCGGCCGCTCCAGTCATTGAGCACGCAGTAACCGGCGATGGCGTGTTCGGCGTCCTTGGCGGTCAGGTCGCGGCCGCCGCGCCCCACCACCGCGGCGACCTCCAGCTCGAAGTCGAAACACTCCGTACCCGGCGTCATCGGCACCGGCCCGCAGCCCATCACGGCGTAGGGGCTGGAGAAGTAGAAGACGGGCAGCTCATACCAGTCCGGTTCCATCTCCAGGCCCCGCCAGGCGCGCCCTGCCCGGACATGCTGTTCGAAGGCGTAGAAGTCGCGGACGGTCGGAGGCGTCGCGATCGGCGCCACGGGAACGATGTCCGGCAGCGGCACGGTCGCGCCGCGCCGCAGCGCGGTCCGTCCAGCCGCGAGCAACTCGGCCTCACCGGCCTCGATGAGAGGCAGCAGGTCTGCCAGACCGTCGACGACCCGGACCAGGTCCCCGTTGACCACGCCGACGCGTGAGGACGGCCCGTCCGCGTAGCGAACGAACTTCACTGCCTTACCTCCTTGGCTGTGGCGCCATCGGCCGGCATCGCTTGTTCGCGCGTCCAGGCGCGATAACTCTCCTCGGTGAAACCCGTCGCGCCGTGGCGCTCGACCGAAACCCGGATGGCGTCCAGAAGCTCCTCAGGGTCGGTCTCGATGTCGATGTGCTCGACGAAGGGCTGTCGTGCCACGAACCCGGTCTGCCAGTAGACCTCACACCGGTTGTCCTCCGGATCGTAGAAGTAGACGCCGACCGCGTTGCCATGCGAGACGATCATGTCGAGCCGGACGCCGTGCTCCCGGAAACGCCGATGGAAGCCGAGGACGTCCTCGAAGCGCGCGCACCGGAACGACACCTGCTGGATGAGTTTGATGCCGACCGGCGCGTCCCGCCCCTCGGCCAGGAGCAGTTCGTGATGTTCGGTGTCCGGCCGGGCGGACAGGAACCAGATGCCCAGCCGCTCGTCGTGGTCGGTGACCGTCAGTCCGAGGACTTCGGTGTAGAACGCGAGTTGCCTGCTCACGTCGTGACAGCGCAGGCCGACATGGCCGAGTTCCGCGACCGACGGCATTGGAGTCGTCACGGCGCTCCTCCGAGGCAGTGTTCCGCAGGGCAGATCATGTTCTGCAGAGTAACTCGACGCCAGTACCTGGTCAACGATGATGTTCTTCTGAACGGCAGGCATTCTGTCCAGCAGAACAAGAACAAGGCGGTGCATCGGCGGGATGGCGGCCACGGCGGTGACTCCGACCGGCGGGAAGGACCCGCTCCAACCCGCTCGCGGAAGGTGCTCGAAGGCGGCTCCGGCGCCTCGGCCGGCGCCGTGACGCACCACCAACGCGGCTGCGGACTGACTCGCGAGATCCGCCGGGACGTCGAGGGGGGACGGCGGTTATTCTGGCAGGCGAAATACAATTCCGATCACCAGAACAGCCGCGCCGCAGTGACGACGGCGAGATGGAGGGGTTGTGGCAGTGCCGGCCGCCTACCCGGTGGAATCGATCGACAACGCCGCGCGGATCCTGCTGATGCTGGTGGACAACCCGTCGTTGCGAGTGGCCGACGTGTCCGCCGAGCTCGGAGTGGCCAGGTCGACCGCTCATCGGATGCTGACCACCCTGCAGGCCCGCGACCTGCTCCGCCAGGACGCCCGGACCAAGGGCTATGGACCTGGGCCCGCCCTGGCCAGGCTCGGCATCGCCGTGATGGGGGCAGTCGCCCTCCGCGACGAAGCGCGTCCCCTGCTGGAAAAGCTCGTCGAGGACACCTCCGAAACCGCGCATCTGCTCGTGCTGGAAAGCACAGAGACCGTCTTCGTCGAAGGTGTGGAGAGCCAGCAGGTAATCCGTGCCGGGGTGCGTACCGGGCAGCGAGGCCCGGCGCACGCGTCTGCCGCGGGGAAAGTGCTGCTCGCCGAGCTTTCCCGCGAAGAGTTGCGGCGCCGCTATTCGGGCGCGCGGCTGCGAGGCGGAACCGAGCGCGCGGTGAGCACCCGCCGGGCGCTCGAGGCCGAGCTCGAGAAGGTAAGGGAGACGGGCTACGCCACCAACATGGAGGAAAGCGAATGGGACCTCTGCGCGGTGGCCGCCCCGGTACGGAACCGCCAGGGCGTGGCCTGCGGTGCGCTGTCCGTATCCGGCCCGGCGAGGCGGGCGGAGGCCAAACTCGCCCTCCTCAGCGGCGCTGTCGTCGCCGCCGCCACCGAACTCGGCGCGCGGCTCGGTTAGGGCGCAGACTGAGCTCTCCGTCCTGGCGGTGGGTGAGGCTCGAGGCCTGCGGCATTGGGTGTCGGATCGGCCACCGGCCCTGGCCCTCATGATGGCCAGGCCGGCCCTGGACCCGTCCCGATGACCTGGACGGCCACCGGGCCTGGCCTGATCTTCATCCTTTGGCCTCCGGGTGCAGAGAGCACCACCGGCTCGCCGGGAAGCGCGTCGGCGAACCAGCCGAGCGCCGCCACGCACGCCTCGGCGGCGTACCCGCGTCTCCACGCCTCCACCCGGCGGGCCGTCCAGAAGCCGCCATGGCGCTGAACCTGGATCGTCGGGTCACGCTATGAGCAGGCGGAGGCCGAGATCTGCCGCGTCCAGGTCGGCGAGGTCGCTGTTGCGCCCGGCCCACCGGCCGGAGTCGAGGTCCTCCCTGAGGCTTCGCACCGCCCGCTCCTCGGCCTTGGGCCCGACCCTCGTCCACACCGATACCGCACGGCGCACCCGATCCTCCAGATACGCCCCCGGCCGGCGCCAGTACGCCTCGAACAGGCCGTCGGCGCAGTCCCACGGGATGGGCACCGGCTCAGCGCGGGCCCCGATCGCGTCCGCCATCCCGGCAAGCGCGGGAAACTCCGCGAGGACGGCGGCGAACTCGGGCAGGTAGTCGCGGGTGAGCCAGAACCGGTCCTGCCATCCGGGCTCGTCGGTGTCGAACGTGAGCACCACCACACGCCGGGCCACACGCCGCATCTCGCGCAGCCCCGCAAGCGGATCCCCCCAGTGGTGAACGGTGGAGACGGCCATCGCCACGTCGAAGGACCGGTCCTCGAACGGCAGACTCTCCGCGGCGGCGGCCACACACGGCGCCGAGCCGGCAGGCCGCTGCCCCCGCATGACCGCCGATGGCTCCACCGCGGTCACCTCGCGATCAGCAGGCTCGTAGGAGCCGGTGCCCGCCCCGACATTCAGCACCGTCCGCGCGTCGCCGAGCGCGTCCCAGATCTGCGCGGCGATCCGCGGCTCGGTACACCGCGTCGCGGTGTAAGCGCCGCCGATCGCGTCGTACAACCGCGCACCGAACATCCCCAGTTGCTCCTCCGGTGTCACCGTCAATCCCGCCGCCCGCGCCTCCAGTTCCCTGTCGATGGCCGCCACCATCGCGTCAGCGCGATCACGCCGCTCCAGCAGCAGACCGCGCAGCCGCCGCAGGTGCGCGACCGCGTCGGTGGACGGGTCGCCGACCAGCTCCGCAATCTCCCGCAGCCCGAAGCCCAGCCGCCGATAGGCCAGCACCTCCCGCAGTCGCTCCACGTCGCCCGCCGAATAGGCCCGGTACCCGGCCGCGGTCCGCGCCGACGGCCGAACGAGCCCGATCTGGTCATAGTGATGCAGCGTGCGGACACTCACCCCGGCCAAGTCGGCCACGCGTCCCACAGTCCAGTGATCCTCCACCGCACCGACTATGCAGCCTCACGCCACGTGAGGGTCAACAGCCCCACCCACGGCAGCGAGTGGTGAACGCGAAGCAGCGGTCCGAGGCGCCTCCTCCAAGCCGGTGCGATGTCACTGGAGCCGGCACCACTACCCCTGCCGGCTGCTCATCCACCAGATCCGCGTCGTTGAGGAGACCGACGCCTGGCAGGCCCCCGGAACCGGCGGCGGGGAGGACCTGGACGTCATCGAGCACGAAATCCGATGAGCGGTTCACGCTACCGGTTGCGCTGACGCGGGGAGCCGACAGCATGACATTGGGCGGGAGGGTCGGCACCAGGCCTCGGCCTGCTCTCCATGGCGCTCGCCATCGTGAGGGGTGATGCGGAGGCGGCCGGCTCGATCTCCGTAACATCTCTCCCGGCGTTCATCGGCGCAATCTGCGCCCTGCGCTTTCCCAAGCGGAAGCCCAACTCACGGGGTACGGCGATCTTCCTGGCTTCGCTGATGCTCTTCATCGGGTTCGGCACCATGGGGCAGGGGCGACCCGTCGGGCTGGTCCTGTGCGCGGCTGGTGTCACCATCGTGATCCTGCTGTCCCAGCGGCGGTCCGGTCACTGGTTCCGCCGTCCGGTACGCCCCTGACAGACCGGAACCCGCGGCTGCTCCGGCACGCTTCAGGAGGCTTCGTCGTGGCGTCGGCGGGCGGCCCGGATCTCTTCGCGGTGGGTGTTGGCCCAGGTGTCCAGCGCCCTGAGGGGGCCCAGCAGGGTCCGGCCGAGGTCGGTCAGCTCGTAGTCGACCCGGGGCGGGACGGTCGCGTGCGGGGTGCGGGTGATGAGGCCGTCGCGGGCCAGCGCGCGCAGCGTCAGGGTGAGCATGCGCTGGCTGATCCCTTCGATGGCGCGATGCAGCTCGGAGAAGCGGTGTGTGCGCCGGCCGAGGAGGACGACGATCAGCACGCTCCACTTGTCGCCGACCAGGTCGAGCACCTCACGGACGGCGCAGTCGTCGGTCGGCTCGATGGCCTCGGGCACATTCATGTTCGTGGCTGACATCAAAGTGCCTCCTTCCCGTTCCTCCCATGCTGTCGCAGACTGGGGTTACGCACAATAAGTAACCCAAGGAGGATCCCGTGAGCACCTCACTGGATGAAGCCCCCGAGCCCGGGGCGCAGCCGGGTCCCGCGCCGTCCGGCGAGGAACCGGCCCCTGCCCCTGCCCTGGTCGTCGTCGGGGCCGACGACGCTCCCCTCTGCTCGGACGGGGTGTGCCCGCTGTGAGCGGGCAGCAGCGGTTGCGGATCGAGGTGTGGTCGGACGTCGTGTGCCCGTGGTGCTACATCGGCAAGCGCCGACTGGACAAGGCACTCGACCAGTTCGGGCACGCAGACGAGGTCGAGGTGGTGTGGCGCAGCTTCCAGCTCGACCCCGCTCACCGTGAAGGCGTGCGGGAGCCCGTGTACGACGCCCTTGCCAGGAAGACGGGCGGCTCGCCGGCGCAGGTCCGTGCGATGACCGGGCAGCTTGTGGAGCTGGGAGCGGCGGAAGGGCTCGCCTACGACTTCGACCGGGCCGTCCTCGTCAACACCTTCGCTGCCCACCGCCTGAATCAGCTCGGCCGTGCCCACGGCCTCGGCTCCCAGATGCACGAGCGGCTGATGCGCGCCTACCTGATCGAGGGCGAGGTCGTCGACGACGTCGAGACCCTCGTCCGGCTCGGGAACGAGGTCGGCATCCCGGCCGACGAGGCACGCGAGGTTCTCGCCGGTGACGCCTACGCGGCCGACGTCCTGGAGGACACCCGCGAGGCTCAGGCGCTCGGCGCGAGCGGAGTGCCGTTCTTCGTCCTGAACCGCGCATACGGCCTCTCCGGCGCGCAGCCGGTCGATACGTTCCTGTCCGCGCTGCGCAAGGCCGCTGCCGCGCCCGGCACGGCAGCTCGCTGAGCGTCCACCTGCCCCGGCGGACAGGAATCAGCCGCCCCGGTCCCGCCGGGGCGGCCCCGGTCGCCGCTCATCACTTCCGGCACTCCGTGGCCCAGCACCTCCGGCACCCCGTGTCCGGCCGCTTCCCGGCCGGGCAGCCGGCACCCCGCTCGATCTCCTGAGGCAGTCCCTGGCGCCCCGCACCGACCTCGGGCCCGAGAGCCGCGCGGTCCGCATGCGCGTCGCACCGGGCGCCGACGCGCCCGCCCGTCCGTCCTGCCACCCACCGAAACCGAAAGAGACCACACAGATATGTCGTATCTGCTCCACATCGATTCCTCGGCCACTCCCGGCGACGGATCCTTCTCCCGCAAGGTCGCCCGGTCCTTCCGTGCCTCCTTCACCGGCCCCGTCATCCACCGCGACCTCGGCCTGGCACCCGTCCCGCACCTCACCGCCGAGAGCATCACCGCCCGCAGCACCGACCCCGCCCAGCACACCCCGGCGCAGGCCAAGGAGCAGGCCCTCCAGGACGAACTCATCGAGGAGTTCCTCGGCGCGAGCGCCTACCTGTTCACCATCCCGCTGTACAACCTGACGATGCCCTCGGTGTTCAAGGCATGGCTGGACCAGATCCTGATCTTCGGCCGAACGCTGACCATCGGAGCCACTCCGCCCACCGCCGGCCGCCCCGCCACCGTCATCACCGCCCGGGGCGGCAGCTTCGGACCCGGCACCCCCAACCACGGCATGGACCACCTCGTACCGTCACTCGAAGCCATCCTCAACCGGATGCTCGGCCTCGATCTGCGCATCATCCTCCCCGAACTCACCCACGCCCCCCACGTCCCCGCGATGGCCGACCTCATCCCCCTCCACGAGACCGCCCTGGCCACCGCACACGAACAGGCCGCCCAGCAAGGCGAACTCCTCGCGAAGCGCTTCGCCGCCTGACGCGCGCCCGCCCGCGCGAGGACGCGGGGTCCGCCGCTCCCGTACCCCGGCCCCGGTGGCAGAGGGGGGCCGGGGTGTCGCTCGGTCAGGACGGGTTGTCCGCGTGGGTGAGGGTCGTCCAGGCGTTGAAGTAGTTGTCCGTGCCGGACGGGCGGTGGCCCTCGGTGTACTTCTGAGTGTTGGACATGCTGATGCCGAGGCGGTTGTGAAGGGCGTTGAAGCCGACCTCGGTGACCTGGTCCAGGCCCTTCTTGACGGTGCCTCCGCACAGCCAGGAGGGCACGGTGGTGCCGTTCTCGTAGGCGGTGTGGAAGCCCAGTGCGTAGCGCAGCCGGTCCTGGATCTTCGGGTAGAGGTCCTGGCCCTGGATGCGGCTGGTCTCCGCGATGTCCGCGATGGAGGCGATGCCCCAGCCGGTGTGCCCGAAGTCGCGGCAGGTCTCCTGGGCGAGGCCGTCGGCGAAGGTCTTCTGGCCCTGCCAGTACTTGATGATCTCGGCCTCGGTGTCGATGCTGCTGTCCGCGGGCGGTTTGGGCAGGTCGCCGTCGCTGGTCAGGTATACGTACGCCGGGACGCGGTCGAGGTAGGTGCTGACCGCCTTGTCGTAGGCGGAGCGGTCATCGAGGAAGACCGCGATGCCGATGGCCGCCTCGGTCATCACCAGCTCCCAGTTGCCGTTCTTGGTGGCGGCGCCGTTGATCACCTCGGGGAGGTACACGTTCCGCAGCATGGTGGCGAAGCGTCCGGCGCCCGGCCAGCCGCCGTCGTAGGTGTACTTGATGATCTCGGCGGCGCGCGGCCAGGTGGCGCCGGACCAGCCGGACTGCAGCGGGGCGTTGCTGTTGGTGTGGTCAGTGATCGTGGCGGACCAGGCGTCCATGATCTCGATGGACTTCTTGGCGTACTTGCTGTCCCGGGTGAAGTACCAGGCGAGCGCGTCGGTGTAGGCCGCGATGGCGTCCTGGCGCTCCTCGGTGCACCCGTGGTTGGGGTTGGACGACGAGCCGCACTCCACGACGGCGCGTGGTTTCGGGGTGCGCGACAGCGAGGCGTAGGAGCTGCCCATCATGTCGTCGTAGGCGGCCTTCCAGGGCTGCTGGCCGGCCTGCACCTTCGCACGGGCGTAGTCGAGTTGGGCCCGGCTCACCAGTACCCCGGGGTGGGTGAAGGCGGTCGGCGCGGCCGTGGCCCGCGGGGCCGGTCCGCTGAGCTGAAGGCTCAGCAGACCGGCCAGCAGGGCGAGAACACTGAATAACGCGGTTCTGGTTCGTGCCATCCGATGACCTCTTCCGTTCATGTATAAGAACATAGTTCCCACATACGGACAGGATGGCCTGGACCATAAGGACCGCCCGTAAACATGTCAATGCCTGCGGGCGATGGCCGGGAAGTCCTCTGAGACCGCCTACTTGGATTCGACCCGCCCGAGCGGGTCGGGGCCGGAGGCCAGCGCGTCACGCGCGGTCTGCCAGGCGGAGTCCTCGGGGTAGAGCTCGCTGCGCAGATAGGCCCAGGTGAGGCGCGCGACCGCGGCGACCCGCTCGGGGTTCTCGTCCGTGGTCTCGGCGACGTCGTATCCGGGGATCCCGCCGAGCGCGTGCCCCGCGCCGAACAGGGTGAGCAGGGACTTGGGGCCGGGGCCCAGGGTGTAGGGGTCGGTGTGCCAATCCGGTCCCATGTCGGTGAAGTGCCGGGAGTCGTCCTCGTCTCCGGCGACGACCAGCGCGGGGGTGGCCATCGTGGAGAAGTCGATGGTCGCGAAGACCGGCAGCATGTCGCCCATGGGCCCGTTGAGGACGTCACCCCTGCCGGGCGCGGCGAGCAGCACGCCCGCCTTGATCCGGGGTTCGAGGAGGTTCACTTCCTCGCCGGTGTCGGGGTCGGTGAGCTTGGCTCCGAGCAGGGTGCTGGCGGTGAAGCCACCGAAGGAGTGTCCGGCTACGGCAATCTTGGTGTGGTCGATCCGCCCGGCCAGCAGCGGCACGGCCTTCTCGATCTCGTCGAGCCGGTCAAGGATGTGGGTCATGTCCTCGGAGCGCGAGCGCCAGAAGAAGGGCGCTCCGGGGGCGTCGGCGACCAGGTGGCTCAGGGTCCTGGAGGTGAGGTGGGTGGGCTGGATGACGACGAATCCGTGGGCGGCCCAGAAGTTGACCAGCGGCGCGTAGCCGTTCAGCGAGGAGAGGTTGTTCGAGGGGCCGTGACCGTGGGAGAGCAGGATGACGGGCAGGCCGGTTCCGGTCTCGGGCGCGGAGACGCGTACCTGGAGGTCCACGGGACGTCCGGGTACGGACAGAACCACCGGGCTGTAGGACAGGACCGGGGCGGGCGAGCCCGAGGGGTCGGCGGTGGTGGTGGATGTGCTCATGATGCGTTGGTTGCCCTTCTGTGGACCCTGCCGCCGTGCGGTCTGGTTCGGCCGGCGCATGACGAGGCGGTCAGGAGCGGTCTGCTTCGACCGACCTGAGATGGAACCTTGCTCCATTTAGTATTCGGAACGTCGCTCCGCTTTGTCAAGCTGTGCGGGGAGGACAGGGAAGGCGGCATGCGAGTACGAGAGTGATCTCGTCGTCTCGGTACGGGCCGAAGCCGCCGACGGCGTCGCCTTGCTGACACTCCGTCACCCTGACGACGAGTCGCTTCCGCAGCGGCAGCCCAGTGCCCACATTGACCTGCCGCTCGCCGACGGCCTGGCGCGAAACTGCTCATCGTGCGGCGCGCCCGGCGACCGGACGGCGTGGCGCATCGGTGTGCTGCGCCTACCGGACGGCCGTGGCGGCTCGGCGTACGTCCACGACAAGCTGCACGTCGGCACCCAGGTGCGACTCCGATCAGCAGCGCCGTGCACACCAGCGCGGTGACCGGGACGACGGTCCGGTTCACGACGCCGAGACGGCGTGCCGCGCACCACCTCTCCTCCCCCGCACCGCGCGTCACCAAGGACAGGCGGCACCCGGGGCGGAAAGGTTCACACGATCCTGGGCGGTCCGGGCTGCGCCGCGCCCCTCGGCCCGCAGACGTTTGAGCATGAGAGTGGCCGACCGATCCGCTCCGCCACATCCGGGCTCGCGGACTATCCGCGGAGCTTCCGGTCATGTGGCCAGGTCCAGCCATTCCCCGACGGCCATCACGTGTGCGCGCGGTCCGGCGTGGGTGCGGAACTCGTTCTCCGGGTCGGAGACCTCGACATAGCCCGCCATCTTGTCCGGCTGCTCCGTCTCGTAGTGCATGGGCACTGCGTACCGGGCGTCGAGGATCTCCGCGGCCGCGGCGGCCTGCCTCGGGTCCATCGCGGCGGGCAGCGGGCTCGGCGGCTGCAGGTGCGGCGCGTCGACCACCGCACCGTTGGCGGGCAGGAACACCGCGTCGAGGGGGCTGAACCGACGCGCGATGAGCCACCAGTAGCCGTGGAACATCGTGTCGCCGCCGTGGAAGACTCGCTGCCCGTCGGCCTGCACCACCCAGTTCAGCTGCGGATCGCCCAGCCCGTCGACGGAGGGGACCGCGGTGACGCGGAACGGCCCGACGTCGCGGGTGGACCAGGCATCCACGACCTCGGCGGCCAGCCGGTGCAGGACCAGCTCGCGCTCGGCCGGCAGCGTCGTCACGTTGTCCACGTCGTCGCCGTGACCGGGCGCCGGTCGCAGCACCGGCGCCCGGGGCGTCAGCGCGTTCGCGAGCGCGGACGCGTCGGTGTGGTCCCGGTGCAGGTGGGTGACGAGTGCGGCGGTGACCTTCCCGCTCGGCACCGCCAGCCCCTCGCCGGGCTTCCACCCCGTGAACAGCGGTGAGAGGTCCCGCACATAGTCGATCACCAGTCGCTCGCCACCCGCCTCGATCTCCACTCCGGCCCAGCCCAGTCGTCGCACCCGCATCCCGCACTCCTTCGTCCCGGTGGTTGCCACGGAATTTAGCGTACGGTCGTTCGCCAAAGCAATAGCGAACGGCCGTACGCTATCCTTGTCGCATGTCACCACGACGCTCAGCGGCGGAAGCGCAGGCCACCAGGGGCCGGATCCTCGGCCGTGCCGCCGAGATCGCCTCCGAGGAAGGACTGGACGGCATCACCATCGGCCGGCTCGCCGAGGAGCTGGAGATGAGCAAGTCCGGGGTGCACAAGCACTTCGGCACCAAGGAGACGCTGCAGATCTCCACGCTGGACAAGGCGTTCGTGGACTTCTGGCACCGGGTGGTCGAGCCCGCACTGGCCGAGCCACCGGGTCTGCGGCGGCTGCGCGCGGTGTGCGCCAACTCCGTGGACTACCTGGAAGCGCCGCTGCTGCCCGGCGGCTGCCTGATGACCGCGGCGCTCACCGAGTACGACGGCCGCCCCGGCCCGGTCCGCGACGCGGTGGCCGAGGTGTGGTCGCGCTGGCGGGAACAGCTGCGGGCGGACCTGGCCGCGGCGGTGGACAACGGCGAGCTGCCCGCCGGGTTCGACATCGACCAGGCACTGTTCGAGATCGTCGCCGCCGGACTGGCACTCAACGCCGCCATGCAGCTCCACCACGACCGGGCGGCCGCGGGCCGGGCCCGCCGTGCGATCGAACGGGCCCTGGACCAGTCCTGACCCCACGCCAGACCGGGCACCGGGCACCGGGCACCGGCTGAGCACGCCAGGATCAAGATCCCCGACAGCGGCGGCTTCTCAGCGAACCGGCGCCAGGGCCAGGATCGCCATGTCGTCATGCCGCCGGCCCCCGGTCCAGTGGGTGACATCGGCAACGAGTGTGTCCACCACCTCCGACGCTGTGCGCACATCCCGGCCGGCCAGCCTCGTACAGGGTTCGTAATAGGCACCGTGCCGGTCGCGCGCCTCGGTGACGCCGTCGGTGACCAGCAGCAGGCAGTCCCCCTGGTGGAAGGGGAAGGTGTCAGAGCCGGACACGCCGGCATCCTCCGGCAATCCCAGCCCCAGGGGGAGCCCCGGAACCGCGGGCTCCAGCGACATCACCCGGCCCCCGCGAATCAGGTACGGCGGCGGATGGCCGCGGTGGTGCAACCGCACCCGCCCCTCCTCCTCGCTGACCTCGACCAATACGGCGGTGGCGAACCGCTCCAGTGCGTCCGGCTGGTCGCCGACGTCCGCCACGAACCGGACCAGGGCCCGGTCCATGTGCTCGGCGAGCTCCCGCAACGTCGCCGCCTGCTCCGCCGCCTCACGGAAAGCACTGGTCGCCACGGCCATGGTCGACACGGCCGTCAATCCCTTGCCCCGTACGTCCCCGATCAGCGCCCGCACCCCGAACGGCGTACTGCGCACCGCATAGAAATCCCCACCGACCAACGCCTCCGCGTCCGCACACTCATACCGCGTGGCCACCGACACCGCCCCCACCCGCGCGGGCGGCAGCGGCAGCACCGCCCGCTGCGCCACCTCGGCCACAGCGCGCACCGCCGCGAAACGCTGCCCCTGACGCTGGACCACCCACTTCAGCCACAACGCGATCACACTGATCACCGCCACGTCCAGCAGGTTCACCACCACCGCCGTCAGCGGGCGGTTCACCAGCACGTCCACACACACCGCCAGCACACACGCGACGGCCGCGGTGATCACCGCACCCCGGAACGCCAGCACCATGCAGGCCGCCAGCGGGCTCGCGGACAGCAGAGGCAACCCGGCATACGGCACCGGCCCGAAAACATCCAGCACCACACCCCCGACCAGCAGCAGCACCGGCACTGCGGCGAGCAGCCCGGCCCAACCGCCACGCACCTTCGCCGCCCCGCCCACCACATCCCGGCGCGCACCGGCCCCCCGGCCACCGGCCCTCACCTCATCCGCCATCCATCCTCTCCCGCTCCATGTCCGGCCTACGGCGGCGAGAGAGTGTTCTCCCGCCCATACCGCCATACCCGACGGCACGGACGGAGCGCGGCCTGACGCCATATCACCCCCGATCGATGGCGAGCGGAGGCGACCGGCCCCCAAGGGCCGGCCATGCTCGCAGGCAGCGGCCGGTTGGCCTCGCGGTCGGCGAGGCTGGAGGTGCCCATATCGGCCGCGTAGGACTGGAAGCTGTCAACGATCTCTCGCGGCACCTCGTCACCAAGTGCCGCGCCCTCGGCTCGGGCAACCAGGGGCTGGGGCTGGTGCCGGGCGGCGGGGTCAGGCGGGGTTGGTGCGGCGGGCGTAGGCGCGGGCGGCACGGGCACGGTCGCCGCAACGGGTGGAGCACCAGTGGCGGCGGCCGTGGCGGAGGAGGTAGCGGTTGCAGGGGGTGGAGCCGCAGGCGGTGAGGCGTTGTGTGTCGGGGGAGGTGAGGAGGTCGGCGGCGTCGGCGGCGAGGGTGGCCAGTGCGTGGTCGATGATGGCGGTGGTGGGGTGGGGGGTGGTGCGGTAGGGGCCGGTTGTGGCGTCCCACTGCAGCAGCGGTGCGGTCGGGACGCGGGTCATCGCGTCGTTGATGGCCATGATGGCTGCGGGGAGGGCGGGAAGCCCCGCGGCCTGGGAGGCGAACAGCGACCGGATCTGTTCGCGCAGCGAGCGCAGTTGCGTCGCGCACATCTCGCGCATGCCGGCGTCGGCCGGGGCGAGGCCGCGTTGTGTCAGCCAGTGGTTGGCCTGCGCGGGAGTGCCCAGGAGATCGAGGGTGTGCCCGCCGGGCAGCGCGATCGCGCTGTTGGCGAGGGCGAGGGAGGGGTGCTCCTCCTCGCCTTGCGCGGGTGGCAGACCGGGCGGTTCGATCACGGGCTCTTCCATGTTCCTCATGTTACGGCTCACCCGCATCCGTGAGAAGCGTGCTACGTTCCTCTCACGGTTCGACTGCATCCATCCGTGAGGTGTCTGGTGTCTTCTCTCCCCGCAACGACCAGCCGGTTCCCCGTCCGCGCCTTCGGCGGCCCGACCGCCCTCCTCGAGTACGGCGGTCTGCGGTTCCTGACCGACCCGACCTTCGACGGCCCCGGCGACTACGGCCGGCCCGGCCGCCCGCTCCTGACCAAGACCGCCCCCTCCGCCACCACCCCAGCCGACCTCGGCCGCGTCGACGTGGTGCTGCTCTCCCACGACGAGCACCCCGACAACCTCGACACCTCCGGCCGGGACCTGCTCGCCGACGTTCCCCTCACCCTGACCACGCCCGGCGGCGGTGAACGCCTGGGCGGGCAACTCGGGGAGAAGGTCAGGGGATTGGCCGACTGGGAGTCCATCGAACTGGACCGCCCCGGCGGCGGCACGATCACCGTGACCGGCGTCCCCGCCCTCCACGGCCCCGGCTCCCGCGAGGAGGTCGAGCCGGTCGCCGGCCAGGTCGTCGGCTTCGTCCTGACCGGCGAGGGCCTGCCCACCGTCTACGTCAGCGGCGACAACGCCTCACTCGATGCGGTCCGCGAGATCGCCGGCCGCTTCCCCACCGTCGACACCGCTCTCCTCTTCGCCGGCGCTCCCCGCTTCCCCGTCCTCTTCGACAACCAGCTGATCGTCCTGGACAGCGCCCAGGCCGCCGAGGCGGCCGCGATCCTCGGCGCCCGCCGCGTGGTCCCCGTCCACTACGACAGCTGGGCCCACTTCACCGAGGGCCGCGACGACCTGACGGCCGCCTTCACCGCCGCCGGGCTGGACGACCGCCTGGACTGGGGCCGGCACAACTGACCCGGGGCGGCTGGAACACCGACGCAAACGGCGAGCTCTCTCCCGCGCCGGTCGCCTCACCGAGGCCCGGCGGGCGGGCCCCGACCCGGAGACCGCGTGGCGGTTTGTACGGCCGGGGCCGGTGGCCACGGCCGGTTCCGGCCGACCGGCTGCCGACGTACTCCACCGTCGAGCAACCGCCTGCCGGGCCCTGCGACCGCGCGGGACAGGCATCAGATGACTATGACGCGGCGCCCGCGCGTGTGACCGGCCTGGCTGTCGATGTGCGCCGCAGCGGCCTCCGCGAGCGTGTACGACTTCTCGACCGGGATGTGGAGCCTCCCCCGCGAGATGAGACCGGCCGCCTCGGCCAGCGCCTCCGGCACGCTCCCGGCCACGCCGGAGAACCGGACACCGAACTCCGGCGCACCCAGATCCGCGATGGAGATCACCCGCTGCGGATCCCCGGTCAGCTCGACGAGTTCACGTATCACGCCCGAACCGGCCAGATCGAGCGCCGCGTCGACATGGCCGAGCTCTCGCACCCGCTCGACCCAGCCCTCGCCGTACGTCGTGGCCACGGCACCCAGGCTCCGCAGATAGTCCTGGTTCGCCTCCCCCGCCGTACCGATCACCGCGATGCCACGCTCGCGGGCGATCTGCAGCACCGCCGACCCCACTCCCCCGGAGGCGCCGCTGACCAGCAGCGTCTGCCCGGGCTGCACACCGACCTCGCGGATGATGCGCAGCGCGGTCTCCACCACGGAGGGGTACCCGGCCGCCTCCTCGAATGTCAGCCCCTCGGGCATCCGGGCCCAGGCCGACAGCACGGCGAACTCGGCATAGGTGCTCGCCCCTTCGCCGAACACGTGGTCGCCGACCTCGATCCCTTCGACCCCCTCACCGACCTCGTCCACCACCCCGGCGGCGTCCAGTCCGACCCCGGAGGGCAACTCGACCGGATGGGCCCCCAGGACCTGGCCCTCCCGAATCCTCCAGTCGACGGGGTTCACGCCCGCCGCGCGCACAGCGACACGTACCTGGCCGGGGCCCGCATGGGGCTCCTCGGCATCGATGAGTTGCAGAACATCCGGACCGCCGAACTCGGCGAAGCTCACTCTCTTCATGCCGCCGACCGTAGCACTAACGGTTAGCGTTTAAAAACGGTTACGGGTTCGTATCTGATAGTGTCAGGGCATGACCGTGCCGACCGGACGTCGTGAGCGCAAGAAGGCCGCGACCCGCCAGAAGATCGCCGACACCGCCCTGCGGCTCTTCCTGGAACACGGATACGACGCGGTGGGCATCCGCGACGTGGCCACCGAGGCCGACGTCGCCGTCACCACGCTCTTCTCCCACTTCGCCTCGAAAGAGGCCCTGGTGTTCGAGCAGGACGAAAACTTCGAGCAACGCCTCACGCAGGCGGTCACCGGCCGGGCGCCGCATGAGCCCCTCATCCCCGCACTGCGCCGCGAGATCCAGGCTCTGGTGCGCCATTGCACGGCGGACGGCGCCGCCCCCATCTGGCAGATGATCGACGCATCGCCCGCCCTGCGGGAGTACGAGGAATCGATGAGGCTGCGCCACGCGGAGGCGCTGGCAACGGCCATCGCCGCCGACCCCGACCTCGCACAGACCACAACGGCCTGCCGCGCGATCGCGAGGTTCGCGATCGACGCCTTCTCACTGGCCCGCGAAGCCGCCGACCCACAGGCCGCAGTCGACGAGATCTTCCACATGATCGAAGCCGCCTGGAAGGCCACCAGTCCTGCCCCGGGTGCGCCAGGAGCCGCTTCCTCCACGTAGCACGACGGCCCGTCAGGCGGGCTGGACGGTCATCGTGCAGAGCCGCTTGGTGGCCCGGGTCAGGGCCACATACAGGTCCCTCTCCCCACTGGGACGGGCCGCGACGATCTCCTCAGGACTCACCACGACGACGCCGTCGAACTCCAGTCCGCGGGCTTCGGATGCCGGCACAACCCGTGCGTGCTGGGCGATCCCCGCAGCCATCAGATCGTCCAGCCTGGTGTCCGCGCAGATCACCCCGAGGAGCTCGCCGGGGTACGCGGCGGTCTGCGCCTCGAGCTCCCGGGTGACAGTGGCGGCCAGCGCATGCGGCGGCGTGGCCACGGTGCGCGGAGTCTCGCCACGGCGGAGTGACCGTGTCGGTGTCTGCTCCGGAGCGATCCGCGCGAGAAGGTCTCGGGTGGCGTCCAGGATCTCCTGGGTCGTGCGGTAACTGACGCTCAGGGTATGGAGGTTGAACCGCGGGCCGAGATGTGGGCGCAGCGCCTCCTTCCAGTCGCCTGCCGTCGCGACCGGGCCCGCCTGGGCGAAGTCGCCCACCAGTGTCATCGCCCGTGCTGGGCAGCGGCGTACGATCATCCGCCACTGCATGGCGGTGAGTTCCTGTGCCTCATCGACGACGACGTGCCCGTATGTCCGCTCGGGCGGGCCGTCGATCAGGCTCGCCGCCTCGTCCAGCACTGGTACATCGGCATCGGTCCACGGGTCGCCCGGATCGCGCAGCAGGCGGGACCGCTCGTCATCGGTCAGCCGGGGCAGATGCTCCGTGAGGGCGTCGGCGTCGGTCAGGAGCGCCCGCACGAGATCGCCCGGCACCAGGCGCGGCCACAACATCTCCACGGCGCGGTCGACGTGGTCGTCGTCCAGGAGACCGGCCCGGACGGCGTCCGCGTCGAACTCGTCGGCCGGTCCCGTGGCGGGGGCGTCATCGTAGCCGAGCTGGTGCAAGTCGGCCGCCACCATCTGGTCGAGGTTCTCGCTCGTCAGCTCGGTGACCTCGGCGTCGAACCGCTCCAGGATGTCGCCCGTGGTGCGTTGCAGCGCATCGGTGACGGCGTCGGCCAGGAGCTCCTTGAACACCTGGCGCGCGCGGTTGTGTCCCAGCCCGGTCGCCACGGCGGCGTCGCGTGCCGTGGCCACCACGTCATCCGGGAGGCGCACCCATTCCCGTCCGACCCGCACGGCGAAGCCGCCGTGCGGGGCCTGCCGGAAGCGCATCAGGCCGGCCAGCGCACCGGCCAGCGCGGAACCGCCCTTGAGCCGCGCCACGTCGAAGGGCTCCAGGGTGTCCGGCAACACTCCGGCCAGTTCCTGGCAGGTCGCCAGAACGACCTGGCTCTCGCCGAGCGAGGGCAGGACCTGGGAGATGTAGTCGAGGAACCGCGCGTTCGGCCCGACCACGAGGACACCGTGCTCAGCGGCGCGCGGGAACGCGTACAGGACATAGGCCGCCCGGTGCAGGGCGACCACCGTCTTGCCGGTGCCGGGGCCGCCCTGGACCACCGTCACTCCACGGTGCGCGGAGCGGATGATCTCGTCCTGCTCGGCCTGCAGCGTCGCGACGGCCGCCTGCATCCGGCCCGTCCGCCGCATCGAAAGGGCCTCCGCCAACGGGCCGTCGCCCACGACGTCTTCGGCACTCGGGGCGGAGCCGTCCAGCAGTTCGTCGCTCACCGCGACCACCGTGCGCTCCTCCAGGCGAAGGTGCCCGCGGCGCCGCAGACCCATCGGATGGACCGGTGTCGCCTCGTAGAAGGGCCGCGCCGCGTTCGCGCGCCAGTCCACCAGCAGGGGCAGGTCGTCGTCCTCCGTCTGCAGCCCGATCCGTCCGATGTGCAGGGTGGTGCCGTCCGCCCCGTCGACACGGCCGAAGGCCAGCCCGTCCTCCGCCCCCCGCAGTCGGCCGATCTCCCTGGCCAGACGTTCCGCGGCGACCTCTCGCTCGTACGCCTCACCGGCGCTCTCGGCCGGGGCCCTGAGCACATCCGCCCGGTGTGCCCGCGCCTGTGAGAGCCGCTCGGTGAGGAGCTCGTACAGCGTGGACACATGGGCTCGTTCCAGATCGACCTGACGCACAGCGGGGTCGTTCACCTGCGACAACAAGGGGCTCCTCCCGGTTCGGGCCACCACTATGCGGCCGGAGTCCCTGGAAGGTAAGTCTTGACTTACCTGAGTTGATCATCGCGCGAGGAGTGAGAGTGGGCCTGCCTCGGGTAACGCGGATCCGCGCTTTTCTGCTGGGCGGGGATCAGGCATAGATCCGGTGGTAGAGGTCCTGGATGCCGCCGGTGGTGGGTACCACGGGGTTGTTGGCGGGCAGAGGCCGCTGAGGCAGTCGACCAGCTTGTCGGCGGCGGCGATGTCGCTGTCCGCGGTGGTCGCGGCTCCCAGGGCGCGGGCGCAGTCGGCGCATCGGCTGGGCACCGCGTGCGCGGAGAAGGCGGTCACCGCGGGGAAGAGGCCGCGCTCGCCCGGGTCGCCGACGCGGTCTCCGGCCAAGGCGTACGGTCCTCCGCGGCACCGTGAATCCGCCCCGTGATGCCCGGCGCGTCCTGGCGGGCCGAATCGAGCGAGCGGGCCGGACCGGCGCTTGACCTTACCCCTGAGGGCAAGGTCTAGCGTTGATTGAGGTGAACGGCATGAAGATCAGTGAACTCGCACGTCGGGCCGGCGTGACGACCAAGGCAGTGCGCTACTACGAATCGCTGGAGTTGATCACACCCGAGCGCCTTTCCAACGGCTACCGGAACTACACCGAGGACGATGTGCGCCTTGTGCGTGAGATCAGGACTCTCCAGCGGCTGGGGATCCCCGTCGAGCGCACCCGGCCGTTCCTGGAGTGCCTGGCCGCCGGACGCCCGTACGCCGACGACTGCCCGGCCTCGCTGGCGAGCTATCGGGAGGCCATCGATGAGCTCACCGAGCGCATCGAGGCGCTGACCGCCCGCCGCGCGACACTGATCGGCAACCTCAACGCTGCCGCCCACCGGGGCAGCGGCGTCGGCTCACCCGAGGAGACCGGGAGGGGAAGCGGGGAGTATCTGACCCTGCCCGCGGACCTGCCCGTCCCCGAGGACGACGGCGCCGCGGATCAGCTGCCCGGCGCCAAGGTGCCGCCGATCGTCCTGCGGAACACGGCGGACAAGGCGATCCGGCTGGACGCGCTCGGCCCCCGCCGTGCGGTGATCTACATCTATCCGCTCACCGGCCGCCCCGGCACCGACCTGCCCGAGGGCTGGAACTCCATTCCCGGGGCCCGCGGCTGCACCCCCGAGACCTGCGGTTTCCGCGACCACTTCCAGGACCTGCTCGAAGCCGGCGCCGGCCGGGTATTCGGGTTGTCCAGCCAGGACACCGACTACCAGAACGAGGTCGTGGAACGGCTGAGGCTGCCGTTCGACATGCTCTCCGACCCGGCTCTCAGCCTGGCCGACGGCCTCGGTCTGCCCACGTTCGAGGCCGACGGGAGACGGCTGTTCAAGCGGCTCACCCTCATCGTCCGCGACGGGGCGGTCGAGCACGCCTTCTATCCGATCTTCCCGCCGAACGAACACGCCCAACAGGTACTGACCTGGCTGCGCGAGCATCCCCTGTAGGACCGGGCACCAGCGCCCGAGCCGTATCCGATACCCGCGTTCGATCCCCGCATCACCACACCCACGACCACCCCATGTATCACCATGCGCACGAAAGGCCGACCATGTACGTCCCCCAACACTTCGCTCCCGACGAGGACGCGGTCCGTGACCTGCTGACCAACCACGGCGCGTCCGACCTGATCACCCTGACCCCGCAGGGCCTGATGGCCACACTGCTGCCCTTCGAGTACGACCCGGACGCCGGGGAGAAGGGGGCTCTCATCGGGCACATGGCGCGCGCCAACGGCCAGTGGCGGGAGCCGGTCCAGGGCGAGGCCATGGTGATCGTCCGCGGGCCGGAGGCGTACGTGACGCCGTCGTGGTATCCGACCAAGGCCGAGCACCACCGTGTGGTGCCGACCTGGAACTACATGATCGCCCACGTGTACGGGAAGTTCGTCGTGCACGACGACCCGGTCTGGATCGAGGCGCAGATCCGCCGTCTGACCGACCGGCATGAAGCCGACTTGGCCGAGCCCTGGTCCGTCGATCAGGCCCCGGCGAAGTTCGTCGAGCGGCAGTTGCGCGCCGTCGTCGGTGTCGAGGTGGTCATCAGCCGTATCGAGGCCAAGTTCAAGCTCAGCCAGAACCAGCCGCGGGAGAACGTCGAGGGCGTCATCTCGGGCCTCGAAGCTCGCGGCCGGGCCGACGACGGCGCGGTCGCGGCGGCGGTGCGTGCCCACAACCCGCACTCCCCCACCGCCACCTCCTGACCACCGCCGCACGGCGGCTGCCGCCGCGCCGGCATCGTGTGCCGGCGTGGACCCCGGGTCCGGTCAGCGTCCCCGGCCCTGGGGGAACTGCCCGAGGTGAACCGCACGATGGACGACCACCGCCAGGGCCCGGAGGTCCTCGGTGAAGGAATCGACGCGGATCCGGCGTCCGCTGTGCAGCCGGATCTCGCACGTAGAGCCCATGCCCCGGGCGTCGGCGAGCGGCCGGCCGTCACCACCGCTGGTACTTACCTGTGCGACGTCCTCCCAGGGGATCACGGTGGCGGTGCCCGCCACCCGGTGGGTGAACCCCCGCTCATGGATGTCGAAGCTCTGCTCCCGGGTACGGAACGCCTGCACCAGGCGCCAGATGCCCAGACCCCACCCCACCAGGCCGACCCCGAGCAGCAACCCCGCCAGCCCCGGGGCCCCATCGGTGGTGCCCACCGACGCGATCGCCACCGGCACCCCGAAGGCGGTGCCCACAGCTCCGACCACCAGCCAGATACCAACCTGCCGCAGGCGCCGCGCGCCGTGGGTGCGGTGCTCCCGCACGAATCTCCCCAACTGCTTGGCCGCATCCGTACGCCTCATCGGGCCCCCTCCCAGGTCGTGGACACCTCAAACTATCCCTCCCCACGACGCCTCGGGCAGGGCGGCGACCGTCTGGATGAACTCGTCGGCCGGCGCATCGGCCGGGCGGCCAACGGACGCGAGGAGTGTTTCCGGCGCCGACCGACCGGCTCACCCGCCCTCGCTGCCCGACCGGGGCCCGGCGCAGGAGCCGATGAGCTTCCCGGGCCCCGGTCGGACGGGCGGATCAGCGCAGTCCGGCGAAGAGATCGTTCTCCGGCAGGGCCGCGCCGGTGGAGTCCTGGACACGTACGAAGGTCTCCATGCCCATCAACTCGCCGAATCTCTCCTTGCCCATCTTGAGGAAGACGATGTTCTCGCCCTGGCTGGCGTGTGCGGCCAGCGCGTCGAACTTCTGACCGCTGAATGCGGTGGTGTCCACCCACGTGGCGATCTCATCGTCGGGGAGGCCGATCTCGGCCATCGCGGCGGCCTCGGCAGGATCCGGCTCCGGCATGTCCTCATGGAACTCGCGCATGATCTCCCCGAACCGCCGCATCATCGAGTGGGGCATCGTCGTCCAGTACACCTTCGGTGTCAGGTCGGTCATCTCCAGCGCCGCCATCGTGATGCGGTGGGCCTGGATGTGGTCGGGGTGGCCGTAGAAGCCGTTCTCGTCATAGGTGACGACCACATCGGGGCGGTAGTGCCGCATGAGTTCCGCGAGTCGGGCGGCGCCTTCCTCCACGGGAGTCTGCCAGAAGGATCCGGGGGCGTCGTTGCTCGGCCAGCCGATCATTCCGGAGTCGGCGTAGTCCAGCATCTCCAGATCGCTGATCTTCAGGACCTCACAACTCGCCTCGAGTTCTTGACGGCGCATCGAGGCAACGGTGGCTGGATCGTGGCCGGGATCGCCCGGCTTGACACCTCCCGGTCCATCACCGCACCCGCCGTCGGTACACGTCACCAGAACCGTGCGGATGCCTTCCGCCGCGTACCGCGCGAGGATCCCTCCGGTCCCGGTGGCCTCGTCATCGGGGTGGGCATGCACTGCCATGAGCGTCAAGGGCCGGTCAGTCATCACAACAGTCCTCCTGCGGAAATACGTCTTGGTCCGAGTGCGCGGCGGGTGTTCCGCGATCCCCGGGGCCGGGGTCCAGTCGGGGCGGATGACCTTGTTCCCACCCGTGTGAGGCCGGTCCCCCGGTCGATGCAACGGTGCCGGCCGTGCCGGCTGTTCCCGGCACGGCCGCTTGACCTTCCCGGACGTCGGCGTCCCGCTGCGGGGATGCCACCGGGCATCGGGTCCTGCCCACGCGTCCGCGTCGAGGGTGGGGACCACCTGGCCGATGTGGGCAGGCTGCGGGCCGAGGCAGAAAGGGCCCGTCAGCAAGCTGACGGGCCTTCATGCGAGATCGAGGCCAACGGAACGATCTCCGAGGTGGTTGGATCACCGTTGGATCACTCCGGGCCGGCGATCCGGAGGTGCGGGCTTCCCGCGGCCGACGCCGCGGGAAGCCCCGAACGGTGGGACAAGCTCAGACGCGGACCACGATCTTCCCCCGCGTGTGTCCGCGCTCGGCGTATGCGTGCGCTTCCGCGATCCGTTCGAGCGCGTAGGTCCGCTCGATGCGCGGTGTGTAGCGGCCTTGCCGACCGAGTTCGCCCGCTGCGGCGAGGAGCGTGGGGTCGTTCTCGGCGTTGGCCAGGTGCACACCCAGCCGATGGGCGTTGGCGTAGTCGGCGACCGTCGACACACGAGCGGGGTCGCCCACGATCGCGACGAGATCGGCCAGGGACCCGGAGCCCGCGGTGTCGAGCGCGATGTCGACACCGTTCGGAGCCAGGACGGCAAGGCGCTCCGCGAGGCCGGTGCCGTAGGTGGTGGGAACGGCTCCGAGCGAGGTGAGGAACGCGTGGTTGCGCTCTCCGGCCGTCCCGATCACGGTGGCGCCCTGAGCCACCGCGATCTCGACCGCGGCACTGCCCACGCCTCCGGCGGCCCCCTCGACGAGCAGGGTGCGCCCCCGCAGGGGGCCGAGCGCCTTCAGCCCGCCCATCGCGGTCACGGATGCCAGACCGGCGCCGGCGGCCTCCTCGTCGGTCCATGTGGTGGGCGCGGGGGCCCAGGCCGAGAACACGGCCAGCTCCGCCGTCGCGCCGGTGACGCCGCCCAGCCCGAAGACACGGTCGCCGATGCGCACCCCCTGCACGCCCTCACCGATCTCGTCGACCGTGCCGACGGCATCACGCCCGGGCATCGCGGGCAGGTCCACGGGGAGCACCTCGCGCACCGCACCGGAACGCACCTTCCAGTCGACGGGATTGACACCGGCCGCCGCGACACGGACGCGGATCTCGCCGGGCCCGGGATGCGGGTCCGGCACCTGCTCGACCACAAGGGTCTCCACACCGCCGTACTCGTGATAGCGGACTGCGCGCATGACGTTCTGCCCTTCCACACGGCCTGAACCGGCCGTTCGTGAGGTCAGTGGGGTGAATGCTCGGCGGGCGCCGACATCCACCACGCTAAAAGCTCACGTTGGCGTCAGGGGCAAGTCGGGCGGCCCGCCCGGACAGAGTGGTCCGCCAGGTGCCGGCGAGGCTATTCCGGGGCGCTCCGGGCGGGGACGGGGAGGCGGCCGCCGAGGAGGCTGCCGGCGCCCGGCACCTGCGGGGGCAGGCCGAGTTCGGCGAGGATGCGGTACGCCGTGGCGGTGGCCGCGGACAGGACGGGCAGGCCGATCGCGTCCTCGGCCGGCTGGATCGACGGCAGTGACGGCATCTGGACGCATGCCGACAGTACGAGCGCGTCGGCACGTGACAGGTCCAGGCGCCGCCAGTGGTCGAGGAGATCCGCCGGGTCCAGCCGGGCGACGGCGAGATTGTCCGGTACCTCCAGGCTCAGCGCGTCCACGACCTCGATGTCCGCGTCCTCGATGTAGTTCGCGACCAACCCGGTGAGCGGCTTCATATACGGCGTGATGATCGCGACCCGCTTGGCCCCGAGTGCCTTGATGCCGTCGAGAAGGGCACCGGCGCTGGACACCACGGGTGCCTGGGCGCCCTGGGCTCGCAGCACGGTGGTGATCTCGTCCTCCGCCGTGCAGTGGTACCCCGCGCCCTGGGCCATGATCGCGACGAGACAGGCCGTGGCGACGACGTCCGGGCGTGCGTCGGCGAGTTCCAGCGCGGCTCGCTCGGTCTGCGCGTTCATGGCGCGCAGCTGCTCGGGGGTCACCTGCCGCATGCGCATCCGGCTGCTGTGGAACACGAACCGGTCCTCGGGGACCGCCGACTCGCGCAGCCGCAGGATCCGGGGCAACTCCGTTTCCATGGTGAGGTTCGAGCTGGGCACGATCAGGCCGACGTGGTGATCGGTCACGGAATCCTCCGGTTGTCCGGTGTACGGGACTCGCCGACGACCCGCGGGCCCGTTCCCGTGGCCTGCCGTGCCACGGCGGTTCACCCGTCCTCGGTCAGTTGCTCCCAGTGGTCGGCGAGGGATGCGAGCAGATGTGTGATGTCGTCGCGCTGCTGTGGTCCGTACGGCTCCAGGAGTTGTTCGTCGAGCAGTCGGGCGCGGCGGTTCGCGTCGTCGAGGGTGTGTTTGCCTTCCTCGGTCAGATAGAGCAGTTTGCGCCGGCCGTCGTCGGCGGCCGTTCTGCGGACGATCAGGCCGCGCTTCTCCAGCCGGCGGGCGACGTCCGTCATGGTCGACGTATCGAGGGCGACCGCTGACGCCAGCGATCGCTGGTCGTGCCCCGGGCTCGCGTCCACAACCTGGAGTACCGCGAACTGCGGCCCGGTCAGGAGCGGGTCGACCGCCCTGATCCAGACGGCGAGGTATGCCTGGTACAGGCGCCGGACCTGGTATCCGGGCGCGGTCGTCAGCGCGGCGGGTGGCCGGGGCGTCGCGGACGTCGAGGGTGCGGTTTCGTCAGCCATGGCGCCTACTTAAGCACGCCACGTCATCGCCCCCGCGCGGGGATGGAACGGCCGGGGAATCGGGGAGAGCCACCGGTCAGGCGAGCATCGGGCGCAGTTCTTCCCGCAGGCTCGCGAGGGCGGCGGGAGGGTTGTCCCAGAACAGCATGTGGCCGGCGTCCGGTATCCGGCTCAGTGAGGCCGTGGGGTTGTTCCGGGCCGCCTCCGCCGCGCCCATCTCGGTGACCACGGGGCTGTCCGCGCCGTACAGCAACGCCGTGGGGCCGGGGACGGAGGGCCACCAGTCGAAGAAGTCCTCGCTCTCGAAGCCGCGGTGGGTGGCCTTGATGGCCTCCTCGCCGCAACTGGCCAGCCAGCGGGCCCTCAACTCCAGCTCCCGGTGCGGCCACCGAGGCCACGCCCCGGCCACTTCCGCGGCGGTGGTGCCGCGTACGGCCTGTGCCAGCTGGTCCAGGAAGGCGTCCACGGGTGTCGGATAGGGACCGCGCCCCGGGCCGCTCATCGGCGGGTCGCCCAGGACCGTGCCCCGGAGCGGGACCTTGTTCCGCGCCGCGGTGGCCGCGGCGATGCGCGCGCCCATGGAATGCCCGAACAGCACCGGCCGGTCGAGCCCGAGCCGCATGACGACGGCCTCCGTGTCCTCGGCGTACTCCTCCAGGCTGTAGCCGCCGCCGTCGTCGGACAGCCCGCGCCCCCGGACGTCGACGACCACCGGACGTACGAGGTCGGTCAGCTCACGCACGACGAAGTCCATCGTGATCGCGGGACTGGTGATGCCGGGCAGGACGAGGAGCGGGACACCGGGGCCGCCGTAGTCGAGGACATGCAGGCGAGTGGCGCCCGAGCGCACCCAGCGGCTCGTGGCGGGCACCTCGGCGAGATCGGCGAGCGCGCTCTGCGACAGGCTACGGGCAGCCGGGTACGGGTGCGGGGTCATGCGGCCTCCAACGGCGGGTGGTGCGGATGGGGCAAGTGGCGGGTGGTGCGGAGGGGGCAAGGTCATGGCGCTGCGGCCGGGAGCGCCGAGAGGTAGGCGATGGCCTCCTCGAGGCCGATCACGTCGCCGTACTTGGCCTGGATGTCGAACAGGTTGGCCTCATGAGGACCCGGCGCGCGGTCGCCGACGCATTCACGCGGCACCAGCACCGAGAATCCGGACTGCACGGCGTCGACCGCGGTGGCCCGCACGCAGCCGCTGGTCGTCGCACCGCAGACGAGCACGGTGTCGCGGCCGAGCCCGGTCAGCAAGGAGGCCAGCGCCGTGCCGAAGAACGCGGAGGCGCCCTTCTTGGCGATCATGTGGTCCCGTGCCGCGCGCGGCAGCCGTGGATCGATCGTGACTTCCTCACTGTTCTCGACCAGGGCTCGCATGCCGCGCGCCTTGTGCAGCCAGGTCACCGCGTCTCCGGTCGCCTCGGCCGAGGTGTAGGCAATGGTCGTGAAGACGACCGGCACTGAGGCGGGACGGCCTGCCTCGATGAGCGCGGACGTCGCACCGACCACCTCGGTCAGATCGGCCCCCGACGGGAACCGGTCCTCGGTGAATCCGCGCGTCAGATCGACCACGACGATCGCCGGCCGGTCGCCGCGCCGGACCGGCGCGCCGAAGCCCGCCCGTTCGTAGGTGTGTTCCGTGTCCGGTCCGTACGGCGCCTGGCTCACAACGCCCCCCGCAGGGTGCGCAGTTCGCGTGACTGGGCGCGCATCCGGCCGACGAGCCAGCCCTGGACGAGACCGAGCGCGAACGCCCCGGCGAGCATCCCGTACTTGGCGGCGGCGGGGCCGAACACCATGGACACGCCGTCGAGTTCGGATTGCGCAGCGGGAGCGGCCGGCGTGCGGGCGGGGTGTGCGGCGGCGGGTGCGGCGGCTGACGGGGCGGCGGGCACCGCGGACAGCGGTCCGGGGTGCCCGGCGGCATGGTCCTGGTCGAGCAGACCGGCCAGGTTCTGCGCGAACTGCCGCAGGATTCGCTCCGACACGGCGCCGATCGCCCCCTTGCCGAACTGAGCGATCTTGCCCCGGATCACCAGATCCGTGGCGAGCTGGAGCAGCGCGCCCTCGGGTGCGCCCAGCACATCGAGGACGACTTCGGCCTCCGCGTCGCCGCTTCCGTGCGTGTCGGCGCCGCGGGCGTGGACGCGCAGCCGCCGGTGCTCGGAGTCGACTTCAAGGAAGCGGACCGTGCCGGCGTACGAGGCCGTGATCGGCCCGACTTTGACCTTTACGCTGCCCTTCCAGGTGTCCCCGTCCTGTCCTTCGAGCGCGGCGCCCGGCATGCACGAGGCGACCCGTTCGACGTCGTTCATCAAGGTGAAGACGGCATCGGGTGAGGCTTTGACCGGAATGGAGTTGGTGAGCTGCACGGGTCAGTCCTCCTTGCTGGGGCACGCCCGTGCGCAGGCCCGGCGGCGGGCCGTCGCACAGGCGTCGATCGCCTCGACGATGGTCTGGTAGCCGGTGCACCGGCACATGTTGGCGGCGACGACCTCCCGGATCTCCTCCTTGGTCGCCTCGGGCCGCTCGGCGAGGAAGCCCTCGGCGAGCATGAGGAACCCCGGTGTGCAGAATCCGCACTGCAGGGCGTGGTGCTCGCCGAACGCCCGCTGGAGGTCGCTCAGCCGGTTGCCGTCGGCGAGGGATTCCACCGTACGGATGCGGGCACCTTCGGCCTGTGCCGCGAACATCAGGCAGGCACGCACCGGCCGGTCGTCGACGAGTACGGTGCAGGCGCCGCAGATGCCGTGCTCGCACCCGACGTGGGTTCCGGTCAGGCGCAGCTCGTGGCGGAGCACATCGACGAGGGTGCGGCGGGCTTCGGTGATCACCTCGTGCTGCTCGCCGTTGACGTTCAACGCGATGAGCTGTGGCTCCCGCGGCGTCATCAGGGTGTCATCGGTCATGGAACGGGCTCCGGGTTCAGGGCGCGGTGCACGGTCTGTGGCGTGATGGGCGTGTGGTCGAGTTCGGTGCCGGTGGGGCGCAGGGCGTCGTTGACGGCGTTGAGGACGGCGGCGGGCGCCCCGATGGTGCCGCCCTCTCCGGCGCCCTTCGCTCCCGTGGCGGTGAACGCGCACGGGGTTTCGAGGTGGTGGACCGACACCTCGGGGATCTCCTGGGCCGTGGGCACCTTGTAGTCCATGAAGCTCGTCGCCGACGGCTCGCCGGCCGCGTCGTAGGTCACCTCCTCGTACAGGGCACCGGCGATGCCCTGCGCGATCCCGCCCCGGCACTGTCCCTCCACGACCTGCGGGTGGATCGCGACGCCGCAGTCCTCGACGCACACGTATCGCAGGATCTCCACCTGCCCCGTGTCCTGGTGGAGCTCGACGACCACACCGTGGGTGGCGTTGGAGAACGTGCCGTCGTTGAACACGTCGAAGGTGGCGGTCGCGGTCAGCCCCGGTTCGATGTCCTTGGGCAGCAGGTCCGCCCGCAGGTAGGCGACCTCGGCGATCTCCTGGTGGGTGAGCACGTCACGGGCACCGTCGCCGCCTCGGCGGCACACCTGGCCGCCCGCCAGCTCCACCTGTTCCGGCTCGGTGTCCCACAGGGCGGCGGCGATGGCGCGCAGCTTGTCGCCGAGTCGCTCGGCGGCCAGGCGCACCGCACTGCCGCCGACGGTGATGGACCGGCTCGCGAAGGTGCCCCAGCCGTAGGTGACCCGGTCGGTGTCGCCCTGGTGGAGCCTGACCCGGGCGATGTCGAGGCCGAGTGCGTCGGCGACGATCTGCGCCATGGTCGTCTCGTGGCTCTGCCCATGGCTCATCGTGCCGGTGGTGACCGTCACCGCGCCGCTGGTGTCCATCCGTACCTCGGAGATGTCGAAGCCCGGCACCACCTGCATCTTGCGCTGCGCGAAGGCCGAGGAACCGTATCCGGTGCGCTCGCTGAAGCAGGCGTAGCCGATGCCGATGTGCCGTCCTTCGGCCGCCGCCGCGGTCCGCGTGTCGTACCAGCCCTCGTCCCTGACGACCCGCTCGCACAGGTTCAGGGACTCCAGGTACGAGCCGGGGTCGTAGGTGATGTCGTTGACGCCCGTGTAGGGGAAGTCGGTGATGACATTGCGGCGGCGGATCTCCACCGGGTCCAGGCCGAGTTCGCGGGCGGCGCGCTCGAAGAGCCGCTCCACGACCATCACGTACTGCGGGCGGCTCACACCCCGGTACGGTGCGGTCGGCGCCTTGTTGGTGGTGATGGCCCGGCCGCGGACCCGGTAGGCGGGCACCTTGTACACCCCGGGCATCTCGGCGGACGCCATCAGCGGCTCGATGCCCGCGGTGAACGGGTAGCAGGAGTAGGCGCCCATGTCGCACACCACGTCCGCGTCGAGAGCGAGGATCCGGCCGTCGGTGTCGAAGGCGGCGCGCGCCCGGTAGTGCTGCTCGCGGGCGAGAAAGGACGCGGACAGGGCGTCCTTGCGGTCCTCGATCCACTTCACCGGCCGCCCGAGTCTCAGCGCGGCCGCGGCGGCCGCGATCTCCTCGCGTCCGACCACGCACTTCTGGCCGAAGCCGCCGCCCATGTCGGGGACCACGACCCGCACGGCTCGCTCGTCGAGGCGCAGGCAGCGCGAGGCGACCGTTCTCACCTGGTGCGGGACCTGGGTGCAGGTCTGGAGGAGGAGTTGCTCCTCGCGGTCGTCCCAGTGCGCCACGGCGCCGCGGGTCTCCAGCGGCAGCGCGTTCTGCCGGCCGGTCGTGACGTCCACCTCGACGACGCGATGCGCCGCGTCGAAGATGTCGTCGATCCCGTCGGTCGCGAAGAGCGAGACGTCCACGAGGGTGTTGCGGGCGGCCTCGTCGTGGACGAGCACCGCGTCGTCGGCGAGCGCCGTCTCCTCGCCGAGGACAGGTGGCAGCGGGGCGTACTCCACCCGCGCCGCCTCCAGGCCGTCCTCCGCGGCGTAGGCGTCGAGGCCCACGACGATCGCGAGCGGCTCCCCGACGTAGCGGACCTTGTCACGGGCCAGGACCGGCATGGCGGTCGGCACGAACTGCGACCGGGGACGTGCCAGCTGAGCGGTGATGTCTCCGATGGCCAGGTCGTCCGCGCTGAACGCCGCCACGACGCCCGGGACGCGGCGTACCGCCGACAGGTCCAGGGACATGATCTCGCCGTGCGCGACCGTGCTGCGCACGAACTGCGCGTGCAGCATGCCGGGCAGGGCGATGTCGTCCACGAACCGGCCGCGCCCGGACACCAGCCGCCGGTCCTCCCGGCGCGGGACCGACCGGCCCACCAGCGGCCGCCCGCTTTCCTGAGGTGTCATCGGGACATCGCCTCCTCACAGGCGCGCCGGACCAGGGTCCGGACGAGTTCCTTGCGGTAGTGCGAGTCGCGGGGCGCGTCGCCCGCGGAATCGGCGGCCGCCGCCGCGGCGGCGGCGCAGGCGTCGAAGGAGCCGCCGCCGGCCAGCACCGCCTCCGCCTCCGGGACGCGGATCGCCGCCGCCGCCACACCGCCGAGCGCCACCCGGCCGCCGCGTACGGCGCCGTCCACGACGTCGAGGTCCACGGCCGCCGCCACGATCGCGAAGTCGCCACGTCGCTCGGCGAACTCGGTGAGCGCCGCGTGCGGCGCCGTCCGTGGAAAGACGATCTCCACCAGGAGTTCGTCCGGGGCGAGGGCGGTCGTGTAGTAGCCGAGGAAGAAGTCCCCGGCCGCGATCGAGCGCTCGCCCAGGGGGCCGCGTACGACGAACTCGGCGTCCAGCAGCACCGCGAGCAGACACCATTCTGCGGTGGCGTCCGCGTGTGCCATGCTGCCCCCGACCGTGCCGCGGGTACGGATCGGCAGATGCCCGATCCAGCCCATGGCCCGGCGCAGCACCTCGAAGCCCTGCGCGAGGGTGCCCGCCGGGTCCCTCTCCACGGTGTGGTGGGTGGTGAGTGCCCCGATCCGCAGCGCCCCGGCGGTATCCCGGTGCATGCGGTCGAGCTCCCGGAGGCCGCCGATGTCGACGAGGTGGTGCGGACGGGCCAGCCGGAAGTTCATCATTCCGACCAGGCTCTGTCCGCCCGCGATGGGCTTGGCGTCGTCACCCAGCTCGGCCAGCAGCCGGACGGCGCCGGCCACGTCACGGGCTCGGTGATACTGAAAGGGCGCGGGCTTCATGGGTTTCCTGTCCTCCCTTGCGTGGGTCGCCCCGTGTGCGGTGCCGTGCGGGTCCCGGCGGCCTAGACCACCGTCTGTTCGCGGACCGCGCGAGGGTCCTGAGCCCGGACGTCCGCGGTGTCCCCGTCCAGGGCCCGGCCCTTCGTCTCCGGCGCCGCGATGGCCATCCACACGACGGCGACCAGCACCGCGAGTCCGAGCACGGCGAACGTCACGGCGAGCCCGAGCACCGGCCACATCACCGACCCGAACAGCAGCGGCGCGAACCCGGTGAGTGCCCGGCTGACCGAGGAGGCCCAGCCGAACCCGCTGGCCCGCAGCGGGGTGGGGTACAGCTCGGAGACGTAGGCGTACATGGCGGGGATGGCGAGCTGCATCACGAAGCCGAACACCGCGATCGCCACGACGGACCCGGTCGGCGCCCTCATCACCAGCGCGAACACCACCAGCGCGAGGGCGGCGACCGGAGCCGAGACCCCGATGAGCCACTTGCGGCCGACCACGTCGACCAGGGCGGTGGAGACGAGGACGCCGAGGATGCCGACGCCGCTCATCACGGTGGTGTTCATGAAGCTGGCGGTGTCCCCCAGGCCCTCCTCCTTGAGGATGGAGGGCATCCAGCTGAGGGCCGCGTAGTACACGAGCATCACGGTGGCGAACAGCGCCCAGGCCACGGAGGTGACGCGCGGGCTGTGCGCCCAGATGTCGCGCAACTGCTCCACGGCGGCGGTCACCCCGCGCCGGCCGGTCCCGGCGACGGGCTCCGGGATGACGTACGGCTCGGCCGGCGCGCCGGTACGGGCGACGAGATCGTCGATGACGGCCCTGGCCTCGGCCTCGCGTCCCTTCTTCGTCAGGTAGACCGGTGACTCGGGGATGCCCCGGCGCACCCAGAACAGCAGGAGCGCGGGCAGCACCATGGTCGCCAGCATCCAGCGCCAGTTGCCGTCGAGGGGGACCATCACCGTCGAGACGAGACCGCACAGCGTCACACCCACCGGCCACCACAGGTCGAGCGCGGTGAGCACCCGGCCGCGGTACGCCCGCGGCGAGAACTCGCCCACCAGGGCGTAGTCGACGGGGATGCAGCCGCCGAGCCCCACACCCGCGAGGAAGCGCAGGGCCAGGAAGAGCGGGTAGGTGGGTGCGAGGGCGCCCAGCACCGAGAACAGGGCGAAGATCAGCAGGGTGACGCTGAACGCCTTCGTGCGTCCGATGCGGTCCGCGACCGCGCCCCAGGCGATGGCCCCCACGGCCATGCCGACGAGGTTGGCGGTCGCCACGAGCCCGCGCCCGCCGAGCGAGAGGCCGAAGTGCGAACCCAGGAGCGGCATGAGGAAACCGTTCAGGGCGATGTCGTAGGCGTCGAAGAGGTAGCCGAGACCTCCGATGATGAAAATGCGTCCCTGGACGCCCCATCTCCACGGAAGTTCCTGAACGATCTGATCACCGGTTTTCATGTTCGCTCCACGGTGGTCGCGTATCGGGTGCATGCCGCGCCATTGCCGGTGTGGTACGCACAGCTCGGGCGTGCGGGTCGTCAGTGCGCGGTGCTCCCGCCACTGGCGGTGGGCTCAGCGGGCGAACTGGTAGGAGAACGCCCCCAGATCCGGGTCGTTGAGCGGGGTTCCGCTCCACAGCCAGTCGTAGGACACGTCCGACTCGCCGTCGAAGTGGGTGAGCTTCTCGTCCCTGGCCCGCTGCTCCGGGCCGTCGGCCAGGTGGTAGAAGGTCTTGTTCGCGAGCGACGCGTCCTGGACCATCCCGGCGTGCTTGGCACGCCGGTCGACGTAGCGGCGCAGCGCCCCCTCTATGCCGGAGGTGGTGACAGCGCCCAGTTCCTCGGCGAGTACGGCCGCGTCCTCCATGGCCTGCGAGGCGCCCTGCGCCTGGTACGGGAGCATCGCGTGGCAGGCGTCGCCCAGGAGGGCGACGCGGCCGTCGAGCCATACGGGGTCGCGGCGCCGGTAGTAGAGGGCGAAGGCCAGGACGTCCTCCTTCGCCTTGGACAGCATCGCCGGGACCCGGTCGTCCCAGCCGGGGAACGCCTCGACGAGGTCCTGCGCGGTGGCGGGAAGCGTCCAGTTCTCGCGGACCGCGTCCGTGCAGGGGACGCACGCCACGACGTTCAGGTAGTCGCCGCCCCGGATCATGTAGTGGACCAGGTGCCGGTCGGGCCCGTACCAGATGGTGCTCTGATAGCGGTCCACGAGCCAGCGGGTGGCCGGGTCGGCCGCGATGAGGTCACCGGGGATCAGGGCCCGGTAGGCCATCTCGCCGGAGAACAGCAGCGTGTCGGGGGCGCCCATGAGGTCGCGCACCCGGGATCGGACGCCGTCGGCGCCGATGATCACATCGGCGCCGTGGCGCCGTCCGTCCTCGGTGACCGCCACGGGCCGCACGGGGTCGGTGCGGTCCATGTCGACGACCTTGGTGGAGGTGTGGACCGCCACGACGGGCCCGGGGCCCGCGGGGTCCACACAGGCGTCCAGCAGCATGCGGTGCAGATCGGCCCGGTGGTAGTGCCAGTACGGGGCGTTGAACTGGTCCTTGCAGCGCTGTCCGAGCGAGGTCAGGCCGACGATGCGGCCGTCCGTCCACCGGCGCCGCACCTGGTCGAGCGGTTCCGTGCGGATGGCCTCCATCTGCCGGCGCAGCCCGAGGCCCATCAGGACACGGCTGGCGTTGGGCGCGGTCTGGATACCCGCGCCGACCTCGCCGAGTGCGGCGGCCTGTTCCAGGACGGTGACCCGCAGGCCGCGGTGGCGCAGCGCCAGAGCGGCGGTCAGACCGCCGAGTCCTCCCCCGACGACGGTGACTTCGAACGACTGACTGGACGCCACTCTTCCTCCAAAGTGCGGGCGCGTCATGGTCTGGTGTGCGGCGCGGCGGTACGGCGGCTCGCCCCGAAGGCGCTCAGCGGTCGGTGAGCGTCCCGGCGGTGACGACCTCGGTGCCGTCCACGGAGACGGTGCAGCCCCGCATGGCGATGTCGAGGTGGGCGTACGACTCGCGGCCCAGGACCGGGTGGGGACCGGTCGACCACAGGAAGTTCCCGGCGAACGCGCGGGCGTCCATGCCCATCAGCTCGTCCTTGCCGTACATCGCCGTGGCGAACCAGTCGGCCGTGCGCATCAGCCCCCAGCCCATGTGGGACAGGCTGCGTGCCCAACGGTCCTGTGCGTCGTCGAAGAACGTCGACAGCATCCGGGCCTGGGCTCCGCCGGAGACCTTCTCGATGTGGCCGTCGGCTACCTCAAGCGTGACGGGGCTGCTGACGTACTCCTTGAAGGGCAGCAGGATGTCGCCCTCGTCCAGCACGAGCTGTCCGTTGGAGATCTCGGGCCAGCACAGCACCATGGTGCTCGGCCAGTGGTCCCAGCGGCCCGGATCGTCGGCGAAGCCGCACTGGAACTCCGGCTTGGACCCCGCGAGCTGCACGGTCAGGTCGGTGCCCGCGTCCGAGGTGACGTGCATGACGGACGACCTCGTCAGCAGGTCGACGCCCTCCTGCACCTCCGCCTTGTCGTTGGCGTTGGGCAGATTGCGAATGAGCACGTCGGGCGCGTCGCAGATGAAGATGATGCGGGTGCCGGCCCGCCGGATCTCCTGCTGGACCGGCGCGTGGATGAAGCCCTCGCGGGTCAGGTCGACGACCAGGTCCGCGGATTTCAGCAGGTCCTGGGCGGCGCTGTCGTTCAGGACGGACAGCAGTCCGGGGCCCGCGCCGGTGTGTGTGCTCGGCATCGGTGCGGGGCTGCCCCCGGGAACGGTTGCCGCGATGACGTGTGCACCACATGCTTTGGCCGCGCCGAAGGCCGCCGCCACGTAGTCGCCCCGGCTGCCGGGCTCCGACAGTACGACCACGTGCTCGCCCTCGCGGACCTTGCACAGTCGCAACTCGCGGGTGAAGGCGTCGAGCAGATCGGCGGAAGAGAGATCGAACACGTTTTCCTCCCAGGTCGCTTGCGGTATCGACCGCGGCCTTGTGGTGGCGGCGGGCATGCCGCGGCCAGGCTCTGAGGGCGGCGGTCGAGGGAAATGGCGAAGAGCGGACGGGGCGCGGGGCCCCTCGCCGCCCATGGCGAACAGCGGGCTCGGGCCGGTTTGTGTCGTCCGGCCGACGGAGATAATCCGAACACGTACTATCTCCGCTTGGCAAGGGGTGTTCCCGGAGTTAACACGGATCTTCTCCGGCGATGCCGGCCAGGGCCGTCGCCGTCACGGCGCTGACCTGCGGTGGAACGTTCGCAGCCGATCCCGGGCCACCTCGGCCCGCGTGGTATACGGCTTCTCTGTCAGCCGGGCGGGCGGGCGATGGCCGTCTCGTCAATCGGTGCGCGGCCCTGGCGAGGCACTTCCTCAACGGCGGAGTGGACCCGCCACATCGACCGCCGGGCCGAAGGCCCCGGGGCCCCGGTCAGCCGCTGGAACCGCGGACCACGAGCTCGGGTTTCAGGACGACATCACCGCTGCCGCCATCGAGGAGGGCGAGTGATGCCTCGACCATGCGCTCGGCGGTCGAGGCCAGGGTGGTGAGCCCCGGCGCGGCGGTGCCGGAGATATACGTGCCGTCGAAACTCGTGATCGCGTACTCGGCGGGCACCCTTTTACCGGCGTGCTGAAGCGCGGTCAGCAGGCCGAGCGCGACCGTGTCGGCGGTGCAGATGATCGCGTCTGTGGCGCCCGGGTTCGCGAGCAGGAGCTTGGCCGCCTCGATGCCGCTCGCCACGGTGAAGTTCGGCATTTCCAGGACCTGGTCGTCCGGCCCGGCGAGCGCGCGGAACGCGGTGGTGCGCTCGATGCTCGACGAGGAGTCCTCCTGGGCGTCGACCATCAGGATGCCGCGGCGGCCCCGCGCCCGCAGGTGATCCGCGAGCAGGCGGACCCCCGCCGCGTTGTCGAGCCGCACCGACGGCGCCTCGACGCCTCGCGCACGGCGGTCGACCTGCACGACCCGGTTGGACCGCGCGAGCTCCGTGATCGCCGCGCCGCTCCGCTCGAACGCCGCGGGCACCACGAGCACCGCGTCCACCAGCACCCGGTCCATGGCGCCGAGCTGGCGCTGCTCGGTCTCCGGGCTCTCGCCGGTGTCGATCGTCACCAGCCGCTTGCCCTGAAGATCCAGGCGGCGCGAATACGCCGACACCAGCTCAGCGAAGTACGCGTTGGCGATCGCGGGAACGACCAGCGCCAATGAATCCGTCGACTGAATCCGCAGCGCCCGCGCCGCCGCGTTCACCCGGTAGCCCAGTTCCTCGCAGGCGTTCCGCACCCGCAGCGCCAGCTCCGGATCGACATTGCGCTGAACACCGGAGAGCACACGACTCGCCGTCGGCACCGACACCCCCGCGCGCAACGCCACGTCCTTCAAGCCGATGCGCGCGCCCATCCTGAACTCCCCTGGCTGCTGCCCGTCGATGCTATCAGGGCGGTTTCGGCGACCCGTTGACGCGGCAGGGGCCAGCGTGCTTAGGTTCGGAAATGGTTTTCCGACGGGGAGATTACCGCATGACGACCCGCCGCAGGCCCCGGGAGGCGGCGGGCGAGTGCTTGCCGTCGGATCGGTGAACCTCCGCCCCAGCCACACACTGCCGCGCCTGCCGCACGGTACTGAGCGGATGCGCACCACCGGGCACGCGCAGGCGGGCGGAGACAAAGGCGCACCCCAGTCCCTCGCCGGTCTTCTGCCCACCCCGGTCCCGGCCGCCCCCGGCGCCGACGACGCGTCCACCGACGCGCCCGCCGCCCCTGCCACCAGCGGATTAGCGGTCCACCCCACCGCCTAGCGGTCCGCCTCACCGCCGCATACGGGTCCGCCGCGCCCGCGATGGCCGTCACCCCGCACGCCGCACGCGGAGCCGCGTCGACCCCGGACGCGGTCGACGCACCCCTCGAAACGCGCACCCACGACTTCCCCGAACTCAAACCGCCCCTCCCCCATCGCCATACGTCGAAAGGCGCCCTTCCATGAGCAATGAGGCTCAGCAAGGTCGTAGAGGCACGACCGTCGAATCGAACGGCGTCAATCCCGTTCCCGATGCCGAACGGCGCGGGAAGCCGCAGGGGCTGTTCGCCGTATGGTTCGCCTGGAACATCTCGATCCTCGGCATCAGTTACGGCATCTTCGTCTACGGCCTCGGCCTGAACGTCTGGCAGACGATCGTCGCCGGGACCGCCGGCTACCTCGCCTCGGCCACCCTCGTCGGCATCCTCGCGGTCGGCGGGCCCCGCACCGGACTGCCGACCCTCGCCCAGACGCGCTTCGCGTTCGGCATGAAGGGCAACAGGATCCCCGCGTTCTTCGCCTACCTGTCCAATATGGGCTGGAAGGTGACGATCATCACCCTTGCCTCGACCACCGGTGCGAACCTGTTCGCGAAGCTGTGGCCCTCGGTGTTCGCCGACGCGGACGGGTCGAGCGCCACGTCCACGATCGTGCTGTGGTTCGTGCTCGTGCTCGCCGTGACGATGGCGGTCTCCGTCCTCGGCCACGAGCTCATCATGAAGGTCGAGGTCTGGATCTCGTGGGTGACCGGCATCATGACGGTCGCCTTCCTCGGATTCATGGTGCCCGAGATCGAGTGGGCACACCTCGGTGTCACCCCCGCGGGCGGACCGCTGGTGTTCATCGGCGGCATCATCATGGCGATGACCCTCGTCGGCCTCGGCTTCCTCAACTACGGCGGAGACTTCGCCCGTTACCTCCCGCGGGAGACCCCGGCGCGCGGCGTGATCGGCTGGACGGTCGCCGGGCTCAGCCTGCCGGTTGTCATCCTCCTCGCCGTCGGCGCGCTGCTCGTCGGCGGGGATTCGAAGCTCGGTGCCGCCACGGCGTCCGACCCGATCGGGGCGCTCACCGCGCTCCTGCCGATGTGGTTCTTCGTTCCGTTCTCCATCGTGATCGTCATCTCGCTCGTTTCGGCCGCCATCACCGGCATGTACAGCTCCGGCCTCGCGCTCATGGCGGTCGGCGTACCGCTGCGCCGCTCCGTGACGACCGCGATCAACGCGGTCATCATCGCGGCGGGCGCCTTCTATCTGCTGTTCATCTCCACCTCGTTCCTCGCGACGTTCCAGTCGTTCCTGTCGCTCATCGCCGTGATGATGGGCACCATGGGCGGCATCCAGCTCGTCGACTTCATCCGGCAGCGCCGCATGGGCTGGAACACCGATATGGCGAACCCGCGCGGCTACGGCGGCCGCGACGGGCGCTGGACGGCGATCGTGAGTCTGATCACCGGAACGGTCATCGGTCTCGGCCTCGTGACGAGCTCCGACCCGAACTTCGGGAAGATCACGGGATTCCTCCTCACCGAGCAGGGCCGCACCGGCGTGTTCGGTTCGAGCGGGCTCGGCATCGTCATCGCCCTGGCGCTCGGCGCCGCGCTCTACGCGATCCTCACGTTCGGACTCCGGCTGGATCCGAAGCCCGACTACTCGCTCGTGACCGCGGGCGAGACCGCTCGCGGGGAGGGCGGGCTCCCGGTACCGACTCCCGGCGCGGACGGCAGGCACGTTGCCGACCGCACGGAGCGCTGACCAACCCGTGGCGGCGAGGCCCGCGCGGGACTCGCCGCCGCCCGAGGAGCTGTTCGAGGAGCTGACACCCTTGTCCGCACATGAGACCGCGCTGCGGCGATTCCGGAACCCGGACCCGTGGCATGCGCCCGCCGCCTACTGGTTCTGGCATCGACTCCCCGACAAGGACACGATCCGTGCCCAGGTGCGGCAGATGCACGACGCCGGGATCCGGAGCTTCCAGGTGCAGGCACGGTTGTCGTACCCGATCGAGGACTACCTGGACGACGACTACCTCGCCGCGTGCCGTGCGGCGGTCGGGACGGCCGCCGAGCTCGGCATGGTCGTCGGCATCTATGACGACTACAACTGGCAGACCGGTCACGCCGCGGGCCGGGCCGTGACCGGGCACGACGAACTGCGCGAACGGCATCTGTTCTGGGTACGGATCCCCGCCGGCGCGGCCGACGGCTCGCTGAGCGGGATCCGCTCGGCGACGGAGAACCTCGGCCCGGCCGCGATGGACTGGCATTACGAGGGCGGCGTCGTCGCCTGGGCCGACTGGCGGGTGGAGTACGCGCTCGTCGTGGATGGGGAGCAGGGCGCGGCCGCCGAGCGACCCGGACTCGTCGACCGCGTGGACGGCGCCGCCGACGGGTGCCGTGTCCGCCTCGCCGAGCCCGTGCCCGCCGGCGCGGAGGCGATCGTGTTCGTCTCCGCCCGCTGCGCGACCTCCCGGCTGGTGAATCCCGTCGACCCGGTCGCCGTCGATCGCTTCATCGAGGCCGGCTACCAGCCTTTCGCCGATGCCCTGGGCGACTTCTTCGGCTCCACCGTCGCCTACATGTTCTTCGACCAGCCGCACGCCGTGTACTACGACTGGGCACAGCGCACCGGAGACCTGCGTTCGGCGATGCCGTTCCACGAGAGCCTGGCCGTCTCGATCCGGGAGCGCTGGGGCGGGCGGACCCCGCAGGTGCTCGCCGCCGTGCTCGACGGGGACGACCCGGAGCGGCTGAGCCTCCGCGCCCAGTTCTACGAGCACTTCAGCGGCTACGCGATGGAAACCTTCCTCGGCAAGCTGCGCGCCTGGAGCCACGCCCACGGCCTGCGTCAGTCCGGCCATGAAGTCCTCGGGCACGTGGGCGGCTGGGCTCTGGACACCGCGTTCGCGAACTGGGACCTGCGCGTGAACTTCGGACTCGACCACTTCGGTGTGGACGGCTACCGCGACCTCACCGCGGTGGACGCGCAGGACGCCCTGGTGCAGCTCAGCCCCGTGTTCGGCGACTCGGTCGCCCGCCACCACGGCCGCGGCGGGACGATGGTCGAGCAGTACTTCGTCACCCCGCCCGACGGCGGGACCCCGTGGTCCGGCCACTGGGGGCTGACCCTGCAGGAGTTGCGCACCACGGCGATCAACCACCATCTGCAGGGCATGCGACAGATGATCTTCCATGGCTTCTACCAGACCCACGGCCATGGAGACGATCACGAGTCGCTGCGGAATCCGCGCTTCGACTTCCCCCCGGGCATCAATTTCGAGCCGTGGTTCACCGATCATCACCCGCGGTTCGCGCTCGAGAGCGCGCGGCTGAGCGAATTCCTCGAACCGGTGTCACCACAGAGCGACGTGGCGGTCCTGTACCCGTTGCGCACGGTGTGGACCGCGGGTCAGCTCGGCGAGCAGGCGTCGGCGATGGGCGAGTGGGCCCGCGCGCTCACCGAAGCCCGGGTGGGCTTCCACCTCGTGGACGAACGCGATCTCGACGCGGCCGCCGTGGAGGAGGGCGCGGTGTGCTTCGGGGACCGCCGGTACCGGGCGCTCGTGCTTCCCGCCGTGACCACGCTGCGCTCGGCCGCCTCGCTGCGCCGGCTTCGCCGCCTGGCCGAATCGGGCGTACGGCTGCTGGCCGGCGGCGCGACGCCCACCGTCTACCAGGAGGGCCCGCAGACCGCCGCCGAGGACTGGGCAGAGATCGCCCCCGCCGCCGAGGTGTTCGCCGCCGTCCCCGAGGAGGCGGTCCTGCGCGGGCTCGTCGCGCGGCGTGGGCGGGCCGAACCGACACTGCGCGTCCCCACCGGCTCGGCGGTGCGCTGGCGCGGCGGCCCGGACGCGGCCGACGGCTTCCGTTTCGCGTGCTTCACCGAGACCGAGGGCACCGTGGAGCTCGTGCTGCCCGACGGGCCCTGGCATATCGAGGAGTGGGAGGCCGCCGACGGTAGCGTGCGCGCCCTCGAAGCAGCCGGGGACCCCATCACGCTGCGGCTGGAGCAGAACGCGTTGCGCCTGTTGCGTGTGTACCGGGGCGCGGAGCCCGCTCCGGGCCGGGCGGATGTCACGGAAGACGCCGGGGCGGCGGCCGGTCACGGCACCCCGGAATGGTCGGCGCCGGAGGCGCTCGAGTCCGGCTGGCTGCTCGAGGTCCCCGAGGACGCGTACGAGGAGGCGGGCACCCGCCGTGACATCGCGGTGACGTGCGGCTGGGAACGCCAGGGCCTCCCGGCGTTCGCGGGCACCGCCGACTATGTGCGGCGGATCGAGCTCGACACGCCGGTCCCCCTGGAGCTGACGCTCCCGGCTGTCGCCGGAGCTGTGATCGTGTCCGTGAACGGCGTGCGCGCGGGGGCGCGCGCCTGGGCGCCGTACCGCGTCACGATTCCCGCCGACGCCCTGCGCCCCGGGGGGAACGAACTCCGCGTCCGGGTCGCGCCGTCGGCGGCCAACCGCTACTACGCCGGGACCGGGCTCCGCGCCGCCCCCGAGCCGTGCGGGCTGCTCGCGCCACCGCTGCTGCGCCACGCGCGCGCGGCCGCGGCCGCGAACCCCGGTGCGCCCCCGGGCGGTTTCGGCTCCGGTCCCCGCTCGTCCTCGACCCCGGAAGGCTGATCCACCTTGCTCAAAGGACTCGACCCGCTCCTGACCCCGGACCTGCTGTACGCGCTCGCGCGGATGGGGCACGGAGACACGATCGCCATGGTCGACCGGAACTTCCCCGCGCACTCCGTGAACGACCGTGTGATCCGGCTGGACGGCACCGACGTCGTCTCGGCGGGCCGGGCAGTGCTCGGACTGCTGCCACTCGACACGTTCGTCCCCGAACCCATCGCGAGGATGGAGGTCGTCGGCGACGCCGCCGCCGAGCCGCCGGTACAGATGGACTTCATCGCCGCCGCCGAGGAGGCATCAGGCCGCCCCGTCGCGGTGGAGACAGTCGGGCGCCACGCGTTCTACGCACGTGCCCGCTCCGCGTTCGCGGTGGTCATCACCGGCGAGGACAGACCGTACGGATGCTTCCTGCTCACCAAGGGCGTGCTGCCGGAGTTCTCTCCCGAGCGGTGAACCTGCCGCAGAGCCGCCGCGACCAGCGTCCTGGCCGGGTTCGGTCATCGCCGCCGACACCTCTGCCGCGCGATATCCCGGGCCGTGTGGGCAGTTCTCCTCCGTGTCGGCGAGAGCCCCGCCGCCCATGCCGAACGGGCCCTGACGGAGGAACACGGCATGCCCGTGGGCGGCGGCGGCCACGCGGAGCGGCAAGTCGGACGCGTCGTCCTCGTCGGGGGCAAGGCTGCGGTACGCGTGCGTCAGCGACCCGGAAGGCGACCTCCTCGAGCTGATCGAAACGACTCAGAGCTGACTCGGCATCAAGAAACCTCAGGTTCGGCCGAGTTGAGGGCCGCTGCACGCAAGGCCGCCGCCACGCGAGTCACCGGCTCGGTCGGCGTCCCGGGAGGGTGGGCGAGAAGCAGCCGCCGCTGTTCCTGGGGGCCGCCGCGGACGGGCAGGATGCGGACGCCTTGTGGTGCGGCGGAAGCCAGCGCCGCGGGGACCGTGGTCAATCCGCATCCCGCGGCGACGAGTTGGAGTTTGGCGAGCCAGTCGCGGGCGGTGTGGGCGATCTCCGGCCGTTCGTCCAGTCCCGGCCACACGCCCATCAGCCGGTCCTCGCCCGAGGCGGAGCCCGCGATCCAGCGCTGCCCGCGCAGGTCGGCCACGTCGATGAAGTCGCCGCGGGCCAGCGGATGCGCCTCGGGCACGGCCAGACACAGGGCGCGTTCGGTGAGGGTCTGCAGGGCGAGCGGGGGCGACTCGGTGTCCGGCGGCCGGAAGGGCGGAGCCGAGGCGAGCAGGGCCAGGTCGAGACTGCCGGCGCGCAGGGCGCGCACAAGCGCCGGCGTGCCGCCCTCCCGGCCGACGACCTGAATGCCGGGGTCCGTATGGCGCAGGGCGGCCACGGCGCGGGGAACCAGGACGGCACCGGCGCTGGGCAGCCAGCCGAGGCGCACCGTCGCGGCCTGCTCGGGCAGGCCGGACAGCTCGCGTGCGGTGGCGTCGATCTCGTCGAGCACGACCGTCGCGCGGCGCATGACGAGGCGCCCGGCCGTGGTGAGCCGTACGCCCTCGCGGCGCCGCTCGAGCAGCTCCGCGCCGGCGGCCCGCTCGATCGCGGCGATCTGCCGGGACACCGCCGACTGCGTGTAGCCGAGGGACGCGGCGGCCGCGGTGAAGGTTCCCTGCTCGGCGACGGCGCGGAAGACACGCAGCGCGGTGAGTGACACATCCGTGAAGTCCATGATGTTTTCGCATACTAGCCGTGCCGAACTTTCGTTGGACTCATGGACGCGGCGTTCTTAGCGTGGAATGCGTGAACACTTCTCGTATCGCCCTCGTGACGGGCGCCAACCAAGGACTCGGCCGCGCCTTCGTCGAAGGGCTCGCGGCCCGCATGCAACCGGACGACCTGGTCCTGCTCACCGGACGCAATGACCAGCGGGTGACGGACGCCGCCCGCGAGGTCGGCCTGCTGGCCGGCACCCGCGCCCGCGTCGAGGGCCGCGTCCTGGACGTCACCGACTCCGAGGCCGTCGCCCGTCTCGCCGATGACCTGCGCGCCCGGCACGGAGGGGTCGACATCGTCGTCTCCAACGCGGTCGCCCGGCTGCTGCCCGAGGAGTCGCAGGCCGAGCGCGCCGACGAGTTCATAGACGTCTCCAACACCGCCACGCACTCGATCCTGCGCGCCTTCGGCCCCGTCCTGCGCCCGGGCGGCCGGATGCTCGTCGTGGCCAGCAGCCTGGGCACCCTCGGTCACCTCGACGCGCGCCTGCACCATCTCTTCGACGGCGCGAACCTCGACCAGGTCGAGTACGCCGTCGAATCGTGGCGCAGCGCCGTCCACCACCGGACCGCGCAGGAGGCGGGCTGGCCCATCTGGCTCAACGTGCCCTCGAAGGTGGCCCAGGTCGCCGCCGTCCGAGCGGTCGCCGCCGAACGCCGCGAACATGACCTCGCCACCGACACGCTGATCGCGGCCGTGTGCCCCGGCATGGTCGACACCGCCACCTCGCGCCCCTGGTTCAGCGACTACAGCCAGGCACAGTCGCCGGCCCAGGCCGCCGAAGCCGTACTCGACCTGGTCTTCTCCGACCACGTCGATCCCGCCCTCTACGGCGAACTCGTCCGATCCGGCAAAGCCCTGGACTGGCACGACGGCACGCCCCCGGTGGAGCAGGACCGCCTGGTCACCCCGTGAACGCACAGAGCCCGCCGCCACATCCACCTCAGCGCGCGACGCAGTACACGGCAAGGAGTTCACTGATGAGCACCATCACCACCCCCTTCGGCTTCTCCAGCACGGCCGCCGAGGTGGCCGAAGGGATCGACCTCGCCGGCCGCCGGGCGGTGGTCACCGGCGCCTCGTCGGGCCTCGGCGCCGAGACCGCCCGCGCCCTGGCCGGGACCGGCGCAAGCGTCACCCTCGCCGTCCGTGACATGGCCGCGGGCGAGGACATCGCCAAGAGCATCACCGCATCGACCGGTAACCAGGACGTGCGGGTCGCACAGCTCGACCTCGCCGATCCGGGATCCGTCGCCGCCTTCACCGCCTCCTGGCAGGGTCCGCTGCACGTCCTGGTGAACAACGCGGGCGTCATGGCCTGCCCCGAGCAGTACACCGAGCAGGGCTGGGAGCGGCAGTTCGCCACCAACCACCTGGGCCACTTCGCCCTCGCCACCGGACTGCACGACGCGCTGGCCGCCGACGGCAACGCCCGTGTCGTCGTGCTGAGTTCCACCGGCCACCAGCGGTCACCCGTCGTGTGGGACGACGTCAACTTCGCCTTCCGTCCCTACGACCCGTGGCTGGCCTACGGCCAGTCCAAGACCGCGAACGTCCTCTTCGCGGTCGAGGCGACCCGCCGCTGGGCCGACGACAACGTCACCGCCAACGCCCTGATGCCCGGGGCCATTTACACGAATCTGCAGCGCCACACCGGCGGCCGGGGCAGTGGCCAGGTGCCCGCCGAGCTGATCAAGACCGTCGAGCAGGGCGCCGCGACCTCCGTCCTTCTCGCCACCTCGCCCCACCTCGAAGGCATCGGCGGCCGGTATTTCGTGGACTGCAAAGAGACCGAGGTCCTCGACCGGCGCTCCGGCACGCTGCACGGCGTGGCCCGCTACGCCGTCGACGCGGACAACGCCCGGCGCCTGTGGGACCTGTCGCAGGACCTGCTCGCCCGCGCGAAGTCCTGGTAGGCCGCCGGAGTGAAGGGTGTGTCTCGTCTGGGTCCGTGCTTGGCTCGCCGAGGAACGCCCGAGGTGAGGCGCCATGCACCTGACCACACCGCTGCACTCGCCGGTATAGGCGCCGCCCGAGCGCGTCAGCCGCGCACGGCGGCCGCTGTGGTCAGCGCGCGTCTGCGGCTGACCACAGCGGCCGCCGTGCGCGAGTTTCCCCTCCCTGCGGCAGGCGCGGACACCACGGCCCCGGCGTAAGCCCGATCAGTTGGCCACCTCGGTGGTCGTCTCGAAGGGCGTGCCGGAGCCGGTGGCCGGGGCGTCGGGGCCGATCAGGATCAGGAGGGAGGGGCCGGAACGTCGGCGCGCTTCAGGGCCTTCACGGCCTTGGCGGCGCCCTTGGCCTTGAGGTTGACGAATGTCGGGGTGACGCCGAGCGGCGCCGCGTAGCCCTTGAGGTTCTTGGGGCCGTGGACCACCGTGCCGCGGTTGACGTCGTACCAGGTGCCTTGTGGCAGATGGACGGTGCGGGTGGCGCCGGTGCTCAGCTTGGGTGCGGCGAGTACGGCGGGGCCGAGCATCCACTCGTCGGTGACGGTGTAACTCTCCTTGTCCTTCGGGAAGTCGAAGAACAAGGGACGCATGATCGGGTCGCCCGTCCTCAGGGTGCTCCGGACCTGATCCCAGATGTAGGGGGCGAGCTTCTGGTGCGTCTGGATCGCCTGCCGGTACAGGTCGACCGTCTCCTGGTCGTAGTCCACCTTCTGGCCGGTGGTGGAGTCATTGGTGTCCACCGGTGATGTCGAGGCGTACATCAGTGGCATCAGCGAGGCGGACTGCGCCCATCGCACCAGCACCTCCTTGGTCGGCGGGGGCTGGCTGCTCGAGCCGCCGATCATGTCCGACTCGACGAACGGGTAGCCGATCGTGGAGATCGCCAGGTTCTGGGTGGTGGCCGCCCGCAGGGAGTCCCAGCCGGTGCCCTTGTCGACCTGCCGGGTGACGAAGCCGGCCTCGTGGGCCGTCCGGTCCCAGTGCACCCGGATGCCCGCGCCCTGGAGGTCGAACTCGTCGGCGAGCCGCGTGCCGAGCTTCTGGTAGTCGGTGGCCTGGTGTCCCTCGTGCGGTGCGCACTTCTCGTCGAAGAAGCGGGTGTCGAACTTCAGCCCGTCGACATCGTAGGTGTCCATGAGCTTCTTGAGGTTGCCCTCGTACCAGGCCTTGGCGTCGGGGTTCGCCAGGTCGATGATCCCGGCCCGGCCGTTCCACCAGGTCACTTCGCACGGCTTGCTCGTGTCCTCGGCGTCCATGAGCAGATAGTCGTGGTCGGCCGCGTACTGGTAGTTGGTGGAGTCCAGATTGATCCAGAGGGTGACCCACAGGCCGAAGTCGAACCCCATGTCGTGGATCTTGTCGGACATGGCCTTGGGATCGGGGAAGGTCGTGGGGTCCCAGGTCAGATTGCCGTAGTTCGACTCCCACTTGTCGTCGAGCTGGATGGTGTGCCCGTCAAGGCCGTTGTCGTGGAGATCGGTGGCGTAATCGAGCAGTTTCTCCTGGTCGACCTTGGTGTAGAACTGCGCCCACGAGTTCCACAGCGGCTTGGCGTACTGCTCGTACGTGGCATCGCTCTTGCTCGGCTTGCCGACGATGCCGATGTAGTCGCGGTAGACCTCCAGCGGGGTCGACTCGACGAACACGGTGGCCTTGTAGGTGTCGGGCGATTCGACGGTGAAGGTGCCGAGGCCGTCCCCGCCCTTGTTGAGCGCCACGTCCATGACGTTCCCGGTGTCGACGCGGAGACCGGTCGACTTGGAGGTGTACCAGAACGGGTCGATCATGTTGTACGAGGCCGGGCCGAAGGTGTTGTGGTCGACCTCGCCGGTGTCGAGCGGCCAGGGCTGGTCGACACCGGGGCCGCCCTGCGGGGTCTCCGCCTCGCCGTGGCCGTACCAGTGGCCGGCCGATGACAGGTCGTAGGCGAGGCCGAGTTGGTCGGGGCTGCCGCCCTCGACATCCCAGTCGAGCTGGTAGCGGTCCATGGTGGGCGTCAGCCGCGCCGTGACCGTGGCGCCGTCGAGTGTGGTGTCCGCGGTGAGGGTGAGGACGCCGTCCTTCCACCTCGAGTCGGTGACCTCGGTCGCGTGCTGCCAGTGGCCTCCGGACCGGAAGCGCAGGCCGCCCGTGTCACCGCGCGCGGTGCTCAGCGCGGTTTCACCGGCGCGCCGGGTGGTGAGGGCGAGCTCATCGGTGGCGATGTCGACGGCGTAGCCCGGGGTCTTCCTGGTGGCCGGCACGGACACGGCGAGGACACCTGGGTCATGGGTCACCTCGACCTGGACCGCGGGGTCCGCCTGCGCCGGTGTGGCGAGGGGGCCGCCCACGGACGGCATGAGCGTCAGGGCGAGAGCGGCGGCCGGGAACATGACACGTTTGCGGGTGTTGCGCGGTCTGCGCGGGCGGGTGCGCACTCACGTCCTCCTGCGGGCGGGCATGATGTCGTGGGGCTACACTGCAAAATCTTGATGATTTCCGCTCATGTTCGAGCGGTAACCATCATCTGTCAACACTCGCTGCCATGATTTCCCAGGTTCGCGATCGACCCCCGTAGCCCCTGGTAGTAGGGAATTCCCCGAAGTCACGGGCCCCTTCACCCGGCCGCGAGCCGGGACGAGTCCATGGTTAATTCTGCATGAATCACGCCTGTTTCAAGCGATTTCACTCCACACACGATCCCGTATGCCCGGCGGGTGTGGCGTTGCCGCATAGCCCTCATCCGCCCCCGCATGCGGCGTCGGCCTTGGCGGAAGGGGCTTGGCGAGCACGGTGTCGAGCGTGGTCCGCGGCCGCGGGAGCGTCCGCGAGGAGACCCGGCAGCGGGTGCGGGACGCGATCGACGAGCTCGGCTACCGCCCCAACCCCCTGGCCCGCGGCCTCGATTCGAGGGCGACGGACACGGTGACGCTCGCCCTGCCGGACCTCGGGCAACGGCTACTGCGCGCCGCTGGCCGCCGCGGTCTTCGATCTAGCGGAGGCCGAGGGCATCAGCGTCGTGCTGGAGCCCCACCGAGGGTGACCGCGAGCGGGAGCTGGAGGTGCTGCGCCATCGCGGGGGCCTCTCGGACGGTGTGCTGCTGATGCCGACCGCGATCACCGCGCGGGAGCTGACGGGTTTGCCGTACCCCGGGCCCGCGGTGCTGCTCGGACCGCGCCGGGTGGGGGCACACGGTCGAGACCAGGCTGCACTTCCCGCTCACCGACGCCCCCGACGGGCGCAGCCAGGCCCGGGCTGATCGCCTTCCGGAGCCCGGAGGACTCGATCCGTCTGGCTCCGACCCGCGCATCGGCCTCGTCTCCCCGGCCGGTGAGGGAGTGACCGCACGCTTCGACTACGTGCACTTCTCCTCCTGACATCCTCCACCCGCCTGCAAGGGCTCGTGCTCCCCATCGATTGTCAGTGGTGGGTGAGAAGGTAGGAACATCGAGAAGGAAAAAGGGGGAGCGTCCATGTCCGGAACCCAGAACTACATCAATCACGTTGCTCTTGTGCTGGATGCCAGTTCGTCCATGTCACATTTGAGCGGCAAGGTCGTCGAAGTCGCCGACCAGCAGATTGCGTATCTGGCCCGACGCTCGAAGGAACTCGACCAGGAAACCCGCGTCACGGTCTATGTGTTCGCGGACAAGGTGGAGTGCGTCATCTACGACAAGGACGTGCTGCGTATGCCGTCCCTGAAGCAGCTTTACCGGGTCGGTGGAATGACGGCTCTGCTGGCGGCCACACTGAAGTCGCAGCGGGAGCTTGCCCAGACCGCTCAACTGTACGGCGACCACAGCTTCCTGACGTTCGTCCTGACGGACGGCCAGGAGAACGCGAGTCATCGCTGCCCGGATGCCCCGACCAGGAATCCGCGCGAGCTCGTGCAGGCCGTGGCCCAGCTGATGCAGACGCAGGAGGACAACTGGACACTGGCCGTCCTTGTGCCGGACCAGATGGGCAAGCGCGAGGCCATGCAGTGCGGTTTCCCGAAGGACAACATCGCCATCTGGGACGCCACGAGCACACAGGGCCTGGAAGAGGCCGGGCAGGTTATCCAGCAGGCCACTGAGAACTTTATGATGGGCCGGGCCCAGGGCATCCGGGGATCGCGGGCGGTGTTCTCCACCGGTGCGGAGGCGGTCAACAAGGACACCATCAAGGCAGCCGGCCTCACCCCGGTGAATCCATCGGAATACCAGCTGATTCCGGTGGCCCGCGAAGCGGCGATCCGCGAATGGGTCATCGAATGCGGGCACACCTACCGTACCGGTGGTGCGTTCTATCAGCTGAGTAAATCGGAGAAGATCCAGGCGCGGAAGCAGATCGCGGTTCTGGAGAAGAAGACGGACCGGGTGTACACCGGGCCGGAGGCCCGATCCCTGCTCGGCCTGCCGGACACGGAAGTTCGCGTGAAGCCGGACCACAACGACGACTTCACGATATTCGTGCAGAGCACCAGTGTGAACCGGAAGCTGGTACCGCACACGCGGCTGCTGCTCATGATCTGAGGCGAGACAAGCCGAGGGGCCGCGACCCGGTTGTCCGGGGGCGCGGCCCCTCCGGGCGACTACCGCCGTGCGGCGGCCTGGTGCGCATGGCGACTCACATCGCCGATCAGGTTGATGCGGACCCGTCGCTCCGCGAAGCGCCACCGCCCCTCACGGCGCTCGAAGCGGTCGTGGTACCGACCGGCGGCGATGGGTTGCAGCGGCAGATCGGGCAGCGCCTGGAACACGGTGACATAGGAACGCGAGACCGCCGTGCCCGCCGGTTCGTCGACGTCGATGGCAACGTTGGTGGTGACATGCTGGGTGCGCGGCGTGCCGTCGGCGTAGACGATGAGAGTGTCGTGGAACATCTTCTCGATGGCGTCGCGCCCGCTCACCGGCTCGCCCGTGCCCGTGAAGGTGGCGTCGGCGAGGAGTATTCCGAGCCCCGCGAAATCACCGTCGTCCACGAGTTCCGCGTAGCGTGCGATCAAGTTCTCGATAGCCCGATAGCTCAACGTCGGATCGGCGGGCACACCGATGGATGTGGACATGGTCCCCTCCAAGCGAAACAGCGGATGGCGGACAGAAGTTGACAGGAATCAACCTCAGGTAGCCTGATCACACGAGATCAACTTCGCCCCTCCCAGCGGGACAGACCCGTTGCCGTCAATGTGTGAAGGTGACACCGATGTTGGACTACGGCCTTGACATGTCCAGCGTAGAGCACGATCTTGCGCTGCCCGACTTGGTGGCCGAAGGAGATGAACTCGACGCCCTGGTATCGGCGCAGACCGACTGGACCAGGCCCACCCCGGCAGCGGGGTGGACGATCGCCCACCAGATCGCTCATCTCGCCTCAGCCGATGCGAACGTTCTCATCGCCATACGGACTCCGGATGCGTTCGACGCCGTACTGAAGCAGGCAGAGGCCGCGGGCAGCCAATACGCCGATCTTGACGCTGCCGCCGGAGCGGCCACACCGCGATCAGCACTGCTGGAACAATGGCGCGCCGGCCGAACCGAGGTGGCGGCGGCGCTGCGTGACATTCCACTGGACCATGGCTTTCCATGGTACGGCTCGCAGCTCACCCCGGCACTTATGGTCCCGCTTCGACTCATGGAAACGTGGGCTCATGGGCAGGACATTTTCGATGCACTGGGTGTCTCACACCGCCCCACGACTCGGCTCCACCATGTGGCCGCATTGGGAGTGATTGGGCGAACGCTGTCCTTCCACGCTGCCCAGTTGCCTGTTCCGGAAGAGCCGTTCCGTGTCGAGCTGACCGGTCCCGACGGCCAGACCTGGGCATGGGGCCCGGAAGAGGCCATGCAGCGGATTCAGGGCTGTGCCCTCGACTTCTGCCTTCGCGTCACCCGGCGCAGGACCCGAGCCGAGACCGACCTCACGGCGGTCGGCGAGGATGCGCAGAAGTGGCTTGATATCGCTCGCGTTTTCCTCTGAGGTCAGACGCAGGCCGAAGAAGCCAGTACCTCTTTGGCGGATGCCGCGGGACGGGCACCGGCGCGGGTGGCACCGACGCTGGCCACGACCACGAGCACCAGGCCCAGTGTCGCCGCCGCCCCGGGGCGCTGGCCGAGAACGAGCAGACCGACCATGAGGGCGATGGCGGGTTCAAGGCTCATCAGAGTGCCGAACGCGGACGCGGTCAGACGGCGCAGGGCGAGAAACTCCAGAGCGAAGGGGATGACGGGGCTGAGCACCGCCAGGGCCAGCATGGTCCACAGCGGTGACCACGTGAGGCGTCCGGCGAGGTCCGGGGCGGCGAGGGTCAGCCCCAGCACCGCCGCGACCGGCATGGAGACAGCCAGTCCCTTCAGCCCGGTGACGCGATCACCGACCCGTTGGGTCAGCAGGATGTAGGCGGCCCAGCACGCCGCGGCGAGCAGCGCGCTCCCCACTCCTACCAGGTCGGCGCCGCCATGCCAGGGTTCGGTCAGCAGCACGACGCCCGTCGCCGCCGCGGCCGCCCACAGGAGGCGTCCCTTCCTCGGGCCGAAGAGGGAGACGGTGAGCGGTCCCAGGAATTCCAGTGCGCTTGCGGTCCCCAGCGGGAGACGGGCGATCGCCTGCATGAACAAGACCATCATTCCGGCGGTCACGAGACCGAGCACCATGCAGGCATGAAGATCCCGGGAGCCGAAGTCACGGGGCCGGGGGCGGATGGCGACCAGCAGAATCAGCCCCGCCCAGCCCAGGCGCAGCCCCGCGGTGCCCAGCGCGCCGAGCTGTCCGAACAGCGGAACGGTCAGCGCCGATCCGAGCTGCACGGTGGACATCGAGGTGGCGGCCATGAGCAGACCGGCCGCGGCGCCGGCATGGCGCGAGCGGTGGGCAGGAAGGGCCTCGGGCGATTGGGGAGCGTTCATGGGCCCAGTACAGATCCTCGACACCGTTCACGTCCACGTGTCGATCCTGAATGATTCGTTCGGGATTCATGGACAATGGAGGGATGGAAACACGCCGCCTGCAGATGCTGGCCGAGCTGGCCCGGCGAGGCTCGATGCGCGCCGTGGCCGAGGCCACCGGCACCACCACCTCGACGGTTTCTCAGCAGGTCGCCGCTTTGGCTCAGGACATGGGCACGGCACTGATCGAGCCGCATGGACGCAAGGTCAGGCTCACCCCGGCGGGCCGCCGCCTGGCGGAACACGCCGTCACGATCCTCGCGGCGGTCGAGGCCGCGCAGCGGGACTTGAGCCCCGACGCCCCGCCGACCGGCACCGTGCGCGTGGCCGGCTTCGCCACCGCCATCCGAGCCCAACTGCTGCCCATCATCAACGGTTTGTCCGCCAGCCATCCTGAGCTCAGCATCCTGGTCCGTGAGCACGAACCCGCCGAAGCCCTGAAATTGCTGGCCAACGACGAGGCCGATCTCGCGCTCACCTACGACTACAACCTGGCACCGGCCGAGCCGGACCCCGCGGTCACGATCACCCCCCTGTGGACCGCTCCCTGGGGTCTGGGCATTCCTGACCACGTCGCCCGCCCCTCGGCACCGGGCGCCCCGGAGGTCTTCCGCTGGTTCCGCACGGCGGATTGGATCGGCAACTCGCGCAACACCGGTGACGAGACCGTCATCCGGACACTCGCCTCCATGGCCGGCTTCACCCCCCATCTCACCCACCAGGCGGACAACCTCGACCTCGTACAGGGCATGATCGCGGCAGGGATGGGCGTGGGACTGCTGCCGATGGGCACCGCCACATTGCCCGGTGTCCATCTGGTGCCGCTCACCGGGCCGGACGTTGTCCTGCGTGCCTTCGCCGTCGCCCGCCGGGGTCGCGACGGCTGGCCGCCGCTGGCCCTGCTGACCGACCTGATCATTCGGCAGTCAGCGCGGAGCGCATAGCCTCGGATACATGCGCGGCGCTACGCGGCGGCACTCCCCCGCGCGAACACCTTGGCGGTCTCGGTCACCCGGCGGCCCAGGTGTCCGGCCGTGGCCACATCGGCCTTGTGAACGGCCTCCGGGCCCTCGTCGCTGTTGGTCTGGGCGGCCGCGCCCGCGAAGACGCCGAGGCGGTTGAGGTCGTTCTCGGATGCCGTGCTGCTGTTCCAGCCGGGGTGCAGGCCGAGGTTGACCCAGTGCATGCCGTGCTGGCCGGCGAGGATCTGGAAGAACTGCAGGGTGTGCAGCTTGTCGCCACTCTTCGAGGCGGAGTTGGTGAAGCCCGCCGCCAGCTTGTCCCTCCAGGCCAGCTGGAACCAGCGCTTGGAGGACGCCTCGGCGAACACGTGGAAGGCGCCGGACGCGGTGCCCATGTACGTCGGCGAACCGAAGACGATCGCGTCGGAGCGGTCCAGCGTCTCCCACTGCTCGTCGGTGATCTCGTCCACCTTGATCAGGTGCACCTCGGCGCCGGCCTCGGCGGCGCCGGCGCGGACGGCCTCGGCGATCACGGCGGTGTGGCCGTAGCCGGAGTGGTACGCGATGGACACTACAGGGGTGGTCACGGTGAATTACTCCTCTGGGGACACTCGCATAGTCCGAACGGGCAGCTCGGAAGCAGTGACCAAAGGAAAGCACTAACTCTTGGTTAGCGCAACCTGATCGGCAGCGCTTCATTCGGGCGACGATCCGAGATTACTTAAGCAACTGCTTGACTTTATGCCCCGACGAGCCTTCACTTAAGAATGTGCTTAACCATGAAGAGCGACTGGACCTGGTCTTCCGGGCTCTGGGTGATCGGACCCGACGTGCGCTGGTCGAGCGGCTGATTCGCGGACCCGCCTCGGTGAGCGAGCTCGCCGCGCCGCTGACCATGTCGCTCGCCGCGGTCGTCCAGCACCTTCAGGTGCTGGAAACCGCCGGGATCGTCCGGTCGGAGAAGGTCGGCCGGGTCCGCACCTGCCGGATCGAACCGGAGGCCCTGCGGGCCGGCGAAAGCTGGCTCGGGCGGCAGCGCACCACCTGGGAGACCAGGCTCGACGACCTCGGCGACTTCCTCGCCGAGCCGGGCCCATCAGAAGGGACCACATCATGACCGTCACGCACACCACGTTCGACCTGGAACGCGTCTACCCCGCAAAACCTCCGCGAGTGTTCGCCGCCTGGGCCGATCCGGCCGCGAAGGCCCGCTGGTTCGGGTCCGGGGGCAGTCATGAACTGGACTTCCGTGCGGGTGGGCGGGAGTTGATCCGTGGCCGGACGCCGGACGGCAAGGAGCTGGCGTTCACCTCGGTGTACCACGACATCGTCCCGGATCAGCGGATCGTCTACTCCTCGACACTGACTGCCGACGACACCCTTGCCACGGTGTCGACGACCACGATCGAGCTCACCGCCGAGGGCGAGGGCACCCGGCTCACCCTGACCGAGCAGGCGACCTTCCTCGACGGCAGGGAGGAACCGAGCTGGCGGAAGCAGGGCACCAGCGACTGGCTGGCCACACTGGGCGAAGAACTCCGGGCATGAGCTGTCCGCGAGGAGCAGGCCGCCCGTCATCACACGGTGACACCCGGCCCCGAGACGAGACCGCGCGCCCCGGACGTCAGTGAAGTCCGTAGGCCCGGGCGAGTACGCCCACGGTGGCGGCCATGGCCTGGCGCAGCTCGGCCGGCGCGACGACCTCGACGTCGATACCGAGCCGCAGCAGCTCACCGCAGGCGTGGTCGATGCTCTCGGTCGGGATCACGGCCTCGACCCATCCGTCGTGGCCGACGGCGGTCGCGGTGGAGTCGACCGCCCGCACCACCTCCGCGGGGACGTTGTCGGGCAGACGCCGGCGTCCCCTCGGGGACAGGCGGATGGTGGCGGTGCCGGTGTGGCGGCGTGCCTGGAAATCGTCGAGGTAGGACGCCCAGTACGCGCCCAGGTCGAACCCCCGCGGCCGCTCGAACCGCTCGTCGCTCAGCACCGCGTCGAGGACTTGGGCGACCCGGTAGGTCGCGATCCGGCTCTCCCCCGCGGCCACGAGGTACCAGTTTCCGGATTTGAGCACCAGGCCGTAGGGACGTAGGCGGCGGCTCACCTCCTGCGGCGCGCGCCAGCGGCGATAGCGCACCTCCACCGCACGCCCGGTGAGCAGCGCGTCGACGAACAGGGCCAGCTGCGGCGCCGGTTCGGGGTCCCGGTACCAGCCGGGAGCGTCCAGGTGGAACACCGCCGCGGTCCGCGCCGCCTCCTCGCGCAGCTGCGTCGGCAGCGCGGCCAGGAGCTTCAGCCGTGCCGCCGTCACCTCCGCCGCGAGGCCCAGGTCGGCGGCGGGCCCGGGCAGTCCGGCGAAGAACAGCGCCCGTGCCTCGCCCTCGGTCATCCCGGTGAGCCGGGTGCGATAGCCATCGAGCAGCTGATAGCCGCCCCCGCGACCGGGCTCCGCGTAGACCGGGACCCCGGCGGCCTGCAGACGCGCCAGGTCACGGTAGGCGGTCCGTACGGATACCCCCAGTTCACCGGCGATCCCGGGGGCCGAGATGCGGCCACGGGATTGCAACAACAACAGCAGCGACAGCAATCGGCCTGCGGACATGGGCGCAATTCTCCTCGGAAACCCTGACAGCAGGTGGCACACGGCTCCCCTAGCGTCGATCCACGTCCGGCTCGGACCCCACCAGCCGGGGAGTCCGCGCCCGGAGAAGAGCGCCGAAGAGGAGTTGTCGCGCCATGTCCCCCACCGACCTTGCCTGCCGCCCTGCCGTGATCGAGCTTCGGCAGTACACACTGCGTCCCGGCCGACGCGATGAGCTCATCGAACTGTTCGACCGGGAGTTCGTCGAAACGCAGGAGGAGACGGGGATGGTCGTGCTCGCCCAGTTTCGGGACCTCGACGATCCGGACCGCTTCGTCTGGTTGCGCGGGTTCGAGGACATGGCGGCACGGCACCGTGCGCTGACGGCCTTCTACGGCGGACCGGTGTGGGCCGAGCACGGCCCCCAGGCCAACGCCACCATGGTCGACTCCGACGACGTCCTGCTGATGCGGCCCCTGTCAGCCGGGAGCGGCTTCGCCGTCCGCCCGTCCCAGCGGCCCGGGACCGGTGCTCCGGCACCGGATCGGTTCGTGTCCGCCACCGTGTGGTCCTTCCCTCCCGGACGGCCCGAGGGCATCGCGCTCATCCAGGACGGCCTCCTCCCCGTGCTCCACACGACGGGACCCGCACCACTCGCCGTCCTGACCACCGAGACGGCGCACAACACCTTCACCAGGCTGCCGGTCCGCACCGGAGAGAACGTGGCCGCCGTCTTCACGTCCTACCCCGACGAAGATGCGTGCCGCCGGCACCGTGCCGAGGTACGGGCCCACCCCCGCGGCCGGGAGATCCTGTCGGGCATCGACAGAGAACAGACAGCGGCCCCCCGGACACTGAGACTGGCACCCACAGGCCGCTCGCTCATCTCCTGACTCCTCGACGCGGGCGTCGGCGTGATGCGGCTGCCCGCCAGGTCTATGCCAGCGCGACATGGGTGCCGAAGGCCCGGGCGTGGTAGGTGAGCGGGGCACCCTCGGCGGCTCGGGTCGCCAGGACGTTGCCCAGGGCGATCACGTGGTCTCCTCCCTCGACCACATCCGCCATCTCGCAGGCCAGCCAGCCGGGGGCGGCGGACAGCCGGGGGACGCCCCAATCCACCTCCCAGGACACGCCGGTGAACCTTCCGGCGCCTCCCTTGCGGGCAAAGGCCAGCGCCAGCGCGGATTGCCCGTGCCCCAGGACATTGACTCCGAACCGCAGTGACGACGTGATCAGCGCCAGGAGTTCGGAACGACGGTCGAGGGCGATCAGGACCATGGGAGGTCGCATCGACAACGACGCGAAAGCGCTGACCGTGGTGCCGTGCGGCCGTCGTCCGTCCATCGCGGTGACGACGGTCACCGGTGTGGCCACACCGGCCATCACCTCGCGGAAGGCAGAGGTCAGCGGCTCATTCTCGGATTCGGCCATCGCAGCTCCCCGGATGGAAAATGGCGGTGTGCACAGAGGTGCCGGGCGACATGTTCTGTCCGCCGGCAGACAGGAATCCTCGGTGTTCCGCCGGCCCTACAGCTGAAGGATCAGCTTTCCGGTGTTGACCCCGGTGAACAGGCCCCGAAGCAGGCCCGGGAAGTCCTTGAGGCCGCCTTCCACCACGTGCTCGGCCGAGGTCAGCTTGGCTTCCGCAAGCCACTGGGCGAGTTGCCGGGTCGCCTCGGGATAGCGGTCCTCGTAGTCGAATACGACCATGCCGGTCATCGACGCCCGGTTCACGAGCAGCGACATGTAGTTCGCCGGGCCCTTCGGGCGCTGGTCGTTGTATTGGGACATCGCGCCGCAGATGACGACGCGTGCCCCGCGTGCGAGCCTGGTCAGCACCGCGTCCAGGATCGGGCCGCCGACGTTGTCGAAGTACACATCCACGCCGCCGGGGGCGTACTCGCGCAAGGCCTTCCGCACGTCGTCGCTCTTGTAGTCGATGGCCGCGTCGAAGCCGATCGTTTCGACCAGGGTCCGGCACTTCTCCGGGCCACCCGCGATACCGATGGCGCGGCAGCCGGTGATCTTGGCGATCTGACCCACCATGCTGCCGACGGCACCCCCCGCGCCCGAGACCACGACGGTGTCGCCCTGCCGTATGCGGGCGACGTCGAAGAGGCCGAAGTAGGCGGTGAGGCCGGTGATGCCAAGCGCACCGAGGTACGTCGTCCTCGGTGCGATCGAGGTGTCGATCTTGTGCAGGCCCGTGCCGTCGGACAGTGCGTACTCCTGAACGCCGAAGGCTCCGTAGAGCTCGTCGCCGACCGCGTATGCGGGGTGCCGGGACGCGATGACCGTGCCGATCCCGCCGGCCCTCATGACGGCGCCGAGCTCCACGGGGGGCACGTAGGACGCGCCCGGGTTCATCCAGCTCCGCATCGCCGGGTCGATGGAGATGAGGTCGACCTTGACGACGACCTGCCCCTCGCCCGGTGCGGGTATCTCAGCGGTGGTGAGGGTGAAGTCGGTGTCCTTCACCTCGCCTTCGGGGCGTGCGGCGAGCACCATCCGGTGATTGATGTCCATGGTTTCCCTTCGGTGATGGTCTGTCACGTCCGCCGACCGCATGCTGCCGTCTTCGACTTGACTGCCGCGGCGCGGAGCGAAAGTATAACGACTGAACTAGTAAAGCAAATGAACTACTTGCCACCGAAGCACCTGCGCCGAGGAGAGGTCTCCCATGCCCCACACGCTTCACGAGGCGGACGCGAATCAGGAAAGCCTCAGGGAGGCGGCGGAGCGCATCCGTCTCCAGGCGCAGGCGGCGGCCGCCGACAGCGAACGGGAGCGCCGGCTGAGCCCGGAGCTGGTCGACGCGCTCCGTGACTCCGGACTGATGCGTTGCGGAGCTCCCGGGACCCTCGGAGCCGCGCAGGCCCCGCCCGCCGTCTCACTCGCATGCGCCGAGACGATCGCGCGCGGCGACGCCGCCACCGGCTGGTGCGTCTCGATCGCTCTCACCAGCAGCCTGCTCGCGGCGTACCTTCCGGAGAAGGGTGCCGCCGAGACCTTCGGTGACCCGCGCGCGATCGCGGCGGGCGTGTGGGCGCCGCGGGCGAAGGCCCGCCCTGTCGAGGGAGGTGTGGTCGTCTCCGGCCGTTGGTCGTTCTGCAGCGGGATCACGCACGCGGACCACTTCTTCGGCGGCTGCGTCCTGGACGACGGCCGTGGCGACAAGGACGGTGTGCCGACGCTGCGCGCGGTCGGGATCCCGGCCGAAGAGCTACGGATACTCGACACCTGGCAGACCTCCGGCCTGCGCGCGACGGGCAGTCATGACGCCGTGGCCGAGGAGGTGTTCGTCCCCGACCACCGCGTACTGGCCCTGGACGACGGTCCGCTGATCGACGCTCCGCTCTACCGGTTCCCGATCTACGGGTACTTCGCGCTGTCCATCGCCGCGGCCGCGCTGGGCAACGCACGCGGGGCGATCGATGACCTGATGGACCTCGCGGGCCGCAAGGTGGCCACCGGCTCGCGGCGCACCCTGGCGGAGAAGGCGACCACGCAGGCCGCCGTGGGACAGGCGGAGGCCGCCCTGCGCGCCGCACGCGCCTTCTTCTACTCCGCCATCGACGACGCCTGGCAGGCGGCGTGCACCGCCGACACCGTGGGGCTCGGCCTTCGCACCGGGTTGCGGCTGGCAGCGGCCCACGCCGCGCGCACATCGGCCGAGGTCGTCCGCGCCATGTACGACCTCGGCGGCGGATCGGCGGTGTACGAGAGCTCGCCGCTCCAGCGCCGTTTCCGGGACGCGACCACCGCCACCGCCCACCTCCAGGTGAGCCCGGCCACGTGGGAGACCACCGGCCGCATCCTGCTCGGCCTCCCGACGCACGTGGCGCAGCTGTGAGGCGGCGATCGCTCGGCGTGGTGCTTCCGTACTGGCTGGACCGGCCCGACCTGGAAGCGCTCGGGATCGCCCACCAGGCGAGTGCATGCGGCTTCGAGCGGCTGTGGCTCGGCGAGATGGCCACCTTCGACGTGTTCGCCCTCGCCACCGCCGTCGCCACCAGCACCTCGATCCCCCGGCTGACGGCCGGCCCCCTCGCCGTCGGCGTGCGCTCCCCCGTCGCCATCGCCATGGGGGCCGCCAGCGTCGCCACGCTGACGGGCACACCCGTGGATGTGGCACTGGGAGCGTCCAGCCCGCACATCGTCTCCGACTGGCACGACCGCAGCTGGAGCGGCAACCCGCAGCGCACCAGGGAATCGGTCGCGGTGCTGCGCGAACTCCTCGATGGAGGACGGGCCGCCTTCTCCGGCCGGCACATCCGCACACGGGGCTTCCGGCTGCGCCGGCCACAACCGGACGCCACGATCAGCGTCGCGGCGTTCGGGCCACGTATGACACGTGTCGCGGCGGAGACCGCGGACGAGGTCGTGCTGAACCTGGTGGCGCCGGAACACATCGCCCGGGTCCGCGCGTCGATCGACGCCATCGCCGACGCCCGCGGGCTGCCCGCACCACGGCTCGCGGTGTGGGTCACCTGTTCCGTCGAACCGCATCCGGCCACCTACCACCAGCTCGCCTCGCAGCTGGCCGTGTACCTCCGCCCACCGGGATACGGCGAGATGTTCACCGCACTGGGCTTCGGCGGCCTCGTCCGCAAGGCCCGTTCCGCCGCCGACCGCCATGCGCTCGTCGCGGAGATTCCCCCCGAGCTTCCGGCGGCCGTCGGCGCGATCGGCTCAGGCCCTGAAGTACTGCGACGCATCGAGAGCTACTTCAACGCCGGCGCCGACCACATCGGGCTGGTGCCCACGACGGCGGACGACCCCGACGGTGCCAAGACCCTGGCTTTCATCAGGGAACATGCCGCGGACCTCGTCTCGGGGCCGATCGGGGCGAAGCGGTCGGCCGACGGAGACGGGATACGATCACCCGGTGACGGACACCCCTGAGGCGCAGCCCCCGGATTCGCGCGGCGACGACTCGGTCACGCGGACCCTCAATCTGGTCGGCGAGCGCTGGACGATGCTGATCCTCCGCGAAGCGTTCTTCGGTGTCCACCGTTACGGACAGTTCGCCCAGAACCTGGGCATTCCGCGCCCCACTCTGTCGAACCGGCTCGGCAAGCTCGTGGACGTCGGCCTGCTGACCCGGGAGCGCTACGCGGGCGGTCCGATCCGCAGCGACTACGAATACCGCCTCACCCAGGCCGGCCTCGATCTCTTCCCGGCGATCCAGATCTTGATGGAATGGGGCAATACCTACCTCCCGGACGAGCCGGCGGGCAGCGGATCCAAGGTGGCCTGGACACACGACGTATGCGGATCGCCCACGCATCCGAGGCTGACCTGCGACCAGTGCGGGGAACCGGTCACCGCGCACAATGTGCACCTCACGGGCGATACGCCCTGAGGTGACCCCGCCGCGGCGGCAGTCTGTGGAGGGTGAACCCCCTCAGCGCAGCGCCTGCGCTCCTATGACCGACAGCAGCTGCAACTTCTCGTAGCTCTCACTGCCGGGAATGGCGGTGTAGACGAGCAGGAAGTGCGACTGGTCCGGATCGAGCAGCGTCTGGCAGGTCAGCTCCAATGCGCCGAGCTCGGGGTGGACGAAGTGTTTCACCTCGTGGGGCCGGATGCCGACCTCGTGGTCGTTCCACACCCGGCGGAACTCTTCGCTCCGGGCGAGTAGCAGGTCGGCGTAGTGGGCCGCGCGGGACACGGGACCGTGCAGTGTGGCCACCCCGCGCAGGCCCGAGACGAACATGCGGGTCAGGAACGGATGGTCGTCGGGGGCGTAGAGCTGTCGCGCGGCGGGGTCGGTGAACCATCGGTAGCCGAGGCTGCGGGCCGGGCCGCGGTAGACGGTCTGGTCGCCGGTGAGCGCGATGCCGAGCGGGGTCTGCCGCAGCGTCTCGCCGAGCTCGGTGACGATCTCCGCGGGAGTGTCGTGCAGCCGGTCGAGGATGCGCAGCAGACCGGGACTGATGTGCTCGCTGTCCGCGCCCCGCGGGGGCGGGGTCTGTCCGGCGAGCCGGAACAGATGGTCGCGCTCGTCGAGGGAGAGGTGGAGTCCCTGCGCGATGGAGGCGATCATCTGCCCGGACGGCTGGGGTCCGCGCTCCCGCTCGAGCCGCGCGTAGTAGTCGGTCGACATGTGGCACAGCGCGGCCACTTCCTCCCGTCGCAGCCCGCTTGTCCTGCGGCGTGGTCCGCGCGGGAGGCCGACGTCTTCGGGCTGCAGCGACTCCCGGCGGCGCCGGAGGAACTCCGCCAGTCCGGTCCGATCGATCACCATGCGCGCCTCCGTCACCCTGCGTGCCTCCTTCGGGCTCATTTCTACCGCCCGCGCATCTCGGCATCCACGGACTGTCAATCCCCCCTTCACGCGTTACGGCCGCCACGGATCCTGCCGGAGCCCGGACTTCCTGATCAGTGGATCGAGGGGCCCTGAATGGCGCCGCCGTCTTCCACGACGGTGGGGGCAACGCCACACAACCCAGGAGTGGGCCCATGCCACGCGAGACCATCGACATCACCGTTCCCGACCTGTCCGGCAGGCGCGCCGTCGTCACCGGAGCGAGCGACGGCATCGGGATCGGCATCGCCACGAGGCTCGCCGCGGCCGGGGCCGATGTGCTCCTGCCCGTTCGCAACCCGCGCAAGGGGGAGGCCGCGCTCACCACGATCCGTCGGACGATTCCCCACGCGAACGTGTCGCTCCGCGAGCTCGACCTGTCCTCGCTCGCCTCCGTCGCAGCCCTCGGCAAGACCCTGCGAGAGGAGGACCGGCCGATCCACCTCCTCGTCAACAACGCCGGCGTCATGACCCCGCCCGACCGGCAGACGACCGCCGACGGGTTCGAGCTTCACTTCGGCACCAACCACCTCGGCCACTTCGCCCTGGTGGCCCATCTGCTGCCGCTGCTGCGCGCCGGCCGCGCGCGCGTGACCTCACAGATCAGCGTCGCGGCGAATCAGGGCGCCATCAACTGGGACGACCTGAACTGGGAACGCTCCTACGACGGCATGAAGGCCTACAGCCAGTCGAAGATCGCGTTCGGGCTCTTCGGCCTCGAACTCGACCGGCGCAGTCGGGCCCATGGCTGGGGCATCACGAGCAACCTCTCCCATCCGGGGGTCGCCCCGACGAACCTGCTCGCCGCCCGCCCCGAGGTGGGACGCGACCAGGACACCCGGAACGTGCGCATGATCCGGGCGCTGTCCGCCCGAGACCTCCTCGTCGGGACGGTCCACACCGCGCAACTTCCCGCCCTCTATGCCGCCACCTCCCCCGACGCCGTGCGTGGCGGGTTCTATGGGCCGCGCGGACTCGGGCACCTGGGCGGCCCTCCCGGAGAGCAGAGGCTCTACTCGCGTCTTCGCGGCACCGAGGAGGCCCAGCGCGTCTGGCAGGTCTCCGAAGAGCTTACGAAGGCTCCCTTCCCCAGCGGCTGAGCGTTCGGGGCCGCGGCCGCCGGGCCCGGCGGCCGGGGGCCCGCGCGGTAGCCGCCGCCCTGCGGGCCCTTCACGCGTTCCCCGCCGCCCGATCGGGTGTTGACCACCTCCGCCATGTCGCTTAGCTTAACCCCACCGCATTCCATCTGACGGAACGGAGGTGTTGTTCAATGGAACGAATTCATCAGGGGCGCACGGTGGACCGCGGCCGTCCCACCCGACGCGGCGTCCTGCGGACCGGTGGTCTGCTGCTCGGGGCCCTCAGCGCTCCGGCGCTCCTGAGCGCGTGCGGCACGAACGCCGCCGCGGACGGGGCCGGCAACGTCCTGCGGGTCTCCCAGCCCGGCGACCCCAAGACGCTGGACCCGCAGAAGCAGGGCGACATGGTGTCCATGAACGTCCTGATCAACATGTTCGACACGCTCACCACCCGCGGCCGCGACAACCAGCTGCACCCCAGGCTCGCCCTCTCCTGGAAGGCCACCGACGCCCGCACCTGGCGCTTCGCCCTCCGCCCCGGGGTGACCTTCCACAACGGTGAGGCGTGCGACGCGCGGGCCGTCGCGTTCAGCATCGAGCGGCTGCTCGACCCCGCCACCAAGTCACCGATCGTCGAGCTGCGCTACGTCAAGGGCGTCACCGTGGTCGACCGGCTCACCGTGGACGTGCACACCACCGTGCACGACCCGATCCTGCCCGCCAAGCTCTCCCTGTTCGGCGGCGTGATCCTGCCGCCCCGCCACCTCGCGGAGGCGGGCGACGCCGCGTTCGCCGAACACCCCGTCGGCACCGGCCCGTTCACCTTCGTCAGCTGGCGGCGCGACCACGAACTGCGCATGCGGGCCTACGCCGACCACTGGAACGGACGGCCGAGCGTCGACGGCCTCGTCTTCAGCCCCGCACCCAACGCCTCGTCCTCCCTCGCCGCCCTCCAGAGCGGAGGCGTCGACCTCGTCGCCGGACTCACCCCGGACGCAGCCCAGCAGCTCGACGGCTACTCCGGTGTCACGCTGGACGGCTATACGGGGATCCGCACCTCCTATCTGTCCCTGAACACCCTGGAGCGGGGCCCGCTCCAGGACCGTCGTGTGCGCCAGGCGCTCAACCACGCGATCGACGTCCCCCTGCTGATCAAGGCCGTGCTCGGCGGCAAGGCCACCGAGACACCCGCCCTCGTGCCGCGCGGCGCCTTCGGCTTCGACCCCACGGTGAAGCCCTTCACCCGCTCCCTGGAGACCGCGCGCACCCTCCTCGCCGAGGCCGGCCACCCACACGGCTTCTCCACGACGCTCACCGCCTCCAACGTCGACTCCAACGTGGCCGAGGCCCTGTCGGGGCTGCTGGCCCGAGCAGGGGTGCGGGCCCGGGTCAACCTGCTCGACCCCGGTACGTACGCCGCCCGGCTCACCTCCGACAACCGGGGCGCGCTCGGCCCCATCTACCTGGCGGCCAGCACCGTCTGGACGATGGACGGCCAGAGCATCGTGCAGTCCAACGTACGCAGCGACCGGCGCCAGAGCCGCTGGCACTCCAAGGAAGCCGACCGCCTCATCGACATCGAAGAGCTCTCCGAAAGCCCCACGAAACGCAAAGAGGCCTTCTCGGATCTGCAGCGGCTGATGCGCGAGGAAGCACCCTTCGTCTTCCTCTACCAGCTGGACAACATCTTCGCTCGCAACGACCGCCCCCGCTGGACGCCGGGATCCGCAGGCGTCCTCGCCATGGAGAGCGCGGAGGTCTCCTGATGAGCGCCCTCACCCTCGACAAGCCGCCCGCCCCGGCGGAGGCCCCGTCGCGCCACCGGGACACGGCACGGCTGCTGCGCATCGTCCTCCGGCGCCTGGGCATCGCGCTGTTCGTCCTGCTGTGCACGGCGACCGTCTCGTTCTTCCTCGTACGGCTCTCCGGCGACCCCGTGAAGATCCTGCTGCCGCCCGACGCCACGGCCCACCAGGAGAGCGTGCTCCGCGCGTCCCTCGGACTCGACCGGCCGCTGCTCACGCAGTACCTCGACTACCTCTGGGGACTGCCCCGCCTCGACCTCGGCGACTCCCTGGTCTACGGCCAGCCCGTCAGCAAAATCCTCGCCGACCGGCTGCCCGCCACGATCGAACTGGCCGCCGCCGCCCTCGCGGTGACCCTCGTCATCGCCATCCCGGCGGGCATCTTCGCCGCGATGCGCCGCGGCCGCCGCTCCGACCACACCGTGATGACCGGTGTCCTGCTCGGCCAGTCCACCCCGCCGTTCTGGGTCGGCATCCTCCTCATCCTGGTCTTCGCCGTGTGGCTGCAGGCCCTGCCCGCCTCCGGCTACGGCACCTTCGCCAACCTGGTGCTGCCAGCCGTCACCCTCGCCGTCTACTCCGTGGCCGTCGTCGCGCGGCTGCTGCGCTCCTCGCTGATCGACGTGCTGTCCTCCGACCACATCCGCAGCGCCCGCGCCAAGGGATTCGGTCCGCTGAAGGTGGTGCTCCGGCACGGGCTGCGCAATGCCTCACTGCCGGTGGTGACCGTCATCGGTCTGGAGGTCGGCAATCTGCTCGGCGGGGCGATCCTCACCGAACGGGTCTTCTCCTGGCCCGGAGTCGGACAGCTGACCGTCGAGGCGATCTCCAATCGCGACTTCCCGCTCGTCCAGGCCACCGTCCTGTTCTTCGCCGCCACCTTCGTCGTGGTGAACCTGCTCGTCGACCTCTCCTACAGCTTCCTCGACCCGAGGGTGAGGACGTCCCGATGACCCTCATGTCACCTGCCGCGACCGGCCATGCCCCGGCGGCGGCACCGGCCGGCGGCTCCCGGTCCGTCGTGCTGCGCGCGCTGCTGCGCAACAAGCTCGCCGTCCTGGCGCTCGCCGTACTCGCCGTCCTGCTGATCGCCGCCCTGTTCGCACCGCTCGTCGCCCCCTACGACCCCAACGCGCAGAACCTCCTCCTGCGGCTGCGGCCCCCCGCCTGGCAGGACGGCGGCAGCGGCGCCCACCTCCTCGGCACCGACCAGCTGGGCCGCGACATGCTCTCGCGGGTCATCTACGGCGCCCGGGTCTCGCTGCTCGTCGGCGCGGGGGCCGCCCTGCTCGCCGGTGTCATCGGCACCGTCGTGGGACTGGCCTCCGGCTACTTCGGCGGCTGGGCGGACCGGGTGCTGATGCGGCTGGCCGACGTCCAGCTCGCCTTCCCCTCGCTGCTCCTGGCCCTGGCCATCGTCGGCTTCCTCGGCTCGGGTCTGTGGTACGTGATCCTGGTGCTCGGCTTCACCGGCTGGGTCTCCTACGCCCGCGTCGTGCGGTCCGAGGTGATGTCGCTGCGCACCCGCGACTTCATCACCGAGGCCCGGGCGATCGGCGTCACCGACGTCACCATCATGCGCCGCCATCTGCTGCCCAATGTGATGGCGCCGCTGGCCACCATCGGAACCCTGCACGTCGCCGCCGCGATCGTGGCCGAGGCGTCCCTGAGCTATCTGGGCCTGGGCGTGCCCAAGGAGACGGTCACCTGGGGCGCCATGCTCTCCGACGGCCAGCTCTATCTGGGCACCTCCTGGTGGGTCGCCGTGTTCCCCGGCATCGCGCTGATGCTGACCTCTCTCGCCATCAACATCACCGGCGACGCCCTGCGGGACGTCGCGGACCCGAAGGCCTACCGCCGATGACCATCGACCGACCGACAACCGACCCGTCGAAGCGGCCGGCCGACGAGCAGCCGCTGCTGGAAATCAACGGCCTCAGCGTCGACTTCAGGCTCGAGACCTCCGTCGTGCACGCGGTGAGGGACGTCTCCCTCCACGTCCGGGCCGGTGAGACGCTCGCCATCGTCGGCGAGTCGGGCAGCGGGAAGACCGCCACCGCACTGTCCGTGCCGCGCCTGAACCCGAGCCCTCCGTGTGTCTACGCCGGCGGTGAGATCCTCTTCGACGGACGTGACCTGCTGACGCTCTCGGAGAAGGAACTCGGCCGGATCCGGGGCCGCGACATCGCCATGGTGTTCCAGGACCCGATGACCTGCCTCGATCCGCTGCAGCGCGTCGGGGCGCAGGTGGCCGAGGTGCTCAGGCACCACACCGGCATCTCCCGCGCCGAGGCCAGGGACGCCGCGCTGGACACGCTGGAGGAGGTCGGCATACCCGACCCGGCCCTGCGCTACCGGCAGTACCCGCACGAACTCTCCGGCGGCCTGCGCCAGCGCGTGATGATCGCGACCGCGCTGGTGGGCCGGCCCCGCCTGCTCATCGCCGACGAGCCGACCACCGCCCTGGACGTCACCGTGCAGAGCCAGATCCTCGACCTGCTCGTCTCCCTCCAGGACAAGCACGGCATGGCGGTCGTGCTGATCACCCACGACCTCGCGGTCGTGGCGGAGACCGCCGACCGTGTCGTGGTCATGAACCGGGGCAAGGTCGTCGAGACCGGCAACGTGCTCGACGTCTTCGACCGTCCGGCCGACGACTACACCCGCGAACTGCTCGCCGCCACCCCGCGATTGGAGGCGGCATGACCACCGAAGCCGCTGCGCCCGCGCCCCCGGGCGGAAAGGTCCTCCTGGAACTCGTCGGCCTGCGCAAGGAGTTCGGCACCAGGACGGTGAACGTGGCCGTCGACGACGTCTCGCTCGAGGTCCACGAAGGGGAGACCCTCGCCCTGGTCGGCGAGTCCGGCTGTGGCAAGACCACCCTGACCCGGCTGCTGCTCAAGCTCGTCGAGCCCACCGCCGGAAGCGTGCGCTTCGACGGACAGGACCTCGCCGCCCTCTCCCCCGCCGGGCTGCGTGCCGTACGCCGCCAGATGCAGGTGGTCCTCCAGGACCCGTACTCCAGCATGAACCCGCGGATGCGCATCACCGACATCGTCGCCGAACCGCTGGTCACCCACGATCCCGAGGCCCGCGGGCGGCGCGCCCGGGCCCGCACCAGGGAACGGGTCGGGGAACTCCTGGAGGCCGTGGGCCTGGACGCCGGCATCCAGGACCGCTATCCGCACGAGTTCTCCGGCGGTCAGCGCCAACGCGTCTCGATCGCACGGGCCCTGGCGCTCCGGCCCCGTCTGCTGGTGCTCGACGAGCCCACCAGCGCACTGGATGTCTCGGTGCAGGCCACCGTCCTCGACCTGCTGGCGGATCTGCAGAGCCGGCTGGGCCTCACCTATGTGTTCGTCTCGCACAACCTGGCCGTCGTACGGCAGGTGGCCGACCGGGTCGCGGTGATGCGCCGGGGGCGCCTGGTCGAGGTGGGCGAGACGGCCGCGGTGCTGCGCACCCCTCGGCACCCCTACACGCGGCAACTGCTCGACGCGGTGCCGGTCCTCGACCCGCGCAGGGGCCGCCGTGCCGCGGACCGGCTGTCCCTGACGGGCGAAGAGAGCCGATGACCGCCCGCGCGCTACAGATGCGAGACGACGAGACCGGCGCCGCCGAGCAGCGCGACATCGTCGACGGCGGCCGTGCCGACCAGCACCCGCGGCTGCTCGGCGCCCGAGAAGGCGACGGCGTCCCGCAGCCGCTCCTCCACCACCGTGCGGAAGGGCTCACCGCCCTCGCGCGCCTCGCCGTGCAGGATGAAGAGGCCGGGTGCGAAGAGCTGCTGCACGTTCACCAGCCCCAGAGCGAGGTTGTGCGCGTACTCCTCCACCACCTGCCCGGCGAGCGCGTCCCCGCGGTTGACCAGTGCCTCCAGGGACGTCTGGCCGCCGAGCCCCACGGCGCGGGCCCGGGCCCGCAGCCAGCCGGTGGTGGCCACGGTCTTCCAGCAGCCGCGGTTCCCGCAGGTGCACCGCTCGCCGCTGGCCGACACGGTCATATGGGCACCGCTGCGCCCGCCGGGCGGGGCCATCACCTCGCCGTCGTAGAGGAGCCCCACGCCGAGCACCTCGCCCGTGGAGACCGAGGCGAAGGTGCGCCGTCCGCGCCCGGCGCCGAACCAGCGGTCGCCGAGCACCTGCAGTCGCGCCCGGTGCTCCACCCGCACGCTCGCCCCGGTGAGCGCGCCGAGCCGTTCCGTGACCGGATAGCCGTGCAGTCCGGGCGCGTCGTTCACCTCCATGATCAGGCCCGTGACGGGGTCCACGAGCCCTGCGGCGGCCACCCCGATCCCCTGGAGTTCATGGCCGGCGAAGACTCCGGCGGCCGCGGCCAGCGCCGTGTCGATGTCCGCGGGGGTGGCGGTGGCCGCGTCGTACGACGACTCGGTGCGGTCCAGGATCCGGCCCGCCATGGACAGTACGGCCGCCCCGACCCGGCCGGGGACCAGCTCGACGGCGCCCAGCCGCCGGGGCGCCCGGGGGGCGGCCGGTTGCGGCGCGGCCTCGGGGACCAGTCGCAACGGAGAACGTTTGTGGGCCATGCGCCGACTCTGCCATGGCCCCGTTTCGGAGAGGTAGCACCGTGAGCCAATCGAGACTGACCGAACTCACCTGGCGCGAGGTGCGCCGGGCCGGTGAGGAGGGCATCGCTCTGCTGCCCATCGGTTCGCAGGAACAGCACGCCTCACACCTTCCGATGGGCACCGACACCCTCCTGGTCGAGGAGGTGGTGGACCGCGCGCTGGACATGCTCGCCCGGGAGGCCGGGCCGGGCGTGGTGCGGTTGCCGGCGCTGCCCTTCGGGCACAGCCCGCACCACTTGTTCGCGGCCGCCGTCTCGCTCTCCGCGGCGACCTTGGGCGCGGTCCTGGACGACATCCTCGACTCGCTGGTGACCAGCGGATACCGCCGCATCATGGTCGTGAACGGCCATGGCGGCAACGACGAGATCATGCGGCTCGCCGTGAAGCGGTTCGCGCTGCGTTCCCCGGTGACGGTCGCCGCCTGCTCGTACTGGACCCTCACCGCGGGTGAGGACGGAGCGGGGCGGCCGGAAGTCACCCCGGGGCATGCCGGATGGTTCGAGACGTCACTCATGCTGGCGGCCCACCCGGACCTGGTGCGGACGCCCGTGCCGGCCCGCGCTCCGGTCGAACCGCCGCCCCTGTTCGACGCCCCGCCCTACCCGGGCCTGACCGTGGAACGCCACGGGGAGTGGGAGCGGGTCGGCGGCTCCACGGACGACGCCTCCGATGCCGACGCCACCCGGGGCGATGGGCTGCTGGAGGACCGGGCGCGAGGACTGGCCCGGGCGATCCAGGCCTTCGACGCGGCGAGCCGGTCACCCCGATGATGCGAGGAGCAGCAATGAAGATCACTGATGTCGACGTATGGGTGGTCAACCTCCCCCTCGTCAATCCCTTCACCAGCTCGTTCGAGACCAAGACGGGCGAGACCCGCACCGTGGTGCGCATTCGCACCGACGAGGGTGTCGAGGGCTGGGGCGAGACTATGTGGGGCGCACCGGTCGCCGCCATCGTCCGGTCGATGGCCCCGGACCTGATCGGGACCAGCCCGTTCGCGCTGGAGAGCTTTCACCGCAAGCAGCACATGGTGCCGTTCTTCTACGGCTACCTCGGCTACGCGGCGATCGCCGCCCTCGATGTCGCCTGCTGGGACGCGATGGGCAAGGCCACCGATCAGTCCGTCACCGATCTGCTGGGCGGCGCGGTCCGCGAGGAGGTCCCCATCACCGCGCTCATCACCCGCGCCGACGCGCCGGGCACGGACGGCCCGGGCCTGCCGAAGGCGATGGCGGAGCACGCGGTGCGCGTCGTGGCGGAGGGCGGCTTCGAGGCCGTCAAGCTCAAGGGCACGAAGGACTGCGCGGGCGATGTCGCCATCCTGCGCGCGGTGCGCGAGGCGCTGCCCGAGGTGAACCTGCGTGTCGACCCGAACGCGGCCTGGTCGGTCCCCGATTCGATACGCGCCGGTATCGCCCTGGAGGAACTCGATCTGGAGTATCTGGAGGACCCCTGCGTCGGCATCGAGGGGATGAGCCAGGTGAAGGCGAAGGTGCGCATCCCGCTGTGCACCAACATGTGCGTCGTGCGCTTCGAGGAGTTCGCCCCCGCCATGCGGCTGAACGCCGTCGACGTCATCCACGGTGACGTCTACAAGTGGGGCGGGATCGCGGCGACCAAGGCGCTCGCCGCGCACTGCGAGACCTTCGGTCTGGGCATGAACCTGCACAGCGGTGGCGAGCTCGGCATCGCCACGGCAGCGCATCTGGCCGTCGTCTCCAGCACCCCGGTGCTCTCGCGCGCCATCGACAGCATGTACTACCTGCACGCCGGCGACATCATCGAGCCGCTGCACCTGGAGAACGGCCGGCTGAGGGTGCCGACGGGACCGGGGCTGGGGGTGAGCGTGGACGAGGAGAAGCTCCGGTACTACGCCGCGGCCAACGAGCGGGACGGGGACCTGACGGGATGAGCGAGCGGATAAGCATGCGGGCCGTGCACACGGCCGGGGCCCCTCGCCCCGCGGGTGCCTACTCCCAGGGCGTGGTGGCGGGCGGGTTCCTCTACACGGCGGGCTTCGGCCCGCAGGACCCGGTGACGGGCGGGATTCCGGAAGGCGTCGGGGCACAGACCGCACAGGTGCTGCGCAATGTCGCCGCCGTGCTGGCCGAACAGGGGCTGACCCTGCGGGACGTGGTGAAGGTGACGACGCATCTGCAGCACCTGAAGCGGGACTTCGCCGCCTACGATGCCGCCTACCGCGCGTTCTTCAGCGAGCCGTGCCCGGTGCGCACCACCGTCGGCTCGGATCTGATGGACATCCTGGTGGAGATCGACGTGGTGGCCGTCGTACCGGGCACGGAGGAGGCGTTCCGATGAATCGTCTCTCCGTTCCGGATGACGGAACGGCGATGGGTTAGGGTGAGAGACATGCCGAACTCGGTCAATACCCCCGCGAGCCACCGCGAAGAGCCGCGTGCCGCCGCAAAGGGCCCGGTGGACAAGGCACTCGAGGTGCTGGACGCACTGGTCCAGCCCGATGCCCCGCACCGCCTGGCCGATCTCGCCGCCCGCACGGGGCTGCCGAAGCCGACCGTCCACCGTCTGCTGCAGACCTTCGCCGACGCCGGATACGCGGTCCCGGGCCCCGGCGGCAACTACCAAGCCGGACCGCGTCTGCTCGGGCTCGCCGCCACGACGATGGCGTCCAGCCGCGAGCTGCGGCTGGCCCGCCCGGTCCTGGACGACCTGCGGCAGCGCACCGGCCACCTGGCCCACTTCTCGGTACGGGACGGCGCCGTGGCGGTGCATGTGACCCACTCGGAGCCGTCGTCCGCGTACCACATGGCGCCGGCCGCGGGTGGCGAAGTCCCGCTGTACTGCTCGGCGGTGGGCTGGGCGATGCTGTCGGCCCTTCCGTCGCCGATGGCGGCGGAGCTGCTGGGCAGCGCGCCCCTCCCGGCCCGTACGCCGCGGACGGTGACGGACCCGGCGGCCGTGCTCGCGGCCCTGCCCACCGTGCGCGAACAGGGCTACGCGGTGGACGACGAGTACGCGGAGCAGGACGTCCGCGCCATCGCGGCCCCGGTGCTGGGGCCCGGCGGCCAGGTCGCCGGCGCGGTCGGCATCGTCGGGCTGACGTTCACGCTGGACGAGGCGAGCGTGGCGATGCTGGGGCCGATGGTGCGCGCCGCCGCCGGTACGGTGTCGGCGGCGCTGCGCGGCGGCGCGGGGACGCTGGGGATCGTGCGGGGGCAGGAGTGAGCGGGGCCGCGGGCGGTCGGACCACACAGGCAGCGGAACGGACGGGAAGAGCCGGACCGCACGAGGCGGCCGAACCGGCGCCGCTCGAAGGACTCCTGGCAGCCGGCCGCCGGACCGGGATCTACTCCGCGGCCGCCTGGTCGGTCGGCACCGCGGCCGGGCGGACGGTCCACGGGCATCTGGGCACCCGCAGTCGGGGCGGGGCGGAGCTGAACGGCACCGAACTGTGGGACCTGGCCTCGGTGACGAAGCCGATCGTGGGCCTGGCCGCACTGCGGCTGGCGGAGGCGGGAGCGCTGCGCCTCGACGACACGGTCGGCGCGTATCTGCCGGAGTACCGCCGCGTGCCGGGCAAGGCGGACATCACCCTCGCCCAGTTGCTCGCCCACACCTCAGGACTGCCCGGCGGCACCCCCCTGTGGCGGGCCCACTCCGACCGGGACGGACTGCTGGCCGCCCTGCGCGAGCTGCCGCTGCGCGGGGCGCCGGGCACGGTGGTGGAGTACTCCTCCGCGGGCTTCATCCTGCTCGGCCTGATGCTCGAACGCGCCACCGCCACCGGCCTGGACGAGCTGGTCGCACAGCAGGTGTGCGCGCCGCTCGGCATGCGCGAGACGGTGTTCGCGCCCGGTCCGGCGGCCCGCGAGCGAGCGGTCTCCACGGAGCTGTGCACCTGGCGCGGCCGGCTGGTGACCGGCCAGGTGCACGACGAGAACGCGGTGGTGCTGGGCGGGGTCTGCGGACACGCCGGTCTGTTCGCGTCGCTGGCCGATGTGGACCGGCTGGGCCGGGCGCTCGCGGCGGGCGGCGAGGGTCTGCTGAGCGCGGCCGGCTTCGCCCGGATGACCGCCTGCCATACGGAGGGCCTCCCGCTGCGCCGCTGCCTCGGCTGGCAGGGGCAGGACGCGGTGGGCTCGCCGGTCGGTACGGCGATGGGTCCATCCTCGTACGGCCATACGGGCTTCACGGGGACGAGCCTGTGGGTGGAGCCGGGGGTGAACGGGGCGGGAGGCCGCTACTACGTCCTGCTCACCAACCGCGTCCACCCCAGCCGCGAGCCCCGCCGCTTCCCGGCGGTCCGCCGCGCCTTCCACCACCACGCGGCAGCGCTCGCCCGCGCGACGGACGCGCCCTGACGCCAGCTCAGCTGTGTTGGATTTTGATGAGTGACAAGGGTGCCATGTTCCCTTGTGGTTCGTTGTGTTGACACATGTCGTGATGAGTGTGACGGTTGCGGAGCTTGGTCCTGGCCTGGATGTGCACTGTTCGTTCTGCAACGGAAGTGGGACGCATGAGCTCAGGAATACGGCGCCGCAGCCTTCTGTCCGCGGCCGCTCTGGGAAGCACAGCCGCATCGCTCGGCCTCTCCGCCCCCGCGTCGGCGCAGCCGGTCCCCGGCGCCGGACCATCCACGGCCGCGTTGCCCGCCGAGGACGGGTACGACCTGTGGCTGCGCTACCGGCGGGTGGAGGATCCCGGTCAACTGGGGCGGTACCGGGCCGCGTTGGGGACGCTCGTCCGGCAAGGGGGCGGCCCGCTCCAGCGGTCGGCGGAGCAGGAGCTGGTCCGCGCGCTCACCGGGCTGCTCGGTATCCGGGTGGCGCCACGCACCAGCACCCCCTCACACGCGGCACTCGTGGTGGGCACCCCGACGAGTTCCGCCCTGATCCGCGAGCTCGTCCCCGCGGCCGACCTGGCCGAACTCGGCGACGAGGGCTACGTCGTCCGCCGGGTCACCCGGCGCGGCACACACTTCACCGTGGTGGCGGCACTGGGCGACCGCGGTGTGCTCTACGGCGCCTTCCACCTGCTGCGGCTCGTCCAGACCCGACGGCCGCTGGAACACGTCGACCTCACCGAGCGCCCGGCGACCCCGCTGCGCATGGCCAACCACTGGGACAACGACGACGGTTCGATCGAGCGCGGCTATGCGGGCCGGTCCTTCTTCGACTGGGAGAAGCTGCCGCAACTCGACACCCGGTACACGGACTACGCACGGGCCCTGGCCTCGCTCGGCATCAACGGCGCCGTGATCAACAATGTCAACACCCCGGCGGACTACCTCGCCGAGCCGTTCCTGACCAAGCTGGCCGCGCTGGCCGGGGTACTGCGCCGCTACGGCGTGGCGCTGTACGTCACGGCGAACTTCGCCGCCCCCATCGACCTGGGCGGACTGGACACCGCCGACCCCTTCGACCCGGGGGTGCGCGACTGGTGGACGAGGAAGGCCGGGGAGATCTACGGCAAGATCGAGGACTTCGGCGGCTTCCTGGTGAAGGCCAACTCCGAGGGCCGCCCCGGGCCGCTGGACTACGGACGCACCCACGCCGACGGGGCCAATCTGCTGGCGGGCGCGCTGAGACCGTACGGCGGGATCGTGATGTGGCGGGCGTTCGTGCACGACAGTGACGAGAAGTGGGACCGGCAGGCCTACCTCGACTTCACACCGCTGGACGGGAAGTTCGCGGACAACGCCGTGGTGCAGATCAAGAACGGGCCGATCGACTTCCAGGTCCGCGAGCCCGCCCACCCGCTCTTCGGCTCGCTGCCGCATACCAACTCGATGATCGAACTCCAGGTGACACAGGAGTACACGGGACACGCCACCCATCTGTGCTATCTGGTCCCGCAGTGGAAGGAGGTCCTGGACTTCGACACGCTCAAGGCCGGCGAGGGCAGCACCGTGGCCCGTGTCGTGACCGGCCGGGTGCACTCCTACACCCACTTCGGATTCGCCGGGGTGATGAACTTCGGCGACTCCAGGAACTGGACCGGTTCACATCTGGCCGCCGCCAACACCCATGGCTACGGACGGCTGGCCTGGAACCCGGACCTGTCGGCGCAGGACCTGGCCGACGAGTGGACCCGGATGACCTTCGGCAACGACCCGCATGTCATCGAGACGGTCTCCACGCTGCTCCTGGACTCCTGGCACACCTACGAGGACTACACCTCGCCGCTGGGCACGGGATACCTCACCCATCCGCCGGACGGCTCGGTGACCGGGCACTTCGACCCCAGCCCGACGACGACCACCCAGTTCCACAAGTCGGACCGCGCGGGCATCGGCTACGACCGCACCGCCGCCACCGGCGACGGCTTCACCGGGCTGTACGCGCGGGCGACACGGGACGCCTACGAGTCGCCTGCGAACTGCCCCGAGGAGCTGCTCCTCTTCCTCCACCATGTCCCGTACACCCACCGGCTGGACAGCGGCACGACGGTGATCCAGCACATCTACGACACCCACTTCTCCGGCGCGGCGCGGGTGGCGGACATGCGCACGGAGTGGGAGAGGCTGCGGCGCCGTGTCGACCACCGGCGGTTCGCCGATGTGCACCGCCAGTTCGGGGAGCAGCTCACCGAGGCCGCCAAGTGGCGGGACACCCTGGTCGCCTACTGGTTCGACCTGAGCCGGATCCGCGACGAGCGCCGCGCCTGGCTCCAGGCGATCGTCGCCCCGGCCGACACCGTGCTGCTGGGCGGGGAGCGCAACGAGCTGCCGGTGCAGGTCCTCAACGCGACGGGCTCCGGGCTGCGCACGGTGACGGCGCTGGAGGTACCCGAGGGCTGGCGGTCCGAGGAGGCGACCGCCTACGTGGCCTCGCGGGAGGGCGAGACGGTGAAGATGTCCGTCGTGCCGCCGCCGGCGCCCGCACTCGCCACCCTGCACGCGCGCCCGAGGTCGGGCGCGGTGCCGGTGCTCGACGCCTCGCTGCGCAGCCTGGCCAAGGCCGTCGTCGTGCCACCCGCCGCCCGCTGCGTACACGCACTGGACGCCGGGCCCGACTCGGCGCCGGTGCTGAAGGACTACACCCGGCTCTCACCGTCGAGCGGCTGGCACGAGGGCGCCGGCTTCGGCTGGGTCGGCAACACACCGGACGCCACGGACACCGGACTGTTCGATGTCGTCCGCCGGGACTACGTACGCGACAGCGCCCCGGCCGTACTGCGGCTGAGGCTGCCCGCCGGACGCTGCACCGCGCATCTGCTCACCGGCGACCCCAACACCCTGTGCAGGTCGCTGATCGTCCGGGTGGACGGGATCGTCAGGGCCCGGAGCGAGCAGCTCGACGGCCGGGAGTTCACCTGGCTCAGGATCCCGCTGGACGGCGGATCCTCCGGACGCGAGGTGGACCTGGAGCTGTCCGCGAAGGAGGACGAGACCTGGCATCTCGGCGCCTGCGTGGTCGTGGCGGACGGGCCGTCCTAAGGTCTGTCGTTTGAACCGGGCCGGGCTCGCGGGGTCCGGTCCCCACGACAGACCCTAGCCCGCGGTGGTGGCCACCTTCTTCGCGATGGCCCGCAGGAGGTCATGACGGATCATGCCGCTGCCCGCCCGCATGAAGCCCCAGTACAGGGCGAAGGCGCGGCGGGTGGCGGCGTCGGTGTTCAGCACCCGGGTCTCGGTGGACAGCAGGGTGCCCTCGCCCTCGGGGGTGAGGCGGAAGTTCATCACCACCTTGGACCAGCCCGCCTCGTCGAAGTGTGCGAACGCCTCGGGATCGCCGCGCTCGAGGTCCGGGCGCGCGGGGCGCATCGCGGTGTAGCGGGCGATGTCGCCGAGCACCACTTCATGCGGCGGGTCGGCGGCCATCTCCCGGGGTGCCATCGAGTCCAGGACCCGCAGGTCCATGCCTTCGTGGGCGCCGGTGTCGACACCGTTCACCCAGGTCTTGGGGCCGCCGCGCACCCTCATCAGACCGAGGGTGATGGCGAGTTCGCCGACCCGCAGGTCCATGAGTTCGCGCCAGACCCGCTCCGGCGGGGCGTCGATCCGGCGGCTGTGGTGTTCACGCTTGTCGAAGGTCGGCAGCAGTCGTTCCAGCGTCCAGTGCATCGCTTGTCCTCGTGTCCTGGCTCCGCAGGGCCAGCAGATCGTGTGTGCGTTCCACGTACGACAGCGCCGACAGCAACTCCGAGCTGCCGACGGTGTGTTCGCGTGTCCCGCCGGTGATGCCCCGGATGGGCATCGAGCCGACGGATGCCCATCGCAGCCGCCCCGCCTCGTCGATATAGCCACGGGAGCGTCCGTGGTTGTCGGAGTGCAGACAGTACGGCACATCGAGATAGCCCTTGGCGAAGGCGCGCACCAGGGCCTGTCCGACGTCCGGGTGGAGGTCGAGCACGGCCTCGATGAGCTGCCGGGCCTCGGCGGCGATACCGGTGTCCGGGGCCCGGGCGGGGTCCGGGGGTGTTCTGGCGGCTTCGGCCGCCGCGGCGGCGCCCGCGAACTCCAGCGCCTCGACGTTCTCCCCGATGGTGGGGATGCGGTACGACTCGGCCGGTGTCTTGACGATGAGCCGGGTGGCGCCCGTGCGGACGGCGAGTTCGGCGGCCGCGCGCAGCACGAGGAGGGCACCGCCGTGGGTACGCGGGTACTTGCCCATGTAGGTGTACACCACGATGTGCCAGTCGGTGTCGTCCGGCAGGAACGCGGTGGCCAGCGACCGCAGCGCGGCCACCGCCTCCTCGTCCTGCCGGGCGTCGGTCTGCTGGGCGTAGCTGAGCGAGATGCTGCGCAGCCCGTGCCGGTGGAAGAAGAGCCCTTCGAGCACGGTGATGGCGATGAGCAGTCCGGGCGGGCACATCTGGCCCATCATGCACCCGCCGAAGCTCTCCAGATGGGGCTCGACGCCCCGGTCCCGCAGCTCCGCGAACCGCTCGCAGGAGCGGGCCCAGCTCGCGGTGGCCTCCCGCAGCGGGACCCGGCTGTAGGGCAGGCAGTACGAGACGGGCCCGCCCTCGGTGGCGTCCAGCCCGGCCGTGACGAGCGCGGCGATGATGTCGTCCGGCAGCGCCGAGCCGTGTCTGACCTGGACCGGGAAGCCGGGGCCCTGGATGCCGTCGAGGACGGCACGGGTGGTGTCCGGGCCGTGGGTGACGAGCGGATAGCCGTTGAGCGGAAAGCCATCGGCCAGGGCGCGCTCGGCCGTGGTGTAGTCCTTCACCCGCGTATAGCTGTCCAGGGTGAGGGTGCCGACGGTGGCCGCCCGCGCCCGCCGGACGGCCGCCAGCCCCGCGCGCATCCATCGTGGGTCGCTGAAGCCCATCCGGGGCTGGACCAGCGGCCCCGTGGCGCGCGGGCGGGCGGCCAGCCCGGCGAAGGAGCCGGATGTGCTCATGAGGCGGCGACGGGGTGGCGGGGGGCGGAGTGGTCCAGGGAGGCCAGGAACCGGCCGATCTCGGCCGGTTCGGCGTCGTCCTGGAACACGGCGCTGAAGCCCGCCGAGACGAGCCGCCGCGCCATGCCGTCCGCCTCGGCGCCCCCGGTGATGCCCAGCTTTCCGCCGATCACCACCGGGGTGTCCCGGGTCCGCGGGTCGGAGCGGAGCGTGCCGATCAGCCGCGCGCCGTCCACCTGCCCATGGCCGTTGACCGTGCTGATCACCACCAGGTCGGGACGGATCGCGGAGCATTCCCGGACCAGCAGTTCGTCCGGGACGCACGCACCGAGGTTGATGACGCGGTGGCCCATCTCCTCCAGCAGCAGCTGAAGGAAGACGAGGTTCCAGGTGTGGGAATCCGAGGACACGCTGCTGAGCAGTACGGTGCGGCCGCTCGGGACGACGGCCGCGTTGACGGGGTTCATGAGCATGGGATCTCTCCTGGCCTCAGCCGCAGCCGCCGGCGGAGTCGGAGTCGTAGGCGCCGACCCGCTCCAGCAGTGCGGCCGGCACCTGGTCGTCGGTGGCTTCGGGCAGCGGCTCGGCCACGTCCACACCGGCCTTCCGCAGAGCCGGGATCAGCTCGTCGAGGAAGCCGTCGACCCGGTCCAGGCCCCAGAAGCGGTGGCGTCCGACCTTGAAGTACGGGATGCCGAACACATCGTCGTCGTAGGCGGCGGCGAGGGCGTCCACGCCTTCGGCGCGCAGGTCGGGGTCATGGGCGGCGGCCACCATCTCGTCGCCGTCGAACCCGGCCGCCTCGGCCACCCGGTGCAGCACCTCGGCGTCACAGATGTTCTCGCCGCGCTCCCAGCGGGCCGCGGACACCGCCGCGTAGAAGTCGCGCTCACGGCCGAGCCGGCGGGCCTTCAGCCAGGCCAGATGCGGCAGCTCCCACCACGGGTCGATGTCCACCGGCCAGGACATGGTGTACCCGAAGCGGGTGGAGAGCCGCTTGGTGTCCTGGAGGATGTACAGGTGCTTGGCCTTGCTCATCTGGGTGTAGTGGAAGCCGGAGTCGCGCTCCTCCAGCGCGGCCCGGGTCTTCTCGTCCGGGTCCCAGTACGGGTAGTACTCGATGACCTCGGGGGCCTGCGGAAAGCGCTCCTCCAGCCGCTTGAGCCCCATCCAGCTGAACGGGGAGCGCAGGTTGAAATAGAGGCGGGGCCGTCGCTTCATCGGGCATCCCCCAGCAGCGCGGCGCGGGTGGTGTCGTCGAACTCGGCGAGGCTGCCGGCCAGTTCGCCGCGGCTGACGGCGTAGCCGTGCATGATGCTCCCGGTGGCGGTGTGCACCAGCCGTCCGTCGCGGTGGACATAGGTGTCGAAGGTGGCGGTGTACATCACGTCCTTGAGGATCTCCTGGACGGTGAACACGGTGTGCAGGGTCTCTTCCATGAAGGCGTCGGCGAGCATGTGCACCCGGGCACGGGACACCACGGGGATCCAGCCGCGCTCGACGAGCATGGTGCGGATGGAGATGCCGCGGTCCTCCAGGAAGCGGTCCACGACCTCCTCCATGGCCCGGACGTAGCCGGAGTGCTGGAGCCGGTCGGAGAAGTGGCAGTAGAAGTACGGGATCCGCCAGGACCACAGGAAGGCGTTGGAGCCGACCGGGGTGAGAACGGCGGACAGCTCGCTGTCGGCGACGGTCCGGGGCTCGTGGTCCGCGGCGTCGGCGAGGGCGGCCACCTCGGGGACGGTGTAGGGCTCCAGATGGGCGGGGACGGGCTGGATGTCGGCCGGGGCGTCCTTCAGCGTGACCAGGGCGACCCGGATCTTGCCGGTGAGGACGGTGACGGTCTCGCCGTCCCGCTCGACGGTCAGCCGGAGTTTGAACGGGGCGCCGTGGCCGGGCTTGGGCTTGCCCGGCTCCACGACGGCCGTGACCTCGTCGTCGATGCCGAGCGTGGCGGGCAGGCTGACCGAGTGGTCGACGATCTCCAGCCCGAGGCCGTAGGTGTGGTACAGCGTCTCCGCCCCGACCCCGCGCTCGCGGAAGTACTGGAGGACCGCCTCCTCCGTCAGATACATGAAGTGCTTGAAGCCGATCCAGGTGCGGATGTTGGCGCCCTCGTAGCGGGGCCTGCCCACGGGGGTGGTGAGGGTGCCGTCCAGCAGCTCCGTCATGGTCATTCCTTTGTGGTGAGAAGGGTGGTGGCGAGGTGGGTGGCCGCCGGGAGGGCGGTGAGGTCGTCCAGGAAGCCGGTGATGTCCGCGCCGACGTCCCCGGGCTGCTCCGCATGGCAGAAGTGGGTGTAGCCGGGGCGTCTGCGGACCGTCGCCGCGGGCATGGCGGCGGCCAGGGCCGCCGCGCGGTCCTCGGACAGCGAGGCGTCGCCGTGTCCCGCCAGGACGAGGGTGGGGACGGTGATGGCGCCCAGGTCGAGTTCGGTGGTGCCGGTGAACTGCAGGAACAGGGTGAGGAATCCGACCGGGCCGATCCGCTCGAGGGTGGTGTCGGCCATGGCGGCGAGCACCTCGGGGTCCAGGTCCGCGGCTCGCCTCCCCAGTCCGACGCGTACGCCGTCGGCGATGATCTGCCGGAAGCCCGCCAGCGCGGCGTCGTGCAGGGGCCAGTCCACCCGGAGGGATTCGGGGCGGAAGAACGGGGCGAGGAGCACCGCGGCGCGCGGCTGGGGCGCGCCGTCCCGGTCGGCCAGGTGTTCCAGGACGGCGTTGGCTCCGAAGGAGTGGCCGATCAGGATGTCCACGGGCTCGGGGACCAGGGCGAGCGCCTCGCGCAGCCAGTGCGCGGGAGTGCCGTGGTGCCGCCAGCGGTAGCGGTTGCCCGCGCGCCACGGCAGGTCGAGCGCGTAGGTACGGCAGCGGCCCGCCAGCTCTCCGGCCAGCGGCCGCCATCCGGCCCACCCGCCTTCGAGACCGTGGACCACGGCCACCACGGGAGGGCCGGGGTGCCGTGCCGGGGATGGTGTCCCCAGCACGGCCAGCCGCTCCCGCGCCCCGCGGGCCTCGGCCACCGCCGTCCACCAGCCGGGCGGGGGCGCCGGGCGCGCCCCGTTCGGCTCCGCCATGTCAGCCGCCTCCCGCTCGGGCGGGGACGACCGCCGGGTCGAGCCGCACCGAGGCGTAGCCGTCCTCGCCGTCACCGCAGGTGATCAGCGCGCCGCCCGGCCCGGACGGCTGCCCGGAGCCCAGCCAGGCGGCGGCCACGGCCAGTTGGACCACGCCGAGCGCTCCGTAGACCTCGCCCAGATGGGCGGTGAGGTCGATGCCGCCGGCGGCTCCCGGGGCCCCGGGAGCGGTGAGCCGGAGCGCGGCGGGCGGCGCGAGGGCGTCGGCGATGTCGTCCGGCCGGGTGTGCCGGTGCACATCGCCCAGGTGCGGTCCCCTCCCGCCGGGCTCCAGGACGACGCAGGCGGCGGCCGCCCGGAGCGGGACCGGCACGGTGGTGCCGGGTGCGGCGGGGCGGAGGGCGGCCAGTCCGCGGGCCACCTCGTCGTCGGGTTCGACCCCGACCACCACGACCCGGCGGGCGCGTTCGCCGCGCAGCAGCAGGGCGCCCAGCCGGACGGCGTCCAGTCCGGAGGTGGCGCCGGAGCACACCATCAGATTGGGCCCGGTGAAGCCGTAGCGGATGGCGAGGGTGCTGGCGATCACATTGCTGGAGGCGTTGGGACCGTTCAGCGGGCTGACGTCGTGGGCGGAGCCGGCCCGCATCTCGGCCACGATGTCGCGGACGGTGCGGGCGTTGCCGACGTTGGAGCTGACGACGACGGCGGTGTGTTCCGCTCCGGGGAGCGGTTCGGTGAGCTTGCCCGGCGGCAGTCCGAACGCACGGTGGACCGCGCACAGCGCCAGCCGGGTCGCGTCCTCCTTGTACAGCAGCCCCTTACGGCCCAGTACGGTGTGCGCCTGCTCGGGGCCGCAGGCCGGTTCCGGGGCCACGGAGGAGAAGAGCTCCCCCGCCGCGGTCGCCGCGAAGCCACCGATCGGATCGGGCACATGGAGGGCGTGTGCGGTGACGGTCACCGGGTCGGGGTTCATGGTCATCGGGTCGGGGTTCATGGTCATCGGTCCACCCCGATCACGCTGACGGCGTTGACTCCGCCGAATCCGAAGGCGTTGACCTGGGCCACCCGGGCGTCGCAGGGCGCGGGTTCGCCGACGACCAGCCGCAGTCCCGCGGCCGCCTCGATCGGCTCGGCCAGCCCCACGGTCGCGGGCACCGAACCGGAGCGCATCGCCTCGGCGGCGACGAGCAGGCTCATCAGCGCCGCGCTGCCGGAGGTGTGCCCGATGGCGCCCTTGATGCCGGTCACCAGCGGGCCGGGGGCGGCACCGGCGAAGACCGTGTCCAGGGCGGCGGCCTCGGTCGGGTCGTTGAGCGCGGTGCCGGTGCCGTGGGCGAGGACCAGGCCGATGTCGTGCGGGCTGACCCCGGCGCGGCGGTGGGCGTCCCGCATGGCCGCGACGATGCCGCCCACGTCCGGGGCGGTCTCGTGGTGGGCGTCGCAGGAGAGCCCGGTGGCGAGGACGGTGGCCAGTGCGCCGGGCCCGGCGTCGGCGGCCCGGCGCAGGACGACCGCCACCGCGCCCTCGCCCAGCAGCACACCGGCGCGGCCCTCCTGGAAGGGCCGGAGTGCGGGCGTGGGGGCGTCGGCCACCCGGCCGATCATGGTGAGCATGGATTCGCTCATCGCGTCGCAGCCCGCCGCGACGACCGCGTCCGCCTCGCCCGCCGCGAGCAGGTCCTGGGCGAGCGCGAGGGCGTGGCCCGACGCGGAGCAGGCGTTGGACACCGTGATCACCTCGGTGACCTCGGGCAGCACTTCCCGGATCGCGGTGGTGAAGTGCAGATCCCGGCGGCGCACCGGGACGCCGTCCACGGCCCAGCGCTCCATGGCCCGCAGTTCGCGCAGTCCGGTGCCGACGATGACGGACACCCGCTCGGCGGCCGGGTCGACCCCGGCCTGGCGGACCGCGCCGAGGACACAGCGGGCGAGCCAACGCCCGGCCCGCAGCGGCGGTTCGGACTCGGCGTCGGCGGAGTCGTCGACGTGGTAGCCGCGGGTGACGTTGATGCGGTCGGTGTCGTAGAACCGCAGGCCCTGGCTGCCGTCGACGCCCTTGGTCAGGGCGGCGAAGGTGGTGTCGGTGCCGCCGTGGCAGGTGAGCAGCTCAGCCCCGGTGATCGCCACGTGCACGGTGCCACCCCCTCAGTACGGCCGCGCCGACACCGCCGTCGGGAGAGACCGAGGTGACCACGGACACCGCACCGTCCAGCTCCGGGTGGCCGCGGTGGCCGGCCAGCAGGGCGGCGAGCTGCAGCGAGCCGGAGGCGCTCTGGCACTCGCCGACCCACTCGCTGGCCCGCACCCGCCACACCTCGGCGCCGAGCGCGCTCTCGATGCCACGGCGCTCGATGTCGTCCAGGCGGGCGATTCCGCTCTCGCCGGTGGCGACCGCCCGCACCTGGGAGGGTTCCACCGCGGCGCGGCGCAGGGCGCGGCCGATGCAGTCGGCGAGCCCGGCTCCGGCGTCGGGCTCGCGGCCGGGGGCGCCGTAGGTGCCGACCTCGACGGCCAGGACCTCGGCGTCGGGGGTGCGTCCCTGGGCGCGTACCTCCTCGGCGTTCTCCACGACGAAGACGGCGGAGCCTTCGCCGACCTTGACCCGGCCCTCCTCGGCCGCGTGCTGGCGGTGGCTGAACCAGGCGGTGTGCGGGCTGAACTCCTCGGCGGAACCGACGAGCAGGGCGTCCGCGTAGCCGCGCCGGATCTGGTTGCGGGCGTAGCGCAGGGCGCTGAGCCCGGCGAGCCGGCCGCCGGCGACGGTGGCGTTGACGCCCTTGAGCCCCAGCCAGATCGCGGACTGGCCGGCGGCGCAGTTCATCACGGTGTTGGGGAACAGCACCGGGTTGACCCGGAACGGCTTGTCGCCCTCCAGGGTTTCGCGGCTGTAGTCGCTGGTGGCCTTGATGCTGCCGGCGGTGGTGCCCAGGACGATGCCGAACCGGTCGCGGTTGTCGTCGGTGACGGTCAGGTCGGTGTCGTCGAGGGCGAGGGTGCAGCCCAGCAGCCCGAGGGAGGTGCTGCGGTCGAAGAAGCTGGTGCCCTTGCGGCCGAGGTGGTCGCGCACCTTGAAGTCGGGCATGGCGAACGCCTCGTGCTCGGGCAGCTCTTCGTCGAACATGCCGGTGACGTCGCGCAGCCCGCTGCGGCCCTCGCCGATGGCGGTGGTGAACTCCTCCGCGCCGATGGCCAGGGAGGTGACGACGCCCCAGCCGGTGATGGCCAGGGTGTTCTCGCGAACGTCCCGGTGGCCGGTGGTGTCCGGGGTGATGGCGGTGGCGTTCATGCGACCCGTCCGAGGATGGTGATGGCGTTGTTGCCGCCGAAGGCGAAGCCGTTGTTCTGCACGACCTTGGGCTGTGCCGGGCGGCTCTCGTTCGGCACGGGGTCGATGGCGGGCAGTTCGGGGTCGGGGGTGCGGTAGTTGGTGGTCGGGGGCAGGAAGCCCTCGTCGAGGGCGAGTGCGGAGGCGATGGCGCCGAATCCGCTGGCCGCGCCCATGGTGTGGCCGAGCATGGACTTGATGGAGCTGATCGGCGGGGGCCGGGTGCCGAAGACCTCGACCACGGCCTGGGCCTCCATCGCGTCGTTGGCCGGGGTGCCGGTGCCGTGGGCGCAGATGTAGTCGACGTCGGCGGGGGCGATACCGGCGTTGTGGTGGGCCCGGCGCATGCATGCGGCGATGCTCACCGGGTCGGGGGCGACCATGTGGTTGGCGTCGCAGTTGAGGCCGTAGCCGAGCACCTCGGCGTAGATGTGGGCGCCGCGTTCGGTGGCGGACTCCAGGGATTCCAGGAAGAGGGCGGCCCCGCCCTCGCCGGTGAGGATGCCGGAGCGGTCCTTGTCGAACGGTGAGCAGACCTTCTCGGTGAGCGCGCCGAGCCGGTAGAAACCGGCGTGCGCCCAGCGGCACACCGAGTCCGCGCCACCGGCGATCATGTAGTCGGCGTCGCCGGTGACGATCTGGTCGTACGCGTAGCCGAGTGCGTAGTTGCTGGCCGAGCAGGCGGTGGACAGGGTCACCGCCTCGCCGGTGAGACCGAGTTCCTGGTTGACGGCGGTGGCCAGCCGGGAGGCCGGGACCTGGGCCGCGTACGCCGGGGTGATCCGGTCCAGCCCGCTGTGCACCCACTCGGCGGTGAGCGCCTCGATGACCTGGGACTCTCCGCTGGTGGTGCCGATGCTGGAGCCTGCGGCGGCGCCCGCGAGCACCTTCTCGTCGATTCCGGCATCCTCGACGGCCAGCCGCGCGGCCGCGGCCGCGAACAGGCTGGTGCGGCCCCATTCGGAGGTGGAGAGGGTGCGCAGCAGCGCCTTGGGGTCGAAGTCGGGGACCTCACCGGCCATGTAGTGCGGGAAGCCGGAGGAGTCGAAGCTGGAGATGGCGGAGATGCCACTGGTGCCGGCCCGCAGGGCCCGGCCGAACGCCGTGACACCGGTGCCGATGCTGGAGACCGGACCGAGCCCGGTGATGACCACTCGTCGGTTCATCGGTGATCAGTCCTGCCAGCCGGACTGCGCGGCCACGACGTCGTAGACCGCCTTGAGGTTCTCCATCTGCGGCAGCTCGGACTGCGGAATGTCGATCTTGTACTTCTTCTCGATGCGGGCGAGGATCTCGATCGCCCGGAGCGAGTCCGCCTCGTGCTCCTCCACGAAGGAACCGGTCTCGGTGATCTCCTCCGGCTCGACCTCGAGCACCTCGGCGACGATCTCGCGCAGCTCGTCCAGATGCTTCTCACGCGCTTCGGACATGGGAATTCTCCTGAATTCGGCAGGGGGACGGGGGTGGCCGGCAAAAGCCGGGGACGGGATTTGGGGCGTGCGGAGGGTCATGAGCCGGTGCCGGCGGCGATCCCCTCGCGGACGACGGCGAGGACCGAGCCGAGGGTGGCGATGCGGCGCTCGCCCACCCAGGTCTCGCCGCGCATGAACGCGTTGTCGCCGATGAGCTGGTCGATCTCGACGGTGTGGCGCAGCACATCGCCGGGGTAGGCGCTGCCGGTGATCGTCACCTCGCGGGCGGAGCCGAAGATGAGGGTGCCCTCGCGCCGCTCCCCCGCGGTGGCGGCGGAGTACAGCCACAGCACGGCGCCGGTCTGGCCGAACGACTCGACGAGCAGGGAGGCCGGATAGGCGTAGGCGGACGTGGGGAGGTCCTCGTCCAGCCCGGCGTAGCAGGGTTCGCTGCCGGACACGGTCTTGGTGGCGGTGATGCGCGAGCCCGGTTCGAGGTCCAGGACGCGGTCCACGAGCAGGACGGGGTGGCGGTGCGGCAGGATGCGCCGGATGTCGGCGTGTTCAAGCGTGATCATCGCCGTCCCTCCGGTCGATGCGCAGTTCGAGGGTCATCCGGGCGGACAGGGCGCCGTCGCCGCGGTGGCAGCGGACCTTGGCCCGCACCGTCGCGGGGGTGTCGTCGTGTTCGGTCAGATCGCAGCCGATGCGCAGGGTGTCCCCGGGCACGAGCGGGGCCGCGAAGCTGATCGAGGTGATGGTGGCCAGTTCGGCGACGGCCCCCGGGCCGTGCCGTTCGGTGGCCCAGTGGCGGATGGCCTGGTGGACGGATTCGAGGGTGAACACGCCCGGGTAGATGGTGAAGTCCGGGTAGTGGCCGACGAGATACGGGTCCTCGCCGGCGATCCGCTTGACCGCCTCCACGCGTGCGCCGCCCGGGGTGTCCGCGATGTCCACCGTGTCGACCGCGGTGAGCGGGGCGGCGAACCGGCGGCTCACAGGACGATGCCCCCGTCGACCTGGAGGATCTGCCCGGTGATGTAGCCGGCCCGGTCGGACACCAGGAACGACACCAGTTCGGCCACGTCCTCGGGGGTGCCGAAGCGGCGCATGGGGACCAGCTCCATCGCCTGGGCGCGCACCTTGTCGGTGAGGTCCGCGGTCATGTCGGTCTCGATGAAGCCGGGGGCGACGACGTTGACCCGCAGGCCGTAGGGGGCGAGCTCCTTGGCCAGCGCCTTGCTCATGCCGTTGATACCGGCCTTGGCGGCGGAGTAGTTCGTCTGCGCCTTGTTGCCGTAGACCCCGGCCACCGAGGAGACGTTGACGATGACGCCCCGCTTGCGCTTCATGAAGCCGAACGCCATCGACCGGCAGAAGTTGAAGACACCGGTCAGGCTGGCGTCGATGACGGCGTTCCAGTCCTCCACCGGCATCAGCACGAGGGGGTTGTCGCGGACGATGCCGGCCGAGTTGACGAGGGTGTCGATGGGGCCGAGGTCGGCCTCCGCCTCCTTGATGAAGGACTGCACGGCCTCCAGGTCCGCGACGTCACAGGGCGCGTGGAAGCAGCGCACCCCCAGCTCACGGATCCGCTCGGCGGTCTCCTCGGCGCGCTCCTTCTCGCTGCGGTAGCAGAACGCGACGTCCATTCCGTCCTGGGCGAGGCGGAGGGCGACGCTCGCGCCGATACCGCGCGATCCCCCGGTGACAAGGGCACGGCGTTGTGTGGACATGGGAATTACCTCATGCTTCGGGCCCGGACAGGGGCCGGTGGGTGGTGAGAGAAGGGCGGGTCACGAGCCGGTGGTGCTCACCGGCCGGTGGCGATCACCAGCGGGTGGTCTCGCCGAAGAATCCTTCGATGGCGGTGGCCTCGTTCGCCTCGAGGGCGGCCCGGTGCACGAACGCGCCGACGGCGAGGTCGAGCACGCCGAGGCCGAAGGGCGAGAAGATGACGGGCCGGTCGGCAGCCACCTTCCGGCGGCCACGGATCACATCCGCGAGGGTGCCGTTGATGAAATCCCGGTGGCCGAACTTCTGCTCGGCCAGATGCGGCGAGGTGTTGGCCGTGAGGCAGTGGTCGATGTCGTCCAGGATGTTGCAGGCGCCCACCACGATCTCCGGGCCGATGTCCCGCAGGGAGATGTTGAGGACGATCTGACCGGGGGCGAAGGTGCCCGGCCGGGTGATGTAGGGCTCTCCTGCCGTGGTGGCGAGCACCACCAGATCGGCCTCGGCGATGGCCTTGTCCCGGTCGGGGGCGACGCTCGCACGGTGGCCGAGGACGCCGGAGACATGCTCGGTGAGCGATTCGGCGTAGCGCGGGTCCCGGTCGTGCACCAGCACCTCGTCGAGCTGCCAGTCGCGGTCGGTGAAGAACTCCAGGATGTTGCGGGCGATGATGCCCGCGCCGATCACCAGGAGCCGCCGGGCGGTCCGGGATCCGTGCAGCGTCTCGGCGGCGAGCACGGCGGAGGCCGCGGTGCGGGCGGCGCTGATCTGGGCGGCTTCGAGGCAGGCGAACGGATAGCCGGTCTCGTAGTCGTTGAGCAGCAGGACCGCCGAGGCGCGCGGCACCGAGCGCTCGATATTGGCGGGGAAGCTGGCGATCCACTTGATGCCGGCGACCGAGTGCCCACCGCCCAGATAGGCGGGCAGGGCGATGATGCGGCTGTCGGGCTTGTCGGGGAAGCGCAGGAAGTAGCTGTTGGGATTGACCGAGTCACCCAGGTCATGGGTGAGGTAGGTGTCCCGTACCTGGTCAACGATCTTCGACCGGGAGCGGCCGATCACACGGCGGGCGGTTTTGCCGCTGACGACATGGAAGTCGAACATGTCAGCCTTTCAGGAGCAGTGAGCCGTCGGCGTCCGGATGGTCGTCCGCGCCCGCCGGGGCCAGGGCCTGGTGTCCGAAGCGTTCCTCGACCCAGGCGTCGTTGTAGATGGTGTTGAGATAGCGGTCCCCGGTGTCGGGAGCGATGGCCACGACGGTGGATCCGGGCGGCAGCGATGGGCCCCTGCGCGCCACGGCCGCCAGGACCGAGCCGGTGGAGCCGCCGATGGCGATGCCCCGGCTTCTGGCGATGGTGCGGCACATGCGGATCGCCTCGGCCTCGGGGACGATGACGATGTCGTCGACGAGCCGGGGGTCGCACAGTTCGGGCTTGCGGCTGGTGCCCAGCCCGGGGAGATGCCGCTTGCCGGGCGGGAAGCCGAAGGTGACGGATCCCGCGGTGTCCACCGCGACGATCCGGGTGTGCGGGGAGCGTTCGTGGAAGTAGGCCGCGCAGCCCATCAGGGTGCCGGTGGTGCCGGCGCCGATGAACAGGTGGTCGACCTCGGGGACCTCCTCGAGGATGGCGGCGGCGGTGCGCTCCCGGTGGATCCGGGGGTTGGCCTCGTTCGCGTACTGGTTCGGCCAGAACAGGGAGGGGTCCTCCCGCAGCCGGTCGTGGATGTGGTCGATCCTCGACTGGAGATAGCCGCCGTTGGCGTCCTTCTTGTCGACCACCACCAGCGTCGCCCCGAAGGCCCGGATCAGGGCCGCGTTCTGGGGTGAGGTGTTGGGGTCGGTGACGCAGGTGAAGCGGTATCCCCTGGCGGCGCACACGGAGGCGAGCGCCACTCCCAGGTTGCCCGAGGACGATTCGATGATGTGGCCGCCGGGTCTGAGCAGATTCCACCGCTCGGCGTCCTCGACGAGTCCGATGGCGGTCTTCAGTTTGATCGAACCGGCCGGATTGAAACCCTCGATCTTGAGCAGGAGCCGGATATCGGGGACGAGTCCATCGATCCGCAGGAAGACATGGTCGAAGACCAGGTCCTGCGCGCTGTCGTACATCAATTTCCTCCGCGCCTTTCCGGGCGCCGCGGATGGTTCATGACATAGGTCCGGGTGGCGAGGAAGAGCAGGATTCCCCACACCAGGAACGACATGTCCCAGACGAACAGGCGCCACAGCAGCGGCTTCCACTCGACGGGGTCGGACGGGGTGAGCACGCCGAACGCCACCAGCAGCAGGCTGCCGACCTGCAGGGCGCCGTAGACGGTCAGCAGTGCCGCGCCGCCCCAGCCCGCGAGAAGCATCAGCGGGCGGGGGACGACGCGGCCCCACGGCCGGACGAGCGACAACGAGAAGAGACCGCCCGCGACCTTGAGCGCGCCGGTGATCCAGACGACCGCGAGGAAGCCGGAGTCCCGGCGTTCCGCCATCCGCTGGATCGCGCCGCCCAGGGTGTCGATGCCGAAGGTGCCTCCGGCGGCCCAGTAGAAGCTGAACAGGCCGAAGACGATGGCCAGTACCGCGGCCGTGTATCCGGCCCAGGCCATCTGCCGTCCCCCGGTGTCCCGGGCTGCTGGAGCATTCATGTCGGTGATCCGCTCTCTTCCCTCGTGACGTCGTCGTCGCCGTGGTGTGCGAAGGGGTCAGTCCTGCCAGCCGGCCTGGTTGGCCACGACGTCGTAGACCGCCTTGAGGTTCTCCATCTGCGGCAGCTCGGACTGCGGGATGTCGATCTTGTACTTCTTCTCGATCCGGGCGAGGATCTCGATCGCCCGCAGCGAGTCCGCCTCGTGCTCCTCCACGAAAGAACCGGTCTCGGTGATCTCCTCGGGCTCGACCTCGAGCACCTCGGCGACGATCTCGCGCAGCTCGTCCAGGTGCTGCTCACGCGCTTCGGACATGGTGTGCTCCTTCGTGTGTATTTCTCGGTGTGTTTCTTGGGTGTGTTTCTCGGGTGGGTGTTCTTGTGGTGCGAGGGGGCGGTTCGTGGGCCGTGCCGTCAGGAGGCGGCCGCGTCCATGGCCTCGACGAGGCTCTTGGGACGCATGTCGGTCCAGTTCTCGTTGATGTGATCCAGGCAGGCCTGGCGCCCGTCGGGGCCGTGGACGCCGGTCCAGCCGGCCGGGACCTCGGCGAAGACCGGCCACAGGGAGTACTGGCCCTCGTCGTTGACCAGCACCAGATACATGGCGTCCGCGTCGTCGAAGGGGTTGCTCATCTCGCGTCTCGTCTCTCTTCCGTGGACAGGTCCGTGGAGGGGGCTGTGGAGGGGGCTCAGGTGAAGTCGCGGAGCCGGGTGGCGAGGATCCGGCCGATCCCGGCGAGCGGTTCCGGCTGGGTCATGTCGTCGTGGGTGGACTCGACGGGGTGGCGTTCGATGGAGCCCTCCAGGAAGGGCGTCCACACCTCGGGCCCGGGGGCGTCCCCCGGTTTGCCGAGCGTCGCCTCGAAGAAGAGAAGGTCACCCACGTAGGTACCGGGTACATGACCCCGTGCGAGCCGTGAATTGTTCTCGAACACCTCGTACAGGGCCGCCACGTGCCGCTCCTCCAGGCTGCCGAGGATGCCGCCCTGGCCGCGGAGGATCTCCGCGACCCGGCCGTACTCCAGCGGCTCCCCGTCCCAGTCGGCCCGTTCGTAGCCGGCCAGGTCGAGCATTCCGCCGAGGAACTCCCGCTGGGACAGGACGGCGTCCTCCTCCCCGGCCCGCGCGGTGCCGCCGTGGCTCGCGGGGAGCCGGGGGAAGGAGTCGAGCATGGCCAGCAGGGCGACCCGCTCACCGGCGCGCTGGAGCTGTTCGGCCATGGCGTGCGCCACGAGTCCGCCGAAGGACCAGCCGAGCAGCAGATAGGGGCCGGTGGGCTGGACGGTGCGCACCTGCTTCAGGTAGTCGGCGGCGATCTCCTGGACGCCGGTGGGCAGTTCACCGGGTTCGGCGATGCCACGCGACTGCACGCCGTAGATCGGGTAGTCGGGGCCGAGGTGGCGCATCAGCCCGGCGTAGGACCAGCTGAAGCCACTGGCCGGGTGGACGCAGAACAGCGGCGGGCGGCCGCCCTTGCGGCGCAGCGGCAGCAGGACGTCAAAGGCGCCCTGGCCGTCGTCCTCCCCGGTGCCGAGCCGCTCGGTCAGCTCCGCCACGGTGGGTGCCTCGAAGAGGGTGCGGATGGCGATGTCCACCCCGAAGGTGGCGCGCACCCGGCCGATGAGCCGGGTGGCGAGCAGGGAGTGGCCGCCGAGGTCGAAGAAGCCGTCGTCGACGGAGACCCGGTCCATCCCGAGGACCTCGGCGAACAGCTCGCACAGCAGCCGCTCCTGGCGGGTGCGGGGCGCCCGGCCGCCGGACACCGCTGAGGACTCGGGCGCGGGCAGGGCCCGGCGGTCCAGTTTGCGGTTGGGGGTCAGCGGCAGTACGTCCAGCGGGACGAAGGCGTTCGGGACCATGTACTCGGGGAGGTCCGCGGCGGCGTGGCGGCGCAGTTCGGCCGGGGCCGGGAGCGCGGCGCCGGGCTCGGGCACCACATAGGCGACCAGGCGCTGGTCGCCGGGGCGGTCCTCGCGCACGATCACCGCGGACCTGGCGACGGCGGGATGGCGGTCGACCACGGCCTCGACCTCGCCGAGCTCGATCCGGAAGCCGCGCAGCTTGACCTGGTCGTCCACCCGGCGCAGGAAGGACAGCGTGCCGTCCGGGTTCCAGCGCACCACGTCCCCGGTGCGGTACATCCGGGAGCCGGGGGCGCCGAACGGGTCGGGGACGAACCGGGCGGCCGTCATATCGGGGCGGCCCAGATAGCCGCGGGCCAGGCAGTCGCCCGCCACGTACAGTTCTCCGGCCGCGCCCGGCGGCACCAGCTCGATGTGGTCGTCGAGCACGTGGAACCGGGTGTTGGGCATCGGACCGCCGATGGGCAGCGGTCCCGGCGGGATCGGTGTGTCCGGAGCGATGCGGTACTGGCTGCAGTTGACCGTGGTCTCGGTGGGCCCGTACATGTTGAGGACGGTGGTGCCGGGGTGGTCCGCGCGCCAGGCGCCGACCCGCTCGCCCGGCAGCAGCTCCCCGCCGAGGAGCAGTTCGGCGGTGGGCGCGAATTCCTCGGGCAGTGTGCTGAGGACCGGCAGATGGCTGGGCGTGGCCTTGAGGAAGGTGCACGGGCGGGCGCGCAGCGCCTCGGCGGTCCCGGGGTCCGGGTCCTGGAGGTCGCTGACGACCTGGACGGTGCCGCCCACGGTGAGCGGCACATGGGTGGCGGTCACCGACAGGTCGAAGGAGATCGAGGAGTGCAGCAGCGCGGTGCCGCGCACCCCGTCGTAGTCGCCCCCGGCGAAGACCAGGTAGTCGGTGAGCGAGGTGTGCTGGATGACGACGCCCTTGGGCCGTCCGGTCGAGCCCGAGGTGTAGATGACATAGGCGGGGTTGGCCAGCCGCAGCGGCGCGAGCCGGTCGCCGTCGCCGGGGTCGGTGGTGTCGAAGCGGGCGAGGTGTGCGCCGGTCGCGGGGTCGTCCAGGAGGAGGCGCGGGATGTTCTCGCTGTCCCGCGGCAGCGTGGCGGCGGTGTCGGCGTCGGTGAGCAGCAGCGCCGGGGCGGTGTCGGAGAGCATGAACCCGATCCGCTCGGCGGGGTAGGCCGGGTCCACCGGCACATAGGCGCCGCCGGCCTTGAGCACCGCGAGCAGGGCCACCACCAGATGTGCCGAGCGGGGAAGGGCGACGGCGACGAACCGCTCCGGGCCCACACCGCGGTCGATGAGCAGGCGGGCCAGCCGGTTGGCGCGGGCGTTGAGCTCGGCGTACGACAGCTCCTCGGTTCCGAAGACCAGCGCCGGGGCGTCCGGGGTGCGGGCCACCTGGGCCTGGAACAACTCGGGCTGGGTCACCTCGGGGACGTCGGTGGCGGTGTCGTTCCAGGTGACCACCATCCGGGTCCGCTCGACCGGGTCGAGCAGCGCGATCCGGCCGATTCTCTGGTCCGGGTCGGCGACGGCCGCCTCCAGCAGCCGGATCAGCCGGGCCACGAGGGCGGTGACGGTGTCCGCGTCGAACAGGTCCGCACTGTAGACGACATGGCCCTCGATGCCCTGGTGGCCACCGTCGTCGTCGCGCCGGTCGCCGAGGCTGATCGACAGGTCGAATTTGGCACCGGCGTTGCCGAGCGGTTCCGCGGCCACGGTGAGGCCGGTGACCTCCTGGCCGACCACGGTGGGGTTCTGGAAGGCCAGGGCGATCTGGAAGAGCGGGTGGCGGGAGAGCGAGCGGGCCGGGTTGAGCACCTCCACCAGCCGTTCGAACGGCATGTCCTGGTGGGCGTAGGCGGCCAGGTCGGTGTCCCGTACGCGGGCCAGCAGCTCCCGGAAGGTCGGGTTGCCCGAGGTGTCCGTGCGCAGCACCAGGGTGTTGACGAAGAACCCGACCAGATCGTCCAGCGCCTCGTCGGTGCGGCCCGCGATCGGGCTGCCCAGCGGGATGTCGGTGCCCGCCCCCAGCCGGGTCAGCAGGGCGGCCAGCCCGGCCTGGACCACCATGAAGGCGCTGGCCCGGTTCTCGCGGGCGAGTCCGGCCAGCCGCCGGTGCAGCTCGGGGCCGATCCGTACGGGGACGGTGCCGCCCGCTCCGGTGGCGACCGCGGGGCGGGGGCGGTCGGTGGGCAGCTCGAGCTGGTCGGGGAGTCCGGCCAGGGCGTCGGTCCAGAAGGCGAGCTGCCGGGAGATGGGGGTCTCGGGGTCGCTCTCGTCGCCGAGCACCTCGCGCTGCCAGAGGCTGTAGTCGGCATAGCCCACCCGCAGCGGTGTCCATCGGGGCGCCTCGCCGGCCAGCCGGGCCTCGTAGGCGGCGGCCAGGTCGCGGGCGAGCGGCGCCGCGGAGGCCCCGTCGCTGGCGATGTGGTGCATCACCAGCAGCAGCACATGGCTGTTGGGGGTAAGCGCGAACAGCCGTGTGCGCAGCGGGAGTTCGCGGGTGAGGTCGAATCCGGTGGCGGCCTCGGCGGCCAGCCGGCCGGGCAGGGACGCCTCGTCGGTGTCGGTGACCGGGAGCGCGGGCCGGGCCGTCTCGGCGTCCACTATTCGCTGGTGGGCGGCGCCGTCCGCGTCCGGCCCGGTGGTCTCGGGGAAGACGGTGCGCAGGCTCTCGTGCCGGGCCACCACATCGCCGAGGGCCGCGCGCAGCGCCTCGCGGTCCAGGTCACCGGTCAGGCGCAGCGCCAGCGGCACGTTGTAGGCGCCGCTGTCGCCGTCGAACCGGTTGAGGAACCACAGCCGGCGCTGGGCGTACGACAGCGGGATCCGCCCGGTCCGCTCGGCCGGGACCAGCGGTGCCCTGCCTCCTGTGCCCAGCGTCAGGGACGTGGCGAGCCGGGCCACGGTGGGCATCTCGAACACCGTCCTGACCTGGAGCTCGACCCCGAAGGCGGACCGGATCCGGTTCACCAGGCGGGTGGCGAGCAGCGAGTGGCCGCCCAGGTCGAAGAAGTCGTCGTCGGGGCCGACCCGGGGCAGGCCGAGCACCTCGGCGAACACCTCGCACAGCAGCTCTTCCTGCGGGGTGCGCGGGGGCCGCCCGGATCCGGTGGCCGACGCCCCGAAGTCGGGGGCGGGCAGTGCCTTGCGGTCCACCTTGCCGTTGGGGGTGAGCGGCAGGGCGTCCATGGCCATCAGCACCGCGGGCACCATCGCCTCCGGCAGCGCCCCGGCGAGCTCGGAGCGCACCTGCCGGGGGTCGACCGCGCCGACGATATGGCCGACGAGGCGGCTCTGCCCCGCGGGATCGGTGCCGACCGTGACGACCGCGTCGGTCACCGCGGGGATCGCGCGCAGCGCGGCCTCCACCTCGCCCAGTTCGATGCGCTGTCCGCGGATCTTGACCTGGTGGTCGAGCCTGCCGAGGAACTCCAGCTGGCCGTCGGGCAGCCGTCGCACCCGGTCGCCGGTGCGGTACAACCGGCTGCCGGGCTCGTCCGCGAACGGGTCGGCCACGAAGGTGACCGCGGTGCGCCGGGGGTCGCCGACGTAGCCGTATCCGACGCCGGTGCCGCCCACGTACAGCTCGCCGGGGACGCCGACCGGGACCGGCTGGAGCCGGGTGTCCAGGACGTAGAGCCGGGTGTTGCGGATGGTGGCGCCGATCGGCACCCGGACGCCGCCGAGCGGGGTGGTGGCGTCGATGACGGCGTGGGTCACATCGTCCGAACACTCGGTCGGGCCGTAGGCGTTGACCAGCGGAATGTGCGGATGGCGGGCGAACCAGCGCTCGCACAGGTCCGGCGGGAGGGCCTCACCGGTCACCATCAGCCAGCGCAGCTCCGGCAGTTCGACGGGGTCGGCGCCGGACTCCCAGGCGTCCAGGGCGGTGCGCAGCAGGGAGGGGACGACCTCGAGGACGGTGATCCGCTCCTCGGCGACCCGGGTGAACAGCGCCTGCGGGTCCAGCGCGGTGTCCTCGCCGACCAGCCGCACCCGGCCGCCGGTGACGAGGCCGGACAGCATCTGCCACACCGAGATGTCGAACGTCAGCGGGGCGTTGGCCACCACGCTGTCGGTGTCCGTCATCCCCAGGTCCTCGATCTTGGCGAGGAGGTGGTTGACCATGCCGCGCCGGTGCACCATCGCGCCCTTGGGGCGGCCGGTGGAACCGGAGGTGAAGATCACGTAGGCGAGGTGGCCGGGGCCACCGGCGACGGGCAGCAGCGCGTCGGCGTCATCGGCCGCGTCGTCCAGCGTCAGCACCTCGACGGGGATCTCGGCCGAATCGGCCAACTCCTTTGCCCGCTGCAGGTGTTCGGGCGCGGCCAGCAGCCGGCGGGCGCCGCTGTCGGCGAGCATTCCGGCGCTGCGCCGGTGCGGGGCGCGCGGGTCGAGCGGCACATAGGCGGCGCCGATGCCGAGGACGGCGAGGACGGCCGTGGGCACCTGGACGGTGCGGTCGGAGAGGATCGCGACGACCGAACCGGCGTCCGCGCCGCTCGCCAGCAGCCTGCGGGAGAGGGCGCTCGCGCGGGCCACCAGGGTGGCGTAGTCGACGCTTCGGTGGTCGTCGGTGAGGGCCGTGGCCTCCGGGCGGCGGACGGCGATCTCCCGGACCCGTTCCACGACCCCCGTGATACCGGTGTCGCGCTCGGTGCGGTTCCAGTCGAGCAGCAGTTGCCGCCGCTCCCCCGGTTCGATGATGTCCAGGTCGCCCACCGGGCGGTCGGGCTCGGCGACGGCGGCCTGGAGGAACCGTACGAAGCAGCCGAGCAGCCGCTGTGCGGTGGGGTGGTCGAACAGGTCGGTGCTGTAGTCGAACCGGCCGTCCAGCCCCCGCGGCGCGCCGTCCTCGGCGTAGCGCTCGGTGAGGTCGAAGGACAGGTCGAACTGGGCGGCGTGGGCGCCCGCGGTCTCCACGGTGACGTCCAGTCCGGGCAGCCGCAGCTCGGCCTGGACGTTGTTCTGGAGCACCAGCATCACCTGGAACAGCGGGTTGCGCGCCATCGAGCGGGCCGGGTTGAGCACCTCGACCAGCCGCTCGAAGGGGGTGTCCTGGTGGGCGTAGGCGGCCAGATCGGTGTCCCGGACACGGGCCAGCAGCTCCCGGAAGGTCGGGTTGCCCGAGGTGTCCGTGCGCAGCACCAGGGTGTTGACGAAGAAGCCCACGAGCTCGTCCAGCGCCTCGTCGGTGCGGCCCGCGATCGGGCTGCCCAGCGGGATGTCGGTGCCCGCCCCCAGCCGGGTCAGCAGCGCCGCGAGCCCGGCCTGGACCACCATGAACAGGCTCGCCTCGTTGTCGCGTACGAGGCCGAGCAGCCCGTGGTGGAGCTCCGGTTCCAGCCGGAACATCAGGGTTCCGCCCCGGTAGGTGGCGACGGCGGGCCGGGAGCGGTCGGCCGGCAGCTCCAGTTCGTCGGGGAGCCCGGCCAGGGCGTCGGTCCAGAAGGCGAGCTGCCGGGAGATGGGGCTGTCCGGGTCGTCCTCGCCGCCCATGACCTGCCGCTGCCAGATGCTGTAGTCGGCGTAGCTCACGGGCAGCGGGTCCTGCTGGGGCGCCTCGCCGCCCAGCCGGGCGGTGTAGGCCAGGGAGAAGTCGCGGGCGAGCGGGCCCATCGACCAGCCGTCACCGGCGATGTGGTGCAGGACCAGCAGCAGGACGTGGCGGTCGGGGGCGAGTGTGTACAGGGTAGCCCGCAGGGGCGGGTCGACGGCGAGGTCGAAGCCGGGCGCGACCGCCCGGAGCAGCGCCTCGGGCAGCTCCTCCTCGGTGACGGTTTCCGTGGTGAGGACGGGGGTGGCGGCGCGGGTGCCGAGCACCACCTGGTGCGGGGTGCCGCCGGTCTCGCGGAAGACGGTGCGCAGCGCCTCGTGCCGGTCCACCACATCGCCCAGCGCCGCTCGCAGGGCCTCACGGTCGAGGTGTCCGCTCAGCCGCAGCGCGATCGGGATCTTGTACGGGGAGGCGGCGCCTTCCAGCCGGTTGAGGAACCACAGCCGGTGCTGGCCGTACGACATGGGGATGAGCTCGGGCCGCTCGGCGGGCCGCAGCGGGGTGCGGGCGCGGGCGGCTCCGGCGACGGCCGCCATGAGCCGGGCCGGGGTGGGGGCCTCGAACAGGCTGCGCACCGCCAGCTCCACGCCGAATCCGGAGCGCACCCGGCTGACCAGGCGGGTGGCCAGCAGGGAGTGGCCGCCGAGGTCGAAGAAGCTGTCGTCGATGCCGACTTCGGCCAGCCCCAGCACCTCGGCGAAGATCTCGCAGAGGGTGCGCTCCTCGGGGGTGCGCGGGGCCCGGCGGGTGGCGGCGGCGCCGTAGTCGGGGGCGGGCAGGGCCCGGCGGTCGACCTTGCCGTTGGTGGTGACGGGCAGGGTCTCCAGGGCGACGAAGGCGGCCGGGACCATGTAGGCGGGCAGGGCGGCCGCGGTGTGGTGGCGCAGTGCGGCCAGGTCCGGGGCGGGGTGTCCGCCGGCCGGGACGGCGTAGGCGACCAGGCGCTTGTCACCGGGCCGGTCCTCGCGGACGATCACCGCGACCTGGGCGAGGCCGGGGAAGCGGGCCACGACGGCCTCGATCTCGCCGAGTTCGATGCGGAAGCCGCGCACCTTGACCTGTTCGTCGGCGCGGCCCACGAATTCCAGCAGGCCGCCGTCGGTCCAGCGGACCAGGTCGCCGCTGCGGTACATCCGCGCCCCGGCGGGGCCGAAGGGGTCGGCGACGAAGCGCTCGGCGGTGAGGCCGGGGCGGTCCAGGTAGCCGCGGGCGAGTCCGGCGCCGGCGATGTACAGCTCGCCGGCGACTCCGTGCGGGGTGAGGGCCAGGTTGTCGTCGAGGACGTAGAGCCGCATCCGGTCCAGCGGCCCGCCGATGGGCACGGTGTCGGGGACGGTGTCCCGCGCCCGCATCCGGTGGTAGGCGGCGAACGTGGTGGTCTCGGTCGGGCCGTAGCCGTCGCCGACGACCAGCTCGGGGCAGGTGGCCAGCACTCTGCGCACCATGGGCGCCGGGACGACGTCGCCACCGGACCACACCTCGGATACGTCCGCGAAGCATGCGGGCCGCTCCTCGGCGAGGATCCGGAAGAGACCGGCGGTCAGCCACACTCCGGTGACCTTGCGCTCCGCGATGACCCGGGCCAGGTCCTGGACGTCGAGTTCCCCGGGGGGCGCCACCACGATGTGGCCGCCGCGCAGCAGCGGCACCCACAGTTCGTAGGTGGAGGCGTCGAACGCCTGGGGCGAGTGCAGCAGCACCCGGGTGTGGTGGCCGCTGTCCCAGGCGCCGTCGAAGGCGAGGGCGAGCACATCGTGGTGGGTGACGGCGACGCCCTTGGGGGTGCCGGTCGAGCCCGAGGTGTACATCACATAGGCGAGCTGCTCATGGTGTCCGTCGATACCGGGGTCGGTGTCCGGCTCGCCGTCCAGCGGCGCCGCACCGTCGAGGGCGGGGTCGTCGACGACCAGCGGCCGGGCCCGGTGCGGGAAGGCGCGGGCGGCCTCGCTCAGGTCGCGGTCGGTGAGCAGCACACCGGCGGCGGTCTGTTCGACGATCAGGCTCAGCCGGGCCCGCGGATAGCGCGAGTCCAGGGGCACATACGCGCCACCGGCCTTCAGCACCGCGAGGATCGAGACCACCAACTCGACGGAACGTTTCTGCATCACCGCGACCGGGCTCTCCGGGCGCACCCCCATGGCGATCAGCCGGTGCGCCAGCCGGTTGGCGCGGGCGTCGAGCTCCCGGTAGGTGACCTCCTGCCCGTCGGCGTCGCTCACCGCGACCGCGTCCGGGGTACGGGCCAGCTGGTCGGCGAACCGCCGCTGGATGGACCCGTACGCGGCGGGCCGGGGGCCGGTGTCCCCGGTCCCCAGCGCCAGCAGCCGGGCGCGCTCGTCGGGGCCGAGCACATCGATCCGCCCGACCGGGCGCTCCGGGTCCGCGGCGATGAGCTCCAGCAGCCGGAGCAGCCGGTCGGCCAGCTCCGCCACGGCCGCCGGGTCCAGCACGTCCGGCCGGTGGTTGAGCCGCAACTGGAGCCCCTGGCCGGGGAGTCCGGGGATGGCGACGAGGGTCAGCGGATAGTGGGTGGCGTCCCGGCCGTCGATGCCCAGGACGCCGAGCCCGGTGCCGGGCAGCTCCAGCGCCGCCGGGTCGAGCGGGTAGTTCTCGAACACGGTGAGCGTGTCGAAGAGTTCACCGGTGCCGGCGATGTTCTGGATGTCCGTGAGCCCGAGGTACTGGTGGTCGGTCAGCAGCGACTGCTGCTCCTGTACCCGGGCCAGCAGCCCGGACAGCGGCTCGTCGGGCCGCAGGGCCACCCGCACCGGCAGGGTGTTGATGAACAGGCCCACCATCGTCTCGATACCGGCGATCTCCGGCGGACGGCCGGAGACCGTGGCGCCGAAGACCACGTCCCCGCGCCCGGTGAGCCGGCCGAGCAGCACCGCCCAGGCGCCCTGCACCAGCGTGTTCAGCGTGAGCCCGAGACCCCGCGCCCGCTCGGTGAGGGCGGCGGTCAGCTCGGCGGACAGCTCTACGGCGACCGTCCGCGGTACCGCCGCCTCGCGGCCGGGGTCCACGGGGGCGAGGAGGGTCGGCTCGGCGCCCTCCAGAGCCTGCTGCCATGCCTTCTCGGCGGCGCCGCCGTCCTGGCCGGCGAGCCAGGCCAGATAGTCGCGGTAGGGGGTGACCCGGGGCAGCGTGGCATCGCTTCCCCCGGAGGCGTAGAGCGTGAACAGCTCCTGGGCGAGCAGCGGGGTGGACCAGCCGTCCAGCAGGATGTGGTGGTTGGTCAGCACCAGCCGGTGGCGATCGCCGTCGAGCCGGATCACGGTGATGCGCAGCAGCGGCGGCGCGGTCAGGTCGAAGCGGCGGGCCCGGTCCTCGGCGAGCAGGCGCTCCAGTTCGCCGTCTTGCCCGTCGGCCGGGACACCGGAGAGGTCGAACTCGTACCAGGGCAGCTCGGTCTCGTCCGCCCGGGGCACGAACTGCACCGGGGTGCGCAGCCCCTCGTGCCAGAAACCGGCGCGCAGGTTGGCGTGGCGCTCCAGCAGTGCGTGGGCGGCGCGGCGCAGCCCCCGGGCGTCCAGCGGCCCGGTCACATCCAGCAGCAGTTGCACGGTGTAGACGTCGCGCGCCCGCTCGTCGTAGACGGCGTGGAAGAGCAGCCCCTTCTGCAGGGCGGACAGCGGCAGCAGTTCCGCCACGCCGGGCCGGGCCCGCTCCACAGTGTCGATCTCGTCCTGGCTCAGGGGAACCAGGGGCAGATCGGAGGGGGTGTGCCCGCCGGCTCCCGCCCGCTCGGTGTGGGCCGTGAGGACGTCCAGCGCGCGGAACCAGGTCTCCGCCAGATCGCGGGCGTCCTCCTCGGCCAGCAGATCGCCGGGCCAGGACAGGGTCGCGGTCAGCCGCGGCCCATCCGCGTGGTCCCGGGTGAGGGCGCCCACCTCGAGCGTGTGCGGGACGGGCATGGCCGGGTCGACGCCGCCGCCGAGGCCGTCGGCCTCCGGGGCCGCGGACCAGTCGGCGCCCTCGTCATCGGCGGAGGCGGCGGGGAAGCGGCCGAGGTAGTTGAAGCCGATCTGCGGGGTGCGCAGCCGGGCCAGGGCCGGGCTGGTCTGCGGGTTGAGGTGGCGCAGCAGACCGTAGCCCATGCCGTTGTCGGGCAGGGCGCGCAGCTGCTCCTTGACGGTCTTCAGCGCCCGTCCGGCCTGCGGGCCGGCGGCCCACAGCTCGGCCCAGTCCGCCACCGCCGGGTCCAGCCGCACCGGGTGCAGATCGGTGAACCAGCCGACGGTACGGGAGAGATCGGCGCCCTCGACGACGCCCTCGCGGCCATGGCCTTCGAGGTCGACCAGGAGCGGGGCCGCCGCGTCGTCGTGCCGGCGCCGGCGCCAGTCCGCGACGGCCAGGGCGAGGCCGGTCAGCAGGACGTCGTTGACCCCGGCGTGGAAGGCGGCGGGCACCCGGGTGAGCAGGGGATCGGTGCGCTCGGGCGGCAGGGTGAGGCTGATGTGCCGGACGGTGGCCACGGTGTCCCGCGCCGCGTCCAGGGCGCGGCTGCCCAGCAGCGGGTCCGGGGCCTCCAGCATGGCGGTCCACAGCGGAAGTTCGTCCAGCAGGGCCGGGTGCTGGGCGAGCGCGGTGAGCTGCTCGGCCCAGCGCCGCAGCGAGGTGCCCACCGGTTCCAGCCTCGGTACGTCGCCCGCCATGACGGCCTCGGCCGCGGCGGCCAGATCGGGCAGCAGGATCCGCCACGAGACGCCGTCCACCACCAGGTGGTGCAGGACGAGCAGCAGTCTGCCGCTCTCGTGCGGTCCGCCGTCGAACCACACCGCCCGCACCATGGCGCCCCGCTCCGGCTCCAGCCGCGCCTGCGCGGTGCCCTGGTGTCCGGCCACCACACAGCGCAGCGCCTCACCGCGCAGCCCGGCCGCGTCCACACGGGTCAGAGCGCCGGTGGCGTCGACCGCCCCGCGCGGCGCCACCTCCAGGCTCCACACGATGCCACCGGCCCGGGTCAGCCGCAGCCGCAGGGCGTCGTGGTGGTCGAGGAGGGCCTGCAGCGCCGCGGTCAGCTTCGCCTGGTCCAGGCCGGCGGGAGTGCGGATCAGCATCGACTGGTGGAAGCCGTCGACGGGCCCGCCGCGCTCCCGCAGCCAGTGGGCGATCGGGGTGAGCGGCACCACCCCGATGCCGGAGTCGTCCGGTTCGGCGGTGGCCGCCGCCTCCTCCCGCGGCGTGGCCATGGCGGCGAGCGCGGCCACGGTCCGCAGCCGGAACACATCGCGCGGGGTGAAGGTCAGCCCCGCCTTGCGGGCCCGGCTGACCAGCTGGATGGAGACGATGCTGTCGCCGCCCAGGTCGAAGAAGCTGTCGTCCACGCCGACCCGCTCCACCCCGAGCACATCGGCGAACACCGCGCACAGCGCCGCTTCCTCCGGGGTGGCAGGAGCCCGCCCGGTGGTCACGGAGCCGAAGTCCGGGGCGGGCAGCGCCTTGCGGTCCAGTTTGCCGTGGGGCGTCAGCGGCAGCGCGTCCAGGCGCACGAACGCCGCCGGGACCATATGGGCGGGCAGCACCCCGGCCACGTGGTCGCGCAGTTCGGCCACCTCTGCCTCGCCGACCGCATAGGCCACCAGCTGCCGGAGGCCGGGGCGCTCCTCGCGGGCGACCACGGCGACCTGGGCGACCTTCGGATGGCGGACGAGGACGGTCTCGATCTCGCCCAGCTCGACCCGGAAGCCCCGGATCTTCACCTGCTCGTCGGCGCGCCCGAGGTAGTCCAGGGTGCCGTCGGCCCGCCACCGCACCACATCGCCGGTGCGGTACATCCGGGAGCCCGGGGCGTCGAAGGGGTTGGCGACGAACCGCTCCGCCGTCAGCCCGGGGCGGCGCAGATAGCCGCGGGCCAGTCCCTCGCCCGCGAGATAGAGCTCTCCCGGGGCGCCGACGGGCACCGGCCGCAGCCCCGCGTCCAGCACATACACCCGGGTGTTGACGACGGGGCCGCCGATCGCGGGCGTCCGCCCCCCGCTCAGCGGCCCGCTCATGGTGGCGGCCACGGTCGACTCGGTCGGACCGTAGGCATTGACCATCCGGCGGCCGGACGACCAGCGCGCCACCAGCTCGGCGGAGCACGCGTCACCGCCGACGACCAGGGAGCGGAAACCGGGCAGCGGCGTGGTCGTGGGCACAGACGCCAGCGCGGCCGGGGGGATCAGGGCGTGGCTGACCCGCCGGCCGGCCAGCACCTCGGCGAGGGCCTCCCCGGCCAGCGGGCCGGGCGGCGGTACGACGAGCGCGGCGCCGGAGGTCAACGCCATGCACAGCTCCAGCACGGCGGCGTCGAAGCTGGGCGAGGCGAACTGCAGGACCCGCGCCCCGGCGTCGACGTCGAAGTTCTCCACGGCAGCCGTGGCGAAGGAGGCCAGACCGGTGTGGGAGACCACGACCCCCTTGGGGGTGCCCGTCGAACCGGAGGTGTAGATGACATAGGCCGGATGGGCCGTACGCAAGGGGGCCGTACGGTCCGCGTCCACGATGCCGGTGGCCGGGAGCGCGGCGAGCCGGGCGGGCAGCGCGGGATCGTCGAGGTCCAGCCGCTCCCCCTTATGCGCGACGGCGCCACCACCACCGATGAGGAGTTCGGGCCGGGCGTCCTCGAGCAGGAAACGGATGCGTTCGGCCGGGTAGTCGGGGTCGACCGGAAGATAGGCGGCCCCCGCCTTCACCACGGCGAGCTGCGCCACCACCATGTCCACGGACCGGGGCAGGGCGAGGGCGACGATGCTCTCCGGGCCGATCCCGCGCCCGATCAGCAGCCGGGCGAGCCGGTTGGCGCGGGCGTCCAGTTCGGCGTAGCTCAGCGCCCCGCCGTCGAAGACCACCGCGTCGTTCCCGGGCGTCGCCGCGGCCTGGGCCTCGAACAGCTCGCCGAGCCCGGCCCGCGGCAGGTCGCGGGCGGTGGTGTTCCACTCGACGAGCACCCGCTCGCGCTCGGCGGTGTCCAGGATGTCCACCGCCGCCACCGGCCGGTCGGGGTCGGCGACGACCGTCTCCAGCAGCCGCACCAGACGGTCGGCCAGCCGCTGGGCGGCGTCGTGGTCGAGCAGGTCGGAGCGGTGGTCCAGGCGGAGAGTGAGCCGGTCGCCGGGGATCACGGCGAGGGTGAGGGGGTAGTGCGTGGCGTCGTTGACGTCGACGCCCGCGATGCGCACCCCGGTGCCGGGCAGCTCCAGGCCGCCGGGGTCCAGGGGGTAGTTCTCGAAGACGGTCAGGGTGTCGAACAGCTCACCGGTCCCGGCCAGCCGCTGTACCTCGTGCAGCCCCAGATGCTGGTGCTCCATCAGCGCCGACTGCTGCTCCTGTACCCGGGCGAGCAGTCCGGACAGCGGCTCGTCGGGCCGCAGTACGACGCGCACCGGCAGGGTGTTGATGAACAGCCCCACCATGGATTCCACGCCGGGGATCTCCGGCGGGCGACCGGCGACCGTGGCACCGAAGACCACGTCCCCGCGCCCGGTGAGCCGGCCGAGCAGCACCGCCCAGGCGCCCTGCACCAGCGTGTTCAGCGTCAGCTTGCGGGTGCGGACGAACTGCCCCAGGGTGGAGGTCAGTTCGGCGGACAGCTCCAGCATCACCCGCTCCGGCTGGGCCGCCGCGCGCCGTTCGCCCGCGGTCGGGGCGAGCAGCGTGGGCCCCTCGACCCCGTCCAGCGCCCGCCGCCACGCCTCCTCGGCGGCGCCCCGCTCCCGCTTGGCCAGCCAGGCCAGATAGTCGCGGTAGGGGGTGACCCGGGGCAGCCCGGAGTCGTCACCGCCGCGCGCGTACAGCGTGAACAGCTCCCGGGCGAGCAGCGGCATCGACCAGCCGTCGAGCAGGATGTGATGGTTGGTCAGGATGAGCCGGAACCGCTCGGCGCTCTGCGTCACGACGACGAAGCGCACCAGCGGCGGGCTCGCGAGGTCGAACCTGCGACCTTTCTCCTCCGCCAGGATCCGGGCGATCTCGGCGGTCTGCGCCGCCTCGCCCAGACCGCTCACATCCCGCTCGTCCCAGGGCAGCTCCACCTCGCGGTGGATGATCTGGACGGCCTCACCCGTCTTGCGTCTGCGGAACCCGGCGCGCAGATTGGCGTGGCGGCGCAGCAGGGCGGCCGCGGCGGCGCGCAGGGCGGCCACGTCCACCCGGCCGACCAGGTCGAACGCGAACTGCATGGTGTACACATCGGGAGCCTCGGTGTCGTACACCGCGTGGAAGAGAAGCCCTTCCTGCAGGGGCGACAGAGGCAGGATGTCTTCGACCCTCGACTGGCTGCTCACTTCGGCATCTCCCACTCGGTTCCCGGTTCCAGTTCGTCTTCGAATGCGTCGATCTCGTCCTGGGTGAGGGAGACCAGCGTCAGGTCGGAGGGGGTGTGCCCGCCGGCTCCCGGCCCTTCGGCGTGGGCGGCGAGCGCGTCCAGGGCGCGGAACCAGGTCTCGGCCAGGTCCCGTACGTCGTCCTCGGAGAGCAGCCCGTCCGGCCAGCTCCATACGACGCCGAGGCGGGCGCCTCCCGGACCGTCCTCGGTCAGTGCGTTGATCTCCAGTGCGTGCGGAAGCGGCATCGCGTCGTCCGCCCCGCCGCCGAGCCCGTCGGCCTCCGGTGCCACCGCCCAGTCGGTGTCGGTGCCGGAGGTGAGGCGGCCGAGGTAGTTGAAGCCGATCTGCGGGGTCGGCAGGGCGGCCAGCTCGCGCGCGGTGTCCGGGTTGAGGTGGCGCAGCAGACCGTAGCCGATGCCGTTGTCGGGCAGGGCGCGCAACTGCTCCTTGACCCGTTTCAGGGCCTGTCCGGCCTCGCGGCCACCGCCCCAGAGATCGGCCCAGTCCTCGATCCCGGGCTTCAGACGCACCGGGTAGAGGCTGGTGAACCAGCCGACGGTACGGGACAGATCGGCGCCCTCGACGATGTCCTCCCGGCCATGTCCCTCCAGGTCCACCAGCACACCGGTGGCCTCCGCGTGACCCCTGCGGCACCGCCAGTCGGCCACCGCCAGACCCAGGGCCGTCAGCAGGACGTCGTTCACACCGCCGTGGAACGCGGCGGGCACCCGCGTCAGCAGCGGCTCCGTCCTCTCCGGTGGCAGCGTCAGCCGAAGGTGGCGGACGGTGGCGGCGGTGTCCCGGACCGGATCCAGCGCCCGTGCGCCCACCAAGGTGTCGGGCCCCTCGAACTGCCGCTTCCAGAGCGCGAGTTCTTCGACTCGGGAGGGGTGCCGGGCGAGGGTGGTGAGGTGTTCGGCCCAGCCCCGCAACGAGGTGCCGACCGGCTCCAGCTCCCGGCCCTCGACCGCCGCGGCCAGGTCCGGCAGCAGAATCCGCCAGGAGACCCCGTCGACCACCAGATGATGCGCCACCAACAGCAACCGACCGGGGGCGTCCGCGCCATTGTCGAGCCATACGGCCCGGACCATCTCACCGGCCTCGGGGCTCAGCGGCCTGTCCTCCAGCGGGTCCCGGCGCAGCTCCTCCGGGTCGGTCACCCGTGTGATCACATCGGCTGCGTCGACCGCGCCCCGCGGCCCCGTCTCCAGCTCCCAGGCGCCATCGCCCTCACGTCCCAGCCGCATCCGCAGCGCGTCATGGTGATCGAGCACCGCCTGCAACCCGGCGGTGAGCCGCTCCAGGGTCAGCCCGGCGGGCGTACGGACCAGCATCGACTGATGGAAACCGTCCACCGGCCCGCCGCGCTCCCGCAGCCAGTGCACGATCGGGGTCAGCGGCACCACACCGATGCCATGGTCCGGTGGCTCCACCGCCGTCGCCCGGGCCTCCCCGGCCATCGCGGCGAGTGCGGCCACCGTGCGGTGCTGGAAGACATCGCGCGGGGTGAAGACCAGTCCGGCGGCGCGGGCGCGGCTGACGAGCTGGATGGAGACGATGCTGTCCCCGCCCAGATCGAAGAAGTTGTCATCCGCCCCGACACCCGACAGCCCCAGCACATCCGCGAACACCGCACACAGCGCCTCCTCGCGCGCGGTGGCGGGAGCCCGCCCCTCCGCCACAGGCCCGAAGTCGGGCGCCGGAAGGGCCCGGCGGTCCAGCTTGCCGTTGGGCGTCAGCGGCAGCCGCTCCAGCGTGACGAAAGCGGCCGGGACCATGTACTCGGGCAGTTCGGTGCCCAGGTATTTCCTCAGCTCACCGGCATCCGGGTCGCCCTCGGCGACGACATACGCCACGAGCTGCTTCACACCCGCGCGGTCCTCACGAGCGATCACCGCCGTCTGCCCGACCTGCGGATGCCGGACGAGAACCGCCTCGATCTCCCCCAGCTCGATCCGGAAGCCACGCACCTTCACCTGCTCATCGGCGCGCCCGACGTACTCCACATTCCCATCCACCCGCCACCGCACCACATCACCCGTGCGATACATCCGCGCACCCGCCCCGCGAAACGGGTCCGCCACAAACCGCTCCGCCGTCAACCCCGGACGCCGCACATACCCCCGGGCGAGCTGCACACCGGCGAGATACAGCTCACCGGGGACTCCGGCGGGCACCGGCCGCAGCCGTGAATCCAGCACATACAGCCGGGTGTTCCACACCGGGGCGCCGATCGGCACCGGCCCGGAGGGATCCTGGGCGGAGCACTCCCACGAGGTGACATCCACGGATGCCTCGGTGGGCCCGTACAGATTGTGCAGCGGCACGTCCAGCGTCTCGTAGAACCGTGCGCGCAGCTCACCGGGGAGTGCCTCGCCACTGCACAGGACGCGGCGCAGACCGGTGCAGTGGGCGACGGTGGGCTCGGTGAGGAAGACCTGGAGCATGGACGGGACGAAGTGCACCGTGGTGACGCTCTCGTCCCGGATCAGCCGGGCGAGATACGCGGGGTCCTTGTGGCCCTCCGGCCGGGCGACCACGAGCCGGGCGCCGGTGATGAGCGGCCAGAAGAACTCCCACACCGAGACGTCGAAACCGGACGGTGTCTTCTGCAGCACCCCGTCGGAGGCGTCGAGCCCGTACCGCGCCTGGGTCCACAGCAGCCGGTTGACGATCCCCTCGTGCGGGACGAGCACGCCCTTGGGCTTGCCCGTGGAACCCGAGGTGTAGATGACATAGGCGGTGTTGCGGCCGGTCAGCGGGGCGAGCCGTTCGGTGTCGGTGAGATCGCGGTCGGAGTGGCCCGCCAGCTCCGCCCGGGTGTCCGCGGTGTCCAGCAGCAGCCGAGGGGTGTCGTCGTCGGGCGGCAGCGCCTCGGTGATGTCCGCGGTGGTGAGCAGCAGCGCGGGGTGGGCGTTCCCCAGGATGTAGCGGATGCGCTCGGCCGGGTAGTCGGGGTCGACCGGCACATAGGCGGCCCCCGACTTCAGCACGGCCACCAGAGCGACGATGAGGTCCAGGGAGCGCGGCAGGGCGAGGGCCACGAACCGCTCCGGGCCCGCTCCCCGCTCGACCAGCAGCCGCGCCAGCCGGTTGGCGCGGGCGCCCAGCTCCGCGTACGTCAGCGTCCGGCCCTCGAAGACCACGGCGGTGGTGTGCGGGGCACGGGCCGCCTGGGCCTCGATCAGCTCGGTGAGCGTGACGGAGGGGATGTGGCGCTCGGTGGCGTTCCAGGTGACCAGCGTCCGCTCGCGCTCCGCGGCGTCCAGGATGTCCGCGTCGGCGACCGCCCGATCGGGGTCGGTGGCGATGGCTTCCAGCAGCCGGTTGAGGCGGGCGCCGATGGCGCGCACGCTGTCGGCGGCGAACAGCTCCGGCCGGTATCCGAGGCGCAGGGCGAGCCGCGGGCCGGGAACCGCCACGAGGGTCAGCGGATAGTGCGTGGCGTCTTCCGCACCGGCTTCGGTGACCCGCAGCCCGCTGCCGGCGCTGTCCAGCATGTCCGGGTCCAGGGGGTAGTTCTCGAAGACGGTGAGGGTGTCGAACAGCTCCCCCACCCCGGCCAGTCGCTGGGTGTCGTGCAGCCCGATGTACTGGTGCTCCATCAGCGCCGCCTGCTGCTCCTGGAGGCGGGTCAGCAGCTGGGCCCAGCTCTCCTCCGGACCCGGCGCCACCCGCACGGGCAGCGTGTTGATGAACAGGCCGACCATCGACTCGACGCCGCCGATCTCGCCCGGCCGTCCGGAGACGGTGGCGCCGAAGACCACGTCCTCGGCTCCGGTGAGCCGGCTGAGCAGCACCGCCCAGGCGCCCTGGACCAGGGTGTTCATGGTCAGCCCGAGCCCCCGGGCCCGGTCGGTCAGCGCGGTGGTGAGCTCCGGCGACAGGTCGAGGGTGACCCGCTCCGGGGGCAGGGCGGGAGTGTCGTTGCCCGTCGTCGGGGCGAGCAGTGTGGGCTCCTCGATGCCCGCGAGCGCCTGCCGCCACGCTTCCTCGGCCGTCTCCCGGTCCTGGTCCGCGAGCCACGCCAGATAGTCGCGGTAGGGGGTGGCGGGGGGCAGTCCCGTGTCGTCACCGCCGCGTGCGTACAGCGCGAACAGCTCCTGGGCCAGCAGCGCCATCGACCAGCCGTCGAGCAGGATGTGGTGGTACGTGAGGAGCAGACGGCAGCGGTCGTCGGCGAGCCGGAGCAGGACGAAGCGCAGCAGCGGTGGCGCCGCCGGATCGAAGCCGCGGCCCAGTTGCTCCTCCGCGATCCGCGTGAGCTCGGCCGTCTGCTCGTCCGGGGCGAGACCGCGCAGATCCCTGGTCTCCCAGGGCAGTTCCACCTCGTGGTGGACGACCATGACGGGGGTGCCGAGCTGTTCGTGGCGGAAGCCCGAGCGGAGGTTGGGGTGCCGGTTCAGCAGGGTCCGCGCGGCGGCGCGCAGGGCCCGTTCGTCCAGTGTTCCCGCCATGGCGAGGAAGAGCTGCACGGTGTAGACGTCCGCGGCGCCCTCGTCGAACAGGGCGTGGAACAGCAGCCCTTCCTGCATGGGCGAGGGCGGCAGCACGTCCTCCAGATCGGGGCAGGTGCGCTCCAGGGTGTCGATCTCGTCCTGGGTGAGGGTGACCAGCGGGAGGTCGGAGGGGGTGCGCCCGCCTGCTCCCGGTGGCTCGGCGTGGGTGGCGAGGGTGTCCAGGGCGCGGAACCAGGTCTCGGCCAGGTCGCGTACGTCGTCCTCGGAGAGCAGCCCGTCCGGCCAGCTCCAGGTGGCGTGCAGCTGTGCACCGTCGTGGGTGTCCAGGGTGAGCGCGTCGACGTCGACGGTGTGGACGAGCGGCATGTCCTCGTCGCCGCCGCCGGACGCGCTCTCCACCGCCCAGTCGGTGTCGGTGCCGGTCGCGAGGCGGCCGAGGTAGTTGAAGCCGATCTGCGGGGTCGGCAGGGCGGCCAGCTCACGCGCGGTGTCGGGGTTGAGGTGGCGCAGCAGACCGTAGCCGATGCCGTTGTCGGGCAGGCCGCGCAGCTGCTCCTTGACCCGCTTGAGGGCCCGTCCGGCCTGCGGTCCGCCCTCCCAGACCTCGCCCCAGTCCGCCACTCCGGGCTCCAGGCGCACCGGGTGAAGGCTGGTGAACCAGCCGACGGTACGGGACAGATCGGCGCCCTCGACGATGTCCTCCCGGCCATGGCCCTCCAGGTCCACCAGCACACCGGTGGCCTCCGTGTGGCCGCGTCGGCGCCGCCAGTCGGCCACCGCCAGCGCCAGGGCCGTCAGCAGGACGTCGTTCACACCGCCGTGGAACGCGGCGGGCACCCGCGTCAGCAGGGGCTCCGTCCGCTCCGCCGGCAAGGTCAGCCGAAGGTGGCGGACGGTGGCGGCGGTGTCCCGCGCCGGATCCAGCGCCCGTCGGCCCAGCAGCGGGTCCGGACCCTCGGACATGGCTGTCCACAGCGGCAGTTCGGCCCGTCGGGAGGGGTGCCGGGCGAGGGCGGTGAGGTGTTCGGCCCAGCCCCGCAGCGAGGTGCCGACCGGCTCCAGCTCCCGGCCCTCGACCGCCGCGGCCAGATCCGGCAGCAGAATCCGCCAGGAGACCCCGTCGACCACCAGATGATGCGCCACCAACAGCAACCGACCGGGGGCGTCCGCGCCATTGTCGAGCCATACGGCCCGGACCATCTCACCGGCCTCGGGGCTCAGCGGCCTGTCCTCCAGCGGGTCCCGGCGCAGCTCCTCCGGGTCGGTCACCCGTGTGATCACATCGGCCGCGTCGACCGCGCCCCGCGGCCCCGTCTCCAGCTCCCAGGCGCCATCGCCCTCACGTCCCAGCCGCATCCGCAGCGCGTCATGATGGTCCAGTACGGCCTGCAACCCAGCCGTCAGCCGCTCCAGGGTCAGCCCGGCGGGCGTGCGCACCAGCATCGACTGATGGAAACCGTCCACCGGCCCGCCACGCTCCCGCAGCCAGTGCACGATGGGAGTCGGCGGCAGCACGCCGATGCCCTGGTCGGGGGTCGGCGTCCAGGTGGCGTCCGCGTCCGTGGCGGCCGCGGCGAGCGCGGCCACGGTGGGGCGTTGGAAGACATCGCGCGGGGTGAAGACCAGTCCGGCGGCGCGGGCGCGGCTGACGAGCTGGATGGAGACGATGCTGTCCCCGCCCAGATCGAAGAAGTTGTCATCCGCCCCGACACCCGACAGCCCCAGCACATCCGCGAACACCGCACACAGCGCCTCCTCGCGCGCGGTGGCGGGAGCCCGCCCCTCCGCCACAGGCCCGAAGTCGGGCGCCGGAAGGGCCCGGCGGTCCAGCTTGCCGTTGGGCGTCAGCGGCAGCCGCTCCAGCGTGACGAAAGCGGCCGGAACCATGTACTCGGGCAGCTCCGCGGCCACATGCTCGCGCCACTCCCCCGCATCGGGTTCGCCCTCGGCCACCACATACGCCACGAGCTGCTTCACACCGGCGCGATCCTCGCGAACGATCACCGCCGTCTGCCGCACCTGCGGATGCCGGACGAGAACCGCCTCGATCTCCCCCAGCTCGATCCGGAAGCCACGCACCTTCACCTGCTCATCGGCGCGCCCGACGTACTCCACATTCCCATCCGCCCGCCACCGCACCACATCACCCGTGCGATACATCCGCGCACCCGCCCCGCGATACGGGTCCGCCACAAACCGCTCCGCCGTCAACCCCGGACGCCGCACATACCCCCGGGCAAGGCCCTTGCCCGCGATGTAGAGCTCTCCGGTGACACCGACGGGCACCGGCTGGAGCGCCGCATCCAGCACATACACCCGGGTGTTGGAGATCGGGCGGCCGATGGGCGGGGCCTGGTCGCCGGGGTCCGCCTCACGATCGCCGTACCAGGCGGTCGCATAGACGGTGGCCTCGGTCGGGCCGTAGATGTTGGCGATACGACAGCCCGGGATGGCGTGCCGGATGGCGGCGACGGCGTGTGCCGACAGGGCCTCCCCGGCCAGGACGACGGTCTCCGCCGAGGCGTTCACCTCGCCGTGTGCCAGCACCTGGGCGAACGCCGAGGGGACGGCGCTGATCAGGCTGCCCGACCAGCCGTCCGCCGTGCGCTCGGTGAGTGCGAGCAGGTCGCGCACCACTTCGATGCTCCCGCCGCAGCACAGCGGCCCGAACATCTCGAAGACGGAGACGTCGAAGTTGAGCGAGGTCGATGCGAGCACCTGTCTCAGCTGCCGGGGTCCGATGTCGGTGGCCGCCCAGGTGGCGAGGTCGACGGCGGCGGCCTGGGCCACCATGACGCCCTTGGGGCGGCCGGTGGAGCCCGAGGTGTAGATCACATAGGCGGGGTGCTGTGGCCGGAGCGGGGTGGTGCGGTCGGCGTCGACGGGGTTGCGGTCCGGGTGGCCGGCGAGCAGTGCGGCCGTCTCGGGGGCGTCCAGGCGCAGTGCGCGGCGGCCGTCGCCGACCGCGGTGTCCCCGTTGGCCGTGAGCACGATCGCCGGTCGGGCGTCGTCGAGCATGTAGGCGATCCGCTCGGCCGGGTAGCCGGGGTCCACCGGAAGGTAGGCGGCACCGGCCTTGAGGATGGCGAGCAGCGCCACCATCATCTCGTCGGAGCGGGGCATGGCGAGGGCCACGAGACTCTCCGGACCGGCGCCGTGTGCGATCAGCAGATGGGCGAGCCGGTTGGCGCGCCCGTTGAGCTCGGCGTAGGTCAGCGTACGGCCCTCGAAGACCACCGCGGGGGCCTGTGGGGTGCGGGCCGCCTGGGCCTCGAACAGTTCGGGGAGTGTGGCGTCCGGCACCTTCCGCGCGGTGGCGTTCCACTCGCCCAGGACGCGCTCGCGCTCCTGAGGGGCCAGCAGATCGATCCGGCCGATGGGGGTGTCGGGTGCGGCGTGGGCGAAGTGGCCGAGGAGGTCGAGGAAGCGCCGCTGGTGGTCGGCGAGCCGCTCGGGGTCGTACAGCTCCGGATTGCCGTCCAGGTCGATGCGCAGCCCGCCGGCCGCGCTCTCGCCGCTTCCGGTCCGGCCCGGCTCCGTGGCGACCCGTCCGTCCACCACGAGCGACAGATCGTCGACGGGGCCGCCGCCGAGGTTGTGCACGCTGCCGCGGTGGCCGGCGAAGCTCAGGTCGTAGTCGACCATGACGATGTTGATGTGCGGGCCGATGAGACGGTGCTCGTCGCCGGAGAGTTCGAGGTCCCGGCGCAGGTCCTCGGCGCGGTACCGCTGGTGCTTCAGCGCGCCGCGCAGTTCCCTGGAGGCCAGCCGGGCGGCCTCCGCCACCGTGGTACCGGGGTGCAGGTCCAGCCGGAACGGCAGGACGTTGGACATCATCCCGGGGATGGTGCGGGCGCGTCCGGCGGACCGGGCCATCACGGGCAGGCCGAGGACGACCTGACGGTTGCCGGTCATCCGGTGCAGATAGACGCCGAGCGCGGCGACGAGGACGGCCGGCCAGGCGACCTCCGCCTCGCGTGCGGTGGCGCGCAACCCGGCCAGCGTCGTCTCGTCGAGGAAGGCGGTCCGGCGCGCCAGCCGTTCGGGGAGCGCCGGGGTGTGGTCGGCCAGGCTGCTGGCGGTGGGCCGATCGGCGAAGCGTGCCATCCAGTACGTGCGGTCGCGCGCGAACCGGTCGGAGTCCCGGTACGCGGCCTCGTCGCCGAGGAGTTCGGCCAGTGATCCGAACGGCGTCTGCGGACAGGGCAGTCCGGTCGCGAGCGCGGTGTAGAGCTCGGCGACGCGGCGGCCGACCAGGGAGAGGCCGAGGCCGTCCATGACGATGTGGTGGTAGCGCTGGTACCAGAAGTACCGGTCGTCCGCCGCCTTGAACAGCGCGAAGGCGAACAGCGGACCGGTGGTGGGGTCCACCGGCCGGCGCATCTCGGCGCGCATATGGCTCTCGGCGCTCGCGCGGGGATCGTCCTCGTGGCTGACGTCGATGAAGGGCAGGGTCCAGTCGAGGTGCTCCTCGACCACCTGCGCCGCCCTGCCGTCCTCCTCCAGGAGCCGGATCCGCAGTGTCTCGGCCTCGGCCACGGTGCGGCGCAGCGCGCTTTCGAAGAGCGCGGGGTCGATCTTGCCGTGAATATCGATGTATTCGGCGATGTTGAAAAGGGAATTCGTCGGCTGAAGGCGCTGGGCGAGCCAGATACCGGACTGCGCGGCCGTGAGCGGCAGGCTGGCAATCTGATAACCGGTCATGGTTCATCCGTCCTGATCGGGCGATGGCGCATCGATGATGAATCGATTGGGGCGCAAGATTCATCCGAAGCGACAAATTCGGAAGTCAACAACATCTCGGCAGGCTCATGGAAGTGAGATGACTTCCGCTGCGAGATGTCGATCCGCAAGCGATATACCAAGCGGGGAACGCCTGAATTCTCAGCGCCGGCAGCGGGAATGGCGGTGGGGACGGAGAACCCGGCGCGAGGGCTCCACGCGCATTCCGGGCGGGCCCGCGCGGGCCCGCGGTGCCTCAGCGGGCGGCGGCCTTGCGATAGGCGCCGACGGCGGCGGGGACGACGATGGCGAGCAGCAGCGCGATCAGCGCGAGGGACAGCGGAATGGGGTACTGGACGGGAAGGGCGCTCTTACCGGTGCCGGTCGAGGTGTTGCCGAAGAGTTCACGGCAGGCGGCCACCACGGCGCTCACCGGGTTCCACTCGCACAGCAGCCGCAGCCAGCCCGGCAGGCCGTTCAGCGGAATGAACGCGTTGGAGAGGAAGGTGAGCGGCATGACCAGCATGAACGCGATGGAATTGACCGCTTCGGCGCTGCGCGCCAGCAGTCCGATGAGGGCGCCCAGCCAGGACATGGCGTAGCCGAGCAGCAGCAGGATGCCGAATCCGGCGATGGCCTTGGGGATGCCCTGGTGCACCCGCCAGCCGATGAGGTATCCGACGACGGCCATCGTGATACAGGCGATGACGGCGAGCGCCACATCGGAGAGGGTGCGCCCGATCAGTACGGCCGACCGGGACATGGGAAGGGAACGGAAGCGGTCGACCACGCCGTTGTCGAGGTCTCCGGCGACACCCAGCGCGGTGTTGCCCACATTGGTGAGCATCATCTGGGTGAAGATGCCGGCCATCAGATACGAGCGGTAGTCGCTGCCCGGAACGGAGATCGCGCTGCCGAACAGCACACCGAAGACGATCACGTACGCGACCGGCATCAGTGTCACGCTGAGGAGCTTCTCCGGAATGCGGGCCAGATGCCGCATATGGCGGCCGAACAGTGCGGAGACGTCGCCGACGAGTTCCATGGTGCCCACGCCCTACCCTTCCTTGCTGGTGGTGCCGCCGGTAAGGGCGAGGAACACATCGTCGAGCGAGGGCCGCCGTACGGCGAACCCGATGGGCCGCACCTGGGCGGCGTCCAGGGCGGAGGCGGCCTCGGACACCGTCTTGAGCTGGTCACGAAGGGATACCGAAACCATCCGTCCGTGCCGTTCGACGACCGGCTCCATGGCGGTGACCTCCCGCAGGGCGGTGACGGCCGCGGGGATCGCGGCGTCGTCCTGCAGGGTCACCTCGAGGCGTTCGCCACCCACCTTGGCCTTGAGTTCGTCCGACGTGCCGTCGGCGATCACACGGCCGCCGTCGATCACCGCGATCCGGTGGGCGAGCTGATCGGCCTCTTCGAGGTACTGGGTGGTCATCAGGACCGTGACCCCGTCGGCCAGTTGTTCGCGGATCATGTCCCAGAGGATGAGTCTGCTGGTCGGGTCGAGGCCGGTGGTCGGTTCGTCGAGGAAGAGCACCTTGGGGTCGGCGATGAGGCTGGCGGCCAGGTCCAGCCGCCTCCGGGTGCCACCGGAGTACGTCTTGACCGTGCGCTCGGCGAACCGGCCCAGGTCGAGCCGGTCGAGCAGCACCTCGGCGCGAGCCTTCGCCCCGCGGCGGCCCAGACGGTGGAGCACCCCGACGAGCTGGAGGTTCTCCCGGCCGGTGAGCCTTTCGTCGAGGGCCGCGTACTGACCGGTGAGGCCGATCCTGCGGCGCACCTCGCGCGGCTGCGTGCGTACGTCGAACCCGGCGACGCTCGCGCGGCCCTCGTCGGCTTCCAGCAGCGTGGCCAGCACCCGCACCGTCGTCGTCTTGCCCGCTCCGTTGGGGCCGAGCAGACCGAGGAGGGTTCCCGCCGGAACGGACAGGTCCACGCCGCGCAGCGCCTCGTGGTCCCCGTATCTCTTGCGGATCCCCTCGGCCTCTATGGCTATGTCCACGAATTCACACCTCACGCACTTGGCACATACATTGCATTGCATCGCCCGCTCATGCGCAATGGGCGCATGGCGGCGACGAGTGGCGTACGCCAACAGCAATTGAAAAGCACGTGGCCCCCGTTCATTAAAGCGATAGGCCGTCACCAGAGAATTCCTTGGCGGACGGCAGCGTCACTTAAGCAGTCGGCACACGCACCTGGCAAGGCCCGTCCGGATCACGACCCAATACCGGTCGGTAATTTATTGATCAACGGCAAGTGATGAGGGAGCGAGACCCCGGGACGATATCCGATTTACCCTAATTCCGCCGTACCGCTTCCCGCCGCCAACACCCGATCCGGCCCGTGGACATGACGGTCGGCCATCTGTCGTTCCGGTGACCCACCGGCTTTATCCACTCGGGGAACATCGCGTAAATTCTGACGATCTTCTCAGGCGAGGCAGCCGCCAGTGCGTCATCTCACAACCCGCCGAGGCGTCACGAGGCCCCCAACGCACGCCGCTTCGCAACGGCGTGGACGGTGCGTTGGGGGCGCGGATGCGTCATGCAATGACCCATTCGGACTCCGCGCGCCCTGCCGGTGACCACGGGCCGCGGCAATGATGAGCCGACCGCAGGTGATCCACGACTCCGCACACCTGCCCTGTGGCGGGTGGACATGCGGTGGAAGGAATGTACGTTGTTGCTTCTCATCTCCCCGGACAGCGTCGATGAGGCCCTCGACTGCGCGAAGGCGGCGGAGCACCTCGACATCGTCGATGTCAAAAAGCCCGACGAGGGCTCGCTCGGTGCGAACTTCCCGTGGATCATCAGAGAGATCCGCGACGCGGTCCCGGCGGACAAGCCGGTGTCCGCCACCGTGGGAGACGTGCCGTACAAGCCCGGCACGGTGGCCCAGGCGGCGCTCGGCGCGGCCGTATCCGGAGCCACGTACATCAAGGTCGGCCTCTATGGATGCACCACGCCCGACCAGGCCGTCGATGTCATGCGCGGGGTCGTCCGGGCGGTGAAGGACTACCGGCCGGACGCGTTCGTCGTCGCCTCGGGCTATGCCGACGCCCACCGGATCGGCTGCGTCAACCCGCTCGCCCTGCCCGACATCGCCCGCCGCTCCGGCTCCGACGCGGCCATGCTCGACACCGCGATCAAGGACGGGACACGGCTGTTCGACCACGTTCCGCCCGATGTCTGCGCGGAGTTCGTCCGGCTGGCCCACGCAGCGGATCTGCTCGCCGCCCTCGCGGGCAGCGTCAAGGCGGGAGACCTCGGCGAGCTGACTCGCATCGGCACGGACATCGTGGGAGTGCGCGGGGCGGTCTGCGAGGGAGGCGACCGCAACGCCGGAAGGATTCAGCCGCAGTTGGTGGCCGCCTTCCGGGCGGAGATGGACCGGCATGCCCGGGAGTACGCGGCCACCGTCGCCACCGCGAGCTGACCGCGGGCATGCCGACACACCCGCCCCGTCGCACGCCGGGGCCCCGCGGCGAGCGCTTCGCCGTCCTCGATCCGGCGACGGGCGAGGCCTTCGACGAGGCTCCCGACCAGCGGCCCGACGAGTTGGACGCCATCGTCGACCGGGCCCACGACGCCTGGCGCGACTGGCGGGCCGACCCCGTCGCCCGCACCACCGCGCTGTTCGCGGCGGCCGACGCCGTGGAGGCGGCCGGGGCCGACCTCGCGCCGCTGCTCACCCGGGAACAGGGCAAGCCCCTGGCCGAGTCGTACGCGGAGGTCGCCCGCGCGGCGGCCCGCCTGCGCTACTTCGCCGAACTGGACCCGGTGCCCGAGCCGATCGCGGACGGCCGGCCCGTACGCACCGAGCTACGCTGGCGACCGCTCGGGCCCGTCGCCGCGATCGTCCCGTGGAACTTTCCGCTCCAGCTCGCGTCGGCGAAGTTCGCGCCCGCGCTCGCCGCGGGCAACACGATGGTGCTCAAGCCCTCCCCGTTCACGCCCCTCGCCACCCGGCTGCTGGGGTCCGTCCTCTCCGCCGCCCTCCCCCAGGACGTACTGACGATCGTCACCGGTCGCGAGCCCCTCGGTGCCCGCCTCGCGTCCCATCCGGGGATCCGCCATGTGACCTTCACCGGTTCGATCGCCACCGGACGGGCCGTCGCCGAGAGCGCGGCGGCCTCGCTCGCCCGGGTCACCCTGGAGCTGGGCGGCAACGACGCCGCCATCCTGCTGGAGGACGTGGAGGTGGAGCGGATCGCGGACCGGTTGTTCTGGGCGGCGTTCCGCAACTGCGGGCAGGTCTGCATGGCGGTCAAGCGCGTCTACGCCCCGGCCCGGCTCCACTCCCAGGTGGTCGAGGCCCTCGCGGAGCGCGCGAAGACCGTCGTGGTCGGACCCGGTCTCGACCCGGGCTCACAGCTGGGGCCGGTCGGCAACGCCCCCCAGCTGGCCCGGGTCGAGCGCCGCACGGCCCAGGCCCTGGCGGACGGCGCCAGAGCCGCGGCCGGTGGCCACCGGCTGGAGGGACCGGGCTACTTCTTCGCGCCGACGGTCCTGGCCGACGTCCCCTCCGGCAGCCCGGTGGTGACGGAGGAGCAGTTCGGCCCGGTCCTGCCGGTGCTGCCGTACGGGCACCTGGACGAAGCCGTCGAGGCGGCCAACGACACCGGCTTCGGGCTGGGCGGCTCGGTATGGGGCACCGACCTCGACCGGGCCGAGGCGGTGGCCGACCGGCTGGAGTGCGGGACGGCATGGATCAACCACCACGCCGAACTGTCCCTCGCCCAGCCCTTCGCCGGCATCAAGGACAGCGGTGTCGGCGTCGCGGGCGGGCCGTGGGGGCTCTACGGAAACCTCAGGCCCTTTGTCGTGCACCGCCCGGAGGAGGCGTGACGAAGAGGTTCGGCGCGGCGGTACTGCGCTCGTACGAGAGCCGATTCGCCGTCGAGGAGGTGGCCCTGAACACGGGGCCGGCCGACGGCGAGATCCTGGTCAGGATCGCGGGCTGCGGGATGTGCCGGACCGATCTCGCGGTCCGGCGCTCCGCGGGCCGCTCACCACTGCCGGCGGTGCTCGGCCACGAGGGGGCCGGGGTCGTGGTGGAGACGGGCGGCCCGGACACCGGCCTCGGCGTCGGCGACCATGTCGTGCTGAGCTTCGACTCCTGCGGACACTGCCGGAGCTGTCTGGGCGCGGCCCCCGCCTACTGTGACTCCTTCGCCTCGCTCAACCTCTTCGGAGGGCGTAAGGAGAACGCGGCACGGTTCACCGACGCGGCCGGGATCGCCCTGGCTCCCCGGTGGTTCGGCCAGTCCTCGTTCGCCGAGTACGCGATGGTCCCGGCCCGCAATGCCGTCCGGGTCGATTCCTCGCTGCCCGTCGAACTGCTCGGGCCGCTCGGCTGTGGCTTCCTCACCGGCGCCGGAGCGGTCTTCACCTCCTTCGGCGCCGGCCCCGGCGACACCGTCGCGGTCCTCGGCGCGGGAGCGGTGGGCCTGGCCGCGGTGATGGCGGCCACCGCCGCCGGGGCGGTGACCGTGGCCGTCGACCGGCACCCCGAACGGCTGGCGCTGGCCGAGCGGCTCGGCGCGAGTCCGCTGCAGGCCGCCTCGGCCGGCCTGCCCGAGCGCATTCGGCAACTGACCGACGGCGGCGCGCGGTACGCGCTGGACACCACGGGCTCCGCCCCGTTGATCAACGACGCGCTCCGGGCGCTGCGCCCGACCGGCCACCTCGGCCTGGTGGCACGGCTCCACACCGCGCTGCCACTCGAACCGGGCACGCTGGACCGGGGCCGGAGGATCTCCCACATCTGTGAGGGGGACGCGGTGCCGGGACTGCTGATTCCGCGGCTGACCGCGCTGTGGCAGGCCGGGCGCTTCCCCTTCGACCAGCTGATCCGTACGTACCCGCTCGCCGACATCAACGAGGCCGAACGCGACTGCGACGCGGGCCGCGTGGTCAAACCCGTCCTGATTCCGGCGGGAGCGGGTCGATGAGCGTGGCGTTCGACGCCACTGCCCATCCGGTCGACCGCCACGTCATTCGTACTTCGTATTTCTCGCTGTTCGTAGTCTCTGCTCGCCTCAAGGGAGGACACATGGTCGGCACAGCGCATCGGAGCGCCGGTGTGGAAGGCGTGGAAGGGGGTGTGGGTCTGACCGCTCTCATGGTCGCCGCGGCACGGGCGATCGAGACCCACCGCCACGACAGCCTGGCCCGGGACGTCTTCGCGGAGCACTTCGTGCGCGCCGCACCGGCGTCCGCGGGCTGGCCGGTGCGCATGCAACAGGTTCCGGCCGGAGACGCGGATCCGCTGTGGGGGCGGTTCGCGCGCTACTTCGGTCTGCGGACGAGGGTCCTCGACGACTTTCTCCTCCGGTCGGTGCGGGCGGAGGCCGGTGGCGCCCGCCAAGTGGTCCTGCTCGGGGCGGGGTTGGACACCCGGGCGTTCCGGCTCGATTGGCCTTCCGGCTGTGTCGTCTTCGAGATCGACAGGGAAGGCGTGCTGGCCTTCAAGCACCGGGTGCTCGACGGGCTGTCGGCCACCCCGAAGGCGGCGCGCGTACCGATCCCGATCGATCTGCGCGCCGACTGGGTCGGAGCCCTGTCCGACGCGGGCTTCGACAGGGCCGCACCGAGCGTCTGGCTGGCCGAGGGACTGCTGTTCTACCTGCCAGGCGCCTCCGAGAGGTACCTCATCGACACGGTGGACCTGCTGAGCACGGGTGGCAGCGCCCTGGCGTTCGAGGTCAAGCTCGAGAAGGACTTGCTGGCCTACCGCGACAGCCCGCTCTACACCTCCACAAGGGACCAGATCGGCATCGACCTGCTCAACCTGTTCGACGGCGAGCCGCGGCCCGACTCCGCGGGTGATCTGGCGGACAGGGGCTGGTCGACATCGGTCCACACCCCCTTCGACTTCACCCGCCGGCACGGGCGCGGCCCGCTGCCCGAGCAGAATGACGCGCTGGAGGGCAATAGGTGGGTGTTCGCGAACAAACCCCGGCGGTAACGCCGCCGTCAGACGGCCCCGGCCCGCCCGCGGTCACTCCACCAGGCGCAGCCAGGCCGCCGCGAGCGCGGCGTGACCGGCCGGCGTCGGGTGGACACCGTCCGCGGACCAGTACTCCGGCTCGGTCGTCGCGGCGAGCTCGGCGAACATGACGTCGGCGTCGAGCAGCTGGGCGTCGTACTTGACGGCGAGCTTGCGCACGACCTGGATCTTCGGGTCCAGGTCGGTGCGCCATTCCTTGCGCTCTTCCTCTCCGATGCGCACACCGGGACCGGCCTCGACGATGCCGTGGATCGGCAGGAGGAACGGCTCGATGAGGATCAGCTCCGTGCCCGCCTCGGCGAGGGGCGCGAGCAGGCGGTCGTAGCCCGCTTCGAACTCCTCCGCGGTGATCACGTAACCCTCCGGGTCCAGCGTGTGCCAGCCCATGTCGTTGACCCCGGCGAGGATGGACACCACGTCCGGGCGCGCGTCGAGTACGTCCGTCTGCCAGCGGGCTTCGAGGTCCATCACCTTGTTGCCCCCGATCCCGGTGTTCAGCCAGGTCACGGGCCGGTCCGGGTGCCGCAGTCCCCACTCGCCCGCGATGCGCAGCGGGTAGCCGAACCCGAGACCGTCCTCGCTCTCCAGCCGTTGGCAGTCGGTGATCGAATCGCCGGTGAACATCACGGTGCTTCCCGGCCGGACAGTGATCGTCATGTGCGCTCCTTGAAATCGGGCGAGGATCGGGTGAAGGGAGGACACCGAATGAGAACGGTGATATCCCGTCGAAACGATCATCCGGCGGGACCTCTCGAAAGATGTCGGACCTCACCGACATCGAACCGACAGTCCCCGATATGCCACCGACACCACGGCTCCGTCGCCCGAACCTGAGCCGGGTGAACTCGAAGCAGCGCTTGACAACTACCCCACCAGGGGCGTGGCGCTGGGCGCCCGTCAGGCGCCGAAGCGACGGCGCGCGTCCTCGATGTGACCGAGGTAGGTGTGGGTCCAGCCGCACATGCTGTCCACCGTCGCGCGCAGGGCCCGGCCCGGCTCGGTGAGGGTGTACTCGACCCGGGGCGGCACGGTGGGATGCACCTTCCGCTCGACCAGGCCGTTGCGCTCCAGCATGCGCAGGTTCTGGGTGAGCATCTTATGGCTGACGCCCTCGACGTCCGTGCGCAACTCGCTGAAGCGCAGGGTGCGCTCACCGAGCGCCTCGATGATCAGGAACGCCCATTTGTTGGCCACGTCCGAGAAGATCTCCCGCGCCAGAGAGTCCGCGCGCCTCAGGTCCGCGTCCTCCGGCAGGCCCTTGAGTAGCTGCTTGGTCACCATATGGTTCCCCCGTCACCGAAAAGTGCGTTCTTCCAGGTCGACCGCCACTCTCCTACAGTTCCCCAGTAACCACAAGAGAGTAAGGAAGAAAGGGCGAGCACCAATGGCCACCATCGATGTCTTCCACCACAACGTGCCGGCCGAGAGCGACTTCGGCTACTCGCAGGCGATCAGGTCCGGCGATCTCATCCACGTCTCCGGCCAGCTCTCGCTCGACGAGGCGGGCGACTTTCTCCACGCGGACGACTTCGCCGCCCAGCTCCAGCGGACCTACGTCAACATGGACAAGGTCCTGGGCCACTACGGCGTCACCCGCAACCAGGTCGTCTCGCAGACCCTGTACGTGGTGAACCTGCGGCAGCACGCCGCGGCGACAGCGGAGGGCAACCTGGCGTACTTCGGCGACCACCGCCCGGCCAGCACGGTCCTCGGCGTCACCGAACTGACCTTCCCCGGCCAGGTCATCGAGATCAGCTGCGTCGTCGACACGAAGCTGCCCGCCTGAGCCCGTCCATCAGGCCGCACATCGCGCACCGGTGCGCGATGTGCGGCCGTGCCCACCGGACGCGGAGCCGGCCGGTGGCATCCGATCCGCGCCACCGCCCGCCGAATGCCCGTCAGGCGCTGACGGCCTTCCGGAGCTTGCGTATGAGCTTGACGACGGCCCAGACGATGAGGCCGCCCAGGAGGAGCAGGAACAGGATGGCCTGCCACAGGGGCATCTTCTTCTTTCCGCTGGACGAGCCGCCGCTGTGGTTGCGGTAGGAGTAGCCGCTGCCCTTCGACTTCTTGTTGCCCCCGACCTTGCTGACGCCACCGCCACCGCTGCTGCCACCACCTCGCTTCGACGAGAGCGCGACGTACGAGACGGAGTCACGCGTCGGCGCCGCGTGGGCCGCGGCGGGCGCCACCCCGAGCAGGGCGCCGAGCAGGAGGAGTGTGGTTGCCAAACGCATGAGGATCCCCGTGATGGTGAGTCGGAAGGTTAATCGCGCCAGGGCGCAGCGTTGCACCCTAGGGCATGGATCCGTGCTGCCGGAACTCGCGCACGGTTCGACTGGGCCGCGACGGCCCGCTGCCTCCCGAACCGCTGTCGCATCGAGTCAGCCGAGACTCACGAGCCTCTTTCCGGCGGAGGGCATCCATTTACCTCACGAACGGGCCCTCAACCCGTCCAGCGTGAGGTCCAGCAGGCGTTCGGCCCGTTCCCGGTGTTCGGGCATGGCCGAGGTGACGGCGATGCCTTCGAGGGCGGCGCCCATGTCGGTGGGGCTGATGTCGGTGCGGATCGTCCCGGCGGCCGCGCACGCGTCCATCAGGGTGGTGATGGCGGCCTGGATCATGTCCCGACTGTGGCCATAGGGGTTGCCTCCCGTGGCGGCGATGGCGCGCAAGGCGTCGGCCATGCCGAATTTCGCGGTGACGTAGTCCAGGAAGAGGCGTGTCCAAGCGCGCAGGGCTTCGTGGGGCGGCTGCTGCGCCAGGACGACTGGGACGCGATGGTCGCGACGCACATCACCGGCCTGCTGAACGGCATCGGGGCGGCGCTTCCCCTCTTCAGGCGGCAGCGCTCCGGCCAGTTCGTCAACATCGCCTCGACCGCGGCCTACGTCGTGAAATCCCCGCAGGCCGTCTACGCGGCCACCAAGACGGCGGTGAAGGTACTGACCGAGGGACTGCGCCAGGAGTCGGGCCCCGACCTGCGGGTCACCCTGGTCTCGCCCGGGTTCACCAACACCGAGGGCGTGGGCAAGGGGGCGAGTCCCGAGGCAGCGGCGGCGGCAGCCCGACAGCGCGACGAGATGGCCATCCCGCCGTCCGCCATCGCGTCCGCGATCGGTTACGCGATCGAGCAGCCCGCCGGCGTCGACGTCAGCGAGGTCGTCGTCCGGCCCACCGCGCAGGCCTGACGACCCGTTGCGGGCGGTTGGTGTACGCGCAGCCTCACGCGGCGAGCGTCTGTGCCGCCGCCACCGCGGGCAGGGGCGCCACCGGGATGCGCACCGGCGCGACCGGGTCATTGGCGGGCCGGACGCGGTAGGTGGTCTTGCCCGGGTCCACGAGGGGGTCACCGAGGGTGATCCGCCCCTGGGAGTACAGCCTGTCGCATACGGGGGTGGGCAGAGCCACGTAGCAGCCTCCCCGGTCGGCGATGTGGTCGTACGGCTGCCAGTAGCCGTACCGGCGCCGTCCACGCGCATGCACGGTGAGAAACACCGGAGTACGGGAGTCGGACATGACGCGGAGAACGCCGGCGTCGGCAGCGGCCTCGAACGGGTCATCGGAACGGGAGCGGGACTGGTAGAGGACGGGGGACACCATGGCTGCCTTCCGAGGGCCGGGACTCACGATCAGCTACCCCAATTAAAGCAGCTATTCGATCTTGATTACAGAACTTCCGCCGGAGCGACGGGACTTGAGATGAGAAGGGGTGCGAGGGGGCCGAGAGGGAACGTGAGCACCCCCGCGATGCTCGCTCCCGCCCTGCCCCCGGATCGCCGCCGCCTCACCGGCCGACTGGTGTCAGCTGCCCGTGGACCGGACGGTGCCCATGACCTTCTCGATCTCGGCGGCCGTCAGCGCGTTGGGAACCCCTTGGTCCGCGTAGATCACCCAGCCGTGCATGGTGCCGTCGGGGAGCTTCTGCGCGATGCTGCGCACGATCGCCTTCGCCGGGACGCATGAGCTCGGCCGGTTGGTGACGGTGACCTCGGCGGTCGCGGTGTATCCGTCAATACCCCCCTGCTTCCACGGCTTGGCCTCGCTGACCTTGATCTTGGGCTTGTGGTCCGCACCCCCGTACGCGGCGAAGCCCCAGTTGCCCGCCCAGTTACGAGCGTTCTCCTGGAGGGTGCCCTCCTTGCCGCCGCCTGTGGTGCCGACGGTGGCGAGCTGCCCCTTGCCCGCCTCACCGACGGCCTTGGGGTTGGGACTCGAAGCGCAGCCGCCCTCACGGTAGTTGGCGGCCGAGGTCATGACGACGATCGGCTGGCCGTTCTCGTCCGTGTAGGAGAGGGCCGTGTTCTCATCGAATACCCGCCACTTCTTGGCCTTGGCCGGCACGTCATAGCGGAAGTGGTGCTTCTGCGCGGTCTGCGTCTGCCATCCCGCGACCGACGGCTGATCGCCCGCAGGGCCCGACGGGGCGGAGGACGGGGACGACCCCGCCGAGGGCGCCTTCGACTCCGCGGCGCTGGTGTCCTTGTCGGTGGCCTCGCCGGTGTCGTCGTTGCATCCGCTCAAGGCGACGGCCATGCCGATGCCGATGGCCGCGATCAGGGTCTTCTTCGTTCGCCGGGAGGATATACGGGTGGACTGCGGGTGCTGAGCGATGGGCTCGATGATCTTTGAGTGAGACATGATCGGCACTCTAAGCCAGTCGCGTTGCCACCCGTTTCCCACGTGGACGACCCACTGCGAGATGGATACCGGCTCGTGACACATCACACGAAGCTGATACGCGCGGCTCGGCTCACGACGTGCCGCTCAGGCCATCGCTCGGCTGGTGCCCTCGCTCGAGCGCCGGTCAGCGGGGGCTGGCCGGGGCGGTCGGGCAGCACGCCGGGGAGACTGCCAGGCGGTCCATCTGAGCTGACCAGACGCAGTATTGATATCTCAAGCAGCACGTGGAGGTTGGATGAATGTGGACAGGTCCATGTACCGGGACGCGACCGAGCTGGCCGAGCTGATCAGGACACGGCAGGTGTCGGCGGTCGAGGTGGTGCGGGCACATCTGGACCGGATCGACGAGGTCGACCCACGGCTCAACGCGATGGTGACGGTGCTCGGCGATCAGGCGCTCGCCGCGGCACGCGCCGCCGATGAGTCGGTCGCGGCCGGCGCCCCGCTCGGGCCCCTCCACGGTGTGCCGTTCACGGTCAAGGACGCGCTGGACGTCGAGGGCGTCGTGACCACGCGTGGCTCCGTGCTCTTCCGCGACCATGTCGCGGCGGCCGACGCGACCGCGGTGGCGCGGCTTCGGGCAGCCGGTGCGATTCCGCTGGCCAAGACGAACCTGCCCGAGTTCTCCTACTGGACCGAAACCGACAACCTGCTCGTCGGCCGGTGCCGCAACCCCTGGGATGTCGAACGAACACCCGGCGGTTCCAGTGGCGGCGAGTCGGCCGCGATCGCCGCCGGGATGTCACCGCTCGGGCTGGGCAGCGATGTCGCCATCTCGGTGCGTGGCCCGGCGCATGACACCGGGATCGTCGCCCTGAAGGCAACCCGGGGAAGAATTCCGATCACCGGACACTGGCCGGAGGTTCCCCGTCGCTACTGGCACGTCGGCCCGATGGCGCGCAGCGTGCGGGACATAGCGACCTCGCTGCGCGTTCTGTCCGGGCCCGACGGAGCGGATGGCGAGGTGCGGCACTCACCGCCCCACACCGACGCCCCGAAGGAGGTGGCCGGGCTGCGCGTCGGCTGGTTGGCCGAGCCCGGATTCGGTCCCGTGGACCGTGAGGTGGCGGCCACGGTCTCGGCCGCGGCCGATGCGCTGCGCGAAGCCGGCTGCACGGTCGAACCCGCTCCCCTGGAAGCCCTGGAGGCGGTGGACGGGACCGAGCTGAGCGCCATCCTGTTCGCCGCGGAGACGGCGCCGTACTTTCGGCGAGTGGCCGCCGGCCGTGAGTCCGAACTGCACACCGTCATGCACCGCACGATCGCCGCTCCCGGGGTGGCGTTGGACGACTACATCGCCGCGCAGCAGCGAGTTGAGGAGCTCGGTTCGCTGTTCGCCGGATACTTCGAGCGCTACGACGCGCTGCTGTGCCCCGTGTGCCCCGTACCGGCCCCGCCTCATGCGCGGCGGACTCTCCGTGTCGGGGACCGGACGGTACCGGCGAGCGGCATCATGCGCGCCACCGTGCCGTTCAACCTCACCGGCCTGCCCGCGCTGTCGTTGCCGTTCGGGGCCACCGGCGACAGGCTGCCGATCGGTGTCCAGCTCGTCTCCCGCTGGTTCGACGAGACGACCGTCCTGCGGCTGGGCGCGGCGCTCGAGTCGGTCAGTCCCGTCCGCCACCGCTCCCCCGGCCTCGCCCGCCGCTGATCCCTCGCCCGCGCACGGCGTCGGCCCCGGTCAGGCCCCGTCAGGCCGCGCCGTCGCGTCGGCACGATCGTCGCCGCCGGTCATCCGGCCCGGTGGACAGTTTCCGTGACGGGCAGGGCGGTCACCAGCCGCTGATGCGATGCCAGACGGCTTGGACGGCGGGTGCGTCGGTCGCCGTCCGGCCACTGTCGATGACGTGGTAGCCGCGGTGTTGTGCGGCCGTGGCGCAGGCGTGGTTGGGCAGGACGCGCAGACGGGTGCCGATGGGCAGGTCGGGCAGGGTGGCGCCGTCGCGGGCGGTGATGGTGCCGTGTTCCTGGCTCGCGGCGCTCATGACCAGGCCGGGGATCGGATGCCCCGCCAGGTCGGTGACCAGGCCGTATCCCTGGTCCTGCGGCTGGGCCGCCGTGCCGCGGTCGCGCGACATCGCCATCCAGCCGCCGTCGGTGACGATCCAGCCGTACTCGGGACGATGTCCGATGACGGTGACGACGACCGACAGCGCGAGGTCGTCGACCTGGCACACTCCGAGACCGGCCATGACCAGGTCGAAGAAGACGTAGTTGCCCGCGCGCAGTTCGGTGACGGCGGTGAGGTCCTCGGCGGCGTGCGCCGTGGGTGTCGAGCCGACGCTGACGGTGGCCACGGGCAGGCCGGCGGCACGCAGTTGCTCGGCGGCGGCGACGGCGGTGTCGCGTTCGTTCTTCGCCGCCAGCCGCTGCTCCTCCGCGGAGTAGGCGAAGTAGGACTCGCCCGCGTGGGTCAGCACACCGTCCAGGCATCCGGCGTCATGCAGGGTGCGACCGATGGCGAGGAGGGCGGGGGCGTCGGTCTTGAGGCCGCCGCGGTGGCCGTCGCAGTCGATCTCGATCTGCGTGGGGATGCCGATGCCGTCCCGACGGGAGGCTTCCGCGACGAAGCCGGCCTGCTCGGTGCTGTCCAGCAGGACGCGGAGGGTGACACCGCGGCGCAACAGGGCGATCACGCGGGGAAGTTTGTGGGGAGCGATGCCGACGGCGTAGGTGATGTCGGTGTAGCCACCGTCGGCGAACGCCTCGGCTTCGGCGAGCGTGGAAACGGTGATGGGGTGGGGCGCGCCGCCGTGCATCAGGGCGGCGACGTCAAGGCTCTTGGCCGTCTTGACGTGCGGTCGCAAGGCGACGCCGAGGTGGTCGGCCTTGGCCGCGAGGCGGTCGATGTTGCGCAGCGCCTTGTGTATGTCGACGACCGCGAAGGGGGTGTCGGGGTCGGCGAGCGTCCTCGCGGTGGTGGAGGGGGTGGAGGTCATGGGGTGAGGTCCGTCTTCTCGAAGGTTGTTCCAGGTCTCCCGGATCGCTTGCACGCCGTCGCCCTGGGCATGGCCCGCGTCCCGCGGTCACATCATCAACGAATCATCAACGAAAATTCCACTTCTAGACGATAGCGCTAGAGCATGTGTCCGGGCGGGCCGTCCAGCAGAAAGGCCGTCCGGCCCGGACAGGTGCGACGCCTCGGCGGGTGGGCGCCGGGATCGCTCCGTCTGGGCCGCCCCGGCCTTGTGCTCAGGAGACGGGCGCGTGGTGGTAGTCCGCGGCGGCGAACCGCCTTGCCCAGCTTGACGAGAGACTCCGGGGCGTCCAGACGTTCCATGACTGCCTCGATGAAGACGCGCCGGTCGCGGTCGCTCCTGGCCGTGTCGAGCGCCGCCGCGAGGGTGTCCTCGGTGTCCGCCCTGGTGGTGATGGCCAGGTCGGGTTACGCCCGGCCGGGCGCGGGCCCGCTCATGGCGGGGTGACGCGAGGGGCTACCGCGGTCACCTGGGCGCCGGACAGCTCGTCGAGGGAACGGCCGCGGGTCTCGACCCGGAAGGCGAAGGTGATCAGGAAGCCCAGGGCACAGGTGGCGGCCACCCCGAACAGCAGTGCGCTTTCCCCGACGGTGGACAGCAGGACCGGGAAGAGGAACGTCCCCAGGGCGGCGCCCAGTTTTCCGCATCCGGCGGCGAAGCCGTGGGCCGCGGTGCGCATCTCGGAGGGGAAGACCTCGGCGGGCAGCGTGAAGGTGGTGGCGTTGGGCCCGAGGTTCATGAACAAGTTGAACAGCCCGAAGCCGACGACGACCATGCCGAGGTGGGCGTCGGCCCCGCCCGGGAGCTGGTTGCCGACGGCCAGGACGCACAGTGCGAAGGCCATCATCAGGCTTGTCGTCGGCGTGGTCTTGGTGGTCATGGTCCTCACCAGGCCGGGAGCGCGTCATGGGCATTCGGGCGCCATCCTGCGGCAGACCGGGCGTCACACGCGGGCGACGGGCGCAACGACGCCCCCCGACGCACGCGGACGGCCCAATGCCTGTGGGGGACTAGGCGTGTGGGCATGGCTGGGCCGGTCGGCCGTACGACGTGGTACGGCCGACCGGCCCAGAGTGGCGTTCGCCGGGTGCCGGGCTCAGGCGGAGGCGAGGCCGGCCTTGAGGGCGGTGGTGAGGCGCACGATGCGCTCGGCCTGGACGCGGGCGGCCTCACGGGTGGTCTGGTCGACGGGGTTGCTGCCCTGGGCGTCGACGTGGGAGGTGCCGTACGGGTTGCCGTCCGCGAACTTGGCGGGGTCGGTGTAGCCGGGGGCCACGATGATGCCGCCGAAGTGGTGGAAGGAGTTGTACAGGGCGAGCAGGGTGGACTCCTGGCCGCCGTGGGTGGTGGCGGAGGAGGTGAAGCCGCTGTAGACCTTGTCGGCGAGCTTGCCCTCGCCCCACAGGCCGCCGAGCATGTCGATGAACTGCTTCAGCTGCGAGGCGACGTTGCCGAAGCGGGTGGGGGAACCGAAGACCACGGCGTCGGCCCATTCGACGTCGTCCGGGGTGGCCTCGGGGATGTCGGCGGTGGCGGCGGCGTTGGCGGCCCAGGCGGGGTTGGAGTCGATCGCGGCCTGCGGGGCCAGTTCGGCCGCCTTGAGCAGGCGGACCTGGGCACCGGCCTTCTCCGCTGCCTGGGCTATCTGCTTGCTGATCTCGGCGATCGTGCCGGTGGAGGAGTAGTAGACGACGGCTACCTTGATCGGGGCGCTCACGGTTGTGGTCTCCGTTCCGTTGGAGTCGTTCGTGCGATTTCGGTTGAAGATGCCCATGCCGGATTTCTTCCTGGTCGGTCCGTGCCCGCCGACCCGGGCACTAGTTGAACCGTAAACCATGCATAGGGCGATCAGCACCCCACTGGCGACGGGAATGATTCGGCTCGCGATGTTGTATAACGTTCAACTACATCACCGGGTCGACACCCCCGGCCGCACGGACAGAAAGGACACCACCATGGCCTCCCAGCTCGACATCCGGCGCGCCAGCGAGCGTTTCCACACCCGCGCCGGCTGGCTCGACTCCCACCACTCGTTCTCCTTCTCGCGCCACTGGGACCCCAAGAACACCCATTTCGGGCTGCTGCTGGTCTCCAACGACGATGTCGTCGCCCCCGGCACCGGCTTCGAGACCCACCCCCACCGGGACATGGAGATCATCACCTGGGTGCTCGACGGCGGCCTCGTCCACCAGGACTCCGAGGGGCACAACGGGGTGATCTACCCCGGCCTCGCCCAGCGGATGAGCGCCGGCACCGGGATCCTCCACAGCGAGAAGAACGACTCCTGGACCCTCACCGGCCGGCCTGAGCACAACGACCCCGTCCACTTCATCCAGATGTGGACGATCCCCGACGAGTCCGGTATCCGGCCCGGCTACGAGCAGCTCGACATCAACGACGAACTCGCTCTCGGCGGCTGGGCCACGCTCGCCTCCGGCATGCCCGGGCACGGCAACCAGCGGGCGATCGGCATCCGGCAGAAGCATGCCGCCCTGCACGTCGCCCGCATCCGCCCCGCCGAGACCCTGGAGATCGTCACCGCTCCCTTCGTCCACCTCTTCGTCGCGCGCGGCAGCGCCGAGCTGGAGGGCGCAAAGGCGCTGGCCACCGGTGACGCGGTCCGTGTCACCGGCGCGGAGGGCCAGCGCGTCACCGGCGGTCCCGACGGCGCCGAGGTGCTCATGTGGGAGATGAACGCCGCGGTCTCCATGGCCTGAGCCCGGCGCCTCGGGCCTCCGTCACCCCGCGAGCCCGCAGCTACGCAGGAGGCTCGCCGACCGGGACGTCGTCCGTCCGCGGTGCGGCTTCGGGATGGCGGGGCGGGACGACACGCGGCCGTCCGCTCCTGCCGAGGGTGTTGCGGGTGCGGCAGTGGAAGGCGAGGAGGGCGATGAGGGCGGCGGCGGTGAACCATCCGGCCTGGATGGCGAGGTACTTCGGAAGCGGAGTGGTGGAGAACCCGGCGCCGGTGGCGGCCTGCATCGCACCGTAGGAGGGCAGATAGCGCACCACGCCGCCGTCGGAGCTGGAGCTGTAGAGGGGATTTTGCAGGGCGAGGTCGATCACGCTGGTCATCACGATGGCGAACATGCCCTCCACCTCGCGGCGCAGCAGTGAGCCGAAGGCGACGCCCAGGGCGCCATAGGTGATGCCGGCGCAGAAGAGGGCGGCGGCGAGCAGGACGGGCTGTTCGGGGGCCCAGAAGGTGCGGGTGAGGAGGGTCGCGTAGGCGGCCACGGCGGCGGAGGCCAGCGTCAAGGAGGTGAGTTTGGCGAGGACGAGATGGCTGCGGGGGTAGCCGGCCAGGGCCAGTCGGCGGTCGAAGTGGCCGCCCGCGAAGGAGGCCGCGAACATCATGAAGCCGACGATCAGGGTGACGGCGTTGAGTGCGCCGGTGATCTCGGTGAGCTGGTTGCCGTGCGGGGTGAGCAGCCGGCCGGTGGCCCGCAGCCGGAAGCGGGTGTTGGTGCTGGGCACGGACCAGAACGCGAGCGCGGTCCACACGGGGATGAACAGGGCGATGAGGACCATGGCGAAGCGGTTGCGCAGGTGCTCGATCAGCGCGTAGCGGGCCGCCGTGAGGAAGAGGGTGCGGTTGCGGCGTAGGGCTCGGGGAGGTGTCATGCGGTGGGCTCCGCGCTCTGCGCGTGCAGACGGCCCCCGTCCAGGCGCCACAAGGTGTCGAGGCGTTCGGCGTCGTAGGCGAGGTGGGAGACCACGAGGACCGAGCGGCCGTCCTCGCGCAGCCGGGTGGCCAGGTCCCAGAACCGCTGGTAGGTCTCCCAGTCGAAGCCCTGGTAGGGCTCGTCCAGCAGCAGGGTCCGCGGGTTGTGCATGAGGGCCAGGGTGAGGTTCAGCTTCTGCCGGGTTCCGCCGCTGAGGACTCCGGCGCGTTCGTCGGCGTACTCGCTGAACCGGAGTGCCTCCATGACCTCTTCGGCTCGCACCAGGTCACTCAGGCCGTAGGCGACCTTGAAGTACTTCAGGTGCTGGCGGACGGTGAGCGCGTCATTGAGGACGGCTGCCTGCGGGCAGTACCCGAAACCGCCGTAGTGGCGGACCGTGCCGCGATCGGGGGCCAGTTCGCCTGACAGGATCCTCAGCAGGGTCGTCTTGCCCGCACCGTTCTCCCCGACGATTCCGGCCAGTACACCGGGGCGCAGTCGCAGGTCGACACCGCCCAGCACGGCACGCCGGCCGTAGGCGTGGTACACGCCGGTCACCTCCATCGAGGGCCTCCTCCCCTTGGCGTTCCGCTATAACGAGCGGGCGGCGTCGAGGGCACGGTGAGGACCCGGAATCCGGGCCGCGCTGTCATCCGATGAGGTGGGGCCGGTGAACAGCACCCGGAGAGCGGGGTGCGGACGTCTAGGTTTCCGGCATGACCATCTCCGCGTCCCGTCCCCCGGCACAGGACCCTTCGCAGGCCGCACCGCGGCACACCGCCGGTCCAGCGCCCTTCGGCCTGCCGCATCCTTCGGCCGGTGCCGAGGCGTGGTATCTCAACGGGCATCTGCGCGACGAGAGCGGCGACGAGTACACGTGGATGATCAGCGTGCTGAAACACCACGACCTGCGGGACCCCGCGGCCGGTCCCGGGTACGGCGTGGTGTCCACCTGCTCGGGCCCGGCAGGGGTCTCCCACGGCGCCTGGCTCACGCCCACCATGCACCGCGCGGTCCGCGAGGCGCTCCGCGGCGACACCGCGCAGGATCACCGGGTCCGCGAGGCGCTGGCGGAGGCCCTCGCCGAGGGCCCGCTGCTGCCCGACCGGCTGCTGGCCGAGCCGGTGGTGGCGTCGGCCGACACGCTGAACATGTCGTTCGGGGACGTGGCCGCGCTGCGCCGCGAGGAGGACGGCGGATTCCGCCTGGCCTTCCAGGCAGGGGAAGACTTCGAGCTTCTGCTCACCCCCGTCAAGGCCGCGGTACCGCAGTTCGACGCCCAGGGGCGCTATCCGGGGCGGCTTCCGACCGACGCGGACGCGATGACGTCGTACTTCGTGCCCCGGCTGCACGTCCAGGGGACGCTGCGTCATGCGGACGGCACCCAACGGCGGGTGGCGGGGCACGCCTGGTTCGAGCAGGACTGGGGCAGCACCTACTACGACGTCGAGCGGGCCCCGGGAACGCCGGACCACACCTGGGAGTGGGCCGGTATCCAGCTCGGCAACGGCTGGGAGATCGGCTGCATTCACGCGCGCAACACCGACCCCGCCACGGGTGCCACCACGCCGGCGTCCACCCGGGCCACGGTGGTCGCCCCGGACGGCGGGGTCAGCTACCACGACCTGGACTGGCAGCCAGTGCGCCACTGGACCTCACTGGCCACCCTCAACACCTACCCCACCGCGGTGCGTGTGCGCGTCCCCGACCTCGGACTGGATGCCGAGGTGATCGCTCCGGCGACGGAGGGCGAGGTCCGTACCCTGATCGTCGGACGCGCCTTCTGGGAGAGCCCCGCCACCGTGCGCGGCGTCATGGGAACCACGCCGGTGGCCGGCACGGCGTTCCTGCAGACCCTCCCGACCAACACCATCGGCGATATCGAGCACTACATGCGCCGCACCCACGACATCGCCCGGGCGGAAGCCGCCGCGCTCTATTCCACCGATGCCACCGACGAGACCGCGCTGGGCCTGCTCACCGGCACCAGCGGCGGCACGGACCTGGACACCGCCGCCCGGATCCGCCTCCATCATGCGGTCGCCGCTCCCGTGCTGCACCTGCTCGACAACCCCGGACGCTCCTGGCGCCCCTACGTGGCCGCGGCCGTCCTCTGTCTTCTCGGCGCCGACCCCGAGCGCTACCGGCCGCTGACCGCGGTCACCGAGCTGCTGCATGTCTCGGCGCTGGTCATCGATGACATCCAGGACAACTCGCCCACCCGGCGCGGCCGTCCGAGCGTCCACGAGGTCTACGGCACCGCTCCGGCGATCACCGCAGGCACGCTCGGCTACTACACCTTCGACGCCCTCATCCAGCGCGTCCCGCAGGCCGACGCCGCCACCATGCTGCGCATCTACCGGCTCTATCTGCGAGACCTGCGCGCCGCCCACGCCGGTCAGGCCCTGGACCTCGCCGGGCACCACACCGCGTTCGACCACGCCGTGGCCACCGGTGACGCCCGCCCCCTCCTCGACCAGATCCGCACCGCCCACCGGCTCAAGACGGGCATGCTCGTCCGCAGCACCGCCGAGGTCTCCGCGATCCTCGGCGGCGCCGAGGAGACCCAACTCGACGCGATCTGCGCGTACTTCGAGGCCGTCGGCATCGCGTACCAGATCACCGACGACGTCTTCGACCTGTACGGGCAGTGCACCCCCGACGAATACCAGCAGGGCATCACCACCCGCTCCCCCGCCGAAGACCTCCGCAACGGCGAGGTCACCTACCCCGTGGCCCACGCCACCGGCCTCCTCGACACCGCCGGCCGCCAACGCCTGCGCGACGCCCTGCGGCAGCGCTCCGACACTGGTGCGCTCCAGGCGTCCGACCTGCTGATGCGCAGCGGAGCCCTGGACGCGTGCATGGCCGAGGCCCGCGAACTCGTCGACACGACCTGGGAAACCCTCGCCCCCCTGCTCCCGCCGACCCCGCACAAGGCCATGGTGCGCGCACTGGGCTGGTACGCCGCCCAACGCGAAACCGACCACACCCCCCGGACGACGGCCCTTGGATGACCGCGGAGCAGTCCGCGAACAGGCCGAACGTACCGCTCCACATGGTGTCCCTGGGGCTCGGTGCCTCCCTTGACAGCGGTATTCGGACCGAAACACACTCTTTCAACTAGCCAGAATATGATGCTGGCCAGACCAGTTACCTCAGAAGACCCAGCGTCGGGCGAGGAACAGCGGCCGCGGTTGGAGGAGCGATGGCAGGAGCATGTTGCGCCCCCACATCAGGGGGCGATGGGGAGATGCCCGAGCCGTCCGCCGTGCGGCTCCAGGCGCCGGATCGGGACCGGGCGCAGGGGCTGCGCGCCATGCTGCGCATCCCCGGGGGGACGTATCTGATGGGAGGCGACGACGCCGACGCGTTTCCCGAGGACGGTGAAGGCCCGGTCCGGGCGGTGCGGCTGTCGCCGTTCCTCATCGACGCGACCGCTGTCACCAACAGGCAGTTCGCGACGTTCGTGCGCAGCAGCGGCTACCGCACCGATGCCGAGCGCTACGGCTGGTCCTTCGTGTTCTACGCACTCGTCCACCCCGACGCCCGGCACCTGGTGCGCGACGGCACGGTGGCGGAGGCACCCTGGTGGCTCGCGGTGGACGGGGCGTGCTGGCGGGCGCCCTACGGGCCGGGGTCGTCCTGGACCGAGCTGTCGAACCACCCCGTCGTCCATGTCTCCTGGCGTGACGCGTCCGCCTACGCGACATGGGCGGGCAAGCGGCTGCCCACGGAGGCGGAGTGGGAGATGGCGGCGCGTGGCGGTCTGGAGCGCGCCCGCTTCCCGTGGGGGGATGAGCTCCAGCCCCGGGGGCAGCACCGCTGCAATATCTGGCAGGGACAGTTCCCGCAGGTCAACACCGGCGAGGACGGGTATCTGGGCACCGCGCCGGTCAAGACCTACCGGGCCAACAACTTCGGCGTGTACAACACCTCGGGCAATGTGTGGGAATGGTGCTCCGACTGGTGGAGCACCACATGGCACGCGGCCGACCGCCCCGAGACCCGCCGGGATCCGGCCGGACCTCCCGCCGGTGAGGCGAAGGTGATCCGGGGCGGCTCCTACCTGTGCCACGCGTCGTACTGCAACCGCTACCGGGTCGCCGCGCGCACCTCCAACACACCCGACAGCAGCACCGGGCACATGGGGTTCCGCTGCGCGGCGGATCTGCCACCGCCACGCTGACGGACCGCCGGCACAGCGCACCCATGTCCCTGCAAAGGAGCGTCCTGGATGACCAACGCCTCTCCGCATCCGCCGTCCGCGAGCGGCACATTCCACGGCAGGATCGGCACGACCTACGAGGAGTCCACTCCGTGGTGGCCCGAGCAGCCGGCGCCGCCCGAGGACACGCCCAATGTCGTGGTCATCGTGCTCGACGACGTCGGCTTCTCCGACCTCGGCTGTTTCGGCTCGGACATCGAGACCCCGGCCATGGACGCCCTGGCCACCGGCGGCCTGCGCTACACCAACTTCCACACCACCACGCTGTGTTCGCCGACCCGGGCCTCCCTGCTGACCGGCCGCAACCACCACTCGGTGGGCATGCGGATGCTGTCCAACTTCGACACCGGCTTCCCCAGCGGCCGCGGACGGGTCACCAAGGCCGCCGCGATGCTGCCCGAGGTGCTGCGCGACAACGGCTTCAACACCATGGCCGTGGGCAAGTGGCATCTGGCTCCGATGGAGCAGACCACCGCGTCGGGGCCGTACACCCAGTGGCCGCTCTCCCGCGGGTTCGAGCGCTACTACGGATTCCTGGAAGCCGAGACGGACAGCTTCTATCCGGAGCTGTTCTACGACAACCATGCCGTGGCTCCGCCCAAGACCCCGGAAGAGGGCTATCACCTCAGTGAGGACCTGGTGGACCGGGCGATCGAATTCGTCACGGACCAGACGTCGGTCACCCCCGAGAAGCCCTTCTTCATGTACATGGCCTTCGGTGCGGCGCACGCCCCGCACCAGGCGCCGCAGGAGTACCTGGAGAAATACCGGGGCCGGTTCGACCACGGCTGGGACGCCGAACGCGCGACCCGGCACGCCCGCCAGATCGAACGGGGCATCCTGCCGCCCGGCACCGGACTGGCCCCGCGCAACCCCGGAGTCGAGCCCTTCGACGAGCTGTCGGACGACGAGAAGAAGCTGTCCGTGCGCCTCCAGGAGGCCTATGCGGCGATGCTCGACCACACCGACCACCACATCGGCCGGTTCATGGAATTCCTGGAGCGGATAGGCCGGCTGGAGAACACCATCACCATCCTGCTCTCGGACAACGGGGCCAGCCAGGAAGGCGGCCAGAAGGGGTCGCTCAACCCCACCGCGTTCCAGAACGGCCAAGCCGAGGACTTCGACGAGATGGTCGCGCGCATCGACGAGATCGGCACCACGCGCGCGCACGCCAACTACCCCTGGGGCTGGGCACAGGCGGGCAACACACCCTTCAAGCGCTACAAGCAGAACACCCACGAAGGCGGCGTCCGCTGCCCGCTCATCGTGCGGTGGCCCCGGGGACTGCCGCGCACCGACGAGAACCGGCAGCAGTTCCACCACGTCAGCGACATCGTGCCGACCCTCTTCGAACTGCTCGGTCTGCGGGCGCCCGAGATCTACCACGGCATCCCGCAAATGCCGATCCACGGCACCAGCATGGCCTACACCTTCGACGCGCCGACCGCGCCGACGCGCAAGGAGGCCCAGTACTTCGAGATGTTCGGGCACCGCGCGATCTGGCACGACGGCTGGAAGGCCGTCTCCTTCCACCAGCGCGGAACCTCCTTCGACGACGACCAGTGGGAGCTCTACCACCACGACACCGACTTCTCGGAGTGCGACGACCTGGCGCAGGAGCGGCCCGAGCAACTGCAGAAGATGATTTCCCGCTTCTGGGTGGAAGCGGGAAAGTACGATGTGCTGCCCCTGGACGACAACGGCTTCGCCTACCGGGCGAAGATTCCGCGTCCCGGCTCGCCGCGCAGACGCACCACCTTCACCTACTACCCCGGCATGGCCCATCTGCCCGGCGCCGCGGTGCCCCCGGTGATGAACCGCGCGCACCGCATCACCGCGCACGTCGACCGGGCCGCCGCGTCGGACGAGGGTGTCCTGGTCTCCCTGGGCAACATCAGCAGCGGATACGTCCTGTACGTCAAGGACAACCGGCTGGTCTACGAGTACAACTTCCTCGGCACCCGGTACACGGTGACCTCGTCGGAGGAACTCCCGACCGGCCCGGCGGAGCTGACCTTCGCCTTCGACAAAACCGGTGACATGAAGGGCGTCGGACACCTGTACGTGTCGGGCAGGCCGGTGGGCACCGCGGACATTCCGCGGGTCCTCCCCCACTTCCTGGGCTGGCAGGGCCTCGACATCGGCCGGGACACCCTGTCGCCGTCCTCACCCAGCTACGACGGCGAATTCGGGTTCACCGGAAAGCTCGAGAAGGTCGTCTTCACGGTCGCGCCGGACGAAGAGAGCATGGAGCCCTTCGAGCGCATCGACTGATACGGCCTCAGGCCCCTTCCTCCGGGTGGAATGCAGGAGGAAGGGGCCTGAAGGTGTCCGGCGCTCCGGTCAGTTGGGCGGCGTATAGCGTCCGTCGATCGCCGTCCAGCCTCCGTCCACGAAGAGCTGGCTCCCGGTGACGAAGGATGACGCGTCCGAGGCGAGATAGACGACGGCGCCGGCCAGCTCATCGGGCCGCGACCAGCGGCCCAGGGCGCTCTTGGCCGCATAGGCCTCGGACCATTCCGGTACGGCCCTGATCTGCGCGGTCAGCGGCGTTTCCACGACGCCCGGGGCGACGGTGTTCACCCGCACGCCCGACGGTCCCAGCTCGGCCGCCGCGGTCCGCAGCAGCTGGACGAGGCCGGCCTTGGTGGCCGCGTACACCCCCTGCCCCGGTTCGACGGCCACCGCGCGGATCGAGCTGAAGCCGATGATGCTTCCCCCGCCACGTTCGGCCATGCCACGGCCGAACGCCCGCACCAGGTCGAAGGAGGCGCGCAGATTGAGCCCCACCACCCGGTCGAACTCCTCCGCCGTGTAGTCGAGCAGATGCTTGCGCACGTTCGTCGCGGCGGTGAAGACGAGGACGTCGACGGCGCCGAGCTCCTCGGCGGCACGCGCGACCCCCTCGCCGTCGAGCACATCGAGGGCGTACGCCGACATCTCCCGGCCCATCGACGCCGTCTCCTCGGCGGCCGTCAGATCACGGTCGGCGCACACCACCGTGGCGCCGTGCGCGGCGAGGGCCAGGGCGCTCTCCCGGCCGATTCCACTGCCCGCGCCCACCACGACGGCCTTGCGGCCGTCGAGCCGGAACAGACGGGAGTAGCTGTTCACCGCATCGGTGCGGTCGTTGTCTCGCATGGTCCTCACGGCTTCTTCGTCGTCGGACGGATCACTGCCATACGGGTCACGGTGAGCTCTTCGATGGCGAACCTCGGGCCCTCCCGTCCGGCCCCGGAGTCCTTCACACCGCCGTACGGCATGACATCGGAACGGAAGCCGGGAACCTCGTTGACGACCACTCCGCCCACCTCCAGGCGGTCGAGAGCGGCGAACGCGGTGTCCAGGGCGCTGGTGTAGACGCTCGCGTGCAGTCCGTAGCGCGAGTCGTTGACCAGGTCGAAGGCGGTCTCCAGATCGGGTACCGACCGTACGGCGACCACGGGGCCGAACACCTCCTCGTCCCAGACGGGGAGGGCGCGGTCCACATCGAGCAGCACGGTGGGCTCGATCACACCATCGGTGACCGATCCTCCGGCCACCAGCGACGCCCCCGCCTCCACCGCCTCGGCCAGCCACGCGCGCACCCGCTCGGTCGACCGCTTGTCGATGAGTGCCGAGACGCGGGTCTGCGAATCGCGGGGGTCGCCCACGGCCACCTGGGCCACTCGCTCCGCCAAACGGGCCACGAACTCCTTGCGCACGGAGTCCACCACGATGACCCGCTGCACGCTGATGCACGCCTGGCCCGACGCGTAGTAGCCGCCGCGCACCACCGCGTCCGCGGCGGCGTCGAGGTCGGCGTCGGCGGCCACCACCAGGGCGGCGTTGGAGCCGAGTTCGAGCAGCACCTTGGTGGGTGCCGCGTCCCGGGCGATCTGGTGGCCGACGGCGGCGGAACCGGTGAAGGACACCGCCCCGATCCGGCGGTCGGTGGTCAGCGCGATGCCCACCTCGGGGCCCCCGGTCACCAGCTGCACCGCGGCCTGGGGGGCGCCGCCGGCGCGCAGCGCCTCACGGAGGAGGTGCACCAGCCACAGGGTGGCCAGCGGGGTCTGCGGGGCGGGTTTGACGATGATCGGGCAGCCGGCGGCCAGCGATGGGGCGATCTTGTGCGCGGCGAGCAGCAGCGGATAGTTGAAGCCCGCGATGCCCACCACTACGCCGATCGGCTTGCGGGTCCAGAAGCCGAGCAGCCCCTCGCCCGACGGCAGCAGGTCCAGCGGCACCGTCTCCCCGTGCAGCCGGGCCACTTCCTCGGCCGCCGTGAGCAGGGTCAGCAGGGTGCGGTCCACCTCGACCCGGCAGTCGACCAGCGGCTTGCCGGTCTCCAGGACGAGGAGCCGTTCGAAGTCCGCGCGCCGGGAGGTGACCGCCTCGTGGGTGGCGAGCAGCGCCGCCCTGCGTACGTGCGAGGGGAGCCGGCCGACGCGCTCGCGGATCGCGAGCGCCGCGTCGACCGCGTGGCGGGCGAGGGAGGCGTCCCCGATCGGCGCCCCTGCGACGAGCGTCCCGTCGTAGGGGAAACGGACGTCCTCGGTGGCGGGTGCCTCCACCCAGGTGTCGCCGATGGGAAGACCCTCGGGAAACTCCCTCGCCACGGGGCTTTCGCCGGCGGGTTCGGCATGGGTCGTCACGGTTGGTACTCCCGGTTGAGGTCGGCCGCCGACACTCCGGACAGTGCCTTGCCCAGTGTGGGAACGGCGGAGATCAGCCTGCGTGTGTAGGGATGTCGCGGGTCCTCGTACACCTGCTCCGTGGCCCCGCTCTCCACGATCTGCCCGTGGTGCATGACGGCGACCCGGTCGCACACATGGCGGACCACGGACAGGTCGTGGGAGACGAAGACCAGCGTGAGGGACAACTCCTCGACGAGGTCGGCGATGAGGTTGAGGACCTGGGCCCGTACGGACACGTCCAGGGCGCTCACCGGCTCATCGGCCACGATGATTTTCGGACGGGGGGCCAGAGCGCGCGCGATCGAGATGCGCTGCCGCTGGCCGCCGGAGAACTGGTGCGGATACCGGTCGGCCGCGTCGGCTCGCAGGCCGACGGCCTCGAGCAACTCGGCCACCCGCTCGCGGCGGTTCCCGTGGCCCTGCGCGACGAGCGGCTCGGCCACGATGTCGCCGACCCGCATGCGCGGGTCCAGTGAACTCATCGGGTCCTGGAACACCAGCTGGAGCCGCTCGCGGACGAACCGGAGCTGTCTCTCCCGGAGCCCGGTGATGTCCCGGCCGTCGATCGCGACACTGCCGCTGGTGGGGCGGTCGAGCCCGGCCAGGATCCGCAGCAGGGTCGACTTGCCGCACCCCGACTCGCCCACGATGCCGAACCGTTGCCCCGGCGGGACGTCGAAGCTGACGCCGCGCAGCGCGTGCACCGGCGGGCTGGGGTGGCGCAGCGAGGTACGGGGCCGCCGGTAGTCGCGGGTGATGTCGCGGACGCTGATGGCGTCCGCCGGGCCGGTTCCCGGCCCGGGGGCGAGGGGGGCGCTGGTCGGCTGCTCAGCCACGGCCGGCCTCCTGGTTCGTGGGGGTGCCGGTCCCGGACACCGGATGGAAGCAGGCGTAGCCGGAGTCCGGCCCGGTCGCGACCCATTCCGGCCGGGTGGCGCACACCTCGGTCGCCTGGCCGCATCTGTTTCTGAAGACGCATCCGGCGGGGAACTGTCCCGCGGGCGGCACCGACCCGCCGATGGTGACCAGCCGGCCGCGGTCGTCGACCACGGTCAGGTCGGAGGCGCCGATCAGGCCCTGGGTGTAGCGGTGCCGGGGGCGGGTGAACACCTCCCGGACCGGGCCGGACTCGACCACCCGCCCGCCGTACATGACCATGACCCGCTCGCAGGCGGTGGCCACCACGGCCAGGTCGTGGGTGATGAAGAGCATGGCCGACCTGCGGTCCTGCACGCCCCGCACGATCAGGTCGAGCACCCGCGCCTGCACCGTGACATCGAGTGCGGTGGTGGGTTCGTCGCAGACCAGCAGCGCGGGGTCGTTCGCGAGGGCGATGGCCAGCACCACGCGCTGCCGCTGGCCGCCGGAGAACTGGTGCGGGTAGGCATCGGCGGCGACCGCGGGGTCGGGCAGTCCCACCTGGTCGAGGAGCTCCACGGCGGCGGCGCGAGCGGACGCGCGGTCGGGCCTGGTCCGGTGGATCAGCAGGACCTCGGCGATCTGCCGCCCGATCTTCATCGTGGGGTTCAGAGCGGTCATGGGCTCCTGGAAGACCATGGCGATCTCCTTGCCCCGCACCCGGGACATCCGCGCCTCGTCGGCCCCCACGAGGTCGTGGCCGACTCCGGCGAGCCGCACCGAGCCGGTGGCCCGGAGCTCCTCGGGGAGCAGCCCCATGACGCTCAGCGCGGTCAGCGACTTGCCCGACCCCGACTCGCCGATGAGGCCGACCCGTTCGCCCGCCCGGATGGTGAAGTCGACGTCCTCGACGAGCTTGCGGCCGCCCACCGCCACGCCGAGATTCCGCACGGTCAGCACATCGTCGGGAGAGCCGGGAGAGCCGGCGGAGCCCGCCGCGGAGGCCGGTGCCGTCTCAGGTGCCGGGGTCATCGGCGGTCCTCCATCTTGGGGTCGAAGCGGTCGCGCAGACCGTCACCGAGCAGATTGAATCCGAGCACCGCCACCGCGATCGCGATGCCCGGAAACACGGCGAGCCGGGGGGCGATCGACAGCATCTCCTGGCTCTCCTGCAGCATCCGGCCCCAGGACGGGGTGGGGGGCGGGGTGCCGAAGCCCAGGAAGGACAGCGCGGCTTCGGCGAGTACGGCGATGGCGAATCCGACCGACGCCTGCACGATGACCAGACCGCTGACGTTGGGCAGAACATGCCGCAGGGCGATGGCGAACGGCCCGCGGCCCGCCGCGCGCGCGGCGATGACGTATTCGGTCCGCATGACCTGCAGCGTGCCGCCGCGGATCAGCCGGGCGAAATGGGGGATGGACGCGATGCCGATGGCGACCATCGCGACCAGCGTGCCGGCGCCGTACACGGCGGAGAACATGATGGTCAGCAGCAGCGCCGGGAAGGCAAGAATCAGATCGTTGCCGCGCATCAGCAGCTCGCCGCACCAGCCGGGCGCCATTCCGGCGACGATGCCGAGGGGCACTCCGACCAGGGCCGCGACCCCCACCGCCACGAAGCCGACGAAGAGCGTGGTGCGCGAGCCCATCATGATCTGGCTGAACACGTCGCGGCCGAATTTGTCCGTGCCGAACCAGTACTCCGACGACGGCTTCGCCAGCCGCGCCGCGGGGTTCACCAGGGTCGGGTCGTGCGGGGTCCACACGAAGGACAGCAGCGCCATGCCCAGTACGACCACGACGATGAGACCGCCCACCAGGAGGCTGCCCGGCACCCGGCGGCGCCGCCGACGGCCCTCGGGCGCCGCGGACGCGAGCGCGGCTTCCGTGTCCGTAGCGCTCATGACGCACCCACCCTCAGCCGCGGGTCGATCAGCAGATAGATGATGTCCACCAGGAAGTTCACGAGCAGCACCGCCGTTGCGATGATCATGACCACGTCCTGCACCAGGATGAGGTCGCGGTTGGAGACGCTGTCCAGCAGCAGGCTCCCGAGACCGGGGATGACGAAGACCCGTTCGATGACGACGGCGCCCACCAGCAGCGTGGCGAGTTGCAGCGCCAGGACGGTGACCACGGGCACCGCCGCGTTCCGCAGGCCGTGCCGCAGCAGCGCCTGCGTCGGACGGAGCCCCTTGGCCCGGGCGGTGCGCAGATAGTCCTCCCTGAGGACGTCGAGCACGGCGCTGCGGACATAGCGGGTGAGCACGGCCCCCTGCACCACGCCGAGGGACAGCGCCGGCAGCACCAGCTGTTTGAGGAACAGGACCGGATCCTCCACCGGAGGTGTCCAGCCGTTCGCCGGCAGCCACCCGAGCCCCACCGCGAACACGGTGATCAGGAGGATGCCCGCGAGGAAGGCCGGGACGGCCACGCCGATCTGGGACAGGGCCGAGAGAATGAACCCGGACGGCTTGCGGTGCCGCACGGCCATGACCATGCCCAGGGGGATGGCCAGGATGCAGGCGATCACCATCCCGGTGCCGACGAGCCACAGGGTGACCTGGAGGCGGTCGGAGATCTGCGGGCCGATCGGCGCGTGTGAGATGTAGGAGTTGCCCGGGTCGAAGGTCACCAGTCCGTGGATCCAGCTCAGGTACTGGTCCACGAGCGGCCGGTCGAGCCCGAACTCCTCGCGCAGCTGCGCCACCGCGGTGTCGGATGCGCTGGTGCCGAGTGCGACGCGTGCCGGATCCCCCGGCAGGACCGCCATGAACGCGAACACCAGCACGGAGCTCACGGCAAGGCCGGCCAGGAGGATCGCGATCCGCTGCGCCAGACGGACGATCATGGGTTGAGGCCGCCTTTCATGACCGGCCCAGGCCGGTGAGATCCAGTGACTCGGAGACGGTGTTCACCGGCAGCCCGGTGATGTCCTCGTTCGCCACCATCAGGTTCGGGAGCAGGAACAGCCAGTCGGCCGCGGCGTCCTTGGACAGCAGCCGGGCGGCCGCCCGCATGGAGGTGATCTGCTCCTGCTGGGTGCCCTGGTCCGCCTTCTTCAGCAGCGCGCGGAATTCGGGGCTGTCGTAGCGGGTGTAGGAGGTCTTGCTCCCGAACACCGCCTGCATGTCGCGGGGTTCCACATGGCTGATGATGGACATGTCGTAGTCGGCGTTCTTGAACACGGTGGTCAGCCAGGCGGCGGGGAACTCCAGTTGGTCGAGCTTGACCTTGAACCCGGCCTGTTCGAGCTGGCTCTTGACCACGGTGCCGCACGCGGTGGCATAGGGCAGCGTCGGAAGCCGCAGCCGCAGTGTGCGGCCGGCCTGGCCGGACTCCTCGAGGAGCTTCTCGGCCTTGTCGCGGTTGTACGGATAGGCGTTGGTGAGGTTCTGGTACCACGGGTCGGTGGGCGGGACCATGCTGCCGATGAGCTTGCCGCGGCCCGCCCAGCAGGTGTCCATCAGGGCCTTGTGGTCGATGGCGTAGCGGACCGCCTGGCGGACCTTCGGGTTCTTCAGCGGACCCGAGCCATTGTTGAGGGAGAGGACCACCTCGCCGTTGGTCGTGCCCTCGATGACCTTGTACTTCGGGTTGTTCGCGAACCGGTACAGGGAATCCGGGGACTGCATCGTGCCGATCACGTTGATGGTGCCCGTGAGCAGCGCGTTGTTCATGGCCGTCGGGTCCTTGAAGTACTTGAGGGTGACCGACGCGAAGTGCGGCTTGCGCCCCCAGTAGTCATGGCGGCGGCCGAGCGTGATCGAGTCGCCCCGGTTCCACTTCTTCACCACATACGGGCCGGTGCCCACCGGCTCGGTGGCCAGCTTGTCCACGCCGGTGCGGCTGAACATCGCGCCGACGCGGGTGGTCATCCGGTACAGCCAGTCGTTGCTCGGCCTCTTCAGGGAGACCTTCAGTTCGGTGGGCGACACCGCCCGCGCCGTGTCGACGACGTCCATCTGGGCCTTCTGCGCGATGGTCCAGTCGGAGCTGACACGTTCGATGGAGAATGCGGCGTCCTCGGCCGTGAACGGTGCGCCATTGCTGAACCTGGCGTTCTTCACCAGCTCGAACGTGTACGTCTTGCGGTCCTTGGACAGGCTCCACGACGTGGCCAGTTGCGGCCGGATCTTCCCGGACTGGTCCAGCTTCACCAGGTTCTCGTAGACGTTGTTGAGCAGTGCCTGCGAGATGGCGGCACCTTCGGTCTTGGTGAAGTCGAAGTTGGCCGGCTCGGCGGTGAGGCCGATGTTCAGGGCGTTCTTCCCGGTGCCGCCGGATGCCGTGGACCCGGCCGAGCAGGCCGCCAGCAGCAGACATGCGAACGCGGCCGCGAGGGTCCCGGTCCCCCGGGCCGGCCGCCTGGAATCTCTCATAGGTACTACCCCTGGCTTTCCATCGTGTGCAGGACGGCGGATGCCACCTCGGCCGTGCTGGCGTCGCCGCCGAGGTCGGCCGTGTGGTGCCGGGTGTCGCGCAGGGTGGCCGCCACCGCGTCGCGCACGCGGCGAGCCGCGCCGGCGTGTCCGAGGTCGTCGAGCAGCATCGCGCCGGAGAGCATGCATGCCACCGGATTCGCCACACCCTTCCCGGCGATGTCGGGTGCGGAGCCGTGCACGGGTTCGTAGACACCCGGCACGTCCGCGCCCGGAAGGACGTTGGCACTGGGCGCCATGCCCATACCGCCGGCCAGCACCGCGGCGAGATCGGACAGGATGTCGCCGAACAGGTTGCTCGCGAGCAGCACATCGAGGGATCGCGGATCCTGGATCATCCGGGCGGCCATGGCGTCGACCAGCACGGTTTCCAGCCGCACCGCCGGATAGTGCTCGCCGACCTCGCGCACCACCCGGTCCCACAGCGGATAGCCGTAGCGCATCGCGTTGGACTTGGTCACCAGACACAGATGTCCCGACCGCCGGCCGGCCAGGGCGAACGCCTGGTGCGCCGCCCGCTCGATGGCGCGACGGGAGTGCACCGCGACCTCGATGCCGAGATCGTGTCCGCTGCCGGCGTGCGCCATCCCGCCGGCGCCGACGTACTCGCCCTCGGTGTTCTCCCGCACGATCACCAGGTCCACCCCATCGGTGTCGCGCACCTTGGTGGGAACGCCGGGGAACGCGCGCACCGGGCGGAGGTTCACGGCGAGGTCGAGCTGCTGCCGCAGGCCGATGATCAGGCCCCAGACCAGTTCGTGCTCCGGCACATCGGGACGTCCGACGGCGCCGAACAGCACGGCGTCCGCCTGCTTGACGAGGTCGGCCGCGTCGGCCGGCATCGCCGCGCCCTGCCGGAGGTACCGCTCGCCTCCCCAGTCGTACGAGGTCACATCGAGCCGGTGGCCTTCGGCCTCCAGCGCGCTCCGGAGCGCGGGCACGGTCGCCGCGACGACCTCAGGGCCGATTCCGTCGCCCGGTATGACGGCGAGCCGCACCACCTCGGGGTCCCCCGTCATGGACGACACCTTTCTTTGTGACTGGCCTGACCAGTAAGCTCATTTGCCAGGTACCGTGACGACTGAAACTGCTGTTGTCAAGGGTTCGAATTTCCCAGGTATCGCGAGGGGCACCTCCCAGCGGTAACCGGGGGAGAAGGAGACTGCGGGTGCTCACGGAACAGGCCCTGGCCACCATGCCGGCCGTCGAGATGGTGGCCCGATTCGCTGACCGCACGTTGTCGCCGGTCCAGGTCCACGACGCCGTCCAGTCGGTGATCGAGGCGCGCGAGAGCGTGCTCAACGCGTTCTGGGTACGGGATCCGGAGGCGTCCCGCAAGGCGGCCCTGGCCAGTGAGGCCCGATGGGCGGCGGGGGAACCCCTCGGGCCCATCGACGGCGTACCCGTGACACTCAAGGAGAACGTCGCCCGCAGGGGTGTCCCCATGCCCTCGGGCAACGCGGGGACCGAGCCGGTCGTCCCCGAGGCGGACGCGCCCATCACCGCGCGGGTCCTCGAATCCGGCGGGGTGGTCCTCGGGTCGACCGTGATGCCGGACTGGGGCATGCTCTCCTCGGGGGTCTCCAGCCGGCACGGCATCTCACGCAGCCCCTGGAACGCCGCCTGGACCACGGGCGGTTCCAGCTCCGGTGCGGGGGCCGCGGCCGCCGGGGGGTACGGTCCGCTCCACGTGGGCACCGACATCGGGGGATCGATCCGGCTGCCGGGCACCTGGCTGGGGCTGGCCACGCTCAAGCCCAGCTACGGGAGGATCCCGCTGGACGCCCCGTACCTGGGGCGCGCCGCCGGTCCCATGGCGCGCACCGTGGCGGACGCGGCCCTGTTCATGGGTGTGCTGAGCCAGCCGGATCCCCGGGACTGGACAAGCCTTCCGCCGCAGGACATCGACTGGTCGGCGCCGGCCGGCGAGGTGCGCGGACTGCGGGTGGGGGTGCACCTGGACGCCGGCTGCGGGGAGCCGTGCGACGCCGAGGTCCTCGCCGCGGTGAACCGCGCCGCCGCGGTCTTCGAGGCGGCGGGAGCCGTGGTGGAGCCCGTCGAGCCGTTCATGCGCCAGGACCTCCTGGACGACCTGGATCTGTTCTGGCGGGTGCGGTCCTGGAACGACCTCCGCGCGCTGACGCCCGAGGCCGGGCAGCGTGTCCACCCCCACATCATCAGGTGGTGTCAGGGCGGCGCGGACGTGCCGGGCACGCGGGTGCTCGAGTGCTACCAGCAGATCATGCGCATCCAGGCGCGGACCGTGGCGGCGACGGACCCGTACGATCTGGTGCTCTCGCCGGTGGCTCCGGTGGCGGCGTTTCCCGCCGAGCAGCCGATGCCGTTCGCGGGGGATGCGAAGACCATGGCCCACATCGGCTTCACCGCGCCGTACAACATGTCCGGGCAGCCCGCGGCGACCGTCAACTGCGGCTTTACGGCGGACCGTCGACCCGTCGGGGTGCAGATCGCGGGGCGCCGGTTCGACGATCTCGGCGTTTTGAGGGCGGCGGCGTGGTACGAACGGAACCGGCCCGCCGACGCGGTCCCGGACTGGCCGGACAGCGCCCCCGGTGCGCCCACCGGGGAGAAGACGACATGTACCACGCTCGAAGGGAAGAAGCCGTGAGTGACGGTGCACAGTTCCGGCAGGTCTCACCGGTACGGCTCTACCAGCGCATCGTCGAGCAGATCGAGCAGGCGATCGCGCGAGGTGACCTCAAGCCCGGTCAACGGCTGCCGAGCGAACGGGAGTTGGTGACGCAGTTCGGGGCGAGCCGGCCCACCGTGCGGGAGGCCCTGCGCGTGTTGGAGAGCAACGGCCTCGTCCGCTCGCGCCCGGGTGATCCGAACGGGCCGGAGATCCTGCCGTTCTCCCCGGCCGGCCTGACCAAGGAGATGACCCGGCTCGTCCAGTTCGACAATGTGTCGATGGCCGAGTTGATCTCGTTCCGCATGATCCTCGACGGCTCTGCGAGCCTGCTGGCGGCTCGGCTGCGCTCCGAGGAGGAGCTGTCCGCCATGGAGCGGACGCTCGCCGTCATGTCGGACGCGATCGAGGCGGGGTACGAGGAGTTCAGCAAGGCGGATGTGGCATTCCACGAGGCGGTGGCCGTGGCCAGCCGCAACTCCCTCATCGAGGTCTGCAATCAGGTGGTCCGGGGCGCCGTCCTCTCGCTGATCTCGGACAAGGTCGCCCATGCCCGCAACAGCACGGCGCTCATGCGGGAGTCGCTCCGCCACCACCAGGAAGTGCTGGAGGCGATCCGGGTACGGGACGGCCAGGCGGCGGCCCGCATCTCGCGGCGCACGCTCTACGACTATTACGCCGGCTACGTCCCCGAGGACGAACAGGGGCCGCTGCTGGCGCTCGTGGACGACGAGGAGACGTCCACTCCTCGGCCGTAGGCGATCGGGAGGCGCCGTTCACGGCCGGCGACCGGCGTCTCATCCGCGCTCGCGCAGATACGCCTCCAGCTCCGCGGCCCCGTTCAGCATCGCCCGCCCGCGGGCGGACAGCCGACCGTGCCAGCCGCACAGGGTGGCCTGCAGCGGCTCCAGCCCGCCGGCCGCCCGCACCTGGGCGATCAGCGGGGCGATCTGCTCCAGCAGGTAGCCGCCGCGCCGGAGTTGGTGGGCCAGCCGGGCGTCCCGTACGGCTGCCTCGTCGTAGACGCGGTACCCGGTCAGCGGGTCGCGGTGCGGGCGCACCAGCCCGGCACGCTCCCATGTGCGCAGCGTCGCGGGCCCGATGCCGAGCTTTTCCGCCAGCGGCCCGATGAACGTGCCGCCAGAGCTGGACACCGCCGCCGGACCGGACCCCGCATCGGGCTCGGGTGCCGTGGTGCGCTCCAGGTCGCGGAGGGCGGTCTCCACGGCCTTCAGGGTCCGGCGATCGTCGAGGAGCTGGGCGTGGCTCTCGTCGATGAGGCGGAACGCCTCCTCGGGCGAGCCCTGGTTCACGGCCCGCATGATCGACGTCGCCGTCCGGTGGCCGTGGCCGGGCACCAGGGCGAGGAACGCGCGCAGGGCCGCCGCGTGCAGCGAGGTGTAGGTGCGGTAGCCGTGGAGTGTGCGCCCGGCCGCCGGAAGGATGCCGGTCTCCTCGTAGTTCCTGACCGCCTGCGTGGACAGCCCGTGCGCACGCGCCAGATCGACCGGCCTGAGCCGCTCGCCGCTTTGAAGGTTTCGTCCCATGGTTCTGCCGATATCGCGTAGAAGTTTCAACCGAAAGTTCAACGATACCGTTGAAGGCATGGCTACCGACATCAAGGACACCGCCCATGCCGTCGAGGCCGCCGCCGTCATGCGGCTGCTTCCGGCCCGGCCGCGGCTGCTCGCCCTGGGCGAGCCCACCCACGGCGAGGACACTCTGCTCGACGTGCGCAACGAGCTCTTCCGGCAGCTTGTCGAGCAGGAGGGCTACCGGACGATCGCGATCGAGAGCGACTGCCTGATGGGCCTGGTCGTGGACGACCACGTCACCTCGGGCACCGGCACGCTCGACGAGGTCATGGAGCGCGGATTCAGCCACGGCTGGGGCACCTCCGCGGCCAACCGCGAGCTCGTGCGCTGGATGCGCGCGTACAACGACGACAGGCCCGCGTCCGAGCGGATCCGCTTCGCCGGTTTCGACGGACCGCTGGAGATCTCCGGCGCCGCGAGCCCCCGGCAGGCCCTCACCGCACTCCATGGCTACCTCGCGGATCGGGTGGACGCGGACCTGCTCCCCTGCGGCGGGGACACGCTCGACCGCCTGCTCGGCGCCGACGACCGGTGGGCCAACCCCGCCGCGATGATGGACCCGACCCAGTCCGTGGGGCGGTCGGCCGAGGCCCGGGAGTTGCGGCTGCTCGCCGACGATCTGGTGGCACTGCTCGACACACAGATGCCGCACCTGCTCGCGGCCAGTTCGCGGGACGACTGGGACCGGGCGTGTCTGTACGGGCGCACCGCCACCGGCCTGCTGCGCTACCACTTCTGGATGGCCGACACCTCACCGGCCCGCATGACCTGGCTGGTGAGCGTGCGGGACCGGATGATGGCCCACAACCTCCTCGCCCTCGCGGAACGGGGCCCGGCCCTGGTCCATGCCCACAACGGTCATCTCCAGCGGGCGAAGAGCACGACACGGATGGGCGGGATGCCGCTGGAGTGGTGGGGCGCCGGTGCGCTGGTGAGTGCCCAACTCGGCGCGGGATACGCCTTCGTGGCCACGGCGCTGGGCACGATCCGGCACCAGGGAGTGGGTACTCCGCCGCCGGACACCGTCGAGGGACTCCTGTACACGCTCCCGGAGGACCGCTGCGTCATCGACGCCCCGCGGCTGGCCACCGCCCTCGGCGACACGCTGCCCGCGCACCGCGGATCCCCCTGGTTCGGCTACGCCCCGTTTGACCCGGCCCATCTGGCCGGCACTGACGGCATGGTGTTCGTCAAGGACGTTCCGCAGAGCTGACCCGCTCTACTTCTTCGGGCTGAACGCGGCCCAGGGGCCGAGGGCGAACCCACCGCTCGTCCGCCGGACTTCCAGGGCGCCCGCACCGCCGAAGTGCGCCGGGACGAGCAACTCTCGTTCATCGGCTGCCCGCCCGAGAATCCGGCGGCGGCTGGCCACCGCTTGTTCCGGGGCCAGGCAGGCGTCGCTGTTGCAGCAGGGCTGGAGAATCTGCACCGGGCTGTGCAGCAGATCTCCGACGAAAACCGCCCGGTCGCTCCCGGAGGCGAGCCGCAGCACGGACGAACCGGGGGTGTGGCCGGGCGCGGACTCCAGGGTGAGGTGTTCGTCGATGCGGTGGCGGCCGTCCCAGAGCACGGCCTGTCCGGCCCGGTGGATGGGCGCGATGCTGTCTTCGTAGATCAGGCGGTCGACCTCCCGCAGCCCGTTCCCCTGCGCATGGCCGGGGCCGTAGTGGGAGTCGTCGGCGGCCGGGATGAGGTATTGGGCGTTGGGGAACGTCGGCACCCACTCCCCGTCCGCGTCCACGGTGTTCCAGCCGACGTGATCGACGTGGAGATGGGTGTTGACGACGACGTCGACGTCCCGCGGGCGCACACCGGCCCTCGTCAGAAGACCGAGGAAATCACCCTGGCACTGGTGGAAGAACGGCGCCATGCCGGGCCGCTCGCGCCCGTTGCCCGCTCCGGTGTCCACCAGGACGGTCCGCCCACCGCTGCGCAGCACCCACGTCTGCAGGGCAACCACCGTCCGGTCGCTGTCCGGCTCCCAGTGGTCCGGTGCCAGCCAGTCCTCGTTTTCCTTCCACACATCGGCGGTGGCTCCCGGGAACATGCCGGAGGTGGGCAGGAACGGTCTGTGCCACTCAATGATCCGGATGACCTCGACATCCCCCAGCACCATGCTCTGCACCCGCTCGTTCTCATTCATCATGTGCTCGACTCTAGGAACGGCCGAACGATCCCCTCAATGCGCATGCGGCTCAGCGAAATACGCATCCGTCTCATGTCTCATACGGGAGCTATCCTCGGCGCATGGATGTGGTGAGCGACGCGATCTCTGCCGTGCACCTCGGCCATCCGCGGTCCCACCGGGTGCGGACGAGTGGGAGTTGGTGCGCGCGGCTGGACCCGTATGACGGTGCGGGCTTCTACGTCGTCGTGAAGGGCTACTGCTGGCTGTTGACCGACGGCGGCACCGTGGTGCCGCTCGGCGTGGGTGACGCGGTGCTGCTGCCCCATGGCACGGGCCATGTGATCGCCGACTCCCCCGTCGATGCGGCGGTGGCGAAGGAGAAGGCGGTGCCGTTCGAGCAATGGCTCGTGGCGGAAGGGCCGCGGGCCCGGCCTGATCGCTACAAGCCTGATCACTACGAGCCTGATCACTACGAGACCGAGATGCTCTGCGGCACGTACTGGCTCGACTGCAGCCGTATGCACCCGCTGATGGCGGAGCTGCCCGAGGTCGTCCACCTTCCCCGCCGAGTAGGCGGCCACCTCGAACTCCGTGCCGCGATCGACCTGCTCGCCGGTGAGCTGGACGAGAGCCGGCCCGGCTCCTGCGTCGCGCTGCCGAACCTGCTCGACCTCCTCCTCGTCTACATGATCCGCTCCTGGATGGCCGAGACCACCTGCGGCGCCTGGCCCGGCGCACTGGGCGACCCGGTGACGGCCGCCGCCCTGCGGGCGATGCACTCCAACCCGGCCGCGCCATGGAGCATTGACCGCCTGGCGGCGGAGGCGGGCGTCTCCCGGCCCACCCTGGCGCGCCGGTTCACCACGCTCGTCGGCCGCCCTCCGATGACGTACCTCACGTGGTGGCGCGTGATCCTTGCCGCCACCTTGCTCCGAGACACTCCCGATACCCTGGCCACCATCGCCGGCCGGGTCGGCTACGGCAGCCCGTACGCGCTCTCACACGCCTTCGAGAGGGAGTTCGGCACGACACCGGGGCGGTATCGGGCGCAGGCCGCGGCAAGGCCGTCTCGTGAGCCCAACAGGGTGTCGCAGGCAGGGAGTTGAGTTGGACAGCGCACAGGACGCGCAGGACACGGCCAAGCGGCTGCGAGCGATCGGGGACGAGCTGTCGGATCGTTTCTACGAGCGGGCCGACGTGGTGCGGACGCTGGTGGTGACGCTGCTCGCCGGGCAGCACTCGCTGGTGCTCGGCCCGCCCGGAACGGCGAAATCCGAGATGGCCCGGGAACTCACGGGCCGGATCGAGGGGGCGTCCTACTGGGAGATCCTGCTGTCGAAGTTCACCGCGCCGACGAGGATGTTCGGTCCCATCGACGTCGCCGCGCTGGCCCGGGGTGAGTACCGCCAGGTCTACGACGGCCGCGCCACGACCGCGCATGTCGCGTTCATCGACGAGATTTTCAAGTGCTCCACGGCGGCGCTGAACGAGACGCTGGGCTACCTCAACGAGCGGATCTACCACCCCGAGAGCGGCGGCGAGCCGATCCGCTGCCCCTTGATCGGGGCCATCACGGCGAGCAACGAACTGCCCAGCGGCGAGGATGCGGCCGCGATCTACGACCGGCTGCTGGTGCGGATCGAGGTCGGATATCTGGAAGACCCCTCGAACTTCGCCGCGCTGGTCCGCTCCGCCGTCAGCCGCCCGGCGGCACCGGCCCGGACCACCGTCGAGCTGGCCGCCTTGCGGCACGCCGTGACCGAGGCCGTCCCGGCCGTCGTGGTCCCCGACGCGATCGTGGACGCGGTGTGTACGCTGCGGGCCGCCCTGCGCCGTAAGGAACTCGTGGCCTCCGACCGCCGCTGGCGGCAGGCGGTGGGTCTGCTCCAGGCGTCCGCGTACCTCGATGGCCGTCCAGCGGTCGCCGAGACCGACCTGACGGTGCTGACCCACGTGTTGTGGAACTCCCCCGCCCAGCGTCCGACCGTCGAGCGCGAGGTGCTGCAACTGGTCAACCCCGACGCCAAGGAGGCGCTCGACCTGGCCGACGCCCTCGAGGAGCTGGAGGCCCAGCTCGACGCCATGGCCGGGCAGTCCCGCGAGGCGCTGAGCGAGTGGGTCATCAAGAAGGCCCACAACCAGCTCGCTATGGCGGGGAAGCGGCTGGAGAAGCTGCGCCAGGACGCGGCGAGCGCGGGCCGCTCCACGGCCGCCATCGACCGCGTCACCGGCCGCCAGCGCGCCGTCCGCGCCCGCGTCCTCACCGAGGCCCTCGGCGTGGACGCGAGCACGGTGCAAACCCAGCTCTGAACACCGGGGGCCAGGAGCATGGACGAGACACCGGACCGGACAACGGGCCGGCTCGACGAGCTGGCGAGCCGGGCCGGGACATGGCTGGGCCGGTCCGCCGCCGCTCCCGAGCGGCACACCGCGGCCGTGATCGCGGACCGGTTCGACCGGATCACCTGGCGAGACACCTACGAGCAGTCGGCCGGACTGCGCGAGGTGGCCGAGGAGCTGAACGGGCGTTACCACTACACCACCGACCTTCTGACCGATGTGTTCCTGGCCGCCTACAAGGTCGGTCCGCGGCTGCGCGAGCGCGCGGAGATGGATCCCTCCCGGCTGGTCAACCACCAGGTCATCACCTCGCTGGTGGCGTCAGTGGAGTTCGCCGAGCTGCGCCGGGAGACGGCCGGCGATCCCTACGCCGCCGCCATGGCCGTGCTCGCCCAGGCCGCCGCGTTGCGCGGGATGCTGGAGCGCTCGCGGACGGCCCAGGAGCGGGCCGAGCGCGCGAAGCGGGCCCAGCGGGACGCCGAAGGCGTGGCGGACGCCGTGAGCGAGGCGCTCCAGCGGGCCGCCGACGAGGCGGCCTGGTCCAACGGGGTCGGCACCGTCCCGGCCCCGGCCGCCGACGCCGTACAACGCGCGATCGCGGCAGCCGAGACCGCCGACGCCGCAGCGCGGCAGGCCGCCCAGGACGCCGCGCGGGCCCTGGCGGCCGCCCGCGGCATCCGTGCCGCCGCACGGAACGCGGCGGCGAAGGCCGCCCGGGCCGTGCGGGAGGAGGCCGCGCTGATGCGGGCATGGGGCGTTGGCCCCGGCGAGCTGGAGCGGATGCCGTTCGACCGGCGCGCCCGGCTCGCCGAGCGGCTGCGCAGCGGCCGTCTCGCACGGTGGGCCGAGCTGATCGGCCGCTTCCGGCAGATGGCCGGCGGTGAGCGCGCCCGTAAGGTGGAGAACGCCACCGGGGAGCTGGTCGGCGTCACGCTCGGCGATGACCTCTCCCGCGTCATCCCCTCCGAGCTGGCCAATCTCGGCCTGCCCGACCTGCGTGCGGTGTTCGCCGCCCGCTACGCCGCCGGGGAGCTGATGGTGTACGACACCCAGGGGGAGCACACCACCGGCCGGGGCGCCATCATCGCGTGCGTGGACACCTCGCACTCCATGTACGAGGCGGGGCCCGGCGGAGTCACCCGGGAGGCGTGGGCCAAGGCGTGTGCCCTGGCGCTGCTGGATCAGGCCCGTCATGCCAAGCGTGACTTCGTCGGCATTCTGTTCTCCGCCGCGGACAAGATCCAGGTGTTCCGCTTTCCGTCCGACCGGCCCGCCGGCATCGCCCGGATCCTCGACTTCGCGGAGACCTTCCTGGGCGGCGGCACCAGCTATCAGACGCCGCTGACAGCGGCCCGCGAGCTGCTGGCGGAGGAGTTCAACGACACCGCCCGCACGCGCGGCGACATCGTGATGATCACCGATGACGAATGCGGCGTCACCGAGGAATGGATGCGCGGCTGGAACGACGCCAAGCATCAGTTGGGCTTCCGGGTCTTCGGCGTGGCCATCGGCGCCCCGCGCGCCGCCGAGGCCGGCTCGGTCCTGGAGGCCCTGTGTGACAACCTCCGCTCCATCGAGGACCTCACCGAGGTCCACGCGGCCGCCGACCTCTTCCGCGTGATCTGACCCGGCCTTGGAATTCACTGGTGGCCCAGGTGCTCGCCGAAGAAGCCGGCGAGCTTCTCGAGGGCGGGGTCCACGTACTGCTTCTTGTCGTAGAGGTCGACATGGCTTGCGCCGTTGATCCAGTGGATCTCCTTGGGCCCGATGGCCCGCTGGAACGCTTCGACGCTCATCCAGGAGGTGACGGCGCGGGCGCCGACGATCATGAGCAGAGGGCGTTGCCCGATCAGCGGGATCGGGGTGAAGGCGTCGAAGGTGGCCATCTTGTCGATGCTGGTCCAGGTGAAGAAGCGCGCCGAGCGGGCGTGTCCGGCTCGCGGGGTGCGGTAGTAGTCGAAGCCCTCGGCGCCGTGTTCTCCGCCGAGCGCGCGGGCCTGCTCGGCGGTGTCGGGGAAGAGGGTCAGGACCGGCGGCGCCTCACCATGAGCCTCGGTGGTGCGTGCGTGCGCCGCGGCAGCCAGCATGCCCTGGAACACGGACGGGTCCTGGGTCCCGTCGGCCCCCAGGCGGAACTGGCGGGCGATGTCGACGGCACTGACCGTGGCGACGGCCTTGATGCGGTGATCGCTCGCGGTGGCGGGCAGTGCGTAGCCACCGGAGGCGCAGATGCCGAGTGCGCCGATGCGCTCCGCGTCGACGTCGCCGCGGGTGGTGAGGTGGGAGACGGCCGCCTTGAGGTCCTCGACGCGGTGGGCGGGATCCTCCAGACCGCGCGGCTCGCCGCCGCTCTCGCCCTGGTGGGCCGCGTCGAAGGCGAGGGTGACGAAACCCCTCTCGGCCAGGCGCCGCGCGTACAGACCGGCGGCCTGCTCCTTCACACCGCTGCCGGGGTGGCCGACGACGATCGCCGGGCGCGGGCCCGGTGCCGGGGTGTCGGGAAGGTAGAGGTGGCCGGCGAGCGGGATGCCGGCACTGTCGAAGGTGACGTCGGTCTTCGCCACGGGATGCTCCATGAGTGCTCTCTCGGCGGGGCCGCACCTGTGCGGTGGGCTCCGCGCCCGGCACACCGCCGGGCACATGTCCACCCTCGGCGCGGCTCCGGGCACGCAAAAGGGGCACGTTCCTGGCTGGGAAGAAACCTGCCCCCTCACCATGGGTGCCGCTCACGCGAGAATGGGGAGCATGACTCCGGCACCCGCTCCCCGCGATCTCGGAGCCTTCCTCAAGGCTCGCCGAGCACAGCTGGCTCCGCGGGATCTGGGCCTGCCCGAGACCGACTCGCATCGCAAGGTCGCGGGACTGCGCCGCCAAGAGGTCGCCCAGCTCGCGGCCATCAGCGTCGACTACTACACCCGGCTGGAACAGGGCCGGGTCCGAGCATCCGTATCGGTGCTCGCCACCCTCGCCCGCGCGCTGCGCCTCGACGACGACCAGCAGAAGTACCTCTACGAACTGGCCGGCAGGTCCGACGCGCGGCCGCGCCGTCGACGGGCGCCCGCGCAGCGCATGCGACCCGCCATGCGGCGCCTGCTCGACCAGCTCACGGGCTCCCCCGCCGTCGTTCTCGGCAAGCGGATGGACATCCTGGCCTGGAACGTCGCCGCCGCGGCCCTGTTCACCGACTTCTCGCTGACGCCACCGGGGCGGCGCAACTACATCCGCCTGCTGTTCACGGATCCGGTCGTCCGCGCCATGCACCGGGAGTGGGAGCACGACGCCCGCGACGCCGTCGCCGCCCTGCGCATGGAGGCCGCGGCGGATCCCGACGACCCCGAGCTGGCCCAGCTCGTCGGCGAGCTGTCCGTCCAGGACGCCGACTTCCGCACCTGGTGGGCCGAGCACCGCGTCAACAGCCTCAGCTACGGCACCAAGCACTACCGGCATCGGCTGGCCGGTGACCTGACACTGGACTGCGATGTCTGGAGCAGCCCCGACGGCTCAGGGCAGCGCCTCATGGTCCTCACCGCCGAGCCCGGCACCCCGTCGCACGATGCCCTGCGCATCCTCACCGCCTGGACGGCCGCGTAACGCCGCAGGACGCGCGCACACCTTGGATTCCAAGGGAGAAGGCCGGTTCGAATCGTGAAACAACTGTGCCGTTTGTTCACGTTCCCGGCCTGACTCGTTGGCCATCGGCAGGTTGTCCGGACGAGTGGGCCGATCACAGTTCCCGGTGTGAGTGCGACCAGGTATCTGGAGATCGCGGAGCAGTTGTCCGCCGAGCTGGCCGAGTGCGCCCGTGGCACACGGGTCGCCAGCGAGGCCGAGATCGCCCGGCGGTTCGGCGTGGGCCGGGCCGCCGCACGGGCGGCCGTTCAGGAATTGGAGCGCCGATTCGTCGTCCGCCGGACCCAGGGGTCGGGCACGTTCGTCAACCGGCGCATCGACTACGTCATCTCGCGCAGCGTCCCGCCGTCGTGGTCCACCACGATCGCCGCGGCGGGCGCCACACCTCGTGCGCTGGTCAAGTCGGTGCGCACGATCCCCCTGCCCGCGGGGCTGGCGGACAGGTTCGAGCGGCCCGCCGGGTCGCCGGTGCACGAGGTGGTGCGCGAGTTCTACATCGACGACCTCCTCGCCTCCTGGACCCACGAGTGGATCCCGGTGGACGAGGTGCCGCACCTGGATCTGGCACTGCACGCGGTCGACTCCGTCGATCTCGTACTCCGCCAGACGGTGCGGGTGCGGCCGATGCGGGCCTGGTGCCGGGTCAGCATCGACGTGCCCCCGGCGGAGGTCCTGCGGGTCCTGCGCATGGAGAGCAGCCAGCCCGCCTGGCTGGTGGAGAGCGTCAGCCGGGACGAGGCGCTCGGCAACGTCCTGATGTGCAGCCGTACCTGGACCCGTGCCGACGCCGTCCGGGTCGTGGTCGAACTCGACGAACAGGCGGCCACCGGTGACGAGGTCGCCACACCGCGGAGAGTTGTCACACCGCAATGAACCAGGAGAACCAGGAGAAGCAGTGACATACGTCATGAGCAGGGAGCATCGCTGTGCCCTGCTGGCCGAGGCCGAGAGGGCCGAACTGATCGAACTGGCCGATGCCTGCATCGCCGACGGCGCGCAGGTACGGGTGCTGGTGGGGCCCGAGGTCGGGTGCGTGACCGCGCAGGTCCGCGAGCCGGTCCTGGAGCAGCGGTTCCTGCTCGGTGACGTGCTGGCCTGCCGGGCCGAGGTGGAGCTCGCGGGCCACCGCGGCTGGGCCATGCGTCTCGGGGACGACCGCGCGGCCGCGCTGGCCGCCGCGGTGCTGGACGCCGAGGCGCAGTGCGGCCGCCCCCGGACCGCCGAGATCGACCTGCTGTGCGAACGCGTCGCGGAGCGCCGCGAGCGGCGGGAGAGCCAGGAGTGGGCGGAGCTCGCCCCGACCGTCGTCGCATTCGAGGAGCTGACGTGACCGCCGTGGAAACAGAGCCGGCACCCGCCGCCGGCGCCGCCGGAACCGCGGAACTGGTGACCGCGGCCAAGCTGGGCCCGGCCCAGGCCCAGGGCGTCTTCCGCGCCGTGCTCGACGCCCTGGCGCGGCCGGGCACGGTGACCCGGTTCCCCGCGGACGCCCCCGGCGCGGTGCCGCCCGCGCTGCTGCCGGTCCTCGCGCTCGCGGACCTCGGCACCGGTGTCCGCGTCCTGGAGGATGAGGGCTCGCACCGCTGGTCGGACGTGGTGAGCGTGGCCACCAACGCCCCCGCGGTGCCGCTGGAGGAGGCGCGGCTCGCCGCCGCCGTACGGCCCGTCACGGCGGAGGAGATCCGGCGGCTGGCCCGGGGCACCGCCGACGCGCCGGAGGACGGCGCCGTGCTGTGTCTGCCGGTGGCCGCGCTGGAGGGCGGGCCGTCCACCTGGCGGCTGTCCGGGCCCGGCGTGCCGGGTGAACGGGACATCGCCCCGCAAGGCGTGCCGGACGGGTTCGTGGCGGCGCGCGCCGAGGCCGTCGGCGGTTTCCCCGCGGGGGCCGATCTGCTGCTCGCCACCCCCGACGGCCGCGTCATGGGCCTGCCGCGCAGCACGACCGTCACGATCGTGGCCGATGCCACGACCGGCGCCGTGGCCGATGCCGTGGCCGAGGAGGAGGACTGATGGGGTACTCGGGAGCACGCGGAGGACTCGAGGCGATTCTCGCCGCCGAGGACCTGGTCCGCCGCAAGCGGGACCACGCGCCCGCGCCGTGGTCGTCCACCGAGCAGATCACCGCCCGGTTCCGGCTGGCCGTCGACCGGGTGATGGGCGAGGCCGGGCTGTACGACGAGCCCACCGCGGCCGACGCCTTCCGGCAGGCCGAGGGGGACACCCTGGAGGCATCGCACCTGCTGCGCGCGCAGCGGTCCACCCTGCCGCGGCTGGCGGTCAGCGAACCCGTCGACCCGGGCGAGATGACCGTGATACGCCGCATCGTGCCGGCGTTCCGCGAGCCCGACGGACCGCAGCTGCTCGGCCGCACCTCCGACTACACCGGCCGCCTGCTGGAGCGGCCCGACGGCCGGCCGGAGCCGGACCAGGAGGACCACGCCGGGACGAGTTCCGCGGAGCGCACCGAGGAGCAGCGCAGCCCCCGCCGGTTCATGGACCTGCTGCGGAAGATGGAGCTGCTCGCCGAGGGGCGCACCACCGACGATCCGGAGCCGCACGACATCACCCGCAAGCCCGCCCGGCCGCCCGCCGACCGCTCCGCCGTCCTGGCCGCCATGGCCCGCGCCGAATCCGGTGCGCTGGTGGCGCTGTGGTACCGCTCGATCCTCGGGCCGGACGGCGATGTGCACGAGATCACCCTGGGCGAGCTGCGGCACGGCCGGCTGCCGCTGCGGGTCCGCCACCCGCACACCGGGAACCCCGTCGCCGTAGGCGAGTTCCGGGTCACCGAGGCCGAGGCCATCGAGGACCTGGACGGTGCGGACGAGGACCGTACGCGCTTCGACATCGGCTACGGCCTGTGCTTCGGGCACAACGAGCGCAAGGCGATCGCCATGGCCAACCTGGACATCGCCAACCGCCGGTTCGGCCGCAGCGGGCCGCTGGAGCAATTGCTGCTGCTCACCATCGACGGCCTCGACTCGGGCGGCTTCCTGGAGCACCTGAAGCTCCCCCACTACGTCACCTTCCGCTCGATGGTCGAGCGCAAGCAAGCCATGCGGGCCGCCGCCGAGGCGGGAGAGGACCCGCCCGCGCGGGCCGCCGAGCCCGCCGGAAAGGACTGCCGATGAGCACGACGTACGACACACCGCAGGTGTCCGGGATCGGCGCGCTCGTCGCCGAGGCGGACGCGGGCAGCCCGCCTGCCGGGATCCTCGACGAGGACGCCAAGCGGGAGATCCGCCGGGCCGCGCTCGCCGCGGTCTGCGTGCCCGGCTACCAAGTCCCGTTCGGCTCCCGGGAGATGCCGGTGGCGCGCGGCTGGGGCTCGGGCGGACTGCAGATCACCCTGGGGGTGATCGGCGCCGAGGACACCGTGAAGGTGATCGACCAGGGCGATGACGCCGGGGTCAACGCCACCAATCTGCGCCGGATGATCGCCGGGACCACCGGGTGCGGCGAGTCCGCCGACACCCGGGAGGCCACGGTCGTACAGACCCGGCACCGCATCCCCGAGGAGGCCCTGGGCGCCCGGCATGTGCTGGTCTACCAGGTGCCGGTGCCCGAGCCGCTGCGCGGTGTGCAGAAGTCGGTGGCCGAATGCGCGCGGATGCACGCCGAGGGCGACTACTCCGCGATGTGGGTCAGCCTCTACGAGGACATCGTCCGCAACGGCATGATCACCGCGAGCACCGGCTACCCGGTGCTGGTCGGCGGCCGCTATGTGATGGCGACCAGCCCCATCCCGCGCTGGGACGTGCCACGGCTCCACGAGGCCGAGCACCTCAATCTCTTCGGCGCCGGCCGGGAGAAGCGCATCTACGCGGTGCCCCCGCACACCGAGGTGCGGCCCCTGACCTTCGACGACGTGCCCTTCGAGGTCGAGCACGAGCCGGGCGGGCGCTGCAAGTTCTGCGGCAGCGACGACGTCTACCTCGTCAACGCCGGTACCGAGGGCGCCTTCGCCTGCAGCGACACCGAGTGGTGCGCGCGGGTCCAGGCCGGGGACGCCGACACCGGCGCCCACCGGGAGCGCGCCCCGCTGGCGCTGCTGCCCGATCCGGCAGTCCGCGCGGGTCGCCGGGGCGCGCCCGTGACCCCTGCCGTCGCGACGGACGACGCGCCGGCGCCCGCCCGCAGGACCCGGGCCGACGGTCCCGAGTGGGCCCTGCGCGTCGACGGCATCGGCAAGGTGCACGGCGCGGGTGGCGCGTCGGCCGTACCCGGCACGGGTCCCGAGCACGCCACCGCGATCAGCCCGTCCACCGGTGCGGTGGTCGCCGCCTGGGACGTCTCCTTCGACGTGGCGCCGGGCGAGGCCCTGGGCCTCATCGGCGAGTCGGGCTCCGGCAAGTCCACCGTGCTGCGCTGTGTCATCGGCGACGAGCCGGCCACGGCCGGACAGGTCCACCTGGCCTCGGTGGACGACGGCGCGTCCGAGGTGCTCGCGCTGCCCGCGGCCGTACGGCGGCGGCTGCGGATCGACTCGATGGCCGTGGTCTACCAGGACCCGGCCGCCGGGCTCGACCTGCGCGTCTCCGCCGGCGGCAATATCGCCGAGCGGCTGACCGCGGCGGGCTGGCGCGGCTATCACGCCATCCGGCGCCGCGCGGCGGAGCTGCTGGACCGGGTCGAGGTGCCGCTGTCCCGCATGGACGACCCGGTGCACACCTTCTCCGGCGGCATGCGGCAGCGCGTGCAGATCGCCAAGGCTCTGGCCACCGAACCGCCCGTCCTGCTGCTCGACGAGCCCACCACCGGTCTGGACGCCTCCGTCGCCGCCGGTGTGCTCGATCTGCTGCGGAGCCTGCTCGCCGAGCGGGACGTGGCCGCCGTGGTCGTCAGCCACGACTTCTCGGTGATCGAGGCGCTGACCGACCGCACGCTGGTCATGCAGATGGGCCGGGTCGTCGAACAGGGCCTGACCGACCAGCTCTTCCACGATCCCCACCACCCCTACACCCAGCGGCTCGTCGCCGCCGCCCGGAGGTGAGCCCGGTGAACACCACCGCCGACTCCACCCACTCCCCATCCGAGAACCAGGGCACCGTGCTGTCCGTACGCGCCCTGTACAAGTCCTTCACCCTGCACAGCATCGACGGGCGGACCGTGCCGTCGCTGCGCGGGGTCGACCTCGATGTGCACACCGGCGAGCACGTCGCCCTCGCGGGCCCCAGCGGTGCGGGCAAGTCCTCGCTGCTGCGCTGTGTGTACCGCACCTACCTGCCGGACTCGGGTTCCGTACGGCTGCGCACGCCGGCCGGGACGGTCGAGCTGACCACGCTGCCCGACCGGGAGATGGCCCGGCTGCGCGGCCGGCAGTTCGGCTATGTCTCACAGTTCCTCGCCGCACCGCCGCGCACCGGCCCGCTGGAGGTCGTCGCGGCGACCGCCCGGCGGCGCGGGCTCGACCGGGGCGAGGCGAGGGAGGCCGCCGCGGCCGCGCTGCGCCGGCTGAACCTCGACGAGACGCTGTGGGACGTCGACTGCGGTGTCCTCTCCGGCGGTGAGCGCCAGCGGGTGAACCTCGCCGCGGGCACGGTGCAGCCGCCCCGGCTGCTGCTGCTCGACGAGCCGGTCTCCGCGCTGGACCCGGCCAACCGGGAGGCCGCGCTGGAGCTGGTGGACTCGCTGGCGGGGCAGGGCGTCGCCGTCCTCGCCGTCTTCCACGACATGGACGCCATCCGGCGGCTGGCGTCCCGGGTGGTATTCGTCGGGGACGGACGGATCGCCCGGCAGGGCGCGCCGGAGCAGATGCTGGAGGCCGCGGCATGAACACGGGACTGGTGAGCAGCGGGCCGGCCGAGGCGCCGGCCCAGGGCTGGACGCTGGGCGGCCCGCCCCGGGACTATGTGCTGGGGCACGTACGGGCGGTGCTGCCGGACCGGCTGCTGGACGACGCGCTGGTCGCGGTCCGGGACGGCCGGATCGCGGCGGTCGAACCGCACCCGGCCGGTGTGGAGGCCGATGTCGACGGCCAGGGGATGCTGTGCCTGCCCGGTCTGGTGGATGTGCACAGCGACGGTCTGGAGAAGGAGCTGCTGCCGCGCCCCGGGGCCGAACTGCCCATGGAGTTCGCGCTGTTGTCCTTCGAGGGCAAGCTGCGCGCGGCGGGTGTGACGACGGCGTTCCACGGCGCGGCGTTCGAGGAGAGCGGTGGCCGCGGGATGCGCCGCACCCTGGAGAGCGCACGGCGGATCTGCGCGGCCGTGGAGAGCCGTGGCGACGACGGCCTGGTGGACCACCGGATCCTGCACCGGCTGGACATCCGCTGCCCGGAGGGTCTGGCCGGGCTGCGGCAGCGGCTGGCGGAGATCGGTGGCGCCGCCCGCGGGCCGGTCCTGGTGTCGCACGAGGACCACACGCCGGGCCAGGGGCAGTACGCGGACCGCGGCTACTACGAGCGGTATCTGGTCGGCACCCGCGGGGTCACCGAGGAGGAGGCCCGCGTCTACGTCGACCGGCTGATCGAGGACCGGGACGGCCGGCTCGACGTCCGCGAGGAGGCGCTGGAGTGGCTCGGCGAGCAGGCCGGGGCGGGCCGGATCCGGCTGCTCGGCCACGACCCCAGCTCGCCCCGGGAGATCGAGGAGCTGTGCGACCGGGGCGGCTCGGTCGCGGAGTTCCCCACCACGACGGCGGCCGCGAAGGCCGCACGCGAGCACGGCATGCCGGTCGTGATGGGCGCGCCGAACGTGCTGCGCGGCCACTCCCACAACGGCAACGCGTCCGGCCGTGAGCTGGTCGGCCGCGGCCTGGTCACCGCGCTCGCCTCCGACTACCTGCCGTCGGGGCTGCTCTCGGCGGCGCTGCTGCTCGCCGAGGACGGGCTGGCGTCGCTGCCCGAGGCGGTCGGCCTGGTCACCGGCGGCGCCGCGGACGTGGCCGGGCTCCCGGACCGCGGCCGGCTCGTGCCGGGTCTGCGGGCCGATCTGGTGCTGGCCGAACCGGGCCGCCCCTGGCCCGTCGTCGCGGCCGTCCTGCGCGCGGCCCCGGGAGCCCCGGGAGCCTTTGGAGGTGACGCGGCATGAGCGGCCGGATCCCCTGGCCGGTGCCCCAACCGCACCTGCCCTCCGGCGTCCACCCGGCGCTGGCGGAGGCGACCCGGGCCGCCACGGACGCGTTCCGCGCCGCGCGCGAGGCGTACGACCGGGCCCAGCTGGCCGAGAAGGTGCAGGTCGGCGCGGACGGTACGCCCACCATGCGGCTGGACATCCTGGTGGACACCGCGATCGCCGAGGTCGTCAACGCCCACCGGATCAATCTGCTCAGCGAGGAGCTGGGCCATATCGACAACGGCTCCGCCGTCACCCTGGTCACCGACCCGGTGGACGGCACGGCGAACGCCGCCTCCGGGGTCCCCCTGTCCGCGTTCGCGGGCGTCATCGCCGTGGACGGGGTGCCGAAGGAGGCGCTGACCAGCTGGCTGGACACCGGGCGCTGCTGGCACACGGTGGCGGGCCGGCCGTCGCCGTACCGCACGAACGGCCGCACCGAGCTGGACGGCGCGGCGGTGAGCCTGCTGCGGCCGCAGGCGCATATCGCCGACGCGTGGTGGCGGGTGGCGACGCGGGCGGCCAGGATCCGCATCCTGTCCACGAGTTGCCTGGAAGCGGTGCTGGTGGCCGAGGGGTCGACGGACGCGTTCGCCGACGCCGGCTCCGACACCCACCGGATCGTGGACCTGGCGGCCGCGATGGTGACGGTCCCCGCGGCGGGCGGCGCGGTGATCGATGTGCACGGGCGACCGCTGGAGATCGACCCCGACCTCACCCGCCGCTGGTCGGGTGTGGTCGCGGCGACCCCGCGGCTCGCGGAGGAACTGGCGGAGACCATCCGCGGAACGGAGGACCGATGACCGGCGGGATTCCCGCTGCCCCGCTCACGGGCGAGGAGCTGACCGCACTCGTCGACGGCCTCGCGGGCCTGCCCTACGGCGGAGAGGCCGTCGACCAGCGGACCCACGCGCTGCAGACGGCCTGGCTGGCGAGGGACGCGGGCGCGGACGACGAGCTGGTGGTGGCCGCGGCGCTGCACGACATCGGCCGGGCCCGGCCGGTCCGGGCCGAACACCCGGGCCTGCCGCACGAGGTGGCGGGCGCCGAGTTCGCCCGGCGCCGGGTGAGCGAACGGGCGGCGTGGGTCATCGCCCAGCACGTACCGGCCAAGCGTTATCTGGTGGCGACCGATCCGGCCTACCACGCCCTGCTCAGCCCGGCGTCGATCGCGTCCCTGAAGGTCCAGGGCGGCCCGATGGACGAGCACGAGGCGACGGAGTTCGCGGCGCATCCGCTGTCCGCGGACGCGGTCGCGCTGCGCCGCTGGGACGACGCGGCAAAGGACCCGGACGGCCCGCGGCTCACGATGCCGGAACTCCTGGCGGCCCACGCCCGCTGCGTCGAGGCGCGGCGGACCTGACGGCGGCGCCCCGGGAGCAGCTGCACCGAGGCCGCCCGTCGCCGGTCGACTGGGAGAGGTAGTCGCCGACGGAGGCGCCGAGCGGGCGGGTGAGGCGTAGGCGATCCAGAAGCGCCACACCGCGTGGGTTGGACGACGGCACAACGTGCGAGGGAGTCACATCGCCAGTGGCAGCCGCAGGACCAGCCGGGCTCCCGGGCCATCGCCCTCCACCGCCACCCGGCCGCCATGATGAGTGGTCACATCCCGCACGATGGCCAGCCCCAGCCCGGAGCCGCCGACGTCCCGGCTGCGGGCGTCATCCAGCCGGGTGAACCGTTCGAAGACCCGCTCTCGGTCGACGGGTGCGATACCGGCACCGTCGTCCTGGACACTCAGCACCGCCTCCTCACGCGCGGTGTCCAGGGTGACCTCCACCCGGTGGCGGGCATACCGGACGGCGTTGTCGAGCAGATTGCGCACGGCCCGGGACAGGGCGTCCGCGTCCCCGCGGACACGGGCGGGGCGGATGCGGCCGCGGACGACGGCCACACCGGGGCGGACGTGCAGCCGCCCCACCTCGGCCCGCACCAGGTCGTCCAGGTCGACATCGGCCGTGAGCGCGGTAGCCGGAGTGGCGTCCAGACGGGCCAGCCGTACAAGGTCGTCGATGAGCCGGCCGAGCCGGACCGTCTCCTCCAGCAGATCGGGCAGCCGGGCCGAGAAGTCGGTCCGGGGGTGGCGGGCGGCGGTCTCGAGTTCGGCCCGTACGGCAGCCACCGGGCTGCGCAGCTCGTGCGCGGCGTCGGCCACGAACTGCCGCTGATGAGCGGTGGCCTCGTCGAGCCGCGCCAGCAGATCGTTGAGGGTGGCCCCCAGCCGCCTCATCTCGTCGGCGGCCGGCGGCAGATCCAGCCGACGGTGCAGATCGGTGGCGGTGATCTCCGCGGCTTGGCGGCGCAGCCGCTCCACCGGCACCAGCGCCCGCCCGGTGATATGCCATCCGGCGGCGGCGAGCAGGGCCGTCAGTACCGGAAGGCCCACTGCCAGCTCGGCGACCAGCTCATCCACGCTGTGGTCGGCCTGGGCGGTGGCGAGCCCCACGTACACGGTCTTGGGGGCGTGCGTCGATCCGGCCGACACGGTGGCGACGCGGTAGGTCCCCTGGTCGCCCAGCGGGACCCCGTCGGCGGTGCGCACCGACGGTTCGCCGCCGGGGTCCGGTTTCAGCGTCCGGAACAGCGCGGGTTCCCCCGTGACGTTCCCGGACGCCGCGATCACCCGGCCCCGGTGGTCGACGATCTGGGTCACGTCGTCACCGGTGCCGGAGGCGGGCAGCGGCCGCACCGCCCGGCCCTTGTCCAGGTCGGCTGCGATGATCAGCGCACGCTGGCGGGCGCTGTCGTCCAGGCTGCGGATGAGAGAAGCGTGCTGGCTGACCACCAGCAGCGCGCCCGCCAGGAACAGACCGAGCGCGGTGACGAGCGTGGCGGCGAGTGTCAGCCGTATCCGCAGGCCCAGCCCGCGCCAATGGGGGAGCCGGACGCGCGTCCCTGATGTCGCCGGGACCCTGCGGGGGGCCAGGGGCACGGCGGGGGTCTCCATGGGTCACCTGCCGTCGGCCGCGAGGCGGTATCCCGCCCCGCGGACGGTTTCGATCGACCGCACCCTGAAGGGAGTGTCGATCTTGCGTCGCAGATAGCCGATGTAGACCTCGACGACATTGGGGTCCAGATCGAAGTGCTCGGCCCAGACATGGGTGAGGATCTCCTGTTTGCTCACCACCTGGCCCTCGTGGCGTACCAGATATTCGAGCAGCGAGAACTCACGGGTGGTCAGCTCGATGGGAGTACCGGCGCGCACACAGGTGCGGCCTCCCGGGTCCAGGAGGAGGTCCCCGACGCTCAGGACCGGAGGTCTGGGGCTGTGGCCGCGCCGGATCAGGGCGTGCAGCCGGGCGGTCAGGACGACGTAGGAAAAGGGTTTGGTGAGGTAGTCGTCCGCGCCGATGTCCAGCCCGTCGGCCTCGTCGTACTCGCCGTCCTTGGCGGTGAGCATCAGTACGGGGGTCCAGTCCTCGGCGGCCCGGAGCCGCCGGCACACGTCGTAACCATTGACCCGCGGCAGCATGATGTCCAGCACGATGGCGTCATAGGCGGTCTCGCCGACTCTGTACAGCCCCTCCTCCCCGTCGGTGGCGAGGTCCACGGCGAATCCCTCGGTGGTGAGCCCATGGACCAGGGCGCGCCCCAGCATGGGATGGTCTTCGACGACGAGGACACGCATATTGCACCTTCCCCTCCCCCTACCCCCCAAATGGTCTTTTTCAGCGTAAGGGGGCCGCGGGACGGCGAGCTGAGAGCCCGCTGAGAGACCCCGGAGCGTCCGTGACCTCCGTCACTCCACCTCAGGCTCCTCTCAGCTGCCCCGGCGCAGGATGAGCGTGTTCCGGATGGAAGGTCCGTCCGGTGCCGAAAGCGAAGGTTGAACATGAACACGCGCAAGAAGGCAGCCATACTCGCTGCGTCCGCCGTAGCCATCGTCACGACCGTCATCGGTGGCGGTACCGCCATGGCGGCCACGCAGCCGTCCCACCCCTCGTCCTCGGTGTCCGCCACGGCGCAGAAGCCCACCCCTCCGGGCCCCTCCCCCTCGAAGAGCGGCGGCGAGCACGAGAAGAAGGGCGAAAACGAGCAGAAGGGCGAGAGCGAGAAGAAGGACGAGAGCGAGCAGAAGGGCGGCCAGGAGGACGGCTCCGGCGGTCACCACGACTCCGGCTCCCGGACCAACCACGAGTCCGAGGGCGACGAGTAGGAAGAAACCCCGGACCTCACCCGAGGCGGGCGGTCGTCTTCGGCCGCCCGCCTCATCCGGTGACGGCTCACTCCGGTGGCGGCGGTGGCTCCATGACCGGCAGCAGCAGGGTGAAGGTGGTTGGCGCCGTCCGGGCGAGGGTGAGCCGCCCCCCTGCCGCCTCGGCCATTTCCCGTGCCAGCGTCAGCCCGATGCCACTGCCGGCCCGCGATGTCGTCGCCCCCCGCTCGAAGACGGCTCGCCGGTCGAGCGTCAGCGAGCCCTCATCGGACACGTCCACGGCGACCGCGACGCCCATCTCGCGCACCGTGACCTCGACCGCGCCGCGGCCGTGACGCAGGGCGTTGTCCAGCAGGACGTCCAGGATCTGTTCGGCGGTGCGGTCGGGGATCCACAGATCTTCCCCGCCGGGCTCGACGCCGAAGTCCAGACGACGGCCCTCGGCGGCGAATGTGCCGTGCCAGCGGCGCTCCACCCCCTCGACCACCTCGGCAGTGGGCCGGGCGGTCGCGGGAACGCCGGGGTGCGACGCCCTGGCCAGCCGCAGCACCTCGTCCACCGTCTGCTGAAGATGCCGGACCTGCTCCAGGGCCTCGGTCACCGCCGCTCGCAGATCCGCGTCGGGATCGGCGGCGGCCGCGTCCAGACCCAGCTGCAGACCGGCCAGCGAGGTGCGCAGCTGATGGGAGGCGTTGGAGGTGAAGTGACGCTCGTGCTCGAGCCATCGGGCCAGGCGCTCGACCATGGTGTTCTGGGTACGCGCCACCTGGTCGATCTCGGCGATCGCGCTGCCTTCAGCGCGCGCGGTCAGATCCCCGTCCGCCACCGCTCCGGCCTTCTCCGAGAGCGCCTCCAACGGTGCGGTGAGCGTGCGCGCCTGCCGGCGTGCCACCACGACGGCCGTGACCAGAGCCACCAGGGCGGTGCCGGCCAGGCCGAGCCAAGCCAGGATGACGCGATACCAGACCTGAGATGTGCCGGTCGAGGCGCGGACCACACCGATCACCTGCTCCCCGGTCGCTATGGGCACGGCCACCACGAGCTGGTGGTCGGCGCGCCCCCGGGCCGCCGCCCCACCCCGGGCCGCCCGGGCGATCGCGTCCGCCCTCCTGGGACCACTGCCGTCGCGCAGCCGCCCGGAGAGGTCGTACACCCCGACATCGGTCCCCCGCTCATGGGCGGGGAGTTCCACCTGGTCGCCCGCCACGAACTGCGGGGGCACATGGATGGCGGCCGCCAGGGCCACGCGTTCCAGCTCATCGCGCTCGTCCGCGAAGAAGGACGTCTGGATCCCGAGCGCCAGCGGCGTGGCGAGGAGGACGAGTGCCACCAGCACCGCCGCCACTGCCACCCGCATCACACGCTGTCTCATTCGCCCATCATGAGCGCGGGCGCGCCCCGGCGAGGCCGAAGCGAGGATGTCACCGGCCGGTTTTGCCGTCGTCTAACCGTCGTCATCGCGAGCGTTTACCGCCTCCTCCCTAGCGTCGGAGACCACCAGCGGTTCGCCTATGTGGAGGACACCATGAACAAGCGGGCCATCCTCGCCCTTCCCGCCGTCGTAGCGCTGACCACCGGGGTGGTCGCCGGCTGCTCCGGCTCCGGCGGGGGCTCCCACAGCGGTTCCAAGGCCCCTTCCGGCTCGTCGTCCACCCAGCGGACCGGCCCGGCCCCCGCCGAGTCCAACCCGCCGGGCGACATCCCCGACGACCAGGTGTACGTCGCCTATCGGCCGCCCGCCGGCGGGTTCACGGTCAAGGTGCCGGAGGGCTGGGCCCGCTCCTCCACCCCCGGGACCACCACCTTCACCGACAAGCTCAACACGGTCGAGGTCGCGCAGAGCTCCACCGGGACCGCGCCCACCGTCCAGTCGGTGAGGGCGGGCATGGTCCCCGCCCTCCGCAAGCAGGCCACGCACTTCGCCCTGGGCGGCGTCACGACCGTCCACCGGAAGGCCGGACAGGCCGTCCGGATCACCTACCGGACGGACTCGGCCCCCAACCAGGTGACGGGCAAGAGCGTGCGGGACTCGGTGGAACGTTACGTGTTCTTCCACAACGGCCGGCAGGTCGTTCTGACGCTGACCGGCCCGACCGGCGCCGACAACGTCGACCCCTGGCGCATCGTCAGCGATTCGCTCCGGTGGCAGTGATGACCACCGCCTCCACAGCAGCCGCACGGACCGACGGGGCGGCCGCCCTCGAGGCCAGGGAGCTCTACCGGTTCTTCCGCACCGGAGAGGAGGAGACCCTCGCGCTGCGCGGGGTGTCCCTCCATGTGCAGCGCGGTGAGACCGTCGCCGTCGTCGGGCCTTCCGGTTCGGGCAAGTCCACTCTGCTGGCGTGCCTGGCCGGGCTGGACGAACCGGCCGGAGGTGATGTCCACGTCGGCGGGGAGCGGATCAGCCACCGCCCCGAGGCCCAGCGGGCCCGGCTGCGCGCCCGCCGCATCGGGGTCCTGCTGCAGTCCGGCAACCTCATCGCCCACCTGGACGTACGGGAGAACATCCGCCTCGCCCAGGCGGCCGCCGGACGGCGCCGTGGCGGTGCGTCCGATATCGCCGCCCTGCTCGACGGGGTGGCCCTGCGCGGCCGGGCCCACGCCCTGCCGCATCAGCTGGCCGGTGGTGAACTGGCCCGTGCGGGGCTGGCCGTCGCCCTGGCCAACGACCCCGATGTGCTCCTCGCCGACGAGCCCACCGGCGAACTGGACGGACGGACCGAACAGCGCGTGCTCGACCTGCTCAAGAGCCGGGCCGACGCCGGCCGCGGCGTTCTGGTCGTCACCCACAACACCGAGGTCGTCGGCTTCGCCGACCGTGTGCTCGTCCTGCGCGACGGAAGGATCCAGCCGTGAACGCCCCCGGCACCGGCACCCCCCTCATCGACACCCTCGTCGACTGCCGCGACGCCGCCCGCACCTACGGCCAGGGCGAGCACGCCGTCGTGGCGGTGCACGGCGCCACCTGCCAGGTGCGGGCCGGCGACCGCATCGCCATCATGGGCCCCTCCGGGTCCGGCAAGTCCACACTGCTGCATCTGATGGCCGGGCTGGAGCGGCCCACCAGCGGGGAGATCGCCTGGCCTGCCCTCGGCCACCCCGCCACGGCCCGGGACATCGGCGTGGTCTTCCAGTCCCCGAGCCTGATCCCGGCCCTCGACGTGATGGAGAACGCCGCGCTGCCGCTGGTGCTGTCGGGCACCTCGGAGTCCGAAGCCCGCCGCCGCGCGCTGTCCGCCCTCGACGCCGTCGGCGTCGCGGACCTCGCCGACAAGCTGCCCGAGGAACTCTCCGGTGGACAGGCGCAACGGGTGGCGGTGGCCCGAGTGCTCGCGCTACGCCCGAGGGTGGTCCTCGCCGACGAACCCACCGGACAGCTCGACCACGCCACCGGACGCCTTGTGGTGGACGTCCTGCTGGACACGGCGGCCGAACTGGGCGCCGCGCTCGTGGTGACCACCCACGATGCCACCGTCGGCGAACGCCTCACCGAGCGCTGGCCCATGCACGAGGGGCGGCTGGCCGCCACGGGTCCCGCTCCCGCCGCCTCCGGACCGCGCACCGCGCCGCGGGCGCGGCCGAACGCGACCCAAGGAGAGACGTCGTGATCATCACCTGGCTGTCCGGGCTCGTCCGGCGCCGCAGTGGCCGGCTCCTCGCCGCCGCGCTCGGCATCTCGCTCGCCGTGGCACTGGTCGCCGCGCTCGGCTCCTTTCTGACCGCCTCCAAATCCACCATGACCGACCGCGCGGTGCGTTCGGTCGCGGTCGACTGGCAGGTCCAGATCCAGCCGGGCGCCAAACCGGCCTCGGTGCTGCACACCGTACGGTCCGCACCCGGCACACACACCGCGCTCCCCGTCGGATTCGCGCACAGCACCGGTTTCCACGCCAAGACCGGCGGATCCACCCAGAGCACCGGCCCGGGGGTCGTGCTCGGCCTGCCACCCGGCTACCGCACCGCCTTCCCCGGCGAGATCCGGCAGCTCACGGGCAGCGCTTCCGGGGTGCTCATCGCCCAGCAGACCGCGGCCAATCTGCATGTCGCCCCCGGGGACACCGTCACCATCGGCCGCCCCGGAGGCGGACCGGCCCATGTGAAGGTGGCCGGAGTGGTCGACCTGCCCCAGGCCGACTCCCTCTTCCAGAAGGTCGGCGCCCCTCCCCAGACCCAGCCCACCGCGCCACCCGACAACGTCATCCTGTTGCCCGCCGCACAGTTCACCAGCACCACGGCGCCCATGAAGGCCGCCGACCCGGCCGCGGTCGCCACACAGATCCATGTCGCCCGGGACGCCCGGCTGCCCGCCGACCCCGCCGCCGCGTACACCGCGGTGACCGGCGCCGCCCACAACACCGAGGCGCGCACCGCCGGCGGCGGGCTGGTCGGCGACAACCTCGGCGCCGCGCTGGACAGCGCCCGCCAGGACGCCCTCTACGCCCAGATCCTCTTCCTCTTCCTCGGCGTGCCCGGGGCAGTGCTGGCCGCACTGCTGACGGCGGCCGTGGCCGGCGCCGGCGCCGGGCGGCGCCGGCGGGAACAGGCCCTGCTGCGCACCCGCGGACTCGGCCTCCGCCAGATCGCCGGCCTCGCCGTGACCGAGGCCACCGCCGTCGGCGTCACCGGCGGGCTGCTGGGCCTCGGCATCGCCGCGGGCGTGGGCCGGGCCGTCTTCGGCACGGCGTCCTTCGGCTCCACTGCCGCCTCCGCGGCCGGCTGGTTCGCGCTGGCCCTGCTGCTGGGGCTGGTCATCGCCGCTGTGGCCGTCCTGGTGCCCGCGGTGCGCGACCTGCGGCAGGGCACCGTCGCCGAGGCCCGCCGGGTGGTGGGCCGGGCCGGCGCCCCGAGCTGGATGAAGTTCTACCCGGACCTGATCCTGCTGGCCGTCTCCTACTTCGTCTTCCGCGCCTCCAGCTCCAACAACTACTCCCTGGTCCTGGCGCCGGAAGGCGTCCCCACCATCTCCGTGTCCTACTGGGCCTTCCTGGGACCGGCCCTGCTCTGGGTCGGCTCCGCCCTGCTGCTGTGGCGGCTGGTCGCGCTCGCCCTCACCCACGGACGCCGCCCACTCGCCCGGCTGGTCCGGCCGCTCACCGGCACTCTGGCCGGAACCACCGCGGCGAGTCTGTCCCGGCAGCGCCGCCCGCTGGCACGGGCCGTCGTCCTGCTCGCGCTGGCCCTCTCCTTCGCCGCGTCCACCGCCTCGTTCAACTCCACCTACCGGCAACAGGCGGAAGTCGACGCCCGGCTCACCAACGGCGCCGATGTGACCGTGACCGAGTCACCGGGTTCCCACGCCGGGCCCAGCGCGGCCAACCCTCTGGCAGCCGTCCCGGGGGTGCGCCACGTTGAACCGCTCCAGCACCGGTTCGCCTACGTCGGAGCGGATCTGCAGGACCTGTACGGGGTTCGGCCGTCCACCATCACCTCCGCCACCTCCCTCCAGAACGCCTACTTCAGCGGTGGCAGCGCCAAGAGCCTGATGTCCAAGCTGGCCGCCCGGCCGGACTCTGTCCTGGTCAGCGAGGAGACCGTCAAGGACTTCCAGCTGGCCCCCGGCGACACGCTCAAGCTGCGGCTGCAAGACGCCCGCACCAAGACGTTCCACACCGTGCCGTTCCACTACGCGGGCATCGTCAAGGAATTCCCCACCGCACCGCGCGACAGCTTCTTTGTCGCCAACGCCGGCTACATCGCCAAGACCACGGGCAGCGACGCGGTCGGGACATTCCTCGTCGACACCGGAGGCGGCAACCAGAAGGCCGTCGCCGCGCGGCTGCGCCACCAGCTCGGCACCAGTGCGAAGGTCACCGACATCACACAGACCCGCTCCGCCGTCGGCTCCAGCCTCACCTCCGTGGACCTGTCCGGGCTCACCCGGATCGAACTCGGCTTCGCTGTCCTGCTGGCAGCCGGCGCGGGCGGCATCGTCCTGGCCCTTGGCCTCGCCGAACGCCGCCGCACCTTCGCCATCGCCACCGTCCTCGGCGCCACCCGCCGACAGCTGAAGGGGCTGGTCTTCAGCGAGGCAGCCGTACTCACCGCGGCGGGGCTGGCCGGGGGCGCGCTCATCGGCTGGGCCCTGACTCAGATGCTCGTCAAGGTGCTCACCGGTGTGTTCGACCCACCACCGGACACCGTGGCCGTGCCCTGGCCGTATCTCGCCCTGACCCTGGCGGCAGCCTTCGCGGCCATCGTCGGCGCTGCCCTGAGCGGCGTCCGCAGATCCACCCGGCCGGCCGTGGAAGAGCTGCGTGAACTCTGACAGCGGACCGTCCGCGCGCCCCAGGACAGCCACCCGCCCTACGCTTCTGAGCATGCGGACGACAGGGGTCAAGGACTCGGTATCCATACTGTTCATCGAGGACGACGAGGTCATCGGGCGGCATGTGGAAGCAGGTCTGCGCTCCCACGGCTACGCCGTGACCTGGACCCGGACCGGCGGCTCCGGCCTGGCCGAGGCCGACCGGAGCCCCATCGACGTCGTCCTCCTCGACCTCGGCCTCCCCGACATGGATGGCATCGACGTGGCCCGGCAGCTGCGCGACGAACACCCCGACGTCCTCATCCTCATCCTGACCGCCCGCAGTGAGGAGATCGACGTCATCGTGGGCCTGGACGCGGGCGCCGACGACTATCTGGTCAAACCCTTCAGCCTGACCGTGCTGCTCGCCCGTCTCCGCGCCCATCTCCGCCGCCGCCCGCCCGCCCCGGCGGGGCCGGGCGAACCGGTCCGGATCGGGGGTCTGACCGTGGACATCGCCGCACGCCGCTGCCTCCTCGGCGATCGGGAGGTCGAACTGCGCCCCAAAGAGTTCGACCTCCTCGCCATCCTGGTCCGGCATCCGGGGGAGGCGGTCTCCCGTGAACTGCTCATGGCGGAGGTGTGGGACGAGAACTGGTTCGGGCCGACCAAGACGCTGGACGTCACCATGTCCTCGCTGCGCCGCCGACTGCAGGTCGCTGCTTCTGCCGCACACGCGCCCGTGGCTCTGCCCGCCCTCACCACCCTGCGGGGACACGGCTACCGGCTCGACCCGCCCGGGCCGCCGGATGGCAACTGACGCCTTGTCAGTGTCCGGGTCACAGATCGCCGTCGTTGCAGGTCGGGGTCGTGTTCCGCAGTGCACTCCGGTGACGTCCCGTCAGGTGCGGGGATCAGTTCGTGGGACGCACCTTCGCCAGTGAAGCGGTCGTGAAAAGGGCGCGCAGGTCGTCGAAGGCGCGGGAGAGATGCGCGTCCAGGCTCTGCGAGGGGTCTTCGATCCAGGCCCCGGCCGCCTGATGAAAGGCGGCCCAGCCGGTCTGAGCGGCCAGGCCGGCCAGCCGGTCGGCGACACCGCGCTGCCGCAGCGCCTCCGCCACGGCTTCGGTGAGCGACGCGGCCTTGGCCAACTCGCGTTCGCGGAGCGCTGGTGTCCTGGCGATGACTTCCAGCCGCGGTTCGGAGAACGGGCGGTTCTCCTCCAGGATCCGTCCGGCTTTCCGGAAGGCGCGGAGCAGTATCTCGAGGGGCCGCAGACCGTCGGGCGCTTCGGCCACGGATTGCGTCAGCTCGGCGCGCAGGTCGGCTTCGCCGTGGAAGAGCACCTCGCGCTTGTCCGGGAAGTGCCGGAAGAACGTGCGCTCGTTGACTCCGGCCCGGGCGGCGATCTCAGCCGTGGTGGTCTGGTCGAACCCCCGCTCCCGGTACAGCTCCAGCGCCGCCTGCTGAAGGCGGCGGCGCGCTTCCAGTCCGCTCCGTGGCACTCCCCGAGCCTATCGCGTCATGTCAGTGACCGACACCACATTGCGCCAGTCACTGGCACTACGCGTAGAGTCAGCGACTGGCGCTACGTAGTGCCAGTCACTGACGTTAAGTGGGAGAGTGTTCATGCATGTCTTCGTCACCGGTGGTTCCGGCCTGACCGGCCCCGCCATCGTCACCGAGCTCGTCGCGGCCGGGCACACCGTCACCGGCCTGGCGCGCTCGGATGCCGCCGCCGCCCGGCTGGCGTCGCTGGGCGCCACCCCGCACCGCGGCTCCCTGGACGACCTCGACAGCCTGCGGAGCGGCGCCGAAGCCGCCGACGGCGTCCTGCACATGGCCTTCGGCGGTGACTTCGCCGACCCCGACGACATGATGCGGCGCGACCGGACCGCGATCGAGACGCTCGGCCGAGCGCTGGCGCACTCGGGCAAGCCGTTCGTCAGCACCTCCGGCACGCTGGTCATGCCCCTCGGCCGGGAGAGCACCGAGCGGGACGAGCCCGACCCGGCCGGGATCGCCGGATTCCGGATCCCGGGCGAGCGCGCTTGCCTGGGCTTCGCCGCCCAGGGAGTGCGCGCGAGCGTGGTCCGGCTCGCCCCCACCGTCCATGGCCCCGGGGACTACGGCTTCATCGGCATGCTCGTCGCCACCGCGCGCAAGACCGGCATGTCGGCCTACGTCGGCGACGGCGGCAACCGGTGGCCCGCGGTGCATCGGCTCGACGCGGCGAGCCTGTTCCGCCTGGCCTTGGAGAAGGCCCCCGCGGGCAGCGTGCTGCACGGGGTGGCCGAAAGCGGCGTCACCTTCAAGAGCATCGCGCGGACGATCGCCCGAGCCCTCGATCTGCCCGCGGTCTCGCTGACCCCGGACGAGGCCGCCGGGCACTTCGTCAGCCCGTTCATGGCCACCGTCTACGGCATCGACGCGCCCGTCTCCAGCTCGTACACCCAGGAGCTGCTCGGCTGGTCACCCACCCACCCGACACTCATCGACGACCTGGAGCACGGAGACTACCTCGTCACGCCGGCGTCCTGACCGCCTCGCGCAGGGCGGACTGGAGGTCAGCGGAACCAGACCAGTACGGGGACGCGGATCTCGCGGAGTTCGGGGAGTACGACGTATTCGAAAACGATCGGCTCCCCGCCGATCTGCAGGCTGTACCGGGCGCCGAGGTCGTCCATCGGGTCGCCGGGCGGCCGCCGGTCGCGGTCGATCGCGCCGCCGACTTCGAGGGCCAGCGCGCTCAGGAAGTTCACCACCTTCTTGGAGAGGTCCGGTGGCATGTCGAGCAGCGTCTGTGCGGGGATCTCCTCGGTCCACACCGCCCAGCCGCGGCGCGGCTGGGCGGTCATCGGCTGATTCCCTCGAGCTGGTCGGCGAGGTCCTCCACGGAGACCAGGCGGGTCCCGGCGGCGGCGTTGGCACGGCTCTCCGCCGCGCCGGGGGCGCTGTCGAGCATGGCCGCCTTCCACCACTTGCGCATGATGCCGGGAACCGTCTCCTCTTCGGCGGCCAGGACCTCGGCGTAGAACTGGGCCCGGTTCGCCCCGGTCAGCGCATCGCCGATGCCGTTGATCGTGTTCGGGATCGCCGGGATCCTGCGGTCGGTGGGGTGTTCGGGCTGTGCGCTCATCTCCGAGTTCCCTTCCCCGCATCGGGTGTGACGTTCCGCGGCCCCAGTCGAGACGCCTTCGCTCGGGCTCGGGTCATTCTCTCGCAGGACGGGTGCCCCATGGGGCTCCGTGGGAGATCAGGGTAGTCGGTGGGGGCGTACGGGAGCGCGGCACCGCGAACGCCGGCACCGCGCCGAAGCGGATGGAGTTCCCGCTGCCGGAGGCTCAGACCACCCCGGATCCAGCGCCGCGGATGAGATGGACGGCGAGCTGTGTTTCGGTATTACTGGTGTTGACGGCATGGATGAAGCCGTGGGCTGTGCGGTAGCGCCCGGTGCCTCCGGTGATGGCCAGGGTGATGTCACCGGGACCCGCACCGGTGATGGCGAACACCCCCTGCACGGTGAGCTGGCCCTCGGACAGCGAAAGGGTGATCTGACACTGCACGTCACTCGTATCCATGGGGTTGGTACGGGTCACCGTGCAGGCCTCGTCGAATCGGCCCACCGTGACGTCGGAACGCAAGAGGTCCCCGCTGACGATGAGTTGGTCCCCTTGGCTGTTCCCGGGAGGGGCCACGTCGACGGAGTTGGTCTGCGTGGGCCTCGCCGTCAGAAGGAAGACTTCTTCACCATGGCGAGGCGGCAGGGGGCCGGTGGTGTCGGCGGCCGGCGCGGCGGCCGCCGCCAGAGGCGCACAGCAAAGGGCAGCCGCCAGACCGGCTGCCGCGCTCAGAACAGAACGTTTGACGTGGGGCATGGTGCTTCTCCCGCGAGGGCATGGGGCGGCCGGTGACCTCGTGCCACCTGAGGTGCCGATTCCCAGGTCAGCATCTGGTGGGTGGCGCGCCACAGCTACTTCAGCTGGGCATCCAGGTGATCACTGGCCGGCGGTCGCAGAAAAAGGCGGGCAGAAAGCCCCTGGGCGCCGCTTCACGAGACGCAACGGAGGAGGTCAGGGCGTCCGGGGCGGCCGCGCGGGGGCGGGCGGGCGAGTTCCGGTTGTAGATATATGCGATTGTGTCGCGCGGAACGCGTGCTTCCGCGCTGCGGCCGTGCCACACTGAGGTTGGCCCTCACCGCATCCCCCGTCGGTGAGGGCCACTTTCGTTTTCCGGCCCCTGGTAGACGGCGATGAAGCATTAATTCCGCTCTGCCCGCACTGCCGTGCCCCTTTCAGACGCGAACGCGGGTAGGGACTCCCCCACCTCGCTCCGGGGGCTTGCCGGAGTGATTGAGGCCGACGCCGCATGATCCGCTGTATGCATCATCGTGCGAAAGAAGGCGGATAGGTGAAGGCTCGAATCGGATATTCCGCTTGGGTGGCGGGTGTGGTGCAGTTCTTCGCGGTCCATTGGTTCGTCGAATCGGCCTGGGCGCGACCGTACAGTTGGGCAAGGAACAACATCAGCGACCTGGGAAACGCTCACTGCGCTCTGCAGTCCGATCCCGAGCCACGCTATGTCTGCTCGCCCGAACACGCCGCGATGAACGCGTCGTTCATCACACTGGGAACGCTGCTCGTCGTCGGCACCGCCCTGACTGGCGCTCTATGGCGCCGAGGCTCCACCTCGGCCGTGACCCGATGTCTGTTGGCCGGTGCCGGCGTCGGTTTTGTGCTGGCCGGGCTGGCGCCCGCTGACGTCCATGAGAACCAGCACGTCCTGGGCGCCCTGCTCATCATGGGAACGGGCAACATCGGTCTTTTTCTGACGGGAACCAGGCTGGCGGAAGATGTTCCGGTTCCCCTGCGCCGGCTGACCACTTTGCTGGGAATCACCGCGCTGACGGCCTTCGGGCTCTTTCTCTCCGGCCACTATCTCGGGCTCGGTATGGGAGGCATGGAGCGGGTCGCGGCCTTTCCTCTTCTGGCGTGGGCGCTGGTGGTCGGCGGCCGTGGTCTGTTCCGCCGGAAGACCCGCCGTACGCCGGGCACCGCGCCGGAAATGCGTAGCGCCCGGGCGCCCCAGGGACAATGAGACATCAGTTGTGGCGCTTGCTCCAACGGCCATTCGGGCAGGGTGCGTTGATCCGAACCGGCTCCCCTAAGATCGCCTGACCGGCCGTACGGATTCGAGGAGGCGCTCGCCAGTGGTATTCCAGGTGCGTGGTGTCGTCCTGCCGGAGCGGGAAGAGCGGTCCTTCTGGATTGACGGGGACCGGCTACGGACCGACCCCGTCCCCGGCGCGGAGCTCGTCGTCGACGGCGGATGGCTGCTGCCCGGCCTGGTCGATGTGCATACGCACCCGGGCACCGAGGACGTCGACGTCCCGTTCAGCGATGACACGCTCCGCCGGCACCTGACCGAGCATCGCGACTCCGGCGTACTGCTGGTCCGGACACCCGGGTCCGCCGCGCGCATACCGAGCTGGGTGGACGAGGAGCCGGAGATGCCTCGGGTGCGCTCAGCCGGACGGTGGCTGGCCACTCCGGGCCGCTTCTTCCCCGGCTTCGGGCGTGATGTGAGTGAAGCGGATCTGGTGCGGGCGGCCGTCGAGGAAGCCAAGGCGTCCTCGGGCTGGTGCAAGGTCATCGCCGACTGGAAGTACGACGAACCGGCGCTGCCCCAGGACGTCCTCACCTCCGTGGTGCACGCCGTACACGCGGTCGGCGGCCGTGTGGCCGCCCACTGCCAGACCGCCGACGGCAGTCGCCGTGCCGTTCAGGCAGGCGTCGACAGCCTGGAGCACGGCATGCACCTGGACCCTGGCCTGATCGATCAGATGGCTTCCCAGGGCACCGCGTTCGTCCCGACGCTGAGCGTCTTCGGCGCCGGAGCCGACCGCAGGCGCGCCCAGGAGCCGAGCGCCCGTCGCGACTGGTGGTTGGCCGGCTGGGAAGGCATGCTGCCGAACGTCAGGGCCGCGTGCGAAGCCGGCGTCACGGTTCTGGCAGGCACTGACAGCTTCCCCTGCGGCAGGGTCACGTCGGAGGTCGAATGGCTGATACGCGCCGGGCTGTCGGCGGAAGCAGCTCTCGGTGCGGCGTCGTGGGCAGCCCGAGCCTGGCTGGGGCTGCCCGGACTGGTCGAGGGAGGCCCCGCCGACCTCGTCGCCTATGACACCGATCCGACTCTCGACAGCTCGGTTCTGGCCCATCCCAGCCGCATCATTCTGCGTGGCCGGGTCATCGCCTGAGGGGCCGGCTGTCAGAGGTGGGCACGGCCCGGAGCGGCGCCTACCGCAGCGCCGGGACCGTTCGTGACACCCGCAGTTCCGTGAGATACCGCTTGGTGACCCGGCCTCCGTACCGCCCCTCGATCAGCCGGGCGATGCACTCCAGCAGCCCCTCCCTGGCCTGCGGCGGCAGCGCCCGGTGGCCGGAGTAGGTCCGCAGCACCGCCAGGTACTCCGCCGTGGTGTACGTCAGGTCCCACGCGTAGCGCCGGAAGCCGACGGGTCCGAAGCGGCCGCTGCGGTCTCGAAGTCCGCCGTCACGATCTCCACCGCTTCGAACCCGGCCAGCTTGCGCCGGGCGACGGCGGCCATGTCCGCGCCCAGTTCGACGGCCGTGATCCGGCAACCGCGCTCGGCGAGCGGCAGGGTCGCCTGGCCGGTGCCCGCCCCCACCTCGAGGACACGACAGCCGGGCCCGGTGCCGGCCACCTCGGCGAGGTCGTCGAACAGCTCGGGCGGATACCCGGGCCTGGCCCGGTTGTACAGCTCCGCGTCCTCGTCGAAGATCCGGCTCAGCTGGACACGGCGCGTTTCATCGGGCCTGTCGTCGCGCATGGCAGCACACTAGGGCCTGACCGGCGCGGATCCGGCACGGATCACCTCCACAAGAGCGGCTGCTAGCGTCCTGCCGTGTGAACGACAGTGTGTACGTGGGCAATGCGGGCAAGGATGCGGCGCTGGACCGGGGGTGGCTCCTCGGACACTTCAAGGACGTCGGCGATCCGCGCCACAGCGAGTCCGTGGAGATCAAATGGGGCGTCCACCCGCGGGGCGACGAGCGAGCGCAGTGGGTGAAGGGCGAGGAACGCACAGCGCTTCTGGTTCTCATCAGCGGACAGTTCCGCGTTGAACTGCCCGGGCGCAGCGTCCTTCTGGAAGAGCAGGGTGATTACGTCGTATGGGGGCGCGGAGTCGACCACTCATGGTTCGCGGAGGAGGAGTCGGTGGTACTGACTGTTCGCTGGCCGTCCGTGCCCGGCTACGCGGTGGCGGAGGGGAGCGGGGCACGACCGCAGAGCTGAGCTTGAAAGAGCGTTCCGGCGGTTGATACCGCTCAACCGCGTGGCGTCAGTCGGGTTTGGGTCGCCGCCGTGCGGGCGAGGTCGCGGCGGATGTACCACTCGGTGGACACCAGTTTCGCCCGCTCGGTTGGCGGGAGTGCCGCAAGCCGGCCCGGCAGCGCTCCCCGCTCCACTTCGGTGCGGTGGGCGAGTACAGCGCCGAGCTTCTGTTCGAGCCAGGGACTGGCATCAACCGTCGCGGTGACCCACTCATCGGGGACGCTGTACATCGCCTTGTCTCCCCGGACCAGGTGTGCGCCCAGCGCCTGCGCGGCCGAGTGTGGGTGCGTGGCCAGGTAGAGGGCGCTCGGCTGCCAGGGCGCGCCGGTGTCCGGGTAGAGCCGGTCCAGCCCGGCGGCCTCGACTGCGAGCGTGGTCACCCGGTGGGTGTGGAGGTGGTCCGGATGGCCGGTCAGCCCGCCATAGGCGTCATGGGTGACGACGATGTCCGGTCGGAACGCCCGGATGTGCGTGACCAGCCGACGCACCGACTCATCGAGCGGCGCGTCGCAGAATCGGACGCCGCCCGGAGCCGAGTGTGGGGCCCGGGCGTCGGCGTAGCCGAGCATCCGTGGCTCACCGGCGCCGAGGATGTGGAGCGCCTCGGCCAGCTCCGCCGCGCGTGGGGTGTCCTCTGCCCAGGTCGCCGTGACGACGGCGGTTCGCGCTCCCGCGGCCGCGTGCTGGGCGAGCACGCCACCCGCCGACAGGGACTCGTCGTCCGGGTGCGCGAACACCGCGAGGAGGCTCGGATGTGGCATCGTCGGGTCACCTTCCGGTGGGAGTGCTGGGATCGGTGGGCTCGGCGGGTTCAAGCGCCGCTTGCGTCCCGGTGGGGTGGGCCTGCGCCTTGGCGATGGCCTGGGAGATGACCTCCTGCGGGGACAGGCCCGTGTGCTCGACCAGCGATCCGAGCAGTACGGCTCCGAGCAGCGCGGAGCTCTGCCCCAGCTGGGTGGCGAGCCCGGTGAACTCGTCCCAGCCCGCGATCATCTGCTCGACATCCCCCGTCTTGGTCGCCCGGACGAAGGTCGCTTCGGCTGCCTCGAGTACATCGCGGTAGAGCTCCGCCGGCGGCTCCTCGCTGGGCGCTCCGCCTCCGGTCGTTCCCCGGTGCACATGGAGCATGGCCGTGCCGACCCGGTGATGGAATTCGAGTCGGCGGGCGTTCATGTCGCTCGGCGCCTCGCGCTCGTACAACCGCGCCGTGCCGTCGCCACTTGCGGTGGCGAGGAGAGTGCCATCAGGTGAGAACGCCACCGACCGCACCCAGTCGGCGTGGCCGGTGAGGGGGGCGCCGACCGGTGTGCGGGCCTGCCGGTCCCATAGTCGCACCGTGTGGTCATCGCCTCCGGTGGCGAGAAGCGCGCCGTCAGGGGAGAACGCCACCGCGTAGAGCCAGCTGACGTGTGCGGTGAGGGGGCCGCCGACCGGAGTACGGGCCTGCGGGTCCCACAACCGCACCGTGCGATCGCCACTCGCGGTGGCGAGGAGGGTCCCATCGGGAGAGAACGCCACCGACCGCACCCAGCCAGTGTGGCCGGTGAAGGGATCGCCGACCGGAGTACGGGTACGTGGGTCCCACAACCGCACCGTCTGGTCGCCGCCTCCGGTGGCGAGGAGCGTCCCGTCGGGAGAGAACGCCACCGCGTGGACCGCGCCGGTATGGCCCGTGAGGGGATCGCCGACCGGGGTACGGGTGCGCGGGTTCCAGAACCGCACGGTGCGGTCACCGCCTGCGGTGGCGAGGAGGGATCCGTCGGGCGAGAACACCACCGACCGGACCGTGCTGGTGTGGCTGGAAAGCGGGTCGCCGACCGGCGTGCGGGTGTGGCGGTCCCACAACCGCACCGTCCGGTCATCGGCTCCGGTGGCAAGAAGCGCTCCATCAGGGGAGAACGCCACCGCGTAGACCGCTCCGGTGTGGCCCATGAGGGGCTCGCCAACGGGCGCGCGGGTGCGCGGATCCCACAACCGCACCGTCCGGTCGCCCCCTCCGGTGGCGAGCAGCGCGCCATCGGGAGAGAACGCCACGGACCGGATGGTGCTGCTGTGACCGGTGAGGACAGCGGATCCCGGGGAGAACGATGCGATTGCGGAGGGCGCAGGTGGATCGTCAAGAGGCTGACCGGGCGGGAGACCGTCTGCCGCCTCCCTCGGCGGTGGCTGGGGTGGCGTCGCCTCGGCCGATGCCGGTGTGGGAGCTTCAGCCGCAGGCGGGTCACCTTCCGCCGGTGCTACTGCGGCCGGTGTTCTGCGGCGTGTCGGCTTCGCGGCGGCGATGGCCGTCCAGCGGATACGCCACGTGTCCAGCTCATGGGACCGGTTTCCGGGCGGCTCGCATTCCGCTCCCCACTCGTCCCATGACATCAGGGTGCGCACCAGCCACATCAGCTTGTCCCGGCTGACGTACCGGCCGCTGAACGCCGCGCTTTGCGTGGAGATCGGTAAGGACGCCTCCAGCCCGAACATGCGCGCCGCGCGTGCCTCGATCGAGCGCAGTGACGGATTGCCTCGCCGCAGGCGCAACTGCGTGAGTTCCGCTGCCTGTTGGCGCAGCAGATCGTCATATGTACCAGTGCTGACCGCCGCCTGGTGCTGCCGCGTCACGTCCACCGTTCCCCACGTTCCCCCACGTGTTGCCGTGGAGAGCCAGGGTAGAGCCCTGGCCACGGAACGGTACCGAACTTGCCGGAACACCGCCGAACGGTCCACGGCACGGGGGAAGCGTTCGACCGAACACGGCTGCCGTTCGGTGGTGTCGACCCGCTGATCAGACTTCTGCGGAGTTGTTCGATCCCTGCAGGTGAGGGCGGCGGGCAGGCTCAGAGTGGGGGCATGACCAGCACTCAGCCGCCGCAACCGGTCCATTCGTCGCCGAACGATTCCGCCCCGGCGGAGCCGTTCCTGTCCGTTCACACCACCGTCGTCCTGCTCACCGCGCTCGTCATCGGCCTCGTCATCGGTGGCCTCACCGCCCTCACCGGCGTGTCCGTGCCCGCCGCCGTGATCGCCGGACTGACCAGTGCGGGCGCCGGCGTTCCCGTTCTGCGCACACTGATCCGGTGATCCCGCGTGGCGCGGTGCCGGGTCCGGCTCAGTGTGCGTCGGCCACCAGCTCCTGGTGGACGAAATCCACCAGCAGTTCGCGCATGGTGCCGATGGTCATGCCGGGCACTCCGGTCAGCACCTGGATCGCCGCGCCGTCGGTGAGCGCGGTCAGCCGCAGTGCGACGACGTGCGGGTCGGCGTCCGCGCGGAAGACTCCCTGCCGCTGGCCGCGCTGCACGATCCGGCGGACGGTCTCCTGCCAGCGTGCGTAGTACTCGTTGTGGGCGGGGCGGAACTCGGGGCGGATGGTGGCCTCGGCCCAGTACTGCAGCCAGATGGCCCACTCGTCCCGGACCTGGCCGACCCGTGGCAGCTGCATGTCGATCAGCTTCAGCAGCCGCTCGTGTGCGTTGTGAACGGCGCGCAGCTGGGTGGACTGGCGCGCGAACGCCCGGTCGACGCAGTACTTGAGGGCCTCTGCCAGTACGTCGTTCTTCCCCGGGAAGTAGTAGTGCACCGTGCCGGTGCTGGTGCCGCAGACCTTGGCGATGTCGGAGATGCGCACGGCGTGGAAGCCACGCTCGGCGATCAGCTGCCACGTGGCGTCGAGGATCCTCGCCCTGCGGTCTTCGTCGGTCCTGGGCTCCGTCTTCGTGCCGGTGCTCACATCGTCTCTCCATTCCTCGGTCCTGGCTCCCCGTCCGCGCCAGGGCTCAGCGTCCGGTCATGGCGCTCAGCGTTCGGTCATTCTGACCGAAGCGTCAACTCCTCGGCAAGTCCCGCGAACACGGTGAACTCCCGTTCTTCCCTGGGAATTTTCTCGCCGTACCCCCTTGACGCCGGTCTCGGTCGGAAGGCTAACTGACGCATCAGTCAAACCTTTGGCTCACAGATCGAGGAGGCTCTGTGCGGACTGATCAACCCGCGCCGCCGGGCAGCGGACTACGGCCGGATGTCCACACCGGCAAGGTCGCCCTGGTGACCGGCGGAGGCACCGGCATCGGCCGGGCCACCGCACTGGACCTGGCCGCCGGCGGAGCGCGCGTCGTGGTCTGCGGGCGCCGCCCGGAGCCCCTGGCGGAGGTCGCCGAGGAGATCGAGGCCCTCGGCGGCTCCTGCGTCACGGTGTCCGCGGACATCCGCGAGGAGGGCGGTGTCACCAGGGTCGTCGACCACGCACTCGAGGCGTTCGGCCGCGTCGATGTCCTGGTCAACAACGCGGGCGGACAGTTCACTGCGCCCGCCGAGGAGATCAGCCCGGGCGGCTGGCGGGCCGTGCACCGGCTCGCCGTCGACGCCACCTGGGCGATGACCCGGGAGGTCGCCCGCCGGGCGATGATTCCACAGCGCTCCGGCGCCGTGTTCTTCATCGCCTTCTCTCCGCGCCGCGGCATACCCGGCTTCGCCCATGCCGCCTCCGCACGGGCCGCGGTGGAGAACCTGGCGGCCGGGCTCAGCCTGGAGTGGAGCCGGTACGGCATCCGCACCGTGTGCGTGGCCCCCGGCACCATCGCCACCGGGGGCCTGGACGACCACTACACACCGGAGGACCGGGAACGCTGGGAGCGGTCGGTGCCGCTGGGCAGACTCGGCCGGCCCGAGGACGTCTCCGGGCTCATCTCCTTCCTCGCCTCCCCCCAGGGCTCCTACGTCACCGGCACCACCGTTGTGGTCGACGGCGGAGCGGACGCCTGGGGCGCCGGGCACCCCGTGCCCGGCCTCGCCACACCGGAACCCGACCTCCCCACGCCGGACTCGTCCCCTAAGGACCACCCATGACCCTCTCCGCCACTGAGCGGCGCGTTCCGGAACGCGATCTCGGACCGCTGTTCTCACCGAACGCGGTCGCCGTCATCGGAGCCAGCAACGACCAGACCAAATGGGGCAACTGGATCAGTGTGCAGGCGCTGCGCATGCGGCAGCGGCGCCCGGTGTACCTGATCAACCGCCGTGGTGAGCCGGTGCTCGGCGAGCGTGCCTACCGCTCCATGGCCGAACTCCCCCAGCGCGCCGACCTCGCGGTGATCGCCGTTCCGGCGGCCGGGTTCGAATCGGCGGTCGAGGACGCGCTCGCCGCCGGGGCACGTGCCATCGTCGGCATCACCGCGGGCTTCGCGGAACTCGGCATCGAGGGCGAGGCGCGGCAGAAGGCGCTGGCCCGGCGGGTGCGCGAGGCGGGTGCCGTGCTGCTGGGCCCCAACTGCCTGGGCGTCCTGGACAGCGGCAGCGAACTGTATCTTTCCTCCAATCCCCTGCCGCCCGGCCCGGTGGGCCTGATCTCGCAGAGCGGCAACATGGCCCTGGAGCTCAGCCGGATCCTGGCCGAGCGGGGGCTCGGCTTCTCCCGCTTCGCCTCCCTCGGCAACCAGGCCGACCTCACCGTCGCCGATCTCATCCGGGCCTACACCGTGCACCCGGAGACGAAGCTGATCGCGGTGTACAGCGAGGACTTCGGCGACGGCCGCGACTTCGTGGGGGCGGCCGCCGAGGCCACCACGATGGGCAAGCCCGTGGTGCTGCTCACTGTCGGCGCCAGCGAGGCGTCCGTACGCGGGGCCAAGTCGCACACCGGGGCGCTGGTCAGCGACAGCTCGGTGATCGACGCGGCCTGCCGGGCCGCCGGGATCGACCGGGTGGCCAGCCCCCGTCAGATGGCCAGCCTGCTGGAGGCGCTGCATCTGTTCGGCGCGGCCCCCGCCCGCAGGGTTGCGGTGCTCGCCGACGGCGGTGGCCATGCCTCGGTCGCCTGTGACCTGGCCGAGCGGTACGGGTTGTCCGTACCGGAGTTCGATTCCGAGCTGTCGCGGCGGCTGCGAGACCATCTGACGCCGTCGGCGGGGGTGGGCAACCCGGTGGACCTCGCGGGCATGGGTGAGCGGGACGTCACCTCCTTCGCCCGGGTGCTGGGCGATCTGCTCGACGCACCGGACACCGACTCGGTCCTGATCACCGGCTACTTCGGCGGCTACGGCGAGTACAGCGCCGCCCTCGCCACCTCCGAGATCGAGACCGCCGCCGAGATGGGCGAGCTGGTACGCGACCGCTGCAAACCGGTGGCCGTTCACACCATGTACCCCTACAGCGACGCCGCCGAGGAACTGCAGCGCCGCGGTGTCCCCGTCTTCCGCGCCATCGAGGAAGCGGCACGCAGCCTCGGGATGCTGGCCCGGCGCACCCCCGCCGACCCCGCGCTGCGGCCCCTGCCCGACCCACTGCCGCCTGTGGCGGACGACGGCTACTGGAGCGCACGGGAGCTGATCCGCGCCGCGGGTGTGCACTTCCCGGCGGCGCGCCTGGTCACGACCGTGGACGAGGCCGTTAAGGCGGCCCGCGAGATCGGCGGCAGGGTCGTGGTCAAGGCGCTCGGCCTGCTGCACAAGTCCGACTCCGGCGGTGTCGCGCTCGGGCTGGAAGGCGATTCGGCGGTCGGCACCGCCGTGGCCGACATGGCCGAGCGGCTGTCTCCACCGGGGTACTGCGTCGAGGCCATGGCGGATCCGCGCGACGGTGTCGAATTGATCGTCGGTGTCCGGCGCGACCCCCGCTTCGGGCCGGTCACCATGCTCGGCCTCGGCGGGGTCACCACCGAGGTGCTGCGCGACGTGGCCTTCGCGCTCGCCCCGCTCACCCCCGGGCAGGCCCGTGAGCTCCTGGGCCGGCTGCGCTCCGCGGCCCTGCTGCACGGCGTGCGTGGCCGCCCCGCCGTCGATCTCGATGCACTCGCCCACACCATCGCCGTCATCACCGAAGTGGCGGCGGCCCATCCGGAGATCTCCGAGCTGGAAGTCAACCCGCTGCTCGCCACTCCGCGCGGATGCCAGGGCCTGGACGCCCGCATCGTCCTGGGCTGACGCCTACACGGCTGACACACACAGCTGACACCCACCGGCTGACACCCACACGCAAGAGCGCTCGCTCGCGCCACATCAACTCGCTCGCGCCACGTCGACGGAAGGCGCGCGCCATCGACAGGAGGAAACACCGTGGAATTCGCCCTCAGCCCCCGTCTGGCCGAACTGAAGCAGCGTGCCGCCAGCCTGACCGGCAAGATCATGCAGTTCGAGGACGAGTGCGAGGCCAACAACGGTCTGCCGCCCGAAGCCCACGCCGTCATCCGCGACGAGGTGCTCGCCCATGGCCTGCAGGCCATCAACATGCCCGCCGACTGGGGCGGCGCGGGCCTCACGATCCTGGAACAGGTCGTCGCCCAGGACGAGTTGGGCAAGCTCACCAACGCCCTGTGGGACGCGGTGTGGCGGCCCGCCAACTGCCTCAGCGCCTGCACTCCCGAGCAGCGCGAGCGCTACCTCGTCCCGGACATCGAGGGCCGCCGCCGCGACGCGGTGGCCATCACCGAGGAACACGCCGGCTCCGACCCCTCCCGGATCCGCACCACGGCCACCCGGGACGGCGACGGCTACATCCTCAACGGCGAGAAGTGGTTTGTGACCGTCGGCGACGCGGCGGACTTCCTCATCGTCCTCGCCTATGTGCGGCCGGACAACGAGCCGACGATGTTCCTCGTCGACAAGGACACCCCCGGCGTCTCCGTCAAGCGCACCCCCCGCTACACCCACACCTTCGTCTACGAACACCCCGAGTTCCTCTTCCAGGACGTCCGGGTCGGCCCGGACGCCGTTCTCGGCAGGATCGGCGAGGGGTACGACCTGACCCGCGACTGGTTCACCGAGGAACGGCTGATGATCGCCGCGCGCACCATCGGCGCCGCCGAGCGCGCGCTGCGGCTGGCCGTCGACTGGGCCAAGGAGCGTGAGCAGGGCGGGGATGTGCTGATGAACCGTCAGCTGATCCAGGGGATGATCGCCGACTCGGTGACCGAGATCGCCACCAACCGCGCCTTCACCCACCAGGTGGCCTGGGAGTTCGACCAGGGTGGCGACCGCAAGACCCTGCACGCCAAGGCCGCCACCGCCAAGCTCGCCGCCTCCGAGGCGTCCAACCGGATCGTCGACCGCTGTGTGCAGATCTTCGGCGGCCGCGGCTATATGCGGGACATGCCGGTCGAGCGGCTGTGGCGGGAGCTGCGGGTGGACCGGATCTGGGAGGGCACCTCCGAGATCCAGCGGCTGGTCATCGCCAACGAGGTCGGCAAGCGCGGCCTGGACGACCTGCTGTCCTTCACCGCCGGGAGCTGACCGGCGCCATCCGGCGGCAGGGGCCGTACGGCCACGCCCACGGCCCCTGCCGCCGGCCACCCCACTGTCGCCGCCGCTCGACCAGGTGGCGCGGCAACGACCGTCAAGCAACCAGGCAGGAGAAGCCAGCGCCATGACCATCACCGACACAACGCCCACCGCCTCCCCGGACGCCGGCACCGTGGAGATCGAGCGCACCGGCGAACACCACGACATCGCCGTCCTCACACTGCGGCGCGAGCGGAAGCTCAACGCACTCTCCACCCATATGGAGTCCGTCCTGCTCGACGCCCTGCACGGCCAGGAGGTGCGCACCAGCCGGGCCGTGGTCGTCACCGGAGTGCCGCGCGCCTTCTCGGCCGGGGCGGACACCGGCGAGCTGCGCGAGATGACCCCCGAGAGGATCGCCGAGTACTACCGCTCCTCCGGCGCCGTGTACGAGACGTTCGCCGCCCTCCCCCAGCCCACGGTGGCGGCCCTGTCGGGCTACTGCATCGGCGGCGGACTGGAACTGGCGCTGGCCGCGGACATCCGGGTGGCCGACCCGGACACCGTCTTCGGCCTGCCCGAGGTGGGCATCGGCATTCTGCCCAGCTCCGGCGGGGTGACCCGGCTGGTGCGGGAGGTCGGACCGGCCCGCACCCGCGATCTGGTGCTGCGCGGCCGCCGCTTCGGGGCGCCGGAGGCGTACGCCTGGGGGTTGATCGGCGAGATCGCCGAAGGGGGCGGCGTGCGGGAGAAGGCGGTGGAGATCGCCACGGAGCTTGCCGCGCAGCCACCGCTCGCCGTCTCGGTCGCCAAGCAGGTGATCACGGCGGCCACCGATGCCCCACGCGAGGCGGCGTTGCTGCTGGAGCAGCTCGCGTACGCCGCGCTCAACCGAACCGGCTGAACCGGTCCGCCGCGACCACGACCGTCAGGGGGGATCCGCAACCACACGCCCATCCACACTCGCGCCCGGGAGAAACCGCATGGCAGTCAGCACCAGCAAGGAGACCGAGACACCGGACACGCCGGGCGCCGCCCGGCACCGGCCGGTCATCGAGAGCCGGTCGATCGACTATGTGCCCCTCGCCGAACGCCACGGCAAGGTCTGGCACCTCTTCCCCGTGTGGTTCGCCGGGGACGCGCATCTCGCCACCATCGCCACCGGCGCGATCGGGGTGGCGCTCGGCGGGAACCTGATCTGGACGGCCATCGCCATCGTGCTCGGCAATGCGCTGGGCACCTTCTTCATGGCGTTCCACTCCACCCAGGGCCCGCAGCTGGGGCTGCCCCAAATGGTGCAGTCCCGACCGCAGTTCGGGTTCGTCGGGGCGCTGCTGGTGTGGGTCGTGGCACTGGTGACCTACATCGGCTACACGGCCTTCAACCAGGTGCTGGTCGGCTCGACGATGGACCACCTGGCGGCCACTCCCCCGTCGGTCAGCTACATCGCCTACGCCGTGATCGGCATCGTGCTCGCCGTCGTGGGATATGACTTCATCCACAAGGCGTCCCGGTGGCTGACGTATCTGACGGGCGCGGGCCTGGTCGTGTTCTCCGTGGGCATCGTGGTGGTCGCCCCCTTCAGCGCGGACCAGCTCGATCTGAGCGCCTTCACTCTCGCTCCCTTCCTGATCCAGCTGTTCCACGCCGCCGTCTACCAGCTCTCGTGGTCCATCTATGTCTCCGACTACTCCCGCTATCTTCCGCCGACGGTGGGGGTGCGCTCCTCGTTCTGGTGGACGTATCTGGGGGCGGGCTTCGGTGGCGCGTGGATGATGCTGGTGGGGGCGGTGGCCGCGGGGCTGTTCCCGAAGCTGGGCCTGGTGGATGCCGTGGTCAAGGCCGGTGACCAGCTGTTCTCCGGTTTCGGTGTGGTGCTGTTGCTGTTGTCGGTGATTCCGCTGTTCACCATCGGCACCCTCAACTTCTACGGCGGCAGCCTCACACTGCTCTCCAGCATCGACTCGGTGAAGCGGGTCCCGCTGACCCTGGGGACCCGCGTCGCCACACTGGTGGTCATCGGCGTGGTCTCCACCGGGCTCGCCTTCAGTGCCAACGATGACTTCCTGACCACCTTCGGGGACTTCCTGATCGTCCTCGGCTACCTCTTCACACCGTGGACCGCGGTCAACCTGATCGACTTCTATGTGGTGCGGCGTGGCCGCTACTCGATCCGCGAGATCTTCAATCCCCATGGCATCTACGGCCGGTGGAACTGGCGCGGGCTGACCGCCTATGGCGTCGGCTTCGCCTCGATGCTGCCGTTCGCCGTGATCGGCGACGCGGAGGGGCCGCTCGCACACTGGGTCAAGGGCGCCGACGTCACCATGCTGGTCGGACTCGCCGTGTCGTCCCTGCTCTATCTGGTGCTGTGCCGCTCGCTCGACATCGACGCCGAGCGCGCCGTCATCGCGTCCGCCGACGCCGGTCTCGACCCGGACCACGCCGGACACCAGGCGGAGGCCGGACACCACGCATGATTCGCCGGTGAGAAGAAAAGAAATGGGCGATCCATGCCATTCACCACAAAGATTGCCTGTGATCCACATCACAGGCAACATCTCCGCACCCCTGTGGAATGATGCCACCGTTATTGGCATCGGATGACGGTATGGCGCATCGCATCTTCAATGTTTTGGCCAGCCGTAACCGGGGGAGACAAGAATGCCGACGATGATTGTCATCGGACACAGGGACGGTCTGGACCAGGCACTGCGGCACCGGGGCTTGGATCCCTTCTATATCGTGCAGGCCCCCGTGAACACACCAGAGGGCCGACGCTTCAGGTGTGTCACCGACATGGAGAACGCCCAGGAGATACTGCGCGCGGTGCTCTCCGCGCATCTCGATGATGTAGCAGGAGTGCTGACCGTCCATGAAATGGGCGTCTTCGGGGCAGCCTATCTGCGGCAGCAGTTGGGCCTTCCCGGCAACACCGACTCGAAGGCAACGCTCTATTTCCGGGACAAGTACCTGCAGAAGAACAAGTTGCCGCCGCGGGTCAAACGAGCACGCTGCCGATATGTGCCCGTCGGCACCTCCTTCACGGATCTTGCCAACGACCTGGGGGACGTCTTCGTGGTCAAGCCGGCGACCGGCGCCGGCGCCCTTCGCACCAGCATCGTCCGGTCCCCGGACGAGTACGCGCAGGCCCTGAGGCCGTTCTCCGGGCAGTCGGATGTCGAGATCGTCGCCGAGTCCTTCATAGACGCCCCGGAAGTCTATATGGACGGCATCTGGAGGAACGGCGAGCTTCAATGGTCGTCCATGAGCCGCAACCACATATCACCGCTGAGTGCCGTACAGGGCGGCGTCCTGGCCGCCCACATATTGGACAGAAGGCGGTATACATCGCTGTTCCAGCAAGCGGAGACGCTCGCCGGGCAGGCACTCACAAGCCTTGACGCACCGGATTGCGTGTTCCACATGGAAGCGTTCACGGAGGAATCGGGACTGACGTTCGGTGAATGCGCCATCCGTCTCCCGGGGGCGCTCTCCCCTCAGGTCAACAAGCTGACATTCGGGGTCGATCTCTTCGACGTCGAAATCAGCCTCGCACTCGGGGAAGAGGTGACCCAGCCACCGGACAGCGGCGACCCGGATCGCTTCTACGGCTACCTCCTTCTCCGTCGCCCGAAGAGCGGCAATCTGACGCGGAGAGACTTCGAACGCCACTTCTCTTTCGATGAGATCCAGTATTCTTCGTCACCTGATGCCCCGGTCGGGCCGTACGGCCGCGTGGGACAGGCGATCGTATCCGACGAGGATGAGCTGAAGCTGCAGCGGACGATCGAGGACATCGTGCGATTCAACGAGGCCGGCAGCGGATAAGAGGGAAGACCATGGCGGACGAGCAGGGCAAGGCGCCGGACAGCACCGCCGTGCGGGTCGCCCTCTGGCGGGCGATGCATGTCCAGGTCGACCCACCGCCACATGTGCTCGACGACGAGATCGGCCTGCGGCTGGCGGCCCCCGACGACGGCTGGCGCCGCCGCCCCGATATGGATCCGCACGCCACCAGTGGGTTCCGGGCGGCCGTTGTGGCCCGCGCCCGTTTCATCGAGGACCTGGTCGCCGAGCAGGCCGACCGCGGCGTCACCCAGTACGTCACCCTGGGAGCCGGCCTGGACACCTTCGCCCAGCGCAAGCCGGAGATCGCCTCCCGGCTGCAGCTCTTCGAGGTCGACCAGCCCGGCCCCCAGGAGTGGAAGCGCCACCGCCTGGTCGAACTCGGCTACGGCATCCCCGACTGGCTGCACCTGGTGCCGGTCGACTTCGAGGCAAGCGAGTCCTGGCTGGAGCGGCTCACCGCCGCCGGCTTCGACCCCGGCCGGCCGGCGGTCATCGTCTCCACCGGCGTCACCATGTACCTCACCGAGGAAGCCACCGCGGCCACCCTGCGTCAGATCGCCGGGCTCGCACCCGGCTCAACGCTCGCCATGACCTTCCTGCTGCCGGACGAACTCCTCGACGACGCCGATCGCCCTGGCCTCAGAGCGAGCAAGGAAGGCGCGCAAGCGGCCGGAACGCCGTTCATCAGCTTCTACACCCCGCAGGACATGCTGGCGCTGGCCCGCGCATCCGGCTTCCAGGACGCCCGGCACCTGCCGGGAGCCTCGCTCGCCGAGCGCTACTTCGCCGGTCGCACCGACGGCCTTCGTCCGTCCAGCGGAGAGGACCTGCTGCTGGCCAACACCTGACCGCCCCGTCAACGCTGGAGGATGACCGTGGGTGGAGTCAGCGCGCCGCAACGAGCGTGCGGCGATAGCGCGTACCGGGGCGCCCGGCCACGGTGACGTCCCCCACGACAGTGAATCCATTACGTTCGAGCACGGTCTTCGAGGCCACGTTGTCCAGGGTGGTGACCGCGGTGAGGGTGGAAAGGCGGTACTCCGTGGCGGCCAGGCGGCACACTTCTCGCACCGCGGCGGTTGCCACCCCACGGCCCGCGGCGCGCTCGCCGATCCGGTAGCCGAGTTCGGCGTCGCCTTCCTCGACATCCACGAGATTGACGCGGCCGACCAACTCCCCCCGGTCGTCCATGACGACATGGAAGTGACACACACCGTCATCCTGCTCGGCGAGCCGGGCACGGAGAAGGGAAGCGAACTCCGCGAAGTAGGCGTCCCCGCGGTCGGGGATCGACCGAGCGAAGTACTCGCGGTTCTCGCGCTCGAAGGCCAGCAGGGCAGGCGCGTGGTCCGCCCGGAGCCGTTCCAACGTCAGCATGCCCAAAAGCATACGTTCCCGTGGTCGCGCCCAGCCGCCGCGGGCCGGGAGCGCGGAGGGTCACGCCACGCGGAAACCGGGCCAGTTCACCCCTCGGATCCTTGAGCGCGCTGTGCGGATATCGAGCCCGAGGACATTCCGTGGGGAATTCTCCCCGGGTGTCGCGCCCAAGGAAAGAAAACCACAATCTGCCTGTGCATCATGGCTATCCCTCAAGTATGCGGGCCCAGTAGCCTGTTGTTCCTGACACGACTGTCGTGCTTGGGAGGCTGAGAGCCAGTGATCGTACTCGGTTACAACGGATTCAGCAGAGGTGCGGAACTTTTCGGGCGTCTCTACGGGGCAACTGGTGTCGGCCGTAATCTCTTGGTGGGTCATGACGCCGCGGCGGCTCTGGTGATCGACGGCGAGTTGGTGGCGGCGGTCGAGGAGGAGCGGCTGAGCCGGGTCAAGAAGACCTCCGATTTCCCGGCCAACGCAATCACATGGTGTCTGAACTCCGCCGGCGTCGACATCGACCAGGTGGACGTTTTCGCTTTCCCCTGGCGGTTTTCGCCGACCGTGGCCGAGCAGATGATTTCGGAGATATGCGACTCCGACATGCCGGTCACGGCCAAGTTCGACGCTCTGCGCAGCACGGGCGAGCTCTACTCGGACATGCTCGGCCGGGACGCGGTGTACAACGACTTCGTCCAGCGGACCGGGTACGAGCTGGATCCCAACAAACTCACCCTGGTGCCCCATCACCTGGCCCATCTCATGTGCGGCGCCTATCTGGCCGGCGGGGGCGACGCCGCCTTCCTGGTGAGCGACGGCCGGGCGGAGACCCTGTCCGCCGTCATGGGCGAGCTGCGGAACGGCGTGGTCCGTCTGTTCGACGAGAGCGCGGTCCCGATGACCAGCTCGCTGGGGGTGGCGTTCGGGAGGATCACCCGCTACCTGGGGTTCGTCCCGAACAACGACGAGTACAAGGTGATGGGCCTGGCCGCGTACGGCCCGCCGCCACAGCACAATCCGCTGCTCGAACGCGTGGTGCGGCTGCATGAGAACGGCTCGTACACCCTCTCCATCCCCCGGGACATCGGGGCCTACTACGCGCTGTTCGACGACCTGTTCGGCGGCGACAGCGAGAAGCGCGAGCAGTTCGACTTCCGGGTGAAGGTCGCCGGGATCGCCCAGCACATGGTCGAGGCCATCACCGCTCACCAGCTGCGCACGCTGACCGCGGCCTCCAGCCTGGACACCCTGCTCTTCGAGGGCGGTCTGGCGCTCAACTGCGTGGCCAATACGAAGATGCTGGAGCGGTCGCCGTTCACCGGAATGGAGGTCAGCTTCGGGGCCAGCGACCCGGGGGTCGCCATGGGCGCGGCCGTGTACGCGGCCGGCCTCAGGAACCGGCCCGCCGACGCGGTCACCACCCCCTACCTGGGACCTTCGTACGACGAGAGGCAGGTCCTGGACACCCTCGCGGAGTACGCGGACCGTATCGAGTGGCAGGAGGAGCCCGACACCACATCGGTCACCGACAGGACGGCGGAGCTGCTGGCCGGGAAGAACGTCGTGGGCTGGTTCCAGGGCCGGGCCGAGTTCGGGCCGCGCGCCCTGGGCAACCGCAGCATCCTCGCCAATCCGGCCTTCCCCGACATCAAGGACATCATCAATCTCCGGGTGAAACACCGGGAGCCGTTCCGCCCGTTCGCGCCGGTCATCCTCGAATCCGAGGCGCCGCGCGTCTTCGAGATGGGCAAGAAGACCTCGTCCCCCTATATGACGTTCGTCTTCCCGGTGCGGAAGGAGTACCAGGAGCGGATCCCCGGTGCCTGCCATGTGGACGGCACGGCGCGGGCCCAGACGGTGGACGAGCGGCAGAACCCCGCGCTCGCCCGGCTGTTGCGGGCCTTCACGGCGCGCACCGATGTGCCCTGCCTGCTCAACACCTCGTTCAACGTGGCCGGTGAGCCCATCGTCTGTTCGCCGCGGGACGCGTTGGAGTGCTTCCTCGCCACCGAAATCGACTACCTGGTCATCGATCGGTTCGTGGTCACCAAGAAGGAAAGCTGAGTGGCCGGCCCGCGGGAACTCCCTCTCCCGCGGGCCGACCACCCCTCACGCTATTCAGAGCTGAATAGGCTCGTTCGGTCCATCCTTTGTCTCGATGGTCAGGAACGACAGAACCTCATCGCCGATATTCTTCAGGTCATGAAGGTGGTATCGCCCATCGGGGCAACAAAAATGCCGAGACTGTCCTCGGACATAGGAGATCTCGTGAGTGGTGCCATCGCTTGAGTGCTGACGGGCCCGGCCGCTGGTGAGTGCTATCCAGAAGTAGTCCAGCACATGCCGATGGACGGGAATCCGCTCTCCCGGTTGAAGGGAGGTCTCCCAGATGCGCAGCGAATCGGTCTCCTTCACCAGCGACTGGCCGATCCTGCCGTTATGGGCGTTGGTGTCGAATTCCTTCCGCAGCTGCGGACTCCAGCGAGCGAACCCTTCGGCCACGACGGTGCTCGACAGGGCGAGATCGGAACGAGATTCATTACCCACGAACGGGATCCTTTCGGCTGAACGATGTGGCTCACACGGCGGAGGAGAGTGCGTCCAGCAGGGCGGTGTTCGCACGCCGATCGCCGATGGTGATGCGGCAGGTGTCCGGGATCGCGCGCCCGGTGTCGGCGACGACGATCCCCGCCTCCCGAAACTGCTCCATGACGCGCTCGTGCTTGTGCAGTCTGACGAACAGGAAGTTGGTCTCCGAGGGGAACACCCGGTCCACCGCCGGGTGTTCGGCGAGCACCGAGGCCATCCGGTCACGCTCGGCGCGGATGCGCTGAATGCCGTCGAGCACCGGCCTCGCGTTGGTCAGCCGATCCCGCACGGCGTGCTGGGAGGCGTTGGTGAACCCGAAGGGCACCTGCACCCGCCGCAGCGCTTCGACGATGCCGGGCTGGGCCAGGGCGATTCCGCACCGGGCGGCGGCGAGCCCCCATGCCTTGGAGAGCGTCCTGAGCACGATGAGGTTGCCGTGCTCTTCGACCAGCCCGGCGTACGAGGGCTTCTCGCTGAACTCGACATAGGCCTCGTCGATCACCACCAGCCCGCGGCCGCGGACCACCAGGTCGAGTACCTGCTCCGGATCGAGCCTGGTCCCCACGGGGTTGTTGGGATCGCACAGGATGGTCACCCGTGGATCGGCCGCGAGGATGGCCTCGGTGTCGAGCCGGGACATGTCGTCACCGCACAGCGGCACATCGACCACGGGCAGGCGCAGGAGGTGCGCGAAGTGGGCGTAGAGCGGAAAGGTGGGCGACGTGACGCAGACGCGCTCGCCGGGTGACGCCAGCGCCGCCAGGAGCAGCATGACGCCGTCGACCGCGCCGCTGGTGAAGAGCAGGTGATCCGCGCTCAGCGCATCGACACCGTCGTGGCCGGGCAGCGACGAGATCGTGCTGAGGTAGGTGTCGGCCAGCTCTGTCAGATCGAGGTGCGGATACTCGGCCCCGGCGCCCAGGAACGGACTGGTGTTGCTGGACAGGTCGATCGTGTCGAACCGCGGCACCTGGCGGAAGCGGGCCGGGCCCGGGACCGGTACACCGGTGACGGGGGAAGCCGCGAACTCCGACAGTGCCTGCTCCGCTCCCTCGGCCGCCGGGGCCGCGAGGCCGGGCGCCCGCAGCCAGTGGTCGAGCGGGATGAACAGATCGGCTCCGAGAGGGCGCATGCGGTGGGCGTCCCCTCGGCCGAGGTGGACCCACTCCAGGCCAAACCGCCGGGCGTGGCAGTACAGCTCGTACAAGGTCGCCAGGTGGAGGTCGTGCCGTGCGGCGGGATCGTCGTGGCCGGTGGCCTGAGTGAGGTAGTAGAGCCCCCGGCCGTTGTGGGATGTGGTGATGAGTCCGGCCTGGACGACGGTCTTCTCGTCACGGCGTACGAGCATCTCCGTGCGGTCCGCCAGTGGGCCGTGTGCGAGCGTGTCGAGGGCGTCGGCGCTGTACAGGTTCGCCTCGCCGCCGTGGCGCTCCGTCCGGAGCCGGTGGAGTTCCACGAAGGCGTCCTTCGCCCAGGGATTCCCGTCGAGCTCGGTCAGCGGGATCCGCTCCCAGGTGATGTCACAGGAGACCGCGTGGTGGTGGCGGCGGAGATCGTGGAGTCGCCCGGCACCGACGCGGGCCCGCAGGACCTCGTCCACCTCGCCGGGCAACCGGACGACACACTCGCTCCGGGTGGCGAGGGGCACGAGACCCGCCGCCCGCAGCGCGCCGGTGTCATCGCCGCGGCGCACATTCGGCACCAGAATCTGGGCCACGTTCAGCTCATCGGCGCGGCGGGCCAGCTCATCGAGGGTGTGGGGGGCGGGGACGGGGCTGGTCGGGTGGTACGGGGTCCCACCGCCCACCAGGGTGGGGCGCTCGAGCACGGCGGGGTCCAGGACGGCGAACGCCTCGGCGTCCTGGCCTAGTTGGGCCAGGGAACACACCGGCTCCCGGGACCCGAGGGCAGCGGACAGCACCTGCTGAAGCGCGTCGATATCGGCGGACCTGCGCATGCTCGTTCTCCACTCCTCTTCGTCACTGGGACGTCTCGGCTCCGTGCGCATCGACGTAGTCATCGATGCGGTCGCGGTACTCCTCGAACAGGTCGGCCATGGTGCGGGCGATACCGGTCTTCCAGCCGACGGAGCAGTCCCCGATCAGGTCGCGGCGGACGCCGTGGTCGAAGGTGGCCGTCTCCCGGCTGTAATCGCCGCGGTCCAGTTGCACCGGCACTCCGGTGAGCTCGGACATGTACTCCAGCAGATCGGTCATGCCGACCGCCTCGTCACCGCCCCAGTTCACGACCCGCGCGGGCGCCTGCGCCACGTCCCACAACAGCGGTACCTGACGGACCACGTCGTCGGTGTGCAGCAGATCGCAGTAGTTCTGCCCCTCGCGGGGCACCGCGCAGGGCTGCCCCTTGCGCATCTGATTGAAGAGGATCATGGGCACGCCACCGTGGCCGTACGGGCCGTAGGCGATGTTGAGGCGGGCTATCACCGTCGGCAGGGCGAGTGCTTCGGCCAGACCGCGCGCCACCCCCTCCGCGGTGATCTTGGCGATGGGGTAGGTCGGCAGCCACGGCGCCGCCCCGCCCAGCGGATCGCTCTCCCGGTACCGATGGGTCCGATCGGCTCGGTTGTAGACCACCCCGGACGAGACGTACAGGAACGACTCGGCCGCGGCGCAGTGCGTCATCAACCGTGCGGTGCCGACGGCGTTGACGCGCGCGGTCTCCTCGAAGTCCTTGCCGTCGCCCCGGTGCACCGCCGAGTGCAGCACATGGGTGAAGTCCCGCGGCAGGCCCTCCAGGTCGTCGGTGGCCATGTCCCAGACGGCGGTGTGGGCGCCCGCCTCCTGGAGGGCCTTGCGGGCGCTGTGGTCGCCGAACCGGCCCAGACACCACACCTCGTTGTCGAGGGCGAGCGATTCGGCGACGGGCCTCGCGACCTGTCCGGTCCCACCGGTGATGAGAATCTTCTTGCCTTGCATGATCGGCGGCTCCTGGTGGTGTCAGCGGTTGCCTTCTGCACGTCTCAGCCGAGCGCGCGGGCCAGTTCCTGCCGCAGGATCGCCTGGAAGGTCTGCACATGCTGCGGGCTCATCAGGGTGTAGTGCTCCCCGTCGACCTCGATGTAGGTGTTGGGGTCACGGGTGAACTCGTCCCAGTGGCTCAGCTGGCCCTCCAGCCATTCCTCCTTGGTGCCGCGCAGCGGGGTGCAGTAGAAGACCCTCACCTGGCCGACCGAGCCCGACGGTTCGTAGGTACGGCCCAGATGCACCATGCTCTGCGCGAGATGCACCCAGGCGGTGAACCGTTCGACGGAGAGGTCCAGTTCGGTCAGGCGCCGCTTGGGCGCGTGGTCGATGAGATGGGCCAGCTGATCGGCCTCGGGCAGCGGTCGGAGGGTGGCGGTCAGCCGCTCGATGTCGGAGGCGTCGATCAGCTCGAGGAACAGCGCCAAATTGATCGCGCCGTCGGTGAAGGTGATCTCGTTCATGCGGTCGGAGATCCGCGGCGGCAGGTTGAAGACACCCACGAAGTCGACCTGGTCACCGTCGGCTTCCAACCGCTTGGCGATCTCGAACGCCACCGCCCCGCCGTAGGAGTACCCCGCGACGGCGTAGGGGCCGCTGGGCTGCGCCCGCCGGATGGCCGCCACATAGGTGGAGACCATGTCGGCGAACGACTCGAAGTGGGTCTCGCCCTCCCCGAAGCCACGGGCCCGCAGTGCGTAGAAGGGCCGCTCACCGGTGAAGTACTTGGCGAGGTTGACGAACACCAGCACCTCCCCCAGGCCCGGATGGACACAGAAGAGTGGCGTCCCGTCTCCGGTGACCTGCAGTGGCACCAGCGGATCGTAGGTGGCGTCTCCGGTGGCACCCTGTCCGGCGGTCAGCCGGCCGGCCAGCGCTCGTACGGCCGGGGCCTGCAGGAGCGTGGACATCGGCACGTCCTCGATGCCGAACTCGGTCTGGATCTCCAGCTTGAGCCGCAACACGTCCAGCGAGGTTCCGCCCAGGTCGAAGAAGCTGGCGGTCGACGACACCGTGCTGGTGTCCAGGACGCGTGCGTAGATGGCGGCCAGTGCGGTCTCGACATCGCCCTCCGGGGCCACGTGGCCGCCGAGGAACCGCGCGGTCACCTCGTCCGAACGACGGGCCGCCTCGTCCAGGCTCCCGTCCTCCACGGCCGTGCGCAGCCGCGACCGCTGGACCTTGCCGAGGTTGCCACGGGGGATCTCGTCCTCGGTGACGGGGAGGATCAGCTGAGGACGGAATCCCCAGTGCATCACCGTGGAGCTGCGGATCGCCACGATGGTCCGGTACACGGCGGTCTCGTCCGCGGCACTTCCGGCCGGGACGAACGCGATGGCGAGCTGCTCGGTGTCTGCCCCCGCGGGACGTATCGGGAACGCGGCCACCTGCCCGCGCTTCACCCCGTCCAGCTCGTCCAGGACCGCTTCCAGGTCGTGGCTGTAGTAGTTGACGCCGCTGACGATGATGGAGTCCTTGCTGCGGCCGACCAGCATCAGCCGGCCCTCAGAGTCCAGGTGGCCCAGGTCTCCGGTGCGGAACCAGCCGTCGGGGGTGAACGCCTGCGCGGTGGCCCGGTCATTGCCGAAGTAGCCGTCGGAGACCATCGGGCCGTGCAGCTGCACCTCCCCCGGCTCGGACGGTCCGGGCCGGTCGGTGGCGGCCAGCACCTTGCCGCCGTCGTCGGTGATGCGAATCCGCAGGCCCCGCACCGGGCGGCCCAGCGGGGGAAACTCCGTGGCCAGGTCACGGGTGGCGAAGTCGCGGTTGAACACGCTGCCCGCACATGTCTCGGTCATCCCGAACGCGGGCACGATCACATCGTCGCGCAACCCGTAGAGGGAGAGCGTGTCCAGGAACGCCCGTACGGTGGCGGTCACGGTGGCCTCGCCGCCGGAGATGATGTGCCGTACGTGCGACAGGTCCACCTCCTGCCGCGAGGCGGGCCGCCCGGCAAGGGCCTGGTTGATCTGCCCGAACAGGAAGTTGGGGGTGAACGTCACTCGCACCCGGTGGGCCGTGAGCAGCCGGAGGAACTCCACGGGGTCCGCCAGCACCGTGGCCGGCGTCGTCATGACCTGTCCGGCGCCGTTGAACATCGGCAGCAGATGCGCCTCGATGGCGGCGATGTGATCGACCGAGATCCAGTTCAACGAGGTGTCGTCGGGCCCGAGTTCCAGCGCTCCCGCCTTACCTGCCTGGGCCGCCAGCAGATTGGCGTGGGTAAGCCTGACCGCCTTGCTCGATCCGGTGGACCCGGAGGTGAGCATCAGCAGGGCGAGATCGTCCGGCGCGGCCACATGGTGCTGATCGGGCCCGACCACGGCATGGCTCAGCTCCTCGACCGTCACGCTCCGCAGCCCGACATCGGGCAGGTCACCGTGGGCCGTCTTGGACATGACCACCAACGGGTCGCCCAGGAGTGTGCGCAGGTGCTCCAGCTGGGCCTGCCACCGGGAGGGGTCGGCCGGCGGTGCGATCGGGCACGGCACGGCGCCGGCGAGTACGCACCCCCAGAAGGCGCGGAAGAAGGGCTCCGGATCGTTGGCCGCGATGAGCACCCGGTCGCCCGGGGAGGTGCCGCGGTCGCGCAGCCCCTGCGCGATCCGGCAGGCGCACTCCCGCAATTCCGCGTAGGACAGGAACGGGCCGCCGATGAAGACGACGCCTCGAGTCGTGTCGGATGCCGCGCGCTGGAGGAGCTGCGGGAGTGTCGAGGCATGACGTTGATCCGGCATGGGGGAAGTCCTCCGATCAGAAGGGACGGAAAACCATGGCGAGCGGGCTTGGGGCGCGCCGCAGCAGGGCAACCGGAGTCGGGTTCGCACAGTGACGCCGGCGGTGGGTGCGGATCCTGGGCGGGGCGCGGTTGAATGCGGCTGGGGCGGAGCTTGGCGCCTTCAGCACGCGTGATCGAGACGAGGCGATTCCGTTGCTGCCGGGTGATCCCCGGCCGGTGGCTCGGTCCGGACTGGCCGGAAGGTCAGATGGAGCCGACCTCGTTGAATCGCACGATGTCCTCGATGGTCTTCTGCAGTTTCAGCTCATCCGGGTCGGATAAGATGGCCTGTCCCACGCGGCCGTACGGCCCGATCGGCGCATCCGGCGATGAATCGTAATCGATCTCATCGAAAAGGAAGTTGCGCTCGAAATCCTTTTGGGTCACATGGCAGCCGTCGGGGCGGCGCAGCAGGATGTATCCGTAGAAGCGCTCCGGCGTACCGTGGCCCCGCAGGGCTCCAGCCGCCCCCTCCCCCAGCGCGAGACTGATTTCGACGTCAAAGAGATCGACGCCGAAGGTCAACTTGTTGACCTGAGGGGACAGCGCCCCCGGGAGGCGGATGGCGCACTCGCCGAAGGTCAGTCCCTCTTCTTCCGTGAACGCTTCCAAATGGAATACGCAGTCAGGTGCGTTCAGGCTGCCGAGTGCTTCCCTCGCGAGCGTCTCCGCCTGCTGGAACAAAGACGAATGCCGCCCCCTGTCCAGGACGTACGCGGACAGGATGCCGCCCTGTGCGGCCGTGAGCGGTGAGGTGTGGTAGCTGCTCATGGACGACCATTGGAGGTCTCCGTTTTCCCACACGCCGTCGAGGTAGACCTCCGGGGCACTCACGAAGGACTCGGCGACGATCTCGACGTCCGACTGACCGGAGAACAGTGCCAGAGCCTGTGCGTACTCCTCCGGAGAACGGACGATGTTCGTACGGAGCGCGCCGGCCCCGGTCGCCGGCTTGACCACGAAGACGTCTCCCAGGTCATCGGCGAGGTCCGTGAACGACGTACCTATGGACACCTGCCGGCAGCGCGCTCGCTTCACCCGGGACGGCAGCTTGCTCTTCTGGAGATACTTGTCCCGGAAGTAGAGTGCCGTCTTTGAATCCGTGTTCCCGGGAAGGTTCAGCTGCTGCCGCAGATAGGTTGCTCCGAAGACGCCCATTTCATGGACACTCAGCACCCCTGCCACATCGTCGAGGCGCGCGGAGAGCACCGCTCGGAATATTTCCTGGGCGTTCTCCATGTCGGCGACCCGGATGGATCTCCGGCCCTTCGGCGGGCTCGCGGGCGCCTGGACGATATAGAAGGGATCCACGTCTCGGCGCCGCAGTGCCTGATCGAGATCGTCTCTATATCCGATAACAATCATCGTTGGCATTGGCGCCTCCCCGTTACGGCCAGCCAAAACTTGAAGAAGTCATTTGCCGTACTACCGCCCGAAATGGATTCGGGTGGTCCCGTGGATCGGTGTTGTCTCGCGATGAGCTACTTCGTCGAGGCCAGCACCGGTGCATCGTTTCACAGAGATACGAAAATGTGATCCATTGCGGATGAGCTTGTGATGCAAGTCACAAGTTGCGCAATGGAGTTGAAATGGAATTGCTCATTCCATTCGTGTTCGCGGAGGGCATTCACCATGCCGGTCATGCCTCATATAGCACTACATGGAGAAATTGGGGTCGGCGGTACAGTCCCGCAATGGCAAGTGGGCGCTTACGCCGTTGCCACGGCGTAAGCGCCCACTGTGCGGTCCGCCGCTCAGATCGCGGTGAAGCCGCCGTCCGCCGCGACCACGGCGCCCGTGATGAAGCTGGAGCGCGGCGAGACGAGGAAGCAGAGCACTTCGGCGATCTCCTCGGGCTGGGCGACCCGGCCGAGCGGCTGGGCGTCGGCGAAGGACGCCAGATACGCGCGGCTGTCGGACCGGAACGTGTCGAGGAAGTCCGTCTCGATGACACCCGCGGCCACGATGTTCGCCCGGATTCCCAGCGGCCCGCCCTCGACGGCCAGGACCTTGGTCAGCTGGGCCAGGGCACCCTTGGAGGCGCTGTACGCGGCGCCCTGGGGCAGTGCGACGGTGCATGTGTAGGAACCCGTGCTCACGATGGCTCCCCCACCGCTTTCCCGCATCACGCGAAACGCCTCGCGGGCGAAGAGGAACGACCCCCGGGCGTTGACCGCCATCACGGTGTCCCAGTCCTCTGCCGTCGTCTCCGTGACCGGTTTGTTGAGGGTGCGCCCGGCGTTGTTGACCAGGATGTCCAGGCCGCCGAAGGCATCGACGGCTGCCCGCACCGCGCGGTGGGCGGTGGCCTCTTCCGTGATGTCGCCGACCAGGGGGTGAACGCCCGGGAAGTGCTCTGCCAGTTCCCTCACATCGTGGCGCTGGTCGACGGCGACGATGTGTGCGCCGCGGCTGTGCAGAAGCCGGACGGTCTCCTTGCCGACGCCGCGTGCCGCCCCCGTGACCAGGGCGATCTTGCCCGTGAACTCCCGGGAATCAGCGGGATGCGTGGCTGTCGTCATGGTGCTGTCCTTCGTCGATGCCACCGTGGGAAGCGGCGGTGGCGGGGTGGGTGGTGTGCGCTCGGGCGTTGCGGATGAGCGTGGTGGCGGCCAGACCCGCGAGGACGGCGCCGACGATGACCGCGATGGCCGGGACGTATCCGGCCAGTGGATCCGTGGTGTTCGCCCGCTGACCGGCGTCGGCCACCGCGGTGACGACGGCCAGCACGACGGCGCCGCCGATCTGCATGGAGGTGTTGAGCAGCGCCCCGGCGAGGCCCTGGTCCCGGTCGGGTACACCGGTGACGGCGCTCATGTTCAGGGCGGGGAACGTGGCGGCGGTGCCGAGGCCGTTGAGGACCATGACGGGCAGGACCACGGAGACGAACGAGGAGTCGGGTCCGATCCGGAAGAACATGGCGTACGACGCGGCCAGCAGCAGCATTCCGGCCGCGATCATACGGTGGGCGCCGAACCGGGCCGCGAGACGCCCCGCGAAGGGCGCCACCGCGCCGTTGACCAGGCCGAGGGGGACAAAGGCACCGGCCGTCTCCAGGGGTGTCCAGCCCAGCACGTTCTGCAGATAGAGGGTGGCGAGGAACGCGAAGGAGGTGTACGCGCCCCACATCGCGAAGATCGTCAGGTTGGCGCCCACGCTCTGGCGGCGGATGAGGAAGGACAGGGGCATCAGGGGTGTGTCGGCCCTGGCTTCAATGCGCACGAACAGTGCGAGCAGGAGGGCTGTCGCCGCGAACAGGGCGATGGTGCGCACCGAGGTCCAGCCGTGCTCCGGTGCCTGTGCGATGGCGTAGACACACAGGAGAAGCCCGCCGCTGACGGTCAGCGCCCCGGCGACATCGACCTTGCCCCGCCCGGTCGGCGGCGGGTCCGGCGGCAGCAGACGGCTTCCCGCGATGAGCGCGGCCACCGCGATGGGCACCGGCAGCGCGAACACCAGCCGCCAGGAGACCTCGGTGAGCACACCGCCGAGCACCAGGCCACCGACGAATCCGCAGGCGCCCGCGGTGGCGTACCAGCCCAGGGCTCTGCCGCGCTCGGGGCCTTCCGGCCAGTTGGTGGTGATCAGGGACAGCGCCGCCGGGGCGAGGAACCCGGCGGCCACGCCCTTGATCAGCCGGGCCACGATGAGCAGCCCGCCACTGGGAGCGATCGCCCCCGCCACGCTGACCACCGCGAACACACCGACGGCAGCCAGGAAGGTGCGCCGGCGGCCGAGCAGGTCGGCCGCCCTGCCGCCCAGCAGCAGGAAGCCGCCGTAGCCGAGGGCGTACGCGGACACCACCCACTGCAGGGACGCCGGTGACATGCCCAGGTCGTCCTGGATGGCGGGCAGGGCGACACCCACGTCGGACAGGTCGATGGCGTCCATGAAATGGGCGGCGCACAGGGTCAGCAGGGCGAGCGCGCCGGGCGTCGCGCCGACGGGCCCGGCGGGCCGGGGACCGGTCCGGCCCTCGCCGCCCGGTGGGATCTGTGCCGAGCGGGGGCCGCTGGCCTCCTGCGTCATGCTCTTGCTCTCTTTCGATGGGGGTCGCCCGAGCCGAGCGGTTCGGGGTTGGTGGTTCGGGTCCGTCAGGAGCCGGGGTGCCGCTCGCGGTACAGCACCAGGTGTTCGTGGTGGAGCACGCCGTCGCGTACATCACCCGTCGCGGTGAAGCCGGTGTCGTCGACGTAGTCGATATGGCTGCCCCTGACGGAGTAGCGGCCGGTGTATGCACTGGCGCGCCCGCCACGCGCTTCGTCGTACCGGCCGTCCGCACGCAGCTCCTGGCGGATGTGGCCGTCCGCGGTGACCCACATGCCGACGACGTCGATGTCCGGGGCGTCCGCCGAATCCGTGGTCATGGCACACCTCTCGTTGGTGGGGGACTTTGTCCTGCGCCACCGAGTCTGGGCAGTGCCCACGAGGTCAACCAGGACGCCTTCTGCCTGGGTGCGGCACACCCAGGCACCCGGTCGGGGCGCAACGTAGCCTGAGGTCATGGCTGACAACGACCTGGGAGATTTCCTGCGAGGCAGCAGGTCTGGGCTACGGCCCGAAGAGGTGGGAATGGCGAGTTACGGCACCCGCCGCGTTCCCGGGTTGCGCCGTGAGGAGGTCGCGGTGCTCGCCGGCATCAACGCCGACTACTACACCCGCCTGGAACAGGGCCGGGAGCGCCGCCCCTCCGCGCAGGTGCTCGACGCGCTCAGCCGTGCGCTGCGCCTCGACGACGACGCCCGGGGCCATCTGTACCGGCTCGCCGGCACGGTGCCCGACGACCCCGCCGTCCGCGTGCCCGACCAGGTCAGCCCCGGGTTGCGGCAGCTGATGGACGGCTATCCGCACACGCCTGCCTTCGTGCTCAACCGGACCCTGGACATCCTCGCCACCAACGCGCTGGCCGACGCCCTCTACTCACCGTTCCATCCGGCGGACAACCTGGCCCGCATGGCCTTCGCGGACCCCGCGGGCCGCACCTTCTACCAGGACTGGGACCGGGCGGCCCAGGCCACCGTCGCGAATCTGCGCCAGGCGGCGGGCTACGAGCCGGACAACCCGCGCCTGCACGGGCTCGTGGACACGCTCACCGCGAACAGCGCGGACTTCGCCCGCCTGTGGGGCAGCCACACCGTGCGCGGCAAGACCCAGGAGGCCAAGCGGTTCCTGCATCCCGACGTCGGCCCCCTCACTCTCAGCTATCAGGCGTTCGATGTGAGAGAGGCCCCGGGCCAGCAACTCGTCATCTATCACGCGGAGCCCGGCGGCAGCAGCGCGGAAGCCCTGCGTCTGCTCGGCTCCATCCACGCGACCCGCACCCGGCCCTCCCCGCGCGGTGCGGACCGTACCTGAACGCGTGGCCGGGCACACGCCGCAAGGGTGAGGGGCCGGTCGATGCCGGCCCCTCACGGTCAGTCAATCGGCGTGTTCAGTCGCGCGCGAGCAGTTCGAGCGTGTCGATGACGCGGTTCGAGAAGCCCCACTCGTTGTCGTACCAGGCCACCACCTTGATGTGCTTGCCCTCGACACGGGTGAGGGCGGCGTCGAAGATCGACGAGGCCGGGCGGCGGGTGATGTCGCTGGAGACGAGCGGCTCGTCGGAGTACTCCAGGATGCCCTTGAGCTTGCCGTCGGCGGCGGCGCGGTAGGCGGCGAGCACCTCGTCGCGGCTGACCTCCCGGGAGACCGCGGTGTTCAGCTCCACGATCGAGCCCACCGGGACCGGCACCCGGATCGAGTCGCCCGACAGCTTGCCGTCGAGGTTCGGCAGCACCAGGCCGATGGCCTTGGCGGCCCCGGTGGTGGTGGGCACGATGTTCACCCCGGCGGCGCGGGCGCGGCGCAGGTCGCGGTGCGGGCCGTCCTGGAGGTTCTGCTCCTGGGTGTAGGCGTGCACCGTGGTCATGAAGCCGTGCTCGATACCGGCCAGGTCGTCCAGTACGGACGCCAGCGGGGCCAGTGCGTTCGTGGTGCACGAGGCGTTCGAGACGATCACGTGCTCGGCGGGGTCGTAGGCATCGGTGTTCACGCCGTAGGCGAGCGTGACGTCGGCGCCCGCGGACGGCGCACTGACGAGCACACGTTGGGCACCGGCACGCAGATGGGCGCGGGCGGCATCCGCCGCGGTGAAGCGGCCGGTGGACTCGAGGACGATGCCCACGCCGAGCTCGGCCCACGGCAAGTTGGCGGGCTCGCGCTCGGCGAGCACCTTGATGCGACGGCCGTCGACCACGAGGTCGGTTCCATCGACCTCGACGGAGCGGCCGAGGGGGCCGAGCGCGCTGTCGTACTTGAGCAGGTGCGCGAGGGATTCGGGGGCGGTGAGGTCGTTGACGGCGACCACTTCGAGATCGCTGTCGCGCTCCAGCAGGGCGCGGAGGGTGTTGCGTCCGATGCGGCCGAATCCATTGACGGCGATGCGGGTCATGGAGGTTCCTTTCGTTCCTCCCCCATCGTCGGCACCCGGATCCGGGGCCGACAGCGGCCTGAACGCCACCGTACGCAAGGATCCCGCCAGCCCTCGGCAGGCACGCACACCGCTCGGGAAGCTCAGGCCGAGAAGGTGTGGCGGTACTCCGTCGGGGAGGTGCCGAGAATGCGGTGGAAGTGCAGACGCAGATTCGCGCCGGTGCCGAGGCCGACTCGGTCGGCGATCTGCTCCACGCCCAGATCGGTGCGTTCGAGCAGCTCGCGGGCCAGGTCCACCCGTGCCCTGAGCACCCACTGCATCGGCGTGTAGCCGGTGTCCTCCACGAACCGCCGCGAGAAGGTGCGCGCCGACACCCGTGCGTTGCGGGCGAGCGCTTCGAGGGTCAGCGGTTCGGCGAGATGCGCCAGGGCCCACTCCCGTGTGCTCGCGAACAGGTCGCCGAGCGGCTCGGGCACACTCCGGGGAACGTACTGCGCCTGTCCCCCGCTGCGATACGGCGCCGCCACCAGCCGTCTGGCCACGTGGTTGGAGAGCCCGACGCCCTGGTCGCGCCGCACCAGGTGCAGGCACAGGTCGATGCCGGATGCCGCACCCGCCGAGGTGAGCACATCGCCCTCGTCCACGAACAGCACGTTCTCGTCCACCCGCACGAGCGGATGTCTCTCGGCGAGCGCCTTGGTGTAGTGCCAGTGGGTCGTCGCCCGCTTGCCGTCGAGCAGACCCGTCGCGGCCAGCGCGAACGCCCCCGTCGAGATGGCCGCGAGCCGGGTCCCGCGCTCGTGGGCGGCCATGAGCGCGCTGACGACCGCCGCCGGCGGTTCCGTGGTCGCCGGCTCCCGATAGCCGGGGATGAAGACGGTGTCGGCGTGCTCGAACGCCTCGAGCCCCTCCGCCACGTGATACGAGAGGCCGTCGCCGCCGGTCACCAGCCCGGGCGCGGCGCCGCACACCCGCACCTCGTAGGGCATGCTCGGCCGGTTGGAGAACACCTGCGCCGGGATGCCGACGTCGAGTGGTTTGGCGCCTTCGAGCACGAGCACGGCGACATGGTGGTTCTTCCGGCTCATCGGGCTCCTTCGGCTCTCCCGCGATCGAACGGGCCCCGCTCACACCCGTGACCTCGATGACGACTACCGCGAACATCCTGCCACTGGCCGCCCGGGCAGCTCGCCGTCCAGCACCCAGCTCAGGTCGTGCTCGGTGTGTTCCCGCGACCGGGCGCTGAGCTGGTCGCCGATCCACATCTTGGTGGGGCGTGGCACCCGCGGATGGGCGACAAGTGCTTCCAGGTCCTGGCGGGTTGCCGCGTACGACCGGCGGACCGCGCAGCTCACCAGCCCCAGCGCGTACCGCTCGGGAAAGACGACGTGGTCGGCGTCGTCCTCCGGGCCAGGCTCCTTGAGGTGCTCCCACAGCGTCCGGTAGACGGCCGGAGAACCGTGGTCGAAGACGCTGTCCATCGCGCCACGGAGCGCCTTCGCGAGGTGGTTCTCCGCGGCGCGGCCCTGCTGCGAGGCCACGGCCGCGCCGATGACCCGGATCAGCAGCTCGGCGGCGGGTGCCGCGCCGTGTGCGGTGCTGAGCCGGCGCACCAGCTGGCCGAGGCCGCTGATCAGCCCGGCGTCGGTCGGTGGGGCGAAGGCCAGGTCGAGGGCCATGGTGAGGGCCGAGGGGGTGAGGGGGCCGGATTCGCAGGCGGCGTGGAGCAGGGCCTTGCGGGCGGCGTTCCGGGTACTGGCCGATGCGTCGTCGAGAGGGGGGATGTCTCCCGTGGCGTCGAACACCAGCTCCGAGAGGAAGGTGTGTGCCGTGGTGTACTGGGCGGGTCCGCGCGCGGCGACGGTTCCCACGAGCCCGAGGAAGGCCGCCCGGGCCTTCTGGTCGGAGAAGGTGCCGTAGCGCGGCAGGAGTTGGGGCAGATCGGGCACGGGGAGGGTGCCGGCCGACACGGAGCACTCCCAGAGCGTGAGTGCCTGGCGCTGCCGCTTTCCGCTGTTGCCCTCGGCGATCTCGTCCGCGATCAGCCCGGTCAGGGCCGGGGCCGCGGCCCGTAGCGCCCCCAGCACCCGTTCGTGGGCGAGGGGCGGCAGCGGGCCGGTGCCCTTCTTGGCCCGGCCGGTGGTGAGGGCCTCCAGGAGCACGGTGTCGGCGTCCATGAGCGCCAGGTTCACCAGCAGGCCGATGTGGCGCTCGGTGTGCGGACCGGAGTCCGTGACGGCCCGGTGCAGGGAGCGGCGGACGAGGTTCCGGGCGGCCGCGGGGGCGGTCGTCGCCTTCTCGATCCGGCTCACCGCGGTGGGGTGGCCGCCGAGCGCGGCCGGCAGGAGGAGCGTGGCCAAACCGTCCCCGGACAGCCACAGGTCGGAGTCGGCGTCCCAGCCGGAGTGTTCCAGGACCTGCCGGACGCGGTGGGGGGGAACGTCGCGGTGGGCGAGGATCCGGCGGGCGACCAGTGCCCGCCGCTGTGGGGGCGTGACCGGCTGGTTCTCGGGGCAGGGCAGGGCCTTCAGCATGACCGCGAGCCGGTGGACGAGGCTCTCCGCGGCGGCGCAGTCGGCGCGGAGCAACTGGGGGAAGACCATCCGGTGCTGCAGTGCGTGGAGCGCTGCTTGCCCGCCGATCTCCAGACAGCGGTCGAGGGTGGCCTCGATGGCCCAGTGGCCGTGCGGCAGCGTGGCCAGGACCGCTGTGGCGGCGATGAGTCCGGCGTTGCCCACGGTGTCGTGGTCGTCCGCTTCGAGCAGCGCCACGGCGTGGTCGAGGCGGTGCGTCCAGGGATGGGTCCCGGGAGCCGGACCGCCGTCGGGGCCGTGACCGGCGTCGGCGGGGAGCCCGTGGTCACCGGGGAGTCCGTGGTCGTGGGTCCATGAGGCGGCCAGCACCCTGGCCAGGGCCGATTGGAAGAGCTCGACGTCGTACGACTTCGGCGCGACGCGCACCCGCTGGAGACGCTCCTGGACGGCGGCTGCCCACTCCGGCGAGCCCAGTGTCTCCCAGTGCCGGGCCCACAGGGTCATGACGCCGGACGCCAGCTCCGCCAGCCCCCGGGACAGGGCGAAGTCGAGCATCTCCATGAGGCCCTTCCGGGCGGATGCCACATCGACGTGTGACGTCAGCACGAGCAGCCGCGGCAGGACCTCGATGCCCGCGCCGCCCGTACGGCGCCCCGTCAGTTCCCGTACGCAGCCCCAGTCGGCCAGGGCGGCGTGGACCGTGAGCGCGTTCTGGGCGGCCAGCCGCTCCAGCGCTTCGAGCACGGCCTCCCGCAGGCTGGGTTCCTTCCTCTCCCACAGCCCGCGGAGCTGCGGCAGGAGGGCGTCGACGTCCGTGTCGCGTACGGTCGGGGCCAGGACCGCGTACCGCCGGGCGACACCGTGCGGCGCCGTCGCGAGCAGCGGCTCGACGGACACGCCCACGGCCGGGTTCCGCGCCGCGACGGCCACGGCGACGGTGTGCAGGATGACGGCGTCCGCGTGGGCCGCCATCCGCATCAGCGTGTCCCGTACCGGGCCCCGATATCTCTCGGACCCGGCGGCGAGCATGAGGAGCTGTTCGAGGATCGCCCCGACGAAGAAGTCACGGGGATGCGACCCGACCCACTCGCACAGCGACAGCAGCGCCCGTGCCCCGCTGAGGTGCAGCAGGCCACGCGCGGCCGCGTACTCGAACATGGTCTGGTGGAAGAAGTGGATACCGTCCGAGGCTCCCCTGGCCAGCACACCCCGGTCGATCAGCAGCTCCAGGGACGACCGGACACGGGCCGGTTCGTACGACGGGGAAGGGCGTGGGCCGCCGTGTGCCGAGGTGAGCCGGTCGACCAGCTCCTCGCGTGACAGCTCGGTCCGGCCGGCCGACATCAGCACGACGGCGATCGCGCCGGTGAGTGCGGAGAGGTCCTCCGGCGCGGTGGCGCTCCGGTTGCCGTGATGGCGGCGGTCGGTGACGACCCGGTGGTCCCAGTAGCGGCGGTAGAGGCCGGTGGCGTCGATCTCGGCGCTGGGGAACGCCCCGTCGTCCCGGGCGAGTTCGAACAGCAGCCGCAACTGGAGAGGGCTTCTGCACACCTCGCGCACCGGCAGTCCGCGGGCCACGGGCTCCATCAGCCTCCGTACCCGTGCCTCGTCGTCCCGGGGAACGGCGTCGGGGCAGTAGAGCGCGGCGTGTCCACGGATGGCGTGGGGGATCTCGCTGTCGTCGTACGGGCCCAGCGACATCCGGACGAAGCCGGTGCGCAGCCGGTTCGCCTCCTCCGGCCGGGAGGTCAGCACCAGGCGGACACCGGCGGCGGCGAGGTCCTCGCACAGGTCGAGCAGCGCCATCTCGTGGTAGTCGTCGTGGAGCAGCAGATCGGCGGTGTCGAGGAGCACGACCGGTGTACGCCCCCGCGTCCGGGCGTGCGTCGCCCCGGACACCACGGTCGCGGGGGCCAGCATGGGGGTTCCGGGGGCGCCGCTCACGGGGCGCAGCAGCCAGGCGGCGTTCACCAGGAAGACCTCGGCGTCCTCCAGGGCGGTCAGATCCCGCGCGAGGCCCCACAACAGGCTGCTCTTGCCGTTCCCGGCGTCCCCGGTGACCAGGACCGCCTTCGGATCACCGTCGTAGAGGGCCTCCACCAATCGGTCCTGGACGGCGCGCCGCACATAGAGTCCGCCGCTGAGCTGTGGCGGGGAGCCGGTTCCGCGGCCCGGGCGGGGGGAGTCCACGAGATCCAGGTCGTCGGAGAACCTCTGTGCCCAGCGCTGGAGTTGGCGGTGTGCGGCCGGGCCGGTGTCATCCGGTGGGGTCCCCGCATCCGGATGCGGGGCCGGAGCGGATGGCGGAGCGGGAGCCGGAGCCGACGGCCCGTCCGGGAATCCTTCCGGCGCCGGGTCCATGGGTGTCCCCGGCCCGAGTGGGGCCGGGTCGCCGCCGGGCGGCAGCTCACGGAGGACGGCGAAGGCGAAGGCGGCGGCGTTGCGGGCGGCGCGCGACTGCCAGCCCTCGGCATCGGCGTCGTACTTCTCCCCGTCGGCCCGGTCGCTGATACCGCGGACGATCAGGGCGGGCAGCGCGGCGTTGAGGTGGGCGGCCTGCGCGACGCCCGCGCCCTCCATCTCGATGGCGGCGGCGTCCTGGTAGTTCCGGCGCAGTTGCCGTCGCAGCGCCGAGTCCGCCGAGTTCAGGACGACCTCCCCGGCGGCCACGGGCTTGAGGTGGACGGCCGGACGGGAGGCACCGGGCGGGCCTTCCGGCAGCAGCCCGGTCCAGGAACCGGACCTGCGGGCGAAGCGGGCGAGCTGGTCGAGTTCCTGACGCACCGGCCAGACCCTCGGGCGGGAGTGGAACTCGCCGTCCTCGTCCTTGCCACCGTGGTACGCGTACACATGCGTGGCCACGACGACGTCCCCGAGCTCGATATCGTCCTTGAGCGCCCCGGCCACCCCGACGAATGCCACGGCGCGCGGGCGGAACATGGCGATCGCCCGCTCGGTCAGCACGGCCGCGCCCTGGTTGCCCTCGCCGAGCTCGGCAAGCGCCACCCGCCACGGCGTACCGTCGAGCCGTCCCACCTCGAACACGGTGCCGCTCGGGTGGAGTTGTGGCCGCGGATCGGCCAGGTGTGCCCGAACCGCCTCGTACTCCACGTCCAGTGCGGTCAGCACGACAAGCGAGTCGCTGTGCTGCCCGGTGCTCTCCACGTTTCCCCCCGGCCACGGTCGACCCTGGTGCGGCCCGCGGGCGAAATGCTACCGTCCGCCGGACTCCGGGGGCTGCGGCCGGCGGGAGAGGTGAACGGCGACGGGTGTACGAGTCGCCGGACGCGCCGGTACCGCCGGGTGGCCGCGGATGCTTGGATGCGCGGTATGGATCTGTCCCGTACGGGCGCTTCCGCCCCGAGGCCGACGGCCGTGCCTTTCTTCGACCCCGAACTGGGTGCCGCGCTGGAGTCCTTGGGCAACGGGCCCAGAGAGCCGGTCACTCCCGCGAATCTGGCGGCCCGGCAGGAGCGGGATGCCGCGACCCGCCCCCGGCCGACGGCCGAGGACCTCCGGGCCGATGGCCGTTTCGACGTGGCGGAGCTCACCGTGCCGGGGCTGCGGGACGGCCCCGATGTCACGCTGGTGAGTGTGCGGCCCGCCGGGCGGGAAGGACCGCTGCCGCTGCTGTACTACCTGCACGGCGGCGCGATGATCATGGGCAACGCATGGTCGGTGCTGCCGCGGATCCTGCGCGAGTGGGTCCTCCCGCTGGACATGGCCGTCATCTCGGTCGCGTACCGGCTGGCACCGCGCACGCGGTATCCCGGACCGCTGGAGGACTGCTACGCGGGACTCCTCTGGGCCACCGGGCACGCCGCCGAACTGGGCATCGACACGGACCGCGTCATCGTCGGCGGGAAGAGCGCCGGTGGCGGGCTCGCCGCGGCCCTGGCCCTGCTGGTCCGTGACCGCGGCGGTCCCGGCATCCTCGGGCAGTTGCTGCTGTGCCCGATGCTGGACGACCGCGGGTGCACGTTCTCCAGCCACCAGATGTCGGGCCTCGGGATGTGGGATCTCATCTCCCATGAGACCGCCTGGAAGGCGCTCCTGGGTGACCGCTACGGCGCGGCGGACCTGCCGCCCTACGCGGCCCCTGCCCGCGCCACGGACCTTGCCGGTCTCCCTCCGGCGTTCATCGACGTCGGCTCGGCGGAGATGTTCCGCGATGAGGACGTGGCGTACGCGAACGCGATCTGGCGGGCGGGCGGCCAGGCCGAACTGCACGTATGGCCCGGTGCCTATCACGGTTTCGACGGCTTGGCGCCGCGGGCGGCCATCAGCAAGGACGCACGCGACGCCCGGACCCGCTGGCTGAGGCGCCTCCTCGCGCACTCCAGGAGCACAGAGCCGGGGTCCGGGGGATCCGCGGGCCCCGGGGCAAAAGCAGTGGACACCGCGTACCCCTGCGGTGAATGGTGAGGGTATGAACCAGGAGGAGATCTGGGACGTCGACGCCGCCCAGCGCTATGACACGCCCGGTACGGGCATGTTCGCGCCCGAGGTCCTGGAGCCGGCCGTGGACCGGCTGGCCGAGCTCGCGGACGGCGGAGCGGCACTCGAATTCGCCATCGGCACCGGCCGGGTGGCCGTCCCGCTCGCCGAACGAGGGGTCCCTGTCACCGGGATCGAGCTGTCGCTTCCGATGATCCGTCAACTGCGCACCAGGGCGGACGAAGCGACGATCCCCGTGATCGTGGGCGACATGGCGACTTCCGCGGCTCCCGGGGAGTACACACTCGTCTATCTCGTCTACAACACCATCTCCAACCTGCTCACCCAAGCCGAGCAGGTGGAGTGCTTCCGCAACGCCGCCCGCCATCTCGCGCCCGGTGGCAGGTTCGTGATCGAACTCTGGGTGCCCGAGCTGCGCAAGCTCCCGCCGGGCCAGACCGCCACCGTCTGTCAAACCGAGCCCGGCTATATCGGGCTGGACACCTACGACGTACTGCACCAGCACGTCGTCTCACACCACTTCCGGTTCGACGACGGCAAGCAGGCTCGGCTGACCCGCAGTCCGCACCGGTACATCTGGCCGGCCGAACTCGATCTCATGGCTCAGCTGGCCGGATTCGAGCTGGAGACCCGGCATGCGGACTGGTCAGGCGCCGAATTCACCGCCGAGTCGCGCTCTCACGTCTCCGTCTACCGCATCCCGCCGAACTGAGCAAGAGCTCCGCGTCGACCCGGAGCAGTTACGCCTTCGTGGGCGGGTTCGTGGAGTCGGCCAGGGACTCCAGGGCGGGCAGCGCGGTGTACAGCGCCCGCTGCTCCTCGGGGCTCAGCGTCTCGATCCGCGCGGCGAGCCGGGCGGCGGCCTCGTGGCGCACGGTGTGGAGGAGCTGACGGCCGGGGTCGGTGAGCGCGATCAGGCTGGCACGGCGGTCCTCGGGGTCGGGGGTGCGCTCGATCCAGCCGGAGGCGTCGAGCAGATCGACCATGCGGGACGTGGTCGGCAGGGCGATGCCCAGCCGGGTCGCGAGGGCGCTGATGCGCATCGGGCCGTGGGTGTCGAGCGCCCCCAGGGCCGCCTGGCGGGTGGGGGTGAGATCGCCGTGTTCGCCCCGGGTGCCCCGCAGGCCGGGGAGCAGATGCTGAAGGGCGGAACGCAGCCGTTCGGCCAGCTCCGCCGATTCCGGAACGGCGGGACTCGGGGTGTTGGCACCTGAGGTGTCAGGGCCCGGGGCGTTGGGGCCTGGGGCGTTGGGGCCCGGGGCGTTGGGGCCCGGGGTGGTGGGGTCGAGCGCGGTCATCTCGGCTCCTCGGGTGGTGGTCCCGTTCCCCCGCCGGGTGACGACGGAGGCGATGACGGATGCGGGGGCGGTGGCCCGGACTTCGGCGGGGGCGGTTGCCGGGGCGCGGGCGCCGGGTGGCGGGAAGTGTCCGCGACGTCCTCGGTACCGGCGGTGTCCGCGGTGCCGCCCCGGGCGGCGGCCACCCCCGCCGGGGCAAGCGGCTTCGGCCCGCCCTTGTGCACATACCGCCCGCCGCGCAGCAGCGATGCCACGGCGGCCACCAGACAGGCCACGATGGCGAAGTCGAACGCGGCGGACAGGCCCTGGGAGAACGGCGGGGAGATCAGCGCCGGGAAGAAGCCGCGCCCGGTGAGATAGGCCGCGTGGTGGGCGGGCAGATGGTCGAGCACCTGCGGTCCGAGCAGCGTTCTGACCGGGTTGTAGCCGAGCAGCGAGGCGAACAGCACCCCGACCGGCGGCAGGGCCGCGACCCGGGCCGCGTCGGCGGCCGGGACACCTTCCGCGGTCAGGCCGTGGGTGAGGGCGCCGGGGAGCGAACCGGCGAGCCCGGCGATCATCAAGGAGAAGAAGATGCCGATGGACAGGACGGTGGCCGAGTTCTGGAAGGTGGTGCTGATTCCGGCGCCCACCCCGCGCTGGTCGGGCGGCAGGCTGTTCATGATGGCCGCCCGGTTCGGCGAGCTGAACAGGCCCATGGCGATCCCGTTGACCAGCAGGATCGCGGCGAACACCGGATAGCCGAAGTCCACCGGCAGCTCCTCCAGAGCCACGAAGGTGGCGGCGGCCAGCAGCATCCCGCCGGTGGTGAACGTACGGGCACCGAACCGGTCGGAGGCCCAGCCGGAGAACGGTCCCGCGATCAGGAACCCGATGGTCAGCGGCAGCATATAGATGCCCGCCCACAGCGGGGTCTCCTCGAAGCCATAACCGTGGCGGGGCAGCCAGATGCCCTGCAACCAGATGATCAGGATGAACATCAGGCCACCGCGTCCCAGTGCCGCCAGCAGACTGGCCACGTTTCCGGCGGTGAACGCGCGGATACGGAACAGACCCAGGTGGAACATGGGCTGCGCGACCCGGTTCTCGATCACGCAGAACAGGCCGAGCACCGCCACTCCCCCGGCGATCGCGGCGATCACCCAGGGGTTGCCCCAGCCCATGGTGTGACCGGCGTAGGGCTGGATGCCGTAGGTGATGCCGGACAGCACGGCGATCAGGCCGATGGCGAAGGTGATGTTGCCCCACCAGTCCAGCCGGGCCGGGGTGCGCACTCCGGTGTCCCGCAGCTTCAGGTACGCCCAGACCGTGCCGAACAGCCCGATGGGGACCGAGACCAGGAACACCAGGTGCCAGTCGAGCGGACCGAGCAGCCCACCCAGGATCAGTCCGATGAAGGACCCGGCGATCCCCGCCACCTGGTTCAGCCCCAGGGCGAGACCACGCTGATCGGCGGGGAAGGCGTCGGTCAGGATGGCGTTGGAGTTGGCCATCAGCATGGCGCCGCCCACACCCTGCAGCACCCGCATCCCGATCAGCCACAGCGCGCCGGAGGTGCCCTGCAGCCAGGTCACGGAGAGCAGCACGGAGAACACGGTGAAGACCGCGAACCCCAGGTTGTACATCCGCACCCGGCCGAACATGTCCCCCAGCCGCCCGAAGCTCACCACGAGCACGGCGGTGACCACCATGTAGCTCATGATCAGCCACAGCAGCAGGCTGGTGTTCCCGGGGCGCAGCGGATCCACGCCGATGCCACGGAAGATGTCCGGGAGCGCGATCAGCATGATCGAGATGTTGATCGTCGCGATCAGGACGCCCAGCGTGGTGTTGGACAGGGCGATCCACTTGTACCGCGGCCCCGGGCCGCCATCGCCGTAGGACGGAAGGGCCCCCTCAGCTCCGGCCCTGCGCCGCTCGGTCGTCCAACCCACCGAGCATCACTCCCGTCGGGAGTTGGTTGCTTGACATCAACCAAGCTAATCCCGATATGGCCTATCGCCAAGTGGGGTCGGGCTGAGCACGTAGCGACCGGCCCAGGCGGCGAGCACGGTGGCTACGTACCGCGTGTCGGCCGGATTGGTGAGCAGGTGGTTGGCTCCGTCGAGGGCGACGAAGGACTTGGGGTGGCGGGCGGTGTCGAAGATGCGCCGCGCGTTGTCCACGCCCACCAGCTCGTCCGACGGCGAGTGGAACACCAGCAGCGCGGCGTCGAGGTGCGCGATGCGTTCGGCCTGCGGCTGGGCGCCGATGTCGTCGAGGAACTGCCGCCGGATACGGAACATGCGGCCCGCCAGGGAGACCTCGGCCTGGCCCTGCCGCTCTATCTCCGCACGGTCGCTCCCGAGCAGGTGCAGCACATGGTCGGGGCTGAAGGGTGCGGCGATCGTGGCCACCGCTCGTATCCGAGGGATGCGGTGTCGCGCGGCGAGGACCGCCGCACCGCCGAGCGAGTGGCCGATGAGGAGGGTGGGGGCCTCGAAGTGGGTTCGCAGGTACTCGTCGGCGAACACCAGATCGTCCACGTTGGAGCTGAAGTGGGTGTTCCCGAAGTCTCCTCCGGAGCCGCCGAGGCCGGTGAAGTCGAAGCGCATCACCGCGATGCCGAACTCGGTCAGCGCGCGTGAGATCCGGGTGGCCGCGACCTGGTCCTTGCCGCAGGTGAAGCAGTGGGCGAAGAGGGCGTACGCCCGCGGCTCGTCCTCGGGCAGTTCCAGCCGCGCGGCGAGTACCGCCCCTTGCGACCCACGGAACTCGACCTTCTCGCTCCGCATCGTGCGCATCCGTCCCTCAGCTCTGTGGACCTGTGTGGTGGCGCCGGTAGTGGCGGGCGACGCGCACGCGGTTGCCGCACGCCGGGGAGCACCATTCCCGGCGCGCATGATGCTTGACGAAGAAGAGCAGGCAGTTGGGGGCCAGGCAGGGGCGCAGACGCTCGCGGTCGGGGCCGGTGAAGAGCTCGACCGCCTGGTGCGCGATGAGCTGTACGGCAAGCTCCGCGGCCGTCCCGGGGCCGCGGTAGGCACGTGACGGTGGCCCGTCGGCGGGCCAGACGAGCTCGGGCCAGGCAGGTGCGAGGGCGTTCAGCGTGGTGATCGCTTCCGGTCGTGCCAGTTCCGGCGCGGTGGCCGGAGGGCGCGGGTCCTCGGTCGTCTCCGCGGCCAGCTGTCGCAGCGCGTCACGCAACGCCCGGAGTGTCCCGGCGACCGGGCGCACCGCGTCCTCATCGAGCCGGCCGGCCTCTATCACGGTCTCGGCTCCGAGCCGGCCGGCCACCGCGCGCAGCCAGGCCGCGGCGCCGACGTCGCTGTCGAGGGCGTCGTGGGTGTGGCCGCGGTCGGCGGTGACGGTGTTCATCAGCTCAACCGGCAGCGGTTCACCCAGCAGCGGCGCGCTCGTGGGCACCCCCTCGGTCACCATGCCTCCACCGTACCACCGAGCTAATGGGTAGCAGCCGATCCAAACATTTGGCACCTGAGGGAATGGCGCTCCACACCCCTCGCCCGCCCCCGTCCGCCAAGGCCTCGCCCTGGCCACCGCCGAGTACGGCCGCCGCACCAGGCCGCCTGACGCCCCCGGCCGTGCGGGCCGCCCCTCCCTCGACGGCCACGGCTCAGCGGTCCAAGGACCGGCACGGCCTCCGCTCCTCCGGCCCCCGCTCACGGCACAGTGGTGGCATGGACGCAGACGACAGAAGCACCTTGGCCCGCGGACGTGTGGCGACCAGGCTTCCGGCCCAGGACCTCGATCGGGCGCGGCGTTTCTATTCCGAGCGGCTCGGTATGGAGCCGGTCGACGAACGGCCCGGTGGGTTGCTGTATCGCTGCGGAGGCGCGGAGTTCGTGCTCTTCCGGTCGACGGGAGCCTCCCCCGGCACATTCACTCAGATGGCGTGGGAAGTCGACGACATCGAGACGGCGGTGAGGGAGCTCAGACGACGCGGCGTGGTGTTCGAGGACGTCGATGTGGCGGGGTTTCGGACGACGGAGGGGATCGCCGAGATCGAGGGCAACTACCCCAGCAAGGGTGCGCGGGGTGAGCGCGGGGCCTGGTTCCGTGACAGCGAGGGGAATTTGCTGGGCGTCGGCCAGTTGGTCATGTGACGCGAACACCTGGGCCTCACCCCAAGGCCCACCGCCCGGGTGCGCGGCCACCCGCACACAGTCCCGCCGCTGCCCCGCCGTCCGTCTGCCGTACCCACTTTTTTGTGGGTACTTGGCAGCGACGGACGGCGGAGCGAATCTTGTTGCGGGCGGTCGGAGGGCCGCCGGATCGGATGAGACGGAGGTGGCGTTGCGTCAGGGGTCCGACCGGGCCTCGGCCAGCTTCTCCAGGCGGCGGTGGCCCCAGTCGGACAGGGGTGCCAGCGCCTCGGAGAGGTCACGGCCGAACGCGGTCAGGGAGTACACGGTCTTCAGGGGCAGCACATCGTGCACGTCCCGGTGCACCAGCCCGTCACTCTCCATCTCACGGAGCGCCTGAGTCAGCACCTTCTCGCTGAGGCCCGGCAGCCGCCGGCGCAGCTCGCCGGGACGATGCGGTCCGGACTCCAGCGCCCAGAGCAGGGCGGTCTTCCACTTGCCCTCGATCACGACGATCGCGGCGGTCACTCCGCAGACATTCGTGTCCTGAGCACGACTGCGTGTCATCTTCGCTCTGTGTCCTTCGAGTTATCAGTTACGCGTATATCCGTATGGGAGTTGAAGTTTCATGTCTATGCACTCCGAACATTCTGCCGTCACCGTGCTCGGTCTGGGTCCGATGGGCCGCGCCCTGGCCGGTGCGTTCCTGGACGCCGGGCTGCGGACCACGGTCTGGAACCGGACGCCGGGCAAGGATGAGGAGCTGATCGAGCGGGGGGCGGTCAGTGCGCGATCGGCGGAAGAGGCCGTCACCGCAAGTGAGTTGACCGTGGTCTGCGTGGTGAACTACGACGCGTCGGACGCGATCCTGCGGCGGGACACGGTCACCGACGCACTCAAGGGACGCACCGTGGTGAACCTGAGCGCGGACACTCCGGACCGGGCCCGGGACACCGCGGACTGGGCGGCCGGCCATGGCATCCGATACCTCGACGGCGCGATCATGACGCCGACCACCACCATGGGAACACCTGCCTCGGTGTTCATCCACAGCGGCCCCGCGGAGCTCTACCAGGAGCACCGGCCCGTGCTGGAGGCACTGCCCGGTAGCCACACCCACCTCGGCGAGGAGATCGGCCGGGCAGCGGCGTACGACATCGCGCTGCTCGACATCTTCTGGACGGCGATGGCGGGCTACGCGCACGCCCTGGCGGTGGCGCGGGCGGAGGGGATCAGCGCCCGGGAGTTGGCGCCCTTCGCCAAGGGCATCGGTGCGATCCTTCCGCCGCTCTTCGAAGAGACCGCGGAGGAGATGGACCGCGGCACCTTCTCCGGTGAGGGCAACCCGATGACCTCGGGCGCATCGACCATGGCCCATATCGTCCACACCTCCGAGGCGCACGGCATCGAGGCGGGGGTGATGCGCGCGGCCGAGGGCATGACCCGCCGCGCCATCGGGCTGGGCCATGGCACGGAGGGGTTCATCCGCGTCGCCGAGGTACTGGGCCGACAGCGGTAGTCGAGAGGGACGCGGCCAGATTGGCATCCGGCATTCAGCGGCGCGACGACACGTCAGATGGTCCGACTTCCTGGACGTGGAGCGACACGTCGATCCGGCCCGGGCACCCGGGCGCGTCACCCCCTGCTCCCTACAAATCGACCTCGATGTAGTCGATGTCGGTGAACTCCACCAGCAGGCCCTGGGCGCGGCGGCCGCGGTCCTTGAAGTAGATCTCCTGCAGGCCCTCAGCGGCGATGTCGAGCAGTTGCTGTTCGGGGGCGCCCTGCTCCTGGGCGTCGAAGAGGCGGGCGGCGTACTGCGGCGGCAGCGCCTGGGTGATGTGGCGCAGCCGGGCGTCGTCGGTGGTGCCGGGGGCGGCGGTGTAGCCGAAGCGGGCGCGGGTGTCGAGGACGATGCCGCCGGTGGTGGCGGCCTGTTTCTTGGCCCTGGCGCGGATCTGCGGCTGCCACCGCTTCCTCACCTCGCGCTCCATCCGGGCGGCGAGGGGCTCGCGGGGCCGCTTGAGCTGGTCCTTGACGTACCGCTCGACGGTGCGCTGGGAGATGCCGAGCAGGTCGGCCACCGGCCGGGTGCCCTTGAGCTGCCTGACCAGATAGCGCATCCGCGCACCGGCCGACTTGGGGACGGGGCGGGTGAAGGTGCCTTCCACCGCCTTGTCCAGGCTCTCCGCGAGCTTGCCCATCGTCGCTACTCTCCGTTGTCCGGGGCGGTGACGTGGCCGTCCTTGATGTACCGGGCAAGGTTGAGGTCATCGCCGTGCTCCTCGCGCACGCCCTCGGCCCACAGGGTGGTCTGGGTGCCTTCGTGCTTGACCATTCCCGGACTCACTCCGATCCGGAAGCCGCCCGGCAGCGGCTTGCCGTCCTTGTGGGGCAGGAAGTCCAGCGGGCCGGGCCCGTCCGAGGGGTAGACGGCGCAGTCGGAGAGGACGGCCACCGGGTACTGGCCGGTGGCCTCCGCCGTCTTGAGCATCTTGCGGTGCATATTGACCCGCGCCTTGGAGATGACCGCGGCGCGGATGTCGGGCCGCCAGGTCGGGCGCTGGAGCGCGGGCCAGGGCTGACCCGGGCGCCAGCCACCGCCGCGGGGGCGTTCGCGCAGCTTCCCGATGCCGCCCTTGACGGTCGCCTTGATCGCCGAGAGAACGATCGCGATCTGCGGATCGGCCCGCCGGTGGCCGTCCATGGCGGTCAGGAACTCCCGCGGTCCCATGCCGGCGGTGACTCCCAGGTCGGCCATGGTGGCGATATAGGCGTCCCGCAGCCGAGTGTACCAGGCGTCCAGGTAGCGGCCGTTGTCCGGGCGGAGGTACGCCTCGATGGGGGCGACGCCGTAACCGAGTTCGGCGGCGTAGGCGACGGTCGGCGTGGCGTACCAGGCGGGGCCCGTCGGCCGCTCCCCGGTCGGGGTGAAGGGGCTCGGCAGGCGCGGATCCAGTTCGACGTGGGAGAGGTCCACCAGCCATGAGCCGGGGATCTTCGGGTCGAACGGCGGCCGCTTGGCGTGCACGGGCTCGCCGAGGCCGAAGACGGTGCCGTTGGCGGCCGCGGCGAAGGCCATGTTGACGTCGATGCCCACCACATAGCGCTTGGCGCACTCGTCGTCGGTGAGCGGGCGCGCCCAGTCGTATGCCTCCTCCACCAGCACCTCGTCGGGGGTGCGCTGGTGGAAGCGCGGAAGATGTGCCAGGAGTGGATGGCCGTCCGGGGCCTCGGGCGGGGCGCACTCCACCGGCCGGGTGCCCAGCGAGCCGGGGTTGTGCTCGCCGTGCCGCCGGCCGGCGCTGTCCGGCTCACCGGCGCGGGTGGGCGGGTGCAGAGCGGTCATCAGCTCCAGGCCGGTGACGGCGGTGGAGCCACAGGGCGTCATGACGCGGTCGGCGTAGGTGCCCAGCAGGTGCGCCAGATCGGCGGGCGGCAACTGCGCGGCCTCCCCCCAGGAGCGCGTATCGAGCGCCTCCCAGCCCAGGACGCACAGCTGGACGCAGGCGCGCCGCGAGCCCTCGGCGGGACGGTAGATGCGCGCCCACGGGCCGAGCCCGCGCCGGGTGAGCCGCCAGTCGGCCCGCTCCAGTTCCTCGACGACCTTGTGGCCCTCGGACAGCCTCCCGGCCCGCCGCTCCTCGTCGGTCAGCCGGGCCGGGAGGCCGAGGCGCAGCGCGGCCGCGTCCGTGAGCACCAGAACGGGGTCGGCGTCCCTGCCGTTGCGGTTCAGCCGCGGTGCGCCCAGCCGCGCCTCGGCCAGAGTCCACTCCACCAGCGACGGGAGGGACTTGGCCGGGATGTCCAGGACCAGCCCGCCGGGGCAGTACGCACAGACCTGGCCGTCCACGACATCCACGACGGCCAGCGGGCCGTGGGCGAAGCGCGGGTCCGCGGCGGGGGTGGCGGCGGTGGTCCCGGCCGCCCCCGCTACCCGCGCCATCGCGTCCGGGCGCCGCGATGCGGACGGCCGGGGCGGGCGGGCCCGCTGTGCCGGGGCCGTGGCGAGTTGCCGGGTCGTGTCCTGTGCGGCGGCCTCCCCGGGCCGTTGGGGACTCCGCTGGGGGGAATGGCCCTGGCCGGGGGGCGGGGTCTGCGCCGGTGTCGGCTGGGCGGGCGGTGACGGCTCGGGGGCGGCGGGTGCCGCGCCCGCCGCGGGGGCGGGGAAGCGGGCGGCCAGGCCCTTCAGCAGCCGGGCGTACGCGGCGCGCTTCGGCTGCCGCGGCTCGGTCTTGCCGGATTCCCAGTTGCCCACCGCTTCCCGGCGGATGTCCAGCGCCTTGGCGATCCCGGCCTGGCTCAGCCCCGCGGCCTCGCGCAGCCTCTTGCGCTCCGCGGGTGCCGGCAGATCGTCCTGGGCGACCTGCTCCAGCAGCGCGTCGACAGCGCTGAACAACTCGTCCTCAGCGGGCACAGGGCTCACCTCCGGGCAAACCCTATCCCCATCGCTCTCCGCAACGCACATGTCATCGCGCACCCAATCACTCCTGTCGCGAACGCGGTGGGGGCGCGGAGGCTGGGGACCTTCCGGGCCGGGGAGTTCCGGCCCGGAGAGATCGCGGGGTCAGCCGAAAGGCACGGCCGACCCCGCGATCGAGGCGAAGGCGAGCTGATTAATCGTCAACACACTTGGGGTACTTCGAACCGCGGTTGCAGTCGTGATAGTCGTACTTGCTGACGCGGAACTTCTTCTCGTCTCCGCCCTTGGCCGGATCGACGACCAAGTAGAACTTCTTTCCGTCCTTGACCTTGTCGGAGACCGTCCCATCAGGGCCCCGGTCGAAATCCTGCGCGCAGCCGGCGAGCGAGGCAAAAGCGGTCATTACCAAAAGGGCGGCGGCAAGGCGACGCATAGGGATGCTCCGATCAACTTGGGGACCGGCACAGTCTAAGAGAGACGCACCATCGCCAGAACCGCCGGGGACGCGCGCACCCAGCAACGACGGCACGTCCGGCAAAAGCACCGAAGAAGCACCAGAAAACACCCCCATCCCCTCCACCAAAGCACCACACCACACGCCCGATCTACTCGCGTCAGCACTCGGAGGGGCCGCGGGGAGGTGAACGGGCAGCATGCGCGGAACGCCGCTTCAGGGACACATGTTCCAAAGAGTTCGATATCCCTTCCCCTGGTCGCTCGCTGACCGTCAGCCCCTTTTCTGCTGACGTTTCTTGCGCGAGCGGCCCGCCCCCGCCCACGGATTGGCATCGGCGCGCAGCCCATGCCGCTGTTACGCGTTGGTGACAGTGCGGACAGATCCGTAACGGTGCGGTAGGACAACTCACGGGCCGGGTGGCGGGTCGTAGTGACCGGGAAATCAACCCGCGGCACTTCACCGACAGCACCGAACACCATACGAACGGGGAACCAATGACTCACCTCAAGCGCGCCCTGGCCATCGCGGCAGTGACCGGCGCGGGAGCGGCCGCCCTCATGGCGGCAGCGCCCGCGGCCTCCGCGACCGCCGCGCACGTTGCGTACAACGGCGCCTGCGGCTCCGGCTATAAGGTCGTCAACTCCACCGAGGTCGGGGACAAGGGCACGGCGTATCTCACCTACAGCTCCGCCACGGGCAAGAACTGCCTGGTCGCGATCCGGAACGTGGCCGGCGAGCCGGTGCCGATGACCATCTACCTCTCGCGGAGCGACACGGAGATCCACGACATCTACGACAGCGGCAACTACCGCTCCTACGCGGGACCGATCTATGTGAGCGCACGAGGCACCTGCGTGGACTGGTGGGGCTGGATCGACGGTGTGCGCTTCGAGAAGGCCGAGACCAACTGCGGCTGACACGCTGCGATCGACGCCCGACCGACCGACCCGGTGCCCCGCACGCGATGGCGTGCGGGGCACCGCTCTGCGACCGGGCGGTACGGGCTACGTGATCACCCACTGCGGTCACCCTTATGTGGTCACCCCTATGCCGCAGTCACCTTTATGCGGTCACCTTGGCGAGGAACGCCGCGACGTTCGCCACGGTCCGCTGGATCTTCTCCTCCAGGGTGAGCGATTCCTGAGGCCGTGAGCCCGCGCCCGCGTCCTTCTTGCCCCGCACATAGAGCGAACAGGCGAGGTCGCTGCATATGTAGTCGCCGACCGAGTTCCCCTGCTGCCTGGCCTTCCCGGCCTTCGCCGCGACCATCAGGGAGACGCCGCCCGTGTGGGCCGTCAGGCACATCGAGCACATGCTGCGCCGCGCCTGCCACGAGGCGGGGCCGGGGCACCGCAGCGCAACGGCGATCGGGCGGGCGTCCAGTTCGGTGACCAGGTAGGCGCGGTCGGGCGCCTGAGGATCTCGCCAGCCGAGGAAGTCCAGGTCGCCCCAGGGCCGGTCGGCCAGGTCGCGCGGGACGGACAGGCGCTTCGCCTCGCCCTTGCTGCAGTTCACGAACGCGGCACGGATCTCTTGCTCAGTCAGCGGCTTCATAGAGCGCAGGCTAATTTGCCTAAAGGTGTTAGGCAAATGCATAATCAGTTATGCCGAAGGAGAGGAAGGGCATGGGACGGGTGGGACTGACCACGGAACGGCTGACCCAGGCGGGAGCGGAGCTGGCCGACGAGCTCGGCTTCGACCAGGTGACCGTCTCCGAGCTGGCAAGACGGTTCGACGTCAAGGTCGCGAGTCTCTACTCGCACCTGAAGAACGGCCAGGACCTCAAGACCAGGATCGCCCTGCTCGCCCTGGAGGAGCTCGCCGACCGGGCCGCCGAGGCCCTGGCCGGGCGGGCCGGAAAGGACGCCCTGACCGCCTTCGCCAACGTCTACCGCGACTACGCCCGCGAGCATCCCGGCCGCTACGCCGCGGCCCAGCTCAGGCTCGACCCGGAGACGGCGGCCGCCAGCGCCGGTGTCCGGCACTCACAGATGACGCGGGCGATCCTGCGCGGCTACGACCTGGCCGAGCCGGACCAGACACACGCGGTCCGGCTGCTGGGCAGCGTCTTCCACGGCTACGTCAGCCTCGAGTTGGCAGGCGGGTTCAGCCACAGCGCCCCCGACAGCCAGGAAAGCTGGTCGCGGACCCTGGACGCCCTCGACGCCCTGCTGCGGAACTGGCCCGCGCCCTGACGCGGTGCGCGCCCTGACGCGGTGGCACGGCAGCACGCAGGGGCACGGCAGCGTGCCGTAGGCGGTCAGCCTCGCGGCGCATGGGAGCGTCGGCGCGTCGGCGCAGCCGATCCATCCGTCCGTCCGCCCCATATCCACCCATCCATCCATCCACACATCTGTGATCAACAGGCTGGGGCCATGCACACCACCGAGCACGACTGGATCACCACGCCCATCACCGCGGACATCCTGCGGGGCGCCCTCGACCTGGAGCACACCGCGCACGGGGTGCTGCCGCACCGGCTGCCCGCCTGGGCCCGCGCCCAGTACGCCGACGGGCAACTCGCCATGGCGGAGGCTCAGCCCTCCGGCGTACGGCTGGTCTTCCGGACCCGGGCCACCGCCGTCGAACTGGACACGCTGCCCACCAAGCGGGTCTACGCGGGCGCCCCGCCCCGCCCGGACGGCGTGTACGACCTGCTCGTCGACGGCCGCCTCGCCGGGCAGTCCACGGTGACCGGCGGCAACACCCTGGCCATCGACCTGGCCACCGGCGCCGCCGAGAGCCACCCCGGTCCGGTCGGCACCCTCCGCTTCACCGATCTGCCCGACGGCGTGAAGACCGTCGAGATCTGGCTGCCGCACAACGAGACCACCGAACTCGTCGCCCTGCGCACCGACGCCCCCATCGAGCCCGCCCCGGACCAGGGCCGCAAGGTGTGGCTGCACCACGGCAGTTCGATCAGCCACGGTTCCGACGCCGCGAGTCCCACCGCCATCTGGCCCGCGGTCGCCGCCTCCCTCGGCGGCGTGGAACTGATCAACCTGGGCCTGGGCGGCAGCGCCCTGCTCGACCCGTTCACCGCCCGCACGATGCGGGACACCCCCGCCGACCTGATCAGCATCAAGATCGGCATCAACCTGGTCAACGCCGACCTGATGCGGCTGCGCGCCTTCACCCCGGCGGTGCACGGCTTCCTCGACACGATCCGCGAGGGGCATCCCACCACCCCACTGCTGGTCGTCTCCGCCATCCTGTGCCCCATCCACGAGGACACGCCCGGCCCCGCGGCCTTCGACATGAGCGCGCTCAGCGCCGGAAAGCTGCGGTTCCAGGCCACCGGCGACCCCGCCGACCGCGCCGCGGGGAAGCTCACGCTGCGCGTCATCCGGGAGGAGCTGTCCCGGATCGTGAAGCAGCGGGCGGCCGATGACCCCCACCTCCACTACCTCGACGGCCTCGACCTCTACGGCGAGGCCGACGCCGAAGAGCTGCCGCTGCCCGACGAGCTCCACCCGGACGCCGCCACCCACCGCCGCATCGGGGAACGCTTCGCCGCGCTGGCCTTCGCCGACGGTGGTCCATTCGCGGACCGCAGCGCCTGACGCCGGGCTCCGTCCGGTACAACGGGAAGGTCTGGAACGACGGGATGGTCCGGCGCTGCGACAGGAGGAGCAGCCTCCACGGAAAGAAGCATCGGCTCTGCAGGAGGAAGCCGTGATGGTGGGTGCGGAACACCGGTGCCGACGCGCGGGGCGGCCGTGATGACGCCCGATGTGTGGGTACGCGTGAGCAGCGCGACGTTCGGCAGCCGAATGGTGCGCGCCGACATCATCGAGCAGGTCAGATGGGACAGGAAGACGCCCCAGCACCTGGTCCTGACCCTCCACAACGGTGACGAGGTCCGTCAGGACGTACGGGCCGGTGCGCCTGTCGACGACATGGACGACACCGAGGGTCCCGACCTCGCCGAGCACCTGGTGAGCGCGATCGCCAGGGCCTCGGACCGGCCCGGTGGCCACATGCTGGACCTGCGGCGCGATGAGACCACCGGAGGTGTGGAGTGGTTCCGGACACCACTGGTGGACAAGCCCTGGGCGGGGTGAGCCGCGCGGCCCCGGCTTGCCCGGGCTTCCCCCCGGCCGCCCCGCCCCCTGCTCCACCGGGGAGCCAGGCCCTACCCTGGTGGCCGTGCACATCTGCTTCGTCTGCAGCGGGAACATCTGCCGGTCGCCGTCCGCCGCGCTGGTCTTCGCCGAGCATCTGCGCCGGGCCGGACTCGACGGCGCGGTACGGGTCACCAGCGCGGGCATCGGCCCCTGGCACGCCGGTGAGCCCATCGATCAACGGGCCGGGGAACTGCTGGCGCGGCACGGCTATCCGGTCGAGCATGTCGCGGCCCAGATCGGTGCCGAGCACAGGGACGCCGATCTGTTCCTGGCGATGGACCGCGGCCACGAGAAGGCGCTGCGCCGGCTGGTCGACGATCCGTCCCGGGTCAGGATGCTGCGGTCCTTCGACCCGGACGCGACCGATGACCTGGATGTGCCCGACCCGTACTACGGCGGCCCGGAGGGGTTCGACGAGGTGCTGGCCATGATCGAAGCCGCGATGCCCGGCCTGCTGGCCTGGGTGCGCGAGCGCCTCGGCTCATGAGTGCCCGTCCGGCGGCCGAGGCGGGCGAGGACCCCGGGGCCGCCGCGGCCCGCCTCACCGGCCGCCCGGTGACCGGCCGGCGGCGGCTGTCCGCAACGCTCACCGAAGTCACCCTCGACGGCGGGCAGACAGTGATGGTCAAACGGGGCGACGGTCCCGGCGCGGCACCGGCCGAAGCGGCGGGGCTGCGCTGGCTGGCCGACGCGGGCACGGTCCGCGTCCCGGTGGTGCACGGCCACGACCAGGACTGGCTGGTCACCGACCAGGTGCCGGTCGGCAGACCGGGCACCCGGGCAGCGGCCCGGTTCGGCCGCGACCTGGCCGCCCTGCACGCCGTCGGCGCGCCCGCGTTCGGCGCCCCGCCGCCCGACGGACCCACGGACGCGTACATCGGGCTGGCCCCGATGCGCAACGTCCCGGGCTCCGACTGGCCGCGCTGGTACGCCGAACACCGGGTGCTGCCCTATCTGCGCCGCGCCGTCGACGACGGTACGGTGCGCCACGGCGAGGCCGAGGTGATCGAGCGCGCATGCGAGCGGCTGCCCGAGCTGGCCGGACCCGCCGAGCCACCCGCCCAGCTGCACGGCGACCTGTGGAACGGCAATGTCCTGTGGGGCACCGACGGACAGGCGTGGCTGATCGACCCGGCCGCGCACGGTGGCCACCGGGAGACCGATCTGGCGATGCTCCACCTGTTCGGCTGCCCCCATCTCGATCAGGTGCTGGACGGCTACCAGGACGTGGCGCCGCTCGCGGAGGGCTGGGCCGACCGCATCGGGCTGCACCAGCTCTTCCCCCTGCTGGTGCACACCGTGCTGTTCGGCCGCGGCTACGCCGGGCAGGCACTCACGGTGGCCCGGGCGGCCCTGGCGCGCTGACCCGCGGCAATCCCGCGTGCTGCCCCGGCGCGCCGACCCGTGGCAATCCCGCGTGCGGCCCTTCCGGAATTCCGCTGGGGAAGGACAGGATCCGATCCCAGGAAGCCTGCGGGCCACTCCCACCGGAATTTCACCCCCCGCTCCGGAAACCGATGCGCCTGGTGGCCCGTCTTGGGGTGCGGAATCGAACGGACGGAAAACCATGGTGGAGCAGGCGGACAGCGGCGCGGCGTCGCCGGTGCGGGCGGCGGCGCCCCGGCGGGTGGTACGCCGGGTGGCGCGCTGGGCTCGGGGCGGGTCGCCGTGGACGCGGGGGCGGGTGCTCGCCGGACTGGCGGTGCTGACGGCCGGGCTGCTGGCGTTCCACCGGGCGGTGCCCAACTCCGTGGCGCGCCTAAGCAGTTTGCTGGAAGCGTTCCTGCCATGGCTCGGCCTGGTGGTCGTGGTGCTGCTCGGCCTGGCGCTGCTGCGCCGTTCGGCCATCGCGCTGCTGGCCCTGCTCCTGCCGGTGGCGGCCTGGACGTACCTCTTCGGCGGGCTGCTCCTGCCCGCGGCGAAGCCCGGCCCGCATGACCTGGTCGTGGTGCAGCACAACGTCAGCGACGAGAACACCGACCCGGCGGGTACGGCCCGCACCCTGGCCGACGCCGGGCCCGATCTCATCGCGCTGGAGGAGCTGGTGCCCGCCGCGCTGCCCCTCTACGAGAAGACCCTCGCCCCGGACTACCCGTACCACGCCGTCCGGGGCACCGTCGGACTCTGGTCGAGGCATCCGCTCACCGACGCCCGGCCGTTGGACATCAAACCCCGGGGGATCACGGAGACATGGAGCCGCGGGCTGCGGACCGTGGTCCGTACGCCGCGGGGCGAGATCGCGGCGTACGTCGCGCATCTGCCGTCGGTCCGCGTCGGGGCGAGTGGCCTCGCGTCCTCCTGGCGTGACGAGAGCGCCGGCCTGTTGGGCAAGGCCATAGCCGCCGAGAAGCGGAATCGGCTGATCCTGCTGGGCGACCTCAACGGCACGGTCGACGACCGTGGGCTGGCCCCGCTGACCTCACGGATGAACGTCGCGGAGCGGGGCCTGGCCTTCAGCTTCCCCGCGGGTTTCCCGCTGGCCCGGATCGACCAGGTCATGGCCCGTTCGGCGGCTGTCCGCCAGATCCGCACCCTGCCCGCCACCGGCAGCGACCACCTGCCGGTCGCCGCCCGGATCGCCCTGGGCTGAAGCCGCGTCACGAACGGTGGCAGCGAAGGGGTGACGGCCAGTCGGGCGCCTCCTCGGGAGCGGTCCCAGGGCCCGCGGGTTAGAAATGCCGCGCAGGAATCCCCGACACAGGAGGTCCAACTGATGGGTATCGGTAGGCGCTGGACGACCGCGACGGCCGCCGCGACCATGACTCTGGCGGGCACACTGGGACTCGGGCTGATGGCGCCGGTGGCGCAGGCCGCCGCCCACGGGCCGTGCTACGACGGGCGGTGCACGACCACCGTGTCGAGGCCCACCAACATCACGGTCGACAGCCACCGGTTCGGCTTCGGGAAGCTCCGGATCACCCACATCAGCTCCCGGTCCGTGAAGATGTCGGCCACCACTACGGGCGGCGCGCGCCTGAGCGGCAGCACCAGTCCTGGCGGCACCGTCAGGCTCAACAGCCTGAGCATCCGGGTGCAGTCGGTCAGCGGCCACAAGGCCAAGCTCGTCCTGTCACGGGCGTCCTGACACACACGTCCTGACATGGGCATCCTGACGCGGGCGTCCTGAGTTCCCGTCCAACCACGATCACTTTCCCGTGAGGTGAGTGGTCAGGCGGGTCAGCAGGGGCACACAGTCGCGCAGCCGCCGCTGTTCATCGGGGCTGAGCGCGTCGCCGATGGCGGCGCCCAGCGAAGTGGCGCGCTGCGCGCGCTCTTGCCGGAGGCGAGCGCGGCCCGTGTCGGTGATGTCCAGCAGGAGCTTGCGGCCGTCGCTGGGATGAGGTTCGGTACGCACCAGCCCGGCGCCGAGCAGTTCCTTGACGGACTTGGCGGCCGACTGGTGGGTCACGCCGCGCCGGTGCGCGAGGTCGGCCGTGGTCTGCGGGCCGCCGCGGTCGAGGTGGCCGAGGATGGCGGCTTCACCCGAGGGCATGGTGTCGGCGGCCCGCACGGCACGGACGAGTTCCCCGATGGCCTGCCGCAGGTCTTCGGCCAGTGCGTCGTCTTCCATGACCCCACCCTACCCATGTCTTGAATCTGAGTTGTACAACTTAGTTGTACAGTTAAGTTGCACACCCAGGTTGTACAGTTTCAGGAAGGGATCAAGGGGCCCACTATGCGACTCACCAAGTTCGGCCACGCCTGCGTCCGCATCGAGAAGGACGACCGCCACCTGGTCGTGGACCCGGGCGGCCTCACCGAACCGCACGCGCTGGACGGCGCGGACGCGGTCCTGGTCACCCATGAACACGTCGACCACTTCTCCGAGGAGACGCTCCGCAAGGCCGCGGAGAACAACCCGGCCCTGCACATCTGGACCAATACGCCCGTCGCCAGGCAACTGGACGGCCTCGCCTCCCGGGTCACCGCCGTCGGCGAGGGCGAGACCTTCACCGCGGCCGGTTTCGATGTGAAGGTCTACGGCACGTGGCACGCGGTCATCCACCCCGATATCCCGCCCATCGGCAACATCGGCTTCCTCATCGACGACGCCCTCTTCCACCCGGGAGACGCGCTCACCGTCCCGGACGCCACCGTCGACACCCTGCTGCTGCCCGTACACGGCCCCTGGTCCACCACCGGGCAGCTGATCGACTACGTACGAGAGGTGGCCCCGCAGGACACCTACGCCATCCACGACGGCGCCCTCAATGACGTCGGCACCGCCATGGTCGGCGGATTCCTGGGCGACAACGGCCCCGGCATCGGGGCCCGCTACCACCGGCTGGCCGCGGGCGCCTCCATCGACATCAGCTGACGCCGGGATCCCCGCCCTCAGCCCGGCGATACCGCGGGCGGCGCGCTGGTGAGCCGTACGCGAAGCTCCATCGGAAGGGATCGCGGTTCGGTGTCACCGTCGGCGGCCATCAAGGATTCCAGTCGCTGGGCGGCCTGCCTGCCCAGTTCGTCCCGGGCCATCGAGGCCGTGGTGAGGCGGCGCGAACTGGGCAGGTCGTCAACGGAGATGTCATCGCAGCCGATCACCGACAGGTCGTCGGGGATCCGCAGGCCCGACTCCTCCAACGCCGCCATCGCACCGAATGCCACCAGGTCGTTGTACGCGACCACGGCGCTGACACCGCGCTCCCGCACCGCGTCGGCCGCGTCGTAGCCATGCCGCGCCGTATGGCCGCACGGGATGACCGTGACGTCGATACCGAAGGCCGCCGCGGCCTCGAAGGCCCGGATGCGTTCCGCATTGGCCCAGGACGCTTCGGGCCCGCTCAGATAGGCCACCCGGCGATGGCCGAGCTGGGTGAGATGACCGCAGACGAGGGTCATTCCTCCGTAGAAATCGGCCGAGACCGAGGGGATGCTCAGCCCGGGGACGATCCGGTTGACCAGCACCACAGGGTGGCCACGGAGAGCCAGATCGACGAGCGCCGTGCGGTCCATGCGAGGAGAACAGAGCAGTACGCCGTCACAACAGCGCATCAGGTCCTCGGCGAGCTCGTACTCACTCGCCGCGTCCTCGTCCGACTCCATCACCATCACCCGCCGCCCGTGCCGGCGGGCGACGGCGGAGACGGATTTCAGCACATCCGGAAAGTACGGGTTGGACAGGTCGGGCACGAGCACGCCGATGGCCCCGGCCTCGCCGCGCGCCAGGCCCTGGGCAGCGGCATTGGGGCGATAGCCCAGTGCGGCGACCGCGCTGTGCACCCGGCGCGCCAGCTCGGGATCGACCCGGGCGGTGCCGTTGAGCACACGGGAGACGGTAGCGGCGGACACCCCTGCCGCCGTGCCGACATCGGTGATCGTCACACGCCGCTGGCGCGCACCCCTCTTCGCCGCGGAACCGCCCGCCGCACCGGACCTCTCAGGCGTATCGGGCAGCCCGGCCGCAGGGGGGAGTTCCGGCTCTTCGGATGATCCCGGACTTCCCGTCATCTCCGGCACTTTCGGAGTAGCCAATCCAGCCCCCTGCCCTTGTGTCCCGCCAGGGTAGTTCGTCGTTCAGCGCACCAGCGGCGTATCCCCTCCGCAGTCCCGGGCCGCGCTCCGGCCCTGGCTTCTCTGACGTGAAAGCGCTTCCTCAGTTCTTTCCGCACCCCCACCGGAGATCGGCGGATCGTATAAAGCAGCACGTCAGAGCCACTTTAGTGGGCGCCAAGCCGGGACCCCTGGAAAGAGCTCGCGTGAAAACGCTTGCTCACTCCTCCGATGGGCCCTAACGTCATGCGCACTTCAGTCCCGAGGGCCACCAGGGCCGGGACCAACGACCACAACTTCGCTCGGCAGCGGTTCGCCACAGGGCAGTCCGGCGCCACCAAGGAGTTGAACCACGTGACAACCCAGCCCCTCGGCTCCTGCGAGCTCAACGGCACCTTCGCCTACACCTGGGACCTGGTGGGCGACCCTGCGGCGGCCGAGCGCTTAGCCTCACTCGGCATGGGCGCAGTGGTCCTGCAAGCCGCCTACCACTCAGTGCGGGCCATGACGCCCTACCACCCCGCCCACCGCATCGTGCATGCCACGCACGCCGCCGCGTACTTCCCGCTGGACCCACACCACTGGCGCGGCGCCCGTCTGCGGCCCTCCGCGCCGAGCTGGGCCGTCGACGCTCCGGACCGGTTCGGCACGGCGGCCTCGGCCCTGCGGGACCAGGGACTGCGGGTCGAGGCCTGGCTGGTGCTCACGCACAGCACGGCGCTGGGAGAGAGCGCTCCCGATCTGACCGTGCGCAACGCGTTCGACGAACGATACGGGTATGCCCTGTGCCCGGCGCAGCCCGAAGTGGCGGCGTACGCGGTGCAGTTGGTCCGGGCCTTCTGCGCCCGGTACGACGCCGCCGAGGTGCCGTCGCTCATGCTGGAGGCGTGCGGATGGCTGGGCTTCGAACACGGCAGCCGGCATGAGAAGACAGCGGGCGCCGATCTGAGCGCGGGCTGCCGGGATCTGTTGTCGATATGCCTGTGCGCCGCGTGCCGCACAGGGATCGAGGCCGCCGGGGCGGACCCCGCCGGTCTCGCGCGGGCGGTGCGCCGCACCGTCGACGCGGAGATGAGCGGCGGTGTCCGCGCCCCGAGCGCGTTCGCCGAGTCGCTGGGCGAGCAGGCGGCACAGGCTCTGCTGCGCCACCGCCAGTCCGTGATCGAGGAGTTGACGCTACGGATCGCGGCCGCGGCGCCCGGCCGGGAGATCCTTCTGATGGCGGATGGCGACCCGCAGGTCACGGGCCCCGACAGCGGGCTCGACCTGGGCCACTTCGAGGGCCGGGCCACCGCCTTCGTCCTCAAGTGCTGGGACGACGAAGCCCGGGCGGTGGCCCGCATCGAGGAGGCGGTGCGCAGCGGCGCACGGCCGGTCATCGCCAATGTGTCCGTGCTGGAGGAGCACCCCGCCCAGCTCGCCGGACGGGTGGCGCGGCTGCGAGCCGCCGGCGCTCAGCGGATTCGCTACTACCACGCGGGCCTGGCCTCGCCCGCCCGGCTCCAGGCGCTGCGCGCGGCCAACGCGCAGGGAGAGGTGATAGCCATGACGGGAACCACGGCACAGACAGCAGAGGGAGCAGCATGACCACAGCCACCTTCACCCTCGTCATGGTCCCCCCGCTGCCGGACGAGACGCGGTCCTGGCCCGACAAGCTCGTGGAGGCCGTTCCCGGAATCGAGGTCCTCTGCCCCGAAGGCCCCGAGGACGTCGGCGCCGCGCTGGCCCGCGCCGACGCCGCGTACGGCACGCTCACTCCCGAACTCCTCGACGGAGCAGGGAAGTTGCGCTGGTTGCAGGCTCCTCAGGCGGGGCCTCCGCCCGGCTTCTACCACCCTGGGCTCGTGCGTCATCCGGTGCGGGTGACGAATATGCGGGACACGTACACCGACCATGTCGCCACGCACACCCTGGCGTTGGTCCTGGCTCTGGCCCGGCAACTCCCCCACTATGTGCGCGAGCAGGCCGCCGCGAACTGGGCACCGGACTGGTCGGACGGCGGGGTCCTGCCACTCAGTGAGGCGCGTGCGCTCATCGTCGGTACGGGTGCGGTCGGTGCCGAGGCGGGGCGGCTGCTCGCCGCGTTCGGGACCCGTGTGGAGGGCGTCGATGCCCGGATCACCGAGGCGCCGCCGGGGTTCGACCGGGTCCTGCCCGCCGATCTGCTGGATCGCGTCCTTCCCGAGGCGGACATCGTGATCCTGACCGTGCCGCACACTCCGCGGACGGAAGGGCTGATGGACACCGGCCGTATCGCGTTGATGAAGCAGGGAGCCTGCCTCATCAACGTCGGCCGCGGTCCCATCGTCCGGCTCGACGACCTGGTCACGGCCTTGGAAACGGGACACCTGCGGGGCGCCGCCCTCGACGTCATGGAGCAGGAGCCGCTGCCGCCGGACCACCCCCTGTGGCAGCACCCCAGAGCGCTGCTCACACCTCATGTCGCGGGGGCCGGACCGCACGCCTCGGAGCGCCGGTTCGAGGTGCTCGCGGAGAACGCGCGGCGGTTCGCCGCCGGGCAGCCGCTGATCAACGTCGTGGACAAAACGCAATGGTTCTGAACGGCATCGGCTGACAGCCTGCCCGCCGTGTGCTGATGGGGTCAGGGCTTGGCCGAAGTCCGACTTCGGCCTCGCCCCATCGCGCGCCTGTTCGCTGCCACACGGCCACATGCCCCGCCGACTCGGGAGGTCGGCGGTTCCCCGGGGATCAGTTCGCCTACGGGTCTGTCATGGCCCCAACACATAAGGAGCCGCACATGCGGAAGAACTCCGGCGCGCGCAGGACTCCGCGCCACGCTCTCGTGCTCATCGCCGCACCGGCACTCGCCGCCGGCGCCCTGGCCTCGGTGCAGAGTGCGTCCGCCGCTCCGGCGGACGCCGCCGCCTGCCCCGCACCGGCCGCGGCCATCGGCCTGAGCAAGGGCTGGAAGCTTCAGCTGCCCACCCCCAACAGTTCCGGCTCTCCTCAGGAGATCAAGCAGCCGGCCCTGTCGACGTACGCCAAGGCACCGTGGTTCACGACCACTTCGGGCTGCGACGCGATCTCGATGCGGGCCGCCGTCAACGGCGCCACCACCAGCAACACCGGATACCCGCGGTCGGAGTTGCGTGAGATGACCGCCGATGGGTCGGCGACGGCCAGCTGGTCGTCCACGACGGGCACCCACACCATGGTCGTCGACGAGGCCATCACCCATCTGCCGGCGAGCAAGCCGCACGTGATGGCCGGGCAGATCCACGACGAGTCGAGCGACGTCACCTCGTTCCGCCTCGAGGGGACCAGCCTTTACGTCACCTCCTACAACACCACCCACTACAAGCTGGTGACCTCCGGCTACAAGCTGGGCGACCGGTTCCAGGGCAAGTTCGTGGCCCACGACGGAAAGGTCGACGTCTACTACAACGGCACGCTCCAGGCCACCGTCACCGCCAAGTTCGGCAGTGGCTACTTCAAGGCGGGCGACTACACGCAGGCGAACTGCAACAATTCCTCGCCGTGCGACAACTCGAACTACGGCGAGGTCGCCCTGTACGGGGTCACGGTGCAACACAGCTGAGCACCCTGCCGTGCGGCCGCGGTCAGTAGGAGGATGCCGGCTTCCTCCTGGCCGCGGCCCGCGTTCCGGCCGTGCACCTGATGCGGGGCCCGTCTCACAGACGGGCCCCGCACGCATGTCCCCCACCTCATGTGACGGACGTCACGGTATGCGGGAGCCTTGTCTTCAGGTCATCATATGACCCGATCGCCGCCGAGGCCGGAGGCCGATCGCGCCTTCGGCCGGCACAGCAGGGCGGCGGCGCTCCCCCATAGGCACGGCAAGGACGAGGAGGGGCATGAGCGACCAGGACAGGCCGGCACAGCCGCGCGTGGGCGTGGTGGGGCTCGGGGCCATGGGACTCGGCATGGCTCGCAGCCTGCGGAAGGCGGGCTACGAGGTCGGGGTCCACGATCTGCGACCGGAGGTGGCCGAGGGCTTCGCCCGCGACGGCGGGACGGCGTTCGCCTCCCCCGGCGACCTGGCGGCCGCGGTGGACGTCGTGGTCGGTGTCGTGGTCAACGCGGCGCAGGTCGAGTCGGTGCTGTTCGGTGCCGGCGGGGCCGCCGCCCGGCTGAGCCCGGGGGCCGTCTTCGTGATGTGCTCCACGGTCGACCCGGGCTGGTCCGCCGAGCTCGGGGGACGGCTGGCCGAGCGGGGTGTGCTCTATCTGGACGCGCCCATCTCCGGTGGTGCCGCGCGTGCCGCGGCCGGCGAGCTGACCATGATGACGTCGGGCTCCGCCGCGGCGTACGCGGTCGCCGACCCGGTGCTCGAGGCCATGAGCGCCACGGTCTACCGCCTGGGTGAGCAGGCCGGTCTCGGCTCCAAGGTCAAGATCGTCAACCAGTTGCTCGCGGGTGTGCACATCGCCGCGGCGGCCGAGGCGATGGCGCTGGGTCTGAAGGCCGGTGTGCCGGCCGAGGCGCTCTACGAGGTCATCACGCACAGCGCCGGCAATTCGTGGATGTTCGAGAACCGGATGGCGCATGTGCTCGCCGGTGACTACACGGCCCTCTCCGCGGTCGACATCTTCGTCAAGGACCTGGGGCTCGTCCTCGATTCCGCACGGCCGGAGCGGTTCCCGCTCCCCCTGGCCGCCACGGCTCATCAGATGTTCCTGCAGGCGTCGGCGTCGGGTCTGGGTGCCGAGGACGACAGCGCGGTCATCAAGATCTTCCCCGGGATCGACCTGCCCCAGCCGGCGGGGGCCTGAGATGGGAATCCGACTCGGCTGCATCGCCGACGACTTCACCGGCGCCACGGACCTGGCCAACAACCTGGTGCGCGCGGGCATGCGCGTGGTCCAGCTGATCGATGTGCCGCCCGGCGGCGCCGAGGAACCGGTGGCCGCGGACGCCGTGGTCATCGCGCTCAAGTCGCGGACGGTTCCGGCCGCCGACGCCGTCGAGGCATCGCTGCGGGCCCTCGCCTGGCTGCGGTCCGCGGGCGCCGAACAGATCTACTTCAAGTACTGCTCCACCTTCGACTCGACACCGGCCGGGAACATCGGGCCGGTCACCGAGGCCCTGATGGACGCGCTCGGCACCGACTTCACGATCGCCACGCCCGCGTTCCCCGACAACGGGCGCACGGTCTTCAAGGGCCATCTCTTCGTCGGCGACGTGCTGCTCAGCGAGAGCGGAATGCGCCATCACCCGCTCACCCCCATGACCGACCCCCATCTCGTTTCGGTCCTGGGCGCGCAGACCACCCGGGCGGTCGGCCTGATCGACCACACGGTCGTCGGCAGCGGTGCCGAGGCGGTCCGGGCCCGGATCGACGAGCTGCGCGCGCAGGGCGCCGGGATCGCCATCGCCGACGCCGTCTCCAACGACGACCTGGTGCGTCTCGGCGCGGCGGTCCAGGGGCTGCCCCTGGTGACCGCCGGTTCGGGCCTGGCCATCGGGCTGCCCGCGAACTGGGGGTTCACGCCGTCCCACGCCGCCGCACAGCTGCCACCGCCCGGCGGCCACCGGGCCGTCATCTCCGGATCGGTCTCCGCCGCCACCAACCGCCAGGTGCTGGAGTTCCTGCGCGCCGGGCGGCCCGCGTTCAGCGTGGATCCGCTGCGTATCGCGGCCGGTGAGGACGTGTCCGGCCAGGCCCTCGCCTTCGCCGAATCCCACCTGGCCGACGGACCTGTCCTCTTCTACTCCACCGAGGCGCCCGAGGCGGTCCGGACCGTCCAGAGCAGGCTCGGCGCCGGCGAGGCCGGCGAGCTGGTGGAGCGGACCCTGGCCCGCGTGGCCCAGGGCCTCGTGGAGCGGGGGGTACGCCAACTCGTCGTGGCGGGCGGCGAGACCTCGGGAGCGGTCGTCCGGGCGCTCGGCATCACCGGGCTGCGGATCGGGCCGCAGATCGACCCCGGTGTGCCCTGGTGCGCGGCGCCGCTTCCCGGCGGCGACACGCTCCACATCACCCTGAAGTCCGGCAACTTCGGTGGCCCCGCGTTCTTCACCGACGCCTTCGCCCTGCTCGACCGGGAGGTCTCATGACCGAGCTCCTCGACGCCGCCGTGGACGCGGCGCGCGACGAGATCGTCCGGGTGGGCACGAGCCTGTTCGACAGGGGCTATGTGCACGCCAGCGCCGGGAACATCAGCGCCAGGATCGGCGACGGCCATCTGATCACCCCCACCGACGCCGCCCTGGGCTTTCTCGAGCGCGACCGCCTCGCGCTGGTCGACGCCCAGGGTGAGCAGATCGCGGGCGACCGCGCGAGCAAGACCCTGACGCTCCATCGGCGCATTTACGCGGCCGACCCCACGGCCCGCTTCGTCGTCCACACCCACTCCACCCATCTGGTCGCGCTCACCCTGGCCGGGGTGTGGAGCCAGGACGACGTGCTCCCGCCGATCACGCCCTACTTCGTGATGAAGGTCGGGCACGTGCCGCTCATCCCCTACCACCGGCCCGGCGACCCGCGCGTGGCCGACCTGGTGACCGCCCGGATCGCCGACCGCCAGGCGAGCCACACGCCGATCAGGGCCGTCCTGCTCGACCGGCTCGGCCCCGTGGTCTGGGGCCCGGACGCGGCCGCCGCCCTCGCCGTCCTCGAAGAACTCGAGGAGACGGCACGCCTCTGGCTCCTGACCGACCGTCGACCGGAGCCGCTCACCACCGACGCCATCGACGAGCTGAGGGCCACCTTCGGCGCCGCTTGGTGACCCGCTTCTCCCCTCCCCGTTCGCAGAATCCCCTGAGCCGCACAAAGGATTCGTCATGCCCATACCCGCAGTGGCGACCGAGACCCCCGCGCTCGCCCGTGAGAACACGGTCTACCGCAAGGTCGTACGCCGCATCGTCCCCTTCCTCATCCTCTGCTACGTGGCCTCCTATCTGGACCGGGTCAACGTCGGCTTCGCGAAGCTGCAGATGTCCGACGACCTCGGGTTCAGCGAGGCGGCGTACGGCCTGGGGGCGGGCCTGTTCTTCATCGGCTACTTCATCCTGGAGGTCCCCTCCAACCTGATGCTGCAACGCGTCGGAGCCCGCACCTGGATCGCCCGCATCATGATCAGCTGGGGCCTGGTCTCGGCGGCGTTCATGTTCGTCACCAACGAGGCGACGTTCTATGTGCTGAGGTTTCTGCTCGGTGCCGCGGAGGCGGGGTTCTATCCGGGGGTGATCCTCTACTGCACCTACTGGTTCCCCTCGTACCGCCGGGCCCGGGTGATCGCGATGTTCATGTCGGCGATCCCGGTGGCGGGCATCTTCGGCAATCCGCTCTCCGGCTGGATCATGGACCACTTCCAGGGCGTGAACGGCTGGCAGGGCTGGCAGTGGATGTTCCTGCTGGAGGCCGTCCCCGCGCTCCTCGTCGGTGTCGTCACCCTCTTCTACCTGGACGACGACGTGCGCGCCGCGAAGTGGCTGACCGATGAGGAGAAGTCCGTCGTCGAGCGGGCGGTCGCCGACGACACCGCGGACCGGACGGTGGACGGCCGGGTCTGGGACGCCTTCCGCGAGCCCAGGGTGTGGCTGATGTGTCTCATCTACTTCTGCTTCGTGATGGGCCAGTACGCCCTGACCTTCTGGATGCCCTCGTTCGTCGAGTCCACCGGTATCGAGGGCAACTTCGCGATCGGCGTGCTCAGCGCCGTGCCGTTCCTGGCCGCGCTCGTCGCGATGAACCTGTTCGGCCGCTCGGCGGACAAGCGCCGCGAGCGCCGCTGGCACCTGGTCATCCCGAGTCTCATGGGCGCCGTCGGATTCTCGCTGGCCGCCGTGTGGAACGGCTCGACCGCGCTGTCCCTGACCGCGCTGTCCATCGCCGGGGCCGGGGTGCTGACCTGCGCTCCGCTGTTCTGGTCGCTCCCCACCGCGTTCCTGAGCGGCACCGCCGCGGCGGCGGGCCTCGCCATGATCAACTCGGTGGGCAACCTCGCCGGGTTCGTCAGCCCCTACATGATCGGCGCGCTCAAGGACGCCACCGGCTCGGCGGCGATCCCGATGCACGTCCTGGCGCTCAGCCTGGTCGTCGGCGCCGCCGCGGTGCTCACCACCAAGAAGCACATCGTCAACCGCTGACCGGGACGGTCCCGGCCCGAACGCAGGAGCCAGCATGCCGAGGTTCGCCGCGAACCTGTCCATGATGTACACCGAACACGACTTCCTCGACCGCTTCGCCGCGGCGTCGGCGGACGGCTTCGAGGCCGTCGAGTACCTCTTCCCGTACGCGTACGACGCCACCGAGCTGCGCCGCCGGCTCGACGACCACGGCCTGAGGCAGGTGCTCTTCAACGCGCCGCCCGGTGCGTGGGAGTCCGGCGAGCGCGGGCTCGCGGCGCTGCCCGGCCGCGAGGCGGAGGTGCGCTCCGGGATCGGGCGGGCACTGGAGTACGCGGCGGAGCTCGGCTGCCCACGGGTGCACATGATGGCCGGGCTGGTGGGGCCCGCACCGGACCCGGCCGAGCACCGCGACACCTACCTGGCCAACCTCGCCTGGGCCGCGGAGCGGGCCGCCGCGGCGGGCGTGGACATCCTGATCGAGCCGATCAACGGCCGCGATATGCCCGGGTACTTCCTGAGCCGGCAGGCCGAAGCGCACACCGTGGTACGGGAGGTGGGGGCCCCGAACCTCAAGGTGCAGCTCGACCTCTACCACTGCCAGATCGTCGAGGGCGACCTCACCACGACCCTGCGCCGCGACCTGCCCACCGGCCGGGTCGGCCATCTGCAGATCGCGGGCGTGCCCGACCGCCATGAGCCCGACCGGGGCGAGCTCGACATCCGCCACCTGTTCGGCGTCATCGACGAGCTGGGCTTCGACGGGTGGATCGGCTGCGAGTACATCCCCCGCGCCGGCACGAGCGAGGGGCTCGGCTGGCGAGACGACTACCGAGGAGACAACAACGCATGAGGATCGTCATCACGGGTGGCTTCGGCTTCCTGGGAGAGCGGGTCGCCGCCGCATTGCTCACGGCACGGACGTTCCGCGGTGTGCCGATCGACCGGCTGGTCCTCGCCGACCGCGTCGTGCCGGCCGGTTCGGCGGCGGCCGACCCCCTCGTGGACGTCGTACGGGGCGACCTGGTCGACCGGCTGGACGAGGTGTTCGCGGAGCCGGTGGATGTGCTGATCCACCTCGCCTCCGCGGTCTCGGCCGAGTGCGAGGCCGACTTCGACCTCGGTATGAGCGCCAATGTGGACACCACGCGGGCGCTGCTCGAGGCCGCGCGGGCGCAGTCGGCGGCCGGGGGGCCGACGCCGCGGGTGGTGTTCTCCAGCAGCGTGGCCGTCTACGGTTCCGACCCCGCGCTGCCGCTGCCACCGGTCGTCAGCGAGTCGACCCTGCCCACACCGCGGTCGAGCTACGGGATCCAGAAGCTGGTCTGCGAGCAGCTGATCGCGGACTACACCCGCCGCGGTTTCCTCGACGGGCGCGTCGCCCGGCTGATGACCGTGTCGGTGCGGCCGGGCAAGCCCAACGCGGCCGCCTCCGGCTTCCTGTCCGGCATCGTCCGCGAGCCGCTCGCGGGCCTCCCGGCGACCTGCCCGGTCCACCCCGAGCTGAAGGTGGCCCTGGCCTCGCCACGGCGCACCGTCGAGGGCATCCTGCGCGTCGCGGAGGCCGAGCGCGGCGCCGGGCCGGGCCGGATCGACGGCGGGGTGCCGGTCAACCTTCCGGCGCTCACGGTCTCGGTCGCCGACATGCTGAGCACGCTGCGGCAGGTGGCCGGGGACGCCGTCGCCGACCTGGTGACGATCGCGCCCGATCCCGGTGTCGAGGCCCTCGTGGGCTCGTGGCCCGCCGCGTTCGACAACGCGCGCGCCGCCGCGCTCGGGCTGGCACCCGACCCGGACTTCGCCTCGGTGGTGCGCGACTACCTCGACGACCACGCCGACGCGGTCGTGGACGGTGCGCGCTCTTGACGGCCGGGGCGACCGGAACGGTGCCGATAAACTGAAGACCATGTTCTCCAAGGTGAGCGGTCCCGTGCGGCTCGCGGATCGGGTCGCGGCGATACTCTCGGAAGAGATCGAGTCCGGGCGGCTGGCCGAGGGCGACAAGCTCCCGACCGAGGTGGCGCTGGTCAAGCAGCTGGGCGTCAGCCGCACCGTCGTACGCGAGGCCGTGTCCCGGCTCCGCAACGCGGGCCTGGTCGAACCCCGTCAGGGGCTCGGTGTGTTCGTGATGCCGCGGCGGACCCGGCCGCTCGACCTGGAGGCCGAGACCGCCGAGGACACCAAGTCCAAGGTGCGGCAGATCGTGGAGGTGCGCCGCCCCATCGAGGGCGAGGCGGCGTACCTCGCGGCCACCCGGGCCAGGCCGGCCGATCTCGCCCGGATGCGTCAGGCCCTGGAGGCCATCGACGCGGCGGTGGCGGCCGGGGGCGACGGCGTGGACGAGGATCTCGCCTTCCACCGGTCCATCGCCGAATCGACCGGGAATCCGGTGATGCTCTCGACGCTGCGCTACCTCGGCGAGGTGCTGCGCAGCGGAATCCGTGTCACGCGTGCGAACGAGGCGCGGCGCGGCGACTTCCTCGAAGCGGTCCGGCACGAGCACCACGCCATCCTCACCGCCATCGAGGCCCGCGACGCCGAGGCGGCGCGCGAGGCGGCGCTGCTCCACCTGAGGCACGCGGCGTCCCGGCTGCAGGACGCGGACGAGGGGTTCTGGACCGAGGCCGAGAACCTCGAGGTGGATCTCGACGCCGCTCCCTGAGGCGCGCCCTTGAGGCGTGTCCCTGCGGCGTGTCCCTGCGACGACCCGCCGAGACGCGATGTGCGGCGCGGGCCGCTCATCGGCTCGGCGGTCGCGTGGTGGGCTCGGTGGGTCCGTCGGCCGCGGCTCGTGCGTAGCGGCGGGCCAGGTGGGCGAAGGCGTCCTTGAGCTCGGTCGGCCCGATGACCTCGATATCGGCGTCGAACCTGCCGATACTGGCGGCCAGTCCGGGCCATGACCACGCGCCCAGGACGAGCCGGCAGCGGTCCGGGCCGAGTTCTTCGACGACTCCGTCCCGGGTGTAGGTGGACACGACGGAGGCGGGGAGGTCGAGGACGACCTCCCCGAGGCAGGGCCAGCCGCCGGTGCCGTCGGATCCCTGGAAGTCGGAGCCCTGGAACCTGCCGGTGACGAACGCGGCCACGTCCCCTCCGGGCAGTTCGCGCGGGGTGAAGCGGGGCCCCGTGGGGGTCCGCGGGGTGATCCGGTCCACGCGGAAAGTGCGCCAGTCGTCGCGGTCGAGGTCCCAGGCGACGAGATACCAGCGCCCGCCCCGGGTGACGACGTGATGCGGCTGCACCCGGCGGGGCGCGGTCGCGGCGGGGTCGGCGTGGGCGTCGGTTGCCGGTGGGGAGACGGGGTCGTAGTCGAAGCGCAGTACTTCGCGGGCGCGGACGGCCGCGCTGAGGGTCATGAGAACGCCCGGGCCCAGCCGCGGGTGCGGCCGGGTGCCCGGGCCGTCGACGGCGGTGATCTGGAGGGCATCGACGCGATGGCGCAGCCGTGCGGGCATGACCTGCCGGACGGTGCTCAGCGCACGCACCGCCGCCTCCTCGATCCCCGCCCCGGTGACGGCGGCGGTCTGAAGCGCCACGGTGAGGGCCACGGCCTGGTCGTCGTCGAACAGCAGCGGCGGCAGTTCCGTACCGGCGCCGAGCCGGTAGCCCCCGTCGGGGCCCTTGATGGCCGCGATGGGGTAGCCGAGCTCGCGCAGGCGGTCGACATCGCGGCGCACGGTGCGCGGGCTGACCTCCAGCCGCTCGGCCAGCAGCTGCCCCGGCCAGTCCCGGCGTGCCTGCAGCAGGGAGAGCAGTGACAGCAGTCGCGCTGATGTCTTCGGCATGACATCCATTCTGCCCCGAGAAGCGGCCACACCCTGTCCGCTACCCCTGCGACCGTTGTCTCCGTCAGACAACGGGAACGACAGAAGGACCCCATCACTGTGACCGCCACCACCACGCCCCCCACCACGCTCGACGGCGAGCGGGCCGATCTGCTCGCCGAGCTCGCCGCCGCACGATCCGCCCTGATCACCACGGTGCGCGGGCTCGGCGACGAGCAGGCCGACGAGCGCCCGACGGCCAGCGCACTGTGCCTGGGCGGGCTGATCAAGCACGTCGCGGCCATCGAGGAAGGATGGCTGCGCTTCGTCCTCGAAGGCCCCTCGGCGCTGCGCTACGACCTGCCCGACGGCGTCACCTGGGCCGACCTCGCGGCCGGTACGGCACATGAGATCCCGCAGTGGGCGATCGACAACCAGAACAACTTCCGGATGCTGCCCGGTGAGACGCTGGCCGGAACCCTCCAGCGCTATGAGCAGGTCGCCGCCCGGAGCGCGGAGATCATCACCGCCGTCCCCGACCTGTCGGCGACCCACCCGCTGCCCGAGGCGCCCTGGAACGAGCCGGGAGCGGCGCACAGCGTGCGCCGGGTGCTGATGCACGTCATCGCCGAGACCGCCCAGCACGCCGGGCACGCGGACATCATCCGCGAGTCGCTCGACGGGCAGAAGTCCAGCTGACCGCTGCCCGATCTCCCCCCGAGAACCGCGCCGGTGACGGCCGTCACCGGCGCGGTTCCGGAACCCGAGAGCCAAGGAACCGAAGGGAACGGCGCGACCGTGAAGACGCGTGAGCTGGGGCGGACCGGTATTCAGGTCAGCCCCTACTGCCTGGGCACGATGATGTTCGGCCAGATGGGCAATCCCGATCCCGACGACTGTGTCCGGATCATCCATCGGGCGCTGGACTCGGGCATCAACGTCGTCGACACCGCCGATGTGTACGGACCCCACGGGATGTCCGAGGAGATCCTGGGCAAGGCCCTGAAGGGCCGGCGCGACGACGTCGTGCTGGCCACCAAGGTCAACGGCGCGATGGGCGAGGACCCCAACCGTGGCGGCAGCTCCCGGCGTTGGATCATCACCGAGGTCGAGCACTCGCTGCGCCGCCTGCGCACCGATCACATCGACCTCTACCAGCTGCACCATCCCGACCCGCGCACCGACATCGAGGAGACGCTCTCCGCCCTGACCGACCTGGTGCGCGGCGGCAAGGTGCGCGCGATCGGCTCCTCCAACCTCCCGGCCTCGGAGATCGTCGAGGCGCAGTGGGTCGCCGAGCGGCGCGGACTGCAGCGCTTGCGCACCGAGCAGCCCACGTACTCCCTCCTCAACCGCGGCATCGAGCGCGAGATCCTGCCCGTCTGCCAGCGGTACGGCATGGGCACCCTGGTGTGGAGCCCGCTGGCGATGGGCCTGCTCACCGGCCGCTACCGCAAGGGCGGACCCCCGGTGCGGAACGCGCGGATGAACTGGGTGCCCCGGCATCTGACCGACGAGCGCAAACTCGACGCCGTCGAACGGCTCATCCCGCTGGCCGAGGAGGCCGGCCTGTCGCTGACCCACCTGGCGATGGCCTTCGCCATCACCCACCCCGCCGTCACCTCGGCCATCATCGGGCCGCGCACCATGGAGCAACTGGAGGATCTCCTGGCCGGGGCCGCGGTCACCCTCGACGACGACGTCCTCGACCGGATCGACCAGATCGTGGCGCCCGGAACCGACATCGGCCCGCTCGATGTGTCCTACACCCCGCCGGCCGTCGAACGGGCGGCACTGCGGCGGCGACCGGCCGACGAGCGCGCCGCGGTGACACGATGACCGTTCTCGGCAACCGGGCGCTGGGCCGCGCCACGCTCGCCCGCCAGCTGCTGCTCGATCGCGCCGACGTACCGGTCCTCGACGCCGTCGCGCACCTGTGCGGCATGCAGGCACAGGAGCCGCAGGAGCCGTTCATCGGGCTCTGGTCGCGGCTGCGCGCGTTCGACCCGACCGTCCTCTCGGACCTGCTGAGCGGGCGCGGCCTGGTACGGACCCACCTCATGCGCCGCACCGTCCACCTGCTGACCGCCGATGACACGCTGGCCTGGCGGGCCCGTCACGAGACCATGCTGCGCCAGCGGGTGCTCGGGACCTACCGCCGTGAGCTCGAGGGGATAGACCTCGACGAACTGGCCGCCGCGGGCCGGGCGGTGATGGCCGACGGCGAGCCCCGCTCGATGGCCGAGCTGGTGGGGGCGCTCGCCGCGCGCTGGCCCGCGCCGCCACCGCGGGCACTGGGCGAAATGCTGATCGCCGCCCTCGTCCCGGTGGTGCAGACGCCGCCCCGCGGGCTGTGGCGCACCAGGGCCGGGGTGCGCAACGTCCTGCTCTCCTCCTGGCTGGGGCGACAGCCGGACCCGGCCTCCCCCGACGGCGCCGACCCGGTCGGCCAGGCGCTGGTACGGCGCTATCTGGCCGCCTTCGGCCCCGCGTCCTCAGCCGATCTGCGCGCCTGGTGCGGCCTGGCCGGACTCCCGGCCGCGGTGTCCGCGATACGCGAGGAACTGGTCAGCTTCCGCGATGAACGCGGCCGCGAGCTGTTGGACCTCCCCGGCGCGCCACGCCCCGACCCCGACACGCCAGCGCCGGTGCGGTTCTTGCCCGCGTTCGACAACGCGATCCTCGGGTATCAGGACCGGGGCCGGATCATCGACGACGCCCACCGGGGCCTTTCGGTGGCCGGGGAGCGCGTGGTGCTGGTGGACGGCCGGGTGGCCGCGACCTGGAGTGTCGACACCGGCACCGTGGTCGTCACCCCGCTGGGCCGCCTGTCCCAGGCCACGTACCGCGCCCCCGGTCATGGAGTGGGGTCCTCCTGGGGCATGGGCGCGGTCCGGCCGCCGGGGGCGGGGTGCGCGGTCGGCGCGGAACGGGCGCGGGGGCGGGCGAAGCGGCGCATCATCGGCATCTCGACACCGCGCCACAGCAGCAGCGAAACCGCCACACACAGCGCCGACACCAGGAGGGACAGCGCCGTGGCGGTCACCGTGTCAAAGGTCCGCTGGTCCAGCTGCACCCGGATCGCGTACAGCACCGGGAAGTGGACCATGTACAGCGCGAACGACGCCTCGCCCAGCACCACCAGGCCACGGCGCCCCAGCCAGCTCCCGCGTCCCTGGACATCGCGGGTGGCGATGACCGGGATCAGGGCGGCCACCGGCAGACAGGTGGCCGCTCCCCATACGTACTCCTCCGGCAACTGCGGCCGCGCCGCGAAGACTCCCGCCAGGGCGAGCAGCGGCCAGTGCGGCCGCAGCGCCGGCCAGCGGTCCAGCTGGACCGCCCGGGCGAGCACCACTCCGAGGATGAACTCCAGCAGCCGTACCGGCGGGAAGAAGTAGATCAGCCACCACCGCTCCGTCGAGAGCGGCGACCAACTCCCCGGCGCCGCCTCGTCGGTGACGGCCATCGCCACCAGCGGCATCGTCACCACCAGCCCCGCCACCAGGGCGATCACCGGCCAGAGCAGCCGTGCCGGGAGCGCGTGCACCGGCCGGATCAGCAGGGGGAAGAGGAGGTAGAAGAACGCCTCGCACGAGATGGACCAGGTGACCGGATTGACACTGCTGAAATCGGCCATATCCGGAACCCAGGCGTGCACCAGCAGCAGGTTCCGGACCGCCTGCCCCAGCCCCGGATCCGGCACCGGAAGCAAGGCGGCGGTGCCCGTCACCATGAGCAGGCCCAGCATCAAGGTCCAGGTCACCACATGGTTGGGGAAGATCTTCACCAGCCGACGGCGCCAGAACCGGAGAGCGGTGTCGCTCGGAGACGCGTTCCACGCCAGCACGAAACCACTGAGGAGGAAGAAGGAGGAGACCGCCGCCGCGCTCGCCATGGACGAGGCATCGGCGGCCTCATACACCCCCTGGTCCTCGAAGAATCTGCCCAGCGTCAGCACATGGCCCGCCAGCACCACCCCGGCCAGCAGAAAGCGAAGACCCGTCAACGACGGCAGCCGATCGCCACGCGGCAACACACCGCCCACAGCAGACCCCTCCCCAAACGACGCAGGCACAGCACCCACGAGCCTGCCCGTCGCACCACCCCGGCCCCAATACCGCCCCCACGGGAACATCCACGCGAACACCACCACCCGCAGTGGGACTCACGTCTGCGCGAGGCCGGCCGGCGTGCGCAGGAAGTCCGCGAGCGCCTCCAGCAAGCGGTCCACGTCCTCGGCGCTGTTGTAGGGGGCCAGCCCGATGCGCAGGCCGCCGGTGTCGCCCAGCCCCAGCCTGCGGGATGCCTCCACCGCGTAGAAGGAGCCGGAGGGGGCGTCGACGCCGCGGCTCGCGAGGTGGCGGTAGGCGTCGGTGGTGTCACGGCCGTCGATGGTCAGCAGCACGGTCGGGGTACGGTCAGCCGCCCGGGAGTGGATGGTGATCGGGTCGAGGGCGGCCAGGCCCTCGTCGATGCGCCGGCGCAGGGTGGCCTCGTACTGTTCGAGGGCCGTGAACGACGAGGCCAGCCGCTCCCTTCGGCCGCCTTCGGCGCCGGGGGCCAAAGTGGCGAGGAAGTCGACGGCGGCGCGGGTGCCGGCGAGGAATTCATAGGGCAGGGTGCCGAATTCGAAGCGCTCGGGGACGGCGTTCGTCGAGGGGAGCAGCTTGTCCGGGGTCAGCGTCTCCAGGAGCTCGGGCCGGCTCGCCAGGACGCCGAGGTGGGGGCCGAAGAACTTGTAGGGGGAGCAGCAGAAGAAGTCCGCTCCGAGCTGCTGGATGTCGACGAGGGCGTGGGCGGTGTAGTGCACGCCGTCGACGTAGAGCAGCGCCCCTGCCTCGTGCACCCGCCGGGAGATCTCCGGGATGGCCGGGCGGGTGCCGATCAGGTTGGAGGCGGCGGTGACCGCGACCAGCCGGGTGCGGTCGCCGAGCCGGGCGCTGATGTCGTCGGGGGTCAGTTCGCCGGTCGCGGGGTCGAAATCGGCCCAGCGGACGGTGGCGCCGACGGCTTCGGCGGCCTGGATCCAGGGGCGGATGTTGGAGTCGTGGTCCAGCCGTGACACCACGACCTCGTCCCCCGGCGACCAGGTCTTGGCGAGGGTGCGGGAGAAGTCGTAGGTGAGGGCGGTGGCGCTGCGCCCGAACACGACCCCGGCCGGGTCGGCGCCGAGCAGATCGGCCATGGCCTGCCGGGCCGACTGGACGAGGGCCTCGGAATTGCGCTCCCCCGCGGTGAGCCGGCCCCGGTTGGCCAGCGGGTTGGCCAGCGCGTCGGAGATGGCCTCGATGACGGGGAGCGGGGTCTGGGTGCCCCCGGGGCCGTCGAAGTGGGCCGATCCGGCCTTCAGTGCGGGGAACTGTGCGCGGATGGCGCTGATGTCGTATGCCACGAGCGACTCCTTGCCAAGGGGTGACCAGGGCGATCTTATGCAGGCACCGGTGCGGAACGGCAGGGGGCAGGGGGTGGCCGCCGCGCCGGGGAGAGGTGTTCCGGCGCCCGGACAGTCGCCCTGATTGAATCTGTACGTATGGGGATGAATCACCCTCCTCTTCTGTCGTGCGGGACCTGCACCGGGACCGGGACGCGGAAGGCGGTGGCGCCGACGTGAGCAGCGACGTTCCTCCCCCGCCCGAGCGACCCGAAGGGCGGGGCAGACGCGCTCGGCGTGGTGTGACCGGCGGCTCCCCGGGGCGTGCCTCGAGGGCGGTGGCGCGGGCCCGCCACTCCGGCTCCGCGGCCCTGGCGGCGGCGGTGCGCCGGGCGGGGGACGAGGGCGGGCGGGTCCATCCCGGGCTGCGCCTGGCCACCGCCTACGCATGGCGTCTGATGGTCATCGGGGTGGCCGTCTATCTGGCGTTCTCGGTACTGGGGCAGTTCGAGCTCGTCGCGGTCGCGGTGTTTCTCGCACTGGTGGCCACCGCCTTGCTGCGGCCGCTGGCCGATCTGCTGGCGCGGGTGCTTCCGAGGCCGCTGGCGGTGGCGCTGGCGGTGTTCGGCACGCTGTTCGTGGTGCTGGGGCTGCTGGCGCTGGTGGGAAACGCGGCGGCCGGGGAGGCGGGCCGGCTCGTGGGTGAACTGCGCGGCGGGATCGGCAGGATCGAGCGGTGGCTGGAGGGGCCGCCGTTCCATGTCCGGCGCGGTGTGCTGTCGGGGGCCCACGACAAGGTCACCGCATTTGTCTCGCGGCATCGCGCGACGCTGATCAGCAGGGCGCTCAGCAGCGCGGGGCGGGTCGTGGAGGCGGGCACGGCGCTGTTCCTGGCCCTCTTCTGCTCGGTCTTCTTCATCCATTCCGGGGACCGGATGTGGCAGTGGTTCCGGGGCCAGCTCCCCGAGCGCGCCCGGTCTCCGTGGGACCGGGCGGCACGGGCGGCGTGGACCACCTTCGCCGGATACACCCGGGGCATCATCGTCGTGGCGGCCTCCAACGCGGCCCTGGTCGGCATCGCCCTGTCCCTGCTGCGGGTGCCGCTGGCCCTGCCGCTGACACTGCTGGTCTTCTTCGCGACGTTCGTTCCGCTGATCGGCTCGCCCATCGCGCTGGCGGTGGCGACGGTGGTGGCCCTGGCCGGGCGGGGTCCGGCCATCGCGGCCGTGGTGCTGCTGCTGATCGTGGCGGTCGGTCAGTTCGAGGGCCATGTGCTGCATCCGCTGGTGATGAGCTGGGCGGTACGGCTCCATCCCGTGGTGGTGGCGATTTCGGTCATCGCCGGAAGCATCGTCGCGGGGGTGATCGGGGCGGTCGTGGCGGTGCCCATGGTGTCCGTCGCCTGGTCGGTGACGCGGGCGCTGCGCCGCCGGCCGCCCGACGAGACCTGACCGGCGCGGGGCCGGAACACCCCCGCGCAGGTGTCCGGAACGCGCCCACATAAATGGCATCTCAGATTCGTATTCAGCTAATGTGGCGCCATGCGGCTGACGAAGTCAACGGACCTGGCACTCCGCACGATCATGCGGCTGGCGGTCGCCGGAGCCGAGCCCTGCACCGCCCGGCAGGTCGCCGGGGAAATGCGGGTGCCCTACAGCCACCTGGCCAAGGTGGCGGCCCGGCTGCAGCACCTGGGCCTGATCGAGACGCGGCGCGGGCGGGGCGGTGGGCTGGCGCTCACCGCGACCGGGCGCACCGCCTCGGTCGGCCAGCTGGTCCGGGAGTTCGAAGGGGTCGGCGAGGTCGTCGACTGCGAGGGGGAGGTGCCGTGTCCACTGCGGCAGGGGTGCCGGCTGCGCATGGCGCTGCGCCGGGCGCAGGAGGCGTTCCTCGCCTCGCTCGACACTCTGACGGTGGACGATCTGGTGGCGTCCCCGACCGGCCCGGTGCTACTCGGGCTGGTCGGGCGCGCACCCGTCCAGTCCCCGTAAGGCCGCCCCGCCGGGGGTGCGCACCCCGGGTCCCGTCCCACTGAGCCGTGACGCCACGGAGGTCGCCATGCCCGCTTCGCCCACGCCGCTGAATACGAATCTGAGATACCAGTTAGGCCCGCTCATGCTCTCCCAGAAGTCCGCCGAGACCGTCCGCGCCACGCTTCCCGCCGTCGGTGAGGCCATCGGCACCATCGCCGATCTGTTCTACCGGAAGCTCTTCGCGGCCCACCCCGAACTGCTGCGGAATCTGTTCAACCGGGCCCACCAGGCCGCGGGCACGCAACGGCAGGCTCTCGCGGGCGCCATCGCCGCGTTCGCCACCGCCCTGGTGGAGCGGCCTGATGCCCGCCCCGACGCCCTGCTGAGCCGGATCGCCCATAAGCACGCCTCACTCGGGGTGAGCGCCGCGCAGTATCCGGTGGTGCACCGCCATCTGTCCGCCGCCATCGCGGAGGTGCTCGGTGACGCGGCCACCGAGGAGGTGATCGCCGCCTGGGACGAGGTCTACTGGCTGATGGCCAACTCCCTCATCGAGACCGAGCGGCGGCTCTACGCGGAGCAGGGGGTGCTGGCCGGCGGGACCTGGCGGCAGTGGGAGGTGATCGAGCGGACCCGGGAGACGGCGGATGTGGCCACCTTCCGGATACGGCCGGCGGACGGCCGCCCCGCCCCGGCGTTCCGAGCGGGCCAGTACGTCTCGGTGCAGGTGGAACTGGCCGACGGGGCGCGGCAGATCCGCCAGTACAGCCTGACCAACGCCCCCGACGCCACGGTGCGCACCTTCTCCGTCAAGCGCGTGGACGCCGGCGAGGACCCGGCCGGTGAGGTCTCCGGCCATCTGCACGACCATGTGCACGAGGGCGACGCGCTCACCGTCTCCGCGCCCTACGGCGACATCGTGCTCGACGCCACGGACGCGCCACTGCTGCTCGCCTCCGCGGGAATCGGCTGCACCCCGATCGTGGCCATGCTGGAGGAGCTGGCGGCCAGAGGCCACCAGGCCCCGGTCGTCGCCGTCCACGCCGACCGCTCCCCCGCCGACCACGCCCTGCGCGTCGACCAGGAGCGGCTGGTCAGCAAGCTGGCACAGGGCACCGCCCACGTCTGGTACGAGCGGCCCGAGGGCGACTGGCCGGCCGAGCGCACCGGCCATGTCGACCTGTCCGGGATCGGGATCCCGGACGGCCTCCAGGCCTATCTGTGCGGGCCGCTGCCCTTCATGCGGTCGGTGCGGACCCAGTTGCTGGAGCGCGGTGTGCGCCCCTCCGCGATCCACTACGAGGTCTTCGGGCCCGATCTGTGGCTGCCGCGGGGCGACGGCGAGGGTCGCTGACGCCCGGCCCCCCGTGATGTTGGCCGAATGAACTCGAATGGCCCAGGGGCCGGTCGCTTTCGCCCGGGGGAACGTGGGACCGTACGGACACGGGTTCTGTCCGTTCCGTACGCAACCATGCGGAATGTTCCGTCCGGTACCCCCACATCGACGAGGAACCATGGATCGCGAAAAGATCACTCTCAGCGGCGCTCAGGAGACCTTGCTCGCCACGCTGTACGGCAGGGCGGTCGACAGCCGTTCACCGGACTCCATCCTGCACGACCACGCGGCCCGCGAGGCGGTGGAGCGTGTGGCCTACGACTTCAGCAAAACGGGGATGACGGACACGACGGCGGTCGGCATCGCCCTGAGGGCGAAACAGCTCGACGACTGGGCCATGGAGTTCCTGGCCGAGCATCAGAAGGCGACCGTGCTCCATCTCGCCTGCGGTCTCGACACCCGGGTGCAGCGCCTCGACCCGCCCTCGTCGGTGCGCTGGCTCGACATCGACTACCCCGAGGTGATCGATCTGCGCCGGAGGCTGCTCCCCGAGCCGTCGGGCAACTACGAAATGGTCGGCGCCTCGGTGACCGATGAGGCGTGGCTGCGCGAAGTCCCCGACGACCGGCCCACCGTGGTCGTCGCCGAGGGGCTGACGATGTATCTGCGCAAGGAGGACGGCAAGCGGCTGATCCAGCGGATCACCGAGCGGTTCCCCAGCGGCCAGCTGCTCTTCGACGTCTACGGACCACTGGGCATCCGGCTCCAGAAGATGGTCCCCGCGGTGCGCAACGCGGGCGCCACACTCCACTGGGGTCTGGACGACCCCCATGAGGTCGAGACCTGGCACCCGGGGCTGACCTGCCTGGACGCGGTGCGCAGCGTGGACATGCCGGGGGTGGAGAAGATGCCCACCTCGGGCCGGATGAGCATGCGGGTGATGGCCCATCTGCCCGGCTTCCGGGATGTGGGCCGGATCCTGCGGTACCGCTTCTAGCGGCCCCGCGGGAGCCCTTGCCCGGCGCCGCGTGGTTCCGGCGCCGGGCGGGGCGAATACGTGATGGCTATGGGCCGGGCGGATGCGTGATGGCTACCGGCCGGGCGGGCGTGTGACCGTTATTTGATGCCCACCAGCATGGAGTAGCCGTCCGTCAGCGGTTCGATCCGGCTGCCGCGGAATCCCGCCTCCGTCATCCAGGCGCGGCCGTCGGCGGCCGTGTACTCGAAGCCGGACCGAGTCTCGATGAGCATATTCAGGCTGGCCAGCAGGCCGAAGGCGTTCTCCTTGCGGTCGTCGTCGATGATGGCGTCGTAGACGAGGACCGCTCCCCCGTCGGGCAGCGCGTCGTACGCCTTCTTCAGCAGCAGCCGCTTCTCCTCCAGCCCCCACCCGTGCAGGATCTGGCCCAGCACGATGACATCGGCGCCGGGCAGGTCGTCGGTGAAGAAGTCGCCCGCGTGGAAGGCGAGCCGGTTCTCCAGCCCGAAGGACGCCACGTACCGCTCGAAGACGGGCCGCACCCGGGGCAGCTCGAAAACACCGCCGCTCATATGCGGGTGACGCTGGGCCACCGCCACCGGAAGGCAGCCCACCGCTCCCCCGACGTCCAGCACCGTGCGGTAGTCGGCCCAGGGGAACCGCTCGGCTATCACCAGCGCCTTGCCCATGCTGAGCCCGGTCATTCCGTGCAGGAATCCCTCGAGGCCCTCCTGGTCACGGTAGATGGCGTCGAATACATCGCCGCCGTGCTTGTGCTCGTTCTGCGGTTCGCCGGTTCTCAGCGCCTCGGTGAGCGACCCCCAGAAGGGATACAGCCGGCTGTTGGCCATCTCCAGGAGGCCGCCGATGTAGGTGGCCTTCTTTCGGTCGAGAAAGGCGTCGGCGGACGGGCTGTTGCGGTACACGCCGCCGGATCTCTCCAGGAATCCGAGGGCGACCAGCGCGTCGAGGAAGTCGGCGGCGCCGCGCGGATGCAGCCCGAGCGCCTCGGCCAGGTCACCGCCCGTGCGGGGGCCCTCCGCGAGCCGGGAGAACAGATCCAGTTCCACCGCGGTGAGCAGTGCCTTCGACGCCATGAAGCCGAGCCCGACCTGAAGTATGGACTCGGGGCAGATTTCGTCCCGCATAGGGCTCCCTCACTGTTTCCCCGAATGCGCGCTCTCACCGCACCTGACCGTATTTCGGCCTCCTTACGCTACCGTGCCGTTGCCCCCTACACGGGTCGTCCCCGGACGGCCGGACGAGAGCCGCGCCCCCGCCCCGCCCCACCGCGCGAGCGCGCCCATGGGACGCCACCCCGCACCGGGGGATCGTGTTCGTCGAGGGCCCGCCGGGCGGAGCCCGAGCCGGTCACGGCCGCGCTTGACCTTGTCGTAGCGGCAGGGTTTCTACTGGCACCATGCGCATCGGAGAGATCGCCGCGCTGGTCGGAGTCACCTCCCGGACCGTGCGGCATTACCACCACATCGGCCTGCTGCCCGAGCCCCAGCGGCGGGCCAATGGTTACCGTGTCTACAGCCTCAGGGACGCCATCCTGCTGGCCAGGATCCGGCGGCTGACCGAGCTCGGGCTCGCGCTGGACGAGGTGCGGGACGTCCTCGCGGACGACGCCGGGCGCGAACTCACCGAAGTGCTCGGCGAGTTGGACGCCGACCTCGCGCGCCAGGAACACGAGATCCAGCAGCGCCGCAAGGTCCTCAAGGCCCTTCTGGAGGAGCCGATCACGCCGGACGCGCCACTGTCCCCAGCGCTCATGGAGCTCCTGAAGGTCGCGCCCGCCACTACCTCGCCGGCCGCCGCCAAGGACCGCGAGCACCTGATCCTGATGGACGGGATCGTCGGCGGGGACGCGGTGTACGCGGCGCTGCGGCCGCTGGCCGAGGACCCCGCCATACTCCCCCTGTACGAGCGGCTGGACGAGCTGGACGGGGCCGACGAGGACGATCCGCGGATCGCGGCACTGGCCGACGACCTCGTCGCCGCCGTACCGGACGAGCTCCTGGGGGCCATCCCGGACGGCGGCCCCACGGCGACCGGCTTCGAGCAGGCGCTTCTCGCCGACTACTCACCCGCCCAGGCCGCGGTGGTGCGCCGGGTCATGGAGAAGCTGACCGCGCAATTGCGCGACAGGAGGGCGTCATGAGTTCGCCGATCGCACGGGCGGCGGCGTGGGTGAGGGGTGCGCTGCGCAGCCTGCTCCCGGTGGTCGTGTACCGGCTCCTCGCACACGAGGTCCGGTCCCTGCACAGCCTCGCCCTGTGGGTGCTGCGCCGCCGCCACCGGATCCCCGAGGGGGCGCTGGCCGTCGCCTACACCGGACCCCAGACGGCCATGATGTACGGGATGGTCTTCGTCTCGGTCGTCGAGACGGTGGCGCTGGCGATGGTGATCCCCTGGCCGGCCGTGCACGCGGTCCTGCTCGTCATCGATGTGTACGGGGTGGTGCTGATCCTCGCCCTGCACGCGGCCTGCGTGGTCCGGCCGCATGTCGTGGGGCCCGATGGCTCGCTGCGCGTACGGTACGGCGCACTGTTCGACCTGCGGGTCCCGGCCGCCGCCATCGCCGCCGCCCGGGTCGACCGGCGCTACCCCGACGGGCGGCTGGTGCGGGTGAGCGCCGACGGGGTGCTCGACCTCGCGGTGGGCAGCCAGACCACGGTGACGGTGGAGCTGACGGAACCGGTGAAGTTCGTACGACCGCTGGGCGCGGAGGGCCTCGCCCGGACGCTCCGGTTTCACGCGGACGACCCACGGGAGGCGGTCGCCGCGCTCACCCGGGTTCGGACCGATGCCGGTTGAGAGCCGCTAGGCCGACGCACCGATGAGCTCGTCGGTGACCCACCGTGCGACATCGGCGGGGTAGGGCGCCGCCAGGCCGAGGATGATGTGCCGGAAGCCCGCGTCGATCGCCTCCGCGATCGCGGCCCGGGTGGCCCCGGGCTGGTCGTAGGAGACGGACAGGACGATCGAGCGGGTGATCTCGGCGGGGTCGCGGCCGATCTCGGCGCAGTAGCGGTCCAGCAGTGCGCTGCGGCTGACGGCGTCGCCGATCTCGCCGCCGGGCATGTTCCACACGTCCGCATGCTCGGCCACCACGCGCAGCGTCGCGGACGAGCGTCCGCCGATGACGATCGGAGGGTGGGGGCGCTGGACGGGCTTGGGGTTGCCGAACGCACCGGTGAGCTGGTGATGGGCGCCGTGGAAGTCGAACGGCTTCTCCTCGGTCCATAGCCGTCGGATCACCGTGCAGGCTTCGGCGAGGCTGCCCACGGCGTGCGCCGAGTCGTGGAAGGGCAGGCCGTGTGCCGCGTACTCACGCCGGGCCAGGGGGTGGCCGGGTCGTGAGCCCACGCCGATGCCGAAGTCGAGGCGACCGTCGGAGACGATGTCGACGGTCGTGGCGATCTTGGCCAGCATCGCGGGCGGCCGGAACCGGTTGCTGGTCACCAGCAGGCCGAGCCGGAGTCGGCGGGTGTGGGCGGCGAGGGCCGAGAGCAGCGTCCAGCCTTCGTAGGCCGGCCCGTCCGGGTCGCCGCCGATCGGCATGAGGTGGTCGAACAGCCATGCGTGCTCGATCTCCGGGATCGCGTCCGCCTCGCGCCAGACGCGCAGGATGTCGTGGTAGTCGACCTGCATGGGGGCGGTCATGATCCCGAAACGGGGCGGGGGTGTGTGTGACATGGAGCCGTCGGTCCTTTCGGCACCGGCAGCGGCACCTGGAGCGCGCTGCCGAGGTTCAAGCGGAACAGGTTCTGGCGGCCAACTTCCGGAAGGACGCGGAGGTGTGGTGGCCATGCGTGGCGTGGTCGCCGGGTCCGTGCTCCGACAAGAGGAGCAAACGGAACGTCGCTCCGGAAACGATACGGAACGAGGTTCCGCTTGACAACCCCGGGGCGGAAGGAGCGGCGCGGTGAACGATGGCAACACGAGCACGCGGCCCGCGGCCCGACCCCGGCAGGCGGACGACGGCGCCCGATTTCTGAGTACCTTCTGAGTATGTGGACGGATGCGGGGACCACCGCATCCGCCGATTCTTGTCCGCATGAGTGAGACACCGGTCAAGCAGCAGAGCACGGCCGCGTTCTACGGTCAGGCGATCGCCTCCTTCGCCGTCGCCATGGCCGCCACCGCCATCGGCATCTTCCAGTTGAGCGCCGACGCCTGGGTGCGCGGTTTCCTGGCCATCTCCGTGCTCTACCTGGTGACGTCCGCCTTCACCCTGGCCAAGGTGATCCGGGACCGACAGGAGGCGGGGCAGATCGTCAGCCGGGTCGACCAGGCGCGGGTGGACAAGCTGCTCGCCGCACACGACCCCTTCGAAAAGCTCTGAAGACCCCTGGAGCGCCCGCCACTACGCGGCGATGACGGGCCCTTTGACCCAGGGCCGCCGTGGATCACCGCGACCCGCCGTGACTCCAGTACCTACCGGTCTCCCGCGCCGACGCTCTCCGGGGGCGGTCCGCTGGTGCCCCGTACCGTCAGCTTCGGGTCCAGCACCGCCTCCCGCGGCTCCGGCGCCGCGCCCTCCAGCCGCTCCACCGCGAACCGCACCGCGTACTCGGCGATGAGCACCGCGTCCTGACGGACCGTGGTCAGGCCGATCGGCATCAGATGGGAGAGATGGCTGTCGTCGTAGCCCACGACGGACAGATCGCGCGGGACGTCGACGCCCGCCCGGGTCAAGGTCATCAACAGCCCCATCGCGCAACGGTCGTTGCCCGCGAGGACCGCGGTCGGCAGGGGCCGGCCGCCGTCGCGCTCGTCCAGCAGCAGTCGTCCCGTCTCGATGCCCGACTGCTCGGTGTGGTCGCCGGGGATCACCCGCAGTTCCGGCTCCAGGCCATGGCGGCGCATCGCCGCACGGTAGGCGCGGCGGCGCTCGGCCGAACCCGGTCCGCGGGCGCCGTCGATGTGCACGATCCGGCGGTGGCCCAGTTCGACGAGGTGCTCCATGGCCTGCCGTACGCCCTTGCCCTCGGCCGTGTGCACGCTGTCGACGCGGGCGTGGGGCACCCGGCGGCCGACGGAGACGGTGACCGTGCGGTGTCCCAGCGCGTCGATGTCCGCGGGCTGCGCGTCGGGGCCGAGGAGGATCACCGCCTCGCAGCGGTGGCCGAGCAGCGCCTCGACGGCCTTGGTCTCACCCCGCCCCTGAGCGGTCGCGGAGAGCAGGACGTCGTAGCCGAGCCGCTCGGCCTCGGGGTAGATGCCCTCGACGAGGTCGGCGTGGAACGGCTGGTGAACGGTGAACATCACGCCGAGCGTGCGGCTGCGGCCACGGGCCAGGAGGCGGGCCGCGCTGTCGGGCCGGTAGCCGATCTCGTCGGCGACGCGCAGCACCCGGTCGCGGGTGAGGGGGCTCGCACCCGGCTGATCGCGGAAGACGATCGAGACGAGTGCCCGGGATACGCCCGCCCGCTCCGCGACGTCCGCCATGGTGGGCCGCTGCTTGCCCGATCCATCCACCTGTGACCACCCTCCGATGCCGCCCACCTTACGGGCAGTCGTGAAACCCCCGGCAACCAGTTATTGACATGACATTCGGACAGGGGTCATCGTACTCGCCTAGAGCGCTCTAGTAGAGCGCGCTAGTCACCTTTTCCCCGCTCCCCTCGAACCGGCAGGAGGCGGCCATGGACGTCAGGGACGACGCCACACAGGCCCCACACCAGCCACTGCCGCCACGGGCCCCGCCCCGCAAGCGGTCTCCCGGCGGCTGCGGATCATCACGGTCGTCGCCACCTTCGGCGGTCTCCTCTTCGGCTACGCCGCCACCGTCATCACCGACGCTGCCGTCCAGTCCCTGGAGTCGGGCGGCCAGGTCGTCACCGTCGGCATGAAGCCCCGACCCGTCCTCTACGGAGCCACCTCGTGAAGATCGCACTCGACCCCTATATGCTCCGCGCGCTGCCACTCGACGAGATGGTGCGTACGGTCGCCGAACTCGGCTACAGCCACATCGAGTTGTCCCCGCGCGACGACTTCATGCCGTTCTTCCTCCACCCCCGGGCGGACGACGAGCGCGTCGCGACGCTGAAGCGAGCCCTGCGTACGCATGGTGTCCAGCTCTCCTCCGTGCTGCCGCTGTACAAGTGGTCCTCACCCGACGAGTCCGAGCGCCAAGCCGCCGTCCGCTACTGGAAACGGATGATCGAGATCACCGCGGACCTCGAATGCCCGCTGATGAACTCGGAGTTCAACGGCCGCCCAGAGCGCGCCGCCGAGAGCGAGGCCGCCTTCTGGCGCTCGTTGGACGAGCTGCTGCCGCTCTTCGAACGTGAGGGCATCGCCCTCAACCTCGAGGCCCACCCGGACGACTTCTGCGAGGAGAACACCCCCGCCGTCGATCTGGTCCGCGCCATCAACAAGCCCTGGGTGAACTACCTCTACTGCGCTCCGCACACCTTCCACCTCTCCGGTGCCGAGCCGACGGCGGACATCGCGGCGATGATGCGCTACGCGGGCGACAAGCTCCAGCATGTGCACATCGCGGACTCCTTCGACCACAAGGGCTCCTCCGGGCTGCGCTACATCCTCAACCCGCCCGGCACCCCCGCCCGCATCCACCAGCACCTGGACATCGGCCAGGGCGAAGTCGACTGGGACACCTTCTTCGGCACCCTCCGCGAGCTGAACTTCGACGGCGTGGCGACCGCCTGTGTCTTCGCCTGGGAGGAACGGGCCCGGGAGTCCTCCGCCTTCATGCTGAACCGCATCCGCAAGGAGCTCACCGCGTGAAACGGGGAGCCGTACCTGATGCGCCGGGTCCGGCCACCTTCCGCATCGGCAGAGGCACGGGCAGAGGCACCGGTGGAGCGCCAACGTCCCGTTAAGGGTCATCGGGGCGGCGTAAGAGAAGCGTCAGGGTGCGTCAGGCCGCGTTCCACCCGCCCCGCGCCCCGCTTAGCGTGCCCGTATGGAACGGCTGATGGGCGGGCCCGTTCGGACACCCCGTGGCGGCCGTCCGCGTGCGGACGCGCGGTGGGCGGTGTGTCTCGCGCCGGCGTTCGGCGGGGTGACGACGCTGCTCGACTGGGCCTCGGGCGGGCTCACCGTGGGGCGGGCCGATCTGTGGGCCCTGCTCGCGGTGGTGGTGTTCACCCTGCTGCGGCCACCGCGGGCGACGGCGGGCGACGGCTGGCTGACCGTACGGGGCTTCGTCCGCGTCCGCCGGGTACGCACCGATGCCCTGGCCGGGGTGTGGCAGGACGGCCGGATCGCCACCCGCCTGGTCCTGTGGGACGTCTACGGCCACCGGGTGGCGCTCGACCTGCGCGTCCTGGTCGCGGATCCCCTGCTGTGGCATGAGCTGGACACCGGTGCCCGGCGCTCCCTCGAACGCGGTACGTTGCGGCACGGCACGGAGATCCTGCGGCTGCTGGGCCGGCACCTCGACAACACGGCCACGCGGGGAATCCTCGGGGCGTCCGGCCTGGAATAGGCCCGCGGACACGGAAGACCGTACGTGACCGGCCACCGATCACGTCTGGGTCCGCGCCGCCGCGTCATCCACGCAAGGCCCGCAGGTGGGCACTGCGGACATCGGCGGTCTGCCCCTGCACCAGCAGGAACAGCCCCTCCCGGGCCAGCCGCTGCGCGGGGCTGCCGAGACCGAACGCCCGGCCGCCGCCCGCGACGATCGCCGCGGTGGTGGCGGCGCGCAGCACATCGTAGGCCCGGGTCTTCACCGCGAGCCGGTCCGCCAGGCGCTCTCCCGCCGGAACCTCGTCCACCAGCGCGTACGCCTCCCGGCGCACCTCACGCAGCCGCTCGCCCAGCACCTGCGCCGTCTCCTTGGCCTCCGCGTCCCCGGCGGCCTCCAGCAGGTCCAGGGCCGCACCGGCCACGCCGAACACGGCCGGGTTGGGGTTGGTGTTCTTGGGCCGGTCCGCGATCGCCCACTCCTCGTAGGGACGGCTCCGGACCACGGCCTCCTCGGGCACCACCAGGCCGTCCAGCTCCAGGCCGACGGTGCGGGTGCCGGTCAGCGCGGCGAGCTGGAGCTGCGGTGTGGGCCGCAGACCGGTCTGCTCGCGGGCGTCCGCGAAGGCGAACAGCGCCTCGCCGTCGTCGGTGACCCCGGCGAGGAGCATCACATCGTTCAGGCCCCAGCCGGTGTACCACGGCACCCGGCCGTCGAAGCGCCTGCCGCCCGGGACCCGGGTGACCCGCACCGGCTTGCGTGGGTAGGCCCGCAGATGGGAGAAGGCGATACCGGACAGCAGCGTGCCATCGCACAGCGGCCGCAGCAGCCGCTCGCGCGCCGGGGAGTCGGCGGCGGCGAGTATCCTGACCGGGCTGTGGTGCTGGGCCTGCACAAAGTAGGTGGAACAGCAGGCCCCGGCGAGGATTTCGGCGATCTCACGGGCAACCGCGTCCGGCGCCTGCGCCCCGCCGTACGCCACCGGGCCGCCCACCCCGAGCACCCCGGACCTCTTCACCTCGGCGATCGTGGCCGGGGAGACACCCTCGCGGTCGGCGGACTCGGCACCGGGCGCCAACACCTCGTCGGCGAGGCGCCGGGCCGCCTCGATCAGCGTCGGGGCCGGGGCGGTCATGACCGCTCCTTTCGTCGGCTCGTCTGCGTGGGTGATGCGTTGGTTCGTCGGCGTGGGCGATGTCCTGCGGCGCCGAGCAGCTTACGCGTGAGCATGGGAGTGGCGGCCGCCCTGGTCGGCGCGGCCGTGGCGCTGTTCGTGCTGCCTGGTCGCGCTACCGGGGCGACGGTGCCCGAGCCGGAGTCCGCGGAAGCGGGGCAGCCGGGATCACAGCGGGGCGCGGAGTGAGGATCGGGCCTCCCGCCACGCACCCAGAAGCTCCTCGGCCAGGCGGTCTTCCAGGAACACGGTGGCGTCGACGCCGAATGCCACGTCCGCGGCCAGTGTCGGTTCGCGCTTCAGGAGCTCGTCGATCACCCCGTGGCGTACGACCTGCTCGTGGACGGCGTCGGCCTCCACGTGCTCGGTGTAGAAGAACACCGCCGCCTCGCCCGCACCGAGCCGTCGCAGCGCTTGGGCCAGCCGGTCGGAAGCGGGTGAGGAGGTGATCTCGACCGTCGCGAAGTGTCCCACCAGGGCGCCGCGCAGCGCCCTGTGCAGCCCCAGCAGCGACATCATGTTGACCACCGCCAGCATCCGCGCCGATGTGGCGTCCAGATAGTGGTTGTACGTGGGGTCCAGGGCCAGGTCGGTCATCAGATCGGCGAACAACTCCTGGTGCACCCGCTCCCCGCGCCCGGCCCCGAACTCGTCGTACTCCACCGCCGCCATCGCCGCCTTGGCCTGGCCGCGCAGCCGCGGGATGACCCACACATGCGGGTCGGCCTCCTTGAGCTGGTACAGCGACCGATGCGCGATGTACTCACGCAGCTGCCACAGCTCACCCTCGTCCCGGAGGTAGTGCGACACCCCCGTTCCGTCGGCCGGCTCCACCAGCAGCTCGGCCACGGCGGTGTCCGGGTCGTCGTGGGTGGTGGCATCGGAGCGCAGCGCGGCCAGAAAGCGGCGTTCCAGTGCCTGCCGTACCCGGAGCAGATCCGGGTCCCACTCCCACGCGTCGTCCACACCGGAGAAGCCCTGGTAGTGGAGTTCGTAGCACACGTACAGCGCGAGCTGCAGATCATCGCCGTAGGGATCGGCCTCGTGGAGCGATGGGCCGACGGGCAGTGTCGCGCCGCCGGGTTCCCGTACGAGGGCGTCGACGAGCGCGCCGGACACCTCTCCCCGCGCCGTGGGCAGGGGCATCAGCCGGGTCTGCTTCGCCGGACGCGTTTCGCTCACTGTTCCCTCTGCCTCTGTCTCTGTCGGGGTCGGGCTCTGTCTCTATCGGGGTCGGGGAGCCAACTCGAGCCGACCGCGCCGGTCCGTCGTCAGTCGGCTCCGGTCCCTTCGACCAGGACGCGGATGGTGTCCAGGCCGGGGTCGGCCGCGTCGGGGAGGTTCATCCCGGCCCTCACTCCGGTGCGCAGATAGTCCAGGACCGGCTGCCTCAGCACCTCGCCGGGCAGCACGGCCGGTATGCCCGGTGGATAGGGGGTGACCATCTCGGCCGCCACCCGGCCTGCCGCGCGGGCCAGGGGCAGGTCCTCCACGGAGCCGAAGTAGGCGCCCCGCGGCAGGCAGGACTGCTCCATCCGCAACCCGCCCGGTGCGGGTACGGCCACCTCGGGAGCGGGCCGCAGATCGTCCGCGTGGCCGACCAGGTCGCGCAGCGCGGTGAGCAGCGGGCCGGTCGTCGAGGGGTCATCGGCGTGGGTGAGCTGGGTGCTGATCCGCCGGTGGTCGGCCAGATGGGCGTTGAGGTCGTGGTGTTCCCGGAGCCAGTCGGCCGCCCGGTAGCCACTGACCGCGAGCTCGGTGAGATCGATGACGACCGGGAACGGGTCGAAGTCAGCGGCGAGGCCCGGGCCCACGTAGTCCGCGCGCCCGTCCACGTGGAGTCCGTCGACGGCGCCGATCTCCTCGCGTACCGCATGCGCCCGGCGCAGCGCCGCGCCGAGCAGTTCCTCGCCGTTCAGCGCCATCTGCCGACGCCACCCGTCCATTCCCGCGCAGAGGAGCACGGACGGACTCGTGGTGCCGAGCAGATCGGCGCGGGACTTCAGGACGGCCGGGTCGATCAGGTCGCCCCGCAGATGGAACACCGAGCCCTGCTCCAGGCCGCTGCCCATCTTGTGGATGCTGGTCACGCAGACGTCGGCACCCGCGTCCATGGCCCAGCTCGGCAGCTGGACACAGAACGGCAGATGCGCTCCCCACGCCTCGTCGACGATCAGCGGGCGTCCGCGTCGATGGCAGATCTCGGCGATCCCCGCCAGATCGGCGCAGGATCCGTATGGCGTGGGGCTGGTCACCAGGGCGCCCCTGGCCTCCGGATGCGCATCGAACGCCCGCTCGAATGACGCGGCCGACGGGGGATGCGCGATGTGGCGGGCACCGTCCCACTCGGGTTCCACCCAGACCGGCCGGACACCGGACATGATCAGGCCGGAGACCACCGATTTATGTGCGTCCCGGCCCACCAGCAGGGTCTCGTGGGGGCCGGCGACCGCCAGCATCGCCGCCTTGACGGAGAGCGAGCTGCCGCAGGTCGAGAAGAACGTGTGCTCGGCGCGCACCGCGTCCGCCATCAGCTCCTCGGCACGCTCCAGCACGCGGCCCGACCCCAGCCGGTCGTCCAGGCCACCGAAGGCGAGGAGGTCGGCGCGGAACACCTCCTCACCCACGACCTTGACGACCTCCGGGTCGGCGCCCCTGCCCTGTTTGTGCCCGGGCGGGGTGAAGGGGAGGGCCCCGCGCTCGTGGTACCGGGCCAGGGCCTCCAGGACGGGAGCCTCCATGTGATCCATGGGCGACGGGTGCCCCGCCACCTGGACAGGAAACCGTGCGACACCGGGCCGGGCGGCCGGGCGTCGCCCCTACAGCGGGCAGCGCTCCAGCGGACTTCAGGGGCCCGTCAGCGGTCCTTCACGGGCCCGTGTCAGGGGCCCGCCCGTCTCAGCGGCCGTTCGCGCGATCCTCAGCTCTCCCTGCGCGAGCGATGGAAAAGCCAGACCGCGGGGACGAACCAGCAGAGCACAAACCAGATCAAGGCCGCGCCCGCCAGCCAGGCCGCGGTGGCGTCGGCCACGACGACACGCAGGATCAGCAGCAGCGCCGACGCCACCGTGCACAGCAGCAGCACCAGCCCGGCCACGGTGAAGCGGGCGGCCCAGTCCACCGTTTCCGGCTTCAGCCGGCGTCCGGTGACGATCCGGTGCAAGGAAACCGGCGCGATCAACGCGCCGGTGGCCGCCGCACCCAGAAGGACGGTCACCACGTAGATGGACCGGTCCACCTGGCCAAGGCTCTGGAAGTGCGGGGTGAAGGCGACCGTGAGCAGGAAGGCGAACAGAATCTGCACACCCGTCTGCGTCACCCTCACCTCCTGCAGCAGTTCGGCCCACTTGCGGTCGGCCCGCTCCTCCCGGGTCTCCGCACGGCCGGACCGCACTTCACCGCCCGCGTTCCTCGGCGCCTCGTGGTCGTCATGCATCAACGGGCCTCCTTCGCGTCCACCCCCGTGTTCCCAGCCACTCCGGAAGGTGAACATGACATGCGAGGCCACGAGTCGGTGGAGAGGCAGGAGGGCGACACCTGGCACACGGCACTCCGACGGCCCCCGAGTGCCGGACACGCGGGGGCCGGCCTCCCTGGTCGGCTACAGCACGGCGATCGCGAACGCGACGCAGAAGGCCGCGAACAGCGCCACAAAGGCCCAAATGATGATCGTGGGGCCCTTGGACCAGCCCTTCGTGGGGTTGTACGTCTCCTGGGGGCCCGCCTCCGAGAGGCCGTCCTCGGCCGGTGGGGTCTCCCCCGGGGGCACGCCCACGCTGGGCCGTAGTCCGGAGTTGCGCTCGGGGTCCGGGGCGGGGTTCGTCTGATCCATCTCCGATGCGCTCCTTTCCGCCTTCGGGACGCCGCCTGCCCGGGGCCGCCACCGGCACGACCCGTACCACACGGTGGCCCCGGTGGACTCTTTCCACGATACGGCGGAAAGCGCGCCGGGCACGGCGTGGCGGTCGCGGCCCGCCGTGAGCGTCACGGTCGCTTCGCCTTCGAGGCCGTGTCGGTGGTGTGGAACACCAGGTGTCCGTCCGCGACCTCGACCCGGGCCCGGTCGCCGGAGGAGATGTCGCCGTCCAGCAGCAGTCGCGACAGCCGGTTGTCGACCTCGCGCTGAATGGTGCGGCGCAGCGGCCGGGCACCGTAGGCGGGTTCGTGGCCCCGCCGGGCGATCCAGTCGACGGCCTCCGGGGCGAACTCGACGGCGATGTCCTGGGCGTCCAGCCGGTGGCGGGTCTCCTCCAGCAACAGATCGGTGATCCGGTGCAGATGCTCGTCCGTGAGCTGCCGGAAGACCACGATCTCGTCGATGCGATTGAGGAACTCGGGGCGGAAGTGCTCGCGCAGCGGTCGCAGAACGCGCTCGCGCCGGGCCTGCTCGTCCGTCTCGGCCTCGGCGGTCCCGAAGCCGAGGGCGCCGCGCCCGCCGATGGCCTCGGAGCCGAGGTTGCTGGTCATCACGACGACCGTGTTGCGGAAGTCGACCGTGCGGCCGTGGGCATCGGTGAGCCGGCCGTCGTCGAGCACCTGGAGCAGTGTGTTGAAGACGTCCGGATGGGCCTTCTCGATCTCGTCGAGCAGGAGCAGCGCGTAGGGGCGGCGGCGCACCGCCTCGGTGAGCTGCCCGGCCTCCTCATGGCCGACGTAGCCGGGCGGGGCGCCGACCAGCCGGCTGACGGTGTGCCGCTCCTGGTACTCGCTCATGTCCAGCCGGACCATCAGGTCCTCGCTGCCGAACAGTGCCTCCGCCAGCGCCCGCGCGAGCTCGGTCTTGCCGACGCCGGTCGGGCCGAGGAAGAGAAAACTGCCGATGGGACGGCCGGGGTCGGCCAGTCCGGCCCGGGAGCGCAGCACCGCCTCGGCGACGGCGCCGACGGCCTCGTCCTGCCCGATGACCCGCTCGCGCAGGTGTTCCTCCAGCCCGAGCAGGCGGGCCTTCTCCTCCTGGGTGAGGTTGCTCACCGGAATCCCGGTCTGGCGGGAGACGACCTCGGCGATGTCCTCGGCGGTGACCTCCAGGCTCTGCCCGTCGTCGGGCTCGGTGCCGTGGTCGGTCTCGATCCTGCGGCACAACTCGCCGATGCGGTCGCGCAGTTCGGTGGCCCGCTCGTACTCCTCCGCGGCCACCGCCTGGTCCTTGTCCCGGGTCAGCTGCTCGACCTCGCGTTCCAGGGTTCGCGTGTCGGTGCCCTTGGTACGCGAGCGCAGGCGCACCCGGGCGCCGGCCTGGTCCATCAGGTCGATGGCCTTGTCGGGCAGGAACCGTTCGGTGAGGTAGCGGTCGGACAGCTCCACGGCGGCGACCAGCGCCTCGTCGGTGAAGCGGACCTGGTGATGGGCCTCGTAGCGGTCGCACAGGCCGCGCAGGATCTCCACCGCGTCGGCCGCGGAGGGCTCCGGGACCAGGACGGGCTGGAAGCGCCGGGCCAGCGCCGCGTCCTTCTCGATGTGGCGGCGGTACTCCTCCAGTGTGGTGGCGCCGATGACATGGAGTTCGCCACGGGCCAGGGCGGGCTTGAGCATGTTGCTCGCGTCCATCGAACCGCCCTCGGTGCCGCTCGCTCCCGCGCCGACCACGGTGTGCAGCTCGTCGATGAAGACGATGAGCCCCTCGGAGTGGGTACGGACCTCGTCGATGATGCCGCTCAGCCGCTCCTCGAAGTCGCCGCGATAGCGGGTGCCGGCGACGACGGCGGACATGTCCAGGGCGACCACCCGGCGATCCAGCAGGATGTCGGGGACGTCTCCCTCTGCGACGCGCTGGGCGAGCCCTTCGACGATGGCGGTCTTGCCGACACCGGCGTCGCCGATCAGCACGGGGTTGTTCTTGCCCCGGCGGGACAGCACTTCGACGGTCTGCTCGATCTCCTGCTCACGGCCGATGACCGGGTCGATGCGCCCCGCGCGGGCGAGGTCGGTCAGGTCCCGGCTGAACTTGTCGAGGGTCGGCGTGTCCTGCCGCCGGCCGGACTGCTGCCCGGCCCCGCTGACCGGCGGCCGGCCCGGTGCGCTCTGCGGGCCGCCCTCGGCCGCCGTGGGGCCGAAGGGGAGGGAGTTGAGGATGCGGCCGGCCGTGGAGTCGTGGTTGGCGGCCAGCGCCCCGAGCACATGCTCGGGACCGATGTAGGAGTCGCCGTTGGCACGGGCCAGTTCATGCGCGTCCAGCAGGGCGCGCTTGACCGCGGGGGTGATGGCCAGCTGGGTGCGCGGCGGTCCCTCGCCGCTCATCCGGTCGATCTCCGCGGCCAGCGCGTCGGTGTCGGCGCCCGCCCCCGCCAGCAGCGCCCGGGTCGGCTCGGTGGCCAGCGCCGCACGCAGCAGATGCTTGGTGTCCAGGTCGGTGCTGCCGTGTTCGGCGGCGTAGGAGGCCGCGTCGGCGACGAGTTGCCGGGCGGGGTCGCTCATCAGGCGGCCGATGTCGATGTGGCGGAGGCCGGGGCGCGGCCCGCCGCCGAGGAATCGCGCCATGAATTCCTCGAACGGGTCTGGACCGAAGTCCCCCGGACCCATGAAACCGCTGCTCATGGCCTTCCGTTCCGCGGTCCCGGCCAGGCGTGCGGACCGGGCCCGCTGTCTTGACAGGCGTGATCCTTTCCGGGCGCGGGTGCCCGGGAGCCGCCCGGCTTACACCTGCGCTCCCCCGGCCCGTACGGCCACCCACGGACCACGTCGCGGCCGGGCGTCAGCGTGCGCTCGACCACCTGGCTAGGGTGATCCGGCATACCGAGGACGTCGCGTGACCAGCAGGAGGTGGCGAGTGGGGGCAGCCGATCCCCTGGCGATTCGGGTCCCGGTCGGGGAAGGCTCCGATCGCTGGGCCAGCCGGGCCACCCCTCGCCGTGTCCTGCTGGTGGTGCACAATGTCACCTCCGCCGGACGTCTGCTGGACGTGCTGCCGCTGTTCCACGACGACTTTCGGGTGCAGCTGCTGGCCACCTCGACGGAGTCGTCCGCCTTCCAAGGGGGAATCCGCGAGCTGTTCGCCGAGCTGGGCCTGCCCGTGCTGCCCTGGGAACAGGCGCTGGCAACACCGGTGGACCTGGCGGTTTCCGCGAGCTTCGGTGGTCGACTCGACCGCCTGCCCGGCAGGTTAGCCGTACTGTCCCACGGCGTCGGATACACCAAGAAGCTGCTGGTGACGGAAGCCGGAGGCGACGAGCCCACGTTCGGGCTGTCACCGGAGTGGCTGCTCGCGAACGGCGAGCCCTTCGTGGACGGCCTCGTGCTGTCCCATCCGGAGCAGCTGGAGCGGTTGCGGCGGGTATGCCCCGAAGCCGAGGAGGCGGCCGTCCTCGCGGGTGATCCGTGCTTCGACCGCCTGCTGGCCGGCCGCGCCTACCGTGAGCGCTTCCGGCGGGCTCTGGGTGTGCGGCGCGGTCAGCGGCTCGTGGTGCTCAACTCCACGTGGAACCCTGAGGGTTTCTTCGGAAACGGCGGTGGCCATGACGTCCTGCCGAGTCTGCTGCCCCGGCTCGCCGCCGAGTTGCCGGCCGACGACTATCGGCTGGTGGCCGTGTTGCATCCGAACATCTGGTACGGACACGGCCCGGGCCAGATCCGGGTGTGGCTGGACCGGGCCCGCCGCAGCGGTCTCACCTTGATCGACCCCGTGCACGCGTGGCGGCAGGCGCTGCTGGCGGCGGATGTCGTGGTGGGGGATTTCGGGGCGGTGTCCTACTACGCCGCGGCGCTGGGCATCCCCGTACTGCTGGCGTCCGCCGCACAGGACAGGCTGGATCCCGCGGCGCCACTCGCCACGTTCGTCCGGGAGGCGCCGCGGCTCGATCCGCATGGCCCGCCACGGGATCAGCTGGAGGAACTGCTGGCGTGGCACCGCCCGCTCGCCGGTCCGGCGGAGTTCACCAGTTCGGCCCCGGGTGCCTCGGCGGCGCTGCTGCGGCGGCTCTTCTACGGCCTGATGGATCTCCCCGAGCCCGCGGCCCCCGCGCTGCTGGAGCCGCTGCCCCTGCCACCGTACGATCCCCCGCGGCGCACGGCTCCCCTGAACGTCCGTACCCGTGTGCACGGAACCGAGGTCCGGATCGAGCGCACCACGGGGCACCCGTACGACGCGGCCGGCGAAACACACCTCGCCGTGCACGAGGACACCCGCGACCCCGGCGACCTGGCCCTGGCCGACGTGATCGTACGCGAGGGACAGCCGGACGACCCCCGTCTCGGTGGCCCGGAGAAGTGGAGCGCGGAGGTGCTGGACCGGCATCCGCACTGTGCGCTCGCGGTGTACGTGAGCGGGCCGGACCGGTGCACGGTGCGCGGCCGGGACCACGGCGTGTTCCAGCTGAAGGCGGGCCCGGGTGCGGACGCCGACCCGGCCGCGTACGCCTCCTCGCTGCACGCCTGGCTGGCGGGCGGCAAGGCCGTGCCGCCCGGTGGGACGACGCTCCGGGTGCACACGGCCGGCGGCGTGCACCCGGTGGCGGTGGTGCCCGCTAGCGCGGGGTCTGGCAGCGCTGCCGCAGACGGGCGAGATGGTTCAGGTGCGGAGTCGCCTTCTCCGGGTTGAGCAGGCGCTCGGCCTCGGCGATCTTCGTCAGCGCCTCGGCGTCGTCGCCGGCGTCGTGCAGCGTCTCGGCGAGGTCGGTGAGGGCGCGGGCCTGGTTGTACGCCTCTCCCCGTTCCGCGAAGAAGTCGCGGGCGGTCTCCAGACGGACGCGGGATTCCTCCAGCCGGCCCAGACCGCGCAGGGCACGCCCCTGGTGGCGTTCGGCCAGGGCGAGGGCACGTGGCAGATCCTCCGCGCCCTCCTGGCCGGGAGCGATCCGCCGGTAGATGCGCTCCGCCTCGACGAACCGCTCGTACGCCGCGTCGTACCGCCAGTCGTTCAGTTTCAGCAGGCCCAGCATCTCCACGGACGACGCCTCGCCCCGCAGGTGTCCCGCGGCGCGTTCACACGCGGCGGCGGTGCGCACCGCGCGGTCGGCCTCGTTCCACAGCCTCAATTCGCCCAGGCAGTGGCCCAGTTGGAAGTGGAGCGCGCCCGCCATGCGGGAATCCGCGTGATGCCGGTCGGCACACCGGGCCGCGATCCGCAGGGCGGGCAGCACCTCGTCCCAGAAGCCGGCCTTCAGCTGCACCGGCCACAGTGCGCGGGCCATGCGCATCGCCGTGTCGATGTGCTGGTACTCCTCCGCCACGGACACCGCCCGGACCACGTTTCCGGTCTCGGCCAGCAGCGCCGCCATGCCCTCGGCCTCGTCGCGGTACGCAGTGCCCCGCGCCGGTGCCGGCTCGGTCCGCCAACTCTGCGGCAGCGCCGCGTGTGCGGCGTGCAAAGCTCGGTTCAGCAGCCCGTCGAGGGCCCGGGACATCGCCGCGGAGCACTCCGGGATCCCGTGTTCCAGGGCGGCGGTGTCCGCCAGGACGCGCCGCACCTCGGGCCGGAAGCGGTACCGGCCGTCGCCCAGGGCCTCCACCAGCTGTGCGTCGGCCGCTTCGGCGAGCATCTGGGCGGCTTCCTGGTGGCCGACCGCCGCGGTGTCCCCCGCCAGCCGGGCGTCGATCGCGGGCCAGCCGCCCAGAGCGGTCAGCCGGCACAGCCGTGCCGTCTCCGGCCGAAGGCGGCGACAGGCGCTGCGCACCATGCCGTGGACCGGATGGCGCGCCGCGGACCCCACCACGTCCTCCGGCAGGGGCGGCTCCTCGGCGAGCAGGCTCATCGCCGCGGCCTTCAGGGCGAAGGCGTTGCCCGCGCAGTGGCCGAGCAGGGACGGCATCCGGGGCTTGGCCAGCGCCACCTTCTCCGGGCCTGCCACCTTGCGCAGCATCTTCACCGCGTCCCGGTCGCTCAGCGGCGGCACCTCGATGCGCTCGGCCTCCAGCGCGAAGGCCGGACCGGAGGCGACCACCAGCAGGAAGGCCTCCGGCGTGGCCGGGACAAGGGCGCGGACCTGCGCGGCCGAGGACGCGTGATCGATTACCACGAGCGCCCTGCGACCGGCCAGCAACCGGCGATAGAGGTCCACGCGCGCCGACTCCGCGGGCGGAATCCCCTCGGGCTCGACGCCCATCTGCCCCAGCAGGCGCAGCACGACGGCGGACGGCTCCAGTCCGCTCTCCCCGGCGGCATCCCGGAGGTCGACGTAGAACTGCCCGTCGGGGTACTGAGCGATCTGCTCGGCGCCCCAGTGGAGGGCCACGGCGCTGGTTCCGATCCCGGGCGGCCCGTATAACAGCGCGACGCGTGGCCGCCCCGCCGCGGCGCGGGTCGCCTCGCGCTTCAGCCGCCGCAAGACGGCCTGACGGTCGGTGAAATCCCGTGTGGCGGGCGGGAGTCCGGCACCGGGACGCAGCGCCACGTCATCGTCCTGCAAGGTCCGCAGCAGAATGGCCCACTCGCCACCACGCCGCGGATCCCCGCTGAGGCGCGTATGCATCTCCCGCGCCAGCACCTCCCAGCCCTCCGGGGTAGCCGGCAGCGGCGTCTCCCGCCCCAGGGTCCGTCTCACCAGTGCGCCCGTCGAGAGCAGCATCTGCTTGCCCATCTCCCCGGCGGCGCCGTTCCCCACCGCGGTGAGGAACGCGGTGAGCGCACTCACCGTCACGACCTCGAACACACCAGCCCCTCCCCTGGTACCCATCCGGACCTTGGCCGGACTGTATCCCCGCAGCCACCACACGAGACAGCCGACTCTCGCCGACTCAGCTCGACGGCCGCCCACACGACCACGATAAGCGACAGATACACCACACCCTGTCACTTCCCTCGGGATACGGAACCGGTGGCAGATGGGCCGCCGGTGACGGAACCCTCGCGGTGCGACGGTCGCGTTCTTGCGAGACGCTGGAGAAAGGGGAGCGTGCCCGGGTGGTGGCGACGGGCCGCGGGGTCGCGCCCGGCAGTGGCGCCGCACATCCGGGGTGACCTCCGCACCTAGTGAGGAAGGCGGGCCGTGATGAGCGCTTCGGATACGGACGCCATGAGGCGGAGCCAGGGCGATCCGGCCCCCCTCTCGGCGATCACGTTGAACGTCAACGATCAGGTGCGGAGTCTCGAGGTGGATCCGCGGACCTCGCTGCTGGACGCGCTGCGCGAGCAGCTGCGCATGAGCGGGACCAAGAAGGGGTGTGATCACGGGCAGTGCGGTGCGTGCACCGTGCTGATCAACGGCCGGCGCGTCAACTCCTGTCTGACGCTCGCCGTCATGCATGAGGACGATGAGATCGTGACGATCGAGGGCCTGGGCGATCCCGACCACCTGGGCCCCGTACAGCAGGCCTTCGTCGAGCGTGACGGCTTCCAATGCGGCTACTGCACTCCCGGCCAGATCTGTTCGGCCGTCGGCATGCTCGCCGAGGTGGCGGCGGGCTGGCCCAGCCACGCCACCGCCGACGTGTCCGCGCCGCGGATCGCGTTGACCGATGACGAGATCCGCGAGCGGATGAGCGGCAACATCTGCCGGTGCGCCGCCTATCCGAACATCGTCGCGGCCATCCGCGACAGCGCGGAGGGAGGCCGGCGATGAGGTCCTTCACCTACGAGCGGGCGACGGACACACAGGACGCCGTCACCGCGGTGGCGCGCACCGGCGCGAAGTTCATCAGTGGCGGCACCAATCTGCTCGACCTGATGAAGCTCGACATCGAGGATCCCAGCCATCTGGTCGACATCAGCCGGCTTCCGCTGCGGGACATCGAGGAGCTGCCGGACGGCGGGCTGCGCATCGGCGCCCAGACGCGGAATTCCGACGTAGCGGCCGATGCCCGGGTGCGCACGCGCTATCCGATGCTGTCGGAGGCGCTGGTATCGGGCGCCTCGGGCCAGTTGCGCAACAAGGCGTCCACCGGCGGAAACCTGCTGCAGCGCACGCGCTGTCCCTACTTCTACGACACGGCCGCGGGCTGCAACAAGCGGAACCCCGGATCCGGCTGCGCGGCGATCGGCGGGTTCAACCGGATACACGCGATCCTCGGTGCCAGCGACTCCTGCATCGCCACCCATCCCTCGGACATGGCCGTCGCGATGGCCGCGCTCGACGCGGAGATCGAACTGCTCCGGGCCGACGGCTCGGAGCGCCGCGTCGCCATCACGGACTTCTACCGGCTGCCGGGCGACACCCCGCACATCGAGACGGTGCTGGCTCCCGATGAGATGATCACGGCCGTGGCGCTGCCCTCGCCCCCGCCGGGCCGGCAGATCTACCGCAAGGTGCGCGACCGGGCGTCCTACGAGTTCGCGCTGGTCTCGGTGGCGGCCATCGTCTCGGCCGATCAGGGAACGATCGGCGGGGCACGCGTGGCGTTCGGCGGAGTGGCGCACAAGCCGTGGCGGTCCGTCGAGGCGGAGGCCGCGCTGACGGGCCGTCCGGCCACGATGGCCACCTATCGCGACGCGGCCGAGGCCGCGATGCGCGACGCCGTCGGGCGGGGTGACAACGACTTCAAGATCGAGCTGGCCAAGCGCACGCTGTGCCGCACGCTGGCGCAAGCGGCCCGGGCGAGCTGAGGAGGCGCGATGATCGGGCAAGCCATACAGCGTGTCGACGGCCCGCTGAAGGTGGCCGGCCGGGCCGCCTACGCCTACGAGCACTGGGAGGCCGGCCAACCGCTCTACGGGTTCATCGTCGGCGCGACGATCGGCAAGGGCCGCATCATCGGGATCGACACCGAGGACGCCGAAGGCGCACCGGGAGTGCGCATGGTGATGACGCATCTCAACGCCCCCGAGCAGGGCATCCGCGATGAGTCCATTCCGTTCGAATACTGGCGCGCCCAGCCGGTGCTGACCGGCCCGGACGTCCACTACTACGGCGAGCCGGTGGCGCTGGTCGTCGCCGAGACCTTCGAGCAGGCCCGGGCGGCGGCCGAGCTCATCGAGGTGGAGTACGCGGGCGGGCGGGGGCGGTTCGCCTTCGCCGAGCACGAAGGCGAGGCGTACGTCCCGAAAACGGTCAACGCCGGACTGCCCACGGACACGTCAGTGGGCGATTTCGATGCCGGATTCGCCGGCGCGGCGGTCAAGATCGACCAGCTCTACACGACGCCGTATGAGTTCTCCATGCCCATCGAGCCGAACGCGTGCCTGGTGGCGCCGCGTGACGAGGACCTGATCGTCTATGTCAGCTCCCAGATCGTCGACGCGGCGCAGGCATCGATCGCCAATACGCTGCGGATCGACCCGGCACGGATTCATGTCTTCTCCCCCTTCGTCGGCGGGGGGTTCGGATCCAAGCTGGGCATCCACTCCGAGACGATCCTGGCGGCGCTCGCCGCCCGCGAGCTGGACCACCCGGTCAAGGTCGCGATGACCCGGCAGCAGATCTTCCAGCTCATCGGCATGCGCTCCACATCGAGCCAGCGGGTCCGGCTGGGCGCGGAGCGCGACGGGCGGCTGGCCGCGATCGCCCATGACGTCACCATGCACACCAACCCGGACGTGGAGTACGCCGAGCAGACCGCCGCCACCAGCCGCAGCCTCTACGCCGCGCCCCACCGGCTCACCAGTCACCGGCTCACGCCACTCGACCTGCCGCGTGGGACGGATGTCCGCGCGCCGGGCGAGGAACCGGGCCTGCTGGCGGTCGAGTCGGCGATGGACGAGCTGGCCGATACGCTCGGGATGGACCCGGTCGAGCTGCGGATCCGCAATGAGCCCACCCTCGACCCCGAGCGAGGCGTGCCGTACAGCGACCGGCACCTGGTCGAATGCCTGCGTGAGGGCGCGAGCCGGTTCGGCTGGGAGCAACGCCCCACCACTCCTGCGAGCAGGCGCGAGGGACGGTGGCTGGTCGGCTACGGGATGGCCGTCGCCATCCGGGTGCATCTCCAAGGGCCGGCCGCGGCCCGGGTGCGGTTGGAGGCGGACGGCACCGCCGTCGTCCAGACGGACATGACCGACATCGGCACCGGCACGTACACCATCCTCACCCAGGTCTCGGCCGCCGGGCTCGGCCTGTCGGCCGACCGGGTGCGCATCGAGCTCGGGCGTTCCGACAACCCCACCAGCTGGGGATCCGGTGGCTCGTGGGGCGCCGCGAACTCCAGCACCGCGGTGCACCGGGCGTGCGCGGCGCTGCGCGAGAAACTGCTGGCCGAGGCGCACGACGACGCGCGCTCCGCGCTGCGGGGCCTGGACCCGGCGGACGCGGTGTTCTCCGACGGCGATGTGCGCATCGGTGGCGCGTCGGAGCCGCTGAGCGAGCTGGTCGCACGCCACCACCCCGACGGTGTGGCGGCGGAGGGCGAGACGCGCTTCATGGGCGATGAGCCCAACTACACCAACTACTCGATCCACACCTATGGAGCCCATTTCGCCGAAGTGGGCGTCGACGCGGACACCGCCGAGATCCGTCTGCGGCGGATGCTCGGCGTGTTCTCCGTGGGCCGCCTGCTCAACCCGAGGACGGCCCGCTCGCAGCTGATCGGCGGCATGATCTGGGGCGTCGGCGCCGCCCTCGAGGAAGAGGCCGTCGTCGACCCACGCTCCGGCGCCTTCGTCAACCGGGACCTCGCGCAATACCTGGTCCCCGTCAACGCCGACATCCCCGACGTCGAGGCGGTCGTCCTGGACGGATACGACGACAAGGCCAACGTCCTCGGCGCGAAGGGCATCGGTGAGCTGGGCATCTGCGGGTCTGGTGCGGCGGTGGCGAACGCGGTGTTCAACGCCACCGGTGTGCGGGTGCGCGACTTCCCCATCACGCTGGAGAAGCTGTTGCCCGGGCTGCCGGCCATGGACACCTGAACGCGAGCGACGGCCGTGCGGATGTGTCGGCCGGCACGCCCTGGCGGAGGTGTTCTTCGGTCGCGGGCGCACCGGGGGTGTTCTTCGGTCGCGGGCGCATGAGTTGGGCAGGGCTGACCCATTAGTGTGTGACATCGCGAAGGTCACCGACCGGCCCGGAGCTGCCATGCCACCGCTGATGAAGTTGTCCGCGATAACACTCGACTGCGCCGACCCCCTGGTGCTGGCAGCGTTCTATCAGCAGGCCACCGGCCTCGAAACGCATCCGAAGTCCAACGCCGACTTTGCCGGACTCCTCCGTGAGGACGGACTCTTCATCGGTTTCCAGCGGGTCGACGACTACCAGGCTCCCCGCTGGCCCGACCAAATCGTTCCCCAGCAGTTCCACCTGGACTTCGACGTCGACGACCTGGACAAGGCCGAGGCCTGGCTACTGGATTTGGGCGCGGGCAAGCCGGATCACCAGCCGAATGAAGATCGCTGGCGAGTCCTCACCGATCCGGCTGGGCATCCCTTCTGCGTGGTGGCCAGAGGCTGAACATGCTCCGGCAGGCTGGGCGGCTTGGGTCATGTCCGGCGGATCATGTGAACCGGTCCCGCTCACTGCGCGACCGACGGTGCGTTCGATGACGTGCGCGGGTCGGCCGCCCGGGCAGCCGACCCAGTCCGGTGATCATGGGGGCCACCGCGGCGGCGTCACGCGCCGGGGCCGTCCACGGTCGGCCGGCGGAGGCGGCCGACCAGCGCGGCCATGCTCCGCGCGGTCCTGAAGTTGTCCATCTGGAGATCCGCGCCGCGTACGGCGATGCCGTACGTCCGCTCCAGGTGCACCACCAGCTCCATGGCGAAGAGCGAGGACAGCCCGCCGGAGCCGAAGACATCCGCGTCGGCCGACCAGGTCTTCCCGGTACGCAGTTCGAGGTGGTGCAGCAGTTCCGTCTCGATGTCGCCGGGGTCGCCCAGGGGCTCCGGAACCGCCCGGTCCGATGACATGGCCATGCCCATTTCTCCCTCGTGCTCGTAGAAGCGCCTTCGATCCGCCCCGGGGCCCCGTCGTCCGGCCGTCGCCGGTCGAGGTCGACCGGCGACACCGCCCACCCGTGCCCTGTCGCCCGCGCTCACTCCTCCGAGCGGCTCACCTCGGAGGGCTCGGGCCGCGGAGGGACCAGATCGGCCGAGGGTTCCGTGTAGAACTGCTGCGCCCACTGCCGGTACCGGCCGATCGGACCGTCGCCCTTGGCGAGCCGGGGGTGGGCGACGTGCTCCTGGTGGTGCCACATCAGCAGGTCAGCGCCGGTGTCGACACTGCCCACCCGTTGCAGGACTTCGCTGAGCAGCCGGGCCACGGGCATCACCGCCGGGCGCCCCAGCCAGTCCGGCACCCCCGGGAGTCCGTTCAGCTCCAGCTTGGTGCCGAAGCGGACCTGCATCCGGCCCGGGGCGGTCGGGGTCGCGTGGAGCATCACATACAGGCTTCCCGCGCCCGCGGGCAGGACCGTCCGTGCCGCGATGGTGGCGAGCCCGATCACCGTGAGCGTGTAGGACTGGTGGAACCCCCGCATCATCGTGTTCCGGGCGGTCGCGGTGACCGTGCTGACCGGTTCCCCCGTCACCGGCAGGCCCTCGATGTCGACCTCCTCCAGACCGTGCAGGGCCGGCAGATGGCCCCAGTCGAAGGCGTTCTCGATGACGTCCTGCGGATGACCGGCGATGTCGAACGTGGCGTGGCTGAACGGCTGCCGGTCGTCCATCGGGAAGAGCGGGACGTCCCACTGCGGGGGCATGCCGAGGGCGTGCCACCACACGTAGACACCGCCGTTGGCCTCGCACACCGGGTACTGGGTGAGCGACGCCTTCGGCGGCGGCTGGTCGTAACCCGTGCGCACACAGGCACCGGACGGGTCGAAGGCGAACCGGTGGAAGGGGCAGACGATGTCCTCGCCCTCGACCGATCCGCCGACGCCGAGATGGGCTCCGAGGTGCGGGCACTGGGGCCGGACCGCCCGCAGTACGCCCTTGGCCGTCCGGTAGAGGACGACCTCGGCGCCCGCGAGCCGCCGGGTGGTGAGGGACCCGGCCCGCAGCTCGTCGCTGAAGGCCAGACAGAACCACCCGTTCGGGTAGGGCCGCGAGGGAGCGTGCAGGGTGTCGGCCGGCTCCGCGGTGTGCAGGCTGATCTCCCGGGAGCCGAGCAACTGCTTCACCAGCGGCTTGATATGAGGCCTCATGGGATCACTTCCCGTGCTTCACCGGGCAGGCGGCGGCGCCCGGCTGGGTGGGCGGCTGGACGGAGGCGGACAGCGCTGCGGCGGCGCTCCGCTCCGCGTCGCCGGCGCCGGAGGACCGCCGCTCGGTGAGCCGCAGGCGCAGTCCCCGTGAGCTCAGGCTGGTCTCCACCTTGGGCTGGAACGGCTGGTCGCCGACCGGGGTCAGCTCCCAGCGGTCGACGATGGCGGTCAGCGCCAGGATGGCCTCGGTGAGGGCGAACTGGTCCCCGATGCACTTGCGGGCACCGGCGCCGAACGGGATGTAGGTGGCCCGGCGGTCGGGCTGGGCGTCCAGCCAGCGGTCCGGGTCGAACCGGTCGGGCTCGTCGTAGAGGTCGGCCCGGCGGTGCAGAAGGTAGGGGCTGAGCACGATGGTGCTGCCGCCCTTGAACCGCACGCCGCCCAGTTCGGCGTCCTCCCGGACGACACGGGTCATCATCCAGGCCGGCGGATACAGCCGCAGCGTCTCGGTCACCACCCGGGAGGCCAGGCCGAGCGAGGGCAGATGCGCGGGGTCGAGCTTCCCGCCCGTCAGGACCCGGTCGGTCTCGGCCTTCAGACGGTGCTGGACGTCCGGGTTGGTGGCGAGCAGGTGCAGCGCCCAGGCCAGGGTGATGGCCGTGGTCTCCATGCCGCCGAGGAAGAACGTGAGGGCCTCGTCGGCGAGTTCGGCGTCGTTCAGCTGACGCCGGCCGTCCTCGCTCTCCTCGTCGACCGCGGCGACCAGCGTGGAGAGCAGATCGGCGTGGTCGGTCGGATCGGCCCGCCGCTCGGCGATGATCTCCGCGATGGTGGCGGCCAGCCGGGTGCGGGCGTCGTCGTAGCGCCGCTTCTGCCGGGTCGGCAGCCGCCGCAGCAGCGCCGGCGTCATCATCCGGCGGAAGAACGCGCTCACGATCACGGCGGTGTCGGCCAGGCACCGTTGCATGGTCTCGGCCGGCAGCGCGCCGCTGAACATCGTCTCCATGGTGGCCCGCGTCGTGAGCGTCATCATCTCCTGGGTGACGTCGAGGACGTCGCCGTCCCGCCAGGAGCCCGCCTTGTTCGTGGCCGCCCGCGCGAAGACCGCGCCGTACCCGGCGAGGCGGGTCGGGTGGAACGAGGGCTGGCACAGCCGGCGCTGCCGCCGGTGCAGGGGGTAGGCGCAGGTGGACAGGCCGTCGCCGATCACCTCGCGGATCCGGTCGTAGATCGGGCCGCCCTTGTCGAAGGTCCGGTCGTTGAGGAACACCTGCCGGGTCAGGTCGGGGTCGCAGATCATCACGGCGGAGCTCGGGCCGAGCCGGACGCGGACCATCTCGCGGTATCCGGACAGCGACATGATGAACGCCAGCGGGTAACGGAGCAGCGGCAGCGCGTGGCCCAGCAGCGGCCACGCCCGCGGGGCGAGCGGCACCGATCCGGCGGAGGCCGTACTCGTGTCTGTCATGGGGAACCTCACTTCTTCGTTGAGTGGCCGGCCGGCACCGCGGTGACGGGGTCGCGGGTGATCTCCAGCAGCGCGGTGGTCCAGCGGAAGCCGAGCCCGAAACTCACGACGAGGACCCGTTCCCCGGCCCGCAGCGTGCCGGAGCGGAACTCCCGGTCGAGGGCGAGCAGGACGTCGCACGGTCCGCAGTGGCCGAGGTGCCGGCCGAAGGTCCAGCTGGTGTCGGCGGCCCGCAGGCCCAGCGGCGCACCGCCGAGCAGCAGGTCGAGCACCTCCGACCCGATCGCGATGGGCAGCACACGCGCGATGCCCTCCGGCCGGACGCCGGTCTCCTCGAGGACGGTCTCGACACAGCGGCGCGTGGACTGCCGCAGCGCGTCGATGTACGGCATGAATCCGGTCTCCTCGACGAGGAGCGGCCGGCCGCTGCCGTCGGGCGCCGTCCGGGCCCGGGTCAGCACCTCCAGTTGCGGCTGCGCGGCCTGATCGGTCGCCATCAGCCGCGCGAAGCCCGTCCCCCGGGTGAGGACGGCGGCGGCGCCGGAGTCACCGGCCAGATGCCCCATCTCCGACACGTGGCCCCACCGTTCGGGCCGGAACCGGACACCGGCGGTCACCAGCGCGGCCTTCGCGGCCGGTTTGGCGGTGAGGTGTTCGGCCGCGGTGACCAGCGCGGCTCCCCCGCCGTCGCTGGCGGCGCCCAGCTCGATCGCGTTGGTGTCCGGTCCGCCGAGCACCCGCAGCAGATAGGCGGAGGGCGCGTAGTGGTCCTCGTCCTGGAAGTTGGCGTGCACCAGCAGGCTCAGGTCGGCGCCGGTGACGTTCGCGTGGCGCAGTGCCTTCAGGCCGGCGCGGGCGGCCATCTGCGACGGCGTGCTGTCCGTGGAGACGGCGGCCGAGGTGAATCCGTTGAGCGCGACCAGGGTGGGCGGCCCGTGGTCCACCGGCTTGTCCCACGGCTCGTGTTTCTGCCGGATCGGCGGTATCCAGGAACCGGTCCCGGCGATCGTGATGTCCTGCCACAACACTGCTGTCTCCTCGGCTGTCACGAATCGGCTGTCAGGACCCGGCTGTCAGGAACGGACCGGTCGTGGCGCGTCGCCGCGGGGCCGGACGAGTTCTCCGCTGTGGTCCAGGGCGTGTGCGCTGACCCCGGATATCCGGGCCAGCACCTGCCCGTCACCGGTCAGCGCGGTCAGCTCCCCGGTGGCGAAGTCGCAGTGCAGCCGGATGACCGGATGCAGCGCGCTGAGCCGGCAGTCGTCGCCGGGCCCGCCCAGGTCGACCTCGTCGAGCCCGGCCATCGGCCCGACCAGCGGTGGCAGGTCACCGCGCGGCGGCAGCAGCAACAGGTGCACCATCGCGTCCAGCAGGATCGCCGGTACGGTCATCCCGGCCAGGACCGGCGCCCAGGCGGCGTGGTCCAGACGGAACCTGGCGCTGTTACCGTCCGGCCCGCGGGCGTAGTCACCGGTGCCGGCGAACGGTCCGGTGAGCGAGATCGGCGGATCCGGGGAGTACACCGGCATCGCGAAGTCGGGTTCGGGTTCGTGGCCCGAGAAGTCGGGCGGTCCGGCGAGCGCCGGGAAGCGGTCCGCGAGCAGCACCCGCGTCTCGCACAGCAGGTCGTTGAAGCGCAGTACCTTGCCGTTCTTGCCGATCCGGTGTGCCGTGATCCGCACGGCCACCTCGGCGCGGTCGCCCGTACGGCTCACCACCCGGGCCTCCACCGCGACGGTGCGCAGCGGCCCGGCGAGCCGGACGGTGATCGACGACCGGCAGACGAGACCGCGGAATCCGGTGACCCGCAGTCCGGGACAGAGGGTGGCCGCCGCCGCGGCAGCCGCCTCCAGGGTGAACGTGCCCGCGAGCGTGTACTCACCGTTGACCTGGTGGTGCCGCATCCACCGCCCGTCCCGCTCGGCGAGGGTGCCCGGATCCCAGGTCTTGGTGAACACGGCCCAGTGGTCGCCCCGGTACAGCACGCCGTCGAGCAGCGGTGTGGTCAGCTCCGGGTCCGGCGGGGCCGGTTCCGGCGCGTCCGGGGCCTCGATCCGCGGTTCGACGCGGGAGCCGTGGGTGCTGATGCCGCGCCGGGCCAGCAGGACGCGTTCCTCCTCCCGGATGAAGAACGCCACTCCGTTCGTCGGCGGCCGGGTCACCGCGGACAGGAACTGCGCGCGTCCCTGCGCGGTGCTGATGTAGGCGTCCATCTTGTTGCGTTTGAGCGTCTCGCGCATGGTGACGCTGCTGGCGACGCCGACCTCGCGCCAGCCGCTCCACAGGACCGCGATCTCATGGCCGCCCGCCGGCCCGTGCCGCCGTGCCCTGGCGCTCGCGTACGCCAGGTACTCGTTGACGGCGCAGTAGTCGATGTCGCCGGGCGCGGGGGCGAGCGTCGCCAGCGTGCTGAAGTTGCACCAGATCCGGGGCGTGCGCCCGGCCAGGGCCCGCTTCAGATTGCGGTAGCCGGTGGCCTTGGTGGCCCGCACGGCCCGGAAGTCCGTGAGGGTCTTGGCGTGCAGCGCACGCGAGCGCAGGTCGAGGACGGTGTTGATGAGCAGGTCGATCCGTCCGTGCCGGTCGAGGATCTCGCCGAGGACGGCGGTGGTGCGCTCGGCGTCGAGGACGTCGCACACGCGGTGGTGGACCCGGTCCTGGCCGCACAGCTCCGCCAGCCGTCGCACCGTACGGCGCACCTCCAGGCGCGCCTCGGCCTTCTCGTAGGCGACGCGCAGCTCGCGCACGGAGGCTTCGGGACGCCGTCGGCGCTCGGCGGCCATGAACTCGGCCTGCGACGGCAGCGAGTCGTCGGTGTCCGGCAGCGGGGTGCGGCCGATGACATACACATACGGCCGGTCGGTGCCGCGGGCCACCTCGTGCAGCAGTTCGGGAGTGATCCCCCGGGCGCCGCCGAAGGCGACCACGACCGCGCCGGAGGGCAGCGGGGCGCCGTCGGACGGGGACACGGGATCGTCGGCCACGGCCAGGGCCAGCCAGTCGTCCCCGCGGCAGGCGAGCGTATGGGTCGGCACCTGGGCGGCGCCCGCCCGCGCCAACTGGTCCAGCGCGGTAGCCGCGTCCACCGCGTCGCTGATCAGGGTCAGTCCGCCGCACTGCGGCACCTCGGCCCGTACGGAGCGGACGAGACCGGTGAACAGTCCGCTCAACGGGGGCGGCAGATCGTCCGGCACCTCTCCGAGCAGCAGCGCGGCGAGCGAGCCGCCGGAGCGCAGCGCGGGCAGCGCCGCCTGGAGCGTGGTGAAGGCGAGGTCCTGGAGGTCCTCCACCCGGGTGGCCTCGGCCTCCTCGCACCCGTCGTCGTCGACGGGCAGCCGGGACAGCACCCGGATGTGGCGCGGGACGAACGGCAGGCCGGTCAGCGCGCCGGGCGCGTCCTCGGGCGGCACATGGGCGGTGCCCGCGACGTCCGGCCGCGGTGACCAGACGGCGGTGTCCGGGCCGGTGACCACGGCGGCGAGGTCCGGGGCGTCGGTGATGACCACGGTGCCCGGCGGGATCGACGGCGTGGTGGGCTCGGCCGGCGGCGGGTCGGTCGGCACGAGCCGGAAGGTCTGACGGCGGCCGGTGAACTCCTCGGTGTGCTCCGCCCCGTCCTGCTCCGACCTCTCCTGCTCCGATCCGGCGTGTTCCGGCTGGACGGGGGCTGGGCCGGTGTGCGCGGACCCGATGTGCTCTGGGTCGGCGCGTTCGGGTTCGGCCTGTTGCGAGCCGGTGAGCGCGTTCCGCGGGCCCGCGGGCGGGGTGAACCGGATCAGCGGCGAGCCGGTGGCGGCGGGCCGGACCACGGTGTCCGTCTCCGTGACGACGGCCTTGAGAACCGTCAGCAGGGCGTCCAGGGAGAGATAGGTGTGTCCGGTGCCGGCCAGTACGGGAAGGGCGTGCGAGGGCGTGGCCGGGTGCCGGGGGTCGGCGACGGCGACCTCGGCGGAGAGCGTGCCCAGCACGGGAAGTCCGTGCTCCAGCGCGGTCGAGCGCCGGGTGACCGCCAGGACCGCGGCGCCCTCCGCGATGGACCGGCCCTCGGGCACCAGGTGGGCCAGGTGCCGGTCCCAGCCGCTGATCGGCCGCAGACACACCGCGCCGACCAGGGCGAGGTCGCAGGCCCGGTGCCGGAGTTGGCGCAGGGCCAGGTCGACGGCCGTGTGCGCGGAGTCCCGCTGGGAGTAGACGCTGGTCCCCAGGCCCTGGAAGTCGTAGTAGTTGGCGGCCCGGCCCGACAGGATGCAGGAGACCGCACCGGTGAAGTCGTCCTCGTTCAGATCGCCGGGGATCACTCCCTTGGCCTCCGCCATGCCCTTCGCCAGGTACTCCTTGAGCACCTCGGCCTGCGCCGGGTCGGGCAGCAGGTCGAACGCGGTGGCGCACTCGGCGGCGTGCACCCGCAGCGCCGCCTGGGTGTTGTGCGTGGTCGGCAGCGTCGAGCCCATCACGATCGCCGTGGTGGGCCGCAGGCTCGTGCCCGGCTCGCCGAGCTGTTCCAGCAAGGGGCCGAGCGCCTGGAGCACCATCAGGTGGGCGGCGTCCATGTGCCGCATCGTCAGCGGCGGGATGCGCACGTCACGCGGCGAGGGCAGGGGGTACGGCGTGCCGAAACCGGGCTCCGGGAGCGGCCCGTCGCCACGGAGCCAGGCGGGCACCTGGTCGGGCTCCAGGCCGGGAAGGTGGGTGTTCCAGCCGACGACGACCAGGTCCTCCCTGTCGTCGCGCACATCGACGCCTGGCCTCCGCGCGGGGACGGACCGTGGGGCGTGGTCGGAGATGACCACGTGCGCGTCCGCCCCGCCGAGGCCGAACGACGACACCCCGACGACGCGCGGTCGCGCCCGGTCGGCCGGCCAGGGGGCGTCCTTGACCGGCACGGTCAGCCGCTCGCCGTCGCCCAGCAACGGATGCGGATCGGTGACCACGGGCTGGCCGGGCACCGCTCCGCGTTCGAGGGCGACCAGCGCGTGTGCGACCGAGACCAGGCCCGCCAGTACCCCGGTGTGCCCGAAGACCTGCTTGTTCGACGTCAGCAGACACGTCCGCTCACCGGGCCCGAGCCGGGACAGCAACGAGCGGAGTTCGATCTCGTCGCCGACCGGCGTTCCGGTGCCGTGCGCCACCACCCAGTCCACGTCGTCGGCCTCGACGCCCGCGTCGGCCCAGGCACGGGCGATCGCCAGTTCCTGCCCGCGCGTGGCCGGGGCGTGGATGCCCTTGCCCCGCCCGTCGGCGGCGAGTCCGGTGCCCCGGATGACACCGAGCACCCGGTCGCCGTCCTCGACGGCCCGCGCGTACGGCTTCAGGACGAGCGCGACCGCGCCCTCGCCGATCAGGGTCCCGTCGGCCGCCCGGTCGAACGGCCGTACCCGGCCACTCATCGAGATGCCCTGGGCCCGGCAGAACAGCGTGAACCCGATCGGCTCGATCACCGAGGTGCCACCGGCCAGCGCCACGTCGCAGGAGCCCTCGCGCAGCGCCTTGACCGCCGCGTCCAGGGCGAAGAGTCCGCTGGCACAGGCCGCGTCGAGGGTGAGGTGCTGTGTGTCACCGGGGATCAGCCCGCGCAGCGCGTTGCGGACGACGGACGCGGGCAGGTAGGACTGCGGGTCGCCGCCGTCACCGCCGTACTGCGCGCTGATCGCGTGGTCGGCGAGCTCCGCCAGCCAGTCGCCGTCCCGGTCGGCGGGGATCGCATCGCGCACCATGCGCTTGTACTCGTCGCCGAGGACGATGCCCTGGGGGCCGAGCCCGGTCTGGTCGTGGATGCCGGTGGTCGCGGTGAGCCAGCGGTCCGTCGGACGCCGGCGCACCCCCGCCAGCGCCTGGACGGCGCAGTGCCGCAGCCAGCGGGTGGTCCGCGGCCAGCCGGGGTGTCCGATGTTCCCGTCCGGTTCGGTGATCGAGGCGGGGTCCGGCACGAAGTCGTGGAGGTATCCGGCCTCGCGGACGTAGAAGGCGTCGGTCTCCTCGCGGGTGGGAGCCCAGAAGTGCTTCAGGTCGAAGGCGGACGGCTCGCTGGAGAGCAGGACACCCTCCCGCAGCCGGTCCCAGAACTCCGCGGTGTTGTTGGCCCCGGGCAGTGCCAGGCCGAGTCCGACGACCGCGACGGCACCGGGGTCCGCCTCCGGCGACCGGTCCGGCACCTCGGCCGACGCCGCGTCCGGCACTTCGTCAGGCACCGCGGCCGACACCGAGGTCACCGGTGGTCGGGGTGTTGGGGGCGGTGGGGGTACGGGGGCGGTCGCGGATGGAGCGGGGGCTGACGGCGCGGGGGCGGGTGCGGATGCGGAAGGCGCGCTCGCGGAAGGCGCGGGGGCCGGTACGGACGCCGACGGCGCGGGGGGTGTCGGCGCCGACGCCGGCACAACCGGTCGGCGGGCGGGCTTGCTCACCTGGTCGGCCAGCCTGCTGTGCAGTCGCAGGCCCTGCATCCCGCCGATGCTGATACCACCGTCGGCGACGAGGGTCTGCCCGGTGATGAAACCGGCGTCCTCGTGGAGGAGGTGCACGATCAACCGGGCCGCCTCCGGCGTCGAGAGGGTGCGGTTCATCAGTTCGTCGGCCACGGCCGTGCCGCCGAACGTCGCCGGACCGTCGAGGTTCACCACGATCTCGCTGGCGACGGAGCCCAGCAGCACGGTGTTGACCCGGATGCCCTGGCCGACCAGTTCCAGTGCGAGATAGCGGACCAGCGACTCCAGGGCGGCCTTGGTGACACCACCGGGACCGTAGCCCGGAACCGGCTGGTGCGCCCCGACGCTGGACAGGCACAGGATGCTCGCGCCCTCGCGTCCGGCCATCAGCTCGGCCGCCCGGCGCGAACAGTGGTAGGCCGCCATCACGTTGGTGGACCACGCCCGCTGCCAGTAGGTGTCGTCGATGTCGAACAGGGGCAGGAACGCCCCGCCCGCGGCGTTGTTGATCAGGATGTCCAGGCCACCGTGGCGCTCCTGGACCAGATCGAACATCCGGTCGATCTCGCTGGTCTTGGCCACCGAGGCGCGGATGAACTCGCAGCTGTGGCCGGCCAGTTCCAGTTCCTCCTGGAGCAGCTTCGCCTGGTCGACCGAGTGGAAGTAGTTCACGATCACATGGGCGCCGCCCCGCGCCAGGCGTCGCACGATGTCCGCGCCGAGGCTCTTCGCGGCGCCCGTCACGAGGGCGACCTTGCCCCGCAGGCTGTCGTCCGTCACCCGGCGGCCTCCGCCCGGCCCTGGACGACGCCCTCGGCGATCCGGCGCAGCGTACCGGCGGTCAGCAGCGAGGAGTTCGACCTCAGATCGGGCAGGTCGTACCGCTCGGAGACCCGGCCGAGCAGGGTGACCTGCTTGAGGGACTCCACGCCCAGCTCGGACTCCAGACCGTCGTCCTCGCCGAGCAGGTCCGGCGGGTAGCCCAGGAAGTCACCGTAGAGCGTGCGCAGCTCGGCCAGCACCGTTTCGTAGTCCAGCCCGGCGGACGGCGGGGCGACCGCGTCCACCGGAGCGGCCGGGGTGACAGGCACGGCCGGAGCCTGGGCGGCTGCCTGAGCGGGCGGAGCGTAGGAGATGACGGGATCGGCCGGGATGGGCGGAGCCGCGGCGATGACCGCGGCGGCCGGAGTGGGCGGAGCGGCAGGGATGACTGGGGTGGCGGGCTCCGGGTAGGCGGCCGGGGCGGCGGGCACGGGCGCGGCGACCCGGGCCGGCGCCTCGACGACGGCGACGGCGACGGCCGAAGGCGGGCCGGCCGGCTCGGGCGCGCTCACCCGCGCGGAGGGCAGGAGCCTCTCACTCAGCCGCGCTGGGGGGCGCGAGGAGAACGCGCCGATCGCCGTGGAGTCCGCGGCCAACGCCCGGACGGCACCGACCGGATCGCTCTCGCTGAGCGGTACGGCACACCGCACACCCGGGACCGACGACTCGACGAACTTGGTGACGACGGGCCACTCCCCACACTCGACGAAGACGTCGGCACCGGCCGCGTGCAGCTCGCGGACCGTCTGCAGCATCCGGACCCGGGCGGTGAGCGCGCCGGCGACCAGGTCGACCGGGTCGTCGTCGCCGACGTCGCGCCCCAGCCAGGGTGAGCGCACCCGCCAGCGTCCGGAACCGTACGCGACCCTCGGCGCGGTCGTCCGGAGATCCCGCGCGGCCTGTGCCATCGCCGGAGTGTGCGTCGGGTGCGGGACGTCCAGGGGAAGGCTCGGCCAGCCGAGTGCGTCGGCCACCCGCTCCACAGGCCGGATCAGTTCCTCGGGCCCGCTGATGACGCTCTGCCGAGGGGCGTTCTCGCAGGCCAGCACGAGATGGGGATGGTCGACCAGCCCGGCGAGCGACTCCGCCCGGCGACCGTCCACACCGACCGCGAGCATCTTCCCCCGCCAGCTCTGCCGGGTCAGCGCCTGGGACCGGGCGACGGCCAGGCGCGCGGCGTCCTCCACCGGCAGGTGGCCCGCGGCGGCGAGGGCCCACAGCTCCCCGATGCTCTGTCCGACGATCGCGATGGGCTCCACGCCTTCGGCCACCAGCATGTGGTGCGTCGCGAGGCTGACGGCGAAGATCTCCAGATACTGGACCTCGGGGCCGCGCCGGTCGCTCGTGCCGTTGTCCTCGATCAGCCTGGCGCTGATGTCGGGCAGTCCCAGGCCCGCGGCTGCCTTGTCGATGCGGGACAGCGCGTCACGGACGGTCTCGTAACGGTCGTGGAGATCGCGAAGGACGCCCCCGCGCGGAGCGGCCACAGTTCCGGGCATGACGAAGACAGCATCCACCTGTGCATCACCCTCATTTCGGTCCCGGCCTCCGGCGAGGCCTCATCCGCCGACCGGGCTCCGAAACGCCATGACGGCGCGACAAAGCCCTCGGCAATACGTTCAGTTACTGCGCTATACCGGAGTGGTGGGTCCAGCGAAATGGACCCCGGGCAGAAATTGGTTTCCCTGCGCATTTCGCGTCGTTCGGGGCCCGCATTTACGGTATCCGGGCCTCTTCCGGAGCGGCAATGATGTTCAGGCAGCTAGTTTCAGCCTAAATCGATCATGCATTTCAATTTAGCCAATCGCCCAGCGGCGCCCTTGCCGCCGCGCGAGGACGCATGCTAATCCCGGCCGCCCCGCCGCAAGTACTGTCGGCTTATGGCCGTTTGATCCCAATTTACTTTCGGACATTAGTGCATGATTCAACCGTGCAGTCGGCATGCCGTGACAATCCGACGTGACCGGGGCCGGTCGCACGGTCGGCGTCGGTCGCGCACCGCGGCCCGCCCGGTCCGGCCCGTCCGACACATCCACCATTTCGACATTCGGCCAATCAGCCGACCCATGAGGCGAGATCATGTTTACCGGCGACACCGCCGAACGACCACCTGAACGGCGGCTTTTCGGCGGCCGCCCACGGCCCATGACCGTGCCGCCGCGATGACCTGATTCCGGTGGCAGAGACAAGCCGATGCCCGGCAGGCCGGGGGAGCCGTCATCGAGGCCGGCGATCCGCCATGGCGTTCCCGCAGGTGAGCACGCCGATCACGGAACGGAGCGACCACACCCGCCTCGGTCACCGCACCCCTCGGCAGCGGACGGGTGCCCGGGGCGGCGGCCGGCCATCGACGCGTACGCGGACGCGCGCATCCTGTCTACGACAGAGACAGAAGCCGCCGAGGCAGCGAAACAACGGTTTCGCTCGGCTGAATGCCAGGTCGAGATAATGGGCCCCGAGACGGTCCGAAACGGCGACCACGAATGGTCACTCACCTTTATCAGAGTGCAACGGATCCGCGACGACGGGCAGCCATACGCGCGACGTTCCGTAATAGGGTCGGCCACCGCTCAGCGGGAGGTGCGAGCCTCCGTATCAGCCGTTTCGCCCTCGGGTTTTGGGCGGTACGCAGAACCATGCGAGACCCGCGGCGGCCAGGTAGGCGAGCGCACCGATGGCCATGCTGGTGCGCAGCCCCTCGCCGTAGTCGGCAGCGGTGGCCAGCAGGGTGCCACCGAGCGCCACGCCGATGGCGCTTCCGAGTTGGCGGGTGGTGTTGAACAGCGCGGAGGCGGTCCCTGAGTACGCCGCGGGGGCGGCGCCCATGACGGTGGAGGCGGAGCCGGTGAGCGCGAAGGAGGTGCCGAACCCCGCCGCCATCATCGGGGCCACCAGCAGCGGGTAAGGAGGATCGACTCCCGCCGCGACCCAGCCCACCAGCCCAAGGCCCGCCAGCAGCATGCCGCTGAACACCAGCGGACGGTCGCCGGTCGTGCGGGCCAGCCGCCCGGACAGCACGGAGGCGAACATGGTCATCGCCACCGCGGGGAACAGCGCCAGGCCGGTGACGAGGGCGCTGTAGCCGCGCTGGTGCTGGAAGTCCAGGCTGGCGGTGAACACCATGCCGTAGAAGCCGAAATTGAACAGCAGGCCGATGACGGCTCCGCCACCCAGCGCACGCGAGCGCAGCAGGCTCGGCGGCACGGCGGGCGAGCGGGCCAGCCGCTCGCGCACCAGGAACGCCATCGTGGCCAGTACGGACAGGCCCATCCCGGCGAGGACGGCCGGATCGGTCCACCCACGCCGGCCGGCCTCGTTGAGCGCTGCGGTCAGCGAGGCCACTGCCGCCACCACCGCGCACTGCGCCGGCCAGTCCAGGGCCCGGCCGGTGAGCCGGTCGGAGGGTGCCACCTGGCGCAGCGTCAGCACCAGGCAGGCGACGCCGACGGGCAGGTTGATGAGGAACACCCACCGCCAGCCCACGGTGGACACCAGCAGCCCGCCCAGCAGCGGCCCCGCCGAGGCCGCGATGCCCGCGGTGGATCCCCAGACCCCGAAGGCCCGCGAGCGGGCGGCCGGAGCCGGATACGCCTGCTGGAGAAGGGCCAGCGAGCCGGGCACGATCAGCGCCGCGCCGAGGCCCTCCACCACCCGGGCGGCGATCAGGACGGGGGTGCTCGGCGCGAAGGCGCACGCGGCCGAGGACACGGTGAACACCGCCACGCCGGTGCAGAAGATCCGGCGGTTTCCCAGCCTGTCCCCCAGCGCACCGCCGCTCAACAGGAACCCGGCGAAGACCAGGGTGTACCCGTCGGTGATCCACTGGATGCCGGTGAGCGAAGCCGACAGCTCACGGCCGATCACCGGCACGGCCACATTGATGACCGTCACGTCCAGGATCACCATGAAGTACCCGGCGCACACGGCCAGCAGCGGAACCCAGTACCGCACGCCGGACACGGGGCCGGGTTCAGGAGAGGACGCGGGCTCGCCACCACTCGCCGACTCCGCGAACGCCACGTCCCCGACTCCGTCCCGCCCACGAAGGCTCTACGACAAAAGGCACAATAAGGGACGGATGAGGTGCACAGGGGGGACCGGCGGCCCGGATCACGCTGTGGATACTGGACATGTGGCCCACCCTCGCGAAGATCCGCCGTCCCTCCCCACCGAACTGCGGCCCTACCTGGTGGAACTCGTCCGGCGCATCCGCACGGTGTGCGGGCCTCATCTGGTGAGTGTCTTCGCGGTCGGTTCCCTGGCACTGCGGGACTATCGGCACGGGCGCAGCGACGTCGATGTGACGGTCGCCGTGGAGCCGTCGCTGCCCGGACCGGCCCTGCACGACCTGGCCGGCGCCCTCGCCCACCCCCATCTCCCCTGCCCGGCGGCGGGCCTGGAACTGGTGGTCTACGGAACGGATTTCCTCAGCCGCCCCTCCGCCGCGGCCGGGTACCTGCTGGACCTCAACACCGGCCCGCTGCTGCCGAACCGCGCCGACTTCGACGCGGCGCGGTCCCCGGCGTTCTGGTACGTCATCGACCGCTCCGTCGCCCATCGGACCGGGCTCTCGCTGTTCGGCCGCCCCGCCCGGGAGGTGATCGCCGCGCCGGAGCGCCCGGACGTGCTGGCCGCGATCCGCGCCTCCGTCCGTGAGCACGGCGATGGCGAAGGTCACCTCGCGGACAACCGTGTGCTCAACGGCTGCCGCGCGGTGGTGTTCTGCCGTACGGGGCGCTGGATGGCCAAGCGCGGGGCGGCGCGGGAAGTCGCCCTGGCCGAGGAGGACTTCCGGCCGCTCGTCGAGGCCGCGGTGCGCAGCTTCGAGCGACCCCGCTCATCCGCGGTCCCCCTGCCCGCCGCCGAGGTGCGAACGTTCCTGACCTGGGTACGCGAACGGGTCGATCGGACCGCCGGGGAGAGCGGGGCCTGAGCGGGACCTGAGCGGGACCTCCAGCGTTGGGGCAGGGCGGATACCCCTCTACAGCTCCAGAAACCTCGAAACCGCCTCCGTGAACGCCTGTGGGTCCGCGCTGTGGATCAGGTGCCCGACCGGGATGGTGACCATGCGTCCGCCGGGGATGCGGTGGGCCAGCTCGGCGACGCCGTCCTGAGGCACATGGCTACCGGGGCCGCCGCCCACCACCAGAGTATCGGCGGTGATCCCGGCAAGCCGCTCCCACCACACCGGGTCCGGCGTGTCGATCTGCTTCCTGATGGCGAGCACCATCTCCCAGTCGAAGGTGAGCTCGCCCTCCGGCTTGGCCGGAGTGGTCGGCCGCCGGGGACGCGGAGCCCCGACATCCTCCAGGACGAGCCGGGCCACCCGCCGCGGCTGGTCCGACGCGATCAGGTAGGCCACGATCCCACCCATCGAGTGGCCGACCAGCTCCACTTGGCCGAGTGCCAGCTCGTCCAGCACGGCGAGCACATCGGCCCGCATGAGTTCGAGGGAGTAGTCCCCCGGCCAGTCACTTCGGCCGTGGCCACGAAGGTCGAGGGCGTAGACCCGCCGGCTCCGGGCGAGGACGGACGCCACCACGTCCCAGTCGGTGGCGTCCTCCCCCAGGGCGTGCAACAGCACCAGCGGCGGAGCGTCCGGCGGGCCCGACACCTGATAGGCCAGCCGGATCCCTGCCGGCTCCACCGAACAATGATCAGCCATACCCGGAGGCTAGGCGACAGGCCGCCACCGGCAGGGCGGCCTTCGCCGACAGCAGACCCGCCTCAGGGCCGCAGCAGGATGCGGATCGGGTTGCCCTCCCGGTCGCGCAGCCGGCGGATGGCCTCGTTCACGTCCTCCAGTGGCAGCACCGCGCTGACCGACCCGGAGATGTCCAGACGGCCCCGGGCGGTCAGCTCGACCAGGTCCTCCAGATGCTCCATGCGATACCCGGTGTGCCCGATCACGGTGTGGCGGTTGCGCACGAAGTGGAGTTCGGGGCCCACGGACAGCGGGTCGGGAGAGATGCCGACGAGCACCAGGCGGCCCCGATGGCCGAGGGCACGCTCTGCCTGGGTGAAGGAGGGCGTGCGCCCGACGCAGTCGAAGGCGACGTCCAGGCCCTTGCCCGCCGTGATCTCCTTCAGCCTGGCCCGGGTGCCATCGTCCGTCGGGTCGAGCGCGAAGTCGGCGCCCAGGGCGAGGGCGCGCTCGCGTGCGGCGGGCAGGGGATCGAGGGCGACGATCGGGGAGGCGCCGCAGATGCGGGTCAGCTGCACAAGGTGGGTGCCCAGGCCTCCCAGCCCCCAGATGCCCACGGATTCGGCGGACCGCAGCTGGGCGGTGTCGATGGCGCCGTACGGGGTGGACACGGCGTCGGCGAGCACGGCGGCGTGTTCCAGCGGTACGGAGTCGGGCACGGCGATGAGCGTGGTGGCGTCGGTCAGTACGTACTCGGCCCAGGCCCCGTCGTAGTGGAAGGCCATGACCTGGAGGTCCTCACAGGTGTTCGTACCACCGCCGAACCGGCAGGCGGGACACGTGCCGCACGCCTTTCCCGCGCCCAGGACCACCCGGTCGCCCGCGCTCCAGTGCCCGGCGCCATCGCCGACCGCCGCCACCACGCCCGACGCCTCATGCCCCGGGGTGACCACCGGCAGCCGGGGCGCGATATGGCCGTCGAGCTGGCTCAGGTCCGACTGGCAGATGCCGCACGCGGCCACCTTGACCACGACCTCGCCCGCTCCCGGCCGGGGCACGGGCACATCCTCGACCGTGAGCGTGCCCGCCGCCGCGTCGAACCGCGCCGCGCGCATCGTGGCCGGGAGGCCGTCCGCCACCGCGTCTGCCGTCGCGTGCGCGCCGGAGCGTATCGGTCCTGCGTCCAAGGTCATCGGTGGTCCTTTCAGATGCTTCGCCGGGTGGAGCGGCCGGTCACCGCGCCGGTACGGGGCGGCGAGTGATCATGATGCCGCACGCAGTCTGCCGCATGCGGCGCATCCGACGGCAGGCCCTGAGACGCCGTCACCGATGTGCGTCGCGCAGCAGAGTGTCGACGGTGCGGTCGACGAAGGTGGTGAGTTCCTGTGCGTCGTGGCGCCCGAACGTGGAGGTCCACAGGGCGAAGCGGCCGAAGAGGGCGGACCACAGGAGGATCGCGGTCTGCTCGGCGCCGTCGGGCCAGCGCAGCCCTTCCTCCTCACAGGCGTGGATGGCGTCCAGCCACTGCCGCCACAGCAGGCGGGCCGGGTGGGTCCGGCCGGGCTCGCCGAAGCTGGACGAGTTATGACCGAACATCAGGCGGATGACACCGCGCTCGGCGCGGGCGAAGGCGCAGAAGGCGTTCGCCTGGGCGCGGAGGCGTTCGCCTGCGTCGGCACCGTGGGCGGCCGCCTGGCCATCGGCGTCGCGCATGGCCGCGACGACACGTTGGTAGCCGTCCTCGGCGACGGCGCGGGCGAGCTGGTCCTTGTCGGCGAAGTGCAGATACATGCTCTGGGCGGCGATGCCGACTTCGCGTGCGACCTCCCGGAGGGACACCGGCAGTGGGTTCTGCGTGAGCTTCTCGTCAAGGAGCCGTGCCACGGCGGCCAGAATCTCCGCGCGGAGCCGGTCCCCCTGGCCGCGGGGATTGCGCCGGCGTGTGGTGTCGGTGGCGGTGTCCTCGTTCATGCACCTCATTCTGCGACACCTCGAGGGGCAGTCCTTCTGTCGTCAGGGTTCCGCCCGGCTCACCAGGTGACCGGAAGGGAGTTGAGGCCGTAGACGATGGAGTTCTTCTTGAACGGCAGCTCGTCCTGGGCGATGGCGAGCCGCAGCCCGGGGATGCGTTCGAAGAGCCGCGGCCAGGCCACTTGCATCTCCACCCGGGCCAGGTTCTGGCCCAGGCACTGGTGGGAGCCGAACCCGAACGCCACGTGGCGACGGGCGTTGCGCGCGATGTCGAGCGTGTCCGCGGGACACTCGCCCTCGTCGGCGCCGAAGGCGCGGGGGTCCCGGTTTCCCGCGATCAGCGAGACGATGACTCCCTCGCCCCTGCGGACAAGCTGCCCGCCCACCTCGACGTCTTCGAGGGCCACCCGCCGCGGATCGGTGGAGACGATGCTCCAGTAGCGCAGCATCTCCTCCGCGGCGCTCGGGGCCAACTCGGGGTGGGCCCGCAGCCGGTCGCGCTGATCCGGGTTGACCAGGAGCGCCACCGTGCCCAGGCTCAGCATATTGGCGGTGGTCTCGTGTCCGGCGCCGACCAGGATTCCGACCAGGACGGGCATCATCTCGGGCGCGAACCCGTCCGGGCCGGTGTGGTGGGCCAGCAGCCGGCTGATCATGTCGTCGGAGGGCTCTCGGCGTTTGCGCTCGACGAGGGCCTCGTAGTATGCGAACGCCTCCCGCTGTGCACGGGCCCGCTCCTCGTGGCTGACGTCCAGGTCCGTCCCGGCGTTGGCGTGCCACTCGAAGAGGTCGTGGTCCTCGTAGGGGACGCCGAGGATGAGGCAGATGGCCCGGGAGGGCAGGGGCAGTGCGAAGTCCCGGATGAAGTCGGCCGGGCCGCCCTTGGCGAGCATCGCGTCGATCAACTCGTCCGTGATCCGCAGCAGGTTCTCGCGCATCGCCTGCGTGCGCCTGACGCTGAACTCCTTGGTGAGCATCTGCCGGAGCCTGGCGTGCTCGGGGTCGTCCAGCCGCAGGAACAGACCGCCCTCGTGTTCGGGCTGGTTGGAGTGGACCAGCGGGAAGTCGGGGTTGCGCACATCGGCGCTGAAGGACGGGCTGGAGAGGACGGCACGGATGTCCGCGTGCCGGGTGGCCAGCCAATGCGTGGAGCCGTCCCAGATGGTGACCTTGTGCAGACCGCCGGCTTCCCGGAACGCGGTGTGCTGCGGAGGTGCGCTGAACGGGCAGGTGCGCGGGGCGGGGAAGAACGGCGCTTCGCCGGTGAACGCGGCCTCGGATGCGGTGGTCGTCATCTCGCCTTCCTTGCTGCGGAGTTGATGGCAACCTGACACACGTCACCTTACGAGTGTCCGGCTAAGCGGGGCAAGGACTGTCCGGCCGTCGGAACGTGGCCACCGAGCTGCCGACCGTGTGTGCACCCCCTGGTGCGGTGGCCGCGGCCACCGCACCAGCTCAACGGCGGGATCGGCCTCCACGTGGCAATCACACGGATGTACCATCCAGCACCAACGTGGTGTGCGCCCAGATGAGGGAGCTTGTAGTGGACACTCCTGCCGATAACACCAGCCTGAAATCCCAGTACGCGGCCCAGGTCGCCGCCGATCTGGAACGCAACTCCGCCGAGCACGAGCGCCTCAGCTCCGAAATCGCCTCACTGCAGGAGCAGTTGGCGGTGCTGGAAGACAACCGGGCGCTCCTGCTCAGCATGCGAGAGACCCTTGGTGACGACGCCGTCGGTGGCACACCGCAGAACGGTGGCGTCAGCGTCTCCGGGAATGGTCCCTCCGCCACGCGGGAGTCCGCGGCGCCGCCTGCCACCCGCAAGCCCCGGAAGAAGGCCGGCGCGACCAGCGGACATCGGAAGAGCACGGAGTCAGCCGGCAGCCGCCCGAGCCGCAAGCCAGGGCGCGAAGCGGGCGCGCCCACGCTCCGGGAGCTCGTGCGCGGTGACCTCACCCAGCATGGCGAGCCCCGCTCCGCGGCCGAGATCACCGCCACTCTCACCCAGGCTCTTCCGGGACGCGACATCAAGCCCACGGTGGTGCGCAGCACCCTCGAATCACTCGTCGCCAAGGGCCAAGCACACCGCACCAAGCAGCAGAAGTCCGTCTTCTATTCGACGGCCACCCCGGACGCGGACACCGTTCCGCGCTGACGCGCGGATGTGCCACGTTCAGCGCGGCCGACGGGCGTGGCGGCGCTCCCGGAGCAGCACCCGGGCGGTGGCCGGCAGCGGAGGCCGGGCGGGGGCGCGGAGGACGCCGGGACCCTTGGCGGCGGCCGCCGTGGCCGTGAGCTGCTCGATCTCGATCATGGCGCGGAACAGCGGGCGGCCCTCGGGTGGCGCGAGGCCGACCAGGCTCCGGCTGCCGGACAGGGACTGGTGGGCCTGGCCGAGCACGTGCGCCACCAGGCTCCGGGTCCCGGAGGTGTCCCTGGCCTTCTCCAGGTCGACGCGGCTGACACCGTGTGCGTCGAGAGTCTCCCGCACCAGGTTCAGCCGCCCGTCGGCGAGGTCTTCGGACAGGTCGTTGACGAAGTCCAGGCGCTGACTGCCGTCGATGTACACGCGGCATGCCTCGCGGTAGCCCACCGGGGTGTCCTCCCCTGCGAAGAGGCCCGCGATCAGCATGAACGCCGGTAGCGCATACGTGTCGACGTAACGCTGGTAGTCCGCTTCGGCGGCGAACCCGGTGAACTCCAGCTCCAGTGGGGCCGCGTCGAGGAAGTCCTCGACCCGCTCGCGCAGCCCTGGATGCGCGGAGACGGTGTGCAGCAGCGGCCGTACGGCAGCATGCTCGCTTCCGCCACCGGCCAGGCCGTCACGCACCTGTTTCGCCCACTCCGCGAAGGCCCCGGCGCGCTCCTCGGCGGGGCCGCTGTCGAGGAGGGTGTCGGTGCGGTGCATGAAGGCGGTCGCCGCGATCAGATGCGGCAGCAACGGCGGAGGCAGCAGCAGGCGCGCGGCGAGGTAGGAGCTGCGCCGGTAGCCCGCCACCAGTTTCCGCTGGTGCGTGTAGTCCTCCCGCAGCCGGGGATCGCTGATCCCCGCGGCATCCAGCGCCGTGCCCCACCGGCTCATGCCCGACCCTCCCGATGTCTTCATCTCTCCTGGCGGCCGTGCGCGGACTCCGGCCGGCCCCGGTCACCAGAACACTTCCCCCCGTACGACCACGTACGACCGACCGGTGGCACTCCGCACCGGCGTGTGAAAACGCCGTACCCGCGTGCCGCCGTCCGCGGTAGAGGCTACCGTCGCCACCCCGCACAGCCGGGCAGACACGGGACACGCCTCGGCCTCCCCTGCCACGCCATCGCCATGTACGCCCTAGCGGCGGCTGCGTACGAGCAGTTGGAGGAAGTCACGACGGGCGTCGCCCGGACAGGCCCTCGGCGATGTCTTCACATGATCTTGCCTGATGCCGCGGTTGCCAGTCGTGCCACCGGCGGGAGCGGTGAGTGCTGCGGGGAGGCGCGGAACGCCTGGATGACGAGCGCGGCGAAGCGCCGGGAGGCCGCGACCCGGGTGGCCTGCGATGCGGTGTGGATACCCCTGTTGGCCATGAGCATGAGGATCAGGTCGTCCAGGACGAAGTCCGGACGCAGATGGCCGGCGTCCTTGGCGCGGTGGGCCAGTTCGGCCATCGACTTCACTGCGTACGCACGCTCCGCGGCGAAGTCCATCGCACCGGGGAAGGTCGACATGAAGGCTTCGGTGAAGCCTCGGCTGCGTGCGTGCAGCTCACAGGTCTTCTCGATCACGAGGCAGAAGCCGCGCCACGGGTCCGGATCGGCGAGCCCCTCGTCGACGAGGACGTGGCAGGCGCGCATCTCGTCCGCGAAGGCTTCGGTGGCCAGCATCTGCTTGGTCGGGAAACGGCGGTACAAGGTGGCGGGGCCGACCCCGGCGTGCCGGGCGACCTCCCGCATCGGCACGTTCAGACCTTCGGTGGCGAACAGCGCGCGGGCCGCGTCGAGGATGCGTTCGCGGTTGTCCAGGGCGTCGGAGCGCAGGGGGTGAGGCAAACGGTCGGTCACCTCTCTCACTTTAGCCAAGTGGACGGGGGCGTCCGTTAGCGTCCGACGGCATGGGAGCCCGGCACTTCTCCGGGTGCGGCCCGTCGGCGCCCGGGGCCGGGTCGGGCGGCCCCGGCCGACCCATCGATCCCGGCCGACCCGTCAATCCCGGCCGACCCGTCAATCCCGGCCGACCCCAGAACAAGGAGACGACATTGAAGGCAGTCGCGATCCAGGCGTTCGGACGCCCCGAAGGTCTGGCGGTCATCGACCTTCCCACCCCCACTCCCGCCGAGGGACAGGTACTCATCGCCAATGAGGCGATCGGTGTCGGCGGCGCCGACGTCCTGATCCGAAGCGGTGTCCTCGCCTCCTACGGCTTCAAGGAAGGCCATATCCCCGGCAGCGAGGTGGCGGGCATCGTGACCGCGGTCGGCGAGGGCGTCGACACGTCATGGGTCGGTCGGCGCGTATGGGCGTTCACCGGCGTGAGTGGCGGCTACGTCGAGCAGACCATCGCCTCGGTCGAGGAGACCCTGCCACTCCCCGAGGACCTGTCGCCGGTCGACGCGGTGACGGTCGGGAGCTCCGGAGTGGTGGCCCACTTCGGCCTTGCCCATGCCCACTTCGCGACCGGCGAGTCCGTGCTGGTGCGCGGCGCGGCCGGCAGCATCGGGATCATGGCGGTCCAGCTCGCGGCTCATGGCGGTGCCGGCGCGGTGGCGGTCACGACGTCGTCGGCCGAGCGCGGTGATCGCCTGCGCAAGCTCGGCGCGACCCATGTGCTGGACCGCTCCGGCGAGGGTGGCGAGGACGCTCCCACGGGCTACGACGTCATCATTGACATCATCGGCGGTGCGGACATGCCCTCCTTCTTCGCCAAGCTCAACCCGAACGGCCGCATGGTGGCCGTCGGCATGGTCGGGGGCCTGCCACCGGCGGACTTCGGCATGACGATGATGGCGGCGTTCCGGAAGTCGATGTCCTTCGCCACCTTCAGCTCCGACACCGTGGCCGAAGCCGATCGACGTGCGGTGCGGACCGAGCAGTTCGCGGCCGCAGGCCGTGGCGAGCTGCGGACGGTGGTGCATGAGGTGCTGCCGTTGGAGGACGCCGTGCCGGCACACCGGAAGATGGACGCCGGTGAGGTGTTCGGCAGGATCGTGCTGACACCGTGATCGTGGCGGCCGGGGGGCCGTGACAGGGTACGTACCCCGGGGAAGTTCCCCGGCTCGGTGCGGGGAGGGCACGTGGAATCCGTGAGCGGGCAGGGCGACGGCGGCAGCACGTGGCCCTCGGGGCTGAATGAGGCGATCCGCGCCACCGCGGCCGACATCGCCACAACGCTGCGCGGCGCACCCGACACCGGGGCTCGGGTGCCCGGGTCGCAGTGGACGGTCGGGGAGGCGGCGGCGCATCTGGCGCAGGCCAACGAGCTGATGGCGCACCTCGCGGACGGCAAGACCCGCGGTTACGGGGACGGGACGCCGCACGGGCTGGCCGAGGCCAACCAGCTCGCGCTCGCCGCGTTCGCCGAGCGTCGGGCCGAGCCGCTGGCCGCCATGATCGTGGAGCAGGCCGATGCCTTCCTCCGGTCGGCGGCCCGGCCCGCGTCATCCGGCCGGCCCGCGTCATCCGGAGAGCTGGTCACACCGATGGGCCCGATGAGCCTGGACGTATTGGGGTCGTATCTGCTGACCCATATGCTCGGCCACGGCTATGACCTCGCCCGTGCGCTGGGCCGCCCGCATATGATCAACCGGGCGCGGGTCGAACTGACCCTGCCCTTCCTGATCACGGCCATGCCACGGGTGGTCGACACCACGGCCACCGCCGGGCTCACCGCCCGCTTCACCGTCCGCCTCAGGGGTGGCGCCCGCTTCGGCACCACCTTCTCCGACGGGGCGGTGACGGTCACCCCCCATCCGCCGAGCCGCCCGGACTGCACCATCCTCACCGAGCCCGTCGCCTTCCTTCTGATGGCACTGGGCCGCCGCGGCCCGTGGGGCGCCGCCGCCAGGGGCCACGTTCTCGCCTGGGGCCGGAAGCCCTGGCTCGCCCCACGGTTCCCCACGCTCTTCACCGCGCCCTGATCCGGCCTGGGGCCGGACCGGCCCGGTCCGGCCCCAGGCCAGGCCCGGATGGCGCGCCACGGACGCCCCGCGGCTCAGGCGGCGCAGGCCGGATGGCCCCAACCGTCGGAGTTCTTGCTGATGGTCTCGCCCTTGGCGTAGGGCGTGCCGCAGCGGCACCGGCCGGGGAACTTCGCCTTGATGGAGGCCTTGGAGCGGGGGCCCGTCCCCCGCTGTGCGGCCGTGGTGCGCGGGCGCGCCGTGCCACCGCGGCCCGCTGAGCGTGTCGTCGTCTGGGTCTCGGGCGGGGGCAGGGCGGAGCCGAGCGAGGTGCCCGCGGGCTGCTGGGTGCGGGCGGTGTGGCTGGCCGCCCCGTCGGCGGCCGCGTTGAACGGATCGCCGTCGACCTGGTGCGCCGGAACGTAGACGAATTCCACCTTGCGGCCGTCCAGGAGCTCGTCGATACGCATCACGAGCTCGCGGTTGGCCACCGGGGATCCCGAGGCGGTCTTCCACCCCTTCTTCCGCCACCCGGGCAGCCATGTGGTGACCGCCTTCATCGCGTACTGCGAGTCCATGCGCACCTGCAGCGGCACGGTCGCGTCGGTGGACTCCAGCAGCCTTTGCAATGCGGTGAGCTCGGCCACGTTGTTGGTCGCGGTGCCAAGCGGCCCGGCCTCCCAGCGCTCCACCGCACCGTCGGTGCCCCCGATGACCCATGCCCAGGCCGCGGGCCCGGGGTTTCCCTTCGATGCCCCGTCACACGCGGCGATGATCTGTTCAGCCATACGTCGATACTGCCAGCACTCCTCATCCGACACGGCGGAGACCTGGTCATCGGCGGTCCGGGGGTTGCGCCGACGGTGGGCCGAGCCGCCCACTCCCGCTCCTCACGCGAGCCCTCACCCGAGCCGCGGTGGAGGCCGAACGGCCCTTCCCTTCACCACTGGGCGTTCATCGGATCCGCGCCGAACGGGCACACCATGTACACGCGTTCGGGCTTCGCGCATGGGAATCTCCCAGAGCTTGTGCCTTGAACATCCGTACTCGCGGCGCCGGTTGGCGGTCCGGGTACTCATCTAGGAGAGGACACCCCCCACATCATGTCCACTCATCGCCCGAGCCGATCACGGCGCCTTCCGCTGCTGGCCGTCGTGGCCGTGGCCGGTATCGCCGCTCCTTCGGTCGCCGCCGCCAACACACCGGCCCCGGCCGACACCAACCGGCCCACGGCCGTGCAGGCGCTGGACGACACCTACTACCAGGACGCGATGGGCAAGAGCGGCCCGGAGCTGAAGGCCGCGCTGCACACGATCATCAGCGACCAGACCAAGGTGTCCTACGACGAGGTATGGGACGCGCTGAAGTCCACGGACGAGGACCCGGACAACTCGTCGAACGTCATCCTCCTCTACTCCGGCCGCTCCCAGTCCAAGGACGCGAGCGGCGGCAACCCGGACGACTGGAACCGCGAGCACGTCTGGGCGAAGTCGCACGGTGACTTCGGCACGGCCACCGGGCCCGGCACCGACCTGCACCACCTGCGCCCCACCAACGTCACGGTGAACAGCATCCGCGGCAACAAGGACTTCGACAACGGCGGCCAGGACGTGCCCGACGCCCCCGGCAACCGCAGTGACGACGACTCCTTCGAACCCCGTGACCAGGTCAAGGGCGATGTCGCCCGGATGATCCTCTACATGGCCGTCCGCTACGACGGGGACGACGGCTTCGCCGACCTCGAGCCCAACGACAACGTCGACAACGGCTCCGCGCCGAATATCGGCCGCCTGTCGGTGCTGAAGGCGTGGAGCGCCGAGGACCCGCCCGACGCCTTCGAGAAGAACCGCAACCAGGTCATCTACGACAGCTTCCAGCACAACCGGAACCCGTTCATCGACCACCCCGAATGGGTCGACTCCATCTGGAAGTAACCCGCGGCTCCGCCGAGCCCCGGCCCCTACGCATGCGTACGGGCCGGGGCTCGGCTGCGGTGGCCGACGTGCCACCTGGCTCCGGACGCCCGTAACCCCTGTGGTAGGCAGTCCCCGTGCGTATTCTCATGCCGCTGCCCGACCGGGACTTCGACGTCACCGAGGTGGCCGTGCCCTGGAAGCTCCTGACCGACCTCGGCCATGAGGTGGTGATCGCCACCGAACACGGCGACGGCCCGCCGGCCGCCGATCCGCTGCTGATCACCGGAGTGCTCTTCGGGCAACTCGGCGCGGAGCCCGAGCCCAAGGAGTTCTACCGGCAGCTCACCGACGCGACCGCCTTCCGCCGCCCCCTGGCATGGGCGGACCTCGAGCCCGAGGCGTACGACGGGCTGATCCTGCCCGGCGGCCACGCCCCGGGGATGCGCCAGTACCTCGGCTCCGACGTCCTGCGCGAGAAGATCGCGGAGCTCTGGGGGCTGGACCGCCCGGTCGGCGCCATATGCCACGGCGTCCTCACCCTGGCCCGCACCAACGACCCGGCCACCGGCCGCAGCCTCCTCGCCGACCGGCGCACCACCTGCCTGCCCGCGTACATGGAGCGGACCGCCTACTACCTCACGGCCTGGCGCCGCGGCCGCTACTACCGCACCTATCCGGCCTACGTCCAGGACGAGGTCGTCGCCGCCCTGAACGACCCCGCCCAGTTCGAACGCGGACCCATCGAGCTACGGCGCCGCGGCACGGCCACCGACGACACCCCCGCCTTCGTCGTGCAGGACGGCCGATACCTGTCCGCCCGCTGGCCCGGCGACGCCTACCTCTTCGCCCGGCGCTTCGCCGAGATGCTCACCTGAACGACCACCCCGCCCCTCCCGGGCAGGGCAGGACAACGCCGACCATGGCAGTCGGCCCCGACACATGGGCGGAGTGTCAGGGCCGACGGTGAATACGCTGAGGCTCAACAGCCCTTAGTCGTCAACGCACTTGGGGTACTTCGAGCCCCGGTTGCAGTCGTGGTAGTCGTACTTGCTGACCCGGAACTTCTTCTCGTCGCCACCCTTGGCCGGATCCACGACCAAGTAGAACTTCTTCCCGTCCTTGACCTTGTCGCTGACTGTCCCATCAGGGCCCCGGTCAAAGTCCTGCGCGCACCCGGCGAGTGCGAGGGCTGAACATGCCAGGAGGGCAAGGGTAAGGCGACGCATGTCGTGCTCCGATCAACGTGAGAATTGCGAGACAGTCTAGGGGCCTCCGGAACATGCGCAGGCCAGGGGTGGCGTTCACCCGCACTCATGAAAACGCCAGGTGTGCCGCGGCGGGGGAACGGAAGAAAAACACCCACCAAAGGTCGTCCGGGACGCGAACCCGGCCGACGCGCGCTCCTGAAGGGCTCAACTGCTGCGCCGGGCTTTCGTCAGGGCCCGGTGCAGCACCTCCTCGGCGAAGGCGGGCAGCCGTGTGTCAGCGGCGGGTCCGTGCATGTCCATGTTGAGGACGATGTTGTCCTGGCGCACGAGCACCTGGCCGCCGCCGTCCCACCGCCACCAGACCGCCTCCTGCCCGAGGCTCAGCATCGACCTGCGACCCCGAGCGTGTTCTCGGCTGATGGTGTCCACGCTGCGGAAGACCATCACGGCTTCCTGGACGGCGCTCTGACCCGCCTCCGCCCGCCCGATCGTGACCACCAGGTCGACCCTGGGCGTCATCTCGCCGTCGGTGGACCAGTAGCAGCGAGACTCCCCGTTGCTGAAGGGTTCTCGGGTCGTCGCTTCCGGTCGGGGTATGGCCCGGGCGGCCAGGTGCTGGTCCAGCAGCACACAGGCTTCGGGTACGGATCGGTAGCGTTCGTCGTCCGGGGTGTTGAGGGTGATGACCAGCCCCGGCAGCATCAGGCAGAGCACGAACGGGGACAGTGCCGGGGCGAGCACCTGCCATGGCGAGGGTGCATCGGGTGTCGGGGCGGGGGTCGGCGGGCTCGGCCGGGGTGGCGCCAGCCGGTCCTGGAGAGTGCGGTGCCGGAAGGACAGAACACCGCCGGACTGGCGGAGAGCGCCACGTTCGCAGGCGTCCTCCAGGAATTCCATCAGGTGCCAGGGGAGACGGCCGGTCGCGGCCAGCCAGAGTCTGGCGACGGCGAACTTCCCCCATGCCGAGAAGGCGAATCCGTACAGGAGCAGTGCCGCCACGCTGCTCAGGGACACCAGCAGCCAGTCCCCGCCGGTGACCAGTTCCTCGCTGTGCGCGGGAGGCGTCACGCCCGGAGGGTAGTTCGTCGTGATCTGTTGGCTCAGGAACAGCGCCAGCGGCGGCAGGAGAGACAGCGCCGCGGCGCAGGCACGGCGGGAATCCGCGAAGGCGCGTGTGCCGGGCAGTGCCAGTACGGTCCGGCGGTCCGAGCGCAGCAGCGCTCTCGGACTGCGGGCCAGGGCGTGGTCGGCGGTGTCCTGCCAGACCCCGCCACCCACGAGCAGCACCAGCGGGACCACCGGGTACAGCGACGACCGCAGGTCCCCCATCGTGGCGACCATGACCACGAAGACCGCGATCGGAACGACGGCTGCCGTCCTCCGCAGAAGGAGGGGTATCCGGCCACGGGTGGTGAGTGCGCGGGGCTGCGGGATGTCCATCGCGTCGTCGATGACGGCGGTCACACCGAAGAGGACCGCTACGGCGAGCAGGGGCGGCGAACCGATGCCGAGCGGCCCCTCCACGGGCCGGCTGTAGCCGATGGGTGCCAGTGCCACGAGTCCCAGCACCATGGCCGCGATCACCGCCGCGTGACGTACCGGCCACGGCAGCGCGCGTGGCAGGCTCCACCAGGTCACCTCCGGGGTGCCCAGGGTCCGGGCGTGGCGGGCGAGGAAGGTGAGCCAGCGGTGTGCGTCTTCGGCGTCCCAGTGGCGTCCCGGGACCGCGGCGGCGAGGGAGGCGTCGTAGGTGGCGGGCACGAACTGGTCGAGGAGATGTGCCTCGATGGCCGCGCTGTCGGGAAAGCGGCCGGGGTCCAGCAGTTCGGCCGGGTCCCGGCCGGTGTCGCTGTACGCCTTGCGGGCCAGCGACGCCATCAGCGGGGTGGCCAGCGCCTCGCCCAGGACCCGCGCCCGCGCCGCGCGCGCCGGGTCGGACGTGCGGGGATCGAGCACCTGCCGCCAGGAGCTGCCGGCTCTGGGGGACGGGGTGGCGGTGCGGGAAAGATAGGCCGTGAGGTCGGCGAGGGTGAGTGGCCGCACGCTGACGGCGGCGGCGCCGGTGAGCACGCGCGCCTCCCCCGCCGCGTCGCGGTATTCGCCCTCGCGGCTGGTGAGGACGATCTGTGCGGCCCGGTCGAGAGTTCCGTTCAGGGTGCGCAGGGCCTGTGGCCGCACCGCCGCGGGCAGTTCGTCGAATCCGTCGAGGATGGGCAACAGGCGGCCGGTGCGCAGCAGTTCGCGTGCGAGGTCGCGGGCGGAGGCGGTGCCGGTGGCCACCGAGGCGTAACGGGTGCCGAGCAGTTCGGCCGCCCACTCCCATAAGTCGGGCTGGGCCTGGGGCCGCCAGGTGGCGAGGGGCAGGATCACCGGGATCCTCTCGCCGGGGGCGCGGCGGTCGAGGCGGTCGAGGCGGTCGAGGCGGTCGAGGCGGTCGAGTGCGAGACGGACCATGAGCACGGACTTCCCGGTACCGGCCGGCCCGAGTACGACGAGCCGGCCCGACGGCACCCGGTCGAGCACATCGGTGATCTCCTCGAACCGCCCGCCGAGATCGACCGGGCCACCGCCGGTGACGTTCTCCCAGTGGTCGATCAGGTCCTGGGCGGCGGTGTCCCACCGGACCGGGATCGGCGCCGGATCCTGCAGGCGGCGCAGCCGCTCCTCACGGCCCAACTGCTCCCGTACGGCGCTGGCGAGCCGGTCGGCCGCCGCGTTCAGCTCCGGACCGGAGAGGTCGCCCCACAGGACCCTGGAGCGGCGGTGGCGCAGGATGGCGCGGACTGCCAGCCACAGGCCCACCGTGGCCAGCGCCACCGCCACCGCCACCGGCCCGAGCATCGAACCGGGCAGCGCGGAACCGTCTCCGTCGTCCCGTGCCCTGAGGGCGAACAGACTCCCGCCCACCGCCACCGAGCAGCCCGCGAGCAGCAGTTGACCTGCGAGCCAACGGCCGGTGACCGGGCGGCGGCCGTCGTTGAAGTGGATACCGCCGTAGATGGTGTGCGCCTGGATCACCGTGTGCGCGGTACCGGAGAACTCGTTGCGCGCCACCGGCTCGCCCTGCATGCGCTCCCCCTTACGCATCCCCTCGCACATGGTGACGCAGGCGCCGCGCGGGTGTACACCCCGGCGGGGGGCGCCCTTCCGGGCGCGCCACCGGTGGCCGACTCCCCCTGCGGCTAGGGACGGATATAGGGCCGGGTGATGATCTCCATGTTGTGACCGCCGGGATCGTCGAAGTACGCGCCACGGCCACCGAAGAGACGGTTGATCCGTCCGGGGTCGGTGTGGCCGGGGTCGGCGTAGTAGGTGACACCGATCGCCTCCAGGCGGGCGATCATGGCGTCGAACTGCTCATCGGGCACGAGGAACGCGTAGTGCTGCGGCTGTATCGGCTCGTCGCGCTTCTCGTAGTAGTCGAGCGTCACGCCGTTGCCGAGATCGATGGGCAGAAACGGGCCGAACGGGGCGCCGACCTCCACCCCCAGAATCGCGGCGATGAATTCGGCGGACAGCTGCCGGTCGTGGGCATAGACGGCGGTGTGATTCAGCTGGACGACGGTGGCCTGGGGCTCGGAGTCGTGTCGGGGCTGCGTTGGGTGGGGCATCTGTGGTGTGTCTCCGCATCGTGGAATCCGCTGGAACCGGCGCCACGTAAGGGCGCCAGAAGGAATGACACGGAGGAATGGGCGGGCCTCTGGCCCGCCTCGGACTCACGCCGAGGCCGGGCGCCTCACTCGTGCGTGGCCCATGGCCGACCCGGCAGTCACGCTGCCGACTCTAGCAGCGCCCGCCCATCCGGCCCCAGGGGCAGTTGGGAAATGGCGGTGGCGCAGGGCCGTGGGGCGAGCCGGAGCTTTTGGAGCCGGACAAGTGCGTCGGCTGGGGCTGGTGGCCGCTGGACGGCCTGCCGGAGCCGACCGTCGACTACACCCGGGCCGCGATCGACGGGATCAGGGCGGGACGCCTCTACACCGAGATGGGTTGGAGCTGACCCCGGCCGAAGCGCTGGCGCCGGGCCGTGATCTGCACTGGCCCCGGCCGGTGATCCGGGCAGGGAGGCACTGGCGCATGGGTTCTCCCCCACGCCCACGGGGCCGGGAGCGTCATGTCCGATTTCCGCCAGCACGCTTCCCCCGCCAGGGCGCACAGTGGAGGTGTGATGAGTGACGACAGCAGGTACGAGGCGGTGTGCAGCCGCGACGCGCGGTTCGACGGCGAGTTCTTCTTCGGTGTCGCCACGACCGGGATCTACTGCCGGCCGAGCTGCCCGGCGACCACGCCCCGGCGCAAGAACGTCCGGTTCTTTCCGACCTCGGCCGCCGCGCAGGGCGCGGGGTTCCGGGCCTGCCGCCGCTGCCGGCCGGACGCCGTGCCCGGCTCCGCCGACTGGAACGCGCGGGCGGACGCCGTCGGCCGCGCCATGCGGATGATCGGGGACGGGGTGGTGGACCGGGAGGGAGTGGCCGGACTCGCGGCGCGGCTCGGTTACAGCGCCCGGCAGGTGCAGCGGCAGCTGACCGCCGAGCTCGGCGCCGGGCCGGTCGCGCTCGCCCGCGCGCAGCGCGCCCACACCGCGCGGATCCTGCTGCAGACCACCCCCCTGCGAGCCTCGGAGATCGCCTTCGCGGCCGGGTTCTCCAGCGTCCGGCAGTTCAACGACACGCTGCGCGAGATCTACGCCGCCACCCCCACCGAACTGCGTGCCGCCAGGCCCGCGAAGTCCTCCCTGTCCGGGCCCGCGGTGGCCACCGGCGGGGTGCTGGGGACGAACGGCGGGACGGCCGGGGTGCCGCTGCGGCTCGCCTACCGCGGTTCGTACGACACCACGCAGGTCTTCGACTATCTCGCCCGGCGTGCCCTCACCGGCCTGGAGGAGATGGTGGGCGCCCCGGGCGCCCGGACCTACCGCCGCACCCTGCGGCTGCCGCACGCCTGCGCCATCGTCGAGATCGACGAACGGCCCGGTGACGGCTGGCTGGAGTGCCGGCTGCGTCTGACCGAGCTGCGCGATCTGACCACCGCCATCCAGCGGATTCGGCGCCTGTTCGACCTGGACGCCGATCCGTACGCGGTCGCCGAGCGCCTCGCCGCCAACGCCGCGCTCGCGCCCCTGGTGGGCGCGCGGCCGGGGCTGCGTTCCCCGGGCACCGCCGACCCCCATGAGCTGGCCGTGCGCGCCGTGCTCGGCCAGCAGGTCTCGGTGGCGGCCGGGCGGGTGCTGGGCGATGCGCTGGTCGCCGCGTACGGGAAGCCCCTGGCGCGGCCCGACGGCGGGCTCACGCATCTCTTCCCGCGCGCGGAGGACCTGGCCGAGGCGCCGCTCACCGAGCTCGGCATGCCGGAGAGCCGGCGCGCCACGCTGCGCACGCTCGCCACCGCGCTCGCGGACGGCACGGTGCGGCTGGACGCCGGGGCCGACCGCGACCGGGCCGAGAAGGAACTCCTGGGGCTGCGTGGCATCGGCCCCTGGACGGCCGGTTACGTCCGGATGCGGGCGCTGAGCGACCCCGATGTGCTGCTGGAGTCGGATGTCGCCGTACTGGCCGGGGCCCGCGCCGCCGGGGCGCATCTGGAGGACTCCGAGGGCTGGCGCCCCTGGCGCTCGTACGCCATGCACCACCTCTGGAACGTCCCGCGGGCCCGGCCCGAGTGAGCGCGCCCCGAGCGGAACCGCGCCCAGGAAGTGGTCGGTGCGTCGGTGTGGGTGTGGGTGATGGTGGCGGCGGTGACGTGTGTTCTCGAGGTGCGCGGGGCAGGACGGCGTACCGCATGCACGCCGCGCCATCCGCCGCTGCCCCCGTGAGCGGCCTCAGCCCGCCGCCAGGTCGCGGGCCCTGCGCAGCCCGGCGGTGACATCGGCGAGGGTGGCGCAGTCTCCCACCGCAACCCCCGCGGGCAGGACGAGGTCCGTCGGGGGGCGGCGGGCGGCGACGGCGTCGGCCAGGTCGGACAGCGCGGCCCGCAGCCGGGCCGCGAGGGCGGGCTCGGGCTGCGGGGCGCCCTGATCGAGCCGTACGCCGCAGGCTGTGGCCGCGTCCACGATCTCCTCCAGGGCGAAGACCACCGGCGCCCAGGCCGCCAGGTCCCGGCCGAAGGGCGGGTGTTCGGCGCCGGCCACCTCCACCGCTCTGCGCGCGTCGGCGAGGGCGCGGTATGCCTCGCGGCGCAGCCGCAGCCGGGTGGCATACGGCGCTTCGGCGGTCAGCACCCGGTCCAGGTGGTCGCGGGTGGCGCGGACGGCGAGCGACAGCCGCACGGACACCTGGGCGCGGGGGCCGCCGAGCCCGGGCAGCGCTCCGGCGGCCAGCACCACACCGCAGGCCAGCAGCGTGTCGGTGAGCCGGGTGAACCCGGGGTCGGTGTCGCCGCCGAGGTAGACGAGGGAGAGCAGCAGCGGGGTGAGCACGGCGGTCTGCAGGGCGAAGTGGCGTACGGAGACGGGGATCAGCGCGGAGCAGACCGCCGCGACGACGACCGGCCAGATGGCGGGGGCGCCCGCATCGGGGGTGACGCCCGCGCCGGGACCGAACACCGTGGCGAGCCCGCCGAAGACGGCCACGCCCACGGCGGTGCCGAGCGCGCGGGAGACGGCCCGGGAGACCAGCGGGCCCATGTCGGGCTTGACCAGGAAGGCGGCGGTGGCGGGGAGCCAGTACCAGTGCTCGCCCGGCAGTTGCTGGGCGAGCACGGTGCTGACGCCCACGCACAGGGCCACCCGGGCGGCGTACTCCCGGCCCGCCGGGCCGAGCGCGCGGCGCAGCCGCTGCCGGTGGCCGGGGACGACCGCGCCGACGGGGGGCGCCGGTTCGCCGTCGAAGACCCGGGCGGCGAGCAGCACGGCCCGGTGCATGGCCACGTTGCCCGCGGTGTCGGGTACGGGGGCGGGCAGCCGGCCCGGTGGCAGTCCGGTCCGTACCGAGCGGGCCAGCTGGGCGGGGGTGCGCGCGACGCGGTCGGGCACCGGCTCGTTCTCCCACAGGAGGGTCAGGACGCCCTCGCTGAGTGCTCCGGCCACCGCCAGCCGGTCGCGCAGCCGCCGCTCCTCCTCGTCGAGGTGATGGAGGGGGAGCCGGTGGGCGTAGAGGGCCTCGTACGCGGCGTCGTAGGCGGCGGTCAGCCGGCGCCGGGCGGCCTGTCCGCCGTCGGTGCCGACCGCCGTCATCAGGTCGGCGAAGGCGTCATATACGGCGGCCACCGTCTCCCGTTGATCGGAGGGTGCGGTCTGGCGTGAGGGGATGACACGTGGCAGCAGCGTGGCCATCGCGATCACCCACGCGGCGCCGATGAGCAGCAGGCCCGCCTTGACCGGAGGGGACACCGGGACGGGCATGCCCGCGCCGACCACGGCGAGCACCATCAACTGCACCCCGGCGGCGGAGCTGACCGGCCCGATGGCGCTGATCGCACCGGAGACCAGCCCGACGGCGGCGAGGGCGAGCGCGATCCACATCCCGAGGCCCAGCGTGCCCAGCCAGGCCCCGGTCAGCAGGCCGACGGCCCCGGCGAGGGCGGGCAGGCCGATGCGCACGATCCGGGTGGTGCGGGTGGCGGGGCGGTCGTTGACATGGGCGAACATGGCCCCCAGCCCGGCGAGCATCCCGAAGGGCAGATGTCCCGACCCCACGCCGACGGCCACCACCGGTCCCACGCCGAGAGCTCCGCGGGCCACCGCCGCCCAGGGGATGGGGTCCCGCAGCGCCCGCTTCCCGCGCAGGGGGTGCGTCAGCCAGTCGGGCGGTGTGGGCAGCGTGCGCAAGGATCCTCCGTGAGGTGGAAATCGTGGGCCTCTTCGAACCGTACGTGAGCTATGCGGAACTTTCGTAACCTGCGTATTTCCGCCATGTGAGGCGCTGATGCCCCACCTCGCGCAAGGGCCGTCCGTGACCCGGATACCCGGGTGTGACCTGGTGGTTTGGACAGCCTCCGAGGGTCGGCCGGACGGCCTGCCCGGGGTGCACATGCCAGGCTCATATGTCTCGCTGCGTGGCCAGCTTCTTGCGGAGCGTGTTGTGCTGGGTACGCGGGAGAACTAGCCTCCCTTCCGCCCGTTACCGAACATTCGTCTGGTAACCGCCTTCCGTTGATCCCCCAGTGCCGGAGAACGCCATGCAGGTGACCTTGCATCAGGACAAATGCGTCGCCTCGGGGCAGTGCGTGCTCGCCGCCCAGGACGTGTTCGACCAGCGGGACCTGGACGGTGTCGCCGTCCTCCTCGACGAGCGCCCGCCGGCGGAACTGCACGACGACGTGCGTCAAGCGGCCGCCGTCTGCCCCGCCCTGGCCATCGCCCTGGCCGACGCGTGAACACACCGGGGAACGTCGTGGTCGTGGGCGCCTCGGTCGCGGGGCTCACCGCGGCCGTCACGCTGCGCACCCTGGGATACGACGGACGGCTCACCCTCATCGGCGACGAGCCCCACACCCCCTACAACCGGCCACCGTTGTCCAAGCAGATCCTGGCGGGCACCTGGGAGCCGGACCGGATCAAGCTGCGCACCGACGAGGAGCTGTCCGACCTCGACGCACGGCTGCTGTTCGGCAGGTCCGCCATCGGCCTGGACACCGCCGCCCGCCGGGTGGTGCTGGAGGGCGGCGACAGCGTCTCCTACGACGCCCTGGTCATCGCCACCGGCGTCACCCCCAACAGCCTGCCCGGCGCCCACCATCTGGCCGGGGTGCATCTGCTGCGCACCCTCGACGACGCCCTCGCGCTGCGCGCCGATCTGCGCCACAAGCCCGATGTGAAGGTGGCGGTGGTCGGCGCGGGTTTCCTCGGCTCGGAGGCCGCGGTGGCGGCCCGCAGGATGGGGCTGGACGTCACCATGATCGACCCGCGGCCGGTGCCGATGCGGCGGCAGTTCGGCGACCGGATCGCCGGGCTCGTCGGGCGGCTGCACACGAAGAACGGCGTGTCCATGCGCTGTGGCACCGGGGTGCGGCGGTTCTTCGAGTCCGGCGGCCGGGTGACCGGCCTGGAGCTGACCGACGGCACGCTGCTCGACGCCGATGTCGTGGTGGTCGCCATCGGCGCCGCCCCGGCGATCGGCTGGCTGGCCGGATCCGGACTGGAGCTGGGCAACGGTGTCGAATGCGATCCCACCTGCCGTGCCGCGCCCGGCGTCTACGCGGCAGGTGATGTCGCCTCGTGGCACAACGACCACTTCGGCTGCCGGATGCGGCTGGAACACCGGCTGAACGCGACGGAACAGGCCCAGGCCGTGGCCCGCAATGTGCTCGGCGAGGGCCAACCGTTCGCCCCCGTGCCGTACTTCTGGACCGACCAGTACGACGCCCATATCCAGGCGTACGGCATATTCCCCAGCGATGCCGAACTCGCCGTGCTCCACGGCGAGCTCGAAGGCGGCCACTTCGTCGTGGCCTACGGACACCGGGGCGTCGTGGTCGGGGTGCTCGGCTGGAACAGCCCGTGCGAGCTGCGCAAACTGCGTCAACTCGTGGTCGACCGGGCACCATGGACATCGATCCTGCCCACCCCGCGGGCGGTGTGGCCCGGCCGACACCTCTCGGCCAGTCTCCGGTGACCGCGACGTCAATTTCCGGCCATGCGCTCTCGCGACCCTGGCGGGGTGCTGCGTCGTGTACTCGTCCAAGGTGTCGCCGTCGCTCCGGGTCACTGCCGGCTTCTCGGCCTCGCTGGGTCAGTGGCCCTGGCGGCGGGCGGGGCGGCGGCCGGAGCGCTGCCGGTGGGGGACGCCCTCACCCCTGACTCCCTGAGAGAGGCGATCGGGCTGATCAGCACCTATTTCGGTCTGGTGCTGTTGATCGCGGCGTGGTGGCTGCTGGGGCGCGAGGTGCGCGGACCCCGGCCGCCCGGGCCCCGCTCCCTGCTGCTCACACTCGCCGTCTGGGCGGCTCCCCTGCTGCCCGGGCCGCCGCTGTTCAGCCGGGATGTGTACAGCTATCTCGCCCAGGGCGCCATGGTGCACGCCCGGATCGATGTCTACACCCACGGCCCCATACGCCTCGGCGGACCGCTGGCGGAACAGGTGGCGCCGGTGTGGCAGCACACCCCGACGCCGTACGGCCCGGTCTCGCTGGCCTTCGAATCCGCCGTCGCCCACGCCTCGCGCGCCGAGCCGTCCCTCGGAGTGATCGGGCTGCGGCTGATCGCGCTGCTCGGGGTGGTGGTGATGGTGCTGGCGCTGCCCGTTCTGGCCCGCCGCTGCGGCACCGACCCGAGCGCCGCCCTGTGGCTGGGGGCGCTCAACCCTCTCCTGCTGCTGCATCTGGTGGGCGGGGCGCACAATGATGCCGTGATGCTCGGGCTGCTCGGGGCCGGGCTGGTGGCCGCGACGGGTCGATGGCCGGCCTGTGGCGCGGTGCTGGTCACGCTCGCCGCCCTGGTCAAGGCTCCGGCCGCGCTGGGGCTGCTGGCGGTGGCCACGCTGTGGGCACGCCGGGTGGAGGGTCGCAGGCGCCGCGTCGGCGCCGTGGCGGCCACCGGGGCGCTGGCCCTGGCCACCACCGGAGTGGCGACGGCCGTCACCGGCACCGGCTACGGCTGGATCTCCGCGCTCACCACCCCGGCCTCACCGGACAACTGGGCGCTCACCAGCACCCTGGGCCGCGCCACCGGCGCCCTGCTGGAGGCCGTCGGCAGCGGTCTGGCTCCGCTGGCCGCGCCCGCGTGGCACGGTCTGGGGCTGCTGGCCACCGCCGTGGCCATAGGGATCGCCTGGCTGCGTCCGCCCCGCCCCCGGCCCGTGTACGCGCTGGGGCTGAGCCTGATAGCGGTGGCCGTGCTGGGCCCGGCGGTCCGGCCCTGGTACGTGCTGTGGGGGCTGTTCGTGATCGCGGCGGCCGGGCCGGGCGGAACGGTGCGCAAGGCGGTGGTGGCCGGGAGCGGGGTGCTCACACTGGCCGTGCTGCCCAACGGGTTCGCCCCGGATTCGCGGCAGCTGACGTTCGCCGTGTGCGGGGGTGTGCTGGCGGTGTGCGCGCTGTGGTGCGTACGGCACGCACCGGGGTTCGCCGCCGGCACCCCGCTCTCCGCCGTCCACGGCGGCCACCGATCGGAGCGTTCGGCATGACGGGGCCCACCACATCTCGCGGACGGCTGGTCCTGGCCCTCGCCCTCACCGTGGCGGTGGGGCTCTTCCTGGCCTTCGTCCCGCTGCACCGGGACTGGTTCGACCTGAACGTCTACTACGGCGCCGTGGGCCACTGGCTGCGGGACGGCCGGATCTACGACTTCACCATCCCCGGCGCGGACGGGGCGGACTACGGCTTCACCTATCCGCCCTTCGCCGCGCTGTGCATGCTGCCGATGGCCCTGTTCGACTGGCCGGCCGCGATCACCCTGAGCATGGTGCTCAACGTGGCGGCCTCGGCCACCCTGCTGACCTGGCTGATCGGGCCGATCGTCCGCCGGCACGGCTGGAACAAGTGGTTCGCCTTCGTGGTGGCGGCCTGTCTGTTCGCCCTGCTGGAGCCGGTGCGGGACACCTTCAGTTTCGGGCAGGTCAATCTGCTGCTGCTGGTGCTGGTGTTCTTCGACGCCTGGCTGCTGTCCACGGGGCGTGGCCGGTTCGCCGGCTGCGGTATCGGGCTGGCAGCCGCGATCAAGCTCACCCCGGCGATCTTCATCGGCTATCTGCTGATCACCCGGCGGTGGCGCGCCGCCGCCACGGCCACGGCCACCGCCGCGGCCGCCACCCTGCTCGCCCTGGCGGTGGCGCCGGGGGCCTCACGGGTCTACTGGACCGAGGCGCTGTGGGACACCGACCGGATCGGTGTGCTCAGTTACGTCTCCAACCAGTCATGGGAAGGGGTGCTGGCCCGGCTGGTCGACCCGGTTCCGCCGAGCGGCGTGGTGTGGGGGCTCGGGGTGCTCGCCGTGCTGGCCGTATGGGCGCGCCGGGTGCGCTGGGCGGCGGCCGTCGGGGACGAGCGGGCCGGATTCGCGCTGACCGGGGTCACCGCCTGTCTGATCAGCCCGATCACCTGGGTGCACCATCTGGTGTGGCTGATTCCGGCCCTGGCGGTGCTCGTCGACAGCGGGCTGCGGCCGGACGCGCCACCGGCCCGGCGCAGGCTGCTGCTCCGGGTCTGTGCGGTGGTGTACGTGCTCCTGTGCAGCAGCGTGGTGTGGCTGTGGCGGTTCGACTCCACCGGGGTGGACGGCTTCCTCGGCAGCAACGCCTACGTGTGGATCTGCCTCGGCCTGCTGATCGCGCTCCCGCTGCGCGGCGCGCGTTCCGCGAACATGCTGAACCAAGAGCCGTATCCGGCACGTATCCCATGACCAGAGGAGTGTCCGGACCGATGCCCGACGTGATGCCGTGCCCCGCGGGGCAGCCGCTGGACCAGCCCGTTGAGCAGCCCAAGGAGCGGGCGGGGCGCTGGGCCCTGCTCCGGCGGCTTCCGCTGCGCCAGATCCTGTGTCTGCTGCCGCTGCTCGTCGTCGGCTACTGGGTGGTCCAGCACCGGTCGCTGATCGGCTCCGGCGCCCGTCAGATGTTCACCGCCAATCCGTACTGGCTGCTGACGGCGGTGGCGACGACCGGGCTCGGCTGGGTGGCGGTGTCGTTCGCCCGGCAGGGCACGGTGCTGGAGCGGCTGCCGGCCAGACGGCTGTTCGCCACCCAGTTCGCCGCGGGGGCGGCCAATCATCTGCTGCCGTCGGGGATCGGCGCGAGCGCGGTGAACATCCGGTTCATGACCGGCTGCGGGCTGCCGCCCGCCCGTTCCTCGGCGGCGCTCGCCCTGTACTTCCTGGCGGAGGCCACGACCCGGGTGGGGCTGCTGGTGGTGCTGCTGCTGGTGTTTCCCCAGGCGCTGCGGCTGGGCCCGCTGCTCCCGGAGTCGGTGAGCGGGATGGTGGTGGCCGGCGCGGTGGTGGCGGCCGTGGTCCTGGTGGCCGGGGTGACGCTGATCCGTCCGGTGCGCCGGATCGTGGTGAAGTTTCTCCGCACCGCGATGGCCGACGCCCGGTCGCTGCACATGCGGCCGTCCAGGGCGCTGGCGCTGTGGGGCGGTTCGCTGGCGTTTCCCCTGCTGCAGGCGGCGGGGCTGGTGGCGGTCGCCCTGGCCCTGGAGCTGGAGGTACGGCCGGCGCATGTGATGCTCGCGTATCTGGCCGCCACGGCGGTGGCCGCGGTCGTCCCCTCCCCCGGTGGTATCGGCTCGGTCGACGCGGCGCTGGTCATCGCGCTGGTCGCGGCGGGGGCGCCGGTCGAGGCGGCCACGTCCACGGTGCTGGCGTACCGCTTCATCACGGTGTGGCTGCCGCTGATCCCCGGGGCGCTGGTGCTGGGCGGGCTGGTGCGCTCGAAGATCGTCTGACCCGGCGGGGTCAGGGCCGGCGCAGGGTGAGGACGTCGTCGGGCCGGACGTCGATATGCGAGCCGAGCCCCGACCCGGCCCGGTCGAGGGCCGCGCCCAGCCATGCGGCGTCCTCGTGGCCGGTGTGCTCCAGCCGCATCCGCCGTGACCGCAGGGGCACCATCCGCAGGTGCATCAGGCGGCCGGTGTCCGGGTCCACCTCGGGGAAGTAGAGCAGCCGCAGATCGTCGCGGTACCGCTCGTAGCCGCCGATGCCCTCGTAGTCGTCGACCACGTCGCCGCAGCCGTAGAGGATCAGCTTGCCGCGGTACACCTCGAGCGGGCGGGGGTGGTGGGAGGAGTGGCCGTGGACGAGGTCCACACCGCCGTCGATCAGGGCGTGGGCGAAGTGGATCTGGTCCGGTGAGACGCCGTATCCCCAGTTGCCGCCCCAGTGGACCGAGGCCACGGTGATGTCGCCGGGGTGGCTGAGCTGCCGTACGCGATCGGTGATCGCGGCCGCGCGGGCGTCGGACAGATCGGGCAGGAAGTCGACCCCGGGCCGGTCCTCGGCCGCGGCCCACCCGTCCGGAATGCCACTGGAGGCCGCGCCGAACGAGAACACCAGCACCCGGCGGTGGTCACCGGCCGGGACGACGGCGGGGCGCCGCGCGGCGGCCGCGTCACGGCCCGCTCCGGCCACCCGGAGTCCGGCGGCGGCCAGGGTGTCGAGCGTCTCCTGCAGCCCGCGCCGGCCGCCGTCGAGCACATGGTTGTTGGCCAGGACGCAGACGTCGGGCCGGACCGCGGTCAGGCAGGGGAGGTTGTCCGGGCTCATCCGGTAGTGGACGTCCTTCCCCGGGGCGAACTCATCGCTGCGGGTGACGCTCGTCTCCAGGTTGAGCACCCGCACATCGGGCGCCTCCTCGTCCAGTACGGCCAGGGCGTCGCCCCAGGGCCAGGAGAAGTCGACCGGACGCGGGATCGGGCCGTTCGCCTCCTCGGCCAGCTCGACATAGGCCCGGGAGTCGCGGATGAAGGGCTCGTGGAGCTCCGGGTCGCCGGGGTGCGGCAGGATCTGGTCGACACCGCGGGCGAGCATCACATCGCCGCAGAGGAACAGCGTCACCGCCGTGCCGTGCATATCTCAACGATCGCATAGCCGCCATGAGTGACCGTGGCCGCGGCGGGGACCCGGAGGTGTGGACGCGCTGGGAGGTGCGGCGGATGAACCGAGCGGAGACGGGTGAGAGCCCGCTGCGGCCCCGGGATCTGGAGGAGGCCGCGGCCCGGCTGTCGGAGCAGGCGGACCGGCTGCGGTCGCAGCTCGCCCGGACGGAGGAGACGGCGTCCGCGTTGCGCGCGGACTGCGATCTCGACGCGGGCGACTCGGGTGCGAAGGCCATGACGCTCCGGGAGCTGCGCACGCGCGCGGAGGCGGACGAGGCCCTGCTGGAGCGGACCGTCGCGGCGCTCGACCGGCTGCGCGCCGGATCCTTCGGGATCTGCACGCGGTGCGGCCGGCCTCAGGGCCGGGAGCGGTCGCTGGCCCTGCCCCACACGGAGCTGTGTGTCGTATGCGCCGAGGAGCGGGAGGCGGGACCGGGCGGATGAGGCGCGCCCCGGTCACGGCGTCCTCGCTCACCGCGTTCCCGCGGGCGTTCCCGCTTACCGCGTCCCCACTCGCCGGGTCCGGACTCGGGGCGGTGGCCACCAGCGGCGCGGTCGCCGGGGGCGGGGGCGCTACGCGGCACGCGCGCCGACCTCTTCGCCCAGGCGGGCGCAGGTGCGGCTGATGAGCCGGGAGACATGCATCTGGGAGATACCGAGCCGGTCGGCGATCCGGCTCTGGGTCTCGTCGCAGAAGAACCGCAGATAGAGGATCTCCCGCTCGCGCTCGGGGAGCCTGCGCAGACAGGGCTTGAGGGATTCGCGCTGGACGACCCGCTCGTAGGAGGACTCGGTGGAGCCGAGGGTGTCCATCAGCGCATAGCCGTCGTCCGCGCCGCGCAGTGCGGCGTCCAGCGACAGCGTACGGAAGCTCTCGAGCGCCTCCATGCCGACGAGGACGTCCTCCTCGGCCATGCCGGTGTGCCGTGCGATGTCCTTGACGCTGGGCGAACGGTCGTCCGGTGAGCGGGTCAGGTCCTGGACGGCGGTGCGGACCCGGTTGCGCAGCTCCTGGACCCGGCGCGGCACGTGCAGGCTCCACATATGGTCGCGGAAGTGCCGCTTGACCTCCCCGACGACGGTCGGGACGGCGTAGCTCTCGAAGGCCGAACCCCGGTCCGGCTCATAGCGCTTGACCGCCTTGACCAGACCGACCATGGCCACCTGCCGCAGATCCTCCGGCGTTTCACCGCGGTTGCGGTACTGCGAGGCGATCCGCTCGGCCATCGGCATCCAGGCCCGGACGACTTCCTCCCGGAGGGCCTCCTTCTGCGAGCCGTCCGGCAGTTCGGCGATCCGGCGGAACGCGCCGGAGGTGTCGGGGGCGTCGTCGTGTGCGTGCTTGGGGTGTGCTCGGGGATGTGCTGTTACGGCCGTCATGAGCCGGTGCCTCCTTGGCTGTTGTCGCCATCACCACAGGAGGACATTCCAGACAACTCGGGCGACCTTGGACACGCCTTGCACAGCCGGGCTGCTCCCGTGGCGTGCCTCCGGTCCGAAGCACACTGATCGCGTGCCCGTCCTCGGCCCCGCGAAACGGAGTTCACCCCGGCGGATACCGGCTCAGCCGATGCGTCATGCGTCACAACGCCCCGGGAAGGGCCGGTAGGGGCCGGTGGGAGGCGGAGGACCCAGGCGCGGGGGGCGCGGCAAGGTTTCGGCCCGCGATCAAGATTTACGGAGGCTTTCCCGCCGTTTCGCCCATTTGCCGTTGTCCGTACCGTCCCGGCGGAACAGACTGCACCGATTCCGCTACTTCCCCTCGATCGCCATAGAAAACCGGAGCGCCATGACCTCCTTCGATCGTCGACGATTCATGCAACTGGCCGGGGCCGGTGCGGCCACCTCCCTGCTGTCCGCCAGCATCGCGCGCGCCGCGGAGATACCCGCCAACCGCCGGACCGGAAGCCTGCGGGACATCGAGCACATCGTGGTGCTGATGCAGGAAAACCGTTCCTTCGACCACTACTTCGGCACCCTGCGCGGAGTGCGGGGATTCGGCGATCCGCGGCCGGTGCGGCTGCCCAACGGCAAGCCGGTATGGCACCAGTCGGACGGTTCCAAGGAGGTCCTGCCGTTCCGGCCCGAGGTGAGCGACCTCGGCCTGCAGTTCCTGCAGGACCTGCCGCACGGCTGGGGCGACGGCCATGTCGCGTTCAACGACGGCGGGTACGACAAGTGGATCCCCTCGAAGTCGGCCACCACCATGGCGTATCTGACGCGTGAGGACATCCCCTTCCACTACGCGCTGGCCGACGCCTTCACCATCTGCGACGCCTACCACTGCTCGTTCATCGGCTCCACGGACCCCAACCGCTACTACCTGTGGTCCGGTTACACGGGCAACGACGGCAAGGGCGGCGGCCCGGTGCTGGACAACGCGGAGGCCGGCTACAGCTGGACCACCTACCCCGAGCGCCTGGAGAAGGCCGGGATCTCCTGGAAGATCTACCAGGACATCGGCGACGGGCTGGACGCGGACGGCGGCTGGGGCTGGATCGACGACGCCTACCGCGGCAACTACGGCGACAACTCCCTGCTCTTCTTCAACCAGTACCGCAACGCCAAGCCCGGCGACCCGCTGTACGACAAGGCCCGCACCGGCACCAACGCCAAGAACGGCGACGGTTTCTTCGACATCCTGCGGGCCGATGTGAAGGCCGGGAAGCTGCCCCAGGTCTCCTGGATCGCGGCGCCCGAAGCCTTCACCGAGCACCCCAACTGGCCCGCCAACTACGGCGCCTGGTACATCGCGCAGGTCCTGGACGCGCTCACCTCCAACCCCGAGGTGTGGAGCAAGACCGCGCTGCTCATCACCTACGACGAGAACGACGGCTTCTTCGACCACGTGCTGCCGCCGTACGCGCCCGGCGACAAGCGGGGCGGTTCGACCGTGGACACCACCGGGGAGCTCTTCCCCGGCTCCTCCTCGCAGCCCGCGGGCCCGTACGGGCTGGGGCAGCGGGTGCCGATGCTCGTGGTGTCGCCGTGGAGCAAGGGCGGCTGGGTGTGCTCGCAGACGCTGGACCACACCTCGGTCATCCGGCTCATGGAGCGGCGCTTCGGCGTCGAGGAGCCCAACATCTCGGCGTGGCGGCGGGCGGTGTCCGGCGACCTGACCGCGGCCTTCGACTTCTCGCGGACCGATGTGAAGGTCCCGGCCATGCCGGACACCAGCGGCTACCGGCCCAAGGACAACGAGCGGCACCCCGACTACGTACCGGCGCCGCCGGAGCACCCCTCGCTGCCCCGGCAGGAGCCCGGGCTGCGCCCTGCCAGGCCGCTGCCGTACGAGCTGTCGGCCGATGCCACGACCGCCGCCGACGGCGGCCTGCGGGTCGACTTCGTCAACCACGGCCGGGGCACCGGGGCGCACTTCCACGTGACCTCCGCGAGCCATGCGGGCGGGCCGTGGGGCTACACGGTCGAGGCGGGCAAGCGGCTGTCCGGCAGCTGGCAGCGCTCCTCGGCGGACCAGGGCGCCTATGACTTCCAGGTGCACGGTCCGGCCGGTTTCCTGCGCCACCTCACCGGCCACGCCACCGGCACCGGCCCCGAGGTGACCGCCCGCCACGACCGGGCGACCGGGGAGGTCAGGCTGACCCTCGTCAACCAGGGCGACGCGACGGTGCGGCTCACCGTCACGGACGGCTACGAGAAGGAGAAGGCGGCGCACTACCGGCTCCGGCCGGGGGCGCGGGTGGTGCACACCGTGCGCACCGATCGCAGCCACCAGTGGTACGACCTGTCGGTGGTCTCCGACCACGACAGCGGCTATCTGCGCCGGCTGGCCGGGCATGTGGAGACCGGCCGTGCGGGGATGAGCGACCCCGCGCTCTCGGCGGGCTGAACCACCGCCACCGGCCCCTCGTCGCGCGCCCGTCCGGCGGCTCCCCGCCGGGCGGGCGCGCGGTGCGTCTTCCGGCCACGTACGGCCCTCATCCTCGTACGGACGTCATGCGCCGCGTACGGCCCCGGGCCGTCAGTGCCGGGTGCCCGAGGCGCGGATGCGGAAGCCGGCCGGGGTCTCGCCCGCCCGGCGGCGGAAGAACTTGGTGAAGACGGTGGCGTCCGGGAAGCCGAGCCGCTCGCCGATGGCCGTGGCGGACAGATCGGTGTGCACCAGCAGCCGCTTGGCCTCCAGCAGCACCCGGTCGTCGATGAACCGCTTGGCGCCGCAGCCGGCGGTGGCGCGGGTGGCCCGGGTCAGGGTGCGGACGCTGTAGCCCAGCCGGGCCGCGTAGTCCTCGACCCGGTGGCTGCGGGTGTAGTCGCGCTCCACGGCCTGCTGGAAGCGCCGGAACGCCTCACTGGCCGCCGTGTCCCCGCTCTGGGCGCCGGGCAGATGGGCCAGCCGCAGCACGAGGACGGCCACGAGGTGGCGTACCACCTCGACATGCGCCTCCAGCGGCCCGGACACCGTCCGGTACTCGCTCTCCAGGAGGTCCAGGACGCCTCGGACGGCCTCGGCGTCGGCGCCTTCGGGGACCACCAGCGGGGACCGCGACGCGGACCGGTCCAGCCGGGCGACCGTGGCGGTGGCGGTGCCGAGATAGCCGGGCGGGAAGAGCACGGCGGCGCCCTCCGCGGCGCCGAGCGGGGAGCGGAACTGGTGGATCTGCCCGGGGCGCACCCACATCCAGCCGCCCTCGGTCAGCTCGTGCTCGGTGAAGTCCACCGAGCAGCGCAGCACCCCGGAGCGCACGCTGATCAGCTGGTGGAAGGCGAGCCGCATCGGGGCATGGACATCGAGGCCATGGCTCCGGGCGCGGGCGGCGAGCCCGGGGAAATCCAGGACGGCCGCTCCCGGCGGGGCTCCCACGGAGGGCCGGAACGGAACCTCGGTGACATCACGGTGTCCGTTTCTGTCCATAGCGCGTCCTCAGTGTACGGCTGGTGTGCCCTGGTCCGCATCTAGCGTGGAGTGCGTTGCGATGAACGGGTGACCGAAAGAGTCCCCGGATCACCGCTTTCCCTTCCACCGACCGAAGCCGAGGGAGCACGCCACCGTGCGATTGATCGTGGGCATGACAGGAGCAACGGGTGCCGTGTTCGGCGTCCGCCTGCTGGAGACGCTGGCCGAGCTGCCCGGGGTGGAGACCCATCTGGTGCTCAGCCGCTGGGCGCGCACCACGATCGAGCTGGAGACCGGCCGGTCCGCCCGCGAGGTGGCCGAGCTCGCCGAGGTGACGCACTCCCCCGAGGACCAGGGCGCCACCATCTCCTCCGGTTCCTTCCGCACCGACGGCATGATCATCGCGCCGTGTTCGATGAAGACCCTCGCCGGAATCCGCGCCGGATACGCCGACGGCCTGGTGGGCCGCGCCGCCGATGTGGTCCTCAAGGAGCGGCGCAGGCTCGTGCTCGTCCCCAGGGAGACCCCGCTCAGCGAGATCCACCTCGAGAACATGCTGGCGCTCTCCCGGATGGGTGTGCGGATGGTCCCGCCCATGCCCGCCTTCTACAACCACCCCCGGTCGGTGGACGACATCGTCGACCACCTCACGGCCCGCCTGCTCGACCAGTTCGACCTGCCCGCGCCCGCCGCCAAGCGGTGGGAGGGCATGCGCGCCGCCCGCGGCCCGAAGCCCACCGCCGCCTGATCCCCCCGCCGCCTGATCCCCGCCACCTGATTTCCCCCGCCCCGCCCCCACTTGGAGTTCCCATGGCCTACGACGACTTCCGCGGCTTTCTCGACACCCTCCGGAAGGAGGGTCAGCTGCTGCACATCGCCGACGAGGTGATGCCGGAGCCGGACATCGCCGCCGCGGCGAACGCCGCCCCACGCCTGGGCGGCCACGCCCCCGCCCTGTACTTCGACCACGTCAAGGGCTTCACCGACGCGCGGATCGCGCTCAATGTGCACGGCTCCTGGGCCAATCACGCGCTCGCGCTCGGCCTGCCCAAGGAGACCGGCACCAAGGAGCAGGTCGAGGAGTTCATCCGTCGCTGGGACACCTTCCCGGTCGCCCCCGAGTGGCGCGGGAACCCGCTGTGGGCCGAGAACACCCTGGAGGGCGAGGACGCCGACATCTTCCGGGTGCTTCCGCTGATCCGGCTCAACGACGGCGACGGCGGCTTCTACATCGACAAGGCGGCCGTGGTCTCCAAGGACCCCGCCGACCCCGAGCACAGCGGCAAGCAGAACGTCGGCATCTACCGCATCGAGGTCAAGGGCAGGCGCACGCTCGCCATCCAGCCGGTGCCGATGCATGACATCGCCCAGCATCTGCACACCGCCGAGGAGCGCGGCGAGGACCTGCCCGTGGCCATCACGCTCGGCAACGAGCCGGTGATCTCCATCGTGGCGTCCACCCCGATGGAGTACGACCAGAACGAGTACGAGCTGGCCGGCGCCCTGCGCGGCGCCCCCGCCCCGCTCTCCCGGGCCCCGCTCACCGGGCTGCCGGTGCCGTGGGGCAGCGAGGTGGTCATCGAGGGCGTCATCGAGGGCCGCAAGCGGGAGATCGAGGGGCCGTTCGGCGAGTTCACCGGCCACTACTCCGGCGGCCGGAACATGCCCGTCATCCGCATCGACCGGATCTCGTACCGCACCGACCCGATCTTCGAACACCTCTACCTCGGCATGCCGTGGACCGAGGTGGACTATCTGATCGCCGCCAACACCTGTGTGCCGCTGTACAAGCAGCTGCGCCGCGACTTCCCCGAGGTCCAGGCGGTCAACGCGATGTACACCCACGGGCTGGTGGTCATCGTGTCCACCAAGAAGCGCTACGGCGGGTTCGCCAAGGCCGTCGGCATGCGGGTGCTGACCACTCCGCACGGCCTCGGCTACGCGGCCACCGTGATCGTGGTGGACGAGGACGTCGACCCGTTCGACCTCCCCCAGGTGATGTGGGCGCTGTCCACGAAGATGAACCCGGCCGGCGATCTGGTCCAGATCCCCAATCTGTCGGTGCTGGAGCTGGCCCCGCAGGCCATCACACCCGGTATCACCGACAAGCTCATCATCGACGCCACCACCCCCGTCGCCCCCGACCGCCGCGGCACCTACGGCACCCAGGTGCGCGACCTGCCCGAGACGGCCGAGTGGCTGGCCCGGCTGCGGAAGCTCACCGCCGCCCGCTGACCACACCACCCCACACCACGGAAGGACTTCGGATGTCCGACACCACGCCCCTGTGCCCGCGCTGTGCCCACGAGACGATCGAGCACATCACCGGCTCCCCCGTCCCCGGCGTCTGGGAGGTGCTCCAGTGCGTGCGGTGCCTGTACATGTGGCGCACCACCGAGCCCGCGCGGCGCACCCGGCGCGACGCCTACCCCGAGGAGTTCATGCTGACGCCCGAGGACATCGGCACCGCGCCGGAGGTCCCGGCCGTTCCGCCGCTGCGTCTGCCCGGCGCCGGGGCGGCTACCAGGTGACGGGGAGTTCGTACACCCCGTAGATCACCGCGTCGTACTTGAAGGGGATGTCCGCCAGGTCCGTCGCCATCCGCAGAGTGGGGACGCGGCGCAGCAGGGTGGGGTAGACCACCTGGAGTTCCATCCGGGCCAGCGGCTGGCCGAGGCAGTGATGGGTGCCCACGCCGAACGCCTGGTGGTGGCGGGCGTCCCGGCCGATGTCCAGCCGGTCCGGCTCGGGGAAGACGGCCGGGTCCCGGTTGGCCAGTTCGCCCAGGAGGATCACCCCGTCACCGGCCCGGATGGTCCGGTCGGCGATCTCGATGTCCTCCAGCGCCGTCCGGCGGCGTCCGAGGTGGACGACGCTGAGGTAGCGCAGGAGTTCCTCCACCGCGGAGGCGATCACCTTGGGGTCGTCGGCCTCGCGGACGCGGGTGAGCTGTTCGGGGTGCTGGAGCAGCAGCAGCGTCCCCATGGTGATCATGTTGGCGGTGGTCTCGTGTCCGCCGAGGAGCAGCAGCACGCCCATAGCGGCGGCCTCACGGCGGGTCAGCTCGCCCGCCGCGATCCGCCGGCCGAGGCCGGAGAGCAGATCGTCACCCGGCTCGGCGAGCCTCTCCCCCACCAACTGGTCCAGGTATGCAGAGAGGTTGGTGTGCGCGGCGCTCCGCTCCTCGGGTGTGGCCACGGCGGAGACGAGGACCTTGCTGTTGGTCTGGAAGAACGCGTGGTCCTCGTACGGGACGCCCAGCAGCTCGGAGATCACCAGCGAGGGAAGCGGCAGTGCGAGCGCCTGGACCAGATCGGCCGGTTTCGGCCCGGCCAGCATGCGGGTGATGAAGTCGTCCACCAGCTCCTGGACGACGGGGCGCATCGCCTCGACCCGCTTGATGGTGAAGGCGCCGCTGACCATGCGGCGCAGCCGGGCGTGTTCCGGATCGTCCATGCCGACGAAGCTCAGGTCGGTGGCCTCCCGCTTGCCGCCCGTGTGCGGGACGGGGCTCGGAAAGCCGGGGTGGGAGAAGTCGGCGCTGAGCCGGGGGTCGGAGAGCAGGGTCTTCTGCTCGGCGTGGCCGGTCACCACCCACGGGGTGCTGTCGTTCCAGGACCGGACCCGGGTCAGCGGGCCCCACCGCGCAAGGCCGCGCAGCTCCGGGGACGGGTCGAAGGGGCAGGCCGCGGCGCGCGGCTGGGGGAAGGCGGGGATCTCGGCCGGCGCGTCGCCGGCCACGGGCGAGGTGGTCATGGGTTGGTCCGGGCCTCCTTGGCTGGGGATCGGGGGGTGACGGGGGCGAGGAGCAGACCGGTGATGGCGTCGGTCAGCGCACCCGCCGTGTCGTCCCAGGACGGCTGGCGCGTACTGGTCCCCTCGGCGAGGGCGCGCTCCCGTTCGGCACAGGTGTGCGTGATCAACTGGCGGGCCATGTCGCCGCGTTCGGCCCGCACCTCGGCGGGCAGTGCGTCCAGGCAGCGGCCCAGGCCGTAGAGGGTCTCCCGCAGCGGCTCCCGGGTGAGGGCCTCGTCGGTGACGATCGCCCGCAGCAGGGGGTCGGTCATCACCTGGACGGCGAACCGGGCGTACCAGGAGGGGAGGCCGAGGGTGGCCAGGTGCTCGGGGGCGGGGCGCACCAGGCAGGCGACCCAGTCCCGGACCTCCCGGCTGCCGCGGGTCTCCTCCAGCATCCGCCGCCGGATCCGCTCGATCGCCTCGGAGTGCTTGCCCATGATGGCGCGCACCAGATCCGCCCGGGTGCCGAAGTGGTAGCCGACCGCGGCGACATTGCCCTGGCCGGCCGCCTCGCTGATCTGACGGTTCGACACCGCGACCAGGCCGTGCTCGGCGTAGAGCCGTTCCGCGGCGGCCATGATGGCTTCGCGGGTCCCGGTGGAGCGGACGGTGCGTGTTTCGGCCACCGCGACTTCCCGTCTCGAATCGTTCCGGCGCACTGTCACGGTCACTTTAAAACACATGAATTAAACAAAGCAACCTGCAGAGACATCGGATCTGTATCCGACTCCCTTTGGCGTGATAGAGGCAATTAAGCGCGAAATCTCCCCTAGTCTCTCGGCCACACCTCCAGCCATTCCCTCCTCAACCGTTGACCCCATCCGATGTTTCTCCTACGTTGCGGTCGAATCCCAACCGGGGAGGCTGTAGATGAGATCCGCGCTCAGGCGCATATCCGTGGTCGCCGCCGTGGCGGCGGTCCTGACCGCGCTGCCGGGCGCCGCATCGGCCGAAGGACGGCACCAGGGGCGCACGTATCACGTCGCCACCTGGGGCGCCGACCGCGACAGCGGCAGCTCGCTCCATCCGTTCCGCACCATCGGCCGCTGCACCGAACAGGTCCGGCCCGGGGACACCTGTCTGATCCACCGCGGCCGCTACCAGGAGCGCGTCGCCCCGCCCTCGGGCACCAAGGACGCTCCGATCACCCTCGCCGCGTACGGCGACGGCGCGGTCACGGTGGACGGGACGAGGACCGTCACCGGCTGGCGGGACGCGGGCGGCGGTCTGGTGGCCGCCGATGTGGACCTCCCGCTCGACAGCAGCGAGAACGCGCTGTTCCTGGACGGCGAGCGCGCCATGGAGGGCCGCTGGCCCAACTCCGGCTCCGATCCGCTCAATCCGTCCTGGGCGGTGGCCGAGCGCTCCTCCACCGATCAGCACATCGACGACCCGGAGCTGCCGGACGGCGACTTCACCGGCGCCACCGTCCATCTGTGGGCCGGATCCAACCCATGGAGCCAGCAGACCGGCACGGTGACCGCCACCAAGGCCGGGGCGCTGGACTTCACCGGTGGCAACTACCGTTGCACCCCGCTGTGCATGGGCGACCAGACCTACCGCAACTACTACCTGGTGGGCGCCAAGGCCACGCTCGACCAGCCCGGTGAGTGGTACTACGACAAGGACGCGGGCCGCCTCTATCTGGTCCCGCCCAAGGGCGGTGTCACGGGCCACACCGTGACCGCGAAGCACGAGAGCTGGGGCGTGGACCTCTCGCACAGCTCGCATGTCACCGTGCGCGGCCTGGACCTGTGGGGCACCTCGCTGCGCACCGGCGCGGACAGCACCGGTGTGCTGGTCGAGGGGGTGCGGGCGCGCTACATCTCGGAGTTCTCCACGCTTCCCATGCCGCGCGACGACGAGTTGGCCATCCCGCCCGGCGAAGGACACATCGTCGCCTCGCGGGTGCTGAACTCCGGTGTCCAGATCCTCGGCAGCGGCAACACCCTGCGCGACAGCGACATCGGCTACTCCGCCGGCACGGGGGTGCTGCTGCGCGGCAGCGGCAACACCGTCACCGGCAACTACATCCACGACGTGGGCTGGATGGGCAGCTACACCCCCGGTATCGAGATCAACGGGAGCGGCCAGACCGTCACCCACAACACCATCCGCCGCACCGGCCGCGCGAGCATCGACACCGCCTGGCAGCTGAACGGGGTGCCCTTCCACGACAACCGGATCGCCTACAACGACCTCTCCGAGGCGATGCGCACCTCACGTGACGGCAGCCCGTTCTATGTGTGCTGCAACCTGGACGCCAAGGGCACCAGCGTCGACCACAACACCGTCCATGACGCGGACGGCCAGGTCGGCTACTACATCGACAACTCCTCCAGCCAGTTCCTGCTGCACCACAACGTGGCGTACAACACCGGCTCCCGTGGCACCTTCTACAACGGCCACAGCGGGGTCAGCCTCGGCAACCGCGACCACCACTCCTCCTACGGGCTCGGGGTGACCACCGCCGTCCGGCTGAGCGGGGCGACCGACGCCACGGGGACGTATGTGAGCAATGACGTGGCGCTCGGGCCGATGGAGATCTCCGGCCCCGGCGATCCGGCCCCGGTCGTACGGAACAACCTGCTGCCGCCCACGGATCCGCGCTACACCGACGCGCGCAACGGCGAGCTGTGGCCCCGCGCGGACTCCCCCGCCATCGACACGGGTGAGACCGTGGACGGGGTGACCGGCGAGGTCCGGGGCGACGGGCCGGATCAGGGCGCGTACGAATACGGGGCGCCCGTCTGGTCGTCCGGCTGCCGGCTGGCGGGCTGCGAGACCCGGGTCCGGGGCGACGGCTGGAAGGCGACCGCCTCGGGGGGCGCCGATGCCTCGGCCGCCGTCGACGGGGTCCAGACCACCCAGTGGAAGGGAAGCGCTCCCCAGTCCCCCGGTCAGTCGCTCACCGTCGATCTGGGCACCGCGAAGACCTTCGGCCGGATGGCGATCGACGCGGGGATGGACGCCACCGGGCACCCGTATGGCTTCACCGTCTCGGTCAGCCGCGACGGTGATCACTGGGGCACGCCGGTGGCCCGGGTCAGTGGCCGATCCTTCACCCAGGACGCGGTCTTCCCGCAGCACACCGCCCGCTATCTGCGGATCGAGCTGACGGCGCCGGGTGAGAACCCGTGGGCGGTGAACGAGATCCGGCTCTACGCCGACGGCCCCGACGCGGCCGCCACCTTGCAGGCGGAGCGTGCCGAGGTGGTCCGGGGCGCCGAGCGCGGCGAGGCGGCCACCTCAATCCTCGGGCAGGGGGACGCGATCGGCTTCCGGGGGGTGCGGTTCGGTGCGGGCGCGGACACGCTGACGGTGCGGCTGGCGTCCGGCGGCTGCGGGGACTGCGCCCTGCGGCTGCGCCTGGACTCCCCGGACGGGCCGGTGGCGGCCACGCTTCCGGTGCGCGGGACCGGCGGCACGGACAGCTGGCGGGAGCTTTCGGTACGTCTCCCCCGCACGGTGACCGGCTCCCATGATGTCCATCTCGTCGCCACGGGCGGCCACCGGGTGGCCGCCGTCGACTGGCTGACGCTGCGTCGGACGAGCTAGCCGCGCCAGATGTACTAGAGGGGACGAGGTGGGGGCGCGGCCGCTTCCTGGCGCACCGCGCGCCCCACCTCCGTCCGCAGTGCGATGAACTCCGGCAGCCCCCGGGTGGCGATCTGGTCGCGGTCGGCGGGCAGCGCCACCGGCAGATCCGCCCGCACCCGGCCCGGGCCCGAAGCCAGCACCACCACCCGGTCCGCCACATAGACACTTTCGTCGATGTCATGGGTGACCAGCACAGTCGTCATCCCCTGGGCCCGGTGCAGCCGCAGCAGCAGATCCTCCAGATCCTCTCGCGTCTGGGCGTCCAGCGCACCGAACGGCTCGTCCATCAGCAGCAGCGCGGGCCGGGCGGCCAGGGCGCGGGCGAGGGCGACGCGCTGCTGCATTCCGCCCGACAGCTGCCAGGGGTGGCGGCGGGCGGCGTCGGCCAGGCCCACCTGCTCCAGCATGGCCACCGCCGCCGCATGGCGCTGCGCGCGGGACAGGCCGCGCCGCCGCAGCGGAAGGGCCACGTTCTCCCGTACCGAGAGCCAGGGGAAGAGGGAGCGGCTGTAGTCCTGGAAGACGACACCGAGCCGGTCCGGGACGCCGTCCACCACCTCCCCGTCCAGGGTGATCCGCCCGGCGGAGGGGCGGACGAGGCCGGCGACGCAGCGCAGCAGGGTGGACTTGCCGCAGCCGGAGGGGCCGACGAGGGTGAGCAACTGGCCGTCGGGGACGGTGAGTTCGATGTCCTGGAGCACATCGGGGCCGTCGCCGTAGCGGTGGCCGAGGTGGTCGATCCGCAGCATGTCCGCCTCACCGGGCCCAGGGCTCGTACGCCGGGGAGTCGTCGGCGGGGACCCAGATCCGGAGCAGCACCGGGCCGTCGTCACGGCCGAGGGCCAGGGCCCGGTCGAGGGCCTTGGGAAGGTCGTCGGGCCGCTCCACCCGGTCGGCCGGGCAGCCGAAGGACCCGGCGAGCGCGGCGAAGTCGATGCCGCCGATCTCGGTGCCCGGCACGGGTGTGATGCCGATGCGGCGGCCCAGTGCCTTGACCGCGCCGTAGCCGCCGTTGTCGAGCAGGAGGTAGGTCACCGGGGCGCGGTGCCGGGCCGCGGTCCACAGGGCCTGCACCGAGTAGAGCGCCGAGCCGTCGCCGACCACGCACACCACCCGTTCGCCGTCCGCGAGGGCGCGTCCGACCGCGAGCGGCAGCCCCCAGCCGAGCGCGCCGCTGCCGGTGGTGAGGAAGCGGCCCGCGCCGCTGATGGGGAGGCGGGCGTGGAGGGCGTCGCGGTGGCTGGGGGTCTCCTCCACCAGCACGGTGTCCCGGGGCAGCCGCTCCCGGAGCAGGTCCATCACCAGTTCGGGGGAGATCTCCTCGGCCGGGGCGGGCAGCGGCTCGGGGGCGGGCCGCGGCTCCGGGGCGGGCCGATCGGAGGGCTGGACGAGATCGGTGAGGGTGCGCAGGGCGGGGCGGAGGGTGGTGACGATGCTGGTGCCCACGGGGAGCCACGCGGCCTGCGCGGGGTCGCAGTCGAGGTGGTAGAGCTCGGTGCCGTCGGCGAGCGGCGGGCTCTCGGTGTGCACGTGGTAGGTGAACAGCGGGGCGCCGAGCGCGACCACCACATCGTAGGTGGCCAGCCGCTGTGCCAGCTGGTCGGCGACGGGTGGCAGAAAGCCCTGGAAGAGCGGGTGGCGTTCGTCGAAACCGGAGCGTCCGGAGAGCGGGCTGATCCATACGGCGGCCCGCAGCCGTTCGGCCAGTTCGGCCACTTCGCCTACGGCGTGCTCGTCGTCCACGCCGGGCCCGGCTACCAGTGCGGGGCGGGCCGCCGAGTCGAGCGCGCGGGCGAGACCGGCCAGCGCGCCGGGGTCGGCGGTGTAGCCGCCGTGGACGGTGCGCGGGGCGACCGGCTCGGCGGGGCGGTCCCAGTCGTCCTCCGGTACGGAGAGGAAGACCGGGCCCCGGGGGTGGCTCATGGCGATCCGGTGTGCCTCGGCGAGCGCGGCGGGCACATCGGCGGCGCGCTCCGGCTGCCTGCTGAACTTCACGTACGGGCGCGGGAACCGGGCCGGTTCGTCGGCGCCGAGGAAGGGCCGCAGCGGGAGCAGCGCACGGGACTGCTGGCCCGCGATGATCACCACCGGCACCCGGTCCCGGTAGGCGTTGAACACCGCGCCCAGGGAGTGGCCGACGCCCCCGGCGGAGTGCAGGCTGACCAGCGCCGCCCGCCCGGTGCCCAGGGCGTGGCCCGCGGCCATGGCGACGGCGGTCGACTCCTGCAGTCCGAGCACATAGCGGAAGTCCTCGGGCCAGTCGCGGAACATCCGCAGTTCGGTGGAGCCGGGGTTGCCGAAGACGGTCGTCATGCCGGTGGCGCGGCACAGTGCCAGCACCGCGTCGCGGACCGTGGTGGTCGGTGGGTGAGCGGGGGGCGCGGCCATGGGGCCACCTCCTCGGCTGGGTGCGGGGATCCGCGATACGGGTCGTCAGCGGTGCGCGGCACGGTGTCTGCCGAGAGCGATGCGTTCGACGGTGAGCAGCACGCTGTTGAGCAGATGGCCGAGCGCGCCGAGCAGCACCATCACCGCCCACACCGTGAGCAGATCGGAGCGGGTCTGGGCGTCCGTGAGCTGGAAACCTATGCCGTCGGCGGTGCCGGGCAGCAGCTCCGAGAACACCATCAGGATCAGCGAGAGCGACAGGCTCAGCCGCAGCCCGGCGAAGATGCGCGGTAGCGCGGCGGGCAGATACAGCAGCACGATCCGCTCGGCGGGCCGCATCCGTACGGTGGCGGCGACGTCCAGCCGCAGCGGGTCGATGCCGCGGACGCCCTCTGCCGTGTTGATCAGTACGGGCCAGATGGCGCCGAAGACGATCGAGGCGAGCTGCATCGGCGTGCCGAGGTCGAAGACGACGACGAAGACGGGCACCAGCGCGGGCGGGGGCACGGCGCGGGCGAACTGCAGCACCGGGTCGCACAGCGCGTACACGGTGCGCGAGCGGCCCAGGGCGAGCCCCAGCACGATGCCACCGGCCGCGGCGAGGGCGAATCCGGCGAGCACCCGGCCGAGGCTGGGCAGCAGATCGCGGACCGCCGCGTCGGTGAGGAACGCCCGTCCTGCGGGGCCGGAGAACCACAGGTGATAGCCGTGCTCGACGATCCGGGCGGGGGTCGGGAAGAACACACTGCCGTGGGCCCGCGCGGCGAGCTGCCACAGCACCACCGCCACCACCGGCACGCCGAGGCGCAGCGCGAGCGTCCGGGGCAGCCGCCGGACGGTGCGGAGCGAGGTGGCCTGCGCGGTCATACGCGGCTCCCGCGGTGCTCGGGCGCCCAGGGGAACAACCGCCGTTCGACCGCGGTGAGCGCCAGATTGACGACGAGGCCGAGCGCTCCCGCCCACACCACACCGGCCAGCACATCGCGGGTGCCGTCGGTGGCCATGCCCGCCTGGGCGATGAAGGTGCCCAGCCCCTCGCCGAATCCGGCGAGGATCTCGCCGGCCACGGCGAGGATCAGGGCGGTGGCCGCCGCGATGCGCACCCCGGCGGCGATGAAGGGGGCGGCCGAGGGCAGACCGGCCCGCAGCAGGACGGCGAGCCGCCCGAAGCCGAAGGCGCGCAGCGTCTCCTCGGCCAGCGGATCGGTCTCGCCGAGCCCGTAGACGGTGTTGAACAGCACGGGCCAGACACAGGCGTAGGTGACCAGGGCGACCGTCGTCTCGCTGCCGGCGCCGAGCAGCAGTGACACCAGCGGGATCAGGGCCACCGACGGCACCGGGCGCAGGAACTCGATCAGCACCCGCGCGGCCTGCCCGGCCGCCGGCACACTGCCCAGCAGCAGCCCGAGGGGGATCGCCAGGGCGCAGGCCAGGGCGAGCCCGGTGGCCCATGCCTCGAGGGTGGCCCCGACGCCGTTCAGGAAGGCGGTGTCGCCGCCGAGTTCGACGGCCCGTACCAGCACCTCGGAGGCGGGCGGCAGGAACGCGCGCCGCACCATCCCGGAACGGCTGAGGACCTCGCAGGCGGCGAAGGCCACGAGCACGCCGACGGCGCCGAGCAGCGCGTCCCTGGTCCGCCCGGTGCGCTTCCGCCCGGCCGTCGCGGGGCTCACCTGGCGGGCTGGTAGAGGACGGCGGCGGGGTCCAGGTCCTTGGTGAGCAGCTTCTGTGCCCGCATCAGCGAGATGAGCCGCTTGAGCTGGGCGGCGCTGGAGGTGGCCGGGTAGGCGGGCAGGCCGATGGCGGCGGCCTCCGACGGCTTGATCTTCGTATAGCCGGGCAGCGCCTTCTCCACGGCGCCACGGTCCTTGGCGGCGACGGCCTGGGCGGCGGTGATGGCGCGCTGGAACGCGGCGGCGGACTTCGGGTACTTGTCGATGAACGTGTCGGTGGTGACATAGCCGCTGAGCGGCAGTCCGGCGGTGGGTGCCGCGTTGCCGTCGATCACGGTACGGGCCTTCAGCTCGCGTTTGAGCGCGGTGAGGAACGGCTCGGCGGCGTGCACCGCGTCCACCTGGCCCCGCTCCAGCACCGAGCCCATCTGCGGGAACGGGACCTGCCGGTACTCGGGCAGCCCGGCCCCGGCCTTGTCGAGGACGGCGTTGAGGGTGAGCGACTGGATGTTGTTGAGGATGTTGACCGCGATCTTCTTGCCCTTGAGGTCCCGTGGCCCCTTGATCTTGGAGTCGGCGGGCACCAGGACATCCATCATGTGCGGGGCGTTGCGCGCGCCCTCGGCCAGCACCCGGGTGGCCAGGGTGCCCTTCTCACGGGCCTGGAGGAACGTCACGAAGTTGGCGCCGCCGATGACGTCCACCTGGCCGTGGGCGAGCGCGGGCAGTGCCTGGACGCTCTGCTGGACCGGCTGGACGCGGACGTTCAGCCCCTCCTTCTCGAAGAGCCCCCGATCGATGGCGATGTGCAGCGCGGCCACATCGGCGAGCGGCAGGCCGGCGACCGTGATCGTCTTCTTCTCCGGCCCGCCCCGGGCCCCGGACTCCTCATCGGAGCCGCCGCATCCGGCGAGAAGCACGGCGGTGACCGTGGCGGTCGCGGCCAACTTTGCCGAGCGGAAGCGCAGTTGGACTCTCATGGCATTTCACGATAGGGGTCGTCAGCTGTTCACACCATGGTCGGGAACACCTCGTCGAACAGGTCGAGCATGGCCCGCCAGGCCCGTTCGGCGGAGGCCCGGTGGTAGCCGATGCCCGGGCGGGTCGTGGGATCGGGGTCGAGGTCGGGGTGGGTGAAGCTGTGCAGGGCGCCGCCGTGGATGGTCATGCGCCAGTCCACTCCGGCGGCCCGCATCTCCTCCTCGAAGGCCAGCCGCTGCTCGACCGGGATGATCGGATCCTCCGACCCCACGCAGACCAGGACCTTGCCGGTGATGTTGGCGGCGTCCTCGGGGCGAGTGGTCGTCAGACTGGGGTGGAAGCCGACCACGGCCTTGAGGTCCGCGCCGCCGCGGGCGAGTTCGAGGGCCATGGTGCCGCCCAGGCAGTAGCCGATGGCGGCGAGCCGCGAGGTGTCGGCCCTGGGTTCGGCGGTCAGCACGGCGAGCCCGGCTCCGCCGAGGGCGCGCATGCGATCGGGGTCCGCCAGCAGCTCGTCGACCCGCGCGAACATCTCCTCGCGGTCCTCGATGAACCGTCCGCCGCCGTGGTAGTCGAGGGCGAAGGCGACATAGCCGAGTTCGGCGAGCCGGTCGGCGCGCTCGCGCTGATGATCGGTGAGGCCGGGGCCCTCGTGGGCGATCAGCACGGCGGGGCGCCGGTCCGTTCCCCCGGGCAGCGCCAGATGGCCCACCATGGTCGTGCCGTCCACGGGGTATTCGATTCGCCTGGTCGTCACCATCGTCGCGCTCCCTTGTCCTCGACCGTGTTCTTGGGGGTTCCCGGGCTCTTGGGGCCCCGGGCGCTCGGGGGCACCCGGGCCTTCTTGGGCCTTCTTGGGCCTTCTTGGGCGCCGAGCCGGATGGGGGAAAGCTAACAGCGGCGGCGCGACGGGCCCGTGCTGCTTCGCCCGTGGCCGATTCGGTCTGCCGACGGCGAAGGCGAACGCGGCGACCAGGTGGTGCTCGACCGCTGCTTCCCCCTCGTCCCGGCCGTGTGCGTCGCGTCCCGGCGAGTCGGCGCCCCTCGGCCCGCGCCGCGGGGTGAAACCATGGCCGGAAGGTCACCACGAGCGAGGGAGCCGTGAATGAACAGCGCCGATCTGCTGGCCGACGCCTTTGAGCGGGTGCGCGAGGAGGTGCAGGCGGCCGTGGACGGACTTTCCGAGGACGAGCTGGCCGTACGGCTCGACAGCGGGGCCAATTCGATCGCCTGGCTGGTGTGGCATCTGACCCGGGTCCAGGACGACCACATCGCCGATGCGGCGGGCACCGAGCAGCTGTGGACGTCCGAGGGCTGGGCCGAGCGGTTCGATCTGCCGTTCCCGCCGGACGCCACCGGCTACGGCCACCGGAGCAAGGACGTGGCGGCGGTACGGGCGGACGCCGAGCTGCTCGCCGGGTACTACGACGCCGTCCACGAGAACACGCTGGCCTTCGTGCGCGGCCTCCGCGACTCCGATCTCGACCGGATCGTGGACGAGCGGTGGACCCCGGCGGTGACCCTCGGCGTCCGGCTGGTCAGCGTGATCGCGGACGATCTGGAGCACGCCGGGCAGGCGGCGTTCATCCGCGGCGCGATCCGCAGGCGATAGCGCGCGATCACGCGAACGGGGGCCGTCACACCGTCCGGATTGACATGCAGGCAATCGCCTGCATAACGTGCGGTGTGAGCTCAGAGATGGACAAGGTCTTCAAGGCGCTGGCCGACCAGACCCGGCGGTATCTGCTGGACATGCTGCATGAGCACAACGGCCAGACGCTGGGCGAGCTGTGCCGGCGGCTGGAGATGACCCGTCAGTCCGCGACCCAGCATCTGGCGGTCCTGGAGGCCGCGAATCTGGTCAGCACGGTGCGGCGGGGCCGCGAAAAACTCCATTACCTCAACCCCGTCCCCCTCCATGAGATCCAGGAGCGCTGGATCGACAAGTTCGAGCGCCCGCGACTGCGCGCGCTGAGCCGGGTGAAACAACTAGCCGAGAAAGCCGAGGAAGCGATGGCCGACAAGCCGGCGTTCGTGTACGTCATCTATATCGAGAGCACACCGGAGAAGGTCTGGCACGCGCTGACCGACGCCGACCTCACGGCCGAGTACTGGGGCCACAGCAATGTGTCGGACTGGCAGGTCGGCTCCCCGTGGGAGCATCAGCGGACGGACGGCTCCGGCACCGCCGATGTCGTCGGCACGGTCGTGGAGAGCTCACCGCCCACCCGGCTGGTGACCACCTGGGCCGCGCCCGACGCGGATGCCGCCGCCGAGCCCTCCCGGGTCACCTTCGACATCCAGCCGCACGGCGACATCGTCCGGCTCACCGTGACCCATGAGAACCTGGCCGACGAGGCCGAGCGGACCGCGGCGGCCGGTGGCTGGGCCGCGGTGCTCTCCAACCTGAAGTCGCTGATCGAGACGGGGAGTCCGCTGCCGCAGCAGCCCTGGCTGATCCCTCAGTGAACTCCCGGCCGCCCTGGGACGTGGGGGGTCACCGTGCGGCCCCACGGTCCCGGACCGCGATCCCCAGGGCGTCGGCGAGCATCGGCGCCAGCTCCATCAGCTGCCCGCTGCCGATGGTGGCGCCGCCCAGCGCGTCATAGCCATCGGCGATCTCCAGCCGGGTGGCCCCCCGCAGATCGACCTTCGCCATCCGTGCCTTGCCGAACCGCACACCCTCCAGCGCCGACCCCGGAAACGCCACCTCGGTCAGCTCCGCACCGCCGAGGTCGACATCGCGCAGCAGACAGTCCACGAAGGTGACGTTCCGCAGCGTGGCGGTGCGCAGATTCACCGATTCGAGCTTGCACCGGTGGAAGACCACCCGGTGCAGCCGCGCGGAGAACATCTCCAGGCCGACCAGCACACAGCCGCCCAGCTCGCCGTCCAGCCAGTCGGTGTCCGCCAGATCGGTGCCGACCCATCGCACCCCGTCCAGCCACACCTCGTTGAACCGGGCCCCGCGACCACGGCCCCCGGTGAAGGTCACCGAGGAGAACGCGGATTCCAGGAACCGGGCGTTGTCGCAGGTGGCCCCGTCGAACGCGTCGCCGTCCAGATGAACGGTGTCGTAGTCGCCCCCTTCCGCCAAGGCTCCGTCGAACGGCCGCAGATGGTCGGCGAAGGGCAGATCGGCGAGTTCACGGGGGGACGGCGCCATGCGGGGCTCACTTTCCTGGAGGGCGGACGGCGTGCGGGGGCGATACTGCCATCCGGGTCGGACACCCCCGCGGGGACCGACTGACACCGGAGGGGATGACGTACGCCGTCCGGGGCACTCCACGGTGCGCTTACCCGACTTTCGCCCTCTTTTCTCCGTTAAATCTGATCGTCAGATATATCGCTCTGCGACCCAACACGGAGGAATCCATGCAGATCGCGAAGAAGGCCGCCCTGCTCGCCGCGACCGCCGGCACCCTGGCGCTCCTCGGCACCGGCACCGCGGCCGCCTACGGCAACGGCGGCAGCTACGACAGGGGCGTCGACACCCCCACCAGCTTCGACATCTCCAGCTTCATCTTCCAGAGCAACGACTGCGACACCTCCACCGGCACCACCGCCTCCACCGCCGCCGCTGCTCCGAGCGGTGAGATGAAGATCGGTAGCACCTGCATCAACTCCATTGGCTGACCTCCGGCGAGACCTCGGCGGCCACGGTCGCTGAACCAGGGCGCTCCCCTCACCGCTCCGGCGGCGAGGGGAGCGTTTCCCATTCGGCCGGATAGTCGGTGGGCCAGTCGGGCCACTCTCCGGTGCGCTTACCCGACTTTCTCCCGCTTTTCTCCGTTAAATCTGATCGTCAGATATATCGCTCTGCGACCCAACACGGAGGAATCCATGCAGATCGCGAAGAAGGCCGCCCTGCTCGCCGCGACCGCCGGCACCCTGGCGCTCCTCGGCACCGGCACCGCGGCCGCCTACGGCAACGGCGGCAGCTACGACAGGGGCGTCGACACCCCCACCAGCGTCAACCTCTCCAGCTTCATCTTCCAGACCAACGAGTGCGACACCTCCACCGGCGCCACGAGCTCCCTCGGCGGCGTCGGCGGCGCCAGCGGTGACATGGAGATCGGCAGCACCTGCGCCAACCTGATCCGCGGGTAACGCCGGGAAATGGTACGGCGGCCACGGTCGCCGGCCCCTTGCGCTCCCCTCAGCCCTCCGGGGCGAGGGGAGCGCGCGTTACCGCCGTACCTGGATCAGCGCGTGGGCGCCGCTGGTGCGCCAGTGATCCTCATGCGCGTCCAGCGCGGCCACGGTCCGCTCGTCGAGGCCGACGATGACATCCGACTTCAGGGTGCGCAGCGCGGCCACCGGGCCGGGGAAGTACGCGGTGCGGTCGGCGAAGGAGGTGGTCGGGGGCCACAGCCGGTCGCCGACGAGGCGTCGGTAGTTCAGATCGCCCTTGAAGACGGTGAGCGTGGCCTCGGCGAACTCACTCCGCAGATCGCCGGGCATCTCCTCGTACGGCAGCGGGGCGCGGAAGAAGTCATGCGCCCGCACCGTGAGGCGCCCGTCGCCCATGGCGGCCCAGAGCCGTCTGCCGGTTCCGGCCGCGGCGCCCTCCGCCCGCACAAGCCGGCGCAGGCAGTCGACGACATCCTCGGTGGTGGCGTCGGAGACGTAGTACGGATACGGCTTCACCTGCAGCACCACCCGCTCGGCGCGCCCGTGGTGGAGCACATGGTCGATGAGGACGAGGTCGGGGAGCAGTTCCCGCCCGGCGTTGTCCGCCACCACGCACAGCGTGGCCGGGGAGCCGACGGGCAGCAGGGACCACAGCGCCTCGGAGTCGTCCGCGACCAGCGGCGGGGTGTCGGGGCCGCTCGCGGCCGCGGCCGTTGAGGAGATGCGGAAGCCCAGGTCCGCGCGGTTGCCCCACAGCGAGCCGTGCACCAGCGCGTCGGCCTGTTCCCCGGCGGGCTTGCGCAGGATGTCGTCGAGGGTGGCCAGTTCGGCCTCGGCCTCAGGGGTGTGCAGCTCGGCCTGTTTGAAGGGGCGGAACGGGTCGACGCCCCGCCAGGGGCCGTCGGCGAAGTAGCCCACGGCCTCCAGGAGCCTGCGGTAGAAGTAGCTCTCCGCCCACAGGAACGGCACGTCGAACCAGGACCGGCCGAAGTGCTCCCGGCCCCATTCCGCCCACCGGTCGTGGTCGTACGCGGTGGGCGGGAGCGGGGTGATGGTGCCCTCGGCGGCGTTGTCGCGCAGCGCGTCGAGGGCGCGGTGCTGCTTCGGACCGTAGGGGAAGGCGTCGCGCACCTTCTCGATCAGTGCGGGATGGCGCTCGGCCAGCACACTCCGGGCGAACGATCCGGGTTCATCGCTGCGGATCACGGGCGCGTCGACGGTGTCGGACATGGCAGTCAGGGTCGCACACCGCGCGGTGGCGAGGAGGGGATCACCAGTGCGCGGGGCGGGTGAGGGACGGCGGCAGCCGGGTGGCGGCGTCGCCCTTGGCCGCGGCCAACTGGGCCTGGGTGAGGAAGATGGCTTCCCGGAGGTCGGCCGCGCTCAGGTCGGCGTCGCGGAAGTCGGCCCCGATCAGATCGGCCGCCGTCAGATCGGCGCGGGTGAGGTCCGCCGCGATGAGGCAGGCCCCGCGGAGGTTGGCGCCCCGCAGATCGGCTCCCCTCAGGTCGGCGCCGATGAGATCGGCTCCCCTGCGGTTCTTCTTCTTGCCCGGGATCCGGGCCCGTATCAGCTCGCTCGTCCGCAGCAGCAGCTGATTGACGCTGTCGCGGTGGGCCGCCACATCGAGTTCCATCAGCTCGGAGGCGCTCTGGTGGGTGAGGCGCTCCGTCTCCCGCAGCGCCCGGCGCAGCGCGCCGTGGACGGGCCGGGCGGCCGGCAGCGTCAGGCCCTCGGTGAGGTACCAGAGCAGCTCATGGAGGTGGCGCATGGTGGGGAGGACGGCGAACATCTCGGAGGCCGTCCCGGGGTGCCGCCGCCAGTCGCGGCCCTCGAAGGTGAGCTGGGAGACCTTCTGCCCGGCGCCGAAGCAGTCGTAGACCGTGCAGCCCTTGAAGCCCTCTTCCCGCAGCCGGGTGTGGATACCGCAGCGGAAGTCGGACCGGAGGTTACGGCAGGGTTCCCCCGCGCCCTTGCCGATCGCGAAGTCCGCGGAGGCGGCGAAGGGCAGGGCGACACAGCACAGCCCGAAGCAGCTGCCGCAGTCGGCCCGCAGGGCGGTGCGGTCCGCGGCGGTCTGGCCGGAGGAGGGGGTTTCGGTCGGATATGACACCGTGCGTGGTCTCCCGCGTGGACAAGAGCACCGCGATGCGGGCGGTGCTCGGTTGCGTTCCATTGTCGCAAGCGGGCTCAGCCGGGAATGATCAGGTCGATTCCGTAGGCGGCGATCGCCAGGCAGGCGGCGAAACACACCACCGCAGCGGCCGCCGCCACCGTGTCCGAACGGCCGCGGCGCGCCCCGTGGCACGGTACGCCGCCACCGGCGCGGGCCCAGGCGGCGACGCCGAGGGAGAACATCACGACCACCAGGACGGTGACCCCGAGGCTGACCCCGAAGACCCCGCCGATCGTGCCCCAGGTGGTGCCCATACGGATCAGCTCCTCGTGGCGGTCGTACCCGGGTCAGACGGTGCTGTCCAGGGTGGGCTCGGCGGGCTCGGGGACGCCCGGCTCGTTCACGTTGTCCGGGTTCACCGGGCGACGGCGCGAGAGGGCGTAGAAGCCCACCGCCGCGGCCACGGCGACGCCCGCCACCAGGGCCACCCCCGCGTTGCCCCGGCCCGCCACCCAGGCCGCGACACCTCCCACGGCCGCCGCCGCGGGCAGGGTCAGCAGCCAGGACACGGCGATCCGCCCGGCGATCCCCCAGCGCACATGGGCCAGTCTGCGGCCGAGCCCGGCCCCCAGGATGCTGCCCGTGCACACCTGGGTGGTGGACAGCGGGAAGCCCAGATGTGACGAGGCCAGGATCACCGCGGTGGCGCTGGTCTCGGCGGCGAAGCCCTGGGGTGGCTGGATGTCGGTCAGCCCCTTCCCCATGGTCCGGATGATCCGCCATCCGCCGACATAGGTGCCGAGCGAGATCGCCAGGCCCGCGGCGAGCACCACCCACCACGGGGGCCCGGAGCCGTGGCCGAGCACACCGCCGGCGATGAGGGTCAGCGTGATGACCCCCATCGTCTTCTGCGCGTCATTGGTGCCGTGGGCGAGGGCCACCAGGGAGGCGGATCCCACCTGGCCCGCGCGGAACCCCTTGCGTGCCGCGGGGGCGGCCGCCCGTTGGGTGATCACATAGGCGAGATAGGTCGCCAGCATGGCCACCGCACAGGCCACGATCGGTGAGGCGACCGCCGGAATCAGGATCTTCTCCACGATCGCGGTGAAGCGCACCGCGGATTCCCCGGCGCCCACCCACACCGCGCCGATCAGCCCGCCGAACAGGGCGTGCGAGGAACTCGACGGCAGCCCGGCGAGCCAGGTGATCAGATTCCACAGGATCGCCCCGATCAGCCCCGCGAAAATCATGACCGGGGAGACCTTGGCGTCGTCGACGATGCCATTGGAGATCGTCTTGGCCACTTCCGTGGAGAGAAACGCCCCGGCCAGATTGAGCACCGCGGCGACGCAGACGGCGATCCGGGGCGACAGCGCCCCCGTGGCGATGGACGTGGCCATCGAATTGGCGGTGTCGTGGAAGCCGTTGGTGAAGTCGAAGGCCAGTGCCGTGAGGATGACGGCCACCAGAAGGAAGGAGACGGAGTCCATTCCCGACCTCCCGCACCAGGAGTGGTCCGGCACGTCGCCACGTCGGACCGCCTCGTGAAGACCGCTGTCTGATGTCCACGCTAAGCGCGGCATCAGGAGGGCGCCAACGCTGGCGTCCGGCCCAACGACCGGGCCGGGTCGGCGCCGTGGAGACGGCATCACCCCGGCCGCGGTGCGGCGGCGGCCGGCGCGGTGCGCTCCGTCCGCCGCCTCCGTCCCGGTCGGCCGGACGGCTCACGGGCAGCTCAGGGAGGCGCGGGCGTTGAGTGTGCGGACATCGCCTCCGGTGGTGTCGCGGTAGGTGTCGGTGACGCGGGCGAGCTCCTCGGGGGTCCGCGCACCGGCCCGGTTCATGGCCCGGTTCGCCCGGACGACGGCCGCCGTCGCCTCGCGGCGCTCGGTCTCGTAGCGGGCCAGCGCGGTCGGCACAGCGTCCGTTCGCGCGAGTTCGCGGGCGAGGACGCGGGCGTCCACGACGGCCTGGGACGCGCCGTTGGCCCCCACCGGATACATCGGATGTGCGGCGTCGCCGAGCAGGGTCACCCGGCCGCTCCCCCACCACGGCAGTGGCTCGCGGTCGACCATCGGGTACTCGAGGATCTCGCCGCTGTTCACCAGCAGACCGGACACATCCAGCCAACCGAGCCGCCAGTGGTCGAAGTACGGCAGCACATCGGCGAGCCGGCCCGCCCGGTTCCAGGCAGCGTCCCCGGTGAGCGGCCCGGGCTCGGACACCCGCACCTGGCAGACCCAGTTCACCCGGCCGCCGCCGATCGGATACGCGACCAATTCGGCGTCCCCGTCGCGCACGATCACCATCGAGCGCCCGGTGAGAAACGGCTCGGCTCGCGTCGTGCCCCGCCACATCCGGATGCCCGACCACAGCAGCGGACCGTCCTGCGGGTGGAGCGCGGCGCGGACCGCCGAGTGCAGCCCGTCGGCGCCGATCAGCGCCCGCGCGGCGCTCTCCTCGACCGTCCCCGTCGCCCGGTCGAGGATGCGTACGCGCACGCCGCCCCGCTCCCCCGCCCCCTCCGCGGAGCCGTCGCATCCCACGACCCGCGCCCCGGTGCGGACCGCGTCCGCGCCCAGGCGCTCGCGGACCGCCGCGAGGAGCAGCCGCTGCAGCTCCCCGCGGTGGACCGAGTACTGCGGCCAGCGGTAGCCCTGGGCCATGCCCCGCGGTTCGGTGAAGACCCGGCGGCCGAACCGGTCGGCGTACACGTTCTCGGCGGTGGCCACGCCGATGGCGGCGAGCTCGTCGCCCAGGCCGAGTTCGATGAGCTCGCGCACGGCGTGCGGCAGCAGATTGATCCCGACGCCGAGTGGCCGGATCTCCCGGGCGCTCTCGACGACCGCCGTCCCGACACCGGCCGCGTGGAGGCTCAGGGCGGCGGCCAGCCCGCCGATCCCGGCCCCGGCGATGAGCACAGTCATCACTCGGCTCCGGCCCCGGGGCGGATCTCGGGGCGGTCCATGATGCGCAGCCAGGTGCCGTCCGGCTGGCGGCGGGCCACCTGCACCCGGCCGCCGGTGTGGTCGGCGGGCCGGGTCGAGGTGAGGGCCAGATCGCCGTAGCGGACGGTCGGCAGCGCCTCCTCCTCCTGGAAGGGGCGCGGGGCGTGCGCCAGCATCCGCTCGCACACGGCGCGGATCGCCTCCCGGCCGACGGTCGTGGCACCCGGCGGGTAGGCGAGCACCGCGTCGGGCTCGTACAGCTCGGCCAGCCCCTCGGCGTCACCGGCGTTGGCGCGCTCCACGAACAGCCGGGCCAGATCCTCGGGGGTGGTGGCGCGGGCACGGGTCTCGGTCATGGTCGACTCCCTTCGACTGCCTTTCGACCGCCTTGTGGCTGTCTTCCGGCTGCCTTTCGGCTGTCTCCACCCTCCGGCGGGCGCGATCAGAAGTCCAAGAGATGGTAAGTCTGGTTGCTAGAATCGTTGGTTATGGAGCTGCGGCAGCTTGAATACTTCGTGGCGGTGGCCGAGGAGCGGAACTTCACCCGGGCCGCGGAGAAGGTGCATGTGGCCCAGCCCGGGGTCAGCGCACAGATCCGCCGGCTGGAGCGCGAGCTGGGCGAGCAGCTGCTGGACCGCTCGGGCCGCTCGGTGCGGCTGACCGAGGCGGGCGCGGCGGTGCTCCCCTACGCACGGGCCGCGCTCGCGGCGGTGGAGGGCGCCCGGCTCGCGGTCGACGAGCTGACCGGGCTGCTGCGCGGCCATGTCGCGGTCGGGACGGTCACCTCGCACAGCGTGGATCTGCCGGGGCTGCTGGCGGAGTTCCACGACGCCCACCCGGCGGTGGAGATCACCCTCACCGAGGCCACCTCGGACGAGCTGCTGGAGGGCCTGCGCACGGGACGGCTCGACGCGGCGATCGTCAGCGTGGGCGCCACGACCCCGGCCGGTGTCGAGCTGGAGGTGATCACGGACCAGCCGATCGTGGCCGCGGTCAGCCCGGGCCATGAGCTCGCCGTGCACTCGGCCATCTCGCTGGACACCCTGCGGGGCCGTGCGCTGATCAGCCTGCCGCGCGGCACCGGGCTGCGCACCCGGATCGACGAGGCGTGCGCGGCCGCCGGTTTCACTCCGCATATCGCCTTCGAGGCCAGCGATCCGGAGGTGCTGGCACAGCTCGCCGAGCGGGGGCTGGGCGCGGCGATCCTGCCCGGTGCGTTCGCCGAGGCGCGGTCGGACCGGCTGCGGTCGGTCCGCATCGACCGGCCGGCCCTGCGCGGGCGGCTGGCCTTCGCCTGGCGGGCGGACGGCCCGAGCGGCCCGGCCGGCCGGGCCCTGGTCGAGCGCGCCCGCACCGCCCTGGCGGGCTGAGCGTCTGCCACGTCGGCCACCTCGGCCCCGTCCGCCACCCCGGCCCCTGACCGCGCGACCGGGTAAGGAGCCATCTCCCCGCACACGCATGGCAGGCCCCATTGACAGTCCACCAGGGCAGATTCCAGAATTGCCGCATGATCAGGCACCGGTTCGACTCGACGGGACACCTTCGCGCCCCGGACCGGACCGGGTGTGAGCGCTCGGGCCTCTAATCGGGACTCTCCGCATCCCGCGGCCAACGCCCCCGCGCCCCCGAGGCCACGCCGGTCATTCCTCTGACGATCGCCGGTCATTCCCCTGTCGATCCGGACATCGTGACGACTGACGATCCGGACATCGCGACGATCCGGACGACGTTCCCGTGGTCCCCCTCGGCACGAGGGCATCTCCCCCCACCTGCCCACTGACCGTTGTCACGCATGAGGAGACGCCATGACCGTCGTCGACACCACACCAGCGACCCTGCGCGAGGCCCCCGTCCCGCCGGACGGGATGTACGAGGGCCGGCGCATCCTGCGGCGCGTGCCCGAGGAGTGGGAGGAGCGTCCGTACGAGCGGTTCGAGGTCGCGCCCCTCGGACGCGTCATCGGGGCCGAGATCCGCGGGCTTGACCTGTCCCGGCCGCTGGAGCCCGCGCTGCGCGAGGACCTGAACCGGGCCCTGCTGGAGTGGAAGGTGCTCTTCTTCCGCGGCCAGCACCTCACCCCGGAGCGGCAGCGCGGATTCGCCCGCCACTGGGGCGAGTTGGAGACCAATCCGCTGCTGGCCGCCGGTACCAGCGAGGATGTCGTCCGCTTCGACAAGGGTTCCGGCGCCACGCCGACCTTCGAGAACATCTGGCACACCGACGTCACCTTCCGCACCCGGCCCGCGCTCGGCGCCGTGCTGCAGTTGCGCGAGGTGCCGCCGGTGGGCGGGGACACCCTGTGGGCGGACATGGCGGCGGCGTACGACAACCTCCCGGCCGAGGTGAAGGACCGCATCGACGGCGCCACCGCCGTCCACGACTTCATCCCCGGCTTCTCCCGCTTCTACGGGCCCGAACGGCTGGCACCGTTCCAGGAGATGTTCCCGCCGGTGGAGCACCCGGTCGTGCGCACCCATCCCGAGACCGGCCGGCGGATGCTCTTCGTCAACACCTCCTTCACCACCCGGATCACCGGGATGGAGCGGGAGGAGAGCGACCGGCTGCTGAGCTTCCTGTGCCGGCAGGCGCATGTCCCGGAGTACCAGGTGCGTTTCCACTGGCAGCCGGGCGACATCGCGTTCTGGGACAACCGCGCCACGCAGCACTACGCGGTCAACGACTACGCCCCGCACCGCAGGGTCGCCGAACGCGTCGCCATCGAGGGCGACCGGCCGTTCTGACCCTGGCCGACGCGACCGGCCGTGCTGACCGCGGCCGACCCACGGTGGCCCCTTGTGCGACGATTTTCGGTCATCCGCGCGGCCCGCACCCGGCGCGGACTCGCTCCGGGCGGATGAAACGATGCACGGCGGCGGCCACATCGGAGGTATAACCGTTGCCAAGTGGTCAGTTGGCGAGCCGAGGGAAGGTGACGGGTGCGATACCGGGTCCTGGGGGCGCTTGAGCTGCGCGACGGCGACGGGTGGACTTCCCTGGGGCCGGCCAAGTGGCGGACGCTGCTCGCGGTGCTGCTGTGCCACGCCAACCAGACCGTCTCCACCGAGCGCCTCCTGGACGAGCTCTGGGGCGAGGACCGGGCGCCCCAGAGCGCCACCAAGCTGCTGCAGACCTATGTCTCCCGGCTCCGCCAGACGCTGGGCGACGAGGCCGGGCGGACCCTGGTCACCGAGAAGCAGGGGTACAAGGCGCAGGGCTACCGACTGACGGTGGAAGCCGCCGAGTTCGACGCCCACCGTTTCGAGCAGCTGGTCGAGGAGGGGCGGCGGAGCCTGGACCGGGAGGCGCCCGAGACCGCGGCGGAGCGGCTGCGCGAGGCGCTGGCGATGTGGCGCGGCGCCCCCTTCGCCGATGTGCCCCCGACCCCCGCGGTGGCGGCGGAGGCCACCCGGCTCGAGGAGTGCCGGCTGCAGGCCGTGGACGCCCGGATCGACGCCGACCTGCGGTGCGGGCGGCATACGGCCGTCCTGGGCGAGCTGGAGGCGCTGACCGCCGAGCATCCGTTCCGTGAGGAGCTGCGCGGCCGGCTGATGCTGGCCCTGTACCGGTCCGGCCGGCAGGCCGACGCCCTGGCCGCCTACCGCGATCTGCACCGGCTGCTGAGTGAGGAGCTCGGGGTCGAGCCGACCCCGCCGCTGCGCGGTCTCCACGAGCGGATCCTCAACGCCGACGCCTCCCTGATGGCGCCGATCGCCCCGGAGGCGGACCGCCCCGCGCCCGCCGCTCCCCGCCAGGCCCCCCGGGGGCCTCGCCAACTGCCGCCCGCCAGCCCCACGTTCACCGGCCGCCATGGCGAGGTCGCGGTGATCCAGGCGCTGATGGACGCGGCCGGGGGCCCGGAGGCGGGAGAGGGCGGGCGGTCCGTGGTGCTCGCGGCCATCGACGGCACCGGCGGGGTCGGCAAGTCGACCCTGGCCATTCACGCCGCGCACCAGCTCGCCGACCGCTTCCCCGACGGCCAGCTCTATGTGGATCTGTACGGGGCGACCGCCGGGCAGTCGGCCCTGGACCCCGGCGAGGTGCTCGGCCGGTTCCTGCGCGCCCTCGGCGTGGACGGCTCGAGCGTGCCGGGCGACACCGACGAGGCGTCCGCGCAGTTCCGTTCGCTGGCGGCGGGCCGGCGGCTGCTGGTGATCCTCGACAACGCCGCGAGTGTGGACCAGGTGCGGCCGCTGATCCCCGCCGGGCCGGGCTGCGCCGCGCTGGTCACCAGCCGGGAGATGCTGACCACTCTTGAGGGCGCCACCCATCTGCATCTGGATGTGCTCCCCCAGGACCAGGCGGTGGCGCTGCTGGAGCGGGTCGTCGGCGCGGAGCGGGTGCGGGCCGAGCCCGCGGAGGCGGCGGAGATCACCCGGCTGTGCGGCGGGCTGCCGCTGGCGCTGCGGATCGCCGGCGCCCGGCTGGCCGCCCGCCCCGCGTGGCCGCTGCGCACCCTCGTGGCCAAGCTGACCGACGCCCGCGGCCGGCTGGACGAGCTGCGCTTCGGCGATCTGGCCGTCCGCATCAGCTTCCAGGTGAGCTACGAGGCGTTCCGGCTCGGCCGGCGCTCCGACGACCTGGACGCGGTCCGCGCCTTCCGGCTGCTCAGCGTGGTGCACGGGCACGACGTGAGCCTGCCGGTGGCCGCCGCGCTGCTGGACCTGCCCGCCGACCGCACCGAGAACGCGCTGGAGCGGCTGGTCGACGCCCAGCTCCTGGAGAGCCGGGACTCCGTCCGCTATCACATGCACGATCTGCTGCGGCTGTTCGCGTCGGAGCAGGCGGAGCAGGAGGAGCCCGAGGCGGAGCGCTCGGCGGCGCTGCAGCGGGCGTTGTCCTGCTACGCGGCCACCGCCCAGCAGGCGGTCACCCTGCTCGACCCGCTCCGCCCCTGGCCCCGGCAGCCCGGCGAGGGTCCGGTGATCCCGCTGACCGGCCAGGACGAGGCCGAGAGCTGGCTGAAGACCGAACTCCCCAATCTGCTGGCCGCCGTCGCCCACGCGGCCGAGCCCGCCCAGCCCGAGCCGATCGCCCGCCTCGGGCTGCGGCTGGCGCGGGCGCTCCAGTGGTTCCTCTTCCCCCGGGCCCACGCCCAGGATCTGCAGACGGTCAACGAGCTGGCCATCGGGACCGCCCGCCGCCTGGGCGACCCGGAGAGCGAGGCATGGGCGCTGGACGGCCTCTCCGCCGCGTACTGGCTGCAGCACAGCTATGACGAGGTGCGGGTCGCGCTGGAGTCGGCGCTGGAGATCTGGCGCGCACTGGGCCACCGGGAGGGCGAGTCGCGCTCCGCCTGTAATCTCGCGGACGCGCTGTGCGAACTGGGCCTGTTCGAGGAGGCCATCACGGTGCAGGAGCGGCAGCTGGCCCTCGCCCGGGAGGCCGGGGATCTGCCGGCCGAGGTGATCGGGCTGGGCAATCTCGGCCGCGCCCACCGGGGCATGGGCCGTCCCGAGGACGCCCTGACCTGTTTCAAGGAGAGCCTGGAGTACGCCCGCCGCACGGGCAACATCCACCATGAGGGCTTCGCCCTCTACGAGATCGGGATCACCTATATGGAACAGGGCAGGTTCGTCGAGGGCCGGGCCCATATGGACCAGGCCCTGCCCGTGTGGCAGCGGCCCGGTACCTACGAGAGCTGGCGCGGGCACACCTGGAGCGGGCTCTTCCCCGCCTGTATGACCCTGCAGATCGGCCCCGGCCCGCGCTGAACCCGGACCGCGCCGAAAGATCGGCCCCGGCCCGCGCTGAGGCGGGATCCGGGGCGAGCGCAGGCACTGGGGGGGGCCGCGGGGGCGAGGTTAGGGCTTGCGGGCCACCCCGCCGTAGGCCCATACCCGGCTCGGGTCGGACTCGGCGCCGATGCCCGGGCGCCAGGAGGGCAGTTGCACCAGGCCGGGGGCGAGCAGGTCGAGGCCGGTGAAGAATTCCATGATCCCGGCATGGTCGCGGGCGACCAGGCTGACGGGGTCCCCGAAGCTGATGATCTCCCATTCCCGGTCGGTGTCGAGGGTGAAGTCACCGGTGGCGTGGGAGAGGACCAGACAACTGCCCGGCGCGGCCCAGTCCATGAGCCGGCGGACGATGCCGACGGGATTCGCCATGTCCTCGATGTAGTCGAGAACGAGCGTCAGCAGGATGGCGACCGGCTGTGCGGGGTCGAGCAGCCGGCGCAGCTCCTCATGGGCCAGGAGGTCGTCGGGCGAGCGGACATCGGCCCTGACCATGGTGGTGCCGGAGACGGAGAGGCGGGCCTGACCGTGGCTGGCCACGATGGGGTCGTTGTCGGCGTAGACCACACGGGCCCGGGGATTCACGCCCTGGGCGATCTCGTGCACATTCGGATTCGCCGGCAATCCCGCGCCGATATCCAGGAATTGGCTGATTCCACTGGCGGCGAGATGACGGACGGCGCGGTGCAGGAATCTCCGATTGGAGAGCGCGGTATCGCGGACTTCCGGTGCGACTCCGAGAAATCGCTGGGCCTGCTCGTAATCGGCGAGGTAATTGTCCTTACCGCCGACCAGATAGTTGTAGACCCTGGCCGGATTCGCCTCGCTGACCGCGAGACGGCCATGGTCGGCGGGCCGCCACGCCCTTGCCCTGAGGAGCCCTATCCCGGGTCCGCTGCTCTTCATCGTGATTCCTTACCCATAGCACTGCCTCGCCTCACCGCGGACGGTCCCGGATCACTGCGGATGCGGAGCCGCGCCCGGACGCCAGGTGACCGTCTTGCTGGGCCCCGGTTCGGCCCAGGCGACCGGATCCCGCGCCCATAGGTGGAAGGGCAGCCCGACATCGGCGGACACCCGGCTGAGCTGCCCCCAGGAGTACGCCCCGGAATGGGTCGCGGTGGCCTGGAGTGCCGCTTCCAGACAGGTGCGAGCGGTGTGTTCGGCCCGGCAGGTGCCGCTCGGGCCGGACCCCTCCACCCCGCCGCAGAGCTGGAAGGTGCTCCAGGCGTAGAGGGGTTCGTCCTCGGTGCGAGGCTGATGCTGCTGGTCGACGTTCACAGGCCCTCTCCAGACGCGTCCCTACCGGGCGGCTGTAGCGATGCGCCCAGCATGGAAGAGGGCGGACCAGCGGCGGTATACCGGCGGTAAAGCGACGGCCGCGGCGGCTCGACCGGGTCCGCCCCGACCGAGATCCCCGCCGCGGCCGTACCGCGTTCCGAGATGGGAAAGACCCTGGTCACACGCCATGTGGCAGCAAGGCGCGCGCCGAGGGCCGCCCGGTCACCCGGCGAGCCAGGCCAGGACCTCCCGATTGATCCGCTCGGGCGCCTCCAGGTGGAGGAAGTGCCCGGTGCCCTCGACCAGTTCCCTGCGCGAGCCCGCCGGGAGGTGGTCCTCGGCCCCCTTGACGACATCGGCGCCGATGCAGCCGTCGTCGGTGCCGTGCAGATAGAGGATGGGGGTCTCCCCGGTGGCCGTGACGGCCTCCTGCTCGGCCGCGTACGCCGCCACATGGCGCGTCGGGTCGAACAGGGCCCGGTAGTAGCCGATCGCGGCGGCGAGATGGGCCGGGTCCCGCAGGCTCTCCTTGACGTGCGCGATGTCCTCGGCGGCGTCCTCGTAGCCGGGCGACCAGTCGCGCCACAGGCCGTCGATCAGGGCCATGTCGTGCGCCGCCGCACCGGCCTCGGCCAGCGGCGTCTGGAACAGGAAGATGTAGAAGGAGCGCTTGAACTGGCCGTAGTCATAGTTGAAGAAGTCGGCCAGCACCCCGCCCAGCGGGGGCACCGACATCGTGACCGCGCGCCGCCAGCGCTCGGGGGCGCTGCCGGTGGCGCCGTACGTGGCGATGGCGCCCCAGTCGTGGCCGATGAGCACGGCGTCACCGTCGCCGCCGAATGCCTCGTGGAGCGCGTTGGCGTCGGCGGCGATCGCACCCGCCTGGTAGGCGCCGTCGGCCGGTATGCCGGAGGGGGCGTAGCCCCTCAGAAAGGGCGCGACGGCGTGGTAGCCCGCGCCCGCGAGCGCGGGAAGCAGATGACGCCAGGAGTGCGCGGTGTCCGGGAAGCCGTGCAAGCAGAGCGCCAATGGGGCGTCGGCCGGGCCCGCTTCGAAATACCCGAAATCAAGTCCATTTGCGTTGATGTTCTTCAGCTCTGTCACGCCCGAGGATGCTAATGCACCGTCAGGATGCCGTCCACGTATGGCCGGAACGGGCTGCGCACCGGGCCGGAGAAGTGGCAGACTGCGCTATACCGTCCGGAAATTCGATGACGCACCTGAAGTGTTTTCGCCGGCCGAGCCCCAGGGAGGCCCGATGACCAGCCCGAGCAGTCCTGTCGCGGACCACCGCGATGCGATGATGCATCGCGGATTCCTCTATCGCGACGAGGACGAAGTCGTCGACGTCTGCGTCCCCTTCCTCCGCGAGGGCCTGGAGGCGGACGACGCCGTGGCCGTCGTCGCCGCCTCCTCCAACATCGACGCGCTGCGGGACGCGCTCGGGCAGGACGCCAAGGCGGTGCAGTTCGAGGAGGCGCTCAGCTGGTACCGGCACCCGGTCAAGACCATCGCCGCCTATGACTCCTTCGTGAAGGCCGAGAAGCCGCGCCGGGTCCGGGTGATCGCCGAACCGGTGTGGCAGGGCCGCACCCCGCTCGAGGTGGTGGAGTGGGCGCGCTACGAGTCGATCGTCAACGCGGCCTTCGCCCACTCCGGCGCCCGCGCGATCTGCTGTTACGACCGGCGGCTGCTGCACCCCGAGATCCTCGCGTACGCGCGCCAGACCCACCCCGAGATCATCGACGGCCATGGGCCGGAGCGCAGCGACGCCTACACCGACCCCGGCCCGTTCAGCGCCACCTGCGACCGGCGTCCCCTGCCGCCCGCCCCGCGCATAGCCGAGTCGATGTCGATCGTCTCGACCGATCTGGACGCCGTGCGCACCTTCGTCGCCGAGCGGGCGAGCCGGCACGGCATGGGCCATGACGCGCTGCGCAACATGGTCGGGGCCGTGAGCGAGGTGTCCACCACCGCGATCCGGCACGGCGAGGCCCCGGCACGGCTGAGCACCTGGATTCATGACGGCGATCTGGTCTGCGAGATCTCCGGGCCCGGCCACTGGTACCCGGACGCGCTGTGGGGCTTCACCCCGCCGGCCGACGCCGAGCCCGGATTCGGGCTGTGGGGCGTGCGCATGCTGTGCGACGTCGTACAGATGCAGGCCGACGCGGACGGCACCCTCATCCGGCTGCGCACCCGTATCTGACGTCGCGTCGCCCGCGGACTTCCGCGGCCGGGCCGCGTAAGGGATGGGAAGCTCGCCCTCCCGGCTTCCCACCGGCTACTGCCTCCCGCCACGGCGCCTGACCTGGCGGGCGCCCGCGGCCACTCCGGTGCCGGATGCGGCCGGGGCGGTGCGGAGCGACACTGGCGGGGAGTGCAACAGCGGTGATGCGGAGTGTGCGTATGGATGGGCTGCCATCCGTCTGGGAGAGCACGCGATGAACACGCCCCACAGGCGCCGGGGCGCCCGAGGCACCCCCAGGGTGCGGGACCTCCCCACCCGCATCGACGCCACCGGCACCCGGCGTGAGACGGACGCGCTGGGGACCGTCGAGGTCCCCGCCGACCGCTACTGGGGCGCCCGGACCCAGCGCGCCCTGGTCCACTTCGCGATCGGTGACGACCGTATGCCCAAGGCGGTCTACCACGCCTACGGCTATGTCAAGAAGGCCGCCGCGCTGGTCAACGGCCGGGAGGGGCGGCTGGCGGGGTGGCAGGCCGATCTGATCGCGCATGTGGCCGACGAAGTGATCTCGGGTGCGCTGGACGACCACTTCCCGCTGTATGTATGGCAGGCCGGGTCCGGCACCCAGACCAATACGAACGTCAACGAGGTCATCAGCAATCGCGCGATCCAGCTGGTCGGCGGCGTCCTCGGCAGCAAGGATCCGGTGCATCCCGACGACCACGTCAATCTGGGCCAGTCCGCCAACGACACCTTTCCCACGGCCATGCACATCGCCGCCGTGCGCATCCTGCACGACCCGCTGCTGCCGCAGGTCAGCCTGCTGCAGGAGGCCATCGCCGCCAAGTCCCGCGCCTGGTACGACGTCGTCAAGACCGGCCGCACCCACCTTCAGGACGCGGTCCCCCTCTCGGTGGGACAGGAGTGGTCCGGCTACGCCGCCCAGCTCTCCGACGCGCTGGAGCGGCTGCGCGCCACCCTGCCGGATCTGTACCAGGTCGCCATCGGCGGCACCGCGGTCGGCACCGGGCTGGGCGCCCCCGAGGGGTTCGGACCGGCGGTGGCCCGGGAGATCGCCGGGGCCACCGGGCATCCGTTCAAGGTGGCGTCCAACTCCTTCGCGGCCCAGAGCGGTGTGGACACCATGGTGGCCGCCTCCGCCGGGCTGCGGGGCCTCGCCGTCCCGCTGATGAAGATCGCCGACGATCTCCGCTGGCTCGCCTCCGGCCCTCGCGGCGGGATCGGGGAGCTCACCCTGCCCGCCAACGAGCCCGGCAGTTCCCTCATGCCCGGCAAGGTCGACCCGACCCAGTGCGAGGTCATGATGATGGTGTGCACCCAGGTGCTCTCCGACGACAGCGCCGTCGCACACGCGGGCACCCGGGGCAACTTCCAGCTCAACGCGGCGCGGCCGCTGGTCATCAGCGATTTCCTGCACTCCGCCCGCATCCTCGCCGACGCCTGCGAGAAGCTGCGGGTGTACTGCGTCGAGGGCATCGAGCTGAACCGCGAGCGGATCGACGAGCATCTCGCCCGCTCGCTGATGCTGGTCACGGCGCTGTCCCCGGAGATCGGCCACGACAAGGCCGGCGAGATCGCCCACAAGGCCGCGGCCGAGGGGACGACCCTGCGCGAGGCGGCCATCGCCAGCGGCCATATCAGCGCCGAGGACTTCGACCGCATCGTGGACCCCCGGAAGATGGCCCGCCTGCGCGACGGCTGACCTCATCGGCGTAACCGTGCTCGGCCGGCGGCCCCACCGGCTGATCTCATCGCCGTATCCCGTGCTCGGCCAGCGGCCCCACCTCCAGACCCGCGGCCCGGCACTCCGCCACCACCCCGGGCAGCGCGGCCAGCGTGGCGCGCCAGCAGCCCGTGGCCGCGGCGCGGTCGGTGTCGTGCAGCAGCACGGTGGCACCGCCGCACAGATCACGCCGTACGGCGGCGAACACCGACCGCGCGGTGGCGTCCGCGGACCAGTCGCGCCCCCAGGCCGACCAGAGGACGGGGGTGAGCCCGGCCCGTGCCGCCGCCAGCCAGCGGCCGCCGGTGAGGATGCCGTACGGCGGCCGGTACCACAGCGGTTCCTCGCCGGTGGCCAGCCGTATCGCGCGGGCGGCACGGGCGACCTCCGTGACGTCCCGGGACACCGTGGGCAGCCAGGGGCGGCTGTGGGTCCAGCCGTGGACGGCCAGCTCATGGCCCCGGCGCACGATCTCCAGCGTGGTGTGCGGGAAGCGCGTCACCCCGTCCCCCAGGACGAAGAAGGTGGCGCGGGCGCCCAGCTCGTCCAGCACCCGGAGGAAGCGCGGGGTGGTGCGCGGATCGGGTCCGTCGTCGAAGGTGAGCGCCACATGGTCGGACCGTCCGCGGCCCGCCAGGGCGGGGAACAGGGCGCGCCGGGGCCCGGGCAGCCAGGTGCCGGCCGGGGCGATATGCGCGGCCGCCGCCAGCAGCGCCGCGTTGCGCACCAGGACACCGGAGCGGTGGCGCGCGCTCATGGTGTGCTCTCACCGCCGTCCGGGTTCCTCGGCCGTCCGGGGTGCGGTGTCCCGGACTGCCGTGACGGCTCGGGGACGGCCTGGTCCCAGCCGCCGCACATGGCGGGCGAGCGGGTCAGCCCCACGATGCCGGCCGCCATCAGCAGGATGCCGGCCACCTCGGGCACGATGCGCAGCCCCAGCTCGACGCGCTCGCCGAACAGCACCCAGCCCAGCGCGATGCTGACCAGGGCGTCGCCGAGGGTGAGCGCGGGCTGCGAGGCGGCCAGGGTGCCCGCGCGCAGGGTGCTCTGCAGCAGCAGGAAACTCAGCAGCCCTACGACGCACACCGCGTACAGCGGCCAGTCGGTGAACACCGCCACCACCCCGCCGGAGAACCGCCCGGTCAACTCCTTGATCAGCGCCGCCGTGCAGGCGAAACAGGCGGCGGTGGCGCTTCCGAGGGCGACGGCGCGCGGGGGCCCGCGCAGCGCATGGGCCCCCGCGATCAGGGCGCCCACGGCGATGGCCACCACCACGCCCACGGGCAGCCACTCGCCGTTCTGCGCCGTGGTCTGACCATGAGAGGGATCGGCCGCCACCAGGAAGAGCGCGAGCCCGGCGGCCAGCATCACGAACGACAGCCAGGTCCGGCCGTCCGGGCGGTGGCGGAAGACCAGACTGCCGACCACCAGGGTGAACAGCAGCTCGCTGACCAGCAGCGGCTGGACCACCGAGAGCCGGCCGACCGCCAGCGCGCCCACCTGCGCCGCCGCCGACACCATCATCGCGGCCAGCCCGGCCAGCCAGTACCGGCGGCGCAGCAGACGCGCCAGCCGCAGCAGGTTCCGCTTCGGCCCCGGGGCGCCCCGCTCCTCCCGGACCTGGTCCATCGCGGCCCGCCGCTGCAGTACCGAGGCCATGCCGTTGCCCAGGGCGGACAGCAGGGCCAGCAACACCGCCAGGACGCTCACCGGGGGTCACCCGAAGCGTGCGGCCAACCGGTGATACAGGCCGGGGGCCACGGCGCGGGCCACCGCGGGCAGCCGCATCCAGGCCGGTACGTACACCTCGTCACGCCCGCGCTCGACGGCGTCCCAGACCGCGTCGGCGACCCGCTCGGGCGGCAGCGGACGGGGCAGCCGGCGGGCGTAGGGGGCGCCGCGCCGGGCGAAGAACGGGGTGTCCACCACCCCGGGGACCACATGGGTGACACGTACCCCGGCCCGCCTCAGCTCGTAGCGCAGTGCGTCGGCGAAGACGCCGAGCGCCGCCTTGGCCGCGGAGTACACCGCCTCGCCGCGCACCCCGACGGTCCCGGCCACCGAGCCGATCAGCACGATGTGTCCCCGTCGCTCGGCCTCCATCCGGGGGACGACCATGCGCACCAGGCGCATCGCGGCGAGCAGATCGACGCGGACCACCTGGTCGATGGTGGCGGGCGGCATGGTGGCGAACGGACCGGCCCAGCCCACGCCCGCCCCCGCCACCAGCAGATCCACCCGTCCGGCGGCACGCAGGGCATCCTGGACGAGCGCCTCCGGGCCCTCCGGCGCGGCCAGGTCGACGGGGAAGGCGAGGGCCGATGTCCTGGCGGCCACGCGGTCGAGCCGTTCCCGGTGGCGGCCGCTGACCAGCAGCCGCCAGCCGCCCTCGGTCGCGATCCGGTCGGCGATGGCGGCACCGATGCCCGAGGAGGCACCGGTCACCAGCGCGACCCTGGTCCCGGTGGGGTCGGCGCATCCGGTGTCCCGCACGTGGCCGCGATCGAGGGGTGCGTCCGGGAGGGGGCGGATCATGACATCTCCCTGTCTCGCCGCCGACCGGCCGCTGGCCCTGGGTCACCGGCCGTCGAGCGCGCGGTTTGACGGCGTGCGGAGCGGATACCTCCAGTGAGCCATGAGGAGCCGCGCCTCGCACCATCGGAGGTGGTCATGCACCAGCCGTCGGCACGTTTTCTCGTTGTGAGCGCCGGGATGGGGGCCGGACACGACGCGGTCGCCGCCGAGCTGGTACGCAGGCTGGAGGAGCTGGGCCAGGGGGCCGGCCGGGCGGATGTGCTGGAGTTGCTGCCGCATGGGATCGGGGCCGGGCTGCGTTCGTTCTATCGGACGACCATCCGCCGTGCCCCGGTGGTGTACGAGGGCATCTACCGAGCGTTCTTCCGCCCCGGCAGGGGCCCCCGGCCGGGCAGTGCCCCGCTGGCGGCACTGGCCGAGGACCGGCTGCTGGACCTGGTGGAGCGGGAGCGGCCGGACGTGGTCGTCCCGGTGTTCCATCTGGCCGCGCAGCTGACCGGCAGGCTCCGGGTGCGCGGGGCCCTGAACATGCCCAGCGCGGTCGTGGTGACCGATTTCGCGGTGCACCGCCAGTGGCTGCACCCGGGCAACGATCTGCATCTGTGTGTCACCCCGGAGGCCGCGGACACGGTGCGCCGGGCGCTGGGCCGTCCGTCGGTGGCCACCGGACCGGTGGTGGCATCGCGCTTCTTCGCCCCGGCGCCGGGCGCGTCCCGGTGGCGGCGGCATTTGAGTGCGCTCGCGCCCGGGAGGCCGCCGGTGCTGGTGTCCGTGGGGGCGTGGGGCGCCGGGACACGGGTGGTGGACACGGCGCGGCTGGTGTCCGGGGCGGGGTATCTGCCGGTGGTGCTGTGCGGCCGGGACGAACGGCTGCGCGCCGAGCTGTCGCGCCGGCCGGAGGTGGCGGCCTTCGGCTGGGAGCGGGACATGCCCGGTCTGCTGGCCGCCGTACGGGCCGTGGTGGACAACGCGGCCGGTCAGACCGCGCTGGAGGCGCTGGCCACCGGGGTGCCCGTGATCGGCTACCGCCCCATCCCGGGCCATGGCCGCGAGGGCGTCCGGCGGATGGCGGTGCTGGGGCTCTCGGACCATGCGCGGGACTCGTGGGAGCTGGTGCGGCTGCTCGACGCGCTCACCGAGCCCTCCGTACGGCGGGAGCGCCGTATCGCCGCGGGCCGCCGGCTGTTCGCCGACGACGCCGCCGTCCGGCTGACCGGGGCGGTCGCGCGGACGGCGGCGTCGGGCTGAGCCCGTCGAGGGCTGGGCCACTCGAAGGACCCCACCGGGTTTCGGCCCTCGGCTTCGGCCCTCGGGGCGCTAGCCCGCCTTCTTGACGAACTCGGTGGTGTAGGTCTTCTTCAGGTCCACCGTGGCGTTCTTCAGGTTGGGGTTGAACGCCTTGAGGACGCGCTCGACCGTCGCCGGGCCGTCCGCCGGCATGACCCCGTCCTTGGTGAACATCGGCAGGGTGCTCTTGATGGCCTCCGCGTAGAGCTTCGCGCCGCCCTGCGCGTAGTCGCTCGGCATCTTGGTGGCGATGTCCTCGGCCGAGTGGGTGGACATCCACTTCAGGGTTTTCACGAAGGCGTTGGCCAGCTTCTGCACCGTGTCCTTGTGGCCGTTCACCCAGTCGGTGTTCATGTAGAGCGAGGAGGAGGGGTACAGGCCGCCGAGTGCCTGCTTGGATCCCTCGGGTGTGCGCATGTCGATCAGGACCTTGCCGATCTTCTGGTCCACGATCTGGGCGACCGTGGGATCGGTCGTCATACCGCCCTGGATGGAGCCCTGCTTGAGGGCCGAGATGAAGGTCTGGCCCGCGCCGACCGCCACCGGGGTGAACTCGCTGGTCTTCACGCCGCTGTCGACCGCGAGGTACTTGGTCAGGAAGTCCGTGGAGGAGCCCAGCCCGGTGACACCGAGCTTCTTGCCCTTGAAGTCCTTGGGGGATGCCATCTCCCCCGCCGCCTTGTTGGACACCACCTCGACCTCACCGGGGGCCTGGGCGAGCTGGACGACGGACTCCACCTGCTTGCCCTTGACCTGCAGATCGAGGGTGTGGTCGTAGAAGCCGACGACACCCTGGACATCGCCCGCGACCAGCGAGGTGGTGGCCTGCACCCCGGCCGGCTCGGTGAGCAGCTGGACCTTGAGGCCCTCCGCCTTGAAGTAGCCGAGCCGCTGGGTGAGCATCGCGGGCATGTAGATGACCTTGTCCAGGCCACCCACCATGATCTTGACGTTGCCGTTCTCGCCGCCGGAGGCGCTGGAGTCACCGCCGCAGGCGGTGAGGGTGGTCAGAGCGAGCGCCGCGGCGACCGCGGCCGCGGAGAACTTGGCACAGCTGCGCATGGGGTCACGTCCTTGTGAACGGTGATGAGCGGGGATGAGCGGGGAGGAAGAAGGCGGGGGCTCAGCGGTCTTCGCCGGGCTGGGCGGGCTTCCAGCGGAAGAGCCGCTTCTCCAGGAAGGTCAGCAGCCCCTCGGCGAGCAGGGCCACCACGGCGAGGATCACCATGGCGGCGTACACACCGGCGGCGTTGAAGGTGCCCTGCGAGGAGGACACCAGCAGGCCGAGCCCCTTGGTGGCGCCGATGTACTCGCCGACGATGGCGCCGATGAGGGCGAAGCCGAAGCTGACGTGGAGGCTGGTGAAGATCCACGAGGTGGCGGAGGGAATCACCACCTGGAGGGTGACCTGGCGGTTGCTCGCGCCGAGGATCCGCGAGTTGGCCACCAGGTTGCGGTCGACCTCCCGGGCGCCCTGGAAGGCGTTGAAGAAGACGGGGAAGAAGACCAGGACGACGGCCGAGGCGACCTTCGAGGCCGGGCCGAGCCCGAACCAGATCAGGAAGATGGGTGCGAGGACGATCCGCGGCAGCGCGTTGAGCACCTTGATGTACGGGCCGAGCACATCGGCGAGGAAGGCGACCCGGCCGAACGCGATCCCCAGGACCACACCGGCCACCACGCCGATGCCCCAGCCGAGGAGCGCCTCGTAGAGCGTGTACCAGATCTGTTCCCACAGCGAGCCCTGCGCGGTGCCGTGCAGCGCCCACTGCTGGAGCTGGTCCCAGATCTTGGAGGGCATCGAGAAGTTGAAGGGGTCGATGACGGCGGCGCGGGCCAGCCATTCCCACAGCCCGATGACGCCGAGGAGCACCAGGGCGCGGCTGGTCTGGACGAGGATCGCGCGGTTGCGGGCGGCGCGTGCCCGGGCCTTGGTGCGCGTGCCGGGTGTCTTGTCGAGGGCGGGGGCGGCCGTGGCGGAGATGGTCTCAGGCATCATCGACGGCACCCCTCTCACGGGTGATGCGGACCTCTTCGCCGAGCGAGGACCAGATCTCCCGGTAGATCTCCACGAACCGCGGCTCCAGCCGCACCGACTCGACCTTGCGGGGCCGGGGCAGATCGATCTCGAAGACCTCCTTGACGGTGGCCGGTCCGGCCGTCATCACGACGACCTTGTCGGCCAGGGCGATGGACTCCTCCAGGTCGTGGGTGACGAAGACGACGCAGGCGCCGGTCCCCGCCCACAGCTCCAGCAGTTCGTCCGACATCAGCGCGCGGGTCTGCACATCGAGCGCCGAGAACGGCTCGTCCATGAGCAGGATCTCGGGGTCGTTGACGAAGGTCGACGCGAGCGCCACGCGCTTGCGCTGACCGCCCGACAGTTGATGCGGATAGCGGTCCTCGAAGGAGGAGAGGCCGACCCGGGCCAGCCACTCACGGGCCCGCTCCTTCGCCTCCGGCTTGGGCACACCGCGAAACCGCGGGCCGGCCATCACATTCGACAGCACGCTGCGCCAGGGGAACACCGCGTCCTGCTGGAAGACGAAGCCGACGTTGGAGGCGATGCCGCGGACCGGCTCACCGGCCACCAGCACCTCGCCCTCGGTGGGCTCCTCCAACCCGCTGACCAGCGTCAGTGTCGTGGACTTTCCGCAACCGGTGGGCCCGACGACGGCGACGAACTCACCGTGCCCAACCGTCAGGTCGAGATCCCTGACCGCGGTGTGGAGGGCCCCGGACGGTGTCCGGAACGCCTTGCTCGTTCCCCGCAGCTCGATGGCGGGGCTGGTGTGGCTGCTCATGGCCGGGAGGCTAGAAGTGACCCGGGCCACAGCGGCAGTCTTCTGGGCACAACCCGCCGTTGCGCCCACAAACCGCGTTCTGCTCGTTTTGCTCGCGCCCCGGCAACGAAAACGCCACGGAGACTGGGCATACGCCCCGGGCGCCCTTACGGTGCGTTCACAGCACCACAAACGGACGAAGTACTACCGCTCGCACATGGGACCACACGGGATGGGCGAGACGGGAGACAGGGGGCCCATCATGCGCATCCGATGGCCCCGGCGTGTCTCCGGCCAGGTTCTCGCCGCGCAGCTGTCCATCACCGCCGGGGTGATGGTGCTGGCGACCGCGCTGTTCCTGGCCCCGCTCAGCTCCGAGATCGACAACCAGGCGATGCACCAGGCGCTCGCCATCGCCCAGACCACCGCGGCCGATCCGGACATCGCGCGGGACCTCACCGCCACCGAGCCCACCCCCTCGGGTCCGGTGCAGCGGGCGGCCGAACGGATCCGCCGGGCCACCGGGGCGCTGTACATCGTGGTGATGGACCCCCGGGGGGTGCGCTGGTCGCACACCACCACCGCCCGGATCGGCGAACACGTCTCCACCGATCCGGGCGAGGCGCTCTCGGGCCGGGAGGTGCTGCAGATCGACGTGGGCACGCTCGGCCGCTCGGCCCGCGCCAAGGTGCCGCTGCGCTCCCGGGACGGACGGATCGTCGGGGCGGTGTCGGTGGGCATCGGCTACGGCAGTGTGCGCGACCAACTGCTGGCGGCGGTGCCCCGGCTGCTGCTGTACGCGGGGGCGGCGCTCGGGGTGGGTGTCCTGGCGGCGATCGCGGTCTCGCGCCAACTGCGCCGCCGTACCCACGGTGTCGCGTTCGCCGACATCTCGGCGCTGCTGGACGAGCGGGAGGCGATGCTGCACGGCATCCGCGAAGGGGTCGTGGCCTTCGACCGGCAGGGCCGGATCCGCCTGATCAACGACGAGGCCGGGCGGCTGCTCGGGATCCGCCCGGACGCCACCGGCCGCACCCTGGAGGAGTCACTGCCACCGGGCCGTACCACCGATGTGCTGGCGGGGCGGGTGGACGGGGCGGATCTGCTGACGGTCAGCGGCGCCCGGGTGCTGGTGGCCAACCGCATGCCGACCGAGGACGGCGGGGCGGTGGCGACCCTGCGCGACCGCACCGAGCTGGAGTTGCTGGGCCGTGAGCTGGACAGCACCCGCGGGCTGCTGGACGCGCTGCGCGCTCAGGACCACGAACACGCCAACCGGCTGCACACCCTGCTGGGGCTGCTGGAGCTGGGACTGCACGAACGCGCGGCACAGTTCGTGGCCGAGCTCACCAACGCCCGGCGTGCCTCGGCCGAGCAGATCTCCGAACGGGTGCACGATCCGCTGCTGTCGGCGCTGCTGGTCGGCAAGTCGGCCATCGTGGCCGAGCGCGGAGTGGCCCTGCGCATCTCGCCCGCGACGCTGCTGCCCGGGCGGGTGGTCGATCCGCGCGACCTGGTGACCGTGCTCGGCAACCTCATCGACAACGCGCTGGACGCGGTGGCCTCACGCCCCTCCCCCGCCCCGTTCATCGAGGTCGAGTTGAGGGCCGAGGGCACCACCGCCGTACTGCGGGTGAGCGACACCGGTCCGGGGGTGCCACCGGGGATGCGCGAACACATCTTCACCGAGGGCTGGTCCACCAAACGGCCCGCCCGCACCGGCTCCCCGGACGCCGGGCCCGACGCCCACGAGGGGCCCGCCACGGTATCGCCGCGCGGCCGTGGCATCGGACTCGCGCTGGTACGGCGGCTGGCCGAGCGGTACGGAGGCATGGCCCGGGTCACCGCCCGGGCGGGTGGCGGGGCGGTGTTCACCGTCGTCCTGCCCGAGGCCCTCACCGGGGACGACACACCCACTCATGAGTTCACCGCAGCAGGAGAGTCACGATGATCGACGTTCTTGTCGTGGACGACGACTTCCACGTCGCCGAGATCAACGCCGCGTATGTGGCCCAGGTGCCCGGCTACCGGGTCACCGCCCGCGCCCACACCGCCGCCCAGGCCCTCGCGACCCTCGAACGCACCCCGGTCGACCTCGTCCTGCTCGACCACTATCTGCCGGACGAGACCGGGCTGACCCTGGTGCGGCGGATGCGCCAGCTCGGCCACCACGCCGACGTCATCATGGTGACGGCCGCCTGCGATGTGGCCACCGTCCAGGCCGCCATGCGCCATGGCGCACTGCAGTACCTGGTCAAGCCGTTCAGCTTCGCCGGGCTACGGGCCAAGCTGGACGGCTACGCGGGGCTGCGCCGCACCCTCGAGGGCGTCGGCGGGCGCGGCGAGACCGGCCAGGAGAGGGTGGACCGGATCTTCGGCGCCTTCGCAGCCGCCGACACTTCCGGCCCCGCCCTCCCCAAAGGCCACTCCGCACCCACCGTCGACCTCATACGGCGGGTCCTGGACCAGGCCGACCAGCCGCTCTCCGCCCACGAAGTGGCGGAGCGCACCGGCATCAGCCGCTCCACGGCCCAGCGCTATCTGAAGTACCTCGAACATGCGGGCCGCATCAGCCTCACCCTCAAGTACGGGGACACCGGCCGTCCCGAACACCGCTACACATGGGTGGCGGTGAACTGACGGCACCCTCAGCTGGTGGCCGAGGCCTCGTACAGGCCACGGCCGGAACGCTGGGCCCGGTCCGAGGAGCGCAGCCGCTCGAGGGTGTTGCGCACCGAGTTCACATTGGTGCGGGTCTCCTCGCGGCCCAGGGCGTCGTTGACCTCGGAGGCCCGCATGGGACGGCCGGCCTTGCGCAGCGCGGCCAGCACGCTGTCGGCGAGCCCCGTGGAGCGCTCGGAGGTGGTGGCCGTCTCCTTGGTGGCCTTCTCCGCGGGCTTCTCGGCGGCGGCCTTGGTGGCCTTGGCGGGCTTCGCGGTGGCCTTCGCGGTGGCCTTGGTGGTGGCCTTCACCGTGGCCTTGGTGGCCTTGGGAGCCTTCGTCGCGGCCTTCGCGGCGGTCTTCTTGGCGGCGGCGGTCTTCTTGCCCGCCGTCTTGGTGGCCCGCCCGGTGGCCGGCGCCTTGGCCGCCTTGCCCCTGCTGCGCTGACGGCCGATGGCCGCCTTGCGCGTGGCGGCGGAGGTACGGCCGGTGGAGGCCGTGTCCTCGGCGGTCTCCGGCTCGGTCTCGGCGGTGGCCTCGGTGGCCGGCTCCGCGGCCGGCTCGGCCGGGGTGGCCTCGGCCACGGGCTTCGCCACCGCCACCGGGGCGCCGTCCACGACCTGCTCGGAGGCCGTGGCGATGGAGAGCGTCTGCAGGCTGCTCAGGGCAGTGCTGACCGCCTCCAGCCGCTTGGTGACGGCCTCCAAATCACCCTTGAGTGCCTCCTGTTGCTTCTGCAGTTGGGGGAGCTCGGCCTCCAGTACCTCAATGGTCGAACCCACACTGCTGTCCGCGCTCAACGCGTTCACTTCACTTCGTCCCCTTTCTGGGCGTCTGCGCCCATCGCAGCTGTGATTATGCCTGCTGTTCAGACGGTGCGGTGCCCTGTGTGCCACTACGCAAAACAACCACACGTGTCTCAGCACCCCTTGAGAAGCCAACTTTCGGTGAAAACACACGCCAGTCACACCGCGATCCCACGACCGATGTCATCCGGAAGGGTGGCGCCGCAAACGCGGTGACGACGTGTCAGGCCCCGGTTTTCGGGGTGGCTTCACACGGGTGGTAGAAACACCGTACCCGTCCGAGGAAACAGAGGTAGTCCCATGAAGCTGCGCTGCGCCGTGCTCGACGACTATCAGGACGTGGCGCTGTCGGCGGCCGATTGGTCCGGTGTGCTCGACGCGGTGGACGTGGTGCCGGTCCATGAGCACCTCGCCGGTGAGGACGCGGTGGCCGAGGCGATCTGGGACTGCGAGATCGTGGTCATCATGCGGGAGCGCACGCCCTTTCCCGCATCGCTGTTCGCCCGGCTGCCCCGGCTGAAGCTGCTGGTGACCACGGGGATGCGCAACGCGTCGGTCGACCTGGAGGCCGCCGCCAGCCACGGCGTCACCGTATGCGGCACCGGCGGCGGCTCGGAACCGACCACCGAGCTCACCTGGGCGCTGATCCTGGGACTCGCCCGCCATGTGGTGCCGGAGAACACGGCGCTGCGGGACGGCGGGCCGTGGCAGAGCACCGTCGGCACCGATCTGCACGGCCGCCGCCTGGGGTTGCTGGGTCTGGGGCGGATCGGCACCCAGGTGGCGCGGGTCGGCCGGGCCTTCGGCATGGAGGTGGCCGCCTGGAGCGAGAATCTCACGGCCGAGCGCGCGGAGGCGGAGGGGGTGCGGCCGGCCGGCTCCAAGGAGGAGTTGCTGGAGACCAGCGACATCGTCTCGGTGCATCTGGTGCTCAGCGACCGCACCCGGGGGCTGCTGGGCGCGGCGGAGCTGAGGCGGATGCGCCCCACGGCGCTTCTGGTGAACACCTCCCGCGCGGCGATCGTGGACCAGGCGGCACTCGCGGAGGCGCTGCGGGACGGCTGGATCGCGGGCGCGGGGGTCGATGTGTTCGAACGGGAGCCACTGCCGCCGGGCGACCCGTTCCGTACCCTGCCGAATCTGCTGGCCACCCCGCACCTCGGTTATGTCACCCGGGGCAACTACGAGCGGTTCTACGGCGATGTGGTGGAGGACATCCGCGCCTACCTGGACGGGGCGCCGATCCGCCGACTGAACCCGCCCGCCTGACCGGCCAGGGGTCTCAAGAGGTTCCATTTCAGGGCGCGTTGAGCCCATCGGGGGCCCGGCCGCCCTCGTTCGCACCTTCTCGCACCCAGCCACCGATCGTCTTCCCGGACTGAAAGCGACGCATGCCCTCCGCCCGGTGGACACTATTCCGTTTCGCCTTCGTCATACCGGACAGGCTGCCTGGCACGGACAACCCATCGGCCCGCACAACAGACCGGTGCCCGGTCCACCGACCCGGCACCGCGGACGGAGGGAACGTGGCTCACAGCACACCCGGAATGCCGGCAACCGACAGGGCATCGGCCGGGCAGGACGCCCTGCGGCACGGCGACGGCGGCGGAGGATCGGGGACACCGCCACCGACCCGGCGCGGCATGCTCTCGGTGGCCGCGGCGGCCGGGATCGGCCTGCTCGCCGGCTGCGGCGAGGAGTCGGCCGGTTCGTCCTCCGGAGCGGGCCCGCAGGGCTCCGGCAAGACGAAGCACTCCCCGTCCGCCACTCCATCGAAGAGTTCCCCCTCCCCCACCCCGAAACCGCGGCCCGAGCTGCCCCGGGGCGGCCGGGAGCTGTCCCGCTACCGCCTGGTGGGCTACTGCGGACTGCCCGGGGCGGCCGCGCTCGGCCGGCTCGGCATGGGGGACCTCGACGACCAGGTGCGCCAGATCGAGAAGACCGCCCGCGCCTACGCCGCGGACCGCGAACCGCAGCCGGTGCTCGAACTCCTCGCGACCGTCGCCAACAGCAGCGCGGGCCCCGACGGCACCTACCGCTCACGCACCTCCCCCGACACGATCCGCCGCTTCCACGACGCGGCCAAGCGCCACCGCGCCCTGCTGCTGCTGAACATCCAGCCGGGCCGGGCGTCGGTCCTCGGCGAGGTCAAGGCGTTGCGCGAATGGCTGGTCCATCCCGATGTCGGCATAGCCCTGGACCCGGAGTGGGAGATGGGCCCGGGCGAGGTGCCGGGGAACACCTACGGCCACACCAGCGGCAAGGAGCTCACCGATGTGGCCCGCTATCTCTCCGGGATCATCGACGAACACGATCTGCCGCAGAAGCCGCTCGTCTTCCACCAGGTGGCCGTGTCCGTCGTCAGCGACCAGTCCGCGCTGCGCCCGCAGCCCGGTGTGGTGGTCATCAAGAGCGCGGACGGCATCGGATCGCCGGGCATGAAGCGGGACACCTGGCGGCAGTTGGTCAGGAACCAGCCCGAGGGCGTGCGCACCGGCTTCAAGCTCTTCTACGAGGAGGACACCGAGGGGAGCCGGCTGATGACCCCGGAAGAGGTGCTGGCCCTGCGGCCACGCCCGGATTACGTCATGTTCGAGTGAGAGCGGCGGCGCGCGCCACCAACGCGGCCGCCCCCGGCCGGAAGGCGGCCGGGGGCGGCGGGGGGAGGGGCGCTCAGGGGCGTGGCGCCGTTTGCACCGTGAGTGGTTCATGGCTGGTGACATCGCCGGAGCCGCGGCGGGTGAAGCGCATGGCGACACAGGCACCCGCGTACAGCACCGCCACGACCAGCAGCAGCGCCTGATAGCCCGTGAGCAGGGCCAGATACTCCAGGGTGCCGCCGAACAGGGAGCCCAGCAGATTGGCGCCGAAGGCCGCCGTGGGGTCGGAGGCCGCCGCCAGCCGGTCGGAGAAGATGAGGTTGGCACAGAAGATGGGGGCGAAGGCCAGCGCGATCGCGGCGGCCAGCCGGGGGGCGAAGGGCAGTCCCAGCACCAGATGGGACGGGATCAGCCAGGCGATCGCGAGACTGGCGAAGAGCATCAGCTGCAGCACGAGCTGATTGACCCGGCGCAGCCTGCGCCGCACCTCCACCGCGCACAGCACGGCGACCAGCACCCCCGCGAAGACCATGGCGTTGACCAGCCAGGTGGTGCCGAAGTAGAGGGCGAAGCCGATCACGTTCTTGGTCTCCAGCAGCATGAACGCCGCACCGAGCAGGAACATGTCCACGTAACGGGCGGTGCGCCGCAGCCGGACCCCGGTCAGCCGTACCGACACCAGGGTCACCAGCAGGATCGCCCCCAGGACCCCGATGTAGAGGGTGGGGATGGTGCGGTGCAGCAGATACGGGAACGGATGGTCGTCGCTGGCGGCCGAGGGCACCGGGCCCGAGGGGCGCCAGGCGGAGGCGGTGCAGGACTGGTCGCTGGAGGTGACACCGGCCACCAGGATGGCCGCCTTCTTGCCTCCGTAGTGGGTGATGCAGGGGGCGTGTCCGAAGACGGAGGTGAGTGTGGAGCCGAACCGGTCGATGAGCCAGTTCTGCCGGTAGTAGTTGTACATGGCGAACGCGCCGCCGGGGGCGAGGTGGCGGTGTGCCGCCTCGAATGCCTGCCGGGTGAACAGATAGCTCTCCAGGCGCAGGTTGCTGGCGCCCGACACCAGGGTCAGGGAGTCCGGCAGGGCGAGGACGACCAGGTCGTAGCGGGTCTTGGTGCGTTCGAGGAAGGCCCGGCCGTCGTTGATGTGCACGTGCACCCGGGGGTTGGCGTAGGGCCGGGCCGGATGCAGTGACGCACCGATCTCCTGCAGCCGGGGGTCGATCTCCACGGCGTCCACCCGCTGGGCACCGTGGGCGAGCGCCATCGCCACGTCGTTGCCGTTGCCGGCGCCGATGACCAGCACCCGGCGGTGGGAGTTCCGCGGGGTCTCGCGGTAGGGCTGCTCGTACGGGGAGCCGGGTCGTCCGAGCACCTTCAGCGGGGCGATGGACTGGTGCGGTACGCCATTGGCGGAGATCTTGTAGTCCCGGCTGCCGGTGGTCGGCCTGGTCACCTCGATCTTGTAGTACGGGGACCAGGAGATGCCGCTGGCCGCCGTCTCCAGCGCCAGGACGGCCACCATCAAGGCGAGCGGGACCGCGTACCGGATGCTGTTGCGGAAGCCGCCCAGGGTCAGCAGGGCCACCGCGGCGAGCACGCCCCACACCACCGACGGTGCGCGCAGCCAGGAGAGCAGCGCGAAAGACACCGAGCCGGTGAGCGAGCCCAGCAGGTCGTAGCGGTAGGCCTCCAGCGAGGGCAGCTGACGGAACTGATCGGCCGTCATCTTCCCGATCGCCATCATGATCAGCGCGGTCAGTCCGAAGAGCACCGGCAGGGTCACCCACTGGGGCAGACCGGTGGTCTTCACGGCGGTGAAGTAGATGACCTCGCCGCTGGTCTGCCGCACCTGCACGGGGAACTCGCGTACCAGGACGACGAGAACGGCGAGCGGGATGGGCGCCCAGCGGGTGAGCCACTGCCCACGCCCGGCGGGCATGAGGAATCCCAGGCCGATCCCGAGGAACGAGCCCAAGAGGATGAAGTTCGAGAAATAGCTCAGATGGACGATATTGGCGCCGGTCCACCGGATCAGCGCGAGCTCGACGAAGAGCATGGTGGCGCTGGCCAGCAGCAGCCTCGCGCGCACGTTTTGCGGTCCTGGGCTGTGCTCCATGTCGGCCACGCTGTCATCCGGAACGGGGCAGGTCGAGCACCCACACGGCCCGTGCCGTCGGCTGGATGGCGGGCGTCCGGAGCGCCGGGAAGCGGCCCCGGCCACGTGTCTTCCGTCCGCGCGAGGCCTCGCCACCTCGCCACCGCCCAGCCCGTTCGCGCAGGTCAGCCGCGTGGCTTGGGGTGCGGTGCACCGGCCGCGCGACGTGTGGTGGCCACGCCGCGGCGCGCGGCACGGGCCCGCTGCCCGGGTCACCGCCGTACGGCGTTCGGGTCATGGCCCGGCCGGTGTCCGTCACCTGGCCGGGCCAACGCCGGACGCCCACGCGGAGGAGGCGGGAGCCCGAGTGGGTGGTCATGCCGTTCGCGGACCGAGCACGCCGCCGCCCGGCGAACGGCTCGGCACGCGGACTCGCGCCGAGGCCGGTGCCCTGGTGGAGACGGTCGTCCGCACCACGCCGGCACCGGCCCCGAACGGCCGGACGGGATCCCGGGCAGGGAAAACACCGCTTCGGTCAGCGGGCGTTCACCCGGTCAGCTCCCCCCGGTGGCGAAGTAGGGCTTGCACACGGTGCCCACGTAGTCCGTGGCGATCTCCAACACCCGGCTGCCGTCCGCCGAGGGCAGCAGCGCCGAGCTGTAGTTGGGACACCAGTCGACCACCTTGGAGTCCACCCGCACCGGTGCGGGGATCGAACGCCACGCCCCGGTGCCACCGTTGCTGTTGGTCCACACGGTGGCCCCGCTGCCGGCGGCGGTGCTGCCGTCGGCGTTGTTCAGCACCTGGCCGATGAGGAACAGCTTGCCCCGGGGATTGCCGGCCTCGGGGGCCCAGGCGAGGTTCGGTGTGTGGGTGAAGTACTTGCCGTCGGCGGTTTCCGGACGGTAGCCCAGGTGCGCGGGGTCGCCCCAGTTCCAGCCGTCCCGCGAGGTCCGGTAGTGGACCACACATGAGTACTGCCCCTGGGCGGCGCAGATCTCGTACGCCATGAAGTACTGCCCGTCGGGCAGCTTGCGCACGATGGGCATACCGGGCCGGTCGGAGGCGAGGTTGCTGGCGACGGTGGCGTGGTGGCCCTGCCAGGTGATCCCGTCCGCGCTGCGGGCGGCGATCAGCTTCTGGCTGTGGGCGGGGTCGGTCTCGTCCGAGTAGTGGGCCACCAGGCGCCCGCTGGAATCGATGGAGAACTCCGGCTCCCACAGGCCCTTGGTGTTGGGGGCGGTGGCCACGGTGGACAGATAGGACCAGGTGCGGCCCCGGTCGTTGCTGCGGAAGACCCGGATGGCCATCCGGCGGTCCGGCTCGTCCTGGCCGATGGAGGCGGACCACAGCAGGGTCCCGGCGGGCATGCCGCCGACGGCCCGAGGCAGTTCGTACAGGGTGGCGCAGCATTCGCCCTGTCCGCCCGACGCCTCGGGGTCGGCCACCTCGCCCACCTGGCGGAAGGTGGCGCCGTCGTCGGTGCTCTCGTAGATGGCGCCGATCCCGTCCGAGCCGCGGAAGGTGACGACCGAAGCGAGGACGCGGCCGTTGGCGGCGCCGTTGTGCGCGAGCCGCACGGCGCGGGGGTAGAGGCCGGTGCCGTCGCGCAGCAGGGTGCCGGAGGCGGCCGCGGCCGGGGGCGCCTGGACGGCCAGGAGCGAGCCCAGGACGGTCAGGAGGGTCAGCAGAGCGGGCAGGAGGTGTCTTCGGTACGGCGTGGTCATGCACGCTCCCTCGGGAGGAGTGGTGAAGGGGGGAAGAGCGGCCCGGGCCGTGCGTGGCGCAACGTTAAAGAGAATTTCCAACGTTGTAAATCCCTCGCGCACGCTTCCGCGGGAGCCGTGCGGGGCCGGACGGGAGCCAAGCCGGGCCGAGATCGGCACGCCCCGCCCGCCCCCTCAGGCCGTGGCGCAACGGGGCGGGCGGGGCGGCGGGGGCAGGCGGGTCAGTGCTCCTGGGCGGTGGGGCGCACCATGATTTCGTTGACGGCGGCATGCGCGGGCTGGACGACCATGAAGGTGATCGCCCGGGCGATGTCCTCGGGATGCAGCCAGGACACGCGCGCCATGCCGCGTGCGACGGTGGCCGTCCTGTTGCCGGCCGTCATCTCGGTGGCGGTCATGCCCGGTTCGACCAGCCCCACCCGGACACCGCGGGCGGTCACCTCCTGGCGCATGGCCTCGCTGAAGGCGCCCACCGCGTGTTTGGTGGCCGAGTAGACGCTGTTGCCGGGCCGCGCCACCCGGCCGCCCACCGAGCTGACGTTCACCAGGTCCGCCACCCCGCGCGGGCCCTCGGACGCCGTTCGCAGCAGATGCGGCAGCGCCTGCCGGGAGGTGTGCAGGACGGCCTCGATGTTGAGGGCGATCATCCGCTCCCAGGCCTCGGGGTCACTCTCCTCGACCGTGCCGGTGGCCACATAGCCGGCGTTGTTCACCAGCACATCGAGCCGTCCGCACTGCTCCGCCGCGTCCTCGACGCACTGACGGGCCTGCTCCGCGCTCTGCAGGTCTGCCGTGAGGACGGCGCACGAGCGGCCCTCCTTCCGGAGGGTGGCGGCCAGGTCCTCCAGCCGTTCGGTGCGGCGGGCCACCAGTGCGAGATCGGCTCCCTCCCGGGCCAGCGCCAGGGCGGTGGCCGCTCCGATGCCGCTGGACGCGCCGGTCACCAGCGCCGCGCAGCCCGACAGCGGGCCGTCGGGGGGCGCGGCGCTCCCGGCCTGCCGGTCGTTCCCGGTGTTCATGTCCGTCACCCTGGCTCCCTGGTCTCGCGGGGGTGGGGAGGCCACGGGGCCGCGTGGCCCGGGCCGCGCTTCGGGTACCCCGGTGGTGGCCCGCGCATCACCTCGCGCTCCTCCTTTCCCGCCTCCTTTTCCGCCTGCTTTCGGACCGGTCAGCGAAAGGCGCCGCTGTAGGCGTTGAGCGCGGGCTGGCCGCCGAGGTGGGCGTAGAGCACATGGGAGTCCTTGGGTATCTCGCCGTCGCGGACCAGGTCGATGAGCCCGGCCATCGACTTGCCCTCGTAGACCGGGTCGAGGATCACCCCTTCGAGGCTTCCGGTGAGCCGGATCGCGTCGAGGGTGGAGTCGACCGGGACACCGTAGAGGTCCCCGGCCCAGCCCTCCAGCACGGTGATCTCCGCATCGCGCAGCTCCCGGCCGAGGCCGATCAGAGCGGCGGTCTCACGTGCGGTCTTCGCCACCCGGGCATGGGTCTCGGCCACCTTGGCGGAGGCGTCGATGCCCAGGACCCGGCGGGGGCGGTCCTGGCCCGCGAAGCCCGCGATCATGCCCGCCTGGGTGGAGCCGGTGACGCTGCGGCGACCTGGCGGGTGTGGTTGGACTGCACACCGCCGATGCTCACCAGGGTGTCCGCGCCCTTCCGGAGCGCGTCGGGGACGAGGTACTCCAGCTTGCGGGTCGTGTTGCCGCCGTAGGCCAGCCCGCTGTTGCAGTCCTCGCGCTTGGCCCAGATCCGCGCCCCGTCGAGACGTTCGCTCAGCCGGTCCAGGGGGTGGATGGGGCTGGGACCGAACAGCAGGGGGTGACGTTCGAAGTCATCGAGGGACGTGGGTGACTCCTCAGGGGTGGTGCCGGATGCCCGCGGGGGTGTGCCGGATGTCCGTCGATCCCTGCCCCGCCGCTCCCCGCCGGCACACGAGCCGGAACCTCCCCAATGCCTCCCCCACGGCACACGACCGGCGTATGCCTGTAGGCCGTTGGGGTCCCGCTGCTGTCCAGCCTGAGCACCCTGCCGCCGGGTCGCGGAGACGATCTGTTCCTGAGCCCTCATTCCGCTGGCGCCGAGACGGCGCTCGACCGCCGAGTCCACCCCGTCCGCCCCACTCGCCCAGGGAGCCGAGTTCATGCCCCAGTACTTCCGCGACTCGCCCGAGTCTCTCGTTCCCGACGCGCTCGCGGGCTTCGCCGCCGCCCATGCCGATCTCGTCGCCTACCACCCCGACCACGGATACTTCCGCACCCGCCACTGCGCACCCACCCGCCGCGTCGGGCTGGTCTCGGGAGGCGGTTCCGGCCATGAGCCCCTGCACTCCGGCTTCCTCGGGACCGGGATGCTGGACGCCTCCTGCCCCGGGCGGATCTTCGCCTCGCCCCACAACCGGCAGATCTTCGAGGCCAGCCGGGCCGTCGCCCGGCCCGACGGTGTGCTGCACATCGTGAAGAACTACACCGGTGACCGCATCAACTTCAGCATCGCCGCCGAGCGCCTCGCCCATGAGGGCATCCGCTGCGCACGTGTTCTCATCGACGACGACATCGCCAGCGACTCCGATGACATCGCGGTCGGCCGGCGCGGCACCGGCGCCACCCTGATCATCGAGAAGATCCTCGGCGCCGCCGCCGACGAGGGGCGCGGCCTGGAGGACCTGGTCGCCCTCGGCACCGATGTGACCCGGCGGGCCCGCAGCCTCGCCGTCGCCTCGGCCGCCCACAACACACCCGCCTCCGGGGCACCGGCCTTCGCCCTTCCCGACAACATCCTGGAGTTCGGGGTCGGCATCCACGGCGAGCGGGCCGAGGGGACCACCCCGCACGCACCGCTCGGCAAGCTGGTCGAGACCATGACGGACCAGTTGCTGGCCGCGCTGCCCGACACCGCGGGGACACGGGTGCTCGCCCTGGTCAACGGGCTGGGGTCGATCACCTCGCTGGAGCTGTACGGCATCCGCCACGCCGTCGCCAAGGCCCTCGACGACCGCGGCGTGGGCCTGGACCGGTCCCTGACCGGCACCTTCGTGAGCGCCCTGGACATGCGGGGCTTCTCGCTGACCCTGTTCGCCACCGACGCGGAGGCGCTGCGGCTGTGGGACGCCCCCGCCCGCACCCCCGCCTGGCCCCTGTGACCCCGCCTCATTGACCCCGTCCGGCCCCGTTGACCCCGTTCCGCCCCGTTGACCCCGTCCGGCCCCGTTGACCCCGCCACCGCCCCGAGGAGTTGCCCCGCTCATGTCCGATCAGCCCGGCCCGAAGGGCCTTACGCACGCCACCGTCATGGACTGGCTGACGCGCTTCGCCGCCACCGTACGCTCCGTGGAACCCGAGCTCACCGCGCTCGACCAGAAGGCGGGCGACGGGGACTTCGGCGGCAACCTGGTCACCGGGATGGACGGTGTCCGCCGCGCGCTGGACGCCCTGGCGGCGGGCGCGGGGAACGGTGAGCGAAACCAAAGGGGCCCGGACGCGCCGCTCGACGCTGCCGCACGGGTCTTCCTCGACGATGTCGGCGGCACCAGCGGTCCCCTGTTCGGGCTGCTCTTCCAGGAGCTCGCCGACGCGCTGGGGATGGCCGCCGACCCGCCCGGGACCGCCGCGCTGGCCCTGGGCACCGCCGCGGGGGCGGCCGCCATCCAGCGGGTGGGCGAGGCCGAGGTGGGCGACAAGACGATGGTGGACGCCCTCGTGCCCGCGGCGCGGGCGCTCGCCTCCTGTGAACCCACCGCCGATCCCGCGTACGCGCTCCATGTGGCCGCGGTGGCGGCCCATCGGGGCGCCCGCTCCACGACGGATCTGCGCGCCCGGCGCGGGCGGGCCAGCTATACCGGCGACCACGCCCGCGGCGTCCCGGATCCGGGCGCTCTGGCCGTCGCCCTGCTGTTCGCGTCCGCACACACCGAGCTGACCTCGCTGGACCGGCTCCCCGTGTCCTGAAGTGGCGGCCGAGTTCATGAGCGGACCCCCGGACGTGCCGCCCGCCGGTGAACGCCGCGGCCGGGCCGCACGTACTGGGATCCGGGTCCTGGCCCCGCATGGGACGGGCAGAGCGGGGCAGGCGACCAGGATTCGACTGTCGGCTCGATCGAAGGGATCCGGGAGAAGCTGTGCAGCAGGAGACCTCCACCCGTGTGACCACACCCCCGGCCGTCCCACGACCCCGCGAGGGCGGCGCGTCGGGCGGCCGGACGCGCGACCCGTACTTCGACAATGCGAAGTACCTCACCATCGTGCTGGTGGCGTGCGGCCACGCCTGGGAGCCGCTCACCTACGGCAGCCGGGCGGCCACCGCGATCTACCTGCTGGTCTACGCGTTCCACATGCCCGCGTTCGCCCTCATATCGGGATACTTCTCGCGGAGTTTCGACATGGCGCCGGGCCGGGTGAAACGGCTGCTCACGGGTGTCGTCGTGCCGTATGTGGTCTTCGAGGTCGCGTACACGCTCTTCTACCGCTGGGCACAGGACGATCCGGGCTATCCGATCAGCCTGCTCGACCCCTGGTACGTGATGTGGTTCCTGGCCGCGCTGTTCATCTGGCGGATCACCACCCCGCTGTGGCTCGCGCTGCGCCATCCGGTGCCGGTCGCGCTGGCGGTGGCCGCGCTGGCCTCGATTTCGCCCGAGGCCGGTGGGGATCTCGGCCTGCAGCGGGTGCTGGCGTTCCTCCCGTTCTTCGTGGTCGGACTCACCCTGCGACCGGACCACTTCTCCCGGCTGCGGACCCGGCGGGCCCGGCTGATCGCCCTTCCGGTGGCGGCCTTCGCGCTGTGCACGGCGTACGCGGTGGCGCCCTGGATGGACGCGGAGTGGTTCTACCACCGCAAGAGCGTGGCGGCGCTGGATGGCGTACCGTCCTGGGCCGGATTGCTCACCACACCCGCCCTCTTCGGTCTGGCGCTGGTGCTGACGGCCTGTTTCCTGGCTTGGGTGCCGGGGCGCCGGACCTGGTTCACCGCACTCGGTTCGGGCACGCTGTACGGCTATCTGCTGCACGGCTTCATCATCAAGTCATCCCGTTTCTGGGACTGGTACGACCATCCCTGGCTGCACACCCCGCTCGGGGAGCTCGCCGTCACCGCGGCCGCGGTGCTCATGATCACTGTGCTGTGCACGGGACCGGTGCGACGGGTCCTGCGCTCGCTGCTGGAGCCACGCATGGACTGGGCGTTCCGGCGCACCGGTTCCTGAGTGCGGGCCGGTTCCTGAGTGCGGGCCGGTCCGGAGGGCGGACCGGTTCCCGGGTGGACCGCGGGGCCGCCGTCAGCGGCGGCGGACCTTGAGGGTGTTGTCGGTGCGGGTGGCCGGCTGCCCGTCGGGAGCGGTCATGTTCTCCACATGGACCTCGCTGACGAGGACGTCCCACTCCCCGTCCGCGAGGTCGAGCCCGGCGAGCACCTCCTCGGGCGTGGGGAAGTGGAACTCCGGACCGGGGTCCGGCGCCCAGGACGGGAATGCGGCGTGTCCGGTGATCAGCAGCACTCCGCCCGGTGCGACGGCCCCCGCCGCGGTGCGCAGGATCTGGTCCCGGGGCAGTTCCAGCCGGGAGTGGAAGAAGTAGGCGGAGACGAGGTCGAACGTGCCCTCCGGGAAGGACTCGGACAGGTCGTGCCGCTGCCATTCGATGTGGTCGCCGACACCTTCCGACGCCGCGTGTCCGGCGGCGCGGTCCAACGCCACCTGTGAGACGTCGACGGCGGTGACCCGCCAGCCCTGCCGGGCGAGCCAGATCGCGTCGCCGCCCTCACCGCAGCCGAGATCCAGCGCGCGGCCAGGGGGCAGCCCGGTGGTCTCGCGCACCAGAGCGGCATTGGGTTTGCCGCTCCAGACGCGGTCCTCGGCGCTGTAGAAGGTGTCCCAGAACTCCTCGGGCGAGGTGTCCGGCGAGATGGTGTGCGGATCGGTGGTCATGTCGGATGCGCTCCCTTCGTTCCTGGCAGGAGAGTGCACACGGCCGCGACCACTTGACAAACTTCTTTGCCGGGGTAGCAAATAAACGGTATGGCCGACGAAGACCTCACCGAGGTACTGACCGCCGTAGGACCCCGGCTGCGGGCGTTGCGGCGCACCCGTGGCACCACACTGGCCCAGCTCAGCGAGACGACCGGGATCTCGCTGAGCACCCTGTCGCGACTGGAGGCGGGACAGCGCAAGCCGACCCTGGAGCTGCTGCTGCCGCTGGCCAAGGCGTACGGAGTGCAGCTGGACGAGCTGGTGGGGGCGCCGGCCACCGGGGATCCCCGGGTCCATCCGCGGCCGTTCACCCGGCAGGGCCAGACGTTCGTTCCGCTGACCCGCTATCTGGGCGGGCTGCACGCCTACAAGCAGATCATGCCGCCCCGGCCGCCGGGCGGGCGCGACGAACCGCTGGAGCAGCGGGTGCACGAGGGCTATGAGTGGCTCTATGTGCTCTCGGGGCGGCTACGGCTGGCGCTGGGCGAGCACGACCTGGTGCTCACATCCGGTGAGGCCGCCGAATTCGACACCCGCACGCCCCATGGCTTCGCCAACGCCGGGGACCAGCCGGTGGAGTTCCTGTCCCTGTTCGGGGCGCAGGGCGAGCGCATCCATGTCCGCGCCCGCCCCGCCGGTACCTGACCCGCCCCGTCTCACACCGGGGGCGCTCACCCCGAGGGCTCGTCCGGGACGGGCCGCTCGGGGTGCACGCTTCCGGTCTGCGGCTTCCCCTGCCGTCCCGTGCCGGACTCATCCGTCTCGGGGACGTCGTCCCCCAGATCCGGCTCCTGGCCGGCGCCCGCCACGTCCAGGTGGTCGGGGCCGTCCTGCGCCTGCTGGTCGGGGAGGTCCCTGGGGATCGCGCCCCGGTCCTCGCGCTCCTCGCGCTCTTCGCGGTCCTCCGGTCGCCGGTCGTCGCTCACGATGCCGCTCCTTTCGTCGATTCGTCGATGGAGGGGGCACAGCAGGGGCGATTACCCACGAGCGTCGGCGAAATGCACGGCCATCGCCGATTGGACGCGGCCACCCGCACGCCACGTGTCCACGCGGACGGCTACTCCCCCGGCTCCAGCACATACAGCTCCGGCAGGTTGACCACGATGGCCTCCTGAGTGCTGCGGGCGATGACCACCACCGCCTCGTCGTCGGGGTCCGGGTTCTCCTCCCGGTGCGGCACAAACGGCGGGACGAAGATGTAGTCACCCGGGCGGGTGCGCAGCCGGACCTCCTCGACACGTCCGTCCCGCTCCTCCGCGAAGACGAACTCGGGGTGGCCCCGCACCACGAAGATGGCCGTCTCGGACTCGCCGTGGTGGTGATTGGCGGAGGCGGTGTCCGGCGCCACATGCGTCTGGCCCATCCAGAGCCGCTCGGACCCCACCGACTGACCGCTGATCGCGGCGAACCGCCGCATGCCCTCGGTCTGGGCGGTGCCGGGGTCGACGTCCTCGGTGCGGATGTGGTGCAGCCGCATCCGCAGCGGACTGTCGGGGGCGGTGGCCTTCAGATCCCTCAGATGCGGATGGAACGCGTCGTGCTGCTGCGCGGGGTCGCCGCCGGGCGTCGTCATGACACCGACCGTAGAAAGCCCCGGCAATGGATGTCAACAGGTGTCCTTTCTCCCACCAGGCACAACACCATGGAATCCACGCTGCATAATGGCCGTATGCAGATCTCGGCGAAGGCGGACTACGCGGTCCGGGCGCTGGCGGAGCTGGCCGCGGACGCGGGCAGGCCACTCACCTGTGAGGCGATAGCCACCTCCCAGGACATCCCCTTCCGGTTCCTCAAGGGGGTCTTCCGGGATCTGCGCCAGGCCGGCCTGGTGCGCAGTCAGCGTGGCTGCGAGGGTGGCTACTGGCTGGCCCGCGACCCCGCCGAGATGACCCTCGCGGACATCGTGCTCGCCGTGGACGGGGCGTTTCTGACGCTGCGCGGCGAGCGGCTGGACGACCTCGGCTACCCCGGCCCGGCGGCCGGACTGCCCGGGGTGTGGCGTGGGCTGGAGGACCATGTGCGCCAGGTGCTGACCTCCACCGCCCTGAGCGATCTGGTCCGCGAGCGGCTGGCGGCATGACGCCCGCGAGCCCGGACCGGCCCGGGAGCACCGGGGCGGACGGCGGCGGGGACGTCGAGATCGTGGAGTACACCGATCCGGCCTGCCCGTGGGCGTGGGGCTCCGAGCCCGCGTTCCGCCACCTGCGGGCGCTGACCGCGGGGCGGGCCCGCTGGCGCCGGGTGTTCGGCATCCTCTTCGACGACGGCGACGATCCGGCACCGGATCCCGCGGCCGAGACCGCCTGGTACAGCCGCTATATCGCCGATATCGCCCGCCATACGCGGGCGCCCTACGCTCATCGGCTGCGCTGGGTGGCGGCCACCAGCCGGCCGGCCTCGCTCGCCGCGAAGGCGGCCGAGCGGCAGGGCGCGATCGCCGCGGAGCGGGTGCTGCGGCGGCTGCGCGAGACCACGTTCGTACTGGGTACTCCGGCCGATACGGCGGAGCGGGTGCTCGACGCCCTGGCGGGGCTCGACGGTGTCGATGTGGGGCGGCTGGGCGCGCAGATGGGCGAGCCGTCGGTGGTGGCGGCCGTCCGGCAGGACCACGCCGAGGCCCGCGACCCGATCCCGGAGGCGTATGCCTTCCGCGCCCCGGGGCCGCATGGCACGGGCGTCAAGGAAACCGACGACGGGGTGCGCTACGCGCTGCCCACACTGGTGTTCTCCGGCCCCGGCGGGCGCGTGGCCGCCCCGGGGTGGCGGAGCGTGGCCGAGTACACGGCGGCGCTGCGCACGGTGGCCCCCGGTCATCTCTGGCAGGCGGCCCTCATCGGTCCCGAGGAGGCCCTGGCGGAGCACCGCAGCCTGACCGGGCCCGACCTGTCGCTGCTGACGGGCCGGACCACTCCGCCACCCGCGGCCGTACGGGTGGAGACGGCGGGCGGGCCGCTGTGGCTGCATCCGGACGAGGCCGCCGCCCATCCGGTGCTCACCGCCCGTCAGGGCTGAAAAGTCCCAGGTGGTAGCCGTCTTACCCGATGAGACACCTAAAGGTGTCCATTGACTTCGCCGGTCCTCGCCCCGCACCATGGGCACATGCTGACGACGCACCCCGGTGTGGTGTGCCGATACGTGGACTTCCGGCGCACCGCCAGCGCCATCTGTCGCTGATCGCCCTCCTTCGCTGACGGAATCCGCCGACGCGGTCCGCCGCCGCGATCTGCCACGTCCCGAGCGCCTCGTGCCGCTCGTTCCCCTCGCTTTCCTCCCCGGGCCCCACCGCCTCCGGCCTTCATGACCGCTGCCCGTCCGCGTGTCCTCGCTGTCGTGCGCGGACGTGTGCGGCCGTGTGCTCATGGCCGTCCGGGGGCAGTTGACACCACGAAAGGCGACGTCCCGTCATGACCTCCGCCGCCCCGCCGCGTCCCGTCCGCCGTTCGCCCGATCCGCCACCGCGCCCCGCCCCTGACCGGCGCTCCGTGCTCGGGCTCGCGCTGGGGGCGGGCGGCTCCCTGCTGCTGTCCGCCTGTGGCGGGGTGGCGACGACCGGGGCGGGTGGCGGGGGCGAGACCCTGCGCTGGGGCTGGGACCTGCCCTCCACCTGGGACCCGGTGTTCTCCTCCAAGGGCTGGGATGTCCATCTGCTGTCGCTCGTCTACTCCGGGCTGACCCAACTCGACGCCAAGGGCGGCGCCCGGCCCGCGCTCGCCTCCTCCTGGCGCTACTCCCACGACGGGCGCCGCCTCACCTTCGCCCTCCGCCGTGGCCTGGGGTTCGCCGACGGCACCCCGGTGAACGCCGAGGCCGTCAAGAAGAGTCTCGAGCGCGGCAAGAACCACCCCAAGTCCCTGATCGCCTCCCAGCTGACCAGCATCGACACGGTACGGGCCCCCGACCCGCACACCGTGGTCCTCGAACTCACCGAGGCCGACTACCAGTTGCCCGCACTGCTGGCCGGGAAGACCGGCATGGTGGTCAGCCCCACCGCGTTCGGGAAGGACGAGGCGCGGCTGGCCACCAGGCCGGTCGGCCACGGCCCGTTCCGGCTGGTGTCCTACACCCAGAACTCGATGGCGAGCCTGCGCCGCGACCCCGGCTACTGGAACGCCGAACACATCGCGGTCGAGCGCTTCGAGGCGTATCCGAAGCCCGATGAGACCACGGCGCTCGCCGCGCTCCAGTCGGGGCGGCTCAATGTGGCCCAGATCCCGTTCAGCCAGGTCGAGGCGGCACGCGAGGCCGGTTTCACGGTGCAGCTCATCCCCTCGATGGTGGTGCGCGTCCTGGATGTGAACACCGCCATGAAGCCCTTCGACGACCCCGCCGTCCTCGAGGCCCTGAAGTACGCCGTGGACCGCCAGGCCCTGCTGGACAGCGAACAGTTCGGCCATGGCGAGGTGGACCACCAGCCCTTCCCGCCCGGCTATACGGGCTTCGACCCGGCGCTCGGCGCGGTGTACCGGCATGACCCGGAGCGGGCGCGCGCACTGCTGCGGGAGGCCGGATACCACGACGGCGTCGAGGTGACCATCACCACCGCCCAGCCGCAGGGCGCGCCCGAGCAGTTGCAGGCGCAGCTGAACCGGGCCGGGTTCCGGGCCCGGATCGAGGTCATCCCGGAGGCGCGGGCGTCCCAGGTGGTGTACGTCCAGCACTCCCGTGCGCTGTACCTCGACCAGTTCGCCGGGCGGGAGTCGCCGGTGCAGGCGATGCAGGTGCTCTTCGGCGCGGAGGGGCTGATGAACCCCTCCCGCCGTACGACGCCCGAACTGGACGCGGCCGTGGCCGCGGTGCGCCGCACCCCGCTGGAGTCGCCGCGCTATCCGCAGGTGCTGCGGGCGGCCACCGCGGTGGCGGTGCGCACGATGCCGAATGTGTTCCTCTACACGGTGCCGCGCGCGCTGGCCCGTACGTCCTCCGTCTCCGCCATCCCCTCGCTCCCGGTGGTGCAGCGGTTCGAGGGGGTGGCGGCCGGATGACCGCGCTCGCTCCGCACCTCGCGCGCACACGGCGCAAGCCCGTACGGGCCGCCCGTCTCCCGCGCTCGCTCGGCCGCCTCCTCGCCACGGCGGGCACGGTGTTCCTGCTGTCCTCCGTGCTCACCTTCGGTCTCGGCGCGCTCTCCGGGGCCAATCCGGCGGCGGCGGTGCTCGGCGAGACGGCGACGCCCGCCGACATCGCCCGGATGAACCAGCGGTTCGGCCTCGACCGGCCGCTGTGGGAGCAGTACGTGTCGTGGCTGGGGCACGCCTTCACCGGGGACCTGGGGCGCTCGTGGTTCACCACGGTCCCGGTGGCCGACAGCATCCGGCAGGCGATGCCGGTGGATCTGTCCATCGCCGGGCTCGCGCTGCTGATGGCCGTGGTGCTGGGCGGGGCCGCCGGTGTCGCCGCCGCGCTCCGGGCCGGCGGACGGCTGGACCGCACCGTCACCGCGCTGTGCGCGCTGCTCGGCACCCTGCCCGGTTTCGTCGTGGCCATCGCGCTGGTCACGGTGTTCTCGCTGAAGCTGGGGTGGCTGCCGTCCGGTGGCTATGTGCCGCTGGACATGGACCCCGCGCAGTGGCTGCGGTACACCGTGATGCCCGCGCTGGCGCTGAGCCTGGAGGCCGCTGCCGCCATCGCCCGTCAGCTGCGCACCTCGCTGGTGGGGACGTTGCGGGAGAACTACGTGACGGGCGCGGTGATGCGCGGGCTGCCCGCCCGGCGGGTGGTGTTCGGCCATGCCCTGCGCAACGCCGCCGGACCGGCGCTCACCGCGCTCGGGATGAGCGTGCCGATGCTGCTCGGCGGTGCGGTGGTCACCCAGCAGATCTTCGCGCTGCCCGGTCTCGCCCAGCTCACCCTGCAGTCGGCGGAGCAGCACGACATCCCGGTGATCCAGGGGACGCTGCTGGTGACCATCGCGGTGGTCCTGGTCGTCAACGTGGCCGTCAACGCGGCGCTGCTCGCGCTGAATCCGGCCGCCCGGCGCCGGGAGGTGACGCGCCGATGAGGACGTTGCGACGCGCCTGGGGACATCCGTCCGCCAAGGTGGCGCTGCTGGTGCTGCTGGCCATCGCGCTGCTGGCGGCGTTCGGCGGCCGGCTCGCCCCGCACGACCCGCTGGCCCAGCACCCCCGGAACATGCTGCGCGGCCCCGGCCCCGGCCATCTTCTGGGCACCGACTATCTGGGCCGCGATGTGCTCAGCCGGCTGCTGGAGGGCAGTGGCCGCTCGGTGGCGGGCGCCGTGGAGGCGGTGGCCGCCGCGATGGCGGTGGGGGTGCCGACCGGACTGGCCTCGCTGTGGATGGGGCGGGTGGGCGAGTGGATCGCCCAGCGTGCGGTCGACGCGCTGATGACACTGCCGTTCACCGTGTTCGCCATCGCGGTGGTGGGCGCGCTGGGCAACGGGATGCACCAGGCCATGCTGGCGCTCGGGGTGCTCTACGCCCCGCTGTTCTTCCGGATGACCCGCGCCGCCGCGCTGAGCCTGCGGCACGCCCAGTACGTGGAGTCGGCCGAGCTGTTCGGCGCCTCGGTCGGGCGGGTGCTGCGCACCCACATCTGGAGCAAGGTCCTGCCGACGGTCATCGTCACCGCCGCCCACGCGCTGGCCACCTGTCTGCTGGTGGTCTCCTCGCTGACCTTCCTCGGGGTCGGTGTGCAGCCTCCCGCCGCCACCTGGGGCGGCATGCTCGCCACCGATCTGGGCTTCCTCACCCAGCAGATCTGGGCACCGGTGTTCCCGGCCGCGCTGATCGTCATCACCGCCGGTGCGCTCAACCTGCTGGCCGATGCCGTACGGGACGCCGGGGCGGACGAGTTGCTGCCCGGCGGCGCACCGGATCCGGCCACCGGCTCCCCGGGCGCCACTCCCGACACCCCCGACACCACCAAGGAGCAGGCCGATGCCGCACTCCCCGTCGCCTGACCCCGCCACGCCCGGCGGCCCCGACGGCTCCGGCGCCCTGGGCCGACGGCCCGCCGCGCTGGCGGTCGAGGGACTCGGCGTCACCGTCGCGTCCGGACGGCTGACGGCCGTACGCGATGTGTCGTTCACCGTGGGCCGCGGTGAGGCCGTCGGCCTGGTCGGCGAGTCCGGCAGCGGCAAGACCCTCATCTGCCGGTCGGTGCTCGGACTGCTGCCGCCCGGCTGCGCGGTGTCCGAGGGCGAGATCGCCCTGTCCGGTGAGGCGCTGACCGGGCTGTCGCGCCGGGAGTGGGACCGCGTACGGGGCACCCGGGTGGGCGCCGTCTTCCAGGACCCCGCCTCGTATCTCAACCCCGCGCTGACCGTGGGGCGTCAGCTGACCGAGGTGCTGCGGGTGAAGCTGGGGCTGGACCGCGCGCGGGCCGCTGAGCGGGCCGTCGAGCTGTTCGCCGCCGTCGGGTTGCACGACCCCGCCGAGGTCGCCCGGCGCCATCCGCACGAGCTGTCCGGCGGGATGCTGCAGCGTGTGCTGATCGCCGTCGCGGTGGCCTGCGCCCCGGATCTGCTGGTGGCCGACGAGGCGACCACCGCGCTGGATGTGGTGGTCCAGGCCGAGGTCCTGGAGTTGCTGGCCCGGATGCGCGCCGAGCGGGATCTGGCGCTGCTGCTGGTCAGCCACGATCTGTCGGTGATCGCCGAGGTGTGCGACCGGATCCTGGTGGCGTATGCCGGGGAGCTGGTCGAGGACGGCCCGGCCGAGCGGGTGCTGAACGACCCCCTGCATCCGTACACCGAGGCGCTGTTGCGCGTGGCCACGGTCGGCGACTTTGAGCGGCGCGAGCTTGAGGTGATCCCCGGCGCACCGCCCGAGGTGGGTGCGCGGCTGCCGGGCTGCCGGTTCGCCGACCGCTGCGCGTTCGCCGCGCCCGAATGCCGCCGCGGTCCGGTGCCGCTGCGCGAGACCACCGACGGGCGGCGGGTGCGGTGTGTGCGCGGCGAGGAGATCGAGCGGTCGCGGGCCGGTGCGCACGGCACCCGGGAGGTGGCGGTATGAGCGGGCTGCTGGAGATCTCCGGACTGACCGTGGCCTTCGGCCGGCGGGACGCGCGGCCGGTGCTGGACGGTGTGGAGCTGTCCGTGGCCGAGGGCGAGATCGTCGGGGTCATCGGGGAGACCGGCTCCGGCAAGACCACGCTGGCCCGTACGGCCGTGGGCCTGGTCCCGCCGCGCTCGGGCCGGGTGGTCTTCGACGGGCGCGAGATCTCCGGGCTGCGGGGGCGCGCGCTGCGGGCGTTCCGCCGTTCGGGGCGGCTGAGTTACGCGTTCCAGGATCCGCTGCGGGCCCTGGACCCGGAGCTGACGGTCCGCCGGGCGGTGGCCGAACCGCTCGCCGTCGCGGGGGATCTCGGCGACACGGAGATCGCCGCACAGGTGGACGGGGCGCTGGAGACGGTGGGCCTGGACGCGGCACGCCTCGGCGATCGGCTGCCCGGCGCGATCTCCGGCGGTCAGCGCCAGCGGGTGCTGCTCGCGCGGGCGATCGTCATCCGGCCCCGGCTGCTGATCGCCGATGAGCCGGTGAGCGCCCTGGACGCCTCCAACCGCAACCGGGTGCTGCGGCTGCTGGACCGGCTGCGCACCGAGCGCGGGATGGCCGTCGTCGTCATCTCGCACGACCTCAGCTCGCTGGCGGGCATCGCCGACCGGGTGGCGGTGCTCTACCGCGGCCGGGTGGTGGAGCAGGGGCCCGTACGGGAGGTGTTCGGCCGGCCGCTGCATCCGTACACCGCGCTGCTCATCGCCTCCGCGCCGAGCGTACGGGGCGGGGGCGGGCCGGGCGCGACGGCGCTGCGCCCGTCGGCCGAACCGCCCTCCTGGACGGCGCGGGAGGGCTGTGTCTTCGGCCACCGCTGCCCGTTCGTCACCGGCTCCTGCCGCACCGCGCCCGCGCCGGCCCCGGTGGGCCCGGGGCGCACCGCCGCCTGCCACCGGGTGCCCCAGTGGCGTGAGCTGGTGGCCGGGGCGACTCCCCCGGCCACCGCGCCAGGGCCGCCGGAGCTGGTGGCGGCCGCCGGAGAAACAGACAAGGAAGCCGGGCGGTGACCATTCCCCCGGCCACTTCCCGCCCCTCGGAGAAAGGCTGACGATGTCCGTCGAGTTCATCGGAATGATCGGCACCCATGAGGTGTCCGAGATCCACCCGGCCCGCGGCCCCGTCGTGGACGCCGAGTACACCCTGCGGTTCGCCCGCGCCCATGAGGACGCGGGCTTCGACCGGGTGCTGATCGGCTACGGCTCCGCCACCCCCGACGGCGCCCAGGTGGCCGCGTATGTCGCCGCGCGCACCGAACGGCTCGGGCTGCTGGTGGCCCATCGGCCCGGCTTCGTGGCCCCCACCCTGGCCGCCCGTACGTTCGCCACCCTCGACCAGTTCTCCGGCGGGCGGGTCGCCGTGCACATCATCAGCGGCGGGCGGGACGCCGAGCAGCGGCGGGACGGCGACTTTCTGGGCAAGGACGACCGTTACGCCCGCACGGATGAGTATCTGGAGATCCTGAAGCGGGCGTGGACGGATGAGGAGCCGTTCGGACACGACGGCCGCTTCTACCGCTTCGAGGACTTCCACGCCGAGGTCCGCCCCCATCAGCGGCCACGCATCCCGCTGTACTTCGGTGGTTCCTCCGAGGCGGCGTACGCCGTGGGCGGCCGGCACGCGGACACCTTCGCGCTGTGGGGCGAACCGCTGGCCGAGACGGCGGAGCAGATCGCCTCCGTGCACCGGGCCGCCAAGGCCGCGGGCCGGACCGAGCCACCCGGTATCAGCGTGTCCTTCCGGCCCATCCTCGGCGCGACCGAGGAGCAGGCGTGGGAGCGGGCGCACCGGATCCTCGACACCATCAGGGCCCATGGCCCGGCGGGCTCCTTCACCTCCTCCCGGTGGGGCCGTGAGGCGCTCGGCTCACCCACGACCGGGGGCACGGACCCGCAGAACGTCGGCTCCCAGCGGCTGCTGGCCGCCGCCGCCCGGGGTGAACTCCACGACCGGGCGCTGTGGACGGCGACCGCGGCCGCCACCGGGGCCGCGGGGAACTCCACGGCGCTGGTCGGCACCCCGGAGACGGTCGCGAAGGCGCTGCTGGACTATGTGGACATCGGCGTCACGACCCTGCTGATCCGTGGTTACGACCCGCTGGACGACGCCGTCGGCTACGGCCGCGAGCTGCTGCCGCTGGTCCGCCAGGAGCTGGCCCACCGGACCGGTGGGGGCGCCGCGTAAAGATCTCCTCAATCTCTCTGAACGCAACTCGTGCGCCGCCCGTATCCACTGCCGGGTCGTGCTCGTCGCGGATGAGCGGATCCCGTAACCCCCCAACAGGAGGTCATGAGTTGAGCCATAAACGCGTACCCAAGCGAAAGATCGTGTTCGCGGGGGCCGGGGCCGCCGCCGTCGCGGCTGCCGCGATACTGCTGCCCAACGCCAACGCCTCACAGGACGACAAGACCGAGGCCGCCCAGCCGAAGAAGGTGGACGCCGCCTCGGCCGCGGACATCGCGGCGCAGCTGGCGTCACAGCTGGGCGAGGCGTTCGGCGGGGCCTATTACGACAAGGACAAGCAGCAGGTCATCGTCAATGTCGTCGGCGACAACAACAATGTGAACGTCGAGGTCAAGAGCGCCGGCGCGGTGGCCAGAAGCGTTGACAACAGCACCAAGGCGCTGCGGACCGCCGCGAAGACGCTCAAGACCAAGGCCACCATCCCGGGCACCGCCTGGTCGGTGGACCCCAAGACCAATGAGCTGCGGGTCACGGCCGACTCCACCGTCACCGGGGCGAAGTGGGACACCCTCGAGTCCACCGTGAAGTCGCTGGGCGACGGCATGGCCACCCTCAAGAAGTCCACGGGCGAGTTCAAGCCCTTCGTCGCGGGCGGCGACGCCATCTTCGGCGGTGGCGCGCGCTGCTCGCTCGGCTTCAACGTCACCACGGACAGCGGCGCCCCGGCGTTCCTCACCGCCGGCCACTGCGGCGTCGCCGCCGAGCAGTGGTCGGACTCCCAGAACGGCGCGCCGATCGGCACCGTGCAGGACGCCACCTTCCCCGGTGACGGCGACTTCGCGCTGGTCACCTACGACGACGCCAACACCGAGGCCCCGTCCACGGTGAACACCGGCGGCCAGAACGTGGACATCGTCGGGGCCGCCGAGGCCACGGTGGGCCAGCAGGTGCAGCGCATGGGCAGCACCACCGGGCTCAACGACGGCTCGGTCACCGGTCTGGACGCGACGGTCAACTACCCCGAGGGCACGGTCAGCGGGCTCATCCAGACCGATGTCTGCGCGGAGCCCGGCGACAGCGGCGGCCCGCTGTTCAGCGCGGACGGCAACGCCATCGGTCTGACCTCCGGCGGCAGCGGCGACTGCACCTCCGGCGGTGAGACCTTCTTCCAGCCGGTGACGACCGCGCTGGAGGCGGTCGGTGCGCAGATCGGGGACGGCGGCGCGGCCGGAGGCGGCGGCGCGGCGGACGGCGGCGCCGATGACGGCGGGGCGGCCGATGACGGCGCGGGCGCGGACGGCGCCGGTGGGGCTGCCGAGAACGGCTGACCCCACGCGACCCGGGTGTCCCGCGCCGTCACCGCGGGACACCCCGGGGGCCGCGGGCCTGTCGGCCCCGGGAAGCCACGACAGGACCGGGCATCGCCGGGATCGGCGGCAGGCCGGGCAGCCCGGAGCCACTACGGCCGGGCGACCCCGCGAGCCCCGACCGCCCGGACAGCCCCAGGAGCGGCGACGGGCGGGCGTCCCCGGGAGCCACGACGGCCGGGCGGCCGCTCAGTGGGCGGACAGCCCCGCGCGCACCCGCTCCAGCGTGATCGGCAGATCGCGGACCCGCACCCCCGTGGCGTGGTAGACCGCGTTGGCGACAGCCGCCGCCGTGCCGACGATGCCCAGCTCCCCGACGCCCTTGCTGCCCATCGGGTTGAGCTCGTCATCGTGTTCATCGATCCAGTGCGCCTGGATGTCCCGCACATCGGCGTGGGCGGCGATGTGGTAGGTGGCGAGGTCGTGGTTGGCGAAGTCACCGAACCGCGGGTCCGTCTCCAGGTTTTCGTACAGCGCCATCGACAGTCCCATGCACATGGCGCCGCGCAGCTGCGAGCCCGCCGTCCGGGGGTTGATGATGCGCCCGGCGGCGAACATCCCCAGCAGCCGGTCGACCCGCACCTGGCCGGTGACGGCGTCCACCCGCACCTCAGCGAACTGGGCGCCGTAGGCGTGGCGGGAGAACTCCCGGCGCGCCTCGACGTCCTCGGCGGTGTCCACCCGCTCCTCCAGCCCGCCGGGCGGGATCGCGCCGGAGACCTCGTCGAGCCGCTTGGCCAGCGCCCGGCACGCCTTGGACACCGCCCATCCCCAGGAGCTCAGGCCCATCGAGCCGCCCGCCCACGGTGCCTGGCCGTAGGCGCTGCGGCCGATGTCGAGGGCGACCCGGTCGATCTCCACACCGAGTTCGTCCGCCGCCACCTGGGTCAGCGCGGTGCGGGCCCCGGTGCCGATGTCGGCCGCGGCGATCCGTACGGTGAAACCTCCGCCGGGCTCGGCTCGGGCCGTCGCGGTGGAGGGCCAGGTGAGGGCGGGGTAGTTGCCCGCCGCGACTCCGGTGCCGACCAGCCAGCGCCCCTCCCGGCGGCGCCCCGGCGCGGGGTCGCGACCCGCCCAGCCGAAGCGCGCCGCGCCCTCCCGCAGACACGCCACCAGATTGCGGCTGCTGAAGGGGCGACCGCTCTCCGGCTCCACGGACGGCTCGTTGGCCACCCGCAGGTCGATGGGGTCCATGCCCAGTTCCACGGCCAGTTCGTCCATCGCGCTCTCCAGCGCGAACATCCCGGGCGCCTCGCCGGGGGCCCGCATCCACGAGGGTGTCGGCACATCCAGCTGCGCCAGGCGATGGGTGGTCCGGCGGTGGCGCGCGGCGTACATGACGCGGGTGGGGGTGACGGTCTGCTCGCAGTACGGGCTGAGTGTGGAGCTCTGCTGCAGCGCGTCGTGCCAGATGGCGGTGAGCCGGCCGTCCCGTTCGGCGCCGAGCCGGATGCGCTGCAGGGTGGGCGTCCGGTACGAGACCATGGTGAACATCTGCTGCCGGGTGGCCGCCACCTTGACCGGGCGGCCCACCGCGCGGGCGGCCAGCGCGGCGAGCACCGTGGGCGGGCGGGGAATCGCCTTGGAGCCGAAGCCGCCGCCGGTGTGGTCGGCGACGATCCGGACGGCGCCCTCGGGCAGGCCGAACAGCTCGGCCACCCTGCCGGCCGTCATCCAGGGGCCCTGGTCGCCGTTGTAGAGGGTGAGCGAGTCCCCGTCCCAGACCGCGATGGTGGCGTGCGGTTCCATCGCGCTGGTGTGCTCCGCAGGCGTGGTGTACGTGGCGTCGAGGACGACCGGCGCCGCGGCGAGGGCGGCCGCCACGTCGCCGGTCTCCGTCTGGCCCGGGTAGCCGCCGTTGACCGTGTCGGGGACGAAGATGCGTGGATCGCCGTCCATCAGCTCGGCGTCGTGGTCGTCCACGTCGTACTCGATCCGCAGGGCCGCCGCGGCCTGACGGGCCGTCTCGAAGGTGTCCGCCACCACGGCCGCCACGATCTGCCCCCGGTAGGCGACGTCGGCGGACTGCAGCACGGCGAGTTCGGGGGCGTCGGTAGGGCGCAGCCGGAAGACATTGTGGCTGTCGAGCACGGCGACCACGCCGGGCAGGGCCAGCGCCGCGCCGGTGTCGACGGCGCGCACCCTGCCGCGCGGGATGGTGGACTGCACCGCCCACGCGTACAGGGCGTCCGGCACCGGGTACTCATAGGCGTAGAGCGCGGTACCGGTGACCTTCTCGCGTCCTTCGACACGGGTCACCTCCGCGCCCACGGTCCGCTGGAGCGTGGTCATCGACGCTGCCCTCCCACGAGGTCGCGCACGGCCGAGGTGATGACATCCACGGCGAGGTCGATCTTGAATGCGTTCTGCGGCAGCGGGCGCGCCGCGGCGAACTCGGCCCGTGCCGCCTCCCGCAGGGTCTCCTCGGTCGGCTGCCGGCCCAGGAGCAGCCGCTCGGCCTCGCGGGCCCGCCAGGGGCGGGTGCCCACGCCGCCGAGCCCCAGCCGGATCTCGCGCAGTGTGCCGTCGGGGTCCGTGGCGGCCACGGCGGCCACCGACACCACCGCGAACGCGTAGGACCAGCGGTCGCGGACCTTGCGGTAGGACATGGCGGCGCCCTCGGGGGGCGGTGGCAGCTCGACACCGGTGATCAGATCACCCGGTTGCAGCACCGTCTCGCGGTCCGGTGTGTCACCGGGCAGCAGATAGAACTCGTTCAGCGGCACCGCGCGGGGGCTGCCGTTCACCCGCCGCAGATGGACGACCGCGTCGAGCGCGGCCATCGCCACCGCCATGTCCGAGGGGTGGCTCGCCACGCAGAAGTCGGAGGTGCCGAGCACGGCCAGGTCGCGGTGGAGGCCCTGGATGGCCGAACAGCCGGTTTCCGGCTGCCGCTTGTTGCAGGGTTTGGTGACGTCCTGGAAGTACACACAGCGGGTGCGCTGCAGCAGATTGCCGCCGGTGGTGGCCACCGTCCGCAGCTGCCCGGAGGCCCCGGACAGCAGCGCTTCGGCCAGGGCGGGGAAGCGCTCGCGCACGCCCGGGTCTCCGGCGAGCCGGCTGCCCCCGACCAGCGCCCCGATGAGCACACCGCCGTCGGGGCGGTGCTCGATGGTGTCGTACGGGAGCTGGGTGATGTCGACGAGCATGGCGGGCTCGGTCACCCCGAGCTTCATCAGGTCCACCAGGTTGGTGCCACCGGCCAGATACACCGTCTCGGTGGAGTCGGCCACGAGCGTGGCGGCGGCCTGGGGGTCGGTGGCGCGCTCGTAGGCGAACGGCTTCATCGCGCCCCTCCCGCCGCACCGGCGCGGGCCGGGGCCCCGCCGCCGTCGGCCCCGGCGACCTCGCGGATGGCGGCCACGATGCCGGGGTAGGCCCCGCAGCGGCACAGGTTGCCGCTCATCCGCTCCCGGATCTCGTCGGCGTCCAGGTCGCCCGGCGCGCCGACCCCGGCCGCCATGTCCTCGGTGACATGGCTGGGCCAGCCGCGCCCGGCCTCGGTGAGCGCGCCGATCGCGGAACAGATCTGGCCCGGGGTGCAATAGCCGCACTGGAAGCCGTCGTGTTCCAGGAACGCCCGCTGCAGCGGATGGAGTTCTTCCGTGGCGGCGAGCCCGGCCACCCCCTCGATGGTGGTGATGTCGCGGCCCTGGGCGGCCACGGCGAACACCAGGCAGCTGTTGACCCGCTCCCCGTCGATCAGGACGGTGCAGGCCCCGCACTGCCCGTGGTCGCACCCCTTCTTGGCCCCGGTCAGCGCCAGGTGTTCGCGCAGGGCGTCCAGCAGGGTCACCCGGTGGTCGAGGGTGAGGGGGCGGTCAGCCCCGTTGACACGCAGCGTGAGATCGCTGTGAAAAGCGTGAGCTGTCACATCACTCAGCCTGGCATCGGGGTGGGCGCCCCGCATCTTCGGCGTCACTCCCCGTGTTCCGCCTCCGGGGGCAGGGGCTCCGTGGGCAGGGGATCGAAGGCCAGCCGCAGATGCGCCAGGTCCGGGGGGACCGGGGTGCGGGGGTGGTAGAACGGCGGGGCCGCGTCGGTGGCGGGCGAGTCGGCCAGCCGGAAGCGGTCCCGCAGCCGGTGGTAGAACCGCGTCGGCGCGAGCCGCACCAGCCGCAGCCGGTTCGGTGCCCGGTAGGCGGCCACCCAGTCGCCCGGATCCAGCACGCCGCGCAACTGCCCGTCGAGGCTGACCGCCACCCGCCCCGAGGTCGGCAGGACCCGCACGGCGACGGCCTCGTCCACCGCGGCCACCACGGTGCGGTCGAAGGCGATGTGCGGGGCGACCGGGGTGAAGACCACCGCGTCCATATGCGGGGAGACCACCGGCCCGCCGGCGGCGAAGCTGTACGCGGTGGAGCCGGTCGGGGTGGCCACGATGATCGCGTCGGCCGAGTACGAGGCGAGCAACTGCCCGGACACATACACGCCGAGCCCCGCCTGCCGGTCGCGGGCGAGTTTTTCGAAGACCACGTCGTTGACGGCGATGACATCCAGCGGAATGCCCCAGCCGACCTCCTCGGGTCCCTGGCCGGGGCGGACCTTGGGCGGGGGCGGCAAGGGGCCCCGCCCGTACCGCAGCAGCGCCTCCATGCCCTCGGGCATCTCCAGCGGCCGGGACGCCCGCAGGGTGAGCAGCATCCGCTCCTCGATCGTGGCACGGCCGTCGTGGACGGCGTCCAGCGCGTCCGCCACCTGATCGACCGTGATCTCGGTGAGGAAGCCGACCCGCCCCACGTTCACCCCCAGCGCGGCGGCCCCGTTCACGGCCGCGAGCCGGGCGCCGCGCAGAAAGGTGCCGTCGCCGCCGAAGGTGACGATCAGGTCGGGGTGGCCCGCGGCCGCGGCCTCCTCCTTGGCGCTGCGCCGGGGCCGGCCGCCGCGCCAGACGTCCAGTTCGTAGCAGGAGATGTCATGGGCAGCGGCCCATGCGCGGGCGGTGTGCGCCGCCGCGACGGCGGTGGGGCGGGCCTGGTGGACGACCATGCCGAGCCGGTTGACAGCCATGGCCCTTCCACCGTAGATCGGCCGGCCCCGAGGCGCCCGCCAGGCCGGCACACGGTCATGGCGACCGGCCGGGTGTGGCGAGGGCGGGCGCTCTGGAGCCGAACGTCCACGCTGATCTATGGTGTTGAACGCAGATGGCCTGCGGGGGGAACCACACGGCGTCCATACGGAGCCAGGGATGGGGCGGCAGATGGCGAGCCAGAGACGAACCGAGCTGGTCGAGGGCCTGATGGCGAGCTTCCCCCAGGTGCCCCGGGAAGCCGTGATCAAGGAGGACCTGCTGCGCGGCGGCATGGCCTTCGACGAGTCCGCGCTCAGCGGCAACGAGGACGGCGACGTCAAGCCGAAGTCGTATTTCATCTTCTCGTTCGACCACCGCACCCTGCCCGAGCTGGGCGCCGCGGCCCTCAACCGGCCGCCCGAGGAGGTCGTGCTCACCGGCGGGCCGTACGAGCTGCGCCGCACCGTGGTGTCCGTCCGCGTCAACCCCGCGTCGCCGTATGTGGTCCGGGCCGGGGAGGACGGTGCGCTGGGCCTGTATCTGGACGGTGCGCGCATCGCCGATGTGGGGCTGCCCCCGATGCCGGACTACTACCGCCACACCCTGTCGAACGGCAAGTCGGTGATGGAGGTCGCGCCCACCATCCAGTGGGGCTATCTGGTCTATCTGACGGTCTTCCGGGTGTGCCAGTACTTCGGCGCCAAGGAGGAGTGCCAGTACTGCGACATCAACCACAACTGGCGTCAGCACAAGGCGGCGGGCCGCCCGTACACCGGGGTGAAGCCGGTCGAGGAGGTGCTGGAGGCGCTGGAGATCATCGACCGCCATGACACCGCCCGCACCTCCCAGGCGTACACGCTCACCGGCGGCGCGATCACCTCGCATATCGGCGGCCGGGACGAGGCCGACTTCTACGGCCAGTACGCGAAGGCCATCGAGGAGCGCTTCCCGGGCCGGTGGATCGGCAAGGTGGTGGCGCAGGCGCTGCCCAAGGACGACGTCCGGCGGTTCCACGACTACGGGGTGCGGATCTACCACCCCAACTTCGAGGTGTGGGACCGGCGGCTGTTCGAGCTGTACTGCCCGGGCAAGGAGCGCTACATCGGGCGTGACGAGTGGCACCGCCGGATCCTGGACTCGACCGAGGTGTTCGGCGCCCGGAATGTGATTCCCAACTTCGTCGCGGGTGTGGAGATGGCCGAGCCGTTCGGCTTCTCCTCCGTGGGCGAGGCGATCGACTCCACCGCCGAGGGGCTGCGGTTCTTCATGTCGCACGGTGTCGTGCCCCGGTTCACCACATGGTGTCCCGAGCCGACGACACCGCTGGGCAAGGCCAATCCGCAGGGCGCCCCGCTGGAGTACCACATCCGGCTGCTGGAGACCTACCGCGCGACGCTCGAGGACTTCGGGCTGGCCTCGCCGCCCGGATACGGCCCGCCGGGGCCGGGGCGGGCGGTGTTCTCGGTGAGCTCGTTCATGGACAGCCTGCCCGCCGCGGAGCCGGAGCAGGAGCCGGTAGCGCCCTGACGCCGACGGCCGCCCCGACTCGGGGGACCTCGTCAGCCGACGTGGACGTGGGGGCGGCGGCCGCGGTCGGGTTCGGCTTCGCGGAGGACCTCACGGGTGACGGGGGCGACCTCTCCCTGGCCGAAGAGGAAGAAGCGCAGGAAGTGGGCCAGCGGATGGCCCTCCGTCCACTCGAAGTAGATGTGCGGGCGCTGCCCGGTGGCGTCCCGCACCCACAGCAGCATTGCGGCCAGCGCGTTGGGGATGGTGGCGCTCTGCATGGTCATCACGCGGTAGCGGCCGTGCACCACCTCTCCGCACACCTGCAGCTCGCTTTCGAACTCGGACGGGTCGGCGACGGTGACCTCGACGAAGATGATGTCGTCCTCGGGCGGGATGTCGTTGTCCTCCCGGATCTGGTGCTGCTTCTCCCGGTATTCGGCCAGGTCGCGGCGTTCCGGCTTATTGGCGATGAAGCGGATCCTGCGGTGGGCGGTGTCGCGCATGAACCGCTCGGCCAGGGGGTCGAACGTCACGCTGGTGACCCGTAGCTCGAACGCCCTGGCGACCCGGGACAGCAGCGATACGGCCAGGATGCCCGCGATGAAGCAGGCGCCGATCTTGACGCCGTCGGGCCGTTCGACGACGTTGACCCCGGTGGTGTACAGGAAGATCACCGCGATGACGCCGAAGCCGAGGGTCCAGCCGCGCTGCCGGGCGCGCCGGGCGGCGATGGTGACGGCGATGGCGGCGGAGGTGATGAGCACGAGCACACCGGTGGCGTAGGCCCCGCCCTGGGCGTCCACATCCGCCCTGAAGATCCAGGTCACCAGGAACGCGACGGCGATGAACACCAGCACCATCGGGCGCACCGCGCGCGCCCAGTGGGGCGCCATGCCGTAGCGCGGCAGATAGCGGGGCATCAGGTTGAGCAGTCCGGCCATGGCCGAGGCGCCGGCGAACCAGAGGATGGCGATGGTGGAGGCGTCATAGACGCTGCCGAAGGCCGAGCCCAGGTACTCATGGGCGAGATAGGCCAGGGCGCGCCCGTTGGCCCCGCCGCCGGGTTCGAACTCCCGCTGCGGGATCAGCAGGGTCGTGATGAAGCTGGACGTGATGAGGAAGATGCTCATGATCACCGCGGCCGTGGTCAGCAGCTTCCTGGCGCCCTGGATACGTCCGGCGGGGCGCTCCGGGGTGTCGCCCGGCTTGCCCTCGATATGCGGCATGACGGCCACGCCCGTCTCGAACCCGGACAGGCCCAGGGCCAGCTTCGGGAAGATCACCAGCGCCACACCGATCATCACGAGCGGACTGCCGCGCTCGGCGACCAGCGCCCGGGACCAGTCGGGGATCACATGCGGCGCGGTGCCGACATGCCACAGCCCGACCGCCACCACGACGGCGTTGAGCAGCAGATAGGCCGCGACCAGCACCACCGCGATCCCGATGGCCTCGGTGAACCCCTTGAGGAACACCGCGCCGAGCAGTCCCACCAGGATCAGGGTGATGGCCACCTCATGACCGTGCAGGGTCGAGGTGAGATGCGGATTCTCCACCAGGTGGGCGGTGGCGTCGGCGGCGGAAAGGGTGATGGTGATGAGGAAGTCGGTGGCCGCGAAGCCCAGCAGGGTGAGGACGAACAGCTTGCCCTTCCAGAAGGTCAGCAGCCGCTCCAGCATCGCGATCGAGCCCTGGCCGTGCGGGCTCTCCTCGGCCACTCTGCGGTACACCGGCAGCGCGCCCACCAGGGTCACCACCACCAGCACCACGGTGGCCAGCGGGGAGAGCAGCCCGGCCGCCAGGGCGGCGATACCGGGCTGGTAACCGAGGGTGGAGAAGTAGTCCAGACCGGTCAGGCACATGACCCGCCACCACGGCCGGCCGTGGTGTGCGCTTTCCGGCTCGGCATGCGGGCCGGGCTGGCGCTTGGCGATGTCGGTCAGGCCCTCCAGCAGCCATGCGCGCAGCCGGTGCCGTGCCCCGCCGTTGGAGGCGCCGTCGCCAGAGGTGGAGGAGACCACGGGGTACTCCCGTCGTACAGCGAAAGGGCCCCCGGCCATCGGATGAGACCCTTCGGTCAGCGTATGCGGGCCGGCCGGCCACCACCCGGCCGGTGCCGCCGGCCGAAGGACATCGCTTTCTCAGTGGGTTTTCATCTTCGGTCCGTACGGTTGCGGCACATGGACACCACCAAGACCGATCAACCGACCGACACCGCAGCACAGCCCGCGGAGGGCGAGGAGACCACGGCCGAGGGCGCCCCGAACGCTGTTGCGGACCCGCAGGAAGCACCGGACTTCGAGGAAACGTCCGACGACCTGGGAACCCCTCCCCCGGCCGGCACGCCGAGCGTCGTCCCCGGCGCCGCCGCGGTCGTCGGCGCCGGCCTCGGGCTCGCCTCGCTCTCCGGCACCTGGCTCGGCACCATGCTGCAGGAGCGCAAGCAGCTGACCGGCCAGATCAAGGCCCAGTCCGGGGCGGCCGCCGATCAGATCGCCACGGTGTACGGCACTCCGTGGCACACCACGGCTCTCGTCAACGGGCTCTTCGCGCTGGCCGCCGTGGTGATCGCCGGTGTGGTGCTGCTGCGGCAGCGGCGGCCCGTGACGACCGGGGCACCCTGGGTGACCGCGGTGGCCTGGGGAGCGGTGGCGCTCGGCGTGATCGGTCTGCTGATCGCGGCTGTCATGGGGCTCGACATCTTCAGCGAGCTGCCGAAGGTGCCCGCCTCCCCGAACGCTCCGGCCGGCTGACCCGACCGACTGACCCGATCCGAGCGCGCCCCGTGGTCCGAATGGCTCCCGCGGGGCGCGCTCCGTCGTCGGGGCGTGTCACGATGTGCATGTCACGATTGAGGTCCCGGCATCGGGACACCCGCAAGGGGGACAGGCCGTCCGGCCGCCCCCGGCGGAGAGCGCCACCAGGACGGCACGGACTTCCGCCTACGGAGTTTCCCGCCGATGAGCCGTTCCTCGACACCTCCCTCCGACCAGCACGGGACACCGCGCCCGCCGCATACACCGGACCCACCGGAGCCTTCACGCGCACCGGAGCCCTCGCGTGCACCGGAGCCCTCGCGCGCACCGGAGACGCCGGACGTACCGGAGACGTTGGACACACTGGACAGCCGGCCTGAGCCGGACGGGCCCGAGACCCAGGGGGGCAAGGACGCCCGGACCGCCGTCACCGTCTTCGTCGCGCTCGGCGCCAATCTGGTCATCGCGCTGGCCAAGGCCATCGGCGGCGTCTTCGCCGGTTCCCCCGCGCTGCTGTCCGAGGCGGCCCACTCGGTCGCGGACAGCCTCAACGAGGTGTTTCTGCTCGCCTCCCTCAAGCGCAGCAAGCGGGCGCCCGACGAGCAGCACCCCTTCGGCTACGGCAAGGAGCGCTACTTCTGGGCGCTGCTCGCCGCCGTCGGGATCTTCGTCATGGGCGGCTGCTTCTCCTTCTTCCAGGGCGCCGAGGCGCTGAGCGCGGGCAGTTCCGAGGACCACAGCGGCTATCTGGTCGGCCTCGGGGTGCTGGGCCTGGCGCTCATCGCCGAGGGCTCCTCGCTGGTCCGGGCGCTGTTCCAGGTCCGCGGGCACGCCCGGGAGGCGGGCCGTGGCATGGCGGCCGAACTGCGCAGGGGTGATGACCCCACGCTGCGCACCGTTCTCGCCGAGGACTCCACGGCCTGTCTCGGTGTGGTGTTCGCCCTGCTCGGCATGTGGCTGCACATGGTCACCGGCGAGGTGGTCTACGAGGCCACGGCCTCCTTCCTGATCGGGGCGCTGCTGGTCTATGTGGCCTACCGGCTGGCCAGGGAGTCGCGCGGGCAGCTCATCGGCGAGGCGATCGATCCGGTCCAGCGCCGGGAGCTCCGCCGGTTCCTCGAGGGGCAGCCGGAGATCGACACCGTGACCAGTCTGCTGACGATGCGTCTGGGCAACGATTCCACGCTGGTGGCGGCCCGGGTCGATCTCTTCCCCGGTCTCGACAGCGAGGAGGTCGAGGAGGTCCTGGTCCGCGTCAAGACGGCGATGGCGGAGATCTGGCCGCACGCCGACCAGATCTTTCTCGATGTCACCGACGCCTCGGCCAGGGACCGGGCGAAGGCGCGCGAGGACCGCCAGGCGCTCGACGAGACGGTGGCGGCCGTGGAACGGGAGGACCGCGGGGCGTGAGATTGGCACCGGCGGGCCTGGGTACTCGGTGAAGACCAGCCCACAACAGCGAACTCATGTACGGAGGCAGAACTGATGGGCCTCGGCGGTTGCATATTGATGATCGCGGTGGGAGGGATTCTCACCTTCGCCACCGACTGGAACGCCAGCGGCTTCAACGTCCAATTGGTCGGTCTGATCCTGATGGCCGTCGGCATCATCGGCACATCGGCGTATGTGAGTGTGTACAAGCGCCGGCGTGTCGTCGAGCCGACCGCAGTGGCGCCCCCCGTGGTCGAAGAGTCCGAGCATCACCGGCATCACCACCACTACGACTACTGAGGGCCGGACAGCCCCTTTCCGAGGAGGTGGCCCCCGCCGCGGGTGGGGGCCACCTCGTCGTCGTACGACTCGACCGGGAGGACACGATGAGCAGCGAACGCACCCCGGACCAGGACGCCCGTGGCCGCCGGGCCGCACTGTTCGACGTGGACGGCACACTCGTGGACACCAACTACCTGCACACCGTCACCTGGTGGGAGGCGATGCGGCAGGCGGGGCACACGGTGGGGATGCGGGAGATCCACCACACCATCGGCATGAGCTCCGACAAGCTCATGGACCGTCTGCTGCCCGAGGACCGGGACCGGTCGCAGGACGAACGGATCAGCACCGCCCACAAGACCCTGTACGCGGAGTACTTCCCCCGGCTGCCCGCTCTCGACGGCGCCGCGGATCTGCTGCGCACCCTGGCGGAGCGCGGCTGGTACCTGGTGCTGGCCAGTTCCGCCTCTCAGGACGAACTGGCCTCGATGCGCGCCGCGATCGGCGCCGACGAGGCCATCGGCACCGCGCTCAGCTCGGACGACGTCGAGGAGGGCAAGCCCGCGCCGGATCCGGTCGAGCAGGCTCTGGAGCGCGCCGGGGTGCCGGCCCGGGACGCCGTCTTCGTCGGTGACACCGTGTGGGACGTCGTGGCGTGCGTGAAGGCCGGGGTGCGGTGTATCGCGCTGCAGTCCGGTGGCATCCCCCCGGAGTTGCTGAGGGACGCCGGTGCGGACGAGATCTACCGAAATCCCGCGGACCTGCTCCACCACCTCGACAGCAGCGCGCTGGGACGCTGAGACCCCGCGGGACCCTTGACAGTTCCCTGTTTAAAACTGTCAGAATCTGTTGCGCGAAGGGCTGTTGTGGTCGGTCAAGCGCCCTTCTCCACAAGATAATCGAAGAGAAGGGGATCGCGATGGCGGTCACGCGCAGATCGATTTTGATCGCAGGCACCGCCGCCCCGATGGCCGGGACACTTGTCACGGCCATTCCCGCTCAGGGCGCCACCGCGTCCCGCGCCCTGGGGGGACGGACGATCCCGCTCACGGACGGCTGGCGCTTCGCCCTCGTCAACCCCGGTGGGATCACCGACCCGACCGGCGCGTACGAGACCGCCCATGACCCGGCGTACGACGACTCGGCCTGGCGCGAGGTCGCCGTCCCGCACGACTGGAGCATCGAGCTCTCCCCCACCACCGACCACGGCACCAGCGGCGGCACCGGATTCCTGCCCGGCGGGCTCGGCTGGTACCGCACCGCCTTCACCCTGCCGCGCACCCTCGCGGGCAAGCGGATCTCCGTCGAATTCGACGGCGTCTACATGGACTCGTCCGTCTACTGCAACGGACGGCTCCTCGGTGAACACCCCTACGGATACACCGGCTTCGCCCTCGATCTCACCGAGGTGGCCCACACCGACGGCACCACCCCCAACGTTCTCGCCGTCACGGTGCGCAACCGGCTCCCCAGCAGCCGCTGGTACTCGGGCAGCGGTATCTACCGCCACGCCCGGCTCGTCGTCACCGATCCGGTCCATGTGGCCCGGTGGGGCACGCAGATCACCACCCCCGGCCTGGCCACCGCCCTGCGCTCCGGACATGCCACGGTGCGGGCGCGGACCCTCGTCGTCAACGCGTCGGACGGCCGGAAGCCGGTGACCGTGGTCTCCACCGTCAAGGACCCCGACGGGCGCACGGTGGCCCAGGCGCGTTCCACCGTCACCGTCGGGGCTGGTGACACCGGCACCGCCACCCAGGAGCTCGGGATCGACCGGCCGCGGCTGTGGTCGTTCGACACTCCGGAGCGCTATGTCCTGGAGACCGAACTGCGGGTCGGCCAGGACACCACCGACCGGTACCGCACCCCCTTCGGGCTCCGCCATGTCACCCTCGACCCCGACCGCGGATTCTCGCTGAACGGCGAGTACGCCAAGCTCCGGGGCGTCGATCTCCACCACGACCTGGGCGCGCTCGGCGCCGCCGTCAGCACCGACGCCGTGCTGCGCCAGCTGACCATCATGAAGAGCATGGGCGTCAACGCCCTGCGCACCTCGCACAATCCGCCCTCACCGGAGCTGATCGAGGTCTGCGAGCGGCTCGGCATCGTGATGCTGGTGGAGGCGTTCGACTGCTGGCGCACCGGCAAGAACACCTACGACTACGGGCGCTTCTTCGACGAGCACTGCGACGCGGACATCACCGAGATGGTGCGCGCCGCCCGCAACTCCCCCGCCGTCGTCATGTGGTCCATCGGCAACGAGATCCCCGACTCCACCAGCGCCGCGGGGCTGGGCATGGCCCAGCGGCTCATCGACGCCGTCCGCGCCGCCGATGACACCAGACCCGTCGTCATCGGCTCGGACAAGTACCGCGGTCTGCCCGCCGAGGGCTCCCCCGCCGATCTGATGCTCGCCAAGCTGGACGGGCTCGGCCTCAACTACAACACCGCCGCCTCGGTGGACGCCCTGCACGCCCGCTATCCGCGGCTGTTCCTCTTCGAGTCCGAGTCCTCCTCGGAGACCTCCACCCGCGGGGCCTATCAGGAGCCCGAGCACCTCAACACGGGCGAGAACCACACCCCCGGCAGGCGCGAGACCTCCAGTTACGACAACAACCTCGCCTCCTGGACGATGAGCGGCGAATACGGGCTGAAGAAGGACCGGGACCGGAGGTTCTTCGCCGGGCAGTTCCTGTGGTCGGGCATCGACTACATCGGCGAGCCCACGCCGTACGACGTCTTCCCGGTGAAGGCGTCGTTCTTCGGCGCGGTGGACACCGCGGGCTTCCCCAAGGACATGTACTACCTCTTCAAGAGCCAGTGGACCGACGAACCGATGGTCCATCTGGTCCCCATGGACTGGACCGGCCACCAGCCGGGCGAGACCGTGGAGGTGTGGGCCTACTCCAACGTCGCCGCCGTGGAGCTGTTCCTCGGCGGCCGGTCGCTGGGGGTCCGCGAGTTCGACGCCAAGAAGACCACCGACGGCCGCGCCTACCTGGAGACCACCGAGCCCACCGGCGACGACAAGACCGTCACCTCCGGCCCCTACCCCGGCAGCTACACCAGTCCGGGCGGCAGCGCCGGAAAGCTCCACCTCACCTGGCAGGTGCCGTTCGCACCGGGTGAGCTGAAGGCCGTGGCCCGGCGCGGCGGCCGGATCGTGGCCACCGATGTGCTGCGCACGGCGGGACGCCCGCACACCGTGCGGCTCACCCCCGACCGCGAGAGCGTCGACGCCGACGGCCGCTCACTGTGCTTCGTGACCGCCGAAGTCGTGGACGCCCACGGTGTGGTGGTGCCCGACGCGGACCATCTGATCGCCTTCAAGGTCACCGGGGGCTCCCTGGCCGGGGTCGACAACGGCCGCCAGGAAAGCGCCGAGCGCTACCAGGCGAGCAGCCGCACCGCCTTCCACGGCAAGGCCCTGGCCATCGTCCGCTCCGGCACCAAGGCCGGGCCGCTGACCATCACGGCCCGCGCGGCGGGACTGCGCACCGCGACCGCCACCGTCCGCGCCACCGGCGGGACATCGCGGCCGGTCACCCGCCCGGCCCCCTTCGCACCCGACCCCGGCCCCGGCGCCCCGGACGGTCCACACGCCGACGCGAGCTATTCGGGCGCGCCGACGACCCTGCCCGCGGCCATGCTGGACGGCGATCCGGCCACCGGCTGGTCCAACGCCTTCCACAAGCCCGCCACCGCGCTGCTGCCCGCCTTCGACGGCGCCCGGAAGGCCGACTGGGTCTCGGTGACCTGGAGCGGGAGACGGCGGCTGCGCCGCGTCGAGGTGTCCTTCACCGTCGACGCCACGCACACCCTGCCCGCCTCGATCGAGGTCTCCGCGTGGAACGGCCACGCCTACGTACCGGTGCGCGGCGCGTCCGTCGACTGGGCCACCGCCTCCGGCACTCCGACCGTCATCACCTTCGACCCGGTCCGCACCTCCCGGCTCCGGCTGGACCTCACCAGCCGTCATCCGGGCGCGGCCGACGGCGCCCAGCGCATCGTCGCCTTCGAGGCACGGTGACGGCCGGGTGAGCGGCTGAGTGAGTGACGGAGTCCAACGGCGCCACGCCGGACGGGTGGAAGCCTCGCGCGGCCGTTTGTCCGCGATACGAAGAGGGCACCCGACCTCTCCGACGTCGTGCTGGAGGCGAGATGACTCTTTCCCGTATGCCGGTGGCCCGTGCGTGGCGGCGGTGGCGGCGGCCACGCGATCTGGAGGTGCCGCACCACGCCGTGGACGTCGAGGACGCCAATCGGCGGTTCCTGATGTACGGGGTGATGCCGCTGTGGTTCGTCCCGGCGGTGGCGGACTGGATCATGCACCGGCGGACCAGGATCGAGGAGACCTCGGGCACCAAGGAGTCGGCGATCCACGCCCTGATGATGACGGAGGCGGGCATCCCCGTCGCGATGGGGCTGCTGGCCCGGGTCAATCCGCTGGTGCTGTCGGTGATGGGAGGAGCGGCCGTCGCCCACGGCGCCACCGCGCTGTGGGATGTCAGCCTGGCCACCGGGGAGCGCGAGGTGCGCCCGGTGGAACAGCACATCCACAGCTTCCTGGAAGTCCTGCCGCTGTCGGCGATGGCGTTCACCTCCTGTCTGCACTGGGACCAGGTCCGTGCCGCGCTGCGCGGCGGGGACCGGCCCGAGGACTGGAAGCTGCTGCCCAAGGACAACCCGCTGCCCGCCCGCTATCTGGCGGCCATCGGCCTCGGCATCGGCGCCTTCGTGGCGCTGCCCTACGCCGAGGAGATGACGCGGTGCCTCAGGGCCGCCCGGGCCCGTAAGGCGGTGTGAGCCATGCCGCGCATACGCCCCCGTACCCGCACGGACGTGGCGGCCGAACCGCTGCCGTATCCGCGGGTGCTGGCGCCGGAGGCGCACGGGCCCGAACATGTCGCCGTCGACACGGACGGCCGGATCCTGACCGGGACCGCGGACGGGGCCATCCGGCGGCTGACGCTGGCCCCGGACCATGAACTCATCCGCTCCGAGGTGCTCGCGCACACCGGCGGCCGGCCACTGGGCCTTGTCCCCTGCCCCGACGGCGACCTGCTGGTGTGCGACGCGCGGCGCGGACTGCTGCGGGTCGGGCCGGACGACGGATCCGTACGGGTGGTCGCCGACACGGTGGCCGGGAAGCCGCTGCGGTTCTGCAGCAATGTCGCCACCGCGGCGGACGGCACGGTCTACTTCACCGTGTCCAGCCGCCGCCACGGCCTGGAGGACTGGCTCGGCGACATCGTCGAGAACACCGCCACCGGGCAGCTGCTCCGGCTGCGGCCGGGCGGCCGGCCTGAGGTGGTGCTGGACGGGCTGCGGTTCGCCAACGGGGTCGCGCTCGCCGCCGACGAGTCATATGTCGCCGTGGCCGAGAGCGGCGCCTACCGGATCAGCCGGCTGTGGCTGACCGGCCGCCGGGCGGGGACACGGGACCTTCTCATCCGCGATCTGCCGGGCTTCCCGGACAATCTCACGCGTGGCCCCGACGGCGTCCTCTGGGTGGCCCTCGCCGCGCCGCGGCAGCCCGCCGTGGAACTGCTGCACCGCGCTCCCGCCCCGCTCAGGAGGGCGGCGGTGCCCGTCGTCAGCAGGCTCCGGCCCAGCCCGCGGCCCACGGTGCGGGCCCTGGCGATCGGGCCCGACGGCCGGGTCGTCCGCCATCTGGTGCGGCGCCGGGCCCCGTACCGGATGGCCACGAGCGCGTGTGTGCTCGGTGGCCTCCTCATCCTGGGCAGCCTTCTCGAACGGGGCATCGCGGTGTGCGCGCTGCCGCCCCGGGACGCCACCGCACCGGCTCATCCCCAGCCGGCGGGATAGCGGCGGTAGCGGCGGCTCCTGGGCCGGATGGCCAGCGTGGACAGCAGACCGGCGAACCCCACCACGATGACCACCAGGCCGGGGCCGAGGCTCTGGGCGTAGGCCACGACGTCGTCGAGCGTCGAGACGCCGTCGTCGATCCCCGAGGTGCCGGGCCCGGCGCCCGTCTGGCCGCCGGAGGCGATGGACGGGTTGGCGCTCTGGGCCTTGGCGCCCGGGATGCTCACCCCGAGCGCGCTCAGCGCCTTGGTCACGGGCTGGAAGAAGGTCACCCCGCCCTTGGTGCAGTCGCCACTGCCGCCGGAGGTCACGCCGAGCGCCACGCCCTGGGCGAAGAGCGGCCCGCCGCTGTCGCCGGGCTCGGCGCACACGGTGGCCTGGACCAGCCCGGTGACCGTGCCCTCGGGGTAGTTGACCGTCGCGTTGAGCCCGGTCACCTTGCCCGAGCGCAGCCCGGTGGTGCTGCCGCTGCGGAACACCTCCTGGCCCACGACGGGGTCGGCCACGCCGGTGACCCGCACCTCCTGGCCGCCACCGACACTCAGCACACTGCGCTGGTCCAGCGAGGTGTTGTCGTACCGCACCAGCGAGAAGTCGTTGCCGGGGAAGCTGGTCTGGACCGTAGTACCGATTTTGGTGCGGCCGGTGCCGTCGGTGAACCAGGGGGTGCCGGGGGGACCGCAGTGCCCCGCCGTCAGGATGAAACCGGTCTGGCCGTTGGTGACGTTGAAACCGGCCGAGCAGCGGCTGCCGTTGGTGAACATCGGGGAGGCGCCGGCGGTTCTGGTGGTGAAGGAGTCCGTCGTCCGCTGGGTGCGCACCGCGTCCCCCACCTCCGCCGCGAGGTCCTTCATCCTCGACCAGCGGGCGGTGGAGACGGTGCTGTCGCCGACCAGTACGACCTGGTTGGACTTGGGGTCCACCAGCCACGCGGTGCCCGCCACCCGGGGCGCCGAGCGCAGTTTCTCGGTCGCGGAGTCCAGCTGCTTCATGCTGTACCGCACCCGTTTGGCGGTGGCCCCGGCCCGGCTGACCTCGCCCGCCGCCGTGTCGTCCGTCACCGCGACCACCGGACGGCCGTCGGCGCCGATCCAGTTGCCCGCCGTACGGGAGGTGCCGAGCGCGGACACCAGCCGGCCGCCCACATCGTCGGTCTGGCGCGCGGTCAGGGCTCTCGAACCGTCACTTCCGGTCGTCCCGTGGGCCGATCCGCCCGGCACGGCCTGCGAGACCATCACCCCGCCACAGACCAGTGCCCCGACAGCCGCGAACCGCACGACCCGGCGCACTCCTCGCCGCATGTGCTTCACCACCCTGTCTCCTTACGTCGATCCAGCCGGGGCCCCGGACGGCGAAGGCCCTGCCCCTCATACGTAAGGAAGCGGCGTCCTGCTCACTCCCCGGACGGAGCGGCGGCCACGGCCTGCCGCGGCCGGCGGGAGACGGGATCAGCGCCGGTCGCCGTAGCGCTTTCCGAGGAATCCCCCGACCAGGGCGGCCGTGCCGCCGCCGAGGATGGCCGCGCCCTGGGTGGCGGCGTCATGGGCGAGGAAGTACGTGGCCACCCAGATGTACGCCACGACCGTGCCCGCGCCGAGCAGTGAGCCGAATGCCTGCAGTCCCGTGTGGACCCAGTCCATGCGGCGGCGGTGTTCGCGTTCCCGCTGAAGCTCGGTGAGCATCCACTCCACCGTGCCGGGCCTGACCGCCTCCCACTCCTTGGCCTGTTCCACCGGCAGCCGGTCGCCCCAGGGCACCGCCGTCTCCGGGGGACTGCCCGGGGCGGGGTTCTCACTCGCGTTCTCGGTCACGGCGCCTCCCCCGGACGGTCCGGACGGGATGGGGGATCGGCGGCCGCGGACCGTGGCGGAGGCGGACCGAGGGCGGTGAGGAAGTCGGCCATGTCCCGCTCCATCTCTCGCTCCACCGGACGTCGCGCCCGCCGCACCGGGGGCTGAGGGATCGCCAGGGACGCCAGATATCCCTCGCGCAGCGCCTGCCAGGGCCCGGCGGGCCGGTGGGCGGCCGCCTCCGCGGCATCCGGGCGCAGGGCGTCGAGCCACCGGGCCCGGCGGTCCCGCTGTCTGGCCGACGCGAAGCCGCGCGCCGCGAGCGCCAGCCACAGCAGGCCGAGGCAGCCGAGCCCCACCCATCCGGGAACGTCGTCCAGGGAGCCGGGGCGCAGTGAGGGCAGGGCCACCGCCCCCGACAGGGCGAGGAGGATCCCCAGCACGACGACGACCGAGACGAGGGCTCCGCCGCTCAGCGCACTCGCCCGGGCGGCCGGTGGCGCGGCCCCCGCGGAGGCCGGGGCGGCCCTTGCCTGGGCGGGCGGGGCGGGCCTGGGTTCATCCCAGGCCAGGGAGCGCAGCAGCGCCTCGGCCTGTTCGGCCGTCAGCCGCCGTTCCGGGTCCTTGACCAGCAGACCCTCGATCAACGGCCGCAGCGGCCCCGCGTATCTCATGGGCCGCGGCGGGTCGTTGAGCACCGCGCTCATCAGCTCGCCCACGCTCTCCCCCTGGAACGGCACGACGCCCTCGACGGCCTCGTACAGGGTCACGCCCAGTGACCACAGATCCGCCTTGAGCATCGCTTCCGCGGCCGCCGGATGGGGCGAGGGCGTGAAGCGCTCGGGCGCCATGTAGGCGGGCGTTCCGACCACCGTGTCCTCGTCCACGAAGGTGAGGCCGAGATGGTCCACCAGCACCGCGGGGCCGTCCGGGCGGAAGAGGATATTGCGCGGTTTGACGTCCCGATGGGCGACCCCCGCCGCGTACAGCGCCCGTAACCCGCGCAGCACCTCCAGGCCGATCCGGGCGACCTCGGGCACGTACGGCCGTCCGTCCCACTCGCGTATCCGGTCCGCCAGCGAGCGCGGGTCGAGGCGCTCCATGACGATCCAGACCCGGCCGTCCCGCTCGCCCAGGTCATAGATGGTGGCCAGATGCTGATTCACCGTCGCGGCGAGGACGCGGATCTCACGGCGCAGCCGTTCGCGCCACCGCCGGTACGCCTCCGGGTCCGGATCGCCGCCCGGGCGCAGCTCCTTGACGACGACGGGGCGGCCGCGCGCCACGTCGTAGGCGTCCCAGACCAGGCTCATCCCGCCCGCGCCCAGGCGCCCGCGCAGCTCGTACCGGCCGCCGAGCACGCTCCCGTGCGGCGATCCCCGCTCGGAGCCGTGCTCGTGCCGATCGTCTCCGGATGTTCCCCCGGTCGTCCCCATCCGCCACCCCCTCACCAGCCGACTGACGCCCACAGTAAGGCGTCGGCCGGGCCCGGCGAAGAGGGTCGCGCGCACCCGGACACGAGCGCGGTGGCGCACCGCGGCTCAGGAGGCGCCCTTCTCGTACGGGGCGCTCGTGAACACCACCTTGTCACGGGCGCCGTCGGTCATCCAGAACCGTTGCGGCTTCTCCCCGTAGAGCGCGAAGAGCGGGTCCGGCCCCCAGGCCAGCACGACCTCGTCCTTGCCGTCGTGGTCGAAGTCCCCGGCGCCGAAGAGCCTGACGGCGCGCTGCTTCTTCGGCACCTTGCGGCCGTCCACGCGGGCCGGGACGGTGCGGTCGAGGGTGCGGCGGTGGGCGATCTCGCCGGGGGCGCCCGGGCGGATCGTCAGCAGTTCGGTGCCGCCGGTGCGCAGCGAGACGGCCAGTTCATCGGTGCCGTCTGCGTCGGTGTCGGCCGCGGCGAGGACATCGCCGCCCAGGGCGGGGATTTTGATCGGCGAAGGGGTCGATCCGGCCGCGCGCTTGGTGTACACGCTCACCGACTGGCTGACGTCCGCCGGTTCGGTCTCATAGCCCGGTTCGTCGTTGCGGCTGCCGGTGTCGGCGACCGCGACATCCCGCTTCCCGTCGCCGTCGAAGTCGCCGAAGGCGATGGCGTTGCCCTTGCGGAGGGTGCGGCCGGTGCTGGCGAGGCCGTCCGGGCCCGCCGTGAGGAGCGCGGACTCCATCTGGTCGTCGTCGCCCTGGGCGTGCACCACCAGGTCGGTGGGCCGGTCACCGTCGATGGCGTCGGCGTACAGCTCCGCGATCTGGCCACCGGACCCGAGCGGATTGGCGTACGTCTCGGTGCGGGCGGCCCTGCCGTCGCGGCCGAACGGGCCGTACATCACGTGGAAGTCCTTGCCGCTCTGGCGCACGGCGGCCAGATCGTGGTGTCCGTCCCCGTTGAAGTCACCCACCGTCAGGGGCCGTGGGATCTCCAGGCCGTCGTCGACGTCGGCCAGCCGCACCGGAGTGGCGGGGGCTCCCCGGCGCGGCCCCTCGGGGCCGCCCCAGGTGATGAAGGGGAGCGTCTGGCTGGTGATGTGAACGCGCTCGGTGCCGGCCGGATCGCGCTCCTTGGTGGCGGTGGCGATCACATCGGCGAAGCCGTCGCCGTCGAGGTCCGCGGTGGTCGCGGAGTGCATCTCGCCCGCGTCGCGCTCCTGCCATCCGGCGCCGGTGGGCAGGCCGAGGTCCGCGCGGCCGAGCACGGTGCGGACGGCGGGGTCGACGCCCTTCGCCGCGCCGTACACGTACGCGACATGGCGCAGGCTGCCGAGTTCCTGGCCGGAGGCGAGCGGGATTCTGAGCTCGGGGCGGCCGTCGCCGTTGAGGTCGTCCGGCAGCGCGCTGCCCTTGCCCCGGGGGACGGGGGCGGTCGCGGTGGGCGTGACGACGGGTGCGGCCGTGCTCTTCCCGGCCCCGTCGCCGCCCTTCTTCGCATCGTCTCCACCGCCACCGCCACCGCCGCACGCGGTGAGCAGCGCCAGCGCGGCGGCGCAGAGGGTGGCGGTGACGGGGCGGAGCCTGGTGGTGGGGGATGCCATCAGGCCACGACAGCGCATCGGATGGAGCAGCGCCATCGGAGAGATCGTTTCGTTACGGCACAGCCCCATTACGGCACAGCCCTGTGACGGCACAGCCCTGTGACGGCGCGGGTTCCGCTACGGCGCGGTCCCCCGTCAGGGCGCGCCCCCGCTACGGCGCGCTCCCCGCCAGCGGGTGTCCGCAGCGCAGATTCCACCGGCCCGCACGGCCGCTGAGCTCCGTCGCCGTCAGCGGGGCGACGTCCAGCCGCCAGAACGCGGGCGCGGGAAGGCCGAGGGCGTGCACGAGCGCGGCCCGGACCACGGCCGGTTCCACGACGGCGAGCAGTCGCCTCTCGCGGGCGGGGGCGGGCGCTTCGGCCGGTGCCGCGCTCTCCCGGTGCGTCTCCAGCCAGGCCCCGATCCGCTCCACCAGCTCCAGCAGCGACTCGCCGCCGTGCGGCGCGGCGGCCGGATCGGACAGCCATGCGGCGACCTCCTCCGGCGCCTCCTGCCCCACCTCGTCCAGTGAACGGCCCCGCCAGCGGCCCACGTCGAGATCGCCCAGCTCAGGCGTCACGGCGGCGTCGAGCCCCAGGGCCCGGGCGGTACCGCGGCAGCGCGCGGAGGGCGCGGTGAACGCCGTGTCATGGTGGGGCAGCGCCGCGGCCGCCGCCTCGGCCCGGCGCACCCCGGCCGGGTCGGGCGGGGCGTCGTCGAACCGCACCTGCCGCAGCGCCGCGTTGACAGCGGGCGCGACCAACGTGATCCGTACCACCCAACCCCCTCTTCCGCACCATTCGCCCACGTAGAAGGGCACATTCCGGCATCCGCGCCGTAGCGGCGGACGGCCGTCGCGCGCTACGGTCTCATGACAAGACGACGGCGCGACGGAAGCCCGGTGAGATTCCGGCACGGTCGCGCCACTGTGTGTCCGGCGGAGCACCCGTACGCGGGCCGCCCGCCGGGCGAGTCAGACCCAGCGCCGTCGCATGAGTACCAACGACCGGGACGCGTGTTCCCCTGGAGGTTCCGCCATGGCACAGTCCGCCATTCCCGCACCCAGCGCTCAGCCGGTGCCGGAGATCACCCCCATCTCGCTGAAGGCCATCGCCCCGTGGGCGCTCTTCTTCGGCCTCCTCATGCTGATCCTCCTGTATTTCATCGGCGCCGAGCAGGGCGCCACCGCCGTCGTCTCCGGCGAGGGCGTGCACGAATGGGTCCACGACGGACGCCATTTGCTCGGCTTCCCCTGCCACTGACCTTCGACCTCCGCTTTCCGCCGCAGGTCCCGTCCCAGGGGAATCGAAACGTTCATGAACTCCATATCCGTCCGGGCGTTGCTCGTCCGGGGCATGCTCGCGGGTCTCGCCGCCGCGCTGCCGGCGCTTGCCGTGGCCTATCTGCTCGGTGAGCCGCGCGTGGACTCGGCCATCGCGTTCGAGGAAGCGCACAGCCATGAGCACGGCGGCGCCGAGCTCGTCAGCCGCACCATGCAGTCCACCGCGGGGCTGAGCACCGGCGTGCTGGTCTACGGTGTCGCCTTCGGCGGCATCGCGGCCCTCGCGGTGTGCGTGGCCCTCGGCCGCATCGGCCGGTTCGGGCCGCGCGCCACCGCCGCGCTGGTGTCGCTCGGCGCGCTGGTGGCCGGCTATCTGGTGCCGTTCTTCAAATACCCCGCCAATCCGCCGGCGGTCGGCGATCCGAGCACCCTCGACCAGCGCACCACGCTGTACTTCCTGATGGTGGTGCTCAGTGTGCTGCTGTCCGTGGGCGCGGTCATCCTCGGCAAGCGGCTCGCGCCGAGGCTGGGCAACTGGAACGCCACGGTGGCCGCTTCGGTCGCCTTCATCGTGGCGGTGGGCCTGGCGTACGCCTTCCTGCCGTCGTTCAACGAGGTGCCCGAAGGGTTCCCGGCGACGGTGCTGTGGCAGTTCCGGCTGGCCGCCCTGACCGTCCAGTGCACTCTGTGGGCGTCGTTCGGCCTGGTCTTCGGGCACCTGGCCGAGCGGCTGCTCGCGCCGCGCCCCACGGCGGAGGACCAGGTGGCGGCCACGGGCGCCACCGGTCTGGCCACGGCGGAACGACCCTGAGCACACCGGCGTGACCCGGGTGGCGGATCCCGCCACCCGGCAAGCGCAGCCGCGGATGCGCATCACCACGAACCCCCACACGGTGGAGATATCGGACATCACCGACCGGGTTGGGGTGCTGTGGTATGCGCGTGACCGGACTTGGGCATGCTGGACTGTTCATCGAAACCGCGGCGGGGTCGGTGCTCTGCGATCCATGGGTGAATCCCGCCTTCTTCGGCTCGTGGTTCCCGTTCCCGGACAACACCGATCTGGACTGGGCGCACTATGGGCGCGCTGCGGACTATCTGTACGTCTCCCATCTGCACCGCGACCACTTCGACGCGGAGAATCTGCGCCGGACCGTGCGCAAGAACGTCACCGTGCTGCTTCCGGCCTTCGCCACCGATGAGCTGGAACGCGAGCTGAGAGCGCTCGGCTTCACGAACTTCCTCCACACCCGCACGGGCACACCGGTCGAGCGCGACGGCCTGCGCATCATGATCACCGCGCTGACCGGCCCCGGGGACGGCCCCATCGGCGACTCGGCACTTTCGCTGGACGACGGCGATACGGTGCTGCTCAACCAGAACGACGCCCATCCGCTGGACATCGCGGCGATCCGGGAGTTCGGCGAGGTGGACGCCTACTTCGTCCAGTTCTCCGGGGCGATCTGGTATCCGATGGTGTACCAACTGCCGGACTCCGCCAAGAAGGAGTTCGCCGCGCGCAAGCGGCAGGGGCAGTTCGACCGGGCGCTGCGCTATATCGACGCGGTGGAGGCCAAGCATGTGTTCCCCAACGCGGGCCCGCCGTGCTTCCTCGACGACGAGCTCTTCGAGCACAACGGCACCGGCCGGGACGGGACAAGCATCTTCGTGGACCAGCTGGAGTTCCTGCGCCAGCTGGGCCGGGCGCGCCCGGAGGTGAGGGCACGGCTGCTGCTGCCGGGGACGGTGGCGGAGCCGGAGGACACCGCGTGCAAGCTCACCCACCGCTACACCGAGTCGGAGATCGAGCACATCTTCGGCGAGAAGCGCGCGTATCTGCGGGACTTCGCCCGGCGGCAGCAGCCCGTGCTCGCCGCCGAGCGCGCCTCGCGGTCTCCGGCACTGCCGCGCGAGCGGCTGCTGGCCGAGCTGAAGCAGTGGTGGGAACCGCTGTTGACCCGGGCCGACCGGATCTGCGCGGGCGTCGGCGGCCCGGCGCGCCTGGACGTGGGCGAGGTGCCGATCGTGATCGACTTCCCGGCGCGGGAGGTCCGTCTCTGGGACGGTGAGCGCTGCCGCTACACGCTGTCCACCTCGGCCGATCTGGTGGCCACCAACATCGAGCGGCGCGAGGTGGACTGGTCCAACAGCCTGCTGCTGTCGATGCGGTTCACCGCCAGCCGGATCGGGCCGTACAACGAGTTCCTGTACGTGTTCTTCAAGTGCCTGTCCATGGAGCGCATCGAGTACGTGGAGAACTACTACGACTCATGCCAGGACGACGGCCAGGACATCGAACTGGACGGCTGGCGGGTGCAGCGGCGCTGCCCCCATCTGCGCGCCGACCTCAGCCGGTTCGGGCAGATCGAGGGCGAGGTGCTCACCTGCACCCTGCACGGCTGGCGCTACGACCTGTCCACGGGCCGCTGTCTGACCTCGGACGGACACGACATCCGCGCGTCGCCCACGTCCTCCCCCGCCGCCGGGTCCTGACCCACGGCCGGACCGACCGGCCGCGCACCCGCGCTGTCCCGGACAGGACACGGACGCCCAGGCCACGGCCCTGAGGCTGTCCGGGACAGCGCCCAGCACCACCATCCGCCCCCGGGCGCTGGCACATTCGTCTCCGTCGACCTCGCTCACTCGTAACGGAGGCAATGTGATGACAGGCAAACTGCGCCGGCTCTCCCTCGCCGCGGCCGGGGGCATGCTCTCCCTGGGGGCGGTGCTCACCACCGCGGGCCACGCGAACGCCGCGCCCACCGCGACGTACTACGGCACGTACGAGCATCGCGACGGCTGTGTGTATCTGGTGACCTCGAGCGGCACCCCGTACTACCTCCCCGGCTACACCATGGGCGGCAACGGCGGCCTGTACAAGCAGGGTGGCGGCTTCATCGCCTACCCCGGCTGGAACATCAAGGCCACCGGAACCGCCTCCACCGGCTCCGGTGGGACCACCCTCTGCACGACATGGGGCACCGACCGCCGGATCAAGGCGACGTCGATCTACTCCTACTGAGACCGACCGCCTACTGAGACCGACCGCCCGAGGGGGGCCGGCCGTGGCGGCCATCGCCGCCACGGCCGGACGTATCGCCTCGGAGTGTGCTCGGCACCGGCGCGGGCCCGGTCGCCCGGGGCCGTCCCTACGATGGGTGGGGCCAGCGACGATCGGTACGACAGGAGCGATGCCCCCATGCCCGACGCCCCGAAACCGACCGGCTCCTCCGCCCGTCAAAACGTCACCTTCCCCAGCGCGGGCACCACCGCCCACGGCTATCTGGCGCTGCCGCCCTCCGGGCAGGGGCCCGGAGTGATCGTCATTCAGGAGTGGTGGGGCCTGGACCACCACATCGCCGATGTCACCGACCGGCTGGCCCGCGAGGGCTTCGTCGCGCTGGCGCCCGATCTGTACGGGGGCAGCGTCGCCCATGACGCCGAAGAGGCCCACCGGATGATGGCGGAGCTGCCGGTGGAGCGCGGCGTCGAACTGCTCTCCGGGGCGGTCGGCCATCTCCTCGCCCGGCCCGAGGTCACCTCCGCCACCGTGGGGGCGGTCGGGTTCTGCATGGGCGGTGGCTTCGTGCTGTATCTGGCCGCCACCGATGCCCGGGTCGGCGCGGCGGTGCCCTTCTACGGTGTCATTCAGGGCGACCTGCCGGACTTCTCGGGGCTGCGGGCCGACATCCTGGGCCATTTCGGGGAGAACGACAATGCTGTACCGCTGGACGGTCTGGAGCGGCTGCGCCTGGCCATCCAGGAGCAGTCCGGCGTGGAGCCGGATTTCCGGGTCCATCCCGCCGGTCACGCCTTCTTCAATGACGAGCGGCCGTCCTATCACGCGGAATCCGCCGCGTCGGCGTGGCGGAGCACGGTGGACTTCCTGCACCAGCGGCTGGGCTGAGGAAATCGGCTCACGCCCGAAAGGGCCTTAAGGCTTCATGAAGCCTTAAGGCCCTTTTAAGGTGAGGCCCGGAAGATCCCAGCACCGTTTAATCCTCAATCACATTCGTCAAAAAAAATTCCGCCGGTCATGAGACGACTCCGGCATGCGCCCGTATGGGATGACGGGCAGCTCGAAAAGGAGTCGAAATGACACGCAGAAGGACACTCAGCGGCAAGAAGAAGCTCGGCCTGATGGTCGGCGCGCTGGCGCTGGCGGGAACCGGCGCCGGGGTCCTGGCGGCCACCAGCAACGCCAGCACCGACAACGCGGCGCAGTCCTCCACGGCCTGCACCGGGCTGGAGCAGGCGCTGGCCAACAACCAGAAGTTCATCGCGGACCAGCAGGCCAACCCGGACGCACAGTCGGAGGCGCGGATAGCCAATCGCCAGGCCGTCATCGAGGAGATCAAGCGAAAGCAGCAGGCGTCGGGGTGCAGCGTCGACGAGGCGGCCGGGCAGGGAGAGGCGGCGGCCCCGTCCGACGGCGGCGCCTCGGCCTCGGCTCCCGCCTCGGCCGCCCCCTCGGACTCCGGTGCCGGTGATTCCGGCGCCTCCGGCGAGGTCGTCTGCGCGGGGTCGACCGTCACCCTGTCCGGTGAGGGCGGGGCCCCGGCCGCCTCCAGCAACCAATTCCCGGTCGGCACCAAACTCAAGGTGACCAATCTGGACAACGACAAGTCGACCACGGTCTCCGTCGCCTCGACCTCGGGCAGCTGCGCCCTGCTCAACAACGCCGCCTTCGAACAGGTTCGCGAACCGGGCAAATTCCTGATCCGCAACGCGCGCATCGAACGCGTGGGCTGAACCGCCGGCACCGAGGACAGGCCGTGGACGCGTCGCAGACCGCCGACGCCTCCACGGCCCGCCCTCGCCCGGGGCCTGAACCGCGCCCGGACGTGAACCGGCGATCTGACCGCCATGTCCGACTGTGACCGGTATCGCAGGGTGAGCGCGACGCGCCTGGGTACCCGCTGCCCATGAACAGAAATGAGCAGCCAATGCTCACTCCCGATCTGCCGCCGGTCGTCGACGTACCGGACCTGACCTTCCCTGCTCGTGGACGTCAGTCCGATGAGTCGAAGCGCGCGGCGGAGCGGAACGGTGACAAGGAAACCCCCAGCTCTGCCTCCACCCCCACTTCCTCCCCCGACCAGCGCCGCATGGCGGCGTAACGGACGTCTTCCCCGTCGCCGCCCGACGGCCCGAGCCCGTCGGGATGATCTCGTGTACTTCCCCGTGTTGTCGGGATGATCTCGCACACTCCCCGTGTTGAGGATGAGCACGGGGAGACGTCAGGCGAGTCTTCGCATCAGGGACAACGCAGCAAGGGGACGGACATCATGCCGTTGCAGGGTGAGTACGAGCCGAGCCCGGAGAAGTTCGTACGGGATCAGGTCGAGCTCTTCGAGAGCTCCGGTGGCACCGAGGGAACGACCATGCGGGGCATGCCCGTGGTCGTCCTGACCACGCGGGGCGCGAAGAGCGGAAAGATCCGCAAGACCCCGCTGATGCGGGTGGAGCACAACGGCACCTACGCCGTCGTCGCCTCGCTGGGCGGCTCCCCCAAACATCCGGTCTGGTACTTCAACGTCCTGGGTGACCCCCGGGTCGAGCTGCAGGACGGCCCGGTGCGGCAGGACATGACCGCGCGCGAGGTCACGGGCGAGGAGAAGGCCCTGTGGTGGGAGCGCGCGGTCGAGGCGTACCCGGACTACGCGGATTACCAGACGAAGACCGACCGCCAGATCCCGGTCTTCGTCCTGGAGCCGACGCCCGCCGGGCACTGACCTGCGACGGGCCCGGCGCCTCGCACCGCGCCGGGCCCCGGTGGATCACCGGGAACCCCCGTGTGATCTACGCCAAAGCATGACCGCTCGACAGATCGGGTAGCCGGGGCCTGACCCGGAATCCGTAGCCAAGGAAGTGCGCCAGATGACCGCGACCGACAAGCCCGACTTCGTGCCGATCTACGACAGCCTCGTGGCGGAGCACGGCGACGTCCCCGCCGAGGCCCGGGAGGCGGCCGAGGTCATCCAGCGGGAGGCCGCCGAGGCCCTGGACTGGAGCAGGGTGCACGGCGGCGGCTGACGCACTCCGGCCCCGCGCCCGGGCCACCGTATCCGTGTCCGGTGAGCGGCCGTCCGTCATCCACCCGGAAGGCCGCTCGGCACCCCCTCACCTTCGATAAGCTGCCGATGACGCACGGTGCTTGATGGCGTCGACACTTATCTCATGAGGGGAAACAGTTGACTACAGGGGTCGAGACTTTCGAGTTTCAGGTCGAGGCGCGGCAGCTTCTGCAGTTGATGATCCATTCGATCTACTCGAACAAGGACGTCTTCCTGCGCGAGCTCATCTCCAACGCCTCCGACGCGCTGGACAGACTGCGGCTCGAATCGCTCCGCGACGGAAACCTTCAGGCGGACACCTCTGATCTCCATATCGCCATTGAGGTCGACAAGGAGTCCCGCACGCTGACCGTTCGCGACAACGGCATCGGCATGTCGCATGACGGAGTCGTGGAGCTCATCGGCACGATCGCGAACTCCGGCACCGCCACATTCCTCAAGGAGCTGCGGGAGTCGAAGGACGCGGCCGCTTCCGCGGACCTGATCGGGCAGTTCGGAGTGGGTTTCTACTCCAGCTTCATGGTGGCAGACGAGGTGACCCTGCTGACCCGTCACGCCGGGGAGAGCCAGGGCACCCGCTGGGTCTCCAGCGGTGAGGGCACCTACACCCTCGAACCGGCCGACGACGCGCCCCAGGGCACCTCCGTCACGCTGAAGCTCAAGCCGGAGGACACCGAGGACCATCTCTACGACTACGCCTCGCCCTGGAAGATCCGGGAAATCATCAAGCAGCACTCGGACTTCATCACCTGGCCCATCCGGATGGCCCCCGCCCAGGCCCCGGTCACGACGGACGGGACGGACGAGGCCGAGCAGGGCGAGGAGAAGGTGCCCGAGCTCGAGACCGTCAACTCGATGAAGGCGCTGTGGGCCCGTCCCAAGGACGAGGTCACCGACGAGGAATACCACGAGTTCTACAAGCACATCAGCCACGACTGGGTCGATCCGCTCGAGACCATCCGCATGCAGGCGGAGGGCACCTTCGAATACCAGTCGCTGCTCTTCATTCCGGCCCGCGCGCCGCAGGACCTGTATATGCAGGACCGCAAGCGGGGTGTGCAGCTCTATGTCAAGCGCGTCTTCATCATGGACGACTGCGAAGCGCTGATGCCGGAATATCTCCGCTTCGTCAAGGGCGTGGTGGACGCCGCGGACCTCTCGCTGAACGTCTCGCGGGAAACCCTTCAGCAGGACCGCCAGATTCAGCTGATGCGGCGTCGCCTGGTGAAGAAGGTGCTCTCGACGGTGAAGGACTTCATGTCCTCCGACGCGGAGCGCTACGCGACCTTCTGGACGGAATTCGGCCGCGTTCTCAAGGAAGGTCTCCTCAGCGACCTGGAGAACCGCGAGGCGATCCTCGAGGTGTGTTCGTTCGCCACGACGCATGACGCCGAGCAGCCGACCACGCTGCGCGGCTACACCGAGCGCATGAAGGACGGGCAGGAGCACATCTACTACATGACGGGCGAGTCCCGCTCGATCGTGGAGAGCTCGCCCCATATGGAGGCGTTCCGGGACAAGGGCTTCGAGGTGCTCCTCCTCACCGACCCCATCGACGAGCTGTGGGTCGACGCCGTACCGGAGTTCGAGGGCAAGCAGCTGCGTTCCATCGCCAAGGGGCAGGTCGACCTCGACTCCCAGGACGAGAAGGACGAGGAGGCGGAGGCCGAGCGGGAGCAGCGGCAGAAGGACTTCGCCGAGCTGCTCTCCTGGATGACGACGGCGCTGAGCGAGCAGGTCAAGGAGGTGCGGCTGTCCACGCGGCTGACCACCTCCCCGGCCTGCATCGTGGGTGACACCTTCGATGTCACCCCGGCCCTGGAGAACATCTATCGCTCCATGGGCCAGAACCTGCCCCAGATCAAGCGCATTCTGGAGCTGAACCCCACCCATCCGCTGGTCAGCGGGTTGCGCAAGGCCCATGGTGAGCGCAAGGACGACAGCGGTCTCGCGGAGACGGCCGAGCTGCTCTACAGCATGGCGCTGCTCGCCGAGGGCGGTGAGCTGAGCGATCCGTCGCGCTTCATCAAGCTGGTGGCGGAGCGGGTGCAGCAGACGCTGTAACCACACCGCGGCGCGAAGCGGGGCGGGCCCTGTCGGGGCCCGCCCCGCGGGCGCTGGTCACCGTCCGGGACAGGCCGCCGCGGAGGCGTCGATCAGCTGCCGCAGCGCGCCGCGATAGACCTCGTGGTCGGTCAGCGCCGGCACGACGACGCCGAGGTTCCCGGTGAGAGCCGGGAATTCCTCGGGGTCCAGGGCGGCGAGCGCCGTGCGCGCGGCGGTGCGCACCTTCTTCACGTCGCGATGGTCGACGAAGGCGACGGCGCCGAGGGTGAGCAGATACAGCCGCCGGTAGACCCGGATCGCCGCCTCGGGCGCCATTCCCGCGGCGATGCTGTGCGCCAGCTGCGGCTCCACGAGACGGCTCAGCAGATGCGGGCCCCACCAGGCGCGGCCCGATCGCAGCGCCACCAGCCCGGGATGCTCGATCAGCACCTCGTAGAACGCGGAGAAGCGGGCCTCGGTGGCGGTGGCCCAGTCGAGGTCCTGCCCCACCAGCGGCATCCGCGCGGCCAGCCGGTCCGCGCACGCGTTCACCAGGCCGTCGAAGTCGCCGCAGCGGCGGAAGACCGTGGCATGGGAGACGCCCAGCAGCTGCGCCACCCGGCGGAAGCTCAGCGCCTCGGGCCCCTCGTCGTCGACGACGGACAGGGCGGCCTCGGCGATGGCCTCCAGGGTGGGCTGATCGGCTCGGTCCCGGCTGCTTCGCATGGCTTGAGCGTACCAGTGGTTGTTACAGTGTTTCAGTGACTCTTTCCATCGAGGACGTACGAGCCGCGGCCCAGCGGGTCGCGGGACATATCCGGCCGGTGGCGCTCGCTCCGGTGGAGCAGGGGGCGTGGGGTGCGGCCGAGGGTTGGCTGGCCCTGGAGTTCCTTCAGTACACGGGCACCTTCAAGGCGCGCGGCGCGTTCAACTTCGTCAGGGCCCACCAGGAGGCGGGCACCCTGCCGGACACGGGTGTCACCATCGCCTCCGGCGGAAACGCCGGGCTCGCGTGTGCGTGGGCGGCGGCGCGGCACTCCGTGCCCGCCACGGTGTTCGTGCCCGAGACCGCGCCCGCGGTGAAGGTGGACCGGCTGCGCCGGCTCGGCGCCGAGGTCCATCAGATCGGCACCGAGTACGACGAGGCGCGTGAGGCCGCGCAGAAGCATGCCGCCGAGACCGGTGCGCTGCTCTCGCACGCGTACGACCACCCGCTCATCGCCGCCGGGGCGGGCACCGTCATGGAGGAGATCCTCCGGGCCCGGCCCGACCTGGACACCGTGGTGGTGGCGGTCGGGGGCGCCGGGCTGTTCACCGGTGTCGCGGTGTCCGCCCTGGAGCACGGGGTGGGGGTCGTCGCCGTGGAGCCGTACGGGTGCCGGGCCCTGAACGCCGCACTGGAGGCCGGTGCGGTGGTCGACGTCCCGGTGGACTCGGTCGCGGCGGACTCGCTGGGGGCGCGCCATGTGTCCTCGGACGCGCTGGAGTGGGCCCGCAAGGACGGGGTGCGGTCCGTCCTGGTGTCCGACGAGGCGATCGTCGCCGCACGCCAGGCCCTGTGGGACGACCGCAGGATCGCGGTCGAGCACGCGGCGGCCACGGCGCTTTCGGCCCTCACCTCCGGCGGGTACCGGCCGCGGCCCGGGGAGAAGGTCGCCGTGCTCCTCTGCGGCGCCAACACCGACCCGGCGGACCTCACCCACGGCCACTGAGCGCTCCACGGGAAGTGCCGCCAGGTGCGGTCGTTCACCCGCGGCCGTGTCGTGGCTGGTCGTGCCCACGCGGCGGAGCCGCACATCGACACAGCCCCGCGCCCCTTCGGGGCGCACCCGAACCGCACCGGACCTCAGCCGCTCAGCGGCGCGCTCGCGGGCCGGGCCCGTACGCCGCGCGCCGGGCCCGTACGGCAGCCTGGCCGCATGCCGTACGGGCCCGTCCCCAGGGCCGGCTACGCGCCGTCGTACGCCGCCTGCAGCGCGGCGATGTCGAGCTTGCCCATCTTCATCATCGCGTCGGTGGCCCGCTTGGCCTTCCGCGGGTCCGAGCCCGTCACCATGTCGAGGAACGCGGTGGGGACGACCTGCCAGGACACCCCGAACTTGTCCTTCACCCAGCCGCAGGGGCCCTCCTCGCCGCCCTCGGAGAGCCTGCTCCAGTAGTAGTCCACCTCGTCCTGGTCCGCGCAGTGCACCTGGAAGGAGATGGCCTCACTGAAGGTGAACTGCGGCCCGCCGTTGAGCCCCACGAACTTCTGTCCGTTGGCCTCGAACTCGACGGTCATCACGGATCCCTCCGCGCCGCCGGGCTCGACCCCGGTGTAGTGCGCGATCCGTCCGAGCCTGGAGTTCTTGAAGATCGAGATGTAGTGCTGCGCCGCCTCTTCGGCGTTGCCGTCGAACCACAGGCATGTGGTGAATCCGTCGGTGGCCATCGGTTCCTCCTGCGCTCGGGAGCGTTTACCCCCTATCGACCGCTCCCGCGCCGGGAACTCATCGCTCCTCGGCCGACGGATTTTCCGTGAGGTAGTGGTGCAGCCGGCAGGAGCCCTCGAGCATGGCGGCGGCGCGCCGGGCGAGCCCCTCCTGACGGCGGGCGATGACGGTGCGCAGAGCCTCGCTGCCGCCGGTGCGGCGCAGGCCCTCGAGGACGGGCCGGATCTGCGGCAGCGGATAGCGGACCTGGCGCAGCAGGTCGATCATCCGGGCGTCCCGGACGTCGGACGGGCCGTAGACGCGGTAGCCGGTGCCCCGGTCGCGGCGCGGGCGCAGCAGACCGGCGGACTCCCAGACCCGGAGGGCGGAGGTGCGCACTCCGATGCGGGCGGCCACCTCGCCGATGCGCAGTGGCCCGGGGCGTGCGGGCGCCGAGGTGTCCGGGGTCTGCCCGGCGACCGTCTCCAGTGCCTCCCCGGTCGCCTTGAGGGAGAGCCGCTGGTCGTGGAGCGCGGCATGGCCTGCGTTGACGAGGGTGAGCGCCAGGGCGACGTCCTCGGCGTGGACGGCCCGCATGACCGCGCGGGCGGTCTCCGTGCCGTATCCCGGTATCAGGGCCCGGTAGGTCACCAGGGCTCTGCGGTGCCGGTCCTCGAACCTGCGGTAGCCGGCGGGGGTGCGGGCGGCCGGGGGCAGGACGCCCGCGTCGAGGTAGTTGCGGATCTGCTGGGTGGAGACGCCCGCCATCCGGGCCAGATCGACGGGGCGCAGCGCGGCGTCCGTAGGGCTCACGGTTCGTCACCTTCCCGGCAGGGGTTCACGGGCGAGTTGAAGGTTAGCGCGGCTCTGTCGCACCGCATCCAGCAGTGCTGGGAGGAAAGCCGCGAAAAGTCTCAACCGCTACTTCAATGAAACACTTGAAGGTATGGATGTCAGCGAAATCAAGGTCCGTGGCGCCAGGGAGAACAATCTCCAGGGCGTGAGTGTGGACATTCCCAAGCGAAGCCTTACGGTCTTCACCGGCGTCTCCGGCTCCGGTAAGTCCTCGCTCGTCTTCGACACCATCGCCGCGGAGTCGAGGCGGCTGATCAATGAGACCTATACGGCGTTCGTCCAGAACTTCATGCCGACGCTGGGCCGTCCGGATGTCGACTCGCTGCGGAATCTGAGCGCGGCGATCATCGTGGACCAGGAGCCGATGGGTGCCAACTCCCGTTCCACGGTGGGCACCGCCACCGACGCCCACACGCTGCTGCGGATCCTGTTCAGCCGGATCGGCAGCCCTTATGTCGGCCCGCCCCTCGCCTTCAGCTTCAACACGGCCGAGGGCATGTGTCCGCGGTGCGAGGGGCTCGGCAGGGTCACCGACATCGACATCGCCCAACTCATCGACAGGGAGAAGTCGTTGAAGGAGGGGGCGATCACCGTCCCCGGATTCGAGGTGGACAGCTGGCACTGGCAGGTTATGGCGGCCTCCGGCCTTTTCGACCCCGATATCAGGCTCCGGGACTACTCCCCCACCGAGTGGGAGGACTTCCTCCACAAACCGGCCACCAAGATCAAGGTGGGGAAGAACAACCTCACCTACGAGGGGCTGGTGACCAAGGTCCGCCGGCTGTACCTCGCGAAGGACCGGGAGACGATGCAGCCGCGGCTGCGCGCGTTCGCCGACCGGGCCATGGCACTGACCGAATGCGCCGAGTGTGAGGGCGCCCGGCTGTGCGAGGCCGTCCGGTCCTGCCGGATCGACGGCCGCTCCATCACGGAGTGCTCGGCCCTGCAGATCAGCGATCTGGCGGAGTTCGTGCGCGGGATCCGGCACGATTCCGTCGGACCGGTGCTGGAGAGCCTGCGGGCGCTGCTCGACTCACTGGTCGAGATCGGCCTGGGCTATCTGAGCCTGGACCGGGAGTCCGCCACCCTCTCGGGCGGCGAGGCCCAGCGGGTGCGGATGGTCCGGCATCTGGGCTCCAGTCTGACCGATGTCACCTATGTCTTCGACGAGCCCACGGTGGGTCTGCATCCGCATGACATCGAGCGCATGAACCAACTGCTGCTCCAGCTGCGGGACAAGGGCAACACGGTGCTGGTCGTGGAGCACAAACCGGAGACCATCCGGATCGCGGACCATGTGGTGGACCTGGGGCCCGGCGCGGGGGTGGCGGGCGGGCGGATCTGCTACCAGGGCGACCTGGCCGGGCTGCGCGCCTCGGACACCCTGACCGGGCGCCATCTGGACCACCGGGTGCGGCTGCGGGAGACGGTGCGGCAGCCCAGTGGGCACCTGCCGGTCAGGGGCGCGCGGCTGCACAATCTGCGGGATGTGAGCGTCGACATCCCCCTCGGTGTGCTCACCGTCGTCACCGGTGTCGCCGGATCGGGCAAGAGCTCCCTGATCCATGGGTCGCTGTCCGGGCGGGAGGAGGTGATCGTCGCCGACCAGTCGGCGATCCGTGGCTCCCGCCGCAGCAACCCCGCCACGTACACGGGGCTCCTCGATCCGATCCGGGCGGCGTTCGCCAAGGCCAACCACGTCAAACCGGGTCTGTTCAGCGCCAATTCGGAGGGTGCCTGCCCCCGCTGCAAGGGCATCGGGCTGATCTACACCGATCTCGCGATGATGGCCGAGGTGGCCTCGGTGTGCGAGGACTGCGAGGGGAAGCGGTTCCGGCCCGAGGTGCTCACGTACACGCTGCGCGGGCGGAACATCAGCGATGTCCTGGGCATGTCGGTGGCCGAGGCACGGGAGTTCTTCGCAGGCGGTCAGGCCCGGCTGATCCTGGACCGGCTGGCCGCGGTGGGGCTGGGCTATCTGGGCCTCGGCCAGCCGCTCACCACGCTCTCCGGGGGTGAGCGCCAGCGGCTGAAGCTGGCCATCCATATGGCGCGGAGCGGCACGACGTACGTTCTGGACGAGCCGACCACCGGACTGCATCTCGCCGATGTGGACCAGCTGCTCGCGCTGCTCGACCGCCTTGTCGACGCGGGCAACACGGTCGTCGTCATCGAGCACCACCAGGCCGTGATGGCCCATGCGGACTGGATCATCGACATGGGCCCGGGGGCGGGCCATGACGGCGGTCGGGTGGTGTTCACCGGCACCCCCGCGAACCTCGTGGACTCCGGAGGCTCCCTCACCGCCGTCCATCTGCGCGACTACGTCAAGCGGGCGTGAGCCTCCTCGCCCCGGTGGTCCTGGTCCGTCCCGTCCCGGGCCGGGGGCTCGGGACGGGACCACCGGGGCGCCCTCACTGACCTAGGCGGCGGGCGGGGGTGCGGGAGCGCCCGCGGGCGGCGGGATCTTGGCGTACGCGGCCGTGGTGGTACCCGCCTCGGCGGGCGCCGCCACGCTCTCGCGCGGCATCAGGGCATCGCGCGCCGCGCCCGGGTCCCAGCCGGTGTCGACCACCCGCTTCTGCACCAGGATCGCGCCACCGAGGACGGCGAGGCCGAGCAGCACGATGATGACGAGTCCGGCGGCGCCACCGGCCTTGCCCGCGTTGCCGATCAGCGCGCCGAACCAGCCGAAGTCGGCGTCGCCGAAGGTGGTGTTCTGGTCGCCGAACGCGCCGAGCACCTTGAGCAGCAGGGCGGGGAGGAAGGTGATGAGCAGCCCGTTGAGGAACGCCCCCACGACCGCGCCGCGCCGGCCGCCGGTGGCGTTGCCGTAGACCCCGGCCGCGCCGCCGGTGAAGAAGTGCGGCACCAGACCGGGCAGCACCAGGGCGAGGCCGAAGGCCGGACTGAAGATCCAGGTGAGCAGGGCCAGGCCGATCAGGCCGCCGGTGAAGCTGGAGATGAAGCCGATCAGCACCGCGTTCTGCGCGTACGGGAAGACGATCGGGGCGTCCAGCGCGGGCAGGGCGCCGGGGACGACCTTCTGCGCGATCCCCTGGAAGGCGGGGACGAGCTCACCGAGGATCGTACGGACACCGAAGAGGATCACCGCGACCGCGATGCCGAACTGCAGCCCCTGCATCACGGACTGCATCAGGTAGTTACCGGTGCCGGTGGCCACCGTGCCGGTGCCCGTGGCGAACGCCTTGAAGGCGGTCTTCTGCCCCTCCTTGGCGAGCAGGAGGACGGCCATGACCAGGTAGATCAGCAGCATCGACAGGGCGGTGGCCACCATCGAGTCGCGCAGGAACCGCAGCCCCTCGGGGAGCTTCATCTCCTCGGTGGAGCGGCTGCGCTTGCCGACGACCCGTCCGGTCGCGCCCGCCACGATGTATCCGGCCGTGCCGAAGTGGCCGATGGCGACGGTGTCGCTGCCGGTGACGCGCTTGGTCCAGGGGTGGGCGAAGGCGGGCATCGCGACCAGCATGATGCCCAGCAGCACACCGCCGACGGCCACCACGGCGACGGTCGAGCGGCCGCCGCCTGCCAGGACCACGGTCAGCAGCGTGGCCATGAAGAGCATGTGGTGCCCGGTCAGGAAGACATAGCGGAGCGGGGTGAACCGGGCCAGCAGCAGGCTGACCACGAAGCCCAGGATCATCAGCCAGGCGACCCGTGAGCCGAACTGGTCCTGGGCGATGCCGACGATGGCCTCGTTGGTGGGGATGACGCCGTGGGCGCCGGTGACGCCCTGGATCATGGTGCCCAGCGGGTCGAGGGAGGCGGTGACCAGTCCCGCTCCCGCGCCGATCAGCAGAAAGCCGAGGGTCGCCTTGATGGCGCCGCCGATGATCTGCCCGGTGCTCTTCTTCATCGCGATGAGTCCGACGGCGGTGATGATGCCGATCAGATACGCGGGCTCGCTCAGAATCTCATTGACGAGAAACGTGGCAAGGGTGACAAACCAGCCCATGGTGCTTCCTTAGTCCCCGTCGTTCAGACGTCGTACGTGTCCCGGAGCACCGCGTCCACCTCGGCGGTGCTGGTGAAGTCCTGGACGACCTTCACGGGCCGTCCCACATCCCCGAGGGTCCTGGCGATCTCACGGGAGGTGAGCAGGGCCACGGCCTCGGACGCCTTGCCCTTCGCGGAGATGGTGTCCGTGGCCTCCACGGTGACGAACCTCGACCACCCCCAGCGGTCCAGCACCTGCTCCAGGGTGTTCTTGAGGAACAGGCTGGTGCCCACGCCGTTGCCGCAGACCGTGAGGATCTTGTGCAGCGAGACCGCACGGGGCGCGGAGGCGGTGGGTGGCTCGGGGGTGGCGGACACTTCGGGACCGGACGGCTCGGCGGCGGCGGCCGGCCCGGTCGTCTCGGAGCCGTTCTCCGCCCGCTCCCCCGCCAGCACGGCGTGCAGCGCCTCCGGGGTGGGCGCCTCCGCCAGGGCGGCCGCGGTGACGGGGTCTCCCAGGAGCCGCGCCAGGCTCCCCATCGCCGAGGTGTGCGCGGCGGAGTCCTGGGCGGCCAGGGCGACGACGAGGGTGACGGGGTCGTTGGACTCGTGCCCGAATTCCACGGGCCCGGCGAGCCGGACCCAGGACATCCCGGTCCTGAGCACCGCCGGGGACGGCCGGGAGTGGGCGAACGCCACCCCCGGGGCGATGACGATGTACGGCCCGTTCTCCTCGACGTTGGCGACCATCTCGCCGGTGTACTCGTCGGTGGTGGCGCCGGTTTCCACCATGAGCCGGCCGGCCGCGCCTATCGCCTCACGCCAGTCGGCCACCCGGACGTCGAGCCGGACGGCTTCGACGGGCAGCAGGTCTTTCAGGTCTTCCATGCAGGTCATCATGCCTGACATGCCTCTGTCACACAGCCCCCGGAGGCACATCCGGAACGATATCCTCCGTATCGTCCGGCAAGCATACGAACACCACAGCCGCGAGTGCCTCGCACCCCCCTGCGGCCACCAGGGCGCCCGGCAGCGACCAGGTGGCGAGCGGACCGGCGAAGCCCGCGCCCACCGCGAAGCCGGTGATCTTCAGGCTGGCGCCGGTGGTGAAGACCTGGCCGCGCAGCCGCTCGGGCGCCTCCCGGTGACGCACCGCGAACAGGGCCGTGAGCTGGGGGCCCTCGGCGGCCCCGGCGAGCAGCACGGCGGCGATCAGCGCGACCGGGTGACCGGTGGCCGCGAGCAGGGGCGCGAGGACGAGCAGCAGGACTGCGCCGAGGAGCACGGTGTCCGGACGTGGCGGGCGGGGGCGGCGGGCGAGGACCGCGTTGGCCACGAGCGCGGACGCGGCGGTGGCGGACAGCAGCAGGGCGCCGCGGTCGGCGCCGCCGAGCACGGCCGCGCCGAGGAGCGGACAGCAGGTGAGCAGCGCGCCCTGGCCTACGCAGGAGACGACGGAGGTGGCGGTGGCACGGGCCAGGGGCCGGTTGCGGGCGATGGCGCGCAGCCCGGCGGTGAGATCGGCGACGACCGAGGTGGCCGGTGGCGGGACCGGGGCGGGCCGCGGCGGCGCGGGGAGCGCCCAGGCGGCGGGCAGCGCGAGGCCGATCAGGGCGATGGACACCGCCACGGCGGCCGGAGCCCCGGCCGCCCCCGCGACGGTCCCGGCGAGTGCGGGCCCCACCAGCGCGGCGAGGCTGAAGGTCATCGCGTCGAGCGCGTTGGCCCGGGGCAGGGCCAACGGCGGTGCCACCCGCGGCAGCTGGGAGGTCCATCCCCCGGACAGGGCCGGTCCCAGCAGCCCGGCGCCCACCGCGAAAAGAACGGTGAGGGCGAACGGCAGCCGCCCCAGGCCCAGGAGGATCGCGGTCAGCGCCACCGCGTAGAGGGCGAGTGCCGCGGCCAGCAGCCGGCCCGGCCGGACGGAGCGGTCGAGCAGCACCCCGAAGAGCGGTCCGCCGACCGCCGCCGCGATCATGATGCCCGCCAGCAGTGACGAGCCCGAGGAGGCCGAACCGGTGAGCGCCGGTCCGGCCAGCAGCAGCGCGGGCCCGGACATCTCGTCCCCCGCGCGGGCGGCGGCCGCCCCGCCCAGATAGCACTCCATCGCGTAACGCCCTGGCATGCGGATCACGTTACGGAGGTAACGTAAATGTTCGCCAGGTGCGTTACATTGGCGTCGTGTCGCCCCCCTCGAACGACGACCGGTCCACCCGGCTCTCGGTGCGGGACACCGCCCGGCGCACCGCCGCCCTCGTCAACGCCCTGACGGCGGAGCCGAGCCCGGATCCCCGCGCGATCGCCGGGATCCTGCTCGACCACGGTGAGCCCGGCCCGGTCAAGCTCACCGCAGGTGATGTCGCGGGCATGCGCAGCGCCGCGCTGCGGCTGCGCGAGGTGTTCGCCGCCACGCATGTCGACGAGGCCGCCGGAGTGCTCAACGGGCTGCTGCGGGAGGGCACGGGTCCGCTCCGGCTCAGCTCGCACGACGGCCGTTCGCCCTGGCATCCGCACCTGGACAGCGATGACGAGGCGCCCTGGGGCGAGTGGTTCCTGGCCTCCTCGTGCATGGCGCTGACCGTGCTGATCTGGGACGGTCAGCGCCCGCCCGGCGGCCTGTGCTCCTCCCCCAGCTGCGGCGATGTCTTCCTCACCGTGGGCAGCGGCCCGGAGCGCCGCTACTGCTCACGCCGGTGCGCGACCCGTGAGCGGGTGGCCGCCCACCGGCGCGCCAAGGCCGGGCGCCGATCCCCGTAGGAGACCCGGGGCGGCACCCGGGCGGGTCAGCCGGTGGGCATCGCGTACGGCAGGTCCCCGCGCGTGGGGTCCTGGGCATGCCGGGCCCGCCCTCCGGTGCGGGAGCCGAGCCAGCCGAGCAGAAAACCGGCGGGAATGGTGATCAGGCCCGGGTTGCGGAGCGGGAACCAGTGGAAGTCGCGCTCGGGGAAGACCGCGAGCGGGTTGCCGGAGATCGCCGGGGAGAAGGCCATGGTCACGGCGGTGAGGAGAAGTCCGCCGTACAGCGCCCAGCGCAGTCCGTTCACCGTGAAGCCGCGCCACAGGGTGCCGTAGAGCACGATCGGCAACAGGGCCGAGGCGGCGGCCGCGAAGGTGAAGGAGATCAGGACCTGCCGGTTCCAGTGCTGGGTCACGATGGCCAGGACGACGGCCACGACACCGACGACCACGATGGCCGTACGGGCGGCGGCCAGCTCCCGGTTGGCCGAGAGCCCGCCCTTGAAGACGACCTTGGCCAGGACGTCATGGGCGAGGGAGGCCGCGGCGGCCAGGGTGAGTCCGGCGACCGCCGCGAGGGTGGTGGCGACGACCGCGCAGGCCACGACGGAGAAGAGCAGGCTGCGGTGGGCCTCCTGCGCCGCCGGGTCCAGGGCGAGGGTCAGCAGCAGCAGCGAGTCGCTGCCGGTGGGGTCGGAGGCGCGCAGGGCACGGGCGCCGACGACGGCGGTGGCTCCGGCGCCCACGATCACGATCAGCCCGAGGATGGTGGTGACCGCGCCCACCGCCCAGGTGGTGGCGGCGCGGGCGGCCCGCATCCCGCGGATCGGGTGGAGCCGCATGGTGAGATGCGGCATGCAGGCCGCGCCGACGGCGAGGGTGAGCTGGACGCTGATGACGTCCAGGCGGCCGCTGAGGGAGTCGCCGTACTGGCGGCCGGACTGCCAGAAGCCGTCGCCGTAGCCACTGGCGTCGGCCGCGGCGTCGAAGAGGGTGAACGGATTCCAGGAGAAGCGCTTCAGCACCAGAGCGGCGAGCAGGACGAACGCGGCGAGCAGCAGCACCGTCTTGAGGATCTGGATGAATCCGGTGCCCTTCATCCCGCCGAGGGCGGCGTAACAGACCATGAGCGAGCCGATGAAGACGGTGCAGCCGGTGACCGCGCCGCTGCCCGGGATGCCGAGCAGCACCGCCAGCATGGCACCGGCGCCGTTGAGCTGCACCAGCAGCAGCGGCAGGACGACCACCAGCACCACGACGGCGGTGCCGATGCGGGCGGGGCGTTCGCTCAGCCGCTCGGAGAGGACGTCGCCGAGGGTGAACCGCCCCCGTCCGCACAGCGGTCCGGCCAGGACCAGCATGAACAGCAGGATGGAGAGCACGGTGGACGAGGCGATGAGCACCCCGTCGAATCCGGCCAGGGCGATGGTGCCGGTAGTGCTGAGCACGGTGGCGGCGGAGATGTAATCACCCGCGATGGCCAGGCCGTTCTGCATCGGGCTGAGCGAGCCGGTGCCGAGGTAGAACTCGGTGGGGTCGTCATTGCCGGTGGCCGCGAGGATGCACAGCAGGAACGAGACGGCCATGAAGCCAGCGAAGAGCACGAACGCGAGCGTTCTGGGATCGAGGAAGCTCACCCCTGCCCCTCCCCCGTCGTATCGGTGGACCGGCGGTGGGCCCGGGCCAGGACGGTGAGCAGCACCGCCACGTCCAGCCCGATCAGCATGGCGCCCACGGTGAACCCGCCGCCCGCGCCGAGGTTGACGACGCCTTCGGCGGCACAGTTCACCACCACGGCGGCCACATGACAGGCGAGCGCGGTGCAGGCCGCCCGCGCCGGCCAGGGCCACGGCCGCTGCCACGGTGTGCGCCGCGCCGGCGGAGGCGGTGCCGCGGGGCGGGACGGCATGGTGGCGGTGCGGCGCGTGGTGCGGGGCTCGACGGGCGAAACGGACGCGCGCCAGGGCTGGTCGTAGTCGGGCATGTCGCGGCTCCTTGTGCGGGTTCCGCCCCATGTCACAGGGGCGGAATCGCCACGACAGCAGGTCAGCGCGGTCGCGTACAGCCCAACCGGCGGACCGTGTGACGGGTGCACATGATCGGCCGAGGGCCGTTGTGCACGCCCACATCGCCTCAGGCCGAGGGGTGCTTCTCAGGGCGTCAGCAGCCGGTGCGCGGACAGCGCGAGCGACAACTCCATGACCTCTCGGGGGTGGTCCAGCGAACGCCCGGTCAACTGCTCGTAGCGGCGTATCCGGTTGAGCACCGTGTTGCGGTGGCAGAACAGCAGCTCGCCCGCGCGGCGCGCCGATCCCCCGCCCTCCAGCCAGGCGGCCAGCGTCGTCAGCAGCATCTCCCGGTCGGCGGACTCCAGCGCCAGGACCGGTCCGAGCATCCGGTCGGCGAGCGCGGCGCCGAGGTCCGGGCAGGACACCACCAGCGCCTCCGGATAGCGCTCGTCCAGCAGCGCCGCCTCACCGGCGGCCGGGCGGGTGCGCAGCGCCGTATCGGCGAGCCGCCGGGCCGTGTTCACCGCGGCGAGACCGGAGACGGCGGGGCTGACCCCGGCCCGTGCGCCGGGCGGCACCTCCAGCCCGCGCACCAGCCCCTCCGCGCCGGCGTCGCCGAGCAGCACGATGGCGTGGGCGGTGCCCTCCGCCGCATGCCAGACCGTACGGAGTCCCGCGCACACCGCGGCGGAATGCGGCGCCCGGGACGAGGCGTCGGCGTCCTCCAGCGCCACGACCGCGTAACGCCCCCGCTCGGGCAGGCCGAGGACCTCCTCCGCCTCGGGGAAGTCGCTCACCCGGGCGGTGCCGTCGAGCAGGGCCGCGACGATGATCCGGTAGCGGTTCTCCCGGTGCCAGGAGAGCTGGCGCTCCACCTCCTGATACGCCGTGGCGACGAGGGTGCAGTGCTCGTCGACGAAGTTCCAGACATCGGCGGCGACATGGACCAGCGACTGCGCGCCGAGCGGATCCTCCTTCGAGGCGGTCTCCAGGAGCTGCTCCCATACGACGGTGCAGCCGATGCGGTACGCGTGCAGCAGCGCGTCCAGTGGAAAGCCCTGCGCGGCGCGGTCGGTGCCGATCCGCCACGCACACGACCTGGCCGATTCGCGCGTCTCCTTGGGGTGCACCAGCGAGCGCACATTGTTGCTGAGCGAGTCATGGACCTCCCGCCACACCTCGTGCGGGTCGAGGGAGGGCGAGCGGTAGGCGGGCTCCCGCTCCTTCATCAGCGCGACGATACGGTCCGCCAGCCGGGGCACCTCCTCCATGAGCACCCGGGCGGCCCGGTGCAGCAGCGCCACGGTCTCGGCATCCGCCCGTGATCGGATCGGCGGACGGGCGGCGGGCATCCGGGGCGGCGTCCGCACTCGGTCGGCGGACAGGCGGGGGGCGGGGCGACCCTTGGCGGGGACGGAAGCGCGGGAGCCGGTGACTGGGTGCATGAACGTTCCTCCACCTGTGACGGGCAATGCGCAGCTCGACGCGGCAGCGTGAGGCCACGGCCAGGTTAGATACCAGACCCTGCCCCGCTATTGCACCATCGACATACCGGCGGGTCGGTGGCTTCCGCGAATTCTCCTGCGCACGCGCCCGGTGGCGGCGCGCAGCCGCAGCGCGGTGTGGGTCGCGGTGCGGACCGGCGGCGCGGGCCGCCCAACGCCGAGCGCCCGGCGCAGTCCCTCGTCCAAGAGGCTGTCCGCGGCGCTGCCCGCGAGCGGGCCGAGAACCCCGGGGACACGTCCGGCGAGCAGATCCCTGGTGGCCGCCCACAGGGCGTCGGCCTCGGGGGTGAAGGTGAAGTGGGCCCGCTCGAAGTCCACCGTCCACGCCTCGAACTCCCGCCGGTCCGGCAGGACGTCCGGAACGCCCATCCGCTCGGCGAGGGCGAGATAGAAGGCGTGGGACGCGTCCCGTTCGGTGTCGGTGGGAGCCCGCCAGGCATAGGCGGCGCACCAGCGCATTGGCGCGAGGTCGAAGCAGGCCAGCACATAGCGGTAGGCGTCGTGGCTGATGGCCCACGGGGCGTGCAGACACTTCAGCGCGGTGACGGCGCGCTCACCCTCCTCGCCGTCCAGACCATGGCGGAACATCCGATACATCAACTCGCCGGTCGCCTTGGCGCGAGCCCGGGTGTGCCGGGTCATCCGGCCGGTGGCGGTGAGCACCCGGGCGATCTCCGGTACCGCGAAGGTACGGCAGAACCCCAGGTTGAGGCCCATCTTCAGATCCTGGGCGAAGGTATCGAACGCCACCCGACGGTAGATCTCCTCGGCCTGCCGCAACGAGGTGGGCGGCGTCATCGTCGGTCTGCCTCGAGGACACGCATGGGCCCACCGTACTGGCGCTCGAGGGATTTGCTGTCGATCACTTGAAATCTACGGGATGGCGGCGGCCACCCTCCCAGAAGGTGGCCGCCGCTCCCCCGTGTGTTCCCCCGTCGGTGTGCCGACGCGTGGCTTTCGGGCTTTACCAGCCCTTGGTCACGCGGTAGGCCTTCAGGGATCCGCAGTTCGATCCGTACGTCCAGGTGGACTGGTTCTCGATGCCCCCGGCCCAGTCCACGCACTTACCGCGCCCGTCGCCGTACACCGGGCCCGCGTACGAGGTGTACGCGCCGCCGTCCTCGGCCGACTCGTCGGCGCCCTGAACGTACAGGTAGGCGAACATCGGAACCGCCTTGCCCGTGGTGTTCCGGACGGTGACCACGCAGTTCTTGCCCTTGGCGGAGTTGTAGGTGAGGAAGACGGTGCCCTTGGAGCCGATGGGCGCCGAGTTCACCACCTTGTACCCGCTGCCGCACACCCCGTTGTACGCGGCCGTGGCGGCGGCCGATGCCTGCGGCGTCAGGGCCACGGTACCCGCGATGGCGGTGGCGAGCACCGCAGTGGCGGCCATACGGCGAGAAAGATTCATTTGTCCCCCTTAATGATTCTTCATGGGCGTAGGCGCTGTTTGCGTCTGCCTAGGGAGACATGCTGGGGTCGCGGATGGTTGTACGGCATTGCACGACTGCTTCCGGCGGCCTTTGAACGCCCGGTCCCGGCTTCCCGTATTCGACGGGACGGGTGTTGGGCCCGTCCCGTCGCACCGAGTCGGAGGGCCGCACCGGATGACCTCGTATCGCACCGCCGCCGTGGGCGCTCTTCTCGGGGCCCTCCCCTGGCTGTTCACCGCGCTGGCCGCACAGCCCGCCCTGGCGCACGGGGCGCCGACGGACCCGGTGAGCCGGACGTTCGCCTGCTCCCCCGAGGGCGGGGGCGCGGCGCGGTCGGCGGCGTGCCGGGCGGCTCAGGCCGCCAATGGTCCGGCGGCGGCGGACTGGGACAACCTGCGGATCGCGGGGGTGGCGGGCGAGGACCGGGAGCGGGTCCCGGACGGGAAGCTGTGCAGCGGAGGCCTGGAGGCGTACCGGGGGCTGGATCTGGCGCGCGCCGACTGGCCGTCGACGCGGCTGTCGGCCGGGGCCGACCTCACCCTCACCTACCGGTCGACGATCCCGCACACGGGGACCTTCGAGCTCTATCTCACCAAGGAGGGCTACGATCCCGCGCGGCCGCTGAAGTGGTCGGACCTGGAGGCGAAGCCGTTCGCCACGGCCGAGGACCCCGCGCTGGTCGACGACGCGTACCGCATCAAGGCCACGCTGCCCGCCGGCCGGACCGGCCGTCAGCTGCTCTATACGATCTGGCGGAACACCAGCACCCCGGACACCTACTACTCCTGTTCCGATGTGGTGCTGAGCGCTGCGGCCCCCTCGTCGAAGGCTCCCTCGTCGGATGCCCCCTCGTCGGACGCTCCCTCGTCGGAGGCCGCCACCCCGCCGTCCCGCGCCGCCACTCCGCCGTCCCGGGACACCGCGGCGGCCTCCCGCGCCACCTCCGCCACCTCCGCCACTTCAGAAGAGGACGGCGGCGACAGCACTCCGGTGCTGCTCGCCGGTGGGGCGTCCGTGCTGGTGCTCGGCGCGGGTGTCGCCGCCACCGTACGGCGGCGACACCCGCGCCGCTGACGGATCGCCGTCACCGGTAGCCGTGGCGGGCCGTGACGTGGCGCGGGTAGTAGCGCTCGTCGGGCGCGGGCCGGTACTCCTTCCAGCGCGGGGTGTCGCCGGTGGGATGGTCGCCGAGGACGGTCACCCGCTGGCCCCTGCGGGGTTCGGTGTAGTCGTTGACGGCCAGGTGCTGGGTGGCGCGGTTGTCCCACATCGCGACGGCGCCGGGCTGCCAGCGGTAGCGGCAGTTGAACCGGGGCGACTCGGAGTGCTCGAAGAGGTACTGCAGCAGGGCGTCGCTCTCCGGGCGGCTGAGCTGCGGGATGTGCGAGGTCCACATGCGGGTGACGTACAGGGAGCGCCTGCCGGTCTCGGGGTGGATCCGCACCACCGGGTGTTCTGCGGAGTGCTCGCCGGTCTGCGGGGTGTTGAGGACATGGACGGCGGTGAGGCCGTCGAGGAGTTCGCGCATCGGCTCGGAGAGCGTCTCGTAGACCAGGTACTGGTTGCTCCACATGGTGTCGCCTCCGGAGGCGGGACACACCTGCAGATGGAGGATGGAGGCGACCGGCGGATTGGGCTGGAAGGTCACGTCGATATGCCACTCGTCGGCCTTGGCTCCCTGGTCCGCGTCCAGGACCACGATCTCGGGATGGCCCTCGACCTTCGGCAGGAACGGATGGACCTCCAGCTCCCCCAGCCGCCGTCCCAGGGCGATATGCGCCTCGGGGGTGAGGTGCTCCTGGTCCGGGAAGAAGACCACGAGGTGTTTGAGCAGCAACTCGTGGATCCGGTCGAAGAGTTCATCGGTGAGCTCGGTCAGATCGACACCGCGGATCTCCGCGCCGAGTGCTCCGGAGACGGGGGTCACCATCAATGCGGAAGTGGACATGCGGTAAACCGTCCTCACATGGGTTGCGGTCGGCCGGCCGGGGCGGTCGGCACTCGGTGGGCGCGCGGATCGGGGAGGAGACCGAGCTGCTGCAGCCGGTCCAGCGGGGTCAGCGGGCGCGGGCCGAGGCCCGACATGTTGTGGGTGACGGTGAGCAGCAGCCGGGGGTTGGCGCCGGTGTGTCGGACGGCCCGGCGCCCGAGCACCCGGCCGCGCCACGACAGATCGGTGACCATCCGCGCCGCGTTGCCGCTGGTCCTGGCCGCCTGGGTGAGCAGGGGCAGCTGCCGCTCGTGGTAGTCGCGCAGCGCGGCGTCCACCGCCGCGGCCGACATCCCGCCCGTACGCTCCAGATGGCCCGACAGCCGCTCGGCGAGGGCACCGGCGCTGGTGATGGCGGTGTTCATGCCCTGCGCCGCCATCGGATGGACGGCGTACGCGGCCTCGCCGACCAGCGCCAGTCCGCGGCCGGACAGCCGGGGCGACAGCAGCCGTCCGACGGGCAGCGTCTGGCGGCTGCCCAGATGGGCGAGCAGGGAGGCGGTCAGCGGCTCCAGGGCGGGCACCTGGGACAGCGCCCGGGCGGCCCAGTCGGCCAGTCCCCCGCGCGCCGTGACACCGCGCAGCTCATCGGGCCCGGCCTGGAGGTAGAGCCGCAACCGGCCGCCCGGCAGCGGATAGAGCAGCCGTAGCCCCCGGTCGGTGACATACGCGGAGAAGTCGTCGGCCCGCGCGGCCGCGTCGGCGTCGCCGATGTCGAAGGAGACCAGCCGGTGCGGATAGTCGGCCCGTTTCGCCTCGATGCCCGCCCAGGACCGCAGCCGTGAGGAGATGCCGTCGGCGGCGACCACGAGTGGCGCCCGCTGCTCGTAGACCCTGCCGCCTTCGGCCAGCCGCAGTCCGGTGATCCGGCCGGAGCCGTCGCGCAGCGGCGCCTCCGCGCGGACACCGCGGCGCAGTTCGACACCCGGCCCGAGGCTCTCGGCCAGGGCGGCGAGGATGGCGGTGTGGTCATGGGCCAGCAACCATTGGTCGGGGGCGGGCAGTTGGCCGTAGTCGAGGGACATCAGCGCGGTGCCACGGGGATCGCGGACGACCAGCCGTCCGAGCCGGACCGCGCCCTGGGCGTCGAGCCGCTTCTCCACGCCCCAGGAGCGCAGCAGGCGCAGCGCGCCCGGCTGGAGCACCTCTCCCTTGGCGATCGGGCGGACCTTCGGCTGCTTGTCGACCACCAGGACGTCCAGTCCGAGGCCGCCGAGCGCGCGGGCCGCGGCGAGACCGCCGACGCCCGCCCCGCACACGAGCACATCGGGGCTCATCCTCGGCCTCCTTCTCCGGTTTCTGCTGCGCGAGCGGCCCCCGCGGAGCGATAGTGGGCGAGGGCCCGCAGCGCCAGGCCCGCCGCGATGCCGTCGTCGGCGTAGCGGGCACAGCCGCGGACGTACTCGTTGACCGGGCCCGGGGTCCAGCCGCCGTCCGCCCGCTGGGCGTCCACGAGCCACCGGGCCGCCGCCGCGGGGGCCGGGTCGGCGGGGCTCAGCCCGGCGGCGAGCAGCCCGCGCAGCGCCCAGGCGGTCTCCTCGACGGTGCCCGGCCGGGTGCCCTCGCCCGTGCTCCACGAGCCGTCGGGGTGCCGGGTGCGCAGCAGCCAGTCCCTGGCCCGGGCCGCCGCGCGGTGGTGTTCCCCGGTGCGGCCCGCCCGGCTGAGCGCCTCCAGCGCCGCGGCGGTGCCGGGGCTGCCGCCGCGGTACCACATGGCCTCGAACGATCCGTCGGGGCGCTGCCGGCCGAGCAGCCAGCGCACCGCCTTGGCCACGCGCGGGTCGTCGGCCCCGGCTCCGGAGTCGAGCAGGGCGCCCACGACCTTGGCCGTCATCTGGGGGCAGGGCCCGAAGCCGCCCGGTTTGCTGTTCCGTACGGCCAGGCTCCAGGATCCGGCGGCGTCCTGGGTGGCGGTCAGCCACGCCAGTCCGGCCCGGACGTGGCGGTCGTCCGCGCCGCCGGGCAGCTTCAGCAGGATGGCGCTGGACTCGGCCGTCTCCAGGGCCATCGGCCAGCTGCGGGGGCTGGAGAAGCCCCAGTAGCCGGCCGGGCAGCCGAGGGCGTCGAACGGTTCGGGCTGCTGGTGGCGGTGGAGCATCTCGCGGGTGCCGATCAGCTGCGGGTCCTCGGCGTGACCGGCCTCGATCAGCGCGGCGGTGGCGAAGTTCGTCCAGGTCACATCGAGCGGCATCAGATCCCAGGAGCCGTCCGGGTTCGCCGCCGAGCGGAGCCAGCGGGCGGCGGCGCGGACCAGGTCGGGCGCCCGGCCGGAGCGGGCGAGGCCCAGGCAGATGAGTCCGGTGAGCCAGGGGTCGGTGCTGAAGCCGCCGGTGGCGCCCTCGCGTTCGTACGCGTCACGGACGATCGCCAGGGCCCTCGGCCGGGCCAGCCGGTCCAGGGCGCGGCCGGCCGGGCCGCGGCGGCGGTGGGCGGACTGGGCGAGCGCCTGGCTCGCGTAGATGGGCAGCCGCAGGCTCAGCAGCCGCCGGCTGAGGCCGGGGAAGAGCAGCAGTTCCAGGGGGAGCCGCCGCTGGGCTCCCTCGTGGGGCAGTCCGGCGAAGGTGTGGAACTGGCGGATGAGGGCGGTCATCGCGGGTTCCGGAACGGCCCCGGAGCCGCCGAGCTCGTCGAACCGGGCCCGTGCGGCGTGGACGGCCGACGCCGCCCGGCGGGGGGCGAGCAGGTGGAGTGCCGCGGCGGCGAGCGCGGTGGTGAGGGGTTCGGTGGGCACTCCGCGCATGGCCCAGCCGCCGTCGTCCCGCTGGGTCTCGCACAGCCAGGTGACACCGCGCTCGATGGTCCCGGCCGAGCCCTCCGGATCGGCGAAGTGGAGTGCGGTGAGGGCTCCGGCGGTGTTCAGCGGGGAGGCGTGGTGCGCGCCGAAGACGAAGGCGCCGTCGTCGCGCCGGTGGGCGAGGAGCGCCTCGGTACCGGCGGTGACGGCCGTGCCGACGCTCTCGGTCAAGGCGGAAGCGGGCATGGGAGCGGACCCTTCTGCTGGTGACGCGCGGTGTTTCAGGGGCGTGGATCGGGGAGGGTGGGACCGCCGTCGGCCAGGGGGGCGGGGAATTCGTGCCGGGACCGCATCCGGCTCTGGGTGATGACGCTGACCGTGAGGAGCGGTGTCAGCAGCGCCAGGGCGGGCGCCGCACCGGCGCCCGCGGCCACCACCGCCGCGGCCAGCACCAGGCGTTCGGCGACGAGGACGGCGTGGGCGCGCAGCGCCAGCGCGGGGGCGAGGTGCCCCGGTGACCGCAGCAGCAGCCCGAAGGCGCCCGCGCCGCACAGCGCCGCCGCGGACAGCAGCACGAGATAGCCGGCCGTGTCCTTGGGCACCAGCCCGGTGGCGGCGCAGGCCACCGCCACGGCGGCCAGATACAGCGCGGCCGCGGTGTGGGTGGCGCGCCGGACACCCTGGCGCACCGGCACGGTGGCGTAGCCGCCCTCGCGATCGCCGTCGACGTCGCGGAGGGTGCCGACGAGGTTGGACGCGGTGTCATGGGCCAGGAAGACCAGGGCGAAGGGCAGCGCCCGCCACGGTGGCCACGGCTGGACGGCCATCGCGCCGAAGAGCACGGTGAGCGCGGTCAGCACGCCCCGGATGAGATTGCCCGACAGGCCACGTCCCTTGAGCACCCGGCTGTAGGCCACGATGCCCGCCATGGCGGCGGCGGCCACGGCCACGGCGCGCCAGTTGGCCCACAGGGCCAGCGCGGCCACGGCGATGGCGCAGCCGGTGCCCGTGGCCACGGCGGCTCGTGGGCTCAACCGGCCCGAAGGAATGGGACGTTGGGGCTTGCTGAGCGCGTCGAGGTCACGGTCGTAGTAGTCGCCGAGATAGTGGCCGGCGAGCCAGCCGAGGGTCGGCGCGGCCCAGGCCACCAGCAACTGCCCGGTGGTGGGGTGCGCTTCGGCGAGGGTGGCTCCGGCGAGTCCGACCAGCCCGGGATACCACAGGGTGTACGGGCGCCAGGTCTGCAGATGGGCCAGGAGTGCGGTGCGCGGGGCCGCCACGGCGTCACCGGTCCCGGCTGACCGACAGATCGGCCACCGCCGCGAGCACGGCGGTGGCCCGGGAGCGGGGCAGCTCCGCCAGACAGGACGTGGCCCGGTCCGCCTGGGCGGTGGCCTGGTCCCGCGCGGCGTCGAGCGCACCGGTCGTCTCCAGCAGTTCGCGCACCGTCCGCAGCGCGTCGGCGGCGGGCAGGGCGCCGCCGAGCGCCGCCTCCAGCCGGGCGCGGCCGGTGGCGCCGGCCATGGCGTGGCAGAGCAGGACGGGGAAGGTGGGCCGGGCGGCCGCGATGTCGCTGAGGGCGGACTTGCCGGTGGTGCGGGGGTCGCTGGTGTACGGCAGCAGGTCGTCGTGCATCTGGAAGGCCAGCCCCAGATGTTCGGCGTAGGCGGTGAGCGCGTGCTGCTGGGCCGGGGTTCCGCCGGCCAGGATCGCCCCGCCCCGGCAGGCGGCCCGGAACAGCGCCCCGGTCTTCAGGGAACTCATGGTGAGATACCGGTCGAGTCCGCAGCCGAGGTCGCCGCGGAGTTCGCCTTCCATCGCCTGGCCGCGGCACAGGTCGACGCCCGCCCGGGCAAAGACCCGCACGGCGCCCAGGACCCGGCCCGGCGGCAGTCCGCCGGTCTCTTCGGCGCCGTCGGTGAGCACCCCGAACATGCCCAGCATCAGGGCGTCCCCGGTGACGATGGCATCGGCGGTGCCGTAGCGCGCCACGACGGACGGACGGCCGCGCCGCATCGCGTCGCCGTCGATGACGTCGTCGTGGACGAGGGAGCCCACATGGAGGTACTCCACGCTGAGCGCGGCCGGGACGACGCCGGGTCCGCCGCCGCCCACCGCCTCGGCCGACTCCATGAGCAGCAGCGGGCGCAGCAGCTTCCCGGCCGGGAGCAGCGCGTACCGCGAGATCTGATGGAGGCGTTCGGCCTCGGTCGGCCAGCGCCGGTCGAGCTCGCGCAGCAGGAGCTCCATGGTCGGCGCGGCCTCCGCCAGCGGGTCGGCCACCTCGGTGACCGCGACATCGGGAGGTGTCATACGGCCGCCTCCCGGTACTTCCCGGCGAGTTCCGCGAATGCCTGGTTGGCGACGGGCTCGGCGACGGTCACCCGCACCCCTTCGCCCGGTTTTCCGCAGACCACCACACCGTGGTCCGCGCAGAACTGGGTGAAGCGCTCCACTCCGGAGGTCATGGGCAGCCACAGGAAGTTGCCCTGGCTCGCGGGCGCCTCCCAGCCCTGGTCGAGCAGGGTCCGGTGGAGCCGGTCGCGCTCCCCGGCGGTCTCGGCGCACTGCCGGAGCACCTGTTCCTGGGCGCCGAGCGCGGCGATGGCGGCCTCCTGCGCCACGGCGCTCACCCGGTAGAAGGGCAGCACCGAGCGGAGCGGGGCGAGCACGGGCTCATGCGCCACGAGATAGCCGACCCGCAGGCTGAGCAGCCCGTACGACTTGGAGAACGTCCGCACCACACAGACCCGTTCATCGGCGCGGTGCAGGGCGATGCCGTCGGCGACGGCGCCGGGGTCGGCGAAGTCCCGGTAGGCCTCGTCGATGACGACGGTGACGTGCGCGGGGAGCCGGTCGAGGAAGCGCAGGATGCGCTCCTGGTCCAGCGCGGTGCCGGTGGGGTTGTTGGGGGTGCACAGCAGGACCATGCGGGTGCGGTCGGTGACGGCGTCGGCCATCGCCTTCAGATCGTGGTCGTATCCGGTGAGCGGCACCCGGACGGTGGTGGATCCGGCGTTGGCCGCCATCATGGGGTACGCCTCCCACGAGGGCCAGGCGTGCACCGTGTCCGTATCCGGTCCGGTGAGGGTGGAGAACAGCTGCTGGAGCAGCGCGCCGGAACCCGGTCCGGCCAGCACATGTTCCGGGCGCACTCCCAGATGTGCGGCGAGGGCCTGACAGAGCCCGGCGCCGAGGGCATCCAGGGTACGGTGGGCGGTCCGCGCGGTGCGCAGGACGGCGTCCACCACTTCGGGAAGCGGGGGGTGAACGGTTTCGTTGAGCGACATCTGGTGGAAGGGATTGTTCTCCGCGACCACCGGAGTCATGCGATTCCAGCCATCATGCATCGGGCACCATCCATCCATTCCAGCGGGGGATTCGGGCGGAGGGAGGAAAGTCACCGCGCCCGGATCCCCTTGCCGGTCCGGCCGGATCGGTGGGGAGGAAACCGTCGTGGGCGGGCTGTGACCGTACGGTCAGCCAGTGCGGGTGGGGCCGTGTCCGATCGGTCAGTTCAATGAGCGGGTGCGGGCGAAATCCGTCACCATGATTTTGACGGCCTCTCGATCACGCGTCCAATTAGAGTCTTACGGGAATTGATAAACGATTTTTATCGTCCTGTAGTGATCGATCTTCGCCAGCTCACCGTACTCGCAGAGGTCTGTCGCGCCGGCTCGTACAGCGCCGCGGCGGACCGCCTCGGTTACACCCAACCGGCCATCAGCTATCACATGCGCGCGCTGGAACGTGCCGTGGGCGTGCCGCTCACGGTCAAGGCGGGGCGGGGGGTACGGCTCACGCCGGCGGGCCACAGACTCGCCGAGCGCGCCCAGGATGTGCTGGCCGGGCTGCGGGATGTGGAGAACGAGTTCGAGGCGCTCGCCGCGCGCACCCGTGGCCGGGTGCGGATGTCCTCGGTGCAGAGCGTCTGTGTCGCCGTGCTGCCCGCGGCGCTGGCGAGACTGGGCGCCTCGCGCATCGAGGTGGAGGTGGAGCTGGGCCAGACCGACTCCCATGACGCGTACCGGCTGCTGGACGCGGGCGAGACCGATCTGGCGATCGTCGCCGACGATGAGACGGGCGACGCCTCGGGGACCGCGAACACCCCGCTGCGCCGGGTCCCGCTGCTGGTCGACCGCCGCCATGTGCTGCTGCCTCGGGGCCATGAGCTCGCGGGGCGGCGCAGCGTCGGACTCGCCGATCTGGCGCGGGAGCGGTGGATCCTGGAGCGGGACCGCGGGCGGCTGCTGCGGCGCTGCGCTGACGCGGGGTTCGAGCCCCGGGTGGTGACCACGACCGATGACCAGGCGACGACCCTGGGCCTGGTGGGCGACGGGGTGGGCATCGCGCTGATGGACGGCCTCGGTCTGCTCCCCCGGCCCGATCCGCGGGTCGAGCCGCGCCCGCTGGACGACTGGCCCCGGCGCCATGTCTGCGCGCTGCTGCGGCCGGAGGCGGCGCGGGTGCCCGCGGTGGCCGCCCTGCTGGAGGCGTTGCGGGCGGTGGCCGTCGAGCAGTCGGGGGAGGTCACCGAAGCGGCGACGGCCTGACGCCGGAGCTCAGCGCTCCGCTGGAAGTGTCGCGACGCCTCGTCGTCGGCCGACTGCGGCGCCGTCGTGGCTGGTCGCGCAGTTCCCCGCGCCCCTTCGGGGCGCTGCCCGAACCGTAGCGGACTTCCTCTGACCTGCTCAGCCCCTGCGCACGCCGGAGCTAGCCCATGCGCGCACCTGAGCTAGCTCATCCGCACACCGGAGCAGCTGTCTCATCCGGCACCGGCCAGGCTCAGGGCCCGGGCGCCGGGGGAGCAGCTCTCGCGGAGGGCGGCCAGTTCGGCGGGTGGCAGGGTCGCGGCGGCCGTGCCCCGGCGGTCGCCGTCGAGCAGGGCGCTTCCGGCCGCCAGCCACTCCGGGAGGGGGTCCACACCGAGATGGCGGGCCAGCCGGGTGAGCTCGCGCTCGGGCGCGTCGAGCAGGCTCTCGTACGACAGGGACATCCGGATCGCGGCGGGCAGCCGGGACAGATGCGCCAGCCCCTCCACGATCGTGTGCGACCACAGCCGGCCGAACTCGGCGATGGCTACGGACCGTTCGTACAGCGGACGCAGATCGGCGTCATCGTCGCTGAGCAGCGCCGCGAGACCGGCCGGAAGGTCCTCGGTGGTCTCGGCGCGCTCCGCCATCAGCTGGATCAGCCGGAATCCGGGGTGGCGGCTCATGGAGAGCGCGCAGTCGGCGCCGTCCCGGTGCAGGTGGACGAACCGGGCCTCGGGAAAGGCCTCCCGCAGCCGGGGCACCGACCGCAGCGAGTAGCCGGAGCGCTCCACCACGGCCCGCCCGCCGAACCGCTCCCCCAGCAGGCCGAACAGCGCCCGGTAGTGATCGGCCACCGGCGCGGCGGGCCGCCGGGACAGCTCCGGCTCCAGCGCGTCGAACAGCGCGTCGGGGTCGTCGGTGAGATGAGGCAGCGTCATCATGCACAGGGCCGGAATGCCACCGCCGGCCACCGAGAACCGCCCCTTGACATGCGGATACCGGTACTCCGGCAGCGGGATGCCATCGCGGATGACGCGGTTGGCGAACGACCGCGGGGTGGCGAGGATCCGCCAGAACTCCGCCCCGGTCAGCGGTGCCTCGGGAAGCGCGTCCGGCTCCAGTGCGGCGATCAGCTCGCTCACGCTGAGCAGATCCGGGTGCAGCCGCAGAACACGCGACAGAGCAGTGGAACCGCAGCGTCCGGTCCCCACGACGAAGGTCAGCGGCTGTAACCTCACCCCAGGTGCCCCTTCCGTCTCGACAACTACCGCCGTTGTCTACCCATCGCCGCCCTCGCGCATCCCCGGCCACTTCCGTCACGGATGGGGTCCGCCGCCACGGGTGGAGTCCGCCCGCGTTCTTGAGGTCGGCTCCGCGTGACCGTACGTTCCACCGGACGGCCACCGCAGGACACACCCCCCACACCGCGGGGTCCGACACTGGGTCCGTCACCGCACCTTCAAGACCTTGGAGGAGCCATGCCCGCACCTGTGTTCAGCCGCCGTCACGGTATGCGTGTCGCGGCCGCGGCGGCCGCCGCGCTTCCGCTCGCCTCCCAGCCGCAGTACGTGGCCACGGCGGTCACCGCCGCCCCGGTCGCCCCCGCCGACGGGCCTCGGCTGGCCGCCATGACCTTCAATCTGCGCTACGCCGGGGACAGCGAGCCCAACTCCTGGGGCCGGCGCCGCCCGGTCATGCGGGAGCTGCTGCGCCGGGCCCGGCCCCATCTGCTGGGCACGCAGGAGGGGCTGTACGGCCAGCTGCGCGACATCGCCCACGACCTCGGACAGCGCTACGCGTGGATCGGCACCGGGCGGATGGGGGGCAGCCGCGACGAGTTCATGGCCGTCTTCTACGACACCGGGCGGCTCGAGCCCGTGGAGTACGACCACTTCTGGCTGTCCGACACCCCGAACGTGATCGGCTCCAACACGTGGGGTGGGGCCGTGGTCCGGATGGTGACCTGGGTGCGCTTCCACGACCTGCGGACCGGCAAGGAGTTCTACGCCCTCAACACCCATCTGGACCACCGCAGCCAGAACGCCCGTGAGCGCGCCGCCGCCCTGATCACCGAGCGGCTCGGCGCTCTGGACTCCGCGCTCCCCCGCATCGTCACCGGCGACTTCAATGTGGCGGCCCATGGCAACCCGGTCTACGAGGCCATGCTGAACGGCGGCACGCTGGTGGACTCGTGGGACACCGCCGAGCGGCGCGGCCCGCTGTACGGGACGTTCCACGGCTTCGGTCCGCTGGTCCCGGACGGCGACCGGATCGACTGGATCCTGACCTCACCCGGTGTGCGCACCCTCCAGGCCGTCATCGACACCTACTCCGGGGACGGCCAGTACCCCAGCGACCATCTGCCGGTGCGGACCGTCCTGGAGCTGTGACGCGGGGCGGCCGCGCCGGATGCCGCCGATCCGCTCCCCCTGGGGCGGATCGAATGGTGCGCCGAACCGTGGGAGAAGCGCCGTGTCGCCGCGCCACCGCGGGGACGTCCCGTTACCGTGAGGCGGCGCGGGCCGGGCCATGACATCGCGGAAGGCGGGACGGGTGAGCCAGCCAACTCACGACGCCGGGGATAAGCCGCCACCGCAGGTGACGGTGGGCCTCGTCGCCGATCCGGACGCCCCCGCGGAGCTGGCGGAGGATCTGGCCGAGGACCTGCCCGGACTGCTCTCCGAGCAGATCGACCCGAACGTCATGTGGTCCGTGCAGGTCGTCCGCGATCCCACGCCCGCCGCCCTGCTCGACAGCGCGAGCATCCTCGATGTGACGCGGGAGCGGAAGATCCGCGATTCCTGGGACATCGCCATCTGCCTCACCGACCTCCCCCTGTACGGCGACGGCAGGCCACTGGCGGTCGATGCGGACACAGCGGACCGGGTGGCCCTGGTGTCCATGCCCGCGCTCGGCGGGATCTTCCTGCGACGGCGGCTGCGCCGCTCGATCGTCCGGCTGGTGAGGGATCTGATGTGGGCGGATACGGGCCCCGTGGTCCCGCAGCGGACCGCCCCGCTGAAGCGCGCGGCGGCGGACGAGGACCTCATCGATCTACGGATCGTGGGATCCGCCGCGCGGGGGCGGCTGCGCCTGCTGCTGGGCATCGTGCGGGCCAACACCCCCTGGCGGCTGATCCCCGCTCTGGCGAAGGCCCTCGCCGCCGCCCTGGCCACCAGCGCCGTCGTCCTCGTCAACGCAACCCTGTGGAACGTGTCCACCGCGATCGCGGCCGAGCGGCTCGCGGTGGTGTCGGTCTTCTCCACGGCGACCATGGTGGCCTGGCTCATCGTCCACCGGCATCTGTGGGAACGCCCCGACTCCCCATCCCCCCCAGGACCGGGAGAAGGCCGCGCTGTACAACGCCTCCACGGTGGTGACCCTGTCCCTGGGCGTCCTGGGCGGCCTCCTCGGGCTCTTCGTCGTGGACTTCGCGGTGGCATCGTTCCTCATCGAGAGCGGAGTACTGGCCAATCAGCTGAAGCGCCCGGTGGGAACCGGCGACTACGCGCGCCTGGCCTGGCTGGCGAGCTCGGCGGCCATCGTCGGCGGAGCGCTCGGCTCGGAGTTCGAAAGCGACGAAGCGGTCCGCCGCGCCGCCTACGGCAAACGGGAGAGGCTGCGCCGCGAGCAGGCGGAACGCAGACGGAAAGAGGCCGAGTCCGGCACCGCACCCCCCTCTTAGTGATTAAGTGACCCACGTCACACCCGGCTTCTGTCAGCAATCGGGTCGCCGTCTCGTTCAAGGGGCACGCGAACGAGACAGGAGCAACGCCATGAAGCACCGCATCGTCGTCCTCGGCGCCGGATACGCCGGGGCCTTCGCCGCCGGAAATCTGGCCCGCCGGCTCTCCCCAGCCGACACCGAGATCACCGTGGTCAACGCCGCGCCCGACTTCGTTGAGCGGATGCGGCTCCACCAGCTCGCGACCGGCCAAGACATCCCGTTCCGGGGGCTCTCCGACGTATTCGCGGGCACCGGCGTGCGGTTGCGCCTGGCGCGCGTCACCGGCGTGGACCCCGAGCGCAGGACCGTCGCCGTGACCGGCGAGGACGGCGACGGCGAGCTCGCGTACGACACGCTTCTCTACACGCTCGGCAGCTCCGTAGCCCACCATGGCGTCCCCGGCGCGGCCGAGTACTCCTTCGATGTGACCGGCCGGACCTCGGCGCTGCGTCTGCGCGAGCGCCTGGCCGGCCTGGGCGAAGGCGGCACCGTGCTGGTCGTCGGTGAGGGGCTGACGGGTATCGAGACCGCCACCGAGTTGGCCGAGTCCCGGCCCGACCTCTCGGTCGCGCTCGCCGCCCGCGGCGAGCTGGGCGCCTGGCTCTCCCCGAAGGCCCGCCGTCACCTGCGCCAAGCCTTCGAACGGCTCGGCATCACCGTCCACGAGCACAGCGGCGTCGAAGCTGTCGAGCCGACACGGGCGATCGCCGCCGACGGTACGTCCATCCCGGCCGACGTGACGGTGTGGTCGGCCGGGTTCGCCGTGCACCCCATCGCGGCCGCCGGCGGCCTGGAGGTCGCCGCGACCGGCCAGATCGTCGTCGACCGCACCATGCGCTCGGTCTCGCACCCGGACGTCTACGCCGCCGGTGACAGCGCCTACGCGATCGGCGAGAACGGCCGGCCGCTACCGATGTCCTGCGCCTCGGCCGGCTACACCAACATGCAGGCGACCGCCGCGATCATCGCGCGTCTGACGGGCGGCGAGATCCCGGCCACCGGGCTGAAGTACCACGGCAACCACATCAGCCTCGGGCGGCGGGACGCGATCTTCCAGATGGTGGACGGGGACGTCCGACCGAGGTCCTGGTACCTGGGCGGCCGGACCGCCGCGCGGCTCAAGTCGGGCGTGCTCAAGGGAGCCGGGTGGGGCATCGCCCACCCGACCTTCGGCATGCCGAAGCGCAAGCGCCGCCTGGCCACCGCGCCTGACCAGGTCGGTGTGAGGGCCACCGCATAGGCTGCTGCGCATGGACAGCGCAGCCATCGATCGGTTCGAGGCCGGCCGGGGCCGGCTGGCCTCACTGGCGTACCGCCTGCTCGGCTCGGCGGCCGACGCCGAGGACGCCGTGCAGGAGGCGTTCCTGCGCTGGCAGGCCGCGGACCGGGAACGGGTGGAGGTGCCGGAGGCGTGGCTGACCAAGGTCGTCACCAATCTCTGCCTCGACCGGCTCCGCTCGGCGCAGTCGCGCCATGAGCGCGCTGTCGGAGACTGGCTGCCCGAACCACTCCTCGAGGGCGACCCGATGCTCGGCCCTGCCGATACTTTCGAGCAGCGCGAATCGGTGTCCTTGGCCGTACTGACCCTCATGGAGCGCCTCTCGCCGGTCGAGCGGGCCGTGTACGTCCTTCGCGAGGCCTTCTCGTACAGCCACGCCGAGATCGCCGGAATCCTCGACATCACCGAGTCCGCGAGCCAGCAGCATGTCCACCGGGCCCGACGCCGGGTCGCCGCCGAGCGCCGCGGCGGCGGCGAGGTGGACCCCGCGTCCGCGCGCCGGGTCGTCGAGGAGTTCCTCGCCGCCGCCACGTCGGGGCGCATCGAACGGCTGGTGGCGCTGCTCACCGACGATGTGATGGCGGTCTCGGACGGCGCCGGACTGGCCAGGCGGCTGCTGCGGTACACGACGCGCGAGCGCGTCGCCTCCTACGTGCGGGCCGGTTTCAAGCCCACGCCGGCGAAGCGGCGGCTGGCCGGCGGCTCCCCCGCGTTCCACATCGCGCTGGTCAACGGTTCCCCGGCCGTCATCGCCGTGGTCGAGGACCGGGTCGTGGGTGCCGTGGCGTTCGAAGTCAGCGACGGCAAGGTCGCGTCCCTGCGTGGCATCGCCGCCGCGGATCGGCTCGCGCGCCTCAATGAGGGCTGGCGGCAGCACGGACCCGACGCGCCGGTCATCGGCGCATGGTGAACAGAGCCACCGGAATCCGGTGACCTGAGTCGGAGCGAGGACGGCAGCCTTCGGCCCCGCGCCGGCCTCGGCGTCCAGCGAGCGTAGCGCAGCAGGCGCTGCATCGGCCCGGGCCGCGCCAGGCCAGCCCGTTCGGCCGGCCGCCGGCAGTCTTCCGCCCGACACTCGACAGCGGTCCGAGCAGAATGGCGCGGGCGGTCGCCCTCGGTTCCACCCGAGCGAACCGGCCCCCCCGATCCGGGCCATGGCTTGGTCGAACATCGCCCGCCACCGGGCAGCCAGACCCTAGCGGTCGGATGCCTTCGCGGAGATCCCCCGCAGCCGCAGCAGCGCGGCCGCGGCCAGCAGGGCCACACAGCCCGTGAAGATGAGCCCGGCGGAGCGCAGTCCGACCGCGAGCGACAGCGCCCCCACGCCGATCACCGGAATCGAGATCGCCAGATACATCAGCACGAACAGGGCGGAGGTGACCTCGGCGCGCCGGTCGGCCGGGCTGCGCTCCGTCACCACCCGTACGGCGGCCAGGAACGACAGCCCCTGGCCCGTCCCCGCGATCACGGCGCCCAATACCAGCAGCGCCAGCGACGCGATCGCCAGCGAGACCGCGATGACCGCCATACCGGCCACCAGCATCGCGCACCCGCCGGGCAGCGACCGCCCGGGGCCCAGCCGCCGCCCCAGCGCCTGCCCCGCGACGGAGGCGGCGAACACGGAGAACACCACGGCACCGGCCACCGCGAGATTGCTCTCCCCCTCCACCTCGCTCAGGAACGTGGGCGACACCGAGGTGAACAGGCCCAGCGTGGCGAAGCCCGCGAAGCCGGCCATGGCCGCGGCGGCGAATGTCGCGCGCATCTCCTTGGGCACCCGCAGCCGCTGCGGCCTCAGCGGCGGGCGGCCCCGGGTCCGTACGGTCTCCGGGAGGGCGAGCACCACGGCGGCGGCCACCGCCACCAGCACCAGGTCCACCACGAACACCAGCTTCAGCGGCGCCGGGGCGTATTGCGCCAGCACACCCGCCAGCAACGGGCCGACCCCGAGACCGCCCAGATTGGCCCCGGTCGCGAGCAGGGTGGCGGCGCGGCGCCGGCGCTCGGGGGCCAGCTCGATCACCATCACGGTGGCGGTGCCGGTGGCCAGACCGGCGGACAGCCCCGACAGGGTGCGGCCGGTGAACAGCTCCGGCAGTCCGCCGGCGAGGAGGAAACACACCGCGCTCAGGGCCGACAGCGCCAGCGCTGCCAGCAGGACGGGCCGTCGCCCGATGAAGTCGGACATGCGCCCGAGCAGCAGCAGCGCGACGATGACCCCCGCCGCGTACACCGCGAAGATCACCGTGACCATGAACGAGGAGAAGCCGAACTCCCGCTGGTAGAGCGAGTAGAGCGGGGTGGGCAGCGTCGTACCGCACATCGTGACCACGAAGGCGTAGGCGGCCGCGAGGAACGGCCATCCCCTGTCCACGTCCTTGCGGCTGTCCATACGACCCGATTCCACCACACATCACCTGTCCGTCAAACGCGGTGGCGCGCCGTCGCCTTCCTGGCGGGTTACGTGCGGTAGCGGGGCATCCCGTCATCCGGCCCTGATCGCATGCGGCAGGATGGCACCTCACGCCGGAGCCGTACACCTGTACGCCCGGCGCAGCCCGTACAACCCAGGCACGAGCAGGTGACAACGTGATCCCACAGAACTCCAGACCGGGGGCCGCACCGACGACCGGTGGCCGCACGGCCGGTTCTGACGCGCTTTCCGGCATAGCGGGAGGTGGCCGATGAACCGGGGCCTGACGTTGCACGATGTCATCATCGTCGGGGCGGCGCTGGTCTGCGGCGCGGCCGGTGGTGTGCTGTTGCGCGTGGCGCTGCGCTGGCTGGGCGAGCGGGCCCGTTCCACCCGGTGGAGCGGCGACGACATCATCGTCGACACCCTGCGCACACTGGCGCCGTGGGCGTCGATGGCCGCCGGTGTCGCCGCCGCGGCCGCCGCGCTGCCGCTGACCCCCACGGTCGGCCATGACGTCAATCAGACGCTGAAGGCCGTGCTGATCCTGGTGAGCACGGTCACCGCGGCGCGGGTGGTGGCCGGTATGGTGCGCTCGCTCGCGCTGTCCCGCTCCGGGGTGGCGGGCACGGCCACCATCTTCGTGAACATCACGCGGATCGCGGTGCTGGCGATGGGCGTGCTGATCCTGCTGGAGACGCTGGGCGTCTCGATCGCACCACTGCTCACCGCCCTGGGCGTGGGCGGTCTGGCGGTCGCCCTGGCGCTGCAGGACACCCTGGCCAATCTCTTCGCGGGGGTGCACATCCTGGCCTCCAAGACGGTGCAGCCCGGCCACTACATCCGGCTCAGCAGCGGGGAGGAGGGCTATGTGGTCGACATCAACTGGCGCAACACGGCGGTGCGGCAACTGTCGGACAACCTCGTCATCATCCCGAACGCCAAGCTGGGCAACACCATCATGACCAACTTTCACCAGCCCGAGCAGCAGATGTCGGTCATGGTCCAGGCGAGGGTCGGCTACGGAAGCGATCTGGACCACGTCGAGCGGGTGACGATCGAGGTCGCCGGGAAGGTCATGTCCGGCGTCGAGGGCGGGGTCGTCGACCACGAGACGAGCGTGCGCTTCCACACCTTCGGAGAGTCCGGCATCGACTTCTCGGTGTTTCTGCGGGCCCTGGAGTTCAGCGACCAGTACCTCATCAAGCATGAGTTCATGAAGGAGCTGCACCGCCGGTTCCGCGCCGAGGGCATCGAGATCCCGCTGCCCACGCGGACGCTCGTCCTGCCCGACCAGGACCGGCTGACGCTGCCGGACCGTTCGGCGGTCTGACGCCGACGCCGTCAGGGCAGCAACCGCCGCTCGGTGGCCACCGCCACCGCCCCGGCCCGCGTCTCGACCCCCAATTTCCCGTAGATCCGGCCCAGATGGGTCTTGACGGTGGCCTCGCTGATGAAAAGGGCCCGGGCGATCTCCCGGTTGCCCAGGCCGCGGGCCAGTTGCCGGAGGATGTCGCGCTCCCGCTCGGACAGCCCGGGGCGCGGGCTGCGCATCCGGGCCAGCACCCGGTCGGCGACCGGGGCGGACAGCGCGGTACGGCCGGAGGCGGCGTTCCGGATCGCCGCGAACAGCTCCTCCGGCCGCTCGGCCTTGAGCAGATAGCCGGTGGCCCCGGCCTCGATGGCACGGGTGATGTCGGCGTCGGTGTCGAACATGGTGAGCACCAGGACGCGGGGCGCGGGCGGGTCGCCGGAGACCAGCCGCCGGGTGGCGGTCACCCCGTCCATGCCCTCCCCGAGCTGCAGATCCATCAGCACCACATCGGGCCGGAGCCGGGCGGCCATGGCGAGGGCCTCCTCGCCGCCGCCCGCCTCGCCGACCACCTCGATGCCGTCGGTGCTGGCCAGCAGCGCCCGCAGCCCGGCCCGCACCACGGCGTGGTCGTCGCAGAGCAGCAGCCGGATGGCGGGGGCGGGCGGGATCGGTCCCGCGGCCGCATCCGCGCTCGGGGCAGGGCCTGACGACGGGGACGGGGTCGAGCTCATGCCGTGGCCTCCACGGGACGGTCGGGGACGGGGGCGGTAAGGGGCTCGACGGGGATCGCGGCCGAGACGACCGTCCCCTCGCCCGGTGCGGACTCGACGGTGAGCGTGCCGCCCAGCTGCCGTACGCGGACCCGCATCGCCGGCAGCCCGTGTCCGCGCGACCGGTCGGCACCGGGAGCGGGGACGGTGTCGGTGCCGAAGCCGCGGCCGTCATCGGCGATGTCCAGACAGATCTGGTCGCCCATGCAGGTCAGGGTGAGCGCGGCCCGGCTCGCCCCGGCGTGCTCCCGCACATTGGCCAGCGCGCCCTGGGCGATGCGCAGCAGCGCCGCCTCCACTCGCTCGGGCAGCGGCCCGAGGGGTCCGTCGAGGTGGAAGTCCACCGTCTGCCCCGCGCCGCTCTCCCGCTCGGCGAGCGCGCCGAGCGCCTGGGCCAGGGAGCGCTCGGCGAGGTCGGCCGGGGCCAGGTCCTGGACGAACCGGCGGGCCTCGGCAAGGCTGTGGGAGACGATCTCCGCCGCGTCGCGCATATGGCCCCGGGCCGCCTCCGGGTCCGTCTCCCAGGTGCGGTCGGCGGCCTGCAGCAGCATCCGCTGGCTGGACAGGCCCTGGGCGAGGGTGTCGTGGATCTCCGAGGACAGCCGCTGGCGCTCGGCCAGGATCCCCGCCCGCCGCTCGGTCGCGGCCAGATCGCGGCGGGTGCGGACCAGATCGTCGATCAGCACCCGCTGCCGCGCCGACTGGCGCCGCAGATGGATGAGGACGGCGGCGGCCACGGCGGCGATGGCGGGCGGCGCGATCAGCGCGTTGGGGTCGAAGCCGTCGTGCATGAACCGCAGTTTCGAGGCGACGACGAGTGCGGTGAGCACGGCGGCCAAGGGCACCGCGAACCGGGTGGGCAGCGTGTGCAGACCGGTGAAGAACAGCGGCATGGCGCACCATGCGGCGCTCGGCGCGAGGACCAGCAGCGCGACCCAGGCAGCCAGCACCGCCGTCAGCCAGACCAGATAGCGGCCGGAGGGCCGGCCGCCGGGGCTCGGCGCGGGCGCCGGCCACCGGCCGGGCAGATAGAGCGCGCCGAAGGCCACGAAGAGGGCGACGACCCAGCCGTTGGGCGGGGTGCCGGTGTCCCGGATCAGATAGCGGACCAGCGAGGCGCCCAGCAGCAGGAAGAACGCGATGTGCAGGACCGCCGTCAGCCACCGCTCGTCCGGATCGTCCACCCCGTCGGTCCCGGACCGCCCGGACCATGCCGACCACACGGCCGACCACGGCGCCCACCCTGACCGCCCCGACCGCCCGACCGCCCTGACCGCCCTGACCGCCGACCGCACCCCGGCCCCTCCCCGCTCTCCCGGTTCCACTCCGGACCTCTTCCGTTCGCTCCGGACGTCTCCGGCTCTTCTGGGTTCACTCCCTCAGCCAGTCCTAACCCGCCGCACCGGACGCCGCATCATCCGATCGGTTGACACGGCGATCACCCGGACCGCCTTGGGACCGGGACCGCTCCGCCGATCCCCGCCGTCGCCACGGCGCCGAGGCTGGTACCGACAACAGCGACGCGGGAACGCATGGTCCGCCGCGTCCGTACGACGATCACGAGAGAGTCCACATGCCCGCCAAGAAGCTCACCGTCAACCGCTCCGCCCTCGGTCACCGGGTGTCCTACGCGCTGCGCCACCCGCAGCGGGTGCCGCGCCATCTGGTCCGCGCCACCCGGGACGCCTGGCTGCGCTACCGCTACCCGGACCACGTCGCGTACTACCGCGCGGTGATGCGGTCCGACACCCGCACCAGCCCGGAAGCGGCGGTCGGCAGCCGCAGCCATGAGCGGTGGCTGGCGCTGGGCGCGATGCAGTTCGACTATCTGCTCGACCACGGTCTGCGGCCGGAACACCGGATGCTGGAGATCGGCTGCGGCAATCTGCGGGCGGGCTGGCGGTTCATCAGCCATCTGGAGCCGGGCCACTACTACGGGGTCGACATCTCGCCCGAGATCCTCGCGGCCGCGCAGGACACGCTGGTGCGCGAGGGGCTGCAGGGCCGCCGTCCCACCCTCACCCCGGTCCGCGATCTGACGCTGCGTTTCCTGCCCGACGCCCACTTCGACGTGGTGCACGCGCACAGTGTCTTCTCGCACTCCCCACTGCCCGTCATCGAGGAGTGCCTGGCCCATGTCGGCCGCGTCATGGCACCCGGCGGCTGGTTCGACTTCACCTTCGACCGCACCGAGGGTGTCGAACACCAGGTGCTGCGGGAGGACTTCTACTACCGCACCGAGACGCTCATCGCGCTGGCGGAGAAACACGGTCTGGCGGCCCGGTTCATGGCGGACTGGGAGGAGCTGCCGCACGGCCAGTCGAAGATCCGCGTGACCCATCGCGAGGACGCGCGGACGCCCTGACCCGCCGTTCCTCAGCTGGTGCTCCCGTCGCGGTGGCCGACTATTCGGTGACGCAATACCTGAGGCATATGTTGACGTTCAATCGGGCCTTGAGGTTCCGCTGGGATCCTGTGACACACTTCATATCGCGACGCAGAGGACAAAATCGTTGCCAGGGAGTGCCGTAGACTTTTAGTACGTACTGTTGCGTGGTGGATAGACGAATACATGGAGCACCAAGAGGTCACTCATGCAGCCCTTCGTACTGAAGCACGCAATCCCTGCCGAGCGGTCGTCGGGCACTGTTCCCTACGCCTATAACGCCGCCCTGCAGTTGAATGTCCTCTCCGACGGCCGTCCGGCCATCGCCGACCGGGCGGTGCTGCTGGCCACCGGCACAACCACGTCCACAGCTGGTTCGAAGACGCACTTCGACGACTGACCTGCGCATACGTCGATGACGGTACTCATCCTGACCTGTCGCCAGGATGTCACGGCCGACTTGGTGGTGGCAGAGCTGCGCGAACAAGGCGTCCCTCTGGTGCGTTTCGATCCGGCGGACCTTCCGGATCAGGCCGGGCTGTCGGTCGAATTCGATCGCGGCGACTTCACGGGATATCTGTCGACCGAGGGACGCCTCGTCAGCATCCACGGTGTGCGGTCCATCTGGGTGCGCAGGCCGGGGCGGCCCGCGGCCCACGCGGCGAATCCATCGGAGTGGCTGACGGCCGAGTGCGGACAGGCGCTCTACGGGATGCTCTACGCGACAACGGCCCGCTGGATGAACCATCCGGCGGCCGCCGAACCGGCCCGGCACAAACCGTTCCAGTTGCGGGTCGCCCAGCACAGCGGTTTCGCCGTGCCCTCGACTCTGGTCACCACCTATCCACGCGCGGCGCGCGATTTCGCGGTCCAGTGCACGGACATCGTGGTGAAATCCGCGTCCGGTCCACCGACCGCCGATCCGCCGGTCGCACTGCCTACTACCCGTATCGGACCGGACACGGATTTCTCCGATGTCGCGGCCGGGGCGACCCTTCTTCAGCGGTACATTCCCAAAGCGGCCGACATCCGGCTGTTCTGCGTCGGCAGCGAGTTATTCGCCGCGCGCAAGACCGCCGCCTCGGGGCAGGTGGACGGGCGCTATGGATGTCATGGACACACCTGGGAAGCCGTGGATGTGCCCGCCAGAATCGCGCGCGCCGTTCATGAGTACATGACGCTCACCGGTCTCGCCTACGGGGCCTTCGACTTCGCCGAGGACGCCGATGGTCTTTGGTGGTTCCTGGAGTGCAACCAGGGTGGCCAATTCGGCTTTGTCGAGCTGGAGACCGGTCAGCCCATCGCGGCGGCGGTCGCGTCCTGGCTGGCGGCACCCGGCGCCGCCCACCGGTGACGACCGGGCCCGCAGCACCGTGCCTCCGGAGGCGGCGCGAGTGATCACCGGGCCGGTGCGGGAGGGCGGTTCCGTCCCCGTACGCGCCGGCCCGGGGCGCCCACGAGCGCCCCCGCGCACAGACCGTGACGGCCGGCTACGCAATGATCCGGCACCGGGCCGGGCCGGCCCGCCGGTCGTATGCTGAAGCGAGAGTCCGCGTTACCCAGGGTTTCCGCCCCTCCCTCAGTGCGGGAGGTTCCGATGACCGTCGCCGACAGCGTCCGCCACCCCACGGACGCGTCCCGCTATGTGCCGATCGCCGAACACGGTCTGATCGGCGATCTGCGCACCGCCGCGCTCGTCGATACCAGCGGCACCATCGACTGGTACTGCCCGGTCCGGTTCGACGCGCCCAGTGTGTTCGCGTCGATCCTGGACGCCGACCGCGGTGGTTCGTTCCGGCTCACGCCGGAGGTGCCCGCCCGGACGAAGCAGTTCTACTTCCCCGACACCAACATCCTCATCACCCGCTTCTTCGCGGACGACGGGGTCGCCGAGGTCCAGGACTTCATGCCGATCGTGGACGACTCACGCGAGGCGGACCGGCACCGGCTGATCCGCCGGGTGCTGTGCGTGCGCGGATCGCTGCCCTTCACCGCACGGGTGGCGCCCCGGTTCGACTACGCCCGGCAGTCGCATACGGTGCGCGCCGAGGAGGGGCTCACGATCTTCGAGTCCCCGGAGCTGTCGCTGGCGCTGACGTCCAGCGTCACCGTGGAGACCGACGGGGCCGATGCGGTCTCCACGTTCAAGCTGGTCGAGGGCGAGGCCGCGGTCTTCGCGCTCGACCGGATCGGCGGCACGGTGCAGCCGCGGCACTGCCCGCAGGGGGAGGCGGAGGAGTTGTTCGACGCCACCGTGCGCTACTGGCGCCGCTGGCTCTCGCAGTCCCGCTACCGCGGGCGGTGGCGGGAGATGGTGCACCGCTCGGCGCTCACCCTCAAGCTGCTCACCTACGCGCCGACCGGCGCCATCGTGGCGGCCCCGACGACCAGCCTGCCCGAGCAGATCGGCGGCGAGCGCAACTGGGACTACCGCTATGTGTGGGTCCGCGACGCCGCGTTCTGCATCTACGCGCTGCTGAGGCTGGGCTTCACCCAAGAGGCAGAGGCGTTCGTGCGGTTCCTGTCCGAGGACATCACCTTCGACAGCGGCCCCGGCGGCCCGATGCAGATCATGTACGGCATCGACGGCCGCAGCGAGATCCCCGAGCAGATCCTCCCCCATCTGGAGGGCCATCAGGGCTCCGCCCCGGTCCGGGTCGGCAACGCCGCGGTCCACCAGCTCCAGCTGGACATCTACGGAGCGCTGGTGGACTCCCTCTATCTCTATGACAAGTGGGGGCAGCCGCTGGCCAGCGACCACTGGGACACCGTCAGCGACGCGGTCGGCTGGGTCTGTGACAACTGGGACCAGCCCGATATGAGCGTCTGGGAGACCCGCTCCGGACCGCAGTACTTCCTGTACTCGCAGCTGATGTGCTGGGTCGCGATCGAGCGGGGGATGCGCATCGCCCGCCACCGCGGCCTGCCCGCGGACATGGCCCGCTGGTCGAAGGCGCGCGATGACATCTACCGCCGGATCATGCGCACCGGCTGGTCGCCGCGACGGCAGGCCTTCGTCCAGCGCGAGGGCGAGGAGGTGCTCGACGCCTCGGTGCTGATGATGCCGCTGTCCAAGTTCATCTCCCCCACCGACCCCAAATGGCTGTCCACGCTGGACGCGCTGGGCGAGGAATTGGTGTCCGATTCGCTGGTCTACCGCTACGACCCCACGGTCAGCCCGGACGGGCTGCGCGGTGAGGAGGGCACCTTCTCGATCTGCTCGTTCTGGTACGTCGAGGCGCTGTCCCGGGCCGGACGCGTGGACGATGCGCGGCTGGCCTTCGAGAAGATGCTCACCTACGCCAACCACGTCGGGCTGTACGCGGAGGAGATCGGCCGCACCGGTGAGCAGATCGGCAACTTCCCGCAGGCGTTCACCCATCTCGCGCTCATCAGCGCCGCGTTCAACCTGGACCGGGCCCTGGGCTGACCCCGCGGGCGCGGTGGACCGCTGGACAGGCGGCCGGTGTGCGGCGGCTCATCGGCCGCGCGTCACCGGCCGCCGACGCGGTCCTCGGCCAGCACCCGGGCCATGGTGCGCTCGGCCAGGGCGGTGATGGTGACGAACGGGTTGACGCCGATGGAGCCGGGGATGAGGGATCCGTCGGTCACATAGAGGCCGTCGTAGCCGGTCACCCGGCCGTACGCGTCGGTGGCCCGGCCCAGGACACAGCCGCCCAGCGGGTGGTAGCAGAAGTCGTCGGCGAAGGCCCGGGTGTCGCCGAAGAGGTCATAGCGGTAGATGGTGGCGTTGGCGGAGTTGACGCGGTCGAAGAGCGCCTTGGCCGCGGCGACCGAGGGCGCGCTCTGGGCGCGGGTCCAGTTGAGCACGGTCGTGTCCTTCGCCGCGTCATAGGTGAAGGTGGCGCGCTCGGGGTTGCGGGTGATGGCGAGGTAGAGGCTGACCCAGGTCTCGAGGCCGGCGGGCAGCGGGGCGATCTCGGCGAAGACCGGGTTGGCGGTGTTGGACCAGTCGTCGATCGCCAGCACCGGGATGGTGGACTGACGGGCGCCGGTCGGGTGCCACACATGGTTGGCGCGGCCGAGCATGACATTGCCGTTGCCGCCCCAGCCCCGGCCGACCTCCGCGCTCAGCTCGGGCAGGGCGCCGGTATCGCGGGCGCGCAGCAGGAGTTCGGTGGTGCCGAGGCTGCCCGCGCCGAGGAACAGCGAACCGCAGGTGATCTCGTCGGTGGAGACGACGGTGCCGGTGGTGTCGATGCGCTCCACGGTGAGGGCATAGCTGCCGTCGGGCGCCCGTCGCAGGGCTCTGACGCGGCTGAGGGCGTGCAGGGTGACCTGGCCGGTGCCGAGCGCGGCCGCGAGATAGGTCTTGTCGAGGCTGCGCTTGCCGAAGTTGTTGCCGTAGATGACCTCCTGGGCGAGCGCGGACTTGGTCGCCGTTCCGTCGGCCTCGCGCCGCATGTAGTCGAAGTCGTAGACGTTGGGCATCAGGACGGTCTTCAGGCCCGCCCTGGCGGCCTGGTCGCGGGCGACGCGGGCGTAGGTGTACCACTCCGTGGCCTCGAACCACGCGGAGGGCACGGTGGTGGCGCCGAGCATGCGGTTGGCCAGCGGGAAGTAGGTGTCGTACATCGGGTCCGCGGCCACCTGCGGCAGCATCTGCTGGAAGTACGAGCGTGGCGGGGTGACCGCGATACCGCCGTTGACCAGCGAGCCGCCGCCGACCCCGCGGCCCACGTAGACGGACATGCCGGGGAAGCGGACGCGGTCCAGGACGCCGGGGTAGGGGGTGATGTCCTTGTTGATGACGTCCAGCCACAGGAAGGTGGACAGGGGCGCCTCGGTTCTGGTCTTGAACCACATGGAGCGCTGATCGGGGGCGGTCATCGAGCAGTGGACCCGGCCGTCGGGGCCAGGGGTGTCCCATAACCGCCCCATCTCCAGGATGAGGGTTCTGATGCCTGCCTCGCCGAGCCGGAGCGCGGCCACGGCCGCGCCGTAGCCCGAGCCGACGACGACGGCGGGGACGTGTTCGGCTCGCTCGGCGGCGGCCGCCGGGGCGAGGCCGATGCGGGTGAGTCCGAGGGCCGCCGCGCTCTGCAGGGCGGCCATACCGAGAATATGACGACGCGTCAGGTTTGCTGTCATGGCGGCATGATGAGCGGAATCACCAGATCTCGCCATGGCATGACACAAGGTCGTTTTCGGCGGTCATTTTCGGCATCGGAGGGCTTGTGCGTGTTCTCGTTATTTACCAATTACTGTCGCATCCGCGCTTCTCGATCCCGGTATTCGGAACGGCGTTCCGGGGCCGGATACAGCACCACCCGGCGCGGCCGCGGGACCACTCTCCGTGTTTACGGCGACCATGGGTGGCGAGGACCGGGTGCCATCCCGCACGCCATCCACGAGAACTCGATCACACCCCGGGCGTCCTGCGTGGTACGCGGCAGTAGTGTTCGCCGACAAGCGTGTGTTGTAGGTACCGGGCAGGTAGAAGGGATCGGGCATGTTCCGCAAGGTGCTGGTCGCCAATCGTGGAGAGATCGCCATTCGCGCCTTCCGCGCCGGCTATGAGCTGGGCGCGAGAACCGTAGCCGTGTTCCCGCATGAGGACCGCAACTCGCTGCATCGGCTCAAGGCCGATGAGGCGTATGAGATCGGTGAGCCGGGCCATCCGGTGCGGGCCTATCTCTCCGTCGAGGAGATCGTCCGCGCGGCGCGCAGTGCGGGCGCGGACGCCGTGTATCCCGGGTATGGCTTTCTGTCCGAGAACCCCGATCTCGCACGTGCGTGCGAGGAGGCGGGGATCACGTTCGTGGGGCCCAGCGCGCAGATCCTGGAGCTCACCGGGAACAAGGCGCGCGCGGTGGCCGCCGCCCGCGCGGCCGGGGTGCCGGTGCTCGGCTCCTCCGAGCCGTCGACCGATGTGGACGAGCTGGTCCGGGCCGCGGACGAGCTCGGCTTCCCGGTGTTCGTCAAGGCCGTCGCCGGTGGTGGCGGGCGCGGGATGCGCAGGGTCGAGAGCCGGGAGACGCTGCGTGAGTCCATCGAGGCGGCGGCGCGGGAGGCCGAGTCCGCCTTCGGCGATGCCACGGTCTTCCTGGAGAAGGCGGTGGTGGAGCCCCGCCATATCGAGGTGCAGATCCTCGCCGACGGGCAGGGCGACGTCATCCATCTGTTCGAGCGCGACTGCTCGGTGCAGCGGCGCCACCAGAAGGTGATCGAACTGGCGCCGGCGCCCAACCTCGATCCGGAGCTGCGGGCGCGGATCTGCGAGGACGCGGTGAAGTTCGCCCGGCAGATCGGCTATCGCAACGCCGGCACGGTGGAGTTCCTGCTCGACCGCGACGGCCGCCATGTGTTCATCGAGATGAATCCGCGGATCCAGGTCGAGCACACGGTGACCGAGGAGATCACCGATGTCGATCTGGTCCAGTCGCAGCTGCGGATCGCCGCCGGCCAGACGCTGGCCGACCTCGGCCTCGCCCAGGACACCGTGTATGTGCGGGGTGCGGCGCTGCAGTGCCGGATCACCACCGAGGACCCGGCCAACGGCTTCCGCCCGGACACCGGCATGATCAGCGCGTACCGCTCACCGGGCGGCTCGGGCATCCGGCTGGACGGTGGCACCACCCACTCCGGTGCGGAGATCAGCGCCCACTTCGACTCGATGCTGGTCAAGCTGACCTGCCGGGGACGGGACTTCGCGACCGCGATCGGCCGCGCGCGGCGTGCGGTGGCCGAGTTCCGCATCCGCGGCGTGTCCACGAACATCCCCTTCCTCCAGGCGGTGCTGGACGATCCGGACTTCCGGGCCGGGCAGGTCACCACGTCGTTCATCGAGCAGCGGCCGCATCTGCTGACCGCGCGTCACTCCGCCGACCGCGGTACCAAGCTGCTCACCTATCTCGCCGATGTCACGGTGAACAAGCCGCACGGCGAGCGGCCCCATCTGATCAACGCGACCACCAAGCTGCCCCCCATGCCGGACACCGAGCCGCCCGCCGGCTCCAAGCAGCGGCTCACCGAGCTGGGCCCGGAGGGTTTCGCACGGTGGCTGCGCGAGTCGCCCACCATCGGGGTCACCGACACCACCTTCCGGGACGCCCACCAGTCACTGCTGGCCACCCGGGTCCGCACCAGGGACCTGCTGGCCGTGGCCCCGGTGGTGGCGCGGAGCGTGCCGCAGCTGCTGTCGCTGGAGTGCTGGGGCGGGGCCACCTACGACGTGGCGCTGCGCTTCCTCGCCGAGGACCCGTGGGAGCGGCTGGCCAAGCTGCGCGAGGCGGTGCCCAACATCTGTCTGCAGATGCTGCTGCGCGGCCGCAACACCGTGGGCTACACGCCGTATCCGACCGAGGTGACCACCGCCTTCGTACAGGAGGCCACGGCCACCGGGATCGACATCTTCCGCATCTTCGACGCGCTGAACGACATCGGGCAGATGCGGCCCGCGATCGACGCGGTACGGGAGACGGGCTCGGCCATCGCCGAGGTGGCGCTCTGCTACACCTCCGACCTGTCCGATCCCTCGGAGCGGCTCTACACCCTCGACTACTATCTGCGGCTCGCCGAGCAGATCGTGGACGCGGGCGCGCATGTGCTGGCCATCAAGGACATGGCGGGGCTGCTGCGCGCCCCGGCCGCGGCCACGCTGGTCTCCGCGCTGCGCAGGGAGTTCGACCTGCCGGTGCACATCCACACCCATGACACCGCCGGCGGTCAGCTCGCCACCTATCTCGCGGCGATCCAGGCCGGTGCGGACGCGGTGGACGGCGCGGTGGCCTCCATGGCGGGCACCACCTCCCAGCCGTCGCTGTCGGCCATCGTGGCCGCCACCGACCACTCCGACCGGCCGACCGGGCTCGACCTCGAGGCGATCGGCGGCCTGGAGCCGTACTGGGAGGCCGTGCGCAAGATCTACGCACCGTTCGAGGCGGGCCTCGCCTCGCCGACCGGGCGGGTGTACCACCATGAGATCCCCGGTGGTCAGCTGTCCAATCTGCGCACCCAGGCCATCGCGCTCGGCCTCGGCGACCGCTTCGAGGACATCGAGGCGATGTACACCGCCGCGGACCGGATGCTGGGCCACCTGGTGAAGGTGACCCCGTCGTCGAAGGTGGTCGGCGATCTCGCGCTGCACCTGGTGGGGGCGGGGGTGTCGCCGGAGGACTTCGAGGCGGATCCGGGCCGGTACGACATCCCGGACTCGGTCATCGGGTTCCTCCGCGGCGAGCTGGGCAATCCGCCGGGCGGCTGGCCCGAGCCGTTCCGCGGCAAGGCGCTGGAGGGCCGCGCCGCCGCCAAGCCGACGGCCGCGGAGCTGTCCACGGAGGACCGGGAGCAACTGGAGAAGGATCCGCGGGCGACGCTGAACCGGCTGCTGTTCCCCGGCCCGACCAAGGAGTTCGAGGCACATCGGCAGGCCCACGGCGACACCAGCGTGCTGGACAGCAAGGACTTCTTCTACGGGCTGCGCCCGCGGCATGAGTACACGGTGGACCTCGAGCCCGGGGTCCGGCTGCTGATCGAGCTGGAGGCCATCGGCGACGCCGACGAGCGCGGTATGCGCACGGTGATGGCCTCCCTGAACGGCCAGTTGCGCCCGGTCCAGGTGCGGGACAACTCGGCGGCCTCCGACGTACCGGCCACCGAGAAGGCCGACCGGAGCAACCCCGGCCATGTGGCGGCGCCCTTCGCGGGTGTGGTGACGCTGGCGGTGGCCGAGGGCGATCAGGTGGAGGCCGGTGCCACCCTGGCGACGATCGAGGCCATGAAGATGGAGGCCACCATCGCGGCCCCGAAGAGCGGGACCGTGTCGCGCATCGCCATCAGCGCGATCCAGCAGGTGGAAGGCGGCGATCTGCTGGTCGCCCTCAGCTGAGCCGGCAGCGCCGACGAGCCGCCGCCACCGGTCCCCGGCCCTCGGGTCAGGGGTACTCGGTGGCGGCGGCTTCGTATGCCCGCGGGAAGTGGCGGCTTCGTGCCCGCGGAAAGGTGTCCACCGCCGACCGGGCGACCATGCTTCTCGGCCCGTACACCGGGTACGTCCATACCGCCCGCGGAGGATCCCGATCAGATCGAGGAAGCGTTCTCCGGCCTCGGGGGCCCGTCCGTGAGTTCCTCCACCGGCTGACCCCCGGGTGGCCCCGCCGCGCGCCCCGGCAGCCTGGTGGCCGGCAGCGCACCGGCGGCGGCCACGGCCGCGAGGACCGTCAGCGCCGGCCCCATGGCCGAGAGGAAGGCGTCGGGCGCCCAGCCCGGCCCGTCGCCGGACGGCCGTCCGGTGGCGGCGCCCGGCCCGGCCACGCTCATCAGCGTGGTCGCGGCGGCGACCCCCAGCGCGGGGCCGATGTTCATGGCGGTCTGCTGGAGCCCGCCCGCCACCCCGGCGGTGTCCACGGACGCGTCGCGCACCACGACGGTGGTCGCGGTGACCATCACGGTGACGAAACCCGCGCCCAGCACGAGAAAGCATCCGCCGATCGCCTCGGCGCCCGAGTCCCGGCCGAGACGGGACATCAGCAGCACACCGGCCGCCACCAGAACCATCCCCGCCACCGTCGTCCGGCGGGGTCCTTGACGGCGCATCAGCAGGGCTGCCACCGGCGCGCCCAGCACCATCATCACCGCCAGCGGGAGCGCCCTCAGCCCGCTGGCGAGCGGATCCAGCGCGAGCACGTCCTGCAGATAGTAGGTGCCGAGGAAAAGCGTCCCGAACAGTGCGGCCGACGCGGACACCAGCACACCGAGCGCCGGGCCGGCGGTGGCCGACCGCAGCAGACCCGGCGGCACCAGCGGATGTTCCGTACGGCGCTCATGCCATACGAAGACACCTGCGGCCACCACGGCGGCCGTCGGCCCGAACGCGGTCGCCACCGTCCAGCCGGTTTCGCAGACGCCGACGAGCGTATGCACCAGCCCGGCCAGCGCCACCGCGAGCAGAGCGGCACCGGGCAGATCGAGCCGTGGCCGGGCGGCCTCACGGGGCGCCGTCGGGGCCCGGACGGCGAGTGCGGCCAGGCCCATGGCCAGGGCGGGTGCGACATTGAGGAAGAACACCGCCCGCCACCCCAGTTGGGTGGTCAGCGCCCCGCCGACCAGCGGACCTGCCGCGGCCGCCAGCCCGATGGCGGCGGTCCGCACCGCGAGGGGCCTGCCGAGCCGGTCGGGCGGATACGCGGCGCGCAGCATCCCGAGGGTGGCGGGTTGCAGCAGCGCCCCGAAGACCCCCTGGGCGACCCGCAGCCCGATCACCCAGCCGATGCCGCCCGCGAGCCCGATACCGGCCGAGGCGGCGCCGAAACCCAGCATCCCGATGGCGAAGACACGCCGATGGCCGTAGCGGTCACCGAGGCGGCCCGCGAACACCAGCAGACTCGCCACGGCGATCAGATATCCGGTACTGGTCCACTGGACCTGGGCGAACGTGGCATGCAGATCCCGCCGCAGAAGGGGCTGGGCGACGGTCAGCACGGTGCCGTCGAGGGCGACGATCACGGCCCCGGTGACGCTGCCGGCGAGGGTGAGGCGCCGTGCGCGCGGGGCACTCATCGGGCCTCCGGGCCGAGGTGCGCGTCGAGCGCGGCACGCAGCAGCGGCTCGACGTCGTCCAATCCCGCCGCGAGCTGAAGACTGCCCCAGCCCCACAGCTGGGCGATGCCGTGCAGATTCGCCCACAGCGCGCCCGCGACGATCCGTGGCTCCGCACCGGATTCCGGCCGGACCCTGGCCACCAGGTCGACGAGGACGGCGAACAGCGGCAGGCTCGTCTCCCGCAGGCCGAGCTGGTTGCTCTCCAGAAGATCGTGGCGGAACATCAGCTCGAACATGCCGCGGTTGGTCAGCGCGAAGTCGAGACAGCTCCGCGCCAGAGCCGTCAACTGCCCGCGCGGATCGCCCTCATGAGCGGCGATGGCCGCACCGGCCTGGTCGGCCAGGCTCTCGAAGCCGCGTCGCGCGATGGCGGACAGCAGGGCCAGATGCGTCGGGAAGTAGCGCCGCGGCGCCCCGTGGGACACCCCGGCCCGACGGGCGATCTCCCGCAGCGAAAGGGCCTGCGCCCCCTCCGCCTCCACCAGCCCCACTCCGACGTCCACCAATCGGGACCGGAGACCCGAGTCCTGCTCACGCTCATGCATAGACACTGTCTACCAGAGCGGAGTAGACAGTGTCTACGCGTTCAGGATCGCGAATGAATAGCCATCACCAGAGACCAGAGAGCCTGCGAAGCAGCAAAAAAGGGGCATCGAGGTTCATCTATGTGAATTCCATTCTGAGGTAAAGAACGGCTCGTGAGCCTTGACGGTCCATTTGGTCCGGTCCAATGTGCGTGGTGCGCCATGAGCACGCCACTCCTTTACCGGATCAGGAAGGAAGTCAACGACCATGGCTGAACCCCTCGTTCCCCGCTCGTTAAGCCGCCGCCGGGTCCTCGGCTCGATGGCCGCGGCCGCCGTCGGAACACCGATCGCGCTCGGGCAACTGACCTCGGGGGCCACCCCGGCCTCCGCCGCCTCCCGGGCCGCGGCCGCGCAGTTGCTCTGGCATCCGAACCCGTCCAGCGCCGGGCTCAAGGCGTTCGAGGGCATCGAGGCCGACCGGGGCAACGCACACCCCGACCGGGACTATGTGGTCGTCGAGGGCGGTGACCACTACCGCTTCAACATCTGGAAGGACGATCGGGACACCACCGGTGGCGGCGACCGCCAGCGCACCGAGTCCAAGGGGATGGTGCAGGACGGCACCACCCTGAAGATGCGCGACGGTGAGACATGGACCATCAGCTATGAGATGTTCATGCCCACCTCGCTGCACGGCACCAGCAAGTTCACACACATCTTCCAGACCAAGACCCCGGCGGACAACGGCGGTCCGTACATCACCCTGGACCTTGGCCGCAGTGGCGGCACGGAAACGCTGCGGGCCCGTGCGTACGCCAACTCCGGCTCGCCGGACATCGCCTCGACCAATCTGTCGCCGCTGCGCAACAAGTGGATCACCATCGAGTGGACGCTCACCATCGGCTCGAAGGGCAAGGCGGCCTTCGTGGCACGCAACGGCACCGGGTCCGGCGCCCCGGTCGCGGTCCAGGGCAGCATGTCCAATGTGAAGATGCCCGACCAGGACGACTACCAGCGGCCCAAGTGGGGCATCTACCGCTCGGTCGAGAGCGCCTCGTCGGACATCCTCGACACCTATCTGCTGTTCCGGAACTTCCAGGCGTCCAAGGCCTAGCCGGCGGCCGCTCCCGCGGCGGTGACGTGGGGCCCGCGGCGCCCCGGCCCCGCGTCACCGACCGTCGGACACGTCGGACACGTCGGCTACCTCGGACGCGCCGGGCGCGCCCGACACCGGCAGATGGCGCGCCACCGACGCGTTGAGCCGCTCCAGGAACTCCGTCAGCCGGGCGAGGTCCTCGTCCGGCCAGTCCGCGACGGCCTCGCCCAGCAGCCGGGTCCGGCGGGCGGCCGCCAGCTCGATATGGCGGCGCCCGGCGTCGGTCAGCTCCACCCTCCGTACCCGCCGGTCCACGGTGTCCCGCACCCGGGTCACCAGCCCTGCCACCGTCAGCCGGTCGACGACGCGCACGGCGCGCGCCCGGTCGGACAGCAGCAGGGCGGCGATATCGGACACGGCGGGGCCCGGCGGGGAGCTCGCCTCGACGAAGCGCAGCACCCGGTAGCCGGTCGGGGTGACATCCGCGGGCAGTCCGCCCAGGAAGCGCTCCCGTACCAGCGGTCCGTACAGCCCGAACCGGGCGTGCCGCAGCTCCCGCAGCACCGCGTCCAGCCCGCGCAGCTCCTCGTCCCGATCGTTCACGGGGACCAGCGTGCTGCGCCGCCACCGCCTCTGGCAACGGACATCCGCCACCGGCCACCGAGATGGTTGTCCGGGTTCGCCGTCCGGTCGTCCGGCGGTAGCCCGCCGTGCCGTGGTGTTCACGGCGCCACGGTGTCAGGCGGTGGCGGGCGCATGGGAGCTTCGCCCCATGACGACGACACCGAAGACCACGGGCACCACATCGACGGAGTCCCGGGTGAGCCGCCGGGGGCTGCTGGGCGCGGCCGGCGCGGCGGCGGCCGGTGCGGGCACCTTGATCTCCCCACAGGAGGCGGTGGCGGCCTCGCCGGTGCTGTGGACCCGCCCGGAGGGGTCCGGGATGCCACCGGTGAGCGGGCTGCATCTGCAGTTCGGGGCCGACGCCGCCCGGGAGGTCGTGGTGTCCTGGCAGACGCCGGTCCCGGTGAGACGGCCACGTGTCATGTTCGGCACCCCGGCCCATGGCATGGGCACCGAGGTCACCGCGCGGACCACCTCCTACCGGGACGCCAAGTCCCAGCAGAGCATCTACGTCCATCACGCCCGGCTGAGCCGGCTGCGCCCCGGCACCGGCTATGTCTACGCCGCCGTCCACGACGGGGCGACACCGGAGGCGGGGTCGTTCCACACCGGGCCCGGTGGCCGGGCACCGTTCACCTTCACCAGCTTCGGCGACCAGGGCACACCCACGGTGGGCAAGCTGAACGGGCCCAAGCCGCCGAAGATCACCGAGAAGCTCACCTATCTCAACGACAACCTGGGCTCGCCGTACGCCAATGACGTGACCACCGCCGTCGAGCGGATCGCGCCGTTGTTCCATCTCATCAACGGCGATCTGTGCTACGCCAATCTCTCCGAGGACCGGCTGCGCACCTGGTCGGACTGGTTCGACATGACCAGCCGGTCCTCGCGGTTCAGGCCGTGGATGCCCGCGGCCGGCAACCACGAGAACGAGCTGGGCAACGGGCCCATCGGGTTCGCCGCCTACCAGGCGTACTTCTCGCTGCCCGGCAACGGCGGCGACCCCGAGACCCAGGGGCTGTGGTACGCCTTCACCGTCGGCTCGGTGCGGGTCGTGAGCCTGGCCAATGACGACGTGGCCTATCAGGACGCCGGTAACACCTATGTGCGCGGCTACTCCGGCGGGGCCCAGCGGCGCTGGCTGGAGGCCGAGCTCGCACGGGCCCGGGCCGACCGGGACATCGACTGGATCGTGGTCGTCATGCACCAGGTGGTCGTCTCCACGGCCGACCACCCGGGCAACGGCGCCGATCTCGGCATCCGGCAGGAGTGGCTGCCGCTCTTCGACACCTACGGCGTCGACCTGGTCGTCTGCGGCCATGAACACCACTACGAACGCTCCCACCCCGTCCGTGGCCGGGAGCCCAACGACACGATGACGCCGACCCCCGCCGCCACCCGCACCGATCTGGTGGACACCACCGAGGGCACCGTCCATATGGTCATCGGTGGCGGTGGCACCTCGGTCCCGTCGATGGACGTCCTGTTCGACACCCCGCGGTGCAATGTCATCACCGGTGTCGGAGCCACCGGTGCCAATGGCCACAAGACCCCGGTCTATGTGACGGAGGCGGCCCCGTGGTCGGCGGTGCGCGACCGGGTGAACCCCTACGGCTTCGCCGCGTTCTCCGTCGACCCCGGCACCGAACCGGGCGGCCCCACCACGATGTCGGTGACCTATTACGCGGTCACCGGGCTCTACGGCCGCGTGGAACCGGTGGACACCTTCACCCTCCGGCGGACCCGCGGTGACGGTGAGCCGCGCCGATGAGGGCATGAGGTGATCCGTATCGGGAACGCGGGAGGGCATGCAGACGCTGAACCGATGGGAACGGGCGATAGAGCGCTGGGAGAAATCGCTGCTGGCCAAGGTGGTCCGCAGCGAGCCCGTCGAACTCCTCGGCGCGCTCAAACGTGAATGCGACAGCCACGCCGTGGTGTGCGGACCGACCCGGGTGGTGGTGCCCAACGTCTATGACGTCGAGCTGGCCGACGCGGTCCATGAGGAGCTCACCCGGCGTGGCTGTCAGGTGGGACAGGAGCTGACGGACCACCTGGTGCGTCATGCGGAGGACAAGGGCTATGAGTGGGCCGGCCCGCTCACCGTGCATGTGTCCCGGTCCGGCCGGGTGCCCAACGGCAGGTATCGGGTGGCGGGCCGGCCCATGGCCCATATCCGCGCCGACACGTTCGCCGACGCGCCGGCCTAGGGTCTGTCGTTTGGATCCGGCCTGATCCGAACGACAGACCCCAGTGCGTCAGCGGGGCAGCCCGCCCGGGTCGGTGGCCCAGGTGGTGTCGGGCCGGTCGGCCAGGTCGAAGGCGAGCGAACCGCCCTGGCGCAGGAACGAGCCGTCGAGCCATGAGGTGGCGTGCGGCCTGCCGTTCACCCGGACCGCGTGCACATAGAGGTGGCTGTCGGACGCGTCCGGGGCGCCGATGGTCAGAGCGCGCCGCTGCCCCGCCGGGGCGATCACCGCACGGGGGAAGAGCGGTCCGGTGAGCAGGGCCTCGGCACGCCCCGGGGCCTGGGGATAGATGCCGAGCGCCGCGAACACGTACCACGCGGACATGGTGCCCAGGTCGTCGTTGCCGGGCAGCCCCTTCGGCCCGGTTCCGTACACGGTGGCGACGATCTGGCGCACCGTCTCCTGGGTCTTCCAGGGCTGCCCGAGCGCGTTGTAGAGCCAGGGCGCGTGGATGCCGGGTTCATTGGTGGGGTCGTAGCGGAGCGGATCGCCGCCGCGGACCGACCAGGAGCCGTCGGGCTTGTGGAAGAAGCCGTCCAGCCGGGCCGCCGCGCTCTCGCGTCCGCCCATGGCCTCGGCGAGGCCCTGGACGTCCTGCGGCACCATCCAGGTGTAGGTGGCCGCGCTGCCCTGGGCGAATCCCCGGTCGGACGCCGGGTCGAAGGGGGTCACCCAGGAGCCGTCCCGGTTTCTGGCCTGGGTGTAGCCAGCCGTGCCGGTGGCCTGGGGGTTGAACACGTTGCGCCAGTAGCCGCCGCGCGCGCCGAGCTCATCGGCCTCCTCGTTCCGGCCGAGCAGCCGGGCCCAGCGGGCGAGCGCGTCGTCGGCGACGGAGTCCTCCAGGGTCTCCGCGGCGCCGCCCCAGCAGTGGCAGGCGCCCTGCGCCGCGTACCCCGAGTCCAGGTACTGGGCGAGGTTCGGGCGCTGGCCCTCGCACTGTCCCGGGCAGCCCTTGTCGGAGAGCCCGTCGGGGTGCGGGACGGTGGCCTGGCGGTAGAGGGAATCGAAGGCGCCCTTGGCGTCGAAGTTCCGTACCCCCATGGCGTAGAAGGTGGCGAGCGTGGCGGCGGAGGGGTCGCCCGTCATCACATGGGTGGCGCCGCTGATGTGCACCCAGCGGTCCCACACCCCGCCGTTCTGCCGGGCGAAGTTGAACAGCGACTGGGCGAAGTCCCCGGCGACCTCGGGCTGGAGCAGGGCGAGCAGCTGTACCTGGGCGCGGTACTGGTCCCAGCCGGAGAAGTTGCTGTACTGCGCCGTCTGCCCGCGCTCGACGCGGTGCGGTGTGCCGTCCATGCCCGGGTAGCGGCCGTCGGTGTCGCTGATCAGGTTGGGCTGCTGCAGCGCGTGGTAGAGGGCGGTGTAGAACGCGGTGCGGCGCGGTTCGCTGCCGCCGCTGATCCGGATGGCTCGCAGCCGGCGGTCCCAGGCGGCCCGTCCGGCCGCCGCCACATCGGCGACGCTCGCCCGGGGCGCTATCTCGGCGCGGAGGTTGGCCTCGGCGCCCGCGAGGGAGACGTACGAGATGCCGAGCCGCATCCGGACATCGTTGTCCCGCGTGGTGTCGAAGCCGACGTATCCGCCGGAGCCGCGCCCTGCCCGGTCGGCGCCGGTGAGATAGCCCTCGCCACCGTCGGCGGTGGTGGCGCCGGGTGAGAGCCGGTCGTTCTCCCAGGTGCCCACGGTGGAGAAGGCGCGGTCGAACGAGGCGCTGAAGTGGAGGCGGTAGTAGGTGGTGCGGTTGTTCTCCCCACCGTTGGCGCGTCGCCCGCAGAACGCGCCGGTCAGCACCCAGCCGGTGACCTTGCGGCGCTGGGCGTCGATCTCGATATGCGCGTTCTCGCTGCCGTTGAGGGAGTTGGAGGTGCGGAACAACAGTCGGGCCGGGGCGTCCTGGGGGAAGGAGAAGTCGGCGACTCCGGCCCGCTCGCTCACCGCGAGATCGGCGGCCGCGCCCGAGTCGAGCCCCACCCGGTAGCGCCCGGGCTCGGCCTTCTCCTGGTCGTGCGAGAAACCGGCGGCGTACTTCTGGTCCTTGGTGTCGGCGGTGGGCGAGCTGTCGACCTCGCCCACGAACGGCATGATCGGCACATCGCCCGCGGCTCCGGGGTGGCAGCCCGCGCCGTTGACATGGGTGAGGCTGAAGCCCCGGACCCGGGTGGTGTCGTAGGAATAGCCGTTGGCCGCCGCGGTGTTGGTCTGGTCGCCCGCGGTGCTGGTCGGCGACCAGGCGATCATGCCGAACGGCAGATTGGCGCCGGGGTAGGTGTTGCCGCCGCCCGCCGAGCCGATCAGCGGGTCCACGTAGTCGACGGGGTGACGTACCTCGTCGGCCCGTGGCGCGGCGCTCGCCGCGGGGGCCTCGACCAGCGGGGCGAGCAGTGCGCCGATCGCCACCGCCACTCCCCCGCCGGCCAGCGCCGATCGGCGCCCGAGTCTCTTTCGCCGCGCTCTGTGCGTCTCCATCGGGATCACGCCCTTCCGTGTGTCGGTGTGAACTTAAGGGCGCACGGTGACGGTGGAGTGAACCGGAGGGCGGCGAGGGGCGGGTGGCATCGGGACCGGTCCCCGGGACCCGGGTCTACGGTTCCCGCCATGCGGATCACATGGAGAATCGTCCTCGGCTTCCTCGCCGTCTCGGTCCTCGCCCTCCTGGCCGCCCTGACGAGTCCGTCGTGGCCCCGGGATCGGGGCGCGGACGGCGGCGCGGGCACCGGCGCGCCGACGGGGGCGCCCGCCGCCGTGCGGGGGGCCGCGCCCTGCACCCTGCACGCCGCCACCCCGCGGGAGGCGGCGCGCCGGGCGAGGCCGGGGGACACCGTCTGCTTCGACGGCGATCTGTCCCGGCGGCGGCTGGTCATCACCAGGGGCGGAAGCCGGGAGCACCCGATCACCTACGCCGGGGGCGGTGACGCGGTGGACGGCGTCACCATCGAGGCCGACGATGTGATCGTCGAGGGGTTCCGGGCCGTCCGCCCGGAGGCGCCCGGGATCGAGCTGACCGGCCACCGCGTCACCGTGCGGAACAACACCGTGATCGGCCCGCGGGGCGGGGACGGTGACGGTATCCGGTTCTTCGGCGACGATCTGACCATCGCGCACAACACCGTCCGCGACACCGACAACAGCCACGGCCGGCACGCCGACTGCATGCAGACCTTCGCCAGCGACACCCCGCCCAGCCACCGGGTCCGCATCGAGAACAACCGCTGCGAGAAGGTGGACAACATGTGTCTGATGGCCGAGGGCCCGAACGACGGCGAGGGCGACGGCCGGGGCACCACCGCCGACTTCACCATCCGGGGCAACCACTGCGAGACGCTGCGCGCCTCCCAGGCCCTGATGTTCGAGGACGTGCAGAACGCCACCATCACCGGCAATGTGTTCGCCGCCCCCACCGATCACGCCATCGGCCTCGCCCACCACTCGACCGGCGCCCGGGTCGACGGCAACACCCTCCACTCCGGTATCCGCTACGAGGTGGGCATCGACGATTCGTCCAGGGCGGGCTACCGGGGCCCCGAGCCGGGTGGTCTGCCGTAGGAGCCTCTGGGAGGAGGGCCGGGGGGAGCGGGGGCGCGGGGTTCTCCCGCTCCCCCCGGTGAGCGGGGCGCCCGGTCAGACGGCCGCGGCGCCCGCCGCCTCGCGTGCCGCCGCCAGATCGGCCACCAGGCGTTCCTCGACCGGGACGCCGGAGTCGGAGTACTGCCCGGACAGGCACACCGGGCCCGTATAGCCGAGCTCCGCCAACTGGCCGAGCGCCGCCGACCAGTCGGCCAGCCCGTCGGGGCCCGGCACGAACCACGGTTTCCAGTGGCCGCCGACGGCTCCGGCGGCCGGTTCGGTGCGCACGTGGATGACGTTCTTGAGGTTGACGATGCCGAGCCGCTCGGCGACCAGGGGCAGGGTGACCCGTGGATCGTCGCCCGCCAGCGCGTCGTGGGCGGCGTCCCAGATCACCCGGAAGTGCTGAACCGGAAGGCCGTCGAGGAGGTCCATCACCCCCAGCGCGGAGGACACATAGCGGCCGTGGTGCGGCTGCACCCCGACCTGGACGCCGTACCGCTCCGCGAGGGGCACCGCGTCCTCCAGCCGCTTCCGTACGCGGCGGACCGAGGCGGCATAGCCGTCGGGGCCCAGCTCGGCCATGACCCGGATCATCGGCACACCGGCCTCCCGGCAGGCCGCGAAGACGGGCTCGCGGAGATCGCCGGCCACGCTGATCACCTCGACGCCCTCGGCCCGCAGCCGCGCGGTGAACTCCGGCAGCAGCCGTCCGGCTTCGGCCGGGGTGACATGGGCGGTGTCCCGGACCGGGATCTCGGCGCCGGCGAAACCGAGGCCGGAGATCAGCGGGCCCAGGGAGTCGGCCGGCAGTGCGGACCACGGTTTGGTGAAGACGGACCAGAGAAATGTCATGGTGTCAGCGGCCTCCGAGCCCGCTCATGGTGATGCCTTTGACGAACCAGCGCTGGGTGAGGAAGAAGAGCACGATGAGCGGCACGGTGGTGATGGCGGCCGCCATCAGCAGCAGATTCCACTGGGTGCCATTGGTGGACTGGAACACCTGGAGGCCGACCGCCGCGGTCCTGGTGGAGTCGCTGTTGGAGATCACCAGCGGCCAGAGCAGGTTGTTCCACTGGCTGATGAACTTGAACACCGCGAGGGTGGCGATGGCCGGGACGGCGAGCGGGATGATGATCCGGATGAAGGTCTGCCAGCGGTTCGCCCCGTCCAGGCGGGCCGCCTCCTCGTAGTCGCGGGGGACGCCCAGGAAGAACTGGCGGAGCAGGAACACCCCGAGCGCGGTGAAGGCGTGTGGAAGGATCATCCCGGGCCAGGTGTCCACCCCGTGCATCTTCGCCACCAGGATGAACTGCGGGATCAGCGTGACCTGCGAGGGGATCATCAAGGTGGTCAGGTATACGCCGAACAGCAGGCCGCGGCCGCGGAAGCGGAGCCGGGCGAAGGCGTACGCGGCCAGTGCCGCGGTGGCCGTCTCCAGGAGCGCCGTACCGCCGGCGAAGATGATGGTGTTCAGCAGATAGCGGCCCAGGGGGACGAGGTCGAAGGCGCGGCCGATGTTCTCCGGATGCCAGCTGCCGGGCCACAGCGACGGCCGCGCCGCCATCGACTCGGTGTCGGACTGGAAGGCCACCAGCACCATCATCACGATGGGGGTGAGGGTGACCGCGGTGACCAGGAAACAGGTGAACACCAGCAGCCGCCGGGCCGCCACGGGCGAGCGGCGCAGCGCCGCGAGCGCGGGAACGTCAGAGGTCATAGTGCACCAGCCTCCGCTGGAGCAGGAACTGCGCCGCGGTGATGACCACGATGAACGCGAACAGCACCATCGATTGCGCGGCCGCGTAGCCCTGCTCGTAGTTCTCGAATCCGGTCCGGTAGATGTACATCACGAGCGTGGTGGTGCTGGTTCCCGGCCCGCCGTCCGTCATCACCAGGGCCTGGTCGAAGACCTGGAAGGAGCCGATGATGGAGGTGACGACGGTGAAGAACACCGAGGGCGACAGCAGGGGCAGTGTCACCTCGCGGAAGGTCCGCCAGGGCGAGGCCCCGTCCACCTTGGCCGCCTCGTAGAGCTGTTGCGGAATGGCCTGCAGCCCGGCGAGGAAGATCACCATGCCGAAGCCGAAGCTCTTCCAGACACTCATCACGATCAGGGCGGGCATGGCCCAGTCGTCCGAGATCAGCCAGGCCGGCCCGTCGATGCCGAAGACGCCGAGCACCGCGTTGACCAGCCCGTCGTGCGGAATGTAGAGCCAGACCCAGACGAAGGCCACCGCCACGGTGATCGTCGCGTAGGGCAGCAGAAGCAGCGACCGGAACACCGCCATGCGCCGCAGCCCCTGGTTGAGCAGCAGCGCCAGTCCCAGGCTGACCAGCAGGGTCAGCGGCACACTGACGAAGGTGAAGTACGCGGTGTTGCCGAGCGCCGACCAGAAGGTGTCGTCCGGTCCGAGCCGGGCGAAGTTGTCCAGTCCGATGAAGCGGGGCGGGCTGAACAGATTCCAGTCCAGCAGTGAGATCACCCCGGCCGCGATGACCGGTCCGGCGGTGAAGACCAGGAATCCGGCCAGGCTGGGCAGGAGGAACAGCCAGGCGGCGAGCGTCTCCGAGCCGTGCCGCCGGGGCCGGGGGCCACGCAGCGGGCCATGCGGTGTTCGCCGTGGGGCGGCGGTCGCCGCGGTGTGGGTGGGGGCAGCCATGGTGATCCTCCCTCAGGTGGCCTGGCGGACGGCGTCCCGGTGCTGGCGCATCAGGGCGTTCAGCCGTGGCATGACACCGTCGATCGTGTCGCCGGCGCTCTTTTGGCCGAGGAAGGCCCGGGGCAGGTCCTGGGCCAGCAGCAGCCGGACGCGGTTCCAGTTGGTGGTGACGTCGAAGGGATGGCCACCGGCGACCTCGCCCTTGAGGATCCGCTGGACGATGCCGAGGTTTTCGGGCGGCGGTTCGAAGGCGCTCGCGGCCGAGAGCCGCGCCGGGTTGTTGCGCCCGGCCCGTGCGTAGATGTCCAGCGCCCCCGTGCTGGTGAGGGTCTTCAGCAGCCGCCACGCCAGGTCGAGATCGTCGCCTTTGACCCCGGAGGGGATGGCGAAGCTGGAGCCCGACACCCGCGGCTTGCTTCCCGCCGGGCCCGCGGGGAAGGGGACGATGTCCCATTCGAAGGACGCCTTGCGGACGTTGAGCACCTGCCAGGGGCCGTTCTGCATGAAGGCCACGTTGCCCTGGAGGAAGTTGGCCAGGGCGGCGCCGGAGGCGTTCTGGGTGACCAGGTTGTCGATCGGCGGGGTGGCCCGGTCCTTGGTGAACAGGTCGACGACGTAGTGGATGGCCTGCATGGCCTCGGGGGCGTCCAGGGGGCTGGTGTCACGGTCCCCGTCGACGACATTGCCACCGGCGCAGTAGATCCAGGACACCAGGTCGTCGATGGTCGGCGAGCAGGTGAAGCCGTACTGGCCCTTCCGCTTGCTCAGCTCGATGGCCAGCCGCCGGAAGGTGTCCCAGCTCATGGGCTCGGTCGGGGAGGGCGGATCGACGCCGTTCCGCTCCAGCAGCGTCTTGTTGTAGTAGAGCACGGTCGGCGCCACGTCGAAGCCGATGGCGTAGGTGTGGCCGGCGAACGAGGAGATGGACCGGATGGCGGGGTAGAAGTCGTCCGGGTCGAAGTCGGGGTCGGCGGCGATGAGGTCGTCGAGCGGCCGGTGTGCGCCGCGTGAGGCGTAGGTGGGGATCAGCCAGCCGTTCAGGGCGGTGACCATGCTTGCCGTTCCGCTGACGAGCTGCAGGTCGAGTTTGGTGGGGTAGCCGTCGGAGGGGGTGAGTGTCGAGGCCGATCTGATGTGCATCCGCCGCTCGACGTAATGCCCGAAGTCGGTCCAGACCCGCTGCTCCTCGGGGCTGCTGGACCACATGGACCAGGTGGCCGTGCCGGGCGGCGGGCCCGAGGAGCAGCCGCTGAGGGCTCCCGTGGTGGCGAGCCCGCCGAGGGCCGCCCCCTTGAGCAGGGCACGCCGGGAAAGGCTGGAAGACATCGTCGTCTCCTCGCTGCTGGTTCGGGGTGCGGCCGGGTTCAGAGAAGGGCCAGGTCCAGGGATTCGGCGCGGATGCGTTCCTCGTCGACCTCGACACCGAGGCCGGGGCCGGAGGGGACGGTGGCGGTGGCCGCGACGATGTCCAAGTTCGCCACATAGAGATCGGCCAGCAGCTCCGGTCCGTTCAGCTCGGCGGGCAGGGCCAGTTCCAGCTGACTGAAGAGGTGCAGGGCGGCGGCGAAGCCGATCCCGCAGTCGGTCAGCCCACTGGCCAGCACCTCCAGCCCGCCCGCCAGCGCCACCTGGGCGGTCTTCAGGGCGTTGCGCAGTCCGCCGGACTTGCAGATCTTGACGACCACCAGATCGGCGGCGTCCAGGCGCAGTGTGCGGGCCAGGTCCTGGGCGGTGAAGCTGCCCTCGTCGATGGCGACCGGCAGGCCGATCAGATCCCGCACCCGGCGCAGGGCGAGGGTGTCGGTGCCCGGCACCGGCTGTTCCACGCAGTGGAGGTGCGGCACCTCGCGTACCGCGTCCATCAGCCGGGTCAGGGCGGTCGGCCGGTAGGACTGATTGGCGTCCAGCCACAGGGGTTTGCCGGCGGAGACCTCCGCGACCGCGGTGATGGCCGCGGTGTCCGCCACGGGATCGCCGCCGATCTTCACCTTGTAGGCGGTGTAGTCCGAGGACTGGAGCGCGTGCTCGCGGACGGCGGAGGGTTCGCCCACGCCGATGGCCGAGCAGAGCGGAACCGTGTCCCGGAGCTTGCCGCCCAGCAGGGCGTGGACGGGCAGCCCGGCCAGTTTGCCGGCCGCGTCGTGCAGGGCGATGTCGACCGCGGCCCGGGCGAACGGAAAGCCGTTGGACACCGCCGGGCTCAGCCGACGGCTCGCCCGGGCGTGGAACAACTCCACGTCGAACGGGGTGAGTTCGAGCAGAATGGGGGCCAGATGGCGCTGGATGACCACGGCGATCGTCTCGGCGGTCTCGTAGCTCCAGCTGGGCAGGGCCCGCTGTTCGCCCCAGCCGACGACCCCGTCCTCGGTGGTCAGCTTGACGAAGACGACCGCTCCCGCCTGATCGGGGGCGCCGACGGCGCCGCTGCCCAGCACGAACCGCCGGGCGAACGGCACGGCCACGGGGAAGACCTCGACCGCCGTGATACGCGACATGGTGAGTGACTCCTGTCCAAAAGGTCGATGACGCGAACGGCCGGGTACGGAGCGCGGAGGTGGCTCAGGCGGCGATGGGCCAGGAGGCGGGGTCGACGAAACTGGCACCGCGGACGCCCTTGTCCAGCCAGTCGGCGACATCCGCCAGCACATGGCCGGCCAGCGCCAGATGCCCGTCCACGGTGTCCCCGGCGATATGCGGGGTGAGCAGCAGATTCGGGCAGCTCAGCACGGACTCGGCGAGCTGCGGCGGCTCGGGGTCGAAGACGTCCAGCGCGGCGAACAGCCGCCCCGCCAGCACCTGTTCGAGGAGCGCGCCCTGGTCGACGGCCGGTCCCCGCGCGGAGTTGACGACCACGGCGTGGTCCGGGATCCGCTCGATGAGCCGGGCGCTCACCAGGCCACGGGTCTCGGCGACATCGGGGACGTGGACGGAGACGAACGGGCAGCCGAGCGCCTCCTCGAGCGTGGCGGTCCGTACCCCCAGCGCGGTGGCCCGCTCCTCGTCCAGATACGGGTCGTAGACCAGCACCTCGCAGCCGAACGGCCGGAGCAGGGTGATCAGGGCGCGGGCCGTGGAGCTCGCGCCGAGGATGCCCACCCGGTGGCCGGTGAGTTCCCCGCCCCGGAAACCGCTCTGCTTCCAGCCGCCGGCCCGGATGGCGGTGTCGAACAGAGGCAGCCGCCGGGCCAGGGTGAGCATCGCCGCCAGGCAGTACTCCCCCACGGACCAGGCGATCCGCCCGGCGGCCGAGAAGACCGTGACGCCCTGGTCGAGCACCTCGCGATCGATGAGCTTCTTCACCGTCCCGGCGGCGTGCGCCACCACCCGGGGGCCACCGCCGCCGGACCAGATCGCCCGGTCCAGATGGGGCGTGCCCCAGCTGGTCAGCAGTACGTCACTGCCCGCGGCGAGCCGGGCCACCACCTCCTCGGTCAGCGGCTCATCGGCCCAGGTCACTTCGTAACGTTCCTCGATCAGCTGCCGGGCCTCGGCGCTGATCACATCGGCGGCACGCTGGGGGGTCATGGCGACGGCGAGTCTGGACAACCTGGCTCCTCGGACGGGATCGGCGCGGATCTGCCCTGGCGGTCGTCATGACCGTAGAGGCGGGCCGCCATGCCCGTCCAAGCCCACTTTCGCATCGCCCCATACTCTGAGGGTATGAACCTCTCCCTGCAGCAGCTCCGTGGCTTCGTGGCGGTGGCGGAGGAGCAGCACTTCGGCCGGGCCGCCGCGCGCCTGAACATGACCCAGCCGCCGCTGACCCGTCAGATCCAGGCCCTGGAACGCGCCCTGGACGTCGTCCTGTTCGAGCGCACCGGGAGGGGCGCCCGGATCACCGCCGCGGGCCAGGTCTTCCTCGACCACTGCCACCGGGTCCTGGCCCTGCTGGACGCCGCGCCGACCGCCACCCGTCGCGCCGCCGACGGCCGCACCGGCACCCTGCGGCTCGCCTTCACCGCGATCGGCGCGTACGCCGTCCTGGCCGATGCCCTGGACCTGGTGAACCGCCACCTCCCCGACGTCACCGTCGAACTGACCGAACTGGTCAGCCCCGACCAGTTCGCCGCCCTCTCGGAGCTGCGCATCGACCTGGGTCTGGTGCGGCCGCCCATCCCGGAGGGGTACGCGTCGCTGCTGGTCCATTCCGAGGACCTGGTCCTCGCGGTCCCCGCCGACCACCCGCTGGCACATGCCGGCGACGACACCCCCGTCGCCCTGACGGAGGTGGCCGATGACTACATCGGGTACAGCCCCGAGGGTTCCCGCTATCTGCACGACATCTGCGCCGCCATGATCGGCGTGGACCGCTATGCCGTCAGCCAGTTGACCTCCCAGGTCCCCACCATGCTCGCCCTGGTCCGCGCGGGCCTGGGCTGCGCACTGATACCCCGCTCGATCATGACCATGGGGGTCCACGGCGTCCGCTACCGCGAACTGGCGCCCGCCGACGCCCACTCCGTCACCCTCCACGCCTGCTGGAGCCCCGACAGCCCCAACCCGGCGCTCCAGCGGCTGGTGGACGTCCTCGCCCGGGAGCGCCTGGGGAGCGGCGCCGTGACGCATGAGTCCGGAGGTGGCTGTGAGATAGGCCATACGCGGCCGAAGTAACGGCTCAAAGACGTATAAACAACCGCTGCGCCATTGAGCACGAACCCTCCACGGTCCGTATTCGCCGGTGCAAGCACGGGCAGACACTGCTCTGCACAACGACCGGCGTCCCCGCCAGGAGGCTCTATGCGATCCCGGTACTTCGTGACAGGTACCTCCCTCCTCATAGGTTCCGTGGTGGTCACCCTCGGCGTGATCATGTCGCCCGCCCTGACGGGTGTGCAGCAGGAGAACCAGACCAACCTGGCGAAGACGAACTCGACGCAGTACGGACCGCTCACCGGGGCCGACAAGGAGTTCGTGGTCAAGGTCCGGCTCGCCGGACTGTGGGAGTACCCCGTCGGTGAGCTGGCCCTCAAGAAGGGCACCACGGCGGCGGTGAAGACAGCCGGTGAGCATCTGATCGTGGGGCATGCGCAACTGGACGACGCCTCACGGGACATCGCACCCAAACTCGGCATCACCCTGCCCAACAAGCCCACGCCGCAGCAGCAGGGCTTCCTGGACACCCTCACGGCCGCCACGGGCAAGGACTTCGACAGCCAGATGGCCCAGATCCTGCGCATCACCCACGGCCAGATCTTCAGCTCCATCGCCAAGATCCGGGCGACCAGCAAGAACACCCTGGTGCGTCAGCTCGCCACGCAGGCCAACAACACGGTGCTGGACCACATCACGCAGATGGAGAACACCGGGATGGTCGACTACGAGCGGCTTCCCGCGCAGATCACCCAGACTCCGACCCAGGGCCCGGACTTCACCAAGCCGGTGATGCCCAAGCCCGGGGAGCCGATGGTGGTCCTGAAGAAGCCGGCCTCGCTCGAGGGCAAGGGCGAACCGCCCACACCGTCCCCGCCCGCCCCGGTCGACGACGCGCCGGGCTCCTCGGCCTCCCCGGATACTCCGGGCGCGGCCTCTTCCCCCTCCGCGCCCGCCGTTCGGTAACACACCGTCAGGACAGCGCAGACAAGCCGGGTGAAACGCGGGCGGTTTCCGCCACATCGGTACCGTCAATTCTCGCCACTCTGTGCGGCACAGGGGGGCGAAACGGCCCTGGGAGCGCCTCGTGGGCCCCCCTGCCGGGCACCGCGCCGCGTTCCGGTTCCCTGCGTATGCGTACTCGACCATCGCACGACCGTCTACTGACCCATCCACCATGCCTGCAATGTGACGGTGGAATATGCGCCCGCCCGTCTGTGGCCCGGTGGGCCCCGAAGCCGCTATGAATCCGTTCAGAGGGCCGGTGACCGGGCCAGGCGTGGCACTGACAGGGCCTGCCGAGGCGTACGGGGCCCATGGGGCGGCGGACCCTACTACACGCCCTCCGCCATTTCCGAGCATTACCGGATTTAACCCCCAACTGCTGAACCCTGCGTAACCTCTCCGTCACTGGTGAAGCGCCCCCGGTGGGCGCCCGCCACGGGCGACGCAGGGAAGGGGAGGCCGCATGCCCGGAATCGACGAGTGCTTGCTGGAAGCGATGACCGTGAACGGCGCGCGCGGAGCCGCCGTGATCGAGTGGACCAGCGGACTCGCACTCGGCATGGTCGGCGAGGTCCGCGACGAGGACCCCGAGGCCACGGCGGCGGAGACGGCGGAGCTGGCCCGGATGGCCGCCGAGCAGCGGGCGTTCGCGGCGCTGGGCCCCGGCGGCGCGAAAAGCGGCGAGGACGACGCGGCCGGGGAGCCGGCCGTCGAGGACGTCATCGTCACCACCCGCACCTGCTACCACCTGCTGCGCTTCGTCGACACGGCCTTCGACAGCGGCGTCTTCTTCTATCTCTGGCTCGACCGCCGGGAGGGGAATCTGGCGCTCGCCCGGTTGCGGCTGCGCGAAATGTGCGGGCGTCTGGCGCTGATATGAGCATGCCTCGCAGGGCCGGTGGGCGAGCCGGCCACGCGCCCAGCCTCGCCGGGCTCGCCGCCGAGCGGGCCAGTGGCGCCCTGCTGTGCGACGCGGGCACCATCTATCTGAGGGACGGCCAGGTGGTGCACGCCGAAAGCCCCGTGGCCCCCGGGATCGAGGTGCTGCTCACCACCGGTGGGCGGCTGACCGCCGACAGCTGGCGGGAGGCGGTGGGCCGGACGGGCCCGGACGGCGGGGTCGGACGGTTCCTTGTCGACACCGGCCGGCTGTCGGGCGCGGAGCTGGAGATCTGCCATCTGGGCGCGCTGTTCGACGCCGCGTACTTCGCCCTCGGGCACGGCAGCGGCCCCCGCGGCTTCCAGCGGGGCGCGGCCCACTGGCTGGGACCGGTGCGCGCGGTGGGCGCGGTCGCCGTCGAGCGCGAGACCCGGCGCCGCGGCAGACTGCTGGACTCTCTGTGGCCGTATCCGCAGGTGGACACCGAGCCGGTGGTGCTCCGCCGCCCCGATGGCCGCGCCCCGGCCGTGACCTCCCGCCAGCGCGCGGTGCTGGCGCTCGCCGACGGAGTGCGCACCCCCGCCCGCATCGCGCGCGAGCTCGGCCGTCCCGCCTTCCACACGCTGATCGACATACGGCGGCTGGCGGCGGCGGGCCATGTCGCCACACCACGGCCCGCCCGTCCGGGAGCCCCGGACCGGCCCGATCCGCCCGCCCGTCCGGGAGCTCCGGACCGGCCCGATCCGCCCGCCCGGTCCGGCGCCTGCGCGCCGCCCGCCCCGGACCGCGGTCCCGCCGCGGCCGCCTTCACCGACCCCGATATCGACCTGCTGCGCCGGCTCCGCGACGCCTTGGAGGCAACGCTGTGATTCCCCCGACCGACCCGCCGGCCCCGTGCGCGGCGTCATGAGACGCGGCCTGCGGCAGCGCACGGAGCGGAAGTGGCTGCTGGCCGCCGAGCCCGACGTCCTGGAGGAGTTGCGCCGGCTGCGGGCCCGGGTGACCCATGTGACCGGCGCCCTCGCCGCCACCAGCGACGGCGTGGTGCTGGCGCATGACACGGCCGTCGAGGCCGAGGGGGTGGCGGCGCTGACCGCCGCGGCCCTCGGGGTGGCGCAGTCGCTGGCGGGCGCCACCGGGCGGGGCGCCTTCCGTGAGCTGCTGGTCCGCGGCGAGAACGGCTATGTGGCCACCTATGCCGCGGGTTCCACGGCCGTGCTGACCGTTCTGGCCGGTGACCGCACCAATGTCGGCCGCCTCCATATGGAGGCCCGCCGCTCGGGCGCCCGGCTCGCCGATCTGGTGGGCGTCGCCCTCAGCAGGGCCGAGCAGCCGCAGCCCTGACCACCACGACCTTTTCCCGCCCGGCGCGTACATCCGCGCCGGCACCCGACCGGACATCAATGACAGCGAAAGGAACAGCCACGATCATGGCGAACACCCAGACCGCGCTCAAAGAGGCGATGACGTCCATCGAGGGCGCCCTCGGCGCCGCGCTGGTCGACTACTCCAGCGGGATGGCCCTCGGCACTGTGGGCGGCGGAAAAGAACTCGACCTGACGGTGGCGGCCGCGGGCAACACCGATGTGGTGCGCGCCAAGGTGCGGACCATGGAGCAGCTCGGCCTGCAGGACTCCATCGAGGACATCCTCATCACCCTCGGCAGCCAGTACCACCTGATCCGGCTGCTGAAGGGCCGGGACAGCCAGGGGCTCTTCCTCTATCTGGCGCTGGACAAGAACCGGGCCAATCTGGCGATGGCCCGGCACCAGCTGCGCAGGATCGAGGCCGAGCTGGAGGTCTGAGGCAGGGCCGTACGGCCGCCGATACGGGTGCGGGCGGGGCCGCTCGACGAGCGGCCCCGCCGTCCGACACAGCACTCAACGCACCAGGCAGGGACGCTTGTTGTCGAAGGTCCAGCCCGGGATGAGATAGCGCATGCCGACCGCGTCGTCCCGCGCCCCCAGCGCCTTCTCCTGGTAGAGGGCGTGGGCGGCGAGGAGCCGGTCGCGGTCGAGCCGGATCCCGAGCCCGGGGGCGTCCGGGATGGCGATCTCACCGCCGGTGATCCGCGGCGGCTCGACGGTGAGCCGCTCCAGTCCCTCCTGCCAGATCCAGTGGGTGTCCAGGGCGTTGTACTCGCCCGGGGCGGCGGCTCCGCAGTGGGCCACCATCGCCAGGGAGATGTCGAAGTGGTTGTTGGAGTGGCATCCCCAGGTCAGCCCCATCTCATGGCAGAGCTGGGCCACCCGTACCGATCCCTGCATGGTCCAGAAGTGGGGGTCGGCCAGCGGGATGGAGACGGACTGCAGCGCCAGTGCGTGGGTCATCTGCCGCCAGTCCGTGGCGATCATGTTGGTGGCCGTGGGCAGTCCGGTGACGCGCCGGAACTCCGCCAGGATCTCCCGGCCCGAGTAGCCGTCCTCGGCCCCGCAGGGGTCCTCGGCGTAGGCGAGCGTGCCGAGCAGCGGGCGGCACAGCTCGATCGCCTCGCGCAGCGACCAGGCGCCGTTGGGGTCGAGGGTGATCCGGGCATCGGGGAACCGCTCCTTGAGCGCCCGTACGGCCTTGACCTCCTCGTTTCCCTCCAGGACGCCGCCCTTGAGCTTGAAGTCCTTGAAGCCGTAGAGGTCGTAGGTGGCCTCGGCCTGGCGGACGATCGCCTCGGGAGTCAGCGCCTCCTCGTGACGGATGCGGTACCACTCCGCCTCGGCGCCGGGTTCGCGGACGTACTCCAGGCCGGTCCGGTCGGGGTCGCCGACGTAGAACAGATAGCCCAGGACCCGTACCGCGTCCCGCTGCTGACCGTCGCCCAGGAGCGCCGCCACGGGCACCTCCAGATGCTGGCCCAGCAGGTCCAGCAGGGCCGACTCGACGGCGGTGACGGCGTGCACGGTGGTGCGCAGATCGAAGGTCTGGGTGCCCCGGCCGCCGGCGTCGCGGTCGCCGAACCGCCGCCCGATCTCGCCCAGCACCCGCTTGTAGTCGCCCACCCGCGCCCCGACGACGAGGGATTCGGCGTCGCGCAGCGTCTGGGTGATCTTCTCACCGCCGGGGACCTCCCCCAGTCCGGTGCGGCCCTCGGAGTCCTCGAGGACGACCACGTTACGGGTGAAGTAGGGGCCGTGGGCGCCGGAGAGGTTCAGCTCCATGCTGTCCCGGCCGGCGACCGGATAGACGGCGAACGAGGTGACGGTCGGCTGGCTCATCGTGGCGTCCTTGGGTCGGTGTCGGGGAGATCGGTACCGGAGGGGTCGGTGTCGGAGGGGTCGATGCCGGAGGGGTCGCGCAGGGAGGGTTCAGATAATGGCCTCGATGGCCAGTACGCCGCCGAGACCGAGGACCGCGAGCACCGTGGTGTAGGTGGTGCGCGCCTTGATGGCGTCGATGACGGAGAGGTTGAAGTACTCCTTGAACATCCAGAAGCCGGGGTCGTTCACATGGCTGAAGGCGATCGATCCGCAGGAGACGGCCAGGACCATCAGCTCGGGGTGGACTCCGCTGTTCTCCAGGAGCGGCTGCACCACACCGGCGGCGGTGACCACGGCGACCGTAGCCGATCCGAGTGCCACTCGCAGGACGACGGCGATGAGCCAGGCGAGGATGATCGGCGAGATGGACCAGTCGTCGGTGAGGTCCTTGATGTAGTCGGAGATCCCGCCCTCGACCAGGACCTCCTTGAAGGCGCCGCCGGCCCCGATGACCAGCAGGATCATCGCCATCGCCTGGGCCGCCGAGTTGCAGGAGGCGCTGACCTCGGCCAGGCTCCGGCCGATCCGGGGGCCGAACGCCCACACCGCCAGCAGCAGGGTCAGCAGCAGGGCGATCGGCGCGGAGCCGATGAAGGTGATGATGTGCAGGGCGGTGCTGTCGCCGGACACGGCCATGTCGGTCACCGCGGCGCCGGCGATCAGCACCACCGGGACCAGGGCCACCGACAGCGACCAGCCGAGGCCCGGCATCTCCTCCTCGGTGAAGGTGCGCTCGCTGACCAGCCCCTTGGGGATCTCGGGGTCCATCCGCCGGACGAACGGGAGCCGCGGCCACACCAGGGCGATCAGCGCACCGGCCGGAACGGCGATGAACAGCCCGTAGAACAGGGTCAGACCGACGGAGGCGTGGAAGGTCGAGGCCACCGCGGTGGGTCCGGGGTGCGGCGGCAGAAAGCTGTGCATGGTCGACAGGGCGATCGACATCGGAAGCCCGACCCACAGCAGGTTCTTGCGGGTGACCCGGACGATGGTGAACGCCACCGGCACGATGATGACGAAGGCGACCTCGTAGAACATGGTCACGCCGATGAGCATGGCGGTGACCACCATCGCCACCTGGACCCAGCGCAGTCCGAAGGTGTCGATGAGGGTGTTGGCTATGCGCTGGGCCGCGCCGCAGTCGCCCATGACCCGGCCGACCATGGCGCCGAGACCGACGACGAGCATGGTGTCGCCGATCTGACCCCCGACGCCCTCTCCGAGGACATCGGGGATCTTCTCCACCTCGACCCCCTGCACCAACGCGACGCCGACGGCCACGAGGAGCAGGGCGATGAAGCCGTTGAGCTTCAGCTTGGTCATGAGGAACAGCAGGATCACCACGCTGATTCCGACGACGACGAGAGGCATGTCTTCAGTTCCCCTTTGAACTGCGGCCGGTGAGCTGGAGGCTCGAGCGGATCGCCACACGGGCCAAGGAGTCCACGTACATGCACTCCGTCTATATATGAAGATGGAGGTTAGAGGGCTGAACACCGCCGGTCAATGGGTGTGCCCGTGGATTCGCGATCGGCGCCGGCGTGAACCGGACTTACCGGTCGCCGTATTCGGCCTTGGCACCCGTCCAGGCGCGGGCCTGCTCGCTGAGGGTGATACCGAGGCCGGGCCGTGCGGACACCCGCATCCGGCCGTCGCTGATCTGCAGCCGCTCGTTGAACAGCGGCTCCAGCCAGTCGAAATGCTCCACCCACGGCTCCTGCGGATAGGCGGCCGCGAGATGGAGGTGGATCTCCATCGCGAAGTGCGGGGCCAGTTGCAGATGGTGCTGGTCGGCGAGGGTGGCCAGCTTGAGGAACTGGGTGATGCCACCGATGCGCGGTGCGTCGGGCTGAATGATGTCCGCCGCGTTGTGGCGTATCAGCTCCCAGTGTTCGGCGACGCTGGCCAGCATCTCCCCGGTGGCCACGGGGGTGTCCAGCGAGGCGGCGAGGGCCGCGTGGCCCGGTGCGTCATAGGCGTCCAGCGGCTCCTCGATCCAGACCAGCCCGAACTCCTCGAAGGCGCGCCCCATGCGCTGTGCGGTGGGCCGGTCCCACTGCTGATTGGCGTCGACCATCAGCGGCACGTCGTCGCCCAGGTGCTCCCGTACGGCGGTCAGCCGGCGCAGGTCCTCCTTGCCGTCCGGCTGCCCCACCTTGATCTTGATGCCGCCGATTCCGCTGGCCAGGGAGGCCGTGGCGTTCTCCAGAACCTGCTCGGTCGGCGTGTGCAGAAAGCCGCCCGAGGTGTTGTAGCAGCGGACGGTGTCGCGGTGTGCGCCCAGCAGCTTGGCCAGCGGCAGCCCGGCCCGTTTGGCCTTGAGGTCCCACAGGGCGATGTCGACGGCCGCCACCGCCTGGGTGGACAGCCCGCTGCGGCCCACGGAGGCACCGGCCCACACCAGCTTGGTCCAGATCTTGCCGATGTCGCTGGGGTCCTCGCCGAGGAGGACGGGCGCGATCTCCTGGGCGTGGGCGAACTGGCCGGGCCCTCCCGCGCGCTTGGAGTAGCTGAAGCCGATGCCCTCGTGTCCCTCCTCGGTGGCGAGTTCGACGAAGAGGAAGGCCACCTCCGTCATCGGCTTCTGGCGCCCGGTGAGCACCTTGGCGTCGCTGATGGGCGTGGCCAGGGGAAGGACGACCGAGGACACCCGGATCCAGGAGACCCGGTCGAGGGTTGCCTCACCTGCCTGCTGCGCGGCGTGCGTTGCCGTATGCGATGTGGTCACCACGTGTTGTCCCTGTGTGTGGGCCCGTATGCGGGCGGTGGATATCGCCGGATCCGCCCCGGGGCGGCCGGTGAGCTCCTTTGCAAGCTAAGGTCGCCGGACGATCTACGTCTAACTTAAAATTGGCATGCGTTGATACCGGGAGAGCATCGTTGTTCACGCTCATGCAACTCATCAGCTTTGTGACGGTCGCGGAGGAGCTGCATTTCACCCGGGCCGCGGAGCGGCTGAAGATGACCCAGCCGCCGCTGAGCCGCCAGATCCAGCTGCTGGAGACCGAGTTGCGGGTCCAGCTGCTGGAGCGCACCAACCGCTCGGTGCGGCTCACCCCCGCGGGGCGCGCCTTCCTCACCGAGGCCCGCCGTATCCTGCGCCAGTCCGAGCACGCCGTCCTCGCCGCCCGGCAGGTGGCGACGGGCGAGGCGGGGTCCATCGCCATCGGCTTCACGGCGGCGAGCGCCCATTCCGTACTCGGCACCCTGCTGGAGATCGCCCGCGTGGCCATGCCGGGCGCGGAGATCACCCTGCGCGAGATGGTCACCCGGGACCAGCTGGAGGCCGTCACCGAGCAGAGCCTGGACCTGGGCCTGGTGCGGCCCTCGGTCACCGGACCGGATCTGCGGTCCCGGCCCGCGGCCCGGGAGCGGCTGCTCGCCGCCCTGCCGACGGGACATCCGCTGGCGGCGGGCGAAGGGCCGCTCCAGGTGGCCGACTTCGACGGGCAGGACCTGCTGATGTACTCGCCCATCGAGGCGCGCTACTTCAACGAGCTGCTCATCAGCATCTTCCGCGCCGCCCACGCCACCCCGGTCTTCTCCCAGTATCTGAGCCAGGTCCACACCATCCTGGCCCTGGTGAACGGCGGCTGGGGCGTGGCCCTGGTCCCGGAGACCGCCGCCCGGCCGCGCTACCCGAACATCGCCTTCAAATCGGTGGAGCTCACCACTCCGGAGCCGGTAGAACTCAACCTCGTGTGGCGTAAGAACAGCGACAACCCGGCCCTGCACGCGCTGCTCCGCCACGCGGCCGCCCTTCTCCCCGCCCAAGGAGCCTGACCGCCGTGACGCGCAGAACCTCCGGTGGCCTGCTGCGGCGCCACCGTGACTTCCGGCTGCTGTGGTGCGGTGAGACCGCCGGGAAGTACGGAGCGGCCGTCACCGGAGTGGCGATGCCGCTGATCGCGGTCACCACCTTGCACGCGGACACCTTCGAGGTCGGTCTGCTGACCGCCGCGAGCTGGGCCCCTTGGCTGGTCATCGGCCTTCCGGCGGGGGCCTGGGTGGACCGGTGGCGCCGGCGGCCGGTCATGCTGGCCGCCGCGGCGGTCTCGCTGGTGCTGTTCGGATGTGTCCCGGTGGCGGCCTGGTGCGGTCTGCTGAGCATCGGACTGCTGCTGACCGTCGCCCTGTTGACGGGTACGGCCGCGGTGTTCTTCCAGACCGCCTACAGCGCGTATCTCGCCGGCCTCCTGGACCCCGAGGACCAGCCCGAGGGCAACGCCAAACTGCACGGCAGCGCGTCCGCGGCGCAGATCGCCGGCCAGGGCACCGCCGGTCTGATCGCACAGCTGGCGGGTGCGGTGAACGGGATGTTCGTCAACGCGGCGACCTTTCTGGTCTCCCTCGGCTGCCTGACCGGCATCGGGTTCCGCGAACCGCGCGTCCCGGTGGCCGAGCGCCCGCCCCGGGCGCTGGCCCGCGAGGTGGCCGAGGGGCTGCGGCTGATCGCCCACGACCGGTGGCTGCGCACCCTGACGCTCTTCGCGGCCGCGTCCAACCTGGCGCTGATGGGCTACCAGTCGATCCGGGTGGTCTTCCTGGTCCGGACCGTCGGTCTGTCCCCCGGGCTGGTCGGTGGGCTCATCGCGGCCGTCAGCCTCGGCGGCGTCGCCGGGGCGTTCTGCGCACGCCGGGTGGCCGCCCGGGTCGGCGACGCGCGGGCGACGCTCCTGTTCGAGCTGGGGCTGGCCGTGGGCGCGCTGCTCATGCCGATGACCGCCGAGGGACCGTGGGTCGTGCTGTTCGTGGCGGGCGGTTTCTGCGTCACCGCCGGTGTGGTGGCCGGCAATGTGATCAAGGCGAGCTTCCAGCAGCGCTATTGCCCGCCGGAGCTGCTCGGCCGGCTCACCGCCTCATCGGCGTTCGTCAGCTATGGAACGCTGCCCCTCGGAGCCCTCCTCGGCGGTGCGCTCGGCACCGCGCTGGGCCTCCGGGCCGCCATGTGGATCACCACGGCGGGGATTCCGCTCGCCGGGCTGATCCTGCTCTTCTCCCCCATCCGGCGCTCCCGCGACCTTCCGGCGTCCGCACCGGCCCGGCCACGCCGGGAAGCACCGGCCACGTCATGAAACGGAGCTCTCCCCATGACCACTCCCCCGGCCACTCCTCGCGCACGACGCGTCACGGTGCCCGGGGCACCGGCGGCCCGTGACGACCTCGCGGGCGCCCACTACGCCTCGGCGTTCGCCCTACCGGTCCCACGGGCCGGGTCCCCGACCGCCGAGCAGTGGGCGCGGGCCGTCTTCGAGGGCGCTCCCGCTCCCCTTCGGCGGTTCCTGGTGCTGGGCTGGACGCTGGGGCTCGGCCTCCGGCTGGGCCCCAGGACGTCGCCGCGCCATGTCCTGGGGTGGGCCGTCTCGGACGCGGCGGACCACTCACTGACCCTCACCGCGCGCTCCCCGCTGGTGGCCGCGCACAACGTCGTGGCCGTCGAGGACACGAGGGTCCTGTGGGCGACCTTCGTACGGTTCGACCGGCCCGCCGGCCGTCCGCTGTGGGCCCTGGCCGCGCCGATCCACCACCGGACGGTTCCCCGGCTCCTCCGGCGCGCGGCACGCGATGCGGCATCGGCCGGGGAAACCACCCGTGGTGACGGCCGGTTGCCGTAGCTCCCGGTCGCGTCGCCCGGCCCGGCGGCCCGAGCTACGCTCAAAAGGGAGGGACTCGGTTCGCCTTCGAAGGGAGCGTTTCCGTGTCCGTCACATCACGCGCGTCGACTCCGGCGCCGCTGCCCAGACATCGCGACTGCCCCTTCGACCCGCCCGGTGCCTACGAGGCGCTGCGCGAGGAGGGCGGGGCCAGCCGGCTGGCCTTTCCGGACGGCAAAGTGGGCTGGCTGCTCACCCGGCACGAGGACGTGGCGCGGTTGCTCGCGGACGACCGGTTCAGCTCGGACCGCCGCCGGACCTCCTCGCCGGTGCACGCGTTCCCGGTCCGCCCGGACGATCGCCGGATGCTGGGCTCGTTCATCGGCATGGACCCACCCGAGCACACCCGCTACCGGCGGCTGCTGAGCAAGTGGTTCACCGCCCGGGGGATGCGGCGGCTGCAGCCGAGGATCGAGGAGATCGTCGACGGCCACCTGGCCGCCATGGAGCGCGCCGGTCCGCCGGCCGACCTGGTGACGTCCTTCGCCCAGCCGATCCCGTCGCTGGTGATCTGCGAGCTGCTGGGGGTGCCGTACGGGGACCGGGCCGACTTCCAGCGGTGGGCCACCGTGCTGCTCCGGATCGGCCAGAGCGAGGACGAGGTCTACGCGGCCCGGGACGCGCTGTGGGAGTACATGCGGGAGCTGATCGGCACCAAGCGGCACCGGCCGGACGAGGCGCTACTGTCCCGTCTGGTCAACGGCGAGCACGGCGCGCCCAGCGGCTCCGGCACCGCCGCGGCGGCCGGGCTGACCGACGAGGAGCTGACCGGTGTCGGGCTGCTCCTGCTCATCGCGGGCCATGAGACGACGGCGAACATGCTGGCCCTGGGCACCTACGCGCTGCTGCGCCACCCCGGGCAGTCGCGGCTGGTGCGGGAGCGGCCCGAGGTGATCGACCACGCGGTCGAGGAGCTGCTGCGGTATCTGACCATCGTCCAGTTCGGGACGGTACGGGTGGCCCGGGAGGATCTGGAGATCGCCGGGGCGCGGGTGCAGGCCGGGGAGACGGTCGTCGGGTCGCTCGCCTCGGCCAACCGGGACCCCGCGCGGTTCGCCGACCCCGACACTCTGGACGTCACCCGCGAGACGGCCGACCAGATCGCCTTCGGCCACGGCATTCACCAGTGCCTGGGCCAGCACCTGGCGCGGATGGAGATGCGGACCGGCTTTCCCGCCCTGCTGCGGCGCTTCCCCACGCTGCGCCTGGCGGTGCCGCCCGACGAGGTGCCGCTGCGCCACGACATGCTGATCTACGGCGTCCATCGGCTCCCGGTCACCTGGGACCGGGCCGCCGGTTAGGCGACCGGCAGGTCCGCCCACCAGGTGATGCCCTCATGGCAGGAGTGGCTGCCGTGGCGCGTGGACAGCGCGGTCACGATCCCGAGCCCGCGGCCGTGCTCATCGGGCTCGATGTCCTCGTCCGCCCGCTGGCCGGCGGGCACCGGGCCGCCGTCGGTGACCTCGACGCGCAGGCTCGCGGAGCCCTCGCACTCGGTCCAGCGCAGCCGCAGCACGGCCGGGGGCAGGGCGTGCAGGATGGCGTTGGTGACCAGTTCCGAGATCACCATGAGCGCCTCGTCGAGGCAGTCGGCCGACAGCTCCCATTCGGTCAGCAGCGCGTGCGCCCGCCGCCGCACGGTGGCGACGGCCTCGCAGATGTGCGGGACCGGGAGGACGTGGCCGTCTCCCTCGTCAGCCGGGGGCCGGTCCGGGACCTCGTCGCGTGCCACCACCGGCGCCAGCAGGGGGTCCGGATCCGGCGCCTGGGAGCCGATGAGACGGGCGCCGGTGAAATCGACGGTCTCCGCGGCCTGCCCAGCGACGCCGGGCTTCGGGTAGCTCAGTTGTTCCGCCACGTCTCCTCCTCTCCGAGCCGGGTGGGTTGTCTGTGCCGGGCACCCTTCGGGTCACCTTTTGGCATCCTGGTCTTCTTGTCCCGATACGGACGCTATGGCCCCTATCCACCGGGGTCAACGAATCCGAGTCGGCATTACCGAACGTTTGGCGTTTTCGCCGACAGGCTGTGCCACTGGCCGAAGAGCTACGATCGCGTCATGGCCGGCCCGGTGCAGTCCATCGAGCGGGCGGCGGCGATTCTGCGGCTGCTCGCCCAGGGCTCCGGTCGGCTCAGTCTGGGCGAGGTGGCCGCCTCGCTCGGCCTCGCCAAAGGCACCGCGCACGGCATTCTGCGCACGCTGCAGAGCGTCGACTTCGTCGAACAGGACAAGGCGACGGGGAAGTACCAGCTCGGCGCGGCGCTGTTGCACCTGGGGACCAGCTATCTCGACATCAACGAGCTGCGGTCCCGCTCCATCAACTGGACCGACGCCCTGGCCGCCCGCAGCGGTGAGGCGGTCCGTCTCGGAGTGCCCCTGGAGGGCAAGGTCCTCATCGTCCACCACGTCTTCCGGCCCGATGACACCTTCCAGACCCTGGACGTGGGCTCGCTGCTCCCCCTGCACGCCAGCGCGCTGGGCAAGATCCTGCTGGCGTACGGGGCGACCCCTCTGGAGCCGCTCATGGAAACCGAACCGGAGAACTACACCCGTCATACGCTCGTCTCTCCCCAGCAGCTCAGCCGGGCGATGGGCGAGATCCGCGAGAACGGGTGGGCGGCCGCGACCGAGGAGATGATGGTGGGCGAGGCCGATATCGCCGCGCCGATCCGCGGGCAGGGCGGCCTGGTGGTGGGCGCCGTCGGCATCTCGGGCGCCGTGGACCGCCTCTGCGACAGCAAGGGCCGCCCGCACCCCTCGCTCGTCGGGCTGACGCGCGACGCCGCCCGGGCGATCTCCCGCGATCTCGGCGCGGCCCGCTGGTGACGCCCCATGCCCTGCTCGAACCCGCCCGAAGGCAGGCCAGGCCATGGTTGAACGCTATGTGATGTCCATCGACCAGGGCACCATGTCCACCCGGTGCATCCTCTTCGACCACCAGGGACGGCTGGTCTCGGTCGGCCAGCGAGAACATGAGCAGTACTTCTCCAAACCGGGCTGGGCCGAGCACGACCCCGCCGAGATCTGGTCCCATCTGCGCCGTGTGGTCGTGCCCCGGGCGCTGGAGGGCGCGGGGATCCGGCCCGAGCAGATCGTGGCCATCGGCATCGCCAATCAGCGCGAGACCACGGTGGTCTGGGACCGGCGCACCGGCGCCCCCGTGTGCCACGCCATCACCTGGCAGGACACCCGTACCAGCGGCTATGTCGAGGAGCTGCGCCGGACCACCGGTGACGACTTCTTCCTGGAACGCTGCGGACTGTCGCCCACGACCTACTTCTCCGCGCCACGGCTGCGCTGGCTGTTCGACCATGTCGACGGCTTGCGCGAGCGCGCGGGGCGCGGGGACGTGCTGTTCGGCACGATGGAGAGCTGGCTGATCTGGAACCTCACCGGCGGGCCCGACGGCGGACTGCACCTCACCGACGCCACCAATGCCAGCCGCACCATGCTGATGAACATCCGCAGCCTGACCTGGGACGATGAGCTGCTGGCCTATTTCGATGTGCCCCGGGCGATGCTGCCGGAGATCCGCCCTTCCGCGGAGTGCTACGGCATGGCCCGCGCCCTGCTGCCGCAGGTCCCGATCTGCGCCGCGCTCGGCGATCAGCAGGCGGCGCTGTTCGGGCAGACGTGTTTCGCCAGCGGCGAGGCGAAGTGCACCTACGGCACCGGCAGCTTCCTCCTGCTCAACACCGGCACCGAGCTCGTACGGTCCCGGCACGGGCTGCTGACCACGGTGGGCTACAAGGTGGGCGACGAGCCGACGGTCTACGCGCTGGAGGGCCCGATCGCCGTCACCGGCTCGCTGGTGCAGTGGTTCCGCGACCGCCTGGGCATGATCCACAGCGCCCCCGAGATCGAGACCCTGGCCCGCGGCGTCGAGGACAACGGCGGCTGCTACATCGTCCCCGCCTTCTCCGGGCTCTTCGCCCCGCACTGGCGCAGCGACGCGCGCGGGGTGATCGTCGGGCTCACCTCGTACATCACCAAGGGACATCTGGCCCGGGCCGTGCTGGAGGCGACCGGGTGGCAGACCCGGGAGGTGGTCGACGCCATGAACGCCGACTCGCCCCAGCCGCTGCGGCAGCTGAAGGTGGACGGCGGGATGACGTCGAACAATCTGCTGATGCAGTTCCTGGCCGATGTCCTGGACCTGCCCGTGGTGCGCCCCATGGTCTCGGAGACCGTCTCCCTCGGGGCCGCCTACGCCGCCGGGCTCGCCTCCGGCTACTGGCCCGATCTGGAGGGGCTGCGCCGCAACTGGCACCGCGCGGCCCAATGGATGCCCACGATGGATCCCGCGCGGCGGGAGGCGGAGTACGAGAACTGGCAGCGGGCGGTCGAGAGGTCACTGGGCTGGGCCAGGTCGTAGCCCGGGGCACCTTTCCGGGCGGGCTATGCCGGGCCGGAAAGGTGCCCCGGGGAAGAATCGAGCGCGAGGGGGACGTGTGAGTTCCATGAGGCGGGGTATTCGAGCCAGCCGCGGCTGTTGAAACCAGTCGCTCTGGGACCCAGAAACCCATGAAGACCCAAAACCCGATCCATGGACGGAATCATGACCAGCCCTTCCGATGAAAACGTCTCCGCCACCCAGCAGGCCCTCGGCGAGCTGGCGGCCGACCGGGCGGACGAGTCGGCGCTGAACACCCTTGCCAACAGTGAGGTCCTCCTCCCCTCCGCCGAGAGCGGAGAGGAGACCGACCCCCAGGCCGTGACCCTGCCCGTGTTCCAGCAGGAGGACGGCGCTCAGCTGGTACCGGTCTTCACCACTCCGGCCCGGATGCACCAGGCCCTGCCCCAGATCGAGCGGTACCACCTGGTGCCGCTGGGCGCACTGGCCCAGGGATGGCCCTCCGAGGAGCTCTCCCTGACCATCGACGCGGGTGCCCCGGAGGCCGTCACCCTCTCGGCCACCGGCGTACGGAGCCTGCTCAGCGGCTCCGGTCCGGCCGCCTGACCTTTTCGGCCGCGGCGGCCCGTGCCCCTCTCTCCACGGGCACGGGCCGCGGCGATGCCCGGATACCGCGGCCGCCCCTCCCCCTCGATCGCGACGGATCGCCGTGGGCCGCCCGTCGATTGGTCACCTGCCCTATCCATCGTCTACCGTCCTGTAGACATTCACTGGTTATGGATAGATACCGGCGGGACGGATCACGTGAGCGCGATCAACATCGGACAGGCCGTGGTTCTCGGCGTCGTCGAGGGGGTCACGGAGTTCCTCCCGGTCTCCTCCACCGGTCACCTCAAGATCACTGAGGGGCTGATGGACATCCCGGTGGACGACAAGTCCGTCGTCGCCTTCACCGCGGTGATCCAGGTCGGTGCCATCGCCGCCGTCCTGCTGTACTTCTTCCGCGACATCCGGCGCTTCGCCACCGCATGGGGGCGCGGGCTGGTCAACCGCGAGGAGCGGTACCACCACGACTACAAGTTCGCCTGGTGGGTCATCTACGCCACCCTCCCCATCGTGGTCGTCGGCCTTGCGGCCAAACCGCTGATCGAAGGCCCGCTCGCCTCCCTGTGGGTGGTGGCCGCCTCACTCATCGTGGGCAGCGGGCTGATGTGGCTGGCCGACCGGATGGGCCGCCACAAGCGCGGGGAGGACGACACCAGCGTCAAGGACGCGATGCTGGTCGGCTCCTCGCAGATCCTCGCGCTGCTCTTCCCCGGCTTCTCACGCTCGGGCGCCACGATGGCCACCGGCCTCATGCTCGACCTGGACCGTCTGGCCGCCACCCGGCTCTCCTTCTTCCTGGGCATCCCGTCGCTGACCGGCGCCGGTCTCTACGAGCTCAAGGACGCGATGGGCGGTGGCGTGGACACGATGTCGCTCGTGGTGGGCACGGTGGTGTCCTTCGCCGTGGCCTACGCCTCGATCGCCTGGCTGCTGAAGTTCGTCGCCAAGCATTCGTTCAACGCCTTCGTGATCTACCGGATCGTCATCGGCCTGGTGCTGTTCGGACTGCTCGGCTCGGGCGCCCTCAACGCCTGACGCCGTCGCGGGCGCTCTCCCCCGCCCGACGCCGTCCCCCGGTCACTGGCCGGATAGCCACGCCCTGGCGGGCGCGGCGGGCCGTCGGCCCTCCGGGTCGGGAACGCCCCGGACCCGGCGGGGGCTGCTGCGCCGGTGGGGCCGCCGAGTGCGGGGGCACTGACGGCCCGGTGGTCCTACGGGGTGTCCGGCGGACCACGCGGCGGACCGCATATCGATCCACGCGACGGAGCCGCATACCGATACCGCGGGAAGGGGCAGCGCCCCGATCCGGGGTCTGGGGCAGAGCTCCGGTTGCGGGGAGGGGCGGGGAGGGGAGCGGCCCCCGCCGGCGTCACGATCCCCGGACGCCCTCCTACGAGGCCGCGGCCGCGGGGTAGTCGGCTCCGAGGGTGACATCGCGCCAGGCGTCGAAGCCGGTCCTGAGGGAGTCCAGCCTGGCCTGGGCGATGTCGTACGCGGCCTTGCCCAGCAGCAGCCGCAGCGGGGGCTCCGCCGCCCCCACCGCGCCGATGATGGCCTCGCTCGCCCGGGCCGGGTCCCCGGGCTGGTGGCCGTAGGTGGCGAGGGTGCTGGTGCGCCGTGCGCCCGCGCTCTCGGCGTAGTCCTCGATGGTGACAGCGGACTGCCGCATGGAGGGGCCGGACCAGTTGGTGCGGAAGGCGGCGGGTTCGACGATCGTCACCTTGATACCCAGCGGGGCTACCTCGGCGGCGAGCGATTCGGAGAGGCCCTCCACGGCGAACTTGGTGGCGTGGTAGTAGCCGGTGGCGCCGAAGGCGGCCAGGCCGCCGAGGGAGGAGATGTTCACGATGTGGCCGGCGCGGCGGGCGCGCATGCCCGGCAGCACCGCCCGGGTGACGTCCACCAGGCCGAAGACATTGGTGTCGAACAGGGCCCGGACCTCCTCGTCCTCGCCCTCTTCGAGAGCGGCGAGATAGCCGTAGCCCGCGTTGTTGACCAGGACATCGATGAGGCCGAAGGCGGATTCCGCCTCCTTGACGGCCTCCGCCACCTGCTCCTTGTCCGTGACGTCGAGGGCCAGGGCCAGCGCGCGGTCCCCGTGCCCGGCGACGATGTCGGACAGCTGCCCGGGGTCGCGGGCGGTGACCACAGCGCGGTGGCCGTGGTCGAGGACGGCGGTGGCGAGTGCCCGGCCCAGACCGGTGGAACAGCCGGTGATGAACCAGACGGGCGAGTCGATCACGGTCATGCGGAAGAGTCCTTCGTCGTGGTCTTCATGGTGTCGTGGGGCGTCTCCACCGCGTCGGCGGCGAGGCTGCCCAGCAGGGACAGCGCCTGCTCGGAGGGGCTGCCCGGTTCGGCCTGGTAGACGACGAGCTGCTGACCGGGGGCGCTGTTCACGGTCAGCGCCTCGTACTCCAGCGTCAGCTCCCCGACCAGCCGGTGCCGGAAGCGCTTGGTCTCATGGGTCTTCTGACGGATGTCATGGCGGGCCCACAGCCGCCGGAACGCCTCGCTCTTGAGCGACAACTCACCGACGACGGCGATCAGTTCGGGGTCCTCCTCGTCGATCCCGGCCGCCGCGCGGAGCCCGGCGACGGTGTTGGCCGCCACCCGCTCCCAGTCGGGGTAGAACTCCCGGGCGTCCGGGTCGAGGAAGACCAGCCGCATCAAGTCCCGGCTGTGGGTGTGTCCGTCGAACAGGGCCCTGCCGAGGGTGTTGTGGGCCAGCACGGTCAGACAGCGCCCCAGGACGACGGCCGGTGTCCGCGGCCAGCCCTCCATCATCCGCAGCAGGGTCGGGCTCACCCGCTCCCGCGGCGCGGCCGGGCGGCGCCGGCCGGGGGCCGGACGGGCCAGCCGGTGCAGATGGGCGACCGCGTCCTCCTCCAGCACCAGGGCCCGGGCCAGCGCCTCGACCACCTGGGCCGAGGGATGCCGCTCCCTGCCCTGCTCCAGCCGGATGTAGTAGTCGGTGCTGACCCCCGCCAGCAGGGCGACCTCCTCGCGGCGCAGACCCGCCACCCGGCGCCGGCCGCCGGGCAGGATGTCCACGTCCTCGGGCCGCACCAGTTCACGGCGGGCGCGCAGAAAGCGCCCCAGAGGGTTCTCGCTGTCCATGAAATCGAGCGTAGACCTGGGAAAGCGGCATCCGGAGCCCGTAAGGTGGCCGCGCTACTCCTAGTCTGGGCCGGGAGGTGCCCGCCCATGGGCGGCGGATCGCACGACGACGGATTACGAGACCACACAGCGCGGGACCACGGATCGCGGGGCCAGGGGCCGCCGGGCCGCGCAGCGCAGGACCACGGACCACCGGGCCGCGGAGCGCGGGAATTCGGGGAGCGCAGGGTCGACCGGGGGCCGTACGGAGGCGGCTGCCCGGTGCGCCGGGGGCCCGACGGGATCTGGCAGGTGTCCGGCTACGAGGAGGCCCGCGCCGTCCTGCGCAGCACCGCCACCGTGCAGGCCGGACTCGGCATCGAGACGGTGGAGAAGCTGCCGTCCCGGTTCCGGCGGCCGGTGCTCTACCGGGACGGTCCCGAACACCGTGAGGACCGGCGGCAGACCGCCCGGTTCTTCACCCCGCGCCGGGTCGACGAGCACTATCGCGAGGTCATGGTCCGGGTGGCGGAGGCACAGATCGACATCATCCGCGAGACCGGCCGGGGCCTGCTCGCCGATGCGGCCTTCCATCTGGCGATCGAGGTGGCCAGTGCCGTGATCGGCCTGACCGAGAGCCGGCCCGGGATCCGGCGGCGGCTGGAGCGCTTCTTCCCCGAGAAGTTCGGCACCCCGGGGCTGACCAGCCTGCACGGGATCCGCTGGCTGCTGCGGCAGAACGGGAACTGGCTGCGGATCTACTGGGGCGATGTCCGCCCGGCTGTACGCGCCCGGCGGCGACGGCGGCGCGACGATCTGATCTCCCATCTGCTGGACGAGGGGTGTTCGGCAGGCGAGATCCTGGGCGAGTGCATCACCTTCGCCGCCGCGGGCATGGTCACCACCCGGGAGTTCGTCAATGTGGCCGCGTGGCATCTGTTCGGCGACGCCGCCCTGCTGGCGCGGTACCGGGCCGCCGACGAGCCCGGCCGGATCGCGATCCTCCAGGAGATCCTCCGGCTCGAACCGGTCATCGGCCGGCTCCGCCGTCGTACCACCGCAGCGCTGCGGCTGCCCGGCGGCGGACAGGATGCTGGCGCGGAGGTGACGGTGCCGGCCGGGGAGCTGATCGATGTCCTGCTCCACCAGGCCAATCTCGACGGCCGTACGGTGGGCGAGCGACCGGAGCTGCTCCGTCCGGGCCGCCCGATGGCCGCGGGCGCCGGTGCGCCGGGGCTGTCCTTCGGGGACGGTGCGCACAAATGCCCCGGGGCCGCCATCGCGCTCCTGGAGACGGATGTCTTCCTCAGCCGGCTGTTCGCCCTGCCCGGCATCCGGATGGCGGCCCCGCCCAGGGTCGGCTTCAAGGACGAGATCGCGAGCTATGAGCTGCGCGGCTGCGAGGTCGTGCTCACGGGCCGGACCTAGGTCTGTCGTGTGCATCAGGCCCTAACCACCACCGGCCCCGCCGACCACCCGAGCGTCAGGAGGAACCATATGACCGAGTCCCCGGCCCCGATCCAGGGCCACTGCGACCCCCGGTTCGCCGGAGTGCGGGCCGCCTTCGAGGCGAACTTCCGCGAACGCGACGAGCTGGGCGCCGCGGTGGCCGTGCGGATCGGCCCGGAGACCGTGGTGGATCTGTGGGGCGGCTGGGCGGACGGCGGGCGCACCCGCCCCTGGGAGCGGGACACCCTGGTCAATGTGTGGTCGACCACCAAGGGGCCGGCGGCGCTGTGTGCCCATGTGCTGGCGGACCGCGGGCTGTTGGACCTGGACGCGCCCGTGGCCGCGTACTGGCCCGAGTTCGCCGCGGCCGGCAAGGGCTCGCTGCCGGTGCGGTGTCTCCTCTCGCACCGGGCGGGGCTGGCCGGGTTGCGGGAGCCGCACAGCGTGGCGGAGCTGTACGACTGGGAGCTGACCACCGCCCGGCTGGCCGCGACGGAGCCGTGGTGGGAGCCCGGCACCCGGAGCGGCTATCACGCGCTCACCTACGGCTTCCTGATCGGCGAGGTGGTCCGGCGGATCAGCGGGCTGCTGCCCGGCGAGTTCCTGCGGCAGGAGGTCACCGGGCCGCTGGGCATCGACTTCACCATCGGCCTTCCGGAGAAGGAGGCCGGCCGGGCCGCTGAGCTGATCGGTCCGCGGGCCGGGCGGCCGGGCGGTGAACAGGCCGCGGCGGGACCGCGGTTCACGCCCGTCGCCCTGGCGGCGCTGGGCAATCCGGTGGTCGGCGCGGCCGAGGCCAACAGCCGGGAGTGGCGCGAGGCCGAGCTGCCGGCCCTCAACGGCCATGGCACGGCCCGCGCCATCGCCGAGCTGTACGGCATCCTCGCCCGACGCGGTCTGGCCGACGACCGCCGGGTACTGTCCACGGAGACCGCCGAGCGCGCCCGCGAGGGCCAGGGTTCCTGCCGGGACCTGGTCCTGGGCGAGGCCCTCGGCCGGGACACGGAGGTGGCGCTCGGGGTGTGGCTGAGTGGTGCGCACGGCTCGTACGGCCCCAACCCGCGCGCCGTCGGCCATGACGGCTTCGGCGGCTCCTGCGGGCTCGCCGACCCGGAGGCGGAGCTATCCCTGGGTTATGTGATGAACCGTATGGGCCCGCGGATCGTCGACGACCCCCGGAAGATGGCCCTGGTGGAGGCGGTGTACGCGGCGCTGTGACCGGCGAGTGGCCCGGCCGCGGCTGAGTCGCCCCGCCGTGGCTGGGCCACCCCGCCACGACTGAGCCCCCCGCCGCGGCTGAGTCGCCCCGCCGTGGCCGGGCCACCCCGCCCCGGCCGGGCCACCCGGCCCTGGCTACGCCTCTCGTGAGCGTTTCAGGAGCGCCAGGGAGCAGATGAGGGACACCGCCACCAGCGCCATCTGGTAGATCACGACCGGCACGATCGAGCCGCCGGTCGAGCGCAGCAGCCACTCGCCGACCAGCGGTGCCGTACCGCCGATGAGCGCCGAACACAGCTGGTAGGAGAGGGAGATACCGGTGTAGCGCACGGAGATCGGGAAGGCGGCGGCGAGCAGTCCGGCCAGGATCGCGTAGTTCATCGCGCCGGTGATGCCCAGCAGACAGATGCCGAGCGCCACGACGACCGGCTGGGTCGTCGAGACACAGGCGTACATCACCGGCACCAGAGCGAAGTTGAGGCTCAGCAGGGCCGCCACGGTGCGGCGCGGGCCGAAGCGGTCGGCCAGCAGCACCCCGAAGGGCTGGGGGAAGAACTGGTTGTTTCTCCCTCTCCTGAAGGAGGGGGATTCCTACGGCTCGCGCCGTAGAGGTTCCTGCTTCGTCGCCGACTGCCCGCCCGGAGAACTCCGTTGAGGTCTTACACCGGCTCCACAGGCCGATACCGCCAGCCCGGCGGCCAAAATGTTCCGTGCCGCGTTCACGTCGCGGTCGTGGGTGACGCCACAACTGCCGCAGGTCCAGGTGCGGACGTTGAGCGGCATTGTGTTCTGCAGGGTTCCGCAGTGCGAGCACAGCTTGGAGGAGGGGAACCAGCGGTCGACCGCGATCACTTCGCGGCCGTACCACCGGGCCTTGTACTCCAGCATCGTGCGGAATTCCGACCAGGCCGCGTCCGAGATGGCGCGGGCCAACCTGCCATTCTTGAGCAGGTTCCGAACGGTGAGGTCCTCGATCACGATCGTTTGGTTGTCACGAACGAGCCGAGTAGTGATCTTGTGCAACGTATCGCGTCGCCGGTCAGTGATGCGGGCGTGAACTCGGGCGACCTTCCGGCGTGACTTGGCCCGGTTGGCTCCCTCCCCCTTGGCCTTACGGGCCAGTTCCCGCTGCGCCTTGGCCAGCCGCGCACGGTCGTGCCGCTCGTGGCGAGGGTTGGTGATCTTTTCCCCGGTCGACAGGGTCAGCAGGTGGTCCAGTCCGGCGTCCACGCCGACCGCCGCGTCCATGGTGGGGAGTGGCTGCACACCGGGGTCCTCGCACAGCAGGGATACGAACCAGCGTCCGGCCGCATCCTGGGAGACGGTCACCGTGGACGGTCCCGCCCCCTCTGGGAGGGGGCGGGACCAGGCCGATGGTCTGAACTGAAAAGTCAGAAATCTTTACTGGCGGGGTCCGGCGCTCAGTCCGTCCAGGGTGAGATCGAGGAGCCGGTCGGCCTGCTCGCGCTGTTCGGGCTTCCCGGAGGCGAGGGCGATGCCGGTGAGAGCGGCGAACATGTCGGTGGCGCTGATGTCGGACCGGATCACACCGGCCGCGACGGCGGCGTCCATCAGCCGCGAGAGGGCGTCCTGGATCAGCTCATGGCTCTGGGCGTACGGATTGACGCCCGACGCGACGACGCCCCGCAGCGCGTCCGCCATGCCCAGCTTGGCGTTGGCGTAGTCCATGAAGCGGCCCAGCCACGCGCGCATCGCCTCACGCGGGGGCAGGGTCGCCAGCAGCTCCGGGGCGGCGTCGCAGAGCCGGGCCAGCTCATTGCGGTAGGCGGCCTCGATCAGCAGCTCGCGGGTCGGGAAGTTCCGGTAGAGGGTACCGGTGCCGACGCCCGCCTCCTTGGCGATGCGCTCGAGGTGGGCGTCCAGCCCCTCCTCGGCGAACACCCGCACCGCGGCGGAGAGGATCTTCTCCCGGTTGCGCTGTGCGTCGGCCCGCAGCGGGCGCCCTGGATCCCTGGCCATCGGCGACTCTCCTCATTCCCCGGTTGCTAAGTGGAGGCGCATCCACTTAGTGTGTATCGAGTGAACTGGAGGCGGCTCCGCTTCCCACTGTAGGCCATCGCCGCCTCCCCCCTTTTTTCCTGCAATCCTCCTGGGAGGACTCCCCATGATGTCCGGTATCGAAGGCAAGGTCATCGCCATTACGGGCGCGAGCAGCGGCATCGGCGAGGCCACCGCCCTGCTGCTCGCCGAGCGCGGCGCCAAGGTCGTCCTCGCCGCACGGCGGTCGGACCGCATCGAGGCACTGGCGGCCCGGATCACCGAGGCGGGCGGCGAGGCCGTCCCCGTGGTCACCGATGTGAAGCGGCGCGCGGATCTGTCCCGGCTGGTCGCGACGGCGCGCGAGCGGTACGGAAAGCTCGATGTGCTGGTCAGCAACGCCGGTATCAGCCCGATCTCCGCCCTCGACGATCTGCGCGTCGAGGACTGGGAGGCGATGATCGACGTCAACATCAAGGGCGTGCTGTACGGCATCGCCGAGGCCCTGCCCGTCTTCCGTGAGCAGGGCTTCGGGCATTTCGTCCACACCCTCTCCACCGCCGGGCTGAAGATCGTGCCGCAGATGGCGGTCTACGCCGGGACCAAGAACGCCGTACGCGCCATCTCCGAGGGGCTGCGCCAGGAGGCGGGCGAGTCGCTGCGGGTGACCACCGTCTCGCCGGGGTTCACCGAGACCGAGCTCGCGCATTCCATCACCGACCCGGACGCGAGGAGCCAGATCCAGGACTCCATGGCCAAGATCGCGATGCCGCCGAACGCCATCGCCCGCGCCATCGCGTACGCCATCGAGCAGCCGTCCGGTGTCGACGTCGGCGAGATCGTGGTCCGCCCCACCGCACAGAGCTGAGCCCCGCGCCCGACGGTCAACCGCCGGGCGTACGGCCGGTGTCCAGCAGCGCGGCATGGACGGCCGCGGTGAGAACCACGGCCGCCAGTGTCCATGAGATCCAGTCGCCCGGGTCGGGCAGCCACTGGCGGCCGAGCGCGATCGGATAGATGGCCACCGCGTACCCGGCGGGTACCGTGCGCGGCACGATCCCCTTACGGGCGGCGCCGAGGAACAACAGCGGCGCCAGCAGCCCGGCGGAGAACACCACGGCCACCACCCACAGCACCCGGTGGCGCCGGCCGGTGTACAGCGTGGGCCGCGCGGATGTTCCGGTGGAATATTCGTTCACGATGGCCTTTCGCTCGGTGCGGCGTGCAGACGATTGAGTGCGTGGTGTGCGCTCACGGCGCCGATGCCTTCCAGATCGCGAAGCTGGCGCGCGGAGAGACTGGAGAGTAGTTCGAGATTATCGATACCTGCTCTGAGTAATGCATTGGCCAAACGATGTCCGATTCTGTCGTGTCCAAGGGCATCGAAAAGTTCGCCGCCCTCACAGGAACCACAGCGCCGTCCGGACTCGCTCGGCGCCTTTTCCCGAACGCCGCACCCACCGCACATATCGATCACCCGGTCATCCCAGCGCGCCCTGGACCAGCTCATTTTGACGATGGCCTCGCGAAGCGCACCGATGCTGTCGGCCGCGGAGGAGGAATGAGTGGCGCCACAGATGTCACATCGAATGGTGATCGAATGGCTCATGTGAGCATGATGGCAGAGCGGCTTCCAACGGGCCTTCCCCGTCATCGCTTTGCGGCCGTTCGGCCACCCATCGAGACATGCGTTTCTCACAGCCGCTTGATGACAAATGCGACTGTTACGCCGCCCGGAGTGGTGAAAGCGTGAGCCATCAGTGGACAGCGAAGTGTCCGGGGGGAGTCCGCGCGAGCCGTCGTCAGCGGCTTGAATCCCGTCGGTGCGGACGGGGAACGCACCAGCGACAATCCGGGATCCGGCCGAGTGCTGTCACCGCGAGCCCCACCGGGCTCTCCTGACCGACAACGGAAACGGCTGGGTGATGAGAGACAACGCCACTGACAGGGGCGACGATACGAGGGGGCGCCGTCTCCGGCGATGGCGCGTGTCCGCGGCGCTGGGTGTGACGGCGGTGCTGGCGGGCGGCGGAATCGCCGCGCTCCAGGCGGCCGGATCCCCCGCGTCCGATGCCCCGGAGCCCGCGGCCGTCGTCGCCGCGCACTCCGGCCGGCTGACGCCCGGGGAATCGCGCGAGGCGTCCCGCATCGCTGTCGGCGCCGCCACCCGGCCCGGGACCGCGCCCGCGCGGGGCGGCCAGGACGCGAAGCAGGACACCGCGGGCGGGGAGCGGAACGCCGCGGGCGGTTCCGGCGCCGAGCCGCTGGACACCCGCCGTCCGCCCCGGGCCAAGTCGGCCTCCTCCGCCGCGGACAGCCGGGCCGAGGTCCAGCTCTACGACTACGCCTCGGACACCCTCATCACCCGGCTGGTCGATCTGCGCACCGAGAAGGTCCTCGACACCGCACGTCAGCACGGCGTCCAGCCGCCTCCCACCCTGGCCGAGGCCCGTGAGGCGGTGAAGGTCGTCCTGGCCGACCGCCGGCTCGGCCCGGGTATGCGCGAGTCCTACACCTCGCAGACCGGGAAGCGGCTGACCTCGCCCTCCCAACTGCGCCTCCAGAGCATGTCGTTCCTCGGCTCCCGCGCCAAGGGGGTGGACGGCGCGCGGAAGGTGTCCCGGTGCGGTGAGCACCGGTGTGTGCAGCTCTTCGTGCGCCTTCCGGGTGGCAAGTGGATCGACACCAGCCGGATCGTCATCGATCTGTCGGCCAGGCGCGCCGCCGTCATCGGCCTGTGAGGGGAGCCTTTTCCGTGTCCAGTCTGTTTCGGCGTGCCCGTGTGCTGGCCGCCGTGGTGGGATTGCTGGCCCTGTGGGTGCCGGGCCCGGCGTCCGCCGCACCCGCGAGGGCCTCGGCGGCCCCGTCCTGCCCCGCCGCGGATCGTATCGACACCACCCTGAAGAACGGTGCCCGGTGGCAGATGTGCTGGGACATCGACCGCAACACCGGTGCGGTGCTCAGCGATGTGATCTACACCCCGAACCGCGGCACCCCCACCCGAGTGCTCAAGAGCGCCTCGCTCGCCGAGGTGCATGTGCCCTACGACAGCGGTCAGCCGCGCTTCTACGACGTCTCCGCGATCGGCTTCGGCGATCTGGAGCAGGGCACACTCACCCCGCTCAGCGCCAAGGACTGCCCCGACGGGCGGCTGCACGACTTCCGGGACACCCCCGTGCTGTGCGCCGAGGAGCAGCCCCGGCCGTTCGCCTACAAGAGCGCGGTGGAGAAGGGCGTGCTGCACGGCACCGACCTGGTCGTGTTCTCGGTCTCCGAGATCGGCTGGTACGACTACATCACCGAATGGCGCTTCTCGGACGACGGTGCCATCACGCCCCGCTCGGGCGCCACCGGAAGCCTCTCGCCGTTCCAGTTCTCCGACGCGAGCAGCGGCTGGCCGACCGGGGTGGGCTCCACCCGGTTCAGCGAGAACCACTCGCACAACATCTTCTGGCGGCTGGACTTCGACGTCGACGGACAGTCGGCGAACACCGTGGAGCAGTACGACTACCTGGGCAGCGGTACGGCCGAGCGCACCACCAAGCGCACCGTGCTCTCCCGTGAGACCGCGGCGGACCTCGCGCCCACCCGATTCTGGCGGGTGGTGAACCCGAGGGCCGAGAACTCCGACGGCCACGCCAAGTCCTGGGAGATCGACAACCACCACAGCGATCAGTACCGGGGTCCGCACGAGACCGAGGAATTCACCCACCACGACATGTACTTCACGCAGTACCGGGAGTGCGAGCGGCTGGCCTACGGCAACACCGCCCCGGACTGCGCCACCTCGGTCGACAAGTACACCGGCGGCGAGAAGCTCACCGACCCGGTCGCCTGGGTCAGCGTCGACTTCCACCATGTGCCCAGGGACGAGGACCAGGACCCGATGCCCACCCACTGGCAGGGCTTCACGATCGTGCCCCGGGACGTCACGGCCACCAGCCGGCTGCCATGACCCGGCCCCTGTCGCCCATCCCGTTCCGTCCCCCGGCAAGGAGTGCACCGTGTTACGTCCGACCCCGGCACCGTCCGTCGAGCGGTCGAAGATACGCCGCGTCCTCGAGGACCGCCTGACCGCCCTGGCCCGCGCCCATCAGGTGCCCGGCGCCCAACTCGCCGTCCACACGGGCGGGATGACGCTCGCCGTGGAGACCGGCGTCCTGGACGCGGGGACCGGCGAGCCGTTCACCGCCGAGGCGGCCGTGCCCATCGGCTCCGTCACCAAGGCGTACACCGCGACCGTGGTGGCGCTCCTGGTGGCGGACGGCGATGTGGAGCTGGACGATCCGCTCGGCGAGCATGTGCCGGAGCTGCGGCGGGCCGGTCCGCCGTGCACGGTGCGCCAGGTGCTCAGCCACACCGCGGGGCTGCCGTCCGGGCCCGACTCGGACCAGGTGGCTTCGGTGACCGCGGCACGCTATCTGCTGGACCACTGCACCGACCGCAGCCTGGTGATGCCCCCGGGCACGGACTTCTCTTATTCCAACGCGGGCTATGTCGCGGCGGGCCGGCTGATCGAGACGGTCACCGGGATGAGCTGGCAGGAGGCCATGCGGTCGGTGCTGCTCGATCCGCTGGGCACCGTGCCGTCCTTCATCGGCACCGCCGCCACCCCGCACCGGCCGACCGCGCGCGGCCACTCGGCCAACACGGCCACGGGCAGGACGAGACCGGTGCGGCAGAACCTCGCCCCCGCCGAGGCCGCGGCCGGTGCGCTGCGGGCCAGTGCCCTGGATCTGGTGGCGCTGGGCCGGGCCCATCTCGGTGACGGCCCGCCGGGGTTGCCGCCCCGTGAGCTCGCGGAGGAGATGCGCCGCCCCGTGCCCGGTGCCGACCCCGGTGTGCTGGCCGACGGCTGGGGCCTGGGATGGGCGCTCTTCCGGCACGGCGAGACGCTGTGGTTCGGGCACGACGGCAACGCCCAGGGCACCTCCTGCTCGCTGCGGGCCGATCCCGCCACGGGCGTGGTGATCGGCTTCACCGCCAACGCGGGCGGCGGCACCGAGCTGTGGAACGAGCTGACCGATGTCCTCGGCGAGGTCACCGGCGTCCGGGTGCCCGCCAGCCCCACCCCGCGCCATCCGGCCACCCCCATGGCCGTGACCTCGCAGTGCACCGGGATCTATCTCAACGGCGACATCGAGTACCAGGTGACCATCGGCGACTGCGGTGGCCTCGCCCTGTCCGTGGACGGCGACCTCCCCGCGCCGCTGGTCTGCCATGAGGACCTCACCTGCGATCTGGTGGACCCCTCCTCCGGACGCCGGATCCCCGGCGGGCGCTTCGTCCGCGATCCGCGGACCGGCGCCGTCGACCGGATCCAGCTCTCGGGCCGGATGGCCCGTAAGAGCGCCCTGGTCTGAGGCCCACCGCCCACCCGCACGGCCGTCTCCCCACATCTCCCCCGGCCAGGTGCGGGCGCCACGGCTCGGCGCCGCCATGGCCCGAACCGACACCCATCCGCCCGTTCAACCGCTCTGAAGGGCCACACCCCGCCATGACGGACCACTACGCGACCTCATCGGTGTCCGCACCCCAGGATGTCCCGGACCTGCCTCCGGCGGCGTGGAACGCCACGGACCGTGCCGTCTCCCGTGCGCCGCTCGGCGAGCTCTTCGCCGTCTGGGCCAGGCGCACCCCCGAGGCGCCGGCCCTGGTGGCGGACGACCGCGAGTGGTCCTTCGGCGAGGTCGAGAGCTGGGCGAACCGGCTGGCCCACCACCTCATCGGGCGGGGTGTGGGACCGGAGCGGGTGGTGGCCCTGGTCCTGCCCCGCTCGGCCGAACTGGTGGTGGCCGAGCTGGCGGTGGCGAAGGCCGGCGGCGCGTACCTCCCGATCGATCCGGCGCATCCCGAGGAGCGCCGGGCCATGATGCTGGCCGACGCCCGGCCGGTGGCCGTGCTCGACGACCCGGCGCGGATCCGGGAGTTGGCGGCCGGGCCGGGCCCCGATCACGCGCCCGGCCGGGCGGACCTGCTCGGCCCGCTGCTCCCCGAGCATCCCGCGTATGTCATCTACACCTCCGGCTCCACCGGTGTGCCCAAGGGCGTGCTGGTGCCGCACGCCGGTCTGGGGAACTTCTCGGCCGCGACGACGGCCCACTACCGGGTCCGGCCGGGCGACCGGGTGCTGCAGTTCTCCTCGCCGAGCTTCGACGCCTCCGTGCTGGAGCTGTGCTCCTCCCTGCTCGCCGGGGCGGCGCTGGTGGTGCCCCCGCAGGGGCCCCTGCTGGGCGCCGAGCTGGCCGCGGTGCTGCGGGAGAAGCGGGTGACCCACGCCCTGATCCCCCCGGCGGCGCTCGCCACCGTGCCCCCGGAGGAACTCCACGACGGGCTGCCCGACTTCCGCACCCTGATCGTGGGCGCGGAGGCCTGCCCCGCCGATCTGGTGGACGTGTGGGCGCCCGGGCGGCGGATGGTCAACTCCTATGGCCCGACGGAGGCCACGGTCGTGGCCACCTGGACGGACGCCCTGGCGGCGGGCTCCGGCGCCCCGCCGATCGGCCGTCCGCTGCCCAACACCCGGGTGTTCGTGCTGGACGAGGCGGCGCGGCAGGTGCCGGTCGGCGTCACGGGAGAGCTCTGCGTCAGCGGCGCGGGCCTGGCCCGCGGCTATCTCGACCGGCCGGGGCTGACCGCCGAGCGCTTCACCGCCTGCCCCTTCGGACCGCCCGGCTCCCGGATGTACCGCACCGGCGACCTGGTCCGCTGGAACGCCGACGGTGAACTGGAATTCCTCGGCCGGGCCGACCACCAGGTCAAGATACGCGGCTTCCGCATCGAACTGGGCGAGGTGGAGGCCGCGTTGGCCCGCCACCCCCGGGTGGGCACGGCCGTGGTCACCGTACGGGAGGACGAGCCCGGCCAGAAGCGGCTCGTCGCCTATCTGGTGCCGCCAGGCGGCGGGACCCCGCCGAAGGCCGCGGAGGTGCGCGCCGCGGCGGCCAGGGTGCTGCCGGCGCATATGGTGCCGTCCGCCTATGTGGTGCTGGACGCGTTTCCCCTCACCCCGCATCGCAAGATCGACCGGCAGGCGCTGCCCGCCCCGCGCTCCGCGCCGGACGGCCACTCCCGCCAGGTCGCCCCGCGCACCCCCGCCGAGGAGGCCCTGGCCCGCATCTGGTCCGAGGTGCTGCCGGTGGACACGGTGGGCGTGGAGGACGACTTCCTGGGCCTGGGCGGTGACTCCATCCTCGGGGTGCGGCTGCTGACCCGCGTCCGGGCCGAACTGGGCGTGGAGCTGTCGCTGCGCGACCTGCTCGACGCCAGGACGGTGGCACGGCTGGCCGGCCGGCTGCCCGCCGGGACCGCCGACGGGCCCGGCGCGCCCGAGGAGCCGATCCCGCACGCGCCGCGCGACCGTCCGCTGCCGCTGTCCTCCGCCCAGCGCCGGCTGTGGTTCCTGGACGATCTGACCTCCGGCGGCACCGAGTACAACACCGGTGCCGGGCTGCGGCTCGACGGCCCGCTGGAGGTGGCCGCGCTGCGCCGGGCGCTGGACCGGCTCGCCGGCCGCCATGACTCCCTGCGCACCACCTTCGCCACCGTGGACGGGCACGGGGTGCAGCAGGTGGCCGCGCACGGAACCGTTCCGCTGGACCGGGTCGACCTCGGCGGGCAGCCGGCACGGGAGCGGGCCGAGGCGCTGGAGCGCACCCTGACCGGCGAGCTGAACCGCCCCTACGACCTGCGGCAGGGGCCGCTGACCAGGGCGCTGCTGATCCGGCTCGCCGACGAGGAGCACATCCTGCTGCTGGCGCAGCATCACATCGTCACCGACGGCTGGTCGGTCGGGGTGCTGGTGCGCGAACTGGCCGCGCTCTACGCCGCCGAGGTCTCCGGAACCGCCGCCGAACTCCCCGAACCCGCCCTGCAGTACCCGGACTTCGCGCTCTGGGAGCGCGGCCGCCCCGCCTCCGCCCGGGAGGACGCCGATCTGGAGTACTGGCGGGCCCGGCTGGCCGGGATGCAGACGCTGGAGCTGCCCACCGACCGCCCGCGCCCACCGGTGCGCACCACGGCGGGCGAGGTGCACCGCCGTGAGCTGCCCGCCGAGCTGGTGGCGGGGCTGTCCCGGCTCGGCAGGGAGCGGGACACCACGCTCTTCACCCTGCTCGCGTCCGCCGTGGCGGTGCTGTTCTCCCGCTACTCGGGCCAGCGGGACATCGCCTTCGGCACCGTCACCGCCGGACGCCACCGCGAGGAGCTGGAGTCGGTCGCCGGATTCTTCGTCAACACCCTGGTGCTGCGCGCCGATGTCGACGGGGACAGCACGGTCGAGCGGTTCCTGGACGCGATGCGCGAGACGGTGCTGGACGCCTTCGGCCATGACCGGCTGCCGTTCGAGCGGGTCGTGGAGGAGCTGGCCCCGCGCCGCGACCCCAGCCGCAATCCGCTGGTGCAGGCGCTGGTGGTGCAGCAGAGCGCCATGGTGCCCGCCCAGGAGGCGGGGGGTCTGCGGATCAGCGAGCACTCCCTGCCGCGCCCGGCGGCGCGGTTCGATCTGGTGCTGGAGTTCCTGCCCCGCGACGACGGTTCGCTGGGGCTGACCGTCGAGTTCAACTCCGATCTGTTCGACACCGCCACCATCGAGCGGATGGCCGGGCATCTGCACCGGCTGCTGACCGCCATGGTGGCCGATCCGGGCGCCACCCTGGTCGAGCTGCGGATGCTCGCCGACGCCGAGTGGCATGCGATGCTCGACGCCTGGAACGGGCCGGAGCAGACCGCCATCGAGGCCACCCTGCCCGAGCTCTTCGCCGCCCAGGTGGCGCGGCGACCGGCCGCCACCGCCGTGACCTGCCGGGACACCAGCCTCTCCTACGACGAGGTGAACCGGCGCGCCAACCGGCTGGCGCGGCTGCTCATCGCCCGGGGCGCCGGTCCCGAGCGGCTGGTGGCCCTCGCCCTGCCGCGCTCGGCCGAGCTCGTCGTCGTCCTGCTGGCGGTGCTCAAGGCGGGCGCCGGCTATCTGCCGGTGGACCCCGGCTATCCGGCCGAGCGCATCGCGTTCATGCTGGCGGACGCCGCGCCCTCGACCATCCTCACCACCACCGGGACGGCCGGCTGTCTGCCCGCGGACGCCGCACCGCTGGTGCTGGACGACCCGGCGGTCCGCGCCGAGTGGGACGGGCTCGCCGACGGCGACATCACCGACCGGGAGCGGATCCGTCCGCTGGACCCGGCCCATCCCGCGTATGTCATCTACACCTCCGGATCCACCGGCCGGCCCAAGGGCGTGGTGGCCACCCACAGCGGCGTGGCGGGGCTCGCGGCCTGGGCCGAGGCGGAGCTGGGCCGCGAGCGGCTGACCGATGTGGTCGCCTCGACCTCGCTCAACTTCGATGTGTCGGTCTTCGAGATCCTCTGCCCGCTGCTGGCCGGCGGCAGCGTCGAGGTGGTGCGGGATCTGCTCGCGCTCACCGATCCGGGCGGGCGGCCACGTGCGCGGGGGCTGCTCAGCGGGGTGCCCTCGGTGTTCTCCCGGCTGCTGGGCGAGGATCCGCCGGCGGTCCGGGCCCGGACCGTCGTACTGGCGGGCGAGGCGCTGCCCGCCCAGACCGTACGGGACATCCGGGAGGCCATGCCGTCCTGCCGGATCGCCAATCTGTACGGGCCGACCGAGGCCACGGTGTACGCCACCGCCTGGTTCTGCGACGGCCGGGCGCCGTCGCAGGCCCCGCCGATCGGCCGCCCGGTCGCGGGCACCCGCGCCTATGTCCTGGACCCGACGCTCCGGCTGGTGCCGCCCGGGGTGACCGGTGAGCTGTATCTGGGCGGGCAGGGCCTGGCCCGGGGCTATCTGAGGCGGCCCGGGCTGACCGCCCACCGCTTTCTCGCGGACCCCCTGGGGCCGCCCGGCAGCCGGATGTACCGCACCGGTGACCTGGTCCGCTGGAACGGCGAGGGCCGGCTGGAGTACATGGGCCGGGCCGATGACCAGGTGAAGATCCGCGGCTTCCGGATCGAACTGGGCGAGGTGGAGACGGCGCTGCTGCGCCACCCCGACATCGCCGGGGCCGCCGCCGTCGCAAAGGAGGCGGACGGTCATACGCGGCTGATCGCCTATGTGGTGGCCGCCGCGGCCGCCGCACCCGACTCGGCGGGGCTGCGGCGGTTCCTGCGGCGTTCGCTGCCCGACTACATGGTGCCCGCCTCGGTCGTCGTCCTGGAGCGGATGCCCCTGAACCCCAACGGCAAGCTGGACCGCGCCCGGCTCCCCGAACCGGACTGGGCCGAGGCCGCGGCACCGGGCTATGTGGCGCCCCGCACCGCCACCGAGCGGACCCTGGCGGCGGTCTGGGCCCGGGTGCTGCGGGTGGAGCGCGTGGGGGTGGAGGACAACTTCTTCTCCCTCGGCGGCGATTCGATCCTCAGCATCCAGCTGGTCTCCCAGGCGCGGCAGGCCGGGCTCGCCGTCACCTCGCGCGATGTCTACCGCCACCAGACGGTCGCCGCGCTGGCCCTGCATCTGGACACCACCACCGCCCCGGCCGGGCCGCCCGGCTCCGACGGGGACGTAACGGCCACCGGGGAGCTGCCGCTGACCCCCATTCAGCACTGGCTGTTCACCACCGACCCCGAGCGGGCCGGCCACTTCAACCAGACCATCTCCCTGGTGCTGCCCGAGGACGTGGACGAGGACGCGCTGCGGCACGCCCTGGACGCGCTGGTGGCACACCATGACGCCCTGCGCTCCCGCTTCCACCGCCGGGACGACGGCTGGCACCAGCGGATCGAGGACGCGGCGGCGGTCCGCGTACCGCTGACGGCCACCGGCGGCGCGCATCTGGGCCGCTTCGACCTGGCCGGGGAGCCGCTGCTGCGCGCGGTGCTCGACCGGGACGCCGGGCCGCGCCCGGTCCTCCATCTCACCGTCCACCACGCGGTCGTGGACGGGGTGTCCTGGCGCGTCCTCCTGGAGGACCTCGACAGCGCCTACCGGCGGGCCGCCCACGACGAGGGGGCCGGACTTCCCGCGAAGTCCTCCCCGCTGCGCCGCTGGGCGCTGCGGCTCACCGCCCATGCGTCCGAGGGCGGATTCGCCGACGAGGAGGCGTACTGGACCGGCCTGGCCGGGGTCTGCGACCCCTCGCTGCCGATGGACCTGGACGGGCCGAACACCTATGCCTCGGCCCGGTCGGTCACCTTCCGGCTCGGCCCGGAGGAGACCGCCGCGCTGCTCCAGACGCTGCCCGAGGTCTACCGCACGCAGGTCAACGATGTGCTGCTGAGCGCGCTGGCCCGGGTGCTGCACCGCTGGACCGGGCGCCCCCGGGTGCCGGTGGACGTGGAGGGCCACGGCCGCGAGGAGCTCTTCGCGGACCTGGATCTGTCCCGTACGGTCGGCTGGTTCACCACCCGCTTCCCGGTGGCGCTCGACCTCCCGGACGGCGGCTGGGGCACGGTCCTCAAGTCGGTCAAGGAGCAGATGCGGGCCGTGCCACGGCGTGGTCTGGGCTACGGCGTGCGGCGCCATCTGCTCGACGGCGAGGGCCTTCCCGACGGCCCCACGGCCGGGATCAGCTTCAACTACCTCGGCCGGTTCGAGGCGCCGGGCGGTGGCGACGGCCTGTTCCGCGGCCTCCACCGGGAGCTGGCCCTGGACGCCGACCCGGCCTCGCCGCGCCCGCATCCGCTGGAGGTGGTGGGCCGGGTCGAGGGGAACGACCTGGAGTTCACCTGGTTCTACTCCGGGAATCTGCACCGGGAGGAGACGGTCGCCCGGCTCGCCGGGGAGTTCCGCGAGGCGCTGTGCGAGATCGCCCGGCACGGCAGCGCGCCAGGAGCGGGCGGCCGCACCCCGTCCGACTTCCCGCTCGCCGCGCTCGACCAGGCCGCCGTGGACCGGCTGGCGGGGAACGGCGGCACGGTGGAGGACATCTACCCGCTCACCCCCACCCAGGCGGGCATGCTGTTCCACAGCCTGGCCCAGGACGACCGGCGCGCCTACTTCCAGCAGCTCAGCTTCGTCCTCGACGGGGTGCCCGATCCGGCGGCGCTGGCCGCGGCCTGGCAGCAGGTCGCCGACCGTACGCAGGTGTTGCGCGCCCGTGTGGTGTGGGAGGGGGTGCCGGAGCCGGTCCAGGTGGTGGAGCGCGGGGTGCGGATCCCGGTCACCCTGCTCGACTGGCGTCATCTGTCCGGGCCGGACGAGCGCCGGGAGGAGCTGCGGAGGTTCCTCGCCGAGGACCGGGAGCGCGGTCTCGACCTGGCCGCCGCTCCGCTGACGCGGCTGGCGCTGGCCCGGCTGTCGGCCACCGAGGTCCAGGTGGTGTGGACGTTCCACCATCTGATCCTGGACGGCTGGAGCCTCTTCCAGGTGCTCTCCGATGTCTTCCACTGCCATGCGCGGGCACGTGACGGGGCGTCCGGCGCGGCCCTGGCCACCGGTCTGCCCGGCCGCCGCCCGTTCGGCGACTATGTGGCGTGGCTGCGGGAGCGCGACGGGGCGCTGGCCGAGGAGCACTGGCGGGCCCGGCTCGGCGACCTCACGGAGGCCACCCCGCTGCCGTATGACCGGGAGCCCACCGAGACCCATCACGCCGAGTCCACCGAGGACATCCGGCTCACCCTGCCCGCCGCCGCCACCAGTCGCCTTCAGGAGCTGGCCCGGGGCGAGGGGCTCACCCTGAACACGGTGGTGCAGGGCGCCTGGGCGCTGCTGCTGGCCCGGCAGTCCGGCCGCGAGGACGTCGTCTTCGGCACCACGGTGTCCGGACGGCCGCCGGAGCTGCCGGGCGTGGAGACGATGAACGGGCTGTTCATCACCACCGTGCCGACCCGCCTCACGGTGCCGGCCGGCTCCACCCTGCTGTCCTGGCTGGGCGAGGTGCAGGCCGGGCAGACCGAGGACCGGCGGTTCGACTTCGTACCGCTCACCCGGCTGCGGTCCTGGACCGGTCTGCCCGAGCGGGTGAACCTCTTCGACTCCATCGTGGTCTTCGAGAACTATCCGCTCGGCGACGACCTCGCCGCCGCCCACGGCCTCGCCCTGCGCGAGCTGGAGGGCGTGGAGACCACCAACTACCCGCTGTCCCTGGTGGTCTATCCCGGCGCCGAGCTGGCGCTGCGGCTCGGCTACGACCCGGCGCTGTTCGATGCGGCCACCGCCCGGCGGGCGGCGGAGTACCTGACGGTGCTGCTGACGGCCATGGCCGACGGCCCGGACCGGGCGCCCGCGCGCCTTCCGATGCTCACCTCCGTGCGGCGCCACCAGGTGCTCAGGGAGTGGAACGACACGGCGGTCCCGCTGCCCGAGTCCACGGTGGCCAAGATGTTCGCCGACCGGGTGCGGAGCGCGCCGGACGCGACGGCCCTGGACGGCGCGGCGGGCCCGGTGAGCTACCGGGAGCTGGACGCCCGCGCCAACCGGCTGGCCCACCGGCTCATCGGCCACGGCGTCGGGCCGGAGCGTCCGGTGGCCGTTCTGATGGACCGGTCGGTGGAGCTGGTGGTGGCGCTGCTGGCGGTCGTCAAGGCGGGCGGGGTGTACGTACCGCTGGACACCCGCGCCCCCGAGGACCGGCTGCGGAGCGTGCTGGCGGAGGCGGGGGCCGAGCTGCTGCTGACCGACCGCGCCTGGGAGCGCACGGCGGCGGACGTCTCCGGCGCCGGGCGGACCCTGGTGGTGGAGTCCGGCGGCAGCGCCGGCGAGGGCCCGTCCGAGCCGCCGAGCGTGGCACTCTCCCCCGACAACGCCCTGTATCTGATGTTCACTTCGGGCTCCACCGGGCGGCCCAAGGGGGTCGCGGTGCGCCACCGCGATGTGACCGCCCTCGTGGCGGACCGCGCCTTCGCGGACCACGACCGGGTGCTGGTGCACTCGCCCCAGGCGTTCGACGCCTCGACGTACGAGCTGTGGGTGCCGCTGCTGCGCGGCGGCCGGGCCGTGCTGGCGCCCGCCGGGGACGTGGACGCGGACACCGTGCGCCGGGCGATCGCGGAACACGGGGTGAGCTGTCTGTGGCTGACCGCCGGGCTGTTCCGGCTGATCGCGCAGGAGGCGCCGGAGGCGCTGCGCGGCGCCCGGGAGGTGTGGACCGGCGGTGAGGCGGTGCCCCCCGGGGCGGTGCGCCGGGTGCTCGCGGCCTGCCCGGAGCTGACGGTGGTGGACGGCTACGGACCCACCGAGACCACGACCTTCGCCACCCGGCGCTCCTTCGGCGCCGGGGAGGAACTGCCGCGCTCGCTGCCCATCGGACGGCCGCTGGACAACACCCGGACGTACGTCCTCGATGGCGCCCTCCAGCCGCAACCCCCGGGCATTCCCGGGGAGTTGTACATCGCGGGCGCGGGGGTGGCCCGCGGCTACCACGGCCGTCCCGGCGCCACCGCCGAGCGGTATGTGGCCGATCCGTTCGGGCCGCCCGGCTCCCGGATGTACCGCACCGGGGACATCGTGGCCTGGACCGACGACGGTGAACTGCGCTTCCAGGGCCGCGCCGACGACCAGCTGAAGGTCCGGGGCTTCCGCATCGAGCCCGGCGAGATCGAGGCCGCGCTGGCCCGCCACGAGGCCGTGGCGCAGGCGGTCGTCGCGCTCGCCCGCGTGGGCGACCGCACGCTGCTGACCGGCTATGCGGTGCCGGTCCACGGGGCCGAGATGCCCGGCGCCGGGGAGCTGCGCGCCTTCCTGGGCGCCCTGCTGCCCGACTACATGGTGCCCTCGGCCTTCGTCTCCCTCGACGCGCTGCCGCTGACCCGCAACGGCAAGGTGGACCGCCGCGGGCTGCCCGCGCCCGACCCGGACGCGGCCGGGACGGCGGGATACGTGGCGCCCCGTACCGACACCGAGCGGACCCTCGCCGAGATCTGGGGCACCCTGCTGGGCCGGGAGCGGATCGGCGCCGAGGACAACTTCTTCCATTTGGGCGGGGATTCGATCCTCAGCATCCAGGTGGCCTCCCGCGCCCGGCAGGCGGGGCTGGCCCTCACCCCCCGCGAGCTGTTCCGGCACCCCACCGTCGCCTCGCTCGCGGCCGTCACCACCCCGACGGCGGCGCCCGCCGCCGACACCGGGCCGGTGACCGGTGAGGTGCCGCTCACCCCGATCCAGCACTGGTTCTTCGGTATGCGGACCGCCCGGCCCGGCCACTTCAACCAGTCCGTGGTCGTCGAACTCCAGCGGGATCCGGACCTCCGCGCGCTGCGCGCGGCGCTCGACGCGCTGCTGGTCCACCATGACGCGCTGCGGACGCGGTTCGAGACCCGGGCCGACGGAAGCCACCGGCAGTACTGCCCGCCGCCGGAGCCGACGGGCACGGCGCTCCTGCGGGAGGACGACCTGTCGGGGCTCGGCACACCGGAGCGGCGGGCCGCCGAGGACGCGGCGATGGCGGAGGCCCAGGCCGGATTCGACCTGGCCCGGGGTCCGCTGCTGGCCGCGCGGCTCTTCCACCACGGAGACGGGCAGCGGCCGACGCTCTTCCTGACCGCCCACCACCTCGTGGTCGACGGTGTCTCCTGGCGAGTGCTGCTGGAGGACCTGAACACCGCGTACCAGCAACTCCTCACGGGCGGGCGGGCCGACCTCGGCCCGCGCACCACCTCCGTACGGGACTGGTCCCACAAGCTGACCGAGCACACCGCCACCGGCGGATTCGACGCCGAACTCCCCCACTGGCGGGCGGTGTCCGCGGAGTGCGCCGCCGGGCTGCCCGTGGACGGCGAGGGCGACAACACGGTGGCGTCCATGGCCCAGGTCACCGTCCGGCTGGACCGGGAGCGCACCGACGCGCTGCTGCGGCAGGTCCCCGAGGTCTACCGCACCCGCGTGGACGATGTGCTGCTCACGGCGCTGGGCCGGGTGCTCGGCGACTGGACCGGACGGCGCCGGATCGCCGTGGACCTGGAGGGCCACGGCCGGGAGGAGCATCTGCTGGACGGGGTGGACCTGTCCCGCACCGTCGGCTGGTTCACCAGCCTGTACCCGGTCGCCCTGGACCTCGCCGAGGGCGGCTGGGGCGAGACGCTCAAGTCCGTCAAGGAACAGCTGCGGGCCGTTCCCTCGCACGGCATCGGCTACGGCGCGCTGCGCCGTCTCGACCCCGCCTCGGGGCTGCGGAGCGCGGCGGAGCCCGGCATCAGCTTCAACTACCTCGGCCAGTTCGACTGGTCGGCCACGGCCGAGGACACCGAGGACTCCGGTCTCGTCCGCACCGTACGGGACGGTCTGGGCGGGGACGCCGCGCCCGACACCGTCCGGGCCCATCTGCTGGACGTCGTGGGCCGGGTGGAGCACCGGTGCCTGGAGATCACCTGGTACTACGGCTCCGGGACGCACACCGAGGAGACGGTGGCCGGGCTGGCGCGGGGGATGCTGCGCGCGCTGGAGGAGATCATCGGCCACTGCGCCGACCCCGCGGCGGGCGGCCGGACCCCGTCCGACTTCCCGCTGGCCCGGCTGGACCAGGCCGCGGTGGACCGGATCGCCGCCGACGGCCGGGCGGTCGAGGACATCTATCCGCTGACCCCGACGCAGGCCGGGATGCTGTTCCACGGGCTGATGGATCCGGCGTCGGACACCTATCTCAACCAGGTCCAGCTGACGCTGACCGGGGCGCGCGATCCGCAGGCGCTGGCCACCGCCTGGCGGCACACGGTGGACGCCAATCCGATCCTGCGCACCCATCTGGTGTGGGCGGAAACCGCGGAGCCGCTGCAGGTCGTGACGCGCGGGGCGAGGCTCCGGATCGTCCACCACGACTGGACGCAGCGGCCCGAGGAGTGGCGCGAGGCCGAGCTGCTCCGCATGCTCGCCGAGGACCGGGCCGAGGGGATCGACCTGGCCACGGCGCCGCTGATGCGGCTGGCGCTGATCCGGCTGTCCGCCGACGAGGTCCGGATCGTGTGGACCTTCCACCATGTGCTGCTCGACGGCTGGAGCGCGGCACAGGTCTTCGACGAGGTCTGCGAGCGGTACGCGGCGCTCACGTCGGGCCGGGCGCCCGTGGTCCCCGCCCGCCGGCCGTTCCGCGAGTACCTGGGCTGGCTCGGCGAGCAGGACACGGCGGAGGCCGAGCGGTACTGGCGTTCGGCGCTGGCGGGGTTCGCCTCGCCCACCGAACTGCCCCGTGACCGGCCCGCGTCGGAGGCGCACCGCACCGCCTCGTCGGGCTCGCACCGGGTCGCCCTCGGCGCCGAGGAGTCCGCCCTGCTCCGTACGACGGCGCAGCGGGGCGGGCTGACCATGAACACGGTGGTGCAGGGCGCGTGGGCGCTGCTGCTGTCCCGGTACAGCGGATCCGAGGACCTGTGCTTCGGCACCACCGTCTCGGGGCGGCCGGCCGCGCTGCCGGGGGTCGAGTCCATGGTCGGGGTGTTCATCAACACCATCCCCACCCGGGTCCGGGTGGCGGGGCGCAGCAGGCTGCTGGACTGGCTGCGGGAGCTGCAGTCGGCGCAGTCGGAGGCCCGGCTCTTCGAGTCCGTGTCCCTGGCCCAGCTGGGGAGCTGGAGCGAGGTGCCCGGCGGGATGAGCCTCTTCGACTCCATCGTGGTCTTCGAGAACTACCCGTTCGACAGCGAGGCCATCACGGCTCACGGCCTGGGCATCCGGCAGGAGCGGGACGTGGAGCCCACCAACTTCGCGCTCAGTGTCGTGGTGGCACCCGAGGAGCGGCTGTCGATCTCACTCGACTACGACCCCGCGGCCTTCGACGCCCCGACGATCGAGCGGCTGGGCGCGTGTCTGCGCACACTGCTGGAGGAGATGGCGGCCGATCCGGAGCGCCGGCTGGACGACCTGCCGCTGATCGGTGAGGGCGAGACCCGCGGGATCCTCGACCGCTTCAGCGGCACCGTCGCCGCCGCGCCGCACACGGTGCTGCCCGCGCTCTTCGAGGCACAGGCGGCCCGTACCCCGGACGCGGTGGCGGTGCTGGGCGACGGCGGACGGCTGACCTACCGGGAGCTGAACGAGCGCGCCAACCGGCTCGCCCGGCTGCTGATCGCCTCGGGCGCCGGGCCGGAACGGTTCGTGGCCCTCGCGCTGCCGCGCACCCCGGAGCTGGTGGTGGCCGTGCTGGCGGTGCTCAAGAGCGGGGCCGCCTATCTGCCGGTCGACCCGGCGTATCCGGCGGAGCGGATCGCCTTCATGCTCGGCGACATCGCCCCGGACACGGTGGTGACCACCGGGGACGTGGCGGACCGCATCCCCGCCGGGGCGAGCGCCCGGATCCTGCTGACCGACGCGGAGTGCGGCCGGCGGCTGGCCCAGCTGCCGGCCCACGACATCGACGACGCCGAGCGGCGCTGCCCGCTGGATCCCGGCCATCCGGCGTACGCCATCCACACCTCGGGGTCGACCGGTACGCCCAAGGGCGTGGTGGTCACCCATGCGAGCGTGGCGGCGCTGGCCGCATGGGCGCGGGAGGAGTTCGGCGCCCAGGGGCTCTCCCATGTGGTGGCCTCGACCTCCCTCAACTTCGATGTGTCGGTCTTCGAGATCATCTGCCCGCTGCTGACCGGCGGCGCCGTCGAGATCGTGCGCGATCTGCTCACCCTGACCGAGGGGACGGAACCCTGGACGGCGAGCCTGATCAGCGCCGTGCCCTCGGCGCTCGGGCAGGTGCTCGGCAAGGGGTCGGTCTCGGTGACGGCCGGCACGGTGGTGCTGGCGGGCGAGGGGCTCGCCGCCCGCACCGTCCAGGAGGTCCGCGCGGCCATCCCCGGCTGCCGGGTGGCGAACATCTACGGACCCACCGAGGCGACCGTCTACGCCACCGCCTGGACCTGCGACCCCGCCGATCCCGACCGCACCCCGCCCATCGGCGCCCCGGTCGCCGCCACCCGGGCCTATGCGCTGGACGCGCGGCTGCGGCCGGTGCCGGTCGGTGTGCCGGGCGAGCTGTATCTGGCGGGGCCGGGCCTGGCCCGGGGGTACTTCGGCCGGCCGGGGCTGACCGCGCAGCGGTTCACGGCCGATCCGTTCGGCCCCGCGGGCGGCCGGATGTACCGCACCGGCGACCTGGTCCGCTGGGACGAGCGGGGGCAGCTGGAGTACCTCGGCAGAACGGACGACCAGGTCAAGGTGCGCGGCTTCCGGATCGAACTGGGCGAGGTCGAGGCCGCGCTGGCCCGCCACCCCGATATCGCCGAGGCGGCCGCGACCGTCGTCGACACCGGCGGTCACAAGCGTCTGGCCGGCTATGTGGTCCAGGTCCCCGGCGCCCCGCCGGTGGACACCGCCGCGATCCGCGCCTTCCTCACCACGAGCCTGCCGGACCATATGGTCCCCTCGGCCCTGGTCGTCCTGGACCGGCTGCCGCTGGGGTCCAGCGGCAAGCTGGACCGGCGTGCGCTGCCCGCGCCCGTCTGGGCGGCCCGCGCCACCGGCCACGTCGAGCCGCGCACGGAGACCGAGAAGGCCCTCGCCGCCATCTGGGCGGAGGTCCTCGGGGTGGAGCGGATCGGCGTGGAGGACAACTACTTCGCCCTCGGCGGCGATTCCATCCTCAGCATCCAGATCGTCTCCGCCGCCCGGCGGGCCGGAATCGAGCTGACCCCGCGCCATCTCTTCGTCCACCAGACGGTGGCGGAGCTGGCCACGGCCGCGCGGGAGGCCCCGGCCGCGGCGCCCGCCCACGAACAGGACCCGGTCGTCGGGGAGGTGCCGCTGACCCCGATCCAGCACTGGCTCTTCGAGCAACTGCCCGGCACGGCAGGGCACTTCACCCAGTCGATCACGGCCGAGCTGACCGCACCGGTGGACGAGAACGCGCTGCGGGCCGCCCTGTCCACGGTGGTGACCCACCATGACGCCCTGCGGCTGCGCTTCGAGCGGACCGAGGACGGCGCCGTACGCCAGTACAACGCCCCGCCAAAGGACCAGCCGGTGCTGGACCTCCACGACCTGTCCTCCGTGGCGCCCCGGCGGCGGGAGGCGGTGATGCGGGAGACGGCGGCGCGGATACGGGCCGGGTTCGACCTGGCCCGGGGGCCGCTGCTGCACGCGGCGCTGTTCACCCGGGGCGAGGGGGAGCGGCCCGTACTGCTGCTGACGGCCCACCATCTGGTGGTCGACGCCGTCTCCTGGCGCATCGTGCTGGAGGACCTGGACACCTCCTACCGGCAGATCGCCGCGGGCCGGACGGTGGAGCCGGGTGCCAAGACCACATCGTTCCGCACCTGGGCACGGCGCCTGAGCGAGCACACGGCCGCCGGGGGCTTCGACGCCGAGCGCGGCCACTGGGCGGCCGCCCGCGGCTGCACCGACCTGCCCACGGACGGCGAGGGCCCCAACACCGCCGCCTTTGAGGAGGAGGTGACCGTCCGGCTCGGCGCCGAGGAGACCCGTCTGCTGCTGCAGGAGGTGCCGGGCGCGTACCGGACCCGGGTCAATGACGTCCTGCTCTGCGCCCTGGGCCGGGTGCTGGCCCGCTGGACCGGCCGGGACCGGGTGGCGGTGGCCCTGGAGGGGCACGGCCGCGAGGAGATCTTCGAAGGCGTCGATCTGTCCCGTACGGTCGGCTGGTTCACCAGCATGTACCCCGTCGCGCTGGAGACGCCCGCCGACTGGGGGCTGGAGCGGACGCTGAAGGCCGTCAAGGAGGGGCTGCGCGCGATCCCCGGAAACGGCCTGGGCTATGGCGCGCTGCGCCATCTGCCCGGCGCGGCCGCCGCCGGCCTCCCCGCCGCCCCGAAGATCAGCTTCAACTACCTCGGGCAGCAGGACTGGGAGCCGCCCGCGGCGGATGGTCTGCTGCACGCCCTGACCGGCGGGCTGGAGGGCGATATGAGCCCCGAGGCGGACCGGCCGCATCTCCTCGATGTGATCGGCCGGGTGGCGGACCGCCGGCTCGAGCTCAGCTGGTCCTACTCCCGGTCGCTGCACCGGCGCGCCACGGTGCGCCGGCTCGCCGAGGAGATGGTGGAGGAGCTGCGGGCCATCGTGCGGCTGTGCACCCGCCCCGACGCGGGCGGGCGGACGCCCTCGGACTTCCCGCTGGCCGCGCTGGACCAGGCGACCGTCGACCGGCTGGCGGGCGACGGCCGGGACGTGGCCGATATCCATCCGCTGACCCCGACCCAGTCCGGGCTGCTCTTCCACGCACTGGCCCAGCGGGACCAAGGGCTCTATGTGGAGCAGGCGACGTTCGTCCTGGACGGGGTCGCCGACTCCGGGGTGCTGGCGGCCGCCTGGCAGCATGTCGTGGACCGCACCCCGGTGCTGCGCGGCGAGGTGGTGGTGCACGATGTGGCCGAGCCGCTGATGGTCGTGCGCCGCACCGCGGTCGTACCGGTCGAGGAGCTGGACTGGACCGGCCTCACGGATGCCGAGCGCACGGCCGCGCTGGAGCGGCTGCTGGAGCAGGACCGCGCCCGCGGCATCGACCTCGCCGCGGCCCCGCTGCTCCGCGTGACCCTGGCCCGGCTCTCGCCCGGTGAGGTGCGGGTGCTGTGGACCTTCCACCATGTGCTGCTGGACGGCTGGAGCGTCTTCCAGGTGCTCGGCGATGTCTTCGCCGCCCATGCCGCCCTGGCCGCCGGTGAGCAGCCGAGACTGCAGGCCCGCAGGCCGTTCGCGGACTATGTCGCCTGGCTCGGCCGTCAGGACCACACGCGCGCGCAGGCGCACTGGCGGCAGGCCCTGGAGGGATTCACCGCTCCCACTCCCCTCCCCTATGACCGCAGGCCGACGCCGGAGATCGCGACCCGGTCCTCGCATTGGCTGTCGCAGCGACTCGGTGAGCAGAACACCGCCGCCCTGCAGGACTTCGCCCGGCGCCACCGGCTCACCATGAATACGATCGTGCAGGGCGCTTGGGCGTTGCTCGTATCCCGCTTGAGCGGCGAATCGGACGTCTGCTTCGGGACGACGGTCTCCGGGCGGCCGGCGGAGCTGCCCGGCGCGGACGACATCACCGGCATCTTCATCAACACCCTCCCGGTGCGGTGCGCGGTGGCGGGCGCCGCCGGGACCGCCGCCTGGCTGCGGGAGCTCCAGGCCGAGCAGGCGGACGCGCGCGGCTTCGGCCATGTGCCGCTGTCCGAGCTGCGGGGCTGGAGCGAACTCCCGGCCGGGGTGGACCTCTTCGAGAGCCTGGTGGTGTTCGAGAACTACCCCATCAACAGCGCCGCCGCGGCCGAGCACGGGCTGCGGGTGCGCGATCTGAACGCCCTGGAGTCCACCAACTACGCGCTGACCGTGGTGGTCTCGCCCGGATCCGAACTGTCGGTGGAACTCGGCTACGATCCGCGGCTGTTCGAGGAGGCCACCGCCGAGGCACTGGCGGACCGGCTCACCCATCTCCTCGGCGCGCTGGCCGCGGCCCCCGACGAGCTGCCGCTGGACCACATCGACGTCCTCCCGGCCGCCGAGCGCCACCGGCTGCTGGTGGACTGGAACGACACCGCCCGGCAGGTGCCCGAGGCGACATGGGCCGAGCTGTTCGAGGCGGCGGCGGACCGCGACCCGGACGCGGTGGCGGTGGACTCCCTGCGCCTGCGGCTGACCTACGCGGAGCTGGACGACCGGGCCAACCGCCTCGCCCACCACCTCATCGGGCAGGGCGTGGGCCCCGGGCGGATCGTCGCGCTGGTGCTGCCCCGGTCGGTGGAGTCCGTCGTCGCCCGGCTCGCGGTGGCCAAGGCCGGGGGCGCCTATCTGCCCATCGATCCCGACTACCCGGCCGAGCGCGTCGAGTTGATGCTCAAGGACTCCGCCCCGCATCTCGTGATCGAGCGGGCCGCCGAGCTCCGGACCCCGGACGGCCCGGCGCACCGCCCCACGGATCAGGACCGCCTCGGCCCCGTCCACCCGGACGACCCCGCCTATGTGATCTACACCTCCGGGTCCACCGGAACCCCCAAGGGAGTGGTCGTCACCCACCGCGGGATCGCCGGGTTCGCCACCGCCGAGGCCGAGCACTTCCAGGTGCGGCCGGGCGACCGCGTGCTGCAGTTCTCCTCGCCCGGCTTCGACGCCTCCGTGCTGGAGCTGTGCATGGCACTGCCGTCCGGGGCCGCCCTGGTGGTGCCCGAGCCCGGCCCGCTGCTGGGCGGCCACCTCGCGGAGATCCTGCGGCGGCAGCGGATCACGCACACCCTCATCCCGCCCGCCGCGCTCGCGACACTGCCCACCGGCACCGAGCGGGAGCTGCCCGACCTGCGGACACTGATCGTGGGAGGCGACGCCTGCGGGGCGGAACTGGCCGCCCGGTGGGCGCCGTTCCACCGCATGATCAACGCGTACGGGCCGACCGAGACCACCGTGGTGGCCACCTGGTCCGAGCCGCTCGACGCCAACGGCGCCCCGCCGCCGATCGGGCGGCCCCTCCCCAACACCCGGGTCCGGCTGCTCGACGCGCGGCTGCGCCCGGTGCCGGTGGGTGTGCCCGGCGAGCTGTGGGTCAGCGGTCCCTCGCTCGCCCGGGGCTATCTGGGCCGCGCCGGGCTGACCGCCGCCCGCTTCCTCGCCGACCCCTTCGGGCCGCCCGGCTCCCGGATGTACCGCACCGGCGACCTCGCCCGCTACGACGCCCAGGGCCGCCTCCACCATCTGGGGCGCGTCGACCACCAGCTCAAGCTGCACGGCCATCGCATCGAGGCCGGTGAGGTGGAGACCGCCCTGTGCGGCCACCCCGCGGTGGCGGAGGCCGTGGTGACGGTGCGGGAGGACGAACCCGGTGTGCGCCGGCTGGTGGCCCATCTGGTCCTCGCGCCCGGGGCCGCCGCCCCGGCCGACACCGAGCTGCGCACCCAGCTGGGCCGCACGCTTCCCGGCCCGATGGTCCCCTCGGCGTTCGCCGTGCTGGACCGGCTGCCGCTGACCGAGAACGGCAAGACCGACCGCGCGGCGCTGCCCGCGCCCGGCCCCGTCACCACCGCCGCCGCACCGGCCGGCCATATCGCCCCGCGCACCCCCACCGAGGAGGTCATCGCGGAGATCTGGTCGGCGGTGCTGGGGGTGGCGCCGGTCGGCACGGAGGACGAGTTCTTCGCCCTGGGCGGAGACTCGGTCCGCAGCCTGCTGATCGCCTCCCGGGCCAAGGAGGCGTTCGCCGTCGATCTGACCCCGCGGGACATTCTGACCGCGCGCACCGTCTCCGCCCTCGCCGACCTGGTCGAGGAGCACATCCTGCGCGAACTCGAAGACGCCGCTTCCGGCGGCAGCGACCACGACGACCGGTGAGGAAGGACGACATGACGTCTTCGAGGAACGATCGCGCCGCCGCGCTGCCCGTGGAGCTGCGGGAGGCCCTTCGGCGCCGCCTCGCGGGCAAGGCCGGGCGCACCGACGCCATCCCCCGCGCGGACCGCGCGCGGCCGCTGCCGCTGTCCTTCGCCCAGGAACGGCTGTGGTTTCTGCATACCCTCCAGCCCGAGGAGGCCGGGTACAACAGCGCGGTGGCGCTGCGGCTGACCGGCGCGCTGGACGTGGCGGCGCTCTCCGGGGCGCTGGATGCCCTGGTGGAGCGCCATGAGGCGCTGCGGACCACGTTCGACGACATCGACGGCCGGCCCGCCCAGGTGGTGCGCCCGGCCGCGCCCGTCGCCCTGCCGGTGGCCGACCTCACCGGCGCGGACCGGGGCCCGGGGGCGCTGGACCAACTGCTCCTGGCCGAGTACGCCCGGCCGTTCGATCTGCGCACCGGCCCGCCGCTGCGGGCGCTGCTGATCCGGTCGGCCGAGGACGAGCACGTGCTGCTGCTCACGGCCCATCACATCGTCACCGACGGCTGGTCGATGGGGGTGCTCCAGGACGAGCTGTGTGCGCTGTACGCGGCGGAGCCGCTGCCCCCGGTGCCGGTGCAGTATCCCGACTTCGCCGTGTGGCAGCGGGAGCGGCTCTCGGGGGCCGCGCTGGACCGGCAGCTCGACTACTGGAAGGGGCGGCTGGACGGGGTCGTCCCGCTGGAGCTGCCCACCGACCGGCCCCGGCCCGCGGCGCACACCTCGGCGGGGGCGATGCATGAGTTCACCGTGGACCGCGCCACCGCGGACCGGCTGCGCGCGCTGGCCGCGCGGGAGCGGACCACGCTGTTCACGGCGCTGGTCGCCGCCTGCCAGGGGCTGTTCGCCCGCTGGTCGGGGCAGGACGACATCGCCATCGGCACCGTCACCTCCGGCCGCGGCCGCACCGAACTGGAACGCGCCGTCGGCTTCTTCGTCCATACGGTGGTGCTGCGCTCCACCGTGGACACGGCCCGTTCCTACCGCGAGCTGCTGGCCGACGCCGGGGCCACGGTGCTGGACGCCTTCGCCCACGACGAGACGCCCTACCAGCGGCTGGTGGAGGCCGTGGGGGCGCGCCGGGAGGCGGGCCGCAATCCGCTGTTCGACGTGATGGTGCTGCTGCACAGCGCCCCGCGGAGCGCGCCCCGGCTGTCCGGGCTGGCCGCGGCGAGCGTGGATGTGCCCCGGCAATCGGCCACCTTCGACCTCAGCGTCGAGTTCGTCGAAGACGGGCCGGATGGGGCGGAGCTGCGGGGGCTGCTGGAGTACAGCACCGAGCTGTTCGACACGGCGACCGCCGAGCGGATGGCGGGCCATCTGCTGGTGCTGCTCGACGGGGTGGCCGCCGATCCGGACCGGCCGGTGCGGGAGCTGCCCCTGCTCACGGACGGCGAACGGCGGCGGATGACGGCCGCCGGGCGCGGCCCCGCGCTCGCGGTCCAACCGGCCACGTTCCCGGCGATGTTCGAGGCTCAGGCGGCCCGTACGCCGGAGGCGACGGCGCTGGTGGCCTCCGACGCCACCTACGACTTCGCGGGACTCAACGCGGCCGCCAACCGGCTGGCGCACCATCTGATCGCCCAGGGCGTCGGGCCGGAGCGCGTGGTCGGGGTGAAGCTGCCGCGGACCGCCGACATGGTTGTGGCGATCCTGGCGGTGCTCAAGGCGGGCGGGGTCTATCTGCCCCTCGACCCGGAACTCCCCGCCGAGCGCCTCGCGTTCCTCCTGGCCGACGCCGATCCGGCGCTGGTGCTGGACGAGGACGCCCTGCGCGCCGTCCCCGCCACGCTGCCGACGGCCGATCCCACCGACGCGGACCGGACCGCCGCACTCCACCCCGACGGCGCCGCCTACGTCCTGTACACCTCCGGCTCCACCGGCCGCCCCAAGGGGGTGGCCGTGGAGCACCGGTCGATGGTCAATCTGCTGGTCAGCCATCGGCAGGGCTTTGTGGCGGAGGCGGGCGGGGGGCCGCTGCGCGCGGGGCTGACCGCGTCGTTCTCCTTCGACACCTCGCTGGAGGGGCTGCTGCTGCTGGCGGACGGCCATGAACTGCACCTCGTCGACGAGGCCACCCGGCTCGACCCGGCCGCGCTGGTGGAGCGCATCGCCGAGCACCGCATCGACTTCCTCGACCTCACCCCCTCCTATGTGCGGCAGCTTCTCCCGGCGGGGCTGCTGGACCACCCCCGGCACCGGCCGCGGGTGCTGATGCTGGGTGGCGAGGCCCTCGGCCCGTCGCTGTGGCGGCGGCTGGCGGACACGCCCGGCACGACGGCGTACAACTTCTACGGTCCGACCGAGTGCACCATCGACGCGCTCGCCGCCCGGATCGGCGGCGCCGGGCGGCCGGTGGTGGGCCGGCCGCTGGGCAATCTGCGCGCCCATGTGCTCGACTCGCGGCTCCAGCCGGTGCCGGCCGGGGTGGCGGGTGAGCTGTATCTGGCCGGTGCGCAGGTGGCCCGGGGGTACCGGGGCCGTCCGGGGCTGACCGCGTCCCGTTTCGTGGCCGATCCGTACGGGCCCGCCGGGAGCCGGATGTACCGCACCGGCGACCTGGCCCGCTGGACCGCCGACGGGGAGCTGGACTGCCTCGGCCGCGCGGACGACCAGGTGAAGATCCGGGGCCACCGGATCGAACCGGGCGAGATCGAGGCGGCGTTGCTCGAGCTGCCGTCCGTCGCCGAGACGGCCGTCGTCGCGGTGACCGACGACCGCGGCCACACCCGGCTGGCCGCCTACTACGTGCCCGCCCCGGGCGGTGAGCCGCCCGCCTCCGCCGAACTGCGCGCGGCCCTCGGGCGCACCCTGCCCGGCCATATGGTCCCCGGTGCGTTCGTCGCCCTCGACGCCATGCCGCTCAACTCCAGCGGCAAGCTGGACCGCCGGGCGCTGCCCGCCCCGCGGCTCGACGTGGACCGGCCGGAGGGGACCACCACCGCCCCGCGCACCGAAACCGAGCGGGAGCTCGCCCGGATCTGGGCCGAGGTGCTGGGCGCCCGAGCGGTGGGGGTGAGCGACAACTTCTTCGAGCTGGGCGGCGATTCGATCCTCAGCATCCAGATCGTCTCCCGCGCCCGCCAGGCCGGGCTCGCGCTCACCTCGCGGGATGTCTTCCTGCACCAGACCATCGCCGAGCTGGCCGCCGCCGTGACGCCGCGCGGCGTGCCCCACGCCCCCGGCGACGAGGCGGTGGACGCGGCGGGGCCGGCGCCGCTCACACCGATCCAGCACTGGTTCTTCGCCACCCACGGCCCGCTGCGCCACTTCACCATGTCGATGGTCCTCGATCCGCCGCAGGATCTGGACGAGGGCGCGCTGGAGACCGCGCTGGACGCCGTGGTCGCGCACCACCCCGCCCTGCGCACCCGGTTCGTCCAGGACGACGACGGCGGGTGGCGGCAGTTCGCGGACGGCGCGACCGGCGGGCCGCTGCTGCGCCACCACGATCTGGCCGGGCTCGAGGGGGCCGGGGAGACGGCCGCCGCCGAGGCGGCCGCCGAGGCCGCCCGCGCCGAACTCGACGTGACCACCGGGGCGTTGCTGCGGGGCGTCCTCTTCCGGCGCGGCGCGGGGGCCCGGCCGCGGCTGTTCCTCACCGCACACCATCTCGCCGTGGACAGCGTCTCGTGGCGCATTCTGCTGGGCGATCTGGAGAGCGCCTACCGGCAGGCCGCCGCCGGTGAGCCGGTGCGCCTGGAGCCCGCCTCCACCGCCTTCACCACCTGGGCCACCCGGCTGGGCGAGCGGGTGCGGGAGGGCCGGCTGGACGGCGATCTGGCGTACTGGGAGGGCGTACGGGAGGCGGGCGGCGCGGACCTTCCGGTGGACCGCCCGGGCACGGCCACGGCCGGGTCCACCCACACCGTGCGCGTGACGCTCGACCGCGAGGTCACCGACGGGCTGTTGCGCCGGGTGCCCGGGGTGTACCGGACGCAGATCAACGATGTGCTCCTCAGCGCGCTGGGGCGGGTGCTCGCCGGCTGGACGGGCGAGGACCGGGTGCTGGTGGCCATGGAGGGCCATGGCCGGGAGGAGCTGGACGGGGCCGTCGATCTGTCCCGGACCGTGGGCTGGTTCACCACGCAGTACCCGGTGGCGCTGACGCTGCCCTCAGGCGGCTGGGGCACGGTGCTGAGGTCGGTGAAGGAGCAGTTGCGCGCGCTGCCGCACCGGGGGCTGAGCTATGAGGCGCTGGCGTATCTGAGCGCCCCGGACTCCCCCGCGCGGGCGCTCGCCGACGCGCCGCTGCCGGGCATCTGCTTCAACTACCACGGCCAGTGGGGCTCGGGCGGGGACGGTGGCGCGTTCGCGCTCACCGGGGAGAGCCTGGGGCGGGATCTGGCCGCCGACGAGCCCTCGGTGTATCCGCTCGATGTGTCCGCCGTGGTGGCGGACGGCGAACTGGAGCTGACCTGGCTGTTCTCCGACCGGGTCCATGACGCCGCCACGGTGCGGCGGCTCGCGGACGGCATGCTCACGGCGCTGCGGGAGATCGTGGCGCACTGCGACGGACCGGGCGCGGGCGGCCGGACGCCCTCCGACTTCCCCCTGGCCCGGCTGGACCAGGCCGCCGTCGACCGGCTGGTGGGTGACGGACGGGAGATCGAGGACGTCTATCCGCTGACTCCGCTCCAGGAGGGCATGCTCTTCCACCGGCTGGTCGGCGGCGCGGAGGACGTCTACCTCGACCAGGCCGTGCTGACCCTGGAGGGGGTCCGCGACCCGGAGGCGTTCGCCCGGGCCTGGCAGGAGACGGTGGACCGCACCCCGGTGCTCCGCAGTGGCGTCGTCTGGGAGGGTGTGGAGCGGCCGTTGCAGCTCGTCCGCCACCGGGCCGAGGTGCCCGTGACCCATCTGGACTGGCGCGGGCTGTCCGATGAGCGGCGGGAGGCCGAGCTGGAGCGGTTCCGCGCCGAGGACCTGGCCCTGGGCATCGATCTGGCCGCGCCGCCGCTGATGCGGCTGGCCATCGCCCGGCTGGCCGACGCCCGGGTGGCGCTGATCTGGACCTCGCACCATCTGGTCCTGGACGGCTGGAGCCTGGCGCAGGTGTTCACCGAGGTGTGCGAGCGGTACACCGCGGCCGCCCGGGGCCATGCCCCGGCGCTCCCCGCCCGCCGGCCGTTCCGCGACTATCTGCAGTGGCTGGCCGGGCAGGACGGCCAGGAGGCCGAGCGCCACTGGCGGGACCTTCTCGCGGGCTTCACCGCGCCGACCCCGCTCCCCCGCGACCGCGTGGCCGTGGAGTCCCACCGCGCCCGGTCCTCGGCGACCGTGGCGGTGGCGCTCACCCCCGAGGTGTCGGAGGCGCTGCGCCGCACGGCCCGCGGCGGCGGCCTGACCGTCAACACGATCGTGCAGGGCGCCTGGGCCCTGCTGCTGGCCCGGTACGGCGGTGTGGAGGACGTGGTCTTCGGCACCACCGTCTCGGGCCGTCCGGCGGAGCTGGCCGGGGTCGAGTCGATGGTGGGGATGTTCATCAACACCCTGCCGACCCGGGTCCGGGTGGACGCCGCCCGGAACACCGGTGACTGGCTGCGGGAGCTCCAGATGGCGCAGTCCGCGTCCCGGCGCCATGAATCCGTCTCGCTGGCGCAGGTGTCGGGCTGGAGCGAACTGCCGCCCGGGACACCGCTCTTCGACTCCATGGTGGCCTTCGAGAACTACCCCTTCGACGACTCCTCGGCGCGCGAGGCGGGGCTGCGGATCGTCGAGGTGCGATCCGTCGACGCGACCAACTTCGGGCTGAGTCTGCGGGCGCATCTCTCCGACCGGCTGGGCTTCGACCTCGGCTATGACCCGGGGCTGTTCGACGCCCGGACCGCGGCCGCGCTCGCCGACCGGCTGTGCCTGCTGCTCACGGCGATCGCGGCGGACACCGACCGTCCGCTGCGGGCGCTGCCGTGGACCACCGGCGAGGAGCGCCGGCGGATCCTGGTGGAGTGGGGCGGCGGCGCGGCACCGGCGGCACCGGAGCGGACCCTGGTGGAGCTGTTCGAGGAGCAGGCCGCCCGCACTCCCGGGGCCATCGCCGTCTCCTGCGCCGGGGAATCGCTGTCGTACGCCGAACTCGACGCGCGGGCGGGCCGGTTGGCGCACCGGTTGTTCGCCGAGGGCGCCGGGCGGGAGCGGTATGTGGCGCTGGCGCTGCCCCGTTCGCCGGAGATGATCGTGGCGATCGTGGCGGTGCTGAAGACGGGGGCGGCCTATCTGCCGCTCGACCCGGACCAGCCGTCCGGCCGGATCGCCCGGATGCTCGCCGACGCCGAACCGGCCGTCCTGCTGGCCACCGCCGCCCTGGAGGCGCGGCTGGCCGAGGACGACGATGCCCTCACCGCCGTGGCCCGGCTGTGCCTGGACGACCCCGCTCTGATGGCCGATCTGGAGCGCCGGCCCGCCGCCGTCCCGGCCGGTTCGGGGCCGCTGCCGGACAGCCCCGCCTACGCCATCTACACCTCCGGGTCCACGGGTGTGCCCAAGGGAGTGGTGATCCCGCACGCCAATGTGGTCCGGCTGTTCTCCCGGACCCATGCGTGGTTCTCGTTCGACGCGAGCGATGTGTGGACGCTGTTCCACAGTTACGCCTTCGACTTCTCCGTGTGGGAGATCTGGGGGCCGCTGCTGCACGGCGGCCGGCTCGTGGTCGTGCCGTACGCCGTCTCGCGCTCCCCGGAGGAGTTCCTGCGGCTGCTGGCGGACGAGCGGGTGACGGTGCTCAGCCAGACGCCGTCCGCCTTCCAGGGGCTGATGCGCGCGGACGAGGAGAACCCCGGGGCCCCGCTCGCGCTGCGCCGGGTGGTGTTCGGCGGTGAGGCGCTCGACGCGCGGCGGCTGGCGGGCTGGTACGCGCGGCATCCGGACACCGCGCCGGTGCTGGTCAACATGTACGGGATCACCGAGACCACCGTGCATGTCACCTACGCCCCGCTCGACCGCGCCACCGCGTCCGCCGCGGCGGCCACCGGGAGCGCCATCGGCACCGGCATTCCCGACTTGCGGGTGTACGTGCTGGACGAGGGTCTTCGGCCGGTGCCGCCGGGGGCGGTCGGCGAGCTGTATGTGGCGGGGGCCGGGCTCGCCCGGGGCTATCTGCGCCGGCCGGGGCTGACCGCGTCCCGTTTCGTGGCCGATCCGTACGGGCCCGCCGGGAGCCGGATGTACCGCACCGGCGACCGGGCCCGGTGGAGCGCGGACGGGGAGCTGGAGTATCTGGGCCGCGCCGACGACCAGGTGAAGATCCGCGGTTTCCGGATCGAGCCCGGGGAGATCGAGGCCGCCCTGGCCGCCCATCCGCGGGTCGGCGACGCGGTGGTGACCGCGCGGGAGGACCAGCCCGGGGTGCGGCGGCTGGTGGCGTATGTGGTGGCCGCCGGTGCGGCCGCGCCACCGGACGCCGCCGAGCTGCGGGAGTTCCTTCAGCGGTCGCTGCCCGCACAGATGATTCCGGCGGCGTTCATGCCGCTGGACGCGCTGCCGCTGACCGTCAACGGCAAGCTGGACCGGGGCGCGCTGCCCGCGCCCGGCCCGGACGGCTTCGCGGCGAGCGCCGAACGGATCGCCCCGCGCACCGAGGCCGAGCGTACGGTGGCGCGGGTGTGGGCCGAGGTCCTCCCGGTCGAGGAGGCCGGGGCCACGGACGACTTCTTCGCCCTGGGCGGCGATTCGATCCTGGCCATCCGGGTGGCTTCCCGGCTGCGCACGGCCTTCGGCACGGACGTCACCCCGCGCGCGCTGTTCACCCACACCACCGTGGCCGAGCTCGCCGCCGCGCTGACCGCGCCCGGGGAGGGCGGGAGCGCGGACACCATCCCCGGCAGCGCGGACACCATCCCGGCCGTGCCACGGGACGGCGAGCTGCCGCTGTCCTTCGCGCAGGCGCGGCTGTGGTTCCTGGACTCCTTCGACGACGGCGGTACGGAGTATGTGACGCCGTTCGCGCTGCGGCTGCGCGGCCATCTGGACACCGCCGCCCTGCACACCGCCCTGGACGGTCTGGTGGCCCGGCACGAGCCGCTGCGCACCACCTTCGCCGAGGTGGACGGCCGCGGGGTGCAGCGGGTGCACGACCCGTACCCGGTGGCACTGCCCCCGCACGACCTCACGGACCGTCCCGCGGCCGACCGTGAGCGGGAGCTGGCGCGGCTGCTGGAGCGGGAGGGCGCCACCCCCTTCGACCTGCGCACCGGGCCGCTGCTGCGGGCGTCGCTGATCCGGCTGGACGACGAGGAACACGTGCTCACCCTGACGATGCACCACATCGTCACCGACGGCTGGTCCACGGCCGTCATCGGCGCCGATCTGAGCGAGCTGTACGGCGCGGCGGTCATGGCACGACCGCCCGCGCTCGCCCCGCTGCCGCTGGGTTACGCCGACTACGCGGCGTGGCAGCGCGATCCGCTCGGCGGCGCGGCGGCGGTGGAGCCGCAGCTGGAGTACTGGCGGGCGCGGCTGGCCGAGCTGGCGCCGCTGGAGCTGCCGACCGACCGTCCGCGGCCGGCCGTACAGACCAAGAATGGGGCGCTGCTGGAGTTCACCCTGCCCGCCGGGCTGGTGGAGCGGCTGCGCGCGGCCGGGCGGCGCGGCGATGCCACCCTCTTCATGACACTCCTCGCCACCTGCCAGGTGCTCCTCGCCCGCTGGTCGGGCCAGCGGGACATCGCGGTGGGCACCGTGACCTCGGGACGGGAGCGCCCCGAACTGGAGCAGCTGGTCGGGATGTTCGTGAACACGCTGGTGCTGCGCACCGCCGTGGACACCGACCAGCCGTTCGAGGAAGTGCTCACCCGGGTGCGGGCCACCGTGCTGGACGCCTTCGCCCATCAGGACGTGCCGTTCGAGCGGATCGTGGACGCGCTCCAGCCGGAGCGGGACACCAGCCGCACCCCGCTCTTCCAGGTCATGGTGGCGCTGCACAATCTGGGCGCCGAGGTGCCGGATCTGCCCGGGCTCAGCGTGGAGGCCGTCCGGGTTCCGGGCCGGACCGCCGGTTTCGATCTGGGCTTCGACTTCGTGGAGCACCTCGGCGCCCTGACCGGCTTCGTGGAGTACAACACCGATCTGTTCGACGCGGCCACCGTGGAGCGGATGACCCGCCAGCTGCGGCTGCTGCTGGAAGCGGTGGCCGAGGACCCGGGGCTGCGGGTGGGCGAACTGCCGCTGCTGACCAGCGAGGAGCGGCGGACGGTGCTGGAGGAGTGGAACGACACCGCGCTCGCGGTGGCGGACACCACCTTCCCCCGTCTCTTCGAGGAGCAGGCCGCCCGCACCCCGGGCGCCACCGCGCTGGTGGCCCCCGACGCCACCTACGACTTCGCGGGGCTCAGCGCCCGCGCCAACCGGCTGGCCCACCAGCTGATCGCCCTCGGCGTGGGACCGGAGAAGGTGGTCGCGGTCAGGCTTCCGCGCACCGCCGATCTGCTGGTGGCCCTGCTCGCCCTCCTCAAGGCGGGCGGTACGCATCTGTACATCGACCCCGAACTGCCCACAGAACGCGCACGATTCCTGCTGGAGGACGCGGCACCCGAGGTCGTCCTCACCCCCGAGGTCCTGCGGGACGCGCCCCTGGAGGCCCTGCCGGACACCGATCCCACCGATGCGGACCGGCTGTCCCCGCTGCTCCCCGGGCACACCGCGTACATCACCTACACCTCGGGGTCCACCGGCCGCCCCAAGGGTGTCGCCGTCGAACACCGCCAGCTGGTCAACCTCTGCCTCGACCACGCGGCCGAGCTCATCGCACCGCATCAGGCCGAGGCGGGCCGTCCGCTGCGCGCGGCGCTGACCGCCGCCTTCTCCTTCGACACGTCCTGGGAGGGCGCGGTGTTCCTGGCCGCGGGCCAGGAGGTGCATCTGGTCGACGACGCGGTACGGCTCGACCCGGCCGCCCTCGTTGCGCTGATCGACACCCGTGGCGTGGACTTCGTCGACCTCACCCCGTCGTACCTCCATGAACTGATGGCGGCCGGGCTGTTCGCCCAGGGTCGCCACCGCCCCCGGATCGTCATGGTGGGCGGCGAAGCCCTCGGGGCGGCGCTGTGGCGGGAGCTGCGCGCGGTGCCGGGCGTGGCGGCGTACAACTTCTACGGGCCCACCGAATGCACGGTGGACGCGGTCTACGGCGACCTGGCCGGTCTCGGCGAGCGTCCGCTCATCGGACGGCCCGGCCGCAATCTGCGGGCGTACGTCCTGGACGGCGCGCTGCGGCCGGTGCCGCCTGGTGTCCCCGGTGAGCTCCATCTGGCCGGGGCCCAGGTAGCCCGCGGCTATCTGCGCCGCCCCGGACTCACCGCGGGGCATTTCGTCGCCGACCCGTACGGCCCGCCCGGCGGCCGGATGTACCGCACCGGCGACCGGGCGCGCTGGACGGCGGACGGGGCGCTGGAGTTCCTCGGCCGCGCCGACGACCAGCTCAAGATCCGTGGGCTGCGGATCGAGCCCGGGGAGATCGAGGCCGCGCTGCTGGACCATCCGGCGGTCCAGGAGGCGGTGGTCGTGGCCCGCGAGGACACCGGCCACCGGCGGCTGGTGGCCTATCTGGTGGCCGCCGGTCCCGCCGACTCCCCCGCCTTGGACGCCGCTTCGCCCGCTGAGGCCGCCGATTTCCCCGACCCGGTGGAGCTGCGTGCCCGGCTCAGGCGCACCCTGCCCGACTACATGGTCCCGGCCGCCTTCGTGACGCTGGCGCGGATGCCCCGCACCGACAGCGGCAAGGTCGACCGGCGGGCGCTGCCCGCTCCCCCCGACCGGCCGGAGCAGGGCGCGCCGTATGTGGCGCCCCGCACCCCTGCCGAGACGGTGCTGGCGGGCGTCTGGGCCGAGGCGCTGGGCGTCCCCCGGGTGGGCGTGGAGGACAACTTCTTCGCCCTGGGCGGGGATTCGATCCTCAGCATCCAGATCGTCTCCCGCGCCCGCCAGGCCGGGCTGACCCTCACCTCCAAGGACGTCTTCCGCCACCAGACCGTCGCCGAACTCGGGTTGAGCGTCGAGACCACCGGGCGGCAGCCGCTTCCGGAGCCGGCCGGGGCGGTGGCCGGACCGGCGCCGCTGACCCCGATCCAGCACTGGTATCTGGACGGGCGGCGGCCCGGCGAGCGGCACCACTTCACCATGAGCCACCGGCTGGAGCTCACCGGCGACCTCGACGAGACCGCCCTGCGGCAGGCGGTGGACGCCCTGGTGGCGCAGCACGCGGCGCTGCGCACCCGCTTCCTGGCCGTCGACGGGCGGTGGCGGCAGGAGGTCCTTCCCGCCGCCCCCGACGGGGTCCTGGAGCGGCACGACCTGTCGGGTCTGGACGACGCGGCACGCGCCGCCGCCGTACGGGAGGCCACCGTCGCGGCCCAGACGGGGCTGGACATCGCCGAGGGGGCCGTACTGCGGGTGCTGCTGTTCACCTTCGGCCCCGGGCGGCCGTCCGAGCTGCTGCTCACCGCCCACCATCTGGTGGTGGACGGCGTCTCCTGGCGGGTGCTGCTCGGCGATCTGGAGACCGCCTACCGCAGCGCCGCCGCCGGTGGCGCGGCCACCCTGCCCCCGCCGAGCAGCGCCTTCACCCGGTGGGCCGCCCGGCTGGCGGAACACGTGCGCTCCGGCGGCCTCGACGGCGATCTGGCGTACTGGACGGGCGTGGCGCGCTCCGCGCCCGCCGCGCTCCCCGTCGACCGTGAGGGCCCCAACACCCATGAGACGGCGGCCACCGTGACCACCGTCCTCGGCCGTGCCGAGACCGAGGCGCTGCTGCGTCAGGTCCCCGGTGTCTACCGGACGCGGATCGACGATGTGCTGCTGGGCGCGCTCGGCCGGGCGCTGGCGCGCTGGACCGGTGGGGACACGGTGCTGATCGGCGTGGAGGGACACGGCCGCGAGGATCTCTTCGAGGACCTGGATCTCTCCCGGACGGTCGGCTGGTTCACCTCCGAATACCCGCTCGCGCTGGCCGTCGACGCCGGGGCGGGGTGGCGCGACACCCTCCGGTCCGTCAAGGAGCAGCTGCGCGCCGTCCCGCACCACGGGCTCGGCTACGGCGCGCTGCGCCATCTGGCCCCCGAAGGCTCCCCGGCCGGGGAGCTGCGGGGCGGCCCGTCGCCGCAGATCGTCTTCAACTACCACGGCCAGTGGGAGGTGGCGGCGGACGACGACGGCGCTGCCCCCGGCCTCTACCGTGCCGCCCTCCCCGTGACCGGCCAGGACGCCCCGCCCGGGGAGACCCGCCCATGTCTGCTGGAGGTCACCGGCGCGGTCCAGGACGGCCGTCTGGAGCTGGGCTGGAGCTATCCGGCCCGGATATACGACGAGGCGACCGTGCGGCGGCTCGCGGACGACTGTCTGGCCGCGCTGAAGGAGATCGTGGCGCACTGCGCGGAGCCCGGCGCGGGCGGGCGCACACCGTCCGACTTCCCGCTCGCCCGGCTCGACCAGCGCCAGGTGGACCTGATCGCCGGTGACGGCGGTGCGGTGGAGGACATCTATCCGCTGACCCCGCTCCAGGCCGGCATGCTCTTCCACGGCCTCGTGGACAGCGGTGCCACCGGTGGCGCCTACTTCGACCAGATCGCCATCCGGATCGGCGGGATCGCCGACCCGGACGCCTTCGCGGCCGCCTGGCAGCGGGTGGTGGACCGTACGCCGGTGCTGCGCAGCTCCGTGCGCTGGGAGGGGCTCGCCGAGCCCGTCCAGCTCGTCCACCGCCAGGCCGAACTGCCCACCACGCGCCTGGACTGGCGGGAGCTGACGCCGTCCGCGCGGGAGGAGGCGCTGGGCCGGCTGCTGGCCGAGGACCGCGCCGCCGGGATGGAGCTCACGTCGGCCCCGCTCAGCCGGATCGCGGTGGCCCGGCTGCCCGATGACGAGGTCATGCTGGTGTGGACGTCGCACCATCTGATGCTCGACGGCTGGAGCACCGGCCAGATCTTCGCCGAGGTGTGCGAGACCTACGCCGCCCTCGTCGCCGGGCGCACACCGCGGCCGATCGCGCGCCGGCCCTTCCGGGACTTCCTGCGCTGGCTGCGCGGACAGGACCAGGAGCGGGCGGAGCACCACTGGCGCGGGGTGCTGGCGGGCTTCGGCGCCCGCACGCCGCTGCCGTACGACCGGCCGCCCCGGGAGGCGCACCGCACCACCTCGACCGCGCTGACCCGGCTGGAGCTGACCGAGGAGGTGTCCGCCCGGCTGCGGGAGACCGCGCGCGGCGGCGGGCTGACGGTCAACACAGTGGTGCAGGGGGCGTGGGCGCTGCTGCTGTCGCGGTACGGCGGTGAGCGCGACGTGGTGTTCGGCACCACCGTCTCGGGCCGCCCGGAGGGGCTGCCGGGCGTGGAGACGATGGTCGGCATGTTCATCAACACGGTCCCCACCCGTGCCGTGGCCGAGGGCGGCCGTGAGGTGGTGGAGTGGCTGCGGGAGCTTCAGGAGCAGCAGAGCGAGTCCCGCCGCTTCGACTTCGTCGCCCTCCCCCGGATCCAGGCCCTCAGCGCGCTCCCGGCCGGTGAGGCGCTCTTCGACAGCATGGTGGTGTTCGAGAACTACCCCTTCGACGAGGCGTCGGCGGCCGGTGCCGGGATCCGTGTCCGGGAGGTGCGGGCCGAGGACGCCACCAGTTTCCCGCTGTGTCTGCGCGCCTATCTCGGCGACCGGCTGGGCTTCGACATCGCCTACGATCCGGCGCTGTTCGACGCGGCCACGGTGGAGCGGACGGCGGACCATCTTCGGACGCTGCTGACCGGGATCGCGGACGGCGCCGGACGGTCGCTGGACGAGCTGCCGCTGCTGACGGCGGCGGAGCGCCTCCGGGCGGTACGGGAGTGGAACGCCACCTCCCGCCCGCTGCCGGAGGGCTCGCTGGCCGAGCTGTTCGCCGAGCGGGCCCGCCGTGCCCCGGACGCCGTCGCCGTCACCGACGGCGCCACTTCGCTCAGCTATGCCCAACTCGACGACTGGGCGGGCCGGTTGGCGGGACACCTGCTGCGGTGCGGGGTGCGGCCGGAGGACCGGGTGGCGCTGCTCATGGACCGGTCGGTGGAGCTGGTCGTGGCCCAGCTCGCGGTGGTCAAGGCCGGTGGGGTGTACGTCCCGGTGGACGTCCGCGCCCCGGGCGATCGGCGGCGGACGCTGCTGGACCAGGCGGGCGCCGCGGTCGTGCTGACGCCGGAGGAGGTGGCCGCCGCGCGGGAGGGCGAGCCGATGGCGCAGGTGGTGCCGGTGCACCGGGACCAGTTGGCGTATGTGATGTTCACCTCCGGGTCGACCGGTGTGCCCAAGGCCGTGGGGGTGCGCCACCGCGATGTGGCGGCGCTCGCCCTCGACCGCGCCTTCGCCGGTGGCGGCCACGAGCGGGTGCCGCTGCATTCGCCGGTGGCGTTCGACGCCGCCACCTACGAGATGTGGGTGCCGCTGCTGGGCGGTGGCCGGGTGGTGGTGACACCGGGCGAGCTGGACGCCGCGGCGGTGCGCGGGCTGGTGGCCGGGCAGGGGATCACCGGGCTGTGGCTGACCGCCGGGCTGTTCCGGCTGCTGGCACAGGACACGCCGGACTGCTTCACGGGGCTGCGCGAGGTGTGGACGGGCGGCGACGTGGTGCCCGCGGCCTCGGTGCGCCGGGTGCTGGAGCACTGCCCCGGACTGACCGTGGTGGACGGGTACGGGCCGACCGAGACGACGACCTTCGCCACGTCCTTCCCGATGTCCCGCGCCGACGAGGTGCCCGAGGTGGTGCCGATCGGCCGCCCGCTGGACAACATGCGGGTCCACGTCCTGGATGCGCGGCTGCGGATCGTGCCGCCGGGCGTGGTCGGGGAGCTTTTCGTCGCCGGGGAAGGGGTGGCGCGTGGCTACCTCGGCCGTCCCGGTCCGACCGCCGCGGCGTTCCTCGCCGATCCGTACGGGCCCGCCGGGGAGCGGATGTACCGCACCGGCGATCTGGCGCGCCGGCGGCCGGACGGCACGGTGGAGTTCCTCGGCCGCGCCGATGACCAGGTCAAGGTCCGTGGCTTCCGGATCGAACCGGGCGAGGTGGAGGGGGTGCTGGCCGGGCATCCGGAGGTGGCGGATGTCGCCGTGGTCGCCCGGAGCGGCGGTCCCGGCGGGAAGCGGCTGGTGGCCTACGTGGTGGCCGGTGGCGACGGGGCGGTGGACGGTGAGCGGCTGCGGGCGTACGCGGCGGAGCGGCTCCCGGACTATATGGTGCCGTCCGCCGTCGTCCCCCTGGACGCGCTGCCGCTCGGCCCCACCGGAAAGCTGGACCGCGCGGCGCTGCCCGCCCCGGGCCAGGACATCCGCCGTACGCCCTACCGCGCGCCGCGCGCGGGGACCGAACAGGCCGTGGCGGCGGTGTGGGCCGAGGTGCTGGAGGTGGAACGGGTCGGCGCCGGGGACAACTTCTTCGAGCTCGGCGGCGACTCGATCCTCTCCATCCGGCTCACCTCACGGCTGCGGGAGGTGCTCGGGGTGGAGCCCTCGCCCCGCCTGGTGTTCACCCATCCGACCGTCGCCGCCCTGGCCGAGGCGCTCGGTGGCGCGGACGGCCGCGCCGAGGACCGGCCCGCCCCGATCACCCCGGTGGCCCGGGACGGTGAGCTGCCGCTGTCGTATCCGCAGCAACGCCTGTGGTTCCTGGACTCCTTCGCACCGGACAGCGCCGAGTACATCACCCCGCTGGCGCTGCGGATGCGCGGCGCCCTCGATGTGGACGCGCTCGGCGCGGCGCTCACCGCGCTGGTGGCCCGGCATGAGTCGCTGCGGACCACCTTCGACGCGGTGGACGGCCGTGGCGTGCAGATCGTGCACGACCCCTGGGAGATCCGGCTCGAGCCGTACGATCTGTCCCACCTCCCCGCCGACGGGCGGGAGGCGGAGCTGGTGGAGCTGCTGGCGTACGAACGGGCGCGCCCGTTCGATCTGCGGCGCGGACCGCTGCTGCGCACCCGGCTGATCCGGCTCGGCGCCCAGGAGCATGTGCTGAGCCTGACGTTGCACCACATCATCACCGACGGCTGGTCCACCGGTGTGCTCACCGGCGATCTGCGGGAGCTGTACCGGGCGGCGCTGAGCGGTGAGCCCGCGGCGCTCCCCCCGCTGCCGGTGCACTACGCGGACTTCGCCGCCTGGCAGCGCGCCGAGCTCACCGCTCCCCGCGCGGATGAGGAACTGGCTTACTGGACACGCCAGTTGGCCGGGGTGCCGCCGCTGGAGCTGCCCACCGACCGGCCCCGGCCCGCGGTGCGGACGAAGAACGGCGCGACCGTGGAGTTCGCGGTGCCCGCCGAGGTGAGCCTGCGCCTCAAGGAGTTCGGGCACACGCGGGGCACCACCCTGTTCATGACGCTGGTGGCGGCGTCCCAGATCCTGCTGGCGCGGCTGTCGGGCGGGCGGGACATCGCCGTGGGCACCGTCACCTCGGGTCGGGAGCGCCCCGAGGTGGAGCGGCTGATCGGCTTCTTCGTCAACACACTCGTGCTGCGCTCCACGGTCGATCCGCGGGCCCGGTTCGGGGACTTCCTGGCCGAGGTGCGCGGCACCGTCCTGGACGCGTTCGCCCATCAGGCGGTGCCGTTCGAGCGGGTGGTGGACGAGGTGCGGCCGGTCCGGGACACCAGCCGGACCCCGCTGTTCCAGGCGATGGTGGTGCTGCAGAACGCCCCGGGCCGGGCGCTGGAGCTGCCCGGTCTGGAGCTGGCGGATGTGGAGCTGGAGACCGACACCGCCGCCTTCGACCTCACCTTCGAGTTCGCCGAGGCCGAGGGGGGCGTGCTGCGCGGGCTGATCGGCTACAGCACCGATCTGTTCGACGCCTCGACCGTGGAGCGGATGGGCACGGCCCTGCGGGCGCTGCTCGCCGGGATCGCCGAGGATCCGCGGCGGCCGGTGGGCGCGCTGCCGCTGACCACCCCGGCCGAGCTGCGGCGCACCCTGGTGGAGTGGAACGACACCCGGCGGGAGGTGGAGCGGGCCACGCTGCGCGAGCTGTTCGAGCGGCAGGCGGCCGTCTCCCCGGATGCCACGGCCGTGCGGTACGGGAAGGGCGATCTCACCTTCGCCGAGCTGGAGACGGCCGCGAACCGGCTGGCGCACCGGCTCATCGGCCAGGGTGTGGGGCCGGAGCGCCTGGTGGCGCTGGTGCTGCCGCGTTCGGTGGAGATGCTGGTGGCGCAGCTGGCGGTGGCGAAGGCGGGCGGTGCGTTCCTGCCGGTCGACCCCGGCTATCCCGAGGAGCGGGTGGCGTTCATGCTGCGGGACGCCGCGCCCTCGGTGGTGCTCGACGGCGCGGCGTCGGTGTGGGCCGAGGAGGGCCCGGCCGGGCCACCGCCAAGGCGTGGCCTGACGCCGGACCATCCGGCGTATGTCATCTACACCTCCGGCTCCACCGGTGTGCCCAAGGCGGTCGTGGTCACCCATGCGGGGCTGGCCAGTTTCTCGGCGGCCGCGGCCGCGCACTACGACGTGCGGGCCGGGGACCGTGTGCTGCAGTTCTCCTCCCCCAGCTTCGACGCCTCCGTCCTGGAGCTGTGCGTCTCGCTGCCCCGTGGCGCGGCGCTGGTGATCGGTGACGAGGGCCCGCTGCTGGGCGAGCGGCTGGCCGAGGTGCTCGGCGGGCAGCGGATCACCCATGCGCTGATCCCCCCGGCCGCGCTGGCCACCGTGCCGGAGGCGGCGTGGCGGGCGGGGCTGCCGGATCTCAAGACCCTGATCGTCGGCGGTGACGCCTGCTCCGCCGAGCTGGTGGACCGCTGGGCGCCGGGCCGGCGCCTGGTCAACTCCTACGGCCCGACGGAGGCCACGGTGGTGAGCACCTGGTCCGGGCCGCTCACGGCGGGGTCGGGGGCGCCGCCGATCGGCAGGCCGATCGCGAACACCCGGGTCTATGTGCTGGACGAGGCGCTGCGCCCGGTGCCGGTGGGCGTGGCCGGGGAGCTGTATGTGGCGGGCGCAGGTCTGGCGCGCGGCTATCTGGGCCGCCCGGGGCTGACCGCCGGGCGGTTCGTGGCCGATCCGTTCGGCCCGGCGGGCGGCCGGATGTACCGCACCGGCGATGTGGTGCGGTGGACCGGCGAGGGCGAGCTGAGGTTCCTGGGCCGGGCCGATGACCAGGTCAAGGTGCGGGGCTTCCGGATCGAACTCGGCGAGGTGGAGAGCGCGCTGCGGCGCAGTCCGGAGGTGCGGGAAGCGGTGGTCGCCGTGCGGGAGACCGACCCGACGCCGGAGCAGCCCTCCGGCGGGAAGCGCCTGGTGGGCTATGTCGTCCCGGCGCCGGGCGCCTCGCCGACCGCCGCCTCGCTGCGCGACGCCCTGGGCCGGACCCTGCCGTCCCATATGGTGCCGTCGGCGTTCGCCACCCTGGACGCCCTTCCGCTCACCGCCCACGGCAAGGTCGACCGGCGGGCCCTGCCCGATCCGGATCCGGCACCCGTCACCTCCGGCGCGGGCCATGTCGCCCCGCGCACCCCGATGGAGCACCGGATCGCGGACATCTGGGCGGATGTGCTCGGTCTGGAACGGGTGGGCGTGGAGGACAACTTCTTCGACCTCGGCGGGGATTCCATCCTCAGCATCCAGGTGGTCTCCCGCGCCCGCCAGGCCGGGCTCCGGCTGACCACCAAGGATCTGTTCGCTCATCAGTCGGTGGCCGCGCTCGCCACGGTGGCCACGGCCGAGCGGGACGAGGGCCCCGCGGCGCCGGTCACCGGATCGCTTCCGCTCACCCCCATCCAGCGCTGGTTCTTCGCCACCCACACCGTGAATCCGCGCCACTTCAACCAGTCCACCCTGCTGGAGCTGCACCAGGAGCCGGACGAGAAGGCGCTGGAGGGGGCGCTGGCCGCGCTGCTGGTCCACCATGACGCGCTGCGCACCCGGTTCACCGAGGACGGCGGCGAGTGGCGGAGCCACGTCCCCGAGCCGGAGTCCGAGGTCACCGTCCTGGACCGCCATGACCTGTCCGGTCTGCCGGCGCGGGAGGCGGACGCGGCGATGGAGAAGGCGGCCGACGCGCTCCACGCGGGCTTCGACCTCGGCCAAGGGCCGCTGCTGAAGGCCGCGCTGTTCCGCTTCGGCGCGGACCGGCGGCCGTTCCTCTTCCTGACCGCGCATCATCTGGTCATCGACGGGGTGTCCTGGCGGATCCTGCTGGACGATCTGGACATCGCCTATCAGCAGGGCGTACGGGGCGAACTCGTGGACCTCGGCTCCAGGACCACCGCCTTCCGCGACTGGGCGCGGGGGCTCGCCGAGCATGTCGCGGGCGGCGCCCTGGACCATGAGGCCGACCACTGGTGCGGAGCGCTCGACGCCCGGCCACTGCCGGTCGACCACCAGGTGGCGGCGCCGGGGGCCGAGATCCGTACGGTGCCGGTCGAGCTCGGCGAACGGGACACCGAGGCGCTGCTGCGCGCGGCGCCCACCGCCTATCGCACCCGGATCAACGATGTGCTGCTCGCGGCCCTCGCGCTGGCGCTGTCCCGCTGGACGGGCCAGGAGCGGGTCTCCGTGGAGCTGGAGGGCCATGGGCGCGAGGACATCCTGGACGGGGTCGATCTCTCCCGTACGGTGGGCTGGTTCACCACCATGTACCCGGTCTCCTTCGAGCTGCCGGACATCCCCGAGGACGGACCGGCCGACTGGCGCGGTCTGGTCAAATCGGTCAGGCGGCGGCTGCGGACCGTCCCCGGCAACGGCTTCGGCTTCGGGGCGCTACGGGCCTTCGGCCCGCCGGAGCTGCGCGAGCGGCTGTCCCGCGACGGCACCGGGCCGCAGATCGTCTTCAACTACCTGGGCCAGTGGGACGCCCGGTCGGCGCGGTCGCAGGGCGGGCTGGTGCACGCCGAGCACGGGTCGTTCGGCCAGGACCACGATCCACGCGAGGGCGGTTCCCATCTGCTGGAGGTGGTGGGCGCGGTGCAGGACGGCCGGCTCGGCTTCACCTGGCGCTACCGCCCCGATGTGCACGAGAGGACGACCGTGGAGGCGGTGGCCGGGGACTTCGCGGAGGCGCTGCGCCGGATCGCCGAGGACTGCCGGGGCGCCGTATGACCGCGGCCCCGCCGGTGTCCCCGCCGGTCCCCCTCTCGCGCAACCGGGACTACCGGCTGCTGTGGGGCAGTCAGGCGCTCTCGGAGTTCGGCTTCCACGCGGCGGTGATCGCGTTTCCGCTGCTGGTCCTCGCGCTCACCGGCTCCGGCGCCGCCTCCGGTCTGGTCATGGGCACCATCGCCGCCGCGCAGATGGTGGTGGGGCTTCCGGCGGGTGTCCTGGTGGACCGCTACGACCGCAAGGCCATCATGCTGGGCTGCGAGGCGGCCCAGGCGGTCTCCGCGATCAGCCTGGTGGTCGCGGTGTGGGCCGGTGCGGCCACCGTCTGGCACATGGTGGCGGTGGCGGCGGTGTTCGGGGCGAGCGCGGCGCTCTTCGAACCGGCGGAGAACGCGTCGCTGCCGGCCCTGGTGGCGGACGACCATCTGCCCACGGCGGTGGCGATGAACACCGCACGTGCCTCGATGGGCCAGCTGGCGGGCACCGCGACCGGCGGATTCCTGTTCGCCGTGGGGCGGTTCGTTCCCTTCCTGGTGGACGCCGTGACGCATACGCTCTCCTTCGTCGCGCTGCTCTTCGTCAGGCTGCCCCGGCGCGAGCGGCCCCCCGGCGGGGTGGGCCCGCTGGGCCGTGAGGCGCTGGCCGGGCTGCGGTGGGTGTGGGGGGAGCGCAGGATCCGGGTCACCGTGGCGTGCGCGGTGGTGCTCAATCTGTTCTTCAGCGCCTTCTATCTCGTCGTCATCGTGCTCGCCGAGTCCCGGGGGGTGCCCTCCGGGGAGGTCGGTGTGATGGCGGCCATGCTCGGGGTGGGCGGGGTGGCCGGTGCGCTGGTGGCGCCCGTACTGCACCGGCGGCTGGGTTCGTACGGCGCCATCGTCGCGGTGTTCTGGGCCCTGGCCGTGTTCGCCCCGGTCACCGTGCTGGTGGACAGCGGCTATCTCATCGGGGTGCTGTTCGCCCTGATGGCGCTGTTCCCGCCGACGGCCAACACCGCGATCATGACCGATCAGCTGCTGCGCACCCCGGACGGGCTGCGCGGCAGGCTCACCAGCACGCTCGTGCTGGCCTGCGGTGCCGCGGGCGCGGCCGGTCCCGCGCTGGGCGGATCGCTCGCCCAGATCGTGCCGGGCGACCGGGCGATCCTGCTCTGCGCCGCGGGGATGGCCGCCGCGGCCGTCCTGGCCACCGCCAGCCCGACCCTGCGCACGCTGTCCCGGCGCCATGAGGAGGGGCAGCCGACCCAAGCCGACTGACCGTCACCCGTCATCCGTCACCGCACCGACCATCCCCGACCTGACCGAAACACCGACAGGAGAGAACGACCATGGACGACAACGCCCGCTACCAGGTGCTGCGCAACGACGAGGACCAGTACTCGCTGTGGCCCGCCGACCTCGAGGTGCCCGAGGGCTGGCGCCCCGTCGGCAAGGAGGGCACCAAGGACGAGTGCTCCGCCTACGTCGACGAGGTGTGGACCGACATGCGGCCGCGCAGCCTGCGCGAACGCATGGACAACGTGGCCTCCTGACCGGGTCCTGACCGGGCGGTGCGGCCGGCGCCTCACGGCGCCGGCCGCGACCGGGCCCCTCAACTTCCCGTAACCGGAACGCGGTTTACCATCCTGGGAACAGTCGGCCGCGGCGCGAGGGATCGCGCCCGGATACGGAGGAGAACCACGTGACCGCGCAAGGGGTAGCATCCCAGACCGGAAGCGGGCCGGAGCCCCCCAACACCCCTCTCAACCAGGGGCGACCGCACAGCGCCCGGATGTACGACTATTTCCTGGGCGGCAAGGACAACTACGTCGCCGACCGTGAGGCCGCGGCCAAGGTGCTCACCCTCTGGCCGGGTGTCATGATCGCCGCCCGGACCAACCGGGCCTGGATGCACCGCGCGATCCGGTTCCTGGCCGCCGAGCGGGGCATCCGCCAGTTCCTCGACATCGGCACCGGCATCCCCACCCGGCCCAATCTGCACGAGGTCGCCCAGGGAATAGCCCCGGACGCCCGCGTCGTCTACGTGGACAACGACCCCATCGTCCTCGCCCACGCCCAGGCGCTGCTCAAGAGCAGCCCCGAGGGCCGTACCGCCTATGTGCACGGGGACATCACCGAGCCCGGGAACATCCTCGCCTCGCCCGATCTCACCGAGGTGCTGGACCTGTCCGAGCCCGTCGCGCTGAGCCTGGTCTCGTTGCTGCACTTCGTCCCCGACGAGTGGGGCCCGTACGAGATCGTCCAGCAGTTGGTCGACGCGCTCGCCCCCGGCTCCTTCCTGGTGCTGAGCCACATCACCCCGGACTTCGACCCCGAGGCCACCCAGAAGACCGTGCAGATCTACAACAAGGGGGGCATCCCGGGGAAGATCCGCACCAGGGACGAGGTGGAACGCTTCTTCACCGGGCTGGAGCTGGCCGAACCGGGCCTGGAGGTGCCGCACCGGTGGCGCACCGACCTGGCCGAAACGGACTCCCAGGTGGAGACCGGCGATGTGACCGACGAAGAGGTGTCCTTCTGGGCGGGTGTCGCCCAGAAGCCCTGACGCGGGGTTCGCGGAGCGGGTTCAGGGACGCGGTCCGACGGTCGTGGTGCCGTCGCGGATGGTGATCGCCAGCGCGGGACAGGAGTCCGCCGCGTCCAGCACCCGCTCCTCCTCGGGGACCTCCTCGTCAAGCGGCCGGGCGTGTTCCTCGTCGAGGACGAACAGGTCGGGGGCGATTCCGGCGCACATGCCGGACGCCATGCACCGGCCGGGGTCGATCTCCGCCTTCCAGGTCATCCCGCTCACCACGCGATCGGCATGACACGGGGCCCGCGGACCAGCATCTGGCCCTTCCACTCCACATCCCCGGCCGCCCGCAGCCCCGGGAACCGGGTGATCAGCGCGCCGAGCGCCTCCTGGAGCTCCAGACGGGCCAGCGGCGCGCCCAGGCAGTGGTGCACTCCGTGGCCGAAGCCGAGGTGCTGGGCGGCGGGGCGGGCGACGTTCAGAACGCCCGCCTCGTCGAAGCGCAGCGCGTCGCGGTTGGCCGAGCCCACCGCGACCAGCACGGGCTCCCCGGCGCGCACCAGGGTGCCGCCCACCTCGACGTCCTCGGTGGCGTAGCGGGCCTGGGAGGCCCCCATGCCCAGCGGGACGAAGCGCAGCAGCTCCTCGACGGCGCCGTTCAGCAGCTCGGGGTTCTCGCGCAGCCGCCGCAGCTCCCGCGGGTGCTCCAGCAGCGTCAGCACGAAGTTGGGGATCTGGGTGGCCGTGGTCTCGTGCCCGGCCACCAGGATGGCCACGCACAGATCGACGAGTTCGAGCTCGGACAGCCGGTCGCCCGCGTCCCTCGCCTCGATCAGCGAGGTCATGATGTCGTCCCGGGGGCTGCCGCGATGGGCCTCGACCAGCCCGGCCATATAGGCGCGCAGCTCCTCGGTGTTGCGGGCGGACTCCTCGGCGGTCAGCGAGCTGGTGGACAGCGCGGCGTCGCTCCAGGTCCGGAACTTCGGCCGGTCCTCCTCCGGGACGCCGAGCATGGCGCAGATGACCCCGACCGGAATGGGCAGGGCATAGCGGTCCACGAGATCGGCCGGTGGCCCCGCCGCCTCCAGGTCGTCGAGCAGGTCATGGGTCAACTGCCGGACCCAGGGGCGGAGTTTCTCCACCTGGTGGACGGTGAACGCCTTGGCGACGAGGGTGCGCAGCCGGGTGTGGTCGGGCGGGTCCATGGTCAGGATGCCGCTGTCGCGCCGGCCCTCGGACTGCCGTGGCTCGTCGTGGTGGAGCGCCTCCGCGCGGCTGAACCGCCGGTCGCCGAGCACCAGCCGGGCGTCGGCGTACCGCGTGGCCAGCCAGGCGGGCTCGCCGTAGGGCAGGCGCACCCGGAGTAATCCGGTGCGGTTCCTGGCCTGTTCGTACGCTTCGCTGAGCGCCAGCCCGTCGGAGGAGTTGAAGGGATAGGTGAGGGGTGTCGTCTCCGCTGTGGTCACCGTGGCCTCCCTTGCGTAAGCACGTGCTTACAAACGTAGGAGCCGTCGGCTGGTACGGTCAACGGCCCCTTTGCGCCGTTGATCTGGCGGCCCGACGGGGAATCGCCGCAAGCTGACGAGAGGGTGTGGCGTGATGGGGACGACCGTGTCCGAGGGACAGCGGCGGGACGCGCGGAACACACGTCGGCGGCTGCTGGAGGCCGCGGCGGCGCTGTTCGCCGAGCGGGGCTATGAACGGGCGACGGTGCGGGACATCGCCGATCGCGCGGGGGTCAACCAGGCGCTGCTGTTCCGCTATTTCGGCTCGAAGAGAGCGCTGTTCGGCGAGGTGATCGCGCGCAACGGGGAGGAGCAGCTGCGCACCACCCCACCCCATGAGCTGCCGGAGACCGCCCTGCGGGGGCTGCTGGGCCACGGTGCGAAGGATCCGGGCACCCGCGCGCTGGCGACGCTGCTGCGCTCGGTGGACAGCGGTGACGAGATCGGTACGGCCGTGCGCGCCATCAGCGACGACTACGCGCGGGTGCTGGCCTCCCTGTCCAGCGCCGACAACCACGAGCTGCGGGCGGATCTGGCGCTGTCCTGGTTGCTCGGCATAGGGATGATGCGGGTGCTCGTGGGCAAGGAGCCGCTGGCCGACGCGGACCCGGACGAGGTGTGCGCGCTGGTGACGGCCGCGCTCGGCACCCTCCTGGACGGCCTTCCGGCGGCGGACGGCGGGCCATAGGACGGCGGGCCATAGGAGAGCGGGCCACAGGAGGGCCGGGGCCTACTCGCGGAACTCTCCCCGGGGCGTGGTGACGACGCGACGGGCCCGGGCCGGGGTGATCACCTCGCGGAACGCCGGATCGGTGAGGAGGACGACCGGGGCGATGCGATGCGGGGAGTCGGAGTGCCAGTGGGGCAGGGCGGCCTCGATCACGGCCCAGGACTGGTCGATGGCACCGCGGTCGGCCAGCGCCCTGGCCAGGTCCAGGGCCTGCTGGAAGGTGCGGGATTCGGGCAGGGCCGGCGGGACGAAGGCGGCGGCCCTGGCAACCCAGGCGGCGGTGTCGTCGCCCTCGGTGGCGGCGCCGCCCGCGGACACACCGCCCGCGCCCACGACCCCGTCCACGCCGTCGGGGAGCCGGGGCAGGATGTCGCCGAGGGCCGAGACATAGCCACCGGGGGCGCCGGTCCATTCCTCGGCCGCACAGCGCAGATAGAGCGGGGCGGCCTCGGCCCGTATCTGTTCCCTGCCGATCACCTCGATGACGTGCGGGTCCCCGAGGACGCGGTTGCGGATCCAGTGGTGGGCGACGCTGATGTCGAGGAACGCCCCCAGGATGGTGCCCAGATACGCGCCGGCGCCCGAGCCCTTGACCGCGGCCCGCTCGAAGGTGGCCATCGCCTTGCGCACCTCGCCCCGCAGGGCCTGCGCCCGGCCCTCGGCCACCAGCTCCCCGGCGCTCCCGGGCCGCGCCATGCGGATGTCCAGGGCCGCCTGGTCCTCGAAACCGGTGCGCTCCTCGGCGACCAGTTCGGCGAACGAGGCGTGCCGGTCGCCCAGGGCCGGGTACCAGCTCGCCCAGATGTACGCCGCCCACTCCCCGTCCTCGGACACATCGGCGGGGTCCAGCAGCCAGTGCTGGGCGTCGCCCTCCTCGGAGACCAGCAGCGCCCGGTCCATTAACGCGGTGTCGTCCCAGTCCTCGCCCTCGCCGCCGCGGATGACGGCCCAGGTCTCGGGGTCGGCCTCGCGCAGCCAGCCGACGGTCTTGGCCGCCCGCATCCGCCACATGAACGGGCTGATGTTCAGCCAGCCGTCGGAGGCGCCCAGGAAGGCCCGGTAGCTCGGCGGGAGCCGGGTGCCGAGCCGCTCCTCCAGGGCGAGGAGGCTCTCCTCGTCCGCGCCCTCGAACCCGAGCCAGCCGGCGGCCCGCTGATCGTCGCCGACCTCGCTCAGGTCCTCGTCGTCGGCCACCCGCAGGATGGCCGCGCTGTACTCCGCCAGATAGGACCGCCACCGCTCGACGGTCCGCGGCAGCGCCTTCGACTCCGGCTCCGGCTCCGTGGTGGCCGACAGCGAGGTGCCGCGGTATCCGGTCGGCGCCTCGCCCGCCCGCTGGTAGTGGCCGATGAAGCCCCTCGGTTGGGGGGCGGAGGTGAAGAACCGGACCTGGGAGAGCTGGACATGGTCCTCCCCCGCGTTCCGGGTGATCTCCAGGCGGTAGTGGCCGTAGGCCGTGTGGGCGGGGAAGGTGAACCCGCGGGGCTGATGGCGATGGGCGAAGCTCTCCTCGACGCGGGTGTCGAGGTCCACCCAGTGCTCCCCGTCGTTCGAACCCTTGAGGGTCCAGTCCCTGGGGTCGCGGCCGGGGACGTCGTTCGCCGAGGTCAGGACGTAGTGGCCGACGGCGACCGGCCGCCGCAGGGTGAACTCCAGCCAGGCGCGGCCGCCATGGCCCAGCCACTTGTGCCATGAGTCGTGCAGCAGGTTCTCCGCGACCTCGCCGGCCTCGGTGAACTCGCTGTGCGCCCGGACCCTGGTGACCAGGTCGGTCACCTCGGCCTCCGGGCCGGGCTCGGCGGCCAGCAGCGACACCGTGCCCGAGTGTCCCGACGGGTCGCCCCAGATCACCCGCTCGACGGGCGGCCCCCCGTCCTCGATCAGCAGGCGCAGCTCCTGGCGGAGGTGGCGGCCGCCCCCGGCCGCACCGCCCTCCTCCGTACGGAAGCGGTGCATCACCTCTTCCCACGCGCTGTCCCGAAGGGCCGAGCGGCCCTCCAGCGCTCCCCGGTATTCGGTGAGCGTGCCGTCGGCGGCCCGGCGGTGTCCGTAGAACTCCGTCATCGCCGGCTGGAAGCCGATGGATGCCTCCGCGCCGTCCTGCCCGCGCCAGGCGAGCCGGGCGGGGAGCGAGCCCTCACCCCGGTCCAGATGGACCAGCAGCCGCGGGGCGGGCCGCCATTCGACCGAGCCCGGGGCGCGCCACTCGGTGCGGTAGACGCACACCGCGGCCTCGGCGGGCTGCTCCTCCGTCATGAGGTGGATACGGGCGCAGATACGGGAGGGCTCGACGGTGATGCGGTACAGCCACAGCAGACCGCGTGCCTCGGCGCAGCCGCGGACGCACAGTGTGTTCGTGCCCACCACCAGCGCCTCACCGGGGACCGCGAAGGCCACCTCCCGGGGGCGGGCGCCGCCGGGCACGGTGAACCGCTCGATCACCGCATGCCCGTTGACGGTGATGTCGATCGGCGCGCATCCTAAGGATTCGCCCAGCGGTGAGACCCGCGCGATCAGGGTCAGCGTGAGCTGCTCCGGCAGTTCGCCGTCGTCCAGCGCGAAGTCGAGTGCGACCCGTCCGCCCGCGCCGATCGCGAGCCGGTCACGGTCGGGATGGCATCGCTCGTACCGGGCCGTGCCATTGCCGAATCGAGGCGGATCGGTGGTGAAATCCGCGAAAGTCGCTCGCACGCTGTGCTCCTGATGGGGCCGTCTGGACGTCCGTTGACGTGTCGTCGGGGCAGGGTGCGGGTGGCCTCAACACCCGGATGCTGTCGATGCTAGGACGCTCCACCAGCGCCGTCCGGCCGCCACGACGATCACTAGGGGGATGCGGGTCGGCCGCTCCCTCCCCCGCGCAGCACGGCTCCCAGGACGGCGGGCCGCATCAGCGCGGTGGGGGCGGCGACCAGCGACATCACCTCGTGCAGGGTCTTGCAGACCCGCGGGTCGACGGTGGCACCCCGGATGACCCGGTCCAGGTAGCGGTGCTGAGCCCGCACCGACACTCCGGCCGGGCCGCCCGTGGTGGCGGGGAAGCGCACATCCTCGCTGGAGGACAGCATCCAGGCCGTGTTCGTGGCGGCCGTGATGCCCTTACGGGCGGTGTGCGCCGTACGGGGGCCGATGCCGCCGTGGCGCTCGGCGGCGACCCGCAGGGCGCGGGCGCCGAGCGCGGCCACGGTGATTCCCTGGCCGTAGACCGGGTTGAAGGTGCACACGGCATCCCCGATGACGACCAGCCCGCGCGGCGCCCGGCGCTCGTAGTGCCGCCGCACACTGGGGCCGGGCCAAAAGCCCCGGACCGCACCGGCGGGCTCGGCCCCGGCCAGCAGCTCGCGCAGGCTCGGGTCCCGCAGCAGCCGCAGCTGCCGGTCGAAACCGGCCGTACCGGGCTCGGCCTGCGCCCCGCGCATACTGCCGACGCTGGCGATCCACCGCCCGTCCTCCACGGGCAGCACCACCCCGAGCCTCGGCGCGTTGGGGGCCTTGGTCTGCAGATAGAGCGCGGGGAAGCCCGGACCCGGCCCGGCGGGGCGGTGGTAGAGCCGGCTGACGTAGGACACGCCCGCGTCGACGCGCTCCTCTGCGGCGGGCGGGCAGCCCAGCCGGGTCAGCCAGGACGGGAGCGAGGAGGTGCGCCCGGAGGCGTCGACCACCAGCTCCGCGCGCACCTCGCGCACCTGGGCGCGGGCGTCGCCCCGCGCCCTGACCTGGACGCCGGTCACCTCGCCAGGTGCGCCGAGGAGCCCGACGACGTCCGTGTTCTCCAGCCATCGCACCGTGGGCTCGCCGCGCACCCGGCGCAGCACCGTATGGTCGAGCAGCGGTCTGGTGCACGAGAGGAACGCGACCTCGCTCTCGTACTCGGCGAGCCACCCGGCCGCGCTCAGCCAGCGCACGCCCGACATGGGGACGCGCACCGCGCCGGCGGCCGTCAACTCCTCGCGCACACCGGGCATCAGCGCCTCCAGCGCCCGATGCCCGGCCTCCAGCAGCAGATGTGCGTGGCGCGCCTGCGGAACACCCGAGCGGAACGCGGGCCGCTCGGGATAGCGGTCGCGCTCGACGATGACGATGCGCTCGGCATATCCACGCAGCGCCCATGCGGCCAGCATCCCGGCGAGACCTCCGCCGATCACCACCGCGGTCCCTCGCCCCGTACTTTCCCCCTGTACCCCCATACTACGGAGCGTAGTGCACAACCATCCGAGCGTCACCACCTTCGCCGGGATACAACTCTTCCGAGGGTTCGGGCGGTTGGGGAGGGCTAGGCTGTATCGGCCGCCTCGGCGATGAAGGTGTCGAGCACGCCGTCGGCGATGCGCACCGGACCCTCGGGGCGGGTCTCGCCCGGGATGGTGCGGATCTCCCCGGCGCGCTTCGCGTCCGCCGCCGCCTCGGCGAACCACCGTGCGGCCTCGGCGTCGCGGCCGTCGAGACGGGCGCCCAGCGCGTCCAGGGTGCGCTCGAAGGCGCTCCCCCATAGCGACAGCGCGTCCAGCCAGGGCGCGGAGTCCGCCACGAATCCCGGGTCGGTGACACCGGCCCGGATGCGCTCGGGAGCGGTGGCGAGCAGCCGGGCGTACGGGCGCAGCTCCCGCAGGGCCGTTCGTTCGTGCCCCGCCTCCCAGGCGGCGCGGAACCGGTCGAGCCGGGCCGCGAGTGCGGGGGCCTGCGGCTGCCAGGGTTCGGCGCCGAAGGTGGGCGCGAGATGCTGGGTGTCGAAGAAGGCCAGCAGTGAGCGAACGGTGGAGGCCGTACGGTCCGCACGCGCGCCGGGGCGGTCCCCGGCGAGGTGGCGGGCGGCGGCCTCCCAGGTGCGGGTGGCGTCGTAACCGGTGTCGTTCCAGGCGAAGTCCGCCCCGCCGAAGAGGGCGACCTTGCTGGCGGCGGCCTGGTTCATCGGGTTGAGGACCAGGCCGGAGAGCTGCCGGTGCAGACCGGGCTCGCGGGCGTCGTAAGGAGCGAGCAGCAGCCGGCCCTCCGCCTGGCCGTAGTCGTTGACCGGGTAGTTGTCCCAGACGAAGACCTTGCGCCCCCATACGGCCGCGGCCCGCTCCGCGTCGGCGACGGTGATGCGTGGCGGCACCACATCGGTTCCGGTCCACATCACCTCGACCCGCGCGTCCAGCCGCTCGCGCAGCACGCGCTTGTACGGGGTGTCGGTGACATCCCCGTACTCGGTCGGCACCATCTGGAGCGGCCTGGTGTCCGCCCGCTCGTCCAGGAACTCCTTCTGCACCGCGTTGAGCAGGTCGGACTGCGCCTCGGCGGCCGCCTTCGACGACGGGTCTCCGTAGGTGGCGCGGTCGGCCTCGCAGTTCCAGCGGGTGTAGCTGATGTCGTCCAGCGGCATGGAGAAGCTGCGCACCCCGAGGTCGTAGACCGCGTCCAGCTTGGCCTCCAGCGCGGCGAGGTCGGCGGGGTCGCTGTAGCAGATGGAGTTGCCCGGGGAGACGGCGAAGGTGAACCGCACATGGTGGTCGGTGGCCTGCCGGACGAGCTCGCCCAGCTCGGCGAGTTTGGCGGCCGGATACGGCTCGCGCCACTTCTCCCGGTGGTAGGGGTCGTCCTTCGGCGCGTAGATGTAGGTGTTCATCTTGACGTCCCCGTAGAACGCCAGCTGGTCCATGCGCTCGGCATGGGTCCAGGGGCTTCCGTAGAAGCCCTCGATCACCCCGCGCAGCGGCATCAGCGGATGGTCCGCGACCCAGACGGACGCGATGGTCCGGTGGCCGGATACCAGCTGACGCAGCGTCTGCGCCGCGTAGTACGTCCCGTCCGAGTCGGCGCCCGCGAGCGCCACCGAGGCGCGTCCCGCGGCCAGTGCGTAGCCCTCGGCGGGAAGCTCGCCGGGCACCCGGCCCCCGGCGGCCCGGAGCGCCCGCACCACCCGTGCGTCGGTGATCCGGCCGACGGTCACGGTCAGCTTCGGCCCGGGGCCGTCCTGGATCCGCGAGGCCCCCGCGTGGCGCAGCACGGAGGTGACGAGTTCACGTGTCGGACGGTCCACACCGTCCGCGACGACGAGGCGGACACGGGCGGGGACATGGACGTCCGCTCCGATGCGGGACATCTCCCGCGGGTGCGGGGTGACGACCGGCAGCGGCCCGGGGGCGGTGGCAGTGGCCGCGGTGGCGGCCGCACCGGTGGGCAGCAGCAGGGCGAGGAGGGTGAACAACACCGTGACGCTGGCCAGGGTGCTGGAGCGACTGCGCATGGGACATCTTCTCCGTGGCGTTCGGTGGCCTTCGGGGGCGGTGCGGTGCCGTGCGGTGATGCCGGGCGTGTGCGGTGCGCCGTGCGCGGTACGAGCCCCGGCGGGGCCCGGCGTATCCCTACCCAGCGGTGAGCGCGAATGATCGGACCTGTCGCCGGTCGTCCATTGCCGTGCGGGGCGGGGGGTTCGTAGCGCCGGGCACTCGGCGGGAGCGGCGCGCCCGTCAGTCCCCGAGCAGCGCGTCGACCACCCGGCCGAAGAGCAGCCGGCCGGACCAGGCCGTGGGCGGGTCGAACAGCCGGGGCAGCCCCCGTAGCCGGGCCTCCTCGCGCCACACCACCTCGGACCCGCCGTCGCGGGGGCGCACCTCGATCTCGGCCCAGCCGAGGACCACCGAGCCGCGCTTCTCCAGCCTGCAGATGCCGGGAGTGCCACCGCCGGGAGCGCCACCACCAGGAGCGCCACCACCAGAAGCGCCACCGCCGGGAGTGTCGTCGGCGGGCGGGTCCCAGCGCACGACCTCCATGGGGTCGTCGAATCCGGCGCGGCCGACGCCGGTGCGCACCACGACCACGGTGCCCACCCGGGTCGGCCCCGCCGGACGGACGGTGACGCCGCTCAGTGGTACATGGGCGCCATGACGCGACCAGTCGGTGAGTCGTCGCCAGGTCTCGCCGACGGGCAGGGGGGTGCGCCGCTGGATTCGGAAGTGGGCCACAGCGGGATCGTAGGTGATCGGCGGCCGGAGGCCATTGACAGCTCGTATCCGCCTGTTACTTTCCACAGAGGAGAGAGGTCCTACCTTTACTGGGCCAGCATCGAGAAATGTCGCCCCGCCAAGGGGATCATTGCAGGTCAAATAGGTCCAGACCTAACAACACGTCGGATCTCCACGGCTCCACAGGAGAAGGAGAACGAGAGATGAAGAGACTCGCCGCAGGCGCGGCGCTCGCACTCGCCGCCGTCTTCGGGTTATCGCAGGTGCCCCAGGCGACCGCCGCCCCCGCACCCGAGGAGGCCGCCACCGCGGTCCCGGTGTTCAGCGTGATGGACTACGGCGCGAAGGCCGACGGTTCGAGCAATGACTCCGCCGCCATCGAGAAGGCCATCACGGCGGCCAACAGCGCCGGAGGCGGGACCGTCCGCTTCCCGTCGGGACAGTACAAGTCCAAGAACACCGTCCACCTCAAGAGCAAGGTGACCCTCCAGCTGGACTCCGGGGCCACGATCCTCGGGTCGAGCGCGGACACCTATGACAAGCCCGAGTCCAATCCGAACGACGACTACCAGGACTACGGCCACAGCCACTTCCACAACGCGATGTTCTACGGCGACAAGCTCACCGACATCGGGTTCACCGGCTCGGGAACCATCGACGGCGCGGGCAACCTCATCACCGGCAACCCCGACTCCGGTGAGGCGGACAAGATCATCTCCCTGACCCGCTGCGACGGACTGACCCTCGACGGGATCACCCTGCGGCGCGGTGGCCACTTCGCGGCCCTCATCAACGGCTGCAAGAACGTGACCTCGGACCATCTCACCATCGACACGGCGAGCGACCGCGACGGCTGGAACATCATCAGCACCACCAATGTCACGGTCACCAACGCCGATATCGCCGCCAATGACGACGCGCTCGCCTTCAAGAGCGACTACGCCCTGGGCGCCAAGCTGCCCAACGGCCATGTGCGGGTGACCGATTCACATCTCTCCGCGAAATGCTGCAACGCCCTGATGTTCGGCTCCGAAACCTGTGGTGACTTCACGGACTACGTCTTCCAGGGCATCACCATCACCGGTGCGGACAAGTCCGGGCTCGGCATGGTCTCGATGGACGGCGCCAACATCTCCGATGTGCACTATCGCGACATCACCATGACCAATGTGCACTCCCCCATCATGCAGAAGATCGGGACGAGAAAACGGTGCGGGGGAAATCCGGGAGTCGGCCACATCAGCGACATCACCTACGACAACATCACCGGCACCGGTAACACCCCCTCCTTCAGCCCGACGCTGTGGGGCGAGTCCGGTGGCAATCACATCAGCGGTGTGACCTTCAATCACGTCAATCTCACCGTCCCCGGCGGCAACGGCACCATGTCCACCGGAGTGCCCAGCAACGACTCCGGCGACTACAACCCGAAGAGCATCGGCACCCGTCCCGCCTTCGGCTGGTATCTGCACAACGCGGACCACATCACCTTCAACGACAGCTCGGTCAGGTTCGCCAAGAACGACGGCCGTCCGGCGGTCATCGCCAACTCCGGGACCGCGCTCAGCTTCAACCGCTTCACCGCACAGCGCGGCAGCGACAGCCCGGCGGACGTCATCCTCCAGAACGTGTCCGGCTACTGCCTCGCCGACAGCGCCAACACCTCCGGCGGCGCGCTGCGGGTGAGCACCAGCGGCTCCAGCGAGAACTGCTCCTCATAGCGGACGGCAGTTGACCACACCCCCCCCGGTCGCCCCCGCCACCAGCGGCGCAGCACCTGCTCGGCGGGGTTGCCATGGGGGGTGTAGTCGTCCGCCGCCGCGCGCTTCCCGTGACCGGGAACGCCCGAACGCGGCGGGGAGCGTGGGCGTCTACACCGAGGACGCCCGGTCGGACAGGCCGGACAGGTCGCGCAGCCCCTCCGGCAGCGGCCCGGTGTGCACCACGCCCAGCCGCTGGGTGGCCCGGGTGAGCGCCACATAGAGGTCGCTGGTGCCGAACTCCGCGGGCTCGGCCACGATCACCGTGTCGAACTCCAGCCCCTTGGCCTGCCGGGGGTCGAGCAGCACCACCGCGCTGGTCAGGTCCGGGGACCGGCCTGTGGACGCCTCCGGGAGGGCGGCTGACAGCGCGTCAAGGCGGTCCCTCGGGGCGATCACCGCGAGACGGCCCTCGGTGCGGGTCTCCCGCCCCACGGCCGCGGCCACCGCACCGGGCAGATCGCCGGTGTGCTCCGCCCAGGGCCGCACCCCCGTGGCGCGGACCGAGCGCGGTGGCTGGAAGTCGGGGTCGACGGTGCGGGCCACCCGCGCCGCGATCTCCATGATCTCGGTGGGGGTGCGGTAGTTGACGCCGAGCCGGGTGTGCTCCCAGCGGTCGCCCACGTACGGCTCCAGGATCGAGGACCAGGAGCCGCAGCCGCCCGGTTCCGCGGTCTGCGCCGGGTCGCCGACCAGTGTCATCGAACGGGTCGGGCTGCGCCGCATCAGCAGCCGCCACGCCATCACGGACAGCTCCTGGGCCTCGTCCACGATGATGTGGCCGAAGGCCCAGGTGCGGTCGGCGGCGGCACGTTCGGCGGCGCTGCGGTGGTCGCGCTCCTCGGACCGGTCCGCCAGCCGTTCGGCGTCGATGAGGTCATGGGCGGCCAGCACCTCCGACTCCTCGTCGTCGCGGTCCTCGAACTCCAGGGTGCGGGAGCCGTAGGAGAGGTCGAGCACGCCCTGTGCGTAGTCGATGCGCTCCTGGCGCTCGGCCTCCGCGGCGGCGCGGGCGGCCGAGTCGTCGTGGCCTAGGAGTTCGGCGGCCTCGTCCAGCAGCGGGACATCGGCGGGGGTCCACTCGCCGTCGGTGCGGCGGATCGCGGCGGCGTCGGCGTCGGAGAGGTGGACGGGGTCGCTGAGGAAGTCGGCCACGAGCCGCTGCGGGGTGAGGGACGGCCACAGTTGCTCGATGGCGGCGTGCACCTCGGGGTTGACCGCGATCGCCTTGCCGAGCTGGGCGACGTCGTCCGCGCCGAGGAGGTTGGGCCCGCCGTAGGGGTCCGCGCCGATCCGGTCGACGAGCTGATCGGTGAGGTCGTCGATGATCCGGAAGGCGAAGTGCGGACGGGCCAGGTTGTGCGGCAGCCCGGTCTCCCGGGCCTTGTGGCCGGCCTCGGACGCGATGTCCCGGTCCAGCACCAGCTCGCCGTCGTCGTGCTCGATCACGATCGCGGGCTCGGGCAGTGTCTGCCGGTCCCGTACGAAGCGGGCCAGGACATCCGCCATCTCCGCGCGGCCCTTGACCTCGGCGGCCTCGGGGGTGTCGGTGCCGGTGGCCGTCACCCCGGGGAAGAGCTCACCGAGCGTGGCGAGGAGCACGCCGGTCTCGCCGAGCGAGGGCAGCACCTCACCGATGTAGCCGAGGAACGCCGGGTTGGGCCCGACGATCAGCACCGCGCGACGGGCCAGCAACTCCCGCTGCGCGTAGAGCAGATAGGCGGCGCGGTGCAGCGCGACGACGGTCTTCCCGGTGCCGGGGCCGCCCTCGACGACATGGACGCCGTGGTGCGGGGCGCGGATGATCTGGTCCTGTTCGGCCTGGATGGTCTGCACGATGTCGTGCATCCGGCCGGTGCGCGCGGCATCGAGCGCGGCGAGCAGTACGGCGTCCGCGTCGGACCCCTCATGCCCGGTCCGTATGGTGTCCGCGAGATCCAGGATCTCGTCGTGCAACCCGGTGACCTTGGGGCCTTCCGTGGTGATGTGGCGCCTGCGGCGCAAACCCATGGGGGTGTGCCCGGTGGCGAGGTAGAACGGACGTGCCACATCGGCCCGCCAGTCGATGACCAGCGGGGTGCGGTCCTCGTCATCGCGCCGGATGCCGATGCGGCCGATGTGGTGGTCACGGCCGTCGCGGAACATCAGCCGGCCGAAGCACAGCCCCCGCTCCCCCGCCTCGAACGCGGCGAGCAGTCCGGACCGCTCGGCCACCAGCACATCGCGCTCCAGCCGAGCCTGGAAGGTGGTGCCCTCCAGGGACAGCGCTTCGGTCACCGACTCCTCGGCTCGTGCCCTGAGCTCGGCGAGGCGCCCGTTGAGCAGATCCAGGAATTCTTGCTCACGGTCCCATTCCTCGTTTGACAATTCGACTCCCGCCGGGATACGATGACTTCATCAGGTTTCCCTATGCCATGAATTCATTGGCACATGGAAATCCCCAATATACGCTGAGAAACGCCCCGGCCGTCAAGGCAGCCGGGGCGTTTCTCTGTTTTTATGGCCCTCACACCACCTGGATGACGTGTTTGCCGCGGACACCGCCGGCTTCCATGGCGCGGTGGGCCTCTGCCACGCCGGAGAGCGGATGGACGGTGTCGATGACCGGCCGGATCGCCCCCTTCTCCACATACGCGGCAAGGTCCGCGAAGAGCTGGTGCAGCGGATTGCCGGAAAAGGCCCGCACCCGCCGTGAGCCGTGCACGGTGGACAGGAGAACGGCGCCCACCGAGGACAGCGGGCGGTCGGTGTCGTAGGCGATGGCCACCATGCGCCCAACGGGCGACAGCAGTCCGCGGTAGGCGCGAAGCTCGGTGCCCACCGTGTCCAGCACGGCGTCGAAGGGCCCGAGGTCGGCCGGGCCGGTGGTCCGGTAGTCATGCGCCTCATCGGCTCCGAATTTCCGGACGAGATCGAGCGCCTTCGCCCCGGCGAGCGCGGTGACATGCGCGCCGAGCGCGTGTCCGAGCTGCACGGCGACGCTGCCCACACCACCGGCCGCGCCACGCACCAGCAGCCGCTCGCCGCTCCGCAGACCGATCTTGTCGCGCAGCGCCGTGATGGCCGTGGTGCCGACGGCGGGCAGGGCCGCGGCCCGGACCAGCTCGATGCCGTCGGGGGCGAAGGAGAGCTGACGGGGCCGGACGGCCACGTACTCGGCGGCCGCCCCGAACGTCAGGTGCCGCATCGCCCCCCACACTCGGTCGCCCACCGCGAGATGGCGCACGTCGGAGCCCACCTCGGCGATCTCCCCGGCGATGTCGACGCCGGTGCCCTGGGGGAACTTCCGCCCGGTCACCAGCTTCGCCTTGCCCGCCCGGCCCGAGAGCTCGCCACCGTTCACGCTCGTTGCGTGCACCCGCACCAGCACCTCCCGCGGACCGGCCACCGGCTTGGGCAGTGTGCCCTCGTACAGCACCTCGGGAGGTCCGTACCGGTCGTACCGCGCCGCGCGCATCTCACTCATCGCCCTCATCGTCCCTTTCGCACATCGGGGTGGTCGCCACGCTAATGCGCACAAAGGGTCGAACCGCCGGGTCGGCGTAATGTAAGAAACATGCCTTCCCGCGTCTCTCACATAGCGCCCGCCACCGGGGATCCGGACGTCCAGAGCTCAGCGTTGCGGTCCGACGCGGAGTCCAACCGCCTGCGCATCCTCCAGACGGCCCGGGCGCTGTTCGTCTCGCGCGGGATCGATGCGCCGATGGCCACCATCGCCCGACATGCCGGAGTCGCGGTGGCCACGCTCTACCGGCGCTTCCCCACCCGCGAGGCGCTGATCACGGCGGTGTTCTGCGATGAGTTCGCCGCCTGTTCGGCGATCGTCGACGACGCCCTGGCCGACGAGGACGCGTGGCGGGGCTTCCGCCGGACCATCGAGTCGGTGTGTGCCTCGCAGGCACACGACCGGGAGTTCAACGAGGCGTTCCTGGCGTCGTTCCCCGACGCGGCCGGCTTCGAGCGGGAGCGGCTGCGCATCGAGGACGGCTTCGCCGAGGTGGTCCGGCGCGCCAAGGCCGCGGGACGGCTGCGCCAGGACTTCGACGTGTCCGATCTGACCCTCGTCTTCCTGGCCAACCGAGGTGTCATCGGCGACGCGGCGACCGCGCCGGCCGCGTCCCGGCGGCTGGTGGCGCACCTCCTGCGGTCCTTCGAGGCCGAGCGGGCCGAGCCGGCCCGCCCCCTGCCGCCACCGGCGGCACCGGGACTGGGCCGGCTGTACCCGGCTCGGGAGGGATGAACTACCGGGCGGCGCCGAAGTCCTGCGTCCAGTAGTGGCCGGGCTGCGCCACGCCGACGCCGATCTCCTTGAAGTCGCAGTTCAGGATGTTGGCCTTGTGGCCCGGGCTGGACATCCAGCCCTCCATGACGCTCTTGGGCGACTCGTAGCCGTAGGCCACGTTCTCGCCGTAGGTGCTCCAGGAGTAGCCCGCGCGCTCGATCCGGTCGCCCGGGGAGGATCCGTCGGAGCCGGTGTGCGACATATTGCTGTGGGCCGCCATGTCCTCGCTGTGGTCCTGGGCGGCCTTGGTCAGCTTCTCGTTCACGGTCAGCGGCTTACAACCGGCCTTGCTGCGCTCGCTGTTGACGAGATCCACCACTTCCTGCTGGTCGGTGGCGGCCGCGGAAGTGGCGGCGGAGGGGGAGCCCGCGGTGGCGGACTGTGCCATCGCGGCCGAGGGAATGCCCACCGCGGCCACGGCGAGGGCGGCGATGGCTATCTTGCGGTGCGTCGTGCTGTTGCGGTGCTTGCTCATACGTGACCTCACACTGGGGGGAGGCCCGTCATTCTTGGAGCCGTCGCCACGCGGGGCAACACACGTGTTCGTACTACAAGGGTTCGTAGCGAGGACGGCGCTTGCGATCAGCGGCGAGACATGCTGAGCCGGTTCCGGGGAGCGCCCTGGACGCCCGACGCCCCATCAGAAGTCCCGGCAACCAGGCGAGTGGACGACCGGCCCGGAACACCGGGGATCGACAGGGCGCGGAAGCGGCCATTTCCGACAGAGAAGATAAAACCACTATGTCGGCTAGTCGCTATGCGCCACTACGCCCCCTTTACGACGGCGCCCAGTGTGAGAGATGTCATGACATGGCGGCGGTGGTGGTCAGCGGCGGTAGAGGGTGATCGAGTGGCCGACCTCGTCGATCGGCTCGCTGCCGTCGATCAGTGCCGCCAGCCGGCCGGTGGCCTGGGCGATCGAGGAGTCCGAGACCACCAGCAGCCCGCGCACCTCCTCCGGGCGGGCCCGGCGCGGGTCGGACGCGTGGATGCCGTAGGCGGACGGCACACCGGCGCCCTTGTAGACGAGCCAGATCCGCTCGCCCCGGTATCGCTCCCGGAGGCGGTCGGCCAGCCGCCCCAGGTCCTGCCCCCAGTCGACGTTCGAGTCATGCAGCCGCAGATGGGTCCGGGACGGGCCGCCGAATGCCTCGTTGGAGTACGGCAGATAGTACGGATACGTCCGCAGCGAGCTGACCGCGACGAACAGGACCAGCGCCAGCGTGGCCCCGTACGCCCAGCGCCGCCGCACGGCCATCAGCCCGGCCGCCGCCACCGCAAGGAACATCGGCAGGAAGATGGCGTACCGCACCCCGAGGTTGCGGGCCCCGTCCAGGGCGGCGAGCAGCAGCACGGCCGCGGGGATCAGCACATACGGCGCGGCGGGCCGCAGCCGGGGCACCACCGGCAGCACGGCGGTCCCGGCCGCCCAGAGCGCGAGCATGCCCAGGGGCGTCTTCACCAGCAACGCGACGGGCAGGTAGTACCAGAGCGACCCGAGGTAGCGGCGGCCGAGCAGAAAGCCATGCCAGGTGTCGTGCTCGAAGCCGAACTGGACACGCATCCCGTCGCGGTACGCCTCCGGGAGCGGCAGCAGGTCGACGGCGAGCCCGCGCAGCCCGTGGACGACCGGCACGGGCCCGGTGGGCGTCCAGCGCAGCCGGGGGTCGACCAGGAAGTAGACGGCCCACACCACGGCCACCGCGATCAGCGCCACGGCCATCGCCGCCGCCACCCCGATCCCGAGGGACCGCGCATGGCCGCGCGGGGTGCGGTCGTGCGGACGGCGGGCGCACCAGACCGAGAGCACGGCCAGGAGAAGCAGCACCGGAACGGCCGCCAGCATGCTCATCTTCGTGGCCAGGGCCGCGCCGAGCGCCACCCCCGCGAGCGGAAGATACCGCCGTGGCCGCCGCCGGGCCCGCCACAGCAGCCAGACCGACGTCAGCAGAAAGCCGGCCGCCGGTACGTCGAGCGTGGCGAGGGAACCGTGCGCGATGATGTCCGGCGAGAAGGCGTACAGGGCGAGCGCCACCGCCCCGCCCACGGGTCCGGTCAGCTCACGGGCGAACGCGAACACCACCAGCCCGAACAGCAGCGTCAGCGCGATCATCGGCAGCCGTGCGCACAGCATCAGCCGCCAGGGGTCGTTGCCCGACGCGTAGAGCACCTGCCGTCCGAGCGCCGTCTGGTCACCGGTGAAGTCGGCGTCCAGGTGCGGCCGGGCGAGGGCCGCCCCCGCCGCGATGATGAGCTTGCCCAGCGGTGGATGCTCGGGGTTGTAGCGCACCCGGTGGTGATGCAGGGAGTCCACCGCCGTGCCGACGTACACGGGCTCGTCGATGGTCGGTGTCTGCTTCACCGCCGTGGTGACCATCGCGACCGCCATCTGGGCGAGGAGCGCCACGACGGCGGCCACCACCAGCCACCGCCGATGCCGCCCCGGCCCCGCCGCCCACCGGCCCTTCGGCCCGCCGACGGTCCTGGTCACGCTGTCGATCACGCCCGCCCACCGCATAGCGACCGACGCTAGTGCCGATGCGCCACCGCACAGGGCATCCGCCGGGAAACTTGAGCGAACTCCGCAATCCGAACCGTGGCATCCGGGGGTCGTGCTCGCCGTCGGAGTGCATCCGCAGCGTGTGCTCGCGCAGGGCTTCGGGGATTTTTGTCCGGTGTGCTCTTCTGATCGGGGCCGCCTGAGCACCACCGCGCCGAGCGCGTTGAGAAGGAAGTGATCAGCCATGTCCGTATCCGACGCACCGCCGTCCGGCAGTCCCGCCCCGCCGGAGACCACCCCGAAGAGCGTCCGTCTGGCCCTGCTCGGTGTGCTGCTCGCGATGCTGCTGTCGATGCTCGACTCCACGATCGTCGGCACCGCGATGCCGACGGTGGTCGGCGATCTCGGCGGCCTGGAACACATCTCCTGGGTGGTGACCGCTTACACCCTGGCGACGGCCGCCTCCACCCCCGTCTGGGGCAAGTTCGGCGATCTGTACGGCCGCAAGCACATGTATCTGATCGCCGTCGTGGTCTTCGTGCTCGGCTCGGCGCTGACCGGCGCGGCCCATTCGATGACCCAGCTGATCGCCTTCCGGGCGCTGCAGGGCCTGGGCGCGGGCGGGATCGGTGCCGGTGCGTTCGCGCTGATCGCCTCGCTGGCCCCGCCCCGGGAGCGGGGCCGCTACCAGGGCATGACCGCCTCCATCATGGCCATCGGCACCATCGGCGGCCCGTTGCTCGGCGGCTTCGTCACCGGCCATCTGGGCTGGCGCTGGGCGTTCTTCATCAATCTGCCGCTCGGGATCCTCACCCTGGTCTGGTGCCAGCTGATGCTGCGGCTGCCCGCCACCCGCGCCAGGGCCCGTATCGACTGGCCGGGCATCACCTTGATGACGGCCACCGTCTGCGCCCTCACGCTGGCCGCCACCTGGGCCGGTTCCACCTATCCATGGGCCTCATGGCAGATCCTGGGGCTGTTCGCCCTGGCCGCGGTGGGTGTGGCCGCCTTCGTGGCCCGGCAGCGGCGCGCGGCCGAACCGCTCATGCCGCTGCGCATCTTCACCGGACACCGCAACTTCGCCCTGGCGTCCTCGCTGATCCTGGTGGGCGGGGTGGTCATGTTCGGCTGCTCGCTGTATCTGCCGCTGTACCAGCAGACCGTCCAGGGCGTCTCCGCCTCCCGCTCCGGGCTGCTGCTGCTTCCCCTGATGATCCCGGTGGTGATCATGTCCCAGGTCGGAGGCAAGGTCATGTCCGCCACCGGCCGGTACAAGATCTTCCCCATGGTCGGCACCGTCTGCATGGCCGTCGGCCTGTTCCTGCTGGCCACCATGGACACCACGACCTCCCGCACCGCCACCGGATGCTTCATGGCCCTGGTGGGCATGGGCATGGGCTGCCAGATGCAGATGGTCACCACGATCGCGCAGAACAGTGTGGAGATGCGCGACATGGGGGCCGCCTCCGCGTCGGTGACTCTGTTCCGCACCATCGGCGGCTCGCTGGGCGTCGCGGTCTTCGGTTCGCTCTTCACCAGCGCCGTCCAGGGCCACGCACCGGCCGGTGCCGAGACGGGCGAGGCCCGGCCGGATGCTGCGGCGCTGGCACGGCTGCCGCGGTCCGCCAGGGACGGCTATCTCCACGCGGTCGCCACCGGCACCCAGCAGATCTTCCTGACCGCGGCCGTCGTCTGCACCGTGGCCTTCGTCGCCGCGCTGTGCGTCCAGGAGGTTCCGCTGCGGGGCCGGTCCGGGCCGGTGGCCCAGCCGCACCAGGCCGAGGAGGAGGCCGCCAGCCCGGCCGCCCCGTAGCACCGCGGGGCCCGGCCCGGCTAGGTCATCTGGCGCCGCACCAGCTCGTGCAGCTTTCCGCCCGGGATGGCCATCAGCTCGGCCGGGGCGCCCTGCTCCACGATCCGGCCGTCCTCCATGACCAGCACGCGGTCGGCGTCCATGACGGTCGACAGCCGGTGCGCGATCACCAGCCGGCTGGCCTGGAGACGGCGGGTGCTGTCGATGACGATGCGCTGGGTCTCGTTGTCCAGGGCGCTGGTGGCCTCGTCGAAGAAGAGGATGCGCGGACGGCGGATCAGGGCCTGGGCGATCATCAGCCGCTGCCGCTGGCCGCCGGAGATGGCGCCGCTGCCGGAGATCATGGTCTGCAGCCCCATGGGCATCTGGCGGATGTCCTCGGCCAGACCCGACAGTTCGGCGGCCTCCATGGCCTCCTCGGGGGTGAACGGCTCGGCGCCGCGGATGCAGTCGAGCACCGTGCCGCCCAGCGGCTGGGCGTTCTGGAGGACCACCCCGCACTGGCGGCGCACGGCCGCCTGGTCGAGGGCGGCGAGGTCCTGGCCGTCGTAGAGCACACTGCCGGACACCGGCCGTTCGAAGCCGATGAGCAACCGCAGCAGGGTCGACTTGCCGCAGCCGCTCGGGCCGACGACGGCCACGAATTCACCCGGCCGGATCTCCAGCGAGACATCGTCGAGCACCAGCGGCCCGTCGTCGCCGTAGCGGAAGGTGAGGTTTCTGGCGCGGAGGTCGCCGGTGAGCGTCCCCGGCTGGGCGCTGCCGCCGCGGACCTCGGGGGGCTCGTCCAGGATCGGCTTGACCTGCTCGAACATGGGCAGCACCGCGACCACCGAGACCAGGGCGTTGGTGAGCTGGGTCAGGGAGGTGAGCAGCATGGTCACGGAGGTGTTGAAGGTCAGAAAGGCCCCCGCCGACATGCTGCCCCGCGCCGGACCGGCCAGCAGCATGAACACGGTGAGGGAGACCAGCGGAAGGTAGACGGCGTCCAGTACCTGGGTGAGGTTCTTGATGCGCCCGGTGCGCTGGTGCAGATCGCGGGAGTCGGCGAAGCCACGGGCCCAGGCCGCGTAGGCGAAGTTCTCGGCCGCGGCGACGCGCAGCTTGGGCAGCCCGCGCAGGGTCTGGAACGCCTGGTTGTTGAGCTTGTTCTCGCTCTCCACCAGCCGTCGCTGCCAGCGCACCTGCCACAGCCCCATCCCGAGGAAGACCCCGGAGACCACCAGCAGTACGGCGATCACCGCGAGCCCCAGGGAGGCGCTGTAGTACAGCAGCAGGGCGAGGTTCATCGCGCCCACGGTGCCGGCCTGGAGGACCGTGGGGGCGATCCCGGACAGCACTCTGCGCATGGTGCTGATGCCCATCGCCGCGCTGGCCAGCTCTCCGGTGGAGCGCTGGGCGAAGAAGGTGGTGGGCAGCCGCAGCAGCCGGTCCCACACCGCGGGCTGGAGGGTGGACTCCAGCCGCCCCTCGAGACGCAGCAGGGTCAGGTTCTGCAGCAGCATGAAGGCGGCCGCGACGACGCTGGAGACGATCAGGGCCAGGGAGATCTGGACGATGGGGCTCTTCTCGGCGCGGGGCACGAAGCCGCCCAGCACCTGGCCGGTGGCGAGCGGCACCAGCGCGCCGAGCGCCACCGTCACCAGCCCGGCGATCAGGAGGTTGCGGACGTCCCCCGCGGCGCCGCGCACGCTGAAGCGCATCAGCCGCCACATCGTCATCGGCCGGTCGGGCAGCGGACGGTAGAACATCACGGCCCGCGGCTCGAACTCCTCCGCGTTGCCCCCGCCGACGCGGATCCGCAGGCCGGAGGCGGGGTTGACCGCCTCGTACCGGCCGCGCCGCCACAGCAGCGCCACCGGGGCCCCGGACTTGGCGCGGTAGCCCACCAGCGGTCCGGCGTCCTCCCGCCACCAGCCGTCCTCCAGCCGGACGGCGCGGGTGCGGATCCGGGCGTGGGCGGCGATGCGCTCCACCGGGTCCGTGCGGTCGTCGGTGGTGCGGCCGCGCGGCGGTTCGGGCAGGGTGATCCCGGCGGCCTCGGCCACCCGGCGGCACACCGCGTGCACGGCGTCGTCGGTGCTCTCCTCCGACCGCCGCTCCCGTCGCTGCCCTCCGATGGAGGCGATCAGCGCCTGGTCGGCGCGGGTGCGCACGGCCTCACCGGCCCGGATGCCGGCCGCGGTGCGGTCCGCGTGGGCCCGCTCCATGGTCTCGATCCAGCGGTCCACGGCGGTGCCGAGGCGGTACTGCTGATTGACCATCCGCTGCCACAGCGCGCCGTCGATCAGCAGGTCACCGGCGGCCTGGGCGCTGTACTCGGCGCCGTAGCGCACACTGCCGGGCGGCACCGGCAGCCAGAGCAGGTCCTCGTCGGCCGCCTCCGCCTCGGGCGCGGCCCCGCCGTCCAGCGGGGCCTGGAAGAGGACACCGAGGCTGCGGCTCACCCCGAGCGCCACGGCGTGCTCCAGCGGGGTGGGCGGGGTGTCCTGGAATCCGCCGCCCCCGTACGTGCCGTACGGGTCGTGGCCTTGGGCCGTGCCGTACGTGTCGTACGCCTCCGGGCGGTAGAGCTCGCGCAGCGGGATGCGGCGCACCAGGCAGTCCTGCGAGGGCCGGCCCAGCAGGGTGTGGCGTGGTCCCTCGACCGGGCCCGGGAGCGCGGCGCCCGTCTCCAGCCGGCCGAGGAAGTGCCACTGCCCCTCCTCGGCGGCGTCGACCGCGAACAGGTCCAGGGCACCGCCGACGACGAGCCAGAGCACCTGCGGGCCCTCCAGCGGGAGGCTGCGCAGCCCGGCGCAGTCGACGGGCGCGCCGAGGGCGCCCAGCGCCTGGACCACCGCGTCGCCGCCGTCCGCGGCCACCGCCGCGGCCGGGTGAACGGACGCCATGTCAGTGCTCCTTCATCAGCTCGGCGTACGGGCCTCCGGCGGCGGCGAGGTCCTCGTGCCGTCCGCGTTCGACGACCGTGCCGCGGTTCAGGACGAGGATCTCGTCGCTGTCCCGCACGGTGCTGAGCCGGTGGGCGATCACCACACACGCACAGCCGCGGCGGCGCAGGTTGTCCATGACGATCTGCTCGGTGCGCGCGTCCAGGGCGCTGGTGACCTCGTCCAGGACCAGCACGCTGGGGCGGCGCACCAGGGCGCGGGCGATCTCCAGCCGCTGCCGCTGGCCGCCGGAGAAGTTGCGGCCGTCCTGCTCCACCCGGCAGTGGATCCCCTCGGGGCGCCGGGTGATCACATCGTCGTAGAGCGCCGCGTCCCGCAGGGCTTCGACCACCGCCTCGTCCGGGATGGACGGGTCCCACAGCGCCACGTTGTCCCGCACCGTGCCCTCGAACAGGAAGACGTCCTGGTCGACGAAGGAGACGGAGGCGGCCAGCGCACCGCGGGGGATGTCCTCCAGGCGCTGTCCGTCAATGCGGATGACCCCCTCCCAGGGGGCGTAGAGGCCGGAGACGAGCCGGGAGACGGTGGACTTGCCGCTGCCGGAGGCGCCGACCAGCGCCACCTGGCGGCCGGGGCCGACGGACAGCGAGAAGTCGCGCAGCAGCGGTTCGTCCAGCGGGCTGTAGCCGAAGGTGATGTTCTCCAGGGTCACCTGCCCGGTCAGCCGGCGGGTGTCCTCGCGCGGCTCGTCGCGGGTGTAGAGGGAGTCCACCGGGAAGTTCTCCACGTCCTTGAGCCGGGTCACATCGGCGGAGAAGTCCTGGATGCGTCCGGCCACTCCGTTGAGCCGGGTGATGGGCGCGGTGAAGCGGGTCACCAGCGCCTGGAAGGCCACCAGCAGACCGATGGAGATATGGCCCTCGACGGCCCGCAGCCCGCCGATCCAGAGGATGAGGGCGCTGTTGAGCGTGGCGAGGGTGGGGGCGACGACGGCCAGTACGGCGCTCGGGACACCGAGGCGCTGCTGCTCGTCCAGGGTGATGGCGTGCTGTCCGGCCCAGCGGCGGAAGTAGCCGGCCTCCCCGCCGGTGGCCTTCACCGTCTCGATGAGCTGGAGACCGGTGTACGAGGTGGTGGTCAGCCGCGCGGTGTCGGCCCGCAGCTTCTGGGTCCTGGTGGCCCGCAACCGCACCACCACCCGTATCGCCACCACGTTGAGCAGCGCCAACCCGACGCCGACACCGGTGAGTTGGGGGTCGTAGGTCCACAGCAGAAAGGCGTAGAGCACCACGACGATCCCGTCGACGGCCGCGGCGGCCAGATCGCGGGCGAGGGTTTCGGCGACGGTGTCGTTGGAGCGCAGCCGCTGGACCAGGTCGGCCGGGCTGCGCTGGGCGAAGAAGGTGACGGGCAGCCGCAGCAGATGCCGCAGGAACCGTGCGCTGCTGAGGGTGGAGGAGATGATGCGTCCGCGCAGCAGATTCGCCTGCTGGACGCCGGTCAGTACGGCGGTGAGCACCACCGCCACGGCCATGGACGCGAACAGCGGCTCCAGCGTCGAGTCCTGGCCGCCGATCAGGAAGGTGTCGATGAAGGTGCGGCTGAGCGCCGGGACCGCGGCCCCCACCGCCACCAGCAGCAGGCTGGCCAGCAGCGACGCCAGCAGGGTGCCGGTGGTGCCGCGCATGCGCGGCGGCAGGGCGCCCAGCACCCCGGGACGGCGCCCGCCCCGGCGGAAGGACTCCTCGGGTTCGAGGACCAGGACCACACCGGTGAAGCTGGTGTCGAACTCCTCGACGGGGACGAAACGCCGCCCCTTGTCGGGGTCGTTGATGTGGACGCCGCGTTTGCCGAACCGCCGCCCCATCCCGTCGTAGACGACGTAGTGGTTGAACTCCCAGAACAGGATCGCCGGGGCCTTCACCTCCGCGAGGGCCTCGGGCTCCATCTGCATGCCCTTGGCGCGCAGACCGTAGCTCCGGGCGGCCTTGAGCAGATTGCTGGCGCGCGATCCGTCCCGGGAGACACCGCAGGCGATCCGCAGTTCCTCCAGCGGGACATGGCGCCCGTAGTGGGCAAGCACCATGGCGAGCGACGCCGCACCGCACTCCAGGGCCTCCATCTGGAGCACGGTGGGGGTGCGCACGGTCCGGCGCCGGGTCTTCCTCGGCCCGGCCCCGCCGCGTGGCGCGCGGCGCCGTCCCCGGGCCGGCTGGGGGCGGCGCGCTCCGCTGCTTCCGGCGGGTGCGGGCCGGGGTGGTCCGCCCTGGTTCGTCGCGGTCACGGGAGCAGCCAATCGCTGGGATGTTGGTCGGCCAGGTGGACGGTGCCGCTGGTCAAGGTCATGGAGCCGAGGGCGAACGGCGGGCCCTCGGGGGACGACCAGCGGTAGCCGGAGCGGGTGCCTTTGGTGCGTTGGAGGCTCACCTGGACGGCGACCGGCGGGCCATGCTTGGAGAACTCCTCGCCGAGTTGCCCGCTGCCGAGGTAGGAGCCGATCTGCTGGCTCGACTGGGCGGTCCGGCCGACGGCCCGCACTTCACCGCGGAGCACACCGTAGGTCTGCGTCGGCGCGGACTGCACACTGAGGTCGACCGACGCGCCCGGCCGCACCGAGGCCGCCCGGTCCGAGGGGACGTACAGGGTGGCGACCAGGGGATCGTCGGAGTGGCCGACCCGCTCCACGGAGGCGACGTTGGCGCCGGTGTTCAGCACGGAGCCGATCGAGGCGGTGAGGGTGGTGAGCCGGCCGCCCGCGATGGTGCGCACGACCTCGGTGCCATCGGCGGTGCGGACCTTCAGCAGCGGTGCGCCCGCCCGGAGGGTGCTGCCCTCCTGGGCGAGGACGGAGGTCACCTGGCCGGCGATCGGGCTCTGCAGCACATAGCTGCCCTGGCCGTGGGTGAGGATCCCGTCGGCATCGAGGGTGTTGGAGACGGTGCCGGTGACGGCCCATACGGCGGCACCGGCCATGACCGCCATCGTGACCGCCAGTGCCAGCCATCCCTGGGGACGGGCGTAGCGCACCGGCAGGTCGATGTCCTCTGCCGACTGCAGCTTGGAGAGGGCCTGCTGGCGGAACTGCACGAAAGTCTTTCCTCAGCCGCGAAGGGAGTGATCAAAGGGGGCCGCGGACCGCCGAGTGCCCCGGACCAGGCAGGCCCGGGGCACAGGGGAGCGGTAGATCAGCCTCAGAGGGTGCCGACGACCCCACCGACGATGCCGGTGGTGTTCAGGCCGGTGAGGCCGTCAACCGTGCCGGTGACGGTGCCGAGGGCGCCGGCCACCGGGCCGGCGACGGTGCCGAGGACGTCGCCCACGGGGCTGGCGATCCCGCCCGCCACGTTGTCCAGCTCGGCGTCGGAGATCTCCTGGGTCGCGACCTTGGGCGCGTTGTTCATTGTTGCGTCTCCCTTGGGTGAACGTCTCGTTGAGCTTGCAACAGCGCACGGGAACCGAGGGGAATCAGCTCCCGCGGCATGGACACGGGATACCCGGAGAACACCGGGCTCCGTGAAATGCCTGAGCGCGGAAGGGATGTAACCACGGGGCCCGCCGCGCGGCGAATCAACCACGGTCCGGAATCGGGCATTCCGCCACTTTCCGATCACACGACGGACACACTCACACACAGCAGCGACGCCCTTCCTTCACAGAAAGGCCACCGACCTCACGTGACATCGCATCCCTCGGACGATGCGACGCGCGTCATTTCGGGTCGGACCGCCGGCGCCGGGGCCGAGGTGGCGCATGAGCCGGGCGGCACACATGGCGTCTGTGTAACAGGTGTGCCGATCAGTTGAAGACCGGGCGAACAAGGCCGCATGCGAGGGCGGGATGGCATGGGAATACGACATGTGCGACTTCAGTCCGCCCGGCCCTCCTCCGGCACCACCTCGCCGTCCGGCACCGGTCCGGGCGCGGTGCCGTCGCCGAACGGACGCCCGCCCAGCTCCTCACGGTGATGCGGGGTCAGCCAGCCGGAGAGGTCGGGGCCGAGCGGAACGATGCCGGTGGGGTTGATGTTGGTGTGCACCCGGTAGTAGTGGCGCTTGATGTGGTCGAAGTCGACGGTGTCCCCGAAACCCGGTGTCTGGAAGAGGTCACGGACGTAGGCCCACAGCACCGGATCCTCGCTGAGCTTGTTGCGGTTGCACTTGAAGTGGCCGTGGTAGACGGCGTCGAAGCGGACCAGCGTGGTGAACAGCCGGATATCGGCCTCGGTGATGGTCTCGCCGACCAGATAGCGGCGCGTGGACAGCCGCTCGGACAGCTCGTCGAGGCGGGCGAAGAGACGTCGGTACGCGTCGTCGTAGGTGTCCTGGCGCTCGGCGAAGCCCGCCCGGTACACACCGTTGTTCACATCGCGGTAGACCCCCTCCGCCACCTCGTCGATCTCCTCGCGGTGCTCCTCGGGGTACAGGTCCGGGGCGCCCTCGCGCTGGAGGGCGGTCCATTCGGTGGCGAGGTCCAGGGTGATCCGGTGGAAGTCGTTGGTGACCAGCACTCCACTGGGGACGTCCACGACCGCGGGCACGCTCACCCCGCCCGGATATCCGGTCTCGCGGGCGTCGTACGCCTCACTGAGGAAGCCGATGCCCAGCACCGGGTCCCGGTCCCCCGGGTCCAGGGTGAAGCGCCAGCTGCGCTCGTCCTGGATGGGATCGGTGATGGCCAGCGAGAGGGCCGCCTCCAGACCGAGCAGCCGCCGTGAGATCAGCGCCCGGCTCGCCCACGGGCAGGCCCGGCTGACCACCAGCCGATAGCGCCCGGCCTCCACCGGCCAGCCGTTCCGGCCGTCGGCGGTGATCCGGTCGGCGAAGTGCGGCCCGGATCGGCGGAATTCCTTGCGCTCGCTGCGTGTCTCCTGGTCAGCGGTGTTCAACGGGACCACCTACCACCTTCCGAAGCGGGAACCGTCGTGAACGGTCCGTGTCACGGGTCGTCCTCCGAGGCGTGTGCGCCACGGATGACACCTACTCGGTTCCACGCCCCGGGAAGGGGTATTCCTCACGGATCGGACAGGGTGGCGCTACGGGGGCGCGGGCGCACCAGCGTTCAAGACCGGAAGCCGGGCCACGGGCCAGGGTCGGGGCATGCCTGCGAACAGGGGCTGGAAGAGCCCGTATCTCCTGCTCACCATCACCATGCTGCTGTGGGGCAGCGCCTTCTCCAGCTCCAAGTCGGTGGTCGCCCAGATGCCGCACACCGTGGCGGCGCTGCTGCGCTTCGGCGGCGGGGCCGTCGCCCTGCTGGCGGCCGTGGCGCTCTTCGGCAGATCAGGCGCCCCGGCTTCCGCACGCGGCGGCGGGCGGGCCGCGCTCGCGGGCCTGCTGGGGGTGTTCGCCTACAACGGCTTCTTCTTCTGGGGGCTGTCGCTGGCGCCCTCGCTCGACGCGGGAATCCTCATCCCCGTTCTGAGCCCGGTGCTCACCAGCGCCTTTCTCCTGGTCACCGGCCGTGACCGGCCCACCGGGGGACGGCTGGCGGGGCTCACGCTCGGGCTCGCCGGGGCGGTGGTGTTCTTCTTCGGCGCGGGCGGCAGCGCGCACGGCGGCGCCACCCGGCTGACGGGCGATCTGCTCTATCTGCTCAGCGCGGTGTGCTGGGCCGCGTACACGCTCATCGGGCCGCGGGTGCTGGCCGGTGTCGATCCGCTGCGCGCCACGACCTACGCCACGTGTGCGGGGGCAGTGCTGTTGGGGGCACTCGCCGCACCCGATCTCGGCGAGACGCACTGGAGTGAGCTGCCGGCCGGCCTCTGGCTGAACGTGGTGTTCCTCGCCATCGGTCCGGCCGCCGTCGCCAATCTCCTCTACTACCGGGGAGTGGGCGCGGTGGGTCCGGCGTCCGCGTCCCTGATGATGTTCATGGTCCCGGTGATCAACACCGGGTGCGCCATGCTCTTCCTGGGCGAGTCCTTCGGCTCTCTGCAGGCGGTGGGCGCCCTGGTGCTGCTCTCGGGTGCGGTGCTCGCCGTCACCCGGGGACGTGGTACGGCACGCCCCCGAGTCGGCGCCGCGCCCACCGCGGGAAAGAAGCCCTCGGAGCTGTGAGCACCGTACGGCGCCGGGCTGCATCACTCCCCTCGCGGTGATACAGACCGGCGTCACGCTGGGAGGCGGAGCTCCCGTTCCCGCGCTGCGCGGCAGAAGTGACGGTAAAGCGGACCACCGGGGCGGGCAACGGTGCACGGTGCGCATCGTGCACCCGTGATATGTGCACGGTGCGCAGTCAGTCCACCGGCTGGAGCCCGGTGATGTGCAGGGCGTGCACCAGGTCGTGGATCCCGGAGCCGGTGGTGAGCAGATCACGGCTGAGCAGGTGTTCGGCGGCCCGCAGATGGGCCCTGACGGTGTTCCGGCTGAGACCGAGCCGGCGGGCGGTCCGCTGGGCGTCGGTGTTCGCGTCGATCCAGGCGCACAGGGTGGCGTGCAGATCGCGGCCACGGGTGTTTTCACGGCTGCTTTGGAGGGGGCGGAGGAATTCCCGCGCCCAGGCGTGTGCGGGCTCGGTGCGCAACAGCTCGTCCAGGGTGGGCTCCGGCCGCCCGCGCTCGGTGCCGAGACCGGCGTCCGGCGGCCCGCCGGTCAGGCAGAAGGCCAGGTCGAGGGCGGCTCGGGTGCGTACGTCGCCCAGGTCCAGGCCGAGGGTCGTCTCCACCCGGCCGAGGTGGTGGGAGACGGTGTTGCGGCTGATGTCCAGCAGCCGGGCCACCGCGGACCGGGGGAAGGTGACGGCGAGCCGGGTGATGTCGAGGGTGGCCCTCGGGGTGGACCCCAGTGGCCGCAGCAGGGCACGGGCCCAGGCGCCCGCCTCGGTGCGGGGCAGCAGCGGCACCAGCGGTGTCCGGCCGAGATAGGCGGCCATCCGCTCGGGCGTATGGCGCGCCGCGGCCAGGGCGTGCACGGCCTGCCCGTACGCCTCGGCCGTCGCGCCGAGCGGATACGGGCTGCTGATGCCCAGCGCGTAGTGCGGGTTGTCCCGCACCAGGCGGCGCAGCAGCGTGCCCTGGCCCTCAGCCACTTCGGGGCCGTCGCCGGAATCGTGGATGGCCTCACCATCCGCCTCATCGGCGGACTCGTTGCCGGACCCGTCGGCGACGAGACAGATGAGGTGTTCCTTGAAGGCCGGGCAGTGCACCATCAGACCCGTACCGTGGTAGCCCGATCCGTCCTGATAGGTCTGCGCCAGCCGGTCCCGGTCCTCCGGAGGGCAGTGCAGCAGATAGACGCGCAGCCGTTCGGCGTCCAGCAGCGCGGGGACGGCGCCGGTGGTCATCCGGCGGGCCAGTGTGAGGTCTCCCGCCAGCAGGGCGCTGAACACGGCGAACCGCAGCTGCCGCGCCTTGTACTGATAGCCGCGGAAGGTGGTGTCCGCGTCCTGCGCCCGGTCCAGGAGCGCGATGAGGCTCCCGGCGTGCGAGACCAGCGACGCCGCTTCGCGGCTGGGCGCCAAGGTACCGGCCACCACCAGGACGGGGCGTGGCGCGCGCGGGCCGAGCGCCTCCAAGCGCACCTGAAAGGCGCCGCTCTCGGTGACCGCCGCGGCCATCCGGCCACCGGCCAGCCGGGACAGCGCCGGCTCGAGCGAGGGCAGGATCTGGCGTGGGAAGCGCGCGGTGGCGGTCTCGACCGCGCCCTGGCTCCCGACCAGCGCGACTTCGGCGTCGATCTGCCGGCCCAGCCAGTCGAGGACCGCCCGCGGATCCGCCCCGGTACCCCGGCTCATCTGCCGCCGCACCTCGTGCAGCAATGCGTCCAGCCGCCCGGTGTGCGCCCGTGCCTCCACAGCAGTGCTCCTCCCCACCCCCCGCGATGTCGCCATGCCGCGCGGACCGATCGGCGGTCCGCGCACCCGCCGTACTTTATGACCGGTTCACAGGAGCTCGTGAAGTGCCGTGGACATCGGGCCGGTTCCGCGGCGCGGGGCTGCCGGACGGGGAGGTGTCCACGCAGGCCAGGGCGCTGTACGGGGGGCGTGGCGGGGCTGTTAGGTTGACGTGCCCAATTGAACGGGGAAAGGGAGATCACGTGCGCAAGGCAGTGCACATGGCGATCACTTCGGTCATCGTCGGTCTGGCCGTCAGCGGCTGCGGAGACGGTGACGACGGGAAGAAGGAATCGAAGCCGAGCGGCGAAGCCACCCAGTCCGCCCAGCAGTCACCGAGTTCGGGCCCGGCGGCCCAGGGCACGATCATCGAGCGTTCGGCCGGGTCCTGGAAGTCCATCGTGGCGGCGAAGTCCGACGACGCCCTGGCGACCCTCACCATCGCGGACGGCAAGGTCACGGCGAAGGGGCCGAAGCTCGACTGCACCGGCACGCTGAAGCCCGGCCAGAAGGGCGGCGAGGACGAGCCTTCCCTGACCCTGTCGTGCAAGGGCGGCAGTGACGGAGGACGGGGCGAGGGCACCGTGGGGATGAAGGGCGACGGCGCCCTGGCCATCAACTGGAAGGGCCCCGAGGGCGGCTTCGGCGGTCCGATCGACAGCTTCCGCCGGGCGGGCTGAGCCTCGGGCACGCGCAGGCCACCGCCGGCGGGCGACGACTGCGGTGGCCTCCCCACGGCCGCGGTGGCCAGGCGGAGGACGGCGCGCGTGACGTGGCCGCGGGCTCAGTCCACCGAGCGGAACAGGCCCTCCAGCGCGCTCGCCACCTGGTCGGCCGAGAGCGGATCGTCGACACCGCCCATCGCGTAGATGCCCCGGTCCAGTTTGATGCCCCGTGTCATCGCGCCGAGCAGCGTGGCCAGTTCGGTGCCTCGCAGGGCGGGCCGGTGGCCGGCCCGATCGAACAGCCCGTCCAGCATGGTGCCGATGCGGCGGCTGAATCTCTTCTCGTGATCCACCAGCGCGGCGGCGGCATCGCCGTCCCGGAGCGCCATCAGGCGGAACTCGAGGTGGATGAAGACCCACCGGACGTTCAGATGCTCGCCGTTGAAGATCTCGGCGAAGGTCCGGGCGAGCTGGGGGGCCAGATCCCGTCCGGTGTCCATCTCGGCGATCTGCTCCTGGATGTAGTCGGCGGTGCGGTCGCTGTGCCGCCGGAAGACATCGAGGAAGAGCTTCAGCTTGCTGTCGTAGTTGGAGTAGAAGGCCCCGGTGGTCCTGCCCGCGCACTGGCAGATGTAGCCGATCGAGGCCCCGTGGAAGCCGCGTTCGGAGAACGCCCGCTCCGCCCCGACGATCAGCGCTTCCACGGTCTTTGACCGCTGCGGCGGCATCGGTGTGCCCCTCTCCGCCAGTTGTTCGGAAACCTGGCCAGATCCGTACGGTAGCCGATCCGTCCCCCTGTTCAGTAGGGAACCCTATCGGTAGCGTTCCCTACTGAAAGCCGCGGCCGACGGCTCCGGGACGTTCGCCCCCGGAAAGTTCGAGGAATCACGAAGGAGAGCCATCGTGAACGCTCCGATGCCCACGACCCATGACGACCTCCGAGATCTCCATGACCTCCCTTCGTATCCGAACGAGCGGGACGATTACGTCAACCCGGCACGTGCGCTGCTCACCGGGCCACCGATCAGCCCGCTGAGGTTCGCCGGCGGCAGCGCGGGCTGGCTGGTGACCGGGTATCACGAGGCGCGGGAGGTGCTGCGGGATTCCCGGTTCAGCGCCGAGCGCTGGCGTGGCGACGACACGATGCGGAAGGTCCCCGAGTCGGTCCGCCGGGACCGCAGCAGCGGGGCGGGGTCATTCCTGGCCATGGACGCGCCGGAGCACGGCCGCTACCGGGGTCAGCTCACGCGGTACTTCACGGTGCGGCGGATGCGCGAGCTGGAAGCGCGCGTCGAAGACATCGTTGCCAACCAGCTGGACGCGTTGGAGGCGGCCGGCAAACCGGCCGACCTGGTGCGGCACTTCGCCCTGCCCATTCCCTCGCTGGTGATCTGCGAGATGCTCGGTGTGCCGTACGAGGAGCGGGAGTTCTTCCAGACCGTCGCCGCGCGGCTGCTCCGCCAGGACCGCACCGACGAGGAGTTCGTCGCCGGGAAGACCGCGCTCGACGACTTCCTGCGCACACTGGTCGAGGCCAAGCGCAAGGCGCCGCAGGACGATCTGATCTCCCTGCTGACCGCCGTCGACGAGCTCAATGACGTGGAGATCGGCGGTATCGCGGGGCTGCTGCTGATCGCCGGCCACGAGACCACCACCAATATGCTCAGCCTCGGCACCTTCGCCCTGCTGCGCCGGCCCGAGCAGTTCGAGCGACTGCGGGCCGACGAGTCGCTCCTCCCGACAGCCGTCGAGGAGCTGCTGCGCTACCTCAGCATCGTCAACGCCTTCCCCGTCCGCATCGCGCTGGAGGACGTGGTCGTCGGCGGTGTCACCATCAAGGCGGGCCAGTCCGTGGCCGTCTCGGTCCCGGCGGTCAACCGGGACCCGGCGCTGGTGGACGACCCGGACACGCTCGACGTCGGGCGTCCCCGCAGCAGCCATCTGGCCTTCGGATACGGCATCCATCAGTGTCTCGGGCAGCATCTGGCCAGGATCGAGCTGGTGTCGGGCTACCGCGGACTGATCCGCCGGTTCCCGGGACTGCGGCTCGCCGTGCCCCCGGAGGAGGTCCGGATGCGCAGCGACATGATCATCTACGGAGCGCATGAGCTGCCCGTCACCTGGTGACAACGCCGGGCGGGATCCGGCCTCCCCGCATGACACCGGGCCTGCCCGGCCTCCGCACAGCCGGAATCATCACATGACCTCCACGCACACGGAGTTCATGTGATGATTCGGTGACCCCGGTCCGTCCGGGCCGGGGGTGTGGAGGGGAAATACACGTGAAGTCAACGACCTTCAGATCCGCCGTGGGGGCCGTGCTGACGGCGGCCCTGTCCGCCGTGGTCCTGCCCGCCTCCGCCGCGAGCGCGGCGGAGGGCCCGGCGGCGGCCGGCACCGTGGACACCGCGACCGCGCAGTCCTTCGGGCGCCTGGCCGACGCGGTGCTGACCCAGCGCACGGCGGCGCTGCTGGCCACCAAGCAGTCGGTGCGGCGCGCGGCCCCGCTCGCCGAGAAGAACGTCCGGCTGTCGGCCGGCCAGACCCGGACCGAGGACACCGCGCTGTCCGCGCTGCGCACCCGCAAGGCGCGGCTCGCGTCCCTGGGCGAGGCGTACACATCCGCCGACACCCGGGTGGCGGTGGACCGGGTGCGGGTCGAGGCCGGGCACGCCACCGTCCAGGCCACCGAGACCACGACGCTGGCCTACAAGAAGATACGCGGCGACGAGCCCGCGACGACCGGCTTCCAGGCGCACCACCGGCTGAGCTTCGCCGCCACCGCGGACGGGAAGTGGCAGCTGACCGGCCTCACCTCGACCGACGACGGCCCGGTGGCGGTCAACGAGCCCGCCACGGCGCCGGTGGCGGCGGCCAGGACGACGGCCCTGCCCGATGCGACGCCCGCCGCCACCTCGGTGCCGTCCCGGCCGCAGACGAAGCCCGCGGGAAGCTACGACTACGCGGCGATGGCCTCGTACGCCGAGAAGTACTGGCAGAACTACAACCCCGCCTACCGGAAGTTCAACGAGGCCGGTGGCGACTGCACCAACTTCGTCAGCCAGGCCCTGAAGGCGGGCGGCTGGGCCAACAAGTCCGGTGACGCCGAGGACTACCGCAGCTGGTGGTACGACACCTCGTACCAGTCGACGTCCTGGGTGGGCGCCAACGAGTGGTCGTGGTTCACGCTGGACTCCAAGCGGGCCACCAACCTGGCGAACGTCTACTACATGGGCGTCGGCGACGTCATGCAGATGGACTTCGACAAGGACGGGTCCAAGGACCACACCATGGTCGTCACCTACCGCAGCTCCAGCGGGGTCCCGTATCTGACGTACCACTCGGTCAACACCTACCGGAAGTCCGTGGCCAGCATCATCGCCTCGTACCCGACCTCGGCCTACTACGCCTACCGCACCTGATCGCACCTCCCCGTGACGGTGGACCCCGCCCCTCCCGGGCGGGGTCCACCGCATTTGCCCCCGGCCAGGGGCGGTATGTCACAGTGGACCGCCCCTCCCCTTCTCCTCACCCTTCCGAAAGTGATGCAGTCCACGACGTTCCCTCCCCGCACCGCGGATCTGTTCACCCAGGGCCTGGAGGACCGCCCGGGCTCCGCCCTGCTGCGTTTCGGCGCGGCGCGCCGACGCCCGGCCGGCCGGCTCAGCTGGTCCGGCCCCGGAGCCGTGGCCTGGCTCGATGGCTCCCGGGGCCATGTGTGGAGCGTCGGGAAGCCGGTGGCCGCCGCCGGACTGGTGCTGGGCGCGGCACAGCGCCTTCCCGACGATGTGAAGGAGTTCACGGGCCCCCGCGGCACCGACACCCTGGTCGCCCGCCATCTGCCGATCGCCGACGTGGTCGAGTGGGTCTTCCGCTGGACACCGGACGAGCCGCCCGTCCATCCGGGTGAGGAGCGCGTGGTCGAGCTCGGCGAACGCCACCACGAGGAGCTGCTGACCTTCCTCCGGGAGCACAGCCCGGGCCATTCCACCGGCCCCGGCTCCTCCGGTATCAGCCTGTGGGCCGGGATCCGGGGCGAGGACGGGCGGCTGGTGGCCTGCGGCGCCCTGAGCAGCCTGCGGGACAGCGGCGCCCCGCTGATGGCGTCCGTGGCGACCGACGCCCGGCAGCGCGGCCAGGGGCTCGGCGCGGCGCTGACCTCGTGGCTCACCCGGTACGCCGTACGGCGGCACGGCTTCTGCACACTGTGGCAGCTCGCCGACAACGCCCCCGCCGAACGGCTCTACACCCGCCTCGGCTATCGCGACGAGGACCTCTGCGTGGCCGCGCGGATCGCCGCGCGCTGAGCCCGACACCTCGATCCCGAAACCCGGCGCACACCGGCGAGCGGCCGACCCCGTGATGTGATGTCCGCACGGTGTTCACCCGACGGACACCGAAGCAACGTCAGCACGCCTGCGTACACACACGTCTTCGAGCCGCGAGAGATGGAGTGACGCCATGCCGGGCGCCCTGTCACGACGTTCCGCCCTGTCCTTCCTGGGAGGGGCGATGGCCGTCGCCGCCACCGGTGGAAGCGGATGGCCGGCGGCCGCGGCCGCGCCCGTTTCCGGTCCCGGATCCGCGCCCGGTCCCGCAAGCGGTCCCGCCTCCCGCGTGGACACGCTCATCGGCCGGATGACGCTGGAGGAGAAGGTCTCGCTGCTGCACGGCGCGAAGGATCCCCACAGCCTCGGGCAGGCGGGCTACACCCCCGGTGTCCCCCGGCTCGGCATTCCCCCGCTGCGCCTCGCCGACGGGCCCGCCGGCGTACGGGTCACCCGGCGGGCCACCGCGCTGCCCGCGCCGGTGCTGCTCGCCTCCGCCTTCGACCCGGCCCTGGCGCGGGAGTACGGGCGCACCATCGGGCGCGAGGGCCGCGCGCTCGGCCAGGATGTGCTGCTCTCCCCCATGGTCAACCTCATCCGCACCCCGTACGCCGGGCGCAACTTCGAGACCTTCGGCGAGGACCCCCTGCTCGCCTCCGAGCTGGTGGCCGAGGAGGTGCGTGGCATCCAGGGCGAGGGCCTGATCGCCACCGTCAAACACTTCGCCCTGAACAACCAGGAACACGAGCGGGAGTCGATCGATGTCATCGTCGACGAGCGGACGATGCGGGAGACGGAGCTGCCCGGCTTCGAGGCGGCCGTACGGGCGGGCGCGGGGGCCGTCATGGGCGCCTACAACAAGGTCAACGGGGCCTTCGCCTGTGAGAGCGAGCCGCTGCTGACGGGCGTGCTGCGCGAGGACTGGGGCTTCGACGGCTGGGTGATGACCGACTGGCACGCCGCCCACAGCACCGCGGCGGCCCTCGGCGCCGGGCTGGACATGGAGATGCCCGACGGCAAGTACTTCGGCGCCGCCCTGCTCAGGTCGGTGGCCGACGGAACCGTACCGGAGGCCGAGGTGGACCGCGCGGTCGGCCGCGTCCTGACCCTCATGGACCGCTTCGGCCTGCTGGACGGCAACGCCCCGCCACGGCCGGGCCGGGACCCCGGTGCCGGCGCGCGCATCGCGCTGAAGGTCGCGACGGCGGGCGGTGTCCTGCTGCGCAATGAGCGCGGCACACTGCCGCTGACCGGGCCCGCCGCCCGGTCGATCGCCGTCGTCGGTCCGGCCGGCTCCATCCCCTTCCTCAGTGGCGGCGGCAGCGCCCATGTGGTCCCCGACCATGCCGCGAGCCCGCTGGAGGCGATGCGCGAGCGCGCCGGGAAGGGGGCCCGGGTGGCGTACGCCCTGGGCGAGGACGTGTTCGGCAAGAAGCTCCCCACCGCCGCGCTCTCCCCGGCCACCGGGCTGGAGGAGCGGAAGGTGGCGGCGGGGAAGACTTGGAGCTACGACGGCACCCTCACCGTCACCGAGGCCGATGAGTGGACGTTCGTCCTGCACTTCAGCGGCCCGCCCGCCGGCCGCCCGAAGGTCCTGCTGGACGGCGAGGAACTGTTCCCGTTCCGGCCCGGCCTGGGCGAGTACTTCACCGGTGGCTTCCTCAGCGCCGCCCCGGACGGGCTCGCCGTGCGCCGGGCGGCCGTCGCGCTGACGGCGGGGAAGCACCGGCTGAAGGTCACCGCCAAGGGCGGCGGGGAGGGGCTGACCTTCCGGCTGCGCCGCACCACCTCGGCCACGCGCGCCGCCGATGTCGACAAGGCCGTGCGCGCCGCCCGCGCCGCGCACAGTGTGGTGCTCTTCGCCCACGAGGACGCCACCGAGGGCAGGGACCGCACCACCATCGCCCTCCCCGGCCATCAGAACGCGCTGATCGCCGCCGTCACCCGGGCCAACCCGCGCACCACCGTGGTCCTCAACACCTCCTCGTGCACCTCGATGCCCTGGCTGGACCGCACCGGCGCCGTCCTCCAGATGTACTACCCGGGCCAGGAGGGCGCCGCCGCCACCACCGCCCTGCTCTTCGGCGACGCCAACCCCGGCGGGCGGCTCACCCAGTCCTTCCCCGTCTCCGACGACCGCCACCCGATGGCCGGTTACCCCCGGCGCTACCCCGGGGTGAACGGCCGTGCGGAGTACTCCGAGGGCATCCGGGTCGGCTATCGCTGGTACGACGCCGAGGGCGTGCGGCCGCTCTTCCCCTTCGGCCACGGCCTGTCGTACACCACCTTCGGCTATGCGGGGCTGCGGCTGCGACGCCGCGGAAGCGGGCTGGAGGCGGTCTTCACCGTGCGCAACACCGGGCGGCGGGCCGGGGCGGAGGTGGCGCAGGTGTATGTGGGGCCCTCGCCCGATCTGCCGCTCGACCAGGCCGAGCGGGCGCTGGCGGGCTTCCGGCGGGTCCATCTGCGGCCCGGCCAGGCGCGGAAGGTGACGGTGCGGGTGGCCGCGCGGACGCTGTCCGCATGGGACTCCGAACGCCATGGATGGGTACTGGGCACCGGGCGCCGGACCGTGGAGGTGGGCTCCTCCTCACGCGATCCGAGGCTGCGGGGGCAGATCGAGGTCCGCCATGGGTCCTGAGCGTCGAGGTCCGCCATGGGTCCTGAGCATCGAGGTCCGTCATGGGTCCTGAGCGGCCACGGCCGTCGTCGCAGCGGGCTACGCTAGTATGGCGCGTGTGCAACTAAAGGCGCACGCAAGTAATCAGGCATCGACGAAGGAGCTCCGTGCAGATCGACCTTTCCGGTAAGACCGCCCTGGTCACCGGCTCCACGCAGGGCATCGGATTCGCCATCGCCGCCGGGCTGGCGCGGGCGGGCGCCCGTGTCGCCGTCAACGGGCGCCGGCAGGAGTCCGTCGAGGCCGCCATCCAGAAGCTGGAGGAGGACACGGAGGGCGGCTCGTTCGTCTCCGCCCCCGGCGACATCACGTCCGATGACGGCGCCCGTGAGGTCACCGGCGCCGTGCCGGACGTCGATGTCCTGGTCAACAACCTCGGCATCTTCGGGGCCACTCCGGCGCTGGAGATCAGCGACGACGAGTGGCGGCGCTATTTCGAGGTGAACGTCCTGGCCTCCGTCCGGATGATCCGGAGCCTGCTGCCCGGGATGAAGGACCGCGCATGGGGCCGGATCCTGAACGTGGCCAGCGACTCCGCCGTCGTCATCCCGGCCGAGATGATCCACTACGGGATGTCGAAGACCGCGCTGCTCGCGGTCACCCGTGGCTTCGCCAAGGAGGCCGCCGGTACGGGCGTCACCGTCAACTCGCTGATCGCCGGGCCGACCCACACCGGCGGCGTCGAGGACTTCGTGTACGAGCTGGTGGACCCGGAGCTGCCCTGGGAGCAGGCCCAGCGGGAGTTCATGGCCAAGTACCGGCCGCAGTCGCTCATCCAGCGGCTGATCGAGCCCGAGGAGATCGCCAACATGGCGGTCTACCTGAGCTCCACCTTCGCCTCGGCGACCACCGGCGGAGCCGTGCGCGCCGACGGCGGCTACGTCGACTCGATCCTCCCCTGACGCCCACCGCGGCGCCTTCCCGACGCCTGCTCCGGCGCCCCTGATCCCCGCTTCCGCGCGCCCTTCCGGTGGGAACCGTTCCGCGTGGACCCGGGGTCCCTAGGGAGCGAAGAAGCAGACGACCTGGGGGGTTCTGTTGAGCAATGACGCACTCGCGCATCCCGACCGCATCAGAGCGAGCCACTGGATCACCGTCCTGATACGGCAGTTCCCCGAGCTCCAGGCGGAGTTGACGCCCTCCCCGCACCGCCCCGGCCTCGGCCGGCCGCGGGGAGGCACCGACCGCCGCGGGCCCTCGGAGCCGTTGCGCCTGCGGGTCTCCGACACCGTACGCGACATCACCGACGGCGTCGTGGAACTGGAGGAGGCCGTCCACGACCGGCTCGGGCTGCCGCCCACGGGCAGGGGCACGGTCGAGGTCAGACTGGCCCGTCTCGCGGGGCTGCTGGAACGGGTCGAGGCCGACCCGTTGCTGATGCGCCATCTGCTGGGCGAGATCAGCGGAATGGCGCGGCGCTGCGCGGGCGCGCTCGGGGACGCCGAGCCCGTGGTCCGGCTGAGCGGCCGGTGCCCGCTGTGCGCCTCGGTCTCGCTGCGGGCCTTTCCGCTGCGCCGGGCGGTGCTGTGCATCAACCCCGGCTGCCGCTGCCCGCACACCGCGTGCGGCTGCCACGCGGACCGGGCGCATCGGCACTCCTGGCCGGAGGGCGAGTGGGCGGAGCTGGCCGCCGGCGGCGCGCTCACCCTGGAGGAGATCACCGCCGCCCTGGACGAGGGTTCCACCGTCGTGGCGGTGAGCCGATGAGGACCACACCGGCGCCCGAGTATCCGTTGCTGACCGCCGCCGTGGCCGCCGTGGAGGTGGGTGTCACCCCGGCCACCATCCGCAAGTGGGTGCAGTTGAAGCATATGCGGCCCGCGGGGCGCCAGGGCAAGGCGTTCCTCTATCGACTGGAGGATGTGTTCGCGGCCGAGCGGGCCACACGACGACGTACGTGACCTGCGGGGCCCATGGTCATCTCGGCATAAGTGACGACAAGTGGTTGTCAATGGGCTTCCGGTGCATCACACTTGGTGCCAGCGGCGGAGCTGTGCCCCCTGGAGGGCCACGGCCCCGCCGCTTTTCGCTGTGCGCAGCCCCTGACCACAGCAAGGAGTGCGCGCATGACCGAGCCCTTGGTGATCTTTCCCGACGTCGAACGCCTCGTCGTCGAGCATCTGAAGAACCGCCCCGAACTGGCCGGGGTACTCGTGGACAACCGGACCCCGCCGGACTTCGACGGAACGCAGAAGGCCGTGCTGGTCTCCCGGGCGGGTGGCGTCTGGGTCGAGGACATCCATCTGGACCAGCCGCTGGTCGACCTCGAGGTATACGGCCCGGACAAGCCCACGGCCCACACCGTCGCCACGGCCGCCCGGACCGCGCTGTTCACCGTGCGCGGCACCACGTTCGGCACCGCCTGTGTCACCGATGTCTCCGAAGTGGACGGCCCCCGGTGGCTGCCCGACTACCAGCACGCCGCGGCCAGCCGCTATCTGTCCACGGCCCGGCTCTCCATCCGCCCGGCGTAGGCCACCCACCAGCCGACCGTCCGCCCTCATCACCACGCCACAAGGAGCTATCGCATGCCCGGAATGAACCCCAATGAGATCCGTGTCGCGGGGACCGGCCGCATCCTGACCGCCCCGCTCGGCACCGCCGTCCCGGCCGATGTCTCCACAGCCTGGGCGACGGGCTGGAAGGACCTCGGGTACACCACCACCGACGGCATCAAGTTCAACAAGAAGGACAAGATCGACCCGGTGGACACCTGGCAGTCGGTCAGCCCGGCCCGCTTCGTCTACTCCGACCGCGACCTCACCGTGAAGTTCCAGCTGCTCCAGCTCAACGAGGACACCCTGCCGTTCTTCTTCGGCGGCGCCGTGGTGACGGAGACGGAGGCCGAGTCCAAGGTGTACCGCTACGAACTCGCCGCCGAGCCGAAGAAGGACGAGCGGATGCTGGGCGTGGAGTTCGCGGACGGCGATGTCATCAAGTACCGGTTCATCCTGCGCCGCGGCCAGGTCACCGAGACCGAGGAGCTCCAGCTCACCCGCACGGCCGCGGTCCGGCTCGGGGTCACCTTCACGGCACTGGCCGTCGACAACGACACCCCGCTGGCCACCTGGCTGATGAACGACCCGGCGTTCGCCGGATCCTGACCCCCTCCCCGCCACGCCGATCGCGAAGGAGCCGCCGCCATGCCTGCGTTCAACGTCAACGCCGCCCGCGCCCAGCGCCTGGAGGCGCTGGGCCTGACCTGGGACTTCGAGGTGGACGGGGAGACGTTCTCCCTGCCCACCGAGATCCCCCGCCGCTCGGCGCACGCACTGGCCGAGCTGAAGGACAACGACCTGGACGGGCTGCTCGCCCTCCTCATGGGCGAGGAGAGCTACCAGCGGCTGTGCCAACACGAGGTGAGCGTGCAGGACATCGCCGCCATCCTCGAGGCGTACGGCCAGGACACCGGGCTCGGCGTGGGGGAAGGCTGAGCCTCGGCGCGCTCGTTGAGGAGCACGCCGAGGCGCTGGAGGCCGATCTGCTGCGGTACTACGGCGTCGACCTGCTCGACTGGCACCACGAGACGCTGTCCTCGCGGCGCCTGGCGGTCCTGGTACGCCACCTTCCGCCGGACTCGGCGTTCGTACGGGCGCGGGAGGGCGAGGCCGCGGAGTGGGGGCTGACGGCCCATCTGCTGGCGGCGGTCGTGGACCACTTGGCGATCGCCAACTGGATGTTCGCGTCGGCCAACCGGGACGAATACGCGGACCCACCGGAGGCACCGCTACCGGTACCCCGCCCGGGGGCAACCGATATGTCCGACGGCCCGCCCGCCGACCGAGCCACCGACGGCCATGCGCCGACGGCGGCGGAGTTGGCGCGGTTCTTCGGATAAGGCGTTCTCGGGCTGAGAGGAGGGCAAGTGGCCGGACCCGACGAACCGCTGCACTGGCTGAATCAAGAGATCGACCGCAAGGTACACGCGGTCATTCAGGGAGCCGCACAGAAGATCGTCAAGGACGCTACACAGGCTGCGAAAGACTTCGTCCAAACAGCCGCCGCGAAGGGGGAGACCAGCCTCGTCAAAGCCGAGGGAGTGGGGGCCTCCTTTGGCTTCAAGCTGTTCAACGCCGAAAAGACCGTGTTCGACTTGCAGGAAATCCTCGACAAGAGACGCGGTCTGAACCCGGAGACCCTCAAGGCATCCATCACCGCCGTGGAGCAGCGGGTGGCGGCGACGCGTACCTCACTGGCCCGTACGATCCTCCGCGTCCGGACGGAGTTCACCGCCGCCAAGTCCGCCACCGAGACAGCCGTGACCGGTGCGAAGCAAGCCGCGGAACGTGCCGGTAGCAAGGCCGAGGCCGCCGCCGATGAGGCCCGCGCCGCGGCCCAGAAAGCCAGGCACGCCGAGGAGAAGGCGGAACACGCCGAATCGCAAGCCCAACGTTCCCGGGGGAGCCAGCGCAACGCCGCGGCGGCGGCAGGGAGACCAACCGGCCAGGAGAGAGCCGTGGATGTGCGCAACATCCGCGAGGCCGAACAGGCTATCCGGGCGTTGGAAGGACGAATCAGCCGACTCGCACAGGCTCTTGAATGACGGAGCCGGGAAGGTGACCGATGTCGCTGTTGCAAGCGCTCAACCGATCCGTCTCCGGCTTCCGCGGCCTGCGCAGCTCCGTGGGCCAGACCGATACCAGCGTCTCCAAGTTCGCCCGTACCGCGACGCAGGCGGGCTCAGCCGTCGGCCGTATCAAGGGCGACGTGGACAAGTCGGCCAACTCGATGCGCACCCTCCAGCGGGAAGCCAACGCCGCCGAACGCAGCGTGGCCAAGAGCGGCCGCTCCATGACCACCGCCGGCCGCAGCGCGGCGACCGGGGGTGGTCTGATGGGGCGGATGAGGACGGGGCTCCAGGGGGTGACCACGGCCCAGAAGGGCCTGAACACCGCCATGAAGTCAAACGTGTTCGGTGCCATCATGGCGCTGCTCATGCCGCTGATCATGAAGCTCGTCGACATGGCCATGCAGTCCAAGACCGTCCAGCGCATCGTCCAGGCCGCCTTCAGGATCATCGGCCAGGTCATCGGCTCCACCATGCGCGTGGCGAAACAAGTGGTGCAGACGACCTGGAACGGCATCAAGACGGCGTTCACGGTCGTGCTGAAGGTCATCTGGACCGTGGTGAAGACGTACTTCAACATCTACAAGGCCATCATCACCACGGTCATCCACGCCATCATGGCCGTGGTCCGGCCCCTGCTGTCCTTCTTCTCGGAGCGGATCCCGGGCGCCTTCCGCTCCGCCCGCAACGGCATCCAGCGCGCCTTCAACGGGCTGGCCGGCATCGTCCGGGGCGCCTTCAGCGCCGTACTCGGGGCCGTGCGCGGGCCGCTCAACGGGGTGATCGGGCTGGTCAACCGGGCGATCGGCGCGCTGAACCGGGTCAAGGTCTCGGTGCCCTCATGGGTGCCCGGGATCGGCGGCCAGTCGTTCGGGGTGAACATCCCCACCATTCCCACGCTCGCCCAGGGCGGCATCGTGCTGCCGCGCCCCGGCGGCACGCTCGCGCTGCTCGCCGAGGGCGGGCAGGCGGAGGCCGTGCTGCCGCTGAACCGGCTGAGCACCCTGCTCACCCGCACCGGGCCCACGGCCGCCCTCGCGGGATCCGGCGGGCCGGGTGGCGGATTCGTCATCGAGCACTACCACGAAGCCCCGGGCGGCAGCGCCCGGCAGACCGCCGAGGATCTGATGTTCCTGATGAAGGCGAGGGGGTGACATGGCGGACGAGACCACCGCCACCGAGCCGGGGCCGCTCATCACCACCGATGGACAGGTGCAGTGGGCCGGGCTGCTGATGGGCCCCGGCACCGACTACTGGATCGCCGCCGAAGGGCTCACCGGCTGGGAGGAGTTGCCCGCGCTGGACACCTCCGACGCGGACCGCCCCGTCGGGCACGGCGGCTGGCCCGGCTCACAGTGGGCGCAGGCCCGTACGGTCACCGCGCAGGTGTGGTTCGCCCCCGACCCGGACGCCGGGCCGGAGGGCGTGCGGAACGCGCTGCGCACGCTGCGTGCCGCCACCGCCGTACGCGACGAGGAGGAGTGGCTGGCCGTACGCCTGCACGGCGAGACGCTGGCCGTACGGGCCCGGGTCACCCAGCGCGTGGTCCCCACCGACCGGCAGTTCGCCGCGAGCCGCCTCGCCAAGATGACGCTCCAGTGGAAGGCGAGCGATCCACGCCGCTACGAGGCGGTGGGGCGGCGGGACACCGCCGGGCTCCCGCAGCCGGAGGCGGGGCTGACCTGGCCGCTCAGCTGGCCGCTGGCCTGGGGCGCGCCCGGTTCCACCGGCGATCTCGCGGTGGAGAACAACGGCAGCGCACCCGCCCATCCGGTGATCACCTTCACCGGCCCGTGCACCCGGCCGCGGCTGGCCAACCGGACCAGCGGCGACTGGCTGGAGTACGCGATCACCCTCGCTCCGGACGACGAAATGGTCGTCGACACCGCCGAGGGGACCGTGATGTTCAACGGCACCGCGTCGCGCCGCCACACCGCCACACCGGGCAGCGCCCCGGAGGAGTCGTTCACCCTGCCGTCCGGGACCTCGCAGCTGTCCTTCCGCGCGGCGTCGGGAGGGGAGGGAGCCACCGCCACCATCGCCTGGCGCCGCGCCGAGTGGTGAGGCGCCGCGCCGCCCCATCATCCGCTCCGATCCGCAAACCCCGTACGACCACAAGGAGTTCTCCGATGACCGTGGGAGCCGTCCTATGACCGTCCGTTCCGCCTGGCATCTGCCCACCGGCCAGACCCGTGAGGACACCCGGCTGGCCGTCAGCCTCGGCATGGCGTCCGCCGGACCGCTGCTGACCCGGGCCGGATGCGTGTTCGGCGGGCTCCAGCTCACCGGCACCGCCGCCACCGGTATGCAGGCCAAGCTCTCCCCGGGCCAGGTGTGGATCCCGGGAACCTCCACGGGATCACAGGGCGGCTATCCGGTCACCGTCGACTCCGACACCCTGCTGACCGTCGCCGACGGGCACTCCAGCCTGCCCCGGGTGGACGCGCTGGTGGTGCGGGTCTACGACACCGACTACGACGGCTCCGGCAAGTACGAGGCCACCCTGGAACTCCTCCAGGGCACCCCGGCCGGCTCCCCCACCGCCCCGGCCGTGCCCAAGAACGCGGAGCTTCTCTACGAGATCGCCGTCCCCGCCGGGGCGTCCGCGGCCAAGGGCATCACCTGGGCCTCCGCCATCACCGACCGCCGCCGCTACACCGCGGCGCTCGGCGGTATCGTCCCCGCCGCGGGCGGCGCGCCGCACAACGGGGCGTATGCCGGGCAGTACCGCGACGGGGGCGGGCGGCTGGAGCGCTGGGACGGCGCCCAGTGGGCGAAGTACATTCCGGACACCATCCTGCGGCACACCGCGGACTGGGGAGCCACCACCTCCGCCACCTACCAGGAGATGCTCACCGACACCGTCGCCACGCTCACCGCCACCTTCACCGCACCGTACTCGCGCTGGACGTCCCTCACCTTCGGCGCCTTCACGGCCGCCGACGGGAACGCCACCGCGTACATCTCCTTCCGGCTCAGGACGCAGAGCGGCACCGAGGTGCTCGCCCCGTCCGACGACCGCGCGGCGATCCTCGACGGTGCCGGGCGGGCCTCGATCTCCACCTGTTTCCCGGTGGGGGGCCTCACCCCGGGCGCCGTCTACACGGCGACCGCCGCCTACCGTTCCTCGATCGCGGGGACGCGTGTGCACTTCGACAACCGCTTCGTCCGCGTGGACCCGGTGGCGTGAGGCGCCGTGGACGCCCGCTACCGCGCCGTCTTCACCGATCTGCGCACCGACCAGGCCATCGATGTACTGCCCCTGCGGGAGGTGGAGTACGACGACTACCTCGGAAAGCCGGGATCCCTGACCGCGACCCTTCCGGTGCCCGACGCCCGGATGGCCCGGCGGGTGCGGGAGCTGGTGGAGGGGCGCACCGCCGTCTATCTGGAGCGGGGCGACGAGGTCTGCTGGGGTGGCATCGTCTGGACCCTGACCCCGGCCACGGACGACCGGGGCCTCACCACGGTCGGGCTTCAGGCGGCCACGTTCGACTCCTACGCGGGCCGTCGCTACATCCGCGCCAATCTGAGCTTCACCGCGCTCGACCATCTGGAGATCGTCCGTCGGCTGTGGGACTACATGCAGGGGTCCGAGGGCGGCCACATCGGTGTGGAGTACGCGCCGACGGCCCCCACCGCGGCCCGTACGGTGGCCTACAGCGACGGTGACGAGACCCTGGTGGAGGAGGCGATCGGGCAACTCGCGGCGATGGAACCGGGTTTCGAGCACCGGATCGCGGTGTACCGGGATCCGGTGACCGGGCGCCGGGTGAGGCAGCTCCAGCTGGGCTCTCCGACGATCCGGGTGGGCAGCCAGCCGGTGATGCTGGATCTGCCGGGCGATGTGCTGTCGTACTCCTTCCCCCGCGACGCCACGCGCGGCGGGACGACCGCGCGGGCCAGGGGCGGCACCCCGGAGGGCGGGGCGGGCGGCCCGGTGATGTCCGGGGAACAGGTGGCCGAGGATCTCCTCGCGGCCGGGTTCCCCCGCCTGGACACCTCGTCCGACCACAGCAATGTCACCGACAAGGCGACGCTCGACGCGTTCGCCCGGTCCGAACTCGCCGCCCTGCGCGGCACGGTGGTCATCCCCTCGGTGCGGATCCGCCTCGGCTCGGGCACCACGCCCGCGCTGCTCGGCACGACCGTGCGGCTGCGCATCAAGGACGTGTGGTTCTCCGAGGGGCTGGACGCCCGCTACCGCGTCGTCGGCATCAAGGTCACCGCCCCGGAGCGGGGACGTCCGGAGACCGCCGATCTGTATCTGGAGGAGGCAGACTGATGGCGAACCTGCCCGAGGACATCGTGGACCGGATCAGGGCCCTGGAACGTCAGGTGCACCGGCTCACCACCTACGTCAACAGCAAGCCGGGCGGAATGCCCGCGGCCCTGGCGGCGACCGAGCCGCCACCGCCGCGGGCCCAGGAAACCTCCGGGGAGGAGCCGCCACCGCCCGGCGGCGCGGCGACGGGCTCCTGACGTCCGGGGCCCGGGGCCACTTCAGCGGGGGGCGGAACGGGCGGAGGCTTCACACCGGGCCACCACCCGATAGGCGTTGGACATCTTGCCGAACCCCGCCAGTGGCTTGAGCAGCAGACGGTCGAGGGCGGTCGCGACCACGAGGGCGGGCACGCCCGCCAGCAGGATCGCGCAGCGCAGCAGCCAGCGGAGCCGGCCGGGCGGCTTGGCGAGGGAGGGGGCGTCATCGGGCGGGGCGATCGCGTTGAGCGCCAGCCAGACGGCGCCGAGCAGATCGACGGTGTCCGACGGCCCGCCGTGCTGTTCGCCGGTCACGGTGAAGCCCAGCGCGGTCAGCTCCTCGCGGAGGTTGGCCACCGGAACGAAGTGCAGATGCTGGGGCTGGAGCCAGGGGAGCCAGAACCGGCCGAAGAGGCGGCCGAACCAGCACTCCGGGTCGGGCACCTCGATCAGCAGATGGCCACCGGGCCGCAGGGCGCGGCGGGCGGCGCGGAGTTCGGCGCGGGGGTCCGTGCTGTGCTCCAGGTAGTGGAACATGCTCACCACGTCGTAGCTCCCGGCCAGCCGCTCCTCGGCCAGTTCGGGGAAGCTGCCGCGGATGGCCCGGTCGATGCGGCCCGTACGCTCGGCCAGTTCGACACCGGCGGTGAAGTCGAGTCCGTCGAAGCGGGTGCCGGGGAAGACGGTACGGGCCACCTCGGGGAAGTGGCCGTGTCCGGTGCCGACGTCGAGCCAGGTCTTGGGGGGCTCGGCGGAGGGCTCCTGGAACATCGCGCGCCGCCGGTACACCTTGTCCCGCCCGGAGAAGACGTTGCCGAGTTCGATCTCCCCCATCCCGTCGTAGAAGTCGCGGTAGTAGAACTCCAGGCCGTCGTCGTTCAGCCGTGGGTTCTGGAAGACATGGCGGCAGTCCCGGCACTTGTCGAGCCGGAAGCGGCCGGGTTTGCTCTGGTACCGGTCCTTCGTGCGCAGCCGCCGCACCAGCCGGGTGGAGCCGCACCACGGGCAGTCCGGGCGGCGGGGTTCGAAGAACCGCTCGGTGCCCCGCGCCAGATCGGCCTGGTAGCGGGGGCGCAGCGCGGCGACGGTCTCGGCGCGGGACGGCTTCTCCGGTATGCGGGGTGGGGCACTCTCGCGGCTCATCGTTCCCCTTCCGGGTGCGCGGTGGGGTGGGTGGCGGCGCCCGTGGTGGCATGGGCGGCGACCGCCGAGGCACGGGTGGCGGCGCCCGCGGTGGCCAGCCGCTCCAGATGGGTGGCGGCCGCGGTGGCACCGCCCGCCGCACGGAAGGACGCGCCCACGCGCTCGGCCGCGGCGCGGTAGCGCGGTTCGTCCAGCACGGCGTCGAGCGCCTCGCCGATGGCCGCCGCCCGCGCCCTGCCGAAGCGCACCCGGATGCCCGCGCCCGCGTCCACCACCTGGGCGGCCACCACCGGCTGGTCGTCCCGGATGGGCGCCACGACGAGCGGTACGCCGTGCCAGAGGGTTTCGCAGACGGTGTTGTGGCCCGCGTGGCAGACGACCGCGTTCACCCGTCGCAGCAGGGGAAGTTGGGGGACGTAGCGGCGCACCATGATGTCGTTGTCATGCGGCGCCTCGGGGGCGAGTACGTCGTCGGGGTCGACGATGACCGACTGGAGGCGACCGGCCCGCGCCCGTACGGCCTCCCGGCACTCGGTGAGGAAGCGCGCCCCGGCGTCGGTGTTCGCGGTGCCGAGCGTGACGAGGACGGCCGGGCGCGTGGGGTCCAGCCACTCCCAGGGGAAGTCCGTCCCGGCCGGTCGCTCGGCGATCGACGGGCCCACATAGTGCATGCGGTCGCCCGCCCGGGCCGGTCGTCCGGCCAGCTCCTCGGTGGTGAAGGCCAGGACGAGATCCGGCGAGAACCGGGGATCGGTGGTGCCGTCCGGGTCGCCGATCCGGCCCCGCACCTCGTGCAGCAGCCCGTCCAGCCAGGTGTCGATCTTGGGCATCCCGTCCAGCGCGCCGGTGAACTCCGCCGAGGTGGTGGCGGACGTGGCCCAGCGCACCCCCAACCGTTCGGCCACCAGTGCGCCCGCCACGGTCTGCTGGTCGGCGATCACCACATCGGGGCGGAACTCCGCGATGGCCTTGGCCACGTCCGGGGCCATGGCCTCGGCGAGCGGCACCAGGAACCGCTCCCACAGGAACTTCAGCGCGGCGGGACCGCGTACGTCCGGTGGCCGGCCCGCCCCGCCCTCGCCCAGCACAGGACCGGCGCAGCGGTGGACCGTCGTCCCCGGCCCGGTCAGCCGCTCGACGACCTCGGGCATCCCGGCCCAGGCCACCTGGTGTCCGCGTGCGGTCAGTTCGGCCGCGACGCCGAGGGTGGGGTTGACGTGGCCGACGAGCGGCGGCACGACGAAGAGAAAGCGGCGGGGTGCGCGGGGTGAGGCCTCCGGATCTCTGCTCGGTTCGCTCATCGGGCACCGGCCTCCTGGATCCAGGACAGCAGCAGTTCGCGTATGCGCGTGGGTGCCTCGGCGAGGACCGAGTGGCCCTGCCCCGGCAGCACGACGGTCCGGGTGCCGGGCAGCACCGACTCCAACCACCGCTCCTGCCCGGCGAGTTCGGAATCGGCGCCGTAGACGGCCAGTACCGGGCAGCGCACCGCGCGGAGCTGCTCCTCGCTCACCACCCGGCTCGACGGTACGTCCTCGGCGATGGTGGTCGTACGCACCAGGCGGGCGGCCGACTTGGCCAGTCGTGCGGTGTGGGCGCCCCGGTGGGCACTCACCCAGGCCAGCGACTCGGCCTCATGGACGACCAGTTCCTCCTCGACGCGCCGGAGGATCCCGCTGATCTCGGTCAGCCAGCTCTCGGTGGCGGGCTTCGCCTCGATCACCGCGATACCGGCCACCCGCTCCGGATGGCGCATGGCGTAGGCGAACGCCACCGTTCCGCCGAAGCAGTTGCCCACGAGGTGGACCGGACTGGTGATGTCCAGTTGGTCGAGCAGCCGCTCCAGATCGGTGACGAAGGTGTCCAGCCGGTAGCCGGAGCCGGGCCGCTCGCTGCGGCCGTGTCCCCGCTGGTCGTACATCACCACCTCGAGACCGGCGGCCGCGAGGTCCGGGGCCACCGTGAAGTACCAGCTGGCGAGGGAGTCGGTGAGCAGACCGTGGATGAGCACGGCGGTGGCGGTGGGCGGACGGCCGTCGGGCGGGGACAGCCGCTGGACATGCAGTCGGACGCCGTCCGTCCCGGTATGCGGGCCCTCGTGGTCGGTGGCGTGGTTGGTGTCGATCATCGCCATGGGTCAGCGCTCCCGGGCGGCTCTGAGGCACCGGACGACATACTCGACGAGCCGGCCCACGGTGAGGTCGATGATCTCGTCGAGCTCGAGATCGGCCACGAACTCCGCGAAGTTGACCTGTCTGCCGTACCGGGCCTCCAGGCTGCCGGCCAGTGTCACCAGGTCGATGCTCTCCAGCTCCAGATCCTCGGTGAAGCGGGTCTCCATGGTGATCTCGATATCGTCGAGGCCGTATTCGTCGAGCATCGTCCGGAGCATCCCGGATATCTCCGCGAGCACGGCCGGTGCGTCGGCTTCCGGCGCGCTGACCGGTGCCTCAACCGGTGCGTCCGCGGTGGCTGACGGGGCGGTCTGATTGACGGTGGTCACTGGTCGCTCTCCTCGTCCTGTTCCTGGTGGTCCGGGCCGGTCGTCCAGGCCACGGCGTAGTCCCGGTCCGGCAGTCCGGGCGGGTTGGCGACGGTGATGGTGTGGACTTCGTAGCGGCGCGGAGGCTGTCCGGGGGTGGTGGCCGCCACCTCGACGACGAGCCGGGCGGGTGGCGCGTCGGGGCGGCCCGTTCCCGGCCGTACCTCGGCGATGGTCAGGTCCCGTGGCCGGTCGCGGGGCCCCGTCCCCTCCGCCGTGGCGACCGCCTCCTTCGCGGCCCGGAAGGCGGTGGCCCAGCGGGCGGGTGATCCACCGGTCCGGGCCGTCACGGCCGCGAGGAGTTCCCGCTCCGGTCGGGCGAGGGCGACGGCCACGTCATCGTGGTCGGTGACCTCTTCGAGGGCGATACCGGGGCCCGTGGCGCCGTTCGCGTGGCGCGGCACCACGAGGGCGACCCCGGTCTCGGCCCGGTGTGCCAGCGAGAGCGCCAGTTCGGGCAGGGTCCGGCCGTGCACGCCGATGGCGTACGGGCGCCCCCGGGCGTCCTCGCGGATCCCGATCTCGGCGGGGAAGACCGGGCCTTCGCCATGGTCCCAGAGCCATCGGCGCACGGCGTCCTTGGCCGCGATCCTGCCCAGCAGCCACTGTCTGCGGCCGCGTGGCGGCTGGTGTGCATAGGCGGTGCGCTCGTCACTGCCCAGGTGGTTACGCATGATCAGGTCGCGGGAGGCCAGGTCGGGCCAGCGCTCATGGAGCAGCACCCAGCCGCCCGGCTGGGGCCGCGACAGCGTGTTGCGCTGCGGGAAGCGCTCCACCGGGCGGGTGTCGGGGTGGTTGTCGAATCGGCGGTCCTGCCAGCCGGACAGCTCCGCCCACACCTGGCCGCCGATCAGCAGCTGTGCGTCGGCCTCCAGGGTGGTATCGGTCAGCGAGGTGATCCTGATCAGGCACTCCACCGGAGTGCCGGGGGCCGGATGCGGGCCGAAGAAGCGCATCAGACGCATGCCGACCGGGAAGACCACGGTCCGTTCGGTGCGGGTCGCCATGATCCAGTAGCCGAGGAGCTGTCCGACGTTGTCCAGCAGCGCTCCGGGCGCGGGGGGTGTGGTGAGCGTGCCGCGTATGTGCGAAGCACCGATCGCGGTGAGTTCGGTGAGCCCTTGGAAGCCCGGGCCGTGGAACATCCAGCGCTCGGTGTAGATGAGTTGTGCGGTGTGGTCGGGGGTGCGCTCGGTGGCGGGGTCGCTGGGCCAGGGGGTGGGGCGGGGCGCGGGGTGGCGGGGAGCGACTTCCACGGTGGCGCGGGCGCTGCGGCCGAAGGTGACGGTGTAGTGGCCCGCCGAGGTGGGGGTCGCGGTGACGGGGACAGTGCTGGGGGGCGACGCGGTCACCCACTGGTCGAAGCGGGCGCCGTGGACGGCGACGGCCACGGGCCCTCCGGCCGTATGCTCCGCCACCGTGTGTTCAGCGGCTGTGTGCTTCGCCGCCGTGTGCTCCGCCGCGTCCATGAGGTGCTGGACGATCGTGGTGGCCGGGACCACGGGCCAGCGGTCCGACTCATCGGGCCAGCCAGGGCGTTGAGGGAAGAAACAATGGTCATGGAGGTAGGGCATGGTCTCGGTGGAGACCCGCAGATCGTGGGTGCGCGCGGTCGGTGGGCGACTTGCCGCGATGACCGCTGTCGCGGTGGTGGCGGTCTCGTCGAGCAGGGCGAGTAGTTCGGCGGTCCAAGGAGCGTGCGGGTGCGGGGGCGCGCCCTGGGGTGTACTCGCCGTTGCCGAGTGCGGGTGGGGTGGTGCCCACCCGCACCGCCCAGGGGGCACGTCCCGGCGGTAGCCGAGGGAGGAACGATTGCCCACCACATTGCGGAGTTCGCTCAGCCTCGGTTCGCTGAGCGAGACGAGCGAACCGTTCAGGTCCAGCCGTACCGGGGGAAGCGTGGGTTTCGCCCGCGAGGCTGCAGCCTCGCTTCGCAGTGCCGGATCCACCTCCACTCCCTCCGTCCACAGGGCCGTGGCCACGCGGCGGAGCTGGGAGACGCCGTCGCGGTGGGGGGAGTTGGCGGCCACCACCAGGTGGTCGCGGCCGTGCAGCGTATCGGTGATGAGCGACCCCAGTTGGCCCGTGCCCACCTGGACGAACGCGCGGAACCCCGCCTCGTACAGGGCCTCGGTCAACAGCCGGAAACGCACCGGCTCCAGCAAGTGGCGGATGAACAGCTCGCGCACCTCCGCCGCGGTCGCCGGATACGGTGCGGCGGTCGTTCCGGACCAGACGGGGATCCTGGGCGGCAGGAGCAACTCGAAGCGTTCCGACACGGCGCGGATGGGGTCGAGGTAGGGCGCCAGCATCGGGGTGTGGAAACCGGACTGGAAGGGCAGGAGCTGCGCGATCACGCCCTCCGCGCGCATGGCCCGGACGAACTCCTCGACATCGTCGCGCGGCCCGCACACCATCGACTGGCTGGGCGCGTTGTCGTGCGAGAGCACGATCCGGCCGTCCGTCCGCGCCGCCAACTCGGCGAGCACCCGTGGCGCACCGGCGCCGAGGACGGCGAAGGCCAGGCCGGGCACCCGCAGCGCATCGGGGTCGAACGAGTCGAGGAAGGCGTCGACCTCCTCGCCCGCGTAGAGGCCGCCCACGGCCAGCGCGGTCCACTCCCCCACGCTGTGCCCGGCCACCGCGTCCGGTACGACCCCCATCCGCCGCAGCGCCGCGTCCAGCAGCCGGCCCACGCCGAAGACACCGACGCCATGGCGACCGATATCGCCCACGCGGGCCGCTTCGCCGAAGCGGTCCCCGGCGGGACGGGAGAGCCCGAAGTGCTCGGCGACGCCGCCCACGCGGGGGACGAACTCGGCTTCGAGGCCGGGGAAGACGAAGACGAGCTTTCCCGTGGCCACCTTCCCCGTGGCCACCTTCCCCGCGGCCGTCTTCCCCGTGGCCGCCGAGCCAGCGCCGAGCAGCGGCGCGGGGGTGAACCAGATGTCGTTGCGGCCACGCCAGGGGCGGCCCCTGGCCACCATGCGCCGGGCGAGCGCGAGCCGTTTGGCGGTGGGGGCGACGATGCCCAGCCGGGTACGGGCGTCCCGCCCCGTCACCGTCGTCCGTACGGTCGCGTCGTCCGCCGCCAGCAGCTCGGCCAGCCGCTCCGGGGTGTCCGCGGCCAGCGCCAGCACCCGCTCCGGTTCGATGACGACGGTCGCAGCGCGCGACGCCACCGGCACCGGCACCGGCACCGGCGGCTGCTCCAGCACCACATGGGCGTTGATCCCGCCGAACCCGAAGGCGTTCACGGCGGCGCGCCGTACCGGCACCTCCCACGGCTCCGCCGCGCCGAGCACCGAGAAGCGGGTGGCCGCCAGTGCCGGATGGGGGTCGTCGCAGTGCAGGGTGGGCAACAGCCGGCCGTAGTGGACCGCGAGGGCGGCCTTCACCAGACCGGCGACCCCGGCGGCGGGCATGGTGTGGCCGATCATCGACTTCACCGAGCCGATGACGGCCATCTCACCCGGCGTGCCACCGGGGCCGAACACCTCTGCCAGCGTGGCGAGTTCGGCCGTGTCCCCGGCGGGCGTCGCGGTGCCGTGTGCCTCCAGCAGTCCGATGGCGCCCGGCTCGCGCGGATCGAGGCCCGCGGCCCGCCACGCCTGTCGTACGGCCCGGGTCTGACCTCCCGGGTCCGGGTTGACCAGACCGGTGGCGCGGCCGTCGGAGGCCACACCGGTGCCGCGGATCACCGCGTAGACGCGGTCGCCGTCGCGGAGTGCGTCGGCGAGCCGCTTGAGGACGACCACACCGGTGCCCTCGCCGATCAGCAGGCCATCGGCCGCGCGGTGGAAGGGCCGGATCCGCTGGCTCGGCGAGAGCGCGCGCAGCTGCGAGAACACGCTCCACAGGGTGATGTCGTGGCAGTGGTGCACCCCGCCCGCGAGCATCACATCGCACCGGCCCGAGGCCAGCTCCCCCACCGCCTGGTCGACGGCGACGAGCGAGGAGGCGCAGGCGGCGTCCACGGTGTACGCGGGGCCGCGCAGATCGAGCCGGTTGGCGATGCGCGAGGCGGCGAGGTTGGGCACCAGGCCGATGGCCGCCTCGGGCCGGTCCGGGCCGAGGCGCTCGGTGAACGCGGCCCGTACGAGGTCGAGTTGGCCGGGTTCGAGGTCGGGAAGCAGCTCGCCGAGGGTCCGTACGAGCTGATGGGCGGTGCGCACCCGCTGGTCGAGCCGGACCAGCCCGGGGGTGAGATAGCCGCCCCGGCCCAGCACCACGCCCACCCGCTGCCGGTCGGGGAGCCGGTCCTCACCACCCGCGTCGGAGATGGCCGCCGCCGCGACGCCCAGAGCGATCAGCTGGTCGGGTTCGGTGCCGGCCACCGAGTTCGGCATGATCCCGAACCGGGCCGCCTCGATCCGGGCGAACTCGTCCACGAACCCGCCCCGTCGGCAGTACACCCGATCGGGCGCCGCGGGCGTGTCGCCACCGCCGTCCGGGGCGTAGAACCCGGCGTCCCACCGCCCGGCCGGGACGTCGCTGATGGCGTCCACGCCGCCGACCAGATTGCGCCAGTAGGTGTCCAGGTCCGGTGAGCCGGGCAGCAGCACGGACATGCCGACGATGGCCACCGGCGGCTGCCGGTGCGCCTGCTCGTCCGTCACGCTCACCAGCCCGAGGCGGTGTAGACGACGGACCCCGCGGACTCCTCGCCCCAGGCCAGCTCGCGCAGCAGCGCCAGCGTGCCCTCCTCGGGGTCGATGAGCGAGATGCCGCGCCGGGCGTACTCGCGACCCAGCTCCGGTGTGACCATCCCGCCATGGGGGCCAGTCGGTGCCCAGGGGCCCCAGTGCACGGTCAGCGCCCGGCGGCCGGTGCGGTCCCGCCAGCGCGCGCCGAGGGTCTCCAGCGTGTCGTTGGCCGCCGCGTAGTCAACCTGGCCGCGGTTGCCGAGGGCGGCGGCGATGCTGCCGAACAACACGGCGAACGACGGGGGTTCGGGCAGCTCCGCCAGGGCGTCCAGCAGCGTCCTGGCCCCCTCCACCTTGGTGCCGTACACCCGCTGGAAGGACTCGGCGGACTTCTCCGCGATCAGCCGGTCCTCGATCACACCGGCCCCGTAGACGACACCGTCCAGCCGCCCGTGGTCGGCGTGGATCTGCTTCACCGCCTGGAGCACGGCTTCGGCGTCGCGGAAGTCCACCGAGCGGTAGCGGACCCGGCCGCCCAGGGCGGTCAGCTCCTCGATGGTCGCAGCGACCTCCCGGCGCGCCAGGATCCGGGCGGCCTCCTGCTGGATCTCGGCGGGCCCCAGCCCGCCCCGGGCCGCGAGCGCCGCGCGCAGGGCCGTCTCGTCGCGGGCCCCGGCGGTGGCCGGGTCCTCGGGGCCGACGGGCTCCGGCGTACGGCCGAGCAACTCGATCCGGCAGCGGGCGGCGGACGCGAAGGTGGCGGCGCACCGCGCGGTGATGCCCCGCGCCCCGCCGACCAGGACCACCACCGCGTCCCGGTCCAGGCCGAGCGCGGCCACCTCCGCCGCACCGTCCCCGGCGGGCCCGGCCCCCGAACCGGCGAGCGCGCCCAGCGGGGTCTCCACGAGGTCCAGCCGGTGGCGCCCCCCTTCCGCGGTGCGCAGCACGACGGGCGTACGGTCCGGGGCGAGCAGTTCGTCCAGCAGCCCGTGGGCCACGGTGTCGGCGAACGTGGGTTCGTCGGGGGATTCGGGCGCGCCGGGGCAGTCCGGTGCGTCGGGGAAGCCGGACTCGTCGGGGGAACCGGGCGCGTTGGCGGAATCGGCCACGTGTGCGGGCCCGGCCGCGTCTCCGAACCCGGCCGCGTCGGCCGACGCGGCCACCTTGGCGGGATCGGCCACGTCAGCGGGGCTGGCCACCTCGGCGGACTCGGTGACGTCGGCGGACCCAGCCACCTCGGCAGACCCGGCCACGTCAGCGGACCCGAGCACCCCGGCAGGCCCAACCACCTCGGCGGGCCCAGCCACCTGAGCGGATCCGACCACCTCTCCGGATCCGACCACCTCTGCGGGCCCAGCCGCGTCGGCAGACCCGGCCACCTCTGCGGACCCCGTGACGTCGGCGGACCCAGCCACCTCGGCGGACCCGGCCACGTCGGCAGGCCCAGCCACGTCGGCGGACCCGGCCAGGTCCGCGGGGAACTCGACCAGCCTGGTGACGATGTCCGGGTACTCCCTCGCCACCGTACGGAACACCCCGCGCAGCCCGGCCGTGCGCGTGGCGAGCGGGTCGGCGCGGCGGAGCGCCAGCAGCCAGTGCGGGGCGCGCCGCAGGGCCGCCTGGAGGGCCGTGAACGCATCCGGCAGCACCGGTGCGCCGGAGGTGGCCAGCGGGTCGAGCAGCAGCACACCGTCCACCCGGCCGTCCTCCTCGGTGAGCGGATGCCCGGCGGCGAGGCGGACGGTCTCGGCGCCGTGCTCGCCCAGTCGGGCGGCCACCGCATCGGCCACCCCGTCACCTTCCCCGCCGAGCAGGGCGAAGCGCCGGCCGGTCAGCTCGGGCGGCGCGGTGGCACCGTCCTCGGGTGCGCCGAGGGGCACGGGCACCAGCCGCAGCCGTTTGGGCGCCACACCGGACACGGCCAAGGGCTCGGACACGGGCTCGGACACGGGCTCGGGCTCGACCACGCCCACGGGTCCGGCCTCCACGCCCGCCGCAACCGGCTCCGGTGCGCGGGTCGCCGTCGCGGAGGCAACCGGGGCGGGCGGCGCGAGACGGGCGGTGAGCCAGTCGGTGACGGCGGCGGTGGTACGGGCCTTGGCCAGTTCCTCCAGCTCCTCATCACCCAGGGCGGCGGTGTCCGCGCCCGCGGCACCGAGTCGCCGTGCCAACTCGCCCGCGATCTCGGCGCGTTTGATGGAGTCGATGCTGAGATCGGCTTCGAGATCGAGGTCGGGTTCGATCATGTCGACCGGATAGCCGGTGCGTTCGCTGATGATCTCGGAGACCGCGCGCAGCACATCGGGCCCGGTGGCGGGTGCGGGCGGGGCGGATACGGGAGCTACGGCGGCGACCGGCACCGAGGCGCCAGACGTGGCGGCCACCGGAACAGCAGCCACCGGGCCGAACTCGGCGGGCAAGGGCGCGGCCGCGACGACCGGGGCGGGTGGCGAGGCGTGCCGTTCGCCCGGCGCGCCACCGAAGTAGGTGAGAAGCACATCGCGCTGGGCGGCGATCATCTCCCGGCTGGTCCTCAGGAACTCCGAGATCAGGGCGTCCCTGCCCCCGTCCTCGCCGCCTCCCGTCCGCTCGGTCTGGCTCACCGTCGCCTCCATGACACGTCGGGCCGGTGCCAGCGCACCGGGAAGGAGCTCACCGTCCGCGGTGCGGACCAGGTGTCCGTCGACCGTCCAGCCGGGCCGTTTCGGTGGCGGGGCGGAGCCCGCCGCCACCGCGTCCCGGCCGTGGAACAGCCAGGCCGTACGCACCGGAACACCGGCGACGGCCAGCCGGGCGAGGGTGTCGAGAAACCCCCGCGGACCGGCGGAGCCGGTACGCCGGCCCTCGCAGGCGAGGGCGAGGTGCGGACGGCCGTCGAGGATCTCCCCCACCAGCCGGGTGAGCACCGTCCCCGGACCGGCCTCCACGAAGATCCGCGCGCCCGCCTCGTACATGGCCTCGATCTGCGCCACGAAGCGGACGGGCGCGCCGATCTGGGCGGCGAGTTCGGCGCGGATGGCGGCCGGCTCCGCACCGTGCGGGGCGGCGGTGCGGTTCGCCCAGACGGGGAACTCGGCCGCCCGCACCGGATGGCGGGCCAGCGCCTCGGCGAATCGCGCACCGGCCCCGGCCACCAGCGGGCTGTGGAAGGCGCAGGCCACCGGGATCCGTTTGGCCGAGTGCCCGGCCGCCCGCAGCAGCCGCACCGCCTCCTGGACGTCCCGCTCGGGCCCGGAGATCACGGTCTGCCGTGGCGCGTTGTGATTGGCGGTCACCACGCGCTCGGCGAGCCCGGCCGCCCCCAGCACCGGCTCGACCTCGCCGGGGGCCGCGGTCACGGCCGCCATGGTGCCGGGCTCCTCCCCGGCGGCCTCGGCGGCGCCGAGGATGGCGGCCGCCCGCTCGGCGCTCAGCCCCGGCAGCGTACGGGGGTCGAGGGCACCCGCGGCGCACAGGGCGACCAGTTCGCCGTAGCTGTGTCCGGCCGCCATGTCGGGCCGGACCCCGGCGGAGGTGAGCAGGGTGTACGCGGCGAGCCCGACCATGCCCAGTGCGGGCTGGGCCACCCGGGTGTCGGTGATGGCGGTGCGCTGTGCCGCCTGCCCGGCCTCGTCGAAGGCGGCCGGGGGATACAGCGCGTCGGCGTAGGCGCGTCCGTGACGCAACTGGCGCTGGAGTCCGGGGAAGGTGACGAAGGCGTCGGCGAACATCCCGGGCCGCTGGCTGCCCTGCCCGGGGAAGAGAAAGGCCACCTTGCCGCGCTTCGGCTCGGCCCCCGCCTCTCCAGTCCTCGCCTCTTCGGCCCCCGCCTCTCCGGTCCCCGCCTCTTCGGCCGCCTCCGGGGCGATGTGCAGCCCATCCGCTCCGCGTGGCCCCGGGCCCGGCGGATCGCCCGCGAGCACCTGGCGTAATCGTGCGGCCAGATCGTCCAGGTCCGCGGCCACCACGGCCACCCGGACCGGTTCGTGGCCGGCGTCGGCGCGCCGGGAGGCGGTCAGCGCGAGGTCGCGCAGCCGCCATGGCCGTCCGGCCGTGTCATTGGCCACGAGCTGGTCGAGTGTCTCGCGGACCACCCGCAGCGCCGCCGCCCGGTCGGCCCCGCGGAAGAGGAACAGCTCGGCGGGCCAGGCGTCCAGGCCCTGTGCGGGTGGCGCTCCGCGGCCGTGTGCCGCCAGCACCACATGGAAGTTGGTCCCGCCGAAGCCGAACGCGCTGACCCCCGCCACCCGTTCGGCGGACGCGGCGGCCCATGGCCGGGCCCGGGTGTGGAAGGCGAAGGGGCTGCGGTCCGCGTCCCATGCCGTGTTCGGCCGGGTCAGATGCAGGGTCGGCGGTGTGATGCCGGTGTACAGCGCCATCGCGGCCTTCACCAGTCCGGCGAGCCCCGCGGCGCATTTGGTGTGCCCGATCTGGGACTTCACCGAGCCCAGCGCACACGCCCCCGGTGCGGCCCCGGCGTCGGTGAACACCTCGCCCAGGACGGTGAGTTCGGTGCGGTCGCCGACGACCGTGCCGGTGCCGTGCGCCTCGATCAGGCCGACGTCGGCGGGCGAGAGGCGGGCGTTGGCGTACGCACGCTCCAGGGCGGCCCGCTGTCCCTCGGGGCGCGGGGCGGTCAGCCCGAGCGAGCGGCCGTCGCTGGAGGAGCCGACGCCCTTGATGACACCGTAGACGCGGTCGCCGTCCCGTTCGGCGTCGGCCAGCCGCTTGAGGACGACACAGGCGACGCCCTCGCCGAGCGCGATTCCGTCGGCAGAGCTGTCGAAGGTGCGCGAGCGGCCCGTCGGGGAGAGGGCGTGCACCGAGGAGAAGAGCACATAGTCGTTGATGCCGTTGTGCAGATCGGCGCCGCCGCACAGTACGAGGTCGCTGGTGCCGGCGGTCAGCTCCTTGCAGGCCACGTCCACGGCGGCCAGCGATGACGCGCATGCCGCGTCCACGGTGTAGTTGGCGCCGCCGAGGTCGAGCCGGTTGGCGATCCGCCCGGAGATGACGTTGGCGAGCATGCCGGGGAAGGAGTCCTCGGTGAGCCGGGGCAACTGATCCGCCAGGCCCTCCGGCACCTCGCGGACATAACGCGGCAGGACGGCACGCAGCGTCTGGGCGTTGGACAGATCGCTTCCCGCCTCGGCGCCGAACACCACGGAGGTGTGGGCGCGGTCGAAGGTCCGGCCACCGTCACCGGGGTCGCCGTAGCCGGCGTCGTCCAGGGCCCGGCGGGCGGCCTCCAGGGCCAGCAGCTGAACGGGTTCGATGCTGCCGAGCGAGGCCGGGGGGATGCCGTAGCGCAGCGGGTCGAAGGGGATGGGTGGCAGGAAGCCGCCCCATTTGGAGGCGGAGGCGCCGTCCTTGTCGCCCGTGTAGTGGACGGCCGGGTCCCAGCGCTCGGCGGGCACTTCGGTGACGGCGTCCACACCGCCCACGACATTGGCCCAGAACGCGGCGAGGTCGGGAGCCTGCGGAAACATGCACGCCATGCCGACCACGGCCACGTCCAGCGGCGCGGGCGCCTCGGCCGCCGCCGGGGCCGAGGCCACGCCCAGCCCCTCGCACACGACCTCGGCGCGTGCGGTGAGGAAGTCGGCGGCGCCGGTGCCCACCGCATGGTGCAGGGCGGCGATGGTGGTGGTGGCCGAGCGCAGCACGGCGACCTGTCCGGCCATGAACATCCCGCCGCTGAGCTGGTGTTCCTCGTCCACCGAAGTCAACGCGCCATCGGGCCCGCGGTCCATGCCCTTGCTGGCGATCCTCAGCCGTCCCACATTCAGCCGCTCCAGCCGCTCCCAGACCTCCCGGTCCGGCAGGCCCTGGTTCCGCAGCCGCTCCTTGACGGTGTCGAAGCTCTCGGTGAAGGGGCTGGGCACGCAGCGTGTGGCATGGCCGGGGGCGGTCTCCAGGAGCACGGTGTGCTCGGCGGCCACCACCTGGCGCTGGAAGAGCGGCTGTACGGCGCCGTGTGCCACCGCCTCCTCGGTGAAGAGATAGGCGGTGCCCATCAGCGAGCCGACGGCGACGCCGCGCCGGGTGAGCGGGGCGGCGAGCGCGGCCACCATCGCGGCGGAGCGTTCGTCGTGCACTCCCCCGGCGAAGAAGATCTCTATACCCGCGCCGTCGGTGTCATCGGCCCCGGCGGTGCCTTGGGTGCCTTGGGCATTCGCCGTATGACGCGCGTCGTGCGCGGTGTCGTCGAGGAAGTCCTCGACGACGGCGATCTGGGCCTCCCATAGCGGGAAGCTGTTGCGCGGCCCCACGTGGCCGCCGCATTCGGAGCCCTCGAAGACGAACCGCCGGGCCCCGGCCTGGAGGAACTGGCGCAGCAGTCCCGGCGAGGGCACATGCAGATAGGTGGCGATGCCGTCCCGCTCCAGCGCCTTCGCCTGGGACGGCCGTCCGCCCGCGACGATGGCGTGGCTGGGGCGGATCTCCCGTACGGCCTCGAGCTGGGCGTTCCTGATCTCCTCGGGCGCGAAGCCGAGGACACCGACACCCCAGGGGCGTCCGTCCAGCGCGGTCGCGGCCTCCTCCAGCATGGCGCGCGCCTGCTCGCGTCCGGCCAGGGCGAGGGCGATGAACGGCAGCGCTCCCCCGGCGGCCACGACGGAGGCGAACGCGCCCTGGTCGCTGACCCTGGTCATCGGGCCCTGTGCGAGAGGCAGCCGGGTGCCGAGGCGGGTGCTCAGCGGGGCGCCGGGGCGCAGCGCCGAGACGGCGGAGCCGTTCCGTACGGCCTCGTGCGCGGCCTCCCGGACGGCGTCGGTGATGCCCCGGACGGTACGGCCCGCATCTCGCCACCGCTCGGCGAACTGGGCTGCCAGGAAACCGTCCTGACCCACCGTCAGGTTTGGCTCGATATGCTGCGTGCCGCGCCCCCGGCGGCGCAGGACGCGGTGCCCGTCGACGACGGTGGTCTCGGAGCCGTCCATGGAGCGGATGGCGGCGGCCCGGTCCTCCGGGAGCCCCGATTCGGCGAGGAGGGCCAGCTGGGTGTCGAGGACGACCCCGGCCGCGCCGCCGAGTACGGACGCCGCGGCGGTGCGCGGGCCGATGCCGCCGCAGGCCCACACCGGCAAGGACACCCGGGGGTCGGCGAGAAGCCGCTGCAGCAGGACGAAGGTGCTGAGCGCCCCGATCCGCCCGCCGCTCTCACTGCCCCGGGCGATCAGCCCGTGCGCTCCGGCCCGGATGGCCGCGAGCGCCTCGTCCGGGTCGGTGACCTCGGCCAGCACTCGGCAGCGGTCGGAGACGGCCTCCACCGGCCAGGGCGCATCCACCCCGAGCACCACCGTGTGGGGACCGGGCGCGCCACCCGGTGGGCCGCCGGTGGCCGTGCCGTCCGGCAGGTCCACGGGGGTGAGGCGACAGCCCGCCGCGACCCGCACGCCGTACCGCCCGTCGGCCGCCCACTCGCCGATGTCCTCCCACGCCTGGAGGGCCTCGCGGCCCGTTGTTCCCAGGTCGAGAACACCGAGACCGCCCGCGCGGCTGACCGCTGCGGCGAGTCTGGCGTCCGGTTCCCCTAAGGGAGTGATGCCGATGACAAGATCGCCGGCGTCCACGGCGGATGACATGTTTTCTCCGAAAATCGCTAGCGCAGCAGGAAAGGGAGATAATTCGGGCAACGCATGTCGAACGTATGGCACGGGAATCTCGCGAAACGGCGCGGGGCTGAAATTAGCCACTTCATTACTGAAGAGTCAACAAGCAGTCGCAAGCCCGCGCCGCGACGGGCTGATTCTCGCCAGACGCGACGACATCGGTGGCGTTGCCACCTCCTCCCCCTCTGTTAAATGTTCATATATCCCTGGTGAAAGAGATCGCTTCCGAAGGTATGCCGGGGCGCATGAGTGAACCTTGATTGCGCCTTAACCTGCGCGGACACGGGATCCTGATTTCGCTGTCGCGCATTTCGGCTACCGGCAGGAGAGACGTGGCGGCCCGCCGGCCACGCCTCCCGTGATGGGCTCCCCAAGGTGCACCCTGGAAGAAGGAGGCCGGACCACATCGTTCGACCTGTTCGCAGCGTACGCACCTGGTCGAAGGAGGAGGACTGGGGATGTCCGAGCGTCTGTTCCGCGATCGGCGGGACGCCGGCCGGGTCCTGGCCGGCCGTCTGGAACACTACCGAGGCCGCCCCGATGTGCTGGTGCTCGCGTTGCCCCGGGGCGGCGTTCCGGTGGCGTACGAGGTGGCCACCGCACTGGACGCGGAACTCGATGTCCTGCTCGTGCGCAAGCTGGGTGTCCCGGGCCGGGACGAAGTGGCGATGGGGGCGATCGCCACTGGCGGGGTGGTCGTGCTCAACGAGGACATCATCCGCGGACTGGACATCTCACCGGAAGCGATCCGGCAGGTGGCGGAGCGGGAAGGCCGGGAACTGCTGCGTCGGCAGCGGATGTACCGCGGCGACCGCCCCATGCCGGATATCGAGGGCAGGACGGTCATCCTCGTCGACGACGGCCTCGCCACGGGCGCGAGCGTCCGCGCCGCCATCCAGGCGCTGCGGCGCATGCGGCCCGGCAGGATCGTGGTGGCGGTGCCCGCCGCGCCCGAGTCCACCTGCCAGGAGCTGTCGACGATGGTCGACGAGGTGATCTGCGCGACCACCCCCACCCCGTTCTACGCGGTCGGCGCCTCCTACTGGGACTTCACCCAGACCACCGACGAGGAGGTCCGCGACCTGCTGCGCGCGGCCTCGCGGCTCCCGCCGGTCCCGCCCGCCGCGGAGGCCGCTACGGACGCGGTCCTCATCCGGGGCGAGGCCCTCGCCGTCGAGGACGGCGTACCTCAGGGCGACGCGCTGCTGAACCTGGTGGGGGACGCGCACTTCGTGCTCATCGGCGAGGCGTCGCACGGCACCCACGAGTTCTACGCCGCGCGGGCGCGGATGACCCGGCGGCTCATCGAGGAGAAGGGCTTCTGCGCCGTGGCCGCGGAGGCGGACTGGCCCGATGCCTACCGTGTGAACCGCTACGTCCGCGGGCGCGGTGACGACGCCACAGCCGAGGAGTCCCTGCGGGGCTTCGAGCGTTTCCCGACCTGGATGTGGCGCAACACGGCCGTGCTCGAGTTCGTCGGGTGGCTGCGTGACCACAACGACCCGCTCAGCGACCGGTCGAAGGCCGGGTTCTACGGGCTGGACGTCTACAGCATGTACCGGTCGATCGATGAGGTGATCGGCTATCTGGAGCGGGTCGACCCGGCCGCGGCGGCGCGCGCCCGCGAACGCTATGCGTGTCTGGAGCGGCACGACGGGGACGACGGTCAGGTCTACGGTTTCCAGGCGGCGTTCGGCGCGGGCCCGACCTGCGAGGACGAGATCGTGGAGCAGCTGCGGGACATGCAGCGCCATGCCCTGGAGTACGCGCGGCGGGACGGGCTGCTGGCCGAGGACGACCTGTTCTACGCCCAGCGGAACGCGACCGTCGTACGGAACGCCGCCGAGTACTACCGCTCGATGTTCGGCGGACGGGTTTCCTCGTGGAATCTGCGGGACCGGCACATGGTGGACACCCTCGACGCGCTCGCCGAGCACCTGGGCAAGCAACGTGGGGAACCGGCGAAGATCGTGGTCTGGGAGCACAACTCCCATCTGGGCGACGCCCGCGCCACCGAGTCCGCCATGCGCGGCGAGCTCAACGTCGGCCAGCTGGTGCGCGAAGGCCACGCCGACGACTGCCGGCTGTTCGGCTTCACCACCTACACGGGCACCGTGACGGCGGCTGACGACTGGGGATCGCCCGCGGCACGGAAGCGGGTGCGCCCCGCCCTCGAGGAGAGCATCGAAGAGCTCTTCCACGAGGCCGGGGAGAAGGAGTTCCTGCTCGACTTCGGCCATGCTCCACTCGCCCGGGAGCGGCTGACGTCGGCGCTGCTGGAGCGCGCGATCGGAGTGATCTACCGCCCGGACACCGAGCGGCAGAGCCACTACTTCCTCGCACGGGTGGCGGACCAGTTCGACGCGGTCATCCACATCGATGAGACACGCGCCCTCGAACCGCTGGAGCGCACCGCCGGCTGGGAGCGGGGCGAGGCTCCCGAAACCTACCCGTTCGCCGTATGACGTCCGCCGTGTGACGTTCGCCGTGTGACGTCCGCGGTCCGACGTTCCGCCGTGTGGCATTCACCGTGTGATGCCGCGGGTGAGGTCCCGGCTCGTCTCAGTTCCTCTCAGCGACTCCCTCGGCCGCGGACGACGCCTCGAGCAGATCCTTGACCTCGTCGGCGCCGGTCTCCCGCAGCTCCTCGCCGACCAGCAGCCACCGGGTGATGCCGATCGATTCCAGGAACGGCAGATCGTGGCTGGAGACCACGAGCGCGCCCTCGTAGGAGTCCAGCGCGCTCGTCAGCTGCCGCGCACTGGCCACGTCGAGGTTGTTGGTCGGCTCGTCGAGCAGCAGCAGCTGCGGGGCCGGTGCGGCGAGCATGGTGGCCGCGAGGGCGGCCCGGAAACGTTCGCCACCCGAGAGGGTGCCCGCCGGCTGTTCCGCCCGCGCCCCCTTGAACAGGAAGCGCGCGAGCTGGGAGCGGATCTGGTTGTCGGTGATCCCGGGCGCCCGGCGCGCCACGTTCGCCGCCACGCTCAGCTCGTCGTCCAGCACATCCAGCCGCTGGGGGAGGAACCGCAGCGGCACAAACGCCGTGGCCTCCCCGGACAGCGGGGCGAGCTGGCCGGTGAGGGTGCGCAGCAGGGTGGTCTTGCCCGCCCCGTTGCGCCCCACCAGCGCGATGCGTTCGGGCCCCTGCACATGGAGGGTGGCCTCGCGCAACGCGCCGTACCGGGGGCGCAGTTCACTCAGGCTGAGCACGGTGCGGCCCGCGGGCACGGCGGTGTGCGGCAGGCTCACCCGGATCTCGGCGTCGTCGCGGACCGCCTCGGCGGCCTCCTCTCGCCGCTCGCGCGCCTCGTGGAGCCGGTCTTCCTGCAGGTCGCGGAGTTTTCCGGCCGACTCCTGCGCGGAGCGCTTGCGGGCACCGGCAACGATTCTCGGAGCCCGCCGCTCGACGTCCATCTTCTTGCTGTTCCGCTGACGGCGAGCCAGTTTGATGTGGGTCTCCTCCAGTTCGCGTTTTTGCCGACGCACATCCGCCTCGGCGACCCGCAGCATCCGCGCGGCCGCCTCCTGCTGGGTGGCCAGCGCCTCCCGGTAGGCGGACCAGCCACCGCCGTACCAGGTCACCGACCCGGACCGCAGTTCGGCGATGCGGTCCACCCGCTCCAGCAGCTCACGGTCGTGGCTGACCACGACCAGCACACCGGAGCGCCAGGAGTCGACGGCGTCGTAGAGCCGCCGCCGCGCGAACAGGTCGAGATTGTTGGTGGGTTCGTCGAGCAGCAGGACGTCGGGACGCTCCAGGAGCAGGGCGGCCAGGCGCAGCAGTACGGTCTCCCCGCCGGAGAGATGGCCGACGGTGCGGTCCAATTCGACACCGCCGAGTCCGAGTGAGCCCAGTGTCGCCAGGGCCCGCTCCTCGACGTCCCAGTCGTCACCGATGGTCTCGAAGTGGGCCTCGTCGACGTCTCCCGCCTCGATGGCGCTCAGGGCGGCGCGCCGCTCGGCGATGCCCAGGGCCTGGTCGACGCGGAGGGTGGTGTCGAGGGTGATGTTCTGCGGAAGGTAGGCGAGGCTGCCGCCGACGGTCACCGACCCCTGAGCGGGACGCAACCGGCCCGCGATCAGCCGCAGCAGGGTGGACTTGCCACTGCCATTGGTGCCGACGAGGCCGGTGCGGCCCCGTCCGATGCCGAGCGAGAGCCCGTCGAAGACGGTGGTGCCGTCCGGCCACTGGAAGGACACGGCCGAGCAGGTCACGGAGGCGCTGGGGGTGGGGGATGCTGCCATGGTGTTCTCGCATTCGCAAGCGCTGTGAAAAGGGGCTACGTATGCGAGCACCACGCGGCGACCAAGCCGGGAAAACGGGTGCGGCCCTCCGAAGGGTGAGGGACGGCTGATGCACCGAGGTCGCATTCACGCGGGTCACGGGCGGCGAGAAGGCCGGCTACGACGTGACGGGCTACGGCTTGTGCCGTACCGCGCGATGATCGCGAACCTCAGATACGCAACGTCCACCTCTATCGGAGACAACAGGACCCGGGAAGTGTAGCGCAGCCGTAGTGGGTGATGTCGGGTGCGCGGCCGGGCGGGGTCGCGCTGCCACCTTCCTGCCAACCTTTCCCGCGCCCCCGTTTCCGCGGACGACCGCCGTTACGATCACCCGCGTGACCTGGCGGCGCACCCTATGGAGGCGCGCCGCCCGTTTCGGATCGCATCGGATCAAAGGGCGTGAGAAGTGAAGAGCCGGTTGAGCATCGCGGCCGTGTCGGCCGTCTCCCTGGTGGCGTTCCTGGGTGGTACGACGGTGGCCACGGCCCAGGAGTCCGATCCGGCGCCGAAGTCCTGTGACGGTGTCCGGCTGACCGGCGAGCTTCCCGTTCCGGCGCCCGGCCAGGCCGTCTCGGGACAGATCACCATAGGCGCCGACTGCAAGCCGGAACCGGTCTCCGTCCAGCACGGCCCGGCATCGACCCGCTCGGTCCGCACCGCCACCGCCGCGACCGCCGCCGGGCATCAGCTGCGTGGCTGGAACGAGATGTACGACTGCTGCAACATCCGCATGACGGGCCTGTACACCGCCTCCTCGTGGGACACGGCGAACGGCCGCGTCACCACGGCCACCCAGGAGTGGAACCGCGAGCCGTGGGACGCCGGCTGGTCGCTCGCCTCGCAGACCGCGAAGGACGACTGTGCCACCGACTGCGCCGAGGTCAACTCCGAGGCGCACGCCGACTTCGCCTACCAGGGTGTCTTCGATCCGACCGGCGACTGGTACGACAACACCCACCACTCCTTCGTCCAGTTGAAGGCCGACGGAACGGCGAGCTGCCGCTTCGATGTGGAGCTGCGGCACACCTTCGTGGGGTGGAACTGGCGGTACGGCTGCGAGTGACCGCACCGGCGGCGCGGCAGCACACACGACGCGGCCCCCGCCCCGCACGACGCGGGTGACCGGGCCCCGGGCGAACACCGCCCGGGGCCCGGTCAGACGTAGTGCCGCGTCACGATGCCCCAGCACACCGGAGCAGTATCCGGGCCAGCTCGCGCGGCTGGGAGAACATCGGCCAATGGCCGGTGTCCATCTCGACCAGCCGCCAGTGCTCGCTCTTCAGCAGCTCGGCCACGTCGTCGGCCGGCGCGGCGCCGTCGAGCAGACACTTGAGGTACGTGGCCGACAGCCCGCCCAGCGGACGCGCCAGGACGGCCGGCTCCGACAGCGTGGCGCCCGGATGCGGCGTGGCGCCGCCCACGAGCCGCCCGACCTGCTCCTCGGTGAGCCCCTGGCCGTGGCAATCGGCCTCGGTCAGGGGCGCCCAGAACCCGCCGTTCGCGGCCATCGACGCCTCCACCATGGCCCGCCCACCGGGCCATGCCGACAGGAACGACTCACCGTCCGCCGGAACGTTGGAGTCCACGAACACCACATGGGCCAGCCGGTCGCCGATGCGCTCGGCGGCCTGACCGACCGGGATGCCCGAATAGCTGTGCCCCACCAGGACCACATCGCGCAGCTCGAGGCGCTCGACCTCGCCGACGATGTCCTGGACGTGGGTCTGCTGCCCGGCCTGTACACCCTGCTTCTCGGCGAGCCCGGACAGCGTGAGCGCATGGACGCCGTGTCCGGCGGCACGCAGCTCCGGCACCACCCCGTCCCATGCCCACGACCCCAGCCACGCACCCGCCACCAGTACGAATTCCGTCATGGCGGCAAGGTAGCGCGGGGGTCCGACAAGGGACCGCCGGATCACTCTCCTCCCGGCGGTGTGAGGTCGCTGGTTGCGGTCAGTGGCGGGGGCGGGGGTCGATCGGGGGTATGGGCGACCGGTTTCATCCGGTCCGAGAGGGAAACCCGCTCGTGTCGGGCCGCCCCGTCAGGTCGCCCGACAAGGTACGGAGCGCATATGAAGTTGTCGTTTCTCGACCCGCTCTACGCGCGGCCCGGCCCATGGGCCGCCGTCTACCTGGACACCTCCCGCGACATCGAGGATCCGGAGAAGGCGATCGAGCTGCGCTGGCGGCACCTGCGCGACGCGCTGTCCGGCCAGGGCGTGGACAGCGCCACCCTCTCCGCCCTGCACACCGCCGTGGGCAGCGACCGGGAGGTGTCCGGACGGCACGGAAAGGCCCTGTTCGCCGCCCATGGACGGCTCGGCCTGGCCGAGGAGCTCCCCGAGCCGCCTGCGGCCGATTCGGCCCGCTTCACCTCGATCCCCGATGTGCTGCCCCTGGTGCTGCAACACGCCCCGGACATCCCCTACGTGGCCGTGGCCCTCTCCCGGGCTTTCGCGGAGACCGACCTGGAAGAGGATGTGGTGGTGCACTACCAAGCCGGGCGGTGGCCCATGAGCCGGGTGGCACCGGAGCCCCGCTACAACCACATCGGCGCGGCCCGGGACTGGCCGGCGAACGCCTTCGCGGTCGCCCACGAGCTGGAGAATCTGCGCCGCTGGACCGATGCCGAGACGATCGTGTTGCGGTGCGCGGCGGAGGACGTGTGGTTGCGCGGCGTGCTGGTCAACCATCTGCCCGAGTCCACCCAGCAGCGCGTCGTCACCGTGCCCGACAGCGGACGACCGGTGGCCGGACCCGGCCGGGCCCTGTTGGAGGCGGAGCTGAACGACACGCTGCGTGCCACGGTGAACGAACACGACCGGACCTTGACCCACCGCTACATGGCACAGCGCGCGCGGCACCCGGACACCTCCGAAGGGCTGTCCGCCGCCCTCACCGCCCTGCAGCGTGGCCAGGCCCACTGCCTGCTGCTCACCCGCCCTGTGAACCTTCCGGAGTCGCTGTGGGCGGGGCCCGAGCCCACCCACGTCACGCTGACGGAGCCGGACCTCCACACCTTCGGCGTGCACACCGGACGGCAGGAGCCCGCCGGGGCCGTGGTGGTACGGGCCCTGGTGGGCACCGGCGCCGAGCTGATCACGGTCCCGCGTGAGGAGCTGTCGCTGGAGGACGGGGTCGGGGTGCTGCTGCGCTACCACGACCCGTATACGTGAGGTCCGCCGCGCCCGCACCACGGCCCGGACGCGTACGACCCGCGACCCGTGTATGTGGAGCCGGTGCGCCCAAAGCCTCCGAGGCCCCCGGGCTCAAAGGACCTCGAGGGGCACGGGCCCCGTGGGCGGAGGGAAGGCGCGGTCCAGAGCGTCCAGGTCCTCCGGGGTGAGCTCCAGATCCAGTGCGGCGTGATTCTCCTCGACATGGTCGACCCGCCCGGCCTTGGGGATCGCCGCCACCCCCTGCCTGAGCACCCACGCCAGCGCCACCTGCGCGGGCGTCGCGCCATGGGCCCGTGCGACCTCCCCCAGCGCACGGGAGCGCGGCAGGCGTCCCTGCTCGATGGGCGAATAGGCCATCAGGGGGATGTCGCGCCGGTGGCACCAGGGCATGAGGTCGTACTCGACACCGCGCCTGGTGAGGTTGTAGAGCACCTGGTCGAGGGCGACACCGTCGCCACCGGGGGTGGAGACGAGGTCCGTCATATCGGAGACGTCGAAGTTGCTCACACCCCAGTGGCGGATCTTGCCGCTGTCGGTCAGTTCGGCGAAGGCTTCGAGGGTCTCCTCCAGCGGGATCCGCCCCCGCCAGTGCAGCAGGTACAGATCAAGCCGGTCCGTGCCGAGCCGCCGCAGGCTGTCCTCACAGGCCGCAATGGTTCCGCTGCGGTCGGCGTGGCCGGGGAGCACCTTGCTGACCAGGAAGACCTCGTCACGGCGGTCGGCGATCGCCTCTCCGACGAGTTCCTCGGAAGCGCCGCTGCCGTACATCTCGGCCGTGTCCACGAGCGTCATCCCGAGGTCGAGCCCATGCCGCAGCGCCGCGATCTCGTCGGCGCGGCGCCGAGGGTCGTCACCGATGTGCCAGGTGCCCTGGCCGAGCGGCGGGATCCGCTCCCCCGAGGGCAGCGGGACGGTGTCCGGTGTGCTGGTCATCATGCCCGCCTTCCTGGTTCTCCGGCCGCCTCCAACGGTAGGCGACGCCCACGCCATCCGACCTCCGCACCGGGTGGCCCGGCGCTCGCGTCACCACCCGGAAGGCGGAGTCCACCGCGAGCCGGAGCGGCGTCGAGTCCATGCTGGAAACAGCCGTGGACCGACGGTCCCCCACGGGCCCGGTGCATTGTCTCCGGGCCGCCTTCGACCTGCGATGAGGCGTTGTATGAGTGCGATCAGAGCGACCGAGGACCCTGGTATAGCCATTCAGTTCCTGCACGACGAGATTCAGGAGATCAGGGAATCCGATGACGCCGCGGCCACCATCCACGACCTGATCTTGCCGTCCGCGCTCAACGTCCCGCTCGCCGGCCCCATCATGACCGAGTCCGCCGAGGCGATCGCGGAGGCCATCGCCGACCGGAAGACGGACCTCGTGGAGACCGACGAGGGGGAGGGCGTCGAGGTCGTGTTCCCCCCGTCCGCGCTGTCCGACGGCGTCTGGGAGGTGGAGGACGTCAGGCCCCTTCCCAGCACGGTGCGGTCCGCCTCCATGGCGGAGACGTTCTCCATGCGCAGCCCGACCGCTCCGACGGGGGCGGCTGTCGGGGACGACCTCTATGTGTTCGCCAGGGACGACGACGGCCGTGTCCTGTACAACCGGAGCGGCGCCGACGAGGGGTTCTCCGGCTGGGAAGAGGTGCCCGGTGAGCTCGTGAGCGGCACCCAGCCCTCGGCGGTCAGCAGCGGAGACGAGGTGCTGGTGTTCGCCACCGACACCGAAGGACGCGTGCACTCCAACCGGGTCGGCGCGAACGGGGCGTTCACCGGTTGGGAGGGGGTGCCCGGCGACATCACGACCGACGGCGCCGTGGGGGTGGCTTCCCAGGCCGATTCGGTGTTCGTGTTCGCACGGCTCGACGACAACCGCATCGCGTTCAACCGGCTGCTGCCGGACGGCACCTACACGGGATGGCTGGACAAGAGCATCGCGTGGCGCGGTGAGTGAGAGCGGCGCTGAGGGGCGGATCGCGGCAGCGGTACCAGCGTGGTCGCCCCGCCGGACCACTTCGCCCCCGAGCCGCACCTGACCGCCGGGCGACTGACGGCGGAGGCGCGCTTTCACCGCCGCCTTCCCTCTGTGCCGCAGCGGGGGTACTCGGGCGCGAACTCGCCGGACGCTTCACCACGGACCGTAATTAATTGTCGTCTCAAGGCAGTTCCTGCCGAATGGCTTTACCGGCACCCACGCGCTCCACCACTATGGGCACTCGTCTCACTGCCGGTGACGCGAGGAGTCGCGAGGGTGACCGACCAGCACGGAACCGAGCCCGATGCCACCGCCGGGCAGCGGCCGTACGCCCAGCTGTCCGACGCGGAACTCACCGAGCGCATCCGCTCCGGGGCGCCCACCGCACTCCCCGCCACCCAGCAGCTGCGGGAGCGCCACCTGCCGGCGGTGCTGTCCTACGCCCGGCTCTGCGCCAGGACCCGGGCCGACGCCGACCAGCTCGCCGATCTGTCCTTCGGCCTCGCCGCGCAGGAGACCTGTCGCGGTATCGACCCCTGGGGACCGTGGCGGCACCATCTGCTGCTGCTCGTCCAGCGGGTGGCCGCCACCTGGGCGGAGGGCAACCGGGCGGAGAGGCTCGATCCCCCGTTCGCCGAGTGGCTCGGCCGCTCCGGTATCACCGCGGACGGCGAGGCCGGACGCCGGAGGCCGCAAGAGCGTTCGGCCATCCTCGGTGGCTTCCTCAGCCTCTCGGCACGCACCCGTGATGTCCTGTGGTACAGCGTGGTGGACGAGGATCCCGACACGGCGGTGGCCACCTTCGCGGGGCTGGCGCCGCACACCGTCCCCACCCTCCGGGAGACGGCACGGGACGCCCTGCGCGAGGCGTGGCTGCGGACCCATCTGGAGCGTGGCGGCGAGCAGACCTGCCAGGGCTTTCGGGGCCTCATCGAGGCGGCGGTACGGCCGGACAACCCCCGGCGCTGCGACGACCTGGACCGCCATCTGTCCGCCTGCCCCTCTTGCGCCGGGGTGTACGGCGACCTGATCCGGCTGGACGAGGATCCCCGGACCGTGATCGCCGACGGCCTCCTGGGGTGGGGCGGGGCGGCCTATGTCACGGCGGGACCCGTCGACGGTCTGCCCTCGGTGGGATCGGCGACACCGTCGCATGCGGGGCCGCGGCAGCCGGACCCGCCCCTGGCCCCCGCTCCCCCGACGCCGCATCCCCCCGCCGAGACCGCGGGGGATGCGATGGCCGCGGGAGTGGCTGGGGGCGCCGGCATCGCGCCGAACGCGGCGAACGCGCCGATGGACGGTGGATCCGCGGGGCGGTGGCGCCGGCCGGCCTGGACGGGCTCCCGGCCGCCCGCGACCACGGCGCTGATCGCGGTGGCGGCCGTGGCGGCGGTGGCCGCCACGGTGGCCGTCCTGGTGTCCGGCGGAGACGACATGACCCCGGCCGGTGGCACGAACACACCTCCGCCCGTGTCCGCCACCGCCACCCCTTCGGCTCAGCCGACGACGGAACCGCCGGCTCCGACGAAGCGGCCACAGCGCCCGCCGAACCCCGGTGGCATGACCGAACCGCCCACGACCGCCCCCACCACACCTCCCCCGAGCACCGCCCCGCCGTCCGGCGCCCCGATTCCGGGTGGCACCTACACGTTGGTGATCAACGCCGATTCCGGGCTCTGTCTGGACATCCGCGACCAGCGGCTGGAGAAGCGCACGGACGCCGTCCTGGCCCCGTGCGCCGGGACCGACACCCAGCGGTGGCGGCTGGACTCCGAGGGGCTGCTGCACACGGAGGCCGACCCCGACTTCTGCCTGGACTCGCGCGGGGACACCGACCGGGGCGTCGGCATCTGGCCGTGCTCCTCCGCCGACGGCGACAACGGCGAGAACCTGCGGTTCGCGGTCGACCGCCAGGGGTTGATACGCCCTCATATCGCACCGGACTTCGCCATCACCCCGGACGACGACGAGGCCGACAGCCAGGTCGAGCTGCGCTCGGCCGAGGACCGGAACGACCAGCGGTGGAACGCCGGCTACACCGGCACCTCCTCGGCCGATGTGTCAGTGTCCGGGCCCGCGGCGCGGTGACCGTCATCGCGTTGCCGTCCCGCCAACGAGCCCGACCATCCCTCGGACCACGGCGCTTCGGCCTCAGTGGCGCGGCGGAAGAGGGCCGCCCACAGGAACGGCTCCCCGAAGAGCGGGGAGTGGGACGGTTCGTCGTGCATGCGGCGCAGCTCGATCTCGGTCAGCTCGGAGAAGATCCAGCGCAGCGACTCGGGTGTGTAGGCGAGGCCACCGTGGAGCGCGGACCGGCGGTAGAAGGCCGCGTCGGGGAGTTCGGAGCCCATCGCGCCCGCCGCGAAGCAACTGAGGGCGAGATGGCCACCGGGGGCCAGGGCACGCGCGATGAGGGCGAGGTAGCTGACCCGGCGGTGCGGTGGCAGATGGTGGAAACAGCCGGAGTCGCAGATCAGGTCGTACGGCCCGGCAAGCTCATCCGCGGTGAGCGCGAAGGCGTCGCCGCAGTGGAACCGGATCCCGGCTCCGGCGTCGCGGGCGCGTTCCGTGGCCCAGGCGATGGCCGTGGGCGAGAGGTCCACGGCGTCCACCGTGAAGCCCCGGGAGGCGAGGTGGAGGGCGTTGCGGCCGGGGCCGCACCCCAGGTCGAGCGCCCGGCCCGGGGCCACCAGGCCACGGTCCAGATACGACACCAGATGCTCGTCGGGCTTCGCCACGAAGAACGGAACGGGCTTGGAGCGGTCCGCGTAGAAACCGTCCCACCACGAGGCACCGTCGGCCGTCCAGCGGTCGGCCTCCGGTGCGAAGAGGCCGTCCAGGAGTCTCATGACGTCGTCCATCGTGCGGATGTTCCGGTCCACGCGCTCCCCTTCCCGAGGGGGAAAACATAGGCGCGGACCCGGCACAGCACCAGCTCAGGCTCCACACCGCGAGGGCACCGGCGGCCGCCGGAGGGACGGTGGGCGAAGGGGCGGAGTGTGGCTTCGCGGCCGCGGGCACCGGCCGTTCACGCATCCGCCGAAGGCCGCCAAGGGGCCGGTTTCGCCGACCCCTTGGCGCCTTTCTCATCGTTTCTCCCGGCCGGTCAGCCGGCGTCCAGTCCGAAGAAGGTGATGGCCCGTGCGGCCATACCGGCGGCGGGGAGGGAGTGTCCCGTGCCCTGAACGCTGATCGCCTCGACGGGGGCCCGGTTGCCCGTGGCGCCGTAGCGGGTGCGGGTCCAGGTGGGCTGCGGACGGTCCGTGAGGACGGGGGTCTGGCTCACCCCGAGCACGTTGGTCCACTGCTTGATCTCCTCGCCGAAGTTCGGATAGCGCAGGGTGCCGTCCTCGGTGCCGTGCCACAGCTGCATCCTCGGCCGGGCGCCCTGGTAACCGGGGTAGGCCCCGCGCGCGAGATCGCCCCACGCCTGCGGTGTCTTGGTGATGGTGCCGTTGGCGCAGGCGCTGTTCCAGCCGGATCCGTCGGTGGTGGCGAAGCAGCCGAAGGGCACGCCCGCGAACGCCGCGCCCGCCTTGAACACATCCGGGTAGTCGCCCAGCAGGACGTTGGTCATCATGGCACCCGATGAGGCGCCGGTGACATAGACGCGGTTGGGGTCGGCGTTGTGGCGCTGCTGGGCGTAACGCACCATCGACACGATGCCCACCGGGTCGCTGCCGCCGTCGTGGCGCAGTGCCTGCGGGGAGGAGACGTCGAAGCAGGCGCCGCTTCTGGTGGCGGAGGGATAGATGACGATGAAGCCGTAACGGTCCGCCAGGGAGGCGAACTCGGTGCCGGAGTAGAACGCGGGCCCCGAGCCCGTGCAGTAGTGCACCGCCACGAGGACGGCGGGCCGTGCCGCGACGTTGTTGGGCACGTATTCGTACATGCGGAGGTTGCTGGGGTTGGTGCCGAAGCCGGTGACCTCGGTGAGCGAGGCCGCGGCCGCGGGGGTCGGGGCCAGCAGGAACAGTGAGGCGAGCAGCGGCAGTACGCCGCCGAGTAACGCCGCGGCCATCGACCTCGGTGTCCTTCGGCGGCGTCCGGGTATGTGCGTGGTTCCCGCGGACACGGGGGCGTGGTTCATGCGACTGTCCTTCCTGGACTGTGACGGTGGAGGGGGCGGCTCACGGCTCATGCCGCCCGTGCGGCCGACCCCGTTGCCATACGCCGTGGAGCCGGGAGCCAATGGGAGCGCTCCCATATCGGGTGTAGGGCACCACTCCCCCACCGTCAACCCCTCTCGTCCGTCCAGCCCCCGCGTCCGCTACGGCCGCACGGCGATCCGCCGGTGGAAGCAGACCCGGTGCTGCCCGGGGCCGTCGTAGTCGCTGTGCACGGGAACGCCGCCGACCTCCTGGTCGCCCGGTTCGACGGTGAACCCCATGGCCCGGTGGAAGGCCACGGACCCGGTGTTCGCGGGCGAGGTGATGGCGCGCACCTCCCGGCGGCCCGCCTCGGCGGCGCGCTGGAAGAAGGCCGTGTAGAGCCTGGCGCCCACACCCTGTCCGCGCAGTTGGGGGTCGACTCCGACGAAGTGGATGTACGCCTCGTGGTCGTTGTCCGCGGCGTGGAAGCCCACGAGGAACGCCCTGAGCCCGGCCCTGTCCTCCAGCGCCAGGCTGGTGCCGGCGAAGAACTGCAGAAACAGCCTGGGCACCAGCAGGGACAGCTCGCGCGCCTGCTCGGGGGTGCGGGAGTCGCCCCACCAGCTCCGCACGCACTCGACGATGGTGCCGTGGTCGGAGACATGGGCCCGGCGCAGTGTCATCTCGCTCATATCGCACAGGCTAGCCGGGCCGGTCGTGCCGACCACCCGGGTGTGAACGAGCCGTCGCGGAAGCCTCGTTCGGCCCGCTCGGGGCTCGGCCGCCTTCCCCTCGTCACCGCGCCGGAACCGTGCGGCGCGGTGGCGCGGTGATGAGGGCCGGAGGAGCGGCGAACGTCAGAGGGCCGTCATGACGTGCTTGACGCGGGTGTAGTCCTCGAAGCCGTAGGCGGAGAGGTCCTTGCCGTAGCCGGACTTCTTGTAGCCGCCGTGCGGCATCTCGGCGGCGAGGATCATATGGGTGTTGATCCATACGCAGCCGAAGTCCAGGGCCTTGGACATCCGCATCGCGCGGGCGTGGTCCTTGGTCCACACCGAGGAGGCCAGCGCGTAATCCACGCCATTGGCGTACGCGACGGCCTGGGCCTCGTCGCGGAAGGGCTGGACGGTGATGACCGGGCCGAAGACCTCGTTCTGGATGATCTCGTCGTCCTGCTCGAGCCCGGAGACCACGGTGGGCGCGTAGAAGAAGCCCTTGTCGCCGACCCGGTGGCCGCCCGTCTCGACGGTGGCGTGGGCGGGGAGCCGCTCGATGAAGCCGGAGACCTGGGCGAGTTGGCCCGCGTTGTTCAACGGCCCGTACAGCACCTCCTCGTCGTCGATGGACCCGCCCGTCCTGGTCGCGGCGGCGGCCTTGGCGAGCGCGCTCACGAACGCGTCGTGGACCGACTCGTGGACCAGCACCCGGGTGGCCGCGGTGCAGTCCTGTCCGGCGTTGAAGAATCCGGCGAGGGAGATGCCCTCCACGGCCTCCGCGATATCGGCGTCCTCGAAGACCACCGCCGGGGCCTTGCCGCCCAGTTCCAGATGGACCCGCTTGATGTCCTTGGAGGCCGACGCGGCGACCTGCATGCCCGCGCGCACCGAGCCGGTGATGGCCGCCATCGCCGGGGTGGGATGCTCGACCATCAGCCGGCCGGTCTCGCGGTCGCCGCACACCACGTTGAAGATACCGGCCGGAAGGCCCATCTCCTTCAGGATGTCGCCGATGACGCCCGCGAGCAGCACGGTCGAGGCGGGGGTGGTGTCCGACGGCTTGAGGACGACGGTGTTGCCCGCGGCGAGGGCCGGGGCGAACTTCCACACGCCCATCATCAGCGGGTAGTTCCACGGCGCGACCTGCGCGCACACCCCGATCGGCTCGCGCCGGACGATCGAGGTCAGGCCCTCCATGTACTCGCCCGCCGACCGGCCCTCCAGCATCCGGGCGGCACCGGCGAAGAACCGGATCTGGTCGACGATCGGGGCGATCTCCTCGGTGAGGGTGAGGGCGCGCGGCTTTCCGGTGTTGCGGCACTCCGCGTCCGCGATCTCCTCCGCCCGGGCCTCGACCGCGTCCGCGATCCGCAGCAGCAGCTTCTGCCGGGTGGACGGGGTGGCCTCGCGCCAGATGGGGAAGGCCGCCGCGGCGGCGGCCATCGCGGCGTCGACGTCGGCGGCGCCCGACAGGGGCGAGGACGCGTACACCTCGCCCGTGACGGGGTCGGTGACCTCCAGGCGGCGGCCGTCGGCCGCGTCGGTGTAGGCGCCGTCGATGTGGTTGCGCAGGACGAGAAGCTCGCTCATCGTTCCGTCTCCATGCTCGTGCCGGGTGCTGCGGAGAGATGTTCGTGCACGGCCAGCCAGTGGCCGTGGGTCTGACGGCGGAAGACGATGGTCTCGCGCTCGTGGGTGGTCTCCTCACCGGCCGTGGTCCTCACCGTCGTCTTCACCAGGTGGGTGAAGACCGCTGTGTCACCGAGGAGTTGGACCAGCCGGTCGGTGGAGGCGCAGGCCAGGACGCGGAAGCCGTCCTCCGCGACCCAGCGGTCCCACAGCGCCCGGTACTCCGCGGTGGAGTTGAGCCGTTCGGAGGTCGTGTGGAAGACGAACGTGGCGTCGGGCGCGAACGCCGCGAAGTAGTCGTCGAGGCGGCCTTCGCCGAACGCCGCCACCACGGCGTCGGCGGCCTGCAGAACCTCGTCGTTCATGGGGTGGTGCTCCTTGCGTGGATGGTTCAGCCGACGCGGGCCACGGCCCGCACGGGGGCGCCGTCGGCCGCGGGGAGCCGCAGCGGCAGCAGGGAGACCTCGATGGGCTCTCCCGCCGTCTGCGCGTCGAGCAGGGGGTCGAGGCCGGTGAGGTTCTCGGCGATGACGGCGTGGGCGCCGCACAGGATCCGGTGGGCGGGGAAGTCGTCGGCGGGGGTGGGATCGACGCTCAGCGCGTCGATGCCGACGGTGCGGATCCCGGCGGCCACCAGGAGTTCGGCGGCCTCCGGGGTCAGATACGGATGGGCGAGGTAGTCCTCGCCGCCCCAGTGCCGCGACCAGCCGGTGGCCACGAGCAGGATGTCTCCGGCCCGCGGGCGGCTCTCGGACCAGGACGCCTCGAACAGGGACGGCCCGAGCGGGGCCCGGGGCTCCGCGCCACGGACGTCCACCACCACGGCCCGGCCCCAGAAGCGCTCCAGCGGCAGCTGGTCCAGGGTGGGCAGCGCGTCGTCGATGTGGAACGGGGCGTCGACATGGGTGCCGGACTGCGACCCCATGTCCAGGTGCAGGACGTTGACCCCGTCGGCGGCGACGCTGAGCGCCGGGGCGATGGCCACCCGCGGATCGCCGGGGTAGACCGGCATTCCGGTGGCTACGGGTACGGACAGATCGATCAGGCGCACGGCTGCCTCACACCCCTTCCGCCACCGCGGCCACCGGCGCGCCGCCCTCCGTGGTGATCGGCGGCACGGGCGCGTCCGAGGCGCGGACCAGCCGCGGCCCCTGGGGCCCGTACACCTCGCGCGGCTCGGGGAAGATCCACAGCATGGTCAGGTAGAGCAGCGCGGCGGTGGCGAGGCCGACCGGCAGCGAGATGTCCGCGCCGTCGGCCAGATCGCCGAGCGGGCCGACGTACTGCCCGGGGACGTTGACGAACATCAGGGCGAGCACCGCCGCGGTCAGCCAGGCGCCCATGCCACGCCAGTTCCAGCCGTGGTGGAACCAGTAACGGCCGCCGCGCTGGCGCCGGTTGAACACCTGGAGCGAATCGGGGTCGTACCAGCCGCGCCGGGTCACATAGCCGAGCACCATGATGATCATCCACGGGGCGGTGCAGGTGATGATCAGCGTCGCGAAGGTGGAGATGGACTGGGACAGATTGGCGGCGAACCGGCCGAGGAAGATGAACCCGATCGAGAGCACCCCGACGAACAGCGTGGCCTGCACCCGGCTGAACCGGGTGAACACGCTGGAGAAGTCCAGGCCGGTGCCGTAGAGCGAGGTGGTGCCGGTGGACAGGCCGCCGATGAGCGCGAGCAGGCACACCGGCAGGAAGTACCAGCCGGGCGAGATGGCCAGCAGTCCGCCGACGTAGTTCGGTGCGCTCGCGTCCATGTACGGCGCGGCCTTCTTGGCGATGATCGAGGCGGTGGCCAGGCCGAAGAAGAACGGCAGGAGGGTGGCGATCTGCGAGGCGAACGCCGCCGTGACGACCTTCCGGCGGGGGGTGTCGGCGGGGATGTAGCGCGCCCAGTCGCCGAGGAAGGCCCCGAAGGACACCGGGTTGGACAGCACGATCAGCGCCGAGCCGATGAAGGCGGGCCAGAATCCGGCCGTGGACGCCGAGGGGAACGAGCCCTGGTAGCCGGGGTCGAAGTCCCCCACGAAGGCGAAGAAGCCGAGGACGAACAGCGTCGAGGCCGCCACCACCGCGATCTTGTTGACGAAGAGCATGAACCGGAAGCCGTACACGCACACCGTCAGCACCAGCAGCCCGAAGACGCCGTACGCGAGGGCGAACACGCCGTCGTTCTGTTCCACGCCCATCAGCCGGTGGGCGCCGCCGACCAGCGCGTCGCCGGAGGACCACACCGAGATGGAGAAGAACGCGATGGCGGTGAGCAGCGACAGGAAGGAGCCGACGATCCGCCCGTGCACCCCCAGGTGTGCCGAGGAGGAGACCGCGTTGTTGGTGCCGTTGCACGGGCCGAACACGGCGAGCGGGGCGAGGATCAGGGAGCCGCCCACCACGCCGAGCACGGTGGCCGCCAGGCCCTGCCAGAAGGAGAGCCCGAAGAGAATCGGAAAGGCGCCGAGCACACAGGTGGCGAAGGTGTTGGCGCCACCGAACGCCACGCGGAACAGGTCGAAGGGGGTCGCGCTGCGGTCCGCGTCGGGGATGCGCTCGACCCCGTAGCTCTCGACCTCGGTCAGTGCCGGGGAATCACTCATCCGCTGTCTCCCGCTTCCCCTGCAACGCGAGCAGGCTGATCAGGTCGTAGGCCACGTGGGAGGCCGCGACCGAGGTGATCTCGGCGTGGTCGTAGGCGGGCGCCACCTCCACCACATCGGCGCCCACCAGTCGGCATCCGGCCAGTCCGCGCAGGATCTCCAGGAGCTCGCGCGAGGTCAGGCCGCCCGCCTCCGGGGTGCCGGTGCCGGGGGCGTGGGCCGGGTCGAGGCAGTCGATGTCGATGGAGATGTACAGCGGCCGGTCGCCGATGCGCTGGCGCAGCTGGTCGGCCACCTCGTCGGCGCCGCGCCGGTAGACATCGGCGGAGGTGACGATGCCGAAGCCCAGCTTCTCGTCCTCGGTGAGGTCCTGCTTGCCGTACAGCGGGCCGCGGGTGCCGACGTGCGAGAGGGCGGAGGTGTCGACGACGCCCTCCTCCACGGCCCGGCGGAACGGGGTGCCGTGGGTGTGCTCGGCGCCGAAGTAGGTGTCCCAGGTGTCCAGGTGGGCGTCGAAGTGGAGCACCGCCACCGGGCCGTGCCGCCGTGCGGCGGCGCGCAGCAGCGGGAGCGCGATGGTGTGGTCGCCGCCGATGGTGACCAGGCGGGTGCCGTCGGCCTGCAGGCCGTTCGCGGCGTCCTGGATGGTCTCGATGGCCTCGCCGATGTCGAAGGGGTTGACGGCGATGTCACCGGCGTCGGCCACCTGCTGGGTGGCGAACGGCGACACGTCGAGGCCCGGGTGGTAGGGGCGCAGCAGCCGGCTGGCCTCGCGCACCGCGGCGGGCCCGAAGCGGGCGCCGGGGCGGTAGGAGACACCGCCGTCGAACGGGACACCCACCACGGCCACATCGGCGCCGGACACCTCGTCGAGGCGGGGCAGCCTGGCGAAGGTGGCCGGGCCGGCGAAGCGCGGGACCCGGGAGGAGTCGACGGGTCCTCGGGGTTCGGTCATGGTTCTCGCAGTCCCTTCTTCATGTGCGCCGGTGGGGTCCGGTCGGGCGAGTCTGCACAGCGGAGGAACCGCGCGACAATCGTTGCTGAGACAAAGAGTTAGGCTCAATTTGTGGTGAACGACAAAGAGCAGGGTGTGACGGTCGACGATCTGCTGTCGTATCCGGCCCTCCAGCTACGTCTGATCGCGGGTGGCGCCGGGCTGCACCGCTCGGTGTCCTGGGCCCATGTGAGCGAGCTGGACGACCCCACGCCCTGGCTGCTCGGCTCCGAAATGATCATGACGACGGGGATAGCGATGCCCCGCTCGGCGGCCGGACAGCGCGGCTATCTGGAGCGGCTGGACGACGCCGGGGTGGCCGCCCTGGCCGTCTCCGCCCAGCTGCGGATGCCCCCGCTGCGCCGGGCGTTCTTCGACGCCGCCGAGGAGCGGGGGATGCCGGTCCTGGAGATCCCGCTGGCCGTGCCGTTCATGGCGGTGGCGCAGGAAGTGGCCGCCGCCGTCCAGGAGGACGCCCGCCACCGGCTGGGCGCCCAGCTCCAGGTGTTCGGCGCGCTGCGCTGGCTGACCTCGGAGAATCTGGACACCGCGACGCTCTTCGGCCGGCTGGAGAAGCTGTCCGGCTACGACATCTACCTGTGCACCCCGCAGGGCCGGCCGCTGCTGCCCGGTGTGCCCGCGCCCGACACCTCGGTGATCCCCGGCTCGGCGGACGCCCCGCCCACCATCCCCGGCGGCTTCGCCCTCCCGGTCCCCTCCCCCGGTGGCCCGGCGGGTTTCCTCATCGCCTTCGAACGGGAGGGCGCCCGCCCGGCGGGGCTCGCCGTGGTGCAGCACATCGCCACGGTGGCCGCCCTCCAGGTGGCCATGGTCCGCACCGAACGGGAGACGCTGCGCCGCGAGGGGGCGGAGATCCTCGCCGAGCTGCTGCAGGGCGCGCTCGAACCCGCGGTGGCGCGGCGCCATCTGCTGCGCCACTCCATCGAGGGCGAGACCGTGCTGGCGGTGGTCCGGGGGGTCACCGAGGACGCCGTGCTGCGCGCGCTGGAGGATCAGCCGTGTCTGCTGCTCAAGCGCGGCGAGGACCGCTATCTGCTCGGCTCGCCCGGCCTGGGTGAGGCGGTCGAGTCGCTGTCCGGCGTGGCCGCCGGGATGAGCCGCCCGTTCAGCCCGGGCACCCCGCTGCGGATCGCCCAGCGCGAGGCGCTGTGGGCGGCCTCCCACGCCGTCGCGTCCGGCCGGGCGCTCGTACGGTACGGCGACGATGTCACCGGTCGCTGGCTGCCCGACGATCCGGCAGCCCTCACCGACCTGGTCGAGCATGTGCTGGGCGAGGCGCAGCGCTACGACGCGGGGCATGGCTCACGGCTGCTGCCGTCGGTGCGCACCTGGATGGAGCGTGACCGCCGTACGGACGAGGCGGCCGCGGCGCTCCATGTGCACCCCAATACCCTCGCCTACCGGCTGCGCCGCTTCAGCGAGCTGACCGGCCGGGATCTGTCCAGCACCGGTGCGTTCGCCGAGGTCTGGCTGGCGATCCGGGCCGCGGGCCAGCTCGGTCTGCTCGACTGAGCCTCGGCTGAGGACCCCGGCGCTGCCATCCGTGCAGTGGGGGTGAGCACCCCGGCCCCGCCGCCCGCTCAGTGCGGGCGCCGGCCCCAGCAGGTGATGAGCGGGGCGGTGGTGACGTCCATCCCCTCGCCGCGCAGATGGTCCAGGTGGCGCTCGATCTCCTCCTCGGTGGCCAGATCGCCCGCCACCAGCCGCCCGCGCAGCTGACGCACGGTGGCCGCCTCCAGCTCCCGGCACGCCGGGGAGGTCAGCGGGAAGCAGCCCTCGGCGCGTACGTCGTGCAGCCCGGCGCCGCGCAGCAGGGCGGGCAGGGTGCGGCCGAAGGCGAGGTCCACACCGCGCTCGGCGAGCAGCGCGCGGAATCCGCGGCGGATCCGGTTGGCCAGCTCCTCGGCCGGGCCGCGCTCATCGGGGCAGGCGAGCGGCTGGAGCGCCGGGTCGGCGTCCTCCACCACCAGCCATCCGCCCGGCCGGACCGCCTCGGCCATCCGCCGCAGCGCCTCGGCCCGGTCGGGCAGATGCACCAGCACCAGCCGGGCGTGGACGAGGTCGAAGCCGTCGCCCGGTGGCTCATCGCTCGCCACGTCGTGGCGGCGCACCTCGATCGGGGCGGCGGCCGGGCCGGACAGCTCCGTCAGCCAGGAGGTGTCGATGTCGGTCACCAGCACCTGTCCGGTGGGCCCGGTCCGCTCCGCGAGGGCGGTGGGCACCGAGGGGCCGCCCGCGCCCACCTCCCAGCAGCGCCAGCCGGGGGCCAGACCGAGCCGGTCGAGGTGGTCGAGGGTCCACGGGTCGAAGAGCTCGGCCAGCGCGTCGAAGCGCCGCCCGGCCTCGCGCTGCCGGTTGTCCAGCAGATAGCCGGTCTCGGATGTCATGCGTCCCATCCTCCCGCGCCGGCCGCCGTCAGCGTGTCCAGGGCGGTGACGGCGACGTGGAGCTGGGTGCGCTGCACACCGGACTCCAGATCGCGGCCGAGGAGCCGTTCGATGGTGTGCAGCCGCTGGTAGAACGCCTGGCGGGAGAGGCCGATCTGTTTGGCGGCGATGGACTTGTTGCCCGCGGCGAGGTAGTGGCGCAGCGTGCTCAGCAGATCGCCCGCATGCCGCTCGTCGTACTCGATCAGCCTGCCCAGCTGGTGCTCGACGTACTTCTGCACACGGATGTCGTCGCGGAGCGCGTACAGCAGCTCGGGCAGTCCGACGTCGGAGGGCACATGGAACGGCCGGTGCGGGGTGCCGGGGCCGATGGCGTCGACGACCTCCTCGGCCTCCCGGAACGCCCGTGCCACCTGGTCTATCTCCGTCACTCCCGGACCGACCGCCACCACCCCCGGCTCGCCGAGTGTCTCCTCGGTGAGCCGGCTGACCCGCTCCACCACCGGCTGCCATGCGCTGGCCCGGGCCAGGGCGAGCAGCACCCCGGTACGGTCCGGGGAGAGCCGCCCCACCAGGGCCCGGATGCCGGAGTCCCGCAGCGTGTCGGCGAGCCGGTCGTCCAGGCCCGTCTCGTCGGCGGTGGCGCCGTGGTGGCCGATGGCGAGGGCGATGAGGCGGTGGCCGACGACGGGTATGCCCAGGGCCTCGATGCGGATACGCGCCTCGGTGCGGCCGCGGTAGCTCCAGCGCAGCAGTTCCAGCAGCGCGCACGTGTGGGCCTGGCGGTCCCACTGGGTGTGGCCGGTCAGCCGGGCCAGGGTGAGGGCGGTGGCGGCGCGCCTGAGGATCATGGTGTGTTCCGGGTCGGCCGTGGGGGCGGACGCGTCCGGCACTGCCACCAGCCGCCCCCAGCGCCTGCCGTTGTGTTCGACGGGGGCCACCAGCCAGTCCTCGGGTCCGCTGGCCCCCGCGGTGTCGGGGGTCGGCGTGGCACGGGAGCGGCGCGGCCACGCCTCCAGGACTTTGCCGGCCGTGCCACCGGCCGTACAGGAGACGACCGCGTGGTGCAGCAGGTTCTCCAGGACCACCGGGCGGCCCATCAGCTCGGCGGCGGCGCGGACCAGCTCCTTCGGCTCCGCGTTGCGCAGCGTCAGCGCGGTGAAGATCTCGTGGACCTGCTGGGAGCGGCGCAGCAGCTCGCCCTGCGCGTCCAGGATCAGCGCGTGGACGGTCTGGGTCACCTCGATGAAGCGGATGCCGCGGGACAGGACGATCAGCGGCAGGTCCCGGGCGCGGCAGGCGGCCACCAGGTCCGGTGGCACCTGCTGGTAGCGGCGGCCGAGCTCCACCACGAGCCCCGCGGCGCCGATGTCGGCCAGCTGGTCCACATAGCCGCGCAGCCGGCTGGGGTCGTTGGGCTGGGGCATGCCGGTGGTCAGTACGAGCTCTCCGCCCTCGAGGAACGAGGCGGGGTCGAGCAGCTCGGTGACATGCACCCAGCGGACCGCACGGGCCAGCTGCCCCTCGCCGGCCATGACACGGGGAAGTCCCCCGACGATGACGGGAAGACGCAGGACGTCGGCAACCGTGAGCAACGGCATCTGGACGGACTCCCTCCGGATACCGCTCATCATCGCAGAGCCGGGCCACCGCGCCCAGGGCCGTCGAACGGGCCCGGACGCGGCGGCGTGCGGTCTCACGGACGGCGTGCGATGAGGTCGGCGATGGTGGCGATGGGTGAGGTACGGACACGTCCGCCCGCCTCATGGCGGTCGGCGAGGCGGTAGGCGACATACAGGCCGCGCACCCCCAGCCAGCGGAACGGCTCGGGCTCCCAGGTGCCCGGGGCGTGGCCGGTCCACGGCAGCCGGGTGAGCCGGGTGTCGCGCTCCAGGACCAGATCGGTGAGGGTGCGGGCGGCCAGGTTGGTGGAGGTGACGCCGTGGCCGACGTATCCGCCGGCCCAGCCGAGCCCGGTGGCCCGGTCCAGGCCGACCGTGGCGGACCAGTCGCGGGGCACGGCCAGCACCCCGCACCAGGCGTGGTCCACCCGGGCCCCGGCCGTCTGCGGCAGCATCCGCTCCAGGGTCCGGACGAGCTCGCCGATCGTGCGCTCGCCGACCCGCCCCTGGTGGTCGGTGCGCGAGCCGAAGCGGTACGGCACCCCGCGGCCGCCGATCGCGATCCGGTCGTCCGCGGTGCGCTGGGCGTACATATGGCCGTGGGCGGTGTCCCCGAGGGTCTCCCGGCCCTCCCAGCCGATCTCCCGCCAGATCCGGACGGGCAGCGGCTCGGTGACGATCATGGAGCTGTTCATGGGCAGCCAGGCCCGCCGCAGCCCCTTGAGGGACGCGGTGAACCCCTCGGTGGCCCGGAGGACGACGGGGGCCCGGACGGTGCCGTGCGCGGTGATCGCACGGCCCGGTTCGATGGCGGTGACCGGGGACTTCTCATGGATGGTGACCCCGAGCCGTTCGACGGTGTCGGCGAGGCCGCGGACCAGGGCGGCGGGCTGCAGCCGGGCGCAGTGCGGGGTGAAGGCGGCGGCGGTGACCCCGTCGACGCGGATGCGCCCCGCGGATTCGGCGGGGGTGAGCAGCACCGAGTCGGCCACCCCCCACTCATGGTCCTGTTCGACCTTGTGGCGCAGCCGGGTGGCCTGGGCGGGGGTGCGGGCGACGCGCAGGGTGCCGCCCTTGACGATGCCGGCGTCGATGCCCTCGCGGGCGGCAACGTCGATCACCTCGTCCACCGCCTCGTTCATGGCCCGCTGCCAGTCCAGGACCGCGGGCCTGCCGTAGGCCCTGGCCATCCGGTCGCGGGCGCCGGGGATCAGCCCGGAGGCCCAGCCGCCGTTGCGGCCGGAGGCGCCGAATCCGGCGAACTCGGCCTCCAGGACGGTGATCCGGAGCCCGGGGTCGGCGTGTTTGAGGTAGTACGCGGTCCACAGCCCGGTCAGTCCGGCGCCGACGACGCACACATCCGCGTCGCGGTCGCCGGGCAACGCCGGGCGCGGGGTGGGGAGTTCGGCGAACCAGTGGGCGACGCGGCCGTTGACCGGCGCCGGGCGGCCGGCCGTGGTGGCGGTCATGGATTCCCTTCGCGGGGTGGGCGGTGGCGGAAGTGGCCGGGGCGAGGGTCAGACCCCGAGCAGTCCGGGCAGCTCGGACAGGTCCTTGATCTCCTCGTACGGCTGGAAGGCGGGCGAGCCGGGGAAGCCGTAGCGGTTCACCCAGATCCGCCGCATGCCCGGGTAGCGCTTGGTCGGCATGATGTCGTATTCCCACCCCTGGGCGGTGTGGATGATGTCCCCGGGGCCGCGGCCGGTGGCCTTCATGAGGTACTCGAACGCCTGCGGGAGTGGCTTGTAGGCACCGGCCTGCTCGGCGGTGAGCACATGGTCGAAGTCCACGCCGAGCGCCTCGACGGCGTAGGCGATCAGGTCGTCCTCGCTGTTGGAGAGGATGGCGATGTCGTATTCGCCCTTGAGGCGGCGCAGCGCGTCGGGGACCTCGCGGAAGGGGGTGAACTTCTTGATGGCCTCGATCAGCGCCTCGCCGTCCTCGTCCCGGTACTCCAGGCCGTGCAGCGTCATGACGTTGCGCAGGGTGCGGCGGACGATCTCCCGGTAGGGCAGGTATTCGTCCAGGACGCCCTGGAAGCGCATCACATACGCGTCGTGGTGGAACTGCTCGGGGTCGACGCCGAGCTCGGCGAGCCGGTCCTTGACGATCTCGTGGGTGGCGGTGCGGGTGTCGAAGTTGATGAGTGTGCGGTAGCAGTCGAAGGAGACCAGCTTGCGCATGGGCGCGTCCTTTCCAGGGGGGCGATGTCAGATTTTTGACGGTGCGTCAGGCCGCGGTGTGCTGGTGTGTCAGGCGCGGCTGCTGGCTTCGGCCAGGCCGAGGTTCTTGGTCTCGGGGGCGAGGAGGACGGAGACCACCAGGCCGATGAGGGTGATCGCCACCCCGATGGCGAGGGTGCCGCGCACTCCGAAGTCGGCGGTGGCCATCGGGAGCAGGAAGGTGCTGGAGGCGGAGCCCACCCGGCTCATGGCGGTGGCGACCCCGACGCCGGTGGCCCGCAGATCGGTGGGGAACAGCTCGCTGGGATAGACGAACTGCAGTCCGCTGCCCGCGGCCTCGAAGAACTGGAAGGCGGCGAAGAGCGCCACCACCAGGGCCGCGTAGTGCAGGGGCAGCACGGTGAGCGCGATCAGGGAGATGTTGATGCACAGGAAGCTGCCGATGAGCAGCGGACGCCGGCCGATGCGGTTGACCACCAGCAGTCCGAGGCCCGTTCCGGCGACCGCGATCGTGGTGATCAGCGCGCTGGCGCCGAAGGTGCCGGTCACCCCGAAGGACTCCAGCATCTGCGGCTGGAAGGACCGCACCGCGAAGGCCGGCGCCACCTGGCAGATCCAGAACAGCGAGCAGAACAGCGCGGGGATCCCGTAGCCGCGGCGGAACATCTCCGCGAGATTGCCCAGGCCGGAGCCGCCGCGCCGGTCCGGACGCGATTCGACGAGCAGTTCCTCGGCGCTGACCTCCTGGCCGAGGTGGCGGCGTACGACCTCCCTGGCCTCCTCCACCCGCCCCCGCGAGGCCAGCCAGCGCGGCGACTCGGGGACGCCCGCCCGCAGCAGGAGGAAGAGCACGGCGGGGACCGCGCCGGAGGCGAGCATCCAGCGCCATGCGTCGTCGCCGGTGCCCAGCAGCAGCCATCCGGCCCAGTAGCTGACCCCGTAGCCGACCCACCAGGCCAGGACCAGCCCGGACAGGGCGGGGCCACGCATCCGGCGCGGCACCAGCTCGGTGGTGAGGGCCGAGGCGATGGGGTAGTCGGCGCCGATCGCGATGCCGATGAACAGCCGCAGCACCAGCAGCTGCCACGCCTCGGTGACGAAGAACTGCAGCGCGGAGCCGATCACGAACGCGGCCAGGTTGAGCACATACATCAGATGGCGGCCCGCCCGGTCGGTGATCGGGCCGAACACCGCGCCACCGAGGAAGACGCCCACGAGGACGGACGCCGCCACGAGCCCGGTCCACAGCGTGTCCAGGTCCAGGGCCGGGGTGATCAGGCTGAGCGCCACCCCCATGATGCCGAGCAGATAGCCGTCGCAGAACGGACCGCCCATGGCGACGAGGACCATCCTGCGGTGGAAGGCGGTGACGGGGGCGTTGTCCAGGGTGGGCGAGGAGTTCTGGAGGGGCTCTCGGGAGGTTCTGGGCAGGGACATGCTTGCTTCTCCTGGGGACGAGGAGGGGCGCTGCGGCGCGGGCCGATGCCGGGGTGCCGGGGCGGTGGCGGGCATCGTCTGTCAAGCATTCGGTGGGCACGCACGGTGGTGTGCGCGGTCGGGACGCATGCGGTGGGGGAACCGCGCGGTGGGCGGGTGTGGCCCGGGGACGGGGATGGGCTCCGGAGCGGCCGGTGACGCGTTCCGGCTGGCCATCACCCTGGTTCAGCCGACGGCCACCGTCAACGTCCACCGTGTTCCGTCCCTCGTCATCGGGTGGACACTCTGTCCGTTGTCCAGCGGCGTGGCAGCGGTCACGCTTGAGGCGTCCGCCCGTACCCGTCACGCCCGTGGGAGACCCGTCATGACCGATGCCACCGCCGCGGTCGCCACCGCGGTCGCCGCTGTCGGAGCCGGACGTGGCTGACCGGCTGGTCGTTCTGTACCGGGACCATCTGCCGCCCAACCGGGCGCGGATCGAGTCCCTCGCCGAGACGGTGTACGCCACCGAGGAGGAGCTGCCGCTGTTCCTCCCCGGGGCGGACGCCCTGCTCGCGTGGTGGCCGCTGTCCGCCGCGGTGGCCGCCGCCTGGCCCGGCGATCCGGCGAAGGCGCCGCGCTGGGTGCATGTGGCGGCGGCGGGGGTGGACCCGTTTCTCTTCCCCGCGCTGACCGGCAATCCCGAGGTGGTGCTCACCAACGCGCGGGGCGTCTACGACCGGCCCATCGCCGAGTACGTCCTGGGGCTGATCCTCTCCCTGGCCAAGGACTTCCCCGGCACCTGGGAGCATCAGCGCCGCCGGGAGTGGCGGCCCTCGGACAGCGAGCGCATCGGCGACCGTACGGTCCTGATCTGGGGCACCGGCTCCATCGGGCGTGCCACAGCCCGTCTGCTGCGCGCGGTGGGCATGCGGGTCAGCGGCGCCGGCCGCACACCGCGGACCGGCGACCCGGACTTCGGGGTGGTGCACGGCCCGGCGGCCCTGCGCGAGGCGCTGGGCGAGGCGGACTATGTGGTCCTGGCCGCCCCGCTCACCCCCGCCACCCGTGGCATGGTCGACGCACCCGTACTGGCGGCGATGAAGCGGGGTGCGCGGCTGGTCAACGTCGGGCGTGGCCCGCTGGTCGACGAGCAGGCCCTCGTCGACGCCCTGGCCCAGGGCAGGCTGGCGGGGGCGGCGCTGGATGTCTTCACCCACGAGCCACTGCCGGTGGAATCGCCCCTGTGGGAGATGCCGGGCGTCATCGTCTCCCCGCACACCGCGGGCGAGGTGACGGACTGGCGCGGTGACCTGGGCGAGCTGTTCCTCGACAATCTGATCCGGCGGAGCGAGGGCCGTCCGCTGCGCAATGTGGTCGACAAGGCCCTCGGCTATGTGGTGGACGATCCGGCCCGGCCACGGTAGGAGGCCCGCCGTGGCGGGGCTCCCGACCGCGGCCGGGTGTCCGCCCGGCGCCGGGCGAAAGTGTGCACCGACGGCCGGCGCGCCCCCCGCGCGCGCCGGTCGCCGGCTCACCGCTCGGCGCGGACCACCGGGAGGTCCAGCACCGAGGCTCCGTGCACGGTGATGCGCACGGGCGTGAGGGTGGCCGCGTCGAGCGCCGGCTCGCCGCTTCCGGTGTTGCGGGCGGAACGGGGGTGGGCGCCGCCGCTGATCTGCAGGCGGACCCGGTGGCCGGGCAGGAAGCGGTGGGCGGTGGAACTCATCGGCACGGTGAGCTGCACGGGCTGCTCCGGCCCGGTCGGCAGTCGTACCAGCCCGTCGCACACATTGACCGAACGGCCCTTTTCGTCGACGTCGCACAGGCGGGCGAAGACATCGGCGTACCCGGTGTCGGTGGAGATCCGCAGCCGCGCCCTGACCGGGCCGAGGACGTCCATGGGCTCGTCCATCGGCTCGCCGGTGAACGTCAGCACATCCGGGCGCTTCTCGAGATCGCCGTTGTCACGGTTTCCGGCGGTGGGCGAGAGCAGCGGCCCGCCGATGGAGGGGGTGGGGTCGGCCGGGTCGTAGCGGAAGGAGGCCAGTGAGGCGGACGCCTCGGGCGACCGCCGGGTGAGCCGCCCGCCCTCCGCGGGGTACCACGGGGCGGTGTCCGGGGACGGCGGCCAGTCGTCCAGCTCCCGCCAGCGCTCCTGGCCGCCGATGTGCACCCGCACCCGGGCCGGGCGCAGCCCCGAGGGGTCGTCGCACAGATGCGCACGCAGCCAGGCGAGACTTTCGGCGAAGACCTCCGGCCAGCCCCGCTGCAGCGCGGAGGTGTGCGTCCACGGTCCGATGAGCAGGGAGGTGCCGCAGCCGGACCGCCGCAGCCTGCCGTACTGCTCGAAGGTCTGGTCCACCAGCGCGTCCTGCCAGCCGCCGATCAGACAGGTGGGGACGTTCAGGCCGTCGGCGGCGCCACCGGTGGACGCGCCGTCCCAGAACGGGTCGTCGGCGTCCGGATGGGACATCGCGGCGTCCAGCCAGGGCAGTTCACCTCCGAGGCCACGCACATACGATCCGCGCAGCGGCAGCGCCCGCGTGATGTGCCGCAGATGGCGCTTGAGGCGCAGCGTGGCCCGTACGAAGGGGCCGAACCCCCGGTGCTGGAAGGTCATGCCGGAGCCGACGAGCAGGGCGTTCTCCAGCTGGAGCGCGCCGCCGCGGTGGAACAGGGCATGGGGGTCGTGCAGCCCGACCTGCACCACCATCGCCCGCAGCTCCGGCGGCGGGTCCAGGGCGAGCGCCCACTGCACATAGCCGAGGTAGCTGGGGCCGATGGTGCCCAGCGCGCCGTTGAACCAGGGCCGGTCCCGCAGCCACGCCACGGCGGCCCGGCCATCGGCCGCCTCATTGCGCCACAGGTCGAATGCGCCGCCCGAGCCACCGGTGCCGCGGCAGCTCTGCAGGACGACGTGGAAGCCCTGCTCGGCGAAGAGCATCCCGAACATGGGCGACCAGGGCACTCCCCTGCCGTAGGGCGAGCGCACCAGCAGGGTGGGGAAGTCGCCCTCGGCGCGGGGGAAGTAGTGGTCCGCGCGGAGGGTGCTGCCGTCGGCGGCCGGCACCTCGAGGTCCGGCTCCCATCCGGCCTCGTACCGCCTGGCCGGCAGGCCGCGCCAGGTCGCCCGCATCATCCGCGCCGCCGGCGGCGGCTTGCCCGAGGGCGCGACCCAGGTGGCCGCGGCCACTCCGTCGGTGACCCCGGACCCGGCGTCCCGTGTAGGTGACGTCATTCCGCATTCCCCTCCCTGCATTTCCGTACCACGTACGAGAATAGTAGATGCTTGGATGGATTCCGCAAGTCGCCATGGCGGGAAGGAGCGATCAGGTCGTGGTTCGCGGTGATGGATCCGGCGCCGGAGGCGTCGATCCCCAGCAGCTGTGGCAGAGTCCCCAGCAGCCCCGCAAGGGGCGTAAACCCGCCTTCAGCCGTGAGGCGATCACCGCCGCGGCCGTCACCCTGGCGGACGCCGAGGGCATCGACGCGGTCACCATGCGGCGGGTGGCGTCGCAGGTCGGCGCCGGGGTCATGTCGCTCTACAGCTACGCTCCCGACAAGGAGACGCTGCTGCTGCTGATGGTCGACCACGTCAACGGCGAGCTGTCACCGCCGGCCCCGCTGACCGGCGACTGGCGCGCCGATCTGAAGGCCATCGCCCATGCCCAGCGGGCACTGATGCTGCGCCACCCCTGGCTTCCCGCCGCGCTGTTCAACCGCCGCTGGTCCTTCGGGCCGCACACCCTGGACTTCGTGGAATACGCGCTCGCCGCCCTGCGGCCCACCGCGCTGGACGGCGGTGCGAAGCTGGAGGTGTTCAGCCTGATCACGGGTTTCGTCGCCGGACTCGTCGCCGATGAGATCGCTCAGGCCGCGCTCGCCGACTCACCCGACCGGGCCGCCGCCGATGCCCGGTACCTCGCCGCGGTGGCCGCCGACGGACACCACCCCGAGCTCGCCGAGGCGCTCTCCGCCCCCACCCGCCCGCTCACCCCCGACGCCACGTTCACCCGGCTGCTCGACCGCATGGTCGACGGCCTGGACGCGGGGTCGTAGGACGGCGGCCGCGAGCCCGGCCTGTCCACCCGACAGACCCTAGGGATTGGTCCATGCCTCGGGGTCCTCGGCGAGGCCCAGGACGTCGCCGGGCAGCCGGGCCGCGGCCACCTCCGCGAGGGTCACCTCGCCGAGGATCTTGCGCACATTGGCCCGCACCGCGATCCACAGCGGCAGCAGCGACTCCGCAGGTCCGCAGTACGACAGCTCGGGCGGGCGCACTCCGCGCACCGACACCAGAGGCCCGTCGACCACCCGGATCACCTCGGCGATGCTGATGGTGTCCGCCGGGCGGGCCAGCCGGTAGCCGCCATTGCCCCCGCGCTGGCTGGCCACCAGCCCGCCCCGGCGCAGGTCGCCCAGGATCCCTTCGAGGAACTTGTGCGGAATGCCCTGCGCACCGGCGATCGCCTCGGCCTTGACGGAGGTGTCCTCTTCCGCCGCGGCCAGTTCCAACGCCGCCCGCACCGCATAGTCCGCCTTCGCCGAGATCCGCATACCGTGATTATCCGCCACCGGCGCGGCGGGCCGTCAGAAGGGCAGGATGAACGGGGGGTGCTCGCCGTTGAGGAAGTAGTCCCCGACCTCGTGGAGCCGGTGGGCGACGGGGTCGTAGAGCGTATGGGTGCGCGCGTTGCGCCAGAAGCGGTCGAAGCCGTAGGCGGAGGAGGCGGAGCGCGCCCCGACGACGTCCAGGGCGCGGGCGGTGGCGTCGTGGGCGGCCCGGGAGGCGGCGGCCTCGGCCGCGGCGGCGAGCACGGTGATCTCGGCGCATTCGTCGTCGGTCAGGTCCTCGCCCCGCGCCAACCCGCCGTCCAGGGCCTCCAGCGCCTGATCGGCGAGGGCGGCGGCGGAGAACGTGGCGACGGTGAGCTCCCCGTAGGTGGTCAGCGCGTACGGATCGCGCGGGGAGGTGTGCGGCCAGGGCGCGTGCACGGCCCTGGTGTACTCGCGGGCCTCGGCGAGCACCCCCTGCGCGATCCCGAGACAGATCTGCGCCGAGACCAGACGTCCGGTCGGCGCGGCCAGACCGCTGAAGGGCGACGGGGTGTCCTCGTCCCAGGAGAGCGGGCCGAGCACCGCGTCGTCCCCGACCGGCACCGCGTCGAACTCCACGCTTCCGCCGGCCGCCAGCCGCTGCCCGAAGGTGTCCCCGTCGTCGCTGCCGCACACCACACCGGGATCGGCGGTGTCGACGAGCACGGCGACTGGCTCGCCGGTGTCGGCGTGGGTGGCGCGGACGGCCAGCCGGTCGGCGACCAGGACGCCGGTGGCGTACCCCTGGCGTCCGTTCACCACCAGGCCGTCTCTCCCGGTGGTGAGCGTCAGCCGTGGCTCGCCGGTGGTCAGCCCGCCGCCCCAGCACCACTGCCCCGCCGCCGACTCGCGCTCCAGCCGGGCGGCCGGCTCGGCCCCGCCGAAGAAGCGGGCGCTGAAGGACAGCAGGTAGTGGCAGCCGAGCACCTGGCCGATCGCGCCATCGGCCGAAGCGATCTTCCGGACGACGGCGCAGGCCGTGGACCAGTCCGCTCCCCCGCCCCCGTGCTCGGCGGGGATCAGCAGCGCCAGCAGCCCCGCCTCGCGCAACCGGGCGACCTCGTCGTACGGCGTCTTGCCGGCCTGGTCGCGGATGACCGCGTCCGTGGCGAGGTCGTCCGCCGCCTCGCCGGCGATCTGCAGCCACCACGCGCGGTCGGGCGCTTCGGCCACCGCATCCATCACCGTCACGCCCGCTCCCCTCCATCCGGCCGGACTTCATCATTCCCTATTTTTCCAGTAGGGAAAATAGGGAACTCGGCCATGAACGCCCGGTGAGTGATGTCGGGCATATGCCAGTGCTACGTTTGTCCGAGAATGCTCTATTCCATGAGGTGAGGTCCGGGGATGGAGGAGCGGCGCGGAACAGACGCGGTGGGGCGCTCCCGCTCATGGGGCGACGAACGGCTTTCCCTGCTCTCGACGGTGGGCGTTGCGCTGGGCGACCGTGAGGCGCTGCAGCACGCCCTGGACCAGGCGGTCTCCGAGCTGGGCGGACTCGCGGGGCTGATGCACTGGTCCTGCGGCCCGGCCGGCAGCCGTACGCTGCGCCTGGTCCTGGCCAGCGGGCTGCCGCTGCCCGCCCTCGTGGGCTGGGAGGAGATCCGCCAGGACGAGGCCCCGCTCGCCCCCGCCCGGGCCGTGCGGGACGGCCACTTCGTCTGGCTGCCGGCGGCCGCCGACGAGACCCCCGGGCCCGGCGAGACCCCCGGGCCCGAGGAGACTCTCGGAACCGGGGAGACTCTCGGAACCGGGGAGACCGGCCGTCCCTCCTCCGGGGCCCTGCCGGCGGAAACCACGGTGGCATCGGTTCCGCTGACCGGGCCGGACGGGCCGGTGGGCGCGCTGTCCGTCCTCACCGGCCCGCGGGAGCCGACCCCGGAACAGGCCGCCTTCCTCGAAGCGGTGGGCCGCTGGGCCGAGCGGCGCCTCTCGCGCTCGGCGGGCGGCATCGGCGACTGCGACGAACACCCGTGGTGGCATCAGCGGCCGGGTGGCTCGGTGCTGCAGCAGCCCCTGGAAGTGGTCAACGTCGGCTCCTGGGAATGGGGCATCCGCACCGGTGAGATGTGGTGGGACCGGGCGGGCCAGACGCTCCTGGGCATCCCCCGCGGCTACGAGCGGCGGATCAAGAGCTGGATCGACCTGATCCACCCCGAGGACATGCCACGGGTGATGGCCGCCACCGAGAAGTCGCTCCGTGAGCGCAGCGGGTACGAGGCCGAGTACCGGGTCCGCCGCCCCGACGGGACCAGCGGGTGGGTGCAGAGCCGCGCCCATCTCGAACTCGACGAGGACGGCGAGCCCGTCCGCATGATCGGGAAGGTCTGGGACACCACCGAGAGCCGGATGGCCCGGGAGTCGGTGGGGCAGGCGCTGCGGTACATGAGCGACGCGTTCTTCGCGGTGGACCGGGACTGGCGGATCACCTTCCTCAATGTCGAGGCCGAGCGCCTGGTCGGCCCGGCCGCGGAGGTGCTCGGCAGGCCCCTCTGGGAGGGTCCCGCGGGCACGGTCCCCGAGCTGGAGGAGCGCTGCCGGCACGCCGCCGACGACGGCAGGCCGACCGGGTTCGACATCCGGTGGCCCACCGATGACCGCTGGTACCACATCCGGCTGGTCTCCGTACCCGATGGACTGACGGCCTATCTCACCGATGCGACCGAGCGCCGCACCCAGGCCGCGCGGCGCGCGGCGGCCGAGCGTGCCGGGGCCGAACAGGCCGCCAGGATCAGCGCGTTGGCCAGCGCGCTCGCCGACGCGGTGACCACCCAGGACGTCATCCAGGTCGTCGCCGCGCAGGTACTGCCGCCGTTCGGCGCCTCGGGTCTGCTGGTGCTGTCCCTGGAGGGCGGCCGGCTGAACGTGGTGGGCTCCGTGGGCTATCCCCGCGCCTTCCTCCGCAGGGTCGACGGGGTCCCGGCCTTCGGGGGCTACCGGCTGCTCAACGAAGTGCTCAGCTCACGGCGGCCGCTCTTCATCTCCTCGACCGAGGAGTACCAGCGGCTCTTCCCCGATCTGTCCGGCAGTCCCGCCCTGGCCCGGAAGAACGCCTGGGCCGTGCTGCCCCTGATCGCCTCGGGCAACGCCATCGGCACCTGCAGCGTCTCCTTCGACGAGCCCCGCCTCCTCACCGCCGATGAGCGCAGCCTGCTCACCGCCCTCAGCGGAATGGTCGCCCAGGCGCTGGCCCGGGCCCGTCTCTATGACACCGAGCACGCCCGCGCCCAGGCGCTCCAGCGCGGGCTGCTGCCCCGGATCCTGCCCTCGCCGGCCGCCCTCACCCCCGCCGTCCGCTATCTGCCCGCCAGCAGCGGTACGGACATCGGCGGCGACTGGTACGACGTCATTCCGCTGTCCGCGGAGCGGGTGGCCGTCGTCATCGGCGATGTGATGGGCCACGGTCTGGCCGAGGCCGCCACCATGGGGCGGCTGCGCACCGCCGTGCACACGCTCGCCAACCTGGAACTGCCTCCCGAGGAGGTCCTGGCCCATCTGAACGAGGTCGTCAGCGATCTGGGCGACGACTCCTTCGCCACCTGTCTGTACGCGGTGTACGACCCCGTCTCGGGCGGCTGCTCCCTCGCCCGCGCCGGTCACCCCCCGCCCCTGATCGTGCACCCCGACGGAGGCGTGGAGTGCCTGGACCCGACGCCCGATCCGCCGCTGGGGGCCGCCGAGCCCCCGTTCTCCACCGTGGATCTCCAGGTGCCCGACGGCACTTTGCTGGTGCTGTTCACCGACGGTCTGGTGGAGTCCGCGGCGCGCGACATCGACACCGGCATCGCCGAGTGCACCCAGGTGCTCACCAGTGAGTACGGCCGGCTCCTCACCTGTCCTCCGCGCCGTCCGCGCACCAACGGCCGGGGGGCGGGCGGCGAGCACGGCGAGGACCACGACCGGCTCGACCGGCTCTGTGACCTCCTGGTCGGGACCATGCTGCCCGCCCAGCGGCTGACCGCCGACGACACCGCGCTGCTGATCGCCCGGCTCCACGGACTGCCCTCCGGGAACACCGCCGGGTGGCCGCTGCCGGAGGACCCGGTGGCCGCCGGTCTCGCCCGCACTCATGTCCGCGAACAGCTGGAGGCATGGGATCTCGGCGATCTCGTCATGACCACCGAACTGCTGGTGAGCGAGCTCGTGGCCAATGTCGTACGGCACGCCAAGGGGCCGACCCGGCTCCGGCTGATCCGTGGCAGCTCGCTGATCTGCGAGGTCTCGGACGCCAGCTCCACCACTCCCCGGATCCGCCGGGCCGCCGAGACGGACGAGGGCGGGCGGGGGCTGCAGCTGGTCTCCGCGCTCTCGCAGCGCTGGGGGACCCGCTACACCGCCGAGGGCAAGTGCATCTGGACGGAACAGCCCCTCGCGTACAGCGGCGCGATCTAGGAACGCGGCGGTGCGCGTCAGCCGATGGCGAGTTCGCCGCCCCGGGCCTCGAGGATGGCGCCGGTGATGTAGCTCGCGCGCGAGGAGACCAGGAACAGCACGGCTTCGGCGATCTCCTCGGGCGCCGCGGGCCGGTCCAGGACCGTGGCCCGCGCCACGGTCCGTAGCGCCTCCTCTCCCATCTCGGAGGTGCCCGGCGTACGGACCGGGCCCGAACGGACGGCGTTGACCCGGACTCCCCGGCCGCCGAACTCATCGGCCCACACCCGGGTCAGCAGCTCCAGCGCGGCCTTCGAGGCGCCGTACGCCCCGGCGTTGCGGGCGGGGGCACCGGCGGCGATGGTGCTGAGATTGACGATGGCCCCGTGGCCCCGAGCGGCCATGCCCGGTGCGAGCCGCCCGACCAGCAGCAGCGGTGCGCGGGCGTTGATGGCCATATGGACGTCGAACATCTCGGGCGAGGTCCCGGCGGTGTCCGCGAACCGGTAGACGCCGGCGTTGTTGACCAGGACGTCCACCTCCCCCGCCTCGTCGGCCAGCCGCCGCACATCGTCGGCCTCGGCGAGATCCGCCGCCACGAACCTGGCCGTGGCCCCCGCCGCGGACACCTCCTCGACCACCTCCGCACCCCGCCGCGCGTCCCGGCCGTGGACGACCACCTCGGCCCCCAGGGCCGCCAGACGCAGCGCCACGGCGCGGCCGATCCCCGCCGTGGCGCCCGTGACCAGGGCCGTGGCTCCGGACAGCTCACCACTCATGCGGACACTCCTCACCGTGTGCCGGACACCGATCCACACCGCATGCACCGGATGCTTACCGCACCCGCCCACCCCGGGCCGGACGGCTCGCCGCCCCTGAGGCTGAACGGGCGCTGCCGCCCGGTGACGGGACGCCATATCCGCCGATCCGCCCGGAACCGGACGACGACGGCCCCGGCTCCGCGGCTGACACGATCTTCCGCGTGACGCTGGTCTTTGCTGTACTGCGGGGGTGCGGGAAACATCGTCAACCAGCCATGTCGCCCTGGTGACGGGGGCGAACCAGGGAATCGGCGCCGCGACGGCACGAGCGCTGGCGGCCCGCGGGGTCGCGGTGCTCTGCACCTATCTGCGTCCGCCCGCCCCCGGCGAGGGGGACGCCGCGGATCCGTACCACGCCGCGCGATCCATCGACGGCGAGGAGGTCGCGGCGCGGATCCGCCGGGCCGGCGGGCGGGCCGAGGCGTTCGAGGCGGACCTCGGCGACCCCGCGGTTCCGGGGCGGCTCTTCGACCTCGCGGAGGACCGCCTGGGCCCGGTCGACATCCTGGTCAACAACGCCTCGGGATGGATCCAGGACACCTTCACCCCCGATCCGGCCGACCGGTTCGACCGGCCGCTGCGGCCCGTCACCGCCCAGACCTGGTCCCGGCAGTTCGCGGTGGACGCGATGGCGCCGGCGCTGCTGATCGGTGAGCTGGCCCGCCGCCACCGGGCACGCGGTGCCGACTGGGGGCGGATCGTGGGCCTGACCTCGGGAGGGGAACTCGGTTTCCCCGGAGAGGTGTCCTACGGCGCGGCGAAGGCGGCGCAGACCGACTACACCCTGTCGGCGGCCGCGGAGCTGGCCTCCCTCGGCATCACGGCCAATGTGGTGCAGCCGCCCGTGACCGACACCGGGTGGGTCACGGACGAGGTCCGGCGGTTCGTCGCCTCGAGCGCCACCCATTTCCATGTCGCCGATCCGGACGAGGTCGCGAAGACCATCGTCTTCCTCGCCTCGGACGAGGCCGCACTCATCACCGGAAACGTCATCACCCTTCGCTGAGAAGGCTCTTCGCCCAGACTCCAGCACCGTTCGCCAGAGGGAGTGCAGAAGTGACTGACACGGGAACACACGGCCGGCGGCGCAGCGCGGCCTGGTTCGGCGCGGAGGGCCGGTCCGGCATGGTCTACCGGTCCTGGATGCGCAACCAGGGCTATTCAGGGGAGGTGTTCGACGGCCGTCCGGTGATCGGCATCGCCACGACCTGGTCGGAGCTGGCGCCCTGCAACAGCCATCTGCAGCGGGTGGCGGAGTCGGTGAAACGCGGGGTCTGGCAGGCCGGTGGCTTTCCGCTGGAGTTCCCGGCGATGGCACTGGGCGAGACGTTGATGCGGCCCACCGCGATGCTGTACCGCAATCTGCTGGCCATGGAGGCCGAGGAGCTGATACGGGCCAATCCGCTGGACGGTGTGGTGCTGCTGTCCGGCTGTGACAAGACCACCCCCGGTCTGCTGATGGCCGCCTCCAGCGTCGATCTGCCGGCCATCATGGTCACCGGTGGCCCGATGCTCAACGGCAAGTACCGGGGCGGGGATGTGGGCTCGGGCACGCAGGTGTGGCGGTTCGAGGCCGAGCTCGCGGCCGGGCGGATGACCGAGGAGGAGTGCTTCTTCGCCGAGGGCTGCATGGCGCGGTCCAACGGGCACTGCATGACCATGGGGACCGCGTCCACCATGGCGTCGATGGCCGAGGCGCTCGGTATGCAACTGCCCTATTCGGCGAGCTGGCCGGCGGTGGACTCGCGGCGGTACGAGACGGCGCAGCGCGCCGGACAGCGGATCGTGGCCATGGTGGAGGAGGATCTGCGGCCGTCGCAGATCATGACCCGGGCGGCGTTCGAGAACGCGATACGGGTCAACGCGGCCATCGGCGGCTCCACCAACGCGGTGATCCATCTGCTGGCCATCGCGGGGCGGTTGGGGGTGCCGCTGACGCTCGACGACTTCGACGCGCTGGCCCGGGAGGTGCCCACACTGGTCGATCTGCAGCCCTCCGGACGGTTCCTGATGGAGGACTTCTGCTATGCCGGGGGCCTTCCGGTGGTGATGCGCGAGCTGGGCGCGCTGCTGCACACGGATGCGGCCACGGTGAACGGGCGCACGGTGGCGGAGAACGTCGGCGACGCCGAGTGCTGGAACCGCGAGGTGATCCGGACCCTGGACGACCCGTTCCAGGAGGCGGGCACCGGCACCGCGGTGCTGCGCGGCAATCTCGCACCCAACGGCGCGGTGATCAAACAGTCCGCCGCATCGCGCCATCTGCTCCAACACCGGGGCCGGGCCCTGGTGTTCGACACACCGGAGGACTACATCGCCGTTCACGCCGACGAGGACCTGCCGGTGGACGAGGACACCGTGCTGGTGATCCGGGGCAGCGGCCCCCGTGGCTACCCGGGCATGCCGGAGGTCTCCAATGTGGTGCTGCCGCCCAAGTTGCTGCGCCAGGGCGTCGAGGACATGGTGCGGATCTGCGACGGCCGGATGTCCGGCACCGGCTTCGGCACCGTCGTGCTCCATGTGGCCCCCGAATCCGCCGTCGGCGGCCCGCTGGCGCTGGTGCGCGACGGCGACTGGATCACCCTGGACGTCCCGGCGCGTGCGCTGACGCTGGAGGTGGCCGAGGAGGAGCTGGAGCGCCGGCGGGCCGCCTGGGAGCCCCCGCCACCGGTCGCCGCCCGGGGCTGGAGCAGGCTCTACACCGAGCATGTGCTCCAGGCGGACCAGGGGCTGGACCTGGACTTCCTGGTCGGTTCCAGCGGACACGAGGTGCCCCGCGAGTCCCACTGACCCTCTGCTACGACCACCGCCGACGGGCGGTCAGTTCGCTCCCGCGGCGGACGTGAGCGGGCCGTGCGTACGGCCCGCGCACCGCCGCCGTCAGTGGGCCAGGAGCCTGCGCAGCCACCGCCGCCGCGCCTCCCGTGCGTCCCGCGAGACGGCGGCCTCCGGTGCCATGCCGCTGAAGCCGTGGAAGGCACCGGACCAGACGTGCAGTTCGGCCGTTCCCCCGGCTCGCCAGATGCGGCGGGCGTAGTCCACGTCCTCGTCGCGGAAGGTCTCCGCCGAGCCGACGTCGATGAACGCGGGCGGCAGTCCGGACAGATCCGTGGCACGGGCGGGTGCGGCGTACGGCGAGACGTCGTCGCCCCCGCGTGCGTCGCCGAGCAGCGCGGTCCATCCGGCCTCGTTGGCGGCGCGGTCCCACACCCCGATCCCGGTCATCTGCAGGGCGGACGGCGTGTCGTTGCGGTCGTCGAGCATGGGACACATCAGCAGCTGCCCGAACAGGGCCGGGCCGCCGCGGTCCCGGGCCTGCAGCGCGACGGCCGCGCCGAGGCCGCCACCGGCGCTGCCGCCCACGACCACGATGCGCGCCGGGTCGATGCCCAGCTCTTCGGCGTGTTCGGCGGTCCAGCGCAGCCCGGCGTAACAGTCCTCGACCGGTCCCGGATGCCGGGTCCCCGGCGCGAGGCGGTATTCGACGGACACCACGGAGAGCCGCAGTTCCTGCGCGAGGTCGAGCAACTCGGGCATGCCCAGGCGGTTGTGGCCGACCGTCATGCCACCGCCGTGGATGTGATACAGCGCCGGTACGGGAGTGGCCGCGTCGGCCAACCGGCAGATCAGCAGCGAGACCTCCGGCGCGTCCGCCGGGCCGGGGACGGACCGCTCCTCGACCAGGAAAGCCCCGTCGCGCTCCAGATCCTCGTTCGTCAGCGTCTCCATACCGGGCACGCCCTGACCGTCCCCCGCCTCCGGATCCGCCCCGGATCCACCGGGCCGCAGTATCCCGTTGATGGCCGCGAGTGGCGCGATGAGCTCCGGGTCGAACGGCGGCGGCCCGAGCGGCGCCGTGGCCGCCGGGTCGGGGGTGGTGTTCGCCATGGTCGGCTCCCAGGGTCGTGGTGACGGACATCCCCCGTCGCCGACCACCCACTGCCCGAATTGGCGGCCGCCGCGCGGACGATCTTACCGGCCGGGTGGCGGGACGACGGCCGGGTGGCGGGACGACGGCCGGTTCGTACCCGGGCACCGGGCGGTCAGCCGTTCCAGCTCTCGTCGTACGGATCGCGCGGGGCCGGGACCGGCCGGGAGCCGCTGACCTCGAGGTACGGGATGGCGCCACCGCCCACGGGGTCCTTGGTCCGTTTGCGGGTGTAGGTGCCGATGACCCGGAGCCAGGTGTCGGGTTGCAGCACCGGGGGGATCCGCCCGGTCAGCCCGATCTTGACGGGCTGGGCATCGGCGGCACAGCAGTTGAGGGCCATGCGGACGAGGTAGGGGGCGCCGTGGCCGTCGAGGGCGACGAAACCGGTGACCTCGATCCTGCGGTGCTCCAGCGAGCGCCCGTGGTCGTACACCGCACGGCCCGCGTAGTCGGCCACGTTGAGCCGGAGCGGGTCACCGGCGGGGAGCGCGGGGAAGCCCCAGGGGCGTTGCAGCGCCGTGCCGGTGTGCATGGCGGTGTACGAGCCCAGCGCGGGCGGCGCCACCAGGATGAGGGCGAACAGCGGGAGCACGAGGAGCCAGGAGACCCGTGGTTCCCGGTGGGCATGGCCGCCGTCGCCCTCCTCCGGGTGCGGGTCGCCGTCGGCCGTGCGCGGCCGCTCGTACCAGAGGGTGGCGACGGCGGCCGCGATCAGGACGACACCGGCCGCGAGGAGCAACGGGCGCAGCCCCGCCTTCACATAGCGCAGGTACAGGCCGGTGAAACCGGCCCGCAGCACCGCCCCGCCGATGAGGAACAGCACGATCGCCTGGGCCTTCCGGTTCACAGCAGCACCGCCCCGACCAGGACCGACATCAGCACGGCGAGGACGAAGGTGGCGGGCGCGAACCGCAGCGCGAACCCGCGGCCGAAGGTACCCGTCTGCATGGCGAACAGCTTCAGGTCGATCATCGGCCCGACGACCAGGAACGCCAGCCGGGCGGTGAGCGAGAACTGAGACAGGGACGCGGCCACGAAGGCGTCGGCCTCCGAGCAGATCGACAGCAGCACCGCGAGGACCGCCAGGGCGAGGATCGACACGACCGGGTCATCCGCCGCGCCACGCAGCCAGCTCGCCGGCACCACGGCCTTGAGGGTGGCCGCGGCCATCGCGCCGACGACGAGGAAACCACCGGCGTGCATCACATCGTGGCGTACGGACGCCCAGAACGCGGCGCCCCTGCCCTGGCCGTGGAAGGAGGGACGGGCCGGTGGGCGCAGCCAGTCGGCCCGCCCCAGCCGCTGCCACAGCCAGCCCATCGCACACGCCACGAGCAGACTGGCCACGAACCGGGCGAGCACCATCTCCGGGTCGCGGGGGAACGCGACGGCGGTGGCGGTCAGCACGATCGGGTTGATCGCCGGCGCGGACAGCAGAAACGCCAGCGCCGCCGCGGGGGTGACACCCCGGCGCACCAGCGCCCCGGCCACCGGCACCGAGGCGCATTCACAGCCGGGCAGCACCGCCCCGGCCACCCCCGCCACCGGCACCGCGAGGGCGGGCCGCCGCGGCAGCGCGCGGGCGAAGAACGACGGCGGGACGAACACCGCGATGAGCGCCGACAGCACCACCCCGAGCACCAGGAAGGGCAGGGCCTGGAGGACCACCGCGACGAACACGGTCAGCCAGCTCTGCGTCACCGGAGCCGACAGCGCCCGGCGGATCGGCCCCTGCGCCGTGATCACCAGGACCAGCAGCATGATCAGGCCGAGCGACGAATCGAACCGCCCGCCCCGCGGCTCGCCCGCGGCGCGGCGGCCGGCCCCGGGCGGGGCCGCTTTGGTCGTGGTGCTCACGGGTGAGGTACCTCCGGCGTCGAGGGTGCGTGCGCGGTTTCCCGCCCCCTCCAGTACGCCGGTTCAGGCCCGAGTGCTCACCGCGGCCACCCGCGATCCGGACGTTCTGTGCCCACCACGGTCCGGACGTGCCCGAGCCGCGCCGCTCAGCCGGGACTCACCCAGGTGCCCCGCTCGGCGGAGCGGGCCATGGCGTCCAGCACGGTGGCGCTGTGCACGGCGTCGTCCAACGTGGCGCCGTGGGCGGTGCCCTCGGCGATGGAGCGCACGAACTGGTACGCCTCGATCACCTTCAGATCGTCATAGCCCATGCTGTTGGCCGCGCCGGGCTGGAAGGCGGCGTACTCGCCGTGCCCGGGGCCGATGTACACGGTGGAGACCGGCTGGTCCTGGTAGGCGGTGCCGTGGCTGACGCCGAGTTCGCCCATGCGCCGGAAGTCCCAGAAGACCGCGCCCTTGGTGCCGTGGATCTCGAAGCCATAGGTGTTCTGCTCGCCGACCGAGACCCGGCACGCCTCCAGCACCCCCCGGGCGCCGGAGGCGAAGCGCAGCAGACAGGAGACGTAGTCCTCGTTCTCCACCGGTCCCAGCTCGCCGCCGGTGGCCCGGGTGTGGCCGGCGGTGGCGCCGGTGGGGCGGGCCCGCTCGGGCACGAACACGGCGGTGTCGGCGGTCAGGGCGTCGATCTCGCCGAGCAGGAAACGGGCCAGGTCCACCCCGTGTGAGGCGAGGTCGCCCAGCACTCCGCTGCCGCCACGCGCACGTTCGTACCGCCAGGTCAGGGCACCCTCGGGGTGGGCGGCGTAGTCGCTGAAGAGGCGGACGCGGGCATGGGTGACGGTGCCGATCTCCCCGGCGGCGATCATGGCGCGTGCGGTCTGGACGGCGGGCGCGTTGCGGTAGTTGAAGCCGACCGCGCCCTGGACCCCGGCCTCGGCCACGGCGGCGGCGACCGCGCGGGCGTCGTCGGCCGTGAGTCCGACCGGCTTCTCGATCCAGATGTGCTTGCCCGCCCGGGCCATGGCGATGCCGATCTCGCGGTGCAGAAAGTTCGGCGCGGCGATGCTCACGGCCTGGATCCGGGGGTCGGCGGCGACCTCCTGCCAGTCGCGGACGGCGGTGGTGAAGCCGTACCGTCCGGCGGCCTCCTCGGCCCGTCCGGGCACCTCGTCGGCGACGGCGACCAGTTCGGGCCGTACGGACAGCTGCGGGAAGTGGTGCGGCAGCCGGACGTACGCCTGGGTGTGCACCCGTCCCATCCAGCCGAATCCCACGACGGCGACCCCGAGCGTACTCACCATGACTGCCCTTCTTTGGACCGTTCCAGAAATCTCCCGGCCCACACTGGAAGCCGTGTCCGCAGGGTGTCAACCCCTTTGACAACCACGTCCACCCTGTGGAACGGTCCAGACCATGAGACCACCGACGATCCGCGATGTCGCCGAACGGGCCGGAGTGTCGAAGTCGCTGGTCTCCCTGGTGCTGCGCGGCTCCGAGCAGGTGCGCCCCGAGAAGCGGCAGGCCGTCCTGGCCGCCGTCGAGGAGCTCGGCTACCGGCCCAACGCCGCCGCGCGCAGCCTCAGCGAGCGGCGCACCCGGACCGTCGGGGTGCTCCTCAACGACCTGCGCAACCCCTGGTTCGTGGAGCTGCTCGACGGCCTCAACTCCCAGCTGTACGCGAGCGGTCTGCGGACGCTGCTGGCCGACGGCCGGCTCAACCGGCGGCTCGGCGACGACCTCACCCACACCTTCACCGAGCTGCGGGTCGACGGCCTGATCGCGGTCGGCACGCTCCCGGATCCGGCGGCGGTGCGCACGGCGGCCGCGCGGGTGCCCACGGTGGTCGCGGGCAGCCGCGAGCCCGTGCTGCCCCACGTGGACATCGTCGCGGGCGACGACGAGCTGGGCGCCCGCCTCGCCACCGAGCACCTCATCGGCCTGGGCCACCGGCGCATCGCCCATATCACCGGCCAGGGAGTGGTGGGCGAACTGCGCCGCCGCGGCTTCGAGGCGGTCATGCGCGAGCACGGCCTGTCCGGGTCGGCGGCCGTGGAGCAGGGCGATCTGACCGAGGAGGGCGGCTACCGGGCCACGGTCCGGCTGCTGGGCGCGCCGCACCGGCCCACCGCCGTCTTCGCGTTCAACGACATGGCGGGGGTCGGCGCCCTGTCGGCCGCCGAGGAGCTCGGCCTGCGGGTGCCGGACGACCTCTCCCTCGTCGGCTACGACAACACCTATCTCGCGCGGCTGCGCCATCTGTGGCTCACCACCGTGGACAACGCGAACCACGACATCGGCCGTCGCGCCGCACGCCGCCTGCTCGACCGGATCGCCGACCCCACCCGCCCCGGCGAGGTCGCCCTCACCGCTCCGGCCCTGGAGGTCCGCGGTACGACCGCGCCGCCGCGATCGACCGACTGACCGTCACACACCGCCCATTGACGCCCCGCCGGTCCCTTGCCTATCGTCCGTCCGAAGTACTGAGCAATGTCCGATATCTCGAACATTCTGCGGTACAGGAGTCGCCATGCGATCAATGGGACGCATCAGACCGGGCCTCGGCCTCACCCTGAGCGCTCTGCTCACCACCTCGCTCGCCGCCGCGTCGCTCACCGGTCCCCCGGCCGCCGGGGCCTCCTCCGCGGCCGTGACCGACTACTCGATCACCGTCGATCCGGACCGCGCGGGCCCGGAGATCGACGACGCGATGTACGGCATCTTCTACGAGGACATCAACCGCGCCGCGGACGGCGGGCTCTACGCCGAGCTGGTCCAGAACCGGTCCTTCGAGTACGACACCGCCGACCACGCCTCGTACACACCGCTCACCTCGTGGACCGAAACCACGACCGGCGGCGCCACCGGCACGGCCCGGGTGGTGAACGACGAGGCGCGGCTGGGCGAGAAGAACCGCAACTACCTGCGGCTGGATCTGCGCGGGGACGGCGGTGGCGCCGGTGCGGGATACGGCGTCACCAACGCCGGATACAACACCGGCATCGCGGTCCGGGCCGGAAAGACGTACGACTTCTCGGTGTGGGCCCGCACCGAGAATCCCTCGGGTACCCCGCTGACGATCGGTCTGCACACCGCCTCGGGCGCCGCCCCGCTCGCCACGGCGCTGCGCGCCACCGTGCGCGGGGACCGCTGGACGAAGTACACCGGAACGCTCACCGCGCGCGCCACGGACCCCACCGGACGGCTCGCGGTGACCGCCGGCGGTGGCGGCACCCTCCGGCTCGACATGGTCTCCCTCTTCCCCCGGGACACCTACAAGGGCCGCCCGAACGGGCTGCGCAAGGACCTCGCGGAGAAGATCGCCGCACTGAAGCCGGGCTTTCTGCGCTTCCCCGGCGGCTGTCTGGTGAACACCGGCAGCCACCGGGCGTACGAGGCACCGGGCTGGGAGCGCAAGCGGTCCTACCAGTGGAAGGACACCGTCGGCCCGGTCGAGGAGCGGCCCACCAACGCCAACTTCTGGGGCTACAACCAGTCCTACGGCCTCGGCTACTACGAGTACTTCCAGTTCGCCGAGGACATCGGCGCGACACCGCTGCCCGTGGTGCCCGCCCTGGTCACCGGCTGCGGCCAGAACAAGGCCACCGACGACCCCGAGCTGCTGAAGCGGCACATCCAGGACACCCTCGATCTGATCGAGTTCGCGAACGGCCCGGTGACCTCCACCTGGGGCAAGAAGCGCGCGGAGATGGGGCATCCGAAGCCCTTCGGGCTGAACCGTCTGGAGGTCGGCAACGAGGAGAACCTCCCCGACGCCTTCTTCGAGCGCTTCACCGCATTCCGCACGGCCATCGAGGCCAAGCACCCGGAGATCACCGTGATCAGCAACTCCGGGCCCGACGACAGCGGTGTCACCTTCGACCGCGCGTGGGAGCTGAACCGCGCGGCCGAGGTGAAGATGGTCGACGAGCACTACTACAACAGCCCCCAGTGGTTCCTGGAGAACAACAAGCGCTACGACTCCTACGACCGCCAGGGCCCGAAGGTGTTCCTCGGTGAATACGCCTCGCAGGACAACCGCTTCGGCAACTCCCTCGCCGAGGCCGCGTACATGACCGGCCTGGAGCGCAACGCCGATGTGGTGAAGATGGCCTCCTACGCCCCGCTGCTGGCCAACAAGGACTACGTCCAGTGGCGGCCGGATCTGATCTGGTACGACAACGCCGCCGCCTGGGGCTCGACCAGCTACGAGACCCAGAAGCTGTTCATGAACAACGTCGGCGACCAGCTCGTGCCGAGCCAGGCGTCCGCCACCCCGTCCCTCCCCTCCGGCCCGATCACCGGCGCCGTCGGCCTGTCCACCTGGGCCACCAGCGCCGCCTACGACGACGTCCAGGTCACCTCGGCGGACGGGGCCACGCTGCTGAGCGACGACTTCTCCGGAGGCGACGGCAAGTGGACGAAGGCCACCGGGACCGGCTCCTGGCAGGTGCGGGACGGCGCGTATGTGCAGTCCGACACCGGTGCCGAGAACACCATGGTCACCGCGGGCGACCGCGGCTGGCAGAACTACGACCTGAAGCTGAAGGCCACCAAGCGCGCGGGCGGCGAGGGCTTCCTCATCGCCTTCGGGGTCAAGGACACCGGCAACTACTACTGGTGGAACCTGGGTGGCTGGGGCAACACCCGATCCGCCGTGGAGAAGGCCACCGACGGCGCCAAGCAGACGATGGCCGAGGACGGCACCACGATCGAGACGGGCCGGGCGTACGACGTGCGGATCGAGGTCCGCGGCCGGCAGGTGACGCTGTACCTGGACGGGAAGAAGTGGGGCGCGTTCACCGATGACAAGGTCGCCGAGCCGTTCCGCCAGGTGGTGACGCGCGACAAGGCCACCGGTGAGCTCATCGTCAAGGTCGTCAACGCCCAGGACGCGGCCGCCCGCACCCGCATCGATCTCGGCCAGGGGGTCAAGGTCCGGCGCACCGCTCGGCTGACCACGCTCCAGGGCGACCCGGACGCGGTGAACACCGCCACGGATCAGCCCATCAGACCGAGCAGTTCCACACTCGACGGTGTGGACACCACCTTCAGCCACACCTTCCCGGCGAACTCCATCACGTGTCTGCGGATCGCCACGCGGAAGTGAGACGGGCGCGGCCGGTGACCCGAGCGGTCACCGGCCGCGGTCTCCTCCGCGGCTTCGATCGCCGATCGCACCGCCCGCCGCGCCCACCGCCAGGCCGAGGACGACCATCACCACGTAGCCGTAGACCTCATAGCCGTCGGGGACGACGAAGCGGACGAATCCCATGAAGTGGAGCCAGCCCCACCATTCGTGCAGCAGACCGCTTCCGCCGCCGACGACGAGGGTGAAGGAGAGCAGATGCGACACCGCGGCGAGCGGGGAAGTGTCCTTGGTGGATGTCATGGCCCGAACCTAGGCGGGCCGCCCCGGACCGCGGATCGGGCACACGGCGGCGAGGCGATGACCAAAGAACACCGACCGCCGCCGGGGAGTCGTACTTAAGTATCCGCTCGCGGCGCCCGTCCCCGCTCGCCCGCCGGGTCCGCGTAGATTGCCGGGACATGCGCCGCATCCACCGCACCCGCCGGGACTGGGCAGCCGATCTGGGGCTGATGCTCTTCGCCGCCTGCTTCGCCGCCGCCAGCTCGGATTCCCTGCCGATCGAGGACGGCCTCGATCCGCTGTGGCGGACCGTCGACCAGGTGATCGGCGGGCTGGGGTGTGCGACGGTTCTGCTGCGGCGGCGGTGGCCGGTGCCGCTGGCGGTGGCGCTGCTGCTGGCGGGCAGCGAGCTGTCGCACTATCTGACCGGTCCGGCGATGGTGGCGGTGTTCACGGTGGCCGCGGCCCGGCCGTGGCGCGCCACGGCATGGGTGGCGGCGGTGGCCTTCGTACCGCTTCCCGTCTTCCTGTGGCAGCTGCCGGAGGTGTCCGGGGACCGGAAGAGCTCGGCGCTGATGTACTTCGCGCTGATCGCCGGGGCCATCGGCTGGGGGTTGTTCCGGCGGTCCCGGCAGCAGCTGATCGCCTCACTGCGGGAGCGCGCCGAACTGGCCGAGGCGGACGCCGAGTTGCGGGCGGAGCGGGTCCGCCGGGAGGCGCGGGAGGAGATCGCGCGGGAGATGCATGATGTGCTGGGGCACCGGCTGACGCTGCTGAGCGTGCACGCGGGGGCGCTGGAGTTCCATACGGGCGCGCCCCGGGAGGAGATCGCAAAGGCCGCCGGGGTGATCCGGGAGAGCGCCCGTCTGGCGCTGCGCGATCTGCGCGAGGTGATCGGGGTGCTGCGCGCGGGACCGGCGGAGGACGAGCGGCCCCAGCCCGAACTGGCCGACCTGGCCCGGCTGGTGGCGGAGGCACGGGCGGCGGGCGGCCGGATCGAGCTGACCGGGCCGCCCGAGGGACCGGCCCCGCCGCCCATGGTGGGGCGGACGGCGTACCGCATCGTCCAGGAGGCGCTGACCAACGCGCGCAAACACGCGCCCGGCGCCGCGGTCACCGTACGGGTGGCCGGGGGCCCGGCCGACCGGCTGACGGTGGAGGTCCGCACCGCGCCACCGCGCGGAGCGGCCGCGGACGCCGGCGGTGGCGAAGACGGCGGGCAGGGGCTGATCGGGCTGGCCGAACGGGCCCGGCTGGCCGGTGGCGAGCTGAGCGCGGGTCCGGGGCCCGACGGTTTCCGGGTCCGCGCCTGGCTACCCTGGCCTGCGGCGGACCCGGTGTCCGCCGCAGGCCAGGGGTGAGGGAGGACGGCGCGGGTGATCCATCTCCTGCTGGTGGACGACGACGCGATCGTACGGGCCGGGCTGCGCCTGATGCTCGGCGGCGCCCCGGACATCGAGGTCGTGGCGGAGGCCGCCGACGGGGCGGAGGTGCCGGCCCTGGTCGCGGCGCACCGGCCCGATGTGGTGCTGATGGACATCCGGATGCCGGGCGTGGACGGGCTGACCGCCACCACCGAGCTCCGGGCCCGGCCCGGCGCCCCGGAGGTGCTGGTGCTGACCACCTTCCACACCGACGCGCATGTGCTGCGCGCGCTGCGCGGCGGAGCGGCCGGGTTTCTCCTCAAGGACACCCCGCCACAGGACATCGTCACGGCCATCCGGACGGTGGCCGCCGGGGATCCGGTGCTCTCCCCCGCCGTCACCCGCCGCCTCATCGAGCAGGTGGCGGGCGGCGGGCAGGAGGACCGGGCCACCGCCGCCCGGGCCCGGCTTGCGCTGCTGGGCGAGCGGGAGCGGGAGGTGGCCCGGGCGGTCGGGGGCGGCCGCTCCAACGCGGAGATCGCCCGGGAGCTGCATCTGGCGCTGCCGACCGTGAAGGCCCATGTGTCGCGCATCCTGACCCGGCTGGACCTCAACAACCGCGTCCAGATCGCCCTGCTGGTCCACGACGCCGGGGAGTCGTACGGCGGCTGACCGACGCTCCTCACGCCGTGGGGTCGTGGCGGGTGGTGCACGCGGTTCCGATGGCACCCTGACTTAAATCAGTCGCTTGACTTAAGACTGCCCATGGGGTTGCCTGATCATGTCGATGACCACCCCGGAACCGAGGGAGAGCGTCGTGGATCGAGGCAACGGCGAGCGACCGCTCGTGCCGGCGAGGTGGTGATCGTGGCCGCCAGGACCGTACGGCACGAACGGGCCGATGCCACGCGAGAGGCGATCCTGGCCGCCGCGGAGCGGCTCTTCGCCGAGCGCGGGGTGTACGCGGTCTCCAACCGCCAGGTGAGCGAGGCCGCCGGACAGGGCAACAACGCGGCGGTCGGCTACCACTTCGGCACCAAGGCCGACCTGGTACGGGCGATCGCCCGGCAACACGCCGAGCAGGTCGAGCGGTTGCGCGAGCGGCTGCTGGACGAGATCGGCGACTCCACCGACGTACGGGACTGGGTGGCCTGTCTGGTGCACCCGGTCCTCGAACATCTGGCGGACATGGGCAGCCCCACCTGGTACGCGCGGTTCTGCGCCCAGGTGATGACCGACCCCGCGCTCCACGAGATCATGGCCGAGGAGTCCCTGGCCTCCCCGGCGCTGCGGCACACCCTCGAAGGGTTCAACCGGTGCCTCCCCGAGCTGCCGCTCGAGGTGCACATCGAGCGCGGCGCCATGGCGCGCAATCTGATCCTGCACATGTGCTCCGAGCGGGAACGCGCACTCGCCGAGAACACCGCCACGCCCCGGTCCAGCTGGCACGACGCCGCCACCGGCCTGATCGACGGCATCGTCGGGCTGTGGCTGGCGCCCGTCACCCGCTGAACGCGGCTCCGCACACCGGCGGTCCGTGAGGGCCGTCGGGGGACAACGGGGGTTCCACCACACGCCTCAGACGAATTGAGGAAGCGATGACCAGCACAGTGAACCCGGTGGACGAGCGCGCCGCGCGGGCCCCGGAGTTTCCGATGGCCAGGGCGGCGGGCTGCCCGTTCGACCCGCCCCCGGGGCTGCGGAACATGCAGCGGGAGGGCCCGCTGGCGAAGGTACGCCTGTGGGACGGCAGCACTCCGTGGCTGGTGACCGGGTACGCCGATCAGCGGGCACTGCTGGGCGACCCGAGGGTCAGCGCCGACATCAACCGGTCCGGCTATCCCCGGCAGGCCCCGATGCCGCCCGGTGGCACCGGGGTCAGCTTCATCCTGAAGGACGACCCCGAGCACGCCCGGCTGCGGCGGATGGTGACGGCGCCGTTCGCCATCAAGCGGGTGGAGGCGATGCGGCCCGGTGTGCAGAAGATCGTGGACGATCTGATCGACGAGTTGCTGGCCGGTCCGAACCCGGTGGACCTGGTGGAGGCGTTCGCCCTGCCGGTGCCCTCGCTGGTGATCTGCCAGCTGCTCGGAGTGCCCTACGCCGACCACGACTTCTTCCAGGAGAACAGCAAGGTCATCATCAATCGGAACGTCACCCCCGAGCAGCGCTCGACCGCCCATGGGAATCTGATCGGCTATCTGGACGACCTGATGGGCGAGAAGATCGCCCATCCCGTCGACGATCTGCTGTCCGGTCTGGCCGGGCGGGTCACGGCGGGCGAGCTGGCCCGCGACGAGGCGGCGCAGATGGGTGTGCTGCTGCTGATCGCGGGACACGAGACCACCGCGAACATGATCGCGCTCGGCACCCTCGCCCTCTTCGAGCACCCCGATCAGCTGGCCCTGCTGCGCGAGACCGACGACCCCAAGCGGATCTCCTCGGCGGTGGAGGAGCTGCTGCGCTATCTGCACATCACCCACAGCGGGCGGCGCCGGGTGGCGATGGCGGACATCGAGATCGGCGGGGAGGTGATCCGCGCCGGCGAAGGGCTGATCCTGGCCAATGACATCGCCAACCGGGACCCCGATGTGTTCGCCGAGCCCGACCGGCTGGACCTGCGCCGCGACGCCCGCCGCCATGTGGCCTTCGGCTTCGGGGTGCACCAGTGCCTGGGCCAGCCGCTGGCGCGGATGGAGCTCCAGGTCGTCTACAACACCCTCTACCGCCGCATCCCCACGCTGCGGCCGGCCACCGAGCTGGAGCGGATCCCGTTCAAACACGACGGATCCGTCTACGGCGTCTACGAACTGCCCGTGACCTGGTGACAAAGGAGAAGCTCATGAAGGTGACCGTCGACCAGGACAAGTGCGTCGCTTCCGGCCAGTGTGTGGTCGCCGCGATGGAGGTCTTCGACCAGCGCGACGAGGACGGCATCGTCGTGCTGCTCACCCCCGAGCCCCCGGCCGGGCAGGCCGAGGACGTCCGGCACGCCGCGGCCGTCTGTCCGGCCCTGGCCATCGAGATCCAGGACTGACGACCGCACCCGGGCACCCGTGATGGGTCGGCGGAGGCGGGCCCACCCGCCTCCGCCGACCCATGCGGAAGAACACCACCGTCAGCGCGGCACGGATCGCCGCAAACGGAGAGGAACACGTGAGCAGCACCGGACTCGAGGGTCATGGCGTCATCGTCACCGGGGCGGGATCGGGGATCGGCCGGGCCGCCGCCCTGGCGCTCGCCCGGGAGGGGGCGCGGGTGCTGGTCGCCGATCTCGACCGGGACGGCGCCGAACAGGTCGTCGCGGCCATAGGGACACAAGGGGGCACGGCCCGGGCCGTCGTCGGCGACCTGGGCGACCAGCGGGTGGTGGACGAGGTCGTCGCCACGGCCGTGGAGGAGTTCGGCGGTCTGGACGTCCTGGTCAACAACGCCGGTGTCATGGACCGCTTCTCGGCGGTCGCGGACACCGACGACGCCGAATGGGACCGTGTGCTGCGGGTCAATCTGACGGCCCCGTTCATGCTCACCCGGGCCGCGCTGCCGCACATGCTGGCGGCGGGCCGGGGCGCGATCGTCTTCACCGCCTCGGAGGCATCGCTGCGCGGCAGTACGGCCGGTGCCGCCTACACCGCTTCCAAGCACGGTGTGGTGGGCCTGGTGAAGTCCCTCGCGGTGATGTACCGCGACCAGGGGATCCGGGCCAACGCGATCGCCCCCGGCGGCACGGCCACCGCCATCCGGGTCGACGCCCGGCCGGGAGCGCACGGTCCGGCCGTCATCGGGGCCCATGCCGCGACCGCCGGCAGGATCGCCACGGCCGAGGAGCAGGCCGCCGCCATCGTCTTCCTCGCCTCCGAGGCCGCGAGCAATGTCAACGGTGTCATCCTGCCCGTGGACAACGGCTGGTCGGCCGTCTGACGCGGAGGCGAACCGGTCACGCGGTCATTCGCCACGCCAGACGTTGTCGAAGGCCGCTTCCTCGATGGCCCGCCGCTGCCGTTCGGCTTCCAGCTCCATCACGGCGTCGTTCACGGCGGCGAGCACGGTCACGGCCGCGTCGCCGGCCGCGCCCGCGGCGTCCCCCGCGGGCTGCTCGCGGACCCCGATGGCCGCCGCGAGGGACGCGAGGACGGGCTCGTCCGAGGCCCAGCGGTCCATCGCGTGGCGGCGGGCGGCCGAGTCCACCGGTACCGCCTCACCGGCGCGGAGCGGCAGCCAGCCGTGGCGTCGCCGGGTGATCTGCCCCGCGGCCTCCAGGGCGTCCAGATAGGCCGGGGACAGACCGCGGCCCCTGCGCCACAGCCAATCGCCCACCGGCTCGTACGGCGGCCGGCCGGCGAACGAGGACGCGGCCTCGTCCAGCAGGCGATCCCCGGTCGGCGGGCACAGGCGCGGCACGATGCGGTCCTCCTCGATCGCGAGCGCTTCGGCGTCGAGGAGGTCGATCAGCTCGGCTCCCGCGAGCGCGAGCGACAGATCGCCCCGCTCCAGGGGGCGCATGGGCGCCACGTCCAGGGTGACGATCAACAGGTCCCGCGCTGTGGTCATGAAACGCTCCGCTCGCCGTCCCTCAGCCACGATACGTCGCGAGCGCGGGACTGTCCGCCGACGTGTCCCGCGGTGCCCGTACTGTCACCGGCCGCTCAGGAGCCGGTCGCACCCCACGTGTGGGCCAGCGCGGCCGCCTCGCCACGCGAGGTGACCCCCAGCTTCTCCAGGATGTTCGCCACGTGGAACTTCACCGTCGACTCGCTGATGTGCAGCTCCTGGGCGATCTGCCGGTTGCGCCGCCCGCGGGCCAGCTGCTCCAGCACCTCCAGCTCGCGCGCCCCCAGCACGTACAGCGGATCCTTGCGGGCCGGCTGCGGCGCGCCCAGCGGCACGGTGGCCGTCACCATGGTGCCCCACTCCGGGACCGCGTCCACGTCCAGCCGTCCGCCCAGCACGGACAGCCGCTCCCCGACCCGGCGGGCGTCCAGCGCGGTCCGCCGCAGGACGCCGGGGCCGTCGTCCCGTACGGTGGCGCGCAGCTCACCGTCGCCGACCTTCCAGCCGACGTGGACACGGCGCACCGGATGCGGCGCACCGTCGTGGCCCGGCCCCTGCTGGTCGAGCATCGCGTGCACCACGGCCCGCACCACCGCGCGGGCCGCATTGGCCACATCGGCGGGGAGCAGCCGGTCCGCGCCCTCCTCGGTACCGGGCGGGCCCAGGTCCAGCCGTACGGCCAGGCCGCGCAGTTCCGGGCGGAGCGACTCGGCGAGCCGGGCGAAGGCGTCACCCGCCGGCTCCTCCACCAGCGCCTGGTCCCGGTCGGTCCGGTCACGCAGCTCGGCCAGTGCGGTGACGGCGAGATCCACCGCGCGGGCCCGGGCGGTCGGGTCGTCCAGATCGCGCCGGCGCAACACGCCGAGCAGGGCGGACAGGGCGGCACCGTGGGCGTCCACGAGCTCGGCGATGGCCGTGGCCCGGGCCGCGGCGGCGGCCCGCGACTGGGCCAGCGGCCCGGGGACCGCCTCCGCCGCCATCCGGTCGCGGTGCGCGGTCACCAGGTCCCACAGGGTACGGGCGGCCGCCACGGATCCGGCCGGGACGGGGGTCTCCTCGGTCAGGACGAGGACGAGCAGCGCACCCCGCGCGGTGGCGTCGCTGTGGAGGGCCAGCACGGGCACCTCGGCCCCCGCCATCCGTGCCCGGCCCTGCAGGCTTCCCCCGGCGCGCGCCGTCGGGGCGAGGGCGGCCATCTCGACGGTGGTGATGGCGGATCCGGGGTCGCCGGGCGGGTGCCCATGGGTCTTGAACGGAGAATGCGGGCAGTTGCCGGAGAGCTCGGCCAGCGCCCGGTGCGGAATCGCCTCGGAGAGGGCGTCGGACAGGCGCGGCAGGATCTCGCCCAGGGGCGCCCGGATCACATCGACTGCTGCCGTGAGGTCCATGTCCGTCAGCGTAATGGGCCCTCTTCGCGGCCCCGGCCGTTCCTTCGGCCGGATGGAACCGGCCGAAGGAACGGCCGGGGAGGGGCATGTCCCGGCCGAGGATGGCGTTGTCGCTACAAACGCCCTCTCGAGGGGGCTGACGGGAGTGAGAGAGATGAAGGCGATCGTCTACGAGGAGTACGGCGGCCCCGAAGTGCTGCGGCTGAAGGAGACGGAGGAGCCCCATCCGGGTCCCGGGCAGGTGCGGCTGAAGGTCATGGCCGCCGGTGTGAACCCGATCGACTACAAGATCCGCCGCGGCTGGATGCCGCAGATGGGCCCGGCCGCCTTCCCCGCGATCCCCGGTACGGAGGCGGCCGGGCTCGTCGACGAGGTCGGCGAGGGGGTCACCGCTTGGTCGGTGGGTGACGAGGTGCTGGGCTGGACGGACACCGGCGCCTACGCCCCGTATGCCCTGGCCACCGATATCGCGCCCAAACCGGCCGGGCTCGACTGGGAGACGGCCGCCGCGCTGCCCGTGGCGACCGAGACCTCGGCACGCGTCCTCGACCTCCTGCGGCTCGCGGAGGGCGAGACCCTGCTGCTGCACGGGGCCGCCGGTGCGGTCGGCGGGGTCGGCGTCCAGCTCGCGGTGGACCGGGGCGCCACCGTCATCGGCACCGCCTCCCCCACGAACCACGACTATCTGCGCTCGCTCGGCGCGATCCCCGTGGCGTACGGCGAGGGTCTGGCCGAGCGGGTGCGCGCCGTGGCCCCCAACGGTGTCGACGCCGTCTACGACGCGGCCGGCCAGGGCGCCCTGCCCGTCTCGATCGAGCTGCGGGGCGGCACGACCGACCGCATCGTCACCATCGCCGACCCCGCGGCCGCCGATTTCGGTGTCACCTTCTCCGGAGGCGGCGGCAACCGCCCCCTGGAGGCCATCGCCGGCTACGCCCGGCTCGCCGCGGAGGGCGGGCTGCGGGTGCCCATCGTGCGGAGCTTCCCGCTCGCCGACGCCGCCGAAGCCCATGAGCAGAGCGAGGCCGGCCACAGCCGCGGCAAGCTCGTCCTGCGGCCCTGACGGTCGCCGCCCGGCTAGGGGGCCGCGTTCATCAGGTCCAGTGCGCTGTGCTGTCGCGCCGCGTCGGTCTTGTCCAGCGGTCCTGACCAGCGCAGCCCGTACTGGTCCAGGGCGTTGCGGTCGGCGGCGTAGGCGCGGTCGGCCTGCCGTTTGAGATAGGCCGTGAAGGGGTGGCCGGGCAGGGCCGCGTTCAGCTTGGCCAGCCCCCGCACATGGGCGCCTTTGAAGGACGGGCCGTCGGCACCGCAGTCGCCGGTCTCGCAGGGGTCCTTGAGGATGCCGTCGGCCGTGTTGAGCTGGGACGAGGTGGTGGCGGCGGTGCCGATGCGGCGGGCCGTGTCCAGCACGGCACCGTCCCCGGTGGCCTTGTACAGCTCGGTGAGGCCGCCGAGCAGTACGCCCTGGTTGTAGGACCAGACCGGTTGGCCGTTGTTCTTGCAGCTGCCCAGGTCGATGCCGTCGTTGACCAGGTTCGACCCGTTCACCATGCCGGTGCCCTGGAACCAGCTCCACTCCGCCTTCGCCCGCTGGAGGTAGGCGCTGTCGCCGGGGATCCGGTTGTGCAGGGCGGCGTTCAGCTGGAGGTAGAGGGAGTTGGCGATGGCGTTCTTGTAGGTCTTCGCGGTGCTCCACCACACACCGCCGCCACAGGTGGAGTCCCAGTAGGAGGCCATGTAGTCGGCGTCGGCGCGGGCGGTGGCGAGATAGCGGGAGTCCCCGGTGAGGTCGTAGGCAGCCACCCAGGCCAGGCCCCACCAGCCGGTGTCGTCGATGTAGTCGTTGCGGAACTGCCCGCCCTGCGCACCGAGGTTGAGGTCGTAGGTGCGGGCGATCGCGTATTCATAGCTGTGCATGCCCGAGACGCGGATGTTGTCGATGACGGCCGTGAGGGCGTTGGCCGAGTTCCACCAGCCGGTGGTGGAGAACAGCCCGGTCCCGTAGGAGTAGAACGCCATCTGCGCGGTGGCGGCGGCCGTACGGCGGTCCCACGCGTTCCAGGTCGTACGGGCCCAGGGGGTACAGGCGATGTCGGGGCGGTCACCGGCCTTGCCGCAGGCCCGCAGCGCGCCGACGCCATGGGCGCCCCAGTCGTCCACGTTGTACATGAGGGTGCGCCGGCCCCGCTGTCCGGACGGGATGGCGGTGTTGCCGAGGCGGCTGCCCGAGGACCAGCTACGGCCGCCGTCGAACGAGCGGTCCAGCCACACCTCGTCGCCGGGGCTGCCGTTGTCGATGGAGGCCCAGCCCATCGCGTCGGCGTCGTCGAAGTGCAGGGCGATGGAGCGGGAGAAGAGGGTGGCGGTCACGGGGTTGCGGCCCTGCGGGGCGAGCGCCGGGTCACGGGCGTCGCAGTACTTGTTGCAGATGGTGGCGGACGGCGCCGCCTCGGCCGTGGCCGGGAGGAACTGCGTGGCCAGCAGGGCGATTGCTCCGGTGGCGAGGGCGGCCAGGCGGGTGCGCAGCGGTCTGGTGCGTCTCATGCCATGCCTCCTGCCGGTCTAGTTGAAGGGGTCCAGGGTGATGGACGCCTGCTGCGGATTGCCGTCGTGGACGAGCGACTCGTGCTGGCCGACGTCGTCGAAGGCGAAGGCGTACGCCTTGCCGTCGGCCATCTGGGCGTGGATCGCCCGGGCGTACTGGTTGGTCACGGCGTCGGTGTAGAACCCGGCGTCGCTGGTGTCGGGCTGGTTGGAGTTGGTGAGCAGGGTCGTGCGGTTGTAGCCGGCGCACAGGGTCCGCGAAATCGGGCCGCGCACCTGGTCGTTGGGTGCGTCCAGGCGCTTGTAGCAGCCGAAGACGGAGTCGGAGTCCGGCTTCTGGAAGCTGGTGACCACGGCTCCTGCGCCGTTGGTGAAGTTCATGACGTCGCCGGAGACCCGCCCGAAGTACTTGGTGTTCGGCCGGTCGGCGAAGGGCGTGACCGTCAGGGTGGAGCTGGTGTACTTCTGCCACACCCGGTTGATGTAGTTGTCCATCGTGTTGGCGGGCAGCCCGCCCGCCTCGATGCCGTGCCCGGGCGCGAGGGCCCGCAGGAGGGTGCCGTCCGGGCGGGTCTGGATGAGGCCCGCCCAGCCGCCGGGCTGGGCGCGCAGTGCGTTGAAGACGCCGTTGTAGCCGCCGGGCTTGAGGTGGCCGGCGCTCTTCACGCCGCCGTCGGCACCCTGCACGCCCACCGCGTAGGGCGCGGAGAACATGTCGACCTGGGTGCTGTTGATGTACAGGCCGGAGTCGTCGAGGGTGAACTCGCTCCAGTTGAACAGGATGTTCCGGTTGGGATCGGAGGGGTTCTGCACGGCGGGCTGCACCAGGCCGCCGGTGGTGAGCCGGAAGTCCAGCTTCTGGCCGTAGGAGAAGTAGACCCGGCCGGAAAGCTTCGGGATGCGGATCGTCAAGGCCTGGCCGCCCGCCGGACCGGCGATCGACGCGTCGGGGGCCGGGGTGGGCGGGTTGCCGCCGGCGGGCCAGGGGTGGAAGGTCCCGGAGGCGTCGGCCCAGCCCTGCTGGCCGGTCGAGAGCAGGGTGCCGATCGTATAGACGTAGATCTGGTCGCCGCGCCCGGAGTTGTTGGTGAACTTCAGCGGAATCGTGCTCGGCACGGCCGTCCGGGCGGACGCCTCGGGGGCCAGCGCCGACATGCCCAGGGTGAGCAGCAGGGCTGATACCCAGCAGGGCAGGGTCCGGAATCGGGTGGAGACGCGTCTGGACATACATCACCTCTCGCGCGGCGGGACGGCCGCGTCAGCGGGGGGAATGGGGACTCATGGTGCTGAGGGGTGCGGGGTCATCATGGCAGTGAACATGACACTGGTCTAGACATACTCATGTACATACCGACATCACGATCGACATCAGGGCATGGGAGCCCGCCGGCTCGGCCGCACTGCGCCAACCTGGACATTCAGGCGTAAAATCGGCATCGTCCGCACTAGGAGCGGAGGCATCACATGACCGAGCCAGCCCCCTCCCACACCGAACGCAAACGGGAAACCGGCCACCCGGACGTGCCGTGGACGACCCCCTCGCAGGCCGAGGGCGAGCGCGACGACGAACGGGACACCGGCCACCCCGACGTGCAGAGGACGACTCCTTCACAGGCCGAAGGGGAACGGTGGGATTAGACACCGCCTCTCGGCGCCCGGGCCCGCCCGCCGGTCATGTCCCACCGGTCGGCGGGCCCAGCTGTGCGGGCGGGCGGAGCGGCCCTGGGTCGCGGCTATCCTGATCCTGACCGGGGAGGCGAGATGGCACGCGCGACACAGACCGCCGGGACGAGCGGCACCGACCGACCGGCACCGCGCCACCACGGCAACCGGCACGGGCGCAGTGAGCAGGCCCGGCTGGCGGTGCTGAACGCGGCGGACGATCTGCTGGCCGAGAAGGGGTTCGCGGGCGTCACCATGGAGGGCATCGCCGGCCGGGCCGGGGTCGCCAAGCAGACGATCTACCGCTGGTGGAGCACCAAGACCGACGTCCTGATGGACGCCTTCCTCCAGGACGTGGCCGAGGACCTGCCCGTGCGCGACCGCGGTGCTCTCGCCCTTGACCTGCGCAGCTATCTGTCCGATCTGGCCGGGTTCCTCAGCGCGTCCGACGCCGGCGCGGTCTTCAAGGCCCTGGTGGCCCAGGCGCAGCACGATCCGGCGTTCGCCCGGGACTTCCGGTCCCGGTACCTCGACGACCAGCGCCGCCGCGACCGCCTCCCGCTGGAACGGGCCATGGAGCGCGGGGAGTTGCCACCCGGCCTGGACCTGACCGCCGAGACCGACCAGCTCACCGGCCCCCTCTACTACCGCGTACTGGTGACCGACGAACCCGTGGGCCAGGACTTCACCGACCGTCTCGTGGACGCCTTCCTCCACCGCCACGGCCTGACGACGCCGGCGAACGACTGACCCACCTCAGCCGAGGGGCGGCGCCGCACGGGCGAGGCCATGACCCGCCGGTGCCGGGAGACCGTGCACCGGGAGACCCTCCACCGCGAGACCGTCCAGGAACAGGGCCCCCGCGAGCAGTACGGCGCTTCCGCGCGGTGCGATGCCCAGCTCACGCAGGTCCGCGTCCAGCGCGGCCAGGGCGGCGGCTCCCTCGGGCGTGGCGGCGCCACCCGCCTCGAGCACGGTATGCGCCCCCTCCTTGACCCGTCGCAGGCCTGGCGGGCCCGCCCGGTACAGCGGGCCGGTGTCCTGGAGGGTGCTCATCACGGTGAGCAGCGCGTCCAGGCGCGCCTGGCTCTCGGTGGCCCCCGCCGTGCGCGCCCGGGACAGGGCGTCCAGGGCGCGGCGCACATGGGGAAACGCGGCCCGTGCCTCACCGCGCACCCCCGGCGCCCCGTAGGTGACCGAGACCTGCGAGCCCGGTGAGGGCCGGCGCGGTGCGCCGCGGTCGGGGTGGTCCGCGATCCGCTTGGCGGTGGCGGTCACCTCCCCGGGCCCGGCGCCGGGCCGCAGCGCGGCGGCCGCCACCAGCAGGCCCATCACCCACAGTGCGCCATGGTGAAGGGGTCCGGTGGCCGCGCCGCCACCGGCCCGCGCCATCGTCCACTCGGCGCAGCGGCCGATGGCACCCAGCTCCTCGCGCAGCGCCCGGGACGGCTCCCCGGGACGGCGGGCGGCGGCGGCCATGGCCGCGAATCCGGGCGCCAGCGCCTTGGCCGACCAGCGCAGTGCGAGCAGATCCGTACCGGTGGCGCGGGCCCGCAGATCGCGGGTGTCGGCGAGGCCCGGTTTGGGCGTCAGCTCCGCCTGGGCGATCAGGGCGAGCACGGCGGCCCGTGCCAGTGCCTCGTCCGTGGAGCGCGTCATGGGCATGCCCGGAGACTAGACGGCGAACCTTTCAGTGAGATGGGACGTTCCTGTGGCCCCGCTGTGCGGCGCGGTCAGCCCGTGGTGGACACGGGCCGCGCGGTGCCGCCCCGCGGGGTGCGCCGCACGGTACGCAGGCCGGTGAGACCGATCATGACGGTGGCGAACAGTGCGGTGGCGGCGAACACGGTGAAGCCCCAGTCCTGCGCCTCGTGGGCGACGAGCCGGCCGCCGAGCCAGGGCCCGAAGACCGCGCCGAAGCGGCCCATACCGGAGGTCCAGCCGACGGCGGTGGCGCGGTTCTCGGCGGTGGAGCGTCCCGCGACGGTCGCGTAGACCATGGTCTGGGCGCTGAAGAGCCACAGACCGGTGAGGAAGACCACGAGGTAGGTGAGCGCCAGCGGCATATGGACGCCCAGCAGATAGATGCCGATGGCGGTGCAGCCGAACCAGACGGCCGCGACACGGGCGGCGCCGAAGCGGTCGGCAATGCGTCCGGCCACCAGCATGCCGACGATGCCACCGAGGTTGATGACGATGAGGAAGGCCAGGGCGGAGCCGAGTTCATACCCCTGGCCTCGCATCATGGTCGGCAGCCAGGTGCTGACGCCGTAGACGAGGAGCAACCCGCCGAAGGAGGCGCACCAGAACAGCACGGTCGTCCTCCACTGGCCGTCGCGGAACAACGCGGTGAGGGCGTGGCGGCGGTCGGGACGGGTGGTGGGGGCCGGTGCGGTGGCGGGCAGCTCGACCCGGTAGCGGTCGGCGAGCCGGTGGGCCTCGTCGGTGCGGCCGCGGGCGAGGAGGAAGCCGAGGGATTCGGGGAGGAACATCGCCACCAGCGGTACGGCGATGACCAGCGGGGCCAGCCCGACCCAGAAGGCGGAACGCCAGCCGAACGGCTCCACCAGCCACAGGCCCAGCAGCGCCGCCAGGATGCCGCCCGCCTGATGGGCGGTCATCAACAGCCCGATCATGAGGTTGCCACGGCCGCGCGGGGCGTATTCGGCGACCAGGGTGATGGTGGTGGGCAGCAGACCGCCGAGTCCCAGCCCGGCGACGAACCGGGCGACGCCGAAGACACCGAGGGTGGGGGCCATCGCACACACGGCGGAGGCCAGGGAGAACACCGTGGTACAGCCGATGATCACCTTCTTGCGGCCGATCCAGTCGGTGACGGTGCCCGCCGACAGGGCGCCCACCAGCATGCCGAACGTGGCGTAGCTGCCGAGGTCACCGGCCCGGCCGGGACTCAGCCCGAGGTCGGGGTCGTCGAGCATGCCGGGCAGCACGGCACCGTAGACGAACAGATCGAGGCCGTCGAAGAGAACGACTGTCCAGCACAGCGCGACCACGAGGGCGGCGAGTGCCGTGCCGCGCGAACGGGCGGCGGGGGTGGGCAGGGAGGACATGGCATTCCTCTCGTCCTGGAGGCGTGTCCTGCGGGCGAGTTCGGGGGTGGCCGGTCAGTCGACCGGCGGGGTGCCGTGGGTGTGGAAGGACTCGATGGTCTTCAGACCCCACGCCTGGCCCTTGGCGCGCTCGGCCTGGGTCCAGGTGATCAGCGGCCAGTCAGGGGCCAGGACGAGGCGGGTGAGCGGGTTGCACAGCTCGATGCGGTTGCCGCCCGGCTCGTAGACGTAGAGGAAGAACGTCTGCTGGATGGCGTGCTTGTGGGGGCCGGTCTCGATGTGAACGCCGTTGTCCAGGCACAGATCGGCGGCGCGCAGGATGTCCTCGCGGGTGTCGGTGGCGAACGCGATGTGGTGCAGCCGGCCCCGCGAGCCCGACCAGTCCTCGGTGTAGACGATGTCGTAGGACTTGTTGGTGAACGTCAGCCACTGGGCGGCCGGCCGTCCACTGTCGAGGACGATCTGCTCGGTGGGGCGGGCGCCGAGCACATCGCGGGTGAAGGCGGCGTTGGGCGCGACGTCGGAGGCGAGGAAGTTGACGTGGTCCAGGCGGCGCACCCCCACGCCGTGGGCGGGTTTGGCCTGGGGCTGGTTCTTCAGCCCCGGCTTGAGCTCGGGCGGCGCCTCGTACCACTCGGTCTCGTAGTACAGGGCGAGTTCATGGCCGTCGGGGTCGCTGGTGACATAGAGCGGGCCGATACCGGGTTCGTCCTCGACCCAGCGCCCGGGGAGGCCGGCGGCCTCGGTCTCCTGCACCCGGCGGTGGAGGGCTTCCGCACCGGCCGCGCGCAGGGCGGTGCGGCGGATGCCCGAGGTCGGGTGGGCGGTGAGGGTCAGGCTGTGGTGTTCGTAGTCGTCCCAGGTCCGCAGGTGGACCGAGTCGCCGGAGCGGCCGTTCTCGGTCAGGCCGAGGATGGTGGTGAAGAACCACAGGCTGCGGTCGGGGTCGGGGGTGAGCAGCTCGACATGCCCGAGGTGGGCGATGTCCCCGAGCGGCGGGGTCATCGGCAACTCCTTGAGTGAGGCGGTCGGTTGGGGAATGGGGGCGTGACGGGGGAAGGCATGATGGCGCCGAAGAGGAGAGATGAAGGTGGCCGCGACCGGCCGTCGGATCAGGCGGGCCGGGGAAAGACCGTGCCGTCGAAGATCTTCCGCGCGGTGCGCACGACTGCCGTACCCCGTGCCACGGGAGTCGCTCCGTTGTCCACGGCCGTGTCGATGTCCAGGAAGCCGGTGGGGTGTTCGATGCGCAGCCGCTCCCCCGTCGCCGGGGTCCGGGCCACGTCCTCGCCGACGTTTCCCTCGACGCACAACCCGGCGGCGACACTGGCCGCTCCCAGGACGCCGATCGCCGTGTGGCAGCGGACCGGGATGAAGGTGCGGGTCATCACGGTGCCACCGTGGGCGGGCGGGGCCAGCAGGCTGAGCTTGGGCACGGTCGTGGCACTGACATCGCCCAGGCCCATCAACCGGCCCGCCGCCAACCGGATCTCCTGGAGCCGGGCGCCGAGCGCGGTGTCCGCCTCCAGCTCCCCGGGATCCTCATAGCCGGTGACGTTCAGGGCGGACGCGGCGATCAGTACGGTCGGCATGCCGTTGTCCACGCAGGTCACCGGGGTGCCGTCGATGACGTCACGGGCGTGGCCGGTGGGCAGCAGGGGGCCGCCGCCCTGCTGGAAGCCGATCACCAGCGGGGCGGCGGATCCCGGTACGCCCGAGATCTCGGCCGAGCCGGTGTAGTCGACGCGCCGGTCCGGGGTGGGAACGGTCACGGTGGCGTGGTCACCGCTGTTGAGCATCCTGATCCGCACCGGTGTCCGCCCGTCCCGGGCGGCGACCAGGCCACGTTCCACGGCGAAGGGGCCGACTCCGGCCAGGAGGTTGCCGCAGTTCTGCCGGTCGGAGACCTCGGCCCGGTCCACACCGATCTGCAGAAACAGGTAGTCGACATCGGTGTCCGGATCCCGGGAGGCGGAGACGACGGCCACCTTGCTGGTGAGGGGATGGGCTCCGCCGAGGCCGTCGATCTGCCGTGGATCGGGGCTGCCCATGATCCGCAGCAGCAGATCGTTCCGGGCGCCGGGGTCGGACGGCAGGTCCTCCGCGAGGAAATAGGCGCCCTTGGAGGTGCCGCCGCGCATCAGCATGCAGCGCACCTCCTGCGGCCCGCTCATGAGGCGGCCCCGCCGTGGGCGTGTCCGGCATGCTCGGCGTACGGCTGGTACCGCACCCCGAGGCGGTCGAGGGTATCCCGCAACCCGTAGCGGTCCAGGCCCAGTTGGCCCTCGGCGAAGGCGGCCCGGGTGGCCTCCTCCTTCGCGGTGCGGGCCTTCGCCGCCTCGACGGCCGTGGCGGCCGACTCACGCGGTACGCACATCACCCCGTCGTCGTCGGCGAGGATCACATCGCCGGGGCGTATGCACTGCCCGCCCACCACCACGGGCACATTGACGGATCCGGCCGTGGCCTTGACGGTGCCCTGCGCACACACGGCGGCCGACCACACGGGGAAGCCCATCGCGCGCAGTTCGGCGGTGTCGCGCACCCCGGCGTCGATGACCAGACCGCGGACGCCGCGGTGGTGGAGCGCGGTGGCGAAGAGCTCGCCGAACATGCCGTCCGTGGACGGCGAGGTGGTGGCGACGACGAGGATGTCACCCTCGGCGCACTGTTCGACCGCGGCGTGGATCATCAGGTTGTCGCCGGGCCAGCACAGCGCCGTGACCGCGGTGCCCGCGATGCGCACGTCCTGCTGGACGGGGCGCAGCCCGGGGCCGAGGCATCCGGTGCGGCCCATGGCCTCGTGCACCGTGGCCACGCCGTATCCCCGCAGGGCGTCCACGTGCTCGGTCCCGGCACGTGGCGGATCGGTGACGATCACACCGGCCGGCCGTGCGGCAGCGGGCGCGTCGCCCGCGTTACCGTGCGTCATTGCTGCTCTCTCCTTGCTGGACAGGTCGGTGACCCACCCCGCGGCGCGAGCCCCGCGTCATGTGCTCATGTCGTCTGTGCTCACGGCGTCGACGCCGGTGCTTCGCTCAAGGCGTCGATCACACTGGCGAGGTGGGCACGGACGGCCGCCTCGGCCGCCTGTGGGTCCCTGGCCCTGATCGCTTCGATCACGGCCAGGTGTTCACCCAGGGACCGCTGGGCACGCCCCGGCCGCAGCGCGAGCTGGAACCGATGGCGCACCAGCTGTGCGTTGAGCCGCTCCAGCAGCTCCACCGCCACCTGCTGACCGGAGAACTCCCGGATGCGGGCGTGCAGTTGGTGGTTGAGTTCGGAGTAGGTCAGCGGTTCGCCGTCGGCGACCGCCTTGGACATCGCCGTGCCCAGGTCGGCCAGCTCGGTCAGCTGTTCCTCACTGGCCTCGACGGCCGCCTTGGCGGCGCACAGCCCTTCCAGGACCATGCGGCATTCGGTGATGGCCACGGCCTCCTCCACGCTCACCACCCGCACCCGTGAGCCACGGTTGCGGATCCGCTCGACCAGTCCCTCGGAGGCCAGATCGATCAGCGCCGCGCGGATGCTCGCCCGTGTCACATCGAATTGCTCGGCGAGCTCGTTCTCCACCAGCCGCTGGGCCGGTGCCATCTCTCCGCGCAAAATCGCCTGCCGCAGCTGCTCCATCGCATGCTGCTTGGCCTGCTCTCCGGTGCCTGGACGAGCTTCCTTCGGCATCGTGTGCCCTCCCTGAGTGAGTGCCTGTCGAAGGTAAATCTAGGCCAACAAGATTGTCAACGATTCTGTTGCCCATATTGGCGACATAGACCCGTCCGCGTTCCCCCGATTCCGGTCTCGTGACAGGGGAGGCCGGGGTTGCTTGAATGGTGCGGCGGTTCCCCATCGGACCCCGTCGACCGTTGGAGCGTGCCCGTGCCTCTCTCGCGTCGTGCCCTCGTCTCCACGCTCCCCGCCGCCGCCCTGTCGGCCATGGCCCTGCCGCTGCGCGCACGAGCGGCGGGCCGTCCGGCCACCCACGGCGAAACAGCGGCCGGTGAAGCGTCCGGGGCCGCCCACACCCGGCTGATCGACAACACGGTGGCCGTCTTCGCCGGGACGCGCGAGACCGGCGCCCGCCCCGAGGTGCGCGCCAAACTCGCGGCCATCGCCGCGACCGCCCGCTCCCGGCTCACCGCGATGGACCGTGCCGGGCAGGGCGAGCTCTTCCAGGGCCTCGCACTGGGCACGAGCGATCCCAACCTGATCACCTCGTTCCAGTACCTCTACGAGATCGCCCTCGCCACCCGCACACCGGAAGGCGGCGCACCGTCCCCGCTGTCCGGTGACACCGGTGTACAGCGGCGCGTCATCGACGGCCTGATATGGCTCCATGAGCACTATTACGGCGACCAGTCGAAGGGCTACTACGGCAACTGGTTCACCTGGGAGATCGGCATCTCCACCCACGTCAGCAAGATCCTGGCGCTGCTCGCGGACGAACTCGCCGCGTACCGGCCCGAGCTGGCCGCCACCTACGTCGCCTCGATGGACGCGTATCTGCGCAATGGCAAGGCCGGTGACGTCGACCTCGACTCACGCTTCCACACCGGCGCCAACCTCGCCGACATCACCACCAACCGCATCCTCCAGGGCGCCGTGCTCGGCGACGACGCCCGGATCACCAAGGCCATCGCCGACCAGCTGACGATCCTGGCCACGATCGACCCGTACGAGCCGCGGCACGGTGTCACCGACGGCTTCTACGCCGACGGCTCCTTCATCCAGCACGCGTCCGTGGCCTACACGGGCTCCTACGGCAAGGGGTTGCTCACCCGTGTCGTGCAGACCATCAAGATGCTCGACGGCACCGGCTACACCACCGACGACCGGCTGGTCCGCGTCGTCCAGGGGTGGGTGGTGGACGGCTTCGCCCCGCTGATCTTCGAGGGCTGGCTGATGGAGATCGTCAAGGGGCGCGGGGTGTCCCGCCCGGCGACGGGGTACGCCGACGCGGCCGAGGTGGTGGAGGCCGTCGTGGGCCTGTCCGCGCACGCCACCGGCGCCGACGCCACGGCGCTGAAGGGCTATGTCGCGTATCTGCGGCAGACCTCGAAGGCCACGCTCGATCCCGCGGCGTTCGTGTCCCCGGTGAGCATCGCCCGCTACGCCGACATCCTCGCCGACTCCTCGATCCCGGCGCGGGACCTCGGCCCCGCCGAACGCCATGTCGCCTTCAACGCGATGGACAGAACCGTCCACCGGCGCCCCGGCTATGCCTTCGCCCTGGCCCGCAGCTCCTCCAGGATCAGCCGGTACGAGTACATGAGCGGCGAGAACCTGATGCCCTGGTTCCAGGGGGACGGCGCCCACCATCTGTATCTCTCCGGCCAGGACCAGACCCAGGCGTTCGGCATCGACTACCTCACGGCCGTCCCGCCCCACCGCCTCGCCGGGGTCACCGCCCCCGTGGAGACCCGCCGCACCGTCCCCGAGCTCTACGGCACGCTCTGGTACGACAACCCCGAACGTGGCTTCACCTCCTCGTCGGAGGCACAGAACACCTATGTCTACTTCCCCCGCGGCACCCACCCGTTCTCCGGTGGCGCCGCCCTGGGCGGGTACGGAGTGGTGGGGCTCGTCCAGTCCGACGACGTGGCGTACGCCGCGAAGCAGGCGGGCGACCTCCCCGACGATTTCGTGGTGTACCGCAACGCCGATGCCACCAAGTCGTGGTTCCTGTTCGACGACGAGATCGTGGTGCTGGCCGCGGGGGTCGGCGACGCCGCCGGGCGCGCGGTGACGACGACCCTCGACACCCGGATCGCCGCCACCTCGGACACCCTCGCCCTCACCGGGCGGCTCCGTGGCGGTGCGCCCTGGTCCGGCACCGGCACGGCCCCGCTCGCCTGGCTGCGGTACGGCAATACCACCCGGGCCGCCTCGGTCGGGTATGTCTTCCTCGACGGGCCACCGCCCACGGTCACGCTCGACACCGTCACCCGCAGCCGCCGCGCCGTCCGCCTCGCCAACCCCGATACCCCGGTGACCAAACAGCTCTTCGCCGTCACGGTGGAGCGGCCGGCCGGGGCGCCGCACACCTCGATGGCGTACGCCCTCGTCCCGAACGCCACCGAACGCCAACTGGGCGCCTACGCCCGCAGGCCGCTCGCCGTCCTGGCCAACACCACCCGGCTGCAGGCCGTGGCCCACCGGGGGCTGCGGATCACCGCGCTCAACGCCTTCACCCCCGGCACCCACCGCGCCGGGCGGCTGTCGGTGCGCGGACCGGGCTCGGTGCTCCTGCGGGAGGCACGGGACGGCACCTTGGCGATCGCGGTGTCCGATCCGACCACCGCGCGCGACACGGTCCCGGTCGTCATCCGGGGCCGCGGGATGCGGGCCGTGGCGGCGGACGACGGGGTCCGGGTGGGCCGGGTGCCCGGCGGCACCCGGATCGTCGTCACCACCCGCCACGCCTACGGCCGGAGCTTCACGGCGACGCTGCGCTGACCTGCGAGGCGCGCAGATGCCGGGCGCCCGCGCGGACCGCCCACACGAACACGGCGAGGGCGAGGACACCCACCGCCACGGTGTCGTACGGCGCCGGGAGGCGGGCGGAACCGCCGAAGGTGCCGAGCCACGACAGCACGGTCAGCGCGGCCAGATGGAAGACCAGCCAGGCGCCGCGCCGCAGCTCCTCACCCAGGGACGCGCCGCCGTCCTCACGGCGCTGCAGCACGAACAACACCGCGCCGACCAGCACGAAGGGCAGTGCGAGCCGCAGATCGTGCCAGCCCGACCAGTAGACGAACTCGCTGGCCACCACGAAGCTCACCGGTGCGATCCAGCGCACCCCCGGCACCCGGCCCTCGGCCCGCGTCACTCCCCGCTCGCGGTCGTGTGCCCGGAACGCCGCCACGGCGACCGCCGAGGCCGCGTAGATCAGCAGATACATGTCCCCCATCACGCTCACGATGTCCTGCCAGCCGCCGAACGGCAGCATGAAGACGACGATGACCGCCAGGTTGAGCAGCAGCGCCCGGCGCGCCACCCCGGACCGGGGGTGGATGCGCATGAAGAAGCGGGGCAGCAGCCCGTTCTTGGCCAGGGCGTAGGTGTGGCGGGCGTCGATGGCCACGCCCACATAGGCCGATCCGCCCGGTGAGATCACCGCGTCGGCGTAGAGCAGCGTGGCCAGCCAGTGGAGGTTGAGCACCAGGGCGAGCTGCCCGAAGGGCGACTCGAAGTTGACACCCTTCCAGCCGTGGCCAAGCAGCGACTCGGGCACCGTGAACAGGAAGGCCAGCTGGAGCCCGAGGTAGACCAGTACGGCGAGGCCGATGCCGGTGAGCACCGCGGCCGGTACGGTACGGCGCGGATTGCGGGCCTCACCGGAGAAGTCGAGCGGGGCCTGGAAGCCGTTGACGGAGTACACGATGCCGCCACCGGCCAGCGCGGTCAGGCAGGCCGCGTAGCCGTACGGCGCGAAACCGCCGTGATCCGTGAGGCGTCCGGAATGGGTGCCGGACAGGAACAGCGCGACGATGGTCAGGACCGGGACGACGACCTTGAACACCGAGATGAGGTTGTTCAGCCGGGCGAATATCCGCACGGCGAACCAGTTGCACACCGTCAGCACGACACTGAGCGCGACGGCCACGCCGAGCCCCGAGACGGTGAGTGTGCCGCCGCTGTAGAGCCCCGGCAGATAGTGCGCGGCGTACTGCATGATCGCGCTGATCTCGGCCGCCGTACCGCCCACCGAGAGCAGCACGGACCAGCCGATCATCGTGCCGACCAGCCGTCCGCTGGCGTACAGCGGCCAGCGCACGGTGCCGCCGCCTTCCGGGCGGGTGGCGCCGAGCTCCACCATCACCAGGGCGATCAGGGCGCACAGCACACCTGCCGCGATCCAGGACAGCAGGGCGGCGGGGCCGGCGGTCTGAGCGGCGTACAGGGCCGCGAACAGCCACCCGGATCCCAGGATGTTGGAGAACCCGATCGCGGTCAGGCCCCAGAATCCGAGGTCCTTATGGAGTCGTCGTTCCTCGGCGAGCACCGCCGGGGCGGCGTCGGACTCCGGTGGGTGGTTCTGCGGCACGTGGCTCGTCTCCTCGGTGGTGCACGAACATGCAAAGGCCCAGCGTGCCATGCGTGCCGACGGGCGCCATCGACGCGCCCCGGACCTCTGTGCGAGCTCATGGCCCGGCGCGGCCGAGAGCTCATGGCCATGCGCGGCCGAGAGCTCATGGCCATGCCCGGCGATCGACGGAAAAACACACCTCACCAGCAAGAAATCGCCGCATATCGACCGGAGGCGTGTTCTCATGCTTCAGGTGTCCTCTCCCTCCCGCCGCGATGTCCTGCGGTCCGCGAGCGGTGCCGTGGCGGCCACGACGTGCGGCGTCGGCTGCGGGCACCACTCCGTGTCCTCGTCGTCCAGACCTGCCGGTGCCACCGAGACGCCCTCCTCCGGTGCGGCCACGCCCGCCGGACACGCGCCGCGCGGACCGGTGCGCTTCCCCGGACTGCCACCCCAGATCGACCACGGGCCACGCGACGGAAACGCGGTGGCCCTCACCTTCCACGGCCAGGGCGACGGGGAACTGGCCCGCTCGCTGCTGTCCGAGGCCGAGCGGGCCGGGGCCCGGATCACCGTCCTCGCCGTCGGCACCTGGCTCGGCGAGCACCCGGAGCTGGCCCGCCGGGTCCTGGACGGCGGCCATGAACTGGGCAACCACACCATGCGGCACCGCGCCGTCTGCGCACTGCCCGCCGACGAGGCGTACGCGGAGATCACCGAATGCGCCGACCGCCTGCGCCGCCTCACCGGGACCATCGGAAGCTGGTTCCGGCCGTCGCGGGCCCGCACCGCCACGGACCTCGTGACCGGCCTGGCGGCTCGCGCCGGGTACCCGCACGTCCTCTCCTACGACGTGGATTCCCAGGACTTCCAGGACCCGGGGCCGGACGCGGTACGGGAGACGATCCTCGGCCGGGTCCGCGCCGGTTCCGTGGTCAGTCTGCACTTCGGCCACCCCGGGACGCTGACCGCGCTGCCCGCGGTCCTCGACGGTCTGCGCGGCCGCGGTCTGCGCGCGGTCACCGCGACGGAGCTGATGCACTCCGATGGCGTACCAGCGACAGCGGGCCCCGGGAGGCGTACCGACACTGGGTGAGACACCGGGCGGCCGCCCGTGGTGTGCCCGTACGGGAGCGGAGGAGACCCCATGCACCACCGCAAGGATCTCGGACTGCTCGCACTGCGCCTCGGTGTGGGCGGGGTCCTGGCCGCGCACGGCGCACAGAAGCTCTTCGGCTGGTGCGGCGGCGACGGCCTGGACCGTACCGGCCAGGCCATGGAGGCGATGGGTTTCCGTCCGGGGTGGGCCAATGCCCTGGCGGCCGGGCTGGGCGAGGCGGGCGGCGGGCTGCTGCTCGCGCTCGGCTTCGCCACTCCCGTGGCCGGGGCGGCGGCCGCGGGGACGATGGCGGGTGCGGTGTCGGTGAACGCGCCGGCCGGCTTCTTCGCCCAGTCCGGTGGCTATGAGTTCCCCGCCCTGCTGGGATGTTCGGCGGCGGCACTCGGGATCGCGGGGCCCGGCCGTTACTCGGTCGACCACCTCACCCGCCATGCACTGGACCAGCCGTGGCTGATCGCGACGGCGTTCACCATGAGCGCGCTCACGGCGGCCGCGGTGATCAGACGCCGGATCGCGGTGACCTCGGAGCGGGAGCTCGCCGAGGAACGTGGGGGCATCGACGAGCAGGAGCTCGCCGAGTAGGGCGTGCCCCTCCCCCATCGCGCGTCACCGCTTCGGCAGGTGGCGCACGGCGTGCGAGCGTCGCACCCGTGCGCCATGGTGGATGCCAGGGCCCGGGAGCGGTCGCACGGGTGGAGGGTGCGGATGTTCAACAGGCGCGGCTTCGGGAAGATCGTGGGCGCGAGTGCGGTCGGGGCGCCGTTCGCCCTCCGGGCCACCGGCTCGGCGGAGGCGGCCAACGGCGCCGACTTCGCCGTCGACGCGCCGCACACGTCCTTCGCCGCCCTGCGGCAGATCAAGGCTGGGGAGCTGAACGTCGGCTACGCCGAGGCCGGTCCGGCCCATGGCCCCGCGGTGGTCCTGCTGCACGGCTGGCCCTATGACATCCACAGCTATGTCGATGTGGCGCCCTTGCTGGCCGCCGAGGGCTATCGGGTGGTGGTCCCGTATCTGCGCGGCTATGGGACGACGCGCTTTCGGTCACCCCGGACGTTCCGCGACGGCCAGCAGTCGGTGTTCGCCCTCGACCTCCTCGCCCTGATGGACGCCCTGGGGATCGAGCGGGCCGTCCTCGCCGGATACGACTGGGGCTCGCGGACGGCCGACATCGTCGCGGCGCTGTGGCCCAAGCGCTGCAAGGCCCTGGTCTCGGTGACCGGCTATCTGATCACCAACCGCGAGAAGAACAAGCAGCCGCAGCCGCCGAAGGTCGAATGGGCCTGGTGGTATCAGTACTACTTCGCCACCCGGCGGGGCGTGCTCGGGCTGGAGAACCCGGAGTACCGGCGTCAACTGGCGCGGCTCGTCTGGCGGTTCAACTCACCGACCTGGCGCTTCGACGAGGCCACCTTCGCGCGCACCGCCGCCGCCTTCCGGAATCCGGACTACGTCCGCATCGTGATCCACAACTATCGCTGGCGGCTGGGGCTGGCCGCGGGCGATCCCCGGTACGACGGTGTGGAGCGGCGCCTCGCCAAGGGCCCGGTCATCGACGTGCCCACGGTCACGCTGGACGGCGGGCGCGATCCCTTCACCCCCGCCGGGGGCGGTGCCTCCTACCGGGACAAGTTCTCGGGTCCGTATGCCCACCGGACGCTGAAGGGCATCGGCCACAATGTGCCCCAGGAGGCTCCCGAAGCCTTCGCCGATGCCGTGGTCGAGGCCGACGGTCTGCGACGGCGCTGAACACCGCCGCCGGGCCCGGTGCCGCCACGTCCGAAAGGGGCAGGGGATGGCGGAGTTCGAGGTGGCCACCGGCGCCGCGGGGGTCCCCGAGGGCGATGACCGGGGCCGCCGGGCCGCGGTACGGACCGCGTTCGAGGGGCTGCTGCAGATCCGCCGGCTGATGAACGCCGACGCCGCCGACCCCGAGGGTGTGCCCGCCGAGTGGGAGCGGCGGCAGCCGGTGCGGGCCGTGGCCCTCGCTCTGGAGGCCGCCGGTGTGCCGCCGTCGGCCACCGACGCGGAGGGCCGCCGCACGGCGACCGGATACTGCCTCGGCGCGGCGGAGGGGACGGGAACGGCGGAGGGAACGGGGGTGGTGCGGGTCGAGTGGCTGGGGCCGCCGGGAAGTGGCGCCGGGTACGCGGCGGAGGACGCGCTGCGCGACTGTGCGGCCGTGCTGCGGCGGCTGGGCTGGGAGGCGCTGGAGTACCGGGGGGCGCGCCGCCACCGTTACCTCGAGGTCGAGCCGCCGCCGGTCGGGCCTCCCCGGCGCTGACCCGACCTGGGGCGAACCGGCCCGGGAGGCGCGGGCGGTGATGCCACGTCGCCTCCCGGGACGGTGCCGCTCACGCGTTGGGGTCGAAGGGGATCTCGGAGGGCTTGGCCTTCGCGAGGTGCGAGGCGAAGGTGCTGTCCTTGAGGCCCAGGGTGGCGCTGCCGAAGTCGGCCTGGCTCAGCTTGTCGCGCAGCCCGGCGGGATAGCCGTTCCAGCCGACCAGCGCGGGGTACTGCCAGCTCTGGTGGTGGTTCTCCGGCGGCTCGTCGTTGGAGTTGGCCGGGCGGAAGCAGTGGGTGCTCACACCGTCCTTGTGGTACACGACCTTGGGGTGGGTCCCGTCCCAGCGGATCTGGTCCCGGTTGTAGATGTTGAAGTTGCCGTGGGCCGAGGTGGCGACGTACTTGGCCTCGTTGTCCTGCACCCACACCACGACGTGCTCCCAGTCGTGGCGGTGTCCGCCGAGACCGCTGCCGGCCACGGCCTGGTCCTTCTCGAAGTACAGGCCGTAGATGATCGCGCACCAGCCGTTGTTGCACTTGGAGCGGGAGTATCCGTTGGTGTTGTCGAGGTCCCAGGAGTCGCGGCACTGGCCGTTGAGGGCACCGCTCGGGTTGAGCCCGCCCGCGATCGTCCCGTCGGGCCCGATGGCGGGGGTGGGGTAGCAGCCGTCGGTGTCATAGTCGAACGCCGGCTGGAACGTCTGCTCCGTGCCGTCCGCGTTGGCGGGCAGAGCCGTGGGCGGGTCCGCCAGCGCACTGCCCGGAAAGGCCACGACGAGCGCGATGGCGCTGCCGAGGATGGCGGATCCCCTACGGATCCGCGAACTCTTCTTCACTGCGTCCTCCTGAACGACCGCGGCGTGGCACCACGAGGGGGTGGTTGGCATGCTCAGGTCAGCATGATCGCATTCCCTGAGCCGCGGCGGGAGATGTCGCCGTGATGAAGAGTCAGCCAACAGCTATAGCAGGTGAAGTGGGGTGGCGCCCAGGAGGGGTGGCGGTGGTGGGTCCGCGTACGATTTCCGGCGAGACCACTGCCGAGTGGCCGCCCGGGCCTCCGACACCCCTCCTGGGCGCCACCGGCGACCTCGGCTTCCGTACCGTCCGCGACACCTGAGCCTCTTTTATTCCGGGGTGTTGACGAAATAGCGTGGCGTGCCCATGCTGTTCGGCATGCACCCCCATCAGGACGGCCCGCTGGCCCGGCTGCGGCGGGGCCACGAAGACTTGGTACTGGAGCTGTTGCGCAAACACGGCCCGCTCAGCCGGGCCGAACTGGGACAGCACAGCGGCCTCTCCCGGACCACCCTCAGCGATATCGTCACCGAGCTGATCGAGAGCGGCGCCGTGGTCGCCTCGGCGCCGGACACGGCCCCGCGCCGGCGGGGACGGCCGGTGGAGGCGCTGACGCTCAACCCCAGCGCGGGCCAGGCCATCGGTATCGACTTCGCCCGCCGGGCGGTGCATGTCTCCGCGGTCAACGTCGCACACGAGGTGATCGGGTCGGCCAGCGAACCGCATGACCCGGGGCTGCCCTGGGAGGAGCGGATCACCCTGGCCGAGCGGCTGGTCGGCACGCTCGCCGACGGCGCCCTGCGGCTGGGCGCGCTGAACGCCATCGGGGTGGGTGTGGTCGGCCCGGTCGGAGATCCCGACTCCGGGCCGCCGGACCCGTACCCCGCCGCCGATCTGCCCGCCCTGCTGCGCAAGCGTTTCGAGGCACCGGTGCTGGTGGACAACAACACCCGGCTCGCCGCGCTCGCCGAGGCGACCTGGGGGGCGGCGGCCGGCGGTCAGGACGTGCTGTATCTGCGGCTGTCCCACGGTGTGGGCGGCGGGCTGGTGGTGGGCGGCTCCCTGCACCGCGGGGCGTACGGCCTGTCCGGCGAGTTCGGCCATATCGCGGTCGAGTCGGGCGACGGGCGATGTTCGTGCGGCGCCACCGGCTGCCTGGAGACGGTGGCCTCGGTGGGCGCCGTACTCGCCGCCTACCGCCGCGCGGGCGGACACGCGGACGGCCTGGCCGCGCTCCTCGGGGCGCTGGAGGCCGGCGATCCGGTGGCGCTGCGCACGCTGGAGGCGGCCGCCGCCCACATCGGCACCGTGCTGGCGGCGGTGTGCAACGCGGTCGGCCCCGGGGTGATCGTGCTCGGTGGCGAACTCGCCGCGGCCGGCACACCGCTCTTCGAGCCGGTCGAACGGGCGCTGCGCGCACACATCATGCCGATCTCACGGGACCGTGTGGACCTGAGGCCGGCGACGCTCGGCGAGGCCGGTGGCGCCCTGGGCGCCATCGCCCTTGTCCTGCATGAATCCCCCCTGCTCAGCCATTACCCGGCCCGTCCGGGCTGAACGGCCCGCCCGGGCTGAAGAGGAGGACCCATGAACCCCGCGAGGCGTCCATGACGGTGGTCACCGCGCCCGAGAAGACCCCCACGACACCGGAAGCGCCACGCGGCGCACGACGCACCGTCCACCCCCTCGTGTTCAATCTGATCGCCCTCGTCCTGGGCGTCACCATCTGGGCCCTGACCGCCGCCGCGGGGCTCGCGGACATCCCCGGACCGCTCTCCGTGAGCTCCCGGGCGCGTGAACTGCTCGCCGACGGAACCCTCACCCAGGACGCGCTGGCCAGTCTGCAGCGGGTGCTCCTCGGGTTCGCGCTCGGCACCCTGGTGGCCGTGCCCGTCGGCTTTCTGATGGGCTGGTACCCGGTCGCCCGGGGCCTGTTGGAGCCGTACGTCCAGTTCTTCCGTACGATCCCGCCGCTCGCGCTGATCCCCCTGGTGATCGTCCTGATGGGCATCGGCGAGACCCCGAAGATCTTCGTCATCTTCCTGGCCGCGTTCATGTCCTGTGTGGTGGCCGCCTTCCAGGGGGTGACCGGCGTGGACCGGACGCTGATCGACGCGGCGCGGGTGCTCGGCGCCTCGGACCGGACCGTCTTCCTCAAGGTGGTCATCCCGGCGTCCACGCCGTTCATCCTGGTCGGCATGCGCATCGGGCTCGGCGCGGCGTGGGCGACCGTGGTGGCGGCCGAGATGATCGGCGCCCAGAAGGGCCTGGGCTTCGAGATGGTCCACGCCCAGACCTACTACGACGTTCCCACGATCTTCGTGGGCCTGATCAGCATCGGCGTCATCGGCCTGGTCATGGACCGGTTGCTGCTGGTGGCCGAGCGCCGTCTCACCGCATGGCAGGAGCGCCGATGAGCCCCAAGATCTCTTTCCGGGACGTGGTCAAGACCTACCCGATGAAGAACACCACCTTCACCGCGCTCGGCCAGGTCACACTGGACATCGGGGACCGGGAGTTCGTCGCGGTGGTCGGGCCCTCCGGATGCGGCAAGTCCACCTTGCTGAGCATGGTGGCCGGACTGGTGGAACCCACCTCCGGCACGGTCACGGTGGACGGCGCTCCCGTCGCCGGGCCGGGGCCGGACCGCGGGGTGATCTTCCAGCAGTACGCGCTGTTCCCGTGGCTGACGGTGCGCGGCAACGTGGAGTTCGGGCTGAAGCTGGCCCATGTCCCCGCCGCGGAGCGCAGGCGGCGCGCCGAACACGCCATCGAGCTGGTCGGACTAGCCGACTTCGCGGACGCCCTGCCCAAGACCCTCTCCGGAGGGATGAAACAGCGCTGCGCCATCGCCCGGGCCTATGCCGTGGATCCCGAAGTCCTGCTGATGGACGAGCCGTTCGGGGCGCTGGACGCGCTGACCCGGGTGCAGCTGCAGGACCAGCTGCTGGACACCTGGACCAAGGAGCGGCGCACCGTCCTGTTCATCACGCATGACGTCGACGAGGCGGTGTATCTGGCCGGGCGGGTGGTTGTGATGGCCGCCCGGCCGGGCCGTGTCCACCGGGTCATCGACGTGGACCTGCCCTATCCGCGGACCGAGGAGATACGGCTCTCCCCGGAGTTCGCCCGGATCCGCAACGACGTCTGGACCCAGGTCTACCACCAGACACCGGCCGACTCCGCCGCCTGACCTCCCTCCACCCTCCACACCCCTCCCACCCCACTTCCGAAGGGACTCACCCGAGATGAGGATGAGCCGACGCGACTTCATACGCACACTCTCCGCGACCGGTGCGGCACTGTCGGTGGCCGCGTGTTCGTCCTCCGGCAAGGGCGGCGGCTCCGCGGTCAGGTTCGGCTATATCGCCGACTACAACGGCGCGAGCCTGCTGGCCATCGCCGAGGACCGCGGCCTGTGGAAGAAACACGGCCTGACCGTCGAGCCCAAGGTGTTCGTCAACGGCCCGGTCCAGATCCAGGCCCTGCGCACCGGCAATCTGGACTACGGCTACATCGGTCCGGGCGCCCTGTGGCTGCCCGCCTCCGGCAAGGCCACCATCGTGGCGGTCAATACGCTCACCTACGCCGACCGCGTCATCGCCCGGCCCGGTATCGCCTCGATCCGGGAACTGAGGGGAAAGAAGGTCGGTGTCCCCGAGGGCACATCCGGTGAGATGGCGCTCAATCTCGCGCTCCAACAGGCCGGGATGACCATGAAGGACATCTCGAAGGTGGTGATGGACGCGCCCACCGTCGTCTCCGCGTTCGCCTCCGGGCAGATCGACGGCGCCGGGATCTGGTACCCCCTCATCGACACCATCAAGGAGAAGGTGCCGGGGATGAAGGAGGTGGCGAGTACCGAGGACATCCCCGGCTCCTCCTTCCCCACCGCCTTCGTCTCCGCCGCCAAGGGAAAGCCGGAGCGCGATCAGAAGGTCGTGAAGGTCCTGCAGGAGGCCAACGACTGGCGGGCCGCGCACCAGAAGGAGTCCATCGCGCTGGCGGCGAAACTGCTCAAGGCCGATGAGGCGAAGGTCGCGGCCGACGCGGAGCATGTGAAGACGATGACGACCGCCGAGCTCGTCGCCAGAACCAAGGACGGCACCGTCGACAAGTGGCTGGACGGCATGAGCCGGTTCTTCGTCCGGACCGGGCAGTTGAAGAAGTCGCCCGACCCGTCCTCGTTCTACGCCGGTGACCTCTACACGAAGGCGGCCGCCCGATGAACCTGCTGTTCCTGATGACCGATCAGCACCGCGTCGACACCCTCGGCTGTTACGGCAATCCGCATGTGGCCACGCCCAACCTGGACCGGCTGGCGGCGACCGGCACCCGCTTCGACCGCTTCTACACCCCCACCGCCATCTGCACCCCGGCCCGCGCCAGTCTGCTCACCGGCCAGGCGCCGTTCCGCCACCGGCTGCTGGCCAACTACGAGCGCAACGTCGGCTATCTGGAGGATCTGCGCGAGGACGCGTTCACCTTCCCCACCGCCCTGGCCGAGCGTGACTACCAGCTCGGCCTGGTCGGCAAGTGGCATGTGGGCACCCACCGCAACGCCGCCTCGTACGGCTTCGACGGGCCCGATCTGCCCGGCTGGCACAACCCCGTGGACCATCCGGACTACGCGGCATACCTGAAGGAGCGGGGCCTGCCGCCGTACCGGATATCCGATCCGATCCGCGGCACCACGCCCAACGGCAATCCGGGCAATCTGCTGGCGGCGCGGCTGCACCAGCCGGTGGAGGCCACCTTCGAGCACTATCTGGCCACCCGCGCCATCGAGCAGCTGGAGCGCTACGCCGCGGACGGGCGGCCGTTCTTCCTGGCCACCCACTTCTTCGGACCGCATCTGCCGTATCTGCTGCCCGACGCGTACTTCGACCGCTACGACCCCGACCTGGTGGACCTGCCCGCCTCGATCGCCGAGACCTTCGAGGGAAAGCCACCGGTGCAGCGCAACTACAGCGCCCACTGGACCTTCGACACCATCCCGATCGAGGTGACCCGCAAGCTGATCGCGGTCTACTGGGGCTACGTCACACTCATCGACGAGCAGATCGGGCGCATCCTCACCCGCCTGGAGGAGCTCGGGCTGGCCGATGACACCTCGGTGTTCTTCACCGCCGACCACGGCGAGTTCACCGGCGCCCACCGGCTGCACGACAAGGGCCCGGCGATGTACGAGGACATCTATCGCATCCCCGGCATCATCCGCGTCCCCGGGGCGGCCCCGCAGGTCCGCGAGGAGTTCGTCAGCCTCACCGACTGCACGGCCACCATCCTGGACCTCGCGGGCTGCGACACCTCACCGGCCGTGGACAGCCGAAGCCTGGTGCCCCTGGTGCGGGGCGAACATCCGCGGTGGCCGGCCGAGTTGCTCGCCGAGTTCCACGGCCACCACTTCCCGTATCCGCAGCGGATGATCCGCGACGAGCGCCACAAGCTCATCGTCAATCCCGAGTCGGTCAACGAGCTCTACGACCTGGACACCGACCCCGATGAGCTGACCAACCGCTATGAGCACCCCGAGCTGCTGCCCGTGCGCCGCCGCCTGATGCGCCGCCTGTACGACCTGCTGCGCGAGCGCGGCGACAACTTCTACCACTGGATGACCCCGATGTTCGACATCGGGGACCTCGACCACGACCCGAGCCTGAGCTCCTTCGAGCCGGAAGGGACCGCGTAGATGAGACGAAGTCCCGGCACCCTCGTCGCCACGCTGCTGTGCGCGCTGCTGGCCGGGCTGCTGCCCGCGGCCCAGGCGACGGCCGCCGCGCGCCCGGCGACGGAGGACACCACGACGGCCCGCGAGGCCCCGACGTACCACAACCCCCTGACGGCCGGAGTGGTCGACACCTTCCCCGACCCGGTGATGATCCGGGGCAAGGACGGGCTGTGGTACGCGTACGGCACCCAGAACCCGGTGTTCCAGAGCAAGGGTGAGGACGGTGAGCGGATGCTGCCCATCCTCCGCTCGGCCGATATGGCGCACTGGGAGTACGCCGGAGAGGTCTTCACCCCCGAGACCAAACCCGCCTGGCACAAGGGCGCCCGGCTGTGGGCCCCCGACATCCGCTATGTGAACGGCCACTACAACCTGTACTACTCGGTGTCCTCGGAGAACACCGTCGGAGTGGCCACCGCGCCCACCCCCACCGGACCCTGGACCGACCAGGGAGCCGTGCTGCCCGCGCCGAGCGGCTGCGCCACGGGCAACATCGACCAGGCCCAGTTCACGGACGAGGGCGGGCAGCCCTATCTGTACTGGGGGAGCTACGACACGATCTGCGTGGCGAAGATGAACGCCGCCCGCACCCGTATCGAGGGCGCGGTGACCGAAGTGGCGCAGGGCCGCCGGATGGAGGGCGGTTTCGTCGTCCGGCGCGGTGGCCACTACTACCTCTTCTACTCCGACGCCGGTTGCTGCGACGGCGCCTACAGCGGCTATCAGGTCAAGGTCGGCCGGGCGACCAGCCCGACCGGGCCCTTCGTGGACGACGAGGGCGATCCGCTGACGGCCGCCACCAGCAAGGGCGGCGTGGCGCTGACCGCGAACGGCAACGGCTGGATCGGCCCCGGGCACAACGCCCTGCAGACCGATCTCTCCGGCCAGGACTGGCTCGTCTACCACGCCATCTCCTCCGACGACCCGGACCTCGAACCGGCCGCGGGCGGCACGCTGAAGCTGTCCAAGCGGCCGATGCTCATGGACCGGCTGGACTGGATCGACGGCTGGCCGGTCGTACGGGCCGGGGCCGGCCCCTCCCAGGGCGCGCAGCGGGCCCCGGTGGCCTCCTGGGCCGCGGGCGGCACCTTCAACGACGGCTCCCTGAAGGGGTGGCACGACGGTGGCGGCTCCGGCGCCGACGGCTGGCGCGTCGGACACGAGCAGGACGCCCAGGGCTTCGTCACACCGCGCGGGAATCCCACCGGCCCCGCCGCTCTGGTCTCGGACCGCTCCGCCCCGGCGGCCCGGCGCGCCGAGGCCGACCTTCGGGTCACCTCGGCCACCGGCGCGGCCGGGCTGCTGGTCGGCTACACCGGTCCGCACGACGCCGTGGTGGCATGGCTGGACAGGGCGCGCAACGCGCTGGTGACGGACGTACGGGTCGGCGGCCGGAGCCGCGGCGCCCGTACGACCCCGCTCCCGGCGGACTTCGCCTGGGACACCTGGCACAACGTGGCGGCCGAGATCCGCGGCACCCGGATGACCGTGGAGGTGAGCGCGGACCGGCTGCGGGACGCGGTGGCCACGCAGGAGCGGACGCTGCCCGCGACGGCGGTCCGCCCCGGCAAGGTCGGCGTCGCCGCCCGTGGCTCCGGAGTGGCCGCCGACAACGTCGGGGCCGCGGCGCTCCACACACCGGTCACCACCCGCGTCCCGGAACATGTGCCGGGCCCGCCGCTGCCCGCCTACAGCGACGAGTTCGACACCGCCACCGTCCCCGGCACCACCGCGGATTCGCCGTGGTCATGGGTGCGCGGACCGGCGTCCGGGGTCACGATGGCCGATGGCGCCCTGTCCTGGCCGACTCAGGGCGGCGAGCTCTATCTCGGCACCAATACGGCGTCGGTGCTGACCCGCGACGCTCCGCCGGGCGACTACACCGTGGAGACGCGGCTCCGCTTCGCTCCGGGGCGGGCCAATCAGCAGGCCGGGCTGGTGCTCTACGGGAACGACGACCGCTATCTGAAGCTGGTGCACGCGGTGCTCCCGGTGAGCCACACCGACGGAAGGGCCACGCACGTCACGGAGTTCGCGAAGGAGGGCGAGCGTCCCACCACCACACCGCCGACCCTGGTGGCCTACGGGCCGATGTTCGGCGGCCCGCCCGCGGACACGCTGTGGATGCGGCTGTCGTACCACGCCGACAGCGCGCGGGAGGAGACCGAGGCGCACGCCGCCACCAGCACGGACGGTGTGCACTGGGTCCACACCGGCGTCTGGACCCTGCCGGGCGTGAACAAGCTCAGGATCGGTCTGGTCGCGCAGAACACCGCGGGCGCGGTCGCGCGCTTCGACTACGTGCGCACCTACCGCCGCTGACCTTCCGAGCGAGCCCCCGTCCTATGCTGATCACTTTGTTCATACGCGACGGGGGCCGCTTCGGCGGCCGGAGAAGGTGAGCGAGCGTGGCCAAGCCTGTCCGTGCGGCGATCGGGGACGTGTGGATCACATGTGTGTTCTGCAAGGGCGACCTCTTCCGGGACCGCGAGGTGAAGCTCAACAGCACCGGCATGGAGCTGTTCAAGTTCGGCTGGGCCAACGAATCGGCCACCGGACTGATCTGCTGGAACTGCGGCTATGTACACCTTTTCGCCAACACTGACCTCGAGCTGTACAAGGTGAAGAAGGGCGAGATCTAGCCACGCCCACCGGCGGCCGCCCGAGGTCGCGGTAAAAGATGGTGCGCGGGATCTTTACAACGATGTAAACGGGTGATGGCATACCCCTGCCCGGCCGAATCCCCGCCCTGTCCCGGAGACCCCATGGCTCACACCGACACCCTCTCGCCCGATGTGTCGAACGCCGTTCCACGGCCCGAATATCCCCGTCCCACCTTCGTCCGTGAGAACTGGCTCAATCTCAACGGCACCTGGCAGTTCGCGTTCGACCCCGGTGACAGTGGACTCGAACGCGGTCTGGTGCACCAGGAGCTGGACGGGCGGATCCTGGTCCCGTTCTGCCCCGAGTCAGAGCTGTCGGGGATCGGTGACACCGACTTCCACCCCGCGGTCTGGTACCGGCGCACGGTCCGGATCCCGGCGCACTGGGCCGGCCGGCGGGTGCTGCTGCACTTCGGAGCCGTCGACCATGACGCCACCGTCTGGGCCGACGGCCGCGAAGTGGCCCGGCACAGCGGCGGCTTCACCTCCTTCACCGCCGACCTCGGCGAGGTGGCGGGCCCGGCCGGCGAAGACGCTGAGGTGGTGATCGTGGTACGGGCCCGGGACGCCCGGCACGGCCCTCAGGCGCGCGGCAAGCAGGCCACCGAGTACGCCAACAGCGACTGCCACTACACCCGCACCACCGGCATCTGGCAGACGGTCTGGATGGAGCCGGTGTCCGAGGTCCATCTGCGCAGGCCCCGGATCACCCCCGACCTCGCGTCCGGGGCCTTCCACCTCGAACTGCCCATCAGCGCCAACCGGCCCGGCCACCGGATCACGGCCCGGGTGAGCGACGCGGACGGCGAGACGGTGGCCGAGGCGACGGTGCGCGCCGACCTCGACATGGCACCCCGTATGGTGCTCGCGCTGCCCGAGGACCGGCGCCGGCCGTGGTCGCCGGAGGACCCCCATCTGTACCGGGTGCGGTTCGAGTTGCTGGACGCCGACGGCGAGATCGTGGACCGCGCCGAGTGCACCGCCGGGCTGCGGTCGGTGGCCATCGACGGCAAGCGGCTGCTGCTCAACGGGCGCCCCGTCTTCCAGCGGCTGGTCCTGGACCAGGGCTGGTACCCCGACGGGCTGATGACCGCGCCCGACGACGCCGCCCTCGTCCGGGACATCGAGCTGTCGCTGGCCGCCGGGTTCAACGGGGCGCGGCTGCACCAGAAGGTGTTCGAGGAGCGGTTCCTGCACCACGCGGACCGGCTCGGCTATCTCGTCTGGGGCGAGTTCGGCGACTGGGGAGCCGGCACCGGGCGCACCACCCGGGACAACCAGCAGCCCACCGCCGGATTCATCGCGCAGTGGCTGGAGGCCGTGGAGCGGGACTACTCCCATCCGTCGATCGTGGGCTGGTGCCCGCTGAACGAGACACACCAGGAACTCCACGACCGGCAGAGCGTCCTGGACGATGTCACCCGGGGCATGTTCCTGGCCACGAAGGCCGCGGACACCTCCCGTCCGGTCCTGGACGCCTCGGGCTACTCCCACCGCGTGGCCGAGACCGACGTGTACGACTCGCACAGCTATGAACAGGACCCTGAGGCGTTCCGCCGCCAGATGGCGGGGCTGGACAAGGACGAGCCGTTCCTCAACCCCGACAACCGGGGAAACCCCGGCAAGCGGGACACCGACGCGGTGTGGTCGCTGCCGTACCGCGGCCAGCCCTACTTCTGCAGCGAGTTCGGCGGCATCTGGTGGAACCCGGAGGAGGCGGAGGCCGCGGCCGGTGACGACCGCGAGGTGTCCTGGGGCTACGGGGAGCGGCCGCGGACCGAGGAGGAGTTCCACACGCGCTTCGCGGGGCTGACCGCGGCGCTGCTCGACGACCCCCTGATGTTCGGCTACTGCTACACCCAGCTCACCGATGTCTTCCAGGAGCAGAACGGCGTCTACCGCTTCGACCGGAGCAGCAAGCTCGACGTGGCGCGGGTGCGCGCGGCCCAGCAGCGGCCCGCCGCCTTCGAGCGCCCGGCCGGTGAGGAGGGGCGATGAGCGGTCTGTCACGGCGTGGTCTGCTGAGAGGCGCGCTGTACGGGGCGGGCGCCGCCGTGTCGGCGTCCGCGCTCAGCGGCTGCGGTTCGATCGCCGGGAGCGTGGCGAGCGCCGACGAGATCCAGTACTGGACCCTGTTCACCGGCCCCGACGGCGAACTGATGAAGACCATGACCCGGAACGTGGAGAAGCGCGTCCCGGATCTCAAGGTCAGGACGACGGTGCTGGACTGGGGCCCGCCGTACTACACCAAGCTGGCGATGGCCTCGGCCGGCGGCCGGTCGCCGGATGTGGCCATCATGCACCTGACCCGCCTGGCGGGCTACGCCCCCGGCGGTCTGCTCGACCCCTGGGACACGGATCTGCTGGCCGAGTTCGGCCTGAAGCAGGACGACCTCAACAAGACGCTGGTGAAGCGGAGTCTGTACCAGGGCACCCCGTACGCCATTCCGCTGGACACCCACCCCTTCGTCGTCTTCTTCGACCGGGACGTCATGGACAAGGCGGGCCTGCTCACGGGCGACGGCGGGCTCGTGCCCTTCGAATCGCCGAAGCACTCCCTGGAGCTGATGGACAAGCTCCGCAAGGACACCGGCAAGCTGGGACCCGTCTTCGGCCATGCGAACGACGCGGCGATGGGCTGGCGGATGTTCTGGACGCTGTTCAGCCAGACCGGTGCCACCTTCGATCTCACGGGCGAGCGCGCCGAGATCGACGAGGACACCGCCGTCGAGGTGGTGCGCTTCATGGCCGACCTGGCACGCGACAGCCGCACCATGGACGTCCAGACGGCGATCGCCGCCTTCGCCAACGGCCGTTCCCCGATGATCTTCTCGGGCGAGTGGGACATGGCCACCTACAAGACGGCCCTGAAGGACAGGCTGGGCGGCTCGCCCATCCCCACCTTCTACGACCGTCCGGCCGGGGCCTCCGACAGCCATGCCCTGGTGCTGCCGCACCAGGACAACCCGGATCCGGAGCACCGGCGGCGCACCCACCAGTTCGTGGCCGAGCTGGTCAAATCCGGGCTGACGTGGGCGTCGGCGGGTCATATCCCCGCGTACACACCGGCCGTCTCGTCCGCGGGCTACGCCAAGTTGCGTCCGCAGTCCGAGTACGCGGCCGCCGCGAAGCAGCTCGTGCTCGACCCGCCGGTGTGGTTCGCGGGCTCCGGCTCGGACTTCCAGACGCGGATGTGCCAGGCGCTCGATCCCGCGCTCGGCGGCTCGTCGTCCGCGGCGAGTGCGGTGCGCACGATGGTTTCCCAGATCAACACCCTGATGGCTCAGCCGAATCCGGCCTGATCGCGACGGAATCGCAGAAAGGAGCGATGTGATGGCTTCCGTCTCCACCTCCGCGCGGCAGGCCGCGGCCGGATCCCGGCGCGCCGGATCCCGATGGGCCGCTGCCACCGGCCGGCGACGGTCCCCGGGCGGCGCCGGGTGGCTCTTCGCCACCCCCTTCCTGGTGTTCTTCACGCTCTTCCTCCTCGTGCCGATCGGCATCGGCCTGTGGATGAGCTTCACCGACGCCAGCCTGACCGGCCACGGTGACGGCGTCTTCGTCGGCCTGGACAACTACACCGAGGCGTTCGGCGACAGCCAGGTGTGGCAGACCCTCGGCAACACGGTCTGGTTCACCGTCCTGACCACCGTCCCCCTCGTGATCGTCGCCCTGGTGATGGCCCTGCTGGTGTACACGGGGATGCCGGGGCAGTGGCTGTGGCGGCTCGCCTTCTTCGCGTCGCATCTGCTGCCGGTGGCGGTGGTCTACCAGATCTGGAGCATGCTCTTCCAGCCGGACCGGGGGATGCTCAACAGCGTGCTCCAGACGTTCGGGATGGACGGGATCGCCTGGCTGACGGACGAGAAGTACGCGATGTGGTCCATCGGGCTGGTGACCCTGTGGTGGACGGTGGGATTCAACTTCCTGCTCTACCTGGCCGCGTTGCAGGCGATCCCCGACCACCTCTACGAGGCGGCCGCGCTCGACGGCGCCGGTGCGTGGCGCCGGCTGTGGTCGGTCACCCTCCCCCAGCTGCGCCGGACCACCGCACTGATCGCGGTGTTGCAGGTGATGGCGTCGCTGAAGGTGTTCGACCAGATCTATCTGCTGACCAAAGGCGGCCCCAACGGGGCCACCCGGCCGATCCTGGAGTACATCTACGACACCGGCTTCACCAACTACCGGCTCGGCTATGCCTCGGCGGTGTCGTACGTGTTCTTCGGGATCATCATCATCCTCTCGCTCGCCCAGCTGAAGATCTTCTCGCGCAGGGAGGACTGATCGCGCCATGACCACCGAGACACTCTCCCCCCGTACCCCCGGAAAGCCCCGCTCGACCATGCCCCGGGAAGTGGTCCGGCGGCGTCGCTACGGCGGCCACGCCTGGCACCCCACCCTCGGGACGGGCCCCCTCCCCCGTGTGCTGACGCTGCTGGCGCTGGCACTGATGACGGTGATCTGGCTGGTGCCGTTCGGCTGGGGCGTGGACACCTCGTTCAAGACGGAGGTCGACGCGAGCGCGTCGGGCGCCGACTGGATCCCCAAGGCGGGCTTCACCCTCGACGCCTACCGGACCATCCTCGATCAGGGCAATCTCCCGGTGTGGGCGGTGAACAGCGTCGTGATCGCCGTGTGCGTCACGGCGATCACCGTGACCATCTCGGCGATGGCGGCGTATGCCTTCTCGCGTACGCTCTTCCGCGGCCGCCGGGTGCTCTTCGCCGTCACCATCGCCTCGATCATGGTGCCGCCGCAGATCCTGATCGTGCCGCTCTTCCGGCAGATGCTCGCGATGAACCTCGTCGACACCTACGCGGCGGTGATCCTGCCGCAGGTGGTGGCGCCCGCGATGGTGTTCATCCTGAAGAAGTTCTTCGACGGCATTCCGCGTGAGCTGGAGGAGGCGGCCCGGATCGATGGGGCGGGCAGCTTCCGGGTGTTCTGGAGTGTGGTGCTGCCGCTGTCCCGGCCGATCCTGGCGGCCGTGGCGATATTCGTCTTCATCAACACCTGGAACAACTTCCTCTGGCCGTTCATCAGCACCAGCGATCCGCAGCTGATGACACTCCCGGTGGGGCTGTCGACCGTGAAGGACTCCACGGGGCTGCGGAACGCCCAGGAGTCGGCCGCCTCGATCCTCGGCTCCATCCCGCTGCTGATCGTCTTCATGCTGTTCCAGCGTCAGATCGTCAGGTCGGTGGCCACCACGGGGCTGGGAGGTCAGTGAGAGCTCCGGGCGACACCGCCCTCGGTGGACTCGCGGGCGTGGAGGGTATGTCCGACGACGACTTCCCGGGCCGGGCGGTCCGGTGCCTCGATCCGCTCCAGCAGCAGATCGATGGCGTGCCGGGCGATGGCGGTCTTGTCCGGTGCCACGCTGCTCAGGCTCGGGGTGCTGTACCGCGCGGCCTCGATGTCGTCGAAGCCCATCACGGCCATGTCGTCCGGCACCCGTAGTCCGCGCTCGTACAGGGTGCGCAGTGCGCCGAGGGCGAGCGCGTCGTTGAAGCAGAACACGGCGTCCGGCGGTTCGGCCTGGTCGAGCAGCGCCGCCATCGCCCGGGCGCCCTCGGCCAGGTGGTAGCGGGGGGTCTCCCGCTCCAGCCGGGCGTCCAGTGGCAGACCGGCCTCCTCCAGCGCCTGGCGGTAGCCGGTCCTGCGCAGCAGCGGTGTGCCGATGTACGGCTCGGGCTGCACCCCGATGGCGGCGATCCGGCGGCGCCCGCCGGCCACCAGGTGGCTCACGGCCTGCTGCGCGGCGGCCACGTTGTCGATCACCACATGGTCGGCGAGGCCGCCGCTGGGGCGTTCGCCGATGAGCACGAGCGGCACCGTGCCGAGGTGGTTCGCCAGCTCGCTGCCGTGCAGCGCGAGCGGGCTCACCACCATGCCGTCCACCACCTGGTCGCCCAGGCCGTGGATCACCGCCGCCTCCCGCTCGCGGTCACCGAGGGTCTGCTCGATCAGCAGGGTGCGGCCGTGCTCCTCTGCCGTGGTGAGGAAGTGCCGTCCCAGCTCGGCGAAGTACGGGACGTCCAGCTCGGGCAGGACCAGCCCGATCATGCCGGTGCTGCCGCGGCGGAGGTTGCGGGCCACCCGGTTGGGCCGGTAGCCGAGTTCCCGGATGGCCCGCTGGACCCGCTCCCGGGTCGCCGGGGACACATGCACAAAGCCGTTGATCACATTCGACACGGTCTTCGGGGAGACCCCGGCGAGCGTCGCCACGTCCTTGACGGTGGCGCTCCGGCCGGCACCGTCCGGGCGCTTCCGCCCCGGTGCCGCTTGTTCCCTGGTGGTCTGCTGTTTCACGGCGGTCACCGACCGATCCTAGAGCGTGACGGTGGTGGGCCGCATGGCGGGCACCACCCGGGCCCCGTCCCCTCGGGAGACGGCCGCCTCCTCGGGAGACCAGCGCCCCCGGGAGACGGGTGATGCGAAGATCGAAACACAACCGGAGTGGAATACTCAATTCAGCTTGCACACCAAGATTACATAAAGCCTAAAAGCTTTTTGGCTCGCATCCGTTGTGGCAGAGGTGACGGATGCCTATAGTGCCGTGAGGTGTACATGCGACTCCCTGAGCGGATGCTGGACGTCACGCAACGGAGGAAGTGTAGTGGCACTGATTTCCTGGGCGTCCGCCCCCTTCGGACGCTTCCGAAGATGCAGATGAGCATGGTGCGCTGCTGACCCACAGCGCCTGCCAGTGACAAGATCCCGGCTCGGTGCGATCACGGCCGGTACGCATCTCTCTCAGGAATCCTTGAAACGGGAGACCTTCTCGTCACCGCGCCCTCGGGCGCCCATGAGTGGCCACGCTGTGCGCGTGGCTTGGAAAACTCCGACCGGCGAGCGAATGGAGGTGACTGAGGATGACAGCCGAGGACTTCCTGGCTTCCCGCGAGGCGGGCGAGGCCGCGACGAAGTGGTAATCGTCGCAACCGATAGGTAAAGGGCGCCGGGCGGATCTCCGTATTCGCCCGGCACCCCGTCGGGGCAGTGTGTACGAGGGTGGGTGGGACAATGCTGCACGGACTCTTGAACGAGGAATCGATAAACTCCCTTCAGGGCCAGGAGTATCGTGACCGGATCCAGCGGATAGATAAGGCGCTGACCGATGCCGCCGACGGCGACCTCTCGCTGAAGGAACTGGCCGAGTGGGCGGTCGGACACCGGGACTGGAACGTCAGGCGCCTCGCCGTGGAAACCCTCGCCGCCCGGTTCGTCGACGCCCCCGAGGCACGGGCGGCGATCAGCGAGGCGATCCACGACGACGTCGACTGGGTGGCCTTCACCGCCATCAAGGTCGCCGGCGAGCACCGGGTCCCGGAGGCGGTGGCCCATATGATCCGCATCTCCGGCTGGCCCAGCAACTTCACCAAGCCCGCCTACGCCCGCAAACCCGTGGGCTGCGGTGCCGCCTTCACCAAGCGCGCGCTGCTCGACTTCTTCGACTCCACCGATCCGGACGAGCTCCGCGAACTGGAGGACCGCCACTTCGCCCGGCTGCGGGCCACGGTGGACTCCGCCAGACGCGAACCGGACCTGCGCGATGCGGTGCTGATTCCGGCCGGGCCGTTCATCGCCGGGGCCCGGGTGAACGACATCGGCCCCTTCCAGATGGACAACACCGACAATCCGCTGCGCGTCGAGGAACTTCCCGCGTATTACATCGACCGGACCACGGTGACCAACGCGCGGTACGCGGAATTCCTGGACGCGGTGGGTGGCTCCAGGGAGTTCGCCCACCCCGATGAGCCCGACGGCAAGGACTACACCCCGGCGCATTGGCACGATCCCCGGTTCAACGGGCCGGGCTTCCCGGTGGTCGGGGTCGACTGGTACGACGCCTACGCGTTCGCCCGCTGGGCCGGAGGCAGACTGCCCTCGGAGAACGAATGGGAGAAGGCCGCCCGCGGAACCGACGGCCGGATCTACCCATGGGGCGACGAATGGAGCAATGACAAGGCACAAAGCGTCTTCACGGCATACGGCCGCGACGACATCCGGAATCTCGCGGAACTGGAGGAGCTGCTCGTCACCACCACCGTCTCCTGGCCCGATCGCCCGGTGGCGGCGGCCGACTCCCATCCGGGCGGCGCGAGCCCCTACGGCGTCCTCAACATGGCGGGGAACGTCTGGGAGCTCACCCGCACCAATTTCTTCACCCGGGCCGATATGGCCCCCTTCTTCAAGGGGCGTTCGGGGCAGGAATTCATGAACCGCCCCGAGGCTTTCCATGTGCTGCGCGGTGGGACGTGGACCTCGCCTCCGGTCTGCCTGTCGACCTTCTACCGGGGCAAGGACCTGCTCACCGACCGGCACAACGAAGTCGGCTTTCGCTGCGTATACGACGCTTCTGGAAAGTGAGGTTGCACCATGCCGGACCGAGGCGAGCGCGATGTTCTGCGGCAGTCTCTGGTGGAGGGCATCCATCTGCTCGCGGAGCTGGGCTACAGCGAGGGCATCGCGGGCCATGTGAGCGTGCGCGACCCGGAGGACCCGGACGCCTACTGGGTCAATCCCTTCGGTCTGGACTTCCACCATGTGAGGGTCGACGATCTGCTCCTCGTCGGGGCGCAGGGCACCGTCCTGGAGGGCTCGGGCGAGCTCAATCCCTCGGTGGACCCGCTCCATGGTGAACTGCACCGCAACCGGCCGGACCTGGTGGCCTTCGCCCATGCCCACGCGATGTACGGCAAGACCTGGTCGTCGCTGGGCCGGCTGCTCGATCCGATCACTCAGGACGCCTGCGTCCTCTACCGGCGGCACGGCCTGTACGACCGGTTCACCGGTCTGGTCAACGCGCGCCAGGAGGGCAAGGAGGTCATCGAGGCCATGGGCGACGGCACTGCCGTGATCATGCAGAATCATGGCTTCCTGACCGGGGGCCGTTCCCTGGGCGAGGCAATCTGGCTGTTCATCGTGATGGAACGGGCCGCCGCCTCCCAGCTGATGGCCGAGGCCGTCGGCACTCCGCGGCTGATCCCGCACGAGACGGCCCTGGAGACCGGACGCGCGCTGGCCAAGCTCGAATTCGCCGACCGGCAGTACCGGAATCTGTACGAGACGACCTGCCGGCGCGGGAAGTGACACCATGAAGGTCGGGCTCAACTTCCTGCCCACCGTGGGCCCCGGCGAGATGCCGGCCGAGCGGTTCTACGACGAGATCATCGAGCTCAGCGAGCTGGCCGACCGGCTCTCCTTCAGCCATGTGAAGCTGGTCGAGCACCACTTCCACGAGTGGGGCGGATACAGCCCGGACCCGGTGGCGCTGCTGTCGGCCATCGCCCGGCGGACCACCCGCGTACGGCTGGTGACCGGGGCGGTCACCCCAGCCTTCACCCACCCCATCAAGCTGGCCGCCTCGCTGTCGGTCCTCGACAACCTCTCCCACGGCCGCCTCGACGCCGGGTTCGGCCGGGCGTTCCTGCCCTCGGAGTTCGAGGCGTTCGGGGTGGACATGGCCGACAGCCGGGCGCTGCTGGAGGAGAACGTCGAGGCCGTCGAGCGGCTGTGGACGGACGAGGGCTTCCGCTGGGAGGGCCGCTTCCACCGCTTCGGCCCGCTGCCCGCGATGCTGCCCCGTCCCGCGCAGCTGCCGCGGCCACCGGTGTTCATCGCCGCCACCACCTCTCCGGAGACCTTCACCTGGGCCGCGTCCAAGGGCTACCACCTCATGATCATCCCGGTGGTGGCCAGCCATGAGAAGCTCACCGGGCTTCTCGATCTGTACCGCGCCACCCGGATCGAGCACGGCCACTCCCCCGACTTCCGACTGCATGTCAGCTACCACTGCTATGTGGCGGAGAGCCAGGACGAGGCGGTGGCGCGAGCCGAGGAGCACTACGCCGCGTATCGGACCAAACAGCTCGAGGCCTACGGGAGTTGGCGCGGCATCACCTCGGACCAGTACCGGGGCTATGAGCGCATGGAGCAGGCGGCTCGCACGACCACGGTGGCCGGTCTGATGGCCGCGGACAACATCATCGTGGGCGGGGTGGCCGAGACCGCCGCCACCCTCCGCCGCATCGGCAAGCTCTACCCCGGTGCCGAACTGAGCCTGCAGCTGCGGTTCGGGTCCGTCTCGCACACCGAGGCCATGCGGGCGGTGCGGCTGCTCGGGGAGCGCGTGCTGCCCGAGCTCATGGAGGGCGAATGACCGCGTCCGGCGATCCGGTTCCGCTCAGTCCGCAGCAGGAGTGGATCTGGGAGAGCATGCGCTTCATGAACCCGGACGACGCGGCGATGACCAGGACCAATGTCTGTCTGGCGTTCACGTTGCACGGCCCCCTGGACACCGGGCGGCTCGAACGGGCGCTGGCCGATGTCCGCCGACGGCACGAGGCGCTGCGCACCACGCTCAGCGACCTGGGCACCGCACCCCGCACCCATGTCCAGGACGCGGAGGACCCGCACCCGCCCCTCCTCGCCCTGGTGGATCTCTCCGGCGTGCCACCGGAGGATCACGACACCTACTGCGAGCTGGTGGCCGGCGCCGAGGAGCACCGCCTCTTCGACTACGTCCGGGGCCCGCTGTGGCGGGCGACGCTGGTGCGCCGCACCCCAACGGAGCATGTGCTGGTGCTGTCCGCCGCCCATCTGGTGCTGGACGCCCCCTCGGTGCAGCTGGTCGTCCGGCATCTGGCCGAGGCGTACGAGGGGATCGCCGCTCCGGCACGGCAGGAGCAGTACCGCGACTTCGTGCGGCGGGCCGTCCGGCCGCCCGCGGACGCCGACCGGCGTCTGGACCACTGGCGCCGGGTGCTCAGCCCGCTGCCCGCCCCGCTCGACGTCCGCACCGACTACCCCGCGGCCCCACCGCCGGTCTTCCTGCGGGAGACGACGCCGTTCCGCGTCGAGGCCGATCCGGAGTCCCTCGCCGGGCTCCGCGGCCGGGCGGGCGTCACCCCCTATCTGATCCATGTCGCGGCCTATGCGGCCGCCCTCGCGGACCTCTGCGGGGCGCGGCGTGTCGTGGTCGGATCGTCGCTGACCCGTCTGGAGCTCAAACCGGATCCGCATACGGTCGGGCACTTCGCCGATCTGGTGCTGCTGCCGATCGAGGTGCGCCCCGAGCACACCTTCGGCGAGCTGCTGGAACACGTCAGGGACACCGCGCTCGACGCCTACGACAACCAGGTGCCGTATCTGCGCATCGCCGACGCGATCGACCCGGACTTCACGGCCAGACGGCCCTGGCCGGCGCGGGCGCTGTACCACGTGTGGGTGCGCGGCAGCGTCCTCAACGCCGACCTGGGGCCGCCGGAGCGCATCGGCGACGCCGAGGTCCGTCCCTTCGCGTTCACCAGGGAGACCTGCTATTCCATCGAGCTGGACGGCGACCGGTACGCCCATGTCTACGGCCAGAACGTGGTGCCCACCCTCTACGCCGGCCCGACCGGGCTGGAGGGCCAGATGACGTACAACCGCGCGGTCTTCACCCCGAGCAGCGCACAGCGTTATGTCGACCGCCACTGCCGGAACCTGGAACACATGCTCAAGGACCCCCAGACGCGGATCGGGGAGGTGTGGCATGACAGCGGCCGCTGACCCACCCGGACACGGCCGTCCGGCCCGCACCCACGACCTGGTGCGCGACGCCGCGCTGCGGTGGCCGGACCGGCCGGCGCTGATCGAGGGCGACACCGTTCTCAGCCACCGCCAACTCGACCGGCGTGCGGAGGACTTGGCCCGGGCCCTGGTGGCACGGGGCGCGGCCGGCGACATGACCATCGGGGTCGGCGTGCCACGCTCCGCCGAGCACGTGATCGCCGCGCTCGCCGTGTGGAAGGCCGGTGGCGTCTATGTACCACTGGCGACGGATCTGCCCCCGGCCCGGATCGCGGACATGCTGGGGATCGCCGGGGTGCGGCTGACGGTGGGGCCGGGGCTGACCATCAGCGAGGTCCCGGGTCCCCCCGTGGACCAGCCACTGGCCGGTCTGCCGCCGGCTCCGGAGGGCGAGGACGGCGCCGTCGCCTGCGTCTACTTCACCTCGGGCTCGACCGGCCGCCCCAAGGCGGTGGCCCTCACCCACGCGGGCATCGTGAACGAGGCGCTGTGGTCCCATGACGCCTTCTCGATCCGCCCCGAGGACCGCAGCGGCTGGCTGGCCTCCCCCGGATTCGCCATCTCGCGGTGGGAGTTGTGGACTCCGCTGACCGCGGGCGCCGCCATCGCCGTCTCCGAGGAGGGCGCCGTCCGCGAGCCGGGGGCGCTCCGTGACTGGCTGCTGGACCAGGGGGTGACCTGGAGCATCGTGGTGACCGGGCTCGCGGAAGGGCTCTTCGGCGTCCCCTGGCCGGCCGACTGCCCGCTGCGCCTGCTGGTGACGGGCGGTGAGCAGCTGCGGGTCTGGCCCCGCGGGCTGCCCTTCGAGGTCGTCAACTCCTACGGTGTCACCGAGGCGTCCAGCGTCCGCCTCGCGGCCCGGCTCGGCCCGTCCGAAGGGGCCACCGGTCGCCTCCCGTCCGTGGGCCGTCCGATCCGCGGTACCCGCGTCCATGTGCTCGACGACGCACTGGACCCGGTGCCCGACGGGGAGGTCGGGGAGCTGTTCATCGGCGGTGTCGGGCTGGCCCGCGGCTACCTCGGCGACCCGGAACAGACCGCACGCCGCTTCGTACCCGATCCGTTCGACGGCGGCGGGCGGCGTCTGTACCGCACCGGTGATCTGGTGCGCGTCGATGAGAAGGGGCGGGTGGAATTCGTCCGCCGGCTCAACGACGACCCGAAGGTCGGCGGTGTCCGCGTCGACCTCGCGGCCGTCGAGGCCGCGCTGCTCGCCTCGCCCGGGGTCACCGGGGCCGCGGCCACGATCCGTGTCCACGACGGGGAGCGGCCACGGCTGGTGGGGTATCTGGTCACGGACGACGAGCCGGCCCCCGATGAGGTGATCGACGCGGTCGCCCGGCGGCTGCCCCCTCAGATGGTGCCCGGCGTCCTGGTGCGCCTCCCCGCCCTGCCGCTGCTGTCCAGCGGGAAGGTGGACCGCGGCCGGCTCCCGGAACCCACTGCGGACATCGTGTTCCGCGGTCGTCCGGCCACCGCGCGGGACGAGACCGAGCAGCGGGTCATCGACGTCTTCCGGGAAGTCCTCGGCCGCGCGGACATCGGCGCCCACGACGACTTCTTCGGCCTGGGCGGGGACTCCATGGGCGTCGCCCGGGTGCGGCAGTCCCTGCTGGAACGGCACGGCATCGACGTCCCCTACACCCTCATCTTCCGTCAGCGGACCCCGCGCCGGATCTGTACGGCCGCGGGCGACGGCGGGGAGGAGCCCCGGTGACCTTCACGGACGCGCCCAGTGGGCTTCCGGCTCTGGCGAGCCGTACGGACCAGCTCGCGGACTCCGCCGTCGGCGCCGTGCTCCGGCTGACCGACGGCCACGATGTGATCGCTCTGGCGGCCGGCAGCCCCGCGCCGGAGACCTACTGCCACCAGGAGTTCACGGACGCCACCACCCGCCTGCTGAGCCAGGGCGGCCTGCCGCTGCGGTACGGCGACGCGAGCGGGCTGCCCGAGCTCCGGTCGTGGATCGCGGCCCGGGAGTCCGCCGAGCTCGGCCGTCCGGTCGACGCGGGGCAGGTGCTTCTCACCCATGGCTCACAACAGGGCCTCGACCTGCTGTGCAAGGCGCTGCTCGATCCCGGGGACGTGGTCTTCGTGGACCGGCCCAGCTATGTGGGAGCGCTGCAGGTCTTCCGTCTCTTCCAGGCCCGGGTGGTGGACCTTCCCCTGGGGTCGGACGAGGGTCTCGACCGGCTCGAAGCGGCGCTGTCGGCCGAGGAACGGGCCAAAATCATCTATGTGGTCCCCACCTTCGCCAATCCGACGGGCGCCACCCTGGACACCGCGCACCGGCGGCGCCTGGCCGCCCTCGCCCAGCGGTACGGCTGCGTCCTCGTCGAGGACGACCCCTACCGGGATCTCGGCTACGACACCGTCGCGCCCCCGCCGGCCGCGGCGGCCTATACCGTGGCCGGCGCCGTACGGATGGGTACCTTCTCCAAGGTGCTCTTCCCCGCGGCCCGCTTGGGCCATCTGGTCGTCCCGCCGTTTCTCACCGATGTGCTGATGAAGTTCAAACAGGCTGCCGACCTGGGGAATTCGCTTCTGATGCAGCAGGTGGTGCATGAGCTCGTCCAGGAGCCCGGCTTTCTGGCCACCCGGCTGGAGCGCGCCCGTCATCTCTATCGCAAGCGCCGCGACGCACTGGTGAGCGCCTTGGCCGGCTCCTTCGAGGGGGCCTTGGAGTTCGAGGTGCCCCGCGGTGGCTTCTTCGTCTGGGCGAGGCTTCCGGAGGGCGCCGACGCCACCGCACTGCTGGCCGCCGCGGTCGAGGAAGGTGTCTCCTTCGTACCGGGGACCGATTTCTACGCGACCGGGCCCGACCCGTCCACCCTCCGGCTGTCCTTCTCCTGCACCCGTGCCGAGGACATCGTCGAAGGTGTCGCCCGGCTGGAACGGGCGTGGCGAACGCTGCGGCAGGGACCCCGCTCATGAAGCTCACCAGGGACGACGACGGAACCTTCCCGGGACTCGACAAGGCCCCGTTCGACGTGGCCGCGTTCCTGGCCCGGCCCCTGGTGGCCCGGCTGGCCACCGAGGGCCCACGGGTGCGGCCCGTGTGGTTCCTGTGGGAGGACCACGCCTTCTGGGTGCTCACGGGCCCCTGGGCCCGGCTGGAGGAGCGACTGGACCACTCCCCGGTCTTCGAACTCGTGGTGGACTCGTGCGACCTCGCGACCGGCACCGTTCACCAGGTCATCGCCCGTGGCCACGGCCGGGTGGTGGACTTCGACACCGACCGGGGCCGCCGCAAGCTCACCCGGTACCTGGGCGAGCGGGAGGAGCTGTGGGACGCCCGGTTCAGCCTGCGCGACGACCCGTCCGCCCGGGGCACCCGCTGGGCCCTGCTGGTGCCCGACACCCTGTGGATCGCGGACCTGTCCTTCCGCCCGCCCCGCGCAGCGGAAACGGACCGCCCATGAGCACCGACACCACGGACGAGACGGCGGACGGGGCCGCCGGCCACCGGACCTACCGCCAGGTGCTGACGGGCAACCCTCGCCTGGCCGTACTGCTCGCCGGCTATGTGATCTCCAGCGTGGGTGATGGCATCCTGCTGATCGCCCTGCCGCTGCTGGCCATACGCCACCACGGGCAGCTCTCCGCACCCGTGGCGGTCGGTCTGGTGATGACCGCGCCGTATGTGCTCTCGACCGTCCTCGCCCTCAGCATCGGCCTGGGACGGCTGCGACTGCCCACCCGGGCCGTGGTCATCACCGACAGCGCGCTGCGCACCGTCCTGTTCACGGTGGTGGGCCTCGCCGCCATGGCCGACCGGATCGACATCGGGTTCCTGGTGGTGGCGCTGCTCCTCGGCTCCGTCCTGCATCAGACGGCGTCCAGCAGCCGGCGTCTGGTCGCCACCGGTATGGCCGGGAAGGACGAACTCTTCACCGTCAACGGACTGCTGGGCTTCGCCAACAGCCTGGCGCTCTACGTCGTGGGCCCGGCGGTCGGCGGCGCGGTCACGGTCGCGTTCGGAGCGGACGTGGCCGTCCTCCTCGAAGCGCTCAGCTTCCTCCTGCTGTTCGGGGCCGTCGCGCTCGTCGTGCCGCCACAGCCGAGAGCGCCCCGGGCGGAGCGGTCGACCGAGTCCGGGTGGCGGATCCTGCGGCTGCGTCCGGTGGCCGCCCGCCTGTTCTTCGTGGTCTTCTTCTTCAATCTGTCCTATATGCCGGTGGAAGTGGCGCTTCCGGTGCTGGTCAACGGAGATCTCCACGGGGACGGAAACACGCTGGGCATCATCTGGACCGCCTTCGGCGCCGGGGCACTGCTCGGCGGGGCGCTCACCGGGTTCCTGCGGAAACTGCACCAGCAGGCCGTCCTGGTGGCGGTCATCGCGCTGTGGGGCGGTTCGGTGGTGCTGCTCGCCCTGGCCCCCTCCGGGCCGGTCGCGATGTGTGCCTTCGCCCTGGGCGGACTCATCTACGCCCCGTTCACCCCCATCGCCTACACCTTCGTGCAGTCGGAGCTCCCGCCCCATGAGCAGCAGCCGGTGATCACGCTCTGGACCACCGGCTCGACGCTGGCGGCCCCGATCGGCCTGCCGCTCAGCGGCCCGCTGGTGAGCGCGCTCGGTGCGCGCGGCGGACTGCTGCTCTCCGCGGCACTCACCCTCGTTCTCGTTCCGTTCGCCGCCAAGGGCCTGCTGGGCCCGCGCCGAGTCGCCTAGCCAGAGGAGTGCGCACGTGCAGGGATACGAATCGTCGACCTACGGCGACCACATGACCGACCACGACGCCATCGGCTGGCCGGCCGCGAAGGACGAGGACGCGGCGGTGGGGTTCCTCGTGGACGTGGCCAAGCCCGGCCACGCGCTGGAGCTCGGGGTGGGCACCGGGCGGGTCGCCCTGCCGCTGGCGGAGCGGGGGGTGCGGGTCACCGGCATCGACGCCTCCCCTGTCATGCTCCGGCAGATGGCCGACAAGCCGGGCAGCGCACAGGTGCGGGCCGTCGAGGGCGACTTCGCGGAGGTCGCCGTCGACGGGACCTTCGACCTCGTCTACGCCGTCCAGCACACGTTCTTCCTGCTGCGCGACCAGGAGACCCAGATCCGTTGCTTCCGGAACGTGGCCGCGCGGCTGGCCCCCGGTGGCGCCTTCGTCCTCCAGGTGTTCGTCCCCGATCCGCACCGGCTGATCCAGCCGCAGGCCAGCGACGCCCTTCATGTGGCACTCGACCAAGTGGTCCTGCGGGTCTCGAAGTTCGACCGGGTGACGCAGACGGTCAACCGGCAGTACGTCGCCATCACCGAGGGCGGGACGAAGCTGTACCCCATGGTGTTCCGCTACGCATGGCCCACCGAGCTGGACCTGATGGCGCGGCTGGCGGGCCTCCGGCTGGAAGGGCGCTGGGACGGCTGGTCGCGGGCGCCCTTCACCGCGGAGGGCGGGTATGTCGTGGTCTACCGGAAGCCCGCCGAGTCGGTGTGAGGGCCTACGCCACGGTGTCGCCGACCCGGACGGGTCCGTTGGTGGTGACCGACTGGATGGCCGCGAGCGCGACGGACAGAGCGGCGCGGGCGTCCTGTCCGGTGACGGAGGGGGCGCGTCCGGTGCGCACACACTCGGTGAAGTCGGCGAGTTCGGCGACGTAGGCGTCGTGGAAGAGATCCTGGTCATAGGTGACGCATGCGGCGGCGATGCCGTCCGGGCCGTAGGCGGTCAGATGGCTGCGGCGGATGTCGCCCATGGTGAGCATGCCGGCCGAGCCGAAGACCTCACCGCGGACGTCGTATCCGTACACCGCCTGGAAGTTCGCCTCGGCGGTGGCCAGGGCGCCGTTGTCGAAACGGATGGTGACCACGGCGGTGTCGAGCAGTCCGCGGTCCTTGAAGTCGGGGCGGACCAGGGCGTCGGCGAACGCGAAGACCTCGACCGGCGCGGCGCCGGGGTTGAGGTAGCGCAGGGTGTCGAAGTCGTGGATGAGGGTCTCCAGGAAGATCGTCCACGGCGGGACGCGGCCCGGGTCGGCCAGCTGGGGGTCGCGGGTGAGCGAACGCAGCAGCTGCGGGGTGCCGATGGCGCCTGCGCGGATCTTCTCGTGGGCGGCGTGGAAGCCGGTGTCGTAGCGGCGGTTGAAGCCCACCTGGAGGGGGACGCCGGCGTCGGCCGCGGCCGCGATGGCGCGGTCCGCCTCATCGAGGGTGACGGCCATGGGCTTCTCGCAGTAGACGGCCTTGCCCGCCCGGGCCGCGGCCTCGACCAGCCCGGCGTGGGTGCGGGCCGGGGTGGCGATGACCACCGCCTCGATCCCGGGGTCGGCGAGCAGCTCGGCTATCCCGGTGTACGCCGTGGCGCCGCCCAGCCGGTCGGCGAGCCCCCGGGCGGCGCCCGGGGCCGGGTCGGCGACGGCCGCGAGGCGGGCGCCGGGGAGTCGGTGGGCGAGGGTCTCGGCGTGGAAGGAGCCCATGCGGCCGGCGCCGATGAGACCGACGGGGAGGGGGTGTCGCGTGGTCATGCGGATGCTCCGTAGGTTCCGTGGTTCCGTAGTTCCGTAGGCGAGAAGGGGCGCGGTCCGGCCGGTACGGTGTCGCGGCCGCGCCGTCAGGGGGTGAAGGCGGAGCGGAAGCGCTCCAGGGCGAGGTCGCTGTCACCGGAGGCCCATGCCTCCATGGCCACGGTGCCCTCGTAGCCGAGGTCGACGAGGGTTCGGGCGAGGGCCGGGTAGTTGATCTCCCCCGTCCCCGGCTCGCGGCGGCCCGGTACGTCGGCCACCTGGATCTCGCCGATCAGGCCCCGGCCGTGGGCCCGGCGGACCAGCTCGATCAGGTTTCCCTCGCCGATCTGCGCGTGGTACAGGTCCAGATTCATCCGCAGGCCCGGCCGGTCCACGGCCTCGACCAGCGCCAGGGTGTCGGCGGCCGTCGCGAACGGCACGCCCGGGTGGTCGACGGCGGTGTTGAGGTTCTCCAGGGTGAAGGTGACCCCGGTGCGCTCGCCCAGCTCGGCGAGGCGGGTGAGGGTGCGCTGGGCGGCGATCCACATCGGGCCGGTGGCCGGGCCCGCCACCGGCGCCACCGGCAGGCCGTCGCCGTCCAGCCCGGTGCCGTGCAGATTCAGCCGGGGACAGCCGAGCCGTTCGGCCACGTCGACCGACTCCTCGGCGGTGCGCAGGAGTTCGGCCGCCCCGTCCTCGTCCGTCAGGCTGCCGCGGAGGTAGCCGGTCATCGAGGAGAACACCGCGCCGGTCCGCTCCAGTGCGGCCAGATCGTGCCGGCTCCAGTCCCAGATCTCGACCTGGAAGCCGGCGTCGTGGATGCGCCGCGCCCGTTCCTGGACCGGCAGATCCCGGAAGACCATCTCGGCGCAGACCGCCAACGTGTACATCACTGCTCGCCCTCTCTACGACGACCCCGGCATCAACTAGAACGTTCCAGCTACTAGAACGTTCTAGAGAACGAGCAGCAGTACGCCAGCCACCGGCCACTCCTGTCAAGGTCCGACGGCCGCATCACTAGAACGTTATAGAAGCCGGCGCCGCGCATCGCGCCCTGGGCTACGATCGTCGCCCGGAAGGCGAAACCCCGCCCGCCCCGCCCGAAGACGACACCTCGACCAGGGAGACCAGTGGTGCCACCGACGCCGGCCGTCCCCCATGGGAAGCGCCCCACCCTCGCGGACGTGGCGGCGCGGGCGGGTGTGTCCACGGCACTGGTCTCCATCGTGATGCGGGACGCCAAGGGCGCCGGCGCCGCCACCCGCGAGCGGGTCCTCGAGGCGGCACAGGAGATCGGATACCGGCCGGACGCCCGGGCCCGGCTGCTGCGCAGCCACCGGTCCCATCTCCTCGGGGTGCAGTTCGGCCTCCAGCACCCCTTCCACTCCGATCTGCTGGAGGGCATCTACGCGGTGGCCGAGCCCGCCGGGTACCAGATCGCGCTGAGCGCCGTGGCCGCGGGCCGTGGCGAGCAGCGGGCGACCGACACCCTGCTCGCCGACCGCTGCGAGGCCCTGATCCTGCTCGGCCCGCAGGCCCCGGCCGCGCGGCTCGCCGAACTCGCCGGACAGCTCCCGGTCGTCTCCGTGGCTCGCCGGCTGCGCGGCACCGCCCCGGGCGTGGAGGTGGTGCGGACCGCCGATGACGAGGGCGCCCGCCAGGCCGTGGACCACCTGGTGGCCCTCGGCCACCACGACATCGCCCATATCGACGGCGGCCGGGCACCCGGCGCCGCCGACCGGCGCCGTGGCTACCGCACCGCCATGAACCGCCATGGCCTCGCCGACCACATCCGCGTCCTGCCCGGCGGCCTCACCGAGGAGGACGGCGCCACGGGCGCCCACGCCCTCCTCGACGCCACTCCCCTGCCCACGGCCGTCCTCGCGTTCAACGACCGCTCCGCCACCGGTGTCCTGGACACCTTCCTCCGCGCCCGGATCTCCGTTCCCGGCGAGGTCTCCGTCATCGGCTTCGACGACAGCCATCTGGCGCGTCTGGCCCATATCAACCTCACCACGGTCGGCCAGGACATCCCCCGCCTCGCGGAACTCGCGGTCGGCCGGGCCATCGCCCGCCTGGAGGGCGAGCGGACACCCACCGGGGAGGCGGTGGTCGCCCCACACCTCGTCATCCGGGGCACGACGGCCGGGCCCGTCTGATCCGCGACGACCGGGGCGTTCCGCCGTTGTGCTCAGAAATGCTCGGGTACGTCGGCGGACAGCAGGTGTTCGGCGCCGCCTTCGAGGGCCTTGGCCATCTCGATGGAGCGGGGGAGCATGGTCTTCTCGTAGACGCGGATGGCGTCATCGACGGTGGCCGCGTCCGCGAGGGCGAGGGCGAGTTCGCTCGCGTCGAGCATGGCGAGGTTGACGCCGACGCCGAGCGGGGGCATGAGGTGGGCGGCGTCGCCCAGCAGGGTCACCGTCGGGTTGTGTTCCCAGGTGTGCGGGACCGGGAGGGCGAAGAGCGGGCGGTCGACGTAGGGGCCGTCGTTGGTGGTGATCATCTGGCGCATGCGGGGCGACCAGTGGGCGTACTCGTCGAGGAGCAGGGCGCGGATGCCGTCGGTGTCGTCGGCGGTCAGGCCGCTCCTGGCGAGCCAGTCGACCGGGGTTCGCCGGATGACGTAGACGCGGATGTGGTCTCCGCTGTTGCGCTGGGCGAACAGGCCACGGTCGCCGTCGGCCGCGCCGGCGCTGCCCGGGCCGACCAGCTCGGCGAGGGAGGGATGCCGGTTCTCGACGTCGGAGAACCATGCCTCGAGGAAGCTCACCCCGGTGTACTCGGGGACGGCCGGGGACACGGCCGGGCGCACCCGGGATGAGGCGCCGTCGGCGCCGATGACCAGGTCGGTCTCGATGGTCGTGCCGTCGGCGAAGGACAGCTGCCGCGGACCGTCGGCGGGCCCGCCGACCCCATCGAGGGCGCGGCCCCAGTGCACGGTTCCCGGAAGCAGGGAGTCGAGCAGCAGGGTGCGCAGCTGGCCGCGGTCGATTTCCGGCTTGAACAGTTCGTCGGCCTCGGGGACGTGATGGAACGTCACCGTGCCGGTCGCGTCCATCTTCCGCATTTCCTGCCCTTCCGGGCGGGCCAGCGTGAAGAACGCGTCGAGCAGACCGGCTTCGCGCAGGGCGATCTGGCCGTTGTCCGCGTGCAGATCGAGGGTGCCGCCCTGGTTGCGCGCTTCGGGGCCCGAGTCGCGGTCGTAGACGGTGACCGCTATGCCGCGCTGCTGGAGGATGCGGGCGCAGGTCAGGCCGCCGGGCCCGGCGCCGATGACGCTGATGCGGGCGCGGGCGGGCTCTGGTGAGGTCACGGTGGTTCCTTTCACCGGCGAAGAGGGGTGGTGCGGACGAGGAGCATGCCGAGGAAGAGGTGGCTCTCGGGTTCTCGCAGACCCCAGAAAAGCAGACCCGATAAAAAGGTGCAACGAGTCCACTTAGCTATCGATGCAACTATCGGATACGCTCAAGCCATGACCGAACCCTCCGTCGGCCGCCGCGAACGCAAGAAGGCGGCCACCCGCCAGGCGATCGCCGACGCCGCGCTGCGGCTCTTCCTGGAACGCGGCTACGACCAGGTGAGCATCCGTGACATCGCCGACGCGGCCGACGTGTCGACCACTACGGTGTTCAAGCACTTCAGCGGCAAGGAAGCGCTGGTATTCGACCAGGAACAGGACCGGGAGTCACGACTGATCGCGGCGGTGCGGCAGCGAGCCGCCGGACAGAGCATCCTCGATGGCCTCCGGCAGCATGTCCTCGACTCCTGGCTGCCGATCACGGCGCATCCGCGGATGGCCGAGTTCACCCACCTCGTGGACTCCACCCCGGCACTGCGCGCCTACGCGGAACGCATGTGGACCCGGCACACCGACAGCCTCGGCGCGGCCATCGCCGACGAACTCGGCGTCGACCACGACAACCTCGCCTGTGTGACGCTTGCCCGATTCGTACTCGAGGTCCCGGCCCTGGCCCGCGGCCGGCGGGACCGCCGAGCCGCCGTCGACGCGATCTTCGACATCCTCACCCAGGGCTGGCAACCGCCGGCCAAGTCGTCCGCGCCCCGTAGCTCCTAGGTGTTTGTCCGGACCTCGTCCCGTCCACCGGTGCGATGGACGGGACGAGGGATGAGAGGTCAGCCGAGCTTCTTGAGCAGTTCGTCCGCGAGCGGGCCGGAGGAGGCCGGGTTCTGGCCGGTGATCACATTGCGGTCGACCTCCACATGCGGTGCGAAGGACTCGCCGACCAGCACCGTCAGGCCCGCCTCGGTCAGGCGGTCCTGCAAAAGCCACTTGGCCTTGTCGGCGTTGCCGGCCATCGTCTCCTCCTCATTGGTGAAGGCGGTGATCCGGTAGCCGGCGTAGGCGTGGGTGCCGTCCTCGGTGACCGCCGCCAGCAGCGCCGCCGGGCCGTGGCAGACCACGCTCACCGGCATACCGCTCCGCACCGCCTGGGTGAGGATCCGCCCGGAGTCGGCGTCGACCGCGAGGTCCTCCATGGGGCCGTGGCCACCGGGGACATGGACGGCGTCGTACTCGTCCAGGCGCACCTCGCTCAGTGCGATGGGGGCGTGGAATTCGGCGGCGGTCTCGGCGACGCTCCTGATCCTGGCGGCGTTCTCCGGGCCGCCGTTGGCCTCGGGGCTGAGGCTGGCGGCGTCGACGGGCGGGACGACGCCACCGGGCGTGGCCACGGTGATCTCGTGGCCCGCGGCCTTGAACGCCTCATAGGGGGCAACGGCCTCATCGGCCCAGTAGCCGGTGGGGTGCTTGGTACCGTCGGCCAGGGTCCACTGGTCGGCACCGGTCATCACGAACAGGATCTTCGCCATGGTCACTCCTCGATGCGATCACCCGCCGTACGGGTGATCGCTGGGATCTCCTGGGGCGTTGCCGCCCCCATGTGTCGCCGCCGTCCTGGCGGCGTGCTCGAAGGTAGATCCACTGGGCATCGAAACGCCAATAGGTGAGTCGATCGTCGGCATCGGGATTCCGATGGGAGAAAGAGCCGTGCGCCTCCCTATGCTGGGCGGCATGGAGGACGGGACACAACAGGACGGCGACCTCGGCATCGGTGGCGGGCGGACGCCGCCGCATGCCGATCTGAATCTGCTGCGCACCTTTCTGGCCGTCTACCGCTCCGGCTCGTTCACCGCCGCGGCGCCGCTTCTCGGGCTCTCCCAGCCGACCGTCACCGCCCAGATCCGCACCCTGGAGCAGCAGACCGGGCGGGAGTTGTTCACCCGGCTGCCGCGCGGTGCGGAACCCACCCACCTCGCCCACGATCTGGCCGGGCAGATCGCCGGGCCGCTCGACGCCCTCGCCTCCCTCGGCGGCCGGAGTACCGCACTCACCGGACGCGCCACCCCGGTCCATCTGGCCGGGCCGGCCGAGTTGCTGTGTGCCCGCGCCCTGCCCGCACTCGCCTCGCTGGTCGCCGAGGGACTGCGGCTGCGGATCACGATGGGGCTGACCGATCCACTGCTGGACGCGCTGCGCGCGGGACACCACGATCTCGTGATCGCCACCAGACGCCCCGGCGGCCGCGCGCTGACCTCGCTGCCACTGACGGACGAGGACTATGTGCTGGTCGCCTCGCCCGACTGGGCCCGGCGCATCGGGGAGCGGCTGGCGGCCGACGGGCCGTGTGCCGCCGTCCGTGACGTACCGCTGATCACCTACGCGGAGGACCTTCCCATCGCCCGCCGGTACTGGCGCAATGTCTTCGGCAAGCGGCTCACCGCCCAGGCCGCGGTGACCGTGCCGGATCTGCGCGGGGTCGTGTCGGCCGTCGTCGCGGGCGCGGGCTACAGCGCGCTTCCCCGCTATCTGTGCCAGGACGAACTCACCTCCGGCGGGCTCGTGCTGCTCCATGAGCCCGATGAGCCGCCGCTCAACACGCTCTTCCTCGTGCAGCGGCCGGGGGCCGACGCCAACCCGGACGTGGCCCGGGTCCGCGAGCGGCTTCAGCGCGCCGCCCGCACCTGGTAACGCGCATACATCAGGGCATGCCGCCGGGCGGATCACCCTCCGCCACTCGGCGAGGACTGGTCCACCATGCCGTGCTCCCAGGCCCAGGCCGCGATCTCGACGCGGTTGCGGGCGGCCAGTTTGCGCTGCACGTTGCCGAGGTGGGTCTTGACCGTGGACAAGGTGACATGCAGATCGACGGCCACTTCCTCGTTGGTACGGCCGCGGGCGACCCGCCGGACCACTTCGCGTTCGCGCTGGGTCAGCGGCTCGATCAGATCCTCCGGCCCGCCCCTCCCCCGGCTCGCCGGACGGGCCTCGGAGACGGCCGACCGGTCGCGGTGCGGTCCCATGTGCGCGAGCAGGCGGACGGTCACCGACGGGGAGATCAGCGAGTTGCCCGAGGCCGCTGCCCGCACCGCCTCGGTGAGCAGGCCGGGTGCGCCGTCCTTGAGCAGAAAGCCGCACGCACCGTTGCGCAGCGCGCGGTAGACGTACTCATCGAGGTCGAAGGTGGTGGCGATGAGGACGTTGAGGGGGTCCGGCACATCGGGCCCGGCGAGGAGCCGGGTGGCCTCCAGACCGTCCAGCTCGGGCATGCGGATGTCCAGGAGGCAGACATCGGGCCGCAGCCGGCGGGCCTGCTCGACCGCCTCGACACCGGTCGCCGCCTGGGCGACCACCCGCATGTCCGGCTGGGAGTCGAGAATCATGCGGAAGGCGGCACGGACCATCTCCTGGTCGTCGGCGATGAGCACCTGGATCGTCATGTCACGCATGATCGCAGGCGCGCGGGCCGTCAGCCGGAGGAGGTCACCTTCGGGGCGGTCTCGCCCGAGGTCGCCACGTCCGCGCCGTCCACCGCGTTCACCTTGTCCGGCTCATCCGTCTTGTTCGTCTTGCCCAGGGGGAGGGCGGCCACCACGTGCCAGCCGCCGCCGACCCGCGCCCCTGCCGTGATACGCCCGTTGACCTTCTCGACCCGCTCGGCCAGGCCGACCAGGCCGTAGCCGCCCCCCTCGACCGACCGCTCGGCGGCGGGCGAGGTGCCACCCTGCCCGTCGTCGACGACCGACACCTCCAGCCATTCCGGGTCGGCGGACCGCACACCGATCCGCACCTCGACCCGGCCGGCCCCGGTGGCGTGCTTGCGCACATTGGTCAGCGACTCCTGCACCACCCGGTGGACGGTGGTCATGATGCCGGACGGCAGCGGCCGGTCGGCGAGTTCCGGGGCAAGGGTCAGCTCGGCGGGCGGCCCCACCTCGGAGAACTCCTCGGTGAGGTCGCGCAGACCGCGCAGCCCCGCCGGATCGCCCGTGGGCCGGGTCGTGGCCGCGGAGGCGGTGGTGTGATCCCGCAGGCTGGAGACCATGGCGCGCATCGACCCCAGCGCCTGGGATCCGGCCCGCTCGATCTGGGCGAGCATCCGGTCCAGGTCCTCCGGGGACTGGGGGTGTCCGGCCGCGGCCGTGAAGCGCGCGGCCTTGGTCTGCGCCACGATCGCCGTGACGTGGTGGGCCACGAAGTCGTGCAACTCCCGTGCGTGCTCCAGGCGTTGGCCCTGCCGGATGGCTTCGCGCTCCCGCTCCCGCAGCGTGTCGTACAGACGCAGACACAGCCCCACCATCACCATGAACGGCACGGCGCAGACCGCGATGACGGCGATCAGGTTCAGGAGGTTGTTGTCCCACGCGTCGATCCGCAGGGGAAGAACCACGGCGGCGAGTGCGGATCCCGCGGCCGGCCCGGCCGCCCGCAGGGGCCGGCAGCGCCGCACGGCACGGGTGATGAGCAGCAGCAGCACGCCCAGCTCCACCAGGCCCGGGGTGTTCGGGGGACGCTGGGACAGCTGCGCTTCCACCACCGTCAGCACGCAGGAGACGGCCGCCGCGCCGATGGCGTAGCGCGTGAAGAGACGTTCCGGCACCGCGAACGCGGCCAGGCACAGCGCCCCGGACACCATCGTCGCCGCGGCCATCGGCGGAAGCGGCGCGTTCAGCCCCTCCAGGACCACGAGAACGACCAGACTGACGCCGACCAGGCCCAGCCACAGATGCCGGAAGCGGAAGCGGGACCCGGACAGGGACCGGAAGCGGGACCGGAACTCGGAGATCATGGCAGGTCACGCTACGGCCCGGCCGCCGTCGCCACATCAGACTTTCGGCCGAGGAAGCCGGGGAAGAGGCGCGGATCGCTTCGGCATTCCGGTGGATCCGCCGCGCCGCGCCCTCGCGAAGGATGGCATCCGGGGCGACCGGCGAGTGCTCGAGCGCGATCCGCCACGTCCCTTCCGACCGTTTCCCCTTCCGAAGGCCATCGATGTTCCGCACCGCCCTGCGCACCCTCCGATCCCATCGGCTCCGTTTCGCGATGCCCGCCCTCGCCGTCGTGCTCGGCGTGGCCTTCGTGACCGGGTCGCTGCTCTACGGCGACTCCGTCCAGGCGGCCGTGAACCGCGCACACGTCAACTCCCAGCCCGATGCGTCCGTCTCGATCACCGCGGACTCCTCTACCGCGGACACCTCAGAAGCACCCACACTCGATGACACGCTTCTGCGGCGGCTGCGGGCGCTGCCGTCGGCGGCCGCGGCGCGCGGTGTGGTGGAGGGCCCCTCCTTCCTCGTCGGCTCCGACGGCACTCTGGTGGGCGACCTGTACCAGGCCGCGGGCGTCAACTACGTGCCCGACGACGGCGGCAAGGACGTCCGCTATCCGCTCACCGCGGGACACGGCCCCCGTAACGCCACCGAGATCGCCGTCGACCGGCGGACCGCCGAGCGCGCCGGGTACCGGGTGGGGGCCAGGGTGCGCATCGTCGTGAACGGCACGGCCCGCGACGCGCGGCTGGTCGGCGTCTTCACGGCCCATGACAGCCGGGTGGACTCCGGCGGTACGCTCACCGCCTTCGACACCGCCACCGCGCAGCGGTACTTCGCCCCCGCGCCGAACGGCTACTCGGCGATCACCCTGACCGCCGCCGACGGCACCTCGGATGCCCAACTCGCCGAGCAGGCACAGAAATTGCTGCCGTCCGGGCTGCGGGCGGTCACCCGCGCGGATCTGGAGTCCGGTGCCGCCTCGAACGACGCGGACAAGCTCACCACACTGCTGCTGAGCTTCGCCGGTGTCGCCCTGTTCGTCTCCACCTTCCTGGTCGCCAACACCTTCACCATGCTCAGCGCGGCCCGTGCCCGGGAACACGCGCTGCTCCGGGCGGTCGGCGCCACCAGGAACCATGTGCTGCGGATGGTGCTGGCCGAGGCCGCCGTGGTCGGCACCGCCGCCTCGGCCATCGGTTACGGGCTGGGCATCGGTGCCGCGAACCTGCTGGGCGTCCTGTTCGACGCCTCCGGTGCGGGGAGCGCCCCTGTACGGGCGCTGTCAGCCAAGCCGCTTGCCGCGGCCTTCGCCGTGGGTATCGGCGTCACCGTCCTCGCGGCCTACGTCCCGGCCCGCCGGGCGGCGGCCGTACCCCCCGTGGCGGCGCTGCGGACCGTCCAGCCGTCCACCGCCGCCTCGCTGCGCCGCCGCAACACCATCGGGCTGATCGTCACCGCGTGCGGAGCGCTGCTGGTCGGCGCCGCCGTCGGCGAGCCGGACCTCCTCTTCGGTGCCGTGCCCCTGCTGCTGGTCGGCCTGATCGTCCTCACTCCGCTGCTCGCCCTGGGCGTCACCGGGCTGCTGCGCTCCCCGCTGACCCGGCTGGCGGGCATCCGGGGCAAGCTGGCGGTGGAGAACGCCCGCCGCAATCCACGGCGTACGGCGGCCACGGCGACCACCCTGATGGTCGGCCTGGCGATGGTCACCGCCGTCACCGTGGTCGTCACCTCCGTGAACCGCTTCGACGAGCAGGAGGTGGACAGCTCCATGACGTCGGACCTGCGGATCACCGCCGTCGACTTCGGGGAGATCGGCGAGGGCACGGCGGCCCGGGTACGGCGGCTCGCCGACGCCGAGGCCGTCACACCCGTCATCCACACCTACCTCGACATCCCCCACACGACGTCCCTGGACGTCACCGCGGTCGACCCCGCCGCGGTGGAACGCGCGGCGTCGCTCTCCGTCCGCGAGGGGTCGCTGGACCGCCTCGGCCATGGCATCGCCGTCACCGAGGAGCTGGCCACCGCCCACGGCTGGCGGCTCGGCTCCCGCGTCAGCGGCACCTTCACCGACGCCGAAGCGCCTACGCCGGGCGCCCGCACCAGCCTGCCCGTCGTGGCGATCTACGACGGCCCTGAAGATCTGAGCCCCGCCCTCGTCTCCGACCGCGCCCTGCCGCGTCCGACCGGCGCCGAGGACCGGCCGACCATCAGCTCGGTCCTGGTCAAGGCCGCCCCCGACCGTACCGCCGCGCTCCGGGAGGAGATCCGGCGCACCCTGGACAACCCGGCGCTGCTCGTCCAGGACCGCGCCGACGCGAGGGCCGCCGCCACCGCGCGGACCGCGCCGTTCCTCAACATCATGTACGCCATGCTCAGCGTCACCGTGCTGATCGGCGCCCTCGGCGTGGTCAACACCATGGGCATGGCCGTCTTCGAGCGGGTGCGGGAGATCGGACTCCTGCGGGCCATCGGGCTGGACCGCGCCGGCGTGGGATCGGTATTGCGCCTGGAGTCGGTGACCATCTCGCTCTTCGGCTCCGCGCTCGGTGTCGTCGCCGGTACGGCCATCGGCGCGGCGGCCGTCCTCGGTCAGGAGGTCCTTCCGCTCGTCATCCCCTGGGACCGGGCGGCCCTCTTCTTCGTCGCGAGCGCCGCGATCGGTGTTCTCGCCTCGCTCTGGCCGGGACGTCAGGCCGCACGCCTCCCGATGCTGGAGGCCATCGGCGCGGACACCGAATGACCGGCGCGGCGGCGGCAGCCGAGGACGCGGGCTGAACGGTCGGGCGGGTGCCGAGGGCGCGGGCCGAGCCGTCAGGCGGCGTCGATCAGGGCCAGGTCCGGGGGGACGAGCGTGGTCGACATCATCAGGGCGCGGATCAGGTGGTCGTTGAGCGCGTTGCCGACCGGCTCACCGACCTCCTCGCGGGTCAGCCACGGCACCCCGTCCCGGGAGAGCATCATGCGGACCCGGTTGACCAGGTGCTCGACGCGCTTTTCCCGCCAGCCCTCGCCGGGGCGCAACTCCGCCAGCTGGGCGGCCGTCTGCTTCCAGGTGAGGGGCTGCGGCCGGGGTTCGTGGAGCAGATACCGCTGGCCGAGGACGACGAGCGCGAGCTTCTCCTCGTCGGTGAGCATCCACACCCGGGGCGGGCGGGTGACCTCCCCGGGCAGGGCTACGGGCCGCTCGGCCTCGGGACCGCTGACGAACACCTCCAGCAGATGCTCACGGTCGCGCGAACCCCGCACGAACAGCGGGGTGTAGCCGGTTTCCAGGGGCAGTGGCTCCTCGCCCGTGAAGAGCAGCCGCGTCGGGAAGCGGAGGGGCAGCCGGCCGCTGTTGGCGACCCACCAGCGGCCGTGGCGGTGGGTCAGGCTGCCCTGGCAGCGGCTGACCTGGGGGTCGTCCTCGCCCACACAGACGTGCACCTCGGGGCGGTTCCGCCCGAAGAGCAGCTCACGGCCGTCGCCGGGGCCCAGGGTCATGCCACCGGTCAGCGCGAGGGCGAAGGCGGTGCCCGGCAGCGGCGCGGTCACACCGCGGGCCAGGCTGCCGTGCGCGGCGGGCAGAAGGCGGCCGCCCGCGGCGGAACGGCCGGTGGCGGGGTGGCGGGCGGCGGGGGCCCGGCCGGTGGTACGGCGGTCGCTGCCGGGAGGCGTGGTCATGCGCTCGGTAGTTTCTTCGCGGCCGTGGCGGCGAGCGCCTTGGCGGTCTGGCAGAGCTTCTGGGTGGGCTTCGACCCGTAGACGTTCAACGACATCAACTCAACGGTGTCATCACCGAGGGAGTTGCGGTACGAGCGGTGCAGCATCCGGACGAGGCACGAGTCGTCGTCCCACTCCTCCGGCGACACGGAGCTCAGCTTCCCGGCGATCTCCGCCCGCTCCGCGCCCTCCGGGGAGAAGTCATTGTCCCGGGTGAACTCCAGCTCCACTCCCGCGTCGCTCGAGCCGTCCGCCCACTCGCACCGCCAGTCCCCGAAGCCCGGGTCGCGGTCCTTCACCCGCACACCGGCCATCCGCTTGAGCTCGTCGCCGTCCAGCAGCCCGCATGCGTGTCGACTGACCAGGGAGCTCGCGACGGGCTGCGCCGAGCGCCGGGGGACCTGGCCGCGGTCGAGCACACTGACCGCGTAGTCGGTGGCGGCGTCGCCCAGTTGGCACGGGTCGGGCGCCGGGGTGTCCAGCCGCTCGGTGATGATCCAGATCTGCTTACGGTCGGCGGACGCGATGTTCCGCACGCACTCGTCCCCCTCGCGCTGGAACGCGCCGACGGTGACATTGCCGATCCTTCGGGTGGGCACGTCGCCGCCCGGCTCCGGCGGGTCGGCGTCGAAGTTGAGCTGGACGTCGGCGATGTCGTCGCCGGTCTCGCCGTGCAGCAGGACATCGCAGCGATCGATCTCGCCGTAGTCCGGGTCGATGACGGTCTCGCCGAAGCGGCTGAGCGAGGCGGCGTTGAGCAGCTTGCAGGGGTCGGCCGTCCGCGCGTCGCCCACGGTGCCGGCCCGTCCGGCCTGTGACAGCGAGTCGCCCGTACCGGAGGCGCCACTCCCGCCGTCCTTCCCGGACCGGCCGCTCTCGTCGGAGTGACCACCGCCCCAGGGGCCGAAGAGGGCGGCCCAGACCACCAGGACCGCGGCGGTGCCCACCGCGGTCGCGGTGATCACCACCCGGCGGCTCGGGCGGCGCCACGCCCCTCGGACCGACGGCGGCAGCAGCCGCATCGTGAACGGGGTGCGGTCCAGCGTCTCGCCGTCGTGCGGATCCTCGTAGGTGTCCTCGAGGTGTTCGAGGTGGGCGGACGGCGGGGCGACCCGGCGCAGCAGCCGTGCGGCCTGATCGGCGGCGGGGCGGCGCTTCGGCTCCACGTTCAGCAGTGCGGTGAGCGGGTCCACCAGCGGGCCGGCCCGGTGCGGGGTCTCGATATAGCCCTCGATGGCGCGCGCCACATAGGCCATGGGGTGCGAGGCCTCGCCGTAGGGGGACCGTCCCTCGACCGCCGCGTAGAGCGTGGCGCCCAGGGAGAAGACATCGGACTTCCGGTCGGCCGCGTCCCCCCTGGCCACCTCGGGCGGCAGATATGGCGGTTTGCCGCGCACCCCGCCCGTCCGGGTCATGGTGGCCTCGCTCCACAGCGCCCGGGAGATGCCGAAGTCGGTCAGCTTGGCGACGCCGTCCTCGGTGATCAGGACGTTCTCCGGGGTGACATCGCCGTGCACCACGCCCTCGGCATGCGACTTCGCCAGCGCGGTGGCGATCTGGCGGCCGATGGAGCCCGCTTCCTCCGGGGTGAGCGCACCACGGTCGCGCACCATGTCCGCGAGGCTGCCCCCGGACACGTATTCCATGACGATCCAGCAGACCTCGCTCTCTTCCACGAAGTCGAACACCGAGACGATATGCGGATGGTGCAGCCGCGCCGCGTTGCGTGCCTCGTTGGTGAGTCGCAGCGCCGCGCGGTCGTCGTCCGGACGGGCACACTTCACCGCGACCTGACGGTCCAGCAGCTCATCGTGGGCCCGCCAGACGACGCCCATTCCGCCTCTCCCGATGGGCTCCTGGAGGAGATATCGGTCGGCGACCTTGTCACCGGCCTCCGCCATCACCCGCACCCCCGCTACCCCGTTTCATCGCACCCATCACGTTCCCGTGTCGCCACGGAGAGTACTTGGCCCTGACGTCGGTGGGTAGCGCTTCCGGTGGATAGCCCCCGGAAAGAGGGGAGCCTCCGGCGCACGACGGTCGGTTCCCCAAGCGGAGAGCCGGTGTTGGGGGGGGCGGTCACCTTCGCCTTACGGCACGATCTCCTCCTTGACCACGATGTGGCCGGAGTCCGGGTTGAGCACACCGCCGAGCCGGGCGTACGCCCCGTCGGTCAGGTCGAGGCACTTGGGCACCGACGGGGTCCACGCGAAGGTGCCGCGGTCGTTGACGCGCACGACCAGCGACGCGTTGTTCGCGACGTTGGTGACCTTCACCCTGGTCCCGAACGGCAGTTGCGGATCACGGCTCAGAGAGGTCGCCGCGGTGTCCGCGTTGTTGTCGAAGAGCTCGCCACTGGCGGTGTAGGCGCCGGGGGGTATGTAGCCGTAGTGGGTCGCCCAGCAGTTCTCCCCGGCCGGCGGGGTGTCGCTGGTCGCGGCGGTGCTCGCCGGGGCGGCACCCAGCACGGCGGTCAGTGCGACGGCGGCGGCCGCCACTCGGCCGATCGGCGTTCCCTTGCGCATGATGAGGGCCTCACTTCGGGTGGTCGTGGTGTGGTGTGAGCGCGGGTGGGCCGTGCGTCAGCCGGCCGCGCGGTAGGCGGCGCCCGCCTGGTTGGGCGTGGCGCCGTCGTAGAGACCGGTGCCGCCGCGATCGGCGGACAGCGTGAACCACGCGTACCGCTCCACGAAGGACAGCCCCTGGAGCATGGCGGTGGACTTGGGGTGACGTGGCGGACCGGCCGGTCAGGCGGCGCTGTGGAAGGTGACGGTGAAGCCGCCGCACTGGGCGCACTGCTGCATCACCTGGTTGCCCGGCTCCTGGTCCTGCTTGGACCAGCCGTACGCCTTGGGGCAATGGGCGGCGATCATGTCGCTGTAGGGCGTCCTGGCGTCCCGGTTGGGGCTGGTGCACAGCATCGGCTTGCCGTCCGGCCAGCGCGTCAGATTGTCGGGGGGACAAAGCGGCAGCAGATTCTCCGAGCAGCCCATGGTGCCGCATCCGCCGCCGCCCGTGGCGTTCTTCGGGGCGATGGTGACCGGCTGCGAGAAGGCGTTGACGTAGCTGACGTTGTACCAGGGGGCGAGCGTGTCCCTGGTGTCGAAGTTGAACTCCGCGAGGCTGGTGGGCTGTTCGCTCCGCTCACAGTGGTCGGCGAACGTGCCGCAGTCCCCCACCAGGCAGTGGAAGGTGGTGCCCGATGTCCCGGTGCAGCCCTGGCGGGCGAAGAACTTGCCACGCCAGTGGCCGGGTTCCGCCGTTTCGGGAATCGTCACCGTGCCCGACTGTCCGGGCTCCAGCGTGGGTAGCGCGGCGAGTGGCTTGGATCCGTCGTTGTTGACATCACTGCCGACCCATACGGTCTTCCCGGTGTCGTTGACGAACGTGACCGTGTGATCGACCGCCGTGGCCGCGGCCGGTGCGGCGCGGGACAGCGGGTCCCCGCCGGTGACCGGGGTGGCGGCCGCACCGGCCCCGGTTGGCGGACTCAGGGCTACCAGGACCGCGACGGCCACTGCGGCCAGGGCGGTCATGATCTTCCGCATGTCGCCTCTTAGGCCGCTGTCACGACCATGACAATCTTGACGCACGAGAAACTCTCCGAGGTCCGGCCTCAGTTGAGGGCATCCATGTGAGGACCATCCGCCCGAGGGCACGCTCCAGAGCTGACGGTCGCCCATGACACCGTCCCGCGCCATATATGTCAATGGTCTGGACCAAAATCGGCCACGCCCGGCCCCGGCTCAGGACAGCGGATGGCCGTATCGCGCCTGGAGGGACATGAGGTCGGGATCGCCGAACCGCGCACGCAGGAGCCGGAACGCATCGACCTTGTCGCTGCCGAACCTCCGCACATAGGTGGCGTAGGAGTCGGCGGTGAGGAACTTCGGTGGCGAGGTCTTGCTGTGGAACTTGTCCGCGTACATCACCAGTTGCTCCTCGGTGGTGTCGGCCGTGTAATCGGCCGGCGGGAGATCCAGCTTCTGTGCGCGGATGTCGTCCCGGGTGATGCCGACGCCCGTGTGGTGGGAGCAGAAGCGGCACAGGGACTCCGGAAGGCCTTCCTGGCGGAGGATCTCATGGCCGAGGATTCCGTGGCGGATGTAGTTGCCCTCGTCGAGCCGGCCCATGGGGTCGTAGAGCCGATACACACCGATGTCGTGGAGCAGCGCCCCCGCGCGGACGAGGGAGGCGTCGAGCCGAAGCCCGGCGCGCGCCATGAGCTGGTCCGCGATGTGGCGGACGATCTCGCAGTGGGTGTACACGAGGTCCAGGGCCTCACGCGTCGGCGCGTACTTCTCGTGCAGCGCACGCACCTCGTCGACGGTCGGCAGAGTCACCGCCGCAGCGTAACAACCACGGCGGACACCGTGATCAGGCAGTCGGCTTCACCTCACGCCGTTGGGCCGGAACTGGATGCTGATCCGGGGGCCCGTGGCGCGCGAGGATTTGGGGATCGCGTGTTCCCAGGTCCGCTGGCAGGAGCCGCCCATCACCAGCAGATCGCCGTGGCCGAGTGGCCGTCGCATGGCGCTGCCGCCACCACGCGGGCGGAGCAGCAGGTCCCGGGGCGCTCCCACGGACAGGATGGCGACCATGGTGTCCTCGCTTCTGCCTCGGCCGATGCGGTCGCCGTGCCAGGCCACGCTGTCCCGGCCGTCGCGGTAGTAGCACAGTCCGGCCGTGACGAAGGGCTCCCCCAGCTCGGTGGCGAAGTGCGCGGAGAGCGCTTCCCGGGCCTCGGACAGGACGGGGTGCGGCAGCGGGTCCTCGGCGCCGTAGAACGCGAGCAGCCGTGGGACGTCCACCACCTGCTCGTACATGTGCCGCCGCTCGGCCTTCCAGGGGACCTCGGCGACGAGCCGGGAGAACAGGTCGTCCGCTCCCCTCAGCCACCCGGGCAGCACATCGATCCACGCCCCGGACCCGAGCTCGGTCCTGCGCATCCCGCGCAGGGAGCCGAGACCGATGTCGTCGGTCTGGTCGAAGAGCGAGCCCTGGAGATACGCACCCATATGTGCAGCGTACTCGAGTAATCGAGCAAACGTTCTATCGAGGGAACGCGGGAGGACGTCCTCGGCTGCTTCGGCGGTGACACCGCAGGTCAGCGGCCGGTCGCCGCCGGGTGCCGGCCCGCCGCACGGCGACCCCCGACGTCGGCACCATCGTCCGAGCCGTCGCGGGACACTGGGACCCTGACGCGTTCCCTACCGTGTCGGCCGGAGGTCGGCCCATGACCATGCGCACACCACGACGCACACCGCGTCCGGTCGCCCCGGCGCCGCCGCTTCCGGGGCTGGGGCCCCGGACCTGGGCCGAGGTGCCGCACCGGTCCCGGCAGGTCCTGGTGGTGACGGGCCACGACCGGAATGCGGCGGTGGCCACGGCGGTGCTGTACGAGCACACCGGGGCCGGCTGGCGGGCCGGGGCGAGCCGGCCGGCGCACAACGCGCTCAACGGCTGGACCGACCACCACCGGGAAGGCGATCTGCGCTCCCCCATCGGCGTCCACACCCTCACGGACGCCGGCGGACGGCTCCCCGACCCGGGAACACGGCTGCCCTACGACCGGTCGGGCGACTTCACCGCGGGCGGCACGGGCTTCGAGGGCGAGCCCCTGTCCGGCTCCTTCGATTATGTGGTCGCCATCGACTACAACCGCAGGCCCGGCACCTCTCCCCTGGACCGGACCCGCCCCCTCGGCCCGGACCGGGGCGGCGGCATCTGGCTGCACATCGACCACGGCGGCCCCACGCGCGGCTGTGTCAGCCTCGGGAAGGGCCCCATGAAGGAGCTGCTCCGGGCGCTGGACCCGGCCCGTGAGCCCGTCGTCGTCATGGGGGACGCGGCGTCACTGGAACGCTGAGCGCCGGGCCGTGCACGGCGGAGCACCGCTGCGGTGACCGCCGTCACGGCGGCGGATCACTCCGGGGCGCCGTCGCGGTGGGCACGGCGGGTCAGCGGATGGTTGATGGCCTCCACCAGCCAGTCCAGATCGGCCTGATGGGCCCGTACCGGGTTGCGCAGGGTGCCGACCCCTTCGATGGAGATCTCCACCACGTCCCCGGCGTGGAGTGTGAAGTCGAGCGCGGGCACGATGCCGGTGCCGGTGGACAGCACGGCGCCGTCGGGGAAGGGCTGGGAGCGCCACAGATGGTCCACCAGCCCCTGCGGGGTGCGGTGGAACGCGGCGGTGGAGGTGGCCGCCCGGTAGGCCGCCTCGCCGTCGCGCCATACCGCCATGGTGATGTCCAGCGCGTCGGGCGCGTCGATCTCCCACGCGGGCACGATGCCCGAGGACACGGCGGCGCTTCCGGCGTAGATCTTGGCCTGGGGGAGGTAGAGCGGGTTCTCGCCCTCGATGGACCGTGAGCTGACGTCGTCGGCGACGAGATAGCCGACGGTCTCGCCGTGCCGGTTGAGCACCAGCGCCAGTTCGGGCTCGGGGACGTTCAGCTCGGAGTCGTCCCGTACGGCGATCGGCTCGCCGTCGGTCACCACCCGCCAGGGCGGCGATTTGAAGAACAGCTCGGGGCGCTCGGCGTCGTAGATCCGCTCGTACACCGACTGCTCGGTGCTCTCCTCCACCCTGGCCTCGCGCGAGCGTTCATACGTCACCCCCGCCGCCCACAGCTCCATCAGCCCGTCCAGCGGTGGCAGCGGCAGGATGTCCGGCTCATGGACGGCCGCCGGTCCGGCGGCGGTGTTCTCCACCAGGGCCCGCAGCTCCGCCACGGACAGCCGCAACAGCTCGGCGATGAGCGGCGCTCCGGGGAAGGCCCGTACCCCGCCGGTGTCGTCGGCCACTCCGGTCCGGACGGTCCCGGCGTCATCGGCGAAGCGCACGATGCGTGTCATCTGTCGTCCTCTCCTCTCGTGACGGTGTAGTGGATCCTCCTACCCAGCGAAGGGTGGTGGCCGTGCACACGCCTGCCGCCACGATGGCGGCGATGGCGTAGAGCCCGGTGGCTCCCGAGCCGGTCCCCGACTCCGCGACCCCCATCAGATACGGGCCCAGGAAGCCGCCGAGGTTGCCGAACCCGGAGATCAGCGCGATGGTCCCGGCCATATGGGCGCCGGACAGGATGGTCGGCGGCACGGTCCAGAACACCGGCTGCGCGCCCAGGAAACCGAAGGCGGCCACGCACAGGGCGGCGATGGCGGGGACCGGGGGCAGCAGCACCCCGCCGAGCAGGCCGACGACGGTCAGCACCAGGGCGAGCCGCAGCGGCCCGCGCCGGTCGCCGCTGCGGTCCGAGATCCACGGCAGGGCCAGCACACCCAGCAGCGCGCACACCCACGGCAGCGCCGCGACGAAGCCGATGCCCACGTCGCCCAGTCCGTCGATCCGGCCGACGAGCGCCGGGAGCCAGAACGTCACGCCGTAGACACCGATCTGGATGGCGAAGTACACGAACATCAGCCGCAACACCCGGCTGTCGGCGAGGGTTTCGCGGACCCGGCGCGGCTCTCTGGCGTCCTCGCCGGGCCGGTCCGCCTCGATGCGCCGGGCGAGCAGGTCCTTCTCCTCGGCGGTCAGCCAGCGGGCCTGTTCGGGGCGGTCGGTGAGCAGCCACGGTACGGCGAGGGCCAGGATCACGGTCGGGGCGCCCTCCAGGAGGAACATCCACTGCCAGCCCTCCAGACCGGCCAGTCCGTGCAGCCCGATCAGGAAGCCGCCGAGGGGATTGCCGAGGATGCTGGCGACCGCCACGGCGGCCTGGAACATCCCGGTGGCCTTTCCACGGTCGGCGGCCGGGAACCAGTAGGTGATGTAGAGGATGACACCGGGGAAGAAACCGGCCTCCGCCGCGCCGAGCAGGAACCGCAGCACATAGAAGCCGGTGGGGTTGGACACCAGCGCCATCGCGCAGGAGAGCAGTCCCCAGACGAACATCAGCGCGGCCAGCCACCGGCGGGCGCCGAAGCGGTGCAGCACCAGGTTGGAGGGCACGCCCAGCAGGGCGTAGCCGATGAAGAAGACACCGGCGCCGAGCCCGAACGCGGTGGCGTCGATCCCGGCGTCGTCGGCGAGATGGGACTTGACCAGGGCGACGTTCGTACGGTCCAGGAAGCTCAGCACGAACATCACGAAGAGTGGGGGGAGCAGGCGCCTGGACACCTTCCGGCGGGTGTTCTCCATGGTGGTGGCCGGGTTCATCGGGCCTCCCTGCGGACCACGCTGTCTCGCGGAAACATCTGACCCGTGGAACGTAGGTGGGGGCTACAGCCTTTGACAAGGCCTCAACAACCATGAGTTTTCTTCCAGATGCCCCCTGGCGACCACACCAGACATCTGACATGTTGGTCGACACTGCTCGCTTTCCCTCGCCCTTTTGCCCCCAGGAGCGCGTGCCATGCCCCTTCGTGTCGTCGACGTCGAGACCATCGATGTCCGCTTCCCGACCTCCCAGCACCTCGACGGCTCCGACGCCATGAACGAGGCTCCGGACTACTCGGCGGCGTACGTGGTGCTCAAGACCGCCGACGACGAGCCCTCCGGGCAGGGCGCGGCACAGTCCGCACCCGGCTCGGAACCCGCCGAACCGCTGGAGGGCCATGGCTTCACCTTCACCATCGGCCGTGGCAACGACCTGGCGGTCCAGGCCGCCCGCGCCATCGGGGAGCGGGCCGTCGGCATGGCCGTGGACGAGATCACCGGCGATCTGGGCGGCTTCTCACGCCATCTGCTCGGCGACAGCCAACTGCGCTGGCTCGGCCCGGACAAGGGCGCCATCCACCTGGGAAGCGCCGCGGTGATCAACGCCGCCTGGGATCTCGCCGCCCGGCAGGCGGGCAAGCCCGTGTGGAAGCTCCTCGCCGACCTCTCGCCCCGGGAGGTGGTCGACCTCGTGGACTGGCGCTACCTCAAGGACGCGCTCACCCCCGAAGCCGCCCTGAAGATGCTGGAATCCCGCGCCGGTGGCCGCGCCGAGCGCGAGGCGTATGTCCGCGAGCACGGATACCCCGCGTACACCACCAGCGCGGGCTGGCTCGGATACGACGACACCAAGCTGGCCCGGCTCTGCCAGGAGGCCGTGGACCAGGGCTGGAACTCGGTGAAGCTGAAGGTGGGCGCGAATCTGGAGGATGACATCCGGCGCTGCCGTATCGCCCGCGAGGTCATCGGGCCGGACCGCCGGCTGATGATCGACGCCAATCAGATCCTGGGCGTGGAGGAGGCGGTCACCTGGGCCACGGCGCTCAGGGAGTTCGACATCTGGTGGTTCGAGGAGCCCACCAGCCCCGACGACATCCTCGGCCACGCCGCCATCGCCCGGCGGATCGGTGCGACCCGGGTGGCCACCGGCGAACACGCCCATAACGCGGTGATGTTCAAGCAGTTCCTCGCCGCCGACGCGATCAGCGTCTGCCAGATCGACGCCTGCCGCCTGGGTGGTGTCAACGAGGCGGTGGCCGTGCTGCTGCTGGCCGCGGCCCACGGCGTACCGGTGTGCCCGCACGCCGGCGGTGTCGGCCTGTGCGAACTCGTCCAGCATCTGTCGATCTTCGACTATGTGGCCGTCAGCGGCTCCATGGACGACCGTGTCATCGAGTACGTCGACCATCTCCACGAACACTTCCACGACCCGGTCCGCATCCGCGGTTCGCGCTATCTCGTGCCCGACGCGCCCGGCTACAGCGCCCGGATCCGGCGGGAGACCCTGGAGACCTACCGCTACCCCGACGGACCGGTCTGGAGCCGCCGCGGCTGAGTGGCATCCTGGTCGCCATGCCCACCAATCCAGACCGCTCCGGCCCCGGCGACGACGGTGCCCCCGCCGCCGGGAGCAGTGTCGTCGACATAGCCATCGGCCGGCTGCGCCATCGCATCGAGAGCGGTGAGTTCGCGCCGGGCCACCGGCTGCCCCCGGAGGCGGTGCTGGCGGGCGAGCTCGAACTCTCCCGCCCGTCCCTGCGGGAGGCGGTCCGCGCCCTGGCGATGGCCGGGGTCCTGGACGTGCGCCGCGGTGACGGCACCTTCGTCACCGATCTGCGCCCGGACCGGCTGCTGCGCGCCCTCGGCAGCTTCCTGGACCTGGCCCGGGACACCGGTCTGAACGAGATGCTGGAATGCCGCAAGGTCCTGGAGCCGGGCGCCACCGCACTGGCCGCGACCCGCATCGACGAGGCCGCCCTCGACCGGCTCCAGGAGCGGATCGAGCGGATGCGCGGTCTGCACGACCCGGAGGAGCTGGTGCACGAGGACATCGCCTTCCACGCCGACATCGTCGCCGCGTCCGGCAACCGCACGCTGGCCTCCCTGGCGGACTCGGTCACCCAGCGCACCGCCCGGGCCCGCATCTGGCGCGCCCTGGTCAAGTCCGATGTGCTGTCCTGGACCCACCAGCAGCACATGGACATCTACACCGCGCTCCGGGCCCATGACAGCCTGGCCGCGTTCACCGCGGCCAGCCGGCATGTGGGCGATGTGGAGCTGTGGGTCCGCGACCGGCTGGACGCGGTGCGGGACCGCCGCTGACCGGTGGACCCGGGTGGCAGGGGTGCCCCTCGCAAGCGGACCGGGTGGCATGGCCAACCTTCGTAAGCGGACCCGAGTGGCGTGGGCGCCCCTCGCGAGGGGTCGCACATCCCCCTCCGGGTCAGCCCCACCGGTCAGATGTCGCGCCGTGCGAGGAAGCCCAGCAGGGTGCGCAGCTCCGCGTTCGCGCGAGGCACGAGCGGCAGACCGTCCAGGCACCGCTGCACGGCGGTGATGTGACGGTCGGCCTCGGCCAGGGCGGCGGAGCGGCCACCGGCCTGCTCGATCAGATCGGCCGCCCGGCGCGTGGTGGCGTCGTCCGGGGTCTCCGGGGACTCCTCCAGGAGCGTGGCCAGTTGCCCGGCGGCCGAGGTGTCGCGGGCGCTCAGGGCGGCGAGCACGGGGAAGGTCTTCTTGCGCTGCCGCAGATCGCGGTGGACGGGCTTGCCGGTGACCGCGGGGTCGCCCCAGATGCCCAGCAGGTCGTCCGCCACCTGGAACGCCACGCCCATATGCCGTCCGGCCCGGTCCAGGGCGGCCGCGGTGCTCTCCGGCGCCCCGGCGAGCGCGGCGCCCAGGGCCGCGGCGCAGCCGAGCAGGGCGCCGGTCTTGTGCTCGGACATCGTGCGGTACTCCTCCGGCCCCACCGCCGCGGGCCCCGTCCAGGGGCGCGACTCGAAGAGCAGGTCGTCCGCCTGGCCGCGGACGAGGTCGCCCATGGCCACGCTCAGCCGTCGCACCGCGGCCGCGGCTCCGGCGCCGGGCACGGCGGCCAGCGCCTCCACGGCCAGCGCGAACAGGGCGTCACCGGCGAGCACGGCCGGGCCGGTCCCGTAGGCCTTCCACACGGTGGGGCGGGTGCGGCGGGTCTGGTCGCCGTCCATGATGTCGTCGTGCAGCAGCGAGAAGGTGTGCACCAGCTCCACCGCCACCGCTCCGGCCACCGCCGCCTCGCCGGATGCCCCGGCCGCCTCCGCGCACAGCACGGCCAGGGCCTGCCGCACCCCCTTGCCGCCCGCGCCCTCGGCGGGCGTACCGCCCACATCGCACCAGCCGAAGGAGTACGCGGCCATCTCGGCGACCCATGGGTGCAGCCGGCCGACCGTCTCGGCCAGCGCCGGGCGCACCAACTCCCGGCAGCGGCCCAGGATTTCGCCTGCGGACGCGGTGGGCTCGTGTGCGGCCGCAGTGGCCTCGTGCGCGGTCGCGGTGGTCTCGTATGCCCCGAGGAGCAGGGGAAACGCCGTCGTCACAGTGCCACCTCCATGACCTCCGTGAGGCCGAACTCCTCCCGGGCACGGTCCACCATCCGGCGGGCGTGCCGCAGTCCGATCCGCTCCAGCACATCGGCCAGTTCGCACAGGTCCTCGTCGGTCCGGGCCCGGTCGCGGCCCAGCCGGGCCAGGGACTTGATGAGCCCGAGCCGGGCGAGACCCTCGCCGCGCGGCTCGCTCATGCCGCGGAACTCGTCCAGGGCCTGCTCGTACATCGCGCGGGCCTCCTCGTAACGGCCCGCGCGGTAGAACACATTGCCGCGCATCTTGTGGTTGTACGCCAGCGCGCTCACCAGGTTCATCTCGCGGCAGGTCAGTTCGGCCGCGGAGAGCAGCTCCAGTGCGCGCTCCACGTCGCCGTCGCGTACGGAGACGATATCGGCCATGCCGCGCAGCGCCCATGCGTGTCCGCGCCGGTCATCGGCGCCCGCGGCTATCTCCGCGGCCTCCTGGAACATCGCGTAGGCCGAGTCGTACGACCCGGTGTTGCGGTGCATCTGGGCGATGCCCTCCAGCGCCCATACGGTGTGCCGCGCCTCGCCGCGCTTCCGCGCCTCGGCGAGGAGCCGCTCGTGCAGCGCGCCCACGGCCTCGTAGTCGCCCTGGATGCGGCCGGTCTCCGCCATCCCGGCCAGTGAGTAGCCACGGACGACGATGTCCCCGCCGCGTTCGCCGAATTCGGCCGCGAGGCCGAGCAGCCGCCACGCCAGCGCCAGCGCGCCCCGCTGCCGGGCGAGCGTGCCTCCGCTCCACAGCGCCCACGCCATCGCCCCGAGGTCCCCCGCCGCACGGGCCGCCCGGTAGCTGGCCTTCCACTCGCGGTCGGCCTCGCCCACCTGCCCCAGCCTCCGGTGCGCCTCGGCGACCGCGAGCCCGGCGCGGGCCGCCTCGCCCGGGGAGCCGCCCCGCTCGGCCGCCCGCAACTGCTCGGTGCCTGCCGCCAGCACGTCGACCAGGGAGGAGTTCACGGACAGGGTGGTGAGGGAGCCCTGGTACTCAGGAGCGAATGCTTTGCCGTACATGGATGCCTTTCCGTCTGTTGTTCCCAGGAGCACGCGGCCGTCCGCTATACACCCAGTGCATACACCGCGAGTATGCACTCCATGTATACATGCTGTGTATAGGTGACAGGAAACCGGCCTTGCCAAGGTCACCGGTGCTGTGCGTCCGTTGCCGATCAAGACGCGGCCAGGGCCGGGGAGGTTTACCGACCGGCTCCGTGGGTGGCAAAAACTTATGGACCGGGCTCGGCACCCCTCCCCGATCCGGCACGTCCCCGACGGAAAGGCAGAATTCACCCATGATCAGCCAGTGGCGGCTGCGTGCCGCCTTCGCGGCACGGCTCTCCGAGATGTACGGCCGGGAAGTCCCGGCGTACACCACGCTCGTGGACGTCTCGCGCGAGGTCAACGAGGACGTTCTGCGGGCGCGGGGCGCCGAAGCCGAGCGCCTGGGGTCCATCGGCCGGGTGACCGCCGAACGCCACGGCGCCATCCGGGTCGGAACGCCTCGGGAGCTGGGCCAGGTGGCCCGCGTCTTCGGCGCGCTGGGCATGCACCCGGTCGGCTTCTACGATCTGCGCGAGGCCGCCGCCAGCGCGGTCCCCGTGGTCTCGACCGCCTTCCGCCCGGTGGACGGCGAGGAGCTGGCGCGCAACCCCTTCCGCGTCTTCACCTCCCTGCTCACCACCGCCGACCCGCGGTTCTTCGACGCCGATCTGCGCTCCCGGCTGGAGACCTTCCTGGCCGGCCGCGAGCTGTTCCCGCCGGAGCTGCTCGCCCTGGCCGACCGCGCGACGGCCGAGCACGGACTGCCCGAGGAGGACGCCGAGCGCTTCCTCCACCTCGCCGTGTCCGCCTTCGAGTTGTCACCCGAGCCGGTGGACAAGGTCTGGTACGAGACCCTGGAGAGGATTTCCGCCGTCGCCGCGGACATCGGCGGTGTCCGCAGCACCCACATCAACCACCTCACCCCGCGCGTCCTGGACATCGACGAGCTCTACCGGCGGATGACCGACCGCGGCATCCAGATGATCGACACCATCCAGGGGCCACCGGCCTGGAAGGGCCCAGACGTCCTGCTGCGCCAGACCTCCTTCCGCGCCCTCGCCGAACCCCGCGCGATGCGCCTCGCGGACGGCGGCGTCACCACCGGCGCCCTGCGGGTGCGCTTCGGCGAGGTCGAGGCCCGCGGTATCGCCCTCACCCACGACGGCCGCGCCCTGTACGACCGGCTGCTCACCCTCGTCGACCATGAGGTGGCCCGCCACCCGGGGGTGGACCGGGGCGAGTTGGCCCGCGGCGTATGGGAGGAGCATCTCCCCCCTACCGAACGGGAGCTGGCCGCCCGCGGATTGGGCTGGTTCACCTACCACGTCGTACCGGACCGCCCACGCGACGACAGCCGTCCGCCCGCCACCATCGGCGAACTGCTGGAGCGGGGCTGGGTGCGGGCCGAGCCCATCGTCTACGAGGACTTCCTGCCCCGCTCCGCCGCCGGCATCTTCCAGTCCAACCTCAGCGGGGAGGGCGTGCGGGACAACGGCCAGGAGGGCACCGCCCACGACGCCGCATGGCTCTCCGGTGCCATCGGCCGCCATGTCCTGGACCCCTTCGCGCTCTACGAGCGGCAGCAGCGCGACTCCCTCGCACGGGTCGCCCGCGACCTGGGGCTCGACGGCGTCCCGGGCTGATCCGTCACCGTCCGCCTGCCGCCACCTCGCGTTCGATCCAACGGCAGATCACCCCCACCACGTACGCCCGCTCCGCCCGGCTCAGTTCCCGCCCCTTGGGGATCTGGTGCCAGCGCTCGAGGCACGTACGGCAGCAGGTGGCGGTGGCATGCTGGGCGACGAACACGGGGTGGCCGCGGTAGGGCGTCTGCTTGCCGTCCTTGTACGGCTCGGCGGGGGCCAGCCGCTTGGCGATCAGGTCGTACGCGTGCCAGCGCATCGTCGACGGGCCACTCAGCTCGGCCGTGGCCCGATCACGTCCGCGCAGATGGAACTTCGCGCGAAAGGGGTGGCGCGCGATGGTCTCCAGCCGCCGGTCGAGCGAGTCAGGCGTCGGGGCGGACGGGTCGGACGGGTCGGGCATGGGGTCGGACGGGTCGGGCGTGGGGTCGGACATCGAGAGCTCCCGGAGACGACAAAAACCCCTTTCGATCGTAAGACAGCCCGCCCATGACGACGTGGGCAGGGCCGTGGACGGGTCCCGGACCTTGCGGGTCCGCCGGACCGGGAGCAGTGTGACGGCCATGGTGGACACGCAGTTCTCCGATCGCCGGCTGGCCTCGCTGTACGACCTGTTCTGCCCCTGGGACCAGCGTGGCGATTTCACGTTCTACCTGCCCCTGGTGATGTCCGCCCGCTCCGTCCTGGACGTGGGGTGCGGAACGGGCGCGCTGCTGCGCAGGGCACGGGAGGACGGGCACGAGGGGCGGCTGTGCGGGCTGGATCCCGGGGTGGGGATGCTGGAGGTGGCGCGGGAGTGCCCGGATGTGGAGTGGGTGCTCGGCGACCTGGCCTCGGCGCCGGGGTGGAGCCGTGCGTTCGATCTGGTGGTGATGACCGGCCATGCCTTCCAGGGGCTTCTGGGTGACGACGAGTTGCGCGACGCGCTGGCCGCGATCGCCACGGCACTGACCGACGACGGCCGCTTCGTGTTCGAGACCCGCAATCCGCTGGTGCGGGAGTGGGAGGACTGGGACGTGCGGTACTCGGGCGAGGTGGTGGACCCCACCGGCGCCGTGGTGCGGTGCGTGTGCGAGGTGGAGACGCCGGTGCGGGGCGATCTCGTCTCGGCCACGCACACCTACACCGGCGCGGGCTGGGAGCGGCCCCTGCTGAGCCGCAGCACGCTGCGGTTTCTCGGCCCGGACGCGCTGGCGGGGTTCCTGGGCGAGGCGGGGCTGGTCGTGGCGGAGCAGTTCGGGGACTGGGACGGCGGGCCGCTGACCGACACCGGCCCCGAGATCATCACCGTCGCCCGCCACCCCCGCGGTGAGCGTGATGGACGCGCGGCCCTCGCCGTCAGCGTGATGGACGCGCGGCCCTCGCCGTCAGCCTGACCGAGACGCGGTTCAGGACGGCTTCCGGGCCGCCCGCCACTCCGGTGCGAGCACCGACCAGATCTCCCTGTCCTGCCACTCGCCGCGGCGCAGATAGCTCTCCCGCAGCACACCGTCCTTCGTCATCCCCAGCCGCCGGGCCACGGCGATGCTGCCCTCGTTCGCGGCGGCGGCGATCCACTCCACGCGGTGGATGCCCCGCTCCTCGACGGCCCAGTCGATGATCACGCGGCAGGCCCGGGTCACCAGCCCCTTGCCCACCGCCGAGGGCTCCAGCCAGCAACCCGCCTCCGCGGTGCGCTGGTTGACGTCCATCGTGCGGAAGAGGACTCCGCCGACCAGCTTGCCGTCCGTCCAGATGCCGTAGATCCGCCCGGCGTCGGCCGCCGCCTTGTCCGCGTAGCCCTGGAGGAACGCCCGGGCCGACTCCAGGTCGGAGGCGGCGTCCGCCAGCGGGATGTACCGTCCGATGAATTCCCGTCCCCGGTCCATGTGCGTAAGGAACTCCTCGGCCTGCCACGGCTCCAGCGGGCGCAGCTCGGCGCCGTCCTCGCCCAGGGATATCGCGTACATCGTCACCTTCCACCGTCCGGACCAGCCCACACAGTACGGCGGGATCCTCTCACCGAGGGCGCGTCCGCGCGCTTCAATTTGTACCTACTAGTATGTATGATCTTGCTCATGGACACCCGGGAACGACTCATCGCAAGCACCCGCGAGCTGCTGTGGGAGCGCGGCTACGTGGGCACGAGCCCGAAGGCGATCCAGGAGCGTTCCGGAGCGGGCCAGGGCAGCATGTACCACCACTTCCGCGGCAAGCCCGATCTGGCGCTCGCCGCGATCAGCCGCAGCGCCGAGGAGCTGAGGGGCAGGGCGGAGGCCGAGTTCAGTGGCCCCGGCACCACGGTCGAGCGGATCAGCGCCTATCTGCGGAGGGAACGGGACGCGCTGAAAGGCTGCCCGGTCGGCCGCCTCACCCAGGACCCCGATGTGATGGCCGATCCGGAGCTGCGCCGACCGGTCGAGGAGACCTTCGCCTGGCTCACCGACCGGCTGGCCGGGCTGCTGGCGGAGGGCCGGGCGAGCGGGGAGCTCGACACCGGGCTCGACCCGGCGAGCGCGGCCACCGCGCTGGTCGCGGTGTTGCAGGGCGGCTATGTGCTGGCCCGTGCAGCCGACTCGGTGGAGGTGTACGCCCGGGCCATGGACGGAGCGCTCGGCCTGCTCACCGCTCATGTCCGCTGAGGCCATGTCCCCTGAGCTCATGTCCCCTGAGCCCGCGACCTTCCGCCGACCGACTCGCCCGAAAGAGAGTCCCGACATGCCCTTCGTCCGCATCGACGCGCTACGGGCCGACCCCGACCGGCTCGACGCCCTCGGCCGTGCCGTGCACGACGCCCTGGTGGAAACCATCGGCTTCCCGCCCAACGACCGGTTCCAGGTCCTGACCAGCCATGACGGCACCAGCGGCATGCTGCGCTACGACGACTACCTCGGGGTGCGGCGCGACGACGGCATCGTCTACATCGCGCTCACGATGCGCTCGGGGCGTACACCGGCACAGAAGCAGTCGCTGTACCGGCGGATCGCCGAGCTCGCCCAGGAGTACGCGGGGACCGAGCCGCGGAACGTGTTCATCACCCTGACCGAGAACGAGTCGGCCGACTGGTCGTTCGGCCACGGGGTGGCGCAGTACATCGACGGATGACCATGTCAGGGGCCCGGTATGGCGAGAATCCGTTGACTTCTGTCGTTCCAGCCCCTGGGTGATCTTCTCGCGGCTGCCTAGCGTGGGGCGGGCACCAGCCGCCCACGCTCGGAAGGAGACGCGGTGCCTGCCACGTTCGAAAGGGAGCCGGACACCACCCGATGACCAAGATCCTGCTCTCTCTGCATGTCCTGGCCGCCATCGTCGCGATCGGCCCCGTCACCGTCGCGGCCAGCATGTTCCCGCCCGCGGCCCGCAACGCCCACGCTGCCGCGGCGGCAGCCGCCGAGGGCAAGGCGGACCTGGGCACGGTCCGGCTTCTGCACCGCATCTGCCGCGTCTACGCCAAGATGGGCCTCGCCGTGCCCGTCTTCGGATTCGCCACGGCCGCCGTGATGGGTGTCCTCAGCAGCGGCTGGCTCACCGCCTCCATCGCGCTGACGGCCGCGGCCGCCGGTGTCCTGGTCGCCTTCGTCCTGCCCCGCCAGGACGAGCTCATCGACAGCCTCGGTGCGGGCAAGGCCCTGGAGCGGACCGATACCGCCCAACTGGCCATGTTCACCGGCGCGTTCAACCTGCTGTGGGCGACGGTGACCATTCTCATGATCGTCCGCCCGGGCTCGACCACGGGAGCCTGACCCCGCCGGATCACCGGTGCCGACCGAAGCCGCCCCGGCGCGGGATAATGATCGAGAGCGCCGGGGCGGAAACAGAAGGCGGTGCAGGGCATGCACGGTGAGTACAAGGTGCCGGGCGGCAAGCTGGTCGTCGTGGATCTGGATGTCCACGACGGCGTGCTGCGCGGGGTGCGGGTCGCGGGCGACTTCTTCCTGGAGCCGGACGAGGCGCTGCACGCCATCGACCGGGCCCTGGAGGGCGCGCCCGCCGACGCGGACGCGCAGGCCCTCGCCGCGCGCATCGAGGCGGGACTGCCCGCCGGCACCGTGATGGTCGGTTTCTCCGCCGAGGCCGTGGGCATCGCGGTGCGGCGGGCGGTGGCCCGGGCCACCGACTGGACGGACTACGACTGGCAGCTGATCCACGAGGGGCCACAGGATCCGGCGCTGCACATGGCCCTGGACGAGGTGCTGACCGGGGAGGTGGCCGCCGGGCGGCGGCCGCCGACGCTGCGGGTGTGGGAGTGGGACCGTCCGGCCGTCATCATCGGCAGCTTCCAGTCGCTGCGCAACGAGGTCGACCCGGCGGGCGCCGAGCGGCACGGGGTGACGGTCGTCCGGCGGATCAGCGGCGGCGGCGCGATGTTCGTCGAACCGGGCAACACCATCACGTACTCGCTGTACGTGCCCCAGTCGCTCGTCTCCGGCCTGTCCTTCGCCGACAGCTACGCCTATCTGGACGACTGGGTGCTCGGCGCGCTGGGCGAGATGGGCGTCAAGGCGTGGTACCAGCCGCTGAACGACATCGCCACGGAGGCCGGGAAGGTCGGCGGGGCCGCGCAGAAGCGGCTCGCGGCACACGGCGGTGCGGTACTGCACCACGTGACCATGTCGTACGACATCGACGCCGCCAAGATGGTGGAGGTGCTGCGCATCGGACGGGAGAAGCTGTCCGGCAAGGGCATCGCGAGCGCCGTCAAGCGGGTGGACCCGCTGCGCCGCCAGACCGGGCTGCCGCGCCCCGCCGTCATCGACCGCATGGTGGCCTCGTTCCGCGGGCGGTACGGGCTCACTGACGGCAAGGTGACGGACGAGGAGTCGGCGACGGCGCGGCTGCTGGCGGCCGGGAAGTTCGGCTCACCGGAGTGGACATCGCGGGTGCCGTGACACGGGCCGGGCGCGGTGGGCACGTCGAGTGCTGGGCTCGCGGGCACATTGGCCGGCTCACCCCTCCGCAGCGCTCAAGCGGACTTCCCCGGACTCGGCTCGGGCAACCGTCCGATGGCGGCCGCGCTCACAGCTCCTCGCGGACGACCTCGCGGGCCGGTTTGTCACGGCGCAGCCCCAGGAAACGGGGGTGACGCAGACGGCCTTCCGCTGTCCACTCGGTGAAGGCGATCTCGGCGACGAGTTCGGGGCGCGCCCAGTTGACCCCGGACCCGGTGGGCGGGGCGCCACGGGTGAATGGGCAGGTGGGGGTGCGCAGCTCGGTCAGCTGTCGGGCGAGGGCCTCCAGGGTGCGGGTGTCGAAGCCGGTGCCGACCTTGCCCGCGTAGACGAGGTCGCCGTCGCTGTAGTAGCCGAGGAGCAGGGCGCCGAGCCCGGGGCGGGTGCGCCGGGGATCGGTCCATCCGCCGATGACCAGCTCCTGCCGCCGCTCACATTTGAACTTGAGCCAGTCGCGGGAGCGGCCGTGCTGGTAGGGGGAGTCGACACGCTTGGCGATCAGCCCCTCCCATCCGTGGGCGCAGGCATGGCGGTAGTAGGTCTCGCCGTCGCGGTAGCGGTACGCGGTCAGGCGCAGCGGATCGCTCCAGGTGAGCAGGGAGCGCAGCAGGGTCTTGCGGCGGCGCAGCGGCAGCGCGGTGACGTCGTGGTCGCCGATGGCCTGGACGTCGAAGAGGTAGTAGTACACGGTCACGCCGGTGCGCCGGGCCTGTTCGGGTGAGCTGACGTGCATCCGCGGCTGGAGCCGGGCGAAGCTGGTGCGTCCGCGTTCGAAGGCCACCACCTCGCCGTCGAGGACCCAGTCGACCGTGGCTCGCCCGGTGAGGGCGTCGATGAGTTCGGGGTAGGCGGAGGCGGCGGAGAGGCCGTTGCGGCTGAACAGGTCGACGCGGCCGCGTTCGCGGACGGCGACGCAGCGCTCGCCGTCCAGCTTGCGTTCGTACAGCCAGCGCTCGTCGGAGAAGCGTTCGTGGGTGAGGGTCGCGAGCATCGGCTCGCGGCCTTCGAGCCCATGGCCGTGGGTGACGGGCCTGAGCAGTCGGCGCTCAGCGGGAGACAGGGCCCCCAGTGGATCGTTCACGTCGCCGGTTTCCCTCCGTGCTCTCCGCTCTCGCCCCATCTCCGCGCCGTCACGACGTGATCGGCCCCGCCCGGTCATGCGCCCCGGGGGTCAGTTGCTGTAGACGCGCTCGGGGTGGACGAAGACCGCGGCGCGGCCCTGCTCGGCCATCACCCGGTCGTAGGCGCCCCAGTCGTCGTGTGTGCCGCCCGCGGCGGTGAAGATCTCGCGCAGCAGCAGTCGCAGACGCTCCTGGTCGATCCCGGGGGACGGGTCGTCGGGGCCCGCGATCTCGGTACGGCCCTCGACGGCGGCCCAGTTCCATCCGGCGCGGAAGACCACGGTGGCCCGCGGTCGTGCCCGCAGGTGGGCGAGTTTGGCGCGGCCGTAGGTGACGAAGGCGACCACCGGCTCACCGGACACCGGATGGCCCATGATCCCGGCGTTGACCACGGATGCCTGGACCGAGCAGTCGGCGCGCGTCGTCGTCACGACCGCCAAGTGGTGGTCGGCCGTGGCGATGCGGTCCACTTCCTGAAGATCCGTCATCGGGTGCCTTTCTCGGCGGACCGGTCCTTCCACCATGGCTTCCTCGGCACGCTACCGCACCCTGGTGCGTCCATGCCGGTGAATCCCGGACCGCAGGGGCGGGCGTGGGCCGGCCGCCGGGCCGGGGGTGTAGCGGGCTCCACCGTCGATGGGGCGGCTCGCTCTCCCGCCCGCGTCCGGTCGGTCTTCTAGCCTCGTCGGCATGGGGAGAACGATGCGGCACGCGGTGCGGGCCACGGCCCTGCCGGCGTCCGCGCTCGCGTTGGCGTTCGGCTCGTACCTGCGCCGTCGGCGGCCCGGCCCGACGGACACGGAAACGGACACGGAAGCGGAAACGGACACGGAAACGGCCACCGACACGGCCACGGCCGCGGCGCGGCTGGCCGAGCGGGTGGCGGAGCTGGTGGAGACCCGGGCGGGCGCCATCGCCGCGCACGGTGCCGAACTACGCCGTATCGAGCAGGAGTTGCACGACGGCACCCAGGCACGGCTGGTCTCCCTGTCCCTGCGGATCGGCCTGGCGAAGCGGGTCTACGACCGGGATCCGACGGCGGCGCGCAGGATGCTGGACGACGCGCAGGACCTGGCCGAAGAGGCGCTGACCGAGCTGCGCCGGATGGTGCGTGGCATGCATCCGCGCGTCCTCACCGACCGTGGCCTGGCCGGGGCGGTACGGGCGCTCGCCGCGAGCAGTGGGCTCGATGTCACCGTGCGGGTGGACGGTCTGGAGGACGGGACACGGGCCCCGGCGGCGGTCGAGGCGGCCGCGTACTCCGTGGTGGCGGAGGCGCTGGCGAACGTGGCGAGGCACAGTGGCGCAGGCCGGGCCGAGGCCCGGCTGGCCCGCACACCGAGCGGGTTGTGGGTCTCGGTGCGGGACGAGGGACGAGGTGGCGCCGAGGCGGTGGCGGGCGGGTCCGGTGCCGGGGAGACGGGTGGTTCCGGCAGCGCCGAAGGTGGCTCCGGACGCGGTCCCGAAGGTGCCCGCGGGCTGCTCGGGATTCGTCGCCGCGTCGCCGCGCTCGATGGAACGGTGACGGTGACGAGCCCACGGGGCGGGCCGACGGTCGTCACGGTGGAGCTGCCCTGCCGGTGGCGATCGCCGGGAGCCCGCGTGGCCACCGCCACTACGACGGGGAGGACGCCTCGATCAGGTCGCGCAACTGGGAGCGGGCGGTGACGCCGAGTTTCGGGAAGCTGCGGTAGAGGTGCGAGCCGACGGTACGGGGAGAGAGAAAGAGCCGTTCGCCGATCTCACGGTTGCTCAGGCCCTGCGCCGCCAGGCGGATGATGTGCTGCTGCTGCGGGGACAGGGAGGTGAGGGCGTCGGGGCTGGTGGGGGCGGATTCGATCCCGGCGGCGCGCAGTTCGGCCTGGGTGCGGTCGATCCAGGGGCGGGCGCCGAGGCGGCGGAAGGTCTCCAGCGCGGTGTTCAGCTGGTGGCGGGCCTCGGTGATGCGGTGGCGGCGGCGCAGCCATTCGGCGTGGTCCAGCAGGAGCTGCGCGCGTTCGAAGGGCCATTGGCCGCCCGTGGGTTCGGCGAGGGCCGCGGCGAAGTGCGGCTCGGCAGCCGCCGGTTCGAGCAGCGCACGGGCGCGGTGGAGCAGGATGCGCATCCGGGGCGAGGGGTCCTCGGCGAGCCGGTCGGCGATGCGCTCCACGATGGCGGCGGTCTCGGCGCCGTGGCCGGTGCGGACGGCCGCGGCGGCCAGTTCGGCGACGGCGGGGAAGGAACACGCGTAGTGGACGGGCTCGCCGTCGGCCGTGAACAGCAGGCGGAACTGCTCGTAGGCGCCGACGTGGTCGCCGTCGGCCACCGCGGCCATGCCCAGCGCCCACCGGGCCCGGACGGCGACGGCGCGGCTGCGGTGCGGATCGACGAGGGCGAGCGCGGCGGAGCCCGCGGTGCGGGCCTCGTCGGTCCGGCCGGTCAGCGCGAGGGCGGCCGCTTCGAGCGACCGTGCGGCGGCGTCGAGGTGTGGCAGCCCGGCACCCGCGGAGTTGCTGTTCACGGCGGCGGTACGGGCCTGGGCCCACAGCCCGTGGTCCAGATAGGCCCACCCGGCCGAGCAGCCGAGCCCGATGGGCAGGGTGCCCCCCAGCCGCCAGCGGTGGAGGGCGTCGTCGAAGATCCGTACCGCGAGTGCGGTCTCGTCGAGCAGCCAGGCCATGGCGCCGAGCGAGATCAGCCGGGCGGGGTCGCCGTCCGCCCGCTCGACCAGCGCCGGGATCGCCGCCACCCGCTCGGACCGGTGCGCGGTGGGGTCGGTCACCGCGAGCGTCCAGGGGTCGTCCTGTGCCCGGGCCCGTACGGTGAGGCGGTATTCCTCGTCGCCCGAGTAGAAGCCCGCCACCGACGCGGAGGCGAGCGCGATCCGGCGCAGCCCGGGATCCTCCGCCGCCCGCAGCAGCAGGGACAGCGCGGTGTCGTGCTCGGTGCTCAGCGTGAGCACCTGGCCCACCCGCAGCGATGCCTCGGCCGACAGCGCCGGGTCGTCGGTGAGCTCCACGGCACCGGCGGCGAGCCGGCGCACCCAGTGCGGCTGTCCGGTGGACACCGCCGCACCCGCCGCGGCCACCAGGCGGCGGGCGCGGTCGCGGCGCCCGGGGCTCAGCTCGGCGGCACGTTCCAGCGCGGTGGTGGCGGCGGTGTATCCGCCACGCTCCAGCGCCCTGGCCGCCGACTCCTCCAGAGCCGCGGCGATCTCCTCGTCCGGTCCGTCCGCGGCGGCGGCCAGATGCCAGGCGCGGCGGTCGGGTTCGGCACCGAGCAGCGCGGCGAGGTCGCGGTGGGCCTGACGGCGGGCGGCCAGCGGTGCGGAGTGGTAGATCGCGGACCTGATCAGCGGATGCCGGAAGCGGGCCCGCCAGCCGTCGTGGCCGCCACCGGTGAGCCGCAGCAGTCCGGCGGCCTCGGCCGGGGCCAGCGCCTCGACCCGGCCCGCCACCGCCCGCTCGTCCGCCGCGACCAGGAGCAGCGCCTGCCGGGTGGCCTCGGGCAGGGGATCGAGGTCGGCGGCGAAGACCCGCATCAGACGGTCGGTGGGCGGCAGGAGCTCGCCTTCGGCGGAGTCGGCCGAGTCCGCGCCGCAGGCGCCGTTCGCCCGGGCCAGTTCGACCAGCGCCAGCGGGTTTCCGGCGGCCTGGTCGAGGATGCGCAGCCGGCCGCGGCCGGTCGGCGGATACGGCTGCCGGTCCAGCAGGAGGCCCGCGGCGGTCGCGTCCAGCGGGCCCAGCGTGCGCACGGGAAAGCCGGAGAACGGCGCCGTGGCCCCGCCCCGGATGCCCTCGCCCGCCGGTTCCCTGGCCGCGGCCAGCACGGCGAGGGGTTCGTCGCCGATGCGCCGGGCGGCGAAGGCGAGCAGTTCCAGCGAGCCGGCGTCGATCCACTGCAGATCGTCGGCGACCACCAGGACGGGCGATCGCCGGGCGAGGTCCGAGAGCAGGGTGAGCAGTGCGACGCCGAGCAGCAGCCGGTCGGGCGGGCCACCGTGGCCGCTGTCGATACGGCAGGGCTCGGCCCCCACGCGGCCGATGTCGTGGGGCTCGGCCTCCGCGCGGCCAGTGCCATGGGACTCGGCGTCCTCCAGGCCGATGGCGCCGAGCAGGGCCGACCGCTGACGCGCCGACAGCCCGGCGGTCTCCCCCAGCACCGGCCGCAGCAGCTGGTGCAGCCCCGCGAACGTCAGGTTCGCCTCGCTCTCGCTGCCCGTCATCCGCAGCACCCGGCCCTGGTGGCGATCCGCCGCGAGGCCGAGCAGGGTGCTCTTGCCGGCACCCGGTTCGCCCGTAAGGATCAGCACACCGCTGGTCAGACCGAGTACGGCCGCGCTCTCACTCTCCCGCCCGACCATGGTCATCCCTCGACTCTAACCCGTGGTGCAGTAGCCCGGTGGTGCAGTCACATGACGGATACCGCCGACGCCCGCGGACGCACAGGCTGGACTCATGGACACCATCACGCTTGGCAATGTCGAGATCACCCGCGTGGTAGAGGTGGCCCCAAGGGGTCTGCCACGCGACTTCGTCTTCCCCGACGTGGCCATGGAGCACTGGCGCACGCACGAGGGCTGGCTGGCACCCGAATTCCTGGATCCGGCCGCCGATGAGGTACGCACGACGATCCAGAGCTGGCTGCTCCGCAGCGAGGGCCGGACGATCCTGATCGACACCGGCGTCGGCAACGACCGGGAGCGGCCGCATATGCCGTTCTTCCACCATCTGCAGACGGACTACCTCGGGAAACTGGCCGCGGCCGGGGTCCGCCCGGCCGATGTGGACCTGGTGATCTGCACCCATGTACACGGGGACCACGTCGGATGGAACACCGCGTGGACGGAGGGCGAGTGGCGGCCGACCTTCCCCAACGCGGAGTATGTGTTCCCCCGGGCCGACTTCGACTACTGGAACCCCGAGAACGGACACCGGACCCGCTCCGGCCCCCGCATGGCGAACGTGTTCGAGGACAGTGTCGCCCCCGTCCACCAGGCCGGGCAGACCGTGCTGTGGGAGGGCGACCACTACGACATCGACGCCCAGCTGCGCCTCGAGCCCGCCCCCGGCCACACCCCCGGCTCCTGTGTGGTGCGGCTGCGGTCCGGTACGGATCGGGCGATCTTCGCGGGCGATGTGCTGCACAGCCCGCTGCAGATCGTGGAGCCGGACGTCTGCCCCTGTTTCGACGAGGACGAGCCCCGGGCGCGGGTTGCCCGCCGTCGGGTGCTGGGCGAGGCCGCGGACGAGCGCGCGCTGCTGTTCCCCGCGCACTTCCCCGGCGCGGGCGCGGCCGAAGTGCGGCGGGACGGCGGGCGGTTCGCGGTGAAGGAGTGGGCGGCATGGCGGTGAGCGTGGTCCGGAACATCCCGTACGCGGCCGCGCCCACCGGCGCCGCGCGGTTCGCCGCGCCGACCCCCGTGCACGGTGCCCCAGGCGGCGATGGGCCGGGGCCGACGGCTCCGGCACCCGAGCGACGGTTCGCGGTGGACCTGAGCCCGGCGCTGGGTCAGGGCTGGGTGCGTGGCGAGGACTATCTGACGGTCAACGTCTGGACACCCCGGACCGACGGCAGCGCCCCGGTGATGGTCTTCGTACACGGCGGCGGCTTTCTCTCCGGCACCGGCCAGGCGCCGCTGTACGACGGGACGTCCTTCGCCCGCGACGGCGTGGTCCTGGTCACCCTCAACTACCGTCTCGGCGCGCCGGGTTGGCTCGACCTGCCGGACGCCCCGCGCAACCGGGGGCTGCTGGACGTGCTCGCGGCGCTGCGGTGGGTGCGCGAGCACATCGCGGGCTACGGCGGGGACCCGGACCGGGTGACGGTGTTCGGGCAGTCGGCGGGAGGGATGATCGTCAGTGCGCTCCTGGTGACGCCCGAGGCCGCCGGGCTGTTCCGGGGTGCGATCAGCCAGAGCGGTGGGCTGCACACCCTGACCGGCGCGGAGGCGGCGCAGACGACCCGGGCCCTGGCCGACCGGCTGGGCATTGCGGCCACGGCCGAGGCGTTCGCCGACATCCCCGACGAACGCCTGGTGGCCGCGCTCGCCGGCCTGCCCGGGGTGGGGCCGAGGCTCTCGCCGCTCGGTGTGGTGCTCGATGAGCTGGAGGAGGTGTCCCCGCCGCATCCGGTGGATCTGCTGGTGGGCACGAACACCCAGGAGTCGCTGCTGTACCAGCGGCCGGAACGCGGCGCGGGCATCGACGCCATGTTCCGCGACGCCCGTGAGCGGCTGGTGTCCCGCTACGACAAGGTGTTCACCTACGACTTCGACTGGCGGGGCGGGCCGTTCGGCGCGTGCCACACCGCGGAGGTCCCGTTCGTCTTCGACAACACCGCTCTGCCCGCGCTCCGTACGGCGAACGGACTGCTCGGCCCGGACATCCCGCCGTCGCTGGCCAAGGAGATGCACGGCGCGTGGGTACGGTTCGCCATGACGGGGGATCCGGGCTGGTCGGGGACGCGCCGGTTCCACTAGGCCCTGTCCGATGCATCTTCGCGGATCAGCCCGCGGCGTCTGGTGCGGGGGGCACCTCCCAGCGGTAGCTGGGGGAGCATCGCAAGGCGGAGGGTCGTCCTCGTACCGGGTCGTACTCGGACGACCCCGACAACGCAGCGAGGTGCCGTGCCAGGCGTCGCGGGCCCGCGAAGATCCGCCGGACAACACACCCAGGGCCCACGGGACGCGGCGCGGGGGTGGCCGTTGGCGGCGGATCGATGCCCGCTCCGCCGCGTCGGCCTCGGCCCGCCTCGTCGCGCCCCGGACCGCCGGCCGCGGGTTCACCAACCGCCGTATTCCTGGCCGCCGTGGGGCGGGGCCGGGCGGCTGGCCGGGGCCTGAACGGGGTCCTCCGGCGGCCGGGCCGGCCAGACGGGCCGAGGTGGTGGCGGGGGCAGGCGCGAGCTGTCCGCCTTCTTTTCGTTCCACTCCCCCTCGCCCAGGACCAGCAGCGGATCGAACATGATGATGGTCCCCGCGACCACCAGAAAGATCACCGGGCCGATCAGCATGGGGAGGATCAGCGAAGCCGGCGCATTACCGCCGACGGAGGCGCCGAGCACATCGTCCAGCCGGACACTGACCGCGGCCATGCCCGTGTAGTGCATCCCGGTCACCGCGACCCCCATCACCATGCTCGATCCCAGGCTGGCGCGGAAGCCATGGATGGTCACGGCGGCCCAGAGGGCGGCGGTCGCGGCCACGACCGCGATCAGGACGGAGAGCAGCACGGTCGGCACGGAGTACTCCAGATGCCCCTGCATGCGCATCGCGGACATCCCGATGTAGTGCATGCCCGCGACGCCGAGTCCGGTGAACACACCGGCCGAGAGCAGCACCCCCCGGGAGACGCCCCGGTAGCCCACCATGAAGACGCCGATGCCGACGACGACGATCGCCACCAGAAGGCTGAGAAGGGTGGTCGGTATGTCGAAGCCGACCGGGGTTTCCTTCACATGGAACCCCATCATGGCGATGAAGTGCATCGTCCAGATGCCCGAGCCGATCGACGCGGATCCGAGCGCGAGCCAGCCCGGCTTCCAGGAGCGCTGAGTACGCACCGACCGGGCGGTGCAACGTAAGCCGAGGGCTCCCCCGAGACAGGCCATGAGGTAGGCCGCCAGCGGGGTGGTGACCCCGTAGTTGAACCCGTCGATCGTGCCGTACATGTACGTTCCGTCCTTCTCGCCGCGGGGGTTCTGTGCAGAAACGTTGAGCCACCGGCGAGGGTAGGGCGCGGGCAAGCACACCACCCACACATTTGGTCACGCATCGATAAAGGTGTTTCACCGGGCGTGACAGGATGTCGCATCATTCACCCCATGTCCCTTTTCGCCGTGACCACGGGGCGGGAGTTCCCGCGCGGCCCCGAACCCGCGTATCCGACTGGGCGATTCGAGGACGTCTTCCGGGCGGTTTCCGGAAAGAGCGATCAAAGGGGTCCTGTGCTCGGGCGGCCGGGCGGATGATGAGTGGGGCATGGCGAAGGGGGACGTTTCATGCACGGCAAGGACCTCGTGGCATTACGTGACCGAGCCGAACGAGCGGCGGCCGACGCGCTGGCGTGGATCGTCCCGCCCCCGCCGGACGGCCCGCCCCCGCCCGACGGCCCGGCGGCCAAGGGATCGTCCGACGGCACTCGGTCGCCCGTGGACTCGCCCGCCGACGCCGACGCCGACCCCGGGTCGCTCGACCGCCTCATCGCCGAACTGGGCGAACTGGAGGCGGCGTTGGCGGCGGCCGCCGTGCCGGAGGAGGACGCGCTGCTGTGCACCGTGCGCGCCCGGCTCGGCGGCCTGTACGCCGAGCGCTACCGGCACCACCCCACCGACGACGACCGGAGCCGGGGCCTGCGGGTGCTGCGGGCGGCGCGCGCCCGTGGGACGCTCGAGCCGTCGGACGAGCGGGCCTCCACCCTCCACCTGGTGCGGTTGCTGCTGACGCCCGGTATGACTGCCGGATGGGACGGCACGCTGCCCCGCCTCCTCGAATCCTTCCATGTGGGCCGCCAAGTGGTGGTGGGCGAGCCCGAACTCACCGCCGATCTGGCCGAGCTGCGCGGACTGCTGACCGACCTGCTGCCGACCCTGCCCGAAGACGTCGCCGAACCCCTGTCCTGGGCGGCCGAGGCCCTGGAGCGGGTGCCCGCCGCCGCGCGCTCCGGGGACTTCGAGCAGATGGCCGCCCTGGCCGCGGAACTGGCGGAGCGGATGCCGGACGCCAACTCCCCGCTGATTCAGGCCCTGTGCGGGATGGCCACCGAGTTCGCCACGACCGCGGCAGGCGGAGGCGATGAGACCGATCGGCTGGAGGAGCTCAGCGCGGAGGAGGCCGCCCTCACCTTCGCGCAGGCCGCGCTCATGCTGGAGCTCGAAGTGCCCGGCACCATCCGGACCGAGGATCTGGAGGCCCTGGTCAACGAGGTGAGCAAGGGGCCGGCCGGTGAAGAGGCGGAGACCGCGATGCGCGCCGCGATGAGCCGCATGGCGCGCGGTATGCGCACGGGTGACGCCGACCGGCTGGCCGAGGCGGCCGAGTTGATCGGCACGGCCGCCGGTAACGGATCCGGACGGGTGGACTGGATGGCCGGGGTCATCTCGCCCGGACTGCTCACCGCGGCCAACATCCTGGGCGGCAATCTCACCGACCGCGACCAGGCGCGTGCCCGCCTGGACGCGCTCTTCGGCCCCGCCTCCTCGGTGTTCGAATCCGCACACGCGACCGGGCCCGGCGCGGAGGGGCTGAGGCTGTGCTCCCGGAGCATGCACCTCCAACTGCGCCTCGACGAAGCGCTGGACGAGCGGGACGCCGAAACGCTGGAGGAGCTGCTGGACGAGCTGCTCGACCTGTTGGAGGAGGCCGGCGAGGACAGCGAGTGGCAGTTCCTGGTGCTCTTCCTGCTGGGCCAGGCGCAGTTGAGCCTGGCCACGCTGGACGGCGGGATCCCCGCACTGCGGGCCGGCGTGGCCTACTTCGAGGAGGCGGCGAACCACCCGAGGCTCCCGACCTTCGCGCGGCCCCTCATGGACGCGCAGTGGGCGCCCCTGCTGGCCCTGTTCTCCATGATCGAACCGGATCCCGTACGGGTCTCCGAGGCCGTGGCCAGGGCCCGCCGGGCCCTGGACGGCCCCGCCTCGACCCCCGACCAGCGGGTGTGGATCCGGCAAGGCATCGGGATGGCGCTGCTCACCGTCCACAGGTCGACCGGCGACCGCTCCGACCTGGAGGAGGCGGTCGGGGAGCTGGAACAGGCCAGGCGGGAACTGACCGAGCGCACCAGCCCGGCCATCCGGCAGAAGCTGCTGTGGGAGCTGGCCGAGGCGTACCGGCTGCGCGAGGACCGCGAGCGCGATGACACGGGGGCGGCCGTCGCCACCGCCCATGCCTCGCTGTGGGTGCTGGCCGAGGACGTGCTGCTGCAACTGGGCGCCGAGCACGGCCTGGAGGTGGCCAGGGCAGGGGCCAGCCGTGGACTGCTCGCCGCCCACTGGGCCGCCGTGGACGGCCGGATCGAGGAGGCCGTGGCGTCGCTGGAGAACGGGCGTGGCCTGGTGCTGCGGGCCGCGGCCGCGGCCGCCGGGATCCCCGAGCAGCTGGCCGCCCGGGGCGAGGCGGAGCTGGCCGAGCAGTGGCGGGCCGCCGTACGGGACCTCCCGGCCCCGGCCGCGCCGACCGGCGGCGGACTCGCGCCCGGCACCGGCGGCGGTACCCCGGACCAGGTCCGGAGCGCGCTTACGCAGGTCATGTCGGCCGCCCCCGGCGTCGAGATCCCCAGCAGGCTGCGCCGCCGCGCGCTGGACGTGCTGCGGCGGGACAGCGGCGAGGCACCGCTGCGCGGGCTGCTCGGCGCCCCGGACATCGGGGAGTTGCGGGAGGCGCTGTGCGCGACCGGCACCGACGCCCTGGTGTATCTGGTGCCCGGGCGGGGCACCGCCGACGGCGTGGCCGTCCTGGTACGGAGCGCCGCTGAGCCGACGGCGCTGGCGCTGCCGGGGCTCGGCGCGCCCGGCCGGGAGCCGTTGGAGCGCTATCTGGACGCGGGCGCCCGGCGGTCCGCCGTATCCGAGCACGGCATGGACGCCCACGCCGAGGCGCATCGGCACTGGGAGGCGGCGCTGGAGGGGCTGTGCGACTGGGCGGGCCCGGCCGTCCTCGGCCCCGTACTGGACGCGCTGGGCCCCCGGGCGGAGGGGCGCGAGGAACACAACACGCCGGTCCGGCTGGTCCTCGTGCCGTGCGGCAACCTCGGTGCCGTTCCCTGGCACGCCGCCCGCCTCCCCGGGCCACGGGCCGGTGCGCGGCGTCCGTACACCTACGCCTGCGAAGACGCGGTCATCTCCTACGCCGCGTCCGGCGGTGAGTTCCTGCGGGCCGCCCGGCGCGGCCGGGTGCCGGCGGGCGAGCGCGCGGTCCTGGTGGCCGATCCGAGCGGGGATCTGACGTGGGCGCAGGACGAGGTGTCGGCCCTGCGCACCGCGTACTACACCACGGCCCTGCTCTACGGCTGGCACGACGATGCCCCCGAGAACGCGCTGGGCACCCCCGAGGACGTGCTCTCCCACCTCCCCGGAGACCCGGCCGCGCCCGCCGCCTCGATGCTGCATCTGGTGGTGCACGGCCTGGCCGGGATGCGACCCACCGACTCGGCCCTCCACCTGGCCGGCCCGGCCCCGGAGGACGCCCCGGACCTCGAAGCCGCCCCGGGCCCGGGCAGGCTGACGGTGACGCGCATTCTCGACGTACCCGCCGGGGAACGGGCCGCCACCGGGCCGCTGATCGTGCTCAGCGCCTGCGAGACGGACCTCAGCAGCCGCGACCACGACGAGGCGCTGACGCCGACCACCGCACTGCTGGCGCGTGGTGCCACGGATGTGGTCGGCTCGCGGTGGAAGGTCTCGGACAGCGCGTCCGCCGCGCTGATGGTGGTCTTCCACCACCACCTGACCGTCGCCGGACTGGCCCCGCCGGATGCCCTGCGCGCCGCCCAGCTGTGGATGCTCGACCACGACCGCCGTCCCGTCCCCGGGCTGACCGGCCCGCTGCTGGCCGAGACGCAGAGCGATACGGGGGGCCTGGCCCGGATCGTCTCCTGGGCCGGATTCATCCACCAGGGCAACCCCACTCCGCACGCACCCGTGGAAGGACGACAGCCATGACCACCGACGATCTCCTGGAGCTGCTGCGTCGGCATCTGCCGGAGATCCGCGCCTCGCTGACCGCCACGCAGTTCAGTGGATTCCAGGACAGCGTGCTGCGGCTGCGGGCCGCCGGGGACGACGCCAGGGCCGTGCGCGCCGCGCTGCGGGAGATACGGCTGGCGCTGCGGCCCCTCCCCCGCGAGAACGAACTGCGCAGAAGACTGGACCAGTTCCGGTCCGGGGGCGCCGCTCCCTCCGCGGTCGTGCCGGACGCCGACCGGCTGGCCGATCTGATCCGGCTGCTGGAGTCGGTGGACTGGCCGGCGCTGGACCCCGCGAGCGCCGAGATCGCCCGGGCCGTACGGGACCGGCTGCTGACCGCCCCCGCGCGGGGCCCGGAGCAGCTCATCGGCGCCGCCGCCGAGAATCCCGCCGGGGCCGGGCTCATCCGCCTCTCCGACCCGGAGCGCGGCGATCGCTACCCTGACTTCCAGTTCGACCCGGACACCGGTGAGCCACGGCCGGTGGTGCAGCGGATCAACAGGATGCTGCTGTCGGACCAGGATCCCTGGGGCGCCGCGGACTGGTGGCTCGGTGGCAACACCTGGCTGCGCGACGCGCCGGCCGCCCTGGTGGGGCAGGTGCCGGACGCGCGGCTGACCGAGGCCGCCGCCGCGCTGCTGGGAGACGGCGGATGGTGAGGCAGGCGCCCCCCGAGGGCGCACGTATGAGCCCGAATCTGTTCGTCCTGAGCGCGGGCACCGAGCTGTGGCGGTGTCATGAAACCGCCTACCCCTGCACCGAGTTCAACCCGAAGCCCGCGCACTCCTTCTTCGGTGGCAACCGCTTCGACGCCACCGCCGAGGACCGGTATCCGTATCTGTACGCGGCCGTGGAACCGGCCACCACGCTCGCCGAGGTGATGCTGCGGGACATGGAGTTCACCGGGCCGGAGGCCCGGCGTCAGGTGCCGTGGGCGCTGGCGGCCACCCGCTCGCTGTCCAAGGTGCGGGTGACCGAGGATCTGGTCCTGGTGCGGCTGGTCCGGGAGGAGGACCTGGCCGCGGTGTTCCAGACCTCCTGGCTGCTGGAGACCGACGAGTACGCGCAGACCCGCGCCTGGGCGCGGGAGATCCGGCGCCAGGTGCCGGACGCCCAGGGGCTGGTGTGGCAGTCACGGCGGCACCGCCCGCACCCCGCCCTGGTGCTGTTCGGCGATCGCTGCGGGGAGGAGCCGCTGAAGGCGGTGCCCGGCCAGGCGCACAACCTGGGCACGTTCGAGGGGGCGGGCGAGGCCAACCGCCTGCTGGCGCCGCTGCGGGCGGTCGTCATTCCGCCCGGTACGCGGGCATGAGCGCGCGGGGCGGCCCGGGGTCGCCGCCCCGCGACACCGCCCGGCACCGGCTCAGCCGGTGCCGGGCCCCGGTCCGTACAGCCGTACGACGAAGCCGACCCGCAGCCCGAGCCGGAGCTGGTCGCCGTCGCGGACGGGGGTGCGCACGCCGGGCGCGATTCGGGCGCCGTTGAGATACGTGCCGTTGCGGGTGCCCGCCTCGGGCTCCTCGACCCAGGCGCTTCCGTCCGGCTCCACGGTGAGCGACGCATGCTGCCGGGAGATCTTGTTCCAGCCGGCGAACGCGGCGGCGGTCCGCGGTGCCCAGTCGGGGTGGCGGCCGAGGTGCAGCGGAGGGCCCGGGCCGTGGCGGAGCTCCAGACAGGGCTCGGTGCAGACCAGCAGCACATGGGTGCGCGTACGGTCGCAGGACGCGCAGCGGGCGTCCCGGGGGGCCACCGGCGCACGGCAGTTCCAGCAGGGCGCGGACACCTCGACACCGGCCGTGCCCGGCGCGGGCCGGGGTGCGGATTCCGCGATCGGCTCAGGCGCCGGTGCCTCGCCCGGCCTCCGCGCTGTCTCCCCTTCCTCTGGGCCTTCCAGTTCCTCGCCGTCCGGTATGTGAATCCACCCCGGGGGAGCGGCCCTCTCGCTCATCGGCCGCCCCCGGGACCGGGATCGGCGTCCCCCGTGTGCACCACCCGCAGGTCCAGGGCGACCGTGCCGTCCCCTGCGGGCCGCACACCGGTGACGGTGACCGCCGTGCCCGACAGCCGTTCCTGGTCGAACAGCGCCCGTGCCAGCGGGTTGATCAGATGCGTCTCCAGCAGCATGCCGATCCCCCGGCCGCCGTTGTCGACATCCGCCGTGCAGTAGGCGGACAGCGCCCGATGCGCCTCGTCGGAGAGGCGCAGATGCACTCCCTGCTCCTCCCGCAGCACCCGTTGGATGTTGCCCACCTGCGAGTCGAAGATCTCGGCGGCCACCTTGGCGTCGATGTAGTCGAAGACCACCACATTGCCGCCGAGCCGGTTCATCAGCTCCGGGCGGCCGATCTCCTCGACGAAGTGTTCCTTCACATTGGCCAGGATGATCTCCTCCAGCTGGTGGTACGGCATCCCGGGCTCGGCCACCCGCCCCTCGTGTCCGCGTCCGCCCTCGCCGGTCCGCTTCCTGACCCCGAGGTTGGAGGTGAAGATCAGCACGCATTCGCTGAAGTACGTGGTGACGCCCTGCCCGTCGGTGAGCCGGCCGTCCTCGAGCACCTGGAGGAACTTGTCGAGCACCCCCTTGTCGGCCTTGTCGATCTCGTCGAACAGCACCACCCGGAAGGGGTCGTTGCGCACCGCCGTGGTCAGTTCGCCACCGGCCTCGTAGCCCACATATCCCGGTGGTGCGCCGAGCAGCCGGTCCACCGAATGCGGTGCGGAGAATTCGCTCATGTCGAAGCGCAGACAGGCGTCCTCGGTGCCGAACAGCAGCTTGGCCACCGACTTGGCCAGCTCGGTCTTGCCGGTGCCGGTCGGCCCGGCGAAGAACAGCACCCCGCGCGGCCGGCTGCCGGGGTGGGACGCCTGGGCGCCGGACAGGCTGAGCGCGGCGCGCTTGAGGATGTCCAGGGTCTTGCCGACCGCCTTCTCCTGGCCCTTCACCCGCGCCCGCAGGTCCGCCTCGCCCTTCTTGATCTGCCTGCGGATGTAGTCCGCCTGCCACGGGTTGTCCTTGACGCCGAGCTGGTAGACGCGGACCGCGTCCCGCATCTCGGCGAACGACAGCCCGCGGTCGAGCGCCATACGGGCGCTCTCCCGCATCGCGCGCAGGGTCAGCCCGGCGGTGGCCCGCGCGAAGGTGTCGATGTCGTGTTCGTTCAGCGGCCGTCGCTTGTCGAGCCGGACCGGCCCGCCGTCGTCTTCGCCCTCGGACCCGGACGCGGCGGTGTGCTCCTCGGCCAGCAGCTCGGCCATGCGCCGCCTGCTGCCCAGGTCGGGCAGCGGGATGCCGATGGTACGGACCCGTTCGCTGCCCGCGACCAGCCAGGTGGGCAGATCGCGCTCCCCGTCGGCCAGCCAGATCACGGGGTTGAACAGCCGCCGTCCGCTGCCCGGGGAGGTGATCGGCCGTGCGTCCTCGGCCAGCTTCAGGCAGTTGAGGAAGAAGTCCCGCTCCGGATCGCTGAGCCGGGTGACATCGGTGGGGATCCGGGCGGCGTAGTCGATCAACAACACCACCCGGTAGGGCTGTTGGCGCGGTGCCGGGTCCGGGCGGGGCCGGCCGTCCGGTGTCTTCGGCTGCCGCCCCTGCTGCTTCCAGCCGGTGATGATGTCGCGCAGCGTCCGCTCCGCGTCGGCCAGGTGGACGGGGGTGTCGGCGCGCCGGGCGCGCCCGGGCCTGGCGGCGTCCCGCCCGTGCAGCAGCTCGCGGATCTCCTGGGCCGCAGGGCCCACGACGACGGTGAAGCCGTCCGCGATGTCGAAGCGGATCAGCGCCTCGTAGCCCTCCTGCCACAGGGCGTTCCACAGGACCTCGGTGAGGGTGTGATGGGCGTCGTACGTGGCCTCGGGGCCGCCCTCGTCGGGGTCCTTGTCGTGGCGGACGAGGTGGATGTCCCGGATGCTGCCGTGCAGGACGTACTGGGACTGGACGCCGAGCGTGCCGACCAGCTCCTCGGCGAAGGCCGGGAGCCTGCGGTCGTCGCGGCCCGGGGACGTCACCGGCTCGGTCATGACTTCCTCTCCTGGTCACGGTGGCGGGCCTTGGGTCCGGTGTGGTTCCGAGCGGGCCGGTCCCCCATGCGCCGGACGGGTCGTGCGGGCAGCTCGCCGAAGTCGAACGGGACGCTGAGCCCGGCCCGTTCGGTCAGCTCGCACAGCTTCCCCAGATGCTCGGGGGCCTCGTGGCACCGCTGCCAGTCGAGGTCCAGATCGTCGTCGGTCTCCTCGGCGGGGTCGCGCTCGCGGTGCATGGTGGCGACCCGGGCGGCGCCCCCGGCCTCCACGCTGACGCGGAGCCAGTGCTCCTCCCCCCAGCCCGGCGGGGTCCAGTCGATGATCTGCACCGCTCCGGAGGTGGTGCATCCGGCCGTCTCGGGCTGCGACCGCCGGACCGCCGCGCGGATCACCTCCGTGGCGTACATCCGCTGATACACGTCGACCCGCTCGCCGACGCGGGCCGCGACGCGCACACGCTCGGCCTCCGCCAGCGTCCCGCCCTGGTACAGAAAGCGCTCCAGGACCGCGATCTCCGCCGTGGCATCGGGCAGCGGAACGGGGGTGCCGGGCTGGTCGTCACGGGGAGTTCCGGGGTGGTCGTCGCGGAGGAAGGCGAGCTGCTGGGCGGCCCACTCCTCGGTCTCCTGCCGCCGCTCGGCGTCGCGGGTCATCCGCTCGGCGAACCCGGCGGCTTCCCGCAGATGGCGCTTGGCCGCGGCGGGGCGCCGGGCGGCGACCTCCGCGGCGACGGTGACCCTCTCCTCCACCAGCCGGTAGTCGGCCGCCGACACATTCCGCGGAAGCATGGCCAGCAGGTCCGCGCCCAGCCGCAGCACCTCCTCCTCGGTGGGGGCCACGGTGGCGGCGGGCGGCGGCTGCGGCAGCGCACCGCGCGCCTCGGCTTCGGTGGCGGCCTCCTCGTACGCCTCCAGCGCCCGGCGGCGGCGGGCGCGCAGGGTCGCGTGCCAGCCGGTGTGCTCGGGATGCGCTCCGGTCACCGGGCGGGCGGCCGCCTCCATGGTGGCCCGTGCGTAGGCGGCCTCCGCGTGGCGCAACCGGTGGTCGGTCTCGGCCAGTTGCCGCCATGCCTCGTCCAGCTTCTTGCCCGCCAGGGTCAACGGCGGTGGCAGGTCGGGCGGTTCCGGTGGCCCGTCGGGGCCGGCCCGCCGTATCCGCGCGCGCAGGGTGTCGATGCGGGCGTTGGCCCGGACGGCCGCGAAGGCGGCGTCCCGCCAGCACGCGGCGGCCTGCCGGGCGTCCAACTGCCGCTGACGCAAAGCGGCCTGGTCCTCGGCGGCCCGGATGGCGGCGGCCGCGAGCACCTGCGCCCCTGCCATGGTGGCGCGGCCGACGAGCAGCGCCCCGCTGAGCGAGCCGAGGCCGATCAGGGCGGGCACCATCAGGTCGTGCAGCTGGTCCATGGCGGCGTTCAGCGCATGGCCGGTGGTCTGGTGCACGGCGTCGGCGAGGTGCTGCCCGGCCTGGGTGCCGAGGTGGTCCGTCAGCCCGGTGCCATGGACCGCGTCGTGCGACACCCCGGTGTGCGGGACGGTGTTGGTGACGGTGTCGGGGACCGTGTGATGGAGGGTCTCGACGGTCGGCGGCGGGGGGAAGTACACATCGGGCATCACATCGCCGATGCCGGCAATGGCCTGTCCTGAACTCATGTGAGGCTCCCTGGAGTCGGCGGGGCGGCCGCCCTCGGGTAGCCGGGGCGGTGCCGTTCGTCCCGGCCGCGCAGCTCGGCCACGTAGCGGCGCCAGCACCGCAGCCGGTGCCAGGTCCACCAGACGAGGACGGCCACCGTGGCCAGCGGCCACACCCAGGGGGCGTAGGCCACGGTGGCCCACAACAGGGCGATGACCGGGAGGATCAGCAGGCCCTGGACGGGGAAGCGGGAGCCGGGGCGGCGGATGAACCGGGCCACCGGCAGCGCACGGTCGATCAGCAGCCCGGCCAGGGACCGGTCCGGGTGGTAGCCGGGGCTGCCGATGCGGAACGCCGTCCACAGCTCCAGGGCCAGGACGGCGGCGGCCGCCGGGACGGCCAGCATCCACGCCGTCACCACCGCGCGCTGGGCGGGCCATCCCACCAGATCGCCCAGGCCGATCACGAAGATCCACGGGAAGACGAAGGCGACGGCTCCGCCGAGGGCCCAGCCGAGGGTGGGCAGCATGTCCTGTCTGCGCACCCACAGCGTGGCCACGTCCAGGTCCCGCTCCTGGCGCAGCAGGGCGCGCTCGCCCTCGAGCCGCCCCTGCGTCTCCGAGGACTCCTGCTCGGCGAATCCCCCCAGCCATTCGGCCAGTTGCAGCCGCACCAGATCGTCGGGGTCGCGCACCAGCCGTCCGTACCAGGCCACCGGTTGTGGCAGCGAGGCCTGGACGCGGGCGGTGCGCTCCCGGAGCCTGCGCCGGTGCGCGGTGGGGGCGACGGCGAGCGACAGGAGGGCGGCGAGCCGGGAGCGGTCGAGCCGGGTGGCGGCGCGCACCTCGGCGCGGCGGTCGCGCAGCCACGGCGACTCGTGGAGCACCTCGTCGACGGTGTGCTGCCAGCGGGAGCGGGCCGTCAGCCAGCGCTGCTGCACCTCGGCGAGCCCATCGCCGCCGGGCCGTGAGTCCAGCAGCGGCAGGATGGTGTGGTCCCGCAGGTCCGCCACGACGGAGAGGGCGAACTCATCGCCGCGCCCGGCCTCACGCAGCAACTCCCCCAGCCCCGCGTGGTCCAGCGGCACCCCGCGGTAGGACGCGTCGAGGGTGGGGCCGAGCCAGGAGATCAGCCGCACCATCGTGACCGGCTTCGGCTCACGTGGCCCAGCCGCGGGGTGCTGCGGCTCCAGGAGGTCCAGCAGCGCCGCCAGTTCACCGGCATCGCGGTCCGGTGCGCCCTCGAACTGCCGTAGCCAGCGGGTGAATTCGCCCCGGCCGCGCCGCCGGGAGAGTAGCTGCCGGGCGGGCCGCCAGTTCTCGCTGAACGCCCTGGCCAGCTGCTTCGGCCTGGTGTAGTGCTCGTCGAGGAAGGCGAACGGCTCGATGCCCGGGGCGTCTTCCGGGTCCGAGGCGCCGGGTGCCGTGCCCGCCTCCCAGGGGGCGATCGGTGGCGAGCCGCCCACCAGCCACTGCGCCACCTCGTCGGTTCCCCAGCGGTGGTCGGGGTCGCGGGTGAGCAGCCCCATGCACAGCAGCCGCAGCCGGTGGTCGGTGACCAGGGACAGATCCGGGGCGCGGGAGCTGATCTCCTCCCGGACGAAGTCGTTGTCGGTGAACCGCACGGGATGGCGCCCACCGGCCATCTCGGCGACGATCATGCCGAGCGACCACCAGTCGGCGGGCGGGTGGATCAGCTGGTGGCGCAGCGACGCCTGCGGGGACATATAGAGGGCGGTGCCGACCCAGCGCTCGTCGCGGGTGTAGCGCTCGGCGGGTTCGTGGGCGGAGACGGCGAAGTCGACGAGCACGAGGTCCGGGGCGGCCGGGTCGAGGCTGCCGAGCACGATGTTGGCCGGGCTGATGTCCCGGTGGACGATGTTCAGTTCGTGCAGGGTGGTGAGGGCCTCGTGCAGCTGCCGTACGACGCTGTGGATGAGCACGGGGTCGGCCGGGCCGGGGTTGTCCCTCAGATATCCGGCCAGGTCGGTCTCGCCGTAGGAGGGCGCCAGGTCGTACGGATGGCCGTCGGCCCCGGTGTCGCCGGTCTCGGTGAAGTGGGTCAGGTGCCGGCGCGGCCGGTCCCGCAGCAGCTCCCACACCCGGCGGTCCGGGGCGTGGCCGCGGTGGTACCACTTGAGGATATGGCTGCCGCGCTCGTCCTCGACGCGGTAGACGGCCGCCTGGTGCGGATGGTCGGGGCGGCGCAGCACGGCTCTCAGGCGGAACCGGCCGCGCAGCGAGACCGGCAGCGCTCCGGTGTCCCCGCGCAGGTCGCGACCCCCGTGCGCGACCTGCGCGGGCGCCGCCGAGAGGAGCTCGTCCTCGGTGGGCCCGGCCATCGTGGCGGCCGCCGACGGAGGCGGCTCCTCGTGTTCGGTGGGCCCGACCGTCGTGGTCGCCGCCGACGGAGGCGGCTCCTCGTGTTCGGTGGGCGGCGGCCCGGCGTCGTGGGCGCGCCGCTCTTCGGGCTCCGCTTGGTCCCGGTGGTATCCGTGGTCCCCGTGGGCTGCGTATCGCTCGTCGTCCCCGTAAGCCCCGTAGGCCCCGTAGTCCTCGTCGTCCTCGGATTCCGTGGGGGGCGGCTGCTCGTGCGGATGGGTCACAAAGGTCACCTCGTGAACGGGTGGGCGGTTCGGATTCAATGGCGGCGAGAGCGGCGGCAGGGGGCCGCCGGGCCGTGGATCAAGAAAGCGGAACCCGGGAAATCGGAAATCTGTTCCAGCACGGCGTGAATTACCGGCGGTACAAAGCCCGCCGCGGCACGGCACCGCACGGCCACCGAGAGGACGATTTCCTCTTTCCTGGCCGGTCGCTAGCCTGGTGACCATGAGTCAGGAGCCATTTGCGTCAAATTCGCCCACATACGATCAACTCCTGGAAGAACTGAAAGGCATACGCAGACCCGGACTGCCGGATCTGCGCAGGACCGATCGGCCGGCGCTGCGTGCCGCGGCCGTGGCGGGCGGCTTCTGCGATGGCTCCGACGACGCCCCGGCCGGTATCGAGGCGCTGCTCAGGGAGGCGGTACGGCGCCTCGGCGAGCGGGATCTGCTCGGCCAGGCCGCGGCCCACACCTTCGGACTGCTCCCCGACCGCCGGGGCGCGCCCGCCCATGACCGCCGCAAGATGGCCGCCGCCGTATACGGAGTCACCCCCGAGCGGTTCCGAAAGCAGCAGGAACCGCAGGTCGTCCAGCAACTCACCGAGGCCGTGCTGACCATCCTGCGGGAGCCTCCGCCCTTCCCCGGGAAACCGGGCTCGGCGGGGCAGAGCCCCGGACCGGGCACCGGGCCACAGCCCTCCGGCGGACCGGGCCCGACCGGGCAGAGCACCATCGCGCGGAGTGGCCGGGCCGGTCAGGAGCCTCCGCTGCGGGTCGACAGCGTGCCGGTGGACGCGCGGAGCACGTTCACCCTGCATGTCTCGCCCATCGAACTGCTGCGGGACATCGAGGTGCTGGTCTCCTCGGAGAACGTCTATCTGGAGATGTCCAAGACCTTCCGCCCCACCGTGTCCGGCGCGCTGCGCCTGGCAGCGGCCGTACGCGACCCCGCCGGGGAGATCGTGGACGATGTGCTGGCCCGTGAACTGGCCGGGTGGCTGCGCGCCCACGGCCGCCCGGGGCTGCCTATCCGGCCGGGCACGGTGGTGCCCACCGCACCGGGAGCGCTCGCCGCGCGCGGCGTCCGGCGGATCTACCACGCCGCGGTCGCCACCCCGCGGGACGATACGTACGAGGTCCGCCCGGAGAGCATCGCCCGCGCGGTCAGCGCGTGCTTCGCGCTCGCGCGGGCGGAGCGCGACCGGTACGAGCCCGCCCTGTCCTCCATCTGCTTTCCGCTGCTCGGCGCGGGCCGGGGTGGTCTGGCACCGGCGGTCAGCGCGACCTGGCTGCGCTGGGCGATCCGGGACGAACTCGCCCGGGACGCCCGCTGGCGGGTGCACTTGGTGGTCCGCAGCCGGGAGATCGCCGAGGCCGTCGGCGCGCTGTGACCACCACCGACCGAGACCTTCGGGGTTGTGCGACCACGACCGACCGAGACCTTCAGGGCCGTGCGACCGCCACCAACCGAGACCTTCGGCCCTCGGTGACCGCCACCCACCGAGACCGGCGGCACTCGGTGACCACAGCCGACCGAGGCCGCGGACCCTCTGTGGCCGCGCCCGCCGGGCCCGCCGCCCGCCGTGCCGTCCGGCCGGGCGCTCTCGCTCAGGGGCGCCAGCTGGCACCGGTGAGGGTGATCCCCGCCCGCCGCAACCGGCGCTCCAGCGCGGCCAGTTCGCCCCGCCTCGGCACTCCGTAGAGCCGCACATCGCCCTCCCCCTCGACCATCTGCAGACGCGGCCCGCTCTCCGTCCGGGCCAGATGCTCCTGGTAGCGCGCCCACCCCCGCGCCGTACGCGGCCGCAGCCGCTGGTTCGCCGAGCCGCGCCACACCAGGGCGGTGGGCTCGGCCGCCCGGAAGCGCCCGGTCACCAGCGCATCCGCGTGGCCGACGGCGGCGGAGCGCGCCGCGTCGCCCTCCACTTCCTCCTGCTCGTATCCCGTGTAGAGGAGGATGTCGATCTCACGGCCCGCCGCCGGGCCGCCCGGTGCCGTCGCCTCCGCACGGGCCCGCACCGCCCCGGCCAGCAGGGCCTCCAGAGCGGCGGGCTGGTCGAGCGGCTCGCCGCCGCTGACCGTCAGCCCGTCGGCGCCCCGCGCCAACGCCTCGCGCCAGAGCCCGAGCAGGGACGAGACCGTACGGGAGGCGCCGCCGAGCGGATCCCAGGTGTGCCGTGACATACAGCCGGCGCAGGCCAGGCCGCAGCCCTGGGTCCAGATGCCCAGGCGCCGCCCCGGGCCCAGGGTCTCCACCGGGAAGTGGGTATGACTGATCCGGAGCGTGGGCTCCGCGCACTCTGGGACGTTCTCCACCGACCCATCTCCTATTCCCCCGAGGTCGTGTTTCCGAGATCCATGATCAAAAAGGCGTGGCCCCGGAACCGTTCCAGTATGACCCGGCGTCAGGCATCGACGAGGGCGTTCTCCGGTCGACTTCCGGGCGTTTCCGGGAGCGGGCCCTATGGGGAGCATTCCCGGGTACGACCTCACCGATACGGTATGGCAAGGAATCGAATCGACAGCGTCATCGGCATCGACTGCGAGCCGTTTGCGGGAGAAAGCGGAATTCCGCTGTCCGCAAATGCGGCTGTCCGGTGCGGCAATTGCGCACCGGGGAAATCGGGGGATCCATTTCCATGATCACATCTGACAGTGTCAACGGGGTGGTGCGCCGGGGAAGGCTCGGCCGTACCGCCCGCTTCGCCGCCCGCTGGCGGGGCAAGCGCGACGGCGCGCGCGGCGTCCCGCGCATCCCGCTCCCGGAGCCGCCCGAGGAGCGGAAGGGCGAGATGCCGCCGCCCATCGAGCCACCGGCTCCCGAGCTGCTCATCACGCCGTATGTGATGGAGGTGCGGACCGGCGTCCGCCGGGCCACCGAGCAGATGCGCTCCGCCCTCATCGGACGCGAGCACGCCCTGCTCAGCCGGGTGCGCGCCGAGTCGGTGCGCGTCGTCACCCAGTACGACGTCCGCGAGGACCCCCGGCCCGCCGCGCTCGCGCGGTACGGCCACTGGGTGGGCCAGTGGCGCACCAGCGTGGATCGCTGCCGGTCGCATGCCCAGGCCGTCGTCGACCAGGCCAATCAGCGACTCGCCTGCTACTGGGACGCGGTGCGCGAGACCCACCCCCAGCTCTCCCGCCTCCCCCGGCGCCCGCCCGGGGACTGGCTGCCGGGCCGGGTGGAGCTGGACCGGTCCTGGCAGCAACCCGACGTCTGGCTGCTGGCCGACGACGACGGCGCCCGGACGGCCACCTCCCGGGCGCTGCAGATACTCGAACGGCAGAACACCGACCGCGTCGACGGGAGGACCGCGCGATGACCGTCCACAGTCCCGCTCCGGAGCAGTTGGGCGCCCGGCGCCGGAACCGGCGGCGCGCCCTGTCCGCCGCGCTGGTGCTCGCCCTGGCGTCCGCCCTCACGGCCTGCGGCTCCGACGAACCGTCACGCTATTCCCGTGCGTGCGGCGTCGTGGTCGACGGCTCGGGCTCGGCCGCCGCCTCCCGGACCGGCTTCGACGCGGAGGCCAAGCTCAAGGCGACCCTGCAGAAGTTCCTTGCGGACAACAAGTGCCGCAAGACGTCCTTCGCCCCCATCACCAAGGTGTCCGAGGCGTCCAAGTGCCAGGTCAGCCCACTGGACCTGGACCCGGACACCTCGAAGACCGCCGACCGCGAGCGGGCCCGCACCACCATGCGCGCGGTCGCCCTCTCCAACGCCCTGAAGCTGCTGCGCTGCGCCCAGAAGGAGGAGCCCGGCTCCGATGTGCTCGGGGGGCTGTCGCGCATCGCGCTGTCCAAGCCGTCCGGCGACGACGCCTCGTTCGACGTCCTCGTGGTGAGCGACTTCGACCAGGGCGACACCGACTTCCGGCTGGGGCGGCAGGACCTGTCCACCGCCACGAGCCGCCGGACCGTCATCGACGGCTTCCTCAAGTCGCACGGCACGCCGAAGCTGTCCGGCGCCGACATCTACCCGGTGGGCTACGGCATGAAGTACCACACCGACACCTCCCACTACGAGCGGTTCAACGCCTTCTGGACGGAGCTTCTGGAGGGGAGGGTGAAGGCACATGTCGACACCACCTATCGCCGGTGACGACCAGGCGCCGCGTCGGCTGAGGCTGCGCCGCCGCAGGGCCGACGGCGACCGCGGGCGCCGGGGAGGGCGGGCGGCCGCACGGCGGTTCCCGGACGGCGCGCTGCCCCAGCCCGATCCCGTCGCATCGGATCTCATCCGGGCCGGGGACAGCGCCTGGCTCCTGGACCGGGCGCGCAAGCACGGCGCGTCGGCGGCCACCGGGAAGGTCTTCGACCCCTGGGTCCTGGCCACCCCTGACCGGGTGCCCTACTTCGCCGAGCTGGCCAGCCTGCGCGACCGGGTCAGGCACCGGCTCGCCGAGGAGCAGGCGCGGGCCGAGGAGGACGGCGCGCTGGAGGCGAGCCGGGTCAGGGCGGCCGCCACCGCCGCCGGTGAGCGGCTGGAGCGGGCGGGCCGCCGACGGGCCGCTCTGGAGCAGCAGCAGATGGTCACCACCGCCCAGTTGGACCGGCTGGCGCGGCGGGCCGACCGGTGGCAGACCTTCCGCGACACGGTGCGGGGCGGGTTCGAGCGCCGGTGGCTGCGCGCCCGTATGCCCGCCGGCTGGAACGACGGCGCCGACCCGGGGCGGCCGGGCGCCACGCGGCGCGAGGACGAGCCGCAGACCGCCGGTGGCCACGCCGGCTGGCAGGCGGTGTCCGAGCACGATCCGGTGGCGGAGGCGGACGCGGCCGACCGGGCGCTGTCCACCAGAGCGGCCTGGGAGGGCGCGGCGGCCCGCCCCGGTATGCCGCGCTGGATGAAGCTCGGGGTGCTGGCCGCACTGATCGTGGTCGAACTGCCCGTCTACTACTCGGTGTTCGAGAATCTGCACGGTGTCGGGCGCTTCGCCGATCTGCTCTCCTACAGCCTCATGGTGGCCGTGGCGGTGGCGATGATCCTCGCCCCGCATATCGCGGGCTGGATACTGCGGCGGCGCTCGGCCACCGGCGCGGTCCGGCTGTCGGCCCTGCCCGCCCTCGCCCTGCTGGGCGTATGGGCGTACGGCGCCTGGGCGTTGGGCGACCTGCGGGCCAAAGTGGCGTTCCGGGAGGAGCCTCCGCTGGATCTGCCGCCCGATGTGGCCGCGGACGTCGGAGACAGTGTGCGCAATCCGCCGAGCCTGATCGAGTCGCTGCATCTGGACCCGCAGAGCGTGTCCTGGATGTTCGTCGCGCTGCTGCTGCTCTCCGGCGGTATCGCCTTCCTGATCGGCCTTGGCGAGGAACACCCGTATCTCGCGGCGTACCGGACCACGGCCGAGCGGCTGCGGGAGCTGGAGCAGGAGATCGAGACGGATCTGGCCGGCTCCGAGCGCGCCAAGGAGGCCGAGGCCACCATGGGCGCCCGCGGGGGTGCCCGCCGCGCGGCCCATGAGGCGCGGCTGTACGCGGTCGACGACCTGTACGAGGCCGCGGCGCACGCCTATCTGGACGGGGTGGCCATGGAGTCCGGCGATCCGGCGGTGACCGAGGCCGCCATGCGGCTGTCCCGGCAGTGGCCGCTGCTGCCGCACTGAGCGCGTGCGGCACACCGAAGGCAGCCGGCAACCCACGGGGGTGGCGATGGATCCGACGACACCGGCGCAGTACATACTCATCACGCAGTGTCTGCAGAACGACTTCTTCCTCAACCTGGACTGCCAGTTGTCCCTGCCGGACAGCGCGGTCTCCAAGCTGCTGCTGGACAGCGAGAGCGGTGCGGCCCTCCGCACGGAGGGCCACCGCAGGGTCCTGTCCGACGCGGAGCTGCACCGTTCGCCGCTGGCCCGTTTCCTGGACGCCACCGTCGGCTCCCGGACACGCGGCCACGGGGACGGGGTCCTGCATCTGATCAACATCCGTGACTGGCATGTCCCGGGAGAGGCGTACGACCTGGAGCGCAGGCAGTACGGGGCCCACTGCGAGGCCGGCACCTGGGGAGCGGCGTACGTCGACGGGCTCACGGATCTGCTGGCCCCGGACCGGTGCGCCCCGGCGGACAGCGAGGACGGCTGGGGCGGAAGGCTCCGCGTCCACCACGTGCGGTCCAATACCCTCTTCGACTTCCAGCACAGCTCCGGCGGACGTCCCGACCTCGGCGAACCGGCGCCGCTGACGACCCTGCTGGACGGTCTGCTGGGCGACGGACGGCAGGAGACGACCCATGTCGTGGTGATCGGTGTCCTCACCGACATCAAGGTCCAGCTGCTGCTGACCGGTATCCGCTCCCGCTACGACGTCCGGCAGCTCGTGGTCTCCGACGCGCTCACCGCCAGCAGAACCCTGGAGCGCCACCTGACGGCCCTGGACTTCTGCCAGCGGGTGCTGCGCGCCGAGGTGATGGCCGGTCTGGCGGAGCTGGCCCGTTTCCTGGGCTCCCGGCCGGACGACGACCGGCGGCTGTCCCGTGGCGGGGACGCGGAGTTCGCGGGCTACTCCTCGTACATCCAGGACAAGCAGGGCATCCTGTCGTACGAGGACGCCAGGCTGCGGGACTACCGCATCCAGACCTCCGAGCGCCTCCGGCGGGCGCAGCACACGGTCGGCTTCGCCAGCAAGTTCCTGCTGGGGCTGGGCACATGTCTGCTGCTCACCGCGCTTGTGCTGTCGCTCGTCGGGGTCTTCCTCCCGGGCCGTATCGGGTGGCAGAGCCCCGCCGTGCTCGGCGCGCTCGGTGTGGGGCAGATCGTCTCGCTGTTCTTCACCCGGCCGGTCAGATCCGTGCAGGACGCGCTGGCGGAGGAGACCATCTACCGGATGATCCTGGAGAGCCGCAGCCTGAAGGTGGCGCTGGCCCGGTTCCACATCACCACGGCGACCTCGCTCCGGCGGCATGACGATGTCGACGGGCAATCCGAGGCACTGGCACGGCAGTTGGAGATCCTGGAGAAGATCGACACAGCCGACTTCGAACGGCTCAGCCAGCTGGGGGTGACCCCGGGCGCCGAACCACCCGGGCCGGGCCGGTCCCGTCGAAGAAGCCGCGTGCAGGCTCCCTGAACATCTCGTACTGCCGAGCGGCCACCCACCGGGTGGCCGCCCGCCGCGCGAGGCGCCCCGCTACGGCCCGGCCGTCAGACCTCGACCACCGGTGTCTGGAGTTCGGTGACCCACTCCTCGCGGTTCTCCGGGCACTCCAGGGTGACCTCGCGGGGGTAGCCGGACGACCGGTAGCCGTTGCCGTCGATCCAATGGGCCAGGGCCTGGGACGTGGGCACCACGGCGTCCATCGGGCCACGGTGGACGATAGTCGCGGCCCGGTCGACGGACTGCAGATCGAGAATCCGGAGGTCCGCACCGTCCCGGAGCGGGGCGGTGACCTGGACGGCGGCGTGAACGGTGATGGCGCCACCGCCTTCCGGGGCGTCCTCGTAGTACGCGACACCGGGGCCCGTCGGGGTGATGCCCGCCGCATCCAGGCGCCGGAACAGCTCGTCGTAGAGAGGTGTGATGACCGGGCCGATGTCCCGGGGGTCGAAGCCGTTGGCGGTCGCGGTGAGCTCCGCCACCCGCACGGCCGGAATCTCCTTGATGACGACGTCGTTCGTGGGCATGTGTCCTTCGCTTTCGATCGACCGGAGCCTCGCCTCGACCTGCACCAGCCGCGCCGCCATGGCGGCCACGGTGGCTTCCAGCTCGGCCCGCCGCAACCGCAGCATGCCGCGCAGCTCCTCGGTGCCGACCTTCTCATCCACGATGTCCCGCACCTGCTGGAGGGTGAAGCCGAGTTCTTTGAGCGCGATGACCCGGTTGAGGCGGCTGAGTTGGGCGGCCGAGTAGTAGCGGTAGCCGGTGGAGGGGTCGACATGGGCCGGGCGCAGCAGTCCGGTGGCGTCGTAGTGGCGCAGCATCCGGACCGATACGCGGCCGTGCCGGGCGAAGTCTCCGATGGTGAACATGATGTCTCCGAGTCCAGCGCCTCACACGGTGTGAGGGCCAACCCTCGATCCAGGCACTACATTCGACGATAGAGAATGCCCGGTCATCGCCCATGGAGGGACGGACAACGCATGACGGCGTCGGCTCATCCGCATACCCGGGTCATGGTGGAACTCGGCGAGCGTTCCTATCCCGTCGACATCGGGCCGGGTGTCCGGCATGCGCTGGCCGGGGTCATCGCGGGGCTCGGTGCGCAGCGGGTGGCGATGGTGTCCGCCCGGCCGGACGGCTGGCTGCCCGACCCGGGCGTGCCCTCGGTGGTGCTGCGGGCCCGGGACGGGGAGGCGGACAAGTCGCTGGCCACGGTGGAGGAGCTGTGCCGTGAGTTCGTCCGTTTCGGGCTGACCCGGTCGGACGCGGTCGTCTCCTGCGGCGGCGGGACCACCACCGATGTCGTGGGTCTCGCGGCGGCCCTGTACCACCGGGGTGTGCCCGTGGTGCATCTGCCGACCTCGCTGCTGGCGCAGGTGGACGCCAGCGTGGGCGGGAAGACGGCGGTGAACCTCCCCGAGGGGAAGAATCTGGTGGGTGCCTTCTGGCAGCCGTCCGCGGTGTTGTGCGACACCGACTATCTGGAGACCCTGCCCGCGGCGGAAATGCTCAATGGATATGGGGAGATCGCCCGCTGCCACTTCATCGGCGCCGGTGATCTGCGCGGGCTGCCGCTGCCGGAGCAGATCGCGGCGAGCGTGGCCCTGAAGGCGTCGGTGGTCTCCGCGGATGAGCGGGATTCCGGGCTGCGTCATGTGCTCAACTACGGCCACACCTTGGGCCACGCGCTGGAAATCGTGACCGATTTCCGGCTGCGGCACGGTGAGGGGGTGGCGATCGGCACGGTTTTCGCCGGGCGTCTGGCGCTGGCCCTGGGCCGGATCGACGAGGCGCGGGCGGCCGAGCATCTGGAGGTGGTGCGGGGGTACGGGCTGCCGTTCGCGCTGCCCGCCGATGCGGATCCGGGGCGTCTGATCGAGGTGATGCGGCTGGACAAGAAGGCGACGGACGGGCTCACCTTCGTCCTGGACGGTCCCGGCGGTCCTGAACTGGTCTCGGGCCTCGCGGAGGAGACGGTCGCCACGGCGCTGGCCGGGATGGACCGGGCCGACTCGTACCCGTAGAACCCCACGGGCGGATCAGTCCGGCAGCCCCCTGGCCAGCAGGACGGCGCCGTGCAGTGAGGACAGCCCGCCCAGTTCCGCGGGCCGGACCGGTGGCAGCGGATGTCCCGGGCGCCCCAGCGCGGCCGTTCGCTCGGCCACCATCGCCACGAGTTCCGGCATCGCCGCGGCGAACCCTCCACCGATCAACACGAGCGAGGGATGGACCAGTTCGCATACGCCGGTCACCGCCGCGGCCAGGGCCCTGCCGCTCTCCCGCAGCGACGCCACGGCCCAGGGCTTCCCGTCGGCCACGGCCTGGCGCAGCGCGGCGAAGGTCACTTCCTCGCCCCGCCGCCGCGTCGCCCGGCGCAGGGTCGCCGGGCCCGAGGCCGCCGCCTGGACACAGCCGCGCCGGCCGCAGTCGCACAGCGGTCCATCGCGGTCCACGACCAGGTGGCCGACTTCGCAGGAGCCGCGGCCCACGCCGGGGACGGGTTTTCCGTTCAGCACGATGCCACCGCCGATCCCGGTGCCGACGCCGAGGTAGAGCAGATCGGGGCAGCCGGCCTCGTGTGCTTCGGCGAGGGCGGCCAGATCGCCGTCGTCGGCGCAGCGCACCTCGGCGTCGGAGAAGAGCGCGGACAGCGCGCCGCCCAGGTCCACTCCGGCCCAGCCGGGGCGGCCGGGCCAGGCGGTGACCGTGCCGGTGGCGTCGAGGGTGGCGGGCATCGCGACCCCGACGCCGGTGAGCCGCCCGGGGGCTCCGGCGCATAACTCCGTGACGTGGTGCGCCAGCAGATCCAGGTCGCGGGTGGGGTCGACGGACATCATGGCGTCCGTACCGTCCGGCTCGGCCCAGCGGAAGGAGGATTCGCTGATGCTCAGGTCGTCGTGTTCGAGGCGCAGCGCCACTTTGGTGCCGCCGACGTCGATTCCCAGCTGACTGATGGTCGCCTCCCGGCTCGTCGGCCTTGGCGGTGTGGGGTGGCGGCGGGGTGGAGTGACGGCGGAGTGGCCGCTCAGTCCGGGACCTTCTCGAGCAGGGCGCGTGCGGCGAGCCGGTACCCCAGGGCGCCGAGTCCGAAGATGACGCCCGCGGCCAGCGGGCCCGTCACCGACTCATGGCGGAACTGCTCACGGGCCCAGACATTCGACAGATGCACTTCTATCCAGGGCCGCGGATAGTTGGCCAATGCGTCCCGAAGGCCCCAGCCGGCCATCATGAGCGCGGCCGGATTGATGATGGCGCCGACCGTGTCGTAGTTCCCCTGAATGGTGCGGATGATCTCCGCTTCGCCATCGAACTGGTAGGAATCCACTTTCCAGCCGCGCTCCGCGACCTCTTCTCCGACCCAGCGCTCGATGTCCTGCAGCGTATCCGTGCCGTAGATCTCGGGCTGCCGCTTCCCGAGTATGCCGAGATTCGGCCCGTTCACCAACAACAGCCTGCTCAATGCACACCTCACCATGCGGGGTCGGCTGAATTACAGCGGCTCATCACGGAAGTGCATTTATAGCACGGCCCCCTTGGCCTCGGCCCGAGAGCTTGGTCAACTCCGTTTTTAAGGGGGCTGTAGGGGGGCCTTGAGGGGGAATGACGTTTGCCCCGTCGGCCGGTTAGCGTGCTAATGCGTCCGCCGCGGACCTGCCTCCATAACGCATTAAGGGAGTAGGGAAATCATGAGCAATGATGTGCGCCTGGGATCCGAGCTGCCCGCATGGCCGCAGTATGGCGACGAGGAGCGCGAGGGCCTGATCCGGGCCCTGGATCAGGGGCAGTGGTGGCGTATCGGCGGCAGTGAGGTCGACGCCTTCGAGGCGGAGTTCGCCGCGGCCCATGGCAGCGAGCACGCCCTCGCGGTCACCAACGGAACGCATGCGCTGGAGCTCGCTCTCGAGGTGCTCGGCATCGGCGCCGGCACGGAGGTGATCGTTCCCGCGTTCACCTTCATCTCGTCCTCGCAGGCCGCGCAGCGCCTGGGCGCGGTGGCCGTTCCCGTCGATGTGGACCCGGACACCTACTGCATCGATCCATCGGCGGTCGAGGCGGCCATCGGTCCGAGGACCCGCGCGATCATGCCGGTGCACATGGCGGGTCAGATGTGCGACATGGACGCGCTGGGCAAACTGTCCGCCGACTCCGGGGTCCCGCTGATCCAGGACGCGGCCCACGCCCATGGTGCTCAGTGGCGCGGCAAGAAGGTCGGTGAGCTGGGCTCGGTCGCCGCGTTCAGTTTTCAGAACGGGAAGCTGATGACCGCCGGTGAGGGCGGCGCCGTGCTCTTCCCCGACGCAGAGATGTACGAGCGGGGCTTCGTCCGGCACAGCTGCGGACGCCCGCCCACCGACCGCGGCTACTTCCACCGCACCTCGGGCTCCAACTTCCGGCTGAACGAGTTCTCCGCGTCGGTGCTGCGCGCCCAACTCGGCCGTCTGGAGGACCAGATCACCACGCGTGAGCAGCGCTGGCCGGTGCTGAGCCGGCTGCTCGCCGAGATCCCCGGTGTCGTACCGCAGTCGCGCGACGACCGCGGTGACCGCAACCCGCACTACATGGCGATGTTCCGGGTGCCGGGCATCACCGAGGAGCGCCGCGCGAAGATCGTCGACGTGCTCATCGAGCGGGGGGTGCCCGCGTTCGTCGGCTTCCGCGCGGTCTACCGTACGGACGCCTTCTGGGAGATCGCGGCGCCGGATCTGACGGTGGACGAACTCGCCCGCCGCTGCCCGCACTCCGAGGCGCTCACCCGCGACTGCGTATGGCTGCACCACCGGGTGCTGCTGGGCAGCGAGGAGCAGATGCACGACGTGGCAGCCGTCGTCGCCGACGTGCTCGCGGGCTCATGAGCGCCCCGTCCGCCGGCGGGACGCCGATCCGGACCGCCGTGGTGGGGCTGGGGTGGGCGGCCCGCTCGATCTGGCTGCCCCGGCTCCGCCGCAACCCCGCCTTCACCGTGATCGCCGCGGTGGATCCCGACGAGCGCGGTCGCGCGGCCGTCGCCGAAACGCAAGGCACGGACCGGCTGCCGGTGCTGGCGGCGATCCACGACCTCGATCCCGCGGAGGTGGACCTGGCGGTGGTCGCGGTGCCCAACCATCTGCACTGCACGGTCGCCACCGAACTGCTGGCCAAGGGCATCCCGGTGTTCCTGGAGAAGCCGGTGTGCCTGACCTCCGAGGAGGCCGAGCGGCTGGCCGCGGCGGAGCGCTCCGGTGGCGCGGTGCTGCTGGCCGGCAGCGCGGCGCGCTACCGCGCCGATGTGCGCGGGCTGTACCGGATCGCCGCCCGGCTGGGCCGTATCCGCCATGTCGAGCTCGCCTGGGTGCGGGCGCGCGGGGTGCCCGACCGGGGCGGCTGGTTCACCCAGCGGTCGCTCGCGGGCGGTGGGGCGCTGGTCGACCTGGGCTGGCATCTGTTCGACATCGCGGTTCCGCTGCTGGGCACCGCCGCGTTCCGGCATGCCATCGGCACCGTGTCCGCCGACTTCATCACCCAGCGGTCCTCGGGGGCCGCGTGGCGGGGCGACGACGGTGGCCCGGAGCTCTCGGGCGACACCGATGTGGAGGACACCGCGCGCGGATTCCTCATCACCGACGACGGCCGTTCGGTGGTGCTGCACGCGAGTTGGGCCTCGCACGAGGCGCTGGACACCACGCGGGTCACGATCGACGGCAGCGCGGGCAGCGCGACCTTGCGCTGCACCTTCGGATTCAGCCCGAACCGCCTCGAGAAGTCCACCCTGACCCGCACCGCCGACGGTAGGACCCGTCCGGTGGCCGTGCCCACCGAGCCGATCGGCACCGAGTACGACCGGCAGCTCGACATGGTTCCCGCGCTGCTGCGCGACCCGGCGGGGCGGGGCCGGGTGATCGAGGAGGTCCGCCGGACCATCGGCGCCATCGAACGGGTCTACGCCTCGGCCCGGATCCCCCAGGAGATCCGGAAGTCGGTGTCGGCGCCGGTGTGACCACCCCGGCGGGCTGCCGCCTCACCCGGCTCGCCGTCGCCATCCCCCGCCGCCTCACACCGCGCGCCATCGCCATCCCCGTCACCTTCCCCGGACCGCCCCTGAGCCCCGGACCGCCTCCGAGACCCGGACCGGCGGTACGCCGAACCGGCCCGCACCACGGGAGTGTTCAATGACCAGCCATCCGATCAGTCATGGCGACCCGCTCTCCGGATCGGGTATCGCCCCGGTCACCTCGGTGGTCTTCGACCTCGACGGTGTCCTCGTCAACAGCTTCGCGGTGATGCGCGAGGCGTTCACCCTCGCCTACGCCGAGGTCGTCGGCGAGGGTGAGCCGCCCTTCGAGGAGTACAACCGGCATCTGGGCCGCTATTTCCCCGACATCATGCGGATCATGGGCCTTCCGCTGGAGATGGAGGCCCCGTTCGTCCGCGAGAGCTACCGGCTCGCCCACCAGGTGGAGATCTTCGACGGCGTGCCCGAGCTGCTGACGGAGTTACGCCACCGCGGGCTGCGGCTCGCCGTGGCCACCGGGAAAAGCGGCCCCCGGGCACGTTCGCTGCTCGACACGCTGGGCATCCGTGGCCAGTTCCACGTGGTCCTCGGCTCGGACGAGGTGGCGCGGCCCAAGCCCGCGCCGGACATCGTGCTGAAGGCGATGGACCTGATGGACGCCGACCCCGACCGGACGGTGATGGTCGGGGATGCGGTGACCGATCTGGCCAGTGCGCGGGGGGCCGGGATCACCGCCGTGGCGGCGATGTGGGGCGAGAGCGACGAGAAGACCCTGCTCGCGGCGGAGCCCGATGTGGTCCTGCACAAGCCCGCCGAACTGCTGGCGCTCTGCCCCGAGGTGACGGCTCCCTAGCTCCGCGCGTTACGTCCGCGCAGCAACCTCCACCCGGGCCCAGGCCCGGGCCTGGGTCCGCACCGGATCCGGCCCCGGCCCCGGCTGGTCCGCATCGGGCCACGGCGAACGTCACGCTCCGGTGGTCGAGCCGGCCGTCACCAGCACTCCGGCCCGCCGGCTGCCCACCCCGCACCGGCTGCCCCTGGCGATCGCGTGGGTCGGCACCACGGCAGGGGTGGCCATGGGGATCGCCACACTCACCCTCGCCGTCGCTTCCCTCCTGGCCACGGACCGGCCGCTGCTCGCGCTCGCCGGGGCCTTCGCCGCCGTGTCACACGCCGTGGTGGCCCCTTCGGCCCGCGCCTGCCGCCGGTGCCCCCGGCCGGCGTTCGCCTCCCCGCCGTCTCCCGGCGGTGTGCTCGGCCACTGAGCAAGGCCCGCACCCCCGCCCGCCACCGGCCGGGCGGGGGACAGTGGTGACGACGTACGGGACACGGCAGGCGGTGGCCGATGGCCCGCCACCCGCCGCGTCCCGCGTCGTCGTTGGGCTCAGCCCGCCAACCGCACGGGTTCCGCGGCCTTCTCCGCCGCGGCCAGCAGTGCGGTGATGTCCTCACGGGCGCGGGCCACACGGGAGCGCACGGTGCCGATGGGGCAGCCGGTCGCGGTGGCGACGTCCGCGTACGGCAGGCCGAGCACCGTGGTGAGGAGGAACATCTGGCGGCGGGCCGGGGCGAGCGCCGCCAGCAGGTCCATCAGCGCCACCCCCTCGTCGAACCCGGGGAGCCCGACGGGCTGTGCCCGCTCGGCCACCTCCTGCCAGTCGTCCGCGTCCAGGGTGCGGGGGCGGGCGGCGGCCGTGCGGTAGCGGTCGACGACCACCCGGCGGGCGATCGACAGCAGCCACGTCCGGGCCGACGAGCGGCCGGCGAAGCGCGAGAGTCCGGTCAGCGCCCGCAGATACGTCTCCTGGGCGAGGTCCTCACAGCCGTGGGGGTCGGCGCTGAGATGGCGGACGAAGCGGCGTACATCGAGGTAAGTGGCGCGGATGAAGTGGTCGACCGCATCGCGGTCGCCGTCACGGGCGGCCAGCGCCCATGCGGTGACCTGGCGGTCATTCGCCGCGGTGGTGAAGCCGTGCACGGCTCTCACGGGTGCGGCGGGCAGCGTGGCGGAAGGCATCGTCACACGTCCTTCGGATGGCGGTGAACGGCACACCGGCGCGCGCCACCGGCCGCGCGAGGGCGCGGCGGGACGGCGAGAGGCCGGCGGTGCCGACGGATGGGGCCGACGCCGGGCAGGCGCCGGTACTCCGCCCGTCAACCGACGCTCACCCCAGGTCAGGGGCGGGGGAAGGACGGGCGGTTCAGCGGATGGCCAGCCGCCTTGGTGGCCCTCTGCGGAGAATGACGTGCCGTAGCAGAACTTCGCGCGGCCGACGGACGAAGGCCGGTGCGGTGGGCCATGCGGGCAGCGGAGTGGCGCCCGCGCCCAGGACGCGCAGGGCGAGGGCGAGGGGGACGAACAGCAGGGCCGCGAGCGCGCGGCCGAGCCGGAAGGCCGCCCGCTCGCCGCGCCACAGCCACAGTCCGCAGATCAGCGCGGCGAGCAGGTGGGCCGTGGCCATGCCCGCCCCGCCGGGACCCGCCCAGGGCCACGGCAAATGGCTCATCGACGGCGCGGCGGCGGACATCGCGTCCGCGCCATGGTGCATATAGCCCATGGCGCCGCCGCTCATCGGGGTGGCGCCCATGTCCCGCGTACCGGGCATCCCGTCGCCCATGGCGCTGCCCGCGGCGGGAGCGACGGTCGTCTCCGCGAACCGGAACGCCATGTGCAGGCCGAGTTGGGCGACCACCGTCGTACCGGTCACGACCAGCGCTCCGCGCTCGCGTCCGGCGACCCACCACGCGGCGGCCGTCGTCCCGGCGAACGCGGCTGCCACGGCCCACACCGGGAGGGTGTCACCGGACATCAGCGTGTGCCCGAGCGCGGTCACCACGACACACACCGCCGCGAAGACGGCGGCTCGTGCGAGACGGAAGGGTGGCCCGGCGGACATGGCAGCCATGGTGCCAGCCGCCGCCGGTGTGCGTGACGACGGCTCAATCTTCATCACGCCGATGACAAGCGTGGCGTGGGGCCATCCCCGAATGGCCCCATGTGACCCAGATCACAAGTAATGCCCGGAACTCGACTGGGTGTGCGGCCGACAACTCAACCGGCGCGGCCCCCTATGCGTCCGCCCCCGCCCTTGCCCCGGAACCAGGAGTCGTCCATGTCCGCTGAACCGCTCGCCCCGGCCACGGGCGATTCCCCGGATGACGCCGCCGGCAGGAAGCCACACTCCCCCGCCGACGCCGAATCCGGCGGCGCCGGAACCGGGTCCGCCTCCGACGGGTCCGGGTCCGGGTCCGGGTCCGGCGGGTCCGTATGGGCGGGACTGCGGCCGCTGGTGCTGCGGCTGCACTTCTACGCGGGGGTGCTGGTCGCGCCGTTCCTGCTGGTCGCGGCCACGACCGGACTGCTGTACGCCGGATCGTTCCAGGCCGAGAAGCTGGTCTACGCCCATGAGCTGCGCGTCCCGGTCGGCGACCGGGAACTGCCGATCTCCGAGCAGGTGGCGGCCGCGCGCAAGGCCCACCCCGAGGGCGAGATCAGTGCCGTACGGCCCTCCCCCGAGGACGGCGCCACCACCCGGGTGCTGCTCTCCGGCGTCAAGGGCGTCGATCCCGAGCACACACTGGCGGTGTTCGTCGACCCGTACACCGGGAAGGTGCGCGGGGCGCTGGAGCAGTACGGCTCCACCGGCGCCCTCCCGCTGCGCACCTGGATCGATGAGTTCCACCGCGATCTGCACCTCGGGCAGACCGGACGCCTCTACAGCGAACTCGCCGCCAGCTGGCTGTGGGTCATCGCCCTCGGCGGTGTGGTGCTCTGGCTCAGCCGCCGCCGTAAGAAGCGCACACTGCGGGCGGTGGCGCTGGCCGACCGCACCGCCACCGGCCGCAAGCGCACCATGTCCTTCCATGGCGCGGTCGGGCTGTGGGTGGCACTGGGGCTGCTGTTCCTGTCCGCCACCGGCCTGACCTGGTCCACCTACGCGGGGGCCAACGTGGAGGACCTGCGCACCGCCCTCGGCCAGACCACCCCGACCGTCTCGGCCACCGTCGGCGGCGGCGAACACGCCGGACACCATATGGGCTCCGGTTCCATGCCGGGCATGGACATGGGCGGTACGGGCGAGGCTGCCGGGCACACCGATGTGGGTCTGGACACCGTACTGAAGGCCGCCCGCGCCCAGGACCTGGACAACCCCGTCGAGATCGTCCCGCCCGCCGAGCCGGGCAGTGCGTATGTCGTCAGCCAGATCCAGCGCAGCTGGCCCGAGAAGCAGGACTCGGTGGCCATCGACCCGGCCACGGGCGAGGTGACCGACGTCCAGCGGTTCGCCGACTACCCGGTGCTCGCCAAGCTCACCCGCTGGGGCATCGACCTCCACACCGGAAACCTCTTCGGCCTCGTCAACCAGATCGCCCTGGCCGCTCTCGCACTCGCGCTGATCTTCCTGATCGTCTGGGGCTACCGCATGTGGTGGCAGCGTGGCCGCGCCTCCGCCTTCGGGCGCCCGGTCCCCCGCGGCGCGTGGCGGCGGGTGCCGCTGTATGCCCTCCTCCCCCTGGCCGCGGCCACCGCCGCGATCGGCTACTACCTGCCCCTCCTCGGCATTCCGCTGGCCGCCTTCCTGGCCGTCGACATCGTCGCGGGCGAGATCGCCCGCCGGCGCGGCACCGCCCCCGCCGACTGACCCTCGCTTTGCCGCCTCGGCAACAAACTTTGCGCTCACGGTGGACGGGTTCGCATGGTGGCCGTGGAGGTGGTCGAAGTGACCGATGAGCTGAAGAACACCTATGACGTGGTGGTGATCGGCGGTGGCGCCGCGGGGCTGAGCGGGGCGCTGATGCTGACCCGGGCACGGCGGTCGGTGGTGGTGATCGACGCGGGCGCCCCGCGCAACGCTCCGGCCTCGGGGGTGCACGGGCTGCTGGCCCGGGAAGGGATCGGACCGGGAGAGCTGGTGGAGCGGGGCCGGGCCGAGGTCCGCGGCTATGGCGGTCAGGTGGTGTCCGGCGAGGTCGGCGCCGTCACCCGGGAGGAGGCCGGGTTCCAGGTGGCCCTGACCGACGGCCGGAGCGTCCGTGCGCGCCGATTGTTGCTGGCCACCGGGCTGGTCGACGAGTTGCCTGACGTCGCGGGGCTGCGGTCCCGGTGGGGCCGGGATGTGGTGCACTGTCCGTACTGCCACGGCTGGGAGATCCGCGACCAGGCCATCGGTGTCCTGGGGAGCGGGCCGCTGTCGGTGCACCAGGCGCTGCTGTTCCGTCAGTGGAGCGACGATGTCACCTTCTTCTCCCACACCCTGCCGTCGCCCTCCGGTGAGGAGGCGGAGCAGCTGGCCGCCCGTGGCATCCGTGTGGTGGACGGCGAGGTGGCATCCCTGGAGATCGTCGATGACCGCCTCGTCGGCGTGCGGCTGACCGACGGCGGCGTGGTCAAGCGCGAGGCACTGGCCGTCGCGTCGCGGATGGTGGCGCGCACCGGCCTCCTGTCGGCGCTCGGGCTGCGGGCGGTGGAGCATCCGAGTGGTGCCGGTGAGCACATCCCGTCCGACGCGACCGGCCGCACCGAGGTGCCCGGGGTGTGGGCCGCGGGCAATGTCACCGATCTGTCCGCCCAGGTCGGTGCCGCCGCGGCGGCGGGCGCGGCCGCGGCGGCCCAGATCAACGCGGATCTGATCGCCGAGGAGACCCGCCGGGCCGTCGCCGCCCGGGTGCGCGGCGAGGTGCCGTTCTCGCCGGAGATGGAATCGCGGGTCTGCGAAGCGGTGTTGGGCGACCGCCGCCACGGCCTGTGACGGCGGCTCTTCATGGGCCACCGGCTGCCTCCGCCGCCGGGCCGGGACCTTTTGGCGGGCGGTCCCGGCCCGGCGACGACGCGCCACCGGGCCGCCACCGGTAGGCGGTGGCCGGTGGGCGGGTGTCAGTAGACGGTGAGGCCGTAGGCGCTCAGCACTTCCTGGATCGGCTGGTAGAAGGTGGTGCCGCCGGAGGAGCAGTTCCCGGAGCCGCCCGAGAGAATGCCGATGATCTTGTCGCCCGCGTAGAGCGGACCGCCACTGTCGCCCGGCTCGGCGCAGATGTTGGTCTGGATCAGGCCGGAGACGATGTCACCGCCGCCGTAGTTGACGGTCGCGTTGAGCGCGGTGACCTGACCGCAGCGGACACCGGTCGTGGCCCCCCGGCGGCAGACCTGCTGGCCGACGTGGGCGGTGGCGGTCCCGGTGACATCGACCGTTCCCACGGTCCCGGGGTGCGGAACGGCCGTGTTGGTGTACCGGACGACGCCGTAGTCATTGCCCGGGAAGCTGGTGCCGGTCGTCGGGCCGACCTGGGTGGTCGCACCGGAGTCGGCGTACCACGTGGGGTTGCCATCGGTGCAGTGGCCGGCCGTGATGAAGTAATACGCGGCGCCACTCTGCACATTGACCCCCGCGGAGCAGCGGATCCCCATGGAGGAGTAGATCCCGTCGCCGCCCGAGAGAAGGGTACGCAGCGGACCGTCGAGCCGCTCGACGCTGACGGCGCCGCGGAAACGCTCGGCGGTGCGGTCGAGCCTGGCCAGGTCGGCTCCCCGGGCCGTGGAGCCGACGAGAACACGCAGCGTTCCGGTGCGCTCGTCCACGCTCCAGGCGGTGCCCGGGACATCCAGGGATTCCACGGCGGAGGCGGCGGCGGACACGGCCGTCGACACAGATGCGGACGTGGCCGGGGGCGTGGACGGGGCGGTGGACGCGGAGGAAGCGGCCGCACTCGTGCCGACTGTCGCGAGGGCTGCCGTGGCGAACAGACCGGACATCGCGGCGATCAGCCGACCACGTCTCCTGGTACGGCGTGCTGTTCTCACCGAACCTCCTTGAAAGGGCCGTCAGTTGGTCCAGCCGCCTCATTGTGCCCGCGTCCGGGCGGACGCGTAACCCACCTTCCCGAGTCGTCGAAAACCGCCCTTGATCAGCACATTGATCGATCAAAACGATGTCGCTCTCTCCTTCTCGCCCAGGACGAGGAGGATGTTATAAATGCCGTTATGAGCGGATATGCTCGTTCGACCCGGAGTCGGCTGGGACCCTGGTCGCGGCTGCGGAGCGTCGCCGGGCAGTCGTTCGTCCTGCAGCTTCTGCTGACCCTGGTTCTGGTGACCGCCGCGGTGGTGGCCGTCGCGGCGGATGCCCATAAACACAGCACACTCGACGCTCGCCGACGATCCCTCGCGGTGGCCGAGACCCTCGCGCACTCCCCCGGAATGGCGCGGGCCGTCAGCGACGACAAACCGACGCCGCAGCTGGAGTCCCATGCGGAGGCGGCGCGGAAGGGCTCCGGCGTCGACAGCGTCGTCGTGTTCAATACGCATGGCATCCGCCTCACCCACCCCGAGACGCCCTTGATCGGCAAGCGGATCGTCGGACCGGCCGGGCTGGTGCGGGACGAGCTGAGCGGAAAGACGATCACGGAGACCTTCCGGGCCAGCCAGGGCCCGTCCGTCGTCTCGGCGGTCCCCGTCACCAGGGCCGACGGGGCCTTCATCGGCGGCGTGTCGGTCGGCGTCAAGGTGGAGAGCGTGAACAGCGCGGTGGACCACCGGCTGCCGCTGCTGCTCGGCAGTGGCGCCGGGGCGCTGGCCCTGGCCACGGGCGGGACGGCGCTGATGAGCGGGCGGGTGCGGCGGCAGACCCGTGGCCTGGGCACCGTGGAAATGCGGCGGATGTACGAACACCATGACGCGGTGTTGCATTCGGTCCGCGAAGGGGTGCTGGTCCTGGCGGAGGACGGGCGACTGCTGCTGGTCAATGACGAGGCCCGGGAGCTGCTGCGACTGACTCCGGACGCGGAGGGGCGGCACATCGGCGAGCTCGGCCTGGAACCGCACCTGACCGAGCTGCTGGCGTCGGGACGGCGTGTCACGGACGAGGTGCACCCCTGCGGGGACCGGCTACTGGTGGTCAATATCCGGTCCACGGACCGTGCGGGCGACCCCGCCGGAAGTGTGGTGACGCTGAGGGACACCACCGCGCTGCGGGTGCTGTCCAGCCGGGCCGAGGAGGCTCGCGAGCGACTGAAGCTGCTGTCCGACGCCGGGGTGCGGATCAGCTCCTCCCTGGAGCTGACGGGCACCGCCGAGCAGCTGGTGGACGTGGCCGTCCCCCGGTTCGCCGACATCGTCACCGTCGAACTGCTGGAGCCCGTGCTGCGCGGCGAGGAGCCCGAGCCGCCGTACGAGCCCCTGGCACCGCACCGGACCGCCGTGGGCGGGGTTCCGCCAGAAGCCCCCGTGTTCCGCGTGGGCGAGCGGGTCGTCTACGCACCGGCCACACCGCAGAGCCGGGCCGTAAAGGCTGGGACTGCCGTACTCCAGGACGATCCGACCGGCACCGCGGAGTGGCCGGCCGGATACGGTGCCGAGGCCCGGCACCTCCTCGACCGCGGGGTCCACTCGCTGATCACCGTCCCGCTGCGGTTCCGCGGCGTCACCCTCGGCCTGGCCACCTTCTGGCGGACACGGCGCGGCGAGCCGTTCGACGAAGCGGATCTGGCGATCGCCGGGGAGCTGGCCGTGCGCACCGCCGTATGCGTCGACAACGCCCGCCGCTACACCCACGAACACGCCATGGTCGCCGCCCTGCAGCGCACCCTCCTTCCCGGCGGACTGCCCGATCAGGACACCGTGGAGGTGGCGTCCCGCTATCTGCCCGCGCAGGGGGCGGTGGGCGGAAGCTGGTTCGATGTGATCCCCCTCCCCGGCGCCCGGGTCGCGCTGGTCGCCGGGAAGGTGCCCGGGCAGGGTGTGCACGCCGCGGCCACGATGGGCCGACTGCGCACCGCGGTGCAGAACTTCTCGGCCCTGGACGTGTCCCCGGACGAGCTCATCTCCCATCTGGACGAGCTGGTCACCCGTCTCGACCTGGAGCATGACGCCGACGCGCACGGCGGCCGGATCACCGGCGCCGGGTGTCTGTACGCGATCCACGACTCGGTGTCGGGCCGGTGCACCATGGCCCGGGCCGGCGATCCGGGCATCGTCCTGACCCGCCCGGACGGCACCGTGGACATCCCCGCGATGCCCGCCTCCCCGCCCCTGGGCCAGGGCGGAGAGCCCTTCGAGGCGATCGGCCTCTCGCTGCCCGCCGCGAGCCGCCTGGTGCTGTACACCAGCGGTCTCCTCCAAGGCCCCGGCCAAACCGCCGGCACCGGCCTGGAGCTGCTGCGCCGCACCCTCGAGGCCGAGCCGGACCTCGGTCCGGACGAGACCTGCCGCAGCCTGTTCGACACCGTCCTTCCGGCCCGTCCGGGCGATGATGTCGCACTGCTGGTGGCCCGCACCCGCCTGCTGGACCCCAGGAACGTGGCCGAGTGGGATGTTCCGTTCGACCCGGCGGCGGTCGCGCCGATCCGCGCCACCTGCGCAGGGACACTACGGGCGTGGGGTCTGGAGGACGCCGTGTACACGGCCGAGCTGGTCATCAGCGAACTGATCACCAATGCCCTGCGGTACGGCACCCCTCCCGTGCGTATACGGCTGCTGCGCGGCCGGGACCTGATCTGCGAGGTCTCCGACGGCAGCAGCACCTCGCCCCATCTGCGGCGGGCCGCGACCACCGACGAGGGCGGGCGCGGACTGTTCCTCGTCGCCCAGTTCGCCCGGCGCTGGGGCACCCGCTACACCTCGTATGGCAAGGTCATCTGGGCCGAGACGGCCCTGGACGGCCGCTGACGCAGGGAAGTCGCGCGCTTCGGGCCCCGGTACTCGGCGCCGGAAACACCATGTCCGAATCCCGCCAGCTTTCCGCTTCCGAAAGCCGCATGCTGGGAGCAGCGCACGACAGAACAGCGAGAAGAAGAAGAGAGGGACCACAGCCATGACGGTCCACACGACGATCGACAGCCCGCTCGGCGAGCTGCTGCTGGTGGGCGAGAAGTCCGCCACCGCGCCCGGGGGCACCGCGCTGGTCTCCCTGTCCGTGCCCGGCCAGAAGGGCGGGGCCGTCGTCCAGGACGGCTGGAGCGAGGACGCCGAGGCATTCACCGAGATCATCTCCCAGCTGCGCGCGTACTTCGACGGCAAGCGCATCCGGTTCGACATCCAGTGCGTCGAGGGCGGTACGGACTTCCAGCGCAGGGTGTGGCAGGCGCTGGAGACCATTCCGTACGGCACGACGGTCAGCTACGGCGACATCGCCCGGCAGATCGGCGCCCCGCGCACGGCGGTTCGCTCCGTCGGCACCGCGATCGGCCGCAATCCGCTGCTGGTCGTACGGCCCTGCCACCGTGTCATCGGCGCCACCGGCGCACTGACCGGCTACGCGGGCGGGCTGGAGCGCAAGCAGCGACTCCTCGTCCACGAAGGCGCCCTCCAGACCCTGTGAGCACGGGCCTCGCACCCACCGGTCGAGGCCCGCACCGCGCCCTTCCCGGATCGCGGAGAACACCGTTGAGCACGATCCCGGAGAACACCGACGAGCACGATCCCGGAGAAACACCGATGAGCACCACGACCGACACCACACGTCTCCACCAGCGCGTGGCCGCGGCCGACTGGACACAGCTGGCCGAAGAGCTGGACACCCACGGGTGCGCGCTCACCCCACGGCTGCTGACCCCCGCCCAGTGCGCCCGGATCGCCGGGCTCTATGAGCGGGAGGAGCGGTTCAGGAGCACGATCGACATGGCCCGCCACCGCTTCGGCTCCGGTCAGTACCGCTACTTCACCCATGACCTGCCCGAACCGGTCGCCGAGTTGCGCGCCGCGCTCTACCCGCGGCTGCTGACCATCGCCCGTGACTGGGCGGAGCGGCTCGGCCGCCCGGCGCCCTGGCCGGACAGCCTGGAGAAGTGGCTGGCCATGTGCCATGAGGCAGGACAGGACCGCTCCGCGCAGATCCTGCTGCGCTACGGCCCCGGCGACTGGAACGCCCTGCACCGGGACGTGTTCGGCGACATGCTCTTTCCGCTTCAGGTGGTGATCGGGTTGGACGCGTACGGCACGGACTACACGGGCGGGGAGTTCCTGCTGGTCGAGCAGCGGCCCCGGGCCCAGTCCCGGGGCACCACGGCCGTCCTTCAGCAAGGCCATGGGCTGATCTTCACCACCCGTGACCGGCCCGTGGCCACCAAGCGCGGCTGGTCGGCCGGAGTCATGCGGCACGGGGTCAGCACGGTGCGCTCCGGGCGCCGCCACGCACTGGGCCTGGTCTTCCACGACGCGGCCTGACGCCACGACCGGAACACCGCCGCCGCCGACTTCGCGGCCGAACCCACCGCCTCACAGCGCCGCCCGGCAGCACCGCCCCATATCGCGGCCCGGCACCACCGACCCCACGTCGCGGCCCGACATCGCCAACCCGCCCGCGGAGAACCCCGTATGAACGCCCTGATCCCCCGCCCACGCCTCGAGGTGGCCCCCGGCGCCGTCCATGTGCCGGGCTGGCTCACCCTCGAACAGCAGCGGGAGCTGGTCATCGCCTGCCGTGGCTGGGCCACCGGCCCGGTCCCGATCCGGCACACCAAGCTGCCGCGCGGGGGCGTCATGTCGGTGCGGACGGTGTGCATCGGCTGGCACTGGCAGCCCTATGCGTACACCCGCACGGCCGACGATGTGAACGGCGCCCGGGTCGCCGAATTTCCGGACTGGATGGTCGAGTTGGGCCGTCGTGCCCTGGCCGACGCTTACGACGACGCGACGTCCGGTGAGGACTACACCCCCGACACCGCGCTCATCAACTTCTACGACGCCCCTGCGAAACTCGGCATGCACCAGGACAAGGACGAGAGGTCATCCGCCCCGGTGGTCTCGCTCACCATCGGCGACAGCTGCGTCTTCCGCTTCGGCAACACCGAGACCCGTACCAGGCCGTACACCGACCTCGAACTCGGCTCCGGGGATCTGTTCGTCTTCGGAGGCCCCTCCCGCTACGCCTACCATGCCGTCCCCAAGATCCTGCCCGGAACCGGCGACCCGGCCACCGGACTGCGGTCCGGACGGCTGAACATCACGATGCGGGTCACCGGCCTGGCCGATCCGGTGTCGTCCAGCGATCACCCCGCGGGACGCTGAGCCTCGAACTCGACGGGGAGCGCGGTCAGCGAGCGGATGAACGGGTTCTTGCTGTGGCTGATCTCGGAGGCGGGAACGCCCAGCCGAAGGCCGGGGAACCGCCGGACCAGACTCTCCAGGGCGATCTGCCCCTCCACCCTGGCCAGTGGCGCACCGATGCAGTAGTGGATGCCGTGGCCGAACTGGAGATGCATACCGGAGTCCCTCGTCAGGTCCAGCCGCTCGCCGTCGGTGAAGTGTGCCGGGTCGGAGTGTGCGGCGTCCATGTCCAGCAGCACCTGGTCGCCGGCCCGGATCCGTACGGGGCCGATCTCCACATCCTCGTTGGCGAAGCGCACGACGAGGATGCCCGGCCCTGCGTGCCGGAGCAGCTCCTCCAGGCCGCCGCGCCCGGCCAGTTCGGGGTCCTTGCGCAGCAGCTCCAGCTGGTCCGGCCGGGACAGCAGGGACAAGACCGCGTTGCTGATGAAGCTGCCGGTCAGCTCGTATCCGGCGATCAGCATCATCCGTGCGGTGGCGACCACTTCGCGGTGGCTGAGCCGGTCGTCCTCGTGTGCGGACATCAGATCGCTGATCAGATCGTCCTCCGGGGCCTTCCGCCTGGCCTCGGCGAGATCCTCCATGTACGTCCACAGCTTGGTGGCGGCGTCCTGGGAGCGTGCGGCGGTGTCCGGGTCCAGTGGGGGCGTGAGCATCAGGTCGGCCCACTGGTGGAATTCGGTGCGGTCGGCGATGGGCACGCCGAGGAGTTCACAGATCACCTGCATGGGCAGCGGGATGGCCAGCGCGGTGACGAGATCGGCCCGGCCGTCGACGGCGATCCGGTCCAGCAGGGTGTCGGTGATCTCCTGCACCCGCGGCCGCAGGCTCTCCACCCTGCGGGTCGTGAACGCCTTGGCCAGCAGCCTGCGCAGCCGGGTGTGCTGGGGCGGATTGGTGCCGGGCAGCGTGTCCTCGAACAGCCCGCTCACCGGAGTGGTCTGGCCCTGAGAGGCGGCGTAGGCGGCGGCCGGGCTCATGCCGGGGTGTCCGAGACAGTCCCTGACCTCGTCGTACCGGGAGACGAGCCACGCCGTGGTGCCGTGCATCGTGATCTGCCGCGGCGGACCGTGCTTGCGCAGTTCGTCCGCGACGGTCTTCGGGTCGAGGATGCGAAGTTCTTCTTCGGAGGTGTCAGCCATGGCGGTATCGCGTGCTCCTTCTGTGGGTGTCGGCCTGTGGGTGTCAGCCTGTGGGTGTCAGCCTGGTGTCGGCCTGTGGGTTTCAGCCTGGGGGTGTCAGCTCTGGCTACGGGCGGGGATGATGTAGTCGGGGTCGGCCGTCCGTGGCGGCTCGCGCCGGGCCATGGCGGCATCGATGGCGGGCCGGAGCCGGGCCGCCTTCAGCCGTTCGGCGGTCTCATCGCGCTCCTTGAACTCGGGCATCACCTCGTTGGCGAAGAGCTCCAGCGACTCGCAGATGTGCTCGTGCCGGGTGCCACCGCCCTGGACGAGGAAGATCGCCTGGTCCAGTCCGGCCTCCTCGTGCAGCCGCAGGAAGTCGCGTATCTGGCGCGGAGTGCCCACCGCGCCCCGGGCCGGATTGCCCAGCGGCATACCGGGCTTGCCGAAGGAGGAGCGGCCCATGCCACGCTTGTCGCGGTCGCGCTGGAACTCCTCCCACAGCCGGGTGCGGCCCGGTGCAGCGGTGCCGAAGCCCGCGTAGAAGCCGAGGCCGAAGTTGAAGAACTGCACGCCGTCGACGGAGCGTTCCACCGCCGTGGTCTCGTCCTGGTGGCAGAACATCGGAATGGTCGCGGCGATCTGCGCGTTGACCGCGAACCCCGCGGGTACGCAGTCCGCCGACTCGATGCCCGAGTAGTAGGCGTCGACCCATGTCTTGGTCTCGGCCGGTCCGAAGAAGGAGAAGTTCAGCGCGCCGAGCCCCTTGGCGGCCGCGATGCGGATCGCGTCCCGGTTTCCGCAGGCCATCCACATCGGCGGATGTGGCTTCTGCCGGGGCTTGGGCAGCACATTGCGGACCGGAGCGGAAACGTACTTGCCCTCGCATCCGGCGAAGGGCTCCTCGACGAACATCCGGGCGACGGCGTCCACCGCCTCCGCCCACTGGTCCCGTTTGTCGGAGCGCTCCACGCCGAACCCGCCCAGCTCGGTGGGGGTGGTGGACTCGCCCGTGCCGAAATCCACCCGCCCGTCGGAGAGAAGGTCCAGCGTGGCGATCCGCTCGGCGACCCGGGCCGTCGGATTGAACCTCGGCGGCATCAGAGCGACCGCGTGGCCGATGCGGATGCGGCTGGTGCGCTGGCTGACCGCGCCGAGGAACACCTCGGGCGCGGACATGTGCGAGTACTCCTCCAGGAAGTGGTGTTCAGGACACCACACATGGTCGAAGCCGAGCCGGTCGGCCAGCTCGATCTCGTCCAACATGTCGTTGAACAGGCGGTGTTCGGAGTTCTGGGTCCAGGGGCGGGGCAGCTGCGCCCCGTACAGCAAACCGAATTTCATGGCGCATCACTCTCATCTGCTGGTCGTCGGCCACGGGCCGGGACGGGGATGGCGGCACCGGCTCGGTCGTCAGTCGCGACCGTCCCAGTACGTGTCGAGCACCTGGGCGCGCTGTTCCGGATCGACGAGGAGGGTGACCTTCTCATGGCCGTCCTCCACGATCGTGAACATGTTGTTGGTGAAGAAGACCTGCCCCTTGTCGATGACGCGCCGGCGCCGGCGCATCGCCGCCAGGATGGCCGGGCCGTTGCCCTCACCGACCCCGGCCCAGGCGTCATACGTCCGGGGCTCGGTGGTGAACCGGTAGGTGGTGCGCCAGTCGTGGTCCAGGGTCTTGGCCTGCAGTACGAGATAGCCGTCCCGCCGGATCAGCCGGAACGCGCAGCCGTACTGCCACTGCACCTCCTCCTCCGACAGGCGCAGCGGCTCGATGAAGCAGAGACCGGCGTGCCCCACGTCGGCCAGCCACTCCTGCCCCTCGATACGGACGAGCATCAGCATGTGCTCGGGGTCGGGGGCGAAGATGTCACCGGGCAGATACGTGCCACCGCTGATGACGTCCAGGTCATAGCCCAGCTCGCGGAGCAGCCGGGCGAACAGGGTGTTCAGCTCCAGGCACATGCCCCCGGCGCCGGTCGGCACGATGGCCTCGAATGCCTTGTCGATATCGATGTCGGCCATGTTCTCCGCGCTCAGGCGGTGCGTGTGGTTGGTGTCGTAGGGGACCGCCATCAGATGGCTGCGGTGCAACTGCCGCAGGTTCGGCAGGGTGGGGGCGGGCGGCTGGGAAAACCCCAGATGCGCCAGGTAGGTGTCCGTGCTGAACATGTGCGATCCCTTTCGCAGCGGGTCCGGCTGAACCGGGCGGGTGTGTCGGACTCACTCCCGGGCGCCTCCGGGAGAAGCGTCCGCATCGGCTTTCTCCAGCTCCTCCCGCAGTTGACGGGCCAGCATCCGGAGAGTCGGATGGTCGAAGACAAAGCTGGGAGGCAGCCGCAGCGCGGTGCGCTTGGCCAGGCGATCGCGGAGTTCCACCGCCATCAGGGAGTCCAGGCCGATCTCGGTGAACAGCACATCGGGGTCGAGCGTGGCGGCCGCCGAGTGCCCCAGGACCCGGGCGGCCTCCTGCTGAACCATGTCGAGGAGAATCCGCTCCTGCTCCTCGGGCGCCGCCCCGGCCAGCCTGCCGGTCACCAGTTCTTCGTCCGCAGGGGCCCGAGCGGCTCGCCGGACCGGTGGCACCAGTGTGCGCAGCAGCGGTGGCACCGCCCCGTCGGCGGCCTGGGTTCGGAGCGCGCCGAGGTCCAGCTTGATGGGGAGCACCGTGGGTTCGGCCGTACGCAGCGCGGCGTCGAAGAGTTCCATGCCCTCGGCCGGGGACAAGGGGGCCACACCGCCGCGTGTCATCCGGCGCTGGTCGGCCTCGCCGAGGCGGCCGGTCATGCCCGTTCCGGCGGCCTGTTGCCACATGCCCCAGGCCAGGGAGACGGCGGGGAGTCCCTGCGCCTGGCGCTGATGGGCGAGCGCGTCGAGGTAGGCGTTGGCGGCGGCGTAGTTGCCCTGGCCCGCGTTGCCCAGGGTGCCGGCGGCGGAGGAGAACAGGACGAAGGCGGACAGGTGCAGATTCAGGCCCCGGGTCAGCTCATGCAGATGGAGCGCCCCGTCCACCTTCGACTGGAATACGGCGTCCATGCGCTCCGGGGTCAATGCCGTCAGCACACCGTCGTCCAGAACACCGGCCGTATGCACCACCCCCGACAACGGGGCATCCTCCGGAATCACATCAAGCAGCCCGGCCACCGCGTCGCGGTCCGCCACATCACACGCCACGATGCGTACCCGTGCACCCGCCTTCACCAGCTCCGCCTCCAGCTCGGCGGCGCCAGCGGCCCCAGGCCCGTTCCGGCTCGCCAACACCAGGCTCCGCACCCCATGCACCGCCACCAGATGCCGCGCCACCACCGCACCCAGCGCGCCCGTGCCACCCGTTACCAACACCGTCCCATCCGGGCCCACAACACCCGTTCCGGGCTCGGGCACGTCCACGACACGGGTGAGGTGCCGGGTGAAGCAGGTGGCCTCGCGTAAGGCCAACTGGTGCTGGTCACCGGCAAGCATCGCGGGCAGGAACGCGACGGGGATCGTCTCTTGATCGATGTCGAGGAGAAGGATCCGCCCGGGGTTCTCCGCTTGTGCGGACCCCATCAGGCCCCACACCGCGGCCACCGCCGGATCGGCCGTATCGGCCTCCCGGACGGCGACGCCACCGCGGGTCACCACGACCAGCCGGCTGGACGCCAACGAGGGCTCGGCCAGCCACGCCTGTACGACCCGCAGCGCCCGCCCGGTCAGCTCCCGCACATCGGCCGTACCATCGCCGGTGCCACTGCCTGCGCCACCGCCGACGCCGCCGCCGAGGTCCAGCACCAGTACGTCTGGTGGCGAAGCCTCCGACGTGGTGGCCAGGCAGTGTATGTCCTCGGCGTCGACCACCGTTACGGGTTCCACGGTCGTGCCGCCCGGCCGAACCGGCAGTTCTTCCCAGGCGACGCGGAACATCCGGTCCGCCGTCGCCGCCGTGCCGAACTGCTCGGGGCTGACCGGACGGGACACCACCGAACCCACCGAAGCCACCGGGGTACCGGACTCATCGGCCAGATCGAGGGTCATGGTGTTCGGGCCGGCCGGTGTGACGCGTACGCGCAGTGACGAGGCCCCGGAGGTATGCAGCGCCACCTCTCGATAGGCGAACGGGAGTACAAGTTCCGCATCGGCTTCGTCACGGTCGTGGAAGGCGATGGTGTGCATGGCCGCGTCGAGGAGTGCGGGATGCAGTCCGAACCCCGCCGCCCGGACCCGGTGCTCCTCCGGCAGCGCCACCTCCGCATACACCGCACCATCCGACCGCCACGCCGCCCGCACCCCCTGAAACACCGGCCCATACCGATAGCCCACCTGTTCCAGACCGTCGTACAGGCCCTCCACCTCTGCCCGATCCACCGCCACCGCACCCACCGGAGGCCACACCGACAGCCCCGCGTCGGGGACGGAGATCCCCTCCGCAGGACGCACCGTCCCGGTGGCATGCCGCACCCACGCAGCGCCTACGCCAGCGTCCTCCGCCCGTGAATACACCCGCACCCCACGCCGACCACCCTCATCGACCTCCCCCACACTCACCCGCACCTGCACCGCCCCACCCTCCGCCAACACCAGCGGAGCCTCCATCACCAACTCCTCCACCCCACCACACCCGACCTCATCCCCGGCCCGCACCACCAACTCCACAAACGCCGCACCCGGCAACAACACCGCACCCGCGGCCACATGATCAGCCAGCCACCCATGCGACCCCAACGACAACCGCGACGTGAACAACACCTCGCCCGAACCCGGCACCTCCGTCACGGCGCCCAATAGTGGATGGCCGACGCCCGTCAACCCGGCAGACGCCACATCACCGACCCCGCGGCCGTCCCCGACCAACCAGTAATGCTCCCGCTGGAACGCATACGTCGGCAGCTCCGAAATATGGGAGGGCAGAGCCGTCGCACCGAACAGGGCACCGAAGTCGATGCGTACGCCTGCCACATGGAGTTGGGCGGCGGCGGACAACAGCGCACGGACCTCATCGCCCTCCCGCCGCAGGGACGGCACCACCACGGACTCCGCGGCCGCCGACTCCTCCGGCAGACAGTCACCGACCATCGCGGACAACACCGCGTCCGGCGCGAGCTCCAGATACGCGCTCACTCCGTAGTCGGCGAGTGCTCGCACTCCATCCGAGAACCGCACGGCCGAACGCACATGTTCCACCCAGTACTCCGGCGAGCACACCGTCTCCGCATCCGCCAACGCACCCGTCACGTTCGACACCAAGGAGATCACCGGCGCTGAGAACGACAGATCAGCGATCGCTGCCCGGAACTCCTCCAGCATCGGCTCCATATGGGCCGAGTGGAACGCATGCGAAACCGCCAGCCGCCTCGTCCGACACCCCCGCGCCGATAGCTTTTCCGCCACCCGCAACACCGGCTCCTCATCGCCGGAAAGGACCACGGCCGCAGGCCCGTTCACTGCCGCTATGTCCACCCCTGCCACCAGCAGCGGCCGCACCTCCTCCTCACCCGCGCCCACCGCCACCATCGCACCGCCCTCCGGCAGCGCCTCCATCAACCGACCCCGCGCCGCCACCAACACCGCCGCATCCGCCAACGACACCACACCCGCCACATACGCCGCCGCCACCTCACCCACCGAATGCCCACCCACCACATCCACCACCACACCCCACGACTCCACCAACCGGAACAACCCCACCTCCACCGCAAACAACCCCGCCTGAGCAAACACCGTCCGCTCCAACAGCTCCCCATCCCCGAACACCACCTCCCGCACCGAACCCGACACACCACCCGCACCCAACTCCCGGTCCAACGCCTCACACACCACATCAAAAGCCTCCCGGAACACGGGGAACACCTCATACAACCCACGCCCCATCCCCACCCGCTGACACCCCTGACCAGCGAACAACACCCCCAACCGACCACGCACCACCGCACCCGACACCACACCCGCAGACGACTCACCCCGCACCACCGCACCCAACCCCGCCAACGCCTCCGCCCGATCCCCCGCCACCACCACCGCACGATCCGACAACGCCGCCCGACCACAACCCAACGCGAAGCCGAGTTCACTCACGTCGAGCTGCGGCTCAGCCGCGACAAAGGACCGTAGCCGTCGCGCCTGGGCGGCGAGCCCTGCGGCGCCTCGACCGGACACCACCAGTGGTACCGGGACACCCTTCGGCCAGGACATCACCGGATCGGCCGGCTCGGTCGCCGTCGGAGCCGCCTGTTCCAGGATGACGTGGGCGTTGGTGCCACTGACTCCGAACGCGGACACCCCGGCCCGACGCGGACGCCCCACCTCCGGCCACACCCGCTCTTCGGTCAGCAGCTCCACCGCACCCGCCGACCAATCCACCTGCGGCGTCGGCTCATCCACATGCAACGTTCGAGGGGCGATGCCATGCCGCAGCGCCAACACCATCTTGATCACACCAGCCACACCCGCGGCCGCCTGCGCATGACCAATATTCGATTTCAACGACCCCATCAGCAGCGGCCGCTCACGATCCTGACCGTACGTGGCCAACACCGCCTGCGCCTCGATCGGATCACCCAGCGCCGTGCCGGTGCCATGCGCCTCGATCACATCCACCTCGGCGGCCGACACACCCGCGCCGGCCAGCGCCTGGCGGATGACGCGCTGCTGTGACGGTCCGTTCGGCGCCGTCAGACCGTTCGACGCACCGTCCTGGTTCACCGCGCTTCCCCGCACCACCGCCAGCACTTGGTGGCCGTTCCGCTCCGCGTCCGACAGTCGCTCCAGCGCCAGCACACCCACACCCTCGGCCCAGCCCGTACCGTCGGCCGAGGCGGCGAAGGACTTGCACCGGCCGTCGACCGACATCCCGCGCTGGCGCGAGAAGGCGATGAAGATGCCGGGAGTCGGCATCACCGTGACACCGCCGGCCAGTGCGATCGAACACTCACCCGCTCGCAGCGCCTGCGCCGCCAGATGCAACGCCACCAGGGACGAGGAGCATGCAGTGTCCACCGCGACCGAGGGCCCCTCGAAGCCCAGCGCATAGGACACCCTCCCTGACAGCACGCTCGCCGAGGCGCCGAGCCCCAGCATGCCCTCGAGCTCGGCGGGAACCGGCTCCACACCCGACCCGTAGTTGTGGTACGTCACCCCGGAGAAGACACCCACGTCCTTGCCCCGCAGGGTGGTCGGGTCGATCCCGGCGCGTTCCAGCGCTTCCCACGAGGTCTCCAGCATCAGACGCTGTTGGGGGTCCACGGCCAGCGCCTCACGCGGCGAGATCCCGAAGAAGCCCGCATCGAATTCCCCGGCATCGTGCAGAAACCCGCCTTGGTGCGCATAGCTGGTGCCGGGGTGGTCCGGGTCCGGGTGGAACAGATTCTCCAGATCCCAGCCACGGTTCACCGGGAAGTCGCTGACCCCGTCCCGCCCATGAATCACCAGGTCCCACAGCTCTTCCGGAGTGGAGACTCCACCCGGCAGCCGACACGCCATGCCCACGATCGCCACCGGCTCAGTCGACACGGCCGCGAGCGCTGATGGCGGGCCCGGTACCTCCTCCGGGGCCGCCGTGTCCCCGATGAGCTCGTCACGGAGGAAGGCGGCGAGAATCAGGGGCGTGGGGTAGTCGAAGAGCAGAGTGGTCGGCAGAGTCCGGTCGGTGAGTGCGTTCAGGCGGTTGCGCAACTGCACGGCGGTGGCCGAGTCGAACCCGATCTGGTTGAACACCATGTCCGGTTCGATGGCATCCAGTGAGGGGTGCCCCAAGACGCTTGCGGTCTCCTGGCGGACGGTCTCCAGCAGGATGCGTTCCTGTTCCGGCGCGGACTCCCCGAGAAGGCGAGTGATCAACATACCTGTCTCGGCGGGCAGTTCGGCCATGCCCGGGAGCTGATCGTCGATGGACCCCGCATCGGCAGGAGCGGCGCTCTTGAGCCAGTAGTGCTGGTGTTGGAAGGCATAGGTGGGGAGCTCCAGCGCGGCATGCGCCGGGATGTCGCCGAGCAGCGCGGTCCAGTCGACGCGGACACCCCGCACATACGCCTCACTCAGGGACGTGAGCACGCGACGCATGCCACCCTCGTCCCGGCGGAGCGTCCCCGTCACCACGACCGGTCCGGCATCCGCCTGCTCCGCTGCCGCCTCGATGCTCATCGTCAGCACCGGATGCGCGCTCACCTCAACAAACGCCGCAAAGCCTTCCTCAAGCAACTGGTCAATCGACGGCGCGAACCGCACCGAGCTCCGCAGATTCCGATACCAATACCCCGTGTCCAGCTCCGCCGTGTCCAGCCACCCCGCCTCCACCGTGGAGAAGAACGGGATACGGGACGACACCGGCCGGACCTGCGACAACGACAGGGCAAGCTCCTCCTCCACCGCCTCCACCTGCGCTGTATGCGAGGCGTAATCGACATCGACCCACCGCGCGCGCATCTCCTCCCCCTTGCACTCGTCCACCAGCTCCCGCAGGGCCTCCACCTCACCGGCCACCACCACCGACGACGGCCCATTCACCGCCGCCACCTCCACCCGCCCCGACCAACGGGACACCAGCGACTCCGCCTTCTCCACCCCCACTGCCAGCGACACCATCCCCCCACGACCCGACAATCCCGCCGCGATCGCTCGACTCCGCAACACCACCACCCGCGCCGCATCCTCCAACGACAACCCACCCGCCACACACGCCGCCGCAATCTCCCCCTGCGAATGACCCACCACCGCCGCAGGCTCCACCCCAAACCACCGCCACACCCGCGCCAACGCCACCATCACCGCAAACGACACCGGCTGCACCACATCCACCCGATCCAACGACACCCCACCCCCCACACCCCGCACCACATCCACCAGCGACCACCCGGTCAGCGGGTCCAACACCCCCGCACACTCCCGCAACCCCTCCGCGAACACTCCACACGACTCCAGCAACTCCGCACCCATACCCACCCACTGCGCCCCCTGACCAGGGAAAACAAACGCCACCCGACCCCGGACATCCGCCTTTCCCGCCCCGCTGCCCTCCGCAACCGCCGCCAGCCCCGCCAACGCCTCAACCCGATCCCCCGCCACCACCACCGCACGATCGGACAACGCCGCGCGGCCAACGGCCAGCCCCGCACCCAACTCCCCAACACTCACGTCCGGATGCGCCCGCACGTACTCCACCAACCGCCGCGCCTGCCCCCGCAACCCCGCACCACCACGCCCCGACACCACCAACGGCACCACACCACCCGGCACCTCCATCACCGGCGCCACCTCAGTGGCCACCTCCGGAGCCTGCTCCAAAATCACATGCGCGTTCGTCCCACTGACACCAAACCCCGACACCCCGGCCCGCCGCGGACGCCCCACCTCCGGCCACGCCCGCTCCTCGGCCAGCAGCTCCACCGCACCCGCCGACCAATCCACCTGCGCCGACCGCTCATCCACATGCAACGTCCTCGGCAACACCCCACGCCGCAACGCCAACACCATCTTGATCACACCAGCCACACCCGCAGCCGCCTGCGCATGACCAATATTCGACTTCAACGACCCCAACCACAACGGACGCCCCTCAGGCCGATCCTGGCCATACGTGTCCAAGAGCGCCTGCGCCTCGATGGGGTCGCCCAGGGCCGTGCCCGTCCCATGGGCCTCGACCGCGTCCACGTCCGCCGCCACCAGCCCGGCGCTGCTCAACGCCTGCCGGATGACACGCTGCTGCGACGGACCATTCGGCGCCGTCAACCCATTTGACGCACCATCCTGATTCACCGCACTGCCCCGCACCACCGCCAACACCCGATGACCAAGACGCTCCGCATCCGACAACCGCTCCACCAGCAGCACACCCGCGCCCTCGGAGAAGCCGGTGCCGTCCGCCGCGGCCGCGAACGCCCTGCAACGGCCGTCCTTGGACAACCCGCGCTGACGCGAGAAGCCGACGAAGATACCGGGGTTGGCCATGACGGTCACCCCTCCGGCCAGCGCCATCGAGCACTCGCCCAACCGCAGTGCCTGTACGGCCAGATGCAAGGCCACCAGCGACGAGGAACACGCCGTGTCCACCGCGACCGACGGACCCTCGAAGCCCAGCGCATAGGACACCCGCCCCGACAGGACGCTCGCCGAGGTGCCCGTGCCCATGACCGCCTCGAGCTCCTCGGGGACCCGCGCTCCGGAGCCGTAGCTGTGATACGTCACCCCGGAGAAGACGCCGATGTCCTTGCCGCGCAGCGCCGTCGGGTCGATCCCGGCGCGCTCGAACGCCTCCCAGGAGGTCTCGAGCATGATGCGCTGCTGGGGATCCATCGCCAGCGCCTCACGCGGCGAGATCCCGAAGAAACCCGCGTCGAACTCCCCCGCATCACGCAGAAAGCCACCCTCGCGGACATAGCTGGTGCCCGGGTGATCCGGATCCGGGTCGAAGAGGTTCTCCAGATCCCACCCACGGTCCTCCGGAAACCCACCGACCGCGTCACCACCAGAGGCCACCAGGTCCCACAGCTCCTCCGGCGTGGTCACCCCACCCGGCAACCGGCACGCCATCCCCACGATCGCGATCGGCTCCGACAGGCCACGGCGTATGTTGGCGTTCTCCCGCTCGAGCCGCTCGTTCTCCATGAGCGTGACACGCAGCGCTTCGACGACCTGCGCTTCGGGAGTGGTCATCCCAGCCTCCGCATTCCGAACCGACATTACTTCCCGGCCTTGTTCATGGCTCGTTGCACCAGACTGGCGACATCCATATCGGCGATGGTGGCGGCCGACTGCCCATGCGCCGGTTGCCCGTCCGCCGGTCGCTCTTCCACCGGCTGCTCCGCTTCCGCATCCCGGACCAGCGTCATGAGGGTGTCCAGGATGCCCAGCTCCTGGAAGCGGCTCAGCGGTGTGCCGGCCAGCGCGCGGCGCAGGTCCTCCTCGCTGCCGTTGTCCCTTTGCGTGGGTGGAGCGTCGTCCGGGCAGAGTCTCATCCGCAGGTGGCGCATCAGGGCGGTGGGCGTCGGATAGTCGAAGACCAGCGTGGCCGGGAGGCGTATCCCGGTGTGGTTGGCCAGGCGGTTGCGCAGTTCCACCGCCGTGAGGGAGTCGAAGCCGATTTCGTTGAACGCCAGGTCCGGCCCGATGGCGTGAGCTGAGGCGTGGCCCAGGACCCGAGCGGCTTCCCGGCAGACCAGGCCGAGCAGGATCTGCTCCTGCTCCTCGGCCGTGGCCCTGGTCAGGCGCTGGGTGAAGGCGTCCAGGTCGGCGGCGGTCCGTGCGGTGCGCCGACTCCGCCGGACGAGGCCACGGAGCAACGGTGGCACCGGTCCGGTGGCGGCCTGGGCCCGCAGTGCGCCGGGGTCCAGTTTCATGGGGAGCACCACCGGCTGGGGCATGTGCAGTGCGGTGTCGAACAGTTCCCCGCCTTCGCTCTCCGACAGCCCGGCCACTCCCCCGCGCACCATGCGCTGCTGGTCGGCGTCGGTGAGGTGGCCGGTCAGCCCGACCCCCGCACCCTGTGCCCACAGCCCCCAGGCCAGGGAGATGCCCGGGAGGCCCTGGGCGCGGCGTCGGTGTGCCAGCGCGTCCAGGAAGGCGTTGGCCGCCACATAGCTGCCCTGCCCCGAGCTGCCCAGCGTGCCCGCGGCCGAGGAGAACAGGACGAAGGCCGCCAGATCCAGGTGTCGGGTCAGGTCATGCAGATGGAGTGCGGCGTCCACCTTCGGGGCGAGGACCGTGTCCAGTCGCTCCCTGGTCAATGCGGTGATCACACCGTCGTCCAGCGCGCCGGCGCTGTGCACCACGGCCGTCAGCGGCGCGTCGCCGGGCAGCGAGGACAGCAGCTCGGCCAGGGCGTCACGGTTTGCCACATCGCACGCGGCGATCCGTACCCGTGCGCCGAGTGAGGTCAGTTCCCGCTCGAGCTCGGTGGCGCCGCTGGCCTGGGGTCCGCTCCGGCTGGTCAGCAGCAGATTCCGCACGCCGTGCTCGGTCACGAGACGCCGGGCGGCCACCTTGCCCAGCGATCCGGTGCCACCCGTGATGAGCACGGTGCCGTCCGGGTCCAGTCGGCGCGGCAGGGTGAACACGTTCTTGCCGATGTGCTGCGCCTGGCTCATGAAGCGGAAGGCGGCCGGAGCGCGCCGGATGTCCCATACGGTCACCGGCGGCGGGGTCAGCACCCCCTTCTCGAAGAGGTCGACCAGCTCGGTCAGCATCTGCTGGATGCGCTCGCCACCCGCCTCGGCCAGGTCGAACGCCCGATAGGCCACGCCGGGGTGCTGGATGCCCACCTCTTCGGCGTCCCGGATATCGCTCTTGCCCATCTCGATGAACCGGCCGCCCTTGGGCAGCAGTCGGAGTGAGGCGTCCACGAAGTCGCCGGCGAGGGCGTCCAGCACCACATCGACGCCACGGCCCCCGGTCATCGCGAGAAACCGCTGCTCGAACTCCAGCGTCCGGGAGTTGGCCAGCCGTCCCTCCGGGACACCGGCGGCGCGCGCCGCGTCCCATTTGGCCGGCCCGGCCGTGCCGTAGACCTCGGCGCCCCAGTGCCGGGCCAGCTGCACCGCGGCCATGCCGACGCCACCGGCGGCGGCATGGACCAGGACCGACTCCCCGGGCTCCAGCCGGGCCAGGTCCCGCAGCCCGAAGTAGGCGGTGAGGAACACGCAGGGGACCGCGGCCGCCTGCTCGAAGGACCACCCCTGGGGGATACGTACGAGGGTGAGGCAGTCGGCCACGGCGATGGGGCCACCCGCACCCTCGAAGAGCCCCATGACCCGGTCACCCGGTGCGAAGCGGGTGACACCGGGGCCGACCTCCGTGACCACACCGGCGCCCTCGTTGCCGATGCTGATCTCGCCGGGGTACATGCCCAGCGCCATCAGCACATCGCGGAAGTTGAGTCCCGCGGCACGTGTCTCGATCCGGACATGGCCCGGGGGAAGTGGCGCGAGCGCCCCCGGGGACGGCAGCAGTGCCAGGCCCTCCAGCGTCCCCGGACCGCGGGTGCCCAGCCGCCACGCGGGCTCTCCCTCCGGCGCCACGAGTGCCTCGTCGGCCGTCGCCCGGGTCAGGCGCCGCAGATGGCAGACGCCGCCGCGCAGCGCGAGCTGTGGTTCGTCTCCGGCGAGCAGTGCGGGCAGCAGCGTGGGCAGGGCCTTCGTGGAGGCCGGTGTGGCGTCCAGGTCGAGCAGCAGGATCCGCCCGGGGTTCTCCGACTGCGCGGTGCCGACCAGCCCCCAGGCCGCGGCGACCGCCGGGTCGACCGGATCGGCATCCCGCACCCCTACGGCACCCCGCGTCAGCACCACCAGGCGAGAGTCCTCCAGCGAGGGCTGCGCAAGCCACGTCTGCAGCACGTCCAGCACCTGGCCGGTCAGCTCACGTGCGCGGGCCGCGTCGGTGTCGTCACGTACGGCCTCGCCGGGGCCGATCTCGTACAGCAGCACTGGCGGTGCGTCGGCTCGGGAGGCCAACTGCCGTACGTCATACGGGGTCTGCACAGAGACGGTGTTCAGTGGTGCGTCGGCGGCGGCGATCCGCAGCTCCTCCCACCCCACGAGGAACATCTGGTCCGTCGACGTCCGTGTGGCGGCATCCGGCAGCGTCGTCGGCATGGGCCGTGACACCAACGATTCGACCACCGCGACCGCCGCCCCGCTCGGATCGGCCAGTCGCAGGCCCACCCCATCCGTGCCGTTGGGCGTGATACGTACGCGCAGCGCCGAAGCGCCGGAGGCCTGCAGGGAGACTCCGCGATAGGCGAACGGCAGTGTGGGCCCTGCCTGGTCCTCGGGACGGTCGCGGAACGCGGTGGCGTGCAGGGCCGCGTCGAGCAGCGCGGGATGCAGCCCGAACGCGGTGGCGTCGGCCGACAGTTCCTCGGGCAGGGTGACCTCGGCATAGATCTCGTCGCCCCGCGTCCACGCGGCCCGCAGACCACGGAAGGCCGGGCCGTAGCCGTAACCGCCGGCCTCCAGCTCCTCATAGATGCCACGCACCCGCTCCTCCGGGACCGCCACCGCCCCGGTGGGAGGCCACTGCGTCAGGTCCGCGTCCACCTCATCGGGGATCTCCTGGGAGAGCGTGCCGCTGAGGTGGCGAGTCCAGGGTGCGTCTGAGGCATCGTCCTGGCCACGTGAGTGCACCGCCACCGGGCGACGGCCGGAATCATCCGGTGCGCCGACACTCACCCGCACCTGCACACCCTCGCGCTCGGGCAGGGCGAGCGGTGCTTCGACGACCAGCTCTTCCACGACACCACAGCCGGCCTCGTCACCGGCGCGCACCGCCAGCTCCACGAACGCCGACCCCGGCAGCAGCACCGTGCCCGCCGCCGCGTGGTCGGCCAGCCATGGATGCGTACGGAGCGACAGTCGAGAGGTGAACAGCAGGCCCCCCGACTCCGGCAGTTCGGTGACGGCGCCCAACAGCGGGTGGTCGGCCCGGGCAAGTCCCAGCGCGGCCGCGTCCACCGTCTCGCCTCGCCGTCCAAGCCAGTAGTGCTGATGCTGGAAGGCGTAGGTCGGCAGCTCCAACGCGGCATGCGCCGGGATATCGCCGAGCAGCGCCGTCCAGTCGACGCGGACACCCCGCACATACGCCTCACCCAGCGATGTGAGCATGCGGCGCATACCACCCTCGTCCCGGCGGAGCGTCCCGGTCACCACGATCGGCCCGGCGTCCGCCTGCTCCGCTGCCGCCTCGATACTCATCGTCAGCACCGGATGCGCGCTCACCTCAACAAACGCCGCAAAGCCTTCCTCAAGCAACTGGTCAATCGACGGCGCGAACCGCACCGTGCTCCGCAGATTCCGATACCAATACCCGGCAGCCAATTCCGCCGTGTCCAGCCACCCCGCCTCCACCGTCGAGAAGAACGGAATACGTGAGGACACCGGCCGGACCTGCGACAACGACCGGGCGAGCACTCCCTCGATCGTCTCCACTTGCGCCGTATGCGAGGCGTAGTCCACCTCGATCCGCCGCGCTCGCACCCCCGAGCCCTCGCACTCCGCCACCAGCTCCCGCAAAGCCTCCACCTCACCGGCCACCACCACCGACGACGGCCCATTCACCGCCGCCACCTCCACCCGACCCGACCACCCCTCAACCAGCCGCCCAGCCTCGTCCTCCCCCACCGCCAGCGACACCATCCCCCCACGACCCGACAACCCCGCCGCGATCGCACGGCTCCGCAACACCACCACCCGCGCCGCATCCTCCAACGACAACCCACCCGCCACACACGCCGCCGCAATCTCCCCTGCGAATGACCCACCACCGCCGCAGGCTCCACCCCAAACCACCGCCACACCCGCGCCAACGCCACCATCACCGCAAACGACACCGGCTGCACCACATCCACCCGATCCAACGACACCCCACCCCCCACACCCCGCACCACATCCACCAGCGACCACCCGGTCAGCGGGTCCAACACCCCCGCACACTCCCCCAAAGCCTCCGCGAACACTCCACACGACTCCAGCAACTCCGCACCCATACCCACCCACTGCGCCCCCTGACCAGGGAAAACAAACACCACCCGGCCCTGAGCGTCCGCCCTTCCCACGACATCGCCACCGGCCGCCTCACCTCCCGCCACGGCCTCCAACCCGGCCACGGCCTCACTCCGGTCCCCCGCCAGCACGACCGCGCGCTCCGACAACGCCGCCCGCGACGCGGCCAATGACCGTGCCAGATGACCCAGCTCCACGTCCGGCCGCCGCTCGACGACATCCAGCAACTGCCGCGCCTGCGCCCGCAACCCCGCATCACCGCGCCCCGACACCACCAACGGCACCACACCACCCGGCACCTCCGGCATCGGGACACCATCCCCCGGCCGGTCCGGAGCCTGCTCCAAAATCACATGCGCGTTCGTCCCACTCACCCCGAACCCCGACACCCCAACCCGACGCGGACGCCCCACCTCCGGCCACGCCCGCTCCTCGGCCAGCAGCTCCACCGCACCCGCCGACCAATCCACCTGCGCCGACCGCTCATCCACATGCAACGTCCTCGGCAACACCCCACGCCGCAACGCCAACACCATCTTGATCACACCAGCCACACCCGCAGCCGCCTGCGCATGACCAATATTCGACTTCAACGAACCCAACCACAACGGACGCCCCTCAGACCGATCCTGGCCATAGGTCGCCATCAATGCCTGAACCTCGATCGGATCACCCAGCGTGGTGCCCGTGCCATGCCCCTCGACCGCATCCACATCCGCCGCCACCAGTCCCGCCCCGGCCAACGCCTGGCGGATGACACGCTGCTGCGACGGACCATTCGGCGCCGTCAGGCCATTCGACGCACCATCCTGATTCACCGCACTACCCCGCACCACCGCCAACACCCGATGCCCACGCCGCTCCGCATCCGACAACCGCTCCACCACCAGCACACCCACACCCTCGGCCCACCCCGTACCGTCCGCCGACGCCGCGAACGACTTGCAGCGGCCGTCTTCGGCCATGCCGCGCTGCCGCGAGAAGCCGACGAAGGCGCTGGGGGTGGACATGACGGTGGCTCCTCCGGCCAGCGCCATCGAGCACTCCCCCGACCGCAGCGCCTGCGCGGCCAGATGCAGGCCCACCAGTGAGGAGGAGCATGCCGTGTCGATGGTCATGGCCGGTCCCTCGAACCCCAGCTCATAGGCGACCCGGCCGGTGAGCACGCTCGCCGAACTGCCCGTCATGAGGTAGCCCTCGACGCCTTCGGGGACCGTGTCCACGTCCGTGGCGTAGTCCTGGTTGAGGGTGCCGAAGTAGACGCCGACATCCTTACCGCGCAGGCCCGTCGGGTCGATTCCGGCGCGCTCCAACGCCTCCCACGACGTCTCCAGCAGCAACCTCTGCTGCGGATCCATCGCCAGCGCCTCACGCGGCGAGATCCCGAAGAAACCCGCGTCGAACTCCCCCGCATCACGCAGAAAGCCACCCTCGCGGACATAGCTGGTGCCCGCGTGATCCGGATCCGGGTCGAAGAGGTTCTCCAGATCCCACCCACGGTCCTCCGGAAACCCACCGACCGCGTCACCACCAGAGGCCACCAGGTCCCACAGCTCCTCCGGCGTGGTCACCCCGCCCGGCAACCGGCACGCCATCCCGACAATCGCGATCGGCTCCGACAGGCCGGCCTCGATCTCGGTGAGTCGCTGCCGCGCCTGGTGCAGGTCGGCGGTCACCCGCTTGAGGTACCGGACCAACTTCTCGTCGTTGTCCACCGGAGGTCACCTTCCCCTTCACTCGTAGGCGCGGTCGGAATCCGACGGGTCCACGATTCCGAACTCGTCGTCGATGAAGGCCAGTACGTCGTCCACCGACGCCGCTTCGAGCGTCGCTTCGATGTCGGTGCCTCCGGCAGGCCCGGGGGCATCGGTGCTGAGCTTGGCCGCCAGGGCCCGGAGCCGGGCGGCGGCGCCGGTGTCCTTGGCGCCTTCCGGTGGCCGGGCGGCCACCAGTTCTTCGAGCCTCGCCACTTCGGCCAGCACCGGGTCCTGGGTGGTATCGGCGCCCAGACGGGCGGTCAGGTGGTCCGCCAGGGTCAGGGGGGTGGGGAAGTCGAAGGCGAACGTGGCGGGGAGTCGCAGCCCGGTGCGGGCGAGGAGCCGGTCCCGTAGCTCTATCACCGTGAGCGAGTCGAAGCCGACGTCCGTGAAGGCGACATCGAGGCCGATACGACCGACCGAGGCGTAGCCGAGCACATACGCCGCCTCCTGCCGCACCAGGTCGAGAAGGATCGCCTGCCGGTCCGTGGCGCCCGCCCCGGCCAGTCGTACGGTGAGCGCGTCGGCGTCGTGCGCATGCGCCGACCGGGCCTTCTGCCGGGTCCGCCGGGGCTGGGGGACCAGCCCACGTAGCAGCGGCGGCACCGCCCCGGTGGCGGCCTGGGCCCGTAGCACACCGAGGTCCAGCTTGATCGGGAGGACCATGGGTTCGGCTCCACGCAGCGCGGTGTCGAACAGTTCCATGCCCTCGGCCTGGGATAACGCGGCGAGTCCGTCGCGTGCCAGCCGACGGTGATCGGTGTCCCCGAGCTGGGCGGTCATGCCCTCGTCCTGGGCCCACATACCCCAGCCGAGGGAGATCGCGGGGAGCCCTTGGGTGACCCGGTGCTGTGCCAGCGCGTCGAGATAGGCGTTGGCGGCGGCGTAGTTGCCCTGCCCCGAACTGCCGAAGGTGCCGGCGGCGGAGGAGAACAGGACGAAGGCCGACAGGTCCAGATCCAGGTCCCGGGTCAGCTCATGCAGATGGAACGCCCCGTCCACCTTCGGCCGCAACACCGCGTCCATACGCTCCGGCGTCAACGCCGTCAGCACACCGTCGTCCAGAACACCGGCCGTATGCACCACCGCCGACAACGGGGCATCCTCCGGAATCACATCAAGCATCCCAGCCACCGCATCCCGATCCGCCACATCACACGCCACGATGCGTACCCGCGTACCCGCCTTCACCAGCTCCGCCTCCAGCTCGACGGCACCAGCGGCCCCAGGCCCACTCCGACTCGCCAACACCAGACTCCGCACCCCATGCACCGCCACCAGATGCCGCGCCACCACCGCACCCAGCGCGCCCGTGCCACCCGTCACCAACACCGTCCCATCCGGGCCCACAACACCCGGTACGGGCTCGGGCACCGCCACGACACGGGTCAGCCGCCGCAGGAAACACGCACCCGAACGGACCGCGGCCTGGGTCTCATCGGCGGCGAACAGGGCGGGGACGAGGGTGCTCAGCGTCGCGTACGACGACGGCTCGTCGTCGACGTCCACCAGCAGGATGCGCCCGGCGTTCTCCGACTGCGCGGTGCCGATCAGCCCCCATACGGCGGCGATGGCGGGGTCGACCCGATCATCCGGGTCGACGGCGACCGCACCCGTGGTCAGCACGACCATCCGTATGCCGTCCAGCGCGGGTTCGGTCGACCACGCCTGGACGACCTCCAGTACGCGGCCGGTCAGCTCACGCACGCTTCCGGTGTCGGTCACTTCGACGGTCACGGCGTCGAACCGGCCACCTCGCTCGGCCAGGGCGCGTACGTCGTCGGCCGTGGCCACCCGCACCGTGCTCAGTGGGGAGCCGCCGGGCGTCAACGCCGTCTCCTCCCATATCGGACGGAGCAGACGGTCGTGTGTCGAGGCGGCCTTGAACTGCTTCGGCTCGACCGGGCGGGACACCATCGAGCCCACCGAAGCCACCGGGGTACCGGACTCATCGGCCAGGTCCAGGGTCAGGGTGTCCTCTCCGGTGAGGACCACCCGGACCCGCAAGGCCGTGGCACCGGTGGCGTACAGCGCCACATCGCGCCAGACGAAGGGGAGGGCTGTCCGCTGGTCGGCGCGTTCCGCACGGGGCTGGAACGCGGCCGCGTGCATGGCCGCGTCGAGGAGTGCCGGATGCAGTCCGAACCCCGCCGCCCGGACCCGATGCTCCTCCGGCAGCGCCACCTCCGCATACACCGCACCCTCCGACCGCCACGCCGCCCGCACCCCCTGAAACACCGGCCCATACCGATAGCCCACCCGTTCCAGACCGTCGTACAAGCCCTCCACCTCAGCCGGATCCACCGCCACCGCACCCACCGGAGGCCACACCGACAGCCCCGCGTCGGGGACGGAGATCCCCTCCGCAGGACGCAACGTCCCGGTGGCATGCCGCACCCACGCAGCACCTACGCCAGCGTCCTCCGCCCGTGAATACACCCGCACCCCACGCCGACCACCCTCATCGGCCTCACCCACACTCACCCGCACCTGCACCGCCCCACCCTCCGCCAACACCAGCGGAGCCTCCATCACCAACTCCTCCACCCCACCACACCCGACCTCATCCCCGGACCGCACCACCAACTCCACAAACGCCGCACCCGGCAACAACACCGCACCCGCAGCCACATGATCAGCCAGCCACCCATGCGACCCCAACGACAACCGCGACGTGAACAACACCTCACCCGAACCCGGCACCTCCGTCACCGCTCCCAACAACGGATGCCCAACACCCACCAACCCCGCGGACGTCACATCGCCCACACCCTGCCGCTCCCCCACCAACCAGTAATGCTCCCGCTGGAACGCATACGTCGGCAGGTCGACCGAACCGGTGGGCGTTCCGCCCAGCACGGTCGCCCAGTCCGCGTACACACCCCGCGTATGGCAGGTGGCCAGAGCCGTGATCAGGGCACGGGTCTCGTCGCCCTCCCGACGGAGAGCCGGTACGAAGGCGGCGTGCGCGTCGTCCACGCACTCGCGGCCCATCGCGGACAGCGTGCCATCGGGACCAAGTTCCAGATACGTACTCACCCCATACTCGGCCAGCGCCCGCACACCGTCCGCGAACCGCACCGCCGAACGCACATGCTCCACCCAGTACTCCGGCGAACACACCACTTCCGGGTCCGCCAACGCCCCCGTCACGTTCGACACCAGGGGGATCACCGGCGCCGAGAACGACAGGCCCTCCACCACCCGCCGGAACTCCTCCAGCATCGGCTCCATCCTCGCGGAATGAAACGCATGCGAAACCGCCAGCCGCCTCGTCCGACACCCCCGCGCCGATAGCTCTTCCGCCACCCGTAGCACCGGCTCCTCATCCCCCGAGAGCACCACCGCCGCAGGCCCGTTCACCGCAGCGATATCCACCCCCGCCACCAGCAGCGGCCGCACCTCCTCCTCACTCGCGCCCACCGCCACCATCGCACCGCCCTCCGGCAGCGCCTCCATCAACCGACCCCGCGCCGCCACCAACACCGCCGCATCCGCCAACGACACCACACCCGCCACATACGCCGCCGCCACCTCACCCACCGAATGCCCACCCACCACATCCACCACCACACCCCACGACTCCACCAACCGGAACAACCCCACCTCCACCGCAAACAACCCCGCCTGAGCAAACACCGTCCGCTCCAACAGCTCCCCATCCCCGAACACCACCTCCCGCACCGAACCCGACACACCACCCGCACCCAACTCCCGGTCCAACGCCTCACACACCACATCAAAAGCCTCCCGGAAGACGGGGAACGCCTCATACAACCCACGCCCCATCCCCACCCGCTGACACCCCTGACCAGCGAACAACACCCCCAACCGACCACGCACCACCGAACCCGACACCACACCGGCCACCGACTCACCCCGCACCACCGCCGCCAGCCCCGCCAACGCCTCCTCCCGATCCCCCGCCACCACCACCGCACGATCCGACAACCCCGCCCGCCCACAACCCAAGGCGAGGGCGACCTCGCCGAGATCCTGGTTCGGTCGCTGAACCAGGAGGGACAGCAACCTCTGCGCCTGAGCACGCAGCGCGCCCTCGCCTCGCCCGGACACCGGAAGAAGCGCCAGACCACCCGGCAACTGCGGTGGTGCGGAAGGGGCAAGGTCAGGCACGTCCGGAGCCTGCTCCAGAATCACGTGGGCGTTTGTCCCACTCACCCCGAACCCCGACACCCCGGCCCGACGCGGACGCCCCACCTCCGGCCACGCCCGCTCCTCGGTCAGCAGTTCCACCGCACCCGCCGCCCAATCCACCTGCGGGGTCGGCTCATCCACATGCAACGTCCTCGGCAACACCCCATGCCGCAGCGCCAACACCATCTTGATCACACCAGCCACACCCGCAGCCCCCTGGGTATGGCCGATGTTGGACTTGAGCGAGCCGAGCCACAGCGGACGGTCCTCCGGTCGCCCCTGGCCGTATGTGGCCAGCAGGGCCTGCGCCTCGATCGGGTCGCCCAGCGCCGTACCCGTCCCATGGGCCTCCACCGCGTCCACCTCGGAGGCGGTGAGGCGCGCATGGGCCAGTGCCTGCCGGATGACACGCTGCTGCGAGGGGCCATTGGGCGCCGTCAGGCCGTTCGACGCACCGTCCTGGTTCACCGCACTGCCCCGCACCACCGCCAGCACCTGATGACCGTTCCGCTCCGCGTCCGACAGCCGCTCCAGCAGCAGCACTCCGGCGCCCTCGGAGAAGCCGGTGCCGTCCGCGGCCGCGGCGAATGCCTTGCAGCGTGCGTCGGCGGCGAGTCCGCGCTGGCGTGAGAAGCCGATGAACGCCCGGGGGGTGCCCAGGACGGTGACGCCACCGGCCAGCGCCATCGAGCAGTCTCCCGCCCGCAGGGCCCGCGCCGCCAGGTGGAGGGCGACCAGGGACGCGGAGCACGCGGTGTCGACCGTGACGGCGGGGCCCTCGAACCCGAAGGTGTAGGAGATCCGGCCGGACAGCACACTTCCGGCGTCGGAGGTCATCAGATAGCTCTCCAGGGCCTCGGGCAGCTCCGGCAGCCCGGCGCCGTAGTCGCTGCCCGCGAACCCGGAGAAGACACCGACGTCCTTGCCGCGCCACGCGGTCGGGTCGATTCCGGCCCGTTCGAACGCCTCCCAGGAGAGCTCGAGCATGATGCGCTGCTGCGGATCCATCGTGACCGCCTCGCGCGGGGAGATCCCGAAGAAGCCCGCGTCGAACTCCCCGGCGTCGTGCAGAAATCCGCCCTCGCGTACGTAGCTGGTGCCCCGGTGGTCGGGGTCCGGATGGAACAGGTGCGCCAGATCCCAGCCGCGGTTCTCCGGGAAGCCGGTGATTCCGTCCCGCCCGTGCAGCACCAGGTCCCACAGTTGCTCCGGGGAGGACACTCCGCCCGGAAGCCGGCAGGCCATCGCGACGATCGCGATCGGCTCCGTTTTCTCGGCCTCCAGCTCGCGGACCCGCTTCTGGGAGCGGCGGGCGTCCGCCAGCACACGCTTGAGGTATTCGCGCAGCTTCCCGTCATCTGCCATCAGTGGTCACTCCTGAAGGAAACGGTGGCGTGTGCTGGAGGGTCGGCGGTGTGCGGTGTGCGGTCACGCGGGGCCGGGCGGTCACGATGTGCCGAACTCCCGGTCGATGAGCTCGAACATGGCTTCGTCGGTCGCGGTGTCCACGTCGAACTCCTCGTCCTCGTCGGCGGGTGTGGCGCCTTCGGCGGTTTCCCACTGCTCGACCAGTAGCTGGAGGCGGGCCAGCACCGTGGCGTGGGTCGTGGCGTCGGGGGTCACCTCGGCCAGGGTCGCGGCCACGGTGTCGAGCTCGGCCATCAGCATCTCGGAGGTGTCGACCTCCTGGCCCAGTTCGGCCAGCAGATAGCGGGCCAGTGGCGCGGGGGCGGGATGGTCGAAGATGAGGGTGGCCGGCAGCCGCACCCCGGCGCGGCGGGAGAGCCGGTTGCGCAGCTCCACGGCGGTGAGCGAGTCGAAGCCGATCTCCTTGAAGGGCTGGTTCGGTTCGATGAGGTCGGCCGAGGCGTGGCCGAGGACGGCGGCGGCCTCCTGCTGGACCAGGTCGAGCAGGATCTTCTCCTGCTGGCCGGCGGTCGCCCTGGCCAGCCTGCTCACCAGGTCGTCCGTGTCCGCAGCCGCGTTGTCGACGGCCCGGCGGGGGGCTCGGACGAGGGCGCGCAGCAGTGCGGGCAGCGAGCCGGATCCGGCCAGGGCGCGCAGTGCGGCGAAGTCCATGTGGGCGGGGACCAGCACGGTGTCGGGTCCGCGCAGCGCGGTGTCGAAGAGTTCCATGCCCTCGGGTACGGAGAGGCCGAGCATGCCGCCCTTGGCCATGCGCCGCTGGTCGGAGTCGTCCAGGTGTGCGCTCATGTCGGTGACCTGTTCCCACAGGCCCCAGGCGAGCGAGGTGGCGGGCAGCCCCCTGGCGAGGCGGTAGCGGGTCAGTGCGTCGAGGAAGGCGTTGGCTGCGGAGTAGTTGCCCTGGCCCGGGGAGTCGAAGGTGCCCGCACCGGAGGAGAAGAGGAGGAACGCGGCGAGGTCGAGGCCGCGGGTCAGCTCGTGCAGGTTGAGCACTGCGTCCACCTTGGGACGGAACACGGCGTCCAGCCGTTCCGGCGTCAGGGTGGTGATCACTCCGTCGTCCAGCAGGCCGGCGGTGTGCACCACGGCGGTCAGCGGGGCGTCCTGGGGGATCGAGCCGAGCAGTGCGGCCACCGCCTTCCGGTCGGCGAGGTCGCAGGCCGCCGTGCGCACGGTGGCTCCCAGCGCGCTGAGCTCGTCCTCCAGCTCCGGCATTCCCGCGGCGGCCCTGCCGCGGCGTCCGGCCAGGACGACGTTGCGCATCCCGTGTTCGGTGACCATGCGCCGGGCCACCAGGCGGCCCAGGGAGCCGGTGCCGCCGGTGACCAGGACGGTGCCGGTGGCGTCGAGGGGGCGGGGCAGGGTGAACACGTTCTTGCCGATATGCCGTCCCTGGCTCATGTACCGGAAGGCGGCGGGGGCGTTTCGTACGTCCCAGGTGTTCAGCGGCAGCGGGTGCAGCGCTCCCCGGTCGAACAGCTCGGTCAGTTCGCGGAGCATCTCCCCGATCCGGTCGTTGCCCGCCTCGTAGAGGGAGAACGCCTGGTAGGAGACGCCGGGATGGGTGGCTGCCACCTCCTCGGGGCTCCGCAGATCGGCTTTGCCCATCTCCAGGAACCGGCCTCCTCGGGGCAGCAGCCGCAGCGAGGCGTCCACGAACTCCCCGGCCAGGCTGTCCAGCACCACATCGACGCCCCGGCCCTGGGTGGCGTCCAGGAAGCGCGGGGCGAAGTCCACCGTGCGCGAGTTGGCGAGCCGGTGTTCGCCGATTCCGGTGGCGCGTACGGCGTCCCATTTGGCGGTGGCGGCGGTGGCGAACACCTCGGCGCCCCAGTGCCGGGCGAGCTGTACGGCGGCCATGCCGACCCCGCCGGCGGCGGCGTGGATCAGTACGGACTCACCGGATCGGAGCCCCGCGAGGTCGCGCAGCCCGTAGTAGGCGGTGAGGAACGCCATCGGCACGGTGGCGGCCTGCTGGAAGGACCAGCCGTGCGGGATCCTGGCCACGGTGCGGTGGTCGGCCACGGCCAGCGGGCCGACGGCGTCGGGGAACAGCCCCATCACCCGGTCGCCGACGCCGATCCCGTCCACTCCGGGACCGATCTCGGTGACCACTCCGGAGCCCTCGTTGCCGATGGTGGCGTCGACCCTGTTCATGTCGAGGGCGACCAGCACGTCCAGGAAGTTCAGCCCCGCCGCCCGGACCTCGATCCGGACCTGACCTGCGGCCAGTGGCTCCAGCGCGGCGGGCGCGGGGCGCAGGGCCAGACCTTCGAGGGTGCCGTCGGTGCCGGGCTCCAGCCGCCAGGCCGCCGCGCCCGCGGGTACGGCCGGCGCGCCGGTGGTGTCCGCGCGGGTCAGCCGTCGGGCGTAGCGGATGCCGTCGCGCAGGGCCAGTTGCGGCTCTTCCTCGGTGAACACGCTGGACAGCAGGGCCAGGGACGGCTGCGCCCGGTCGGTGTCGACCAGGGTGATCCGCCCGGGGTTCTCGGCCTGGGCGGACCTCAGCAGACCGCATACGGCGGCGGCGGTGGGGTCGGTCAGCTCCCGGTCGTGGTGCACGGCCACCGCGCCGTGGGTGAGCACGAGCAGCCGGGTGTCCTCCAGTTCGGATGCGGCCAGCCAGGTCTGCAGCAGTTCCAGCACCCGGCCGGTGGCCTCCCGTACGCCGCTCGCGCTCGGCTCCTGGTCCTCGCCGGCCAGGTCCGGGAGCAACGTCTCGGGGGCGAGGTCCGGGAGCGACGTCTCGCGCGTCAGGTCCAGGAGCAGCACTTCGGGCACGCCCAGGTCGGCGGTCTCGGCCAGTTCCCGGATGTCCTCGGCGGTCGCCACCGGTACGGGGTGCGGTGTGTCCGCTGTGGTGGCGGGCGCCGGAAGCTCGTCCCAGCCGACACGGAACATCCGCTCCCGGGCCGGGGAGGCTCCGGTGTCCAGCAGTTCGGTGGCCACCGGCCGGGAGACCACCGATCCGACGGCGGCGACGGCCGCGCCGCCGGTGTCCGCCAGCTGAAGCGCCACCTCCTCGGGGCCGTTCGGCGTGATGTGGACGCGCAGGGCGGACGCTCCGGCGGCGTGCAGGGCGACGTCCCGGTAGGCGAAGGGCAGCGCCAGCGTGGCCTGCTCGGCACCCAGGTCACGGAAGGCGATGGCGTGCATGGCGGAGTCGAGCAGCACCGGGTGCAGGCCGAAGCCGTCCGCCGAGAGCCCCTGGTCCTCGGCCAGTGCGACCTCGGCGAACACCTCCTCGCCCCGGGTCCACACCGCGCGCAGGCCCCGGAAGGCCGGTCCGTAGCCGTATCCAGCGGCCGCCATGTCCTCGTACGCCTCCGACACCCGCTCCGGGTCCACTGGCACCGCCCCGGCCGGTGGCCACTGGGTGAGGCCGGTGTCCGGTGGGGTGGTAGTGGCGGCCGGGGCCAGGACACCGGTGGCATGTCGCGTCCAGGCCGCCCCCGGTGTGCTTCCCTCCGCGCGGGAGCGCACGGAGAGCGGGCGCCGCCCGGCGTCGCCCGCCTCGCCCACGAACACCTGGAGGCGGGCGCTGTCGCCCTCGGACAGGGTGAGCGGTGCCTCGATGACCAGCTCTTCCACCACACCACAGCCGACCTCGTCACCGGCGCGCACCGCCAGCTCCACGAACGCCGCCCCGGGCAGCAGCACCGTGCCCGCCGCCGCGTGGTCGGCCAGCCACGGATGCGTGCGCAGCGACAGCCGGGAGGTGAACAGCACACCGCCGGACTCGGGGAATTCGGTGACCGCGCCCAGCAGGGGGTGCTGGGCCGGTTCGAGGCCGAGCCCGGCCGCGTCGCCGAAGCTCTCGGTCGATTCCAGCCAGTAGTGCTGGTGCTGGAAGGCGTACGTGGGCAGCTCGATCCGGCGCGGCTCCGCCCCGGCGAACACCGTCGACCAGTCCACCGGGAGCCCGCCCACATGGCCCTCGGCGAGGGAGGCCAGGAACCGCCGCGCACCCCCTTCGTCGCGTCGCAGTGAGCCCACGGCCACCGCGTCGGCCCCGGCGTCCTCGAACATCTGCTGTAGGGCTGTCACCAGCACGGGATGGGCGCTGGACTCGACGAAGAAGCCGAATCCGTCGGCGAGGAGTTCGCGGACGGCGCCCTCGAAGTTCACCGGCCGGCGTGCGTTGCGGAACCAGTACTCGGCGTCCAGTTCGCCGGTGTCGAGCACACCGCCGGTGACCGTCGAGTAGAACGGGATGTGTCCGCGGCGCGGAGCGATGTCGGCGAACATCGCCAGGATGCGGTCCCGCAACGGGTCGACCTGGGCGCAGTGGGAGGCCACCGTCGAGCCCACCACCTGCGCCCGGATCCCGTCGGCCTTGCAGCCGGCCACGAATTCCTCCAGCGCGGCCACCTCGCCCGCGACGGTCACCGCCGAGGGGCCGTTGCGTCCGGATATCACCAGCCGCTCGCCCCAGGCCGCCAGCCGCTTCTCCACGGCGTCGGCCGACAGCGCCACGGAGGCCACCGCGCCCTTGCCCACCAGTTCGTCGGCGAACAGGGCGCTGCGCAGGACCACGATCCTGGCCGCCTCCTCCAGGGACAGCGCCCCGGCCACATAGGCCGCCGCGATCTCTCCTTGGCTGTGGCCGACCACCGCCGCCGGTTCGACTCCGGCCGCCGCCCACGCCGCCGCCAGGGACACATGCACCGCGAACAGCGCGGGTTGCAGAATCTCGATGCGGTCCAGGGAGGGCGCTCCGTCGGCACCCCGGATCACATCGGTGACGGACCAGTCCAGGAGACGGCCCAGCGCGTCGTCGCATTCGGCGAACCGGGTGGCGAACGCCGGTGAGGAGAAGAGCAATTCGGCCGCCATGCCCCGCCACTGGGAGCCCTGGCCGGGGAAGACGAAGGCGATGTGCCCGGTGGCCGGGCCGGTACCGCGGATCACCTCGGGTGCGGGGGTGTTCTGTGCCAGGGCGGTCAGGCCGCGCAGCGCGCCGTCCCGGTCGGCGGCCAGCACCACGCCGCGCTGCTCCAGCGCCGCGCGCCCGGAGGCCAGCGACCAGCCGAGGTCCGGCAGGGCCACCGCGGGGCGTTCGTCCAGGAACGACAGCAGGCGCCGCGCCTGGGCGCGTAGTCCCGACTCGCCCCGCCCGGACACCAGAAGCGGCACCGGGACATCGTGGCCAACGTCGAACAACGGCGATGTCGGAGAGGACGGCGCCGGATCGGTGGCGGCGGCGGTTTCGGCAGCCGAGCCAGTGGTGGGGTCGGGTTCGGTGGGCTGGGGGGACGGGGCCTCTTCGAGGATCACATGGGCGTTGGTGCCGCTGATGCCGAAGCCCGATACGGCGGCCCGGCGCGGTCGTTCCGTCTCCGGCCATGGCTGTTCGCTGGTCAGGAGCTCCACGGCGCCGGCCGACCAGTCCACCTGGGGCGTGGGCGCGTCCACGTGCAGGGTGCGGGGCAGCAGGCCGTGCCGCATCGCCATCACCATCTTGATCACACCCGCCGCACCGGCGGCCGCCTGGGTATGGCCGATGTTCGACTTCACCGACCCCAGCCAGAGCGGGCGATCACGGTCCCGGCCGTACGTGGCCAGCAGGGCCTGCGCCTCGATGGGGTCGCCCAGCGCCGTACCCGTGCCGTGTGCCTCCACCACGTCCACCTCGGCGGCCGAGAGTCGCGCGCTGCTCAGCGCCCGGCGGATGACGCGACGCTGCGAGGGGCCGTTGGGTGCCGTGAGGCCGTTGGACGCACCGTCCTGGTTGACCGCCGAGCCGCGCACCACCGCCAGCACCGGGTGTCCCGCGCTGACCGCGTCGGACAGGCGCTCCAGCAGAAGCACACCGGCGCCCTCGGAGAACCCGGTGCCGTCCGCCGAGGCCGCGAACGCCTTGCACCGGCCGTCGGGGGCCAGTCCGCGCTGCCGGGAGAAGCCCACGAAGGCGTCGGAGGCCGCCATCACGGTGACCCCACCGGCCAGCGCCATCGAGCACTCCCCCGCGCGCAGCGCCTGCGCCGCCAGATGCAACGCCACCAGCGACGACGAACACGCCGTGTCGATCGTCACGGCGGGGCCTTCGAGGCCGAGTGCGTAGGAGACCCGTCCCGACAGCACGCTTCCCGCGCCACCGGTGAGGATGAAGCCCTCCAGCCCTTCGGGTACCTCGGCGAGACCGGCGCCGTAGTCGTGGAACGCGATACCGGAGTAGACACCGACGTCCTTGCCCCGCTTGCTGGTCGGGTCGATCCCGGCGCGCTCGAACACCTCCCAGGACAGTTCCAGCATGATCCGCTGCTGGGGGTCCATCGCCACGGCCTCGCGGGGCGAGATGCCGAAGAAGCCCGCGTCGAATTCGCCGGCGTCGTGCAGGAATCCCCCTTCCGTGGCATAGCTGGTGCCGGGGTGGTCCGGATCGGGATGGAAGAGGTTGTCGAGGTCCCAGCCGCGGTTCACCGGAAAGCCGGAGATGCCGTCACCGCCGGTGGACACCAGCTCCCACAGCTCCTCCGGGGTGCTCACCCCGCCCGGCAGCCGGCAGGCCATGCCGACGATGGCGATGGGAGCGGAGGTGGCCGCGACCGCCTTGTCGTACTCGTGCTTCAGCCGGGCGTTGTCCTTCAGCGAGGCGCGCAGGGCTTCGACGATCTGTTCACTCTGGCTGCTGCTGCTCATGGCTGCTCCCACCGCTTCGAGTGCGCGATCACAACTGGGTTCCGTCGAATGCCCGTTGGACCAGTCCGGCGATATCCATTCCATCGATCAGGTCGAGCTCTTCGTCGGCGGACGGCCGACTCCCGTTTCCCTCGGTCGCATCCGTCCTGGCCAGCGACCGCAGCGCGTCGAGCACTCCGGCCTCGCGGAACCGGCTGAACGGCACGGAGGCCAGGACGCGGCGGATCTCCTCCTCATCGGCCTCACTGACCTCGTCGTCGTCCTGGTCTCCGAGGAGTTCGGTGCGCAGGTACTCCACCAGCGCGGCGGGCGTGGGGTAGTCGAAGACGAGAGTGGCCGACAGCCGGGTGCCCAGAGCGGCGCCGAGGGTGTTGCGCAGGTTCACCGCCGCCAGGGAGTCGAACCCCATCTCCTGGAAGGCGCGTTGCGGTTTGACGGCCTCGACACCGCTGTGTCCCAGTGCGACGGCCGCGTTCTCGCGCACCACCTTCATCAGCGCGCGTTCCCGCTCGGCGTCGGAGCCCGCGGCCAGTTCGCGCAGGAAGTCCGAGGCGGACTCGTCGGTGGCCTCGTCCGCCCTAAGACTGTCGACGATCTCCTGAACGCCCGGTAGGTCACCGATCAACGGACTGGGCCGCAGCGAGGTGAAGGCCGGAACGAACGCCGCCCAGTCGATGTCCGCCACGGCCACCAGCGTGTCGTCATGGCGCACGGCGTGTGTCAGGGCCGCCATGGCCGCCTCGGGCGCCATGGGCAGCACCCCACGGCGGCGCAGCTGCTCCTGGGCGGTGGCGTCGGCGGCCACACCGAAGCCGTCGATCACACCCCAGGCCACCGAGGTGGCCGTCTGCCCCCTGGAGCGGCGACGCTCGATCAGGGCGTCGAGCTGTGCGTTGGCCGCGCCGATCAGTCCTTGGCCGCCACCGCCCCAGACGCTGGCGACCGAGGAGAACACCACGAACAGGTCCAGCTCCCGATCGGCCAGGAGCGTGTCGAGATGGAGCAGACCGTCGGCCTTGGCCGCCAACGTCCGGGCCAGTTCATCGGCGCTGGTGGCGTCGGTCTGGGCGATCCGTGCGAGGTCGGCGGTGTGGACGACGCCGGTGACCTCGGGATACGCGGCGGGGCCGGTGAGCAGCCGCTCGACCGCGTCCCGGTCGGTGAGGTCCGCCGGGCACACCGTCACCTTGGCGCCCTGACCGCTCAGCTCGTCCCGCAGGGCCACCACATCCGGCGCCTCCGGATCCGGCGCCTGCGGATCGGTCCCGACGGTCAGCACCAGGTGTTCGGCACCGGCACCGGCCAGCCAGCGCGCGGCGTGTCGGCCCAGACCCTCCGTACCGCCGGTGACCAGGATGGTGCCACGCGGCCGCCACTCCGGCTTGGCCACGGCGGCGGGCAGTGGATGGCCCCGCATCCGTCGTACGAACGCGCCCGTGGCACGGATCGCGAGCTGGTCCTCATCACCCGGATCGGCCAGCGCGCCGAGCAGGGTCCGGGCGGCCCGGTCGTCGAACACGTCCGGAAGGTCCACCAGCGCCCCCCAGCGGTCCGGCTGCTCCAGCGCCACGGCCAGGCCGAGTCCCCAGACCGCCGCCTGTTCGGGGGCACTGAGCCGGTCCGCCGCTCCGACACTCACCGCGCCTGTGGTGGCGCAGTACAGACGGTGGCCGGAGCCCAGGTCGCCGAGAGCTTGCACCAGGGCCAAGGTGGCCGCGACACCCTCGGTGAGCGTCGCGGAGCCGGGACGTTTGCGCTGGTCGAGCGCGAGCAAGGACAGCACTCCACCGATGTCCTCATGGTCCGCCAGCACGCCACGCAGCGTCTCGGCGAGGGCGACGCGGTCCGCCGATTCGGCTCCGCCGAGCCGTAGCGTCGTGGTGCGCAGACCCTGGCGATTCAGCGCCGGGGCCACCTGGGCCGCGTAGTCCTCGTCGCGGCAGCCGTACGGCAGGACGACCAGCCAGGTGCCGGTGGGTACGCCGGAGGCGGCACCGGGAAGCGGCTTCCAGGTGACCTGGTAGCGCAGCCGGTCGGCCGCGGACTTCTCACCGCGCTTGCGTCGCCAGTCCGACAGCACGCCCAGCGCGCCGCCCACGGCGTCCAGCGCGGCGCGGTCGTCCTCGCCGTCGGCCAGGTCCAGCGCCTCGGCCACCGAGCCCAGGTCCTCGCGTTCGACGGCGGCCCAGAACCGGGCGTCGTCGGTGTCGTCGGAGGAGTCGGGGCTCTGGTGAGCGGCGGGCCGGGTGTCATGGAGCCAGTAGTGCGCACGCTGGAAGGCGTACGTGGGCAGATCGGGGAGGTGGACGGGCGGAACGGCACCGCCGAACAGGGCGCCGAAGTCGATACGTACGCCTGCCACATGGAGTTGGGCGACGGCGGACAACAGCGCACGGACCTCATCGCCCTCCCGCCGCAGGGACGGCACCACCACGGACTCCGCGGCCGCCGACTCTTCCGGCAGACAGTCACCGACCATCGCGGACAACACCGCGTCCGGCGCGAGCTCCAGATACGCGCTCACTCCGTAGTCGGCGAGTGCTCGCACTCCATCCGAGAACCGCACGGCCGAACGCACATGTTCCACCCAGTACTCCGGCGAGCACACCGTCTCCGCATCCGCCAACGCACCCGTCACGTTCGACACCAAGGAGATCACCGGCGCCGAGAACGACAGATCAGCGATCGCTGCCCGGAACTCCTCCAGCATCGGCTCCATATGGGCCGAGTGGAACGCATGCGAAACCGCCAGCCGCCTCGTCCGACACCCCCGCGCCGATAGCTTTTCCGCCACCCGCAACACCGGCTCCTCATCGCCGGAAAGGACCACGGCCGCAGGCCCGTTCACTGCCGCTATGTCCACCCCTGCCACCAGCAGCGGCCGCACCTCCTCCTCACCCGCGCCCACCGCCACCATCGCACCGCCCTCCGGCAGCGCCTCCATCAACCGACCCCGCGCCGCCACCAACACCGCCGCATCCGCCAACGACACCACACCCGCCACATACGCCGCCGCCACCTCACCCACCGAATGCCCACCCACCACATCCACCACCACACCCCACGACTCCACCAACCGGAACAACCCCACCTCCACCGCAAACAACCCCGCCTGAGCAAACACCGTCCGCTCCAACAGCTCCCCATCCCCGAACACCACCTCCCGCACCGAACCCGACACACCACCCGCACCCAACTCCCGGTCCAACGCCTCACACACCACATCAAAAGCCTCCCGGAACACGGGGAACACCTCATACAACCCACGCCCCATCCCCACCCGCTGACACCCCTGACCAGCGAACAACACCCCCAACCGACCACGCACCACCGAACCCGACACCACACCCGCAGACGACTCACCCCGCACCACCGCACCCAACCCCGCCAACGCCTCCTCCCGATCCCCCGCCACCACCACCGCACGATCCGACAACCCCGCCCGACCACAACCCAACGCGAGCGCGACCTCGCCGAGATCCTGGTTCGGCCGCTGAACCAGGAAGGACAGCAACCTCTGCGCCTGAGCACGCAGCGCGCCCTCGCCTCGCCCGGACACCGGAAGAAGCGCCAGACCACCGGGCGGCTGCGGAGCAGAGGGGGCGGGCTCGGGTACGTCCAAGGGCTGTTCCAGGATGACGTGGGCGTTGGTGCCGCTGACCCCGAACGCGGACACCCCGGCCCGGCGCGGGCGCCCCACCTCCGGCCACGCCCGCTCCCCGGTCAACAACTCCACCGCACCCGCCGACCAATCCACCTGCGGGGTCGGCTCATCCACATGCAACGTCCTCGGCAACACCCCATGCCGCAGCGCCAACACCATCTTGATCACACCAGCCACACCCGCAGCCGCCTGCGCATGACCAATATTCGACTTCAACGAACCCATCAGCAGCGGCCGCTCACGATCCTGGCCATACGTGGCCAACACCGCCTGCGCCTCGATCGGATCACCCAACGGCGTACCCGTCCCATGGGCCTCGACCGCATCCACATCGGCCGCCACCAGCCCCGCAACCGACAACGCCCGCCGGATCACCCGCTGCTGCGACGGACCATTCGGCGCCGTCAACCCATTCGACGCACCATCCTGATTCACCGCACTGCCCCGCACCACCGCCAACACCCGATGGCCAAGACGCTCCGCATCCGACAGCCGCTCCACCAGCAGCACGCCCGCGCCCTCGGCCCACCCCGTGCCATCCGCCGCGGCCGCGAACGACTTGGATCGGCCATCCGGGGCGAGCCCACGCTGACGGGAGAACTCCACGAAGGCGTCCGGCCCGGCCATCACCGTCACCCCACCGGCCAGCGCCATCGAGCACTCACCCGACCGCAACGCCTGCGCCGCCAAATGCAACGCCACCAACGACGACGAACACGCCGTATCCACCGTCACCGCAGGACCCTCGAACCCCAGCACGTACGACACCCGACCCGACAGCACACTTCCCGCGCCGCCGGTCATGAGGTAACCCTCGGAGCCGTCGGGAGCCGTGTCGAGGCGGCTGGCGTAGTCGTGGTTGACCATTCCGGCGAAGACACCGATGTCATGGCCGCGGAGCGAGGCCGGGTCGATCCCGGCCCGCTCCAACGCCTCCCACGACGTCTCCAGCAGCAGCCGCTGCTGCGGATCCATCGCCAGCGCCTCACGCGGTGAGATCCCGAAGAAGTCGGCGTCGAACTCGGCCGCGTCGTAGAGGAATCCGCCTCGCCGCGCATAACTGGTCCCGGCGTGGTCCGGGTCCGGGTCGAACAGGTTCTCCAGATCCCAGCCACGGTCCACGGGGAAATCCCCGATGCCCTCGCCCCCGGCCGTAACCAGCTCCCACAGGTCCTCCGGCGAGGACACGCCGCCCGGCAACCGGCACGCCATCCCGACGATCGCGATGGGCTCCGTGGGGTCGCTCGCCGCCCATGCCGATCCGGTCGGGCCGGTGTCCCGTCCGAGAAGCCGGGCGTGCAGGAACGACGCGAGCGCGGCCGGTGTCGGATAGTCGAAGGCGAGTGTGGTCGGCAGCTCGGCGCCGGTCAGGTCGCGCAGGCGGTTGCGGAGCCGGACCACGTTCAGGGAGTCGAAGCCGAGTTCCTGGAAGGCCCGTTCGCCGTCGATCGTCGACGCGTCGTCATGTCCCAGCACCGCGGCCGCGCTGCTCAGCACCACATCCAGGGCCAGCAGGTGGCCCTCGGCCTCCGTGCCGGCCTTCAGTCGCTCGGCGAAGGCCGTGGTGCCGCCGCCCGGGGTCACTGCCTCCTCCGGCGGCAACCGTCGTGCGGGAAGCAGCTGACCTGCCGTAGTGGCGTCCGATACGGGGGCGTCGGGCCAGTACCGCCGGTGCTGGAAGGCGTAGGTCGGCAGGTCGACCCTGCGCCGAGAGGCCCCCGAGAGCAGCGCGGTCCAGTCGACCGGAACGCCACGGACGTGCAGCCGGGCGAGCGCGGCCACGGCGGCGACCGGATCGGCCTGTTCGCCGTGCAACGTGGCCACGAACATGGCCGGGTCGGCACCGTCGCCCAGCGCTTCCTGCGCCATGGCGGTGAGGACACCGTCGGGGCCCAGTTCCAGGAACGTCGTGGTGTCCCCGGCGTGGAGCGCACTGACGCCGTCGAGGAAACGGACGGTCCTGCGGGCGTGCTCGACCCAGTAGTCCGGGGAGCACAGCTGGTCGGGGGTGGCCCAGTCGCCCGTGACGTTGGAGACGACGGGCACCGTCGGAGGCGCGTACGACAGCCCGGCGGCGACGGCGCGGAACGCCTCCAGCATGCCGTCCATATGCGCGGAGTGGAAGGCATGGCTGACCCGCAGCCGCTTGGTCCGGTACCCCTCGGCGGCGCATTTCCGCTCGACGGCCACCACGGCGTCCTGGTCGCCGGAGACGACGACGGAAGCGGGCCCGTTGACCGCGGCGATGTCCACGGCGCCCGGTTCATCGGCCAGCAGAGACCGCACCACGGCCTCGGGAGCGTTGAGCGCGACCATCGCGCCAGCGGGCAGGGCCTGCATCAGCCGCCCGCGCGCGGCCAGCAGCGCGGCGGCGTCATCGAGTGACAGCACGCCCGCCACATGGGCCGCGGTCAGCTCTCCTACGGAGTGGCCGGCGAGGGCGTCGGGGCGCACTCCCCAGGACGCGTACAGCCGGAACAGCGCGGTCTCCAGCGCGAACAGCCCCGCCTGGGCGTACACCGTCCGGTCGAGCAGTTCCGCTTCGGGGGATCCTGGCTCGGCGAACACGACGTCCCGGACGGGGTGCGCGACATGCCCGGCGTCGACCAGATGCCGGTCCAGTTGCGCACAGGCCGCGTCGAAGGCTTCGCGGAACACGGGATAGCGCGCATGCAGCTCCCGGCCCATGCCCCCGTACTGGCTGCCCTGTCCGGTGAACAGCACCGCCAGCCTGCCGGGACTCGGCACACCTCGCGCGACCGGACCATCGCTCGGCCCCATGATGGCGTCCAGCCCGCTCAGCAACTCCGCACGCCCCACGCCCACGACCACGGCCCGGTGGTCGAATACGGCTCGTGTGGTGATGAGCGAGTGGGCGATGTCGCCCGGGTCGACTTCCGTGTGCCGGCGGGCGAAGTCCGCGAGCCGGGCCGCCTGGCCGAACAGCGCGTCGGCGCTCCTGGCCGAGATCACCCACGGTATGGCGGGGAGCGCGTCCGGGTCCGCCGCGACGGGCTCGGGGGCGGTGGCAGTGGCGGGCTCGGTGGCAGTGGCAGGCGCCTGCTCGACGATCACATGGGCGTTGGTGCCGCTGACGCCGAACGCGGACACTCCGGCCCGGCGCGGGCGTTGCGCCTCCGGCCAGGGCCGTTCCTCGGTCAGCAGTTCCACCGAACCCGCCGACCAGTCCACCTCCGGGGTGGGTGCGTCGACGTGCAGCGTACGCGGCAGGACACCGTGCCGCATCGCCATGACCGTCTTGATCACACCGGCCACACCCGCGGCGGCTTGGGCATGGCCGATGTTGGACTTCACCGAGCCCAGCCACAGTGGCCGGTCGCGGTCCTGTCCGTAGGTGGCGAGGATGGCCTGCGCCTCGATGGGATCGCCCAGTGCCGTTCCCGTGCCGTGCGCCTCGACCACGTCCACCTCGGCGGCCGACACACCCGCACTGGCCAGTGCCTGCCGGATGACGCGCTGCTGCGACGGTCCGTTCGGCGCCGTCAGACCGTTCGACGCACCATCCTGGTTGATCGCACTGCCCCGCACCACCGCCAGCACCTGGTGGCCGTTCCGCTCCGCGTCCGACAGCCGCTCCAGCAGCAGCACACCCACACCCTCGGCCCACCCCGTGCCATCGGCCGCGGCGGCGAAGGGCTTGCACCGGCCGTCGACCGACAGTCCGCGCTGGCGGGAGAAGTCCACGAAGGCGTCCGGCCCGGCCATCACCGTCACCCCACCGGCCAGCGCCATCGAGCACTCCCCCGACCGCAACGCCCGCGCCGCCAGATGCAACGCCACCAACGACGACGAACACGCCGTGTCCACCGTCACCGCGGGACCCTCCAGGCCCAGGGCGTAGGCCACGCGCCCGGACAGGACGGCCGCGGAGACGCCGGTGATCCGGTGTCCCTCGACCTCGTCCGGAACGTGGCGCAGGCGGATCGCGTAGTCCTGGGTGTTCATGCCGGTGAACACGCCGATGGCGCTGCCGCCCACCGTGGTCGGGTCGATCCCGGCCCGCTCGAACACCTCCCATGAGGTCTCCAGCAGCAGCCGCTGCTGCGGATCCATCGCCAGCGCCTCACGCGGTGAGATCCCGAAGAAGTCGGCGTCGAACCCGGCGGCATCGGGCAGGAAGGCGCCGTGCCGGACGTAGGAGGTGCCGGGGTGGTCCGGGTCGCGGTCGTAGAGCGCCGACAGATCCCAGCCACGGTCGTCCGGGAAGTCGCCGACGGCATCACCGCCCTCGCTGATCAGGCGCCAGAAGTCCTCGGGACTGTTCACCCCGCCCGGGAAGCGGCAGCTCATCGCCACGATGGCGATGCCATCGTCCGATGCCTTGTCCGCAGGTGCCGGGGCGGCGGGGGTGCTCGGCGAGCCCAGCAATTCGGTGTGCAGATGGCTGGTGAGGGCCCGCGGGCTGGGGTGGTCGTAGAGCAGGGTCGAGGGCAGCCGGAGCCCGGTGGTCGCGTTGAGCCGGTTGCGCAGTTCCACGGATGTCAGTGAGTCGAAGCCCAGATCCCGGAAGGCACGTGCGGCGGCGAGACCGTCCGCCGAGGAGTGCCCGAGCACCTGGGCGGCATGGCGTGTGACCAGGTCCAGCAGCATCTGCTCCCGTTCGGCGGGGTCCGCTGACTCCAGCCGTCGTACGAGGTCGGTCCGCGGCAATTCCGTACGGCTCACGACCCGGCGGCCTGGCGGCACCAGCTTGTGCAGCAGAGGGACGACCGGGGTGGTAGTGGCGTGGGCGCGCAGGCCCGCGAGGTCCAAGCGGGCCGCCACCAGTGCGGGCGCGGCGCTGCGCAGACCGGCGTCGAACAGCGCCAGACCGGTCTGCTCCGACAGGGCGGTCATCCCGAAGCGCCGGGCGTGCTGGCGCAGGTCGGCCGCGGTGAGATGGGCCGTCATCTCGCTGCTGAGCGCCCAGTGGCCCCAGGCGAGCGCGGTGGCCGGGAGCCCTGCCGCCCCGCGCTGCCGGGCCAGTGCGTCCAGGAAGGCGTTGGCCGCCGCGTAGTTGGCCTGTCCGGGGTTGCCGAAGACGCCCGCGGCCGAGGAGAACACCACGAACGCCGCGAGGTCCATGTCGCGCGTCAGCTCGTGCAGGATGAGGGCCGCCTCCGCCTTGGGGCGCAGGACGGTGTCCAGCCGTTCGGGTGTCATGGCGGTGACCACGCCGTCGTCCAGGACCCCGGCGGTGTGGACGACCGCCGTCAGGGGAGCCTCGCCGGGAAGCGCGGCCAGCAGCTCCGCCACCGCGGTCCGGTCACCGATGTCGCAGGCCACGGTGCGTACGGACGCGCCCAGCGCGCCCAGTTCGGACTCCAGCTCCGCCATACCTTCGGCGGCACCGCCACGGCGGCTGACCAGCAGGAGGTTGCGCACGCCGTACTCGGCCACCAGGTGCCGGGCGAACAGCCGGCCCAGTGCACCCGTGCCACCGGTGACGAGAACCGTACCCGCCGGGTCCAGCGGCCGCCGTGGCCCTTCCTCATCCCGCGTCGCGCGCACGAGCCTCGGTACGGATGCCGCCCCGGCGGTGATGGCGATCTGCGGTTCGCCGGTGGCCAGCGCGGCGGGCAGCAGCGCGCCGGAGGCGGCGTCCTCGTCCATCGCCACCAGGACCAGCCGGTCCGGGGCCTCCGACTGTGCCGAGCGCACGAGCCCCCAGACCGCCGCACAGATCGGGTCGGTGACCTCGCGGGTGACGATGACCAGCCGCGCATCGGTCTCCGGCACGGCCAGCCACGCCTGGACCCATTCCAGCGCCTGCGCGGTCAGCGCCCGGAGGCCGTGCGTGGTGTCCGCCAAGTCCACGCAGAGGAAGGGCGGTACGTTCCCGTGGGCGGTGAGCGTCGTCAATTCGGCCGGGCTCGTGACCGTCGCCGTCGCCGGATCCGAGGTGGCGAGGGCGGATGCGGCCGACGCGACCGGGAGGGGGCACCACTCCACCTGGAACAGTCCGTCCTGCGGATCTGTCCCGGCGCCCGACAGCAGCTCGTCGGCGGGGAGTGGCCGCGACATCACCGAGCCCACGGAGCCGACCGCCCGACCTGCGGAGTCCGCCAGCTCCAGCGCCACACCCCCGTGACCGTCCGGGCTGATCCGGGCACGGAGTGCGGTCGCCCCGGTCGCGGACAGCGACACCGCGCGGTAGGCGACGGGCAGCGCCAATGCCTCACCGTAAGTGTCAGCATGTGTGTCGGCGTGTGTGACGGCGTGGCATACGGCTTCCAGCAGTGCGGGGTGCAGTGTGCAGCGCTCCGCTTCCTCGTGCTGGTCGTCGGCCAGTTCCACCTCGGCGAAGATGTCGGTGCCACGGGTCCACGCCGAGCGCAGGGCACGGAATGCCGGACCGACGCCCCGTCCGCCCTGTGCCATGTCGTCGTACACCTGGTCCACATCGACGGGTGTGGCTCCGGCCGGCGGCCACAGCGCAAGGTCGATATCGGGTGCGGTGGTGGTCTCGGCGAGGGTGCCCGTGGCGTGTCGGGTCCAGTCCGTCCCGTCCGACCCGTTGCCCTGCCGCCGGGAGTGGACGGTGAGTCGTCGCCGGCCGGAGTCGTCCGCCCCACCGACGACCACCTGGAGCTGCACGCTCATGCTCTCCGTCAGCACGAGCGGGGCCTCGATCAGCAATTCGTCGACGACACCGCAGCCGACCTCGTCACCGGCACGTACCGCCAGTTCCACAAAGGCCGATCCTGGGAGGACGACCGCACCGGCCACCGTGTGGTCGGCCAGCCATGGGTGAGTGCTCAGCGACAGTCGGGAGGTGAACAACACCCCGTCCGTGTCGGGCAGTTCCACCCATGCGCCCAGCAGGGGGTGCTGAGCACCGGCGAGACCGACGGCGGTCACCTCACCGGATCGGTGGCCACTCTTGAGCCAGTAGTGCTGGTGCTGGAAGGCGTAGGTCGGCAGCTCCAGCGCGGCATGCGCCGGGATGTCGCCGAGCAGCGCGGTCCAGTCGACGGGGACACCGCGTACGTACGCCTCGCCCAGGGACGTGAGCACGCGACGCATGCCACCCTCGTCCCGGCGGAGGGTGCCGGTCACCACGACCGGCCCGGCGTCCGCCTGCTCCGCTGCCGCCTCGATGCTCATCGTCAGCACCGGATGCGCACTCACCTCAACAAACGCCCGGAAGTCCTCCTCCAGCAGACGCTCGAGGGACGGCGCGAACCGGACGGTACTCCGCAGGTTGCGGTACCAGTACCCGGCGTCCAACTGCGCCGTATCCACCCATCCCGCCTCCACCGTCGAGAAGAACGGAATACGGGACGACACCGGCCGGATCTGCGCCAACGACCGGGCAAGCTCCTCCTCCACCGCCTCCACCTGTGCTGTATGCGAGGCGTAATCCACATCCACCCACCGCGCCCGCACCCCCGCACCCTCGCACTCCGCCACCAGCTCCCGCAGAGCCTCCACCTCACCGGCCACCACCACCGACGACGGCCCATTCACCGCCGCCACCTCCACCCGGCCCGACCACCCCTCAACCAGCCGCCCAGCCTCGTCCTCCCCCACCGCCAGCGACACCATCCCCCCACGACCCGATAGCCCCGCCGCGATCGCACGACTCCGCAACACCACCACCCGCGCCGCATCCTCCAACGACAACCCACCCGCCACACACGCCGCCGCAATCTCCCCCTGCGAATGACCCACCACCCCACCCGGCACCACACCAGCCGCCAACCACACCCGCGCCAACGACACCATCACCGCAAACGACACCGGCTGCACCACATCCACCCGATCCAACGACACCCCACCCACCCCCACACCCCGCACCACATCCACCAACGACCACCCCGTCAACGGATCCAACACCCCCGCACACTCCCCCAAAGCCTCCGCGAACACCCCACACGACTCCAGCAACTCCGCACCCATACCCACCCACTGCGCCCCCTGACCAGGGAAAACAAACACCACCCGGCCCCGGACATCCGCCGCGCCTGCCCCGCCGCCCTCCGCCACCGCCGCCAGCCCCGCCAACGCCTCAGCCCGGTCCCCAGCCACCACCACCGCACGGTCCGACAACGTTGCCCGACCGGACGTCAGCGCCGCCCCCAGCTCCACCACACTCACACCCGGGTGGCCCTCGACGAAGCCCAGCAACTGCCGCGCCTGCGCCCGCAACCCCGCATCACCACGCCCCGACACCACCAATGGCACCACACCACCCGGCACCTCCGGCATCGGGACACCATCCCCCGACCGGTCCGGAGCCTGCTCCAAAATCACATGCGCGTTCGTCCCACTGACACCAAACCCCGACACCCCAACCCGACGCGGACGCCCCACCTCCGGCCACACCCGCTCCTCGGCCAGCAGCTCCACCGCACCCGCCGACCAATCCACCTGCGACGACCGCTCATCCACATGCAACGTCCTCGGCAACACCCCATACCGCAACGCCAACACCATCTTGATCACACCAGCCACACCCGCAGCCGCCTGCGCATGACCAATATTCGACTTCAACGAACCCAACCACAACGGACGCCCCTCAGACCGATCCTGGCCATACGTCGCCAACAGCGCCTGCGCCTCGATCGGATCACCCAACGGCGTACCCGTCCCATGGGCCTCCACCGCATCCACATCGGCCGCCACCAGCCCCGCAACCGCCAACGCCCGCCGGATCACCCGCTGCTGCGACGGACCATTCGGCGCCGTCAACCCATTCGACGCACCATCCTGATTCACCGCACTACCCCGCACCACCGCCAACGCCCGATGCCCAAGACGCTCCGCATCCGACAACCGCTCCACCACCAACACACCCACACCCTCGGCCCACCCCGTGCCATCCGCCGCGGCCGCGAACGACTTGCACCGCCCATCGACTGCAAGCCCACGCTGACGGGAGAACTCCACGAAGGCGTCCGGCCCGGCCATCACCGTCACCCCACCGGCCAGCGCCATCGAGCACTCACCCGACCGCAACGCCTGCGCCGCCAAATGCAACGCCACCAACGACGACGAACACGCCGTATCCACCGTCACCGCAGGACCCTCGAACCCCAGCACATACGACACCCGACCCGACACCACGCTCGCCGAGGTGCCGGTCATCAGGTGGCCTTCCAGACCGGCCGGTGTGTCCGCTCCTTCGGTGGAGCCGACTCCGTAGCTCTGATGCATCATCCCGGCGAAGACGCCCACGTCCTGGCCTCGTAACGAGCCCGGATCGATTCCGGCCCGCTCCAACGCCTCCCACGACGTCTCCAGCAGCAACCTCTGCTGCGGATCCATCGCCAGCGCCTCACGCGGCGAAATCCCGAAGAACCCCGCGTCGAACTCCCCGGCGTCATAGAGAAAGCCGCCCCGCCGCGCATAGCTCGTCCCCGCGTGATCCGGATCCGGGTCGAAGAGGTTCTCCAGATCCCACCCCCGATCCGCCGGGAATTCCCCGATCCCCTCACCCCCTGCCAGAACCAGCTCCCACAACTCCTCCGGCGAGCCGACCCCACCCGGCAATCGGCAGGCCATCCCCACAATCGCGATCGGATCGTCGCCCGCGCCAGAGCCCGCGGCCGAAGCAGGAGCCGAAACCGCAGCGGTCGGCGGCCCCGATGCCACTGCCGTACTACCGCCGCCGAGCAGCTCCCGCCGCAGCATGCCCCCCAACGCCAGCGGTGTGGGATGGTCGAAGGCGGAGGTGGCGGGCAGGCGGAGCCCGGTGGCCTCGCTCAGCCGGTTGCGCAGCTCCACCACGGTGATCGAGGTCAGGCCGAGGTCGGTGAAGGCCCGCTCGGGCTCGACGGCCTCCTTGTCGGCGAGGCCCAGCAGGTCGGCGAGGTGTGCGCGGACGAGGTCGGTGAGCAGCCGGCCCCGGTCGGCTTCGTGCGCATCCGTGAGCCGCTCCCGCAGTGCGACCGCGGCGGCCTCGTCCACGGTGGCGGTACGGGCCGGGACGTCGATCAGGTCCCGCAGCAGCGGGGAGGACGTCCCGGTGGGCACGGCCGTCGAGTCGAGCTTCATGGCGACGAGTTGGGCCTGGTCCACGGCCAGGGCGGCGTCCAGCGCCGCGAGCGCCTGCTGCGGGTTCAGGGCACCGGTCGTCTCGTCGGTCTCCCCTTCCCACGGCCCCCAGGCGATGGACTGGGCCGGTATCCCGCGCATGCGCAGATGCTGCGCGTAGGCGTCGAGGAAGGCGGCGGAGGCCGCCTCGGTGGTCTCCCCCGCCGCGCCGAGCAGCCCCTTGGTCGAGGAGGACAGTACGAACGCGGTGAGATCGGCGTTCCGGGTGAGCTCGTGGAGTGTTCTGGCCTCGGCGGCCACTCGCGCGTCGGACGGCTCGTCCACGGCCTCCCAGGCATGCACGACCACGCTCAAGGAGCTCCCCGCCTTGGCCAGCGCGCGCCTCAGCTTCGTGCGGTTGTCCAGGTCGCATTCGACGAGCCGCACATCGGCCCCGGCGTCGGTGAGCTGGGCGCACAGCTCAGCCGCCCGCCCGCCCTGCCCTGGCGGGGCGATCAGCAGCAGTCGGCGGACACCGTAACCGGCCACCAGGTGCCGGGCGATGGCGGCGCCGCGCCGGGTGTCCACTCCGGTGACGACCGCGGTGCCGTGCGGGTCGAAGGCCACGGAGGTGTCCCGCTCGGCGTCCCAGCCCAGGCCCACGCCCAGGCCCACATCCGGCCCCACGCCCACACCCAGGCCCGCGTCCAGCGCCACCCGTTCGAGCCGTGGCAGCAGCACCACGCCCGAGCGCACCGCGCTCTGTGGCTCTCCCGAGGCCACCGTGGCCACCAGGGCGGAGACAGACGCCTCGTCATCCGGCTCGTCGAGGTCGACGATGGCGATACGGCCGGGATGAGCGGCCTGCACGGACCGCACCAGCCCCCACAGCGCGGCCTGTCCCGGATTCCGCAGGTCCTCGCCCGTGGTGGTGGCCACGGCACTGTGGGTCAGCACCACCAGCAGCGCATCGGACAGTTCGGCGGAGGCGAGCCACGTCTCGACTTCCCTCAGAACCACCTCCGTCGCGGTGGCGCGCCCGGAACCCTGAGCGGTGGCGTCGGCCGCGGTATCCACAACAGCCGCTAGCAGGGCCACGGCAGGCGGGGGGCTGCTTCCGGCGGCCACCGCCGCCCCCAGCCCATCCGTGTCGAGGTGCTCGACCGGCTCGATGCCGGTGGCCCGCAACAGGCCGACGAGCCCCGTATCCGGCTGTCCGAGCAGGGCCCACCGACCGGGCCGGGGTTGGGAGGCGGTCGGCTGGGAGGCGGTCGGCTGGGGGATCCAGTTCGTGCGGAAGAGCGCGTCGTGGTAGGTGTTGCCGACCGCGCGCAGCCGTGCCGGGCCGTCCAGGAGCCGGTGCCGGGTGACCTTTCCGGTCGTGGTGCGCGGGATCCGCGCGATCTCGTACAGCTCCTCGGGGACCTTGAAGTACGACAGCCTCTCCCGGCACAGGGCGAGCGCCTGGGCCGGATCGAAGCCACCGGGCGCCGGGACGATGAAGGCCACGGGGACTTCGCCGAACACCTCGTGCGGCTTGCCGACCACGGCGGCGTCGGCCACGCCGGGTGCCATCCGCAGGACGTCCTCCACCTCGACGGGGTGGATGTTCTCCCCGGCGCGGATGATGAGTTCCTTGAGCCGCCCGGTGACCGTGAGATAGCCGTCCCGGTCGCGGCGGGCGAGGTCGCCGGTGTGGAACCAGCCGTCCCGTAGCGCCTCGGCGGTGGCTTCGGGCTGGTTGTGGTAGCCGGCCATGATGTTCGGGCCGCGGACCCACACCTCGCCCTCGGTCCCGTCGGGCACGTCCAGGCCGGTGCGGTGGTCGACCACCCGCAGGGCGAGGCCGGGGACGGGGAGTCCGCAGGAGCCCTCGACCCGGGCCCCGGTCGGCCAGTTGATGGCGATCGAACCCGAGGTCTCGGTGCTGCCGTACGCGTCGATGAGCGGCGCCCCGAAGGCCTCCTCGACCGAGCGCCGCAGCGCCGCGGTGGTCACGGCGCCGCCGACCAGGCCCACCCGCAGCTCCGGGGCGGTGAACCCGGGCGCCTTGGAGGCGCGGACGAGGAAGTGGTACAGCGTGGGGACCCCGGCGATGACCGTGGAGCGCTCCTGGCCCCACTGCTCCAGCACATCCTCGGCGGAGTGTCCGTCGGTGATCCGGGCGGTCGCTCCGACAGCCGTCACGGCCAGCACGCACACGATGTGGGAGAGGCTGTGGAACAGGGGCAGCGGCCAGAGCACGCGGTCCTCGGCGGTGAGGCCGAGCGCGGGTACGTACGACGCGGCGACCGACCAGAGACAGTTGCGCTGGGTGGCGAGCACGCCCTTGGGCTTGCTGGTGGTGCCGGAGGTGAAGAGCATCCAGGCGATGTCGTCGAGCCCGTGGTCGTCGCGGGCCGGTGTGCCCGGCTCGGTGGTGGCGAACCGTTCGTAGGACAGACAGCCCGGGGGGACCGGATCCTCCCCCACGACCAGCACGGTCGGCGGGCTCGTCCCGGGTGACAACCGGCGCAGCAGCGGCAGGTGGGCGGAGTCGGTGATGACGACCTGGCTGCCGCCGGCGGAGAGCAGATGCTCCAACTCGGCCTGGGAGACATGCGGATTGACCGGGACGCCGATGCCACCGGCGCGGACGACGGCGAAGTAGCTCTCCACCATCTCGACGCGATTGCCGAGGTACATGGCCACACGGTCACCCGGCAGCAGACTCAGTCCGGCCAGATGGCCGGCGAGGCGGCGGGTGCGCACCTCCAGTTCGCGGTAACTGATGGCGCGACGGGCGTCGATGTAGGCGGTTTTGTCGCCGAAGCGGCGGCTCTGCTCGGTGAGGAGGTCCTGGATCGGGCGGATCAGTTCGGCGCGCAGCATGCACCTCTCCCCTCCCTGCGGTCAGGGTTGCGGGTGATGTGTCAGCGGCTTCACCCACTCCAGCTTCACACCGGAAAACTAGAAGAATCCCCTGATTCACCCCCCTCATCCCCCCTTACTTGGTGATCGCCAAGCCCCCCTTATCCGTGGTCGGTTCGGCCGCTCTCCGTAGGCCGCGCGGCACCCGCTGATAGGTTCACCGCACCGGAGGAGGGAAGAGCGGATGTGCCCTGCGGGCCCGGACACACCACAAGCGGACACGCCGAAAACGGACACGCCGGAGCCGGACACACCAGAAGCGGATGCGCCGGAAGCAGACGTGCTCATCGTCGGCTACGGACCCATCGGCCAGGTGCTGTCCATCCTGCTGGCCACCCGGGGCTGGCGCGTGCTGGTCGTGGAGCGGTGGGAGCACCCGTACACGCTGCCCCGGGCGACCAGCTTCGACGGTGAGACGGCCCGGACCCTGGCGTCGCTGGGGGTGGCCGGCTCGTATCCGGAGATCGGTCTGCCGGCCGACGCCTACGACTGGCGCAATGCCGAGGGCAGGTCCCTGCTGCGGGTCGAGCTGGCCGAGCGCGGTGCGCACGGCTGGCCGGAGACGACCACCATCCACCAGCCGGCGCTGGAGGCGGTACTGTGCGCCCGCGCCGAGCGGCTGCCCAACCTGCGGGTGCTGCGCGGTTACGGCGCGACGGACCTGGTGGACCACGGCGCCGGGGTCGAGCTCACGGCGACCGATACGGCGGGTGGGCGGTTGCGGTGCGCCGCCTCCTGGGTGGTGGGTTGCGACGGGGCGAACAGCTTCGTCCGCGACCACATCGGGGTGCGCACCACGGATCTCGGCTTCTCCTTCGACTGGCTGCTGTGCGATGTGGTGCTCCATGAACCGCGGGTGTTCTCCCCGCTCAATGTGCAGCACTGCGATCCGGACCGGCCGACGACGGCGGTGGGCAGCGGTCCGGGGCGGCGCCGCTGGGAGTTCATGCGGCTGCCCGGGGAGAGCGTGGCCGAGCTGAACCGGGCGGAGACGGCCTGGCGCCTGCTGGAACGCTTCGATGTCACCCCGGAGAACGCCACGCTGCAGCGGCACACCGTCTACAGCTTCCAGGCCGCCTGGGCCGACGAATGGCGGCGCGGGCGGGTGCTGCTGGCCGGGGACGCCGCCCATCTCATGCCACCGTTCACCGGTCAGGGCATGTGCGCGGGCATCCGGGATGTGCTCAATCTGTCCTGGAAACTGGACCTGGTGCTGCGGGGCGCCGCCGGTGAGCGGCTGCTGGACAGCTATCCGCGTGAGCGCGTCGACCATGTGCGGGAGGCCATCGACACCGCGGTACGGCTGGGCAGGGTGCTGTGCGTGACCGACGCCGCCACCGCCGCGAGCCGGGACGCCTCGCTGCTCGCGGGCGTGAGCGCGGACACCGGCCGGGGCAGGCGGCGGGGCGCGGGTCCGCCGCTGCGGACCGGTCTGCTGTACACCGGGATCGGCACGGCGCCGGTGCCGCCGGCCGGGGAGGTCATGCCGCAGGGCCGGGTGCGGCGCGAGGGCGTGACCGGGCTGTTCGACGAGGTGGTGGGCACCGGTCCGGTGCTGCTGGGGTCGGCGGATCCGGCCGCCGCGCTGGAGGAGTCTCAGCTCACCTTCCTCACCGGGCTCGGCACACCTGTGGTGCACATGGTGGCGGGGGACGCCGAGGCGGCAGCGGGTGCCGTCGTCGATGTCGACGAGGTGTATCTGCCGCTGCTGAGAGCGGCGCGGGCGCGGTTCCTGCTGGTACGCCCGGACCACCACATCTACGGCGCGGCCCGCACCTCCCGTGAACTCACCGCGCTGGTCGGTCAGTTCAGGTCCGGGCTGCTGGAATGACGAGGCTAGAGGAAATGCGGCAGATCCTGCCGCCGCTTGACGTTGACTTTACGGAACACCCGGGTGAGGTGCTGCTCGACCGTGCTCGCGGTGATGTAGAGCTTGGCGGCGATCTCGCGGTTGGTGTAGCCCTTGGCCGCCAGTAGCGCGATCCTGCGCTCCTGCGTGGTGAGGGCGGACAGCCCGTCCTGGCGCTGTTGCGCTGCCAGCTCGGCCTCGGGAGCGATGGGGTCGAGAGCGGCCTCCCGGCACAGGTGCTCGGCGCCGGTCTGCTTCGCGAGATGCCAGGCGCGGTGGGCCACCCGGCGGGCATTGCGCTGGTCCCCGGTGTCCTTGAAGGCGATGCTGAGGTCGATCAGCGCACGGGCCAGTTCGTAGTCGTCGCCGCTGTCCTTGAGCATGTCGACGGCCTCGGTGAGCAGTTGCGGGCGGCGGGTGACCCGGCTGACCGCCGCCAGGGTGCGCAGGCACAGCCCGCGGGCCCGGGAGGGGCCCGGGAACAGCCGGGCTATCTGTTCCCGTACCAGACGTTTGGCCTGGTCCTGGTCGTCCTGTGCCAGCCATGCCTCGGCCGCGCTGGTCCGCCACGAGACCGCGTCGGCGCCGGGCGCGTGCCAGGTTTCGGCGAATCTGCCGCAGGCGAGGAAGTCCGCGAGCGCGGCCTGCGGGTGGTGGGTGGCCAGCCGGTAGTGGCCCCGGGCGTGCAGATAGTGTGCGCCGTGGCGGCTGTGCAGGACCGGTTCGGGTATCGGCTGAGCCACGTACTTCTCCGCCTGCTCCAGCCTGCCGGACCGGGTGGCGGCGAGGATGGCGCAGCCCAGCACCCCGGCCAGGCCGATCCCCCAGCCCTGGGGCGCTACGAGGGCCATGGCGCGGGCCGCCAGGTCGTGGGCGCGGATCAGGTCTCCCTGCCGCAGATGGGCCTCGGCGCGGAGGGCGAGGAACTTCCCCTGCCAGGCGACGGCATGGTGGGCGGCGGCCTCGGCCTCGAGCTTTTCGCACCAGGCCACGACCTCGTCCGGGCGACCCGCGGAGAGCAGCGCGCGCAGGGCGAGGGCTCCGGCCTCGGCGTTCCACAGTGAGCCGTGGTCGAGGTGGAAGGTGCGCAGCAGCAGTTCGGCGCGGTGTACCAGCTGGTCGTCGCGTCCGCGGATCAGGTCGTCGGCCAGGGTGACCGCCGAGGGCAGCCAGGGGTCGTGGCAGGGGGCGGCCTCGGGGGTGGCCGCCGCGACCGACTGGGCCAGTTTCCGCAGCCCGGTGTGGAGGGGGTACGCCATCGCCGCCCAGTTCGTCAGGGGGCGCAGGTCCTCGGTTCCGGAGCCGGCGCCCTGGTGGGAGCGGGTGCGCAGGGCGTCCAGTAGGGCGGTCAGCTCGGTGAGCGCACCGGCGTTGGCCAGACCGAGCACCAGCTCGGAGACATCCTGCCGGTCCAGGTGGCCCGCGGTGAAGTCGCGTAGCTGGGGACGGAGATGACGGACGGCGACCTGCGGTTTCAGCTGCCACTCCAGGCGGCTGAGCCGGGCGCGGATGCGCGCCGCGGTGGGGTCGTCGGTCCGGGTGCGCTGGGCGAGGTCCAGGCAGCCGAGCGCGGTGCCCACATCGCCGGCCGCCAGCGCCTCGTCGGAGGCCGTCACCAGCACCTCGGTGGCGCAGTCGGCACGGGGGTCCCCGGCGCTCATCAACTGCCCGGCCACCGTCAGCGCGGGCGCACCGGCCTCATGCAGCAGCTCGGCGGCGGCGCGGTGCAGTGCGGCCCGGCTGTCGGCGGGCATGTCGTCCAGTACGGCGGTGGCGGCCACCGGATGGCGGAACGCATGGCCCTTGGTGAGCAGTCCGGCGCCGACCAGGGCGTGCAGGGCCCAGCTGGTCACCGTGGCGTCCACCCCGGCCAGCCGGGCCACGTCGGTCACCGAGGCCGCACCGCCGAGTACCGCGAGGGCGCGCACCACGGACAGCATCGACGGCCGGGAGTGCGTCACGAGGTCGAGCAGGGCCCGTCCGTAGCCGTCCGGATAGCATGCGCCACCGGCCTGCTGATCGATGATCAGGGCCTGGACCGCCAGGGGGTTGCCGCCGCTGATGCGGTGGAGCTCGGCGGTCAGCCGCGGGGAGGCGATGTGCGGTCCGAGCAGCCGGACGGCCAGGGCGTCGACCGCGCCGCGGCTCAAGGGGCTCAGGGGGATGCGGTGTGCGTTGGGGCTCTGCGAGAGCAGTCCGGCCAGCAGGGGCGAGCGCGGCCACCGCAGCGTGTGGTCGTCGGTGAGCAGCACCAGGATGCGGGCGGAGTGCAGCCACGGGACGATGCCGGCGAGGAAGTGCAGGGAGGGCGGGTCCAGGTAGTGGGCGTTGTCGATCCAGATCACCAAGGGGGTGGTCTCGGCCAGCTGGGCCAGCTCCATGGTGAGCTTCTGGAAGACGTCGACGACGTGGACCTCCCAGTCGCCGCCGGCTAACTCCCCGTCGATGCCGGTGTGTTCGACCGCCGAGGTGAGCAGGGCGCGCACTCGGTCCCGGCTGGGCGGCGGGATCGTCATGCCGTGGAAGAGCTGGGTCACCACGCCGAACGGCAGCAGATGTTCCCGGAGCGAGGCGGTGGCCCTCAGGACCAAGGCGCCGTCCGGTTCGAGGGTTTCGAGGAACTCGTGCACCAGCCGGCTCTTGCCACTGCCCAGCGGCCCGTCCACGACGGCCAGCTGCCCCTTGCCCCTGGAGGCATCGGCGAGCAGCCCGCCCAGGCCGGCCAGGATGTCGTCGCGCTCGACCAGGTCGGGGGGTCCGCCGCCGGGCCCGCGATCCCCCTCGTTTCCCTGGCCTTCGTGGTCCCTCCGGAAACCGATCGCCGGCCGACCGGCGTCGGCCGTTGCATCGTGGCATTCCATCAAGCTCACAGGCACCCCAGCTTTCTGAAATTCCTCAATCCGCGCGGCCGCTCATAGGGCATGTCCGCGCGAAAGCGCATGACGAGCAGGCAGAACTCCTCGGCGGCACAAGCGCGTCGCCCACCCTCGATGCCCGCGGCGTCCCGCCGGGGAAGAGAATGGGTGAGGGAAATATACGAGCCGGGCCGGAGTCTTTTGTTTCAACAGCATGTAAACAGCGTGGGGCTGCGACATGCACCGGATGGGGGCACTCTCGGGTCCTATGCGTAGGTCCCGGTGCGCCGCGCTGTCAAGCGAGTGAGTCGTACATCACGAAACGATCACGCCGCGCTTTTCGGCCGCCTCGGTGTGGCCCTCGTCCCTACGGGAGGGCACCGTACGGGCGGTGTGGACGAGCGGAGGGGGCCGGCGATTGGGCCGAAAGTCGACGGTCCTCGAGGGGTCCCACGTACGTGGCTCGGCGTACCGCCGCCGAACGAGGCCGGCACGGCGAGGGGATCGCCGCCCGACGCGAAGAGGGATCAGGTCACCGCGTATGAAGTGACCCGATCCCCTGGGTGTGTGCGCCTTACATCACCTCACTGCTGTCAGACCAGCCGTACCGCCTGCTCGTACGAGGGCCGCGGCAGCCGGTCCCGGTAGGCTTCGGCGCCCGGGTAGCCGATGTTGACCAGCAGAATCGACCGCCACCGGCCATCGGGGAAGAACTCCTTGTCCACCGCCGCGGCGTTGAAGCCCTTCATCGGCCCGGCGGCGAGCCCCGCGGCGCGGACGGCCAGCACGAAGTAGCCCGCCTGGAGCACCGCGTTGAAGTCCATGTGGGACTCGCGCAGCTCCTGGTTGGCCTCCAGCATCTGCTGTAACTGCGGGTTGGACGGCGCGAGGAACGGCACATACTCCGGGTAACGGGTGTCCGCGGCCAGCACCGCGGTGACCGGAGCCGAGGCGGTCTGCTCCTGGTTGGGCTGCGCCACCCCGGTCAGCAGCCGCTGCTTTCCTTCCTCGGTACGCACGTACAGAATGCGCAGCGGATTGATATTCGCCGAGGTCGGGGCCCATTTGAACAGTTCGTAGATGGCCTGCAGACGGTCGTCGCCCACCGGCTTGTCGCTGAAATCATAGGCCGTCTTGGCCTCGGTGAAGAGAAGTTTCCGCCCCTCGGGGGAAAGTGCGTACAGGGCCTGATCTATATCGGGGGCCAGGGTGCTGTCCGACATGGCCGTTCCACTCCTTGCTCACGGTATGGCAATCGCGTCCACAGCGTACGCGTAGGTCATGTGCGGCGGATGAGACTTGGTCAGGTGCGGCAGTGCGTGGTCTATCGCCGCGCGGATCATGTGTGGCACGCTCTTGGCATGATGCTGGCGGCGCGTCTTTCCGGAAAGCGGGCGTTCCCTTGAGGGCCGCCGTGCTGACGGAGCCCGGTGCGCTGTCCGTGGTGTCCGTGCCGGAGCCGTCCTGCGGCCCCGGTGACGTGCTCATCCGCATGCGGGGCACGGGGCTGTGCGGCTCCGATCTCGCGGTGCACGCGGGACACCGGCGGCCACCGCGGCTGCCCTGGATCCTGGGCCACGAGGGCACGGGGCGGATCGTCGAGCTGGGCAGTGCGGTCAGCGGTCTGCACACCGGCCAGGACGTGGTCATCGAACCGGACTACTGCTGTCTGACGTGTGCCCCCTGCCGAGCCGGACGGACGTCGGCCTGCGCCGGCCGGGCCGCCGTGGGACTGACCGTTCCCGGTCTGCTGAGTGACTACGTCGTGGCGCCGGCCGCGTTCGTCTGGCCCGTCGCCCCGCGGCTGCCCCTGGAGGACCTGGTCTGTGTGGAACCCGCGACCGTGGCCCGGGCGGCGATGCGGCGCTCGGGCATCGCGCCGGGGCAGAGCTGCCTGGTGATCGGGGCCGGTTCCCAGGGTCTGCTGCTGTGTCAGGCGCTGGTCGGCCACGGTGTGACGGTGTTCGTCCAGGAGCCCAACGAGGCCCGGCTCGACCGCGCGTGTTCGCTGGGTGCCACGCCCCTGCCACCGGACACGGACGGCCTCCCCTGTCTCTTCGAGACCTCCGGCGCCCCCGGAGTCATCGAGCAGGCGCTGCGACGGCTCGCCACACCCGGCACCGCCGTTCTGATCGGGATGAACACCTCCCCTCTCGGGGTCTCCCCCCGCGATCTGGTGGCGGGGCAGATCACCCTCATCGGCAGCATGATCTACGACCATCCGGTGGACTTCGCACAGACCGTCAGCGCGCTGGAGTCGCCGACACCGCCCCGGCTCGGGGCGGTGGTCAGCGACGGCTATGCCCTGGAGGACGTCCAGGAGGCGTTCACCGCGGCGTACACCGCGGCGGGAAAGGTGTGGGTCGACCTCTCCTGAGCGGCGGCTCCGGCGCGGCCGCCCGGCGGCGAACCTCACGCGGCGGGCCCGCTCAGCCGCAGCACACTCCCCTCCCCATTGGCCGCTACGAGGAGAGCTCCGTCCGGGGCGACGGCGAGCCCGGCGAACTGGCGCGGGCGGCCGGGGACTCCGGGGACCGGCTCGGGTTCGGTGCGCGTGATCCCGGGCGGCAGGCCGACCGCGAGGTTCTCGGCTTCGATCCTGCTCGCTCCCGTGGCCGGCGAGATCGCCCGCAGCCGCCGGTGCGCGACCTCCACCGTGAACAGCTCATCCCCGCGCACGGCCAGGCCCTGCGGCGCGCCGAGCCCGTCAGCGACGACCACCGCCACGCCGTCCTCCAGCCGGAGCACCGCGCCACGTCGGTCGTCGCTGACGTAGCAGCGCCCTTCGCGGTCGATGGCGACGTCCACGGGGTGGTCGAGTCCCTCGGCGAGCACGCTCACGGTGTCGGTGTCGTCGATGCGCAGGATGCGGCCCGCACCGGTCTCGGCCACCACGAGGGAGCCGTCCGGTGCGACGGCGATCCCGGTGGGCTGGTCCAGCCCGGTGGCGCGTGCCCGCGTGGTCTTGTTGACGGGGTCGTGGGTGCGCACATCGCCGAGTTGTGAGGTGAGGTGCAGCAGGCCGTCGTCGGCGGTGACGTTGTGCACGGCGTACATCAGCTCGTGGGTGACGATACCGGGCTCGTCTTCATCCTCGCCGGAGCCGAAGCCGGAGCCCGAAACCTCCGGGCTGGCCAGGCGGAAGTGGTCGGCCGCGTACACCGTGCCACCGAGGTCGACCGTGATGCCGAACGGCCCGTCGAACCCCTGAGGGACCACCACCCGGGTCCTGCCGTCCGTGTGCATCTCCGCGATCCCGCCACTGGCGAAGCTGGAGACGAACATCCGGTTCTCGTGGTCGAACGCGGCATTGTCCAGCCCCACGATGCCGCTGGCGACGACCGTCCGGGCCCCGGTGTTCAGATCGATCCGGGTCACCAGACCGGCCATGCCACGGGACAGGACGACGAGCACACCGCCCCGGTCGAACCGTACCGCGACCGGGTCGTCCACCTCCTCGGCGACCAGCTCGGGCACCCCACCGTCGGGCGGGATCCGCCAGACCTGGTTGCGCATCATCTGCGGGTAGTACAGGCAGCCGTCGGGTCCGAGCTGCATGGCATTGCCCAGGGCCAGTCCGTCGGTCAGCACCGCGGGGTCACCGCCGCCGGGGAACAGCTCCATCAGCCGGCCGTTCATCTTCATCTCGTTGACGAAGAGGCGGTCGCCGACGCAGGTGATGCCGTTGGGCACCGACACCTGGTCGGAGACGAGGGTGTACGCGCCGTCCGGGCTGCGCCGCCACACCCGGCCGGGGGTCAGATCGGCGATGTACATCGAGCCGTCCGCCCCGAAGGCCAGGTCGTCCGGCGCCTCCACCGGGCCGTCGAGCGGCACCACCGCCTCGACGTCACCCGAGGCGGGGTCCACGGCGCTGATCTGCCCGGCGAGGAACTGCGCCACGTACAGCCGTCCGTCGGGGCCGAACGTGACGCCGTTGGAACCCCACAGCCGGTTCGCCCTGGTGAGGCGGCGCACCTCCATGCGGTCGCTGGTGGCCTGGCCGCGGCCGGTGCCGTCGAACCGGCTGGGGTGCATCGTCGCTCCTTGGGAGTGGGTGATATCCATCGGGTGACATCCATCGGTGTCAGACGACCAGCACGTCGTTCATGCCGCCGTTCGCGCGCCAGCGCCTGAGCAGCTCGTGGAAGGCGATGGGCCCGTCGCCGAAGGACTCGCTGCGCTCCCTGGGCATGCCCTCGTTGTTGTAGTAGCCGGGGGTGCACTCGGCCTGGAAGGCGTAGAGGTCCGCCGCCTTCTCCCGGATGGTGGCCCGCCAGGCCGCCTCGGCCTCGGCGGTCGGCTCGACATACCGGGCCCGGCGCTCGCGCGCCTCGGCGAGCACCTCGGCGACATGGATGGCCTGCTCGTCGAGGATGTGCACATAGTTGACGGCGCTGGCGTTCTGCAGCGGGCCGAGCTGGAAGAGGTTGGGGAAGCCGTGGCTGTAGAAGCCGTGGAGTGTCTTCGGGCCGTCGCGCCAGGCTTCGGTCAGGGTGAGCCCGCCGCGGCCGTGCACCGGGAGGAGTCCGGAGGTGACGCCGGAGACGCCGACCTCGAAGCCGGTGGCGAAGATGACGCAGTCGACCTCGTACTCGACGCCGCCGGCCACGACGGCGTTCTCGGTGATGCGCTCGACACCCCCGTGGTCGGCCGTGTCCACGAGTGTGACATTGGGCCGGTTGAAGGTGTCCAGGTAGGTGTCGCTGAACGTGGGGCGCTTGCACATGTAGCGGTACCAGGGCTTGAGCGCCTCGGCCGTCGCGGTGTTCTCGACGATGGAGTCCACGCGGTCGCGGATCCCGTTCATCTTCTGGAAGTCGGCGATCTCGTAGAGGCGTTCGCGCTCCTGGGGTGGCAGGCCCAAGTAGCTGTCGGTCGGGACGAGCTTCTGCTGCAGCCGCGCGGTGCTCGTCCAGCCGTCGTTCACCAGGTCCTCGGCCACCTCGCCGCCGGTGACGACGGCGAGGAAGTTGTCCCTGCGGCGCCGCTGCCAGCCGGGCGTCAACGATGCGGCCCACTCCGGATCGGTGGGGCGGTTGCCGCGCACATCGACCGAGGACGGCGTGCGCTGGAACACATACAGCTGCTCGGTGTCCCGTCCCAGATGGGGCACGACCTGGATGGCGGTGGCGCCGGTGCCGATGAGGGCCACGCGCTTGTCGGCGAGTCCGTGGAGTCCGCCGCTCGCGTCACCGCCGGTGTAGTCGTAGTCCCAGCGGCTGGTGTGGAACGTATGGCCCTTGAAGGTCTCGATGCCCGGGATGCCGGGGAGTTTCGCCCGGCTGAGTGTTCCGCTGGAGATCACCACATGGCGCGCCCGGATGCGGTCGTCCCGGTCGGTGTGGACGGTCCACTCCAACTCGGCGTCGTCCCAGTGGAGTTCGGTCACCTGCGTCCGGAAGCAGACATCGCGGTAAAGGTCGAAGTGGCGCCCGATCGCCCGTGCGTGCTGTCTGATCTCCTCGCCCGGCGCGTATCGCCACTGGGGTACGTAGCCGATCTCCTCGAGCAGGGGCAGATAGACGTAGGACTCGATGTCGCACTGGACACCCGGATAGCGGTTCCAGTACCAGGTGCCGCCGAAGTCCCCACCCTGTTCGACCATGCGGATATCCCGCACACCGGCCTGCCGCAGCCGCGCACCGGCCAGCAGACCGCCGAAGCCGCCCCCGATGATCAGCACGTCGACCCGGTCGTGAAGTGGTTCCCGGGTGAACTCCGGTTCCACGTACGGGTCCTGGGCGTAGGAGCCGAAGTCGCCGGCGATGCGCCGGTACTGCTTCCGGCCGTCGCGGCGGATCCGGCGGTCACGCTCGGCCCGGTACTTCGCCCGCAGGGCGTCCGGGTCGAATCCCAGCTCCTCGGCGTCCAGGGAGGTGGCGGCGGTGGGCTGATGGCGGGGGGTGGACATAGGGGGTCCTCGTGCCTCTGGCGTCGGAAGGTCTGCGGGGCTCGGCGCCGCAAGAGGTCCGTTGATCGGCGGCGCGGGCTCAGCCTCACAGAAAACGTTCCCATTGCGCAAGGTTTCCCATTGGGCAAGAATCGGCCTTATCCCGTATGCTCACCGGCGATGACTATCGGCCTGCGCGAACGCAAGAAGGCGGCGACCCGCCAGTCACTGCACGACGCCGCCGTGCGCCTCGCCGCCGAGCACGGCGTCGAGCACCTCACGGTGGAGGCCATCGCCGATGCCGCCACCGTCTCCCGGCGCACCTTCTCCAATTACTTCGCCAGCAAGGAACAGGCGCTGCTGCATCACGACCGGGCGCGCACGGTCCGGCTGGTCGAGCTGATCCGCGCCCGCCCGGCGGGAGAGTCCCTGATGACGGCGGTGATCCGGGCGGCCGAGCAGCACTGCACCGAGTTCGCCGCCGACCCGGCGCAGGAGGAGCACTACCGGACCCTGCGGCTGCATCCGGCGCTGCTCCCGGAACTGGTCGCCACCTACGCCGCCGCCGAGCGCGATCTCGCCGAGGCCGCCGAGGAGCGCCTCCCCGCCGGACCGGACACTCCCCTGCGGGCCCAGGTCCTCGCCGCGACCTTGCTGGCCGCCTTCCGCGTCGTCGGGCAGACGGCTCTCGAACGCCGTGAGCACGATGTCGTGGACCTGCTCCGGCAGGCCATCGGCATCACCCGCGAGGGCTTCCGCTGACCGTTTTCACCCGGCCGGAGGACGGCCGGGGAGACCGTCGGCCCAAGCGTGGCCGGATCCGAGCGGCCCTCGATAGGTACCGGCTATCGAGATGATCAGAATCATATCTTGGCCCTTTCGACCCGCCGGGTTCTACCGTCGTGTCCATGGCATTGACAACGCGGCCGGAGCAGCGTCCGACGCGGGCGGAGCGACGGCCGTCCATGGCGCTCACATTCTGGCAATCGACGCTCGGCAAGAAGATCGTCATGGGCGTGACCGGTCTGATCATGATCGGTTACCTCTGCGTTCACCTGCTCGGGAACATGAAGATCTTCTTCGGTCCCGGGGAGTTCAACGGCTACGGACACTGGCTGCGCGTCATGGGGGCGCCCGTCCTGCACCATCAGTGGGGCCTGTGGATCGCCCGTATCGTCCTGGTCGCCGCGGTGGTCCTGCACGGTGTTTCCGCCTACCAGCTGAGCAAGCGTGACATCAAGGCCCGCCCGCAGGCTTACGTCCACGCCAAGCCACGGACGAGCTATGCCACTCGGACCATGCGCTGGGGCGGGGTGATCCTGGCCCTGTTCATCGTCTGGCACATCCTGGACCTCACCACCGGCACCACGCACAGTGGCGGATTCCAGGAGGGCCACCCGTACCAGAACGTGGTGGACACCTTCTCCACCTGGTACGGGAACGTCATCTACATCGTGGCGATGCTGGCCATGGGCATGCACGTCCAGCACGGCTTCTGGAGCGCCGCGCAGACCCTCGGCGCGGGCAGCCGTACCCGTGACCGTGCCCTCAAGGCCACTGCCAATGGGCTGGCGATTCTTCTCACCGCCGGGTTCATCTCGATACCCGTCGGTGTCATGACCGGAGTGGTGAGCTGACCATGACCTCGTACAGCGAATACACCGAGTACACCGTCGGCGAGCCGATCGAGGACGAGCAGGCGCCCTCCGGGCCGGTGAGCGAGCGCTGGGACACCCGCCGCTTCCAGGCCAAGCTGGTCAACCCCGCCAACCGCCGCAAGCACACCATCATCGTGGTGGGCACCGGCCTGGCCGGTGGCGCCGCCGGCGCCACCCTGGCCGAGCAGGGCTACCACGTGGTGCAGTTCTGCTACCAGGACTCGCCGCGACGGGCCCACTCCATCGCCGCCCAGGGCGGCATCAATGCCGCGAAGAACTACCGCAACGACGGCGACTCGATCCACCGGCTGTTCTACGACACCGTCAAGGGCGGCGACTTCCGCGCCCGCGAGTCCAACGTCCACCGCCTGGCGCAGATCTCGGTGGAGATCATCGACCAGTGCGTTGCCCAGGGCGTGCCGTTCGCCCGGGAGTACGGCGGTCTGCTGGACACCCGCTCGTTCGGCGGTGTGCAGGTCTCCCGCACCTTCTACGCCCGCGGCCAGACGGGCCAGCAGCTGCTGCTCGGCGCCTATCAGGCGCTGTCCCGCCAGATCGCGGCGGGCAATGTGGAGATGCACGCCCGCACCGAGATGCTGGACCTGATCGTGGTCGACGGGCGGGCGCGTGGCATCGTCGCCCGCGATCTGGTGACCGGCAAGATCTCCACGTACTTCGCCGACGCGGTGGTGCTGGCCAGCGGCGGCTACGGCAACGTCTTCTATCTGTCGACGAACGCCATGAACTCCAACGCGACCGCCATCTGGCGGGCGCACCGGCGCGGCGCGTACTTCGCCAACCCCTGCTTCACCCAGATCCACCCGACCTGCATCCCGCGCTCCGGGGACCACCAGTCCAAGCTGACCCTGATGAGCGAGTCGCTGCGCAACGACGGCCGGATCTGGGTGCCCAAGGCGAAGGGCGACACCCGTCCGGCCGCCGAGATCCCCGAGGACGAGCGCGACTACTACCTGGAGCGGATCTATCCGTCGTTCGGCAATCTGGTGCCGCGCGACATCGCCTCCCGCGCCGCGAAGAACGTCTGTGACGAGGGCCGCGGCGTCGGCCCCGGCGGCCAGGGCGTGTATCTGGACTTCGCCGACGCCATCGCCCGGATGGGCCGCAAGGCGGTCGAGGAGAAGTACGGCAACCTCTTCGACATGTACGAGCGGATCACGGCGGAGAACCCGTACGAGGTCCCGATGCGCATCTACCCCGCGATCCACTACACGATGGGCGGGCTGTGGGTCGACTACGACCTGCAGACCACCGTGCCGGGGCTGTTCGCGATCGGCGAGGCCAACTTCTCCGACCACGGCGCCAACCGGCTCGGCGCCTCCGCGCTGATGCAGGGCCTGGCCGACGGCTACTTCGTCCTGCCGTCCACGATCAACGACTATCTGGCCCGCCACCCGCACAAGGAAGAGGTGGACGCCGGGCACCCCGCGGCCGTGGAGGCGGTGCGGGAGACCGAGGACTGGCTGGCCAAGCTGCTGGCCGTCGACGGTGACCGCACCCCCGACTCGTTCCACCGCGAGATCGGCGAGCTGGTGTGGGAGTTCTGCGGCATGGCCCGCACCGACGAGGGGCTGCGCAAGGCGCTGGACCGCATCCCGCAGATCCGCGAGGAGTTCTGGCGCCGGATCAAGGTGCCGGGCACCGGCGAGGAGTTCAACCAGTCGCTGGAGAAGGCCAACCGGGTCGTGGACTATCTGGAGCTGGCCGAGCTGATGTGCCTGGACGCCCTGCACCGGGCCGAGTCCTGCGGTGGCCACTTCCGCGAGGAGTCCCAGACCCCCGATGGTGAGGCCGCCCGCCGGGACGAGGAGTTCACCTACGCCGCGGCCTGGGAGTTCACCGACACCGGCGCCGCCCCCGTGCTCCACAAGGAGCAGCTGACCTTTGAGTACGTCCACCCCACTCAGCGGAGCTACGCATGAAGCTCACCCTGCGCGTCTGGCGCCAGAAGAACGCCGACACACCCGGTGCCATGGCCACTTACCAGCTCGACGGTGTCTCCCAGGACATGTCCTTCCTGGAGATGCTCGACATCCTCAACGAGGAACTCATCGTCAAGGGTGAGGAGCCGGTGGCCTTCGACCACGACTGCCGCGAGGGCATCTGCGGTGCGTGCAGCCTGGTGATCAACGGTGACGCCCACGGTCCGGAGCGCACCACCACCTGCCAGCTCCATATGCGGTCCTTCCAGGACGGCGACACCATCGACATCGAGCCGTGGCGTGCCTCCGCCTTCCCGGTCATCAAGGACCTGGTGGTGGACCGCTCCGCCTTCGACCGGGTGATCCAGGCCGGTGGTTTCATCACCGCCCCGACCGGGGCCGCGCCGGAGGCACACGCCACTCCGGTGCCCAAGGCGGACGCGGACTTCGCGTTCGAGCACGCCGAGTGCATCGGCTGCGGCGCCTGCGTGGCGGCCTGTCCCAACGGTGCGGCGATGCTGTTCACCTCGGCCAAGGTCAACCACCTCAATGTGCTGCCCCAGGGCTCTCCCGAGCGGGAGACCCGGGTGCTGGACATGGTGTCCCAGATGGACGCCGAGGGCTTCGGCGGCTGCACCCTCACCGGTGAGTGCGCCACGGCCTGCCCCAAGGGCATCCCCCTGTTCTCCATCACCGCAATGAACAAGGAGTGGCTGCGGGCGACCCGCAAGGTCAAGCGCTGATCCGCACTCCCCCGAGAACGGCACCCCTCGACAACGCTCCGTGGATGGGGTGTCCCGGCGGCGGAGGTCTCACCGGACGCAAGACCTCCGCCGCCACCCGACCCAGCGGCCGGGCGCCGGGCAATCGGCTCATGTGCCCGGCGCCCGGCCGCTAGGTTGGGCGCATGTATGCCACGCGAGTCTCCCGACGTGTGAACGCTCCGCGCTCGGCCGTCTACCGGGCGCTCCTGGACGCGAGCGCGGTCGCGGCCTGGCGGGTGCCCGACGGCATGACCTGCCGGGTGCATGAGTTCGACCCCCGCGAAGGCGGGACCTTCCGCATCTCCCTCATCTACGACGACCCGGCGGGCACCGGCAAGTCGGGCGGCCATACGGACACCTACCACGGCCGCTTCAGCCGGCTGGTGCCGGACGAGCAGGTGGTCGAGGTGTCCGAGTTCGAGACCACGGACCCCGCCCTGCGCACCACGATGACGATCACGACCACGCTCACCGACGCGGCGGGCGGCGGCACGGACGTCCACATCCTGCACGAGGGGCTCCCCGACGCCGTACCGGCGGCCGACAACGAGCTGGGCACCCGGATGAGCCTGGACAAGCTGGCCGCGCTCGTCGAGACGGGCCGGGCGCCTCGGTAAGAGGATCCGCTACTACCGCCGGTCGCGGTCGAAGAACGCCTGGGCAAGGCCGTCGAGCACATGGCCCAGACGGCGGTCGAAGGCGTCCTGCGGATCGGGGGGCCGGGGGGCCTCCCGCAGGGCGCGCGTGGAGAGCGGGTACGCACCGCTCTCGGCGGCCTTGTCCAGGAACGACGGCCCGGGCGCGCCGGTTTCGCTCGCCCCGGTCTCGCTCGCGCCGGTCCGGCGCTGTCCGGCCTCGTGCCGGCGGGCCTCGGCGAAGGCATGCCCCTGGACGAACGCGAGCAGGGTCCGCCAGGCGTCGAGCATGTCGCCGGTGTCCAGCCCGTGACCGTCCAGAAGGGCCAGGGTGGACTCCGTCATCGCCAGCGTGCCCGGCCCGAAGTCCTCGGCGTTGAGAGCGTGTCGGGCCAGCCAGGGATGGCGCAGGGTCACCTGGCGGATCCGGTGGGCGGCTTCGGTGAGATCGGCACGCCAGTCGCCGGTGGGGGGCGGGGCGATGGCCTCGGCGCTGACCCGGTCGACCATGAGGGTGATCAGGTCGTCGCGGCTGTCGACATAGCGATAGAGGGACATGGCACCCGCGCCGATGTGCTCGGCGACCTTCCGCATGGTCACCGCGTCGAGCCCTTGGCCGTCCGCCACCTCGATGGCGGCGGTCGCGATGGCCTCGTGGGACAGGGCGGCTCGTGCCGCCTTCGCCGGTTGCGCGGCCTTCTCCCAGTTCACCATGGGCAGCAATCGTACGCTAGCGTACGCTGTACTCTTAGGCGTACAACGTACGCAAGGGGTTCTCGTGCCCTCCGCGACCCCGCGCCGTCCCGACACCTGGAGCGCCACCATGGACACCATCGCCCCCGCCGCCGACTGCGACGTGCTGGTCGTGGGCGCCGGTCCGACCGGCCTCACCGCCGCGGGCGTACGCCGCCACCGAGGGCGAGTACGTCCTGGTCCGCCCCGACGGGCACATCGCCATCCGCACCCACGACCAGGCGGCCCTCGACGACTACCTGCGCCCTGCCCTGCCCCCTCCGGGCCGTGCGGGCAGCGACCGTGCGGGCAGTGCGGACCGGCCCCGGTAACTCATGCGGGCCGATCGTCGTCGAAGGAGTCCAGATGGGCAGTGAGGTCGTCGACGAAGCGGGCCAGAAGCCGGCCGAAGACCTCGCGGTCGTGCGGGCTCCAGCCGGCGAGGGCGTCGCCGAAACATCCGAGGACGGTCCGCATATAGCGGTCGGTCGCCGCAGCTCCCTCGGTGGTCGGCTCGATGAGCCGAGCGCGCTGATCGTCCGGATCGGCGACCCGGTGGACCAGTCCGCGCCGCGCCAGCTCGTTCACCTGCCGGGTCACATGGGGCCCGACGACCTGCATCCGTGAGGCGATCTCCCCCACCCGCAGAGGACCGCCCGCCACATGCAGGATGACCAGCACCGACATCGCGGGCCGGTCCACGGATACACCGGCGGCCTCCATGGCGCGCTCGGTCAGGCGGCCCCGGTTCACGGCAGCGCTGAGCTGCGTCAGGCGGGGCAGCATGGCCAGCAGGTCGTGTCCGCCTTCGCCGCCCTGCTCGGCCTCCGGTTCCTCGGCGGCCATCCCGCCCTCCACATCTACCTAAGTTAGGTATATAGTCAACCCATCGCGCCCACGCCTGGGGCCCATTTACGCCACCAAAAAGGATACCTGAGTTAGGTATGCGCCAGGCCTTCCCCGCAGGAGGGCCGGAGAGGAGTGCCCATGGGCGCCATGAACACCGCGCCGAAGCGCACGGCCCTGGTCTCCGGCGCCAGCATCGCCGGTCCCGCGCTGGCCTACTGGCTCCACCGGTACGGCTTCGCGGTCACCCTCGTCGAGAAAGCTGCCGCCCTACGCGGTGGCGGCTACCCCATCGACATCCGCGGCACCGCGGTCGAGGCCGTCCGGCGCATGGGGGTGCTCCCCCGGCTCCGGGACGCCCACGTCGGCGTCCGCCGGATCTCCTTCGTCGACGCGGAAGGCCGTCCGATCGCCGACCTCCGGCCCGAAGCCCTCTCCGGCGGCGAGGAAGGCCATGACCTCGAAATCCCCCGCGGAGAGCTGGCCGAGATCCTCTACGGCGCGATCCGCGACGATGTCGAACTCCTCTTCAACGACTCCATCGCCACCCTCCACGACCATGACGGCGGTGTGGACGTGACCTTCCGCGGCGGAGCCCGGCGCACCTTCGACCTGGTCATCGGCGCCGACGGCATCCACTCGCACACCAGGGGCCTGGTCTTCGGCCCCGAGGAGCCCTACCACCGCTATCTCGGCCACAGCTTCGCCGGATTCACCATGCCCAACCATCTGGGGCTCGCCCACGAGGGTCTGACCTGGAACGTACCGGGCAGGACCGCCGTCCTCTACGCACCCCGCGACGGCGACCGCGTCCACGCCTTCCTCAGCTTCCTGCGCCCCGACCCGCCCCTCGACGCCTTCCGCGACCCCGCCGCCCAGCGCGACCTCGTGGCCGGGACGTTCGCCGGGTACGCATGGGAGATCCCGCGCATGGTCGCCGCCCTGCACGCCAGCGACGACCTCTTCTTCGACGTGGTCAGCCAGATCCATATGCCACGGTGGTCCACCGGCCGGGTCGCCCTGGTCGGCGACGCCGCCTACGCCCCGTCGTTCTTCTCCGGCCAGGGCTCGAGCCTGGCACTGGTCGGCGCGTACGTCCTCGCCGGCGAGCTGGCCACAAGCCCCGGCCACGCCGACGCCTACGAGAGGTACGAGCGCACCCTGCGGTCATTCGTGGAGATGAACCAGGCACTCGCCACCGAGGGGAGCGCGGGTCTGTCTCCCCGTACCCCCGAGGACCTGGCCCGGCGCAACGAGGCGCTGCGCGACCCGTCCCCCGTGCTCAACAGCGCGGGCCGGCACGCGCACTCGGCGCTGGCCCTCCCCCGCTACGACGCCGCCTGAGGGCAGGTCACGCCGATATCGGCGCCGGCCCGGTCAGCCGGTGGCGCCGTTGGCCCGGGTGGGGCCCGAGCCGGTGGTCACGATGGACGGGACCCGGCCGGCGGGGTCGAGCCGCGCCCGCCAGTGGCGACGAGTTCACCCGGGCGGAGCCTGGCGGGCAGTGGATGTGGCAGGCGAACGCCGACCCTGCGTGGTGGTCGCTGCGCCGCTCCCCGGGCCGGCTCGCCCTGGTCTGCCAACCGAGCCCGGTCGCCGATGACTTGCGGCCGGTGCCCCATGTGCTGACCGGCCCGGCAGGGCAGGGGCCTCGCCGAAGGCACGGTACGGCTCGGCTGACAGGACCAGGGGCACGGTGGGCGGGTGCGGACACCGTCCCGCTCAGAGGCCGTAGCGGCTCTTCAGATGGCGCCAGAAGTCACGGAGCATCCACGTGTCGAACTCCGTGATCCGCGTGGCGCTTCCCGCCTTCATGAGGAAGCAGCACTGCCCGGTCGGGGTCCAGTCGTAGAAGTCGTCGAGGCCGAAGGTGTGGCCGACTTCATGCAGGTAGATGTGGATGTTGTCCTGGTTCAGCGCACCGGTGAAGTACTCCTGCCCCACACGCTGACCCCAGTCCCCACCGGCGCCGCCCTGGAAGCCCTTCGTCAGCCACAGCGACTGGTCGTAGTGGCGGGCCGCACCGCCCGGGCAGCGCGAGTAGTTACCGTCCTGGTGGAAGAAGCGTCCGCAGTCGGGGGAGCACTGCGGGGCGCCGCCGCCGTCGAGGTTCCCGGCGTAGATGTCGACCGAGTTGTCGGTCCACTGGAGTGTGGAGCGGTTCTTCACGGCCCAGCCGACGATGTTGACGGGGACATTGGTGTAGGGCCAGGCGTTGTGTCCCTTGCCGTTCTCCACCATGGCCGCCATCCACTTGGCGTACTGCTGCTTCACCGCGGCGTGGATCCGGTCGCGCAGCGCGGCGCTGACGGGGGCGTCGGACTCCCAGCGGACGCAGTAGTTGACGCTTCCCCTGTTGGCCATGACCTGGTCCCAGCCGTAGTTGCGGAAGCCGTAGAGGTCCGGGTAGGTCGACTCGACGTGGTTCCACACTTCGCCGAGCGGCTGCACCAGGTTGGCGGGCGGGTTCCAGTCGTCGGCGACCCGCGACGGGGCGGCCGTCGCGGCACCGGGCGCGGCGACCAGCGCGGCCAGAGCGGCCAGCACGGTGGCCAGGCGCGCGAGGAATGAGCGCACTGTGAACTCCCTTGAGTGGCTGACACGTTGTCAGCCTCAGGTCGCCGCCACCGGCGCTGGGGTTGCCGCCATGGATCCGCGATCGCCGCGTACGCGTGGGTCTCGCTCGCTTCGGCCGGTGGCCAACAGTCCCGCTCAGACCGGCCGGGTGGCCACCACCAGTCGGCAGCGAGGGCTGCCGTCCGCCCGCCGGCCGAGCTCCTCCAGCGCCCGCAGTTCGACCTCGAACCCGGCCCGGAGCAGCTCTTCCCGCACCTCCGCGAGCCGGAAGGTCCGGTAGTACATCACAAAGCGCGGCCGCCAGACCGCGTTGCGCACCCGCATCGCGGTGTCGAACGCCAGGAGCTCCCAGTAGTGCCGGGATCCCGGACGGGCCGGTGCCCCGATCGGGAAGGCGAACCGGCCGCCCGGGCGGAGTACGGAGTGGACCTGGGTGAAGAGCCCAGGCAGCTCCCGCGGCAGGAAGTGGCCGAACGCCCCGAAGCTCACCGCCAGGTCGAAGACCGGCCCGAACGGAAGGGCGCGTACGTCGGCGCGTACCCAACCCGTGTGCGGGGCGTCCGGCGCCATCGGCGCACGGGCCCGTCCCGCGGCCAGCATGCCGACGCTGAAGTCGACGCCAGTGATCCGCTCCCGGCACACCTGCCGCAGCACACCCATGCCCGCGCCGGTTCCGCAGCACACGTCGAGGCCGCTGTCGAAGGGCCCGAGCCCGCGCAGAGCGTCGGTCACCGAGTCCAGCACCGAAGCGGGGGTCCGATATCCGGTGTGGTCGAACTTCGGGGCCAGCAGGTCGTAGCCGTGCTCGACGGACGACAGCGCCTGGACGACGAGCTCACGGAAGGTGGGGCCCTGGGGTGCGGACATCACCCTCAGCATAGAGCCCCACCGGCGCAGGGCGGTCGTACGTGTCGCACTGAGTCACTTGTCACGCCCCGACCTGTCATGCACCTGGACAGGGCGCCGGTGGCGTGCTGTGATGCCCGACAACGATGTCAGGCACGACGTGTCGTCCTTGACCATCCCCCGGCACTTCCTCGGCACTTCCTCGGCACCCCACCGACAGGAGCCGCACGATGCCCCTCGACCGACGTCGCTTCCTCCGCACCAGCGCCCTCACCCTCGGCACCCCCGCGCTCGCCGCCCACCTGGCCCCGGCCGCCGTGGCATCCTCGGCATCCCCGGCCCGGCGGCCGAGGGCCCCGCTGGCCGACGCCCTCGACCGGCTCCCGTCCGGGAGCGTCACCCCGCGCGGATGGCTGGCCGAGCAGCTCCGTCTCCAACTCCATGGACTCTGCGGCCGGTACGAGGAGCGCTCGCACTTCCTCGACTTCGATGCCACCGGCTGGACCCACCCGGACCAGGACGGCTGGGAGGAGGTGCCCTACTGGCTGCGTGGCTATGTCCCGCTGGCCGTGGCCACCCGTGACCAGGCAGCGCTCGCGAACTCCCGCAAATGGATCGACGCCATCCTCGCCACCCAGCAGAGCGACGGCTTCTTCGGGCCGCGCTCCCTGCGGACAAAGCTGAACGGTGGCCCCGACTTCTGGCCGTACCTCCCCCTCCTCATGGCCCTGCGCACCCATGAGGAGTTCACCGGCGACCAGCGCGTGATCCCCTTCCTGACCCGCTTCCTGAGCTTCATGAACGCGCAGGGGCCGGGCGCCTTCGACTCCAGCTGGGTCTCCTACCGCTGGGGCGACGGGCTCGACACCGCGATGTGGCTGTACCGCCGCACCGGCGAGGCATTTCTCCTCGACCTCGTCCACAAGATGCATACGTACGGCGCCAATTGGGTCGACAACCTCCCGAGCCCGCACAACGTCAATATCGCCCAGGGCTTCCGCGAGCCCGCCCAGTACGCGCAGCTGACCGGCTCCGCCGAGCTCAGACAGGCGACCTACCGCACCTATGCGTCGGTGCTCGGTGCGTACGGCCAGTTCCCGGGCGGTGGCATCGCCGGCGACGAGAACTACCGCCCCGGTTTCGCGGACCCCCGGCAGGGGTTCGAGACCTGTGGCATCGTCGAGTTCATGGCCAGCCATGAGCTGCTGACCCGGGTCACCGGCGACCCGGTCTGGGCGGACCGCTGCGAGGACCTGGCCTTCAACATGCTGCCCGCCGCCCTCGACCCCCAGGGCACCGGCACCCACTACATCACCAGCGCGAACAGCATCGATCTGAACAACGCGGTGAAGTCCCAGGGGCAGTTCCAGAACGGCTTCGCGATGCAGTCGTACCAGCCGGGCGTCGACCAGTACCGCTGCTGTCCGCACAACTACGGCATGGGCTGGCCGTACTTCGCCGAGGAGCTGTGGCTGGCCACTCCCGACAAGGGGCTCGCCGCCTCCCTCTACGCCGCGTGCCAGGTGAGCGCGAAGGTGGCCGGCGGTACGGCGGTCACCTTCACCGAGGACACCGACTATCCGTTCGACGAGACCATCAGGCTCACCCTGGCCACCCGCGAGAAGGTGGCCTTCCCGCTCCATCTGCGCATCCCCGGCTGGTGCGAGAACCCCCGTATCGAGGTCAACGGCCGGGCGGTGGCCGCGCGCGGCGGTCCGGCCTTCGTCAAGGTCGACCGGAGCTGGACGGACGGCGATGTGGTGACGATCCGCCTGCCGCAGCGCACCACCCTGCGGACCTGGTCCGCCCAGCACGGCGCGGTCAGTGTCGACCACGGCCCGCTGACGTACTCCCTGCGCATCGGCGAGGACTTCGTGCGCTACGCCGGCACCGACACCTTCCCCGAGTACGAAGTGCACGCCACCACGCCGTGGAACTACGGCCTCGCCCCCGGAGCCCTTCCCGTCCTCACCCGCGACGACGGTCCGCTCGCCGCCAATCCCTTCACTCACGAGGGCACCCCGGTCCGCATGACCGCCCAGGCGCGTCGCATCCCCGAGTGGGTCTCCGACGACGAGCAGGTGGTCACCCCGCTGCAGCAGAGCCCGGCCCGTGCCGACACACCGGCCGAGACGGTCACCCTCATCCCCATGGGCGCGGCCCGGCTGCGCGTCACCTGCTTTCCGACGGCCACGCCGGACGGCCGGGCTTGGACCCCGGAGCCGCCCTTCCGCCGTCTGCGGAACAAGCACAGCGGCAAGGTGCTGGCGGTCGACCAGATGTCCACGGCCAACAGCGCCCGTGTGGTGCAGTACGACAACACGCCGACGGGAGACCACGCCTGGCAGTGGATCGACCGGGGCGACGGCTGGTTCCTGATCCGCAACGGCCACAGCGGCAAGGTCCTGGGCGTCGACCGGATGTCGACCGCCAACAGCGCCATCGTCGTCCAGTACGAGGACAACGGCACGGCCGATCACCTCTGGAGGAAGGTGGACAACGGCGACGGATGGTTCCGCGTCCTCAACAAGAACAGCCAGAAGGTGCTGGGCGTCGACGGCATGTCCACCGCCAACAGCGCCCAGGTGGTGCAGTACGACGACAACGGAACCGACGACCATCTGTGGCGGCTCGTGTGATCGGGCCGGGGCGGACGAGCAGGGCGGGGCCAAGTGGTCGGGCCCCGCGCTCCCCTGGTGACTCGTCGTAACGCATTGACGGAGTGAGTACTCACTCCGTACGGTACCGGCATGCCAGAGAACCCCTCCACCCCGCCCCGGCGCCGTGCGCCGGCCATGGATCCCGACCAGCGCCGCGCGATGATCGTCGCCGCCGCGCTGCCCCTGGTCGTCGAATACGGTGCCTCCGTGACGACGGCGAAGATCGCCCGGGCCGCGGGCATCGGGGAAGGCACGATCTTCCGCGTCTTCGAGGACAAGGACGCCCTGCTCGCGGCCTGTATGGCCGAGGCCGTGCGGCCCGATGACACCGTGGCCCATCTGGAGTCGATCGCCCTGGACCAGCCGCTGGCCGACCGGCTCGCCGAGGCGGCCGATGTGGTGCGCGGGCACATGGCGCGCATCGGCGCGGTCGCCGGGGCGCTCGCGGCGGCCGGGCGGCTGGAACGTGTCGCCCCCAAGCCCGATAAGGACGGGCGCCTCCCGGACCGCGAGGCGAGCCTGGCCCGGCCGCGCGCGGCGCTGGCCGCGCTCTTCGAGCCCGACCGGGACAGTCTGCGGCTCGCCCCGGAACGGCTCGCGGACGCCTTCCAGCTGACGCTGATGTCGGCCGGGCGGCTGGGTGCCCCCGAGCCGCTGACCACCGAGGAAGTCGTGGACCTCTTCCTGAACGGCGCGCTCGCGGCACCCGGGGAGGCCAGGTGACCGGACCCGACACGTACGCCGAACTCCCGCCCCGTCGCCGGACCCTGGTCACCCTCGCCCTGCTGGGCTGTGCCTTCCTGGCCATGCTGGACGGCACCGTGGTCGGCACCGCGCTGCCCCGCATCGTCGAGCGGATCGGCGGAGGGGACGCCTGGTACGTCTGGCTCGTCACCGCCTATCTGCTGACCTCCTCCGTCAGCGTGCCGGTCTACGGCCGCTTCTCCGACCTCTACGGCCGCCGCCGGTTACTGATCGGCGGGCTCATCGTCTTCCTGATCGGCTCCGTCGCCTGCGGCCTGTCCGCCGCCATGCCGGCGCTGGTCCTCTCCCGCGCGCTCCAGGGCCTGGGCGCCGGAGCCCTGCTGACCCTCGGCATGGCGCTGGTCCGCGACCTCCACCCACCCTCCCGCCCCCAGGGCCTGATCCGGATGCAGACGGCGATGGCCACCATGATGATCACGGGCATGGTCGGCGGCCCGCTCCTCGGTGGGCTGCTCGCCGATCACGTCGGCTGGCGCTGGGCGTTCTGGCTCAACCTCCCCCTCGGGCTGGCCGCCATCGCCGTCATCGCCCTGGCCCTGCCCGACCGCCGTCCCGCCGCCCCGCCGTCCGGCCGGCTCGACGCGGCGGGGATCCTCCTCCTCGCCGCCGGGCTCTCCCTGGCGCTGACCGGCCTCAGCCTCAAAGGCAACGCGACCGCCGGACACGCCCCCGCCTGGACGGACCCGGCCGTCATGGGCTGTCTGCTCGGCGGTCTGGCGCTGCTCGCGTCGCTCGTACCGGTCGAGCGGCGGGCCACCGTCCCCGTCCTGCCCCTGCGGCTGTTCCGGCACCGCACCTACACGGCCCTGCTGACCGCCGGTTTCTTCTTCCAGGTCGCCGCCCTGCCGGTGGGGATCTTCCTGCCGCTGTACTTCCAGCACATCCGCGGCCATTCGGCCACCGCCTCCGGTCTGCTGCTGCTCCCCCTGCTCATCGGCATGACCCTCGGCAACCGGCTCACCGCGGCCGCCGTGCTGCGCAGCGGGCACGTCAAGCCGGTCCTGCTGACCGGAGCGGGGCTGCTCACCGCCGGCACCGCCGCCTTCGTCGCGCTGAGGGCCACGACGCCGCTCGCGCTGACGTCCGTCCTGCTGCTGCTCATCGGGCTCGGCACCGGACCGGCCATGGGCGGGCTCACCATCGCCACCCAGAACTCCGTCCCGCGCGCCGACATGGGCACCGCCACCGCGGGCTCCGCGCTCACCAAGCAGCTCGGCGGCGCGGTCGGCCTGGCCTGCGCACAGTCCCTGATCGGCCACTCCGGCACGGCCGCGCCCACCGCGCCGGCCATCGGCTCCACCATCGCCTGGAGCGGAAGCGCCGCCGGGCTCCTCGCCCTCGGGGGGCTGCTCCTGATGCGCGACATCCCCATCGCCACGCCCGGACGGCGCCCCGGCGCGCCCACGCCGGCGTCCGGCGTCGCCACGCCCGGGACGTCCCGGTAGCCCACCGGCCCGGCAGTTTCGGCACGGCCTGTCGATCGCACTTGACCTCAAGCGCTTCAAGTGTCGGATGCTCGTCATATGACAACGACAGGGACAGAGGTCCGAGGCTCCCCGATGACCATCCAGCAGGTGTCGAGACTGAGCGGCCTCTCGGAGCCGACACTGCGCTACTACGAGAAGATCGGCCTGATCCCCGCGGTGGACCGCGACCGGGACAGTGGCCACCGGCGCTACCACCCCACCGTGGTGGAGACGATCAAGGCGCTGGGGTGTCTGCGATCGACCGGCATGAGCGTGCAGGACATGCGTGCCTACCTCAGCCACCTCGACGAGGGCGCGCAGGGCGCCGCGCCCCTGCGCGACCTCTTCCGGCGCAATGCGGAGCGCCTGGAGCGGGAGATGGCGCTCATGGCGGTCCGTCTGCGCTATCTGCGGCTCAAGGCGGAGATGTGGGACGCGCGGGAGCGCGCCGACACCGATGCGGAGCACCGGGCGATCGACGAGATCACGGGCGTTATCGACGCGCTGTGAGCAGTGCGTTTCGGAAAGGATGCAAAGGAATTCATGGAAGGCAACACTGTCCCCGTGTCCGCTGACACCGACCCTGGTGGTGGCGAACTCGTCCTGGTGACCGGAGGCAATGGCTATGTCGGCACCCATGTGATCAGTGGCCTGCTGCGGAGCGGCCATCGGGTGCGCACCACGGTCCGTTCGCACGGCCGGGCGGCGAGCGCCGCCGCGAGCGTCCGGTCGGCCGTCGCGGCCTCCGGTGTCGAGCCGGGCGGGCGGCTCGACATCGTCGGCGCCGACCTGACGGCGGACGACGGCTGGGACGACGCGGTGGCCGGGTGCACCCACGTTCTGCATGTCGCGTCGCCGTTCCCCTCCGTCCAGCCGGAAAACGCGGACGAGCTGATCGTCCCCGCACGGGACGGCACCCTGCGGGTGCTGCGGGCCGCACGGGACCACGGTGTGCGCAGGGTCGTGATGACGTCCTCGTTCGCCGCGGTGGGATACAGCTCCAAGGACGGTGACACCTACGACGAGAGCGACTGGACCGACCCCGCGGACGACAACCCGCCCTACATCCGGTCCAAGACCATCGCGGAGCTGGCCGCCTGGGATTTCGTGGCGAAGGAGGGGGACGGCCTCGAACTGGCGGTGATCAACCCGAGCGGCATCTTCGGTCCGGCGCTCGGCCCCCGGCTCTCCGCCTCGACGGAGCTCGTGAAGGCGATGCTGGAAGGGGCGATGGAGGCCGCCCCTCGAATGCACTTCGGCATGGTGGACGTGCGCGATGTGGCCGACCTCCATCTGCGGGCCATGACCCACCCCGCCGCGGCCGGGCAGCGCTTCCTCGCCAGCGGCGAACGGGCCGTCAGCTTCCTGTGGATCGCTCGGATACTGGCCGAGCACCTCGGAGAGCGCGCCGCCCGGGTACCGATGCATGAGGTGAGCGACGAAGAGCTACGGGAGGCCGCCGGCGCCGATCCGGCGCTGCGGGAAGCGGCCGGGCAGGCGGAGAAGGTACCGGTCCTGCGGAACGAGAAGGCGCGTGCCACCTTCGGCTGGACCCCGCGCGATCCGGTGACGACCATCGTCGACACCGCGGAGAGCCTGTTCCGCCTGGGCCTGGTGAAGGGCTGAACCGCCCCTGGCCCGGGCCGCCCGCCCGCCGTCCGTCGGTGGTCCGGCCACCAACCGTCGGTGGTCCGCCCGCCAACCGTCGGTGGTCCGCCCGCCCTCCGTCGGTCTTCCGGCGCGGCGGGCCCGGGTCCCGGCGGGGGCGGTAAGGTCGGCTCATGAAGTGATGACCCGGCGCACCGATCGCGATCCGCGTGAACGCCGTCCGAGCCTGTGCTCCGGCGTCCGATCGTTGTGCCCGCAGCACCCGTCATCCACTTCACACGATCGGATCCGTATGACCGACCTGACCGACGCCACGTTTCTCGACGAGGTCGCCGAGCGACTCGCCGCCCTGCCCGCCGTACGCGCCGTCACCCTCGGGGGCTCGCGTGCGCAAGGCACCCACACCCCGGAGAGCGACTGGGACCTGGCCGTGTACTACCGGGGCGGCTTCGACCCGGCCGACCTGCGGGCCGTCGGCTGGGCCGGCGAGGTCTCCGAGCTCGGCGAGTGGGGCGGTGGTGTGTTCAACGGGGGCGCCTGGCTGACGATCGACGGACGGCGCGTGGACGTCCACTACCGCGACCTGGAGTTGGTGGAACACGAACTCGCCGAGTCGCGGCAGGGCCGCTTCCACTGGGAGCCGCTGATGTTCCACCTCGCGGGCATCCCCAGCTATCTGGTGGTGGCCGAACTCGCCCTCAACCAGGTGCTGCGGGGCACCCTGCCCCGCCCCGAGTACCCGGAGGCGCTGCGCGAGGCGGCGCCTCCGGTGTGGCGCGGGCGCGCGGCGCTGACACTGCGGTACGCCTCGGCCTCGTACGTCGGACGTGGCCAGGCCACCGAGGTGGCGGGGGCGTTGGCGACCGCCGCCCTGCAGACGGCGCACGCGGTGCTGGCGGCGCGCGGTGAATGGGCCACCAACGAGAAGCGCCTCCTCCAGCGGGCGGGTCTGCGCGGTATCGACACGATCGTGGCAGGGCTGCGGCCGGAGCCCGCCGCGCTGGCAGAGGTGGTCGCCGAGGCGGAGGCGCTGCTCGAAACCGCCGGCTGAGCGGTGTCGTCCTGGGCGTGCCTCAACCGAGTCCGTGCCGGTGCGCGTAGGCGATGGCCTGGCCCCGGTCACGGCTGCCGGTCTTGGCGAAGACGCGGTTGACGTGGGTTTTGACGGTGGCCTCGCTGACGAACAGCGATCGGGCGATCTCGCGGTTGGACAGGCCCTTGGCCATGCAGAGGAGCACTTCGGCCTCGCGTGCGGTCAGCCCGGCGGGCAGCTCCCGCGATCCGGCGGTGGGCTGCTGCCGGGCGAGCGCGACGAGGCGGGCGTGTACGGCGGGGTCCAGAAGGGCCTGCCCGCGGGCGGCCGCCCGCAGCGCCCGATCGACGTCCTCGCGCCCGGCTTCCTTGGTGAGGTAGCCCAGGGCTCCGGCGGTGAGCGCCGCGTTGATGGATTCATCGTCGACGAAGGTGGTCAGCACGACGACATGCGTCCCGGGATGGTCCATGGTGATGTGCCGTGTGGCTTCGATGCCGTCCATGTGCGGCATGCGCAGATCCATCAGCACCACGTCCGGGGAATGCTCGGCGACCGCGGCCAGGGCCTGCCGACCGTCGCCGACGGCGGCGACCACCTCGACATCGGGCAGCCGCTCGCAGATGGTGACCAGTCCGTCGCGGACGATGGTCTGGTCGTCCACGATGACCACCTTCACGCCGGGACCTCCGCTTCCACACTCCAGCCACCGGCTTGGGGAGCCGCGCCCTTGGGACCCGCGTCTTCGGGACCTGCGTCCTCGGGACCCGCGTCCTCGGGACCCGCGCCTTCGGGACCCGCGTCCTTGGGACCCGCGTCGAGTGTGCCGCCGAGCAGTTCCACACGCTCGCGCATGCCCGTGAGGCCGAAGCCACCGCCGGTCCCGGCAAGCTCTCCGGCCGGATCGACGCCAGATCGTACCGTCGCCTCATTGGTGACCGTCAGACGGGTGGACGCTTCACCGAAGGCCAAGGTGACGGTGACGGCGGCGCCCGGTGCGTGCTTGCGCGTGTTGGTGAGCGCTTCCTGGACGACCCGCAGCAGGGCCATTCCGGCCGCCGGTGGCAGCGGCCGTACGGAACCGGCGATCCGGAAGTCGGCGCCTTCGTCCGCGGCGAGGGCGGTGAGCTGTTCGTCGAGGGCGACCGGCTCCTCGCGCAGCGCCCGCACCGCCCGGCGGGTCTCGTCCAGGCCCTCCACGACCAGGCGGCGGGACCTGCCGATCGCGGCCCGCACCTCGTCGGTGCCGGCGCCGTCCTCGACGATGGAATCAAGAGCGGTGATCTGCACCGACAGCGCCGACAGCGTGTGGGCCAGCACATCGTGCACCTCCCGCGCGATCCGGTTGCGCTCGGCGAACAGCTCCGCGCGCTCGTGCTCGACGGCGCCGCGTTCCCACGCCACCGCCAGCTCGGCCTCGGATCGCAGCCGGTCCCGGCGCTGGCGGCGTACGACGCCCAGCAGCAGGCCGAACAGCGCGCCCACCCCCACGGCGGCGAGCTTCGTGACGTCCTGCCCGTCGATGGCGAGGGCGACGGCGGTGGCCGCGAAGCCGAGGCCGGCCAGGGCCGTGGCGGGGAGCAGCCCCACCAGCATGACGGCACACATCGCCGCCACCCCCACGACCACGGCGCCGAAGGAGGCCGACGCCCCCGCCACCCCGCCGCAGACCGCCACCAGAGCCACCGAGCACACACCGACCGTCGGCCGGTCTCTCCGCAGCCCCACCAGCCAGCCGACCCAGCCCAGACCCAGGCCCACGGTGGCCACCAGCGCGACGAGGCCGCGGGCGTCGAGGCCGGGATGTGTCGCCTGCACCGCCCCGTACATCAAGCCGCCCAAGGCGAGCAGGCCCACGGCCCATTCCGCGGTCGGCTCATTGACATCCAACCGGCCGGACGGTCCGCCGGGGCCCGACCGGAGTTCACCAGTACTCATCCGACCAGCATGCCGCGCCCATGACCTGCCCAGTCCCGGGGGCCACCGCGCACACCGTGGCCCGTCGCTCACCGAACGCCCAGCCGGCCCCGGTCCGACGCCCCGAGGAGCACCTCCCGCGCACGCCAGGCCACGATGGCGGTGCGGGCGATCACCTCGGCGAGCGCCATCAGGAGAATCGCCGGGGCCCAGGCCGTCGGATCAAGGTGGTAGTCGGTCGAGAAGCGGCCGATCGCCTCGTCGCCCCCCTGCGTGGCGAACAGCTGGAAGGCCATGCGGAAGCCGCAGCCCACCACCCACAGCACGGCCGCCATGGCCGTGGCGCGCGCGATGACCTCACCGGCGTCGTTGTGGTACACCCGGGTCAGCATCCCGGCCCCCGCGCCCAGAGCGAGCCCGATCAGCGTCGTGGCCACGATCAGCACGAGATCGTTGCCCGACGTCGGGATCTCGTGCAGGTACTTCGTCGCCGCCCATGCCACCAGCGCCACCGGGAGCAGCAGCGCCTTCGCCGTCAACCGTCGGCCACGCAGTTGCAGCAGCACGATGCCCACGAGGGCGATATCGATCAGCCAGTCGTTGATATCCATGCCGCCATGCTCGGCCGGAGCCCCCGCCGCACACGTCAACCCACAGGTCCACCCCGGGTGGACATGAGCCTCCACCCCACATCCGAGCACCGCGCGGTGAGCGGTGGCGTCGTGCCCGCCGGGACGGAACCGTCAGCGGTGTGGCGCACCGGCCGTCCGCGGCGGTAGGCGGTCCTTCAGCCGCGCCGGGTGAGGATGCTCAGTGTGTTGGCCGCGACGATGGCGCCTATGCTCGTCCACTCCGTCCAGCCCAGGTTCTGCCCGAGGCCGACCCAGCCGACCAGGGCGGCGAGGACGGGGTTGACGCTCATGAAGAGTCCGAACGCCTGGGCGGGCACCCGGCGCAGGGTGAACAGGTCCGCGAGGTACGGCACGGCCGAGGAGAGGACGCCCGCGGTGACGGCGTACGCCACGGCGCTCGCGGTCGGCGGCTGATGGACGGCGACGGCGATCCCGACCGGCAGGAACATCAGGGCGGAGAGCCCCGCGGCCGCCGCCGACCCCTGGGCGCCGGGGACCCGTCGGCCCACGGTGCGGTTGAGCAGGATGTACGACGCCCAGCACACGGCGGCCAGCAGCCCGAGGCCCATGCCCAGGTAGTCGGCCGAGGGCCGTGGGCGCATCAGTGTCACCACGGCGGCCGCCGCGATCAGCGCACAGCACGCGTCCGCCCGGCGCCGTGAGGTGGCCAGCGCGATGCACAGCGGGCCGAGGAACTCCAGGGTCACCGCCAGCCCGAGGCCGATGCGGTCGATGGCGGTGTACAGGGAGAGGTTCATGGTGCCGAACACCACGGCAAGCCCCATCACCGGCCGCCACTGCCACCAGGTGAAGCTCCGCAGCCGGGGCCTGCCGACGGTCAGCAGGACGATCGCGGCCACGTACTGGCGGACGGCGACGACCCCGACCGGGCCGAGGACGGGGAAGGCGTGGGAGCCGATCGCGGCGCCGGTCTGGTTGGACAGTCCGCTGCCGATCATCGTGGCCACACCGGCGAACCGCCGCCCGGTCGGCTGCTGATCCGGGTCCGGGTCCGGGCTCGGGCTCGGGCTCGTGCTCGGCCCCAGGTCCGCATCCAGGCCGGGGCCCGGGTCGGAGGCGGGGGTCGGTGGGATCCGGTGTGCGGTTCCCGTCGATCGTGCGGCGGCGATACGTGACGCGGGAGCTGGTCGCATGCGTCGATCGTGCGCCGGACCCACACATGCGCATAATGCGTTCGGTGTCTTATCTATACGCTGGACGCATGGATGTGGAGCTGCGGCAACTGCGCTGCCTCGTGGCGATCGTCGACGAGGGCACCTTCACCGACGCCGCCATCGCGCTCGGAGTCTCCCAGGCCGCCGTCTCGCGGACCCTGGCCTCGCTCGAACGCGCCCTGGGGACACGGCTGTTGCGGCGGACCTCTCGCGAGGTGACCCCGACGGGCACCGGGCTGCGCGTGGTGGCACACGCCCGGCGGGTGCTGGCCGAGGTGGACGGCCTGATCCGGGAGGCCATATCGGGCCACGCACATCTGCGGATCGGCTACGCCTGGTCCGCGCTCGGCCGCCACACCCCCGCCTTCCAGCGCCGCTGGGCCCAGGCGTACCCCGAGACGGATCTGCACCTCGTCCGTGTGCATTCCGCGACCGCCGGGCTGGCGGAGGGCGTCTGTGACCTGGCCGTCGTGCGCAGACCCCTCGACGAGCGCCGCTTCGACTCCGCGATCGTGGGGCTGGAGCGACGGCTGTGTGCCGTGGCCGCCGACGACCCCCTCGCCAGGCGCCGCTCGGTCCGGCTGGCCGACCTCAGCGGACGCACCCTGCTGGTCGACCGGCGGACCGGCACCACCACCGCGGAGCTGTGGCCACCCGACTCCCGTCCGGCCACGGAGGAGACCCACGACGTGGAGGACTGGCTCACGGTGATCTCCGCGGGCCGCTGCGTCGGCATGACGGCGGAGTCCACCGCCAACCAGTACCCGAGGCCCGGAATCGCCTACCGGCCGGTCCGCGACGCCGAGCCGATCGCGGTGCGTCTCGCCTGGTGGCGGGACGACCCGCATCCCGCCACCCAAACCGCGATCGAGCTGCTCACCACCCTCTACCGCAACGGCTGACACCGCCGGGGATGGACGGTTCCGGATAATCCAGTACGGATCGAATTGCTTATCCTGGGCCACATGACCGCGATGGCGCCCACCCAGAACGAACCGGACCTGTCCTTCCTCCTCGACCACACCAGCCACGTCCTGCGCACCCAAATGTCGGCCGCACTCGCCGAGATCGGACTGACGGCACGGATGCACTGCGTACTGGTCCACGCCCTGGAGGAAGAGCGCACCCAGGCACAGCTCGCCGAGATCGGCGACATGGACAAGACCACGATGGTGGTGACGGTGGACGCACTGGAGAAGGCGGGTCTCGCGGAGCGGCGCGCCTCGACCCGGGATCGCCGGGCCCGGATCATCGCGGTGACCGAGGAGGGCGCGCGGATCGCCAAGCAGAGCCAGAGCATCGTGGACCGCGTCCACCGGGAGGCGCTGCAGACGCTCCCCGAGACCCAACGCGCCGCCCTGCTACGGGCCTTGACCCGGCTGACGGAGGGGCATCTGGCCGCACCCGCCGAGAGCCCCCGCCCGGCCCGACGGGCGCGCCAGAGCGAGAAGTAGCAACCGCAGCCGGAGCCACGCCACACCTGGAGCCACGGGCTGAGCCACGAGCCGAGCCACGAGCCGAGCCACAAGTAGAGCCGAAACAAATAGTCTGCAACAAAACCATCTGCTACGGTCACTCCTGTCGCGTCTACCGACAGGAGTGACCGCATGTCCGCCACCGCGTCCGAGTCCGCCCCGCCCTCTTCCCGCGTCCCCCGATCACGCCAACTGGCCCTCGGGGTCATCGCCACCGGGATGTTGATGGTCATCCTCGACGGCAGCATCGTGACCGTGGCCATGCCCGCCATCCAGAGTGATCTGCGGTTCTCCCCCGCCGGGCTGAGCTGGGTCGTCAACGCCTATCTGATCGCGTTCGGCGGTCTGCTGCTGCTCGCGGGCCGAATCGGCGATCTCATCGGCCGCAAGCGGATGTTCCTGGCCGGCACCGCGGTGTTCACCGCGGCCTCGCTGCTGGCGGCCGTGGCCACCTCCCCCGCGGCACTGATCGCCGCCCGGTTTCTGCAGGGGGTCGGCAGCGCGCTGGCGTCCGCGGTCAGCCTGGGCATTCTCGTCACCCTCTTCACCGAACCCGCCGAACGCGCAAAGGCGATCGCCGTGTTCAGCTTCACCGGCGCCGCCGGAGCCTCGATCGGCCAGGTGCTCGGGGGCCTTCTCACCGACGCGCTCAGCTGGCACTGGATCTTCCTGATCAATCTGCCGATCGGACTGCTGACGCTCGCGGTTGCCATATCCGTCCTGCCCGCCGACCGCGGGCCCGGTCTCGCGGCCGGCGCCGACGTCCTCGGCGCCCTGCTCGTCACGGCCGGGCTGATGCTGGGCATCTACACCGTCGTCAAGGTGGCGGACTACGGATGGACGGCGGCGCACACGCTCGGCCTCGGCGCCGTCTCGCTCCTCCTGCTCGCCCTGTTCCTGGTCCGCCAGGCCACCGCCCGGACCCCGCTGATGCCCCTGCGGATCCTGCGGTCGCGCGGTGTCGCTGGGGCCAACCTGGTCCAGGTCCTGATGGTGGCCGCGCTCTTCTCGTTCCAGATCCTCGTCGCCCTCTATCTGCGGAATGTGCTGGGATACGGTGCCACCAGGACCGGCTTGGCCATGCTCCCGGCCGCCCTCGCCATCGGTGCCGTGTCACTCGGCGTCTCCGCGCGGCTCAGCGCCCGCCTCGGCGACCGCGCGGTGTTGCTGGCCGGGCTGACGCTGCTGGCCGGGGTCCTCGGACTCCTCGTCCGCGTCCCGGTGCACGCCCGGTACCTCCCCGACCTCCTCCCGGTCATGCTGCTCGCCGCCGGCTTCGGACTGGCCCTCCCCGCGCTGACCAGCCTCGGGATGTCCGATGCGAAGGCGGACGAGGCCGGGCTCGTCTCCGGGCTGTTCAACACCACGCAGCAGATCGGCATGGCGCTGGGCGTCGCGGTGCTGTCCACCCTGGCGGCCGGCCGCACCGACGCGCTGCTCACCCGGGGCAAGGGCCGGGCCGAGGCGCTGACCGGCGGCTACCACCTGGCCTTCGCCGTCGGAGCGGGGCTCATCGTGACGGCCTTCGCCGTGGCGTTCACCGTGCTGCGAGGGCCCGCGCCGAAGCGCCCCGCCGCGCCGCGGAAGGCCAACCCGCCCGCCGCGCCCGTCACCACCATCTGACCTCCTCTTCCCCCCTTCCGAACGAAAGGTGCGCCCTCATGGCGACGACCGAGACCACCAGCCCGACGAACGACGCAGGAACGAAACCGGGAGCCGGACCCGCGCCCCGGGTGCTCACCGAGGACGAGCTGTCGCTGATGCTGCGGGACCAGCGGTTCGGGGTGCTCGCCACGGTCAGGCGCAGCGGCCATCCCCATCTGTCGACCGTGATCCACCACTGGAGTCCGGAGGAGCGGGTGCTGCGCATCTCCTCCACCGCCGACCGGCTCAAGGTGCGTCAGCTGCGGCGCGATCCCCATGCCGCCGTGCATGTGGGCGCGCCGGACGGCTGGTCGTTCGCCGTCGCCGAGGGCGAAGCGGAGGTATCGGAGGTGACGGCAGTCCCCGGGGACGCGGTCGGGCGCGAACTGCTCTCCATGACGCCCGGCTTCGCCGATCCGCGCGAGGAAGCGGCCTTCCTGGAGCAGTTGGTGGCGGACCGGCGGGTGGTGATCAGGATCCAGGTGTCCCGGCTGTACGGAACCGCCCTCGACATGGCCACCAGCTGACCACCCGCCGGAACTTCCTCCTTCCCCGGGCCGGTGGTTTCCCTGCCCGGACACGGTGAACATCGTGTCCGGGCCGTACGTATCGGAAGTGTGGCGCACGTGATGAACGCACCCGGTGTTCGGGTGCGGAGGGCCGGGTGTCCCCCATGAGGAGGAGAGCTACCGTGAACGCACATCATCTGCCGTCCCGTCCGCGGGCGCCGCGGTTCGGCGCCCTGGCCATCGCCGCGTCGGCGCTCGTCCTCGCCACGGCCTCCCCCGCCCTGGCTCACACCGCGGTGAGCGCCTCCGACTCGCACACCCTGGCGAAGAACGTGACACTGACGTTCGAGTCGGAGCCGCGGTATCCCGCCCGGCCGCTGAAGCTCGAACCCGCCACCCCGTCCGCCTCACCCTCGGCCTCCCCGCACCCGGAGAGCCGGGCGCCGAACTCTGACGGCAAGTCGCCCTCCAAGGCGGCGACGTCGGACGACGGGTCCCCGTGGCCCGCCGTGGGAGTCATCGTCGGCGTCTGTCTGGTCGCCCTGGCCGGAGGTTTCGTGCTGATTCAGCAGCGGCGCGGCACGGGCACCGGATGAGCCAAGGGGCGCCCCGCCGCGCCGACGGCCCCGCGCCCCGGGTTTGCTGCCGGGCCGAGTGGTAACGCGGTGGACATGACCGAGAAGAAGAACGCACACACCAGTGTCAGGAGCGCCAACGCTCACGCGAAGGCCACCACCACCAAGGCCAAGGAGGCAACGGCAAAGGCCAAGGACACCGCGAGTGAGGCGGAGACCACGGCGAAGACCGCCGCCGCGAGCGCCGCGACGACGGCCGCGCACACCGCTCATGTCGCCGCCGACAAGGCCCATGTGGCTGCTGAGAAGGCCGTGGCCACCGGTCGTACCGTGGCGGCCGAGGCCCCCAAGAAGGCGGCCGCGGCGGCCGGTTCGGCCTGGGTCGCGCTCAAGGCGCGGAAGGTCCAGGCAGCCGTCGCCGGCGCGGGAGCCGCCGCGGCGGGCGCCACCGCGGTGGTCCTGCGCAGGCGCGCCGCCCGGCGTCGCAGCCCGCTCGCACGGCTGACCGGTGGCCGGCTCGGCGCCTGAGGTCCGGCGTCGGCGTACGCGGCCTCTTCCCCTGCGCGCCGGCCACCGCCGCCCGCCCCTGGCCTTCCGGCCACCGGCCGGGCTTACTCGGCCGCCCAGGTCACCGGCAGCTCATGGACACCGTAGAACGAGGTGTTCTCCCGGTACCGGATCTCCTCCGGGGCCACCGCCAGACGCAGGCCGGGGAACCTGGCGAGCAACCGCTGCAGGAGCACCTTCAGCTCCACCCGCGCCAGCTGCTGGCCCAGGCACTGGTGCACACCGTGTCCGAACGCGAGATGGGACGTGTGCGGCCGGTCGAGGGCGAGGCGGTCGGGGTCGGCGAAGCGCTCGGGGTCCCGATTGGCGGTGGACACCAGACCGGCCACCATCTCGCCCTTCGCGATGGGATGACCGTTGATCACGGCGTCCTCGGTGGCGGTGCGCACGGTGCCGAAGTTGTTGACGGGGAAGTAGCGGAGGAACTCCTCCACGGCGTCGTCGAGCAGGTCGGGGTTCTCACGCAACCGGGTCAGCTTCTCACGGTCCTCGAACAGCGCCAGCATACCGAGGCCGATCAGGTTCTCCACCGGTTCATGACCGGCGAAAATGATGGTCATGGCGATGCCGACCACCTCCTCGTCGGTCAGCGCCCCGCCCTCGACCTCGCCGTGCAGCAGCCTGCTGATCATGTCGTCCGCGGGCTCGGCCCGTTTGGCGCGGACGAATCCCCGCATCTCGTCCCACCACGCGGTCGCCATCGCGCCGACGGCCTGGTCGTCGCCGCCGGTCTCCCTGAGCGTGCGTACCTCGTGGTCGAACTTCTGGTGGTAGGTGTACGGCACGCCGAGAATCTCGGAGATCACCATCGCGGGCACCGGGTTGGCATAGGCCGCCACGAGATCGGCGCTGGTGCCCATCGCCTCCATCGCGTCGAGGTGCTGGTCGGCCAGCCGCTCGATCCGGCCGGTCAGTTCGCGCGCACCGCGCACCGAGAACTCGGCGGTGAGCGTGCGGCGGTAGCGGGTGTGGTCCGGTGGGTCCATGGAGAAGAAGAAGCCCGCCGGTATCTCCGGGCTCATCGCCGGGAACGGCACCCTGGCGCCGCTGAAGCGGGAGTCCGCCAGCATGGCCCTGATGTCGTCGTGCTTGGTCAGGAACCACATCACCAGGCCGCCGGGCAGCTCCAGTTTGCCCAGCTCACCCGCGTCCCGCAGGCGGCGGTGGTTCTCCGGGGGGTCGTACGGACAACGCCGTTCGGCCTTCACGGTCCCGGGAAGGGGCACGGTCTCGCTCACTGTTGACTCCCTCGTTTGTGCCTCAGGGGCGGATGGTGCGTCAGGCACGATGCGGTGTGGTCTATCCGCTCGTATGTGGTCATGGATGTGTGGTCAGGGATGTGTGGTCAGGGATGATCCGTCCGCTCGATCCACTTCGCGGACAGATCCTGGAGCAGGGTCGAGATCCGCACCCGCGCCGCGCTTGACGGATCGAGGTCGAGGATCGACTCGTCGAGTTTGTTGAGCTCTTCGAGGACGAGAATGGCGGCCGCCGCGTCGTCGGGCAGCATTTCGGCGCGCAGATGGCGGGCGAGTTCGACGGCCGTGGGATGGTCGAAGGTGAGGCTGGCGGGCAGTCCCAGCCGAGTGGCGCGGGCCAGCTGGTTGCGCAGTTTCACGGCCGCCACCGAGTCGAAGCCCATATCGACGAAACCCCGGTCCGGGTCGACCATGGCGGCGTCCGGATGGCCGAGGACCATCGCGACCTGGTCGCGGACGAGCTCCAGCAGGATCTCCTCCTGCTCGTCCTCCGACCGCCCGGCCAGCCGCTCCAGCAGCGTGGCCGCGGATGCCTCGGCCGCCACGGGTTGATCGACCGGCTGCCGGGCCGGTTCGGTGCGTGCCGGGGCCGGTGTCGCGGTGGTGACCCGGACCGCCTCCCCGGGCCCGGCGCATGCCACGTCGAACAGGGCGAGGCCCAGGTCGGTGGAGACGGAGACCGCGGGCAGTCCAAGGGCCCTCCGGTATGCGGCCAGCGCGTCGGCGTACGCGGGGCCCGGTGTCCCGTCGGCGGAGGTGAGCAGCACAAAGCGGTCCAGCTCCAGGTCCCGCGTGGCCATGTGCAGATTCCAGGCCGCCTCCAGCTCCGACCGCAGCCGTGCCCGCAGGGCTTCCGGGGAGAGCGCGTGGGCCGGGGTCCGCTCCGGGTCCTCGGCCACGGTGTGCACCACGCTCCGCAGGCGCGGAATCGTCTCCAGCAGCTCTGCCAGCGCCTGACGGTCCGCCGGATCGCACGGGGCGAGCCGGACGGTCGCGCCGAGGGCTTCCAGCTCGGCCATGTCGCCGTTCCCGGCCGCGTCGCGGTTCCGGGCTGCGTGGCCGCTCCCGGCCATGTCGCCGTCCGCGGCTGTGTCGCCGTCCCCGGCCAGGACCACGTCGTTCACGCCTCGCTCGACGATCAGGTGCCGGGCCACGTCCATGGCCGACCCGCCGGTCACCAGCACCGTGCCCGCATCCCAGGCGGGCGGGTTCTGCTCGGTGACCGCCACCGCGGCCAGATCGGGCACCAGCAGCGCCGACGCCCGGACCGCGATCCGGCCCTTCCCCACGGCCACCGCGGCGGGCAGCAGCCGCAGATCGGACGCATCGGTGTCGACGAGTGTCAGCCGTCCCGCGTGGGCCGCCTGGCTGCCCTCGACCAGCGACCACACCGCGGCCGCGGCCAGGTCCTCGACCTCCTCGCCGCCCGCCACGGCGAGCGCGCGCCGGGTCACCAGCACCAGCCGCGAGGCGGTGAAGCGCTCCTCGGACAGCCACGTCCGTACGGCGTCGGTGGCGCGGAGGGCCACCTCGGACGCCGTCGCGCCCTCGGACACGCAGGGGAGGAGCACGACGTCCGGCACGTCCTCGATGGCCGCCAGGTCCGGATACACCGCGACCGGCGCGCCGAGCGTGTCCGGTTTCCAGCCCTTCGGGTCGCCGACGAGCCCCCACCGGACGAGGCCGAGGTCCGGTTCGTACGGCGGAGCGCACACCGTCCACGCCGTCCTGAACAGTGACGCGTTGGCCTGCCGCAGCCGCTGCCCGGACACCGGGCGCAGCACCAGCGAGTCCACCGACAGCACGGGCGCACCGGCGGCGTCGGTCACCTGGAGGGAGACCGTGTCCGGGCCGAGGGGCGCGAGGGTGACCCGCAGTCGGGTGGCACCCTCCGTGTGCAGGGTGACCCCCGTCCAGGAGAACGGCAGATGGGTCCGCTCGGGCTCGGTGACCAGCCCGGCCAGCGCCTCCGCGCACAGGGCCCGGTCGAGCAGGGCGGGGTGCAGGGTCCACCGCCCGGCCTCGGACCCGGACATCTCCGGCAGCTCGATGTCGAGGTAGATCTCGTCGTCGCGGCGCCACGCCGGTGTCCCGGTGGACTCCAGCGGACGAGCGCCGGTGGGCGGCCAGGTCTCGGTGTGCGGCGCCGTCGCGGGCGGCCGGTGCGCGCCGAGGACGGCGGTGGCGTGGCGGACCCACCGCTCGTCCCGGCGGCAGTAGACGGTGACCGGGCGGCGGCCGGACTCGTCCGCGTCCCGGACGGACACCTGCACCTCGGCCCCGCCCCGTTCGGGGAGGACAAGTGGCTCGTGGAGGGTGAGTTCGTCCACCGTACGGCAGTCGAACTGCAGCCCCGCCTGGAGCACCAGCTCCAGGAAGCCGGTCGCCGGGAACAGGGGCACGCCCAGGCCCCGCCGACCGGTCGGCCAGGAGTGCGCGTCGGCGGAGATACGGCCGGTGAGGAGGACACCGTCCGCGTCGGGAAGTGGCACCGTCGCACCGACCAGCGGATGGTCCAGCGCGCCGAGCCCGAGACCGGCCGCGTCCCCGGGGGTACGGGAGGGCTCCAGCCAGAAGCGGGCGCGCTGGAAGGCGTAGGTCGGCAGCTCGACCCGCCGGGCGCCGGGGAAGACGGCGGCCCAGTCCAGCTCCACGCCGTGGGTGTGCAGCTGGGCGAGGGCGGTGGTGACCGTGACCGGCTCGGGCCGGTCGGCGCGCAGGGTGGGGATGAACTCGGCGTCGGCTCCGGTGATCTGGGCCTGTGCCAGGGCGGTGAGGGTGCCGTCCGGTCCGAGTTCGAGGAAGGTGCCGGTGCCGAGCTCGCGCAGCCGGTCCAGCCCGTCGGAGAACCGCACCGTCTCACGCACCTGCCGCACCCAGTACGCGGGAGAGCACAGCTCCTCCCCCGCCACCGAACCCGTGAGGTTGGATACCACCGGTATCCGCGGGGTGCGGAAGTCCACGGTGCCGAGCACCTCGGCGAACGCGGTGAGCATGTCGTCCATCAGCGGCGAGTGGAAGGCGTGGCTGACCCGGAGCCACCGCGTCTTCACCCCACGGGCGGCCAGTGCGTCGGCCACACCGCTCACCGCGTCCTCGTCCCCGGACACCACGACCGACGACGGTCCGTTCACGGCCGCGAGGGCGACCCGGTCGGTCAGGAACGGCCGTACCTGGTCCTCCGGTACGGCCAGGGCCACCATCGTGCCGCCCGGGGGCAGCGCGCCCATGAGGCGGCCACGGGCCGCGACCACCTTGGCGGCGTCCTCCAGCGACCAGAGGCCGGCCACATACGCGGCGGCCAGCTCTCCGACGGAGTGCCCCAGCAGATAGTCCGGGCGCACCCCCCAGGAGGACACCAACCGGAACAGCGCCACCTCGAGGGCGAACAAGCCCGCCTGCGCATACGCGGTGGCGTCCAGTGCGCCGGTGGCGTCGGACACCACCTCGTCGAGCGGACGGTCCAGATACGGGTCGAGCGCGGCGCGGACCTCGTCCCACGCGGCCGCGAACACCGGGAACGTCTCGTACAACTCTCGTCCCATACCGGCCCGTTGCGCACCCTGGCCCCCGAAGAGCAGGGCCACCCGGCCGGGGCCGGCGGTGCCGAGGACCACGCCCGGCGTGGGCTCACCGGCCGCCAGCGCGGCCAGTCCGTCCAGCAGCTCCGCCCGGTCCGCGCCGACCACCGCGGCGCGGTGCGAGAGCGCAGAACGGGTGGTGGCCAGCGACCAGCCGACGTCCACCGGGTCGGGCCCGGGGTGCGCGGTCAGGAAAGAGCGCAACCGGGCGGCCTGCGCCCGCAGTCCGGGCTCACCCCGGCCGGACAGCACCCAGGGCAGCACCACCGGGGCGGGCTCGGGTGCCGGTTCCGGATCGGCCCCCGGCTCCGCGGGGGGCTGTTCGAGAATCACATGCGCGTTGGTCCCGCTCACTCCGAACGAGGACACCCCGGCCCGGCGGGTGCGGGCGGCCGACGGCCACTCCATGGGCTCGGTCAGCAGCTCCACCGCACCGGCCGACCAGTCCACATGGGTCGACGGCCGGTCCAGGTGGAGGGTCCGGGGCAGCACCTCGTGGCGCATCGCCAGCACCATCTTGATCACACCGGCCACCCCCGCGGCCGACTGGGTGTGCCCGATGTTGGACTTGACCGAGCCCAGCAGCAGCGGGCGTTCGCGCTCCTGCCCGTAGGTCGCCAGCAGCGCCTGTGCCTCGATGGGGTCGCCCAGGCTGGTGCCGGTGCCGTGTGCCTCCACCGCGTCCACGTCCGTGGCGGCCAGCCCGGCACTGGCCAGCGCGGCCCGGATCACTCGCTGCTGCGAGGGTCCGTTCGGCGCGGTCAGGCCGTTCGAGGCGCCGTCCTGGTTGACGGCGGAGCCCCGTACGACCGCAAGGACCCGATGGCCGTTGCGGCGAGCGTCGGACAGCCGTTCCAGCAGCAGCAGGCCCACGCCTTCGCCCCAGCCGGTGCCGTCCGCCGCGTCGGCGAACGCCTTGCAGCGTCCGTCGGCGGCCAGTCCGCGCTGCCGGGAGAACTCCACGAAGATGCCCGGGTTCGCCATCACCGTCACCCCGCCGGCCAGGGCGAGCGAGCACTCGCCGGACCGCAGCGCCTGCGCCGCCAGGTGCAGGGCGACCAGCGACGACGAGCAGGCGGTGTCCACGGTGACCGCCGGCCCTTCCAGACCGAAGGTGTACGAGAGCCGGCCGGAGACCACGCTGCCGGCGCCACCGGTCAGGAAATAGCCCTCGGACCCCTCGGCCGCCTGGCCTGCTCCCGTTCCGTAGCCCTGCGATGCGGCGCCGACGAACACCCCGGTCTGGCTTCCCTTCAGCGACGCCGCCGGGATACCGGCCCGCTCCACCGCCTCCCAGGCCACCTCCAGCAGCAGCCGCTGCTGGGGGTCCATCGCGAGCGCCTCACGCGGCGAGATCCCGAAGAACCCGGCGTCGAACTCCCCCGCGTCGTACACAAAGCCACCGGCGCGGACGTACGAGGTACCCGTGCTGTCCGGATCGGCGCTGTACAGGCCGTCCAGGTCCCAGCCCCGGTCGTCGGGCAGGTCCGAGATCGCGTCACGCCCGGTGTCGAGCAGCTCCCACAGCTCCTCGGGCGAGGTCACCCCGCCCGGATAGCGGCAGGCCATCCCGACGATCACGACGGGGTCGCGGCCGGTGTCCGCGGGGGCGGCGGGCGTCGGCACGGCCTCGTCGACGGTGCCGCCCAGTTCCCGGAGGAGATAGGCGGCCAGGACCGCCGGTGTCGGGTAGTCGAAGATCGCGGTGGCCGGCAGCCGGACCCCGGTGGCGGTGCGCAGCCGGTTGCGCAACTCGACGGCCGTGAGCGAGTCGAATCCGGTCTCCGCGAAGGTACGCGCCGTGTCGACATCGGCGGGGGTGCCGTGCCCCAGCACGGTCGCCACATGCGTACGGACCAGGTCGAGCACATGCTGTTCGCGCTCGGCGACCGGCATGGCGGTCATCCGGTCGCGCAGTGAGGACGCGTCGTCGCCCGATCCCGCGCCGGTCGCGCGGCGGATCGGGGCGCGGACCAGACCGTGGAAGAGCGCGGGCAGCGCACCGGCATCGGCCTGTGCCCGCAGCGCCGCGGCGTCCAGCGGTGTCGCCAGCACGACCGCCTCGGTGGCCGCCCTGGCGCTGTCCAGGAGGCGGAGCCCCTGATCGGTGGCAAGCGGCGTGGCACCGGCCCTGGCCATCCGGGCGAGGTCCCGGTCCGACAGATGGCCGGTCATCCCGCTGCGCTCGGCCCACAGTCCCCATGCCACGGACACACCCGGCAGCCCGGCGGCCCGGCGATGCGCCATCAGCGCGTCCAGCCAGGCGTTCGCCGCCGCATAGGCGCCCTGTCCCGGACTGCCCAGAACACCCGCGGCCGAGGAGAACACCACGAATTCCGCCAGCTCACGACCGGCCGTCAGCTCGTGCAGATGCCATGCGGCGTCCACTTTCGGCCGCAGCACCTCGCGCACCCGCTCCGGGGTGAGCGACTCCACCACCCCGTCGTCGAGCACGCCCGCGGTGTGCACCACCATCCGCAGCTCGGGCACGGTGTCCAGCAGCCGGGCCAACTCGTCCCGATCGGCCACATCACAGGCCACCACTCGTACCTGGGCGCCCAATTCCCTCAGTACGGCGGTGAGTTCGGTCGCGCCCGGTGCGTCCGGCCCCCGCCGTCCGGCCAGGACGACGTCCCGTACCCCGTGCCGTTCGACCAGGTGACGGGCGACCAGCCCGCCCAGGGTGCCGGTGCCGCCCGTGATGAGCACGGTGTCCCGCTCCCGCAGCGGCTGCTGAATGGACAGCACCAGCTTGCCGACATGGCGTGCCTGGGAGAGGAAACGCAGCGCGTCGCCCGTCTGCCGGACGTCCCAGGACCGGGTCGGCAGCGCGGTGAAGACCCCCTGTTCGAAGAGTGACACCAGCAACTGGAGCAATTCGCCGATCCGGTCGGGGCCCGCGTCCATGAGATCGAACGCCTGGTAGCGCACCCCGTGCTCGGCGGCGACGCGCTCACCGTCGCGGATGTCGGTCTTGCCCATCTCCAGGAAACGGCCGCCGTCGGCGAGCAGACCGAGCGACGCGTCCACGTACTCGCCCGCGAGCGAGTTCAGCACCACGTCCACCCGGTCGAAGCGCTCGGCGAACTCCAGAGTGCGGGAGGAGGCGATCCGGTCGTCGGCCACTCCGCCGGCGCGCAGTGTGTCCCACTTCCCCGGGCTGGCGGTGGCGTACACCTCCGCGCCCAGCCAGCGGGCCACCTGCGTCGCGGCCATGCCCACCCCGCCCGCGGCCGAGTGCACCAGCACCGCTTCACCGGACCGGAGACCGGCCAGGTCCATCAGCCCGTACAGGGCGGTCAGGAACACCACCGGCGTGGCCGCCGCGTCGGCGAACGACCAGCCCTCCGGCAGCCGCGCCAGCAACCGGTGATCGGTCAACGCCACGGGGCCGAACGCGCCGGAGAACAGGCCCATCACCCGGTCACCGGGCGTCAGGCCGGACACACCCGGGCCGATGTCGAGCACCACCCCGGCGCCCTCGCTGCCGATGACGTCCTGGCCGGGGATCATGCCGAGGGCGACCACGACGTCCCGGAAGTTCACCCCGGCCGCGTGCATCGCCACCCGCACCTGCCCGGCGCCGAGCACACCCGCGGCTTCCGGGCAGGGGACGGCGGCCAGATTCTCCAGCGTGCCCTGGATGGTGACATCCATCCGCCACGGCGTCCCGTCCCCGGGGGCCGGAGCGGTGGCGGAGGGGGTCAGCGCAGCCAGCCGAGGCGTCAGGGCACGGCCACGGCGCAGCGCGAGATGCGGATGGCCCGCAGCCACCGCTGCGGCCAGCACCGCACCGGAATCCTGGTGGCCGTCGTGGTCGACGAGGAGGAAGCGGTCCGGATGCTCGGCCTGCGCGCTGCGGAGCAGGCCCCAGACCGCCGCCGCGCCGAGGTCCTCGACGTTCTCGCCGGGAGCCGTCGACACCGCGCCACGTGTCAGCACGGCCAGCCGCGACCGGGCGCAGCGCTCGTCGGCGAGCCACCGCCGGATCGCCGTCAGCACCCGGCCGAGGACGGTGGACACCGCGTCACCGGCCGACTCGCAGGGCAGCACGACGACGTCGGGGACGGCGGTGTCGGAGACGACGGTGTCGGAGACGACGGCGACCGGTCCCAGGTCGTCTCCCAGGACATCTCCCAGGTCGTCTGCCAGGACGTCTACGAGGTCGTTGAACTCCACCAGTGCCTCGGCGGCCGTGGCGGTCGGCAGCGGTGTCTCGGTCCAGTCCATGCGGTACAGCACGTCCTGGTCCATGCCCCGAGCGTCCGCGATCTGTCGGCCGGACAAGGGACGCAGCGCCAGCGACGCCACGGACAGCACGGGCGCACCCGTCGGATCGGCCACCTCCAGCGACACCGCGTCCGGACCGGCCGGGGACAGCACCACGCGGATGGCGGAGGCGCCGACCGCGTGCAACGCCACCTTGCTCCAGGAGAACGGCAGATAGGCCTGGCCGGGTTCGGTGAGGAAACGACCGAGCCCCACTCCGTGCAGGGCGGCGTCGAGGAGGGCGGGGTGCGCACCGCACCGCGCCGCCACGTCCTGTGCCGTCGGCTCCAACGTCACCTCGGCGAATATCTCGTCGTCGCGTGTCCACGCGGCGCGCAGCCCTTGGAAGGCGGGGCCGTATCCGTGGCCGCGCTCCGCCATCGCCTCGTACATCCCCGAGACGTCGACGGGCCGCGCGCCCTCGGGCGGCCACACCTCCAGCGACCGGGTCGGCGCGGTGGCGCCCCCGGCTTCTGTGACACCGAGGGTGCCCGAGGCGTGCAGCAACCACTCCCCGGCGCGGCACGAGTGCACCGTGACCGGCCTGCGGCCCGACTCGTCCGCCGCGGAGACGGCCACCTGCACCTGGACGCCGCCCTGGTCCGGCACCACCAGCGGGGCCTGGAGGGTCAGCTCCTCCACCACCGGGTGGCCGAAGTGCTGCCCGGCCTGCAGGGCGAGCTCGACAAAGCCCGTACCGGGGAAGACCACCGTGCCCCGCACCCTGTGGTCCGCCAGCCAGGGCTGTCCGGCCGGCGAGAGCAGTCCGGTCAGCACACCGCCCTCGGTCCCGGGCAGCGGCAACACCGCGCCCAGCAGGGGGTGCTCGATATCGCCGAGCCCCAGACCGGACGCCTGGGTCACCGCCCGCACGGGTTCGAGCCAGAAGCGTTCCCGCTGGAAGGCGTAGGTGGGAAGGTCGACCGTCCGGGCGCCCGCGAAGAGCGGACGCCAGTCCACCTCGAAGCCGTGGGTGTGGAGGTCGGCGAGGGCGGTGAGGAAACGGACGGGACCGCCGTCGTCACGGCGCAGCGATCCCGTCACGACGATGTCGGTGTCGACGGCGTCGGCGGTGTCCTGGATGCCGACGGTCAGCACGGGGTGCGGGCTCACCTCGACGAACACGGTGTGGCCCTGACCCATCAGGGCTTCGAGGGTGCTCTGGAATTCCACCGTGTGCCGAAGGTTGCGGTACCAGTAGTCGGCATCGAGTGCGCGGGGGTCGGTGAGCCGCCCGGTCACCGTGGAGTGGAACGCGATCTGCCCGGCGCCCGGCTGGACCGGCGCCAGCGCGTCCGCCAGCTCCTCCCGGATGCGTTCCACCTGTGGGGAGTGCGAGGCGTAGTCCACCGGGATCCGCTTGGCTTTCGGGAACTCCGCGAGCACCGCGTCCAGCGCCTCGACCGACCCGGACACCACGGTGGACGCCGGGCCGTTCACCGCCGCCACCGACAGCCCGGGGCGGTCGCGGAGCCGGTCGGCGGGCACCGGTACGGACACCATGCCGCCCTCGCCCGACAAGGCCAGCAGCGCCTTGCTGCGCAAGGACACGACCCGCGCTCCGTCAGACAGGGACAGAGCGCCCGCCACGCACGCCGCCGCGATCTCGCCCTGCGAATGGCCCACCACCGCCGATGGCACCACACCATACGAACGCCACAGCTCGGCCAGGGACACCATTACCGCCCACAACACCGGCTGCACGACATCGACACGGGCCAGCGCTTGTTCATCCGCCAGCACATCGAACAGCGACCACTCGGCGAACGGAGCCAGCGCATCGGCACATTCACGCATTCGCCGTGCGAACACGGGCGAGGAGTCCATCAACTCCAGCGCCATCCCGGCCCACTGCGAACCCTGTCCCGGGAAGACGAACACCACCTCCCGGCCGGGCTGGGCGGCGGCGCCGCCGATCTCGATGGCGTCCAGCCCCCGTCGTAGTTCGACGAGGTCCGCGCCCACCACGACGGCACGGTGCGACTGAAGCGAACGGGCGGCCACCAGCGTCCATCCGACATCGGCGGGATCCAGCCCCGGATGTGCATCGATGAAGGACGCGAGGCGTTCGACCTGGCCCCTCAGCCCGGCCTCTCCGGCGCCGGACAGCACCCACGGTAGGGGCAGCGCCCTCCGGTGCAGGTCGGGCAGCGGCTCGGGGACCGATTGCGGGAACGTCTCGGACGCCGACTCCGCCAACGGCCCGGGGACCGGCTCCGGCAACGGCCCGGACGCCGACTCCGGCAACGGCCCGGGCACCACCTCCGGTCCGTCCACCGCCTCCGGCCCGGCCACCGCATCCGGCCGGGCCGTCACCGGCCCCTGTTCGACGATCACATGGGCGTTGGTGCCGCTGACCCCGAACGAGGACACGCCCGCCCGGCGCGGAGCGCCGTCCCCTGGCCACTCCCGCGCTTCGACGAGCAACGCGACCTGGCCCGCCGTCCAGTCCACATGGGGCGAAGGCTCGTCGACATGCAGGGTCCGCGGCAGTACGCCGTGCCGCATGGCCATCACCATCTTGATCACACCGGCCACACCGGCGGCCGCCTGGGTGTGCCCGATGTTCGACTTCACCGAGCCGAGCCACAGTGGCTGGTCCTCGGGCCGTTCCTGACCATACGTGGCGAGCAGCGCATGTGCCTCGATCGGGTCGCCGAGGCTGGTGCCGGTGCCGTGCGCCTCCACGACGTCGATGTCGGTGGCGGACAAGCGGGCGTTCGCCAGCGCCTGGCGGATCACCCGCTGCTGCGACGGGCCGTTCGGCGCCGTCAGGCCGTTGGAGGCACCGTCCTGGTTGACGGCGGAACCCCGCACCACCGCCAGCACCCGGTGGCCGTTCCGCTCGGCGTCGGACAGCCGCTCCACCAGGAGCATGCCCGCGCCCTCACCCCAGCCGGTGCCGTCCGCAGCCGCCGCGAACACCTTGCAGCGTCCATCGGCCGCCAGCGCGCGCTGGCGGGAGAATTCCAGGAAGGCCGCCGGGGTGGCCATGACGGTCGCGCCACCGGCCAGGGCCAATGAGCATTCGCCGGAGCGCAGGGCCTGCGCGGCCAGATGCAGCGCGACCAGCGACGACGAACAGGCGGTGTCCACGGTGACCGCCGGGCCCTCGAGACCGAAGGTGTACGCCAGCCGGCCCGAGGCGACACTGGCGGCGCTGCCCGTGCCCAGGTAGCCCTCCGCGCTCTGCGGAGCCCCGCTCGCCAGAGCGGCGTAGTCCTGGCCGTTGGTCCCGATGAACACGCCGGTCCGGCTGCCCTTGAGCGTGGCGGGGGACATATGGGCGCGCTCGAACGCCTCCCAGGCGACCTCCAGCAGCAGCCGCTGCTGCGGATCCATGGCGATCGCCTCACGCGGCGAGATCCCGAAGAACCCGGGGTCGAACGCGGCCGCGTCATCGAGGAAGCCGCCCGCCCGGACGTAGGAGGAGCCAGGATGGTCGGGATCCGGGTCGTACAGCTCGGCCAGGTTCCAGCCACGGTCCGCCGGGAACTCCGAGACGGCGTCGCGGCCATCGGCCAGCAGCCCCCACAGGTCCTCCGGCGAGTTCACCCCGCCGGGGAAGCGACAGCTCATCCCGATGATGGCGATCGGTTCGTCGTCCACCGGACGTGGCGCCACCGGGACCGGTGTCCGGACGGCCAGGCCCAGCGCCTCCCGGCACACATGCTCGGCGAGCGCCGCCGGGGTCGGGTAGTCGTAGATCACGGAAGCCGGGAAACGTGCGCCGGTGGCCGCGGTGAGCCGGTTCCGCAGCTCCACGGCGGTGAGCGAATCGAAGCCGATTTCCTGGAACGGCCGGGCCGGGTCGATCGCCTCGGATGCCGCGTAACCCAGTACGGCGGCCACATGCGTGCGGACGAGGTCCAGCACGGTGGCCTTCCGTTCCCGCTCGGCCATGGCTTCCAGGCGGGTGGCGAACGCGTCGGCCGCCTCGCTGCCGGCCGGACCGGTCAGCCCGGTCGTCCCGGTCGTGGATACGTCCCTGAGCAGCTCCCTCAGCAGCGGGCTGGGCCGTGAGGCGGTGAGCCGCGCCCCGAAGGTCGCCCAGTCGATGTCGGCCACCATCACGGTGGTTTCGTCAGCCGCCAGCACCAGGCCCAGGGCGGAGAGCGCCGACTGTGGCTCCATGCCCTGCGACCGCGCCACTCCCGCGGCCATCCCGGAATCGGCCCAGGCTCCCCAGGCCACGGATGTGGCCACCAGTCCCTCGGCCCGGCGCCGCTGGGCCAGTCCGTCCAGAACGGCGTTGGCCGCCGCATAGCTCCCCTGGCCCGCATTGCCTACGGTGCCGGCGGCCGAGGAGAACAACACGAAGGCGTCGAGGCCGGTGTCACGGGTCAATTCGTGAAGATGGCGTGCGCCGTCGGCCTTGGTCCGCATCACGTCGCGGATCCGCTCCGGAGTCAGCGATTCGAGCACACCGTCGTCGAGAACACCCGCCGCATGCACCACGGTACGCAGATCCGGAATCGTCCCCAGAACAGCCGCGAGTGCCTCGCGATCGGCGACATCGCACGCCACCACGCGCACCAGGCCACCCAGCTCGGCCACCAACTCCGCGACGCCAGGCGCCTCGGCCCCCCGACGACTCGTCAGCACGATCCGCTCCACGCCACTCTCCGCCAGCCAGCGCGCCACCTGGCGGCCCAGCGCCCCCGTACCACCCGTGACCAGCGCGGTGCCACGACCACGCCACGCGGCCGACACCGCAGCGGTCGGCTCCGCCCGCGTCAGACGGGCAGCCCACACCCCGGTGGCACGGATGGCGATCTGATCCTCACCAGTGTGCCCGGCGAGGATGGCGGCCAGTGCCTCCCCTGCCTGATCGTCCATGACCGCCGGCAGGTCGATCAGCCCACCCCAACGATCCGGATGCTCCAAACCGATCACGCGGCCGAGACCCCAGACCCCGGCCCGGTCAGGCTCCACCACGTCCCCGTCCGCCACGAAGACCGCACCGCGGGTGACACACCACAACGGCGCATCCATCCCGGCGGCCAGGAGGCTCTGCAGCAGGGACACCGTCGCCTCGACCGACAGCAACGACACCACACCCGCGACCGTCACATCGCCCGGCTCCACCGCTGTCACGACCCGGACCTCGGCCCCGGCCGACCGCAGCGCGACGACCACCTCGTTTCCGTCAGTACCGTCGGTACCGTCAGCACCCGGCTCCACCACGATCAGCCAGGTCCCCGTCAGCACCTGCCCGGACGGCACGCCCGTGACCGACGTCCAGCCAAGCCGGTAACGCCATCCGTCGACCACCGACTGTTCCTGCTGCGCCCTCCGCCACGACGCCAAGGCAGGCAACGCTGCACTCAACGGCTGTTCCTCGTCAACGCCCAGGGCCTTCGCATCCCCGCGCTCGACGGCGTCCCAGAACGCGGTGTCAACGGCGCTGGCCGCGGGCCGGAGCGAGGACGGCTCCAGCCAGAACCGCTCACGCTGGAAGGCATAGGTGGGCAGATCGACCCGCCGACCTCCGGGGAACACCGCCGGCCAATCGATCTGGATGCCCCGGACGTACAGCCCGCCCACGGCCTCCATGGCAGCGGTCGGCTCCGGGCGATCCGGGCGGAGTACGGGCAGTCCGTCGCCATCGGCCAGAGCTGACAGCGTGCCGTCGGGGCCCAGCTCCAGGAAGGTACTGACGCCCAGGCCACGGAGTGTCTCGAGCCCGTCGGCGAACCGGACGGTCTCCCGAACGTGGCGCACCCAGTACTCCGGCGAGCACAGCTCCTCGCCCACCACCACACCGGATACGTTCGACACCACCGGCACGTTCGGGGCCCGGAACTCCACCCCCCGCAGCACCTCGCCGAACTCCGCCAGCATCCCGTCCATACGCGACGAATGAAACGCATGGCTCACCCGCAACCACCGCGTCCGCACTCCCCGCCCGGTGAACACCTCCTCGACGGCACGAACCGCCGCCTCATCACCGGAGATGACGGTCGCCGCCGGGCCGTTGACCGCCGCCACGCTCACCCGGCCCTCGTAACCGGCCAGCTGCGGAAGGACCTCGGACTCCGCGGCCTGGAGAGAGACCATCGAGCCGCCCTCGGGCAACGCCTGCATCAAACGACCCCGAGCAGCCACCACCCGCGCCGCATCCTCCAACGACCACACACCCGCCACATACGCCGCAGCCACCTCACCAACGGAATGACCCAGCAGATAATCCGGCTTCACACCCCACGAGACCATCAGCCGATACAACGACACCTCAAGCGCAAACAAACCCGCCTGCGTATACGCCGTCTCCCCGATCAACTCCTCGTCATCACCCCACACCACCTCACCCAAAGGCCGCTCCAGATGCCGGTCCAGCTCCCCACACACCTCATCCCAGGCTGCGGCAAACACCGGGTAGGCCTCATACAACCCACGCCCCATCCCCAACCGCTGCGACCCCTGACCCGCAAACACCACACCCAACCCACCACCAACAGGAACACCCACAACCACCGAACCCAACCCACCCAACAACTCATCACGATCCGCACCCACCACCACCGCACGATGCGACAACGCAGAACGAGCAGCCACCAACGACCAACCCACATCAGCCAAATCCCATTCGGGGTTGTCCACCACAGACCTGCGCAACCGCTCCACCTGCGCGTACACCGCGGCCTCGCTCTGACCGGACACCACCCACGGCACAGCAGGCAGCCCAACCCGCTCGCCCTCAGCCTCCTCCACCACCTCAGGCGCCTGCTCCACGATCACATGCGCATTCGTCCCACTCACTCCAAACGCCGACACGCCCACCCGACGCGGCCGATCCACCTCCGGCCACACCACCTGCTCAGTCAGCAACTCCACCCCACCAACCGACCAATCCACATGCGGCGACGGCTCATCCACATGCAACGTCCGCGGCAACACCCCATACCGCAACGCCATCACCATCTTGATCACACCAGCCACACCCGCCGCCGCCTGCGTATGACCGATATTCGACTTCACCGACCCCAACCACAATGGCCGACCCGCATCCCGATCCCGACCGTAGGCGGCCAACAACGCCTGCGCCTCGATCGGATCACCCAGCCTCGTCCCCGTCCCGTGCGCCTCCACCGCGTCGACATCCCGGGCAGCGAGCCCGGCGCTCGCCAGCGCCTGGCGGATCACCCGCTGCTGCGACGGACCATTCGGCGCCGTCAACCCATTCGACGCGCCGTCCTGGTTCACCGCGGAGCCGGAAACCACGGCCAGCACCGGGTGGCCGTTCCGCTCGGCGTCCGACAGCCGCTCGACCAGCAGCATGCCGACACCCTCGGACCAGCCGGTCCCGTCCGCGCCGGCGGCGAAGGACTTGCAGCGGCCATCGGCGGCCAGCCCGCGCTGGCGCGAGAACTCCACGAAGGTGGCGGGCGTCGCCATCACCGTCACCCCGCCTGCCAGGGCGAGGGAGCACTCGCCCGACCGCAGCGCCCGCACCGCCCAGTGCAGCGCCACCAGCGAGGAAGAACACGCCGTGTCCACCGTGACCGCCGGGCCCTCCAACCCGAACGTGTAGGCCACCCGACCGGACACCACACTGCTCGCGTTGCCGGTCAGGCGATATCCCTCGGAGCCTTCCGGGGCCTGCCCGTCTCCGCCGCCGTATCCCTGCGCGGACGCGCCCACGAAGACACCGGTCTGGCTGCCCTTGAGCGTCGACGCCGCGATTCCCGCCCGTTCGAATGCCTCCCATGACGCCTCCAGCAGCAGCCGCTGCTGCGGATCCATCGCCAGCGCCTCACGTGGCGAGATCCCGAAGAACCCGGCGTCGAACTCGGCCGCGTCATGGAGGAAGCCACCCGAGCGGACGTACGACCGGCCCGAGTGAGTGGCATCGGCGTCGTACACACCGGCCAGATCCCAGCCACGGTCGGAGGGGAAGGGCGACACGGCGTCGTCACCGGCGCTGACCAGGCGCCACAGTGCCTCCGGAGAGTCCACACCACCCGGGAAACGGCAGCTCATCGCGACGATCACGATCGGATCGTCGTCCACGGCACTCGGCACCTGCGGTATCTGTATCTCTTCGGCCAGCCCGAGCGCCTGACCGCACACATGCTCGGCCAGCGCCGTCGGGGTCGGGTAGTCGAAGATCACGGAAGCCGGGAAGCGCAGCTGGGTAGCCGTACTGAGCCGGTCCCGCAGTTCCACGGCAGTCAGCGAGTCGAAGCCCAGCTCCTGGAACGTCCGGTCGAGATCGATCGCGGTCGGTTTCCGGTGACCCAACACCTCGGCGGCATGCGTCCGTACGAGCTCCGCGACCGCACGATCCCGCTCCTGCCGCGACAACCCGCTGAGCGTGGCGACGAATTCGCCGGCCGTCGATGTGATCGGCTCGGGCGTGTCGGCGATCAGCTCGCTCAGCAGTGGGCTCGGGCGCAGGACCGTGAACCTCGGCCCGAACCGCTCCCAGTCCACATCCGCCACCACGAGCGCCGTCTCGCCATCACACAAGGCCCGCCGCAACGCCACCACCGCCAACCCCGGCGCCATCCCCGACACACCACGCTCAACCAGAAACTCCTCACCCCCAACAGCCATACCACCGCCGTCCCACATACCCCACGCCACCGAAGTCGCCACCAACCCCACACCACGACGCCGCCACGCCAACCCATCCAAGAACGCATTCGCCGCCGCATACGCCGACTGACGACCGCTCCCCCACACCCCCGCAACCGACGAGAACAGAACAAAGGCATCCAGATCGGCGTCCGCCAGCAGTGCGTCCAGGTGCGCCGCTCCGGCGACCTTCGATCGCACGCTCTCCTCGAACTCGTCGGATGTCAGGCTGTCCGCCGCGCCCCAACTTGGCACCCCCGCGGCGTGCACAACGACCCGGAGATCGGGAATGCCGGCCAGCAGTGCCGCGACCGCGTCCCGATCGGCCACGTCACACCCGGCCACAGTCACCTGGACTCCGAGCTCCTCCAGCTCGGTCACCAAGTCGGCGGCACCGGGGGCCTCGATCCCCCGTCGGCTCGTCAATACGATGTGCTCCACGCCGGTCCCGGCCAGCCAGCGCGCCACATGACCACCCAGCGCGCCCGTACCCCCAGTGATCAAGGCGGCTCCCCGGCCATGCCACTCGGCCGACGTGTCCGCCGAGTGTGTCACCCGTGTCAGCCGGGCGCCCCACGCCTCAGCGGCACGGATTGCCACCTGATCCTCCCCGGTGCGCCCGGCGAGAACCCCGGCCAGCAAGGAGCCCGTACGCGCATCCACCTCCGTGGGCAGGTCGATCAACCCGCCCCAACGCTCCGGATGCTCCAGGCCGATCACACGGCCCAGCCCCCAGACCGCCGACGCGTACGGATCCACCACATCCCCGTCCACCACGGAGACCGCGCCCCGGGTGACACACCACAACGGCGCATCGATACCGGCTGCCAGGAGGTTCTGCAGCAGCGACACCGTCGCCTCGACCGACAGCAACGACACCACACCCGCGACCGCCACATTGCCCGGCTCCACCGCTGTCACGACCCGGACCTCGGCCCCGGCCGACCGCAGCGCGACGACCACCTCGTCTCCGTCAGTACCGTCAGCACCCGGCTCCACCACGACCAGCCAGGTCCCCGTCAGCACCTCCCCGGACGGCACACCCGTGACCGACGTCCAACCAAGCCGATACCGCCAACCGTCGACCACCGACTGTTCCTGCCGCGCCCGCCGCCACGACGCCAAGGCAGGCAACACGGCACTCAACGGCTGCTCAGCATCAACCCCCAGAACATCCGCATCCCCGCGCTCGACCGCGTCCCAGAACGCCGCGTCCACCGCGCTGGTCGGGGCCTGGACCGGGGACGACTCCAGCCAGAACCGCTCACGCTGGAACGCATACGTCGGCAAATCCACGTGCCGAGCCCCCGGAAACACCGCTGCCCAATCGATCTGGATGCCCCGGACAAACAGCCCGCCCAAAGCCTCCATGGCAGCGGTCGGCTCCGGGCGATCCGGGCGGAGTACGGGCAGTCCGTCACCATCAGCGAGAGCGGTCAGCGTGCCGTCGGGTCCCAGCTCCAGGAAGGTACCGACGCCCAGCCCACGGAGAGTGTCAAGCCCGTCGGCATAGCGCACGGTTTCCCGCACATGACGCACCCAGTACTCCGGCGAGCACAATTCCTCGCCCGCCACCACACCCGACACATTCGACACCACCGGCACGCTCGGGGCCCGGAACTCCACCCCCCGCAGCACCTCGCCGAATTCCTCCAGCATTCCGTCCATACGCGACGAATGAAACGCATGACTCACTCGCAACCACCGCGTCCGCACCCCCCGACCAGCCAACACACCCGCGATGTCAGCGGCCTCGTCCGCATCCCCCGAGATCACCACCGACTCGGGACCGTTCACCGCCGCGACAGACACACCCCTGCTCAACAGCGGACGCACCTCATCCTCCGACGCCGCCACCGCCACCATCGCCCCACCCGACGGCAACGCCTGCATCAAACGACCCCGAGCAGCCACCACCCGCGCCGCATCCTCCAACGACCACACACCCGCCACATACGCCGCAGCCACCTCACCAATGGAATGACCCAGCAGATAATCCGGCTTCACACCCCAGGACGACACCAACGCAAACAACGACACCTCAAGCGCAAACAAACCCGCCTGCGCATACGCCGTCTCGCGGATCAACTCCTCGACATCACCCCACACCACCTCACCCAAAGGCCGGCCCAGATACCGGTCCAGCTCCCCACACACCTCATCCCACGCCTCCGCGAACACCGGATACGCCTCATACAACCCACGCCCCATCCCCAACCGCTGCGACCCCTGACCCGCAAACACCACACCCAACCCACCACCAACAGGAACACCCACAACCACCGAACCCAACCCACCCAACAACTCATCACGATCCGCACCCACCACCACCGCACGATGCGACAACGCAGAGCGCGCAGCCACCAACGACCACCCCACGTCAGCCAAATCCCATTCGGGGTTGTCCACCACAGACCCGCGCAACCGCTCCGCCTGCGCCCGCACCACCGCCTCACCCACACCCGACACCACCCACGGCACCGCAGGCAGCGCCACACGCTCGCCCTCAGCCTCCTCCTCCACCACCACAGGCGCCTGCTCCACAATCACATGCGCATTCGTCCCACTCACCCCAAACGCCGACACGCCCACCCGACGTGGCCGGCCCACCTCCGGCCACGCCACCTGCTCGGTCAGCAGCTCCACCGCACCAGCCGACCAATCCACATGCGGTGACGGCTCATCCACATGCAACGTCCGCGGCAACACACCGTTGTGCAGGGCCAAAACCATCTTGATGAGTCCGGCGACACCCGCGGCGGCCTGAGTGTGCCCGATGTTGGACTTCACCGAGCCCAGCAGCAGCGGCCGCTCCGGATCCCGGCCCTGACCGTACGTGGCCAACAACGCCTGCGCCTCGATCGGATCACCCAGCGTCGTCCCCGTCCCGTGCGCCTCCACCGCGTCGACATCCCGGGCAGCGAGCCCGGCGCTCGCCAGCGCCTGCCGGATCACCCGCTGCTGCGACGGACCATTCGGCGCCGTCAACCCATTCGACGCACCATCCTGATTCACTGCCGAACCCCGCACCACCGCCAACACCCGATGCCGGTTCCGCTCAGCATCGGACAACCGCTCCACCACCAGCATCCCCACACCCTCGGAGAATCCGGTGCCGTCCGCCGCCCCCGCGAACGCCTTGCACCGACCGTCCGCGGCCAGGCCGCGCTGGCGGGAGAACTCCACGAACAGGCTCGGTGTGGCCATCACCGTGACACCGCCCGCAAGCGCCAGCGAACACTCACCGTTCCGCAGCGCCTGCACCGCCAGATGCAACGCCACCAGCGACGACGAACACGCCGTATCCACCGTCAGTGCCGGTCCTTCAAGGCCGAGGACATAGGCGATCCGGCCGGACATCACCGATGCCGAATTGCCCGTTCCGACATGGCCTTCGAACTCCTGCGGATGATCTGCGCCCAAAAGACTGACGTAGTCCTGGCCATTGGTACCGGCGAACACTCCCGTCGTGCTGCCCCGCAGCGACCGAGGATCGATCCCCGCCCGCTCGAACGCCTCCCACGACGCCTCCAGCAGCAGCCGTTGCTGCGGATCCATCGCGGTCGCCTCACGCGGGGAGATACCGAAGAACCCCGCGTCGAACGAGGTCGCGTCATGTACGAAGCCACCTGTCCGCGTGTACGAGGTACCCGAGTGGCCGGGATCGCTGTGGAAGAGCCCGGCCAGGTCCCAGCCACGGTCGGTGGGGAAGGCCGACATCGCGTCCCCGCCCTCGGTGAGAAGACGCCACAGGTCCTCCGGCGAGCTCACTCCGCCGGGGAAGCGGCAGCTCATTCCGACGATCACGATCGGATCGTCGTCCACGAGGGGCCCGCTCGGCTCGGCGCGCAGGGGCTCGGCAGGCAAGGGCTCCGCGGCCGTCCCCAGCAGTTCGGAACACGCGTATTCCGCCAGGGCGAGGGGGGTCGGGTAGTCGAATACGGCAGTGGCCGGCAGCCGCAGACCGGTCGCGGCACCCAGTCGGTTGCGGAATTCGACCGCTGTCACGGAGTCGAAGCCGAGCTCCTTGAAAGCGCGATGGGACGGCACGCTCTCCGGGTCGGTATGCCCGAGCACCACCGCGACGTTGCGGCGCACCGTGTCGAGCAGAAGTCGCCGCTGCTCGGCCGCGTCGAGTCCGGCCAACCGCTCACCGAGTCCGGACCGGTCGACGCCCGTCTCCTCGACGACGGAAGCGGCCCCCGCGTCGACGAGTCGCCGTACTTCCGGAAGGTCGGCGAGCAGGGGACTGGGCCTGGTCGCGGTGAAGGCGGCGTAATGACGTTCCCACTCGATGTCGGCGACGGTGACCACCGTGTCGCCCTGCTCGATGGCCGTACGGAGAGCGGCCACCGCCAATTCGGGAGACAGTGCCGGAACGCCATGCCGCCGGGCCACCTCACCGGCTTCACTCTCCCCCATACCGCCACCGGCCCACAGGCCCCAGGCCACGGAGGTCGCCACCAGGCCCTCGGCCCTGCGGCACTCGGCCAGTGCGTCGAGGAAGGCATTGCCCGGTGCGTAGTTGCCCTGCCCTGGTGTACCGACGGTCCCGGACAAGGAGGAGAAGAGCACGAACGCGGACAGCTCCATGTCGCGGGTCAGCTCGTGCAGATGCATCGCACCGTCGGCCTTGACGCGCAGTACCCGGTGCAGCTGCTCAGTGGTCAGGGACTCGACCGTCGCATCGTCCAGCAGGGCGGCCGTGTGCACCACGGCCGTCAGCGGGCCTACCTCGGCTATCAGCGCGGCCAGTTGGGCACGGTCGGCCACATCGCACTCGGCCACCGTCACCGCCGCCCCGGCCACCTCCAGGTCCGCGACGAGCTCGGAGGCCCTGGGCGCGTCCATGCCGCGTCGGCTCGTCAGCACAAGGTGCTCCGCACCCTGCCGCGCCAGCCACCGCGCGATATGGCCACCCAGTGCTCCGGTGCCTCCGGTGACCAGTACGGTGCCGCTCGGATTCCAGGACGGCAGGTCGGTCCGCAGCGCGGGGGCATGGGCGAGCCTGCGCCCGAAGGTCCCCACCGCCCGGATCGCGACCTGGTCCTCACCCGAGGCACCAGACAGGACCTTTGCCAGCTGTGCACATGTCCTCGCGTTCACGTCGGTCGGCAGGTCGATCAGACCACCCCAGTGCAGTGGCTGCTCGAGCGCGATCACACGGCCGACGCCCCACACCAGCGCCGATGCCGGTGCGGGCTCGACGAGGGTGTCCCCGGGCCCGGTCGACACGGCTCCTTGGGTCAGGCTCCACAGCGGGACCTCCACACCCGCGTCCCCCAAAGCCTGAGTCAACAGCACCGTCATCGCGAAACCGACGGGAACGGAGGCGAAGTCCGGGTGCGGCCGCTGGTCCAGGGCGACCAGCGACACCACACCCCTGACATTCGTCGCGCCGCTCGTGCCGGTGGTGCTGCTCGTGCCGGTCTGGCTAGTCGGACTGGTCGACGTAGTCATGCTCGTCAGCTGGGCGGACAAGGCAGCACGATCCATGTGCCGCTCGTCCACCGAACACACCACTGGCTCGGCCCCGTGCTGAGCGAGTGCCTCGCAGACGCCGGAGACCCACGCATGCTGGGCCTCCGCCTGGGAAACCACAACCAGCCAAGAGCCCGACAGCATCGCGGCCCGGTCGTCGGCGAGCGGCTTCCAGTTGACCTGGTACCGAACCGCCTCGAGCGCGGACCTCTCGTGCCGCCGGCGGCGCCAGGCCGACAAGGCGGGCAGCAGGTCACCCAGCGACGCGTCATCGACCTGCAGAACGGTCGCCAGCGATGCGGCGTCCTCGCGCTCGATGGCTGCCCAGAACTCGCTGTCCGCGCTGGTGTCCCCGTCTCGGACCACGCCCGGGGCGGTGGGCTCGGCCCAGAAGCGCTCCCGCTGGAATGGATAGGTCGGCAAGTCGACATGCCGGGCGCCGGTCCCTCCGAACACCTGCTGCCAGTCCGCCATCACCCCTCGTACGGACAGTTCGGCCAGCGCGGTCAGGAAGCGGGCGGGGCCGCCGTCGTCGCGGCGCAGCGATCCGGTGGTGATGACCGGGGTGTCGGTGGCGTCGGCGGTGTCCTGGATACCGATGGTCAGCACCGGATGCGGACTGGCCTCGACGAACACCGTGTGCCCGAGCTCCAGCAGCCCCTCGATCGTGGACCGGAATTCCACGGTCTCCCGCAGATTCCGGTACCAGTACCCCGCGTCCAGCTCCGCGGTGTCCATCAGCCGCCCGGTCACCGCCGAATAGAACGGCACCTGTCCCCCGCGCGGCGCGACGCCCGCCAGAGCCTCCGCCAGCTCTTCCCGGATCTCCTCCACCTGCGGGGAGTGCGAGGCGTAATCCACTGGAATCCGCTTGGCCTCAGGGAACTCCACCAGCACCGCGTCCAGCACCTCAACCGACCCGGACACCACCGTCGACGCCGGACCGTTCACCGCCGCCACCGACAAACCGGTACGGTCCCGCAGCTGATCGGCGGGCACCGGAACCGACACCATCCCACCCCGCCCAGACAAGGCCAGCAGCGCCTTACTCCGCAGCACCACCACCCGGGCGCCATCCGACAGCGACAGACCACCCGCCACACACGCCGCCGCGATCTCGCCCTGCGAATGACCCACCACCGCCGACGGCACCACACCAAACGAACGCCACAACTCGGCCAGGGACACCATCACCGCCCACAACACCGGCTGCACCACATCGACCCGCCCCAGCGCCACCTCATCGCCCAGCACGTCCGACAGCGACCACTCCACCAGCGGAGCCAACGCATCCGCACACTCGTCCATCCGTCGCGCGAACACCGGCGAGGACTCCATCAACTCCAGCGCCATCCCGACCCACTGCGACCCCTGACCCGGGAAGACGAACACCACTCCACCAGGCGATCCGGCCTCGCCGGTCACCACTCCTCGGTCGGGAGTTCCGTTCGCCACCGCCTCCAGACCACGCAACAGTTCAGCGCGGTCGGCCCCCACGACCACCACCGCACGGTGAGACAACATCGCTCGGGTGGATGCCAGCGACCAGCCGATATCGACCGGATGTACGCCACCATCGGCACCCACGAAGGACCGAAGCCTGGCGGCCTGGGCCCGCAACCCCGCCTCGCTCCGTGCCGACAGCACCCACGGCACGGCTGAGGGTTCGGTCGTTCGCACCGTCTCGGGTTCGGCCGCCACGGATGCCTGTTCGAGAATGACATGCGCATTGGTGCCACTTACGCCGAACGACGAGACCCCGGCCCGTCGCGGCACTCCCCTCTGAGGCCAGCGGGACGGTTCCGTGAGCAGTGCGATCCGTCCGGCCGTCCAGTCCACGTGGGGAGTGGGCTCGTCGATATGGAGGCTCTGCGGCAGCACACCGTGGCGCATCGCCATCACCATCTTGATCACACCGGCCACACCCGCCGCCGCCTGCGTATGACCGATATTCGACTTCACCGAGCCCAACAGCAGCGGCCGCTCGGGATCCCGGTCCTGACCGTAGGTGGCCAACAGGGCCTGCGCCTCGATCGGATCACCCAGTGTCGTCCCCGTACCGTGCGCCTCCACCGCGTCCACATCCGCCGCCGACAGACGAGCATTCGCCAGCGCCTGCCGGATCACCCGCTGCTGCGACGGACCATTCGGCGCCGTCAACCCATTCGACGCACCATCCTGGTTGACGGCGGAGCCACGCATGACGGCCAGCACCCGGTGGCCGTTCCGCTCGGCGTCGGACAGCCGCTCCAGCAGGAGGATGCCCACGCCTTCGCCCCAGCCGGTGCCGTCCGCCGCCGCCGCGAACGCCTTGCACCGGCCATCGGCAGCCAACGCCCCCTGACGGGAGAACTCAGCGAACGCGGTGGACGTGGCCATCACCGTCGCGCCGCCCGCGAGCGCCATACCGCACTCGCCCGCGCGCAGAGCCTGCGCGGCCAGGTGCATGGCGACCAACGACGACGAACACGCGGTGTCCACGGTGACGGCCGGTCCCTCGAGCCCGAAGATGTAGGACAGCCGGCCGGACGCCACGCTCGCCGCGCTGCCGGTGGCCAGATGGCCGTCGGTACGTTGCGGCGCGTTGCCGACGAGGGCGGCGTAATCCTGGCCGTTGGTGCCGACGAACACTCCGGTGGAGCTCCCCCGCAGCGCGTCCACGGCGATCCCGGCCCGCTCGAAGACCTCCCACGAGACCTCCAGCAACAGCCGCTGCTGCGGATCCATCGCGACGGCCTCGCGCGGCGAGATCCCGAAGAAGGCGGGGTCGAAGTCGGCAGCCGTGTAGAGGAAACCGCCCTCCCCGACCGAGACGCCATCGGCTCCGTCGACCAGATCCCAGCCCCGATCCAGCGGAAAGGCGGATATGGCGTCCGTTCCCGATTCCAGGAGCCGCCACAACTCTTCGGGTGAGTCGACGCCACCGGGGAACCGGCAGCTCATGCCGATGATCGCAATCGGGTCGTCATGCACCAGAGTCGTGGCGACCGTCGCCGAGCGGGCTGCCGATCCCACCCCTAGCAGCCGCTCCCGCAGGTGGCCGGCGAGGAGTTCCGGCGTGGGGTAGTCGAACACGACCGAGGCAGGTGTCTGTACGCCGGTGGCCGCCACGAGGCGATTGCGAAGCTCGATCGCGGTCAGAGAGTCGAAACCGACTGACTGGAACGTGGCCGCGGGGTCGATCGCCGCCGGGGTGGCATGGCCCAGAACGGCGGCCACCTGGCTACGTACGAGCTCAAGGACCGCCCGGTCCCTCTCGACCGGAGGGAGGCCCCGCAGTCGGTCGACGAACTCGTCCGCCACGGGCGCGCGGCGAACGGCGCCACCCAGCACATCACCAAGCAATGGGGTGGGCCGTGCCCCGGCGAACCGCGAGGCGAAGTGCTCCCAATCGATGTCCGCGATCAGCAGCGCGGTCTCGTCATCGTCCAAAGCTCCCTGCAGGGCGGCCAGCGCCAGTCGTGGCGCCATGGCCCGTGCGTGCCCGGCCCCCATCCCGCTGTCGGCCCAGGCGCCCCAGGCCACAGACGTGGCCACCAGCCCCTCCGCCCGGCGCCGCCACGCCAGACCGTCCAACACCGCATTGGCCGCCGCATAGCTCCCCTGGCCCGCATTGCCCACGGTCCCGGCGGCCGACGAGAACAACACAAAAGCATCCAGATCCCGACCCCGCGTCAACTCATCCAGATGCCGCGCCCCCGCCACCTTGACCCGCATCACGTCGCGGATCCGCTCCGGGGTCAATGATTCGAGCACACCGTCGTCGAGAACACCCGCCGCATGCACCACGGTACGCAGATCCGGAATCGTCCCCAGAACAGCCGCGAGTGCCTCGCGATCGGCGACATCGCACGCCACCACGCGCACCAGGTCACCCAGCTCGGCCACCAACTCCGCGACGCCAGGCGCCTCGGCACCCCGACGACTCGTCAGCACGATCCGCTCCACGCCACTCTCCGCCAGCCAGCGCGCCACCTGGCGGCCCAGCGCCCCCGTACCACCCGTGACCAGCGCGGTGCCACGACCACGCCACGCGGCCGACGCCACACCGGTCGGCTCCGCCCGCGTCAGACGGGCAGCCCACACCCCGGTGGCACGGATGGCGATCTGATCCTCACCGGTGTGCCCGGCGAGGATGGCGGCCAGTACCTCCCCTGCCTGATCGTCCATGACCACCGGCAGATCGATCAGCCCGCCCCAACGATCCGGATGCTCCAAACCGATCACGCGACCGAGACCCCAGACCCCGGCCTGGCCAGGCTCCACCACGTCCCCGTCCGCCACGAAGACCGCACCGCGGGTGACACACCACAACGGCGCATCCATCCCGGCGGACAGCAGGTTCTGCAGCAGGGACACCGTCGCCTCGACCGACAGCAACGACACCACACCCGCGACCGGGGCCTCGCGCTGGTCCACCTCCGTCACGACCCGGGCATCGGCCCCGGCCGACCGCAGCGCGACGGCCACATCAGCACCGTTCGCACCCACCACCAGCCACGTGCCCCGCAGACTCGGCTGCTCAGGAACATCTCCGATCGGGGACCAGCCGAGGCGGTACCGCCACGATTCGACCAGTGACCTCTCCTGGTTGCGGTGGCGCCATGCCGCCAGGGCGGGCAGAGCCGCGCTGAGTGACTGCCCGGCGTCGATACCGAGCGAGCCGAAATCCTCACGTTCGACCGCGTCCCAGAAGGCCGCGTCAACGGCGCTGGTCGCGGGCTGGACCGGGGACGGCTCCAGCCAGAACCGCTCACGCTGGAACGCATACGTCGGCAAATCCACCTGCCGAGCCCCCGGGAACACCGCCCGCCAGTCCACCTCCACACCCCGGATAAACAGCCCACCCAGGGCCTCCACAGCAGCGGTCGGCTCCGGACGGCCCGGACGCAACACTGACACACCATCGCCACCGGCCAGCGCGGTCAGCGTGCTGTCGGGCCCCAGCTCCAGGAAGGATCCGACACCCAACCCACGAAGCGTCTCCAGCCCGTCGGCAAAGCGCACGGTCTCCCGCACATGACGCACCCAGTACTCCGGGGAGCACAACTCCTCGCCCGCCACCACACCCGACACATTCGACATCACCGGCACGTTCGGGGCCCGGAACTCCACCCCCCGCAGCACCTCGCCGAATTCCTCCAGCATTCCGTCCATGCGCGACGAATGAAAGGCATGGCTCACCCGCAACCAGCGCGTCCGCACTCCTCGCCCGGTGAACACCTCCTCGACGGCTCGAACCGCCGCCTCATCACCGGACAACACCACTGACTCGGGACCGTTCACCGCCGCGACAGACACACCCCCGGTCAACAGCGGACGCACCTCATCCTCCGACGCCGCCACCGCAACCATCGCCCCACCCGACGGCAACGCCTGCATCAAACGACCACGCGCGGCAACCACCCGCGCCGCATCCTCCAACGACCACACACCCGCCACATACGCCGCAGCCACCTCACCAACGGAATGACCCAGCAGATAATCCGGCTTCACACCCCACGAGACCATCAGCCGATACAACGACACCTCAAGCGCAAACAAACCCGCCTGCGCATACGCCGTCTCCCCGATCAACTCAACGTCATCACCCCACACCACCTCACCCAAAGGCCGGCCCAAAAGCCGGTCCAGCTCCCCACACACCTCATCCCACGCCTCCGCGAACACCGGATACGCCTCATACAACCCACGCCCCATCCCCAACCGCTGCGACCCCTGACCGCACACACCACACCCAACCCACCACCAACAGGAACACCCACAACCACCGAACCCAACCCACCCAACAACTCATCACGATCCGCACCCACCACCACCGCACGATGCGACAACGCAGAACGAGCAGCCACCAACGACCACCCCATATCAGCGGAATCCAGATCCGGATTCCACTCCGCGAAGGCCCGTAGCCGCACGGCCTGCGCCCGCACCGCCGCCTCACCCACACCCGAAACCGCCCACGGCACCGCAGGAAGCCCAACTCCCCCATCCCGAGGCCCCTCCACCACCACAGGCGCCTGCTCCACGATCACATGCGCATTCGTCCCGCTCACTCCGAACGACGAGACACCCGCCCGACGCGGCCGGTCCGCATCCGGCCACGCCACCTGCTCGGTCAGCAGCTCCACCGCACCGGCCGACCAGTCCACATGGGTAGACGGCTCGTCCAGGTGCAGGGTTCGGGGCAGCACCCCGTGGCGCATCGCCATCACCATCTTGATCACACCGGCCACACCCGCCGCCGCCTGCGTATGACCGATGTTCGACTTCACCGAACCCAGCCACAACGGCCGCTCCGGATCCCGGTCCTGACCGTAGGTGGCCAACAGAGCCTGCGCCTCGATCGGATCGCCCAGCGTGGTGCCCGTGCCATGCGCCTCGACCGCGTCGATCTCCGACGCCGAAAGTCCGGCGCTCGCCAGCGCCTGCCGGATCACCCGCTGCTGCGACGGACCATTCGGCGCCGTCAACCCATTCGACGCACCATCCTGATTCACCGCCGAACCCCGCACCACCGCCAGAACCGGATGTCCGTTGCGCTCAGCATCAGACAGCCGCTCCACCAACAGCAGCCCCACACCCTCCGACCAACCCGTCCCATCCGCACCAGCGGCGAAGGACTTGCACCGGCCATCGGCAGCCAGCCCCCGCTGACGCGAGAACTCCACGAAAGCGGTGGGGGTCGCCATCACCGTGACACCGCCCGCAAGCGCCAGCGAGCACTCACCCGACCGCAGCGCCTGCACCGCCAGATGCAATGCCACCAGCGACGACGAACACGCCGTATCCACCGTCACCGCCGGACCCTCAAGCCCGAGCGTGTACGACACCCGACCCGAAATGACGCTGCCCGAACTGCCGGTGAGGAAGTAGCCTTCCGATGTGTCGGCGGCGCCGTAGCCCTGCGGGGAGGCTCCCACGAACACTCCCGTCCGACTGCCCCGGACCGAGGCGACCGGCACCCCCGCCCGTTCGAACGCCTCCCATGCCGCGTGCAGCAGCAGCCGCTGCTGCGGGTCCATCGCCAGCGCCTCACGCGGCGAGATGCCGAAGAGGCCCGGGTCGAACTCGCCCGCGTCGTGGACGAATCCGCCGACACGCGCATACGAGGTGCCCGGCTCCCCCGCAGTCGCGTCGAAGAGGCCGGTCAGATCCCATCCACGGTCCGCAGGGAAGGCCGTGATGGCGTCGCCGTCGGAATCGACCAGCCGCCACAGATCCTCGGGAGACTCGACATCCCCGGGGAAGCGGCAACTCATGCCGACAATGACGATGGGGTCGTCATGATCCGGTGCGACCACCGGCAGCGGCGGCACACTTTCCCGCGGCGCGCCGAGCAATTCCACCTTCAGATGTTCGGCGAGGGCCGCGGGAGTCGGATAGTCGAAGATCATCGTGGCCGGCGGTCGGATGCCGGTGGCTGTGGCAATCCGATCGCGCAGCTCCACCGCGGTCAATGAGTCGAAGCCGATCTCCTGGAACGTCCTGCCGGGGTCGATCGCCTCAGGGCCCGGGTGCCCCAGCACCGCCGCCGCAGAAGCACGCACCAGCTCGACGGCCGCGCGCATACGCTCGCCCTCGGACAGGGCGTGGAGGCGGGCCGCGAATTCGCCCGCTCCAGTCCCCAAGTCGGCTGTGTCGGCTATCAGCTCGCTCAGCAGTGGACTCGGACGCAGCGCCGTGAACCTCGGCCCGAACCGCTCCCAGTCCACATCCGCCACCACGAGCGCCGTCTCGTCATCACACAGCGCCCGCCGCAGCGCCACCACCGCCGACCCCGGCGCCATCCCCGACACACCACGCTCAACCAGAAACTCCTCACCCCCAACAGCCATACCACCGCCGTCCCACATACCCCACGCCACCGAAGTCGCCACCAACCCCACACCACGACGCCGCCACGCCAACCCATCCAAAAACGCATTCGCCGCCGCATACGCCGACTGACGACCGCTCCCCCACACCCCCGCAACCGACGAGAACAGAACAAAAGCATCCAAGGACATATGGCGCGTCAGCTCATCCAGGTGGAGGGCGCCCATGACCTTCGGCCGCATACCGGCCTCAAGGCCCTCTGCCGTAAGGGCGCTCAACGGGCCCCAGCTCGGGACTCCCGCGGCATGGACGACCACGCGAAGATCCGGGATCGTCCCGAGCAGTTCCGCGACCGCGTCCCCATCGGCCACATCACACGCCACGATCCGGGCCGACACACCCATGGCCGATAGTTCGGCGACCAGTTCCCGAGTCCCTGGAGCGTCCGGGCCTCGCCGACTCGTCAGCACGATCTCCGCGACACCGGTCCCTGCGAGCCATCGGGCGACATGGCTCCCCAGGGCCCCCGTTCCACCGGTGATCAGCGCGGTCCCCGACGCTTCCCACGCAGCGGACTGCCCCGGGCCCGGCGTCATCACACGGCTCAGACGACAGCCGAAGACTTCATTGCCACGGATCGCGGTGTGATCCTCACGCGTGGCGCCTGAGAGCACCGAGCACAACAGACCGGAGGTCCGCTCATCCCATGAGGTGGGCAGGTCGACCAGCCCGCCCCAACGCTCCGGATGCTCCAGGCCGATCACACGGCCCAGCCCCCAGACCGCCGACGCGTACGGATCCACCACATCCCCGTCCACCACGGAGACCGCACCCCGAGTGACACACCACAACGGCGCGTCGACCCCGGCGGACAGGAGGTTCTGCAGCAGCGACACCGTCGCCTCGACCGACAGCAGCGACACCACACCCGCGACCGGGCCCGCGTCCAGCTCCTCGACCGTGACAACGCGCACCTCGGCGCCGCTGGCCCGCAACGCGGCGACAACGTCCGTCTCCGCTCCGTCGGACTCGATCACCACCAGCCACAGCCCGGAGAGTTGCGAAGGGGGACCCACAACCGGGGTCCAGGTCACCCGATACCGCCATGCGTCGACCACCGACTCTTCCCGCCGCGCCCGCCGCCACGACGCCAAGGCAGGCAACGCGGCACTCAACGGCTGCTCAGCGTCAACCCCCAGAACATCGGCATCCCCGCGCTCGACCGCGTTCCAGAACGCCGCGTCAACGGCACTGGTCGCGGGCTGGGCCGAGGACGGCTCCAGCCAGAACCGCTCACGCTGGAACGCATACGTCGGCAAATCCACCTGCCGAGCCCCCGGAAACACCGCCCGCCAATCCACCTCCACACCCCGGACGAACAGCCCACCCAAAGCCTCCATGGCAGCAGTTGGCTCCGGACGACCCGGGCGGAGTACGGGCAGACCATCACCATCAGCGAGAGCGGTCAGCGTGCCATCCGGCCCCAGCTCCAGGAAGGTACCGACGCCCAGCCCACGGAGAGTGTCGAGCCCATCGGCAAACCGCACGGTCTCCCGCACATGACGCACCCAATAATCCGGCGAACACAACTCCTCACCGGCCACCACGCCCGACACATTCGACACCACCGGCACGTTCGGGGCCCGGAACTCCACCCCCCGCAGCACCTCACCGAACTCCGCCAGCATCCCGTCCATACGCGACGAATGAAACGCATGGCTCACCCGCAACCACCGCGTCGGCACCCCCCGACCAGCCAACACACCCGCGACCTCGGCCACCTCATCCGCATCCCCCGAAAGCACCACCGACTCGGGACCGTTCACCGCCGCGACAGACACACCCCCGGTCAACAGCGGACGCACCTCACCCTCCGACACCGCCACCGCCACCATCGCCCCACCCGACGGCAACGCCTGCATCAAACGACCCCGAGCAGCCACCACCCGCGCCGCATCCTCCAACGACCACACACCCGCCACACACGCCGCAGCCACCTCACCAATGGAATGACCCAGCAGATAATCCGGCTTCACACCCCACGAGACCATCAGCCGATACAACGACACCTCAAGCGCAAACAAACCCGCCTGCGTATACGCCGTCTCACCGATCAACTCAACGTCATCACCCCACACCACCTCACCCAAAGGCCGCTCCAGATACCGGTCCAGCTCCCCACACACCTCATCCCACGCCTCCGCGAACACCGGATAGGCCTCATACAACCCACGCCCCATCCCCAACCGCTGCGACCCCTGACCCGCACACACCACACCCAACCCACCACCAACAGGAACACCCACAACCACCGAACCCAACCCACCCAACAACTCATCACGATCCGCACCCACCACCACCGCACGATGCGACAACGCAGAACGAGCAGCCACCAACGACCAACCCACATCCACCGCATCCAACCCAGCATCACCGGCCACAAACCCACGCAACCGCTCCGCCTGCGCCCGCACCGCCGCCTCACCCACACCCGACACCACCCACGGCACCGCAGGCAGCGCCACACGCTCGCCCCCAGCCTCCACCTCCACCACCACTGGCGCCTGCTCCACGATCACATGCGCATTCGTCCCACTCACCCCAAACGCCGACACCCCCACCCGACGCGGCCGATCCACCTCCGGCCACACCACGGGCTCAGTCAGCAACTCCACCCCACCAACCGACCAATCCACATGCGGCGACGGCTCATCCACATGCAACGTCCGCGGCAACACCCCATACCGCAACGCCATCACCATCTTGATCACACCAGCCACACCCGCCGCCGCCTGCGTATGACCGATATTCGACTTCACCGACCCCAACCACAACGGCCGCCCCGCATCCCGATCCTGGCCATACGTGGCCAACAGTGCCTGCGCCTCGATCGGATCACCCAACGCCGTGCCCGTACCGTGCGCCTCCACCGCATCCACATCCACCGCCGACAAACGCGCATTCGCCAACGCCTGCCGGATCACCCGCTGCTGCGACGGACCATTCGGCGCCGTCAACCCATTCGACGCACCGTCCTGATTCACCGCCGAACCCCGCACCACCGCCAACACCCGATGGCCGTTCCGCTCAGCATCGGACAACCGCTCCACCACCAGCATCCCCACACCCTCGCCCCAGCCGGTGCCGTCCGCCGCCGCCGCGAACGCCTTGCACCGCCCATCGGCGGCCAGGCCGCGCTGGCGGGAGAACTGGACAAAGGTGCCGGGTGTCGCCATCACCGTCACGCCGCCCGCAAGCGCCAGTGAACACTCACCGTTCCGCAGCGCCTGCACCGCCAGATGCAAGGCCACCAGCGACGACGAACACGCCGTATCCACCGTCACCGCCGGGCCCTCGAGCCCCAGCGTGTACGACACCCGACCGGACGCGACGCTCGCCGCGCTGCCGATTCCGACATATCCCTCGAGCTCGTCCGGAACCGCCGAGAGCCGCGAGACATAGTCGGAGGACATCAGTCCGGCGAACACCCCGGTCCGGCTGCCCTTCAGGGAGCCGGTCGGAATACCCGCCCGCTCCAGAGCCTCCCATGATGCCTCCAGCAGCAGCCGCTGCTGCGGATCCATCGCCAGCGCCTCACGCGGCGAGATCCCGAAGAGGCCGGGGTCGAAGTGGCCGGCGTCCGGCAGGAAGGCGCCCTCTCGGGCGTACGACCGACCGGCGCGATCAGGGTCCGGGTCGTACAGGCCGTCCAGATCCCAGCCACGGTCGGTGGGGAAACCGGAGACCGCGTCCACCGCCGACTCCGTCAGCCGCCACAGATCTTCCGGCGAGCTGACTCCACCCGGAAAACGGCAGCTCATGCCGACGATCGCGATCGGCTCGCGGCTCTTGGCCTCGACATCCGCCAGGCGCTGGCGCGTCTGACGCAGATCGGCGGTGAGCTTCTTGAGGTACTCGAGTACCTTTTCGTCGTTCGACATCCCCGTGCCAGTCCCCTCGATCCCCGGTCGGACGTTCTCGCTGCTCATGACCCATCGAGTTCCTGGTCGATGATTCCGAACATGTCGTCGAGCGAGGCCGATTCCAGGTCTCCCTCGACGTTGCTCGACCGCGCCGGACGGTGCAGGTCAGCCCACATCGAAACGATGGTCTCCATCCGCGAGGACAACTGCTCGCGCATGGTGTCGTCCTCCGCCATCACCGAAATCATGGCGGCGACCTTGTCCAGCTCCCTGAGCCGGGCCGCGACCGGGTCGGCGGTCTCCGGCGCGACCTCGGCGAGCACATGCTCCGCCAGCGCCGCCGGGGTCGGATAGTCGAAGATCGCGGTCGCGGCCAGCCTGATTCCGGTGGTGGCGCCCAGCCGGTTGCGCAGTTCCACCGCGGTCAGCGAGTCGAAGCCGATCTCCTGGAAGGTCCGCGCCGGATCGATCGCCGACGCGTCCGGGTGCCGCAGCACCGCGGCCACCTGCCCGCGTATCAGCGCCAGTACGGTCTGGCTCCGTTCCGCGTCCGCCATCTCGGCCAGGCTGTTCCGCAGCGCCACCCCACCGTCACCGGCGTCGGCGGCCCGGCGCGGCGGGGTCGGTGCCAGCGCGCTCAGCACGGGCGGCACCGTACCGGTGGCCACCACCGCCCGCAGGTGCAGCGGAGTGGCCACGAGGGTGGCTTCGCCACTCCGGCACGCGGCGTCGAACAGCTCAAGACCACGCTGATCGGACAAGGGAACTGCGCCCGTGCGGGCCATCCGGGCCACGTCCTCCTCCGACAGGTGGGCGGTCAGGCCACTGCGCTGCTGCCACAGGCCCCACGCCACCGACACCGCCGCGAGTCCCTGGGCCCGCCGGTGGGTGGCCAGCGCATCGAGGAAGGCATTGGCCGCGGCGTAATTGCCCTGCCCGGGGCTGCCCAGCACTCCAGTGGCGGAGGAGAACAGTACGAACGCGTCCAGGTTCAGTCGGCGTGTCAGCTCGTGCAGATGCCATGCGGCGTTCGCCTTCGGCCGCAGGACGGTCTCCATGCGTTCGGTGGTCATGGAGCCGATGACACCGTCGTCCAGCACCCCGGCGGTGTGAACGACGGCACGCAACGCCGGAATGGTGGCAAGCAACGCGGTCAGCTGGGCGCGATCGGCCACATCACAGGCGGCGATGCGGATGCGGGCACCGAGCGCCTCCAGTCCGGCGGCCAGGTCCGCGGCGCCGGCCGCGGTGGCACCGCCACGGCTGGCCAACACCAGGTCAGTCGCGCCATGGGCGGTCACCAGGTGGCGTGCGACCAGACCACCGAGGGTCCCCGTCCCGCCGGTGACCAGTACGGTGCCGGTGTCCCAGGCGGGGGCCTTCCCGTCCGGTACAGGTGCCTTGACCAGCCTGGGCACCAGTACCGTCCCGGTCCGGATGGCCGCTTCGGGTTCTCCCGTCGCGAGCACCGCGGGCAGAACCCCGAGGTCCGAATCGTCGTGGTCGATCACGACGAGCCGGTCGGGGTTCTCCTGCTGTGCGGTGCGCAGGAGACCCCGTACGGACGCTGCCGCCAGATCCTCCACGTCGTCTCCGGTGGAAGTGGCCACCGCGCGGCGGGTGAGCACCATCAGGCGGGTATCGGTGAATCGCGCGTCCACCAGCCAGTCCCGCACCACTCCCAGTACTCGGCGCAGGGCGGACGAGACCGCTTCCGGGGCCGGACCGTCGTCCGTCTCCGGCAGACACGGCAGGACCAGCACATCCGGCACCTGGCCGACGGAGGCGAGGTCCCGATGGCGCTGTGGCGGCACACCGGCCGTGGTCAGCGCGGCGGTCAGCCGCGGCTCGTCGTGGCCGCCCAGCAGTGCCCAGGACAGAGGCTGCGAGCCGACGGTCCCCGTGGGGAGGGGGAGCTCCTTCCAGTCCAGCCGGAACAGCGCATCGCTCCGGCCGCCACCGGCCACTTCGAGCAGCCGGCTCTCCGCCACCGGACGCATCGCCAGCGTGTCGATGGACAGCACGGGAGCCCCGGTGGCATCCGCCATCCGAATGGCCACCGTATCCGGACCCGCCGGGCTGATCGCCACCCGGACGGTGGTCGCACCCACCGCGTGCAGGGCCACCCCGCTCCAGGAAAAGGGGAGATGGGCCTGACCCGGCTCGCTCACGAAAGCGCCCAGGCCGATGCCCTGCAGGGCCGCGTCCAGCAACGCGGGATGCACTCCGCACCGGGCGGCGTCGCCCGCCAGCTGCTCGGGCAACGCGACGTCCAGGAAGACCTCGCTGTCATGGATCCACGCCGCCCGCAGCCCCTGGAAGGCAGGGCCGTACTGATACCCCCGCTCGGCCATCGCCGCGTACAGCTCGGTGACGTCGATCGGCCGGGCATCGGCCGGTGGCCAGGCCGACAGGTTCGCGGGCGGATCGCCATGCTCGCCCGTGCGCAGGGTGCCGCCGGCGTGGCGTATCCAGTCGCCCTCGCGGCGGGAGAACACCGTGAGGGGGCGGTTCCCGAGGTGGTCCGGGCCGCCGACCGACACCTGGAGCTGCACGGTCTCCTGGTCGGGCACGACGAGCGGCTCGTGCAGCGTCAGCTCTTCGAGTGTGTCGCAGCCGAACCGCGCCCCCGCCTGCAGCGCGAGCTCCACGAACGCGGTGCCCGGAAGAAGGACCATGCCGAGGACGGCGTGGTCGGCCAGCCAGGGCTGCCCGGCCAGCGACAGCGCGCCGGTCAGCACACAGCCGTCCGCGTCCGGGAGCGGCACCGCCGCGCCCAGCAGTGGATGGTCAACGGCTCCCAGGCCCAGTCCGGATGCGTCACCGATGCGTGTGGACGGCGTCAGCCAGAACCGCTCACGCTGGAAGGCATAGGTGGGCAAGCCGACGTGTCGAGCGCCGGTGCCGGCGAAGACCGTCCGCCAGTTGACCTCGGCGCCGTGGACGGACACTTCTGCCAGCGACGTCAGGAACCGATTCACGCCTCCCTCGTCGCGGCGGAGGGAACCGGTGGCCACGATGGGGGTGCCCGTCGCATCGGCGGTGTCCTGGACTCCGATGGTCAGCACCGGGTGCGGACTGGCCTCTACGAACACCGTGTGGCCCTGCTGCATAAGGGTTTCGACCGTGCCCTGGAACTCGACAGTCTCGCGTAGGTTTCGATACCAGTACCCGGCGTCCAGCTCCGCGGTGTCCATCAGCCGCCCGGTCACGGTCGAATAGAACGGCACCTGCCCACCGCGCGGCTCCACACCCGCCAGAGCCTCCGCCAACTCCCCCCGGATCTCCTCCACCTGCGATGAATGCGAGGCGTAATCCACTGGTATCCGCTTGGCTTCCGGGAACTCCGCGAGCACCGCGTCCAGCACCTCGACCGCACCGGACACCACCGTCGACGCCGGACCGTTCACCGCCGCCACCGACAAACCGGTGCGGTCCCGCAGCCGATCGGCGGACACCGGGACGGACGCCATCCCGCCCCGGCCCGACAGAGCCAGCAGCGCCTTGCTGCGCAAGGCCACCACCCGCGCCCCGTGCTCCAGCGACAGACCGCCCGCCACACACGCCGCCGCGATCTCGCCTTGTGAGTGACCCACCACCGCCGATGGCACCACACCGTACGAACGCCACAACTCCGCCAGGGACACCATCACTGCCCACAACACCGGCTGCACCACATCCACCCGACCCAGCGCCGCCTCATCGCCCACCACATCGAGGAGCGACCACTCAGCGAACGGAGCCAGCGCATCGGCACATTCACGCATTCGCCCCGCGAACACCGGCGAGGAGTCCATCAACTCCAGCGCCATCCCGGCCCACTGCGACCCCTGACCCGGGAAGACGAACACCACCTCGCGACCGGGCTGGGCAGCGCCGCCGATTTCGATGGCGTCCAGCCCGCGCAGCAGTTCCGCGCGGTCCGTGCCCACGACGACCGCCCGGTGCGACAGGGCCGCGCGGGTCGCGACCAGGGACCATCCCACATCCAGGGGGTCGAGCTCAGGGTTCTGCCGCACGAAGGATGCCAACCGCTCGGCCTGCGCCCGTAGCCCGGCCGCCCCAGCACCCGACAGCACCCATGGCACCGCGGGCAGCCCCGCCCGGTCGGGGGCCGGCTCACCGCTCTCGTCCAGCTCCGGTGCCTGTTCGAGGATCACATGGGCGTTGGTGCCGCTCACTCCGAACGCGGACACCCCGGCGCGGCGTGGGCGGTCCTGGTGGTCGGGCCACGTGGTCTGCTCGGTCAGCAGCTCCATGGCCCCGGCGTTCCAGTCGACGTGCGGGGAGGGTGCATCGATGTGCAGGGTTCGTGGCAGCACGCCGTTGCGCAGGGCCAGAACCATCTTGATGAGTCCGGCCGCGCCCGCGGCCGCCTGGGTGTGTCCGATGTTGGACTTCACCGAGCCCAGCAGCAGCGGCCGTTCCGGATCCCGGTCCTGACCGTAGGTGGCCAACAGGGCCTGCGCCTCGATCGGATCGCCCAGCGTCGTCCCCGTGCCGTGTGCCTCGACCGCGTCCACATCCGCCGCCGACAGACGGGCATTCGCCAGCGCCTGCCGGATCACCCGCTGCTGCGACGGACCATTCGGCGCCGTCAGCCCATTCGAGGCACCATCCTGGTTGACGGCGGAACCACGCACCACCGCCAGCACGCGGTGGCCGTTCCGCTCCGCGTCGGACAGCCGTTCCAGGACGAGCACCCCGGCGCCTTCGGCGAACCCGGTGCCGTCGGCGGCGGCGGCGAATGCCTTGCACCGCCCGTCCGGTGCGAGTCCGCGCTGGCGGGAGAACTCGACCAGCAGGTCCGGTGTCGTCATCACGGCCACGCCACCCGCCAGCGCCAGTGTGCTTTCGCCACGACGCAGCGACTCGCAGGCCCAGTGCACGCTGACCAGCGAGGAGGAGCACGCGGTGTCCACGGTGACGGCGGGGCCCTCGAGGCCGAGGGTGTAGGCCACGCGGCCGGAGATCACGGAGGTGGAGTTCCCGGTGAGCAGGTACCCCTCGGAGCCGTCCGGAGTGGCGGCCTGGCCCGCGCCGTACGTCGTCGATGCGGCACCCGCGAACACCCCGGTGCGGGTGCCCTTCAGGGCGAGGGGATCGATACCGGCGCGCTCGAAGGCTTCCCAGCACGCCTCGAGCCACAGACGTTGCTGAGGATCGGCGGCCAGCGCCTCCCGGGGGGAGATGGTGAAGAATCCCGCGTCGAAGTCCGCCGCGTTCTCGAGGAAGCCGCCGGTCCTGGCGTAGGTCGTGCCGGGCCGGCTCCGGTCCTGATCGTAGAGCGCGTCAAGGTCCCAGCCGCGGTCGGTCGGCAGTTCCGATATCGCGTCCGCGCCGCTCTCCAGCAGCCGCCACAGCGCCTCCGGGGAGTCCACACCGCCCGGGAGCCGACAGCTCATGCCGACGATGGCGATCGGCTCGTCGGCCGGGTGCGCAACCACGGGTGCCGGTACGGCCACCGCCCCATCTGTGGAGCCGGACAGCACGGCGTCGAGATGGCGGGCGAGCGCGGCCGGAGTGGGATGGTCGAAGATCAAGGTGGCCTGCAGCCGTCGTCCGGTTGCCGTGCGCAGCCTGTTGCGCAGTTCGACGGCGGAGAGCGAGTCGAAGCCGAGTTCCTTGAACGGCCGCTGCGGGGTCACCGATTCCGGACCGCCGTGGCCGAGCACGGCCGCCGCCTGTCGGCGGACCAAGTCGAGCAGAGCGTCGAGACGTTCGTCCTCCGCCAGCCCCGCGAGACCGTCGTAGCCACCGTTGTCCACCGCGTCGGCCGGGCCCGGAAGGGCGCGGGCGAGCGGAGCGCGTACGAGGCCGCGCAGCAGGGCGGGCACCGGCTCGGTCGCTGATGAGGATGGTTCGTACCGCATCGGCACCAGCAGGGTGTCGCCGGTCGCCAGGGCGGCGTCGAAGAGGGCCAACCCCTCATCGGTGGACAGCGGGCGGACGCCGGACCGGGCGAGCCGGTCGGTGGTCAGGTGTTCGGTCAGCCCGCTGCGCTGCTCCCAGAAGCCCCAGGCCAGCGAGGTCGCGGGCAGTCCCTGTGCCCGGCGGTGTGCGGCCAGCGCGTCCAGGAAGGTGTTGGCCGCCGCGTAATTGCCCTGCCCCGGGCCGCCGAGCACCCCGGCCGCCGAGGAGAACAACACGAACTCGGCCAGGTCCCGGTCCCGGGTCAGTTCGTGCAGATGCCATGCGGCGTCCGCCTTGGGGCGCAGCACCGTCCGCAGCCGCTCGGGGGTGAGCGACCCGATCACGGCGTCGTCGAGGACACCGGCGGTGTGCACCACGCCCCGCAGATTCGGTAGCGAGTCGACCAACGCGGCGGTGGCGTCCCGGTCCGCCACATCGCATGCGGCCACCCGCACGCGCGCCCCGGCGGCCTCCAGCTCGGCGACCAGCTCCGCCACGTCCGGAGCGGTGTTGCCGCGGCGGCCGGCCAGCACCAGCTCCGTCACTCCGTGCTCGCGCACCAGGTGGCGAGCCACCAGGCCGCCCAGCGTCCCGGTGCCGCCGGTGATGAGTACGGTGCCGCCGGAGAGCGGTCGGGGAATGGTGAGGGCCAGCTTGCCGATGTGCCGCGCCTGGGAGAGCCGGCGGAAGGCGTCATCCGCCTGACGTACGTCCTGGATCCGCAGCGGCAGCGGGGTGAACACGCCCTGCTGGAACAGGGAGAGCAGCTCGGTGAGCAGTCGGTGGATCCGGTCGGGGCCGGCGTCGAGCAGTTCAAAGGCCCGGTACGCCACGCCGTGGCGCGCCAGCACCTCCTCGGCGTCCCGGAGGTCGGTCCTGCCCATCTCGATCAGCCGCCCGCCGGGGCGCAGCAGTCCGAGTGAGCAGTCGAGGAGTTCGCCGGTCAGCGAGTTGAGTACGACATCCACCCCGTCCGGCGCGCCCGAGCGGAAGTGTTCCGCGAACTCCGTCGAGCGGGAGGACGCGATCCGCTGCGGGGCGACACCGCATGCGCGCACCGCATCCCATTTGGCCGGGCTCGCGGTGGCGAAGACCTCGGCGCCCAGCCAGTGGGCCACCTGCACTGCCGCCATCCCGACGCCACCTGCTGCCGCGTGCACCAGCACCGACTCGCCGCTGCGCACATCGGCCAGGTCGACCAACGCGTACATCGCGGTGAGGAAGGCGATCGGGGTGGCGGCGGCCCGCGGGAAGGACCAGCCGGCCGGGATCGGGGCCACCAGCCGGTGATCGGTGATCGCCACCGGCCCGAAGGCCCCGGAGAACAGGCCCATCACCCGGTCTCCGGGGGCCATTCCGGCCACTCCGGAGCCGATCTCCAGCACGGTTCCGGCGCCTTCGCTGCCCAGTAGGCCAGCCTGGTCCGGGTACATCCCCAAGGCCAGGAGGACATCACGGAAGTTGACCCCGGCGGCGTGCATGGCCACCCGGACCTCGCCCGCGGCCAGTGGCCTGGACACCTCCGCGCAGGGCGCGAGGACCAGATGCTCCAAAGTGCCCTCGCCGTCGGCCTCCAGCCGCCAGGTGTCCGTTTCCGCTGGGATCGGCAACGCCGGCGAGGTGGCCCGTACCAGCCTGGGTACCAGCGCCTTTCCGGCCCGGATGGCCACCTGTGGTTCGTCGGTGGTGAGCAATGCCGGGAGCGCGGACCCTGCGGACGGATCGTCGGCCGCCGTGTCCACGAGCACGAAGCGGCCGGGGTTCTCGGTCTGCGCGGTGCGTATGAGGCCCCACACCGCGGCGGCGGCGAGGCTCTCCGGATTTTCACCGGCCATGGTCGCGACCGCGCCCCGCGTCACCATAACAAGGCGGGTGTCCGCGAACCGGTCGTCCGCCAGCCACGCCTGCGCGACTTCGAGGACGCGGCTATTGAGCGCGTACACGCCTTCCGGGCCTTCCTCAGCGGCGGAAGCCCTGAACACCACCGCCCCGGCCTGGGGCTGGACCGCCGCCAGCTCGGCCAGTTGCGCCGCGGACTCGATGACGGGGAAGTCATCCTCATCCGGGCCGTCGGGCGAGCCGGGCAGGGCGAGCTCCGTCCAGTCCACCCGGAACAGCGCATCGCTGTGGCCATCGCCCAGCCCGCGCTCGGACACCGGGCGCAGGACCAGAGAGTCCGCCGAAAGCACCGGTGCCCCCGTGCCGTCCATGGCCAGGAGCGAGATGGCGTTCGGCCCTGCCGGTGTCAGCGCGACCCGCAAGGTGGTGGCACCGACGGCGTGCAGGGTGACACCGGTCCAGGCGAACGGAAGGTGCGGCCGGCCCGGTTCGGTCACGAACGCGCCCAGTCCGGCGCCGTGCAGGGCGGCATCCAGCAGGGCGGGATGGACACCGAAGCGGCCCGCGTCGCTCGCGGCCGTCTCGTCCAAGGCCACCTCGGCGAACACCTCGTCACCGCGCCGCCATGCCGTGTGCAGCCCCTGGAAGACGGGCCCGTACGCGTAACCGCGGGTGCTCATCTCGGCGTAGACATCGGTGAGATCGACCCGTGTGGCGCCCTCCGGCGGCCACACCGTCCGGTCCACGGTGGCCGTGTCGCCACCGGGGCTGACGCTGCCGGTGGCGTGCCGTATCCAGGCCCGGTCCCCGCCCGGCCTGGAGTACACCGTGACCGACCGGCGACCGTTCTCGTCCGGCCCGCCGACCGCCGCCTGGATCTGTACGTCTCGTACGTCTCCGTGCTCGGGCAGCACGAGCGGCGCCTGCAGGGTCAGCTCGTCGAGCGTGCGGCAGTCCACGTGCAACCCGGCTTGTACGGCCAGTTCCACGAATGCGGTGCCCGGCAGCAACACCTTGCCCAGCACGGCGTGATCGCCCAGCCAGGGGTGGGTGGCGGTGGAGAGCGAACCGGTCAGCACACAGCCGCCGGATTCGGGCAGGGGCACCACCGCGCTCACCAAGGGGTGATCGAGACCGACAAGGCCCGCGCCCCCGACATCGGTCGCGCCGCGCACCGGATCCAGCCAGAACCACTCATGCTGGAACGCATAGGTCGGGAGATCGACCCTCCGCGCCCCGGCCTCGGCGAACAGCGGCTGCCAGTCCACCGGCACACCCTCGATGAACAGCCGGCCGACGGTGCTGAGGAAGCGGGCGGGGCCGCCGTCGTCGCGGCGCAGCGATCCGGTGGTGATGATGGGGGTGTCGGTGGCGTCGGCGGTGTCCTGGATACCGATGGTCAGCACCGGATGCGGACTGGCCTCGACGAACACCGTGTGCCCGAGCTCCAGCAGCCCCTCAATCGTGGACCGGAATTCCACGGTCTCGCGCAGATTCCGGTACCAGTACCCCGCATCCAGCTCCGCGGTGTCCATCAGCCGCCCGGTCACCGCCGAATAGAACGGCACCTGCCCACCGCACGGCGCGACGCCCGCCAGAGCCTCCGCCAGCTCTTCCCGGATCTCCTCCACCTGCGATGAATGCGAGGCGTAATCCACCGGAATCCGCTTGGCCTCAGGGAACTCCACCAGCACCGCATCCAGCACCTCAACCGACCCCGACACCACCGTCGACGCCGGACCGTTCACCGCCGCCACCGACAAACCGGTACGGTCCCGCACCTGATCGGCGGGCACCGGGACGGACACCATTCCGCCCTGGCCCGACAAGGCGAGCAGGGCCTTGCTGCGCAGCACCACCACCCGCGCGCCATCCGACAGCGACAGACCACCCGCCACACACGCCGCCGCGATCTCGCCCTGCGAATGACCCACCACCGCCGACGGCACCACACCAAACGAACGCCACAACTCGGCCAGGGACACCATCACCGCCCACAACACCGGCTGCACCACATCGACCCGCCCCAGCGCCACCTCATCGCCCAGCACGTCCGACAGCGACCACTCCACCAGCGGAGCCAACGCATCCGCACACTCGTCCATCCGCCGCGCGAACACCGGCGAGGACTCCATCAACTCCAGCGCCATCCCGACCCACTGCGACCCCTGCCCCGGGAAGACGAACACCACTCCGGAGTGCGTTCGGGCCTCGCCGATCGGGGCGCTGCCACTGGCCACGGCCGCCAGCTCACGGAGGAGGCCATCGCGGTCGGCGCCGACGACCACGGCACGGTGTGGCAGGGCGGCACGGGTCGACGCCAGCGACCAGCCGACATCCACCGGACTCAGCTCCGGCCGGTCGCCGACAAAGGCCATGAGACGCTCGGCTTGTGCGCGGACACCGGACTCGCTCGCGCCCGACACCACCCACGGCACGACCCTTGATCCGTCGCGTTCCGGCGAGAGTTCGGGCTCGGCGACCGGTTCGGGGCCTTGCTCCAAAATCACATGGGCGTTGGTGCCGCTCACGCCGAAGGCCGACACTCCGGCGCGGCGGGGCCGTGTGGTCTCGGGCCACGGCGTCTGCTCGCCCAGGAGCCGCACCGCGCCGGTGGACCAGTCCACATGGGGAGTCGGCTCATCGATGTGGAGGCTCTGCGGCAGCACACCGTGGCACATCGCCATCACCATCTTGATCACACCGGCCACACCCGCCGCCGCCTGCGTATGACCAATGTTCGACTTGATCGACCCCAGAAGAACCGGCCGCTCCGGATCCCGATCCTGACCGTAGGTGGCCAACAGCGCCTGCGCCTCGATCGGATCACCCAGTGTCGTCCCCGTACCGTGCGCCTCCACCGCGTCCACATCCACCGTGGACAAACGGGCGTTCGCCAGCGCCTGCCGGATCACCCGCTGCTGTGATGGACCGTTTGGCGCCGTCAGCCCATTCGACGCACCGTCCTGGTTCACCGCCGAACCCCGCACCACCGCCAGGATGGGGTGCCCGTTGCGCTCAGCATCGGACAGCCGCTCGACCACCAGCATTCCGGCACCCTCGCCCCAACCGGTGCCGTCCGCCGCCGCCGCGAACGCCTTGCAGCGTCCATCGGCCGCCAGTGCGCGCTGGCGGGAGAATTCCACGAAGATGCCGGCGGTCGTCATGACGCTCGCGCCACCCGCCAGGGCCAGCGAGCACTCGCCGGACCGCAGGGCCCGTACCGCCAGGTGCAGGGCCACCAGCGACGATGAACACGCCGTGTCCACGGTCAGCGCGGGGCCTTCGAGACCGAGGACGTAGGAGACCCGGCCGGACATGACCGATGCCGAGTTGCCCGTGCCCACCCGGCCCTCGAAGTCGCCCGTCTCGTCCGCCTTCAGCAGGGCCGCGTAGTCCTGGCCGTTCGTCCCCGTGAACACGCCGGTCTCACTGCCCCGCAGCGTCGTGGGGTCGATGCCGGCCCGCTCCAGCGCCTCCCACGACACCTCGAGCAGCAGCCGCTGTTGCGGGTCCATCGCCACCGCTTCACGCGGGGAGATTCCGAAGAATTCGGCGTCGAACTCTCCGGCTCCGGTCATGAACGCGGCCGCTCGGGTGGCGGAGGTGCCCCGGTGGTCGGGGTCCGGATGGAAGAGGTTCGCGGTGTCCCAGCCCCGGTTCTCGGGGAACGGGCCGATGGCGTCGGCGCCGTCGGCGAGCAGCCGCCACAGATCCTCGGGAGACATCACGTCCCCCGGGAAGCGGCAGCTCATCCCCACGATCGCGATGGGCTCGTCGTCCACCGCGCCGATCGCCTGGACCGGGAGGGCCGGGGCCGAGCGGTCCTGGCCACCGTGCAGCAGTTCGCCGCGGAGGTACTCCGCCATCGCCAGTGGGGTGGGCTGGTCGTACGTCAGCGTGGCCGGCAGCCGGAGGCCGGTGGCCCGGTTGAGCCGGTTGCGCAGTTCGACCGCGGTGACCGAGTCGAAGCCGCTCTCCTGGAAGGCCCGGCCGGGGTCGATGGCATCCGGGCCGGTGTGCCCGAGTACGACCGCGACATGGCGCCGGACCAGGTCCAGCACCGCGCGCTCCCGGTCGGCGTCGGCCATCCCGGCGATCCGCTGCGCGAATTCCGAGCGCTCGTGGCCCGGCTCGGCGCTCTCCTGACCGACTCCGGCCTGGATCAGCGCCCGCACCTCGGGGAGTTCGGACAGCAGCGGGCTGGGGCGGGTCGCGGTGAACGCGACGTAGTGCCGGTCCCAGTCGATCTCGGCGACCGTGACGACGGTGTCGTCCTGCTCGACGGCGCGTGCCATGGCCGCGACCGCCATCTCGGGTGCCATCTCCGGTACGCCGTGGCGGCGGGCCACCTCGCCCACCCCGCCCTCGCCCATGCCGTCGCCGGCCCACAGACCCCAGGCGATGGAGGTGGCGACCAGGCCCTCGGCCCGGCGCTGCTCGGCCAGCGTGTCCACGAAGACGTGGCCGGGTGCGTAGTTGCCCTGTCCGGGTGCGCCCAGGGTGCCCGACAGCGAGGAGAAGAGGACGAAGGCGGACAGGTCCATGTCGCGGGTCAGCTCGTGCAGATGCACCGCACCGTCGGTCTTGACGCGCAGCACTCGTTGGAGTTGCTCAGTGGTGAGCGAGTTCAGGGTGCCGTCATCGAGCACCGCCGCGGTGTGCACCACCGCGGTCAGCGGTCCGACCTCGGCCAGCAACGCGGCCAGGGCGTCCCGGTCCCCGACGTCACACGCCGCCACCGTCACCCGGGCGCCGAGCGCCTCCAGCTCTCCGGCCAGCCGCTCGGCGCCCGGCGCGGCCATGCCGCGGCGGCTGGTCAGCACCACGTGTTCGGCGCCCCGGTCGGCCAGCCACCGGGCGACATGGCCGCCCAAGGCTCCGGTGCCGCCGGTGACCAGTACGGTGCCGCGAGGTTGCCAGGACCCGCCGCGCTCGCGGGCCGGCGCATGCGCCAGCCTCCGGCCGAAGAGCCCACTCGGGCGGATCGCCACCTGATCCTCGCCCGAGGTGCCGGCCAGCACACCGGCCAGGTGGTCCTGGGTACGCGGGTCCACGCCCTCCGGCAGATCGATCAGACCGCCCCAGCGCAGCGGCTGTTCCAGGGCGATCACCTTGCCGAGGCCCCAGGCCAGGGCCTGCTTCCGGCGGACGGCCGGGTCGCCTTCGCCACCGCCTTCGCCACCGGTTGTGGCACCGCTACGGGCATCGTAATTGGCACCGCTTTGGGCACCGCTTTGGGCACCGCCACCGACGCCGTCGCCGTAGCCGAGCGAGATGCCACGTTGGGTGAGGCACCACATCGGCGCTTCCAGACCGGCGTCTCCGAGCGCCTGCGAAAGCAACAGCGTCATCGCGTATCCCTGGGGGACCGAGGGATACGCGGGGTGCGGGCTTTCGTCCAACGCGGTCAGCGACACCACACCGCTGATCCGGGGGGTGTCGGCCAGGACGGCGCCCAGCCGGTCGGCCAGCGTGGCACGGTCCAGTTCGGACTCGCCGAGAACGACCATGAGGGGCTCGGCACCGTGACGGGTGAGCGCACCGGTCACCCCGGCGACCCACTCGTGCTCGGCCTCCGCATGGGAGACCACGACCAGCCAGGCGCCGGCCGGCGACGTGGCGGGTGCGGTGAGCGGCTTCCAGCGGACCTTGTACCGCCATGAGTCGATGGTGGAGACATCACGGCGTTCGCGCCGCCACTGGGACAGGGCGGGCACCACCTCGTGCAGCGACTGCCCGTCGATGCGCAGCGCTCCGGCGAGCGACTCGAGGTCCTCACGCTCTACGGTGTCCCAGAAGTCGGTGTCGACCGTGCCGGTGGAGGTCTCGGACGGCGTGGCGTCCAGCCAGTAGCGCTCCCGCTGGAAGGCGTACGTCGGCAGGTCCACCCGGCGGGCGCCGGGGAACAGCGGCAGCCAGTTCACCTCGACACCATGTGCGTACGCCTCGGCCAGCGCGCTGAGGAAGCGGACGAGGCCACCGTCGTCCCGGCGCAGTGAGGCCAGGACGAGTCCGCCGTCCGCGCCCGCGTCGTCGAGCGTTTCGCGCAGGCCTGTGGTCAGGACCGGGTGGGGGCTGATTTCGATGAAGGTGTGGTGGCCGCCCTCCAGCGCCGCGCGGGTGACCTGCTCGAGCTGCACGGTCTCGCGCAGGTTGCGATACCAGTAGTCCGCGTCCAGTTGCGCGGTGTCGATGGGCCGTCCGGTCACCGTGGAGTGGAAGGGGGTCGTGCCGGTGCGCGGCTCGATGGACGCGAGGACCTTCAGCAGTTCCTCGCGGATCCCTTCGATCTGGGGCGAGTGGGAGGCGTAGTCCACGGGAATCCGCTTGGCCTCGGGGAACTCCGCCAGCACCGCGTCCAGCACCTCGACCGCACCGGACACCACCGTCGTCGCGGGGCCGTTCACCGCCGCGATCGACAGCCCGGGGCGGTCCCGCAGCCGGTCGGCGGGCACCGGGACGGACACCATTCCGCCCTGGCCCGACAAGGCGAGCAGGGCCTTGCTGCGCAGCACCACCACTCGGGCGCCATCTGCCAAGGTCAGACCACCCGCCACACACGCCGCCGCGATCTCGCCCTGCGAATGACCCACCACCGCCGAGGGCACCACACCGTACGAACGCCACAACTCCGCCAGGGACACCATCACCGCCCACAGCACCGGCTGGACCACATCGACACGAGCCAGCGCCGCTTCATCACCCAGCACATCGAACAGCGACCACTCCACCAACGGAGCCAACGCATCCGCGCACTCGCCCATCCGTCGCGCGAACACCGGCGAGGACTCCATCAGCTCCAGCGCCATCCCGGACCACTGCGCCCCCTGACCCGGGAAGACGAACACCACCGAGCGTCCCGGCTCGGCCGCGTCCGCCGCCTCCACCACGCCCGGTGCCGGTGCGCCCTGTACCAGGGCCGTCAGCCCGGCCAGCAGTGCGGTGTGATCGCCGCCGAGCACCACCGCGCGATGTTCCAGCATCGCGCGGCTGGTGAACAGCGAGAAACCGATGTCCGCCACGCTCTCGTCAGGGTGGCTCATCACGTGTGCGCGCAGTCGTTCCGCCTGTGCGCGAATGGCGCGCCGGTCCCGGCCCGAGATGATCCACGGGACCGCCGCGCCTGGTTCGGCATCGTCGGGCGCCTCCGCGTGCGTCGGCGTCGGCGCCTGCTCGATAATCAGGTGTGCGTTCGTTCCGCTGATGCCGAACGACGACACTCCGGCGCGCCGGGGCCGCCCGGCCTCCGGCCACGCCGTCTGCTCGCCCAGCAGCCGCACCGCGCCGGTGGACCAGTCGACATGGGGAGTCGGCTCATCGATGTGGAGGCTCTGCGGCAGCACACCGTGGCGCAGCGCCATCACCATCTTGATCACACCGGCCACACCCGCCGCCGCCTGCGTATGACCGATATTCGACTTGATCGAGCCCAGCAGCAGCGGCCGCTCCGGATCCCGGTCCCGACCGTAGGTGGCCAGCAGGGCCTGCGCCTCGATCGGATCACCCAGCGTCGTCCCCGTGCCGTGCGCCTCCACCGCATCGACGTCCTGGGCGGCGAGTCCGGCGCTGGCCAGCGCCTGGCGGATCACCCGCTGCTGCGATGGACCATTCGGCGCCGTCAACCCATTCGACGCACCATCCTGATTCACCGCCGAACCCCGCACCACCGCCAGGATGGGGTGCCCGTTGCGCTCAGCATCAGACAGCCGCTCCACCAGCAGCATGCCGATGCCTTCTGCGAAGCCGGTGCCGTCCGCCGCTCCCGCGAACGCCTTGCAGGTGCCGTCCGGTGCGAGCCCGCGCTGACGGGAGAATTCCACGAAGACGGTGGGGGTGGACATCACCGTGACGCCACCGGCCAGCGCGAGTGAGCACTCACCGAGGCGCAGCGCCTGTATCGCGAGGTGCAGTGCCACCAGCGACGACGAACAGGCCGTGTCCACGGTGACCGCCGGGCCCTCGAGTCCGAAGGTGTAGGCCACGCGGCCCGAGGCGACGCCGGCCGCCGCGCCCGTGCCCAGATATCCCTCGACGCCGTCCGGGGTGGTCGACAGGCGGGTGAGGTAGTCGTGGTGCATCACGCCGGTGAACACACCGATGCGCTCGCCCTTGACGGAGGTGGCGGGGATACCCGCGCGCTCGAACACCTCCCACGATGTCTCCAGGAGCAGCCGCTGCTGCGGGTCCATGGCCGCGGCCTCGCGCGGCGAGATGCCGAAGAACCCGGCGTCGAACTCGGCCGCGTCGTAGACGAATCCACCGCTGCGGGCATACGACGTACCGGGGCGATCCGGGTCCGGATCGTACAGGCCGTCCAGGTCCCAGCCGCGGTCGGTCGGCAGGACCGATATCGCGTCGCCGCCGGAGCGCACCAGGTCCCACAGCGCTTCCGGTGAGGTGATCCCGCCGGGGTAGCGGCAGCTCATTCCGACGATCACGATCGGATCGTCGGCGACGAGGGCGCCCCCGGCCGGTGTGGCGACGGCGCCGCTGTCCGCGCCGACGACTTCGGCCAGCAGATGCTCGGCGAGCGCACGCGGTGTCGGATAGTCGAACACGGCGGTGGCGGGCAGCCGTACGCCGGTGGCCGCGCTGATCCGGTTGCGCAGTTCCACCGCGGTCAGCGAGTCGAAGCCGATCTCCTGGAAGGTCCGCGCGGTGTCGACCGATTCCGTGGACGCGTGGCGCAGCACCGCCGCGATGTGATTGCGCACGAGGTCGAGTACGGCCTGATCCCACTCGGCGCGGTCCACGGCGGCCAGTCGGTGTCCGAGCGCGGAGGCCGAGTCAGGGGCGTCGACCGCCTGGGCAGCGCGCCGGATTCGGGGGCGGACCAGGTCGCGCAGGACGGCGGGCAGGTTGTCGACACCCGCCCATGCCTGGAGATTCAGCGGTGCGGCCAGCACCATCGCCTCATCGGCGGCGAGCGCCGCGTCGAACAGATCGAGTGCCTGAGAGGTGGGCATCGGCACCGCGTGGGAACGCGCCAAATCGTCGCCCGACAGGTGCTCGGTCTGCTCGCTGCGTTCTTCCCAGAACCCCCACGCGATGGACACCCCCGGCAACCCCTGCGCCCGCCGATGCGCAGCCAACGCATCCAGAAACCCATTCGCCGCCGCATAACTCCCCTGACCCGCATTCCCCAACACACCCGCCGCCGACGAGAACAACACAAACGCCGACAGATCCAACCCACACGTCGCCTCATGCAAATACCAAGCCCCCAACGCCTTCGGCCCCAACACCCCAACCAACCGCCCACCATCCAAAGAACCAACCACCCCGTCATCCACCACACCCGCCGCATGCACCACCACCCCCAACCCCTCAATCGACCCCACCAACCCCGCCACCGCACCCCGATCCGCCACATCACACGCCACCACCCGCACCCGCGCACCCAACCCCTCCAACTCCCCAACCAAACCCCCAACACCCGGAGCACCCCACCCCGACGACTCACCAACACCACCTCACCCACCCCATACACCGACACCAAATGCCGCGCCACCAAACCACCCAACAACCCCGTCCCACCCGTCACCAACGCCACACCACCACCCACATCCGAAACCACACCACCAGCCGGACCACCACCACTCACACCCACCAACCGCGGCACCCACACCCGACCCCCACGCACCGCAACCTCCGACTCCCCCAGCCCCACCACACCCGCAACCACACCCACATCCCCATCAACACCCACATCCACCAACACAAACCGCCCCGGATGCTCCGACTGCGCCGACCGCACCAACCCCCACACCGCACCACCACCCACATCCACCACACCCTCACCACCCACCGACACCGCACCCCGCGTCACCACCACCAACCGCGAACCCCCAAACCGCTCATCCCCCACCCACAACCGCAAAACCTCCAACACACCCACAACATCAACCCCCGACAACACCACACACCCCGGCACCACCCCACCCAAAGCCACCTCACCCCACTCCATAAACGACCCCACCCCACACACACCCACATCCACCCACTCCACCCGATACAACGCATCGGTCCCGTTCCCCCGCCCGTCGTGCAGCTGCTGAGCGGAGACCGGTCGCAGGGCCAGTGAGCGTGCCGACAGGACGGGCGCACCGGTGACGTCCGTGGCCCGGAGGGCGACCGCGTCGCGGCCGGCCGGGGTCAGGGTGACGCGCAGGACCGTCGCACCGACCGCGTGCAAAGTGACGCCGCTCCAGGAGAACGGCACATAAGCCTGGTCGTCGTCGGTGACGAAGTCGCCGAATCGCACCCCGTGGAGTGCGGCATCGAGCAGTGCGGGATGGATCGCGCACCGGGCCGCGTCCCCCCGAGCCTCCTGAGGGACCGCCACCTCGACGAAGACCTCGTCTCCCCGGCGCCAAGCCTCCCGCAACCCCTGGAACACCGGCCCATACGCATACCCCCGCTCCGCCAACACCCCATAAACCCCCTCCACCCCCACCCGCTCCGCACCCACCGGCGGCCACACCTCCACAGCCGACACCTCAACCTCGGCCACCCCCACCACACCCACCGCATGCCGAACCCACTCACCCTCCCGACACGAAAACACCGACACCGAACGACGGCCCCCCTCGCCAGGACCACCCACCGCAACCTGAACCTCCACCTCACCCCGCCCCGGAAGCACCAACGGCCCCTCCAACGTCAACTCCTCAACCACCCCACACCCCAACCGCAACCCCGCCTGCAACACCAACTCCACAAACCCCGTCCCCGGCAGCAACACCACACCGGAGAGGGCATGATCAGCCAGCCAGGAGTGGGTGGCCAGGGACAGCCGACCGGTGAGCAGGCGGCCGCCGGACTCGGGCAGCGCGACCGTGGCCCCGAGAAGGGGGTGGTCGAGCGCCCCCAGTCCCAGCGCGGAGGCGTCACCGTGGCCGGGCCGGGGCGTCAGCCAGTAACGCTCCCGCTGGAACGGGTAGGTCGGCAGTTCCACCCGTCGCGCCTCACCGAAGGCCGCGGCCCAGTCGACCCGTACGCCGTGCACCTGCAGCCGCGCCATGGCCGAGTAGAACTGGGCGAGCCCGCCCTGGCCACGGCGGAGCGAGCCGGTGACCACCACGGTCTCGCCGGAGGCGTCCGCCGTGGCCTGGATGCCCATGGTCAGGGCGGGGTGGGTGCTCGATTCCACGAAGACGCGGTGGCCGTCGGAGAACAGGGCCTGCAGCGCGCCCAGGAAGTCGATGGGCTTGCGGGCGTTCCAGAACCAGTAGTCCGCGTCGAGTTCGGTGGTGTCCAGGAGTCCGCCGGTGACCGTGGAGTAGAACGGAACGGTGGACTGGCGGGGCGCCACGTCGGCCAGCAGGGTGAGCAACCGTTCGCGCAGCGGTTCCACCTGAGGGCCGTGGGACGCCACGGTGGCGGGCACGACGCGGGCACGTACGCCGTCCGCCTCGCATGCGGCCACGAACTCCTGGAGACTGTGCGGGTCGCCGGCCACCGTGGCCGCCGCGGGCCCGTTCACCCCGGCCACCGCGAGGCGTTCGCCCCACGGTTCGATCCGGGCGGCCACTTGCTCCGCGGGCAGGGCGACCGAGGCGATCGCGCCGTTGCCCACCAGCGTTTCGGCGAACAGGCGGCTGCGCAACACCACGACCTTGGCCGCGTCCTCCAGCGACAGCGCCCCGGCCACACAGGCGGCCGCGATCTCGCCCTGGGAGTGGCCGACCACGGCGGAGGGAGTGATCCCGTAAGAAGCCCACAGCTCGGCGAGGGACACCATCGCGGTGAACAGCACCGGCTGGACGACCTCGATGAGGTCGAGCGAGGGCGCACCGGGCGCGGATCGCACCACGTCCTCGATGGACCAGTCGAGATGCGTCTCCAGTGCACGGGCGCACTGGGCGAACCGGCGGGCGAAGGCCGGGGAGGTGTCCAGCAGTTCCACGGCCATTCCGGCCCACTGCGAGCCCTGTCCCGGAAAGACGAACACCACGCCGGTGTCGGGACCGGCCACTCCCTCCACCACGTTCGGGGCCGGCTCTCCGGTGGCCACCGCGGCAAGGCCGGTCAGCAGTTCCCCCGGGGTGGATCCGATCACCACCGCGCGGTGTGACAGCGCCGAGCGGGTGGTGGCGAGGGTCCACCCGAGGTCGCCGGGGTCCGCTGCGGTGGCCACGGTGGCGAGCCGGGCCGCCAACGCGCGCAGACCGGCCTCGCCCTGGCCCGAGAGCACCCAGGGCACCGCCACCGGTTCGGTGCGGGGCTGATCGGTACGGGGCGGATCGGTGTGCTCGGCCTCCGGCGCCTGCTCCAGGATGGCGTGCGCGTTGGTGCCGCTCACGCCGAAGGCGGACACACCCGCCCTGCGCGGCCGGTCGCTCTCCGGCCAGGGAGTCCGCTCCGTGAGCACTCGCACCGCTCCTGCGGACCAGTCCACATGCGGGGTCGGCTCGTCCACGTGCAGGGTGCGCGGCAGCACACCGTGCCGCATGGCGAGCACCATCTTGATGACCCCGGCGACACCCGCGGCGGCCTGGGTGTGGCCCAGGTTCGACTTGACCGATCCGAGCCACAACGGCCGGTCCCGCTCCTGACCGTAGGTGTCCAGCAGGGCCTGTGCCTCGATCGGGTCCCCGAGCCTGGTGCCGGTGCCGTGCGCCTCCACCACGTCGACGTCGCCCGTGGACAGCCGGGCGTCGGACAGTGCCGCGCGGATGACCCGACGCTGCGAGGGCCCGTTGGGCGCCGTCAGCCCGTTCGACGCGCCGTCCTGGTTGGCGGCGGTGCCACGCACCACCGCCAGCACCCGGTGGCCGTGTCGTTCGGCGTCGGACAGCCGCTCCACCAGCAGCATCCCGGCGCCCTCACCCCAGCCGGTGCCGTCCGCTCCCGCCGCGAACGCCTTGGACCGGCCGTCCGGTGCCAGTCCGCCCTGCTTGGACAGCTCGACGAAGGTGTTCGTCGTCGTCATCACCGTGACGCCGCCCGCCAGCGCCAGCTCGCACTCCCCGTTGCGCAGCGCCCGGACGGCCAGATGCAGGGCGATCAGCGAGGACGAGCACGCGGTGTCCACGGTGACCGTCGGCCCTTCGAGGCCGAAGGCGTAGGCCACCCGTCCCGAGAGGACGCTGGCCGCGCTGCCCGTGCCGAGGTGGCCTTGCACATCGTCCCGCGCCGCGCTGAGCAGCGTCGCGTAGTCCTGACCGTTGGTGCCGATGAACACCCCGGTCAGGCTGCCCCGCACGGCGTCCCGGTTGACGCCGGCCCGCTCGAACGCCTCCCAGGCGGTCTCCAGCATCAGCCGCTGCTGCGGGTCCATCGCGATGGCCTCCCGGGGGGATATCCCGAAAAGCCCCGCATCGAAATCGGCGATGCCGTGCAGGAATCCGCCGTAGCGGGTGACCGACTTCCCGGCCCCGCCCTCGGGGTCGTAGAGGCCTTCTGTGTCCCAGCCACGGTCGTCGGGGAATTCCGACACCGCGTCGCCACCGTCGCGCACCAGGTCCCACAACGCTTCCGGCGTTGCGATGCCGCCGGGGAAACGGCAGCTCATGCCGATGATCGCGATGGGCTCGTGGCCCTTTGCCTCGATGTCCTGCAGGCGCTGGCGGGTCTGCCGCAGATCCTTCGTGACCTCTTTGAGGTAATGACGAAGTTTCTCTTCATTCTCCACAGGACGACCCTCTCAACGCGGTGCTGGACTCACTCGGAGTCGAACTCGACGGCAGGTTCACGAGATACCGAATTCCTTGCCGAGGAGGTCGAACATCTCCTCGTCCGTCGCGGAATCCAGTTCAATGTCACGGTCGGTGGCCGCGCCCCAGTGGGACAGCAGGCTCTTGATCTTCGCGGCGACCTCGGCACCGGCCACGTCGCTCGGGGACAGGTCGGACAACACCGCTTCGAGCCGGTTCAGCTCGTCGAGCACGGACGTCGTATCGTCCTCGGTCCCGCCCTGGAGGAGTTGGGCCCGGACGTGGTCGGCCAGCGCCGCGGTGGTCGGATAGTCGAAGATGACCGACGCCGGGAACGGTACGCCGGTGGCGGTGGCCAGCCGGTTCCGCAGCTCCACCGCGGTGAGCGAGTCGAAGCCGACCTCCTGGAAGGTCTTCGAGGGGTCGACTGAGGCGGGCTTCGCATGCCCCAGCACGGCCGCGACGTGGGTACGGACCAGTTCCAGCACCGCTCGTTCGCGCTCGATCGGCGACATGCCGCGCAGCCGGGTGGCGAATTCCTCGACCGGTTCCATGGGAGGGGTGGCGATCGTGAGTAGTTCGCTCAGCAGCGGGCTCGGTCGTACGGCGGTGAACCGGGAGCCAAAGCTCGACCACTCCACGTCCGCGATCATCATCGTGGTCTCGTCCGCGACCAGTGACTGCTGAAGCGCGGCGAGCGCCAGATCCGGGGGCATGCCGGGGAGCTGTCGCTGAGCCGCCCCCATGCCGCTGTCGGCCCATGCTCCCCAGGCCACGGATGTGGCCACCAGCCCCTCGGCCCGGCGCCGCTGGGCCAGTCCGTCCAGAACGGCGTTGGCCGCCGCATAGCTCCCCTGGCCCGCGTTGCCCAGCGTCCCCGCAGCCGACGAGAACAACACAAAGGCATCCAGGTCCCGACCTCGCGTCAACTCATCCAGGTGTCGCGCCCCCGCGACCTTGACCCGCATCACCTCCCGGATCCGCTCCGGGGTCAGCGACTCCAACACACCGTCATCCAGCACACCCGCCGCATGAACCACCACACGCAAATCCGCGATCCCGGCTACCAACGCCGCCACCTCTCCCCGATCAGCCACGTCACACCCCACCACCGACACCACCGCACCCGACGCCTCCAGCCCCGCCACCAACTCCGCGACGCCGGGTGCCTCGGCCCCCCGACGACTCGCCAACACAATCCGCTCCACGCCGGCCCCGGCCAGCCAACGCGCCACATGGCCGCCCAGCGCGCCCGTACCCCCGGTGACCAAAGCAGCCCCACGACCACGCCACTCGGCGGACGTGTCCGCCACCGGTGCCACCCGGGTCAGCCGGGCACCCCACGCTCCAGCGGCACGGACCGCCACCTGGTCCTCTCCCGTCCCGCCGCTCAGAACCCGACACAGCCAGGCCCCGACACCCTCATCCACAACCGGCGGCAGATCGATCAACCCACCCCAGCGATCCGGATACTCCAAACCGATCACCCGGCCAAGCCCCCACAGCCCCGCCTGATCCGGATCCACCACATCCCCGTCGACCACCGAGACCGCCCCCCGAGTAACACACCACAGCGGCGCGGTCGTTTGAAGCGTCTGCAACAAGAGGACGGTCTCCTCGACGGGCAGCAGCGACACCACACCCGCCACGGCAGGGACGGTCTCCGGCGCCGTGATGTCTGCGAGCTCCGCGACCTCCGCCACCGTCACCATCCGCACCTCGGCCCCTGCCGCGCGCATCGCACCCATCAGGTCATCGGCGCCGCCGCCGGGCTCGACCACCAGCAGCCATGTGCCGGTGAGGACGGACTCCTCGGAGACGCCCGGAATCGGCGCCCACCCGAGCCGATAGCGCCAGCCGTCGATGACAGATTGCTCCTGACGCACCCTTCGCCACGCCGCCAGAGCGGGCAGAGCCGCGCTCAGCGGCTGCCCAGCGTCGATGCCGAACGAACCGAGATCACCACGCTCCACCGCGTCCCAGAAGGCCGCGTCAACGGCGCTGGTCGCGGGCTGGGCCGAGGACGGCTCCAGCCAGAACCGCTCACGCTGGAACGCATACGTCGGCAGATCCACCTGCCGAGCACCCGGGAACACCGCCCGCCAATCCACCTCCACACCCCGGACGTACAGCCCGCCCAGAGCGGCCATGACGGTAAGGGGCTCCGGGCGATCCGGGCGGAGTACGGGCAGTCCGTCGCCATCGGCCAGAGCTGACAGCGTGCCGTCGGGGCCCAGCTCCAGGAAGGTACTGACGCCCAGGCCACGGAGTGTCTCGAGCCCGTCGGCGAACCGGACGGTCTCCCGAACGTGGCGCACCCAGTACTCCGGCGAGCACAGCTCCTCGCCCGCCACCACACCGGATACGTTCGACACCACCGGCACGTTCGGGGCCCGGAACTCCACCCCCGCAGCACCTCGCCGAACTCCGCCAGCATCCCGTCCATACGCGACGAATGAAACGCATGGCTCACCCGCAACCACCGCGTCCGCACTCCCCGCCCGGTGAACACCTCCTCGACGGCACGAACCGCCGCCTCATCACCGGAGATGACGGTCGCCGCCGGGCCGTTGACCGCCGCCACGCTCACCCGGCCCTCGTAACCGGCCAGCTGCGGAAGGACCTCGGACTCCGCGGCCTGGAGAGAGACCATCGAGCCGCCCTCGGGCAACGCCTGCATCAAACGACCCCGAGCAGCCACCACCCGCGCCGCATCCTCCAACGACCACACACCCGCCACATACGCCGCAGCCACCTCACCAACGGAATGACCCAGCAAATAATCCGGCTTCACACCCCAGGAGATCATCAGCCGATACAACGACACCTCAAGCGCAAACAAACCCGCCTGCGCATACGCCGTCTCGCGGATCAACTCCTCGTCATCACCCCACACCACCTCACCCAAAGGCCGGCCCAAAAGCCGGTCCAGCTCCCCACACACCTCATCCCACGCCTCCGCGAACACCGGATACGCCTCATACAACCCACGCCCCATCCCCAACCGCTGCGACCCCTGACCCGCACACACCACACCCAACCCACCTCCGACTGGGCCGCCCACAACCACCGGCCCCTCCAAAGCCCCCAGCAACCCCGCGCGATCCGCACCCACCACCACCGCACGATGCGACAACGCAGAACGCGCAGCCACCAACGACCACCCCACATCAGCGGAATCCAGATCCGGATTCCGCTCCGCGAAGGCCCGTAGCCGTGCGGCCTGCGCTTGCAAACTCGCCTCGTCCCGAGCCGAGAACGCCCAGGGAATCGCCGGGAGTTCCAATCGCTCCGGCCCGGGCTCAGCTTCGTCCGTCCTGTCGGGGGCCTGCTCCAGAATCACATGGGCGTTGGTACCGCTCGCCCCGAACGATGAGACTCCGGCGCGGCGGGGCCGCCCGGCCTCCGGCCACGCCATCTGCTCGCCCAGGAGTGCCACCGCGCCAGCGGACCAGTCCACGTGCGGTGTCGGCTCGTCGATGTGCAGGCTCTGCGGCAGCACACCGTGGCGCATCGCCATCACCATCTTGATCACACCGGCAACCCCCGCCGCCGCCTGCGTATGACCAATGTTCGACTTCAACGACCCCAACCACAGCGGCCGCTCCGGATCACGATCCTGACCATAGGTGGCCAACAGGGCCTGCGCCTCGATCGGATCACCCAGCGTCGTACCCGTACCGTGCGCCTCTACCGCATCCACATCCACCGCGGACAAACGGGCATTCGCCAGCGCCTGCCGGATCACCCGCTGCTGCGACGGACCATTCGGCGCCGTCAACCCATTCGACGCACCGTCCTGATTCACCGCCGAACCCCGCACCACCGCCAACACCCGATGGCCGTTCCGCTCAGCATCAGACAGCCGCTCCACCAACAGCAGCCCCACACCCTCCGACCAACCCGTCCCATCCGCACCAGCGGCAAAGGACTTGCACCGGCCATCGGCAGCCAGCCCGCCCTGGCGCGTGAACTCCACAAAGACCTGCGGCGTCGCCAGCACGGTGACTCCGCCCGCGAGCGCCAGCGAGCACTCCCCGCGCCGTAGCGATTCGCTCGCCAGATGCAGCGCCACCAGCGACGACGAACACGCCGTGTCCACCGTCAGAGCAGGCCCCTCCAGACCGAACGTATAGGCCAGCCGCCCGGATGCCACGCTGCCCGCGATGCCCGTGCTCCGATAGCCCTCGATGCTCTCCGGGACATCGGCGAGCCACGAGCCGTAGTCGTGGTACATCACACCCGTGAAGACCCCCGTCCGGCTGCCTTTGAGCGTGTCCGGGGCGATTCCGGCCCGCTCGAACACCTCCCAGGCCGCCTCCAGCAGCAGCCGCTGCTGCGGATCCATCGCCAGCGCCTCACGCGGCGAGATCCCGAAGAACCCGGCGTCGAAATCAGCGGCGTCATAGAGGAATCCGCCGTCTCGGGCGTACGAGGCCCCGGCGCCGTCCTTGGCCCCGGCCAAGGTCGCCAGATCCCAACCCCGGTCCGTGGGCAGCGCGGAGACCGCGTCGGTGGCCGAGTCGACCAGGCGCCACAAATCCTCGGGGGACTCGACACCCCCGGGAAAGCGGCAGCTCATGCCCACGATCACAATTGGATCGTCGTCGACGGCCGGCAGCGGCGCGGTCGGGTCGGCGGCGGGCAGGGAGCCCCATATCTCGGCCAGCACACGCTCGGCCAGCAGCTGCGGGGTGGGGTGATCGAAGACGGCGGTGGCGGGCAGCCGTACGCCGGTGGCCGCGCTGATCCGGTTGCGCAGTTCCACCGCGGTCAGCGAGTCGAAGCCGATCTCCTGGAAGGTCCGCGCGCTGTCGATGGACTCCGCGGAGACGTGGCCGAGGACGCCGGCCACGTGTTCCTGCACCAGGCCCACGACCCGGTGTTCCCTTTCGGTCTCTGTTGCCCCGGCGAGTTCGTGTCGCAGTCCGGCAGGGGTACCTCCGGTCCCGACTGCCCTACGGACGGGGGCGGTGACCAGACCGCTCAGGATCGACGGCAATGTGCCCGCGGCAGCCTGTTCCCGTAGCGCCGGCATGTTCAGGGGCGTGGCCAGGACCATCGCCTCATCGGCGGCGAGCGCCGCGTCGAACAGGTCCAGTCCTTGTTTGTTGCTGATGCTCGTTCCCACGGACCGGGAGATCCTCGACAGCTGCACCTCGGCCAGATCAGTGGTCAGTTCGCTGCGTTCTTCCCAGAACCCCCACGCGATGGACACCCCCGGCAGCCCCTGCGCCCGCCGATGCGCAGCCAACGCATCCAGAAACCCATTCGCCGCCGCATAACTCCCCTGACCCGCATTCCCCAACACACCCGCCGCCGACGAGAACAACACAAACGCCGACAGATCCAACCCACACGTCGCCTCATGCAAATACCAAGCCCCCAACGCCTTCGGCCCCAACACCCCAACCAACCGCCCACCATCCAAAGAACCAACCACCCCGTCATCCACCACACCCGCCGCATGCACCACCACCCCCAACCCCTCAATCGACCCCACCAACCCCGCCACCGCACCCCGATCCGCCACATCACACGCCACCACCCGCACCCGCGCACCCAACCCCTCCAACTCCCCAACCAAACCCCCAACCCCCGGAGCACCCCACCCCCGACGACTCACCAACACCACCTCACCCACCCCATACACCGACACCAAATGCCGCGCCACCAAACCACCCAACAACCCCGTCCCACCCGTCACCAACGCCACACCACCACCCACATCCGAAACCACACCACCAGCCGGACCACCACCACTCACACCCACCAACCGCGGCACCCACACCCGCCCCCCACGCACCGCAACCTCCGACTCCCCCAGCCCCACCACACCCGCAACCACACCCACATCCCCATCAACACCCACATCCACCAACACAAACCGCCCCGGATGCTCCGACTGCGCCGACCGCACCAACCCCCACACCGCACCACCACCCACATCCACCACACCCTCACCACCCACCGACACCGCACCCCGCGTCACCACCACCAACCGCGAACCCCCAAACCGCTCATCCCCCACCCACAACCGCAAAACCTCCAACACACCCACCACATCAACCCCCGACAACACCACACACCCCGGCACCACCCCACCCAAAGCCACCTCACCCCACTCCACAAACGACCCCACCCCACACACACCCACATCCACCCACTCCACCCGATACAACGCATCGCGGCTGCCGACCCGGGCGTCGGCGAGCTGTCCCTCCGGGACGGGCCGGAGTACCAGGGAGTCCACCGACAGGACCGCCTCACCCCCCTCATCGGTCACCCTCAGCGACACCGTGTCCGGCCCGGCGGGCGCCAGCGCCATCCGGACGGCGGAGGCGCCGACCGCGTGCAGCCTGACGCCGCTCCAGGAGAACGGGAGATACGCCCCGCCGTCGTCGGTGATCAGGCCGCCCAGTCCGACGCCGTGGAGCCCGGCGTCGAGCAGAGCCGGATGTATCGCGCAGCGAGCCGCATCACCTCTCGCCTCCTCCGGTACCACCGCCTCGACGAAGAGCTCGTCTCCCCGGCGCCAGGCATCCCGCAGCCCCCGGAACACCGGCCCATACGCATACCCCCGCTCCGCCAACGCCCCATAAACCCCCTCCACTCCCACCCGCTCCGCACCCACCGGCGGCCACACCTCCACAGCCGACACCTCAACCTCGGCCACCCCCACCACACCCACCGCATGCCGAACCCACTCACCCTCCCGACACGAAAACACCGACACCGAACGACGGCCCCCCTCACCCGGACCACCCACCGCAACCTGAACCTCCACCTCACCCCGCCCCGGAAGCACCAACGGCCCCTCCAACGTCAACTCCTCAACCACCCCACACCCCAACCGCAACCCCGCCTGCAACACCAACTCCACAAACCCCGTCCCCGGGAACAGGACCACACCGGATACCGAGTGTTCGGCCAGCCACGGCTGACCGGCCAGCGAGAGCACACCGGTGAGCAGCGCACCTCCGGAATCGGGCAAGGGCACTATCGCACCCACGAGGGGGTGGTCGACCTCGGCCGAGCCGGGTGTCGACCGGAGGGAAGCCGCCCAGAAGCGCCGACGCTGGAAGGCGTAGGTCGGCAGGTCGATGGCGTGCGCGTCCAGCCCGGCGAACGCCGCCCGCCACTCCACCGCGACGCCCCGGACATGCAACCGGCCCAGCGCGGTGAGGAAGGAGACCAGGCCGCCGTCGTCGCGGCGCAGCGATCCGGTGGTGATGACCGGGGTGTCGGTGGCGTCGGCGGTGTCCTGGATACCGATGGTCAGCACCGGATGCGGACTGGCCTCGACGAACACCGTGTGCCCGAGCTCCAGCAGCCCCTCAATCGTGGACCGGAATTCCACGGTCTCGCGCAGATTCCGGTACCAGTACCCCGCGTCCAGCTCCGCGGTGTCCATCAGCCGCCCGGTCACCGCCGAATAGAACGGCACCTGCCCACCGCACGGCGCGACGCCCGCCAGAGCCTCCGCCAGCTCTCCCCGGATCTCTTCCACCTGCACCGAATGCGAGGCGTAATCCACCGGAATCCGCTTGGCCTCAGGGAACTCCACCAGCACCGCATCCAGCACCTCAACCGACCCGGACACCACCGTCGACGCCGGACCGTTCACCGCCGCCACCGACAAACCGGTACGGTCCCGCAGCTGATCGGCGGGCACCGGGACGGACACCATCCCACCCCGACCCGACAAGGCAAGCAACGCCCTACTCCGCAGCACCACCACCCGGGCGCCATCCGACAGCGACAGACCACCCGCCACACACGCCGCCGCGATCTCGCCCTGCGAATGACCCACCACCGCCGACGGCACCACACCAAACGAACGCCACAACTCGGCCAGGGACACCATCACCGCCCACAACACCGGCTGCACCACATCCACCCGGCCCAGCGCCGCCTCATCACCCAACACATCGAACAGCGACCACTCCACCAGCGGAGCCAACGCATCCGCACACTCACCCAACCGCCGCGCGAACACCGGCGAGGACTCCGCCAACGCCAGCGCCATCCCCACCCACTGCGACCCCTGACCCGGGAAGACGAACACCACTCCACGATCCGCCCCGACCGCGCCGGTGACCTCCACCGCGTCCAACCCACGTCGCAGTGCGGCGAGGTCCGAGCCCACGACGACGGTGCGATGGGGCAGCAGCGCACGCGTAGATGCCAACGACCAGCCCACGTCCACCGGGTCAAGCGAGGGGTGGTCGTCGACAAAGGTCCGCAAGTGCTCGATCTGCGCCCGCAGACCCGCATCGCTCGCGCCCGAGAGCACCCAGGGCACCGCCACCGGCTCGACACGATCCTGCCTGCTCTCGGCCGCCACCTCCGGTGCCTGCTCCAGGATGACGTGGGCGTTGGTGCCGCTCACGCCGAAGGCCGACACTCCGGCGCGTCGCGGTCGACCCTCCTCCCGCCACTCGGCCGGCTCGGTGAGCAACTCCACCGCACCGGTGGACCAATCCACCTTCGGTGTCGGCTCATCCACATGCAGTGTGCGCGGGAGCACTCCGTGCCGCAGCGCCATCACCATCTTGATCACACCGGCCACACCCGCCGCCGCCTGCGTATGACCGATATTCGACTTCAACGACCCCAACCACAGCGGCCGCTCCGGATCCCGGCCCTGACCGTACGTGGCCAACAGCGCCTGCGCCTCGATCGGATCACCCAGCGTCGTCCCCGTACCGTGCGCCTCCACCGCATCCACATCCACCGCCGACAAACGAGCATTCGCCAACGCCTGCCGAATCACCCGCTGCTGCGACGGACCATTCGGCGCCGTCAACCCATTCGACGCACCGTCCTGATTCACCGCCGAACCCCGCACCACCGCCAACACCCGATGGCCGTTTCGCTCAGCATCGGACAACCGCTCCACGAGCAGCATGCCCACGCCCTCGCCCCACCCCGTGCCGTCCGCCGCCCCGGCGAACGCCTTGCACCGCCCGTCCGGGGCCAGCCCGCGCTGGCGCGAGAACTCCACGAAGGTGCTGGGCGTCGCCATCACCGTCACGCCGCCCGCGAGCGCCAGCGAACACTCGCCCCGCCGCAGCGCCTCACTCGCCAGATGCAACGCCACCAGCGAGGACGAACACGCCGTGTCCACGGTCAGCGCGGGGCCCTCCAGACCCAGCGCGTAGGCGATCCGACCGGACATCACGCTGGTCGCGGCACCGGTCAGGGCATATCCCTCGTCCGACGCCGAGGGATAGCCCTGGGCCCAGCCGCCGATGAAGACACCGGTCCTGGTGGCCCGCAGAGAGGTCGGCGCCATCCTGGCGCGCTCGAAGACCTGCCACGCCGACTCCAGCAGCAGTCTCTGCTGGGGGTCCATCGCCAGCGCCTCACGCGGTGAGATGCCGAAGAGTTCCGGGTCGAACTCCGCGGCGTCGTAAAGGAATCCGCCGGTACGCGCATAGCTGGTGCCGGGACGGTCCGGATCCGGGTCGTACAGCGCGTCCGTGTCCCAGCCACGGTCGTCGGGGAAGTCGCAGAGCACTTCCCGGCCCTCGCTGACGACCCGCCACAAGTCCTCGGGGGATTGGATGTCTCCCGGGAAGCGGCAGCTCATCGCGATGATGGCGATCGGCTCGTCGAGGGCCGCCGCGCCGACGGGCACAGCCTCCTCGGCGGAGGGCATCTCGAGGGAGCCCGCCCGGTCGCCGCCGAGCAGCTCCGAGCACAGCAGGTCGGCAACGGCCCGACAGCTCGGGTGGTCGAACAGCAAGGTGGCCGGGAGACGCAGTCCGGTGCTCGTGTTCAGCCGGGTCCGCAGTTCGACCGCCGTCAGCGAGTCGAAGCCCAGTTGCCGGAAGGGCACCATCGGGTCGATGGCCGCCGGGTCGCGATGCCCCAGGAGTTCGGCCGCGTGCTCGCGTACCAGATCCACCAGCATCCGGTCCCGATCGGCCACGGGCACCCCGGCCAGTCGCCCCCGCAATCCGGAGCGGTCACCTGCCACCGCCAGGGCGCCGGAGTCCTTTCGCAGCTGTGGCAGTTCGCTGAGCAGGGGGCTGGGCCGACCGGCCATGAAGGCCGGGCCGAAGGTCTCCCAGTCGACGTCCGCGATGACCGGGCAGGGCTCGTCCGCTCCGACGACGTGGCGCAGCGCGGCGACGCCCGTCTCCGGCCGCATCGGGCGCAGGCCGAGGCGGCTCAGCCGCTCCTCGTTCTCGGGCGCGAGGCTGCCGCCCCAGGTGCCCCATCCGATCGAGGTGGCCGGTAGGCCGCGTGCCCGGCGTCGCTGTGCCAAACCGTCGAGCACAGCGTTCGCCGCCGCGTATCCGGCCTGGCCGGCGCCACCCCAGACCGCCGCTGCCGAGGAGAAGAGGACGAACGCCTCAAGCGACGCGTGGTCGAGCAGCTCGTCCAGGTGCAGGGCGCCGGTGACCTTGGCGTCGAAGACGGCGGCGTACTCGTCGAGATCCGCGTCGATCGCACCGCCGAACCGCACGGTTCCCGCGAGATGGACCACGGCGGTGAGGTCCGGCACCGACGCCAGCACCTCGACGAGAGCGGCCCGGTCGGTCACATCGCAGGCCGTCATGGTGACTCGTACGCCGAGCGCGGTCAGTTCGTCCTCCAGCGCGGCCGCCCCCGGGGCCTGCGAGCCGCGACGGCCGAGCAGCACCAGGTGCTCCGCACCCGCCTGTGCCAGCCACCTTGCCACCCGCGCACCCAGCGCACCGGTGCCTCCGGTGATCAGAACCGTGCCGTGCGGGCGCCATGCGTCGGCCGGTCCGGTCGTGGCCGCCGGTTCCAGCCGTCGGCCCAGGGCCGCCGAAGGCCGCACCGCGACCTGGTCCTCGCCGACCGTCTCGGCCAGCACGGCGACGAACCTCCCCGCCACCTGTGCGTCCCAGTCCGTGGGCAGGTCGATCAGCCCACCCCAGTGTCCGGATCGCTCCAGTCCGGCCACGCGTCCGAATCCCCATATCGCCGCCTGGGCCGGGCTGGGTTCCGGATCCCCCGGCAGGGCCGCGACGGCCGACCGGGTGACACACCACAGCGGAGCCTCGACCTCGGCGGCGGCGAGCGCACACAGCAGCTCGACAGTGTGCGCCATCCCCTGGGACAGGGCCCGGTGGGTCGGATGCGGACGCTCGTCGAGGGCCAGGAACGAGACGACACCGGAGATGTCATCGGATCCGACCGCGTCCGTCAGCAGCCCGGTCAGGCTCTGACGCTCCGCGTCGTACGGCACCTGGAGGGTACGGACCCGCGCGCCACCCTGCTCGGCCAGCGCCTGGGCACCGGCCATGGCCCACTCGTCCCCTTCGGGGACCACCGCCAGCCACTCTCCGGACAGGGGCGGGGTGTCCATCCCGGGCAGTGGCTTCCAGGCGATCCGGTATCGCCACGCGGCCGCGGCGGACTCGGCAGTGTCCGCTCCAAGCCAGAACCGTTCCCGTTGGAAGGCGTATGTCGGCAGCTCGACGGGCGAGACACCGGCGAAGAGCGGTCGCCAGTCGACCCGGACACCGCGCACATGGAGTTCGGCCAGGTGGCTCAGAAAGCGCTGGATCGTGCCGTCGTCGCGGCGGAGCGATCCACTGGTGAGGATCGGGGTGTCGGTGGCATCGGCGGTGTCCTGGATGCCGATGGTCAGCACCGGATGCGGACTGGCCTCGACGAACACCGTGTGATCCTGGCGTATGAGGGTCTCAACGGTGCCCTGGAACTCCACGGTCTCGCGCAGATTCCGGTACCAGTACCCGGCATCCAGCTCCGCGGTGTCCATCAGCCGCCCGGTCACCGTCGAATAGAACGGCACCTGCCCACCGCGCGGCTCCACACCCGCCAGCGCCTCCGCCAGCTCTCCCCTGATCTCCTCCACCTGCACCGAATGCGAGGCGTAATCCACCGGAATCCGCTTGGCCTCCGGGAACTCCACCAGCACCGCATCCAGCACCTCAACCGACCCCGACACCACCGTCGACGCCGGACCATTCACCGCCGCCACCGACAAACCGGTGCGGTCCCGCAGCCGGTCGGCGGGCACCGGGACGGACACCATCCCACCCCGGCCCGACAGAGCCAGCAGCGCCTTGCTGCGCAAGGCCACCACCCGCGCCCCATCCGCCAGCGACAAACCACCCGCCACACACGCCGCCGCGATCTCACCCTGCGAATGACCCACCACCGCCGACGGCACCACACCAAACGAACGCCACAACTCCGCCAGCGACACCATCACCGCCCACAACACCGGCTGCACCACATCCACCCGGCCCAGCGCCACCTCATCACCCAACACATCGAACAGCGACCACTCCACCAATGCCGCCAGCGCATCCGCACATTCGCCCATCCGCCGTGCGAACACCGGCGAGGACTCCATCAACTCCAAGGCCATCCCGGCCCACTGCGACCCCTGCCCCGGGAAGACGAACACCACGTCTCCGGATGCTCCGGCGCCCCGTACCACGCCGGGCGCGGGCACCCCATCAGCCACCGCGTCCACACCGCGCAGCAACTCGTCGTAGTCAGCCCCCACGACCACAGCGCGGTGCGACAACGTCGTACGTGTCGATGCCAGCGACCATCCCACCTCTGCCGGGGTGGGACGGGGACCGCGCGCCAGGAAGGCACGGAGCCGCTCGGCCTGCGCCCGTAGCCCCGCCTCGCCCTGGCCCGACAACACCCAGGCGACCGTCGTGGCTTCGGGGCCACCTTCCCCGATGGGATCGGTCGGCTGGGCCGCCTCCGGGGCCTGCTCCAGAATGACGTGCGCGTTGGTGCCGCTCACTCCGAACGACGAGACGCCCGCTCGGCGCAGACCACCGGTCGCGGGCCACGGCATTGCCTCGGTGAGCAGCTCGACCCGGCCGCCGGACCAGTCGACGTGTGGCGACGGCGCATCCACATGCAGGGTCCGGGGCAGCACGCCGTGGCGCATCGCCATCACCATCTTGATCACACCGGCAACCCCCGCCGCCGCCTGCGTATGACCGATATTGGACTTCACCGAGCCCAGCAGCAGTGGCCTATCCGGCGCCCGGTCCCGACCGTAGGTGGCCAGCAACGCCTGCGCCTCGATCGGATCACCCAGCGTCGTCCCCGTACCGTGCGCCTCCACCGCGTCCACATCCACCGCGGACAAACGGGCATTCGCCAACGCCTGCCGGATCACCCGCTGCTGCGACGGACCATTCGGCGCCGTCAACCCGTTCGACGCACCGTCCTGATTCACCGCCGAACCCCGCACCACCGCCAACACCCGATGCCCATGGCGCTCGGCGTCCGACAGCCGCTCGACCACCAGCATCCCGGCGCCCTCGGCCCACCCTGTGCCATCCGCCGCCGCAGCGAACGCCTTGCACCGCCCGTCCGCGGCCAGCCCACGCTGGCGGGAGAACTCCACGAACATGGCCGGTGTGGCCATCACCGTCACTCCGCCCGCCAAGGCCAGCGAGCACTCGCCCGCCCTCAGCGACTGCGCTGCCAGATGCAATGCGACCAGCGACGACGAGCATGCCGTGTCCACGGTGACCGCCGGACCTTCGAGGCCCAGGGTGTAGGACACCCGGCCCGAGGCCACGCTCGCCGCGGTGCCGGTCAGCCGATAGCCCTCGGCCGCCTCTCCGGCATCCGCCGCGTAGCCCGCCGACGAGGCTCCGATGAACACACCTGTGCCACTGCCCTTGAGGTGCCCGGCGGGAATCCCCGCCTGTTCCAGCGCCTCCCACGCCGTCTCCAGCAGCAGCCGCTGCTGCGGGTCCATCGCCGCGGCCTCGCGCGGCGAGATGCCGAAGAACCCCGCGTCGAACTCGGCCGCGTCATAGAGGAATCCGCCGTCGCGTGCGTACGAGGTACCGGGGTGGTCGGGGTCGGGATGGTAGAGGCCATCGAGGTCCCAGCCCCGGTCGGAGGGAAAGCCGGAGATGGCGTCTTCGCCGTCGGCCACGATCTGCCAGAGATCATCCGGCGAGTGCACCCGGCCGGGGAACCGGCAGCCCATGCCCACGATCACCACCGGATCGCCACTGTCGGGCGTCGGCCCCGTCGCGGGCACGGTCCGCTCGTCCACCCCGTCGTGGAGCCTGCGGTGCAGATGCTCGGCGAGTGCGGCGGGCGTCGGATAGTCGAACAACAGGGTGCTGGGCAGGGGGAGGGCGGTCGCCTCGCCGAGCCGTTCGCACAGCTCGACGGCGGTGATCGAGTCGAACCCCAGTTGCTTGAAGGTGTGCTCGGCGCCGATGGCCGCCACCGACTCGTATCCGAGCACGACGGCCGCGTGCGCCCGGACCATGCCGAGCACCTCGCCACCGCTCCGGCCCGGGTCCGAGTCCTCAGGCTCGGAGACAACCGCAGGTGCGGAGACAACCGCAGGTGCGGAGGTGACCGCACGCGCAGGCGTAGCCCCGCCCTCGGGGCCTGACGCGGACATCCAGTACGACTCCCGCTGGAAGGCGTACGTGGGCAGCGGGATCCGCCGTCCCCCGGACACCAGCGGGTCCCATACCACCTCGGCGCCCGAGACATACAGCTCGGCCAGCGCGGTGACCAGGGCCAATGGCTCGGGCCGGTCGCGGCGGAGCGCGCCCACCAGCGTCCCGGGCCTGGTCAGGCAGTCGCGGGCCAGGGTGGTGAGCGCCTTGTCCGGGCTCAGCTCCACGATGGTGGTGACGCCCTCGTCCTCCAGCGCGCGGATGCCGTCCAGGAACCGTACGGTCCGACGGACATGCCGTACCCAGTACTCGGGGGAACACAGCTCTTCCGCCGTGGCGCGGCTGCCGGTCACATTCGATATGAGCGGTATCCGCGGCGGCCGGTACGTGAGGCCCTCGGCGACATGCCGAAGCTCGTCGAGGACGGGGTCCAGATGCGGCGAATGGAAGGCGTGGCTGGTCCGGAGCCGCTTCGTTCTGCGTCCGCGGTGGGTCCACTCCGCCGCGAGGTCGAGTACGGCGCGCTCATCCCCCGAGATCACCGTGGCGGCCGGTCCGTTGACCGCGGCCACGCAGATCCGGGCGCTAGCGTCCGACGCCTCGCCCGTCATGAGGGTCCGGGTGACCTCGTCCTCGGTCGCTTCGAGCAGAACCATGGCGCCCGGTTCCGTCACGGCCTGCATCAGCCGGCCGCGGGTGGCGACGAAGGCGGCGGCGTCCGTCAGCGACAGCACACCGGCGACATGGGCGGCGCTCACTTCGCCGAGGGAGTGGCCGATCAGCACGTCCGGTACGAGCCCGAAGTCCTCGAGCAGCCGGAAGAGCGCCACCTCCACCGCGAAGAGTCCGGCCTGGGCGTACACCGTCTGGTCGAGCAGCTGGGCGTCGTCGCCGTGGATGACGTCCCGAAGGGGACGGTCGAGGTGTGCGTCCAGCGCCGTGCACACGGTGTCGAGCGCTTCGGCGAACACGGGGAAGGCGGCGCTGAGTTCGCGTCCCATGCCGAGACGTTGGGATCCCTGGCCGGCGAAGGCGAAGGCGAGCCTTCCCGCCCTCGCCGTGCCGGTCACCAGGCCGGGCGCCGTGCCGCCTTCGGTGAGCGTGTCCAGGCCGGGTGCCGCGTCGGTGGCCTCCGTGGCGAGGAGCACCGCGCGGTGTTCGAAGGTGGTCCGGGTGGTGGCGAGGGAGAAGGCGAGGTCGGTGAGGTTCGGCGACCGCTCCAGATACGGCCGTAGCCGCATCGCCTGGTCCCGGAGCGCGGCCGCGGTCGTCGCCGACAGCGCAAGTGGAACCGGTACGGAGACAGGAAGGGGGCTCGGGTTCGGGAGCGCCCCGGGTTCCGGGTGTGCCGAGGCGTGCGAGGGGGCCCGGACGGGTGGTTCGGCAACCACCACATGGCAGTTGGTGCCGCCCATCCCGAACGAGCTGACGCCGGCGATCAGGCGGTGGTCCGCCTTCGGCCACTCCCCCGGCGCCAGGCGCATTTCCAGGTTGAGCTCGCCCAGGGGGATGCGGGGATTCGGCGTGCGGTGATGGAGAGTGGCGGGCAGCCGACGGTGGTGGATGGCCAGTGCCGTCTTCAGCAGTCCGGCGATACCGGCGGCGGCTTCGAGGTGGCCGATGTTGGTCTTCACCGAACCCAGCTGGACCGGCCCCGTCCCGCTCCGGCCGAAGACGGCGCTCAGGGCCGCCGCCTCGACCGGGTCGCCGAGGGCCGTTCCGGTGCCGTGCAGTTCCACGTACTGCACGGCGCCGGGTGAGACCGCGGCCCGCCGCTGGGCCAGCCGGAGCACCTCTTGCTGACCGCGGGGGTCGGGGGCGGTGAGCGAGGTACCGCCGCCGTCGTTGTTGACCGCGCTGCCCTCGATCACGCAGTAGACGGTGTCGCCGTCGGCGAGGGCGTCGGACAGCGGTTTCAGGACGACGATGCCACCGCCCTCGCCCCGCACATAGCCGTTGGCGCGGGCGTCGAAGGTGAAGCAGCGGCCGTCCGGGGAGAGCGCACCGAAGGCGGCGATGTCGGCGGCGGTTTCCGCGGAGAGGTTCAGGTTCACTCCGCCCGCAAGCGCCAGCCGTGACTCGCCGCGGCGCAGGCTCTCCACGGCCATATGTACCGCGACCAGGGAGGATGCCTGGGCCGCGTCGACGGTCACGCTGGGGCCGCTCAGGCCGAGCACATGGGAGAGCCGGTTCGCGAGCATGCCGCGCTGGACGCCGGTCAGCGTGTGGTGCGAGCGGCCGCGGGCGCGGATCAGCGAGGCGTAGTCGGCGGACCCGGCGCCGATGAACGCGCCGACGGTGGCTCCCCGCAGGGTGGCGGGCACGATGCCCGCGTCCTCCAGCCCCTCCCATCCCAGCTCCAGGATCAGTCGCTGCTGGGGGTCCATCGTCACGGCTTCGCGTGGCGAGATGCCGAAGAAGGCGGGGTCGAAGCGGTCGACGTCGTCGATGAAGCCGCCGTGGCGGATGGCGGGCGGCATGGACGGGTCGCCGGCCCACCGCCCGGCGGGCACCTCGCTGATCGCGGAGACGCCCTCGCTCAGCAGCCGCCAGAACGCCTCGGGGTCGGGTGCCTGCGGAAAGCGGCAGGACATTCCGACGACGGCGATGGCCTCGTCCGGTTCCATGCTGTTCCTCGGGGCGGAATCGTCTGTGGAAGGGTCTGCCGGACCGTGCGCCGAATCACCTACGGGGTCGTCGTTCACTGATCGCGCCCTCGGACCTGCCAGACCTGCCAGACCGACCGTCCGGGGTCCGCGGCGGCCGCGGAGACCACGGCCACCACGTCGTCGCAGAACCGCTCGATCGTGGCGCGGTCGAAGAGGGACGTGCTGAACAGCACGGTTCCGGCGAGGCCGCCGTCCTCCGCGTTCTCGTACAGGTCGATCTCCATGTCCACGTTGACGGTCACCGGGGGATGGGTCATCAGGAACGGTTCGGCGGTCAGCCCGGTGAGCATCAGGGGCCGCTGTGGGGTGTTGACGATCTGGAAGATCACCTTTACCGGCGGATCGTCCGACAGCCGCTTCCCGGCCTGGCCGCCGGTGGCTTCGTCCGAGTGCTTGAGTACGGAGACGAACGGCAGGTCCTGGTGGGTGAAGGCGTCGGACATCGCATCGCGCACCGTGGCCAGCAGGGTGCCGAAGTCGGTGGCGCCGGAGACCTCGGTGCGCAGCGCCAGCATCTTGGAGACGAGGCCGACCACGTTCTCCAGTTCGTCCCGGCCACGGTTGGCCATGGGCACACCGACGAGGACGTCCTGGTGGTCCGAGCGGGCGGCCATGACCACCTTCAGCGCGGTCAGCAGCGTCATGTACAAGGTGGCGCTGGACGATTCGCCCAGCCGCCGGGCCGCCTCCACGGCGTCCTTCGGCAGTCGCCAGTGGTGGATGCCGCTCTCGTACCGGGCCGGCGTGGCGCGGGGCCGGTCGGTGGGCAGTTCGGCGGGTGCCATTGCGTCGAAGTGCCGCTGCCAGTAGTCGAGTTGGCGGCGCAGCAGGTCCCCGCGCAGCCACTCGCGCTCCCAGTTCGCGACATCGGCGTACTGGACGGGCACGGGTGGCAGATCGGGTTCGGCGCCGCGCAGCAGCGCCGAGTACACGAGGGACAGATCGCGGACCAGCACACCCTGGGACCAGCCGTCGGTGACCAGATGGTGCAGGGTGAGCACCAGCACATGGTCGAGCTCGGCCAGGCGCAGCACACGCAGCCGCGCCAGTGGGCCGCTCGTGAGATCGAAGGGCCGGGCCGCCTCCTGTCCGGCCAGTACGGAGGCCTCGGCCTCGTCGTCCGCCTCGGCCACCTCCACCCGGACCGGCACATGCGGCCGGATCACCTGGACGTACCCGTCGGCTTCCTCGACGAAGGTGGTGCGCAGGGCCTCGTGCCGGTCGATCAGCAGGTCCATCGCCCGCCGCAGGCAGTCGAGGTCCAGTCGGCCCGACACGCGCACGGCCATGGGGATGTTCCAGTGCCCGGCGTCGAGGACATCGCCGAAGAAGAGGTCCGTCTGCTGCTGTGCGAAGGTGAGGGGGACGGGCTGATCGCGTCGGGTGGGGATCAGCGGCGGCAGCTCGGGGTCGGGAACGGACCGGGTCGCGGCGGTGAGCGCGGACGCCAGCTCCCTGGGCGTGCGCTGCTGGAACACGGTCTTCAGCGGTACGTCGACGCCAAGGGCGGTCCGGAGCCTGGCGACCACCCGGGTGGCGATGAGGGAATGGCCGCCCAGTGCGAAGAAGTCGTCGTCGATGCCGACCCTGGTGGCGCCGAGCAGATCCGTGTAGACGCGGCAGACGGCCTCTTCCTCGGGGGTGCGGGGGGCGACGTAGCCGACCTCGAGCACGGTGCGCAGGTCGGGGGCGGGCAGCGCCTTACGGTCGATCTTGCCGCCGGAGGTCAGGGGCATGGTGTCCAGCAGGACGAACGCGGAGGGCACCATGTACTCGGGCACCGCGGACTCGACGTGGTGGCGCAGGGTTTCGGTCAGCCGGTCGTGCCGGTCCGCGGCGGTGGCATCGGCCACCACATAGGCCACCAGCCGCTTGTCCCCCGGGGTGTCCTCACGCACCATCACGGCCGTGTGGAGCACGTCCTGGTGCCTGGCGAGGATCGCCTCGATCTCGCCCGGTTCGATCCGGAAGCCACGGATCTTCACCTGGTCGTCGATCCGGCCGAGGTATTCCAGGTTGCCGTCGGGCAGCCAGCGCACCAGGTCGCCGGAGCGGTACATGCGCGATCCATCGCCGTGGAACGGGTTCGCCACGAACCGGGCGGCGGTCAGGTCCGGGCGGCCGAGATAGCCCCTGGCCAGGCCCGCTCCGGCCACGCACAGCTCACCGGGCACTCCCACGGGGACGGGCCGGAGCCGCCGGTCGACGACGTACACCCGGGTGTTGCCGATCGGGCGGCCGATGGGGGCGGTGAGCGGCCACTCGGCCACTTCGGCGGGGAGCGAGTACGAGGTCACCACATGGGCTTCGCTGGGACCGTAGTGGTTGTGCAGCCGCAGCTCGGGGCGGCGGGCGCACAGCTCGCGCAGATCGTGGTGGAGGGAGAGGGGTTCACCGGCCTGGGAGAGATGGCGCAGCGCGGCGAGTTCGGTGCCGTGCGGATCCACTTCCTCGGAGATCGCCCGCAGCATCACATTCGGCACGAAGAGCTGGTCGATCTCATGGGTGTGGACCCATCGGGCGAACTCGACGGGGTCCATGCGCAGTTCTTCGCCGGGGATGACGACCGTCTCGCCGTACAGCAGCGCCGAGAAGATCTCCTGCAGCGAGATGTCGAAGGTCAGCGTGGCGAACTGGGCCGTCCTGGCGTCGGGGCCGATCGGCAGGGCCTTCTTCTGCCAGGCCACCAGGTTGAGCACGCAGGCGGCGGGCATGAGGATGCCCTTGGGGACTCCGGTGGAGCCGGAGGTGTAGATGACGTAGGCGAGGTTCTGGGCGCTGGGCCGTGCCGTGGGCGGGGTGGAGGGCCGGCCGGTGAGCGATTCGCGCTCGGTGTCGAGCAGGATGAGCCGGATCCCGGCGGTCCCGGACTCCGTTTCGGAGGACGTTTCGAGCAGGCCGGTGAAGCGCTGCTGGGTGACGGCGACGGTCACCCCGGCGTCGGCCAGGACGAACTGGATACGGTCCCGGGGGTGGTTCGGGTCGATGGGCACATAGGCCGCTCCGAGCTTGAGGATCGCGAGGATCGCCACGATCATCTCGGCGCCGCGGTCGACACACAGCCCGACCAGGGTCTCGGGGCCGATGCCCCGGCTCTCCAGGAGGTGGGCGAGCTGGTTCGACCGCTGGTCCAGCTCGGCGTAGGTGATGCGGTCGGCGCCGCTGATCACGGCCACCGCGCCGGGGCGGCGCTCGGCCTGGGCGGTGAAGAGCGCGGGCAGCGATCCGGCCGGTACGGGGCCCGTGGTGTGGTTGAACTCCTCCAGGACCTTCGTCCGCTCGGCGTCGTCGAGCGGGGAGATCTCGGAGAGGGGCCGGTCCGGCTCGGCCAGAACACCTCGCAGGACGACGGTGACATGGTGCAGCAGCCGCTCGACGGTGCTCCTGTCGAACAGGGCCTTGCTGAAGACGATGTGACCGAGCACGCCGTCCTCGGTCTCGACGAGATGGACCTCCAGGTCCATGCGCGTGAGGATCCGGCCGTGGTCGTAGGGCTCGGTCTCCGCGCCGGGCAGGGCGAGCCGCTCCCCCGGCACGTTGATCATCTGGAAGAGCACCTGTACCAGGGGGTTGCGGGACAGGTCCCGCTCGGGGTGCACCTGCTCCACCAGATACTCGAAGGGCAGGTCACCATGGGCGAAGGCACCGGCCGCCAGGTCCCGGACCCGTGCCAGCAGTTGGCGGAAGGTGGGGTCGCCGGACAGGTTGGTCCGCAGCACCACGGTGTTGACGAAGAACCCGATGAGCCCCTCGACCTCGGCGCGTCCCCGGTTGGCCACCGGGGTGCCCACCGTGATGTCGTCGCTGTCCACGTACCGGCCCAGGACCAGCTGGAAGGCGGCCAGCAAGGTCATGTAGAGGGTCGCGTTCTCACCGGCGCCCAGCCGGCGGGCGGCCTGGATCAGTTCGGCGGGCAGCTCCCAGCGGACCGCGTCGCCTTCCTGGCGGGCGACCGAGGGCCTGGGCCGGTCGGTGGGCAGCTCCAGCGCGGGCGCCATACCGTCCAGCCGCTTCGTCCAGTAGTCCAGCTGGCGGCGCAGGGTCGGACCGGACAGCCAGTCGCGCTCCCACTCGGCGTAGTCGGCGTACTGCACGGGCAGCGGCGGCAGTACGGGCTCCCGCCCGGCGTCGAGGGCCTCGTACGCGGCGGACAGCTCACCCACCAGAATGCCCTGTGACCAAGCGTCCGTGGCCACGTGGTGCACCGTCAGCAGCAGGACGTGGTCGTGTTCGTCCAGCCGCAGTACCTTGGCCCGCAGCAGCGGCCCGGTGCTCAGGTCGAAGGGCTCGGTGATCTCCGCTCCGGCCAGCTGCCGGACCGCGGTGAGCCGCTCCTCCTCCGTGCCGTCGGGCACCGATGCGATCGGCACCGGGACGGGGGCGGGGGGCTGGATCCGCTGCACCGGTTGGCCGCCGGTCTCGGTGAAGGTGGTGCGCAGCGCCTCGTGCCGGGCGACCACGAGCGAAAGGGCCCGGGAGAGATGGGCGACGTCCAGGCGGCCGCGCACCCGCACCGCGAAGGGGAGGTTGTACGAGGCGTTGCCGGGCTCCAGCTGGTCCAGAAACCACAGTCGTCGCTGCGCGAATGACGCCCTCAGCTCACGGTCCCTGGCGACGGGCACCACACCCGTGGATTCCTTTCGCCTGGTGCGCTCGAAGAGATTACTCATGGCCGCGCTGAGACCTTGGGATTTGGGCGCGCCTGATTGCCCCACAACACAGCCTTCCCCGACGACTGATGGAAATGGTTTTGCGCGATTATTTCGCTGATACTGCCACTGCTGCTTGCCCAGCTATGGCGCGGACGCCATTTAAAGCTATGGCGCGGACGCCGTTTATAGGGAAGTCAGCACCCGTGCACCATCGCCCCGGCCCGCGCCGGTATTCGACGTGCGGCATACAAGGATCCGAGGTCCGGCGAAGCGCGCCCGTCGGCTGAAACTCACCGGGCGGGCGGCGCCCCTATTCGAGGCGAGCATCCGGAGCCCCTCGAACTCCGCGGAGCGGGCGGGCGGTTGGGCGACAGCCCGCGTACCGGCGCCCACCAGGCTCTTGCCGGATTCATGAGGCGTCAGCCATGCGGTGACGCCAGGACCGGACAGGGAATTTCCGCGAAATGCGCCACGCTGCGGTGAGATGTCGTTTTCCTCGCGATCCTCGCGATCCAAGACAGCGTTTCCTGAGGTCAACCGGTCGGTCATTCGGTCCATTAAGGCAGCACGTGCAACCGGTCGCGCGATCCCGGTGATATCGGATGCGCGCAACGCCAAAACACTCACCACAGCCCCCGTTCGCCGTCCAGCGAGTCCCCCTGAGGTGAACCTAGATCGTTGGCTGATCCGCTGTCAACCCGCACCTTTTCGGCGATAAATAGGGGGAGTTGCCGACCTGCGCGAACTCACCGGCCCGCGTGATCCGCCGGTCGGCGGTGACGCGAGGTGATTTCGGTCACCACGCCCATTTCGGTGTCCAGGCGCCGGTGTCGCGGTGGCCGGGCGGCGCGGAGGCGAGGTGGTCGCGGAGCGCGCTCAGGGCGGGGTGCGGGTTGTCGCGGTGCCAGATCAGCGAATGCGGATAGACCGGGGTCGGGTGGCGCACCGCGATGCGCCGCAGCCCGTAGTCGGCGGGCCAGACCAGGCGGGTCCGTTCGCCGACGAAGGTCGCCAGCGTCGAGGAGTCGGCGATCGTGTCGAGGAGCGGCTCGGGGCCGAAGTACGGGCCGATCGCGTCGATGGTGATCCCGAACGCGGCGGCGAGGTCGTCGTAGTAGGCGGCCCATTCGGTACCGGGCACGATGCCCGGCATCCAGATCCGGTGCCCGGCGAGCTCGGCCGGGGTGACCTCGCGGGCGGCGGCGAGCTCATGGGACGGTCCGGTGAGCAGCTGGATGGGCTCCTCGTGGACCCGGGTGGCCTCGATGCCGCCGGGGAGCCGCCGCGCGGGCACGGTGACCGCCCGGAACGACGCGTCGATCGTGCCGGTGCGTACGGCGGCGATGGCCGCCTCGGCGTCGAAGAGGGTCACCACATCGAGTTCGACCTCGGGGTGCGCGCGGTGGAAACCGCGCAGCAGATCGGCCGGTGCGAGCCGCCGCCCGATCACATCGACGCGCAGCGCGCGGCGGCCGGGGCGTACGGAGGCGGCGGCCCGCTCCTCGGCCCGCAGCAGCTCCCGGGCGTGGGGCAGGAACGCCTGCCCGTCGATGGTGGGCCGGGCGCCGCGCGCGGTACGGGTGAACAGCCGCACACCGAGCTCCTTCTCCAGCGCGGCGACGCGCTTGGAGACGGCCTGCTGGGTGATGGACAGCTCGGCGGCCGCCTCCTGGAACTGGCCCGCGTCCGCGACGGCGACGAAGGTGCGCACGGCCTTGAGGTCCACGTCGGCCACCTTAGCCGCACAACTCATGGTTGTGGCATGTCGAGGGCGTTGTTTGAACCGACCGCCCCGGCTCGCTTGGATATCGCCCGTTCCACGTGAGGTTCTTCGGGCGAGATGGCGGGGTGCGCTGCACATGGGGGCGAGGCGGAAGCTGGGGCGGCAGTTCGGATGGCTCTGGGCGGCCTATGCGGTCAGCGCGTTCGGCACCTGGCTCGCGTTCGACGCGTTCCCCATGATCGCGATCACGGTGCTCCATGCCGGGGCGGCCCAGGTGTCGCTGCTGGCGGCCGCGGGGCTGGCGGTGGGTGCGGCGGTGGCGGTGCCGCTCGGGCCGTGGATGGAGTTCCGCCGCAAGCGGCCGGTGATGATCACGATGGACGTGGTCCGGTTCGCGGCCCTGATGACCGTACCCGTCCTGTTTCTGCTCGGCCGGCTCACCTTCGTCCAGCTCGTGGTCGTGTCGGTGGTCGTCTCCGCGGCCGACATCGCCTTCACCGCGGCCAGCGGCGCGTGTCTGAAGGCGCTGGTGCCACGGGATGACCTGCTGGTGGCGAACGCGCGGTTCGAGTCCACGTCCTGGACCGCCACCATGCTCGGCCCGCAGATCGGCGGGGCCGCGATCGGGCTCTTCGGCCCGGTGATGGCCGTGGCGGCCAACGCGGTCAGCTTTCTGCTCTCCGCGGCGGGGATCCGTGCGATCGGCGGCACCGAGCCACGCCCCGAGCGCACCGGCCCGCCTCCACGGCTCCGCGCCGGTGAGCTGCTGGAGGGCTGGCGGTGCATTCTGACCCACCCGACACTGCGCCCGCTGTTCTTCAACCAGGTCCTGGTGGGCGGGCTGATCATGGCGACCGCGCCGCTGCTCGCCGTCCTCATGCTGGGCAGCCTGGGGTTCGCGCCCTGGCAGTACGCCATGGCCTTCACACTGCCGTGCGTCGGCGGCCTGATCGGCTCCCGGCTGGCTCCCCGGCTGGCAGCGCGGTTCGGGCGGCACCGGGTCATGCTGACCGCGGGGGCGCTGCGGGCGTGCTGGCTGCCGGGGTTGGCCTTCGTGCGCCCCGGTACGGCGGGGCTGGTGCTGGTCATGGCGGTCGAGCTGGGGCTGATCTGCTGCATGGGCGTGTTCACCCCGTTGTACGCCACCTATCGGCTCGACCGGACCCCGGCGGACCGGGTCGCCCGCACCCTCTCCGCGTGGTCGGTCTCCAGCAAGGCCACCATCGCGACCCTGACCGCCCTGTGGGGCCTGCTGGCCGCTGTCACCGGCCCCCGGATCGCGATCGCCACAGCCGGAGTCCTCAGTCTGGCGACCCCGCTCCTCCTCCCCCGGCACGGGCACGACGCACCCCGCCCCGAGCAGGAGCCGGCGCCGAGCCACACCTGATCCGCGGTCCGCATCACCGGCCCGGAACACGATGGACGACGCCGTCACGACGCCGCACGCCAACAAGACGCCGCACGCCAACAAGGGGATCAGGAGCGGGGATGCTCGGCGGTAGCCGTCATCCGGGCGACATGAGCCGGGGCCACCACCGGGGTTCGCACGATCTACTCCCCCATTACGCAAGCGACTTGCAATTCTTGCGCTACGCTTGCGTGCATGACGCGACGACTTGCTGAAGTGGCGAAGAAGGTCGGTGTCAGCGAGGCCACGGTCAGCCGGGTGCTCAATGGCAAGCCCGGGGTCTCCGAAGCCACCCGGCAGGCGGTGCTGTCCGCGCTGGACGTCCTCGGCTACGAGCGGCCCACCCAGCTGCGGGGCGACCGGGCCCGGCTGGTCGGGCTGGTCCTGCCGGAGCTGCAGAACCCCATCTTCCCGGCGTTCGCCGAGGTCATCGGCGGGGCGCTGGCGCAGCTGGGGCTGACTCCGGTGCTGTGCACCCAGACCAAGGGCGGGGTCTCCGAGGCCGATTACGTGGATCTTCTGCTGCAACAGCAGGTGTCCGGGGTGGTGTTCGCGGGCGGGCTGTTCGCACAGGCCGACGCGCCGCATGACCACTACCGGCTGCTCGCCGAGCGCAACATTCCGGTGGTGCTGGTCAACGCGGCGATAGAGCATCTCGGTTTCCCGGGCGTCTCCTGTGACGACGCCGTGGCCGTGGAGCAGGCGTGGCGGCATCTGGCCTCCCTCGGCCACGAGCGGATCGGGCTCGTGCTCGGACCGAGTGACCATATGCCGTCGGCGCGCAAGCTGGCCGCGGCGCGCGCGGTCGCCGGCCGGCTCCCGGACGAGTTCGTGGCCCGGGCGATCTTCTCGATCGAGGGCGGCCACGCCGCGGCCTCGCGGCTGATCGACCGGGGGGTCACGGGCATCATCTGTGCCAGTGACCCGCTGGCCCTGGGGGCGATCCGGGCGGCGCGCCGCAAGGGGTTCGGCGTGCCGTCGCAGGTGTCCGTGGTCGGCTACGACGACTCGGCGTTCATGAACTGCACCGAGCCGCCGCTGACCACCGTCCGCCAGCCCATCGAGGCCATGGGCAGAGCGGCCGTTGAGCTGCTGAACGCGCAGATCGGCGGTGCGGCCGTACCGTCCGAGGAGCTGTTGTTCGAGCCGGAGCTGGTGGTACGCGGCTCCACCGCGCAGCCGCCACGGGAGTGAGGCGCCGGCGGCGCGACCGAGGAGGCCCAGCGGCTGGTCTCGGGGCCCGTCCAGAGGCGGCCGACAGGGGGTTGAGCAGGGGGTTGGCAGGCGGCCGCAAGGCGGTCGGCAGGCTCAATCCGGCTGATCCACAGTTCAGTTGAATAATTACAGAATCTACGCGACATCTTGCGGCCCGTTGTCGACGGTGCTTGAGTGTGCGGCGCACTCACGGTTGTGTGCGCCCCGCTCGCGGCCGTGGGGCTTCCCTGCTCCTGTACAGAGGGGTCCACCCATGAGAAGCACCGGGTTCCGCCGTACGCTCATCGCGCTCAGCGCCTGCTCCCTCGCCCTCACCGCCTGCGGAGGGTCCAACGACGGCTCGGCAGACGGAAAGACGCGTATCACCGTCAACTGCATGCCGCCCAAGAGCGCCAAGGTCGACCGCCAGTTCTTCGAGGAGGACATCGCCTCCTTCGAGAAGCAGAACCCGGACATCGACGTCGTCGCGCATGACGCGTTCCCCTGCCAGGACCCGAAGACCTTCGACGCCAAGCTGGCCGGCGGCCAGATGGAGAACGTCTTCTACACGTACTTCACCGACGCCCGGCATGTCGTCGACATCAACCAGGCGGCCGATCTCACGCCGTACGTCAAGGAGTTGAAGAGCTACCCCACCCTCCAGAAGCAGCTGCGCGACATCTACACGGTCGACGGCAAGGTCTACGGCATCCCGCGCACCGGCTACTCGATGGGCCTGATCTACAACCGCAAGCTCTTCGAGAAGGCCGGGCTCGACCCCGACAAGCCGCCGATGACCTGGGAGGAGGTCCGCGCCGACGCCAAGAAGATCGCCGCGCTGGGCAAGGGCACGGTCGGCTACGCGGACTACAGCGCACAGAACCAGGGCGGCTGGCACTTCACGGCGGAGCTCTACGCACAGGGCGGCGACGTCGTCAGCGCCGACGGCAAGAAGGCCACCATCGACACCCCCGAGGCGCGCGCCGTCCTGCGGAATCTGCACGACATGCGCTGGGTGGACGACTCGATGGGCAGCAAGCAGCTCCTCGTCATCAACGACGCCCAGCAGATGATGGGCTCGGGCAAGCTGGGCATGTACCTCGCCGCGCCCGACAACATCCCGATCCTGGTGAAGGAGAAGGGCGGCAACTACAAGGACCTCGCCATCGCCCCCATGCCCGGTGGCAAGGGCACGCTCATCGGCGGCGATGGCTATATGTTCCAGAAGAAGGACACACCCGCCCAGATCCGGGCCGGCCTCAAGTGGCTCGACCACATGTTCCTGACCCCGGGCAAGGGTTTCCTCGGCGACTACGTCCGCGCCAAGAAGAACGACGCCCCGGTGGGCCTGCCCGAGCCGCGGCTGTTCACCGGCGCCGCCGACACCAAGGACCAGCAGGTCAAGAAGGCCAACGCCAATGTCCCCGTGGGCAACTACCAGACCTTCCTGGACGGCAATCAGAAGCTGCGGATGAAGATCGAGCCGCCGCACGCCCAGCAGATCTACTCCGTGCTGGACGGAGCCGTCTCCGCCGTCCTGACCAAGAAGGACGCCGACATCGACCAGCTCCTCGAGGACGCCTCCGGGAAGATCGACAGCACCCTGGCCCGGGGCTGACCCGATGACCAAGACGGCTGCGCGGCCGCCCGCCGAGGCGATCGCCGTCCACCCGGTGCAGGCGCCGCCCCCGGCGGGGGGTCGGGGGCGGCGCCGCCTCGCCGACCAGGCCCGTGCCTACGGCTTCCTCCTCGGCGGTCTCGTCTGCTTCGCGCTGTTCTCCTGGTACCCGGCGATCCGCGCGGTCGTGATCGCCTTCCAGAAGTACACGCCCGGCTCGTCCCCCGAATGGGTCGGCACCGCCAACTTCACCCGGGTCCTGCACGATCCGGAGTTCACCGCGGCGTGGCGGAACACCCTCACCTTCACGCTGCTGGCGCTGGTCATCGGCTTCGCGATCCCGTTCCTGCTCGCCCTGGTCCTCAATGAACTCCGGCACGCCAAGGCGTTCTTCCGGGTCGTGGTCTATCTGCCGGTGATGATCCCGCCGGTGGTCAGCGCCCTGCTGTGGAAGTGGTTCTACGACCCCGGCGCCGGGCTGGCCAACGAGGCGCTGCGCTTCGCGCACCTGCCCACCTCGAACTGGTCCAACGGCGCGGACACCGCCCTGGTCTCCCTCGTCATCGTCGCCACCTGGGCCAATATGGGCGGCACCGTCCTGATCTATCTGGCGGCCCTGCAGTCCATCCCCGGCGAGCTGTACGAGGCGGCCGAGCTGGACGGTGCGAGCCTGCTGCAACGCGTCCGCCATGTCACGATCCCCCAGACCCGGTTCGTCATCCTCATGCTGATGCTGCTGCAGATCATCGCGACGATGCAGGTCTTCACCGAGCCCTTCGTGATCACCGGCGGCGGCCCGGAGAACGCCACGGTCACCGTCCTCTACCTCATCTACAAGTACGCCTTCCTCTACAACGACTTCGGTGGCGCGTGTGCGCTGAGCGTGATGCTGCTCGTGCTGCTCGGCGCCTTCTCCGCCCTCTATCTGCGGCTGACCCGCTCCGGGGAGGACGACGCATGAGTACCCGGACCCTCGTCTCCCCCGCCGCCCTGGCCCGCCCCCGCGGCCGGGCCGTCTACTGGACGGTCTTCACGGCCGTGGTGGTGCTGTTCGCGGTCGCCTTCCTCTTCCCCGTCTACTGGATGGTGACCGGGGCGATGAAGTCGCCGGACGAGGTGGCGCAGACCCCGCCCACCCTCGTTCCGAAGCACTGGCACTCCAGCGGCTACACCGACGCCTGGGACCTGATGCAGCTTCCGCAGCATCTGTGGAACACGGTGGTCCAGGCGGCCGGTGCCTGGCTGTTCCAGCTGGTGTTCTGTACGGCCGCCGCCTATGCCCTGTCCAAGCTGAAGCCCGCCTTCGGCAAGGTGATCCTCGGTGGCATCCTGGCCACGCTGATGGTCCCGGCCCAGGCGCTGGTCGTGCCGAAGTACCTGACCGTCGCCGATCTGCCGCTGATCCACACCAGCCTGCTCAACGACCCGCTCGCGATCTGGCTGCCGGCCGTGGCCAACGCCTTCAACCTCTATCTCCTCAAGCGGTTCTTCGACCAGATCCCACGCGATGTCCTGGAGGCCGCCGAGATCGACGGCGCCGGGCGGCTGCGCACCCTGTGGTCGATCGTGCTGCCCATGTCGCGTCCGGTGCTCGGCGTCGTGTCGATCTTCGCGCTGGTCGCGGTGTGGCAGGACTTCCTGTGGCCGCTGATGGTCTTCTCCGACACCGGCAAGCAGCCGATCAGCGTCGCACTCGTCCAGCTGTCGCAGAACATCCAGCTGACCGTGCTCATCGCCGCGATGGTCATCGCCAGCATCCCGATGGTCGCGCTGTTCCTCGTCTTCCAGCGGCACATCATCGCCGGGATCAGCGCGGGCAGCACGAAGGGCTGACTTCGCCCCCTCGACAGAAAGGCATCCACCGTGGCCCAGCCCACCCCTGCCCGGACGCCCCTCGACTGGTGGCGCTCCGCGGTCATCTACCAGGTGTACGTGCGCAGCTTCGCCGACGGGGACGGCGATGGCACCGGCGACCTCGCGGGCGTCCGCGCCAGGCTGCCGTATCTCGCCGAACTCGGCGTCGACGCCCTGTGGTTCAGCCCCTGGTACCAGTCGCCCATGAAGGACGGCGGCTATGACGTCGCCGACTACCGCGCCATCGATCCGGCCTTCGGCACCCTGGCCGAGGCGGAGAAGCTCATCGCCGAGGCCCGGGAGCTGGGCATCCGCACGATCGTCGACATCGTGCCGAACCACGTCTCCGACCAGCACCCCTGGTGGCGTGCCGCCCTCGCCGGCGGCCCCGAGCGCGAGCTCTTCCACTTCCGCGCGGGCCGTGGCGACCACGGTGAACTGCCGCCCAACGACTGGAAGTCGGAGTTCGGCGGCCCGGCGTGGACCCGGCTGCCCGATGGCCACTGGTATCTGCATCTGTTCGCCCCCGAGCAGCCGGACCTCAACTGGGCGCACCCTGCCGTACGCCAGGAACACGAGGACATCCTGCGCTTCTGGTTCGAGCGGGGTGTGGCGGGCGTCCGCATCGACTCGGCCGCCCTGCTGGCCAAGGATCCCCGTCTGCCCGACTTCGTCGAGGGCCGCGATCCGCATCCGTACGTGGACCGCGACGAGCTCCATGACATCTACCGCTCCTGGCGAGCGGTGGCCGACGAGCACGGTGGTGTGTTCGTCGGCGAGGTGTGGCTGCCGGACAGCGAGCGCTTCGCCCGCTATCTGCGCCCCGACGAGCTGCACACCGCCTTCAACTTCTCGTTTCTGGCGTGCCCCTGGGAGGCCCGGCGACTGAGGGCGTCGATCGACGAGACGCTCGCCGAACACGCTCCGGTGGGCGCGCCCGCCACCTGGGTGCTGTGCAACCACGATGTGACCCGCACGGTCACCCGCTACGGGCGCCAGGACACCGGTTTCGACTTCGCCACCAAGGTCTTCGGCACCCCCACCGACCTCGCCCTCGGCACCCGGCGGGCACGCGCCGCCGCGCTGCTGTCGCTGGCCCTGCCCGGCGCCGTCTACGTCTACCAGGGGGAGGAGCTGGGCCTGCCCGAGGCCGACATCCCTCGCGACCGCATCCAGGACCCGATGCACTTCCGCTCCGGCGGCACCGACCCGGGCCGCGACGGCTGCCGGGTGCCGCTGCCGTGGGGGGCCAGCGCGCCGTACGCCGGTTTCGGCTCGCGCGAGGAGCCGTGGCTGCCGCAGCCCGCGCACTGGGCGGCGTACGCGGCCGATGCGCAGGAGGCGGACCCGGGGTCGATGCTCGCCCTCTACCGCGAGGCGATCCGGATCCGCCGCGCCACCCCCGGTTTCGGCGACGGGCCGCTGACCTGGCTCCCCTCGGCCGACGGTGTCCTGGCCTTCGCCCGTGACCACGGCCTGGTCTGCGTGGTCAACCTCGCGGACACCCCCGCCGAGCTGGACCACACCTCCCGGCTACTACTCAGCAGCGGCCCGCTGGACGACCAGGGCCGCCTTCCGCGGGACACCGCGGCCTGGCTGCTCGCCTGAGCCACACCCCCACCGCACCGCGCTATCCCACCACCCCCACCACGAAGGGATCAGCACATGCACAGCAGCAGCATCGCATCGGCATCCGCCAGGCGCCTGTCGGCGATCGGCGCGACCGTCGCCCTGGCGGCCGGCATGCTCGTCACCCTGACCCCCACGGCCGCCCACGCGGCGGCGGGCGCCTCCTTGCCCTTCACCTCGGTCGAGGCCGAGTCGGCCACCACCACGGGTTCGAAGATCGGCCCCGACTTCACCCAGGGCACGCTCGCCTCCGAGGCGTCCGGGCGCCAGGCCGTCCGTCTCAACGGCGGTCAGCGCGTCGAGTTCACCGCACCGCGCGCCGCCAACGCGGTGAACGTGTCCTACAGCGTGCCGGACGGCCAGTCGGGCGCGCTCAACGTCTATGTCAACGGCACCAAGCTGGGCAAGACCCTCACGGTCACGTCCAAGTACTCGTATGTGGACACCGGCTGGATCATGGGCTCGAAGACCCACCACTTCTACGACAACGCCCGGCTGCTGCTCGGGCAGAACGTCCAGGCCGGTGACAAGATCGCCTTCGAGGCGGCGAACGCCCAGGTCACCGTGGATGTGGCCGATTTCGAGCAGGTCGCGGCGGCGGCGAGCCAGCCCGCCGGATCGGTCTCGGTCACCTCCAAGGGCGCCGACCCCAGCGGGCAGGGCGACTCCACCCAGGCGTTCCGGGACGCCATCGCCGCCGCCCAGGGCGGCGTGGTCTGGATCCCGCCGGGCGACTACAAGCTGACCTCCTCCCTGAGCGGTGTCCAGAACGTCACCCTGCAGGGCGCCGGCAGCTGGCACTCCGTCGTGCACACCTCGCGGTTCATCGACCAGACCAGCTCCTCCGGCAACGTCCACATCAAGGACTTCGCGGTCATCGGCGAGGTCACCGAGCGCGTCGACTCCAACCCGGACAACTTCGTCAACGGCTCGCTCGGCCCGGGCTCCAGCGTGTCGGGCATGTGGCTCCAGCATCTGAAGGTCGGTCTCTGGCTGACCGGCAACAACGACAACCTCGTGGTCGAGAACAACCGCATCCTCGACACCACCGCCGACGGCCTCAACCTCAACGGCAGCGCCAAGGAGGTACGGGTCCGCAACAACTTCCTGCGCAACCAGGGCGACGACTCGCTCGCCATGTGGTCGCTGAACTCCCCGGACGTGAGCAGCAGCTTCGAGAACAACACCATCTCGCAGCCGAACCTCGCCAATGGCATCGCCATCTACGGCGGCAGGGACATCGCGGTCAAGAACAACCTGATCTCCGACACCAACGCGCTGGGCAGTGGCATCGCCATCTCCAACCAGAAGTTCCTGGACCCGTTCCATCCGCTGGCCGGCACGATCACGGTCGACGGCAACACGCTCGTGCGCGCGGGCGCCATGAACCCCAACTGGAACCACCCGATGGGCGCCCTGCGCGTCGACTCCTACGACAGCGCGATCGACGCCACCGTCAACATCACCAACACGAGCATCACGGACAGTCCGTACAGCGCCTTCGAGTTCGTCTCCGGCGGCGGCCGGGGCTACGCGGTCAAGAACGTCAATGTGACCGGCGCGACCGTGGCCAACCCCGGAACGGTCGTCGTCCAGGCCGAGGCGCAGGGAGCGGCGAAGTTCAGCAAGGTCACCGCCTCCAGCGTCGGCGCGGCGGGCGTCTACAACTGCCCGTTCCCGGCCGGTTCGGGCACCTTCGAGGTCGGCGACGGCGGCGGCAACTCCGGCTGGAGCAGCACCTGGTCGGACTGCTCCACCTGGCCCCAGCCCGGCCAGGGCAACCCGGACCCCGACCCGGGCCGCAATCTCGCCAAGGGCCGCCCGGCCACCGCGACCGGCTCCCAGGACGTCTACACCCCCGGCAAGGCGGTCGACGGCGACGCCGGCACCTACTGGGAGTCGACCAACAACGCCTTTCCGCAGGCCCTGACCGTGGACCTGGGCTCCAGCCAGGCCGTCCGCCGGCTGGTGCTGAAGCTGCCGCCCTCCTCGGCGTGGGGTGCCCGTACCCAGACCCTGTCCGTGCTGGGCAGCGCCGACGGCTCCGCGTATACGACGGTGGTGGGCTCGCAGGGCTACCGCTTCGACCCGGCGACCGGCAACAAGGTCACCGTCGCCCTGCCCGGCACCACGCAGGTGCGCTATCTGAGGCTCAATGTCACCGGCAATACGGGCTGGCCGGCGGCCCAGCTCAGTGAGGTGGAGGCGTATCTGACCTCGTGACCCCCGCCCCCGCGCTTCGCCGCCCGGAGCCGCCCCAGAACCGCCCGGAACCGCCCCGGAGCCACCCGGGCGCCCCGGTTCCCGGCCCGGCGAAGCGCGGGACGAGGCGTTTGGATCATGAGCATCACCAGGGGCGCTTGCATGATCATGCATAAGACTGCATACTCCTGCTGTGTCCAAAGTTCTCACCTCCCTCCCTGTCGGCGAACGCGTCGGGATCGCCTTCTCCGGCGGCCTCGACACCTCGGTAGCGGTCGCGTGGATGCGCGACAAGGGCGCGGTGCCCTGCACCTATACCGCCGACATCGGCCAGTACGACGAGCCCGACATCGCCTCGGTCCCCGGGCGCGCCACGACGTACGGCGCGGAGGTCGCCCGGCTGGTCGACTGCCGGGCGGCCCTGGTCGAGGAGGGGCTCGCGGCCCTTGCCTGCGGGGCGTTCCACATCCGCTCCGGCGGCCGGGCCTACTTCAACACCACCCCGCTCGGGCGGGCGGTCACCGGCACCCTGCTGGTGCGCGCCATGCTCGAGGACGATGTGCAGATCTGGGGCGACGGCTCCACCTTCAAGGGCAATGACATCGAGCGGTTCTACCGCTACGGCCTGCTGGCCAACCCCTCCCTGCGGATCTACAAGCCCTGGCTGGACGCCGACTTCGTCAGCGAGCTCGGCGGCCGCAAGGAGATGTCGGAGTGGCTGGTCGCCCACGACCTGCCCTACCGGGACAGCACCGAGAAGGCCTACTCCACCGACGCCAACATCTGGGGCGCGACCCACGAGGCCAAGTCGCTCGAGCACCTCGACACGGGCATCGAGCTCGTCGAGCCGATCATGGGCGTGCGGTTCTGGGACCCGACGGTCGAGATAGCGGCCGAGGACGTCACGATCGGCTTCGAGCAGGGCCGGCCGGTGACAATCAACGGCAAGGAGTTCGCCTCCGCCGTCGATCTGGTGCTGGAGGCCAACGCCATCGGCGGCCGGCACGGCATGGGCATGTCCGACCAGATCGAGAACCGCGTCATCGAGGCCAAGAGCCGGGGCATCTACGAGGCACCGGGCATGGCGCTGCTGCACGCGGCGTACGAGCGGCTGGTCAACGCGATCCACAACGAGGACACCCTGGCCACCTACCACAGCGAGGGACGGCGGCTCGGCCGGCTGATGTACGAGGGCCGCTGGCTGGACCCGCAGGCGCTGATGGTGCGCGAGTCGCTGCAGCGCTGGGTCGGCGCGGCGATCACCGGCGAGGTGACCCTGCGGCTGCGGCGCGGTGAGGACTACTCCATCCTGGACACCTCCGGACCGGCGTTCAGCTACCACCCGGACAAGCTCTCCATGGAGCGGACCGAGGACTCCGCCTTCGGGCCGGTGGACCGGATCGGCCAGCTCACCATGCGCAATCTCGACATCGCCGACTCGCGCGCCAAGCTGGAGCAGTACGCCGGTCTCGGCATGGTCGGCAACGCGCATCCGGCGCTGATCGGCGCCGCGCAGGCGGCCTCGACCGGGCTGATCGGCGCGATGCCGCAGGGCGCCTCCGAGGCGATCGCCTCGGACGGACATGTGTCCGGGCAGGACACGCTGCTCGACCGCGCCGCGATGGAGTTCGGCGCCGACTAGGTCTTCGCTCCACACCGCGCGACAACGGCCAGGGCACCCCTCGACGGGGCGTCCTGGCCGTGTGCTTTCCCCGGTGGGCGCGGGCCGGGTCAGCCCGCGGGCTTGTCCGCCGCACCGCCGCCGAGGCCATCGACGTACGAGGCGATCCAGGCCAGCGGGGCGTTCCAGTTGATGGTGATCTCGTTGGTGGAGTACGCCATCAGGCTGTCGGTGTAGCACATCGCCGGGGCGCAGCCCTTCAGCTTCTTCTTGGCGACCACGTCCTGCAGCCCGGAGTTCGGGCCACCGGCCAGCGAACCGGGTGCCGGATGGGGCAGCCTGTGGTCCCGCTGGTGGGCCCAGAAGCGGTGGTGCTGGTTGTGCGAGTTCCGCTCGCCGTAGCCGGTGACATAGGACTGGTTGAGCGGATTTCCGCCCAGCACGTAGTCCATGCCGCGGAGCACCGCGTCGAGGTAGCGGGGCTTGCCCGTCAGGTCGTGTGCGGTGGCGAGCACGATCATGTTGTTCAGCACCTGGCTGTTGGAGCCCCACTCGTACTTGCCGTCCTTCGGCGCGTACGGAACGCCGTAGGCCGACTTCGCGGAGTCCGCGGCGTAGCGGTCGGCGGCCTTCGTCACCATCGTGCGCACCTCGGCGCGCTGCTTCGCGGTGAGCTTGCCCGGCACGGTGGCCAGGTCGAGCGCGCCGAGGCCCGCGGTCGAGGCCCAGGACATGCCGCCGCCGCGCGGGAAGAGCGCGTCGACGTCGCGGTGCAGCGGCGAGCCGAGCACCGCCTTGGCGTAGGTGTGATCGCCGGTGCTCAGGAACAGTTCGGACGCGGCCCAGTAGAACTCGTCGCCCACGGAGCGGTCGCCGTAGGCGCCGCCGCCCGTGGAGTCCTTGTCGCTGGCGAAGATCTTCGGATGTGCCTTGGCCGCGTCCCACGCGGTCCGGGCCGCGTGCAGACAGCGGGCGGCGAACTCCGGGTCGTAGGACTTGAAGACGCGGGCGCTCTGCGCGGCGGAGGCCGCCAGGTTGAGCGTGGCCGCGGTGGACGGCTTGTGCAGCTCACGCTGCTGCTTGTCCTGGTCGGGCCGGGTCGGGAAGCCGGTCCACTGCTTGTCGTGCACCTTATGGAACGCCATCCCGGCGAGCGGCTTGCCCTGGGGCACCTGCATGCGCAGCAGGAATTCCATCTCCCAGCGGGCCTCGTCCAGGATGTCCGGAACGCCGTTGCCGCGCTCGGGCACCCGGAGCCGGCCGTCGCCGAGCGGCGCGGCGTCGACACCCTTGGTGGTGTGGGTGCGCTCGTAGGCGGACATCAGCTGGGCCACCGAGATTCCGCCGTTGACGACGTACTTGCCCTGGTCACCGGCGTCGTACCAGCCACCGGAGACATTCCGGCGGTAGTCGCACTCGCCCTTCTGGCACGGGACGTCGGTGTCGCCCCGGTGCGGGGCGGCCTTGTCGTGGCCCGCGGGGCGGGCGTACTTCGAGCCCACGAGGTCCGCGTCGATCTTGATGCCGCTGCGGTTGTGGTAGAAGTACGCCAGCGCGTCGCCGCGCAGCGAGCGGTAGAGGTGGTCGCCGATGGTGAACGGCTCGCTCTTCTTCCCGCCGATGGTGACGGTGTACCCCTCGCCCGCGTCGGTGACCTTGCTGAAGTCGAAGGTCTGGACGTTCTGCCGGGAGCTCGGGTCGACGCCCGCGGGGTGGGTGGTCCCGCTCGCCCGCTCGGTGCCGTCGGCGGCCCGGAGCGTCCAGGTCAGCGGCTTGGTGGCAGACGTGACGACGGTCCCCTTCTTGGGGCCGTGGGTCAGATAGCCGACCTGGTTCACCCGCACCGGCGAGCCGGTGTCGGCCTTGGGAGCGGCCGTCCCGGCGCCGTGCCGTGCGTGGTGATCCACGGCGCCGGCCGCGGGCGCGGCCAGGGCGCCGAGGGCGAGGCCGGCCGCGATCGCCGCGCCCAGCGTGCGGCGGCGGCGATCGGTCCGATCAGGGGCGGTACGTACGCGAGGAGCAGAAGACAAGTCTCAGCACTTCCGAGGGTTTCGGCGTCTTTTCCGTCCCTCAGAGGCTAAGAAAACGTCCTGGCCTGCAGCTTCGTACGCTTAGCCGAAATCCGCATACACCAGGTGACCGAGCACGGCCTCCTTCAATCGAGGTATTCCGGCAGGTGAGCACGGGTGGCGGCGGGCTACCGGCGGGGGTCTACCAGCGGGCGAGATCGGCCTGGAAGGACGGGTCGAAGCGCCGCATGTACCCGGTGTCATCGCGGTTGCGCTGTCCGCAGTGGACGTACTGCTCGTGCAGCCGCGCCAGGGCGTCGGGGTCCAGCTCCACACCGAGGCCGGGGGCGGTCGGCACGGGCACCGAGCCGTCGGTGAACGTCAGCGCGCCGTCCACGATCACGTCCTCGGACTTCCAGGGCCAGTGGGTGTCGCAGGCGTAGGTGAGGTTCGGGGTGGCGGCGGCCAGGTGGGTCATCGCGGCCAGGCTGATTCCCAGATGCGAGTTCGAGTGCATGGACAGGCCCATGCCGAAGGTGTCGCAGATACCGGAGAGCAGCTTGGACCGGCGCAGTCCGCCCCAGTAGTGGTGGTCGGAGAGGACGACCTGGACGGCGTCGGCGGCCACCGCGGGGGCCAGCTCGTCGAAGGCGACCACGCACATATTGGTGGCCAGCGGCATGGGAACCTCGCGGGCGACCGCGGCCATGCCGTCGATCCCGGGGGTGGGGTCCTCCAGGTACTCCAGCACACCGTCGAGCGCCCGCCCGACCTTCACCGACGTCTGTGTCGTCCAGACGGCATTGGGATCCAGGCGCAGCGGATGGCCGGGGAAGGCGTGGCGCAGCGCCCGTATCGCCTCGATCTCCTCCTCCGGGGGCCGGACGCCGCCCTTCAGCTTGATCGCGGTGAAGCCGTAGTCGTCCACCATCCGCCGGGCCTGCGCCACGATGGCGTCGGGGTCGAGGGCCTCGCCCCAGGAGTCGGGCTCCTGGCCGGGGTGGGCGGCCCACTTGTAGAAGAGGTAGGCGCTGAACGGGACCGCGGACCGCACGGCGCCGCCGAGCAGGTCGCAGACCGGGCGCCCGACGGCCTTGCCCTGGATGTCCAGGAGCGCCACCTCGAACGGGGAGGCGACCCGGTCGACGGTGCTGCTGGTGGTGATCATGCCGGTGAGCCCGGAGCCGCCGGCGCCGCCCACGCGCTCGATGACCCGCTGGACGCGCTGGTGCAGCTCCTCGGTGGCGAAGGCGTCGAGCCCGACGATCTCGTGTCCGACGGCCGCGAGGCGCTCCAGGTGGAGCTCGTCGGCGTAGGTCTCGCCGAGCCCGGTCAGGCCCGCGTCGGTGTGGAGCTGCACGATCGAGCGGAGCGCGAAGGGCTCGTGGACGCCGACGGAGTTGAGCAGGGCCGGGTCGCGGAAGGCGACGGGGGTGATGGTGACATCCGTGATGCGCAGAGGCGCTCCGTCAAACATCGACGTCCATTCATGTGGTTGAACGTGTGGTAGGTGTGTGAAACCCACCAAGGGCATGCCCGGGCGAGGAGGGGGCAAACCACCGGCTACAACTCATGCGTTTCCCTGCGGAATTGTTGCTTCGGGAGTCATGGACCCGCGGGAGCGGGCGATCGCAAGGCCTGCACACACTCCACGAATGTTCGCATATGTGAACGACGCGAGGAGAGCCGTGAATCCCCCCGTCCCCGCCCGGACCGTCTCCGGGTGACCCCGGCGCGCCCGCCCGGAGCGGTGTGTTCCGGGCGGGACGGGGCCGTCGAGCGGCAGCGGCGGACCGCTGTGGCCGTCATGACACGACCTTCGGCAGGACTCGGTCAGCGAAGCCCTGAGGCCGGCGTGGGCACGGCACGGGTGACCTGGATCTTCTCCCGGAACATCAGTTCCTCGACCCGGGGGGCGATCTCCTGCTGCCACCGCTCGCTCTCGTAGACCGCCGCGTAGAGCCGCTCGCGTTCCGCCTCGTCGGCGAACCGCCGCATCCACACATAGCCGTCGGGGTCCTCCTCGTCCATGAACGAGGCGATGACGTTCATCCCCTTCGACTTCTGGAAGGGAATGATCACCTCCTCGATGAAGGCGACCCATTCGTCCCGGCGGCCGGGCCTGATCTGGTAGCGGCGGATCTCGTAGAACATGCACGTCTCCTTGCGGCTGGTGTGGGGGCTGATGTGACGGGTGGATGGCCTCGGGCGTCCGCCGTCGGCGCGGAGTGGGTCAGGCGCCGACGCGGAGGACCAGCTTGCCGCGGGTGTGGCCGTCCTCCCCCTGGCGGTGGGCGCGAGCGGCCTCCTCCAGCGGGAAGACCTCCTCGACCTCGACCGCGACCTCGCCCTTGTCGATGAGTCCGGCGATCGTGGTCAGGGCGGCACCGTCCGGCTCGACGAGGAAGGCGCTGGTGCGGATCCCACGGGCGTCCGCGGCCTCCCGCACCTCGGGGGCGACGCCACCCGGGACGGCCACCAGCAGTCCGCCCTTCCTGAGCACCTTCAGGGAACGGGTGCCGGTGGCGTCGTGGTCCTCGCCCAGCAGGTCGATCACCACATCGACGTCCTCGACCACGTCCTCGAAGCGCTGCGCGGTGTAGTCGACCAGCTCCGCCGCTCCGAGCCGGCCGAGCCATGCGTGCCGGCTCTCCCGGGCGGTCCCCACCACCCGCGCCCCCAGATGCCGGGCGAACTGGACGGCGAAGTGTCCGACGCCACCGGCGGCGGCGTGCACCAGAACCCGCTGCCCGGCCGTCACATGCGCGGTGTCCACCACGATCTGCCAGGCCGTCAGCGCCGCCAGCGGCACGGCGGCGGCCTCCTCATGGCTCAGGGTGGCCGGCTTACGGGCGAACTGGCGGGCCGGAGCCGTGACGTACTCGGCGTAGCCACCGGCCTGCCGGGGGAACCACGGCATGCCGTACACCTCGTCGCCGGGGGCCAGCGTGGTCACCCCGAACCCGACTTCCTCGACCACACCGGAGACATCCCAGCCCAGGGTGAACGGCGGCTCGCCGAGCACACCCGCCATACCGCCACCCTGACGGGTCTTCCAGTCGACCGGGTTGATACCGGCGGCACGCACCCGCACCAGCACCTCGGTGGGCAGCGGCTCCGGCCGCGGGACCTCCGCGACGCGCAGCACCTCCGGGCCGCCGAGCGCGTCCTGTACCACCGCACGCATCATGGACCTGGCCACGTGTGCCTCCTGAACTCATCGTTCTCGTCACGCCCGCTCTCCGGGCGCGCTCGCACGCTATCCGCGGGGGCCTGGTTACCCACAAGGGACACTGCTACCTTTTGGGTAGTACCAGCATCCGGAAGGTCCTCCATGAGTACGCGATGTCACACCGGCCAGCACGACCATCATGATGTGTACGAGGCCCAATGCCCGTGCCGCGCCATGCTGGATCTGCTCGCGAACAAGTGGTCGGCGCTCGCCATCGGGGCGCTGGAGGACGGCCCGCTCCGGTTCGGCGCCCTGCAGCGCCGTCTTCAGGGGGTCAGCCCCAAGGTGCTCACCCAGACGCTGCGCCGCCTCGAAGACGCCGGTCTCATCGAACGGACGGTCTACCCCGCCGTCCCGCTCCACGTGGAGTACGAACTCTCTCCCCTGGGCCACAGCGCGTCCGTCCCGCTCAGGAACCTGCGCCTGTGGGTCGAGGACAACCTGGACCTCACCACCGCGCCCGCGAAGCCCATGTGACGGCGCCGGTCCCCTCCGGCGCCGCCCGCCCCCCCCTCAGCACCCTCCTCGCGGTCGGAGAGCGCCCTTTCCGGGTCCGGGGCTCCTCAGGCGGCGGGGACGGTGCGGATGGCGGCGATGTCGAACTGGAGGCGGACCTTCTCACTCACCAGCGCGCCGCCCTCGGCCAGTCGGGCGTTGTAGGTCAGGCCCCATTCGGAGCGGTTGATGGTGGTGGTGCCGTCGAACCCCGCCCGCTGGTAGCCGAAGGGGTCCGTGACGTACCCGATGTAGGTGAGTTCCAGGACGACGGGGCGGGTGATGTCTCTGATCGTGAGGTCCCCGATCATCCGGTAGACGTCCGGGCCCGCGAGTTCCACGGCGGTACTCGTGAACCGGATGTGGGGGTAGGTTCTGGCGTCCAGGAACTCCCGGCCCATCAAGTGGTCGTCGCGCTGCTCGACACCGGTCTGGACACTGGCGGTGGACAGCACGACCTCGGCCCGGGAACGGCGCGGGTCGCGGCCGTCGAAGTAGAGGCGGCTCTCGAATTCCGTGAAGGCGCCACGTACCGTGCTCACCATGGCATGGCGGACGGAGAAACCGATCCGGCTGTGGGCCGGATCGACGATCCACTCTCCGGTGAGCGCCGCGAGGCCGGTGTCCGGCACAGCGACGGCGCCGGACGTCGCCCGGGCAGGGGGGACCTCCGATGCGGCGTTGGCGACCGCGCGACGGGAAGTACTGCGGCTGAACAGGTTCATGCCACCCGTTGTTACTTTCAACTTAGGGGGTGACGCAACCCTTGATCAAGAGCAGTTACTCAAGGATCTTGAGTAATTACGGCCGGGTGCCCTCCGAGCGCGCTCAGTTGTGGCCCGCACGAGGACGCCCGTGCCCGACGCGGGGCGGCGTCCACACGGCTGTATAGGTCATCCTTGTCAACGCCCGCTGATCACCACGATGTTCCCCCCGAGGAGAAGTCCCCGTTGACGACCGACAGCTACTACGAGCCGATCGATGAGTACCGCTACAAGCCCACCGCACACGTCAGTGGCGCCTGGAGCACCGACGAACAGCACTTCAGCCCGCTCGGTGGGCTGATCGTCCACGCCATCGACCGCCACCTCGCCGCCCTTCCGCACACCGGGCTGCTCCTCAGCCGCATCAGCTTCGACATCCTCGGGCGCCTGGCCCTCGACGAGTGCGAGATCCGGGTGGAGACCGTACGGCCCGGCCGCACCATCGAACTCATCGAGGCCGTCGTGCTCATCGCCGACCGCCCGGTGGTCCGGGCCCGTGCGTGGCTCCTCGCCGCCGTGGACACCGCGGCCGTCGCCGGTGGCGCCGGGGACCGGCTCACCCCTCCCGAGAAGCTCGCCCCCTGGGCCATGGCCTCCCTGTGGCCCGGCGGATACATCGCCTCCCTGGAGTCCCGTCCGCTGGCACCGCCCCAGCCGGGCCGCGCGACCGTCTGGGTCTCCACCCCGCTCGCCCTCGTGGCCGGGCAGACCAGCACCCCCCTGGCCTCGTACGTCGCGCTCGTCGACACCGCCAACGGAATCGCCGTACGCCAGCCGCCCACCACCTGGATGTTCCCCAACGTCGACCTGACGCTCCACCTCCACCGCCAGCCCGAGGGCGGCTGGGCCGGGCTGGACACCACGGTCACCTTCGGTCCCACCGGCCAGGGCATCACCAGCACCGTGCTGCACGATCTGCGCGGCCCGATCGGACACGCCCAGCAGATCCTCACCGTCCGCCCGCTGCCCGGCGCCTGACCTCGTACGAGACCCGCCGCCACCGGTGAGGTGGCGGCCTCCCTGTACGATGACGCGGCAAGCAACGAACCACTCTGCCTGACGCAGAGCTGGCGCGACCGCCCGGCGGCCGCGGTCTTCTGCCCCTCATCGGCGCGGACCCGGTATCTACCCCGGTCCAGCGCGAGAGGACAGCTCTCGGCGCACTCCGCCATGCCGGCCCGGGTGCGCTACCAGGCGGCGGAAAGGCGTCGGCCGTGGCATCCGCGGTCTCCAGCACCACCCCTCCTCCCGCACAGCGCGCCGGCTACCGGCACCTGCTGCGCACACCGGGCGCATGGACCTTCCTGCTGCCCGGCTTCGCCGCCCGGCAGCCGTTCGCGATGCTGACGATCAGCATCGTGCTGCTGCTGCGCCACACCACCGGGTCGTACGGACTCGCCGGCGCGGTCGCGGCCGTCACCGGCGTGTCCATGGCGCTGTTCGCGCCCCAGAGCGGCAAGCTGGCCGACCGCCATGGGCAGAGCGCGGTCCTGGTGCCGGGTGTGCTGCTCCACGCGGCGGCCGCCGCCCTGCTGACGGCGCTCGCCCTGGCCCATGCGCCCCTGTGGGCGCTGATCGCCGCCGCGGTGCCGACGGGCGCTTCCGTCCCGCAGGTGGGGCCCATGGTGCGGGCCCGCTGGGCGGCCGCGCTCGGGGACGGCGCTGTCGGGGACGGCGCCCCGGGCGGATCCGGGCCGCGTTCGGGACGCCATCCGCTGCTGGCGACGGCGGCCGCGTTCGAGTCCGTGACGGACGAGCTGACGTTCGTCATCGGCCCCGTGCTCGCGACCGGTTTGAGCACCGGTGTGCACCCGGCGTCCGGCCTGATCGCGGAGGCGGCGCTGACGCTGGTGGGCGGACTGCTCTTCGCGGCCCAGCGCCGTACCGCCCCGCCGCTGGGCGCGGCGCGGGCGGACACCCGGAAGCGGCCCGCCTCGGCCCTGTCCGTACCGGGCGTACGGGTCCTGGCCGTGGCCTTCCTGGGCGTCGGCTCGGTCTTCGGCGGAATGCAGGTGGCCCTCACCGCCTTCGCCCAGGAACACGGCCAACCGGGCCTGAACGGCGTGCTGTACGGCGTCTTCGCGGCGGGCAACATGCTCGCGGGCGTGGCCTGTGGCGCCATCGCCTGGCGCACCTCCCCCCGGCGGCGGCTGCTGACCTCCTACGCCGCGCTGACGCTGGTCTGCGCAACGCTGTGGGCGGTACCCGCGCCGCTGCCGCTGGGCGGGCTGGGGCTGCTGGCGGGCCTGTGCATCGCACCGGCGCTGATCACCGGATACACCCTGGTGGAGGCCCTGGTCCCGGCCACGTCCCGGACGGAGGCGTTCACCTGGCTGACCGGCTCGGTCGCGCTGGGGCAGGCCGCGGCGGTGACGGCGGCCGGACAGCTGGCGGACGGATTCGGCGCGAGCGCCGCCTTCACGGTGCCGCTCGTCGGCACGGCGCCGGCCCTGCTGACCGTGGTGTCCCTGCGCGCCCGGATCACACCGCGCGGCGTCTCCACGGCGGTACGCCATGAACAGCCCACCGCCGATACGCACAACGGGTCGCTCCAGACGGCGGACACCGCCTGAGCGACGCCCCGGCCCTCCGGGCCGTACGGTCCCGGCACGCGCTCAGGCGAACGTCACCCGCGCCGTGGCGTGCCGGGCCTCCCGGTGGGTGGCGATGCGCAGATCGGCGCCGCCGCCGGAGGGGGTGCCGGACGCCACGAGGCGTTCCCCGGCGAACAGCGGCTTCCGCAGCCGGTAGGACAGCGAGGCCACCCGCCGCGCCGGGGCGTGGCGGCGGACGAGTTCGAGCATGAGCAGGGCCAGCAGCGGACCGTGGACGACGGGGCCCGGGTAGCCCTCCTCCCCTTGCGCGTACGGCGTGTCGTAGTGGATGCGGTGGGCGTTGGCGGTGAGCGCGCTGAACCGGAACAGCAGGGTCGGATCCGGCTGCAGCGGGAGCTGCCACGTCCCCTCGGGGTCGGGCGCGGCGGACGCGTCGAGGGCTGCCGGGTGGTGGCGTACCGAGCCGCGCCCCGCCCGGTAGACGATGTCCTGTTCCTCGACGAGGCAGGTCCGGCCGCGCTGGCGCAGTTCCCGGCGCTCGGTGACGAACAGCAGCTCCCCCGTGCTCCCGTGCTTGGCCGTCACCGTGCCCAGGCTGCTGATGCGTTCGGCCGGCTCGCCGAGGCGCGGCGGCTCGGTGATCTCGCATCGTCCTCCGGCGATCATTCGCTGCCGGTGCGGGATGGGCGGCAGGAAGTGTCCGTTGCGGGGGTGTCCGTCGGCTCCGAGCTCCCGCTGGGCGGGCCAGTGCAGGAAGTAGAGCCAGTGCCACAGCGGTGGCAGGGGCTCGCCGTCCTTCGCCACGGCCTCGGGCAGGTCGAGGACCGCCGACAGGGCCGCGACGGGGCCTACGGGCAGCGCGTCCTCGGCCGCGACCGGTCCCGGGGCCCATGAGGCGACGTACGAGCTGAGCGGGGGCGGGGTGGGTTGCATGGTGCTTCTGTCTCTCCTCGTGCGTGAGTCGGTGGTCAGATCATGCGTGAACGGGTGGTCAGACCGGGAAGGGTTCCTCCGCCAGGAACGACGACACGATCGTGGCGGCCGCCGGGCGGCACTCCTGGAAGTAGCCGTGCCGCGCGCCCTCGAAGATGTGCGTACGCGCCTGGGGGATGCGCGAGGCGAGCAGGGGTGCGTTGACCGCCGGGGTGAGCCGGTCGTCCGCGCCGTGCAGGATCAGGGTGGGCGCGGTGATCAGCGGGAGGACGTCCCAGGCGTCGTGTCGATTGCTGGCCACCAGGTGGCCTCGCCGGGCGTGCGGGGGCATACCGGGGGCGCCGAGGGTCGTATAGGGCCCGGGGTGTGCGGACCGCCAGGCCGGGGTGTACATCAGGTCGATCAGCGCTTCGTTCGCCGCCCGCCCGTCGGCCTGGGCCAGGGAGCGCCGCACCCCCATGTCGCGCTCCGTCGCGTGGGGCCCGCCGGGCGAGGTGCAGCCGAGGACGAGCCGGCGGATCCGGTGCGGATGGCGGGCGGCGACCCACTGGGCGACCCGTCCGCCCATGGAGGTCCCGTACAGATCGGCGCGCTCGATGCCCAGATGGTCGAGGACGGCGATCACATCGTCGGCGAAGCCCGGCGTCGAATAGGGCTGGTCGGGCTTTTCGCTCTCCCCCGTGCCACGCCAGTCCATGGTGAGGGTGGTGTGGGTGGCGTGGAAGTCCGCCCGTATGCCGTCCCACCAGTGGTGGTTGTTGGCCTGGCCCGCCAGGAGCACCAGCGGGGGCCGTCCGGTGCCGTGGTGCTGATAGGCGAGGAGGGTGCCGTCCAGCGCGCGGGCGTGGCCGCTGACCTGCTGATGGACGTCGGTGCTTGCCATGGGTGTCTCTCGCCTTTCGGGCCTCGGGTGCCGTTTTCGGGTTCGGGCCTCAGGTGTCGCTTTTCGGGGCTTCGGGCTTCAGTTGTCGTCGGTCGGTGCGGCCCTCGTGTGCAGCTGGGCGGAGGGCCACCGCTCCTGGTCCACGGCCGAGGTGATCTGGTGGAGCAGTTCCCGGGCGACGGCCTCCACCGCCGGGGGTGTCCGCCCGGCTCGCGACATCCCGAGGGCGATCGAGCGCCATACGTCGGGTTCGCACAGCGGTGCCGCGCCGAGTGTCCCATCGGCCACGTCCTCGGCGATGCCCAGCCCCGGCAGGATGGTCCAGCCGTGCCCGGCCCGGACGAGTTGCTTCTGCACGCGCATGGAGTTTGTCTGCACGGCGATGTCCATCTCGACCGCGGCCCGTCCGGCGGCCCCGTCGATCAGGCTGCGCAGGGCGTGCCCGGCCGCGGGCATGACCAGCGGATGCTCGGCGGCCCGCGCGAGGGGAACGGGCTGATCGTCCGCTCGAAGAGGGCGACGCCCAGCTTCTCCCCTGGGACCTCCATGAGTATCCATGATGACACTGAGCTCGGAGGCCAATCCCGCCTCACCCCGCCTCCCCCCGTCTTCCCGTCTCACAGGAGCGTCAGAGCATGAGCACCCTCGACATCGTGTCCGAGGACGAGCGGTTCATCACCGAGGAACTGGCCCGTGGCTGGATGAGCCTGGCCGGTGCGATGGGCGGCCACACCGTGGTCTCCACCCTCCTGCTGCGCTTCGGCACCGAGGAGCAGAAGCGCCGCTATCTGCCGAAGATGGCCACCGGCGAGATCCGGGCCACCATGGCGCTCACCGAACCGGGCGGCGGCTCCGACCTCCAGGCGATGCGCACGGTCGCCCGTAGGGACGCGGACGGCTATGTGGTGGACGGCTCCAAGACCTGGATCACCAACTCCCGCCGTTCCCGGCTGATCGCCCTGCTCTGCAAGACCGACCCCGACGCCGCCCCCGCACACCGGGGCATCTCCATCCTGCTGGTCGAGCACGGGCCCGGTCTGACGGTCTCCCGCGATCTGCCCAAGCTGGGCTACAAGGGTGTCGAGAGCTGCGAATTGTCGTTCGACGGCTACCGGGCCCCGGCCGACGCCGTTCTGGGCGGTGTGGAGGGCAAGGGGTTCGCCCAGATGATGAAGGGGCTGGAGACCGGCCGGCTGCAGGTCGCCTCCCGTGCGCTCGGCGTCGGCCGGGCGGCGCTGGAGGACGCGCTGGCCTACGCCCAGGAACGCGAGTCGTTCGGCAAGCCGATCTGGCGGCACCAGTCGATCGGCAACTACCTCGCCGACATGGCCACCTCGCTGACCGCGGCCCGTCAGCTCACCCTGTACGCGGCGCGGGAGGCCGACGCGGGGCGGCGCGTGGACATGGAGGCGGGCATGGCGAAGCTGTTCGCCTCCGAGACCGCCATGGAGATCGCGCTCAACGCCGTGCGCATCCATGGTGGTTACGGCTACTCCACCGAGTTCGACGTGGAGCGCTACTTCCGCGACGCGCCCCTGATGATCGTCGGTGAGGGCACCAACGAGATCCAGCGCAATGTGATCGCGGCTCAGCTCGTGAAGCGCGGCGGGCTGGAGTGAGGGCGAGGGGAGTCAGACGGGCTGGAGTGGGGCGGGCCGGTGTGGGGCGGGCCGGAGTGGCGTCCGCCCGCCCGCCGCGCGCTCAGCCGCCCGCGATGACCTTGCCCGGGTTGAGAATCCCGTGCGGGTCGAGGGCCGCCTTGACGGCACGGTGCATGTCCAGAACGGCCGGTGCGAGCTCCCGCTCCAGACCGTCCCGCTTCAGCAGGCCCACCCCGTGTTCGCCGGTGACCGTGCCGCCGAGGTCGATGGCGTCCGCGATGATGTCGTGGAAGGCGGCCTGGGCCCGCTCCCGGGCCGCGGTGTCGCCGGGCTGGGTGATCAGCAGCGGGTGGAGGTTGCCGTCACCGGCATGGGCGATGTTGGCGATGAGCGTGTCATGGCGGGTGGCGGCCCGCTCGATCCGCGCCAGCATCTCCGGTACGGCCGCCTTGGGCACGCAGACGTCCTCGGTGAGCACCGGGCCCAGCCGCTCCAGCGCCGGATAGGCGAGCCGCCTGGCCGAGAACAGCGCGTCGGCCTCCTCCTGGTCCGTGGACTGCGCGGCCCAGGTCGCCCCCGCCTCCTCGAAGCAGGCGAGCATGCGCTCGGCCTCCTGCGCCCCGGCCGGGCCCGGGGCGTCCGTACGGCCGAGGAGCACCACGTCCGCGTCGACGGACAGGCCCATGTTCTTCCACTTGTCGACCGCCGCCAGGCAGTGCCGGTCGATCAGCTCCAGCGCGGACGGGGTGAGCCCCGCCGCCCCGATCGCGGCCACCGCCCGTCCCGCCGCCACGACCGAGGAGAAGTATCCGGCGACCGTGCGCTCGGCCTCACGCCGCGGCCGCAGCCGCACCGTGATCTCGGTGATCACTCCCAGGGTGCCCTCGGAGCCGACCATCAGCCCCGCCAGGTCGTACCCGGCCACCCCCTTGGCGGTCCTGCGGCCGAGCCGTACGAGCTCACCGGTGCCGGTCACCATCTCCAGGCCCAGCACATAGTCGCGGGTGACGCCGTACTTCACACAGCACAGCCCGCCCGCGTTGGTCGCCACATTGCCGCCGATGGTGGACCAGGGCGCGCTCGCCGGGTCCGGCGGGTACCAGAGCCCCTGCTCGGCACAGGCGGCCCGCAGATCGTCGTTGACCACACCCGGTCCGACGACCGCGAGGCGCTCCACGGGGTCGATCTCGTGGATGGTGTCCATGGCCTCGGTGGAGAGCACCACACAGCCCTCGACGGCGTTGGCACCACCCGAGAGACCGGTGCCCGCGCCGCGGGTGACCAGCGGAACGCCGTGCCGCACACAGGCCCGCACCACGGAGCGCACTTCCGGCGCCGTACGTGGCCGCACCACCACGAGGGGTGTGCCGTACGGCGCCCACTCCGCCTCGTCGTGGACGAACCCGGCGGCGACACCGGGGTCCTCGACCATGCGGCCGTCCGGCAGCTCCTGCCGCAGATCATCGATCAACACGCCCGGTCCCCTGCCTTGTCGTCGAGCACGGTGCTTCCGCCCGCACGGTACCCACCGACCCGAGAAGCCCTGATCACCGCCCCCGCCACCGGTGGGCCGCGGGCCGGTCCTTGTGCGAGAACCATCGTTCTCCTACGCTCGTACCCGAAGGGGAGAATGCTCGTTCTCCCGTTCCGTCCGCTCCCCTCCCCCGCCCTGCTCCACGGCCCGCAAGGAGACGCTGTGACCGACGCCCCACGCCCGCCGTTCCCCCCGTTCACCCGGGAGACCGCCATCCAGAAGGTCCGTCTGGCCGAAGACGGCTGGAACTCCCGCGACCCGGAGAAGGTCGCCCTGGCCTACACCGTCGACTCGCGCTGGCGGAACCGCGCGGAGTTCGTCACCGGGCGCGAGGAGATCATCGCCTTCCTCACCCGCAAATGGGCGCGCGAGCTGGACTACCGGCTCATCAAGGAGCTGTGGGCCCACGACGGCGACCGCATCGCCGTGCGCTTCGCCTACGAATGCCACGACGACTCCGGCAACTGGTTCCGCTCCTACGGCAACGAGAACTGGGAATTCGACGACGCCGGTCTGATGCGCCTGCGCTACGCGTGCATCAACGACCTCCCCATCGAGGAGTCGGAGCGTCTCTACCACTGGCCGCTCGGGCGCCGCCCCGACGACCACCCCGGGCTGAGCGACCTCGGCCTCTGACCGACCGGCACCAGGAGAGCGGCGAAATGATCAGTCCCGAGACCGCGGAGCTCCGGATCCTCGACGCGGCCGAGACCTTGTTCTACGGACGGGGGCTCCAGGCGGTGGGCATGGACGAGATCCGTTCCGCCTCCGGCGTCTCCCTCAAACGGCTCTACCAGCTCTTCCCGTCCAAAGGGGAGCTCATACAGGCGTATCTGCGGCGGCGCGACATCCGCTGGCGCCGGAAGCTGGCCGCGTACGCCGATGCCCAGGACACACCCGAGGAACGCATCCTCGCGGTCTTCGACTGGCTCCACGAATGGTTCGGCGAGCCGGACTTCCGCGGCTGCGCCTTCAGCAACTCCTTCGGGGAACTCGGCGCCACCTCCTCGCCCGTGGCCGAGACGGCACGCGCCCATAAGGAGGCGTTCTTCGGGTACCTCGCCGAGCTGACGGCGGCCGCGGGCAAACCGGCCTCGCTCTCCGGCCACGTGGCCCTCCTCGCCGAAGGCGCCATCACCACCGCGGCCATCACCGGCAGCGCCGAACCCGCGCACCGGGCGAAGGAAGCGGCACGCGTCCTGCTGGCGGCGGCATAGCCGTCGCCACCAAGGACATGGCCGTCTCCCACCAGGACATGGCCGCCACCGACAAGGGCGTAGCCGCTACCATCCAGTCTCATGCGGGGGTGGTGGGAGCGGGGCCGGGCGCTGGGAGCGGCCCACCCCCAGGTCGTGGACATCGGGATCGCGCTCCTGGTCCAGGCGGCCATGACGATGCCGTTCGTGGTGCCGCGGCCGCCCGATCAGGAGCCGGCGACCTGGCCCGCCTACGGGCTGACCACGCTCACCGTCATCCCCCTGATCTGGCGGCGGCACGCTCCCCTCGCCGTGCTGACCGCGATCATCGCGACCAGTGCGCTGTACAAGCTGGCGGTGGAGGGGCCGGGCCAGCCGCTGCCGTACACCGGGCTCGTCATCATCTACACGGTCGCCGTCGTTTCACCGCCGTGGAAGCGGCTGGTCGCCGGGGGTCTGCTGACGGTCGCCGTGCCGGTGTCGGTGTGGCTGAACACCCGGACCGCCCGTGAGCTGACCTTCTCCCTCTTCGTGTTCGCGGCGGCCTATGTCTTCGGGCGGCTGACCGATGCCCGGCAGCGGGAGCACCGGATCGAGGCGGAGCGGGCCGCCGCGCGCGAACGGGCCCGGATCGCCCGGGAGATGCACGACATCCTCTCCCATGCGGTGAGCCTGATGATCGTGCAGGCGGAGGCCGGTCCGGTGGCGGTGCGGACGGCGCCGGAGCGGGCCGAGGCCGCCTTCGACGCCATCTCCGCGACGGGCCGGGACGCCATGGTCCAGCTGCGCCGGATGCTGGGTGTGCTGCGCGAGGCCGATGAGCCGGACCGCGCTCCGCGTACGCCACAGCCGGGCCTGGCCGGTCTGCCCGAGTTGCTCGACCGGATACGGGCGAGTGGTCTCGAGGTGGCGTACGTGTCGGCGGGGGCCGTGCGGCCGCTGCCGGAGGCCACCGGGGCGAGCGTCTTCCGGATCGTCCAGGAGGCCCTGACGAACGTGGTCAAGCACGCGGCGGCCCGCGGCGTTTCCGTCCGACTCACCTATGGCGACGGTGCGGTGGACATCCGGGTGCTGGACGACGGGCGGGGGCCGCGGTCCGGTTCCGGCGGCGGCCACGGTCTGATCGGGGTCCGCGAGCGGGCGGCGGCGCACGGCGGTACGGCGGTCACCGGGCCGGGCCCGGACGGCCGGGGCTTCGAGGTACGGGTCCATCTCCCCGTATCCTCCGCGGCGGAGGTGGCGCGTTGACGATCCGGGTGGTGGTGGCCGACGACCAGGAGCTGGTGCGCAGCGGCTTCGCCATGATCCTCGACGCCCAGCCGGACATCGAGGTGGTCGCGGAGGCGGGCGACGGGGCCGAGGCCGTCGAGGCGGTGCGGCGGCACACGCCCGAAGTGGCCCTGCTGGACATCCGGATGCCAGGTGTGGACGGTATCGAGGCGTGCCGCGAGATCGCCGCGTCCGGCGCCTGCCGGACGGTGATGCTGACGACCTTCGACTCCGACGAGTATGTCTACGAGGCGCTGCACGCGGGCGCGAGCGGCTTCCTGCTGAAGGATGTGCGCAGGGACGATCTGGTGCACGCGGTACGGGTGGTGGCGCGGGGCGACTCGCTGCTCGCCCCGTCGGTGGCCCGGCGTCTGGTGGAGCAGTACACCCGGGCCACCGCCCGGCCACGGCGGCCCGACCCCCTGCTGGACACCCTGACCGGACGGGAGCGGGAGACACTGCTGCTGCTCGCGCGGGGGCTGTCGAACGCCGAGATCGCCGCGGAGCTGGTCGTCAGCGATCACACGGTCAAGACACATGTCGGCAATGTGCTCGCCAAGCTGGGGCTGCGGGACCGGATCCAGGCGGTGATCCGGGCATACGAGACGGGCCTGATCACGGCCGGGGATCCCCCGCCCGGGGGAGCTACCCGGCCCGGCTCCTCCCCCGCGTCGGCGAGGAACTGACACCCCGAACACCGCTCGCGCGGGCGATCCGCCCGAGACCGCCGGTCACCAGGATGGAGCCACCGAGAACAACGGCTCATTTCACTGGAGTTGACCATGAAGAACACCAGCCGCACCCTGCTGGCCGCGGCGCTTGTCCTGGGCGCCGTGGCGGGCCCGGCGGTGCCGCCGGCCCTCGCGGCCACCTCGTCGCCCGCGGACACCTTGCCCGCCACGGCCTCCACACCGTCCGGGATCCCCGAGCTGGAGGCCGCCATCGCGGAGCTGCCGACGGATGAGGCCACGGCCGCGCTGGTACGGCTCGGGGGCACCGGGGGCGTCTGGAGAGGCAGTTCGGGCGTGCACGACCTGACGACCCACCGCCCGGCCGATCCGGCGGGCCGCTTCCGCGCCGGTTCGGTGACCAAGGTCTTCACGGCCGCGGTCGCCCTGCAGCTGGCCGCCGAGGGCACACTCGACCTGGATCGCACCGCACGCTCGTATCTGCCGGAGCTGATCCCGGCGTCGTACGCAACGGTCACCGTACGGCAGTTGCTCAATCACACCCACGGCATCCCGGCCGCCGATGTCCCCGGGGACACGGTCGAGGAGCGGTACGCCGACCGCTTCCGGATCCACACCCCCGAGGAGATGGTCCGCTCGGCGACCGCGGAGAAGCGCGAGTTCGCGCCCGGCGAGAAGCAGCACTATCTGAACATCGGCTACACCATCGCCGGACTGGTCATCGAGCGGATCACGGGCGACACCTACGAACACCAGGTGACCCACCGGATCCTCGAGCCCCTGCGGTTGCGCGACACCTACCTCCCGGGGACGGATCCGCATATCGCGGGCCCGCACAACCACGGCTACCAGAGGATGCGGCTGGAGGACGGCACGACCGGGTTGCGCGATGTGTCGGTGTGGAGCCCGACGGACGGCTGGGCGGCCGGGGACATCATCTCGACCACGGCGGACCTGGAGCGCTTCACCCAGGCCCTGTTCCAGGGCCGGGTGGTGCGCGGTCCGCTGCTGCGGGAGATGTTCACCCTGCCGAAGGTGGCGGACTTCACCACCGGCGACCCGGCCGCGTACTCGGCCGGTCTGTCGATGAAGAAGCTGGGCGGCCGGGAGGTGTGGGGGAAGTCGGGCGCCCGCTGGGGCTACACCACCGGCATCGCCTCCACCCGCGACGGCTCGCGCACCCTCGTCTACAGCGTCAACTCCACGGACGCCAAGGGCCAGGAGATGAACACGGTGGTGCGGGACATCATGGTGGCGGCCTACGGCAGCCCCTGAGCGGTGCCTCACGGCGGCGCGTCGCCCCGCGCCCGTGCCGTCGCGAGCACCTCGGGCAGATCGGCCAGCCGGTCCAGGCCCCGCACCGCCCTGGCCATGCGGTGGTTGCCGGAGAGCGGGCCGCGATGGCGGTGCAGAAACGACCAGTAGCCGGTGGTGTAGGGGCAGGCGCGCTCGCCGGTGCGGTCCCTCGGGCGGTAGGCGCAGGGGCCGCACAGGTCGCTCATCCGGTCGATGTACGCCCCGCCGGAGGTGTACGGCTTGGTGGTCATCAGGCCGCCGTCGGCGTACTGGGACATCCCCACGACGTTCGGCAGCATCACCCAGTCATAACCGTCGACGAAGCAGCGGTGGAACCAGTCCGTGACCGCCGCCGGGTCCCAGCCGTCCTGGAGCGCGCGGCTGCCGAGCACCATCAGCCGGGGGATGTGATGGGTCCATCCGGTGTCCCGGACCTGTTGCAGCGCGTGGCGCAGGCAGCGGGCGGTGACCGCGTCGGCGTCCAGCTCGAGGAACCAGCGCGGCAGCGGCTCGGTGTGGCCGAGGGCGTTGTGGCCACGGTAGTCGGGGCCGAACCACCAGTAGACGTGCCAGATGTACTCGCGCCATCCGGCGATCTGCCGGATGAACCCCTCGACGCTGTTCAGGGGCGCGTCGCCGGCCCGCCACGCCCGCTCGGCCCGGTCCACGCATTCGGCCGGGTGCAGCAGCCCGAGGTTCAACGGTGCCGAGAGCAGGCTGTGGCCCAGCACGGGATCCGCGGCGAGCATCGCGTCCTCGTACGGGCCGAACCACGGCAGCCGGTGTGCGATGAAGTGGCGCAGGGATGCCAGTGCCTCCCGGCGGGTGGCGGGGAAACATCGTGGACCGTCGCGTCCGACGAAGGACACCCGGCCCTCGCGCTCCCAGCGGTCCAGATCGTGCCGGACCTCGTCGTCGATCTCGTCCTCCTGGGGGCGCCACGGGTCGGGTGCGCCAAGGGTGCGGGCGCCGCGGGGCGGGGGCTCCCGGTTCTCCCGGTCCAGGTTCCAGTGCCCGCCGGCGGGCTGGTCGCCGTCCATGAGCAGCTCGTGTTCCCGGCGCACCCAGCGGTAGAAGTCCTCCATCCGCATCCGCCCCGGGGTGCGCTCCTCGGCCCAGGTGGCAAAGGCGTCGAGCGGCGTCAGAAAGCCTCTGGCGGGCAGCACATGGACCTGTTCGAGCGACTCGACCAGGCCCAGCGCGGCGTGGGAGGTCGGCCGGCAGACGGTCACCGGCTCGCGCCCGGCGGCCTCGGCCAGCCCCTCGCGGTACGTCCGCGCCCGTACGTACCGCACGCGGTCGCCGAGTTCGGCGGCACGGTGCCGCATCGCGGACAGCAGGAGATGGGCCTTGGCGCGGTGGAAGCGACGGCGGCGCAGCACCGCCCAGGACTCGATCATGATGAGCGGGGCCCGTGGATCGGGGCCGTGGTGGCGGTGGTCGATGAAGTGCGGGCCGAGTTGATCGCCGAAGAGCCAGTGCGGGCGTACGGCCATCGTGCGAACTCCTGGGAGGCGGCTGGAGGGACGGACTCCTGGCGGTGGGAGGATGGCGCCCGCCGCGGGCGGCCCGGCGGACCGGGCGGCGGCGGACGCCCTCAGGCTATGCGCCACTCCCGCCCGGTCGGCCCGCGACGCGCCTCAGTCCGCCTTCAGGGCCGTGAGGACGTTCAGCCGGGCCGCGCGGCGGGCGGGCCACAGGCCCGCCACCACGCCGACGAGTGCGGCGCCCGCGAGGGCCATGGCGATGCGGCCCCAGGGGATGACCATCTCGTACCCCTGGATGCTGTCGGAGGCGAGCCTGCCCGCGGCCCAGCCGAGGAAGATGCCCGCGCCGATGCCCAGAAGGGCACCGAACAGCGAGATGAGGACGGACTCCAGGTGGATCATCCGCTTGGTCTGCTCGGGCTGTAGCCCGACCGCGCGCAGCATCCCGATCTCTCGGGTGCGCTCGAACACGGACATCGCGAGGGTGTTGACGACTCCCAGGACGGCGATCACCACGGCCATGGCCAGCAGCCCGTACAGGACGTTGAGGAGCAGGGTGATGGCCTCGCCGCCGGCGGACTCGGCCAGGTCGTCGGTGTTCCGCAGCTGGATGAGGGGGTTCTGGTCGAGGGCGCGCTGGAGGGACCGACGTACCGTCTCGCCGTCGCCGTCCTTGGTGTGCACCAGGACCGAGGCGTCCTCGATCTCCTTCAGATGGGGCTGGAGGGTGGCCAGCGGCATCATGGTGGCCGGGAGGAATTCGTCGTCGCGGTAGATGCCCCCGATCCGCAGGGTGCCCCGGCTGCCGTCGCCGTAGACCACCGGCACCCGCTGTCCCATGGTCCATCCGTGGATGTCGGCCGTGGAGGTGTCGATCAGCAGGTTCTTGCCGCCGTTCGCGCCCAGTGCCGCGAGCGACCCCGATGCGAAGCTCGGGTCGAGGAGGTCGCGGATGCTCCGGGGGTCCACACCGGTCAGGTTCACCTCGTCGCCGCTGATCCGCACGGCGCTCCGGCGCTGCGGGCTGGAGGAGGTCACGGCCGTGGACTTCGCCAGGGTGTCCTGGACCGACGCGGGCAGGGGGCCGCTGTTCCGCGACGAGATCTCGAAGTCGGCGGTGACGGTGTTTTCCGCCCGCTGGTGCAGCGATGTCGTGGCGGACACCGCGACCACGGTGAGGCCGGTGACCATGGACAGCCCGATCATCAGGGCCGAGGCCGTGGAGGCGGTGCGCCGGGGGTTGCGCCGGGCGTTGCGCGGGGCCAGCGTGCCCGGGACACCGAAGCGGCGCAGGAGGGGGCCGGCCAGGGCGATGGCCGGGCCGGAGAGCGCCGGGGTCACCACGATGATGCCGATGAGCAGCAGAACGGACGGGAAGAGGACGGTGGTGCGGCCCTGCTCGCCGCTGGACGCGGTGTACAGCACGCCGAGCACCCCGATCACGATCAGGGCGACACCGATGGCGTTGCGCCTGCGGAGGCTGCGGACCGGCGGGGGCGTGTGGAGCGCGGACATGGCGGCCACGGGAGGCACGGCGGCGGCGCGGCGGGCGGGCAGATAGGCGGCGAGCATGGTGACGACGACGCCCACCAGGAACGAGACGAGTACGGTGCCCGGGGCGATGACCAGCGGCCCGTCGGGGAAACCGGATCCGGTGGACGCGAAGAGCTGCCGGAGGCCCATGGCCACGCCGATGCCGAGGAGGAACCCGGCGGCGCCCGCGCACAGCCCCAGCAGGGCGGCCTCGATGAGGACGGAGCGGGTCACCTGACGGCGGTCGGCGCCGACGGCCCGCATCAGGGCCATCTCCTGCGAACGCTGGGTGACCAGCATGGTGAAGGTGTTGCCGATGACGAAGATGCCGACGAACAGGGCGATGGCCGCGAAGACGAGCAGCACCTGGCTGAGCCCGTCCGCCCCCTCGGCGGCCTCGGCCTGCTGCCGGGCGCGCAGTTGGGTCCCCGTGCTGATCTCGGAGTCATCGGGCAGCAGGTCGCGCGCCTCGGCCGCGAGCCGCTGCTCGGAGGTGCCGCGCTTGGCCTGAAGGGAGACTCCGTCGTACTGGCCGGGCTTCAGCAACAGCTTCTGCGCGGTGGCGTCGTCGAAGAACACCGCGGTGCCGCCGGAGCCGGAGGTGTCGTCGGTGCGGACGATGCCGACGAGTCTCTTGTGCAGCACCGGCCCGTCGACGGCCAGCCGGACGGTGTCGCCGACCTGGTAGCCGCCCTGATCGGCGGTGCTGGTGTCCATCAGCACCTCGTCGGGCCCGGTGGGGGCGCGTCCGGCGGTCAGCGGGTGGCGGTTGTCCTTGCCGTCGGCCTGGGGGAAGTAGTTGCCCGCCATGGTCACGTCGTCCTCGCCGAGGGGGTGGCCGTCCTTCGCGGCCACGGCGGCGAACCCCTCGACGGAACCGGTCACAGACGCCACGCCGGGCAGCCGCTGCAGACGCCGCAGGGTGTCCTCCCCCACCGTTCCGGGCTCGCCGGCCTTCTGGTCGAACGGCGGTGTGGCCTGGACCGAGATAGTGCGCAAGGTGGTGAGGTAGCGCTCCTTGTAGGCGTTGCCGACGGTGTCGGTGAAGACGAGGGTGCCCACGACGAAGGCGACGCCGAGCAGAACGGCGAGCATGGTCATCAGCAGGCGGGCTTTGTGCGCGAGGACGTTGCGCAGGGCGGTGCGGAACACGGGGGCCTTCCGGGAGGGTGCCGGGTGAGGGGTGCTCGGGGAGCGGGACGCGCGTCAGGCGCGGCGCGTGGGCGACAGGCGCGGGAGTCTGCGGCAGGCGCGGGGCGCGGACGTCAGACCTGGTGCGCCGGCGTCAGGCGGCCCATGCGCTCCAGGACGGCCTCGGCGGTGGGCGCGTGGAGTTCGTCGACGATGCGCCCGTCGGCCAGGAAGACCACACGGTCCGCGTAGGAGGCGGCGGCGGGGTCGTGGGTGACCATGACGACGGTCTGGCCCAGCGCGCTCGTGGAGCCGCGCAGGAACTCCAGGATCTCGGCGCCACTCCGGGAGTCCAGGTTGCCGGTGGGCTCGTCGGCGAAGACGATGTCGGGCCGCCCGGCCAGCGCGCGGGCGACGGCGACGCGCTGCTGCTGACCGCCGGAGAGCTGGCCGGGCCGGTGGTCGAGCCGGTCGGCCAGGCCGACGGTCTGGATGATGCTCTCCAGCCAGGCCCGTTCCGGCTTACGGCCGGCGATGTCCATGGGGAGGGTGATGTTCTCCACGGCGCTCAAGGTGGGCAGCAGATTGAACGCCTGGAAGACGAAGCCGATGCGGTCGCGGCGCAGCCGGGTGAGCTGACGGTCGTTCAGGGAGCCGATCTCCGTGTCGCCGAGGCGGACCGACCCGAAGGACAGCGAGTCGAGACCGGCCATGCAGTGCATCAGGGTGGACTTCCCCGATCCGGAGGGACCCATGATCGCGGTGAACTGGCTCCGGACGAAGCCGACCGTGACCCCGTCCAGGGCCACCACACGGGTGTCCCCCGTGCCGTACACCTTGGTCAGGTCGGTGGCGTGGGCCGCGTAGCTCTCCGGGGCGGAAGGGGGCAGGTTTGCGTGCATGCCGATCCTCGGTGGACGCTCGATGGATTGCCCCTCGTGGCCGAGGGTGCCGCCGCTGATGGCGACGTCCATGAGCCTCCCGCTCGGCCACCCTTCGGCGGATCCCCCGAACCTCCGGCGCCGCATCCACCGATCGGGGGAGATTGCCGCGGGACGGCCCTTCCGGCCGGACCGCGATGACGCGGGACCGCGATGACGCGGGACCGCGATGACGGCGGGACCGCGATGACGCGGGACCGCGATGACGGCGGGACCGCCCTTCACGGCGAGAGCACTCTTACGGCTCGACCGCTATTCGGCACGCCCCGTGCGGAACGCCCAGGCCGCGACCTCGACCCTGTTGCGCAGGCCCAGCTTCGCCTGGACCGACCCCAGATGGGTCTTGACCGTGCTGGGCGCGATGTACAGCTCGGCCGCGATCTCCGGGTTGGTCAGTCCGCGGGCGATGCCCTGGATGACCTCCTCCTCTCGGTCGGTCAGCGGATCGGCCGGCTCGGACGCGCCACGTCGCCGCGCCTTGGTGAAGTGCTGCAGCAGACGGAGGGTGATCTGCGGGGCGACCATGGCGTCCCCGCGGACGGCCGCCCGGACCGCCTCGGTCAGCAGCGCCGGACCGGCGTCCTTGAGCAGGAAGCCCGACGCTCCGTTCGACAGCGCCGTGTACACATATTCGTCGAGGTCGAAGGTGGTGACCACGACCACTTTCGGCGCCCCGGCATGACCGCCGCCGGCCAGTCGGCGGGTGACCTCCAGACCGTCGGGCGGAGGCATCCGGATGTCCACGAGACACACGTCCGGCCGTGTCTCACGGGCCAGCGACAGGGCCGAGGCCCCGTCGGCGGCCTCGGCCACCACCTCCATGTCGGACTCGGCCGACAGCACCATGCGGAACCCGGCCCGCACCAGATGCTGATCGTCCGCGACCAGGATGCGTATGGTCATGCCGTCCTGCCCTCCCGTAGCCGCAATCCGGATCGTACGGCGTGCCGCCCGCGCGCACGGGCGTTCCGTGACGCCTCGTCGGGGTGCAGCGGTACGGAGGCGTGGACGCGCCACCCGCCTTGGGGGCGGTGCCCCGCCTCGAAGGCGCCGCCGAGGAGCTCGATCCGCTCGCGCATGCCCATGATGCCGAAGCCGCCGCCGAGCCGGCCGAGGCTGCCGCGGTGTCCGGACGGGGAGCCTTGTCCGTCGTCCTCGACGACCAGTTCGGCGTGGCGTGCCGCGACCCGGGCGGACACATCCACCGACCGCGCCCCGCGCGCATAGCGCTGGGCGTTGGTCAGGGCTTCCTGCAGGACGCGGCTCAGCCCGCCGGTGACCTCCGCGGGGACGTCCTCCGGCAGGTCGCGGCCGAGGTCCAGCCGGATCGGCAGCCCCGTCGCCCGTGCCTCGTCGACGATGCGGGTCAGGACCTCGCCGAGGTTCTCCGGATGCCTCGGGGTCTCGTCACCGCGCATCGAACCGACCAGACGCCGCATCGATGTCAGCGCCTCGCCGCCCGCGTGCTCGACGGCCTCGAGCATCTCGTTGAGCATCTGCGGGTCGGGGGTGCCCCGGCCGGTGACATGGCGCACGGCCTGCAGCTGGACCACGATCGCGGTCACCTGATGGGCCACGGTGTCGTGCAGGTCGCGGGCGAGCGCCAGCCGTTCCTCCTGGCGCACCAGTTGTCCGGTGCGTTCCTGCTGGGCGTCGTAGAGGCGCAGCACCAGGCCGCAGACGAAGGCCAGGGCCAGCACCAGCAGGGTGTTGTCGGAGAAGTCGCCGGGATTCGAGTCCCGCAGCACCGGGACGGAGTACACGCTGACGCTCACCGCCGCCACGGCCGCCAGGGCCCACCGGGGTGTGCAGCGGCGCACCGCCACGGCGAGGAGGAACAGCAGACCCATGAGTTCGCTGCCACTGGTCTCGCTGGTCACCATGTTCACCGGCAGCAGGTGATAGGCCACGGTGGCCACGAAGGTGCCGGCGCAGGCCACCAGCACGGCCCGCGGGACCCAGCGGACATCGCGCACCACGGCCAGCACGGCCATCGCCCCGGCCAGGGCTCCGGAGCAGACCGGCACCCAGTCCCCGACGTAGGACTCCGTGTCGAAGGTCGGGTTGAAGACCATCCGTTCCCGCATGTCCTCATAGACGGAGAAGAGGAACAACAGCGCCAGCGCCAGGATCAGGATCCGCCCCGGCCAACGTCGGTAACCGGCGCGCCGGCCGGTGGACACAGCTATTCGCACCCGCGCCACCCTACGCACCTACGGAGGCGATTGCCGCCCGCCTTCCGCGCGCGGGTCGGTGGGCATGGGTGCGGGCCGGGCGTCGCGCACCCGCTCGGGTGTCCAGTACGCGGGGTCCGGCGGATCGGCCCGGTGGGTCCGCGGGGTGTCCGGGGCCTGGGGATCGCCGGTGTCCTGGCCCCGGGCGGTGACGGCGAGGGCCGCGACGATGCCGGTGGCCGCGATCGCCGCGGTGAGGAGGGTTGCAGTGAGCGGGCGCATGGCGTTCTCTCCCGATGCCGGAGGCTCTCCCGATGCCGGAGGCCGGGACCCCTGGGTGCGGGGCCCCGGCCGAGTGCGGTGTGGTGCTCAGCCGTTCGCGGTGTTGTTGTAGATCGTTTGGATCTTGTTGTCGAAGTAGGGGCTGTCGATGTAGGCGGGCGGATCGGTCCGGGTGCTGGTGACCCCGATCTCGGTACCCAGGCCGGTGGTCTCGTTGTAGTCCCGCAGCCAGGGGCCGCCGCTGGCGCCCTCGACCATGGTGCACCCGTTCCGCACCCGGGAGCCGTCCTGCCACGTGCCGATGTTCTGGCACACGTAGGGCACCTCGCCGTCGTAGCCGAAGGCGGCCGGGTAGCCCCAGACGGTCACGGTGTTGACGTACCCGTAGTTGTAGCCGAGCCCCATGCCGCCGACGGTGTTGACCAGCTTGCTGGAGCCGTTGTCCCAGACGTTGGCCACGCCGATGTCGTAGTTCAGGTCACTGCTGTTGATCCAGCCGTTGAACGAGGTGAGCGTCTTGGCCGACCAGGTTCCGTAGGGCCGGGAGCCGTTGTAGTAGGCGGGAACGAACACCCAGTTGGTCGCCCAGGTGCCGCCGGCGCCACCGTGGACGCAGTGCCCGGCGGTGAACACCATGTTCTTCGTGGGATTGTTGACCGCCGCGGCGGAACAGGCGTAGTCGCCGCCGTTGGTCGGGTTGTGGAAGAAGACCTTCCCCTGCACGATCGAGGTCGCGATACGGACCCCACGGGCCTTCTTCGACGTGGTCGCCTTCTGCGGTTTCGCGAGCTGAGAGGGTTTGGCCGCCGCGTCGACGGCCGCCTTCCGGGACGCCTTGGCGTCGGCGGGCGTGTCGGCCTCGACGGCTCTGCGCATGCGCTGCGGAGTCCAGTAATTCTCGGCGGACTCAGCGGATGAGCGGGACGCCGCACTCTTGTGCGTGGACACCGCGGAATCCGCGGTACGTGTGACGGTGCTGTGCGAGTCGGCGGACGCGGCCGCCGGAATCGTCAGGGCGAACGCGAAAACCAATCCGCTCGCCGACAGAACGACCTTGCGTATCTGCACCAGTCCCCCCAAATTCTGATCGGGACAGGGGGCGGACGCCCCCGGTGAAATCCCGGCCGCACCGTATCGTTCGCCGAAGTGCGCACGCCAAGGGCCTAGGGGTGGCGAGAACGGTATCCGGCCAGGCATGACAGCCGGGCGGTACGGAAAATCGCTTCCCGGCTCCTGGGCTGCCCACCCCGGCAAAAGCGGAATGGGTCTTGTACCGCATTGAACGAGGAATTCCGACGCGTCGACGCGCGTCAACGCACGACACGTCCCACCACCGCCTCTGTGGCGACGGCCGCCCCACTTCCACAGTGTCCGGAATCCGCATTCGCATTTAGCCCGCTGAATTCATGGAGGGGGCATTCATATATGCACAGCAGTCCCGCACAGCGCGATATGCACCGCCTACCGCAGTGGATACGGGAGCACGACGGACCGCCCGCCGCCCCACCTCGTCCACGACCCGCCGGGCGCACCACGGGGATCCGCCGAGGAATCGTCACCGCAGGGAAGTTGGCCTGACGCGATCACTTCGTTAGCCTCCCGGCAGCCCCGCAGATCCGCCGCTCCCGAGGAAGACAATGCAGTGACGAACCCCCAGGACGACCAGGACACGCAGGCCCCGCACCCCACATCGGACGCGCCGCCCCCGGGCTGCCCCGCCCACGCCGCACGGCTGTACGGGCCGGACTTCCGGCGCCGGCCGGCCGAGACCTACCAGCGGATACGGCACGAGAGCGGACAGGTCGCCCCCGTCCTGCTCGAAGGCGACATCGACGCCTGGTTCGTCCTCGGCTACCGCGAGACGCGCCAGGTGCTCTCCGACGTCGAGACCTTCGGCCGGGACCCGCGCCGCTGGAACGGCTGGGACAGCGTGCCGCCGGACTGGCCGCTCCTGCCGTGGGTGGCGTACAGCCCGATGATGACCTTCACGGAGGGCGACGAGCACCGCCAGCGCGCGACGGCCGCCAGCGACGCCCTCGCCACGATCGACCCCTTCGTGCTGCGCGGGCACTGCGAGCGCTTCGCCGACCAGCTGATCGACAAGTTCGCCGCGAGCGGCAAGGCGGACCTGGTGTACGACTACATCTACTCGGTGCCCACCCTCGCCACGGCCGAGATGTTCGGCCTGTCCGACGACGAGGCCGGGCTGGAGGCCCTGGCGGGAGGGCTGACCGTCTCGTTCCTCTCCAACGAGGAAGCCATCGCCGGCCAGCAGCAGGTCGCCGCGTACGTGGCGGAGCTGGTGAAGGCCAAGCGCGAGGCGCCGGGTCCCGACCTCACCTCGCAGTTCATCCTGAACACCCCGGACCTCACCGAGGAGCAGCAGGCCGGCGACCTGATGGTGCTGATGGCCGCCGCGCTGCCGCTCACCTCGTACTGGATCGGCAACACCCTGCGGCTGATGCTCACCGACGAGCGCTTCGCCATGACCCTCTCGGGCAACCGCCGCAGCATCGGCGAGGCCATGAACGAGGTGCTGTGGGCGGACTCCCCGCTGCAGAACCTCATCGGGCGGTACGCCACCCGCGACACCGCCCTCGGGGGCCGGCGCATCCGCACCGGCGACCTCGTCGTCCTCGGTCTGGCCGCCGCCAACGCCGATCCGCTGCTGTGGCCCGACACCCCCGTCGGCCACGGCGGGAACCACGCGCATGTCAGCTTCAGCGGCGGTGACTACGGCTGCCCGGTGGGCGGTCCCGAGACGGCCAGGATCATCGCGGAGACGGCGATCGAGGTGCTGCTGGACCGCGTTCCTGACCTGACGCTGGCGGTCGCGCCCGAGGAGCTGAGGTGGGTGGACTCCTTCTGGTACCGCTGCCTGGAATCGCTGCCCGTCACGTTCAGCCCCACGGCGGTCAACGCGGGCTAGCACCCGAGACTCCCCCGGCGCCGGGCGGCGCCGGGGGCCGTGGGTGTCCGGTGGTGTCAGTGGCCGGGTGGCTGCTGGAGCATGGCGAGGGTCAGGACGTTGCCGCCGATGCCCCAGCCGCCGTCGGTGACCTCCTCGACCAGGACCATGGTGTTGGCGCGGGCGCGCTCGCCGTAGATCTCGACGTACAGCTCGGTGGTACGGGTGACGATCTCCTGCTTCTGCTTCTCGTCGAGGGATCCGGCGGGAACCTTGAAGTTCGCGAAGGGCATGGTCGTTCTCTCTTCCGGTGGGGAAACGGGGTGGAAAGTGGTCGTGCGGGGCGCCGTGGCGGTCAGACGATGCCGCCGTTGGCGCGGATGACCTGGCCGTTGACCCAGTGGCCGGCCGGGGAGGCGAGGAAGGCGACGACCTCGGCGATGTCGGTGGGGGTGCCGAGGCGCTCCAGCGGGGGCTGGGCCGCCATCCGGGCGATGGTCTCCTCGTCCTTGCCCTCGAGGAACAGGTCGGTGGCGGTGGGGCCGGGGGCGACGGTGTTTGCGGTGACGTCCCGGCCGCGCAGCTCGCGCGCCAGGATCATCGTGAGCGCCTCGGTCGCTCCCTTGCTTGCGCTGTAGGCGCCGTAGGTGGGGAGGGCCAGGCCGACGATGGACGTGGAGAAGGTGATGAGCGCCCCGCCGGCGCGGATCCTGCGGGCGGCCTGCTGGGCGACGACGAAGGTGCCGCGGATGTTGGTGCGGTGCAGCGCGTCCAGCTCAGCCAGGTCCAGCTCGGCGATGGGGGCCAGGTACAGCCGGCCCGCCGCGTGGACGACGACGTCGACCCCGCCGTATTCGGACTCCGCGGTGTCGAAGAGCGCGGCCACCTGCCGCTCGTCGGCCACATCGGCCCGCACGGCGACGGCCCGGCCACCGGCTGCGGCGATGTCCTGGGCGGCGGCTTCGGCCGACTCCCGGTGGCCCCCGTAGCCGATCACGACGGCGTATCCGTCGGCGGCCAGCCGCTTCACCGTCTCGTGGCCGATACCGCGGGAACCGCCGGTGACGATGGCGACGCGGGGCCGGTCGGTGGGGTGCTGGGGCGGGGTTGCCTGGGGTGACATGGAGACTCCTGGAACAGGGTGCTGGCGGGCGGATGCCACGGGGTGTGGCCGTGTCCGGGGCGTCGGCGGTGTCGCCGCCGACGCCCCGGCGGTGTCTCCACTCTGGGCCGGGGTCTCGGGGTCAGCCAGGGCTGTCCCCACCCAGGGGTTGTCAGCCCCTGGCTCCGCCCACCGGCACACGCGACCATGGGGGCGTGAACCACTCCGAATTCGCCGCGTTCCTCAAATCCCGGCGCGACCGCATCCGCCCGGCCGACGTGGGCCTGCCCACCGGGCCGCGGCGGCGGGTGCCCGGGTTGCGCCGCGAGGAGGTCGCCCAGCTCGCCGGGCTGTCCGCGGACTACTACACCGAGCTGGAGCGCGGACGCGGCGCTCAGCCCTCGGCCCAGGTGCTGACCGCCCTCGCCCGGGCGCTGCGGCTGAACGGCGACGAGCGCGACCATCTGTTCCACCTCGCCGACCGCCCCGTTCCCCCGGTGACGCACGGCCCGGCCGCGCAGGTCCAGCCGGCCCTGCTCGGCCTGCTGGACCGGCTGGCCACCACCCCCGCCCAGGTCATCACCGACCTGCACCAGACCCTGGTGCAGAACGAGCTGGCCGCCGCGCTGGTCGGCCGTCCCCCGGCGGTCCGCGGGCCCGCGGCGAGCTTCGTCCACCGCTGGTTCACCGATCCGGACGCCCGTGCGCTCTATCCGCCCGAGGACCACCCCCACCACTCCCGGGTCTTCGTCGCCGATCTGCAGGCCGTCGCCGCCCGGCGCGGCGGCGACACCGAGGTACGGCGGATGGTGGCCGCGCTGCGACGCCACAGCGAGGAGTTCGCCACGCTCTGGGACACCCACGACGTCGCCCTCCGGCGGACCGACCACAAGCGCATCGTCCACCCCGCGCTGGGCGTCATCGAGCTGGACTGCCACTCCCTGTTCAGCGAGGACGGCCGCCAGCGCCTGCTGTGGTTCAGCGCCCCGCCCGGCACCGAGGGCGCCGCCCAGCTGGAACTTCTCTCGGTGATCGGCACACAGGACATGACGGCCGACGCACACGGGACATGACGGCCCACGAGATCGCGCCAACGTGGTGACGTTCGGGGTGCGGAGCGAGCACACGGCCCGTCATCGGGAACCCCTGTCGCAGTACGAGCGGACCTCGCCCCGTGCCGGGGCACGGCACCGGGCGGGCCCGCAGGTCTCCGACGCACACAAGGATCCCGTATGACTGGACCAGCCCCTCTTCTGACCCTGAACAACGGCGTGCGGATGCCCGCTCTGGGCCTCGGCGTCTACCAGAGCCCGCCCGACGAGACCATCCCGGCGGTGACGACCGCGATCGAGAACGGCTATCGCCTCATCGACACCGCGGCCGCGTACGGCAACGAGAAGGAGGTCGGTGAGGGCATCGCCCGCTCGGGCATCGCCCGCGAGGACATCTTCGTCATCACGAAGGTGTGGATGAGCGACTACGGCTACGACGCCACCCTCCGCGCCTTCGACACCAGCCTCACCAAGCTGGGCCTGGACCATCTCGACCTGTATCTGCTGCACTGGCCGGCCCCGTCCGCGTTCGACACCACGGTGGCCTCGTACAAGGCGGCCGAGAAGCTGCTGGCCGACGGCCGGGTGCGGGCCATCGGCGTGTGCAACCACACGCCGGCGCACCTGACCGATCTCATGGCGCGCACCGACGTGGTGCCCGCGGTGAACCAGGTCGAGCTGCATCCGTTCTTCAGCCAGCCCGAGCTGCGGGCCTTCGACGTCCGCCAGGGCATCCAGACCCAGTCCTGGTCGCCCATCGGCGGCGTGAACCGCTACGGGGGCGAGAGCCCGGACAAGGTCAGGGACCCGCTCCAGGAGCCCACCATCACCGGCCTCGCCGAGAAATACGGCAAGACCCCGGCCCAGATCATCCTCCGCTGGCACATCGAGCACGACCTGTGCGCGATCCCGAAGTCCGTCAAACCACATCGCATCGCGGAGAACATCGCGATCTTCGACTTCTCCCTCACCCCGCACGAGGTGGCCGCCATCGACGCGCTCGACACCGGAGCGCGTGGCGGTCCCGACCCCGACCAGGTCGGGCCCGACACCTTCTCCTGAGACAGCCGCTTCTCCCGGACACCGCTTCTCCCGGGACACCGCGCGGGGCGGCCACCGGGCCGCCCCGCACAGCTCCCGCCACACCTCCTCGGACCGGGTCAGGGCTCCGGGTCGTCGGCGAAGTGCCGGAAGCCGTGCCGATCCTGGTGCAGGGTCCACAGGGTGTCCGCCAGCACGGCCGGATCCTTCTTCTCGTGCCCGGGAACGATCGCACCCGGGATGATCAGCTGCGCCACGTGGATGCCCTCGCCGGCGAGGGTGTCGTGCAGCAGCCGGCCGTACGCGCTCTCGGCGGCGAAGGCGACGGAGGTGCCCGCCCGCTCGGGATGCGGCACCACGGCGGTGCCCCCGTTGACGAAGAGCACCGTGCCGCGGCCCAGGGCGCGCATACCGGGGAGCACCTGCCGTACGGCGGTGACCGGGCCGTACACGGAGAATTCCAGCGGGCCCGTGAGGTCGTCGGCGGTGGTGTCCAGGACCGGCAGCATGAACTCCCGCTGCGGCACCGGGCTGTACTGCAGGACCTCGATCGGCCCCAGGGCCGTGGCCGCGGCGTCCAGGGCGGCGGCGAGGGCCTTCGGATCGCGTACGTCCGCGGCGAAGCCACGCGCCGTTACCCCCTCGCCGGCCAGGCCGGCGGCCAGGGCGTCGAGCCGGCCCTGGTCGCGGGAGACGAGGGCGATGTCGTAGCCCTCACGGCCGAAGCGGCGCGCGACGGCGGCGCCGAGACCGGGGCCGGCTCCGATGATGGCAAGGGTGGTCATGGGTTCTCCGGGTGCTCGGGCGCCTCAGGGGCCGGGGTGTCGCGGTGACGGGGTGGCGGGGTGGGGTGAAGGGGGTGGGCGGTGGCCGGGTGAAGGCGGTTGTCGGTGGCCGGCTCGTTCACCGTCACCGGGGCAGGAGCCTCATCGTGGTGGCGCGCGCCGTGTCCGCGACCATGGGCTCCACGTAGGTGCCGCTGTAGCGGCTGTACTTGGAGCGGTACGCGTCGTCGACCCGGTCGTTGACACCGGGGTCGCCCTCCTCGATCAAGGTGACGTCCCGGTCCACGCCGCCGGAGCGGATGTGGCCCTCGTGGCTCCCGTGGGCGGTGCGCCACCAGGAGCCGTCGGTGCCGCGGTAGGAGCGGACGTAGAGGTCGTCGCCGTCACGGACGACCCAGATCGGCACCGCCGTACGCGGTGTGCCGTCGCCCCGCAGCGGCGCCATTTCCAGCTCGTCCGTCGTCGCGATCCGGTTGAGTTCGTCGCTCGTCCATGTCGTCATCGTCTGCCTCCTTCACGAGTAACCGAAAGGGGAGAATTCCATCTCGGGAGGAAGACAACCAGGGAGAGAATCTTCCCCCCGGGCGGCCGGCGAACGATGCCCCACCGACCAGTATGCCGAGCGGGAGGTCACCCGGCGAGGGCGGCGAACGCCTCGTCCAGGAGGGCGGTGAGGTCGGGGCGGCCGTCGGAGGCCGTCCAGTGGTCGAGGGCGATGTTCAAGCAGCCCAGAGCGGCCGCGGCCTTCACCGACAGGGCCAGGGGCGTGGCACGCCGAGCGTCGCCGGGCCGCTCGGCGAGGGCCCGGGCCAGCACGGGCCGCCAGCCGTTCTGCTTCTCCAGCAGCCGGGCGCACAGCGCGGGGGTGTTCCGGACCAGGCGGGTCGTCGCGAGGGCGCCGACCGGGTCCCGGCGGTGGTACGCGATGACGACGTCCAGTGCGCGCCGCAGTGCCGTCCAGTCGTCCTCGTCGGCGGGTCTGGTCCGCAGGGCGTCGGCGGCCTGCTCGCCGTAGGCGTCGAAGGCGCTGAGGACGGCCTCTTCCTTGCTGCCCACGTAGCGCAGGAAGGTGCTGCGCGAGACACCGGCGGCCGCGGCCAGGTCGTTGATGGTGACCTGCTCGAAGCCCTTGCTCCGGAACAGGGCGGACGCCACCTCGGCCAGCTCGGCCCGGATGGCCGCTCGCGCGATGTCTCTCGTGCTCGTACGCGCCGCTCCGTTCACCCCGCGATCGTACCGCCGGGCTGAACCACGATCGCGGTGATGAGATCCGAACCCTGTTGTGACACCGAGTTCCATGCTAGGAATGCTGCTCCACGGCGATCCTTCGGTTCCAGACCTCGGTGAGCGGGAGAGCGGCATGCGGGGACTTCAGGGCAAGAGGATCGTCGTCGCGGGCGGCGCCACGGGAATCGGCGCCGCCACGGCCGAGCGGCTCGCCGAGGAGGGCGCCTCGGTCGTCGTCGGCGACATCAATCTCGTGGGCGCGAAGGCCACCTCCCAGCGCATCGCCGAGGCCGGCGGCACCGCGGTCGCCGTCGCGTTCGACCTCGCCGACGAGGAGTCGATCGGTGCGCTGGTCGACCGGGCCACCGCCGAGTTCGGCGGGATCGACGGGCTCTACAACGTCGGCGCCGACCTCTCGGACAACCATCTGGGCCGGGACACCGACCTGCTGGAGATGGATCCGGCGGTGTGGCGGCGCACCCACGAGGTGAACCTGCTCGGCTACGCCCTCACCTGCCGGGCCGCCATCCCGCGACTGCTGGCCCAGGGCGGCGGCGTCATCGTCAACACCTCCTCCGGCGCGGCCTGGGGAGGGGAGCCCCGGCGTCCCGCGTATGCCGCCTCCAAGGCCGGGATCAACGCACTGACCCGCCATATCGCCTCCCGCTGGGGCAAGGAGGGCATCCGCTGCAACGCCGTGGCGCCCGGGCTGGTCATGGGCGACACCCAGAAGCAGCGGGACGACCAGCGGCTGCAGGCCATGGCGCTGAAGATCGCCCGCAGCCCGCGGCTGGGCGAGCCCGCGGACGTGGCCGGCACCGTGGCCTTTCTCCTCTCGGACGACGCCGAGTGGGTCAACGGCCAGGTGTGGTCGGTCTGTGGCGGCATGAGCCTGCGCGACTGAGACGTCGCCGGCTCACCTCACCGGTCCACGACGTGGCCGGTCACCGCTTTCCGCACCCCTTTGTCACCCGGCGTTCGCACGCCGTTGGGCGGCAATCCCGCCGCCGTCCTCGGTCTCGACATCGCTCGGCGGCCCACCGGGATCCCGGCCCGGGAAAGGCGTTCGGAGAGGAGTAGTCTCCTGCGCAGCGGCTCGTACGGTTCGTTGGCCCCACACCCATACGAGGAGAGACCGGTTGTCGACGTTTGTCGTGTTCGACCTCGAGTTCACCTCGTGGTCGGGATCGCTCGAGCAGGACTGGTCGGAGCCGGGGCAGCTTCGCGAAATCGTCCAGATCGGCGCGCTGCGCATCAGCACCGGTCATTCCGCTGACGACCACTGTGTTGTCGAGGAATACGAGGCGCTGGTCAGGCCGGTGGTCAATCCGCGGCTGTCCCCGTTCTTCACCGGTCTCACGGGCATCGACCAGGAAACCGTGGACCGCGAGGGAGTCGCCCCGGCCGAGGCGCTCAGTGACTTCCTGGCGTTCTGCCGGGGGCAGTCCGTGCTCTCCTACGGCAACGACATGGTCGTCCTCGGGGAGAACGTGGGGTGGGCCCGGGCGCGCGGGGAGCAGATCAAGAACGGCTTTCTCGGCGCCGGCTTCCTGAATATCCGCCCATGGCTGAATACCATCGCCCCGATCACGGCATCGGCCAACTCCGGTCGGCTGTGGGAAGCGCTCGGCCTCCCCAAACCCGTGGCCGGCAGGGAGCATTCAGCCCTCTTCGACTGTTATTCGATCGCCGCGGCGATCAGACACCTCTGCGCCGGTGGGGCCGTCCTGCCCGAGGGCTGCCTCTAGCGGCTGGGCGAATCGGCCATGGCGAGCGTGTCGTCCGACGCGCCCCCGGCGAGTGGCACGATGGCCCGGAGATCTTGGTCGGCGGCGCTCATGCGCGTCGTCCGATAGGCAGGAAAGGAACCCCCTTATGACCGCAGTGCGCGGAACAGCCGTCGACATCCCCACCCGGGACGGCATCGCCGACGCCTATCTGGTCCATCCCGACGACACCGACCGCCACCCGGCCGTTCTGCTGTACATGGACGCGTTCGGCCTCCGGCCCCATCTGCGGGGGATGGCCGACCGTCTGGCCGCGGCCGGTTACACGGTGCTGGCGCCCAACGTCTTCTACCGCCACGGGCGCGCTCCGGTGGTGGAGCTGCCCGACTTCCTCGACCCGGCGGCGCGCCCGGCGATCTTCGAGCACATCGCCCCGATGGCGCAGGAGCTCACTCCCGAGCGCGCGATGAGCGACGCCGGCACCTATGTGGAGTGGCTGGCCTCCTGCCCGCAGGCCACCGACGGGCCCGTGGGCCTCACCGGGTACTGCTTGGGCGCCGGGCTGGCCCTGCGGACCGCCGGAAGCTACCCCGACCGCGTTGCGGCGGCGGCCGGTTTCCACGGTGCCCACTTGGCCACCGAGGCGGCGGACAGCCCGCACACGGTGGCCGGGCAGGTCACCGCCGAGCTGTACTTCGGACACGCGGACCAGGATCAAGCCCTTCCCCCCGAGCAGATCGAGCGCCTGGACAAGGCCCTCAACGAGGCCGGCGTCCGCCACCGCACCGAGGTCTACACGGGCGCTCAGCACGGCTACACCCAGGCCGACACCTCCGCCTACAACGCCGAGGCCGCCGAACGCCACTGGGCGGCCCTGCTCGACCTCTTCGGCCGCACGCTCTGACCGCGGCTGGTGACCAGCCGCCCCGGGCTGGTCACCACCCTCCGGCGGCCGGGCCTAGAACTGCCGGAGGTGGTCACGGAGGGTGCGGGCCACCTGCGCCATGAGGGCGTCGGCGCCGGGCTGGGTGCTCGCGGGCACGAGCGACTCGGTGAGCACGGCGATGGCGAACGCCTGGCCGTCGGAGTGCTCGACGATGCCGACCTCATGGCGGAGGTTGAGGAGGGTGCCGGTCTTGGAGGACCAGGTGGTGGCGTCGGAGCTGAAGTCCGGGGCGAGCCGGTGCCGCAGCACGTTGTGGGCCATGAGGTCGCGCACGTGCAGCGCCACATCGGGGTGGATCTTCGACGGTGTCCACAGGGCCTGGAGCAGGTCCACCCAGGCGCGCGCGCTGCCGGTGTTGGCGCGGGTGGTGTCGAGTTGCGGCACCCGGTGACCGCGGCCGCTGGTGCCGGCGTCGATGGCCAGCGCGTGGGCGAGATGCACCTGCTCGGCGTCGAAGCGCTCCACGGGGGTTTCGGTCAGTTCGCGCATGCCGTGCCGGACGGTGATGCCACGCAGCCCGAGTCCCTGGAGGATCTCGGCGACCTGGGCGGGCGGGGTGAGGCCGAACAGCGCGTCGGCCGCCGTCCCGTCGCTCACACAGGTGCTCAGGTAGAGCAGATCCCCGATCGCGATCCGGGCGGGGTGGCGGAATCGGCTCAGCCCGGTGGGGCCGGGCGTGGTGATCCGTCCCGGGGGCACGTCGAGCAGCGTCGCTCCGTCGAGTTCGCCGCGCCGGATGCGCTCGGCCGTCGCCAGCGCGAGCGGGACCTTGACCAGGGAGGCGGACGGCAGCTGGGTGTCCGGGTCGATGCCCAGCTCGTCCCCGGTGTGGAGATCCCGTACGAGCAGGCAGCCGTGCAGTCCGCCGTCGCGCAACTGCTCGCGCAGATCGCGCAGCAGGGTCTCGGTGCTCACGCTTCCGTTCCTTCCTCGGTGTCCGCCCGGGTGTCCGCGCCGAGGCAGCGGGCGATGGCGCCGCCCAGGCGCCCCTCGATGGGCTGCGGATTGCCGTCCGCGGCGGCGGCGAGAGCGAACCCCCGGCCGAGCGTGATCTCGCCGATGGGCCGCCACTTCAGGGCGAGTTCGGCGGCCTGCGCGGGAGAGCACAGCAACAGGTCGCGGGTGCTGAGGACTTCGGCGGCCGCGGCCGTCAGATCGGTGGCGGCCACGAGCTGTGCGGGCCGCAGACCGACCGCGTCGCGCAGCCGGGTCAGCGGGTCGCGGATATGCGGCACATCGTCCTCCGGCTGGATCCAGATACGGCGGGCCGGGCCCGGAGCGGCCCGGCCGACCCGCAGCGTCTCGAGATAGACCCGCCGCACACCGGGATCCCGGACTCCGGCGAGCCCGAGCGGCACGGACCAGGTGGCCTCGTCCGCGGGCACCGCGAGCAGGGCGGCCCGCACCAGCTGTGCGTGGATGAGCTCCAGGCGCTGCGCCGGCGCCGCCACGCGGAGCTCGAGCGTGATGCCGTGCGCGCGTGCCTCGGCGACGAGGCGGGCCAGACCGGCCGTTGTGCAGATGCCGGGCACCGCGAGCCGCCACGGCTTGCGCTTGGCGGCCTCGGCCTCGTGCAGCAGCACATCGGCCGCCTGTACGAGCTGTCTGGCCACCGGCAGCATCTCCCGCCCGAAGGGGGTGAGTTGGGCCCGCCGTGAGGTGCGTTCGAAGAGCTGCTCACCGAAGCGCTCCTCCAGAGCGGCCACCCGACGGCTGGCCACCGACTGGGACATCCGGGCGGCGGCCGCCCCGACGGTGAAGCTGCCACGCTCGCTCACGCTGACGAACGCGCGGCACGCTCCCACCAGATCCACATCCGCACTCTATGCCAGATCGGCATGGAGATGCGCATGAGCGTATTGGACCGCATAGCCGCCGGGCGGCGAAGGTGATCCCGATGCCCACGGCCGCGCCCCGGTAAGGGGCCGGTCGTTCCATCCCCTGTGCCCCCTGCGTGACGGGGGCCCAACCGGAGGTCAGGATCATGCGATTCCCCCGTGCCCGGCACACCGCCCTCGGCGCGCTCACCGCGCTCACGCTTCTCGTCCCGCTGACGGCCTGCGGCCAGGACGGATCCTCGGACTCGTCGGGGTCGTCGAGTGCGTCGGGCTCGCCGTCCGCGTCCACCGATCTGGCGGCGAAGGCGGGCAAGGACACGGCGTCGTCCACCGTCGAGTTCAAGAAGCTGGAGCACTCCTACGACGCGCGGCTGGGTGTCTACGCCATCGACACCGGCACCGGACACGAGGTGGCCTATCGCGACGGCGAGCGGTTCGGCTACGCCTCCACGTTCAAGGCGCTGGAGGCCGGTGCCGTGCTGCGGAAGGTCGAACTGGGCGGGCTGGACCGGGTGATCAGGTACTCCAGGGACGTTCTCGTCGACAACTCCCCCGTGACCGAGAAGCGCGTCGACACCGGGATGAGCCTGGGCGCGCTGTGTGACGCCGCCGTCCGCTACAGCGACAACACGGCGGCCAACCTGCTCTTCGACCAGCTCGGCGGGCCCAGGGGCCTCGACGCCACGCTCGAGAAGATGGGCGACGACGTCATCCGGATGGAGCGCCGCGAGCCGGAGTTGAGTCGCTGGGTCCCCGGTTCCACCCGGGACACGAGCACTCCGCGGGCGATGGCCAAGGATCTGCGCGCGTTCGTGCTCGGCGATGTCCTCGGCGACGGAGAGCGCGCACAGCTCACGAAGTGGCTGCGGACCAACACCACCGGGGACGCGCTCATCAGGGCCGGGGTGCCCAAGGACTGGCAGGTCGGCGACAAGACAGGAAGCGGCAGCTACTACGGTGGCCGCAATGACATCGCGGTGGTGTGGCCGCCCGACTCCGCTCCCATCGTCATGGCGATCATGTCGAACCGCGGTGACAAGGACGCCACGTCCGACGACAAGCTGATCGCGGACGCGGCGCGGGTCGTGGCCGGCCGGCTTTCGTAGCACCCCTCCCCTGCCCATCCGCTCCTCCGCGGGGATGAGCCGCCCGCTCAGCCCCGGAGGAAGTACAGGACGGTCATGGTGACGGCGGTCGTCAGAACGACGCCGCGCAGCAGCCAGGCGGGGAGACGACGGGCGATGTGCGCCCCGGCCACCCCGCCGGCCACCGCGCCGACCAGCATGGTGATGAGCACGGACGGTGCGCTCAGCGCGTCGGAGGCGATGAGGAACAGCCCGGTCGCGCTGAGGTAGATGGCCGTGAGCTGGGCGACCCGCATCGGGTTGCCGGCCGAGGTGTCGAGGCCGAGGCCGATGCTCCACACGGCCAGCATCATGATGCCCACGGCACCGCCGAAGTAGCCGCCGTACAGGGCGAGGAGGAACTGGCCGATCAGGACGGCCCGGGGGCTCATGCCGACCGCATGGCCCTTCGCGTCGCTCAGCACACGGGAGACGTGGCGCCCGAAGGCGAGGATCACCGTGGCGAAGGCGAGCAGCCAGGGCAGCGCGGCGTCGAACGACACCGCGGGCAGCGTCAGCAGCAGACCGGCACCCAGCCCGCCGCCGATCGCACTGACCACGGTCAGCGCCCGCGTGGACGTGCCCCCGACCGGGGCGAGATCGCGCCGGTACACCCACGCGCTCGCCACGGTTCCGGGTACGAGGGCCACGGTCGAGGACGCGTTCGCGGTCACGGGGGACAGACCGGCCGCGACCAGGGCGGGGAGCGCCACGAACGTGCCGCCGACGGCGTTCAACGCCCCGGCGACCACGCCCGCCAGCAGAACAATCACCATCTCCGACACCCGCCGAGCATCGCCCCACGGCCCGTGGGCGCACAATGCGTGATCCACAGAGCCTGCGCAAGGCTGTGCCATAGGCTCGACAGGGTGCGTTATGACCTGGACGACCTGCGGCTCTTTCTCCACATCGTGGCGGAGGGCTCGATCACGGCGGGCGCCCGCCGGATGCATCTGAGCCTCCCGTCGGCCAGCGCCAGGGTGCGCTCGCTCGAGCACCACGCGGGCGTGGCCCTGCTGATCCGTGGCAGGCGGGGGGTGCGCCCCACCCCGGCGGGGACGGCGCTGGCCCGCCACGCCCGGGATGTGCTCGACCGGACGGCGCGCCTCGAAAGCGCCGTGGCGAGCTACGCCCGGCCGCCGACCGCGCCACTGACCCTGCTGGGCGGCGGCTCCGCGATGCATCACCTCGTGCCGCGGGCCCTGGTCTCGTTCCTCCGCGCACACCCGGACGTCGATGTGACGGCGTCCGAGAGCCGCACCCCACGCACCGTGCGGCTGCTCGCCGACGGCGAGGCGGATCTGGGCGTCGTTCTCGACACCGAGGCGCGCGACTGCGGTCTCGCCATGGAACCCCTCTGCGATGACTCCCTGGTGGTGATCGGCCAGTCCGGCGGGATCCTCGCGGGGCGCGCCGCGGTGGCCTACAGCGAGATCGCCGAGCACCCGCTCGTGGGGCTCGACGCCGGCTCCTCGCTGCGGCGCTCGATCGAGAAACACCTGGGTCCGCACGCTCCGGCGGTGCGCTACCGCACCACCGTCGCCCACCTGCCCACTCTTGTCTCCCTCGCGGCCGCCGGTGTGGGACTCGCGGTCGTGCCGCGCCGCGCCATCGCCCCCGGCCGGCCACTCGATGTGTGCGAGCTCCAGGATCCCTGGTCACGCCGCACCCATCTGCTGGCCTGGGGCGAGAAGGCCCGGACCTCGTCCACCGCCACCGCGGCGCTCGCCGAGCACCTGCGCCGGGCGGCCGTGTCCGGGCCGGAAGGGGGCACGGGCGTTCCGGCGATGTGAACGCGGGGCTCGTAGGAGCCGAATCAGCGCTGTCGCGCGCGTCCCGTATCGAGACGGCGCAGTTCCAGCACACTGTCCGCGAGTGTGCGGTCGCCCAGCGATTCGAGCACCGCTTCCTCGGCCTCCGCGGTGAGCGTGGCGAAGTACTCACCGGCGTGTGCGGTCACCTGGCACACCGGCTCCACCCCGGGCGAGCAGGCCCACAGGGGCTTGTCGCCGACGGCGCAGCGGTAGATCTCCGCCAGGGTGATCCGGTCGGTCGGCCGCCCCAGCCTGGCCCCACCGGTGCGGCCCTTGACGCAGACGACCAGCCCCTCCTCCGTCAGCGGGACGAGGAGCTTGCGGACCAGACTCGGGTTGGTGTTCAGCATGCGGGCCAACTCGGCGGAGCTCAGCGGTCCGGAGTCGTCGTCGGCGGCGACCGCGAGGAGGAGCATCAGCTGCAGCGCACGGGAGAACCGGATGTCCAACAAGGTCTCCACCTCCGCGCGCAGATCGTGGCACAGCCTACTCGACGGTGCCATTTCGCCGTTCCCCTAAAGTGCAATCGATGCAGTTGCAGTTTACGCGATCAAAACTGTACCTTTCAGATTCACACTTTTGGCCCTCCGGGGGAAGCCACCCCGGAGCGACACGACTGGAGAGCGACACGGTGAACACCCGCGCGGCCACGGCACTGTCCCGCCCGTTCGCACTGGGTTCGGCCAAGCTGCCGAACCGGATCGTCATGGCACCCATGACCCGCGGACACTCCCCCGACGGCGTTCCCGGTGAGGATGTCGCCGCCTACTACGCGCGCCGGGTCGCCGCGGGGACCGGCCTGATCATCACCGAGGGCACCACCGTCGACCACCGGTCCGCCGGCTTCCTCGACGGCGTCCCCCGGTTCCACGGCGAGGCGCAACTCGCCGGATGGCAGAAGGTCGTCGACGCCGTGCACACCCACGGTGGCGCGATCATGCCCCAGCTCTGGCACGTGGGCATACAGCGGCCCGCAGGGGCGCCGCCGTTCCCCGACGCCCCGTCCGTGGGGCCGTCCGGGGTCGCGCTGGACGGCACGGCCGGAGCGGGCGAGACGATGACCCTCGCCGACATCGACGATGTCATCGGCGCCTTCGCGAAGGCCGCGCGGGAGGCCGAGCGGATCGGTTTCGACGGCGTGGAACTGCACGGCGCGCACGGCTATCTCATCGACCAGTTCCTCTGGGAGCGCACCAACCGGCGCACCGACGGCTACGGCGGCGACCTGGCCTCGCGTACCACGTTCGCCGCCGACCTGGTGGCCGCCATCCGCGAACAGGTCGCGCCCGACTTCCCCGTCGTGCTGCGGTTCTCCCAGTGGAAGTCCGAGAACTACGAGGCCCGGCTCGCCGAGAGCCCCAAGGAACTGGAAGCCGTGCTCACCCCGCTGGCGGAGGCCGGGGTCGACGCGTTCCACGCGTCCGGACGCCGCCACTGGCAGGCCGAGTTCCCGGACACGGGGTCGGAGCTGAACATCGCCGGATGGGCGAAGAAGGTCACCGGTAAGCCGGTCATCACCGTCGGCTCGGTCGGCCTGGACACCGTCTTCCAGCCGGGCTCCCTCTCCGGTGCGAACGCTGCCGTGGACACCATCGAGCGGCTCCTCGACCGTCTGGAGCGGGACGAGTTCGACCTCGTGGCGGTCGGCCGCGCACTGCTCGCCGACCCCCAGTGGGCCGAGAAGGTCCTGAACGACCGGATGAGCGAGCTCATTCCGTTCAGTAAGGACTCGGTGGCGTCCCTGCACTGAGCCGAGCGCCCGCTCGGATGCCGCGGCGGGGGGAATCGGCGCCGACCGGCACGGGGGGGGGAATCCGGTCGGCGCCGAGCACGGGGTGTAGAGGTAGTTTAACATTTCACGACCACCTCGCTCGGGCCGGGCCGGGGTGGGCGGACGTCAAGGCTTCCGGTGCGAACCGGAATGCGGACGGGGGCGCCGAGGTTATGACGGCATGAGCGATTCATCCCGTCATGGCGCTCTGTCTCCGGCCGAGCGCGCGTCCATCCGTGAACAGCTGGTGGCCGAGCAGGTCGGCACCAGGGAGCAGATCGCGGCCCTGAACCGCGAATTCGAGGGGATCGTCGCGTCGAACGCCCTGGTGGCGGTCGATGACGAGCACGACCCCGAGGGGTCGAGCACCGCCTTCGAGCGGGCCCATGTCGCCGCCTTGCTGGCCCAGGCACGCGATCATCTGACCGCCCTGGACGAGGCGCTGCGGCGGCTGGACCGCGACGACTACGGACTGTGCGCGGTGTGCGGCGAGCCGATCCCGGCGGAGCGCCTGGAGGTACGCCCGGCGGCGGACACCTGCGTACGCTGCGCTACCGCCCGGCCCCGCTGACCGGCGCGACGCCGAGCGGCTCCGGCCTGCAGAGGGCCGGCTTCGTGGGTGGCCCGCCCCGGCCGATGGCTCAGACCACGGACGCGCGGTACGCCGAAGGATGTATGGGCGGTTTCATCAGTGGCTACGACCTTCGTGGCGATGTGGGACGTGAGGATGGCGGAAGTCACCCCGCCTTCCGGAGGACCTCCCCATGACCGAGCCGCACACCGGTACGCCCGCCCCCTCGACCGCCGCCGCCCTGCTCCGGGCGCTGACCGGTGGTCTGGTGATGGCCACGGCACTCGGCGTCGGCACGGCCCTGGGTCCGGTCGCCGCCGACGCCCTCGGGCTCACCGGCTTCGCGGCCCGGGTGCTCCCGGGCGCGCTGGTCACCGCGCTGGCCGTGCCACTCGTACTCCTCCTCCTACGCCGGGGGCGCCGGTCCCCGGCGTGGCTCGGGTTCGGCGGGGCGGGCGCGAGCCTGCGTGCGCTGCTGACCGGAGTGGGGGTGACGGCGGCCGCGGCCGCCGTCGTCCTCGGCGCGGGCACCGCCGCGGGCATGCTGCGCTGGTCGCGTATCGAGCCCGCCGCCCTCGCCGGGTTCCTCCTCTCGAACGGGGTGGTCGCCCTCCTGCTCGAAGCCCTGCCGGAGGAGACGACCCTGCGCGGCTACGCCTGGACCTCATTGCGCACCCGGTTCGGCGCTGCCGTGTCGGCCCTCGGTACGACGGCGGTGTTCCTGCTGGTGCCGGGGGCCTCGACGGTGGTCGGGGCCGCGACCGCGCAGCTGGCCGACGGCGATCCGGAACCGATCGGGTTCGCCCCGGACGGGCAGAATCCCGCCGACTACCTGATCCTCCTGACCGTGTTCGGACTGACGCTCGTGGCGGCCCGGACGGCCGTGAGCCGGGCTCCGCTGTGGGCCGCCATCGGCACCCATCTGACCTTCCTGACCGTCAACCGGATCGTGCTGGAGGGCGACCGGCGCGGCGCGGGCTGGCACACCGAGCAGACGACACCGGACGCGGTGCTGCTCGTCCCCGCCTATCTGCTGCTGGCCACCGCCGGTTTCGCGGTGTGCCGACGGGCCGCGCGACGGCGTGGCGCCGAGCCTCCCCTGGCGGTGGCGGAGCGGCCCGAACACCCGGCGCCATACGCGTGACGCGTTGATCAGCGCTGACGGGATCTCTGTCAGGTAGCCGGCCAGCTGTCAGGTCGCGGTCCAGCTGTCGGGCCGCGACCCGTCGGTGTCGGTGAATCCGTACTCCCCGGCGAGCTCGGCGGAGCTCACCGACCGCTGGTTCCACCTGGCCCGGTCGGGGTCGGCGGCCAGCGCGGCGACGGCGCGGCCGACATAGCGCGGGGACTCGGAGGACGCGAAGCCTCCGGGAGCGGTCGGGCGGCCCTCGCCCCTGTCCGGCAGCAAGGCGTCACGCCAGTTGTCCTCGCCGACTCCGTAGGCGTCGAGCATCATCTCCGAGCGCAGCCAGCCCGGTGTGATGGCCACCGCCGTCGCCCCGTACGGCGCCAGTTCGTGGCCCTGGGAGAAGGCCAGCCGGTTCACCGCGGTCTTCACCAGGTCGTAGAAGACCGAGATGCGATACCGGTCGGCGTTGTACGCGGCGGTGCCGTCGGTCATCTCGACGAGCAGACCACCCGGCTTGCCGATCAGCAGCGGCAGCAGGTGGTGCGAGGTGATCAGGTGGGTGTCGAGACCGAGCCGGAGAATGCGCAGCCCGTCCTCCAGGCTGTGTTCCCAGATCGGGGTGTTCCAGTCGGCGGGCCCGCCCTTGAGCCGCTCGGCGCCCCAGATGTCGTTGACCAGGACGTCGATGCCGCCGTGATCGTGGCGGATGCGCCGGGCCAGCCGCCCGACCTGCGCGGAGTCGAGATGGTCGGTGCGGATGGCGATGCCGGTGCCACCGAGCCGCGTGACGAGCTCGGCCGTCTCCTCGATCGTCTCGGGCCGGTCGTAGTCCGACCCGCCCCTGCCCGACACGCTGCTGCGCCCGGTGCAGATGACGGTGGCGCCGGCCTCGCCCAGCGCGGCCGCGATCCCGCGCCCGGCGCCGCGGGTCGCCCCGGCGACGACGGCGACACGTCCACGCAGTGCCTCGTGATCGAGTGTCCGGCTCACCCGATGAGTGTCGCAGACCGAGGAGCGCACACACCGGACCGCGCGGCCGTGGCGGACCAACCGTGCTGGCCCGGCGAGTAGTTGTCTCCCCGATGCCATCGCCTGGCCGATACCCCGAAGCGCAGGCGCGTTTCGCCCGGTGAGACGATGCGGTCGCCCAATCTTCAACAATCGAAACGGAGGGCGAATGCATAAACGTCGTGGAATCGTGACCCCCCGCTGGAGAGTCGCGGCGGTCGCGTCCACGGTGGCCGTAGCGATCGCGGTTCCGGTGGCGATGGCCCAGGCTTCGGCCGAGCCGCCACCGGAGGTCAGCGCCCAGGGCGCCTACCTGCTCGACACCGGTTCCAACAAGGAGCTGATGGCCAAGGACGCCAACACCAAGCGTCCGATGGCGAGCACCACCAAGATCATGACTGCCCTCGTGGTGCTCGAGACCCGAGGTCTGGACCTCAACAAGCAGGTCACCGTCAAGCAGGAATACCGCGACTATGTCACCAAGGCGGGCGCCAGCACGGCGGACCTGCAGACCGGTGACAAGCTCACCGTCAACCAGTTGCTGTACGCGCTGATGCTGCCGTCCGGCTGTGACGCGGCGATGGCGCTGGCCGACACCTTCGGCACCGGCGACACCACCGCCGAGCGCACCAAGTCCTTCATCTCCAAGATGAACGCGAAGGCGAAGGACCTGGGGCTGGCCAACACCAACTACGACTCGTTCGACGGTGTCTCGGCCGACAGCGACAACTACTCGACGCCCCGTGACCTGGCGCAGCTGACCCGCCGCGCCATGGACAACGCCACGTTCGACACGGTCGTCAAGTCGGTGTCCACCAAGCAGGAGGCACCGGCGGCCAACGGTCACACTCGGTACTACTCCTGGGACAACACCAACCAGTTGCTGGGCTCGTACCAGGGCGCCATCGGCGTCAAGACCGGGACCACCACCCCCGCCGGACCCTGTCTGGTGTTCGCCGCCAAGCGCGGTGACAAGGAGGTCGTGGGAGTCGTGCTCAACGACGCGGACCGCTACCCGGACGCGAAGAAGATGCTCGACTGGACGTACGACACCACCACCGAGGTGAAGTGGCGCCAGCTTCCCAAGGGCGCCCAGCGGGACTGATCCACAAGCCCCGCGAAGGCGACAGCACGGTGCCCCGGCCGGACTCGTTCCGGCCGGGGCACCGGTGCGTGGGCACCCGCGCCCGCGGGTTTCGCCGCACCCTGGGGTTTCCCTGGAGTACGGGAGCGGACGCGGGGAAGGCGCTGGTCGGGAGAGCCGAGGGTCAGGGGCGGGCACCCCGAAGGGAAGGGGCGCCCGCCCCGGGGGCTCCTGCCGCGCCATGCCGGCTTTCCCCGGCCGCCCCGGACTCCGCGGCCACACTGGGGCTTCCGCGGCCGCCGCCAAGTTTCTGTACCGGCTCTCAAGCGCAACTCAGCGGCCCTTGAGGACAGTTGGGGTAGCCACCCGCCGTCCTCGAACGGAGTCGACCATGGCCTTCACCCTCGACCCTGAGCTCGCCGCGGTGCTGCAGGCCCTCGCCGAGCAGAGTGGCCCCACTCCCCCGCCCGCACGCGACGACTGGCGGACCCTGCGCGCCAGGGGCACGGCCTCGATGCGGTGGCTGGCCTCCCTGCTCCCGGCCTATCCTTCCGGCTTTCCCCTGGTGAAGGCTGACTCGCACAAGGTGCGGTCCGCGGACGGGGCGGAGATCCTCGTCCGCTGGTACGAGAAGGCCGACTCCGCGCCGGGTTCCGCGGTCGTCTACGCCCATGGCGGAGGGATGATCGCCGGCAGCGTCGACCTCTACGACTCCGTCGTCGCCGGATACGTCCAGGCCACCGGGGTGCCGTTCCTGTCCGTCGACTACCGCCTGGCCCCCGACGCGGCCACCGGCACCGGACCCGTCGAGGACGTGTTCGCCGCGCTGACCTGGTTGGACGGCCAGGCGGCCGAGCTGGGGGTCGACCCCCGCCGCATCGCCGTCATGGGCGACAGCGCCGGGGGCGGGCTCGCCGCGGGCACCGCGATCCTCGCCCGGGACCGCGGAGTTCCCCTCGCTCGCCAGGTGCTGCTGTATCCGATGCTGGACGACCGCACTCTCACCCCGGATCCACGGCTGACCCCGTATGTCGCCTGGACCTGGGACGACAACTGGACCGGCTGGCACGCCCTGCTGGGCACCGCCTTCGGCACCGACGCGGTCCCGCCGGAGGCGGCGCCCGCGCGCGTCGCCACCGTCGCGGGCCTGGCACCCGCCTATGTCGAGGTCGGAGAGCTCGACATCTTCCGCGCCGAGGCCGTCACCTACACACAGCGGCTCGCCGAGGCCGATGTCTCCACCGAACTGCATGTCCACAGCGGGGCCATCCACGAGTACGACCGCCTCGCCCCCGCTTCCCGGCTCGCCCGCCGGGCCATGGAGGACCGCAGGCGGGTGATCTCCGCGCTCTGAGAGCCCGTCATGAGCCGGAGCGGGGATCCGGCACCGCTCGCCCGCCTGCGTCGATGGCGTCGGTCCGCCGGGCCGCGGCGCTCTCGCGCAGCGAGCCGATGAACGCCCCGGCGGCAGGGGTGAGGGCATGGTCGGCCATCCGCACAAGCAGGATCCGGCGCACCGGCGCGGGCGGCCGCAGAGGCAGTACGCTGACGCCCGGGCGAATGCCCTCCAGGGCAAGGGTCGGTGCCAGCGCCACGCCCAGACCGGCGGCCACCATGGCCTGCGCCTCCTGGTAGTCGTGCGCCGCGTAGGCGATCTGTGGTTCGAAGCCGACCGCCCGGCAACTGCGGACCAGGGCCTCCGCCACCGGGTGGCGGTCGGCACGGGTGATCCATGGATCGCCGGTGAGATCGGCGAGGGTGGCGTCGGTACGGGAGGCCAGCGGGTGGCGATCGCCGACCAGGAGGGCCGGCGGATCGTCCAGGAGCGGGGTGATGTCGACATCCTCGCGGTCGATGCGGCACCAGTCATAGTCCCACATCAGCGACATCTCGATCTCCCGGTTCTCGAGCATCGACCACAGGCCCGCGATGCGGGCGCTGCGCACGCTCAGCCGTACGTCGGGATGGGTGTCGCGGAAGGCGATGACCGCGGGCGGCAGCAGCGAGGCGCCGACGGTGGGGAAGGTGCCGATGCGCAGGGTGCCCGCCCGGAGCCCCGCGAAGTCGGCGAGCTCACTCTCCGCGGCCTTCAGCTCGCGGGCGATCCGCTCCCCCCGGTCGGCCAGGGCACGCCCGGCGTCGGTGAGGGTGACACCCCGTGCGTGGCGCTCCAGCAGCGGCTGGCCCGCCTCCGTCTCCAGTCGGCTGATCTGCTGCGACACCGCTGACGGCGTGTAGTTCAGGGCGCGGGCGGTGGCCGTCACCGAACCGCGCCGGGCCACCTCGGCGAAGAGCAGCATGCGCCGGACGTCCAGCACGGCATCGCCTCCAGCGTTCAGTCCTGCTTAATACCCCTGCAGATTTTCGAGATTGTACTTCACGCTGCGGTAACACACCGTAGATGCCACCGCCCACGGATGAGCTGTCGGCGGGGTGTCTGTTCCATGTCCATGGGGAGCCGGTTGTGTTGCGTCTGCAGGGCGAGATGATCCGCGGGGGAACCAGCAAGTGCTGGATCTTCGACCACCACGATGTGGTGGCCACCGGAGTGGACGCCGACACCCTGCTGCTCGCCGCCTTCAACGCGGCCGACCCCCGCCAGATCGACGGGGTGGGCGGCGCCTCCTCCACCACCTCCAAGGCCGCGATCGTCCGGACTTCGGCCGAAGCGGGCGTGGATGTCACCTACGCCTTCGCGCAGGTCGGCATCGGCGACGAGCGGGTGGAGTGGACCAGCAACTGCGGCAACTGCGCTACCGCGGTCGCGCTGTACGCCGTCCACCGCGGTCTGGTGCCGATCACCTCGGACACCACCACGGTCCGCATGCTCAACGTGAACACCGGGGCCCGTCTCACCGGCGCCATCCCCACCCCCGGCCTGACCGCGCCCGACGAGGGCACCGCCGCGGTGCCCGGCACCGACGCGCTCGGGGTGCCGGTCCTGCTGGGGTTCCAGGACCCCGCGGGTTCGACCACTGGCCGTGCGCTGCCCACCGGCCGCCCCCTGGACACCCTGACCGGACCGGACGGCCCCGTCGAAGCCTCGCTCGTCGACGCCGGCGCTCCCGCCGCGCTCTTCGACGCCAAGGCGTTCGGCCTCGACGGCTCCGCGTCCCTGACCGCGTTCGCCACCGTGGTGCCCGCGCTCACCGTGCTGCGCCGCCGGGCGGCGCTCGCGATGGGGCTGGTCCGCGAGGACGCCCCGGTCAGTCACGCGGTGCCCAAGGTCGGTGTCGTCGGCGACCCCGTAACATATCGCACCACTCACGGCCGTCCGGTCACTCAGGACCAGTACGACGTGGCCGTGCGCATGGTCTCCATGCACGCCGCGCATCCGGCGATCGGCCTCACCTCCGCCGTCGCCCTGGCGACGGCCGCCGCGACCCCCGGCACCCTCGCCCACCGCGTCACCCGGCAGACCGCCGACGGCACGCTGCGCCTGGGCACCCCCGCGGGCGTCATCACCGCCCGAGCCGTCCCCGCACCGGACGGCGCGTCCCCCACGGTGCTCCTGCACCGCGCCGCCCGGCGCATCGCCCGAGCCGAACTCCTCGTTCCCGTCCCGGAAGGACGCCCCGTATGAGCCGCAACGTCGCCGCCCCGGGCACCGTCGCCGCGCCCGACCGGCGCGGCCGCATCCGCCTGCTGCTGTCCCGCCTCTATGTCCAGTGCCTGCTCGCGGTCCTCGCAGGGGTCGTCGTCGGTTCGCTGTGGCCCTCCTTCGGAGCCGATCTGAAACCGCTGGGAGACGGTTTCGTCGCGGTGGTGAAGATGATGATCGCGCCGATCATCTTCTGTACGGTCGTCCATGGCATCGCCTCCATGAGCGACCGCCGGACGGTCGGCCGGGTGAGCCTCAAGGCCCTGGTCTACTTCGAGATCCTGACCACCATCGCTCTGGTCATCGGCCTGGTCGTGGTCAACGTCGTCCGGCCCGGCAGCGGACTGCACGTCGATGTCTCCACCCTGAGCAGCGACAGCCTCCCGGCGGAGGCGACCCAGGCCCATGAGAGCTTCGCGGACTTCGTTCTCAGCACCATCCCGGACACCCTCGTCAGCGCGCTGACGGGCGGCGAGATCCTGCCGGTGCTGCTCGTGGCGGTCCTGTTCGGCTTCGGTCTGCAGGCCAGTGGCGAGCCCGGGGCGAGCATCGCCACGAGCATCGAGAAGCTTTCCACGGTGCTGTTCCGGCTCATCCGCTGGATCATGCGGTTGGCCCCCATCGGCGCCTTCGGCTCCATGGCCTTCACCATCGGCAACTACGGCCTGGGCACCCTGCGCCATCTGGCCCTGCTGGTCGGCTCGTTCTGGCTGACCGCCCTCTTCTTCGTCCTGGTGGTCCTCGGCACGGTCATGCGCCTGGGCGGCCTGCGTCTGCTGCCGTTCCTCCGCTACATCAAGGAGGAGCTGCTGATCGTGCTCGGCACCTCGTCCACCGAACCGGTGCTGCCGCGCATGATGGCCAAGCTGGAGCACGCGGGCGCCTCGAAGCCGGTCGTGGGCATCACGCTTCCCGCCGGATACTCCTTCAACCTCGACGGGACCGCCATCTACCTCACCATGGGGTCGGTCTTCCTCGCCCAGGCCGTGGGGGTGGACCTCAGCCTCACCCAGCAGCTGACCATGCTCGCCGTCATGCTGCTCACCTCCAAGGGCGCGGCGGGGGTGACCGGTTCGGGGTTCGTCGCCCTGGCCGCCACGCTCAGCGCCGTCCCCCATGTCCCCGTGGCAGCCCTCGCGCTGATCTTCGGCATCGACCGCTTCATGTCCGAGGCGCGGGCCCTGACCAGCCTGGTCGGCAATGGTGTCGCCACCTTGGCCGTGGCTCGCTGGGAGGGGCAGCTGGACGAGGCCCGGGCCCGGGCGGTGCTCCGTGGTGACCTGCCCTTCAACCCCGACGACACGGCCGCCACCGACCTCGTTCCCAAGGAGCCGGCGGGACCGTCCCGCGAACCCGTACCCGCCATCGGCTGACCCCGCCGCCACGTGGCGATCCGCCCGGGCCGGAAGCATCCGCTTCGGCCCGGGCGTGTGCTCGTCGACCCGCCACCTTCCCTTGCACGCGGGTAACACCAGCAGTGCCGGATGTGCAATTGCCGTTCATCGATGAGGTTGCCTACCGTCGAGGCGCAGACGGCGAAGCGCGCGCCAAGCCTCCCCTCTCTTCACCACTCGCGGGAGCACCTCATGTCCACTTCCACCGGCACCACCCCCGACACCGGCCTCGACGCCACCTTGCTCAACCGGGTCACCGAAGCCGTGCGCACCGCCGGCGAACTGCTGCGGAAGCGTCACACCCCCCAGGCCCGCGGGGTGTCCCTCGACGAGATCGTCACGGAGATCCACGCCAATGACGACGCCGTACTCGACGTCCTGAAGGCGCCACTGATGGCCGCGAGGCCCGGCGCGCACTGGGCCGAGGACGAGTTGGAAGGCGGTGCGCTGCCTCCGGGCGAGTGGTGGATCGTCGACCCGGCCGAGGGCAATATCAACCATGTGCACGGCATGGACGACTGGGCCGTGACCGCCACCCTCGTCCGCGACAACCACCCGGTCCTCACCGTCGTCCACCTTCCGCTGACCGGCGACTGGTACACCGCGGTGGCCGGTCACGGCGCCCAGCTGAACGGGGCGCCGCTGCGGGTGTCGGCCAAGACGGACCTGGGTGCGGCCCTGGTCGGCACGGGTCAGGCCCGGCCCGGGGAGGACGAGCGCACGTTCCATCGGATCGGCGCCTCGGTCACCCAGATGCTGATCCACGGCCTGGTCGTCCGGGTCTCGGTGCCCGCCACCCTGCAGCTGATCCAGGTCGCCGCCGGCCGTATGGACGCGTTCTGGCAGTTCTCCGATGTGCGCTCGGGTCTGGTGGCCGGGGCCCTGCTGGTCGCCGAGGCCGGGGGCACGGTCACCGACACTCAGGGCGATCCATGGGACCTGACCGGCCGTGACTTCCTGGCCACCGCCCCCGGTATCCACGCCGCGGCCGTCGCCGTCCTGTCGCCCCGCGCCTGACGACCCGCACCCGGCAGGTCACGTGTCAGGCATCGCCTGACCCCCGCGCCCGGCAGGTCACTTGTTACGCACCGTCTGACCACCCGCGCCCGGCAGGTCCTGCCGCGCACCGTCTGACCACCCGCACTCTCGCAAGGAGCACACCCGCATGACCAGCATCGGCATCCTCGGCACCGGACGCGTCGGAGGCGGTCTCGCCCACGCCCTCGCCACCGCCGGCCACCAGATCACCCTCGGCCACCGGCAGCCGCCCCAGGAGGCCACCGACGAGACCAACACCGCCATACCGGCGATCCACCGCGCCGACCAGCGCACCACCGCCGCCACCACCGACATCGTCATCAACGCCACCCCGGGTGACACCGCCCTGGAACGCCTCTCCGCCCTGCACACCGAGTTGGCGGGCAAGATCCTCATCGATGTCTCCAACGCCACCCGGCACACCTCCGACGGGCTTCCCTCCGACCTGTGCTACCCCGGCGGCAGCCTGGCCGAGCGGCTTCAGCGGGCGCTGCCCGCGACCCGGGTGGTCAAGACCCTCAACACCATGCTCTTCCCGGTCATGACCGCCCCCGCCGTGCTGTCCACCCCGCCCACCGCCTACCTCTCCGGGGACGACGCGGACGCCAAGGCCCTCACCGCGGACCTCCTCGCCGACCTCGGCTGGAAGCCCGAGTGGATCGAGGACCTCGGCGACATCAGCACCGCCCGCGCGACCGAAGCCCTCGTCCTGCTCGTGCCCCATGTGCTGCGCCGCCACGGACTCCGGCCGTTCGCCGTCTCCCTGGCCCGCTGAACCTCCGCGCACCATCCGCAGAACCTCAAGCCAACATCGTTCGTCTTCTCCTTCGAACAGCCGCCGGACGAAGGACGCGCATGACAGGCAGAGACGGGGAGACGACGGGGAGTCCCACCACGGGGTCGGCCGACCCGGGCGGGCAGCGCAAGGGGCGCCGCCCGCTGCGGATCGCTCTGCTGGTCGTGGTGTCGTTCCTGGTGCTGCTCGGCGGCGGGGTGGGCTGGGTCTACTTCAAGCTGAACGGCAACATCACCACCTTCGGGGCGGACGGTCTCTCGGACGATCGGCCCGAGGGCAATGCCGCCGGCCAGAACGTGCTGGTCATCGGATCGGACACCCGGTCGGGCGAGAACAGCAAGCTGGGCGGCGGCACCGGAGACGTGGGCCGTTCGGACACCGCCCTCCTGCTGCATGTCTACTCCGATGGCAAGCACGCCGTGGGGGTGTCGATACCCCGCGACACCCTGGTCGACATCCCGCCGTGCCGGCTGCCCGACGGCAAATGGACCAGAACGCAGCGGAACACCATGTTCAACTCGGCGTTCTCCGTGGGCGAGACCGCGCAGGGCAACCCGGCCTGCACGCAGAACACCGTCGAGAAGCTGACCGGGCTGCGCATGGACCACACCATGGTCATCGACTTCGAGGGCTTCGCGCGGATGACCTCCGCGGTCGGCGGGGTGCGGGTGTGTGTGCCCCAGGACGTCTATGAACGCGATCTGAGCCCCAATCGCGGGACCCGCGGCAAGCGCATCTTCAGCAAGGGGGTGCAGACGGTCTCCGGACAGAAGGCGCTGGACTACGTCCGCATCCGCCACGGCATCGGCGACGGCTCCGACATCGGGCGCATACAGCGGCAGCAGGCGTTCATCTCCAGCCTGCTCAAGAAGGTGAAGGGCCAGGGGTTCGACCCGACCACGCTGTATCCGCTGGCGGACGCGGCCACCAAGTCCATGACCGTGGACCCCGGGCTCGGGTCGGCCAAGAAGCTGATGTCCTTCGCCATGTCGCTGAAGGACATCGATCTGCACAACACCAAGTTCCTCACCATCCCCTGGCGCTACCAGGGCGAACGCGTGGCCATCGTCCAGCCCGACGCCGATGCGCTGTGGGCCGACATCAGGGCCGACCGCACCATCGACGGGAAGGCGGCCGGTGGGAAGAAGGACGGGCAGCGGGCCTCCGCCACTCCGAACGGCACCCCGAGCGCCACGTCCACCGTGGCGGGCGCGGGCATCAGCGTCACCGTGTACAACGGCACCACCACCCCGGGGCTCGCCGCACGCGCCGCGGACACCCTCAGGACACATGGCTTCACCGTGGCCGGCGCCACGAACGCCGACAGCCAGGACCACGCCACCACCGTGATCGGCTACGGCCCGGGCGAGCGGGACAAGGCCCGGACCGTGGCCCGGCTCTTCCCCGGCGCCGGACTGCGGCCCGCCACCACCGCGGGCATCAGCCTCACTCTGGGACAGACCTACCTCACCGCGCCCTCTCCCGGCGCCTCCACGTCCTCCACACCGTCCGCGCTGCCCTCGAAGGTGGCCGAGGACGCCCGCTCCGCCGACGACGACCCCTGTTCCAATCTGTCCTACGGCTGACCGGCGTTCTTCACGCACTGTTCAGGCATGGCGCCCGCTCCCCCGGGCATCCGGAGATCAAGCCGCTCACCCCGGCACGGCACAACCGCACCAGAGCACATCGAAGGGGACGACAACGTGGGCATCGTGAGCTGGATCATCCTCGGCCTGCTGGCCGGAGTCATCGCCAAGATCCTTCTCCCCGGGCGTGACCCGGGCGGGCTGGTCGGCACCACGATCATCGGCATCGCGGGGGCCTTCGTGGGCGGCTGGATCTCCGCGCAGTTCTTCGACCGGGAGGTGCAGAAGGAGTTCTTCGACCCCGCCACCTGGGGCGCGGCGATCGGCGGCGCGTTCGTTCTCCTCGTGCTGTATCGCCTGCTGTTCGGCAATTCACGGAACTGACGGCGCGCGGGCCACGCCTCAGGACGCCGTCGCGCCCGCGAGCCGGCGGATCGTACGGGCGGAGGGCGACCCGGGGTCGGCCGTGATCAGGACCACCTCCTGGTCGTCCTCGGGTACCAGCAGGACGTCGCAGTTCAGATTGAGCGTCCCGGCCGTGGGGTGGTCGATGGTCTTGGTCCGGTGGCCGGGAGCGTGGACCGGACGCTCGTCCCAGATCTGCCGGAACTCCTCGCTGCCGGTGCGCAGTTCGCCCAGCAGCGCGGTGAGCGCCGTGTCATGGGGGTAGCGGTCGGCGGCCCGGCGCAGCCGTGCGACCACGATGTGGCCGAACTGCTCGGCGCTGGAGCTCTCGTACGCGTGGCCCCGGGCCAGGAAACGACGGCGGGCTAGGTTGCCGTGCCGGCCGAGGTCGTCGCCGAGCAGGGCCTGCGCCAGCGGGTTCCAGGCGACCACGTCATAGGCCGCGTCGGTGACGATCGCCCCGGTGTCGGGCAGCCGCCGCAGCATCTGGGCGATATGCGGGCGGACCCGCCGCACCGCTCGCACACCCGGGGGCGCGCTCGTCCCCGCGAGCCGGAACAGATGGCTGCGCTCGGCGGGCGTAAGCCGCAGCGCCCCCGCCAGCCCGTCCAGGATGCGCGGCGAGGGCCGCGGGCCCCGGGCCTGTTCCAGGCGGGTGTAGTAGTCGACCGACATATGGGCCAGCTCCGCCACCTCCTCCCGCCGCAGACCCGGCGTACGGCGGTGCGGGTCGGCGGGCAGACCGATGTCCTGGGGGCGCAGCCCCTCGCGGCGGTCCCGCAGGAAGCGGGCCAGTTCGTGCCTCGCCATGCTGCCTCCTTCGGCTGCCTGGTACAGGTTGTCCCTGGCAGGGTGGCCGTGGCCGGGGAACCCTTGATGTCATGAACGATCGCACAGCACTGGTCACCGGTGCCAACAAGGGCATCGGCAAGGACATCGCACGTCAGCTGGGAGCCGAGGGGCTCACCGTGTACGTGGGCTCGCGGGACGCCGAGCGGGGGCGCCGGGCCGTCGAGGAGATCGGCGGCGGCGCCCGGCTGATGGTGCTCGACGTGACCGACCCCGAAAGCATCGCCTCGGCCGCCACGCGGCTGGACCGGCTGGACATCCTGGTCAACAACGCCGGGATCATGGTGGACGGCGCCACGGCGCCCGAGGCGGATCTCGATAGCTTCCGCCGGACGTACGAGACCAACGTCTTCGGTGTTCTCGCCGTCACCAACGCCTTCCTTCCGGCCCTGCGCCGCTCTCCCGCGCCCCGGATCGTGAATGTTTCCAGCGGTACCGGTTCGCTGACCTGGAGCTCGGACCCGGAGCATCAGTTCGCCTTCTCCGCCGGAACGGGCGCGGCCTATCGCTCCTCCAAGACGGCCCTGAACGCCCTGACCCTCTACACCGCACAGGCCCTGGCCCCCGAAGGCTTCAAGGTCAACGCACTGGCCCCGGGGCTGCGCAGGACCGATCTGAACGCCCGCGCCGCCGAGAGCGACGGGGACCCGGCCGAGGCGGCGGCGGGCGCGGTCCGGCTCGCCCTCCTGCCGGACACCGGGCCCACCGGCGGGTTCTTCTCCTGGGACGGCACTCCGGCGCCCTGGTAGGCCCCGGTTCGCACGGGCCGTACGGTGGCGGCTCCCGCCCGTCGCCGCGGTGTCCGCCCGCTCCCGCCGACCGGGTCAGTCGGCGGAGAGCTGGGTGTTCGGCACCCGCCAGGCGGCGATCACGAAGGCGATCAGGCCCACCGCGGCCCCGGTGAGGAACACCACCCGCAGGGCGCTGACATAGCCCTCCAGGAACGGCTGCGCCACGCCCGGATCGAGGTGGCGGAGGAAGGCCGAGTCCTCCAGGTTCACCCCGCCGTCGGGCCGCAGCACGCCCTTCAGTGCCTCCGCGTTCGCCGGGTCCCCGGCGAGCCGCCGGAACGAGGCGTCCTGGGAGGCCACGGTCAGGCGCTCGCTGATCCGCGAACCGGCCAGGGAGAAGAGGATGGACAGGAAGGCGGCGGCGCCCACCGTGCCGCCGTTGGAGCGGAAGAAGTTCACCGACGCGGTGGCCGCCCCCATGTCCCGCCCGGGCACCTCGGACTGGGCGAGCGTGGTGATCGTCTGCATCGCGGCGCCCAGGCCCGCCCCCATGAACACCATGCCGATGGCGACGTACCACAGCGGGCTGTCGTCCCTCAGCGTGGCGAACACCAGCATGGCGACGGTGAGGGAGCCGACACCGCCCACCAGATGGACCTTGAACCGGCCCGTCCGTGACATCAGCCGGCCCACCACGAGGGTCACGGTCACATTCGCGGCCATGGTGGGCAGCGTGGCCAGGCCCGCCTTCATCGGGCTCATGCCCTTGGCCAGCTGCAGATACAGCGGAAGCGTGGTCATGGCGCCGAACATGGTGATGCCCACGGTGAAGTGCAGCACGGTGCCCAGCCGGAACGCGCGGATGCGGAACAGCTTGACCGGCAGCAGCGCGGCGTCCGCCATCCGCCGCTCCAGGAGCACGAAGGAGACCAGACCGACCACTCCCACCGCGTACATCACCAGCGCCCGGGGAGAGCCCCAGCCCCAGCTCCGCCCCTGTTCGGCGACGATGAGCAGGGGCACGATCCCGACCGCCAGCGTCAGCGCCCCGCCGTAGTCCAGGCGGTGCCGTACGGGCTGGTGGGGCACGTGCAGCACACGCAGGATCACCACGATGGCGAGGGCCGCCAGCGGTATGTTCACCAGGAAGATCCAGCGCCAGCCGTCGAGCCCGAGCAGGGTGGCGCGCCCGGCGAACACCCCGCCCACCAGCGGGCCGACGACGCTGGAACCGGCGAACACCGCCGTGATGTAGCCCTGGTAGCGGCCGCGCTCGCGTGGTGAGGTGATGTCGGCGATGATCGTCATGGCGAGGGACATCAGTCCGCCACCGCCGAGGCCCTGGACCGCCCGGAAGGCCGCGAGCTGGTGGATGGACGTGGCGAAACCGCACAGCAGCGACCCGAAGGTGAACAGCACGATCGCGGTGAGATAGACCGGCCGGCGGCCGTAGATGTCCGAGAGCTTCCCGTACAGCGGGGTGACGATGGTGCCGGTGACGAGATAGGCGGTGGTCACCCACGCCTGGGCGGTGAGGCCGTGCAGATCGTCGGCGATGGTGCGCAGCGCCGAGGAGACCACGGTCTGGTCGAGCGCGGCGAGGAACATGCCGAGCATCAGCCCGGACAGCACGGTGACGACCTGGCGGTGGGTCAGCCGGCCGGGGCTCTGGGGCTCGGTGGGCTCGGTGGTGGTGGATGAGGAGGACATACGTACCTGCGAACCTTCTCTGCCGCGCGTGGGGGGCCGGGGAAAGCCGGGGCTCCAAGCCCGGAGCGGGGAGTCGACACCGGAGGCCGGGGAAGAGCGGAGGGCCGGGAACCGGGGAAGGGCGGAGCCCGGGCGCGGGGGCCCGGGCTCCGGGAGCCGGGTGTTATCCGGCGATCTTCTCCAGGTCGGCGACGGCACTGTCGATCTCCGGCAGCGCCAGCATCTCCAGCCGCGCCCGGCGGGCCTTGGCGTGGCAGTCGTCGTCGGCCAGCAGCTCACGGCAGACGGTGGTGATGCCGTCCGGCGTGGGGTCGGTGATGTGCCGGCCGAGGCCGAGTTCCTCGACCCGCTGTGCGTTGCCGGGCTGATCGCCGAACTGGGGCAGCACCGCCATCGGCGTGGCCGTGCGCAGCGATTCGCGGATGCTGTTGAAGCCGCCGTGGGTGAGGAAGAGGTCCACGGATTCCAGCAGCAGGGGCTGTGGCAGCCGTTCGGTGATGTGCACATGCGGCGGCACCCCGTCGGTGTCCACGGGGAGACCGGCGGTGGCGAGGACGACGGTGCACTCCTCCAGCCGCGACAGCCCCTGGATCATGGCGCGCAGGGTGTCCACCGGATCCGGCAACGGCATGGGCGACGCGGGGACGTCCGCGTCGCTCTTGCCGTGGAACATGGGGATCGCGGTGCCGATGGCGGCGAATATCAGGGGCCGGTCGGTGGGCAGGTCGGCCACCCAGCGCGGCAGCACGGCGCCGCGGTCCACGTCCACCGTCTGCCGGTAGGACCAGGAGGCCGGCAGATGCCGGGCGAAGGAGAAGGCCGGTGGCACGTAGTCGATGCGCCCGTGCGGGATGAGCGACAGCGGGTCCTCGGCGGTGGACAGCCCCTGTCGTTTCCGCAGGGCGTTGAGGCCCGGCAGGATTCCGGCCGGGTCGAAGGTGTTGGAGGCCCCGGAGGGGGTGGGCAGCTGGGGTATGCCGAGCGCTTCGGCGATCACGCAGGAGGCGAGGTCCATGCCGTCGCGCAGGATGAGGTCGGGGCGGAAGTCGTGTGCCACGGGGAGCAGGGTGTCCAGCAGCATCGTGGCCATGGGGCCGGAGATGGCCTTGGTCATGAGGCGCAGTATGCGCGCCAGCGGTGGCTCGCCGTCCCTCTCCGGCGGACCGCCCTGGGCGTTCTCTTCGGCCAGTACGGTGCCGAGGAAGACGGACGGGCTGAAGTCGCCGATGGCGCTGGTCACCCGCACCTCCTCCCGCTCGAAGACGAAGGCGAGGGCCGGGGTGGTGACGACCAGCACCTCATGGCCGGCGGCCGCGAGGGACCGGGCGAGGGGTAGCTGGGCCCGTCCGTGGGAGGGGCTGCCGAGCGTGGTGAACATGACCCGCAACGCAGGGGCCTTTCTGTGGGAAGGGTCTCGTACGGCGAGAGGGGGTGGTGGGGCGGTCAGCCGGCCATCGCGAGCGTGCGGCCGATGCCCTCGCAGGTCAGCCCGGCGCGGCGGAGCCGGTCCGGGTCGAGCAGATTGCGGAAGTCGTAGACGTGCGGGGAGCCGAGCAGTCCGGCGATGTGCTCCCAGTCGAGGTCGCGGAACTCCGGCCACTCGGTGAGCACAAGACAGGCGCGCGCTCCCCTCAGGGCCTCCTCGGGGGTGTCCGCGAGGGTGAGCAGATCGCTGAGGTCGGGGCGGGTCTCGCGGAGGGCGGGGTCGTAGGCGTGGAGCTCGGCGCCCCGCTCCTTGAGCAGCCGGGCGATGGCCAGGGCCGGTGAGTCGCGCAGGTCGGAGGTGCCCGCCTTGAAGGCCAGGCCCAGCACGGCCAGCCGTACGCCGCGCAGTGAGCCGTCGCCCGGTGTGCACCCGGCCACCACGCGCTCGACGAGCCGCCGCTGGTGCTCGACGTTGGTCTCGATGGTGGCGCCCAGCAGCGGGAAGTCCACGCCCGACTCCTGGCAGACGGTCAGCAGGGCGTGGGTGTCCTTGGGCAGGCAGGAGCCGCCCCAGCCGGGGCCCGGCCGCAGGAACGCCGAGCCGATACGGGGGTCGTGGCCGATGCCCGCGAGCACATCGTCCACATCGGCGCCGAAGTGCTCGCACAGGGTGGCGAGGTTGTTGGCGAAGGAGAGCTTCATGGCCAGGAAGAAGTTGGCCGCGTACTTGGCGAGTTCGGCGCCCGCGGCGTCGGTGAGCACCAGCGGGGCGTCCAGCCCGGCGTACAGGCCGGCCACCCGCCGCGCCGCGTCCTGGTCCGCGGCGCCGACCACGATGCGGTCGGGGTGGAGGAAGTCGCGCACCGCGTAACCCTCGCGGAGGAACTCCGGGTTGCTCACCACGGCCACGTCCGGACGGTTCAGCAGCGCGGCGACGCGCTCGGCGGTGCCGACGGGCACGGTGGACTTGTTGACCACCACGCTGCCGTGCGGCAGTTCGTCACGGATCTGGTCCGCCACGGCCTCGACGGCGGCCAGGTCGGCGGCGCCGCCGACGCCCATCGGGGTCGGCAGGCACAGGAACACCACATCGGCGCCGGCGACCGCGGCCCGGGTGTCCCGGACGAACTCCAGCCGGCCGGAGTCCAGTCCCTCGCGGACGAGTTCGGGCAGGCGGGGCTCGAGGATGTCCACCTCGCCCCGCCGGAGCCGCTCGACCTTGTGGCGGTCGGTGTCCGCGCACACCACTCGATGGCCGAGGGTGGCCAGACAGGCGCCGGTGGTCAGTCCGACGTATCCGGTGCCCACCACGGCGACGCGTCGTATCTGCACAGGGGTTCACCACTTCTGCTGGGGGTCAGATGCGGGCACGTGGCAAGGGCCGGTCCGGCGGTCGCCCGGTAGCAGACGAGCGGGCCGGACACCCTCGTCCGGCCGGGACCGCGAACCGGAGACCAAAGTCACCACGCGTTGACAAAACATAACGCGTTGACCCCGATCTTGGTCAACAAGTGATGACAACGGTGGATGACTTCTGGACATGCGAGGCTGAACCGGCAGCATGTACGGCACGGTCCAGGCGGAGGTACGACAAGTGAACCGGGCAAGCGACCCGCGAGGGTGCGACGATCTCCCCCCGCGCGCCCGCAGATACGACGCGGCGGGCACGCGCAGCGCACTGCTGGGGGCCGCCGCGCTGCGTTTCGCCAGGTACGGCTACGACCGCTGCAGCGTGCGCGACATCGCCAAGGACGCGGGGGTGGACGCTGCCCTGGTCTACCGCTATTTCGGCTCAAAGCAGGCGCTGTTCGACGCCGTGTCGACCAGCACCGGCCTGTTCGAACCGCTGCGCCATCTGCCGCTGGACGAGGTGTCGGCGTGGATCTGCGATGTGGTCTCGATGGGGCCCACCGAGGAAGAGGCCCCGCATCCGCTGCTGACCAAGCTCCGCTCCTCCAACCGGGAGGAGACCGTGGGGCGGCTGCGCGAGGAGGTCGCCGAGGTGTTCTCGCAGGGGTTCGCGCGGCGCCTGGAGGGCGAGGACGCCGAGCTGCGGGCCGAGTTGCTGGCCGCGTGGCTGATGGGCATCACCCTGCTGCGGCTCGCGATCCGCTCACCGGCGCTGGCCGCCACGCCGGACGAGACCCTGCTGCGGTTCCTGCGGGCGGGTATCGATCCGCTGCTGGACTCGGGCTGCCCCGGGGGCGGAAGCGAGGAGGGCTGACCTCTCCTCGCTCCGCCCCCGGGGCAGGGGAAACCCGCGCCGCGGCTAGACGTTCGGCACGCGCAGCTTGTCCCAGCTGGTCTTGCCGGGGACGCCGTCGGCGTCATCGCCGGAGTAGCCCAGTTTGCGCTGCCAGGCCGCGTAGGACTTGCGGTCCGCCTCGGTCCAGTCGGGGCTCGGGCCCTCCTCGTAGCGTCCGCAGCCCTCGGCCACCAGCCGCTTGCCCATTGCCGTGATGATCTTGCTTACCCGGCCGGAACGGAAGAAGTCGGCGCCCGGGAACGGCTCATACTGAGCCGGTGGCTTGGGCGCCGGGCCGTCCGGCTTGGCGCCGAGCCGCTTGGCGATGCGGCCGCGCATGGAGTCCATCGTGAAGCCACGCGGGTCGATCTTGCCCGGCTGCCACTCCAGATGGCCGATCACCGACCGCTGGGTCCAGCCGTGGGCGCGGCAGATGGCCGCGGACACCTTCTCGATCGCCAGCTTCTGCGCCTCAGGCCACGGGTCCTCGCCATCGCCGAGGTTGATGCACTCGAAGCCGTAGAAGTGGCGGTTGCCGTCGGTGTCCGCCTCGTTGTCGGGCGGCAGCGCGGATTCGTCGACGACGGCTCTGAGCACGTCGCTGTCGCCGAGCCCCGCGTGGTTGGCGCGGCCGTGGCCGACCATGTGGACCACGCCCGCCTTGTCGATGACACCGTGGCACAGCGGCCCCGGCAGTGCGGAATGTCCCTCGTAGCACAGCTCCACGGAGGAGTCGGTGCCCTGGGTGACGGTGTGGTGGATCATCACCCCGTTGACCGGGCCCCAGGGCCCCTTGGAGTTGCGGTTGTGAGTGCGCCAGTCGCGGTACTCATGGACTTCCAGTCCCTCGTCGCGAAGCGCCTTGAGCAGACGGTCGGCGGTGAGCGGCGTGGCCATGGATGTGCTCCTTAGGGGTTCGGCATGGTGATGTACGGATGCCACGGTCACGGAACTCAATGGGCTCCGGACCGGGCCTATGTTTCCGGTTCGGCGTCCTTCCCGGCCCTGGTCTCGGCATCCGCCTCGGCCTCCGCCGCGAGCGCCTGCGCGTCCGCGGCCGGGGCGGGCGTGGCCAGCGGCCCGAACACCATCCGCAGATCCAGCTCCGCCTGTTCGGCCGTCACCCAGGCCAGCGGGGCGTAGTGCACCTGGATCCCGGCCGGGGCCTGGAACAGCGGGGTGCGGGCCGCGTTCACCGGCCACTCCACGGTGCCGGTGGCGGTGCGGGCCGGGATCAGCCAGTGGTCCCCGGAGCGGTAGGCGCCGTCGGGGGCGAAGTACACCTCGACGCCGTCCTCCAGCGGGAGCCAGCGGCCCTCCTCGACCTTGAGCGCACCGCGCTTCAGCCGCGCGGCCGCGCCCTTGCGCGGGCGCCGGGCGCTCTCCCGGTGGTCCCAGCGGCGCAGGAACGGCCGCAGCTCCGGGCGGCGTCCGACGCCCGGCTCCGGCTCACCGGACAGCCGCACCCGCCGCCCCGGCAGGTCGACCTCCTCCACCCGCAGCAGCGGCAGCGGTTCACCCCGGCTGGTGTAGGCGGTGTCCACGAACTCCACCAGGTCCCCGACGCCCAGATCCAGCTTGTCGTCGCCGCCCAGTGACGCCAACTCCACCCAGGTGCCGTCGAGTTCGTCGACCGGGAAGACCACCGAGCCGTTCTCCCGGGACCATTTGAAGGTCGCCTCCTTCGCCGTACCGCCGTCGTGGATCTCCACCCGGTACAGCTGGTTCTCCGGGCCCCGGTAGCGGGCGTCCGGCCGCACCAGGCAGGGGTCCTCATCCGCGTGTTCCGGCCGCTCGCCGCGGGCCGCAAGACGGGACCCGGGCGCCGACGCCTTCCGCGCCCACGCCTCGAACGCCTTGCCGACCTGCTCCTTGCTCGCCCCTTCCGGGCTCTCCAGCTCCAGGGCCGAGCCCTCCAGCGGCAGCACCTGCCAGACCACCTTGACCCGCGCCGCGGTGTCCGGCATGGCCGAGCCGAGGGCCACCTCGCGCAGCGCCGGGTCCTCGGCCGCGGTGACCGACCGCTCCCACACCTTGAGGCAGACCAGGAACGGCCGCTGCTCCGGCAGCCGGTCCCCGGGTCGCTCCGGGTCCCGGTAGGCGTCGGGCTGGTCCCAGTAGGTCCAGGTGGCGGACGGCTCCTCCGGCTCGGGCGCGTCGGCCTCGCCCTCCTTGCCGGTGGCCCCGTCCGTCGCCTCGTCGTCGACCGGCACACCGGGCAGCGGCCGGGTCGCGTCGCACAGGATGCCGTCGACGTAGTAGCGGCCGCCCTCGATGATCAGGTCGTCCAGATCGCGGCTGCCGCCCTTGAAGGTGATGTGGAATCCGGCGTCCGTGGCCGGGCCGCCGTGCCGGCCGATCAGGTCGGCGGCCAGCGTTCGGGCCTGGTGGAGCTGGATCGCGGTCTGCTCGTTGGCGTCGGCGTCGAGCTGTACGCGGCCCTGCTGGGCGACGACGGCGGAGTAGCGCCGGTCGGGCCGGAAGGTGAGACGGGAGAGATCGGCGTGCATGGAAGGGGTCCCCCTCGAAAGGTTCGGAAGTCGGGCGGGCGCGGGCCGGGGCCCGGACGAGCGGGCCGGGGGTCGGTGTCACATCGGGTCATGTCACGGCGATGACTCCCGCGTCCGTGCCCGCCGGGGCGTACTCCGCGAGCCGCGCCCGTAGGCTGTCCTCGCGCTGCGGCTGGTACAGGTCGTGGAAGGCGCCCATCTCGGCGCCGTCCTCGGCGCCCCGGCGAACCTCCTCCGCGCAGCCGGCCGCCAACTGCCCGTACACCGGTGTGCCGTACCGCTCGCCGCCGAACAACGGCCGCACCCGCCACGCCTCCTCGGCCCCCACCAGATCCGGCTGGCAGCGGTGGCGGCGGGGGGTGCGCGAGCCGGGCGGCACATAGCTGAACCGCAGACATCCGACCCCGCGCCGGGCCACGTGCATCCGCCCGGTGAAGAGGCTGTTCTCACCGATCTGGACGGCGTGGGTGTGCACTTCGCCGATGACGGTGGTGCGGTGGGCGTGCAGCACGGCGTGGGCGTGGCGGCAGTCCGGGGCGGACAGCGCCGGGCGGTCGTGTCCGGTGGCGTCCAGGATGGAGTCGCGGATGTGGAGGGCGAGCGGGTCGGTGTGCACCTCCTCGCCGATGACCTCGATGGTGCCGAGGATGCTGCGCTCGATCTGGACGCATGCGGTGGTGCGCTCCAGGACCAGACTGGGCTCGTCGGGCGAGCGCGGCTCGCACTCCGGCTCCAGGGACCAGCCGGGGACGAGGGTGCAGTGGCGCAGCACCACGGCGCCGACCGGCCCGGTGACATTGAGGCCGCGCCCCGCGATCAGCAGCCCGTCCAGCACGATGCGCGGCGCCTGGCCACCGGGGTGCTCCGGTTCCTCCCGCGCCCGGATATTGAGCGCGTCGGGGCGGTTGCTGTACCAGTCCAGCAGCCGGATCACCGGCCGGGTTCCCTCGGCGGCGCGCAGTTCCAGGCGGTCGCCCGGGTCCAGGTCGAAGTCCAGCTGCTCCTGGTAGGCGCCGCTGTGGGTGATCTCGATGATGCCCTCGGGGCCGCACCGCCCGCCCCGCCGGTCGTGCTGCCACTGCCGGTACGCGTCCATGATCCGCTGATGGGCGCAGCCCGGCCCGACCCGGTAGACCTCCGCGGCCGGGGAGGTCTCGCGGTCGTCCCGCTCGTACTCCCCGCCGCCCATGTCGTCGGGGTACGCGTAGTGGTAGGTGACCCAGACGCCGTGGCGTGGCGCGGCGCGCGAGCCGAAGGCGATCCGGCCGCGCTCGGGGTCGATGACCACCTGGCCGCGCTTCGCCCGGTAGCGCCAGTCGGTCAGATCGGCCACCACGATGTCCGACGGCGGTACGGGCTCGTCGTGGCCGTCGCGCCAGACGGTGAAGCTCTTGCCGGGTCCGTAGGAGTCGAGGAGATGGTCCGCGAGCTGCCGGCGGCCGATGTACGCGGGCACGTTGTCGAGGGTGGCGATGTGCGCGGTGGACGGCTCGGGTTCGGGCCGGGTCACCAGCGGGGTGTCGTTGCCGAGGATCGAGAAGGTGTAGAGGTTGCGGGCCCGGTCGATGCAGTACGCGGGCGCCTTGGTCACGTGGTAGGGCTTCAGCCGCCAGACGAACAGCCCGACCCCGGCCGGGGTGTGGCCGCCCTGCCTGCGGCGGGAGCCCGCGCGCCGTACGTCCACCGAGCGCGCCACCGTCCCGAACGGCCCGCCCGCCAGGTCCAGCGCCGCGCCGTCCCGCAGATCGGCGAGCCGGCCCCGGGAGAGCCTGCGCAGGTCCGCCGCCGCGCCACCCGTCCCGCCGTAGAGCTTGACCGGCTGCTGGTGCGCGGTGAGCCGGGAGAACTCCACGGCGCGGGCGGGCCATCCGGCCACCGACGCGGAGAGCTCCTCCAGCAGCGCGAGCGTGCCCTTGCGCCGCCGGTTGGCCACGGTGGCGGCGACGTCGCGGCGCGGCGCCAGTGCCTCGGCCAGCCGTGCCCGGGACGCGTCCGGCGGCCCGCCGTCGCGCAGTCCGGTGGCCAGGACCCGTTCGTAGCCGGGCAGCGGGCGGTAGCCCACCAGATCGCCGAGGTAGGGCAGCACCCATGCGGTGGCGGTCTCCACGAACCAGTCGTCGTAACTCCGCTCGGCCCCGTCGCGTACGCGATCGACCTGCTCGGCGATGACGGCGAGCAGGGCGCGCAGGGGCTCGCCCGCCTCGGCGTCCCTGAGGCGGTGCCACTGCGGAAGCAGCTCGGCGAGCCCGTCCGGCTCCCTGCTCATGAGGTGACCTCCGTAAGGATCAGCGTGTCCGGGACATCGGGTGAGAGCAGCGCGAGCCGCGCCGGGCGGATGCCGCGGAAGACGGACACCGAGCGGCCCTCGGCGAGCCGGCGGGTGTCGGTGATGTCGGGGTTGAGGCGGAGCAGTTCGGCGAGCGGGATGCCGTGGCGCCCGGCGATGTCGGTGAGGGTCTCGCCGTCCGTGGCGGTGACCCGGTAGGTGTCCTCGGCGTACTCGGCGGGCCGGGCGGGGACCACGGCGCTGGGCTCGGTGAGCCGGCCGGCCAGGTCGGCCAGCTCCCGCGGGGTGCTGGAGGCCGGGACGCCGGTGAAGGCGTCCACGTCCACATAGTCCACACCGGGCACCGACTGGGCGGTGGCGAGGACCTCGGAGAGCACGGCGGGCTGCCCCAACTCCCGGCCCGGATAGCCCAGTTCGCGCAGCAGGGCTTGGCGCAGCCGCGGTTCGACCAGCTCCCAGGAGTGGTCCGGCGCCACCTTCACCCGCGCCACCAGTACCAGCAGGACGAGCTCGCGCACATCCACCCGGACCGGCAGCCGGGTGTCCCCGTAGGCGGCCAGCGAGGTGCGCAGGGCGCGCAGCACCTCCGCGTCCGCGCCGATCGGCGCGTCGTCCACCCCGGCCACGGTGACATGAAGCACCTTGCGCCGCCCCTCGAACAGTTCGCGGGCCAGGGCTCGGCCGATGCCCGCGCGGGATCGGGCGAAGTCCTCGTAGTCCTGGAGGGAGACCAGCCGGTCGAGCGCGGAGACGGCGAGCGGGATGGTGCGGCGGGTCATCCCCGGGCCGTCGCCGTCCGCGCCACCGGTGGCGGGCTGCGGGTTGGTGACGGCGGTGACGCCCAGCGGCCGGGTCAGGGCCTGGGTGATGCGGTCCGCGGGGACGTTGGCGGCCTTGCCGGTGCCGAAGCGGTAGCGGGCCCGTACGTTCTCGTGGCCGCTGGGCAGCCGGGCCCCGTGCACCCCGTCGCCGAAGGTCACCGTGGTCCGCCCGTCGCCGGTGGTCCCGGTGACGTAGACGCGCTCGTACGGTCCGCGTCCGGCGAGGCTGTCCACCCGGTGCCACAGCAGCCCGTCGACCCGAATGTCGAGGGCGGGGGTGGCGCCCAGCGGGTTGTCCGCGGGGAGCCAGGTCAGTGGCGACTGCCATAGCGCGAAGGTCTGGTTGGCCAGGGCGGGATCGCCGCTGCCGATGGGTTCGTCACGGCTCTCGCCGTGGGTGGCGGGCACCACGTTGCCCTGGACCCGGACCGTCTCCCGGCGGTAGCGGTACGCCAGGTCGGCGGTGAGGGTCAGGGTGGTGTGGACGTGGTCGCCGGGCAGTTCGGGGTCGACGCGCTGGTCCACGGCGGCGATCATCGCCAGTTCCGTGCCCCGCACCCCCGTCGGGCCGCCCGGCCCGGCCGGGCCCGGGATGTCGGTGCGCTCGCCGGAGACGGCGATCCGGCGGCCCGGCCGCAGCCCGTCGTACAGCTCGGCGAGCTCGATCTCGTTGCCGTGCACATCCTCGCCCAGTGGCTCGTCCGCCGGGCGCAGCGGCTCACCGCCCGCGTGCACGGTGGTGTCGCGGATCGCGGAGAGCAGCACATCGTGTTCGTCGAGCCACGGGTCGGCGAGCGTGAGCTGGGTGCCGCGGCCGGTGATGCCGTAGTTGGTGTACGCGGCGGTGCGCACGGCGACGACGCGTGTGGTGACGAAGGCGAGGTTCTTGTCGCCCGGAATGCCGTCCGGCTCGCCGGAGCCCTTGCGGGGGCGCTCGATGGCCACCCAGCTGCCGACGGTGACGGAGTTCTGGACCGAATCCAGTGGCAGGACATAGCGGTTGGCGGGCTCGGGCACGGTGGCGATGCCGATCTCGACGGCCGGCGGCTCGCTGCCGGGGGTGAACCGCAGCGTCAGTTCGTAGCTCCCGTACGGGATCTGCTTCGGGGGCTCGCCACGGCTCAGCATCCACTGCTGGGTCTCCCCGTTCTCCACGACCACATGCACCCGGCCGTCCTCGGCGGGCCGGGACACGAACAGGGTGAGCGGGGGCAGTCCGGGCAGCAGGGTGGCGGTGACACCGGGCTCCTGCGAGTCGGTGGGACGGCTCCTGAGCCAGCCCAGGTCATGGTCCTGGCCGAGGCGGGTGGAGAGCTGGACCTTTCCGGGGCCGAGGTCGAACTCGGCGCTCTGCGGCAGGTTCTCGGAGCGCTGCCACGACGTCCCGGTCTCGATGTGCTGGAACTCCGCCTTCACCGGCACCTTGCCCGCCGTGTCGTACACGATCCGTACGGCGGTCAGCTCACCGCCGGTCAGCGGCCAGTCGGTCTGCCGGATGACCCGGCCCCGGTCGTCCTGCACCGGCTTGAGCGGCGCCATCGCCCCGAAGGGCGCGGCCGTCACCCGCATCGCCAGCAGCTCGCGCAGGAGGGGGACGGTCCCCGGCGGGGCGGTGGCGGCCGGGGCGGCCCGCCGCCACGCCGCGTACATCCCGTGGGCCACCCTTGGGTCGAGGGCGGAGAGCAGCCCGGCGGCCAGGTCGGAGCCCGGCCCGAAGAGCCGCCTCGGATCGTGCGCCGCCGTGGAGCGGGCGCCGGAGGGGGGCCGTACGACACCGGTGCGCAGGGCGGGGAGGACGGCGCCGAGCGCGCGTACGGCGGCGGAGCCGTGGGCGGCGGTGGCAGGGGACCCGGTGGCGCTGTCGGCCGCGGGCCGGTCCTCGGCGAGCTGCGACCTCAGCCGCACCTCGCCGCCGGGACCGGAGGAATCCAACTCCCCTGCGTGCTCTCGCAGTTGGCCGAGAACCGCCTCCAGCCGCTCGAACCAGGCGGCGACCTCCTCGTACGGGGCGGCCAGCACCTGTGCCTCCGCCAGCCGGTCGTGCGGTTCGGCGAGCCGCCGGGCGAGCTGCGCGGGCGTGGTGATCCCGTCCAGGTCGGCTCGCAGCGGCGCCAGCACCTGCGCGTCGAACTCCTCGATCAGACGGCTGACGGGACGCGGATTGGGATGGTCCGGCGCGGGCTCGGCGTCCCCCCGGTCGTCCGGGTCCTCGCCCGCCTCGGGGTCGGTGATCCACCGGCGTACCTCGTCCACCAGTTCCTTGAGGGACGGCGGGGCGGACTCCGGCAGCCCGATCGCCGTCACGTCCTCCTCACGGTCGACGCTCACGCGCGCGACCGGCAGCAGCAGCCGCTGCCCCCCACTCCCGGACTCGGCCGTACCGCCGAAGACGAAGAGCAGCTTGTCGCCGACGGTCAGCCCGAGCGAGGTCCCCGAGACGAACAGTTCGGACCTTCGCCGCAGGTCGTCGGGGCCGATCAGGGCGGGCCTGCGGCGGCGCACCGCCAGTTCGTTCCAGGCCCAGCGGGCAGCCAGGTCCTCGCTCGTCTGATAAGTCTGCGACTCCTCGTCGGAGGCCGCCGGGACGCTGTGGCTGATGGCGCCGCGCGGAATCGTCACCACCACGTCCTCGGCGCGCGGATCCCGGTCCAGGGTGTACGCGAGGTGGGTGTCGGCGGCCACGCCGGGCCGTGGCACATGCCCGACCAGCCGCCCCAGGAGGGCGAGCGAGCGGTGGTCGTGGGCGGTGCGCAGATAGCCCTCGTCGGCGATGCGCTCGGAGTGGAAGGTCAGCAGGTCGCCCAGGACCGCCCAGGCGTCCAGCAGCCCGATGGCCGGGTCGTCCGGGGTGCGCACGGTCAGGCCGCGCAGCGCGGGGTAGGCGGGAGAGGCGAGCCGGTCGAGCATGGCGGCCAGGAAGGAGCCGTAGTCGCCGACGCGGTAGTCCAGGGCGGTGCGGCCGGGCGGGTTGTGCGGGGCACCGGGGGCCCGGCGCTCGTCGTGGCCGCCGCAACCGCAGCCGCAGCCACCGGAGTTGATGTGGTCGGGGTGGTCGCTCATCGGGCCCCCTTCAGCTCGATGACCAGACGGCCGTTCTCGGGCCGGTCAGGGTCGTTGTCGCATTGGGCGATCTCCAGGGGGCCGAGCCGCAGGATGCCGTCCTCCAGCGCCTCGCCGTGCGATGTCTCGTACGAGGTGCCGTCGTCGGGCCCCTTCGGTCCCTCCAGCCCCTCGTGCCACAGCCGTCGCAGCCGGGTGACCTCGACGCTCAGCACGCCCGGCACCGCCGCGGCGACGGCCACCAGCCGGCTGAGCCGCACCGGTTCGCCGAAAGTCAGGGCGTCGGGGTGGAAGAAGCCGAGCCGCCCGCCGGAGAACCGGCGGCTGCCCAGCGCCCGGTACAGCTCGGCGAGGATCTGCCCGTGCTGGTGCCCGGGCGCGGCGCACACGGCGAGCGCGATGTCCAACGGCACGGCGCGGGCCGGGCCGACCACCAGGTCGTGTCCGATCCGGCGGTAGCCCTCCAGGGCGTGCGCGACCGAGTCGAGGAGGGCGGGGGACGGCGCCCCGGTCCCGTACGCGTCGATGGCGATGTGCGCTTCCTGCACACTGCCGGTCCAGCGGATCTCCGCCGCCGCCCGCCGCACACCGGGCAGCCCGGAGGCGAGCGCCGCGTAGTCCTCGGCGGTGATGGCCCGGTGCCGGGTGCGCTTCAGGTCGAGCGGGGCGAGCTGGCGGACCTGCTCGACCGGCTCGGGCTCGGTGCCGCCGACGGCGGGCAGCGGATTGCGCACCCCGGCCACGGGCAGGGGTCGCCCGGTGGCAGCCTTTTCGGGGCGTTCCGGATCCCGGCACAGCACCAGGTGGTTGATGGCCTCGGGCCCGACGTTGCCCGCCGTGCCGCCGCCGATCCGGTAGTGGACGGCGAGCCGCCCCCCGGGCGCCGGTTCGGCGCCGTAGCGGCCGTCGCCGAAGCGCAGCGCGATGCGGCCGTCGTCCTCCAGCTCCCCGACGAAGTGACGGTCCCGGGGGCGGGAGCCCAGCAGATCGCGGCGCGGTGTCCAGGTCTCGCCGTCGGCTTCGATCCGTACGGCGGGGAGCGCGGCCCGTGGATCTGGGGCGAGGGCGGCGGCCGGTCCGTGCAGCACCGGGTCCTCGGGGCGCAGCCCGGCCGCGTAGGCCCGGCCCCAACTGTGGGCGATCTCCCAGGCGATGCGCCCGTCCAGGACGGTGCCCGCCCGGGCCCTGGCGGTCAGTGCGCCAAGGCGCCGCAGCTTGGCGTCGAGCAGCCGGTCGCAGCGGTGCAGCAGTTCGCGCAGCGCGCGGACGGGGTGGCGGGCCAGTTGGAGGCGCTCCAGCACGCGCAGCCCGAACAGGACGGTGAGCTCGGCGATCTCCTCGTCCGAGAGCCCGTCGCGGTCGCGGGCGCTGCGCCACAGCTCGGTGAGCCGCTGCCGCACCCGCCCCGGAATGGCGGCCAGGTGCTCGGCCTGCCCGGCGGCGATATGGCGCGGATCGGGGAAGGGCACGGCCTGGGTGACGGGCGCCTGGTGCAGTACGGGCCGAAAGCGCGGCGCGATCCCCGGGTAGACGGACTGGGCGAGAAGTGTCCGCAGGGCCTCGGCCTGGGCGTACGCGGTGCCGGGCACGACCTTCTCGCGCCGCTGCCCGGCCGACTCCAGGCCGATCCCGGCCCGGCCGGTCGCCTCGAGGCCGACGGTGGTGAACAGCTCCCGTACGTCGTCGGCGGTGAGCGGCCGCCCGTGGCGGGCCCGGTCCAGCAGGGAGTCGATGAGCCGCGCGGGCGCGTTGCCGGCGTCCTTGTCGAAGCAGCCGAAGGCGGGAGGTTCGCACGAGCCGACGACGGCGGGGACGGGCGGCACGGTGAAGGTCTCCGGTGTGCCGCAGCAGAAGGTCAGCGAGCGCCCGTGGTCGACGAGCACCACATTGCCGCGCGCCACGCTGACGTCCTCGATGGGTGCGCAGTCCGTACCGCCTCGCGTTCCCGCTGTGCCTGACAGGCACAGCGGGAAGGCCAGGGCGTCCTCCGCCGCCCAGGTGACCTCCAGCACCGGCTGTTCGGCGAGCCGGTCGACGGCGGGGGTGACGGAGGTGAGGCGCACGGCCTGCCGGTGCGACGGGTCGGCGTCGCCGGGCGTGCCGGAGCGCGGCCCCCGCACCTCCTCGAAGAGCAGCAGATCGCCGGGGTGCAGGTCGATCGTGCGGGTTTCGCACTTCTCGTCGGCCCATGCGTCGCGCAGCGTGGCGGAGGTGGCGCCGACGGGCAGCGAGCAGACCTCGCCGCCCCAGGTCCACAGGCGGATGCGGTGGTGTTCCGGCCGCAGGTGGAGGGGTCGATCGGTGACGACGGGCTCGAACACCTCCACCGACCCGCGCTCGTCGAGCACGGCCAGCTCCCGGTCGTCGAGCACCGCCCCGATGTCCGGCCGGTCCAGCGGGCCGAGCGTACGGATATCCACGGCGGCGAAGCGGTACTCCCCCGGGTCCAGGGTCAGCGGCTCGACCGTCTCCACGGTGACGAAGGCGCGGGCGTTGCAGCCGTCGTGCATGGCGTAGTCGATGAGCCGTACGTGGCGGCGTACGGACACCCGGCGGCGGGCGGTGTCGAGATAGGCCTCGGTGGCGACCGCGTCCTGCTGGTAGCTGATCTGGTCGGCGGTGTAGGCGAGCAGCTCGACCAGGGTGGTGCCGAGGTCGGCGGCGTTGCGCTCGATCCAGTCGGGGGTGGTCAGGCGCAGCCGGTCCAGGACGACCTGGCGGAGGGTGTCGTAGTCGCGGGCGGTGTAGTCGATGACGGGGGCGGGACCGGGAGCGTGCGCGGGCCGGAAGGTGGCGGGGAGGTCGTCGCCCGCTTCCTTGCCGTCCACGCAGTCGAAGGGGGTGGGGCAGTCGGGCCGGAAGGTGAACTCGGCGGAGAAATACCGCTGGTCGAAGCCGGGGAAGGGCTCGGTGCCGGGCCGCCCGTAGGGATCGGTGTCCACGAGGGAGAGCCGGTAGGCGGAGGTGTCCCCGGCCCGGTCGACGGTGACGTGCAGCTTGTCGTCGAGCTCCGGGTCCTCCTCGCGCTCGACGGAGATGTCGAGGACCTCGATGCCGGTGATCCGGCGGCCGCCGTCGATGCGTACGTTCTCCGGGCACAGGCCGTGCGGGGCCTTGCCGAGGAAGGTGACGGTGAGGGTGGTGCCCTGTTCGGTGCTGTCGCCGACTTCGACGGCGTCGACTCCGTTGAGGTGGGCGGCCCTGATGAGACCGCGCCGTGACCCGGCGGTCTGCTGGTTCATGCGGATCCCCTCCCCTCGAACACCTCGTCGCGCAGACTGGCGGTGGCGCGCACCACGTACCGCAGATGGACACGCACGACGTTCTCCTCGCTGACCACGTCCAGCGACTCCACCTCGATCAGCTCGCCGAGCCACCGCTGCAACGACGCCTGGACGGACAGCTCGACGGCGGAGGCCAGTTCGGGGCTGTTGGGCGTGAAGACGAGGTCGAGGAGGCCGCATCCGAAGTCGGGCCGCATGACGCGCTCGCCCGGGCTGGTGAAGAGCAACTGCTCGATCAGATCGCGTATGTGCTCGTCGTGGTCCGCGTGTGCGGTGCGCCCGCGCCGGTCGATCCGGAACGGGAAGGCGATGTCGGTCCGTACCGTGCGGCTCCTGCCGGTCCGTGTCCTCATCCGCACCTCACCCCTTGCCGCGCGGCGGAGACGACCGGTGGCCCCTGCGGCACGAGCCCCGCGCTGAAGCACTGTGCCGAGGAGGTGTCGAGCAGTACGGGCACACCGTCGATCAGCACCGCATCGCGGTCCGGAGTCCACCGGACGGTGGTGCACGGCAGTGGGACGCGGTCGACGGTGTGCGGGCAGCCGACGACCGTGAAGACGTCGTCGGCGGATGGCATGGGCTGCCCGTCGAGCCGCACACCGGACGACGGAACGGATGCCGCCCGTACGCGTCCGCCGTGCGGGCAACTGATCACGGCGGTATGGCTGACGAGATTGCCGGAATTCCCGGACACGTCCCTTGTCCCTCCCCGTTCTCGTGCGCTGGCTAGGTGGCTAGCAGGCTGGTTATCGCTTCTTGGGCACGGTCAACCGGCCCTGGTTGAGGTCGACTTGGTCTCCGACCAGGGAGACGGAGGCCCCTTGGCCGTTGTCGATGTGCACGCCGGTCGCGTCGATCCGTATGGACGCGCCGCCGGGCGCCTGGAGCAAAATGCCCTCGGCCGGAACGTCGGACATCACGATCTTGTGCTTCCCCGGTGTCTGGATCACCACGGGGTGCGCGGTCGCCGGATCGGTCCGCGCGTCCTCCGGGAGCTGCTCCCTGGCCCCGAACCAGCACCCCGTCCAGATGGGGAAGCTGGGGTCGCCCTGCTCGAACTCCACCCACACCCCGGCCCCGACGGAGGGCACGACATATTGCCCGGCGGGCCGCAGCTGGTCCCCGGTGAAGGGAAAGCAGGGCATGGCCCAGGTCGACGGCTCATCGCCGAGGACATCGGGCACCTCGACGGTGATCCGGCCTATTCCGAGCGGGTCCTGGTTATCCCGCACCCGGCCCCGGAACTTGCCGAGGAAGCGGTTGTTGGGCGTTGCCGCCATAGGGGCTCCTTGAGGGCTCAGGCCCGAACGGTGTCGCTCCGGGCGATGAGCCCTTCGCGGGTGAGGGTGAAGTTCTGCTGGAAAGAGCCGGGCCGCAGATGGTGGGTGACGGACTTGACGTAGTACTCGCCGTCATAGGTGGCCCCGGCGCCCCGGACGCCGACGAGCTGGCGTGGCTGGAGGATGTACCCGTGCCGATTGACGTCCAGCGAGCCGGAACCGGAGATGGCGTCGGCGGAGACGGCGGCCCGCGCCAGCGCCTCGGCCTCGGCCTGCGCCCGGTCCTTCTTGGCCGTGCCGGAGAGCGTCTTGCGCTTGAGGGCGGGGGTGGCCCGCTTGCCGAGGGGCGGCCTGAGGGGGCTGATGTCGGGCTGGGCGAGGAGGGTGGAGGTGCGGGTGGCCGGGTCCTGCCACCGGGCCTGGGGCTCCTCCCGTGCGGTGCCGTCGTAGGCGAACGTCAGCTGGTCGACGGTGGAGTTGACGTCCATGTTGACGCTGAGCGCGTGCTGGGGTGTCCCGACGCGCTTCTCGGGGCCCCAGTAGGCGGTGGAGACCCCGGCCACGGGCCCGGGGATGAGGTAGAAGACGTAGCCGTTGGCCTGCGCGAGGTCGGTGACGTACTGCAGGTCGGTGCCGGTCTGGTAGTCGACGCGGCGTTGCGCGTTGGGCGGCTGGAGGATCTTCTCCTCGATGACCTCCGCCTCGATCCCGTAGTCGGTGTACTTCGAGAGGATGCGCGTCACGCGCTTGAAGGGCGGGAGGTTGGGATAGCGGTCGGTCCGCTCCTCGAGGTCCATGAGGAGGGTGAGGTCCTCGCCGGTGACGGTGAGGGTCGTCTGCCCCGGCTGATTGCTGGCCCCCACCTCGTGGCGCACGATGAGCCCGTCGAGGAGGACGATCGGCGTGCCCTTGACGGCGGCCGTGACGACCACGCGGGTGCGGGGGTCGAAGAACCCCTCCGGGAGCAGCCGGTCGATGATCGCGCCCTTTTTGGTGAGGTCGAACGCCAGCTGGAAGCCGCTGCGTTCGCCCGCGGTGGTGGTGATCTGCGCGGACAGCAGCGCCTCGGTGACCTCGGGGGGCACGGGGCGGGTGAGCTTGGGCCCCATCCGTAATTCGAGGTGAATGGGCCCCTGCCCGACGGGCTCATCGGCCACGCATCCCACCCCCTGGCCCGCTTCCGGGGAACCCGCTCGGGAACCCGTCCGGGATCTCGATCTCCTCACCCGGCTCGGCGGTCAGCTCGCGAGGGTCGAGGACAGGGTTGGCGTCGGCGATCCGCCACCAGGCGGCGGGGTCGCCGAAGTAGCGCTGACCGAGGTGGTCGGGGCGCTCGCCGCTGCTGACGGTGTGGGTGGCGGTGTTCTCGTCCGGCTCGCCGAGGGGCGGCAGCAGCCGCCGCTTGACGTACCGGACGGGGGTGCCGTCGGGCTGGGTGTGGATCCCGATCTCGGCGTCGTGGTAACGGCTGGAGCGGGGGTAGGGGTGCGCCCCCGGAATCGCGTCGAGCGCGCTCTCGTACGGCTGTGGCTCTGTCATCTGCCTCTACACCCTCCCCAGTCCGATATCCCCGCTGTTCAACCCCAACGCGCTGAGTGCGCCTCCGCGGGCCGCCGCGGCGAGCCGCTCCTTCTGCGCGAGATGCGCGAGATAAAGCTCTGCGCCCCGGTGGCCGGCGGGGAGATCACTGACGGTGAGCACCTTCAGCCCGATGCTGAGGGAGGCGCGGATGGGGTTGAGGTTGACGTCGAACGCCGATTCGTTGATGGAGAGCTCGGTGATGCGGACCGGCATGACGCGCTTGCTGCCCCAGGTGAAGAGGGTCAGCGGCATCTCGAGCGGGCTGATCTCGATGGTCCCCTTCTTGGACAGCCGCATGGCCTCCCGCAGTTTGGCGGTGGTCGGCTGCACGAGCATTTCGAGCGTCGCGAGTTGCGGGTGTATCCCGTCGGGCGCGGCCACCTCGAACTGATCGGTCGCGTCGATCTCCGCCGTGAACTTCCATGTCTCCTGGGCGGGGCCCTTGAGGCGCAGCGCCTCGTTCTTGTCCCCGCTCCCGCTGCCGCCTCCGCCGCTGTCGGCTTGGTCGCCGGCGGATTGGGGAGCCAATGACCGCTCCAGTGTGTCCGGATTGAACTGCAGCACAATGATGCGCTGCGGCGTCCCCCGCTCAGGATCGACGAGGACTATTCCGGAGCGGATGGGTTTGGGGATGTCGGGGTAGCGGGTCATAGACGGGCCTCCAGGCGGGCAAGCAATGGCGAATAGTCGTAGTCAGGGAAGAGCCGAGGAAACAGCTCCAGCATGTACGTCAAGTTATCTGCGAAGTCCCTGAAACGTTCATCTCGGATAGACGCCTCGGTAAAAAGGTACTGCCAGCCGAAAACACCCTTCGTCATAACTAGAGCCTCAAGGTATCCACAGTAGTCCACATCCATTCGGATGCATTCATCCTCATATTCTGCAGTTCGGTCCAAGTTGCTGTCGATAAACCAAATTTCCAGAGGGTTCACGCTAGGCTGAACACGAACGGCCGATAGCATTCCATTCGCCGCTCGAGGTGCGTAGTCGATGATTCGGAGCTGTGAGTAGAACTCCGATTCCTTCGATGGAGATCCGTCCCGCCCGGGTTCGGGCGGGAGGTCAAGAAGGCAGTCAAAGAACTCCTTGATCGAGAACTCCCCTCGGAGGCGACGGGAGGTGCCAACAGTGGTCCAGCAGGAGGACATCTCAGAAATCCCTACCATGCAATTTTCCAGGCCCGGATCCAAAATCACCCCTTCCCATCCACTCAGATTTTCAAATACCCCCCTCAGGGTTCCGGGAGGCTCAGCCTCTCCCCAGATTCCCAAGTTTTCGAACAGAACGTCTACAGAGCTACACTGACGGAGCTCGTTGAATGACTTCAGGTGGGCCTTTTCCGTGAAACTCAGTTCGCGCATGGCACCGCCCTTCGGGTGTCGTCAAGGCCACTATGGCTTTGGGTCGAAAGTGGCATGCCCTTGATTTACGGCGTCGATGAGATTCTGCTTGTCTGCGGCATAATTCTCGAGGGGTGTTTTCTTTTTGCTATGCAGGGCGTCTATGGTGGCGAGAAGCTGCACCTTTGTCCTGATGTTGCGATTCCTGGATCTTGCGGCTTCCTCGATCAACTTTGCGAACGACTCTCGAATGAAGAGCATTCTTTCGAGGCGTGATACAGGGTCATGATTAACGAAGGCCCTGTTTGACGGATTCGGCACCGGCGGCTTTTCTAGAGTGGAATTTGACTTACTGGATGGAAGTCCGGCTGGAGCGGGTTTCTCTTCCCATGTGCCGCGCTCGCGATTCGGCTCGTATATCCCCCACTCTGTTCGTAGGTGACTCGGGAATCCGATAATGCTACCGGCATGGTAGTTGAGATCCACCTTGTACCACACCGGCTTCTTATCCCCGGACCTCACCCAATTCTCTGGGTACCGCTCGACATCCCACTTGAACCTGGTATTGACGCCGCGTCGCGCTGGTATCAGGTTAGAACCCTTCGCAGGCCCTCCCAGTCGCTTCGTCAATAGGTGCATGCGAACCCAGAGGTTTCGCCTATCGGTATTGAAGTCGTATTTGTTTAAATGCCTGAAGCCGATGGGTTCTGTTGCCAACTCTGCTTCAGTTGATTCCTCACCGTGAGTGCCGACGAATGCTTTGTTGATGTACTCGGCTTTGAAGTTCCGCGCCAACTTATTGTCGGCAAAATTTGGGATCTTCGTCTTTGGCAGAGATGGATCGGCCGGGATTTCTATGTAATCATCTTCATCGTCGGCTGAATATTCTCCTGGGGTTACGGGAAGCGTCGGATTCAAGGTTGCGACGTCGGTGAATTCTTTTCCTCCCGCGCGTTGCAGGCTCGTAAGTCTGAAGTGCAGCCGCAGCCCTGCAAGCATTGCCATGTGAATGAGTCGAGGAATTCCTCGCCGCAACTTGGGACGCAGGATGCGTCGAAGTCGTTGGACGATGAGCGTCAATCGCGCCATCTTTGCGGCGGGCGATTCCTCATCTTTCTTCTGTCGCTGCTTGTGCGGCTTGGACTTGGGCCGGCCCGGGCCGCTCTTGCCGGGATGGGGCTTGCGCTTGTCGGGGCCCTTCTTCCTCGGCCGCCTGCCGGGGCCGTCCTTGTCGGGTTTGGGCTTTCGGGCGCCGGGCTTGTCGCCGTCCTTGTCGGGCTTGGGTTTCTTGGGGTCGTCCTTGTCGGGCTTGGGCTTGGTCGGGTCCTGGTCCTTGGGATCCTTGGTGTCCTTGGGCGAGGACGTGTCGTCGTTCTTCGGCCTGTCCTCGGGGCCCTTGTCGTCCTTGGGGGTGCCCGGGGTTTTGTCGTCCTTGGGGTTGGGCTTCGGCTGCGGCTCGGGCTTCGGCTTGGCCGGGGGTTCCGGCTTGGGCTTGGGTTTCGGGGAGGGGGTCGGCCGGGTGTCCGGGCGGTCTTCGGTGGGCTTGGGTTTGCCGTTCTTGTCCTTCGTGGTGGAGGCCGGGGTCTTGGTCTCCGATGTTGGCTTCGGCCTGCCAGGGGTTTCCGGCCGGGTGGGCTTGGTCTGCGGCTGCGTTGTGGGCTTCTTGGGGTCCGGCCTCGTGTCGGGCTTCGGCTTCGTGGTGGTTGCCGTCGGGCGCGTTGTGGGGGTGGTCGTCCCGGGCGGGGGCGGCTCTTGGGTTTTCTGGTTGCCGGGCTTACCCGCCCCCTCGTCCGCACCGCCCTTGCCCCCCGCCCCACCCTTGCCGCCCTTGCCCTGCCCCAGCTTCGCCGCGATGGCCCTGAAGCGCCGGCCCACCTTCGCGACGTACTTGCCGATCCCCGACAGCAGCGCCTGGTAGGCCAATTCGAGAAGCGCCACAATGCCCGCCGCGACGGCCTTCGCGAAGAGGATTCCCGCGCCGCCCATGCGGACGAGCTTCAGCCAGTCGAGGACCGCGCCCACCGCGCGCAGGATCGCGCCGAGCGCGCCGATGGCCGTGCGGATGGCGTCGATGACGGCCATCACCCAGCCCGCCCCCGGGATCAGCTTGGCGATGACCTTCGTGATGACGATCTCGCCGATGATCAACGGCAGTTGGGGGACGATCGCGTCCCACGTCTCCTTGACGATCTGCTCCAGCGTGAAGCCGCCCTTGAACAGCTTGTCCAGGATCGCCTTCGGGACGCCGATAATCTCCTGGATCTTGGACTGGAACCACTCCTTGACGGCCGACTTCACCTCGCGGAAGAGGTGGTTCTTCGCACCGTCCACGGCCGAATTCTTCGCGCCGCTCAGCCACCCGCCAGGGTCGGTGAGGAAGTCGACCGCGATGAGCATGAAGTCGCCGAGCGCGCCCAGCAGCTTGGAGGCGAAGTCCAGGACCGCCTTGACCGCGTCCACGACGGCCTTGATGACGTCCATCAGCATCTTCTTGAGGACGTCCAGGATGCTGCTCAGCAGCTTGCCGAGGGCGTTCAGCAGGTCGGTGATGGCCTGCTTGAGCATCGTGGCGAGCTTGTTGACGAGGGCGATCGCGGCGTTGATCAGGCCGGTGATGAAGTTCCGGATGCGCTTGGCAAGGTCGATGACGGCCCGCACCATCGCCTTGGCGAACTCGATCAGGTCATTGATGAAGTTCTTGATCGCGTCGACGATCGCCTTGCGGGCGTCGTTGATCCAGCGCTCGACGGTCTCCTTGAAGTTCTTGATGAAGTTGACGACCGCGTCCCGCGCCTCCCGGATGACACGGACGATCGCGTTCTTGATCTCGATGACCTTGTTCTTGATCCATTCAAAGGCTTTCGAGATCCAGTTGCCCGACTCCTGGACGCTGTCGTCGCGCTTCTTCTCGGCGTCCCGCTCGGCCTGGTCGCCCTTGTCCTTGATCTTCTTGTCGCTGTCGTCCTTCTCCTTGTCGACGTCCTTGTCGGTCTGCTCTTCCTTGTCCTTGACGTCCCTACGGATCTTCTCGTGGCGCTCGGTCTTCTTGTCGCCGAGCGACTGGAGCTCCTTGTCCTGCTCCGTGCGCCAGTCCGCGCGCTTGGCGGTGACCTCCGTCATCGCCTTCTCGCGCTCGCTCGCCTGGCTCTTCGTATTGCCCGCGACCTCGGCGTCGACCTGCTGTTTGTGCTTCTGCTGACCGTCCCGGAAGTCACGGTCCTTGGTCTGCCGCCCCTCGGACATGCCCTTCTGGCCGTCGGTGAACGCCGCCTGGAACTGCGGTCCGCGTTCGTGCTCGGCCACTTCCGACGCGGCCTCGGGAGGGACGGCCCCCGTCGCCGCGCCGCCGCCGGGCGCACCGCCGCCCCCGCCGCCTCCCTGCCCGGGCACCTTGGCGGACATCTGCTCCTTGGGCGCGTCGGGATAGACCTGGTCCTCGCCCATCCCACGGCCCGCGTCGTCGCGGCCCGTCGCGACGGTCTCCTGGCCCTTGGTGTCGACTGCGGAGCCCTGCTCACCGGCCGTCCGGTCGGCGTCGCCCCGCATCTGCACGCCCGGCGCGTTGCCCGCCTGGGCCTGCTTGAGCGCTTCGTCCTTGGTCGGCAGCCCGGCGAACTTCGCGGCCAACTCCTGCGGGTCCACTACGGGTTTGTCGGCGCCGAAGAGGCTCGCGACCCCGTTCACGATCTTGCCGCCGATGAAGCCCAGCGCCATCTTGAAGGTGTCCCAGCCGCCGGGCTCCTCGGCCTTCTCCGCCTCGATCTGCCCCTCTGGCTCCTTCGCGCCCGTGACCTCGGCATCTTCCTTCTCCGGCGCCTCGGACTTCTGGGCCGGATCCTGCGAGTACTGGGCCGCGGCGTCGGTTGCCGGTTTGCCCTGGAGGGTCTGCGGGGCGCCCGCCGGGCGCTGCATCGAGGGCGGGGCGGCGGCGAGCGCCTTGTGTTCGTCGCCGACGGTGCGGTCCACCGAGCCGCTCACACCGGTCATGGCCTGCAGCGCCACATGCGGCTTGAGCCTGGAGGCGGTGGACAGGCCCGCTTCCGGGGACACCTGGGAGAGGTTCGGGGCCGGGCCCGAGTCCTTCTTCTTGCCCTTGGCCGGGGCTGACGCCTTGCCACCGCCGCCACCAGCTCCGCCACCGCCACCACCGCCGCGCGGTGTCTTGGCGACCGGGACCGACTTGGGCGCTGTGGGCTTCGCTCCTGACGCGGACTTGGGTGCCGGCGTCTCCTTCGGTGGCGAGGGTGCAGGGTCGGCGGACTTCTTCGGTTCCGGGGCGGGCGGTGCGGCCTCCGCCGCCGGGGCCTCCGTACGCTCCGCCGGCGTGCCCTGCTCGCTCTGCGCCCCGCTGCTCGCCCCGCCGGGCGTATCCGCGTTGGAGCCGCCCGTGACCTGGGTGTCCCTCGCGGGTGAGGGGGACTTGGCGTCCGCCGTGGGCTCGCTCTTGGCCGCCGGCTCCGCGTCCGCCTTCTTCTGCTCCGCCTTGGCCGCGGGCTCCTGCGCCGCCTGGCCGCCCACCGCCTGCTGGGACGCCTTCTCCTGCGCACCGCCGGACGCCTCACCCCCCGCGGAGGTGCCCTTCTCCTCCTTCGCGGCCTGTTCCGTGGCTTCGCTGCCGTCCTCCGACCTGCCCGCGGCCTCCTGCACCGTCGTCTGGGCGACGACGGGCCCGTCCTTGGGATCGGCGCCGCTCTTCGGGTCGCGTGTCAGGGCAGGTCCCGGTCGGCTCTCGGCGGCCTGCTCCACGGCGAGTGCGCCAAGCCCGCCGCCTGCCGCCGCGCCGTCGTCCGCCTCCGCCGACGGCTCGGCCTCGGCGCCCGAGTCCAAGGCGTCCTCGTCGGGTTCGGCGTCCGCCGCCTCGTCCTCGGCGTCCTCCGCGTCCCGTTCGGCCTGCACCTTGTCGGCCTTGGTCACCGGTGGGGCGGGGAACGACGGGGCGGGAGGGGTGGCGGACGAGGAGGGGTCGAGCGTGTCCGCGGTCGGTACGCCGGACACATCGAGGTCCTGCTCGGGCAGGAAGTCCTCCGGCTGGAGCTTGATGTCCCAGGCGCTCTTCTCCCCGCCCCCGACCTCGACCTCCGACTCGCTGCCCGAGCCGAATGGATCCCCCTCGGCCTGCTCCTCCGGGCCGTCCAGATCCTGGCCACGCATGCCGTCGAGGGTGGAGAACGCGCCGGGCGACTGGGTGTCCTTGCCGGACACCGTCGGCGAACCGGTGGGTTTCTCCGCGCCCCGCTTGTCCCGCTGCTTCAGCTGCTGACCCGCCACGAGCGCGTCGGCCGCGCCCGGACGGTTCTTGGCCGCCGACTCCTCCTTGCTCGGCGTCGCGACGCCCTGCTGCTCCTGGCCTTCCTTGCCCTCCCCCGCCTTCCCTTGCTTCCCCTTCTCGGAGCCCTCGGCCTTCTTCTCGCCACCCTGCTGCCCGCCTTCCGGCTTCCCGCCCGAGGACGAGGAAGAGGACGACGACGGCTGCTGGGACGAGGGCGCGGCGGCGGGTGCCCCCGAGGCCGAACCGCCGGACTTCCCACCCGACGCGGGACTTCCGCCCTCCCGCCCCGCCTCGGCGCCCGGCCTCTGCTCCTGGCTCCCGCCCCGGCCCTCCCGCTCGGGTGTGCCCCCACCGTTCCGCGGCGTACTGCCCGGCGCGCCCTCCCCCGCGGGCTCGTCCTTCTCCGGACCCGGCGCGGGCGCGGGGCGCCGGTCCTCCTCGCGGCGCTCCTCCGCCCTCCCCCGCTCCCTCTCACGCTCGAACAGCAGCTCCGCGACCGGATCCGGCTCGACGTCCGGGGCGGCCAGCGACTCCCGCTCCAGATCGTCGTCCGCCTCGATCTCGTCGACGAAGTCGAGCACCCGCTCGTGCTCCGAGCTGAGGAGCCTGGTCTCCAGGCGGTCGAGGACGGCATCTTGCACCTCGTCCGGCATTCGCGCCAGTTGCATACGGGTGCGCTTGGAGCGGTCCTCGGGGTCGCCGCGCAGGGAGCGGATCACCCCATTGGCGAGACGGTCCACCAGCGTCGCCGGGTCCAGTTTCTCCATGCGGTTGCGGTCGGCGTCGACCGTGGCGTAGCGGAGCCAGCCCGGGGTCGCGGACTCCCGCGGCGCCACGTCCGCAACCGGTTGCCCGCCGCGGACCAGCTCCCGCGCCGTGCCCTCCGCCTCGCGCTCCATCGCGTCCTGCGGCAGGCTCACCGCGCCCAGGTCGCGGCCCGCGCGCAGGGTGCCGAGGCCGTGGGGGTTCTGGACGGTGTGCAGCAGTTCGTGGGCGAGGAGCCGTTGGCCTTCCGTCGTGCCGGGGCGGTAGGTGTTCTCACGGAAGAAGATGTCCTGGCCGACCGCCACCGCGTCCGCGCCCAGCAGTTCGGTGAGATGGCCGGCGTCGCGGTCGGTGTGCAGGCGGACCTGGCCGAGGTCGTGGCCGAGCTGTTCCTCGAGGTCGCGCCGGACGCTCGGGTCGAGGGGCTGTCCCGCGCCGCTGACGATGTCCTTGGGCTCGGGCGCACGGGCCTTGCCGGTCCGCTCCTTGCGCTTGCGGCGCTTGGCGGACTGGGACGCGCGGTCGTCCTGGGTGGCGGACGGTGTGTTGCTCATGTCCCCTCCCGCCCCCTTCCGGACAGGCCCGCATGCACGGCCCGGGCCAGGGCCTCGCCCAGCCGCGCCGGGGAGGTGGTGGCGGGGAGCGGGGGCAGCTCGGACAGGGCCTCGATGGCCGTGCCCTCCCCGGCCGCCGCCAGCGGTACGCCACGTTCCTGTACGAGGCGGGTCAGCTCGGTCTGGAACGCCGCCGAGACCCGGTCCGGGTCGATCCCGGCGCCGAAGCCGGACAGCGTCAGCTCGCCGATGTCCACCCGGACCGCACGCGGTTGCTCGTTCAGACCCATCCGTGGACCTCCGAGGGCGTGAGCGAACGGTCCAGCTTCTGGTACTCGGTGCGTGCCGCCGCGAGCATGTGGCGCATCTGGAGGCGGTCGCCCTCCTCCGCGGCGAGGAAGGCGCCCGAGAGCGCGATGTTGCGGATCGAGCCGCCCGCCACGGTGAGTTGGGCGAGGCGCTGGGGGTCGATGTCCTTCATCGGCGCCCGGGCGGGGAGCACCCGGCGCCAGATCTCGGCGCGCTCGCTCTCGCCGGGGAAGGGGAAGTCGACGACGAAGCGGATCCGGCGCATGAAGGCCGGGTCGAGGGCCTTCTTCATGTTGGTGGTGAGGATGGCCAGGCCGCGATACGCCTCCATGCGCATCAGCAGATAGCTGACCTCCAGGTTGGCGTATCGGTCGTGGCTGTCCTTGACCTCGCTGCGCTTGCCGAACAGCGCGTCGGCCTCGTCGAAGAGGAGCAGTGCGCCTCCGCGCTCGGCGGCGTCGAAGACCTTGCGCAGGTTCTTCTCCGTCTCGCCGATGTATTTGCTGACCACTTGGGAGAGGTCGATGATGAAGAGGTCCAGGCCCAGCTCCTTGGCCATCACCTCGGCGGCGAGGGTCTTGCCGGTGCCGGAGCCGCCCGCGAAGAGGGCGGTGACGCCGAGGCCCCGGCGGAGTGTCGCGGCGAAGCCCCACTCCTGGTGGACGGTGGCGCGCTGCCGCACATGGGCGACGACCTCGCGCAGGATCCGCGACTGGTGCTCGGCGAGCACCAGATCGTCCCAGGCGGCCTCGGGTTCGATCCGCCGGCCCAGCTCGTCCAGACCGATGCGCGCCTCGATGAGCCCGGCCCGCCAGACGAGTTCGGCGGGGTCGAGCGCGTCCGTGTCAGCGCCCGTTTCCGCGCCCGTGTTTGCGCCCGTGTCCGCGTCGGGGAGGTCACGGCGTACGGCGGCGGCCGCGGAGCGGATGACATGCGGCGGCAGCTGGAACTGGGCGACCAGCGACCGCAGATGGCGCTCCTGGATCCGCGGGACGTCGGCGAAGGCGTCGGCCCAGAGGGCGAGTTGTTCGGCGTCGTCCAGCCCGGGCACGGTGACGCGCTCACCGCGCGGGCGGCCGGTCGGGCGCGGGTCCGGGCTGGAGACGACGAGGGGCACGGCCGCGGCGGCGATGAACGCGTCGGTGGCGGCCGTCTGTTCCCGGTCCATCTCACCGACCTCCAGCAGGAGTGCCGCGGGCAACAGCACGGCCTCGCGCTGCCAGAGGCGGGCGAGCCGGTCGCGCTCGGCCGCGTCGGTGGGGACGTCGTCCGAGGCCATGACGTACAGGGCGAGTCCGGTACGGCGGGCGGCCGTGGCGGCGATGTCGGTACGGGTGGTGAGGTCGCCGCCGACGAGTTCGACGCGCAGCGGGGCCTCCGGGCGGGACTCGTTCCAGCCCGCGGCCACCCGGTCCGCCGCCCGGCCGTAGGAGGCGGGCAGGGTCCGCGGGGCCTGCGCACGGCGCAGCAGTCCGTGCAATCGGGCGTCGAGGTAGGGCGATCCGGCCAGGAAGTGCAGGATGCGCTCGTCGATCCGCAGCCGGGAGGTGGTGAGCCGGGTCTCGTCGTCCAGCTCCATCAGGCGCCAGCGGCGGAGCGGGGACACGGGGGTGAGCGCGCTCCAGTGCGGCTCGTCGAGGGCGGCGAGGGCGAGCGAGAAGGTGGGGTACGTACGGGTCGGGTCGCCGCTGGCGGCGCCGCACCGCGCGGCGGCGGTGGGGTCCAGTTCGGCGGCCGCCGCCAGCAGGACGAGCTGGCGCTCGAAGGTACTGAGGCCGAAGCAGGCCACGAGCGCGTCGAGGGTGGCGGGGCCGGAGATCGCCTGCGGAGTGGGGGCGGGGTGGGTGGCGGTGTGCCGCTCGCGGGCTCCGGTGGGGGGCGGCTGGGCGGCGGTGGCGGGGGCGTCGTCCGAGGCCGCGGAGGGGCTGTGCGTACGACTCCTGCCGGAACGGGAGCCGTTGGGTGCGGGCCCGGTGGTCGTCGCCTGGGACCTGGTCCGTTGGGACGTATGGCCGTCGTCGGCGGGGGCGGTGGTGGCGGCATCTCGGGATGCGGCGGCGCCGCCGGAGGAGGAGGCGGTGGGCCCGGAGCCGTTGGAGGTGGCGCGGCGCGCGTGGGCGTCGACGCGGGCCAGCACGGCCTGGACGGCGGCGGCCAGGGCCTGGCCGTCCTCGGCCGCGATGGCGTTCCCACGCGTGACGGCATCCCCACCCGCGACGGAGTCCCCGCCCTCGTTGGCGCCCCCACCCGCGATGGCGTCCCCGCCCGCGACGCCGTCACCGTCCGCGATGGCATCGGCGGCCGCCGATGTGCGGCCGTCCCGCGTACCCATGCTGTCGTCCACCCCCTTCTCCCCCATCACGCGCCTCAGCTCTCCGTGTCCTCGGAGCGCCCGCCGCGGCGCCGGGGCGTGGCCTTGCGCGTACGGGCGGGCGAGGCGGCCGACTTGGCGGCGGCGGTCTTGGTGGTCTTGGTCGCGGCCGACTTGGTGGCGGCGGCCTTGGCCGTCTTGGCAGCGGCGGTCTTGGCGGCGGGCGTCTTGGCAGCGGCCGTCTTCGCCGCGGCGGAACGCTTCTTGGCGGGCTTGGCGGGGGCCGAGGTCTCGTCCTCCTCCGCCGCCGCCTCCGCCCGGGCGGGCTCCTCGGGTCGCTCCGGCTCGGCCCCCGGCAGGGAGGGCGGCTCCGGCGCTCCCGGCGCGCCGAAGGGCAGCACCCGCACCGTGGGCCGTTCCACCGGCTTCGCCGGGACCGGCTGCTCGCGCCCCTCGATCAGGACCAACGAGCCCTGGTAGCAGACCGACAGCACATACGGGGTCTGGTAGAGCATCCCCCAGAGCTTGGAGGTCTCGTCCACGTCCATCTGCGTCGGTGTGAAGCGCACCCGCTGCAGCGAATCGGCCAGGTCGCTGCCCGTCAGATACGAGCGCCGGGCGGCCTCCTCGATCACGTCCTTGGGCAGGATCGGTATCTCGTGCAGGGTGCGCACCACGCTGCCGATCAGGCGCTGCCCGACCAGCTCGGACTCCTCCCCGTACGCGCTGATCAGGTAGTGCAGATCCATCGCCGCGGCCGGTCGCTTGAGCAGCGTGCCGTCCGAGGCCCGGGTGGGCAGGTCGGTGGAGCGCAGGGAGGCGTTCGGGGTGACCTGGTAGAGGAAGATGTTGATGGTCGGTTCGGTGGGCGGCTCCGTGGGGGGCCTACGGGTGTCCACCGTGACCGCGATGTCGATCTCGGGCCGCAGATTGTTCGCGATCAGCAGCGCGAGGGCCTGGGTGACGGTCGCGAACGCGAGTCCGTTGCTCATCGTGTCAGTCCCTCCTCTCGCCGCGCGCCAGGTAGTCGTCCAGGCTCAGCGCGGGTGCGCGCCGTCCCGTCGGTCCGGGGCGGGCGGCCGCGGCGCGGTCGGCGCCGGGCGGGGCGGCGGCGGTGACCTCCAGCCGCCCGATCTGGACATGCACCGTGCGCTGGGCGGCTCGGCCGCGGCGCCGCCCGGCGGGGACCCGCGCGGCATCCCGGCCCATGGCTGCGTCGGCCGCGCGGGGCGGCAGCGGCGCGGCGGCCGCCGCGGGCCACAGGCCCCCGGACGGCGGGCCGGGCCGGGGCCCGGCGGCGGCCGGTGCGGCGTCGGGTGCCGGGGCGGCCGTGTCGCCCCGCCGGGTGGCCGGGGTGTCGGGGGCGGCCGGTTGCGGCCTGACGGTGATCTGTGTGCTGGGGAGCAACAGCGGTGCCGGGGCCGGGGGTTCGGCGTACCGCTCCACGTCCTCGTACGGTGTGGGCTCGGCGCGTATGACGGTGTGCCGGTCGGTCCTGACCTCGCGCTCGTGCCGGACCACCTCCTGGTGGCGGTCGGCCGCCGGTGGCGGGGCCACCCGAGTGGACGCGGACTCCCCCGGCAGCGGCCGATCTCCCCCCAGCGCCTCGATCCGCTCGTACGGTCCTGGCAGCCGCGGCCGGGCCCGGACCGGGCGGTCGCCGGCGCCACCGCCCGCCGCCGACCCGGGCGCGGGCACGGGGGCGTGCCGCGCGAGCAGCCGGTCGAAGAAGTCAGCCATCTGCGCACAGCTCCAGGTAGTAGCGGCGCCGCAGCGGGCTGAGCGCCAGGATCTGAGGCTCGCTCCAGCCGTATGCGGTGGCGAGCAGGTGGACATCGAGGAGCAGGTCCCGTGCCCAGTGGTCGAGTTCGGCCCACAGGTAGGAGGCGATATCCAGCTCGGCCCGGGTGGCCTCACCGCATTCAGGGCAGGCGACGTTGAGCGTCACATCGGCCGCGGGGTCGGCGCGTTCGGCGGCCTCGGCGAGCTTTCGCTGCACCGGCTCGGGCAGTTCGGCCACCGGGAGGCGGTCGGCCGGGACGGGCTGCCCCGCACGGTGTACGGAGACGAGGCAGCGGGCGAGCAGGGCCCGCCGGGCGCGGGCCGCGGCCGTGAACGCATCGGCGGCCTCGCCACCGCCCGCGGCCACCGGCCCGCCCACGCCCACGTCCTCACCCAGGAGACCGTCCCCGGCCCCGCCCGGTCCGGACGCCGCACGACCACCCACGTCGCCCGCCACACGCCCGCCCGCATGGCCCTCCGCAGGCCCGCCCGCTCCACCCGCCACACGCCCGCCCGTTCCGGGCGCCGCCTGCGCGGCCGCTTCGAGGTCGGCGACGGTGGGCAGCCGGAACTCGACCGTCCACTCACCCTCCTCCACCCGGAGCGGCCCGTCCCGCTCCCGTGGGCGCACCCCCAGGTCGCGGGCGTCGAGGTCGAACTCCATGGCCTCGCCACACGCGCCGCATTCGGCCCGGATCTGCATCCGCTCGCCGAAGAGCGCGCGCCGCAGGGCGTACAGGTCCGCCTCGCGCTCGCCCACCGGCAGCGACAGCAGTTCGTCCGCGGCGGACTCCGGGCGGGCCGCCCGGTGCAGCAGCAGGGCGCGGCCGGGGCCGTGGTGCGCCAGCCCCGACTCCCAGATGGCCAGCAGCTCCGCGGGCCCCGTGTTCCCCATCTCTCAGGCCGTCCGCTCCCCGTAACGTACCGTTCCCCGTACCCGCGACCGGCGCCGTCACGATGACCGTCGCCGTCACGATGACACCGCCGCCGTCGCGTCGCGATGACCGTCGTCCCGATGACGGCCGCCGCCGCGCCACAGCCCCAACAGCGCCGTAGCCGCTCCCGTCCGCCGTCCCGCGCCCCGTCCCCCGCCTACGCGGGGTGGGTGAACGAGGGCTCTTCCGGCTCCGGCACCTCGTAGTCCCGCTCCCAGCCCTCGCACTCCAGCTTCAGGCTCTGGATCGCGACCGCGTTGGCGTTGGCGTCCAGCTCGCCGAGCACCTGGTACTCGCTCGGCCAGGTCCGGTAGAGCTTGTGCGAGACGGCGACCTGTCCGGCCTCGTTGAGGACCTGGATGACGATGTCCTTGCGGAAGTCGGCGAGCGAGACCTCGGAGCCGAGCCCCGCGCCGACCTGCCAGACCTTGTTGGCCCAGCGGTCGAACTCGGGGTCATGGGTCACGCCGCGCTCCAGGGTGATCCCCTCGAACTCGGAGCGGCCCGGGGACTTGCGGGGCGAGCTGGGGTCGCCGCCGTTGCGGTGCTTGACGACCTCGGTGGTGCGCTTCAGCGGACTGATTTTGCTGATGCCCGCGACCGTACGACCGTCCCAGAGGACCAGAAACTTAAAGTTCTTGTACGGGTCGAAGCGATGGGCGTTGACCTGGAACTCAGCCATCACATTCCTAAATCTCGAACTGTCCGGCCATCTGCTGGATCTTGACGATCACGAACTCCGCGGGCTTGACCGGCGCAATACCGACCACGACATTCACGAGGCCGTTGGCGATGTCCTCGTCCGTCGTCGTGTCCTTGTCGCACTTGACGAAGTACGCCTGACGCGGAGTGCCGCCCTTGAACGCGCCCTTCTCGAACAGCGTGTGCAGATAGCCGGATGCGTTCAGCCGGATCTGCTGCCACAACTGCTCGGTATTGGGTTCGAAAACGACCCATTGCAGTCCGCGACGCAGGCTCTCCTCGATATGCAGCGCCAGCCGCCGTACCGGGACGTACTTCCATTCGCTGTCGAGCGCGTCGGCGCCCCGCAGCGTGCGGGCGCCCCAGACCAGCGGGCCGACCACCGGGAAGGTGCGCAGGCAGTTGATGCCCAGCGGGTTGAGCAGTCCGTTCTCGCGGTCGGTGAGCTGGACGCCGAGCGAGTAGACCCCGGCCAGCCGCGCCTCGGTCCCGGCCGGTGCCTTCCACACCCCGCGCTCGCCGTCCGTACGGGCGATGACGCCCGCGAGCGCCCCGGAGGGCGGGAAGGCCCGCAGCCGCCCGGTGAGCGGGTCGGTGAGCCGCAGCTGCGGGAAGTACAGCGCGGCGTGGTCGCTGCGGACCGGCTCGAAGGCGCCGATCCCGGCGCGGGCCGCGTCCACGCTGCCCCAGGCGGAGGGCGCGTCGACGAGCAGGAAGATCCGCCGCTCCCGGCAGAGCCGGTCGGCCGCCGACAGCACGGTGACCATGTCGCCGACGGACTCGTACCCGGCGAGCTCGGGCAGCGAGAGCAGGTTGACGTCCTCGATGTCGCGCAGCGCCTGCAGGCCGGTCTTGTCCGCCTCGCTGCCGATGAGGTCGCGGGGGCCGGGCGGGGCGCCGTCCTCGCCGCCGGACAGCGGGAAGACGGGCGGGTTGACCGATGCCTCCAGGCCGAGGTCATTGGCGCATTCGCCCAGGAAGCGCACCACGTCGTCGGGGTCGATGGAGCCGGCGACGACCTGGAGGCGGCGGCCGAAGGCGGTGACCTCGGTGCCCGCGAAGGCGTGCTTGCCGGGCGCGTCGGGCAGGGCGCGCAGCTTGCGCTCCAGGAGCAGGGCCAGCTCGGTGACGTCGCACGGAGCCTCGCCGTCGCAGTCCGGGTCGTACAGGGTGAACGCGCGCTCCACCTCGCCGATCTTGACCGTCAGCTCGACCGCCAGATGGGGGAGTTCGCCCGCGAACGGCTTGGAGACCGTGCCGGAGGGGTCCGGCCGGCCCTCGCCGACGGCCTTGACCCGGATCAGCGCGGACCCGGCGTTGATCACGGTCTCGGCGTGGCGGCCGTGGGCGGGGTCCATGGACAGGTTGGTGAAGGACTCCCGGGAGGTGCCCCGGGCGTCGAGCACATGGAGGTTGAAGGTCTCCTCCGGGCACGGGGTGTCGTAGTCGATGGCCAGCCGCAGGCCCGAGCCCCAGTGGCCGGGCTCCTTGGCGTGCACCTCCAGCACGGGGCATGCGCTGTGGCCCTCGGTGGAGTCGAGGGTGACGCAGGCGGCCTTGCCGGTGCCGGCCTTGGTCACGCGGACGACGACCGCCACGGTGCCGCCGTTGCCGAAGAACTGGTGCACCGCGTAGCCGACCGCGCTCTGCGAGGTCAGCCCCCCGAAGCGGCGCTCGAAGTCGGCGAAACTGGTGATGCGCACCGGGGTGTTCAGCGGGCCCCGCCGGGTGTGGCCCACGAACGCGGTCACCGAGGTGGTGACCGAGGCGATGGTACGGACGCTGCTGGGAAGCTCTTCGATGTAGACACCGGGATAGCCCGCGGGCGTCGGCATTCCCCCTCCATTCTCTTCGCGCATCAAGAGATGAGGAGGGGAAGTGAAGATCACACGCGCGGATTTCCCGCCGTGTGCACACTTTCTCCTTACACTTCCCCCGGTCGCACGCCCCCGCGAAACCGGTATCGCAGGATTCGGAACGTCGCTTGCGGCTCCTGATGCGTGAGTGCGCCTTGAGTCTCCGTGCCGGGCATGATTCCGGTCAAGACATTGATCCGGTCATCTCTTTCCTGGTGAATTACTAGATCGTTTTGCGGTCTCCACAAAGTTGACCAAGCTATTATCGTGCGCGAACACTCCCGGCAATTCGTGATCACGAAATTCCGCCCGGAGCGTGCGGGCGACGAGAACGAGCCGAAAAGGTGAACGATGCGGCGCGCCGTTTTGCGGTCCCGCGCTCCGGGCGTTATCGCACCCGCGCCCGCGGGCCGCACGCCTGGTGACCAGCGCGTCAGTCGTGCGCGAGGGGCTCCGTCGTGCGCGAGGGCCTCAGTCGCGTGCGAGGTCCTCAGTCGTGCGCGAGGGGCGACGGTGCGAGGACCGCGCGCCCGTCCAGCCAGGCCGGCCGGCTGAGCAGCGGGCGGAAGTGGGTGAACAGGGCGAGGAGTTCGGGACCACGCCGTTCCCGGAGCACGGGGTCCCGGCGGACGAGGTCGAGTTCGTTGGCGGCCGACAGCTCGGCGAAGTCCCGGAGCAGCCGCGGTTCCGGGGTGTACGCACGGCCGGTGAAGCGGTCGTGGAAGACCACATCGGCATCCCCGAGGGCCCGACACGTGGCCTTGCGGTCGCAGCTCGCGTAGAGGTAGACGATGGCTTCGGCTTCCGCGCCGATCACCGCCGCGAGCTCGCCGCGACGCCCGAGGGGCAGCAGGGTCACGGGAAAGCCGTCGGTTCCGTAGAACGCGTGGCACAGTCCGGCGAGTTGGAGTTCCGGACGGGCTCCCCAGGCGGCGAGCCGGGCCCGTACGCGCTGGAGGTGGGCGAGGAGGGTGCCGCCGGGGTGGGCGATGCGCGCGGCGCCGAGCCGGCGCAGCAGTGTGACGGCCCGGTCGGCGGCGGCAGGAGGGGGAGCAGCAGGCACAGGTCGGGTCCTTTCGGTGCTGGGCAGGTCGGCACCCGTACCGCACCGGCACCCGGTCCGGATCCTCGTGCGAGCGCCGTACGGGTTGCCGCCTGAGCCCTACAACGATCGTCGCGACCACCGGCCACCCCAGTCAATCCTGGGGATTGCTCGCCAACTCCAAGCTCTAACTTGGAGGTTATGACTCTGGATGATCTGCGGGTGTTCGTGGCCGTGTGCCGCGCCGGCAGCCTCAGCGCCGTCGCCCGGGAGCTGACCTGCACACAGTCGGCGGTGAGCCAGCGGGTGAAGCGGCTGGAGCGCGAGACCGGCGTCAGCCTGCTGGAGCGCCAGCCGCGCGGTGTCGTACCCACCCCGGCCGGACGCATTCTGTGCGAGGCGGCCGCGGACGGGATCGCCGGGCTCGATCTGGCGCTGCGCCGCCTGAGCGACCTCGTGCACGGGGAGAGCGGCTCCGTACGGATCACCACCGGCAGCACCACCGTGCGGCACTTCATGGCCGAGGCGATCGTCTCCTTCCGCCGTCGCTATCCGAACGTGAACCTGGAGTTCCAGACCGAGAGTTCCAGCCGCGGCTGCCTCGACGCCCTGATCGCCGGCCGGCTGGATCTGGCCTGGATCACCCTCGGCGCCCCGGTGCGCGGTGTCGAGCAGCGGCCCGTGGCCGAGCTGCCCTGGGTGCTCGCCATGCGGGCCGGGGACCCGCTCGCGGCCCGGTCGCATGTGGAGGTGTCCGACCTCGCCGACATCCGTCTCTTACGGCTGCCGCCGAACTCCACCTCCGGCGGGCGCCTCCACGCCGCCCTGGCCGAGCTGGGCATACGGGCCGGCTCCGATACCGGCGTCGCCGACTGGGACACGGCCCTGCTGCTGGCCGAACTCGGCCTGGGGCGCGCCGTGGTGCCCGCACTGCCGGGACTGCCGGTGCCCGGGGGCGAGGGGCCGCTGCGGCTCGTCCCGATCCCGGCGCTGCCACCGCTGCCGGTCGGCTGGGCCGCACGCCGCTGGGACGCGCTGCCGCCGCTGGCCCGGGCCTTCGCGGACACGGTGGCCCGCACCCTGAGCGAAGACGCCTCCCGCGAACGGCACTCCGCCCGGCCCGTCGAGTGATCATTTTCGGACTTCCCCCGCCAACGCGCGCAGATGGTCATCCCCAGGAGGCGCACACCCCATATGCTTCTACATGCGTGTAGAAGCGCGGAGGGCGGACGCAGGCAAGAACGTGCGATGGGCCGCGAACGTTCCGCGGCCCATGGCCCGTTGTCGCGCGACCGCCGTCCTTCGCCGCACGCGCCCGTAACCCCCCACGCTCACGCGTGCAGTAGGCAAAGCGAAGGAGTGAACGCCACGATGGTGTTCAAACGACTGCTCGGCTCGCTCGGTGTCGGCGGGCCCACCGTGGACACGGTGCTGGACCCCGGCCCGGTCCGCCCCGGCGGGCCGCTGACCGGTCAGGTCCATCTCCGGGGCGGCACGGCGGACTTCGAGATCGAGCAGATCACGCTGGAGCTGGTGGCCCGGGTGGAGGACGAGCACGGCGAGGAGGAGCGGGAAGGGGTCGTCCTCTTCGACCGCTTCACCGTCGGCGGCGGCTTCCGGCTCGCCGAGGGCGAGCAGCGCAGCCTCCCGTTCACCGCCCACCTCCCCTGGGAGACGCCGATCACCGAGCTGTACGGGCAGCCGCTGGGCATCATCCTCGGGGTCCGCACCGGGCTGGAGATCGCGGGCGCGAAGGACAAGGGCGACCTCGACCAGCTGACCGTGGATCCGCTGCCGGTCCAGGAGGCCGTTCTGGAGGCGCTGGGCCAGCTCGGCTTCGGCTTCAAGTCCGCCGATCTGGAGCTGGGCCATGTCGGCGGCACCGGGCAGCGGCTGCCGTTCTACCAGGAGATCGAGCTCACCCCGGCCCCCCAGTACGCCCACGCCATCAACGAGCTCGAAGTGACCTTCCTGGCGAGCCCGGGCGGTATGGACGTCGTCCTGGAGGCCGACAAGCGCGGCGGGCCCTTCTCCGCGGGGGACGACGCCCTCACGCTCTTCACCGTCGGCCATGAGGGCGTCGAGCACCGCGACTGGAACACCGAGGTGGACGCCTGGATCCGCCACCTCGTCGAGCGGCGCGCGGCGTACGGCTCGTCCGGCCCCTACGACTCCTACGGCCACGGCGAGTACGGCGCGCCCGGCCACGGCCACCACGACGGCCACGGCCACGGCCATGGGGACCACCACCATCACGGCGGGCGGCGCTCCGGCCCGAGCACCGCGGCGATCGTCGGGGGCGTCGCGGCGGGTGTCGCGGTCGGCGTCGTCGGCGGAATGGTCGCCGCGGAGGTCGTCGACGAGATCGGCGACGCCTTCGAGGACGAGGAGGACGAGGACTGACGGCCGCCCCGGCCCCGGGGCGGTCCCCGGCCCCGGGGCGGACCCCGGGCCGGTAAGTCCGCTCCCGCACCCGGCGTTTGGGCCTGCCCCGGTGCGGCCGCGGCCCGACGGCCGTGGTCCTATGGGGCCACATCGCCAGCCGGCGATCGGACCCGCCGTCGAGGAGGACGCACCACCATGACCGCCGACAGCCGCCCGGAGCCGCCCCACCTCGGCGACGAGCGCGCGACCCTGCGCGCCTTCCTCGACTACCAGCGGGCGACACTCGCCATGAAGTGCGAGGGGCTCGGCGACGAGGAGTTGCGGCAGCGGTCGATGCCGCCCTCGACGCTGACCCTGCTGGGCCTGGTGCGGCACATGGCCGAGGTGGAACGGGCCTGGTTCCGGCGGGTGTTCGAGGACCCCGACGCGCCGATGGTCTGGGCGCCGACGATCGACTTCCAGGCGGCGTACGACGTGAGCGGGTCGTCCAGGGCCGAGGCGTTCGCGGCCTGGGAGGCGGAGGTCGAGACCTCGCGCCGGATCGAGCGGGAGGCGGAATCGCTCGACCTGGTGGGCTATCAGCCCCGGTGGGAGGAGGAGGTGTCGCTGCGGATGGTGCTGGTGCATGTGCTGCTGGAGTACGGCCGCCACAACGGGCACGCGGACTTCCTGCGCGAGGGCGTGGACGGGGTCGTGGGGGCCTGAGCCCCCCGCTCGGGCGCATGCGCGCTGTCCGGCACACCATGCCCCGGCCCGGTCCCGGCGGATCCCACCGCCCGCGCACGCGCCCCGGGCCACGCCGGGGCGCAACGGGCGCCCTTCCGGCCCGGTGAGGACTGCGGTGTGCGCCCGCCACGGTGATCGCGCCCGGCCTGGCGTCCGGCAGCGGACCGCGCCCTCGACCGGGCATGGCGGCGTCATCCGGTGCCGCATGTGACGTCGGCGGGTGGTTCGGCGGGCGGCAGGCGGCCGGTTCCAGACAGCGGCTGAGGCCGCGCGGCCCGGCCGGGGCCACGCGGCCCCGGGAACTGGTTGAGGCGGCCAGGGCTGGGCACTCCGTGGGGCGCGCGGACTGATACGACCTCGCCGCGTCCGGAACTCCCGGGACATCCGGAAGGACGATCATGAGCGAGCCCAGGACATCCCCCCGCATGCTCGGCATCTACCTCAACGACCACCTCGCCGGAGCGACGGCCGGAATGGAGCTGGCCCGCCGCACGGCCCGCGAGCACCGGCGGTCGCCCTTCGGCGGTGAGCTGGAGGACCTCGCCGTACAGATCATGGAGGACCGTGCGGCGCTCCTGTCCCTCATGGCCGACCTCGAGGTGCCCGTACGCCGCTACAAGGTCTACGGGGGCTGGCTGGGCGAGAAGGCGGCGCGGCTGAAGCCCAACGGCCGCCTGCGGCGGCGTGCCGGGCTCAGCTCGGTCGTCGAGCTGGAGTCGCTGCGGATCGGCGTGGAGGGCAAGGCGATGCTGTGGCATTCGCTGCTGGCCGCGGCCGGCGAGGACACCCGGCTGGACACCGACCGGCTGACCGAGCTGCTGAACCGGGCGCGGCTCCAGCGCGAGCTGCTGGAGTCGCTGCACGACGGCGCGGCCGCCACGATGTTCAGCCGCGACCGAACGGAGTCGCGAGAGGCGGTGGTCGGGCCATGACGCCTCCGCCGGACGGCGCCGCCGAGTTCCTCTTCGTCGGCAACGCCACCCTCCTCATCCGCTACGGCACGCTGACACTGCTCACCGACCCGAACTTCCTGCACCGGGGCCAGTACGCCTATCTGGGCAAGGGGCTGATGTCCCGGCGGCTGACCGAGCCCGCCCTGGCCGCCTCCGACATACCGTCCGACCTGGACGCCGTGGTGCTCTCGCATCTGCACGGCGACCACTGGGACCGGGTGGCACGCCGAAGGCTGGACCACTCGCTGCCCATCATCACCACCCCGCACGCCTCCCGGCGGCTGCAGGGCGTCCATGGGTTCAGCCGGGCGACCGGGCTGCCCACCTGGCACGATCAGGTCCTGGTGAAGGATCACAGCCAGGTCCGGGTCACCGCGCTGCCGGGCAGACACGCCCCCGGCCGGTGGCAGAAGCTGCTGCCACCGGTGATGGGAAGCCTGCTGGACTTCGGCGAGCCCGGACGGCCTCCTCGGCTGCGGGTCTACATCACCGGCGACACGCTGATGTTCCCGGGCATCCATGAGATCGCCCGGCGCTACCCGGAGGTGCATCTCGCGGTGGTCCACCTGGGCGGCACCCGGCTTCCGGGCGGGCTCATCGTGACCATGGACGCGCTCCAGGGGGCCGGTCTGGTCAAGGCCGTACGGCCGGAGCGGGTGCTGCCGGTGCACTACGACGACTACGCCGCCTTCAGCTCCCCGCTCTCCGCGTTCCTGGAGGAGAGCCGGAGCCCGGACTTCCCGTCCACGGTCGTCCACTGCGCACGCGGGGAGCGCGTCACCGTGAACGCGCAAGGGGTGCTGGCGACGCCGTGAAGGCCGCCGTCGCCGTCGTGGCGGGCGTGGCGGTCAGACCGCGCTGGTGGGCGTCTGGTCGTCGCTGTGCAGCCGTCGCAGACGTTCCACCAGCTGCGGACGGTGCAGGTCCACGACGAGCGCCATCAGATCCGGATGGCGCAGCAGCGGTGCGGCCCGGCAGTCGAGCGCGTCGGGGGCCGTGAGCCGCCGCCACTCCCCGGGGGATCCGCCGCCGTGCTCACAGTGGCCGAGCGCCGCCACGGCCTGGGACGCCAGCGTGGAGCAGGTGAGCAGGGCCGCCGCCCAGCTCGCCACGACCTCGTCCACCCAGGTGCGCCAGACGCCGTCGGGGCCGCTGATCTCGTACGGCTCCGCGTCCACGAGCCAGTCCAGCCGGAAGGAGCCGTCCGGCCCGGCGAGGGGCGCCAGGGGGCAGTCGGTGGGGGTCGCGTAGCGCAGCAGGGTGGCCAGCGTCACGGCCTGTCTCGCCTGGGCCTCGGCGAGCGCCGCGTTCATCGCTCCGTCAGCCGCCGGGTAGGCCCTGATCAGCCACTGCGTGGTCGCAGCGATGACGGATGACAGGTCCAGGGACAAACGACGCCGCTCCTTGTACGCGATAGATGTCAGCACCGTACCCGCGGAACGGCGGTGTCTAACATGACATAGATCACATTGACGGGCTCCGGCATGACGCAGATCACGCCATGCGTCGGCGCGCCGAGCACTGCGTAACCGGCCGCGCACCGCATAGTGGCCGGTTGGCCGGGTACCTGGGGCCCATGAACGCGCCGGGCCCCGCCGTCGGCGTGGTCGTCGCCACCCGCGACCGCGCGGAACGTCTCGCCACGGCTCTGGACCACCTCACCGACCTGCCGGAGCGGCCACCGGTCGTGGTCGTGGACAACGGCTCGACGGACCACACCAGGGCCATGGTCGCCGAACGGTATCCCCAAGTACGGGTCCTGGCCCAGGGGGACGACCGCGGGTCGCTTGCGCGCAACGACGGCGTACGCGCCATCGGCACCCCCTATGTGGCCTTCAGCGACGACGACTCCTGGTGGCACCCCGGAGCCCTGGCACGGGCCGCCACCCTGCTGAACGGCCATCCGCGGCTGGGCGCGCTGGCCGGTCAGCTGCGGGTCGGCCCGGCGGAGCGGCCCGATTCGCTGAACACCACGCTCGCCGCCTCCCCCGTCGGCCGCGCGGAGGACCTTCCCGGACCGGAGGTGTACGACTTCCTCGCCTGTGCGGCCGTGGTACGCCGCGGCGCCTTCCTGGAGGCGGGCGGCTTCCATCCGCTGGTCCTCTCCGGCGGCGAGGAGACCCTGCTCGCCTACGACCTCGCGGCGATGGGCTGGGGCGTCTCGTACTGCCCCGAGGTGGTCGCCCACCACGAACCGGCCCCCTCGCCGTCCGAGGAGCGCACCGCCGCGATGCGACGCGACGAGCTGATCGGCTGCTGGCTCCGCCGCCCCCTCCCCCTCGCGGCCCGCCGCACCGCCGAACTCCTCACCGAGGGCGGCCGGGACCCGGTGGCGCGCGCCGCACTGCGCGGCCTGCTCGCCCGGCTACCGGCCGCACTGTGGCTACGCCGCCCGCTGCCCCCGTGGGTCGAGGAGGCCGCCCGGCGCGTGGACGAACAGCGCGCGGACGAGGGCCTGCGGCGGGACGAGAGGCAGATCGTCACCTATGACTGATGACGGGGCCGCCCGTCGATGCGACCCGGCGGCGCCGGGGGTGCGGTAGACGCCGGGGGCGCGGCAGGGACGGGGTGCGGCACGCGCTGCAGCTGCGGCAAGCACGGGGGGTGCGGCACGCGCTGGGGTGTGCGCCAGGCGCCGGGGGTGTGGCACACGCCGGAGGTGCGGCACACGCTGAGCGCGTGGCGCGCGCTAAAGGTGCGATACGCGCTGGAGGCGCGGCACGCACTGGAGACGCGGCACGCACCAGAAGCGCGGCAGACCGGGGGCGCGGCACGCACTGGGGGGACGGCAGGCGCCGGAGGTGCCGCACGCGCCGGAGGCGCGACAGGCCCCGGAAGCGGCGGCGTGGGAGTCGCGGGCGGGGCCGGTGATGGCCGCACGGCGGTCGCCGTCAACACCCCGCGCCCCCCAGGCGTATCCGCCGCGCACACCCCGAACCGGCCGGCCGAACGCCCGAGCCGCCGCCCGTGATCGTCACCGACAGCGGACGGCGGGGACGCACGGGCAGCCGCCCAGCGGCACACCGGCGGCGGCGCCGCCTACCTGGTGACCGCGCGCCGCACGCCGTAGGCCGCCGCGCCCAGGGCCAGCACCGCCGTGCCGGAGACCACCGAGGAGACGGGCAGGGCGAAGGCCAGCAGCAGGCAGCCGGCCAGGCCGAGCCCCGGCACGATCCGCGGGGGGCGGCCCTCGGCAGGGGTGAGGGTCCAGGCGGAGGCGTTGGCGACGGCGTAGTACGCCAGCACCCCGAAGGAGGAGAACCCGATCGCACCGCGCAGATCCGCCGTCGCCGCCAGGACCGCCACCACCGCGCCCACGGCCAGTTCGGCGCGGTGCGGCACCGCGAACCGGGGGTGCACGGCGGCCAGCGCGGGCGGGAGGTGCCGGTCACGGGCCATGGCCAGGGTGGTCCGGGAGACGCCCAGGATCAGCGCGAGCAGCGACCCGAGCGCGGCCACCGCCGCGCCCGCCCGCACCACCGGCGCCAGCCACGCGAGCCCGGCGGCGCGCACGGCCTCGGCCAGCGGGGCGCCCGCCGCGGCCAGCCCGCCGCTGCCCAGCACGGTCAGCGCGGCGATCGCGACCGCCGCGTAGACGGCCAGGGTGATGCCGAGCGCGAGCGGAATGGCACGGGGGATGGTGCGTGCCGGGTCGCGGACCTCCTCGCCGAGCGTGGCGATACGGGCGTATCCGGCGAAGGCGAAGAACAGCAGGCCGCCCGCGCGCAGCACCCCGCCGAGGGTGGCGTCCCGGCCGATCTCCAACCGTGCCGCGTCCGCCTCCCCGGAGGTGAGGAGGGCGACGACCACGGCGGCCAGCACCGCGAGTACGACGGCCACGATGGCCCGGGTCAGCCAGGCGGCCTTGTGCACCCCCACGAAGTTGATGGCCGTCAGCGCCACCACGGCCGCCACCGCCACCGCGGACGCGTGGTCGGGCCAGACGTAGGAGCCGACGGTCAGGGCCATCGCAGCGCAGGAGGCGGTCTTGCCGACCACGAACCCCCAGCCGGCCAGATACCCCCAGAAGTCGCCCAGCCGCTCACGGCCGTAGACATAGGTGCCGCCCGAGCGCGGATAGCGGGCGGCCAGCCGCGCGGAGGAGGTGGCGTTGCAGTACGCCACCACTCCGGCGGCCACCAGGCCGAGCAGCAGCCCCGACCCCGCCTCCCGCGCCGCGGGCGCCAGCGCCCCGAAGATGCCCGCGCCGATCATCGACCCCAGACCGACCACGACCGCGTCGAAGACCCCCAGACGGCGCCGCAACTCCCCAGGCCCGGCCGGGTTGTTCGCCGTATCGCCCACCCCCTAAGCCCCGGTCCGTGATCATCAACCGCGAGGGAGCGGCCAAGGCCTGCAGGGTGGTGGTGATGGCGGCGGAGTCCGCGTCCAGATGCGCGACCAGGATGGTCCGACCGTCGGCTCCGTGTCCCATGGGGGCATCGTAGCCACAGCAACACCTCAACAGGTCTGCGGGTGTTCCACGTGACGGGCTTCGACCATCGCCGCGCCGGCCGGGCGGGGGCGCGGGCACGCCCGGCCGGGCCGCCGAGCGCCGAGCGCCGTGCGGGCCGAGCGGGGTCCTCCTCTCGGCCCGCCGCTCTACGATGGGGACATGCCGGTCAGCGAACCCTCCTCAACTGCGACCCGGTCGCATACGCACCACAGCGGCGCCGCGCAGTTCTCCACGGCCGCCAATGTCTTCTCGCTGCTCTCCGACCCGACCCGGCTGCATCTGGTCTGGTCCCTCGCCCGGGGCGAGGCCGATGTCAACACCCTCACCGAGGCCAGCGGGGCGGCCCGCCCGGCGGTGAGCCAGCATCTGGCGAAGCTCCGGCTGGCCGGGCTGGTCCAGGTGCGCAAGGAGGGCCGCCGCTCGGTGTACTCCCTGCACGACGGCCATCTGCGCCGACTGGTCACCGAGGCCGTCAACCACGCTGACCACATGGTCACCGGCGCCCCGCCGCACGACTGAGCGCCGGGGCGCGGTGGACACCGACCGCACCGCACCCCTCCCCCGGCGTCGCCGGAGCTCCTCACCCGCCGTGATGCGCCAGCAGATGATGCGGGTCCCGCGCGCCCGGCCCAGGAGCCGGATCGGTGTGCACCAGGGCGGCGGTCAGCCGGGGCACCGTATGGCGGAGGGCGTGTTCGGCCTCGACCGCCACATCGTGTGCCGCGCGCAGCTCCAGGCCGCCGTCCACCTCGACCGTGACCTCGGCGCGCAGCCGGTGGCCGATCCAGCGCATCCGGAGTTCGGTCACGCGCAGCACTCCGGGGACCGCGCGCAGGGCGGCCTCGCCCGCGTCGACCACCGCCGGGTCGACGGAGTCCATCAGCCGCCGGAACACCTCGCGGGCCGCGTCCTTGAGGACGAGCAGGATCGCGGCGGTGATGGCCAGGCCGACGAGCGGATCGGCCGCCCGCCAGCCGAGCGCCACACCGCCCGCGCCCACCAGCACGGCCAGCGAGGTGAAACCGTCGGTGCGGGCATGCAGTCCATCGGCGACCAGGGCCGCCGAGCCGATCCGCCGCCCGACCCGGATCCGGTGGCGGGCCACCCATTCGTTGCCCAGGAAGCCGAGGACCGCCGCGACCGCGACGACGCCCGGATGGGAGATGTCGCGCGGGTGCAGCAGCCGGTCCACGGCCTCGTAGGCGGCCAGGGCCGCCGAGGCGGCGATGGTCAGGACGATGACGATCCCGGCCAGGTCCTCCGCCCGGCCGTAGCCGTAGGTGAACCGGCGGTTCGCCGCACGGCGCCCCAGGACGAACGCCACGCCGAGCGGCACCGCGGTGAGCGCGTCGGCGGCGTTGTGGACGGTATCGCCCAGCAGCGCCACCGAACCGGACAGCATGACGACCCCGGCCTGGAGCACCGCCGTGGCGCCCAGGACGGCCAGGGAGAGCCACAGGGCACGCATGCCCTCGGCCGAGGACTCCAGCGCGGAGTCGACCTTCTGCGTCGACTCATGGGAGTGCGGTTTCAGCAGATGCGCGAGCTGGTGCCGCCGATGGGACCAGCGTCCGTGGTGACGGGACTCCATGACGCCATTATGTGCATACACGCGCACCCGTGCACCTGTCGGGTTCCAGGGTCCCCAGCGCAACCCGTAGGGTCCAGCGTCCTAACGCGACCCGTAAGGCAACAGCGCCATCTCCCGCGCGTTCTTGATGGCGCGGGCCAGCTGCCGCTGCTGCCGCGCGCTCACCCGGGTCACCCGGCGGCTGCGTATCTTGCCGCGGTCGGAGACGAACTTCCGCAGCAGCTCGGTGTCCTTGTAATCGATATAGGTGATCCCCGCCTTGTCCAGCGGGTTCACACGGTTGCGCCGGGCGTCCCGGCGGGTGGGGTCGAGGCGTCGGGCCATCATCGGGTCCTTGTCTACGTGGTACGTGCGGTGTCCGTGCTCAGGTCAGGACACCTGGTCGAGCAGTTCGTCGAAGGCGTGCGGCAGCCGGCGCCAGGCGTCCGGCCCGGCCGCGTACTCGGCGTCGGTCAGCAGACACGAGTCGAGCAGCGCCAGCAGCCCGTCACGGTCGAGGCCGGGCGAGGTGAAGGTGAGGTGCTGACAGCGGTCGCCGTGGTCGGGATGCCAGTCGAGCGCGGCGGCGACCCGCCGCTCGGCCGGGACCATCTCCCAGGCGGCGTCCGGCAGCGCGGCCAGCCACGGCCCGGCCGACTCCACGCACAGCGCCCCGCCCGCCGCCTCCCACGACAGCAGGGTCTCGCCCCGGTCCGCCAGCCAGAAACGGCCCCGGCTGCGGGCGGCCGCGCAGGTCAGGTCCTCCAGCGCGGCGTAGAGCCGCCCCGGGTGGAAGGGCCGCTCGCGCCGCCAGACGAGGGTGGCCACCCCGTGGTCGTCGCCGTCCTGCGGCAGCAGCGCGCACGCCGGATGCTGACGGGCGGCCGCCGCCGCGATGTCGAAGCCCTGGAGAAGGGCGGGCCCCAACACCCCCTCGCCGAGCCGCTTGTGCCGAGCGCCCGGGGTGAGGTGGGCGAGCAGGGCCAGGTCACCGTCGTCCGCGGACTCCTCGGACGACTCGTCCTCGGCCACGGCGATCACGGTGGGATACTCCAGCTGCCGGGCGAAGGTGTCCGCGATGGTGCGCTGGTCGGTCGGGGCGGCGGCGAGACCGGCCTCGGCGAGGTCGTCGCCGTTGGCGAGGTACGGCACCATCAGGGCCGGGTCGACCGCGGTGGCCACCCCGGTCAGCTCCAGCGGCGCGCCCTCGGCCGCGATGACGGCGGCCATGGCCTGGGGCTCGACCGACTCCCACAGTTCGACAACGGCGAGCCGGTGCCCGCCGCCCGCGGCCAGCCGCAGCAGCTCGGGGACCATGTCCTCGCGCAGCGCACAGCACGCGCAGTCGTTCACCAGCGGCGCCTCGCCCTCGCCGAGCGGCCCGGAGGCATCGCGCACGGTGCGGCGCACGGCGCGGTCGGTGGCGGCGGACAGGTCGTGGTGCAGCGCCACGGAGCCGGGCACCGTGCGCAGGATCTCCTCGACGGCGGCGCGGCGGGCGTCGGCGTGCAGTCCGCCCACGACCGCCACGGCCAGCCGGTTCTCGTCCGCGATCACCGGCCCCTCCGCCCGCGTCCGTAACGCCGCTCGAACCGCTCGACGCGGCCCGCGGTGTCCACGACGCGCTGGTTGCCGGTGTAGAAGGTGTGGCTCGCCGAGGAGATCTCCACGTCGATCACCGGGTAGCTGTTGCCGTCCTGCCATTCCACCGTCTTGTCGCTGGTGGCGGTGGAGCGGGTGAGGAAGGCGAAGTCGGCGGACCGGTCGCGGAAGACGACGGGCCGGTACGCGGGGTGAATTCCGGGCTTCATGGCGATCAGCGCTCCTCGCGGAAGTCGACGTGGCGGCCGGCGACCGGGTCGTACTTGCGCAGGGTCATCCGGTCGGGGTCGTTCCGCCGGTTCTTGCGGGTCACATACGTGTAGCCGGTGCCCGCGGTGGACCTCATTTTGATAATCGGGCGTAGTTCATTGCGTGCCATGAGCCACAGCATACACGGTAGTGGTTTTCATTTTCATCTAGCTGCTAGGCTGCCGCGACATCCACACCACACCACCGAACGGAGGAACCATGTCCGCCCACTGCCAACTCACCGGCCGGCAGCCCGGCTTCGGGCACCACATCTCCCACTCCCACCGCCGCACCAAGCGCCGGTTCGACCCCAACATCCAGCACAAGCGCTACTGGCTGCCGAGCGAGGGCCGCCACATCCGGCTCACCCTCAGCACCAAGGCCATCCGGACCGTCGACGTGATCGGCATCGAAGCGGCCGTGGCCCGTATCCGCGCCCGGGGAGGGAAGGTCTGATGGCCAAGAAGAGCAAGATCGCCAAAAATGAGCGGCGACGCGTGATCGTGGCGCGCTACGCCAAGCGCCGCGCCGAACTGAAGGCGCTCATCGCCGACCCCCGGACCCCGGAGCAGGAACGCCTCGACGCCCAGCGGGAACTGCGCCGCCAGCCCCGCGACGCCAGCGCCACCCGCGTACGCAACCGCGACTCCATCGACGGCCGCCCCCGCGGCCACCTGCGCGCCTTCGGCCTCTCCCGCATCCGGCTGCGCGAAATGGCACACGCGGGCGAACTCCCGGGGGTGACCAAGAGCAGCTGGTGATTCCCCACCGCTCCGGGTCCGGGTCACACCGCCGGGGTGTGCCGCTTGGCACACTATTCATGTCGTGCCGACGTCGGTGGTCCGCCCGTCGGCGTCGACGGCTCTCGTCCGCCGGCGCCGACAGGGCGTCCGGCTACGGGACGTCGGCGAGGCGGAGGTCACCCTCGGCGGGCGGTGCGAAGAAGCCGGCCACCTCCGCGACGGTGACCTCGGCGAGAGCGGCCGGGGTCCAGCGGGGGCGGCGGTCCTTGTCGATCACCTGGGCGCGGACGCCCTCGACGAAGTCCGGACGGGACAGGGCCGCACACGAGACGCGGTACTCCTGCTCCAGGACGCGCTCCAGCGAGTCGAGCTCCCGCGCCCGGCGCACGGCGGCCAGCGTGACCTTCAGCGCCGAGGGGGACTTGGCGAGAAGGGTCTCGGCGGTCTCCTTGGCCGCCGGTTCCCCGACGGCCATCAGCCGGTCGACGATCTCCTCGACGGTGTCCGCCGCGTAGCAGTGGTCGATCCACTCCCGCTGGTCGTCCAGGGTTCCGGCCGGGGCCTGCGCCGCGTACCGGGGAAGGACGTCCGGCACCGGGTCCGCGGCCAGGTCCCGGGTCAGCGCGGGCAGCAGCTCGGACGGGACGACATGGTCGGCCAGCCCGCACCGCAGCGCGTCGGCGGCGCCCACCGACGCGCCCGTGAGCGCCAGATGCGTCCCCAGTTCGCCCGGTGCGCGGGACAGCAGATAGGTGCCGCCGACGTCCGGGACGAAGCCGATCGTGGTCTCGGGCATGGCCACCCGGGAGCGCTCGGTGACGATCCGCACGCTGCCGTGGGCCGAGACCCCGACGCCCCCGCCCATCACGATGCCGTCCATCAGGGCCACATACGGCTTGGGGTAGCGGGCGATCCGGGCGTTGAGCGTGTACTCGTCGCGCCAGAACGCCCTCGAGGCCGCGCCGCCGCCCGAGGTCACATCCCGATGGATCATGCGGATGTCGCCGCCCGCGCACAGCCCGCGCTCCCCCGCCCCGTCGATCACCACGGCCCGGACGCCCGGATCCCGCTCCCAGGCGGTGAGGGCCTCGGCGATCCGGGTCACCATCGGATGGGTCAGGGCGTTGAGGGCGCGGGGCCGATTGAGGGTGAGATGTCCGGCGCGGCCCTCGGTGCGCGTCAGCACGGCGTCGTCGTCGAGCACGGAGTCGGTCACGCGGTCGGTCACGGAGTCGCTCACGGGGTGTTCGGTCCTTCCGGCGTCTGGTGCGTTCGCGGATCACCACCGATCCGTCACCGCCGATCCTCTCAACACCGCCGATCCTCTCAACGGGCCATCGGCCCGGGACAGCCGCGCCCTCTGCTTGACTGGGTACATGCTGTCGATCGGTTCCGTGGTACTGGGGGTCTCGGACGTCCGGCGCGCGGCCGCGTTCTGGACGCGGGCCCTGGGATACGTCCCGCGCGGGGAGATCGAGGACGACTGGGTGGTGCTGGTGCCGCCGGACGGCCGCGCCGGGACGGGCCTGTCGCTCGGCCGCAGCGATACCCCGGTCCAGGGGCGCCCACGGGTCCATCTGGATCTCTACGCGGGGAACGCGGCCGATCAGGCCGCCGAGGTGAAGCGGCTGGTGTCGCTGGGGGCCCGGCGGGTCCGCTGGGAGCTGTATCCGCCGGACGCCGATTTCATCGTCCTGGCCGACCCGGACGGAAACCGCTTCTGCGTCATCGACACCGGCCGCGGCTGAGCCCCGCTCCCGCACCGCGAGCGCCGCGGCACAAAACGCTCTGGACAGGCGCGGCCCCGCCGGGGAGGGTGGGCGCGGCCCATCACTGACCCCCGAGGACCCGTCTGATGACTGCTCATCCGCTGCCCACCAGCACCCCCGCCGCCGAGGGCGTGGACGCGCGGGGCGTCCACGCCTTCCTCGACGCCATCGAGGGCGCGCCGGACATCGAGCCGCACAGTCTGATGATCCTGCGTCACGGCCGGCTCATCGCCTCCGGCTGGTGGGCGCCGTACACCGCCGAGCGGCCGCATCTGCTCTACTCCCTCAGCAAGAGCTTCACCTCCACGGCGGCGGGGCTGGCCGCGGCCGAGGGGCTGCTGAACCTCGACGATCCCGTGATCTCGTACTTCCCCGAGTTCGAGGCGGAGATCACCGACCCGGGCAGCCGCGCCATGCTCGTCCGCCATGTCGCGTCCATGGCCAGCGGACATGCCGAGGAGACCGTGGAGCGGGCGTTCGGCGGGGACCCGGAGGAGCCCGTGCGCGGCTTCCTGCGGATTCCGCCGGATCACGCGCCGGGCACCGCCTTCGCCTACAACCAGCCCGCCACGTACACCCTCGCCGCGATCGTCCAGCGGGTGACCGGGCAGTCGCTGACGGAGTATCTGCGGCCGCGTCTCTTCGATCCGCTGGGCATCGGCGAGACGGCCTGGCTGCAGGTGCCGGCCGGGCGCGACCTGGGCTTCAGCGGGCTGTTCGCCGCCACGGACGCGATCGCCCGGCTGGGGCTGCTGTATCTGCGGGGCGGCGCGTGGGAGGGCGAGCGGCTGCTTCCGGAGTCCTGGGTCGCCGAGGCGACGCGGGAGCACATCGCGACCGAGGAGGCCATGGCCAATGGCTCGGGGCCGGACTGGCGGCGGGGGTACGGATTCCAGTTCTGGATGTCCCGGCACGGGTACCGGGGCGACGGGGCGTTCGGGCAGTTCTGCCTGGTGCTGCCGGAGCATGACGTGGTGATCGCCACGACGGCGGAGACCGAGCGGATGCAGGCCGTCCTGGACGCGGTGTGGGAGCATCTGCTGCCCGCGTTCGGCGAGGCGCCCCTGACCGGCCGCGAGGACGAGGACGCCGCGCTGGAGCGGCGGCTGTCCCGGCTCGCCCTGCCGCCCCTCACGGCGAAGCCCGCGCCGCTCACGGACCCCGGCGCCTGGTCGGGCGCGGAGTTCGGCCCAGAAGACGGCGCCTGCGCGGATCAGCCGACCCTGACGGGGGTCACGGTGGCCGAGGACGGCTCCGGCGGGTGGACCGTCTCGCTGGCCGAGGAGGGGTCCCGGCTGGACCTGGGGTTCGACGGCGCGGGGTGGCGCGTCCACGACGGGCCGCGGGCGCCCGTCCCCACGGCGGTGAGCGGGGGCTGGACGGACCCGGACACCCTGACCGTGGACGTGGCGTTCCTGGAGACCCCGCATCACCTGGTGGTCACCTGCTCCCTCGCGGACCGCGTCTTCACCGCACGGTGGCGCACGGTTCCGCTGCACCGGGCCCCGCTGCACGTCATGCGCGCACCAAGGCCGCGTTGACGCCTTCCGCCGTTCTGGAAGGGCACCGTTCTGAAAGGGTGGGGCTCTGGTCCGGGGCAGCCCCCGGGATGGACCGAGGCCCCGTTGCGGGCGGACTGCGGAACGAGGCTGAGATGCGCGAGATCGATGCGACGGGCGGGGTCGAGGGACAGGGCGCACGGAGGGATGCGCCGGGCGTGCGGGCGCACCCGGCCGGGGGTGCGGGATCCGCGGGCGCGGTGTGGGTGCTGCGCCCCGACGGGGGCCTCGACCGGCCGGACCACCCCCTGTTCACCGGCGCGTGGCAGGTCGGCCGGGACAGACCCACCGCCGCCGTGATCGTGGATCTCTCACGGATCCGGGAGATCACGGCGGACGGGGTACGGGGGCTGCTGCAGTGCGCGCGGGCCCTGGCCGAAGCCGGTGCCGCGCTGCTGCTCGCCGGGGCCGACGAACCGGTGGCACGGCTGCTGCGCGTGGCACTGGTGGACGGCACGATCCGGATCCACGACACCGTCGAGGCGGCCGTCGCCGCCTGCGGCGCGGCGGCGACGGGGGCGGACGCCGCCGCGCGGGACGGCGGCCGGACGGCGGTGCCCGAGGTGATACGGCTGCGCCGGGAGACCGTCGATCTGCGCGCCAGACTGCGCTCGCACCCGCTGATCGCACAGGCGCAGGGCGTCCTGCGGGAGCGCTACCGGCTGCCCGATCCACAGGCGGCGTTCACCCTGCTCCAGCGCAGTTCACAGACGCACAATGTCAAACTGCGGACCCTGGCGGCCGCGCTGCTGCGCATGGACCGGCCCGATCCGGACAGCCCGCTGTGGTTTCCGCGGCGCGTGCCCGAGGACGCCCCCGCGCTGCCGTTCCTGCCGGGGGTACGGCCCGGCGAGGTCAACCGCGGCACGGTGGTGAAGAGGGTGCTGAACCAGGCCCTGGAGGTGCTGGGCTCCGACATGGGCGATCTGCAGCTGGCGGACCCGGTGAGCGGGCTGCGGATGGAAGAGCACCAGGGGTTCGGCAGGGAGTTCCTCGACTTCTTCGCCCATGTCGACGGCGAGACCTCGTGTGCGACGGCGGCGGCCCGCGCCCGGCCGGTGATGTCGGACATCGCCACCGACCGCGTCTTCTCCGACGCCGCCCGCGAGGTCATCCTGGCGACCGGCTCCCGCACCGCGCACAGCATCCCCATGACCGGCGCCTCCCGCCGGGTCGTCGGAGTGTTCTCGGTCCATGTCTCGCAGGCGGGGCGCAGCCTGACCAACGCCGAGGCCGGGATACTCCACCAGCTGGCCACCCGGGCGGGGCTGTGGCTGGAGTGGCATGAGCGCACCGTCGTGCTGGACGCGCTCGAAGATCTGCATCAGCGCGCCCAGGGCGCGGACCCCGAAGCGGCTCCCCGTCGGGCTGACCCGGAAGCGGCTCCCCGACGGCCTGACCCGGAAGCGGCCCCCCGACGACCGGGCCCCGGAGCGGCTCCCCGGCGGTCGTCTCTTGGGAATCCGCGCAGGGGGTACCCGGCAGGGTCGTGACAGCGCTGCTCGGGGCCCGGCGTCGGGAGGATGACCATGGCTGTACCGGCCGCGACCCGCTCCGGTGGCATCCACGCGCCGCCGTGGCTCGGGATCTACCTCAACGACCACCTGGCCGCCGCCACCGCGGCGGTCGGGCTGGCCCGCCGGATGACCCGCAGGCACCGGCGCTCTGCCTACGGCGGCGAACTGGCGCGGCTCACGGCGGAGTTCGTGCAGGACCGCAGGTCACTGCTGTGGTGCATGGCCTCGCTGGACGTCCCCGTCCGCCGCGGCAAGATCCGCGCGGCGCGGGCGGCCGAGCGCGCCTCACGGCTGACGCCGGCCGGCCGGCCGCGGCGACGCTCGGGGGTGAACACGCTGGTGGGGCTGGAGGCGCTCCGGGTGGGCGTGGAGGGCAAGGCGCTGCTGTGGCGGTCACTGCTCGCCGTGGCCGTCCACGACACCCGGCTGCAGACGGGCCGCCTGGCCGAGCTGCTGGAGCGGGCCGGGCAGCAGCTCACGGCCCTGGACTCGCTGCACTCCCGGGCCGCCTCGGCGCTGATCTCGGCCGACGACCCGGCGCGGGCCGCGTCCGGTCCGCCCGCTTCAGTCGGTCGCCGGCGGGCACTCGGGGACGATGAATGACCTTCCTGGCGTGCCCGAGTCGTACTGGCTGGACACCGCGCCGCCCGGCACCCCCCACCCGGCCCTGACCTCGGACCTGGAGGTCGATGTCGCCGTCGTAGGCGCCGGCATCGCGGGGCTGAGCACCGCATGGGAGCTGACCCGCGCCGGGCACCGAGTGGCGGTGCTGGAGGCGGACCGGATCGCCGCGGGGGTGACCGGCCACACCACCGCCAAGCTCACCGCGCTGCACGGGCTCATCTACGACCGGCTGCGCCGCACCCGCGGCCCCGAGGGCGCTCGGATGTACGCGCGGTCGCAGTCCGACGCCGTCGAGCGCGCGGTGGCGATCACGGCCGAGCTCGGTATCGACTGCGATCTGGAGGACGTCCCGGCCTTCACGTACACCGAGGACCCGGCGCGCGCGGACACCATCCGCGCCGAGGTGGACGCCGCCTACGAGGCGGGGCTGCCCGCCTCGTATGTGACGGAGACCGGGCTGCCCTATCCGGTCGCGGGCGCGATCCGGGTCGAGGGAGGGGCGCAGTTCCATCCGCGCGGCTATCTCCTCGCGCTCGCCGAGGATCTGCGCGCCCACGGCGGGCGGATCCACGAGCACACCCGCGCCACCGGCCTGGTGGAGGGCTCCCCCTGCCGGGTCACCACCCGGAGCGGTGCGGTGGTGACGGCCGGGGACGTGGTGATCGCCACCCACTACCCGGTGTTCGACCGGGCGCTGCTGTTCACCCGGCTCTCGCCGCGCCGCGAACTCGTCGTGGCCGGGCCCCTCCCCGCCGAACGGGACCCCCGGGGCGCGTACATCACCCCGGAGCATCGCACCCGGTCGGTGCGCACCGCGCCGTACGGCGACGGGACGCGGCTGCTGATCGTGACCGGGGAGTCCTTCACACCCGGCACCGGGGACACCCCGGAGCGCTTCGAGCGGCTGGCGGACTGGACCCGGGAGCGCTTCCCCGGTGTGGAGATCACCCACCGCTGGGCCGCCCAGGACAACGACCCCACCGACAGCGTGCCGATGGTCGGCCCCTTCCACCCCGGCGCGCGCCACACCTACGTCGCGACGGGCTTCGCCGGCTGGGGCCTGAGCGGCGGCATCATGGCGGGCCGGCTGCTCACGGCGCTCATCAGCGGCGAGCGGCCGCCGTGGGCCGGGCTGTACGACCCCCGGCGGCTGCGGACCGCGCTGCGCGAGGCCCCGGCGCTGCTCGGCCACCAGCTCGAGGTCGGGCGGCATTTCGTCGGCGACCGGCTGCGCGCCCCGCAGGCCGGCTCGGTCGACCGGATCGCCCCCGGCACCGGGGCCCTGGTCCGGGTGAACGGGCGGCACTGCGCCGTCTACCGGGACGAGGACGGCGCGGCTCACGCGGTCTCGGCCCGCTGCACCCATCTGGGCTGCCTCGTCGCGTTCAACGCCGCCGAGCGGACCTGGGAGTGCCCCTGCCACGGCTCCCGCTTCGGAACCGACGGCCGGGTGCTCCAGGGCCCGGCCAACCGGCCCCTGGAGCAGCGCGACATCTGACCCCCGCCTGCCCCCGCGCGACGCCTGAACTCCGACTGAACTCCGCTACGCATGCCCCCGCGGCATCCGCCCGCGGCGTCTGATGAAAAGACGCACATGGCCTCGGGCCATGGGGGTATACGCGCTGGCGTCACCCCTCCGGCTGAGAAAGGACCACTGCCGTGCTGATGGCCCACCCGGTCGTACTTCAGAACCTCATCGAGCAGTACGAGACGCTGCGGATACTGCACGCCGAATCGGGCGGCACCGAGGTACGACAGCGGATGGACGACCTCGCCTACACCCTGTGCGTCTCCACCGGGACGCGGGATGTGGACGCCGCCCTCATCGCCGCCCGGCACCAGCTGCCCGGCGCCCGCGTGGGGGACGACTCGGCCCTCACGGCCGGGGCGGGTACATCGGGCGGCTGAGCCCGCGCCGCCCACCCTGGAGGCGCCGCCGCCGGATCAGCCCTCGGCCCCCCGAGCCAGCTCGGCGAGGTCCATGGTCTGGTTCGCGGGCGGCGCCTTCACCGTGACCGGCTCATTGAGGCCCGAGAAGGTGATGGTCATGTCGAGCGGGCCCTTGTCCCCCTCGCCGCGCATCCGGAACCGCTTGGTGTGGCCGTCCTGGTCGATCCACAGGTCCATGGACAGCCGGTCGACCCCCATCTTCTCGTACTCCGTAAGGCTCTTCTCGCGGCGCTTGCGGGTCGCCGCGTCCTCGTCCTTCAGGCTCTCGCGCATCTGGGCGAGGGTGATGGTGCCCCGGTAGTGCGTCGTGCGCGCCCCGTCGATGGTTTCCTCGCCGACCCGCTTCACATCGTCGGCACCGGAGAGGAAGGCCGAGTCGTCGGCCGGGTTCTTGTCGGCCTGGCGGGAGAGCGAACCGCCGCCCAGCCCGCCGGTCGCCTTCTCGCCCAGGGCCGAGAAGTCCAGCTTGAGCCAGCTCTTCCCGTTCAGCTCGCCGGCGGCCTCCTTGCCCCCGTCGAGGTACATCGCCCCGTCCACCATCCGGATCTCCACCGCCGCGTCGGTGCCCTGGCCGACCGCGCGCATCGTCATCCGGACCGCGACGGGCTTGGTGCTCATCGCCGCCTCGCCCTCGATCCGCCCGTCCTCGGGGGTGCGCCCGGTCATCCGGTAGCGGAACGAGGTGAGCTTCTCGCTCTTCTTCGCGGCTGCCCGCACGGCCGCCGCCGGGGCCATCCGCACCTGCTCCGAGGACTTCTCCCCCGCCTTGCCCTCCGGCTTCCCGTCCGCCCCGGACGAACCGCAGCCGACCGCACCGCCGCAGAGCAGCACGGCGGCGAGCACGGCACCGGCCGCGCGAGTGCCTCTGCCATGTCCCCCATATACGACCATGGCCATATACCCCACCCCTTGCAGAACTTCTGTTCGTTTCTCTGTGATCCGGGACAGTACCAGCAGCGGGTGACAGCCGACTCCCGACGGTCATGCGCACACCGCGCAGCGTGTGCCGACCCCTCTCGGCGTGGGCATACTTGAAGGCGCGACATTGGTTCGCTCTCCGCCAAGGGCGCCACGGTGGAGCCGCCACCTCGCACACGCGCTCATGGCGGACGACCCGGGCAAGGGTGAGATGACACCATGACGCGACCGGACACCCCGCGGGACGAGCGGTCCGTCCGGTCGGAGGATCTCCCCGGCAAGGGGGCCACCGCCAAGGCCACGGTCGACGGGCACGGCATCGTCACCCAGTGGAACGAGGCGGCCCGCGGGCTGCTCGGTTACCTCCCGGCCGAGATCGTGGGCCGGCCCGCGGCCGATCTGCTGCATGACGCCTCGCCCGCCCGCGCCGAGGTGCTGGCCGCGCTGCGCTCCCCCTCCCCGCCCACCCGGCTGAACGGGCGGGCCACCCTGCTGCGCCGCGACGGCTCCAGCGTGGAGCTGGGGATGCTGGCGCACCGCCGCACCTCGGCCACCGGGCCCCCCGAGTGGCTGGTCGTCTCCGCCGTACCGCGCCCGGTGCACACCGTCGGGGACGAGGAGCTGATGCGGCGCACCTTCCTCGAGGGGCCCTGCACGGCGGCGGTCTACGACTCCGGGCTCCGGCTGCGCTGGGCCAATCACGACCTGCGGCGGGTGATGGGCCTGGCCCAGGAGGAGATGCGCGGGCTGCGGCTTCCGGAGCTCCTGCCCGGCCCCGAAACCGAGGCGGCCGAGCGGACCATGCGGCGGGTGCTGGAGACGGGTAAGCAGCGGAACCTGGATCTGACCACGCCCGTACCCGGCCACCCCCGCCCCCTCGCCTGGTCCATCGACATCGCCCCGCTGCGCGACGACGAGGGCCGGATGGCGGGCGTGATCCTGTCCGCCCATGACATGACCGGCCCGCGGACCGCCCGGGACCGGCTGACGCTGCTCAACGAGGCCAGTGTCCGGATCGGCAGCACGCTGGACATCGACCGGACCGGGCAGGAGCTGGCCGATGTGGCCGTCCCGGCGCTCGCCGACTTCGTGACGGTCGATCTGCTGCCCACCGTGCACGACGGGGGCGAACCGCGCCCCGGCTCGCCGGGCGACCATGTGCTGCTGCGCCGGGTCGCCGTCCAGTCGGTCTTCGCGGGCTGCCCGGAGGCCGTGCTGCGGCCGGGGCAGGTGGCCGCCTACCCCGACTTCTCCCCCTCGGCCGAGTGCCTGAAGGCCGAGCGGGGGCTGCTGCACCGGGTGACCGACCCCGCCGTCGCCCGGTGGGCCGACGAGGATCCGGACCGGGCGGTCATGGTCCGCCGGTTCGGGTTCCACTCGACGATGGCCGTTCCCCTGCGGGCGCGCGGCATCACCCTCGGCGTGGCCAACTTCTCCCGGCACCGCCGCCCCGAGCCGTTCGAGCAGGACGATCTGCTGCTCGCCGAGGAGATGACGGCCAGGGCCGCCGTGTGTGTCGACAACGCCCGGCGGTACACCCATGAGCGGCACACCGCGCTGGCCCTGCAGCGCAGTCTGCTGCCGCGCACCCTGCCCCCGAGCGCCGCGGTGGAGCTCGCGTCCAGCTATCGGCCGGCCGACTCCCGGTCCGGGGTGGGCGGCGACTGGTTCGACGTCATCCGGCTGTCGGGCGCGCGGGTCGCCCTGGTCGTCGGGGATGTGGTGGGCCATGGCGTCCGGGCGTCGGCGGCCATGGGACGGCTGCGGACGGCGGTGCGCACCCTCGCCGACGTCGATCTGCCCCCCGATGAGCTCCTCACTCATCTGGACGATCTGATCAATCATCTCACCACCGAGTCGGAGAGCAGCGCCAGCGATCCGGACGCGGCGGAGGCGGCCTACGCACAGGTCGGCGCCACCTGTCTGTACGCGGTCTACGACCCGGTCTCCCGTCGCTGCTCCCTGGCCCGGGCCGGGCATCCGCCGCCCGTGCTGGTCACGCCCGACGGCACCGCCACCCTCCTCGACCTGCCCGGCGGACCGCCGCTGGGGCTGGGGAGCCTGCCGTTCGAGGCGGTCGACCTCGAACTGCCGGAGCGCAGTCTGCTGGCCCTCTACACCGACGGTCTGATCGAGACCCGCTGCCAGGACGTCGACAAGGCGATCGACACGCTGCGCCGCACGCTCACCCGGCCCGCCGACTCGCTGGAGGGCCTGTCCCGGACGGTGCTGGCCAAGCTGCTTCCGGGCCATCCCACCGACGATGTCGCCCTGCTCCTGGCCCGCACCCGGGGGCTGGGCGCGGACCAGGTGGCCACCTGGGAGCTGCCGAACGACCCGGCCGTGGTGGCCCGGGCCCGCCGGGACGCCGCCGAGCGGCTGGCCGCATGGGGCCTCGAAGAGGCCGCCTTCACCATGGAGTTGGTGGTCAGCGAACTGGTCACCAACGCCATCCGGCACGCCACACCGCCCATCAGGCTGCGCCTGATCCACGACCGGGCGCTGATCTGCGAGGTCTCCGACGGCAGCGGCACCTCACCGCATCTGCGCCGGGCCCGCGCCTTCGACGAGGGCGGCCGCGGACTGCTGCTGGTGGCCCAGCTGACCCAGAGCTGGGGCACCCGGCAGACCGCCACCGGCAAGACCATCTGGGCCGAGCTGGCCGTGCCGACGCCGTAGGGGCGGTCGGGTAGGGGCGTCGGGTAGGGGCATCCAGTGGACCTCCCGTAGCGGCCCGGGGCCTGAGGCCGCACGACGGCGGCGGCCACCGGACGGCTTCACGGCAGCAGCTCCCGCCGCACGGCTTCACTACAATCGCGGAGCAACGAAGCCCCGCTCAGCACAGGCTGAAGGCTGTCATCCATGCGTTCCCAGCACCCACGCGACGCCGGTCCCCTGGCCGCGCTGAGCCCCGCCGAATCGGCCCGTCTCATGGCGGTGATCCGCGAGACGGCGCTGAGCCGGGGACGGCTTCCGCTGCCCGCCCGCCCCGTGATCGGCGCCTCCTGGGACCGGATGCTGCGCCTGGGCCTCGACCCGGATCGCGGCCGCGCCCCGCGGCCGCTGGCTCTGGACGAGCTGGAGCTGCGCAGGCGGCAGACCCGGCTGGCCGAGGTGCTGCCCACCTTGCACAACGGGCTGCTGGAGGCGGCGGAGGCGGCAGGACACATCATGATCATCGCCGATGCGGAGGGCCGGATCCTGTGGCTCGACGGCCATCGGGGCGTCCGCCGGCAGGCCGACGGCATCGCGCTCGTGGAGGGTTCGCACTGGGCCGAGGACGTGGCCGGAACCAGCGGAATCGGCACCGCGCTGGCCGTGAAGTCCCCCGTACGGGTGCATTCGGCGGAGCATTTCGTGAGCGCCTTCCACACCTGGAGCTGTGCCGCCGCCCCCGTCCACGACCCGCGGGACGGACGGCTGCTGGGCGTCATCGACGTCAGCGGCCCCGCCGGGACCGCCCATCCGACGGTGCTCTCCCTGGTCACCGCGACCGCCCGGTGGGCCGAGGGCGAACTGCGCCTCGCCCACAGCCGGGATCTGGAGGGCCTGCGCGCCGTCGCCGCCCCGCTCCTGGCGCGGATCCACGGCAAGGCCGTCGTGGTCGATCACCACGGCTGGATCGCCGGGGTCACCGGGGTGACCCCGCGCGAGCGCCGGCTGTTGCTGCCGAAGGCGCCGTACGAGGGGCCGGTCTGGCTACCGGCGCTCGGCGCGTGCGCGGTGGAGCCGCTGCCCGGCGGCCATCTGCTGCGGGTGCTGGACGGCGAGAGCGCCGAGGGGGGCGGTCCGGCCGGCTGGGGCGATCTGCTGCTGGACGTACGCCATCCGCACCGCTGGAGCCTGACCTTCTCGGGCCCTTCGGGCGCCTGGACGCATGAACTCAGCGCCCGCCAGGCCGAGGTGCTGCTGCTGCTCGCCGCGCACCCCGAGGGGCGTACGGCGGCGCAGCTGGCCGAGGACCTGTTCGGGGACCCGACGCGGACGGTGACCGTACGGGCCGCGATGTCCCGGCTGCGCGGGCGCATCGGGGCGGTGCTGGCGCACCGCCCCTACCGGATCGCCGACAGCGTCCGCATCGACGTGGCAGGCCCGGACCACCCCGCCGAACTGCTCCCCTTCAGTTCGGCCCCCGCCATCGCCAAGTTGCGCCGCAACCCCGCGATGTAGAGATTCCATCCGCCTCCACCTACCTCAGCGGCTCCCCGCGATCTCCTCCGGGCGCAGCACCTGGGCCAGCCGGTCGGCCGGCAGCAGGCCCTTCTCCAGGACGAGTTCGGCCACGCCGCGCCCCGTGGCCAGCGCCTCCTTGGCGATGCTGGTGGCCGCGCCGTAGCCGATGTACGGGTTGAGCGCCGTGACCAGGCCGATGGAGTTCTCCACGGAGGTGCGCAGCCGCTCGGTGTTGGCGGTGATGCCCGCGACGCACCGCTCGGCCAGCACCAGGCAGGCGGCGCGCAGATGGGTGACGCTCTCGGAGAGGGAGTGCAGGATGATCGGCTCGAAGGCGTTGAGCTGCAGCTGTCCGGCCTCGGCGGCCATCGTGATGGCGACGTCGTTGCCGATCACCTCGAAGGCGACCTGGTTGACCACCTCGGGGATCACCGGGTTGACCTTGCCCGGCATGATGCTGGAACCGGCCTGCACCGGGGGCAGGTTGATCTCGTTGAGCCCGGCCCGCGGGCCCGAGGAGAGCAGCCGCAGGTCGTTGCAGCTCTTGGAGAGCTTGACGGCGATGCGCTTGAGGACGCCCGACAGATGGACGAAGGCGCCGCAGTCCTGTGTGGCCTCGACCAGGTTGGCGGCGGTGACCAGCGGCAGTCCGGTGATGGCCGCGAGGTGCCGGCGGGCGGCCTCGGCGTAGCCCTTGGGGGCGTTGAGGCCGGTGCCGATGGCGGTGGCGCCGAGGTTGATCTCGTGCACCAAGGTGGCGGCCTCCAGCAGCCGGCTCTGGTCCTCCTCCAGCATCACGGCGTACGCCGAGAACTCCTGGCCCAGCGTCATGGGCACCGCGTCCTGCAGCTGGGTGCGGCCCATCTTGAGGACGTCGCGGAACTCCTCGGCCTTGGCGGCGAACGCCTGGCGCAGCGTCTCCATGGCCGCGTGGAGCTCACGGACGGCGATGATCGTGGAGACGTTGACGGCGGTCGGGTAGACGTCGTTGGTGGACTGGCTGAGGTTGACGTCCTCGTTGGGGTGGAGGTGGGCGTAGTCGCCCTTCTCCTGGCCGAGGAGTTCCAGCGCCCGGTTGGCGATCACCTCGTTGGCGTTCATATTGGTCGAGGTCCCGGCGCCGCCCTGGATCACATCGACGGTGAACTGGTCGTGCAGGGCGCCCCCGCGTATCTCCTGGCAGGCGGCGGCGATGGCGTCGGCCTTGGCGGAGGTGAGCAGCCCGAGGTCCTCATTGGCGCGGGCGGCGGCCTCCTTGACCGCGGCCAGGGCGCTGATCAGGTGCGGATAGGCGGAGATGGAGGTGCCGGTGATGGGGAAGTTCTCGCCGGCGCGCAGGGTGTGGATGCCCCAGTAGGCGTCGGCGGGGACGTCGCGGTCGCCGAGCAGATCATGTTCGCGGCGATAGCCGGTGGCAGTCATGGCGTGCGGTCTTCCTTGGTTCCTCGGGGAGGGTGGGCGGGTCAGGCGGCGGGCGGGGCGAGGGCGTCGGTGGGGTGTACACCGCCGACGCCGACTCCGCCGCCGTACACCGGCGTGGTGGCGAATTCGGTGAGGACACCGGCGTCGATCCCGCAGTGGGCGAGGGCCGCGGCGGTCACCGGCATCCGGGCGCGGTCCGCGCCGTCGGCGATCTTCACGGCGACGGCCCGGCCGTCGGGCAGCGCCGCGATCTGTACGCCCTCGAAGCCGTCCTTGGCGATCAGGCCCGGTACGGCGCGCATCAGCCGGGCCACGTCGCGGTCGGGGCCGGACGCCATGTCCGGGTGGGCGCGCAGCGCTGCCGCGACCCGGCCCTCGGGGGTGTCCATGGTGCCCGAGGCGATCCGGGCGGCGGCCGTCGCGAGCCCGCGCAGGGAGACGGAGAACAGCGGGGCGCCGCAGCCGTCGACCGAGACCTGGGCGACCCGCTGTCCGGTGAGGTCCTCCACGGTCTCGGCGATCATCCGCTGCAGCGGATGGGCCGGGTCGAGGTAGTCCGCCAGCGGCCAGCCGCGCAGCTGGGCGGTGAGCAGCATCGCGGCGTGCTTGCCGGAGCAGTTCTGGGCCAGCCGGGTGGGCTCGCCGCCGTCCCGCAGCCAGGCGTCGCGCTCGGCGGCGCCGTACGGCAGGTCGGGGACGTTGCGCAGATCGGCCTCGGTGAGCCCGGCCTGGTCGAGGATGCGGCGCGCGCCGTCCAGATGGCGCCGCAGGCCGGAGTGGCTGGCGGCGGTGAGGGACAGCAGCTCCCCGTCCAGCGGCAGCCCGGCCCGCAGCAGGGCGACGGCCTGGACGGGCTTGAGCGCGGAGCGCGGGTAGAAGGCCACGTCGATGTCGCCGGCCTGGAACGCGACCCGGCCGTCGGCGGCCAGGACGACGACCGAGCCGTGGTGGACGCCCTCGATGACCCCGCCGCGTACGACATGGGCGAGCGGCACATGGCGGGGTTCGCGGAGGGCGGGGGGCTCGGCCGGGGTCCGGCGGGTCGCGTCGAGGGTCCGTCCGAGGGGGGTGTTCATGGTGGTGCTCTCGTACTCGGGGGTGTTCACGGGGTGGGATTCCTCCAGGAGGTGGTGGAGGGGCAGGGCGGCCGAGGGGTGGCCTCGGCCGCACGGGAGAAACGATTCCTCAGTGGGGGTCAACGGCGCGGGTTCACCGGCGCGGCCTCACCGGGGGTCCTTCATCCGGCCGCGGGACGCGAACCAGCCGATGACCAGCGCCGCCAGGATCGCCGGAAGCGCCATCACGGTGAGCCGGCTGGGTCCGCCGTCCGCCCACATCAGGACGAGGACGGAGGCCAGGAAGCCCAGAGTGACGATCTCGGTGTACGGAGAGCCGGGAAGCCGGTAGCCGGGGCGGGTGAGCTGACCGGCCTGGGCGCGCCGCCAGAACAGCAGATGACAGAGCATGATCACGGCCCAGGTCGAGAGGATGCCGATCGCGGCGAAGTTGAGCACGATCTCGAACGCCTTGTCCGGCACCACATAGTTCAGGCCCACGCCCAGCACACAGAAGAAGGCCGTCAGGAGGATGCCTCCGTAGGGCACCTGGGTACGGCTCATGGCGCCGGTGAACTTGGGCGCGGAGCCGGACATCGCCATCGAGCGCAGGATCCGGCCGGTGGAGTAGAGACCGGAGTTGAGGCTGGACATCGCGGCGGTGAGCACGACGAGGTTCATCACGCCGCCGGCCGCCGGGACACCGATCTTGGACAGCACGGTGACGAACGGGCTCTCGTCGCCCGAGTAGGAACCGGAGGGCAGCAGCATCGAGAGCAGCACCACGGAGCCGACGTAGAACAGGCCCACGCGCCACATGATGGAGTTGATCGCCTTGGGCATGATCTTCTCGGGGTTCTCGGTCTCACCGGCGGCCACGCCGACCAGCTCCACGGAGGCGTAGGCGAAGACGACGCCCTGGATGACCAGCAGCATCGGCAGTACGCCGTGCGGGAAGACGCCGCCGTGGTCGGTGATCAGGCTGGGCCCGGTGCTGGTGCCGGCCACCTGCTCGCGGGTGACCAGCAGGAAGATGCCGATCGCCATGAAGACGACGAGCGCGCCGACCTTGATGATCGCGAACCAGAACTCCAGCTCACCGAAGATCTTCACCGAGATCAGGTTGACCGTGAGCACCACGGCGAGCGCGATCAGGGCGATCACCCACTGGGGGATCTCGGTGAACATCCCCCAGTAGTGGGTGTAGGTCGCGACGGCCGTGATGTCGGCGACCCCGGTGGTGGCCCAGTTCAGGAAGTACATCCAGCCCGCGACGAAGGCCCCCTTCTCCCCCAGGAACTCACGGGCGTAGGAGACGAACGCGCCGGAGGACGGCCGGTGCAGCACCAGCTCGCCCAGGGCGCGCACGACCAGGAAGGCGAAGATGCCGCAGACCGCGTAGGCCACGGCCAGCGACGGCCCGGCGTCCTTGAGCCGCCCGCCGGCGCCGAGGAAGAGGCCGGTGCCGATCGCGCCGCCGATGGCGATCATGTTGACATGCCGGGCCTTGAGGGACTTGCTGTAACCGGCGTCGCCCGCGTCCACATGCGCGGGGTGCCCGGCCTGCTGCTGTTGGCGGTCTTCTTGCCGGAGGGACTGCTCGCTCACGCCTGCTGTCCGCCTTCCGTCGGTACTGTCGTCCGGTCGTCCGCCGTGGCGGGCCGCACGATGGAGGTCAGGGTGGTCTCCACGCGTTCGAGGTGGTGGGTCATCGCTTCCACCGCGTCGTGCTCGGACCCGTCGGCGAGCGCCTCGACGATCGCCCGGTGTTCTCGGTTCGACTGCTCACGGCGGCCGCCGAGCTCATTGAGAAATGCCGACTGCCGGGCCAGGGCATCGCGGATCTCCTCGATGACCCGACGGAAGACCGGATTCCGGGCCGCCTGGGCGACGGCGAGATGGAACAGCGTGTCCATCGCCACCCATGCGGTGGTGTCGGTCTCCCGCTCCATCCGCTCCAGCAGATGGGACAGGTGGTCGAGGTCCTCGGCGGAGCGGCGCAGCGCCGCGTAGCCCGCCACCGGGATCTCGACGTGCCGGCGCACCTCCAGGAGGTCACTTGCGGCGTAGTCGCCGAAGGTGGGATCCTCCACCGGCCCGCTGGAGATGACGAAGGTGCCCTTGCCGGTGCGTGAGGCGGTCAGCCCCATGGTCTGCAGGGCCCGCAGGGCCTCGCGGAGCACCGGTCGGCTGACCTCCAGGCGACGGCAGAGCTCCGCCTCGGAGGGGAGTTTGTCCCCCACCGCGTAGTCGCCGCGCTCGATCGCCTCGCGGAGGTGGGTGAGGACCGCTTCCATCGCGCTGATGCGGCGGGGGAAGTCGAACCCTGAACCACCTGTCTGGCTGTCTGACAAGTTCACGCGGTGATCCTCAGGCGTACACCGGAGGGTTGTCAAGGGTCGACTTTCCCCTCCCCGTCGACCGTTCTGTGTTGATATGGGGTATTCATCCCGAACGCCGAAGACCGTTGAGTCCGCGGCCGACGACCAAGGCGCGGCGTCCGGGACCGTTCCACCGAGCCGGATTCAGGAGCCGAGAGCACCATGCGCCACCGCCTCACCAGCGCCACCGCGGCCCTGCTCCTGCTGTGCGGCCCGGCCGCCGCGGGCTGCGGCGGCGGGGCGGACCCGGACCGGGTCGGCGTGGTGCTGCCACTGCTGGCCTCGCCCTTCTGGGAGGCGTACAACGACGAGATCCCGAAGCAGGCCGCCAAGGCGGGCGTACGGATCCTGCCGACGGTCAACTCCGATGACCAACCGGGCAAGCAGATCACCGATATCGACAATCTGCTGGCTCAGGAGGTCAAGGGCCTCGTCGTCACCCCGGTCGACTCCGCCGCCATCGGTCCCGGCCTCAACGCGGCCCGGCGCGCCCATGTACCGGTCGTCGCCGTCGATGTGGCCCCCGACCGGGGCAAGGTCGCCATCGTGGTACGGGCCGACAACCGGGCGTACGGCGTCAAGGCGTGCCGGAGCCTCGGCGACGCGGTACGGCGGGGCACGGTGGTGCAGATCCAGGGCGATCTGGCCTCGACCAACGGCCGGGACCGCACGGCCGGCTTCGACCGCTGCATGGCGCGGCACTACCCGGACATCAAGGTCCTGGACGTCCCCGCGGCCTGGCAGGCGGAACGGGCGGCGGCCGGTCTGGAGGCGCTCTACAGCGCCCACCCCGGCATCAAGGGCATCTACCTCCAGGCCGGCGGCGTCTATCTGGCCCCCACCCTGCGCACCCTCCAGAGCCACCACGCCCTGGTCCCGGTGGGCCGCCGCGGCCACATCACCATCGTCTCCAACGACGGGATCCCGCAGGAGCTGACCGCGATCCGCGAGGGTCTCATCGACGCCACCGTCTCCCAGCCGGCGAACCTCTACGCCGCCTACGCCATGCGCTATATCAAGCGGGCCATGGCCGGGAAGCCCTTCAGGGTGGGGCCGACCCGCCACGACAGCACCATCGTCCGGCTGCCCGGCGGCAATCTGGAGGATCAGCTGCCCGCCCCGCTGGTGACCCGGGCCAATGTCGACAGCCGCTCCCTGTGGGGCAACCAGGTATGACCGAAGAGCCGCCCCCGTCGGCCGAGGCGGGTGGGATCAGCGCACACGTCGTCGCCCGGCTCACCACCGGGGAGGCCCAGAAGTCATAGTATTAAGGGAAATGTATCCGCAGATGGGACGGGTGCGATGGCCATCCCCCAGGGAATCGCGCCGACCGAGACGCATGTCCCGTTCGACATGGCGGATGCGGCCTCGGCGCTGATCGACGCCACGGGGATCATCATCGGCTGGACCCCGGCGGCGGAGAGACTTCTCGGCTATCCGGCGGCCGACGCGATGAAGCAGCCGGCCAGGATGCTGCTGGTGGCACCCGAGGACGCGGCGCAGGCCGAGGCGATCGGCTCGTGGTGCCAGGCGCACGACGGCTGGGGCGGCCTGGGGCGGCTCCAGCACCGGGACGGCCGCCGGATCGAGGTGGGGCTGCGGGTCTGCGCGATGCGCAATCCGGGCGGCGACGTCTCCTGGCTGGTCTCCGGGATCGATGTGGGCTCCGTCCCGGCCTGGGCGCTCAGCGGCTCGCTGCTCCAGGCGTTCCTCACCCGGTCGCCGATCGGGATGGCCGTGCTCAGCCCGGATCTGCGCTATGTGTGGATGAACGACACGCTGGAGCGCTACGGCGGGCTTCCGCGCGAGCAGCGGATGGGGCGCCGGATGTCGGAGTGCCTGCCCGGGCTGGACACCGAGGCGCTCGAAGGGCAGATGCGGCAGGTGCTGAAGACCGGCAGGCCGGTGATCGACTACGAGTACCGGGGCTGGACGATGGCCCATCCGCACCACGAGCACGCGTACTCGACCTCCTTCTTCCGCCTGGACAACGCCGAGGGCCGTCCGGTGGGCGTGTGCTACATGGGCATCGACGTCACCGACCGCTGGCACGCCCGGGAGCGGCTGGCGCTGCTGAATGAGGCCAGCGCGAACATCGGCAGCACCCTGGACGTCATGCGCACCGCCCAGGAGCTGGCCGACTTCGCGGTGCCGCGGCTCGCCGACTTCGTCACCGTCGACCTGCTGGACTCCGTACTGCGCGGCGAGGAGCCCATGGAGAGCGCCGGCGACACCCTGCCCGCCTTCCGCCGCACCGGTCAGGCATCGATCCGGGAGGGCTGTCCGGAGTCCATCGCGAGGCCCGGGGACGCGGTCGCCATCTCGCCCACGTCCCCCTTCGCCTGCTGCTTCTTCTCCGGGGAGGCCCTGCTCGACCCCGTGATGGACAGCTCCATCAGCGCCTGGTCCGGGGACGATCCGGCGCGGACGGCGAAGGTGCGCGAGTTCGGGATGCGGTCGCTGATGGTGGCGCCGATCGGGGCCCGCGGCGCCCTCCTGGGCGTGGCCTCGTTCGTCCGCTCCCGCCACCCCGACCCGTTCGAGGAGGACGATCTGCTGCTCGCCGAGGAACTGGTCGCCCGGGCCGCGCTGAACATCGACAACGCCCGCCGCTACAGCCGTGAGCACGCCGCCGCGCTGGCCCTGCAGCGCAGTCTGCTGCCGCACGCCCTGAGCGGCGGCCAGGCCGTCGAGGTGGCCTCGCGCTATCTCCCCACGGACGCGCGCAACGGAGTCGGCGGCGACTGGTTCGATCTGATCCCGCTGTCCGGTGCCCGGGTGGCGCTGGTGGTCGGCGACGTGGTCGGGCACGGCATCAACGCCGCGGCCACCATGGGGCGTTTGCGCACCGCCGTGCACACGCTCGCCGATATGGACCTGCCGCCCGAGGAGTTGCTGGCCCACCTCGACGACCTGGTCATCCGGCTCACCGAGGAGGAGTCCGGGCAGGAGGGCGTGGCGGCCGCGGTGCTCGGCGCCACCTGTCTGTACGCGATCTACGATCCGGTCACCCAGCGGTGCACGATGGCGCGGGCGGGCCATCCGACCCCCGCGATCGTGGACCCCTCGGGCGAGGTCTCCTTCCCCGCGCTGCCCGCCGGTCCCCCGCTGGGCCTCGGGTCGCTGCCGTTCGAGTCGGCGGAGCTCGCGCTGCCCGCCGGAAGCCTGATCGCCCTCTACACCGACGGACTGATCGAGACCTGCGACCAGGACATCGACATCGGTCTCGGCCGGCTGAGCAACGCCCTCGGCCAGGCCGGGCTGCCGCTGGAGGAGCTCTGCTCCCTGGTGGTCGACACCCTGCTCACCTCCCCGCAGACCGACGATGTGGCCCTGCTGCTGGCCCGTACCCGCGCGCTGGGCGCCGGGCATGTCGTCTCCTGGGACCTGCCCTGCGATCCGGCCGTCGTGGCCAGCGCCCGCTCCCTGGCGATGCGCCAGCTCGCCGAGTGGGGTCTGGAGGAGGTGATGGCGACCACGGAACTGATCGTCAGCGAGCTGGTCACCAACGCCATCCGCCATGGCGTCGGCCCCATCCGGCTGCGGCTGATCCGGCACGACGTGCTGATCTGCGAGGTCGCCGACACCAGCAGCACCTCACCGCGGCTGCGCCACGCCCGCACCACCGACGAGGGCGGCCGCGGGCTGTTCCTCGTCGCCCAGCTGACCCGTCGCTGGGGGACCCGCTACACCGAGGGCGGCAAGCTCATCTGGGCCGAACAAGACCTCCCGGAACCGGCATGAGGCACGCTCCGGCGCACCCCCGCCCTATTCATGATCGGCTGACTCCCGCACACTGGCCCTGGGCCAACAGGAGGGGAGCGTCGAAGGTGCGGAGGCCGGTCGGCGGCGGGGATCGGTGGGGGCGGCGGCTCGCCTCCCCGTGGTGGCGCGGCGCGCTGGCGCTGCTGGCGGGCGCGCTGCCCGCGCTGGCCTTTCCCGAGCCCTCGCTGTGGTGGTGGGCGTATGCCGCCCTGGTGCCGTGGCTGCTGCTGGTGCGCTCGGCGCCCACCGGCCGCCGGGCGGTGCTGGACGGCTGGCTGGGCGGCGCCGGGTTCCTGCTCGCGGCGCACCACTGGCTGATGCCGAGCCTGCATGTGTTCATCGTGGTGCTGGCGCTGCTGCTGGGGCTGTTGTGGGCGCCCTGGGGGTGGCTGACGCACCGGCTGCTGCACGGCCGCCCGGGTTCCGGACGGGTGGCGGCGGCGCTGGTGGTGCTGCCGTCCGCCTGGCTGATGGCCGAGCTGGTGCGGTCCTGGGAGTATCTCGGCGGGCCCTGGGGGCTGCTGGGCGCGAGCCAGTGGCAGGTGGCGCCCGCGCTGCGGCTGGCCTCGGTGGGCGGGGTGTGGCTGCTCGGCTTTCTGCTGGTCATGGTGAACGTCGCGGTGGCCGTGCTGATCGCGGTGGCCCGGGCCCGTACGGTGGCGCTGGCCGGGCTCACCGCGTGCGGCGCGGCGGCGGCCGCGGCATGGGCCTGGGTGCCGCAGGCCAAGGAGCCGGGGACGGCGCGGATCGCGGTGGTGCAGCCGGGGGTCATCCACGGTCCGGGGCCGCGCTTCGAGCGCAGCGCGGAGCTGACCCGGCAGCTGGCCGACCGCCATGTCGACCTGGTGGTGTGGGGCGAGAGCAGCGTGGCCCAGGATCTGACCACCCACCCGGAGGTGCGCCGGCGGCTGGCCGGGCTGTCCCGGACGGTGGGCGCGGATCTGCTGGTCAACGTGGACGCGCGGCGCAGCGATAGGCCCGGGATCTACAAGAGCTCGGTGCTGATCGGGCCGAACGGCCCGACGGGGCAGCGCTACGACAAGATGCGGCTGGTCCCCTTCGGGGAGTACGTCCCGGCCCGGCCGCTGCTGGGCTGGGCCACCTCGGTGGGCAAGGCGGCCGGTGAGGACCGCCACCGCGGCACCGGGCCGGTGGTGATGAACCTCCCGGGCTCGCTGCGGATCGGGCCGCTGGTGTGCTTCGAGTCCGCGTTCCCGGACATGAGCCGGACCCTGGCGCGGGAGGGGGCGCGAATGCTCGTCGTCCAGTCCTCGACCTCGACCTTCCAGGGGAGCTGGGCGCCCGAGCAGCACGCCTCGCTGGCCGCGCTGCGCGCCGCCGAGACCTGGCGGCCGATGGTGCACGCCACGCTGACCGGGGAGAGCGCGGTGTTCGGGCCGCGCGGCGAGCCGGTGGGCCCCCGGATGCCCACCGACGCCGGCGCGGCCACCGTCTACACCGTGCCGCTGGGGCAGGGCACGAGCCCGTATGTGCGGATCGGGCCCTGGCCGGTGTACGGGGCGATGGCGGCGCTCGCCGTCTTCTGCGCCGCCGAGGGGGGCCGGGCGCTCAGACGGCGGACGGACCGGCCGTCGGACCACGGTCCGGACCGGCGGACAGACCAGCCGACTCCAGGGCGTCCCTGACGACCCGTTCGCACAGCTCGTGGGTACGCAGCGCGTCCTCGGCGCCGATCCGCCGCCCGGAGCGCACCGCGTCCAGGAAGGCGTCGGTGATCTGCTCGATCCCGCGCTGCCGCGCCACCGGCACCCAGTCGCCCCGGCGGCGCACGCTCGGCTGGCCCTTGTGGTCGATGACCTCGGCGAGGTTGAGCACCTGCCGCTTGGTGTCCTGGCCGGAGACCTCCAGGACCTCCTCGGTGGAGCCGCTCATCCGGTTCATCACGCCGAGCGCGGTGAATCCGTCCCCGGACAGCTGCAGCAGTACATGGTGTATCAGCCCGTCGCGGACCCTGGCGCGCACATCGATGTGGTCCACCGGCCCGGGCACGAGGAAGCGCAGCGTGTCGACGACGTGGATGAAGTCGTCCAGCACCAGGGTGCGCGGGTCCTCGGCGAGGCCGACGCGGTTCTTCTGCAGCAGGATCAGATCGCGCGGATGGTCCAGGCACTGCGCGTAGCCGGGCGCGTAACGCCGGTTGAAGCCGACCATCAGGCTCACCCCGCGCTCCTCGGCGAGCCGCACGATCCGCTCGCTGTCGGCGAGGTGGTACGCGAGCGGCTTGTCGACGTAGGTGGGCACCCCGGCCTCGATCAGCCGGGTGACGAGGCCGGCGTGGGTGTCGGTCGGGGCGTGCACGAAGGCCGCGTCCAGCCCGGCCGCGAGCAGCGAGTCGAGGCCGGCGTGGCGCTGGGCTTCGGGGACGCGATAGGTGTCGGCGACCCGCCACAGGGTGGCGGGGGTGCGGGTGTGCAGATGCGGCTCCAGGCCGGGACGGGCCATGAGTACGGGCAGATACGCCTTCTGCGCGATGTCGCCGAGCCCGACGCAGCCGACCCTCATATGTGCTCCCCGCAATCCTCGCTCATGCCTTCCGCTGTGCCCCCGAAGGATACGTGCGGGTGGGCGGATGCCAGTCGGCGATGCCGTCGAAGGAGCGCAGGGCCAGACCGGGGACGAGGCGGCCGACGGCTGCGATGGCGGTGTCGCGCAGGGCGACGGCCGGGGCGCTGGTGAGGGTGATCATGCGGGCGGTGCGCGCCGAGCGGCGTACCACGTCCATCGTGCGGGGCAGCCGGTCGCGGGTGTAGGCGGCCAGGGCTGCGGAGGGGTCGGCGGCGCCGGGGGCCAGATGGTGGGCGAGGACGACGGCGTCCTCGATGGCCTGGTTGCCGCCCTGCCCCATCGTGGGGGCCATCGCGTGGGCGGCGTCGCCGAGGAGGGCGACCCGGCCCCGGTGGTAGGCGGGCAGGGGCTCGGCCATGTACCGGATGTCATGGCGCAGCACGTCCTGGGGCGCGGCGGCGGCGAGGATGTCGGGGACGGGCCGGTGCCAGTCGCCGTAGAGCCGCAGCAGTTCGGACCTCTCGTCGTCGGGGGCGCGGCCGCCGGACGGGGCGACGGCCGCCGCGTAGGCGTAGACCCGGCCGTCCTTGAGCGGCTGGGTGCCCCAGATCCGGCCCCTCCCCCAGGTCTCATGGGGCTCGAACGGACGCCCGGGGTCGGGGATGACGACACGCCAGGTGGTGAATCCGGCGTAGCGGGGCCCGGGGTGGTCGGGGAAGAGCGTGCGGCGGACGGCCGAGTCGATGCCGTCGGCGCCGATGACGAGGTCCGCCTCGTGTGTGCCGTCCTCGGTGGTGACGCGGGCCGGGCGGTCGGCGCCGCCGGGGTCGGCCAGCCGGGCGGCGGCCCCGGTGCGGACCACGCCCTCGGGGAGCCGGGAGACCAGCAGGTCGACGAGGGTGGACCGGTGGAGGAGGACCAACGGGCCGCCGAAGCGCTCGGCCGTCGCCGCGCTGTCCATCCGGGAGAGCCGGCGGCCGCCGGGGGTGCGCAGTCCGCCGCCGCCCTGCCAGGCGGCGAGCGCGCGTACGTCGTCGCCGAGGTCGATGGCGTCCAGGGCACGCTGGGAGTTGGGGGCGAGCGAGATACCGGCGCCGACGGGCTCGAGGCGGGCGGCCCGCTCCAGGACGGTGAGGGACCAGCCGCGGCGGTGCAGGGCCGCGGCGGCGGTGAGCCCGCCGACTCCGGCACCGATGACGACGGCACGGGGCTGCTGCATGACTCCTCCAAGTCAACTACAGGTGTAGTACTCATGACGTTACTACATGTGTAGTGCGGACGGCGGATGGGCTTAGGTTGGGCCCCATGACCGCTGATCGAACCGCCGCCTCCGCATCGGCCGCGTCCGTCTCCGCGTCGGCCGCGTCCGCGTCCGCCGCCTCCCGGGCCGAGCTGATCGCCGACACCGCCCTGGGGCTGCTGGCCGAGCGCGGGATGCGCGGGCTGACGCACCGTGCGGTGGACGAGGCGGCCGGGCTGCCGCTCGGCTCGACCTCCAACCACGCCCGGACTCGCGCCGCCCTGCTCAAGGCGGCGGTCCGGCGGCTGGCCCAGCGGGAGTCGGAGGTGCTGACGCCCGATGAGATGCCACGTTCGGCCGGCGCGGCGCGGAACGGGGCCGATCCGGTCGCGGAGCTGGCCGACGCGCTCTCGCTCGCCCTGCACCGCTCGCTCACCGCCCAGCGCGATCTGCTGATCGCCCGCTACGAACTCGCCCTGGAGGCGACCCGCCGCCCCGAACTGCGGGAGTTCTACGACGCGACGGGGCGCGGCTTCCGCGAGCCGCTCGAGGCGATGATGACGGCACTCGGCTCCACCGAGCCCCGGCGGCACGCGCGGTCGCTGGTCGCCTGGTGCGAGGGGCTGATGTTCAGCTGCGCCGCGGGCGCCGACCACGACGCCGTACCCGACCGCGCGACACTGCGCACCGGCTTCGCGGAGCTGCTGCGCGGGATGCTGAACGAATAACGCGTGGCGGGCCGAGTGGCCGGACCGCCATCATGACCGCCATGACGACCACAGAACGCCATGAAGCACCCCGGACCGCCGATGAACGCACCAGCCTGGAGGGGTGGCTGGACTTCCATCGCGCGACCCTCGCCCTCAAATGCGAGGGGCTGGACGACAAGCAGCTGCGCGAGGCGTCGGCGCCGCCGTCCGACCTGACCCTGCTCGGCCTCGTACGGCATATGGCCGAGGTCGAGCGCAACTGGTTCCGGCGGGTCCTCGCCCACGAGGACGTACCGCCGATCTGGTACAGCGAGGAGGACCCGGACGGGGACTTCCACACCACCGACGGGGACACCACGGAAAGCGCCTTCACCATCTGGCGGGACGAGATCGCCAAGGCCAAGGAGGCCGCCGCGGGCCGTTCCCTGGACGATGTCGTCACCCGTCCCGGCCGTGGGGACTACAACCTGCGCTGGATCTATCTGCACATGATCGAGGAGTACGCCCGCCACAACGGCCACGCCGACCTCATACGCGAGCGGATCGACGGCGTCACCGGCGACTAGGGCACATAGCGAAGGCGCCCCGCGGTCAGTGGGCGTGGTGGTGCTCGTGGGCGTGGTGGTGCTCGTGGGCGTGGCCGTCGCGGTGGTCGTGGCCCGGGGGGCGTTGCGCCAGGGCGAGGGTGCGGGCGGTGACTTCGTCCGCTGAAACGGCGCACCGGCCGGCGAGCGTGTCCTCCAGGGCGGCCAGCCAGAGCCGGTAGTAGTGGTACGGCTCGTCGGGCGCCGCCGCGGCCTCCCAGGCCGCGATCCGGGCGATCAGCGCGGCCTGGAACTCCGGCCAGGTGAAGGCGCCCGCCTCGTACAGGCTGACGGCCATGCCGAAGGCCCGGCTCTCCCAGGGCTCGGCGAACACCAACTCGCCGTTGGAGCGCGGTGGCGCGGCCGGGCCCTCGATGTCCAGTGGCGCGGTCATGGTGCCGCCACCTTGGCCACGCCGACCATCACCTCCCGGGTCACCAGCGGCACGAGCTGTTCCTCGGAGAGGTGCTCGGTGCCGGCCGGACGCTCGGGCAGTACCAGCCAGCGCACCTCGCTGGTGGAGTCGTGGACGGTGATCCGCACGTCGTCGTCGAGTTCGAGGCCCATCTCGGACAGCACCGTGCGGGGCTCCTTGACCACGCGTGCGCGGTAGGCGGGGTCCTTGTACCAGCTCGGCGGCAGTCCGAGCACCGGCCACGGGTAGCAGGAGCACAGCGTGCACACCACCACATGGTGGGTGGTCGCGGTGTTCTCCACCACGACGATGTGCTCGCCCTGCGACCCCGAGAAGCCGAGCTCCTCGATGGCCGCGGTGCCGTCCTGGAGGAGCCGCCGCCGGTACTCCGGGTCGGTCCACGCCCTGGCGACGACCTTGGCGCCGTTGAGCGGGCCCACGTTGGTCTCGTAGGTGGTGATGATCTCGTTCATCACCTTCGGGTCGATCAGGCCCCGCTCGGTGAGCAGTTGCTCGAGCGCCTCGGTGCGCAGGGCCACGGGAGGGGCCTCGCCCGGTCCGCCATCGGTGGGGGTCATGAGGTGGCCTCCAGGTAGTTCTCGAACAGGTCGGCGGTGACCGCGAAAGGCTCGGCGTCGGCGCCCCACAGCTCGCGGGAGTCGAAGCGCACCGAGTAGACGTACTGCGGGTTCTCGCCCCGGAAGTGGGCGTTGGTGTCCGGCAGTACGAAGGCGGGCTGGACGACCTCGACGGTTCCGGTGTGTCCCCGTGCGTAGCCCGGCAGCCGGGTGTGCCCGGGCACCGACATGGCCTTCGTCCGCACCCGCTCGCCGACGGCGAAGGCGGGCGCGCGGTCCACCGGGCGCAGCGAGCCCTCGGCGCTCGGCGCGTAGTCGGGCACGGCGGGCTCGGGGATAGGCGGCTCCTCCACGTCTTCGCCCCGCAGATTGCGGGCGCGTGCGCCGATCGCGCCCGGCGCGAGGACGGCGCTGTCGGCGAGCATCAGCTCCGCGCCGCCCAGCCAGCGCCCGTAGTAGCCGTCGTCCAGGTAGGCGGCACGGTCCAGGCGCTCGAGCGCGTGCCGGAAGGCGTCCAGGTTGACGCCGCCGAAGGCGATCCGGCCGGAGAGACTGGCCAGCGCGAAGGCCCGGCCCTGCCAGGGCTCCTCGAAGACCGGCTCATCGCGCCTCGGTGGACGGACGGGGCCCCATCCGGGGGTGCCGCCCATATCAGCGATGCCATCCATGGCACGCCTCCCCACATGGCCACATAACGGAACTATGGGAATGAATCGTATGCGACGGGCGCCATCCGGGCCGCGCCGACGGCGCCGCGTAGGCCCCGGGGACCGCACCGAACGTCGCGGCCCCGGCACCCGGGCGAGTCAGACCAGGACGCGGCCGAGGAAGTCGCGGATGTACTCGGTGATCGGCCGCAGATGGCTTTCGAGGGCGAAGTGCCCGGTGTCGAGCAGATGGATCTCGGCGTCGGGCAGGTCCTGGCCGAACGCCTCCGCGCCCGCCGGGCCGAAGATCTCGTCGTTGGCGCCCCAGACCGCCAGCAGCGGGACCCGGGAGTCGCGGAAGTACTGCTGGACCCGCGGATAGAGGTCCACGTTGGTGGAGTAGTCGCGGAAGAGCCTGAGCTGGATCTCGTCGTTGCCGGGCCGGTCCAGGAGCGCCAGGTCGTGCACCCAGTTGTCGGGGCTGACCAGAGTGGGGTCGGGGACTCCGTTCAGATACTGCCAGCGAATACTCTCGGCGGTCAGCGCGCCGCGCATGGGAGCCTCGGTCTCCGGTCCGGAAGCCTCGGCGTAGGCGAACACGCCGTCCCAGAACGACTTGACGAAGCCGTCGACGTAGGCGTTGCCGTTCTGGGTGATGATCGCGGTGATGCGGTCCGGGTCGCGCAGCGCGAGCCGCCAGCCGATGGGGGCGCCGTAATCCTGTACGTACATCGCGAACCGGTCGACGCCGAGGCTCTGCAGCAGGCCCGAGGTGACCTGGGTGAGGGCGTCGAAGGTGTAGGGGAAGTCCCGCAGCGAGGGCATCGCGGACTGGCCGAACCCGATGTGGTCGGGGGCGATGACGCGGTATCGGTCGGCGAGTGCCGGGATCAGCCGGCGGAACATGTGCGAGCTGGTCGGAAAGCCGTGCAGCAGCACCACGACGGGCGCCTGGGGGTCGCCGGCCTCCCGGTAGAAGACCTCCAGGCCATCGACGGTGGCGGTGCGGTGGTGGACTACGGTAGTCATCACTCTAACCTTTCTGCGGGGCTTCGGTGGTTACACAACCCAGTCGAGCACGCCGGAGCTAACCAGTCAAGAAGTTTTAGAGGGTTAGATTGAATCCTGGGGTCGCCGTCTCCGTACAGCGGCGCCCTGATTCCAGCCTCCGCCCGCCCACAGGGGTCGGCCAGTGCGGTCGACACCGAGGCGCCCGCCATCACATCGGCGTCCGGCACCCGGCACTCGGCGCCCCGCACTCGGCACAACCGCTCACACGCTGCGCTAACCTGTCACACGAGGCAAAACGGTTAGGACGTGTCATGGTGACCACGCAGGAGCAGCAGGACACGCTGCTGGAACTCCTCAACAGCACACCGGTGGTCCGCGGGGTCGTCCAGGACCAGCTCGCGGATCCGGAAGCGGCAAGGGCCTGGCAGCAGGCACACGGTGGCAGCGGCACCGCGGAGGAGCACGCCTGGCTCCTGCGCGCGCGGGACGCGCTGCAGGACGTGGTGCGCGGCGCCCGGCCCGCCGCTTCACTGGCTCCGCTCCTCGACGGGGTCACCTCCCACCCGGAGGTCTCCTCCGAGGGGGTGTCCTGGGAGCTCGACGCCCCCGAGGAGCGCCGGATGGCGGTGGAGGCGGTGCTGGCCTGGAGCGCGCTGCTGGAAACGATGTCCGGGCGGCTGCGGCCGTGCGCCAACCCGGAGTGCCGGCGCTTCCTCCTCGACCGCAGCAAGACCAACAAGGCCCGCTGGTGCTCGATGGCGGTCTGCGGCAACAGGATGAAGGCCAGGCGCCACTACCAGCGCACCCGGGACGGAGCGGCCGAGTAACCGTCGCAGCGGCAGCGGCAGAGGGCAGCGGCAGCGGCAGCGGCCTGAGCCTCCGGCCTCTGCTCGGCCTCCAGCCCGCTACCAGTCCTCTAGTCGTCGACGGCCCCCTCCAGAGCCAGCGTCAGCCGCAGGATGGCGGCCCGTACCCCGTCGCCGTACGGGTCCTCGCCGAGCGCAGCGGCGGCCGCCCGCGCGAGCGCCAACTGGCCCCGGGCCGCCTCCTCCTGGCCCAGCTTCAGGTAGCCGGTGGCCACATTGAGGTGGAGGGAGGGGAAGAACGCGCGCGGCGCCAGGGCCCCGGTGAGCCCGTCGGCGGCGGTGAGCGCCCGCAGGTTCCAGATCAGCTCGTCGAGCGGATCGTCCTGGGTGTCGGCCAGATAGTGGGCGAGGGCGCAGCGGTGGAAGGGGGCGCCGTCCCGTTCGATCTCCTGCCACAGCGCGGCGAGGCGATTGCGCGCCTCCTCCCGGTCACCGCCCCGGTGCAGCATGACCGCCTGCCCGATCCGGGTCAGTACGGCATCACCCTCGGGCGCCTCCCGCTGCGCTTCCGTCATCGCGGCCTCCCGTCCTTCGAGCGGAGCTAGGGGGTGTCCTGCGGATCATGCACCGTTCTCCCGGCCCCGCTCGGCGTGTCGTGGTTCGGCGGGGCCCCGGGGGTGTCGTCCTTCGGCGCGCCGTAGCGGAGGGCCAGTTCGGCGACGGCGCCGGCGACGGCCGAGCGCAGCTCGGGCGGCCCCAGCACCTCGGCGTCGGTGCCCAGCCGCAGCATGTCGTGGACCGCGACCGGCAGCGATTCCACGGGGAGGACGACACGCCGGCGCCCCCGGTCGTCGGGCGGGTCCGCCGCGGCCACCGCCTCCGCGCCCACCGCCCCGAACTGCATCGGGAGCAGCTTCACCCCGCGCTCGGAGAGCAGGAGTTCGGCCTCGCCGTGGAAGCGCGAGGACTCCAGACGGCGGGACGACTCCTCCCAGTAGGCGGCGAGGTCGAACCCGGCGGGCCGTTCGAAGGCCTCCTCCAGCACCTCGGCGGCGAGGATCCGGGAGACCCGGTAGCTGCGCACGGTGTCCTCGACCCGCGCCACCAGGTACCAGATGCCGCCCTTGAGGACGAGGCCCAGCGGGCACAGCTCCCGCCGCACCTCGCCGCGCCAGCGGCGGTAGTGCACCCGCAGGACCCGCAGCTCCCACACGGCCTCGGCGGCGGCCGCCAGATGGGGCACCGGCTCGGCGTCCCGGAACCAGCCCGGCGCGTCGAGGTGGAAGCGCTCCTGGATGCGGCGGGAGCGCTCGCCCAGTTGGGCCGGGAGCGCGGCCCGCAGCTTGAGCTGGGCCGTGGTGAGGTCGGCGCCCAGGCCCAGCTCGGCCGCCGGGCCCGGCATCCCGGCGAGGAAGAGCGAGTCGGCCTCGTCGCCGGTGAGCCCGGTCAGCCGGGTGCGGTAGCCGTCGAGCAGCCGGTAGCCCCCGGCCGGGCCGCGGTCGGCGTACACCGGCACACCGGACGCGCTCAGCGCCTCCACATCGCGGTAGACGGTGCGCACCGAGACCTCCAGCTCGGCGGCGAGCTCGGGCGCGGTCATCCGGCCCCGGTTCTGCAGCAGCAGAAGCAGCGAGAGAAGGCGGTCGGCGCGCATGCGGTCCATTGTGGCCGCCGTACCTGACAAAAGATGTCAGGTACGGCGGCCAGGGTGGCTTCCACGGCCGAACCACAGCGGATCCGGCCCCTGACCGGTCTCTGACCGGCCCATGTCCGGCCGCTGACCGGCCCCTGACCTGCCCCTGAAAGGACCCGCCATGACCACGCACACCACCGGCCACTTCACCTACGCCGACTGGAAGGAGACCGCCCTCGAAGAGGTCGAGGACGGCGGCGCGAAGCTGGCCCAGGCCGTGGTGACGAACGCCTTCTCGGGCGGCATCGAGGCACCGCGGACCAGCTGCAATTACGCGATCACCTATCTGTCCGAGAAGACCGGCGTCTGCTGCGGCTACGAGCTGCTGACCGGCACCCTCGACGGGCGCGCGGGCAGCTTCGTCGTCCTGCAGCACGGCAGCTGGGGCGAGGACGCCACCGTCCACTGCACCTTCGAGGTGGTGCCCGGATCCGGCACCGGCGAGCTGGCCGGGCTCACCGGATCGGGCACCTTCGCCGCCGTACGCGGGGAGACCGAGATCCCCTACAGCTTCGACTACACGCTCTAGCCGTGCGGTCCGGTCAGGCGCCGAGGTCCGGGATCCGCCAGTCGATCGGGGTGTGCCCCTGGGCCTTGACCGCCTCGTCGATATGGGTGAAGGGGCGCGAGCCGAAGAACTTCTTCGCCGACAGCGGGGACGGGTGCGCCCCCTTCACCACCGCATGCCGCGACTCGTCGATCAGCGGCAGCTTCTTCTGGGCGTAGTTCCCCCAGAGCACGAAGACGGCCGGATCGGGACGCGAGGCCACGGCGCGGATCACCGCGTCGGTGAACTTCTCCCACCCTTTGCTCTTGTGGGAGTTGGCCTCGCCGCCCCGGACCGTCAGCACCGCGTTGAGCAACAGCACACCCTGCCGCGCCCACGGCATCAGATAGCCGTTGTCCGGCACCGGGTGGCCGAGCTCCTCCTTCATCTCCTTGAAGATGTTCCGCAGCGACGGCGGGGTCTTGACGCCCGGGCGCACCGAGAAGCACAGACCGTGGCCCTGACCCTCGCCGTGGTACGGGTCCTGCCCGAGGACGAGCACCTTCACCTGGTCGAACGGCGTGGCCTCCAGGGCGGCGAACACCTCCTCGCGCGGCGGGTACACCGGCCCCCTGTCCCGCTCCCCCTCGACGAACTCGGTGAGCTCCTTGAAATAGGGCTTCTCCAGCTCCTCGCCGAGGACTCCGCGCCAGGACTCGGGCAGCACATAGGGCACGTCTACAAACCTCCGGTCGTGTTCCGTCTAGGGCACAGAACCTACCGGCGGCCACTGACAACGCCTCATGTGGACCGGGCACCGACCGGCGGTGCCCAGCCTCATGGGACCGGGCACCGGCCCGCGGCGCCCCTGCCGCGGGGTCGGACCGGGCGCCGGTCAGCCGATTCCGGCGCCCAGCAGGATGCCGCCGTCCACGACGAGCGTCTGGCCGGTGACCCACGCCGCCTGGTCGGAGGTGAGGAACGCGGCCGCGCCCCCGATGTCCTCCGGCGCGCCGAGCCGCTTCATCGGATAGGCCGCGGCGGCCTCCTCCTCCCGCCCCTCGTACAGGGCGGTGGCGAACTTGGTCTTCACCACGGCCGGAGAGATGGCGTTGACGCGGACCCGCGGGGCGAACTCCTGGGCGAGCTGCACCGTGAGGTTGATCATGGCGGCCTTGCTGACGCCGTACGCCGCGATGAACGGCGAGGACGACATCCCGGCGAGCGAGGCGATGTTGACGATCGTGCCGCCGTTCTCCTGCTGCCAGGCCTTCCAGGTCCGCTGGGCGAAGCCGAGCGCCGAGACGACGTTGGTCTCGAAGACCTTACGGATCACATCGAGGTCGAGATCGGCGATGGGCGAGTACACCGGGTTGGTGCCGGCGTTGTTGACCAGGTGGTCGATCCGCCCGAACGCCTCCATCGTCCGCTCGACGGCGGCCGCCTGGTGCGCCTGGTCATGGGCCTTCCCGGCGGCGTAGATCGCACGGTCGGACCCGAGCCGCTCCACGGCCTCCTTGAGCGCGTCCTCGTTGCGCCCGGTGATGCACACCCGGTCACCGCGGGCCACCATCGCCTCGGCGATGGCGTAGCCGATTCCCCGGCTCGCCCCGGTGATGAGCGCGGTCTTGCCGCTGTCCTGTATCTGCTCGGACATCTGGTGGGTGACTCCTGATCAGTTGAGCGGGCCGCCGGCTACGTACAGGACCTGGCCGGAGACGAAACCGGCCGCCTCGCCGGTGAAGAAGGCGACCGCGTTGGCGATGTCGCCGGGCTCCCCGACCCGCTGCACCGGGATCTGGCTCGCGGCGGCCTTCTGGAAGTCCTCGAAGCCCATGCCGACGCGCTGGGCGGTGGCGGCGGTCATGTCGGTGGCGATGAACCCGGGCGCCACGGCGTTGGCGGTGACCCCGAACTTGCCGAGTTCGATGGCGAGGGTCTTGGTGAAGCCCTGCATTCCGGCCTTGGCCGCGGAGTAGTTGACCTGGCCGCGGTTGCCCAGCGCCGAGCTGCTGGAGAGGTTGACGATCCGGCCGAAGCCCGCGTCCACCATGTGCTTCTGGCAGGCGCGCGACATCAGGAACGCGCCCCGCAGATGCACGTTCATCACGGTGTCCCAGTCGGACTCGCTCATCTTGAAGAGCAGATTGTCGCGGAGCACGCCCGCGTTGTTGACCAGGATCGTCGGCGCGCCGAGCTCCTCGGCGACACGCGCGACGGCGGCCTCGACCTGCTCGGCGTCCGACACATCGCAGCCCACGGCGATGGCCTTGCCGCCCGCCTCGGTGATCTTCTCCACGGTGTCCGCGCAGGACCCCTCGTCGAGGTCGAGCACGGCGACGACGCGACCCTCCTCGGCCAGGCGCACGGCGGTCGCCGCGCCGATGCCGCGGGCCGCGCCCGTCACGATGGCAACGCGCTGCTCGGTGGTGGACATGCGGGTTCTCCCTCGCATCGATGGCGGCTCACCGTCCCGGCCCCGGGAGTGAGCAACCGCTTAGTCTCTCCTGCGCACGAGACGCTATGAGGCCCGCCACCGCCTGTCAACGACCGCCCATATGTACTCGCTCACCTCCGGCCACTTTCACCCGGTGTGTCACCGCACCGGCAGCCGTTGTGTCACCGCACGAGCAGCCGGTGTGTCACCGCACCAGCAGATCGAGCAACCGCTCGACCTCCGCCTCCGCGTCCGCCGTCAGCCCCGTGTGCACCGGCCCCGGCTGGACGACCGTGGAGCGCGGCGCGACCAGCCAGCGGAAGCGCCGTCCCGGATCGTCCTCCGCCGCCTGACCGGCCCGCTCTCCCCCGCAGCAGACGCACTCCACCGCGCGCAGCGCGGCCCGTACCGCCCGCACGTCCGCCGAGGGATCGAGGGCACGCAGCCGGTCCTCGTCCAGATGGACCCGGGCCGCGACGAAGGACGTGGCGCGGCAGTAGACGACGACACCCGCGTTGATCTGCTCACCGCGCTCGACCCGGGGGACGACGCGCAGCACGGCGTATTCGAAGACGTCCCGGCCGTTGTGGAACCCGCTCACTTCGACGCCTTTCCCTCGACCCACACCCGCAGCCACTCCGGGGCCTTGGACGGCTCCTCACCGGCGCGCTCGCCCAGCGTGATCCCCGCCCCGACCGTGGCCGCCCGCTCCAGCAGCACCTCGACATAGGCGCGGCGCACCGCGTCCGGCCCGTCGAAGCCCGGCTCATCGGTCAGCCACTCGTCGGGGACGTCCGCCACCACCTCGGTGAGCAGTTCCTCGGTGATCAGCGGCGCCAGCGCCTCGGCCGCCGCGGCGACATCGGGCGCGAACGGCGCGAGCACATGCTCGGAGGCGTCGTACGGCTTGCCGGCGGCCTTGTCCAGACCGCGCCAGCCGTGGTGCCAGATCATCGTGGCGCCGTGGTCGATGAGCCACAACTGCCCGTGCCACACCAGCATGTTGGGGTTGCGCCAGGAGCGGTCCACATTGCCGATGAGCGCGTCGAACCACACCACCCGTCCGGCCTCCTCCGCACCCACCTCGAAGGCGAGCGGGTCGAAGCCGAGCGAGCCGGGAAGGTAGTCCATGCCCAGATTGAGCCCACCACTGGCCTTGAGCAGCTCCTGCACCTCCTGGTCGGGCTCGCTCAGACCGATCACCGGATCCAGCTGCATCCGCACCAGCTCCGGAACCCGCAGCCCCAGACGACGGCCCAGCTGACCGCAGACCACCTCGGCGACGAGAGTCTTACGGCCCTGTCCGGCGCCGGTGAACTTCATGACATAGGTGCCCAGATCATCGGCCTCGACGATGCCCGGCAGCGACCCGCCTTCACGCAAGGGCGTGACATAGCGGATCGCGGTGACTTCGGTCAACATTTTGCCAGGCTATCCGACGTACTGACCTTGCAATTCACCATTGACTCCGGGCAGGAACACCGCTCATGACGGTCGCCCCCACGCGCCGGAGTGTTCTCACCACGGCAGCCGCACCGATCGGGTGATCTCCGCCGTGACACTGGCGCTGACCTCCGTACCGGACTTCGTGCTGGCCCTGCTGCTGGTCGGAGTCGTCTTCCTGCGCCTGGGGTGGCTGCCACCTGGGTGGGGGCCGACGACCAGTGGCGGCGGCACCCGGAGCTGTTCGTGCTGCCGGTGACCGTACTGCTGACCCGCACCGTGTGCGTGCTGTCCCGGCAGGTCCGGGCCGGGGCGATCGCGGCGCTGAACGCCGGATACACGGCGCAGGCCCGCCGTCTGGGCGTGCCTGCGGCCCGGCTGGTGCTGCGCCATGCGCTGAGCGATCAAAACCGCCGCACGACACGGTCCCCCGTCCTGATCGCCGAAGCCTGGCATGACCGTGGCCCGGGTGCAGAATGGGCCAGGGGGAGAAAGAAGGTGTCTCCATGACCACGCACGCTCCCCACACCGACCACGCCCACCAGCATGGCAGCGGCTGCGGCCACGTCGCGGTCCCGCACGACGATCACACCGACTACGTCCACGCCGGCCATCTGCACCGGACACACGACGACCACGTCGACGAGTGCGAGCCCAGTGGCCACACCGTCCACGAAGGCCACGACCACCAGCACCACGACGACTGCGGACATGTCGCCGTACCGCACGGCAATCATGTGGACTACGTCCACGACGGGCACCGTCACGCCCAGCACGAGGGCCACTGGGACGACCACTGACCCCGGGGAAAGCCCCGGACCGACGGCCTGGGGCTGAACCGTGTGCCCGCCTTTCACCGGCCCGTTCTACCGGCCCGGCCGGGTCACCGCCGCATCGTTGTACGGGTCCTTGGGCGCGGGGACACGCTTGACGGTCGTGGTGTCCAGGGCCGGGCTCGCGTCGTCCGTCCCGACCTTGCCGGTGGGGTGCCAGGTGCCGGTGACGGTGACCCAGGCATCGGCGGGCGGCGCCGCGGCCCCGTGGACACGCACCTTGCGCACCGTCGCGTCGGCGGCGCAGCAGCTGATGGCCAGGCGGCTGACGTACCAGGTGCCGTGGTGGCCGGGGGTGACGAAGCCGGTGAGTCGCACGGTGTGCCCGCGGAGGGTGCCGTCGGTGTCCCAGACCGCGCGGGAGCTGAAGTCGTTCAGCGACATCTCCACGATCCCGTTGCGCGGGAGGGCGGGGAAGAGGCTGTCTCCGGTGGTGGGGGGCTTCGCCTTGGCCTCGTCGCGGGCGGCGGTGTACGAGCCGAGAGCGGGGGGCGCGAGGAACAGGATGGTCAGGGCCGGTACGTACAGCAGCCAGGCGATCCGCGGCCCCCGAGCGTGATCGTGTCCTTGGCCTTGACGGCCACCGCCCTGACGGCCACCGTGGTCGTGATCCGTACGCGGGCGGTTGAAGGGAAAGCCGTCGCGGGCGGCGCTGACCGCGCCGAGCACGATCAGCAGCACCCCCGAGGCGATGAGCGCGGGCCGCAGGCCCGGGCGCACATAGCGCAGATACAGATCGGTCAGCAGCGAGATGTGCAGCAGACCGACACCGGTGAACAGAAGCAGCAGCACCTGGACGTTGCGCTTCACAGCAGCCACCACCCCACCAGAGCACTGGACAACACCGCCACGACCCAGGTGGCCGACGAGAAGCGCAGGGCGAAGGCCCGCCCGAAGGTGCCCGACTGCAGCGCGATCAGCTTCAGGTCGACCATCGGGCCGACCACCATGAAGGCGAGCCGGGCGCTGGGCGAGAACCCGGTGAGCGAGGCGGCGACGAACGCATCGGCCTCGGAGCACACCGCGAGGAGCACCGCGAGCAGCCCCAGCATGGGCACCGACAACCACACGGAGTCGGAGAAGAGCCGCAGCACGGAATGCGGCACCGCCACATTGAACGTGGCCGCGGCCGCCGCACCGACCACGAGAAACCCCCCGGCGTGCAGGAAGTCGTGCTGGAGCGAGACCCGGAACTCCTCCGCCCGGCTCGCACCGGCGGTGTGCCCGGTGGGCCCCTTCGGGGCGCGCAACCACTCCTCACGGCCCAGACGGAGCCACAGCCAGCCCATCACCACGGAAGTCAGCAGCGAGGCGACGAGACGGGCCGCGACCATCCAGGGATTGCCGGGAAAGGCCACGTACGTCGCCATCAGCACGATCGGGTTGATGGCGGGGGCCGACAGCAGGAAGGCCAGCGCCGCCGCCGGGGTCACCCCACGCCGCATCAGACTGCCCGCCACCGGAACCGACGCACACTCACATCCCGGCAGCACCGCCCCGGCCACGCCCGCGACCGGCACCGCGAGCGCCGGGTTGCGCGGCAACACCCGGGTGAACACCCACGCCGGCACGAAGGCGCTGATCGCGGCCGACACCACAGTGCCGAGCAGCAGAAACGGCACCCCCTGGATGACGATCGCGGTGAACACCGTCCGCCACGCCGCCACCGCCCGGCTGTCGAGCCCGGCGGAGATCTCGGGCCCCAGCACGATGGCGACGACACCGAGCACCGCCACGGGCAACCCCGCGATCAGCGCATGAGAGGCGACACGTACGGCCACGCGCAGGCCACCGCCCCGGTCGGGATATGCGGCCGGTGGCGTCCGGTCGTCGGCAGGGCTCTCGGGCAGCGGTGGCGCGACGTCGACATCCCTGTCCACTACGCCTCCCCTCACACAGGACTCTTCATCACGGCGACATCCGCGGCCACACCCTAGCGGCGGTCGATCGATGACCGTCATGGTGCCGTGTCAGCTCTCCGTGTCAGCTCTCCGGACCGGGCGCCGCGTCGCCGAGCAGCGGATCGGGCAGGCGGGCCCAGCGCTCGGCGCCGAGGGCCAGTTCACCGTCGTCGAGTACGGCCGAGTCCAGCGCGGCCCGCAGCCGGTCGGGGTCCAGGTCGGCGCCGGTGAAGACGATCTCGTTGCGCCGTTCGCCGTAGTAGTCGTCCCAGTACCACGAGGCGAGCGTCCGGCGCTGGGGCGAGGCGGCGCGCCATGCCGCGGGGTCCTCGTCCTCCAACCAGCCTCCCGCCTCGTGCAGTTCGAGGTGGCGCCCGGCCGAGCGCCAGGAGATGACCGTCCGCGGGCGGGTGGCCATCCACAGGTGTCCGCGGCTGCGCACCACCGACGGCATGACGCGCGGCAGGCTCTCCGTCAGCCGCTCGGGATGCAGCGGGCGCCGGGACCGCCAGAGCACCGAGGTCACGCCGTGGTCGACGCCGCGGCGGCGTACGACGGGGGCGACGATGTCGAGACGGTCGGCCGGTGCGGCCGTGCTCCAGCCGGAGTCGGCCCGCACCAGAGCCGTCAGCGCGGTGAGATCGGCGTCGTCGGAGTCGAGATGCACCAGTGCCGACGGGTTGAGATGGCCGAGCAGGGCGCGGCATCCTTCCCGGCGGCCGTCCCCCTCCCCCGGTCCGCCCCGCAGGACCATCACCTGGGCGGCCTCCAATTGGCGGGCGGCGGCCTCGGCGACCGTGAGGGGCGCGGCGTTCGGGTCGTGGCCGAAGACGCGGGTGGCGCGGTGCACACAGCGCAGATCGTTCAGCAGGCGGCCGGGGTCCACGCCGACGGCGGTCGGGGCCAGTTCGTAGTGGTGTGACAGCGGAGTCCTGCCCAGTGGGGTCCGCCACAGCTCGGCGAGAAACGGCGCGGTGTCCACGGTGTCAGGGAGCGCGAGCACGACATGCGGACGCGAGGCGGTCCGGGCGATGGTGTCCAGGTCCTGCCGGATGATCACCGCCGGGTCTCCGGTCGCCCCCTGGCACAGCGAGCCGCGCCGCCGTTCCTCACCACCCATGACGAAGCGCTGTACGAAGGGGTACCGCCCCGTCCCGTCGGCGTGGACCGAGACCGAGAGCACCAGCGCGTCGGGCGAGGCACACCGCAGCAGGTCCAGTACGCGCCCCCGGACTTCCGGGGTGTTGCCGCACACCAGGCCCAGGAGACCCCGGCGCGCGGTCGCACCGGCGTTCACTCGTCCGCCCGCGCAAGGGCGGTCACGACGGCGTGGGCGGCTCTGCGCATCCGTAGCAGCACCGGCGGCACATCTCCTCTTGGATATCGACGTCACGGTGTCACCGCGGAGACTACATGGAAACGGTACCCATTTTCATATACGGTGCGGGGGACCACCCGCCGAACAGGAAAGGACCCTTGACGTCATGGCCGTGCCCAAGCGGAAGATGTCCCGGAGCAACACCCGCCACCGCCGCGCCCAGTGGAAGGCGAACACGCCGGAACTGGTGACGCTCACCATCGACGGCCGCGAACACCGCGTACCGCGCCACCTCGTCCCCGCCTACCGGCGCGGACTGCTGCACCCCGAGGGCTGACCGCCCGATGGCCGACCGGCTTCCGGTGACGGTCCTGTCGGGTTTCCTGGGATCCGGCAAGACCACCCTCCTCAACCACCTCCTCAACCACGTCCTCAACACCGCGAAGGACTGCGCGCCGCGGTGATCGTCACCCCATCCTCGGCGCGGCCACGAGCGCGGCCATCCCGTCGGGCTGCGTCACCGCCGTGACCCCGTCCTCCGGCACGGGCACCATCACCTCGCCGCGCGGCAAGGCCAACAGCGGCTCGAACACCTGGAAGGCCAGCACCGACGGCTCGGCCTTCGCCGCGGCCACCCGGGGGAAGGCCATAGGGGCGGGTGACACGATCGTCCTGCGCCGGGGCGCCTGAGGACGGTGCGGGAGCCGGGGCCCGCCCCCGGGCAGGCCCTAGGGTCGCGGCATGCGCATCGTCTCCCTGCTGCCCGCCGCGACCGACATCGTCGCCGAACTCGGGCTCGCCGAGCACCTGGTCGGCCGGACACACGAATGCGACTGGCCACCGCAAACCGTGGCGTCCGTTCCCGTGGTCACCGGAGCCGACCTCGACCAGAACACCCTCACCAGCCGGGAGATCTCCGACGCGGTCGGCGGATCGGCACACTCCGGGTCGTCCCTCTACACCCTCGACACCGAAGCGCTCGCGGCCCTGAGCCCCGACGTGGTGCTCACCCAGGACCTGTGCGAGGTGTGCGCCGTCTCGTACGAGAAGGTCAGCCGGGCCGTCCGGCTGCTCGACGCCGACACCCGCGTCCTCAGCCTGGAGCCACGCACACTGGAGGACGTACTGGACTGCCTGGTCACCGTCGGTGAGCTGCTCGGCGTGCGCGAGCGTGCCGAGCGGCGCCGGGCCGCCCTGCGCGACCGCCTCGAACGGATCCGCCGGTCGGTCGCGGGCCGTGCCCGGCCCCGGGTCGTGGCGATCGAATGGCTCGACCCGCTGTGGCCCGCCGGGCACTGGGTCCCCGACCAGATCACCGCCGCCGGCGGCGAACCGCTGCTCGCCGCGTCCGGCGCGCACACCAAGCCGATGACCTGGGAGGCGGTGCGCACCGCCCGGCCGGAGGTGGTGCTCGTCCTGCCGTGCGGCTTTCCGCCCGAACGGACCCTGCGCGAGACGGCCCTGCTCACCCGCCTCCCGGGCTGGGCGGACCTGCCCGCCGTACGGGACGGGCGGGTCTGGGTGCTGGACGGGCCCGCCTACTTCAACCGCCCGGGCCCGCGCGTGGTGCGCGGAGCGGAGGTGCTGGCCCACGTCCTGCACGGCGTACAAGCCGGGACGGCGGTGACGGCGGACGAGGCATGTCCGTACCCGGACGCGCCCGGCCGGTGAACGCGGGGGCGGGTTCGGGAAGGGCTCCCGCGAACAGGTCGCCCGCGGGAGCCCTTCGCTGTCCGCCTGCCGGTGAAAGGTGAGAAGACGATCACAAGCAGGACATCTGCCGGACTACGCCGTCACGGTGCCAGCAGCAGGCTGTTGCCGCGCTCCTTGGCGGCGGCGTAGCGCTTGGCCACGTCCTGCCAGTTGACGACCTTCCACATGGCCTCGATGAAGTCCACCTTCTGGTTCTTGTACTGCAGGTAGAAGGCGTGCTCCCAGGCGTCGAAGACCAGGATCGGGGTCGAGCCCTGGCCGATGTTGCCCTGGTGGTCGTAGACCTGCTCCACGTTGCAGCGGATGAACTGCCGGATCGGACCTCTCTCCGACGCGTCCGACTTTCCCCACCGGCATGCGACCGCTCGGGTACACATCACCGGCCCACTTATTGCACACTATGCGCAATAACATAACGAGTGCAGGAAGGGGTCGGCGTGAGTTCTCCGATCGTGCTCGGCATCGAGTCGTCGTGCGACGAGACCGGCGCGGGACTCGTCCGCGGCGGGCGGCTGCTGGGCCATGCGCTGGCGTCGAGCATGGACGAGCACGCCCGCTACGGCGGCGTCGTCCCCGAGATCGCCGCCCGCGCGCATGTGCACGCGCTGCGGCCGGTCGTACAGCGGGCCCTCGACGAGGCAGGTCTGCGGCTGTCCGATATCGGCGCGGTCGCCGTCACCACCGGTCCGGGCCTGTCCGGCGCGCTCCAGGTGGGCCTGGCCGGGACGAAGGCCGTCGCCTACGCACTCGGCGTCCCGCTGTACGGCGTACACCACCTCGCCGGCCATGTCGCCGCCGACACCCTGGGACACGGCCCGCTGCCCGACCCCTGCATGGTGCTGATCGTCTCCGGCGGCCACACCTCGCTCCTCCTCGTACGCGATCTGGTCCGCGATCCGATCGTCCACCTCGGGGACACCCTGGACGACGCCGCGGGGGAATGCTTCGACAAGGTGGCGCGGGTCTTCGGGCTGCCGTATCCGGGCGGTCCGGCCATCGACCGGGCGGCGCGCGCGGGGGATCCGCGCGCTGTCCCCTTCCCGCGCCCACTTGCCGGATCGCCGGACCACCGGTACGACTTCTCCTTCTCCGGTCTGAAGACGGCCGCCGCCCGCTGGGCGGAGGGGCACGCGGGCCGCGAGCTGCCGGTGCCCGACGGCGCGGCCTCGCTCCAGGAGGCGGTGGCGGACGTACTGACCCGCAAGGCGGTCGAGGCGTGCACCGAGCACGGCGTGGACACACTCGTGGTGGTCGGCGGGGTCGCCGCCAACTCGCGCGTGAGGTCCCTCGCCGAGGAACGCTGCCGGACCGCCGGCATCACCCTGCGCGTGCCGCCGCTGCGGCTGTGCACGGACAACGGCGCGATGATCGCCGCCGTCGGCGACCTCCTCGTACGCGCCGGAGCCGAGCCCGCCCCGCTCGACATGTCGATCGACCCTTCGGCGCCACTGGAGTACGCGGCTCTGCACCCCGTCGCGACGACCACGGCCAGGACGGTGGCGGCGTGATGGACATCCGTGTCTTCAAGGGCACCGGCCTCCTCGACCACGCCGCCGCCCTGCACTCCGTCTACGTCGACGCCTTCTGCGCCCCGCCCTGGAACGAGGACGAGGAGAAGGCGGCGGAGTTCGTGGAACGGCTCCCGGTGAACGCGGGTCGCCCCGGCTTCACCGCGGCCCTCGCCTTCGCGGGCCCGGATGTCGTCGGCCTGGCCACCGCCTGGACCACTCTCGTCCCCTTCCCCACCGACCGCTGCTATCCCCAGGCCGCCGTCAGCCTCGGCCCCGACCGCACCGTGGAGTGGCTGTGCGGGGCCCGCGAGATAGACGAGCTGGCCGTCCGCGCCGATGCCCAGGGCACCGGCCTCGCCGCCGGGCTGCTGGAGGCGGTCACCGCGGACGCTCCCGACGGCCGCTCCTGGCTGCTCACCTCCGTCCAGTCGGGGCGGGCCATGTCCTTCTACCGCCGCCAGGGCTGGACCCAGGCCACCCATCCCGCCCCCGACGGCAAGGGCATCGTCGTCTTCCTCGGCCCCGGCCACCCCGCCCGGCATCTGGCCGTCCCGCCCCTGTAAGCATCCGGAGCCCCACCTTGCGCACCGCCGAGATCCGCCGCCGCTTCCTCGGCTTCTTCGCCGAGCGCGGTCACACCGTCGTGCCCAGCGCCCCGCTGGCGACGCCCGACCCGACGCTGCCGTTCGTCAACGCGGGCATGGTCCCCTTCAAGCCGTACCTGACCGGCGAGGCCTGAGACAGCGGCGCGCGGGTCCGCATCCGCTCGGGGGATGCGGGTCCGCATCCGCTCGGCCCGTCACGCCGGATACGCGGACCTCGGCCGCCGGAGGTGACGGGGTCGGCGCCCGCAACCCCCTTGGGCATGCCGTCGTACGGAGGGACGGCGTACCGGGGTGGCCGAGCGGACCGGCCACCCCGGTCTCTCCCTGGCCGCGGTCGCGGTGCCGGTCGCCGGTGTCGTGGGCCGATCGCCACCGGCATCGCCGTCGGCCGTGACCGTCGGCCCCAATACCGACGACCACTTATTGCATATGGCTTGCAATAGCTACATCATTGCAGCAGGCTGATGGTGTGCGGGGTCGACCCGACAGCCTTCGTCATGATCCGCGCCTGTCGGTCCGGGGCATGTCCTTCCGATGGCTGATCGTCTTCTCAATCCGGCACCCGCCGGACAGGCCGACCCCGCACACCGACTCGCCCTGATCAGCGATCCAGCGCCCGCCGGTCACACTCTCCGCGATCGACTTCAAGGCCAGCAGGGCCGATGGCGAACAATCCGTCGTCTTCCCGCTGAAGGTGGCCGGGCTGACCACCCCGTCCATCGGCGAGATACGGCTCGACGGCCAACCGCTCCCCCGCCGCATCGACCGGCGCACACCACCCAGCGCCGCGCCATCCAGTACGTGCACCAGAACAGCGCCGGCTCCTTCGAGGAACACCGTCCAGTGCAGGCACTGCGACCGCCCTGCTCTTCATCAGCCACGACCTGCCCGCGGTCCGCGCGCTCGCGGAGGAGGCCGCACTGTTCGAGGACGACCGCTGTGTGCGACGCGGGCCCGTCAACAAGGTCCTGTCCGCCGCGTGGTCCGGTACGCCGAGCTCCGGCGGCGACGGCGCGTGACCACGCAGCCCGGAACGCCTTCGGCGCCCCCTCATCGGCCAGGCCGAGCGAGGGCGAGGCCGCCCAAAAGCCTGTCCGGATCCGGTTGACCGCGCACGGCCGGGCTCGGAGTCGCCGGAAGCGCCTGAGTCCGCAACGCTGTTGTCGTAACCGCTTCCGTCCACCAAGAGTCTTACGGCGCGTCCACCGCCGAGTTCGGAGTTCCGCAGTGCTTTTCGACGTCACCCGCACCGGACTCGCCGACATCTTCGGCGACGACCGGCTCGCGACCCTGCCCGCCACCGCCTTCCCGCCCTCCACCGCAGACACCGAGGGCGCCCGCCTCCTGCAGACCGTCGGCGTCCCCACCGGGACGCTCCGGCTGCGTCAGCCCGACGAGGACTCCGGTCGGCTGCCCCTCGTCCAGGACGTCGTTGACGCCGAGGACTTCGAGGGCTTCGAGGACTTCGAGGGCGCCTCGGAGGGCGGCGCGGGCGAATGGCCCGTCATCGGCTGGCTGCTCAACGCCCACCTCGCCCTCGACCCTGGTTCCGGCAAGGTGCACGCCTTTGACGCCGACGAGGAGACCGTGCAGGAACTCCACACGGACGTCTCCTCCTTCGTCCAGGTCGCCCTCCGGTTCCAGTGCCTGCTCGAGGAGTTCACCTTCAGCGGCGACGACGCGGACGAGGAATCCGACTTCGAGCGCCTGGAGCGCGAGGTCACGCGTATCCGTCAGGAGACGAGCAGCGTTGACCCGCTCCCCTTCCAGGACGACGAGACGGTCTGGTCGGTGGTCGCCGGGGAGATCGCCGCGGGCCGGCGCTTCAAGGGCGACAGCCCGGGAGCCCGCTCGCTCTATGGGTGATCGCCAGCGGATGTCGCCCACGCACCGCGCGCGCCGACCGCTCCACCCGCAACATCTCCGCGCACGGCATCGGTTACGTTCTGGCCGACGTTCTGGCCGTTGCCTGCTCGACCCGGGCGAGAGCCAACCACGGCTTCGACACAGTCCACCACCCATCCTCCGTCTCCCCTTGCTTAACCTATCGAAATTCGATAGATTCCCATCGTGACTCGATGGAAGGATGGGGCATGGGACAGCTGGCAGTGCGTGCGCTTCGCGCCGTGCTCGCGGTGGTGCTCGCCGGCACCGTGAGCGTGCAGGCATTGATGATGTGGGTGCTGGTCAGTGGGAACGACCCGGAGGACGGGTCGCTCCCACTGACCCCGCTGCGCGTGATCACGATCCTGGGCATGATGTCGGCCCAGGTCGCCGTGGTCAGCGTCTGGCGGCTGGTGACGATGGTGCGGCGCGGCACCGTGTTCTCCCATGCCGCCTTCCGGTACGTGGACGCCGTGATCGGCGCGATCGTCGCGGCCGCCCTCCTGTGGTTCGCGGTCACGGCCATCAATGCGCCGGGCCAGCGGGACGACCCGGGCGTCACCGTCATCATGGGCGGGATCGGCGTGGCCATCCTGGGGGTCGCCCTCATCGTCCTCGTGCTGCGGATGCTGCTCGCCCAGGCCGTCGCGCGCGACGTCGAAGCGACACAGATGCAGGCCGAGCTGGACGAGGTGATCTGATGCCGATCGTCGTCGACATCGACGTCATGCTGGCCAGGCGGAAGATGTCCGTGGGCGACCTCGCGGACCGCGTCGGGATCACACCCGCCAACCTGGCGGTACTCAAGAACGGCCGGGCCAAGGCGGTACGCTTCGCAACGCTCGCCGCGCTCTGCGAGGTACTCAAGTGCCAGCCGGGCGACCTGCTGCGCTGGGAGCCCGAGGACGCCGCGAGCGAATGACCCGCCCACGGGCGGCCGCGACAACGCCGGGGCGTCGCTCTCGTCGCTGCCGCCGATGACCGCGAGGAAGATTTCCTCGAGAGTCGGCTGCTTCTCGACGTACTCGACCTTGGCGGGTGGGAAGAGCTGCTTGAGCTCGGCGAGCGTACCGTTCACGATGATCCGACCCTGATGAAGGATCGCGATCCGGTCCGCCAGTTGCTCGGCCTCGTCCAGATACTGCGTGGTGAGCAGCACGGTCGTTCCGTGGCCGGCGAGCTCCTTCGCCGCATCCCACACCTCGATGCGCGCCTCGGGGTCAAGACCGGCCGTCGGCTCGTCCAGGAATATCACCGGCGAATTCCCGATGAGGCTCATAGCGATGTCCAGCCGGCGGCGCATCCCACCTGAATACGTGGACACTCTCCGCGCGCCAGCTTCGCTCAGCGAAAAACGCCTGAGCAGGTCATCCGCGATGGCGCCGGGGTCCTTGACGCGGCGCAGCCTGGCGACGAGGCGGAGGTTCTCCCGACCGCTGAGGATCTCGTCGACGGCGGCGAACTGTCCGGTGAGACTGATGGACTCCCGCACGTCCGCCGGTTGCGTGGCAACGTCGAAGCCATTGACGTTCGCCACCCCCGCGTCGGCTTTCAGAAGCGTGGCGAGGATCCATACGGCCGTGGTCTTACCCGCTCCGTTGGAGCCGAGCAGGGCGAAGATGCTGCCCGGCGCCACGTCGAAGTCCACACTGCGCAGCACTTCGAGTTTCCCGTACGACTTTTTGAGACCTTGCACGCGAATCGCCGGTCCGGCGATCGATTGGACTGTCATGGTCATCTTCCTCCCTCATGGAGCTGTTCCAGGCGACTGCGCGGAAGCTCCTGCGGAAGAATGGAGGGTTGACCCAGCGTCAAGGTCAAGCCTGTTCCGACCATGACATCCAGATCACCGGTCGATCGGACACATCGCAGCAACGACGGACTGCTTGCCCCGAGCTCGGTAGGCCGCGAACCCGCCATACTCATAGCTGTCGGTGAACCACTCACGCGTCGGTTCCTGCGACTCACCGGCCAGAAAGCAGCGAACCCGCATGCTTCGCCCGGCGGCAACGCCGACGCCGGTGAAGACCCCCTGGAGACCGCACGCCGCGAAACGGCCGAGGAAACCGGACTCGAACTCGGCCGGGGCCAACCACGCCTGCTGCTGACGCACTACCGCCTGCCGGGTCCCCGCCGGCCACTGGGCAAGATCGGTTTCATCTTCGACGGCGGCCGACTCAGCCCCGAGCAGCTGCGCCGCATCCGGCTCGACCCGGCCGAACACGACCTGTGGGCCGGTCCCGGCGTCACCCCAGACCTGGTCACCGACCTCGTCGACCACTCCTACGGCCTCGCCCTGGAGACGGTTCCGCACCACCGCCGTCCCGGATGACGCAGTGACGCGATGGCTGCGCCGGCTTTCGCCGGGCTCAGCCGCACACCCCCTCAGTCGGCCAATTCCGCGAGCAGACGCAGAGCCTCATGCGACCGGCTGTCCGACTCCGCGGAATAGGCCACCAGTTGCTGGCCCGGCGCTGAAGGCACAAGAAGCCGTTCGAAATCGAGCGTGAGGATACCGACCAGCGGGTGAGCGATCGTAGCCCTGCCATTGGTGCGGCCCCGGACATCGTGCCTGGCCCACAGACGTCGGAAGCTCTCGCTGCGCAGGGACAATTCGCTTACCAGCGCCTCCAGGTCCGGATCGTCGACCTCCGTGCCGGCCAGCCCGCGCAGGCAGGCCACGAAGTCCTGACGCGGATCCGGTTCGACAGGGAAGTTGTCCGGGTCCAAAAACACGGTCCGGAGGAGGTTGGTCCCCGGTGTGTGCACGGGCGAGAGGGCCTGAGCCAGCGGATTCGCCGCCAGCACCAGGAACGTATGGGTCTGCACGAACGCCGGCGTCGTCGGCCAGGAGTCGATCAGCCGAGCCAAGACGGGAGAGACCCGATGACGGTGAGCACGCTCGCGCGAACGCGGGACATACGGGACAGAATGGGCGAGCGCGAACAAGTGCGTGGTTGCGGACTCGTCGAGCCGTAGAGCCTGAGCGAGCGCCCGGAGGATCTCCGCGGACGGCCGCCGGTCACGTCCCTGTTCCAGACCGAGGTAGTAATCCACGCTGATACCGGAGAGCGTCGCAACTTCCTCGCGACGCAGGCCGGGCACACGCCGACGTGCGCTCTCCGGAAGGCCGACATCCGCAGGACGCAGGAGCTCGCGACGAGCCCGCAGATACTCGCCCAGCAGATTCACGGTGCTGTCACCCATGAGGGCAAGGGTAAGCCGGAACGAGCCGCGGACCCTGGTGCCGACAGCACCAGGGTCACGGCTCACTTCCTCCGCTGCGACGCGGGACCTAGCGTCGGGTCCATGGCAGCAGAAACACTTGACGGCCTGACCGCCGTCGTCACCGGTGCCAGTTCCGGCGTCGGCGCGGCCGCGGCACGGCAGATGGCCGCGATGGGTGCGTCAGTCGTCGTCGTGGGCCGCGCGGTGACCAGAACCCGCGCCGTCGCCGACGAAGTCGGCGGCACCGCCCTTCCCGCGGACTTCGCGCGCTTCAGCGAAGTGCGCGAACTCGCTCAGCACCTGATCTCCCGCATACCGCGGATAGACATCCTGGTCAATAACGCCGGTATCGTTTCGCCTCAGCGGCAAACGACGCCAGATGGTCATGAATTGACCGTGCAGGTCAATTTCCTCTCTCCGTTCCTTTTGACATCGCTTCTCCGGGAGAAGCTCCTGCGGGCTCCCTCCGCCCTTGTCATCAACACCGGCTCCAATCTCTACCGGTTCGGCAAGCTCGACCCGGACGATCTGGACCAGAATCGGAGCCGTTACTCACAGATGCGCACGTACAACGCCTCGAAGCTGGCAAGTGTCGTACACGCCGCCGAGATCAACCGCAGGGCACCGGACACCATGACCGCTGTCGCGTTCCACCCCGGCACCGTCCGCTCCGGCCTCGACCGCAACTCCGCCCTGATCACGACAGCAAAGGCAAGCCTGATCGGTCGGCGCCTGACGCGGTCACCGGAGGAGGGCGCCGAGCCGATCATCAGGATCGCCACCACCGAACGCAGCAAACTGAGAAACGTCTTCTACAACCGGCTCGAGCCGGAGCCACTGCGTGCCCCCGCCGCGGACGCGGATCTGGCTGCGCGTCTGTGGCAGCGGGCCCACGAGCTTACGCACGCATCGACGTAACAGCCCCTACTGAGACGATGTCTCAACGACATTGGTTCGTCGTTCACGGCGTACTGCCTCGTGTGCGCTGCCGGTGTCCCCTGACGTCGCAGGCGTCCGATGTGGCCCGCCGCGCGCTGGGACTCGCCGAGCCAGATCCGCGGGACGTACCGCTGAACCGTCTCGACCACCGACCGCTGGTCGGGGGCGGTGAGGGGGATGCGGTAGCGCAGGCGGGGAAGGCCGGGGTGGAGCGGCTCCTCGTCGCGGACCAGACCCCACAGGGCGGGGTCGTGTGCGGCGACGACATGGTGCGTGAGCTTAGTGGGCCCCTGGGCGATGCGGGCAGTCAGCTGGGCTGGGTGTCCACGTCGCTCGCTACAGAACGTTCGTGGACGACCTACGGGTTCCCGGCGCCCTCGATGTTGAAGATCATCCTGCGCAGCACCTTGAGCGCGGCCACGTATTCCTCGTCGCTGATGCCGTCGTGGACCACAGCACGAAGTTCGGTTACCAGTTCGCGCAGCCGCATCCTGGCGGCTTCTCCGGCGTCGGTGACGTACAGACGATGTCCGGCGTCGGTCCGCAGCCAGCCGCGGTGGAGCAACTGGGCGACCACACGGGGAATCTCGTGTTGCCCGTCTGCGAGGGGCAACAGCTGGGCGGCTATCTCATCGCGGCTCGGCGCCGCGGGCCAGTACTTGACGCTATTGAGTACCCAGTACTGCGGCTGCGTGACGTCGATCCCAGCCATGGCGTCACACAGATGCCGGGTAACGACCGCGTGAACCTGACCACTCCAGTAGCCGATGGGCTGGCTGGCCAGCATGTCGTCGGTGGCAGCCGGATCGGCCGGCGCCTGGTCGGTGGTGGTACCAGTCAGGAAGTCCATGATCACGACGCTACATCCGCACACCCAACGCCGTTGCGGTGGCGCGGCGCATTTTCCCTGCTGACCGTGTTCGTGGCTTCGTTGGCGGTGGTTGTTGGGTGAGGTATGAGGAGGCGTGACTTCTGAGGGGGGTTCGCGGGGCGGTGGCCCGGTACCCGTTGCCGACCGGGCTGTCGGCGGCGGCCGGCCAGTCGGTGAGGATCCGCGTGCCGCACCGCTCGGCCTGGTCGATCATGGCGTGCACCGATCCGTCGCCGCCGTCTCGACGCGCACACGGGCCACGGTCGCGCCCTGGAGGGTGAGGCGCGTGTCTTCGGCGCCGGGAAGAATCGCGTCGAAACGCTCCAGCCGTCGGCCGTCGAGCGTGACGATGCCGTCAAGGACCACCAGAACGGTGGCGAACGCGGCCGAGACCGACAGCTGGGCGTCGCCCCGGAGAAGATCGAGGCTGCCGCGGATGCCGCTGCGCACCATGAGGTTGAGCGCCCGCGCCCTGCCGTGAACAGCGGTCGTGGCCACTTCGGAGGTCCCGGCGAACGCGACGATCTGGGTGTGACTCAGATCGTGGACGACACCGTCGATGGACAGCTGAAGAGGCACGGGGGCGGCCGACAGCAGATGGCGCTCCATCCCCGGAAAGGGTGAGAAGGGGCCGGTGTCCTCGATGTCCGCGAGGCTCAGCCGCCACGTGGCCGTCCCCGGGGAATCCGCGGCGGGCTCGCGGTGGATCTCACGGGTCCAGCCTCGTCCGTTGGCCCACCGCTGTGGTTCGAGCGTGTCCATCGGGATGATGTGTGCGGTGTCGGCCGAGGCGTTTCCCGGTTCTCCGGAGGGCTTCTTCGGTGACTGCATGTCGAGTTCGTCTCCATCCCGTCCGGCCTGGCCGATCGGCTTCAGTGGCGGGAGTGTCGGGGGTGCGGCTTCGGTCGGGGAAGTACGGGGGTGGTGCGGGTTGCTCGTCCTGCTCAGGGTCAGTATCCGGCGGTGCCCATGTGGGGGTAGGTCCAGTCCAGGTCGGGGTTCGGCCTGCTCATTTTCTTCGGCCGGCCGCGCGAAGGCGAAGAATGCCGCACACGCCCGCCCCGCGCACGTCCGCCCCGCGCACGTCCGCCCGGCCCGGGCGAAGAAGCTCGCGGGTGAGGACCGGCGCGGCCCGACCGCCCGCTTCCGCGGGGCACTTCGATATTCGATCGCGTGAGACGGAGGGGGCTGCCAGGCTGCCGCCATGCATCACGCGGAAGTACTCCTCATCGGAGGGCGGGCCGGGGTCGGCAAGACGACGGTGGGGTGGGAGGTTTCGGCGTTGCTCCGAGGTGCGGCGGTCCCCCACGCGGTCATCGACGGTGACTTCATGGGGCAGGTGCATCCGGCTCCGGAAGGAGATCCGCACCGTGCGGAGATCACGGAAAGCAATCTGACCGCGGTGTGGACGAACTACGCCCGCCGCGGCTACCGGCGTCTGATCTATACCAACACATTGAGCGTGGTGCCCGAGGCGGCCGGCATGTTCGAGCGGGCCATGGGCCGCGGGGTGCGGATCGTGCGGGTTCTTCTCACGGCCACCGACACGACCACGCGGGAGCGGCTGGAGCACCGGGAAATCGGCTCGGAATTGGAGACGGAATGGGAGAGCAGTACCCGTAAGGCGCGGTTGCTGGACCAGCGGGCCCCTGCGGACGCGGTACGGGTGGCGACGGACGGGCGGGCTGTCGCGGACATCGCGCGCGAGGTGGTGGCTGCCACCGGCTGGGCCGAGCAGCACTCCACGAGCAGGCCGTGATCAGACCGGTGGACCGGTCCGGCGGTGGCCGCTGGACGGATGCTCGACTGCGTCAAGGAAGGCGAGGGAGCCGAGGAAGTCAAGGGAGCCGAGGAAGTCGCGGAAGGCCCGGTCGGTGCGGGTGGTGTCACCGGTGGCGTCCAGGTCCATGAGGAGACCACGGATGACGGCGAGAACGAGCGTCGCGAGTTCCGGCCGACCGATGCTGCGCAGGCCGTCCTCGAGCGGCCCGAGCCAGTCGGTCGTCGCGGTGCGCCGGAAGTCGGGCCACAACTGCTGCTCCGCGCTCTCGCGCAGCTGACCGAACATCCGCAGGTAGGGCTGCCCGTCCGGGCCGGTGATGGAGATCCAGGCGCGGTTCAGGGTGGCGGTGTACGGCTCGTCGGGTCGCGCCCGCAGGAGGTCGCCGAAGGTGTCGAGCTGACGTTGCCGCGCGTGCCCGAGGACGGCCCGCAGCAGGGCGTCGCGGGTGCCGAAGTGATAGATCAGCATCCGGGCTGAGGTGCCGGTGGCGGTGGCCAGCGGCTCGAGCCGGTCGGGGAGGCCGTGCGTGAGGGCGTAATCAGCGCAGGCGTCGAGCAGCCTCTCCTTGATCTGCGGTTGCGGTCGTCTGCCCACGGTTCTACTTTTTCACGTAACAGCTACTACGTCTATATTCGGCAGGGGCGGTCGATGCCGACGTGGAGGTGGTGGCGATGAGAGTGGTCTTCGTGCACGGGGCGTGCGTGCGGGACGGGTCGTGGTGGTGGCACCGCACCGCCGAGCTGCTGGAGAAGCGGGACGTACCGAGCGTGGCACCCGCGCTGCCGAGCTGCGGCGAGGCGGGTCTGCCCGGCGGCGTCGACGGTCCCGGGCTGCCCGAGGATGTCGCCGCGGTGCGGCAGGTGCTGCGGGCCGGCGACGAGCCGACCGTCGTGGTCGCCCACAGCTACGGCGGCATCGTCACCGCGGAAGCCGCCGCGGGCGTCGGGTCGGTGCGCCACCTGCTACTGGTCTCCAGCTACCTGCCCGAGGTCGGGCAGAGCCTGTCGGACTTCGGGGACGGCAGCCCCGCCCCGTTCCTCGACGTCGACCCCGACGCCGGCACGTTCGGGGTCCGCCCCGGACTGCTCGTGGACACCTTCCTGCAGGACTGCGACCCCGAGGTCCAGGCGCGGGCGGCGGACCACCTCGCCCGGCAGAGCGTGCGGGTGACCGGGCAGCCGGTCGGGGCGGCCGCATGGCAGCAGGTGCCCTCGACGTACCTCGTCTGCGCCCAGGACCGGGGCACCCCGCCGAGGCTGCAGCGGGAGTTCGCCCGCCGGGCCGACAGCGTCGTCGAACTCGACGCCGGCCACCACCCGTTCCTGTCCCAGCCCGAATCGGTCCGGGACCTGCTGCTGAGCCTGTGACGGCAGCCGCGGACGGGCCGGGCCGGCGGTCCGAGGGCCAGGAGGCCGCCGTGAAGCCCGGGCACCGGCGGCACCGCCATCCGCACCGCACGGAGGTCCGGATGGCGCTGCTGAAAGGCGCCGGGATCCGCGGCACTCCGCACCACACCACGCACCACGCACCACTCGCTGCTCGGCCGAGTGCCCGAAGAGGCTGCCTGAATACGGTGCCCGTGGAAGGGGCTGTCAGGCCGCGCGCGTCAGCTCGATCCGGCCGAACAGGAGGGCATAGCCGGAGGGAAGCTGGGCGAGGATACGGTCCACCAGGCCGTCTCCCGCGAGTTGCGTGACGACCTTGAGGACGGAGCCGGTGTCCCAGCGAGCGGTGGCGGGAGTGCCGCCCACCCGGGTGGCGATGTCCTTGACGAAGCCCCAGCCGGTGAGGGGCTCGGGGGCGGGGATCTGTTCGGCGAGCACCCGGGCCGCCTCCACGGGCAGACGGGCGGCGAGGTCGACCCGCTCATCGCCGGTGAGCTGCCGGCCCAGGCCGGCGAGCACGGCACGGACGACCGTCTCGGCCCGTTCACGGGTGGGGTAGGCCCCTTCGTAGCGGACCTTCTCCAGCATCTGGTCGAACGTCATCTCCGCCGCGGTCGGGGCGTATTCGGACTGGACCGGCATGGCTGGGTCGATTGCCTTTCTCGTCATGCTTGCTCATCATGCTCGCTCGTCATGATGTGGTGTATGCAAGTGATCGCAGGGTGTACGGGAGTGATCGCGGAGATCGGACGGAGGCCGGAGGTCGGGAGGGGCGGCCGGAGGCCATGGAGGGCGGGGCAGAGGACGGGAAGGGAGTGCCCGGCCTTCCTGGCGTCCTCCGCCCGCGATGGTGAATCCCCCTGGACTCCTGGGCCCCTGGGTCAGCCCCGGATCTGCTTGCGCTCGGCGCCCTCGCCGATGGCGATCTTGCGGGGCTTGGCCCGCTCGGCGATCGGGATGCGCAGCGTCAGGACACCTGCTTCGTAGTCCGCCTCGATGCGCTCGGTGTCGAGGGTGTCGGCCAGCATCAGCTGGCGGGAGAAGACTCCGAGCGGCCGCTCGGACAGCTCCATCTGCACATCGTCGGCCTTGGTGATCGGCCGCCGCTCCGCCTTGACGGTGAGCATGTTCCGCTCGACATCGATATCGATCGCGTCGGTCGAGACGCCGGGGAGGTCGAGGGCGATCACATAGTCGTCACCCTCACGGTAGGCGTCCATCGGCATGGTGGACGGCCTGGACCAGGTGCCGGACGAGCCCATGAGCTGCTGGGTGAGCCGGTCGAGCTCGCGGAACGGGTCGGTGCGCATCAACATCGTGAAACACCTCCACTGTGATTGTGTCTTTGGGCGGTAACCGCCAATGCGCTGTAACCTGCGTCTGTTGTAGCATGTCATCGGAACGATGACAAATGATTGTGTCGTCGATCCGATGACGAAGGAGGGATACGCCATGGTCAACCCGGAGGAGTCTCACGAACCCGCCCCCCACCCCGCCCCCACGTCGTTCCCTGCCACCTCGGCGGCGCTGGAGGCCATCAACGAGGTCGTGCGCACCGCCACCGCCCCACCAGACCGAGGGCCGGAGGCACCCCGGACCAGCTCGGAGCAGGCCCTGGCCGCGCTGTTGCTGCTGCGGGAGGTCAGGGACCAGCTCGCCGGATGGGAGCCGTGGCTGATCGAGACGGCCCGCGAGGCGGGCGCCAGCTGGGCCGAGCTCGCCCATCCCCTGGGCGTGGCGAGCCGCCAGGCCGCCGAGCGTCGTTACCTGCGCGTACGACCCGGGTCCCCCGGTGCCACCGGCGAACAGCGAGTGCAGGCCACCCGTGACCGCCGCGCCGCGGACCGCACCGTCACCTCATGGGCCCGGGGCAACGCGGCCGATCTGCGGCGGCTCGCCGGGCAAGTCACCGCCCTCACCGATCTGCCCGCCGAGGCCCGCGACCACATCGCCCGACTGACGGACGCCCTCGCCCACGACGACGCCGCCCAGCTCGTCGCCCCGCTCGCCGAAGCCCATCAGCACCTGACGGAACGTCATATCGAGCTCGCGGACCGCGTCGACACCGTGGCCCGCCACGCCGACGAGCTGCGGCAAGCGAGCGGCGACCAGCGGCGCGGCACGGACTGACCCCGCCCCGAGCCGGCCGATGCGCCATCGGGACCCGCGGCGCAAACGCTCGGCTACGCGACCCCCAAGGGCGCGGCCGCGACGTTCCAGGAGGAACTCATCGCCGCCGGCCGGAATCCGCGTCGGCGTCGGCCGCCACCTGGCGCAGTGTGCGCCGCGTCCGTACGGACCTGGCCCGGGCCGGATCGGGGCTGCGGTGCCGGGAGCCATGCGTGTCGTCCTTCTTCACCAGGAGCCACGCTTCCCGCTCCGTGCCCTGACGGATGCGGGTGAGCGCGTAGCCGCCGTGGAGTTTGTGGCCGCGCAACTGGAACGAGGCGTGGCCGCGTTCGAGGGCTTCGGCGAACGGGATCTCCTTGCCCTTACGGTCCGCCGAGGTGCTGCGGTACGTCCCCTCGTCCCACAGGATCACGGTGCCCGCTCCGTACTCGCCTTCGGCGATGGTGCCCTCGAAATCAGCGTATTCGAGCGGATGGTCCTCCGTGGGCATGGCGAGCCTCTTGTCGTGCGGATCGCCGGAAGGCCCCTTGGGGACGGCCCACGATTTGAGGACGCCGTCCACCTCGAGCCGGAAGTCGAAGTGGGTTGTGGTGGCGTCATGGATCTGCACGACGAAGGAGGACTGAGCATCTCGGTGCTCGCCACGGCTCACGCCGCCCTTCGGCTCCGCCGACTTCGCGAAATCCCTCTTGCGGCGGTATTCCTCAAGATCATCGGTGGTCGGCATGGTTCCTCCCTTCCGGCGCGGGGTCCGCCGGGCAGGTACCCACCCGATTCCACGCTAAGCGGGTGCATGGGGGCGGGGGGCGAGCTCACTCACCGATCGCCGCACGGACCAGCTGAGCGTCGGCTCCACCAGGGCCGCTGACGGAGCCGGCGCTCAGTTACTCACGCCGCCGGCCGAGGACGCAGAACTCGTTGCCTTCGGGGTCCGCCATGACAACCCACGGCTGGTCGCCCTGCCCGATATCAACACGCCGTGCGCCATGAGCCTCCAGGCGAGCCACCTCGGCGTCCTGGTCATCGGGCACGAAGTCGAGATGCAGTCGGCTCTTGGCCTTCTTGGGCTCATCGAGCAGGACGAACTCCAACCCCGGCAGGCGATCCCGCTCCGGGCGGATGGCGAACTCCACATCGGAGGAGTGGACCACAACCCAGCCAAGAGCCTCGGCCCACCACTGCCCCAGAGCCGCCGGATCCGCGGAGTGAACGATGACGTGTCGCCATTCCAAGGTCATCGGCTGAGCGTAGACCTGACAGGGCTTCGACAACAGGCATGCGTGCGCCGGCGCTGCTCGGGCTCGGCGGATGAGCGCCGACTGGCACCGGCTAGCGCGTCACGCGGTAGCGGAGACAGACGACTTTCGAGCTGAACGTGTGGGTCTCCACGAGTTCGAGATCCACCCGGCGCTCGTGCTGGGGAAAGAACGGAGTGCCGCCGCCGACCAGCACCGGGTAGACCCTGGCCCGGTACTCGTCGATCAGACCCAACGCGGCCACCTCGGCGGCGAGAGCCGCGCCGCCGATCGCGATGTTCCCCTCCCCCGGCTCGGCCCGCAATCGCTCGATCTCCTCCGCCGGGCCGCCGGTGGCCAGGCGGGCATTGCCCTGCACCGCCGACAGCGTGGTGGAGAACACCACCTTGGGGAGCGGCTTCCAGAGTGCGGCCCATTCGAGCATGGAGTCGTCGAGCGATGGATCCTGATCGGCGGTCTCCCAGTACAGCATCGTCTCGTACAGCCGTCGTCCCAGCAGGTGGGCGCCGACCTCTCGAATCTCGTCGGTGACGAAGCGAAAGACCTCCTCGTCGGGCGCCGTCCAGTTGAAGCCGCCGTCCGGCCCGACGATGTAGCCGTCAAGTGAGACGCCCATCGAATAGGTCACCCTGCGCATCGGAAGTCCTCCTCGGTAGGGGGTTCGACAGATACGACCGCCGGACGCCGCAGAACTCATCGCGGCTCGCGGAATCCTGCCGTTCCGGCGGGCCTCGCGGGGTGTGTTCACCGCGAAAGCGGTGGGGAGACCCGGAGCCAGACGTGGCCAGCCGATCGGTCGCGCAGCACCCCTCCGGTGCGGCCGGCCGATGGTCAACCCTTGGATTCCCCCGGCGTTCGCTTGCTCAGGAACTGCTTCGCGGCCTCGATCGCTTCATTCTCGAGTTCCTCGACGGAGACGCCCCAGGACTCTTCCCAGCCGACCAGGTTGTGCCCGCAGTTGACCAGCGGCTCCAGGTCTTCGGGAAAGCCGAGGTCATACGCGATGTCCGTCCAGATGAGATGCGTTCCGGCGGGAGGATCGAGGGATCCGTCGGCGATCTGTTCAGCGATCCAGTAGGCCATGGCCCACTTCGCCTCCCGTGGGTCATCCGGCGGGTGGAAACCCAGTCCCAGTTCCTCCAGTACTCGGTCGAAGAGCTCAGGCGCCTCGGGCTCTTCGCTCCGCAGCAGACCGGCCAGCATGGCGAGCGAGGGACTGTCGACACCGGCGATCAGCGCGTCCAGACCCGCCTGGATCAGTCGATCCGACCCGATGCGTTGACCGAATGCCCTCTCCCTCGCCATATGGCGGAGTTGCTTGAGGGCGTCATCCTGGTTCATCTCGGGCTTCTTCGTCGGCATCTGGAGCAAGGGCACTCTCGCACGGCCGCCGACATGTCGCCATCGAGTTTCCCTCCGCCTGGCGGGTGATCAGGACATGAGGACGCTACGCGTATTCGCGGCAACGCTGCCATCGAGGAGCCGACCGAGTTCGGTTACCCACACGCGCCTGAGTAGCCATGCTCAGGTGGTCGCGCCGTCTCCCGCCTAGTTTTCCGAGCATGATGCCGCCGACGCAGCCCCGTGATCTTCTTGAGGATGAAGCGCCGCTACCGCACTCCACCGGCAATACCTCGCTGGTCCTGGGCCTCGTGGCCGTCATGATGCTCGGCTGCCCGTGGTTGCCTGATCCTGTACCCGGATGGATGCGGTACTTGCCGCTCTACCTCGTTCTGCCCACGGGCATCTGGGCGGCTCTGGAGGGTGCGGTCACCCTACGGAGCATGCGCGGCCAGGCGGACGCCGACCGTCGCCGGGCACGGGCCGGCATCCTGCTCGGCACCATCGCCATCATCGTGCCCCTGGCAGTCCTCGCCTGGGCCTGCTGGCAACTGCGTGACATCTGATCCTGGGGCGATGGCTTTTCGTGCCGCGTCGGGTGCCGCAGCGGCGCGTGCCGGGCACGGGGTCATCGGCTGATCGGGGTGGCACCGGTCGCGGTGAGGGACAGGTCCCACAGCCGGGCGGCCGCGTCGGAGTCGATGGCGTATGTGCGGACGCCGCCGTCATCCATGGGCGCGTCAGGGGCGGAGACACGTGCGACGTCGCAGTCTTCCAGGTAGAGGCCGCCGCGGTCGTCGAGGAGTGGGGACGTGGCTGCCCACAGGCCGGTGGCGGCGCCCTGGGAGGGCGTCTTGAAGTCGGCACCGATCACCTTGCCGTGCTCGTCCACCCAACCGCGATCGACCTGCTCCCGGAGCGTCATCTCCCGTTGCAGGCCGGTGACGATCTTGCCCGGGTGGAGTGCGAGCGCCCGGATGCCGTCGTTGCGTCCGAGAGCGTCGAGCCGCACGGCGAACAGAGCGTTGGCGGTTTTGGCCTGGCCGTAGGCCAGCCACTTGTCGTAGCCGGTGCGAAAGTGCGGGTCGTGCCAGCGGACGTCGGTCAGGGCATGTCCGGCGGAGCTGTTGACGACGACGCGCGCACCGCCCGCGGCGGCCAGGAGCGGATAGAGCTCGCAGGCGAGAGTGAAGTGTCCGAAGTGGTTGGCGGTGAACTGGCCCTCCCAGCCCGGGCCGACGCGCCGCTCCGGGGTGGCCATGACGCCGGCGACGGCCATGAACAGGTCGAGCCGGGCGAGGGAGTCGCTGATCCGTGCGGCGGCGGCGCGCACACTGCCGAGGTCTGTCAGATCCATGGGGATGACCTCGCAACCCGCCACCTCCGCGAGCGCGGCGCGGGCGATGTCGGGTCGGCGTGCCGGAACGATGACCCGGGCCCCGGCCGCCGACAGCGCCCGGGTGGTCTCCAGGCCGAGCCCGGAGTAACCCCCGGTCACGACGGCGCTCGTGCCGGAGAGGTCGAGGCCGGTCATGACCTCCTCGGCGGTGCTGACGGCGGAGAAGGGCGAGCCGAGCGGCTGCTGATCAGTGCTGGTCATGTCGACGACGCTACGATCTAGAGCGAGGTCTAGATCAAATCCTGGAGTGGGGCACATGGCGACTGGCGAGACCACCGCGGAGTCACTGAGCATCGGTGTGGTGGCCGAGCGGACCGGACTCAGCGTGCACGCCCTGCGCTTTTACGAGCGCGAGGGCCTGCTGGTCGGACCGGTCGAGCGCACCTCCGGCGGTCGGCGGCGGTACACCGCGTTCGACGTCGACTGGTTGCTGATCTGCGTCAAGCTGCGCGCATCCGGCATGCCGCTCGCCGACCTCAAGCGGTTCGCCGAACTGGTGCGGCACGGTCCGGGCAACGAGGCGGAACGGCTGCGGCTCCTCGACGCCCACCGGCAGCGGGTCGACGCACAGATCCAGGCGCTGGAGGAGTGCCGTTCCGTCATCGCCTGGAAGGTCGGCGTCTACGCCGAACACCTCGCCCGCGGCGAGGCCGGCGGACTCTGGGACCCGACGGCCTGAGGGGCAAGCACAGAACCGCGAGGGCCGGACGCAGTGCGTCGTGGGTGGCGGTCATGACCGGCGAGAGTGACCTGCGGAAGCCACGGCCATTCGTCGACGGCCGGCCGCGACAGCTGGAGCCCGTCCCACCCCGCTGCGGGCGTTCGGTGTCCGATTCGCAGGGTGGCGTGGGGGCGCGCAGCATGGAAGTGGCCGGCTGCCTTCATTGCGCGAGGTGACAGGCCATGACCGGTTGAGCCCGCTGGAAGCACGGGTCGCGGCCCGGGCCGAGGCCGTCCGGACGGTCACCTAGGGGCGTGGCGAGACGTCGAGGACCGCCCGCCGGGGACGCTCCCGGCACGGTGTGCCGGTCGGAGGAGCCAGTGTGCCGGTCGGAGGAGCCATAGGAGGTCGGCGATGGCGTCGCACGCACACGGAGACGAACCGATCGTGGTCGGCCTCGACCCCGAGCCGGGCAGACGCGCGGCACTCGGCTGGGCCGCCGACGAGGCGGACCGGCGCCGCCTGCCGCTGCTGCTGGTCCTCGCGCAGAACGTGCCGACCCCCGGGTACCGGCCGACGGGCGGGCGGCCGTCCTGGGAGGAGTGGAACGAGTCGCTGCACACGACGGGAGACCGCATGCTGAAGGAGGCGGTGGCCTTCGTCGAGTCCCGGCATCCGCAGGTGCGGGTATCGGGGCTGCTGGCCGAGGGGCATCCGGCGTGGGTGCTGCGTGAGCAGGCGCGGAACGCCACGGTGGTGGTGGTCGGGTCCTGGCGTCTGAGCGCGCTTCAGGAGCTCTTCACCTCCGCCGCCGTCGCCCTGCCGCTCATCGCCCACGCGCCCTGCCCCGTGGTGGTCGTGCCGGAGCCGGAGCAGGTGCCCGAGACGGAGCGGGCGCCCGAGGCCCAACACGTCCCCGCGCCGGAACACGCCCCCGAGGCGGAGCACGCCCCCGAGCGGCAGCCGCATTTCGTGGTCGGGGTCGACGGCAGCCGTCATTCCGCGGCCGCCGTCGACTTCGCCTTCGACGAGGCCGCCTTGCACGGCTCGGCCCTGCGCGCCCTCTGCGTGTGGCAGCCCCCGCGGCTCGGAACCCCCGACGAGGAGGCCGCCGTCCAGGAGTGCCGTCGGCTGCTGTCGGAGACGGTCGCCGGGCGTACCGCCGACCATCCGGAGGTGGAACTGCGCCAGGACGTCGTGGCGGGCCACCCGGTGCAGGTCCTGACCGAGGCGTCCGAAGACGCTCTCGGCCTGGTCGTGGGCACCCGCGGACACGGCGGGTTCACCGGCCTGCTGCTGGGCTCCGTCAGCCAGGGGGTGACGCAGCACGCACGCTGTCCGGTCATCACCGTCCCGAGCGCCTGACCACGGCCGCGGCCCCAAGGGCCCGTCCGGTTCGGTGTTCCTCAGGCCCTGGTGTGGTGGGGGGCGATCTCCCTCAGCAGCTCCATCACCGCCCGGGCGCGGGCGGTCTGGGTCATGCCCTTCACCGAGGCGATCTGGACTTCGAGCGGGGGGCTTCCGTCCCGCAGCTCCAGTTCCGCGATCTCGCCGCCGCCGTAGGTCTGGCCGGTGGCCGGCCGCTGGTTCAGGACGGAGTATCCGAGCCCCCGGGCCACCAGGGAACGTACGGTTTCATAGCTCCGGGTGCGGTAGCGGACATCGGGCGCGGTGCCGGTGGCGGCGACCAGCGAACGGAAGTAGTCGCGGCTGTGGGGCAGGTCGAGCAGGACGAGGGGTTCCGCCGACAGTTCGGCCAGTTCCACGGAGCCCTGCCGGGCCAGCGGGTGATCGGCCGCGACGATGACATAGGCCGGGGCCCGCGCGATCGTCTCGCTGCGCAGGTCCGTCTCGGCCGTCAGACCGAGGTCGTAGGTGAGGGCGAAGTCGATGCGCCCCGCGCCCAGGGCCTGGACGAGCTGGTCCGTCTCCCCCTCCACCACATCGATCTCGATGCCCGGGTAGCGGTCGGTGCATTCGCTGAACAGGGGCGGCAGATAGTACGGGGCCAGGGTCACGAAACAGCCGACGGCCACCGGTCCGGAGATCGTCTCGCCGTCTCCCCGGGCCTCCCGCTCGATCTCGCGCGCGCGGGCCAGCAGCTCCCGCGCGTGCTGCTGCAGCCGCTCCCCCGCGGGCGTCAGGGTCAGTCCCCGGCCCCTGCGGCGGATGAACAGCTGCACCCGCAGGTCGCGCTCCAGGTTGTGGATGGCCGCGGACACGGCGGACTGCGCGATGTGGAGCGCCCCCGACGCCTCCGTCATCGAACCGCGCTCGGCGGCGACGAGGAAGTAGCGGAGCTGGAGGAGGGTGAAACCCACCGGTGACGTCATGCGTGACCCTCGCGCCTGGTGATCGGTGTCCGTGCCGATGCCGACCCTATGCGGCGCCCGGACCCTATGCGGGCGGTGCAGGGTGGCGCTCCTCGGGCGCGTCGGAGACGTCCTCGGGGCGCAGCAGGGCGGAGCCGGCGGTCTCCTTGAGGGACAGGGCGGCGATGAGGCCGCCGACGGCGAACACCATCAGATAGGGGCCGGGCAGCAGGGTGCTGCCGGTCGCGGAGATGAGCACGGTCATCAGGTACGGCACCGTGCCCGCGAACAGGGCGGCGGTGAGGTTGTAGGCGATGGACAGGCCGCTCTGGCGAGTGCGGGTGGGGAAGATCTCCGCCGACCACACCGCGTAGGTGCCGAGGATCGCGGCGAGGATCGCGCCGAGCAGCAGACCGGCGACCCAGGTTCCGGCGAGCCCGGTGCGCATGAGGAGGAAGGCGGGGGTGGACAGGACCAGGAGGGCCGCGGTGGCCCCGACGAAGACCGGTTTGCGGCCCACGCGGTCGGACAGCAGCCCGAACACGGGGACCAGCACCAGCCCCAGCAGTGAGATCACGGTGGACAGCAGGGCCGCGCTGCCGGCCGAGTGGCCCAGGTGGTCGGTCTCGTAGGTGACCAGGTACGTCAGCACCATGTAGAAGGGCACGTGCATGGCGGCCATCAGGCCCGCGGCCTGGAGCAGGTGCCGCTTGTGGCGGCGGAGCAACTCCCGTACGGGGGTGCGCGGCACGGTGTCGTTGGCTTCGAGCGTCCGGTATTCGGGGGTGTCCTCGATCTTGTTGCGGATGATGAAGCCGATGACGCCGAGCGGCGCGGAGACGAGGAAGGGGATGCGCCAGCCCCAGGCGGTCAGCTGGTCCTCGTCGAGCCCCGTCGACAGCAGCAGATAGACGAACGAACCGGCGAGGAAGCCCAGCAGGGAGCCGACCTCCAGCCAGCTCACCCCGAATCCGCGGCGGCGCCGGGGGGCGCTCTCGGCCAGGAAGCTCGCCGCGCTGCCGAACTCGCCGCCCGCCGCGAATCCCTGGATCAGGCGCAGGATCACCAGGAGCACCGGGGCGGCGACCCCGATCGCCGCGTAGCCGGGCAGCAGGCCGATCGTCAGGGTCGCGCCGGACATCATGAAGATGACCAGCGACAGCGTGCGCTTGCGGCCGATCCGGTCACCGAGCGGTCCGAACACCAGGGCGCCGATCGGCCGGATGCCGAAGGACACGGCGAACACGCCGAATACGGCGAGCAGTCCGGTGGTGCTGTTCTCGTCCGGGAAGAACACGGTCGCGACGGTGCCGGCGAGATAGGCGTAGGCGGCCCAGTCGAACCAGTGCACGAACACGCCGACGGCTCCCGCGGCAACGCTTCTGCGCAGTGCGACGACGTCGGTGGCCACCTCGACCTCGGCCGTGGTGACGTCGGTGTGAGTGGTGGGCATGCGCGCCTCCTTGGGGATGGGTGGAACAAGCCGGAGCTGTGCGGGGGCCGCCTCGGTCAGGAGGCCGCACTGGGTGCCGCCTCGGTCGGGAGGCCGCACTGGGTGCCGCCTCGGTCGGGAGGCCGCACTGGGTGCCGCCTCGGTCAGGAGCTCGCGCTCGCGTAACGGCTCGAACTCCGGTCCACACCGGTCCAGGCCAGCGCCACCGCCCCGTCGAGCAGGGCCCGCTGGGCGTTGCCGCCCACGCAGAACGCGGCGAACTCGTGCTGATGGTTGGTGGCGGGCAGCGAGCCGATGCCGATGTACGGGTGGATGGCGGGCACCGTCTGCGAGACGTTGCCCATGTCGGTGGAGGCGCGGTTCATCCGGGCGGCCTGTCCCGGCGGCGCGAACTCCCGCCCCAGGGCGAGGGCGTTCGCGCGGTAGTGGGCAAGAGCGGTCTCGTCCGTGCGGAACTCCGCGTACGGCTTGCTCTCCGGCTCGATCTCCAGCTCGCATCCGGTCGCGAGGGCACCCGCCTCGAAGGCCCGCATGACCCGTGGTTCCAGCTCGGCCAGTTCGGCGAGGGTCTCCGCCCTGACGTACCAGCGGCCGGTGGCCCGCTCCGGGATGGCGTTCGGGGCGTCCCCGGCGTGGGTCACCACGCCGTGCACCCGGGCGGAGGCGGGCAGTTGCTGGCGGAGCAGCCCGATCGCGACCTGGGCCACGGTGAAGGCGTCGGCCGCGTTGATCCCGGCCTCGGGGTAGGCCGCGGCGTGTGCGGACCTGCCGGTGTAGGAGATCTTGGAGTGGCTGACCGCGAACGGACGGGCCTCGGCGACGTCGACCGGCGCCGGGTGCACCATCATCGCGAGGTCCGTCCCGGCGAAGGCGCCCCGGTCGAGCAGCTCGATCTTGCCGCCGCCGCCCTCCTCCGCCGGGGTGCCGTAGACCTCGACGGTGAGGCCGGCGTCGTCGGCGACGGCGGCGAGGCCGAGCGCGGCGCCGACCGAGCTCGCCGCGATGAGGTTGTGCCCGCATGCGTGGCCGAGGCCGGGCAGCGCGTCGTACTCGGCGCACAGCGCGATCCGCACGGGCCCGCTGCCGAACCGGGCGTGGAAGGCGGTCTCCAGGCCCCGATAGGACGTGGTGATGTCGAATCCGGCGCGGTCCAGCGGCTCGGGTACGGCGGCCGCCGCCCGGTGTTCCTCCCAGGCCGTCTCCGGGTCGGCGTGCAGCCGCTCGGACAGCCGGATCAGCTCCTCGGCGTGCCGGCCGACCTCGCGCCGGGCGGCCTCTTTGAGCGTGTCCGTCGTCCCAGGCATCCCTGGGGTCCCCATCGTCCCCATCACCGATCGCCCGGCACGCCGTAGGAGGGGGCGGAGGCGGGATCGAGTCCACGGCGCACATAGTCGTCCCGCTGCGGCAGCCAGACGGCGAGGAGTTCGGCGAGCCGGTCGACGGGGTCGTCGGCCCAGTCCACGCGCAGGTCGGTCACCCGCCACTCCACGTCCGCGACGACCGCGAGGCCCGCGGAGTGCACCGGCCCCTCCTCGCCACCGGCCTCGACCGCGGCCTTCAGGGCGGTGACCAGCCGCTCCTCCAGCTCCCCCGAGGCGGCGGAGTAGGCGTCGAGGAGGACGCCCGGGATGTGCTCGCCGCACAGCATGTTGCCCGCCGCCACCGCGCCCTCCGCGGTGGCCGAGGCGTGCTTGCCCAGGGTGTGCGCGCCGCTGTGGACGACCCCGGGCCCGGAGCGGCCCAGCACGGTCAGCTGACGGTGGACGATGGACCTCGCGTTCCGCGCCGCGCCGGTGACAGCGGCCAGGGCGCGTTCCGCGTCGCCGTGGTCGGCGAGTTCCGCCAGCAGGCTGGTGCCGAGCGTGGGGTCGGTGACGTTCTGGGACGCCGCCGCGCCGACCCCGGGCCGCAGATGGGCGACCCGGGCGGCGACCGCCGGGCTGGACGAGCTGACCGCGATGCCGAACCGCTCGCCGTCGCGGACCACCAGGGAGAATGTCATGCCCGCTCCTCCCCGGGGATCACGGCGACGGCGTCGATCTCGCACAGCCACTCCGGGCGGGCCAGGGCCGATACGACCAGGCCGGTGGAGATGGGGTGGACGCCCTTGGTCCAGCGACCCACGGTGCGGTACACCGCCTCGCGGTAACGCGGGTCGATCAGATAGATGGTCAGCTTGACCAGGTGCTCCATCCGGCTGCCCGCCTCTTCGAGCAGCATCTTGATGTTCGCCATGGCCTGTTCGGCCTGTGCCTCGGCGTCGCCGATGCCCACCGACTCGCTGGTGTCGAGGTCCTGGCCGATCTGGCCCCGGACGTACACGGTGTCGCCGGCGACGACGGCCTGGCACAGGTCGTTGTCGAGGTTCTGCTCGGGATAGGTGTCGCGGGTGTTGAACGGACGGATCCGGGTGTGCCCGCCGGCAACGACCGGGGCGTTGACGCCGTTCGCCCGGCGGCCCTCGTTCGTGGAGGTCATCGTCTGCTCCTCAGTTCTTCCAGACCGCCGGCTCGGCGCCGGGCCGGTCGGTGGTGCCGTACGCGAGATAGCCGCGCTGGGTCGTGATGTGATCGGCGACGTATCCGGCGTCGTGCCAGACCCCCCAGATGAAGCTCGATCCGCGGCGGGACAGCCAGGGCAGGCCCAGGAAGTACACGCCGGGCTCGGAGGACACCCCGCGTCGCTGGTTCGGCCGGCCGTTCTCGTCGAACGCGTCGACCTCGAGCCAGCTGTAGTCGGTGGCGAAGCCCGTCGCCCAGACGATCGAGGTGACACCGGCCGCGGCCAGGTCGAGCTCCAGCCGGGGGTCGGCCACGCCTGCCGGGTCCGGGCCGAGGACGTGGGCCGCCGGCTCCTCGGGGAGGTCGAGCCCATTGCGCTCGACGTACTCATCGGCCGCCCGGAGGAGTTCGAGGTACTTCTCGTCGCCGAGCGAGATATTCGTGGCGAGATCCGGCGCGAAGCGCAGCACACCGTCGTCGTAGGACGCGGTCAGACCGACGAGCTCGACGCCGTCGGCGGCCAGGGCACGGAAGTCCACGGTGTGGCCGCCGCGGGCGCCGCTCACCGCGATGGTGACGTGTTCGGCCCCCTGGGGAGGCGTCTCCGCGTCCCAGCGCCCGAGCACACCGAGCCACCAGCAGAAGTCGCGTCCGCGGTACTGGCGGGCGGGACGGTCGTGCGGGCCGACGGAGAGGAGGACCCGGCGGCCGGAGCGGCGCAGCTCATCGGCGATCTGGACCCCCGAGGAGCCGGCCCCGACCACGAGGACCGCGCCCTCGGGGAGCTGCTCCGGGTTGCGGTAGCCGCTGGAGTGGAGCTGCACGGGGACGGCGCCGTCCGGGACGATGGGCGGGACCACGGGCCGCTGGAACGGCCCGGTCGCGGCCACGACGAAGCGCGCGTCGACGGGGCCCCGCGAGGTCTCGACCCGGAAGCCGGGCCGACCGGTCCGCCTGCGCACCGAGGTCACCTCGACACCGCACCGGACCGGGGCGCCTATCTTCTCGGCGTAGGTGACGAAGTAGTCGGCGATCTGCTCCTTCGAGGCGAAGGCGTCGGGGTGGACGTCGGGGTCGACATCGGAGAACTCCAGCCCCGGGAACCGGTCGTGCCACGCGGGCCCGTTGGCCACCAGGGAATCCCACCGCTCCGAGCGCCACCGCTCGGCGATGCGGTGCCGCTCCAGGACGATATGCGGCACACCGTGGGCTCCCAGGTGCTCGCTCATCGCCACGCCGGCCTGGCCCGCCCCGACGACGACTACCTCAGTCTCTTCACTCAACTTTCCGCCTCCGCTCAGGCGGTAGCGCATCCCGGTGTCGCGTTGACCGTGCTGTGGGTGCTACCGCACGAGGGATCCTTGGGCATGGCCGCAGTGCTGTCCAACAGATGTTTCCGCTGTAGGCGATCTGATTTACAGATGTGGACACCTGTGGCCGGTGGCTACGCGGGCGCAACTGCCCAGCGGCGCGGGAGGCTTGGCCGCACTCCTGAACGTCACCTAGCGACGGGAAGCCTCTCCGGAGTGTTGGCCAGCACTTCTTCGCGTGTACCGTCGGGCCCCGCCGAGCGGATGACTGGTCGGCACCAGGTGTCACAGGCCTGGTCTAGCCTCCCGAAATATGAACCTGGACCTGGTGGGACGACGGGCGATGGTGACGGGGAGCAGCGGAGGCATTGGCGCCGCAGTGGCCCAACGGCTGGTCGACGAAGGGTGCTCCGTTTGGGTGCACGGTCGCGACCCTGAGCATGCCGGAGGGGTCGCGGCGCGGCTTCGTGCTGCCGGCGGGATAGTGGACGTCGTACTGGGGGACCTTGCTGATGCCAATGCCGCCGGGACGGTGGCTGAGCAGGCCCTCGCGTGGGGTCCTCGCTCAGCGTGCGACCGCGGTGCCGCGGCATGGCCGTGGGCGCCGATCCGGTCGAGACCCAGTGCCCATGCCGCCGGCTACGGGCCGGGTGGCAGGAGTCCGCGGGCCAGAGTGAAGGCGGCCGTGGCGGTGGAAAGGAGGGCGTTGATCCGTCCGAGGATGCGTGCCGTCCTGTCGGGGTCCTGTGCGTCGACGGCCGCGGCCAGGTCGTCGGCGTACTCCCGTGCCCTCACCGCCTCGTCGGACGTCGCGGTGTCCGCGTCCCTGCGCAGGGCGTCGATCAGTTGCTGATGGGGGATGTCAGGCGCGTTCGTCCTGTTGCCGTAGCCGCCGTGGACCACCGAATGATGGCTGTTGACGTTCGCCACGACGAAGCCGCCCGGTCCAGTGGAGATGTGCACCCCTTCGCCTCCCGTCCAGATGAAGTTGCCCTCGTACTCGGTCCAGCCCTTGTACGTCACGCTGTAACTGCCGAACCGCCAACCCTCCACATCGATCAGCTTGTGCTTGAGCGGCTCGGCCAGGACGCGCATGGCGTCCGCCCGGTTCCATCCTCGCCGGGCGAAGTAGTCGGTCATCATCACGCGCCGCCCCGGGTTCGCCGCCCGTCGGCAGATCTCGCGGAATGCCTGCCCCTGATACATCTCCAACTGGCTCGCGGCGACCGACGGCTCCGGCAGCCGCCGCCGATGCACGATTCCGCGGATCCATACGAACAGGGCGTAGATCATCCAGCAGAGCAGGGCGATCAGAACAACCAGCTTCTGTGCCAACTCCACGCTCGTCACCCTCCCCCGTCGGCCCCAAGCCAGCCCATTTTAGGACCGGTTGGTGCGCTGTGACCCTGACCTGTCACGGGCTTCGCGGACAAGCGGCTACTGGGGCAGGGGACGGTCGTGGACGACGTTCTTCATGACGAGGGTGGAGTTCAGGCGCTGAACGCCCGGGAGTCTGGCCAGCCGCTGGTCGTAGAGCTGCTGATAGGCGGACAGGTCGGTGGTGGCGACGCGCAGCAGGTAGTCGGGGTCGCCGAAGAGCCGCTGGGCCTGGGTGACATGCGGGATGGCGGCCACGGCCTCTTCGAAGGCGGTGACGGTGTCGGCGTCCTCCCAGCGCAGGGTGGCGAAGACCAGGGCCTCGAAGTCCAGGCCGACGGCGGCCGGGTCGACGACGGCGCGGTAACCGCGGATGGCGCCCTCGCGTTCGAGGTCCCGCAGGCGGCGGTGGCAGGGCGAAACGCTCAGCCCCACGCGGGTGGCCAGCTCGGTGATCGTCAGGCGGCCGTCCAGTTGCAGCTCGGTAAGAATTTTCCGGTCCAGGGCGTCCATGGAGAAGATTCTCCCTCATTCGGCGCGATCACGAGGATGGAGCGGAAACACTTTCGGGCAATTCGCACGTAATCTTCCCTCTCGGGGCAAGGGATGCGAGAGGGATCGATCGATGGACACGACGACGGTGGCGGCTTTCCTGGCAGTGGACCTGCTGCTGGTGTTCACCCCCGGCGCGGACTGGGCCTATGCGATCGCGGCCGGGCTGCGGGACCGTTCGGTCGTCCCGGCGGTCGCCGGGCTGATAGCCGGATACGCGGGATACACGCTGCTCGCCGTCGCCGGTCTGGTGGTGATCGTGGCGAGTTCGGCCACGGTCCTCACCGTGCTGACCGTCGCCGGGGCCGCCTACCTGATCTGGCTGGGCTGGGGCGTACTGAGGCAGCCCGCCGCGTTGACCGCGTCCACGGCGACCATGGCCGCCTCACGCTGGCAGATCGCGCTCAAGGGAGCCGGTATCAGCGGCCTGAACCCGAAGGCGCTGCTGCTGTACTTCTCGCTCTTCCCGCAGTTCATCCACCCCTCGGGCGGCTGGCCCGTCGCCGCGCAGACCGGGCTGCTCGGCACCGTCCACATGACGGCCTGCGCGGCCGTCTATCTCGCCGTCGGCGTCCTGGCCCGTACCGTGCTGAGGACCCGGCCCTCGGCGGCCCGGACGGTGACCCGGGTCTCCGGTGTCATGATGATCGCCATCGGCGGCCTTCTGCTGGTGGAACGCCTGGCGGGCTGGTGAACCCGCCCCCCGTACGAACATGCGATGCAGGCGGCTACGCGGCCCTCACGCTGTTCCCCGCACCTCCCCCTCGAACCCGACGGGCAGCTCGGCGATGGTCCACACAGCGCCGCCTACGGCCCGGCCCTCAGCGTGTGTGGCGGCGGACCGCACACTGCCCCACGGCGAGGTGAGGGCTGCCAGGCTCAGACCGTTGGCGGCGGACCCGGTGGAGACCATGAAGACATCGACGTCCCGCTCGAAGATCTCGCTCAGCCTGCGGCGGGCGCTGTCGGTGAAGGGGTCGTTGCCGTACGGCAGGACCTGCCCGGCAGCCGCGTCGGCGACGGCCTGGACTATCTCCGGGGATGCTCCGGCCATGTTGTCGCTGATGAAGGAGCGGCCGGCGGGGGTGGTGGCGATGGTGGTGCTCATGAGTGGGCTTTCCTCGGTGTCAGGTTCCGGACGGGTCAGAGGGTGATGGTGCCGCGGATGTAGCCGGTGGCGGCGCCGCCGACCCAGACGGTGCCGTCCTCGTCGGCGGTGACCTCGATGGTCCCGGCCCGGCCCAGGCGCGCGCCCTGGGAGACCCGGTAGGCGGACGGCACCGCGCCGGTGGCGGTGAGCCACTGCCCCACCGAGGCGTTCATGCTGCCGCACACGGGATCCTCGGCCACGCCGACGCCGGGAGCGAAGGTGCGCATCTCGAAGTCGTGCCCGGATCCCTCGGGGTGGGCACCGATCGCGCCGACCATCGCGTCCGGGATGAGGGACAGGTCGGGTTCGAGGGCGAGCACCTCCTCGGCCGTGGCAAGCCTGACCACCGCCCAGCCGGGTCCGTTGTCGACCCGCTGGTGGCCGATGACACGATCCCGCCGGATACCGAACGCGGTGACGATCCGGTTCAGGTACGCGTCGTCGAGCGCGCCGTCGCGGACGAGCGGCGGGGCGGCGAACGACAAGATGCCTGCACCGCGGCGCACGGTGACCAGGCCGGCGCCGCACTCCTGCACGATGCGGTCGGCGTACCGGGGCGCGCCCCCGTTGTCCAGCCACGCGCGCGCGGAGCCGAGCGTGGGATGCCCGGCGAACGGCAGCTCACCTCCAGGGGTGAAGATCCGCAGCCGGTAGTCCGCGTCCGGCGTGGTCGGGGGCAGGACGAACGTGGTCTCGGACAGATTCGTCCAGCGCGCCAGGCGCCGCATCTCCTCGTCGGTGATATCCGTCCCGTCGAGGACGACGGCGACCGGGTTGCCGAGACAGGGGGTCGTGGAGAACACGTCGACCTGCATGAACGAGCGTGCGCGAGGCGTCGTCATCAAGGGCCTTTCACAGTGGCGGAAGCGGCGGAAGCGGTCCTCGGGCGGCCCGCGTGCCCATGGAAGCCCCATCCCAGCGGCTGCCGGCCCGGTGGAAAACAGCCAGTCACGACCGAGTGGACTGGTTGCCGGTGCCGGGAGAAGGCGGGGGCAGGATCCCGCACGATGGCGTCGCATCCCGTACCGACGCGCACGCCCGCCTCGACACCCATGTGCCGTGATCGCGTCCGAATACCGGCGGCGACCGGGGCAAACCCCAGGCCGGGCACGATCATCTTATCGAGTTAATGCCAGCGGCTCTCCGAGGCCGAATGGGTGCACCGGCCGCTACTGTTCCCCGGGTCTGGACGGATTCCCGGATGTTTGCCCCCTCCTTTCCTCTTTGCCGGTGACACGCACGCACGCCAGCCATCGCCCTCACGAAGGAGAGCCCGCCCGATGACTGTTGGTACCAGCTCGGAAGCACCTCTGGAGCCGCCACGGCAGTCCAGCCTGAGCACGGCGGCCGCCCGCAATCTCGCCACCACGACCAAGTCCGCCCCGCAGATGCAGGGGATCACCTCGCGCTGGCTGCTGCGGACGCTCCCCTGGGTGGAGGTCAAGGGCGGCACCTACCGGGTGAACCGCCGGCTGAGCTACACCGTCGGCGACGGGCGCATCGAGTTCGTCCAGGACGGTGCCGACGTCCGGGTGATCCCCCGCGAACTCGGCGAACTGGCCCTGCTGCGCGGCTTCGAGGACGTGGAGGTGCTGACCGCCATCGCCGACCGGTGCGTCCAGCACGACTTCCGTGCGGGCGAAACGCTGGTGGAGCGCGGGAGGCCCGCCGAGGAGTTCCATCTGATCGCCCACGGCCGCATCAGCCAGACCTCCGTCGGTCCGTACGGCGATGAGACCGCCGTGGCCGTACTGGCCGATGGCGACCGGTTCGGCGAGGGCGCTCTGCTGAACGAGGATGCCCGGTGGGACTACACCGCCACCGCCGAGACCTCCGGCACCCTGCTCACCCTCTCCCGCGCCGACTTCGCCGCCGTGCTGTCCTCGGCGCCCAGTCTCCAGGCCCACATCCGGGAGTTCAGTTCACTCCGCGGCCAGGCACAGAACCATCGCGGCGAGGCCGAGATCGCCATGGCGGCCGGTCACACCGGCGAACCCGCGCTGCCCGGTACGTTCGTCGACTACGAGCTGAAGCCGCGCGAGTACGAACTCTCCGTCGCGCAGACCATTCTGCGGATCCATACGCGGGTCGCCGACCTCTACAACGAGCCGATGGACCAGACCGAGGAGCAGCTCAGGCTCACCATCGAGGCGCTGCGTGAGCGCCAGGAGCACGAGCTGATCAACAACCGGGAGTTCGGTCTGCTCCACAACGCCGACTTCAAGCAGCGCATCCAGCCCCACTCGGGCCCGCCCACCCCCGATGACCTGGACGAGCTGCTGTGCCGCCGCCGCGGCTCCAAGTTCTTCCTCGCCCACCCCCGGACGATCGCGGCGATCGGGCGGGAGTTCAACGCCCGTGGGCTCTACCCGACCCATGTCGACCTCGGCGGGCAGCAGGTCCCGGCCTGGCGCGGCGTCCCGATCCTGCCCTGCAACAAGATTCCCATCACGAAGGAGAACACCAGCTCGGTCCTCGTCATGCGCACCGGCGAGGACAACCAGGGCGTCATCGGGCTGCGTCGGACGGGTCTGCCGGAAGAGTACGAACCGGGGCTGTCGGTGCGCTTCATGGGCATCGACGAGAAGGCGATCATCTCCTACCTCGTCAGTACGTACTACTCCGCCGCCATCCTGGTGCCGGATGCGCTCGGTGTGTTGGAGAACGTGCAGATCGCCCGCAGCCGCGACTAGCGGTCCTGCCCTGCCCGGCGGCTACGGGAGCCCGGCGCTCCGAGCCGGCCGAGCGTGTCCGAGATCCGGGACAGCCACCCACCCCATCGAGGAGCCATGGATGCCCGCGCCCGAGCCTTCCCCTCCACGGCCGAGTCCGCCCGCGGCCGCTTCCCCCTCCGGGGCGTTTGTCCTCGCTGAGGCCGCGGCCCGCGCCCGCGACATCAGGGCCGCCTTTGGCGGCGGCGGATCCCCCGCGCCGTCCTTGCCCGCACCGCCGCCGGCCGACGTCCCTGCCACCGACGTTCCCGCCACCGACTCCCCTCCCTCCGACGCACCTCCCGCCGACGCACCTCCCGCCGACGTTCCTGCCGCCGAGGTGCCAACGCCGGGCGCCGGCCTGGGCCGGATCCCGCGTGGCCCCAGTGGCCTGGGCACCGTGGGCCTGCACCTGGCCCGGTGCGAGAGCGCGTCGGCGCAGGTAGTGCCGGTGGAGCCCGTGGAGCCGCCGATGGCTCCGGCCGAAGGCACCCCGGTCCCGGGCCTCTACCACCATCCGGTGCCGGAGCCCGACCCGGTACGGGTGGAGGAGGTCAGCCGCAGGATCAAGGCCTGGGCGCTGGACGAGGTCGATCTGTACCCGGAGGACTGGGAGGACCAGTTCGACGGCTTCTCCGTGGGGCGCTATATGGTCGCCTGCCATCCGGACGCTCCCACCGTCGACCACCTGATGCTCGCCACGCGCCTGATGGTCGCCGAGAACGCGGTGGACGACTGCTACTGCGAGGACCACGGGGGATCGCCCATCGGCCTCGGTGGGCGCCTGCTGCTGGCGCACACCGCCCTCGACCCCTTGCACACGACGAAGGAGTACCAGCCGCGGTGGGCGGAGTCGCTCCACTCGGACGCGCCCCGGCGCGCGTACCGCTCCGCCATGGAGTACTTCGTCCAGGCGGCCAGCGCCTCCCAGTCGGACCGGTACCGGCATGACATGGCCCGACTGCACCTGGGGTACCTCGCCGAGGCCGCCTGGGCCCAGACGGACCACGTGCCCGAGGTGTGGGAGTACCTGGCGATGCGCCAGTTCAACAACTTCCGCCCCTGCCCCACCATCACGGACACCGTCGGCGGCTACGAGCTGCCGGCGGACCTGCACGCCACGCCCGCCATGCAGCGCGTCATCGCGCTCGCCGGGAACGCCACCACCATCGTGAACGACCTGTACTCGTACACCAAGGAACTCGCCTCCCCCGGGCACCACCTGAACCTGCCCGTGGTGATCGCCGACCGTGAGGGCATCTCCGACCGCGAGGCCTATCTGAAGTCGGTCGAGGTCCACAACGACCTCATGCACGACTTCGAAGCCGCCGCCGCGGACCTGGCCGCGGCCTGCCCCGTCCCGAGCGTGCAGCGCTTTCTGCGGGGCGTGGCCGCGTGGGTCGACGGCAACCACTACTGGCACCGGACCAACACCTATCGCTACAGCCTGCCCGACTTCTGGTGAGAAGAATGGACTTATCTGTGACCAGCACCGACCTCTCCACCGACGCCGCCGTCTCCACCAGCGCCGCCTCCGTGTTCATCCCCGCCCCGGTGACGCCCTACCAGGGGGACATCGCCCGCTACTGGGACCGCGAGGCCAGGCCGGTGAATCTGCGTCTCGGCGATGTCGACGGCCTGTACCACCACCACTACGGCATCGGCGCCGTCGACCGCACCGCCCTCGGCGACACCGGCGACAGTGCGTACGAGAAGAGGCTGATCGCCGAACTCCACCGGCTTGAATCGGCACAGGCCGAACTCCTCCTGGACCACCTCGGCCCCTTGGAGCGCGACGACACGCTCGTGGACGCCGGCTGCGGCCGTGGCGGTTCGATGGTCATGGCCCACCAGCGTTTCGGGTGCAAGGTCGAGGGCGTCACTCTGTCGGCCAAGCAGGCGGACTTCGCCAACCGGCGTGCCCACGAGCTCGGCATCGAGGACCACGTCCACGCCCGCGTCTGCAATATGCTCGGTACGCCCTTCGAGACCGGGCAGACCGCGGCCTCGTGGAACAACGAGTCGAGCATGTACGTCGACCTGCACGACCTCTTCGCCGAACACTCCCGCATCCTCGAGGTCGGCGGTCGCTATGTGACCATCACCGGCTGCTGGAACCCCCGTTATGGCCAGCCCTCGAAGTGGGTCTCCCAGATCAACGCGCACTTCGAGTGCAACATCCACTCCCGCCGGGAGTATCTGCGCGCCATGGCCGACAATCGCCTCGTACCGCAGGCCGTCGTCGACCTGACCGCCGCGACCCTGCCGTACTGGGAGCTGCGGGCCACGTCCTCGCTGGTCACCGGCATTGAGGAGGCGTTCATCAACTCCTACAAGGACGGCTCCTTCCAGTACCTCCTGATCGCGGCCGACCGCGTCTGACCGCCTCCTGGAACCTCGCCCCGTCGCCGTCCGGTGGCGGGGCGAAGCGCTGTCGGCCGGCTCTCGGGCTGTCTCCGTACACTGACGGGCATGGCATGCCGCATCAGTGAACTGGTCCTCGACTGCGCCGACGCCGAGCGGCTCGCCGCATTCTGGAGCGAGGTCCTCGGCTACGTGGAGCTCGGCCGGGAGGACGACGGAAGCATCGCGATCGGGCCGCCCGACACCGGTTTCGGCGGTCTGCAGCCCACCCTCGTGCTCAGCCCCAGCAGCGACCCGCGGACCGGGAAGCTCCCGCTGCACATCGACGTCAACGCCACCGACCGCGACCAGGACGCCGAACTGGAGCGGCTGCTCGCCCTCGGCGCCAGGCCCGCGGACGTCGGCCAGACCGGCACCGAGAACTGGCACGTCCTGGCCGACCCGGAAGGCAACGTGTTCTGCCTTCTGCGCACCCGCCTGCAACAGCCCTGACCGGGGCCGGACGCGGCCACTCCGGGTGCCCTGGGCCGGTGTCTCACCGGGTGTGCTCGTGGCCGGTCATCATGGTGATCAGGCTGTGGGGTGCGCCTGCTCCGTAGAACATCTCGTGGACCTGGACTCCCTCGGCGGCGGCCGCGGCGCTGCGGGGGAACATGGCCCCTTCGTACGCGGTGAGCGCGGCCTCGGTGTCCTCGGGGTGCGCGGCGAGGGCCTTGCCGAGTTCGGCGCCGTCGTACATGGCCAGGTTGGCGCCCTCGCCGTTCGGGAGCGAGAGGTGGGCGGCGTCGCCGAGCAGGGTCACCCCCGGCCGCCGCTCCCACCGGTGCTCGACGGGCAGGGCGTGGAGGGACCGCAGGACCGGCGCGGTGTCACCGTCGGCGATCAGCGCGATGAGTTCCGGTGCCCAGCCGTCGAATTCCCGCGCGATCCGTGCGGTGGCCGCGGCGGCATCGGTGAAGTCGATGTCCGCGAACCAGTCCCGCGGCCGGGCCAGCATCACGTAGGAGTGCAGCGTGCCGGCCCTCTCCCGGTGAGCCAGGAATCCCTTGCCCGGCGCGAGCGCGAACAGCGACCCGCTGCCGACCGCTTTCGCGCCGGCCGGGTGCCGGGTGTCGGCGTCGAACAGGGAGGTCTCGACGTACGACATGCCGATGTACTCGGGTGCCGCACCGGAGAGCAGTGGCCGGACTCGGGACCACGCGCCGTCGGCGCCGACCAGCAGGCCGGTGGTGACGGTGGTGCCGTCGGCGAAGGCCACCTCGTGGCGTCCCGCGCCGAGGGCACGGGCACCGCTGACCTTGTGGCCCCACCGGACGGTGCCGGCCGGGAGCGAGTCGAGGAGCAGCTGCCGCAGCTCGCCGCGCAGCACTTCGGGGTTGCCACCCGCACCGTCGTCGGCCTTGTCGAGGAGGACGGTCCCGGCCGGGTCGAGAACCCGTATCGCCTGGCGGCCCTCCAGGACGATGCCACGGAACTCGTCCATCAGGCCGGCCGTCCGCAGTGCGGGCTGGCCGCTGTCCTCGTGGATGTCGAGCATCCCGCCCTGCGCACGCGCCATCGAAGAGGCCTCCGCCTCGTAGACCGTGGCCGGGATGCCGTTGAGGTGCAGGACGCGGGCGAGTGTCAGGCCGCCGAGTCCGGCACCGATGATCGTGACGTCAGTGGTCATGGTGGTTCCTTGCCGTCGGACGCCCGCCGAATGGGCATCCGGCAGGATGTCCCGAACGGTTCCGGACTCCGCCGACACGCCACCGACAGCGCGACCGACAGCCACCGACAGAGGGCATGTGCGTACCGACAGCGCCGTCACCCCTGACGGGCGTAACGTGTGCATATGGGTGATGTTCGGTGCGGTTGGTGCGATGCGCCGCTACCGGATCAGGCCGGCCGCAACCGGCGGTATTGCAGTCCGGCACACCGGCAGGCGGCCTGGCGGGCGCGGTCTCGATGGCCGGCGGCGGCCGAGACGCGGCAGGCGATGGTGCTCGCGGGCACGGAGCTGCTGGACCGGGTTCAGTCGGCGGCGCGGCAGGCGGGCGAGCTGTCCCCGGCGCGGGAAGCCACGGTGGGCTCTCACTGTGCCGCGGTGGCGGAGGTTCCCGGGCTGGCCGAGCGGTTGGTGCGGTATGCGGTGCTGGCCGATCGGCAGGCCGGGGTCGGCTGGACGCGGATCGGTGCCGCCTTCGGGATCAGCGCCGAGGCGGCCAGGCGCCGCTTCGGGCGGGTGCGGCACGTGGCGGAGGAGGAGCAGGGGCCACGGGACGATGCCCCGCCTGCCGCCGGCTCCGGTATGGAGCTGCTGGATGCGTTGCTGTGCACGGTGGTACGGGAATCAGGCGCGTCCATGGGGCTGGTGTATCTGCTGCCACCGGGCGGACAGGTGCTGCGGCTGGCCATGATGACCGGGGTGCCGCCGAAGATCGCCGAGCTCTGGGAACGGTTGCGGCTTCCGGCTTCGGGCCCGTTGGCGGACGCGGTGCGTGAGCGGCGCCTGGTGTGGCTCGTCAGCCAGGCGGAGCTGGCGCGCCGCTATCCGAGGGCAGCGCTGGTATGGCCCTACCCGGTGGCGCTCGCCGCCGCACCGATCACATCCGGCGCCACCGCTTGGGGCGGACTGGTGCTGCTGTGGCCCGGTCCGCACCGGCCGCACCTGAGCGCCCGTGAGCGCGCCGTGATCGGCTCCACCTGCGACCGGGTGGCGGCCTTCCTGCGGCATGCCGCCGCGGACGGGCACCCGATAGCGCCCGAAGAGCCGCATGTGGCGGCCCCGCCGCGCGCCTGGACCGCCGGGCCCCTCCAGGCACAGGCCGCGGTGGACTTCGCCGGCCGCCTTCCGGAGGGCTGTTGCGCGCTGGACGTGGCGGGCCGGATCACCTTCATCAGCGCCACCGCCGCCGATCTGGTCGGTGGCAGCGTTCCGGATCTGCTCGGCGCACCGCTGTGGGAGGCGCTGCCATGGCTGGACGACCCGGTCTTCGACGACCGCTACCGGGCCGCGGTGCTCGGCCGCAGGCCCACGTCCTTCACCGTCCTGCGCCCGCCGGACCGCTGGCTGTCCTTCCAGCTCTGCCCGGATGCCTCCGGTGTCAGTGTGCGCATCTCCCCCACCGACGACACCGCCCCGATCGACCGCCCGGAGCGCGGGGCGGACATCGCCACACCGACCCGCTCCGGCAGGCTGTACGACCTGATGCACCTGGCCGGCGCGCTCACCGAGGCCGTCGGCGTTCAGGACGTGGTCGAGCTGACCGCCGACCTGATCCTGCCCGCCTTCGGCGCCCAGGGCTTCGTCCTGTCCGTGGCAGAGGGCGACCGGCTGCACATCGTCGGCCAGCGTGGCTACCCACCCGATGTTCTCAACCGCCTCGACACCCCCGCGTTCCGGGACGACACGGCCCCCAGCGTGCGCGCCGTGAGCACGGGAGCGCCCCTGTTCTTCGCGTCCCCGCACGAGATGAACCGGCTCGCTCCCCACATCCCACGGCTGACCAAGAGGGCGGCCTGGGCGTTCCTGCCGCTGCTGGCCTCCGGTCGCCCGGTCGGCTGCTGCGTGGTCTCCTACGACCGGCCCCACGACTTCACCCCCGACGAACGCGCCGTCCTGACCTCTCTGGCCGGACTGATCGCCCAGGCCCTGGACCGCGCCCGGCTCTATGACGCCGAACACCAGCTCGCCCTCGGTCTCCAGAGCGGCCTGCTCCCCGCCGCCCTTCCGACCGTGCCCGGGCTGGAGGTGGCGGCCCGCTATCTGCCCACGGCGCGCGGCATGGACATCGGCGGCGACTTCTACGACCTCATCCGCTGCGACGCCACCACCATCGCCGCGGCCATCGGCGACGTCCAAGGCCACAGCGTGAACGCCGCCGCCCTCATGGGACAGGTCCGCACCGCCGTCCACGCCACCGCCGGGGCGCATCCCGGGGAAGTCCTCGCCCGCACCAACCGCCTGCTCACCGATCTCGACCCGGGCCTGTTCACCAGTTGCCTCTACGCCCATATCGACCTGGCACGCCACGTTGCCCACCTGGCCACGGCCGGCCACCCGCCCCCGCTCCTGCGGCACCCCGACGGACACACCGAGGTCCTCGACCTGCCACCCGGCCTGCTGCTGGGCATCGATCCCGGCGCCGACTACCCGGCCACGGAGATCCCACTGCCGCCCGGCGCCGTGCTGGCCCTCTACACCGACGGCCTCGTCGAGAGTCCCGACATCGATCTCGACGACGCGACCGCCCAGCTCGCCGACCAGCTCACCCAGGCCGGAGGCCAGCCCATGGACACCCTCGCCGACACCCTCATCCACCACGATCCGCACACCGATCCCCACAGCGATGACATCGCCCTGCTCCTGCTCCACCCGCAATCGGTCGTCGCATGACAGAGCCGTCGCCCGGCTCGCCGGGCCCGCGCCCTCAGCGCCGTGCCCGAGCCCTGTGCGGTGGGACGAGACGCTCGCCGGACACGAGCGTGCCTGCCTGCTTGATCTGCCGCAGCACAGGAGAGACCTCCATGCTCTGGAGGCCGGGCAGCGACCCGATGCGGTCCGAGGTGTACTCGAACAGTTCGTCGAGGTCGCGGCAGTGCGCGACGGCCTGGAGGTTGTAGGGCCCGGAGACGGCCGCGGCGAAGGCTATGCGGGGTTCCCGCGCGAGGGTGCGTCCGATGTCCTTGACCGCCGTCGGGTGCGCGCGGAGCCAAAGGTTCGCCCGAGCGTGATAGCCCAGTGCGGCCGGGGCGATCTCGACATCGATGTGGACGACCCGGCGCCGGAGCAAGGCCTGCAGACGGCGTGACGCGCGCCCGGGCGTGAGGTTCGCCGCCGCGCCGAGATCGACGAGGCCGGCGCGACCGTCCGCGGCCAGAAGGTCGAGCATCTTCTCATCCTCGGGTCCGAGGTGCACCGGAACGCGAGGGACCACCGGGGATTCGGTGAAGGGGACGCCGTCGCTCCCGAGCGTCGACTCCTGCTGTGGCGTCAGCGTGCCCCGTAGCGCGGCCCAGTAGTGGCCACGGCCTCCGACGAACTGACGCAGTATCGCGGACGCGTTGATGTCGACGACGGCTGCGGTGCGCGGAAGTCGCCGGCCGAGGAGGTCCTCGCGCTGTTCCCGCGTCCGCGACCGTACCGCGCAGGTGATTTCGGAGCCCGCGGCGCCGAGCGCCACCCAGCTGACATCGTCGCGCTGCGCGAGCGCGTCGGCGATCGCCGTGACACTGCCGGGGCGGCACCGCAGTCGCACCAGCCATCTGCTCTGTCCCAGCGCCCCCGGATCGACGACACCGGCTACGCGGATGACGCCATCGGCGAGCAACCGGCGATAGCGGCGGCCGACGGCCCCCTCGGAGAGGCCGAGCACCGCCGCGATCGAGGCGAACGAGGCCCGCGGAGCCACCTGGAGTGCGCGCATGACCCGCACATCATCGGGCCGCACAGCGGCGGATTCGGCCATCAGAGCTCCTGTCATGAGGGCGATCGTACAAATCCGTGCCCCGGACGTGCCCCGAGTGCCATGGAGCGGCAAGGCTTGCGGCGCATCAGGGGTGCCGCTCGTGGCAGTCGGCACTCCGCAACTCGAAGCACGGGAAAATAAGGGGATGACACGGAATGTCGTCAACTGACGCGGACCGGCACCCGCCAACCGCTCTCATCGTCGGGGCGTCGCGGGGTCTCGGACACGCGATGGCGGCCGAACTCTTGGAGAGGGGATGGGACGTCATCGGCACGGTCCGGGACGTCACCGCTCGTACTCTCCTGCACGATCTCGCGGACCGCTCCGACGGGCGCGTCCGCGTCGAGCGCCTCGACATCAACGAGCCCACCCAGCTGGCGCCCCTCCACGAGCGTCTCGCCCCACGCACACTCGACGTGCTCTTCGTCAACGCGGGGACCACGAACAACGAGCCGACGCCGATCGGTGCCGTTCCGACAGCCGACTTCGTGGAGGTGATGGTGACCAACGCGCTCAGCCCGATGCGCGTCATCGAAGCACTCGAAGACCTCGTCTCTCCGACCGGGCTCATCGGGGCGATGTCCTCCGGCCAGGGCAGCATCACCAACAACACGACCGCATCGCGCGAGGTCTACCGCGGCAGCAAGGCAGCGCTGAACATGTTCCTGCGCGGCTTCTCGGTCCGGCAGGCCCAACAGCACGGAGCCCAGCGGGCCTTCGTCCTCATGGCGCCCGGCTGGGTCGGCACCGCGCTGGGGGGACCGGACGCGCCACTCACCATCGGCGAGAGCGTCCCGCGGGTGGTGGATGTTCTGCTGTCGAGGCTGGGGAAGCCCGGTCTCGCGTATCTGGACCGCTTCGGTCAGACCGTCCCCTGGTGAACTCCACCGCGGAAGCGGGCACCGCTCACTGCGCTCCGCCCGCGACAGCTCCCCGTTCGATTGCCAGCCGGGTCAGTTCGACCCTCGTGTTGATGTCGAGCTTGGTGAAGATGTGCTTCATATGGGTGTTGACGGTGTGCACGGACACATAGAGCCGGTCGGCGATGGCGCGGTTGGTGAGACCGTCCACGACCAGCGGGATCAGTTTCCGCTCGGATTCGGTCAGGGTCCCCCACCCCGGGGGGCCGGTCGTGTGGTGCCGCGGGGCGCCGGTGCGCACACCGAGCTGGCGAAGGCGCCGCCGGATCCGTTCGTGATCGCGCAGGGCTCCTGAGGCCGACACCAGCTCGCCCGCCTCTTCGAGGTGCGGGATCGCCGCCGTCGTATCGGCCGAGGTGGCCAGGAGTTCGCCGAGGTCCTCGCAGGCCGCGGCCAGGGCCAGCGGCCTGTCACCGCTCCGGTAGGCGGTGATCGCGGACGCCAGTGCCCGGGGGTCGCGGTGGAGCAGGCCGTCCACATGGGCGCGGACCGCCGCCATGATCTGCTGGCTGTCGTCCCGTGCGACCAGGGTGCGCAGTGCGTCGGACACGGACCGCGCGGCTGACGAGTCGGCGCCACGCAGCGCGATGCGCACGATGCCGGGCCAGTGGGACGGACCCACCGTGAGCAGCCGCGTCGGCTCACCGTCCCCGAAGTTTCCCGTGAGTGCCTCGGCCGCGGCGCCGTCCTGGCCCTCCGCGTCCGCCAGGCAGGCGCGCGCGAGCACCACCCACCGGCCGTAGCGCTGGGTGTGGGTGCCGGAATCGGCTTCGGCGGCGCGGAGATGGTCCCTGGCCTTGACGAGGTCACCGCGTCTGATCTCCACCAGTGCCCGTACGGAGTGGGCTCGCGGATTCGGGCGGGTGATCTCGAGTTCGTCCGCCACCATCAGACTGGCCTCGGCCTCCACGGCCGCGTCGTCCAGCGCTCCCTGTTCGAGGAGTGCGCAGGCGCGGGCGGCATGCCAGTGGGGAAGTGACCAGCCCAGGCCCCGCGCCTCCGCCTCGCGCTGTCCGTCCCGCAGCATCCGCTCGGTGTCCGCGAGCCGGTCGGTGGCGGTCAGCACCATGGCCAGCCACAGCGCCGGAATCCGCGGGGGCCGCAGATAGAACCCGGCGGATTCGGTGCCGGAGTGTCCGGCGGCCGCCTCCGCGAGTTCGAGGGCGCGGGCGAGGCGGCCGCGGTAGAAGAAGGTCTGCGACTGGAACACCATGGCGCTGACGACGACGGCCGGATCGTCGCTGCGGTAGGCCTCCGCGACCAGCCCGGTGTCGGTCTGCTCGGCTGCGGTGATGTCCCCGAGGTACACATGGCCCGTGGCCTTGGTCTTCAGCAGCCGGACACGTAGGTCGGACGGCAGCTCGGGCAGGTCCAAGGCCTGCCGGAGGTGGGTCATCGCGGCGGCGTCGTCGCCCGCGGCCTGGTGGATCTCGGCGGCCGCCAGGCGCAGGCATGCCTCCTGCAGCGGCTCGGGACCGTCCGACAGGGTGGCGTCGACCAGACCGAGCGCCTCGTGGATCCGGCGGGTCCGGCCGAGGTATTCGGCGGCGTCGGTCAGCAGGGCGATACGCCGCCGGTCGTGCGGGTGCAACAGTGAGGCGATCCGCTGGGCCAGGTCCGCGGCCGCGTCGGGGGCCGACGGCGACAGTTCCTGTACGGCGGTGGTCAGCGTGGTCACGGCGTCGTCGTCGACCGGGCCGCCCGCCATGACGACGTGCCAGGCAACTTCGGCCGACCGGGCCCCGATGCCCCGCAGACTGTCGGCCGCCTCCCCGTGCAGTGCGGTCCGCACCGCCCGGGGCAGGTTCTCCTGGAGAGCCTGCCGGATGAGGTCGTGGCGAAAGGCGAGTCGCGGGCCGTCGGCCGAGAGCAGACCGGCGCTCAGGGCGGCCTCGACGCCCGACAGCAGGCTGCCGACGCGCCTGCCGAGCATGCGGGCGGCCGTGCCGAGGTCGAATTCGCGGCCGAGGACGGAGCCGATCTGGAGCAGCCGCACGGCGTCCTCCGGGAGCCGGTCCAGACGCGCGGCGACACTGCGCCGGAAACCGGCGGGGACACCGGGGTGCGGGAGGCTCGCCACGCCCGTCTCCCCTGTGCCGGCGTCCGTCTCCGCGAAGGCGCGCACCAGTTCCAGCGCCAGGAACGGATTGCCCGCGACGCCTCGCAGGAGCCGGGCCAGACCGGGTGACGGCCTCGTCCCGAGCACATCGGAAGCGATGTGCAGCAGCTCCTGCTGTGGCAGGGGACCGAGGGTCAGCCAGCGGGCTCCGAGGTGTTCGAGGTCCTCCCGCACCCGGGCCACGGTCGGCCGCTCCGCCTCCGACCGCACCGCCAGCACCCACAGGATCCGCGAGGCGGCCAGTCGTCCGGGCAGCGTACGGAGGACGAAGAGGGTGGCCGGATCGGCCCACTGCGCGTCGTCCACGACCACGGCCACCGGGGCGCGCTGGGCCCGGGCCTCCAGGGCGTCCGCGATGCCGTCCAGCAGCCACAGCCGCTGGTCGTCGGTGGCCGCGACGGCTTGGTGGGAGTCGTCGGAGGGCTGCAGGGCGGACTGCAGGGCGGCGCCCGCCGCGTACTGGTCGAGTTCGTCGGCCCGTACGGACACCACGTCGAACCCGAACCGCCGCGCCATCTCGTCCAGCTCCGCGAGCAGCCGGCTCTTGCCGACGCCGGGGGCGCCCTCCACGACGACGTAGGCACCCCGTCCGCCACGCACCGCTTCCAGGTCCTCACGGACAGCGGCCATCTCGTGGTCGCGTCCTCTGAGGGGCAGCCCGGCCGAGGCCCCCTTGCCGCGCCCACGCGCCCGGTCGCCCGCGGGGTCTGTGCTGCGCATGGGGCAAGCATGCCGCACGGCCACAGCGCCCTCAACGCCGGTGCCTTTGTGATCGACTCTTTCACCCGGGTGATTCCCGCCGCAGCGCCGTCCTGTCACCCCATCGCGACGCATGCTCCGGACCGTCCAGATCTCTTGCCCCTGGAGAGGAGCACGACGTGCGTACAGGCAAGGAATACCTGGCGGCGCTGAACGACGGCCGCACGGTATGGGTGGGTGACGAACTCGTCGAGAACGTGGCCACGCACCCCAAGACCCGGGCGTATGCCCGCAGGCTCGCGGACTTCTACGACCTGCACCACCGCCCGGAGCTCCAGGACGCCATGACGTTCGTGGACGAAGAGGGCGTCAGGCGGTCCATGACGTGGTTCCAGCACCGCTCCAAGGAGGACCTGCGGCGCAAGCGGCGCTACATGGAGACGGTGCTGCGGGAGCTCGGCGGCGGGGCGACCCCGCGCACCCCGGACGTCAACAACTACGTGCTGCTGACCTACGTGGACGACCCGGAGCCCTGGAGCAGCCAGTCCGTCGGCACCGACGGCAGGGACCTGACCGAGGGGATCCTCGACTTCTGGCACGAGGTGCGGGAGGCCGACCTCAATACGACACCGGCGTTCGTCGACCCGCAGACGGACCGCTCGCGCGATGCCGCACAGGCCGATTCCCCGGCCCTGCAGGTGGTCGGCACCTCGGACGAGGGCATCACCGTGCGGGGTGTGAAGGCGATCAGCACCGGCGCGGCCTTCGGCGACTGGATCCACATCGGCGTCTTCTACCGGCCGGGCATCCTGCCGGAGCAGATCATCTTCGGGGCGGTGAAGCCCAACACCCCCGGGGTCACCATCGTCTGCCGGGAGAGCAACGTCCGGGACGGCGAGGACGTCGAGCACCCGCTCGCCTCCCAGGGGGACGAGCTGGACAGCGTCATCGTGTTCGAGGATGTGCTCATCCCCTGGAACCGGGTGTTCCACATCGGTAACCCCAAGCACACCTCGCTCTACCCGCAGCGCGTCTTCGACTGGCTGCACTACCAGGCCCTGGTGCGGCAGATGGTGCGCGCCGAGCTGATGCTCGGTCTGGTGCTGCTGATGACCGAGCACATCGGCACCTACCAACTGCCGCCGGTGCAGACCCGTATCGCCCGGTTCGCCGGCTTCCACCAGACGATCAAGGCGCATGTGATCGCCTCGGAGGACGAGGGCTTCACCACGCCGGGCGGCCTCTACAAGCCGAACGTCCTGATGTTCGACTTCGGGCGGGCGTTCTACCTGGAGAACATCGCGGGCATGGTGCACGAGGTCATCGACCTGGCCGGTCGTGCCTCGCTCATCTTCCCGACCGAGGGGCAGTGGCAGCGGCCCGAACTGCGGCCGTGGCTGGAGGCGCTGCAGACGGGACCGGTCGGCAGGCCGCACGACCGGCTGAAGATCAGCCGCGTGATCCGCGACCTGTTCCTGTCCGACTGGGGCGACCGCATCAGCACCTTCGAGAACTTCAACGGCACGCCCCTGCTGGCGATTCGCACCCTCACCATGAAGCGCGCCGAGATGTCCCCGGGCGGCAGCATGGCGGACCTCGCGCGCAAGGTCTGCGGCATCGAGCCGGCGCGCGACGCCGAGGAGAAGGAGACCGCGTACACGGCTCAGGCGGACTACGCCCGGCGCCAGGACGCTTCCCGCAAGGGCGCCTCCTAGCGGGATGCCGGGGCCCGGATCAGAGCACACCGCACTCCCGGGCCCTGGCGATCGCTCCGCTCCTGTCGTGCGCGTCGAGCTTGCGGAAGATCGCCCGTACCTGTGTCTTGACGGTGTTGTGGGACACATAGAGCTCGGAGGCGATCTCCCGCAGGGTCAGCGGGCCGCACAGGGCGCGGAGCACTCGGCGCTCCCCCAGCGACAGGTCCTGGGGACCGGGCACGGCGGGCGGCACGACCGCCTCGCCGCCGACTCGCCTCAGCAGATCCGTCATGACGCCGGGTGACTCGCACCGGTCCGCCGCCCGCTCGGCCGCCTCGCGGGCCTCCCGCGAGGCGTCCGCGTCATGCCGCGCGTTCTCCAGTCGCACCCACATGACGTGATACAAGGCGCGTACGTGGGGTTCGCTGCCGGTCTTTGGCGAGCCCGCAAGCGCCGTCTCCGTGTCGGCCAGGACCCGTTCGGCCTCCTCGATCCGTCCCTCTTCGACGAGGAGGCCGGCCCGGCAGATATGAGCGGGCACGGCGACGAAGTGCCGGCCCAGACCGGCCGTCGCGGCCGCCTCGACGGCCTCGTCGCTCAGCATGCGCGCGGGCTCCTGCCGTCCGGCCATCAGCGCGCACAGCGCCCGCAGTCCCAGCGCGCGAACGAGCGCCAGGCCGTGACCCGCGGCGTGCGCGTCCCGGGTCGCCTCGCCGAGCAGCACCTCCGCCTCCTCGTACCGGGCGGTCCACAGCAGCGCGGCGCCGCGGGCCGTACAGCCCAGGGCGCGCCAGGACGTGAGCGGCAGGGCGCCGGCGACGGCGGATTCGCCGAGCCGGTCGGCGGTCAGGACCTCCCCCTTCAGACAGCAGGCCACGGCCTGGGCGACGGCGGCGGCGTCGGACACCGTGCTGCCTCCGCCGACCGTCTCGGGTCCCGTCGCCCGGAGCTGGGCCACGTCCAGCCAGCGCCGGGCCGTTTCCGGGGCGCCCCCTGACAGGGCCGCCATCGCGGCCACGACGCACAGGCGTGCGTCGGTGGCCACCGTGCGGGGCGGCAGGAGGCCCAGCCACCGCGAGACCCGCGCACCGCGGCCCGCCGAGATCGTCTTCTCCCAGGCGCCGAGGATCGAGGTGACGGCCGCCGGCTCATCACCGCCCAGCACCCAGTGCCGTACGGCCGCGGTGGTCTCCCCCTGCCGCGCGTACCACCGGGCCGCGGCCCGGTGCAGGGACACCACGGTGTCCGGCCCTTCGGAGGTGAGGGCGTCGGACAGCAGCGGAGCCAGTGCCCGGTGATGCCGGTACGCCGACGGATCGGCGGCCACGGGCACCAGCAGTTGCACGGTCCTGGCGAGCTCGCGCAGCAGTACGCCCGCCCGGTGCCCGGCCAGGGCCTGGCACGGGCCGGTGGTCAGCTCGTCGAGCACACTGGTGCGCAGCAGGAACTGGCGCTGTTCCGTGGTGAGCCGGAAGAGCACCTCGGTGGCCAGATACTCGGCCACCGCCTGCCTGCCGTGCGCCACGTTCGCTTCCGTGTCGGCCGAGCGGGCGAGGGTGCGCCCCATGATGCACAGTCCCGCCGCCCAGCCCTCGGTGGCCTCGTACAGCGCCTCGGCGATGTCCACGGCCGGAGCGGACCCGAGCAGGCCGGTGAGCACCTCTTGTGCCTCGCCGGGGGTGAAGGCCAGGTCGTGCTGGTCGAGTTCGGCGATCAGGCCCCGGGCGCGCAGGGTGGGAACGGGCCGTCCGGGAACGTGCCGGGTCGACAGCACGACGCGGAAGCCCTGGGGCAGCCTGGCCAGGAAGTCCGCAAGGCTGCGCACCGCGTCCGCGTCCGTGATGGCTTCCAGTCCGTCGAGGATCAGTGTGAGCGGCCCCTCGCCGCCCAGTCCGGCCACCAGGCTCGGCAGGATCTCCTCGAGCCATGCGTCGAGCGTCCACTCGTCGCTGTCGAGGCGGACGGGCAGTTCGGGCCGTACCTCCCGCAGCGCCCGCAGGATGCCGGCCCAGAGCCGGCCCGGGGCGTTGTCGTACCCGTCCAGGCCGAGCCAGGCGCACTCTCCCCGGGCGGCGGGGCCACGGGACCACTCGGTCAGGAGCACCGTCTTTCCGGCCCCGGCCGGCGCGGACACCACCACCACGGGCTCGGACATGGCGTCGAGCCGGCGCAGCAGACGCGGGCGGGTCAGCAGATGCGGGGGCTGGACCGGGGGACGCAGCTTGAAGGCGGGCACGGAGTTGGTCATGGCACCTTTGCGTGGGGTCGTCGGGACGGGCTGAGCCCCCGACGTCCCTGGCCGGCCTCGTGGGAGCCGGACGTCGGGGGCGGCGGGGCCGGTCACGGGCCCCGCGGCGGCCTCCTTTCGGGCCGCTGCCATACGCGCTAGTGGGGCGCCCCGAGCGTGCCGAAGCCGCCCGCGAAGTGGAGCAGCGGCCGGCACTCCGTCCGGTGGTCGCAGTAGCGGACGTCACCCACGAAGATGGTGTGATCGCCGCCGGGGAGCGCCTCGGCGACATCGCACACGATCACCGCGATGGCGTCCTTGAGCACGGGCACACCGTGGTCGTCGAAGGTCTCGACGCCCGCGAACTTGTCCGGCTTGGAGGCGGCGAAGTTGCGCGCCAGGGCCTCGCTGTCCTCGCCGAGGACGTTGACGGCGAAGCGGCCGTGCCCGGCGATCGCGGTGCGGGTGTACAGGTGGTTGGCGATGCACACGAGCAGCTGGAGCGGGTCCAGGGAGAGGGCGGATACGGCGCTGGCCGTCATGCCGATGGGTGTGTCTCCTGAGCGTGTGGTGATCACGCTGACGCCCGTGGCGAGCCGGCTCATCGTGGCTCGGAAACCGACCGTGATGTCGAGGGTTTCAGTCATCGGGGGACCTCCGTGAGAGTGGGGCTGGACCCTGGTGCCTGCCGAGCAGTGTGTGTCGCGGGCTGTTAACACCGGCGAAATCGGTTCGTGGGCCGGAGGCCACCGGGCGTCCACGCGGGCTGCCCGCTCATCGGCGCAGCCGGTCGACCAGGCGTCTGAGATCGGCGGACGGCGCCACGCCCAGCTCCTCCATGACGCGCAGATAGCCTCGGTACAGGTCGAGCAGTTCATCGTCCGAGCCGGCCGCCTCGGCGGCGCACAGGGCGACCCGCCAGGCCTGTTCCCGGTAGGGGTCGCCGTCCAGCACCTGGCGTGCCAGCCGGCGGGCCTCCCGGACGCGGCCGAGGTGCAGCGCCACGGTCGCCGCGTCCACGCGGGCCCGCAGGAGGGCGGCGTCGAGTTCGGCGCGCCGGGTGTCGAGCCATTGCGTCGAGAGGGAGTCGAAGTAGGAGCCGCGTTCGGCGATCTCCAGGGCACGCCCGAGGGTGTCCCACCGGTGCTCGCCGTCCTGCCGCGCGGCTTCCGCCAGCAGCCGCTGGAGGGTTCCCGAGGCGCTGATGACGGCGGAGGCCGGTGTCAGCCGGTACACATCCGCGTCCTGGAGAAGCGACAGCCCGTCGGGCAGCACCTCGCGCAGCCGGTAGACGGCCTGCCGGAGGTAGCTGCGCCCGGTGGTGTCGCTCCGTCCGGGGAACAGCGCCTCCACCAGCGCCCGGCGTCTGGCGCTCGCCGCGGGCTGGTGCAGCAGATAGGCGAGCAGTTCGACGCTCTTGGCCAGCCGCGGGTGGATCTCCCGCCCGTCGACGGCCAGCCGCACCGGGCCGAAGTCCTCGAGGGTCAGCCGGGGTACGGCGCCCCCGATCACCGGCCTGGCGGTGGCGAGCGCGGACACGAGCTCGTGCCAGCGTGAGGAGTGGGTGGGTTCCGCGTCGGCCCGCCGCACGGCGACGGAGGGCATGTCCTCCAGCGCCTGCACCAGGAGATTGCGGGGCCCTTGGGTGGTGGCGACCTCCAGCGCCAGATCGGCGGCGGCGTCCGCGCCGTCCTCGTCGCCGGTGCGCCACAGCGCTTCGCTCAAGTAGACGGCCGCCGTGGGGAGTTCGACCCGTCTGCCGCCCGTGCGCATGGTGGAGACCGCGGTGGTGAGGTGGGGCACGGCCTCGTGGTCCCGGCCGGCCAGCAGCAGCTCCAGACCTCGCCAGGTGCCGGCCAGTTCCGCGGTGAACGCGTAGCGCGCGCACCCTCGGCGCTCCGCCTCGGCCAGGGCCCGGCCCGCTCGTGGCAGATCGCGGTCCAGACGCAGGGCCAGCTTCGCCTCCAGGAGCAGGCTGAGGATCTCGTACACCCGGGATCCGGTCGAGGCGATCCGCTGTCGCCCGGCCAGCAGCGCGGGCCACGTCTCGTCCCGGCGTCCGAGGTCCGCCATCAGCTCGGCGGCCTCGAAGGCGGCCAGCCAGACGGGCCCCGGCGCGTCTCCTACCGCCGCGTACGCCTCCTCCGCCTGGGAGATACGTCCTTCGGCGCGCAGCGCCGCGACCGTCCATGACGTGCCCGCCACCTTCCGCCAGGCGCCGGACATGCTGTCCCGCAGTTCGCGCAGGTGCCCGGAGCGGTAGGCGATGCGCATCACCATGGCTTCGAGGGGGCCCGCGACCCGGTCGAGGAGGTCCGGGGCGAGCTGGGGTGTGCTGTTGTCCGCCAGGGCCAGCACGGCCGCCGCGATGTCGCGGGGGTCTCCCGGCGGCATGACGTCCAGGATCTCGCGCGCCCCGTCGATCCTGCCGACGTGCCACAAGCACCACACCAGCAGGGCCAAGTCCTCGTCGCCGCCCGGCTGTTCGGCGAGCGCGCCCCACCACGCACGACCGTGGTGGTCGGCCAGCTGCGCGCCCCGCCAGCACTGTTCGAGCCCCAAGGCGACGCGGAGCGCCGCCGAGGCCAGGCTCGGGGTGGGCGCCGGGCGCATGCGGTCGAGCCAGCTCTCGGCGGTCGTCAGGTCGAATCGCCCCAGGACCTCGGGCAGGGCCCGTTCCGCCACGTCCCGGGCGGCGGCGGTGTCGCCGCTCATGAGCAGCTCGGACACCGCGTCCTCATGCCGCCCCCTGCCCTGGAGCAAGGTGGCGTATCCCCGGCGCAACACCCGCAGGGTGTCCGCGTCCAGGCCCTCGATCTCACGCTGGAGATGGTGGCGGAACCGCGGCAGGGCGACCATCCGGCTCCCGTCGGAGGACCAGCTCAGCGGCAGCCGCCGGCCGCGGAGGGCGGCCAGCGTCCGGTCCGGCGAGGCCAGTCCGAGCGCGTTCGCCCGCTCGGCCGTCACCCCGTCGTCCAGCAGGCTGGTGCGCACCAGCAGTGCTGTCTCCGCGGGCGTGAGCTGGGTCAGCAGGTCGGCCGCGAGACACCCGTGCTGTACGGCGGAGGCCGAGGCGTCGGCGCCCCACCAGTCGTACAGGACTCCGCCGACCCATCCGCCCGTCGCCTCGACCAGCCGGGACGGGTCGTCGGCCCGGTCGACGGCCCGCAGGGCCTCGGTGGCCTCGGCCACGTCGAAGGCCAGGTCCCGGTCCTCGAGGAAGGCGACGCGATGGACATCGCCGAGGACTCCTTTGAGGCCCGGGGGCAGCTCCACGCGCGAGATCAGGACCAGCCGCGGCCCGTCCGGCAGGCTCCCGGCCAGGGCGTCGAGCAGCCCCTGCGCACCGGGAAGCCCACCGATCGTCTCCGCGCGGTCGAGCACCAGCACCAGTTCGGTGCCGGCGAGCGCCCGGGCGAGCAGGAGGCCGATCTCCGACGCCGAGAGTCCCCGCGCCGGCGCGTCGGTGAGTGCGGCGGCCGCGGCCGGCGCATGGGGCTCGACGGCCGCCCGCAGACGGCACGTCAGCGCCTCGGCACCGGGATCGACATGGCCGGGCATCCCGGCGAGCGATACCCAGGCGACCGGTCCGGACAGCGCCTGGGCCGCCTGGACCGCGGCGGTCGTCTTGCCCGACCCCGCCGAGGCGGCCATGACCAGTACCGGGTTTTGGTCCAGCAACCGGTGGATGCTCCGGACCAGCCTCGGCCGGGGGATGACATGACCGGGCAGCCGAGGCAGGCCACCACCCGCCTCGCCCGGGTCGTTGCTCCTCATGGATGACCGCCTCTCGACGGTGTGCCCGCTCGCCGAAGTCAGTCCGCCGTGCGGGGTTCGAGAACGAAGGTGTGCCGCAGCAGGGTGTACGGCTCGTCGGTCAGCTCGCTGCAGGGCCCGGCGTCGGCCGCGTAGGTGTCATAGGACTCGACCAGCGACTCCTTGACCCCGAACACCGGGTCCGCGTCCAGGTACGGGTCGTCCGACGGGAAGAGCATGGTGGTCACGCGCTGGAATCCCGGCGCCTCGATCAGCAGGTGCACATGGGCGGGACGCATGAGCGACCTGCCGGTCGCGCTCATGAGCTCGCCGACCGGGCCGTCACCGGGGATCGGGTAGCTGGACGGGCGAATGGAGCGGAAGCCGAAGTGTCCGCTCTCGTCGGTCCGGAACAGCGCGCGCATGGCCGGGTCGACCTGGCCGGGCACATCCACGTCGTAGTGGCCGTCCGCGTCACTGTGCCAGACGTCCACCGCGGCGCCCTCCACCGGCGCTCCCGCACGGTCCACGACCCGTCCCTCGAAGAACAGCGGGGTGCCGGGCAGACCGCCGGAGATGTCGGCGGCGTCGGCGTGCCGCGGCCGGTCCTCCCGGAAGAAGGGGCCCAGGACGCTGTTCTGGGTGGCTTCCGTGGGGCGCTGATTGCTCAGGGCGTCGACCAGCATGGTGATGCCCAGCACGTCGGACAGCAGGATGAACTCCTGGCGCGTGGACGTGCACTTCTGCCCGGTGCGGGTCAGGAAGTCGATGCCCCGGGCCCACTCCTCCTCCGTCAGGTCCACATCACGGACGAAGTCGTGGAGATGGCGCACCAGTGATTCCAGGATCTTGGCGACGCGGGGGTCCTCGGTGTCCCGCATGGTCGAGATCATGGCCTCGGTGATGGTGTCGCTCGTCAGATCACGCATGCGCGCTCCCGTGGTGGTTGAGTGTTCGCTGACGGAGTGGGTCGCAGAGTTGTTCGTCGCCGGGTGAGTTCATGGCGTCTCGCCGGCCCAGGCGCGGGTCAGGAGGGCACGTACCGCGTCCCGTTCCACCGGTCGCGGATTCCAGTAGCCGTCCCGCACGATGAGGTCGGCCGCCTGCTCGATCCCCGATTCCGGCATGCCGAGGTCCCGCAGCGCCCTGGGGGCGCCGAGCCTTCCGGCGAAGTCGAAGAGGCCGCTCGCGGCGTCGTCCCAGGCCAGCGCCCAGGCGATGCGTGCCATGGCCTCGGGGGCCGCCGACCGGTTGTAGGCGACCACATGCGGCAGCACGACCGTATGGGTTTCGGCGTGCGGAAGCCCGAAAGTGCCGCCCAGCACATGGCACACCTTGTGGTGCAGGGCCATGCCCACCGTGCCGAGGCAGGTGCCGGCCAGCCACGCGCCGTACAGCGCGTCCGCCCGCGCCTCGGCGTCGTCCGGGCGCCACGCGACGACCGGAAGGGATCGCGTGAGGGAGTCGAGCGCCTCGCCGGCCATCAGGAAGGCGACCGGGTCGCGGTCCTGTGCGTAGAGGGCCTCCACGGCGTGCGCCATCGCGTTGATGCCGCTGACCACCGATATCGCCGCGGGAAACGTGAGCGTCAGGTCGACGTCGTACACCACCGTCCTGACCAGCACTTCCGGCAGTCGGCGGGTGGTCTTCTTATGGCCTTCGGTCTCTCCGAGGATCGGTGTCATCTCGGAACCGGCATAGGTCGTGGGCAGCGCCAGCTGCGGAAGACCGGTCCGTACGGCGATCGCCTTGCCGAGACCGATGGTCGATCCGCCGCCGATGGCGAGCACGCAGTCCGCTTCCACGGATTCGGCGTACGCGACCGCCTTCTCGGTGACCTCGACGGGGGTGTGCGGTGCCGCCTCGGTGAACGTGCCGACCGCCGCGGCTCCCAGCAGCTCGCGGATCTTCGATGCCTGGTCCACTTGGCCAGGGGTGCACAAAATGAGCACCCGACCGCATCCGAGGGCATCGACCTCCTCAGGGATACGGCTGCGTGTACCGCTGCCGAAAACCACCTTGGTGATCTGTCCCCGATGCACGAATGTCTTCATCAGAATTTCCTCGGTCCCGCCGCTCCTCGGTTTATGGATGAAGCCTCGGCACTGGGATCTCGCGCGTCAATGGATTCGATGGGCGATAGCGGGAAGCGACGTGGAAATACCGTGTTCAGGCGACCGTTACCGACACGGTGGCCGCGGTGCCCTGACCGATATCACTCATCTGCGGGATGTCCGGGACCCGCCGCCCCGGCCGAATACTTGAGATTGCCTTTCGGAAGCAGCGTCCGATGGATCCATATTGGCCAAGGGTGGAGTAGAAAAGATGGATAAAGTGGTCGCCACGGCCCTGGAGGCGGTGGCGGATGTGCCGGATGGTGCGTCATTGGCGGTGGGCGGATTCGGTTTGAGCGGTGTGCCGAACGTGTTGATCCAGGCGCTGTTCGAGCGGCGCGTCGGCGGCCTGTCGGTCGTCTCGAACAACTGCGGGGCGCTGGAGTCGGGTCTGGCGGTGCTGCTGGCGGCGGGCCGGATCGGGCGGGTGACCGGCTCGTACATCGGGGCGAACAAGGAGTTCGCGCGGCAGTATCTGGCCGGGGAGCTGGAGGTGGAGATGATTCCGCAGGGCACCCTGGCCGAGCGGCTGCGGGCCGGCGGTGCGGGGATCCCCGCCTTCTACACCCCGGCCGGGGTCGGCACCCAGGTCGCGGAGGGCGGACTGCCCTGGCGGTACGACGGCTCGGGCGGGGTGGCGCTGGCCTCACCGGCCAAGGAGGTGCGGACCTTCGACGGGGTCGCGTACGTACTGGAGCGCGGAATCCGCACCGACTTCGCGCTGGTACGGGCGGCGAGGGGAGACCGCCACGGCAACCTGGTCTTCGGCAAGTCCGCCCGCAACTTCAACCCGCTGGCCGCGATGGCGGGCAAGGTGACCATCGCGGAGGTGGAGGAGCTGGTGGAGCCGGGCGCGATCGACCCCGACGCGGTGCATCTGCCGGGGATATTCGTGCAGCGGGTGGTGGCCCTCACCGCGGAGCAGGCGGCGGACAAGAAGATCGAGCGGCGCACGGTGTCCGTGCCCGCGGCGCGAGGGTCGGTGAGCGGCTGATGGCCTGGAACCGTGAGGAGATGGCCGCCCGGGCCGCGGGTGAGCTGGCGGACGGCCAGTACGTCAATCTCGGCATCGGGCTGCCCACGCTGATCCCCAACCATCTGCCCGAGGGCGTGGAAGTGATCCTGGAGTCGGAGAACGGGATCCTGGGCACCGGCCCCTACCCCGGCGCGGAGCAGGTCGACCCCGACCTGATCAACGCGGGCAAGGAGACCGTGACGGTGCTGCCGGGCGCCTCCTTCTTCGACTCGGCGCTGTCGTTCTCGATGATCCGCGGCGGCCATATCGATGTGGCGGTGCTGGGCGCGATGCAGGTCTCCGCGCGGGGGGACCTGGCCAACTGGGCGATCCCCGGGAAGATGATCACGGGGATCGGCGGGGCGATGGACCTGGTGCACGGCGCCCGCACGGTCATCGTCGTGATGACACACACCGCCAAGGACGGCTCGCCGAAGATCCTCGCCGAGTGTGCGCTGCCGCTGACCGGGCAGCGCTGTGTGAACCGGATCATCACCGACCTCGGCGTCCTCGACATCACCGACGCGGGCCTGGTGCTGGTCGAGTGCGCGCCGGGCGTCGCCGTCGAGGAGATCGTCGCCAGGACCGGCGCCGAACTGACCGTCGCGGAGGGCCTGCAGTGAAGAACGTGTACATTGCCGACGCCGTGCGCACCCCGACCGGGCGCTACAACGGCGGCCTGGCCTCGGTGCGCCCCGACGATCTGGCGGCCCACGCCATCCGCGAAATCCTCGTCCGTACCCCCCAGTTGGACCCCGCGCGCATCGCGGACGTGTACCTCGGCAACGCCAACGGCGCCGGTGAGGAGAACCGCAACGTCGGCCGCACGGCCGCGCTGCTGGCCGGTCTGCCCACCTCGGTGCCGGGCGTGACGGTCAACCGGCTGTGCGCCTCCGGTCTGGAGGCGGTCGTTCAGGCCGCCCGGGCCATCGCCGTCGGCGACGCGTCCATCGCGGTCGCCGGGGGCGTGGAGTCGATGACCCGGGCTCCGTATGTGCTGCCCAAGAACGACCGGCCGTTCCCGGCCGGCCACGCCGAACTGCACTCGACCACCCTGGGCTGGCGCATGGTCAATCCGCAGATGCCCCCGCGGTGGACCATCCCGCTCGGGGAGTCGGCCGAACTCATCGCCGACAAGCACACGATCAGCCGCGCGCGGCAGGACGAGTTCGCCCTCGACAGCCACCGCAAGGCCGCCCGCGCCCAGGCCCGGGAGCTGTTCGACGCCGAACTCGCCCCCGTGCCGGTCCGGCAGCGCAAGGGCGACCCGCGCCTGTTCGCGGCCGACGAGTCCGTCCGCCCGGACGCCTCCCTGGAGGCGATGGCCAAGCTCAAGCCGTCCTTCCGGACCGAGAACGGCACGGTCACCGCGGGCAACGCCTCCCCGCTCAACGACGGCGCGGCCGCCCTGCTCCTGGTCGACGAGGAGGGTCTGCGGGCCACCGGCCGCGAGCCGCTGGCCCGGGTCTCGGCCACCGGAGTGTCCGCGATCGACCCGGACTACTTCGGCCTCGCCCCCGTCGAAGCCGTCCACCGGGCCCTGGCCAAGGCCGGCCGGACCTTCGCCGATCTCGATGTGCTGGAGCTGAACGAGGCCTTCGCCGCACAGGTCCTCGGATGCGTGGCCGAATGGCCCGAGTTCGACCCGGCGATCCTCAACCCGCAGGGTGGCGCCATCGCCCTCGGGCACCCACTCGGCGCCTCCGGCGCCCGCCTCGCCGGAACCGTCGCCCACCAACTGGCCCGGCGTGGCTCCGGAACCGGCATCGCGACCCTGTGCATCGGCGTGGGCCAGGGCCTCGCGCTGGTCCTCGAACGCTGAACCGGACCCGCCCGCCTCTCCGCCGCCCCGCCGCGCGTCCATGCCGCGCACGTCGCCGCCTTGACAGCGCGGGGGCGCGTCACCACGATGGAAACTATGGAAACGAATCGAGTTTCTGCAGTTTCCAAGCGTGTTTCCGAACGCGTTTCCGAGCGCGTTTCCGAGCCGGCTTCCGAACGCGTTTCCGAGCGCGACGAGCGGCGTGCCGAGGTGATCGTGGAGGCGGCCGGCCGGCTGTTCTTCGCGCCGGGCTTCGCGCGGGTGAGCATGGACGAGCTCGCTCGTGAGCTCGGGATGAGCAAGAAGACGATCTACCGTCACTTCCCGGACAGGCGCAGCCTGGTGGCCGCGGTGCTGGATCGGCAGTTCGCGGCGGTGGAGCGCACGCTGGCGGCGGCCGAGGACTCACCGGGCCAGCCGTTCGAGGTGCGGGTGCAGCGGTTCCTAATCGCGGCGGGCACGGAGCTCGAGCGGATCGGAGCGGCCCAGCTCGCGACCGGGCGGGGCGACGCGATGCTGCGCCAGTACGTGGAGCAGCGGGTGGACGCGGTGATCTACCGGCGGCTCGACGAGCTGTTCCGGGACGGGCACCGGCGGGGGCTGCTGGCGACGCCGCCCGAGCTGCTGAGCGAGATCACCCGCGGCGCGCTGGAACGGCTGCTCACCTCGCGACTGCCGCATGAACTCGACTGGACCGCGGCCGATCTGCTGCGGGCGGCCGTCGACACCGTGCTCCACGGGGCGATCCGCTCCGCACCCCCCGGCACCGGCGAGGAACGACCCCCGGTGGTGCCCCCGACAGGCCGCGACGAGAAGGAGGGCCCATGACCGAGGCGACCGGCAGGGTGGCATTGGTGACCGGAGCCAGCAGCGGAATCGGAGCGGCCACCGCGCGCCTTCTGGCCGCGCGCGGGATGCGCGTGGTGGTCAACTACCTCCGCAGCGAAACGGCTGCCCAGGAGGTCGTGGCCGACATCGAGGCATCGGGCGGCCGGGCCATGGCCGTGCGGGCCGATGTGCGCGAGGTGGCCGCCATCGAGAACATGGTCGAGCGGGTCCGGGCGGCATGGGGCGGCATCGACGTGCTCGTGCACAACGCGCTCATCCCGTACGCGGTGAAGTCGTTCCACGACATGACGTGGGAAGAACTGGGCGGCAAGCTCGACGCCGAGATGCGTGCGGCGTTCGCGGTCACCAAGGCCGTTCTGCCCGCCATGACCGAACAGGGCTGGGGACGCATCGTCTATCTCAGCACCGGCCTCAGCCGCAGGCCCCGGGAGGGCATGATCGCGCTGGGCACGTCCAAGGCAGCCCTGGAGCAGTTCGCCCGGTACCTCGCCCAGGAGTTGGGGCCGCAGGGCATCACGGTCAACATCGTCGCGCCCGGTCCGGTGGAGGACACGCGCATGGCGGATGTGTTCGACGATGCGCACAAACAACGGCAGGTGGCCGCCACTCCAGTGGGCCGCCTGGCCCACCCGGCCGACGTCGCCCAGGCGGTCGCCTTCTACACCGGCGAGGACAACGCCTTCATGACCGGCACCACGGCCGCGGTCAACGGCGGGATGTCCATGTACTGAGCGCGCCCGCGGCACGCGCCGCCGCATGGCGGTGACACGATCAAGGAAAGGCGTTCATGCACACCATCGATCTCGCCTACGTCGGGCGGGGCCTGCACGAGGAGCTGGCCGCCTACATCGCCGACCAGCAGGACTACTACGCCGATGAGGGTGTCCATGTCGCGCTGCGCGACGGCTGCGCCTGGGACGAGGAGCGGCTGCGCCGCGGCGCCACCATCGGACTCGGCCGGGCGCTGCTGTCCCGCCTGACCGACGGCACCCCCTGGGTCGCGCTCAACGTCAACACCCATCGCCCGCTGTTCTGGTTCCTCGCCCGCCCCGGCCTGACCTCCCTGGCCGACCTGGCCGGGCGACGGCTGGCGGTACACGCCCCCCACACCGCACCCGGGTGCTTCGCCCGGATCGTGCTGCGCCAGGCCGGCCTCGACCCCGACCGCGACCTCCACACCGTCGTCCGCCCGCCCGGCGACTACGGTCTGGACCTGCGGGCGCTGCACGACGGCAGCATCGACGCCGCCTACGTCGGCAGCACCATGGCGCCAGAGGCGGTGGCCGCCGAGCACGGCTGGCAGGTGCTGGGCTGGGTCGGCGACCACTTCCGGATCCCCACCGTCGGCGTGGCCGTCGACCCCACGTACATCGCACCGGACGACCCCGCGGTCCAGGCCGTCGTACGAGCCCACCGGCGTGCGCTGAAGGTGATCCGCGAGGACCCCGACACCACGGTGCGGCACATGCGGACGTTCCTCGGCGGACAGACGGCGGAGGAAGCCCGAGCGCACTACGAGCGGTTCATCGCGCCGTATTTCACCGCCGACGGCCAGGCCGACCTGTCCATCGGCGCCACCGCGATCACCGCGGTCGCCGCCGAACTCGGCGTCCCGGCCACCGTCACCGCGGCCGAGTTCTACCGCGCCCCGGCCACCACACCCTAGGAGCCGCGGACGTCGGCGCGCCGCCGCGGTGGGTGGCACACGGGTCTTCGGGGACACGCCGACACCGCCATGGCCAGGGGCCATGGCGGTGTGCGGGAGAGCATCGATTCCGCTGGGGAGATAAGGCGGACGCCCCGGCTCAGCCGAACTGGCCGACCTTGTAGTCGCCGGCCGGCTGCTGGTTGATGATGTTGATGCGGTTGTAGCAGTTGATGATGGCGATAAGGGTGATCAGCGCGGCGAGCTGGTCCTCGTCGAAGTGCTTGGCGGCGTTGGCCCAGGCCTCGTCCGTGACCCCACCGGCCGCGTCCGCGACCCGGGTGCCCTGCTCGGCCAGCTCCAGTGCGGCACGCTCGGCCTCGGTGAAGAGGGTCGCCTCCCGCCAGGCGGCGACCAGGTTGAGCCGGATCGAGGTCTCGCCGGCGTGGGCCGCTTCCTTGGTGTGCATGTCGGTGCAGAAGCCACAGCCGTTGATCTGGCTGGCGCGGATCTCCACCAGGGTCTGAATGCTGTGCGGCAGCGTCGAGTCCGCGAGCACCTTGCTGACCGAGGCGAAGCCCTTCATCGCCTTGGCCGCGAGGCCGTTGCCGTAGTAGTTGACACGGGGGTCCATGGGTCCTCCTAGCAGAATGGCCGTTACGCACTCATGACCGGGCAGCCCGGCGAGGTGTGACACCCATGGCCGTGTGAGGTGGGTCTCCGCGGCCGTGTCATCGCCGTACCGGCCGGGCGACCGGAAGCGGCCGCGCCGCGGGAGCGCGAAGCGAGGAATGCGGCGATCTTGCTCGGGGTGAACACCCACATCACCTTGTGGATGCCTTCCTTCGAGGCGGCCACCGTCAGGAACGTCTCGGGCTCGCCGTCCCGGTAACACACCACGCCCGTCAGGCCGTTGGCCTCGACCAACCTGGGCTCCGCGTCCCGCCAGAGCCGCGGATAGGTCGCCAGTTTGGCGATACGCGCAGGGCCCAGCACCGGGATACGAGCGCAGGCCCGCAGCCCGTTGCCGTCGGACAGACTGGTGGCATCGGGGGTGAGAAGGGCCTCCAGCGACGCCACGTCCCCGGTGCGCGCCGCGAAGACGAAGGTGTTCAGCAGGCGCCGGTGCTCCGCCGTGTCCACGCTCTCCCGCTGCTCGTCCGACAGATGCTTGCGGGCCCGGCTGACGATCTTCCGCACGTAGACCGGGCTGATGTGCAGCATGTCGGCGATCTCGGGATAGCCGTAGTCGAACGCCTCCCGCAGCACATACGCGGCGCGCTCGAGGGGGCTCAGTTTCTCCAGCACCAGCAGCAGGGCCAGCTCCAGTGCCTCCGCGCGCTGCGCGCCCACCTCCGGATCCGCGCTGGTGTCGATGGGCTCGGGCAGCCACGGCCCGATATAGGTCTCCCGGCGCACCCGCGCCGATTGCGCCACGTTGATGGCCAACCGGGTCGTGGTGCTCGAGAGGAAGGCCACCGGGCTCACCACCGCGGAGCGGTCCGTCTTCTGCCAGCGCAGCCACACCTCCTGGACCACGTCCTCGGCCTCGACCACGCTGCCGAGCACGCGGTAGGCGATGCCGAACAGACGCCCCCGGTGCCGCACGAAGACGGAGACGGCCTCTTCAAGGTCCCCTGCCGGGGGACGCGGTTTCAGATCCATGATCCTGCGGTCATACCTCTGAGTAGTAAGCCGTGTGCGTTCCTACCCGGCCACACTGGATCGGGGCGGTCCGCAACCGCATCGCATAAACGAGTGATTCGAGCCGGTTGCCGCTTCGTGCACACCGCCATCACACGGCGCGGCAGGCCGTCGCTTTCCGTACCGCCCGCCCCGTACCGCCGGCCGCGGTGGCCCGCTACGGGGCCAGCGTGATGGTGGTCGCCGTTCCCTGCCGCGCCATCTTCGCGTAGGGGCTCAATGTCCCGGCCTTCTCCAGGAGCGGGTCGGCGACGGCGGGATCGATGCCCGGCCACCTGACGGAGAGGTCGACGCGCAATACGTAGCCCCCGTCTTCCGGGTCCCGCCCGAAGGCCACGGTCGCCGCCACGGAGATCGCGGCGGGGTCGAGCGCGGCCTGCCGTGCCACCAGGCTCAGCGCGCCGTGGAAACAGGCGGCGAGACCGGCGGCGAACAACTGCTCGGGATTGGTCCCCTGACCGTCCCCTCCCAGCTCCGCGGGCATGCGCAGCGGGAGATCCAGGAGTCCGTCGGCCGAGCGGGCTCTCCCCGAGGCCCGCCCATGCCGCGCCGTTCCACCGCTCACCGTCACGGTCGCGGTGTAGACGGGGGCGAAGGACGCTCCGTCGAAGTCATGGTCGGTGGACAGCTCGGGCAGCCGGATCTGCTCGGTCATTGCGTCACTCCGTCGACGTTGGCGGCACACGGCCGGGCGCGAACACCTAGTTGACCGGCGAGTCACACGTGGTGTGACAGTCCCTGGTCAAGCACCACCCATCACGGTGGCGGCGGGAACGAAAGGTGTCACATATCCTGGGACGGTCTGGTCGTAGTGAGTGGCAACCTCTCGACGATCGGAGCAGACCGTGGCTATCACCGAACGACGTCTTTCCACCATGGTGCTGGTGATCGGCACCGGAGGGGCCGGGCTGCGGGCGGCGATCGAACTGGCCGAGGCCGGTGTCGACGTCCTCGCCGTCGGCAAGCGCCCCAAGGAGGACGCCCACACCGCCCTCGCCGCCGGAGGGATCAACGCGGCCCTCGGCACCATGGATCCCGAGGACAGCTGGCAGCAGCACGCCGCCGACACGCTCAAGGAGAGCTATCTGCTGGCCGATCCCCGCACGGTCCAGATCGTCACTCAGGGTGCCGCCCGGGGAATCGACGACCTGGAACGCTACGGCGTGGACTTCGCCAGGGAAGAGGACGGGCGGATCTCCCAGCGCTTCTTCGGCGCGCACACATTCCGGCGCACCGCCTTCGCCGGCGACTACACCGGCCTGGAGATCCAGCGCACCCTCATCAGACGCGCGGAGCAGCTCGACATCCCCGTGCTCGACGGCGTGTACATCACCCGGCTCCTGGTCCACGACGGGGCCGTTTTCGGCGCGTACGGCTTCGACCTCACGCAGGGAACGCGCTATCTGATCCACGCCGACGCCGTCATTCTCGCGGCGGGTGGCCATACCCGTATCTGGCGGCGCACCTCCTCACGACGTGACGAGAACACGGGCGACTCCTTCCGCCTGGCCGTGGAGGCCGGAGCCCGGCTGCGCGACCCGGAGCTGGTGCAGTTCCATCCCTCCGGGATCATCGAGCCGGAGAACGCGGCCGGCACCCTCGTCAGCGAGGCCGCCCGGGGTGAGGGCGGCACGCTGCGCAACGCGCTCGGGGAACGGTTCATGAGCCGCTACGACCCGGCGCGCATGGAGCTGTCCACCCGCGATCGCGTCGCCCTGGCCTCCTACACGGAGATCAAGGAAGGGCGCGGGACGCCCAACGGCGGGGTGTGGCTCGACGTCTCCCATCTGCCACGGCACACGATCATGACGAGGCTCCCCCGCGTCTACCAGACCATGCTGGACCTCCAGATGCTGGACATCACCCGCGATCCGATCGAGATCGCGCCCACGGCGCACTACTCGATGGGCGGGGTGTGGGTGCGTCCCGAGGACCACAGCACCGACGTCCGCGGTCTGTACGCCATCGGTGAGGCGTCGAGCGGGCTGCACGGCGCCAACCGCCTCGGCGGGAACAGTCTCATCGAGCTGCTGGCCTTCGGCCGCATCACGGGCCAGGCGGCCGCCGCCTACTCGGCGTCCCTGACCGCGCAGCCGCGGTCGGCCTCGGCCGTCGCGGCGGCCCGCGCCGAGATCGACGATCTTCTCGCGGCCGACGGACGGGAGAATGTCCGCGCCCTGCAGCGCGCCATCCGCAACACCATGACCGAGCATGCGGGGGTCGTACGCGACGAGGAGGGGCTGCGCGCCGGGCTGGTGGAGCTCGCGCTGATCGAGAAGAGGATGCAGGACGTCGGCGTGCACCCGGACATCGCCGGCTTCCAGGACCTCGCGCACGCCTTCGATCTGAAGTCCGCCGCCCTGTCGGCCCGGGCCACCCTCGAAGCGGCGCTGGAGCGGCGCGAGACCCGCGGCTGCCACAACCGCAGCGACTACCCCGACCTCGATCCCGCTCTGCGGGTCAACCTCGTGTGGTCCCCCACGACCGGTGTCACCCACGAGAGCATCCCGGCCGCACCGGACGAGATCTCCGCGCTGATGCAGGAGGTCTCGACCGAGGGAAAGCTCGTCGAATGACCTCGTAACACTGAGTACCGAGAGAGGAATCCGTTATGAAGATCGCAGTGATCGGTGGAACGGGGCTCATCGGCTCGAAGCTGGTCGGCAAGCTCAAGGCACACGGGCACGAGGCGGTCGCGGCGGCCCCCAACACCGGGGTCAACACGCTGACCGGCGAGGGGCTGGCCGAGGTCCTGGAGGGCGCGTCGGTCGTGGTCGACGTGTCCAACTCCCCCTCGTTCGAGGACGAGGCCGTGATGGACTTCTTCCGCACCTCCACCACCAACCTCCTGGAGGCGGAGGCCCAGGCCGGTGTGGCGCACCATGTGGTGCTGTCCGTGGTCGGCACCGACCGGCTCCAGGACAGTGGCTACTTCCGGGCCAAGCAGGTCCAGGAGGACCTGATCAAGGCGTCCGGCATCCCGTACTCCATCGTCCACGCCACCCAGTTCTTCGAGTTCATGAACCGGCTGACGGACGCGGCGACCGAGGGCGACACCGTTCACCTGGCCCACGTCAAGATCCGGCCCATCTACTCCGACGACCTGGCCACGGCCGTGGACCGCGCCGCGCTCGGTACCCCGACCAACGATGTGGTGGAGGTCGCGGGCCCCGATGAGTTCGAGCTCGACCAGCTCATCCGCGAGATGCTCGCCGCCAGGAACGACCCCCGCCAGGTCGTCGCGGACCCGGGCGCGAAGTACTTCGATGTCGAGCTGCAGGAGACCTCGCTGCTGCCGGGTCCGGACGCGGAGATCACCGAGACCAAGTTCAACGATTGGCTGGTGCAGCAGCGCTAGCCCGCGGGCGGCCGCACGGCGCCCGTCGGCGGAGGGGACCGGCCGTCCCCCGCCACGGGCGCCTTCGCCTGCCCGGCGGAAGAGTGGCAAAAAGGTGCCGCGATACCGGTGCCGGGTGTCACAAGTCGGAGTGCCATCTGGTCACGCAGGTAGAAAGGCTCATCGTCTCACCCGTACCCGTACCTCGACGGCGGCGCGCCACCGGCGCGATCGCCCGAGTCGGAATGGAGATGACACAGCATGCGGCACCATACGGACTCTGATTGCGGCCGGCGTATCGCTGCGGAGATCGAGCGTGTTTCCTGCGGCTCCGGCTCCGGACGTCATGGCAAGTGGCTGGTGGGCCTGCGGTTCCACACCGCCGACTGCCAGCGGTTTTGGCTGTACTACGTGGTGGACGGGGCCTGCGATTCGTCTCATGCGGTGTGCCGGGCCCTGCGGTGTGCCGACCATGACCCGGACCGGATGGCCCGCAGTGGGGTCCGGGCCGAAGCCGATCGGATCCAGGTCCAGCAGATCCTTCGGGACGCTCTCGGCTCTTTCAGCCTGACCCGTTCCTTCTGACGCGTGAGGGAGGTTGCCGTATGGAGCACGCTGACGCGGTGCCGATCGCGGAGCTGCTCGACGAACGCCGGTATCTGCTGGACGTCGCCTACTGGATGCTGGGCGGCCCCCGTGAGGCGGAGGACGTCGTCGATGAGACCTACCGCCGGTGGTACGGGCTGTCCGACGCGGAGCGCCGGCGGATCACCGCGGCCCGGTCCTGGCTCGCGAAGACCGCGGGCGGGATCTGTCTGAGCCGGCTCACCCACCCCGACCGGGGTGCGACCGGCCGGAAAGAGGTTCACCGCACGGAGACCGGAGACACCGAGGGGGTACCGCCGAGGCTGGTGGCGGAGGTCAGCCGGGTCCTGCTGAACGCGCTGGACTCGCTGCCGCCGCCCGAGCGGGCGGTGTTCGTGCTCCATGACGCCTTCGGCATGGCCCCCGATACGGTCGCCGACATCGTGGGGCGCACCGAACCGGAGTGCGCCGAACTCGCCGACCGGGCCCGCCACTGCCTCCGGACGCGGCGCTCACACCCCACGACGCCGGAGGAGCACGATGCCCTCGTCCGCGCCGTCCGCGGGGCCTGTGCGAGCGAGGACGCCGAGCAGCTCGCGTCGCTGCTGTGCCCGGACGCCACGGCGTTCTTCGACGGCGGTGGCAAGGTCCGGACGCTGATCAGGCCCGCGCACGGCAGCCGGGGGGTCGCCCACAGCCTGCTGACCCTCCTGGCCCACCGCCCGCGCACCACGCTGACCACCCATTCCGTCAACGGGCGCACCGGCCTGGTCGCCCGCTACGACCGCCGGGTCGCCGCCGTCATCAGCCTCGATGTCACCGACCACCGCGTCGCACAGGTCTGGGTCGTCCTCAATCCCGAGAAACTGCGCTCCTGGAACCGGCCCCCCGCCCCCGGTCCCGATCACCTGTGAGCGGCGGCGTGCCCGTCCAGCCAGTCGCCGTAGCGGGTGGGGGCGATATGGGCGTCGGCGCCGGGGAGGAGGTCACCGGGTTTGAGACCGGCGCCGAAGCAGGGGCTGCGGGAGTCGATGAACACCCGGCGGTGCTCCCCGGCGTCGGTGAGGACGGCACGGACGAACGCGTCGAGCGGGATCTGGGCGGGGCCGGCGATCTCATGGACGCCGAGGAGGGGGCGGAAGCAGGCGGTGTGCGCGACCAGCGTCGCGACGTCGGCACAGGACACCGGCTGGATCTGGGCGGGTGCCAGCCAGATGATCCAGTCTTCCGTGGCGGCATCGGCGATGTCACCGACGGACTCGAAGAGCTGGGTGGTGCGGATGATCGAGTACGGCATGGGAGACCGCCTGATCAGCTCTTCCTGGGCGTGCAGGGCCCGGAAGTACCCCTCCTCCCGCAACCGCTCCACACCCACCACGGACAAGGAGACGTGGTGCCTCACACCGACGGCGGCCTCCACGGCGAGGAGGTTGGCCGCCCCGCGGCACAGCGTCTCCATGACCGCCTGCTCATCGATCACCAGGCCGGATTCCTCCGTGAGGACCCCGTCGTCGAGTGAGGGCGGTCCGGACAGATCGACCACGACGGAGCAGCCTTCGAGGGCCTCGGCCAGGCCTTCTCCCGTGAGGACATCGACCCCGCTGAAGGCCGAGACCAGATGGGCCTCGTGTCCGTGTTCTCTGATTCCGGCAGCGGTCTCGACGCCCAGGGGTCCACCGTCGTCGATCACAACGACCTTCATGGAGAAGCCTTCCCTTCCTGCGGAGGCCGGTCCGGATGCCCCCAAGACGTCATCCACGGCAGCGCTCACCGTGGGGCTCTTCACATCACATGGACCGGGTAGTGCGCCCGTCTGTGACAGGTGCCGCTGAAGGCGGGGCAGCCCGCTGAGCCTCGCGGGCGGCGGGGCCGGAAGGACGGCTCGCCCATGATCATCCAAGGGCGCCAAAAAAGTTCGGCCGGCGATGTCGAGAACGCGCGACCTGCTCCGTCCCCGGGGTGAACGCGACCACAATGGGTCGCATCAGCACCGAGGAGACACACGATGGCCAAGTACTTGCTGCTCAAGCACTACCGTGGCGCTCCGGCCGCGGTCAACGACGTGCCCATGGACCAGTGGGCGCCGGAGGAGGTCTCCGCGCACATGAAGTACATGAACGACTTCGCGGCGCGGCTGGAGGAGACCGGCGAGTTCGTCGGCGGCCAGGCACTCGCCCCCGAGGGGACCTGGGTGCGGTACGACGGTGAGGGGCGCCCGCCGGTCACCGACGGCCCGTTCGCCGAGACCAAGGACCTCATCGCGGGCTGGATGGTGATCGACGTCGACAGCTACGAGCGCGCCGTCGAGCTGGCCGGGGAGCTGTCGGCCGCCCCCGGGGCGGGCGGCAAGCCGATCCACGAGTGGCTCGAGCTGCGCCCGTTCCTGGCCGAGTCGCCCAACACCACGGACTGCCCTCATCAATGAACGAGGCCCTGATCCGGAGCCTCACGCCGAGTGTGCTCGCCATCCTCGTCCGCCGCGGAGCCGACTTCGCGGCGGCCGAGGACGCCGTACAGGACGCACTGGTCGAGGCGGTCCGCGGCTGGCCGGCCGACCCTCCGCGGGATGCGAAGGGCTGGCTGGTCACCGTGGCCTGGCGCAAGTTCCTCGACGCCACCCGCTCGGATGCCGCGCGCCGCCGGCGTGAGGACCGGGTCGAGGAGGAGCCGGCGCCCGGGCCCGCGCCCGCGGTGGACGACACGCTCCAGCTCTACTTCCTGTGCGCCCACCCGTCGCTGACGCCGTCGTCCGCGGTCGCGCTCACCCTGCGCGCCGTGGGCGGGCTGACCACCCGCCAGATCGCCGAGGCCTATCTGGTGCCCGAGGCGACCATGGCGCAGCGCATCAGCCGGGCCAAGCGCACCGTCTCCGATGTGCGATTCGACCAGCCCGGCGATGTCGCCACCGTGCTGCGCGTCCTCTACCTGGTCTTCAACGAGGGCTACTCCGGCGACGTCGACCTCTCCGCCGAGGCCATCCGGCTCACCCGGCAGCTCGCGGCCCGGGTCGACCACCCCGAAGTGGCGGGGCTGCTCGCCCTCATGCTGCTCCACCACGCCCGGCGCGCCACCCGGACCGCGCCGGACGGCAGTCTGGTGCCGCTCGCCGAGCAGGACCGCGGCCGGTGGGACACCGCGTCGATCGCCGAGGGGGTGGTGATCCTGCAGGCGGCCCTCGCCCGCGACCGGCTGGGCGAGTTCCAGGCCCAGGCCGCCATCGCGGCACTCCACGCCGACGCGCCCACCGTCGAGGAGACCGACTGGGTGCAGATCCTGGAGTGGTACGACGAGCTCGTGCGCCTGACCGACAGCCCGGTCGTCCGGCTCAACCGCGCGGTGGCCGTCGGCGAGGCCGACGGCCCGCGGGCCGGCCTGGCGGCGCTCGCGGAGCTGACCGACTCGTCCCCGGCCTCTCCGAAGAGGGGATCCCCCATGCCCCGCCACACCGCGGTGGCGGCGTACCTCCACGAACGCGACGGCGACCTGGCGACGGCGGCACGGCTGTACGCAGAGGCGGCCCACCAGGCGCCCAACCTCGCCGAGCGCGACTATCTGACCCGCCAGGCCGCCCGGCTCAACACCCTTCGGCGTGGCTGACGCGTCGCGCCCGGCGGCCCGGCCTCCGCGCGGGCTCGGCCGGGTGCGCGCGGTGCCGCGATGAGTTCCGGCCGGGACGCGAGTCTGTTCTGGTGACCGTCGTCGGACGCCGTACGACGCTGCCCGGTACGAGACACCTCGGAGGACAACCATGACGACCGCACCGGACGACCCGACCACCACGCTGCCCGGCCGCCCGCCCATCGTCGACCTGGCCACCTGGCAGGCCGCCCGTGACGAGCTGCTGGTCCGCGAGAAGGCCCACACCCGCGAGGGCGACGCCATCGCCGCGGCCCGCCGCTGGCTGCCGATGGTGGAGTTCGACGGGACGGTCGAAGTCGTCGGACCGGATGGCCCGGTCCCGTTCCTGGACCTGTTCCAGGGCCGCGACGAGCTCATGGTCTACAAGCACATGTGGTACGACGGCGCGCCGCACCAGGGGCAGTGCGAGGGCTGCACCACCACGGCCTGGCAGCTGAAGGACGCCGTGTACCTCAATGCCCGCGGCGTCTCGTTCGCCATCGTGACCACGGGCCGGTGGGACGAGGTGGCCTCCTTCGTCGACTTCATGGGCTACACCCAGCCCTGGTACTCGGTGCGCGACGTGGACGCGCCGGTCGGCGGGGACATGGGTTACCTCACCTGCTTCCTGCGCGACGGCGACCGGGTGTTCCTCACCTACTCCACGACCGGCCGTGGCAACGAGACGGCCAGCGGGTTCCTCGGCCTGCTCGACATGACGCCCTACGGTCGCCGCGAGGCGTGGGAGGACGACCCCGAGGGCTGGCCCGAGGCCCCTGAGGTCGGCGCGCCGGTCGGCGGGCATGGCGCGCCGATCTGCTGGTACTGGCGCACGGACGCGGACGGGAACGCCGCCTGGGGCCCGACCAGCCGCCCCGCAGCGCAGTGGACCCGCCCCGGAGCGACCCGCGCGGAGACCCTCGGAAGGCAGGGCCCGCACTGCTGACACGCCTTCGCCGACGGTGTCGGCAAGGGCGTGGGGCGCCCGCGCGCCCGGTCGACACGGGCCCTGGTGGGAGACGGACGCCGTCCAGGCTTGCCACTCCCCCGGGGTCCGACCCGGTCTACCGCTTGTACGGATCCCCGTCGGGGAGCCATGCGTCCGGCGCGTGGATGCCGAAGTCGCCGACGCCTTCCGTCAGGGCGTCGACGGTGCTCAGTACGGCCGGGCGGAGTTCGTCCCGGCGCCAGACGAGAGACCAGGTCCAGTAGAGCTTCGGCCCGGCCACGGGGCGGGCGGCCAGATCGGGCGGCAGCGAAGTGGTCTGGCCCTTGGGCGAGTTGAGGACGGGCCGCCCGCTCCGGCGCACATGGTCGAAGAACACGGGACCGGTGATGCCGCCGTCCGTGATGCGCGCCACCGGGACGCCGGTTTCTTCGGCCAGTCGCCCCGCGTAGTCGTTCCAGGAGAGCCATGTGGTGGTGTCGTCGTCCAGCAGCGCGACGGTGTCCCGGGCGCGGACCTCGCCGGTGTCCTGCCCGGCCGAGACGGCGTAGAGCCGCTCCGCGCCGATGAGTCTGGCGCCGAGTCCCAGCTTCTCCAGGTCGTCGTCACGGATCCAGCACACCGCGAGGTCGAGGCCGCCGTCGGCGACGCGGGCGGCCTGGGCGTGGGAGGGCGCGACCCAGGCGTCGATGTGCAGGCGCGCCACCGATGAGGCGCGGGCGGTCAGGTCGGCGGGCAGCCAGTTGACGTAGCCGAGCCGGACCGGTTCCGAGCCCGCGATCCTGGCGGCGCGGTTGCGGAGGTCGTCGGCGCGCTCGAGCAGGTCCCGGGTGTGCGGGAGCAGGGCCGCACCGGCCGGAGTGAGGGCCACCGAACGGCGGTCGCGGTCGAAGAGCCGGACGCCGAGATCCCGTTCCAGCGACTTGATCTGCTGGGAGAGGGAGGGGCCGGCGATCAGGAGCCGCTCCGCGGCCCGGCCGAAGTTCAGCTCCTCGGCTACAGCGACGAAATACCGCAACTGGCGCAGCTCCACGCCCGCAATGCTACCCGCGGCCGGAGCCCCGGCCGGTCCCGCCCTCGTCCCCGGGTACTCCCGCTCTGCGGCCCCGACGCACGGGTGCGGACGGTCTCGTATCGGGGCGTCCATGTGACCGGCTTCCTCCCAGCTGGCAGGCGCCGCCTCCCATCGCAGGTCACAGCGGTGCCGGGGCGAGTGGGAGGCACCTCGCCCTCCTTGGGTTTTTGTCGACCGGTCGTCTATGTTCATGGAGAGCCGGTCATGAACACCGGTCCGGACAACCCCACTGGAGACAGTCACCATGAGCACTCCTGACCAGAAGGTCGCCATCATCACCGGCGCCTCCCAGGGCATCGGCGCGGGCCTGGTCGAGGCCTACCGGAAGCTCGGCTACGCCGTCGTCGCGACCTCGCGCGGGATCGCTCCCTCACCGGACCCGCAGCTCCTCACCGTCCAGGGCGACATCGCCGACCCCGCCACCGCCGAGCGGGTGGCCGGCGCCGCGATAGAGCGCTTCGGCCGCATCGACACGCTGGTGAACAACGCCGGCGTCTTCGTCGCCAAGCCGTTCACCGAGTACACGCAGCAGGACTACGACACGGTCACCGGCATCAACCTGAGCGGTTTCTTCCGCATCACCCAGCTCGCGGTCGAGCAGATGCTCCGTCAGGGCGGCGGGCATGTCGTCCAGATCACCACCAGCCTGGTCGACCACGCCAACTCCGCGGTCGCCTCCGTACTGGCCTCCCTGACCAAGGGCGGACTCCAGTCGGCGACCAAGGCCCTGGCCATCGAATACGCCACCCGTGGGGTGCGCAGCAACGCCGTGTCACTCGGCATCATCAAGACGCCGATGCACCCGGCGGAGTACCACGACACCCTCGCCGCCCTCCACCCGGTCGGCCGGATGGGAGAGATCGGCGACATCGTCGACGCCGTGACCTACCTGGAGAACGCCCCCTTCGTCACCGGCGAGATCCTCCACGTCGACGGCGGCCAGAGCGCCGGCCACTGACGCCCGCACCGCCCGGGCGTCATTCCCGCCGCCCGGGCGCCCTTCTCGGCGTCGGCTCTCAGGCGACGCCCCTCATCGGAGCTGACACCATGAGTACTGATTCGCTGAACGACCCCCTGCACGAGGTGCTGAGCCGCTGGCAGGCCGCTTTCGACGGCCACCGGACGGACGCGATGGCCGACCTGTTCACCCCCGACGCCCTCTTCCAGGGGTTCGGACCCGAAACGATCTCCGGCCGGGACGCGGTGCGCGGCTACTACGCGGCCGTTCCGGACTACCGCAGGGCCCATCTGGGGAACGTCCAGGGCTACCGGATCGGCGAACACGTGGCCGGTGGCTTCGCCGACGTCACCTTCCGGGATCCGACGGGCTGGGAGGCCGCGGTACATCTGTCGTTGGTCCTGCGGCGCGAGGGCGGCGGTTGGCGGATCCGCCAGTATCACGTCTCCCGGATCGTCGCTGATCACTGAGGCGTCGGCGCCCGTAAGAGGCTGCGCCTACCAGCAGAGAGGACGCCGATCCTGGCATTCGCCCTGGTGGCGGGCGCAGCCTGGGGCCATGCAGCAGCACGTCACCGACGCCCGAGGCCTACGTCACTCACCCTGGGGCCATGTCGTCCAGGCCGCCGCCGCGCTGGGAGCGGGCATGGGTGTGGGCCGTTTCGTCTACACCCCGATTCTTCCCCTGATGCACGCTCAGGCCGGGCTGTCCGCCGCGACGGGGGCGAATCTCGCCACCGCCAACTACGTCGGCTATCTGCTCGGCGCGCTCGCCGGAACCTTCCTGCCCCGGCTGACGCGTTCCCCGGCCGTGCTGCGGGGTTGCCTGGTGGTGCTGGCGGTGTCCCTGGCCGCGATGCCGCTGACCCACTCCCCCGGCGTATGGCTGGTGCTCCGGCTGGGTGCGGGCGTGGCCAGTGCGCTGATCTTCGTCATCGCCGCCGGTTCCCTGCTCAGCCATCTGCGCGACCACCCCGCGCACCTGCCGGGGTGGGCCTTCGGGGGAGTCGGGGCCGGTATCGCCCTGTCCGGGCTGCTCGTCCTCGCCCTGCGCACCATCGCCGACTGGCAGGCCGCGTGGTGGGCCTCGGCCGGGCTGACGGCGCTGCTCGCCATGCCGGCATGGTTCCTGCGGCCGGAACCCGCGCCCCCGTCGGCGTCCGCCACGCCCGGCGCGGAGCGGCGGGCGGCCGGCCCGCGCACCCATCGGTGGTTCACCGCGCTCCTGGCGTCCTACACGCTGGAGGGCATCGGCTACATCATCGCGGGCACCTTCCTGGTGGCCGCGATCGAGCAGAGCTCTCCCGGCTGGATCGGCAGTGGTGCCTGGGTGCTGGTCGGCCTGGCGGCCATCCCGTCCGCCGCGCTGTGGGCGGGGCTGGGCCGGCGCTGGTCCCGCCCGGGCCTGCTGCTGGCCGCCCTGGCCGTCCAGGCCGTCGGCATCGCGCTGCCCGCGCTGATCGGTGGCGTCGCCGCCGCGCTGCTCTCCGCGGTGCTCTTCGGCGCCACGTTCATCGGCGTCAGCACGCTCGCGCTCGCGACCGGCGCGCATCTGCGCTTCCCGCGCGCGGTCGCCCTGCTGACGGCCGGATACTCGGTGGGCCAGATCCTCGGTCCGCTGGTCGCCACCCCGCTGCTGCGCCACGGGTACCACCAGGCCCTGATCCTCGCGGCCGCCGTCGTCCTGGCGGCCGCCGTCGCGGCAGCCCTGCTCCGGATCGGTTTCCCCCACCACATGCCCACGCCCGGCCATCCGGTCGCGCGCTCGGAACCCGCACCGGGCGGGCAGCCCGCGGCCGTCGACACCGCGCGGGCGCAGGCGGACTGACCTCCGCAGGAGGCCCGCCGTCGTGGGTGGCACGCCCCTCAGCCGGATCCGGGCATCCCCGGCCGACCGGGCCGGTCCCTCAGAAGGGGGATCGACGGGTGCACAGTGGAAGACATGGGGTTTCGTCGGCGGCTGACGGATCTGATGAGGCCATGGCAACCGGGACACGCCTTGGTGGCGATCCCGGTCGGGCTGATCGTGGTGATCACCTGTGTGGACCTGCTGACCCCGACCCAGGTCCATCTGGGCCCCCTGCTGGTGGTCGCCCCGGCCCTCACCCCGTCGTTCGCCGGTCCCCGGGTCACCGCGCTGATCGGCGCGCTGGCGGTGGCGGCCCAGGTGGTCATCGCGGCGCTGCGCGGTGGCTTCACCGTCAATCACCAGGTGCAGATCGCGGCCATCGCCGTGATCTCGCTGCTCATCGTGGTCTACGCCCAGGAGCAGCGGCGGCGCCACCGTGAGCTGGCCCGGGTGCGGTCGGTGTCCGAGGCCACGCAGCGGGTCGTACTGCGGCCGTTGCCGCACCGGCTGGGCCCGCTGCGGGTCGCCTCGCTGTACATGGCGGCCGAGGACGAGGCGCAGATCGGCGGGGACCTGTACGCGGCGACCCGGGTCAAGGACTGCACACGGCTGATCATCGGAGATGTCCGGGGCAAGGGGCTGACCTCCATCAGCGACGCGTCGGTGCTGATGGGTGCCTTCCGGGAGGCCGCCCATTTCAGCCCCGGGCTGGTGGAGCTCGCCGATGTCCTGGAGCGCAGCGTCTGCCGGCATCTGGCCGAGCACACCACCATCGCGCACGCCGAGCGCGTCGGTGCCGCCGAGCGGCTCGCGGCGGAGGCGGAGCTCAAAGAGCACTTCATCACCGCCCTGCTGGTCGACATCCCGGACGAGGACAACGTGGTGTACATGACCAACTGCGGGCATCCGCCGCCCCTGCTGCTGCCCGAGCGGGGCGGGGTGACCACCCTGTCCGCGACCCAGCCCGCCCCTCCGCTGGGCATGTGCGGACTCCCGAGGGGCTCGAGCTCCTCCGGCACGCCCGACGCCTTCCCCTTCGAGGACGGTGACACGCTGCTGCTCTACACGGACGGGGTGATCGAGGCCCGCGCCCCCGACGGGTCCTTCTATCCGCTGGCCCAACGGGTCGGGCAGTGGAGCGGCTCCGGTCCCGAAGGGCTGCTGCTCCACCTCCGCCGCGATCTGCTGGACCATGTCGGCGGGCGGCTGGGGGACGACGCCGCCATGGTGGTCATCCAGCGCTCGCCCGCCCTCCACCCGGTCCAGCAGCTGAAGAGGATCGTGCCGGTCAACGGCGCCCACCGCTGATCCGCGGCGTGTCGATACGCGGCTCCGCCGCATGGGCGACCGGCCACGACACCGCCGCGGATGAACGACGCACCTCGCGGCACTTCCCGCGGAGCGCTCAGCGGACCCGGTCGACGCGGCGCTCGTCCCAGACCGGCTCCGCCGTCTCGCGGACGACACCGTCCGAACCGAAGACCAGGAAGCGGTCGAAGGACCGCGCGAACCAGCGGTCATGGGTGACAGCCAGCACCGTCCCGTCATAGGCGCCGAGCCCGTCCTGCAGCGCTTCGGCCGACTCCAGGTCCAGGTTGTCCGTGGGCTCGTCCAGCAGCAGCGCGGTCGTCCCGGCCAGTTCGAGCAGCAGGATCTGGAACCGGGCCTGCTGACCGCCCGAGAGCCGGTCGAAGGTCTGGTCGCCCTGGCGGTCGAGCTCATAGCGCCGTAGCGCGCTCATCGCGCGGCCCCGGTCCCGGGCGTGCTCGGTCCACAGGATGTCGACCAGCGTGCGCCCGAAGAGCTCCGGATGGGCGTGGGTCTGGGCGAAGTGACCGGGCACGACCCGCGCGCCCAGCTTCCACTCCCCCCGGTGGTCGACGCTCTGGCCCGCCAGGAGCCGCAGGAAGTGGGACTTGCCCGAGCCGTTGGACCCCAGGACGGCCACCCGCTCACCGTAGAAGACCTCCAGGTCGAAGGGGCGCATCAGGCCCTCCAGCTCCAGCGCCCGGCAGGTCAGCGCCCGCACCCCGGTGCGTCCGCCCGCGAGCCGCATGGTGATGTCCTGTTTGCGCGGGGGCTCCGGTGGCGGCCCTGCCTCCTCGAACTTCCGCAGCCGGGTCTTGGCGGCCTGGTAGCGGGAGGCCATCTCATCGCTGCGCGCCGCGTACCGCTGCATGTCCAGCACCAGCCGTTTGAGCTGGGCATGCTTCTCGTCCCAGCGCCGCCGGAGTTCCTCGAAGCGCTCGAACCGCTCCTCGCGGGCGTCGTGGTAGGTGGCGAAGCCGGCGCCGTGCACCCACACATCGCTGCCCGCCGGGCTCGGCTCGACGCTGACGATCCGGTCGGCGGCGCGGGCCAGCAGTTCCCGGTCGTGGCTGATGAACAGCACGGTCTTACGGGTCTCGCGCAGCCGCTCCTCCAGCCACTGCTTGCCCGGCACATCCAGGTAGTTGTCCGGCTCGTCCAGCAGCAGCACATCGTCGGGCCCGCGCAGCAGCGCCTCCAGCACCAGCCGCTTCTGCTCACCGCCGCTGAGGGTGCGCACCTGGCGCCACTGGGCCCGTTCGTACGGCACTCCGAGCGCCGCCGTGGTGCACATGTCCCATACCGTCTCGGCCTCGTAGCCACGCGCCTCGGCCCAGTCGCTCAGGCTCTGGGCGTAGGCCATCTGGGCGGCCTCGTCGTCCCGCTCCATGATCGCCAGCTCGGCCGCGTCGACCGCGCGGGCGGCCTCGCGGACCCGGGGCTGGGCCACCGACACCAGCAGGTCGCGCACCGTCCGCTCATCGCGCACGGAGCCGATGAACTGCGGCATCACCCCGAGCGAGCCGCTGACCGTGACCGTGCCGCCGTGCGGCTCCACCTCGCCGGAGACCAGCCGCAGCAGCGTGGTCTTGCCCGCCCCGTTGGGCCCGACCAGGGCGGCCACCGTGCCCTCCGCGACGCGGAACGACACATCGCCGAGCAGCAGTCGTCCGTCGGGCAGGAAAAAGGCGAGGTGCGCGGCCTCCAGATGTCCCATGGTCCGGCATTCTCACGGCCCGGCCGCCCGGTCGGCAAAGCGATTTCCCGAACCGGGCCCGGCGAATTCCCCAACCGGGCCCGAGGACGCCCGCAGATGGCTGAACGCGGGGGCCGGGCCATCCGTATGGGAGAGAAACGTCCCCTGATCAGGAGGCACCACCATGACGCAGTCGGCAATCAACGGGCAGGGCACCACCCGCCGCGCCGTCGTCACCGCGGCGGGAGCGGCCGGGCTGGCCGCCACGCTTGCCGCATGCGGCAAGGACGACAGCGGCGATTCGGACAGCGGCAGCGCGGGCAGCGCCCAGGACGCCGGCGGTTCGCAGCCGTCGCAGAGCGCGGAGGGCGGTCAGTCGGCCGGCGGGGACGGTATGGAACTGGCCAAGACCTCCCAGATCCCCGAGGGCGGCGGCATGGTCTTCAAGGACCACAAGGTCGTGGTGACCCAGCCCAAGGCGGGCGAGTTCAAGGCGTTCTCGTCGATCTGTACGCACCAGGGCTGCTCGGTCGGCGATGTGACCGGCGGCACCATCAACTGCCCGTGCCACCAGAGCAAGTTCGACATCACCGACGGCAGCGTGAAGGGCGGACCGGCGCAGAAGCCGCTGCCGGGCGCGCAGATCAAGGTGCAGGGAAGCTCGATCTGGATGGCGTGACGGCCGTCCTCCGCCAGCAGGCGACCACCTCGTCGGCCGCGGTGACGGCGGCCACGAGGGCGAGGGTGTGGCGGACCATCGCCGGGGTGTACGAGGCGGGCACCCCGGCGATCGCGTCCTCGGGCACCACGGCCGTATAGCCGAGGTTGACGGCGTCGAAGACGGCGGCCGGGATCGCCACATTGGCCGACACGCCGGTGATGACCAGCGTGCGGCAGCCCAGATTGCGCAGCAGCGCGTCCACCTCGGTCCCGGCGATCGGCGAGAGGCCGTGCAGCCGCCGTACGACCAGGTCCTCGGCGGCCACCGGAACCGGTTCGGCGATCTCCACCGCCGCGCTTCCGGTGAGCTGCCGGACCGGCAGCCGCTCGACGGCCCGGAACAGGGGTGCGTTGCGGTTCGCGCCGCGTCCGTCGGCGCGCCGCTCGGCCACCGCGTGCAGCACCTGGACGCCCGTGTCGTGGGCGGCCGCCACCAGCTGGGCGACACGCCCGAGCGCACCGGACTCCTGGGCCACGGCGGCCAGTTCGGGCAGGGCGCTGTCCGGGCCCACCACACCGCGCTGGCATTCGACGGTGAGCAGGGCGCAGGCTTGCGGCCGGAGCAGTTCCACCAGGTCTTCGCGGGGGCTCGGGGTCACGGCGCCGGAGAGTAGCGTCCCTTGCGTCATCAAGGAAGAGCCATCATCCTGTGCCGCACATCCAGTGACCGGGAGGTACAGGGTCGGATGACCGTCACCCAGCGGCGGGGACGCCGCATCATGATGGCCCAGGACGAGCTGGACGCCTTCCTCGCCGAACAGCGCACCTGCCGGGTGGCGACCGTGGCCGCGGACGGGCGGCCGCATATCAGCCCGCTGTGGTTCTGCTGGGACGGCGCCGCCCTGTGGCTGTACTCCCTGACCCGCAGCCGCCGCTGGGCCGAGCTGCGCCGCGATCCGCGGATCGCGGTGGTGGTCGACGACGGACACGACTACGGCGAACTGCGCGGGGTGGAGCTCTCCGGCGAGGCGGTCCCGATCGGCGAGGCGCCGCGCACCGGCGTGTCGTGCCCCGAACTCGACACGCCCGAGCGGATGTTCGCGGCGAAGTACTTCGGCCTGGACGCCATGCCGCACGACGGGCGCCACGCATGGCTGCGTCTGGCCCCCGAGGCGATCCGCTCCTGGGACTTCCGCAAGATGCCACAGGGCTGACCCGGGCCCCGGGCGGGGGCTCCGGGTCGGTCGGCGGGTCAGTCGATGATCTTCTCGCCGACGGAGCGCAGCACCTCGACCGCCGCCCGGATCGAGGGCCTGCGGTCGGCGTCCGCGCGCCAGATCGCGTAGATGTGCCGCCGCATCGTGGGCTGGCTGACGGGCACCATCCGCACCCCCTCGGGCACCGGGCCGCGGCCCAGCCGGGGCACCACGGCGATGCCCAGCCCGGCGGCGATCAGCGAGAGCTGGGTGTGGTGCTCATGCGCGGTGTGCCGGATCCTCGGCTCGATGCCCTTGCCGCGCAGGGTCACCATCAGCCAGTCGTAGCAGAACCCGCCCTTGGGCCAGGAGACCCACTCGTCGTCCACGAAGTCCTCCGGCTCGACCGCGCGGCGGTGGGCGAGGGGGTGGTCGGCGGGCATCGCCACATCCACCGGGTCGTCCAGCAGGGCGGCCTTCACCAGCCCGCCGGGCATCGGCAGGGGCTTGTTGTACCAGTCCAGGACCACGGCCAGATCGATGTCGCCGCGCACCACCGAGGGCACCGACTCATCGGGCTCCATCTCCTGCAGCCGCACATTCAGCTGCGGATGCTCGGTGCGCAGTCGGCCCAGGGCTTCGGGGAAGAGACCGCGGACGGCGGTCGGGAAGGCGCCCAGCAGCAGCTCGCCGACGGCATGGCCACGCTGCGCCTCCAGATCCGCCTGGGCCAGCTCCACCTGGGAGAGGATGCGCGCCGCGTGGTCGGAGAGCAGCCGCCCGGCGTCGGTGAGCCGGATCCCGCGCCCGTTCTTGGCGAGCAGTTGCTGACCGGTCTCCCGCTCCAGCTTGGCGAGTTGCTGGGAGACGGCGGAGGTGGTGACGTGCAGCCCCTCGGCGGCGCCGCTCACGGAGCCGTGGCGGGCCACGGCGTGCAACGTCCGTAGGCGATCCAGGTTCAACAACATGTAAGGAATCCTACGCGATACCGCGAACGAAATCTCGCTTGTCCTAAGAGGTTGTAGCCCACATCGTAAGGGCATGACCTCAGCGCCCGCCTCGGCACCCCCTGCCGCCGCCTCCACCGCGGAGACCCCCTCCTCCCCCGCCCGCCGACCGCTCCTCGACTGGCGGATCCGCTTCGGCGTGCTCTCCCTGATCTGGGGTTTCAGCTTTCTCTTCATCAAGGTGGGCAACGAGGCGTTCGCCCCCTTGTACGTCACGCTCGGGCGGATGCTGTTCGGCACCGCCGTGCTGCTCGTGACGCTGGTGGTGCAGCGGGAGCGGCTACCGCGCGGGGCGCGGGTCTGGGGCCATCTGGCGGTGGCCGCGTTCTTCCTCAACGCACTGCCGTTCTCGCTGTTCGCCTACGCCGAGCTGACCATCCCCTCCACCCTGGCCGGTATCTGCAACGCCGCCTCGCCGCTGTGGGGGATGCTGCTCGCGGTGGTCGTGGTCTCCGACGACCGGCCGAGCCGTCAGCGTGTCGCGGGTCTCGGGCTCGGCTTCATCGGCGTGTTGATCGTGCTGGGCGCCTGGCAGGGCTTCTCCGGCCAGGACCCGCTGGGCACGGTGCTGGCGCTGATCGCCTCGGCCAGCTACGCGGTCGGCTGGCAGTACGTCCGGCGCACGCTGAGCGACACGGGCCACTCCCATCTGTCGATGTCCGGCGGCCAGCTGCTGCTCGGTACCGTGCAACTCGCCCTCGTCGCACCGGTGTTCGCGACGTCGCCCACCTCCTTCCCCCTGCTGCCCGTGCTCTCCGTGCTCGCCCTGGGCGCGCTGGGCACCGGCGTGGCGTTCCTGGTCCAGTACGGGCTCGTGGATGAGGTCGGCCCGACGACGGCGATGATGGTCACCTACTTCGTCCCGGTGATCGCCACCACCGCGGGCGTGGCGATCCTCGGGGAACACCTCACCTGGAACACGCCGGTGGGCGCGGCCGTCGTCCTCATCGGCGCGGCTTTGACCCAGCGGCGCTCCGGCGCGTCCCGGGCCGCGTCCGGCGGACGCACCCGCACCATACGGGTCCATCGCACAGGCTCCTGAGCAGGTCAGATGTGTCGATGTGGGGCGGCTCCGCCGCGTGGGCGGCCGGCCGCGACGGGGCCGCCGTCGGCCGACGACGCATCGCGACACTTCCGGCGGAGCGCTCAATCCAGCCGCCCCGAGACCGTCGCCCCCGCCGCCGCGGCCACCGCGGCGGCGACCGTCTCGATCTCGTCGGCGGCCAGCGGCGAGACCGTCAGCCGGATCCCCGGTGGCGAGGCCACGCGGAAGCGCGCCCCGGGGGCGACGGCCCAGCCCGAGGCCAGCAGCCGGGCGACGGCGCCGGTCTCGTCCGGGACCGGCACCCACACATTCATCCCGCTCCGCCCGTGCGCGGCGATCCCCCGCTCCCGCAGCGCCCGCACCAGCGCGGCGCGCCGTGTGTCGTACGACGCCGCCACCGCCGCCGCGTCGACCGCGCCCGTCCGCCACAGCCCGCCGACCGTGTCCTGCAGCAGATGGCTGACCCAGCCCGGCCCCAGCCGCTGGCGGCCGCGCACCCGGTCCAGGGTGACGGGGTCGCCGGTGAGCACCGCGAGCCGTAGATCGGGGCCGTAGGCCTTGGCGGTGGAGCGGACCAGCGCCCAGTGGTCGGTACCCCCGGCCAGGGGGCGCAGCGGGAGGTCCACGATGCCGTGCCCGTGGTCGTCCTCGATCAGCAGCACGGAAGGGTGGGCCGCGAGCACCGCTCGCAGCTCGCGGGCGCGGGTCGCGCTCACCACCGCGCCGGTCGGGTTCTGCGCCCGGTCGGTGACCACCAGCGCCCGCGCCCCCTGGGCCAGCGCCTGCTCCACCCGCTCGGGCAGCGGTCCGTCGTCGTCGACCCCGACCGGGACGGCGCGCAGCCCGAGCGCCGGGATCAGGTCGAGCAGACTGCCCCAGCCGGGGTCCTCGACCGCGACCGCGTCACCGGGACGCAGATGCGCGGCCAGCACCCGCTCGATCGCGTCGAGCGCGCCGGAGGTGACGGCGACCGGCCCGGCCGGCACCCCGTCCGCGTCGAGGGCGGCCCGGGCGAGTTCGGCGACCTCGGGGACGACGTCCGGCGCGCCGTACAGCGTGGGGCGCTCCGCCGCGCGGGCCGCGGCCGCCGCGAGCGGCGCGCCGAGCGGGGGCAGCAGCGCGGGGTCGGGGTTGCCGCTCGACAGATCGCGCGCCCCGGTGGCATCGACGCCGATCCACTCGCGGGGCGTACTGGAGGGGCGCGAGCGCACCCGGCTCCCCCGGCGCCCCGCCGTTTCGATCACGCCCCGTTCGCGCAGCACGCGATAGGCGGCCGCGACCGTATTGGGATTCACGCTCAGCCGCTGCGCCAACTCCCGCAAGGGCGGCAGCAGTTGGCCCGGTGGCAGCTCGCCGGCGCCGACCGCGCGCTCCACACTGGCCGCGATCTCGGCTGCGCGTCGGCCGACGATCGGATATTCTCCTAGCACAAACGCTATTTTGCACTAATGCAATGGAGGACGCAAATGCCCGCCCCGGACGCCACCGCCGCGACCAACGCGCCCGACAACGCCTACGCACCGACCGACCGCACCGTGCCCACCCGCTCCCGCGAGCGCGCGTCCTACGACCGGGAGGTGGTGCACGCGATCCTCGACGAGGGCTACGTCTGCCATCTGGGCTTCATACGCGACGGCGCCCCCGTCGTCCTGCCGACCCTCTACGGCCGGGTCGGGGAGCGGCTGTACCTCCACGGCTCGACGGGGGCGCGTCCGCTGCGCATGGCGGGCGCGCCGGGCGGCGCGGAGCCGGGGCTGCCGGTGTGTCTCACCGTCACCCATGTCGACGGGCTGGTCCTGGCCCGCTCGGCGTTCCACCACTCCATCAACTACCGCTCGGTGGTGGTGCACGGCATCGCCCGCCCGGTGACCGATCCTGCCGAGCGCACCGCGGCCCTGGACGCCCTGGTGGACCATGTGGTGCCCGGCCGCGCCGCCGACTCCCGGCCCGCCAACGCCAAGGAGCTGGCCGCCACCGCCGTGCTCGGCCTCGACCTCGAGGAGGTCTCCGCGAAGATCCGCACCGGCGGGCCCAGCGACGACGCCGAGGATCTGGGACTCCCCCACTGGAGCGGCGTGGTGCCCGTCGCCCGCGTGTACGGCGCGCCGGACCCCGCCGACGACCTCGCGCCCGACACGCCGGTGCCCGGCTACCTCACCCGGCTCTGACCCGCCCCGGAGGGCGGGGGCCCTGGTCACCGGGGGCGGGGGCCCTGGGCCACCGGGGGGCGGGGGCCCTGGGGCACCGGCGCGCGGGGGCCGGTCACCCTCCCGCCGTGTACTCCCGCTCCCCCTCGACCGGCGCCGAGGCCGCCACCGGCTCGGCGGCGGCGCCCTTCGGGGTGGAGGTCTGGGCGATCAGGGCGCCTGCCAGCACCACCACACCGCCGACGACCTGCGCCACGCCCAGGTGCTCATCCAGCAGCACCCACGCCAGAACGGTCGCGATCACCGCCTCCAGACAGGCGAGCACCCCGGCCACCTGCGGTGAGAGCCGGCGCACCGACAGCACCCCGGTGAGATACGCGATCACCGTGGCCACCAGCACGATCCAGGCGAGCAGCACCAGGGCGGGAACGCGGGCGCCCGCCAGGTCGGCGCCGCCGGTGAGGACCGTCCAGTCCATGCCCCAGGGGCGGCCGACCGCGGTGAGCGCGACGGCTCCGATCAGCAGCCCGTAGGCGATGACGCCGAGCGGATCCGCCGGGTCCTGGCCGTCGCTGCCGTGGTCGGAGAGGACGAAGTAGCCCACCTGGCAGAAGGCCGCGCCGAAGGCGAGCAGCAGGCCGAGGGGGTTGAAGCTCAGCCCGGACCAGACCTCCACCACACACGCGAGCCCGCCGACGGCCAGGACGACACCGACCGCCGCGGCCCGGCTCACCGGGCGGCGCTGGACGAACCGCACCCACCCCAGCACCAGCGCGGGCGCCAGGTATTCGACGAGCAGCGCGACGCCGACCGGGATCCGGGAGAGCGCCGCGAAATAGCAGGCCTGCACCCCCGCGACGGCCAGCAGACCGAACCCCACCAGCAGGGCGGGACGGCGGGCCGGCAGCCGGCGATGGCGCCAGACCAGGGGCAGCAGGATCAGGGCAGCGCCGGTCACCCGCAGCCAGGTGACCTCGAGCGGTGCGAGCCCCGCCTCGATCAGTGGTTTGGCGGCGACACCCGATCCGCCGAACGTGAGCGCCGACACCAGGGCGAGCCCCAGGCCGACCTTCCTTTGCTGTGAGTGGCCTCCGGATACCTGCACCGGGCCATCATGTCAGCTCGCGTCAGCACCGTCATCCCGTTGACTGCTGGCAGGCCTCCACGGCCAGGGCGGTGACCAGCGGTTCGACGGCGACGCCCGCACACCGCAGCACCTCCACGGCGCGACACTCCCGGTCGCGGACGAACGCGGCGAGGAGGTCGAGGCCCCCGGCGCGGGACCCGCCACGGGAGGCGGCGCGGCGGACCGCCGCATCGAGAGCGGCCGTCGCGGCGGGCGACCATCCGGCGAGCCCGCTCCCCGCCGGCGCCGCCGCCCCCGAGACCTCGACGGTGCCGCTCCACCGGAGCCCGTAGCCGATGACGCGCTGCACCAGATACCCCAGCAGCCGTATCACCTGGGGCGTGCCGCCGGGAAACACCTCCCGTACCTCCGGGTCGGACTCCAGGAGGCCGTGCAGCAGATGGGCGGTGTCGATCTGCGCGTCACCATCGCGTACGGCGCGCCGGCGAGCCCCCGCGATCACGGTGGCCACCACCTCGCTGACCCGGTCCTGGCATCCGGCGTCGTCCGGGCCGGCGGAAAGGGTACGACTTCGCACGCTCTCACCCCATCAGTCCCTTGAGGCCGGAGCATCCTCGCGGGGAAGCATGTGCGCATCCCACCATGGTTGTGCGCGGATGACCGGTTCTCATCCTCGGGGAGGAGAGGAAGGGGGCACACCGGAACTGACGACTCGTCAGTATTGAATGTTCCGGACCCCGGGGCTACGTTGCCCGGCACCGTCGCACCACCCACCGCAGGAACCCGCCGAAGGGACTCCCCCATGGCCGAGGTCAGCGCGCAGACACGCATCGAGGCACCGGCCGAGAAGGTCTGGGCCCGGCTGACGGACTTCTCCGCATACGGCGACTGGAACGCCACCCACACCAGCTTTCCGCGGGGCGGCCCGGCCACGTTGGAAGTGGCGGCGACCTACGAGGAGAACATGAAACTGATGGGCTTTCCGGCCGAGGTGACCTGGACCGTCGAGGAGTGCGAGCCCGCCCGGCTGCTGGCCACCCGGGGCAAGGGCCCGATGGGCGTGAACCTCGCCATGCGCTATTCGCTCACACCGGACGGCGATGCCACGACGGTGCGCGTGGACGGGGAGTTCACGGGGGCGGCGGTCTCCTTGATGGCCGGGAAGCTGAAGGACTCGGCGACCAGCGCGCTCAACGAGTCGCTGCGCAAGCTGAGCGCGCTGGTCGTCTGACGCCGCATAGGCACCGGGTTCCCCGTCCACCCCGCCGCCCCCGCGCGGCGTACCCCCGTCCGATCGGGCTCAGCTCTCGCCGCCCCGCTCGGTGCCGCCGTTTTCCTCGTCCTGTTCGGCGAGGATGAGATACAGCCGCTTGCGCGACTCGTTGATGACGGAGACGGCCTTCCGCCGCTGCTCCGCGCTGCCGGTGCGCCAGACCTGGGAGAACGCCTCCATCAGCCCGAATCCCGCCTGGCGGACCTCCTGCATGGCCTCCCAGTCGATACCGCGCCCGGCCTCCTCCCACGGGGCGGCGGGCCCCGCCTCGGCCTCGGCGCGGCCGGCGTCGGTGAGCGCGAACAGCTTCTTGCCGCCCTCGCTCTCGCTGCCGATCAGCCCCTCGTCCTCGAGCAGCTGAAGGGTGGGATACACCGAGCCGGGGCTGGGCCGCCAGGCTCCCCCGCTGCGCTCGGCGATCTCCTGGATCATCTCGTAGCCGTGCATCGACCGGTCCTTCAGCAGGGCCAGGATCGAGGCGCGCACATCGCCGCGCCGCGCCCGCCCACGCGGCCCGCGGCCACCGGGGCCGCCGCGGCCTCGGCCGCCGAACGGGGGCCCACCGAAGGGCGGGCCGTCGAAACCGGGGCCGAACGGGCCGAATGCCGCGCGCCGCCCCTCACCCTCGCCCCGGCCGCGGTGGCCGGGTCCGCAGTGTTCACGTCCATGTCCATGGGAACGCATCGTGACGCTCCTTTCTATCGTCGATCCATCACGACACGTCAACGATATATCGGAACCGATCGGATGCCAACCCCTTGGCTCGCCGACCTGTGTGAAGCCGGTTGTCGTCCGAGGGCACAGCCACGGGTTCTTCCTGGCCGCGCCGTTTCCTAGACTCACGGCATGAAGAACAACACGTGCACCCACTGCGGCACCGTCGGCCTGGCGGAAGGTTTCATCGAGGACGCCGGTGAGCACTCGCGCGGGTACGCGCGCTGGATCGAGGGGGCGATGGAACGGGGATTTTTCGGGGGCGCCAAGCGGATCGGCCGTCCCCGGCGGAAGATTGTGGCGTTCCGCTGTCCTGAGTGCGGGCACCTCGAGCTGTTCGCCGCCGACGAGGGGTAGTCGGCCCTCGTTCCCGCGCCACCGGCCAAGGCCCCACCGCCGCCCCTGAGGGTGCCACGGCCGGGCGATTGGCCATGGCTGACCCGCCACAGGCCGCCTACGGTCGGCGTATGCGGATACGTATCGTCGACGCCTTCACCGAGCGCCCCTTCGCCGGCAACCCGGCCGGGGTCGTCCTCCTCGACACCGACACCTTCCCCGACGACGGCTGGCTGCAGCGGGTCGCCGCCGAGGTCAATCTCGCCGAGACCGCCTTCGCCCACCCGCTCCCGCGGGCCGCGGAGGCGGACTGGGCGCTGCGCTGGTTCACCCCGGTCACCGAGGCGCCCATGTGCGGCCATGCCACGCTCGCCACCAGCCATGTCCTGAAGACCACGGGGACCGCGACCGGCACGGTCCGCTTCGCCACCCTCAGCGGGGTCCTGTCGGCGACGGCCGACGACGGCGGCTCGATCACGCTGGACTTCCCCACAGCCTCACTGACCGCGCTGCCGGTCTCCCAGAAGACGGCCGAGGTCGCCGGAGCGCTCGGCGCCGAGATCGTGTCCGCCCATCACGCCGGCCCGCACATCGACGATCTGCTGATCGAACTGGCCGACGAGAAGACCGTGCGCGCCCTGGCCCCCGACCTCGCCGGGCTCCAGCGGCTCAGCCACCGGGGTGTCATCGTGACCGCGGCCGCCGAGGACCCCACGCGCGGCTACGACTTCGTCTCGCGGATGTTCGCCCCAGCCGTCGGCATTGACGAGGACCCGGTCACCGGAAGCGCCCACACCGCGCTCGCGCCCTACTGGTCGGCCCGGTTCGGCCGCGACGAGCTGACCGGGCTGCAGGCGTCCGCGCGCACCGGCCTGGTCCGCACCGCGCTGCGCGGCGACCGTACGCTGCTGACGGGCGGCGCCGTCACCGTCATCGACGGCGAATTGCTGGCCTGAGCCCCCCTCGGCCACGGCGGACGGGTGGATCAGGCCGTGGGCAGCCAGTCCACCCGGCCCGCCAGCAGGGCGTATCCCACGAAGGCCACGATGTCGATCAGCGCATGCGCGGCGATCAGCGGCCCGACCCGCCCCCAGCGGCGGTAGAGCAGCACGAAGATCACACCCATCGCCAGGTTGCCGAAGAAGCCGCCGATCCCCTGGTAGAGGTGGTACGAACCGCGCAGCACCGAGCTGGCCAGCAGGGCGGCCATCGGGGTCCAGCCCAACTGCCCGAGCCTGCGCAGCAGATAGCCGACCACGATCACCTCCTCCAGCACCGCGTTCTGCACGGCGGAGGCGATGAGTACGGGGATCTTCCACCACACATCGGGCAGCGACTCGGGCACCACCGTCAGATTGCCCCCGGCCGCCCGCGCCCCCAGATACAGCAGCAGCCCGGTGCCGCCGATCGCGGCCGCGACCGCGGCGCCCCACGCCAGGTCGAACCGCGGCCGGTCGCGGTCGAAGCCGATCGCCCGCAGCCCGGCGCCCTCGCGCAGCAACAGATGGGCCACGAGCGCGACCGGCACCAGCGCGGTCGAGATGCCGAACAGCTGCCAGGCGAGATCCAGCCAGGGCCGCCCCGGCGCGGCGGAGGAGTTGAGATGGGCCGCCTGGTCCTTGAGCCCGCCCGGTTTGGTCACCGAGCCGATAAAGCTGATCAGTGCGGACAGCCCGCTCGCGCCGAGGGACAGCGCCAGCACGAGCAGCGTCTCGGTGCGCAGCATCCGCCGCGAGAGCCCGTCCTCGACCGGGGCATCCACGCCCCGCGCCTGTGACCGCACTCCTGTCCCCACTTCCGCTTGTCCGCCTCATCGGGTGCGTCCGCCCCGCTCACCGGACAATACGGTGTCATGGTCGCCGGTGTGGGTGTCACCCGGAGAGATCGGTGGGCCAGGTGTGCACCGGTGCGTCGGTCCGCATCAGGGCGCAGTAGCGGCGGGTCATGGACGCGAGCGCGGCGTCCCGGTCCAGCCCGCCGGCCAGCGCCCGGTGGTAGGTGGCCGTCTGCCAGGACGCGCCGTTGACCCGCAGCTTGCAGCGCTCCTCGATCACGCCGAGGTAGCGGTCGCGGTCGGCGGGCTCCACACCCCAGGAGTCGAGGCCGGACGCGGCGAGCGGCAGCAGCTCCTCGCGGACCAGCCGTACGGCGGAGGTGCGGGCCAGGGAGGCCGACCGGCCGGATTTGGGCCATTGCAGGACCGCGTCGATGCCGTGCCGGCAGGCCGCGTCGAAGTTGGCGGCGGCGGCCGTGAAGGGCAGCCGGGTCCACACCGGGCGGGACTCCTCGGCGAGCGCCCTGACCAGCCCGTAGTAGAAGGCGGCGTTGGCGATGACATCGGTGACGGTGGGCCCGGCCGGGAGCACGCGGTTCTCCACGCGCAGATGCGGCACACCGTCCACGACGTCGTAGACGGGCCGGTTCCAGCGGTAGATCGTGCCGTTGTGCAGCGCCAGTTCCTGGAGCTCGGGCACCCCGCCCTCGTCCAGCACCCGTAGCGGGTCCTCGTCCTCGCCGGTGGAGAGCAGGGGCGGAAAATAGCGCAGGTTCTCCTCGAACAGCTCGTAGGCGGAACCGATCCAGCGCTCACCGAACCAGGTGCGCGGGCGGACCCCCTGGGCGGCGATCTCCGGCGGACGCACATCGGTGGCCTGCAGGAACAGCGGCGGCCGGGATTCGCGCCATGCCTCATGACCGAAGACGAAGGGGGAGTTGGCGCCGACCGCGATCTGCACGGCGGCCACCGCCTGCGCCGCGTTCCACGCGTCCGCGAAGCGCCCCGGGGTGACCTGGAGATGGAGCTGGACGGAGGTGCAGGCCGCCTCGGGGGCGATGGAGGCGCTGGCGTAGGTGAACCGCTCACGGCCCTCGATGTCGATGAGGAAATCCTCGCCGCGGGCGGCCAGCATCTGCTCGTTGAGGAGTTTGTAACGGTCGTCATAGGACAGGCTCGTGGATCCCAGATCGTCCGCGGCGAGGGTCGGCAGAATTCCGATCATCACGATCTCGGAGGACACTTCCCGCGCCTTGCGATCGGCATATGACAAACCGGTTCGGAGCTCTTCCGAGAGCTGATCGAGAACGCGTCCGCGCAAACGGTGGGGCACGATGTTTACTTCAAGGTTGCACTGCCCGAGTTCGGTCTGGAAATCATGACTCCCGATGCGCTCCAGAACCTCCGCGTTCATCATCCTCGGCAGTCCGTCGGCCCCGGCGAGATTCAGCTCGATCTCCAGCCCCATGAGATTCTTCGGGCGGTCGAATCGCTTGTCGGCCAGGAGCCGGCCCAGCCCGTCGAGGCACTGCCGCAACCGGACGCGCTGCCGTCGCCGGCCGGACGGGTCGAACTCACCGGCCATGAGCTTGTCCCCCATCGAAGCGTCCCTCCTCGAGTGGATCATCGGTGCCAGCCGTCTGCACACCACGCTCGATGATGCCCACCAATGTGATCGATAACGCCCCGCGATCCCCACCCAGCCGGTAGGCTCTCTGGAACTGTTCATTGTGCCGGAAAAATGGACCGGCGAGTTCCAGCCTACCGCGCCGGCCTCAAAATGCCAGGTCATATCCGTTCATCTGGCATGGAATCGGGGAAAATCCCCGCCTTCTCGGGGTCTGGATAAGGTCTTGTCGGCAATGCGGGCAGCGGCTAGATGAAACACAACGGGAACACGTGTCGTATAAACTCGGCTAACGAGGCAGAGAGATAAGGCCCGAACGGTCTGTTCCGGTTCCCCTCTGACCCGTGTTCCACCGACAGCGCCGCCCAAACCCGGCCCGCTATCGCTTCACCGTGTCTCCAAGCGAGAGGCGACCCACCATGCCGCTGCATGTGCCCCAGGCCCCCGCGCCCGCCCTGCGCAGCGTCCTCACGGCCCTTGATTCCCCCACCGCCGTCCGCGAGGCCCGCACCCCGGTACTCTCCACGCTCACCGGCCCCTTCGAACCCGAACTTCCGCTCCCCGTCCATGTCCTGGACGACATCACCACCGCCGACGGCCCGCCGACCACCCGGCTCACCGGCTGGCGCTTCCTGATCCGCGACGGCGATCGCACGGTGGCCGCAGCCGAGGCGATGCTCACCGCCGACGGCTGGGCCTTCTCACACTTCTCCGAGGGCCCCTATGTCAGCTCGGCCGAACTCGCCCTGAGCCAGGCCGAGTCGCTGCCCTCGGCGTACCAACCGCGGCTGCTGTCCATCCCCGAGCTCTACATGGTCACGCTCTGGCTGCACGGCGACCTGACGGCGGACGGCGCCGAAGGCGGCCTCGGCGCGGGGGACCTGCTGGTGCCGCTCGCCCCGGCCCCACCGGGGATCGCGCCCCACCGGGCGCATGGCGCAACGGATCTGCTGTCGGTCCTCACCCACCGGCTCACCCGGGCTCCCTTGCTTGGCTCACCCGCCTGACCTGGGCCTCCGTCAGGTTGGGAGCGCCCCGTGACCGCCGGGTCACGGGGCGCTCCGCAGCATCCTCGTAACAGTCCGGCGGCGATGAACCGTCCGGACGGGTGATGCGTCATTATCTAGCGAGACCGGTACCGCGAAATCCCTGCGGATTCCAGGCCGTAGGGCAACACTGGAGCAATCGACCGACTCAAACCACGGGGGGCGGCCATGAACGCCGCAGCGAGCCGCAGGACATTCACCACTCCGCAGCGAAAGAACCCTGTCATGTGCCAGCATCAACCACCCTGCCCGTCAGCCGACTCCGCCGACCGGGAGGCCGCCCATCTGGTGGCGCACCACCCGGAGCAGGGATGGAGCCTGCTGTGCAACGGCGTCCTGCTCTTCGAGGACACCGGTGAGCTGCTGCCGGACGGGCGCGTCATCGCACCGTGCCGGCCGCGGGGTTCCGAGCACATCGTCACCGCGGCCTGACGGCCGCCCACGCCGTCACCACGGCCTGACCCGCCGTCGACGGCACGTACCCGCAGGGGCCGGCCCGGCGTATCCGCCGCACCGGCCCCATTGACGCATCTGCCGCATGTGTCGAGGGGAAGCCCTCAGCCCTCGTAGGACTCCAGCGGCGGGCAGGAGCAGACGAGGTTACGGTCGCCGTAGGCCCCGTCGATCCGCCGCACCGGCGGCCAGTACTTGTCGGCCGCCGAGACCCCGGCCGGGAAGACCGCTTCCTCCCGGGAGTACGGGTGGCCCCACTCCCCGGTCAGCGACGCCGCCGTATGCGGGGCGTTCCGCAGCGGGTTGTCCTCCTTGGCCCACTCGCCGGAGCCGACCTTCTCGATCTCGGCCCGGATGGCGATCATCGCCTGGCAGAACCGGTCCAGCTCCGCCAGATCCTCGCTCTCGGTCGGCTCGATCATCAGCGTCCCGGCGACGGGGAACGACATCGTCGGCGCGTGGAAGCCGTAGTCGATCAGGCGTTTGGCCACATCGTCGACCGTCACGCCGGTGGCCTTCGTCAGCGGCCGCAGATCCACGATGCACTCATGGGCCACCAGGCCGCCGGGGCCGGTGTAGAGCACCGGGTAGTGCGGTTCGAGACGCTTGGCGACATAGTTGGCGCCGAGCACCGCGACCTGGGTCGCGCGGCGCAGCCCCTCGGCGCCCATCAGCCGGATGTACGCCCAGGAGATCGGCAGGATCCCCGCCGAGCCCCACGGCGCGGCCGAGACCGGGCCGACGCCGGTGGCCGGGCCCGCGGCGGGCTGCAGCGGATGGTTCGGGAGGTAGGGCGCCAGGTGCTCGCGCACCGCGACCGGGCCGACGCCGGGGCCGCCACCGCCGTGCGGGATGCAGAAGGTCTTGTGCAGGTTCAGATGCGAGACATCGCCGCCGAACCGGCCCGGCTCGGCGAGCCCGACCAGCGCGTTGAGGTTGGCGCCGTCCACGTAGACCTGGCCGCCCGCGTCGTGCACGGCCGCGCAGATCTCGGTGATGTGCCCCTCGAACACGCCGTGGGTGGAGGGGTAGGTGACCATCAGCACGGCCAGTTCGGCACCATGCTTCTCGATCTTCGCGCGCAGGTCATCGGTGTCGATCTCGCCGTCCTCACCGGTCTTGACCACGACCACCTTCATGCCGGCCATCACGGCGCTGGCGGCGTTGGTGCCGTGCGCGGAGGACGGGATCAGGCAGACGGTGCGCCGGCTGTCCCCGTTGGCGCGGTGGTAGGCGCGCACCGCGAGCAGCCCGGCGAGCTCGCCCTGGGATCCGGCGTTCGGCTGCAGGGAGACCTTGTCATAGCCGGTGACCTCGGCCAGCCGCTCCTCCAGCTCACGGATCAGGGTCAGATAGCCCTGGGCCTGCTCGGCCGGTGCGAAGGGGTGCAGCGCGCCGAACTCGGGCCAGGTGACCGGCTCCATCTCGGTGGTCGCGTTGAGCTTCATGGTGCAGGAGCCGAGCGGGATCATGCCCCGGTCCAGCGCGTAGTCCCGGTCGGCCAGCCGCCGCAGATAGCGCAGCATCGCGGTCTCGGAGCGGTGCTGGTGGAAGACCGGGTGGGTCAGATAGCCGTCGTGGCGCAGCAGGGCCGCGGGCAGCGCGTCCGGCGCCGCGGCGTCCAGCTCGTCGATCCCGGGGATCCCGGTGGGGTCGCCGTTGCCGCCGTCCACCCCGAAGGCGGACCACACGGCGGCGAGCTGCGCACGGGCGGTGGTCTCGTCGCAGGCGATGCCGACGTGGTCGGCGTCGGTCAGCCGCAGGTTGACCCCGGCCTCCCGGCCCGCGGCGACGACCTCGGCGGCCCGGCCCGGCACCCGCGCGGTGAGGGTGTCGAAGAACGCGCCGTGCACCACCTCGACACCGCCGGCCCGCAGCCCCTCGGCGAGCACGGAGGCGTAGCGGTGGGTGCGGCGGGCGATCGCGGCGAGCCCGTCCGGGCCGTGGTAGACGGCGTACATCCCGGCCATCACGGCCAGCAGCACCTGGGCGGTGCAGATGTTGCTGGTGGCCTTCTCCCGGCGGATGTGCTGCTCACGGGTCTGCAGCGCCAGCCGGTACGCCTTGTCGCCGTCGGCGTCCACGGAGACCCCGACCAGCCGGCCGGGAAGGTTGCGGGCGTAGGCGTCGCGCACCGACATGAACCCGGCGTGCGGTCCGCCGAAGCCCATCGGGACGCCGAACCGCTGGCTGTTGCCCACCGCGATGTCCGCGCCCAGCTCACCGGGCGAGGTGAGCAGGGTGAGCGCGAGCAGATCGGCGGCGACGGTGACGATGGCGCCCAGCTCATGGGCGCGCTCGATGACCGGCCGCGGATCGCGCACCACGCCGGAGGCGCCCGGGTACTGCAGCAGTACGCCGAAGACCCCGCGCTCGGCGATCTCGTCCGGAATGCCCTCGGCCAGATCGGCGACGACGACCTCGACACCGGTCGGCTCGGCGCGGGTCCGCAGGACCGCGACGGTCTGCGGCAGGCACTCGGCGTCGACCAGGAAGACGCCCTCCTTGACCTTGCCGACGCGCCGCGACAGCGCCATCGCCTCGGCGGCCGCGGTGGCCTCGTCCAGCAGCGAGGAACCGGCGGTGGGCAGCCCGGTCAGATCGGCGACCACGGTCTGGAAGTTGAGCAGGGCCTCGAGCCGGCCCTGGGAGATCTCCGGCTGGTAGGGCGTGTACGCGGTGTACCAGGCGGGGTTCTCCAGCACATTGCGCAGGATCACCGGCGGGGTGTGGGTGCCGTAGTAGCCGAGACCGATCATCGACGGCAGCACCTGGTTGCGGTCGGCGAGTCCGCGCAGCTCGGCGATGACCTCCGGCTCGCTGCGGGCCGGGGGCAGGGCATCCAGCGCCTCGGTGCTCTTTATGACCTCCGGTACGGCGGCCTCGGTGAGCTCGTCCAGCGAGCCGAAGCCGACATGGGCGAGCATCTTGGCCTGCGCCTCGCCGTCGGGGCCGATATGGCGCTGCTCGAACGGAGTACCGCGTTCCAAGTCGGAGAGTGCGATGCGATTGGCGGTCATCTGCGGGGGCCTCCTGGTCTGTAACGACCGGCGAGGGGCACCGCGGCGCGGGTGCCCGGACGGCCTCCCCCTCTGTCATCTCAACCTGAGAGCTTCACCGGTCCATATACCGCCTGACCGGTTTTCACCGTCGGTGAGGAGGGGTTCCGGAGCTCTGCTCGCCCGTGGCCCGCCCTGCTTTCCAGAGTGACCTCACCCGCACGGTACGTGTGCCTGAGAGATTCCGGGGAGGGTTTGCTCCTTCGGCGCCTCCGACAGCGTCGGCGGAGGACTCTCCCGCACGGGGTTTACAGCCACAGTCAGCGTACCAGCGGTTCTACCGTGGGGGACGGTCACCGGCGTTCGAGTGGCCGAGCGCGGAGATGTGGCTTTTTGTAGGTATCAATGGTCACTTGCCACCTGTGGGAGAGAGCGTGCAGACCGATATCGACCCGCGGACCCTGATCGGCCGCAAGGCATTCGACCGCGAGGGCTCCAAGATCGGCACCGTGGACGAGGTCTATCTCGACGACGCGACCGGCGAGCCCGAATGGGCGGCCGTACGCACCGGGCTGTTCAGCCGGGACGTCTTCGTGCCGCTCGAACCGAGCGAGGTCGTCGGCGACACCCTGCGGGTGCCGTACGACCGGGCACTCATCAAGGACGCCCCGGACTTCGGCGTCGGCCGCCACCTCTCCCCCGAGCAGGAGCTGCAGCTCTACCACCACTACGGGCTGGACGTCACGGGCTGACCTTGGCGGCTGCGACCGGCCTTGCTGGTGGCCTGGGGCGGCGGCCTGCTGGTGTCCCGGGGCCTGCGCGCGGCCCCGCATGTGGCCTGAGCTCTGCCCTCCGCTTGGCCTGAGCTCTGCCCTCGCTCGTGGCCCAGAGCCTGCCCCCGCTCGGGTCCGACGCCCGGTCCCGGGGCCAGGCCATCCTGTCCCCGGGACTGCTCACGGCCCGGGCCGTTGCCCCGCATACGGCCTGGACCCCGCCCCGCTCAGGTCCGCGCCCCAGCACCGGAACCGAGACATTACGCGCCCGCGGCCAGGGCGTCGGGGCCCGAGGCCTGCTCACGCTCGAGCCCGACGCCCGATCCCGAAACCAGGCCATACGCCCCCGCGGCCAGGCCGACCGGCCCCAGGGCCTGCCCGCCGCCCGGACCGTGGCCCCGCATACGGCCTGGACCCCGCCCCGCTCAAGTTCCGCCCCCCAGTCCCGGAGCCAGGACATTACGCGCCCGCGGCCAGAGCGTCGGGGCCCGAGGCCTGCTCACGCTCGAGCCCGACGCCCGATCCCGAAACCAGGCCATACGCCCCCGCGGCCAGGCCGACCGGCCCCAGGGCCTGCCCGCCGCCCGGACCGTGGCCCCGCATACGGCCTGGACCCCGCCCCGCTCAAGTTCCGCCCCCCAGTCCCGGAGCCAGGACATTACGCGCCCGCGGCCAGAGCGTCGGGGCCCGAGGCCTGCTCACCCTCGGGCCCGACGCCCGATCCCGAAGCCAGGCCATACCAGGCCGACCGGCCCCAGGGCCTGCCCGTGGCCCTGCATACGGCCTGGGGCCCGCCCCCGCTCAGGTCCGCCGTCCGGGCTCGGGGTCAGCCCATCCACGCCCGCGGCCGGTCCACTCGGTCTCGAGGCCAGGTCATCCGGGCCCTCGGTCTGCTCTGAGCCCATGGCTATGCGCTCCCCCGGGTTCCGGCCCGTGGTCCGCTCCCGGCCCCTGGTCCCGTCCGGGGCCAGGTCCGAAGCCGCCTCCGCAGCCACGTCGAGGGGCGGACCCGCGGCGTCCTCCGAGGCCGGGCCCGGGCCCGTGACGGCCTCCCGGGCCACGTTCGGGCGCGGGCACGCGGCGGCCTCCGAGACCAGGTCCGCAGCCTCTCGCGGGATCGAGTCCGAGTCCGTGGCCGCCTCCCGGGCCACATCGGGGCCCGGGCTCGCGGCGTCCTCCGGGACCTTCTCCGGGCCCAGATCCGGGCTCAACTCCGGCGTCGTGACCGCCTCCCGGGCCACGTCCGGGCGCGGACTCGCGGCGTCCTCCAGGACGGGGCCCGCGACCTCCTCCGTGGTCGGGTTCGCCTCCGGGTCCGGGCTCACGGCCCGGTGCGGGGCCAGATCCGCGTCCGGGTCCACGTCCGCGCCCGCGCCCGCGCCCGGAGTCCCGTCCGCGTCCGCGGTCGCGGCCCTCCCCGGGATCGCGTCCAGACCCGGAGCCGCATCCGCCTCCGGTCGCAGCAGGGGCAGCGGTTCGGTTGGCTCCAGCGCTGGGTCGTCCACGGCGAACGTCCGCACCCGCCCCGGCCGCGACCACGGCTCCTCGAAGCGCACGGTCACCCGGCCCACCCCGCTCCCCTGCACCCAGCCGGCCCCGTACTCGGCGTGGCGCACATCGGAGCCCGGCATCCAGCGTCGCGGCTTCCCAGCGTCCTCAGGAGCCTCTCCCGCGCCCTCTGCCACGGACTCCGGCCTCTCGGGGCCCGGCACGCTCCGGGCGTCCCCCAGCGCCTCATGAGCCGCTTGGGCGGCCTGCGCGGCCTGCGCCGCCTGCGCGAAGAGATCCTCCTGGGTGTAGTCCGCCAGACCGCTGACCCCGACCCCCAGCAGCCGCACACCCGCCGTGGTGTCCACGCCGTCGATCAGCCGCGCCGCGGCCTCCCGCACCACCCCCGGATCGTCGGTCGGCCCGCGCAGGGTCTCCGAACGGGTCAGCGTGGAGAAGTCGTACCGCCGCACCTTGATCACGACCGTCCGCCCCGAGCGGCCGGCCTCGCGCAGCCGCCGCACACAGCGGTCGGCGAGCCGCGCGATCTCCAGCTGCACCCGGGTGCGGTCGGTGACGTCGACGTCGAAGGTGTCCTCCACCGAGATGGACTTGGCGTCCCGCTCGGCGACGACGGGCCGCTCGTCCCGGCCCTCGGCCATCAGGAAGAGCGACGCGCCGTGGGCCCGGCCCAGCAGCCGCACCAGCTCGGCCTCGCCCGCCTCCCGCGTCTCGGCCACGGTGTGGATCCCGGCCCGGCGCAGTGTCTCCGCCGTGGCGGGGCCGACGCCCGGGAGTGTCCGCACCGACATGGGGCCGAGCAGCTCGCGCTCCGTCCCCGGGTCGATGACCACCAGCCCGTCGGGCTTGGCCTGCTCCGAAGCGATCTTGGCGAGCATCTTGGAGCCGGCGAGCCCCACCGACCCGGTCAGCCCGGTGGCCGCCTTGATGTCGGCCCGCAGCCGCTCCCCCACGGCGCGCGCCGCCCCGACGGTGGGCTCGGTGCCGCCCGCCTCCAGATCGACGAACGCCTCGTCCAGACTGAGCGGCTCCACCAGGGGCGAGAGCGTGTGCAGCAGGGTCATGACCGCGTCGCTCACCGTGCGGTAGAGGGTGAAGCGGGGGATGAGGAACGCCGCGTTCGGACACAGGCGGCGGGCCTGGGCCATCGCCATGGCCGAGTGCACGCCGAACACCCGGGCCTCGTAGGAGGCCGTGGCGACCACGCCACGCGGCCCCAGACCCCCGACGATCACCGGCTTACCGCGCAGGCTGGGCTTGGATGCCTGCTCCGCCGAGGCGTAGAAGGCATCCATGTCCAGATGGAGAATCGTCGGCGCACCCCTCACACCTACGATGCTGCCGCACACCACTGACAATGGGCGGCACGACGGCCCGGAGGCGGGCCCGGGGCGCCGCTCGGCTCACGTCCGGGGCGGCGCCTGACGAAAAGGCGCCTGGCGAAAAGTGCCCGACGAAAGCTGCCCAGCGAAAGGGCGAGCGCTCAACCGGCCCGGTTGCGACGCGCCGCGAGCTCATCGGTGGGGTTGTGCCGGATCAGCGTCTCACCGGTGTCCACCCGCTCGCCGTGCAGCTGGGACAGCGCGCTCTCGACATCCCGCCAGACGACGCCCACGGCGATCCCGAAGACGCCCTGACCGCCCTGGAGGAGGTCCACGACCTCATCGGGCGAGGTGCACTCGTAGACGGTCGCGCCGTCGCTCATCAGCGTCATCTGGGCCAGGTCGTCGAGCTCCCGGGCGCGCAGATGGGTCACCGCCGCCCGGATGTTCTGCAGCGATACGCCGGTGTCCAGCAGCCGCTTCACGATCTTGAGGACGACCACGTCCCGGAAGCTGTAGAGCCGCTGGCTGCCCGAGCCGTACGCGGGCCGGACGCTCGGCTCCACCAGGCCGGTGCGGGCCCAGTAGTCGAGCTGGCGGTAGGTGATGCCCGCGGCCGCGCATGCGGTGGGTCCGCGGTACCCGACCCGCTCCGTCTCCCCCGCGGCGGGCTCACGCGGCGGTGCTGCCTGTGCCGCGACCCGAGCCTTCAAAGCCGGATCGGCCGGTGCGCTCCCCTGGAGCGTATACGGACCGCCGGCTGCCGTGCCGTCGCCGGTGCTTCTCACGCCGACCTCCGTCCTCGACCTGCCATCTTGAAGGTAGGCAGTCACCCGGGGTGCGTCAACGATCGCCACACTCGGCACGCCGAGTGATAATCACCCTAAGGGTGGTTTCCCGTGTCCCTCGTCCGGGAAAGGCTACTCGAATGCGCGAGCGAGGACCGGCATACCGTTCACTGGCTGCTGGTTCCGAAGTCCTCGGGCGAGATCTGGTCGAGGAACTCGCGGAACTTCTCCACCTCGTCCTCCTGCTCGTCCGGGATCGCGATACCGGCGTCGTCCAGCACGCCGTCGCTGCCGTAGATCGGCGTTCCGGTGCGCAGCGCGAGCGCTATGGCGTCGGACGGCCGGGCACTGACCTCCACGCCGCTGGCGAAGACCAGCTCCGCGTAGAAGACCCCCTCGCGCAGATCCGTGATCCGGACCTCCGTGAGCTGCTGGCCGACCGCTTCGAGTACGTCCTTGAAAAGGTCATGGGTCAGCGGGCGCGCCGGAGCCATGCCCTGCTGAGCGAAGGCGATCGCGGTCGCCTCACCTGGTCCGATCCAGATGGGGAGGTACCGGTCGCCTCCCACTTCACGCAGGAGCACGATCGGTTGGTTGGAGGGCATTTCCACCCGGACACCCACGACGTCGAGCTCGTTCACACAGCAACCCTAGGACGTGCCCGGCCGGTTTGGATAGTCGGGGCCCGGTCGCTCACCGCTCCTGGACCCTCAGAGCCGACCGCACCAGCGCCGCGTGCAGCTGTACGGAGAGCGTGGCAAGCTCCCGCACGCTGGCCTCCGCATGCGCTCTGGTCTGCGGGTTTCTATGCAACCGCAGCGGAGCGACCACCTGCTCGACCATTCCGGCCTCGCGCTCGGCGGAGGCTTTCATGATTCGCAGATGACGTGGTTCCAGGCCGAAACGACCAAGTTCGGCGATGAGCCGGGCGACGGTCACCGCCTCGATGTCGTACCCGCCGTCCGCGGTGGGCGCGAGCAGCCCGTACGACTCCCATTCGGCCAGCTGCACCTCGCTGACCTCGGCCGTTGCCAGCAACTCGGCACGACCCAGCCGGGCGGCCGTGGGGCCGCCCGCGCCCATCCCGGTACCGCCGTCGAGCGCACCGGGCTGCAGCGCTCCCTGCGAGACGGCAGGAAGCTGCAACGGCTCGCCCCGCTCCAGGGCGTCCAGATGCTCCCGGATGACCTTGAGCGGCAGGTAGTGGTCACGCTGCATCCGGAGGATATGGCCGAGCCGCTCCACATCCCGCCGGCTGAATTTGCGATAGCCGGAGGGCGTCCGCCGCGGCTCGACCAGACCTTCCGACTCCAAGAAGCGGATCTTGGAGATGGTGACCTCGGGGAACTCGTCCCGCAACAGATTCAGCACGGTGCCGATGCTCATCGACCGGCTGCCCGTGGGGGCGGTGCCGGTACCGGCACCGCCCGACGGTGTCTGAAGCATGGACCTCCCCTGACGGGTCAGATGCCGACGCCCCGCTGGCTCGGGTAGAAGACCAGCCGGTACTTCCCGATCTGCACCTCGTCGCCGCTGGCCAGCACCACCGGCGCGTCGATCTGCTCCCGGTTGAGGTACGTACCGTTGAGGCTGCCGACGTCCGAGACGGTGAAGCTGCCGTCCTGGCCGCGCCGGAACTCCACATGGCGGCGGGAGACCGTCACATCGTCCAGGAAGATGTCGCTCTGCGGGTGACGGCCCGCCGTGGTGACATCACTGTCCAGCAGGAAGCGGCTGCCCGAGTTCGGCCCGCGGCGGACCACCAGCAGCGCCGAACCCATCGGCAGCGCCTCGACGGCGGCCTGCGCCTCCGGGCTGAGCGACGGCAGCGGCGTCTGCCCGGTCACCTCGGAGTCGTACGCCTCGAGACCCGAGATCGAGATGGTGGAGGTGGTCTCCGAGGCACGCTCGGAGGGCGCGCCGCCCCGCAGCGGGGCGCCGCAATTGGAACAGAACCGGCTGGCCTCCGCGTTCCGGTGGCCGCACCGCTGACAGACAGGCAAGCCGAACCCTCCACCACTGTGAGCGGCCGCTGGCTCCTGGAAACCTATGGGGCCGGTCGCGGAGGGGTCAACAGACTCGCCCTGGGCACCGACCTGGTCCCGGAACAGCGGGCGCTCCTCGGTCCCCCCTCCGCTCTCCTCCGCGGCACGCGAGGCGCGGTGGCGAGCGGTGCTGCTGCCGCCATCCTGGCGGGCACTCTTGCCGAACAACTTCCCGAACAACTTCACGGGCGATTCCCCTTGACTGAAACAGACCCGCCCGTGGGGCAGGACAAACCCTCGATGCACACACCAGACGGTCCGGACATCCTCACAACGTCCGTGACCACCAGACAGTTTCCATCACGCGCGGATCTTCTGGTGCGTTGACCCCCCGCGTCCACATGGTCTCCCCGAGAGACCCTCATTTCGAACCGCCTCACCGTGATGACGACCGAGCGTAGTCAGGCCGCTTCGCCGATCGCAAGGCATCCACAACGATCTTCTTCTCCCGCCGCACGGACACAGTGGCCTGCTCCTTCTCCAGGCTCTGCACCACCCCGCCGGGGATGTTCAGCGCCGGCTCCAGATCTTCCGGCTTGCCGATCACCTTCACAACATACGGTTGCGTCACTTTCTGTCCATCGATCTGGATCGCGCCACCGCTGTCCGCGAAGTAGGTGCCGGCGACCACCCGCACCTTGCCGATCTGGATCGCCTCGGCGCCCGCCGCGCGCAGCTCCTGCACCGTGTCGAGCAGCATGTCCGACTCCACGGAGCCCCGGGAGTCGTCGATGGTGATCGTGATGCCGGGACCCTGTGCTGCCACCGTACCCGCGAGCACGCCCAGCTGCTGCTCCTTCTGGAGCGTCTGTTTGCGGGCCTCCTCGGCCTGGTCCGAGCTGTTCTCCAGCTCGGTGCGCTGGTTCTCCAGCCGGCGCTTCTCGTCCTGGAGCCGCTGGGTGCGGGAGTCCAGCTCGTCGAGGATCCGGACCAAGTCCTCCTGCCGGGCGCCGCGCAGCACGCTGTTCTCGTTGGTCGAGCGCACCTGGATGGCGAGGCCCAGGCCGAGGCCGAAGAGCAGCAGGGCGACGATCAGCTGCGCACGGGTCAGCCGCGGCGGCCATACGCCCTTCAGCAGCCGCTGGCGGCCGGACAGGGCCGCTTCCGACCCCTTCTCCGCCCCACGGCCGCCCTGCCCGGCTCCGGGGCCGGGGGCGGGCCCCACACGCTCTCCGGAGCCGCTCCCGGGCCCGCCGGGGGGCCTGGTGCCCTCGGTGGGCGGAGTGGGCCTGCCACCCGCCTTGACGGGCCGGTCCTGGGCCTGCGGCGGCAGGGCCTCGGGCAGCACGGCCTTGGGCAGGGGCGTCCGGAGAGCGACGTCCTTGAGACCGCCCGGCGGCGGCCCGGCGGGCCTGGCCGGCTCGCGTCGCGGGGGCGTGGACGGCCTGCCCTGTTCACCTCGCGGAGGCGTAGAGGGCCTGCCCGGCTCACTCCGCGGGGGCCCGGCGGGCCTGCCCTGCTCACCTCGCGGAGGCGTAGAGGGCCTGCCCGGCTCACTCCGCGGGGGCCCGGCGGGCCTGCCCGGCCGCTCCCGTACGTCACGGTGCTCGGGCTTCCGGGCGGGCGACGGGGTGCCCGGCCGCGGCGTTTCGGCCACCGAGGGCCGCGCCCGCTCACGCGGCTCCCCGGAGGGCGCGGGCTTCTCGGCCGTCTCCGGCCTCCGCGGCGGCTCGGGCGATCGCCGCGGCTGCTCAGCGGCCGGTTCGGGCTTGTCGGCCTTCGCTGCCGGCTCCGGCTTCTCGGGCTTCGCGTCCCCCTCGGCCAGTCGCGGCGTTTCGGCCGACTGTCGCGGCGTTTCGGCCGGCCGTCGGTTTTCGGCCGACTCCGGCCGCTCGGGCTTCTCAGGGGTGTCGTCGGTCGTCATCGGCGTCACGCCCGGAAGACATGGCGGCGGATTGCGGCCGCGTTGGAGAAGATCCGGATACCGAGCACCACCACGACTCCCGTCGACAGCTGGGCACCGACGCCCAGCTTGTCGCCGAGGAAGACGATCAGTGCGGCCACCACCACATTGGACAGGAACGATACGACGAAGACCTTGTCGTCGAAGATCCCGTCCAGCATCGCCCGGAAGCCCCCGAAGACCGCGTCGAGTGCCGCCACGACGGCGATCGGCAGATAGGGCTCGACCACCGTCGGCACCACGGGTCGGACCACAAGCCCGACCACGACTCCCACGATGAGCCCCAATACGGCGATCACGATGTGCCCTTCCCTGTGTCGGCGTCACCCTTGCCGGAGCCACCGGCTATCGGTTCCGCGGTGCGTACGATCAGGCTCGGCGCGGCCGGAAGCCGGAGCGAGTCCTGGGCGGAAATGCTCGTGCGGATGTCATAGTTCTGCTGCAGCACATGCAGATACTGGCCGTCCGCACTGTTCTGGAAAGCGGTGCTCAGCCGCTGCCCGTCCCCCACCGCGAGCACCGTATACGGCGGCGCCAGCGGCTTGTTGTCGACCAGTATGGCGTCTCCCGCGGCCCTGATCGCCGAGAGCGCCGTCAGCCGCTGCCCGTTGATCGAGATGGCCTCCGCGCCCGACTCCCACAGGCCGTTGACGACGCGCTGCATATCGTGGTCGCGCACCCGGCCGGTATCGGAGAAGTCGGCGCTCTCCCGCGGTCCCCCGCCGCTGCCGGCCGCGCCCTTGGCGTCGTCGACCACCAGCTTCACCCCGGGGCCGGTCACTTCGTTGGCCCCCGAGAGCAGCGCCACCAGATCGGCCTTGGCTCCGCCGTGCTTCTCCAGTGCCTGCCGCTGCTTCTCCCCGACCTCGCCACGGAGCTTGTCCACGCTCCTGGCGAGCTCGTCCGCGTTCGAGTTCCCCGTCTCGATACGGTCGATGAGTTCTCCCCGCTCCTTGGCCAGCGTGGGCGCCGATATCCGCGCCTCGGCGGCGCCGACGGTGATGACCACCGCGACCAGGACAAGGCCGAGAGCCAGCCCCAGTTTGGCCCGCATGGTGCGCGGCAGGCCCGAGCGACCGGTCTCACCGCGCCGCGCGGCGGCCTCGGCGTAGCCGTCGTCGAGACTGTGGTCCATCACATTGGTCAGCAGCGACATGGACGCGTCGAGGCGCGGACGAGGGCGCGGCGATGCTGTGCTCCGAACGGGGGGCGGCTGCGACATGCCGCACATCGTCGCACGTGGGGGCCGCCGCCACCGAATGGCCCCTCCGGCGTGCCGGATCGGGGACCTCGGGGCGGCGGCCCCCACGCGCTCAGACGTGCGGAGACGGCCTCGGGATCAGCGCCCCGCGCTGTCCACCACGCTCGACCACTCGTCCAGCAGGGCCTGCGCGGACGCGTCGTCCGGGCCCTCCGCCCACAGATGGGTGACCGCCTCGGCCGGGTCGGGCAGCACCATGACCCACCGCCCGTCGGCCTCCACGACCCGCACCCCGTCGGTGGTGTCCACGGAACGGTCGCCCGCCGCCTCCACCACATGCCGCATGACCAGGCCCTTGACCGCCCAGGGGGTGGCCAGATCGCGCCGCTGGACATGCGCCCGCGGGATGCGCGCATCGATCTGGCTCAGCGTCAGCTGGGTGCGCGCCACCAGCCCGATCAGCCGGACGAAGGCGGCCGTACCGTCGAAGACGCTGCTGAACTCGGGGATGATGAATCCGCCGCGCCCGTCACCGCCGAAGATGGTGGTCTCCGACCGGGCGACCCGGGTCAGATCGTCCGCCGCGGTCGTCGTCCACTCCACCTGCGTGCCGTGATACGCCGCCACCTGCTCGGCGATACGCGTCGTGGTCACCGGAAGCGCCACCCGCCCGCTGCGCCGCTCCGCGGCCACCAGGTCCAGCATCACCAGCAGCGTCCGGTCGTCCTCCACGATGCGGCCCCGCTCGTCGACGAGCGAGAACCGCTCACCGACCGGGTCGAACCGCACTCCGAACGCGGCACGCGCCGAGGCGACGATCTCGCCGAGCCGGGCCAGCCCCGACCGGCGGGCGTCGGCGGTCTCCGTCGGACGCGCCTCGTTCAGACCGGGGTTGATGGTCAGCGCGTCCACCCCGAGCCGTCCCAGCAGGCTCGGGAGCACCAGCCCGGCGCTTCCGTTGGCGGCGTCCACGACGACCTTGAGACCGGATTCGGCGATCCCGCTGATGTCCACGGCGCGCAGCAGCGAGCCCGTGTACGAGTCGAAGACGCTCGACGGGAAACTCAGGTCACCGATCTCGCCCGGGAAGGCCCGGCGGTACTCCTGCCGGGCGTAGACCCGGTCCAGCTTCCGCTGACCGGCCGCGGACAGATCGGCGCCCCGCTCGTCGAAGAACATGATGTCCACCGAGTCGGGCACCCCGGGCGAGGTCCGGATCATGAAGCCGCCGGCACTGCCTCGCGCGGTCTGCTGCCGGGCCACCGGCAGCGGCACGTTCTCCAGGTCCCGTACGTCGATGGCGCTGGTCTGCAGGGCGGAGATCATCGCCCGCTTCAGCGCCCGCGCGCCCCTGGAGTGGTCACGCGCGGTGGTGACCGTGGAGCCCTTCTTGAGGGTCGTCGCATACGCTCCGGCGAGCCGCACCGCGAGCTCCGGAGTGATCTCCACATTGAGGATGCCGGAGACGCCGCGCGCGCCGAACAGATGGGCCTGCCCCCGGGACTCCCAGATCACCGAGGTATTGACGAACGCACCCGCCTCGATGGTCTTGAACGGATAGACCCGGACATTGCCCTGGACGATCGATTCCTCGCCGATCAGGCACTCATCACCGATGACGGCCCCGTCCTCGATCCGGGCGGCGCGCATGATGTCGGTGTTCTTCCCGATGACACAGCCGCGCAGATTGCTCTGCTGGCCGACGTACACGTTGTCGTGCACCACCGCCTTGTGCAGAAAGGCGCCGCTCTTCACCACGACATTGGAGCCCACGACGGTGTGCTCACGGATCTCGGTACCGGCCTCCACCTTGGCGTAGTCGCCGATGTAGAGCGGGCCGCGGAGCACGGCCTCCGGATCCACATCCGCTCCTTCGGCGACCCATACGCCGGGCGAGATCTCGAATCCGTCGAGCTCGACATCGACCTTGCCCTCGAGAACGTCGGCCTGGGCTTTCACATAGCTCTCATGGGTGCCGACGTCCTCCCAATAGCCCTCGGCGACATACCCGAAGATGGGCTTGCCTTCCTTCATCAGCTGAGGGAAGACATCTCCGGACCAGTCGACCGGAACATCGGGCTCGACATAGTCGAAGACCTCCGGCTCCATGACATAGATGCCGGTGTTGACCGTATCGGAGAAGACCTGACCCCAGGTGGGCTTCTCCAGGAAACGCTCGACCTTTCCGGCCTCGTCGACGATGGTGATACCGAATTCGAGGGGATTGGGGACGCGCGTCAGACAGACGGTGACAAGGGCTCCGTTTTCCTTATGGAAATTGATCAGATCCGTGAGGTCAAAATCCGTCAGGGCGTCACCCGAGATCACCAGGAAGGTGTCGTCCTTGAGCGCTTCCTCAGCGTTCTTGACGCTACCGGCAGTGCCGAGTGGCTTCTCCTCATTCGCGTACGTGAGCTCCATGCCGAGCTCCTCGCCGTCACCGAAGTAGTTCTTCACCAGGGACGCGAGGAACTGGACTGTCACCACGGTCTCGCTGAGCCCATGCCGCTTCAGCAGCCGCAGCACATGCTCCATGATCGGCCGGTTGGCCACGGGCAGCAGCGGTTTGGGCATGGTCGAGGTCATCGGGCGCAGACGAGTTCCCTCGCCCCCTGCCATCACGACGGCCTTCATGTCGGAAGCGTCCTCCTTGAAGAGACGACGGTCATGCCGACCGTGCACGCCCGATGGCCCTTACACTTACCGTGCTACGGGCCCCGGCCTCATATGGACGCCGCTACGGCGAGCTCAGTCGGCCGCGGTGTCCGCCCTGACAAGTCGGCGGACCTGAACCACGTAGAGGACTCCTGCCCACCAATAGAGTGTTGTACCCCATCCGGCGAACGCCCATCCGAAAATTGCGGCGGTCGTGTGAAGCAAGCCACTTCCCTCACTCAGAAGGAGCAAGGGGAAGGCATACATCAGGTTGAAGGTCGCCGCCTTGCCGAGGAAGTTCACCTGGGGCGGCGGATAGCCGTGGCGCCGGAGGATGCCCACCATCACCAGCAGGACCAGCTCTCGCGCGAGAAGGACCGCGGTCAGCCAGAGGGGCAGGATCTCGCGCCAGGTGAGACCGACAAGCGTCGACAGTATGTAGAGCCGGTCGGCCGCCGGGTCGAGAAGCCGGCCGAGGCTGCTGATCTGGTTCCAGCGACGGGCCAGCTTCCCGTCGAGATAGTCGCTGACACCGCTGAACGCCAGCACCAGCAGTGCCCAGCCGTCGCTCTTGGGCCCGCCGAACTCGGGCCGGAGGATCAGCCACAGGAAAAGCGGCACGCCGACGAGGCGCGCCGCGCTGAGGATGTTCGGGATGGTGAGCACACGGTCCGTCTGAACTCGTGTCTCCTGTACCTCCACCCGGGAGCCTCCCGTGAGAAACAGGCCGATGATGCTCCATGACTCTACCGGTAGGCCCGCATGGGTTCCGCACCGGGGCGTACCGGACATGGACATAAAAAAGACCCCGAGGGAAGTAGATTCCCATCGGGGTCTTTTTGAAGAATTGTTCGGCGGTGTCCTACTCTCCCACAGGGTCCCCCCTGCAGTACCATCGGCGCTGAAAGGCTTAGCTTCCGGGTTCGAAATGTAACCGGGCGTTTCCCTAACGCTATGACCACCGAAACACTATGAAGTTGAACCGGAACCACACCCCAAAGGAACAACAAAGGGGGGTTCAATACGGTTCGTTGCTTCAGAACCAACACAGTGGACGCGAGCACCTGAGGACAAGCCCTCGGCCTATTAGTACCAGTCAACTCCACCGGTTACCCGGCTTCCATATCTGGCCTATCAACCCAGTCGTCTACTGGGAGCCTTAACCCATCAAGTGGGTGGGAGTCCTCATCTCGAAGCAGGCTTCCCGCTTAGATGCTTTCAGCGGTTATCCCTCCCGAACGTAGCCAACCAGCCATGCTCTTGGCAGAACAACTGGCACACCAGAGGTTCGTCCGTCCCGGTCCTCTCGTACTAGGGACAGCCCTTCTCAAGACTCCTACGCGCACAGCGGATAGGGACCGAACTGTCTCACGACGTTCTAAACCCAGCTCGCGTACCGCTTTAATGGGCGAACAGCCCAACCCTTGGGACCGACTCCAGCCCCAGGATGCGACGAGCCGACATCGAGGTGCCAAACCATCCCGTCGATATGGACTCTTGGGGAAGATCAGCCTGTTATCCCCGGGGTACCTTTTATCCGTTGAGCGACGGCGCTTCCACAAGCCACCGCCGGATCACTAGTCCCGACTTTCGTCCCTGCTCGACCCGTCGGTCTCACAGTCAAGCTCCCTTGTGCACTTACACTCAACACCTGATTGCCAACCAGGCTGAGGGAACCTTTGGGCGCCTCCGTTACTCTTTAGGAGGCAACCGCCCCAGTTAAACTACCCACCAGACACTGTCCCTGATCCGGATCACGGACCCAGGTTAGACATCCAGCACGACCAGAGTGGTATTTCAACAATGACTCCCCCTGAACTGGCGTCCAGAGTTCACAGTCTCCCACCTATCCTACACAAGCCGAACCGAACACCAATATCAAGCTATAGTAAAGGTCCCGGGGTCTTTCCGTCCTGCTGCGCGAAACGAGCATCTTTACTCGTAGTGCAATTTCACCGGGCCTATGGTTGAGACAGTCGAGAAGTCGTTACGCCATTCGTGCAGGTCGGAACTTACCCGACAAGGAATTTCGCTACCTTAGGATGGTTATAGTTACCACCGCCGTTTACTGGCGCTTAAGTTCTCAGCTTCGCCACACCGAAATGTGACTAACCGGTCCCCTTAACGTTCCAGCACCGGGCAGGCGTCAGTCCGTATACATCGCCTTACGGCTTCGCACGGACCTGTGTTTTTAGTAAACAGTCGCTTCTCGCTGGTCTCTGCGGCCACCACCAGCTCACCGAGTACATCGGATCACCAGCAATGGCCCCCCTTCTCCCGAAGTTACGGGGGCATTTTGCCGAGTTCCTTAACCATAGTTCACCCGAACGCCTCGGTATTCTCTACCTGACCACCTGAGTCGGTTTAGGGTACGGGCCGCCATGAAACTCGCTAGAGGCTTTTCTCGACAGCATAGGATCATCCACTTCACCACAATCGGCTCGGCATCAGGTCTCACCCACATGAGGGACGGATTTACCTACCCCTCGGGCTACACCCTTACCCCGGGACAACCACCGCCCGGGCTGGACTACCTTCCTGCGTCACCCCATCACTCACCTACTACAGGTCTGGTCCGTCGGCTCCACCACTCCCCTTTGCCCGAAGGCTCCGGGGCGGCTTCACGGACTTAGCATCGCCTGGTTCGACGTTGGCGCTTCAAAGCGGGTACCGGAATATCAACCGGTTGTCCATCGACTACGCCTGTCGGCCTCGCCTTAGGTCCCGACTTACCCTGGGCAGATCAGCTTGACCCAGGAACCCTTAGTCAATCGGCGCACACGTTTCCCACGTGTGTATCGCTACTCATGCCTGCATTCTCACTCGTGAACCATCCACAACTCGCTTACACGGCTGCTTCACCCGGCACACGACGCTCCCCTACCCATCACAGCGGTCGTTGGACCTCATGCTGCAATGACACGACTTCGGCGGTACGCTTGAGCCCCGCTACATTGTCGGCGCGGAATCACTTGACCAGTGAGCTATTACGCACTCTTTCAAGGATGGCTGCTTCTAAGCCAACCTCCTGGTTGTCTCTGCGACTCCACATCCTTTCCCACTTAGCGTACGCTTAGGGGCCTTAGTCGATGCTCTGGGCTGTTTCCCTCTCGACCATGGAGCTTATCCCCCACAGTCTCACTGCCGCGCTCTCACTTACCGGCATTCGGAGTTTGGCTAAGGTCAGTAACCCGGTAGGGCCCATCGCCTATCCAGTGCTCTACCTCCGGCAAGAAACACACGACGCTGCACCTAAATGCATTTCGGGGAGAACCAGCTATCACGGAGTTTGATTGGCCTTTCACCCCTAACCACAGGTCATCCCCCAGGTTTTCAACCCTGGTGGGTTCGGTCCTCCACGAAGTCTTACCTCCGCTTCAACCTGCCCATGGCTAGATCACTCCGCTTCGGGTCTTGAGCGCGCTACTAAAACGCCCTATTCGGACTCGCTTTCGCTACGGCTTCCCCACACGGGTTAACCTCGCAACACACCGCAAACTCGCAGGCTCATTCTTCAAAAGGCACGCAGTCACGACCGTGCTCCGAAGAACACGGCGACGCTCCCACGGCTTGTAGGCACACGGTTTCAGGTACTATTTCACTCCGCTCCCGCGGTACTTTTCACCATTCCCTCACGGTACTATCCGCTATCGGTCACCAGGGAATATTTAGGCTTAGCGGGTGGTCCCGCCAGATTCACACGGGATTTCTCGGGCCCCGTGCTACTTGGGAAATACTCAAGCAAGTTGCTGACATTTCGGCTACGGGGGTCTTACCCTCTACGCCGGGCCTTTCGCATGCCCTTCGCCTACATCAACAATTTCTGACTCACCGACCGGCCGGCAGACCGATCAAGAGCACTCCCACAACCCCGTATGCGCAACCCCTGCCGGGTATCACACACATACGGTTTAGCCTCATCCAGTTTCGCTCGCCACTACTCCCGGAATCACGGTTGTTTTCTCTTCCTGCGGGTACTGAGATGTTTCACTTCCCCGCGTTCCCTCCACATACCCTATGTGTTCAGGTATGGGTGACAGCCCATGACGACTGCCGGGTTTCCCCATTCGGACACCCCCGGATCAAAGCTCGGTTGACAGCTCCCCGGGGCCTATCGCGGCCTCCCACGTCCTTCATCGGTTCCTGGTGCCAAGGCATCCACCGTGCGCCCTTAAAAACTTGGCCACAGATGCTCGCGTCCACTGTGCAGTTCTCAAACAACGACCCGTACCCCGTCACCCACACCCATTGATGTGGTTCACCGGGACCGGTCGAAGGAACAAGCAAAAATTGCCCGTGCCCTCAGACACCCAACAGCGTGCCCGACACCGTCCTGTGTTCCGAGCCGTGTTCCACGCCCCGAGGGGCAGTACTAGCGGTCATCACACGAAGGACTGTGCCGAATAGTCAACGTTCCACCCATGAGCAAACCGTGCGAGACATGCGCTCGCAGTCGGCTATGCGCTCCTTAGAAAGGAGGTGATCCAGCCGCACCTTCCGGTACGGCTACCTTGTTACGACTTCGTCCCAATCGCCAGTCCCACCTTCGACGGCTCCCCCCACAAGGGTTGGGCCACCGGCTTCGGGTGTTACCGACTTTCGTGACGTGACGGGCGGTGTGTACAAGGCCCGGGAACGTATTCACCGCAGCAATGCTGATCTGCGATTACTAGCGACTCCGACTTCATGGGGTCGAGTTGCAGACCCCAATCCGAACTGAGACCGGCTTTTTGAGATTCGCTCCACCTCACGGCTTCGCAGCTCATTGTACCGGCCATTGTAGCACGTGTGCAGCCCAAGACATAAGGGGCATGATGACTTGACGTCGTCCCCACCTTCCTCCGAGTTGACCCCGGCAGTCTCCTGTGAGTCCCCATCACCCCGAAAGGCATGCTGGCAACACAGAACAAGGGTTGCGCTCGTTGCGGGACTTAACCCAACATCTCACGACACGAGCTGACGACAGCCATGCACCACCTGTACACCGACCACAAGGGGGCCTCTGTCTCCAGAGGTTTCCGGTGTATGTCAAGCCTTGGTAAGGTTCTTCGCGTTGCGTCGAATTAAGCCACATGCTCCGCCGCTTGTGCGGGCCCCCGTCAATTCCTTTGAGTTTTAGCCTTGCGGCCGTACTCCCCAGGCGGGGAACTTAATGCGTTAGCTGCGGCGCGGACGACGTGGAATGTCGCCCACACCTAGTTCCCAACGTTTACGGCGTGGACTACCAGGGTATCTAATCCTGTTCGCTCCCCACGCTTTCGCTCCTCAGCGTCAGTATCGGCCCAGAGATCCGCCTTCGCCACCGGTGTTCCTCCTGATATCTGCGCATTTCACCGCTACACCAGGAATTCCGATCTCCCCTACCGAACTCTAGCCTGCCCGTATCGAATGCAGACCCGGAGTTAAGCCCCGGGCTTTCACATCCGACGCGACAAGCCGCCTACGAGCTCTTTACGCCCAATAATTCCGGACAACGCTTGCGCCCTACGTATTACCGCGGCTGCTGGCACGTAGTTAGCCGGCGCTTCTTCTGCAGGTACCGTCACTCTCGCTTCTTCCCTGCTGAAAGAGGTTTACAACCCGAAGGCCGTCATCCCTCACGCGGCGTCGCTGCATCAGGCTTTCGCCCATTGTGCAATATTCCCCACTGCTGCCTCCCGTAGGAGTCTGGGCCGTGTCTCAGTCCCAGTGTGGCCGGTCGCCCTCTCAGGCCGGCTACCCGTCGTCGCCTTGGTAGGCCATCACCCCACCAACAAGCTGATAGGCCGCGGGCTCATCCTGCACCGCCGGAGCTTTCCACACGCATCCCATGCGGGAGCGTGTCGTATCCGGTATTAGACCCCGTTTCCAGGGCTTGTCCCAGAGTGCAGGGCAGATTGCCCACGTGTTACTCACCCGTTCGCCACTAATCCCCGGCCGAAACCGGTTCATCGTTCGACTTGCATGTGTTAAGCACGCCGCCAGCGTTCGTCCTGAGCCAGGATCAAACTCTCCGTGAATGCTTCCGGGATATCCCGGTGACACAGCCACGAGAGCGGAGCAGACCGGAGGAATAATCCAGTCCGCTCACAGCGTCCTCGCTGTGTATTTTCCAAAGGAACCTCGTCCGAGATGGACGGGGTTATCAACATATCTGGCGTTGACTTTTGGCACGCTGTTGAGTTCTCAAGGAACGGACGCTTCCTTCGAAACCGTTTCACCGGTTTCTCCGGGCGCTTCCCTTCGGTGTTTCACACGCTATCAGACCATTTCCCGCTCTCCGAACCGGTGTCTTTCGCAAGGCATGCGAAAGCGGATCCGAGATTTGGATCAAGTAGCTGATGGCGCCGCCCTGAACCTGGATGTACACGCAGATGACCGCAGTGCTTCATCCGGTGGGCAGGGCTACGACAGTACAGCGCCCCGCGCGGCCGTGGCAAATCGATTCCAGGCCCGAGCGTCCACTCTGCCAGCGCCACGTGTGCGGAATCCGAAGTTCCTATGACTTACTCTTCTGGGCAGTGCGCTGTCCTGGACAGACGGTGACGGCGCGTGATGATTCTTCACCCCGGGAGGCCCCATGACCAGCGTGACCTCACCGGTCACCGGCCGCGTGATCGGACTCGAAGCGGTTCCCGATCCGGTGTTCTCCGGCGCCATGGTCGGTCCGGGCACGGCGATCGACCCGGTGCTCGAGCCCTTTGTGGCCGTGGCTCCGGTCGACGGCATCGTCGTCTCTCTGCACCCGCACGCGTTCGTCGTCGTGGACGGGGAGGGGCACGGTGTGCTCACCCACCTCGGCATCGACACGGTGCAATTGAACGGTGAGGGCTTCGAGGTGCTCATCAACAAGGGGGACACCGTCAAGCGGGGCGACGCGATCGTGCGCTGGGACCCGGCCACCGCCGTGGCCGCGGGCAAGTCGCCGATCTGCCCGATCGTGGCGCTCGAGGCCACCGCCGATGCCCTGTCCGACGTCAAGCAGGACGTCGACGTGAAGCCGGGCGACACGCTCTTCAACTGGTGAGCCGCGCGTACGCTCGGCGGCCGGTGGGGACCGGAGCCGTGCGGCGCGCACTGCTGGTACGACATCCACCATGGCGGGGTTCCGCCGTATCGACCGGGGACGGGTGACATGGAGACAACGCTGCGAGGCGTCGGCGTGAGCCACGGGGTGGCCATCGGCGAGGTGCGCCATATGGGGACGGCGGTCCTGGAGCCGCCGGCGAGGCAGATTCCGGCCGATGAGGCGCCGCGTGAGCAGGGGCGGGCGCGCCAGGCCGTGGAGGCCGTGGCGGCCGATCTGGTCGCGCGTGGCAATCTGGCGGGCGGCGAGGCCCAGGCCGTGCTCGAGGCGCAGGCCATGATGGCGCAGGACCCGGAGCTGATGGCCGACGTCGAGCGGCGTATCGCCGTGGGCAGCACCGCCGAGCGCGCGGTGTACGACGCCTTCGCCGCCTACCGGGCGTTGCTCGCGGGGGCCGGTGACTATCTGGCGGGCCGGGTGGCCGACCTCGATGATGTGCGGAACCGGATCGTGGCGCGGCTGCTGGGTGTGCCGATGCCGGGTGTGCCGGACAGTGATGAGCCGTATGTGCTGATCGCGCGGGACCTCGCCCCCGCCGACACCGCGCTGCTCGACCCGACGCTGGTGCTGGGGTTCGTGACCGAGGAGGGCGGGCCGACGAGCCACAGCGCGATCCTCGCCCGTGCCCTGGGAGTGCCGGCCGTGGTCGCGCTGCCCGGTGCCGGGGATCTGGTCGAGGGAACCCTGATCGCCGTGGACGGCAGCACGGGTGAGATCTTCGTGTCCCCGAGCGAGGAGAAGCGGGCCGAGCTGACCCGGGCCGCCGAGGAGCGCCGGGCCGCGCTGGCCGCCTCCTCCGGTCCGGGCGCGACGTCGGACGGGCACAAGGTGCCGCTGCTGGCGAACGTCGGCGGACCGGCCGATGTGCCGGCGGCGGTCGAGGCGGGCGCCGAGGGTGTGGGGCTGTTCCGCACCGAGTTCCTCTTCCTCGACGACAGCACCCAGGCGCCGTCGGAGGAGAAGCAGGTCGAGGCGTACCGCCAGGTGCTGGAGGCGTTCCCCGAGGGCCGGGTGGTGGTGCGGGTCCTGGACGCGGGCGCGGACAAGCCGCTGGACTTCCTCACCCCGGCCGATGAGCCCAACCCGGCGCTGGGTGTGCGCGGTCTGCGTACCCTGCTGGACCACCCCGAGGTGCTGCGGACACAGCTCACGGCGCTGGCCAAGGCGTCGGAGGGGCTGCCGGTCTATCTCGAGGTCATGGCCCCGATGGTGGCCGACCGGCTGGATGCCAAGGCGTTCGCGGACGCGTGCCGTGAGGCGGGGCTGCGGGCCAAGTTCGGCGCGATGGTGGAGATTCCGTCCGCCGCGCTGCGGGCGCGCTCGATCCTTCAGGAGGTCGAGTTCCTGTCGCTGGGCACCAACGACCTGGCGCAGTACACCTTCGCGGCCGACCGTCAGGTGGGTGCGGTCTCGCGGCTGCAGGATCCGTGGCAGCCCGCGCTGCTCGACCTGGTGGCGGCGTCGGCGGAGGCCGCGCAGGCCGAGGGCAAGAGCTGTGGGGTCTGCGGTGAGGCCGCCTCCGATCCGCTGCTGGCGTGTGTGCTGGCCGGTCTGGGCGTCACCAGCCTCTCCATGGGTGCGGCCTCCCTTCCGTATGTGCGCGCGACGCTGGCCAAGCACACGCTCGCGCAGTGCGAGCGTGCCGCGTCCGCGGCGCGCGCGGCGGACACCGCCGAGGATGCCCGCCGGGCGGCGCAGGCGGTGCTGTCCGGCGAATGAGCCGGGTGAGCTCCTGACCGTGAGCCGGTGAGCTTCTGGTGAAGGCGTCCCGCCGTGTGGCGGGACGCCTTCGGTCATTCCGGGCCGCCGAACGGGATGCCCGCCCGGTATTCGACGCCGTGCTCCGGAGGGATGGGCTCACCGGTCTCGGCGTCGGTGCAGTACGCGGTGAACACCTCCGCCTCGCTCAGCGGGCGCAGCCAGCCGTCGTGCAGCGCCCAGCCGCGAACCGTCTCGGGGGCGTCCGCGACGATGGTGCGCAGCACCAGACCGCCGGCGCTGCGCAGGGCGAACCCGCAGGCCAGGACGGTGCGGAAGACCAGCCCCGAGGGCTCGGGCAGCTTCGGCGGGCCCGCTTCCCCGGCGTCGGCGTGGAGCACGGCGACCAGCGAGGTGCCGTCCGCCGGGACGCTGCAGACCAGATGGTGGACGCCTGGCCCGACCGCCTCGACGACCTTGCGCAAGGCGGCCCCGGCGCGGTCGAACGCGGCGCGGGCGGTGGTGTCGTCGCGGCACTCCCCGCGGTGGCCGGCGCGGGAGAGCAGCGCCGTGGCGTACTCCCAGGTGGCCTGCTCATCGGCCACCCCGATGAGGCGTGGGACCAGGCGGTCGATCGGCTGGCCCTCATAGGTGACGGTGCCGCCCGCGGCGGCCAGCTCCGCCGTATAGCGAGTGCGGCTCGCGGGGGTGTCCGGGTCGAGCCGGGTGTCCGCGCAGAACTCCTCGTAGGCGACGGGGTCGAACAGGGCGACGGTGGTGTGGACTCCCTTGGCCGCCAGCGCCTTCAGCAGCCCTTCCATCTGCCGTAGATACGCGCCGTGGTCGTCGAAGGCGAACGATGCGTAGTGCCGCATGGCCGCGAAGTCCCGCTCGTCGGCGAGCAGGGCCACCGTGCTGGGCACCTCTCTGCGCAGGGCGCGGCGGGCGGTCTGGCTCCTCGTCCGGTGCCGGGTCCTCGTATTCGTCTTCGCTGTCTTCGGCTTCGTCGTCTTCGGCTTCGTCGTCTTCGGATGCGGCTTCGGTTTCCCGTGCTCGCCCCGGTGACTGCCGGGGCGGCCCCAGTCCTCGCTCCGCTGTCCGGTGTGCGCCATGACTCCCCCTCAGCGCGGATGTTCAGTGCTCACTCACCGTAACCGGGGCCACTGACAACGCCTCGTCGCCGCGGTCCCGTACCAGGTGGCGCTGTGCGCCGCACATCGCTGCCAGTCCGGCGCCGAGGCCGAGCCAGCCGAGGGGGCCCGCCGCGATCGCCGCCGTCACCGCGAGTGGTCCCACGCTGCGCTGGACGGCCTGGGCCAGGCCGTGCACGCCGAGGTAGGCACCCTGCGCGGCGGGCGGGGCGAGGACGACGGACAGCTCCCAGGAGATCGTGGCGTGCAGCATCTCCGCGACGGTGAAGGCGGTGGCGGCCAGCACCAGCGTGACGGCCGCGAGCCAGGGCGCGCCCACGGTCGAGGCGGCCAGCGCCGCCCCGCCGAGGAGGAACGCGCCGGCCAGCGGCCACAGCGAGGCGCGTGCGGTGTGCGGGGTGGCGCCGAAGCGGGCGAACGGGACCTGGAAGAGCACCACGAGCACGTTGTTGAGAACGAGCAGCAGGGGGACGAGTTGATGCGGTGCGCTGGTGGCCGTCACGGCCCACAGCGGCAGACCGATCTTGAAGACGGAGTCGTCGAGGAAGAGGACGGCCTCGCTGGCGGTGTAGGTGAGATAGCGGCGGTCGCGCCAGGGGTTGGGGGCGGTGGTTTTCCCGGGTGCGGATGCGGAGTTGCTGGGTGCGGATTGGCTCGGTGCTGATTCGCTTGGTGCGGAGTCGTGCGGCGTGGGTTCGCCGGGTGCGGTGGCGTCGGGCGTGGGTTCTGCGGATTCCCCTGGCGCGGGAGTGGACTTGGCCGCTACGCGGGCGGCCGGGGGCGGTTCGGCGCAGCCGAGGGTGAACAGCGCGGAGGCGAGGAAGGAGAGCGCGTCGCCGATGAGGAGCCAGCGGTAGACGGTGACCGTACCGCCGGTGAGTGCCGCTGCCGCCGCGAGGCCGCCGACGGCCCAGCCCACGTTCATGGCGGTGCGGCTGATGGCCTGGTAGCGGACGCGGTCGGGGCCCGCTACGCGGGTCGCGTACAGCTTGGTCAGTACGGAGGCCGCGCGGTCGCCGATGCTGCCCACCGAGGTGATGGCGAGCAGGAGCCCGAGGTCGGTGGTGGTGAGGAGGGCGAGTGAGGCGACGGCGCGGACCAGTTGGACGATGATCAGCAGCGGGCGCAGCGGTACGCGGTCGGCGAAGAGGCCGCCGAGGGGTGGGCCGGCGATGCCCACGCTCCCTGACACGGCGAGCAGTACGCCGATTTCGGCTGTGCTGAGCCCGGCGGCGTAGGTGAAGTAGAGCGTCGCGGTCGCGCCCCACAGGCCCGAGCCGATCCGGTCGACGAAGGTGACGGTCAGCATGCGCCGGCCGTCCCGGCCGCCGGGGATGCGGTCGCTCAGCGCGGTGCGCCACGTTGGCTTGCCCACCCTGGTCCCCCTTGACATTCGATTTTGTATTGATACAGAATGTTTTCTGTGGCGACACAATATGAGATCACCGGTGCCTCGGCCAAGGGGATTGCCGCGTCCGTCGAACAGGGCGTGGTGGAGGGGGCGTTGGCGCCCGGCACCGCACTGCCTCCGGTGCGCCGGCTGGCCGAGCGGCTGGGCGTCAGCCCCGGCACCGTCGCGACCGCCTACAAGGAGCTGCGACGGCGCGGGATCGTGGTGACCCACGGGCGGGGCGGCACGGTGGTCGCCCCGACGCCCGCGGTCGCCTCGCGGCGCCCGCCGCCGGTGCCGGAGGGGGTGCGCGATCTGGCGGGCGGTCACCCCGATCCGGCCTTCCTCCCCGCGCTGCTGCCGGCCGCCCGCCTCTCCCCCGGAGTCCGGTCGCACCGCGCCCAGCCCCGGCTGCCCGGTCTGGAGGAGCTGGCCCGCGCCTGGTACGAGCGCGATGGCGTGCCGGCCGAGCACCTCACGTTCGCCCATGGCGCGCTGGACTGCGTGGCCCGGCTGCTGTCGGTCGAGCTCAGGCCGGGTGACGCGGTGGCGATGGAGGACCCCGGCTACCACCATCTGCTGGACCTCGTCCCGGCGCTGGGGCTGCGGACCGTGCCGGTGGCCGTGGACGACGAGGGGATCCGGCCGGACGCGCTGCGGGCGGCGCTGCGGTCCGGGGCGCGTGCGCTGATCTGCAGCCCGCGCGGGCAGAACCCTTACGGCGGCTGGTTCTCGGCGGGGCGGCGGGATGCGCTGCTGGCGGTTTTGGGCGAGGCGGCGGGTGAGGTGCTGGTGATCGAGGACGATCATGCGGCGGATATCGCGGGGGTGCCGCTGCACAGCCTTACGGCGGGTGGCCTGGAGCGCTGGGCGCAGGTGCGCACGGTCTCCAAGCACCTGGGGACGGACCTGCGGTGGGGTGCGCTCGCCTGCGACCGTACGACGCTGGCGCGGCATGACGGCCGGATGGTGCTGACCTCGGGCTGGGTCAGCCATGTGCTGCAGGAGACGGTGGCCCGGCTGATGACCGACCCGGAGACGCAGGGCCTGGTGGCCGCGGCGCGGTCCGCCTACGCGCGGCGGCGTGAGGCCCTGCTGGCCGAGCTGTCGGCTCGGGGGGTCGCCGCGCATGGGGCGAGCGGGATGAATGTGTGGGTGCCGGTGCGGGATGAGGCGGCGGTCGTGAACGGGTTGCGGACGCGGGGGTGGTGGGTGGCGGCCGGTGCGAGGTTTCGGCTGGGTGCGGGGGCGGGGGTGCGGATTACTACGGCGGGGTTGGGGGTGGGGGACGCGGAGGGTTTGGCGGGAGATTTGGCGGGGGTGTTGGGGGAGGCGCAGGCCACGTATGGGGGGTAGGCGGGGGTTTTCCCCACCCCGCCCCTTCCCGAACCGGGGCGCTGCCCCGGGCCCCGCTGGGGCTGCGCCCCAGACCCCGTTTCGGGGGCTCCGCCCCCGGACCCCCGCCGGGGCTCCGCCCCTGGACCCCGCTCCTCAAACGCCGGAGGGGCTGGGAGTGGGGGCCGGAGGGGGTGGGGGTCTGGGGGGCGGAGGGGCTGGGAGTGGGGGGCCGGAGGGGCTGGGGATCTGGGGAGGCGGAGGGGCTGAGGGTGGGCGGACAGGCTGCGGGCGCGGACGTGCCGGAGGGGCTGGAAGATCGCACGGGCTGGAGGGTCCAGAGAGGACGGGCTGGAGGGTGCAGAGAGGCTGGGGTGCGGCTCCGCCCCGGGCTTGCTCCTCTCAAGCGCCGGCCAAGCCTCGCTTCTCCTCCGCCAGGCGCTCGTAGTACCGCAGCAGCTCCACGTCGTCCACCGAGCCCGGGTTGACCGCCTTGTCCAGGGAGGTGCCCTGGAGGAGGCGCTTGACCGGGACCTCGATGCGTTTGCCGGTCAGGGTGTGGGGGACGCCGGGGACCTCGATGATCTCGTCCGGGACGTGGCGTGGGGAGAGCTGGGTGCGGATGGTGGTCTTGATGCGGGTCAGCAGGTCCTCGTCGAGGGTGGCGCCGGGGGCGAGGTGGACGAAGAGCGGCATCCAGTAGCCGCCGTCGGGTTGTTCGACGCCGATGACGAGGGATTCGCGGATCTCCGGGAGCCGTTCGACGGCCTCGTAGATGTCGGCGGAGCCCATGCGGACGCCCTGGCGGTTGAGGGTGGAGTCGGAGCGGCCGTGGATGACCACGGTGCCGCGGGAGGTCAGGGTGATCCAGTCGCCGTGGCGCCATGCGCCGGGGAACATCTCGAAGTAGCTGTCGCGGTAGCGGCTGCCGTCGGGGTCGTTCCAGAAGCGGACCGGCATCGACGGCATGGGGCGGGCCACGATGAGCTCGCCGACCTCGTCGACCACCGGTTCGCCCTGGGGGTCCCAGGCCTGGAGGTCGGTGCCGAGGCCGGGGGCCTGCAGTTCGCCGATGTAGACGGGGAGGGTGGGCACGGCGCCCGCGAAGCAGCTGCAGACATCGGTGCCGCCGCTGACGGAGGCGATCCACATGTCCTCGGCCACCTCGTCGTGGATCCACCGGAAGCCGTCGGGCGGCAGCGGGGAGCCGGTGGTGGCGACGCAGGTGACCCGGGAGAGGTCGAAGTCGCGGCCGGGGTGGACATCGGCCTTGCGGCAGGCCATGACGTAGGCGGCGGAGGTGCCGTAGAGCGTGGTCCCGGTGCGCTCGGCGACGCGCCACTGGGCGGCGGTGTCCGGATAGCCAGGGCTGCCGTCGTAGAGGACCACGGTGGCGCCGACCAGCAGCCCGGACACCAGGAAGTTCCACATCATCCAGCCGGTGGAGGTGTACCAGAAGAAGCGGGCGCCGGGGCCGAGGTCGCAGTGGAGGCCGAGCTGCTTGAGGTGTTCGAGCAGGATGCCGCCCTGGGACTGGACGATCGCCTTGGGCAGGCCGGTGGTGCCGGAGGAGTAGAGCACCCACAGGGGGTGGTCGAAGGGCAGCGGCTCGAAGACCGGCTCCACCGGTTCGCGCACGACGTCGTCCCAGACCAACGCGCCCTCGGGGGCGGGGGTGTCCAGCAGCGGGATGTGGACGACGGCGCGCAGGCTGGGCAGCTCGGCGCGGAGTTCGGCCACGGTCGCGGTACGGTCGTGGGTCTTTCCGCCATAGCGGTAGCCGTCGATGGTGAAGAGCACCACCGGTTCGACCTGCTGGAAGCGGTCCAGGACGCTGCGGGCGCCGAAGTCGGGGGCGCAGGAGGTCCATACGGCGCCGACGGCGGCGGTGGCCAGGAGGGCGACGGTGGCCTGGGGGATGTTGGGGACATAGCCGCTGACCCGGTCGCCCGGGCGGACGCCGAGGCGGCGCAGCTCGGCGGCGACGGCGCCGACCTGGCCACGCAGTTCGGCCCAGCTGACCGGGCGCGGGTCATTGGCCTCGTCGACGTGGAGCAGCGCGGGCTCGTCCGCGCGGGCGGGGTCCTCGGCGGCGCGCAGGGCGTGCTCGGCGTAGTTGAGGGTGGCGCCGGGGAACCAGCGGGCGCCGGGCATGGTGGCGTCGGCGAGCACCCGCTCGTACGGGGTGGTGAAGCGCACCTCGAACCATTCGGCGAGGGCCTGCCAGAAGGTCTCCAGCTCCTCCACCGACCAGCGGTGCAGTGCGGCGTAGCCCGCGGCCGGGTCGTCCTTGCTGGGGGCGGGCGCGCCGTGACGCTCGGCCGCCCAGGCGTGGAAGGCGGTCAGCCGGGACCGGGCGATCCGGTCCGCGCCGGGCTGCCACAGGGGCTGTGGCCGGTGGTCGGAGTGGGCTGCGGTGGTCATGGCTGTCGGCTCCCGGGCTGTCCGCGTCGGATGTGTCCATGGGTGGTGCATCCGCCTCGTATGCGTCCGGTCAGGACGATGCCATGTGATCGACTCCGACACCAGGGGCGCCACTCCACATCACAGGGCGGGATCATGTGGGAGGACCACAGGTGAACGGCAGTTGAACCATATCTCTGCCGGGTCTCGGCAATGGCAGGCTGATCAGTATGGATGCGCGTGACCTGGTGCGGTCGGAGAAGCTGGTGCGGTCGGTGAAGGTGATCTGCACGGCGCAGGGGCTGCGGTCACTGCGCTCGGCGTGGCGGCGTCGGCGTGCCGACGCGGTCGGGCTGCCCCGCCGGGGCACCGAGCTGGCCCGGGTGCCGGGTGAGGTGGAGGGGGCCGATCCGGAGCCGGGTGGCGGGGTGGTGCGGTTCGCCAGGTCCTCGCTGCGGGTGCGGGTGACCACGGGTGGCGCGGTGTTCTGCGGCTGGGACGGGGCCGAGCCGGAGCCGTCGTACGCGCTGGACGGGCCGTGTCCGGAGGCGGACGAGCGGGCGGAGCTGGAGCCGGACACCGGGGGCGGCTGGCGGGTGGTGTCCGAGCGGGTGACGGTGATGGTGTCGCGGACCGGCACGGTGGAGGTGCGCACCCCGGGCGGGGTGGTGCTGCGGCGGGATCTGCCGCCGCGCTGGTGGGAGCCGGCCGGGGCGCCGGGGCCCGCGGAGCCGGGTGCGGGGGTGGGCGGGGAGGGCGCGCGCTGGCTGCAGCGGTCCGAAGTGGCGGCGGACGCACGGTTCTTCGGGCTCGGCGGCCGGGCGTCGGGGCCGCGGCTGCGGGACGGGGTGTACCGGCTGTGGAACACCGATCCGGGCGGCAGCTTCGGGCCGGGCGACGATCCGCTGTATCTGACCATGCCGGTGCAGCTGGTGGTGGCCGACGCGGGCACCCATCTGGTGTTCCACGACAACTCCTGGGACGGCTCGGTCACCCTGCGGGAGGGCGAGGAGGGCGCGGGTTCGGGCCACGACCGGCCCGGCGGCTGCCGGACGCGGATGGAGGGCGGCCCGCTGCGCTACTGGGTGATCGTGGGCACCCCGGCGCGGGTGCTGCACGGCTGGACGGCGCTGACGGGCGCCCCGGCCGTTCCGCCGCGGTGGGCGCTCGGCCACCATCACGCGCGCTGGGGGTTCCGCGACGCGGAGGAGGTCCGGCGGGTGGTGGCGGGCTATCGGGAGCGGGATCTGCCGCTGTCGGCGCTGCATCTGGACATCGACCACTTCGTCGGCCACCGGGTGTTCACGGTGGACGGCGCGCGCTTTCCCGATCTGCCGGGGCTCGCCGCCGAGCTGCTCGAGGACGGGGTGCGGCTGGTGTCGATCGTCGACCCCGCGGTGAAGGCGGAGCCGGGCAACGCGGTGTACGCGAGCGGGGCGGCGGAGGACGTCTTCGTACGCGACACCCGGGGCCGTGAGGTGCGCGGAGTGGTGTGGCCGGGCGAATCGGTCTTCCCCGACTTCACCGATCCGCGGGTGCGCAAGTGGTGGGGCGGGCTGTACGCGGAGCGGCTGGCGCAGGGCTTCTCCGGGGTGTGGCACGACATGAACGAGCCGGTGTCGTTCGCCGCCTTCGGGGAGACGACCCTGCCACGCTCGGCCCGGCACGCCCTGGAGGGCCGCGGCGGCGACCACCGCGAGGCGCACAACGTCTACGCGCTGGCGATGGCGCGGTCCGGCTACGAGGGGCTGTGCGAACTGCGCCCCGACGAGCGGCCGTTCCTCTTCTCGCGCTCGGGGTGGGCCGGGCTGCAGCGGTACGGGGGCAGCTGGTCCGGCGATGTGGCCACGGGCTGGGCGGGGCTGCGGGCCTCGCTGTCGCTGGTGATCGGACTGGGCCTGTCCGGGGTGCCGTATTCGGGTCCCGACATCGGCGGTTTCACCGGCTTTCCGTCGCCGGAGCTGTATCTGCGCTGGTTCCAGCTGGGCGCGTATCTGCCGTTGTTCCGCACCCATTCGGCGATCTCGGCGGGGCGGCGGGAGCCGTGGGAGTTCGGCTCGGAGGTACTGGAACACGCGGCGGCGGCACTGCGCGAACGGCAGCGGCTGATGCCCTACTTCACGACACTGGCGCAGCTGGCCGCGCGCACCGGCGCCCCCTACGTGCGCCCCATGTGGTGGCGGACGCCCAAGGACCGCGCGCTGCGCGACTGCGAGGACGCCTTTCTGCTGGGCGACGCCCTGCTGGTGGCGCCGGTGCTGGAGGAGGGCGCCCGCCGGCGCCCGGTGCGGCTGCCGCGCGGCCGCTGGTACGACACGGTGACCGGCCGGGCCCACGACGGCCCGGGCCACGTGGTCCTGGACGCGCCGCTGTCGGGCATCCCGGTACTGGCCCGGGCCGGTTCGGTGGTCCCGGTGGCAGGGGCGGACGGTGGGGTGGAGCTGGAGGTGTGGACACCGTGTCAGGGCCGTAAGGGCGTGGGGGCGGGCACGCTGGCCGTGGAGACCGGCGACGGCTGGGAGAAGCCGGAGCTGCTCCGGTTCGCCACCCGGCTGCGGGACGGTGTGCTGACGATCGAGCGGGAGGGCGGTGGCGAGGTGGGATATCCGGTACGGATACGGGGTGAGGCACCGGCGGAGGAGGGCAAGGCGGCGCGTCGGACGAGTTGAGGGGGCGCGGGCGATCCGCGCGGAGGCCCAGCGCCGTGGGCAGCGGCGGATCCCCCCGAGGGCGGGCTTGTGGCCGTGGGCTTGTTTTCGCTTCGGGGGGTGGGATAAGTGATGGGCATGCCAAGACTCGCCGTCGCGCTGCGTGCGCTCGCCCTGCCCGTTGCCGCTCTGTTGGCCGTCGCCCCGTCCGCTCCGGCGCAGGCGAAGCCGGAGCCGAAGGCTCCGAAGGAGTTCGTGGCCCTCGGCGACATCGATCCGACGATCCTGCAGGAGATCCGCTACTTCACGCCGCACAACTTCACCGGCGATCCCGTGGACGGTTACCGCCGGCCGATGTGCATCCTGACCCGCCCGGCCGCCGAGGCGCTGCACCGGGCACAGGGGCAACTCCTGGAGCGCGGCTACACGTTGAAGGTGTACGACTGCTATCGGCCGCAGCGCGCGGTGAACGACTTCGTGGAGTGGGCCAAGGACCTCGGCGACCAGCGGATGAAGGGCGAGTTCTATCCGGAGGTCGACAAGACCCGGCTGTTCGAGGACGGCTATATCGCCGAGAAGTCGGGGCACAGCCGGGGCAGCACCATGGACCTGACGATCGTGCGGCTGCCCGCGCTGCCCACCCGGCCCTATGTGCCGGGCGAGAAGCTGGTGCCGTGCTACGCGGCCAAGAAGGACCGCTTCCCGGACAACTCGGTGGACATGGGGACCGGGTACGACTGCTTCGACACGCTCTCGCACACACTCGATCCGCGGATCAAGGGCGTGCAGCGGGCCAACCGGCTGCTGCTCAAGGGCACGTTGGAGAAGCTCGGGTTCGTCAATCTGGCCGAGGAGTGGTGGCACTACACCTACAAGCCGGAGCTGTTCCCGGACACCTACTTCGACTTTCCGGTCTCGCGCCGCTCGTTGACCGGCTGAGCCTCACAGCCGTCCCCCGGCGGTGTCCGAGGACAGCCGCTGGGCGATGTGGACGGGGATCACGGACGCCAGGATGAGGAGCGCGGCGACGACGTTGACGACGGGGGCCTGGTGGGGTCGGGCCAGGTTCTCGTAGATCCAGATGGGCAGGGTGCGGGTGCCGGGCCCGGCGGTGAAGGTCGTGACGACGATCTCGTCGAAGGAGAGCGCGAAGGCCAGCAGTCCGCCCGCGAAGAGCGCCGAGCGCATGGCGGGGAAGGTGACGTACCGGAAGGTCTGCCAGGGGCGCGCCCCGAGGTCCGCGGACGCCTCGGCCAGCGAGGGCGCGATACGGCGCAGCCGGGCGCCGATGTTGTTGAAGACGATGACGACGCAGAAGGTGGCGTGCCCGACGACCACCGTGAACAGGCCGAAGCCGATGCCGATCGGGTCGAGGACGGTGCGAAAGGCGGCGTTGAGGGCGATGCCGCTGACGATGCCGGGCAGCGCGATGGGCAGGACGAGCAGGAAGGACACGGTCCGCCGTCCGAAGAAGCGGTGGCGGTGGACGGCGTACGCGGCCAGGGTGCCGAGCACCAGGGCGATCGCGGTGGCGGCGAGGCCGGCCTTGAGCGAGGTGAGCAGGGCCTGGCGGGCGCCCTCGCTGTGCAGGGCGGCCCGCCACCAGCGGCCGGTGAGGCCGCTGGGCGGCCAGCCGAAGGAGCGGTCGGTGTTGACGGAGTTGAGCAGCACCAGCAGCAGCGGGACGTAGACGATCGCGAGGCCGGCCGCGGTGACACAGCCGAGGACCACCCGGGCGGTGCGCGAGATGCGCATCTGTCCACCTCCTGGAGCGACTGGAGCGATAGGGCGGCTGGGGCGATAGAGCGACTGGAGCGATAGGGCCGCTGGAGCGGCTAGAGCGAGTCGAGGGCGCCCGCACGGCGTACGGCGGCCAGATAGCAGACGATGAGGACCACGGGTACGGCCGAGAGCGCGGCGGCCATCGGCAGGTCCAGGGTGACCTGCGAGGCGATGACATTGCCCAGCAGCTGGGTCTTGCCGCCCACGATCTGCACGGTGAGGTAGTCGCCCAGGCTGAGCGAGAAGGTGAAGACGGATCCGGCGAGCACGGCGGGACGTACGGCGGGCAGGACGACGGAGCGCAGGGTGCGCCAGGCGCCGGCGCCGAGGTCGGCGGAGGCTTCCAGCATCCGCTCGGGGAGCCGTTCGAGGGCCGCGTACACCGGCAGGATCATGTAGGGCAGCCAGAGGTAGGCGAGCACGATGACGACGGCGGTGGTGCCGTAGCCGGGTCCGTGCAGCCCGAACGGGGCGAGGGCGGCGCCCACCACGCCGTCCTCGCCGAGCATGACCCGCCAGGCGTACGCCTTGACCAGATAGCCGGCCCACAGCGGGGTGAGGACGGCGACCAGCAGCGGCCGCCGCCAGCGCCCGCCCGCGACCCGTGCCATGAAGAAGGCCATGGGCAGGGCGAGGAGCGCGTCGACGACGGTGACGGCGGCCGCGATGGACAGGGTGCGCAGGGCGATGGTGCGGTAGACGGGGGTGGTCAGCAGCTCGTGGAAGTTGTCGGTGTTCCAGGTGCGGACGACATCGGAGGTGAAGGAGTCGGTGGCCCAGAAGGCCGACAGCAGCAGGATGGCGAGCGAGCCCAGATAGGCCAGGGTCAGCCAGAGCAGGGGCGGGGCGAGGAGCGCGGTCAGCCGCAGCCGCGAGCCTGGGGTGGGCGCGGCGGGCATCTCAGCCCTTGACCTCCGTCCAGGCCCTGGTCCACTGGGCGTAGTCGGTGCAGTCGGTGTCCTTACGGCCGTCGAGGCACTGCTTGATGGGCGTGGTCCAGAAGTGGACGCGCTGGAAGTACTTCTCGTCGTCCGCGTGGAAGATCGCGCAGTGGTCGGGGGCGGCGGTCTCGGCGCACGCCTTACGGTTGGACGGAGCCTCGCCGAAGTACTCGGCGACCTGGGCGTTGACCTTGGGCGAGACGATCCAGTCGAGCCACTTGTAGGCGCAGTTGGGGTGCTCGGCCTTGGCGGAGACCATCCAGGTGTCGGACCAGCCGGTGGCGCCCTCCTTGGGGAGCACCGCCTTGACCGGGGCCTTCTCGGCCTGGGTGAGGTTGGCGATGACCTGCCAGCTGGTGCCGATGACGCTGTCGCCGCCCTTGAAGGCGGTAATCTCCTTCTGGTAGTCGCTCCAGTACTCCCCCACCGCCTTGTGCTGCTTCTTCAGCAGGGCCACGGCCGCGTCGAGTTGCTTCTGGTCGAGCGCGTAGGGGTTCTTGATGCCGAGCGAGGGCTTGGCGTGCATCAGATAGAGCGCGGCGTCGGCGATGTAGATGGGCGAGTCGTAGGCCGTGACATGGCCGTCGTACCGCGCGGCGTCGTCGAAGACGGCGCGCCAGGAGTCGGGCGCCGAGGTGACCTTGTCGGTGCGGTACATGAGGAGGTTGGCGCCCCGGCCGTGCGGAATGCCGTACATCCGGCCGTCCTTGGAGTTGAACGGCTGCTGTTTGAGGGCCGGGAAGATGTCCTTGTAGTTCGGGACCAGCTTGGTGTTGACGGGGGCCGCGTCGCCGGAGGCGATGAGGCGCAGGGTGGCGTCGCCGGAGGCGGAGACCGTGTCGTACTGCCCGGTCTTCATCAGCGAGACCATCTCGTCGGAGGTGCCGGCCGTCTTGGTGTTCACCTGGCAGCCGGTCTTCTTCTCGAACGGGTGGACCCAGTCGACCTTGGGGTCGTTGGAGCCGTCCTCGGCGTAGCCGGCCCAGGCGATGATGTTGACCTTGCCTTCGCCCTTACCGAGCTTGTCGGGTGCGTGGCCGCCCTTGTCGTCGTCGTTTCCCGAACCGCATCCGGCGGCGGTCAGCAGCAGCGCGCAGATGGCGGCCGCGGACCTCCACGCAGACGTCTTCCGTTTCCGCATCTGGTCCTCCTCGTCCCGCTTGGCACTTGAGGCTCGGCCAGTATCAGGCGGGTGGTATGCCCCCGCCAGGGTGCCGTCGGCAATGACAAGGTCAACTCGGTACGGGGAAGGCATCCCGTTCGTCCCAGGAAAGCCCGATCTCGCCGCCCGGGCGTGCGGATTCGGGGAGTCCGGTGAGGTTCTGGCGGAGCACGGTGAGCCGGTCGCCGTGCGGAAGCACGATGGTGAAGCGGGTGTGCGCCCCGGCGTGCACGATATCGGTGATGCGCCCGGTGACGGTCCGGCGGCCGTCGGCGGACTGCCGGGCGGACGGTTCGGCGGACTGCAGGGCGGGCACTTCGGCGGACTGCCGGGCGGACGGTTCGGCGGGGTCGGTGAGCAGGATCCGCTCGGGCCGGATGGAGTAGGTGCCGGGGCGGCCCACGACGCGGACCGCGGCCTCCCCGCGCAGCAGGTTGGTGGTGCCGACGAAGCCCGCGACGAAGGCGGTGGCGGGGCGTTCGTACACCTCGACCGGCGGACCGGTCTGTTCGATGCGGCCGTCGCGGACCACGGCGATGCGGTCGCTCATGGTCAGCGCCTCGTCCTGGTCATGGGTCACCAGGAGAAAGGTGATGCCGGTGGTGCGCTGGAGCTCCTTGAGCTCGGTCTGCATCTCCTGCCGGAGCGCCAGGTCGAGCGCGCCGAGCGGTTCGTCGAGCAGCAGCACGGCGGGCCGGTCGACGAGCGCACGGGCGAGGGCGACGCGCTGGCGCTGGCCGCCGGAGAGCTCGGTGGGGCGGCGGGAGGCGAAGCCGTCCAGCCGTACGGTGGCCAGCGCCTCGTGGGCACGGGCGAGCCGCTCGGCCTTGCGGACGCCGCGCACGGTCAGCGCGTAGGCCACGTTCTGCTCGACGCTCATCTGCGGGAAGAGCGCGTAGTCCTGGAAGACGGTGTGCACATCGCGGCGGTTGGGGGGAGTAGCGGTGACGTCGTCCCCGGCGAGTTCGATACGGCCGCCGGTGGGCTGCTCGAACCCCGCGATCAGGCGCAGCAGGGTGGTCTTCCCCGAGCCGGAGGGCCCGAGCAGGGTGAAGAACTCGCCCTCGTGAACGGTGAGGTCGACGGCGTCCACCGCGCGCACCGTCCCGAAGTCCTTGGTGACGGCCTCCAGCCGGACGGCCGTGCCGGTCCGCGTCGTGGCCCGGGCCTGCGTCTGCGTTTCCGTCTCCGTCTCCGCCACCGACCGCTCCCCTCGCCCTTCGGCTGATCAGGACCGTGATCGCGGTCACTGTACCGGGGTTACGCGCGCTACGGTCCCCGTGCCACACTTCTGACACATCGTCAGTTACCAGGTATCGGGAGGGGCCGTGTCCCCCACGCGTGTGCCCGTGGTCGACGGGTGGTTCAGCTCCGAGGGCGGGGAGTTCCGGCTGCTGGGGACGGGCTGCCGGGGCTGCGGGGCGGTGTACTTCCCGCGGGAGGACGTCTTCTGCCGCGCCCCGGGCTGCGCGGGCAGCGAGCTGGCGGAGGTGCCACTGTCCCGGCGCGGCCGGGTGTGGTCCTACACCGACGGCCGCTACCGGCCGCCCGTCCCCTACCCGTCAGGACCCGAGGGCGAGTGGCGGCCGTACACCCTGATCGCCGTGGAGCTGGCCGCCGAGCGGATGGTGGTGCTGGGGCAGGGCGCCCCCGGGGTGACCGTGGCCGATCTGGCCGTCGGGATGGAGGTCGAGGTGGTGCCCGGGGTGCTGGGCGAGGAGGGCGGGCGCACCCTCACCACCTGGCACTGGCGGCCGGTCGCCGGGGAGGCGTCATGACCGGTGAGGTGGCGGTGCTCGGCGCCGGGATGCACCCGTGGGGGAAGTGGGGCCGCGGCTTCGTGGAGTACGGCACGAAGGCGGCGCGGGCCGCGCTCGCGGACGCCGGGCTCGAGTGGTCCGCGATCCAGTCCGTGGTGGGTGCCAACACCGTGCGCTGCGGCTATCCCGGTCAGGTCGCGGGCGCGACCTTCGCCCGGGCGCTGGGCTGGCAGGGCGCCCGGGTCACCAGCGTGTACGCGGCCTGTGCGTCCGGCGCGCGGGCCATCGACACCGCCCGCGCCCAGATCCTGGCCGGTATGGCGGACACGGTTCTGGTGGTGGGCTCCGACGCGGCGCCCAAGGGCTTCTTCGCCCCGGCGGGCGGTGAGCGGCCGGACGATCCGGACTGGCTGCGCTTCCGGGTGCTGGGCGCCACCAACCCCGCCTATTTCGCGCTCTGGGCCCGCCGCCGGATGGCGATGTACGGCGACACGGCCGAGGACTTCGCGCGGGTGAAGGTGAAGAACGCGGCCGCCGGCGCCGCCAATCCGTACGCCCGCTACCGCTCCCCCGTCACCGCCGAGGAGGTCGCCGCGTCCCCGGTGGTCGCCGATCCGCTGCGGCTGCTGGACATCTGCGCGACCTCCGACGGGGCGGCGGCGCTGGTGCTCGGCAGCATGGAGACGGCGCGGCGGCTCGGGGTGAGCCGCCCGGTGCGGATCCGCGCGGTCTCCTCCGTCTCCCCCAGCCATCCGCGCACCGCGCTGGATCTGCCGGACATCGCCACCGACTCGGCCCCGCCGGGCTCCCCCGCGTCCGATCCGTTCCGGCCCTCCATCGCCCGGGCGGCGTACGAGGAGGCGGGGCTGGGGCCGGAGGATCTGTCGCTGGCCGAGGTGTACGACCTGTCCACCGCCCTGGAGCTGGAGTGGTACGAGGACCTCGGGCTGTGCGAGCCCGGGGAGGGCGCGAAGCTGCTGCGCGAGGGGGCGACGGCGCTGGGCGGGCGGATTCCGGTCAACCCGAGCGGCGGGCTGGCGTCCTTCGGGGAGGCGGTTCCGGCGCAGGCCATCGCCCAGGTATGCGAGCTGACCCAGCAGTTGCGCGGGCAGGCGGGCGAGCGGCAGGTGGCGGGGGCGAGCGCCGGAATCACCGTGAACCAGGGGCTGTTCGGGCACGGCTCATCGGTCGTCGCGGTCCGCTGAGCGGTGCCCGAGGGGGCGCCGGTGCCGGGGCAACGTCCTTACGGTTGTCACGAACACCGTTGCCGTCCATCACCTTGACGCCCCCTGACCACCGGTGAACACTGCTGCGGTGTCAGTCGGCGTCGCCGCGCGCAGGCTCTTCTGACGTTCACCCCCCATGGGCGATTCCGATGCACCCGCACGCTCGAAACGACCCAGCACGGAGGACCGGGGCCACCCGCCCCGGGCGAGGTCCTAGGAGCCGACATGAGCAATGGGGACATCTTCACCGGTGAGGTCATCGGCACCGCGATACTGATTCTCTTCGGGGCGGGCGTGTGCGCCGCCGTCACGCTGAACGGCTCCAAGGCCAAGGCGTCGGGGTGGATCGTCATCGCCTTCGGCTGGGGCTTCGGCGTCATGGCGGGCGCCTACACCGCCGCCCCGCTGTCCGGAGCCCATCTGAATCCGGCGGTGACCGTGGGCGTCGCCGTGGACACCGGCGACTGGGACAAGGTGCCGCTCTACATCCTCGGGCAGCTGATCGGCGCCGTGATCGGCGCGGTGCTGGCCTGGGCGCTGTACTACGCGCAGTTCGCCGCCAACGCGGACGAGAAGACCGCCCTTCCCACGCTCGGGGTCTTCTCCACCGTCCCGGAGATCCGGAACCCGGTGGCCAACCTCGTCACCGAGATCATCGCGACGGCCGCGCTGGTGCTGCCGCTGCTCGCGTTCGGCCAGGTCGACGGCATCGGGATCGGACCGGTCGCCGACGGCGGCGGCACCGTGGTCCTCGGCTCGGGCATCTCCGTGCTGCTCGTCGCGTTCCTGGTGGTCGGCATCGGCCTCTCCCTGGGCGGGCCCACCGGCTATGCCATCAACCCGGCGCGCGACCTCGGGCCCCGCCTCGCCCACGCCCTGCTGCCCATCCCCAACAAGGGGACCTCCGACTGGGGTTATGCCTGGGTCCCGGTGGTGGGCCCGCTGATCGGGGCCGTGCTGGCGGGTCTCGTCTTCAACGCAGCCTTCTGACCGAAGGAGACGCCATGCCGCATCCGACGGACACCTACGTCGCCGCGATCGACCAGGGCACCACCTCCAGCCGCTGCATCATCTTCGACCGCGACGGCGCCATCGTCGCCGTCGACCAGCGCGAGCACCGCCAGATCTTTCCCAAGCCCGGCTGGGTCGAGCACGACGCCACCGAGATCTGGGCCAAGGTGCAGGCCGTGGTGGCCGGTGCGCTGGCCAGGGCGGGGCTTCGGGCCGACCAGCTGACCGCGCTGGGCATCACCAACCAGCGCGAGACGACGGTCCTGTGGGACCGCCGCACCGGCAAACCGGTGCACAACGCGATCGTCTGGCAGGACACCCGCACCTCGGGACTGTGCGACCAACTCGGCGGCGAGGTGGGCCAGGACCGCTTCCGGGACACCACCGGGCTGCCGCTCGCCAGTTACTTCTCCGGGCCCAAGGCCGCCTGGCTGCTGGACAACGTCCCCGGGCTGCGCCACCGTGCCGAGCAGGGCGAGATCGCCTTCGGCACCATCGACTCCTGGCTGATCTGGAACCTCACCGGCGGCACCGACGGCGGAGTGCACGTCACCGATGTCACCAACGCCGGACGCACCCTGCTGATGGATCTGCGGACCCTCCAGTGGGACCCCTCGATCCTGGCCGCCATGGGCCTGCCCGAGGCGATGCTCCCGGAGATCCGCTCCTCCGCCGAGGTGTACGGCACGGCGGTCGGGCAGCTGGCCGGTGTGCCGGTGGCCTCCGCGCTCGGCGATCAGCAGGCCGCCGTCTTCGGCCAGACCTGCTACGGCGTCGGCGAGGCCAAGAACACCTACGGCACCGGCAGCTTCCTGCTCCTGAACACCGGTGACCGCCCGGTGCCGTCCAAGAGCGGGCTGCTGACCACGATGGGCTACCAGCTCGGCGGTGAGCGGCCCGTCTACTGCCTGGAGGGGTCGATCGCGATCACCGGGGCGCTGGTGCAGTGGTTCCGCGATCAGCTGGGCATCATCCGCTCCGCCGACGAGATCGAGCCGCTCGCCGCGAGCGTGGACGACAACGGCGGGGCGTATATCGTCCCGGCCTTCTCGGGTCTGTTCGCCCCGTACTGGCGCTCGGACGCCCGAGGTGTGATCACCGGCCTCACCCGCTATGTCACCAAGGCGCATCTGGCCCGTGCCGTCCTGGAGTCGACCAGCTGGCAGACGCGCGAGGTGGTCGACGCGATGTACCAGGACTCCGGGGTGCGGATCAGCTCGCTCAAGGTCGACGGCGGAATGACGGCGAACGGCCTGCTGATGCAGCATCAGGCCGATGTGCTGGGCGTCCCGGTGATCCGCCCGGTGGTCGCCGAGACCACCTGCCTGGGCGCGGCGTACGCGGCCGGGCTGGCCACCGGCGCCTGGCAGGACCTCGACGAGCTGCGGGCCCACTGGAAGCGGGACACCGAGTGGACCCCGGGGATGTCCGAGGAGGACAGGACGCGCGAGTACGGCAACTGGCGCATGGCGGTGGAGCGCAGCTTCGGCTGGCACAAGGAGGAGCAGCCGGCCGAGGGCTCCTGAGCCGCGTACGGTGCCATCGCTCGCGAACGGCGGCCCGTACCCCGGACGGCGGGGTACGGGCCGTGCCGCGCGGTCAGCCCCGGGGGGCGGTGGCCAGCATCGCGTGCTCCACCACCGAGATCAGCACATGCTTGACCGACTCGCGCTCCCGGGCGTCGCACAGGACCACCGGGGTGCCCGGGTCGAGGTCCAGCGCGTCGCGCACCGAGTCCTCCGGATAGCGGTCGGCGCCCTGGAAGCAGTTGACCGCCACGGTGAAGGCGATGTCCCGCCGTTCGAAGTAGTCGATGGCGGCGAAGCAGTCCTCGAGACGGCGGGTGTCGGCCAGCACCACGGCGCCCAGCGCGCCGGTGGCCAGCTCGTCCCACAGGAACCAGAAGCGGTCCTGTCCCGGGGTGCCGAAGAGATACAGCACCAGGTCCTCGCGGAGCGTGATGCGCCCGAAGTCCATGGCGACGGTGGTGGTCGTCTTGGACTCCACCCCCGCGATGTCGTCGACCGGCCGGCCCGCCTCGGTGAGCAGTTCCTCGGTGCGCAGCGGCCTGATCTCGCTGACCGCCCCCACCAGGGTCGTCTTGCCCACCCCGAAGCCGCCCGCCACCAGTATCTTCAGCGTGACCGGTTCGACGACATGCGGGCGGACCAGGTCAGAGTGCCCGTAGCCCATTGATCACCTCGCGCAGAATCCTCTCGTCCGGCAGTTCCGCCGGAGGTACGGGCCGCGACACTCGGACGAGTGCGGCGTGGAGCAGATCGCCGATGAGCACACGGATCACGCCGATCGGAAGGTCGAGCTCCGCCGCCAGTTCGGCGACGGACTGCGGACTGTCCCGGCTCAGCTCGACGATGTCGATGTGCTCCGGGGACAGCGTCTGGTCGGCGACGGACCGGTGGTTCGCGCTCTCGGCGACGACGACCGCGATCAGATCCAGCTTCTCCTCCGCGGCGCTGCGGGTGCGTCCCCGCGTCATCGCATACGGTCTGACCACCGGTCCCGCCGCGTCGTCGAACCACCGGGCGGCGCTTTCCGGGTCTCCGCTCATCTTCCCCCGGCCTCCGTCACCCGCTGGAGCGCGGAGCCGAGCCCAGATGCACGCCGACCCGTTTGACCAGCAGCGTCATCTCGTATGCTATCTGGCCCACATCGGAGTCGGCGTCGGCGAGGACGGCGAGACAGCTGCCGTCGCCCGCCGCGGTGACGAAGAGGAAGGCGTCGTCGAGTTCGACGATGGTCTGGCGGACCCGGCCGACGTCGAAGTGGCGGCCGACGCCCTTGGCGAGGCTGTGGAAGCCGGAGGCGACGGCGGCCAGGTGCTCACCGTCCTCCCGGGACAGATCGCGTGAGCCTCCGGTGGCGAGCCCGTCCCCGGAGAGCACCAGCGCCTTGCGGATGCTGCCCACTCTGCCGACCAGTTCATCGAGCAGCCAGTTGAGTTCGCCCGTTCCATTGGGCGAGCCATTGGATGCTGCGGCGTTCGATGCGGTCATCGACCGTCCCCCTCATGTGTCGTTCCCGGGCTGACGCCCGCATCGCCGGATCCGGTGGCCGACTGCCGCCGACCGCGCTGCCAACCCCGTTGGAGCGAGGCCATGGTGGCCCTCGCCTGCTCGGCTTCGCGCTCGGGATCGATCTCGGCAGCGGTTTTGTCCGCCTCGTCCGGGGGTGCGGGGTCGTTCTTCAACTGCGGGGCCAGGCTGGCCTGCCGTACCCGCTTGGGGAGGCCGGAGGCCGCCCGCTGGGTGGGCACCGGGCTCTGCTCCGGGCCCTTGCGCTCCGGCCCCGTGCGCCGCGGGCCCTGGTTCTGGCCCTGGGCCTGGTCCTGGCCCTGGCGTTCGGAGCGGTCGGCCCAGGACGGCTGTCCCGGGCCCTGCGAACGGGTGTGCCGTCCGCCGGACGTGCCCTCGACCGGTCGGCCGTGGTCGGCGACCAGTACCGGCGGGACACGGCGGGGCAACGGCGCGGGGCCGCCGCCCGGTGCCGGGTCCGGGCCGTCCGGAGTCTGCTGATGCTGCTCGACGGTGGACGGGGCGGGCCCGGTGCGCGCGGACTGACGCGCCTTCAGGCCGCGGGCCCGGAAGATCCCGCCCACTTCCTCGTCCTCGTCGGCGCCGTCGTGACCCTCATGTGCGAAGGACGAGGTGAGGGAGGCGAGCTGCGAGGCCTGCTCGGCCTCGTCCACGGGCCCGAGCCGGACGTCGCCCACGCCGCGCCGCGTGGTGTCGGCGAACCGCCCGCCGGTGTCCCGGTCGCCGCTGTCGCGGTCGTCGCTCTCCCCCCGGCCGCCCTCGTCGGTGAGCAGGTTGGAGGGGATGAGCACGATGGCCGTGGTGCCGCCGTACGGGGAGGGCTGCAGCGAGACCCGCACCCCCTGCCGCTGGGCGAGCCGGCTGACCACGAACAGTCCGAGCCGGTCGGTGTCGGAGAGCTGGAACTCGGGGGTCTCGGCGAGCCGGAGGTTGGCCTCCAGCAGCGCGTCCGGCGTCATGCCCAGACCGCGGTCGTGGATCTCCAGGGTGAAGCCCTTGGCGACCCGCTCGCCGTGCACCTGGACGGCGGTGTGCGGCGGCGAGAAGACGGTCGCGTTCTCCAGGAGTTCGGCGATCAGGTGGGTGAGGTCGCCGACGGCCGGGCCGACGGCCGCGATCCGGGGCAGCCGGCGGATCTCGATCCGCTCGTAGTCCTCCACCTCGGCGACGGCGGCGCGCACGACGTCCATCAGCTGGATCGGTTTGCGCCACTGCCGGGAGGGGGCGGCGCCGGAGAGGATGACCAGACCCTCGGCGTGCCGCCGCATACGGGTGGTCATATGGTCCAGGCGGAACAGATCGGCGAGCTCGTCGGTGTCCTCGGTGCGCCGCTCCATCGTGTCCAGGAGGGTGAGCTGACGGTGCAGCAGCACCTGGCTGCGGCGGGCGAGGTTGACGAAGACCTCGGAGACGCCCTGGCGCAGTTCGGCCTGTTTGACCGCGGCCTCGACGGCGGCCCGCTGGAGGGTGTTGAGGGCCTGCCCGACCTGTCCCATCTCGTCGGGGCCGTAGTCCAGCCGGGGCGCCTCGGTCTCCACGTCGATCTGCTCGCCCGCGCCGAGGCGGCGCATCACGCTCGGCAGCCGGACGCTGGAGACCTCCTGGGCGTCCCTGCGCAGCCGGGACAGATCGCGGACCAGGCTGCGGCCGATCCGGAACGAGACGAAGACCGAGACGATGAGCGCGATCAGGCCGAGGACGCCGGCGATCCCCGCCTTGAGCAACACGCTGCTGGCCACCGGGTCGATGCGCTGCTTGAGCCGGTCGGTGGCCTCGTCGCCCAGCCGGTCGTAGTCGTTGAGGACGGGGTGGGCCGCGGCCTCCCAGTGCTCCTGGTCCAGGGCCCTGATGGCCGTGGTGGGGTCCATCGAGGAGAGCACCTTGCCCTCGGCCACCCGGAGGGCGGCGGGGGCGGCGTTGGTGCGCCGGTAGTCGGCGAAGACCTTCTGCTCGGAGTCGGGGAGGATCGGCAGGTTGATCTCGTAGAGCAGGGTGCGCTCGGCGATGAGGTCGGACATCGCCTGGAGGTCCGACATCGTCATCTTGCGCGCCGTCAGCGCCGAGACGTACAGCGCGTCCTCGCGGGAGAGCGCCTCCCGGGCGCGGATCATGGCGACCAGCGCGCGGCCCTGTTTGTCGAGGTCGGTGTCGGGCACCGCGTGGAGGGAGCTGCGGAAGGTGTAGCAGAGGTCGACGAGCTTGTTGTAATACTCATATGCCTGGGTCGAGGAAATGCCGTCGTCCTCGACCTTGCGGCGCAGGCTGTCCAGCCCGTCGGCCGCCTTGAGGATGTTGTCGAGCTGTTCCTCGGAGTCGTCGTTCATCTTGCCGTGCATATCGCCGTCCGACTCGGCGGCCCGTAGCTTGTCGATGGCCTGGTCGGTTTTGCGCTGCAGGGAGTGGAGCACGGGCAGGGCGTCCGACTGCCGCGGATCGGCCAACAGGATGAGCGTCTGGCGGCGTTCCTTCTGGACGGCGTGCACCGCGTCCTCGGCCGGCCGGCCCGCCTTGTCGATGATGTCGGCCGCGTCCAGCAGCTGGATCGCCTCGCGACCGGTGATCACCGTGGCGAAGGCCCATATCGCCGTCAGCGACACGAGCGGCACCAGCAACAGCGCCACGATCTTCCTGCGGATGGACTTACCGCGAAAGCGCATGGCCTCCCTAACGTCAACCCCGAATTCCGGGGGCCGTGTTCCGAGTTCCGACAACGAGCGGCGCGAGCCTACTACTGCCAGTTGGACATATCGAAGGCATGTCCACTTGATGCAGGGAACTCCTTACACTGCGTGATCAGGAGTTGTCGGGCGATTCCCCGACTTACCCCCCGCGCTCGGGGCTCTTCTCCCGGGCACCGCATGCCGCCATTCGGCCGCGGTTGGCTGGTTTTCCCCTCCCCAGGGGAACCCCGGGTCGGTGCCATTCGTGATCCGTAGGGGCACACTAGGGGGGCATACAACCCAAGTCCCGCTATCTGACTCGGCCGCACCGGGGCAGCCTTGGAAAGGGGTGGGAGCGTCATGGACGCGATGGACAAGGATCGCGACATCCCGGCACACGGGGCCCGGCCGTTGTGGACCGAGGAGCCGGCGCGCAGGCGGCGGCTGCCCGATCCCGTCCGCGCCGCGGCGGTGCGGGCGGTCATCATCATCGCCGTGACGCTGGTTCAGACGATGGTCGCGCTCCTGTGCACGCTGGCCGGCTCATGGTCCGCCTTCCCCACCGTGCTCGCCACGGTGGCGAGCACGGTGGTGGCGACCTGGGGCGTGCTGGACGTATGGGTGACCCGGCAGGTCTGGCGCCAGCGGTACGGAGTGGTGTCCCGGCCCAGCAGCACGGCCCGGGAGATGCGCCGGCAGCGCCGCCGGGCCGGTGAGGCGGAGCCGGTCACCTCCCGGCCGGCTGCGGAGCGCGGGCCAGCTCGCGGCGCAGCCGCATAAAGGGCCTGGGCCGGTCGACGCCGAGGGCGGCGGTGGAGATCCCGCCACGTTCGTAGACGGCGAGGAAGCCGCCCCCGTCGGCCGGGGCGCCCTCGACGATCCGGACGGTGTCGCCCGATGCGCGCCGCCCGGCGTACTGGATACGGGCGCCGTACTGGTCGGACCAGAAGTAGGGCAGCGCCTCGAAGGGTTCGACGGTGGCCCCGGCGAGCAGATTGCGGGCCGCCACGGCGCCCTGCAGCATTCCGCTGGTCCAGTGCTCGGCCCGGACGGTGCGCGCGGTGCCAGGCTGGGCCAGCCGGGCCACGTCCCCGACGGCCACGACATTGGGCAGCGCGGTGACACAGCCCTCGTCGCACCGCACCCCGTCCTCCAGGGCCAGACCGGAGCCTTCCAGCCAGCCGGTGACGGGACGCACCCCGACGCCGACGACCACCACATCGGCGGGCAGCACGCGCCCGTCGGTGAGTTCCACGCCGGTGACCCGGACGCTGCCGCGCAAGCCCGCGACGCCGGTGCCGCACAGCAGGGTGGCCCCGCCCCGCGCGTGCAGCCCGGCGCACACCCGGGCCATCTCCTCGCCCAGTTGGGGCACCAGCGGCAGCGGCGCGGCCTCCACAACGGTGACATCGAGCCCGAGGGCGGCACAGGAGGAGGCCACTTCGGCGCCGATGAAGCCCGCGCCGATCACCACCACCCGGGCGGCGCCCGCGCGCAGCGCGGCGCGGAGCCGGGTCGCGTCGTCGAGGGTGCGCAGGGTGTGCACCCCGTCCAGCCGCGGAAGGGGCAGCGTCCTCGGGGTCGCCCCGGTGGCGATGACGACGCCGTCGGTGCGCAGCGCGCGGCCGCCGGTGAGGCGGATCTCCCCGGCGGCGGTGTCCAGCGCCTCGGCCCGGACGCCGAGCAGCCATTCGGCGTCGAGTTCGGCCTCCTCCTCGGGGTCGGTCAGGGCGAGGCGGCCGGGCCCCTCGCCCGGATCGCCGTCGCCGGTCAGGAACTCCTTGGACAGCGGCGGGCGGTCGTAGGGGCGGTGGCGCTCCTCCCCGACGACGACCAGCCGCCCGTCGTATCCCAGCGAGCGCAGGCCGCGCGCCGCGTGCAGTCCCGCGAGCGAGGCCCCGACGACCGTGACCGTGGTGAGCGTCCGGGCCGTCGTCATGCGACGGCTTCTTCCGGTGCCGCGTGCACGGGCTCGCCGGGAACGGTGCGCACCGCGGGGTGGACATACAGCATTCCGTCCACGACCGTGACAGCGTGGGTCCGTACGGGCTTGCGGGCGGGCAGACAGGTCGGCTCGCCGGACCGCAGATCGAACAGCGCGGCGTGCAGCGGGCATTCGACGTAGCAGCCCTCCAGCCACCCATCGGAGAGGGAGGCGTCCTGGTGGCTGCAGGTGTCATCGATGGCGTAGAACGCTCCGTCGGTGTGGAACACCGCGATCGCCACGGTGGCGTCGCCGGCCTCGACACGCAGCGACTCACCCTCCGGCAAGTCCTCGATACGGCAGACGGGAATCATTGGCCCCCCTCACGTTGATCGGTATCATGCGTTGTGGATAGTGCACTGAAAAGCGCGATGCGCAACAGAATCCAGATCGGGAAGGCAGCCGTCAAGAGTTCCCCGGACCGAGGGGCCCCACGCAGAGCCACCGGATGGTGAGATCAGAACCATGACGAACACGACCGAGGATCGGGCCGAGGAGAAGCGGGGGGCCGCCGGGGCAGTGCAGTCGGTGGACAGGGCGGTGAGCGTCCTGGAGATCCTTGCCAGGCTCGGCGAGGCCGGAGTGACCGAGATCGCCGACGAGCTGGGGGTCCACAAGTCGACCGCCTTCCGGCTGCTCGGCGTTCTGGAGAACCGCGGACTCGTCGGGCAGGAACGCGACCGGGGGAAGTACTACCTGGGCGCCGGGGTGCTCAGACTCGCCGGCGCCGCCGCCATCCGCCTGGACATCTCGCAGGAGGGCGCCCCGGTGTGCCGGGCGCTGGCCGACGAGACCGGCGAGACGGCCAATATCGCCGTTCTGGACGGGGACGCGGCGGTCAACATCATGCAGGCGCGCGGCGCCGCGGCGGTGACCGCCTTCAACTGGCTGGGGCGGCGCACCGCGCTGCACGCCACCGCGAGCGGCAAGGTGCTGCTCGCCCACCTGTCGGGCGAACGCCGGGAGCGGCTGGTGACGCGGAAGCTGCCGCGGTTCACCGAGCACACCATCACCACCTCCGCCGAGCTGCGGCAGCAGCTGGAGACGGCGGCCGAGCGCGGCTACGCCTACTCCTGCGAGGAGTTGGAGATCGGGCTGAACGCGGTGGCGGCGCCGGTGCGCGGCCACGACGGCGCGCTCATCGGGGCGATCGGCGTCTCGGGCCCGGCGTACCGGATGGCGCAGAGCCGGCTGCCCGATCTGGCCGAGTACGCCGTGAAGACCGCCGAGGAGCTGTCCCGGCGGATGGGCTTCCCCGGCTGAGCCGCCGCATCACCCCACCCACCCGACGAGGGGGCCGGACGACTCCGGCCCCCTCGTCGCGTCTGTGGCCAGGGGCGCCGGGGAGCGTGTGATCGACGCGAAACCCCCAGTCAGCGCCGGTTTACAGGCGGTTTTCGCGAACCCCTTGACCGCACGGGGCGGCGACTTTCAGGATGTCTCTCATCGCGCAACATGCCGCGCTATACGCAACTGGGTGGTAACCGGCGGCCGTTGGAACGGCCTCGGCCTCACCCTCCATCGAGGCAGTCATGCCAGCTCCCGTGCACCGGTCCCTGCGATCGCAGGAGAACAGAGGAGTGAGCCATGCCGCAAGAAGCCCGCGCCGTCGTCGCGGTCAAAAAGGGCGCCCCCGTGGAGGTGCTGCCCGTGCTCGTGCCCGAACCCGGCCCCGGTGAGGTGCTGGTGGGAGTCCAGGCGTGCGGGGTGTGCCACACCGACCTGCACTACCGGGACGGCGCGATCAGTGACGAATTTCCCTATCTGCTCGGACACGAGGCGGCCGGAACGGTCGAGGCCGTGGGCCCCGGCGTCACCGGACTCGCACCCGGTGACTATGTGGTCCTGGCCTGGCGGGCGCCGTGCGGCGGCTGCCGCTCCTGCCGCCGGGGCCGCCCGTGGTACTGCTTCGACAGCCGCAATGCCGCCCAGCCGATGACCCTGACCGACGGCACCCCGCTCAACCCGGCGCTGGGCATCGGCGCGTTCGCCGAGAAGACGCTGGTCGCGGCGGGACAGGCGGTGAAGATCGACCCCTCGGCACGCCCCGAGGCGGCGGGCCTGATCGGCTGTGGGGTGATGGCCGGCTACGGCGCGGCCGTGCACACCGGCGGGGTGTCCAACGGCGACACGGTCGCGGTCATCGGCTGCGGCGGCGTCGGCAACGCCGCGATCGCCGGGGCCGCGCTGTCCGGGGCGCGCCGGGTGATCGCGGTGGACATCGACGACACCAAGCTGGACGCGGCCACCCGCTTCGGCGCCACCGACACCGTCAACTCCCGTGGTACGGACCCGGTCGAGGCGGTGCGCGAGCTGACCGGGGGCTTCGGCGCCAATGTGGTCATCGACGCGGTGGGCCGTCCGGAGACCTACACCCAGGGCTTCTACATGCGCGATCTGGCCGGGGTGCTGGTGCAGGTCGGGGTGCCGGATCCGGAGATGCGCATCGATCTGCCGCTGATCGATCTGTTCTCGCGGGGCGGTGCGCTCAAGTCCTCCTGGTACGGCGACTGCCTGCCCAGCCGCGACTTCCCGGTCCTGGTCGACCTCCATCTCAGCCGCAAGCTGGATCTGGACGCGTTCGTCAGCGAGACGATCACGCTGGACGAGGTCGAGACCGCGTTCGCCAAGATGCAGCGCGGCGAGGTGCTGCGGTCGGTGGTGGTTCTGTGAACACCCAGAACAAGCGTGTCGTCATCGTCGGGGCCGGAATCGTCGGCTGCTCGCTCGCCGATGAGCTGACCGCCCGCGGCTGGCAGGACATCACCGTCCTGGAGCAGGGCCCACTGCTCGCCCCCGGCGGCTCGACCTCACACGCCCCCGGCCTGGTCTTCCGGACCAGCCCCTCCAAGACCCTGACCGACTTCGCCACCTACACCGTCGAGAAGTTCTCCTCCCTCGAGGTCGACGGGCTGTCCTGCTTCAACCCGGTGGGCGGCCTGGAGATCGCCACCAGCGAGGAGCGCTGGGCCGATCTGCACCGCAAGGCCGGGCTGGCGGCCTCCTGGGGCGTACGGGGCGAGCTGCTCGGCCCGGCCCAGTGCGCCGAGCTGTGGCCGCTGCTGGACGCGGACCGGATCCTCGGCGGTTTCCACACCCCGGACGACGGGCTGGCCCGGGCGCTGCTCGCCTCCCGCGCCCAGATGGAGCGGGCCACCGCGCACGGCGCCCGCTTCCTGGACCGGCACACCGTCACCGCCATCGAGCGGGAGGACGGCCGGGTGACCGCCGTCGTCACCGACCGGGGCACCTTCCCCGCCGACATCGTGGTCTCCGCCGCCGGGTTCTGGGGCCCGCTGATCGGCGCGATGGCGGGGGTCCCCGTCCCCCTGCAGCCGCTGGCCCACCAGTACGCCAGGACCGGGCCGCTGCCCGAGCTCGCGGGACTCAACGACCCCCGTACGGAGGCGAGCCGGCCGATCCTGCGCTTCCAGGACCGCGACCTCTACTTCCGCGAGCACACCGACCGCATCGGCATCGGCAGCTACGCCCACCGCCCGCTCCCCGTCGAGCCGGCGCGGCTGCCCGCGTACGACGAGGCCCCGGTGATGCCGTCCTCCCTGCCCTTCACCGCCGAGGACTTCGCCCCCAGCTGGGCGGACAGCGTCGAACTGCTCCCCGCGCTCGGCGCGAGCCGGGTCGAGGAGGGCTTCAACGGCGTCTTCTCCTTCACCCCCGACGGTATGCCGGTCATCGGCGAGTCCCGCGAGGTGCGCGGCTTCTGGCTGGCCGAGGCGGTGTGGGTGACCCACTCCGCGGGCGTCGCCCGGGCCGTGGCCGAGTGGCTGACGGACGGACGGCCGGGCATGGACGTCCACGAATGCGATCTGTACCGCTTCGAGGACGCGCAAGCCTCTCCCGCCTATGTCGCCGAGCGCGGAGCCCAGAACTTCGTCGAGGTCTATGACGTCATCCATCCGCTGCAGCCGATGGAGCAGCCGCGTCCGCTGCGGGTCAGCCCCTTCCACGTCCGGCAGCGGGAGCTGGGCGGGTACTTCCTGGAGGCCGCGGGCTGGGAGCGGCCGCACTGGTACGAGGCGAACGCCCCGCTCGCCGAGTCCATCGACCTGCCGCCGCGCGACGCCTGGTCGGCCCGCTACTGGTCGCCCATCGCCGCCGCCGAGGCAAGGGCCACCCGGGAGCGGGTCGCGCTGTACGACATGACCCCGCTCAAGCGGCTGGCGGTCACCGGGCCCGGGGCGCTGGACTTCCTGCAGCACATGACCACCAACCAGCTGGCGAAGAAGCCCGGTGCGGTCACCTACACCCTGCTGCTGGACGAGGCCGGGGGCATCCGCAGCGATCTCACCGTCGCCCGGCTGTCGGAGCGCCACTTCCAGGTCGGCGCCAACGGCGGACTGGACCTGGACTGGCTGCTGCGCCACGCACCCGATGACGTCCATGTCTCCGACATCACGCCCGGCACCTGCTGCATCGGCGTGTGGGGCCCACTGGCCCGGGAGCTGGTCCAGCCGCTGACCCGCGACGACTTCTCGCATGAGGCGTTCGGCTACTTCAAGGCCCGGCAGACGTATATCGGCCATGTCCCGGTGACCGCGATGCGGCTGTCCTACGTCGGCGAGCTCGGCTGGGAGCTGTACACCACCGCCGACATGGGGCTGCGGCTGTGGGACACCCTGTGGGAGGCGGGACAGCGCCACGGGGTGATCGCCGCCGGGCGCTCGGCCTTCAACAGCCTGCGGCTGGAGAAGGGCTATCGGGCCTGGGGCCATGACATGACCACCGAGCACGATCCCTACGAGGCCGGGGTCGGCTTCGCCGTCCGGATGAACAAGGGCGACTTCGTCGGGCGCGCGGCGCTCGAGGGCCGCGGCGAGCAGACGGCGGCGCGCAGGCTGACCTGTCTCACCCTGGACGACCCGGCCGCGGTCGTCATGGGCAAGGAGCCGGTGTACGCCGATGGCGTCCCGGCCGGCTATGTGACCAGCGCGTCCTACGGATACACCATCGGCCGGACCGTGGCCTACGCCTGGCTGCCCGCCGCGGCCGCCGTGCCCGGCACCGCGGTCCACATCGAGTACTTCGGCGAGAAGGTCCCCGCGACCGTCGCCGCAGAGCCCCTCTTCGACCCGCGCATGGAGCGGATCCGCCGCTGACGCGAGCGCGTGCCCCGCTGACGCGAGCGCGCGCCGAGAGCGTGTGTCACGAGCGCCCGCGGGCGCGGGAATCGACCGCTTGGAGGACCCCTGATGGCCCCCGTCCACGCTGTGATCGTCCCGGGCCCCGGCGGCATGGGCCCGGCCGCCGCCCACCCCCTCGAACTCTTCGACCCCCGCCGGCTGATCGCCGCACCCGCCTGAGGAGAACCCCATGACCGTGGCTCCCGAGTCCCCCGCCGCCACGACCCCCAGTCTGCTCGCCACTCTCCCCGGCCATTGGTACACCGCTCCCGGGATCTTCCGGCGGGAGCAGGAGCACCTCTTCGAGGCCATGTGGTTCTGCGCGGTGCGCGGGGCCGATCTGGACCGGCCGGGTGCGTTCCGCACCGTGCAGATCGGCCGGGAGAACGTGCTGATCACCCGCAACCGGCGGGGTGAGCCGCGGGCGTTCCTCAACATCTGCCGGCACCGCGGCGCCCGGCTGTGCACCGAGGAGTCCGGGACGGTGCGGCGCTCGCTGCAGTGCCCGTACCACGCCTGGACCTACGATCTGGACGGCAGGCTCACCGCCGCCCCCAACCTTCAGAAGATGCCCGATATCGACCGGGTCGAGCGCGGACTGGTGCCGGTGCGGCTTCGCGAATGGCTCGGCTATGTCTGGGTCTGCCTGGCCGAGGAGCCACCATCGTTCGAGGAGACGGTCATCGGGGCGGTGGCCGACCGGCTCGGCGACGCGGCATCCGTGGAGCGCTACGACGTGGCGGGGCTGGCGCTGGGCCGCCGGATCTCCTATGACGTCCGGGCCAACTGGAAGCTGATCGTCGAGAACTTCATGGAGTGCTACCACTGCGCGACGATCCATCCCGAACTCACCGACGTACTGCCGGAGTTCGCCGACGGCCTCGCGGCGCAGTACTTCGTGGGGCACGGCGCCGAGTTCGCCGAGGAGGCCCAGGGGTTCACGGTGGACGGCAGCGAGGGGTTCGGCCGCATCGCCGGGATCGCCGAGGAACAGGACCGCCGCTACTACGCGATCACGGTACGGCCGCAGGTCTTCCTCAACCTGGTCCCCGACCACGTGATCGTGCACCGGATGTTTCCGCTCGCCCCCGATCGCACAGTGGTCGAATGCGACTGGCTCTACGCACCCGAGGTGGTGGCGTCCGAGCGGGATCTGTCGAAGTCGGTGGAGCTGTTCCACCGCGTCAACGCCCAGGACTTCGACGCCTGTGAGCGCACCCAGCCCGCCATGGACTCCCGCGCCTACCGCGACGGCGGGGTGCTGGTCCCCAGCGAACACCACATCGGCGCCTTCCACCGATGGGTGACCGACCATGTCCCGACCCCCGACGCGGAGGAATGCCCGTGACGGACCTCTTCATCGGTGGCCAGTGGACCCAAGCGATCGACGAACGCACCCGTGAGATCCGCTGCCCGGCCGACGGATCGCTGGTGGCGGTCGTCGACGAGGGCGGCGGCAAGGACGCGGCCGAGGCGGTGGCCGCCGCCCGGCAGGCGTTCGACCAGGGGCCCTGGCCCCGAACTCCGGTCGGGACGCGCGGCGATCTGCTGCTGCGCGTCGCCGATCTGGTGGAGCGCGACAAGGCCGGGCTCGCCCGCGCCGAATCGCTGGACACCGGGAAGCGACTGGCCGAGAGCGAGCTGGACATCGACGGAGTGGTGGCCTGCTTCCGCTACTACGGACAGCTGGTGCGCACCGAGGCGGACCGGATCGTGGACACCGGCACCGAGCACACCGTCAGCCGGGTGGTCCATGAACCGGTCGGGGTCTGCGCGCTGATCACCCCCTGGAACTATCCGCTGCTGCAGACCTCGTGGAAGGTCGCGCCCGCGCTGGCCGCGGGCAACACCTTCGTACTGAAGCCCAGTGAGCTGACCCCCAGCACGGCGATCGCCCTGATGCGGCTGCTGGCGGAGGCCGGGCTCCCGGACGGGGTGGCCAATCTGGTGCTCGGCCCGGGTGCCGAGGCCGGGGCCCCGCTCACCGACAACCCCGATGTGGACATGGTGTCCTTCACCGGCGGCCTGCGCACCGGGCGCCGGATCATGGCCGCCGCCGCGGGCACGGTCAAGCGGACCTCGCTGGAGCTGGGCGGCAAGAACCCCAACATCGTCTTCGCCGACGCGGACTTCGAAACGGCCGTGGACTACGCGCTCACCGCGGTCTTCCTCCACTCCGGACAGGTCTGCTCGGCCGGGGCCCGGCTGCTGGTGGAGGACCGGGTGCACGACGCCTTCGTCGAGGAGGTGGTGCGCCGCGCCCGCGGGATCCGGCTGGGCGGGCCGTTCGACGAGCGGGCCCAGACCGGCCCGCTGATCTCCGCCGCGCACCGGGCCAAGGTCGAGGCGTATGTGGCGACGGGGCTCGCGGAGGGCGCCCGGCTGCGCTGCGGCGGCGCCCGTCCCGACGATCCGGCCCTGGCCGACGGCTACTACTTTCTGCCGACCGTCCTCGACCGCTGTCACAGCGGTATGTCGGTGCTGGCCGACGAGTCCTTCGGGCCGGTGCTCACGGTGGAACGTTTCGCCGGTGAGGACGAGGCGGTGCGGCTGGCCAACGACACCGTGTACGGGCTCGCCGGAGCCGTATGGACCGGCGACGAGGGGCGGGCGCAGCGGGTGGCCTCCCTGCTGCGGCTGGGCACCGTATGGATCAACGACTACCACCCCTATCTGCCGCAGGCGGAGTGGGGCGGGTTCAAACAGTCGGGGAGCGGACGGGAGCTGGGGCCCTGCGGGCTCGCGGAGTACCGGGAGGCCAAGCACATCTGGCGCAATACCCGGCCGCGGCCGCAGGGCTGGTTCGCCTGACCGGTGAATCCGCCCCCGGGCCCGGGGGCGCGGGGAGGCGGCGAGGGCCCGCGCTGCGCCATTCGGGTGAGCTCCGGTCAAGGAGATTGCCCGCACCCCACCGGAATGGGTTACTGAATCCGTCCGATTCCGGTGGGCTGCCCATCCTTTCCGGTGGAGTGGAAGACGCCTTGCCAGATCGGAGCCGTCATGCCCTTTCGCCCGCATGGACTCATCCTCGTCACCGATCCCGGTGAGAACTGCATCGCCGTCGTCGATCCGGAGTCCCGCAGGCTCGTCCCGACGCTCAGCGCGCCGATCCCGCTTCCGGCGCGGCGCATGCCCGACCGCCTGGTGGTGCACACCGCGCTCGACGGTCTCGACGCGCTGGCGGCCTTCCACCGCGGCACCCTGCTGGACGGCCTCCCCGGCGCCCCGGACGGGCCGGCACTCACCGGGGCGCGGGCGGGCGAGTGGCCCGGTGTCGACATCGCCCGTCCGCTGGGCACGTTCGAGCTCTTCAACCAGTTCTCCGGGATCTTCCCCGACCAGGGCCCGTACAGCGGCGGGACGTTGGTCACCATCATCGGCAGCCACTTCTCGGGCGCCACGGCCGTGTTCTTCGGGTCCCGCCGGGCGGCGAGCTTCTCCGTCCTGGACGACCAGACCATCATCGCGGTGAGCCCCTCGGGGACCGGAGCGGTCCCGGTCAAGGTCACCACTCCGGGCGGTACGGCCCCCATCGGCTACTTCTACTACGTCGCCTGGCCCACCCTGACCGGGCTGCTGCCCATCGCCGGCCCGATCGGCGGCGGCAATATCGTCGAGCTCACCGGCGTCAATCTGAGCACCGCGCGGCTGGTGCGCTTCGGCAGTGCCATCGCCTCCCCCACGGCCGTCTCCGACCAGCATCTGCTCGTGGCCGCTCCCCCGGCGTCGGGGCCCGGCACCGTCTCGCTGTACGTCATCAGCGTGGGCGGAGTGAGCAACCGGCTGCTCTACACCTACGCGCCCGTGCCGGTCGTCACGGAGGTCAACCCGGCCACCGGGTCGGTCGCGGGCGGCGAGACCATCGTCCTGACCGGCACCGGGCTCACCTTCGTCACCGGTGTCACCATCGGCGGAGTCCCCGCGGAGTCCTTCGAGTCGTACTCCGACACCCTGCTCGCCGTGGTGACGCCCCCGGGCGTCCCCGGCCCCGCCGACATCACCGTCACCACCGCCGGGGGCAGTGTGACGGTGCCGGGCGGCTTCGCCTACACGGCGTCGACCACGACGGCCATCACCTCCGCGCCCGATCCCTCCGTCGTCGGCCAGCCGGTGACCTTCACCGCCGTGGTGACGGGCGTTCCGCCCACGGCGGGCACCCCCACCGGCACGGTCACCGTCGACTTCGGCGACGGCAGCCCGAGGGTGAACGCCTCCCTCACCGACGGCACGGCCACGGTCAGCCATGTCTACACCGCACCGTCGGTCACCCCGTACGCCATCACCGCCGAGTACGGCGGCGCCGCGTACTTCACGTCCTCCACCGGGACGGACACCCAGACCGTCGAGGCGGCGGCGACCACCACCACGGTGACCTCCACTCCCGATCCGTCCGTGCCCGGACAGTCCGTCACCTTCGTGGCCCAGGTGGCCCCCGCGCCGCCGGGGGCCGGTGCGCCGACCGGGACGGTGACGTTCGACTTCGGCGACGGCTCCCCGACCGTCACCCTGCCGCTGGCGAACGGGGCGGCGACGGCGACCCACGCCTACACGGACGTCCCCGGGAGCCCGTACGCGGTCACCGCCACCTACAACGGCGACACGAACTTCACCTCCTCCGTGGGCACGGACAGCCATACCGTCGAGCAGGCCGCGACGGCCACCTCCGTGACCTCCGCGCCCGACCCCTCGGCGGTGGGCGAGCCGGTGACCGTCACCGCCACGGTCACCGCGGTCCCCCCGGGAGCGGGCACACCGACCGGCACCGTCACCCTCGACTTCGGCGACGGCACCCCACCCGTGACATCACCCCTCACCGGCGGCTCGGTGACCGCCACCCACACCTACACCGGTGCCACCGGCAGCCCCTACAGCATCACCGCCACCTACAGCGGCGACAGCAACTTCTCGGCCTCCACGGGGACCGACCTGCAGTCGGTGGGGCAGTCCTCGACCACGACCGCCGTGGTCTCCGCCCCCGACCCCTCGGCGGCGGGCGAGCCGGTCACCGTCACCGCCACGGTCACCGCGGTCGCCCCCGGAGCGGGCACACCGACCGGCACCATCACCCTCGACTTCGGCGACGGCACCGCGCCGGTCACCGCGCCCGTGTCCGGGGGCCAGGCGACGGCCACGCACACCTACACCTCCGCCGCGGGCAGTCCGTACCCCATCTCCGCCACCTACAACGGCGACGCGGACTTCCGGACGTCCCTCGGCACCGACTCGCACACCGTCCAGCCGGCCGCCACCGCGACGGCCGTGACCACCACGCCCGACCCCTCGACGGTGGGCGATCCGGTGACCTTCACCGCCACGGTCACGGCCGTTCCGCCCGGCGCGGGCGCCCCCACCGGCACGGTCACCTTCGACCCCGGGGACGGCACCCCGCCCATCACCGCGCCCCTCACCGGCGACACGGCGGCCGCCACCTACGCCTACACCGACACCGCCGGCAGCCCGTACACGGTCACCGCCACCTACAACGGCGACACCGACTTCACCGCGTCCAGCGGCACCGACACCCAGACCGTCGCCCCGGCCGACACCGCCACCGCCATCGCCTCCGTGCCCGACCCCTCCGCCGTGGGCCAGTCCACGACGTTCATCGCGAAGGTCACCCCCGGCACTCCGGCGGCCGGTTCGCCCACGGGCACCGTGACGTTCGAGTTCAGCGACAGCACCCCACCCGTCACGGCGCCCGTCACCGGTGGCACGGCCACGGTCACCCACACCAACCCGGAGACCGCGACCCCGTACACGGTCGCGGCCACCTACAGCGGCGACCAGAACTTCAACCCGTCCTCGGCGGCGGACACCCAGCAGGTCGTCCAGGCCGTGTCGACCACGGTGGTGACCGACTCGCCGGCCCCCTCGGTGACCGGCGAACCGGTGACCTTCACCGCGACCGTCTCGGCCGCCCCACCCGCCTCCGGCACTCCGACCGGCACGGTCACCTTCGACTTCGGCGACGGCACGGCGCCCGTCGTCCTCCCCCTCACCGGCGGTACGGCGACCACCGATCACGCCTACACCACCGCGGCCGGCAGCCCGTACACGGTCACCGTCGGCTACGGCGGCGACGACAACTTCGTGGCGTCCGTGGGCACCGGCCTCCACACCGTCGACCCGGCCGCGACCGCCACCACGATCACCGCCACGCCCGACCCGACCGTCACGGGCGAGCTGGTCACGGTCACCGTGGCCCCCACCGGGCCCGGTGCGGGCACCCCGACCGGGCCGGTCACCATCGACTTCGGCGACGGCACCCCGCCGGTCACCGCCGAGTTGGTGGCCGGTTCGGCGGCGGTCGTCCACGCCTACACCAGCACGGCCGGCAGCCCCTACACCATCTCGGCCGAGTACGCCGGCGACACCGACTTCGCCCCGTCCGAGAACAGCATCGACCACGCCGTCGCACCGGCCTCGACCACCACCCTCGTGAACTCGTCGCCGAGTCCGTCGGCGGTGGGCCAGACCGTGACGCTGATCGCGCGGGTGGCGCCGGTGCCGCCGGGCGCGGGCGCGCCGACCGGCACCGTCACCTTCGACTTCGGCGACGGCAGCGCGCCCGCCACCGCGACGATCGCGGGCGGGGTGGCCTCGACCTCACACGCCTTCACCTCCACCGCGGGCAGCCCGTACACGGTCACCGCCACCTACGGCGGGGACGACAACTTCGCCACGTCCACCGGCACCACCGCCCACCAGGTGGAGATGAGCGTCTCCGCCACCTCGACGACGGTGAGCTCCGCTCCGGACCCGTCCGTCGCCGGTGAGGCGGTGACCGTCTCCGCGACGGTCGCGGTCCTCCCGCCCGCCTCGGGCACCGCCACCGGGACGGTGACGTTCCTGTTCGGCGACGGCAGCCCGGCCGTGACCGTCCCGCTCACCGGCGACACGGCGACGACCAGCCATGTCTACACCTCCACCGCGGGCAGCCCCTACACCATCAGCGCCGAATACAGCGGCGACGGCGACTTCACCGGGTCGACCGGGCTCGACACCCAGACGGTCACCCCGTCCCCGTCGTCCACGGCGGTGAGCTCCGCGCCGGATCCGTCCGTGACGGGCGAGCCGGTCACCTTCACCGCGACCGTCACCCCGGGCCAGGTGGCCGCGGGCACCCCGACCGGCACGGTGACCTTCGACTTCGGCGACGGCAGCCCGGCGGTCAGGGCGCCCCTGGACAACGGGACGGCGATCGCCGTCCACGCCTACCCCTCCACCGCGGGCAGCCCGTACGACGTCACCGCCACCTACAGCGGGGACGCGAGCTTCACCGGATCCACGGACACCGACACCCAGACCGTGAACGCGGCGGCCACCTCCACCACCGTCTTCTCCTCACCGGATCCGTCCCAGTCGGGCCAGCCGGTGACCGTCACCGCCAATGTCGCGGTGCTCGCCCCGGGGACCGGCACCGCCGGTGGCGCGGTCGTCTTCGACTTCGGCGACGGCACTCCGACGGTCACCGCCACCAGCGTGGCCGGAGTGGCGACGGTCACCCATGCCTACACGGGGACCTCCGGCAGCCCGTACACCATCACCGCCACCTACGGCGACGACGGCGACCTCGCCTCCTCCACCGGCACCGACGTCCACACCGTGCAGCCGGCCTCGACCCTCACCACGGTGACCGCCGATCCCGACCCGTCGCTGGTGGGCGAGGCGATGACGGTCACGGCGACGGTCGCACCGCTGGCACCGGGGGCCGGGGTGCCGACCGGCACGGTCACCTTCGACTTCGGCGACGGCACCGCGCCGGTCACCGTGCCGCTGGCCGGAGGGGCCGCGATCCTCGCGCACGCCTACGCGAGCAGCCTCGGCAGCCCGTACACGATCACCACGACGTACAGCGGCAGCGACGACTTCAGGTCCTCGGTGAGCACCGAGACGCAGACGGTCCTGCAGGCCGCGACGACCACCACGATGAGTTCCGCGCCGCGGCCGTCCGTCGTGGGCCAGCCGGTCACCTTCACGGCGACCGTGGCGCCGGTGGCACCGGGCGGGGGTTCGCCGACCGGGACGGTGACATTCGACTTCGGCGACGGCGGCGCCCCGGCCGCGGTCCCGGTCGTCGACGGCGTGGCGACGGCCGTGTACGCGTATACGAGTGCGGCGGGCAGCCCGTACGCCGTCACCGCCACCTACGGTGGCGACCCCGACTTCACGGCCTCCGCCAACACCGTCACCCACTCCGTCGGCCGGGCCTCGACCGCGATGGCGGTGGCCTCGGCCCCGGATCCGTCGGTGGCGGGCCAGCCGGTGACCGTCACCGCGGCCCTCTCGGTCGTCGCCCCGGGAGCCGGAACCCCCACCGGCACCGTCACCTTCGACTTCGGCGACGGCACGCCGATCGTCACCGCACCGGTCACGGCCGGGGTGGCGTCGGCCACGCACGCCTGGGCCGACACCTCGGGCAGCCCGTACACCATCACGGTGGGCTACAGCGGCGACGGTGACTTCACGGCCTCCAGCGGCACCGACACCCACACCGTCGGCCCGGCCGGCACCCACACCGATGTGGTGTCCTCGCCCGATCCATCGGTGACGGGCGAGCCGGTGACCATCACCGCGACCGTCTCCACCGTCGCCCCGGGCGCCGGAACCCCCACCGGCACCGTCATCGTCGACCCCGGCGACGGCACGGCCCCCGTCACCGCCTCCCTGACCGGGGGCGTGGCGACCGTCGTCCACGCCTACACCGAAGCCTTGGGCAGCCCGTACACCATTACGGCCACCTACAGCGGCGACGCCGACTTCACCGCGTCCAGCGGCACCGGCACCCAGACCGTCGGCCTCGCCTCGACCACCACCACCATCAGCGATCTGCCGGAGCCGTCGGTCACCGGCCAGCCGGTGACCTTCCAGGCGCGGGTGGCGCCGGTCGCCCCGGGGCAGGGCTCGCCCACGGGCACGGTGACCTACGACTTCGGCGACGGCACCGCGCCGGTCGACGTCCCGGTGACGGACGGGGTGGCGACCGCCGTGCACACGTACGCGACCGCGGCGGGCAGCCCTTATACGGTCACCGCCGCCTACGGCGGGGATGACCTGTTCATCGCTTCCGTGGTCACGGAAACGCACTTCGTGGAGCGGGCGTCGTCGAGTACGACGGTCGGCTCCTCGCCGAATCCGTCGGTCACGGGCCAGCCGGTGACCGTCACCGCGACCGTCTCGGCCATCGCACCGGGGGCCGGAACCCCCGGCGGCACCGTCACCTTCGACTTCGGCGACGGCACCCCGACCGTCACCGCACCGGTCACCGGCGGGACGGCCACCGCCACCCATCGCTATCCGACCGCCCTCAACAGTCCGTACACCATCAGGGCGGACTACAGCGGCGACGCCGACTTCGCACCGTCCAGCGGCACCGCCACCCAGAGCGTCGCCCCGGCCGCGACCGGCACCACGGTGACCTCGGCCCCCGACCCGTCGGTGCCGGGTCAGGAGGTGACCATCGCCGCCACCGTCGCACCGGCCGCGCCCGGCAGCGGAATCCCCACCGGCAGCGTCACCTTCGATCCCGGCGACGGCACACCGACCGTCACCGCGCCGCTCACGGCGGGGTCGGCGAGCATCACCCACACCTATACCGGCACCTCCGGCAGCCCCTACACCATCACCGCCGCCTACAGCGGCGACGCCGACTTCACCACCTCCACCGGCACCGACACCCAGACGGTCGGTCAGGCGGGCACCGCCACCGCCGTGGTCACCTCTCCGGACCCGTCCGTGGCGGGTGAAGTGGTCACCCTCACCGCCCGGGTCTCGGCGGTGGCTCCGGGGGCGGGCTCCCCCACCGGCACCGTCACCTTCGACTTCGGGGACGGCACACCGACCGTCACCGCACCGGTCGCCGGCGGGGTGGCGAGCACCACCCACGCCTATGCCACCTCGGTCGGCAGCCCCTTCACGGTCACCGCCGCCTACGGCGGAGACCCCGACTTCGCCCCGTCCACCGTCACCGGGACCCATACGGTGCTGGTGAGCGCCGCCACCACATCGACCACCGTGACCTCTTCGCCGGACCCCTCGGTGACGGGCCTGCCGGTGACCTTCACCGCGACCGTGGCACCGACGCCGCCCGGCGCCGGGGTGCCCACCGGTACCGTCACCTTCGACTTCGGCGACGGCTCGGCGACCGCCACGGCGACGCTGTCCGGCGGGGTGGCGACCGTCGTCCACGCCTACTCGAGCGCGGCGGGCAGCCCCTACACGGTCACCGCCGGCTACAGCGGGGACGTCAACTTCAGCACCTCCGCGGGCACGGACACCCAAACGGTCGCCCCGGCGGCCACGACCACGACGGTGGCCTCCGCACCGGATCCCTCCGTGGTCGGCCAGCCGGTGGCCCTCACCGCGGCCGTGGCCCCCGTCGCCCCGGGCGCGGGGGTGCCCACCGGCACCGTCACCTTCGACTTCGGCGACGGCTCTCCGGTCGCGTCGGCGTCGCTGACCGGCGGGGTGGCCACGATCAACCACGCCTATGCGAGCGCCGCCGGCTTCACGGTGACCGCGACCTACGCCGGTGACACCAGCTACACCGCGTCCACCGGCAGCGACACCCAGACCGTGAACCAGGCGGCCACCGCCACTGCAGTGGTCTCCTCGCCGAACCCCACGGTCAGCGGTCAGCCCGCCACCCTCACGGCGACGGTGGTGCCGATCGCCCCGGGGGCGGGGGTGCCGACCGGGACCGTCACCTTCTCCTTCGGGGACGGCACCCCGAACGTCACCGCGCCGCTCACCGACGGCCTCGCGTCCGTCAGCCACTCCTTCGCGGGTGCCGCCGGCGGCCCGTACGCCGTCACGGCCACCTACAACGGGGACGCCGACTTCACCGCCTCCACCGGCACCAACGTCCAGACGGTCAACAGGGCGGCCACCACGACGGCGGTGACCTCCTCCCCCGATCCCAGCGTCACCGGACAGACCGTCACCCTCACCGCGACGGTCTCCGCGCTCGCCCCGGGCACCGGGACGCCCACCGGCACCGTCACCTTCTCCTTCGGCGACGGCACCCCGAACGTCACCGCGCCCCTGTCCGGTGGCACGGCCCTCGCCACCCACGCGTACACCAGCGCCGCCGGCAGTCCCTACGCGGTCAGGGCCACCTACAACGGCGACGCCGACTACACCTCGTCGACCGGAACGGACACCCAGACGGTGGGCCGGGCGGCCACCACCACGACCGTCACCTCGTCCCCCGACCCCACCGTCGCCGGCCAGAGCGTGACCCTCACCGCCACCGTCGCCGCGGTCGGGCCCGGCTCGGGCACCCCGACCGGCACCGTCACCTTCACCTACGGCGACGGCACCCCGGCCGCCACGGCTCCGCTCGCCGGGGGCGTGGCCACCGTGACCCACGTCTACGCGGGGACTTCGGGCAGCCCCTACGCCGTCACCGCCACCTACAACGGGGACACCGGCTTTACGACATCCACCGGCACCGACACCCAGACGGTCAACAGGGCGGCCACCACCACGACGGTCGCCTCCTCGCCCGACCCCAGTGTCACCGGCCAGACCGTGACGCTGACCGCCACGGTGGCGTCCCTGCTGCCCGGCGCCGGGATCCCGACCGGGACGGTCACCTTCTCCTTCGGCGACGGCACTCCTAACGTCACCGCGCCCCTGTCCGGTGGCACGGCCACCACCACCCATGCCTACACCACCCGGACCGGCAGCCCCTTCACGGTCACCGCCACCTACAACGGGGACACCAACTACACGGCGTCCACCGGCACCGACACCCAGACCGTGGGCCGGGCGGCCACGACCACCGCCGTGGTCTCCGCGCCGGACCCCTCGGCGACCGGGCAGTCCGTGACCCTCACCGCCACCGTGGCATCCGTCTCCCCCGGTGCCGGAACCCCGACCGGGACGGTCACCTTCTCCTTCGGCGACGGTACGAACAACAGCACCGCGACCCTCTCCGGCGGCGTCGCGACCGTCACCCACACCTACACCACCAAGACCGGCAGCCCCTTCCCCATCACGGCCGCCTACAACGGGGACACCAACTTCAGCTCGTCCAGCGGCACCGACACCCAGACCATCAACGCCAAGATCACGACCGCCACGACGGTGACATCATCCCCGGACCCCTCGGTGGTGGGTCAGTCGGTGACCATCAGGGCGACGGTCTCGTCCCCGACCGGTACCCCGGTCGGGGCGGTCACCTTCTCGTTCGGTGACGGCACCAACACCGCCGTGGGAATCCTGTTCGGCGGTATCGCGACCGTCACCCACACCTACACGACCACCACCGGGAGCCCGTTCACCATCACGGCCACCTACAACGGGACCGAGAACTTCGCCACCTCCAGCGGCACCGACACCCAGACCGTCAACAAGAGCGCCACCGCGACGGCCGTGTCCTCGTCCCCGAACCCCTCGACCACGGGTGACCAGGTGACCGTCACCGCGACCGTGACGCCCGTCGCCCCCGGAGCGGGGACGCCCACCGGGACGGTCACGCTCGCCATCACCGGGCGCAGCCCGCAGACCGTGCCGCTCGTGTCCGGCACGGCCACCGCCACGTTCAACCCGCTGCCGAAGGGGACGCATACCGTCACCGCCAACTACAACGGCGACGTCAACTTCGCGACCTCCTCGGCGACCACCACACAGACGGTGAACACCGGTCAGGGGTAGCCCGCCGGGCTCACGGCCGGTCCGCCGCCTCGACGGGCGCATCCGCGTCCGCCTCGGGGCGGCGGTACATCCGTGTCGCGGTGATCTGGCCGTGCACCTGCTGCTCCTCCTCCGGCTCCCGGACCGGCAGGCCCGGCCGCAGATGCTCCTCGACGCTGATGTACTTCAGCCCGGCCCGCAGATCCGCGTCATTGCGCAACCGGATCACCAGCGGGAACTCGGCCAGCGCGGTGGTGTCGAACAGCCCCGTCGTATAGAGGAGCTGGACCCCGAGCGCGTCCGCGACCGCACGCTGAAGCTCCAGCAGATAGGTGGCGTTGGCGCGGCCGATGGGGTTGTCGAGGAAGAGGGTGCCCGCGTGGCGGTGCTTGTCGCGGCCCCGGTCGTTGCTGCGCAGGGCCGCCATCGTGCAGTACAGCGCGATGGCGGCGGTCAGCAGCTGGCCGCCGGAGAACACATCGCCCATCTGTCCCACCGGCACCCGCTCGGCCCGCAGCACCGCGTCCGGTTTGAGGATCTCGACGGCCACTCCGCGCGGCTGGAGCGCGGCATGCACGCCGCGCAGCAGCAGCGACATGCCGTCCCGCCGCAGATCGGAGTTCTTGCGGACGGCGGAGCGGGTGGCCTCGTCGATGACCTCGCCGAGCCGCTCGGCGAGCGTGGCCTGGTCGGGATCCTCGAAGCGGATCCGCAGGAACTCCTGTCCCGACCACTCGCCGAGCCCCTCCGGGAGCCGGGAGAGCCGCTGCGCCGAGCGCAGGGTGGCCAGGCAGGACTCGACCAGGCCGCGCAGCCGGTCCACGATGGAGTCGCGGTTGCGCTCCAGCTGCTCCAGCTCGTCGGTGAGCACGCGCAGCCGGGGGGCGAACGCGTCGGCCCAGGCGGCGGCGTGCTCGGGCAGCGCGGCCGCGGGGAGCTCGCGGATCTGCTGGCGGGCGGGGGTGCGCACCTGCTCGTAGCGGGTGGAGTTGGCGTGCCGCACGAGCACATCGCCGGCCTCCCGCACCGCCGACTCGGCCCCCGACAGATCGGCGGCGCAGCCGCGCAGTGAGCGGCGGGTCTCGGCGGCGGCCTGACGGGCCTCGGCGAGATCGCCGGCGTACGGCTCGGGCCGCTCGCCGTCGTCCTCCGCGCCGGGGCCCTCGCGCAGCAGATCCCGCAGCAGGGCGGCGGTCTCGTCGAAGCCGCCCGCCGCGTCCTCGGCGGAGCGGTGGGAGCGCACCAGGTCGGCGTGGGCGGTACGGGCGGTGTCCAGGGCGTCCGTACGGGCGGCCAGTTCGCCGTTGGCGGTGCGCAGCAGCTCCTTCGCCTGCTCGGCGTCGGCCGGGACCGTCTCCTCCGGCAGCTCGGTGTGGGCGTCGCCGTCGGCGGGGGCGAGCCGCTCGGCCTCGCCGCGCAGCCGTCCGAGCTGCTCGCTCGCCGTCGACGCGCGGCTCTCCAGCATCTGGACGAGCGATTCGGCGCGGGCGGCGGCGGCCTGCCGGGAGGGTCCGTCGGCGCCGTCGGTGCCCTCCAGGAGCTGGGCGGCGCGGGTGCGGACCTTGTTGGTGAGCCGGTCGAGGGAGGCGAGGGCGGCGCTCTCGTCGCTTTCGGCGCGGGCCTGTTCGGCGCGCAGATCGGCGCCGACGCCGACCTTCTCGTAGACCTGGGAGGCGGCGCGGTACGCCTCGCGGAGCGCGGGCAGCGAGGTGGTGGGCGGCTCGGTGTCCTCGCCGAGGTCGTCGGGGGCGCCCGCGATCTCCGCGCGCTCGGCACGCAGGGCGCGGGCGGTACGGTGCGCGTCGTCGGCGGCGCGCTGGGCGGCGCGCCGGTCCTCGTCGGCGGAGCGGGCCCGGTCCACGCAGGCCGCGGCGCGCTCCTCGTACTCGGCGGCCTCCTCGGCCAGTTCGCGCAGCCGGGTCTGCCAGGTGGCGCGCTCCCGCAGCCGGTAGGCCAGACCGGCCAGCGCGTCCGCCACCCGGCGGGCCCGCTGCGCCGCCTCCTGGCGTTCGTCCCGGACGCGGGCGGCCTCGGTGGCGGCCTCGTCGGCCTCCGCCCGTACCGCACGCGCCTCGACCAGCTCGCGCTGCGCGCTGTCGGCGGTCTCCCGGCCGGTCTCCGCCGCCGCCGCGAGCTCCGCGAGCCGCCCCGGCGGGCAGCCGGTGCGCCAGGAGGCGAGCCGCGCGGACAGCGCCCGGTCTCCGGCCAGCCGGGCGGCGAGCGCCCTGATCTCCTCGTCCCGCTCGGTGGCGCGGGCCCGCAGCTCGCGCCGCTCGTCGTCGGCGGCGCGCTCGTCGTGCATCGCCGGGTTCGGCGGCACGAGGAAGACCCCGCTGTCCTCGGTGCCGGGGGCGGGCGTCGGCGCGAGCAGCGCGGCGGAGGTCCCGACGGCCACGGCGGACCGCGGCAGCAGCGACGCCTGGCCGAGCACCGCGCGGGCGCGGGCGTGGGTGTCGGGGTCGGTGATGACGACGCCGTCCACCAGCTCGGGGCGGGCCGCGAGGACGGCGGCGTGGTCGACGGGGTCCACGGCCTGGGCGAGGTAACGCCAGCCGGGGAGGGCGGGGATGCCGTGCTCGCCGAGGTATTCGACGGCCGCCAGCACATCGGGGCTGGGCGGCAGCAGGCCCCCGTCACCGAGCGCGCCCAGGATCCGCGCGTCGTCGGCGGCGGCGGTCCGCAGCTCGAAGAGCTGGCGCTCGGCGGAGGCGACGCTCTCCTCGAGGAGCTCACGCAGCGCCTCGGCGTTGCGGTCCAGCTCCTCGGCGGTCAGCGGCCCGTCCGCGAGGGGCCGCGGGGCGGGGCGGGAGCGGTCGCCGCGGCCCCGGCCGGGTGTGCCACCGGGCTCGGGGGCCCAGCAATCGGAGTCGTCGGTGGGGGCGGTGTCGCTGTCGGCGTCGGGGGCGTAGGAGCCGGGGTCGGGTTCGGCGTGGATGCCGTCGGCAGTGCCGGTGGCAGCCTCCGACTCGCCCCGACCGTCGCCATGGGCTGCCTCCGACTCGCCCCGACCGCCATGGGCGGCGTCCGCGGAAGCCTCCGTCCCGGCCCGACCGCCATCGGCCGCATCGGCCGCAGCCTCCGTCCCGACCCGACCGCCGCGGGCGGCATCAGCCTCTGCCCGGCCGCCATGGGCCGCATCGGCGGCAGCCCGCGACTCGGCCCGGCCCTCGTCGCCGTCCCCGACCCGAGCCGACACCTCCCCGGGCGGCCGGGAGTCGGCCGCCACGGTCCGGGCGCCGTCGCGCGGGCCGTCCGGGCACGGGCCGCCGCCCAGCAGGGCGTCCCCGACCTCGTCGATCCGCACGGTCACCCGCCCCGCGCGCCGCGACTCCGCCGCGAGCGGACGACGCCGAGGAGCCTCCCCCGGACCCGCCTCCGCGTCATCGCCAAGGGCCATTCCCTGCGGAGCGGAACGCGTCTCCTCCGCCTCATCCACCGCTCCGGCATCCGCCCGCCAATCGCCGATGGAAGCGAAGTCGTCCACCGACTCCTCAGCACGCGCCGCCATCTGGCCCGCATGGCGCGGCTCACCGAGCGTACGCGGGCCGGAAAGGTCATCTCCGCGCGCCGGCCAGGCATCCGCCCGCCGGTCGCCGACGGAGGCGGCATCGCTCCTGATGGGCTCGGCAGGGCCTGCCTCGCCCAGTGGGCCTGCGCCCGGGAGTCCGTCGCCCGCGGAGGCGGGGGCGCCCTTCGCGCCCGCACCCGGGCGCGCCTCGTGCGCCGGGCCGACGTGCGGCTGTCCGTACTCGACGCCTGCGGCATCATCCTCCGCGCCCGCGACACCATCCGTCCACGGGGCCGCCGGGCTGGTCGCGGGCGAGCCGGGGTCGGCGTCCTCGTTCCCCGGGATGGCGGTCGGCTCGCCCGTCGCGTGCGCCGGGTCGGCACCCGGCGCGTTGCCCTCCTCGCCCGGGAGGTGTTCGCGAGTGTCGGGGAATGGCTCCTCGAAGGCGTAGGCGTAGGCGTGGTCGGGGGGCGCGGGCTCGGCGTCCTGGGGGATCGTGGGGGTGGAGGCGCGGAAGGCGGCCGGGAGTTGGGACAGGCCGATGTCGTCCGCGTCCTCCTCGTCCACACGGACCGTGATCCACCCGGCCCGGTCGGAGTCGGTCGGCAGGGCGCGGGTGCCCCGCCGGCCCACGGCGCCCGCGTCCGGAACGCGCACCGTCACCCCGCGCGCCGCGCGCGCGTCCGCCGCCGAGGGGCGGGCGGCGGCGCGCGGGGCGGGGACGGCGGCGGAGGGCTGCGGCAGGCCCAGCAGTTCGATCAGGCGCTGTTCCGCGCCCAGCGCCTCCGCGGCGCTCCGCTCCGCGTCGTACGCGGACTCCGCGGCCCGCGCCGCGTCCGCCGCTCGCGCCGCGGCCAGGTCGGCGCGGGCCTCCTCGGCGGCGGCCGTCTTCGCGTGGTCGGCGGTGCGCCGGGCGGCCTCGCGGGCCTCGTCGAAGGCGGCGACCGTGGTCTTCTCGGCGTCGCTCGCGGCGAGGGCGGCGCGGGCCGGGTCGGCGTCGGGGGCGGAGTCGTCGAGCCAGCCGGCGCGGACGGCCTCGGCGGTCTCCTGCTCGACCTCGGCGAGCCGCTGGCGCAGATGCTCGGCGTCGCTGCGGGCGCGCTGGGCCGCCGTGGCGGCGGAGGTGGCGTCGCGGTGGGCGGCCTCGCCGGCCTCCTGGAGGGCGGCGGAGCGCTCCTCCTCCTCGCCCGCGACCCGCTCTCCGTCCGCCGCCGCCGCGTGCAGGGCGCGGACGAGGTCGCCGGCGGCCTTGGCGCGGGCGGCGAGCGCGGGGGCGGCGTCCCGCTCGGCCTCGCGGATGGCGGCGGCCACGCGCGCGGAGCGGTCGGCGGCGGCGCGGTGGCGCAGCACCGTCTCGGCGGCCTGCCAGGCGGAGTGCAGGGTGCGGGCGTCGTTGAGCTCGCGGCGCTGCGCGGCGGCGCCCTTCTCGGCGGCGGCGAGGGCCAAGGAGGCGTGGCGGTAGGCGAGTTCGGCGGCGACGAGGTCGCTGCGGCTGCGGGCTGACTCGGCATCGGTGACGGCCTGGGCGGCGGAGCCGACCCGCTCGGCGAGCTCGGCGGCGCGCGCCCGCTCCTCCGCGCCGCGTGCGGACAGCCGCCGGGCGAGCGTACGGGTGCGGCGCTCGGCGCCCGCGTGCACACCGCGGGCCTGCTCACGCCGCTCCGCGGCCTCCGCGATGCGCTGGAGCAGATCGAGCGAACCGGCGGTGAAGTCGCGCTCGGCGGTCAGCTCGGCGCGGCGGCCGAGCTTGTGGGCGAAGCCGTGGACGAGGTCGGCGAGCCCGTCGGTGTCGCGGGTGTCGGTGACGGCGCGCAGCAGCAGGTCGGTGAAGTCGGAGTCGTTCTTGACCGCGAAGAGCCCGGCGGCCTCGCCCTCGTCGGCGTTCATCTCCCGCTGGTAGCGGAAGAGTTCGGGGTCGAGGCCGAGTTCGCCGAGGTGTTCGTTCCAGCGCTCGTGGATCTCCACCCAGACCACGTCGAGATGCGGATACGCCTTGCCGGCCTCCGTAAGGGCGTCACGGAAGCCCTTCATGGTGCGGCGGCGGCCGCGTGCGGTGGAGGCGCCCTCGACGGCGGGCCGCACCGCCGCGGACTCGGCGACCGGAAGCGAGTCCAGGCTCATTCCGGGGCCGGGCCGGAAGGAGTACCACGCCTCGGCGAACTTCCGCGGGTCGTTGGAGACCTGACGGCCGCGCCATTCGCTGACCTTGCCGACGACGACGGTCTCACCGGTGACGGTGTGCTGCCATTCCAGCGCGACATGTCCGCAGTCGTCGGCGAGCAGGAACTTGCGCAGCACACCGGAGCTGGCTCCGCCCAGGGTGTTGCGGTGGCCGGGCAGCATCACCGAGAAGATCAGCTTGAGCAGGACGGACTTGCCGCCGCCGTTCTCCAGGAAGAGCACACCGGCGGGGGCGGGGCGGCGCGGCGGGCCGACCGGCTCCTCCTCGAAGAACTCCGCCTGGGTGGGCGCGGGGCTGGGCACCGGCTCGCCGACTCCGCGCAGGTCCAGCACGGTGTCGGCGTAACGCGCACCGGCCGGCCCGATGGAGTAGAGGCGGATCCGGGACAGCTCGTACATGGCGGCGGACTCTCGTTGTCGGAAGGGGTGGTGATGTCGGGCGGGCGGGGAGGGGGCGGGGTTCAGGAGTGGAAGGGAAGACCGGCGTCGGCCACCAGATCGAGGTCGTCGCCCTCGTCGGGGGGCAGCAGGGTGGCACTGCCGTCGCTGACGGGGACGACACCGAGCTCCAGCAGCTCGGCCATGGCGGCGGTGGCCGCCATGTCGCGCACCTGGAGCTGATAGCGGGCGGTGGTGCGGTAGGTGCCGCCGGACTCGTCCCCGGTGCGCTGCAGAAAGCCGGAGTCGACCAGGAAGGCGAGGGCCTTGCCGACGATGCCGGTGGTGGAACCGGCGAGCCTGCGCGCGTCCTTGGTGGCGCCGGTCGCGCTGCGCCGGGCGTACACCCGCCAGGCGGATTCCAGCCCGGGCGCGCCGGTGGCGGGGTCGGTGTTCTCCCCCTGCTCCTCGGCGCGCTCCTCCAGCCGGCGGCACGCCTGGCGGACGAAGGCGTCCACACCGTTGACGGTGACGCGGCCGATATAGCCGTCGTCGGCGAGGTCCTCGGGGCGGGGGAACGCCAGGGCGGCGACGGCGAGATGGGCGAGGCCGTGGAGAAAGCGGTCGGCGGAGTCGGTGGCGGCCCGGCGGGCGTAGTCGCCCATGCGGACGGCGAAGACGGAGTCCTCGGCGGCGGTCACGGCCATTCCGGCGCGGGTGGAGACCTCCAGCACGATGAGCCCGAGCCCGGCGGCGACGGCGTCGGCGAGGCGTGCGAAGGCCGGTTCGTCGCGGTGGCGGCGCAGCAGCTCGGCGTATTCGACGTCCCGCGCGGGCAGCAGCTTGGGCTGGAGTCCGAAGGCCACCAGCCGTGCGGCGTCGGCCGCGTCGGCGGGCGTGATCCCGGGGGCCGCCGGGGCGGGGGCCGCATCCGGGGCTGTCATGTCGTCGGTGTCGTACTCGGTCACGGCTGAACCTCCTCGCGCGGGGCGTCTTCACTGGTCTTGGCCATCAGGCCACCTCCGCCCGGTCGGCCGCCATACCGACCGCGTCCAGGAGGGCGGTGCCCACTATCAGGTCGGCGCCGCCGAACTCGGGGTCGTCCAGCTCGGTGCCGTCGTCCACGGCGAACAGCAGCCGCTGCTCGCCCTGGCGGTAGGCGGTGCCGACCGGGGGGCTGGCGGCGTGGACGGCGAGGAGGGCGATCAGATAGGGCAGTTCGGGGTCGCGGCGGCGGGCGTCGGCGAGCAGCCCGGACAGCCGGCGGGGGGCGTCGGCGGGCAGCTCGAGCAGCTCCATGGCCACCGCCAGCTGCTCCTCGCTGAAGCGGCTGTCGTCGGGGGTGGCGATGAGGTCCGGCTCGGGCATCTCGGCGCCGAGGTGCTCCCGTTCCACCGGCGGGGTGAGCAGCATCTCGACCAGGTCGCCCATGCGCACCGAGGTCGGGGTGCGCAGGCCGGTGCCGCGGGCGAAGAACGCGTCGGTGACCCGGGCCGCGCGGTCGAGGGGGAGCGGGAGGACGGGGGCCAGCAGCTGTCCGTACAGGTCGTATCCGGAGCGCGGGGCGGGGGGTGCGAAGGCTTGGCGGTCCTGCTCGGCGCGGAACAGCGGACCGGCCTCCAGCAGCCGCGACTGCAGCTGGGTGTGGCGCCGGATGCAGTCCTTGACGATGTCGACGAGCTCGGCGGCGCGCCGCTTGTGCTCGGCGCCCTCCGCTTCGTCGCGCGCCTTGCGGATGTTGGTGAGGATCGCGTTCTCATGGCGGTAGCGGTCGGCGACGTGGTCGAGCGCCTCGCTGATCAGCTCGGGGACGGTGCTCAGCCAGTCGACCGCGCGGACGTTGCGCCGGGTGGCGTCGAGGGTGCGGCGCAGCGTCTCCGAGTACTGCACGGTGCGGTAGCGGGCCTGCTCGGCGGCGAGTTGGGCATCGGCGAGCCGGCCGCGGCTGATGAGGACCTCCAGCTTGACCTCGGCGGCGATCTGGGCGCTGGTGACATCCGTGTCCAGCGCGCCGACCAGGACGTTGACCGCCTCGTCGGTGGTGCGCAGATAGACGCTGCCGCCGGGGCCGGGCACCTCTTCGATCAGCTTGAAGTCATAGTCCCTGCGGACATAGACCCCATCGGGCCCGAAGGTGCCGTAAACGGCGCGGAAGCCGCGGTCCACACTGCCGACGTTGATCAGGTTCTCCAGCACCCAGCGGGCGACCCGGTCGTGCTCGGCGGCGGGGCGTCCGGGGGCCTGGGCCGCGACGCGGGGCAGCAGCCTGGCCACTATCTGCTCGTGGTCGGCGCCGGTGTCGAAGTCCATGTGGAGCGTGACGAGGTCGATGGCGGCGAGGGCGACCTCCGCCATCGCGTACACCCCGTACTCCCCCGCCAGGTTGGCCTTGCGCGCGTCGAGGTCGTGCAGCGGCGCGGTGCAGGCGAGCGCGCGCAGCCGCCGGGCCAGGCCCTCGTCGGCGGCCGGGCCCGGGGCCGGCCGGGCAGCCCCTTCAGCGGTGTTGAGCTGGGGCGCGGCGGCCCCCGGGGGTGGAGATGTCACGTCGCACAGAGTAGGCGGTCGCACCGACAACGTACGAAACGGCACGGAGATCCCGGTATGACGCACCCGGTCCCCCGGGCGTGCACGCGCGTACACCGGCGTGTCCCCCGCACCTCACCGATCCGTCAGTCTACGGCTCACCGGCCGGTGGTCCGTCCAGGGCGAGCGCCGCGAAGGTGGCCAGCCAGTGGTCGCCGGTGAAGTCCCCGGAGTCGGTGGCCGGGAGCCCGGCGGCCAGATGGTCGCGGGCCGCCGTCCGCAGCACGTCCGCCCGCGGATCGCCGTGCGGCAGGGCGGCGGCCAGGCGGCGGAGCGCGGCGGCCCGGCTGAGGATGAGGCCGAGGAGATGACCGATCTGCGGATCGGCGGGGTCGGAGACGACGGGCGGGGTGAGCACGGTGACGGGAGCGCCCCATTCGACGCCGGGCAGGAAGCGTTCCAGCCAGCGCGCGAACTCCTCCTGCGGCAGCACCCGGCTCATCGCCTCGGCCTCGGTGAGCGCGGGCGAGAGGAAGTCCTGTCCGGAGGGCTCCCAGTGGACGGGGGCGTCGCGGTCGTCGGCGAACCAGCCGAGGAGGGCCTCGGTCACCGGTTCGACGATCGTCTTGAGGCCGGCGGCGGCCGCGCTGTCCAGGACCAGGCCGAGGGCGAAGGCGCTGTTGGTGTGGACGCCGTGCCGCACCGGGTAGGTGGCGCGTGCCAGCCATTCGCCCAGCAGCGCGCGGACGGCGTCGGCGGCCGCTTCCAGGGCCTTCGCCCAGCGCTCGCCCGCGGGCCCCGGGAGGCTCCGGCACTCGGCGGTCAGCGCGAGCAGCCAGGCCCATCCGTAAGGGCGCTCGAAGGAGGGGTGGGCACGGAGGTAGTCCGCCTCGGCGGCCAGGGCATCGACCGTAAGGTGCCCGTCCAGTACGGCGGTGACCTCGTCGGCGCGGACGCGGTCGGGGCAGCGGCGCAGCAGCCGGACCAGCAGCCAGTGCATATGGACCGCGGAGTGCCAGTCGTAGGAGCCGTAGAAGGCGGGGTGGTGGTGACGCGGCTCCACCAAGTCTTCGGGCCCGCACAGCAGATGGGCCGGGGCGTTGGGATAGGCCCGGGTGACGTTGGCGGTGGCGAGGGCGGCGAACCGGGCCGCGTACCGGCCGAGTTCGCTCGCCGTCTCGTCCGGCCCGTCGGATTCGTGCGGCTCGTGTGGCTCGTGCGGCTCGTGTGGCTCGTTCAGCGCATTCGGCTCGTTGGGGTCGTGCGGCTCGTGCGGCTCGTTCAATGCGTTGCTCCCTCGGCGATGCGCAGGTCGGTCCGGGTGCGCACGGCCGCCCCGATGATCGCCCGCAGCGCGTCGGCGGACATGGCGGCGGGCAGCGCGGGTTCGGCGCGGTCCACGACCTGTTCGGGCGCGTACGGGAGGTGGACGAAGCCGCCGCGCAGGGCGGGCCGCTCGGTGGCGATGAGATGGGCCAGGCCGTAGAAGACGTGGTTGCACACGAAGGTTCCGGCCGTCTGCGAGACGGCGGCCGGAATCCCGGCCTCGCGGACGGCCGCGACACACGCCTTGACGGGCAGGGAGGCGAAGTAGGCGGCCGGGCCGCCCTCGATGACCGGTTCGTCGATGGGCCGGCGTCCGGCGTTGTCGGGTATGCGGGCGTCGTCCACGTTGATCGCGACCCGCTCGACGGTGACATCGGGGCGCCCGCCGGCCTGGCCCACGCACAGCACCAGATCGGGGTCGGCCTCCGCCACGGCCGCGGCCAGCTCCTCCAGCGCGGTGCCGAAGACGCAGGCGAGCTGTACGGCCGTGACCTCGGTGCCGGGCGGCGGATCGGCGGCGACGAGGGAGACGGCCTGCCACGACGGGTTGACGTCCGCGCCCGCGAAGGGCTCGAAACCGGTGAGGAGAACTCGGGTCACAGCGGCCCCCTTCAGAAGGCGAAGAGCGAGATGATGGCGATGTTGCAGACCAGCAGCGCTCCGGCGGTGGGGATCTGCGCCTTGATGGGCCCGTACTGGTCCTTGAGTTCCAGCAGCGCGGCGGGGACCAGGTTGAAGTTGGCGGCCATGGGGGTCACGAGCGTGCCGCAGAAGCCGGCCAGCATGCCGACGGCGAGGACGACGGGCGGATCCCCGTGCATCTGCTGGATGAGCACGGGCCAGCCGATGGCGGCGGTCATCACCGGGAAGGCGGCGAAGGCGTTGCCCATGATGATGGTGAACAGGGCCATTCCGACGCAGTAGACGGCCACCGCGATGTACTTCTGGCCGTCCGGCAGCAGCTGTTCGGTGATCTTGCCGACCTGGGTGCCGACCCCGGCCACCTGGAAGATGGAGCCGAGCACGGCGAGCAGCTGGGGCAGCAGCAGCGCCCAGCCCATGGACTCCAGCAGGCTCCGGCCGGCGTGCAGGGGCACCGAGGGCCGCCGCTCGCGCACCACGACCATGGCGACCAGCAGCCCGACGATCGCGCCGAAGCCGAGGCCGAGAATGGTCTCGCTGCCCTCCTCCAGGACCGGTTCGCCCCCGATGTGCCAGTGCTTGACGGCCGACGCGCAGACGACGGCGACCAGCGGGATGGTGAGCGCCGGGACGAACAGCTTGCTGCCGAGCCGGGCGGCCGTGGCGACGCGCTGCTCGGTCGTGGTGGTGCGCGGCACACCACGCCCGGTGAGCTGGAAGCCGCCGAGGCAGACCATGGCGAGGACGGCGACGCCCAGCGGTTCGGCCGGGGCCTTCTTCTCCACCACCCAGCTGCTGTAGAAGAAGCAGCCGCCGAGCAGCCCCCAGAAGGCGGCCGAGCCGAGGCGCTTGGGGTTGCTGCGGTCGACGGCCATCTGGGCGGCCATGGCGAGGAAGACGGCGCCGACGAGCCAGTAGAACCACTCCGCCTTGATCACTTGGCTTCCTCCGCGGTGCGGCTGCCCTCGGCAGCGGATCGGCCGCCCAGGGCGGCGAGTTCGTGGTCCAGGGAGCGGTCCAGGCGCAGCAGCCGGAAGCCGTGGATGAGGAACGCGCAGACGGCGGTGGGGATGGCCCACAGCGCGAGCTGCAGCGGCTCCAGATGGGTGTGGTAGGTGGTGTTGACGAAGCCGGTGATCAGCAGGATCGAGCCGATGGCCAGGAAGCAGTCCTCGCCGAAGAACAGCCCGACCGTGTCGGCGCTGGCGGAGTACGAGCGGACGCGCTCGCGGACCCGCTCGGGCAGCGGGCCGTGGCGGCGTTCCGCGGCACCCTCGGCCATCGGCGCGACCATGGGCCGCACGCTCTGGGCCGGGCCGCCGATGCTGGTGAGGCCGAGCGCGGCGGTGAGCTGGCGCAGCGCCAGGTAGAGGGCGAGGAACCGGCCGGTGGTGAGCTTGCCGAGCCGCCCGATGAGGGTCCGGGCCTGCTCCTGGAGGCCGTTGCGCTCCAGGAGACCGATCACGGGCAGGGTGATGACGAAGATCGTCACCGAGCGGCTGGAGGCGAAGCCGTCGCCGAAGGCCGCCAGGATCTCCTGGGGCGAGAGCTTGGCCAGCAGTCCGGTGGCGATGCCGGCGACCCCCACCACCAGCAACGGGTTGCGTCGTGTGGCGAAGCCGAGGATCACCACGAGGACGCCAAGGAGAACGATCATGCGTCCCGCCTTCCGCGCAGAAGGACCTCACGGGGGCGTGAGGAGAGTGCACCGGAGGCTAGGCGTTCGTTCAACGATCCGACAAGAGCCTGAAACGAACTTGTTCCGGCTCCGTCGGATCGTTTACCGCTGGGAAACCTCTATCGCCGGGACATCTTCCGCCCGTAGGCATCGGCCAACTGCCCCTGGGAATCGTCCAGATAGGAGGCGAGCAGCCGCTCCGCCTCCACCGCGTCGCCGCTCTGCAGCACCTCCAGGATCTGGCGGTTGCGCACCAGATAGGGGGCGTGGAAGCGGCGGGGGTCGGCCATGACATGGAAGACCAGCCGGAGCTCGGCCAGCACCCCGCGCATGAGTTCGTCGGCGCGGGGACTTCCGGCGAGGGAGACGATCGCCTGATGGAAGCGGATATTGGCGGTGGACAGGTCCTGCCAGGCCCGGTCCCGCGCGGCGCGCTCGCCCGCCAGGACCGCCGCCTCGACCGCCTGGACCGCGTAGGGCGGCTCCCCCAGGCCGCGCACCGTCGCGCATTCGACGAGCCGGCGCACGCGGTAGATGTCATTGAGGTCGTCGACCGTGACGACGCGGACGAACACCCCGCGGTTCAGCTCGTGCACCAGCAGCCGCTCATGGGTCAGCAGGCGGAACGCCTCGCGGAGGGTGTTGCGCGAGACGCCGAGCGCGCCGCCCACGCTGTCCTCGGACAGCCGGGTGCCGGGCGGGAAGAACCCCTCGGCGATGCGGTCGCGCAGGATGTCGGCGACGCGCTCCGCCGTACTGGTGCGGCCCAGCAGCGCCCGGTCGGCCTCGAGCCCGGCGGCGAGACCGGAGACCTGGGAGTACCCGGTCGCCCCCGCAGTCTCCGGCGCCTCCGGCACCGCCGCCGACTCCGCCGTCTCCGGGCTCTCCGGCAGCCCCGGCGACTCGTCCGACGATCCCCCCGACGATTCGCCGGACCGGCGATTTACGCCTTTTGTCCCGTTCGCCACATCAGCCCCTGTTCGATGTCTCGTTCGTCCCGTATAGCGAGAAGTCAAGCCCAGAAACCGTCACCGGACAACAGACATCTTGTCGGATCGTTCAACGATCGCTTACCTTGTGGTGCCATCCATAGCCCCTCACGTATCCCCACGCCCCGATACGCCCCGAACGGACGGATATGACCGCATCCTTGGCGAACCTGTCCATCGATCTCAACGCCGACCTCGGCGAGGGGTTCGGCCGCTGGGAGCTCACCGACGACGAGACCCTGCTGTCCATCGTCACCAGCGCCAATGTCGCCTGTGGCTTCCACGCCGGGGACCCCTCGACCATGCGCCGGGTGTGCGAGCTGGCCGCCGAGCACGGGGTGCGCATCGGGGCCCAGGTCTCCTACCGGGACCTGGCCGGTTTCGGCCGGCGCAGCATGGACGTCCCGCCGCGGGAGCTGGCCGACGAGATCGCCTATCAGATCGGCGCGCTGGAGATCTTCGCCCGCGCCGCCGGGGCGCGGGTGCACTACGTCAAGCCGCACGGCGCGCTCTACAACCGCAGCGTGCACGACGAGGCGCAGGCCGCCGCCGTGGTCGAGGGCGTCCGGCTGGCCGCCGGGGGCCCGCTGCCGGTGCTGGGGCTGCCCGGGTCCCGGTTGCACGAGGCGGCCCGCGCGGCCGGGCTGCCGGTGATCGCCGAGGCGTTCGCCGACCGCGCCTACACCGCCGCCGGGACCCTCGTACCGCGCGGCGAGCCCGGCGCCGTGGTCCACGACCCGGACACGGTGGTCAAGCGCGCCCTCGGCTTCGCCCGGGACCGCGCGGTGACCTCGATCGACGGACAGCGCATCGAGGTGGACGTGCGCTCGCTGTGCGTCCACGGCGACACCCCCGGCGCCGCCGACCTCGCCCGCCGGGTGCGGAGCGAGCTGACCGCCGCCGGAGTGCGCGTGGCGGCGTTCACATGACCCTGCGGTCCCTGCCCGTCGGCGAGCACGGGCTGCTCATCGAGGTGGACAGCGGCGAGGCGGCCGAGGCGCTCCACGCCGAGCTGCTGCGCCGCGCCGCCGCGCGGAAGCTGCCCGCCGTGCGCGAGATCGTGCCCGCCGCCCGCACCGTGTTCCTCGACGGACTTGCCGACCCCGGGCGGCTCGCCGCCGAACTGCCCGGCTGGCGGATACCGCCGCTGGACCGCGGCCACAGCGAGATCGTCGAGGTGTCCGTGCGCTATGACGGGCCCGATCTGGCCGAGGTCGCCAAGCGGTGGGGGGTGACGCCCGAGGAGGCCGTACGGATCCACTCCGGCGCCGAGTTCCGGGTGGCCTTCTGCGGCTTCGCGCCGGGCTTCGGCTATCTGACGGGCCTGCCCGAGCGGTTCCATGTGCCGCGCCATGCGACGCCCAGGACCCGGGTGCCGGTCGGCTCGGTGGCCCTCGCGGGCGGGTACACGGGCGTCTATCCGCGCTCGTCGCCCGGCGGCTGGCAGCTCATCGGCACCACGGACGCCGCGCTGTGGGACACCGCGCGGGAACCGGCGGCGCTCTTCACCCCCGGCACCCGGGTCCGCTTCGTCCCGGAACCGGGTACGGCGGGCCCGGCACCGGGCGTGCGTCCGGAAGGGACGGCGCCATGACCGACAGCGCCTTCGTCGTCGTCCGGCCGGGAGCCCTGACCACCGTCCAGGACCTGGGCCGCACCGGCCATGCCCATCTGGGGGTGCCCCGCTCGGGTGCGCTCGACCAGCCCGCCCACCGGCTCGCCAACCGCCTGGTGGGCAACGCCGAAGGGGCCGCGACCCTGGAGACCACCCTGACCGGCTGTGCGGTGCGGCTGCGCCGCCCGGCGACGGTCGCGGTCACCGGCGCGCCCTGCCCGGTCACGGTCGACGGCCGCCCCGCCGCGTGGGGAGCGGCCGTACGGGTGCCGGCGGGGGCGCTCCTGGAGGCCGGGGCCGCCGCCCACGGGGTGCGCAGCTATGTGGCGTTCGACGGTGGTGTCGAGGCCGAGCCGGTGCTCGGCAGCCGGGCCACGGATGTGCTCTCCGGGCTGGGCCCGGCGCCGCTCGCGGACGGCGCGGTGCTGCGGCTCGGGGCGCCGGGCGGGCCCGCGCCCGGGGTGGACGGGGTGCCCCATCGGGGCGTCGCACCGGAGCTGGTGCTCCCGGTGGTGCTCGGCCCGCGCGACGACTGGTTCACCCCGGCGGGGCTGCGCACCCTCACCACCGGGGAGTTCCGGGTCTCGGCCGCGAGCAACCGGATCGGTCTGCGCACCGAGGGCCCTTCGCTGGAGCGGGCGAAGGACGGTGAGCTGGCCAGCGAGGGGATGGCACTCGGCGCGCTCCAAGTCCCGCCGGACGGACGGCCGGTGCTCTTTCTCGCCGACCATCCGACGACCGGCGGCTACCCGGTGGTGGGCGTCGTGCCGGAGCCGTATCTGGCCGCCGCCGCGCAGGCCGTCCCCGGCACCCCGGTGCGGTTCACCCCGCTGGGCCGGGCCTCCTGGGGACCGCGTGCGCCGCGGACCGGCGCGGGCGGCCTCGGCCAATAGCGGGCCCTTGCGCCAGGAGGCCAGGAGGTGTCCGGCGGGGTGTGACGCCTGCGGCGGGCTGCTCCCCTCCCCGCCCCTTCCCACAACTGGGCTCCGCCCCAGCCCCCGCTCCTCAAACGCCGGAGGGGCTGGAAGGCGGGGCCTCGCCCCGGACCGGGGTCCAGGGGCGGATCCTCCGCCGCATGGTCCGCCGGACGCCCCGTCACCGGCCCTGCCCCGCAGCCGCGGATGAACGACCGCACCTCGCGGCACTTCCCGCGGAGCGCTCAGCGGGCCCGCCGAGCGCCGACCCGCTCCCTGCGCTGCGCCTTGCGGCGCAGGGCGCGGCGCTCCTCCTCGCCGACGCCGCCCCAGACCCCGTGGGTCATCCCGGTCTCCAGCGCGTACTCCAGGCATTCCTGGATCACCGGACAGCGGTGACAGACCTCCTTGGCCCGCGCCTCCTGCTGCTGGGCTGCCGGGCCCGCCACCCCCACCGGGAAGAACAGCTCCGGGTCCTCGTGCGTGCATTCGGCCTTCTGCCACCAGGCCATGGCTGCCCCTTCCGTGAACGACGGTGCTGAAAGTCGCCCGCCGTCGGGCTCACACGCATGGTTCGCGAGCGGGCGCCGCCCGGGAATCATGCGGGCGCGTCCTGGCGGGCTTTGATATGGGTCGGGTTTCCGATCGCGGCGGCGGCAAACGGATCCGAACGCGCCATGCCCCATACGGGGCTTACGGGGCTTGCTCGGCGAGTTCCCAGGCCCTCAGTCCGTCCCCGGCGGCGTCCGTTCCGGCGGGCCGTAACCGCCGCCGCCCGGCGTGTGGACGACCAGGATGTCCCCCGCTCCGACGTCCGCCGCGTCGCGGCCCTCCAGGCGGTCCACCGAACCGTCGGCGCGCTCGATCAGGTTCGCCCCCAGCGCGCCCGCCTCGCCGCCCGCCATGCCGTACGGGGGCACCCGGCGGTGGCCGGTGAGGAGGGCGACGGTCATCGGCTCCAGGAAGCGGATGCGGCGGGTGACGCCGTGGCCGCCGCGCCGGCGGCCGCGCCCGCCGCTGTCCCGGCGGATCGCGAAGCTCTCCACCCGCACCGGAAAGCGCCACTCCAGCACCTCGGGGTCGGTCAGCCGGGAGTTGGTCATATGGGTCTGTACGGCGTCCGCGCCGTCGAAGCCGTCTCCGGCGCCGGAGCCGCTGGCGACCGTCTCGTAGTACTGGACGCGGTCATTGCCGAACGTGACGTTGTTCATCGTGCCGGAGCCCTCGGCCTGGACGCCCAGGGCCGCGTACAGCGCGCCCGTGACGGCCTGGGAGGTCTCGACGTTCCCGGCGACCGTGGCGGCCGGGAAGACGGGCGCCAGCATGGAGCCCTCGGGGATGCGGACCTCGAGGGGCTTCAGGCAGCCGCTGTTGAGCGGGATGTCCTCGGCGACCAGCGTCCGGAAGACATAGAGCACGGCCGCCATCACCACCGAGCTGGGCGCGTTGTCGTTGCCCGGCCGCTGGGGCGAGGTGCCGGTGAAGTCCAGGAGGGCGCCGCGCGCCGTGCGGTCCACCGTAAGGGTGACGTGGATGACCGCCCCGCTGTCGGTCTCGTAGCGGTACGAGCCGTCGCCGAGGCCGGTCACGATGCGGCGCACCGACTCCTCGGCGTTGTCCTGGACGTGGCCCATATAGGCGTGCACGACATCGAGGCCGAACTGCCCGATCATCCGGCGCAGTTCCTGGATGCCCTTCTCGTTGGCGGCGATCTGGGCGCGCAGATCGGCCAGGTTGGCGTCCGGGGCGCGGGACGGATAGGGCCCGCCGGTCAGCAGTTCACGGGTCTCCCGCTCGCGCAGCGCCCCGTCCCGTACCAGCAGCCAGTTGTCGAAGAGGACGCCCTCCTCCTGGATGGTGCGGCTGAAGGCGGGCATGGAGCCGGGGGTGATACCGCCGATCTCGGCGTGGTGGCCGCGCGAGGCGACGAGGAAGAGCAGTTCGTCCCCGGCCTCGTCGAAGACCGGGCTGACCACGGTGACATCGGGCAGATGGGTGCCTCCGTGGTACGGGTCGTTGATCGCGTACACATCGCCGGGCCGCATCGTGTCCCCGTTGCGCCGCAGCACCTCCTTGATGGACTCGCCCATGGAGCCCAAGTGCACCGGGATGTGCGGTGCGTTGGCGATGAGATTGCCCTCGGCGTCGAAGAGGGCGCAGGAGAAGTCGAGCCGCTCCTTGATGTTGACGGAGTGGGCGGTGTGCTCCAGGCGCACGCCCATCTGTTCGGCGATGGCCATGAAGAGGCTGTTGAAGACCTCCAGCATCACGGGGTCCACCTCGGTGCCGACCGCGGTGGTGCTCGGCCGCGGCCGCACCCGGGTGAGCAGCAGATGGCCGCCCTCGCCCGCGGTGGCCTGCCAGCCGGGGTCGACCACGGTGGTGGCGTCCTCCTCGGCGATGATCGCGGGCCCGGTGACCCGGTCCGACGGGCGCATACGGTCGCGCTCGTACAGCGCCGTCCGCTGCCATCGCCCTTCCGCGAACATCCTTACGGTCGTCACGGGCGCCAGTTCGCCCTCTGTGGGCGGCCGCTGAACGGCATGGCCGCCGACGGGCCCGGACGCGCCGACCGCCTCGACCGACACCGCCTCGACGACCAGCGGCTTGTCCATGGTGAAGGCGTAGCGCTCGCGGTGTGCCCGGACGAAGTCCTCGGTCATCGCGGGGACGGAGCCCAGCGGGACGGGGATGCTGGAGTCGGTGCCCGCGTACCGCAGATGGACCCGGGCGACGGTGTCCAGGGTGTCCTCCGGGACGCCGTCCGCGAGCAGTTCGTCGCGGGTCCGGCCGGCCAGCCGCCCGCACAGTTCGCGCACCCGCGGCAGCGTCTCCTCCCCCAGCTCCGCCTCGACGGCCTGCTCGCGCATGGCGGTGGCGTCGGCCACCCCGATGCCGTACGCGGAGAGCACCCCGGCGAGCGGCGGCACGATCACCGTGCCGATGCCGAGCGCGTCGGCGACCGCGCAGGCGTGCTGGCCGCCCGCGCCGCCGAAGCTGGTGAGCGCGTAGCGGGTGACATCACGCCCGCGCTGTACGGAGATCTTCTTGACCGCGTTGGCCATATTGAGCACCGCGATGTCCAGGAAGCCCGCCGCGGCCTCCTCCGGTCCGCGCCGGTCGCCGGTCGTCTCCGCGATCTCCTCGGCGAGCGCGGCGAAGCGCTCCCGGACCGTCGCCGCGTCCAGCGGCTGGTCGGCGTGCGGGCCGAAAACGGCCGGGAAGTGGTCCGGCTGGATCCGGCCGAGCATCACATTCGCGTCGGTCACGGTCAGCGGGCCGCCGCGCCGGTAGCAGGCGGGGCCGGGGACGGCCCCGGCCGAGTCCGGCCCCACGCGGTAGCGCCGGCCGTCGAAGTGGAGCACCGAACCGCCGCCCGCGGCCACGGTGTGGATGTTCATCATCGGGGCGCGCATCCGCACCCCCGCGACCTCGGTGCCGAAGACGCGCTCGAACTCGCCCGCGTAGTGCGAGACATCGGTCGAGGTGCCGCCCATGTCGAAGCCGATGACGCGGTCGTGTCCGGCCTCGCCGGAGGAGCGCGCCATGCCCACCACCCCGCCCGCCGGTCCGGACAGCACCGCGTCCTTGCCCCGGAAGTGCGCGGCCTCCCGCAGCCCTCCGTTGGACTGCATGAACATCAGCCGGATACCGCGCAGTTCGGCGGCCACGTCCTCCACATAGCGGCGCAGGATGGGCGAGAGATAGGCGTCGACCACGGTGGTGTCGCCGCGTGACACCAGCTTCATCAGCGGGCTGACCTCGTGGGAGCAGCTCACCTGCGGGAAGCCGAGGTCGCGCGCCACCTCGGCCAGGGCCCGCTCGTGGGCGGCGTGCCGATAGCCGTGCAGCAGGACGACGGCTGCGCTGCGGAAGCCGTCGCGGTGGGCGGTGCGCAGCGCCTCGGCGGCGGCGTCGAGGTCCAGGGGGCGGACGACCTCGCCGTGGGCGTCCACCCGCTCGGGGATCTCCACCACCCGGTCGTACAGCGCCTCGGGGAGCAGGATCCGGCGGTCGAAGAGGCGGGGGCGGTTCTGGTACGCGATGCGCAGCGCGTCCCGGAAGCCTTCGGTGACGACGAGGACGGTCGGCTCGCCCTTGCGCTCCAGCAGGGCGTTGGTGGCGACCGTGGTGCCCATCTTGACGACGTCGATCCGGTCGGCCGGGACCGGGTCACCGGGGCCGAGCCCCAGCGTCTGCCGGATCCCGGCGACAGCGGCGTCGGTATAGCGCTCGGGGTGGTGGGAGAGCAGCTTGCGGGTGACCAGGCGGCCGTCCGGACGCTTGCCGACGACGTCCGTGAAGGTTCCGCCCCGGTCGATCCAGAATTCCCAGCGACCCGTCACCCCGCCATTGTCGCAGCGGGCGGCGGTGTGTCGGCGGTGAGCGGGTCGGCGGGCGGCGGAGACAGCGGCGGCGTGGTGGGGACAGGCTGCGGGGCGGCGGACGAGGGCGTGGGCCGCTCGGTGAGGGGGCCGGCGGGCGGATGAGGGAGCAGGGCGGGGGCAGGACCGCTGGTCACCGCGGTGAGCGCGGCGAGGGTCGCCCCCCGGTCCCGCTCCTCGAGCAGATGGGCGGTGCCCCGGAGGCGGTGCCTCCACTCCTGGGCGGCCAGCGCGACCAGACCGGGCAGGAGGTCGGTGCAGCGGTCCGCGATCCAGCGGGTGCCGCGGGTCGCCATCCACCACGCGGAGGCGGCGCGCGAGGGCGCTGGGCCGTCGAGCTCCAGGGACGGCGGGGCGCCGGTCGCGACGGACCGGGCGCGCAGGGCGCTGTGGAACTCCCTGGCCAGCAGCCGGTGCCCGAGCTCGCTCGGGTGCAGCCGGTCCACGCTCCAGGCCCGCCGCTCGGCGACCCAGCTGTGGTCGCCGAGCTCCACATGGACCGCCTCGTACCGCTGGGAGAGCGCGTGCACCACTGTGTTCACCGCGCGCATCCGGCGCCCCAGCGGGCGCGCGAGCGCGGACGGCAGCCCCAGCATCCGCCCGGGGTCGGGCAGGCAGGCGGTGAGCACCACGGCGCCGTCGGCGCGCAGCGCGCCGATCGTGCGGTCGAGGGCCTCGGCGACCCGGTGGATGTCGAACGAGTCGCGCAGCGTGTCGTTCCCGCCGACCACGACCGAGGCCAGATGCGGGCGGGCGCGGCGGGCTTCGGCCAGTTGCTCATCGGCGACATCGGCGGCCAGCGCCCCGCTGCGGGACACATTGACGAACTCCACCGGCTCATCGGGATGCGGCCCGGTGGCGGCCGCCAGCAGTGCGGCCCAGCCACGCCATCCGCCGCCGGGCGCCGGGTCGCCCAGCCCCTCGGTGAGCGAGTCGCCGAGGGCGGCGAACCGCAGCCTGCGCGGCTCGGCGCCGTCGCCCGGGCCGGGCGTCTGGCCCGGTGTCTGGCCGGGCGTCTGGCCGGGCGTCCGCCCCGCCGGGTGCGGGGCAGTGGTGGAACCCTGCCCCGCACCCTCCGGCTCCGTCTCCGCCTCCGTGAGGACGGCCTCCGTAAGGCCGGCCTCCTTGAGGACGCCCTCCGTAAGGACGGTGTCCGCAGCGACGGCCTCCGTAAGGACGTTCTCCGTAAGAACGTTCTCCGTACGAGACGGTTCCGTACCAGCGCGGTCCCCCGTGTGAGCGCCGGTTGCGCTCACCGCACACCGCCGACTGCCCGGTGCGCCGAGACCGCCGCGGCGGCCGGGAGCGCCGCGGCCGGGACCCGGCCGCCGTCGGCGCACCGGACGCCCTCGGTGGACGCGTCATGGGCGGTCAGGAACGAGGCGACCGCCGCGGGCCAGCCGTAGCGCTCGGCTCGTGCCCGGGCCGCCGCCCGGCGGAGGGGCTCGGAGCGGGACAGGACGCGCTCCACGGCGTCCGCGAAGGCCGTTCCGTTGTCCGCGGCGGTCTCGCCCGCGGCGCCGACGATGTCGGGCAGCGCGGAGAGCGCGCTGACGACGACGGGCGAACCGCAGGCCAGCGCCTCCAGGGCCGCGAGCCCGAAGGTCTCCGCCGGGCCCGGCGCCAGCACGACATCGGCGCTCGCCTGGATGGCGGCGAGCCCCGCCCGCTCCGCCACATGACCGAGGAAGACGGCCGGAAGCCCCTCGGCGTGGGCGCGGGCCTCCAGACGGGCCCGCAGCGGCCCGTCCCCGGCGACCACGAGCGCCGCGGAGACGCCGCGCCGCCGCAGCTCGGCGAGCGCGTCCAGCGCCCGTCCCGGCCGCTTCTCGGGCGAGAGCCGCGAGCACATGGCGAGGAGCACGGCCGCCTCGCCGCGGTGGTGGTCGCGCAGCGCGGCGTCGTGGTGGGAGGGGTGGAAGTGGCCGAGATCCACGCCCAGAGGGGCGCGTACGACATTCCGCGCGCCGATCCGTACAAACTCGCGCGCCGCCCATTCGGTGGTGCAGACGATCCGCGAGTACGCCCGCGCGGTACGGAGGTTCAGCCGGTCCGCGGCGCCCTGGGCGAACCCCTCCGGCACACCCCAGGTGCGCAGCACGGCGTCCGCGCTCTCGTGGGAGACCATCACGGCCGGTACGCGGGCGCGCCGCGCCCACTCCCCCGTCCAGCGGAGGGTGGTGCGGTCCGACACCTCGAGCCGGTCCGGTGCGAGGCCGTCGAGCAGCCGGGTCAGCCGCCGCCGGTCGGTCAGGACGCGGTAGCCGCCGGTGCCGGGGATGGTCGGCCCGGGCAGCGTGATCACCCGCCCCTGCCGGGTGTGCTCGTCCGAGACCCGCTCGCCCGGCACCACCAGGACGGCCTCGTGCCCGGCCGCCTGATAACCGGCCCCGAGCTCGCGCAGCGCGGTGCGGAGGCCGCCGGAGGCGGGGGTGACGAAGTTGGCCAGCCGGACGATGCGCAGGCCCGTGCCCTCGCTCATGCTGCTCTCTCCTCCCACGGCGCTCATGCTGTGCGCCTTTCACTCGCTTCTCCGCCGACGCGGCGCAAAGGCGCGGGCATCGCGGCCACCCGCGGCCCGGCGGCCGCGCCTGCGGCGCTCATAGCGCGCCCTTCACCCGCTCCTCCGCCCACGCGGCACAGAGCCGCGGCCATCACGGCCACCCGCGGCCCGGCGGCCACGCGTGCCGCGCTCATAGCGCGCCCTTCACCCGCTCCTCCGCCCACGCGGCACAGAGCCGCGGCCATCACGGCCACCCGCGGCCCGGCGGCCACGCCTGCGGCGCTCATGCCGCGACCGCCGTACGGGCCGCCAGCACCTCGGTGTAGTGGTCGATCAGCTGGTCGCCGATCGCCTCCCAGGTGCGGCCCTCGACCGCCTCCCGGCCGGCGTGACCCAGGGCCGCGCGCAGCTTCGCGTCGGCCGAGAGCAGCGATACGGCGTCGGTCACCTCGGTCGCGTCCCCGGGCGGCACCAGCAGCCCCGTACGCCCGTGGTCGACGAGGTCGAGCGGGCCGCCCGCCGCGGGCGCGACCACCGGGACGCCGCTGGCCTGGGCCTCCTGCACGGTCTGGCAGAAGGTCTCCTGGGGCCCCGTGTGGGCGAAGACGTCCAGCGACGCGAAGACGCGGGCCAGGTCGTTGCCGGTGCGGCGGCCGAGGAAGCGGGCCCTCGGCATGGCCGCCCGCAGTGCGGGCTCGCTCGGCCCGTCCCCGACCACGACGACCTGGACGCCGGGCAGCCGGCTCAGCGGCGCGAGCAGCTCGACGTTCTTCTCCGGGGCGAGACGGCCTATGTAGCCGACGATCAGCTCACCGCCGGGGGCGAGGGAGCGGCGCAGCTCCGGGTCGCGGCGCGAGGGGTGGAAGCGCTCGGTGTCGACGCCGCGCGGCCACAGCCGGATCCGCGGCACGCCGTGGTCCTCGAGGTCGCGGGCGGAGGCGGTGGAAGGAGCCAGGGTGCGGTCGGCGGCGGTGTGCACGGCGCGGATGCGCCGCCAGGCCGCGTTCTCGCCCGCGCCGAGGTAGGTGCGGGCGTAGGAGCCGAGGTCGGTCTGGTAAACGGCCACCGCCGGTATCCGCAGCCGGAGCGCGGCGGTCATCCCGCGCGCACCCAGCACGAAGGGGCTGGCGAGGTGGACGACGTCGCTGTGGTGGGAGGTGATGGCGGCGGCGAGCTTACGGCTGGGGAGGGCGACCCGGACCTGCGGATAGCCGGGCAGGGGCAGGGAGGGGATGCGTATGACGGGGTAGGGATGGGACCGGTCGAGCTCCCCTTGGCTCTCGGGTGGACCGCCGGCCGTGGCGGGCGGTGAGCCTCCGGGGGGACCCGCCGGTGCGATGACCAAGGGGTGATGACCACGGCGGTGGAGATGGTCGGCCGTCTGCAGCGTGCAGTGAGCGACGCCGTTGATGTCGGGTGGGAAGGATTCAGTCACGATGGCGACACGCATACCGGTGTTGTCGGCGTACGAAGGGTGGCTCCGGCATCGTGCACGTTTCGCGCCGTAGAACGTCCCATGAGCGTTGGCCTTCGCACTCCCCGGGCACCGCTCATGACCCCGGCGAGATCACATCAAACCCGTACGAACCCGCCTCGATGAGCGCACGGTCACCCGGCGTGAAACTGTCGCCCGGGTGAACACCCTGTTCGGGCGGCGCGGAGGTACGGAGGGTGACGAGCCCTTCACCCTGCCGGGGAAGACGCGTCTTTCGCCCCCGAGGTTGCGCCCCGCGCGAGATCGCGCTCCGGGGCGGCCGACGGGGTCAGAAGTCCGGGGTCTCGGGCCCGATGCGGCTGCGGACCGCCGTCTGGACCTCGGCCTCCTCCGCCGGGTCGGCGGCCAGCCTGCGGAGCTGTTCGACGACGCGGGTGTCGGCGGTGGCGGCGTGGCGGGCGGCGAGTTCGCGGGTGCTCTCCTCGCAGTCCCAGAGGCATTCGACGGCGAAACCCGCCGCGAAGGACGGATCGGTGGCGGCCAGCGCGCGGGCGGCGCGGCCGCGCAGATGGGAGGAGGCCGTCTCGCGGTAGACATGGCGCAGTACGGGCGCGGCGCAGGAGATCGTCAGGCGCCCGGCGCCGTCGACGAGCGTCCACAGGATCTGGGAGTCCGGGCCCTCGGCCCGGACCGTGCGGCGGAGGGCGGCGAGCACGAGCGGGCTGTCGTACTGACCGCCGCGGCAGGAGAGCATCGCGGCCGCCGCGTCACCGAGGGCGTCGGGGCGGTGGGCCCAGACGCGGGCCCGGTCGAGGGCGGAGATACTGCGCATGCGTTCGAAGGCGGAGAGGGCCGCCTGGGAGACCAGCTCCGAGGCGTCCGGTTCGGTCACGGCCGCCTCGATCAGGTCGAGCACCTCGGGGTCGCCGATCTCCGCGAGATGCCGCAGCGCCGCGGCGCGGGCGGCGTCGGGGGCGGACGCGGCGGCGGCGAGGAGTTCGGGCCGGTCCTCGGGACCGGCGACGGCGGCCAGGCAGCGGGCGGCCGCGTCGGGGCGGCGGGCGTCCGGCTTCAGATCGTGCTCCCGCTGGGCCCACAGCAGGATGTCGTGGACGCTCCATCCGGGGCGCGGTCCCGAGGGCCGCAGCTGGCGCTGCCACCGGTCGAAGGCGCCCTGCTCCGCCGCCGCGCGCACCCGCGGCCCGTGGTGCGGATCGCCGGCCCACAGCCGCCAGGGCCGGGGCTCGTAGGCGCCGCGTACGACGGCGGCCAGCTCGGCGTCGCCCTCGGAGGTCTCGGGGAAGCGGGCGAGGACCGCGGGGGCCAGGCCGCGCAGCCCGGGGTCGTCGTCGCGCAGGGCCAGCTCGTCCAGGGCCCATTCCCAGTTGCTGCCGGCCGCGGTGTAGCGGCGCAGCAGCCGCAGGGCGTCGGCCCGGCCGTAGGCGGCGAGGTGGCCGAGGACGGAGAGGGCGAGCCCGGTGCGCGCCTCGTCGTCGTTGACCAGGTCGTCGGGGTGGAACAGATGCTGTTCGATTTCGTCGAGCTCGGCGTCGAGGTCCAGGCAGAGCCTGGCGTAATAGAGCGAGCGGTTCTCGACCTGCCAGTCACGGCGGGGGTCGCGCAGCACACAGTGGTGCAGTGCCGCGAGCGCCTCGGCCCGCGGCGCGGCGAGGGCATGCAGGGTCCCGTCGCCGCGGCCTCGCTGAAGGAGGCCGAGCAGGGTGCCGCTGGGCGCTATGTCTGGATCGAACATGAGGTCAGCATCCGGTGCGGGAGGTTCGCTGGCAACGGGATTTCCGTCGATCGGCATTCTTGCCGATGTCCTGGCGCCGTATGCCTGATGAACGGCGTGGGACTGCGGGACTCCCGAGCGCCGCAGCCTACCCGGAATCGCGCCCTCCGCCGATTCCCCGCCGATATGACCCCGGAAGGCCATCGGCATATGCCGCAAGCACCACCGGATCGGGTATTGCCAAACCGCTTACGGGATGTCGCAGCCTGTGCAAGAGTCGTTACCGGTCCCTCCCCTCAAGACCCGGCCGCGCCGCGCCCGTATCGGAGAACGTCATGCCGTCCCCCCGCTCCGCGGACCATCCCGCCGTTCCACCTCCCCAGCGTGACACGGTCGACGCCCTTATCTCGCAGACCCAGCGGCTCCGTGGCGGACTCGACGCCGTCCGCCGCGACACGGTCGCGGATCTGGGCGGTACGGACGACGCGCAGGTGCGCTGGCAGCGCGCGCTGTGCGAGCTCGCCGTCCACCAGCTGGACGATCTGGACCGGCATCTGGGCGAGCTGCGCGAGGGACTGCTCGCCGATCCCCCCGGAACGGAGGAGGGGACCGAAGCCGACGCGGCGGAGACCGGGACGGAAGCCGACGCGGCGGAGACCGGGACGGAAGCCGACGCGGGCGCGGCGGACGGGGCCCCGGCCGGGAGCGGCGCCACCGGCCGCGGTTCGCTGCTGAGCCGGGTCGGCAGCGCCGAGTGGAACCTCCTCTCCGACGAGGTGACCTGGTCCGACGAGCTGTGCCGGATCTTCGGCCGCGACCCGGCGGACGGCGGGCTCACCCTCGACGAGCTGCCCTCCTGGGTCTTCTCCGAGGACCAGCCGATCCTGACCGCGATGGTCACGGACTGCCTGGTGGACGGAAAGCCGATCGACGGCGAGTTCCGCGTCGTGCGCGCGGACGAGGTGGTGCGCACCGTCCATATGGCGGGCGAGCCGGTGCTCGACACCGACGGCAGCACCGCCTCCATGTGGGCCGTGCTCCGGGACGTGAGCGAGCTGCGCCGCAGCGAACGGGCGGTGCGCGAAAGCCGGGACACCCTCAGCCACCAGCGGCGGATCGCGCGGACCGAGCGCCGGCTGGCGGTGGAGGTGCAGGAGGCCGTGCTGCCGCCGTGGCGGGGCTCCCTCCGGCTTCCGTCCGGTGACGGCTTTCCGGGCGCCGGCCCGGCGGCCGACGGCGCCGCCCTCGACATCGCCGCCCACTATCTCCCCTCCGAGTCCAGCGCCCAGATCGGCGGCGACTGGTACGACGCGCTCGAACTGCCGGACGGACGGACCCTGCTGAGCGTCGGCGGCCTCACCGGCCATGGCGTGACCGCGACCTGCGGTATGGCCATGCTGCTGGGCGCGGTGCGCGGCATGGCGGTGGCCGGGATCGAGCCGGGCCCGCTGATGGGACGGCTCAACCAGCTGCTCGCCGTCTCCTCCCAGCCCGCGCTGGTCGGCGCCGCCTGCGGGCAGTACGACCCGCGCACCCGCACCCTGGTGTGGGCGCAGGCCGGACACCCCGCCCCGCTGCTCTTCCGCGACGGGACGGGGCGCCCGCTGCGCTCTCCCGACGGCGTGCTGCTCGGCGCCACCACGGGCGCCACGTATACCCAGTCCGAGGAGCGGCTGGAGCCGGGCGATCTGCTGGTGCTGCACACCGGGCGGCTCGCCGGGGACGCCGAGGGCGCCACCGAGCGGCTGCTCGCGCTCGCCCCACGGCTGACCGCCGCCCATGGCGCACAGGAGTGCGTACGGACCGTGGCCGAGGCGTTCGGCGACGAGCCGCGCGAGAACGACGCCTGTGTGCTGATCGCCAGGGTCACCGGTGCCCGCGCATGACGGGGCTTCCCGCGTCGGCGTGGCGCGGTGATCGGTCCTCGTAGGGCACGGTGATCGGCGCTCGTAAGGCGTTGGCTTCCCGTACGGGTGACGTGTTTCGTCGGGGTTGACTCGTCGTAAGGCGCTGCCCCCTCGTCGGGCCCCTGGTGCGCTGTGGCCCGGCCGCTAGACGGCCGCGCTCCGGGCGATGGAGCCGGACCCTTTCAGCCCCGGGCCACCCTTGCTCGCGCCGGCCTTCGGCATCACCTGCTGGATCTCCTCACGCAGCTCGCGGATGGCCGGTGTCGTGGAGTACCGCCCGGTGAGCCGGTACATCTCGCGCAGCCGGTCCCAGGTGCGATGCGAGGAGTTCTGCTCGATCGTCAGCAGGGCCATCCGGGCATAGCGCTCGGCCTGCTCGGGATCGCCGCCGATGAAACAGGACGAGGCGATGGAGATGTGGTCGAAGATCTGGGACCGCTGGCGCCCGCCCTCCCGCATCCGCAGCGCCTTCTTGGCATGGCTCTCGGCGATGCCCGCGACCCCCGGCTCGTGCTCGGCGAGGGTGCGGTAGACCAGCCCCTGCATCCCGTACAGATCCGCCTCGTTGAACAACTGCATCCAGCTCGGCGCCGGCCCCTCGTCCCGGTCCGAGATGAACAGCTCCTCCGCCTCGCCCAGGGTGCGGCGCACCGCCTGGCCGTGGCCCTTGGCCGCCTGCGCCCATGCCTCGATGGTGCAGAACATGGCCCGGGTGCACGGCAGCGCCGCCTCGCCCGCACCGGCCTTGGCCAGCTTCATCAGATCCAGGGCGTCGTCCGGGCGGCCCAGGTGGACCATCTGCCGGGCGGCCCGGGAGAGCGCCTCGCTCGCCCGGGGGCGGTCGCCGCCCTCGCGGGCCGCGTGGGCGGCGATGACGAAGTACTTCTGGGCGGTGGGCTCCAGGCCGACGTCATGGGACATCCAGCCGGCGAGCACCGCCAGGTTGGCCGCCACCCCCCACAGCCTGCGCTGCAGATGCTCGGGGTGGCGGTAGGCGAGCATGCCGCCCACCTCGTTGAGCTGGCCGACCACGGCCTTGCGCTGGAGCCCGCCGCCGCGGGCCGCGTCCCAGGCGCGGAAGACCTCGACCGAGGTCTCCAGGGCGTCGATCTCCTGGGAGCCGACCGGGGCGGCCTCATAGCGGTCGAAGCCCACGGGCTCGACGGACAGGGGATTGTCGGTACGGGGCGCGTCGGTGGCGAGGGTGGGGTCGGAGAGCAGAAACTCGCTCATGGCACCGGTGATGGCGGATCCTGCGGCGAGCGCGGCGCCCGCACCCACCAAGCCGCGTCGGTTGAACATAAGGTCCATTCCCGTGAATTCGGTGAGGACCGCGGCCGTGGACTCGGGCGGCCAGAGCAGCCCGTCGGCGGGCTGCCCCTTTCCCGAGCGCCCCCCTCGTCCGAACCCGAGGTCCTCAGTGGTCACGACTCGACCGAGACGCTCGGTGAACAGGGCGGCCAGCACCTTGGGCACGGGATCGCGCGGCGTCTCGCCGGTGTCGATCCAACGCCGCACCCGCGAGGTGTCGGTCGCCAGCTGCGGATGGCCCATGGCCGCCGCCTTCCGGTTCACGAGCCTCGCGAGCTCCCCTTTGGACCAGCCGGCGAGGCCGAACAGGTCCGCAAGACGGGTGTTGGGTTCCCTCGTCACGTCAAGCCCCCAGGTTCCTCGGCTGACTTGACAGTAACGGTCCCGTCACGAGCCGTGCGACTATTCGCCAGGGTTCGCCAGGGTCCGCCAGATGGTGTGCCACCCGTACAGGGGTGTGATGTAGGAGTGCGTTACCCGGCCCCGTGGCGGATCGAGCTGAACCGACCGCATTCCCCAGGGTGCGGCCCCGCCTCGGGCCCGGGTGCGTACGCAACTCGTCGGCACACGAAGGGATCTGTATCGCCCATGTACGCAGCGTCGTCCTCCGTGTCCGTCCCGCCCCGGCCGTACCGGCGGCAGCTGCCCGGCTCCGGGCCGTACCTCGATCCCGCCCACGGCGGCCGGGCCCGGCGGACCGCCGCCCTCGGCACCGTGCCGCCTCGCGGGAGACTCGACTTGTCCGGTCCACAGGGTGCGCAGCTGCGCACCGCGATCACCTCGGTCCATCGCATCTGTCCGGAGTTCAACCCGGTGCAGGTGCTGCGGCGCAGCGGACGGTCCGTGCTCCTGATCGGGGCGACCGGTCGCAGCACCGCGGTGGCCAAGTGCCTGCTGGACCACTCCCCCGCGTGGGCCGAGCGGTTCCGCCGGGAAATAGCGATGTACCGGACGTTCGTCCGCCAGCGCCCGCCGGTGCGGGTGCCCCGGCTGATCGCCGCCGACCCGGACAACTGCGCGCTGGTCATCGAGCGGATGCCCGGGCGGATCGCGGCCGCGCAGCGCCACCCCACCGAGCCCCCGCCGCGCGCCGATCTGGGGGCGGTGCTGGGCGCGATCCGCAGGGTCAACCAATGGCGGCCGCCCGCCGATCTGTTCGACGCCCCCATCGACTACGCCGGCCGGCTGACCCGCTATCACGAGCTCGGGCTGCTGACCGACCGGGACATGGGCGATCTGCAGAAGCTGCTGCGCGGTGTCTCGCAGGCCTGCGGGCGGCAGACCCCGGCGCAGTTCTGCCACGGCGACGCCCTGTTGAACAATGTCCTGCTCTCCCCCGCGGGCCCGGTGCTCCTCGACTGGGACCACGCGGGCTGGTATCTGCCCGGCTATGACCTGGCCACGCTGTGGACGGTGCTGGGCGACGCCCCCGTCACCCGACGCCAGATCAGCCAGTTGGCGCAGGCCTCGGGCCCGGCCGCGCGGGACTCCTTCCTGGTGAATCTGATGCTGGTGCTGACGCGGGAGATCCGCCAGTACGAGACCGCGGTGCAGCGCACCATGCACGATCCCGCCCCCGTGGTGCCGGGCGCCGTCCCGGCCGGTGAGGAGCAGCGGCTGCTGCTGCGCCGGCTGCATGACGACTGCGCGCTGGCCCGGCGCGCGGTGCGGGCGGCGGTCGGCACCCGCTGAGCGGAGGCGGATGGCGGCAGGGGCGCGTCACCGGTCTGGACCGGTGACGCGCCGCGGTCGGGCTGACATGCGAACACGCGTCTGGGTGACGGCGATTGACGTCACGCCTGGCAGCGCATATCTCTAAGTGGCTCGGCCCGGCCCGCTTGAGGAGGCTGCAATGCCAGAATCCGCACAGGACAGCGCCCACGACGCGAACAGAAACCCGTCCGGCCCCACCCGGAGAACCACACTGCGGACCGCGGGAGCCGCGGCGTCCGCCGCCCTTCTGCTCCCGCTGGTCTCGGCGACCCCCGCCGCCCATGCCGACCAGCCGCGGGCCGACGGTCCTCCTGCCGATGGCGGTGCCCTGCAGCGCGCCTTCGCGGCCGCGGCCGCCGAGTACGGCGTTCCGCTCAGCGTGCTCCTGGGCGTCTCGTACCTCCAGTCGCGCTGGGACGGCCACCGCGGCGCGCCCAGCGTCACCGGCGGCTACGGGCCCATGCATCTCACCGACGCCCACACCGCCCTGCTCAGCGCCCCGCACCACGGCCAGGGCACCGAGGACGCGCGCGGCGACCTCGCCCGGCCCCTGAGGGTCCCCAAGGCCGCCGTTCCCGAGCCCCGGCAGCTGCCCGCCCGGCTGCGCACGCTCGGCCGGGCCGCGGAGCTCACCGGGCTCTCCGCGGAGGCGCTGCGCGGCGATGAGAGCGCCAATGTGCGCGGTGGCGCGGCCCTGCTGGCCGCCACGCAGAAGCGGCTGGGGCTGCCGCCGAGCGAGGACCCCGCCGGCTGGTACGCGGCGGTGGCGGCCTACTCGGGCGCCGATGACGCCACGGCCGCGGCCGCCTTCGCCGACGAGGTGTACGCGGTGATCCGCGGCGGTGCCGCGCGGACGACCGCCGACGGTCAGCGGGTCTCGCTCGACGCGGCGCCCGCTCTGGCGCCGGACACCCGGCAGCTGCGGACGCTCGGTCTGCCGTCCCGTGCCCGGGATCCGCACGTAGAGGCCCCCGAGGATGTGTCCTGCGAGTGGATCCCGGCGCCCTACGAGGAGTTCGGGGACAACGACTACGGCAACCACGACCTGGGCGACCGCCCCGCCTCGCAGTCCATCGACTACATCGTCATCCATGACACCGAGGGCTCCTGGGACACCACCATCAAGCTGGTCCAGGACCCCACCTACGTGTCCTGGCAGTACACCCTGCGCTCCTCCGACGGGCATATCGCCCAGCATGTGCCGCTCAAGGACGTGGCCTGGCACGCGGGCAACTGGTACGTCAACGCCAAGTCCATCGGCCTGGAGCACGAGGGGTTCCTGACCGCTCCGGACGCCTGGTACACGGAGGCGATGTACCGCTCCTCGGCGCGGCTGGTGCGCTATCTCGCCAAGCGGTTCGACATTCCGCTGGACCGCCAGCACATCCTGGGCCATGACAATGTGCCGGGCACCACCACCGCCACCATCGCGGGCATGCACACCGACCCCGGCCCCTACTGGGACTGGGCACACTACTTCACCCTGCTCGGCGCGCCCTTCCGGCGCACCGCGGGCGCCTCCGGCGGGCTGGTCACCATCCGCCCCGACTACGACACCAACCGGCCCGTCTACACCGGCTGTGAGACGGCGGGCAAGGAGTGTGCCCCGCACGGCTCGGCCGCGGTGCGGCTGCACACCGCGCCGCGTGCGGACGCCCCGCTGGTCAAGGACATCGGGCTGCGCCCCGACGGCTCCGACTCGACCACCGGCGTCAATGACACCGGCGCCCGCGCCACCACCGGGCAGCAGTTCGCGGTCGCGGGCCGTGAGGGCGACTGGACGGCGATCTGGTACCTCGGCCAGCGGGCCTGGTTCCAGGACCCCAAGCGGCGGCCGACGGCGGTGAGCGCCAAGGGGCTTGTGGTGACGCCCAAGGCCGGGGTGGCGGAGGTTCCGGTGTACGGCCGCGCCTATCCGGAGAAGGGGGCGTATCCGGAGGGTGTGCCGGTGCAGGCGGTCTCGCCGCTGCCGTACAAGCTGCTCGCCGGGCAGTCCTATCCGCTGGGGCTGAGGACGCGGGGCGAGTATCTGTGGGCGACCACCTTCGATCCGGCCGGTCACAAGGTGGTGCGCGGCCAGGACGTGTACTACCAGATCCAGTTCGGGCACCGGGTGGCGTTCGTCCGCGCCGCCGATGTGACGGTCCGGCGCTCGGGGAAGTGAGCCCGACGGGCCGTCAGTCCGCCGCGTGAGCGTGGTGGGACGGGCCGTCCGGGGGCCGTGGGCGACCGTGCCGGCTGTGTGCCGCACGGGCGTCTCACGGCCCTCGGCGTGTGTGCCGTACGGTCCCTCGGCGGCACTCCTCAGCGCTGCTGGAACATCTCCGCGGGCAGCGGCTTGAGCAGCCGGTACAGATCGTCGGTGATCGGCCGGTCCCAGCTGGCGATGGTGACGAGCACGCCGTCGCTGCGGTCGAACTGGGCGCAGGAGATCCGGCCCTCGGAGAGTTTGATCCGGCGGACGATGAGGAGGTTGTCCTCATGCATGACCGGGCTGTCCTCGGTGTCCACCACCTGGACCGGCTCGTCGTTCCCGAGCGCCGCCAGCAGCTGGGTGACCTCGAACGGCGGCTGGCCCTCCGCGACCTCCCGGGCCGGGGACCCCTCGGGCAGATTGCCGATGATCATCGCCGGGCCGCGGCCGCCGAACAGGTCGTAGCGCAGGAAGACGCCCTGGCAGGTGCCGTCCGGAGCGGGCAGCAGCCCCGCCCCGAGATCGCCGGGCCAGTCTCCCGGGTCCATGGCGAGGACGTCGAAGTCCGGCCCGGTGGGCGTGGCGGCGCTGCGGCGGCGGAGGAAGGACATGCGGACATGGTACGTGGCCGCGTGCCGGTTACCGTGCCGGGGAGCGGGCGGGCCGCACCCCTCATCCGGGGTCGGGAGCCGGGCGCTGGGGCAGGCCGACCGTGGGGGTGATCAGCCGCTTCGCCAGCCCGGCGCGGTCGGTGCCGACCTTACGGTAGACATCGGACAGCAGCCGGGCGACCTCACGCTCCTCCAGCCCCGTCGCCTCGCTGATCCGGGCGTCCGGCCAGCCCTCGGCGGCCCGCTCGGCGACCGCCTGCTCCTGGGAGGTCAGCGGGCTGGTGTGATCGACACGCAGCTGCATGGGGCGCAGCCCGGCGGCGGACAGCTCGTCGCGGGCCCGGGCCGCGAGCGCGTCGGCCCCGCAGCGCACCGCTCCCTCCAGACCGCGGTAGAGCCGGTCGCCGGCCTCCTGGGGCAGGCCGATGCGGCGCAGCGCGGCGCCGTGGTCGACCAGCGCCACGGCCAGGTCGTAGGAGGCCGGTGACCGCATCAGATGGCTGACGGCCTCGGCCAGCAGCTTGATCCGGTCCGGCCCCTGGGTCACGGTGGCCGCGGTGTGCAGCGCCTTGCCGATCGCGGAGTGGGTGCCGAACTGACGGGCGCGGCGCACCGCGTCGTCGGCGACCTCGGCGGCCTGCGGGGGATCGGTCAGCGCGAGGGTCTGGGCGAGGTGGAGCTGCCAGGGGCACCAGGCGGGGTTGCGCATACCGCGCCCGTCCATGCGGCGGCCGACCTCGGTGAGCTGGTGCCGGGCCTCGCGGTGCAGATTGGCGGCCAGCAGCAGCTCACCGCGGACCGCCGGTACGTCGGGGCAGAGCGTGGCCTGCGGCAGGGTCTCGCCGCGGTGCCCGGCCGAGAACTCCTGCGCCTCGCGGACCCGGCCCTGGCAGATCAGCGTTCCGATGAGGGTGCCGACCGCGGTCCAGTGCGCGGGTGTCGAGGAGCCCACCAGATCGGCGATCCGCATCCCCTCCCGGGCCAGTTCCTCCGCCTCCCCGAGCGCGCCGCGGCGCAGCCGGGCGTACCCGAGAAGAGTGAACCCGAACGCCAGATGGGAGCCGCGCCAGCCCTTGCGCTCGCATTCGGCGATGCCCTTGTTGAACAGTTCCTCGGCGCGCCCGGGCTGGTCGCAGTGGAGGAAGACGAGGGCGACCAGGATCGGCCCTCGAAGCCCCAGTCGTCATCGGTCCAGCTGAGGCCGTCGCCGAGGGCCTCCTCCGCGTAGTGCAGCGCGGTGGCGACCGGCTCGCCGCGGGTCATCGCGTCCCAGGCGCGCAGCCCCAGCAGATAGCGCTCGGCCATGCCGCGGCCGGTGAGGTGGTCCGCGAGCCGGGCGAGGCGCCGGGAGCGGGCGGGCGACTCCTTCTCATCGGCGCGGAACATGTTCCACATGAGCTGCTCGGTCTGCATCCGCAGCCGGGTGCGGGCGCTGGTGGCCCGGCCGATCTCGGCGGCGACGACCTGGGCGGCCTCCTCCATGCGGCCGCTGTGGCCGTATGCCTGGGCGAGCCGGTAGGTGATCGCCTCGCGCAGGTCGGGGCCGAGCGCGGGCTCTTCGAGTGCGGCCCGCAGATGGTTGACGGTGACGTCGGGCTCGGTGAGCTGGGCGGCGCAGCCGAGCTCGTACAGCACGGCGGGGCGCTCCTCCAGGGCGGGTGGTTCGCGCAGCGCCCGGGCCAGACAGCGGCGCCCGGCGTCGGGGGCTCCGGCGCGCAGGTACTCCCGGGCGGCGGCCCGCAGATGGTGCACCACCCAGGTGTCGCCCTCGGGGTGCATCTCCAGCAGATGCCGGCCGGCGGCCGCGGAGCCCAGACCCGCGCCGAGCACCACGGTGGCGGCCTGGCCGTGCATGGCCACCCGCAGGGCGCCGGGGATGGCCTGGTAGACGGCGGTGGCGATGAGCGGGTGGAGGTATTCGAGGGGCCGGGTGCCGTTTCCGGGGCGCGGCGGGGCCAGGATCCGGGCGTCGACGAGCCGCGCCACCACATCGACGGCCTCGCTCTCGCTGAGCCCGGCGACATTGGCGGTCAGCGCCGGGGTGGCCTCGATACCGAGGACGGCGACGGCCCAGGCGAGGCGGACGGCGGCGGTGCCGAGGCGGGTGAGCCGGTCGTTGAGCCCGCTGTCCTTGGCCGAGGAGACCAGTTCACGCAGCGCGGGCAGGTTCTCCGACTGCGGTTTCAGCCGACGGTCGCGGATCTTGGCGGTGAGTTCGGTGATCTCCCAGGGGTTGCCGCCGGTCATCGCCCAGCACTCGCGGCAGAACGCGTCGTCGGCGTGGTCCCCGAGGACCTCCCGGACGATCCTGCCGACTCCGCTCGGGGTCAGCGGCGCCAGTACATGGGGACGTGATCCCTGGCGCTCGACAAGAGCCCGTATCACGGCGACGTCGGCGGTCAGGCCCTCCGGGCGGTAGCCGACGGCGAGCAGCAGGGGCAGGTCGGCGGTGCGCGAGGCGAACCGGGTCAGCCAGTCCAGCGATTCGGGGTCGGCCCAGTGGACATCGTCGAGGATCATGACGACCGGGGCGTGTTCCACGGCGAAGCGGGTCACCAGCCAGTCGAGGCCGTCGCGGACGCCCTGGGGATCGGGTGCGCCGCCGTGGCCCGAGACCACCAGGCCGACCGCGGGCGCGACGATGTCGTACCAGCCGCCGAGGATCCTGCGGTGCTCGTCCTCGCCGGTCGCCGCGAGCACCGGCTGGAAGAGCTGGCGCACCACATGGAAGGCCGCGCCCTGTTCGTGCTCACCGCCACGGGCCCGGAGCACGGTGCAGCCGCGTGCGGCGGCCCTCCGGCGCGCCTCGCCGAGCAGCGCGGTCTTGCCGACGCCGCCGGGGCCCTCGAAGGCGATCACTCCGCCGCCGCGGGTCTCGGCCCGATCGGCGGGGCCCGTCCCGCACAGTTCGGTCAGCGCGGTGTCCACCGCGCGCAGCTCCCGATCCCGCTCCAGCAGTGTCCGGCGCGTCAGGTCCTGTTGGCTCATGTCCTCCGCCACGTTCATCCCCTCCGGCAGGTGACGCCGAGCGTAGCGCGGATGGCACGCTCCGTAGCCCCCAATGGGGGTTTTTCCGCCGGGCATTGCCAGTGGCACACGCCAATTCACTGCCTCCTCTATCGATGCCACGTTCCGCACGCGAGGATGACCGGATTCACCGGGTTGGCCAGATGCCGCGCACGCCTGTGGTATGCGCGGCCGCGGCCGCCCGACCGACGAAGGGGGCGGACACGATCATGCACGCGCACGCTTCGCGACCACAGGCCCGGCAGACGACTCTGCTGCGCCGGGCGGCCCTGTTCGACTTTCCGGCCTCCGCCGACCTCAGTCCCGGCACCGAGGCGGCCAGGCAGCACACCATCCAATGGCTCTCGCGGTTCGGCGTCTTCGAGGACCGCGCGTCCGTCGCGGAGTACGACGCGCTCCGCTTCGACGTGCTGGCGGGCCTGTTCTACCCCAGGGCGACCGGCGCCGATCTGAATCTGGGCAGTGACCTCGTGGGCTGGTACTTCGTCTTCGACGATCAGTTCGACGGCGAACTGGGCTCCCGTCCGGAGGCCGTGGCACGGCTGGTGGCGGACGTCATACGGATCACCGAGGAGGACATGGCGCACGGCAGGGCACAGGGCGGCGAGGGGCCGCTCCTGGAGAGCTTCCGCGACCTGTGGCGCCGGATCAACTCCGGGCGGCCGCGGGTGTGGCGGGACCGCTTCCGCCACCACTGGCTGGAGTACCTGCACTCCTACCACCACGAGGCCCTGGAGCGGACCGGCGCGCTGCCCGGCGGCGGGGACGCACCGCGCTCGGTGGAGGCCGTGCTGGCGCTGCGGCGTCACTCGATAGGCGTACAGCCCTGTCTCGACCTGAACGAGCCGTTCGGCGGCTACACCCTGCCGCCCGCGCTGCACGGCGGCTTCCCGATGGCGCGGATGCGGGAGGCTACGGACGATGTGGTGGTCTTCACCAATGACATCGCTTCCCTGGACAAGGAACTGGCCGTAGGGGACGTCCACAACAGTGTCATCGTCCAGTGGGAGCGCGCGGGTGGTGAACTGGAGGACGCGGTAGGCCATATCGCCGACCTCGCCAACGCACGCTATCGATGGTTCGAGGAGACCGCGGCCAGGCTGCCGGCGCTGCTCACCGAGGCGGGGGCGGACCCGGGAACCCACCGGGCCGTGGGGCGCTATGTGGACGGCATGCGGCATGTGATGACGGGCAATCTGGGCTGGTCGCTGCGTACGGCACGCTACGACGAGCGGGGCACCGAGGCGGTCAGCGGGGGACGGCAGCGGCCCTGGGCCCAGTTGACCGGCGCGGAGGAGCTGATCCGCGCGGGGCGGGGCGCGCCGCTGCCACCGCTGGACAGCGGTTCGGGCTCCCGTTAGCCGGGTTCAGCCCGCGTAGAGCTGCTCGATCTGCGCGGCACAGACCTTGTAGACCGCGTCGCGCCGCAGTTTGAGCGAGGGCGTCAACAACCCGTCCTCCACGGTGAATTCCTTCGGGAGAATACGGAAGGCCCTGATCGACTCCGCCCTGGACACCGAGAGGTTCGCCGTGGAGACCGCCTGCTGGATCTCCGCGTGCAGCGCCTTGTTCGCCGACGCGTGCTCCCGGCCGACGGGAAGCCGCGCGCCGACCACCTGGTGCCACCGCGCCAGCATCTCGGCGTCCAGGGTGATCAGCGCCCCCACGAACGGGCGGTTGTCGCCGACCAGGACGCACTGCGAGATCAGCGGATGCGCCCGCAGCCGCTCTTCCAGCGGCAGCGGGGAGACGCTCTTGCCGCCGCTGGTGATGATGATGTCCTTCTTGCGGCCGGTGATGGTGAGATAGCCCTCGCCGTCGAGGAATCCGACGTCTCCGGTGTGCAGCCAGCCGTCGCGCAGCGCGGCCCCGGTGGCCTTGGGATCGTCCAGATAGCCCTCGAAGACGGTGCCGCCGCGCACCCACACCTCGCCGTCCGGCGCGATGCGCACCGTCGTGCCCGGCATCGGGCGGCCCACCGTGCCGTGCCGGGGACGGCCGGGCGGCTGGGCGGTGATCGCCGCCGTGGTCTCGGTGAGGCCGTAGCCGTTGTAGACGGTGATCCCGGCGCCGGCGAACGTCAGCCCCAGCTCCCGGCTGAACGGTGAGCCACCGGTGACCGCGTAGCGCACCCGGCCGCCCAGGACGGCTCTCAGACGCCGGTAGACCATCCGGTCGAAGACGGCGTGCAGGGCCCTGCGCCCCGGGCCCGGGCCCTTTCCGCCGCCCTGTGCCTGCCGCTCGACGGCCGCGGCGTAGCGCATCGCCGTGGCCATGGCCCGCTGGAAGACCACTCCCCTGCCCGCGTCCTGGGCGGCGGTCCGCGCGGCCGCGATGATCTTCTCGAAGATGTAGGGCACCGCGAAGACACAGGTCGGGCGGAAGCTCTGGAAGGACGGCAGCAGGGCGGACGGGGTGAGCTCGGGTTCGTGCCCCATGAGGATGCCGCCGCGCACACAGAGCACTTGGACCATCAGCCCGTAAATGTGCGCCAGCGGGAGGAAGGCGAGGATGGCGGGCTGCACCCCGGGCTCGGCGAACAGCCCGCTCCAGCCGGCGGACAGGGTGTCGCATTCGGCGGCGAGATTGGCATGGGTGATCATGCACCCCAGGGGCTGTCCGGTGGTGCCCGAGGTGTAGCAGATGACCGCGGTGCAGCGGGGTTCCACGAGCCAGCGGCGCTCGGTGACCAGTTCCTCGTGGACGTCGGCGCCCCGCCGCCACAGCTCCGCCACGCACCCCTGGTCCATCTGCCAGATGGAGCGCAGCCAGGGCAGGTCGTCGCAGACGGCGCCGACCGTCATGGCGTGGTCCTCGCCCTCGACCACCACGGCCACGGCCCGCGTCTGGGCCAGGATGCAGCGCACCTGCTCCGCCGAGGAGGTGGGGTAGACGGTCACCACCTGGGCCCCGACCGACCACAGGGCATAGCTGAACAGCGTCCACTCGTACCGCGTCCGCGCCATCAGGGCCACCCGGTCCCCGAACCGCACGCCCTCGGCCAGCAGGCCCTTCGCCAGCGCCAGCACCTCGTCCCGGAAGGTCCCGGCGGTCACCGGAGTCCACCGGCCGTGGTCGGTGGCGTCGCGCCGGGCGAGCTGGGCCCGGTCCGGTTCGCGGGCCGCGCGTTCGTAGACCGAGTCCGCGAGCCCGCCCGCGCCCAGAGGTTCCACCATGTGAGGGAGACTGAATTCGCGCACGACACCCCCTGTTTTCGGCCGACTTGCCGCCCCGCACAACGGGGAAGTGGGAGGGAAAACTACCCTCCGGGGCCGGGGCTGCATAGAGCGATGGACGATTCTGTTCCCGCCCGCGGAGACCTGCCGCGACCTGCCGCTGTTACCGTGAGTCATCCTCACGTTTCACCACGGTACATGACCAACTCGTGAACCTCTGGTGAACGTACGGAAAAACGGGCCTCTCGGTCGTGCCCGGCGAGGCAGGGATCCCTCAGGGCATTCCGCGTGCTGATTCTGGCCGATAACGCACTCACCGCCGCGGGGCCGGGCGCCGCGGTGTGCTCCTCCGAGGGGCGACATGCCAGGGGCGGGCGGGTCCGGTCGGACCCGCCCGCCCCCGATCGGCGGTACCGGTTCAGGTGAGGTCGAACTCGCCCTCACGCGCGCCCAGGACGAAGGCGCGCCACTCGGCCGGGGTGAAGATCAGTGCCGGGCCCTCGGGACGACGGCCGTGGCGCATCGCGATGAACCCCTCGACGAAGGCGATCTCCACATCGCCCACACCCTGGCTACTCGACTGCCACTGGGCGCCCGAGAGGTCGAGATCGGGCTTCTCTGCGCTTCCTGTCAGTGGCTGTGCGGTGGTGGTGGTGTCGGCCACGTCAGCTCATCCTCCCGGATCGTCGTCCGCGCCCCACCCTAGCGATCGTGACGGGTGCCGCACAGGCCACGAAAGAAGGACTGAGGAGGAGACTCAATTGGCGGGCGGCGTGTCCGCGACCACCCACATCGAGAAGAACTGCGAGCCCCCGCCATAGGCGTGGCCGAGCGCCTTACGGGCGCCGTCGACCTGGTGTTCGCCCGCCCGTCCGCGCACCTGGAGCGCGGCCTCGGCGAACCGCAGCATCCCCGACGCGCCGATGGGGTTGGTGGACAGCACCCCGCCGGAGGGGTTGACCGGAAGCTCGCCGTCGATCTCGGTCACCCCCGACTCGGTGAGCTTCCAGCCCTCGCCCTCGTCCGCGAAGCCCAGGTTCTCCAGCCACATGGGCTCGTACCAGCTGAAGGGCACGTACATCTCCACCGCGTCGATCTCCCGGCGCGGATCGGTGATCCCGGCCTGGCGGTAGACATCGGCCGCGCAGTCCCGGCCGGCCCTCGGCGAGACGCAGTCCTTCCCCGCGAAGAGCGTCGGCTCGCTGCGCATGGCGCCGCCGTGCATCCAGGCGGGCGGATACGGGGCACGTTCCGCCCCGGCCCGGTCGGTGAGCACCATGGCGCAGGCGCCGTCCGAGGAGGGGCAGGTCTCCGAGTAGCGGATGGGGTCCCACAGCATCGGGGACGACCGCACCTTCTCCAGCGTCAGATCGTGCTCGTGCAGATGGGCGTAGGGGTTGCGCAGGGCGTTGCGGCGGTCCTTGTAGGCCACGAGGGCGCCGATACCGGAGGGCGCGCCGGTGCGCCGCATGTACGCCCGTACGTGCGGGGCGAAGAAGCCGCCCGCCCCGGCCAGCAGCGGCTGCTGGAAGGGGATGGGCAGGGACAGCCCCCACATGGCGTTCGACTCCGACTGCTTCTCGAAGGCGAGGGTGAGCACGGTCCGGTGGACACGGGAGGCGACCAGGCCCGAGGCCACCAGCGCGGTGGAGCCGCCGACGGAACCGGCGGTGTGCACGCGCAGCATCGGCTTGCCGACCGCGCCGAGCGCGTCGGCGAGGTACAGCTCGGGCATCATGACGCCCTCGAAGAAGTCGGGCGCCTTGCCGATGACGACGGCGTCGATGTCCGCCCAGGTCAACTGGGCGTCGTCCAGGGCCCGTACGGCGGCCTCCCGGACCAGCCCGGCGATGGAGACATCCCGGCGTGCGGCGGTGTGCTTGGTCTGGCCGATCCCGACGACGGCCACCGGCTCCTTGGTCACAGGACATCCCCTTCCAGGACCGCCACCAGGTTCTGCTGCAGACACGGGCCCGAGGTGGCATGGGCGAGGGCCCGGTCGGCGGCGCCGCGGTGGATGGCGGCGGCGGCCTCGCCGAGGCGGATCAGCCCGGCGGCCATCATGGGGTTGGCGGCCAGCGCCCCGCCGGACGGATTGACGCGTACGCCCTCCCCCAGCCCCAGCTCCCGGCGGAGGATCAGCTCCTGCGAGGTGAACGGCGCATGCAGCTCGGCCAGGTCGGCGGGGGCCTCGAAGGCGCCCGCGCGCTCGGCGGCGAGCCGGGTGGACGGGGAGCGGGTGAGGTCCCGTACGCCGAGGCTGTGCGCCTCCGTCCGGTGGTCCATGCCGCGGATCCAGGCCGGGCGGTGGCAGAGCCTGCGCGCGGTGTCCCCGGCGGCGAGCACGACGGCGGCCGCGCCGTCACCGACCGGCGGGCAGTCGTGGCGGCGCAGCGGCCGCACCAGATAGGGGTCGCCCAGCAGGGCCTCGGGCGGCGGTGAACCGGTCACCTGAGCGTGCGGATTGTCCTCGGCCGCGGTCCGGCTGCGCGCGGCGACCGCGGCCAGTGCCCGCTCGTCGGCGACGGTGTCTTCGGCGTCTTCCGCGTCGAGCAGCGCCTGGGCCTGGAGGGCGGCGAGGGAGACCGAGTCCGGCCACAGGGGCGCCACGTAGTACGGATCGAGCTGGCGGGTCAGGACCTCCCGCAGATCGCCGGGCGAGGACTTGCCGTAGGAGTAGACGAGCGCGGTCTCCGCCTCGCCCGTCAGCAGCCTCGTCCACGCCTCGTACAGCGCCCAGGCGCCGTCCATCTCCACATGGGACTCGGAGATCGGCGGCCAGGCGCCGACGCCGTCGAGGGCCATGGTGAAGGAGAAGGCCCGGCCCGCCAGATAGTCGGAGGAGCCGGAGCAGGTGAAGTCGATCTCGCCCGCCCGGAGTCCGACGGCGTCGAGCACCTCATGGAGGACGGGCATCAGCATCTCGACCTCGGAGACCTCCGCGCTGTCGCGCCGGTGGTCGCTCTGGCCGAAGGCGACGATGGCAACCTCTCGCATCTACAACAGCTCCTTGTAGGTGTCGTAGTCGGCGTCGGGTTCGCCGGTGGGGCGGTAGTGGTCGGGGTAGCGGCTGTCCTCGCTCCATACGGGCTCCACGCGCAGCCCCATGCGCACCTGTTCGTAGGGGATGCCGCCGACGCGCCCGTGGAGGGCCAGACCGGCGCCGTCCAGGGCGATATGGGCGTAGACGTACGGCACTTCGATATCGAGGTTGCGGGCCTTGATGTTCACGATGCAGAAGGTGGTGACCGTGCCGCGCGGGCCGACCTCCACCTGCTCGTCGGTGGCGACCCCGCAGGTGGGGCAGGCGCCCCGGGGCGGGACGTACACCTTGCGGCAGGACGGGCAGCGCTCCCCGCGGATGGTGTGGTCGGCGAGGGCCTTCAGATAGCGCGACTGGGCGCGGCCGGGTGCGTAGGTGTAGTCGAGGCGGGCGGGGGCCACGATGCCGGTGACGGGGTCGGTGAACTCCCCGCTGTGCGGCACGGCTTCGCCGCCCTCGGCGCCGTCGTACGGCTCGAAGCAGGCGATGTCGGTGATGGCGCCCACCCGCTCCCCCGCCCAGCGGATCCGCACCCGCATACCGGTGCGCACCGCGTCGGGGCCGGGCGCGTCGAGGACGTGGAGGAGAGCGGTGTCCGCGCCGTCCAGCCGCACCAGCACCCAGGCGAAGGGGGTGTCCAGGGGCTGGCCGCGGCGCGGCGCGGGGTTCCAGGCCCACGTGGTGACGGTGCCGGTGGGAGCGACCTCGACGAGGTCGGACAGCTCGTCGGCGGTGACCGGGTCGTATTCGACGGGCGGCATCAGCACCCGGCCGTCGGTGGTGCGCACGCCGAGCACGGTGCGTGTCCGCAGTCCGGTGAGGAAGGCGCTCTGCACCGGGCCGAGGGAGCGGGTGAAGGGGAACTCGACGATTAGAGGCGCCTGGAGCACCTCGGGTGAGGGAGCCGGGGTCATGGGGGTGTGTCTCCTTCCGCGCGGCCGGCGTGGGGCGGCGGCCTGAGGTGTTGGGGGATCACGCCCGGCGGTAGACCGGCGGCCGTTTCTCCGCGAAGGCTTTCGAACCCTCCTTGGCGTCGGCGGTGTCGAAGACCGGCCAGCCGCGTTCGAGTTCGGACTTCAGGCCGTCGGATTCGGTCATCTCGGCGGTCTCGTAGACCGACGCCTTGACCGCCTCGACGGCGAGCGGACCGTTGGCATTGATCAGCTCGGCGATCTCCAGGGCCTTCTCCAGCGCCGTGCCGTCCGGGACGACATGGCCGATCAGCCCGATCCGCGCCGCCTCCTCGGCCGGGTAGGGGCGCCCGGTCAGCAGCATCTCCAGGGCGTGGGTGCGGGGCAGCTGGCGGGCCAGCCGTACGGTGGAGCCGCCGATTGGGAACAGCCCGCGCCGGACCTCGAAGAGCCCGAAGGTGGCGCCGCGGCCGGCGACCCGGATGTCGGTGCCCTGCAGGATCTCGGTGCCGCCCGCGACACAGGGGCCCTCGACGGCGGCGATCACCGGCTTGCGCGGCCGATGGTGGCGGAGCATCGCCTTCCAGTGCAGATCGGGGTCGGCCGCGAGGCGGTCGCGGACGTGCTCCCCATCCATCCGGCCGCCGGCCGCGAGCGCCTTGAGGTCCATTCCCGCGCAGAAGGCCCCACCGGCGCCGGTGAGCACCACGGAGCGCACGGCGTCGTCCTCGTCGGCCTCGGTCCAGCCGTCGTACAGCCCGACCAGCATCGGCAGCGAGAGCGCGTTCCTGGCCTCGGGCCGGTTCAAGGTGAGCACCAGGGTCGCGCCGACGCGCTCGACGATGAGGTGTTCGGTCCCGCTTGTCACGACGTCCTCCCGTCTCGAGACCTAGAACAGGTTGCAGCAGGGGAAGGCCGACTTCAAGAGAAATCTGATGCTCAGTCAGATTTCTTCGACCGGGGGCCTTCCCACCTCATCCCGGCGCGGCTCTAATGAGCGCCGAGCCGCCGGATCGAGGGGTCAGGAGGAGTCATGGAGTACAACCTTGCCGACCTGTTCGAGTCGATCGTCGACACGGTGCCGGACAGAGAGGCGCTGGTGTATCTGGACCACCCCGGCACCGGAGCCGAGCGGCGGCTCACCTACGCCCAGCTGGACGCGGCCGCCAACCGGCTCGCCCACCATCTGCGGGACAGCGGTATCGCCCCGGGCGAGCATGTCGGGCTGCATCTGTGCAATGGCGTCGAGTACCTCCAGACCGCTCTGGCCTGCGTGAAGATCCGGGCGGTGCCGGTGAACGTCAACTACCGCTACGTCGAGGACGAGTTGGTCTATCTCTACCGCGACGCGGACCTGGCCGCGCTGGTCTACGACGCCGAGTTCGGCGAGCGGGTGGCCGCCGCGCTGCCGCACACCGACAGCCTGCGCCATCTGGTGCGGGTCGGCACCGGGGGCGGCAACGGAGACGGCCCGGGAGACGGCTCCCGTACGTCCGTGGCGTTCACCGACGCCGAGGCGTCCGGGTCACCCGAACGCGGCTTCCCGGGGCGGTCCCCCGACGACCGCTTCATCATCTACACCGGCGGCACCACCGGTATGCCCAAGGGCGTGATGTGGCGGCAGGAGGACCTCTTCTTCTCCGGACTGGGCGGCGGCGCTCCGACCGGCCGGCCCGTCGGGCGCCCGGAGGAGCTGGCCGAGCGGGTGGCCGCGGGCGGCGAGGGGCTGGTCTTCTTCCCCACTCCGCCGCTGATGCACGGCACCTCCACCCTCACGGCCTTCATCGCGTTCAACTTCGGTCAGAAGGTGGTGCTGCACCGGAAGTTCGTGCCTCAGGATGTCCTGAGGACGGTCGAGAAGGAGAAGGTCACCACCGTCTCACTGGTCGGCGACGCGATGCTGCGGCCCCTGGTGGACGCCCTGACCGGCCCCCTCAAGGGCACCGACCTCTCCTCGCTGCTCAGCGTCAGCAGCTCGGGCGCGATCCTGTCGGAGACCGTACGCGCCCAGTTCGCCGAACTCGCCCCGCACACCCTGCTGCTGAACAACTTCGGCTCCTCGGAGTCCGGGTTCAACGGCACGGCCACCGACGACTCCGGCCCCGAGAAGGGCTTCCGGCTGCACGTCAACGCCCGTACGACGGTGGTGGACCCGGCGACCCTCGCCCCGGTGGCACCCGGCGAGCCCGGCCGGATCGCCCAGCGCGGCCATGTGCCGCTCGGCTACTACAACGACGCGAAGAAGACCGCCGAGACGTTCTTCGAGGCGGACGGGGAGCGCTGGGTGCTGCTCGGCGACATGGCGACCGTCGACGAACAGGGCGTGATCACCGTCCTCGGGCGCGGTTCGCAGTGCATCAACACCGGGGGCGAGAAGGTCTATCCCGAAGAGGTCGAACAGGCCCTCAAGGCCCATCCGGACGTGTACGACGCGCTGGTGGCGGGCGTCCCCGACCCCCGCTGGGGCCATCGCGTCGCGGCCGTCGTCCAGCCCCGGACACAAGCCTCCGGGCTCACCGCCGACGCGGTCCGCGACCACTGCCGGGAGCGGCTCGCGGGCTACAAGATCCCGCGTACGGTCGTCTTCACCGACCGCATCCAGCGCTCCCCCAGCGGCAAGGCGGACTACCGCTGGGCGCGGGCGGTCGCACAGGAGGCGGACCCGGACAGCCCGGACGGGGACTGAACCGCCCAGCACGGCGGCCAGGGCCTGTCCGGCGGATGGTGACGCCTGCGGCGGGCCGCTCCCCACCACGCGTCGGGTCACGGATGGAACCGCCACCGGCCTTCGGACAGGACATCCACCTCGCCGTCCCTGACGCGAACGGCCGTCTCGTCGTCGATGAAGTAGATCGGGAAGTCCGCCCGCGCAACGATGCGATCAGCCCAGGCGTCGTCCCGCTCGGGGAAGTCCGGCGAGTACAGGTGGGGCTTGAGATACCAGTCGAAGAGGCCGAACGGCGGCTCCACGGTCGTCGCGCCGAGCACGTGGAGGTCCGCGGCGTCCCCGATGACGTCGGCGGAGTGTCCGGTGAGATTCCGGCTGAAGATCATTGACCCGGCGCTCACCCCCACGTAGACCCGGCTCTCCAGCGCCTCCAGGAAGCCGTCGGCCAGGCCGTTGCCGGTGATGCTGCGCGCGAGGTGGTAGTGGCTGCCGCCCTCGACGTAGATGACGTCGGCGTGCAACAGCCGGTCGAGCACCATTTGCCGGGGCAGGCCGTTCAGCTCCAGGACGTCGAACTCCCGCCAGCCGAGGCCGTGCAGCAGGTTCATGTCGGCGACGAACCACCCGTGGTCCCCGGGCTCGGCAACGGACGCCGTGGGAACGTACACGACGTTCGCCTCCCCGAACGGCTTTCCCAGCATGTCCCGCAGCGCATCCCGCAGCGTCTCGTTACGCAGGCCACTCGCCGTCAGCAGAAGGTTCATCGGGCGAGCCAAGCACGACTGACGGGCGCGCGCAACGAACCCAGGATCCACCCATACCGCCATGACATGGCCGCATCAGGAACCGGCACTGAGGAGCGGGCCGCCGGTCGGAGGCCGGCGGGGCGGGGGCCCGACCCGCACCGCGGGCTTACGGCGCCGTCCGCTCACACACCGACGGCAGGGACCGCCCCAGCGCCACGCTGTGCAGCGCGTCCAGATGCCGCCCATGGATCACCGCCGCGGCCCCGGCCGTGAGCCGCCCCACGCAGGAGGGGGCCTCGCGCACGGCGGCCGAGTCCGCGATGGCGCGCACGAGTTCGCCGTTGATCCGGTTGATCTCCAGCCGGATCTGCCCGAGGTCGGGGCGTTCGGTGGGAGCCTGTGAGGGGTCGGCGTCCCAGCGGCGGTAGAGGCCGCGCTGGACGACCTTGCTGGCCTCGATCTGGTCGCGGAAGATCCTGGAGGTCGCCACGGGATCGGCGCCCAGCTCCTCGGCCTGCCGCGCCACCGCGTCCAGCACCTCCCGCTCCCGCGCCGGGTCGTCGATCGGGCTGTCCGTGCCCCACTTCGCGGCGGCGACCTCATCGGCCACCAGCACCCGTTGCGCGGACAGATCGACCAGCGGCCGCAGGGCGCCGTGGACACGGGCCGGACCCGCCGGAGCGGCGAAGGCGGCGGTGGCCCCCGTGGCCAGCACGGCGGTGGTCAGCGCGGCGATCAGCGCATGACGCGGGGACAGATGCGGTCGCATGGGCGGGGGTTCCTCTCTCGCGGGGCGGGCGGCCCGAGGCGTCGCCCCAGCAGCCCCGGGGGGCGCCCGACGGGTTCTGGAACGATAGGACGCCACACCCTCGGCACGCCACGGGGCCGGTCCCGCGGGAAAGCGGAACCGGCCCCGTGGCGCGTTGGCCGGATCGGGCGGCGCCGGCGCTCATCGGCACTGCTCGCCTTACTGGTTGCCACTGGCGCTCAGCAGGCCGCCCCACACCCTCACTACTGCGACTCCGCACCCTCCCAGTAGGGCGCGCGCAGCCGCCGCTTGTAGAGCTTGCCGTTGGGGTCGCGCGGCATCTCGGCGATGAACTCCACCGACTTGGGGCATTTGTAACCCGCCAGCCGGGTGGTGCAGTGGGCGAGGATCCCGGCGGCCAGCTCGGGCCCCGGCGCATGCCCCTCGGCGGGTTCCACGACCGCGATGACCTGCTCGCCCCAGTCCTCGTGGGGGATCCCGAAGGCGGCGGCGTCGGCGACGGCCGGGTGGGTGAGCAGCGCTGCCTCGATCTCGGCGGGGTAGATGTTGACCCCGCCCGAGATGATCAGGTCGATCTTGCGGTCGCGGAGGTAGAGATAGCCGTCGTCGTCCAGGAGGCCGAGGTCCCCGACGGTGAAGAAGTCGCCGATGCGGTTCTTCTCGGTCTTGCTCTTGTCCTTGTGGTAGGCGAAGCCCCCGGTGCTCATCTTCATGTAGACGGTGCCGAGTTCACCGGCCGGGAGCCGGGTGCCCTCGTCGTCGAAGATGGCGAGCTCGCTGATGGGCCAGGGGCGGCCGACGGTCCCCGGCTTCTTCAGCCAGTCCTCGGCGGTGGCGAACGCGCCGCCGCCCTCGCTGGCCGCGTAGTACTCCTCGACACAGCCGCCCCACCACTCGATCATCGCGCGTTTCACATGGTCGGGGCAGGGTGCGGCGCCGTGGATGGCGTGGCGCATCGAGGAGACGTCGTAGGACCGCTTGATCTCGTCGGGCAGGGCGAGCAGCCGGTGGAACTGGGTGGGCACCATATGGGTGTGCGTACAGCGGTAGGTGTCGATGAGGCGCAGCATCTCCTGGGGCGTCCACTTGTCCATGAGCACCAGGGGATGGCCGATGTGCAGCGACGAGCTCGCGAACTGCAGTACGGCGGTGTGGTAGAGCGGTGAGCACACCAGATGGACGTGGTCGGGCTCCTCGGAGCGCGGGGTGATGCCGAAGAAGCGCAGAAAGCCGCCGAGGTGGCTCTCCTCGGGGAGCTTTCCGGTCAGCGCACGGCGGATGCCGCGCGGACGGCCGGTGGTGCCGGAGGTGTAGTTCATGACCCAGCCCAGCTCGCGGTCGGCGGGCGGCTCCTCCGGCTGCCCCTCGATCAGCTCGGCGTACGGGCGGAAGCCGTCGATGGCACCGACCGCGTAGCGGTGGGTCGCGGGCAGCGCCGCCTCGTCGGCGGCCGCGGCCGCCCGCTCGCCGTAGCGCTCATGGGCGATCAGCACCTTGGCGCCGGAGTCGGAGACGATCCAGGCGATCTCGGGGCCGACCAGATGGTGGTTGACCGGCACCAGATAGAGCCCGGCCTGGGTGGCGGCGAGGGCGGCGACGAAGAACTCCACCCCGTTGGGCAGGACGACCGCCAGGGCGTCGCCGCGTCGCAGCCCGGCGGCGCGCAGCCCGGCGACGAGCCGGTTGCACGCGCTGTGCAGCCGCCCGGCGGTCCACTCCTCACCGTCCGGGGCGATGAGCACGGTGCGGTCGGGCTCGAGCGCGGCCTGGGCCCAGAAGCCGTTGGGTGTAGGGGACATGGCGGTCCGGTCCTCCTTCTGACGGCGGTGTCAGGCGGTGTGGGACGAGATCGGGCGAGGTGGGGCGGGGGCGAGCAGGGTCGGGCGAGGCCGGGCGGGTTGCGGTGCGCCCGGTCAGGCGCGCTCGGCGATGCGGATGACGCGGTCGATGGCCCGCTCGAAGCCCCGGGTCAGGTCGTCGAAGACGGCCTGGACCGGGCGGACCTCGTCCATCCGGCCGACGATCTGGCCGACCGGCGTGCCGAGCAGCGGTTCCACCTCGTGCTTCTGGATGCGGGAGACGGCCTCGGCGACGAGCAGTCCCTGGAGCGGCATGGGCAGTGGGCCCGGGCCGTCCGGGTCCTCCCAGGCGTCGGTCCACTCGGTGCGCAGCTGGCGGGCGGGTTTGCCGGTCAGAGCGCGGGAGCGCACGGTGTCCCCGGAGCCGGCCGCCAGCAGCTTGCGGATGAGGGCCGGCGAATGCAGTTCGGCCTCCTCGGTGGTGAGCCAGAGGGAGCCGATCCACACGCCCTGGGCGCCCAGCGCCAGCCCGGCGGCGATCTGCTCACCGCTGCCGATACCGCCCGCGGCGAGCACGGGCAGCGGGTCCACGGCCCGCACCACCTCGGGGGTGAGCACCATGGAGGCGATCTCGCCGGTGTGGCCGCCCGCCTCGTACCCCTGGGCGACGATGACATCGAGCCCCGCCTCCTTGTGGTGGAGGGCGTGGCGGGCGCTGCCCGCGAGGGCGGCCACGAGGATGCCGTGGTCATGGGCGCGGGCGACGACATCGGCCGGGGGCGAGCCCAGGGCGTTGGCCAGGAGTTTCACGGGGTAGTCGAAGGCGACGTCGAGCTGGCTGCGGGCCACCTCCTCGAGCCAGCCGGTGATCCGCCAGCCGGACGCCTCGCCCTCGGCGAGCTCGGGGACGCCGTGCTTGGCGAGGGTGTCCCGGACGAACGCCCGGTGGCCTTCGGGGATCATCGCCTCGATATCGGCCTCGGTGACCCCCTCCACCTTCTTCGCGGGCATCACCACGTCCACGCCGTAGGGCTTGCCGTCGGCGTGCGCCTCCATCCAGTCGAGGTCGCGGGCCAGCTCCTCGCCCGCGCCGTAGCGGACCGCGCCGAGCACACCGAAGCCGCCGGCCCGGCTGATCGCCGCGGCCACGGCGGGGAACGGCGTGAAGCCGAAGACGGCGTGCTCGACACCCAGCCTTGTGCTCAGCTCCGTCTGCATGGTCGGCAGGATGCCGCAGGGGGGCGGACGAGGGAAGAGTTTTTCTGACGCTACGTCAGATTCGGTGGAAGAAATGCGCCCCCAGGGCCGTCGGGAGGACTCTCCGAGGACTTTCGGGTGTCACTTCCCCAGCACCGCCATGGCCGCGTTGTGCCCGGGGATTCCGCTCACCCCGCCGCCGCGCACCGCCCCCGCGCCGCAGAGCAGCACATTGGCGTGGCGCGTCTCCACGCCCCAGCGGCCGGTGCCCTCCTGGGCGTACGGGAAGGCCAGGTCCCGGTGGAAGATGTTGCCGCCGGGCAGCCGCAGCTCGGCGTCCAGGTCCAGCGGGGTCTTGGCCTCGATGCACGGCCGGCCGTCGGCGTCGTGGGCGAGACAGTCGGTGATCGGCTCGGCGAGATGCGCGTCCAGCTCCGCGAGGGTGGCGCGCAGCAGGGCGGTGCGCGCCGCGTCGTTGTCCTCGGTGAACAGCCGGGCGGGGGTGTGCAGTCCGAACAGGGTCAGGGTCTGATAGCCCTCGCGTGCCAGCTCCGGGCCGAGGATCGACGGGTCGGTCAGCGAATGGCAGTAGATCTCCGACGGCGGCCGGTGCGGCAGCTCCCCCGCGGCCGCCTGGCGGTACGCGTCCTCCAGGGCGCCGTACCCCTCGGCGATGTGGAACGTCCCGGAGAACGCCTCGCGCGGGTCCACCTCGCGGTCGCGCAGCGCGGGCAGTCTGCGCAGCAGCATGTTCACCTTGAGCTGCGCCCCTTCCGCGGGCGGGCCGGGCGGCTCCTCGCCCAGCAGCCGGGCCAGCTCGCGCGGCGCGGCCCCGACGAGCACATGCCGGGCGGCCGCGGTGGACTCCCCCGCCTCGCCCTCGTACCGCACCTCGGCCGAGGTGCCGTCGGTGGCGATCGCGGTGACCTCGCACCCGGTCGCGATCCGCGCGCCCGCCGCGCGGGCGGCGTCGGCCAGGGCATCGGTGAGCGCGCCCATGCCGCCGACGGGGACGTCCCAGTCGCCGGTGCCGCCGCCGACCACGTGGTAGAGGAAGCAGCGGTTCTGACGCAGCGACGGGTCGTGGGCCCGGGCGAAGGTGCCGATGAGCGCGTCGGTGAGGACCACGCCCCGGACCAGGTCGTCGTCGAACGCCGCCTCGACCGCCTCCCCCAGCGGCCGCTCGAACAGCGCCTGCCACGCCGCGTCGTCCCCGATCCGGGCCCGCAGCTCCTCCCGGGTGGGCAGCGGCTCGGTCAGCGTGGGGAAGACGCGCTCGGCGACGCGCTGGGTCATGCCGTAGAAGCGCTGCCAGGACTCGTACTCCCGCTCCGATCCGGTCAGCCGCGCGAACGCGGCGCGCGTCCGGGCGGAGGAGCCGGCGTCCACCAGCAGCCCGGTGTGGCGCCCGCCCCGGACCTCGGGCGTGTACGAGGACACCGCGCGCTTGCGCACCGCGAAGCGCAGTCCGAGGTCGTCGACGATCCGCCGCGGCAACAGGCTGACCAGGTAGGAGTAGCGCGAGAGCCGTGCGTCCACGCCGGGATAGGGCCGTGTCGACACGGCGGCGCCACCGGTGTGGCCGAGGCGCTCGAGCACCAGCACGGTCCGCCCGGCGCGGGCGAGATAGGCGGCGGCGACCAGACCGTTGTGACCGCCGCCGACGATGACGACGTCATACGCATCGCTGTGAGACATGCCCTCTGGTTAGCACGCGCTGATCGCCGGGGCCAGAGCGCCGCAGGTCACCCCTGCCGCACCCGCCGTCCCGGCGCTTGGGCCATGGCCGCCGCCCAGGCCGTCCCGGCCACCTGGGCCCGCTCGGCCGCCTAAGCGCTCCGCGGGAAGTGCCGCGAGGTGCGGTCGTTCATCCGCGGCTGTTTCGTGGCCGGTCGCCCACGTGGCGGAGCCGCACATCGACACAGCCCCGCGCCCCTTCGGGGCGCACCCGAACCGCACCGGACTTCATCGAGGCCGCTCAGGCCCGCTCGGCCCGCTCACCCGGCCCCGCCGCCTGGGCCGTGGCCACCGCCTGGACCCTCTCGGCCGTCTCGGCCACCCAAGCCCGCTCGGCCCGCTTCAGCCGCCCAGGCCCGCTCGGTTGCCTAGGCTGTCTCCGTCGTCTCCGTCGTCTCCGTCGTCTCCGCCGTCTCGGCGCCCCGGCCCAGCCGCTCCAGGCAGTGGGCCTCGTCACCGCGGCTGACGACGGTGTCGGGATGGTCGGGGCCCAGGACGCGGGTGCGGGCGCGGGTCACCCGGCGGTAGCCGTCCAGCGCGTCGGACCAGCGGCCGAGCCAGCCCAGAGCGACGGCCACCTCACGACGGCTGACCAGGGTGTCCGGATGGTCGGGGCCCAGGGCGCGCTCGCGGAGGTCGCAGACCTCCCGCGCCTCGGCCAGCGCCTCCTCCCAGCGGCCCAGCCGGCCGAGGCTGACGCCGAGGCCGTGCCGGGCGCGCAGGGTCTCCGGATCGGCCGGGCCGTGGGCGCGGGTGCGGTCCTCGACGAGGGCGCGGTAGGCCGCGAGGGCCTCCGCGCCCCGGTCCAGCCGCCCCAGGCCGACGCCGATCTCGTAGCGGGCGGCGAGGGTGTCGGGATGGTCGGGGCCGAGGGTGCGGGCGCGGTCGGCGGCCACCTCGCGGAAGATGTCCAGGGCCTCCCGCCAGCGGTCGAGGCGGCCGAGGGCGTACGCCACCTCGTAGCGGGTGACCAGCGTGTCGGGGTGGTCGGGGCCCAGCACCCGGGCGCGGTCGGCGGCCACCCCTTCCGCCATGCGGTACGCCTCCGTCAGGCGCCCCAGACAGCCCAGGTTGAAGGCGAGGTTGTGGCGGCAGCGCAGGGTGTCGGGGTGGTCGGCGCCCATCGTGCGCTCGCGGGCGGCGAGCACCGCCGCATAGAGGTGCTGGGCCTCGGTGAAGCGGCCGAGGCGGCCCAGGGTGAACGCGGTCTCCTGGCGGGCGGCGAGGGTGTCCGCGTGGTCGGGGCCCAGGGCGCGCCGGCGGCCCGCCGCGACCCGCTCGTACTCGCGCAGGGCGTCGCCGGGGCGGCCCAGGATCCCGAGGGCGAAGGCGGCCTCATAGCGGCTGGCGAGGGTGTCGGGATGGTCGGGACCCAGCGCGCGCTCGCGCTCGGCGGCCACCTCTTGGTGGGTTGCCACGGCCTCCTCCCAGCGGCCCAGCCGCCCGAGGTCCAGCGCGGCGCGGTGCCGGTCGGCGAGCCGGGCCCGGACTCCGGACGGAGGCGGCGGCGCGGGCAGCGCGCTGACGCGGCGTCCGGTCCAGGCGCCGGTGAGCCCGGCCGTCGCGTCGGGCGGGGTCGCCGACAGCAGTCCCACGCCGCCGGTGTGCGCCTTGGAGCCGGTGGTCATGTCCCGGGCCCAGGACGGAAGTCGGGGAGCCGGGGGTCCGGCGGCCGGGAGGGCACCGCGCGGCCCGGGGAGCGGCGGAGCCGTCGGCCATCGGGACGGGCGCGCCGGGGCGATCCGCCGGGCGAGCTCGGCGGCGTCGCGTGGCCGCCCCTCCGGGGTCTTGGCCAGCAGGTCGAGGACGGCGCGCTCGAACCGCTCGGGGAGTTCCGGCCGGTGGCCGCGCGGCGGGGCGGGCTGGGTGTGGCGGTGGCCGACGAGGACCGCCCATGCGTCGTCGAGGGCGAACGGCGGCGCCCCCGTGGCCAGTTCGTAGAGCACACAGCCCAGGGAGTACAGATCGCTGCGGTGGTCGACCGGGTCGCCCGCGATCTGCTCGGGCGACATGTAGTGCGGGGTGCCCATGGCGACGCCGGTGCCGGTGAGCCGGGAGGTGAAGCCGACGTCATGGCCGAGGCGGGCGATGCCGAAGTCGCAGAGCTTCACGGTGCCGTCGGTGAGCCGCATGATGTTGGCCGGCTTCAGATCGCGGTGCACCACGCCCTGGTCATGGGTGTAGGCGAGGGCCGCGGCGACCTGCTCCGCGATGTCCAGCACCTCGGGGACCGGCAGCGGGCGGCGCTCGTTGTCCTTCAGCAGCTGACTGAGGTTACGGCCCTCCAGCAGCTCCATGACCAGGTACAGCGCGCCCTCGTACTCACCGAAGTCATGCACCACCGTGACCCCGCGGTGCTGCAGCGCGGCGGCCACCCGCGCCTCCCGGCGGAAGCGCTCGCGCACCACACCGGTGAACGAGGGGTCGTGGCGCGACCCCAGCGGTTTGAGGCATTTGACGGCGACGCGGCGGCCGAGCGATTCGTCGCGCGCCCGCCACACCTCGCCCATTCCCCCGCGCCCGATCCGGTCCAGCAGCCGGTACCGGCCCTGGATCAGCCTGATGTCCGCCATGCTCCCCCTGCCTTGGCGGAAGTCAGCTTCCGCCGCCCCCGTGGAGACCGGCCGCGTGCGGCCGAACCCCCGTCGCATCCCCGCTGTCCAGTATGGCCGCGTTTCTGCGCAGTTTGTAGGGCGAGGGGCGGCTGCCCGGTCCGAGCCGCTCGACCGCGCGCATGATGTGCTTCGGCGGGAGCTGCCAGCGGGCCGTGGGCGGGATGCAGCGCAGCGCCCTGCCCATCGCCCGCAGGCGGCGGGTGACCGCGGCCGGCGGGGGCGCGGGGCGCCCGTACAGTTCGTGGGCGTACGGGGGCAGGGACCCGTAGGCGAGCGCGGCGAAGCGCCCCCAGATCGCCTCACGCGCCGGGACGAGCAGGGCATGGACCGGGGGCCGCCGCAGAAAGGCGTCCACCTCCCGGGACTCGGGGGTGTCGGCGAGTTGGGGGCGCACCTTTGCGAAGTACGCGGCGAGCGCCGCCGTATCGGCCGGTACGTCGGCGGGGTCGAGGCCGACCAGCCGGGCGGACACCACGTTCTCGGCGACATAGGCGTCCGCCTGGGCGTCGGTGAGCGGATAGCCGGAGCGCCGCATCACATGGAGGTACGAGTCGATCTCGGCGCAGTGCACCCACAGCAGCAGCTCGGGCTCGTCGACGCCGTGCCGGACACCGGTGACGGGGTCGGTCAGGGAGAGCCTGCGGTGGATGCCCCGGACCTTGGCGCCCGCCCGCTCGGCGGCCTCGGTGGTGCCGTAGGTGATGGTGGCGACGAACCGCGCGGTGCGCAGCAGCCTTCCCCAGGCGTCCTTGCGGAAGTCGGAGTTCTGGGTGACGCCGCGCACCGCGAGCGGATGCAGGGCCTGGAGGTACAGGGCGCGCACCCCGGCGATCCACATCACCGGGTCGCCGTGCATCTGCCAGGTGACCGACCGGGGGCCGTAGAGCCCCGGGTCGGCGTCCGATCCGCCCTGCCGTATGGCCGATCCGCCCTGCCGTATGGCCGCCGCCATGGCCACCACCTCCCGACGGCCAGCCTAGGCGGCGCCGGGCCCGTGGGCGGGCCCCGAGGGGCTCACTTCTTCAGGGGCTGGGTGAAGCGCAGCATGTTGCCGGAGGGGTCGCGGAACGCGCAGTCGCGGACGCCGTACGGCTGGTCCATCGGCTCCTGCAGCACCTCGCCGCCCGCGGCGCTGACGCGCTCGAAGGTGGCGTCGCAGTCGTCGGTGGCGAAGATGACACCGCGCAACAGGCCCTTGGCCATCAGCTCCGCCATGACCTGTCTGTCGGCGGGCGAGGCGTTGGGGTCGGCCAGCGGCGGCTCCAGGACGATGTTCACGTCCGGCTGTGAGGGCGCCCCGACGGTGACCCAGCGCATTCCCTCGAACCCGACGTCGTTGCGGACCTCGAGGCCGAGGGCATCGCGGTAGAAGGCGAGCGCCTTGTCGTGGTCGTCGACGGCGATGAAGCAACTGGAGAGTGTGATGTCCATGCGCTCACGCTACGGCCGGTCGGCGGGGCTCGCTTCTCCGTTCCTGACCGGTCGCGTGTGGATCTTGGCGATACAGGCCGGGATGGCGGCGCCGTGGTCATGGCTCCGGGCCCGGTAGCTGCTCGGGCTCTCGCCGACCAGCTCGGTGAAGCGCGAGCTGAACGACCCGAGCGAGGTACAGCCGACCGCCATGCAGACCTCGGTCACCGTGAGGTCGCCGCGGCGCAGCAGCGCCTTGGCCCGCTCGATGCGGCGGGTCATCAGATAGCTGTACGGCGTCTCGCCGAAGGCGGCGCGGAAGCTGCGGGAGAAGTGGCCCGGCGACATCAGGGCGCCACGCGCGAGCGCCGGGACGTCGAGCGGCTCGGCGTAGTCGCGGTCCATCCGGTCGCGGGCCCGCCGCAGCCGGACCAGGTCATCGAGCTCCAGCCGTTTCACCGGCTCAGTTTCCCACAGCGCCGGAGGCCGGGAAGGAACTGCCCGGGGCCGGGAAGGAGGTGCGACCGGCCGGGAGAAGCGGCCGGCCGCACCGGTCAGGAATGGAGAAGCCCCCGTCACGCGGGCGCGGCTAGCGTCATCGCCATGGACCTCACCATTCACTGGACCTTCCTCCCGCACGACGACCCGGACGCCTCGCTCGCCTTCTACCGCGACACCCTCGGCTTCGAGGTCCGCAAGGACGTCGGATACGACGGGATGCGCTGGATCACGGTCGGCCCGGCCGGGCAGCCCGGAACCTCCATCGTCCTGGAGCCCCCGGCCCTCGGCCCCGGCATCACCGACGACGAGCGCCGCACGGTCATCGAGATGATGGCCAAGGGCAGCTACGCCCGCGTCACCCTGGCCACCGCCGACCTCGACGGCGTCTTCGCACGGGTGCGGACCAGCGGCGCCGAGGTCGTCCAGGAGCCGACCGAGCAGCCGTACGGCATTCGCGACTGCGCCTTCCGCGATCCCGCGGGCAACATGATCCGCATCAACGAGCTGCGCTGAGCCGTCCGGCCCCGGCAGCCACGAGCCGTGAACCGGACGTATTGTTCGAACCTGGTCAGATCGAGCCAGGCGACCCCGCTGGAGATCGCGAAGGCGGCCCCGCCCGAACAGATGGAGACACGATGAGCATGGCCACGGACACGGACCAGCGGTCACCTGTGCCCCACATCGCCGACAGCCACGATCTGATCCGGGTGCACGGCGCGCGCGAGAACAACCTCAAGGACGTCAGCATCGAGATCCCGAAGCGCCGGCTGACGGTGTTCACCGGCGTCTCCGGCTCGGGCAAGAGCTCGCTGGTGTTCACCACCATCGCCGCGGAGTCGCAGCGGCTGATCAACGAGACCTACAGCACCTTCGTCCAGGGCTTCATGCCGACCCTGGCGCGGCCCGAGGTCGATGTACTCGACGGGCTGACCAGCGCGATCATCGTCGACCAGCAGCGGATGGGATCCGATCCCCGCTCCACCGTCGGCACCGCCACCGACGCCAACGCGATGTTGCGCATCCTCTTCAGCCGGCTCGGCGAGCCGCACATCGGCCCGCCCGGCGCGTACTCCTTCAACGTGGCCTCGGTCTCGGCGAAGGGCGGGTTCACGGTCGACCGCGGTGCCGAGAAGACCAAGACCGAGACGGTGAGCTTCAGCCGCACCGGCGGCATGTGCACGCACTGCGAGGGCCGGGGCTCGGTCTCCGACATCGACCTCACCCAGCTCTACGACGACTCCAAGTCACTGGCCGAGGACCCGTTCACCATCCCCACCTACACCGGTGGCGGCTGGGTCGTGCGGGTCATCGCCGAGTCGGGCTTCTTCGACAAGGACAAGCCGATCCGCGAGTACACCAAGAAGGAGCGGCACGACTTCCTCTACCGCGAGCCCACCAAGGTGAAGATCAATGGCGTCAACCTCACCTACGAGGGGCTGATCCCGAAGATCCAGAAGTCGTTCCTCGCCAAGGACCGCGAGTCGATGCAGCCGCACATCCGGGCGTTCGTGGACCGGGCGGTCACCTTCGCCGAGTGTGCCGAATGCGGCGGCAGCCGGCTCAGCGAGCTGGCCCGCTCCTCCCGGATCGGCAAGGTCAACATCGCCGACGCCTGTGCGATGGAGATCCGCGACCTGGCCGAATGGGTCCGCGGACTGGACGAGCCGTCGGTGGCACCGCTGCTCGCCAAGGTGCGGCACACCCTCGACTCGTTCGTGGAGATCGGCCTCGGCTACCTCTCGCTCGACCGGGCCTCGGGCACGCTCTCCGGCGGCGAGGCGCAGCGCATCAAGATGATCCGCCACCTCGGCTCCTCGCTCACCGATGTCACCTATGTCTTCGACGAGCCCACCATCGGCCTGCACCCGCATGACATCCAGCGGATGAACGACCTGCTGCTGCGGCTGCGGGACAAGGGCAACACGGTGCTGGTGGTGGAGCACAAGCCGGAGACGATCGCCATCGCCGACCATGTCGTGGACCTCGGACCGGGCGCCGGCACGGCGGGCGGCACCATCTGCTTCGAGGGCAGTGTCGAGGGGCTGCGGGCGAGCGAGACCGTCACCGGCCGCCATCTCGACGACCGGGCCGGGCTCAAGGAGACGGTCCGCAAGGCCACCGGCGCCCTGGAGATCCGGGGCGCGACGGCGAACAACCTGCGGAACGTCGACGTCGACATCCCGCTCGGCGTGCTCTGCGTCGTCACCGGCGTCGCCGGCTCCGGCAAGAGCTCACTGCTCCACGGTTCCATCCCGGCCCCGGAGGGTGTGGTCTCGGTGGACCAGACCCCGATCCGCGGCTCGCGCCGGAGCAACCCGGCGACGTACACCGGGCTGCTCGACCCGATCCGCAAGGCGTTCGCGAAGGTCAACGGCGTCAAGCCGGCGATGTTCAGCGCCAACTCCGAGGGCGCCTGCCCCACCTGCAACGGCGCCGGCGTGATCTACACCGACCTGGGGATCATGCAGAGCACCGCCACCACCTGCGAGGAGTGCGAGGGGAAGCGGTTCGACGCGTCGGTGCTGGAGTACCACCTCGGCGGCCGTGACATCAGCGAGGTACTCGCGATGTCGGTGGCCGAGGCCGAGGAGTTCTTCGGCAGCGGTGAGGCGCGCACGCCTGCGGCCCACAAGATCCTCCAGCGGATGTCGGACGTCGGACTCGGCTACCTCACCCTCGGCCAGCCGCTCACCACGCTCTCCGGCGGCGAGCGGCAGCGGCTGAAGCTGGCCGTCCACATGGCCGACAAGGGCGGCGTCTACGTCCTCGACGAGCCGACCACCGGTCTGCACCTCGCCGATGTCGAGCAACTGCTCGGCCTGCTCGACCGGCTCGTCGACTCCGGCAAGTCGGTCATCGTCATCGAGCACCACCAGGCGGTCATGGCACACGCCGACTGGATCATCGACCTCGGCCCCGGTGCCGGTCACGACGGCGGCCGCATCGTCTTCGAGGGCACCCCCGCCGACCTCGTCGCCGAGCGCTCCACCCTCACCGGCGAGCACCTCGCGGAGTACATCGGCGCCTGACCGAGGTGGCCGGCGCGGGCCACGAGAGCCGCCGGAGCCGCGGTGTCGGTGGTATCTCGGGGCTGTCGGTCCGATGCCGGTGGCTTGTCGGCGCAGGGCCGGTGGTTTGTCGGCGGAGGACCGGAGCCTTGCCGGAGAGCCTGCCGGGTGCCCGTCCGGCGGGCATCCGACAGGCGAGGAATCCGCATGACCACTCATGTCACGATCATCGGCGCCGGACTCGGCGGGCTCACGCTCGCCCGCGTCCTGCACGTCCACGGCATTCCGGCCACCGTCTACGAGGCGGAGTCCTCGCCGACGGCGCGTCCGCAGGGCGGGATGCTCGACATCCACGACTACAACGGCCAACTGGCCCTGAGGGCGGCCGGTTTGATGGATGAGTTCCGCGGCATCGTCCTGGAGGGCCGTCAGGCGGTGCGGGGTCTGGACCGGGAGGGAAACGTCCTGCTCGACGAGCCCGACGACGGTACGGGCGGACGCCCCGAGGTGCAGCGCGGCGAGTTGCGGCAGCTGCTGCTCGACTCGCTCCCGGCGGGCACCGTCCGGTGGGGGCACAAGGTCCGCTGCGTGCGTGGCCTCGGCGAGGGTCGCCATGAGGTGACCTTCGCCGACGGCGGCACCGTCGTCACAAGCCTGCTGGTCGGCGCGGATGGCGCGTGGTCACGGGTCCGGCCGGTGGTTTCCGGCGCGAGCCCCGTGTACGCCGGCACATCGTTCGTCGAGACCTATCTGTTCGACGCGGACACGCGGCACCCCGCTGCCGCGAAGGCGGTCGGTGGAGGGTCGATGTTCGCGGGCGATCAGGGCAACCGGCAGATCGGGGCCCAACGGGAGAAGGATGAGACCCTTCACGTCTACGCGATGCTGACCGAACCGCTGGAGTGGTTCGGCGGTATCGACTTCGACGATCCCGCCGCGGCCACCGAACGGATCCTGCGGGCGTTCGACGGCTGGGCACCGGAACTCACCGCCCTGATCACCGAAAGCGACACCGCACCGGTGCTGCGCCCCCTCTACTCGCTGCCGGTCGGCCACCGGTGGGACCGGGTGCCCGGGGTGACCCTGCTCGGCGACGCCGCCCACCTCATCCCCCCGAACGGCGAGGGCGCCAACCTGGCCATGCTGGACGGCGCCGACCTCGGTGAGGCCCTCGCCGCGCACCCGGGCGACACCGAGGCCGCGCTCTCCGCCTACGAGCAGGCGATGTTCCCGCGCAGCGCCGAGCAGCTCCCGACAGCCGAAGACCCTGACCATCCCACCCTCCAGGACGTGATGAACATCTTCGCCCGGGACGAGCAGCCCTCATGAGCCGCCGGCTGAGGCCACCACGGTGACGGGCGCACCTCCTCAGGTGCCCGACGGCTCCGCGATCGCCGTTCGTGGAACGGTGCACCGTGACCGTTCCACGAACGCGCTCGTCTAGGCCGCCCGCCCGGCGGTCACCTGCGACGCGGAGCCCGACGCGGCGGGTGCGGCGATGCGCAGGGACTCCACCAGGTCGCGGTAGAGGGCGTCCGACTCCAGAAGTTCCTCGTGGCGGCCCTGGGTGCGCACGCGGCCGGCCTCCATGACGACGATCGTGTCCGCGTCGACGACGGTCGACAGGCGGTGGGCGATCGTCACCACGGCGCCGGTGACCGCACGCGAGCGGATGCAGTCGTGCACGGCCGCCTCGGTCGGACCGTCCAGCTGGGCGGTGGCCTCGTCCAGGAGCAGCACATCGGGGGTGGCGAGCAGGGCACGGGCCAGGGCGATGCGCTGGCGCTCGCCGCCGGAGACGTCGGCCGAGGACAGGGGTGTGTCCAGGCCGTCGTCGAGTGCGTCGACCTTGTCGGCGAGCCGGACGTCCCGCAGCGCTTGCCGGAGTTGATCCGTGGTGGCGTCGGGTCGGGCGAGCAGGAGGTTGTCGCGGATCGTTCCGGGGACCAGCGGGGTGTCCTGTTCGACGTAGGCGAGGCGGGAACGGACGTCGGCGTGGGTGAGACCGCGGTACGGACGGCCGTCCAGGAGCAGCTCGCCGTGTGTCGGTTCGAGGAAGCGCAGCACGAGGGAGAGCAGGGTCGTCTTGCCCGCGCCCGACGGGCCGACGATCGCGGTGTGGCCGCGCCGGGGGATCGTGAGGTCGATGTCCCGCACGGTGGGCGCCCGATCCGGGCCGTAGGCCGCGGTGACCTTGCTGAGGCGCAGAACGGGAGTCTCGTCCGGGCTCGCGACGGTGCGTGTGCCGTCGGCGGTGGAGGTGCCGTCGGCGGTGGGGGCGGTGGCCTCGGTGGACAGGGCGTCGGCCTGCCGGATGCGTTCGGCCGCGGCGATGCCGGCTTGCAACTTGGTGACGTTCTCGCTGACTTCGGTGACGGGCTCCATCAGCGCGAACGCGTACAGCAGGAAGGCGATCAGGCCCGAGACCTCGAGCCGGCCCTCGCCGACGCGCCAGGCCCCCACACCGAGGATCGCGATGATGGCCAGGTGGATGCCGGACCACGCCGTCGTCCAGGCCAGCGCCTCGCGGCGGACCGCCCGGGTGCCGTACCGCGCCGCCGCACGCGCGTCGGTCATGATCCGCCCTTCCATGCGGTCCTCGGCGCGGTTGACCTTCACGGTGCGTATCGCCCGCAGCGTGCCCTCCAGGAGGCCGCCGAGCCGCCCCACGTGTTCCTGGGCCTGCTGCTGCGCCTGCGCGATCCCGGGCATCAGGAACGCGAAGACCGCACCCGTGAGCACCACGGCGACCAGGGTGGTGGCGAGCAGCACCGGGTCGAGGCAGCCCATCAGGACGAGGCTGCCCACGAGCATGACCATCCCGTTGATCAGGCCGATCAGCGATTCCGAGGCGGCCTCGCGCAGCAGCACCGTGTCGGAGGTGACGCGGGTGACGAGCTCGCCGGCCGGGCGCGAGGTGACGGCGGGCACGGTGGCCCGCAGGAAACGGCGTACCAGCGACTGCCTGGCCTCGAGGACCACGCGCTCGCCCAGCGTGCCGAGCAGCGTCCACTGCCGGAACGACACCGCGCCGCCGACCACCAGCAGGACGAGGAGCGTCGTCACCGGGCCCACCAGCGACGTCGAGCTGCCCAGCGCGTCGAGGATCTGCTTGGTGACCATGGGGGTGGCGAGGCCGAGACCGGATACGACCAGGGCCAGGCACAGACCGTGGATCAGCGTGGGCCGATGGGGACGGGCGAACGACCACAGGATGCGCAGCCGCGGTGCGGCATTTCGGACGCGGGGCAGGGACGGGGTGGAGGTGGACATACCCATAATGGAACATCGCCGTTCCAAAAAGGTCAACTGAGTTTCGATTCGGCATGCGGTGCACCGGCGAGGCACTACCGTGGGCGCATGGGGTCCGACCGCACTGCCGCGCACGGCACAACCACGCACGAGAGCACCACCCGCGCCCGCACCCGGCGCGCGATCCTGGACGCCGCCGTCGCCCGGCTCTCCGCCGACCACGCGGCCTCCCTGGCCGACGTGGCGGAGGCGGCCGGGGTGGGGCGCACCACCGTCCACCGGTACTTCCCCGAGCGGTCCGACCTGCTCGCGGCCATCGGTACGGACGTACGCGAGCGGATCGAGACGGCGACCGACCGCGCACGGCTCGACGACGGCACGGCCCCAGAAGCCCTGGACCGCCTGTGCCTGGAGTACTTCGAACTCGGTGACCGTCTGATGCTGCTGGACGACGTGCCCCAGTTCTGGGCGTGGTCGGGCCTGGAGGACGAAAAGGACGCTCCGTCCGACCGTGCCGTGCTCGCCCTCGTCCGGCGCGGCCAGGAGGACGGCACGCTCGACCCCGACGTCGACGCCACCTGGCTGCAGAACGTCCTGTGGGCCCTGCTCTACGCGGCCTGGGAGCAGACCCGGGAACACGGCACCCCCAAGCACACCGCGATCTCCCTGTGCCTGCGCACGCTCAGGAAGGCCACCACCGCCTGAGCCCCGGCCGCTCCGGGCCTGGCGCGGTGAGTGCCCGTTCCCTCCGGTCGGCGGGGGTGCGACCGCCGGTCGGTGGATGCCGGTCGGACGGCCGGGGCGGGAAGTGTGGGCCGCACAGAGCCCTCACGACCAGGAAGCCGATGCGTCATGGAACACAAGCTCCGCCTGCTGAGCCGGCGTGCCGTCCTCGCCGGTGGCACGGCAGCGGTCGCGACCGGAAGCCTCGCGGCGTGCGCGAAGGAGAAAGGGGGCGGCGGCAACCGGAGCAACGGTGGGCGGTTCCGACAGCGGCGGCGCGGCCGGCGGGGGCCCTACCCGTTCCTCTGCCCTCCCGCGGCCGGAAGCGTTCCCGCGGACATCCCGGTCCGCCGACCCCTACGCACTGGGTTCCTACTCCTGCCTGGCGCCAAGCCCTCTCGGGGCCTCCTCCCGGAGGATGCTGACCGCGCCGGTGGACCGGCTCCATTTCGCGGGAGCACGCGGCCGAGTGGGCGGGCGCGTCTTGACCGAGCGCCGGGGCCTCCAGCCACTTGGCGGAGGGGTTGACCACTCGTCCATGGACGCACGTCTGACCTGCGTGTTCGCAGACCGGCCAGGGCAGAGGAGGAGCGCTTGGTCCCGGCCCTGTCCCCTGCTGGCCAGGCGATGATGCCCCCGGTCGGGGGCATTCACCGCGGGGAGGCGGATGGTGGGCGCGGCGCCGCGTCAGTCACGGTGAAGGGCAGGCGCAGCACAGCATCGGCGAGATGCACCCCACGCATACGGCACTGCGGGCGACCGATCGCCCCTCACCTTCTCAGCGGCGCACCCGTGGCATCCCCAGGCCGATCCAGGAGATGATCTCCCGCTGGATCTCGTTGTTGCCGCCGCCGAAGGTGAAGACGACGCTGCTGCGGTAGCCGCGCTCCAGCTCTCCGTGGAGGACCTCGCCCGCCGAGCCCTCCTTGAGGGGACCCGCGGCGCCGACGATCTCCATCAGCCAGGCGTAGGCGTCGCGGCGCGCCTCGGAGCCGTACACCTTGACGGCGGAGGCGTCCTGTGGGGTCAGGGTGTCGCGCTGGAGGGCGTCCACCATCTGCCAGTTGAGCACCTTCATGGCGTCCAGCCGGGCGTGGGTACGGGCCAGCCGGCCGCGCACCCAGGCCAGGTCGATCACCCGGCGGCCGTCGGGGAGCTTGGTGTCGGCGGCCCACTGGCGGACGCCGCGCAGGGCGCGGATGGCCATGGTGCCGTGGGCGGCGAGGGTGACCCGCTCGTAGTTGAGCTGGGTGGTGATCATGCGCCAGCCCTCGTTCTCGGGGCCGACCCGGCGGGTGGCGGGGACGCGGATGTTCTCGTAGTAGCTGGCGGTGGTGTCGTGGGAGGCGAGGGTCTTGATGAGGGTGGCGGAGTAGCCGGGGTCGGCGGTCGGGACCAGCAGGATGCTGATGCCCTTGTGGGGTTTGGCGTCGGGGTCGGTGCGGACCGCGAGCCAGACCCAGTCGGCGGTGTCGCCGTTGGTCGTCCAGGTCTTCTGGCCATTCACGATGTAGTCGTCGCCGTCGCGCACCGCGCGGGTCTTGAGGGAGGCGAGGTCGGTACCGGCGTCGGGCTCGCTGTAGCCGATGGCGAAGTCGATCTCGCCGGAGAGGACCTTGGGCAGGAAGTACGCCTTCTGCTCCTCGGTGCCGAACCGCATGATCGTGGGCCCGACCGTATTGAGCGCCATCAGCGGCAGCGGCACACCGGCCTGGGCCGCCTCGTCGAAGAAGATGAACTGCTCGACCGGGCCGAGCCCGCGCCCGCCGTACTCCTGGGGCCAGCCGACCCCCAGCCAGCCGTCGGTGCCGAGCCGGCGGATGGTCTCGCGGTAGAACCGCTTCTGCCCGGTGGAGTCGGCGTAGCGGGCGTAGGCGTCGTCGGGGACCAGTTGGGCGAAGTACGCGCGCAGCTCATCGCGCAACCGCCGCTGATCAGGGGTGTATTCGAGGTCCACGGCCCCTCCTGGAGTCTCGCGTGCGCCGTGACGGCGGTCTGGGAGCGTCCTGGGATCGAGGGGCACGGTAGAACGTGTTCCAACAATACGGAAGGGCCGTGGACCGGGCCCGTCGACCCGGTCCACGGCCCGGGCCTCAGCCCTCCACCCGGGGCGGGCTGTCGTCGGTGCCGCGCCGCAGGACCTGTACCGGCTGGCCCGGACGCCAGGTGCGCAGCACCATTTCCCCGTTCTCCAGGGCGGTGTGCACCACCTCGGTCAGCTCGGCGCGGTAGAGGTGGAAGGGTTCGGGCGGCCGGACCTCCTCGGCGAAGCGGGCGACCGTCTCGGGGTCGGTGACCTCGACCGCCCGTCCGCTCACCCGCACATCGCCCTCGGTCAGCCCCTCGCCGGGGCCGGGATTGGCCTGCACCGAGAACCGCGGATCGCGGCGCAGGTCGAGCGCCTTGCGCGAGTCGGGCATCATGCCCAGCCACAACTCACCGGAGGAGAAAGTGACTTCGAGCGGTGTCACCCGCGGGGAGCCGTCCTGGCGCAGGGTGGCCAGCACATGGTGGCGGTAGCGGCCGAAGCGGTCCTGGGCCCAGTCGGCGAAGGCGGGCTCGGCCGCCGCGAATCCGGCCCAGCTGGTGGTCGGGTAGGTCATCGTCATGGCGCCCATGCTCGGGCCGTTTCCGGACGTCTCCTGTCGGGATTTCCCGGCTTCCGACTCCCGCGCCTGATCCGGCGGCAGATACGCGTTCCACTCGGTGCCCGGCAGCGGATAGGCGACCCAGGTCCGGGCGTAGGACGGCGGCCGGGCCTGGCCGCGCCGCAGCAGCAGCGCGGTGGGTTCACGGGCGGCGCGGCGCAGCAGCGTGGGCAGGGTGGTGGACCGGTTGTTGCCGCTGGTCTGCGCGGAGGAGCAGCCCGCGTGGTACGCGACGGGCAGGGCGCGGTCGCCGGTCACCAGACAGGGCGGCCGCAGCCCCAGCCGCTGCAGCCCCTGCGCGGCGGCGCGATAGCGCCCGGTGGTGTGGTCCGACTGCTTGGCGGTGTGGTGGAGAATGACGAACTGGCTGGCCAGATGGAGGGTGATGACCACCCCGAGGGCGACCGCCAGGTGCTGCGGCGAGCGCGCGGCCCGCACCGCGCGGAACACAAGACCGGCGATCGGCAGCGCCAGCAGCGCGTAGGAGGGCATCAGGAAGCGCGGTGCGGAGTAGCCGATGAGCAGCAGATACGGCAGGGCGAGGGTGGCCGCGCAGACGATGGGCAGCACGGTCAGCGGTACGGCGGGGAGCCGGGCGGCGGGTCTGCCCAACCCCACCCGCACCCGGCGCAGCTCCTGGCGGTCGCGCAGTGCGGCGTGGACGCACAGGAGGGTCAGCACGGGCAGTGCCAGCCACCATACGGTCAGCTCCGGGTGGCGCAGCGGCACCTCGCAGGGGCGGCACAGCTGAGGTCCGTTGAGGCTGCGCAGCGCGGCCCCCACGCTGAAGTGGAGGCCCATGCCGCCCTCGACGTCGCTGGAGATGTTCAGCCGCTCGCCGATGCCGCCGAAGCGGTCGTACGCCTCGCCGATCCACTGGGCGGCGCCGAGCAGCGGTCCGCCGATCAGCGCGGGCAGGGCCGGCCGCCAGGTGCGCACCCCGATCGCGCCGATCAGCAGCGGCAGGGTGAGCCATCCCCCGTCGGGGGTGCGCACCAGGGTGACGCCCGCGAGGACGGCGGCCAGCCACCAGCGGGCGTTGGTCTCGTGCGACGCGCGGAGGAACCAGCCGACGGCGGCGACGGCGCCGATCGCCACCCAGAGGTTGGGCATCACCGCGGGCCCGCTGATCTGGGTGATCCACAGTCCGGAGAAGAGCAGCGCGGCCAGGGCGACCTGGGCCGGGGGCAGCAGCCGGGCCCAGACCCGGAAGGCGCCGTAGAGCGCGCCCGCGGAGAGCAGCATGAGCAGGATCCGCAGTGCCGGGATGGAGTCGGTCGCCGCCACGAGGGGCGCGACCAGGAGACTGACGCCGCGCGAGCGGGGTGCGCTGAAGTACGCGGGCGGGGTGCGCGGATCGACCTGGGAGACGTACACGGACTCGTCCCAGCCCAGCGCGTGGCCGGTGTGCGGGATGACCATGGCGAGCTGGACCAGGGCGTACCCGATGGCCACCAGCCCGAGCCAGGGGGCCGGGCGACGGTACCGCCGCGGCTGGCGTGGCTGGGGGCGCGGGGGCAGGACGGCGGCCGCCGGTGCGGCAGTATTCTCCATGCGCGCACCATATGATATCTATGTACCTTTTTCGTCCTATTAGGCCATCCGGCTCAGTGTCCAAGGGGTGCCATGGACGCGACGGATCCGTAGGCTGTTGCAGCGGTGCACAGCCCCCATCCGGCGGAGGACGGACACACCCATGAAGATGCTCATCAACGTCCCCGAGACGGTGGTCGCCGACGCGCTGCGCGGAATGGCCGCCTGCCACCCCGAACTGATCGTCGACGTCGAGAACCGGGTGATCGTCCGGCGGGACGCGCCGGTCGAGGACAAGGTGGGACTGGTCTCCGGCGGCGGATCGGGACATGAGCCGCTGCACGGCGGTTTCGTGGGACCCGGCATGCTCGACGCCGCCTGCCCCGGCGAGGTGTTCACCTCCCCCGTGCCGGACCAGATGGTGCGCGCCGCGGCGGCGGTGGACAGCGGCAAGGGCGTGCTGTTCATCATCAAGAACTACACGGGCGATGTGCTCAACTTCGACATGGCCGCCGAGCTCGCCGAGGACGAGGGCATCCAGGTCGCGAAGGTCCTGGTCAACGACGATGTGGCGGTGACCGACAGCCTCTACACGGCGGGCCGGCGCGGCACCGGGGCCACTCTGTTCGTGGAGAAGATCGCGGGTGCGGCGGCCGCCGAGGGCGCGCCGCTGGAGCGGGTGGAGTCGATCGCCCGGCGGGTGAACGAGCTCTCGCGCAGCTTCGGCGTCGCGCTCAGCCCCTGTTCCACCCCGTCCAAGGGCGGCCCCACCTTCGAACTGCCCGCCGGGGAGCTGGAGTTGGGCGTGGGCATCCACGGCGAGCCGGGGCGTGAGCGGCGGGCGATGATGACCTCCCACGAGATCGCCGACTACGCGGTGCAGGTGGTGGTCGAGGACCTGCGCCCGGAGAACCCGGTGCTGCTCCTGGTCAACGGCATGGGCGCGACCCCGCAGCTGGAGCTGTACGGCTTCGCCGCCGAGGTGCACCGGGCACTCGGCGAGCGGCAGGTGGCGGTGGCGCGTACGCTCGTCGGCAACTACGTCACGTCACTCGACATGGCGGGCGCCTCGATCACACTGTGCCAGGTCGACGAGGACCTCCTGCGGCTGTGGGACGCGCCCGTGCGGACCGCCGGGCTGCGCTGGGGTGCCTGAGGCCGGCCGGCCCCCGATACGTACGCTGTCGCCGTTGGCTACGACCGAGGAGGCGCCTGTGTCCAGCAGTGAACCCGCCGTCGATGACACGCTCGACACCCCTTTCTTCCTCCGCTGGCTCACCGCCGCGGCCACGTCCGTGAGCCGTGAGGCGGCCCGCCTCACCGATCTGGACTCCGCGATCGGCGACGCCGACCACGGCACCAATATGCAGCGCGGCTTCGCCGCCGTGACCGAGGCGCTGGAGAAGGAGCCGCCCGGCTCGCCCGGGGCCACGCTCATCCTGGCCGGGCGCCAGCTGATCTCCAAGGTGGGCGGGGCCTCCGGACCGCTGTACGGAACGCTGCTGCGGCGGGCCGGAAAGGCGCTCGGCGACGCCGAGCAGATCACCCCGCAGCAGCTGGCGGACGCGCTGCGGGCCGGGGTGGACGCGGTGGCGCAGCTCGGCGGCGCCGCGCCCGGCGACAAGACGATGCTGGACGCGCTGCTTCCCGCCGTCGAGGCGCTGGGCGGGGCCACCGGGTCGTTCGCCGCCGCGGGCGAGGCCGCCGAGAAGGGCGCGCTGGCCACCGTGCCCATGCTGGCGCGCAAGGGCAGGGCCAGCTATCTGGGTGAGCGCAGCGTCGGCCATCAGGACCCGGGCGCCACCTCGTCGGCGCTGCTCATCGCGGCACTGGCGGAGGCGGCACGATGACCGACGAGGGTGAGAAGAAGCTGGTCGGCATAGTGCTGGTGTCGCACAGCGCGGCGGTGGCGGACTCGGTGGCCGAGATGGCGAAGGGGCTGTCCGGCGGTGGCGCGGCACCGGTCCGCGCCGCGGGCGGCACCGAGGACGGCGGGTTCGGCACCAGTCCGGAGCTCATAGCGGAGGCGGCCCAGGCGGTCGACCGGGGCGCCGGAGTGGCCGTCCTGGTGGACCTGGGCAGCGCGGTCCTGGCCGTCAAGGCGCTGCTGGCCGAGGGCGATGAACTGCCGGAGGGCACCCGATTGGTGGACGCGCCGCTCGTGGAGGGGGCGGTCGCGGCCCTCGTCACCGCCTCCACCGGGGCGGATGTGGACGGGGTGCTCCAGGCGGCCTCGGAGGCGTACGACTACCGCAAGGTCTGACACCGCACCGCTATTGAACGGGGCTCCGCCGACGAAGGCGGGGCCCCGTTCAGCCTTCAACGACTCCCCCGTCGCAATATTGCGGGCCGTTTATTGCACTGATGCTCGCCGCGTACGGGGCGAGTCGCCCGTTTCGGACCGCCTCGCGCACGGCGAGACCTCACCGGCCCCCGGCCGTCAAGTGATAGGCGCGATACCAGAACGGGCTTCCGAATCCGTCGATCTTGCGTCTAGACTGCTGATGTCCGAGTGGGGGGACCGGCGGCACTCAGGGGGAATAAATGGGCGTAATTGAGTGTGCCCGCGCGCACCTGGCATCCATCGAACCGATGATGCCGACGCGGGTGTCCCACCGGCCAGGGCCCCATTGCGGGCCGGCTCGGATTCCACGTGCGGAAATGACCCGACCGCGCCGATCTCATGGTTCCTTGAGCGTCTGATCTTCGCGCCCGTCGCGGCGCGTTCGACACATCGACCATGAGGCAGCGGTCGCACCCCCGCTTCTGCCTTCATGGTGCCGCACACAGCGCGGACGGCAATCCATATTTTCCGGAGAAGCAAGGGTTTCCGCGTGCCTGTTTTCTTCTCCTTAATCAACGGATATCGACATTTTCGACGTGGAGGAGTCAGTCGCATGACCACACCCACGCTCAGCCCCGGCCGCTTGGACGCGGATACCGTCCGCGAGTCGGTGGACGTCGTACTCGAAGACTTTCTGACGGCCAAGGCCCGTACCACTCCGCAACACCATCTGCCGTATCTCTCCGGACTGCTCAAGGATTTCCTGTCCGGCGGAAAACGCATACGGCCCCTGTTGTGTGTCACCGGATGGCAGGCCGTCGGCGGCGGTGAGGACACCGACGCGGTGTTCCGGGTGGCCGCCTGCCTGGAGATGTTCCACGCCTTCGCGCTGATCCACGACGACGTCATGGACGACAGCGACACCCGCCGCGGCCGGCCGACCATCCATCGCACCCTGGCCGCGCTGTGCGCCACCGACCGCAGGCCGGAGCAGATCGAGCGGTTCGGGGTCAGCGGGGCGGTGCTGCTCGGCGACCTCGCGCTCACCTGGTCGGACGAGCTGCTGCACTCGGCCGGCCTCACCGCCGCCCAGTTCGACGCCGTACTGCCGCTGCTGTCGGAGATGCGCACCGAGGTGATGCTGGGCCAGTACCTCGATCTGCAGGCCACCGGGGAGCTGACGGACGACGTCGAGGCCACCCTCACGGTCAACCGGTACAAGACCGCCAAGTACACCATCGAGCGTCCGCTGCACGTCGGAGGCGCCATCGCGGGCGCCGGCCCGGAGGCCATGGAGGCGTTCACCGCCTACGCCCTGCCGCTCGGCGAGGCGTTCCAGCTCCGCGACGACCTGCTGGGCGTGTACGGCGATCCGGAGTCCACCGGCAAGTCCCAGCTGGACGATCTGCGGGCCGGGAAGAACACCACCCTGATAGCGCTCGCCCTGCGCGGCTCCGACAGCGCCCAGGCGGCGCGGTTGCGCAGCCTCATCGGCAATCCGCGGCTGGACGAGCGGGACGCCGTGACCATCCAGGAGATCTTCGCCGCCACCACCGCCCGGGAGGCCGTCGAGCAGATGATCGACGACCGCCGGACACAGGCCCTGCGGGCCCTCGACGACGCCCCATTCACCGCGGACGCGGTCAACGCGCTGAAGCTGATCGCCCGCATGGCCACTGTGAGGAACTCATGACGACAGGACTTTCCACGGCCGGGGCCCAGGACATCAGCCGGAGCAGCGTCCGCCCGTACCTGGAGGAGTGCACCGGCCGCTTCCAGGAGATGTTCGACCGCCATGTCGTCACCCGGCCCACCAAGGTCGAATTGACCGACGCCGAACTGCGCGAGGTCATAGCCGACTGCAACGCGGCGGTGGCCCCCCTCGGCAAATCGGTTTCCGATGAGCGCTGGATCTCCTATATGGGGGTGGTGCTGTGGTCCCAGAGTCCCCGCCATATCAAGGACATGGAAGCGTTCAAGGCCGTCTGCGTCCTGAACTGCGTGACATTCGTGTGGGACGACATGGATCCCGCACTGCATGACTTCGATCTCTTCCTGCCGCGGCTGCGCGCGATCTGCGAGAAGTACTACGGCCCCGAGGACGCACAGGTCGCGTACGAGGCCGCCCGCGCCTTCGTCACCAGCGACCATATGTTCCGCAACTCGCCCATCAAGGCGGCGCTGTGCACCACGTCCCCGGAGCAGTATTTCCGTTTCCGGGTCACGGACATCGGTGTCGACTTCTGGATGAAGATGTCGTACCCGATCTACCGGCATCCGGAGTTCACCGAACACGCCAGGACAAGCCTGGCCGCGCGGATGACCACCCGCGGACTCACCATCGTCAACGACTTCTACTCCTATGATCGCGAGGTCTCGCTGGGCCAGATCACCAACTGTTTCCGGCTCTGCGATGTGAGCGACGAGACCACGTTCAAGGAGTTCTTCCAGGCCCGGCTCGATGACATGATCGAGGACATCGAGTGCATCAAGGTGTTCGACCGGCTGACACAGGACGTCTTCCTCGATCTGATCTACGGCAACTTCGTCTGGACCATCAGCAACAAGCGCTACAAGACGGCCGTCAACGACGTCAACTCCCGCATTCAGTAAGGGAACGGGGAACCGTGACTCCCGCGAAGAGCTCCGCACAGCCGGAGCGCCCCTGGACCACCGGCACGGCGCCCGGCTCGATGCCGCTGCTGGGACACACCGTGGCGCTCTGGCGCCGTCCGCTGCAGTTCCTGGCGTCCCTGCCCGCCCACGGCGATCTGGTGGAGGTCAGGCTGGGGCCCAGCCGCGCCTATCTGGCCTGCCATCCCGAGCTGGTCCGCCAAGTGCTGCTCAATCCCCGTGTGTTCGACAAGGGCGGGGTCTTCGAGAAGGCGCGGCAGCTGCTCGGCAACAGCCTCTCGGTCTCCCGGGGCGAGGACCACCGCACCCAGCGGCGGATGATCCAGCCCGCGTTCCACACTCCGAAGATCGCCGACTACACCGCCGCGGTCGCCGATGACACCCGCGCCGCGATCGGCTCCTGGGAGCCGGGGCGGACGCTGGACATCGGCGACACCATGCACGCCCTGCTGATGCGGGTCGCCGCGCGGACGCTGTTCTCCACCGGGATCGACGAGGCGACGATCGACGAGGCGCGCCACTGTCTGCGCATCGTCTCGCACGGCATCTACAAGCGCACCATGGCGCCTTTGGGCATCATGGAGAAGCTCCCCACCCCGGGCAACCGCCGCTATGACCGGGCCAATGCCCGGCTGCGGAGCATCGTGGACGAGCTGATCCGCGACCGCCGCCGCTCCGGCGCCGACCACGGCGATCTGCTCTCCATGCTGCTGCGCGCCGAACACCCCGAGACCGGCGAGCGGCTGGACGACGGCGAGGTCCTGGACCAGGTGGTCACCTTCCTGGTCGCCGGGAGCGAGACCACCGCCTCGACGCTCGCCTTCGTCTTCCATCTCCTGGGCGCCCACCCCGAGGTGGAGAAGCGAGTGCACGCCGAGATCGACGAGGTCCTCGAGGGCCGCATCCCCACCTTCGAGGACCTGCCGTCCCTGGAGTACACCCGCGGGGTCATCACCGAGTCGCTGCGGCTGTATCCGCCGTCCTGGATGGCGATGCGGGTCACGGCGGCCGAGACCGACCTCGGCGGGCGGACCATCCCGGCGGGCACGATGATCCTCTACAGCGCCCAGGCGCTGCACCACAACCCCGACCTGTTCCCCGGACCCGAGCGGTTCGACCCCGAGCGCTGGCTCCCCGACCGGGCCAAGGACGTGCCGCGCGGGGCGCTGCTCCCGTTCGGCGCGGGCAGCCACAAGTGCATCGGGGACGTCCTGGCGCTGACCGAGACCGCCCTGATCGTGGCGACGATCGCGAGTCGGTGGCGTCTTCGCCCGGTGCCCGGGACGACGTTGCGCCCCGAGCCGAAGGCGACGCTCGAACCCGGCCCGCTGCCCATGGTGTGCGAGCCACGCTGACGACGTCCGGTCCGGGGTCCGCCCCGGACCGGACGCCCCGTACCTTCCGTACTCTCCACCTCGCGAGCGAAGGACATCTTCCGCATGAGGACCGCGCAGCATCCGGCGACGCGCCACTGGCGGCACGCCCTCGCCCCCGGCCGGCTTCCGCTGGCCGGCCATGCCCTGCTGATGGGCCGCAAGCCACTTCAGTTCCTGGCCTCCCTGCCCGCCTACGGCGATCTGGTCGAGCTCCGGCTGGGGCCCCGGCCGGTCTTTCTGCCCTGTCATCCGGAACTGGTCCAGCAGGTGCTGGTGAACGCGCGGATCTACGACACCGGCGGGCCGGTCAAGGAGAAGGCGAAGCCCATCCTGGGCAACGGCCTGATCACCTCCGACTGGGCGGACCACCGACGGCAGCGCCGGCTGGTGCAGCCCGCCTTCCAGGCCGCCCGGATCGCCACGTACGCCGAGGTGATGGAGGAGGAGTGCGAGGCCGAGTCGACGGCGTGGACGGCGGGCCGTCCCCTCGACGTGAGCCATGAGATGCTCGCGCTCACCGCGCGGGTGACGGCCCGTGCGCTCTTCTCGACCGATATGGCGCCGCATGCCGTGGCCGAGATCCAGCACTGTCTGCCCATCGTCGTGGAGGGCGCCTACCGGCAGGCGATCGACCCCACCGGGCTCATGGCCAGGCTCCCGCTCGCGGCGAACCGGCGCTTCGACGACGCGCTCACCCGGCTCAACCAGCTCATCGACCGCATGATCGACGACTACAAGCGGGCGGACGACGGCGACCGCGGCGATGTGCTGTCCGCGCTCTTCGCCGCGCAGGACGACGAGACCGGCGGCACGATGTCGGACCAGGAGATCCACGACCAGGTCATGACCCTGCTGCTGGCCGGGATCGAGACCACCGCCTCCGCGCTGACCTGGGCCTGGTTCCTGCTCGGCCGCAATCCCCGGGCCGAGGCCGCGCTGCACGCCGAGGTCGACGAGGTGCTGGGCGGGCGGGCCCCGCGCTACGCCGACGTCCCCCGGCTCGCCCACACCCAGCGGGTGTTCAGCGAGGCGCTGCGGCTCTTCCCGCCCGCGTGGCTGGTCACCCGGACCACCACCGAGGCCACCGAGCTCGGCGGACGGCGGCTGCCCCCGGCGTCGGACGTGCTGATCAGCCCGTATGTGCTGCACCGCGATCCGGCCCTCTTCCCCGACCCGGAATCCTTCGACCCCGACCGCTGGCTTCCCGAGCGGGCCAAGGACGTGGCGCGCGGCGCGTATCTGCCGTTCGGCGGTGGCAGCCGGAAGTGCATCGGCGACGTCTTCGGCATGACGGAGGCGACGCTCGCCCTGGCCGCGATCGCGGGCCGCTGGCGGATGCGCCCGATTCCGCGGACGAAGATCCGGCCGAGGCCGCAGATGAGCCTCACGGCCGGTCCGCTGCGCATGATTCCGGAACCACGCTGAACGCACTGGCGCTCGGCGGACCGGGGCGGTCCGTCGAGCGTCCCCTGCTGAGGCGGGCCGTCGATCACGCCCTCCCGCAGCGGCCGATCGCGGCTTCCCCCGAAACCGGAATCGGGGATCGTTCCCCGTTCCTTCAATGATCTGAACACCTAACCGGAGAGATTCCCCCGGTTAGTGTTAGGGTTGCGGGCCATGGGCAGCCGTGTGGAGAAAGAGACACCGTTGCGCCGAGACGCACGGCGCAACCGCGAGATGCTGATAGCTGCCGCCCGGGAGATCTACACGGATCAGGGTGTGGACGCCCCGCTCGACGACATCGCCCGTCGGGCCGGAGTCGGCAGCGCCACTCTCTACCGGCGGTTCGCCGGCCGGGCGGAACTCATCGAGGCGGTATTCGGCGATTCCCTGCGGGACATCCTGCGGGCCGCCGAGGAGGCCCGCTCGGCGCCGGACGCCTGGATCGGCCTGACGGCCTATCTGGAGCGCATATTCGGGCTGCTCGCCGCCGACCGGGGCACCAACGACCTGATGACCACCGGCATCCAGGGCGTCCCCTCGCTCGACGCGCTCCGTAAGGAGAACCACAAGACGCTCGACGTCCTTCTGCGCCGTGCGCAGGAGCAGGGCGCGGCCCGTAAGGACGCCACCGCGGAGGACCTGCTGTTCCTGCTGGCCGCGCTCGGCCGCGCGGTCCCCGGCTCGACCGTCGCCGCACCGCTGGCCTGGCGCCGCTATCTGGCCCTGCTGCTCGACGGACTGCGCCCCGAGGGGTCCCACCCGCTCCCGGCCCCCTCGCTCACCGGGGACCAGCTCGGCGCCGCCATGCTCCAGCTCGGCAAGGTGCGGCGGCCGCGGATGGGACGGGCCGACTAGCCGCGGATGGGACGGGCCGACTAGGGGGCATTCGGGGCGGGACGCGCCGACCCGGGGCGTCCTGGGCGGGGCGGATCACCACAGCGGCCGGGTGAAGTGTGTCGCCCGCCTACATATCCGAGCCGAAGTGCGCATTTCTACGGTGTGGCAACACAAAATCGTCCCCGCACCCCGCTCGGAAGTGGTGACCCATGACCACCCCGGATTCTCCGGCCTCCGCTCCCCCGACCCCGCCCGGTTCGCTGCGCCGTATCGTCGCCGCGAGCCTGATCGGCACCACCATCGAGTGGTACGACTTCTTCCTCTACGGCTCGGCGGCCGCGCTCGTCTTCAACAAGCTCTTCTTCCCGGACTCGGATCCGCTCGTCGGCACGCTGCTGTCGTTCCTGACCTACGCGGTCGGCTTCGCCGCCCGCCCGGTCGGCGCCCTGGTCTTCGGCCATTACGGCGACCGGCTCGGCCGTAAGAAGCTGCTGATCCTGAGTCTGCTGATGATGGGCGGCGCGACCTGCGCCATCGGGCTGCTGCCCACCCACGCCACGGTCGGTTCGGCCGCGCCCGTACTGCTCACCGCGCTGCGTCTGATCCAGGGCTTCGCGCTCGGCGGCGAATGGGGCGGGGCGGTGCTGCTGGTGTCGGAGCACGGGGACGCGCGACGGCGCGGATTCTGGGCGTCCTGGCCGCAGACCGGCGCCCCGGCCGGGCAGTTGCTGGCCACGGGGGTGCTCTCCGCGCTCACCGCCCTGCTCTCCGACAGCGCCTTCGAGTCGTGGGGGTGGCGGGTGCCGTTCCTGCTCTCGGGGGTGCTGGTCCTGGTCGGCCTGTGGATTCGTCTCTCTGTCGATGAATCGCCGGTCTTCAAGGCGGCACAGGCCCGAGCCGAGGCCCGTAAGGCGGCCGCGGGCGAGGCGACCACCGAGAAGATGCCGCTGGTGGCGGTCCTGCGCCACCACTGGCGCGATGTGCTGATCGCCATGGGCGCACGGATGGCGGAGAACATCAGCTACTACGTCATCACCGCCTTCGTCCTGGTCTACGCGACCTCCGACCATGTGGGCCTCGGCAAGCAGACCGCGCTCAACGCCGTACTGATCGCCTCGGCCGTGCACTTCGCGGTCATCCCGGCATGGGGCGCGCTGTCGGACCGGATCGGGCGCCGCCCGGTGTATCTGCTGGGCGCGGTGGGCGTGGGCGCGTGGGCCTTCCCGTTCTTCCTCCTCATCGACACCAAGGGCTTCCCGGCCCTCTTGCTCGCCGTGACGGTCGGGCTGGTCTTCCACGGGGCCATGTACGCGCCCCAGGCGGCCTTCTTCTCCGAGATGTTCGCGACCCGGATGCGGTACTCGGGGGCGTCGATCGGCGCGCAGTTCGCGTCCGTCGCGGCCGGTGCGCCCGCCCCGCTGATCGCCACCGCGCTCCTGGCCGACTACGGCAGCGCCACCCCGATCGCCCTCTATGTGATCGCGGCGGCCCTGCTCACCCTGGTGGCCGTGGGCGTCGCCAAGGAGACCCGGGACCGCGATCTGGCCGCCGTCGAACCGACCTCGGCCCCGTCCCCGCGGCCGGCACCGGACGCGGCGGAGCGCACGGCCCGTTCGGCCTCGGCTCAGTAGCCCACGGCCGAGGCCAGGCGGTGCAGCCGCAGGGCGAGCTGGATCTCCAGGGAGCGGGCGGGCGACTGCCAGTCGGGGCCGAGCAGCCGCCCGACCCGCTCCAGCCGCTGCGCCACCGTGTTGACGTGCACGTGGAGGGCGTCCTTCGTACGGGCCGGGCTCATGCCGCCGGCGAAGTACGCGTCGAGGGTGCGGATCAGCTCGGTGCCGCGCCGCTCGTCGTAGTCGATGACCGCGCCCACGGTGCGGGTCACGAAGTCCTGGACGCCGGTGCCGTCCGGGGCGCCCTCGCGGGTACCGGCCAGCAGCAGCCCGAGAAAGCCGAAGTCCTCGGCGGCGGCGCCCTGTCCGGCCCGGCCCAGCACCCGCAGGGCGGCCAGACAGCGCCGCGCCTCGGCATAGCCCGCGGCGACCTCCCCGGGCCGTGCGGCGGGCGCGGGGACGGGTGCGGAGGCGCCGACGGTGACCGCGGCGTGTACGGCGGTGCCCAACTGCCGGGCGGTGCGGCGGGCGAGGGCGTCGGCGGTGTCGCCGTCGGCCAGCGGCAGCAGCAGCACGGTGCCGCCGTCGCGGGTGGCGGCCAGACCGTGCCGGGTGACCGCCAGATGGGACGCGGCGGACCACAGCCGCCGACGGCCCTCGGCGTCCTCGGCGGGCGCGCCACCGGGCCCACCGCCGGGTGCGCCGCCTGATCTGCTTCCCGGTGTCGCACCCGGTCCGCTTCCGGGTGTGCCGCCGGGGCCGCTTCCGTGTGCGGCGGCGGAACCGGTGGCGGGGGCGCCGCTGTCCAGGGCCTCGATGCCCGCGGCGAGCACCACATGGGGCGTGTCCAGGTCCGCCCGCAGGCGCGCGGCGCGCTCGCGCAGCAGCCGGGGCTCGCGGTCGGGGGTGTCGAGGAGGTCGTCCAGGAGCTCACCGCGCACCCGCTGTTCGGCCTCGCCCGCCGAGCGGCGGGCGAGCTGCAGCAGCGAGGTGACCATCGCGGCGCGCTCCAGGGTGCGCTGGTCCATGGGGTCGAGCCGGGGGTGGCCGCGCAGCACGAGCGCGCCGAGCAGTTCGCCACCCGCCGAGACGGCGGCGACCCAGTCCTCCTCGCCGTCGCGCACCGCGTGGCCGTCGGCCCGGGACCGGTCGACGGCCGCCGCGGGCGCCTCGCCGACCTCGAGGAACTCCACGGAACCGCTGAGCACCTCGGCCACGGCATCGGCCACGTCGTGCACCCCGCCACCGCGCAGCACCAGCTCGGTGAGCCGGTCGTGGACCTCGGAGGCGCGCTCGATGACCCGGCTGCGGTCCCGGATGATCTCGTTGGCGGCCTCCAGCTCGGCGAGCGCCGCACGGGTCTCGGCGAGCAGATGGGCGGTGTCGATGGCCACGGCGGCATGGGCGGCGAACGAACCGAGCAGGGCCGTCTGCTCGCGTTCGAACACCCGGGCCCGGCGGTCGGCCGCGAACAGCACGCCGATGACACCGCTGCCGAGCAGCAGCGGCACCCCGAGGATGGCCACGAGCCCCTCGTCCCTGACGCCCGCGTCGATGGTGTGGGTGTGCTGGAACCGCGGATCGTGGAAGTAGCTCTCGGTGACATAGGGGCGGGCGGTCTGGGCCACCAGGCCGCCGAGCCCCTCCCCCATGCCGAGCCGCAGCTGCTGGAAGCGGGCCGAGACCGAACCGTCGGTGACCCTCATATAGGTGTCACCGGCCGTCGGATCGTTCAGCGTCAGATAGGCGACCTCGGTGCCCAGCAGGGAGCGGGCGCGCTGCACGATGGCCTGGAGCACCGCGTCCAGATCGCGCAGCCCCGCCAGGTCGTGGGCGGTCTCGTAGAGGGCGGACAGTTCGGCCTCGCGGCGCCGTCGCCCCTCCAGCTCGCCGCGCACCCGCAGGGCGAGCAGCTTGGCGCTCTCCAGGGCCGCCAGCCGGTCGGCCGGGGCCTTGTCGGCGCGGGCGCGCAGCACCGGGCGCTCGTACGCCTCGGCGGGCGCGCCGCGTACGAGCAGTTCCAGGTAGGGGGCCTCCGGCCGGTCGTCGGGCATGGTCACAGGCATACTCCCGCCGGGCCCGACGACGCCAGCCGTAAGGCGGCCCGGTACCCCTTCTATGGAGCGGCCGGGCAATACGCGGCCTGGTGGCTGAGCCAATGGACCACCGTCCGTCGATGGCTGAGCCAATTTGTCCGCCAGTGGCTGAGCCAATCGGCCACTGTCCGCCAATGGCTGAGCCAATTGGTTTTCGTGGCCCGGTGGCTGAGCCAATCGGCCCTCGTCGCCCGGTGACCGATCCGATGGGCCGCTCAGTGGGCGCTCCATCCGCCGTCCATACTCAGCGAGGCACCGGTGACGAAGGACGTGTGCGGACCGCAGAGATACGCGACGGCCTCGGCGACCTCATCGGGTTCGACCAGCCGCTTGACCGCCGTATCGGCCAGCATCACCTCGGCGACGACCCGCTCCGGCGAGATCCCGTGGGCCTCGGCCTGGTCGGCGATCTGCCGCTCCACGAGCGGGGTGCGCACATAGCCGGGGTTGACGCAGTTGGAGGTCACCCCGTGCGCCGCGCCCTCCAGGGCGGCGACCTTGGAGAGCCCCTCCAGACCGTGTTTGGCGGCCACATAGGCCGACTTGTACGGGGAGGCGCGCAGCCCGTGCACCGAGGAGACGTTGACGATCCGGCCCCAGCCCTGTGCGTACATATGCGGCAGCGCGCCGCGCACCAGCCGGAACGGGGCCTCGAGCATCACGGTGAGCACCCGGGAGAAGACCTCGGGCGGAAAGTCCTCGATGGGCCGGACGAGTTGCAGCCCGGCGTTGTTGACCAGGATGTCGATGCCGGCGGCGACCCGTTCGGCGGCGTCGAGGTCGGTGAGGTCGAGGGGGTGGGCCTCGACCGGGCCGGGCAGTCCGGAGGCCGCGGCGACCAGGTCGGTGAGGCCCTCGGCGTCCAGATCGACGGCCCGCACCCGCGCCCCGGCGGTGGCCAGCCGCAGCGTACAGGCCCGGCCGATGCCCCCGGCGGCGCCCGTGACAAGTGCGGTACGGCCGGACAGATCGAGGCCGTCGGACGGCCGGGGGCCCGGGCCTGGTGTGGTGGACGCGCTCATGAGGGGCACATTAGGCAGCCCTGGGGCCCGGTCCGATGTGGGGGCGGCACATACTTCACTCCGCGACGGTGGGCTCGAACCATGTCGGGCCGTCCTCGAGCGCCTGCTTGATACGGGACAGGGAGAAGTCCTCCATCTCGGGCAGCGCGTCGAGCGGGAACCAGCCGACGTCCAGCGACTCGTCGTCGTTCACCCGCGCCTCGCCGCCGACCGCGCGGCAGCGGAAGCAGACGTCCACGAACTGGCACCGGTCGTCGTTGGGGTAGGTCACCGGCGCCAGGGTCCGTACGAGCACGATGCGTTCGGGGACACAGCGCACCGCCGTCTCCTCCGCCACCTCGCGGACCACCGCCGTGGCCGGCTGCTCACCGGGTTCGGGGATGCCGCAGATGATCGTCCAGCGGCCGTTGTCGGCCCGGCGGCCCAGCAGCACCCGCCCCTGGTCGTCGAAGACCACGGCGCTCACGCCCGGCAGGTACAGCAGTTGGTGACCGATGGAGGCCCTGAGGTCACGGATGAAGTCGGGGGTCGGCATGGGCCGAGCGTATCGGGCGGAAAAGGGGGCGCGCACGGCGGCCGAACGGCGCCCTCCGCGGCGGGTGTTTCACGACCGACTCATCGTTTCTGCGCACCATATACACATTCCTTATGACAAGCGCTACGGTTTCGGGTGTCATGGCTCGCACCACGGCCGTAAGGCGTGTCGGTGCGGTGCCCGTCACGACGGGGGGTCGACGGGATGACGTCATCAGTGGTGGAGCCTGTCGTGCAGGACCACGGCAGACCGGCCGACGGATGTGCCGGCGCATCCGATATCGCGGGGGTTCTGATCCTGGCCGGCTGCGCCGTCTGGGCCCTGATCGCGGCCATGGGGCGGCCGGCCCGCCCCGAGGGGGTGCTGCTGGCGGTGCTGGCGGTGGCCGCCGGTTACGCCTGCGGCCGGATGGCCGGCTCGCTGCTGCCGGTGGCCTCGACGGCGGCCGCCGGGCTCGCGGGGTTCGGCCTGGCCTGCGCCTCGCCGTATGGGCTCACCGGCCATGAGGGAGCGGGCCCGGGACAGCTCACCCTGGCCACGGGCGCGGTCTGCTGTGCGGCCTGGGCCGCCCCGCGGGCGCTTCGCCCGGCGCTGTGGCTGCTGGCCACGGCGATCACGCTGACAGCCGCGATGGCCGGCTCGACGGCGGGCGCGGTCGCGAGCGGGGCCGTCCTGGTGTGCTCGCTCACCGCCGCCCGGCGCCGGCACCGGCTGCCGGCGCTCGCCGTATGTGTGCTGATCGCGGCGGTCGCGGTCGGCGGCACCTGGGCGGTGTCCAAGGACGCGGTCCCGGGCGGTCTCCCGCCCGCCCTGCGCGCCCATCTCACCGAGCACCGGATCCGGCTGTGGCAGGACGCGGTCCGTATCGAGGAGACGGACCCGCTGCGCGGTGCGGGCCCGGACCGCTTCGGTGAGCTGAGCCCCGCGGCGGCCCAGCCGCAGGGCACAGAGGCCAAGCCCCATTCGGCGCCGCTGCAGCAGGCGGCCGGTCAGGGGCTGCCGGGGGTGATCCTGCTGGGCGCCGCCTTCGGCTGGATGCTCCACGCCCTGTGGCGCTCCCCGCGCCCGACTCCGGTGGTCCTTACGGCGGCCGCGGCGCTCACGGCACTGGCCGTCGTGTCCTGTCTGGGCAACGCCCTGAGCTTCTCCCAGATCACCGCGGGAGCGGGTCTCCTCGCCGGACTGGCGACCGCCCGCCTGAACGACGACCCGGGGGCGGTGCCATGAGACCCGGCACGGCGGGAGAGCACGCGCTCTCGAACGCGTCCGACGACAGTGCATGCGGGCCGCCGATGGCCGCGACGGACAGCGCCTCCCCCGAAAGACATCCCCGTCCCCCGCAAGAGGGGAACGGGGACCGGCTAGACCTGGGAGGTGCGCGCCGCGATCAGCCGCAGCCGGTCGCGGATGACCCGGACCGCCGCCTCCGCGTCGTCCACCGTGACCGTGAAGACGCGCCCGTCCCCGAGGCGGACCACCACGCCCTCGCCCCGGCGCACCACCACCGCCGTGCCCTTGTCGGGGCGCCAGCGGTAGCCCCAGCCGCCCCACTGGCAGGGGGTGACCTTGCGGGCCACATCGGCGTGGACCACATCGCTGAGCGGGATACGGCGGCGGGGGAGCCCCATATGGCCGCAGCGGATCTCCAGCACTTCGTCGTCGACCCGTACCGCCACATGGACGAAGGCGAGGGTGCCGAAGAGCATCAGCAGCCCGGCGGCGACACAGCCGATGACGGACATCAGCAGCGGAGCGAGGCCGGAACCCCATGGTGAGTCGACGGCGAGGTCGACACCGAGCGCCAGGCACGCGGCGCCCGCCACGGCCAGCACCCACTGCACCCGGTTGTGGGCTCGTCCGGTCCAGACCGCGGGCGGCTGCCCGTGGGCGCTCGGCGTTCCGTGGTCGTGGTGCCTCATGGTTGGCAGCGTACTCAGATTCCGCCCACACGGCAGCGGGGAGAGTGATTCCGCTGGTGAAGAGCGTTTCGGTCAGCGCACCGCAAGAGGCGCCGCTGTCAACCCCGCGCCGGGGCCACGGGTGCCAGCAGCGCTCCCTCGGCGTAGGTCAGGGCGACCTCCGGCAAGGCGGCCTCGCGCCCGCCGAGGATGACGGTCAGCCCCCCGGGGGCGGCCGCGCCGTCCGGCGGGAAGGGGTCGGCGCCGATCCGGCGCAGGGCCTGGGCGGCGACGGCCCCGGCCGAGCCGTGGAGGGCGATCGGCGGCGCGTCCGGCTGCTGCACGGCGGCCCGGATGCGGTCGGCGACCAGTTCGTAATGGGTGCAGCCCAGGACGACGGTCGTTACCTCGCGCGGGGTGCGGGCCGCCGCGGCGGCCACCGCGGCGTCGATCCCCTCGGTGTCGGCGTGCTGCACCGCGTCCGCGAGCCCCGGGCACGGCACCTCGGTCACCTCGACGCCGTCCGCGAAGTCGCGGATCAGTCCGCGCTGGTACGGGCTGCCGGTGGTGGCCGGGGTGGCCCAGATCGCGATCGGACCTCCCCCGGCCGCCGCGGGCTTGATGGCGGGCACGGTCCCGACGACCGGCAGAACGGGCTCCAGCTCGGCGCGCAGCGCGGGCAGGGCGTGGACGGAGGCGGTGTTGCAGGCGACGATCAGCGCGTCGGGGCGGTGCGCGGCGGCGGCCCGGGCGCAGCCCAGGGCGAGCTCGGTGACGTCCTCGGGCGTGCGCGGACCCCACGGCATGGTGGCGGGGTCGGAGGAGAGAAGGAGATCGGCGTCCGGCCGCAGTCGGCGCATCGCGGCGGCGGTGGGCAAGAGCCCGATTCCGGAGTCCATAAGCGCGATCTTCACCCGGTCACTTTAATGGATCGGTCCGGTGCGCCCGACGGCCGGGCACACCTTCGGGCAGACTTCGGCGGGTGAGCGCGCTGATGTGGATCGCCGCCGGGTCGTTGGCCGCATGGCTGTGGCTGCTGCTGGGCCAGGGCTTCTTCTGGCGTACGGACGTCCGGCTGCCCCGGAGGGGCCCGGACGGCTCCGGGCCGCCGGAGCCCGCGGCATGGCCCTCGGTGGCCGTCGTGGTGCCCGCCCGGGACGAGTCCGCCGTGCTTCGGGCCAGCCTGCCCTCGCTGCTCGCCCAGGACTATCCGGGGCCGGCGGAGATCTTCCTGATCGACGACGGCAGCTCGGACGGCACCGGAAAGCTCGCCCGTGAACTGGCCGAGGAGTACGGCGGGCTGCCGCTGACCGTCGACTCCCCCGGCGAACCCGGCCCCGGCTGGACCGGCAAGCTGTGGGCGGTGCGGCACGGCATGGCGCTCGCGACGACCCGTCTCGCCGCGGACCGTAAGGACGACGGCGCCCATAGGGACGACGGCGGCCGTGACGACGGCGACCGTGACGACGGCGACCGTAAGGACGACGTCGGCGTCGACTACCTCCTGCTGACGGACGCGGATATCGCCCATGAACCGGACTCCCTGCGGGAGTTGGTGCGCGCGGCCGAGGCGAACGGACTGGATCTGGTCTCCCAGATGGCGCGGCTGCGGGTGGCGACCGGCTGGGAGCGGCTGATCGTGCCCGCCTTCGTCTACTTCTTCGCCCAGCTGTACCCCTTTCGGTGGGTCAACCGGCCCCGGGGGCGCACCGCGGCGGCCGCGGGCGGCTGTGTGCTGCTGCGCCGGGAGGCCGCCGAGCGGGCCGGGATCCCGGAGGCGATCCGGCAGTCGGTCATCGACGACGTGGCGCTGGCCCGCACGGTGAAACGGTCCGGCGGACGGATCTGGCTGGGGCTGGCCGACCGGGTCGACAGCGTGCGGCCGTATCCGCGGCTGGGCGAGCTGTGGCGGATGGTCACGCGCAGCGCGTACACCCAGCTGCGCCACAATCCGCTGCTGTTGCTGATGACGGTCGCGGGGCTGGCGGTGGTGTATCTCGCGCCGCCCGCGGCCGTGGCCGCCGGGGTGCTGACGGGGCGTCCCGCGCTCCTGTCGCTGGGCGCCGCCGCCTGGGTCCTCATGGCGGGCAGCTACATCCCGATGCTGCGCTACTACCGGCAGACCCTGTGGCTGGCACCGCTGCTGCCCCTGACGGCCCTTCTCTACCTCCTGATGACCGTGGACTCGGCGGTGCGGCACCACCTCGGACAGGGCGCGGCCTGGAAGGGGCGCACCTACGCCCGCCCCAGCGCCGCGCCCTGACGGCCGCGCCCCGTGCACCGGGACTTCACTTGCGGCCGGGCGTCCAGTTCATGCCCCAGCCGTAGGCGTGGTCGAGGGTGCGCTGCGGGCTGACGCCGCGCTGCGGCACCAGATAGCGGGCCTCGCGCTGTACGACGAGATCGCTGCCGGTGTTGGTGATGAGCGCGAGCGCGCAGACCGGGGACGGGACGGTGCACTCGTCGAGCGAGAAGTCGATCGGCGCGCCGAACTGAGGCTGCAGGGTGACCGTGGCGTGGAGGTTGGCGAAGCTGCGGGCGCCCTCGTAGATGGTCACGAAGACCAGGATCCGGCGGAACGAGCTCAGGTGGTCGAGGTTGATGGTGAGGTTCTCACCGGCCGCCCGGGCACCGGTCCGGTCGTCCGCGTCCAGGTGGATGAAGGGCGGCTGGTGCAGCGAGCCGAACGAGTTGCCGAGGGCCTGGACCACGCCCTTGCTGCCGTCGGAGAGTTCGAACAGCGCCCCCAGGTCGAGATCGAGCTCGTTGTGCATGGCCATGGCCTTGCCCAGCTTGGAGGCCCAGCCCGAGAACTGCTTGTGCACCTGCCAGTTGAGGTTGACCCGCATGGTGCCGGAGGTGCCGCCCTGCTTGGTGAGCGAGACCGCGGGCGCCTCCTTCGTCAGGGTGACCTTGCTGAGGCTCACCGGCGCCGTGGCGGGCGCGGGGGCCGGGGCGGCCGGTGCGGTGGGCGGGGGCGGCGGAAGGGGCGTGGAGGCGGCGGTGGGCGGCGGAGGCGGGTACGCCCCGGCCGGCGGGCCGGACGGCGGTGCGGGGGCGGCGTACGGGTTCGGCGCGGCCGCGTGCGGGGCCTGTGCCGCGTACGGGTTCTGCCCGGCGTTCGGCGGCGCGGCGGGGGCGGGAACGGGGGCCGCGGGCTGAGCCGGCGTCTGCTGCGGTTCGTCGACACTGATGCCGAAGTCCGTGGCGAGCCCCGCCAGCCCGCTCTCGTACCCCTGGCCCACCGCGCGGAACTTCCAGGCGCCCTGCCTGCGGTACAGCTCGCCGAGGACGAAGGCGGTCTCGACGGTGGCGTCCTCGCTGTCGAAGCGGGCGAGCTCCGCGCCGCCCGCCGCGTCCAGCACCCGGATGTGCAGACCGGGGACTTGACCGAACGTTCCGCCATCGGCCGAGGCCGCGAGGACCACGGTGTCGATGGCGGACTCCACGCGGGCGAGGTCCACCGAAAGGGTGTCGGTCACGGTGTCACCCGTGGTCCGCTTCCCCTCGTGGCGCACCGCGCCGGAGGAGTGCGCCGCCTGGTTGTAGAAGACGAAGTCCCCGTCGGACCTGACCTTCCCGGACATCAGCAGCAGCGCCGAGGCGTCCACGTCCGGTGCCCCCGGTCCGGCGCGCCAGCCGAGCTCGATCCGCACCGCGCTTGCCGGTACTGGCGTGTTACCGCCCTTGCGCATCGCCATTTCCGTCCCCCTGCCTCTCTGTTCGCTCGGCCACCGGGCCGCTCGGCCGCCGCATATCGCGTACGGCCGGTGGCTACCCGCTGAAAACGCGCTCTTTACACGATCTCAACGTACCCTGACGACCGATTTTCCCTGGTTCGCTCGGATTGGGGATCCACGGCCACTCCGAACACTGAAAACAACCCTCCTACCGGACTCCCCAATCAGCACATGGTGGGCTTAACTTATGGTCTATGACCTCCCCCCGCAGCACTTACGGTGGCGGCTACTACTCCTCGCCGTCCTTCCCGGACACCCCCATCTACGACAGCCTTGTCGCCGAGCGGGGCACACCACAGATCGCGCCCATCAGGGTGCCGTCCGCGTACGACACCGGAAGTCATCTTCCGGCCCTGCCCTCAGCGCTTCCCGCGCTGCCGGCCGCGCCCTCGCCGCAGCCCATGTACCAGGGCTACCAGCAGCAGCCGCAGCCCACCGGGCTGCAGCAGGCGCACGCGCCGTACATCCCGCCGCAGCCGACCGGCCCGCGGGGCTACCCGGGCGCCCAGCAGCCGCAGATGCAGCGCCCCGGCCCGGCCGCGCCGATGGGCTACGAGGCGATGCGCCCGGCCATGACGCGTCCGGCCGCGCCGCGTCCGGCGGCCCCGGCGCCGTCTCCCTACGACGACCCGTACGGACGTCAGCAGTACCCGGGCGGCCGGTCGCCGCAGCCGGGAGGCGGCTACTGACACGTGTCGGGAGGTGGTGCGACCGGGCCGGTGCCCGGTCGCGGGAAGGATCGGGCCGGATGGGGCTTCCCCGTCCGGCCCCTGACTTTTTTCCGGGGCCTCACGCCCCTGGATGTCCGGGGGCCGGGACGGTGCCGATTCTCGAGGGGCCGTTCGGCCCCTCCCCGGCGGTGGAACGCCTCGCGATGCTGGACCGAGCAATGCCGCGAGCCCTCTCCATCACGGGGGCGGACCGGGCTCTCACTCCACTGCGGTGAAGGGCGACTCGACCGGTCCGCCTCGTTCGGTGTGGGGCGCGGGGCCGGCAGGGGAGCCGGTCCCGCGCCCCATGCGTAACGCGCGCCGGGCCCACCGTAAGGACGTCACCAGGACCACTGTGAGAGCGTCATCCGGCCCGCCGTAAGGACGTCATCGGCTCGTGGCCGTACCGCGCACGGTCTCACTGACCCGTTTCGCGCTCCTTGATCCGCTCGGCGATCACCGCGGCCTGAATGCGCCGCCCCACGCCCAGCTTGGACAGGATCGAGGAGATGCGGTTCTTGACGGTCTTCTCGGCCAGGAACAGCCGCTCGGCGATCTGCCGGTTGGTCAGCCCGTCGCCGATGAGCTGGAGGATCTCCCGCTCCCTCGGTGACAGGTTCTCCAGCTCCACGGGACCGCTGGGCGCGGGGCCGCGCAGCCGGGCCATCACCCGGGCGGTGGCGCCGGGGTCCAGCATGGACCGGCCGTCGGCCACCGTACGCACCGCCGACACCAGGTCGGACCCGTTGATCTGCTTGAGCACATAGCCCGCGGCCCCGGCCATGATGGCGTCGAACAGCGCCTCGTCGTCGTCGAAGGACGTCAGCATCAGACACGCGAGATCGGGGAGCCGGGCCCGCAACTCCCGGCAGACCTCGATCCCTTCGTGGTCCCCGCCGTCGCCCGAGGAGCCGAGCCGTACGTCGAGCACCGCGACCCGTGGCCGTACGGCGGGGGCGCGGGCGATGGCCTCGCGGGCGTTGGCCGCCTCGCCGACCACCTCCAGATCGGACTCGGCGTCGAGCAGGTCACGCAGTCCGCGCCGCACCACCTCGTGGTCGTCGAGCAGAAAGACCCTGATGGGGCCGTCGGGGTCGGCGGTCTGGGGCACGGCCTCTCCTCCATGGCGCACGGGTCGCCGGTCGCGATCCGGCTGCCCAGCTTTACGTTCTGCCGCAGGGCGGCGTAAGGGGCCATTCGGCCCCCGGGCCGCTCCCCGCGCCCTCCGGCCCGATCATGGCGAGATCCCGCCCGCGTAGGGCCCGTACAGATCCAGCAGCCGGGTGCGGGCGCTCTGCAGCCGGCCCCCGATCACCTGGGCGCAGGCCAGCGCGAGGGCATAGCCGAGCTCCGGGTCCTCGTCGCACAGCCGGCGCACCGTCTCCGCGTTGAATTCGTGCGCGCGCACCGGGCTGAGCGCCTCCGCGCCCAGATGCCAGGTGTCCGGCGGGAAGAGCCAGGACCAGCCGATGAGCTCCCCGGGGCCGAGGGTCTCGATCACCGCGGGCCGACGCCCCGGAACATGCAGATCGAGGGTGACCGCCCCGGTGCGGATGATCCAGAAACGGTCCGCCTTACGGCCCTCCTCGAAGATGCGGCCGCCCGCGGGGAAGGACACATCGTGGGCGAGCGCCATCAGCCGCTCACGATGTTCGGTCTTCAGCGCGCTCAGAAGTCCCATCATGACCTCACCTTGCCGTCTCCTCTCCCCCCTCGCCCCTCGGCGGTCACTGTGCGTACGAACTGTGCGTACGAGAGGCACCGATCCAAAGCGATACACCGACGATCGGGTATCGCTTCACCCTTACCCATTTCCGGTCACGTTTCCGATATGACACGTCATTCGTGGTCGTGATGACCGATGAGACCCCACTCCCCGTACCCTCGGCTGCTTCACCGACCCTGCGATGTCGCTCGTACTCGTCACCAAACGGGAGGCACTGGTGCTAGCCGACCCTCGTCGGTCCGCCGATCGAGCCGGAGAACACCTGCTCCACCGCCATTTCACCGCCGACGAGCTGCCCCGGCTGCGGGTGCAGATCGAGGAGTGCGCGGCCTGGGCCGGGCTCAGCGAAGCCCGCCGCGGGGACTTCGTGCTGGCCGTCGACGAGATCGCCAACAACGCCATCGAGCACGCCGGGGGCACCGGCTCGCTGCTGCTGCGGCGGATCGGCGACGAGTTGGAGTGCCGGATCAGCGACTCCGGCCCCGGCTTCTCCGAGGACGTCATCCCCCGGATCCTGCCGGGGCTGGACGGCGCCACCAGCGGCCGCGGACTGTGGCTGACCCAGCTGGTCACCGACCGGCTGGTGATCAGCGCGGGGGCGGTGGGGGCCGTGGTGACGCTGGCCATGCGGCTGCGCTGAGTGAGCCGCCGGACTCCCTCGGCGATCGCTTCGGCGGGACAATGGGAGGGGACACACCCATGTACCGGCAGGAGAGGCGGTGGGCACGGTGGAGCTTCCCGTGGTCGTCGGGGTCGACGGTTCGCAGGCCGCCTCGGACGCCCTGGACTGGGCGGCCGAGCTGGCCGGGCGCCGCGGGCTGCCGCTGCGCGTCGTCCACGCCTCCCTGTGGGAGCGGTACGAGGGCTACGTCGCCGGAACGGCCGCCGACCGCCCCGCCGAGCGGCTCCACAGCGAGGCGGTGCTGGCCACCGCGGCAGAGCGGGCCGGGCGGCGGGTGCCGGCCCTGAAGGTGATGACCGACCTGGCGGCCGACGACGCGGTCACCGCCCTGCTGCGCGCCGGGCAGAGCGCCGAGGCGCTGGTGGTCGGCTCGCGCGGCCGCGGCGAGTTCGCCTCCCTGCTGCTCGGTTCGGTCGGGCTGGGCATCGCGGCCCGCGCCCAGTGCCCGGTGGTCGTGGTGCGCGGCCGCCCGGAGAACGTGCACGGCGGGATGAACCGGGTGGTGGTGGGGATCGCCGAGCACGAGCGCCCGAGCGACCGGGAGCCCGCGCCGCCCTCGGCCGCCGTCGCGTTCGCCCTGCGCGAGGCGCGGCTGCGCGGCGGGGAGCTGGAGGCGGTGCACGCATGGCGCTGCGCGGGCCCCGAGGACCACGAGGCGCGCGAGAACCATGGAGCACACGAGGACCACAGGGCACGAGAGAGCGAGAGGGCGCCTCAGGACCACAGGGCACGTGAGAACCACGGGGCGCGTGAGGACCACGCACGGCGCGCCGCCGAGCTCCTGGACGAGACGCTGGGCGGCGCCACGGCGGCCGGGCTGCCGCCGGTGCCGGTGGCGCACCGCCCGGTCGAGGGCTCGGCCCGCAAGGCGCTGCTGGACGCCTCCGCCCACGCCGATCTGCTGGTGGTGGGGGCCCGGCGGCGCCAGGGGCACTTCGGCATGCAGCTGGGGCTTGTCAACCACGCCGTACTGCATCACGCCAAGTGCCCGGTCGCCGTGGTGCCGGTTTCCTAGGCTCCCGTCCCTCAGCGGCCCCTGACCCTGGCCGAGTTCCTTCCATAGCCGCCACCGCGGGCCCCTGCCCCGGCTACCCTGCTGGTGAGAGGCTCATGGGGGGATGGTGGCCAGGTGTCGGGCAGTGCGGATCAGGGACGCCATCCGGCCCTCCCCCAACTCCGGCTCGACCAGCTCCTCGATGAGCTCCAGGCGCGGCTGGACGCCGCCCGGTCCACCCAGGACCGGATGCACAACCTCCTGGAGGCCGTGCTCAGTGTGGGCCGCGAGCTGGACCTGGAGCAGGTGCTGCGCCGGATCGTGGAGTCCGCGGTGGTGCTGGCCGACGCGGAGTACGGCGCGCTGGGCGTGATCGACCGGCATCGGCTCTCGCAGTTCCTGCCGGTGGGCATATCCGAGGAACGGGCCCATCGCATCGGCCCGTTGCCCAGCGGTCACGGACTGCTCGGCGAGCTGATCCGCCACCCCCAGTCGCTGCGGCTCACCGATCTGTCGGAGCATCCGGCGAGCTACGGCTTCCCCGAGCACCATCCGCCGATGCGCTCGTTCCTGGGGGTGCCCATCCGGGTCCGTGACGAGGTCTTCGGGAATCTCTATCTGACCGAGAAGCGCGGCGGCGCCCAGTTCGACGCCGATGACGAGGCGGTGCTGACCACCCTGTCGGTCGCCGCCGGGGTGGCCATCGACAACGCCCGGCTGTACCACGAGAGCCGGCGCCGCGAGCAGTGGCTGGAGGCGCTCGGCGTCATCACCCGTACGCTGCTGGCGGGCACCGCGGCGGGCGAGGCACTGAGCCTGATCGCCCGGCTCGCCCTGCAGGTGGCCCTCGCCGACTCGGCGGCGATCCTGCTGCCGGCCACGGGCACCGACTCGCTGGTGGTCGAGGTGGCCGAGGGGCATGACGCGGGGGCCATCGACGGGCTCATGGTGCCGTCCGACGGCTCGCTGGCCGGGCTCGCCGCCCGCACCGGACGCCCCGCGGTCGCCTCGGACGTACGGGTGGACTCCCGGGCCCGGTCCTGGCCGCTGCCGGCTCCGGAGAGCGAGTTCGGCCCGGTGGTGGCCGTGCCGCTGGTCGCGGGCGCGCGGGCCTCCGGTGCGCTGCGGCTGTGCCGGCTCGCCGGGCGGCGGCCCTTCGACGACCATGAGGTGGAGCTGCTCTCGGGGTTCGCGGCGCAGGCGGCGCTCGCCCTGGAACTGGCCCGGCACCGCGCCGAGTCCGAGCATATGGCGCTGCTCCAGGACCGCGACCGGATCGCCCGGGACCTCCATGATCTGGCCATTCAGCGGCTCTTCGCGACCGGCCTCACCCTGCAGAGCGCGGGCCGGCTGATCGAACGCCCGGAGGCGGCCGAACGGGTGGGGCGGGCCGTGGACGACCTGGACGAGACCATCAAAATCATCCGTTCCACCATCTTCGCCCTGCGCACGGTCGGGGACGACGGCGGCGAACCCGCCACGCTGCGGCGCCGGCTGGTCAAGGCCGTCCGGTCGGCCTCCGACACCCTGGGCTTCGCACCGTCGCTGCTGATGGACGGCCCGGTGGACACCGATGTGCCGGACACGACCGGCGACCATGTGCTGGCGGTGCTCGCCGAGGCGCTCAGCAACACCGTGCGGCACGCCCATGCCCAGCGGGTGGAGGTGCGGCTGACCGTCGGCGCCGACATCACCTTGGTGGTCACGGACAACGGGGTGGGCATCGGGGGCGCCGCCCCCAGCGGAGGGCTGGTCAACATGCGGTCGAGGGCCGAACTCCTGGGCGGCACACTGGACATCGAGGCGCCCGAGGCGGGCGGCACCCGGCTGGTCTGGTGTGTCCCTCTGAACCGCCGACGGCCCGCCGGAACGGCGAAAGGGCTGGCCCCGTGATATTGCTCTCTCTTCACCGAATCCGCGCATATCCGGCCCGCCATGCGGTACCCACGGATGGGGAAGGGGGTATGTGATCCATGCGAATGATCTGGGGGCTGTGGCGCTGGCGGCGTAATCCGCTGCGCCGTAAGACGGACATCGTGGAGGCGTGCGCGGCGATGATCGCCGCGGCGCTCATCCTGCTCGTCGCCCCCGCCGCCGGCTGGGCATCGGGCTCCATGGCACACGGAGCGCTGGTGAGGGCCGCGCACGAACAGCGGGCCGAGCGCCATCCGCTCTCGGCCACCGTGCTGAAGGTGCTGCCGCATCCACCCATCGACTCCGATCCCGAGACCGCTTCCGCGTCAGACGCCCACCGTCGCGTCCTCGCCCGCTGGACGGGACCGGACGGCAGCAGACACCAGGGCACGCTGGGGGCCCACCCCGGTGCCGACCCCGGTGAGCGGTTCCGGATCTGGACCGACGACCACGGCCGCCCGGTGGGCCGCCCGCTGGACGCCGCGACGGCCACCACCCACGCCGTGCTGGCGGGGATCGGCGCGGCCGGTGCGACGGCGGTCCTGGTGGACGGCGCCCGGCGGCTGATCGTATGGCGGCTCATGCGCCGGCGCTACACACAGTGGGACATCGCCTGGGAGCGAGCCGGTCAGGACTGGGGCCGGGCGGACGCCGGCAGCTAGCCCCCGCGAGCGGGCCGTCGGTCCCTGCGAGTGGGCTGTACACGGGCGGGAGTTGTCATATGAACGCCAACTCCGCCCGTGGTCCACAGGCAGGTCATCTCATGGTGCCGTGCGCACGCTACGGTGGGGCATTCCATATGCGCAGCGGCAGTCGGCAGCGGCGGTCAGGCGCGCACACCGGCAACGCACGAGGTGGGGGCACAGCAGCACCATGGCACAGGGCTCGGTCGTCCAGGTGACGCACAGCGGAACGTCGCGGTGGCGGCGCCGCACCGGAGAGTACGCCTCCCTCACGGCGGCCCTGGAGGCCGCCGGGGACGGTGATGTGCTCTCCATCTCGCCCGGCACCTACCGCGAGAATCTGGTGGTGGGCCGGGCCGTCACACTGCGCGGTCCCGAGGGCTCGGCCCGCGGTTCGGTGCGCATCGCGCCGGTCGACGGAGTCGCCCTGACGATTCGTGCCTCCGCCGTGGTCCAGGATCTGCATGTCGAGGGCCAGGACTCGGCCGCCCCCGCGCTGCTGATCGAGGACGCCACCCCGGAGGTGTCGGACGTACGGGTCGCCACGCGCTCGGCGGTCGGCATCGAGGTGCGCGGCGGCGCCCGTCCCACCGTGCGGCGCTGCACCGTGGACAACCCCGCGGGCGTCGGGCTCAGCGTGCTGGACGGCGCGGGCGGGGTGTTCGAGGAGTGCGAGGTGGTGGCCGCCGGGCAGTCCGGGGTGGCGGTGCGCGGCGGCGCCCGTCCGCGCCTGGACCGCTGCCGGGTCCACCACGCGTCCGGGGCGGGCTTCTCGCTGACCGGCGAGGGCTCCTCGCTGGAGGCCGTCGGCTGCGAGGTGTACGAGATCCGGGGCGCCGGGGTGCAGGTCTCCGGGCGCGCGACCGGGCACCTCACCGACTGCCGGGTGCACCGTACGACGTCCGACGGGGTCAATCTGGACACGGACGCGGTGCTCACCCTCGCCGACTGCGAGATCCATGACATCCCGGAGAACGCCATCGACCTGAGGTCGCGTTCGGTGCTGACGCTGACCCGCTCCACGGTGCGCCGGTTCGGGCGCAACGGCCTGTCGGTGTGGGACCCGGGCACCCGGGTGGACGCCAACCAGTGCGAGCTGCACGAGAGCACCGGCGACTATCCGGCGGTGTGGGTGAGCGACGGGGCGACCGCCGTGCTCGACTCGTGCCGGGTGCGCGAGGTGCCGGACGCGCTGTTCGTGCTGGACCGCGGGTCGCGGGTCGATGTGGTCGACAGCGATCTGTCCCAGGTGCGCTCCACCGCGGTCTCGGTCAGCGACGGGGCCATCGTCCAGCTGGACGACTGCCGCATCCGGGAGGCGGCCACCGGGGCGTGGTTCCGCGACCACGGCAGCGGCGGCACGCTCGCCAACTGCACCATAGACGGGGCCTCCACCGGAGTGATCGTCACCAAGGGCGCCGATCCGACGGTCGAGCGCACCACGGTCTCCGGGCCGACGGAGGCCGGGTTCTATGTGTCCGCCGAGGGCCGCGGCACCTTCACCGGCTGCCGGGTGACCGGCAGCGGGGGCTACGGCTTCCACATCATCGACGGCTGCCGCACCACCTTGACCCGGTGCCGCACCGAGCGGTGTGCGCGCGGCGGGTACGAGTTCTCCGAGGCGGGGCCGCTCGTCGAGGACTGCACCAGCGACGAGAGCGCCACCACGGCGCTGGGCTCCCCGACCGCGCCCGGCGGGCTCCCGCTCACCGCGCCCGCCGTGGAGACCGCCGCCTCGACGGGCGGGCTGCTGGGCGGCGTCCCGTCACAGCGGTCCGTCCAGACCTCCGCGCCCGCCGTCGAGCCCCCGGTCTCCGTCCGCCCCTCCTCGGCGGTGCTGGGCGAACTCGACACACTGGTCGGGCTGGAGAGCGTCAAGCGCGAGGTGCGCGCCCTCACCGACATGATCGAGGTGGGCCGGCGGCGCCAGGAGGCCGGGCTCAAGGCCGCCTCCGTCCGCCGCCATCTGGTCTTCACCGGCTCCCCGGGCACCGGAAAGACGACGGTCGCCCGGCTCTACGGGGAGATCCTGGCCTCCCTCGGAGTGCTGGAGCGCGGCCATCTGGTGGAGGTCTCCCGGGTGGACCTGGTGGGTGAGCACATCGGCTCCACGGCCATACGCACCCAGGAGGCGTTCGACCGGGCGCGCGGCGGGGTGCTCTTCATCGACGAGGCGTACGCCCTCTCGCCGGAGGACTCCGGCCGGGACTTCGGCCGGGAGGCGATAGACACCCTGGTCAAGCTGATGGAGGACCACCGGGAAGCGGTCGTGGTCATCGTCGCGGGGTACACCGCCGAGATGGAGCGCTTTCTGTCCGTCAACCCCGGTGTGGCCTCCCGCTTCTCGCGCACCATCACCTTCGGCGACTACGCCCCGGAGGAGCTGCTGCGGATCGTGGAGCAGCAGGCCGAGGAGCATGAGTACCGGATCGGCGAGGGGGCGGCCGAGGCGCTGCTGAAGTACTTCACGGCGCTTCCCAAGGGCCCGGCGTTCGGCAACGGACGCACCGCCCGGCAGACCTTCGAGGCGATGGTGGAGCGGCATGCGGGCCGGGTCGCCCAGCTGAGCGACCCGACCACGGACGACCTCACGCTGCTCTATCCCGAGGATCTGCCGGAGCTCATCTGACCGGCGGCCCCCTCCTGCGGAGGGGGCGGCGTCTGTTCCGGGAGCCGGGCCAGCAGTCCGGCCCGCTCCCGGTCGAAGACGGGGTCGGCCTGGTAGTCCCCATGCCCCAGGATCGGCGCGGGCAGCGGGTGTTCGGGCGTACGGCCGTAGACCAGCGGGTCCTTGAGCGCGTCGCGGTCGACCTCGGGCCCGCTGCCGTCGGGCAGCCGGATGGGGCCGCCGATCGGGTCGGTGTAGCGCCACAGATTGCGCCAGCAGCGCACCTCGCCGTGGAGCGAGAGCAGCTGCGTGGGCCCGAAGTAGGCGGGGAACCAGCGCCCGTAGAGCCGCTCCAGCGGTGAGCCGTAGGTGAGCAGCGCGACCTGGCCGCGGGTGCGGTGGTCCAGCTGCCAGACCGCCGCGGCAGCCAGCACACTGCCCTGGGAGTGGCCGGAGATGACCAGCCGGCCGCCGAACCGGCGGGTCCAGGTCTCCATCCGCCAGGTCAGATCGGGCACCGCCCGCTCGGCGTAGCACGGGGGCGCGAAGGGGTGGGCGGCGCGCGGCCAGAAGGTGCCCACGTCCCACAGGATGCCGATGGTGCGGCGGGCGGAGGGGCTGCGGTAGGCGCGGCGGGCCCAGGTGACCAGCATCAGGAAGGCCAGCCCCATCAGCCAGGAGCCCAGCGCCTGGGCGGTCTGGGCGGCGGCGTCCACGGCCCCGGGCGCGTCGTCGGCGGCCCGCCCCGGCACCTGGTCCGTGACCCAGGCCCCGGTGACGGCGGCGGCGCCGAACAGCAGGGTCAGCAGCGCGACGGGGCCGACGATCCACGGGGCGGAGTCGGTGAGACCGGCGCGGGCGATCGTGCGCGCGATCCGCCGGGTGCGCACCGGATCGGGCCGCTCCCCCGGATAGCCGTCCATGATGGTCGGCAGCAGCCGGTTGCGCACCCGCCACACCCTTACGGTGAAGATCAGCAGCAGGACGACCAGGGCGAGCAGCAGCGCGGGGATGGACGTGGCCAGCCAGGTCAGCAGAACCGGCGGGGCGATGCCCGGCCCCTCACCGGGGGTGGCGCCGCCGTCCAGCCAGTCGGCGAAGCGCTGGGCGATACCGCCCGCGAGTACCGCGCCGAGCCCGCAGGCGAGCACGGCCACGGCGGGCCCGGCGAGCCCGTACAGCGGAGTGCGGCCGGGAGCGGACCGGTGGAGGACCAGGGCGCACACCGCCATGGTCACGATCAGCGCGCCCTCCCCTATGGCGATGGCGCAGAACGCCTGGTTGCCCGGCAGCTTGCCGGTGGAGGCCCAGTCCGGGCGGGACCATCCGGCGTAGAGCACGGAGAGCGCCAGCACCGCGAGGGCCGCTCCGGGCAGCGCGGTGATGGTGATGCGGTCCAGCTCCCCGTCGACCTTGGTCTCGCTGCGGCCGCGGTAGCACACCACGGCCACCACCGCGACCGCGACCGCGGCGAGCAGCGTCAGCAGGGCCCAGCCCGCGGCGTCCTGCAACCCGCCGCCGCCCGGCTTGCGGTCGTAGGTGGTGGTGGGCAGGGTCAGGCCCGCCGCGATGGTGAGGAATCCGGCGGCGGTGTGCGCGGCACGCAGCCGGGCGACGATCCTGCGGCCGTACCAGAAGCCGGGCAGGCACAGCGCGGGGCGGTTGCCCGCCTCGGGGGCGGACTCGTCGACCGGGCGCTCCAGCGGCGGGGAGGACTCGTACGCGCTCCAGGTGCGGTTGGACAGGTACCACAGCAGTCCGGTGAGCGCGCCGGGCAGCACCGCGGCGAGCGCGAGCCTGCGGCCGGGCTGGCTCCACCATCCGTGGTTCTCCGGGGACAGGAAGCCGAGCCAGGACTTGCCACCGGCGCAGTCGGCCGAACCGGCACACTGCCAGGCGATCAGGTCCAGGGCCACCTCGCAGGCCCCGGCGATCAGCAGCACGGTCAGGGTGAGCGCCACGAGCCGGACGAACAGGCCGTAGGTGCGCACGGTCCGCTCGCGCCGGTCGGCCGGGGGCCGCATCCAGTGGGCGAGGTTGGCGACCATGAACGGCAGTAAGAGCAGCCACAGGGCGCGGGAGCTGTTGCCCGAGGTGAGGTTGCACCATACGTACGCCTCGCGGATCGGCCCCTCGCGGTCCGGGCCCTCCCGGTCCTCCGGCGGCCGCTGCTCGGCGTCGACCTCGTCCGTCCTGCGGTAGACCGCCGCGGTCTCGTCGCCGGTGACCCGGCAGGTGCGCGGATCGCGCAGCATCTCCTCGGGGGTGGTGCCGCCCACACCGTGGACGAGGAGTTCGAGATCGGACGGCGATGCTCCGCCCTTACGGGCTGCCGTCGCCCGCTGCGCCCCGTCGGCCGGCGTGTCCGTAGGCATGGTCGCTGGCACCGTGTTCCCCCGATTCCGGTGTGGTGCGGTCGTTCCGCTCCAGGATTGTGCCCATCGGCCACCTCCCCCGACCCTGACAGGCCGGGCGTGGCGAAATCGTAACCCCGGGTGCTGTGGCGACCGGCTGTCCCCGCCTCATGCGAAGATGAACGCGCGGGCGACGAGGGCCGACCGGAGGGAGACGAGGCAGGGTGAGCGACAACCAGAACCTCCTCGCGGAGCAGCGGCGCGCCCTGATCCTCGACGAGGTCAGGCGGCGCGGCGGGGTGCGGGTCAATGAGTTGACGCGCAAGCTCAATGTCTCGGACATGACGGTTCGTCGCGATCTGGACGCGCTGGCCCGGCTGGGCGTGGTGGAGAAGGTGCACGGCGGGGCCGTGCCGGTGGCCGAGGCGAGCACGTACGAGCCCGGGTTCGAGGCCAAATCGGGCCTCGAGCTGAGCGCCAAGGAGGACATCGCGAAGGCGGCGGCCGCGATGGCCACGCCGGGCACCGCGATCGGTCTGGCCGGGGGCACCACGGCCTTCGCGCTGGCCCAGCAGCTGCTGGAGGTGCCGGATCTGACCGTGGTGACGAACTCGGTCCGGGTGGCCGATGTGTTCTACAACGCCCAGCGGTCGGCGGCGCTCGGCGGGGTGGGCCCGCGCCCCGGTGCGGCCACCGTCGTGCTCACCGGCGGGGTGCGCACACCGTCGGACACCTTGGTGGGGCCGGTCGCGGACGCGGCGGTGCGCTCGCTCCACTTCGATGTGCTCTTCCTCGGAGTGCACGGCATATCGGTGGAGGCGGGTCTGTCGACGCCGAATCTCGCGGAGGCGGAGACGAACCGCCACTTCGTCAGGGCCGCGCGGCGGGTGGTGGTGGTCGCGGACCACACCAAGTGGGGCACGGTGGGGCTGAGTTCCTTCGCCACGCTGGACCAGGTGAACGCGCTGGTCACGGACCCGGGGCTGCCGGAGGAGGCACGGGCGGAGATCTCCGAGTATCTGCCGGAGCTGGTGGTGGCGGGCGAGCCGTCCCGCACCGCAGACATCTGACACCCCGGCAGTTATCGTGTGTCCATGACACACCGGTTGCGTGCCGTCGGACTGGAGTACGTCGAGACCGCCCCGTTGCGGCTGGTCTTCGTCGCCGAGATCTCGGCCTCTCCCGAGGCGGTGTTCGAGGCGTTCACCGATGTCGAGGGCTGGCCTCGGTGGTTCCGGTCGGTGAAGGAGGCCCGCTCCACGGACGGCGGCAAGGGCCGGGCCATCCGCCTCGTGGGCGGCGGCCGCTTCCGCGAGACGGTCATGGCGGTCGAGCCGCACGAGCGCTATGCCTACCGCGTCGACGAGACCAACGCACCGGGCCTGCGGGCGCTGTTGGAGGAGTGGACGCTGCGGCCCACGGACGGCGGCGGGACCGTGGTGCGCTATGTGTTCGCGGTGGACGGCACGCCACTGCTGCGCGCCGTCGTGCGGGCGATGCGGCCGGGGCTGCGGCGCGCGTTCCACCAGGCGGTGCGGAACCTGGACCGGATGGTGGCGGCGGCCTGACGGCCCCACGGGCGCGGGCCGGCCGGTCCGGCATTGTGCGCCGTCAGTCGGTCCAGTCGCCCGTGGTGAGGAAGATGTCGAGCGTCTTCACATACGGCTCGATGTCCAGCCCCTGCTCCTCGAGCCACGCGTCCGAGTAGTACTTGTCCAGATACCGCTCCCCCGGGTCGCACAGCAGGGTCACCACGCTCCCGGTCCGCCCCGCGGTGACCATCTCCGCGACGATCCGCAGCGCGCTCCACAGCCCCGTCCCGGTGGAGCCGCCCGCCTTACGGCCGATGGCCCGCTCCAGGGCGCGCACCGCCGCGACGCTCGCCGCGTCCGGGACCTTCATCATCCGGTCGATCGCGCCCGGTACGAAGCTGGGCTCCATCCGGGGGCGGCCGATGCCCTCGATGCGTGAACCGTGGTCGCTGGAGGCGGCGTCGTCATGGTGGACCCAGCCGTCGAAGAAGCAGGAGTTCTCCGGGTCGGCCACGCACACCCGGGTGTCGTACTGCATGTAGTGGACATAGCGGGCGAGGGTCGCCGAGGTGCCTCCGGTGCCCGCCGTGGCGACGACCCATGCCGGTTCGGGATACCGCTCCAGACGCATCTGCTGATAGATCGACTCGGCGATGTTGTTGTTGCCGCGCCAGTCCGTGGCCCGCTCGGCGTAGGTGAACTGGTCCATGTAGTGACCCCCGGACTCCGCCGCGAGGGCGGCGGACTCCTCGTACATCGTCCGCGGGTCGTCCACGAAATGGCACTGGCCGCCATGGAATTCGATCAGGCGGCACTTCTCCCGGCTGGTCGTGCGGGGCATCACCGCGATGAAGGGCACCCCGATCAGCTTGGCGAAGTACGCCTCGGATACGGCGGTCGAGCCGCTGGACGCCTCGATCACGGGTTTGCCCGGCCGGATCCAGCCGTTGCACAGCCCATAGAGGAACAGCGAACGTGCCAGACGGTGCTTGAGACTCCCTGTGGGGTGGGTGGACTCGTCCTTGAGGTAGAGATCGATCCCCCAGCGCTCGGGCAGCGGGAAGCTCAGCAGATGGGTGTCCGCGGACCGCTGGGCGTCCGCCTGCACCTTTCGGACGGCCTCCTTCAGCCACTCGCGATAGCCGTGGTCGCTGCGGTCCACGTCGATCGTCTTGATGATCCCGCGCGCCGTGCCGTCCAACGCCCACTCCTCCTGCTCGTGCCCACGCCCAGCCCAGGTGGCATACTCGTGCCGTTTCGATCCTCATTGTCCCCCAGTGCGCCCTGGTGCCCGGGGCCGGTCCCGGGCACACTGCGCAGCAGGGAAAATGAGAGACGGCGGCAGAAGCGCCAGTCGGAGCCATCGGGGAGGCGGTTGTGATGGCCGATAACGAGTTCAACGCCAGGGGAGTGCGGATCGAGCGGTTCCTGCGCTCGGTCACCCGCGCCGGACAGGTCTTGATCAAGGACGGCAGGCTGGAGTTGCTCACCAGCAACGGCCGCGAGATCGACAGCGCGCCGGTGCAGTCGGTGCGCGCCAGCAAGCCCTGGTTCGTGGACGGGGACCAGGCCATGGCCACCGTGAACGGCACCCGTTACCGTCTCACCCTCGGCTCGCAGGACACCAAGTCCACCTCGGCCAAGACCGGCTCCGGGGCCGCCAGCCGCTTCCTCGACGCCGTCCGGTCCGCTCGGGGGCACTCCCAGAAGCGGTGAAGTGGCCGAGTTGCGCATGCGCGCGGTGGGGCCGACCCTGGACGAGTATCAGTATCACTGAGGGTCAACAAGCGGTGACGCTGAGAACCGTCCCACCGGTCGCGCCCAGCAGCCACCACTGCTGAACGTGTTCGTCGCCCGCATCTGAATCAGGCTAGCCCCAACTTCTTCAGGGAGTCGCAGCCGTGATCAGTCGTCCTAGCAGGCAGTGCACGGTGGAGCTGCAGGCCCTGCCGTCGCGGATCGGACAGGTCCGCAGAATCGTGTCGGCGCAGTTGCGCTACTGGCATCTGGATCCGCTCATCGACCCGGCGGCGCTCGGCGTCACCGAACTGCTCACCAATGTGCATCGGCACGCCGAGCCGGACAAGCAGTGCACGGTGGAGATCGTTCTCATGCTGGACCGGTTGACCGTTTCGGTCCGCGACCAGGATCCGCGGCTGCCCCGCCTTCGGGCATGCGATCCCGTGGCCACGCATGGCCGGGGGCTCGCGCTGGTCGCGGCCGTCAGCCAGAGCTGGGGAATGCACGCACGGGAGGACGGCAGCGGGAAGGTCGTCTGGTTCACGCTGGCCGTGCCGCGGCCCACCGCCTCCGCCAAGTCGCCCCTCACGGCGCATGGAGCGGGCCGTACCGCACCGCCCCATCGCACGGACGCCTCCCGCCCGGCGGCGCCCACCACGCCCATCACCGGCCCCGCTCCCCCGCCCGGACCCGCCACCGCCCCGACACCGGTCGCCCCGGCACCGGTGCCCGTCGCACCGGCACCCACCCCCGCACCCGTCGCCCCCGCGCCCGTCGCCCCGGCACCGGCCCCCGCGCCCGTCGCCGCGGCCCCGGCACCGGCACCGGCCGCTGCCGCGGCCCCGGCGCCTGCGGTGCGCGAGCGGGCTCCCGCGGCCGCCCGGTCGGCAGCCTCCCGCTGAGCACGCAGGCGTCCCGCCTCCCGCGAGGCGGGACGGTCCGGACGGCCCCGGCAGCCCGGACAGCCCCCACCGCTCCACCCGCCTCAACCGCCCTGTCAGCCCGGACCGCCTGAGCGCCCCGCGTCAGCGCCCCCACCGTCAGCGGCGGTCAGCGGGCCCCGCCCTTCGCATGGCGTCCGAACTGCTCGTCCAGGACGGACAGTCGGCGCCAGTACTCGTCCTCATCGATCTCACCGGCCGCGAAGCGACGGCCCAGCACCGCGATCGGCGATCGCTCGCCGAACTCCACGGACCCGTGCCGCCAGGGGGCGCGTCCGCGCCACCCGGCGCGCCTCAACAGGAAGACCGCACCACCGACGACCAGCGCCCACATCAGCGGGAAGAGCAGAATCCACGGTCCGGGGCCGTCGCCGTCGGCGAAGCCGTGCGCCAGGGTGTTCATGATGATCGCGCTCCTCGGGAGTGATTGTCTCATGGCCCGTTCTCATGGCCACCTCTCACGGCCTTTTCTCATGGCCACTTCGAGGATCACTCCCTTACGGCGCCCGGTCGTCGTACGGCCGACGACATTCCCGGTACCTCCAGGGGAGTACGCGTGCCGGGGGCGGCCCGTTCTGTACCTACTAGTGTGTACGATCGCATCGAGCGGAGCGAACGTAAGCGAACGCCCGCGAACGCACGCCCCGCCGACAGGAGTTCACCGATGCTCGTCATGCAGTACCGGATCACCCTGCCCGCCGACTACGACATGAGGATCATCCGGGACCGGGTGGAGACGAAGGGGCCGCTGCTCGACGACTTCTCGGGGCTGGGCCTCAAGGCCTACGGCATCCGGGAGCGGGGGGTGGACGGCTCGCCGGTCCATCAGTACGCCCCGTTCTATCTGTGGACCGCGCCCGAGGCCATGAACCGCTTCCTGTGGGGCCCCGGATTCCAGGGCATCGTCCGGGACTTCGGCAGGCCCACGGTCGAGCACTGGCAGGGGCTCGCCTTCGAACGGGGCCCCGCGGCGGGCGCCGCGCCGCGCGCCGCCACCCGCCACGCCGTGCCGGTTCCGGCCGCCGCCGACCCCGCCTCCGTCGTCGAGGACGCGCTGGCGCGGCTGGCCGAGCGCGCCCGTACGGACGGTGTCCACGCGACGGCCCTCGGCATCGACCCGCGTGGCTGGGAGCTGATCCACTTCACGCTCTGGGAGGGCTCCGCACCGCCCTCGGAGCCCGGCGACCGCTATCAGGTGCTCCATCTGTCGACCCCGGACCTGGACGCGCTCCCCCGGGGCCGCCAGTGGTGACGGCCGTAAGGAGCGCGCGGTGGTCCGGTGAGCGCCGTAAGGGCCGGGCGCTCACGGGCCACCGGCCATGGGCGGGTCAGCCCACGCCCAGGGCCGCCAAGGGGTCGTCCAGCACCGGCTGCCACGCCAACTCCGCCGCGCCCACCAGGCTGTTGTGGTCCAGCGTGCACGGCAGAATCGGTACGCCGCCGCTCCGGCCCCACAGGCTCCGCTCCGCCACCACCGCGCGCAGCCGCTCCGGGTCCGCCTCCAGGAGTTCGCGGTGCAGCCCGCCGAGGATGATGCGGTCCGGGTTGAGGATGTTGACCAGTCCGGCGAGCCCGAGGCCGAGCCGGTCGATGAGCTGGCTGGTGGCGGCCCGTACGGACGGTTCGGTGGCGTACTCCTCGCGCAGCAGATCGCGGGCCTGCTGCAGCAGGGACACCTCCGGGCCCGGGTCGCGCCCGGCCGCCGTGAGGAAGGCGAGCGGATCGGCCTCGATGTCCAGACAGCCGCGGCTGCCGCAGTGGCAGGGCGGGCCCTCGGGGTTGACGGTCAGGTGGCCGACTTCGAGGGCGAGCCCCGCGCTGCCCGTGTGCAGCCGCCCGTCGAGCACCAGCGCGCCACCGACGCCCCGGTGCCCGGTGGCGACACAGAGCAGATGCTGGGCGCCGCCGCCCGCGCCGTGGCGGTGCTCGGCGAGCGCCGCCAGGTTGACGTCATTGCCCGCGAAGCCGGCGACCGGTTCCCCGTCGTCGCCACGGATCCCGGCCGCGGCCAGGCTGCGGTTGAACAGCTCGCGCACCGGAGCGCCCGCGGGCCAGGCGACGTGCAGCGGGTTCAGGGCGGTGCCCTCCGGTTCGGCGACCGCGGACGGGACGGCGAGCCCCGCGCCCACACAGCGGCGGCCGGTCTCCCGCAGCAGCCGGGCACCGGCCTCCACCACCGCGTCGATGACATGCGCCGGGTCGGCGGGCACGGTCATGCAGCCCGGGGCGGTGGCCACGGTCCGGCCGCCGAGCCCGACGAGCGCCGCGCGGAAGCCGTCGGCGTGCACCTGGGCGGCGAGTGCGACCGGCCCCCGGGGGGCGACCGACAGCCGGTGCGAGGGACGGCCCTGCGCCCCCGCGGCCCCGAGCGGCCGTGAGTCGACCTGGATCAGGCCGAGCGCCTCCAGCTCGGCGGCGACGGCGCCCGCGGTCGCGCGGGTCACCCCGAGCTCGGCCGTGAGCACCGCGCGGGTGGGCGCGCGGCCGGTGTGGACGAGTGCCAGTGCCGGGCCAAGAGCGCTTCGGCCGCGCTCGAGCCTTGTCCGTGTCTGGGTCACGCCCCTATTCTCACTTTGTGCCGACTCCAAACAAAACACGGACGGCCATCCTGGGCGCGCGCCGCTCCGTCGCCGCGGATCGCGACCTCGCCCGACTCCGCGCCGCCATCACCGTGTTCTTCTTCCTCGACGGCTTCGTGTTCGCCGGATGGGTCGCCCGGATCCCCGCGATCAAGGACCAGACGAGCGCCTCGGAGGGCGCGCTGGGGCTGGCCCTGCTCGGCGTGTCCGCGGGCGGGACGGCCACGATGATGGCCACCGGACGCCTGTGCCGCCGCTTCGGCAACCACCCGACGACGGTGGCCGCCGGTGTGCTGTTCGCCGGCTCCGTGGCGCTGCCGCCGCTGACCCACTCCGCACTCGCCCTCGGCCTGGTGCTACTGGTCTTCGGCACCGGGTTCGGCGCGCTCAACGTGGCCATGAACAGCGCGGCGGTCGACCTCATAGCCGCCCTGCGCCGCCCGGTCATGCCCGGCTTCCACGCCGCCTTCAGCCTGGGCGGGATGGCCGGGGCCGGGCTCGGCGGGCTGATCGCCGACCACCTCTCCCCCACCCGCCATCTGTCGCTGCTCGCGATCTTCGGGCTGCTGCTCGCGGCGGCCGCCGGCCGGACGCTGATCTCGCTGCCGGTGCCCGCGCCGCGGGACGGCGCCGGGCCCGCGGCCGAGGCCGGAAACGCCGCCGCCGCACCGTCTCCCGGCGCGGAGCGGCCGGGCCGCGCCCGGTGGCTCGTCGCCGTCTTCGGCCTGATCGCGCTCTGCACGGCGTACGGCGAGGGCGCGATGGCCGACTGGGCGGCGCTCCATCTGCACCAGGACCTCGACGCGTCCGCCGGGCTCGCCGCCGCGGGCTACTCCGTCTTCGCGCTGATGATGGCCGTCGGCCGGCTGACCGGCACCGCACTGCTCGAACGGCTCGGCCAGACCAGAGCGTTGATCGTGGGCGGCACCACGGCCGCGGCCGGCATGCTGCTGGGCTCGCTCGCGCCCACGGTCTGGCTCGCGCTCCTGGGCTTCGCGGTCACCGGGCTGGGGCTGGCCAACCTCTTCCCCGTCGCCATCGCCCGGGCGGGCGCGCTGACGGGGCCGGGCGGGGTCGCCGCGGCCTCCACGCTCGGCTACGGCGGCATGCTGCTGGGCCCGCCCACGATCGGCTTCCTCGCCGACTGGTACTCGCTGCCGATCGCGCTCACCACGGTCGCGGCGCTGGCGGCCGTGGCGGCGGTGGTCGCGTACGGCACACGGAACGCCGTACGCCCGGCCGGAAACTGACGCCCTCGCCGTCCGGCCCCGGCGGATGTCCGAGGCGGCTGGCATGATTCCGCCATGGATACTGCCGAGTTGATCGAAATCGTGGACCGCGAGGGCCGGCTGCTGGCCGACGCCGCGGCCGAGGCCGGAGTGGACGCCCCGGTGCCCACCTGTCCCGACTGGCGCGTCCGCGACCTGCTGTCCCATCTGGGCCAGGTGCACGGCTGGGCCACCCGGATCGTCGGCGAGTGCCTGACGGACCCGGTCCGGCCGACGCTCCAGCCGGCGCCGGCCGACGCCGAGCTCGTGTCCTGGTACCGCGAGGTCCATGGACGGCTGGTCGGCACCCTTACCGATGCGGACCCCGAGCTGAAGTGCTTCACCTTCCTGCCCACGGAGTCCCCGCTGGGCTTCTGGGCCCGGCGCCAGGCCCATGAGACGGCCATCCACCGGATCGACGCGGAGTCGGCACGGGGCGGGGACCTCTCCCCGTTCACCCCGGAGTTCGCGGCCGACGGGGTCGATGAGCTGCTGGTCGGTTTCCACGGCCTGGACCGGTCCCGGGTGCGCACGGACACCCCGCGCACGCTCCGGATGAGGGCCACGGACCATGACGCGGTGTGGACGATGCGGCTGTCCCAGGACGTTCCGCGCACCGAGCGCGACGGCGAGGGGGCGGCCGACTGCGAGCTGAGCGGCCCGGCCGGCGATCTCTATCTCGCGCTCTGGAACCGGCTGCCGATCACCGCGCTGACCACCGAGGGGGACGAGAAGCTGGCCGATCTGTGGCGGGAGCGCTCGGGCATCTGATACACCGAGCCACTGGGTTACCGACGGGTAATATCACGTGCTAGCTTCCTGACATGTCACGTCGATCGATGTCCGCGCGCCGCCTGCGCCGCGCGATGAACTGGTGGCCGCCCTATCTCTTCGCCGGAGTGCGGGTGGTCCACCTCGCGGAGGACTGGAGCAGTGTCCGGGTCAGGCTGCGGCTGCACCGCTTCAACTCCAACTATGTGGGGACCCACTTCGGCGGTTCGCTGTTCGCGATGAGCGACCCGTTCTGGATGCTGCTGGTGATGAACCGGCTCGGCCGGGACTACATCGTCTGGGACAAGGCCGGCGAGATCGACTTCGTCTCGCCCGGCCGCGGCGATGTGTTCGCCGACTTCAAGCTCACCGAGGAGCGGCTGGAGGAGATCCGCGAGGCCACGGCGGACGGCGGCAAGGCACTGCCGTGGTTCGAGAACGACGTGGTCGCCGCGGACGGTACGGTCGTGGCACGCGTACGGAAGCAGCTGTATGTGCGCCGCAAGCAGCGTGACGGGCAGCGCGAGCCGGGGAGGACCGACTCGGCGGCAGCCACCGGACAGCAGGCGGAGGGCTGATTCGAGATGACCGGACCCCGTTCCCAGGACGAGCGCGACGCGCTCACCGTCGAGATGGTGTTCGCCCTGGTCACGGCCGGTCTACTGGCGGCCGTGCTCTATGTCGCGGTCGCGAGCCCCGCGCTCTTCGGCGAGCTGGGCCGGGCCCGGGAGACGGCCTGGAAGGGCGCCGCCTTCGCGGTGGCCACCGCCGGATTCGCCGTCCGCCTGGTCCGGGCGCTGTGGCTCTTCTCCCGGGCGCGGCGCTGATGGCCGAGAGCCCGCGGCCGACACGGTGGCAGTGCGCGGGAGCGCGCTGGGGCCGGCGCGGGCCCGCGCTCGTCTGGCGCCATCCGGCCCAGGGCGAACGGCTCTCCCCGCTGACGCCGGACCGCCCGCTCTCCTTCACCACCGGGCCCCGGCGCGACTGCGTCGGCGTCCGCAGGAGCGCCCGGCACACCCCGTGCCCGGCCGGGGCCGAGGTCCCGGCCGCCGCCGTATCGGCGCAGTGCCCGGACTGCGCCCGGCTGGACCGCTCGTACTCCGTGGCCGCCGACACCCGTACCGACGACCCGCGCCCCTACGACGTCTATCTCGCCTGGTTCGGCCCGGATCTGATCAAGGTGGGGATCACCGCGGCCGAGCGGGAGGGGGCGCGGCTGCTGGAGCAGGCCGCGCTCTCGTACTGCCTGCTGGGCCGTGGCCCGCTGATGGCCGCGCGCCGCGCCGAGGCCGTGCTGGGCTCCGCGCTCGGCGTCCCGGACCGCTTCCCCTACGCCGCCAAGCGCACCGCCCGCGAGGCAGCGCCGCCCCCGGAGCGGCGGGCCGCCGACCTCGCCGCGCTCCACCGTCGGGCGCGCGGCCTGGGCGGGCTGCCGGAGTCGCTGGCCCTGACGCCGTTCGAGCCGGTGCACCACGACGCGGCGTTCCAGCTGGACCGGGTGCGCCCCGCGCCGGGGCTGATCCAGCTCGTCCCCGAGGCCACCGTGGCCGGGCGGATCGACGCCGTGGCGGGCCCGGACATCCACCTGACCTCGACGGACGGCCGGATCCTGCTGCTGGACACCCGCCGGCTGGCGGGCTGGCCGCTGGCGGCGGCCGCGGCTGACGCCCCGACGACGGCACCGGTGGCGGCACGGGAGCGGGAGACGCGGGCCCCGGAGGGGCTGTTCTGAGCGGGCCCCGGAGCACCGGGCACCGAGCACGTGGCACTCTCGCCACCGCTCCCCGGGCCCTTGCTCAGCCCAGCCAGCCGGGCCGGACCAGACCCGACTCATAGGCGAGCACGACGAGTTGGGCGCGGTCGCGGACGCCCAGTTTGACCATCGTGCGGCTCACATGGGTCTTGGCGGTGAGCGGGCTGACCACCAGCCGCCGGGCGATCTCCTGGTTCGACAGCCCCATGCCGACCAGGGCCATCACCTCCCGCTCCCGCTCGGTCAGCTCCGCCAGCGCGGCCGCGGGCGCGGGTTCCCTGGAACGGGCCGCGAACTCGGCGATGAGGCGGCGGGTCACCCCGGGCGACAGCAGCGCGTCGCCGCCGACGACCGCGCGCACCGCCCGCAGCAGCTCCTCCGGTTCGGTGTCCTTGACCAGGAAGCCGGAGGCGCCGGAGCGGATCGCCTCGAAGACGTACTCATCGAGCTCGAAGGTGGTCAGCATGACCACCTTCACCTCGCCCAGGGCCGGGTCATCGGTGATCCGGCGGGTGGCGGCGAGGCCGTCGAGCACCGGCATCCGGATGTCCATGAGGACGACATCGGGGTGCCGCTCCCGCACGAGCGCCAGCGCCTGCTCCCCGTCGGCCGCCTCGCCGACCACCTCGATATCCGGCTGTGCGGCCAGCAGGGCGCGGAAGCCGGCGCGGACGAGGATCTGGTCATCGGCGAGCGCGACACGGATCACGGCCTCTTCCCCGTACCCCTCACTCATGGTGTCTCCCTCGCGCTCCTGAACGGGATCCGGGCCCGGACGCGGAAGCCGCCGTCCGGGCGGGGGCCCGCCTCCACCGTTCCGCCGAGCGCGGCGGCCCGCTCACGCATGCCCACCAGACCGTTGCCACCGCCCGTCACCTCGCCCCCGGCCGCCGGACCGTCGTCGTCCACCCGCAGCTCCAACTCACCGGGGGCGTAGCGCAGCAGGACGTGGGCGTTCCGGGAGCTGGAGTGGCGGACGACGTTGGTCAGGGCCTCCTGCACGATACGGAACGCCGCGAGGTCGGCGCCGGGCGGCAGGGCCGTGCGTACGCCCTCCACCTCCACCCGCACCGCGAGCCCCGCGTCCGCCGCCTGTCCGGTCAGCTCCTCCAGCCGGTCCAGGCCGGGCGCGGGCGAGCGGGGCGCGGCGCCGGACGCGCCGGAGGTCCGCAGGGTGTCGAGGACCTGGCGGACCTCACCCAGCGCCTCCTTGCTGGCCGCCTTGATGGTGGTCAGCGCGGTGCGGGCCTGTTCGGGGTCCTGGTCGAGGAGAGCGAGGCCGACGCCCGCCTGGACGTTGATGACCGAGATGCTGTGGGCGAGGACGTCATGCAGTTCCCGGGCGATCCGCAGCCGCTCCTCATCCGCCCGGCGCCGGGCCGCCGCCTCCCGTTCGGCCCGTTCGCGGACCCACCGCTCACGCCGTACGCGGACGAGCTCGGACGCGGCGACGATCGCCATCGCCCAGGCGGTAATCCCCAGCTCCTGCCCCCATCCGACGGGCCCGTCACCGTCCGGCGGCAGCCAGCGGTAGAGCCAGTGGCCGATGAGCAGATGGCCGCCCCACAGCAGCCCGAGCGCGCTCCACGCGGCGATCCGCCGCCCGGCGGCGACGGCCGCCACACAGGCGACGACGACGCTGAGGAAGACGGGCCCGTACGGATATCCGGCGGCGATGTACACCACCGTCACCGCCGCCGTGCCGACCACGACGGTCCCGGGGTGGCGATGGCGCAGGAGCAGCAGCGCGGGCCCGGCGAGCAGCAGCGCGCCGGCCCCGGGCCCGAGGCCCACCCGGGCGGGCTGGTCATGTGCGGCGAACCCCGTGCCCATCAGCTGGACGACGGCGATGGCGAGCGAGGAGGGCCAGGGGACGGCCGAGCGCGGTGCGCCGAAGGGCATCTCGCGCCAGCGTCCGCCCGGCCGGTGCCAGGGGCCGGGCTCCCCCGTGAATCCGTGCATACGGGCAACGCTAAACCGGCCGGGCGGACCCGGCGTCCCCCTTGCGCGGTGCCCGCACGTACTCCCGGCGGAGTACGTCGCGCCGGGTGAGCCCGGAGGGCCGGGACGCTCCCGGTCCTCCGCGTCACCGGCGAGGCCGCGCGACGCTTCATCAGCGAAGCCTCAAGACCGCCACGCGACCCACTACCGGCGAAGCCTCAAGACCGCCACGCGGCACATCACCGTCGTATGACGCGTGTTCGCCGCGCGACGCCCGAGCGAAGGCGGCTAGTTGCGGTCCATCGCCGCCAGGGCCCGGCGGGCGGCCGGGTGGGTGCGGACGAGGTCGCCCAGGGTGGTGGTGCCGCGGGTGATCTTCGTAAAGACGCGCCAGGCCGGGCGGAAGCCGGTGAGCGCCGCGTGGAACATCCCGGGGCGGCGGGCGAAGACCGTGTACAGACGGCGGCCGACGCCCATCTCCACACCGAGCCCCGCCTTGATCGCGAAGGCGTAGTTCAGGGCCTGGCGGCGGGCGTCCACCGCGTCATGCGCCTCGGCGACGCGTACCGCCCACTCCCCCGCGAGCCGGCCCGAGCGCAGCGCGTAGGAGATGCCCTCGCGGGTCCACGGCTCCAGCAGCCCGGCCGCGTCCCCGCACACCAGGACCCGGCCGCGGGAGAGCGGCGAGTCATCCGCGCGGCAGCGGGTCAGATGGCCGGAGGAGATGCTCGGCTCGAATCCGGCGAGGCCGAGCCGGGCGATGAAGTCCTCCAGATAGCGCTTGGTCCCGGCGCCCTCGCCGCGCGCCGAGATGACGCCGACGGTCAGGGTGTCGCCCTTGGGGAAGACCCAGCCGTAACTCCCCGGCATGGGGCCCCAGTCGATGAGCACCCGGCCCGCCCAGTCCTCCGCGACGGTTTCCGGAACGGGGATCTCCGCCTCCAGGCCGAGATCCACCTGGTCCAGCTTCACGCCGACATGCGCGCCTATGCGGCTGGCGCTGCCGTCCGCGCCGACCACGGCCCGCGCCAGCACCGTCTCGCCGTCGGCGAGCACCACGGCGACCGTGCGCCGGTCGGGCACGGCCGGGCCGTGCTGTTCGACGCGGGTCACCGCGACGCCCGTTCGGATCTCGGCGCCCGCGTCCTTGGCGGCCTCGACCAGGGCCGCGTCGAACTCCGGCCGGTTGATCAGCCCGAAGAGCGCGTGCTTGGAACGGCGGGTGCGGGCCAGCTTGCCGTTGAGCGAGAAGGTCACCGCGTGCACCCGCTCCCGCAGCGGCAGTTCGAAGCCCGGCGGGAGCGCGTCGCGCGAGGGACCGATGATGCCGCCGCCGCACGTCTTGTAGCGCGGCAGTTCGGCCTTCTCCAACAACAGCACCCGGCGTCCGGAGCAGGCGGCGGCATGGGCCGCGGAGGCACCCGCGGGGCCCGCGCCCACCACGACGACGTCCCATACCGTCTCATTGTCCGGGGCTGCGTTGTCGCTGCTCACGTGTGGATCCGCTCCCAATCGACCGACCTGATGCGCCTTCCCGGCATCCTACGGCTCCCCGGCGGATGACCCCGCTGTGGGATGATCGGCCACGCGGCATCAAGCCGTACATACGTGCCCATCGCAGCGCATCCCGCCGCCCACCGTCGCACCCAGGAGTGACCCCCATGGAGAAGGCACCTCTCGCCGCCACCGTAGCCGCCCTGCAGCCGCGCGCCAGGGCCGAGCTGGCCGAGCTGGTGGCCTTCAAGTCGGTCGCGGACCCGGCGCAGTTCCCGCGCGAGGAATGCGAGGCCGCCGCCCGCTGGGTCGCCGACGCCCTGCGCGCCGAGGGGTTCGAGGACGTGGCGCTGCTGGACACCCCCGACGGCACCCAGTCCGTCTACGGCTTTCTGCCCGGCCCGGCCGGTGCCCCGACCGTTCTGCTGTACGCCCATTACGATGTGCAGCCCCCGCTGGACGAGGCCGCCTGGCACACCCCGCCCTTCGAGCTGACCGAGCGCGACGGCCGCTGGTACGGGCGGGGCGCCGCGGACTGCAAGGGCGGCGTGATCATGCACCTCACCGCCCTGCGGGCGCTCAAGGAGCAGGGCGGGGTCCCGGTCAACGTCAAGATGATCGTGGAGGGTTCGGAGGAGCAGGGCACGGGCGGCCTGGAGCGCTATGCCGAGGCCCGTCCCGAGCTGCTGACCGCCGACACGATCGTGATCGGCGACGCGGGCAACTTCCGGGTCGGGCTGCCGACGGTCACGGCCACGCTGCGCGGAATGACGCTGCTGCGGGTCTCGGTGGAGACCCTGGAGGGCAATCTGCACTCCGGCCAGTTCGGCGGGGCGGCCCCGGACGCGCTCGCCGCGCTGATCCGCGTCCTGGACTCGCTGCGCGCCGAGGACGGCTCGACCACCGTCAAGGGCCTCGATGCGGACGCGGAGTGGGACGGGCTGCAGTATCCGGAAGAGGCGTTCCGCGCCGACGCCAAGGTTCTCGACGGGGTCGGACTGGTCGGCTCCGGTACGGTCGCCGACCGCATCTGGGCGCGCCCCGCGGTCACCGTGCTCGGCATCGACTGCCCGCCGGTGGTCGGCGCCACCCCGTCCGTCCAGGCGAGCGCACGGGCGCTGATCAGCCTGCGGGTGCCGCCGGGCGTGGACGCGGCCGAGGCCAACCGGCTGCTCGCCGAGCACCTCCGGTCCTCGGTGCCGTGGGGCGCGCGGCTCTCGGTGGAGCAGGTCGGCCAGGGCCAGCCGTTCCGCGCGGACACCACGAGCCCGGCGTACGCGGCGATGCGGGAGGCGATGCGCCTGGCGTACGACGGCCAGGAGATGGCCATCGCCGGGCAGGGTGGCTCGATCCCGCTGTGCAACACGCTGGCCTCGCTCTACCCGGAGGCGGAGATCCTGCTGATCGGGCTGAGCGAGCCGGAGGCGCAGATCCACGCGGTCAACGAGAGCGTCTCGCCGCAGGAGTTGGAGAAGCTCTCGCTGACCGAGGCGCTGTTCCTGGGGATGTACGCGGCGAGCAAGGGCTGAGCCTCCCCCGCCTGCCCACGGGTACGGGGTGGGCCGGTGACGTACGAGGCGGGCCGGTGGGTCAGCCGGTGGGGACGCCCGCTTCGAGGTAGAGCGGGCGGCCCTGCTCGCGGGCGCGCAGCGCCCAGCGCAGTCGGCTCAGCCGCACCGGCGGCAGCAGCGCGGCGGCCTCGCTCTCGGTGACGAAGCGCCAGCCGCGCAGTTCGGAGCCGGGCAGCAGCACCTCCCGGGCGGCCGCGCTGGAGAGCTTGCCGCCGTCGAAGAGCAGCCGCAGGCCCCCGTAGCCGGGCGGCTGGGGGCGTTCCCAGTCGGCGACCAGCAGCCGCAGGGGCTCGTCCAGCCGTACGCCCAGCTCCTCGGTGACCTCGCGCACCCCCGCGCACATCGGGGGTTCGCCCGGTTCGACGACGCCGCCGGGGAACTCCCAGCCGGGTTTGTAGGTGGGGTCGACGAGCAGCACGCGGTCCTCCTCGTCGAAGAGCAGCACCCCGGCGGCCAGCGTCTCCGCCGTCGGCTCCGGGGTCTGCACGATGTCGCAGCTCCCGGCGCCCTCGCGGACGGCGTCGGCGATGTGCTGGGCGGTCTGGCGCGGGGTGATGCCGGTGGTGTCCACGACATGGGCATCGGCGGTCAGCCAGGGCAGGGCCGCCCGGTAGGGGGCGAGATGGGCCAGGCACCACTGGCGTACGGACTCGCTCGCGTCCGGGTCCCCGGGTATCGCCTCGCGCCCGGCTATCCGCTCGCGAAGGATCGTTTCATCGGTGTGGAGCAGTACATGCCGCACGGGGATGCGACGGGCCGCGAAACCACCGAAGATCTCATCCCGGTACTCCTGTCTGAGGAGCGTCATCGCCACCACGAGCGGACCACCGACCTCCGCGATCAGCGCCGCTCCGGTGTCCACGACCAGCCGGCGCCAGGAGGGCAGATCCTGGTAGTCGGACACCTGTTCAAGACGTTTACGCGGAAGCATCATCCGCAGACCGTTACCGACCAGCTCCGGGTCGTAGAACGTGCTGCCGGGCATGAAGTCCACCAATTCACGGGCCGTGGCGGTTTTACCCGCACCGAACGCACCGTTCAGCCAGACGATCACATTTCCCCCTATTCCATCGCCTCCTGACAGTTGCCCGCATCACCCTGCCACGGAAACGCCCGAAGACGACCGAGTGACGGATCGCGCCGCTCCGGACCGTATGGGCGCAAGACGCGGGGCGGTGCGGTGGGGCTCGGCCGGGGGTCGTGGGGCCCTTGTGCCACAGGGGTCACCGTGACCACATGGACCACGGTGACCCCTGTCGTATCAGCCCTTGCCGTGTCAGCCCTTGCTGGCGCCGAGGGTGAGTCCGGCGATGAAGTGGCGCTGCAACAGCAGGAAGACCAGCACCGTGGGCAGCGCCACGATCACCGAACCCGCGGCGAGCAGGTTGTAGTCGGTGAAGAACTGGCCGCGCAGATTGTTGAGCGCGGAGGTGATGGGCAGCTTCTCACCGTCGGAGATGAAGACGAGCGCCCACAGGAAGTCGTTGTACATCCAGGTGAATTGCAGGGTGGCGAGCGCGGCGAGGGCCGGCCGGCACAGCGGGAGGGTGATGTTCCAGTACTGCGTCCACACCCCCGCGCCGTCCACCCGCGCCGCCTCCACGATCTCCTCGGGGAGGGTGCGCATGAAGTTGGCGAGGACGAAGACGCAGAAACCCACCTGGAAGGCGACCTGGACGGCGAGCACGGCCCAGTAGGAGTCGTACATCGTCATCGAGTCCGACATCCAATAGGGCAGGTTGATCTTGGTGAAGAGCACATAGAGCGGGGTGACGATGACCTGCTGGGGCAGCAGATTGCCCGCCGTGAACACCATCAGCAGCACAAGCGCGCCGCGCATTCTCAGCCGGGTCACACAGAAGGCGACGAACGAGGCGAGAAACAGCGTCAGCAGCACTCCGGGCACCGCGATGATGAGCGAGTTGATGAAGTACTTGCCCATTCCGGAGTCGTTGAACGCCTGCGCGTAGTAGTCGAACGACAGATGGCGCGGCAGCGAGAAATAGCCGTATTTGGCGGTTTCCTCATACGGCCGCAGCGAGGCGTAGACGGCGAGCAGCAGTGGGGCGAGAAAGGCGAGCGACACGGTCATCAGGAACGCGTGCAGCCCGAGCCGTCCACGGCTCACCCGGCGCTTGCCGGTGCCGGTCACCGGCGCCACGGTCCGTGCGGGGGCGGTCCGGGTGATGGTCATCCCTTCTTCCCCCCTCGGAGCTCCTGCACCAGATAGGTCACGATGAATCCCATGGACACGGTCAGCAGGACGACGGCGATCGCGGAGCCGAAGCCGATCCGGCTGGCCTCGCCGATGATGTTGTCGGTGACCAGCACCGAGAGCAGTTCGAGCCCGTTACGGCCGTGGTTGATGGCGTAGACGATGTCGAACGCGCGCAATGCCTCGATCACGGTGATGACGCCGACGATGACATTGACCGGCCGCAGCGTGGGCAGCACGACCCGGAAGAAGGTCTGGGTCTCGCTGGCGCCGTCGATCGCGGCCGCTTCCTTGAGCGAGGGATCGACGGATTTCAGCCCGGCCAGATAGAGGATCATCACATACCCGGTATGTCGCCAGGCGGCCGCCAGCAGGACCATCCAGATATTGAGTTCCGGATCTCCCAGCCAGTCCACCGGATTGTCCTTGTTGGCCAGAATCGCGTTCAGCGCGCCCTGGTCACGGGAGAAGATCAGCTGCGCGATGAAGCCGACGATGGCGAGGGAGAGCACCACCGGCATATAGAGGGTGGACTGATAGAACCGGCTGAACCGGACGCCCTTGTCCAGCAGTACGGCCAGCAGCAGCCCGAAGGGGGTCGCGACACAGCCGAGGAAGGCCACCCAGAGCAGATTGTTGCGGACGGCGGGCCAGAACGGCGGATAGTCGGTGAAGAGGGTCTTGTAGTTGTCGATGCCGACCCATTGGATATCGCCGATCCCGTCCCAGTTGGTGAAGGACAGACCGATGGAGGCGAGGGTCGGACCCCAGATCAGGGCCAGGTCGAGCAGGATGGGTATGCCCAGCAGCACGCCGATAACGGCGAGGTCGCGGGAGGTGAACCTCCGGGGACCCCGCCGTTTGGCACGCCGCGCGTTGATGAGCGGCACGGCGCGAATCTCCTAGTTGGCGGCGAAGATGGTCTTCTTCTGGGACTCGATGTCCTTGGTCAGGGAGTCGATGTCGTTCGGCTTGTTGATGAACTGCTGAATGGCCCGGATCATCACCTGGGACGCGAAGTCCGGCCGGGTGTCGCGGTCCATGAACTGGGATATCTGCTTGGCGTTCGAGACGAGGTCGACGGCCTTTTTCTGCAGCGCGTTGTACGAGGAGGTGGACGCGCCGTCGTTGACGGCGATGTTGTTCGGGTCCCGCTTCAGGTAGATCTCCTCGGCGGCAGGTGTGGCGAGGTACTTCAGCAGCTCCTTGCCCTCCTTCTGCCGCTTGGACTTCTTCGCGAGCAGAAAGCCGTCGATCGGTGCCTCGACCGCGTCCTGGCCATAGGCGGAGTCGATCTCGGGGAAGGCGAAGAAGTCCAGATCCTCGCGGTCGGCGTCGGAGAACTGCTGTCCGGGGTGGGGCAGTCCGAAGACCGCCATACCGGACTTCTTCTGCGCCAGGCTCTGGGCGGCCTCCTGCCAGGTCCGTCCGTTGCCGCCCTTCTGGTGGTATGGCATCAGCCCGCGCCACAGATCGAATACGTTCTTGACTCGGGGATCGGTCCAGGACTCCTTGCCGCCCATCAGGGAGATATGGAAGTCGTAGCCGTTGGCCCGCATATTGAGATAGTCGAAGGTCCCCATGGCGGGCCAGCCGTCCTTGTCGCCGAAGGCGATGGCGTCGAGGCCGTCCTTGTCCATGCGCTTGGCGAGCGCCCGGAACTCGTCGAAGGTCTTCGGGACCTCATAGCCGCGCTGGGCGAAGACGCTCTTCCGGTAGAAGACCGCCCAGGGGTAGTAGTAGTACGGCACGAGGTACTGCTTGCCGTCCTTGCCGCTGGACTGCGCCTTGAGCGCATCGGAGAAGCCGTCGAAGCCCTTCCACAGGTCGCTGATCTCGGCGAGCTGCCCCTGCTCGGCGAAGAACTGCATGCGGTACCCGGCGAACCACATGAAGACGTCGTCGGGGGTGCCCTTCAGATAGCGGTTGATGCCTTCCTGAAAGGCTTCGTGGTTGACGGTGTTGACCTTGACCTTCTTGTCGGACTTCTTCTCGTACGCGTTGAAGACCTCGGCGAACGCCTTCCGGGGCACGGCGTCGGAGGCGTTGGAGCCGATCTTCACTTCGTTGCCCGGACCACCGCAGGCGGTCAGCAGCGTCGGCAGGGCGACCGCGCCGGCTCCGGCCGCGGTACCTCGTAGCAGCGCACGGCGGGAGATCCGATGTCCTGACAATGACGGTGCCATGTGCCCCTCCACAGAGGTCCAATCAAACACAATCGAACGCGAGTGAGGGGATCTCACCCGGCACCCAGGCAAATCGTCAAGGGTTTTGACGAGATATCGAACAACTGTTATCGCATCTCTTCCAACAGACTCCAACAGGGTCTACCGTAAACGCTCGCATGTGACGCAGCCATGACACTGCGTCACCCCCGTTGGGAACGGAGGACCCGCATCGTGCGCCACCGCTGTTTTCGACCCTCGAAGCGAAGAGTCATCGGAGCACTGAGCGCCGGCCTGCTGGCCACGGCCGGCCTGGCCCTCCCGGCCGTCGCCCAGCCGTCGCACCCCGCCGAGGTCACCACACCGGCCTCCGCGCCAAGCGCCGCGCCCGGTGACGGGCTCGCCCTCACCCCTCCGATGGGCTTCAACAACTGGAACTCCACCCACTGCCGCGCCGAGTTCAACGAGGCGATGGTCAAGGGCATCGCCGATATCTTCGTGGCGAAGGGGCTGAAGGACGCCGGATACCAGTACGTCAACCTCGACGACTGCTGGGCGCTGCCGCAGCGCGACGCGAACGGCAAGCTGGTCCCCGACCCGGTCCGCTTTCCGAACGGCATCAAGGCCGTCGCCGACTACGTCCACTCCAAGGGTCTGAAGATCGGCATCTACACCAGCGCGGGCACCAAGACCTGCAACACCGCCGGCTTCCCCGGGGCGCTCGGTCATGAGAAGTCCGACGCCCAGCAGTTCGGGGACTGGGGCATCGACTACCTCAAGTACGACAACTGCAATAACCAGGGTGTCGACGCCAAGCAGCGCTACCGCGACATGCGCGACGCGCTGAAGGCCGCGTCCGAGTCCACCGGCCACCCCATCGTCTACAGCATCTGCGAATGGGGCGAGAACAAGCCATGGCAGTGGGCCGGCGAATTCGGCCAGCTGTGGCGGACCACGGGCGACATCAGCGACAGCTGGGGCAGCATGCTGTCGATCGCCAAGCAGAACCTGCCGCTCGCCCAGTACGCCGGACCCGGCCACTGGAACGACCCCGACATGCTGGAGGTCGGCAACGGCGGGATGACGGACACCGAGTACCGCAGCCACTTCTCGCTGTGGTCGATCATGGCCGCACCGCTGCTGATCGGCACCGATCTGCGCAAGGCCAGCGCCGAGACCTATGAGATCCTCGGCAATCACGAGGTCATCGGCGTCGATCAGGACCCGCTCGGCAAGCAGGGCACCGTGGTCTCCTCCGAGGGCGGGCGCTGGGTCATCGCCAAGGAGATGGCGGACGGCAGCCGCGCCGTCGCGCTGTTCAACGAGACCGACCGGCCGCAGCACATCGCCACCACGGCGACCGGGGTCGGGCTGCCCCAGGCGACCGCATACCGGCTGCGCGACCTGTGGTCGCACAAGGACTACAACACCGCCGGGGCCATTTCGGCCACCGTCCCGGCCCATGGCACCGTGCTCTACCGGGTCTCGGCCGACGCGCGCTGGGCCTCCTACCCGCCCGTCGCCGAACTCGGCATCGACGGCACCTCGCTGACCGAGGCCGGGGCCACCGCCCAGGTCGCCACCACGGTCACCGACCTCGGCCGCACCCCCGCCCATCAGGTCTCGGTCCGCCTCACCGGCCCCGACGGCTGGCGGATCAAGGCCACCTCCCCGACCCGGGCCGCCTCGCTGCCCACCGGCTCGAAGCTGGTCACGCGCTGGCAGGTGACCGCGCCCGCCGGGGCCGCGCCCGGTGCCTACGATCTGACGGTCGGCGCCGACTACCGCTCACCGAAGGGCGCCAAGGCCGCCGCGCGGCTGGTCTCGGCGGTCCATGTGGTGGTCGCACCGCCCTCCGGCAGCTCGTACGCGAGCGATCTGCCCTGGCTGAGCGCGCTCAATGGCTGGGGTCCGGTGGAGAAGAACACCAGCGTCGGCGAGAGCGCGGCCGGTGACGGCCATCCGCTTACCCTCGGCGGCACCACGTACGACAAGGGCCTGGGCGTGCACGCGCCCAGCGAGGTCACCTACTACACCGGTGGCCGGTGCTCGCGCTTCACCGCACAGGTCGGCGTGGACGACGAGGAGGGCGCCGAGGGCACGGTCGCCTTCGAGGTCTGGGCGGACGACACCAAGGTGGCGTCGTCCAAGACGCTGACCAACGCCGATCCGGCCACCGCCCTCGACGCCGCCATCGGCAAGGCGAACACGGTCCGGCTCGTCGTCACCGACGGCGGGGACGGGGTCACCAGCGACCACGGGGACTGGGCCGACGCGTCCTTCACCTGCTGAGACCTCTTCACCCCACGGAAACGCGCCCCTCCCCGCGGCCGCCCGGGCTCAGCACTCGGGCAGCCCGGGGAGGGGCTCGTCGTTGTTCCCGCCCTTGACGTAGACGACGCTCACATAGACATCACGATGGCCGTTGTCGTCGTCGGTCCTGGCCCACCACACGTTCGACCACGTGCCGTAGGTCTCCCGGCGGCCCAGGTTCTCCTGGCAGAAGAAGTAGTTCACGCCGTGTCCGAGGGTGCCGACCGGCTCACCGCCATGGGTGTACGAGGTCGCGTCCCGCCACACCTCGCAGTCGTACCGCCCACCGCCGCTGCCGTGGCAGACGGGCGCGGCCCCCGAGGGCGGGGCCGATGAAGCCGCCGGGCCGCCCCCGTCGCCATTGCCGCCGTCCGGGCCGCGGGACGCGGACGGTGAGGCCTTGCCATCCGGCCGCTCGCCGTCCTGCCCGGCCGTGCCGCTCGCCCTTCCGCCACCCGGTGAGGCGGTCTTCCCGGGCCCCGTCGGCTTGCCCGGCGGGTCCTGGTCCTTGGCCGACTCCGCCGCCGGATCCTTCGTCGGCCCCGAGGCCGTGGTGTGGTCGTCGCCACCGACCAGCGCGTACGTCACCCCACCGGCGATGAGCACCACGGTGGCGGCCGCGGCCGCGATGAGCGCTCGGCGGCGCCCGCGCCCCGCGCCTCGCGCGTCGGCCCCGTCCCCCGCGCCCGGCTCCCCGCTCACCAGCGGCTCCGCCGGGGGCGGCGGCCCGAAGCCCGGTGACGGGGCGGCCACCGTGCCCGGTGCGGACGGGGGCCGCACGCCCTGCGGCGTCCGCCCGGCGGCCACGTCCGCCAGCATCCGGCGCGCCTCGGCGGCGGACGGCCGCCCCCGCGGATCCTTGTCCATCAGCGCGTGCAACACGGGTGCCAGCGGCCCGGCCCGCCGCGGCTCGGGCAGCGGTTCGGTGACGATCGCGGTGAGCGTCGACCATACGGAGGTGCGGCGGAACGGCGACGAGCCCTCCACCGCCGCGTACAGCGTCATCCCCAGCGCCCAGATGTCGGAGGCCGGGCTCGGGTCCTGCCCCTGGGCGCGCTCCGGTGCGAGATAGTCCAGGGAGCCGATCAGCTCGCCGCTGCGGGTCAGCTTGGTGGTCGCGCCGTCCTCGGGCGCCTCCAGGCTGGCGATGCCGAAGTCCGTGAGGACGACACGGCCCGCGCGGTCCAGCAGCACATTGCCGGGCTTCACATCCCGGTGCAGCACCCCGGCGGCATGGGCGGCGCCGAGCGCGTCGGCGACCTCGGCGCCGATCCCCGCGGCCTCCCGGGGGTCGATGGTGCCCCGCTCGTCGATCACATCGTCGAGCGAGGGCCCGTCGATCAGCTCCATGACGATGAGCGGCAGCCCGTCCTCCTCGGCCACATCGTGGACCGTGATCACCCCGGGGTGCCGGATCCGGGCCGCCGCCCGCGCCTCCCGCTGCATCCGGGTGCGCAGATCGGCCAGCTCGGCACTGGAGGCGTCGGTATGGGGCGCAGCACCTTGACGGCGACCTCCCGGCCGAGCACCGCGTCCACGGTCCTGCAGACCACGCCCATGCCGCCCCGGCCGAGCCGGCCCGTCACCCGGTACCGCCCGCCCAGGAGCCTGCCGGACAGATCGCCGCCCATGTCCACCGGTGCCACCGCTCCGCTTCCCCCTCGCGCCGTCCTCGGCCCAGCCCGGCCGCTGCCGGGCTCGGGGCCTGGGACTTCGGCTCAGGGCGAACAGCTTAGGGGGAGTCGGTGACAGCGGGGCTCAATCGCCGGTCGGACGCGTGCCCGCCGCCGGGCCGAACCCCTCCAGCCGCGCCTCCTGGGCTGCCGCGGCGGCCGCGCCCACCAGCCCCGCGTCGGTGCCCATCTGTGCCGGGACGACCTCCAGTCCCTGGACGAACGACAGGGTCGCGTAGTCGCGCAGGGCGCGCCGCAGGGGCGTGAAGAGCACGTCCCCGGCGCCCGCCACCCCGCCGCCGATGACCGCCACCTCGATCTCGACGAGCGCGGCGGTCGCGGCGATCCCGGCGGCCAGGGCCTGGGCGGCCCGTTCGAAGGAGGCCCGCGCGACCGGGTCGCCCTCCCGCGCCGAGGCGGCGACGGCCTGGGCGCTGGTGTCGCCGTCCGGGCCCGGGCGCCAGCCGCCGTCCAGGGCGCGGCGGGCGATGTTGGGACCGCTGGCGATCCGCTCCACGCAGCCGCGTCCGCCACAGGGGCACAGGTCGCCGTTCAGCTCCACGCTGATGTGGCCGATGTGCCCGGCGTTGCCGGTCGGGCCCGGGTGCAGCAGGCCGCCCAGGACCAGCCCGCCGCCCACGCCGGTGGAGACCACCATGCACAGCGCGCTCCTCCGGCCGCGTGCCGCGCCCTGCCAGTGCTCGGCGGCCGTCATCGCCGGCCCGTCGCCGACCAGCGACAGCGGCAGTGCGCCGGTGGTCTCCCGGACCCCGGCGACCAGCGGGAAGTCACGCCAGCCGGGGATGTTGACGGGACTGACGGTGCCCACGGTGGCGTCGACCGGGCCCGCGCTGCCGATGCCGACGGCGGCGACCCGCGACCAGTGCGCGGTGGCCCTGAGCTCCTCGAGCACGGCGGTGACCTGCCGCATGACCGTCGCGCCGGCTTCCTGGGCACGGGTGGCGCGGCGGGCCCGTACGACCAGCTTTCCGCTCCCGTCCACCAGAGCGCCCGCGATCTTGGTCCCGCCGATGTCCAGTGCGGCGATGAGGTCACGTGGCATAGGTGTCGACTCTCCTGGTGGGCATGCTGGTGGGCATGGGCGTGTTCAGTGTGCGACAACAGTCTTCCCGCCGCTGACAACGTTGTCCAGGGGCTATGCTCGTCACTCCCTCCCCCACGACGACCAGCGACGGGACGAGCGCACTGTGACCGACACCGCCCCGAGCACCGCCACCCGCCGTTACGGCACCCGGCCCACTATGAAGGATGTCGCCGCACGGGCCGGGGTCGGCCTCAAAACCGTCTCCAGAGTGGTCAACGGCGAACCGGGCGTCACCCCCGACACCGAGCGCCGCGTCCAGGAGGCCATCACCGCACTCGGCTTCCGCCGCAACGACAGCGCCCGCATTCTGCGCAAGGGCCGTACGGCGAGCATCGGACTGGTCCTGGAGGATCTGGCCGATCCCTTCTACGGTCCGCTGAGCCGCGCCGTCGAGGAGGTCGCCCGAGCCCATGGCGCGCTGCTGATCAACGGGTCCAGCGCGGAGGACCCCGAGCGCGAGCAGGAGCTGGTGCTCGCCCTGTGCGCGCGCCGGGTCGACGGCCTCGTCATCATCCCGGCCGGCCATGACCACCGCTATCTGGCCCCCGAGATGGCGGCCGGAATCGCCACCGTCTTCGTCGACCGGCCCGCGGGCCGGGTCGGCGCCGACGCCGTCCTCGCCGACAGCTTCGGCGGTTCCCGCGACGCCGTCGCCCATCTGATCGCCCACGGCCACCGCCGGATCGGCTTCCTCGGCGACCTGCCGGGCATCCACACCGCCGCCGAGCGGCTGCGCGGCTATCACGCGGCGATGAGCGAGGCCGGGCTGCCGGTCCATGACGCCTGGGTCTCGCCCGGCCCCACCGATCCGGAGCGGGTCCGGGCCGCGGCCACCGCGATGCTGAACGCCGCCGAGCCGGTCACCGCGCTCTTCGCGGGCAACAACCGGGTCACGGTCACGGTCGTACGGGTCCTGGCCGAGCGCCCCGCACCCGCCGCGCCGGTGGCCCTCGTCGGCTTCGACGACTTCGAGCTCGCCGATCTGCTCTCCCCCGGGATCACCGTCATAGCCCAGGACTCGGCCCAGCTCGGCCGCACCGCCGCCGATCTGCTCTTCCGCCGCCTCGACGGCGCGGGCGGGGACCCCCAGCGGGTCGTCCTGCCGACCCGGCTGATCCCGCGCGGCTCGGGCGAACTGCCCCCGCCCACGACGTCCACCCCCTGACCGGCCTGCCCCCGCGCGCGACGCCCCTGACCGGCCTTCCGCCGCGCGCTGTGGCCGTTCCCCGAACGGCGCGTTTTCCCCCGAACGCCTGAACGGCCCCGCTCCGGTTGCCCCGGCCCCCCACCGCCCCGAGGGTGGATGCGGAGGGCCCGGGACCCCGGCCGACGGAACGAGGGAGACGCGATGAGCGGGCGCCGAACGCGGACGATCTGCGCGGTGAGCCTCATGGCCGTGCTGGCGCCGGCCGCCGTCGGCTGTTCGGACGACGGGGGCGCCCCGTCGTCCCAAGTGTCCCGGGCCTCCGCCGCGATCGCCTCCGCGAAGGCGTCGGCCCAGGCCGAGCTGGGCAAGATCAAGGGTGGCTCCCAGGCCAAGCGCGAGGTGCGGGCCGGCCGGGTGACCCGCGACGGCGCGGGGCGGGCCGTGGCACCGCTGACCGTCACCAACGGGGGCAAGCACGCGGCCAACTACGCCATCGAGGTCAACTTCCGCAACGGGAGCGGGGACTTGGTCGACGCCGTCGTCCTGCACCTGTCCAAGGTGCCCCCGCACCGGCCCACCAGGGCCACCGCCCGCAGCCACCGCAAGCTCACCGGCCGCACCACGGCACAGGTGGGCACCGCGGTGCGGTACTGATCACCGCGGTGCCGATGGTGCGTTCAAGGTGCCGACGGTTCGTTCAAGCCGCCAGGACCTTGGCCTTGGCCCGCTCGTACTCCTCGGGCGTGAGCTCGCCGTGGTTCTTGAGCTCCACGAGATGTTCGAGCTCCTCCGCCCGGCCGGTGGTGGCGGTCGTGCGCATGAACTCCCGGAAGTCCTTCTCCGCCTGCTCGGCACGCTTCACCTCGCGCATGCCCATGCCCCGCCCCCGTGCCACCAGGTACACGAAGACCCCGAGGAAGGGCAGCAGGAGGGCGAAGACGGTCCAGCCCGCCTTGGCCCAGCCGCTCAGCGAGTCGTCACGGAAGAGGTCGGTGAAGACACGGAACAGAAGCGCCAGCCAGAGGATCCAGAGAAAGACCCACATCGTGGTCAGGAAAACATTCAGCAATGGGTAGGTCATCGTCAGCCTCCCGTCGGCCACGCCCGGCGCGGCCGTGAGCACCCCGCCGGGCCCCACGCCTTCAGCTTACGGCGCCACGGTCGGCGCAGCGCCGGATGCCGTGGCGGCGGGCCGTGCGTAGAACTGGGAGTCCGGAGGGTGATCGGGCGACGCGGGCTGGAAGGGCAGGCGGCCGTGGATCTCCAGATTCTCCCGCTGGCCGTCACCATGATGGCCGGTCCTCAGATCGTGGCCGCGGTCATCCTGGTGACCACCGCGCGGCCGGTGCGGGTGTCCCTGGCGTTTCTGCTCGGGGTGGCGGTCGCGACCGCGGCGGGGGTCGCTCTCGCCCGGTGGCTGTGCGGGCTGCTGGGGCAGGTGGTCTCGCCGGGCAGTCCGGACCACCGGGGATCGGCCGCGTCGGTCGTACAGCTGGTGCTGGTGGGGCTGTTGGCACTGGTCGCTGTCAAGAACGTGGTGCGGCGGCGGACGGTCGAGCCGCCGAAGTGGCTGGGCGCGCTGATGGAAGCCGGTCCCCGTAAGGCGCTCACGACCGGCTTGCTGATCATCCTGCTCATGCCGTCCGACATCGTGGTCATGCTGACCGTAGGGGCGAATCTGGAGCAGCACCGGGCGGGGTTGGCGGCGGCGCTGCCGTTCATCGGCGCCACCGTACTGATCGCGGCGCTGCCGCTGCTGGTCTACCTCCTCCTCGGCGACCGGGCGCGACGCGCGATGCCACGGCTCCGGGAGTGGCTCGCCACCCATAGCTGGGTGGTCAATGTCGCCGCATGCCTGATCTTCATCGTGCTCATCCTGACTCCCTGAGGCCTCCCCCCGCCACCTGAGGTCTGCCCCCCTGACGGCTCGTGGCCCCTAACGGCCCCTGCCATGCGCCCCCGTGCGGCCCGTGGCGGCCAGGAGGGCGATCACCGCGAGGGCGGCCAGCAGGATCAGCACCAGGAAGAGCACCGTCAGCACGGTGGGGTGGTTCCACAGGGCGAACACCGCGACCGGCACCAGCAGAGCCGCCGTCGTCAGTCCCCGCCGGTGGTCCGCGGTCCAGATGCCCGCCCGGCCGGTACGCATCCCATGGGCGGCGCCCCAGCGAGCGGCGCTGTCGGCGAGGACCTCGGCCGTGCCGCGTACCCTGCTCGGCAGCCGACCGGGGCCGACGAGATAGGCGCCGAGCGCGACCACGACGCCGAGCACCAGCACGGTGAGCACGGTGACCCGCAAAAAGCGCACCACCGTGTCGAAGAGGACCGAGGCGGCCTCCCTGGACAGCACGCTCGCCGGCACATGGTCGAGGTAGTAGCGACGGCCCACCGCGAGAACCAGCGCCAGGGCGAGGGAGGCGAGCGCGGTGCCCAGGGCCGCGCGGGCGAGCGCCCGGCGGCGCCGGTGGGCGAGCAGCACTCCGGTGCCGCCGAGCATCACCGTCAGCGCGGGCAGCCAGTTGCCCGCCAGGTCGAGGATGCGCGCCGACCGTCGGATGGTGTCGAGCCGGTCGGAGTGGAAGAGGACGAGCCGCTGGTGGATGTCGGGGATGCCGGTCACCGCGGGCAGCCCGGCGTCCACGAGCTGCTGTCTGACCCGCTCCACTGCGGCGCCGACGTTGAGGGTGACGGTGTGGCCCTCGACGCCGACCGGCCCGCCGCCCTTACCGGTGAGGGCACCCACGACGGCGGTGTGCGCGGCCCGGTTGGCGCCGGTCCACACGGCGGGGAACTGCTCACTGCGTACGATATGGGCCGCCACCTTCCGCACCGCCTGGTCCAGGGCCGAGTCCAGTTGCGGGGCCAGCCCCTCGATGGTGTCGGCGGCCCGTTCCGGAAGGCCGTGGGCGCGCAGCCAGGAGGCGATGTCGGCGGTGACCTCCCGGCTGTTGTGGCGGATGTCGACGGCCTCGCTGACCTGGTCCACGGCGGTGTCCTGGATCGCCGGGTCCTGAGCCAGCGGGGCGACCGTCGCCACGTAGCGGTCGGTGTCCAGGACGATGTCGTGGACCCACACCGTCAGCACGGACACCGGTACGAGCAGGCAACCGAGCAGGATCAGCAGGGCCGACACGGCGCTTCTGGCCATGAACCCATCTCCCGCCTTCTCGGGCGGGGCCGCATCCCGGGTGACACGTGCGGGTGAGCGGATATGGCCAAGCGGATCAGCGGGCGCGGCGGACCGGGTGGAACTGTGGACTCCGGCGCGGTGGGCCCCGGCGGACGGGCGGACTCAGTCGGGTCTACGGCTCCCGCAAGTCGACAAGCGCCCACCGAACTGCGGACTCCAACAGGCCCGCAGGCTCCAACAGACGCGCGGGCTCCAACGGGCCCGCAGCCTCCGGCAGATGAGCTGGCTTCCGCCGATCTGCGAGCCCCGGCGGACCGACGGAACCGATCGACTTGCCGAGGTCAGGACGCGGCAGGGGCCCGCCCCGCCAGCGCGTCGAGTTCGGCGCGGCCGAGGCCGGTCAGCCGCTCGACCTCGGCGCCGTCGAGCGCCCCGCAGTCCAGCCCACGTACCAGATGGCCGCTGAGCGCCTTGGCGGTGGCCGGTTCGTCGGCGATGCCGGTGCCTCCGGCCGTACGGTCCACATACGCGGCGAGCCGTTCCGCCGCTGCCTCCAGGCCCTCGCGGTAGAACGCGTAGACGGCGGCGTAGCGGGTGGGGAGATGGCCGGGGTGCATGTCCCAGCCCTGGTAGTACGCGCGCGCCAGGGACCGCCGGACCAGGCGGTGGTGGAGCCGCCAGGCATCGTGGACCCGCTCGGTGGGGCCGACGGGCAGGACGTTGGTCGAGCCGTCGGAGAGCCGTACGCCGGTGCCGGCGGCGGCGACCTGCATCACGGCCTTGGCGTGGTCGGCGACGGGGTGGTCCATGGACTGGTGGGCGGCGCCGACCCCGCAGGAGGCGCTGTAGTCGAAGGTGCCGTAGTGCAGTCCGGTGGCGCGCCCCTCGGCGGCGTCGATCATCCGGGCGACGGTGGCCCGGCCGTCCGAGCCGAGGATGGCCTGGGTGGTCTCGATCTGGATCTCGAAGCCGATGCGGCCCGGGGCGAGCCCGCGCGCCTTCTCGAACTCCTCGCACAGCCGGACCATGGCGGTGACCTGCTCGGCATACGTCACCTTGGGGAGGGTGAGCACGAGGCCGTCCGGCAGTCCGCCGGCGGCCATCAGCCCGGTGAGGAAGATGTCGAGGGTGCGGATGCCGCGGTCGCGTACGGCGGCCTCCATGCACTTCATGCGGATGCCCGCATAGGGGGGCGCGCCGCCCTCCGCGCAGGCGGCCGCGAGGAGCGAGGCGGCGCGGGCGGCCGCGGCGTCCTCCTCGGCGTCGGGGCGCGGGCCGTAGCCGTCCTCGAAGTCGATGCGCAGATCCTCCACGGGCTCGCGCTCCAGCTTGGCCCGCACCCGGGCGTGGACGGGTTCGGCGAGGTCGTCGGGGAGGCCGAGGACGGCGGCGAAGGAGTCGGCGTCGGGCGCGTGCCGGTCGAGGGCGGCCAGTGCCTGGTCGCCCCAGTCGCGCACGGTGGTGACGGTAAGGAGGTCGGCGGGCACGTAGACGGTGTGGACGGGCTGGCGGGTGCCGGGGTCGCCGGGGTAGCGGCGGGCGAGCTCGGCGTCGACGGCGGCGAGGGAGTCGGCGATCGACGCCCGTACGGCACCGGGCAGGCTGGTCGGCACGGTCTCCTGAGGCTTCATGTCCGCTCCTCCGCCCTTCCCACCGAACCCAGCTTGTTTCCACGCTACGGAAACGATGATCCGTAGCGCGAAGTTATCCGGGCGTTCGACGGCGGGTCAACACCCCCTTCGGCAGCCGCGAGGCCCCGTACGCGCATCGCGTACGGGGCCTCGCGGAATGCCCTGCGGGGATCGCGGAGGATCAGCCCTTGCGGGTCTTGACCTCTTCGGTCAGCTGCGGGACGACCTCGAAGAGGTCACCCACCACGCCGTAGTCGACCAGATCGAAGATCGGGGCCTCGGCGTCCTTGTTGACCGCCACGATCGTCTTCGAGGTCTGCATACCGGCCCGGTGCTGAATCGCACCCGAGATACCCGCCGCCACGTACAGCTGCGGCGAGACCGTCTTACCGGTCTGCCCGACCTGGTTGGTGTGCGGATACCAGCCCGCATCCACCGCCGCACGCGAAGCACCCACCGCCGCGCCCAGCGAGTCGGCCAGCGCCTCGACGACGGGGAAGTTCTCCGCACCGCCCACACCACGACCACCGGAAACCACGATCGCCGCCTCGGTCAGCTCCGGACGCCCCGTCGACTCACGCGGCGTACGCGACACCACCTTCGTCCCCGTCGCCTGCTCCGAGAACGACACCGACAGCGCCTCCACCGCACCCGCGGCCGGAGCGGCCTCCACCGCCGCCGAGTTCGGCTTCACCGTGATCACCGGCGTACCCCTGCTGACACGGGACTTGGTCGTGAAGGCCGCGGCGAACACCGACTGCGTCGCCACCGGACCCTCCTCACCCGCCTCCAGATCCACCGCGTCGGTGATGATGCCCGACCCGATACGGACCGCGAGGCGCGCCGCGATCTCCTTGCCCTCCGCGGAGGACGGAAACAGCACGGCGGCCGGCGACACGGCCTCATACGCGGCCTGGAGCGCATCCACCTTCGGGACCACGAGGTAGTCGGCGAACTCGGGCGCGTCAGCGGTCAACACCTTCACGGCACCGTGCTCGGCCAGAGCGGACGCGGTGCTCTCCGCACCGGCACCCAGCGCGACCGCGACGGGCTCGCCGACACGGCGGGCCAGGGTCAGCAGCTCCAGAGTGGGCTTGCGGACGGCACCGTCCACGTGATCGACGTAGACAAGGACTTCAGCCATGGGAATCGCTCTCCTGCGACATGCGAAAGAAATGAGGGCGGGGGAAACAGGTCAGACGAACTTCCGACCCGCCAGGCGGCATCAGATGAACTTGCGCTCCGCGAGAAAGACGGCGAGCTGCTTGCCGCCCTCGCCCTCGTCCTTGACGATCGTGCCCGCCGTACGGGCCGGGCGCTCCGTGGCACCGTCCACCGCGGTCCACGCACCCTCGAGACCGACCTCGCCCGACTCGATCTCCAGGTCCTCCAGGTCCCAGGACTCCACCGGCTTCTTCTTCGCCGCCATGATGCCCTTGAACGACGGGTAACGCGCCTCACCCGACTGGTCCGTCACCGACACCACCGCCGGAAGCCGCGCCTCCAGCAGCTCGGTCGCGGAGTCGCCGTCCCGTCGCCCCTTCACGGTGCCGTCCTCGACCGACACCTCCGACAGCAGCGACACCTGCGGCACACCCAGACGCTCCGCCAGCATCGCCGGGAGCACGCCCATCGTGCCGTCGGTGGACGCCATACCGCAGACCACCAGGTCATACCCGGTCTTCTCCACCGCCTTGGCCAGCACCAGCGAGGTACCCAGCGCGTCGGTGCCGTGCAGATCGTCGTCCTCGACATGCACCGCCTTGTCCGCACCCATCGACAGCGCCTTGCGCAGCGCGTCCTTGGCATCCTCCGGACCGACCGTCAGCACGGTGATCTCCGCCTCGTCAGCGTCCTCCGCGATCTGGAGGGCCTGCTCGACCGCGTACTCGTCCAGCTCCGAGAGCAGACCGTCCACATCGTCGCGATCGACGGTCAGGTCCTCGGCGAAGTGCCGGTCGCCGGTGGCGTCAGGCACGTACTTCACACAGACAACGATCCTCAAGCTCACGCCGGCTCTCCTACTGCATCGTCTCTACCGAGCTGCCTTGTTGCTGGCAGCATAGGCGCCTTCGGGGGCGGGACCCGGGCGGTACCGCGGGCGGTTTCCTGCCGGGGCGGCCCATGCACCGAAGCAAAATATTACTCGTCAGTACACCCAGCTCATTCCCCGGACGCAAGCCGCGTGAACTGTGACCTTGCCAACGCGGCGATCAGCGGGAGGAGCGCACGCCGCCGGGCGGCGCGGCTCAGTCGCGCAGCGCGTTGAAGCGCCCCTGGTGGTACAGGAGCGGACGGCCCGCCCCGGCCGCGGTGCCCGTGGTCACCTCGCCGATCACCACCCGGTGGTCCCCGGCGGGTATGCGGGTCACCACCCGGCACACCAGCCACGCCAGCACCCCGTCCAGCACCGGTACGCCCTCCGGTCCCGAGCGCCAGTCGGTGGCCGGTCCGAAGCGGTCGGCACCGCTGCGCGCGAAGGTCGCGGCCAGCTCCCGCTGGTGCTCGCCCAGGATGTGGACACCGACGTACTCGGCCTCGGAGAGCACCGGCCAGCTCGAGGAGCCGCTGCCCACGCCGAAGGAGAGCAGCGGCGGCTCGGCGGCGACGGAGGCGAGGGAAGTGGCGGTGAAGCCGACGGGGCGGGTGCCCTGGGCGGTGATCACGGCGACGCCGGAGGCGTGCCGGCGGAAGACGGAGCGGAAGAGGTCGGACGTGCCGAGTGAGGACGTGCCGAGGTCGTGCGTTGCCGTCATGGAGTTGTCCTTCTGCCGGAGGTACGGGCGGGGGGGCGGTGCTTGTCGTCGTTCGCTCACCCGCCCGGACACCGTGCGCCGGCGGTCCGCACCGGGTCCCCGTGCACACGTCCGCAGAGAAGGAGTCCAGGCCGCATGCTGTTCAGCCTGGCCACGTCGGGTGCGGACCGTCAAGTGCGTCCGGGGCGCGGTGGCTCACACGGCATCACCCAGAGCGGCGATGACATCGGCCCGGCGCGGCTGCCCGGAGGCCCGCCGCACGATCCGCCCGGCCGCGTCGAGCACCAGCACGGTGGGGGTACGGGCGATGCCCAGGTCCCTGACGAGCTCCAGCCGCGACTCGGCGTCGAGCTCGACGTGCGCCACCCCGTCCACCATCGCGGCCACCTCGGACAGCGTCCGCCGGGTGGCCCGGCAGGGCTGGCAGAAGGCGCTGGAGAACTGGAGCAGCGTCGCCCGCTCCCCCAGGTCCGCGCCCAGCTCGGCGGCGCCCAGCCGCCGGCCTCCGTCGCCGTCTCGCACCTGTCTCCTCCCGATAGGGCCTCCCCCCTGCAGCGTTACGGGCGGCCCGGAGATTCCCGGGAGGCCCCTGACGTGATGAGGATCTCTTGGCCGGGCGGCGCCGTCCGGTAGCACATCGAGACGACATCGGGCACCATCTGCCAGAAGCCGGAAACCTACGGCCGCGTAACTTCCGCCGGGAGAACCCTCCCAGGGCATACGACGAAGGGTCCTCAATGGCAGAGCTCGTCTACCCGCCGGTGATCGGCATCGCCCGCACCATGTTCAAGGCGCTCGATCTGCGCTTCGACATCAAGGGCACGGAGAATATCCCGCAGGCGGGCGGCGCGGTTCTGGTGAGCAACCACATCGGCTATCTCGACTTCGTCTTCTGCGGGCTGACCGCCCGTCCGGCGAAGCGGCTGGTGCGGTTCATGGCGAAGGAGTCGGTCTTCCGGCACAAGGTCTCCGGGCCGCTGATGCGCGCGATGAAGCACATTCCGGTGGACCGCGCGGCGGGCATGGACGCGTACAAGCACGCCCTGAGGGCGCTGCGCTCCGGCGAGATCATCGGGGTCTTCCCGGAGGCGACGATCTCGCGGTCGTTCGCCCTCAAGAACTTCAAGTCGGGCGCGGCCCGGCTGGCGCAGGAGGCGGGCGTCCCGCTGCTGCCGATGGCCCTGTGGGGCACCCAGCGGCTGTGGACCAAGGGCCAGAAGCGGGCGCTGGGCCGCCACCACTTCCCGATCACGATGCGGGTCGGCGAGCCGATGGAGGCCGACCCGACCGAGCCCTCGGACACCCTGACGGAGCGGCTGCGCGGCCGGGTGCAGGAGCTGCTGGAGGCGGCGCAGCGGGCGTATCCGGTGCGGCCCAAGGGCCCGGACGACACCTGGTGGGTGCCGGCCCATCTGGGCGGCACCGCTCCCACCCCGGCCGAGGCGCTGGCCCTGGACCGGGGCCGGTAGCGAAACCTGAGCGGGCGGGCCCCGGAGGCCCGCCCGTACCGCACCCCGGGCCCCAGGCCTGTACCGCCTCCGGGCCCTAGCGGCCCATCTCCTCCTTGACGGCGGTGATGAAGCCGTCCACGTCCTCCTCCGTGGTGTCGAAGGAGCACATCCAGCGCACATCGCCCGCGGCCTCGTCCCAGAAGTAGAAGCGGTAGCGCTTCTGGAGGCGCTCGCTGACCTCGTGCGGGAGGCGGGCGAAGACCGCGTTGGCCTGGACCGGGTGGAGAATCGTCACTCCGTCCACCGAGCGCACGCCGTCGGCCAGCCGCTGGGCCATGGTGTTGGCGTGGCGGGCATTGCGCAGCCACAGATCGCGGGCGAGCAGGGCCTCCAGCTGGACGGAGATGAACCGCATCTTGGACGCGAGCTGCATGGACAGCTTGCGCAGATGCTTCATGGCGCCCGCCGCGTCCGGGTCCAGGACGACCACGGCCTCGCCGAAGAGCATCCCGTTCTTGGTGCCGCCGAAGGACAGGATGTCGACGCCCGCCGCATTGGTGAACGAGCGCATCGGCACGTCCAGGGACGCGGCCGCGTTGGCTATCCGGGCGCCGTCGAGGTGGACCTTCATCCCGCGCTCGTGGGCGTGATCGCAGATGGCGCGGATCTCGTCCACCGTGTAGACGGTGCCGAGCTCGGTGTTCTGGGCGATCGAGACGACCTGCGGCATCGCCCGGTGCTCATCGTCCCAGCCCCATGCCTGGCGGTCGATGAGCTCGGGGGTGAGCTTGCCGTCCTCGGTGGGGACGGTGAGCAGCTTCAGCCCTCCGACGCGCTCGGGCGCCCCGCACTCGTCGACGTTGATATGGGCGGTCTCGGCGCAGATGACCGCGCCCCACCGGTCGGTGAGTGCCTGGAGGGCGACGACATTGGCGCCGGTGCCGTTGAAGACCGGGAAGGCCTGTGCGTGCGGGCCGAAGTGGCTGCGCATGACGAACTGCAGATGCGCGGTGTAGTCGTCCTCGCCGTAGGAGACCTGATGGCCTCCGTTGGCGAGCGCGAGCGCGGCGAGGATCTCCGGGTGGGCGCCGGCGTAGTTGTCGCTGGCGAAGCCGCTCACCTCGGGGTCGTGGTGGCGACGGGCGTCGGTCCTCACGGCTTGGGGGTCAGCCACAGGCGGGTTCCGTTCACTTCCTGGGCGGGCTGGTCCCAGAGTCCGGTGATGGCCTCGGCCAGCTCCTTGACGTCCGTGAAGCCCGCGAACTTCGCGTTGGGGCGCTCCGCGCGCATGGCGTCGTGCACCAGCGCCTTGACCACCAGGATGGCAGCGGCCGCCGACGGGTCGCCCTCGCCCCCCAGTTTGCGGAAGGAGTCGGCGAGCGCGAGCGTCCAGGCCTCGGCGGCGGCCTTGGCGGCGGCGTACGCGGCGTTGCCCGCGGTGGGCTTGGTCGCGCCCCCCGCGCTGATCAGCACGAAGCGGCCCTTGCCGCTGCGCAGCAAGGCGTCGTGGAAGGCGAGGGAGGTGTGCTGGGCGGTCCGGATCAGCAGATTGTGCAGGGTGTCCCAGTCGGCGAGCGGGGCGTCGGCGAAGGTCTTACTGCCGCGCCAGCCGCCGACCAGGTGGATCAGCCCGTCGACCCGGCCGAACTCCTTCTCGGTGCGGTCGGCCCAGGCGCGGGTGGCGTCGAGGTCGAGCAGGTCGACCGTCTCGCCGGTGACGCTGGCACCGCCGTGGGCGTAGCGCGCCGCGTCCACGGCCTCGGCCAGGCGCGCCGGGTCGGAGTCGGAGGCGACGACGGTGGCACCGGCCTCGGCCAGGCGGAGCAGGGTGGCCCGGCCCGCGGGGCCGGCCGCGCCGGCCACCGCCACCACCGCACCGTCCAGCGGCCGCTCGCCCGGTTCGTTCGGGCTGGGGCTCGACGTCGGTGTGGTCATGCTCACTGCCTCCTCGTCCTTCCCCGCACGGCGGCTGTCCGCCGTCGCGGGGCTCATGCCGCCGCCGGAAGGTCGCTGCCGGCCGTGATCCCCTTGGTGGAGGCGACCACGTCGCGCAGCTTCTTCGCGAGCGCCTCGTAGAACATGCTCAGCGGAAACTCGTCGGGGAGCACGTCATCGACGAGCTTGCGCGGCGGCTGGGTCAGGTCCAGGGCTTCCGGGCCCTTGGCCCAGACCGAGCCGGGGTGGGGTGCGAGATACGTCGACACCAGCTCGTACGCCTTGAACCAGTGGACCAGTTTGGGGCGGTCGATGCCGTCGCGGTAGAGCTTCTCGATCTCGCCGCACAGCTGGTTGGTGACCTGCGAGGCGCGGGACCAGTCGATATGCAGGGTGTTGTCCGTCCAGCGTACGACGTCGTGCTGGTGGAGGTAGGCGAAGAGCAACTGGCCGCCGAGCCCGTCGTAGTTGCGGACCCGCGCGCCGGTGACGGGGAACCGGAACATCCGGTCGAAGATCACGGCGTACTGGACGTCACGGCCCTGGGCGACGCCCTCGGCCTCCAGCTTCACGGCCTCCTTGAAGGCCGTGAGGTCGCAGCGCAGCTCCTCCAGTCCGTACATCCAGAACGGCTGCCGCTGCTTGATCATGAAGGGGTCGAACGGCAGGTCGCCATGGCTGTGGGTGCGGTCGTGGACCATGTCCCACAGGGCGAACGCCTCCTGGCAGCGGCGCTGGTCGGCGAGCATGTCCCGGATGTCCTCGGGGAGTTCGAGCCCCAGAGCCCGGACCGCGGCGTCGCTGACCCGGCGGAAGCGGGCCGCCTCGCGGTCGCAGAAGATGCCGCCCCAGGTGAACCGCTCGGGGGCCTCGCGGACGGCGATGGTCTCCGGGAAGAGCACCGCGGAGTTGGTGTCGTAGCCGGAGGTGAAGTCCTCGAAGGCCAGGCCGCAGTAGAGCGGGTTGTCGTAGCGGGTGCGCTCCAGCTCGGCCAGCCAGTCCGGCCAGACCATGCGCAGCACCACGGCTTCCAGGTTGCGGTCCGGGTTGCCGTTCTGCGTGTACATGGGGAAGACCACCAGGTGCTGGAGGCCGTCGGCGCGCGTACGGGCGGGCTGGAAGGCGAGCAGCGAGTCGAGGAAGTCGGGGACGCCGAAGCCGCCCTCGGCCCAGCGGCGCAGATCCGCGACGACCGCCCGGTGGTAGTCGGCGTCGTGCGGCAGCAGCGGGGCGAGCCCCTCGATGGCCTCGATCACCCGGGCGATGGTCGCCGCGGCGGTCTCGCGGGTGGGCGCGCCCTCGGCGTCGAAGTCGATGGAGCCGTCCTTGGACTGCCAGGGGCGAAACGTTTCGACGGCGTCCTTGAGGGTCGGCCAGGCCGGATGTTCGACCACACGCTCTGCAGGCAGAACGCCACCTTCAGCTATCGGTGACGAAAGAATTTCCGTCATGACCACTCCTTCACCGGAGAAACTTGCGTACGGCCACCGTATCCGTCGGACACCCCCTCGCTCAAGCGACGGTACGGGAAATCATCCTGTGCCACACCCGCACCACCGCAGTTTTTCCTGCCCCCATCGGCTCGGCTCATGCCACGGCCCCGCTTGAGCAGTCCTGTCATGAGCGGCCGGTATGGTGTGCGCCGGTCCGGCGGCCCGCCCGCCGAGAGCCGACGAATCTGCCTCCCCACTGCCTCCCCCCGACCCGACGAAGACGACCCGACGAAGGCCGTCAAGGGCCGTCAGAAGAGCGAGACAGCGTTGACTTTTCTCACCATCGGACACCGCGGAGTGATGGGCGTCGAGCCGGAGAACACCCTCCGATCCTTTGTCCGCGCCGAACACGAGGGCATGGACGTCATCGAACTGGACCTGCACCTCAGCAAGGACGGCGCGCTCGTGGTGATGCACGACGCGGACGTCGACCGCACCACCGACGGCAAGGGCCCGATCAGCGACTTCACCCTCGCGGAGCTGCGTGAGCTGGACGCCGGGGAGGGTGAGCGGATCCCCGTCTTCGAGGAGGTCGTGGACGCCGTCAAGGCGCCGCTCCAGGCCGAGATCAAGGACACGGCGGCCGCCCGGGCGCTGGCCGAGGTGCTGGCCGGCCGCGATCTGCTGGACCGGGTGGACGTCCTGTCCTTCCACGACGAGGCGCTCGCCGAGATCCGCAGCCTGCTGCCGACCGCCCGCACCGCCCTCGTGGCCAGCCGCTTCGGCCTCGATGTGATCGACCGGGCGCACGCCGTGGACGCCGGGATGCTGGTGCTCAACATCCGCAGGGTGACCCTGGAGCTGGTGGAACGGGCACACGCCGCCGACCTCAGGGTGATCGGCTGGACCGTGAACACCCCCGACCATCTGAAGCTGGTCCGCGGTCTCCGCCTGGACGGCGCCACCACCGACTTCCCGGAGATCCGGCGGGCGGCGCGCTTCACGGCGTGACGCCCCCGCGGGCCACCCTCACCCGTACGGCGTAAGCGGCGCTCAGTCGAGGGGCTTGACCAGCAGCTCGAACTCGAGGTCGGCACGGCGCGGCACGCCGACCCGCTCATCGCCGTACGGGAACGGGGACCGCTCGCCGGTACGGGCGTAGCCGCGCCGCTCGTACCAGGCGATCAGCTCCTCACGGGCGGTGATCACCGTCATATGCATCTCCGCCGCACCCCATTCCGCCCGCGCGAACCGCTCGGCCTCGGCGAGGATCGCCTTGCCCAGGCCCCCGCCCTGCAGCGTGGGCCGGACCGCGAACATGCCGAAGTACGCGTGGTCCCCGCGGTGCTCGAGCTGGCAGCAGGCGATCAGCTCACCGTCCCGCTCGACGATCACCATGCGGCTGTTCTCGTCCCGCACCACGGCCGCGACGCCCTCCGGGTCGGTGCGCCGCCCGGCCAGGAGATCCGCCTCCGTGGTCCATCCGGCGCGGCTGGCGTCCCCGCGGTAGGCCGACTCGATCAGGGGCACCAGCGCCTCCACATCGGCCTCGGTGGCCGGACGGAAGGCGAGCGGGGAGGCGGTGGCTCGTACGGTGGCGTCCGCGGTGTCCATGGCGTCGGAGGGTCCCTTCGGCGAGCGGGGGCGGGGGGCGGTCGCCGGTGGTGGCGGCAAAGTGACCTTAACCTGCCCCAAGCGGGTGGGGTTGCGTAAGGTCGCGGCATGGTTCACGTACTGAGCAGTCGCATTCTGCTGCGGCCGACGGACCCCGAGCGCTCCCGGGCGTTCTACGGCGAGGCGCTGGGTCTCGCGGTCTTCCGGGAGTTCGGGACGGGCCCCGAGCGGGGCACGGTCTACTTCCTCGGCGGGGGCTTCCTGGAGGTCTCCGGCCGCTCCGACACCCCGCCCGCCCCGGGCCTCCAGCTGTGGCTCCAGGTGGCGGACGCGGCGGCGGCGCACAAGGAGCTCACCGCGCAGGGGGTCGAGGTGCTGCGCCCGCCGAAGAAGGAGCCGTGGGGGCTGGTGGAGATGTGGATCGCGGATCCGGACGGCGTGCGGATCGCGGTCGTGGAGGTCCCCGAGGACCATCCGATGCGCTACCGGCCCTGACTCCTTCCTAAAGCCCTTACGGACACATCACCCCACCTTTACGGAAACATCGGCCGGCTTTACGGAAACATCGGCCGGACGGCGGCCGGGGCGGCCGGGCGCCCCGGCGCCGCTCGGCCGCCCCGGCGCCGTCCGCCCGCCTGCCCACGGCTCACGGTGGCCGGGGGCGGCGGGGCGGACGCCGGGCGTACCGGGGGATCAGCCGGGCTGGGTGTTCTCCTTGTGCTCGCCCCAGCCGTGCCAGCGGTCGATCTCGATCCAGGCGCTGACCCGGCCGCGGTCCCGCTGCGGATAGTCCTTGCCGAGGTACTGGCGGGACAGCCGGTCGATTCCGGACAGGTCCTTGTCGTCCTGGAGCTCGACGACCCGGCCGATGAGGCTGATGTGGTTGTACCAGTTCGCCTCGTCGAGCACGGTGAGCGTGACCCTGGGGTCGTTGCGGATGTGGGTGAGCCGCTTGCGGCCCTCGTCCATGTTGACCAGGATCCGGCCGTCGTCCCAGAGGTACCAGGTGGCCGTGGACACCGGCTGGCCGTCGGACCGGATCGTCGCGATCACGGCTGGGTTGGGCTTCTTGAGCATGGCGACCGCGGCCTCGGGAAGCGGTGGATTCGACACGGGCTCTCCTCCTCGTAGAACGGCTGTCACGTCCCGTGGTGCGGCGGGGGCCTGCATGATCCACGGGCCGCATCTCTCACGGTGCCATACCGCGCCGCGCGCCCCTTGCCACTCCGCACGCCTCGCGCTCCCCCACTGCGCCCATGCGCTCCCATGTGTGTCGCCGCGGCAGGGGATGTCTCCTGGTATTACGTCCCCCTTCGGGAGGTGTGCCGTGCACGGAGCTCCGCTCGTCGGCTGGCTGCTGGTCGCGCTGTGCGCGGCCACGGGTGCCTACTGTCTGCTGCAGATGCGCGGTGAGCCGCCCGGGCCGGGGCGGCGGGTGGCGGGCGCCGAGGCACTGATGGGGTGGGGGATGGCGGCGATGGCGGTGCCCTCCACCGTGCTGGACCCCCGTCCATGGGGTCCGCCCGTGTTCGCGGCGGTCTTCGCCGTGGCCGCCGTAAGGGCTCTGCTGCCGATGGCGAGCGGCGCGGGCTTTCCGGGGCACCGTCTGCATCACGCCATCGGGGCGCTCGCGATGGTCTATATGGCGCTCGCGATGATGACGGGCAGCACGGGCGGCCACCATCACACCGGCCGGCTGGCACCGGGCCGGATGGCGGGCGGGGTGCCGCTACTGACCGGGGTACTGCTCGTGTACTTCGCGGTCTACGTCGTACGGTCCGGGCTGCGGCTCGTACCGATGACGGACGGCGCACTGGACGGCGCGGGGGCCGGGGCCGTGGACGATGCGGGGGCCGGCGCCGGAGTCGGGGCGGGCGCGGGGGCGGGGGCGGGCTCGTCCGGTATCGGCTGGTCACGGCGGCCCGAGCTGCGGCATGCCTGCAGGCTGTCCATGGGGATAGGGATGTTCGCGATGCTTCTGACCGTGTGAACGGGCGGCGGGCCGGGCCCTGGCCGCGCCCGTAGCCGCACCGTGGTATGCGTCACTTCCCCGTCGTGACCGTACCCGGCCCGAGCTTCGCGATCATAGGGTGACCGCCATGTTGGTCCCGTTCGCGCTGATGGGCCTCGGCGCACTGGCGGCGGCAATGGCGCCGCGCCTGCTGTCCCGCTCCGACTGGATCGACCGCGAACCTGTGCTCGCCCTCTGGGTGTGGCAGTGCGTGGTCGTCGGGGTGCTGTTGTGCTGCGCGCTGACCATGGCGCTCACCGCCGCGGCCGCCTGGGAGGCCGTGCGCGGCAATGTCTTCGCCCCCGCGCCCAAGGGCGTGGTGGAGGCGTACGCGCTCTCCGGCTACGGACCGCTGGCCGCGCCCGTCGCCCTCGTGCTCGCCCTCGGGGCCGTCTGGAGCGCGGTGATGCTCACCCGCGAGATCGGCCGCGCCCGCGCCTGGCGCAGGCAGCACCGCGCCGAACTCCTCGTCCGCTCCCCCGTCTTGCCCGGTGAGGAGCCCAGCGGGGAGCGTCTGGTCGTCCTGGAGGGCGACAAGCCGGACGCCTGGCTGCTGCCGGGCACCACGCCCCAACTCGTCATCACCACGGCGGCGCTGCGCCGCCTCAAGGGCCGTCGGCTGGACGCCGTCATCGCCCATGAGCAGGGCCACGCCCGCGCCCGCCACCACTGGCTGCTGCACTGCTCGGGCGCGCTGGCCACCGGCTTTCCGCAGGTGACCATGTTCGCGGCGTTCCGCGACGAGGTGCACCGGCTGGTCGAGCTGGCCGCCGACGACTCCGCGTCCCGGCGCTTCGGACGGACGACCACCGCGCTCGCGCTGGTCGAACTCAACGAGGAGCGCGGGGTGTTCGGCCCCAGCCCGAGCGCGCTCGCCCAGGTGCCGAAGCGGGTGGACCGGCTGCTGGCCCCGGCCTCCCGCCTCTCGGTGGGGCGCCGCTGGCGCCTTACGGCCACCGCGGCGCTCGTCCCGGCCGTCCCGCTCGTGGTCACCCTCGTCCCGGCGCTGCGGGTACTGGGGTAGCCGTTCGCGGCACGAGGCTCCCGTTCGCGGCACAAGGCTCCTGGCCCCGGCCGTCGGGCGTCGGGCGTCGGGCGTCGAGCGTCGGAGGAGCCCCCGGCTCGCGGCCGTCACAGGGGCCTCCTGGCTCCGGGGCCCGCCCGTCGGCGATCATCGACCCATGCAGCCGGCAACCCTCCACCGCCGAGCCGCCCGCACCGCGGCCGTGTTCACCGCCCTCTTCCTGGTGCTGCTCGCCCTGGTGACCGCCCATTGGGGTCCCCTGGGGAGCGCCGACCGGGAGATCGTCATCGCCCTGCACCGCTCCGCCGTGGCGCACCATGGCTGGACCCGGACCAACAGAGTGCTCTCGGACTGGATCTGGGACCCCTGGGCGATGCGGGCGCTGCTGGCCGTGGCCGTGGGGTGGCTGCTGTGGCGCCGGGAGCGGCGGCTCGCCCTCTGGGTCGCCGTCACGGCGGCGGTGGGCACGGGGCTGCAACAGGCGGTGAAGGCCGCCGTGGGCCGGGGGCGCCCCCGGTGGCCGGATCCCGTGGACTCGGCGCACTACGCGGCGTTCCCCTCCGGCCACGCCCTGACCGCGATCGTCGCCTTCGGGCTGTTGCTGTGGCTGATGACACTGCACGGTGCGCCGGCGAAGTGGCTGCGGCTCATGGCCGCCATTGCCGCCGTGTCCGTGCTGGGCGTCGGCTTCACCCGCCTGTATCTGGGCGTCCACTGGCCCAGCGATGTGCTGGGCGGCTGGCTGCTGGGCGCGGCGCTGGTGTACGGGGCGATCGCCTCGTACGGCTACGCCCAGAGCCGTACGGGTGAGCGCGAGTCGTCCCCTGATGGGAGAGTGCGGTCATGAGCAATCTCGATGTGAGGCCCGCGGCGACCGTATGCGGCGGCCGCGATGACGTCACCGCCCAGCCGGTTCGCGAACTACTGGCCGCCAAACAGGTCCCGCTGGGCGAATCCACGATGGTGCGCCGGCTGCTGCCCAGCCTCGGGCGGCGCATGGTCGGTGCCTGGTGCTTCATCGATCACTACGGCCCGGACGACATCGCCCAGGAGCCGGGCATGCAGGTCCCTCCGCATCCGCACATGGGGCTGCAGACGGTCAGCTGGCTGCACGACGGCGAGGTGCTGCACCGTGACAGCGTCGGCAGTCTGCGGACGGTGCGCCCCGGCGAGTTGGGGCTGATGACCTCGGGCCGGGCCATCGCGCACTCCGAGGAGTCCCCGCGCGACCACGCCCGCCTGCTGCACGGGGCCCAGCTGTGGGTCGCGCTGCCCGACGGCGACCGCCATATCGCCCCCAGGTGGGAGCACCACGCCGAGCTGCCCCGGGTGACCGGCGGCGGAGGGCTGCGGGCGACGGTCATCCTCGGCGAACTGGACGGCGCGGCCTCGCCCGGCACCACGTTCACTCCGCTGATGGGCGCGGACATCGCCCTCGCGGCCGGCACCGACGCCCGGCTGCCGGTGCGTCCCGACTTCGAGTACGCGGCGCTCACCATGTCCGGCGAGGCCGAGGTCGACGGGGTCCGCCTCGCCCCCGGCTCCCTTCTCTACCTCGGCTGCGGGCGCACCGAACTGCCGCTGCGCGCGGATGTGGACAGCGCGTTCATGCTGCTGGGCGGTGAGCCCTTCGAGGAGAAGATCGTGATGTGGTGGAACTTCATCGGCCGCTCCCACGATGAGATCACCCAGGCGCGCGAGGACTGGTCGGCGGGCACCCGCTTCGGCACGGTGCACGGCTACGACGGCGACCCGCTCCCCACCCCGGAGCTCCCGCCGGTGCCCCTCAAAGCCCGCGGCCGCACACGCTGACCTGCGACGTCCGTCCCTGGTTGGCTGCCGTGTGCGGACGCGGACCCGCGGACGACTATGCGGCACCCGCGGTGATGTCGAACCCGGCCGCGCCCGGAACCGCGGCGAGCAGCGCACGCGTGTAGTCATGCTGTGGGCGCTCGTAGAGGTTCTCGGCCGTGCCGTGTTCCACGATGTCACCGCGGTACAACACCACGACCTCGTCGCTGACATGCCGGACGACGGCGAGGTTGTGCGAGATGAACACCATGGTCAGACCGAGTTCGCGGCGCAGCCTCGCGATGAGGTTGAGGATCTCCGCCTGGACCGAGACATCGAGCGCCGAGGTGATCTCGTCCGCGATCACTACCTCGGGCCGGAGGATCAGCCCACGCGCGATCGCGATCCGCTGGCGCTGCCCGCCCGAGCACTCGTGGGGATAGTGGTGGATGGTGTCCGCCGGCATCCTGACGGTCTCGAGCCAGTGGACGATCTCGTCCTGGTGCTTCTTCACACGGGCGTGGCGCGGATCCACGGCTTCGGCGAGCGCCTCGCCGATGGTGCGACGGGGATTGAGCGAGGAATAGGGGTCCTGGGGGATCATCTGGACCCTCCGCCGCATTCCCGCGCGGCCCGCACCGCGGGTGTCGAACACGTCCAGACCGGTGATCCTGACACTTCCCGCCGTCGGCCGGACCGTACCCGCCAGGGTCTTCGCCAGTGTGGACTTCCCCGATCCCGACTCCCCCACGACTCCGACGGTTTGTCCCCTGGCGACATCCATGGTGATCCCGTGCAGGACGCGCGTCGCGCCCCGTCCCCGGCCGTAGCTCACTTCGAGGTCACGGACCTCGACGGCCGCCGTCTTCTCAACCATGCGAATGCTCCTTCGGCGCTTCCGGGGTCCACGGCATACCAGGCAGTGTCTCCACCGGACTGTCGATGTCGGGGGTGGCCTCCAGGAGCGCCCTCGTGTAGGGATGGCGGGCGGATTCCACGGTGAGGTCCGCCGCGTCGATCTCCTCCACGACGTCGCCGTGGTACATGACGATCACGCGATGACAGAGCGCGCGCACCACCCCGATGTCGTGCGAGATGAACATGATCGAGGTGCCGAATCGGCTGTTGACGCGCCTCAGTTCGCGCAGGATCTCCGCCTGGACCGTCACATCCAGAGCCGTGGTCGGCTCGTCGGCGATGATCAGTCGCGGCTCGGTCGCCAGTGCCGTCGCGATCATGGCCCGCTGCCGCATGCCGCCCGAGAGCTCGTGCGGATACTGCTTCATGCGGCGCTCGGGATCCGTCATGTGCACCGCCTGGAGTGCCTCCACCATGCGGCGCTTGGCCGCACCCCCGGCGACACCCTTGTGGGTGCGCAGCACCTCGGTGAGCTGGGTCCCGACGCGGAGCGCCGGGTTGAACGTGGATCCCGGGTCCTGGTAGACGAGGCTGACCGTCTCGGCCATGAGGCGCGGCGGAACCGGCCGGCGCAGATCGAGGTCGCCGACGGCCATGCGCGAGGAGCCGAGGGCGAGGCCGTCGGGCAGCAGCCCCGCGAGAGACATGGCGGTCAGGGTCTTGCCCGAACCGCTCTCGCCCACGACGCCGACGATCTCACCCGGCTTGATGCCGAACGAGATGCCCTTGACCAGCGGCTTGTCACCGCTGTGAACCCACAGGTCCTGTACGTCGACGAGATACCCTTCCCTGGGCGTCGCCGTGCCCCGCTCGGCGCCGTCGGCGCTTCTCCGGCCCCTCCGGGCTGCTGTCCCCCTCCCCCTCCGCGGGTTGGCCGCGGCCGCGAGGCCGTCGCCGATCAGGATCGCGGCGAGCCCGGTCACGATGACGAGCCCTGCCGGGCCCACCATCTGGAACGGGCGGCCCGCCAGCAGCGACGGCAGCGCCTCGCTCAGCAGCCTCCCCCAGTCGTAGGAGGGTGACTGGACGCCGATCCCCACGAACGAGAGGGCGGAGAGGGCCGTGAGCGTGCTGGCGAAGGTCGACGCCGACAGCACCAGCAGGGGCTCCGCCATATTGGGCAGCAGGTGCCTGATCGCGATCCTCGGGTGGCTCACGCCGAGCAGGCGCGCGGCCTGGATATACTCCTGCTGGGACACCTTCGCGGCGAGATTCGCGGTGAGGCGGGCGAAGTAGGGGATCCCGGCCACGCCGATGGCGATCACCACCGAGGAACCTCCCGCGCCGAGCACCGCCGCGACGACGAGCGCGAGGAGGAGACCGGGGAAGGCGACCATCGCGTCGATGATGCGGAGGCAGACCTCCCGGGCCCGGGGCGCCATGAGCCACACACTGGTGCCCAGGAGAATGCCGAGGGCGACCGCGATCGCCGTCGCGCCCGCGGTCATCAGAAGGGTCAGGCGGGTGGCGACGAGGCTGCGCAGCAGGACATCGTGACCGGCGGCATCCGTGCCGAGCAGGTGGCCGGACGAGGGCTGTGCGAACCGGCTGCCCAACGCGTCCGCCTCGCCGGTGAGGAAGACCGGTGCCACCGCGGCGATCAGGACGACGATGCCCAGCAGGACCAGGCCGAGGACGAGTCCGGGGTTTCCACGGTGTCGTCGGCTACGCGGAGACATGTGACCCCCCGAGGGTTCGTTGGTCGATCAACCCGAGCAGGACGTCGACGAGGAGGTTGACGATTGCCGCGATCATGCCGATGACGATCACCATCCCCTGGATCACCGGGTAGTCGCGGTCGAGAATGGCCTTGATGATGCCGCTGCCGAGACCGGGCAGCGCGAACACCGACTCGATGATGATGGCCCCGCCGATCATCCCGGTCAGGATGAGCCCGCTCAGGGTGAGCGTGGTGGTAAGGAGGTTCGGCAGCGCCCACCTGACATAGCGCTTGTGGGCGGGAAGCCGCCAGCCGTGCGCGGTTCTCATGTAGTCGTGGTCGAGCACGACCGCCGTTTCCCGGCGGACGACCCGGGAGACCGTACAGATCGGTCCGATCACGATCGACGCGATGGGCAGCACGAACGACTGGGTGGCGAAGCGGGGCGTGTACGCCGGAGGATAGAGAGGCACCACTCCGATGCCGACGGCGAACATCACGACGAGGAACGACGCCATGATGTAGCCGGGAACGGCGTCGAGGAAGCCGGTGACCACCCCGAACGTCGTGTCCAGCCACTTGTGCCGGCCACCCCGGGTGAGCACACCGACGAGCATTCCCAGTGGAACCGAGACCAGCAGCACGATCACGATTCCCACCAGCGCGATGGTCGCGGTGAAGGGGAGCCGGTTGAAGATGATCGTTTCCACGGGCTGCCGGTACATGAACGACGTGCCCAGGTGTCCGGAGAAGACATCCCCCACATAGTCGACGAACCGTTCCCAGACCGGTTGATCGAGTCGGAGTTCGTGCCTGACGCGTGCGATGTCCGCGAGATCGGCGTTGGCGCCGGCGATGCCCGCTGCCGGGTCGCCGGGGATGAGCTGGACGATCAGGAACGACACGACGAGCAGCGCGACGAAAATCGCGACAAGGCCGGCGAGCCGTCGGGCGGCGAACCCGAACCAGGGCGAAGCGGGCCGGAGGAGTCTTCGCCGGCCTGTTGTCGAGTGGTCGCTCCCGGAGACAGGTGGCCGAAGCCCCGGGATCTCCGTGGAGTCGTGAGAAGACATGAGGTGTTGGGCCTTCCGGCTACTTGTGGATGCGGAGGGTGGCGGGGTCGAGGTAGTCGTCGAACGTGCGGATGCTGTACCCCTCGGCGACGACCGTGGTGGACGGCAGGGTGGACAGCGGGATCGCGTCGACCCGTTTCAGGAACGACTTCTGCGCCGACCGCAGAGCGGCGCACTGCGCGGCGCGGTCGAGGTTGCCCATGGCCCGGTCGACGGCCGCGTATCCCTCGTCGTTGACCCGTCCCATCTTGTTGCGGCCGCCCTTCTCGGTCGGCGGGCCCATGACACGCAGGAGGGAGGATGTGAGCGTGCCCATCATGTTGTTGTCGCCCTGGACGTTGATGTCCCAGTCCTTGCCGCCCGCGGAGGTCACGGTGGCCCAGTTGGCGTTGTCGAGGGAGTCGACCTTCACCGTGGCCCCGGCCTTGCGCAGCGCTTCGGCGATGTAGTCGTTGCCACCACGGAGCAGGGTCGTGCCGACGATCCGGAAACGGACCCCCTTCAGCTTCTTGGCGGCAGCGGCACGGTCGGCGGCGACCAGCGAGGACCGGTCGGTGTTGACACAGGGCACCTTGGCCGATCCGACCGAGCGGATCACACTGCCCCGCTGACCGCTGACGATGTCGCTGAAGGTCTGTGCGTCGATGGCCTGCGCCACCGCCGTACGCAGGTCGGGCCGGCTCGCGAACACCGTCCCGGGACGCTCGTTGAACAGCAGATACGTCGTGGTGTTCGACGCGCTGGAGGTGGCGAACCGGGAGTCGCCGTCGAACCGGTTCACGTTTTCGTCGGCGACCACGCCCACGTCCAGACTGTAGGAGACCAGCTTGGTGGCGATCGTCGAGTAGTCGGCGATCGGCGTGAGGTCCAGATGCTCGGCGGGAACCCCTCGCAGCGGTTTGGCGAATCTCGGCCATGCCGCGTACGTGTTCCGAAGGGTGAGCTTGTAGGACACCGCCGGCCGGGAGGAGGTCAGGGTGTAGGGGCCGGAGAACGCCCCCTCGACCTTCCCGGCCGCCAGTTGCCCGGCATCGTCCAGCCCCGCCGGGCACACGATCCCGGCCGACGGCAGGCTCAACCCGGTCAAGAAGTCCGACCATGGAGCGGAGAGAGCGGCCTTCACCGTGCCCGCCCCATCGTCGGCCGTGAACGTCGCCGTGGCCGACCCCAGCGCGAGCGTACGGCCCGGGGATCCCGTCTTTGGCGAGGCGAAACGGGTCAGCGACCGCGCCACCACCGACGGTGTGATCGCGCTCCCGTCAGAGCAGGTCAGCCCCTTGCGGAGGGTGAAGGTGTAGTGGGCGGCGTCCTCCGCCTTCCACGTCGATGCGATGCCACCGACGAGGCGGTTGCCGGAGTCCTTGCGCACCACCGTGTCGAACAGCAGCCGGGCAACCGTGTAGTCGTCGCCACCGGCGGCCAATGCCGGATCGAAAGTCGCCGGATCGGTGTTCAACGACATGTTGATCGTGTCCGTCGACCCCCTCAGCGCCTCCTCATCCACCCCACACCCGGTGGCGCTCAACCCCAATGCGGCCACCACCGCCAGCACAGCGCCCGACTGACGAAACACGACTGCCTCCCACGCGACGGCCGAAAAGGTGCCCGGAGCCTAAGTCGCACACATCTGTCTTCGGCCTATCGGGACGCAGCACGCAAGGAATTCGGCAATGGCACAGCCCTGGTGCACGGTTTTTCCGCAAGACCCGGCGGTAGGTTTCCGGCAGGTGACGGGGGCCGCACGAAAGCACGGCGCGGCACATTCCCTGGAGCCGCATCAGCAGTGGCGCTGCCGAGCGCGCGCACGATTTTGGACACATGGGCGTCCCCGCCGCATGATGCGGTGCATGGTCGACACGCTGGACTTCCAGATCATCAACGCCCTGCAGATCCATCCCCGGGTCTCATGGGCTCAGCTCGGGAGGATCCTCCGTGTCGACCCCTCGACGATTTCACGCCGATGGTCGGCTCTCACCGGCCGGCGGCAGGTGTGGACGAGCTGTTCCGAGGGCGAAGCCCCACATCTCCGCGAGCAGATGATCTCCGCTCTGGTCGAGATCAGCTGCGCTCCCGGCCGACGGGAGCAGGTGCTCGGGGAACTCGGCCCGCAAGGGCCCGTATCCAGCGTGCACTGCACTTCCGGCCCGCGGGACCTGTACATCATGATCTCCACCGACAGCCTGCTCTCCATGGATCGGTACATAGACGAGCGGATCGCTGTGATCCCCGGCATCCTCGGCACCCGCACCCACTACCTGCGAAAGATCTTCTTCGAAGGGTCGAGCTGGCGGCTGAAGACGCTCTCCAAGGAACAGGTCATGGCGCTTCACGACCTCCGGCCCAGCGATCCGCCCAAGCGGCCCACGCCCGCCCACCGGGCCGTCGTCACCGCGCTCCACGCGGACGCCCGTCGAACCGCTGCCGATATGCAGCGGGAGCTGGGCCGATCCCTTTCCATGATCTCGCGGGACATCGACGCGGTGCTCGCCGCGAGCTGGGTCAACTGGCGGGTCGACTTCGCGCATGCCCTCATGGGCTGGCCCGCCGCGGCGGCGTTGTGGCTCGCCGTCGAGCCCCTGGAACTGGAGCGCGTCGTCGCCTCACTCCGGTTGCTGAACCAGGTGCGGCTGTGTGCCTCCGTGACCGGTGACGCCAACCTCGCGGCTTTCCTCTGGCTGCGCAACCTGCAGGAGCTGGACGAGATCGAGAACAGGCTGACCACGGTGTTCCCCAAGGTGCGGGTCAAGGACCGGTGGATCGTCCCGAGGATCGCGAAGCGAGCCGGCCACATCCTCGATCTGGACGGCCGGCACCTGCGCCTGGTCCCCCTCGGACATCACCCGGTGTTCGAGGACTGAGGGCGCCGACGTCGCGAATCCATGCGTTCTCAGGTCTGGATCTCGGTGATCCGTGCCGATGAACCGGCGTACGGACCGGATGCGCGGCACGTCCCATAACCTCGGCGCCGGGCAGCCCGTACCGGCGCCCGCGCATCGAGGAAGAGAGAGGGCGCTCGTGGACTTTGAGCAGCTCGTGGCGTTTCGCCGAACACTGCACCGGAACCCGGAGCCCGCGTTCTTGGAGATCGGCACGGCGGCCCGGATCGAACAGGCCCTCCAGGGACTGCCCCTCCGCGTCCTCACGGGGAAGGCTGCTCAGGACCTCTCAGCCGTCGTCAACTTCCCGCCCCCGGAAACCCTGGACACATGGGCGGCTCGCGCGGCCGATTCGGGTGTCCCGGCAGATCGGGCCCGGTACTTCCGGGAGAACGGCACCGCGCTGGTCGTTGATCTCGTGGGCGTGGCCGGTCCCGGGCCGCGATGGGGGCTTCGCGTCGACATCGACGCACTGCCGATGCGCGAATCGGCCGATGCCGGCCATTTCCCGGTGGCGAACGGCTTCGCCTCGACGAACGGCGCGATGCACGCGTGCGGCCATGACGCCCACGCCACCATCGGCGTCGGCTTGCTCCACCGGCTGTCGGACCGTGACTTCGCGGGGACACTCCGGGTCATGTTCCAGCCTGCCGAAGAGGGAGTCCGGGGAGCACAGACGATGATCGACGCCGGGGTGGCCGACGAGATCGACACCATGCTCGCGGTCCACATGGCGGGAGACATGGCCGTCGGCGGTGTCGTGGGGAGCTTCACCGGTGGTCTGGCAACCCGCAAGCTGAAGGTCGACTTCGAGGGCAAGGCCTCGCACGCGGCCGGCGCACCGGAAGCCGGCCGCAACGCACTGCTCGCGGCAGCGATGGCCGCACTGGGCATCATGGGGCTCCCGCGCTTCGGCTCCGCGGACACGCGTCTCAATGTCGGCACGCTCGTCGCCGGCGACGGGGTGAACATCGTGCCCTCGTCCGCGGTGATGACCTGCGAGGCTCGTGCGACCGATGACGAGGTCGTCGATGAGCTGGTCGACCGGGTCCGATCCATCGTGGAGGGGACGAGCCTGGCGCAGGGGGTCCGGGCGAACGTCGCGGTGATGGGTCAATCCGCCACCCTCGCACCGGACGACGACATGATCGACCGCATCGTCGAGGCGGCCACCGCCCATGACGATGTCACCGAGGTCATCAGGACCCAGGCGCTCGCGGGAAGCGATGACGCCAACCTCCTCATCAGGCATGTCCAGCGACGCGGGGGCAAGGGTGCCTATCTGATGGTGGGAGCGGGCAGCCCCGGGCCCCATCACAGCGAGACCTTCGACATCGCGGAGCAGGCGATTCCCACCGCGATCGACATCCTCGCATCGCTGATACGCGGGTGACCCGCCGTCCGCCGTCGGCCCGGCGCCGACGTACGAAGGCCGACCCACATGCCAGGCGTGCCGCCCGGCCCTACTAGAGTCCGATCGCGGACAGGTGATCAGCGTGGCTCCGTCGCACCGACCGCGCCCCCCAGGGGTCGCGGCGCACGGCAGCGCGCCACCTCACCCTCAACACGAAAGGCACCGCACCATGGTGGGCGGCAACGCTGTCGTACTCGACGACCCGGTGGGCGCGTCGCTCCGGGGGCACCACGCGCATCTGGCCCGCGGACGCGGCGGGGCCGTCAGCTATCTGCCGGGAGTCGCGACGTTCTCCGCGGTGCCCGCCGAGGCGGGCTCGGCCGAGTGGGCCGACATGGCCCGGCTGCTGGGGCCGGGCGGGTTCGCGGACATGTTCACCTGCCCGTCGATCCCGCCGCCGCACTGGGAACCCGTCTTCGTCCTCGAAGGGCGTCAGATGGTCTGGGCGGGCGCCGGCTCGCGTGTCCCTTCCCAGGCCGAGGCCCGTACGGGGATGGTCGAACTGGGCCCGGGCGATGTGCCCGAGATGCTCGACCTGGCCGGGCGGACACAGCCGGGGCCGTTCTGGGCGCGCACCGTCGAACTCGGCACCTATCTCGGGATCCGCGACAACGGCACGCTGGTGGCGATGGCGGGGGAACGGCTGCGGCCCCCGGGATGGACCGAGATCAGCGCGGTCTGCACCGCACCCGAAGCCCGTGGGCGGGGCTATGCCGCCCGCCTGGTCGGCGCGCTCGCCGCGCGCATCGTGTCCCGGGACGAGCGTCCCTTCCTGCATGCGGCCGACACCAACACGGGCGCCATCGCGCTGTACGAACGGCTGGGCTTCGAGACCCGCAAGCCGGTGACGTTTCGCGGGTTCCGCACCCCGGTCAGCTCGTAGCGCTCACGCAGTGGCGGCCGGTGGCGCGCGTCGCGGCCAGTAGGCCATGGGCCGCGCGTTCCGCGGAGGCGAGGGCGCCTTCGATGTGTCCGGCGTGCGCGGTCGCCGGGTCGGTCGACGCCTGCCGTCGGCCAGGTTGCCGGGCAGCCGCCGGGTGTGGGTGTCCTGGACGACGGTGTCGGGTGACGGCGAACTCCATGGTTTCCTCCGTCTCGCGGGCGCTGCCGGTCAGGTGTCCGGTAAGGGTCTGGCCGCGCATGACGAACCGGGTGCCGCCCGGGCGTGATCACCTGTCGCCGGGGCGGACGACGACGGCCTTGGTCTCGACACGTCCGCTGTGTTCGAAGCGGAGAGTGAAGGGCACCAGGTCTCCGGCCCGCCAGCGGGCCGTGGCCGGGACGGTCACATCGCTGGTGAACGGTGACATGTCGAGCGTGCCGCCCGCCGGAACCGGCAGGGAGTCCGCGACCTGCCGGGAGGCGGCTCCCCTCCCGGTCATCCGGTGACGGCTGAGCGAGATCCCCTCGGCGACCGCGGCGGAGGTCACCTCGACCAACCGGTCCCGCACCCCGCCCGTGTTGGTGACGCGGAAGAACGCGGCGGTCCGGGGCACTCCCGGGGCGGGCAGGAAGAGCTGTGCGTCGGTGACGCCGATACGCGGGGGCCTGCCCGCGTTGCCCGAGGCGGTCCAGGTGGCGAGGCCGCCCAGGGCGAGGACACAAGCGCAGAACGGGGCGGCCGCGGCCCGCAGGGAGTCCGTGAGGCGACGGCGGGTGGGCGTCCAGGAGGGGGTCGTCATCGGGCGGGTCTCCACCTCGGTGTGGGGTCGCAGCCGCGGGCGGGCAGTCTCCCGGCGGCGTACATGGGCGTCACAGTGGCTTCCGGGCGGAAGTCGCGGCGGGCCGGGCGGGGCGTGGGCCGGTCGGCGACGGCTGCCAGGCGCGCAGCCGCAGGCTGTTGCCGACCACGAGCAGCGAACTGACCGACATCGCGGCCGCCGCCGGCATGGGATTGAGCAGACCGACCATGGCCAGCGGTACGGTCACGACGTTGTAGCCGAACGCCCAGAGCAGATTGGCGCGGATCGTGCCGAGCGCACTGCGGGCGAGGCGTACCGCGTCCGCCAGGGTCTCGATGTCACCGCGTACCAGCGTCACATCGGCCGCCCCGATCGCCACATCCGTGCCCGTGCCCATGGCGATGCCGAGGTCGGCGCCGGCCAGGGCGGCCGCGTCGTTGACCCCGTCACCGACGACGGCGACCCGGCAGCCCTGCTCCCGCAGCTCGCGGACGAGGGCGGCCTTGTCCTCCGGGGTGCACCGGGCGTGCACCTCCTCGATACGGAGGTCGGCGGCGACGGCCCGGGCGGGCGCCTCGCGGTCGCCGGTGGCGAGCACCGGTCGCACGCCCAGGCGGCGGAGCCGCTCCACGGCCCGGTAGCTTCCCGGCCGCAGTACGTCTCCGACCTCGATCAGGGCTTCGGGCTCGCCGTCGACGCGAACCACGACCGGTGTGCGGGCGGCGGTCTCGGAGGCCGACAGTGCCTGAGCCAGTGCCGGGGGCAACGCGTCGTCCGGAGCCAGGACCTCGATCAGCCGGCCCGCCACCCGCCCGCGTACGCCCTTCCCCGGCAGCGCGACGAAGTCGGCCACGGCCGGGAGCGGCTCTCCGGGATCGGTGCGCCGGGCATGGGTGGCGATGGCACGCCCCAGCGGGTGCTCCGATCCCTGTTCGACGGCGGCCGCCAGCCGGACCAGTTCCGCCTCGCCGAGTCCGCCCGGCACGGCGGTGACCCGGGCGACGCTCATCTGCCCGGTGGTGAGGGTGCCGGTCTTGTCCAGGACGACGGCGTCGAGGTGCCGCAGCCCCTCCAGCGCCCGCGGTCCGCTGACCAGGACGCCCAGTTGGGCGCCCCGGCCGGTCGCCGCCATCAGCGCGGTGGGGGTCGCCAGGCCCAGCGCGCAGGGGCACGCCACGACCAGGACGGCCACGCTCGCGGTGATCGCGGCCTGCGGCTCGGCGCCGGCCCCGAGCCAGAATCCGAGGACCGTGACGGCCAGGGTGAGCACGACCGGGACGAAGACGCCCGCGGCCTTGTCGGCGAGCCGCTGGGCCCGTGCCTTGCCCGCCTGGGCCTCGGTCACCAGCCGGGTGATCCGGGACAGTTGTGTATCGGCACCCACCGCGGAGGCCCGTACCAGGAGCAGGCCCCCCGCGTTGACGGCACCGCCGATCACGGGCGTGCCGGGGCCGACTTCCACCGGCTCGCTCTCCCCGGTGACCAGGGAGAGATCGACGGCCGAGCTGCCCTCCACCACCGTGCCGTCGGTGGCCAGACGCTCCCCGGGCCGGACGACGAAGACCTGCCCGACCCGCAGCTCCTCGATCGGGACCAGGCGCTCGCCGTCGCCGTCGCGTACCGACACCTCCTTGGCGGCCAGCCGGGCCAGGGCGCACAGTGCCGCGCCGGTCCCCCGCCGGGCCCGGGTCTCCAGGAAGCGGCCGGCGAGGACGAACAGCGGTACACCGACGGCGGCTTCCAGATAGATATCGGCGACGCCGTCCGAGGCGGCGGGCACCAGGCTGAAGGGCATCCGCATACCGGAACCGCCGGCCCCGCCGAAGAACAGCGCGTAGGAGGACCAGGCGAAGGAGGCCGCGACACCCAGCGAGACCAGGGTGTCCATGGTCGCCGCCGAGTGGCGCAGGCCGCGCGCCGCCCGCAGGTGGAAGGGCCAGGCTCCCCAGACGGCGACGGGGGCGGCGAGCACGAAGCACAGCCACTGCCAGTTGCGGAACTGCAGACCGGGAACCATCGACAGGACCAGCACCGGGACCGCGAGCAAGGCCGTGATCACCAGCCGGTCGCGCTCCTGGCGGGCGCCCTGCGCCTCGTCCCCGTCCTCGCGCCGTTCCTTCGTGGGCGGCTCGGGCAGCGCGGCGGTGTAGCCGGCCTGCTCGACGGTGGCGATCAGCTGGTCCGGGCCGACCTCGGGCGGGTGGGTCACCCGTGCCCGGCCGGTGGCGAGGTTCACGCCGGCCGTGACCCCGTCCAGCCTGGCCAGCTTCTTCTCGACACGCTTCACACAGGCCGCGCAGGTCATGCCGCCGATGGCGAGGTCGGTCACGACGGCCACCGCCGCCGGTTCGCCGGCCATCAGTGCCCACTCCCCTGGTCCATGTCTCCCATGTCCATTCCGCCGCCCTGCCCGTCTCCTGAGCCGCCGTCTGTCGTGCCGGTGCCGTGCATACCGGGGGCGACGGGCCCGGCGCCCGCGCCGACGGCATAGGAAACGGCGAACGCCAACACCAGCAGCAGAAGGAATCCGCACAGCGCCGGCGGGGGCAGTGCCCTGGACAGGAACGCACCGGGCGTCCGGCGGGCGGAGGGGCGGGGCTGCGCCATATGAGGAAACTCCCGATCGCTCCGTACGGCTTCAGCGGATTGGGCCGTACCGGTAGAGGAGTCGGGACGACCGACAGCCGAGTTCCGACGCCTGGCCGTGACGCGCGTCACGACACCAGGCTCGCCCGGCGGGCGCGGGTCCTGCTCAGCCCTGTTCATAGTGGCTCGGTCGGCCGTCACGGTGGACGAGACGGCCGAGCCGCTCCGCGCGGGCGCGGGGCATGAGCGTCCAGGTGCCGTCGGTGCGGTGCAGGGCGGCCGAGTGCCAGGGGGTGGTCCAGACGTCGGCGGCGTCGAGGAGGCGGATGCCGAACTTGGGGGCGCCGATGGGCTGGGGGTGGATGGACAGCCGTACGGAGCCGGGGTGGTGCTCGGCGATCAGGTCGCCCCAGGCTCTGCTGCGCTGGATGACGCCGTAGGCACGTGTGCGGCAGGTGCGTTGGAGGGCGGAGCGGGTGCCGGTGAAGCCGGCGGTGTCGTCGACGAGGAACCGGGTGATGCCCCGGTACAGGGCGAGGGTGTGGTCCTCCGAGCGGACCTCGGCCCGCAGCGCCTCAAGGGTGGGGGCGTACCGCTCGTGCACCTGGGCGCGCTTGGTGTCGTGGGGCAGGTCGCCCAGGACGTCGCGCAGGTCGAAGACGGAGAGGCGGTGCAGGCCGGACTCCCGGATGAGGCATCTGAGTCCGTCCGCGTAGGCGTCTATGTGGTCGTCCGGGACGCGGATCAGATCGCCGAAGACATGGCCGTCGGAGCAGATGATCACGCGGGCGCCCGGCGGGTGGACCCGCTCGATCGCCTCGCACAGGGTGTTCAGAAAGCCGAGGGAGAGGCGTTCGCCCTGGTCGGGGAGGTGGCCGAGGACCTTGGCGGGGTTGGGGGACTTGCAGGGGAAGCCGGGGAGGGTGAAGACCACGGGTTCTCCGGCGCGTACGAACCCGGCGATCTGGCGCAGCTGGTGTGCGAACGCCCCGGCCACCGCGGGCGCGGGGTCGGTCGTGCGGTGGTACGGCAGCAGCAGGTCCAGGATGGCGGCGCTCATGCTGCTCGTGGGGCGGGTGTCCGGTGCGGTCGTCAGCGGCATGAGGGGTGGTCCTCCGTGAAGGTGTGCGCAACGCGGGGCATGCGGGCATGGCCGTATGGCGCCTCGGCGTGGCACGCCGGGCGCCGGCGGATGGGGTGCGGGTGGTCGGCCGGGGTGCGGTCCGCACACGGATGGCGCGCGGGACCGGCCCCGTGCGCCGGATGGGGGGTCTGCGGTCGAAGGCGTCGGGTCAGACGCGTCGGTCGTAGCCGACGGGCAGGTCGTTGGTCCCCCGGCCGAGGACGGCCGGGATCCACTCGATGTCCCCGTCCTCGATGGCCAGGTGCGGTCCGGGGAGGCGGGCCAGGAGGGTGCCCAGGGCGATCTGGAGTTCGGCGCGGGCCAGTGCCGCGCCGGGGCAGAAGTGGATGCCGTGGCCGAAGGCCAGGTGGGGGTTGGGTGAGCGGTCCAGGTCGAGGGTGTCGGGGTCGGGGAAGCGGCGCGGGTCGCGGTTGGCCGCGCACAGGGAGACGATCACCGAGTCCCCGGCCGGGACGTCCGTGCCGTGCAGCTCGCTGTCCTGGTCGAAGAAGCGCCAGGTGGTCAGCTCGAAGGCACTGTCGTAGCGGAGGAGTTCGTCGACGGCGCGGGGCATCAGCTCCGGGTTGTCGCGCAGCCGGGCGAGTTCGGCGGGGTGGCGGAAGAGGGCGATCAGGGCGGTGGTGATCTGGTTGGTGACCGGCTCCTGGCCCGCCACCAGGAGCTGGAAGATCATCGAGTCCAGCTCCTCCTGGGAGAGTTCGCGGCGGTCACGGGCCACGACCAGGCGGCTGAGCAGATCGTCCTCCCCGTGTTCGCGCTTATGGGCGACGACGTGTTCGCGCTTATGGGCGACGACCTCGGCTATGTAGCTCTGCAGCCCGTGCAGGCGGGCCTCGTACAGCGGGCGTCCCGGGTCGGTCGGTCCGACCGGCTGGACGACCTTGCCCCAGTCGCGGTCGAAGCGGGCCGCCAACTCCGTTGGCAGCCCGATGACTTCGGCGAGGACCTGGAAGGGGAAGCGGGCGGCGAAGCCGGTGACGAGGTCCGCGGGGCCGGTTTCCGGGAGGGCGTCCACGAGGGCGTCGGCCAGCTCCTGGAAACGGGGCCTCAGATGCTCGATGCGGCGCGGGGTGAAGGCGTCGGTGACGAAGCGCCGCATGCGGGTGTGGGCCGGCGGATCCTGGTGGAGGAGGTGGGCCTGGAGCTGGGAGTGCTGGGGCTCGGGCATGATCGAGGCGCGGGCGCGCCAGCGGTCGTTGCCCCGGTCGTGGTTCTTGCCGAGGCGGTCGTCACCCAGTGCGGAGTGCGCGGCGTCGTAGCCGGTGACGAGCCAGGCGTGGACGCCGCTGGGAAATAGGACGCGGTGGACCGGGCCGGTCTCGCGCATCCGCTCGTAGAGGGGGTACGGGTTGCTCTTGTAGGGGCAGCCCATCAGCGGCACGGGCTCGGGCAGGGCCTCGGGGGCCGTCCCGGATTCCTGGAGGGTCATGGAAGGTGCTCCTCAGAGGGCGAGTTCGGGCTGGTGGTGGTCCAGCCACAGGGCGAGGTCGACGACGCGTTCGAGGCGGAGGCGGTGGCCCCACTCCAGTTGGCCGGGCGGGGTGTCGAGGCAGGGTTTGAGGCGGGTCTCGTCGGCGAGGGAGCGGACGGTGTCGTCGGCGAGAGCATCGCGGGCCAGGTTCTGCAGGCCGCGGTTGTAGTCGGGGTGGTGGGTGGCCGGGTAGTGGTTCTTGGGGCGGTGCAGCACCGAGTCGGGGGCCAGTCCGGTGCCCGCCGCGCGCAGCAGGCTCTTCTCCCGGCCGTCGAAGTTCTTCAGGGCCCAGGGGGTGGTGAAGGCGTACTCGACGAGCCGGTGATCGCAGTAGGGGACGCGCACTTCCAGGCCCTGTGCCATGCTCAACCGGTCCTTGCGGTGGAGGAGTTGACGCAGCCAGCGGGTGAGCGAGAGGTGCTGCAGCTCGCGCTGCCGGTGTTCGGTGGGCGTCTCGCCGTCGAGATGCGGTACGGCGGCCAGGGCGGTGCGATAGGTGTCCTCGCGGAACTCGCCGATGCGCAGGTCCAGTTCGGGGTTGAGCGGCATCGCGGCCTCGTCGCCGGTCACCAGCAGCCAGGGGAATGTGGGCGCGGCGAGCGCCTTGGGGCTGTGGAACCAGGGGTAGCCGCCGAAGACCTCGTCGGCCGCCTCGCCGGACAGGGCGACGGTGGAGTGTTTCCGGATCTCCCCGAAGAGGAGGTAGAGCGAGGTGTCCATGTCGCCGACGCCGATCGGCGAGTCGCGGGCCACGACCACGGCCTTGCGGTGCTCGGGGTCGAGCAGGGCACGCGGGTCCAGCACCACCGTGCTGTGGTCGGTGCCGATGAACGCGCCCGCTTCCATGGCGTACGGGGTGTCGTGGCCGGTGCGCAGAACATCACCGGTGAAGCTCTCGGCCTGGTCGCTGTAGTCGACGGCGTAGGAGCGGATCCGGGCGCCCGGGCCCTCGCGCAGCCGCAGTTCGTCGGCGAGCAGGGCGGTCAGCACGGTGGAGTCGATGCCGCCCGACAGCAGGGAGCACAGGGGGACGTCGGCCTCCAGCTGAGCGCGGGCGGCGGCGCTCACCAGGTCGTGCACGCGGGTCACGGTGGCGTCCCGGTCGTCCGGGTGGGCATCGGCCTCCAGCCGCCAGTAGCGGCGCTCCCGGATGCCGTCCCGGTCCAGGAGGAGCAGACCGCCGGGCTCGACCTCCCGCACACCTGACCAGACCGTCGGACCGGTGGTGAAGAGCAGGCTGTACGCCTCGCGCAGCCCGTCCGCGTCCACCCGGGGCCGGATCTCCGGGTGGGCGAAGAGCGCCTTGGGTTCGGAGGCGAAGGCCAGACCGCCGTCCACCTCCGCCCAGAACAGGGGCTTGACGCCGAGCCGGTCGCGGACCAGGAGCAGCCGCTGCGCCCGCTCGTCCCAGACGGCGAACGCGAACATGCCGTCCAGGTGGCCGGCCACCTCCTCGCCCCACTCGGCGTAGCCGCGCAGCACCACCTCGGTGTCGCTGCGGGTGCGGAACTCGTGTCCCAGGCCCTTCAGTTGTGCGCGGAGTTCATGGTGGTTGTAGATCTCGCCGCTGTAGCTGAGCACGGTGGTCGGGGCGTCGGGCCGGTCGGTCATCGGCTGGACGCCACCGGCGATGTCGAGGACGGCCAGGCGGCGGTGGCCGATCGCGGCGCGCCGGCCGAGCCAGACTCCGCCCGCGTCGGGGCCGCGGGGGGTCAGGGTGGCGGTCATGGCCTCGATGACCGGGGCCAGGGTGCGGGGGTCCTGGTGGAAGGAGACCCAGCCGGTGATTCCGCACATGGGTGCGACTCCTCGGTGACGGTGAGGTGGGGGCTCAGGGGGGTGCGGCGGGGCGCCGCGTCCGGTGAGGTGGGGGCTCAGCGGGGTGCGGCGGGCGCCGCTTCGGTGGTCTTCTCGGTGCGGTTCGCGGGACCGCGAGCGGGCCGGGCGAGCAGCGGTACGGCGAGGCAGGCGGCGAGGGCGGCGAGGGCCAGACCCGCCCGTACGCCGTCGTCCGGGCCCGCCAGTCCCCAGGCCGCCGTGGCCAGCGCCGGTCCGAGCGTGAAGCCGAGGCCGCGGGCGAGCTGGACGGTCGAGCCGACCGTGGCGGCGCGGCCCGGCGGGGCGGCGCCCATAACCAGGGCCTGGGCCGGGCCGCCGTTCAGCCCCATGCCGAGTCCGGCCAGGGCGAGCCGCCAGGCCACGTCGGGAGGGGACCAGCCGTCGCCCAGCGGGACGAGCAGCCACAGGCCGACGGCGGTGAGCGCGGCGCCGGTGACCGCGACGGGCCGGGCCCCGTAGCGGTCGGCGAGCCGTCCGCCGAGCGGGCCCGCCAGCCCCATGCCGAGGGGGAAGGCGAGCACCGTCAGGCCGGTGGTGGTCGCGCTGACGTCCTCGTCGCGCTGGAGGTGCAGGGCGACCACGTAGTGCATGGCGGCGAAACCCACCGCCAGCGCCAGCACCGCGCCGTGCGCCCGCAGCAGCCCCGCCGCCCGCAGTACACCGGCCACCGGACGGCCGCCCGGACCCCGCAGCCACCACCACAGCGGCGGTGCGGCGACGAGGGCGAGCGGCAGCCAGGCGGGGGTGTCGGAGGCCAGGGTCAGGGCCAGCAGCAGGATCGTTACTCCGGTGGCCATCAGGGCGGTGTCGGCGAGGAAGCGCCGGTCCGCGCCGCGCAGACGGCCGTCCCGGGGCATCGTCCGCCACACCACGGCCAGCGCCAGCAGACAGAACGGGATCTTGACCAGGAAGATCCAGCGCCAGCCGAGCTGGTCCAGGAGCAGACCGCCGACCGCCGGTCCGGTGACGGCGCCCAGGGGGCCGAGGGTCGCGGGCACGCTCATCGCCCGCCCGCGCAGCCCGGGCCGCACGGAGCGGATCGCCAGCACCGGCATCAACACGAACAGCACGGCGCCGCACGCGCCCTGTCCGATGCGGGCGGCGATCAGCCAGGCGGCCCAGGGAGACGCGGCGGCAAGCGCGCTGCACAGCGCGAAGCCGCCGGTCGCGGCCAGCAGCGCGGGGCGGGTGCCCACGCCGTCGAGCCAGCGGCCGACGGGCAACAGGAGGGCGGCGACGGGGAGTTGATAGCCCAGAACCGCCCATTGGGCTGTCGCCGCCGGCACCCGCAGGCCCTGGGAGATGTCCGCGAGCGCCACGTTGACGATGTTCATGTCGAGCATCGCCACGAACGCCAGCGCGCCCGCCACGGCCACCAGGAGCCAGCGGTCGTGGACTTCGGGTGGATCCACCGGCCGCTCGGGTACGTCCCCGGGCTGATCCGCACCGGACGCGTCGTCGGTCATACACCCCTCCCTCTGGTCCTTCCGGCAGACCGGCCGCCGAGCGACGGCCTCGCTCTAGAAGTCGGGCGAACCGCGGGGTGAGTTCCCGGATGTATCAGGAAAAACGGCTGGAATTCAGGAGGGGCTGACGGGTTGCCCTCGGTGCTCGTCCGCCGGGTCGGCCGCTTCCGGTCCCTCCCGCCCGTCCGCCGGTTGCCGGTGGTCGAAGGCGATCAGCGGGTCCCCGGTCAGCGGGTGCTCGACCACGGCCGCGCGCACGCCGAACACCTCGGCCAGCAGGGCCGGGCGCAGCACCTCGCGGGGCGTTCCGGAGGCCACCACGCGGCCTTCGTGCAGGACGTGCAGCCGGTCGCACACGGAGGCGGCGGCGTTGAGGTCATGCAGCGACACCAGGGTCGTACGGCGGCGGCCGCGCAGCAGGGCGAGGAGTTCGACCTGGTGGCGGACGTCGAGGTGGTTCGTCGGCTCGTCCAGGACCAGGACGTGCGTCCGCTGGGCGAACGCGCGGGCAAGCAACACGCGTTGGCGCTCGCCGCCGGACAGCTCGGTGAAGCCGCGGTCGGCGTGGTCCGCCATGCCGACGTCCGCGAGAGAGCACGCGACGATGTCCCGGTCGGCGGCGTCCTCCCCGGCGAACGCCCGCTTGTAGGGGGTGCGGCCCATGGCGACCACCTCGCGTACGGTCAGCTCGAAATCGCCGCCCCGCTCCTGCGGGAGCGCGGCGACGTGCCGGGCCGACCGCGCGGGGCTCAGCGCGCGGAGGTCGGTACCGTCGAGCAGAACACGTCCGGCGGCGGGTTTCAGATGCCGGTACACGGTCCGCAGGAGAGTGGACTTGCCACTGCCGTTGGGCCCCACCAGGCCGGTGATCTCGCCTTCGGCCGCGATGAGGTGGGCATCGGCCACGACCGTACGCCCGGCGTACGCGACCCGCAGGTCCTCGATGTCGATCCTCAACTCCCGCTCCCCAAGCGCCGGTCCAGCAGATACAGCAGCGCCGGAGCGCCGATCAGCGAGGTGACGACCCCGACCGGCAACTCCTGCGTGTCCATGGCCGTGCGGCACACGATGTCGACCACCACCAGCAGCAGCGCGCCGAAGAGCGCCGACACGGGCAGCAGACGGCGGTGGTCGCCGCCGACGACCAGGCGGCAGACGTGGGGGACCATGAGGGCGACGAAGGCGATGGCCCCGGAGACCGCGACGAGGACGCCGGTGAGCAGGCTGGTGACCGCGAACAGCTCACGGCGCAGCCGTACGACGTCGATGCCGAGCCCGGCCGCCGTCTCATCGCCCATCAGCAGCGCGTTCAGGCCCCGGGCCCGGGCCTGCAACAGCAGCAGGACCACCGGAACCGCCACCGCCGGGGCGGCCAGCAGTGGCCAGGTCGCGCCGCTCAGGCTGCCCATCAGCCAGAACAGCACACTGTGGGTCTGCTGCTCGTCCCCGGCCTGGAGGACGAGGTAGCTGGTGAAGCCGGACAGGAACTGCCCGATGGCCACCCCGGCGAGCACCAGCCTGAGCGGCGCGAATCCCCCGCCGCGCCGGGCCACCGCCCAGACGAGGGCGAAGGTGGCCAGGGCTCCCGCGAAAGCGGCACCGGACAGACCGAGGCCCAGCACTCCCCCGGTGCCAAGGCTGAGCACGATGGCGGCGACGGCGCCGAGGGAGGCGCCGTTGGAGACGCCCAGGAAGTACGGGTCGGCCAGCGGGTTGCGGACGAGGGCCTGCATGGCCGTACCGACCAGGCCGAGCCCGGCACCCACCAGAGCCGCCAGCAGGGCGCGGGGCAGGCGCAGTTGCCAGACGATCAGGTCGTTGGTGCCGGGCCGGGGGGCTTCGCCGGACAGTCTGCGCCAGACCACGCTCCACACCTCGCCGGGCGGGATCGACGTGGACCCCCTGGCGACCGCCGCCGTGAGGGCCGCGAGCAACGCGACCGCCAGGAGCAGCGCCAGCGGCCCGGCGGGCACGGAACGCCGCGTGCGCACAGCGCCATCGGTGCCCTTCGCCCGCACCGTGGCGTCGAGCACCATCAGCCGACCTTGCCCGGGTGGAGGGCCTTGGCGATCTCCTGGACGGTGTCGGCGTTCTCGACTCCGGCGATGGTGGTCCGCTCGGAGCCGATGCGCAGGAAGTGGCCCTCCTTGACGGCCTTCAGGCCCTTGGTGGCGGGGTTCGACTTCAGCCACGTCCGCGCCTCGTCGAACGCCTTCTCGTTCGCCGCCTCGCTGCCCCGATCGCGGACGCCCAGCTGGATCCAGTCCGGGTTCCTGGAGATGACGTCCTCCCAGCCGACCTGCTGGTAGTCGCCGTCGCAGTCGGCGAAGACATTGCGGGCACCGGCCAGAGTGATCACCGCGTTGGCGACCTGGCGGTTGCAGACGACGGTGGGTTGCTTGGTGCCGGCGTCGTAGTCGAAGAAGAAGTACGTCGGCCGCTTGTCCTCCGCCGTCCTGCCGACCGCCTTCCGGACGGTGTCCACCTTCTTCTTCATGCCGTCGACGAGTGCCTTCGCCTTCGCGCCGGTGCCGGTGACCGCGCCGAGGGAGGTGATGTCGGCCTCCACCGCGGACAGGTCGGTCACCGGGCGTTTGTTCCGCGCCGCACAGGCGGTGGACTTGAGGTAGATGTGCTTGATCCCGGCCGCCTTGAACTCCTCCTCGGTGGGCGCGTCGCCCATGCCACCGCCCATGTTCATCGAGGCGAAGGTGTCGATGTACAGATCCGCGCCGGAGCCCAGGAGCTTCTCCTTCGGGATCATGGATTGGCCGAGCACCTTCACCTTCCGTGCCCGCGCATCGAGTTCACCGGGCAGGGTGCCCTTGCCGGGCGGGAAGCCGGTGCCGATGACGTGGTCACCGGCGCCGAGGCGGAGCAGCAGTTCCAGGCTGGAGGCGTTACTGGTGACGATCCTCTCGGGGGCCTGGGAGAACGTGGCCTTGGCGCCCGTGCAATCGGTGACGGTGACCGGGTAGTCGCCGGTGGCCGACGTCTCGCCGGCGGGGCCCGCCTGGTCACCGCCGCCACTGCCGCCTCCGTCGCCGCAGCCCGCCACGAGGAGGCCGCACAGCACCGCGGCCGTCGTACCCCACCACACACGAGAACGCATCGAAACTCTCCTGGATCCACTGGATACACGGGTTGCCCCGGATCAGTAGTCGTGGCGGATGCGTCATGGGTTCCCGCCCGTTGGGGGCCGGTGATGTCGGCTGCAGACCAGGTACGTGGCGTCGATGACGTCCGGCTGTCCGGGAGCGGCAGTTGAGGGAGCGACGGGAGAGATCGTGCACCGCAAGTTTCGCCTGACTCTGGGGCGACTGGCAGCCCTGGCCTGTACGTCCGTCATCGCCGTGGCGGGCTGTGGCGGTGGCGGCGGCGAATCCGGGGCTTCGAAGCCCACCTCGAAGTCGGCCTCCAAGCCGACCGCCGGCGCCGGGCTCATCCCTGTCGCCCAGGCCTGTGATGGCCTGTTCGACGAGGCCGTCGCGAAGGAGGCCCGGGAGCCGAACGGGCCCAGCGAGGTCTATCCGGTCAGGACCGAGAGCACCGGTCAGGTGGCGAAGGCGCTGCGGGAGGAGTCGGCCAGGAGAGGCACGCCCGAGGACCTCTGTACCTTGACGGACAAGGCCGAGGGGAAGGAACTGCTCGCCCTCACCGCGGCGTGGACTCCCGACGCACCCCCGTCGGGCCGGTCGGTGCACTACACGACCACCGTCGGCCCGGAGGACGCCGGCAGGCTTCTCGTCTCGTGTGACCTCGGCAGCGGCGGCGGGACGGAATCGGGAGGCACTCGGTCCCTGGAGTTCGCCATGCGCGACTACTTCACCATCAGCGACCACTCCCACGCCAAACTGCTCATCGCCTCGGCGAAGAAGATCACGTCACAGTTGGACTGCCGGGAAGACCCGGAATACCCGGACCCGAAGGACGTGGCACCGCCGCCGAAGCCGGGACTGCGCTAGCGAGCGAGCCGATCGTTCTCTCACCCTGCGGCAGATGACGGCGGTTTAATCGAGTCATGATCTACCACGTCGTACCGCTTGCCGAGTGGAACGCTGCTCCCGACCGCCCCTATCGCCCCGCCTCCCTCACGGAGGACGGTTTCATCCACTGCTCTCCCGACGAGGAGACCACGCTGGCCGTCGTCAACGCCTTCTACCGCGATGCGCCGAGGCCGCTGCTGGCGCTGCTTCTCGACGAGGACCGGCTCACCGCGAAATGTGAATGGGAAGCCGCGGACCCCGCCCCGCCGCCCGGCGTCGCCGAGAACACCCTGTTTCCCCATGTCTTCGGGCCACTGAACCGCGATGCCGTGGCGCGGATCCAGGAGGTCGCCTGGGACTCGGCGGGCCGGGCGGTGGGGCTGATGGATATCAGCTGACGACGAGGGTCGTCACAGGGGCGCGAGGCGGGCCTTGAGCAGGCAGAACTCATTGCCCTCGGGGTCGGCGAGGACGTGCCACTGCTCCTCCCCGGTCTGGCCGATGTCGGCCCGGCGCGCACCGAGCTTCAGGAGGCGTTCGAGCTCGGCGTCCTGATCACGGTCGGTGGCGTTGACGTCGATGTGCAGCCGGGACTTCCCGGGCTCCGGCTCGTCCCTGCGGCTGAGGATGATCGTCGCCTGCGGGCCGCCGAACCCTTCGCGCGGCCCGATTTCGAGGGTTCCGTCGTCCTCGCGATGGAGCACCACGAAGTCCAGGACCTCGCACCAGAACCGCGCCAGCACCTCGGGGTCGCGGCAACCGAGCACGAGCTCACTGATACGACATGCCATTGACGAAACCTACTCTCAGCGTGGGAACTGCCGGGGTGGCCGCACGCAGATCTCGGAGGCTCCCCGCAGTGAGGACGCTCGGGAACCTATCGGGCGGGGCGAGCAGTGGCGAATGGATTTCAGGCTCTCGCCTGACTGTCACCCTCGGGACGCTCGTCGGGGCGGGGACTGGGGCTCGGACCGGGACCGGGACTCGGACCGGGAGCGGGACTGGGCCTGATGCTGGAGCGGACGGCCTCGGCGGACGACCGGGCGCCCGCGGCGCCGTATCGGCGCAGCAGCCACACGCCGTACGCGGCCTGGAAGACGAGCACGCTCGCCTGCCACCAGTCCGGCGCCGAGCCCGGCGAGCGGATCTGGAAGAAGTCGTCGAGGCCATGGACGACGACCATCGGCCAGACCGAGCCGATCGCGTAGCGCAGACCGGCACAGGTGAAGCCGAAGAGACCGGCGGACAGCATCTGCCACAGCGTGTCGTCGAGCGGGTCACCGAAGAACAGGAAGTTCTGGATATGCCCCGCTCCGAATAAGACGGCGACGCCCAGGGCCGCGCGGATCGGACCGAGTGGATTGAGGGCCTGCTGCACCAGGCCCCGGCTGTAGATCTCCTCGTTGATGCCGACCCACAGCAGCGAGACCAGGCCGCTGACGATGACGGTCGCACCGCCGTCGAGGCCGGCCACGGCGTACGAGCAGGCGATGAGCAGCATCGGCGCGGCCGGCCACCAGCGGTGGGGACGGCCGAGTGCGGCCACCGCGGAGGCACGCAGCCAGCCCCACCGCCACAGCACGCACCACACCCCCGCGGCACAGACGGCGTTGACCAAGGTGGCGCCGAGGTCCGGATACCAGGAGGGCGCCAGCGGGGGCAGGATCACCTCGGCGAACAGCAGCAGCACCGCATGCCATGCGAAGGTCAACTCCACCGCGCCCCAGAGCGGTTGACGGATGACGTGGCCTTTCCACCGATTCATCACGAGAACGAGCGTAGCCGCCGACGCGCAAGGGGGCAGGAGCCTTACACCGGCTTCCCCGCGCCACTCGTCTCGTTCCCTCCGGACAGCAGGGTGTCCAGCATGTACTGGCGCGAGCGCTCGATGCCTTCGAGGACGACCTGCCGGATCTCCTCCTCCGAGCCCCGCCTGATGGTCTCGACCAACCGCCCGTGGTTGACGCTGGTGTAAGGGGCCCGGCCGAGTTCACCCCGGAGGTTGAGGAAGCGTTCGATCTCCTCGTGCAGCGTGTTGATCATCGGAATCATCAGCGACACGCGTGCGACCTCGGCGATGGCCACGTGCAGCAGCCGGTTCGCCTCGTTCAGATCGGGGCGTGAGGTGTTCGCCGCCACGGTCGCCGCGCTGAGTGCCTCCAGGCGGTCCAGGTCTTCGGCGCTGGCTCGCTGTGAGGCGAGCACGGCCGCTTCAGGTTCGAGGAGCCGTCGCAGGCGGTAGGTGTCCTGGAGGTCGCCGAGGTCCGTCGGCTTGACGAAGGTGCCGCGCCGCGGGACGACGACGACAAGGCCTTCCCTGCGCAGCGCGTTGATGGCCTCGCGCACCGGGGTCTTGCTCATCCCGTAGCGCTCGGCGAGCCACGCTTCGACGATGACGTCGCCGGGGCGGAGGCGGCATCGGATGATGTCGCGCTTGAGGGATGCGTACGCCTGTTGCGCCATCGACGATCCCGAACTCAAACCACAGCTCCTCTTCAAGCACTGTGTGGCGGCCCTCGTCATCCGGCGACCACCTGCGCGACGACCTGTTGACATCGACCTTCCGCAGCGTATCATCCCTGTGAAATATCACAGGGATTGCACGAGTCGGCGGCACGAGTCGCCGTGTCCGACCCGTGCCGGACGTCCCCCCAGTCGGCCTCGCACATCAGCCAGAGCAGCACACATCACCCCAGAGCCGCGTTCACCGTCGACCGGATAAGGCCCCCAGATGACGCAACTTCGAAGCAGCAGTCCGACCGTGGATGGCTCCATGAACCGGTTGTTCCGGGCTCTGAGTGCCTTGGAGCGCGCGGGAAACAGGCTTCCGCATCCGTTCTGGCTGTTCTGGATCTTCGTGGCACTGCTCGGTGTGCTCAGTGCCGTGCTGGCCGGTGTGGGCGTGTCCGTCACACTGCCGTCGACAGGCGATTCCGTCGCGGTCAAGAACCTGCTCTCGCTGCAGGGAGCCAAGTACGCCGCGGAGTCCGCGCTGGACAACTTCGCCGGGTTCGCGCCGCTGTCGGTCGTGGTGGTGGTGCTTCTCGGCGTCAGCGTCACCGAGAAGAGCGGCCTGCTCACCGCGCTGCTTCGCGTCACGATCGGCCGGCTGCCCGTTCGATGGCTGACCTTCTCCATCGCGTTCGGCTCCATGATCGCGCACATCATGAGCGACTCGGCCTACATCGTGATGATCCCGCTGGGCGCGCTGGCCTTCCGGACCGTGGGCCGCAGCCCGGTGCTCGGCCTGATGGTCGCCTACGCGTCGACGGCCATCGGCTTCAACGCCAGCCCGCTGGTGACACCGGCCGACGCGGTCAGGTCGTCCCTGGCGGCCGAGGCCGCGCACACCGTCGATCCCGACTACGTCATCACTCCGGTGGCCACCTACTTCTTCACCGCGGTCTCATCGGTGTTCCTCGCCGCCGTCATCGCCCTCACGGTCGACCGCGTCCTGGCCCAGCGGCCCGAGTTCGTGCCGACACCCGAGGACGACGCGGCCGCCGACCGGCTCTTCAACACCACCGCCCAGGGCGAGGCGCCGCAGCACGGCGGGCCGGCCGGTGAGGCTCCCACCTCCTTCACCTTGAGCGCCGTCGAGAAACGCGCCATGCGGCTGTCCGGCGCGGTGCTCGCGCTCTACGTCCTGGCGGTGTCCGCGCTCCTGCTCCCGGGATCCCCGTTCCGCGGCGAGGGTGGCAGCATCGTGCAGTCCGTGGTCGTGGTGAACATCGCCGTGTTCATCTCGCTGCTGTTCGCGATCCTCGGCATCGTGTACGGCAGGCAGGTGGGCACGATCCCCTCCCTGTCGTCCGTCCCCTCCGCCATGGCCGAGGGAGTGAAGTCCTTCGTCCCGGTGATCGTGCTGTTCTTCGTGGTCGCGCAGTTCCTCGCCTACTTCACCTGGACCGGCATCAGCAATGTGATCACCGTCGAGGGCGCCCGGCTCCTGAAGTCCCTGGACGCGCCGCACCTGATCATCCTGCTGGTGATCATCCTGGCCATCAGCGGGCTGAACATCATCATCAGCAGCGGTTCGGCGATGTGGTCCATCCTCGCCCCCGTCGTGGTCCCCCTGGCGATGTACATCGGCCTCTCCCCCCAGGCGGCGATGGTCTCCTTCATGATCGGGGACTCGGTCACCAACACCACGCCCATGAACGCCTACTTCGTCCTGGCCCTGGGATTCCTCCAGCAGTTCAGGAAGGGCGCGGGCATCGGAACCATGCTGTCCTTCACGGTCCCCGTGGCTCTCGCCGTCCTGGTCTCGTGGTCGTCCTTCTTCGCCCTCTGGTACGCCCTGGGAATTCCGCTCGGCCCAGGGGTGCCCGTCAGATGAACCCCCGCCGCCCGTCCCGGCGGCTCCCCGCCGGACGACGCGCGCCCGATGACCGAAAGAAGCCGCGAACGGCTGTCACGACAGGACGGCTTCAGTCCCCCAACCCCCCGCACCACTTCAGAACGGAAGAGTCACGCACTATGGGCAGCATCGCCATCATTGGCGCAGGAAACGTCGGCCAGGCAATCGCCGGTCATATGTCCCTCCACGGACACGACGTACGGATCTTCGACAGGTGGGGCCGCGACCTTGAGCCGATCAAGGCCAACGACGGCATCGACATGACCGGCGACGTGGAAGGCCACGGCACACCCTCGGTGCTGACGACCGACCTCGCGCACGCCGTCCGCGGCGCCGAGGTGGTCATCGTCGCCGTGCCCGCCTTCGCCCACGCCTACCTGTCCCAGGAACTCGCGTCCGTCCTCGAGCCGGACCAACTCGTCCTGTTCCAGCCGGGCGTGCTCGGCAGCGGCGTCGAGCTCGCGCGCATGTTCGCGCTCGCCGGCCGGCAGCCCTGCCTCATCGCGGAGACGCCGACCAGTCTGTACACCTGCCGGCTGCGCCGCCCCGCACACGTCTACATCGGGGCCATCAAGCACGCCGTCCCGCTGGCCGCCGTACCCAGCGCGGACACGCCCCGGGCCCTCGACATCCTGCGGACGTACTTCGGCGACCGGTACGTGCCGGATGAGGACGCGCTGACCGTCGGGCTCAACAACTGCAACCCCATCTACCACGTTCCGCCGGCGGTGCTGAACTTCAAGACGGTCGAGGACGCCGACCGCCATCCGCTGCACAGCCTGGTGACCCCGCGCATCGCCGAGGTCATCGACGCCCTGGACCGCGAACGCCTCGCCCTGGCGGACGCCCTCGGCGTGAAGGCGGCCAGCTTCTGGGACTTCCTCAACACCGCCTACGAGGTGTCCGAGGGCAGCTTCGTCGAGCGCATCGTGCAGGGCTACGGCCGTCAGGCATTCCCCGAACCCGACTCGATCAAGCACCGGTACTTCACCGAGGACATCCCCTTCGGACTGGTCATCTGGAGTTCGCTGGCCGCGCAGATCGGACTCTCCGTGCCCCTGACCGACTCGTTCATCGCCCTGAGCGGGCCCCTGTGCGGACAGGACTTCGTGGCCGGCGGCCGCACGGCGAAGACGCTGGGCCTGCTCGGCTCCGATGTCGACGGCATCCGCGCGGCGTTCATCGACGGCGTGGTGTAGACGTGCGCCACACGTCGTAATCCACCGCACGTCGCGATCGCCCGCGGGGCGAGCCGCCGCTGCCCCGGAAGGCGCCACGCCGTCCGGGGCAGGGCGGTCGCCTCCGCGCTGGAGCTTGTTGCCTACGCTGTGCTGATGCAGGAGATGCGCATCAGCCTCGGATCCCTCCCGGACGACGCCCCATGACGGAGCTGATCCGCCGCGCGCTGGCCGGCCGAGCCGCCCGGACGGCGCCGCCCCCGAAGTCCCCGCGCGAGCGCACCTGGAAGCAACTGTCTCCGCTTCTGCGGCTGCTGATCCTGACCCAACTCGCCTTCAACATCGGCTTCTTCGCGGTCCTGCCCTTCCTCGCCGAATACCTCGGCACCGCGATCGGCATGGCGGGGTGGATGGTCGGATTCGTCCTCGGTCTGCGGACCTTCAGCCAGCAGGGGCTGTTCGTGGTCGGCGGCTGGCTGGTGGACCGTTACGGTGTGCGCCCGGTGGTGCTGACCGGGTGTGTCGCGCGGATCGCGGGTTTCGTCTGGCTCGGCCATGCGGAGCGGACCTGGGCGGTGATCGGCGCGGTGCTGCTGATCGGCTTCGCGGCCGCGCTGTTCTCCCCCGCGGTGGAATCGGAAGTGGCCCGGCAGGCGGTGGCCTGGGAGGAGGAGGGCCACGGTTCGCGCACCCGGGTCCTGGCCCTGTTCACCGTCTCCGGCCAGGCCGGTACCTTCGTCGGCCCCCTCCTCGGCGGTCTGCTGCTCGGCGTGGACTTCCGCACCGCGTGCCTCGCCGGGGCCGGGGTCTTCCTCCTCGTCCTCGCCGGGCATGCGTGGCTGATGCCGCAGCACATCCCGGGCCGGGTCCGTAACCGGGAGCGGGGCGGCGTCCGCGCGATGGTGCGCAACCGGCGATTCCTCGCGCTGTGCTGCGCGTACGGCACCTATCTGCTCGCCTACAACCAGCTCTATCTGGCCCTGCCGGCCGAGGTGGAGCGGGCGGCGGGCTCCCAGGTGCCGCTGTCGTGGCTGTTCGCCCTGTCCTCGCTGCTGGTCGTCTTCGCCCAGCTCCCGCTCACCCACTGGGCGGGCAGCCGGCTCGACCTGCGCCGCTCGATGACCATCGGACTGCTTCTCATCGCCGCCGGTTTCGCGGTGGTGGCCGCCGCGCGCCCCGCCGCCTGGACGGGCACCGTCGCATTGCTGCCCGCCGCGGGCTATGTCGTGCTGCTCACCCTCGGCCAGATGCTGGTCGTCCCGGCCGCCCGCGCCTGGGTGCCCGACCTCGCCGAGGACGGGCGGCTCGGCCTCTACACCGGCGCGCTGTCGTCCGTCGCCGGCCTGATCGTCCTCATCGGCAGTTCGGCCACCGGCTCCCTGCTCGACCTCGGCCTTCCGCCCGCCGCGCCCTGGCTCGTTCTCGCCGTCGTCCCGGCCCTCGCGGTGGCACTGCTGCCCCGCCGCCCACATCAGGCCGACCGGCCACGGGCGCGGGGACAGGCGGATCAGCCCAGGGTGAGCAGTTCCTCGTAGAAGCCGCCGAACTCCCGTTCCCGGTCGACGAGGTGGATCTCCAGGATCCAGTGGCAGCGGCGTCCGGCCTTGTCGGTGCGGCGCAGCGGGGTGTCGTTGTCGGGCGTGATGTACGACTCCACGTGCGCGCCCTCGATCGTCTCGTGCGGGAACTCCCCGACCAGATGGCCGGCGTGCCAGCCGCCCAGCTCCCATCCGGCCTCGGCGGCCAGCCGCTCCACCTCGGCGTGCAGCCGCTTCCCGGTGATCTCCGGGTCGCTCTCGAAGAACCGCCTGCCGGCGTCGAAGACCGTGGGCAGATCGTCCCGCAGCCGCCGCTTGACGGGGTCCTCGCCGAGGACGAAGGTCCGGCCGAAGTCGGCCTCGTACTCCTCGAAGATCGGCCCGAGGTCGGCGAACACGATGTCGTCCGTGCCGATCACCCGGTCCGGCGGGTTCTCCCGGTACGGCAGGAGCGTGTTCGGGCCCGAGCGCACGATCCGCTTGTGCCAGTGCCGGGTGGTGCCGAACATCTCGTTCGCCAGATCGCGGATCCGGTCGCTGACCGCCCGCTCCCCCTCGCCCGGCGCCACCAGCCCGCGCTGCTCGATCTCCGCGAACAGTCGCACGGCCTTCGCCTGGGCATCCAGCAACCGTGCCGCGCGGGTGGGTTCGTCGTCCGCCATGGACCCGACGGTAGGCTGCCAGATCGTTTCTCGGCAACCGAATTGGCCACTGGGTGAGGTGCCCCGCACATGCATAAGACGATGCGCGACAGACTCAGGTCGATCCGGTCTTCGCGGACGGATCCGGTCGGCCTCGCCCCCTGAGGATGCCCCGGGCACTCCTCAGTCGGCGCGGCCGGTCGCCGCCACCGTCACGCCCAGGCCGATCATCGCGAGACCGCCCGCCCCGCCGACCATCGACAGGCGGCGGTCCGAGCGGGCGAACCAGGAGCGGGCGGCCGAGGCGCCCAGTCCCCACAGGGTGTCCGTCACCAGGCCGATGGTGACCGGGACCAGGCCCAGCACCATCATCTGGACGGGAAGATGCCCCGCCGAGTGGTCGACGAACTGCGGCAGCACCGCCGCGAAGAAGACGATGCCCTTCGGGTTGGTGACACCCACCACCATGCCGTCCAGGATCGACCGCAGATCACCGCGCCGCTCTTCGGCCGGGGCGGTCATGTTCGCCACGCGCATCTCCCCGCGGTGCCGGAACGCCTGCACCCCCAGGTAGACGAGATACGCCGCTCCTGCCAGCTTGACACCCACGAACAGCGCCACCGAGCTCTGCACCAGCGCGCCGAGGCCCCACGCCACGGCGACCACCAAGGCGTAGCAGCCGATCACGTTGCCGAGGACCGTGGCGAGCGCCGTGCGGCGGCCGTGCGCGAGGGCCCTGCCGACCACGAACAGCACACTCGGCCCCGGGATCACGATCACCAAGAGCGACATCGCCGCGAACGTGAGAACACTCTCCGTGGACACCACGTGTCCGCCACCTCCTGAATCGGCTCCGTCCAGGACATACAAACAGATGGCGGGAGGTCCGCTCCAGACTCGGGCCCCGGCCGGGGCTCGCGGGAAGTGGCCCCGGCCGGGGGGCGGCTGCCTTACGACTGAGCGCCGGACACCGGCGCGTTGAGGTTCTCGTGGACCGCGCGGGCGATGCCCTCGATGTTGGCGATGCCGTCGTCCATCGTGGCGTTGTCCTGCGAGAGCACCGTGATCGTGTAGTCGTGGTCGCCGCCGGTGAAGGCGCCGAGGCTGTGCACACGCCAGCCGTTCGTGGCCCGCTCCAGCCAGCCGTTCTTCACATGCACCTGTGCGTCGCCCGGCGCGCCGGCCGGGGTGCCCCAGCGCTGCGAGGGGATGACCTCGGACGTCAGCTTCAGGATGTAGGCGCGGGAGTCATCGCTGAGCACCGGGTTGGTGTGGGTCACCAGTTGGAGGAGCTTTTCCTCGTCGTTCGCGGTGATCTGGGTGAGCCCCCAGTGGCCCTCGCTGTCGAGGACGGTGTTGGTCATCCCCGCGGTCTGCAGGAATCCATTGATCTTGTCCGCCCCGAGCTGCTTCCACAACGCGGTGGTGGCGTCGTTGTCGGACTCGGTGATCATGGCGGTGGCACGGTCCTTCTCCTCCTGCGTCAGGGCGCGATCGTCCTTCTGCGCGTCCCACAGCAGGGTGCTGAGCACGGTCACCTTGACCGTGCTGGCGGAGTCGAAGTGCCGGTCGGCGTCCAGTGTGCAGGTGGTGTTCGTGGTGCGGTCGTGGAGGCTGATCGCCGTGGTGGCGGCGGAGCCGTCCAGTGCCGAGTTGATGTCCTCGGAGAGCTTGTGGGCGAGTTCCGGCCGGTCCGAGGTGCAGATCGCCGCCTGCGGGGTGGCGGCGTGGGCCGACCCCACTGAGGCGATCGTCGGCACGAGCACCCCTGCGGCCAGCGCCGCTCTTGTCGCCAGGGTGTTCCGGGGAGGCTGGGTTATTCGTCGGTGTCGACCCATGGTGCGCTTGTCCATTCTTCGTGGGGCAGTTGGACACGCGGTGCCTCCGCTCCGTTGCGAGGACATCCGGGTGCTCCGACCCTGGATGACGAGTCGGCGGCGGGTGAGGTTCACGAACGCGTCCGAGTCTCACAAGATCGCTCCACAATAGGCACAGCGCCCGGGCGGCCCGGACGCGGTGCGGCGGACGAGCCGGGCGGCGACGGCCGGTACGGCGAAGAACACCGCGCGGCCCGGCTTCCCCGAGCGACCCGGTCAGCGCTGAAGGGCCGTGAGGAAGTCTCCGAGGGCCTTCGCGACGGCGCCGGGGGCTTCCGCGGGGAGCAGGTGGCCGGCGTCGGGGACAGTGGTCAGGGTCGCGTGCGGGATGTGGGGCAGGAGGTGTTCGCGCAGGATGTGCGGCGGCTCCACCACGTCGTTCTCCGCGGCCAGCACCGTCACCGGAACCTCGATACGCCGTGCGGCATCGGTGATGTCCCGCGCGATTCCGTGCAGGGGCCACTCCTGCCGGGCCTCGGCATCGGCGGCGAGGCTGTCGCGCTCCGCGGTGGCCCGCACCGTCCCGGGCAGCGGCGTGGCGGTCAGAACATGGTCGAGGGCGTGTGCCACCGTCTCGGCCGAGTCATAGGCGTGTGACAGGCCCTGCCGGTACTCCTCTGTCACCATGGCGGGCGGCCGGGGCGGCGCGGGCGCGACGAGCACCAGGCCGGCCAGGCCGACCGGTCGGCGGGCCGCGACGAGCTGGCTCGCCTTGCCGCCCATCGAGTGGCCGACGAGGACGAACGGCCCCGACACACACGCCTCGATCACCCGGACGAGATCGTCGGCGAGCTGGTCGAGGTGATAGGGCCCGGGCAGCGCCCGTGAGGTGCCCCAGCCGCGCTGGTCGAAGCGGACCGTCGCCTGCCCGGGCGGCAGGTGGCCGAGCACACCGTTCCAGGTGTCGGCGGAGCCGCCCCAGTAGTGGGCGAACACCAGCGCCGGACCGTTGTCACCTCCGACTCGTACGTCGAGCGACCCGCCCGCCACGGGAACGGTCATTGTTGTTTCCTTCATCCTCGTGCCTTCCCTGTCGGCCGCGGAAAGTGACTCCGTCGTCCAGCCGCGGCTCTGTACCGGTAATCTGACCTGCTGGTCAGGCCCGGAGTCGACCGTAGGTGAGAAGGTGTCCGCTCCTTGGTGGAAAGGAACACGTTGGTTGTGGAAAACGGACACAGTGCGGTGCGGCAGCTGCGCTACCTGCCCGCCGTGGGAGCGGCGTACGGGGTGGAGGTCCTGGATTTCGCCGCGCTGCGTTCGATGGACACCCAGCGCCGTCGCACCCAGCCGCAACGCCCCGACTTCCATGTGTTCGCGCTGATCGGCTCCGGAACCGGCGGCCACGAAGCGGACTTCCACCACTACCGGCTGAGGGAGGGCAGCGCCGTGTGGATCCGGCCGGGCATGGTGCACCGCTGGAGCGACATCGACGCCTGCGACGGTCCGCTGATCCTCTTCCGGCCCGGCTTCCTTTCCGGCTTCACCGCGTCGGAGGCCGGCACACCGGTGTGCTGGCACCTGGACCAGCAGCGCCTGTCCCTCGCCCTGCTCGCGGCCGACCATCTCGGCCGCGAGCACGGCACGGCGGTCCACACACCGCGCCTGGCATCCCCCGCCCTGCTCTCCCACCTGCTGGCGGCACTGATCCTGCGCACGCTCCCCGACACACCGCCCTCGACCGGCGTGGCAAGCCCCGGCAGCCGAGCCACCGAAGTGTTCCGCGCCTATCGGACCACCGTCGAGAAGCGCTTCACCGAGTGGCACCATGTGGCCGACTACGCGCGGGCATTGGGCTACGACGTACGCACCCTCACCCGGGCCACGCAAGCCGCCACCGGCACGGGCGCCAAGACCTTCCTCGACCAGCGCATCCTGCTGGAGGCGAAGCGGCTGCTCGCCCACACCGAGCTGCCGGTCGGCGGCTGCGCCCGACGCCTCGGTTTCCGGGACGTCGGCAACTTCACCACGTTCTTCCGGCGGCAGGCCGGTCTGCCGCCCGCCGCGTGGCGCGCCGCGTACGGCACCCCCGGCCCACGTGGCGTCTGACCCGCTCTCAGCGACCGGGGGCCCGGAGCGTCACGGTTGCGGGGGCAGGTGCCGCAATCCGTTCTCCAGCAGGGCGAAGGCGTGTTCCGTGTCGGCCACCGCACCCGCGTAGCGCTCGTCGGCCGGCTCCCCGTACGCCAGGCGTTCGGCGTTGTCCTGCGCCAGCGCCCAGTGGACCGCGACGATTTGGACCGCGGCGAGCCGCGCGGTGAGTTCCGGAGTGTCCGCCGTCTCCCGCAGCGCCTCGGTCAGCGCGTGCTCGGCGCCGGTCTTGAACCGTGCCATCCGGGCCACCAGCGAGGGGGCGTCGAGGATCATGCGGTGGAGCCTGCGCACCGCGGGGTGGTCGTTGAGCCCGGTGATGGGATCCCGCTCGCGCAGCCCCTTGAGGAAGTGCTCGCGCAGTGCGGTCAGCGGGGCGGTGCCGGGCGGACGGGCCCGTACGACGCGTGCGGATTCGGTCTCGTGGTCGGCCAGGCGGTGCACCACGAGGTCTTCCTTGGTCGGGAAGTACGCGAAGAGGGTGCGCTTGGACACCTCGGCCGCCTCGGCCACCTGGGCCACCGAGACCTGGTTGAAGCCGTGTTCGAGGAACAGCGCGATCGCCGCGTCGGAGATCGCCGCGTGGGTCCGCTGCTTCTTTCGTTCCCGTAGCCCTGGCTTGCCGTCCACGGCGCCCACCGTAGCAGAAAACTGCCCCTGGTAGATTTCTGCACTCGGTATATATTTATCCCGAGTGAGCCGAGCCGGAGCGTCGAGCTGAGATGGAGTGACGGTGTTGACGGAGAGCACGACCGAGGTCGTTGTCGCGGGCGCGGGCCCGACCGGACTGATGCTGGCGTACGAACTGGCGCTGGCCGGGGTCGAGACCCTGGTGCTGGAGAAGCTGCCCCAGCGGATCCAGCAGGTGAAAGGCGGCTCGATTCAGCCCCGCACCGCCGAACTGCTGGAGTCCCGCGGCCTGCTGGAGCCGCTGCTGCGGCGGGCCATTTCGCGTGAGCCGGTGGGCGGCAGTTTCGGGGCCCTGCCCGTGCCCTTGGACTGCACCCCTTGGCGGACCGAGCACCCCTTCCCGATCGGAGTCCCCCAGTGGGAGATCGAGGAGGTGCTCGAAGAGCGGGCGACCGCCGCCGGCGCGCGGGTACTGCGCGGCGCCGCCGTCTCAGAGGTCGCGCCGGACGACGACGGTGTGGTCGTCACGGCGGACGGCCTCCTGGCGCGGGCTCACTATCTGGTGGCGTGCGACGGCGGCCACAGCACGGTGCGGAAACTCCTCGGGCTGCCGTTCCCCGGCCGGGCCGGAACACATCAGGCGGTGCTGGCCGATATCCGGCTGTCCGCCGTCTCATCACTGGTGCCGCGGCGGATGGGACTGATGAGCACCCTGACCCGTCAAGCGCGCGGCTACTGGTCCATGCTGGTCCCCATCGGCGGCGACCGGTACCGGTTCACCTTCGGGCACGCGGACCAGGCGGACACCGCCCGCGACACCCCCGTCACCCATGAGGAGATCGCGGCCGCGCTGGAGGCCGTGTACGGCCCCGAGACCACCCTCGGCGCCGTGGACAACTCCTCGCGGTTCTCCGATGCCACGCGACAACTGGAGCACTACCGTACGGGCCGTGTCCTGTTCGCCGGGGACGCCGCGCACATCCACCCGCCGCTGGGCGCCCAGGGCCTCAACCTCGGCGTACAGGACGCGCTCAACCTCGGGTGGAAACTGGCCGCGGTCCTCCAGGACCGGGCGCCGAGCGGCTTGCTGGACAGCTACCACACCGAGCGCCATCCGGTCGCGGCCCAGGTCCTGCACCACACCTCGGCGCAGCGCGTCCTGGCGGTTCCGAACCCGAGTGAGGACGTGGCCGCCTTGCGCGACATCGTCACCGACCTGCTGCGCCTGCCCGACACCAACCGCCATCTCGCGGGGCTGATGTCGGGTCTCTCGCTGCGCTACGACCTGCCCGGGGATCACCCGCTCACCGGCCGGCGCATGCCGAACGCCGATCTGGTCACCGAAACCGGCCCCACCCGGCTGTCGGCCTTGTTCGGCTCCGGGCACGCCGTCCTGCTCGACCTGGCCGGAGCCGTCCCGGCCGACCTTCCGCTCCCGCCACGAGTCGACCTCGTCCGCGCCACCTGCGCCGACGATCTGGGCGCCGCCGCCCTGCTCATCCGTCCCGACGGCTATGTCTGCTGGGCTACGGACACCCCCGCCGACTGCGGCGACACCCTGCTGGCCGCGCTCACCGGCGACCTCGCGAGCGTGCGCTGAGCCAGGCCGACGCCTATGCGAAGGCCCTCAGGGTGTCCTCGCCGTCGGTCCACCAGACGCCGAGCCGTTGGCGGACCAGCAGCCAGCCGTCCGGGCCCCGGCGGAACTCCCAGTCGTAGGGGCCGCCCATGGAGTAGGGGGATGAGGTGCTCCCGGGTGCGGTGACGGCGACGAACCACATATAGCCGATCCCCGTCGCCCGGTCGCCCTCCACGTCGACGTGCATGTTGAGGATGTGGTGCTGCATGCTCGCGTAGGGCGATTCCACCTCTTCCACCTTGGCCCGGATCGCCTCCTTTCCGTGGATCTTCTCCCACGGCCCGAACTCCAGCACCGCGTCCTCGGCCCAGCCCGCGATCCAGGTCTGCCAGTCCCTGCGGTCCAGCGCCCGCCATCCGCGGATCATCAGGGCGCGCAGTGCTTCCTTGTCCTCCAGGGCGTGCAGTCTGCGGGCCAGGCCGGCGTAGTCGGTGGTCGCTGTCATGACGGGCCTCTCTCGTCCATGGGTGCGGATCTGTCCTGCCCGACCGAGTCTGGGCCGGTCGAACGCCGCCGACCAGGCCGTACGCCGCCCAGGAGCACCGCACCCAGGCGGCCCACCGGCGGGCTGATGGAGGGCAGTTGGGCCGCGGCCACGGATGAGCGGGCCCCAGCCGGTCAGGTCTCCAGCAGGTCGGGGGTGAAGATCTCCTCGATCGTCCAGCGGTGCGCGGTCAGGCCCTGTTCGTGGTGGTAGCGCAGCAGTGTGTCGAGGGCCGTGCGGTTGGCGGCCACGCCGTAGGGCCACCAGTCCTCGGTCATCAGCTCCGCGTTCTCCTCGTACAGCGCGTTCAGCCAGGGCACCATGAACGGGGCCTCGTACAGCCGCCGTCCCTGCCGGTACCGCCGGGCTCCTGCCTCCTTCGCCGCCAGAAAGCCCTCGTAGACGGCGCGGGCCAGCCAGGGATGCCGGGTGAGCAGGTCTCGCCTGACGACGACGGTGTGCATCATCGGGAAGATCCCAGTGCGCCGGTAGTAGTCCCGCTCGCGGATTTCGAAGTCCGGAAACAGTCGCGTGACGTGCGGCGATCCATCGAGGACGGTCTGCGGCACATTCGCGGTGAACAGGACGTCGAGCTCCCCCGAGTCGAGCATCGGGCCCAGCGCCCTGCCCTCCGGTGCCGCGCTGATGTCGATGCCCTCCGGCCACACCTGCGGGACGAAGCCGAACGGTGGCGCCGGCGTGTCGAGCCCGCCGATGACCCAGCGGTTCTCCTCGGGGCGGAAGCCGTATTCGTCCATCAGGATGCCCTTGGCCCACACACCCGAGTCCTGGCCGTAGACACCGAACTCACCGATCGTCCTGCCCACCAGATCGGCCGGGCCGCTGATGCCGCTGTCCCGGTTCACGAAGACGCATGAATGCCTGAACACCCGGTTGGGGAACACCGGGAGAGCGATGACATCGGCCTCCCGCTCCAGCGCGCGCAGATAGAAGGTCAGGCCGAACTCCGCGACATCCACCTCGCCGTCGAGGAGGAGCCGGAACACCTCCGGCAGCGTCGCCCCCGTCGCCATCGCGACGTTCGGGACCCCGGGAATCTCGGCGGTCCCGTCGAACAGCGCCTGGGTCGTGTCGTACCGGAACGTACCGATACGCAACGTACCGATACGCAAGTCCGGATCCGGCATGCGTGCCTCCCTCGATCGCGGCCGGCCTGCCGCACCGGCCCTGTACGGCGCCGGTTCCCGTGCCGGTGCGAGCCGGTCGCCCCGCGCCGGAACCGTGCGCCGATCCACCGTAAATCCGCCGGACGAGGTGGCGCGGCCGGCATACGATGCCGGAAGTCCCGCCTCCTGGCCACAGCAGAGACGAGGGAGCGTGAACGGTGACCGTCAAGGGCGCGTTGTTCGACTTCTCCGGGACGCTGTTCCGCATCGAGTCCGCCGAGTCCTGGCTCCGTACCGTGCTGGAGCGGAGCGGGACCGAGGTCCCGGACGAGGAGGTCGTACGGTACGCCCGGGGCCTGGAGGAGGCCGGTGCGCTGCCCGGCGGCGCCCCGCCGCTCACGGTGCCGCCGCACCTGGAGGAGGCGTGGGCCGTCCGGGACCGCGGTGCCGAGCTGCACCGGGCCGCCTTCACCGGTATGGCCCGCGAGGTGCCGCTGCCCCGCCCCGAGCTGTACGACGCCCTCTATGACCGCCATATGGAGCCCGCGGCCTGGCGGCCGTACCCGGACGCCCCCGAGGTGCTGGGCGAGCTGCGCCGGCGCGGGGTACGGATCGCGGTGGTCAGCAACATCGGCTGGGATCTGCGGCCGGTCTTCCGCGCCCACGGTCTGGATCCGCTGGTGGACGCCTATGTGCTGTCGTACGAGCACGGGGTCCAGAAGCCGGACCCGAGGCTGTTCCGGGCCGCGTGCGACGCGCTGGGAGTGGACCCGGGGGACGCGGTGATGGTGGGCGACGACCGCCGGGCGGACGCGGGGGCGGCGGCCCTGGGCTGCCGGGTCCATCTGGTGGACCATCTCCCGGTGGACCGGCGTCCGGACGCGCTGCGCGCGGTTCTCGGCCCGCTGCCGGACGCCGCCACGGCCCCGTAGGCCTCCCAGGGCCCCGCAGGACGGAACGGGGCGAACCCACCGGTTCGGGCGATCCCCCCGTGTCGCCCGAACCGGCGGAGACATGCGGCCGCCCTCAAGGATCGGCGGACAACCGAACGTCGCCTGAGTATATTGGCTGACAGCCAGCCAACGCAGGAGTTTCAGCATGGTCCCCCGAAGCCCGTCGGTCAATGAGGAGTTGCGCCGCCGATCCCAGGCCCGTCTGCTGGAGGCGACGGTCGAGCTGGTCGACGAGCACGGCTACGAGGCGACCACCCTCGCCGATATCGCCGACCGGGCCGGGGCGGCCCGCGGCCTGGTCTCGTACTACTTCCCGGGCAAGCGGCAGCTGCTGCAGACGGCCGTCCACCGGCTGATGCACATGGAGCTGGCCCGGGGGCTCGAGCGGGAGCCGCGCCCGGAGGGCGAGGAGACCGGGCGGGAGCTGCTGGCGCGGGCGATCGACGCGATCCTGGGGCTGGCCCGGGACCGGCCGCGGCTGATGCGGACGCATATGGCGGGGATCCTCACGGCCGAGGGCTTCATCCAGTGCCCCGAGCAGCAGCGGCTGGCCGGTCTGCTGCGGGACACCGTCACGCGGTACGGCTCCGAGGACCCCGAGACCGACTACCGGCTGCTGCGCGCCCTGCTGATGGGCGCGGTGGTCGCGGTGCTGCTGCCGGGGGCGCCGATGCCGCCCGAGCGGCTGCGGGCGGAGCTGTTCCACCGCTACGGACTCGACTGGGAGCTCGGCCTCCCGCCGGGCGAGGAGCCGCCCGACGGGAGCCACGCTGGGACGAACTGACGGGCACTCAGCGGTAGTCGGGCTGCGTCTGCGCGTTGAGCTCGCGCAGCCGGACCGACGCGGCGCTGTCGGTGCGCCGGTCGTGGATCTTCAGGACATCGAAGCCCTTGTCGATGTCGTTGGAGTAGATGTAGCCGTTGTAGTAGTACGCGGACCAGGAGCCGCCGGTGATGAGCGTGTCGCTGGAGAGCGGCCCGCGCTCGAAGTAGCCGATCTCCTTGGGCTTGTCGGAGTCGGTGAAGTCCCAGACGGAGACGCCGCCCTGGTACCACGCCTGGACCATGATGTCGCGGCCCTTGGCCGGGATCAGCGAGCCGTTGTGGGCGACGCAGTTCTCGGTGTCGGCCTGGTGGCGCGGGATCTTGTAGTAGCTCCGGAAGACCAGCTTGCGCTTGTCCCCCTTGCCGACGATGTCGTAGATGCCGTCGGCGCCGCGGTCCTGGCCCACCTCGGTGTTGCAGGTCGCGGCGACGCCGCCACCCAGCTCATCGGTGAACACGACCTTGGTGCCGCGCTCGTTGAAGGTCGCCGAGTGCCAGAAGGCGAAGTTGACGTTGTCCTCGACCCGGTCGATGACCCGCGGCTTCGCGGGGTCGGCGATGTCGAGCAGGACCCCGTCGCCCATGCACGCGCCCGCCGCCAGCTTCAGCTTGGGGAACGTGGTGAGGTCATGGCAGCCGGTGGTCTGCGAGACGCCGGGGTTGGTGGGCCCGCCGGGGTTTCCGCCGTCCGGGAAGAGCACGGGGAAGTCGATGACCGCGGCCTTCTCGGGCGCCTTACGGGGCACCTTGATGACGGAGATGCCGTCATGCGGGGGCTGGCAGTCCGGGAAGGTGGCGCTGGGCGCGTACGAGGAGACGTAGATGTACACGTCCTTGCGCTCGGGCACCAGGGTGTGGGTGTGCGAACCGCAGGAGGTCTCGACGGCGGCGACGTACCGCGGGTTCCGCTTGTCGCTGATGTCGAAGACCTTCATGCCCTCCCACGAGGACTTCTCGGTCGCGGGCTGGGTGGTGCTGGTGCAGGAGTTGTCGCTGCACGAGGAGTCGGTGGAGAGGAAGAGCAGGTCTCCTGAGACCGACACATCGTTCTGCGAGCCCGGGCAGAGCACCTGGCTCACGATCTTCGGGCTCTTCGGCCGGCTGATGTCGTAGATGACAAAGCCGTCGTAGTTGCCCGCGAAGGCGTACGTGCCCTGGAAGGCCAGGTCGGAGTTGACGCCCTTGAGGTCCTGCTTGGGGATGTTGGTGAGGTGGCTGACATTGTCGCTGTGGACCACCTGGTCCACCCCGGGGATGTCGCCGTTCTCGATGGCCGCCCTGGCTTCGGACTGCTGACTCTTCGTCACCCGCTCCTTGTGCGGGGCGTCACCGGGGTCGGGCGTCGCGGCCGCCGGGCCCGCGGCCAGCAAGGTGGCCACCAGACCGAAGGCGGCCGCGGCCGCGCCGAGATATCTGCGCCGCTGCGGAGGTCTTTCCCACGGCTTCACTGCGTCCTCCCTTTGTCGCCGTCCCCGTTCGGAGTTGAACGGTTGACGGACCGGGGGAAGTATCGCTCTATCCATGTACACCACAACAGGTAGCAACATGTTCGTAAAGAGAATTTCCCAACGCGCCCGGCACGGGCGCGCCGCTGACGTGCTAAGACGGTCTGCGGATCCCAAGCGCCCCAGGAGGCCACGGTGTTGAACCGCCGTACGACGCTCCACACCGCATCCCTCGCGGCCGCCGTGGCGGCGGCCCTGGCACTCGTCCTGACCGGCTGTGACGCGGAGAGCGACGGCGGGGCCGGCGCCGGGAAGGGCAAGGACGGGAAGCCCGCGGTGATCGCGCCGGGCAAACCCGGCGAGGCGGCGAAGAAGCTGTCGGCCGAGGAGGCGGCGAAGGCGGGCGACGACGACTCCCCCAACACCGCCGACCGCTCCTACGTCCGCATGATGATCGAGCACCACGCACAGGCCCTGGTGATGACCGACCTCGCCGACGACCGGGCCGAGTCGGCGAAGGTCAAGCGGCTCGCGGAGCGCATCGCGGCCGGGCAGAAGCCGGAGATCGAGGCGATGCGCGCCTGGCAGAAGACCAACGGCGGCGCGCCGAAGGGCGACGACGGCGCCCATGAGGGCCATGACGCGAAGATGCCGGGGATGGCCACCGCGGCCGAGCTCAAGCGGCTGCGCGACGCCGAGGGCGCCGACTTCGACGCGCTCTTCCTCAAGCTGATGATCGCCCACCACCGGGGCGCGGTCTCCATGGCCACGGATGTGCTGGCCCAGGGGAACAACGTCCGGGTGGAGGAGATGGCGGGCGATGTGATCGCGCAGCAGAGCAGCGAGATCCGGCGGATGCTGCAGATGTCGTAGGCAGACAGCCGTAGCCGGTATTCGTAGCCGGATCTCGTATGCGTAGGCGGATCTCGTAGCGGGACGTCCACGGGCGTACGGGGCCGTGCGGGGCCGTTGGGTCCGGATCTCGTCGAACCGGGCTCGCGGCGCGCTCGCGGATCCGTGGACCGGTGGCCGGGAGGCGTCATCCGGGCCGGTCCCCCGGCGCGTAGTGCCGGACACGGCGCCCCGCCGAGTGGGATGCTGGAGACATCCTGCGGAAGGGGCTCCCTCGTGCTTCGCGTCGCGGTCGTCGGATCCGGGCCGAGCGGGGTGTACGCCGCCCAAGCGCTCGTCCAGCAGCAGGCTGTCCCCGAGGTGTCGGTGCATGTGCTGGACCGGTTGCCCTGTCCGTACGGGCTGGTGCGCTACGGTGTCGCGCCCGACCACGAGAAGATCAAGTCGCTGCAGCACACGCTGCGCGCGGTCCTGGAGCACCCCCGGGTCAGTTTTCTCGGCCATGTGCATGTGGGCCCGCCCCCGCTCGTGCCCGAGCGGCTGCTGGAGCTCTACCACGCGGTGGTCTACTGCGTGGGGGCCGCGACCGACCGGCGGCTCGGCGTTCCCGGCGAGGAGCTGCCGGGCAGCTTCTCCGCGACCGACTTCGTCTCCTGGTACAGCGCCCATCCCGACGCGACCGGCGACGCCTTCGCGCTGGGGGCGGACTCCGCCGTCGTCGTCGGGGTGGGCAATGTCGCGGTGGACGTGGCGCGCATCCTGGCCCGCGGGGCGGAGGAGCTGCGGCCCACCGATGTGCCGCACGCCGCCCTCGGGACGCTGTCCCAGAGCCGGGTCTCGGACATCCATATGGTCGGCAGGCGCGGGCCGTCGCAGGCGAAGTTCACCACCAAGGAGCTGCGTGAGCTGGGCTCGCTGACCGGCGCCGAGGTGCTGGTGCGCCCCGAGGAGCTGGCGCTGGACCCGGGTTACGCGGATCCGTCGGGCCTGCCGGGGGCCAACCGGCGCAATGTCGAGGTGCTGCGCGACTGGGCGCGGCGCGCGCCCGTGGGCCGGCCGCGCCGGATCCATCTGCGGTTCTTCCTGCGGCCGGTGGCGCTGCTGGGCGAGGGCGCGGTGCGCGCGGTGCGCTTCGAGCGGACCGCGCCGGACGGGCGCGGCGGGGTCGCGGGCACCGGGGTCTTCGAGGACATCGAGGCGCCGCTGGTGCTGCGGTCGGTGGGCTACCGGGGTGTGCCCCTGCCGGGGCTGCCGTTCGACGAGGAGCGCGGCACGGTCCCCAACGCGGCGGGGCGGGTGCTGCGCGGCGGCGAGCCCTCGTCCGGGGAGTACGTGGCGGGGTGGATCAAGCGCGGGCCGACCGGGGTGATCGGCACCAACCGGCCGTGCGCGAAGGAGACCGTGGCCTCGCTGCTGGCCGACGCGGAGGCACTCGCCACCCGCCCGGTGGTGGCGGATCCGCTGCGGGCGTTGCGCGAGGCGGGGGTGGAGCCGGTGGAGTGGACCGGCTGGCTGCGGATCGAGGCGGCCGAGGAGGCGCTCGGGGCGGCGCTGGGGCGTACGAAGGTGAAGATTCCGGACTGGACGGGGCTGCTGGGCGCGGCGCGCGAGCAGGACTGAACCGGGCGGGGCGTCGGCCGGGCTTCGCCGGCGGTCCTCGGGTCCGCGCTGTCAGAAGGGTTGACACAGGGCGGCAACACCCCTGAAATCAACAGATTGTTTAAGCCCTCTACGGTCGCGTCACCCAGATCCGCCGCCCATCCCGCCGCCCATCCCGTCGACCGTCCCGTCGACCATTCCGTCGCTCATCCCGTCGCCGCGCGAGGAGCCGCCATGACGTCCGTACGTCCTCCCGTGTCCATACGTCATCCCGTGGACGAGGTGCCGCCGCCCGGTCGGCTCGCCGCGTTCGGACTGCAGCATGTGCTGGCCATGTACGCGGGTGCGGTGGCCGTGCCGCTGATCGTCGGTGGCGCGATGAAGCTGTCGCCCGCCGATCTGGCGTATCTCATCAACGCCGATCTGCTGCTGTGCGGTATCGCCACGGTGCTGCAGTGCGTGGGGCTGTGGCGGTTCGGCGTCCGGCTGCCGATCATGCAGGGCTGCACCTTCGCGGCGGTCACCCCGATGGTGCTGATCGGCACCGAGGGCGGCGGGCTGCGCGCGATCTACGGTTCGGTGATCGTGGCCGGGGTGGCGATGATCCTGCTGGCGCCGGTCTTCGGGCGGCTGCTGCGGTTCTTCCCGCCGCTGGTGACCGGCACGGTGATACTGATCATCGGCCTCTCGCTGCTGCCGGTCGCGGGCAACTGGGCGGCCGGCGGCCAGGGCGCGGCGGACTTCGGCGCGCCGAAGAACCTGGGCCTGGCCGCCGGAGTGCTGGTCGTGGTCCTGACCGTGCAGCGCTTCGCACCCGGCTTCCTGAGCCGGGTCGCGGTGCTGGTGGGGATCGTGGCCGGGACGGCGGCCGCGATACCGCTGGGCTTCACCGACTTCTCCGGGGTGGGCGATGCCGACTGGATCGGTGTCTCCACCCCGTTCCATTTCGGCTCCCCCACGTTCGAGACGCCCGCCGTGGTGTCCATGCTGGTCGTCGCGCTGGTGACGATGACCGAGACCACCGGCGACTTCATCGCGGTGGGCGAGATGACCGGGCGCCCGGTCGACAGGCGGCGGCTGGGCGACGGGCTGCGCGCGGACGGCGCCGCGACCGTGCTCGGCGGGGTGTTCAACACCTTCCCGTACACCGCCTTCGCGCAGAACGTCGGCCTGGTGGGGATGACCCGGGTGCGCAGCCGCTGGGTGGTGGCGGCCGCGGGCGGCCTGCTGGTGCTGCTCGGGCTGGCCCCGAAGCTGGGCGCGGTGGTGGCGGCGATCCCGGCCCCGGTGCTGGGCGGGGCGGGGCTGGTGATGTTCGGTACGGTCGCGGCGAGCGGGCTGCGCACGCTGGCCGGGGTGGATTTCCGGGACAACCACAACCTCACCGTGGTCGCGGTGTCGGTCGCCGTGGGGCTGCTGCCGGTCGGCGTGCCGGGGATCTACCGGGAGTTCCCGAACTGGTTCCAGACGGTGATGGACAGCGGGATCAGCGCCGGGTGCGTCACCGCGATCGCGCTCAATCTGCTCTTCAACCACCTGCCGGGCGGGCGGGATTCAGCCCCGGTCGCCGCCGAGGCGTCCCTCCTGGAGAGCCGCGGCGGCGAGGACGCTGTCGAGCAGACCGGGGAACAGCGCGTCTAGGTCCTCGCGGCGCAGCGCGTTCATCTTGGCGGTGCCCCGGTAGATCTGATGGATCACTCCGGATTCGCGCAGCACCCGGAAGTGGTGGGTGGTGGTGGACTTGCTCACCGGCAGGTCGATGACCGAGCAGGTCAGCTCGGCGGACTCCTCGGCAAGCGTCCGCACCACCCGCATCCGCATGGGGTCGGAGAGCGCGTGCAGCACATCCTCGAGGCGGATCGCCTCGCGCCGTGGATGCTCCATCGAGCGCCCCGTCGCCTGTGGCTGGGGCCCGGTCGACGTGGTCTGCGTCTGCACGGCTGCTCCTCATCGCCTCGTTCGGTGACCTCCAGTGTAGTTTGACGATCGCCGTACTACTTCGGGCCAGGAGGGAACGGTGGTGATCCGGCTTACCGGACCGCGCGGTGGTACTGGTCCGGATTGCGCACCTGGCCGCCCAGTTCGGTCGCCGCGCGGCGGGCGAAGTAGGGGTCCCGGAGCAGCTCGCGGCCCAGCAGGACGGCGTCCGCCTCACCGTTGGTGACGATCTTCTCGGCCTGCTCCGCCTCGGTGATCAGCCCGACCGCGGCGACCGGCAGCCCGGTCTCCCGGCGCACCCGCTCGGCGAACCGCACCTGGTAGCCCGGCCCCGTCGGAATGCGCACACCGGCGGCGTTGCCACCGCTGGAGACGTCGAGAAGGTCCACGCCGTGGTCCTTCAGCAGGGCGGCGAGCCGGACGGTGTCCTCCGGGGTCCAGCCGTTCTCCTCCAGCCAGTCGGTGGCCGAGATGCGGAAGAACAGCGGCAGGTCCTCCGGCCAGACCTCGCGGACCGCGTCGACGACCTCCAGGGCGAAGCGGACGCGGTTCTCGAAGGAGCCGCCGTAGCCGTCGGTGCGGCGGTTGCTGTGCGGGGAGAGGAACTCGTGGACGAGGTAGCCATGGGCGCCATGGACCTCGGCCACCTCGAAACCGGCCGCGAGCGCCCGCCGTGCGGCGTCCGCGAACTGGCGGGTGATCTCGCCGATCCGCTCCACGGACAGCTCCTCCGGCACCGGATGGCCCTCGTCGAACGGAATCGGGCTCGGCGCCAGCGTCCGCCAGCTCCCCTGGTCGGCGGCGAGCGGCGCACCACCCCGCCAGGGGGCGTCGGTGGACGCCTTACGGCCGGCATGGGCGAGCTGAATGCCCGGGACGGCGCCCTGCCCCTTGAGGAAGCCGACGATCTTACGGAACGCCTCGACCTGCGTGTCGTTCCAGATGCCGAGGTCTCCGGGGGTGATGCGGCCTTCGGCGGAGACGGCCGTCGCCTCGACCAGGATCAGCCCGGTGCCACCGGTGGCGCGGGCGCCGTAGTGGACGAAGTGCCAGTCGTGCGGGACCCCGGCACCCTCGGCCCCATCCGCGCTGTACTGGCACATGGGTGACATCCAGAGGCGGTTGGGGATGGTCAGCGACCGCAGGGTGAAGGGCTCGAAGAGGGCACTCATGAACGTCTCCGTTTCTCCTCGCGGGGCCCGGCCGGACCGCGCGGTAGTACGGTAACCACCGTAGTACGACGATCGTCAAATTACGAAACCCTTCGTACGAGCACCCCTGGTCCCCCGCCCGGCACTCACGCCCATGACCTGCGGCGACACGGACACCCTCAGATATATGCGGATGCGCTCCCTCCGGTTGTCGGTGGTCGGGTGCAGACTCTGTGATGCCGGACACATCACCTTCCCCTCCGCCGATCCGCTCGCCGATTCCATCGCCTTTCGTTCCGCCGTCCTCCGGCACCCGCATCCGCACCCGCACCCGCACTCCAAGGAGTGAGCCGTCATGAACGATGTCCTGCTCGCCGTCGGCACCCGCAAGGGACTCTTCCTCGGTCGCCGCGGCGGCCGAGGGGGCTGGGACTTCACCGGCCCCCACTTCCCCATGCAGGCGGTCTACTCCGTCGGCATCGACACCCGGGGCGACCGCCCCCGGCTGCTGGCCGGTGCGGACAGCTCGCACTGGGGCCCCTCGGTCTTCCGCTCCGACGACCTCGGGGGCACCTGGCACGAGCCCGCCAAGCCCGCGGTGAAGTTCCCCGAGGGCACCGACACCTCGCTGGAGCGGGTGTGGCAGCTGCAGCCCACAGGGCCGGACGAGCCGGAGGTGGTCTACGCGGGCACCCAGCCGGGCGCGCTGTTCCGCTCCGAGGACGGCGGGGAGACCTTCGCGTTCGTCCGCGGCCTGTGGGACCACCCCCAACGGCCGGAGTGGGGCGAGGGGTTCGGCGGGCAGGCCGTGCACACGGTCGTCCCCGATCCGCGGGACCCACGGGCGCTCATGGTCGCCGTGTCCTCCGGCGGGGTGTACCGCTCCGCGGACGGCGGGGAGAGCTGGGCGCCGTCCAACATCGGGCTCAAGGCGGATTTCCTGCCGGATCAGTACCCGGAGTTCGGGCAGTGCGTCCACAAGGTCGCGCGGGACCCGGTCGACCTCGACCGGCTCTATCTGCAGAACCACGGCGGGGTGTACCGCAGCGACGACGGCGGGGCGCACTGGGCCGAGATCGGCAAGGACCTCCCGGCGGACTTCGGCTTCGCGGTCGCCGTCCATCCGCGCCGCAGCGGCGTCGCGTACGTCTTCCCCGTCAACGACGGCTCGGACCGCTACCCCCCGGGCTTCCGCTGCCGGGTGTTCCGCACCGAGGACGCGGGCGCCACCTGGGAGGAGCGCTCCGCCGGGATGCCGGACGAGCTGCACTACGGGGTGGTGCTGAGGGACGCGCTGCGCACCGATGACGCCGATCCGGTCGGGGTCTACCTCGGCAATCGCAACGGCGAGGTGTACGCGAGCGCCGACGAGGGAGAGAGCTGGCGGCAGATCGCCCGCCATCTCCCCGATGTGCTGTGTGTCCGGGCCGCGGTGATCGGCTGAAGTGATCGCGAGCGTATTCGGCCGGGCGATTTGCTGGGAGTGATCGGCTGAGAGTGATCGGGAGGCGGCACGCGGCCACTCGCTGAGCCACTAGAGTGACGCGGTGTGGCAGCACGACCCTTGAATGACATTGTGGAAGCGGGCTGGGCCAAGGCACTTGAGCCCGTCGAGGAACGCATCGCGGCGATGGGCGACTTCCTGCGGGCCGAGATCGCGGCAGGCCGTACCTATCTGCCCGCCGGGCCGAATGTGCTGCGCGCCTTCCAGCAGCCCTTCGACGAGGTGAAGGTGCTGATCGTGGGTCAGGATCCGTATCCGACGCCCGGACACGCGGTGGGGCTCAGCTTCTCGGTGGCACCCGAGGTCCGGCCGCTCCCCGGCAGCCTGGAGAACATCTACCGCGAGCTGCACACCGACCTCGGTCTGCCGCGCCCGTCCAACGGCGATCTGACGCCCTGGACCCAGCAGGGCGTCCTGCTGCTCAACAAGGCGCTCACCACGGCCCCGCGCCGGCCCGCCGCCCACCGCGGCAAGGGCTGGGAGGAGGTCACCGAGCAGGCCATCCGGGCGCTGGCCGGGCGCGGCCGCCCCCTGGTGTCCATCCTGTGGGGCCGCGACGCCCGCAACGTCCGGCCGCTGCTGGGCAGCCTTCCGGCGGTCGAGTCCGCGCACCCCTCCCCCATGTCCGCCGACCGGGGGTTCTTCGGCTCACGTCCGTTCAGCCGCGCCAACGACCTGCTCGTACAGCAGGGGGCCCAACCCGTGGACTGGCGCCTTCCCTGACCCCATCGTTCCAGGTGGGCGACGGGTAGTCTGCCCGCCATGACATCACATCCGAACACCCCTGCGGGCTGGTACGCAGACCCCCAGGGGACGCCCAACCAGCTGCGCTGGTGGGACGGTGCCCAGTGGACCGCGCATACGCACCAGGGCCAGCCCGGCCAGGCCCCTCCGACGCAGGCCGCGCCGCCCAACCCCAACCCCGCCAGGGTCCAGCACCAGGTGCAGCAGCAGGCACATGTGGGGCCCACGATGGGCGGCGGCGGCACGCTGTTCACCGAACCGGTGCTGGTGGTGAACCAGAAGGCCAAGCTGATCGAGCTCACCAATGAGTACAGCGTCTTCGACCAGCAGGGACGCACTCTCGGTTCGGTGGTCCAGGTCGGCCAGAGCACGCTGAAGAAGGTCGCGCGGTTCGTCTCGAGCCTCGACCAGTTCATGACGCACAAGCTGGAGATCCGCGACGCCAACGGGCAGCCGCATCTGGTGCTCACCCGGCCCGCGAAGTTCATCAAGTCCAAGGTGGTGGTGACCCGCCCGGACGGACAGCCGGTCGGCGAGATCGTCCAGCAGAACGTCATCGGCAAGATCAACTTCGGCATGCTCGTCAACGGCCAGCAGGTCGGCGCCATCAAGGCGGAGAACTGGCGGGCCTGGAACTTCGCCATCGTCGACCACACGGACAGCGAGGTCGCCCGGATCACCAAGACCTGGGAGGGCCTGGCGAAGACGATGTTCACGACGGCGGACAACTATGTGCTGCAGATCCACCGGCAGCTGCCCGATCCGCTGCTGAGCCTGGTGATCGCCACGGCCCTCACCGTGGACACCGCGCTCAAGCAGGACTCGCGCGGATTCGGCTGAGCCGGTGAGCGACACGGTGCCCGACGGTGCGATGCCCGACGATGCGGTGACGCATGTGCTCGGGATCGATTCGGGTGGTTCCGGCGTACGGGTGGCGGTGGCACGCGTAGCCGCTCCCGGCGGCCCCGCGGAGCAGTCACCGACTCGATCCTCGCCACCGACCTGGTCCCCTTCACCGCCCTGGCCCCCGTCACCGACTTGGTCCACGTCACCGACTTGGTCCTCGCCACTTACGTGGTCCTCGTCCACCCCCGCCGCCGTCGGCGACCGGGGCATCGCCGCGGAGAGCCTGCTGGCGCGGGTCATGCCCGCCGCCCAGGAGTTGCTGCGCGAGGCCGGGGCCCGGCGTCTCGGCGCGGTCTGTGTCGGCGCGGCGGGCATGGCCACACTCGGCGACGATCTGCGCGCCAGGCTTCCGGACGCGCTGGCCGAAGCCTTCGGCGTACGGCGACTCGCCCTGGCGGCCGACGCGGTGACCGCCTACGCCGGGGCGTTGGGACAGCGTCCCGGCGCCGTGGTCGCGGCGGGGACGGGCCTGATCGCGCTGGGCGCGGTGCCCGAGGGCTTCGTCGGTGGGGTGGCCGGCACGGACGGTGATTCCGGTGCGGACGGCGCGTCCGGCGCGGGCCGCGTGCCCGGCGCGGACGGCGTGTCCCCCACGGACGGCGTGTCCCCCACGGACGGCCTGCGCGACGCGCACGGCTCAGCCCGTACGGACACCGCCTCGGCCACGGGTGCCACGGGCGGCGACACCCTCTGGGCCACCGGCGGCTGGCGGCGCGCCGACGGCTGGGGCCATCTGCTGGGCGACTGCGGCGGCGGCGCGTGGATCGGCCGGGCGGGCCTGGAGGCGGCCATGCGCGCGTACGACGGGCGCGAGGGCGGCTCGAAGCCGCTGCTGGCCCGTCTGGAGGCAGTGTTCGGCCCGGCGACCGGGCTGCCGGGGCAGCTGTACCCGCGCCCCGACCGCCCCGCCGTCCTGGCCTCGTTCGCCCCCGAGGTGGGCCGGTGCGCCGGCGAGGATCCGGTCGCGGAAGCGATTCTGCGGGCGGCCGCCCGCCATATCGCCGAGGCCGCGGAGGCGGTCTGCCCCCGGCTGGAGTCGAGCGAGGTGGCGCTCACCGGCGGGCTGTTCCGGATGGGCGCGCCGCTGCTGACGCCCGTGCGCGAGGAGCTGGCCGCGCGGCTGCCCGGGGTCGGGATCACGGAGGCGGCCGGGGATCCGCTGGACGGGGCGCTGTGCGTCGCGGCGGCGCTGGCGTCGGACGGACTGCGGCTGCCCCGGGACCCGGCGCTGCTCAGCATCGTCTGAGCACCGCCCCGTACGGGCACGCCGCAGGGCTTCCAGGCCGCAGGGCTTCCGACGCGGGCCCCAACCCGTGGCTCCGTCGCGAAGCGCCAACCCGTAGCCCCAACCCGTAGCCGCGCCCCCGTGGCTCCCGGCACGGGTGTCCCATATGGGCGCTCAGCATGGGCGCCCAGTATGGGATTCCATGACCGGCAATTCCGGACACATGGTCGATTCTTCGATCAAGTATGGCCGCTGAACGCACATCACCGCACAACACCAGTTGACAAAATGGGGCAGATGCCCCCAGTCACACCCTCCCGAACAGCCGAGCCCATGGAGCGACTAACATGCGGCGCCATGAGCTCCCCCACAGGGCCCGCGTCCGGCCTGCCTGTACGAATGCCACGTCCCCGCCAGTCCGGACGGCACCGCCGACCGGAGGCCGCCGCCGCGCCTCTCGGCGCACCTCCGCTGGTGCTGGCCGTCCCGGGCGCCCCGAGCGACGGTGCCCGGCGCCTTGCCGAGGACCTGGTGAGCATCGCCCGCTCCGAGATGCCCGGGCTCGACGCTCAGATCGGTTTCCTGGACGGGGACGGCCAGGAGTACCCGCAGCTCGAGGCCGTGCTCACCCGTGCCGCCCAGGAGAACCCCGAGCGTCTGCGACAGGCGGCCGAGGCCGCCAAGGCCCTCGCCGACGAGGCGGCGGAGGCGATCGCCGCGGCCGAGGCCGCGGGCGAGGTCGTCGACGAGGTCCCGTCCGTCCCCACGGTCCCCACGGACGGTCCGGCGGCCGTCGTGGTCCCGCTGCTCGCGGGCCCGGACAGCGCACAGCTGCGCCGGATACGCCAGGCCGTGATGAGCAGCGGCTCCGCGGCCGAACTCACCGACGTCCTCGGCCCGCATCCGCTGCTCGCCGAGGCCCTGCACGTGCGTCTGTCGGAGGCGGGCCTGGCCCGCGCCGACCGCGCCCGTCTCTTCACGGTCGCGACCGCCGCGGACGGCATCATCCTCGCCACGGTCGGCGGCGAGGAGGCGGCCCAGGCCGGTGGCATCACCGGCATGCTGCTCTCCGCGCGCCTCGCGGTGCCGGTGATGGCGGCGGCGCTGGACGTGGACGGGGCCGTCCTCCGCGTCGCCGAGCAGCTGCGCTCGGCCGGCTCCGCCCGGCTCGCCCTCGCGCCGTACCTGATCGGCCCGGAGGTCTCCGCCGAGCTGATCTCGGCGGCAGCCGAGGAGGCGGGCTGCGCGGCGGCCGAGGCGCTGGGCGACTACCCGGCCGTGGGGAAGCTGGTGCTGGCGAAGTACGCGGCGGCGCTGGGCATCACGCTGCAGCAGGCGTCACCGGCGATGCGCTGACACCGCGCACAACGGAGCAAGGCACGAGAAAGCGGGGGCGGTGACCGTCGAGGTCACCGCCCCGCTCGTATCCGAAAGCCCCCGTATCCACCGGGCCCGTATCCGCCGGGCCCGCACCGGGCCCGCATCCGCCCGGGCCCGCATCCGCCCGGCGAACGTCAGCCGAAGACCACACAGGACGCCGCCGGAGCCGGGACCGAACCGCCACGACGCGGCACCCCCGTCGAGGGGTCGATGTCGAACCAGGTGACATCGCCCGAGCGCTCATTGGACACATAGAGCCGGCGTCCCGACGGGTCGAGCGTCAGATCGCGGGGCCAGTGGCCGCCACAGGGCGTGGTGGTGACCAGCTCCATGCGGTCGCCGGGCGCGTCGAGGGCGAGCGTCGCGATGCTGTCGTGACCGCGGTTGGTGGCCCATACGAAACGGCCGTCCCCGGAGACCACGACCTCGGCGGGGTAGGTTTCGACGTCCGTACCGTCAGGGATCAGACGGGTCTCGCCCAGCGGTTCGAGAACGCCGGACGCCGCGTCCCAGCGGCAGGCCGTGATCGTCGGATCGAGCTCGTTGATGACATACACGCGGTCGCCACGCGGATGGAACGCCAGATGGCGCGGACCGCTCCCCGGGCGCAGCCGGACCTCGTGGTGCGGACGCGGCCCGGGCAGCGCGTACACCTGGACCGCGTCGATCCCCAGGTCGACGGCGAGCAGCCAGCCGCCCGACGGATCGGGCGCCACGGCGTGGGCATGCGGCCCCTCCTGCCGCTCCGGATGCGGTCCGCTGCCCTCGTGCCGCAGCACGGCGGCCGGCTCCCCGAGCCGGCCGTCCTCCAGCACCGGCAGCGCGGTGACGCTGCCGGAACCGTAGTTGGCGGTCAGCAGCTGCCCACCGGCGAGCGCGAGATGGGTGGGCGCCGCGCCCCGCACCGGCACGGGCTCACCGAGCAGCGCGGGCGGATCCTGCGTGACGTCCAGCGCGGCCGCCGCCCCGTCCTCGGTCTCGCTCACCGCGTACAGCACGCGCCCGTCGGGGGCGAGCGCCAGATAGGACGGGTTGACGACCACGTCCGTGGAATTCCGGATCCGCAGCGCACCCGTCTGGTCGTCGACATCCGCGACGGTGATCCCGGCACCGCCCGCCCCAGTGAAGGACCCGATATACGCCCGCAACCCACTCCCACTCGCGCCCACCGCACTACCCTTCCGCCGACTCCGGTTCCGGTACCGCTCGGGGCCGACGGTAACAGAGCGGTCTAGACCAACGCTGATCCGTCGCGGACACGCGGGTCGCTCCCTACGCCTGGCGCAGATCGACGGCGTCCAGCGACAGGCGACGGCCGCCGCCAAGGTGGTCGACACCCAGACCCCGGCGTCGATCCAGCCGACCACTGACAAACTCATCTCGATGACAAAAACCAATGAGCCAGGCCCCCTCCGCCGGATCTGGCGCAATCGCCCGCTCAGGTTCACGCTGATCGGGCTGATGTGTCTCGCGCTCCCCGCGGGGTGCATCGGGGTGATGAACGCGGTGTCGGGCGAGTGCCTGCGGGCCAATATCAAGGTCTCCGAATCCGTTCTGCCAGGGACGTACCGGGGCCCCGACGGGATGCGGGTCAGCCTCTACCCCAACGGGGACATCCGGGTGCGCAACTGGCCCTACGACCCGTTCGAGGGGGACGGACGCCACTTCGACGGACAGGGGAGCTGGGCGTACCAGCTGGGCACGACCGTTCCCAGCGAGGAGAAGTTCCCGTATGTCGCGTTGAGCTTCGACGAGAGCGTCTCCGAGGGCGATGCCCCGGTGGAGGACCAGAAACTGATGGTCGGCGGCTCCTCCGAGGAGCCCGTGCTCTTCGAGCAGGACGACCCCGACAGCTGCCCCGACGCGGAGTTCAGGCAGTAGCCGCAGCCGCCCCACCGGGCCCGGAGGCTCCCCCGTGGGCACTGCGGGCCGGACTCTTGGCATGCTGTCCCCATGAGCACCATGCCCGCCGTGATCTTCGACCTGGACGGCACTCTCGTGGACACCGAGCCCCTCTACTACGAGGCGGGGCGGCGGACCCTCGAGCGGTACGGGGTCACCGGCTTCACCTGGGAGGAGCACTCCCAGTTCATCGGGATCGGCACCCGGGAGACCCTGGAGACGCTGCGCGACCGGTACGGCATCGAGGCGTCCGTGGAGGAGCTGCTCGTCGTCAAGAACCGGCACTATCTGGAGCTGGCCGCGGCGACCGAGATCTTTCCCGCGATGCGCACCTTCGTGGAGCGGCTGAGGGCCGCCGGGCATCCGCTGGCGGTTGCCTCCGGTTCCTCCCGCTCGGCGATCGAGACCGCGCTGAAGGCCACGGGGCTGGACGCGCTGCTGCCGGTGTATGTGTCCGCGGAGGATGTCGGGCGGGGCAAGCCGGAGCCGGATGTGTTTCTGGCCGCCGCGCGGCTGCTGTCCGTCGATCCGGGGCGGTGTGTGGTGGTCGAGGACGCCGGTCCGGGGGTGGAGGCGGCGCGGCGGGCGGGGATGCGCTGTATCGCGGTTCCGTATGTGGCCGGGCCGTCGCCGGACGGGGAGCCGTTCGCCTCCGCCGGGCTGCTCTTCCGGGGCGGGCAGCCGGAGTTCGACGCCCAGCGGGCCTACGAGTGGGTCGCGGCCGGCGGTTGAGGCCGTGAGACCATGCGTCGCATGCCCGGACATTCACGGGCATGTCGTAGGAGAGACGGAGGGCGTATGGAAAGACGTGGGGGTAGGGCGATCCGCCGTTGGGGGACGGCGGTCATCGCCTCGGCGGCGGCCTTGACGGTCGCCGTGCCGGCGAACGCGGCCCAGGCCACCGGGGCCAGGAGCGGCCCGTCGGGGGTCAGCGCCAAGGGCGCGTATCTGCTGGACAACAACACCAACAAGCAGCTGTGGGCCAAGGCGGCCGACACCAAGCGGCCGATGGCGAGCACCACCAAGCTCATGACGGCGGTCGTGGTGCTCGACAGCCGGGGTCTCGATCTCGGCAGGAAGGTCACCGTCAAGCAGTCGTACATCGACTACACCGCCCGCGTCGGCGGCAGCAAGGCGGACCTGAAGAAGGGGGACGAGCTCACCGTCAAGCAGCTGCTGTACGGGCTGCTGCTGCCGTCCGGCTGTGACGCGGCGATGGCGCTCGCGGACACCTTCGGCACCGGTGACACCACCGCCAAGCGCACCAAGTCGTTCATCGCGCAGATGAACAAGAAGGCGTCCGCGCTGGGGATGACCAAGTCCCACTACGACACCTTCGACGGCATCTCGCAGGGGGGACAGAACTACACCACGCCCCGCGACATGGCCAAGCTGGCCAGGCACGCGCTGAAGAACTCCACCCTCGGCACGGTCGTCAAGTCGGTCGACACCATCCAGAAGGCCCCGGCCGCCAATGGCAGGACCAGGACGTACTTCTGGAACAACACCAACCGGCTGCTGGGCTCGTACAGCGGCGCGATCGGCATCAAGACGGGCACCGGCACCGCGCCCGGCAGGTGTCTGGTCTTCGCCGCGAAGCGTGACGGACGCACCGTCGTGGGCGTGATCCTCAACGCTCCCAAGCGCTACCCGGACGCGAAGAAGATGCTGGACTGGGCCTTCCGGGCGCACACCAAGGTCACCTGGCGCCAGCTGCCCGAGGGCACGCCCCAGGACTGATCGCGGGACTCATCGCAGGATCCATGGCCCGCGTTCCACGCGGGTGGTGCCCCCGGCCGGATGGCCATCCGGCCGGGGGCACCGGGCCGTAGCGGCGGTGGTCAGCCGCACTTACGCCCGGTGTTGATGCACTTCACGGCCTTCTTCATCAGCGAGTTGGACATCACGTTGATGAAGTCGCCGTGGTCGGTCACCGGCTTGTGCAGCTGCTCGGGGAAGCTGTCGACCGCGAAGAGCGAGCCGGGCGCGACCTTGTAGGTGATCCGCTGGACCAGCTGCGGGATGGCCTTGAACCCCTTGGCGCACGCGCCCTTGGCGTCCGCGAAGGCCACATGGGTGCGGTGGTTGGCGCTGTCGGCGTTCTTGCCGTCCCAGCAGCTCTGGAACTTGAACGTACGGACCACCTTGCTGCCCTTGGGGCAGAGCGGGTACTTGTCCTTCAGCTGCCGGTTCTCGAATCCGGTGCAGCTCCAGGAGGCGTTGGCGTTGGCCGTGCCGTTGGTGAACGCCTTGGCGTCGCCGGTGATGATGCGCAGGAACTTGGGCATCTCGACGACCTTGGAGACCGCGCTGCCACGGAAGCTGATGGACGCGGTCTCCGGGCGCAGGATCCGCCCCACATTGCCCTCGGTGCCGCCACCGGGCTGGTCGGCGTCGGCCTCCTTCGTCCCGTCCTGCTGCCGCAGGACCGGCCAGTAGTGGGTGGAGCGGTCACCGTTGGTGCAGGTGGTCCCGGCGGCGGCGAGGTCGTCGTTGGTGGAGAAGGCGTCGGTGTCGCGGTTGCCGACGTAGTCGTGCATATGGTGGGCGCCGTTGCTCACACCGGGGGCGACGATCACGTTGTCCGAGTTGAAGTGCTTGTTCTCATTGCGGCCGCAGCGCGATGAGAAGGTGCCGCGGGAGGCGTTGGCCCGCGTACGGGGGTTCTTGACGTTCGGGCGCACCCTGCGGATGTCCACGAAGTCCGCCTTCACCGGGCCGGACTGCGCCTGGCCACCGGCGGCCGGAGCGGCGGGGGCGGCCGTTCCCGCGGCGGGGGTGGCGCCCGCCGGTGCGGAGGAGGCGCCTGCCGGTGCGGCGGCCGGGGCCGCCTGCTGCACGGTGCAGGACGCCAGCGTGTCCAGGCCGGACGGGCGGCTCGCCACCCGGCCGATCTCGTTCCCGATGCGGTTCAGCGCGCCACGCCGCTGGGTGCTCAGCGGCTCCAGCACCCGGGTGCGCACCCAGTCCTGGTCGGCGCTCGCGCCACGCGCGGCCAGCTGCCGGTAGGCGTCGGCGACCTGGCTGTCCATGGTCGCCAGTTCCTTGTCCACGGCGGGCCGCGCCTGCTGCGGCACATTCGACAGCCGGGTCGCGGCATCGGGACACTTGACGGTCATCGCCGCCCAGGCCGGTGCCTGCTGCCCGGCCGGGCGGCGGGCGGCGGAAGCGTCGTTGTCGGTCATCAGGAGCGCCCCGCCGCCCACGGCCAGTGCGGTCACTCCGACCACGGTCAGCCCGATGACCCTGGATCGCTTGTGTCTCTTCTTGTTCCTCATCCTTCGCCCCTCATCGGCAGTCCTCATACGCCGGGGACGTCTTGCCCTCGGCCACGTCGGGCCGCGCCCCCTCACCCCCGTCCCGGGGCGGAGGGCACGGCGCGACGCCGATGGATACGGACAGCGAGGCGATCGTTCTCAACGGTGGTCGCAACATCTCGTAAATAGCCGGAGGAGTCGGCGCATCGGCACATCTCCCTAGTGGCTTCACCACATGTCCACGGCCCGGCGATCTGCAACTGATCAGTTCCGGTTAAAGTGCTTACTTCGCTGTACCCCCGTCACCCCTTCGCCCGCGGAGCCCCCCATGTCCAGCGCGAACTCGTCCAGTGGGCGTCATCGCAAAGCCAAGCCCATGAGCCTCGCGGTCCGCCGCGCGTTCATCATCGCCGCCGTCCCGGTCACCGGTGCGCTGCTGTCCGCTCCGTCGGCGCTCGCCGCCGACAAGAGCGCCAAGACCACCACGGCCACCCAGTCCGTGGCCGCCGACGGGCTCGACCCCGCCGAGCAGAAGATCGCGGACAACCTCAACACCCGCGCCCAGAACCCGAGCCTCGGCGACACCTTCAGCGGCATCGTGCTGGACTCCAAGTCGGACAAGGTGATCTGGGGGCATGACGCCGACACCGCGCTGATGCCCGCGTCCAACGCCAAGCTGGCCACCGCCACGGCGGCGCTGACCGTGCTCGGCCCCGAGCACCGGTTCACCACCAAGGTGGTCTACGGCGATGGCACGCTGACCCTCATAGGCGGCGGCGACCGGCTGCTGAGCACCGCCGACGTCACCGAGCTCGCCAAGTCCGCCGCCGCCGGGGTCAAGAGCGCGGGCCTGGGTTCGGTGAAGGTCCGTATCGACGACAGCCTCTTCGCCGAGCCGTCCCTGGCCAACGGCTGGAACGACTCGTACTACGACGACCAGGTCGCGCCGGTGCGCTCCCTGGTGGTGGACGGAAAGCTGTCCGCGGACACCTCCATCGACGCGGGGAAGGTCTTCGCCCAGCAGCTCGCCGACCAGGGTGTCACCGTCGACGGTGAGGTCACCCGCGGCACGGCGTCGGCCACGGACGTGCCGGTGGGACAGCATCTGTCCCCGACGCTGGCCGAGACGGTCAAGAAGATGCTCAAGACGAGCAACAACGACATTGCCGAAACGATGCTACGCATGACGGCGATCGCCGCCGGTAAGCCCGCCACCTTCGAGGACGGCACGGCCGTGGTGCGGGACGTCCTCAGCCGGCGCTACGGCGTCTCGATGGAGAACTTCGAGATCTACGACGGCAGCGGGCTCTCCCGCGCGGACCGCATCCCGGCCCGGACCGTCGCGGACATCCTCGATCTGCTCACCGATCCGCGCTACAGCCATCGGCTGCGCTCCATCGACGAGGGCCTGCCGGTGGCGGGCGAGGCGGGCAGCACCCTGGGGCCCGAGTGGGGCCGCTTCGACACCGCTGACTCCCAGTGCGCCGTCGGCCAGGTCAAGGCCAAGACGGGCACCCTGACCGGCGCCATCGCGCTGAGCGGCCTGACGAAGGCGGCGGACGGCCGGTGGAAGGTCTTCTCCTTCATCGAGAACCAGTCCTCGGCCGACCCGGCCGCCACCAAGGACACCCTCGACGGCCTCGCGGCCACGGTCAACGGCTGCTGGGCGTAGCCCGCTGCCCTCCAGGGCTCACCAGACGGCCGCCGACTCCACTGTCCGGAGTCGGCGGCCGTCGGGCGTCCAGCAAGGGGGCGCCGCAACCGCTCGCCGCCGGGCCCTCCGCGTCACGCGCGCAAGTAGGCGAGCACGGCCAGCACCCTGCGGTGTGTCTCGTCCGCCGGCGGAAGGTCCAGCTTGCTGAGGATGCTGCTGATGTGCTTGCCCACGGCGGCCTCGGACACGACCAGTTGCCGGGCGATGGCACCGTTCGACTTGCCCTCCGCGATCAGCCCCAGAACCTCCCGCTCCCGCGCGGTGAGCCGTTCCAGGGGATCGCGGTGCCGTCTCAGCAGCAGGCGCACCACTTCGGGGTCCACGACGGTGCCGCCGTCCGCGACCTCGCACAGGGCGTCCACGAAATCCGCCACCTGCCCGACCCGGTCCTTCAGCAGATAGCCGACGCCCGTGCCGTCACCGGAGTCCAGCAGTTCCGAGGCGTAGGTCCGCTGCACGTACTGGCTGAGGACCAGGACGGGCAGCGTGGGCCGCTTCCCGCGCAGTCGCACCGCCGCGTGCAGCCCCTCGTCCTGGAACCCCGGGGGCATGCGCACATCCGTCAGGACGATGTCGGGAGCGTGCTCCTCGACCGCGGCGAGCAGCGCGGGAGCGTCCCCCACGGCCGCGACGACGTCATGCCCGCAGCGGCCGAGCAGCCCGATGAGCCCTTCTCTCAGCAGCACGCTGTCCTCGGCCAGTACTACGCGGAGCGATCGGTCCGTACGCAAGGAAACTCCACACGCAACAGGGTCGGTCCGCCCGGCGGACTGGACAGGGCGATTCTCCCATTCAGTGCCGAAACCCGGTCCGCGAGTCCGGTCAGACCGGTTCCGGCGGCGGCGTCCGCACCGCCCCGGCCGTTGTCGCGCACGTGGAGGAAGAGCCGTCCGTCCCGGTGGCTCCCGCTCACCTCCGCACGGCTCGCCCCGCTGTGCCGGGCGATGTTGGTGAGGGCCTCGCACACCACGAAGTAGGCGGCGGCCTCGACCGCTTGGGGCAGCCGTCCGGGCAGGGCCAGCTCCACGTCCACGGGGATCGCGGAGCGGTCCGCGGCGTCGGCGACGGCCGCGGGGAGACCGTGGTCCGACAGCACCTTGGGGTGGATGCCGTGGATGAGTTCGCGCAGCTCCTCGAGGGCCGTCTCCGCCTCCTCATGAGCCTTGGCGAGCTGATCGGCGACCGGCCCGGGAGGTACGTCCAGGCGGGCCAGGCCGAGCGTCATCGTCAGCACCACCAGCCGTTGCTGCGCCCCGTCGTGCAGATCTCGCTCGATGCGGCGCCGTTCCGCCTCGAAGGCGTCCACCAGCCGAAGGCGGGAGCGGGTCAACTCGACGACCCGCGTGCCCAGGTCGGCCTCGCGCGAAGCGATGAGCACACGCGTCAGTGCGGCCCGGGCACCGGCCACCACCCCCAGGACATAGCCGCACAGCCCCAGGAGCACCACCCCGAGCACGGCCATGGCGAAGGCCGCCGGCCAGGTGGTGACGGTCCACAGCTTGAGCACCTTCACCTCCTCACCGCCACCGACCGTGCGCATCAGCAGCGGCGTCGCGACCATCGACAGCGGGGCGAGCAGGGCAACCGCGACGACGAGCGCGTCGACCGGCCACAACAGCACGGCGAACAGCAGGGCATGGCCCAGCTCCCGCCACGTCGCCTGCTCCCTCATGCGACAGGTCAGCCAGGCCCACAGGCCAGGGGCACTGGGCGCCCGGTGCTGGTCGACGGCCGGGCCCACGTCGATCAGGCGCATCCTGTGCCGTTCCACCCAGGCCACCGGGATACCGGCGAGGGCCGCGAGAACGAGCAGCGGGAGCCCCACCAGCACGATGGCGAGAACCACTCCGGCCGCCGCCGTGGCCGCGATCACCACGAGGGCCACGGCACCGGTCACCGCCCCGGTGAGCAGGTATCCGGCGGACCGCCACGGCCACGAGGACAGCAGGAAGCCCGGCCCGGACATGGCGTGCCACACATTCCGCGGGTGCATGGAGGTCACCGTAGAAGGCCCCGCTCCGCCGGCGCCATCGGGTCAGGCGGACCATCGGGGGTATGCCTGGCCCTACCCCAGGACTCGGTTCTGCCGTACTGCGTCGCGGGGCCCGCCTCCGGTTTCGTGGAGTCACCGACCAGAAGGAGAAGGGGACATGAACGATGAGGCGATCCGGATGCGCTCCGTCAGCAGACGCCACGGAACCGGCGAGGGCGCGGTGACGGCGCTCGACCAGGTCTCGCTCTCGTTCCCCCGGGGAACGTTCACCGCCGTCATGGGCCCCTCCGGCTCGGGCAAGTCGACCCTGCTGCAGTGCGCAGCGGGGCTGGACCGGCCCACGTCGGGATCGGTCACCCTGTGCGGGACCGAGCTGACGACGCTGAGCGAGACCAAGCTGACGCTGCTGCGCCGCCGGCGCGTCGGGTTCGTGTTCCAGGCGTTCAACCTGCTGCCGTCCCTGACCGCCGAGCAGAACGTGACCCTGCCCCTGCGCCTCGGCGGGCACCGCCCCTCCACGGCCCGGGTGCGTGAGGTGCTCCGGCAGGTCGGACTCGGCGAGCGGGCGCGGCACCGGCCGGCGGAGCTGTCCGGCGGCCAGCAGCAGCGCGTCGCCCTGGCCCGCGCCCTGATCACCCGGCCCGATGTGCTCTTCGGCGACGAACCGACCGGTGCCCTCGACTCGCGGACCGGCCGTGAGGTGCTGGCCCTGCTGCGCGGCATGGTGGACGGCGAGGGCCAGACGATCGTCATGGTCACGCACGACCCGGTGGCCGCCTCCTACGCCGACCGGGTGCTCTTCCTCGTCGACGGGCGGGTGAGCGGCGAGTTGGCCGGGGCCGGTGCCGGCACCATCGCCGCGCGCATGGCCACGTGGGAGGCCGTGCCGTGCTGAGTGTCGCCCTGGGCACCCTGCGCACTCGCTGGGTCACCTGTGTCGGCAGCTTCGTCGCCCTCTCACTCGGCGTCGCGCTGACCGCGGTGATGGGCCTGGCCCTCGCCTCGTCACTGGAGGCACCCGCCCGCGCGCCCGAGCGGTTCGCCGCCGCGCCGGTCGTGGTCAAGGGGGCCGACACCCTGCGGGTGCCCACCCCGGTCGGCGTCCGGGTCCGGAAGCTGGCACACCCGCGCGCCGTGCCCGCCGGGACCGTCGCGAAGCTGAGAAGGCTCGGCGACGTCGTCGCGGACCGGTCCTTCACCGTACGAGCGCGGGGCGGGCCGAAGGACCTGGTGGGGCATCCCTGGTCGACTGCCGCCTTCACCCCGTACCGGATCGATGCGGGACGCCCACCCCGCGCGGCCGACGAGGTCGTGGTCAGCGGGGACTGGGCGAAACCGGGCGAGCGTGTACGGACCGATCGCGGCGCCGTACGTGTCGTCGGAACCGTCGCGCGGCGCGACTTCGAGAACGCCGTCTTCTACACCGACGCGCGCGCGGCCCAACTCTCCCCGGACTCCTTGCAGTTGGTCGTCGAGGCCGACCCGGCGGCGGTACGCGAGGCCGTGCGCGGCAGCGACGGCGTCCGGGTCCTCACCGGGGCGGGACGCCGCTACGCCGATCCCGCCCCGGACCGGGACAGCGAGGCCCTGACGGCCATGAACGCCATGTTCGGCACGGCCGGCGGGGTCAGCGCCTTCGTGTCGGTGTTCGTGGTGGCCTCCACCTTCGCGTTCGCGGTCGCCCAGCGGCGCCGGGAGTTCGGGCTGCTGCGCACGGCGGGAGCGACTCCGAGCCAGATCCGCCGGATGGTGTTCGCCGAAGCCCTCGTGGTCGGTGTGCTCGCCTCGGCCACCGGCTGTCTGATCGGCGCGTTCGGTGCGCCGCGGCTGGTCGGCTGGGTGGTCGACGGTGATCTCGCGCCGAGCTGGTTCACCATCGGCGACCACGTCTGGCCGTACCACCTGGCCTTCTGGACGGGACTGCTCATCGCGCTGTGCGGCGCGGCAGCCGCGTCCTGGCGAGCCGGCCGCACCGGCCCCGCACAGGCACTGCGCGAGGCGTCCGTGGACATCGGGACGATGACCCGGGGGCGCCGGCTGTCCGGCCTGGCCCTGCTGGTGACCGCCACCGTGACACTGTGCCTGGCCCTGGTCACGGACCCGGATGAGCTGCTGCATCGGAAGACCTATGTGAGCCGGCCGATGCTGCTGATCACCGCGGTCGCGCTGCTCGCGCCGGTGGTGGTGCGACCGCTGACCCGGCTGATCACCTGGCTCCCGGCCCGGCTGCCCGGTGCCGGCGGCATGCTGGTGCGGGAGAACGCCGCCGCCGGCGTACGCCGCACGGCCGCCATCGCGGCACCCGTACTGGTCGCGGTCGCCCTCGCCGGTTCGCTTCCGGGCGCCACCGCGACGCTGAACCGGGCCAGGGCCATCGAGACCCGTCAGCAGACGGCCGCCGCATTCGTCATCACCCCCGCCGACGGGGCGGGCTTCGCCACGGCGACGCTGCGAAAGCTGCGCGAGGTACCCGGCGTCGAGGTGTCCGCGACCGCTTCGAGCGCGGTCTATGCCCTGGAGGACGGTACGTCGCTCATCGAGTCCGATGCCCGTGCCGCGGACCCCGGCCCGCTCGCCGCCACGACCCGGCTGCCCATCAGCTCCGGAAGGACAAGCGAGCTCGATGACGACTCGATCATCGTCAACGAGGAGTGGCAGCGGCACACCGTGGGCGAGCGTGTGCGGGTGTGGCTCGGCGACGGCACGAAGAGGTCGCTGCGGATCGCTGCGGTGATGGCCACCGGCACCGGTGACAACGGCGTCTACGTCACCCCGCGCAACGCCCCGGGCACCACCGTCGACCGCATCGACGTCGCCCTCGCCCGCGGTGCCGACGCGGACGCCGCGGCCACCGGACTGCGCGCCGCGGTGCACACCACCGGCGGGCACGTCTTCACCAAAGACCAATGGCTGAGGGCGAGTTATCCCGAGACCGCGAACCGAACGACCCGGCTCGGCCTGCTCCTGGTCCTCGGCGTCGCCCTCCTCTACACGGTCATCTCCCTGGCCAACACCATGGTCATGGCGACGTCCGACCGCGTCCGCGACCTGGCCGTGCTGCGCCTGGCCGGAGCCACCACGTGGCAGGTGCTGCGGCTGGTGGCAGCCGAGGCGCTGACCGTGGTCACGGTCGGCACGGTCCTGGGCCTCCTGGTCGCCGGGCTCAACCTGGCGGGCATGTGGAGTGCTCTGGCCCTGCTGTCGGTGTGGGCCACGGTGGAAATCCCCTGGACGGCCATCGGCACGGTGGTGGGCGTGTGCACGGTGGTCACCGTGATCTCGGCGGTCGTCCCCGCCGCGTTCGCCCTGCGCCGGCGGGCCGTGGAACTGGCGGGCCTGCGGGAGTGACCCCGCCCATGACCCCCGTTGCCTCCGGCACGCTCACACGTGCCGGAGGCCGCGGTGTCAGCGGTTCATGGCCGCCCAGAACTCCTCGAAGGACATCTGGCGGTCGCCGTTGGTGTCGAGCGAGTCGATCAGCGCCTGGGCCTCCGCGGCGGTGATCTCCGAGCCCTCCAGCTCCGCCACGACCTGCCGGTATTCGTCCGCGGTGACCAGACCGTCTCCGTCGAGGTCGTAGCGCTCGAACACCTTGCGCGCCGCCGTCTCCATGATGTCTGTCATGTGCTCCGCCTATGTACGATCTTCACTGGCGGGCCCAGACTATCCCGGTCGTCTCCGGGCCCTTCATCCCGCCGAGGCGGCATCCGGACAGGCCCTAGCCCAGGAAACTCAGCCGGACCTGGCGGTCGGGGTTGTCGACGTTCGTGTCCACCAGGCACACCGACTGCCAGGTGCCCAGCGCCAGCCCGCCACCGATGACCGGGAGGGTGGCGTGTGGGGGTACGAGGGCGGGGAGGACGTGGTCGCGGCCGTGGCCGGGGCTGCCGTGGCGGTGGCGCCAGCGGTCGTCGGCGGGGAGCAGCTCGCGCAGTGCGAGGAGCAGATCGGTGTCGCTGCCGGCGCCCGTCTCCAGGATCGCGATCCCGGCCGTGGCATGCGGCACGAAGATGTTGAGCAGGCCGTCGCCGCCGCCCGCCACCTCCCGTAGATACGCCTCGCAGTCGGCGCTGAGGTCGGCGACGGTCTCGGTGGAGCCGGTGGTGACGTTGATGGTGTGGGTACGGAATGTGCTCATGGAACCATCCTGGTACGCCACCGCGTAAAACTCCCGCAACAAAGGTCCGAGGGGCAAGACACCGTTGACCGGTTCCGGACGCCGTCGCTAACTTCAAGGGCATGTCTACGTCAGCCCTGCTCACCACGCGCGGTCATATCGACCTGCTGCGGGTGGCGTCCGCCGCGTGTCCCGGCCTCCGCTGACCTTTCTTCTCCCCCCTCACTCCTCCCGCTCGCCTCTGTCCCGTTCCGCCGTACCGCGCTGACCGTCGTGGCGTACGGGTGTCGAGGCGTACCCCCTTTTGTGGAGCCCCCATGTCCCCGGTTCTCGAACCGGTCGTGCCGCTCTCCGCGCGCCGCCGCCCCGTGCCGCGCTGGCTGCGCCGCACGACCGGACCCCTTCTGCTGCTGGTGCTCTGGCAAGTGTCCAGCGCCACCGGTGTGTTGCCTTCCGACATCCTGGCCTCGCCCGGCACGATCGCCGGTACCGCCTCCGACCTGCTCCAGGACGGCACCCTCCCGCACGCCATGCTGGTGTCGGTGCAGCGGGTGCTGATCGGGCTGCTGATCGGCGGGGTGACCGGTGTCGCGCTCGCGCTGATATCCGGGCTCTCCCGGCTCGGCGAGGACCTCGTCGACGCGAGTGTGCAGATGCTGCGCAGCATCCCCTGGGTCGGCATGATCCCGCTGTTCATCATCTGGATGGGCATCGGCGAGGCCCCGAAGATCGCGCTCATCGCACTGGGCGTCACCTTCCATCTCTATCTGAACGTCTACGCGGGCATCCGCGGCGTGGACGCCCAGCTCATCGAGGCCGGGACCGCCCTGGGGCTCGGCCGCTGGGGGCTGATCCGCCATGTGGTGCTGCCCGGGGCGCTCCCCGGCGCGATGACCGGGCTGCGCTACTCGCTCGCCACCGCGTGGCTGGCGCTGGTCTTCGGCGAGACCATCAACGCCGATGACGGGATCGGCTTTCTGCTCAACCGCGCGCGGGAGTTCTTCCAGACCGATGTGATCGTGGTCTGCCTGATCGTCTACGCCGCCCTCGGCCTGCTCGCCGATTTCATCGTCCGCACTCTGGAGAGGCTGCTGCTGCAATGGCGACCGAACTTCACCGGCAAGTGAACTCTCCGGAGAAGGAGTTGGAGAAGGAGAAGGTGGCGGGGGGAGAGAACGGCGGGGCGGCGGTGCGCGTTCGTTCGCTGACCCGCTCCTTCGACGGCCGCGCGGTCATCGACAACCTCCAACTCGACGTAGAACCGGGCGAGTTCGTGGCACTGCTCGGCCGCAGCGGCTGCGGCAAGTCCACACTGCTGCGGGTGCTGGCCGGGCTCGACCGGGAGATCGAGGGCGAGGTGCTGGTGCCGCGTCGCAAGGCCGTCGCCTTCCAGGCGCCGCGGCTGATGCCCTGGAAGCGGGTCTGGCGCAATGTGCTGCTCGGGCTGCCCGGCCGCCCGGGGCGGGCCGTGGCCGAGCGGGCGCTGACGGAGGTCGGCCTCGGCCACCGCGTCGACGCCTGGCCCAAGACCCTCTCGGGGGGTGAGGCCCAGCGCGCCTCGCTCGCCCGGGCGCTGGTGCGCGAGCCCGATCTGCTGCTGCTGGACGAGCCGTTCGGCGCGCTGGACGCGCTCACCCGGATCACGGCCCAGCAACTGGTCGCCGAGTTGTGGCAGCGGCGCGGCTGCGCGGTGCTGCTGGTCACGCATGACGTGGAGGAGGCACTGCTGCTCGCCGATCGCGTCCTGGTGATGGACGGGGGCGTGATCGCGCATCAGGTCCGGGTCGACCGGGACCGGCCGCGTGACATCGCCGATCCGCTCCTCGCCGAGCTGCGCACCGAGCTTCTGGACCGGCTGGGTGTGAAGGCGCCCGAGCCGGCCGTCCACAAGGTCGCCTGACGGCGCCTGGTTTCCCCGGTCGCGTCCCCTCGCGATCTCCCCGAACTTCTCGTACTACCCGAACGGACCCGCTGACATGAGACGGCGCATCCTCCCCGCCCTGTCCCTCCCCCTCGCCCTGCTGCTGTCCGCCTGCGTCAGTTCGTCGCCGCACAACGGTTCCGGCTCCTCCGGCAACACCGACGGCAAGGGCGATGTGACCCTCAACGTCGGCGATCAGAAGGGCAACGACGAGGCGGTGCTGCGCGCCGCCGGGCAGCTCGACAACCTTCCCTACAAGATCAAGTGGTCGACGTTCACCTCCGGCCCGCCGATCCTGGAGGCCGTGAGCGCCAAGGCCGTGGACATCGGCGGGGTCGGCAACACCCCGCCCGTCTTCGCCGCGGCCGCCAAGTCGGACATCAAGGTCGTGGCCGCCAAGCACGGCACGGCCGACGGCGAGGCGATCCTGGTCAAGAAGGGGTCGCCGCTGAAGAAGGCCGGCGACCTCAAGGGCAAGTCGGTGGCGGTCGCTCAGGGCAGCTCCGCCCACTACCAGCTGGTCGCCTCGCTCGCCAAGGCCGGGCTGTCCATCAAGGACGTACAGGTCAAGTTTCTGCAGCCCGCCGACGCCCTGGCCGCCTTCACCCGCGGCAAGGTGGACGCCTGGGCCGTCTGGGACCCGTACACCTCCCAGGCGCTGCGCCAGTCGGACGGGCGGGTGCTCACCACGGGCAAGGGTGTGGTCAACGGCCTCAACTTCCAGGTCGCCAACCCCTCCTCCCTCGAGGACGCGAAGAAGGCGAAGGTCATCAAGGACTATCTCGGGCGGCTGCGCCGGGCCCAGGACTGGGTCTACGAGCACCCCGAGGAGTGGGCCAAGGTGTGGGGCAAGGAGACCGGGCTGCCGTACCAGGTGGCGCTGGACTCCGTGAAGCGGACCAACGGCACCCGGGTGTACGTCGCGGTCGACAAGCCCGCCGTCGCCTCCGAGCAGGAGATCGCGGACGCCTTCGCGAAGCTGAAGCTCACCCCGCGCCGCTTCCAGTTCGCCGACTACGTGGACACCCGTTTCAACGGCGATCTGCCGCCGTCCACCTCCGCACCGCGCACCTACGGAAAGGGGTCCTGAGACACCCCTTGGGAAAGGGATCCTGAGACGCCCCTTTTCGGAAGCGTCGCATCGGGTAAGCGCGTCTGCATCGTCAACCGCGAGAAACACACCCGATGAAACGAGGTGAGCGTCATGCACACCGCCACGGCCCAGCGGACGGCCACCCAGCCGTCCGCGCTCCGGGCGACCCTGGAGTGCCGCCCCGAAGCGGCCTCGCACGCACGGCATCTCACCGGCACCTTCCTGGAGAGCCTGCATCCGGCGCCCGATCAGGGCGCCGCCGAGGCGGTGGTGCTGGTCGTTTCGGAGCTTGTCACCAATGCCGTACGGCACTCGGGGGGCCGGTTCTGCTCGCTGCGCCTGTCGGCCCAGCCCGACGCCATCGCCATCGCCGTGGGTGATGCCAGCCGCGTACCACCCCAGCGGCGCACTCCGGATGTCCGCGGAGAGGGCGGCGGATTCGGCTGGGCGATGATCTGCGACATGGCCACGGCCACGGCCGTGAACGAGGAGCCGGACGGCAAGACCGTGAACGCGATCGTCGCCCGGCAGGGGCGGGCGAGGGGGCGTGCCGCTGCCCCGACACCGAGTTGACCTGCTCCGCCACCGAGTCGACCTGCCCCGACACCGAGTCGACCCGCGCCGCCACCCACCCGACGACGCCCCGCCCTGGCCACCGGGCCCGAGCCGGGAAGCCGCACCAGCCCTCACGTTACGGCGCCGCCCCCTCCCCCGTCCGCGCACGGTCGACGGCCACGGCGATCCCGTCGAGGACGCGTTCGAGGCCGAAGACGAAGTCATGGTCGGTCGCCGGGTCGTCGTACGCGCCATCGGGCGCCGCCTCGAACAGGCCCGAGGAGAAAAGCAGCGCCACCTGCGGAAAGCGGTCCGGGGTGATGAGCCGGGCCAGGGTCCTGCCGTAGGCCCGCTCGGTCTCCTCCTGACTCAGGCCCGTCTCGCTCCTGCCCTGCGCGTGTTCCTGGGCGAGCAGGGACGCGTGGCGCACATAGCCGCTGAGCAGGGTCAGACTGCCGACCTTCGCGGCCCAGTCGAGTTCCGTGCCGCTCAGCGCGCTCAGGCCCGCTTCCATCCACGCGATCTCATGAGGCCCCATCGGCGGCCCCGCGATGGGGAGCCGGGGAAGCCAGGGCCGGTCGTGGTGGACCAGCCGCTGCGCGACGGTCCACTGCCGTAGCCCCGCACGCCACTGGCCGGGAGCGGTCTCGACCTCGGGCGGAGCGCCGAGCGCCAGGTCCCGCATGAGGACGAGGAGCTCGTCCTTGGATCCGACATGGCGGTAGAGGGACATCGGGGAGACGCCCAGCTCCTTCGCGATCTTCGGCAGCGTCGCGCCCGCCAGCCCGTCGCGGTCCGCCAGTTCCACCCCCGTACGCACCACGCGCTCGGTGTCGAGCGCGGCGGGCCGGCCGAGGCCGGAGGCCGATACCGGGAGCCTCCACAGGCGGGCCAGCTCGGCGGGCGCCTCGTCCTGCTCGGCCGACATGGCGCTTCTCCTTCTCGTACCTCGGTTGCTCACCAGGTACATCATGGCGCACGGCTACTTAGTTTCTCTCATATAGATTATCCCTTATACTAAGCGTGCGCCGAGGGCTCGCTCATGTCCCGTTGCCCCATGGGCCCTCATGTCAGGACGGAGAGAGTTCCAGGTGACAGCCATAACGCAGTCCCATGCCCCGGGCCCCGCCCGGGGCCCTGTGCGCCGGACCGAACGGGCCCTGGCGCCCGACCTGGCCCGGGGCACCATGCTCTTGTTCATCGCGCTCGCGAACGCCGCGGTGGCTGCCTTCGGCAACCAGCCGGGCGCCGAGGCGTCCCCCCACGGCTGGGAGCGCGGATTCAACCTCGCCATGTTCGTCTTCGTGCACGCCCGCGCCTATCCGATGTTCGCCGTGATGTTCGGCTACGGGCTGGTGCAGCTCACCCGCAGGCAGGACGCGCAGGGCGCCGGGCCCGGCGCGGCGCGCTCGGTGCTGCTGAGACGCAATGCGTGGCTCATCGCCTTCGGCCTCGTGCACGCCGCGCTGCTCAACTTCGGTGACTTCCTCGGGGCCTACGGCATCGTCGGCATCCTCTTCACCCTGTTGCTGCTGCGCCGCGGCGAGCGGGTGCAGCGCGTCGTGCTGTGGCTGTGGGGCTGGATGGTGGTCTACGTCGCCGTGGTGGCGGCCATCGCCGTGTACCACGCCACGAACAGCACATCAGGGTCCGCCGCCGTACCGACGGACGGTGTCGATTCGCTCACCGCCCCCGACTACGCCGCGTCCGTGGCCGACCGGCTCGGCGAGTGGCCGATCCACACGCTGACCGTCCTGCCGTTCATCGTGATCGTCTGGCTGGGCGCGTGGGGCGCGCGCCGTGGCGTACTGGAGGACCCGGCGCGGCACCGGCGCCTGCTGATCCGCACCGCCGTGATCGCGCTCGGCATCGCCTTCGCGGGCGGGGCGCCGATCGGCCTCGTCAGCGCGGGATTCGTGCATGTCGACGGCGCCACCGCGGACGCGTTCCTGTTGCTGTACGAAGTGAGCGGCCAGTTCGGCGGCCCCGGATATGTGGCGCTCTTCGGGCTCCTCGCCCTACGACTGTCGAAGGCCCGTTCCGACGCGCGGCCGAAGCTCCCGGTGGCGGCGCTCGCGGCCCTGGGCCAGCGGTCGCTGAGCGGCTATCTGTTCCAGTCGCTCGCATGGGTGCTGCTGCTCTCCCCCTTCACCCTCGCGCTCGGAGAGCGCACCGGCAGCCCGACGCTCACCGCCTGCCTGAGCGCGGTTTTCGTCTGGCTCGCCACGGTGGCCGGGGCCCATCTCCTGCAGCGGCGTTCGCTTCCGGGGCCCGCCGAGAAGGTGCTGCGGAGGCTGACGTACGGACCCCGGTAGCCGCTGTGTGCCGCTTGATGGCGCCCCGAACCGCTACTCGATCGTGCGCACCGCGGCCTGCGTCAAGCTGGTCGCGGTGCGCACCGCACTGGCCACGGCGGTCTGCGGATCGAGCCCGCACAGATCCATGAGGGTGAAGAGCGCCTCGGCGCTCACGACCACCGCGAGATCCCGTTTGAGCTGGGCGAACGCTTCCGGATCCGTCGCCCCGAGGGTGGCGTCGAGCGGCCGGAGCGCATGGTCGATGAGCCCGAAGCGGATTCCGGGCCGCGCGGTCGCGGTGGCGGGCTTGGTGATGGTGGCCGCGATCATCGCCCGCACCGCCCCCTCGCGGGCGAGCACACCGCGCAGCAGGAACTCGCAGGCGAAGGCGGTGCGCTCGACGGGGTCGGCGGAGTCCGCGACCGGTGCGAGCGCCTCGGCGGGTGACGGCCAGACGCCCGCCAGCGCCTCGCTGATCAGCGACTGGAGGTCGGGGAAGTACCGATAGGCGGTGGCCTCGGAGACCAGCGCCGCGCGGGCCACCAGCGGCATGGTCACCTCCGCGCCCGTGCCGATGAGTTCGCGGGCCGCCGCCACGATCGCCGTGCGGGTGCGCTGTTTTTGGTTGATACGGCCGCTGCCCGTCTGCGCAGTCATCGCAGAACCCCTCCTCTTCGTTCAACTCCGCAATCGTAGCAACTCACTCTCGTCATGAGAGTGGACTTGCATAACGAATTCGCTCTCTCTACTCTCATGAGAGCCAGCTCTCACGAAGGAGGCAGCGATGAACAGGGTTTCCGTGGTCGGCCCGGACGGCGGCGAGTCGATCCAGCTCGGCCCCACGCGGATGCGCATCCTCGAGGACGGCGGCACCACCGGGCACCGCCTGGGCATCGGAGAGATCACCATCGCCCCGCACACCCAGGGGCCGCCGCAGCACCGCCACGCCGAGCACGACGAGGGCTTCTACGTCGTCTCCGGCACCGTGCACTTCACCGTCGGGGAGACGACCCATGTGGCCCCGGCCGGCACGCTCGTGATGATCCCGCCCGGCGCACCGCACACCTTCGCCAACCACGGCGACACCCACGCGGTGGTGCTCAACACCTTCACGCCCGACCTGTATGTGCAGTACTTCCGCGACCTGCGGAACATGATCGCCGACGGCCGGGAGCTCACCCCGAAGGCGACCGCAGAGGCCATGAGCCACTACGCAACGGTCCCCGCGACCGACTTCGCCTGACGACCGGCCCCGGCCAACTCACTTGCAAAACCAGTCCACTTGAGGAGCAGCACATGACCCGCACCACCCACACCCTCACACTCGGCCAGGGCACCCTCGATGTCTCGGTCGACCTCCACGGCCGGCAGGGACACCCCTTTCTGCTTCTGCACGGAGGCGGCGGCCCACAGACTGTCGCCCCGTTCGCCGGCCTCCTCGCCGAGCAGCGGCCGGCCAGGGTGTTCTCCCCCGTCCACCCCGGCTTCGACGGCACCGCCCGCCCCGACTGGCTGACCGATGTCACCGCCCTGGCCCAGGTCTACGCACAGCTGCTCGACGCGCTCGATCTGCGGGACGTGGCCGTCGTCGGCAACTCCATCGGCGGCTGGATCGCCGCCGAACTGGCGACCCTGGGCAACGACCGGATCAGCAGCGTCACCCTCGTCAACGCGGTCGGGATCCACGTCCCCGGCCACCCGATCGCCGACACCTTCGACCTGACCCCCGTCGAGCTGTCCCGCCTCTCCTTCCACGACCCGTCGAAGTTCCGCTTCGACCCCAGCGCCCTCTCCGAGGCGCAGCGCGCGGTCATGGCCACCAACCGCGCCACCCTCCAGGTGTATGCGGGCCCCCACGCCATGGCCGATCCCACCCTGACCGAGCGCCTGGCCAAGGTTGCCCACCCGACCCTGGTGGCATGGGGCGCGAGCGACCAGATCGTGGACGCCGACTACGGACGCGCGTACGCGCAGGCCGTCCCGGAGGCCGAGTTCCGCCTGCTGTCCGGCACCGGCCATATGCCCCAGTCCGAGACGCCCGGACAACTGCTGCCGGTGGTCTGGGACTTCGCCGACGGCCACGCCACCGGCAGGCCGCGCACCTGAGCCGTCCGTCCCCGCCCCTTCGCATACGCCGTGCACACGGCGAAGGCCGGCCGTCTCGGCGACGACCGGCCCGACGTCCAGTGGCGTACGTTCAGCCGCCGACGTTCACATCGATGCAGGCGTAGAAGGCGTTGGAGGTGTCCGCGATGTTCCAGACCGCGAGAACCTTCTGCTTGCCCTTCAGGCCGCCGAAGTCGACCTGGTGGGTGACGGTCTCGCCCGGCTGCGCCCCGCCGTCGTTGATCTCCGCGATCTTCTGACCGCCGACGAAGTACTGCCAGGTGTTGGTCGCGTGACGCGCGGTCAGCTTCCAGGTGAAGCTCGCCTTGGACGGGACCGGCGTGACGGCCCAGCCCTTGCTGTCGTCGTCGAGTTCGGCGAACCGCGAATTGCCACCGCTGCAGCTCGTCAGGCCCTTGGGGCCTTCGACGCTCTGCGGCTCGTACTTGATGTCACCGCAGGCCACGGTTCCGGCGGCGCACTGTGCCTGACGGCTCGGCGGGTTCGAGATGTAGCCGTGCGCGCTTGCCTCGCCCGCCGGGAGGCTCAGCGCGATCAGAGGCGCTATACCCGCGCCGACGAAGACGGACACCCTGCGTTTCATGTTCATGCCAACTCCTTAGCGGTGAGGGCGCCACGCCGGACGGGAAGCCCTTACCGAAGGTCAGGATGTGGGGGGATGTGGGGGGTGGCTGCGACGGAACGCTCCATGGACCGCAAAGGCGGCCACGAGACCGCTCCGCACTAGGTCTAGACCATACCGTCTGTCCGTTCACGGTCAAGACATCGAACGGATGTGGTCTGGTCCACTGTCATCCCCGCCGACGTCACCGCCTCACCGGCCGGGCCCGCACCGCGGCGTCCGGCGGCCAGGACACCACGACAGCCGGACGCGAAAACGGTCTGAAGAACAAGTGGCCCAGGCCGAAAGGGAGTTCAGGACGAGAGGGCGGTCAGCCGCCGCCGGTCGTGGGGTGACGAACGGCGGTCCAGCCGCTCTTCCAGACGGCCCCGGGCCGCATCGCAACGCCCCGCGGACACCAGCGCGAACAGCAGTGTCTCCTCGACGATCTCACGCTGCGCCGCACTGCCACCGACACCGGGCAGCCGTGGCAGCAGCCGCTCCAAACCGCGCACCGCCTCGGTCCAGCGTTCTTCGAGGATGTCCTCGAACGCCGTGCACAGCGGGGCGATGACACTCCGCTGCACCTCATCGGCGCGCAGGGCGTGGACCCGCAGCCGCCCCAATCCCGGCAGGTCGCCCGCGGCGGTGAGGGCGATGGCGGCGTGCAGGGCGACGAACGCGGTGGCCGGACGCTCCAGGACGTCCACGGGAGCCGTGTCCAGGACGTCGCCGATCGGGAACGGCCCCTGCCACGCGCCCGCCAGCCGGGCCCGCCACAGCAGCGAACCGGAGTCGACCAGGGCGCGGACCCCGTCCACCTTCCCGGGGGACAGTTGCTCCGCCCACCGGCGGCGGACCGCCACCGTGTCCTCGAGGGCGAGTTCATGCAGGGCGGCGTGCCAGGAGAAGTGGGCGCGGTGGGTACCACCCCGGCCCTGGTGGGCCAGCCATCGCCGCAGTCGCTCACGGCCCGCCTCGTGGTCGCCGCGCTCATAGTGCACATGGGCCAGGGCGTGCATCGCGTGCCCGGAGGCGGGTTCGGCGGCCAGGGCCTGTTCGGCCAGGGCTCCGGCCTCGTCGTAACGCCCCTCCTCCTGCCGCATGAAGGCGAGCAGGGACGTGTGGAACCAGCTCTCCCCGTGCGCCGGGGCGGTCCGCTCGACCACGCGCAGCGCGGTGGTGCCGTCGAGGTCGCGCAGACCGGAGAAGGCGATGGTGGGCACCGCGACGGCGAGCGCCAGCGCATCGCCCGGGTACTCCCCCAGGTGGCGCAGGAGGGCGGCGTCGCCGTCCGCGGGCGTGTGCAGGACACGGCGGGAGACGACGTCGACGAAGGAGCGCTCGTAGTCATCGGCCCGTTCGCGCACCGCGCGCCGGGCATCGGCCAGGGCACGGGAGACGTCCACGTCGGCCCCGCACTCATGCCCGATGAGCGCGAGCGCGGCATGGCCGACGGCGAATCCGGGGTCGAGCGCCACGGAGCGGCGGAGCGCCTGCGGGGCCCCGGCCCGGACCTTCAGCAGCCGGTCCACTCCGAGGCGGTAGGCGGTGGCGGCGGCCGCGTGCGTACTGAGGGGGAAACCGGAGGCGTCCGTGGGCCGACGTGTCCGGCGCCGGGCGGAGCCGCCACCGGCGGGGAGGGCGGGGGCCGTCCACGGGTCGAGGACGGCCTCGGCGACGGTGGCGGCCTGCGCGCGGATCTCCGGGATGGCGGTCGTCTCCCACAACTCGCCACGGCGGGGGGCGCCGAGGGTCCACAGCGGGCGTGTGGTGCCGCCGTCGGCGCCGTGCAACCGTCCGTCGTCGGTGGCGACGCCCATGCTCAGCGGGCCGGGCATCGCGGCGCCCTGGTCGAGCAGGCTCCGCCACAGCGGGTCGGCCGTGTCCGACAGCCGCAGACCCGGCCCCGTACAGTCCACCACCCAGCCCACGGGCAGTGTTCGCGGGCCGTCGCCGGTGGTGAGGGAGACCGTCAGGGAGCCGTCGGGCCGCGCCGAGGCGGCGGCCAGCCGCCCCTGGTACGTCCGCATCCGCCGGGTGCGGCGCATGCGCGCCACCGCCTCCGCCGTGGCCGGGGACATACGGTGGCGGTGGGTGTTCCACAAGGAGCCGTACTGTGCCACGAACTCGGCCCGCTCCTCGAGGGACATCGACGTCCAGATCTCGGCCGTGACCGGGCGCAGCCCGTCCACCGCGGGCCGCCAGTCGCCGTGGGTCCGCATGACGCGGCCGATGTGCTGACGTACCGCGGCGCGCAGCGCGGGCAGGGACAGGCCGTGCAGTGGTGTCGTACACGCGGCGGCGGGCAGCGGGTCCACGGCATGCGCCTGCGGCAGCCGTCCGCCACGGGAGACGGTGTGCACCGTGCGGCCGGGACGGTCGAGCGTCATGGCGATGTCCACCGAGGTCAGCCCGGTGCCGACGAGGAGGACATCCTCCTTGTCGCCCTGGCCGAGGGCGGCGTCCAGGGCGCCCGGCGCCCAGGGGTCGGCGATGAAGCGGTCGTTGCCGCGCAGGGCCTCCGGCGCCCATTCGGCGTTCGCGCGGGAGGGCCCGGTGGCCAGCACCACGCGGTGCGCGTCGACGGTGCGGCCGTCGGCGAGCTCCAGCCGGGCCGTCGGGTCCCCGCCGGGGAGGGTGGTCCAGCGGCAGCCGGTGGCGCGGGTGCGCAGCCGGCGGACCGTGACCACGCCCTGCGCCGCCATGATCGCCCGCCCGAGGGTGTCGGCGAGGTAGGCGCCGTAGCGGTAGCGCTCCGCGAAGTCGCCGCCGCGTACGCCCGGTTCGCCGTGGCGGCACAGCCACCGCACGAAGTGTCCTGGGTCGTCGGGGTAGCAGCTCATCTTGCCCGCGGGCACATTGAGGCGGTGGCGCGGGTCGAGGGTGGAATAGGCGATGCCGCGCCCCGCCTCCGGGGCCGGGTCGATCAGCAGGAGTTCGAACGGGGTACGGCGGCGGGCCGCGGTCTCGCAGAGCTGGATCGCCACCAGCGCACCGGCGGCGCCCGCGCCCACGATGGCGACGGTCCTCGTACACGGCCCTGACGTCGTACACGGCTCTGGCGATGCCATGTGATACCTCCTGCTTCCCGGGAACCGGCGGCCGAGCAGAACCGGTGCCCCGCTCACGCAACCGGTACCGTAGCCAGCTAAGTGTACCAATTCAATGAACTTGGTGAACTGATGGAAGAACGGCGGTGAGCCCTTGGCCGGAGGCCGGTGCCCAAGCCGGTGGTTTGGTGCCTCGGCCCATGAAACGGACGTGCGTGATAACTTGCCCAGGTGCGGATCACAGCCAAGTCGGACTATGCCGTCCGGGCGATGGCCGAACTGGCGGCCGCGGAGGGCTCACCCCTGACCGCCGAGCAGGTGGCGACCCGGCAGGACATTCCACTGCGTTTCCTCTTCGGCATCCTGCGGGAGCTGCGCCTGGCCCATCTGGTGCGCAGTGTGCGGGGCCCTGAAGGCGGATATCTGCTGGCGCGCCCGGCGAAGGAGATCACCCTCGCCGACGCGATCCGCGCCATGGACGGCCCGCTGGCCAACGTACGGGATGTGGGCCTCAGCGGTCTGGAGTACCCGGGAGCGGCGGCGGTGCTCCCCGATGTGTGGCGCGCGGTGCGGGCGAGTCTGCGGCAGGTGCTGGAGAAGACCACCTTCGCGGATCTGGCCGCCGGTGAACTGCCCCCGCTCGTCCAGGCGCGGGCCCGCGAATACCTCGACGACGTCCGCCACTACGACACATGACCGGCGGATAGTCGGGGCACGCGGTTCAGCCCTGTACGGATTCGCTCTCGTCGGCGGTGTCCGCGGACCGCTCGGCGACCCGGCCACCGACCGCGGGAGCGACGAACACCACCGTGGTGACACACGCGGGAACGGCGGGCATGACGGTGCGCAGTCCGTGGTGTTCGCCGAGGAATCACCGCATCGTCCGGCGCGGCAGGGTGCGGAAGCGGAGCCCACGGCCGCGGCGGCCCCGCCCGCGGACCATCTGGTGGCGGACCACCGGAGCCGGTGACGGACAGGGAGACCGCCGCCGAAGTCCGCCCGGCGGAACCCGCCGACGCCCCGCTGATCCCCCGTTCGCGGGCCCGGACCCAGCGTGCGTGGCCGGGGGAGAAATCGCTCGCCGGGCGGGCCGGGCGCTGCTAGCTTGCGGCCGTGGATCTCTTCTCACGCTCGTGGACGGCGTTGCGCACGGCGGTCGCCGAGCTCCCGGACGAGGACTTCGCCCGGCCCTCCGGCTGTGCCGGCTGGCTCGTACGGGACCTGGTGTGCCACCTGATCATCGACGCCCAGGACGTCCTGATCACCCTCGTGACACCTGCCGAGACGGAACCGACGCGCACCGCGGTGACCTACTGGGAGGTCGCCGAAACGCCACCGACCGGCGATGACCCGCTCGACGCGCTGACCGTCCGGATGGCCGCCGCGTACGAGGAGCCGTGGCTGCTGAAGTTCCACCTCGACGACGTCGGCTCCGCCGCCGGGCGTGCGGCCGGGCTCGCCGACCCGGGGCTGTGGGTCAGCACCCGCGACGAGGTGTTCACCGTGGGCGACTACCTCTCCGTGTATGTGCTGGAGTGGACCCTGCACCACCTCGACCTGATCGCACACCTCCCGGGCGCGGCGGAACCGCCCGCCGAGAGCCTCGCCGGGGCACGCGAACTGCTGGAGCGGATCGCCGGGGCGGCGTTCCCCGCGTCGTGGTCCGATACGGACGCGCTGCTGGTCGGCACCGGCCGGCGCGCCGCGACCGACGCGGAACAGGCCGAGCTGGGCCAACTCGCCGCGAAATTGCCGCTGTTCCTCGGATAGTCCAACGGCCCAACGGGCAGGCCGGTCACCGCGCTCGCACGTGTCCGCGGTGTCCGCGTCGCGCGGCGGTCCCCCATGGGCGGCGTCTGGAGGCCCTGAGCGCACGGGAGTTGGAGGTGCTCGCGCTGCTCGGCGAGGGGCTGTCGAACGCCGACGCCGGTGGGCGGATCCACATCGGCGAGGCGACGGTGAAGACGTACGTCAGCCGGATCCTGACGAAGTTGCGCTGTGAGAACCGGGTGCGGGCAGCGCAGCCGGCACGGGACGCGGGGCTGAGCACCACGCCCTGATGCCGTGGGCGTCATCCCGCGCGCCGGACCACCGGGTTGCCCTGGTGGGTGAAGGCGGCCCAGAGGTGGATGCGGTCGAGGTCGGTGCGGACGGCTTCGTCGCAGAGTTCGGCGTGGAGGGTGGGCGGTGGCTCACGCCGCGGGTCGAGCATCCAGAGCTGGGCCGCGCGCAGGGCGTCCACCGGGGCCAGGCCCTGTCCGGTGACGAAGTCGTGGAAGACGGCCATCATCAGGGCCGTGGTGGCGTCGTGGACGGCCCAGCGCGAGCCGATGACATCGGCCGCACCACGGGCGATCAGGGCGGTGGACAGGGTCAGGGCCTCGTCGTGGTCGCGGGTGCTCAGGTCCGTCTCGCAGGCGCTGAGCACCACCAACGGGCCCGCGACGTCCGGCTGCCCGGTGGCGGCGCCGTCCAGGATGCGGGCCACGGTCAGACGTCCGGCGTCGTCGGGACCGGCCGGTGGGGCGGCGAGCCACAGTGCCGAACGCGTGGGATCCGGACCGGCCAGGGCGTGGCAGGAGATGTGCAGGACGGCGACCGGGGAGCCGCCGCCGGGCAGGACGGCGAGGATGTCCTCGGGGGTGCCCGGCGCGTCGCCGGCGGTGGCCGTGGGGAACTCGCCGTAGCGGAGGCCGTCGGGGTAGCAGGCCGCGCGCAGCGCCTCCGCCTCGATCTCGGCCCATACGAGGCTGAGTTCGGGGTCGGCGACCAGCACCTGCCCGGCGGTGGTGGGCAGCCGGTCCCGGGTGGCGGCGCGCAGGAACTCGGCGCCGGAGGGCGCGTAGCTGAGCACCGCGTCCTCGCAGGCGTACCGGTGCTCGCGCCCGGCGGTCCCGTACGGAGTGCGGGCCGCGTGCCAGGCGACCGCGCCGAGGGGCCCGCAGGGCACCAGCACGATCCGCGGCGGCCGGTGGAGCGGGCCCACGGCTGCCAGGACGGGGCCCATCGCGGCGGGCCAGGCCCAGTCGCACAGGTCGCACAACGCCGCTTCCCACCGCTCGTCCCGCTCCACTTGCGGGCCCGCGTCGGCCGGGGCGTCGGCGGAGGCCCGGGAGCGCCGGGCGGTGGCGTCGAGGTAGCGCTCCAGTGGCGGGCTGCCAGGGGTGAGCAGCGGCAGCTTCAGGACGGTGGGCTGCGCGTCGCCGGTGCCGGGGCGGAGGATCAGGGCGATGCCGGGCATGCCGGGGCGCTGCCCGGGGACGAGATAGACGAGCGCATCGGCCCCGGCGGCGGTCAGACCGGCGGTCAGTGACGGCAGGTCCGGGGGGCCGAGCAGTTTCCAGGCGTCCGCGCCGCTGCCCGCGGCCAGCGCTTCCAGTGCCCTGCGCCGCAGCGTGCCCGGGATCTGCGGCTCGGTGGACTGACCACTCGGCGTGGCCGGGGTACCGGGCTGAAGCGGGTCCGCGGAATCGGGCTGGGGCGGGTCCGCGGAATCGGGCTGGGGCGGGTCCGCGGAATCGGGCTGGGGTGGGTCCGCGGCGACCTCGGCGCGCCACTGCCGGGCCAGCTCCGGGTGTCCCCGGGCTTCGAGGAGTTCGGGAATGCCACGGGACGCGGCCGCGGCCCGCAGCACCAGGGCCCGGCCCCGTTCCAGCGCGTCCACCGCGTCGGCCGGGCGGTCGCACACGGTGGTCCAGTAGGCCAGCCACAGCGCCTGTGCCGACCCGAAGCGGGCCACGGACAGGCCGTGTTCGGAGCCGAGTTGGAGGAGAACGTCGGCGGACAGCCTGACCAGCGCCTCGCTTCTGGTGGCCAGGGCGGCCTCCCGGTCCTCCGTGGCGCGCGGACCGCCGCGCTCACGGCGCAGCCAGTGGGCTTCGGAGAGCTGGGTCAGGGCGTCGGCGGAGTGCGGCAAGCCGTTTCCCCGGGCGAACATCGCGCGGACCTGGGACAGCTCGGTGATGCACGCATCCAGCAGGTCCGGGTCATCGAGGTGGCGGGCCGCGTGCAGCAGGGCCCGGCCGAGCTGGTATCGCAGCCGGAGTTCCTCGCGGGGGGTGGGCTGCGGTCCTTCGAGGATCCGGTGGACCTCCGCGATGGCCTCGTCGGCGGCGTCCCGGCTGGGCTCGATCATGATCAGCCGGATCAGCGAGGAGGCGCGCAGGGCAGGGAAGTACGGCCTGAGCATGGGGGCGATCCGCCGGGAGTCGGTCCCCACGACCTCCCGCAGATACCAGGCCGCGGCGCGGAATTCCTCCGGATCCTGGCTGCGGGCGGCCTGTTCCTGATGCACCTCGGCCAGGGTGCTGGCGAGGGTGAAGCGGTTCTCCTGGTCGGGCGGCAGGGTGGCGTACAGGCCGGTCAGCTCCTCGATCAGGCGCGGCAGCACGGTGGGATCCCCGCCGCGGCGGGCCAGCGCCAGGTCGTTCTGGGCGGCGAACACCACCAAGGTGAGCTTGTTCGTCAGTGTCAGTGAGTCATCGCCCTCGCCGGCGGCGCGCAATTCCCTGCCCATTGCCCGGGCGGCGTCGGCGGTCCGAAGACTGCCCCCGAGTGTCGCCGCCTCATGGACGAGCCCGGCCAGACCGGTGGCCAGAGTGCGACGGGCGGCCGTGGCCCGCTCACCGTCCCCCGGCGAGGTGGCCATCATCTCCCGGAGCCGGGCGGCACTGGTCTCCAGGTGTGCCAGATCACCGGTCTGGGACACCCGTACGCCGTCGACCAGAGCGGTCACCTGCTGCTCCAGGCCGAAGTACCCCGGGCCGCCGGGACGGTCGTCGGGGTCCGGCCCCGGCTCCGACATGGCCTCGTCCACCTCGTCGAAGTCCATCGTGCCGGGCACCAGGAGGTTGGCGTGCACCAACAGGACGGCGTGCAGCTTGGCGATACGGGCCCGTTCGGGTGTGTGCTCCGGCAGCTCCCGCAGGGCCCGCCGGGCGACGTCCGCGCCGTGACGGACACGCGGGGCCAGCTCCCGGGGGTCGCCCTCGCCCGATCTGAGCCCGGTCAGCAGCTCGCGCAGCGGCGCGAAGGCCGGTCGGTCCAGGCCGAGGGCCGCCAGTTCCCCGTCGGCCTCCTCGGGGGAGACCGTGACGCGGTCCGCGGTCCGGAACAGCCACACCAGGAGCTCCGTGAAGCGCGCCAGGTCGTCGGAGGCCCAGCGCAGCACGCTCTGAACGGCGTCGGCCAGCGGGTCGTCGGCGCGTTCCCCGGCTTCGCCGCGCCCCTCGGCTTCCCCACTCTCCTCGGCTTCCTCGCTCCCCTCCTCGGCTTCCCCGCTCCCCTCGGCTTCCGCGATTTCCGCGAGAGGGGCTGTGCCGGTCGGCTCCGGTTGCCCGGCCGCGGCCGGGGAACTCTCCCCGGACGGGGCCGAGAAGCCGGGGGCGGACGACAGCGTCAGCTCGATCTCCGCCATGAGAAGCCCGAGGAGCCGACGCAGTTTCGGATCGTCCGGGCCGCCGGCGAGGCGCTCGATGACCTCCCTGGCCTCCACCAGGTCGTCCCCCGGTGACGCGGTCAGCAGCCGCGGGCCGGAGGTCCCGGGCGGCGGCTCCTGGCGGCGGCCCTGGTGTTCCGCGCGCACGGCCCGCCCGTACTGCGCCGGGACGAGCAGTTGGAGCAGCACTTTCCGGGCGTTCGCCGCGAGTGGATCGGTCAGCGGTCTGGTGCGGTCGGCCCAGCGCAGATGGCGCAGCCCATAGGCGCGTTCGCGACGGGCGGCGTCGGACTGGTCGCCCGCTTCACGGCTGAGGATCCGGACGCCCATCAGCACGCCCAGCAAGGGGACGAAACCGTTCCGGAGCGGGTCGTCCGCGGGCAACAGCCGTTCGACGGCGGCGACATGCTCGATCGCATGGGCCAGTGCGACGGTCCGCCCCGGGTCGTCCCCCGCTCCGGTCACCACGTCGCGGGCCTGGCGGGCGGCGATGGCGGCCCACGCCCGCAGCGCCTGCGCACGCTCCTGGCCGCCGCCGTCACGCCGTTGCTCGTCCTCCATGCCGCACTCCCCCCGGTGCCCGGACATGTATCCGCTGACGACCAGCCTCCCACGGGGCGCAAAGGGGCTGTAGCACCCGAGCGGCCGGCGGGAGGGTGCGTTCTCAGGCGTCCGGCAGCACTCCGGGCCGGAACTTCTCGACGCCGACGACGCGGTGGACATGGTGCGGCTCGATGTACACCGCCACGCGCACCTCGCCGGGGGCCAGCCAGGGGAAGGTCTCCGTGCCCAGGTACTTCCGCGCGAGACGGTCCATGACGTGCACGCCGGGCTCCCCCTCGACGAAGCGGACGGCACGGCCCCGGATCTCCACCCGGTGATACGGATCCTCGGTGTCCATACAGCACAGTGACACCCGGGGATCGCGCCGAAGGTTCTCCTCCTTGATGCGGCCCGCCGAGGTGTTGATCACCACCAGGCCGTCCTCCAGATCGGCCCACATCGGGGTCAACTGCGGCGACCCGTCCGGGTTCAGGGTGGCCACGTGCCAGAACCTGGGTTCCTGAAGCCAAGCGCGGGTGATCTCGTCCAGGGTGGCAGCCATGCGGTTCCGCTCCTTACTCATCGTTCAAGCGGTCCAACGCATACCCGGCCACCAGGGTTCCGAACGGCCGCCGCCCCGGTCGCGGCCAACCACTCACCGGCCGTTGGCCGAACGGCCGCCTGAGGCTACCGGCACTCCGTATGCTCACTGCATGATCGATGTGCCGCTCTCCGCGCTGGAAGTCGCCATGGTCCAGACTGGTACGCGAGCCGTGGACACGCTCCGTGACACCACTGCCTTCGCCCAGCGTCTCGACGCCCTCGGCTACCACCGACTCTGGTATGCTGAGCACCACCACTCCCCCGCCATCGGCGCCTTCCCACCCGTGGTCCTGACCGCCCACGCGGCCGCGTCGACCTCGGCCATCCGCCTGGGCTCCGGAGGCGTACTCGCCCCCAACCACGCCCCCATCATGCTGGCGGAACAGTTCGGCACCCTCGCCGCGCTGCACCCCGACCGGATCGACCTGGGCATCGGCCGCGGCCCCGGCACCTTCGACGAGACCACGGCCCGGGCACTGCGGCGTGGCGCCGGGCCGACGACGGACGACGAGTACCGGGACGACGTGGCGGCGACGCTGCGGTTCCTGGTCGAGGAGGTCGCGCTCGGCACGCTCCCGGAGCCGTGGCTGCTGGCCTCCAGCAACGGCGGTGCGGCGCTCGCCGCGCGGCTCGGCCTGCCCATGGCCTTCGCCCATCACATCCGTCCCGACAACACGCTCGCCGCGCTCGACCACTACCGTGCGCACTTCGCCCCCTCCCCGTGGTGCGCGAGCCCCCGGGTGCTGGTGTGCGTGGAAACCATCTGCGCCGAGACCGAGGAGGAGGCGGCGCGGCTGTCCGGCCCGATGAACGTCGTCAAGGCCGGGCTCCTCAAGGGGCACAGCGAGGTCCCGTTCCCCTCGCCCGAAGAGGCGTCGGAGCACCCCTTCACCGCTGAGGAGCGGGCGGGGGTCACGGCGTTCGGGGCCCATCAGGCGTACGGCACGCCCGAGACCGTCCTGCGGCGGCTGACGGAGGTGGCGAAGGCGACCGGCGCGGAGGAGCTGATGCTGGTCACACCGGTCTACTCGCTGGCCGCCCGCCTGCGCAGTTACGAACTCGTCAAGCAGCACGCCGCCACGGCGTAGGCGACGATGCCGCGGCGCTGATACTGATCGGACAAGCTCACGGGAGGTGCCCCGGGCCGCTCATGGCCCGGGGCGCCGGTGTCTCACAAGAATCACACAAAGCCGTCTCCTAGGGTTCCCGGCGACCAAGACGCACAACTCGTAGGAGGTTGCGCCATGTTCGGCAGTCGCCGTCCACGTGTCCTCGCCGCCCTGTGTGCGGCCCTGGCCATCGCGATGTTGGCCTCGTGCAACAACAAAATGGGGAGCACGGCCGAAGGTGCCACCTCTGACACCGACGCCTCGGGTTCCGGCACGAAGCCCAACATCGTGTACGTCCTCACCGACGACCTGGCGTGGAATCTCGTGAAGTACATGCCGCACGTACAGGAGATGCAGAAGAAGGGGACGACCTTCAGTAACTTCTTCGCCACCGACTCGCTGTGCTGCCCCTCGCGTACGTCCATTCTCACCGGGCAGTATCCGCACAACACCGGGGTCTTCACCAACAGCGGCGATGACGGTGGCTACCGCGCCTTCATGAAGAAGGGCAATGAGAAGAAGACCTTCGGGCCCGCGATGCAACGCGCCGGCTACCGCACCGGGTTCATGGGCAAGTACCTCAACGGATACCAGCCGGGCGACAAGAACGGCACCGACAAGCCCTATGTGCCCTCCGGCTGGGACGAGTGGGACGTCGCCGGGGAGGGCTACAATGAGTACAACTACGACCTGAACGAGAACGGCAAGGTCGTGCCCTATGGGAAGGCCCCCCAGGACTATCTGACGGACGTCCTGTCGAAGAAGGCCACCTCGTTCATCGGCTCCTCGGCGGAAGAGAAGAAGCCGTTCATGCTGGAGGTGGCCACGTTCGCACCGCACGGCCCCTACACACCCGCGCCGCGCCACAAGGGCAAGTTCCCGGGGCTCAAGGCTCCGCAGACCGATGCCTATGACAAGGCGACCGTCAACGCGCCGGAATGGCAGCGCTCATTGTCACCGCTGACGTCGAAGGAGAAGAAGGGGATCGACCGGAATTTCGCCAAGCGAGCGCGCTCGGTCCAGGCGGTCGACGAAATGATCGGTCAGCTGGAGAAGACGCTCGAGGACAAGGGCCTGGCGGACAACACCTATATCGTGTTCGGGTCGGACAACGGCTTCCACATGGGCGAACACCGGCTCCGCACCGGAAAGCAGACCGCCTACGACACCGATATCAATGTGCCGCTGATGGTCACCGGACCCGATGTTCCGGCGGGTAAGAAGGTGTCCCAGCTCGCCGAGAACGTCGACCTCAACCCGACCTTCCAGGACCTCGCGGGCGTGGATTCGCCGTCGGGCGTGGACGGGCGCAGCCTCAACGACCTGATGCACGGCCGGACCGAGGACGAGTGGCGCGATGCCGTCCTGGTCGAGCACCATAAGGCGAAGTCCAAGAAGGGCGATCCCGACGCGGCGCCCAAGAACGCGGGCGACCCGCCGACCTACGCGGCGATGCGCACCGATGACTCCCTCTATGTCGAATACACCGATGGGGAGCGGGAGTTCTACGATCTGGACTCCGACCCCGAGCAGCTGACCAACCGGGAGGCGTCCCTCTCGGCCGAACAACGGGCCGCCCTGCACCGCACCCTCACCGCGCTCCAGCGGTGCAAGGGCGCGGAAAGCTGCCAGGACGCGTCCCGGACGCAGAGCTAGCGGCGCCCTGAGGCCCGGCTCCGGCTACTGGCCGGGGCCGGGTGCCGCTTCCGGCCCGGTCGCCTCGAACTCGACGCGGACCTCGTCGGACAGCTTCAGCGCACCCAGGAACGCGCTGTACGGCTTGATGCCCCAGGTGGACTGGGTGACGGACGCCCAGCCGCGCAGCGTCCCCCGGGGATCGCCGCTCCCGTGCACCGTCACCGGGTGGGTCCGGCCCTTGATGGTGAGGTCGCCCGTGATCTCGAAGGACTCGGGCGTTCCGGTGATCCTCGTGGAGCGGAAGGTGATCGTGGGGTGCTCCGCGGTGTGCAGCAGCCCCTTGCCCTCCAGCGTCCGCTCGATCTCGGCCCGGTCGCCCTCGGAGAGCGGCTTCAGCCCGCCGGTCGCCTCCCGGACGCTCAATGAGTCCGTCTCGACCGTCACGGTCACCGACGACTCCTCGGGGGCGCCGCCGACCACCGTCGCCTCCCCGGACCATCGGGTGGCCTCGATCGTCAGATCGTGCCCCGCCCTCCGGCCGAGCCCGGTACGGCTGGTCTTGATCAGCAGTCGTCCGCCCGGCGGTCCGAGGCGATGGCTTCCCTCACTCAGTGTCACAGCACTCACCGTACGCGACGGCTCCGGGCTTTCGTGGCATCCATCCCGGTACGTCCCATGGCCGCGTCGTGGCGCTCAGCCGCCCAGGGCGTGGATCTGGTTGACGATGGCGCGCATCTGGGGTGCGGACTTCTGGGCGTAGTCACGGCCGGTGAAACCCCACCAGTCCCAGCAGCCCTGAGGGTTGCCGCGGACCAGGCTGATATCGGTCTGCGGGTAGAGGATGACCAGGTTGTTGGTGTCGGCGTATTCGTTCAGATGTGACGCGCGGGCGAACCGGTCTCCCACGAACTTGTTGTCGCTGAGACAGCCGTGGAGGGCGACGACGAGCTTGCAGGGGGCGCCCTGGGCGCAGGAGTCCGGTGTGTAGCGGAAGCCCGTGCTGCCCAGGCTGTACCACTGGGCCCAGCCGCCCGGTACGTAACGGTCCTGGTCATAGCGGGTCAGGGTGCCCGACTGCCCGGGCGCGGGCGCCTTGACCGCGGCGTCGCCGAACCAGTGGCGCAGCATCTCCCCCTGCGGGTCGTTTCCGCAGTTGATCAGGAAGGGGTAGAAGGTGGCGCCGCAGGGCAGCGGTCCGTTCGGGGTGGGCCAGCCGTGGCCTGCCGGATCGGTGTCGTGGTAGGCGGTGCGCGCCCCGAAGTCCCGGTAGAACCGCACCCCTTCGTCGCTGACGCGGTCGCGGACCAGCGGGTCCTTGGTGCCGTGGTAGGTGTAGACGGGGGTGTCCACGAGGTTGGCCACGGGGTCGATGCGCCCCTCGGCCGACCAGCGGCGCGCTATCTGCTCGATGCCTTCGGGGTCGGTGGAGACCAGGCCGGTGCCGCAGGCGATCAGGCCGGTGATGATGCCGCCCTTGCCGCAGTAGTACGGGCCGGCGGCGAACACGCCCGTGCCCTTGACGGTGCCCGAGTACGCCACCTGCAGCTGAGAGGCCATGAAGCCGCCGGAGGAGATTCCGGTGACGTAGGTGCCGGTGATGTTCAGCCGGGGCAGGCCGGGCTCGTCGGCGGACGCGGTCGGGCCGGTCAGCACGGCCAGGGCGGTGATGAGGGTGGTGAGGGCGGCTCGCAGGGCGCTTCGTCTCATGGGTGCGCTCTCCTTGTGGGGGCTACGGAGGGATGGAGATCACCTGAGGTCGACCAGCCGGTCGGCCACCGTCCGCGCATGGCCGCCGAGCAGGATCGTGTAGTGGTTCGAGGAGTGGATCAGTTCGCCGGTCAGCCGGGACGCGTGGCCGAGCCAGTGGTCCACCGTCTGCCGCGGGAGCATCGGCGGGGTCCGGCCCATGAGTCCGAGTGGCGCGTGCAGCAGCAGCGTGGGCACGGCGAGGCGGGTGAGGTCCGCGCCGAAGGAGCCGGCGTGGCAAAGGAGTTCGCGCCCGTCGGCCCGCACGGCTTCGGTCAGGACCCGGGAGCGGCGGGCACCGGGCGGCCCGGTGAGGTCGTACCGCGCATACGCCTCGATGTCCTCGTTCCAGGACGGCCCCAGCGCCGGGTGGTCCCGGAAGCCGTCCAGATACGTCTCGTCGTCGGGGTAGGTGCGGCCCAGGCGCGCCATCGCCGGGCCGAGGGTGAGGTCCAGCAGCGCGTCCGGATCGGCGCCCGCGGGCACCGGGAGCGGAAGCCCGCCGTCGACGAGCAGCAGCCGGTCGAAGAGCTCGGGTGCGCGGGCGGCGGCCCGCAGGGCGACGTAGGCGCCCATCGAGTGGCCGGTGAGCGCCACCGGCGAGCCGCCGCCCAGCAGCTCGGCGGCGCGGCAGACGTCCGCGGCGTGGCGCCCGATGCCGTACGGGCCGGGGGTGTGCGCGCTGCCGCCGCGACCGCGCAGATCGATCGCGTACAACGACCACTGGGCGGGCAGATGGCGGGCCACGCCCCGGAAGGACATGCCGGATCCGGTGATGCCGTGAGCGGCGACGACGGCACGCGGTCCGGTGCCGAACCGCAGGACGGACAGCACTCAGCCGTCGACGGGCAGTTCCAGCTCGATCGGCTCGCTCATCGGACCTGGCCCCGGTGTGCGCGGAGCTCGGGTGCGAGGACCTGGCCGGTGGGGCCGGGCGGTGTGGCGACGCTGGGCTGCATGGGATCTCCCGGGCGGTCGGACGGTGGGGCCGCCCACCACCATCGGCGCTCCCGCCCCGGCACACCATGTGCCGATGCCCAACAACCCGCCCTCGCCATATGGGCGCATGCGCACACCTGATGACCCCGGGGCGGCATCGGCCTAGCCTTCGGCCATGCTGACGCCCCAGCCCCAGCCCCAGGCCGACCAGAGACTCCGCGGCGCGCTGGCCGGTGCCCTGCTGGACCACATCGACGCCCTGACCACCCGCGTGGTGGCGGACATCCATGCCCACAGCGAGATGTACGCCTCGGAGCGTCCGGTCTCCGGCCCGGACCTCACCGCCGTGTGCCGGGACAATCTGATCCGCGCGCTGGAGGACTTCGGCGGCCTGCCGCCCACGGGCGACTTCGAACAGGCGGCGCGCGAGACGGGCCGGCGGCGTGCCGTCCAGCAGGTGCCGCTGGACACGGTGCTGCAGGCGTACCGGCGTGGCGGACGGGTGATGTGGCAGGCCATGACCGAGGTGTTGCGCGGCTGGTCCGAGGTGGCCCAGGACACGGCGCTGGAGGTCGCGGGGGCGCTGTGGGAGACCATCGACCGCTATTCGTCGGTGATGGCCGACGCCTATCGGATGGCGCAGCTGGAGTTGCACCATCGGCAGGACACCCGGCGTGGCGCCCTGTTCGAGGCGCTGCTGGACGGGAGGGGCCACGATCCGGTGGTGGCGAAGGCGGCGGCGGCCGCGCTCGGCGTTCCCGAGCGGGACCGTTACGCCATGGTGGTGGCGGCCCAGGACCCGGCGGCGCCACCCCATCCGGCGCCGGTTCTGGCCGCGGCCGACGTCTGGTCGTTCTGGCGGCCACGGGCCGAGCGGTATGCGGGGATCGTACGGATCGGCCCGCGCGCCCCCGGGATGCTCCTCGGGATCCTGCGCAGGCATCTGGGCGCCACCGCCGGTGTCTCACCCCCCTTCGCCCGCCTCGCCGAGGCGGGGTCGGCGCTGCGCCTGGCGGAACGGGCGCTGCGCACGCTCACCCCGCGCAGTGGCGAGGTCGCGGCGCTCGACGAGCGGTTGCCGGAGGCCCTGCTGTGCGAACAGCCGGAGATCACCGAGCGGCTGGTGGCGCACTACCTGGGCGGTGTCCTGAGCAGACCCGTCGAGCGTGAAGTGCTCCTGGAGACACTGTCGGTCTGGCTCGGCACCGGCGGCTCCGCGGGGCGCTCCGCCGAGCGGCTCTTCTGCCACCGCAACACCGTACTCAACCGCATCGGCAGGATCACCGAACTGACCGGCTGGTCGCCGGATTCGGGCGAGGCCCGGCTGGGCTGGGCGCTGGCACCGCGTGCGCTGCCCGGTCCGGCCGCCGACACCGACGGCCTCTCAGGCGCCGGGCCGGTGTGACGCCTACGGTCCCGCCGCTGGCGGCGGTGCCATGGCGGGGATGACGCCACCGGCGAGAACGGCCTCCCGCTGCCGGGGGGAGAGCCGGTGGCGGACGGCGTACTCCTCGTCCCGGGTCGCATTGCGGACGCGGAGTGTCGGGGCACCGGCCGGGGAGAGGGCCTCGCGCAGCCCGGACAGGTGCAGCCGGTCGTCGGTCTCGATGCGCTCGTAGTCGGCGGGATCCTCGAATTCCAGGGGCAGCACACCGAAGTTGACGAGGTTCTGCCAGTGGATACGGGCGTAGGACTTGGCGATGACGGCTCGCAGTCCGAGGTAGCGCGGTGTGATGGCGGCGTGTTCGCGGGAGGAGCCCTGGCCGTAGTTGGCACCGGCGACGATGAGATGCCCGGTGTCCTCCCGGACCGCCTCGGCGCGCCGCGGGTAGTCGGGGTCGAGCCGGGTGAGGGTGAATCCCGCGAGCTTGGGGATGTTGGAGCGGTAGGGCAGGGCGGCCGCTCCGGCCGGGGAGATCTCGTCGGTCGAGACATCGTCACCGGCCTTGAGGAGCACGGGGCCGTGCAGACTGTCCGGCAGCGGATCCAGCTCGGGCAGTGCGGAGATGTTGGGGCCGCGTTCCAGCGCCACGCGCGCGGCCTCGTCCGGTGGCAACGGCGGCTCCAGCATGGCGTCGTTGTTCGAGGGCGGGTCGGGCAGATCCGGCGTGGGAGGGTCCGCCGAGAGGCGGTCGGCCCAGTCCCGCGGATCGGTGATGACGCCGCTCAGCGCGGAGGCCGTGGCGGTCTCCGGTGAGCACAGCCACACCGCGTCGTCCTCGGTGCCGGAACGGCCGGGGAAGTTGCGCGGGAAGGTGCGCAGGGAGTTGCGTCCCGAGGCCGGTGCCTGTCCCATGCCGATGCAGCCAAGACAGCCCGACTGGTGGATCCGGGCACCGGCGGCGATCAGGTCGAACGTCGCCCCGCGGCGCGTCAGGTCCTGGAGGATCTCGCGGGATGTCGGGTTGATGTCGAAGCTCACCCCGGCCGGGACCTGCCGCCGGGCCACCATGGCGGCCGGGACGGCGAAGTCGCGGAACCCGGGGTTGGCGGAGGAGCCGATGACGACCTGGGCGATGGGCTCTCCGGCCACCTCCCTGACCGGCACGACGTTTCCCGGGGAGGTGGGCCGTGCGATGAGCGGCTCCAGGGACGACAGGTCGATCTCCTCGTCGAGGTCATAGGACGCGTCCTGTTCCGCGGTGATCTCGACGAAGTCATCGCCACGCCCCACCCCGTCGAGGAAGTCGCGCACCGCCTCGTCCGCGGGGAAGACGGTGGTGGTGGCGCCGAGTTCGGCCCCCATGTTGGCGATGACGTGCCGGTCCATCGCGGTGAGGGAGGCCAGACCGGGTCCGTAATACTCCAGGACACGCTGGACGCCTCCTTGCACCCCGTGACGGCGCAGCAGCTCCAGGATCACGTCCTTGGCGCTCACCCAGGGGGGCAGTTCCCCGGTCAGCCGGATGCCCCAGACCTTGGGCATGGTGAGGTGGAGGGGCCGTCCGGCCATGGCGAGTGCCACTTCCAGGCCGCCGGTGCCGATCGCCAGCATGCCCAGGGAGCCGCCGGCGCAGGTATGCGAGTCCGAACCGGCGAGGGTTTTCCCGGGAGCGCCGAAGTGGTGCATATGTGTGGGGTGTGAGACGCCGTTGCCGGGTTTGGAGAACCACAGTCCGAAGCGGCGGGCGGCCGAGCGCAGGAAGAGATGGTCCTCGGCGTTGCGCTCATCCGCCTGCAGGATGTTGTGGTCCACGTACTGCACGCTGGCCTCGGTCCGGACCCGGTCCAGGTCCAGCGCCTCCAGCTCCTGCATCACCAGCGTGCCGGTGGCATCCTGCGTCAGCGTCTGGTCCACGCGCAGCGCGATCTCCTCCCCCGGCTCCATCCGGCCGGACAACAGGTGATCGCCGATCAGCCGCTGCGCCACGGTGCCGTGCGCGCGAGCACGGGGCAGATCCATAGAGCCACCGCCTTCCGGGCGGAGCGTCCGGGCCCTCCGGGCGCCCCACAGCGGGTTCCCCCCTCAGCTACCCCCATACTGCACCCGCCGGGGGCCACGGTCATGGCCCGGCGGTGCGGATGCGCGGTCGGCGGCCGTCTCTTACCATCCGGCCCCCTCCGGATCATTTTTGTCGCGACTCTTGACGTAAATCAGCGGGCGTTCGCATGCTGTGCTCCATGCCGACCAACTCCGAGCACAGGTTGCACATCGACAGACGGACGTTGTTGACCGGAGTCGCCGGATCCCTGGGAGTCGCGGCGGGACTGCCCGCGACCGCGGCCCAGGCGTCTCCCACGGAGGGCGCGCCGATGCGGCGGCACCCGTCGAACTGGCCCCAACTCCAGCCCTACGGCCTCGCGGACACCCGGCTGGACCTGTGGCCGCGTCAGGACAACTCCTTCGTCCTCCCGCTCGAACCGCGGCCCCGCGACCGGGAGCGCGGCGTGGTCTGGATGCGGGACACCTACGTCAACTGCTTCGTCGTGGACGGCCGTCCGCTGTACGTGGCCACCGGCACCACCCGCGTGCCCGGGCTCGACGCGGCCGCCCCCTGGAACGACGGCATCTTCGTGTGGATCTCCCGGTCCCTCCGGGGGCCATGGCGGCTGGTGGACACGACCGGCATCCGGCCCGGCGCCGAGCGGGGCAAGGTGTGGTCGCCCGAGTTCGTCGGCGAGAACCGGCCCGGGCGCACGGTCGTCGCTCCGTGGCAGGATTACTGGTACGACGACCGGTTCGGCAAGCGCGGCCAGGTCTGGGCCCCGGAGCTGCACTACTTCAACGGCACCTGGTACCTCGTCGCGTGCATGGGCGACCACTCCCGGAAGGTGGGTTCGTTCCTGCTGGTGAGCGAGGGCGGGGTCGAGGGCCCGTACCGGCTCGTCGAGGGCAACCTCGACAAGCCCTTCGGCGATGCGTTCATCGGCGGGCCGGACTTCATCGAGCCCGGCGCCTACCACCACATCGACGGCAGCCTCTACACCGAGGGCGACGACGCGTGGCTGGTGCTCCACAACGACCTGTACGCGCCGTTCCGGAACGACATGGAGGACATCCACCCGACGACCAGGCTCCCCACGTTCCGGCAGATGCCGTACGCCCCCGAGCCGTATCTCGAGGGCGCGTACGTGTTCAAGTACCGGGGCAAGTACTACCTCGTCCAGGCCGCGTGGGACCGTACGTCCATCGATTCCGACGGCAGCACGCGCTATGCCTACGACCCACCGGGCCCGGGCCGGGTGCAGTATCAGTACGACGCCGTCGTGGCCGTCTCGGACAGCTTCGAGGGGCCGTACTCCCAGCGGTGGACCGCGGGGGTCGGGGCCGGCCACAACAACTTCTTCGTGGATCACGGCGGCCGTCTGTGGGCGACGTTCTTCCGCAATCCGAACTTCGGCTACTGGTCCCATCCGTCGCGCATCGCCGACGCCGCCGTCCCCGGTGTCGTACGGCTGGAATGGACCGGCCCGGAGGGCAACCGCCTCTATGTCCAGCGCCGGAAGCGGGATGGTGTCACGGGGTGACCGGGCCGTCGAGCTCGACGATGATCCGGACGCTGTCCGGGCGGGACCAGGTGGAGCTGCACATCACCGCGCGCCCGGAGGCCGCGTCCCGGCTCAGGCTCTCCACCAGCCACACCGGCCGGTTGTGCGCCGTCTCCAGCCCCTCCGCCACCCGCCGGTCGGGCAGCACACTGCTCACCCGGCACCAGGCACGGACCGGGGTCACCCCGCACATCTGCCGCAGGATCGTGTCCAGCGACTCCACGGCGTGCACGGCCGCGTCCAGCTCCGGCAGCATGTCGACCGGGATCCACTCCTGGGACCAGCCACTGAGCAGGCCGTCGATGTACGACTGCCGGGTCAGCAGGTGGACCGCGCTGCCCTCGGCACGTTCCAGCCGTTCGGCGATGGCGCCCGTGACCGGGACGGTGGTCACGTCGCGCACCACGGTGCGCGGTTCACCGCCCGCCTCGCGGATGGTCTGGTGCATCGAGGGGACCCGGCTCTGGGAGAGTACGTAGTCCAGCGGACGGCTGACGAAGGTGCCCGCGCCCCGGACCCGGCGGACCAGATAGCGGCCCTCCAGCTCCTGGAGGGCGGATCGGGCGGCCGCCCGGCTGACGCCGAAGCGGGCGGCGATCTCGTGCTCGCCGGCGACCCGGACATCAGCCGGCTGGTCTGCGATCTCGGCGGCGAGTACCTCGGCAATCTCGGTATATCGACTTCTGGGCACATCGCCACTCTGAGCGTCCACGGGTTGTCCGGACAAGTCAGCGAAATAAACCATTCCGCATCCAGCTGGTGAACGTTGAGGACAGATGTCATGGCCTCGGGATGCCACCGGGAGGGACGGTTCAAGGCCGCCGCCCGAGGGGCGGCGGCCTTGCGTCAGTGGTGGTGCGGGGTCGGTGCCGGGTGTCAGGCGTACACCTTGCGCACCCAGACGGCCAGCCCCTCGATGAGCAGCACCAGCGCCAGCACCATCAGGACGATGGTGGTGACCACCGGGAACTGCAGCACCCGGGCCGCGTTCAGCAGGTCGTAGCCGATGCCACCGGCGCCGACGATGCCGAGCAGGGTCGCCGAACGCAGATTGACGTCCAGCTGGTACAGCAGGTGTCCCACCACCGCCGGCCAGGCCCGGGGCAGCACGGACCCGAAGAACACCTGGTGCCTGCGGGCACCGGTGGCGACCAGGGCCCGGGCCGGGCCCGGATCGGTCTCCTCCAGGGAGTCGGCCACCAGCTTGCCGAGCAGGCCGACCGAACCGACGCCGAGGGCGAGCGCGCCGGAGACCGCGCCCAGGCCGGTCACGACGACGAAGACGATCGCCAGGACGAGCTCCGGGATGGCCCGCACCAGGAGGATCACCGTGCGGAAGAACCGGGCCACCCGGGGCGACCCCACCACGTTCCGCGCCGCGAGGGTTCCCAGCGGCAGCGCCAGGACCAGCCCGATGAGGGTGCCCGCGAGCGCGATCTGCAGGGTGACCCACAGATCGGCCCAGAGCTGGTCGCCGATCCCACCGGTGCCGGGCGGCAGGAAGTCGCCCAGCGTCGGGAAGAACGACTCGGCGCCGCGCCGCAGGGTGCCCCAGGACAGACCGGAGCGGATGGCCGAGGCCACGACCAGGGCGACGGTGAGCACCAGCCAGGTGGTGCGGCGGATCCGCCGGGCGTCCCAGCGCGGCAGACCGCGGCGTACGGCCGTGCCACCGTGGGCCGGGGACGTCGCGGTGGCGATGGCGGTGGTGGCCGCGGTGGCGCCGGAGGACGGGCGGGCCGGAGCCGTGCCGCCCGGCCGCTCGTCGCGGCGCGCGCCCTTTCGCTCCCGGCGCCAAGGGCGCGGCCGCCGCGCCGCGGTGACGTCCTGGAGCAGCGTGCGCCGGATGGCACCGGAGATGGACTCGGCGACGAAGCAGAGCAGCAGCAGGACCACCGCGATGGCCATCGCCCGCTGGTAGTCCAGGGTGGTGATCGCCGTGGACAGCGCGTATCCCAGCCCGTTGACGCCGACGAAGCCGAGCACGGCCGAGGCGCGCAGGTTGATGTCGAGCCGGTGCAGTGCGGTGGCCACCAGGGACGGCAGTGCCTGCGGCAGCACCGCGGCGGTGATCTGCTGCAGCCGCCCGGCGCCGGTCGCGCGCAGTGCGGTGCGCGGCCCCTCGTCGGTCTGCTCGACGGCGTCGGCGTACAGCTTGCCCACCATGCCGACGGAGTGGACACCGAGCGCCACCACACCCGTCATCCCGCCCAGCCCGAAGACCCGGAAGGCCGCGATGGCGAAGACCACCTCGGGCACCGCGCGGCAGAGCACGATCACACCGCGCGAGACGAGACGGGCACCGGCCCCCGGGGTGGTGTTGCGGGCTGCCAGCAGGGCCAGCGGCACGCTGAGCACCACCGAGAGCACGGTGGCGGAGACCACGATGGCCAGCGTCTGCCAGATCAGCGAGAACAGTTCACCGGGCGGCGGGAAGTCCAGTGGCAACGTCCGCGACAGGAAGGCCACCGCGTTGTCGGCGCTGTCGGTGAGCGTGGCGATGTTGATCCGGAGCGCGATGAACGCCCACACCCCGCCGATCACACACAGCAGCAGCGCCGTGGCCGCGCTGAGCCCGGCCGCGGTGGGGCGGGCCAGGGTCCGCCGGTGCGGACGCGTGGCGCCGGGGCCGGGACCGGGGGCGGCGGGGGGCGCGGCCGGGGGATGGTGGTCGACTACGGACACTCAGTCCCCCTTCGTGAACGCCGACGAGGCGGTGGCCGACGCGGCCGCCGGGGCGGGGAGGGATCCGGGAGCGGCGGTGGGGCGGGGAGGGACGGCAGAACCGGTCGCGACGGCGGCGGCCACGCCCTCGGCGCTCCCGGCGGCCACCTCCTCGTACAGTCGCATCACCGTGGCGCGGTCGATGCCCTCGGTGGCCACGTCCATGACGACCCGGCCCGCCCGCAGGCCGATGATCCGGTGCGCCCAGGACAGCGCCAGGTCGACCTGGTGGAGGCTGCACAGCACGGTCAGTTCCCGCTCCTGGGCGACGCGCGCCAGCAGCCGCATGACCTGCGCCGAGGACTCGGGGTCGAGGGAGGCCACCGGCTCGTCGGCGAGCAGCAGACCCGGTTCCTGCATCAGGGCGCGGGCCACGGCGACGCGCTGCTGCTGGCCGCCGGAGAGGGTGTCCGCCCGCTGGAAGGCGTGTGCGGCCAGGCCCACCTGTTCCAGCCCGTCCAGCGCGCGCTCGCGCACCGCCCGCGGGTAGCTGAGCAGCCCCAGCCGGGGTCCGCGCAGCGATCCGAGGGCGCCGGTGCACACGTTCTCCAGCACGCTGAGCCGACCGACCAGGTGGAACTGCTGGAAGACGAAGCCGATCCGGCGGCGCAGCGCGCGCAGCTCGGACCGGTCGGCCCGGGCCAGCGCGGTGCCGAGGACGGTGCCGTCGCCGGAGGTCGGCGCCTGGAGGCCGTCGAGCAGCGAGAGCAATGTCGACTTGCCGGAGCCGGAGAGCCCGAGCAGCGCCACGACCTCGCCGGGCCGCACCTCGAAGGACACATCGTCCACGGCGAGCAGGGAGTCCGCGCCGGTGCCGAACCGCTTCGTCAGGCCGTCCAGCCGGATCACCGGCTCCCCGGCGGTGACCGGGGAGCCGGTGGCGGTGGCGGTGGCGGAAGTGGCCGCGGTGGCGGTGGGGGCCGGGGCCGTCACGAGCCGTCCTTGCACTGCGCGTCCTTGGTCGCGTCGCAGACCGCGCGGACGCTGTCGTAGTCGGAGTCCTTGACCTCGGCGAAGCCCCAGTTGTCGTCGATCTTGCAGCCGTCGCCGGAGCAGTAGCCCTTGGACTCCATGTAGTCGGCGTTGCCCTTGGTCAGGAACGCGTCGATGATCTTCTTCTGCAGGCTCGCGGTGAGGTCGGTGGAGACCGCGGCGGGCGAGCCGGGGATCTCGGTGGACTTCCAGACGGTCTTGAGCTGGCCCTTCTTGAGCTTGCCCTGCTTGATCAGATCGCTGTCCACCATGGTGTCGAAGGCGAACCCCGCCTCGCAGTCGCCGGAGGCGACCGACAGCGCCGAAGCGTCGTGACCGCCCGCCATGACCTTGGTGTAGTCGGCGGGCTTCACGCCCGCCTTCAGCAGACCGGCCTGCGGATAGAGATAGCCGGACGTCGAGGTCGGGTCCACGAAGCACACCTTGTGGCCCTTGAAATCGGCGAGGCTGTTGATGTCCTTGGAGCCGCCGCGCGTGATGCCGTACGACTTGTAGCCGGGCTTCGCACCCTTGGCGGTGACCAGCGCGCCGGCCAGCTTCACACCCACTCCGCTGTCCTTGGCGACGACGTAGGAGAGCGGACCGTAGAGCGCGACGTCCGCCTTGTGCGCCCGCTGCGCCTCGATGACGGCGGCGTAGCTGGTCGCCTTCTGCATCTGGACCTTCTTGCCGGTCTCGGCCTCCAGCAGCTTGACGAGCGGGGCGTACTGCTGGGCGAGGGAGGTGGAGTTCTCGGACGGGATGGCCGCGACCACCAGAGAGTCGGGATCCCGTCCGTCCGACGTGGAGCCGTTGTCCGAGGCACTGGCGCCGCAGGCGGTGAGCACGAGGGGCAGCAGCGCGGCGGCGAGGGGAAGGCGGAGGTGGCGAGGCATGGGGCGTCCTTCGAGCGGTGGGGCGATTCGGGCCTCTCGGGGAGGTGAGGGCACCGGCGGTAACGCCCACCTTGCGGAGAACAGGTGTGCACGCCCCTCGCCGTCGGTTACGGCTGGCTGAACGGTGCGGGAGACAACGGGTGGCTTGACCGGACAACCCGGGGGTCCGGCACCGTCGTGCCGGACCCCCGGGTTGCCTGCTTTCGCTTGTACGCGTCAGCGCCGGCCGACGTGGCCGCCGTCGTCGGTGGCGCCGTTCGTGTCGTCGGCGTCGTCCTCGCCCGCCTCCAGCAGGCCCGCCGCCGCGCCCACGATGCGCGGGTCGGCGACGCCGACGACCTCCTCGTCCTTGTCGGTGTAGTCGAAGCGGGCGAGCACACTGCGCATGGCCTCGACACGGGCCCGCTTCTTGTCGTTGCTCTTGACCACCGTCCAGGGCGCGTACTCCGTGTCCGTCTCCCGGAACATGGCCACCTTCGCGGCGGTGTAATCGTCCCAGCGGTCCAGCGAGGCCAGGTCCATCGGGCTGAGCTTCCACTGCCGTACGGGATCCACCTGGCGGATGGTGAAGCGGGTGCGCTGCTCGCTCTGGGACACCGAGAACCAGAACTTCACCAGGTCGACGCCGTCGTCCACGAGCATCCGCTCGAACAGTGGCGCCTGCCGGGTGAAGCGCTGGTACTCGTCCTGCGAGCAGAAGCCCATGACCCGCTCGACGCCCGCCCGGTTGTACCAGGACCGGTCGAAGAGCACGATCTCACCCGCGGTCGGCAGATGCTCCACGTACCGCTGGAAGTACCACTGGCCACGTTCGCGCTCGGTGGGCTTCTCCAGCGCGACGACCCGTGCGCCGCGCGGGTTGAGGTGCTCGGTGAAGCGCTTGATCGTGCCGCCCTTGCCGGCCGCGTCCCGCCCCTCGAAGACGATGACGAGCCGGCGTCCGGTCTCCTTGATCCAGCTCTGCAGCTTCAGCAGTTCGATCTGCTGCAGCCGCTTGTGCCACTCGTACTCCCTGCGCTCCATGCGGTGCGGGTACGGATAGTTCTCCCGCCAGGTGTCGACCGGGCTTCCATCAGGCCGGATGAGCACGGGGTCGTCGTGGTCGCTGTAGTCGACCCGCAGGTCGGACAGCTCGGACAGCAAGGGCGGCGTTGTCATCCAGTCCTTCCTTTCGGCACTCAGTGGAACTGCGGCACAATCAGATAAATTCCGTACGCCACCACCGCGGCGCACGCCACGAAGCACAGGCCGGCCTGGGTGAGGCCGACGGTGGAGCCGGTGCCGTTCTCCTCACGGGCCGCCTCCACCCGGGCGAGGCCCAGGACGCCGAGGGCGAAGACGACGACCACGGCGACGGTGACGCCGATGCTCACCGCGGTGACCTGGCCGAGTGCGCTCCAGTCGAGATGCATCGCTTTCAACTCTCCGTGATTCGCAGGGACTTACGCGGCCGTGCCGACCTTGGCCGGCGGCTCGGTGCGGATGGTGACCTCGTGGGCGTCGTTGACGTTCTTCGCGTCCACCGGGTTCCGGCGCGAGAGGAGCACGATGCCCAAGGCGAGGGCCGCGCCGACCAGGGCGACGACCGCCGCGCCGATGTTGCCGCCGCTCTTGACCACGCTCGCGGAGACGCCGCCGACCAGCGCGGCGGCGGGCAGCGTGACCATCCAGGCGATCACCATGCGGCCCGCGACACCCCAGCGCACCTCCGCCAGCCGTCGGCCGAGCCCGGCACCCAGGATGCTGCCGGAGGCGACCTGCGTGGTGGACAGGGCGAAGCCCAGGTGCGCGGAGGTGAGGATGACGGTGGTGGAGGCGGTTTCGGCGGCGAAGCCCTGCGGCGACTGGATCTCGGTCAGCCCCTTGCCCATGGTGCGGATGATGCGCCAGCCGCCCAGGTAGGTGCCGAGGCCGATGGCGAGCCCGGCGGAGGCGATCACCCACAGCGGCGGACCGGCGTCATGGCCGAGCGAGCCCGCCGAGATCAGGGTCAGCGTGATGACGCCCATGGTCTTCTGCGCGTCGTTGGTGCCGTGCGCGAGGGAGACGAGCGAGGCCGAGGCGATCTGGCCGATCCGGAAGCCCTTGGTCACCGACTTCTTGCGGGCGCGGTCGGTGAGCCGGTACGCGAGGTAGGTGGCCAGCAGCGCGGCGACACCGGCCACGATCGGCGAGGCCACCGCGGGTATCAGCACCTTCTCGACCACCTTGTCGAAGTGCACGCCATGAGAGCCCGCACCGACCCACACGGCACCGATGAGCCCGCCGAACAGGGCGTGCGACGAACTCGACGGCAGCCCGACCAGCCAGGTCAGCAGGTTCCAGAGGATCGCCCCGACCAGCCCCGCGAAGATCATGCCTGGGGTGACCAGGGTGTCGTCGACGATGCCACCGGAGATGGTCTTGGCGACCTCGGTGGAGAGGAAGGCGCCGACGATGTTGAGGATCCCGCTCACCAGAACCGCGGTTCTGGGGGTGAGCGCGCCGGTGGCGATGGATGTCGCCATCGCGTTGGCCGTGTCATGGAAGCCGTTGGTGAAGTCGAAGGCGAGGGCCGTGACGATGACGACCGCCACCAAGAAGGTGATGTGGTCCATTCCTGCATGCAAACAAGCCCAGGCCAATGCTCGGCGAACTCGAGGCAAAGGCAGCACAAGGACGACGCGCGCAGGTCGTGGGCATCGTTGTCAGAGCGGTGTCACCCCGGTGGATGACCCCTCTCACCCGGTCGGACCCTGCCGCGCGGCCCGGCGCCACGGGTCCCGCGAACGTGGAGGAGGCATGGCTCTCGAGGGGGATTCAAAAGCCTCGGGGAACACCCAAAGGGAAGCGAGAACACCATGGTGGCGTCTTCGGCTCTCGGCTCCGGACGCGGACGGACCCGCGCACGTGTCGCGGCGGCCGGATGCGCCGTGGCGGTGTGCGCGAGTGTGGCGGCCCCGGCCGCCGCGCGGGACGACACGTCGAGCGCGAAGCCCACGGTGGTGCTGATCCACGGCGCGTACGCGGACGGCTCCAGCTGGAACGGTGTCATCCCGCGCCTGGAGCGCCGCGGCTACCGCGTCATCGCCCCGGCCAACCCGCTGCGCGGTCTGTACACCGACTCCACCTATATCGCCTCCGTCCTGGACAGCATCAAGGGCCCGATCGTGCTGGTGGGCCACTCCTACGGCGGCGCGGTCATCAGCACGGCCGCCGCGGGCCACCCCCGGGTGAAGTCGCTGGTGTACGTGTCCTCGCTGATGCCCGACAAGGGCGAGAGCGGGCAGTCGCTGGCCGCCCGGTTCCCCAGCGAGCTCGCCACCGCCACCAGGGCGGTCCCCTACCGGGCCGGTGACGGCATGCGGGGCAAGGACCTGTACCTCAAGCGCGACAAGGTCCACCGGGTCTTCGCCGCGGACCTCCCGGCCAGTACGGCGAGGCTGCTGGCGGCGACCCAACGGCCCGCCGCTACGACCGCGTTCTCGGAGAAGGCCAAGGTGGCCGCGTGGCGGCAGATCCCGTCCTGGGTCCTCGTTGCCAAGCAGGACAAGACCATCAACCCTCGGCAGGAGCGGTTCCAGGCCAAGCGCGCCCACTCCCACACCGTGGAGATCAACTCCTCCCACGTGGCCATGATCGCCCACCCCCAGGAGGTCACCGACCTCATCATCAAGGCCGCCACGGCCACGGGCACGGCCCGGCCCTCGCCCGCCGCCAAGCCTTCCGGCTCCCGCGCCGGGGCGGAGTCCCGGCCCGCCGACACGGCCGCCGCGTGGGTGACCGGGGGCGCGGCGGCCCTTCTGCTCGGTGGTGGAGCCCTCGTCCTCGGCCGCCGCCGACGCCGGCGGTCGCGTTCTTCGCGCGGGTAGGGCGGCTACAGCCGCCCTACCGCGGTGCGAGCCGCCACATGGCGGTTTTCCGCGCCGAGTTCGGCCGCGGCGGCCGACAGGTAGTTGCGCACCCTCCCGGGCGACGGCGCGGCGTGGGACGCGATCTCCGCCACCGGTGCCCGTCCTCGGCCGGCGACAGCATTTCGCCTCGTCGCCGGTTCCGGCCTACGCCACCACGGTGATGCCGTCCTCCAGTGCGAGGAGGGAGGCCAGGGCGTCCCGGATGAGGCGTTCGTCGTCCGCGAGCAGAACCCTGATCATTCGGGCGTCTTCCAGGGAATCCGCGCGGTGAGGCGGAAGCTCCCGTCCGAGCGCCGTTCGGTGGTCAGTGTGCCGTCCACCTCGGCCAGGCGCTCGCGCAGCCCCGGCAGGCCGCTGCCGGTGCCGGTGCCGGTCCGGGGGGCCGTATCCGCCCCGTCGTTCTCCATGACGAGCGCCACCCAGCCCGAGATCGTCGCGCGCACCGACACCTCGCAGCGCGAGGCGCCCTGCGCATGGCGGAGCATGTTCGTCGTGCCCTCGCGGACCACCCAGCCGAGCGCCGCCTGTGTCTGTGCGGGCAGCCGCGCCGCCGGGCCGTTCTCGATCCGGCAGTCGATCCCGGCCGCCTCCAGTACGGACCGGGCCCCGGCCAGCTCGGCGAGCAGGTCGGCGGTGCGGTAGCCGCGGACCACCGCGCGGATCTCCCGCTGGGACTCCTGCGCGATGTGCTGCACCTCCTCCATCTGGGCCACCGCCTCCTCCCGGCCCCGCCGCGCCAGCTGCACCGCGAGCTCGCTCTTCAGCGCCACCACCGCGAGGTTGCGGCCGAGCACATCGTGCAGATCGCGGCCGAAGCGCAGCCGCTCCTCCGCGACGGCCAGCCGCGCCTGTGTCGCCCGCGCCTTGGCGAGCTCCTCGATCAGCCGCACGCTCCAGCCGGTGACCCGCATCGCCGTGGCCATGAACGGCACCATCAACAGGACCCCGCCGACCGTGAGGGCCAGCGGATCCCCCGACAGCCCGCTCGCCACCGCCACGCCGAGCGTCGCCACCGGCACCGCCCCGACCACCGCCACCCCTGCGCGGCGCGGCAGCGCCAGCATCGGCGGGCCCGCGTAGAACATCATCAGCCAGATCAGGTAGCTCACCAGGTCCCGGGCCCCGATGCGGCCGGTGACCAGCAGCGCGCAGCCCACCGCGGCCATGGCCGCGGTGGCGGCGACGTACAGCGCGACCAGCCCGACCGGGCGGGGTCCGGCGCCGAGGTAGCGGCGCAGGGCGGCGCGGGAGAGCAGCAGCTGGGCGCCGACATGTACCGCGCCCACCGCCGCCACCACGGCCGACCCGAGCGTGCCGGCGTCCGACGTCTTGATCCAGAACGCCCACAGCCCGGCCTCGGCGGCGGCGAAGAAGGCGAGGGTGCCGAGGGTGTAGCGGTGGTAGCGCTCGGGGCCGTCCGGGCCCCCGAACCGCTCCACCCAGGTCTCCACGCTCAAGTTCCCCCGCCCCGTCACCGCGGGCCGCGACTCCTCGGGCTCGGACACCTCCGGCCCCGTCATCACGGGCGCTGTCATCACGGGCTCCGCCACCTCGGGCTCCGCCACCGCTGGCTCCATCACCTCGGGCTCCGCCACCGCTGGCTCCATCACCTCGGGCTCCGCCACCTCAGGCTCCCGCCGCTCTCAACTCCGCGGCCCCCAGCGGAACCGCCGACGCACAGCAAACACTGCCAGGCCCGTCCATGCCAGCGCGAGGATCACCGCCCGGAGCTGATCCATGGCGGCCAGGTCATCCGTCCAGCCGCCCCGCAGCAGATCCATCACCGGCGAGAACGGCAGCCAGGCGGCGATGTCGGCCATCATGTCCGGCATCACCTCACGCGGCGCGAAGACCCCGGAGCCGGCCATCGTCACCAGCAGGAACGGCAGGAACGTCATCTGGGCACTCTCCGATGTCCGGGTGAAGGCCGCCGTCAGCGCCGCCCCGGCGACCAGCATGGCCACGCCGCTGAGCAGACCGAGCACCGCCAGATGCGGTGCGGCCGGTGCGTCCGCGTCGAGGAACGCGGTCATCCCGACCGCCAGCAGCAGGGACTGCACGACCGCCAGCAGGAACGCCGGGAGCGCGCTGCCGACGAGGATCTCCCAGTCGCGCACCTCGCCACTGCGCAGCCGCTTGAGCACCAGGCCCTCGCGGCGCACCACGTACACACCGACCAGGTAGGTGTAGACGGAGAAGAGCAGCGCCGTGGCCAGCGCGGCGGGCAGCATGACGGTGGCCACCGACAGGCCGGTGCCACCCAGGTCCAGCTCCTCGACCGTGCCGCGCATCGCGAAGGCCATCACGCTGGGCAGGACCACCGCGGTGACCAGGGATGCCTTGCTGCGCAGCAGCAGTGTCAGCTCGGCGCGGCCGAGGGCGGTCATACGGTCGGCGGCGGTGCGCCGGGGGGCCGTGGCCACGGGCGTCGGTGCCGTACGGGCCGCTGACGTCGTCATCGTGCCTCCTCGCTGTCCAGGCCCTTCGCGATCTCCATGAACGCCTCCTCCAAGGTGGCGGACCGGGCGTCCAGACCGCGCAACTCCACGCCCCTGTCCCGGGCCCACACCAGCAGCGCCGTGGCCGTGCGCTGCAGATCGGTGGTCTCCAGCCGGACCGTCCCCCCGGCCTCCTCGTAGCTCGACACACCCAGCGGTGCGAGCGGCGGCACATCGCCCAGGAAGTGGTCCCTGGGCAGCTCGAACCGCATCCGCGCGGGCCGCTCGGCGACCACGTCGGCGACCCGCCCCGAGGTGGCGATCCGCCCCGCGTGCATGATGGCCAGCCGGTCGGCCAGCTGCTCGGCCTCTTCCAGATAGTGGGTGGTGAGCAGCACCGTCGTGCCCTGCTGCTTCAGCTCCCGGATCAGCTCCCAGGTCTCGCGGCGGGACTGCGCGTCCAGGCCGGTCGTCGGCTCGTCCAGGAACAGCACCTCGGGCCGTCCCAGCAGGGCCAGCGCGAGATCGAGGCGCCGGCGCTCGCCACCGGAGAGCTGCTTGACCCGCACCGCCGCCCGTTTGGACAGCCGGGTCAGCTCCAGGGCCTCGGCCACGGGGCGGGCGCCGCTGGTGCAGCCCGCCCACATGCGTGCGGTCTCGGTGACCGTCAGCTCGGTCGGGAAGCCGCCCTCCTGGAGCATCACCCCGATACGGGGGCGGACGGCGGCGCGTTCGCGGTACGGGTCGCGGCCGAGCACCCGGACGGTTCCGGCGGTGGGGGTGGCCTGCCCCTCCAAGACTTCGAGGGTGGAGGTCTTACCGGCCCCGTTGGTCCCCAGCAGCGCGAAGAGCTCACCGCGGGCGACCGTGAGGTCGATGCCGCGCACGGCCTCGAAGCCGCGATAGTGCCGCCGTAGGTCGGCGGTTTCGATCACAGTGTCCATGCGTTCCAGACTCCCGGCGCGGCGGGCCCGGCGGCAGTGCGCTCTGTCATGCGTCCAGCTGACATCTGTCATGCGAACCCTGGAGATACGTCACCGGAGATACCGTCAGAGGTCCTTGACGGCGTCGGTGAGCGCCTGGTCGAGGATGGCGGCACCGCGGGCGATCTCGTCGTCGCTCGCGGTCAGCGGGGGCGCGATCCGGAAGATGCCTCCCATGCCGGGCAACTGGACGATGTTCATGTGCAGCCCGAGTTCGAAGCAGCGCCGGGTGACGGCCGCGCCGAGCCGGTCGGCGCCACCGGCGCCGAGGACCTGGTCGCCGGCCAGTTCCATGCCCAGCAGCAGCCCACGGCCGCGGACATCGCCGACGGCGTCGTGGCGGGTGGCGAGCGCGTCGAGATGGCCGCGCAGTGCCGAGCCGAGCTCGCGCGCACGCTCATCGAGGCGGTCGCGGACCAGCACCTCGAGGACGGTGTTGCCGACGGCGGCCGGCAGCGGGTCGCTGACATGGGTGGTGAAGAACAAGAACCCGCGCTCATGCGCCCGCTGCTCGATCTCGGGGCTGGTCACCACGGCGGCCAGCGGCAGCCCCGCGCCGAGCGTCTTGGACAGCGTGAGGATGTCCGGGACGACGCCCTCGTGCTCGAAGGCGTACCAGTCGCCGGTGCGGCACAGCCCGGTCTGCGCCTCGTCGAGGATCAACAGCATGTCCCGCTCCCGGCACTTCTGCGCCAGGGCGGCGAGATAGCCCGGCGGGAGTTCGATGACCCCGCCGGAGCTGAGGATCGGTTCGACCAGGCAGGCGGCGAGGCTGCCGACCGACTGGGCGTCGATCAGGTCGAAGCCCAGGTCGAGCTGGCGGCGCCAGTCGAGCGCGCCCTCGGCGTCCACGAAGTCGGGGTGGAAGCGGTCCGGGACCGGCAGCGCGAAGTTACCCGGCGCGGCGGGTCCGTAGCCCTTGCGCCCGGCGCTGTAGGTGGCGTTCGCGGCGGCCTGGGTCATCCCGTGCCACGAGCGGGCGAACGAGACGATCTCATGGCGGCCGGTGACCAGTTTCGCCATTCGCACCGCGGCCTCGTTCGCCTCCGCCCCGGTGGTCAGGAGCAGCACCTTCTCCAGTGGCTCGGGCAGGGTCTCGGCGAGCCGGCGCGTGAGGTCGACGACCGGGCGGCTGAGCATGCCGCTGTGCAGATGATCGAGGAGGGCGACCTGCTCGCGAACCGTCGCCACGATCGCCGGGTGGGAGTGGCCGAGGATCGCGCTCATCTGGCCGGAGGTGAAGTCGAGCAGCTCGCGACCGCTCTCGGTGAACACCGATGTGCCCGCGGCGCGGGCGATGATCTCGGAGGTGAAGGGGGCGTGGCCGCTGTAGCGGATGAGGTGGCGCTCCGGGGCGGCACCGGCAGTCTCGGAAGGCATGGGAACGACGGTAGGGATGCACCGCTGCGCGCGTCCATCGCACAGATCCGACCGCTCTGTCAGGCGGAACCGTACAGCGAATCCATACGGCCGAACCTACAATCGGGCGCATGCTCAACTCGGGGCGGCTGCGGCTGCTCAGCCTGCTGGAAACCCTGGGTACCGTCCGCGCGGTCGCCGAGACCCTGCATCTGAGCGCCTCGACGGTCTCCCAGCAACTGGCGGTCCTGGAGACCGAGACCCACTGCCGGCTGCTGGAGCGGACCGGACGGAAGGTGCGGCTGACCCCGGCCGGTCTGCTGCTGGCCCGTCGGGGCCGGGAGATCCTGGACCAGATGGCCGAGGCCGAGGCCGAGTTGCACGCCCTGAACGACGAGCCCATCGGCACCGTACGGCTCGGGGCGTTCCAGAGCGCCATCTACCCCCTCGCGGTCCCCGCGGCGACCCGCCTGGCCACCACCCATCCGCGGCTGCACCTGGAACTGATCGAGCTGGAGCCGCACGAGAGCGGACCGGCCCTGCGCTCGGGGGAGGCGGATGTCATCGTCACCACCACCGACTACGCCGGCCTCTCCTGGGGCGCGGACCTCGAGATCATCCCCCTGGGAACCGACCCGATCGTGGTGGTGCTGCCACCCGACCACCCCCTCACCGGCCGCACGACGGTGAACCTCGCGGCCTGCGCGGAGGAGACGTGGGCGTGTGACCGGCCGCGGTCGTACATGGCGGATCTGACCGTACGGCTGTGCCGCGAGTCGGGCTTCGAACCCCGGGTGGCCTGCCGGTTCAGCAACTACCTGATGCTGCTGCGCCACGTCGAGTCGGGCCGGTCGATCACCCTGCTGCCCGCCCTCGCCATCACACCCGACCACGCCGTCGCCACCCGGGAGCTGAGCACACCGGTGCACCGCAACGTCGCCATCGCGGTGCGCCGCGGCACAACGCGGCGCGCGGCGGTGCACGCGGTCATCGCGGCGCTGCGCGACCACCCCGAACTCCCGGCCCTGTCCGCACCGCACCAGCGCCCCGGCCGGGAACAGGGCGGCTTCGGTGCGTGATATTTTCGGTGCCGCCGTGCGCCGCCGCGAACCGAGGAGGTGAGACCGATCAACGCTGTGACAGGTCGGGCCTCCCTCCCCCGCATGGTCAGGGAGTGCCCGCGGAAGGCATCCCGAAAGGCGTGAAACGCCATGCGCTTCACCTCCGAGACATCATCCGACGGTGTCCGCGAACAGCTCTTCGTCCTCGATGAGATTCCCAGTGTGCTGTGGACACCGGAAGGTGCCGCCGGTACGCGTCCCCTGATCCTGATGGGGCACGGTGGCGGTCAGCACAAGAAGGCGCCCGGCATCCTGACGCGCGCACTCCGCCACGTGGCGGAGTGCGGTTTCGCGGTGGTGGCGGTCGACGTGCCCGGGCATGGCGACCGTCCGGTGGTCGAGGAGTACGACCGGATCGCGACCGAGAACCAGGCCCGGGTGGCGGCCGGAGAGGAACTGGCCCCGCTCATCGCCGACTTCCAGGCGCTGGTGGCCCGACAGACCGTGCCGGAATGGCGTGCGGTCCTGGACGCGGTTCAGCGACTCGAACACGTCGGCCCCGGGCCGGTGGGCTACTGGGGCGTCTCGCTGGGGTGCGGACTCGGCGTTCCGTTCGTCGCCGCCGAACCCCGGGTCCGCGCGGCGGTGCTGGGCCTGGGTGGGGCTCTGGCCTCGGCCGGGGACGCCGCGCGGATCACCGTCCCGGTGGAGTTCCTGGTGCAGTGGGACGATGAACGGGTGCCGAGGGCCGAGGGCCTGGCGCTGTTCGACGCCTTCGGTTCGGCCGAGAAGACGCTGCACGCCAACCCCGGCAGGCACGGGGATGTCCCGGCCTTCGAGCTGGACAGCGCGCTGCGGTTCTTCGCCCGGCACCTCGGCTGAGCGCGCGCCCGGGCCAGTCGCGCCGCGATCGGCGCGGCTGGGCCGGGGCCTCAGCTGATCCGGGCGTATTCGCGGAACTCCCAGTCGGTGACGTATCGCCGGAACCTGGCCAGCTCATCGCGCTTGAAGGTCAGGAAGGCGTCCACGAAGGGCTTGCCGAGCACATCGGCGAGCCGGTCGTCGGCTTCGAGGGCGTCGAGTGCCCGGCCGAGGCCGGTCGGCAGTGCGGCGGCGGTGCCCCGGTCGTGGCCTTGGCCGGTCATCGGCGCCGGGGGCTCCTCGGCGGCGGCGATGCCCAGGTGGGCCGCGGCGAGCAGACCGGCGATGGCGAGGTAGGGATTGGCGGTGGCATCGCCGAGGCGCACTTCCAGACGGGTGGCGCCACCGCGCTCGGGCGGGATGCGGACCAGGGCGTTGCGGTTGTCCAGGCCCCAGTTGATCAGCCAGGGGGCCGTCGTGTCCGGGCCGAAGCGCTTGTACGAGTTGACGGTGGGGTTGAGGAGCGCGGAGAGCGCGGGAGCGTGGGCGAGCACTCCGGCCAGGGCGTGGCGGGCCGTGGCGGACAGGCCGTAGGCGCCCCGGGGCGCGTCGAAGACGTTCCGGCCGTCCGCGTCGACGAGGGAGAGGTGGAGGTGGAAGCCCGAGCCGCCTCCGTCGTTGAACGGCTTGGCCATGAACGTGGCCAGCCTGCCCTCCGCATGGGCGAGTTCCTTGATCGCGGCCTTGAAGCGAAAGGCCCGGTCGGCGGCGTCCAGCGCCTCGCAATGGCTGAGGTTGATCTCGAACTGGCCGCTGTCGAACTCGCGGTTGCCGCCGCTGACGTCGAGCCCGAGGGCGTGCAGCGCGCGGATGGTCCGCAGCAGGTGGCCGTCCGGGTCGCCCGTGCGGCCGGTCGTATAGACGTGGCCCGGGGCGGGGGCGTAGCGCCGCCAGCCGACGAGCGAGTCCGGGTCCGGGTCGAGCAGGACGTACTCCAGCTCCGGGCCCACGACCGCCGTCAGGTCCCCCTCGATCAGCAGGCCGATGACCTGACGCAGCAGGTCCCGTGGCGATTCGGGCACGGGCAGTCCGGTGGCCGGGTCCCGGACGTCGCCGATGCACCCGGCCACACCCGCTTCCCACGGCAGCGGGACGAGCGTGGTGAGGTCGGGGCGTACGAGGATGTCCGGCATACCGGCTTCGAGGCCGCCCGGGATGTGCGAGTGATCACCCAGTGCGCCCGTGTGATAGACGGCGCGGCTGAAGGCGAGTCCATGGCCGACCGCATGGGGCAGGTGGTGCAGCAGGATGTCCCGGCTGCGCTCGGAGCCCATCAGGTCGGGATAGGCGACCCGTACGACATCGATGCCCTCGGCGGCGAGTGCCTCGGTCCGCCGGCGGACGCGGTCGGCTGTCTCGGCGCTCAATGGTCGCTCCGCAAAAGTTATTTGATGCCAAACGGGAGGGCCCACACGATACGAGGCGGCCGGGCCCTCCACAAGGGATCGCCGCGATGCGGCCAGGGCGCGAACGTCGCCCGTCGCCCGGCGCACCCGGGGCTACATTTGATCGCGAACGAATGACACGGCGGTCCCTGCCGCCCGCAGCCGAGGAGGATGCCATCGTGCCCGGGCGCCGCCGATCCATCGCCGAGACCGAACAGGCCGTCCAGGAACGGCTCGGCGGCTTCGAGTTGCAGCGCGAACAGATGGCCGCCGTCGCCAATATCCACCGCGCCGCCGCGGCCGTCCGCCAGCACCTGGAGAACTCCGTGCTGCGCCCGCATGATCTGACCTGGACCGGGTTCGTGGTGCTGTGGGTGCTGTGGATCTGGGGCGAGGCCGAGACCTGGTCGGTCGCGGAGGAGGCGGGCATCTCCAAGGGGACACTGACCGGGATCGCGCGCACGCTCGAGTCACGCGACCTGGTGGCCCGCGCACCCCATCCCGACGACGGCCGGCGGGTCCTGCTCTCGCTGACGCCCGAGGGCGAGGAGCTCATGGAGCGCCTCTTCCCCTCGTTCAACGCCGAGGAGGCGTTCGTCGCCACCCCGCTCAGCGCCGAGGACTGTCTGCGGCTCGCCAACGGGCTGCGCGCCATCGTGGCCCAGCTGGAGGAGCACGGCGAAGAGCGTCGGCGGCAGCTGCTCGACGGAAGGGAGCCGGCCCCGCGCCGCTCGGGCCGCCGCTCCCGCCAGTGACGCCGCGCCCCGTCAGGGCGCCGGCAACCGAAGACGGCAACCTTGACCCCGCCTCGTGGCGGAGTTAGCTTGTTTGGGGCCAAACAAGCTGGAGGACCGGGACATGCCCCAACAGCCGGACACCGCTGTGCACGAGGCGCGGATCGCCGGCGTCGCCGTCGACACCCGGCACTGGATCGGTGGCCGGCGCGTGGCCTCCGCCGACACCTTCCCCGACGTCTCGCCGATCGACGGCAGCACCCTCGCCCGCATCGCCCGCGGCGGCCCCACCGAGGCCGAAGCCGCCGTGGCCGCCGCGAAGGCCGCCTTCCCCGGCTGGGCCGCCACGTCCCGGGCCGAGCGCGCCCGCGTCCTCCACGCCATCGCCGACGGGGTGGAAAAACGCCTCGAAGAGCTGGCGATCGTCGAGACCACCGACAACGGCGCGCTGCTGCGCTCGCACCGCCGGGGTGTGATGCCACGCGTCGCCCGCAACTTCCGCTTCTTCGCGGACTGGCTGCTGCCCCTGGGCCACGAGGACTTCACCACCCACGCCGGCGGCCCCGCCGCGCCCGGCCACACCAACCACGTCAGCTGGGACCCGGCGGGCCCCTGTGTGCTGATCACCCCGTGGAACGCCCCGCTGATGCTGGCCACCTGGAAGGTCGCCCCGGCCCTGGCCGCCGGGAACACGGTGGTCCTCAAGCCCGCGGAGTGGTCCCCGCTGACCGCCTCGCTGCTCGCGGACATCGCGGCCGAGGCGGGACTGCCGCCCGGTGTGCTCAATGTCGTCCAGGGCCACGGGGCCGAGATCGGCGACGACCTCACCTCCCACCCGGACGTCCGCCGGATCAGCTTCACCGGCTCGGTGGCGACCGCCCGGCACATCGCCGCCTCGGCCGCACCGAACCTGACCCCGCTGAGCCTGGAACTCGGCGGCAAATCACCGCTGTTGGTCTTCGCGGACGCGGATCTGGAGCTGGCCGTCGACATCGCCGTGGAGCAGTTCGACAACGCCGGGCAGGTGTGTCTGGCCGCCACCCGCCTCCTCGTCGAGGAGTCGATCGCCGACGAGTTCACCGAGCGCTTCATGGCGAAGGCCGCCCGGTTGCGGCAGGGCGATCCGCGCGAGGAGGCCACCGACATCGGGCCCACCATCCACCCCCGCCAGATCGAGCGGATCGACGGCTTCGTGCGGCGGGCGGTCGCGGCCGGTGCCCGTGTGGTCTTCGGCGGCGGCTCCCAGGCCCGGCTCGGCGGTCTGTACTACCGGCCCACCCTCCTCACCGAGGTCGCCCAGGACTCGGAGGTCGTCCAGGAGGAGGTCTTCGGCCCGGTGCTGACCCTGCAGACCTTCGTGGACGAGGCGGAGGCGATCCACCTCGCCAATGACACCCGCTTCGGGCTGGCCGCCACCGTCGCCACCGGCGACCACCGGCGGGCCGAGCGCGTCACCGACCAGCTGGTGGCGGGCACGGTCTGGGTCAACTGCTTCTTCGTACGCGATCTGCGGGCGCCCTTCGGCGGCTCCCGCCTCTCCGGCGTCGGCCGCGAGGGCGGCACCTGGAGCTTCGACTTCTACTGCGACCTGAAGAACCGCGTGCTGGCCCCGAAGGGATTCCACGGCCATGGGTGAGATCGTCGGGGCGGGTCTGCTCGCCCATGTCCCCACCATCGTGCTCCCGGAGGAGACCCGGCGCGAGCTCAACGACGGCAAGGAGATCACCCTCGTCACCGGCCTGCGGCAGCTCCGCGAGGACGTCTTCGCGCGCGACGACTACGACACCGTCGTCGTCCTGGACTCCCACTGGGCCACCACGGTCGAGTTCGTCGTGACGGCCCAGCCGCGGCGCGCCGGACTGTACACCTCCGAGGAGCTGCCGCGAGGCATGTGCCGGATGCCGTACGACTTCCCCGGCGACCCCGAACTCGCCCACGCCGTCGCGCACTTCGCCGACGCCCACGCCACCTTCATCACCGCGATCGACGACGCCTGTCTGCCGATCCAGTACGCCACCGTCAACCTGTGGAAGTTCCTGGGCGAGGGCCTGCCCGGCAAGCGGTGGATGTCGATCGGGGTCTGCCAGACCGGCGACCTGGAGGACCACCTCCGGCTGGGCCGGGCGCTCGCCGACGGCATCGCCGCCACACCCGGCCGCCGTGTCCTCCTGATCGCCTCCGGCGCCCTCTCGCACACCTTCTGGCCGCTGCGCGAGATCCGGGACCACGAGGCCAGCGACCCGCGCCACATCTTCAGCCCCGAGGCGAGGGCGGCCGACGAGGAACGCATCGCCTGGTTCAAGGAGGGCCGCCACGACAAGGTCCTCGACACCATGGACACCTTCTGGACCTACCGCCCCGAGGCGAAGTTCTTCCACTATCTGATGATGGCCGGTGCGCTCGGCGACCGGGCATGCGTGGCCCGGGCCCGCCAGTACGGCACGTACGAGAACGCCGTCGGCACCGGCCAGGCCCACCTCTGGTTCGACCGCCCGGCCGACGGCTGGACTGGCACCGGCCCGCCCGCCTCCGCCACCGCGCCCACCCCGCACCGCCCCGTCTGAGGAGAGCCGATATGCCCGAGTACCGCCGCATCCTCCTCGACGGCGCCGTGGTGGAGACCGTCCGTGAGGGCGACGCACTCGTCGCCGGGGACGGTCGCCGGGTCGGAGTCCAGGAGGCCCGGCATCTGCCGCCCGTGGTCCCCTCCAAGGTGATCGCCGTCCACCTCAACCACCTCAGCCGCGTCGCCGAGTTCCAGAGCCGGCTCCCCGCGGCCCCCACGTACTTCCACAAGCCGACCTCGGCGCTCAACTCCCACCAGGGCGCCGTCGTGCGCCCCGAGGGCTGCAAGTGGCTCAACTACGAGGGCGAGGTCGCCATCGTCATCGGGAAGACCACCCGGAACATCGCGCCCGAGCAGGCGGCGGAGCACATCGCCGGTTACACGATCGCCAATGACTACGGGCTGCACGACTTCCGGGACACCGACGCCGGTTCGATGCTCCGCGTCAAGGGGTCCGACACCCTGTGCCCGCTGGGTCCCGGGCTGGTCACCGACTGGGACTTCCACGGCAAGTACCTGCGCACCTATGTCAACGGCAGGCTCGCGCAGGACGGCTCCACCGACGAGATGAAGTGGGACATGCACTACCTCGTCGCCGACATCGCCCGCACCATCACGCTCCACCCCGGTGACGTCCTGCTCTCCGGGACACCCGCCAACTCCCGCCCCGTGCGGCCCGGCGACGTGGTGGAGGTGGAGGTGGAGGGCCTGGGCCGGCTCACCAACCACATCGTCACCGGCCCGGCCCCCATCCGTACCGACGTCGGCGCGCAGCCCACCGAGTCGGAGGAGGTCCGGTCCACCGCCCTCGGCGGCGACTGGGAGTTCCGCGGCATCCGCCCGCCCGAGCGGCCCTGAACCACGGCTCGTCGTCACCACCTCGTCCGGACCAACTCGTCGTGACCAAGGAGTGGACCCTATGGATCTGAACGGCTGGCTCGCCACGGCGCTGGCGTCGAACGCCGATTGGGCGAAGACCTTCGGCCCCTACCAGGCCCATCCTGCGCTCGCGGTCGACGACGACCGGTTCGCCGCCGCGTTCGAGGTCTTCACCGAGCGGCTCAAGGACAACTACCCCTTCTTCCACCCCCGTTACGCGGGCCAGATGCTCAAGCCACCGCATCCGGCGGCGGTCGTGGGCTACCTCACGGCGATGCTGATCAACCCCAACAACCACGCCCTGGACGGCGGCCCGGCCACCGCCGAGATGGAGCGGGAGGCCGTCCAGCAGCTCGCCACGATGTTCGGCTACGACACCCACCTCGGACACCTCACCACCAGTGGCACCATCGCCAACCTCGAGGCGCTCTTCGTGGCGCGCGAACTGCACCCCGGCAAGGGCGTCGCCTACAGCACCGAGGCGCATTACACCCATGGCCGGATGTGCGGTGTGCTGGGCGTGGAGGGCCATCCGGTCCCGGTCGACGACCTCGGCCGCATGGATCTCGACGCGCTGGAGAGCCTGCTGCGGACCGGCACCGTCGGCACCGTCGTGCTCACCGCCGGGACCACCGGGCTCGGCGCCGTCGAGCCGATCCACGAGGCGCCGGCGCTGCGCGAGCGCTACGGTGTGCGGATCCACGTCGACGCCGCCTACGGCGGTTTCTTCACCCTGCTCGCCGGGGCGGAGGGCCCCGAGGGCCTGCCCGAGGAGCCGTGGCGGGCCATCGCCGAGGCCGATTCCATCGTCGTGGACCCGCATAAGCACGGCCTCCAGCCGTACGGCTGCGGCGCCGTCCTGTTCCGTGATCCCTCGGTCGGCCGGTTCTATCTGCACGACTCGCCGTACACCTACTTCACCTCCGAGGAGCTGCACCTCGGCGAGATCAGCCTGGAGTGTTCGCGCACGGGCGCGGCGGCCGCCGCCCTGTGGCTCACCTTCCAGCTGATACCGCCCACGCGCGAGGGGCTGGGGCAGTCGCTCGCGGCGGGCCGGCGCGCGGCACTGCGCTGGGCCGAACTCATCGAGAATTCCGAGCAGTTGGAGCTGCACCAGGCCCCGGAGCTGGACATCGTCAGCTACTTCCCGGTGACCGAGGCCGGCACCCTGTCGCAGATCGACGCGTCCAGCGCCCGGATCCTGCACGAGGGGATGACGGACGACGACCCCGTCTTCGTGAGCACGCTCCGCCTCGGCGCCGATCGGCTGACGGCCCTCCATCCGAAGCTCGTCCGGGACGCGGACGGTGCGCGCATCCTGCGCAGTGTGCTGATGAAGCCGGAGTCCGAGAGCTATGTCGACCAGCTCCACGCCCGCCTGGAACGGCTCGCACGTGGATGACCGTCACCCCCAACTCATCCGCGTCAGGAGCGTGACGGCATGACCAGCGTCCACGGCTACTTCCCGCCCAAGACCGCGACCGGCGCCTCGTCCCTCATCCCCTCCCCGCCGTGGCACTACTCCGGCGACCTGCTCACCATCGAGTACCGCACCGACCCGGCGCGGGTGCGCGAGCTGCTGCCGGAGCCGCTGGAGCCGGCCGCCGAGGATCCGGGAGCGGTCGCGCTGATCTGGGCCGACTGGCAGTCCTGCGCGACCGGCGGGCGGGAGCTGCTGGATCCGGTGCTCTCCCAGTACAAGGAGACCTTCGCGGTCGTCCGCTGCGCCTACCGGGGCCGGACGTACTCCCGCTGTGTCTATATCTGGGTCGACAAGGACTTCGCGATCGCCCGCGGACTGCACCAGGGCTATCCGAAGAAGCTCGGCTCGATCCATCAGACCCGCCCCCATCCGTACGGGCCCGCCCCGCGCATCGAGGCCGGCGCCCGGTTCGGCGCGACCCTCGCCGCGGCCGACCGGCGCCTCGCCCAGGCCGTGGTGACCCTGCGCGAGCCGTCCGAGACCGGCGGCTTCGTCAACGGCCACCCCATGGCCCACCACCGCTGGCTGCCCTCGATCGAGAACGGCAAGGGGCTCGCCCTCGACGAGCTGGTCGAGTCCGGGGCCGCCTCCTTCGAGGGCGGGCGGCCGTGGGTCGGCGACGCCGAACTGGAGCTGTTCGAGGCGCCCACCGAGGAGCTGGCCCGGCTGGAGATCCACGAGCCGATCGCCGCGTACTACCGCCAGGTGGGTGTGGTCTGGGACGGCGGCAGGCTGCTGGAGTCCGGCACCTCGCGGGCCCGGTAGCAACCCCGTCTGCGACGATCTCCGCGTGGACTACCCGAACAACCAGGCCCCCGGTGCCCCCGTCCGCTCCGGCATCCCGGAGCACGGCCGCGTGCCCAAGTACTACGCCGTCAAGGCCCAGATCGACCAGCTCATCGACGCGTTGGGAGAGGGCTCCCCCATCCCCACCGAGCGTGATCTCTCCGAGCGGTTCGAGGTCGCCCGGGAGACGGTGCGCCAGGCGCTGCGCGAGCTGGTGCTGGAGGGCAAGCTGCGGCGACAGGGCCGCGGCACGGTGGTCGCGGGCCCCAAGCTGGCGCAGCCGCTGTCGCTGGCCAGCTACACCGAGGGCGTACGGCGCCAGGGGCGCACCCCGGGCCGTGCGCTGGTCACCCTCGACCGCTTCCCCTGCCCCGACGCACTCGCCGCCGAGACCGGCCTGACCCGCGGCGAGCCCGTCTGGCATCTGGAGCGGGTGCTGCTCGCGGATGACGAGCGGGTCGGCCTGGAGAGCACCTACGTGGCGGAGGCCCGCGTGCCGGATCTGGACACCGCCTTCGATCCGGACTCCTCCTTCTACGCCTACCTCGCCGAGCGGGGCATCGTCTTCGGCGACGCCGACGAGCGGATCGAGACCGTGCTCGCCACACCGCGCGAGGCCCTGCTCATCGGCACCCCGCCGGCCCTGCCGATGCTGCTCATCCACCGTGTCTCGCGGGACACCGAAGGCCGTCCGCTGGAGCGGGTGCGCACGCTGTACCGGGGCGACCGGTTCTCCTTTACGACACATCTGAGCGGCTGAAAAATGCCCCTTTGCACCCATTTGCAACATCACAAAAAGATAACGGGTCTAGCCCAAATGTGATGCCCGGTTCACGCTCTCGTTGACAGCCGGATTCCTCCGGTTCCCCACACCCCTGGAGCGTGACGGACGTGAGAGTGATAGTCGTCGGAGCCGGCGTGGTGGGCACCATGCACGCCTGGCACGCAGTGGAACGCGGCCATGAGGTCGTACAGATCGAGCGCGAGACGGAGGCTCGTGGCGCCTCGCTGCGCAATTTCGGCCAGATCTGGGTGAGCGGCCGAGCGGGCGGCGCGGAGCTGGACACCGCGCTGCGGGCCCGGGAGCTGTGGGAGGAGATCGGCGGCCGCGTTCCGGCGCTGGGCTTCCGTCCGAACGGCTCCCTGACCCCGGTCCGCGGCGCTCTGGAGCTGGCCGTCGCCGAGGCCGCCGTGGCCCGCGCGGACGCCGCCGCGCGCGGCTACAAGCTGCTGACCGCGGACGAGGCACGGGCCGTCAACCCCGCCCTGCGCGGGGAGTTCGACGCCGCCCTGTACTGCGAGCGGGACGCGGCCGTCGAGCCGCGCACCGCCCAGCTCGCCCTGCGCGCCGAGTTGCTGAACTCCCCGCGGTACACCTTCCTGCCCGGCCGCGAGGTCCGGGAGGTGATCGGCGAGCGGGCCGTCCGCGACGACCACGGCGAGGTGCACACCGGCGACGCCGTCGTCCTGTGCACCGGCGCCTGGCTCGGCGGCCTGGTCCGCGAACTGGCCGGCCCGGATCTGCCGGTGCGCCGGGTCCGGCTCCAGATGATGCAGACCGACCCGCTGGGCGAGCCGCTGACCACCTCGATCGCCGACGCCGACAGCTTCCGCTATTACCCGGCGTACGCCTCCCCCGCCCTGGAGGAGCTGAACGCGCGGCAGCCGCAGGCCGACACGGCCGAGGAGCACCGGATGCAGCTGCTGATGGTGCAGCGCGCCGACGGCGGACTGACCATCGGCGACACCCACGAGTACGAGCACCCCTTCGCCTTCGACACCCTCGAGGACCCCTACGACCACCTCACCGGTGTCGTGGAGTCCCTCCTCGGCCGCCCGCTGCCGAAGATCCGGCGCCGCTGGGCCGGGGTGTACGCACAGTGCACCGACACCGGCCGGGTCGTGCACCGCCAGCGGGTGCGCGACGGTGTCTGGCTGGTCACCGGGCCCGGCGGGCGCGGTATGACCTGCTCTCCCGCGATAGCCGAAACGACCGCGAACGAACTGGGCTGGTGACGCACATGGCTACCCCGACCGACACCACCGACACCACCGACACCACCGGCACGATCCGCCTGGTGGCCCTCGACATGGCCGGCACCACCGTCGCCGACGGCGGCCTGGTCGAGCGCGCCTTCGACGCCGCCTCCGGTGAGCTGGGCGTCGTGCCCGGCACCCCCGACCACGCCGAGAAGCTCGCCTATGTCCGCGCTACCATGGGCGAGTCCAAGATCTCCGTCTTCCGCCATCTGTTCGGATCCGAGGAGCCGGCGCAGCGCGCCAACGCCGCCTTCGAGCGGGCGTACGGCGAGCTCGTCGACGGCGGTCTGATCGCCCCCGTGCCCGGCGCCCGCGAGGCCATCGAGGAGCTGGCCGCCGACGGCCGTACCGTCGTCCTCACCACCGGCTTCGCCCGCGTCACCCAGGACGCCATCCTGGACGCGCTCGGCTGGCGCGGCCTGGTGCCGCTCACTCTGTGCCCCGCCGACGCGGGCGGGCGCGGGCGGCCGTACCCGGACATGGTGCTGGAGGCGTTCCTGCGGACCGGGGCCGCCGAGGACGTGGCCCAGGTCGCCGTCGTCGGCGACACCTCCTACGACGTGCTCAGCGGCGTCCGGGCCGGGGCGGGTCTGGTCGCCGGGGTGCGCACCGGGGCCCACGGTGACGAGGCGTTCCACGCGGCCGGGGCCACCCATGTGCTGGACTCGGTCGCCGAACTGCCCGCCCTGCTGCGGGGAGTCGGCTGATGGGCATCCGCTTCGACGCGGTCACCGTGGCCTACGACGGGAACGTCGTCCTGGACGCCCTCGACCTCACCGTGGCACCCGGCGAGGTCATGGCGCTCCTCGGGCCGTCCGGATCCGGCAAGACCACCGCGCTGCGGGCGGTCGCCGGGTTCGTACGGCCCGCCTCCGGGCGGGTCTTCCTCGGCGACCGCGACGTCACCGATCTGCCGCCGCACCGGCGGGGCATCGGGATGGTCGTCCAGAGTTACGCGCTCTTCCCGCATCTGCGGGTCGAGGACAACGTGGCGTTCGGCCTCAAGGCCCGCAAGGTCCCCAAGGCCGAGATCCGGACCCGGGTCGCCGAGGCGCTGGAGATGACCGGCATGGCCGCCTACGCCCGCCGCCACCCGCGCGAGCTCTCCGGCGGCCAGCAGCAGCGCGTGGCCATCGCCCGCGCGCTCGCCATCCGCCCGGACGTCCTCCTCCTCGACGAGCCGCTGTCCGCGCTCGACGCCCAGCTGCGCTCCGGCATGCTGGCCGAACTCGCCCGGCTGCACCGCGAGTTGCCCGAGGTGTCGATCCTGTACGTCACCCACGACCAGGTCGAGGCGCTCACCCTCGCCGACCGGATCGCGGTGATGGACAAGGCCCGGCTCCAGGCGTGCGGCACCCCGCGGGAGCTGTACCGGGCCCCGGCCGACGCGTTCACCGCCTCCTTCGTCGGCAACGCCAACCTGCTGCCGGTGACGGTCGGTTCCGCGGGCGTGTCCTTCGCCGACGCCGAGATCGCGGTCGACACGGCGGGGGCGGTGCCGGGCGCGAGCGCCACCCTGTGCGTACGCCCCCATCTGGTCGGCATCGGGGCGGGCCCCAACCGGCTCACCGGCACGGTGGCGGAGATCCAGTGGCGGGGCGCCACCCACCGGCTGTACGTCGATGTGGGTGGCCACCGGGTGATGGCCGATGTGCGGGAGCTGCGCGAGCCACCTGCCCATGGCGACCCGGTGACCGTGCACTTCGCGCCCGAGGACGCCGTGCTGCTGACCGCCGGAGTGAGCGGCCATGGCTGAGCGGATCAGCGAAAGCCGGCCACGGCGGGCAGGCGCCCCCAAGGGGCGCGGGCTGGGCGGAAATGCGGCTCCGCCGCGTGGGAGCGACCGGCCGCGACGGCGCCGCGGACGGTCGACGGCAGCTCAGGGCACGTCCACCGGAGCGTCTGGCGCGGCGCTGAGCACTCCGGCAAAGGCCCGGCCCCGTGCGGCCGTCTGGGCCTGGGCGTGGGCCCTGCCGCCCGTCGGCCTGCTCGCCCTGGTCTTCCTCTATCCGCTGGCCCTGGTCGTCCAGCAGTCCGTACAGCCCGACACCGGTGGCACCTCCGTCCAGCCGTATGCCGACGTCTTCGCCTCGGAGGCGTTCCGCGAGGCGCTGTGGACCACCGTATGGCTGGCGGCGGCCTCGACCGCCGGATGCCTGGTGCTCGGCTTCGTCCTGGCGCTGATCATCGCCTTCGTGCCCTTCCCGGGGGCGCGGGCGGCCGCACGCTTCGTCGATGTCTTCCTGTCCTTCCCGTCCTTCCTGATCACCCTCGCCCTGCTGTTCATCTATGGCTCGACCGGCATGGCCAACGGTCTGTGGGCGGATGCCACCGGCGCCGGCGAGGGGCCCTTCCAGTTCCTCACCACGCCCTGGGGCGTACTGCTCGCCGAGATCACGTACTTCACACCGTTCGTGATGCGGCCGCTGCTCGCCGCGTTCTCCCAGCTGGACACCGCGCAGCTGGAGGCGGCCAGTTCGCTCGGGGCCCGGGCGCCCCGGATCATCCGGCAGATCATCCTGCCCGAGGCGCTGCCCGCCCTCGCGGCGGGCGGCAGCCTGGTCCTGGTGCTGTGCCTCAACGAGTTCGGCATCGTGCTCTTCACCGGCGCCAAGGGCGTCACCACCCTGCCGATGCTGGTCTACGGCAAGGCCATCCTGGAGTCCGACTACCCGGGCGCCTGTGTGGTCGCCGTCGTCAACGTCCTGATCTCCGTGGGCCTCTACGGCCTCTACCGGGTGGTGAGCCGCCGTGCTGGTGCATAGCCGCAGGGCGAGATGGGCCGTGTGGGGGGTCTTCCTGATCCTCTTCCTGCCCCTCTTCGCCCTCCCGCTCCTCGTCGTCCTCGGCGCCTCCTTCGCCACCCACTGGTCCGGCATCCTTCCCTCGGGGACTACCACCGCCAACTACCAGGCCGCCACCCGCGGCGAGGCCCTGCAGGCGCTCACCACCAGCCTGGTCACGGCGGTCACCGCGAGTCTGCTGGCGCTGGCCGTGGGCACCTGGGCCGCGCTCGCGGCGGCGGGGCTGAAGAAGCGGTCGCGCAGGGTGCTGGACGCCCTGTTCGTGCTGCCGGTCGCCGTGCCCTCCGTCGTCGTCGGCCTGGCGATCCTGGTGGCCTTCTCCCAGCCGCCGGTGCTTCTCAACGGCACCCGCTGGATCGTCATCGCCGCGCACACCGTCCTGGTCACCGCCTTCGCCTACCAGTCGGTGTCCGCCGCGATCACCCGTCTGGACCCGGCGTACGAGCAGGCGGCGGCCTCGCTCGGGGCCCGCCCCGCCACCGTTCTCCTGCGGGTGAAGCTGCCGCTGCTGCTGCCGTCCCTGACCGCGGCCGTCGGCCTCTGTTTCGCCCTGTCCATGGGCGAGTTGAGCGCCACGATGATGCTCTACCCGCCCGACTGGACCCCGCTGCCGGTCCTGATCTACGCCGCCACCGACCGCGGCGCCCTGTTCACCGGCTCCGCGATCGCCGTGGTCCTGATGGCGGCGACCCTGCTGGTGCTGCTCGCCGTCTCCCGGATCCGCACCCGCGCCTCCTACCGCTGACCCCGCGATTCCCCTTCCACCGCAAGGAGTTCACCTCGCCATGCCCGCAAACGTCCGCAAGCCGCTCGCCGCCCTCTGTGTCCTCGCCCTCCCGCTGACCGCCTGCGGCGGCAACACCGCCGCCTCCGACGAGAAGGTCGTCACCGTCTACAGCGCCGACGGCCTCAAGGGCGAGAAGGGCGACGGCTGGTACGACCGGATCTTCAAGGACTTCCAGAAGGAGACCGGTATCAAGGTGAAGTACGTCGAGGGCGGCTCCGGGGAGATGGTGCAGCGCGCCACCCGTGAGAAGTTCAATCCGCAGGCCGACGTCCTGGTCACCCTCCCGCCGTTCATCCAGCAGGCCGACACCAAGGGCCTGCTGCAGAAGTACACCCCGAAGGGCGCCGAGCAGGTCGGCGGCGCCGACAAGGCCGCGGGCGGCACCTGGACGGCCGTGGTCAACAACTACTTCGGCTTCGTGCGCAACACCAAGAAGGTGAAGCAGGCCCCCGCCACCTGGGAGGACCTGCTCGACGGGAGCTACAGGAACAAGCTCCAGTACTCCACCCCGGGCGTCGCCGGGGACGGCACCGCCGTCCTCATCAAGGCCATGCACGACTTCGGCGGCGAGAAGCCCGCCATGGAGTACCTGGCCGGGCTGCAGAAGAACAACGTCGGCCCGGCCGCCTCCACCGGCAAGCTGGCGCCCAAGGTCGACAAGGGCGAACTGCTCGTCGCCAACGGCGACGTCCAGATGAACTACGCCCAGTCCAAGTCCATGCCGAACCTCGGCATCTGGTTCCCGGCCCGCGGCAGCGGCAAGCCCACCACCTTCGCCCTGCCGTACGCGGCCGGTCTGGTCACCAAGGCCCCGCACACCGCGAACGGCAGGAAGCTCCTGGACTACATGCTGAGCCGCACGGCCCAGAAGCAGGTCAGCGAGGTCGGTGGCGGCTTCACGGCCCGTCAGGACATCAAGGCCACCGACGCCAACGCCACCGCGCTCACCCAGCTGATGGACGGCGTGGAGGTCTTCCAGCCCGACTGGAACGACATCCAGAAGAACCTCCCCTCCTACATCGACGCCTGGAAGTCGGCCACCGACAGCTGAGCCCGGCTCAGGCGGGACGTACCACGTACACGGCGCCCGCGTTCGCGGTGAAGGCCGTGACACCCGGCTCCGGCCGGGTCGTGGGAACGGGCGCGTCCCCGGAGGTCACCCGCACGTCCTTCGCCGTGCGCAGCCGTGCCGGCCCTCCCGCCCGGGCCGTCAGCCGCGCCTCGCCCAGCGCGCCGCCCCGCCAGCTGATGTCCACCTCGAATCCGCCCCGCGCCAGCAGGCCCCGCACACTTCCGTCCGGCAGTTGCGACGGGAGGGCGGGCAGCAGATGCAGCTCGTCGTGCTGGCTCTGCAGCAGCCATTCGGTCACTCCGGCGCAGGCGCCGAAGTTGCCGTCGATCTGGAACGGCGGATGCAGATCGAAGAGGTTGGGGGCGGTGCGCTCGGGGGTGAGCAGATCGGCGAGCAGCTTGTACGAACGGTCTCCCTCCTGAAGGCGCGCCCAGAAGTTGACCTTCCAGGCGAGTGACCATCCGGTGCCCGCGTCACCGCGTCGCACCAAGGTGGTGCGCGCCGCGGTGAAGAGCTCCGGGGTGCGGGTCCGGCTGATCTGGTTGCTCGGATGCAGCCCGTACAGATGGGAGACATGGCGGTGCTGCTGCTCGGGGGCGGCCGCGTCCCAGTCCTGCTGCCACTCCTGCAGCTGGCCCTGCGCGCCGACCTTCATGGGGGCGAGCCGTCCGCGCGCGGCGAGCACCCGGTCCCGGAAGGCGGCGTCGGTGCCGAGGGTGTCGGCGGCCGAGGCCACGGCGCCGAACAGGTCGCGCAGCAGCTGCATGTCCATCGTCGGCCCGGCGCACAGCGAGCCGCCGCCCCCGCCGTGGTGGGCGTTCTCCGGGGAGACGGAGGGACAGGTGACCAGCGCGCCGGTGGCCGGGTCGGTCACCAGCGCGTCGAGGAAGAACTGGGCCGCGCCCTTGAGGACGGGGTAGCGCGTCCGCAGTTTCCCCGTGTCGCGGGTGTACCGGTAGTGCTCCCAGATGGCCATGGACATCCAGGCGCCGCCCATGGGCCACATGCCCCAGAAGGCGCCGTCGACGGGGGCCGTGCCGCGCCAGGCGTCGGTGTTGTGGTGGGTGACCCAGCCGTCCGCGCCGTACTGGGTGCGCGCCGTCGACCGCCCGGCCACGGCCAGCTCGTCGAGCAGGGCGAAGACCGGCTCCCAGCACTCCAGGAGGTTGGCGGGGGCGGCCGGCCAGTAGTTCATCTCCGTATTGATGTTGATGGTGTACTTCGAGCCCCAGGGCGGGCTCGTCAGGTCGTTCCAGATGCCCTGGAGGGTGGCCGGCTGGGTGCCGGGGCGGGAGGCGGCGATGAGCAGATAGCGGCCGTACTGGAAGTGCAGCTCGACCAGTTGCGGATCGCCGCCGGAGCCGAAGCGGGAGACGCGCTCGTCGGTGGGCAGGGCCGCCGCGTCGCTGCTGCCCAGGTCCAGCGAGGTACGGCGGAACAGCGCGCGGTGGTCCTCGACATGGCGGCCGCGCAGCTGCCCGTACGGGCGGCCCGCCGCCGGGTTGAGGTCCGCGGCCGCCCGGCCCGCCGCGTCACCGTTGGCGTTCTCCCAGGTCACATAGGTGGTGCCGATGGCGACCAGGACGGTCGCCGCGTCGGCTCCCCGGACGGTCACGGTCCCGCCCGCGCTGGTGGTGGTGCCGCCCTCGGCGAGCACCCGCACCAGCGCGCGGAACCCCACCGCGCCGTCCACCCCGCCCGTGGCGTCCCCCCTTCCTTCGAGTGCGGCGGTGAGGGGATCGGGCGAGGACAGGGAGGTGTGCAGCGGGCTTTCGAACGTGGCGCCGAAGGAGAGCGCGCCCTTCCTGGACGCCGACAGCCGGACGACGATGACGCGGTCGGGAGCGCTGGCGAACGCCTCACGGGTGAACGTCACCCCGTCGCGGGTGTACGTGGTGGTGGCCACCGCCGAATCCAGGTCCAGCTCCCGCCGGTAGCCGGTCACCGCCCCGGCCGTCGGCAGGCTCAGCAGGAGGCTGCCGATGGTCTGGTACTGCGCCTGGCCGCCGGGCACTCCGAGGAAATCGGAGTTGATCAGCGTCTCGGCCTCGGGCCACTTGCCGTCGAAGACGAGCTGCCGGATGCGGGGCAGGGCGGCCAGGCCCTTGTGGTTGTCGTAGCTGTGCGGCCCGCCCGCCCAGAGGGTGTCCGCGTTGAGCTGCAGCCGCTCGGTCTCCGTGGCCCCGAACACCATCGCGCCGAGCCGCCCGTTGCCCAGTGGCAGGGCGCTCAGCCAGTCGGCGGCGGGCTCGCGGTACCACAGCGCCAGCGGCCGGTCCGCCTTCTCGCGCCGGGCGGGCTCCGCGGCGTGGGCCGTCCCGGCGGGCAGGCCGGCGGCCGCGAGGCCCGTGGTGGTCGTGGCGGCCAGGGCCATGAACTGTCGGCGCGGGACATCAGGGGTCACTGCGACTCCAGGAAGGGGTGAGTGGGGGTCTGCCTCGATCCCGGATGCCTCGATCCGGGATCTGCCTCGATCCGGGATCCGGTCAGCGGCCGTGACCGGTCGTGGGCCGGCCCATGGCGTAGGTGATGCCACCGAGGAGGTGCCGCCGGAAGGCGGGCTCGGCGTAGGACTCCTTGGTGTGGCCGAGGCCGGTGTAGAAGGCCCGGCCGCCCTTGTACGTCTGGTACCAGCTGATGGGGTGGTCCCCGTTCATGGTGCCGCCGGTGTACGAGGACTCGTCCAGCGCGGCGAGCACATGCACGGTGGCCGTACCGCGCGGATTGGTGCGGTAGTTGTACCACTCGTCGGTGCGCACCCAGGTGTCCCCGAGGTGGGCCGTCGCCGGGTGGGCGTGGTCCTCGACCTTGATCGTGGCCTGCTGGATCGCCGGGTGGGACTGGAACCACGCACCGCACAGCCCGCCGTAGAACGGCCAGTCGTACTCGGTGTCGGCGGCGGCGTGCACACCGACGTAGCCGCCGCCCGCCGCGACATAGCCCTCGAAGGCCGTCTGTCCGCCGGTGTCGAGGACGTCGCCGGTGGTGGACAGGAAGACCACCGCGGCGTAGCGGGCGAGGTTGCCGGGGGTGAAGGCGGCGGCGTCCTCGGTGGCGTCGACGGCGAAGCCGCTCTGCGCGCCGAGGTCCTTGACGGTGGCGATGCCGTCGGGGATGGAGTCGTGGCGGAAGCCCGCCGTCTTGGAGAACACCAGCACCCGGCCCGCCCTGGGCCGCCTGCGGGCGGACGTGGCCCACGCGGGCGCGGACGCCGCGCCGGTGAGCAGCAGGGCACCGGCCGCGGCCTTGACCACGGTGCGGCGCTGAGTGGGGGCGGGCAGATCGGGACGATTCCTGTGCACGGGGAACCTCCGGGGAGAAGTGTGATTCTCAAAGGGGGTTGGGCACAGGCGCGCGCCGTCGCGCCCAGGGCGCCGCACGGACACGAGCCTCGGTGAGGGGAGGGGCTGCCTCCGTGGGCGTAAGGGGACGGTACCGAGTCGGCCCCACTTTGCAAAGCCCGTTGACAAAAAGCTCTGGCCGCCATCCGGTCACCGCCTCGTGGGCGCGGGGCGGCCCGCCAGCCGGGGTGTGAACGTGGCGTGGAAGATGGTCGACGCGGCGCCGACGGCGGCGGCCTCGCGGCTGAGCACGGACCGTTCCACATCGACCCGGCGCAGCCGTCTGGCGGTCGGGAAGTCGTTGACGATACGGGAGATCTCGGCCGTGTAGAGGTCGGCGACCCCGTCGGTGAAGAACGGCCCGCCGAGCACGACCAGGTCGATGTCCAGCAGGTCCACCAGGGACAGGGCGCCCCTGCCGATCGCCCCGGCCACCTGGCGCACGGCCTTCTCGGCGACCGGGTCACCGGCCCCCGCCGCCGCGCTCACCACCCGGTGGGCCTCGCGCGGGTCGTGCGCGGCGCGCGGGCCGAGGACCATGCCGAGCCGGGCGGCCGTCTCGGGGATGGACACCGGCGGATTGCACTCGGGCAGGATCTCCGGCCGTCCGTCCGCGTCGACCCGTTCCAGGGCGACGGCGCACAGCTGGCCGAACTCCCCCGCGTTGGCGCTGACTCCGCGGTGGATGTCGCCGCCCAGGAAGAGCCCGGCGCCGACGCCGGTGCCGAGGTAGAGGTACACGAAGTCGCGGGCGCGCCGGTTGCGCCCGATCCACCGCTCCCCGATGGCCGCGGCGGAGGAGTCCTTCTCCATGACGATGGGGCAGCGGAAGCGGTCCTTGAGCATGTAGAGCAGCGGCACGTCCCGCCACACCGACAGCAGCGGCGGGTCGAGGACGGTGCCGGAGGCCACGTCGACGGGTCCCGGGGTGGCCACGCCGATGCCGAGGAATCCCCCGGGCCGCACCGCGCCACCGGCGGCGGACAGCACCCCGCGGCCCAGCCGGGCGATGTGGTCGACGAGCTGGTCCGGGCTCGCGGTCTGCGCGACGGGTTCCGTACGGCTGCGCACGATGGCGCCGTCGAGGTCGACCACGACCGCCGTCAGCACCTCGGGGTCGACATGGATGCCCAGCGCGTGCCCGGCGTCACCGCGCAGCCGCACCGGGGTGCGCGGCTTGCCGGAGGTGGCCTGCCGCCGGTCGTCCTCGACCAGGATGCCGCGGTGCAGCAGCGATCGCGAGATCCGGGAGACCGACTGCTGGGTGAGGCCGGTGCGGTGCGAGATCTCGCCACGGGTGATGGTCCCGGCCAGCCGCACCGCCTCGATGACCACGCACTCGTTGAACGAGCCGAGGTCGATCTGGTTCGCGCCGCCCCAGGACTCCCGGCGCTGCTCGCCACCGGCCCGGGAGGCGTCGGCGAAGTGGGTGGCGATGGGTTCCCTTAGCCAGCGCACGGGCTGCCGCTCGCGGGCGGTGCCGGGCCGGTCCGCGGAGCGCGTGAGGGCGGCGGCCAGGTCGAGGTAGACGCGGTGCGAGGACTCCGGGTGCCGGGTGCAGTCCAGGCCGACCATGGCCCGCAGGAAGGTGCGCCAGGTGGTGCGCACCGGAAGGGCGTGGTGGACCACCCCGCCCCGGGCACACCGCTGGGACGAGGGCCCGCCCTCCCCGGTGTCCCACAGGGTGATGGCGTGCAGCGAGGCGCCGGGGTGGCGGCGCCGGGCCTCGGCCAGGTATCCGGCCAGCCGGTCCTGGCCACGCCGCTCCCCCGGCGCCGGGGACGACGGGGCCTTCAGCGCGGCCTCCACCGCCGCGTCGACGGCGGCGATGACATCGGCGCCGGGAGAGCCGCCCGGCGGGGCGCCGTGGTGGCGCTCGGGGGCGGCCGGGCGGGTGCCGACGAGCAGCAGCGCCCGGTGGGTGTCCAGATACAGGCCGAGCACCCACACCTCGGCCCGCGGGAGCGGGGGACGGGTGGGCACGGCGGGGACGGTGGCGTTGCCGGGCGTGACCCGCCAGCGCTGGCGGATCGCGGCGACGGCCGCGTGGCTGTAGCCGAGTTCCCGGGCGACCGCGCGGGAGGCGCCGCGGCCGTCGGGTGCCAGCACCGTACGGGTGATGACCTCGGCCTCGTCGATGATGCTGGGCCGCCCGGGCCGTGGGCGCTCCCGCAGGCCCGCCACGCCGGAGGCGTCGAAGCGCTGCCGCCAGTTGCCCACCGTCTGCCGGGAGACCTCGAGCCGCCGGGCGATCTCGGCGTTGCGCAGCCCCTGGGCGGCGAGCAGGACGACGGCGGCGCGGACCGCGCGCGAACCGCCCTCCGCCACCCAGTGCTGCAGCAGCCTGCGGTCCTCCTCGGGCAATCCCGAGGCGTCCTGGTACGGCGGGTTCACGACGCCCCGCGCGCCAGCCGGAGGGTCAGGATCTGGAACGGGCGCAAGGTCAGGTCCAACACGCCCTGGCCGTGAGCCAGTTCGGCCGTGGGATGCTCCATCAGGTCGGTGACGTGGACGCGTTCGACGGCGAATCCGGCGGTCAGGGTGGTGCGCACCCGGCCGCCTCGCGACTCGTAGAGCCGGACCACGACGTCGCCGGAGCGGTCGTCGGCGAGCTTGACCGCCTCCACCACGACGCCCGGATCGTCCACCGCGACCAGCGGCGGTCCGGTGAGCCGGGGGCCGGCGGGGCGCAGCGGGAGGCTGAACGCGTATCCCCCGGCCACGGCGTCGCCGATGTCGGCGCCGGGGTACAGCGCGTAGCGGAAGCGGTGCCGGCCCCGGTCGGCATGGGGGTCGGGGCTGTGCGGGCCGCGCAGCAGGGTGAGCCGGAGGGTGGTGGTCGTTCCGCCGTCCTCGCGGGTGAGGCGGCTGACGTCGTGCCCGTAGGTGGAGTCGGTGAGCAGGGCCGCGCCCCAGCCGTGTTCGCCGACGTGGACCCAGCGGTGCGCCCACGCCTCGAAGCGGGCGGCGTCCCAGCTGGTGTTCTCGTGGGTGGGCCGCTCGACATGGCCGAACTGGATCTCGGACGCGAGGCGTTCGGCGTGCACGTCCAGCGGCCAGGCGGCCTTGAGGACGGTGTCCTCCTCCCGCCAGTCGATGTCCGTGTCGACCTCCAGGATCCGGCTGCCCGCGGCCAGGCTGAGGCGCTGCACGACGACAGACCGGCCGGTGGTGCGCTCCACCCGGACACGGGCCAGCAGCGGGCCCTCGTCCTCGAGCCGGACGGCGGTCGCGGTGTCCAGGTCGCGGTGGGTGTTGCGGTACTGGGCGTCCAGGTTCCAGGCGCTCCAGCGCACCGGATCGTCGGGGTGGAGCTGCAGCAGGTTTCCGGCGCCACCGGGCGCGATGGCCTCCCTGCGGCGGTCGTGGTCGTATGCGGAGCGGACCAGCCCATCGCGGTCGATATGGACCGTCAGCGCGCCGTTGTCCAGCACGTATCCGCCCGCTTCGGCGGGGCGGGCGGTGACCGGCGCCTGGTCGGCGGTGCCGGTGCCGAGGACGGCGGCACCGAGCGCGGGGGCCTGGGCGAGCACGGCGTACCGGCCGTCGGACAGCTTCTGCACCGGGCCGCCGGTGGCGGGCGGCGCGTCCAGGCGGACCACCTCGCGCCGGGCGTGCGGGGCGGCGTTGAGGACGGCGAGGGGTGCCGTGGTGTCCGGGGTGCCCGCGGCGCGGGCCACGATCCGCTCCAGGCCGCGGTGGATGGCGCGGTAGGTCTGCTCGGCCTGCTCGTGGACCCAGGAGATGGCGGTGCCGGGGAGGATGTCGTGGCACTGGTGGAGCAGCACCTGCTTCCACAGCGCGTCGAGCGTCTCGTACGGATAGGGCTCGCCGGTGCGCACGGCGGCGGTCGCCGCCCACAGCTCGGCCTCGCGCAGCAGGGCCTCGCTGCGCCGGTTTCCGCGCTTGGTGCGGGCCTGGCTGGTGTAGGTGCCGCGGTGGGTCTCCAGATACAGCTCGCCGCGCCACACGGGCGCGTCGGGGTACTCCTCGCGGGCCTCGCGGAAGAAGTCCGACGGCGACTGGAGGCCGACCCGTGGCGAGCCTTCGAGGTCGGCCAGGCGCCGGGCCTTCTCCAGCATCTCGCGGGTGGGCCCGCCCCCGCCCGCGCCGTCGCCGAAGCCGAAGGGGGCCAGGGAGCGGGTGCCCGCGCCCTTCTCGGCGTATGTGGCGGCGGCGTGGGCCAGCTCGGCGCCGGACAGGGTGGCGTCGCAGGTGTCCACGGGCGGGAAGTGGGTGAAGATCCGGGTGCCGTCGATCCCCTCCCACCAGAAGGTGTGGTGGGGCAGCTTGTTGGTCTCGTTCCAGGACAGCTTCTGGGTGAGGAACCAGCGGGCGCCCGCGAGCGCGGCCAGCTGCGGGTAGGCGGCGGTGTAGCCGAAGGAGTCGGGCAGCCAGACGCCGTCGGTCTCCACGCCGAGTTCCTCGGCGAAGAAGCGCCGGCCGTGGACGAGCTGACGCGCCAGGGCCTCGCCGCCGGGCAGATTGCCGTCGGCCTCGACCCACATGCCGCCGACCGGTGCCCAGTTGCCGTCGGCCACCGCCTTCTTGATCCGCTCGAAGACGTACGGCTGGTGGTCGCGCATCCAGGCGTAACTCTGGGCGGAGGAACAGGCGAAGACCAGCTCCGGGTACTCCTCGGCAAGCGAGGCCATGGTGGAGAACGTCCGGGCGCACTTGCGCACGGTCTCGCGCAGCGGCCACAGCCAGGCGGCGTCGATATGGGCGTGGCCCACGGCGGCGATGGTGTGCGCGGAGTCGTGGGCGCGCCGGTCCAGGACCGGGCGCAGGATCGCGCGGGCCGCCGCGGCGCCCGCGGCGACGCGGCGCGGGGGCACGCTGTCCACGGCCCGCTGGAGCGCGCGCAGGATCTCGTGGCGGCGCGGCAGCCCGAGGGGCAGTTCGCGCATCAGCTCGTCCAGCACCTCCATGTCGTGGATGAGCTGCCAGACGTCCTCCTCGCGGACCACCAGGTCGGCACGGTGCAGCCGGTACAGGTCCTCCTCGCCCGCGGTGAGCCGGTGGCCGTAGTGGGTGCCGATGCCCGCGCCGCCGACGATGGGCGGATTGGCGGCGGCCTCGACGAGCAGGCACACCCGCTCGCCGCCGACGGCGCGGAGGGTCAGTGGCACCGAGCGGTTGTGGGGGTGCAGGCCCTGCAGCGGGGTGCCGTCGGCGTCGTGGACCAGGCCCTCGGCCTGGCCTCCGGGGCCGCGGGAGAGATCGAAGCCGAGGTCGAACAGGGCCTCCACCCGGCGGCCCGCCCACCGTTCGGGAACCGTGGCGGTGGCGCGGAACCAGGTGGTCGACCACGGGCCGCCCCAGCTGTCACCGGTGACGAACGGCCGGTACTCGGCGCGCAGCGCGTCGGCCACCGGCACCGGCTCCCCCGGGATGTGCCAGGCGGCGACCTCCAGCGGGACGCGGTCGCCGTACAGCGCCGGTCGCAGGCGCTCGGCGAGGAACTTCGCGATGCGCTCTTCCACGGCGTGGCGGTCGTCGTGCATGGTCGGCCCTTCCTCCTGCCTGCCTCCGGGAAAGTGCGCGTGCCGTTTATGTAAAACCATGTGTGTTATCACGTCAACGCCTGGGCCCAATTACCGTTCCGTTGCTGTGGACGGCGGCTGTGACCTGCGGATTCACTCGGCAAAAGAAACGGTCCGACGCCCTGTCAGGAGGAAAATAAGCGGCCTTCCATCGACAGTGTCAGATAAGAGGATTGACATTGGGCACAGAAATGCGGCGGGGAGGAGTCGGCGTTCTCCTCCCCGCCGCGTGGGCCGTCCGGCGATTCCCCTCGGGTTGTCCGGCGCGGCCCTGCCCGGTCCCGGCTCAGCCGGTGGTGAAGGTGAAGTCGTCCAGGTCGAAGAGGTTGCCCTGGCCGGTGACGCCCTTGAAGACGAAGTAGAGCGTCGTCGTCCCGGAGGGGGCGCCGCCGAGCGTGGCGCTCACGTCCTGGAAGTTCTCCCAGCCGCCGGTGGCCGGCACGGTCGCGGTCCCCAGCAGCGTCCCGGTGGGGCTGCCCGCGCGGACCTCGATGGTGCCGCCCGGTCCGCCGGAGGAGATGCGGGCCGTCAGCTTGGTGGCGTTGTTCAGGAGGTACGGCTTGAACGAGATCCAGTCGCCGTTGTCGGTGAAGCCGACCGTCTTGCCACCGTGCGCCGTGGAGTGGCTCGCCTGCTCGATGCCCTGGAAGGCGGTGTAGTGCTCGGCCTGGCGGTGCTTCGGCTGAGCGACATGCTGGGTGTGGGTGGTCAGCGCGGGCTGGCCGCTCGCGCCCTTGTCGGTGTATTCGGCGTCGAAGACCCCGAAGATATTGGCGTTCTCGTCGTGTTCCCCGTCCGCCAGCGTCTGCAGGGTGCCCTCACAGCCGGTGGCCGAGGTGATGGGGTGGGCGTGGCTGTCGTGCCCGAGCAGATGGGTGATCTTCACCTTGGCGCAGTCGATGGTGCCGTCCTCCGGGTCGCTGACCTTGATCCGGAACGGCACCTTGTCGCCGAAGGTGAACAACTGGCCGTCGCCGGGCAGTTCCAGGGTGACCGTGGGCGCGGTGTTGCCGACGGTGATGTGGACGCTCGCCGTGCCGGTCAGGCCGCCGGGGTCCCGGGCGGTCAGGGTGGCGGTGTAGGTGCCGTTGGCGGTGTAGGTGTGCGCCGGATTGGCCTCGGTGGACTTCCCGCCGTCGCCGAAGTCCCAGCTGTAGCCGATGGCGTCGCCGTCGGGGTCACTGCTGCCGGACGAGGAGAACCTCACCTGGAGCGGGGCCTTGCCCGAGGTCTTGTCGGCCGCCGCCTGGGCGACCGGCGCCCGGCCGCCGACGACGTTCTCGATGCGGTACAGCGCCGAGTTGGCGTCACCCGCGCCCCATCCGGTGCCGTAGTCCAGGACGTACAGCGCGCCGTCCGGGCCGAAGGCCATGTCCATCACCTGGGTGCCGGTCCAGGGGAAGGCGTTGATGGAGCCGACCGTGCCGTCCGCGCCCTGGTCGATCCGCTTGATCCACTTGCGGCCGAACTCCCCCGCGAAGAAGTCGCCGTCGTACTCCTGCGGGAACTTCACCGGCGAGTTGAGATTGGCGTTGTAGCGGTAGACCGGTCCGGCCATCGGGGATTCCGAGCCGTTGCCGAACTCGGGCACCGACCCGCCGTCGTAGGGGATCCAGGCGGGCTGGGCCGGGGGCAGGTCGGTGAGGCCGGTGTTGTTCGGCGAGGTGTTCTTCGGCGCGGCGCAGTTGAAGGCGGAGCCGGAGGTGCCGGTGGCGAAGTCGTAGTCGATGTACGGCTGGTTCTTGCCGACGCAGTAGGGCCAGCCGAAGTTGCCGGCCTTGGTGACCCGGGCGAACTCCACCATGCCCTGCGGACCGCGGGTGGAGCTGGCGTTGCCCGCGTCGGGGCCGTAGTCGCCCACGTAGACCACGCCGGTGGCTTTGTCGACGCTCATCCGGAACGGGTTGCGGAATCCCATCGCGTAGATCTCGGGGCGGGTTTTCGCGGTGCCGGGGGCGAAGAGGTTGCCCGCCGGGATGTCGTACGAGCCGTCCGCCTTGACCTTGATGCGCAGGATCTTGCCGCGCAGGTCGTTGGTGTTGCCCGCGCTGCGCTGGGCGTCGAAGGCCGGATTGCGGCTCGCCCGCTCGTCGATGGGGGTGTAGCCGTCGGAGGCGAAGGGGTTGGAGTCGTCGCCGGTCGACAGGTACAGATTGCCCTGGGCGTCGAAGTCGATGTCGCCGCCGACGTGGCAGCACATGCCGCGGGAGGTCTTGACCTCCAGCACGGTCTTCTCGCTGGCCCGGTCCAGGGTGCCGTCGGTCCTGAGCACGAACCGGGAGAGCCGGTTGACGCCGTCGAACCTGGTGAAGTCCGCGGCCGTGCCGTTCTCCGGGGCGTCACCGCCCGGGGTGTTCAGCGGCGGCGCGTAGTAGAGGTAGATGAAGCGGTTGGCGCCGAAGCCCGGGTCGACCCCGACGCCCTGCAGCCCCTCCTCGTCGTGGCTGTAGACCGGCAGGGTGCCGGCGACCTTGGTGGTGCCGGCGGCGTCGGTGAGGCGCAGGGTGCCGTCGCGTGAGGTGTGCAGCACCGAGCGGTCGGGCAACACGGCCAGCGACATCGGCTCACCCGTCTCGGCCACCCCCTTGGCGAGGGTGACCTGCTGGAACACGGGGGCGGCGGCCGTCCGGTCGGGGTCGGGCTTCGCGTCCGCCGCCGGGGCCGTGAGCGTCAGGGTGGCTCCGGTGAGCAGTGTTCCGGTGAACAGCGCGAGGGATCTGCGCAGTCCGAGGCGTTTCCTGTGCACGTGGGTCCTCCGTATGCAGTGGGGATACTCGCGGAAGTGCTGAGCACAGGCGCGCGCCGTCGCGCCGCGGTACGGGCCTTCGGCAGGGTGGAGGGGACCCTCGTGCCCGTACTCGACACCGTCCTAGCCGTGGCCCGCCGACGCGGACAGCTCACCCACGAAGGGCACGGGCTCGGGACGGGAACATGGGGTGCCGACCGGGAGCGAGGTCCGCCCCGCCCCGGCCAGCCCTGTCCTCAGGGGCTCTCCCACAGCGGTCCCCCCTCGGTCTGCGGCGGCGCCTCGGGCGGGGGTGGCGCCTCGGGCGGGGGTGGCGCCACAGGCGGGGTGGCGCCACAGGCGGGGTGGCGCCACAGGCGGGGGTGGCGCTCGTCGCGTTCGGTCTCAAGGCCTCTGCACGCTCCCATCGGTGGTCCGCAGCAGGGCCCAGCGGTCGTGGGCCAGGGGTTCGGGGGCGGGGTACCGGCGCGCGGCGCTCTCGTCGAAGTCGACGCCCAGCCCCGGGGCCTCCCGGGGCTCCATCGCACCCAGGCGCGGCACGATCGTTCCGGGGAAGACCTCCAGAACCGCCTCGCGGAAGGTCGCCGCCTCCTGGACACCGAAGGCGGGGCTGGAGATGTCGAGGGCGACGGTGGCCGCCTGCGCGAGCGGGCTGACGTCTCCCGGCCCGTGCGGGGCGAGCCGGACGCCGTGCAGTTCGCAGGCGGCGGCGAGCTTACGAGCCGGGGTGAGGCCGCCGAGCGTGGGGATCCGGATCCGCGCGAAGTCGATCACCGGTCCGGCCAGCAGCGGCAGGAACTGGGTGGGGTCGCTGAACAGCTCGCCCATCGCGAGGGGCACCGGGGACGCGGCGCGCAGCCGCGCGAAGTGCGCGGCGTCCTCCGGGGCGAGCACATCCTCCACGAAGTACAGCCCGGCGTCGGCCACCCGGCGCAGGAACTCCACGGCCTGGCGCGGGTCGAGGCGCTCATGTGCGTCGTGCAGCAACTCGACATCGTCGCCGACCAGTTCGCGGGTGCGGCGCAGCACCGGGGGCACCGCGCGCAGATAGGCGGCGCTGTCCCAGCGGCCGGAGCGGTCGTGGCGGGCCCGCGCCTCCCCGGCGCCGGCGGGCGCGGCGCCGTAGGTGTCGGAACCCGGGACGGCGGTCTGGACGCGGACGTGTCCGAAGCCCCGTTCGCGCGCGGCGGCGACCTTGTCGGCGAGCTCTTCGGCGTCCCGGCCGTCCACGTGGGTGTAGGCGGCGGCGCGGTGCCGGAAGCGGCCGCCGAGGAGGGCGTACAGCGGGGCGCCGAGCCGCTTGGCCTTCAGGTCCCACAGGGCGACGTCGACACCGCCGAGGGCGTTGCCGGTGATCGAACCGCCGCGCCAGTAGGCGCTGTTGAGGGCCAGGCGGTGCAGGTCCTCGATGTCGCCGGGGTCGCGGCCGCGCAGCAGCGGCGCGAGGTAGTCGTCGATCACACTGCGGACGGCCAGGGTGCGCTGGGGGTCGCTGGCACATCCGAGGCCGTACAGCCCGGGATCGTTGGTCTCGATCCGCACGATGAGGTACGGACAGCCCTGCGGGCCCGTCAGGAACGTGCGTACGGCGGTGATGCGGAGCTTGTCGCCGCGCTCCGCCACCCAGGGGGCCTGGGCCGGCGGGAGGTGCGGCTCATGGGGTGCGGACATGCGCTCCCATTCCGGTAGCCGAATGGCAATCGTCCATTCGAACGTAAAGAGGGTTCAGGAGCGGTGTCAATGACCGTACCGGGATACGGTCGGACCGGGGTGCGCGGCGGTGTGCGGGGATCAGTGCTCGCCGAGCCGCTTCAGCAGGGTCCGCAACGAGTGGGCCGCCTCGGTGACATGGGCGGCGATCTCGCTCAGCCGGGCGTCGTCCATCCGGCTGCGCGGCGCCGAGCAGCTGATCGCGTCGCCGCCGCCGTGGCCGGTACCGAGCGGGACCGCCACACAGCGGATGTCCACCGAGCTCTCGCCCTCGTCCTGCGCCCAGCCGCGCTTTCGGGCGTCGGCGAGCTGGGCGAGCAGCTCGTCCGGATCGGTGACGGTGCTCGGAGTCAGCGCCGTCAGCGGCCAGTTGAGCCGACGCTGGATCTCGGCCGCGTCGTACTGGGACAGGATCGCCTTGCCGAGCGCGGTGGCATGCGCGGGCAGCCGGCGGCCGACCGCGGAGTACATCCGCAGGGCATGGCGGGATTCGCGTTTGGCCAGGTAGACGACGTCCGTATCGTCCAGCCTGCCCAGGTGGACGGCCTCGCCGGTCTCCTCGGCCAGCAGGTCGAGCACGGGCCCGGCGATCCCGGCGAGGTCGTCGCTCTCCAGATAGGCGGTGCCGGTCAGCAGCGCCTTGAGACCGAGGCTGTACAGCGTTCCCGACGGGTCGGTCTCCACCCAGCGGCGGGACTCCATGGTGCGCAACACGGCGTGCAGGCTGCTCTTGGGCACGGCCAGGGTGCTCGCCATGTCGGCGAGCGAGAGCCGGGCGCCCTCGGCACCCAGGAGTTCGAGCACTTCCAGGACGCGCGCTGCGGACTTGACGTCCTCGTGACGCCGGATCCGCGCTGCTCCCGACACCGATTCCACGCCAGCCTCCGCTCCCCGGCCCGGCGCCCCGCTGGCCCCGGTTGCCGACACCTTACGCAGCTTGTCTTGACGCTATATCACGGCGAGCCTATGTTCCGTTACTCCAACGTCATTCGGTCTTCTGAACGCATCGGCATGAGGCAGGGGCTCGTATGCATGCCAGAAATCCGCTTTCCCCCCTCTCAGGGCGTTCCTCCCCGCCGTCACCGCGCGCCCGCCTCGCGGCGCCGGCCCTCGCCGCTGCGCTGTCGGCCCCGTCCTTGAGCGGCGGCGGCAGCGCCTCGGGGGCGGGCTCCGCGGACGTGACGATGTGGACGTTCAAGCAGCAGCATGTGGCGGGGTTACGGGCGGCCGCCGCGGAGTTCGGGGAGAAGACCGGCATCCGGGTCCGGATCGAGGGGCCGGGGAGCCGCATGTCTTCGCCCGTGTCCACCTTCCGCTCGCCCGGCCGGCGCTGATCACCGTGGCGCTGCTGACGGCGATCCCGGCCTGGAACGCGTATCCGCTCACCAAGGTGTCGCTCAACGACGAGTCCGCGTACACACCCTTCCTCGCGCTCCAGCGGTACTTCGGTAACGGGCTTGTCGGGGCGGTGAAGGGATGACCCACGTCCTGGTGACCGGCGCCGCGGGCCACATCGGGCGCCATGTGGTCGAGGATCTGCTGCACCACGGCTACCACGTGACCGCGGCCGACCGGAAACCCGTCCACGACCGGCGCCTGGAGCGCAGCCTCGCCGGGGACCTGCGCGACCGCGAGCTGGTGCGGGAGGCGCTGCGCGGGGTGACGGCGCTCGTCCACCTCGCGGCGATCCCGCACCCCGACACCCGGGATCCGGCGGGCCAGTTCACCGCCAACTGCCACACCGCCTATCTGACGCTGGACGAGGCCGGGCGCGCCGGGGTGCGCCGTGTGGTGGCCGCCTCCAGCATCGGCGTGCTCGGGCTGGCGTGGTCGACCCACCCGCGCTCCCCCGGCTACGTACCGGTCGACGAGTCGCACTCCACGCTCGCCGAGGACCCGTACGGACTCTCCAAGCTGGTCCTCGAGCAGGTGGCCGAGGGCACCCACCGGCGCTGGGGCACCGACACCGTGTGTCTGCGCTTCCCCTTCACCGGCACCGGCCCACGGCTGACCCGCCAGCTGGCCGCCGTGCGCGCGGATCCCGGACACCACGCGAGCGACCTGTGGGGGTGGCTGGACACCCGCGACGCCGCCGCGGCGGTGCGCGCCGCGCTCGGCGCAGAGGTGCACGGCAGCCATGTGCTGTACGTGACGGCCGCCGACACCTCCTCGGACCTCCCCACGGCCGAACTGCTGGCCCGCTACCACCCCACCGCCAGGATCGTGGCGCCGCTGTCCCGCTTCGCGGGGCTGTACGACGCCTCGCGCTGCACCCGGCTGCTGGGCTTCGCCCCCACCCACGGCCGGCGTACCGCCGACGCCGTCGCCGAGGGCCCCCACCGCTCCTCCCCCACGGAAGGACCATGAGATGGCACAGAGCCCCGGCACCCGTCGCCGGACCTTTCTGACGGCCGCGGCCGCGGGCGCCCTGGGCGCCGGCGCGCTCGCCGCGGCGGAAGGCCGGGCGGCAGCCGCCGCATCCGCCGACGCCCCCAGGACACCCGCCGCCGCGCCCCGTCTCGCCCCCTCGCGATACGTGCACATCTTCTACTACCCCTGGTACGGCAGCCCCGCGGTCAACGGCTCCTGGCGCCACTGGCCGCAGGGCGGCCTCACCCCGCCCGACCGGATCGGCTCCGACTTCTACCCGGCGGCCGGGGCCTACGACTCCGGCGACCGCGCCGTGGTCGACCGCCATATGGGGTGGCTGGCCCAGGCCGGAACCGGGGTGCTCGTCACCAGCTGGTGGGGGCAGGGCGGTTACGAGGACCAGCGGGTGCCGCTGCTCCTGGACGCGGCGGCCGCGCGCGGGCTGAAGGTGGCCTGGCATATCGAGCCCTACGCCGGCCGCACCGCGCGGTCCGTGGTGGACGACATCGGCTATCTCATCCAGCGGTACGGCGGCCACCCGGCCTTCTACCGGGACGCGGCACACGGCGACCGCGGCGCGTACTACGTCTTCGAGTCCCTGCGGATCGTGGACTGGGCCCCGCTGGACCAGGTGGCCGACCGCGCCATCGTGCTGGCCCAGACCACCGATGTGTCGAAGGTCGCGCACTTCGGCGGCATGTACACCTATGACGCCATCGCCGCGGGCAACAACCCGCAGTGGGCCGGCCCGGCCGCGTACTGCCGCGACCACGGCATGGTCTGGGCGCCGTCCATCGGCCCCGGCTATATCGACGACCGCGCCGTGCCCGGGAACACCACGCCCACGCTGGAGCGCGAGGACGGCGCCACCTATGACCTGGAGTGGAACAACGCCCTCTCCCCCGCCAACGGGGGCCCGCCCACCTGGGTCTCGATCACCTCGTTCAACGAGTGGCACGAGGGCAGCCAGATCGAGCCCGCGGCCTCCGCCCCGCCCACCGCGCAGAGCTACCGGACCTACAGCGGGGCCTACGGGAGGACGGGCGCCGCGGCCGAGACGGCGTATCTCGACCGCACCGCGTACTGGGTGGCCCGGTTCGAGGCGGCCCGCCGCCGCTGAGGCGTGGTGTGCCGGGGCCCCGGCCGGGGCCCCGGCCGGGGCCCCGGCGAACCGCGCTAGAGGACCGGTTTCGTGGGCCGGTCGGGGGTCAGCGCGAGCTGCTTCTTGAGCATCCGGCCCCCGTCTCCGGTGAGGCGGAGGTAGTAGTCCGAGGAACAGGCGGTGCCGTCCTCGTCGAGCGCCCAGATCCCCGAACCGGCCGGGACCATCGACGCGTTCTCCGCCGTCTTGGCTATCTGGTTGCCCTCGTTGTACTCGTCGAACATGGAGATGTAGATGCCCTGCGCGCCCACCCGCACCATGTTGTAGAACTGCCGCCACATGAAGTCGCCGTGTGCGCGCTGCCGCGACTGGGTGTCCCCGGGGAGCACACAGGGCTGGTAGTCGATCCCGTTGGCGTTGCAGTCGGCCTGGTCCGGGGTGTTGACGCCGGAGAAGAAGCGGTCGGTGTCGGCGATGGTGCCGATGCGCCCCACCATCCACGGCGAGAGCATATGGAAGGCGTGGTAGACGCCGAGGTAGCCGGGGCGCGAGTCCTCGTTGCCGGACCGCCAGTGGGTGGGGACCCCGCCCATCACATAACAGCCCTGGGCCTTGAACCAGTTCACGACGTCCAGGCAGTCCGCGGCCGACCAGGGCTTGTTGGCCTCGTTGAAGCCGAAGCCCCAGATGCCCACCACCGGTTTGCCGTTCTGTCTGGCGTAGGCGGAGGACGACGTGTGGGCCCTCATCTTGTCGGTCCAGTCCTGCTTCAGCTGGCTCTTCATGTCGAGCCAGCCGGTGGCGTCGTACATGATGTAGAACTTCCGGCCGTACTTCTCCGCCGCCGAGCGGACCTTGGTGGCCATGGCGTCGCGCGTCGGCCCCTCGGGGCTGAAGGGGTTGAAGCGCTGGAGGGCTGCGGTGTCGATGTTGTACTGCTGCATCCAGCGGAAGTGGGTGTCCACGGTCTGCTGGTCGTAGGAGGAGAACAAGGTGGCGGGCTGGCCGTTGTTCAGGTTGCTGTAGTCGGTCCGGTAGCCCTTGGTGTACTCACGCATATCGGGCCAGCTGTGAATGCCCGTGTTGTCCGGCGACGGCGGCCGGGACATATCGGCGGCCCAGTGCCACCAGCCGTTGATCGGGGCGCCGTCCCCCGCACAGGCGAACCAGCCCTGATAGCCGACGGTGACCTTGCCGACGACGTCACCGGGCGGACTGGCCGCGGTGGCGGTGGCCGTCGTCAGCTTGGCGGCGCCCAGGGCACCGAGCGCCGTGGCGCCGAGCGCGGAACCGATGAGATGGCGGCGTGACATACCCATGAGGGCCTGCCTTTCCGGCAGTGAGCGGCTTGAGTGGGGGTGCTCGCTGCGGCGGATCGTAATCACGCGTTCATGGTTCCGCAATTTAATGGACGGTTAGCCGAATTCAGGCGGAAGCGCTCTTCGTCGTTTATGCCTCATTCCCGCATTCGGCGATCAAGGATCGAGTGGCCGGCGGTGGTCAGCGGCCGCGGGTGCGAGTGCGGGTGCGAGTGCGGACGCCGCCGTAACTCTCCTCCGTGACCTTCTCCGGCCAGGTGGTCTCGGGGCGGTCGTCGCCCGCGCCCTCCCACATCGCCAGGTGCTGCATAAACCGGTCGGGTGTGGCGCCGTGCCAGTACTCCTCGCCGGGCGGACAGGTCACGGTCTCGCCGGGGTGGGCCTCGAAGACCGTGCCGTCGCGGGTACCGATCAGGGCGATGCCCCCCACCACGTGCAGGGTCTGGCCGACGGCGTGGCGGTGCCGGGCGGTGTGGGCGCCCGGGGAAAAGCGCACCATGTCCTACAGCGCGGGACCGCGCCGGGTGGCGGGTCCGCTCGCCGGGGAGCTCGCCCCGGACTGGGACACGCTGACCGCCGGCACCGATCCCGACCAGCAGCTGGTCATCCGGACCGCCGAGGTCGGCACGCCCACCCACGACGGACTGCGTATCCTCGCCTCCTGGGCCGCCGACCAGCACCTCTCGGCGTCACCGGCCGACTGACCCGGCCGCACCGCCCCGCCGGGATGTGCCTAGGCTGAGCTCCTGTCAGGACAACAGCGGAACGGGGGACACCATGCGGAAAGAGGCGGTTCGATACCTTCGCTGCCCCTACTGTTCCGGCGGTTTGACGATGGCCGAGGGCACCCTGCGGTGTTCCCAGGGGCACAGCTTCGACGTGGCGAAGCAGGGGTATGTGAATCTGCTGCGCGGGGCCGCCAAGTTCAGCGCGGACACCGCCGAGATGGTGGCCGCCCGCGCGGACTTCCTGGCCGCCGGTCACTTCGCGCCGATCGCCGGGGCACTGGCCGCGCTGGCGCGCGAGACGGCACCGGCGCCGACGGGCGGGGACCCCGGCTGCGTCGTGGACATCGGCGGTGGCACGGGCTACCACCTCGCCCGGGTGATGTCGGAGTTCCCGGGCTCCGAGGGCATCCTGCTCGACATCTCCAAGTTCGCCGCCCGCCGGGCCGCCCGGGCGCATCCCCGGATCAGCGCGGTGGTGGCCGACGCCTGGGACGAGCTGCCGTTCGCCGACGGTGCCGCGTCGGTGGTCCTCAACGTCTTCGCCCCGCGCAATCCGGCCGAGCTGCGGCGGATGCTGCGCCCTGGGGGTGTGCTGCTGGTGGTGACGCCCCGGCCGGACCATCTGCGGGAGCTGGTGGAGGCCCTGGGGCTGCTGCGGGTGGACGAGCAGAAGGACGAGCGGCTGGCGGACCGGTTCTCGGCGCATTTCACCGAGGTGGCCCGGGAGCGTTCGCGGAGCACCATGACGCTGGACCACCAGGCCGTGCCGCAGCTGGTGGGGATGGGGCCCAACGCCTGGCACCAGCAGGGCGAGCGGCTGAAGGAGCGCGTCGCGCTGCTGCCAGAGCCCTGTGACGTGACGCTGTCCGTCACCCTCACCGCATACCGTCCGCTGGTCTGACACCGCCGCGAGGACGCCCCGGCCCGCCGGGCTCCGAGCAGCGCCGTCAGGTCCAGACGGTGTATCCGCCGTCCACGCGGATCGCCTCGATGCCGCTGATGTACCGGGCGCCGCAGCGGTCCTGGGGCAGGACGAGCTGCGGGCCCGCGCGGTCGAGCGGGGTGCCGTCGATGGTGACCGCGAGCAGGACGGGGGCACGGCCGAAGTCCGGGTCGATCTCGGCCCAGGACAGCAGCGTGCGATGGCCGTCCGCGCCGCGTACGGCGATCAGGAAGCGCAGGCGGTCCTTGCGCCGGGCGGGGTCGAAGGCGGGACCGGCGGAGACCAGGACGTCGTGCAGGAACGGCCCGGTGAAGCGGTGCTGCTGGATGCCACTGGTGGCGCAGTCGAAGCTGACCTGTGCCCGGTGCTGGGGCCAGGAGAGCAGCTCGGACACCGTCAGCCGGCCCGGGCGGTTCAGATCACCCGTGAGGGCGAGCTCCGCCACCGGACCGGCGGCCGTACTGGCAGCGGCGAGGGAGTCACTCACGGGCTACCACCTCCTGGAGGACCGTTACCCGACCCCCAGTCCCGCGCAAACGCATCTGCCATGCTGGACGATTGGAGATCAAGAAGATGCGAGGTGAAGAGAGCCATTTCCCTCGCATCTGCGGCACGTCTCCGACTCACCCGAGGTTCGGGCTCCCGGGCCGCAGGCGCCAGTGCCGGCCACCGCGGACGAGCGTCGCGACACCCAGGAGGAGGAAGCCACCGCTCGCCACCGCCAGCAGCGCCCAGACGATGATCTCCCGGCCCGGGTGGCGCAGATCCTCGCGCAGGTTGCGCCACCGGGCTCCGCCGTGCCGCACGTATGCGGCCAGGAGCACGACCCAGACCAGTCCGCTGACCACGAAGAGCACATCGCTGATCTGGATCCATGCCGAGGCGACGTTGGTCGCCGCCTGCCAGGCTCCGCCCAGCCCCGCGGAGCCCAGCGAGATCGCCAGCAGGCTGATGCGCGCGCCGCGAGCCATGGGAGTCGGGAGCCGCGGACGGCGCGGGTCCGGCCGAGGCGGCGGGGACGGACAGGGCCGGCGGGCCCTGGCCCCGCTCCGGCCGGAGGTCCGAGCCGTTCTTGGCGATCATGAGTTACGTCCTCGAGGTGTGATCTCGGAAAATGATTTTGTAATGGATGTTTTAATTTAGATGCTTACTTATAGCATGCATGACCACCGGGATGTAAGTCTCATTCACCAATAGACCATGTGCTACGATGGCTGGGTGGCCAGAGAAGAATCGGACTCAGCGCGGCGGATTCCCGCGACCGCGGCGGCGATGGTGGACCTGCTCAACTCCCGGCCGCACGGTCCCGGTTTTCCGGACACACTCCAGACCCCGGAGACGGCGGGCGCCGTCCTGCGCCCGTTCGGCCAGCCCGCGACGGAGGCGCCATCACCGCAGCGCATCGCCAAGATCCGCGGGCTGCGCACGACCCTGATGGACATCGCGTCCGCGCCGGACAGCGCCGGGGCGGGACCCGGCTGGGCACAGCTCGCCGAGCGGGCGTCCGCCGTCACGCTGCGGCAGGATTTCTCGGAGCCCGGGACGGTGCGGCTGCGGCAGGTGGGCGGCGACCCCGTGGTGGGTGGCATCACCCTCGCGGTGGCGGAACTCGTCTCCGACGGCACCTGGCCCCGTCTCCGCATCTGCGCCAACGAGCTCTGCAGCCACGTGTTCTACGACACCACGCGCAGCCGCACCCAGCGCTGGCACTCGTACGAGGCCTGCGGCAACAAGAGCAACGTGGCCGCGTACCGCGCCCGGAAGAAGACCCGGCACGGAAGCTGATTCCGGGCCGGGTCTCGCCAACCTCCTTACGGAGAAGGTCAGTCAGCCGGGACAGATCAGTTCGCCTGCCACCAGCCGGTGACCGCCGTGGCGTACTCCTCCGCGCCTTCCTCCCAGACGAAGTGGCCCACATCGATGATGTCGAGCCTGCTGTTCGGCAGCCGCTCGTGCAGGTACTCGGCGTTCGCCACCAGCACCACGATGTCCTTGCGCCCGGCGATGACCCGCACCGGCGTCTGAATGCCCGACAGCAGGCCGCTCAGGACCGGCAGCTCGGTGGGATACACCCGGACGTGCGGCATCTGGTCGGCGAACCGCTCGCCCACATAGGAGGCGAGGTAGTCCTCGCGGACCACCTCCGGCAGCCCGTAGCCCTCGATGGAGTCAATGGCGACGGCCACGACGCCCTTGGACCGATGATGTAATTGTCTATTCTCGATAGACCATGCACATAGCCCGCCCCGACCGGGCGAGGCTCTCGCCACCACCGTCACCGCGCCCCTGGTGTCACAACACGGCGTGGGCCGCGACCTCCTCGGGTTCCGGAGCCGGCCGGGCCGTCCAGTCCAGGGGTCCGGCCGTACGGCGGCCCTCCGTGGCATGCCGTTGTCCGCGCACCTGAACGGCCTCCCACCCATCGGGGGGTTCCGGACCGACGCGGTAGGCGATGTCCGGTTCGCTCGCGCGGCGGGTGACCTCGCACACCCGCACCTGCCCCTGCGGGGCGAGCGCCAGCATCCGGAAACACCGGTCCGCCGCCTCCCCCATCACCCTCGGGGCGGTGTCCGGCTCCCCCGGCCGGAACAGCAGATAGGCGTCTCCGGTGACCACGGCGACATGGAGACACGCGGGGCCGGGGCCCATGGGCGCGGGTCCGGCGCCGCGGCCGGCGAAACGGTCGCGCATCGCGAACGCGGCCCGTACCGCCCGAGCGGCGTCGTCCTCACTCGTCTCGGGGTGGCCGAAGAGCGCCGAGAGGACCGGTCCGGCCGCATGGGCCATGGTCCCGCCGAACCGTGCGGCCTCCTCGCGGACGACCCGTTCGGCCTCCCGCAGCGCCTCCTGGACGCTCGACGGATCGTGGCCGTGGCCCTCCAGGGCGTGGCGCACCCATACGAGGCTGATCCGCTTGTGTTCCACCGTGGACTCGTTCAGCCGCCGTGGCCGGGTGGCCCGCCCGCCCACCGCGGTGAGCCCCGCCCTGCTCTGGGCCGGGGCCTCCCGCGCCGTGTCGGTCCTGGGGACGTCGGCCCGGGGGACGTCGGCCCTGGGGACGTCGGTCCTGGGGACGTCGACCCTGGGGACGTCGGCCCTCGGAAGGGGCGTCACATCGACCAGCGAGGGCGGGGACGGAGGGTCGAGCTCCGGGGCGTGGGCGAGGATCGCCCGCTCCAGCCTCTGCATCTCGCGGGTGGGCTCGAGGCCGTACCGCTCGACCAGCTCGACGCGGCGGTGGCGGTAGGCGGCAAGCGCTTCGGTCTGCCGGCCACAGCGGTAGAGGGCCAGCATGAGCTGACAGCTCAGGCGCTCGCGCGTCGGCTCGGCGGCGGCCACCGCCTGCAGCTCCCCGAGGACCGCATGGTGACGGCCGCACGCCAGCTCGGCCTCGAAGAGGTCTTCCAGCGCGTTGAGCCGGCTGTTCTCCCACGCGGCCAGCTCCGGCCAGACGAGGCCGTCCTCGACGAGGTCCGCGAGCGCGGGTCCGCGCCACAGCCCCAGGGCCTCCCGCAGCACCCGCGCGGCCGACTCGTAGGAGCCGGCGGCCACTTCGGCGTGGCCGCGCTCCACCGCCCGCCGGAAGCGGAGCAGATCGACGGCGTCGGGATCCACCCGCAGCCGGTACCCGGGGGCGTCGGTCACCAGCACCGCCCGGCCTTCGGAGCCGGGTGCGCAGGACAGTGTCCGGCGCAGGTCCCGGACCGCGTTCTGCAGCATCTTCCGGGCGGTGAGCGGGGTGTCGCCGGGCCACAGGGCGGCCAGCAGCCTGCTCGTGGCCACCACGCTGTTGGCGTGGATGAGCAGATGGGCGAGCGCCCCTCGTTTGATGACTCCGCCGAGCGGCACCGGTGCCCCGTCATCGAGCACCTCAAGGGGGCCGAGCAAGTGGAAGTCCACGGAACCTCACCTTCTGTCTGGATGTGCGTGTCCCCGTGTGTCCCCCGTGTCCCCCGTGTCCCCCGAGCCCGTCTCCAGGGCGTCGGCCATCGCCAGCCGCAGCAGTTGCATGCGATGGGTGGCCCCCGTCTTGGCCCGGATGCGTCGCATATACGTGTCGACGGTGTGCGGACTGAGGCCCAGAGCACGCGCCACGGAGGGGTAGGTGTGCCCCTCCAGGACGCGGTCCAGAACCTCGCGTTCGCGGTCGCTGAGCAGTTCCAGCGGTGGGCGGTCGGGCCGTCCGGCGCGCTCGGCGGCGCCGGAGGCGGCTGTGGCTTCGGACGAGCCCACCGCGCGTTCGTCGGGCCGTCTCACCCCATGGCCCCGTAAGCCGGACATGCGATACGGCACCGCCCCATCATCGGTTCGTCGGCAGAGCCCTGCCGTAAAAGCCCCAGCCGGTGTCGTCGTCCTCGGGCGCGTCGGAGCCGCTCCCCACCGCCAGGGTCGCCCCGGCGACGGCGAGCGAGTGCAGGCCCCGTGTGCCGGTTCCGGCACGGTCGTGCGCCGACTGCGCGGCCGCGCCCACGAAGAGCGAGAGGGCCGGTGCGGCGATCGCGGTCATGACGGCGGTGAGGAACAACGTGCGCATTATGGCCTCCGGTTGAAGAGATCCGGTGCGGAATTCGGCCCTGGGCTGGATGGATCGATCATGACGGGGACCCGGCCCGCGCACCACGCGTTCCGCCGCTCACCAAGGTGTCGGGCAACAAAACGAGGGGGGAGCATAGGGGGCGTAACGGGACTCTTCGGATGTCCGGTTTCGCCTTGCGTGGCCATCCGCGGCACCTGACCGCCCGCGCCTGGGCGGGTGGTCATGGCGTGGCGTGGAGCACCAGCAGGAGCAGTTCGCACGGGGCGACGGCTTCGGAGAGCGTGCACGAGTGGCGTGCGGGGACGTAGCACATCTCCCCTGCGCGCAGCCGTAGTTCGACCATCGCGCTCCGGTGGTCCGTACGGCCGTCGTTCTCGACGCGGCAGCGCACTCCGCCACGGAGCGGGAAGAGCAGGACATCGGCGCCGACATGCCCGAGGGGGAGCGCCGCCCCGGCGGGAAGCAGCCGTTCGTACGCCTCGACGGGGTAGCCCATGACATGGCCCAGATCGGCGGCGAGCCTGTGCGCGCCGGTGCCGGGGGGCGCGGGCCGCCACTCCCTGTCCGCCGGTTCCCCGCCGTACGTGGCGTAAATACCCGGGAGGACGGTGTGAGCGCGCTCGGGCCACACCACCGCGGGGCCCCTGTCCTGGTACGTCGAGAGGCACAGCGCCATGTCACGGAGGAAGAGTTCCCAGTTGGTATCGGACAACCCTTGCCCTTCGCTCTCGAAAGGTCGCATCTCGTGACCGCCACCGGCAGCGGGCGACACAAGCGCTCTCCGAGGCGATCGAGCACCGATCGCACGGCAGGCATGGGCAGCTGACGACGTGGAACGGCCCGTCCGGGCCGCCCGAAGTCCGTGTCTGCGGAACCCCCCGCGCAGGCGATGCCCATCCTCGCCCGCCGGTGGTGCGGTATGCCAGTCCCTTTTCGACGGTCCCGCGCCGACGTGACACACACCCCGCCGAAACGGGCCCCACGGAAACGGACTCCGCCGAAACCGGGTCCCGCCGAAACGGGTCCCGCCGAAACCGGGCCCCGCCGAAACCGGGCCCCGCGGAAACACCTGAGGCCGCGACGGTATCCGCCGTCGCGGCCTCGCACCCCCGTTGACTCGCTGATGGCAGACCGCGCCGACTACCCGGCGGCCTCCCGCACACCGGCCTCGCGTTCGCTCCGGTCGTCGCGCCCGTCTTCGCTCTCGTCGTGGTCCAGCAGACCGGCGCGGGCGGCGAGGACTCCGGCCTGGAACCGGCTCACCGCGCCGAGAGTGTCCATGATGTCGGCGACGTGCTTGCGCGTGGTGCGCAGCGACATCCCCAGCCTGCGGCCGATCGCTTCGTCCTTGTAGCCTGCCGCCAGCAGGCGGAGAATCGTTCCGTCCAGCTCCTTCGCCACGGATTCGAGGCCGTCGGCGGCGGCGTCCGAGAAGGGCCGGGCATGGGCCCACGCGTTCTCGAAGACCGAGCAGAGATAGCGGACGAGGGACGGCTCGCGCACCATCACCGCCCCCAGGCTCCCCTCCCGGTCGGGCACGAAGGCCAGGTCCCGGTCGAAGACGATCAGCCGGCCGAACGGATCGTGGACGGTCCGGTATTCGGCGCCCAGGCCGGACATGACGGCCACGTAGGCCTGACTCGGCGCGTTGAACCGGGCCGTGTGGTTGTAGAGCGTACGCATGCGCACCCCCCGGGCGAGCAGCGCCGTGTCACGGCTGATCGCCTCCTCCAAGACCTCCGGTGCCCGCCCGCCGCCCGGCTGGCTGCTCAGCACCTCTTCCTGGCACTCGTTGGAGGCCCGGTTCAAGGCGGCGCGGACCTCGTCCAGATGCCCGATCACCTCGATGCTGCCGGTGTCGAAGCGCCGACCTTCGAGGAAGTGTGCCCGCAGCCGTCCGAACTCGACGCTGATCCGGTCCAGTTGGCGCCGCCGCTCCTGCAGGGACTCCTGGATCGGGGCGGCGAGCGCGGCGGCGGCCAGGTCGGGGTCGACGGGCACCAGGAGCGCCGGGTCCGTGGAGTGGGAGCGCAGCAGGCCCAGTTCCGTCAGCCGGCGGAGCCCCGCGTCGAGCTCTTCCTCGGGCATTTCCAGCTCGGATAAGGTGCCAAGGAATTCTCGGGTCACCTGCTGGAATCTCAGGATGCAGGAATAGAGCTCGGCTTCGGCATCACTCACATACGAGGAGTCGCAAGCGGTGGGCTGGAGGGGCGGGTTCACGGGCTCTCCCCTCGTCCGTCGACGAGTCGTAACGACGGGCAATCGGACGGGAATCCAACATCGGACGGCCGGTGTCTCAGCAGCATTTTGTTTCTTTTCTCTTCTACCACTGGTCCTGTCAGAAGGGCTTCGGAGAGACAGACGGCCATCGCCGCGGTGGGGTTCACCGGGGCCCCGTACCGCTGGGCAGGGCCGCGCCCAGGAGGGCGGCCACGGCCGTCGTATGGCCGTCGAAGGCCAGCGTGACCGGCGTGTCGAGGACCTGCCATCCGGCCGTCTCGGGCATCGGCGCGGGCTCGGGCAGGGTGTCGGCGTCGCGCACCGGAAGCAGGGCGAAGACCTCGAGGGTGTCCCGGGTGGAGTGCACATCGAAGAGGCGGACCCACTCCGGATCGGCGGCCAGGCCGGTTTCCTCCCGCAGTTCCCGTACGGCGCCCTGCTGCCAGGTCTCGCCGACCTCCACATAGCCGCCGGGCAGCGCCAGTTGGCCCATGGCGGGCTCGATCGCGCGGCGCACCACGACCACTCCGAGCCGGCCGGACAACGTTGCCACGGGCTGGAGGACCACCGCGGCGGGCAGCGGGTTGCGCCATTGGGTCTCACCGCAGCCGGCGCAGTCCCGTGGCCATCCGGCACCCTCGGCGCAAGCGGTACCGCAGTAGGGACAGTGTGTGACGCGGCGTCCGCGCGTGTAACCCATGAGCCTCCCCCTCCGCTTCCTCGGCGTACGGCAGCAGGCAAGATACAACAAGCGGGGCTCCATACCGGCGGGGATGCCCGGGACCCGGCCCGCCGCGCCCGGAGCCACCGCGTCCGGAGGGACCGACCTCCCGGGAAAGCTCCGGTCATTGAGCGGTCATTTCCCCAACCGGGCCCCGGGCGTTCGCAGTTCCCTGCGAATTCCGCCCGATCCCTACAGTTGTCGGCGTGCTGAATCGACTTCTCCCCGCTTCGGGGCCGGGACGCGTTCTGGCCTTGGCGACTCTCTTCATCACCATGGGGCACGGCGCCTTCATGACGTGTTCGGCGCTTTATTTCACGACTGTGGTCGGCATTTCCGTGGCCCAATTGGGGCTGGGGCTGACCATCGCCGGAGCGGTGGGGCTGTTCGCCGGAGTTCCGCTGGGACATATCGCCGACCGCCGCGGAGGACGCGAAACGGCGGCACTGCTGATCGCCCTCAACGGAGTGGCGGCCGCCGGCTATCTCGTCGTGGGCTCCTTCGCCCAATTCACCCTGGCCGCCTGTCTGTTCGTGGTGATGGAGCGAGGCGGCCGGGCGGCACTCCAGACGGCCATCGCGAGCACCCTGCGGGGCGAGGACCTGGTGGAGACCCGGGCCCATCTGCGGGCGATCACCAATGTGGGTGTGGCGGTGGGCGCCGGCTTCGCGGGCATCGCGCTGCAGCTGGACACCCCGGCCGCGTTCCGTACCGTCCTGGTGCTGGACGCGCTGTCCTTCCTCGTGGCCGCGGCCGTGCTGACCGCGCTGCCGAAGGTGGCGCCGGTGGCCACGGCGGCGGACGGCCCCGGGCAGCCCCGGCTCGCCGTGCTGCGCGACCGGCCCTTCGCCCTGGTGACGGCCTTGAGCGCGGTGCTGTCCCTGCATGCGGTGCTGCTGGAGATCGTGGTGCCGCTGTGGATCGCCGGGCACACGGACGCCCCGCGCTGGATGGTGACGGCCCTCTTCCTGCTCAACACGGCGAACGTGGTGGCGTTCCAGGTGCGGATCGCCAAGCGGGTGACGGAGATTCCGCTCGCGGTACGGGCCGTCCGGCAGGCCGGTTTCGTCCTGTGCGCCGCCTGCGCGCTGTTCGCGGCGTCGGCGGCGGACGGTGTGGTCATGGCCGTGGTCCTCCTGCTGCTGGCCGGCGCCGTGCATGTGTACGGGGAGATGGTGCTGTCGGCCGGGGCCTGGGTCATCGGGTTCGACCTCGCGCCACCGGACAAGCAGGGGCAGTACCAGGGGTTCTTCTTCTCCGGATACGCGGCCTCCGTCATGATCGCCCCCACCTTTCTCACCGCCACCGTCCTCCGCGGCGGTGCCCTCGGCTGGCTGCTGCTCGGCGGCCTGTTCGTCCTCGCGGGCCTGGCCATGAAGCCGGTCGTCAGCTGGGCCGAGCGCACCCGCGCCCCACAGCCGGCGCACAGCGGCTGACCCCCCAAGGAGCACTGCGATGGAACAACGAACGTCCCTCTCTCCCGTCCGACCGCCGGTGCCGAACGCCGGGGACGGGCCCGCCCACGGCGTCTTTCTGGCGGACGCGGCCGATCCGCATGTCCCCCTGCGCGAGCGGCTGCTGGGAAACGGCACCCCGCCGGCCGATGTCACCGGCCGGCCCCGGCCGGACCTGACGTCCGGCCCGTCCGATGCCCTCCACGAGGAGGTGTCCGAGCAGTTGTGGAGCCGTGGCCTGGCCGCGATCCAGCTCGATGAGCCGCTGCCCAACGACCGGTTCACCGCGCTCGGCGCGTTCCTGGGCACCGCCATGCCGGAGCGGGACCCGGCGGTCGCGCCGTATGTGGAGGAGGAGGTGATCCTCAATCTGCGCAGTGAGCACGCCCGCACCGACGACGTGGCCCTGCAGCCCTTCGCCGTCAACTACCTCTCGCTGCACACCGAGAGCAGCGGCGCCCCCGTCGAGCGGCAGCCGCGCTACATCGTGCTGATGTGTCTGGCCCCCGGGGACGCCTCGCAGGGCGCCAGGACGGTGCTGGTGCCGATGCGGGAGGTGGCGCGCCGGCTGGCACCGGAGACCCTGGCCGTGCTGTCCCGGACCCGGTACCGCGACCGCCCCGGTGTTCCCACGATCGCCCGGCGGGTCGGGGACCGCTGGGTGTTCTCGCTGCGCGACTTCCTCGCCGATGAGCTCCAGTGGTCCTACGAGGGGCCGGAGGAGGACGCCACAGCCGTGGGCGACGCGTTCCGCGAGCTTTTGGCGGCGATGTACGCGCCCGAGCACGCGCAAGGGCTCCAGTGGCGGCGCGGGCTTCTCGTCGTCATCGACAACACCTACTTCTTCCACGGGAGAACCAGCGGTTCGGCCACGCCCGAGGCCCGGCTCCGGCATCTCAAGCGCCTGCGCGTCGTGTAGCCCATGCCATCCGTTCACGCTCGCCCACAGGGGCGGCCCACTCGGGGAAACGCATGAAACTCTTCGAATCCGTACCGTCTCCGCGTCCGTGTCACGCCCCGCCGGACGCGTGTGAGACCGCGGCGCGTCCACCGCATCCCGGTGGCATCCGCGACGTGTTCTCACCTGGCGTCGACCATCGTGTCCTGGAGGTCTACGCCCGGGCCCGCGACCCCCACGACCCCCTGGAGCTGCGGAACCTGTGGCTGGGGCGGGTCGAGCACGAGCTCGGCGGCAACGCCCTGCGCCCGGCGCTCGCCGAGACCTGGCGGTCCAGCAGGCCGCGCCGGGACGTCGCGCCCGAGGAGGTGCTCTCCTCCCGCGCCACCGTGCGGTTCGTCAAGGAGCTCTTCAACTGGTTCTTCCGTGACGACCTCTACGGCGAGCTGCGGGACAACGCCCGCTACATCCTCTCCAGCGGGTCGATCGACGAGGAGCGGTGGGGACTGCCGCAGAGCCTGAAGGAGTGCATCCGCTACGCCCTGGACCGGGACTGGTACGGCTACTCCGACTCGCGCGGGCGTGTCCCGGCCCGCGAGGCGATCGCCGCGTACGAGAACGCCCGCATCCAGGGGGCGCGCTACGGCACCGAGAACGTGGCCATCACCATGGGCGGCACCTTCGCCATCAGCACGCTCGCGGACTTCGTGCTGCACGGCGGCCCGCGCTCGCCCTCACCGGCGCTGTGCGCGATCCCCAACTACCCGCCCCTGGTCGAGACGATTGCCCGCCGGCACGACGTCCAGCTGGTGCCCCTGGTCTCCCAGGACGGCCAGACGTCCCTCGAACCGCTGATCGACGCCCTCACCCCGGACACCCCGATGGTGATGCTGCAGACGGTGGGCAATCCGACCGGCGCCGCCGTGGCCGAGGCCGATCTCATCCGGCTGATCCGGGCCGCCTCCCCCTCCACGGTCATCGTGCTGGACGAGTGCCATGAGTGGCTCGGGGACTACGGGAAGCGCTCCGCTGACCGCGCCGCGCCGCAGGTGGTGCGGGTGTCCAGCCTGTCCAAGACCTGGTCGGCGCCGGGGCTGAAGGCAGGGTGGTTCCTCGCCGACCCGGCGTTCATCGACGAGTACTACGAGTACGCGTCGTCCTCCTTCGGCGGCCCGCCCTCGTTCTTCTACACGACCATCGAGGTGCTCGCCCGCCTGGAGCGGTGGCTCATCACCGGGGTCGAGACGCCGGGGCCGGCCGAGGCCAAGGAGTTCGAGTCCTCCTACGACATCGACCTGGCACGACTGCGGAACGCCTACCGCGGCTACCGCGCCGAGCGGCTGCGCCGGAGCGAGGATCTGACCGTGCTGCGGGACGCGGCCACCGTACGGCTGTCGGAGATCCCCGGCCGGGTGCTTCCGCCGCGCTTTTCCATCAACACCGCCGTGGAGCTGCCCGGTTGGGACGACTCCTACCGATGTTTCCGCGACGTCCTGCGGGAGACCGGCGTCTCGGTGTTCCCCGGAATCCTCACCTTCTGCCTCTCCGGCGGTGTCGTCAGGGTCACCACGGCGCGGCCCTGGGACGAGCTGTCCGCCGCCTTCGACCGGCTGCGCTCGCACGCCGCGCCGGGATACGGGGGCTGAGCCATGGACGGATGGTTGACCGCGGGCGGCCGCAAACTGGTCCTCGGCATGGTGCATCTGTCACCGCTGCCCGGTACCCCCTTTCACGAGGACGGTTCCTTCGGCCGCACGCTCGACACCGCGGTCCGGTCCGCGCGGGCGCTGTACGAGGGCGGGGCGGACGGCTGCCTGATCCAGACGGTGGACCGGGTCTACACCGTGGACGAGGAGTCCGACCCGGCCCGCACGGTGGCGATGGGCCTGATCACACGCGCGGTGGCCGAGGCGACCGATGAGCGGTTCCACATCGGCGTACAGCTGATGCGCAACGCCCTCACGGCGTCCCTGGCGGTGGCGAAGGTCGCGGGCGGCGGCTACATCCGCGCCGGCGCCCTGGTGGGGCAGACCCTCACCGCACACGGCATGGTGCGGGCCGATCCGCTGCGGGTGATGGAGTACCGCCGCCGGATCGGCGCCGAACACATCAGGATCATCGCCGAGATCGACTCGATGCACTTCCGGTGGTCCGACGGGCAGAAGACCACGGCCGAGGTGGCGCGGGCGGCGCGGGCCGTCGGGGCCGACGCGGTGTCGCTGTGCCACCCGGACGAGGACACCGCGCTGGGCATGATCGCGTCCGTCCGCGAGGCCGCCCCCGGCCTGCCCGTGATCCTGGCCGGGCACACCCGCCACGAGAACGCGGCACGGCTGATGGCCGCGGCGGACGGGGCGTTCGTCGGCACCTGCCTGGAGCGCGACGGCTGGGGCGGCGAGATCGACCGCGACCGGGTGGCGGAGTACGTCGACATCGTACGGAGGCTGGAGCGGTGAGCGGCCGCAGCGAACCGAACACACCGGCCGGCGCCGGAATCCAGGCACCACCGCCACCTCTGGACCCGCGGGTGATGCTGCGCCAGGTCGACGCCCTCGCCGCGGACCTCCGCGAGCGGACCGGGCCCTTCGACGAGCAGGTGCGCACCCTGCTGCCCGCGCGGTGGGCGGCGGTGGACACCGTCAGCATCGTGGGCGACGGCGACTCCTACCACGCGGCGTGCGCCGTGCGGATGGCCTTCGCCTCGCTGGCCGGGGTGGACTGCCGCCCGGTGAACGCGCTGCGCTTCGTGGAGTACGACCACCCCGGGTCCGGCGGCCGCCCGCCCCGTACGGAACTGACGCTCACCGTCTCCGCCTCCGGCCGCACACCGCTCGTCGTGCGGTCGGCCGAGCTGGCCCGTGCGGGCGGGGCGCATGCCATCGCGGTCACCGCGACGCCCGACAGTCCGGTGGCACGGGCGGCCGACGGCGCGCTCCTGGTCACCCTGCCGGACACCGAGCGGTCGCCGGGCGTGCGCACCTACCAGGCCAGCCTGCTGGGCCTGCTGCTGATCGCCATCCGGCTGGGCGAGCTGCGCGGGCGCCTCAGCGGACCGGAGGCGGACGCGCTGCGGGGTGAACTGACCGCGCTGGCCGGACCGGTCGGGGCGACCGCCGAGACCGCCCGGACCCGGTGCCGTGAGACCGCCGAGCGCATCGCCGACGCGGCCGTGCTCGGCGTGCTCGGCAGCGGCCCCTCCCACGGCACCGCGCTCTTCGCGGCCGCCAAGGTGATCGAGACCTCCGGCGTCTTCGCCACCGGGCAGGACCTGGAGGAGTGGTGCCATGTCGAGCGGTTCGCCCGCCCGCCCGAGGCGCCCGTGATCGTGGTGGCCGCGCCGGGGCGCTCGTACCGGCACGCCGCGGAGGTGGCCGCGAAGGCGGCGGCGCTCGGGCGGCGTGTCATCACCGTCGCGCCCGGGGACGACACCGCGATCGCCCGGCACGGCCGGTCCGCGCTGCCGGTGACCGGACACGTCCGGGAGGAGTTCTCGCCCCTCCTCTACCACGTGTTCGCCGCCCCTCTTTCCTGCCATCTCGCCCAACTCCTGGGACGGGCGCCGTTCCTGGCCGACCTGCCCCGTCCGATCCCGACCACCCCCCAAGACCGCGGAGAGACACCGTGACCCGGACTACGGACGACCTGTCCACCCAGCAGATCATCTCCCTTCTGACGGAGGAGTTGCACGACCTCGACCCCGCGGAGCGCAGGGCGAAATCGCTCGAACTGCTCTCGGTGTTCGGCCGTGCCAAGGCCGACGAACTGCCCGCCGAGGAGCGCCCGGAGGCGCCCGGGACACCGCCCGGCCCCCTGCTGATCTGCGACTGGGCCGAGGACCTCGGTCTGGACGGCACCACGCAGCAGCTCGGCATCACCGTCGAGCCCGGCCCGACGAAGGTGACGAAGACCGCCGACGCCACCGGCCACTCCCTGGTGTCCAGCGGTCATGTGGGAGCCGACATCCTCCATGTCCCGGCGGGCAGTGGTTTCGCGCCCCACACCCACCCCGGCGACCATCTGCTGTTCGTGCTCGCGGGCACCGGGACGATCGCGGTGGCCGGGGAGATCGTGCAGACCCGTCCCGGGCAGGTGTACATGGTCCAGGGGGCCATCACCCACGCGGTGGGCGCGGTCAGCGACCACATGATCCTGTCCGTGGGCGCGCCGCACCGCCGCCTCGACAGCCTGGACCGGCAGGAACTCACCGCGTATGCGGCGCTGTTGAGCGAGTTCGGGGAGATCACCTGCCGGATCTGCGACATCCGGGCGACCAGCGGCGAGGAGCTCGCGGCGAAGGGCTGCACCCACTCCCCCCACCGGTTCGGGTGAGCGATGGCCTCGCCAACCAGCGCCGACGAGGTGTCCACCGCCGCGGCCACCGACGCCGCGATGGCCCACACCTACCGCGGCATCCCCATCGGGGACCGGCTGACGCCGCACCCCACCCCGGTGTCCTGGCTCGCACACCACGCCAGGACCCGGGGCGGGGCCCCCTTCCTGACGACCGTGGCGGACGACGGTGAGCTCACCACGCTCAGCTACGGCGAGGCCGATCTGCTCAGCCGGCGCCTGGCCCGATGGCTGCGCACCGAGCTCCGGGTGGCGGCCGGGCGGACCGTGGCCCTGGCCCCGGTCAACGACCCGGCCTCGATCGTGGCCGTCCTCGCGGTGCTGCGGTCGGGCTGCCCGCTGCTGCTGCTCGGCCCGCAGGACCCCGCGGACCGGCGACGGCAGCAGACCGAGGCGGTGCGGGCGCAGGTGGTGCTGCGGCCGCCCTCGGTGCCCGCCGGGGCGCTGCCGGAGGCGGTCGTCCTGCCCGATCCGCGGACCCTGGAGGGGCCGCGGGACGACCTCGGCGGCCCGGAGATCGACCCGGACCAGGACGCCCTGTTCTTCGCCACCTCCGGATCCACCGCGGCCTCCAAACTGGTCGCCCAGTCCCACTACAACGCCGCCGTGAACGCGGAGGCGCTCGGCCGCCACCACCGGCTGCGCCCCGGTGACCGGCTGCTCGGCTGCCTTCCCGTCCACCATGTCAACGGTCTGCACTTCACCGTCCTCGGCGTGCTGGCGGCCGGGGCCCATGTGCTGCTCGCGGACGGCTTCGATCCGCTGCGCTACCCCCGGCTGCTCCAGCGGTTCCGGCCGCGGATCGCCAGCGTCGTCCCCAGTGTGCTGGAGGCGCTGCTGGAAACGTGGCGCTCGCCCCGGCTCCCGGACGACTTCGGGTACTTCGTCTCGGCGGCCGCGCCGCTGACCACGCGCACCGCGCGGGCGGTGTGGGACCGGTTCGGTGCCCGGGTGCTCCAGGGCTACGGGCTGACCGAGACGGTGAACTTCTCCACCACGATGCCGGCCGATCTGTCCGAGGACACCTACCGGCGGCTGATGCTCGACACCGACATCCCGTCGATCGGCACGGCCCTGTTCGGCAACGAGGTGGCGGTGCTGACCCCGGAGGGCGAGCGGGCGGCCCCCGGACAGGTGGGAGAGATCTGTGTGCGCGGCCACAATGTGATGTCCCGCTACGAGGCCAACCCGGCCGCGACCGGCGAGGCGTTCGCGGGCGGCTGGTTCCACACCCAGGACCTGGGGATGGAGGTCACCGACCCGGATCGCGCCGAACCCTTCGTCGTCGTCACCGGGCGCCGCAAGAACATCGCCAAGGTCGGCGGCGAGACCGTCTCCCTGGACGAGATGGACCGGGTGCTGCGCGCCGTGCCCCAGGTGCGGGACGCCGCGTGTGTCGCGCTTGCGCACCGCTTCCTGGGCGAGGAGATCGTGGCGGCGGTGGTGCCGGCCCCCGGCGCCGACGGCCCTCCCGATGTGCTGCCCGCACTGGCCGCGGCGTTCCGGCCCGCGGTGCTGCCCCGCCGTGTGGTGCCGTTCGACGCCATCCCGAGGACCCGGACCGGCAAGGTCCTCCGCCGCGAGCTGGCCGACCGGCTGGCCGCCACGGCGCGGGACGGCGCCACGGACGGCCACCCGCACCCGGCCCCCGCATTCCCCCCGCCCAGCCCCAGGAGTACCCCATGAACACCCCCACCGGGATGACATCCCGCGTCACGGACCTGCTGTGTACGGTCCTCCAGATCGAGCCGCCGCCACCCGGGGCCGATCTGATCGAGTCCGGTCTGCTCGACTCCATCGGCTTCATGAATCTGTTCATGGCGATGGAGAAGGAATTCGGCATCGGTGTGACGGCCGCCGACCTGTCCCAGGATCGCTTCCGCACCGTCGAGCGCATCGCCGCGTTCGTGGCGGGCAAGCTGGGCCCCGCGGTCGCCGAGACGGTGCTGACCGACCCCCGCACCGGAGCGGAGCGGCGGCGGATCGCACTGGGCGGTGAGCCGGAGGTGGCGGCCGCGGTGGCCGAGTCCCGCGCCGCCGCGCCCGCCTGGGCCGCGCTCACGCCCCGCGTCCGGGCGCGCCGGCTGCTCCGCCTCGCCGACCTGATCGAGGAGCGGTCCGCCGAGTACGTGGCGGCCGAGCGGGCGGGCACCGGCAAGCCGGCCGCCGAGGCCGCGGGCGAGGTCGAGAACTGCGCCGATCTGCTGCGCTTCTACGCGGGCGCGGTGCGCGCCGACGTCGCTCCGGCGGGCGGGCACCATCTGCCCGGCCGGGAGAGCTGGGTGCGCTGGGAGCCGCTGGGTGTCATCGGGGTGATCGTGCCCTGGAACTACCCGTTGATGATGGCCGCGTGGCGCATCGGGCCCGCGCTGGCCACCGGGAACACGGTGGTCCTCAAGCCCGCGCTGACCACCCCGGACACCGCGCTGCTCCTGGCGCGGGACGCGGCGGCGACGCTGGGGCCCGGTGTCCTGCTGACGGTGCCGGGCGACCGCGACACCGGCCGTCTGCTGGTGGACAGCGACGTCGACGCGGTGGCGTTCACCGGCAGCGAGGCGGGCGGCCGCGACATCGTCACCCGTGCCGGACTGCGCCGCGTCAGCCTGGAGCTCGGCGGCAACTGCCCGGCGCTGGTGCTGCCGGACGCTCCGCCGGACACCTTCGAGGCGCTGGTGCGGGCCGCCACCTACAACGCCGGGCAGAGCTGCGCCGCCCCCGCCCGCGTCATCACCCTCCGGGAGAACTACCTGGAGACCGTCGAGGGGCTGGCCAAGGCGATGGCCGACCGGCGCGCCGGTGTCCACTTCGGCCCGCTCAACAACGCGGACCAGGCGGCCCGTTACGACCGGATCATCGGGCAGAGCGCGGCGGCCGTCGAGCACATCGCCCCGCTCGCGCCGCCCCCGGGCGAGGAGGGCGGCCACTGGCGGCCCGGCCGCATCCTCGCCGACCTGCCGCCGGACGATCCGGCGGTGCTGGAGGAGGTGTTCGCGCCGGTGCTCACGGTGCAGGCGGCGGACGACCACGCCGAGGCCCTGGCCCTGGCCAACTCGGTGCCGCAGGCCCTCGCCGCGAGCGTCTGGGGCACTTGTACGGACACCGTCCTGGAGCTGGCCCAAGGGCTGAACGCCGGGGAGGTGTGGGTCAACTGCTGCCTGGAACAGACCGCGGAACTGCCACACGGCGGACGTGGTGGCTCGGGCCACGGCACGGACATGAGCGTGCTGGCGCTCACCGAGTACCAGCGCCCCAAGACCGTGACCGTACGCGTGGGCAGGGGCTGAGCGATGGCGGAGACCCGGTTCCCGGCCGAGCGGACGGCGGCCACGTGGCGATGGGAGGTGAGCCAGGACCCGCGGGAGGCACACGCGCTGCTGTGCGCGTGCGACGCCCACCAGGCGGCCGCCTCCGGCACCCCGGCCCCCCGGCGCCGCCCCGAGACCACCGAACACCGGGTGCGGTCCGGCGCGGTGCGTCTGCTGCGCCACGGCGCACACCCCGCCGGGATGTTCACCCTGACCTGGGATCCGCCGTTCACCGTGGACGAGGGCGTGTTTCCCCGCGCCGAGCGGCCGATTCACCTCTCCCGGCTGGCCGTGGCGCCCGAGTGGCTCGACAACGGGTCGCTGGTGGGGCTGCGATGTCTGCGCCACGCCATCGAGGAGGCGGAGCGGGCCGGTGCGGACGTACTGCGCTCGGAGGCCAACCCTGACCTCACGGACACCCGGTCGCTGCTGGACGTCCTGGGGTTCCGGCAGTACGGGCCCACGCTCGGCGACGCGGGCGGCAGCCGCCGCGCCCATCTGCAGAAGACCCTCCGCGCGGCGGCCCCCGCCCCCGGCCGGGAGGGCTGATGGCGGCGACGATACGACGGGAGAGCGTCGGCACCACCGTGGGCCACCGCGGGCAGGGGCCGGCCGAGGTGGACGCCTACACCCTGGACACCGGCGCGGGCCTGGCCGTGGTGGTGTGGACCTACGGGGCGCAGCTCGTGGAGGTCCTGGTCCCCGACCGGGAGGGCCGCACCGGCAATGTGGTGGTGCGCCTGCCCGACCTCGGCGGCTATGAGAACCGCGCCGCCAATCCGTATGTCGGCTCCACCGTGGGCCGTTACTGCCGGTGTGTGGCGGGCGGCCGGTTCCGGCTCGACGGCGTCGAGTACCACCTCGACCGCAATGACGGCGACCACCACATCCACGGCGGAGACCTCGGCTTCGACCGGTATGTGTGGGCGGCCGAGGCGGAGCGCTCGGGCGAGGTGCTGTCGCTGCGGCTGCGCCTGGACAGCCCGGACGGCGACCAGGGCTACCCGGGCGCGCTGTCCGCCGAAGTGCTCTACCAGGTCTCCCCCGACGGGACGTTGACCTTCGCGTACACGGCCACGACCACCGCGAGCACCATCGTGGGGTTCACCAACCACGCCTACTGGAACCTGGCCGGCACCGGACGGATCGACGGCCATCTGCTGGCGCTCAACTCCACCCGGGCGGTGGTCTTCGACGACCAGCTCATCCCCCTCCCCGGGCCGCCCGCGGACATCACCGGGAGCCCGCTGGACCACCGCGCGCCCAAGCCGGTGGGCGAGCTGCGGCTGGACAACTGCTTCGTCCTGGACGACCCGGACTGGGCGGCGCGGCTGCACGACCCCGCCTCGGGGCGCACCATGCGCGTGGTCACCGACCAGCCCGCGGTGGGGGTGTACTCGGCCGACGGCTTCGCCGGGCGGCGGCGGTCCGGCATCTGCCTGGAGACCGGCCCCATGCCGGACGCACCCAACCGCGACGACTATCCCCCGGTGCGCCTCGACCCCGGCGAGACCTATCGCCATCGCACCGTTCATCACTTCTCGGCCCACTGAGCCGCACCCGCCCACCGGGCCCGATCCACAGGAGGTATACGCGTTCATGGACCCACTCATGGTTTCCGTGGCGGAGGCCGTGCGGCGCCGCGCGGAGGCGCCGCCACCGGCCACCGCCCTGGACCCGGACGCCGAGCTGTCCGCCCTCGGTGTGAGCTCGCTGGGGGTGGCGGGCCTGGTCGTGGACCTGGAGGAGACCTTCACCTTCCGGTTCCCCGACGACGCCGTCACCCCCGAGGTGTTCCGCACCATCCGCACCCTCACCGACACCGTCCGCACGCTGTGCGGACCGCAGGCCGGCTGACCATGCGGATCCATGGAGACGCGGTCCGGGTCGGTGTCCACTCGGGCCAGCAGTACACGACCTTCGCCGAGGCGCTGAAACTGTGGCGGACGGCGGAGGAGCTCGGCTACGACTGGGTGTCCCTCTTCGACCACTTCCGCCCGCCCATGGGCGGCCCGGCGGGCCCGTGCTTCGAGGGCCTGTCGCTGCTCTCGGCGCTCGCGGCGCACACCAGCCGGATCCGCTGCGCCGTGCTCGTCTCGGCGGTGACCTGGCGGCACCCGGCGCTGGCCGCCGCTGCCGCGGCCACCATCGACCATGTCTCGGACGGGCGGCTGGAGTTCGGGCTGGGCGCGGCCGGTGCGGATCTGGCCTACGGCCAGTACGGCATCCCCTTTCCGAGCGCCGGGACCCGGCTGGACATGCTGGACGAGGCCTGCCGCGTGATGCGGGCGCTGTGGACCGGCGGCCCCGCGACGTTCGCCGGACAACACTTCCGCCTCGAGGACGCCCATCTGCGGCCACGCCCCCTCCAGCGGCGGCTGCCGCTGGTGATCGGTGGCGAGGGCGAGCGGCGGATGCTGCGGATCGTCGCGGAACACGCCGACATCTGGAACACCCTCGCCCGCACCCCGGACAGCTACCGCCACAAGCTCGGGAAACTGGCCGAACACGCCGCCGTCGTGGGCCGCGACCCCGGGACCATCCGCCAGTCGGTGACCTTCCGGGCGATCCTCGCCGAGGACGAACGGCAGGCGCTGGAGCGCAAGGAGCGGCTGCTGGAACGGGTGGGCCCCGATTCGCCGGTGTGGCCGGAGTATCTGGTCTTCGGCACGCCCGAGCAGTGTGTGGAGCGGCTGCGGCCCTATCTGGACCTGGGCGTACGCGACTTCCTGCTCGGCGCCCGGCCGCCGGTCGACTGGCAGACCCTCGAACTCTTCGCCCGGCATGTCGCCCCGGCGCTGCGCGCCCACCCGGCCGGCTGAACGGCCGGCCGCCACCGACCACCTTCCCTCACACCGCGGCCCACGGAGGCTCACCATGGAGAACTACTACTACACGGACGGCTTCGCCACCTTCTTCGACAGCCGGTACACGGGATGGGTCCACACCTTCTCGCCCCGGCTCGCCGACCACCTGGACCGGCAGGGACTGCCGGAGCGTTCGGTGATCGACCTGTGTTGCGGCACGGGCGTGACGGCGTCCGTCTTCTGTGCGGCGGGCTGGCAGGCCACCGGCGTGGACGGGTCGGCCGCGATGCTGGACATCGCGCGCAAGAAGCTCGCTCCCGCCGTGGAAAGCGGCACGCTGACGCTGATCGAGGCCGACGCCAGGACCTTCCGCACCCCGCGCCCGGCCGCCGCCTGTGTGAGCCTGGACGGGGCCCTCAACCACCTGGGGTCGGTGGCGGAGCTGACCCAGTGCTTCACCTCGGTGCGCGAGGCACTGCTGCCCGGCGGGGAGTTCATCTTCGACCTCTACGCCGGATCACACTTCCGCCACTGGAACAACGTCACCCTGACCGACGACGCCGAAGCGGTGATCGTCAAGCGCGGTGTCTGGGACGACGGCGCGAGGACGGGGATGCTGCGCGTCTCCGGCGTCTTCGGCACGGGGATGGCCGCCGAGCGGGTGGACCAGACGCTGCGCAGCTGGGAGTACGACGACGCCGAGGTGGCCGGAGCGCTGGAGGCGGCCGGCCTCGTCCCGGCCGAGCACGACTTCGAGCAGGCTTACGTCAAATGCGATTCGGGCTCGTGCTCCCTGACCCCCGTCCCCTGCCGCACCATCCACCGCGCCCGTAAGCCCCTCGAAGAGAAGTGACCGGCCGCTCACCCACCCCCTCACCACACAAGGAGCAGCGATGACGACGACACCGCACTTCACCCCCACTCCGGCAGCCACTCCGACCACCGACTCCCTGTTCTGCTCGTCCGTGGCGGTCTCCGCCCTGTCGGCCGCCGTGGAACTCGGGCTGCTGGACGACCTCAAGGACCGCGGCGAGATCCGGTTCGACGACCGTCAGGAGGGCGCGGACCGGATCGACCCCGCCGTGGTCCGCGGCATACTCCTGCCCCTGGAATGGGCCGGCATCGTCGAGCTGGACGACCGGTCCGCCCGCCCGGGACCGGGCTTCGAGGCGGCCTACCTCGACCGCGGCTACTTCTACTGGCTGGCCGGTGGCAACGGCGAGCTGACCAGCCGGGCACCGCATGTGGCGCTGGAGCGCAACCGGCACGGCGAGTTCTACCACCGGGACATGCGGGCCGTGGCGGTGAGCTCCCGGATGATCGGCGACGTCGAGGTCGAGCTGCGCTTCGACAAGATCCTCGCCGACCAGCCGCCGCGTGCCGTGTGCGACCTGGGCTGCGGCTCCGGCCAGCGGCTCATCCGTATCGCGGGCAATCACCCCGGTGTCCGTGGCGTCGGAGTGGACATCGCGCCCGCGGCCGTGGAACTGTCCGGGGCCTCCTTCGCCGAGGCCGGGATGGCGGACCGGATCTCGGTCCACCACGGCGATGTGCACGCGCTGCCCCAGCTGCCGGAGTTCGCCGGTATCGACACGGTCACCTGTGTGTTCATGGGGCATGACTTCTGGCCCTACGACAAGTGTGTGACGGTGCTGCGCCGGATCCGCGAGGTCTTCCCCGATGTCGAGCGGTTCCTGCTGTGCGATGTGGTGCGCAGCGAGGTGGCGCCGGGTCCGCAGACGCCCATCTTCACGCTGGGCTTCGAGTTCGCGCACGCGCTGATGGGGGTGACGCTGCCGACGCGGTCGGAGTGGATGGCGGCGTTCGACGCCTCGGGCTGGGAGTGCGAGGCGGTCCAGGAGTTCAACCGGCCGCCCGGCGGTCTGCTCTTCGAGCTGCGCCCCGGCCGCTGACGCCCGCGGGGTGCTGTTCCCCTCCTCGCTCCTTCCCGCCCCTTCCCACAACCGGGGCTCCGCCCTCACCCCGCTCCTCAAACGCCGGAGGGGCGGGACGGCGGGAGGGGGAGGGGAAGCATCGATTGCGGCTCCGCCCGCGTGGCGCTCCGGACCCGCCGTAGAGCCCCGACGAAAGCGCCGCTCGCCTCCTGGGAAGGGGGCGAGCGGCGCTTTCGTCCGTCGGGACGGATAGGGGGTCGGCCGGTGTCAACGCCAGGCGCGGCCGGAGACTCCGCTCAGATTCCAGCCGTCCGGCCGGTCGAGGGCGCTCAGCGCGGGCGGCATCTCGGCGCCGGTCGCGCGGACCATCAGGCTGGGGAGGTACATATCGCGGGTGAACAGGCCGGTGGGCTCGTCGAGTTCGGCGCCGAGCGCGCGCAGCGCCGCCACCCGCACCGCCGGCAGATCGCGGACCCACATCAGCACCTCGGCGCCGGGCAGCCACGTCAGGGCGGCCTCCACCAGGTCCGCGAACACCTCGTCGGAGGTGGCCTCGCAGTCCACGATGGTCGTAGGAGTTTCCCCGTCGTCGGTGTCGACGCCCGAGCGGTGTCCGATGAGATAGCCCTCGACGGGTCCGTCACCGGCCACCAGGTGGAAGTACCGGGCCAGGGGGTTGGCGGCGCGCCAGCGGAAGTAGGCGGCGTCCCGCGCCGGGCGCGGGCCTTCGCCACCCGGCAGCCGGGCCACCAGCCCCGCCATCGCCTCCGCGTCCACGGCGGCCAGCGGACGTAGGGTCAGGCCGGACCTGGCTCCTCGGGTGGCGGGCAGCTCATGCCACGGCCATTCGGCCACCAGTGGCTTCTCGCGTTTCACCACCGCTTGCGCCCAGGGGCCGATCGGGCGCCATCCGTTCATCAGCATGGCGGGGCCAGCCCCCTGGTCGCCGAAGTCCAGCAGCCAGGGCACACCGTCGGCGCGCAGCCGGGCCACCACCTCGTCGGTGAGCATCCGGAACAGCGGGCTGCCCTGGTACCGGGGGGCGACCACGGTGTCGGTCAGGCAGGGCAGCATGAACCGGTCCCCCGCCACCTCCCAGCAGGCGCCGAAGACCCCCACCATGCCGACCAGTTCTCCCCCCTCGCGGGCGAGGGTGACATACCGGTCGTCGAGGTGGGGGTTGGTGGCGTACTTCCAGTCCATATAGGCCAGGTTGGCGTCGCGGCCGCCGCGCCAGAGCGAGTCCTGGAAGTCGGCGATCTCCGCTCGGTCCCGGGCCGTGCAGGCAGTGAAGGAGAACTCGCTCACGCGCCGCCACCGCCGCCGGGGACGGCCTCGTCGGCGGTGAAGCGCTGCTGGAGTGCGCGCAGGTCGGTCTTGCCGTTGGCGTTGGCGGGCAGCGACTCCAGTGCGAGCCAGCGCGACGGCAGCATGTACCCGGGCACCTTGTGCGCGAGCCGTGCCTTCACCTGTGCGGTCGTCAGCGAGACACCGGCGGCGAGGGTGTAGGCGGCGCAGATCAGCGGGGACCCGGCGGCGCCCGGCACCGACACCACCGCCCCGGCGGCGATCTCCGGCAGCGAGTGCAGCTCGGTCATCACCTCGTCCAGCTCCACGCGGTAGCCGTTGACCTTGACCTGGCGGTCGGCGCGGCCGTGGAAGCGCAGCAGCCCGTCGGCGTCCTTGCTGCCGAGGTCTCCGGTGCGGTACGCGCGCCGTCCGGAGCCGGAGGGCAGCTCGATGAACGAGGCCGCGGTCCGCTCGGGGTCACGCCAGTATCCCGGGCTGACGCCCGCGCCGCCGATCACCATCTCGCCCACCTCGCCGGGGGCGACCGGGCGCAACTGGTCGTCGACGGCCTCCAGCCACTCGCCGGGGATGGCCCGGCCGACCGGAAGCGCCTCGTCGGGCAGTTCGGTCAGGGTGTGGAAGGAGCTGGCGATGGTGGTTTCGGTGGTGCCGTAGAAACCGGTGAAGGTGACGTGGGGCAGCCGGCGCATCCAGTACTCCACATCCGTGGGCGGGAAGACCTCACCACCCCACAACACCCGGCGCAGGTGCGGGAAGTCGTCCTTCTCCACCACATCGTGGCGTGCCATCGCGCTGAGCACGGACGGCACCGAAAGCCACTGGGTGAGCCGTGCCTCGCGGATGAACGCGGCCAGTGTGGTCGGCAGCAGGCTCGCCTCCGGCGGGACCAGATGCAGCTCGGCCCCGCAGATCAGCGGCCCGTACACATCCCACAGCGAGCCGTCGAAGTGCATCTGGAGGTGGCAGGAGATCCGGTCGTCCGGGCCGAGCCCGAAGTGTTCGTTGGCCCAGGTCACGAAGTGGACGATGCCGGAGTGGGTGAGCGGTACGCCCTTGGGCTCGCCCGACGAGCCGGAGGTGAACAGCACATACGCCACATCGGACGCGCCGCTGACCGGCTCGGGTGCCGTCGTCGGCGCCGAGGCGATATCGGCCGCGGTGATCGAGGGAAGGTCGCCCGCGGCCGTGGCGTCCCCGTCGGGCAGGCACAGGCCCGCCACCGCGCCGGGCGCGGCGGCGGCCGCCACCTCGGTGGCCAGCGGGGTCCGCTGCCGGTCGGCGAGGAGCAGGCATGGCGCGGTCTGGTCCACGATGGACACCAGCCGGTCCACCGGCGACGCCGTGTCCAGGGGCACACAGACGCCACCGGCCTTGAGCACACCGAGCAGGAACACCACCGCGTCCGCGCCCTTGGGCACCAGCACGCATACGCGGTCGTCCGGGCGCAGCCCGCCGGCCCGCAGCGCGTGGGCCAGCCGGTGGGAGCGTTCCTCCAGCTCTCGATAGGTCAGCCGGGTCGGTCCGAACACGACCGCGTGCGCTTCCGGAGTTCGCGTGGCCTGTGCGCTCACCAGCGCGTCAAGACGGGTCATCCGATTCTCTTCCTGTGTCAGAGCTTGTCGATGTGCACCCGGACCGCGGTGCCGTCGCCGATCAGGCCCTCGTGAGCGGCGTCCGCGACGGGGCCGAACGTCACGCGCCCGGCCAGGGTCTCGGCCTTCAGCAGCGCGTCGTGGGCGCGGATCCGTGCCGCCACCGTCTCGGGCAGATCCACGCTCAGCGCGATGTGGTCGGACACCTCGAAACCGGCCGCGCGGCGCGCCTGCTGCACCACGCGCACCAGGTCGCGCGCCGCGCCCTCGGCCGCCAGTTCCTCGGTCACCTCGACATCGAGGACGACCAGTCCGGCTCCGCCGGGCAGCGCCGCGACGGCGCCCGGTCCATCGGCGACGAGCCGCAGCTCGTACTCACCGGCGAGCAGTTCCCGCCCCGCCGCCACGACGTGTCCGTCCTCGTTCGTCGTCCAGTCGTCGGTGGCCGCGGCGCGGATGACCTCCTGCACCGCCCCGCCGAGACGGGGCCCGCATTTGCGGGGGTCGACGGTCAGCCGCATCCGGCCGTGTGCGGAGACATCGGTGGTGAGCTGGACGTCCTTGACGTTGAGCTGGTCGCGCAGCAGCGCGGTGTAGGGCTCCAGCGCGGGGGCGTCGGGGTCGGCGATCACCAGCCGCGCCAGGGGCAGCCGCAGCCGCAGCTGATGGCTCTTGCGCTGGCCGAGCGCGGTCGAGGCGACCTCCCGCACCCGGTCCATCACCCGCACCAGCTCCGGGTCGGACGGCAGTTCCCCGGGAGTGGGCCATGAGGTCAGATGCACCGACCGGCCGCCGGTCAGCCCGCGCCAGATCCGCTCGGTGATCAGCGGCAGCAGCGGTGCCATCAGCCGGCACAGCACTTCGAGCGCGGTGTGCAGGGTGTCCACCGCCGCGCGGTCTCCGGCGGCGAACCGGTCGCGGGAGCAGCGGATGTACCAGTTGGTGAGCACATCCAGGTGGTCGCGGAGTGCGGAGCACGCGCGGGAGAGGTCGTAGCCGTCCATCGCACCGGTCGTCAGCTCGACCAGGGCACGGGTCTTGGCGAGGAGGTAGCGGTCCAGCGGATGGTCCGCCTCGGTGCGGACGTGGCCCTCGGTGTCGCCCGCGTACAGGGCCAGGAAGTGCCAGGCGTTCCACAGCGGCAGCAGCACCTGGCGCAGGGCTTCCTTGCTGCCGGCCTCGGTGACCTCCAGGTCGCGGGCGCGCAGCAGAGGGGAGCTCATGAGGAACCAGCGCATGGCGTCGGAGCCGTCGCGGGCGAAGACGTCGTTGACATCGAGGTAGTTGTTGCGCGCCTTGGACATGGCCTGGCCGTCGTGGCCGAGCACCACCCCGAGGACGGTGCAGTTGGCGAAGGCCGGCCGGTCGAACAGCGCGGTGGACATGACGTGCATGTTGTAGAACCAGCCACGGGTCTGGGCGTAGTACTCGACCACGAAGTCACCCGGGGAGTGGCGCTCGAACCACTCGGCGTTCTCAAAGGGGTAGTGCACCTGCGCGAACGGCATGGAGCCGGTCTCGAACCAGCAGTCCAGCACCTCGGGCACCCGCCGCATCACCGCCCGGCCCGATGGATCGTCGGGGTTGGGGCGCGTCAGCTCGTCGATGTACGGACGGTGCAGATCGCTCGGCCGTACGCCGAAGTCGCGCTCGATCTCGTCCAGGGAGCCGTACACATCGACCCGGGGGTGGGCCGGGTCGTCCGACACCCACACCGGGATGGGGGCGCCCCAGTAGCGGTTGCGGGAGATGTTCCAGTCCTTGGCGCCGCGCACCCAGTTGCCGAACTGGCCGTCGCGCACATGTTCGGGTGTCCACCGGATCCGCTCGTTGAGTTCGAGCATGCGGGTGCGGAGCCGGGTGACGGCGACGAACCAGGTGGGGATGGCCTGCTGCAGCAGCTGACTGCCGCAGCGCCAGCAGTGCGGGCGGGACCGGGTATGCGGCCGGCTGCTCAGCAGGGCGCCGCTGGCCGCCAGCAGACCGGTCACGGTCTCGGCGGACTCCAGCACCGGGGCTCCGGCGCACGGCGGCACCTCGTCGGTGTACCGGCCGCCGGAGTCGACCGGATAGGTCCGGCCGATGCCCGCGTCGGTGGCGAGGGTGTGGTCCCGTTCGTCGAAACACGGGGTCACGGCCACCGCACCGGTGCCCTCGTCGGTGTCCACGAAGCGTTCCGCCACCACGACATGGCTGTCCTCGGCGGGGGCGGAGAAGTCGAACAGCGGGGTGTAGGCGCGTCCCGCCAGCTCGGCGCCGCTGTGCCGGGCGACCACCGGGCCGTCGCCCACCAGCTCGGCATGGGCGCCGAGCCGGTCGGCCGCGACCACCAGGCGCCGCCCGGCGTGCTCCACCACGGCGTACTCCGCGTCGGGGTGCACCGCCACCGCCGTGGCGCCCGGCAGCGCCCAGGGCTGGTCGGACTCCACCAGCAGCAGCTCGCCACTGTCGAGCCGTACGCCCACGATCACGGTGCTGCCGGGCACGTCGCGATGGGTGTCGCTGCCGTCGATACGGCCGCTGCTCTCGGCATTGGCCAGCGGGGTCTCGCAGTGCGCGCAATACCAGGAGACCGAATGTCCCTGATAGATGAGCCCCTTGTCCCACATGGTTTTGAACGCCCACATGACGCTCTCCATGTAGTCGAGGTCGTGGGTTTTGACGGACTCGTCGAAGTCGACCCAGCGGGCCTGCCGATTGACGTAGTCGCGCCATTCTCCGGTGTAACGCATCACCGTCGTCCGGCACACCTCGTTGAACCGCTCGACGCCCATCCGCTCGATATCGGACTTGGCGGTGATGCCGAGTTGTTTCTCGGCGTCCAGCTCCGCGGGCAGCCCGTGCGAGGTCCAGCCGAACCGCCGCTCGACCCGGCGGCCGCGCATCGTCTGATAGCGCGGCACCACGTCCTTCGCATAGCCCGCCAGCAGATGCCCGTAGTGCGGCAGGCCATTGGCGAACGGCGGACCGTCGTAGAACACGAATTCTTCGGCGTCGTCGGATTTCCGCGCTGCCACGGACTCATGGAAGATGTCGTGCTTCTCCCAGTAATCCAGTACGTCGAGTTCGACATCGGGAAAGTGCGGTCTCGCGGGTACGCCTTCGGCCCCGGCCTTTGGATATGCCATCGCTCAGTAAACCTCGCAGGGTCGGCCCGCAGTGCAGTGAGGGCCGACTCTAACGATGGGCCGGGCAACGTCCGGTAATCGTGGAAACATCGGCTTCCCCACCGGCGGCGCCGCGCGATTACCCGGCGGTTCCGTTCACCGTGGCCGGGCACAGCCGCCGCGGCGCGGTGTCGTCGCGGAGCTTGGCGTCCGCACAGCCACCGGGCAGGCCCTTGTGGGGTGTTGTGCCGAAGTTGGCGGTGACGGTGAGGGTGTCGTCGCCGAAGACGGTGCGCTGCACGGTGCGATCGGCGGTCAGCGCCCGGAAGTCGGTCAGCGGCTCGGTACCGGCCGCCTGGTGCAGGGGCGCGAAGTACCGCTGGAGGGTGGCGAGTTGGCGGCCGCTCCTGTTCAGCGAGTCGCCGGTGAGCACGAAGTTGAGCGGGGTGTTGTCCAGCATGCCGAGCAGCGCCCGGTCGGTCTTCTGCCGAGGCAGCTTGTCGTACGACAGCTCCCAGCGCTCGGTGTTCACCACGGAGTCGTGGAGCGCGGTCTCGTACAGGGGCACCCGGTACACCGGGTCGTACATCGCCTTCGCCACATCGGCGGGCAGCTCCGCGGGCTTGAAGAAGACGCCCGGCGCGTCGGCGGGGGCGTAGCCGCCCCAGGTCGCCTTGTCGCGCTGCGCCGCCCACAGACCGCCCGCCACCGGGGTGCCCGAGCCGTGGTCGAAGGCGAGGTCCCGGTTGGCCCAGGCCCCGGCGGACTCCGAGCCCAGGACCAGCCCGCGGTCGGAGAGCCGCTTCATCCGGGCCAGCCGGTTGGCGCGGTCCTCCGCCTTGGTCATGGGGTGAGCGGTGCTGTGGTCGCGGAACAGCTCACCGGCCGCGTCCACATCGAGGAAGTAGCTGTCGGCGCCCGCCTCGGTCATCTCGCGGATGCGGTCGGCGAGGTAGTGGTGGCGCGGCTCGGCCCTCTCGAACGCCTCGGAGGAGAGGTAGCAGCCGCGGTCGTGGAAGCCGGGGACGGGCTTGCCGTCGGCGTCCCGGACGCAGAAGTCCGGGTACACCGTGCCGGGCCAGGTGGACGTCGGCGCGTCGGAGGTGGCCGGGTCCTGGCCGTTGGCGAACGAGTCGTACGGGCCGACGAGATAGCCCGCCTTCTTCGCGGCCGCGGTGGCGGCGGCGTCCATCGGCCGGTCGTCGGCGTCGTAGCCGAGCCACATGCGGTCCACACCGAGGCCGCGCAGCCTGCCCATGAAGCCGGCCTTGCGGGCGTCGCCCCACAGATAGGCGTGGAACGCGCCGAGCAGCTTCCCGGTGGCCGGTGTCTCCCGGATCTTCTCCCGCAGGCTCTTCAGCTGTCCGTGTTCGCCGAGCCAGGCGCGGTAGTCGCGGGCGGCGGCCACCGGGGAGCCGTCGGTGAGGGAGAAGGCCACGGTGTACCGCGTGGTGCCGTCGGCCCGCGAGAACCGGTGGGTGGCGGCGGTGCGCAGCCTGCCCGCGTCGGAGGTGACGCGCAGCGATGTGCCGATGTCAGTGGGCACGAGATAGCTCACGCCCTGGCGGTCGCCGAGCGTGTAGCCCCACAGGGGCATCGACAGATCCGACTCCATGGCCATGTCGGTGTCGACCAGATCGGCCCGGGAGGAGTTCCAGAAGCGGTCGGCCACCGGCAGCGACAGCCCCTCGCCGCGCGGCAGCTGTACGGCGGTGGCGCGCCGGTCGGTGCCGGTGACCGGCCACGAGAGGGTGCGCGCGGTCTCGCCCGCGGCCTTTCCGGTGGCTTTGCCGGTGGACTTGCGGGGGGCCTTTCCGGTGGCCGTCACCGACAGCTCCAGCCGGCCGCGGTCACCGGCACGGGCCGTGACGTCCAGTCCGGTGTCCGGATAGCTCCAGCGGGCGGTGCCCGCGGAGGTGGTCACCGAGCCCGGTTTCCCGGGGGCGGTGGCGGCGGGCGCGGACAGCTCGACGGTCCCCCGACCCGTACGAGCCGTGACCCGCAGCGAGGCGGTGTCGACGGTGGCGGTGCCGCCCGACACCGGGACCTCCACACGGTGGCCACCGACCACGACCGGCCGGGGCGCGTCCCCGGAGCGGGTGGTGCCGGAGTGGGCGGTGGAGGCGAGGGTGGTCGAGGCGAGGGCGAGGCAGGACGCCGCGCCCGCGAGTGCCACCGCGGCGGTCACCCGCGGCGGGGCGAAGTGGTTGCGTTTCATGGGACGTTGATAGCGAGCCGATATAAGAGGGCTTCTAAGAGGCGGCCCCGGAGGGCTTCGGCGGGCTTACGCCTGCGGGGCCGGACCGCCGGACCGATGGCGCGGGATGCGCAGCCGGAAGAGCGCACCGCCGCCCTCGGCCGCCTCCGCGGTGAGCGCGGAGCCGTGCGCCCGGGCGATCTGCCGGGCCATGGCCAGCCCCAGCCCGGAGCCGGGGAGCGCACGGGCCTGCCGGGAGCGGTAGAAGCGGTCGAAGACGTACGGCAGGTCCTCGGCGGCGATACCGGGCCCGTGGTCACGGACGGTGAGGTCGATGGCGTGTGGGCCGGTGGTCAGCCGGATCTCCACCTCGGCGCCGGGCGGGCTGAACTTCGCGGCGTTGTCCAGCAGATTGGTCAGCAGCCGGGCCAGCCGCGCGGGCACCCCGTCCACCGTGACCTCGGCCAGCTCCATGGTGAAGGTGGTGTGCGCCCAGTGCGAGCGGGCCTCCTCGACGCACCGGGCGGCCAGCAGATCCAGCCGTACCGGCTCCACCAGCGGCAGCGGCTCCTTGTCCCGCGCCAGCTCGATCAGGTCGTTGACCAGACCGGTCACCTCGCGCAACTGCCCACCGAGCGCCGACGCCGCACGGTCCCGCTGGGCGGGGGTCAGCCGGTCGGCACGGGCCAGCAACTCGGCGTTGGTGCGCAGCGCGGTCAGCGGGGTGCGCAGCTCATGGGAGGCGTCGGCCACCAGTCGGCGCTGGGCGGCCACCGACTCCTCCAGCTCGCCGAGCATGGTGTTGAAGCTCCCTGCCAGCCGGGAGATCTCGTCCCCGCGCCGCCCCACCTCCGGCGGCAGCTCGATGCGATGGGCCGGATCGCGGGTGGCGGCGATCCGTTCGGCGGTGGCGGTGAGCCGGGTGACCGGCGCCAGCGCCCGCCGGGAGGCGAGATAGCCGAGCCCGGCGGCGAGCAGCGCCCCCGCCGCGCCGATGGCGGCGAGCAGCCGCGCGGCCTGGCGTTCGCCCTGCTCGACGGTGTCGGAACGCACCGCGAGCTGGAGCGCGCGAGGGCCGCGCAGTGGGGTGGTCAGCGTGCGCATCCGGTGTCCGCGCACGGTGACCTCGCCGTAGTACGCGCCGCGGGTGCCCGCGGCCACCTGGCGGGTGGCGTCGGTGACCCGGATCAGCAGGTCCCTGCCCGCCGGGTGGCCCGGTGTGCCCGTCCGCGGGGTGACGACCTGTGCGCAGGCCGGGGCGGCCAGCCAGCGGCATTCGCCGTACAGCGTCCCGGTGCCCTCGTCACGCCGCTCCTGGGCGAGCAGGGTGGCCTGCTGGGTGAGCTGGAGGTCGAGCTGCCGCACCAGTTCGTAGCGGATGACCACGTACGCGGCGACGCACACCCCGGCCGTGACCAGCGCCACCGCGGCCGAGGTGATCAGCGCCATCCGGGTGCGCAGCGGCAGACGGGCCGTCAGACGGCTCCCGGCTCGGCTTTCTCGGGACCGCCGGTCTCCGGACCGGCGTTCTCCGGACCGGCGGCCTCCGGACCGGCGGCCTCCGGACCGGCGAGCGGCGCTCATCGCTCGCCCAGTTCGTAACCGATGCCGTGCACCGTGTGGACCAGCCGCGGCGCGCCCTCCGCCTCCAGTTTGCGACGCAGATAGCCGATGTACACCGCCAGCGAGTTGGAGTCCGAGGCGAACTCGGTGCCCCACACCAGCTCCTGGATCGGCTCCCGCGGCAGCACCTGACCGGGATGGCGCAGAAACACCTCCAGCAGCGCGAACTCGGTGCGGGTGAACTCCATCCGCCGGCCGCCGCGCATTCCGGTGCGGCTCTCCGGATCGACGGTCAGATCGGCGAAGGAGAGCACACCGGACACGTTCTCGTCGACGGCCTCGACGGGCGCGGCACGCCGCAGCAGCGCCCGCAACCGAGCCAGCAGCTCATCCAGCGCGAACGGCTTGACGAGGTAGTCGTCGGCCCCCGCGTCCAGCCCCGCCACCCGCTCGCTGATCTGGTCCCGGGCGGTGAGCACCAGGACGGGCGTACGGTCGCCGAGCCCGCGCAGCCGGCGGCACACCGCCAGCCCGTCCATCACCGGCATGGCCAGGTCCAGCACGATGGCGTCCGGCGGTGCGGCGGCGACCGCGCTGAGAGCCGCCAGCCCGTCCCCGGCCACCCGCACCTCGTACCCCTCCACGGCCAGCCCGTCCACCAGGGCGGCGCGGACCTCCGGATCGTCGTCCACCACCAGCACGGCCGCCGTCCGGGGGTCGGTGGGCTTCCCCCGACCGGACGGGGAGGACGCGGCAGCGGACATCACGGGGCCTTTCGGATGGGCACAGGTCAGCCCCCACCCTGGCAGAACACGCTCTTAGAACACTCTTAACGGCATCGGCCACACTGGGCGAGTGCGGATCGGCCGGGGCACGGCGCGCGCCCGGTCGCCGCCACCACGGGCCGTGGGGCGCCCACGCCACGGCCCGTCGGGCGCCCACGCCACGGCCCGTCGGGCGCCCACGCCACGGCCCGTTAGTCCAACACCCCCGCGCACTTGTCCATGGGCGGCCGCCCCGCCGCCGTCCCAAGGTGGAGCACCATTCCCACCAGCGAGGGAGGAGCCGGCGCGTTGACCTACGCAGAGGAGGGGCGGCCGAAGGAGGGATGGCCCGGCCGCAGAGCGGTCGTGGTCACCACCACACTGGCCGGAATCGGAACGGCCATCGGCACGGGCGGTGGCACCGCGCACGCCCGTGACACGGCACCCGGCCGTGCCGCCGCACACGTCCGCGCCACCGAGCGCACGCTGCGGTCGAGGCGGCTGGAGGTCCGGGTGGACCCGGAGTTCCCGCGCGTCGTCGCGTACATCGACCGCGAGACCGGCGCGGTGCTGCACGGCCAGCGGGAGCCGGTCCGTTCGGTGCTCATCGACGGCGTCGAACGCACCCCGCGCACCACCGCCGTCACCAGCGGCCCGGACCACATCAGCTACACCCTCGCCTTCGGCGCGCCCACGGCCACCTCGGGGGCGGACACCTCCGGCACGGGCACCGCCGACGCGTCCGCCTCCGGCACGGACGCCGAGATCGACATCCGGATCCGGGTCAGCGAATGGCAGGTCGACTGGCGGGTCACCCGGATCGCCGACACCGACGCGCTGCGCGTGGGCACCCTGCGCATCCCCCAGCTCGCCTTCCTCAGCGTCCGCGCCGACCAGCCGGGCGCCACCCTGCTGGCCGCCCGGATCGACCTCGACCAGGCCAAGAGCGGTGACACCGCCGTCCGGCCCACGGCCGACACCCCCACCGACGGCGCACCCATCGGCTGCGCCTACGCCGTCGTCAGCACCGACCGGCTCGCGGCCGCCGTCGAGACCAACACGGTCTGGGACAAGCCCTCCTCCGCCGCGGGCACCACCTGGGACAACGGACGGCTGTGGCGGCAGACGGTACGTGAGGACGGTCAGATCACCACCCGGCTCACCTGCGGTGAGTGGACCCACCGGGCCGCCACCGCGGCCGTCGGCGCCACCGAACCACTGCCCTGGGCCACCGTGGTCCTCACCCGGGACCGCAACGGCGACGGCGTGGTCGACTGGCAGGACGCCGCCATCGCCTTCCGCGACATCATGGTCAATCCGCTCGGCGCCGACGAGCAGCATCTGCGGGTCGTCCCGCACATCCCGTTCAACTTCGCCAGCCAGGCCACCAACCCCTTCCTCGACACCCTCGACAACGTCAAGCGGATCGCGCTGGCCACCGACGGACTGCGGCAGTACACCGTGCTCAAGGGCTACCAGTCGGAAGGTCATGACTCCGCCCACCCCGACTACGCGGGCAACTACAACACCCGCGCCGGTGGCCTGGCCGACCTCAACACCCTGTTGCGTTCCGGGCGCCGCTGGAACAGCGACTTCGCGGTGCACGTCAACGCCACCGAGTCCTATCCGGTGGCCAACGCCTTCTCCGAGACGCTGGTCGACAGAGACGACAAGCAGTGGGACTGGCTGGACCAGTCCTACCGCATCGACCCCCGCCGCGACCTGGTCTCCGGCGACATCATCCGGCGCTTCCAGGATCTGCGGAACGACGCCGACCCGGCCCTCGCCGCGCTCTACATCGACGTCTTCCGCGAGTCCGGCTGGAACTCCGACCGGCTCCAGCGGGCCCTGCGCGACCAGGGCTGGCGCGTGACCACCGAATGGGGCCACGGGCTGGAGCGCTCCTCGCTGTGGTCGCACTGGGCCACCGAGACCGACTACGGGCCGGATACCTCGCGCGGTATCAACTCCCGGCTCATCCGCTTCATCCGCAACCACCAGAAGGACGTCTTCGCCGACAAGTGGCCGACCCTGCTGGGCATTCCGCGGATGGGCAACTTCGAGGGCTGGACCGGCAAGACCGACTGGACCGCCTTCTACCGGCTCATCTGGACCCATAGCCTGCCCGCCAAATACCTCCAGGCGTATCCCATCCGCACCTGGGGCGACCACGAGATCACCTTCGAGGGGCCCGGCCGCACCTCGGTCACCGACACCGGTGGCGTCCGCCGCATCACCACCGACGGGCGGCTGGTCTACGACGGCGGTGGCTATCTGCTGCCCTGGGAGCCGCGCGAGGCCACCGACCCGGCCAAGCTCTACCACTACAACCCGGCCGGTGGCACCACCCGTTGGCCGCTGCCGCGCGGCTGGTCGGAGCAGCGGTCCGTGGTGCTGTACCGGCTCACCGACCAGGGGCGCGCCGAGCCGGTCACGCTGCCGGTGCGCGACGGCCACGTCAGCATCACCGCCGACCCCGACGTCCCGTATGTGGTGCTGCGCTCCCGGGCCCGTGCCCAGGCGGCCCCCGGCTGGGGCGAGGGCACCCCGCTGTACGACCCCGGTTTCCGCTCCGGATCGCTGCGCGGCTGGCAGACCACCGGCCCGGCCACCGTCGAGCGCAGCCCGCTGGGCGACTACGAACTGGTCGTCGGCGAGGGCGCGGCCGCCACCGTCGGCCAGCGGCTCGACCGGCTGGCCCCCGGTGGCTATGTGGCCTCCGTCCAGGTGGAGGTGGGCGCGAAGGCCGGTGACCGGCGGCGGGCCGCGCTGCGGGTGCACACCGCCGACGGCGTCACCGCGGAGAACTGGACCGAGACCTCGACCGCCGTCAACCACATGGCCGCCGACCGCAAACACGGCACCCGTTTCCAGCGGATGTTCACCTTCTTCACCGTCCCCGAGGGCGGCGGACCGGTCAGTCTCACCCTGGCGGTGGCCGAGGGCAGCGCCCGGGTCCGTTTCGACCGGCTGCGGGTGGTGCGGGCCCGGCGCACGACGAAGCCCGGCGCCCTGGTGTACGAGGACTTCGAGCGGGTGCCCCAGGGCTGGGGCCCGTTCGTCAAGGGCGACGCGGGCGGGGTGACCGACCCCCGCACCCATATCGCCCAGCGGCACGCCCCGTTCACCCAGGCCGGCTGGAACGGCAAGGTGATCGACGATGTGCTCGAAGGCGGCCAGTCCCTCAAGTCACGTGGTGAGAACGCGGGTCTCGTCTACCGCACCGTGCCCCACACCGCCCGCTTCCGCCCGGGGCGGCGCTACCGGGTGAGCCTGACGTACGCCAACGAGGCGGCCGGTCAGTACGCATGGATCACGGCCGTGGACGAACCCGGACCGCGCGAGTTGGAGCGCACTGCCCTGCCCGCCGCCGCCGGGCGGGCCAGCCACCGCTACACCGTCACCGCGCCCGCGGACGGTGAGATGTGGGTGGGGCTGCGGAAGACCGGCGACAGCGGTACCGCGGAGTTCACGCTCGACTCCTTCACCGTGGAGGAGCTGGACTGACCCGGCCGAGGGAGCGGGGCGGCGCGGACACATCTCCGCCGCCCGGCTCCCTTCCCCTTCTCCGCCAAGCCCCCGCCAGGGCCACCCTCCCCTTGGCGGCCGGGCAGTCCGTGGACGAAGATCGGCGAGTGATGGGACACAGCCGACCGGAGGGGACCGCGGATGTATCACACCTGGATGCGGTACTTCACGCCCAGCCCCGCCCATCACCGGCTCGGCCTGGTGTGTCTGGGTGTCGGCCTCCAGCACGGCGCCCTGCCCGTGGTCGGCCCGCGGGTCCTGGACCACCATGTGGCGGTGGTCATCAGCGCGGGCCGCGGATGGTTCCGCGGCGCGGACGGCCGCCGCCGTACCGTCACCGCGCCCGCGCTGCTCTGGCTCACCCCCGGGGTCACCCACCACTACGCCCCGGACCCGGATACCGGATGGGACGAGGCGTTCGTCGACTTCACGGGACCGGCCACCGCCGCCTACGCCGACCTGGGCTATCTTGACGCGGACGGCCCCGTGGTCGCGCTCACCGACACCGCCACCGCCCGGACGGCCATCGGCCGGATCGCCCGCGCCGCGCGTCAGGGCAATCCGTTCCTGGAGGTCGAGACCGCCGCCGCCGTCCATGAACTCCTCGTCGCCCTCCGCCGCGTCCGCGCCGACACCGGCGCCGACGGACATCCGGTGCTCCAGGCGCTGGCCCGGGACGCCTTCCAGCCGCTCTCGGTGACCGAACACGCCGCCCGGCACGGCATGACACCGGCCGCACTGCGCACCGCGGTACGCCGCGGGGCGGGGTGCAGCCCCAAGGACTATCTCCTCGGCATCCGGCTGGGCCGGGCCAAGGAACTCCTCGTCGGCACCGAACTGCCGGTCGCCGCCATCGCCCGCCGCGTCGGCTACGACGATCCCGCCTACTTCAGCAGGCTGTTCGCCCGCCGCGTGGGCACGGCACCGGTCCACTTCCGCGAGCAGCAGTGCCGCTCGGTCCCCGGTGGCTTCACCGACCGCGTCCCCGATCCGAGCCGCCCACCGACGATCCCGCCCTCGGCACCGGCGGACGACGCACGGCGCGGCGGCGGTGACCGGCGGCCGTGACCGGAGGCGGATGACCGGCGGCGGATGACCGGAGGCGGATGACCGGACGCGCGCCTTGGGCCGGCCGGACGGCTCCGGAGGGCGGCGGGGGGCACGGCTGGGGGCACGGCTTCAGCCATCGGAGGCCCCGGCGCGTGCTGATCCCCTGAGCTCGCTGGTGGACGGGGTGCGGCCGGTGCACGGCCCGGGCGGCACCGGCCGTACCCTCGGCCGCCGCGTGTTCCACTTCACCATCCCGAATACCGGACGGCCCCCTGCACACCGCCGGACGGGCCCGTACGCTGGCTGGTGCAGCTGGTTCGCCCCGTCCGCCAGGCGGGACGCGTCGTAAGAGGGAACCCGGTGGGAATCCGGGACTGCCCCGCAGCGGTGAGCGGGAACGACCGCCGTCATACGCACTGGGTCCGGTAGAGGGACCTGGGAAGCGACGGCCACTAGGTGTCCTCCCTCAAGAGGACGCGCCCGTGAGTCCGAAGACCTGCCATCTGCCCGCGTACAGACGACTCGTGCGCGGACACCCGGTGACCTCGAGGGCGGGTCGGCGTACATTCCGGTCGGACGACCGCGCGCGTGCCGCGCGAGGTCGTGGCGTCCGGTCCGTCACCCTTCGCGCTCTCCTCCGTCGCCGGGATCTCAGGGATTCATCTCGCGAAGGAGATCTCCGTGACACCGAAGTCCGCAGCCGCGGCAGCACGGGCCACCGTGTACGGCTACCCCCGCCAGGGCCCGAACCGGGAACTGAAGAAGGCGATCGAGGGCTACTGGAAGGGCCGCGTCACCGCCGACGCGCTCCGGGCCACCGCCGCCGAACTGCGCGGCGCCACCTGGAAGCAGCTGGCCGGGGCGGGTATCGACGAAGTTCCCACGGGTGACTTCTCGTACTACGACCACGTGCTCGACACCACCGTCATGGTCGGCGCGATCCCCGACCGCCACCGGGACGCCGTCGCGGCCGATCCGCTCGACGGCTACTTCGCGATGGCGCGGGGCACACAGGACGTGGCACCGCTGGAGATGACCAAGTGGTTCGACACCAACTACCACTACCTGGTTCCGGAGCTGGGTCCGGACACGGTGTTCACGGCCGACTCCGCCAAGCAGGTCGCGGAGCTGACGGAAGCCCTCGCCCTCGGCCTTGCGGCGCGGCCGGTCCTGGTCGGGCCCGTCACCTACCTCCTCCTCGCCAAGCCCGCCCCCGGCGCGCCCGCGGACTTCGAGCCGCTCACCCTCCTGGACCGTCTGCTTCCGGTGTACGCCGAGGTGCTGGCCGACCTGCGGGCGGCCGGTGCCGAGTGGGCGCAGCTCGATGAGCCCGCCCTGGTCCAGGACCGCACGCCGGCCGAGCTGAACGCCGCCGGCCGCGCCTACCGCGATCTCGGCGCCCTCGCCGACCGTCCGAAGCTGCTGGTCGCCTCGTACTTCGACCGCCTCGGCGAGGCCCTGCCCGTACTGGCCAAGGCCCCGGTCGAGGGGCTGGCGCTGGACTTCACGGAGGCCGCCGCCGCCAATCTGGACGCGCTCGCCGCCGTCGGCGGGCTGCCCCGCAAGCGGCTGATCGCCGGTGTCGTGAGCGGCCGCAACATCTGGGTCAACGACCTGGAGAAGTCCCTGGCCAGGCTCGGCACCCTGCTGGGGCTGGCCGACCGGGTCGATGTGGCCGCCTCCTGCTCGCTGCTGCACGTCCCCCTCGACGCGACGGGCGAGCGGGACATCGCACCGCAGATCCTGCGCTGGCTGGCCTTCGCCCGGCAGAAGACCGCGGAGATCGTCACCCTCGCCAAGGGCCTGGCCCGCGGCACCGACACGATCACCGCCGAACTGGCCGCGAACCGGGCCGCCCTCGCCTCCCGTGCCAACTCCCCCATCACCCGTGACCCGGCCGTCCGCGCCCGCACCGGCGCGGTCACCGAGGCCGACGCCCGCCGCTCCCAGCCGTACGCCGAACGCGCCGCGGCCCAGCGCGACCGCCTCCGCCTGCCGCTGCTGCCGACCACCACCATCGGCTCCTTCCCGCAGACCGGCGAACTGCGCACCGCCCGCGCCGACCTGCGCGCCGGCCGCATCGACACGGCCGGGTACGAGGAGCGCGTCAAGGCCGAGATCCAGGAGGTGATCTCCTTCCAGGAGAAGACCGGCCTGGATGTGCTGGTGCACGGCGAGGCCGAGCGCAACGACATGGTCCAGTACTTCGCCGAGCAGCTCACCGGCTATCTCGCCACACAGCACGGCTGGGTGCAGTCCTACGGCACCCGCTACGTCCGCCCGCCGATCCTGGCCGGTGACATCTCGCGCCCCGAGCCGATGACCGTGCGCTGGACGGCCTACGCCCAGTCCCTCACCGACCGTCCGGTCAAGGGCATGCTCACCGGGCCGGTCACCATGCTCGCGTGGTCCTTCGTCCGCGACGACCAGCCCCTCGGCGACACCGCCCGCCAGGTCGCCCTCGCCCTGCGCGACGAGGTGGGCGACCTGGAGGCGGCCGGGACCTCGGTCATCCAGGTGGACGAACCCGCCCTGCGCGAGACCCTTCCGCTGCGCACCGAGGACCGGCCCGGCTATCTGTCCTGGGCGACCGAGGCCTTCCGCCTCACCACCGGCGGCGTACGGCCCGGCACCCAGATCCACACCCATATGTGCTACGCCGAGTTCGGCGACATCGTCCAGGCGATCGACGACCTCGACGCCGATGTCATCAGCCTGGAGGCCGCCCGCTCCCATATGCAGGTGGCCCGCGAGCTGGCCGCCCACGGCTATCCGCGCGAGGCCGGGCCCGGTGTGTACGACATCCACTCCCCGCGCGTGCCCAGCGCGCTGGAGGCGGCCGAACTGCTCCGCACCGGCCTCAGGGCCATCCCCGCCGAGCGGCTGTGGGTCAACCCCGACTGCGGTCTGAAGACCCGCGGCTGGCCCGAGACCCGCTCCGCACTGGAGAACCTGGTCACCGCGGCCCGTACGGTCCGCGGTGAGCTGCCCGCGTCCTGACCCGGACGACCGGCCGGGGCCGGGCGCCACGCGCTCCGGCCCCGGTGCCCCAGGCCGAGCCGACGCCGGACGTGGTCAGGCGGCTGTCGCGCCGGACGGGGGGCGCCGACGGAGCGCCTGGTCCATCGACTTCCGCCAGCCCCCGGGCGTGACGCCCTCCCTGGCCGAAAAGGCACGGCTCAGCGCGCTTCCGGTGTCGTAGCCGACCCTGACCGCGATCTCCTGAACGCTCAGCGGCGTCTCCCGGAGCAGCACCTTCACCCGGTACATGCGCCATGAGGTGAGGTAGCCCAGCGGGGTGTCCCCCGTCTTCTCCTTGAACGAGGCGGCGAACGCCGAGCGCGACATCCCCGCCTTGCGGGCGAGTTCGTCGACCGTCCACGGATGGGCCAGGTCCGCGTGCAACTCCCGCATGGCGACGGCCAGCCGGGGGTCCCGCAGTGCGGCGATCCAGCCGATGGTGCCGCCCCCGACATCGGCGCAACAGCTCCGTAGTGCCTGGACGAAGAGCACATCGGACAGCCGGCTCATGATGAAGCCACCACCGAGCCCGCCTGCCGCGCTCTCCCTCGCGATGAGGTCGAACGTGGTGCGCAGGAGGTGGCCGGAGGTGTGGTCCAGGTTCAGCCGGAACAACGGTGGCAGCAGCGCGAAGAGTGGTTCGGCCGCCACGGCGTCGAAGGCGAACCGGCTGGACACGATCTGCGTCAGCTCACCGTCACCCCCGACGCGGGCCGCGTTGCCGGGAGCTTGGGAGACCAGTCCGTCGCAGTCGACGACCTCACTGCCCGTGGTGTCCTGAAGGGTGAACCTCACGCCCGCGCGGACCAGGAAGCAGTCGTTGGCCTCCAGACGTTGCGGCCCGGCGAGCGTGTCCCCGACGAGCCAACACGAACCGCTGGAGATCAGGACCAGCCGGGCGAGGTCCCGGGGAGGGAAGGAGATGCCCCACGGCGCACGGGCGTCCACCCGTACGTACCGCGCGTCCTCGATCTTCATGGTGGCAAGAAGGTCGTCGATGGGATCCATCTCCACCCTCCTGGACGATCTGCGCCAAACCACGGACGCAAGGATACAGATCGTCCAGCCGTGCCGCCCTATCGTGGAGATGTTCAAAGAACAAAGGAGGGGAAATGCGAACATTCCAGATCGACACGGGCGGCGGCCTGATCGCCCCGGCCACCCGTCCGGTGCCGGCCCCGTCGGCGGGCGAAGTGCTGGTCCGCGTCAAGGCCAGCTCCATCAACGCGCGCGACCTGCTCATCGTCTCCGGCAGGTATTCCATCGAGGTGCCGCCGGGGCGCATCCCGCTCTCCGACGGCGCGGGCGTCGTGGAGGCGGTCGGGGACGGGGTTTCGCGGTTCCGGGTGGGGGACCGCGTCGTGAGCACCTTCCATCCGACCTGGCTGTACGGTCCCTTCCCGCAGTGGGGGGAATTCCACGGGACCCAGCGCGATGGCTGGCTCACCGAGTACATCGCCCTCGACGAGCAGAGCCTGGTCGCCATGCCGGACCAGCTCTCCTTCGAGGAAGCGGCCACGCTTCCCTGTGCCGCGCTCACCGCGTGGTCGGCGGTGAGCGGAGTCGGCCCGGGCGATACGGTCCTGATCCAGGGCTCGGGCGGGGTGTCGGTCTTCGCGCTGCAGTTCGCCCGTCTGGCCGGGGCACGTGTGCTCGCCACGACATCCAGCGATGAGAAGGCCCGACGGCTCGGCGCGCTCGGCGCGTCCGATGTCGTCGACTACGTCAGCACACCGGAGTGGGGCGCCCAGGTGCGGGCGCTCACCGGTGGCGGTGCCGACCGTGTCGTCGAGATCGGTGGCGCCGGAACGCTCGCCCAGTCCGTCGAAGCCGTGGCCTACGGCGGGCAGATCGCCCTCGTCGGCAATCTCGCGGCGGGCGGCGGGATGGATGTGACGCGATTCTTCCGCCGCGCCGCCACGCTCAGGTCGATCAGCGTCGGCAGCCGGAGCGACTTCGAGCGGATGAACAAGGTCATCGGCCGGCATCGGCTGCGGCCCGTCATCGACCGTGTCGTGCCCTTCGACCAGGCGCCGGAGGCGTTCGCCCACTTCGAGAAGGGGCCACGCTTCGGCAAGGTCGTCATCGGTCACTGACGACGTACGGCCCCTGATCCTCTACGGCCACTGATCCTCTACGGCCACCGAGAGGCGGGTCACGGGCGCGGAGCGGCGGTGCGGGCGCCGGTGACGCGGAGGAGGTCGAGCTTGCCCGCGTCACTGCTTCCGGTCGCCGCCGTGTAGGTGACCATGCGCAGGTCCGCGCCGGGGACGACGAGGACATCGCAGTCCAGGTGGATGTCTCCGGCCTCCTGATGCCGGATCGTCTTCCGGTCGCTCGTGTGCTGGGCGGCGGTCGTCCGGGTGGCCCAGTAGTGCGCGAACACCTCGGACTCCGCCCGCAGTTCCCGCACCAGCCGCTGGAGCCGGCCGTCGGCGGGGTAACGGGAGACGGCGTCCTTGAGGTCGGCGACGATCGAGGCTTCGAAGGTGTCCTGCCCGCGCGCGGGCCGGATGTGAAGGGTCGCGGCGCGGGCGGCACCGCTGCCGAACAGGGCGCGGGCCAGGCTGCGTTCGGCGGCCGGGAGGGTGGCGGCGTCGCCGTGCAGGGCACTCCACATGGCGTTCCACCACACCAGGGTCCAATCCGCGGTGAACACCCCGATCGGGACGTCGCCCAGGCGCGCGGCGAGCCGCTGGATGCCCGGGGGCACATGGGCGTTGACCGTCCCGTCGCGCGGGGGAAGGAGCCCGGCGCCGCGGTAGAGCTGGTCGCGCTCGGCGCGGGAGAGCTGGAGGGCGCGGGCGAGGGCGCCGACGACCTGGTCCGAGGGGTTCTTCGCACGCCCCTGCTCCAGGCGCAGGATGTAGTCGACCGAGAGCCCGGCCAGCTGTGCGAGCTCCTCGCGGCGCAGTCCCGGGGCGCGGCGGGTGGCCGTCGGGGCGAAGCCGGCGTCGGCCGGGGAGAGACGGTCGCGCCAGGCGCGCAGGAGCGCGGCGAAGTCGGAGCCGGAGGAAGCCATGGGTTCATTCTCGCCGTGCGGCGCCGGATGAGCCTGGGTACTGCCAGTCCTAGTGACGCGGACGGCACTGGCCGGCGGGGGCGGAGGCGGCGAACGTGGAGCCCGCCGCGCCCGGTCCGGGCGCCATCGGCCGACCAGTGAAGGACCCCTTGATGAAGCACACCCTGGTGATGACGGGCGCGAGCCGCGGGATCGGCCGCGCCGCGGCGGAGCACATCCTGCGCCACTCGCCCCATACCCACCTCGTCGTGGTGGCCCGCGCGTCCTCCGGCGCCCGGCTCGCCGAGGAACTCGCCGGGGGCGGGCACACGGTCTCGCATGTGTCGGCGGACCTCGCCTCGCTGCGGAGTGTCCGCTCCGCCGCCGCCCAGATCCGTGACCGGCTGGAGCGCGGTGATCTGCCACCGCTGCGCGGGTTCGTGGGCAACGCGGGCATGCAGTACACCAACGCGCTGACCGAGTCCCCCGAGGGGTTCGAGGCCACGTTCGCCATCAACGTGCTCGCCAACCATCTCTTCGTCCGCCTGCTCCAGGACCACTTCGCCGCGCCCGCCCGGATCGTGATCACCGTCAGCGACACCCACTTCGGCGACTTCAGGCACAACCTGGGCATGGTGCCGAGCCCGGTGTGGAACTCCCCCGATGTCCTCGCCCGTCCGGGCGCCTTCCCCGGGCCGGGCACCACGGCCGGTGGCCGCACCGCGTACTCGACGAGCAAGCTGGCCGCCATCCACCTCGTGCACGAGTACGCGCGCCGGCTTCCGGCCGGGATCGACGCCATCGCCTACAACCCGGGCTTCGTCCCCGGCACCGGCCTCGCCCGCAACGCGGGTCCCGTCTCCCGGTTCGCCATGCGGCGCGTCCTGCCGGTGCTGACCCTCACCCCGTTCGCCACCGGCCGGGCCACCGCGGGCCGCCACCTCGCCGATGTCGTCCTGGGCACGATCCCCGCACCGACCGGCTCCTATGTCGACCGCGCCGAGGTGGCGCGGTCGTCGCGGGAGTCGTACGACCCGCAGCGCGAGCGCGAACTCTGGGACGCCGTCGAACGGTTCACCGTGGCCCACGCGGCCTGACCACTGGAGGTGTCCGGGGATGCGGCGGAGACCGGATCCCGACCGGATCAGCCCAGCTCCGCGACGAGCTCCGCCACCTGCCCGGGCATGGACAAGAACGGCGAGTGGGAGGCGTCGAGCGCCGCGACCGCGGTCGGATTGTCCGGGAAGGCCACGGTGGCGTCGCTGATGAGCTTCTTCTGGAGCGCCGGGCGCACCGCCATGTCCCGTGCGCAGGTGATGTAGGTACGGGGGACCGAGCCCCAGCCGTCGCGGGTGAGGGTGGTGGTACCGAGCGCGATGCCGATCGGAGCGTCGGGCGTCAGCAGTCCGAAGGCCGCCTCGGCGACGGCCGGGTCGACGTCGCCGTAGAACGCGTCCCGCAACTGGCGGCGATATGCCACGTCGCCCGAGACGAGGTCCAGCCGCAGCGCCCCGATCGCGGCGGGATCGGCGCGGACGCAGGACTGGACGAGGGCGCCCGCGTTCTCGGGCATCCGGACATAGGCGAGGGCGGGGACGTCCGAGGCTGGCATGAGCGCGGTCAGATACACCGCGTGGGCCACCGACCCGGGTGCCTGCTCCGCGGCCCGCGTCAGTACGGTGCCGCCCATGCTGTGGGCGATCACCGTGACCGGGCCGCCCCGGCCGACCCGTTTGATCTGCGACACCAGGAGGTCACCCGCCTGGTCGAGGTCCACGTCCGCCACCGGCGAGACCTCGGTGGCCAGTGCCTCGGCGTCGAAGGGGCGGCGGGTGAGGCAGGCGGGGCGGCGTGCGCGCAGCCCGTGGCCTGCCATGTCCACCGCGACAGCCGAGCGGCCGGCCCCGGCCAGAGCGGCGATCACCTCGGTCCAGCACCAGGCCCCATGCCAATTGCCGTGCAGGAACAGCAGCGGGGTGGCTCGAGCGGGCATCGTCGCTCCCTTGCGCCGTGGGGATCGCAGTGCGGTCCGTCACCGTAGACCGCGGAAGGCGGCCCGCACCTCCTCCACCAGCACGTCGGGGTGCTCCAGCCCCGGAAAATGACCGCCTCGGTCCAATGCGTGCCAGGACCGCAGATCCATATAGCGCCGCTCGGCCCAGCGCCTGGCCGTGGGCCATGGCTCGGCCGGGAAGAGCGAGCACGCGGTCGGCACGGTCACGGGCCGGGCGTTCTCCTCTTCCGCGCTGCGCGGCGTCCAGCGCAGCGCCTCCCAGTACCAGCGGGAGGTGGACGCTCCGGTGCCGGTGAGCCAGTACAGCGCGATGCCCTCGGCCTGCCGGTCGAGGCTCACCCCTCCCCCGGCCTCGGCCCGGGTGTCGGCGTAGGCGGCGAACTTCTCGCCCAGCCAGGCGGCCAGCCCGGCGGGCGAGTCGACCAGGGCGTAGCCGAGGGTCTGGGGCCGGGTGCCCATCTGGATCCCGAAGCCGTAGCCGTCGGCCAGGTGCAGATCACGCCGTTCGATCATGCGCGCCTCGGCCGGGGTGGCGGTGTCCCGGTCCTGCGGGAGCGGTGAGGCCACCGGCATCGTCAGGTGCAGACCGATCACCCGCGAGGGAAACCGGCGGGCCAGCTCGGTGCTGATGAACGCGCCCCAGTCGCCGCCGTGCGCGGCGAAGCGGTCGTACCCCAGGCGGCTCATCAGCGTGGCCCAGGCGTCGGCCGTCCGGGCGGGATTCCACCCCGTCTCCGTGGGGCGGCCGCTGAAGCCGAACCCGGGCAGCGACGGGACGATGACGTCGAAGGCGTCGGCCGGGTCGCCGCCATGGCCGGCCGGATCGGTGAGCGGTCCGATGACCTGCTCGAACTCCAGGATCGACCCGGGCCAGCCGTGGGTCAGCAGCAGCGGCATCGCGGCGGGCTCCGGCGACCGCACATGCCAGAAAGCCAGCTCCAGGTCGTCGATGACGGTGCGGAAGTGGCCGATCGCGTTCCAGGTCTTCTCGCGCGCCCGCCAGTCCACCTCGCGCAACGCCGCGAGGAGCGCCCGCATCCGGTCCAGCGGCACGCCTTGGGACGCGTCGGTCACGGTCTCGGGTTCGGGGAGGCGGACGCGGTCCAGCCGGGAGCGCAGATCGTCGAGGTCGGCGTCGGGGACGGAGATGGCGAAGGGTTCGATGTCGGGCGGCACCGCGCCCGCGGGGTAGGTCGGCACGCCACGAACGCTAGGACCGGCCCGGGGCCGCGGGAATGCGCGCGATTGCCGTACAGGGATCACCGATTGCGGTAGGCCGACGGCCGGACTCCCGTATGCCGTAGGAACGCCGTGGACAGTGAGCCGGGGCTGCCGAATCCGCATCGCGTGGCGACCTGGGCGACGGACAGCCCACCGGCTCCGAGCAGCCGCTGCGCCTCCTCGACCCGCAGCCGGGTGAGATAGCGGTGCGGCGTCTGACCCGTGGCCTCCTTGAACACCCGGATGAAGTGGTAGACGCTGAAGCCGACTTCGGAGGCCAGGTCGGCCACCGTCAACGGCCCGCCGAGCCGGTCCCGCATCATCGCCACGGCCCTGTGCACCCAGGGCCCTTCGGCGCTCTCCCGGCTCGCCTTCGCCGGCCGGACGCCGCCGCCGAGCAGATGCACGGCGAGGAACGTCGCCGCGGACTCCGCGTACAGGTCCTCGGCCTCACCGGCCGCGCCCAGCGACCGCAGGGTGTGTTCGACGAGCGGATCCCCCGAGGCCACCGCGGCGGCCATCCGCTCATAGTCGACGCCCGCCCCGCCCAGCTGCTCTACCGTACGGGCGACGGTGACGTGTGGAATGTGCACCTGGAGGGTCCGCAAGGGGGCCACGGACCGGTAGCGGCGCACCGACGCCACGCCCGGAAGGGCCATATCGACCTGTCCGGGCAGCCAATGCCGCCGCTGCCAGCGGCCACCGGTGTGAGTCTCCATCGACGCGTCGCCCGCGACCGTCAGCACCAGGTGCAGATCGTCGGTGGCGGGCAGTGCCACCCGCTCCACGCGCGCAGTGTGATGGAACCGCTGCAGCAGCAGCGACCGCCAGCCCAGGCTGTCCCAGCTGCTGAACGTCCGCTCGACATACGGGTTGGCGTCGAATCCGGTATACGGCTCGAGGTCGAAGTCGGGAGCGTCGCACACCACATCGAGCATACCGATGGCCGGTGCGGACCGGGCCTTCCCTGGCGTTCGGTCCCTCAGGCGTCCAGGGAGGGGTAGTCGATGAATCCCTCGTCAGTGCCGCCGTAGAAGGTCGTCGTATCGGGTGTGTTGTACGGTCCGCCCGCTCGCAGCCGGGCCGGCAGGTCGGGGTTGGCGAGGAAGAGCGCGCCGAAGGACAGCATGTCGGCCGTGCCGTCCTCGATGAGCGTCAGGTCCGCCGCGCTGGTGAATCCATCCGTCGCGGGGTTGAGGATGAAGGTTCCGGAGAACTCCTTGCGCAGGAGATTGCTCAGATCGCGGGAGCTTTCGACGACATGCAGATAGGCAGGGCCGGTCTCGTTCAGCCGGCGGACCAACTGGGCGTAGGTGGGCTCGAGCTCGGGCTCCTCGATTCCGTTGTAGCGAATGCCGGGCGAGATACGTATCCCCGTGCGCCGTGCCCCGATGGCCTCCGACACGGCCGCGACCACCTCCGCCGCGAACCGGACCCGGCCTTCGACCGAGCCGCCCCACTCATCGGTGCGCAGATTGGAGCTGGGCGCCAGGAACTGGTGGATCAAGTAGCCGTACGCGGCGTGCAGTTCGACCCCGTCGAACCCCGCCTCCACGGCGTTGCGCGCGGCCCGGGCGAAATCCGCGATCGTCTCCCGCACCTCCTGGGAGGTCAGCGCGCGGGGGGTGGTGAAGTCCTTCATGCCGTGGACGGTGAACAGCCGGCCGGGAGCGGCGATGGCCGACGGGGCGACGTGCACCATCCCCTCGGGCAGCAGATCGGGATCGCCGATCCTGCCGACGTGCGCGAGCTGGGCGAAGACCGTGCCGCCCTCGGCGTGCACCGCGTCGGTGACGCGGCGCCAGGCGGCGATCTGCTCGGCGCTGTGCAGCCCCGGGGTGTAGGGGAAGCCCTGGCCGACCGCCGATGGCCGCGACCCCTCCGTGATGATCAGGCCGGCGGTGGCCCGCTGCGCGTAGTACGTCGCCATCGAGTCGGTGGCCGTATCGCCGGGCCCGAACGCACGGGCCCGGCCCATGGCGGGCATGACCAGGCGGTTGCGGAGGCGCAGCCCGGCAAGGTCGATCGGATCGAAGGGTGTGGTCACAACGGCTCCCGCGGGTTGAGGGACATGACGTCGAACGACGAGATCGTTGGTTGGCCAACGATCTCGCCGGAGAGCCACCATAGCCCATTCATTGGTCGACCAATGATTGGGCGGCCACGATAGTCTTGCCCCCATGACCACAGAGCTCCCCCACACCGGCGCGACGGAGGACGGATACGGCGGCGCCGTCAGCCAGACCCTGGCGCGCGTTGCCCGCCTGCACCGCCTCGCCGGTGGCAGGCTGCTGCGTCCGACCGGCCTCTGTTCCGGTCAGGAATTCCTGATGATGGCCCTGTGGGATGCCGGACCGGTCCGCCAGTCGGAGCTGGCCAGGGCGCTCGACCTGGACCCGTCGACCGTGACCCTGACCCTGCGGCGACTGGAGCAGGGCGGGTATGTCATCCGCGCACGCGATCCGCATGACCGGCGCGTCATGCTCGTCCGGGCCTCGGAGGAGAGCTACGCCCTGCGGCCCGAGGTCGCGCAGGTCTGGGGGCAGCTGGAGGAGCACATCCTGGACGGGCTGGACGACGCGGAGCGGGAAGCCTTCGCCAGGATCCTCGCCAAGGTCGAGAAGAACCTCGCCCCCGGCGAGGACACCTCCCCCGACGTCTAGGCCCTGTCCGGCGGTCTCCGCGGGACAGGGCCTGGCGCGCGATCAGCGGTCAGTCATTGCGTGTCCATGAGCCCAGCACCATCAGCGTCTTGGTTCCGGTGACCTGCCCGACCCGGCGCAGGGCGTCGATGACCTGCTGCAGATGCTCGATGTCCCGCACCCGGACGTTCACCAGGGCGTCGGGGTCCCCGGCGATGGTGAAGACCGCCTGCACCTCGGGGACCGCGTAGGCGGTACGGACGATCTCCCCGACCGGGGTCGTACCGGTGTAGGACAGCTCCACGAACGCCTCGATGCCCCAGCCGAGCTTGGTGTGGTCGATCTGCACGGTGAAGCCCTTGATCACCCCGCTGTCCTTGAGCCGGTCCACGCGGCGTTTGACCGCGGCCACCGACAGCCCGACCTCGGGTGCCATCTCGGAAAAGGTGCGCCGGCCGTCCTCGCGCAGCATCCGCAGCAACTGGCGGTCCACGTCGTCGAACTCGGACATCGCCCCTCCGTTCCGCACCCCGCGCACACCCCGCACGCACGCAAATTCTTTTAGTACAGCACCCCCAATTGCCCCTTCATTTTGCGTCTTTTCGCCGATCAACCGCAACTTACTTGTGCTCGCCCTGAGGGTGTTGCTGTCCTAGGCCCGGACCCATGAACGTCGAGGACCTCGCCCCGTTCGTACCCCAGGAGCGCCCTTCATGCCTGTCGACCGTCTGCTTCCCACCCGTGAGGCGGAGGATCTGCTCGACCTCGTCCGCGAGATCGCCGACAAGGAGCTGGCCCCCCGCGTCGAGGAGCACGAGCGCACCGAGAGCTATCCCGAGGGGCTGTTCCGCCTGATGGGCGAGACCGGGCTGCTGGGTCTGCCCTACCCGGAGGAGTTCGGCGGAGGCGGCCAGCCCTACGAGGTCTATCTGCAGGTCCTCGAAGAGCTGGCCGCCCGCTGGGCCGCCGTCGCCATCGCCACCAGCGTCCACACCCTCGCCGCCTTCCCGCTGCTGACGTTCGGCACCCCCGCCCAGCGCGAGCGCTGGGCGGGGGACATCCTCGGCGGACGTCTCATCGGTGGCTACAGCCTGTCCGAGCCGCAGGCCGGATCCGACGCGGCGGCCCTGACCTGCCGCGCCGACAAGGCCCCCGACGGCTACCGGATCACCGGCGCCAAGGCGTGGATCACCCATGGCGGCAAGGCGGACTTCTACGCCCTGTTCGCCCGCACCGGTCCGGGCAGCGACGGCATCTCCTGCTTCTTCGCGCCCGGACACACCGACGGCCTCACCTTCGGCCGGCCCGAGGACAAGATGGGGCTGCACGCCATCCCCACCACCTCGGCGTTCTGGGACGATGCGCCGCTGGCCACCGACCGGCTCATCGGCGTCGAGGGCCAGGGGCTCCAGATCGCCTTCAGCGCCCTGGACTCCGGCCGGCTGGGCGTCGCCGCCTGCGCCACCGGGCTGGCCCAGGCCGCCCTGGACGCCGCGACCGCCTACGCCCACGAACGCACCACCTTCGGCCGCCGCATCATCGACCACCAAGGGCTCGGCTTCCTGCTGGCCGACATGGCCGCCGCGGTCGACTCGGCGCGCGCCACCTACGTGGACGCCGCCCGCCGCCGTGACCACGGACGCCCGTACACCCGCCAGGCGAGCGTCGCCAAGCTGACGGCGACCGACGCCGCCATGAAGGTCACCACGGACGCGGTCCAGGTCTTCGGCGGCTACGGATACACCCGCGACTTCCCCGTGGAGCGCTATATGCGCGAGGCGAAGATCATGCAGATCTTCGAGGGCACCAACCAGATCCAGCGGCTGATCATCAGCCGTCAGCTCGCCCACTGACCTGGCCCGGCGGGTGCTACCAGGGCACGGTCTGGCCCTGGTAGTTGAGGTACCGCAGGCCCGGTTCGCCGCTGTGGCGGTCGATCGTGTCCACCACGCCGGGGATGGACTGGTCGATGGTCAGCGGCGCGTCCGGTCCGCCGAGTTCGGTGCGGACATGGCCGGGGCACATGAGCAGCAGCGTGTGCGCGGCGTCGGCGTAGCGGGCGGCGTAGCTGCGCATCAGCTGGTTCAGGGCGGACTTGCTGGCGCGGTAGACGTCCTGACCGCCCCGAGTGTTGAAGCCGACGCTGCCCTGGCGCGAGGACATCACGCCGATCGTCCCGGCTGGCGCGACCAGCGAGCGGAGGGACTCGACGACCCGCATCGGGCTGAGCGCGTTGGTGACCATGACCTCGACGAACATCTCGGTCGGGACGTCGCCGATCGGGATGTTGCCCCGGGTGATGCCGGCGTTGACGAACAGCAGGTCGAGCGTGCGCTCCGCCAGGCGCTCGCGCAGCGCGGCGATCTGCTCGGGGGCCGTCATGTCCAGCGACTCGACGGTGACCCGGCCTCCGGACGCCTCGGCCAGGTCGTGGAGGCCGGTGCGCCGATCGCCACGGACGGTCCCGATGACGTTCCAGCCGCGGTGCGCGTACTCGGTGGCGAGGGCGAGTCCGAGGGTGCGGGACGCCCCGACGATGAGTGCGGTCTTGGAGCTCATGCCTGAACCTCCGGCTTGAGGACCTTCTCGCACCACTCGCGGAAGGTCGTGGGGCTGGTGATGCGAGGGGTGCGCGGTACGCCGTCGTCGAGGCCGTTGTTCTTGGCGTCCGCCATGTTGACGTAGGCCTCCACGAACGCGTCCCCGAGGCCGTGTCCGGCGAGTCCGGCGCGGAGGTCCTCGAGCGACTGGCGCTCGTAGCGGACCGGGCGGCCGAGCACATCGGACATGATGCGCGCCATGTCGATGGCCGAAAGGTCCTCGGGGCCCAGCACCGGGACCTCGCCCGTCCCCGTCCACGAGCGGTCGAGCAGCAGGCCGGCGGCGACCGCGGCGATGTCCCGGGTGGCGGCCGTCGGTGCGGTGCGGTCGGGGGCGGCGGTGTCGGTGTACACGCCGTCGTCGCGGATCGAGGCCCGCTGCCGCAGCAGGTTGTCCATGAAGGACGGGCAGGCGAGCGCCCGGTAGGCCACGCCGGTGCTCGCGATGAGGTCGTCCATGGCCAGGGACGCCGTCACATGGCCGGCGCGGTCGGCGACGGGGGTGCCGCGGCCGAGCGCCGAGACGCCGACGACGTGTCCGACTCCGTGGGCCGTGAACGCCTTCGCGGCGGCGCGGGTGAAGCCGGAGTACGCGGTGTCCATGCTCGGCGTCCGCGGGTCCGGCGGGACCAGCCAGAAGACGGCGTCCGCGCCGGCGAAGGCCCGGTCGACGACCTCGGGGTCGCCGTGCGAGCCGGTGACGACGTCGACGCGGGCACGGACCTCGTCGGGGAGTCGCGCGGGGTCGCGCACGATGACCCGCAGCTCTTCGCCGCGATCGGGGGTCTCGCCCAGCAGGATGTCCAGCAGCCGGCCGCCGATCTGGCCGGTGGGAGCAGTGATGACGATCATGCTGTGAGTCTCGGGGCGGCCACCTGCGGACGTCCAATACCCTTCCCGGCAATTGATACCTTCAGGGCATGGATCTCGATCTGCGCAAGCTCCGCTACTTCGTCGCGGTGGCCGAGCACCGGCACTTCGGCCGTGCGGCGGAACAGCTCTATATCGCCCAGCCGGTCCTCAGCCGCCAGATCAGGGCCTTCGAACAGGAGATGGAGTGCACGCTGCTGGTACGGAGCACCCGCAGCGTGGAGCTGACCGATGCCGGGAAGCGGCTCTACGAGGAGGCGCAGCGGATCCTGGCGACCGTCGCCTCGGCCGTGCGGAGCGTCCACGACGTGGATCGGGGCGTCCAACGGCTCGTGGTCGCCTTCTGCTCCGGGCTGTATGTGTCGGAGGCGCTCCGGGCGTTCTCGGCGCGCCACCCGGAGGTCGAGACCGATGTCGTCCCGGTGCGCTGGTGGGAGCAGGACGCGCCACTGCGCGACGGCCGCGCCCAAGTCGCCTATCTGCGGCGGCCGTTCGACCACTCGGACTTGCGCATCATCCCCATCGGCCACGAGACCAGGGTCGCCTGCATGCCCGCGGCGCATCCGCTGGCGTCCCGTCAGGAGCTCACCTCCGCGGACCTCGACGGCGAGCGGATGCTCGACGCGCCGACGCGACGGACCTCCTCGCTCGAAGAGAAGTTCGAGCTCATCGCCTCCGGGCAGGGCATCGCGCTCGTCCCGCTGAGTGTCGCGCGGTCCTACTCCCGCCCCGAACTCGTCCACCTCCCCGTCACGGACGCGCCATTGGTCGAGACCTGCCTGGCCGTCCTCGCGGACCGGCGGGAGAAGGTGCTGCGCGACTTCCTGGAGATCGCCACCGAGACGCTGCGGGCCGGCACCACCTGAGCGATCGGCGGCCACGCGCCGCCGTGAACACGGCCTAGCGATGCCCGTCCCAGAGGGACCGCAGGCGCGGGCGGGGATCCCTCTGGACCGCCGAGACGGTGTCGAAGCGCATGGTGGTGCGGTGCCGGGTGCCGTACGCGGGCCAGCCGGGGTCTCCGTCGGTGGCGAAGGAGACCCACGCGCGGTGCATGGCGTCGGCCAGCTGCCCTGGGAGGCCGTCGCCGAGCAGCGGGGCGAGCGCCGGATCGTGGAGGTTGTCGAAGACGAAGGGGATCTCGGCGGCGTGGCAGGCGCCGAGGCGCCCGTCGAAGGTGGGTGGCCGCCAGGCGAACTCGTAGACGTGGGTGGCGCCGGTGTGGCCGGTGCGTGCCTCGGCGAGGCGGATGGCCGGGAGGCGGTAGAACCAGTCGGTGGCCAGGGCGGCCAGCAGCTCGCCGGGGGAGCCATCCGGGTGTTCCGCGCGATAGGCGGCCACGGCCTCGTCGGGGTCGGGACCGTAGCCGGCGGCCACCGTGCGCAGTTCGGGTTCGCCGATGAGGTCGAGCATGCCGGAGGGCACGAGGAAGAGCCGGTACTCGTCGCTGTTGGTGCCGACGAGGACATCGACATCGGCGGCGGCACCGCCGGCGATGGCCTCGATCGGGGGTGCGGGCAGCAGATCGCCGTCGACGACGGGTTCGAGGGGCATCAGATTCCGTGCGACCTCGCCCCACCGGGCGGGGTCGGGCTCGGCGAGGACGGCGGAGCCCAGGTCTTCCACCGCGTCGGCGAGCCGGCGCGGCGGAAGGGTGGCGAGGGCCCGGCGGGTCGGCGGCACGCCGAGCAGCTCGGCCAGGTGGTGGCCGATCCGCCGGGCGGTGGCCCGGGTGAGGACGTGGTGTGCCGCGCCGCTCTGCAGGACGGCCCGGCGGATGAGACCGGCGGTGCGGGGCGCGGCAAGCAGCGCTCCGATGCTCATGGCACCGGCGGACTGGCCGAAGAGGGTGACGTTGTCGGGGTCGCCGCCGAACGCGGTGATGTTCTCCCGCACCCAGCGCAGCGCGGCGAGCTGGTCGTGCAGGCCGAGATTGGCGGTGTCGCCCTCACCGAGGAAGAGAAATCCCTCCGCGCCCAGGCGGTAGTTGACGGTGACGCAGACGACGCCGTCGCGGGCGAACCGGCTGCCGTCGTAGAGCGGCACCGCGCCGGAGCCCTGGGTGAAGGCGCCGCCGTGCAGCCAGACCATGACGGGCAGCCGTCCGGCCGGGTCCGGCGTCCAGACGTTGAGGTTGAGGCAGTCCTCGCCGGGGATGTCCACCTCGGGGAGGAGCCGATCGGCGGGGGCGCGATAGGGGGCCTTCGGCGCGGTGGCCCCATAGGCCAGGGCGTCGCGAACGCCCTGCCAGGGCCGGACGGGCCGCGGCGGCAGGAAGCGGTTCGGGCCGAAGGGCGGCGCGGCGTAGGGGATGCCCTTGAACGCGGCGATTCCGCGGGTGGACGCACCGAGCAGGGCGCCGCTGGGCGTGGAGACGGTGACCATGGGAGTCCTTCCTCCGGGGGTGGGGCACCGGCGGCCCGCTTGTCCACCCACTTGGACGAGCACGACGAAGATGACGGGGTGAAGGGAAAGCGCCTGCACGGTGATCGCGCGAGCAGAGGGTACGTTGGCACGCACCGACCGGAATACGAGGGACATCATGGCCGCGAGGACATCGGCAGGCGGGCCGCGAAGGATGCGGGCGCGTCAGGCGGGAGCGGGTCTGGGGCTGGCGGTGCTGACCGCTGTGGCCGTGGCCGGCTGCGGTGGATCGGACCGGACCGACGGGGCGCCCTCGCGCGCTGACCAGCCGTCGGCGTCCCGTTCCACATCGCCCTCGAACAGCCCCTCCGGGAGTCGCAGCCCCTCGGCGAAGCCCTCCGTGTCGGCGGCGGACGGGCGTGATGTCGCCGCCTGCGCGGACGGCGACTGCGAGATCGCGGTGTCCGCTCCGGTGACGGTCCGGTTCAAGAGCCCGGCCGGTCCGGCGACGCTGTCGGTGACCGAGGTCGGGCCGAACAAGGTCCAGTACACGGTGAAGTCGGGCAATGGCCGGTCCCAGGGCGGGGCGAGCGGTCCGGGCCAGGGATGCATCACCGTGCTGCGCGACCACGGCAGCAGCAACTCATGCGGACGGGTGGACACCATGCGGCCGGCCGCTCAGCCCGGCGCCGTGGTGATCCTGATGGCGGCCGGGGAGGACGGCACGGCGATCCTGCGGATCGTCTCCAGGTGACCGGCCCCGGGGGTCAGCCCTCCACCGGCGGGCTGCCGGGGGAACGGGAGTGGCGGATGCCCGCCTCGTAGGTCTCCTTGAGGTGCTGGAGGGTGTCGTCGAAGTGGCGCACACAGCGACCCGGACGCCGAGCACGGCCGCGGGCTGCTCCTCGTCGCCGCGCTCGCCGATGCCTTCGGCGCCCGCGTCACCCCCGCAGGAAAGGTCATCTGGTTCCGGCGCCGGGTGCGGGGCGACCGGATCCCGGCACCCCGCACCGCCTCCTCCCCGCCGTAAAGCACCGGCACCGCGAGGGGCACCGGATCGGGTACGGCTACGCCGCCGCGGCACCGCCGGCCGTGACCGGTGAGGGGAAACGCGGCAGTACGTGGTCGGTGAGTTCGGCCAGTACGTCCTCGACGGGGCGGTCGCCCGGTCGCAGGTTGAAGGAGACATGCGCGACGCCGAGGGCCGACATCTTCTCCAGGTGTTCCACGAGGCCGTCCCGGCCGGTGCGGAGTCCGAGCCGGATGGACGTGGCGGGGGCCGCGGGATCGGGCAGGAGGTCGAGCATCATGGGGGTCAGATAGGGCTTGGGGCGGTCGGCCGTCAGCCGTTGCCACTTCTCCGTCTTCAGGCGGAGCGCTCCCAGGTCGCGCGGGTAGTTGAGGCTCGCGTCGACGTGTTCGGCGATCCACTCCGGGCTCTGCTGGGCATTGCCCGCGACCGCGATCGGGATGGTCCCGCCGGTCGGCTTGGGCAGCACATCGAGCTGCCGGTCGGCGGTGAGGCCGAGCCGTGGCAGTTCCATGCCCTGGCCGGGCGGCGGGGTGGACCAAGCGGTGCGCAGCACCTCGACGCCGTCGCGGAAGGTTTCGGCGCGGGTGGTGAACTCCACGTCGAAGAGCGGGTATTCGACCGGACGGTCACCGCTGGCCAGGCCGAGGATGAAGCGCCCGCCGGACAGCACGTCGACGGTCGCGGCCGCCTTGGCGACCAGGAGTGACCGGCGCAGTGGCAGCACGACGGCCGCGGTGCCGAGGACGGCGCGTTCGGTGATCGCCGCGAGATGGCCCAGGTGGGTGAAGGTCTCGAACACCGACCCGGCGTCGCCGAAGTGCACCGGGTCGTACAGCGGTACGTCCCGGACCCACAGCGCGGCGAATCCGGACTGGTCGGCGAGGCGGGCGAGTTGGGCGTGCGCTTCGAGGGACGGCACACCGAAGGGGCGGCCCGCCTTCCGGTCGGTGGCCGCCCGGGACTGTCCCCAGTCGTTGTCCAGGGGGAGTTCCAGGCCGAGGGTGAGGCGGCCGCCGTGGGGGTGGGTCAGGCGGCTCAGGGCAGTGGACATGACGCGAAGACGGCTTCCAGGAGAGGGGCAACGGGGGCGGGGAGGGAAGGGAATCAGGGGCGAGAACGGGCCGCGCCGCCGCGGCCGGCTGATGAGCACGGCCGCGGCGGCGCGGTCGAGAGAAGTGGTGTCGGGTCAGTTGAGGGTGTCGGGGTCCGGCCCGGTGCGCTGGCCACGGTCCAGAGCGTTGATCGCCTCGATGTCCTCAGGGGTGAGGGTGAAGTCGAAGACGTCGATGTTCTCCCGGATGCGGGCGGGGGTCACGGACTTGGGGATCACCACGTTCCCCAGCTGCAGATGCCAGCGCAGAACCACCTGCGCGGGCGTCTTGCCGTGCCGCTGCGCTATCGCGGCCAGGGCGGGGTCCTGGAGAAGCGCGCCCTGGGCCAGCGGGCTCCACGCCTCGGTGGCGATCTTGTGCTGGGCGTGGAAGTCCCGCAGCTGTCCCTGCTGGAGGTAGGGGTGCAGCTCGACCTGGTTGATGACCGGGACCACACCGCTGTGGTCGAGCAGCCGCTGCAGGTGGGCGGGCTGGAAGTTGGACACGCCGATGGCGCGGGTGCGGCCGTCGGCCAGCAGCTTCTCCAGGGCGCGCCACGTGTCCAGGTAGCGGTCGCGGGCGGGGGTGGGCCAGTGGATCAGGTAGAGGTCCACATAGTCGGTGCCCAGCTTGGCCACGCTGGCGTCGAAGGCCGCGAGGGTGGAGTCGTATCCCTGGTCGGCGTTCCACAGCTTGGTGGTGAGGAACAGCTCCTCGCGGGGGACGCCGGAGGTGGCCAGGGCGCGGCCGACCCCGGCCTCGTTGCCGTAGATGGCCGCGGTGTCGATGCTGCGGTAGCCGGCCTCGATGGCGGAGAGCACCGCGTCGGTGGTCTGCGCGTCCTCCACCTGGAAGACGCCGAAGCCCAGCTGCGGGATCTCGAGGCCGGTGTGGAGGGTGAGGCGGGGTACGGAGGTCATGGAGTCCTTCTCGGTTCGCTGGTGCTTGCGGGTATTCGCTGGTGCTTGCGGGTAGGTGTGGTGGTCCGGGGTCAGCCGAGCGTCGCGAGCGCGGTGGTGGCGATCCCGTGGTCCTGCTCGGGCGCGCCGCCGCCCACGCCGATCGCGCCGATCAGCCGGCCGTCGCGGTGGACCGGGACGCCACCGGCGAGGAACAGCAGCGGCCGGTCGAGGGCGGTGGGCAGGGTGTGGAAGACGCCTCCGGGCTGGACCGCGTCGACCAGGTCCGCGGTGGGGGCGTCGAGCTGCAGTGCGGTGAACGCCTTGCGGGTGCTGGTCTCCCCCGCGATCAGTACGGCCCGGTCGTCGCGCCGGAAGGCCAGGAGATGGCCACCGGCGTCGAGAACGCTGATCGCGGCCGTCACCCCGGCCGCCTCGGCGGCGGCGCGGGCGGCCTGGAGGAGGGCTTCGGCATCCTCGGTCGTGAGAGGGGCGACGGCGGTTTCGGTGGTGCTCATGGCGGGTCGGTCTCCTCGATGGTGGTGGTGCTGTTGGGTGACGGGTGGCTCAGTGCCGGGCGGTGGAAACACGGACCGGCTCGCTGGTGGCGCCGTCGTGGACGTGGCGGGTGTCGCGGCGCTCCAGGGCGGCGGAGAGGACGGCGAGGGCCAGGGCGGATCCGGCGAGGATGGCACCGACCCAGTTGGGGGCCGTGTAGCCGAGTCCGGCCGAGATCACCAGGCCGCCGAGCCAGGCCGAGAGCGCGTTGCCCAGGTTGAAGGCGCCGATGTTGACGGCGGAGGCGAGAGTGGGGGCGCCCGCCGCATGGTCCAGCACCCGCTTCTGCAGCGGAGGAACGGTCGCGAAGCCCAGGGCGCCGACGAGGGCGATGGAAACGGCGGCCGCGATCTTGTTGTGGGCGGTGAAGGTGAACGCGGCCAGGACCAGCGCGAGCGCGCCCAGCGACACGTACAGCATCGGCATCAGCGCCCGGTCGGCGAACCGGCCCCCGAGGAGGTTGCCGCCGACCATGCCGAGCCCGAAGAGGACCAGCAGCCAGGTGACGGAGGAGTCCGCGAAGCCGGCGACCTCGGTCATCATCGGCGCGATGTAGGTGATCGCGGCGAAGACACCGCCGAAGCCGAGCACGGTCATCGCCATGGCCAGCAGCACCTGCGCGTTGCGGAAGGCGGCCAGCTCATGGACCAGGTGCACACCCTCCGGCTTGGGGATGTCGGGGATGAGCTTGGCGATGCCCGCCAGGCCCACCACGCCGAGCGCCGCCACGAGGAAGAAGGTGGTCCGCCACCCCAGTGACTGGCCGATCGAGGTGCCCAGCGGCACGCCGACGACGTTCGCGACGGTCAGGCCGGTGAACATCATCGAGATGGCACCGGCCTTCTTCTCGGGGGCGACCAGGTCGGCCGCGACGACAGAGCCGATGCCGAAGAACGCGCCGTGCGCGAAGGAGGCGACGATCCGGCCCACGGCCATCACGCCGAAGGCGGGGGCGAGCGCGGAGAGCAGATTGCCCACCACGAACAGCCCCATCAGCAGCATCAGCATGTTCTTGCGGGAGATCTTCGTACCGAGCGCGGTCATCAGCGGTGCGCCGACCATGACGCCGAGCGCGTAGCCGGTCACCAGGAACCCGGCGGTGGGGATGGACACACCGAAGTCCCCGGCGACCTCGGGCAGCAGCCCCATGATCACGAACTCGGTGGTTCCGATCCCGAAGGCCCCGATGGCGAGGGCCAGCAGTGCGATGGGCATGAAAGTTCACTCCAAGTGATTGCTACCGCCCTTTACGAGCGTCCACGATACTTGCATACACACTAATTGCAAGCGCGCTATATTGCTCAGGCTGTGTATCACATCACCGTCACCACCGCGGGGCCCGGCCCCGCCTCATCCCGCCCCACCCAGGAGGCACCCATGCCCACGCCGGACCTCGACGCCACTCCCCTCGCCCAGAGCTGGTGCGCCCTGTCACTGCTGCACAGCGGGATCGAGACGCATCTCGAGGGGGCCCTGCACACCCGCCATGGGCTCAGCGCCCGCGAGTACGCGGTTCTGGACGTACTGAGCCGACAGCACGACGGGGAGAACGGCCATCTGCAGATGAAGCAGGTCGGCGAGGCCGTCGCCCTCAGCCAGAGCGCCACCACCCGCCTGGTCACCCGGCTCGAGGACCGCGAACTCCTCTCCCGCTACCTGTGTCCCACCGACCGGCGCGGGATCTACACCAATGTCACCGAGGCCGGTCTGACCCTGCTCCGCCAGGCCCGGCCGACCTACGAAGAGGCCCTGCGCGAAGCGCTCGACCTGGCCGCCCGGGACCCGAGGCTCGCCACCCTGGTCGCGGCCGTGGCGTCCTTGGAGGCATCACCCCCTGACGCTTCGTCACTCCGGATTCCGGGGTGCGGACTCCCCGGCTGACCTCACACCCCCGAGGCGAGCCCACCCGCCAGTGGCCCCGCACCCGGCTCCCGCTCGTCCGACAGCACCGTCTCGCGGAACGAGGCGACGACGGGCCGCAGATCGACGTGGTGCCATACCGCCCACAGGTGAACGGACGCCTCGTGCCAGGGCAATGTGCGCACGGCCACGGCGTCCGTCGCCCCGCGCACCATGCTTCTCTGCACCAGCGCCAGCCCGAGGCCGGAGGCCACCAGGCCGAGTGCCGTCAGCGGGTCCGCGGCGTCGAGCCGGATGTCGGGCGTGAAGCCGGAGGCGACACACGCGGCGACGAACGTGTCCCGCCACACCGGGTCGCCCGGCTCCTCGACCGCGATCCACGGCTGGCCGTCCAGGTCCCGCGCCGCGATCGTCTCGCGCGCGGCCAGCGGATGGCCGGCCGGGAGGACGAGCAGCAACGGGTCCTCCAGCAGCGGCGCGGCCCGCAGCACGGGGTCGTCGCGGTCCGGCGGCTCCCGCACCAGGGCGATGTCGAGGCTGCGCTGGCGCAGTCCCTCGAACTGCTCGGCCGCGGGCATGCTGTACAGCGCGACATGGATGCCGGGGCTCTCCTCCTGCAGCCGGCGCAGCGCCCCCGGCAGCACCCCCGTGTGCATGGCGTCGGCGACATAGCCGATGCACAGGCCGCCCTCCTCACCCCTGCCCAGCCGGCGGCCCAGGTTCTCCAGCCGGTCGGCATGGCGCAGCAGGGCCCGGGCCTCGCTGAGGAAGATCGCGCCATCGCGGGTGAGCCGGATGCGCTGCTGGCTGCGCTCGAACAGGGTGAGGCCGAGGTTCTTCTCCAGTTGGGCGATCTGCCGGCTGAGAGGAGACTGCGAGATGTGGAGTTGCTCGGCGGCGCGGCCGACGTGTTCGGTCTCGGCCACCGCGATGAAGTAGCGGAGTTGGCGCAGGTCAAGCACGTAAGACCTCCGAGGACTCAACTCTATCCAAGAGAGTCTTGGACAGTCTGAAGTACCGATCCTACTGTCGAAGACGCAAGAACGGCGGACCGGCCGGAAGCCATGAGTCCGCCCCCTCTCCTCTCTTCGCAAGGACCTTTCATGACCATCAAGTCCCTGCTCCCCGGTCGCCTCGGCTTGGGCACGGCACCGCTCGGCAGCATGTTCCGCGACGTCTCCGCCGAGGAGGCCGCCGCCACCGTAGACGCCGCCTGGGACCACGGCATCCGTTACTACGACACCGCTCCCTTCTACGGCGCCGGCCTGGCGGAGATACGCCTCGGCGACGCGCTCGCCGGGCGCCCCCGCGACCAGTACGTGCTCAGCACGAAGGTGGGTCGGGTCATCCTCGACGAGGTGGAGGACCCCGCCGACCGTGACTTCGGCGAGAAGGGCGGCCTGTTCGAACACGGCCGTCCCAACAAGATCGTGCACGAGTGGACGGCCGACGCCACCCTGCGGTCGATCGAGGACAGCCTGCGGCGCCTGCGCACCGACCGGCTCGACATCGTCTGGGTCCACGACGTCGCCCAGGACTTCCACGGAGACAACTGGCTCGCCGTCTACGAGACCGCCCGCACCGGCGCCTTCCGCGTACTGCAGCGGCTGCGCGACGAGGGCGTGATCAAGGCATGGGGACTCGGCGTCAACCGCGTCGAGCCGGTGGAGCTCACCCTCGACCTGGACGAGCCGAAGCCGGACGCGTTCCTGCTCGCCGGGCGCTACACGCTGCTGGACCACGACCGCGCGCTGCAGCGGCTGCTCCCCACGGCGGTCGACCAGGGGGTCGACCTCGTCGTCGGCGGCCCGTACAGCTCCGGCATCCTCGCGGGCGGCACCCACTTCGAGTACCAGGACGCGCCCGCGCACATCATCGAGAAGGTCACGCGCATCAAGCAGCTCGCCGAGCGGCACGGCATCAGCGTCAAGGCGGCCGCCCTGCAGTTCGCCCTCGCCCATCCGGCGACCGCGGCCGTGATCCCGGGTGCCACCCGGCCCAGCCGTATCGCCGAGGACGTCGCGGCCCTCGACGAGACCGTCCCCGCGGCGTTCTGGACCGAGCTGCGCGACGCCGGACTGGTCTCCCCCCTGGCTCCCCTGCCCACCGACTGATCCACCCTCCCGTCCTCCCACCCCGACAGGAGCATTTCCATGGCCTCCACCACCGCCTCCCTCGACCTGCCCGTACCACCCGAGCGGGTGTGGCAGCTCATCGGCGGCTTCGACTCGCTGCCCGACTGGCTGCCGTACATCTCCGAAAGCGTCCCGTCCGAGGGCGGCCGCGTCCGCCATCTGCGCAACGAGGAGGGCGGTGTGATCGTCGAGCGGCTCGTGGCCTTCGACGACGCGGCGCGCTCATACAGCTACGCCATCCTCGACGCGCCGTTCCCGGTGACCGACTACCTGTCCACCCTGACCGTGCGCGAGGTCCCCGGCCGGTCCGGCGCCTCGCACGTCGAGTGGTCCGGGACGTTCACCCCCACCGACGTCAGCGAGGACGAAGCGGTCGCGCTCTTCCACGGCATCTACGCCGACGGTCTCGCCGCCCTGCGGAACACCCTGGAGGGCTGACCGCCTGACGGCCCGCCACGCGGAAACGCCTGACGGGCCGCCGCGCGGAAACGCCTGACGCCCCGCCGAGCCGAACGCCTCGGAGACCGCCCGCCCGGGAGCACCACGCGCCCGGGCGGCGGCGTTGGCGGCGTTCCCCAACCCAGGCTCAGGACGCGGGCGTATGGGCGGTGGACCGCCGGACCACCAGCTCGGCCGGGAACTCCCGGCGCCGGGCGGGCAGCGTGCGGTCCTCGATCCGCTCGATCAGCATGCGCACGGCCATCCGCGCCATGTCGGTGATCGGCTGCCGCACGGTGGTCAGGCCGTACGCCTCCCACGCGGCCATCGCGATGTCGTCGTACCCAACCACCCAGACGTCCTCGGGGACCCGTACGCCCAGGGAGATCGCGCCGTCGACGGCGCCGAGGGCGGTGAGGTCGTTGGCGCAGAAGACGGCGGAGGGGGGATGCGGGCGGTCGAGCAGTTCGCGCATCGCGGCGCGCGCCGTGTCGTGGGAGAAGTCCCCCGGCCGCACCAGTTCCGGCGCCAGCGGGCGCCCCAGTTCGCCCAGCATCTCGCGGAAGCCGCGCTCCCGGTGGAGCGCGGTGCTGGCCGACTGCGGTCCGCGCAGAAAACCGATGCGCTCGTGTCCGGCCCGCACCAGGTACCGGGCGGCGAGCCGCCCGCCGGCCACATTGTCGGCGGTGACCTGGTCGCAGCCGATGTGGTCCAGCCCGCGGTGGAGCAGCACCACGGGCTCGTTGCGCTGCAGCGCCTCTTCGAGCGGCTTGGACATCTCGGTGACCGTCGTGAACAGGAGCCCGTCCACCGCGCCTTCGCGGATGGCCTCCAGGGCGCTGGCCTCGCTCGGTCCGGTGGCGTTCCACAGGGTCATCCGCTGCCCCGCGCGGCCGAGTTCATCGCCGACCGCTTCCAGCAGCTGCGGATAGAAGGGGTTGGTGATGTCCGCGACGACCACGCCGATCGTGCCCGCGCGCCGGGTGCGCATGGCCCTGGCGGCCGCGTTGGGGTGGTAGCCGGCCTGTTTCATGGCGGTCAGGACGCGTTCCCTGGTCTCCGGGGAGACCCGGGCGCTGCCCTGGAGCACCCGGGAGACGGTCGCCTGTGACACTCCGGCCAGCCGGGCCACGTCCTGACTGGTGACCACAGCTCCTCCGTAGGGCCGGATCCGCGGGGCCGGATCCGGTCCCGACGGTGCTTTTGGGTGTTTACGTAGTCATCCTAGCGGCGTGCCCATCGGCGGCCCGCAGGGGTGCTGAGCAAAAGATCTTCGGGGGGCATGTTTACGTATTCATGACGGAGGCGTACGGTCCCATGAATACGTAACCACGCGCCGACGAGGCGCCGAGAGATTGGCTCCGCCATGGTCCTGACCCTGAAAGCCGCCGCCGCCGAGAAGAGCACGCCCGGCAGCAGCAGCCCGGAGGTCATCGACGCCGTCACCGGGATCATTTCCGACATCCGCTCCCGCGGCGATGTCGCCGTCCGTGAGTACTCCGCCCGGTTCGACCGCTGGGAGCCGGAGTCCTTCCGGCTGACGGCGGAGGAGATCGAGGAGATCGTCGCCCGCGTTCCCGAGCAGGTGCTGGAGGACATCCGCTTCGTCCAGCGCCAGGTGCGCGCCTTCGCGGAGCGGCAGTTGGCCTCGCTGGGCGAGTTCGAGATGGAGACCCTGCCGGGCGTTTCGCTGGGGCAGAAGCACATCCCGGTCGCCGCGGCCGGTGCCTATGTGCCCGGTGGCCGCTACCCGCTGCTGGCCTCGGCGCATATGACCATCGTGACCGCCAAGACCGCGGGGGTGCCCCGGGTCGTGGCGTGCACACCGCCCATCCGGGGCGAGGTGCCCGAAGCCACGATCGCGGCCATGTATCTGGCCGGGGCCGATGAGATCCATCTGCTGGGCGGGGTGCAGGCCATCGCCGCCATGGCCCTGGGCACCGAGAGCATCGGCAAGGTCGACCTGCTCGCCGGGCCGGGCAACGCCTATGTGGCCGAGGCCAAGCGGCAGTTGTTCGGCGAGGTGGGCATCGACCTGTTCGCCGGGCCGACCGAGACCCTGGTGGTCGCCGACGAGCACGCCGACCCGTTCATCGCGGCCGTGGACCTGCTCAGCCAGGCCGAGCACGGCCCCGACTCCCCGGCGGTGCTGATCACCACCTCGGAGCGGATCGGCCGCGAGGTCATCGCGCACATCGAGGAGATCCTGCCGGACATGCCGACCCGCGATCTGGCCGGGCCCGCCTGGCAGGACCACGGCGAGGTCCATGTCGTCGGCGACCTCGACGAGGCGTACGCACTGGCCGACTCCTACGCCAGCGAGCACGTCCAGATCCTCACGGCCGAGCCCCGCAAGGCCCTGGACGCCATGCGGAACTTCGGCGCGCTGTTCCTCGGCGAGGGGACCTGCGTCTCCTACGGGGACAAGGTGATCGGTACCAACCATGTGCTGCCCACGCGCGGCGCGGCCCGCTACACCGGCGGGCTGTGGGTCGGGAAGTACCTCAAGACGGTCACCTACCAGCAGGTCACCGACCCGGCGTCGAGCGCGCTGCTCGGGGAGGTCTGCGGCCGGGCGGCGCGCACCGAACTCTTCGAGGGCCACGCCCGCTCCGGCGACGTCCGGGCGGCCAAGTACGCGGGGCGACCGCTGAGTTGGGCCCCCGGCCACTCCTACGACGCCTGACCCATCCCATCGGCATCCGCGCGGAAGAGCCACGCGGAAGAGGAGGAGGCAGCCATGCCCTCCGGAGCATCGACGGCGTCAGGGGCCCCGGCCAGGCGGGCACTGACGTCCAGCACCATCGGCAGCGTGATCGAGTGGTACGACTTCACGATCTACGGGACCGCGGCCGCCCTGGTCGTCAACCGGCTGTTCTTTCCGCAGGTCAGCTCGACCGCCGGGATCATGGCCGCCTTCGCGACCTTCGCGGCCGGGTTCCTGGCCCGCCCGCTGGGCGGGTTCGTGGCCGGGCACTACGGGGACAAGGTCAGCCGCAAGGCCACCCTCGTGGTGACACTGACCCTGATGGGATCGGCCACCACCCTGATCGGCCTGTTGCCGACGCACGCCCAGATCGGTCTGTGGGCCCCCGCCCTGCTGGTCTTCCTGCGCCTGGTGCAGGGGTTCGCGGTCGGCGGCGAATGGGGTGGCGCGGTGCTCATGGCGGTCGAGCACGCGCCGAGCGGCCGGCGCGGTCTGTACGGGGCGTGGCCGCAGACCGGGGTCTCGGCGGGGCTGCTGCTGGGCACCGGTGTCTTCAGCGCCGTATCCCTGCTGCCCGATGAGCGGTTCCTGGCGTGGGGGTGGCGGCTGCCCTTCCTCGCCAGCGCGCTGCTGGCCACCGTCGGCCTCTACATCCGCTCCCGGATCTCCGAGCCCGAGTCGATCGCCCAGGCGACCGAGAGCGGAGGGCGGTCCCGGCGGCCGCTGGTCGACGTGGTGCGCAGGCACCCCAAGGAGGTGCTGATCGCCGTCGGTGCCCGGTTCGCGGAGGGCGGCAACTACTACATCTTCACCGTCTTCATCCTCACCTATCTCTCCGAACAGCTGGACCTGTCACGGCAGGTGGGGCTGACGGGGGTGATGGTCGCCGCCGCGGTGGACATCGCGGTGATCCCGCTGTGGGGCGCGCTCTCCGACCGGGTGGGCCGCCGGCCGGTGTTCATCGGGGGCGCGCTGTTCATGGCGGCCTTCGCGGGACCGTTCTTCCTGCTGGTCGACACCCGGTCGCCGGTGCTGATCTGTCTGGCCCTGGTCGTGGTCATGGCCTTCGGGCATGGTGCGGTGTTCGGCCCGCTGGCCGCGTTCTACGCCGAGTTGTTCCCCGCCCGGGTCCGCTACAGCGGAGTGTCGATCGGTTATCAGGCGGGCAGTGTGGTGCTCGGCGGTTTCACCCCGATGCTGGCCACGTCGGTGATCGTGTGGAGCGACGGGGCGTCCTGGAGTCTGATGCTCCTGGTCGCCGCGGGCGCCCTCGTCGCCGCGGCGACGATGGTGGCCGCTCCCGAGACCTTCCGCCGAAGCCTGGACGCGGAGCCGGGCGGGGCCGTTCGGGACGGCGCTCCGGATCCGGAGGCGGTCACGACGTCGAACTGAAAATTCCCAGTGGACAGGTGGGCGGGTTTCCGGCGGGCCGATGGGCCGGAAACCCGTCCATTTCGTTTCTCCTACGGCATGTCCTCGGCGGCCTGAAACTCCTACGGATATCCCACCCGCCCCGCCGAAATGGGTTTCTGAAGGACACACGAGCGGCCACAGGTGTTGATGCGACGCCCACCGTGCCTTTATCGGGCAGGAGTTCGACGTCCGTCCACCGCTTCGGCGTGGCCGATCCGGTTCCGTTGCACATGTCGATGTGATGGCCGCTCAGTTCACCGCGACGCAGGCGTTCCCGCATTCTCCCGCCCCCTCCGCCCCTGGTAGAGCTTGCGCCCCAGCCGGGTCTCGGGCCGTCCCCGCAGGGAAATCCGGCAAGTCGAAATTCCGTCAGCCGCACGGGCCCCGCTTTTTGGACTTTACCAATGCATTACCATGTCGGTGAATCGATAAATCGTTTCCTCATATCTACGATCGCAAGCTATGACCGACGCTCCCCGCGACAACTCCGCCACCCGTGCCCGCTGGCAGACGTGTCTCAAGCTGGCCCGCGAACTCCTCCTCATCGGGCCGGACAACAGCGACCTCAAACTCGAATATCTCCATACCCTGATCGACACCGGCCGCCTCGGCCCCACCCACCACCCCCGCAAGAAAATCCTCATCATCGGCGCCGGTATCACCGGCCTCGTGGCCGGCCGTCTGCTCAAGGACGCGGGCCACGACGTCACCATCCTCGAGGCCAACACCGGCCGCGTCGGCGGGCGCATCAAGACCTTCCGCACCACCAAGCACCATCAGCCGTTCGACGACCCCGCCCAGTACGCCGAGGCGGGCGCCATGCGGTTACCCGACTTCCATCCGCTCGTCCTCGCCCTCGTCGACAAACTCGGGCTCGGCCGCCGCCAGTTCTACAACGTGGACATCGACCCCACCACCGGCAGCGGCCCCGATGTCCCCGCCCTCCCGGTGACGTACACCTCCTTCACGGGCCGCACCTGGAGCTACGGCGACGACAGCCCCGACTTCCGCGAACCCGACAAGCGCGGCAACACCTGGATCCGCGCCAACCGCGTCCAGGTGCGGCGCGCCGACTACGCCACCACCCCGGAACGGATCAACGAGGGCTTCCACCTCACCGACGACGAGGTTCGCGCCCCCGCCGTGCGCATGGTCGACGACGCGCTGGAGAGCGTGCGGGACTACTACTCCGACGTGGTGGACGGGCAGCGCGTCAACAAGCCGTTCGACCAGTGGGTCGAGGGCTGGGCGCGGGTGATCCACGACTTCGACGGCTCTTCGATGGGCGGCTTCCTGCGCGACTACGCCGGGCTCAGCGATGAGGCCATCGAGGCCGTCGGAACGCTGGAGAACATGTCCTCGCGGCTGCACCTCTCCTTCTTCCACAGCTTCCTGAGCCACACCGACATCAGCCCCACCGTGCGCTACTGGGAGATACCGGGCGGCAGTTGGCGGCTGCCCGACGCCCTCCACCGGGGCCTGCGCGACGAGGTGCGGTTCGGCCACCGCATGATCCGCCTCGAGTACGACGACCCCAGCCGCGACTTTGTCCCAGGCGGCACCGGCGCCGTCGGACCCGGCGGGTGGGGCGTGGCCGTGCAGACCGTCGCCGAGGACAATCCGGCGGGCCCGACCCAGCTGTGGACCGCGGACCTGGCGATCGTCACCATCCCGTTCTCCACCCTGCGCTTCGTGGAGATCGTCCCCTCGATGTCGTACAAGAAGCGCCGGGCCATCATCGAGACCCACTACGACCAGGCCACCAAGGTGCTGCTGGAGTTCAGCCACCGGTGGTGGGAGTTCACCGAGGACGGCTGGCGCAACGAGCTGGAGAGCATCTCACCGGGTCTCTACGACTACTACCAGCGAGGCGGCGAGAGTGGCGCCGCGCCCGCCCCCGCGCTCACCGAGGCGGGCATCGCCGATCTGCTCGGCGCCGCGGTCAAGGACAGCGGTGTCACCGACGAGGTGCGGCAGTTCAACAGCACCATGCCGCTGCGCGGCCCCGCCGTCCGCCCCGCCACCCACTGCTTCGGCGGGGGCTCGGCCACCGACAACCCCAACCGGTTCATGTACTACCCCTCGCACGAGGTCGAGGGCAGCACCGGTGGCGTGGTGCTCGCCTCCTACTCCTGGTCCGACGACGCGGCGCGCTGGGACTCCATGCGGGAGGCGGAGCGCTATGTCTACGCCCTGCGGAACCTCCAGGCCCTGCACGGCCGCCGCATCGAGGTGTTCTTCACCGGCCGGGGCGCCACCCAGAGCTGGGCCCGGGATCCGTACGCCTTCGGCGAGGCCGCCACGTACACCGCGCACCAGATGACCAGCTTCCACCTGGACGCCTCCCGCCCCGAAGGCCCCGTGCACTTCGCCGGGGAGCACACCTCCCTCAAGCACGCCTGGATCGAGGGCGCCCTGGAGAGCGCCGTCCGCGCCGCCCTCGCCGTCCACCAGGCCCCGCCCGTCACCACCCCGGGCCCCGGCCAGGGGGGCCGCTGATGACCGAGCTCACCCCCGAGTGCACGGTCGCCCGCTATCTGGCGCGCCGGCTGGCCGAGTTGGGCATCACCCATCTGTTCGGCGTGCCCGGCAACCACCTCGGCCCGTTCCTCACCGTCCTGCGGGCCGAGGGCGACATCGAGTGGGTCGGCACCCCCACCGAGGGCGGCGCGGGCCAGGCGGCCGACTCCTACGCCCGCCTCCACGGCATCGGCGCGGCCGCGGTCACCTACAGCGTCGGCGCGTTCAACCTGCTGGGCGCCTGTGGCGGCGCCTATGTGGAACACGTCCCGCTCGTCGCCATCAACGCCTGCCCGCCGTACGAGCAGTGGCAGAACTACCGCGCGCTGGGCCTGCTCACCTCGCATATGAGCCCCCGCCGGGAGAGCAATCTGGACGTCTACCGGCAGGTCACCGTGGAAGCCCAGGTCATCTCCAACCCGGGCCTGGCCCCGGGCCAGATCGACGCCGCGCTCACCGCCTGCCTGTCCGAGCGCAGGCCCGTCTATCTGGAGGTCATGGAGGACCTGTGGGACGAGCCCTGCGCGGTGGCCGAGGAGCCGCTGCTGCGCCGCGAGCGGCCGTTCAGCGCGCGCAACCGGACCATGCTGGCGAGCGCCGTCGACGCGATCCTCGCGCTGATCGAGGAGCATCCCGGCCCGGACGGCAGGCCCCGCCCGATCGTCTGGGCGGGCGAGGAGGTCGAGCGGTTCCGCCTCGATCGGCAGCTCACCGACCTGACGCAGGCCACCGGGGTGCCGTTCTGCACCACCGTCGGCGCCAAGGCCGTCGTCGACGAGCGGGGACCGCAGTTCCACGGCGTCTACAACGGCAAGGCCAGCCACCCGGATGTGCACTGGATCTTCAAGGACTGGGCCACCTGCCGGATCGGCCTCGGCGCCTGGTCCACATCGAAGAACCTCAACGGGGAGCAGTGTGTCGGCACGGACTGGGTGATGGCCGCCCAGGGCGGGGTCGGCGTCGGCACCCGGTACTTCCCCGACGTCCAGCTCACCCGGCTGATCCCGGCCCTCCAGGACGCGCTGGTGGCGCGCTACGGCTCCGGGGGCCTGACCGGCGACTACTACGCCGAGGCCCACGCCCACCAGGGCGCGCCCGACGACCGGCCCGCGAGCCTCCAGGACCACCGCGCCACGCTGCGGACCGCCGGCTCGTCGTCCCGGTCCGGCGAACGGCTCACCTACGACGGCGTGTTCGACCGGATCAACCACTTCCTGGGCCGGGAGACCCGGGAGGACTGGACGGTCGTCTCCGACGCCGCGTTCTCCCTCATCGGGTCGATGAACCTGACCCTGCCCGCGGGCGGGTTCCTGTCGCAGATCAGCTGGCTGTCCATCGGCTGGTCGGTCGGCGCGGCCACCGGCGCCGCGCTCGCCCCGGAGCGGGGCCACGCCCGCCCGATGGTGTTCGTCGGCGACGGCGCCTTCCAGGAGACCTGCCAGGAGATCTCCACCCACACCAGGCTCGGGCTGCGGTCGGTGGTGTTCGTCATGGACAACGGACACTTCTACGGCATCGAGCAGATGCTGGTGCACCCGTCCTACTTCGCGGACCGGGACGCGCGCGACGCGGACACCACCAATGGCGCGGACTTCTACAACGTCCTCCACCCGTGGCACTACGACCGCCTCGCGGAGGTCTTCGCCGGCGAGAAGACCCCGGCGCACGGGGTCGGCATCGCGCACACCGACGACCTGGACGAGCTGCTGGCCCGCCTCACCGACCCCACCGACCCCGTCAACGCCGGACCACTGCTGGTCCGCGTCCGCCTGCGGAGGCACGACTACCCGCGGGCGATGGCATACAAGCTGGAAGAGGAGTAGGGACATGTCGGAATTCATCAACGTGATGATCGCGTTCGACGCGGTCTCGATCGCCAAGCGCTACCCCGACGCGTCGCGGAACCCCGACGCGCCGACGCAGGTCGACCACGCCCTGATCTACATGACGACGCGCCAGGACCGCGTCGTCGGCACCTCCGGGGCCGAGCTGAACTTCCGGGCCAACCCCAGGGACATCATCCGGTGGCGCGAGACCACGCTGTCGCTCAACAGCGAGTACTGCGCCTTGCTGTACCGGTACCTGAGCGGCGACCAGCTCATCAGCAAGCCGCGGATCGTGATCGGCGACGGCACCTACCCGATCCCGAAGGACGGGGCCACCGACCAGCCGGATTTCGAGACCCAGGACTATCAGGACCACTACTGGGAGGCGGACGTCAAGAAGACCGGCCAGGTCACCTACCGCTTCTTCTTCCAGCTCCTGGACAGCGACCAGAAGTTGGTGGGGTACTTCCAGTGGGACCCGTTCATCACCATCGACAAACGCTCCTGACGGGCATCGCCGCGACCGGGTAGCGGCACGTCACGCAGGCGGTGCGGACACCGCACCGCCTGCGGGGCATGGTCCGGTGGTGCCTTCGGGTGACGATCGGGGTCCATGGGCCGTGTCCAGGGCGTCTTTCCGAGTGGGGTTGCGTTTGTCCTGGTAGGCCGTAGGGGACCCGGGGCCGGAAGATCCGTCCGATGTCCATGGCCAGGAGGTGCCCCCGTGAATCAGCAGGAGCAGCGTCATCCGGTGGAACAGCACCCGCAGCCGGAGTTCCCGCAGCAGGACCAGGCGCATCCCGGCGAGACGGAGGCGATGGAGCCTCGGCCCGATCATGGCGAGAACACCTACGAAGGCCACGGGCTGCTGAAGGGCCGGCGCTCCGTGATCACCGGGGCCGATTCGGGGATCGGCCGTGCGGTCGCTCTCGCCTTCGCCAGGGAAGGCGCCGACGTGTGCTTCAGCTATCTGCCCGAGGAGGAGAAGGACGCTCAGGAAACGGTGCGCCTCATCGAGGCGGCCGGGCGCCGGGCAGTCCCCTTCCCCTGCGACATCCGCGAGGAAAGCGCATGTCAACGGCTGGTGGACAAGGCGGTCGAGGCGTTCGGCGGGATCGACATCCTCGTCAACAACGCCGCCTACCAGATGTCGCGGCCCGAGGGGCTGGAAGAGATCACGACCGAGCAGTTCGACCGGGTGATGCACACCAACCTCTACGCCATGTTCTGGCTGTGCAAGATGGCTCTGCCGCACATCCCGGAAGGCGGCAGCATCATCAACACCACCTCGGTACAGGCGTACAAACCCAGCCCGCATCTGCTCGACTACGCCACCACCAAGGGCGCGATCGTCACGTTCACCCAGGGGCTGGCCGGCAATCTCGCCGAGCGCGGCATCCGCGTCAACGCCGTGGCCCCCGGCCCCGTGTGGACGCCCCTGATCCCCGCCACGCTGCCGGACACCTCGACCTTCGGACGCCAGAGCCCCCTCAACCGCCCTGCGCAACCCGCCGAGATGGCCCCCGCCTATGTCTTCCTGGCATCGCAGCAGGCCAGCTACATCACCGCCGAGATCGTCAACGCCACCGGGGGCACGCCGCTGCCCTAGCGCGACCGGCGCCACACCGGCTCAGGACCCCGCGTGGAAGACCTCCGCGGCGTGCGCCGCCGCCGGGGCGCTCAGCAGGGTGTGGAGCCGGTGGAACAGTTCGCCCGCGGCCACGCCGTTCCACTCCTCCGGGAGGAGTTCCAGGGGAAGTCCCGGGTCGCGGTAGGGCATGCGGCGCCACTGGGTCAGCATCGGCGCATAGGTACGGAACGCCTCCAGCGGTGGCGGCTCGTGCCGTGTCACCGCGTCCAGGACGGGACGGTAGCGGTCCAGGAAGTCCGCGTACAGGGCGGTGAGTTCGTCCAGGTCCCACCAGGAGCGGACCTTCTCCCGCAGGTCCCCGAAGCCGAAGTGGTCACCGGTGAAGATGTCGACGTACGCGGACAGTTCCCGGCGTTCCAGGGTGCGCCGGGTCTCGGCCGCCAGGTGTCCGGGGGCGATCCAGACGCCCGCCGCGGCGGTGCCGAAGCCCAGCCGGGTCAGGGTGGTGCGCAGTGCGTGCCGCTTCTCGCGCTCGGACTCGGGCACGGAGAACACCACGAGGACCCAGCCGTCCTCGCGGGACGCCCTGGCCTGCCGGAAGATGCGTACGTCCCCCTCGGCAAGGGTCTGCAGGGTGGACTCGGCGAGCGAGTAGCCGGCAAGACCGTCATGGCGCTCGCCGCGCAGCACATCGCGGCGTTTCATCCGGGAGACCGAGGACCGCACGGCCCGGCTCTCCACGCCGAGGTCCGCCATGAGGCTGATCACCGAGGCGACCGAGAGCCAGTTGTGCTCGCCCCGGGCGTAGAGGCCGAAGACCGTGAGGATGAGCGGGGCGTGGCGGGACTCCCGCTCGCCCGCTGGGGTGGTGGCCGTTGTCGTCTGCGCGGTCATGTACCGGCACCCTAACGCCTGGCGCGGCGGAGTGATCACCTGCTCCCGGACGGGGCCCGGTGCGCCGCCGCACCGCGCGACCGGCCCGCCGGGGCCGTACGGGAGGGGGCTGACACCCCACCCCCCGCTCCGACGGGTCCGCCTCACCCCCCGGTGTGCGGCGCCACGAGTCGTTCCTCCGGGATCACGGCCACACCGAGGATCTCGATCATGGCCTCGGGCTGCCACAGCGCCGTGCAGCCGATGCCCGCCATGGCCGGGTAGACCGGCCCGGCGAGTTCGCGCCAGATCTTGCCGATCTCCTTGCCGTGCGCCTGGTAGCCGGGGATGTCGGTGAGGTAGATGGTCACGCTCACCAGGTCCTCGGGCTGTCCGCCGGCCTCGCGCAGCGTGGTGAGCAGGTTGCCGAACGCCTGCCGGAACTGTTCGACGATCCCGCCCGGAACGATCTTCATGTCGGCGTCGAGGGCGGTCTGTCCCCCCAGGTGGAGCGTGTTTCCGACGAGTGTTCCGTGTGAGTAGCCGCTGGGTGTCGGCAGGGTGGTCGGGTTCACGGGGACGGGGGTCATGGGGCCTCCGGCTCGGTTGCGTTCCGTCCTGTCCCACGGTCGGGCAGGTCCATCCAGGTGTATTGACTTTAAATGACGACCGTGAGAAACACGAGACATCGGATCCTGGTCCCCGACTGAACGGAGCCGACACCATGGAGCCCGACCTCAGCAAATACCGCCTCGAAGGCGACAATTCGATGTACCGGCTGCCCAGCGGCATCGTCGCCCCCGTGGTGACGCGCGGCGGCCTGGAGAGCGGCAACACCGCCGACTCGGGCGGTGCCGTCCGCGTCTCGGGCGTGAGCATCCAGCACACCCCGGCCACCCGCCTCTGGTTCGGCAAGGTCAGCAATGAACCCGGCTACCGCTCGGTGACCCACCACCACGGCGAGGCCGAGACCGGCGGCTACGTCCTCTCCGGCCGGGCCCGCATCTACTTCGGCGAGCGGTTCGAGGACTACGTCGACATGGAGGAGGGCGACTGGGTCTTCGTACCGCCCTTCATGCCGCATGTGGAGTGCAACCTCTCCCGCACCAAGCCGCTGACCTGGATGACCACCCGGACACCGGAGAACATCGTGGTCAACCTGCCCGACGTGGCCGACGCCGAGCTGCGCGACTGGCTGGACCGCTGATGTCCGGGACGCCCCCCACCTCGGCCGTCTTCACCGCCGCCGTCACCCTGAAGCCCACCCAGCCCGAACACTTCGACCTCGCCTTCACCGCCACCACCCAGCCCTGCCCGTGGCCCAAGGCATACGGCGGCGATCTGGTCGCCCAGGCCGCGGCGGCGGCCATGCGGTCGGTGACCGACGGCAAGTCACTGCACTCGATGCACAGCTACTTCCTGCGCCCCGCCGACATCGGGGCCGAGGTGCGCCACGAGGTGGAGGTGTTGCGCGACGGGCGCGGCTACAGCACCCGGCAGGTGCGCGCCTATCAGAACGGCAAGCCGCTGTACGTGTGCCTGGCCGGCTTCGCGGCGGGCGAGGCCGGGGCGGTCTTCGACACCGCGTTCGCCGACGAGGTGCCCGGCCCGGAGACCCTGCCCAGCTCGGCGGAGTACCTCGCGGAGCGCGACGGCGGGTCCATGACCGAGGAGTCCAAGGCGTACTGGTCCGGCGGTCGCGGCTTCGACATGCGGCATGTCCCCGGCCCGCTCTACCTCACCGTCGAGGGAGAGCGCGTTGCGCACCAGGCGGTCTGGCTGAGGCCCTTCGACCCGCTCCGCCCGGTCGACGGGCTGACCGACGCCGGGCGGGACCTGGCCGCCCTGGCGTACGTCTGCGACTACACCATCCTCGAACCCGTCCTGCGCGTGCTCGACCTGCCCTGGGCCAGGCCCGGTCTGGTCACCGCCAGCCTCGACCACGCGATGTGGTTCCACCGTCCGGGGCCACTGGGCGACTGGCTGCTCTACGTCCAGGAAGCCGTCGCCGCCGACGCCGGCCGCGGCCTGGGCACGGGCCGCTTCTTCACACGCGATCACCGCCACCTGGCAACCGTCGTCCAGGAGGGCCTGATCCGTCCCACCTGACCCGCCGCGCTTCCCGGCGGGCTCCCGGAAGGACTCTTCCGTGACTCTTCCGCTCTCCCTCTCCCCCTCCGCGCACCTCGACACCTTCACGCGCGACCAGCTGCCGCCCGCGCATCTGTGGCCGACGATCGAGTTCACCACGCCGGAACTGCGCTACCCGGACCGGCTCAACGCCGCGACCGAGCTCATCGACACCCCCACCGCGCTCTTCGGCCCCGGCCGCCCCGCCCTGCGCACCCCGGACGGCGGACTGTGCACCTACGGCGAACTGCGCACCCGCGCCAATCAGATCGCCCAGGTGCTCACCGAGGACCTGGGCCTGGTGCCGGGGCAGCGCGTCCTGCTGCGCTCCCCCAACAACCCCTGGACCGTGGCGGCCTGGCTCGGCGTCCTCAAGGCCGGTGGTGTCGTGGTGACCACCATGGCCGCCCTGCGCGCCCGGGAGCTCACCCCGATCGCCGAACGCACCCGGCCCTCGATCGCCCTGGTGGACCACCGGTTCACCGACGAGGTCCGCACGGTCCGGGACACCGTGCTGCCCGGGCTGGCGGTGGTCGGGTACGGCGGTGGCGGCCCGGAGGATCTGGTGGCCAGGGCCACGGGCAAGTCCGGCGAGTTCGCCAACGTGGACACCGCCGCCGACGACGTGGCGCTCCTCGGCCCCACCTCGGGATCCACCGGCGCGCCCAAGATCACCATGCACTTCCACCGGGACATCCTGTCCATCGACAACACCTTCGGCCGCCACACGCTGGGCCTGGTGCCGGACGATCTGGTGGCCTGCACCGCTCCCCTGGCCTTCACTTTCGGCCTCGGCATGCTGGTCGTCTTCCCGCTGCGGGCCGGTGCCTGCGCCCTGCTGACGGAGTCCGCCACGCCCCCGCGGCTCGCGGAGATCGTGCGGCGGCACGGTGTCACCGTGCTGGCGACCGCGCCCACCGCCTACCGGGCGATCCTGCGCGAGGGCAGGGAACAGCAGCTGGCCGGGGTGCGGATCGGGGTCTCGGCGGGCGAGCACATACCCCGCGCCACCTGGGAGGACCTGAGGGATCGCATCGGCCTGAAGGTGGTCGACGGCATCGGCGCCACCGAGCTGCTGCACATCTTCATCTCCGCCGCCGGGGACGCCGTCCGGCCCGGCGCCACGGGAAAGGCGGTCCCCGGCTTCCGCGCCACGATCCTGGGCCCCGACGGCACGGAGCTCGGCCCCGGAGAGCCGGGCAGACTCGGTGTCATCGGCCCGGTCGGCTGCCGTTACCTCGGTGGCGAACGACAGCGGGACTACGTCCTGGAGGGCTGGAACATCACCGGTGACATCTTCCACCGGGACGAGGAGGGCTACTTCCACTACCACGCCCGCAGCGACAGCATGATCGTCTCCTCCGGCTACAACATCGGCGGCCCCGAGGTCGAGTCCGCCATCGACACCCACCCCGACGTCGTGGAATCCGCCGTCGTGGCCCGCCCCGACCCGGAGCGCGGCTCGATCGTGTGCGCCTTCGTGGTGCTGCGGGACGGCGTGCCCGGCGACGCGGCCAAGGTGAAGGAGATACAGGATCACGTCAAGCGGCTCCTGGCGCCCTACAAATACCCGCGCGACGTGCGGTTCCAGGACGCCCTGCCGCGCAACACCAGCGGCAAGCTGCAGCGTTTCAAGCTGCTGCGCCAGGTGCGCCCGGCCCATGACGACGAGCGGGCCACCGAGGCCGTCGCCGAGAGTTAAGAGGAACCCCCGTGAACATCGCGATCATCGGCGGCGGTCCCGGCGGGCTGTACTTCGCGGCCCTGATGAAACAGCTCGACCCCGCCCACCAGATCACCGTCTGGGAACGCAACGCCCCCGACGACACGTTCGGCTTCGGCGTCGTCTTCTCCGACGAGACGCTCGGCGGCATCGAGAACGCCGACACCACCATCGCCGAGGCCATGGCCCGGCGCTTCGCCCGCTGGACCGACATCGACATCCACTACCGGGGCGAGAGCCACACCGTCGGCGGCCAGGGCTTCGCCGCCATGAGCCGCAAGGAACTGCTCCGCCTGCTCCAGGACCGCTGCCGCGACCTCGGCGTCACCCTGCACTTCTCGACCGTCGCGCCGGACACCGAGCGGCTGCGCGCGTCGTACGACCTGGTGGTGGGGGCCGACGGGGTCAACTCCTCGGTACGGGCGGCCCACGCGGACGTCTTCCGCCCCTCGCTGGACCGCCGGCACAGCACGTACATGTGGCTCGGCACGGACCGGGTCTTCGAGGCCTTCCAGTTCTTCGTCGAGCAGACGGAATGGGGGGTCATGCAGGTGCACGGCTACCCCTACTCCGACACCGGCTCCACCTTCATCGTCGAGATGCACGAGGACGTCTGGCGCCGGGCCGGTTTCGACGCCACCGACCGGGCCGGTGCCGCACCGGGCGCCTCCGACGAGCGTGCCGTCGCACGCGTCCGCGAGCTCTTCGCCGACGCGCTGGACGGCCACCGGCTGTTCGCCAACAACTCCAAGTGGCTGAACTTCACGACCGTACGCAACGAGCGCTGGCACCACGGCAACCTCGTGCTCATCGGGGACGCCGCCCACACCGCGCACTTCTCCATCGGCTCGGGCACCAAACTGGCGATGGAGGACGCGCTCGCTCTCGCGGCCTGTCTGCACGAACATCCTGACGCCGAGGGGGCGTTGACCGCCTATGAGACCGAGCGGCGCCCGGTCGTGGAGTCCACCCAGCGGGCGGCGCAGGGCTCACTGGAGTGGTTCGAGAACATCGGGATGTACGCCCACCAGGAGCCGACCCAGTTCTGCTTCAACCTGCTCACCCGCTCCCGCCGCATCACCTACGACAACCTGCGCACCCGCGACCCCGACTTCGCCGACCAGGTGGACGCCGCCTTCGCCGCCGCGCAGGGCCTCGACACGGTGGCACCGGCGATGTTCCAGCCCTACCGGCTGGGGCGGCTGGAGCTCAAGAACCGGGTGATCGTCTCGCCGATGGACATGTACTCCGCGGCCGACGGCGTACCCGGCGACTTCCACCTCGTCCACCTCGGCTCCAAGGCCATGGGCGGCGCCGGACTGGTGATGACCGAGATGGTGTGCGTCTCGCCCGAGGGCCGCATCACACCCGGCTGCACGGGCCTGTGGAACGCCGAGCAGCGCGATTCCTGGCGGCGCATCGTGTCCTACGTCCACGAGCGGAGCACCGCCCGCATCGGCCTCCAGCTCGGCCACTCGGGCCGCAAGGGCTCGACCCGGCTGATGTGGGAGGGCATGGACGAGCCGCTGCCGGAGGGCAACTGGGAGACCGTCGGTCCGTCCGCGCTGCCGTACGGCCCCGACTGCGCGGTGCCGCGCGAGGTCACCCGCGCCGAGATGGACCGGATCGCCGCGGAGTTCGTCGCCGCCGCCCGCCGGGGCGCCGAGGCCGGCTTCGATCTGCTCGAACTGCACTGCGCCCACGGCTACTTGCTGTCCTCCTTCCTCTCGCCGGTCGCCAACCACCGCACCGACGCCTACGGCGGCCCGCTGGAGAACCGGCTGCGTTTCCCCCTGGAGGTCTTCGACGCCGTACGGGAGGCGTGGCCCGCGGAGCGGCCGATGATCGTGCGCATCTCCGCCACCGACTGGGTGCCGGACGGCAACACCGAACACGACGCCGTCGAGATCGCCCGCGCGTTCATCGCCCACGGGGCGGACGCCATCGACGTGTCCTCCGGGCAGGTCACCAAGGACGAGCGCCCCGCCTTCGGCCGCTCCTACCAGACCCCGTTCGCCGACCGCATCCGCCATGAGGTCGCCGCCGCCACCGGCACCGCCGTCATCGCGGTGGGCGCGATCGCCTCGTACGACGACGTCAACTCGCTCCTGCTGGCGGGCCGCGCCGATCTGTGCGCCGTGGGGCGCGCCCATCTGTACGACCCGCACTGGACGCTGCACGCGGCGGCCGAGCAGGAGTACCGGGGCCCGGGCGCCGAGTGGCCGGTGCCGTTCGCCGCGGGCCGCCGCAAGCCCCCGGCCGCGCGCACCGACGCCGTACGGCCCCGGCTGTCCCTGCTCCGGTCCGACCCCGCCGACCAGACCGTCCATCTGCGCTGGATCCCGGCCGCCACCCCGGCCCCGGAACCGGCGCCCGTCCCCTGACGCGTGGCGTGGCCGGGCGCGGCGGCGGAATCCGGGCTCAGTCCGTCGCCGCCGCCCGGTAGGGGCGGAAGAAGGCGCGCAGCTCCTCCGCGTAGAGCTCGGGCTCCTCGAACGGCGCGAAGTGTCCGCCGCGCGGGGGCTCGGTCACCCGCACGGCGTTGGTCATGCGCTCCAGCCACGCCCGCGGCGGGCGCACGATGTCGCCGCGGAAGAGCGAGAAGCCGGACGGCACCTCGACCCGGCGGGCGAGCTGCGCGGGCGGGATCGCGGCGTTGGCGTGATACATGCGCATCGACGAGCCGATCGTGCCCGTGAGCCAGTACAGCGTGACGTTGGTGAGGATCTCGTCCTTGGTGAAGCTCCGCTCGATGTCACCGCCGCAGTCGCTCCACGAACGGAGCTTCTCGACGATCCACGCGGCGAGCCCGACCGGTGAATCGGTGAGCCCGAAGGCGGCGGTCTGCGGTTTGGTGCGGTGGATAGCGGCGTAGGCGCCCTCGGCCGCGCTCCAGGAGGTGACGTCCTCGAACCAGGCGCGCTCCTCGGGTGTGAGGTCCGCCGGGTCGCCGGTGAAGACGGGCAGGCCGCCGTCCATGCGGTGCACGGCCACCACCCGGTCGGGGTGGTCGAGCCCGAGGTAACGGCTCACATGGCTGCCGATGTCCCCGCCCGCCGCGCCGAACCGCTGATAGCCGAGGACGTCCATGAGCTCGGCCCACAGCCCGGCGACGGCGATGGAGTTCAGCGGCGGGCCGGTGGGCCGGTCGGAGTAGCCGAAGCCCGGCACGTCGGGGACGACCACGTCGAACGCGTCGGCGGGGTCGGCGCCGTGCGCACCGGGGTCGGTGAGCAGCGGGATGACCTTCGCATAGCGCCAGAACGAGTCCGGCCAACCGTGGCTGAGGACCAGCGGCAGGGCGGGCCCGGCCGGGGCGGTGGCCCGGACGTGTGCGAAGTGGATCCCGAGGCCGCCGAGCCGGACGCGGAAGCGCGGCAGCCGGGCGAGCGCCGCCTCCTGGGCCGGCCAGTCGAACTCCTCCGCCCAGTAGGCGACCAGCTCGCGGAGGTAGTCGAGGTCGGTCCCCAGCGACCACCCGGCGTCCTCGGGCGCGTCCGGCCAGCGGGTCGCGCGCAGCCGCGCGCGGAGGTCCTCGAGCTCCGCGGGTGCGGTCCGCGGGGCGAACGGCTCGGGGCGGGGCGTGGCATCCGGCATGGCACGTACCCTACAAGCCGCGCCACGCCCCTCCGCCGACACGCTGAGCGCCCAAGCGGCCTCGATGACGTCCGGTGCGGTTGGGGTGCGCCCCGAAGGGGCGCGGGGCTGTGTCGACATGCGGCTCCGCCGCGTCGGCGCGACCAGCCACGGCACAGCCGCGGATGAACGACCGCGTCTCGCGGCACTTCCCGCGGAGCGCTCAGTCGCCGGTCACCCCCAGTTTCCGCAACTCCTGCCGCAGCACCGGAGCCAGCGCCTCGGCGTAGGACTCCGCCAGGTGGCTCTCGTCGCGGTAGACGAACGTGTCGCCCACGGCCACCGGACACCCGCCCGACCGGGGGCACAGCCACGGCTTCGGATCGACCACGGCGGCGCCGGCGCGGCGGGCGCCCTGCCGGTTGGCCTCCCGGCGGGTGGGGTCCTTGATGGCGTCGCGCTGGTCCGGCTCGCAACCCCGCAGCCGCAGGGGGCGGCTCGCCGCGCACTCGACGGGATCGTCCTTCGGCCATGGGTTGTCGAGCAGGACGGTTACCTGGTCGGCGGCGCGGGCCAGTTGCCGGTAGACGCGTTCGTATCCCGCGGCCCAGTCCCGCAGCGGGTCCCGCAGGGGCCGCACCGATGTGCCCGCCTCGGAGGAGGAGGCCACGACCAGCATCGGGTGCAGCCGCTCGATCCGCCTCAGCGCCTCCTCGCGCCAGGTGTCGCACGCCTCGTACGGCCGGTGACTGTTGACGATGGTGATGTCGGCGGTCTTGCAGGACGACTTGGTCAGCGACACCAGCTTCCAGCCGTACCGGCGGCTCAGCTTCTCCAGTGCCGGGAACCACTGAGCGGCGTGGGAGTCCCCGTAGAGGACGACGACCTTGTCGGAGGTCCGGTCCCCGTAGACGCACTCGGGCGACCGGGTGGCGGTGTAGTTGACGTGGCAGCTGTCGCGGTAGACGGCCGACCGCTTCTTCTTGATGGCGGTGAGTGGCGGTGTCAGGTTGCGCGGCAGCCCGGTGGCGGCCGTGGCGATGAGGCCGGTGAGTCGGGACCGCGGGTCCGGTGCGGTGGCGAGGGTCTCGTTCAGCCCCTGCGCGCGGACGGCGGAGCTGATCGGTGGCGGGAAGGACGCCGCGACGAGGGCGGCGGACACGACGGTGGCCGACAGGCCGAGGCCGAAGGCCACCGCCGCCGAGGGCTTTCGGCGCAGCGGGCCGCGGAACCGGACCGGGTTCTCCACCAGGTGCAGGCTCGCCCATGCCAGCAGCAGGGCGACGGCGCACAGCGCGAGGTTCGGCCAGGTGCCCGCGGGCCGTCCCAGCGCCATGGGGCCGATCAGCAGCAGCGGCCAGTGCCACAGATACCAGCCGTACGAGAGGTCGCCCAGCCATGTCGCGGGGCGCACGGCGAGCAGCCGGGAGGCGGCGGACGCCGACGGGTGGCACCCGCCCGCGATCACCAGGGCCGCACCCAGCACGGGCAGCAGCGCGAAGTGGCCGGGGAACGGGGTGTCGTCGTCGTACAGCACCGCCGACGCGGCGATGCCGGACAGCCCCAGCCAGGTGCCGACGGCGGACACGCCACGGGGAAGCCGTGCCAGTGCCCCGGCACCGAAGGCCAGCAGGCTTCCGGCACCCAGTTCCCACAGCCGGGTGTGCGGGCCGAAGTACGCCCACGACGGCGAGGTCTCGGCCACCTGGACGCCCTGGACATACGAGACCAGGCACAGCGCGCCCAGCGGCAGCGCCCGCAACGCCGGCCGCCGGATGAACTTCCAGCCGGCGAGCAGCAGGAGGGGCCACAGGAGGTAGAACTGCTCCTCCACGGACAGCGACCAGAAGTGCTGGAAGGGCGATGGCGCGCTGCCCTCGTTCAGATAGTCGGTGCCCGAGACCGCCAGGTCGATGTTCATGACGTACAGGGCGCCGGCCAGCGCGTCGTGCATGAACTCGGTGTAGCGGATCTTCGAGGCGAAGAGCCGGCAGCCCACCATGGTGACCAGCGCGACCAGGGTCGCGAGCGGGAGGATGCGCACCGCGCGCCGGGCGTAGAAGCGCCGCAGGGACAGCGATCCGGTGTGTTCGGCCTCCTTGAGCAGGCCCGAGGTGATGAGGAATCCGGAGATCACGAAGAAGACATCGACCCCGGTGTAGCCGCCGGTGACGTACGGGACTCCCGCGTGCGCGAGCACGACCAGGGTGACGGCCAGCCCGCGCAGCCCCTGGATGTCGCGCCGGAGCGCGGCCTTCGGGGTACGGCCGGAGCGGGGTACGCGGTGGCCGCGCAGGCGCCGCGGCAGTCCGGTGGCCTGTGGGCCCGGCGCCGTGTCCCGCTGGGGGCGGGAGGCGGTGGGAGTGTGCGTCATACCGTGAACTGTCCGCAGCACAGGGGGTGTTTCCGTGATGCGGAGCACACACGGCCAGATCGACGGCAGAGCCGTACGCGGGGAGCGGGCCGCGCCGGGCCCCTGGCGAGGGGTCCGGCGCGTGCGGTGGCTCGTCCCGGGCTCGGGCCCGGATCATACGAAGGCGCTCTGCCCGGTGATGGCCTTGCCCACGATGAGCGTGTTCATCTCGCGGGTGCCCTCGAAGGAGTAGATCGCCTCGGCATCGGCGAAGAACCGCGCGATGTCGTAGTCCAGCACGATGCCGTTGCCACCGAAGATCTCCCGGCACCAGGCCACGACCTCGCGCATCCGTGAGGTGACGAACGCCTTCGCGAGCGCGGAGTGTTCATCGCGGAAGATCCCGGCGTCCTGCTGACGGGCCAGCTGTACCAGCATGCCCCAGCACGCGGTGATGTTGCCGAGGCTCTTCACCAGCAGATCCTGGACCAGCTGGAAACCGGCGATCGGGCGCCCGAACTGCCGGCGCTCGGTGGCGTACGCCAGCGCCAGCTCATAGGCGCCGATCATCACGCCCAGGGCCTGCCAGGCCACGCCGCCGCGGGTGGCACGGAGGATCTCCGCCACATCGCGGAAGGAGTTGACGCGCTGGAGCCGGTTGGCCTCGGGGACCTTGACGTCGGTCAGGGTGATCTCGGCGTTCTCCACGATCCGGAACGCCAGCTTGTTCTCGATCTTGACCGGGGTGAAGCCCGGGCTGCCCTTCTCCACCACGAAGCCCTTGACCTGGTTGTCGGCCTCGTCGCGGGCCCAGACGACCACGAGATCGGCGAAGGTGGCATTGCCGATCCACCGCTTGGCGCCGTTGAGCACCCAGTTCTCACCGTCCCAGCGGGCGGTGGTGCGCATGCCACCGGCCACGTCGGAGCCGCCGAGCGGCTCGGTCATGGCGAAGGCGCCGATGATGTCCATCGAGGCCATCGCGGGCAGCCAGCGGTCCCGCTGCCGCTGGTCACCACCGCGGAAGATGCTGTACATGGCCAGTCCGCTGTGGACGCCGAAGAAGGTGGCCGACGACGCGTCGGTGCGGGTGCACTCCATGGACACCATGCCGACCAGCAGGTTGCTGGTGGCGGGCAGCGGGTCGCCGTAACCCTCGTAGGGCAGGCCCGCGAGCCCCAGACGGCGGAAGACATCGATGAGTTCGCGGGGGAACTCGCCCTTGGCCCAGTACTCGTTGACCAGGGGCTTCACCTCGTCGCGCAGGGCGGTCCTGGCCTTCAGCAGCAGCTTGCGCTCCTCCTCGGGCAGCAGGTTCTCGTAGCCGTAGAAGTCGGCGGTGAGCAGCTCGGCGGGGTGGTCTTCGCCCAGCGGGGCGGGGGTCGGGGTGGGCAGTGTGGTGGTCATCGCGCATTCTCCTCGGGGGTGTGGGGGCGCAGTGCGGACAGCACGGCGAGCTGCTTGCGGTCGCGTTCTTCGGTGAGTTCGGCGTAGGAGCGGTCGCCGTAGGCGTGCTCGACGGCCTCGATGAGTGCTTCGGTCTGTTCCGGGCCCTGCTCGGGGGTGCCGAGCCCGTCCCACATCCGCCGCATCGAGGGGCCGATGTGCTCGGCCATGTGCCGGTAGCCGCCGGGCCCTCCGCCGAGGTGGGCGCCGAGGAAGGGGCCGACCGTGGACCAGCGCAGACCGAGCGAATTCCGCACGATGGTGTCCAGGTCGGCGGGGCTGACCACGCCCTGTTCGACGAGGTAGAGGGCCTCGCGGCTGAGCGCGTTCTGGAGGCGGTTGCCCACGAAGCCGGGGATCTCCTGGCGCTCGACGACGGGGGTGCGGCCGACGGAGCGGTAGAACTCCACCGCCCGGGCCACGGCCTCCTCGCCGGTGCGCACACCGGGCACCACCTCCACCAGCGGCACCAGATGGGGCGGGTTGAACGGGTGGCCGATCAGCACCCGGCCGGCGTCGTCGAGGTCCCCGGTGAACGCGGTGGCGGGAATCGCCGAGGACGAGCTGAGCAGCAATGCGTGGGCGGGCGCCTCGCGGACCAGGGTGGCGAACAGCTCCTGCTTGAACGCCACGTCCTCCGGCCCGTTCTCCTGCACGACATCGGCACCGCGCACCGCCTCGGTGACATCGGCGGCGAGCCGGACCCGGTCGGCGAGGCCCCGGACGTCCAGACCTTGTGCGGCCAACTGCGGTGCGGCGACGGATAGTTGATTGTCGATTGCCTCGGCGAGGTCGGGCCGGGGGTCGGTGACCCGCACCGTGAGGCCATGGCCGGCGAACAGGGCGGCCCAGGACAGCCCGATGGTTCCGGCGCCGACCACCGCCGCGGTGCCGAACGACTCACTCATCGCATGTGCTCCTTCCGGTTCGACAGGTAGTCATGGACGGGCGTGGCCGGGGCCAGCGTCAGATCGGTGATGAGGTGGCTCGCGGAGATCACCTCGCGCACCGGCAGATCCGCCAGCGGGGCCAGCACATGCTCGAACAGCTGCAGCCGGGCGGGGCCGGTCCAGGCGCCCTTCACCTCGACATCGGTGATCTCGGTACGGACGAGCTGCGCCACCTGGGGCGTGCCGTCGAATCCCGGAACCAGCTTGAGGAGATAGGTCGGCACGGTGATCTGCCGCGCCGCCTCCTCGGGGTCCATCTCGTAGTGCTTGTAGCCCATCGTGGCCGTCGCCACCCGGAGGGTGCCGTAGTCCAGGACACCGACGAGGGCGCCGTGGTCCACGTACAGCCCGGGCTGTCCGACGGTCTTGGGGTACGCCCCCGCCTCGCGGCCGGAGGCGGTGGCGGGGAAGTTGTCCAGGTACATCGCGTGCAGGTACTCGCCCCACTCACCGTCGTAGCGGACCTGGATCGCCTGTCCCGACTCGGTGTACGGCCCGTACCCGGTCACATCGCCCATCCGCATGACCTCGAAGCGCACCAGCGGTTCGCCGATCTCCAGCGGCTCGGGCACCACCGCGCGCAGCGCGTCGGCGTCGGTGCGGTACACGATGTTGAGGTACTCACGGTTGGTGAACCGCGGCACGACCGGTGCGTAGGCCGGGTTGACCAGCGGCGTCGCGATGCGCCGGGCCACGTCTGCTTCCTTCATGACCTCTCTCCGGCCTCTGCTACTTGCCCTGCCAGCGCGGGGCGCGGCGCTCGGCGAAGGCCGTCATGCCCTCCCGCACATCGGCGGACGACTTCAGGGCCGCCATCTCCCACTCCTGCGCGCGGAAGGCGTCCGGCTCGGGGACACCGTCGGCGGCGCGGGTGATGCGCTTGACGGCGGCGAGCGCGAGCGGGGCGTTCGCGGCGAGCCGTTCGGCGAGGTGCACGGCGGTGTCGACGGCCGTGCCCGCGGGCACCACCCGGTTGGCGATGCCGAGCGCGCCGGCCCGCTCACCGGAGATGGTCTCCCCGGTCAGCAGCAGCTCCATGGCCAGGTGGTACGGGATCCGCTTGGGCAGCCGGATCACACCGCCACCGGCCGCGACCAGGCCCCGGGTGACCTCCGGCAGGCCGAAGGTGGCGTCGTCGGCCGCCACGATGAGGTCGCAGCCGAGCGCGAGCTCGAAGCCACCGCCCAGCGCCCAGCCCTCCACGGCGGCGATCAGGGGCTTACCGGTCGCGGCCTGGGTGAGCCCGCCGAAGCCACGCCCCGGCACCTCGGGTGACTCACCGGCCAGCGCGGCCTTGAGGTCCATTCCGGCGCTGAAGGTGCCCTCGGCGCCGGTCAGCACCCCGGCGCGCAGATCGCTCCCGTCCTCCAGTGTGTCGAGGGCGGCGGCGAGTCCGGCGGCGACGGCGGCGTTGACGGCGTTGCGTGCCGTGGGCCGGTCGATGGTGATGAGCAGGGTCGAACCGATTCTCTCGGTCCGCACCGGGGGACGGTTGTCCATGGTGGATGTCCTTGGGTGGTGTCCGATGGGGTGTGCGGGCGCGGCGGGGTGTTCCGGCGCGGCGCCGTGCCCGATGAGGTGTTCCGGCGCGGTGCGCTCAGGAGCGGTCGGCGAGTTCGCGCAGGACCTCGTCCGTGTGCTCGCCGGGGAGCGGGGCGAGCCGCCGTACGGAGGCGGGGGTGGCGGCGAAGCGCACCGGGATGCCGATCGAGCGGGTCGCTCCCTCGCTGGGGTGGTCCACCACATCGAGCAGATGCCCGTCGCGGACGTACGGGTCCTCGGCGGCCCGGTCCAGTTCCAGCACCGCCGCCATGGGGATGCTGTGCTTGGCGCAGACCCGCTCCCACTCGGCGGTGGTCAGGCTCGGCGCGCACTCCTCGATGAGCTCCGTCAGCGGGTCGATGTCGGCGTCGCGGATGGTGTCGCCGTTCACCCGCGGGTCCTCGGCGAGATCGGGGCGGCCCGCGGCGGCGAAGAAGTCCCGGAAGTTGCGCGGGTTGTACGGCATCACACAGGCGAGGCCGTCCCGGGTGCGCACCGCGCGGTGTCCCCTGGTCATCGACAGCGGGAAGCCGGTGGGGCCGATGGGCGGCTCGAAGGAGTGGCCCGCCAGATGCTCGACCAGGTTGAAGGCGAGCAGCGTGTCGGTCATCGGGATCTCGATGTACTGCCCGGTCCCGGCCTTGTCGCGGTGCACCAGCGCGGCGAGCACCGAGTAGACGATGGTGAGCGCGGAGACCTTGTCGGCGATGATCGTCGGCAGGTAGACGGGGCTGCCGATGGCCCGGTTCGCCATGTCCACCAGCCCGGACGCCGCCTGCACGGTCTCGTCGTAGGCGGCGTTGCCCGCCCGGTCGGAGCCACCGCGGAAGCCCTGTCCGTGGGCGTAGACGAGGCGCGGGTTGCGCGCGGCGATCCGCTCATGGTCCAGGCCGAGGCGGGCCAGCGCACCGGGGCGCATGTTGGTGATCAGCACATCGGCGGTGTCGATGAGCTCCAGCGCCCGCTCGCGGCCGGCGTCCTGCTTGAGGTCCAGGGTGACGCTGCGCTTGTTGCGGTTGACGTTGAGGGCGAGCGGCGTCATGCCCGGTGTGGTGCGGTACGGGCCGACCCGTACACCATCGGCCGGGGACTCGATCTTGATGACATCCGCACCGAGGTCACCGAGGATCTGGGCCGCGTACGGCCCCATCACCACGGTGGACAGATCGATCACCCGCACGCCGTCCAACGGGCCGGCCGGGTTCTTGGCCGTCGTGTCCATCACCACTCCTGTCTCGCGTTCTTCCGTTTCCACCACCGAACCTAATGGCAGATACACGGACAGGGAATGATCATGTGGCGAAAGGCGGTATGACCACAGCGGTCACACCGTTTTCCGGGCTTTTTCCGGAAAGGAATTGAAGGGGAATTCTACGCCGACATCGGGTCGGCGAAGATGGTACGTGCCCGGCTGACGAGACCCGCGAGATCAGCCCCGTCCGCCGCCCGGTCCCTGCGGAACAGCAGCCCCGTGACCAGGGAAGGCTCAAAGTCATCGACGGGCAGGACGACCACGTTGTCCAGCCGGTAGCGGTGCATCGGGCTCTTTTCGGAAAGCATGGTCATCGAAAAGGCGATACCGGTGGAGATCACCTCGGCCGCACCGGAAAAGTCCGCAGTCTTGATCCGAATTCGCTTCTTGACTCCCGCGTGATTCAGCCGCGCATCGATTTCCTCGAAATACGCGGGCAGCGCGTCATACGGGGTGGCCGTATAGGACAAGTCCTTGAGATCGTCCAGGGTGATCGAGGTCCGGTCGGCGAACCGGTCGGCCGGCACGGCCGCGCCCAGCCGCTCCCTCATCACCTGGATGACCTCCAGCGCCGGGTCGGCCACCGGCAGCCGGGCCAGCGCCAGCGCCAGCCGTCCATCGCGCACCCCGGTGACCAGGTCGGCCGAGGTGCCGGGCCAGCGCCGCAGCTCGAAGACCTCATCGCAGTCCTCTTCGAGCAGCCGGACGCGCTCGCGCAGATCCGGGTGGACTCCGGCGGGGATGCCGATCAGCTCCGTGGTGCGACACCGCCGCACGGCCTCGCTCAGCCGCCAGGGAATCGAATTGACGCTGTCGAGCACCTCGCGGGCCATCGGCAGCAGAGCCGTCCCCGCGGGCGTCAGCTCGACCCGGTGGGTGGTCCGCTCGAACAGCGCCTGCCCCAGCTCGCGCTCGAGATCCTTGATCCGCTGACTCAGTGGGGAGGTCGCCATATGGAGCCTGCGCGCCGCCCGCGAGAAGTTGAGTTCTTCCGCGACGGCCACGAAATAGCGCAGGTGCAGCATGTCCACACCCTCAATCTACCTCGCGGTACGGTGCCCTCCGCGCGCTTGCGGCTCCGCCGTGGACCAGGGGCGCGGGCCCCGATCCACCGGACGCGCGGGCCGCCTCCCGGCACACCGGCACACCGTGACAACGGCTCGGTTCAGCCCGATCGGCGGCGGCGATACGCCTGGGTCTTCGCGCGGTTGCCGCACAGCTGTGGCGAGCACCATCTGGCCCGGCCCGGGCGGGAGTTGTCGTAGAAGACCCACTGGCAGTCGGGGGCGGGGCACATCCTGAGCCGGCGCCAGGTCCCGTTCGCCGTGGCGGTCAGGGCGGCCATCACGAGGTGCGCGAGGGCGGTGTGCACGGGGTCGGCGGAGATGGTCAGCCGGGCGCCGTGCGCCGCGGTCAGGGTGACGTCGAAGGAGTAGCCGACCGGGGCAGCGGCGCCGCCCTGGCCATCCCGGCCGTCCTCGCCATCCCGGCCGTCCTCGTCATCCCGGCCGTCCTCGTCACCCTGGCCGTCCTCGCCGCTCTGGCGCAGCGCGGCACGCAGGGCCGTGCGCAGTTCGCGGGCCGCGGTCAGGTGGCCCTGATGGACCCTGGTGTCCGGGGTGTCGCCGTCGAGCAGGCCGTGCTCCCGCAGCCAGCGTTCCAGGTCTCCGGGCGTGGCGAGATCGTCGTGCGCCGTAAGGCGCCGGCCGTGTGCGACGAATCCGCGCAGGTCCTCGGTGTTGGCGAAGTGATGGAGCAGCGCGATGCCGTCGGGGAGGCCGTCGACGTCCTCGGCCCTAGTCGGCGGCAACACGACCGATGTCTCCGCGGACCCGCCGGTAGGCATCCTTCACCCGGATCCGATCGCCGTCGAACTCGAACATGTCGCAGCCGTGTACGTCGTGAGCCCCGCCGTCGGCATCGGTGCCGGTGTACGACCATTGGGAAGCCCCCCGGTCTCCGGTGATGAAGGCCACCCCGCCGACCTGCGGCTCAAGGTCCGCGTCGTAGGCGAGCATGAGGGCAAACCCCTTGCGCACCTCGGCTCGTCCGCGGAAGGTCATGCCCGGCTCCGGGCCGACGGACGCACGGAACACACAGTCGTCCGTCATGAAATCCATCAGCAGATCGAGATCCTTCCGCCGCCACGCCTCGCCGAAGTCCGCCAGCCGCTCCAGTGTCATCCCCATGACTAGACCCTTCCTGTGAAGTGGGCGTCGAGATAGGCATCCGGGTCCGGGCCCTCGGGGTTGGCGAGCACATGGCCCAGCCACGCCCGGCGCTCGAAGTCGGTGACGGCCAACTCCCAGACGCAGCCGACGGCCTCGCTCGGATGCGGCCTCAGCGCCTCCGGCCGCTCCCGGGGCGCCGAGAAGAGTCGCTGATGAATCTCGTGCTCACCGTGCCACCAGTCCACCAGCGCGAAGCAGTAGTCCGCCGCGTCGTGCGCGATGGCGAACCCGATGCCATAGCGGCTGTCCGTCCGAGCGGGGCTGGGCAGCACCGAGGCCGCCATCTCCACCGTCGCGGCCACCAGCGCGGGGCGTGGCCCCTCGGCCGCCGCGCTGATGCCGTACACCTTCACCGCCCATCCGCCGATCGTCTCCAGGCCCAGGAAGCTGATGGCCCGAGGACGGTGCGGCTGCCGAAGGACGACCGATCCCTGCCGCACGCCCATGACCCACCCCTCCCTCTCGACACCAGTTAAGTGATTAGCAGGTGTCGCCTTGGTCGCACAAGAGCATACGGTCTTCGGCGGCGGTCGTCCTTTCGGCCGATGCCGGAGGTCAGGAACCCGCTATCCGGTGGATCCAGGGTGGTCGCCTCGCGGGCGAACCTCGGCTCATGGCTCGTCACACACGACACTCGACCCGCACGCCGTGGATCGTCACGGCGCTGGCCACCGCCCTGACGGGCGTGGTCGGCTGCACCCCCGACGCGATGTCCGCCCAGAGCGGCACCAGTACCACCCCCGCGCCCGGAGCCGCCGGAATCGGGGACACACTGCACCCCGGGCTCGGCAACGGGGGCTATACGGTGCGCCATACCGGCCTGGCACTGCGCTTCGCCGAGGACCTCAAGACCTACACGGCGACCACCACGTTGCGCGGCCGGGCCACCCACGCCCTGTCCCGTTTCGACCTCGACCTGACCGGGACCACGGTGCGTTCGGTGACGGTCGACGGCCACGAGGCGACCTGGACCCGCTCCGGTCAGGAGCTGCGCGTGACGCCCGCTGACCCGGTGGCCGACGGCCGGGACTTCTCGGTGGAGGTGACCGTACGCGCGCCCGTGGCGGGCCCTGAGGAGGCCGGGAAACTCGGCACCTCGGCGATCGGGATGGTGCGGGCGAAGGGGGTCGTCCAGACCATCAACCAGCCCTCGGGCGCCCATCGGATCGCGGCGTTCGCCGACCATCCGGACCAGAAGGCGCCGACCACCATCACCATCGCCGCACCCTCGCGGATGAACGCCATCGCGAACGGCGAACTCACCGCCACCCGGCGCGAAGGGGCGAACACCGTCCGCCGGTTCGAGAGCCGCCAAAAGCTCGCGCCCGAACTCATCCAGATCGGCGTCGGCCACTTCACCGTGGTCAAGCGGCGGGGACCGGACGGAATCACGCTGCGCCACGCCCTGCCCACCGGCGAAGTCAACGACCTCATGCCGCAGATCGACGCGGTCGTGCCCAAGGCGCTGCGTTTCCTGACCCAACGGCTGGGCCCGTTCCCGCTGCGGACGTACGGCCTCTACGCCACGCCTCTGGGCGGTGAGCTCGAGACGCAGTCCCTGACCCTGCTCGCCAACGAGGAGCTCACCAAGGACGGTATGGAGACCAACGGCTCGGACGCGATCGTCGCGCACGAGATCTCCCACGAGTACTTCGGCAACAGCGTCTCTCCCCGCCGGTGGCGGGATCTGTGGCTCAACGAGGGCCACGCCGTCTACTACGAGGGCCTGTGGAACCAGCAGGCGCGCGGCACCGATCCGGCCGACGCCATGAAGAGCGCGTACCGGGAGGCCACCGCCCAACTGCGCAAGCAGGGGCCGGTCGCCGATCCCCGCCCCGGCGCCTTCACGCCCAAGGACAGGGCTCCCTACGGCTGGGGCGCCTACCAGGGTGGTGCGCTGGTGTTGTACGCGCTGCGGCAGAAGGTCGGCGAGGCCACGTTCCAGCGCATCGAGCGGGCCTGGGTGGCGGAGCACCGCGACAGCACGGCGGGGACCGGGGACTTCATCCGTCTGGCGAGCCGCGTCGCCGGCCGCGACCTGGAGCCCTTCCTGCGCTCCTGGCTGTACTCCACGAAGCTCCCGGCCATGCCCGGCCACCCCGACTGGCACACCTCATGACGGACGGACCCGCTGGCTAGTGCTCTGACCGGGAAGGTTCGCCGGGTTGGTGGGTCATTCGCGCTCGGAGGCGGCGGCGAGGTGGCGGCGGCAGAGGTCGGCAGCTGTGAGGTGGGGCTTGTGCAGCGCGTCGCTGTAGAGCCGCATCTCACGGGCTGCTCGGTCCAGGTGCTGCCAGGAGCCGAACAGACGTTCCTTCCAGCTCCCAGACCTGCCTGGCGGCCTACGGCCCCTCCGGGACAAGCACGCGGCCGACGACCAGTGAGGCCCTTGGCTCAGAGGGCGGTATGCGGGGCGAGGAGGCTGGTGCCGCACCAGTTCTGCTGATGGAGGTGTTCGAGCACGGCTGCCTCCGCCGAACCTGGGTGGCGGCGTGTACCGACGATGACGGGTTCGGTCAGGGAAGGCAGGAACGGGCGGGCTAGCTGTTCGAAGCTTTCGGGCACGGCCGATGCCGGAACCACGGTGACGCCCAAGCCCTGGGCTGCCAGTCGCACGGCGGTGGAGATCTGTGACACTCGGGCCACCGTGGGCGGGCTGATGCCCGCGTCGGCGAGCAGGCGGGCGAGGTATTCGTCGAGCAGGCTGGCGCGGCGGAAGCGCACCCATCCCTGTGTCGCAAGGTCTGCCATGCGCAGGGCCCTGTCGCTGGCGAGGAGCGGGTGTCCCTCGGGCAGGACGGCGACGTAGGTCTCCTCGCCCAGGGGGTGGATGTCGAATGTGCAGCCGGTGGGGATGCGGTGGACGAGAACCATGTCGAGCGTTCCCTGGCGGGCCAGCCGTTCCATATCCGCTGGATCGGGCTCCTCGTGGAGAATGACCTGGAGTTTCGGGTGGCGGTGGCGGAGCCGGCCCAGTGCCAGAGGAAGCTGTCGTGCTCCCAGGCCCATGTGGACGGCGATGATGAGTTCACCGGCCAGTTCCCCGGAGGCGGCACGGGCAGCCAGGACGGCTCTGCGGGACGCGGTGGTCGCGATCTCTGCCTCGGCGAGGAAGGCGCGTCCGGCCATGGTCACTGTGACCCCACCCGACGTCCGGGTGAACAGTTGTACACCGAGGTGCTTTTCCAGAGCGCCGATCTGCTGCGACAAGGACGGCTGCGTGACGCGCAGACGCTCAGCAGCCGCTGTCATGGAGCCTTCTTCGGCCACAGCCAGAGCGTATTCGTATTGCCGCAGGTTCATCCGCTTCCACTTTCCGGCGACATAGGCAACGCCAATCTCAGCTATGCAGTGACACTATTTGTCTCTATGTCTCGCGGATCCTACCGTGGTGCATGTCCGGTGGATCGCCGCCGCCGAAAGCGGCGGCCATCAGGGCGGGAGTCGGTACGGGCGTGCCTGTGAGGGGCCCGTGGCGGCGAGGCCGCCCTGCGGGTTCTGTTCGACAACGCATCGTCTAGTTCCCGGGCAGTTGCCCCGGAGGCCCGCGTCACCCGGACGCTCACCAACTTGGACGGGAGTGGCAATCGTGGCACATCAGACAGGCGTTGGCCGCAGCGACGGAGTATCGCCGAAGAACGCCGATTCGAGACTGGCGGGAAAGGTCGCGCTCGTAACGGGTGCTTCCAAGGGCATCGGGGCGGGCATCGCGCGGGAATTCGCTGCGGCCGGAGCGTCGGTCGCGGTCAACTACGCCTCCAGTGCCGCCGACGCCGAGCGGGTGGTGCAGGACATCCAGGCGCGAGGGGGGACCGCGATCGCCGTGCAGGGCGACGTGTCGGTGCCTGCGGATGTTGAGCGCCTCTTCGCCAGGGCTGTGGACGCGTACGGCCGGTTCGACATCCTCGTCAACAATGCCGGCGTCTATCACGCACAGCCGCTGGAGACCGTCACGCAGCAGGAGATCGACCGTCAGCTTTCCGTCAACGTGACCGGACCGATCCGCACGATCCAGGAAGCCCTTAAGTACTTCGGGTCCGACGGCGGGTCGATCATCAACATCGGATCGCTGGACAGCGCCCGCGCGGTGCCGGGGATGTCGGTGTACGCCGCGACGAAGGGCGCCGTCGATGCCTTGACGCGAGTCCTGGCCGCCGAACTCGGCCCTCGCGGGATCCGAGTGAACACCCTGGCCCCTGGCGGTGTGGAGACGGAAGGCATCCACGCGGCCGGCTTCATCGGCAGTGACGCCGAGACGGACATGATCGGGCGCACCCCCCTGGGCCGTATCGGTCAGCCCGAGGATCTGGCGCGGGCGGCGGTCTTCTTCGCCTCCGACGACGCCGCATGGGTCACCGGAGAGCGCCTCACCGCCTCTGGCGGCCTGCGAACCTGACACACCCTGACAACGCCGGAGTCTGCAGACCCGCTCCGCGGGATCCTCATGGGGACGCTACTTTCGATCATCAACCCACCGCACAGGACCTGTGACCGCGCTAGAGGTGCTGAGAGGTCATGTCACTTGGCCAGTCTGCGGTGACATATGAGGGTCGCGGCGAGGCGGTGAAGGCGAGGAAGTGTTCCGGCTTGCGCTCGTAGCGGCAGTGCAGGCGTCGGCAGCCGGATCCACGACCCAGCGGGGCCGGCCCAGGTGTCGGGATGACTCGATGCCCTTGCGGGCGAGGCGGTGCCGGATGCCGCGGAAAGCGAGCCATCGCCGCGGGTGAGGGTAGTCGTAGCCCTTGTCCCCGTGCAGCTTGCGGGGCCTCCGACGTCGGGGGCCGCGACGGGGATGCACACTGGCCCGCCTCGACCTCATGACCGACCGCCACCGGTGCTTGCCTCGGGCCGGCGACGCGGACGACTCCACCGACTCCACGCTGGTGCTCTGACCGGGAAGGTTCGCCGGGTTGGTGGGTCATTCGCGCTCGGAGGCGGCGGCGAGGTGGCGGCGGCAGAGGTCGGCAGCTGTGAGGTGGGGCTTGTGCAGCGCGTCGCTGTAGAGCCGCATCTCACGGGCTGCTCGGTCCAGGTGCTGCCAGAAGGCGAGCGGCAGGTCGAAGTCGTCACCGACGTCGACCAGGCAGTCGACGGCGACTTCCAACTCGTTGTGCTCCAAGAACTCAAGCGTAGCTGCGAGATCGGTGTCCGGCTGGCCCGCCAGGTGGGCTCGGGCGTCGAGGTGGCCGCGGGTCCGGTTCCAGCTGGAGTGAAGCGCCTCACGATCAACGGTCATGGTGTCAGTGTTGCTGGTGCCGTTTGCCAGGTCACGCTGCTTTCGCCGGTCGTCCGCCCCAGCGGACGCCCTTCTCGCTGCGGATCCGGGCCCGCTCCCTGCGTTGGGCGGCCAGCACGTCGGGATGTCTGGCGTTCTGGTTGCGCCAGCGCAAGTAGGCGTGCAGCGACCGGGTCTGCACCGGGTGGTTCGGGTGGTGGGAGTTGGCGATGGTGAAGTGCCGCAGCGGCCCGAAGTGGGCCTCGATCGGGTTGGCCCAGGACGCGTAGGTCGGAGTGAAGCACAGCTCGACCCGGTTCTTCTTCGCCCATCTGCGGATCTTCTCGCCTCGGTGCAAGGACAGATTGTCCAAGATCACGTAGATGGGGGCGCCGTCCGGGCGGGCCGCCCGAATCGATTTCAGCGCGGCCAGGGTGTTCGCGGCGCTCTTCCTGACCCGGTTGACGCCCCACAGGGTGTCGTCGCCGACCGAGTAGCAGCCGTGGAAGTACCGCACCCCGTGGGCGCGGTGGTAAGTCGCGGGATGGCGCTCGGGGCGACCGGCGGGAGCCCAGCCGGCTCCGGCTGTGGGGCGGATGCCGAGCGGGCCGAACTCGTCGAACGCGAACACGCGGTCCGGGAAGCGTTCCAGCACCTCCTCGATGCGGTCGAGCTTGGCATCGCGCTCAGGGTCGGGCGATTCCTTCCACGTCTTGGTGCGCTGGAAGGTGACGCCACGACGGGCGAGCAGGCACCGTAACGCCTCGCGACCTATGCGGATCAGGCGGCCATGCACTTTCCGCAGGTAGGCGGCGAGTTTGCGGACGGACCAGCGAGTGAACGGCTGGCCCAGCCTGGCCGGGCGAGTGGTGGCCGTCTGGACGACGAAGTCCTCGTCGTCAGGACTGAGCAGGCGGGGACGGCCTCCCGCCCACCGAGGGTCCAGACAGGCCAGGCCGATCTCGTTGAACCGGTGGATCACGTCCCGGACGGTGTCCTCGTCGGCCTGCACCAGCTTCGCGATCACCGGGACCCGGTTCCCGCCGGCCGAGGCCAGCAGCATCATCGCGCGCCGGTACCGCACCGAACTGGTGCTGCCCCGGCGCACGATCTGCTGCAGCTTCTGCCCCTCTTGGTCGGTCAACCTGCGCACACGGACAGGCTCTGCCACCACACCCCCCCCCAGCGGTCGGAACGGATATCACCGCACATCCAACCGCTGGAACCGTCGACCCGGCGAACCTTCCCGGTCAGAGCACTAGCGGTTGCGCACCGCTCCGGTGTCCCAGGCCCAGGCCGCGATCTCCACGCGGTTGCGGACGGCGAGCTTGGTCTGGATGTTGCCGAGGTGGGTTTTCACCGTGGACAGCGACAGGTGCAGTTCGGCGCTGATCTCCTGATTGGTCCGGCCCACCGCCACCAGCCGGGCGACATCCAGCTCCCGGCCGGTCAGCCGGTTCGCCCCGGTGACGGCGCCGGGCCGGCTCGCCCACTGCCGCAGCAGACGCACGGTGATCGCGGGAGACACCAGCGCGCCACCGCGCGCGGCCGACCGCACCGCCTCCACCAGGAGTTCGGGACCGGCGTCCTTGAGCAGGAAACCGCAGGCGCCGTTGCGGATCGCGGTGTGCACGTAATCGTCCTGGTCGAAGGTGGTGACCACGACGACCCGCAGCGGCTCCGCCACTCCGGGTCCGGCCAGCAGCCGGGTCACCTCCAGGCCGTCCAGCTTCGGCATACGGATGTCGACCAGGCACACATCGGGGCGGTGCCGCCGGGCCAGCTCCACGCATTCGGAGCCATCGGCGGCCTCGCCCACCACCTCGATGCCGGGCTGGGAGCCGAGGATCAGCCGGAATCCGGTGCGCACCATCGCCTGGTCATCCGCGATCAGCACCCGGATCGGGGCGTCGTCGGGGGGCGGGGTGTTCGCGGCATCGCTCACGTGGTGGATCCTTCCAGAGCCGCCTAGTGGTAAAGCGCGCCAGAAACCGTCCAGCCGCCGTCGTTCATGCAACCGCTCGGCAGGATACCGTCCACCGCCTCACGGCTTCGGTGTGCGGCGCAGAAAGCGGATGACCGGGTGGCCCGGTTCGTGGGTGACATCGGCCCGGACGTCGTAGACCTGCTTGATGAGGGACGGGGTCAGCACGTGGCCGGGGGTGCCCTCGGCCACGACGTGTCCCTCGCGGAGGACGAGCAGGCGGTCGCAGTACATCGCGGCGAGGTTGAGGTCGTGGAGGGCGATCACGGTGGCGATCGGCAGACCGACGACGAGGTCGAGCAGATCGAGCTGGTGCTGGATGTCGAGGTGGTTGGTCGGCTCGTCGAGCAGCAGCTCGTACGGTTCCTGGGCGAGGGCCCGGGCGATCTGGGCGCGCTGGCGTTCGCCACCGGAGAGGGTGTGCCACGACTGGTCGGCCCGGCCGGTCAGCGCGGTGCGCTCCAGGGCGGCGTCGACGGCCCGGGTGTCCGTGGCGGTGGACGACGACCAGGCGCGCCGGTGCGGGATGCGGCCCAGGGCCACGACCTCGCGGACGGTCAGTTCGGTCTGGGTGTGGGCGTGCTGTTCGACGGTGGCGATACGGCGGGCCGTGGCGCGGCGGCCGACCCGCGGCAGTGCGCGGCCGTCCAGGGTGACGACTCCGGCGGAGGGGGCGAGGATGCCGGCGAGCAGCCGCAGCAGGGTGGATTTCCCGGAGCCGTTGGGGCCGAGCAGGCCCACCGTCTCGCCGGGGCGCAAGGTGAGGGTGACGCCGTCGACGATGAGCCGGCCGTCGGCGCGGCGGCTGACGCGGTCCGCGCGGAGTCCGGGTGCGGCCTCCGCGGTGGCGGGTGGAGGGGAGGCGGTCATGTCTTCCTCCGGCCGCGGTAGAGCACGGCGACGAAGGCCGGTACGCCGATGAGGGACGTCACCACGCCCACCGGGACCTCCTGGGGGTCGATCACGGTGCGGGCGGCGGTGTCCACCCACACCAGGAAGATGGCTCCGGCCAGTGCGGTGACCGGCAGCAGGCGGGCGTGGCCGGACCCGGTGAGGGCGCGGGTGGCGTGCGGGAGGACCAGACCGACGAAGCCGATGGCCCCGGCGGAGCTGACCAGGGTCGCGGTGAGCAGCGCGGTCGCGCACAGCAGCACGAGGCGGGTGCGGGCCACGTGGACGCCGAGCGCCGCCGCGGCCTCCTCCCCGAAGGCGAACGCGTCCAGGGTGCGGGCGTGTCCGAGACAGACCAGGAGAACGGCGGCCAGGACGACGGCGCACAGCAGCACATCGCTCCAGCCGGCGCCGGTGAGCGAGCCGAGGAGCCAGAACAGCACGGCGCGGGTGGTGTCGGCGTCCGCGGAGGTGAGGACGGTGAACGAGGTCAGCGCGGAGAACAGTTGCATGGCCGCCACCCCGGACAGCACCACCCGGTCGGTGCTGCCGCCGAGGCTGTGGCTGAGTGCCAGGACCAGGCCGAAGGAGAGCAGCGCGCCGATGAACGCGCCGGCCGACAGCGACACGGCCCCACCGCCGACGCCGAGGACGACCACGGCGACGGCGCCGGTGGAGGCGCCGGAGGACACCCCCAGGACGAAGGGGTCGGCCAGCGGATTGCGCAGCAGGGACTGCATCACGGCCCCGCAGAGGGCCAGCCCCGCCCCGCACACCGCGGCGAGCAGGGTGCGGGGCATGCGCAGGTTCCACACGATGCCGTCGCGCAGCGGTGGCAACGTGCCCTCGCCCAGGCCGAGATGGGCGGTGACCGCCGCCCAGACGTCGGCCGTGGAGATGTCGGCGGGACCGATGGTCACGGCGACGGCGATCGACGCCAACAGCGCGGCCGGCCCTCCCGCGATCAGCAGCAGGAGGCGGGTGCTCATGTGGCGAGTCCGAAGTGGCGCAGCCCGGCGGCGACCTGCTCGACCCCTTCGACGGTGCGGATGGACGGGTTCATGGCCTGCCCGCTCAGCAGGACGTACCGCTTCTTCTTCACGGCGGTGAGATTGCGGGTGGCGGCGTTGGTCTCCAGGAAACGGATCTTGGCCTTGGCGTTCTCCGCGGTCTGCTGCCTGCGCGTGAGATCGCCGAGGACGATGACGTCCGGGTCGCGGTCGGCCACGGTCTCCCAGTTGATCTGCGGCCATTCGTCGTGGGTGTCGGAGAAGGCGTTCTTCGCCCCGACGGCCCGGGTGATGGCGCCCGGCGCGCCGCAGCAGCCGCCGAGGTAGGGCGACTGGGCGTTGGCGAACCAGTACATGAGGGAGACGCCGGGGGCGTCCAGTCCCTCGGTGGCCGTCCGCACCCGCTGCTTCAACCGTGCGATGAGCTTCTCGCCCCGCTCGTCGACGCCGAACGCGCGGGCCAGGTCGCGTATCTCGCCGTAGACGGTGTCCAGGGTGAGTGGCTTGCCGCGGGAGCCGTCGCCACCGCTGTCGGGGTCGCGGCCCGCCGCGCAGTCGGACGGCGAAACATACGTGGGCACGCCCAGCTTCTCGAACTGCTCACGGGTGGCCACGCCGCCCTTGCCGAGGGTGGAGACGAACGAGGCGGTGACGAAGTCGGGTTCGGTGTCCAGGGCCTTCTCGAAGGACGGCATGTTGTCCGCCAGGCGCGGCACCGTCGCGTTGGCCTTCTCCAGGCCCTTCATCACCGGGTCGGTCCAGGTGGCGGTGCCGGCCATGCGGTCGGCGAGGCCGAGGGAGAGCAGGATCTCCGTCGTGCCCTGGTTGAGGGAGAGGGCCCGCTTCGGGGCGGACTTCACCGTGACCTTGTGGCCGCAGTTGTCGATGGTGCGCGGATAGCCGGCACCGGCGGGCTTCGTGGCGTCCGAGCCCTCGTGGCCGGAGCCACCGCACGCGGTGAGCAGGAGGGCGGGGGCGAGCAGGAGGGCCGCGGTACGGCGGGCAGAGCGGAGCACGGGCATGCCTCGGTTGTCGGGGCTCGTACGCGGAGCCTGGCCTACGGACGTCCTCCCCGCACGGGGCGCGGAGGTGCCAGCAGGTCTTCGGACTCGGGTTCGTCCGGACGGGGCCCCTTCCCGGTGCTCGTTCGCGGCGGCCTCGCGGCCGTCACGGACTCCTCCCAGTGGTGTCACATGCCCCGCCCGTCCCCCTCACCGCTGCGCGTCAGCTCCGGATTCACACCGGATTCCCTGGCCTCGGATGTGGCACGACTGGCTCCCCGAGAGTATCAAGATCGTCGAACGATCAGGGTGTCGGACCGGTCACGGGGTGGGAGACCGCGTCCCGGAGTCGGTTCGGCCGCCGACGGGCCTGCCTCACCTCGCGGTCGACGGCCCAGGCGTCGCCGACCGGCCCGAGGTGGCCGAGCTTGTCGGGATTGATCACCGCCCGGATGGCCTGGATCTGCCCGTCGAGCACATCGAGCACCAGGGCCTGGAGCACCTTGCCGTCCCGCTCGCGGAAGACCGCGCCGGGCTGGCCGTTGACCTCATGGAGCTCGAACGACACATCGATCCGCAGCAGCCAGGGGAAGACCGTGCCCAGCAGCCGGGCCACGTTCTCCGCGCCCATGACGGCCTTGGCCAGTTGCGGGGCCTTGCCACCGCCGTCCCCGACCAGTTGCACGTCGGCGGCCAGCAGGTTGCGCAGCGCGCCCACGTCGCCGTCCTTCAGCGCGTCGAAGAACCGCGTGGCCAGCTGCTGCCGCTCCCGCCGGTCCGCCTCGAACCGCGGCCGCCCGGCCGCCATATGCCGCCGCGCCCGCACCAGCAACTGGCGGCAGGCCGCCTCCGACCGGCCCACCGCCGTGGCGACCTCGTCGAACCCGAAGGCGAACACCTCCCGCAGCACGAACACCGCCCGCTCCAGCGGGCTGAGCCGCTCCAGCAGCAACAGGGCCGCCATCGACACCGAGTCGGCCAGCTCCACCGCCCGGGCCGGATCCTGATACGGATCGCTGAGCAGCGGCTCGGGGAACCACGGGCCCACGTACTCCTCCCGTCGCACCCGCGCGGAGCGCAGCACATCGATCGAGATGCGCGTCACCGTGGCCGACAGATAGGCCTTGGTCGACGTGGGCCGGGTCGTCGAGCCGTCGAAGCGCAGCCAGGTCTCCTGCACCGCGTCCTCGGCCTCACTCACACTGCCCAGGATCCGATAGGCGATCGAGAACAGCAGCGGCCGCAGCTCCTCGAACTCCTCGACCTTGTTCACGCCGATTCCCCCTTCCCCCTGGGCCCGTTGCCGGTCAGTGGAACTGCCCGGCCTCGTAGTCACCGGCCGCCGGCTGCCGGGTGATGACGTTCAGCCGGTTCACCATATTCATGAAGGAGACCAGGATCACCAGGGCGGTGAGCTGCTCCTCGTCATAGTGCTCGGCGGCCTTCGCCCACGCCTCGTCGCCGACCCCACCGGCCGCGTCCGCGACCCGGGTCCCCTCCTCCGCCAGTGCCAGCGCGGCCCGTTCGGCATCGGTGAAGACGGTGGCCTCCCGCCATACCGCGACCAGGTTCAGCCGCACCGGGGTCTCACCGGCCGCGGCGGCTTCCTTGGTGTGCATGTCGATGCAGGCGGCGCAGCCGTTGATCTGGCTCACCCGAATCGCCACCAGCTCCTGCGTCGCCACCGGCAGCGGCGATTCCTTGACCGCTCTGCCGGCCGCCATGACAGGCCTCAGGACCTTGCCGGCGGTCTGGCTGGCGGAGTAGTTCAGTCGCGCGTCCATGGTGTGCTCCTCCGAAGTCGTTCCGTGGCTACACCCCTGAGACGAGACGGCCCGACCGCCTGTGACATGGCCGCGTGTGACCCGCATCTCCCGGCCGTCGGCTCCGCTCGGCAGCCGCACGGCGTCCATCACCGCTGTGATCCGGTCAGTTGTACGCTACGGCTCTCGCACGCTTCATGGTCGGCGGGATCCAACGGGAGACAGAGGTCATCGTGACAGAGCGAACCGGCAGAATACGTTCACCCCGTGTCCACGCGATGACCTCGGGGGTGCTCACCGGGACGATCGCGCTGTACATCACGCTCGTCGCCTTCGGGAACATCACCGACTTCGACAGCAACCAGCAGTTCGTACGCCATGTCCTGGCGATGGACACCACGTTCAAGGACGAGGACCTGATGTGGCGGGCCATCGACTCCACCGCGCTCCAGGACACCGCCTACGTCGCCATCATCGCCTGGGAGACCCTCGCCGCTCTCGTGCTCCTCGCGGCGACGGCCATGTGGTTCGCGGGTCCGCCCGGAGCCCGCGTACGCCGCGCCCGGCAGGCGAGCACCGTGGGGCTGCTGATGCTGATGCTGCTGTTCGGTGCCGGGTTCATCGGCATCGGCGGCGAGTGGTTCGCCATGTGGCAGTCGGAGAAGTGGAACGGCCTGGAGGCCGCCACGCGCGTGTTCATGATTTCCGGGATCGTGCTGCTGCTCATTCACCTGCTGCCCTCGGCGGAGCGAACCGATCCGGGTTCCGAGGACTGACCGAGCGGGCGCGGCAGACCAGCTGCCGCGGGCACTTGACCCTCCTTGCCGCGGACTCTTGACAGTGACGTGGGCCACCTCTAGCGTCCGCAGCATCGCCCTGAGAGAGCGCTCTCTCGGCCGCCCCGCGTGACCACACCGCTGGGCTCTCCCTCGCTCTTTTCGCTCTTCCGTGCGTGCACGGAAAGGAGAGTCATGTCCCCTACACCCCCGCGCTTCCCGCCCTTACGGCGTCTCCTCGGCCGCCGGCGAGGGCCGGGCGTCGTCCTCGCCGCCCTCGGCCTCCTCCTGTCCCTGCTCTCCATCGGCCCGGCCAGTGCGCGTGCCGATCTGCGCACCACCGACACGGCGGGCGCGGTGTCGAGCCCGCGGAGCGCCAACGCACCCGTGCGCGTCGCGGAGTTCGTCGCCGAGTGCCCGTTCACCCACCGGCTGCCGGACGACCCGATCGTGTTCCCGGGGCTCCCCGGCGCGTCCCATATGCACAGCTTCTTCGGGAACGACTCGACCAACGCCCGCACCGATCTGGCCGCCCTGCAGAGGGGCCGGACCAGCTGCAGCCCGACCGTCGACCTGTCGTCGTACTGGACCCCGACGCTCTACGACAACGGCAAGGAGGTCGAGCCCACCGGCACCACCTTCTACTACCTCGGTGAAGGCGTGCGCGACGACGTGATCGCCACCATCAAGCCGCTCCCGCTGGGGCTGCGGATCGTGGCGGGCAACGCCAAGGCCACCGGGGTCGGCGACCCCACGTCCATCGCACGCTGGTCCTGCCTGCACCACGGAGAGGTCAACCCCTCCAAGGACTTCGTGAACTGCCCGGCCGGCTCGATGCTGGAGTCCTACCTCGACTTCCCGCAGTGCTGGAACGGCAAGGACCTGGACTCCCCCGACCACAAGAGCCACATGGCCTACCCGGTCGGCGGCCAGTGCCCGGCCACGCACCCAGTCGCCGTGCCGAAGCTGCGCCAGGTGCTCCGCTACCCGGTCAGTGGCGACCCCGCGCGCTTCAAGCTGGCGTCGGGGGCCGGGTACACCATGCACGGTGACTTCTTCAACGCCTGGCCCGAGGACGAGATGGCCCGGCGGGTCCGCGACTGCATCAACGTGATCATCAAGTGCGGTGCCGACGGCCGTCCCTGACGGATAGGGAGTGGGCCGGCCACGCGGCCCGGCAGGGCGACACCGCCGTGGCTGTGGGCGGAGTCCCGTCACCGGGGCTCCGCCCATGCGAGACGAGGGGAGTCGACATGACAGCGGCAACCGTCACACGGTGCGCGGTGTCCGTGGCGGCGCTGCTCGCCGCCGCCACGCTGCTCACCGCCGGCTGTGGCGACGGGAAACCGCCGCGTGAGGGGCGGTCGACGTCGGCCGCGCGGCACCCCGCCGCCCGGTCCCCGGGCGGGCAGGCGACATCGGGGACCTTCAACTCCACCGATATCGGCTGGATCCAGCTGATGATCGCGATGGACGATCAGGCGACACTCCTGCTGGACCTGGTCCCGGGCCACTCTTCCGACGCGGGGGTGGAGAAGTGGGCGAAACCGGTGGCCACCGCCTACCGCGGCGAACTCGTCCAACTACGAGAACTGCTCGCCCGAGCGGGCGTCCCCGACACCAACCCGCACCGGGGGCACGACATGCCCGGCATGGTGACCGAGGGCGAACTGCGCACCATCAAGGGCACCGAGGGCGCCGCCTTCGACACCCTCTTCCTCGCGGCGATGCGCGAACACCTCGACCAGGCGGCGAAGATCGCCCACGCGCAGCGCTCGGCGGGCGCCGATCCGGCCGCGAAGAGGCTGGCCGCGAGCGTGGAGAAGACCTCCGTCACCTGGCGCGCCCGTCTTCCCTAGGCGCGGTCCGCTCGCTGCTCCCGCCGTGGACGGTCGCAGGTTCAGGCGGGCGGCAGCGCGGCGGCGGCCGAACCGGCGAGCTCGGTGGCCAGTTCGCAGGAGCGGTCCTTGGCCCCCGCCCCCTTGATGACGAGAGCCACCCGCTCGGTCCCCTGCACCCGGTCCAGGCCGGTGTACTCACGATGGACCACCTCGACGCGGCAGCTCCCCCGGCCCTCGTTCTCCGGCAGAACGATGGCCTGGCGATGGCGGTCTCCCAGCTCGGTCGACCGGGCGCTCTTGTCGCGCGGCAGGTCTCCCTGGTCGAAGCGCAAGTCCACCTCGTACTCGCTGGTGGTGCTCTTCCACTGGCACTCCCAGCGGCCGAATCCGACCTCCGGCTCCCGGGCGTCGATTCCGGGCACCTTCTCCAGCGCCTTGACGTCGAGCAACGTACATGCGTCCAGGTGTGCCAGCGAATTGGCGGGAAAACCGGGAGAACGCCGCGGAATCTCACCGCGGTTGAGCAGCTTGATCGCGACTCCCGTGGCGCGATCGGCGGTTTCGCACAGCGGTTCCTTGACGTCAGCGGGCGCTCGCGCGGCCGCGGTGACGCGGAGGCTGTTGTCGCGAGCGCCGGTCACCGCCATGACCCGCTCGCACTGATCGCTCTCGGCGGCGCGCTCCACGACGGTCACCCGGCCCGTGGTCTTGCGCGTCACGCCCTCCGGCAGCGAATCGGCGTCGAGCTCCACCCTGACGTCCACGACCTCCTCGCTGCGGTCCTTCAGGACCACGTCACAGCGGTTGAAATTGCCCAGGTCGCGGTCGAGTTGGGCCTCCCCGTACCGCTGGAACACATTGGTGTTCAGCAAGGCGCAGGGGTCGGCCGTGCGGGGTTCGCCGATGAAGCCCGCGCCGCTCGGCCTGGCCGGCGACGGGTCGGCCGTGTCCTCGGCTTCGCCACCCAGGCTCAGCACGATGAACGGAACGGAGATGGCCAGTGCCACAACGGCGGCGGCGCCGGCCGTGAGTAACGGGCGGCGCCGGACGAGGGCGGCCGCGGTGGTCGTCGTCCGGCGCCACGGTCCGCCCGCCGGGTCCTCGCTGTGCGCGAGGGTGGCCGTATAGCGCGTGGTCGCCGGGGCCGGCGGGAGCGTCGGGAACCGCTCCGGCGGTCCCGCGAGTTCGGTGAGGGCGCCGAGCGCCTCGGCGGCGGTGGGCCGGGCCCCGGGGTCGCGCTGGAGCATCGCGGTGAGCACCCCGCCGAGCGGCCCGACGCGGGGGCTGAGGGCCTCCATCCGGACCACCCGCCCGGCGCCGCGCAGCGGCGGAGTCCCGGTCACCAGCCAGTACATCGTGGCGCCGAGGGAGAACACGTCGGACGCGCGCTCGGGTGCGCCGCGGAACGCCTCGGGGGCGGCGAAGAACGGGGTCAGGCTCACCGGACCGTTGGGCGTGATCGTCTCACTGCCGTCCACCCGGTACGCGGCGCCGAAGTCGGTCAGCTTGGCCACCCTGTCGTGGGTGATGACGATGTTGCCGGGCTTGACGTCGCAGTGCACGATGCCCTTCTCGTGCAGGGCCGCCAGCGCGCCCGCGATCTGCGCGCCGATATGCGCCGCGAGCTCCGGGGCCATCTTCACCGGGACGTCCAGGCTGCCGCCGGTCACATGCTCCATCACCAGCCAGAACGTGGCCTTCTTGCCCTTGCCCGCCCGGACGGCGTCGTAGAGGGTGACCACGTTCGGATGGCTGAACTTCGCCAGGGCGCGGGCCTCGGCCAGCAGCTCGTCGAAGTCGGCCTGGCTGTTGTCCTCGAGCAGGGCCCGCTTGAGGACGACGGACCGGCCCAGCTCGGTGTCGACGGCGAACCAGACCGCGCCCCGCCCTCCTTCGACGGGCCCCTCTGTGAGCCGGTACTTGCCCACTCGCTCCCCCCGCCGCACGACACACTCCCCCCATACGAGACCAGAACTCCAGCCGTTACGGACACGCAGATCGAACCTACTGCGTACACGTGGAGACACGTACCGTTTGCGGTGCTCGTGAGGAACCGCGGGGCGCGGAGCGTGCCCGCGACGGACGGGACCTGGCCGATTGAGAAGGGAATTCACCCACCACTCCAGAAATCTTCACCGTTGTGGAGGTTGCGGCGCCCGGAAGCGCAGGCGACGGGGGCAGCCGCCGCTGCCATATGCCAGCGGCCCACCGCTGCACCGGAGTCGCCGCGGTGCCGGGCCTCCCGCCACGGGAAGACCCGGCACCGCGCCCCCGGCCGGAAGTGGCTAGGAATGGGTGACCTTGATGCCGGATATGTGGACCTCGCCGTAGTTGTCGCCGTCGCACGGGTCCGAGTTCTCGCAATTGGCCTGCGTATAGGCCCCTGCCTTGAAGTAGTTGCTGTCGTCGTCGGAGGAGATCGTGGTCTCCCGCTCCCCGTTGTAATAGGCGTCGATCTTCCCGTTCCGCGCCACGAACTTGGCCTCGAACTCGGTGCCCAGCTCATAGTCGTCGGTGACGAGATGGTGGTGGGTGTCGTCGCCGTCGGTGATGTAGAGCTTGCTGCCTTCGAGCCGGAAGACCGTGACGTCGTCGTCCCCGCCGTGGATCTGGGCACCGACGAGATGCGGCTTGTCGTTCGGGAGCGCGGTGAACGCCTCCTTGACCACGAGCGTGTGGGTGCCCTCGGTGGTCGACCAGCTCGCCTCGTCCTCCCCGTCGTCCGTCATCTCCCGCAGCTCGGCGCGCGGGTAGCTGGAGCCCCCCGTGGTCACACCGTCGACGGGGGCCCGGAACTGGACCGCGCCGCAGTCCTCATCCGCCTGGAACCAGGGCTTGGCGGCGAACGTGGCGAGGTCGGGCTGGGTGATGTCGGTCGGGTCCTCGTCCTCGCCGGTGGGCAGGGTCAGCTTCCAGTCGGTGAGGTCGAGGACGTCGGCGGGGTACTCGCACTCGGCGGCCGTGCGGCCGTCGCGGGTGGGGATGCCGGCCTGCGCCGGGAGCGCGAGGGCGGCCGTCGACGCGGCCGCGGTGATGCCCGCGAGAACGACGATGCGCATGCACCTCATGGGGATTCCTTCCGTTTCGGCGGACAGGCGGCCGTCATCCCCACGGGTCATGGAGACGTCGTCATGCCACTTCGGCGCCCTGCTGAGCGCGGGCGGGCCCGTCCTGTGGATGGTCATGGTCGGCCGCCGTTTCCGGGACGGGTCCCGGAAGCGGGCACGGCGGGAATCCCGCTCTTGTGTTAAGACTCCGGCGCGGGATCGGGCCAGAGGTCGTCGTCCTCGATCAGGTCCAGGTCGGGCGGTACGAGCGTGGTGGACTCCACCAATCCCTTGAGCAGGTTGTGCAGCAGCCCGTTGTCCGCCGGGCGGCCCTGCGATTTGTCGTGCATCAGCGGGTATCGGAAGCCGGTGTTGCGCAGACGGCGGCGTACGGCCTCGATCCGGTACTCGATCTTGCGCTCGTTCCATCCCGCGCCCGGGCGGAGGTAGCTGAGCTGCTTGGCCGCCGTGGCGTACGTCAGAGGTCTCGGATCCTCCTCGTACAGCAGATACCGCTGACCGAGGACGACCAGCAGCAGCCGTTCGTCGTCGTCCAGCGGCCAGATCTCCGGCCGAAGGGTCTCGGCGCGCCGCCGCGACACCGGCCCCTGGTCGTCATGGCCCGCCACATACAGCTCCACCAGGTGCTCGCGGTAGCCGGAACCCTTGACGAACAGCGGGGTGTAGCCGGTGTCGAGCGGGATCGGCTCGCTGCTGAGATGCATCATCGTGCCGCGCGGCAGCCGGACGAGCTGCCGTCCGGTGTTCCGCAGCCACCACTGGCCCTGGCGGTAGGTCAGCTCGCCGTGCCGCCGGCTCACCCGGAGGTCGTCCACGCCCACACCCAGGTCCACGTCCGGCTTCTCGCCGCGCCCGAAGCAGACCGTCAGCCCCGGCCGGGGCGGGGCACTGAGATCGCCGGTCACGGTGCGGGCGTGCAGAGTGCCGGGGGTGGTGGGCGCGACTCCGCGCGCGAGGCTGGCGGAGAGGGGCATCGGCGGTCTCCTCGGTTCGGGCGATTCTCGACGCGTACAGCGGCGCCCACCAGGATCCACGCCCTCCTCCGGGACCCGTCCCCAAAGCGAGCCGCGCAGGCGGAGCATGCCCGGGCGCCACTGCTCATCGGCCTTTCCCAGCTTATGAGTTGGATGGCGTGTCCGGTCCGGGACGGGTCCCGACACCCCGGACGGACGATGCCCGAACGACCCCGGCACGGCCGACCCCCGGCCACCGGACCGGCGGACAAAACGAACCCGCGGACCACCGGATCCGCGGACCAGCGGACCAGCGGACCCGCGGACCAGCGGACCACCGGATCCGCGGACCAGCGGACCAGCGGACCCGCGGACCAGCGGACCACCGGATCCGCGGACCAGCGGACCAGCGGGCCAGGAGGGCACGATGACCGGCTCACCGGATGAGGACAACTGGCCGGAACCGGCCCCGGCCCAGCGGCCCGGGCAGCTCACCGCGGCCGCCGTGCTCCTGGTCGTCTCGGCCTTCATCGGTACCACGATCGCCGTGAACGACCCGGAGCTGACGCAGTTCGTGTATCTGCTGCTCTTCGTCACCATCGGTGCCGCCATCCGCATCCGCAAGGGCGGGCGGGCGGCCCGCGTCACGGCGTCGGTGACGGCCGCGCTGCTCTTCCTCTATCTGGGCCCGCATGCGATACGGGGGCTGTCGGACCCGGGCGGGGTGTACCAGCCGGATTACGCGGTGCGGGCCATCATCGCCATCGTCGGCTCCGGGACGGGTGTGGGCCTGCTCTACTCGGCGCCCAGCCGCGCGTACGTCCGGCCACGCCGCCACCGGACTGCCCGGTGACCCCTCGCCGCCCGGCGCCGCCGGGCCCGGCCGGTCAGCGCTGGTGTTCGGAGGCGGAGGGCCGTGGCTCGGTGGGCGTGGCGGTCATGTCGAGCAGCAGCATGGCGTCGTGGTCCGGGGTGCCGGGTTCGGCCGTGTAGACGCCCATGCGGTGGCCGGGAGTGCCTTCGAGGGCCATGCCCTGAAAGTCGAGGGTGATCGTGCCGACGTGGGGGTGCTGGAAGGTCTTGGCGGTGTGCTTGCGGCCGGTGACCTCGTAGCGCTCCCACAGGCCCGCGAAGTCGGGGCTCTTGAGGAGCAGCTCCCCGACGAGGGTGGTGAGGTCGGGGGCGTCGGGGTCGGTGCCGGCCAGGGTGCGCAGCCGGGCGACGCAGCCGCGGATCTGGTTCTCCCAGTTGGGGAAGACCTCCTGGGCGGCGGGGTGGAGGAAGAGGTAGCGGGCCAGGTTGCGCTGTTTGACGGGCCAGTCGGCGATGCCGGCGTAGAGGGCGAGGCCGCCCGGGTTGTACGCGAGGATGTCCATGCTGCGGCTGAGGATGTACGCGGGGCTCGGGCGCACCGTTTCCAGCAGCAGCTTCAGGTGGGGGCGCACGGTGCGGCTGGGGGCCGGGGCGGGCTTGGGCGCGTAGCGGGCGGCGCGGACGGCCAGGTCACGCAGGTGCTGGTGCTCGGCGTCGTCGAGCTGCAGGGCACGCCCGAGGGCATCGACCACGGCGGGGCTGGGGCGGGTTTCCTTGCCGCGCTCCAGGCGGGTGTAGTAGTCGATGCTGACCCCGGCGAGGGTGGCCAGCTCCTCGCGGCGCAGGCCGGGGGTACGGCGGATCCCGGGCCCCGGGGTGAGGCCGGCGGCCTGGGGGCTGGTCTGGGTGCGGCGGGCGCGCAGGAAGCGCCCCAGTTCCTCGCCGCCGCTGTGCTGCTCGGGTGCCATAGGGCCAGTGTCTCCCCGCCTCCACCGGAACACGCCCGGTGAGGGGGGCCCTGTCACACCCCCGCTGGCCGCTCCCCCGCACAGCTCGGCCTGCCTGACGCGGGCGCGAGGCGGCAGGCTCGATGGTGTCGCGCCGGCCGGCCTCCTGGGCCCGGAGGACGGTCGAGCGGTCCGGCGCCGCCACTGGCGGCCCCCTTCCACCATCCCGCCCCCCTATCGAGGAGCTGCGCCCATGCGCGCCACCCTGCTGTACGCGGCCGACGACGTACGTGTCGAGGACGTCGCCGACCCGAAGATCCAGAACCCCACCGACGCGGTCGTGCGGATCGTGCTCTCCTGCATCTGCGGCAGCGACCTGTGGCCCTTCACGTCGCTGCCGCACACCGACACCCCCCGCCGCATGGGCCACGAGTTCCTGGGCGTCGTCGAGGAGACCGGCTCCGAGGTGCGCGGGCTCGCCCCCGGTGACGTGGTGGTGGCCCCGTTCATGTGGGCCGACAACACCTGTGCGTACTGCCGCGACGGTTTGCAGACCTCCTGTGTGCACGGCGGGCGGTGGGGCGTGAACGGCGTCGACGGTGGCCAGGGGCAGATCGCGCGCGTCCCGTACGCCGACGGCACGCTGGTGAAGCTGCCGGTGGGCGAGGACTCCGAGCTGCTGCCCGATCTGCTGACCCTGTCCGACATCATGTGCACCGGCTACCACGCGGCCCGCACCGCCGGTGTCGAGCGCGGCGACAGCGTCACCGTCGTCGGGGACGGCGCCGTGGGCCTGGCGGCCGTGATCGCCGCCAGGCTGCAGGGCGCCGAGCAGATCATCCTGATGGGCCGGCACACCCCGCGCACCGTTCTGGGCCGCGACTTCGGCGCCACCGATGTGGTGGCCGAGCGCGGCGAGGAGGGCATCGCGCGGGTGCGTGAGCTGACCGGTGGCGAGGGCACCCGCAAGGTCCTGGAATGCGTGGGCCTGACGGACGCGCTGGTGCAGAGCCTCGGCGTGGTCCGCGACGGCGGCACGATCAGCCGGGTCGGCGCCCCGCAGTACAGCGATGTCGCGTTCGGGTTCGGCGACTTCATGCGCAACATCACGCTCACCGGCGGCGTCGCCCCGGCCCGCGCCTATATCGGGGAGCTGATGCCGCACATCCTCGACGGCTCGATCCGGCCGGGTCGTGTCTTCGACCGCACGCTGGGCCTGGAGGACATCGCCGACGGCTACCGGGCGATGAACGACCGCGAGGCCCTGAAGGTCCTCATCCGCCCGTGAACCGGAGCCGGCGCCAGACCGACCACAGCATCAGGAGAACTGACCACCGATGAAGTACATCAACCTGGGTGACCTGGAGGTTTCCCGTATCGGTCTGGGTGCGATGGGCATGTCCCATGGCCTCACCGGCGCCGGGACGGACGACGCGGAGTCCATCCGCACCGTCCACCGGGCGCTGGAGCTGGGCGTCACCCTCATCGACACCGCGGAGATCTACGGCCCCTACATCAACGAGGAACTCCTCGGCCAGGCCCTGAAGGGCCGACGCGATCAGGTGGTACTGGCCACCAAGTTCGGCATGATCGCCCACTCCGGGGCGGGCCCGTGGAACCTCGACTCCAGCCCGGCCAACATCCGCACCGCCGTGGAAGGGTCGCTGAAACGGCTGGGCACCGACCACATCGACCTGTACTACCAGCACCGAGTCGACCCCCACACCCCCATCGAGGAGACCGTCGGGGCGGTGGCGGAGCTGGTCGCCGAGGGCAAGGTGCGGCATATCGGCCTGTCCGAGGCCGGGCCGGACACGATCCGCCGCGCCCATGCCGTCCACCCCATCACCGCGGTGCAGTCCGAGTACTCGCTGTGGACCCGCGGGCTGGAGGAGCGCGTCCTGCCGGTGCTGCGTGAGCTGGGCATCGGCCTGGTCCCGTTCTCACCGCTGGGACACGGCTTCCTCACCGGCACCGTCCGTGACGAGGCCGACTTCGAGGAAGGCGACTTCCGGCGCGGCAACCCGCGCTTCACCGGCGAGAACTTCCGGCGCAATCTGCGTCTCGCGGACGAGGTCCAGGCCATCGCCGCCGAGGCGGGCGCCACCCCGGCCCAGGTCGCCCTCGCCTGGCTGCTCGCCCAGGGCGATGACATCGCGCCCATCCCCGGCACCAAGCGAGTGGCCCGCGTGGAGGAGAACACCGCGGCCGACCGCCTCCGGCTGAGCACGGAGGTCCTGGCCAGGCTCTCCAGCCTGCCCCCGGCCGTCGGCGACACCCACACCGAGGCGGGGATGCGGATGCTGGAACGCTGAGCCCGCTGGTGCGGTCGCCGCTGCGTGATGAGTCGGGACCGCGCCACCTCGGGGGTACTTACGACGGCACGCTCGCTCCGAGGCGCTGGGCCATCGCCCGTGCCCCGTCGAGGACCAGCTCGACGTAGTGCTCCTTCTCGGCGTCGCCCCACCGCGGGGTGGGCACCGAGATGCTCATGGCCGCCACGCAGTTGCCGAGCCGGTCGTACACCGGGGCGGCGACACAGGCCGCGTGGTCATTGGACTCGCAGTACTCCTCGGTCCAGCCGCGCTCGCGGGCCTCTTCGACCTCGGCCAGCAGCCGCTTCCGCGTGGAGATGCTGTTCGACGTCATCTGCTGCAGCGCCTTGTCGTTGGGGAACAGCTCATCGAGCTCCTGGGCCGGCAGCGCGCTCAGCAGCGCCTTTCCGCCCGCGGTGCAGGACGCGAGCAGCCGGCTGCCCACCTGCGACACCAGCCGCACCGAGTACTTGCTGTCGATGCGCACGATGAACACCGCGAATCTGCCGTCCCGTACGACCACCTGGACCGTTTCGCCGCAGGCCCGCGCCACCTCGCCGGCACACTCCCGGCCCACGGTGGCGAGGTCGAGCCCGCGCTCGTATCCGGCGCCGAGCCGCAGGGCGTTGAGCCCTATGGCGACGCGTCCGGTCTCCTTGGAGACGGTCACATAGCCTCGGTCGGCCAGGGTGTTGACGAGTTCGTGGGTGGTGGCACGGGGCAGGCCGAGGTGCTGGGTGATCTCCGGAACCCGCAGCCCCTCATCCTGGTCGACGAGCAGCTCCAGGATGTCCAGGCCCCGGCGCAGAGCCGGAGCGGTGAGTCGCGCCACGATGTCCTCCCAGCACACCTACCAACAGACGATGTCCAAAATATCAGACGCCTGGGTCTGCGAAACAGGCTCCGCGAGACAAGGCGGCCGGTCAGTCGTCCGCGGGTGCGTCCGCGTGGCGTGCCGACCCGGGCTCGGGATCGGGTTCGGGTTCGGGCAGTGGCTCGGTGTTGCGGGCGCGGAGGCCGTCGAGGGAGATACGGAGCAGGCGGCGCCACTGGCCGGGGTGGCTGTCGTCGGTCGCCTGGACGACCTGGCTCAGGGAACTGCTGAGCAGGACCAGGTCGGCGGTGGTGACACCGGCGCGCAGGAGACCCGCGTTCAGGCAGCGGGTGCGCAGCTCGTCGATGAAGGCGTCGCGGTACTGGGCGCATGCGCGCGAGGGGGCGCCGGTGGCGGCGTAACTCTCGACCAGGGCGCGGTTGCGGGCCTGATGGGTGAGGGTCTGCTCGAAGAAGCCGGTCAGGGCCTCCCAGGGATCTTCGGTCGCCTCCGCCGCCCGATGGGCGGTGGTGAGCCAGCAGGTGAACTCCCGCTCCAGGACCGTGGCGAGCAGGTCGTCCTTGGTCGGGAAGTGGCGGTAGAGCGTGCCCATGCCGACGCCGCTGCGCCGGGCGATCTCCCGGACGTCGACCGTGCCGCCCCGCTCGGCGAAGACCACTCCTGCCGCCTCGATGATCGCGGCGCGGTTGCGCTCGGCGTCCGCCCGGCGGGCGCGCTTGGCCGGGGGCTGCGCAGCCGGGGATTGCGTGGCCGGGGGGTGCGTAGGCGTGGACTGGTCGGCGCTGGTCACGGCATTCAGAGTACAAGCGGCTTTTACGGAGCGCCTGCTCCGGTTGTGTTACCTTCAAGAGGAGCACTCGCTCCGGTTTGGTTGTGCGCGATTGCGCGCGAGGTCCGCCCTGACCTCCGCACGCCTGCTCCCGCCCGAGCCCGGCTCCCAGACAGAACCGCCGGCGGACCACCGGTCCGCCAGATGAGGAGACCTCCTTCCATGGCAACACTTGGCTTCATCGGCAGCGGTCGGATCGGCACGAGGATCGCCCGGCTCGCGATCGCGGCGGGTATCGACGTCGTCCTGTCCAATTCGCGCGGGCCCGAGACCCTGACCGAGACGGTCGCGGAACTCGGGGAGCGCGCCCGGGCCGCGACGCCCGAGGAGGCGGCCCGGGCGGGCGACTGGGTGGTGGTGAGCATCCCGCTCAGCCCCTACCAGCAGCTTCCGGCGGCCGCGCTGGCGGGCAAGGTCGTGCTCGACACGATCAACTACTACCCGTTCCGCGACGGGGACTTCGCGGTGCTCGACTCGGGCGAGAGCACCACGAGCGAACTCATCCAGAAGCACCTGACCGGCGCGAAGCTCATCAAGGCGTTCAACAACATCAACGACGCGCACATCCCGGCACTCGCCCGCCCCACGGGAGCCGCCGACCGCTCCGCCCTGCCGATCGCCGGCAACGACCCGGAGGCGAAGGCGAGCGCCGCCGCCCTCATCGACCGGCTGGGCTTCGACACCGTCGACGCGGGCCCCCTGGCGGAGAGCTGGCGTTTCGAGCCGGAGACCCCGGCTTATGTGGCGCCCTACTACGCCGACAAGGACGCGCTGAAGGAGTTCGTGGCCACGATGAGCGAGGAGATCAGGGCCGGCCGCCCGCTGCAGACCCTGCCCCCCGAGGACCCGGGCACCCCGCTGTCCGCGCAGCAACTGCGCGCTCTGCTGGCCGAGACGTCACGCGTCCTGCCCGCCGACCGCGCGGTGCGCTGAGCCTGGCGGCGCTGACGGTACGTCGCGGGGCGCGCAAGCGCGCACGGGCCGGTCGGCCCCGAGGCGCTGCGGGGGGGGTGTGCGGCGAATCTTTCCCCTCCCCGCCCCTTCCCGATACCAGGGGCTCCGCCCCTGGACCCCGGGGTCTGGGGCAGGCACGGACGGGGCGGGAAGCGGCCCGCCCCCCCATACCCATGGCCGGGGGCCTCGCCCCTAGCCTCCAGGGGGCTGGGGCGGAACCCTGCCGCGCGGCGGAGCCGCATACCGATACTGCGAGCCGCACGCGCCCGTTACCAGTGGCTTCGCCCCCGGAGTCCGGGGTCTGGGACGGAGCCCCAGTTTCGGGAAAGGGCGGGGTAGGGAGCAGCCCGCCCGCGCGTTGCCACGGGCCTCGCCCCCGGACCCCGAAGGCCAGCGCAGAACCCCGCCACGCGGCGAAGCCACATACCGATACTGCGAGCCGCACGCGCCCGTTACCAGTGGCTTCGCCCCCGGAGTCCGGGGTCTGGGACGGAGCCCCAGTTTCGGGAAGGGGCGGGGTAGGGAGCAGCCCGCCCGCACGTTGCCACGGACCTCGCCCCCGGACCCCGAAGGCCAGCGCAGAACCCCGCCACGCGGCGGAGCCGCATATCGATGCCGCGGGACGAGGCGGGGAGGCGAGCAGCCTGGCCGCCTCTGCCCGCTGCCAGGGGCTTCGGGGTCCGGGGCGGAGTCCCGGTTTCGGGAAGGGGCGGGGAGGGGAACAGCCCGCCGCAGGCGGGCCCGGAGCCGACCGGCCTGGGCACACCGGCCATCCGCCCAAGCGGCCCTCGTCAGTTGACGTCGAGGGCGATCCGCCCCAGCTCGCCCAGGTCGGCGATCAGCCGGTCCCCGGCGCTGATGGGCGTCGGGGCGCACAGGGTGCCGCTCAGGACGATGTCCCCGGCTTCCAACCGCCGTCCGCCGCGCAGCAGGTGGCGGGCCAGCCACGCGACCGCCTCGGCGGGGTCGCCCATGACGGCGGCCGCGCTTCCCGGCACCGTCCGGGAGCCGATCGACAGCGTGGAGGTGATCTTCGCCAGGTCCGCCCCGGCCGGTGGTGCCACCGGGGACCCCAGCAGCGCGCGGGCCGCGTTGGTGTTGTCGGCCACGAGCATGGGGAGCGTCCGCGGGCCGCCGCGCCACCTGCTGTCGACGATCTCGAAGGCCGGTGCGACCGCGGCGGTGGCGTTGCGGACGTCCTGCGCGGTCACCTGCGGGTCGGGCAGCGCCTCGCCCAGGATGAACGCGATCTCCACCTCTGCCATGGGGGTGAACAGCCCGGCCGTGGCGAGGGGTTCGCCGTCCTCCAGCAGCCGGTGGGCGAGCAGGTGGCCGGCGGCGGGCTCGGTGGCGCCGAAGGTGTCCCGCACGGGCTGCGCCGTGAGGCCGACCTTGTAGCCGACCACCCGACCACCGGCGGCGATCGCCAGATCGCGGGTCACGCTCTCGACGGCATAGGCCGTTTCGAGGTCATCGAGCTGATCGGCCGCGGCGGCGTCGACTGCGGCGGCATCGACCGCAGCGGCGTCGTCCGCCGTGGCCGCGTTGCCCGCCAGCCACAGCCGTCGGCCCAGCTCCGCGGTCAGGTTCTTCCTCATCCGTCTCTCCCTACGAGCCCTGCGAGCCCAACGAGCCCAACAAGCCCAAAAGCCCTACGAGCGCTGGTGACCAGGGATGATCACAGCACGGCCGGTGGCGCCCTGCGACAGCGCGGCGTACGCCTCGTTGATCGCCGACAGTTCGTATTGTTCCCCGAGCAGCTTGTCGAGCGGCAGGCGGCCGGTCTTGAACAGTTCGACGAGTTTGGGGATGTCGACCGGTGTGTTGGCCGAGCCGTAGAGACTGCCGATCAGCCGCTTCTCCTGCTGCACCAGGGGGTTGATGGGTACGGCCGCGGTGGCGCCCACCTTGCCGAGGCCAACGGCGACGGCGGTCCCGCCGGTGCCCACGACCTCGACCGCCTGCGCGAGCGTCTGGGGCGTGCCGACCGCGTCCAGCGACCAGGCCATCGGTTTCGGCGAGATCCTGGTGAGTTCGTCGGCGAGGCGATGCGTACGGGCGTTGACCGCGTGCGTGGCACCCAGTTCGAGCGCCTTCTCCAGCTTGGCGTCCACCGTGTCGACCGCGACGATCGGATCGGCGCCGACGAGGCGCAGTCCCATCACCGCGCTGAGCCCGACGCCACCGGCTCCGATGACCACGACACCCTCTCCGGTGGCGTCCTTCATGACGTTCAGCGCCGCGCCGGCCCCGGTCACCACGGCGCATCCGGCGATCGCCGCGATCTCCGGCGGGATGTCCGGGTCGATCGTGAGGACCGACCGCTCCGAGACGACGCACTGCTCGGCGAAGCAGGAGACCCCCATGAGGTGGTGGACCTTCTCGCCGTTCAGATTCAGCCGCTGCGTCCCGTCGAGCAGGCCGTTGGAGGCCGCCTGCACCCGGCCGAGCGCACACAGGGCGGGGCGGCCGGTCGTGCAGAACTCGCAGTCGCCGCACCGCGGACGCCACAAGGTGATGACGGTGTCGCCGGGGCGGACCCGGGTCACCCCCTCCCCCACCCGCTCCACGATGCCGGTCCCCTCGTGCCCGAGCACCGCGGGCAGGCGGACGTTGAGATCGCCGTTCATGTAGTGCAGATCGCTGTGGCACACACCGGCGGCGAGCACGCGGAGGGTGACCTCGCCCGGTCCGGGGGCGTCGAGGTCGACGTCCTCGACGGTCAACGGCGCACCGGGCCGGTGCAGTACTGCTGCCTTCATTGAGCCACGCCTCACTGTGTACGGATCACCGGGTACGAAATTTCAGACGTTGTCTAACAGGTTGTCGTGCGGGGTTGAGTATGTGAGCCGCTCTCAGCCGCCGTCAAGCACGTTGACGAGGGTGCCGACGCATGCAACCGTGTCTTGAGATTGAGACTACGTCTCATATTTAGGACGACTGAGGGAGCGTGCTTGATGACCGATGCGACGAACGCGCAGGTCCTGGCGCATAAACTCGACGCCGCCGCAGGCGCGTTCGAGCAGTGGAACCGCCTCCAGCCGGCCGGCCGTGCCCCGTACCTCGAAGCCATCGCCTCCGCGCTCGAAGAGGCCGCGCCGAAGCTCGTGGCGATCGCGGACGAGGAGACGTCCCTGGGGCAGACCCGGCTGCAGAACGAAATGGTCCGCACGGTGTTCCAGCTGCGGCTGTTCGCCGAAGTGGTGACGCGGGGGGAGTATCTCGGGGCCACGATCGACCGCGCCGACCCCGCGTGGCCGATGGGCCCGCGGCCCGATCTGCGCCGGGTGCTCGAACCGCTCGGCCCCGTGGTCGTCTTCGCCGCGAGCAACTTCCCGTTCGCGTTCAGCGTGGCGGGCGGGGACACCGCCTCGGCGCTCGCGGCGGGCTGCCCGGTCGTGGTCAAGGCGCACTCCGGCCACCCCGGGCTCTCGGCCGCCACGGCGGAGGTGGTGCACCACGCGCTGCGGTCCGCGGGCGCACCCGAGGGACTCTTCGACGTGGTCTTCGGTACGGAGGCCGGCCGGGCCGCCATCGTGGACCCGCGGGTGAAGGCGGGCGCGTTCACCGGATCGATCGAGGCGGGCCGGGCGCTCTTCGACCTCGCCACGGGCCGTCCGGAGCCCATACCGTTCTTCGGTGAACTCGGCAGCGTCAACCCGGTGTTCGTGACGGAGGCCGCCGCCGAGCGGCGCGGGCCCGAGATCGTCTCGGAGTTCGTCGGCTCGTTCACCCTCGGCGCCGGACAGTTCTGCACCAAGCCCGGCATCCTGCTGGTCCCGGCCTCGGCCGGGCTGGTGGACCGGCTTCCCGGCGCGGTTCCGGGCAACGCGTTGACGTTGCTCAACGATCGCATCCGGACCTCCTACGCCAGTGCGGTACGGGAGTTGCGCGACACGGCCGGGGTGCGCGTCGTGGTGAGTGGCGACCACGCCGCCCCCGATCCGTCGCCGACGGTGCTGTGCACGACCTCGGCGGAACTGCTCGGTGACCCCGAGGCGCTCGTCCGGGAGGTGTTCGGACCGGCCGCGCTGGTCGTGGAGTACGCGGAGGAGAGCGAACTGCTCGAGGTGGCGAAGGTCATCGACGGACAGCTGACCGCGTCCATCCAGGGCGAGGACGACGATGCCATCGCAGCGGAGCTGATCAGGCTCCTGGCCGCCAAGGCCGGACGTGTGCTCTGGAACCAGTGGCCCACGGGCGTATCGGTCACCTATGCCCAGCAGCACGGCGGCCCCTACCCGGCCACCACCGCGCCGGGTACGACCTCGGTGGGGACCGAGGCCATCTCCCGGTTCCTGCGGCCGGTCGCCTATCAGGGCCTGCCACAGCATCTGCTGCCGGCCGCCCTGCGCGACGCGAACCCCCTGGGGATTCCCCAGCGGGCCTCCTGACGCCGGGCCGCGGCGCACGCGCGAAAGGGGCCGTGCGCGCGGGAAGCGGAAAGGGACCGTAGGCCCGGGAAAGGCCGCTCCCCCCGGCGGGCCCTTTCCCGTCCCCTGGCCGCTGCCCCCGGACCGCTCGACGCATACGGCCGCTCACGGCATGTGCGCATGCGGCCGCTCAAGGCCTGCGGAGGTGATGCCGCGCGATGGCTTCACTCGCGTTCAGACCGAGCAGTTGCAGGCTGCGGGCGTACTCCTCGCGCAGGATCGTGACGGCACGCTCCACGCCCCGCTCGCCACCTGCCATCAGGCCGTACAGATAGGCACGGCCGATCATGACCGCGTCGGCCCCGAGCGCCCGTGCGGCGAGGATGTCCTGACCGTGGGTGACACCGCTGTCCAGGATCACCGTGGCGTCGGGGCCGAGTTCCTCGCGTATTTCGGGCAGCACCGTGAGGGTGGCCGGCGTGCGGTCGAGCTGCCGCCCGCCGTGGTTGGACACGATGACACCGTCCGCGCCCGCCTCGACGACCCGGCGTGCGTCCCGCGGGCTGAGGATCCCCTTGACCAGCAACCGGTGCGGCCAGTGGGCGCGCAGCCACGCCAGGTGCTCGTAGCTCAGCGTCGGTTCGAAGACGACGTCGGCGACCCGTACGGCGTCGATCGTGTCGCCGGCCAGGCCACCCACGCCGCTCACGCCATCCACACCGCTCACGCCACCCACACCGCTCATGCCGCTCAGCGACGCGAAGGTGATCGGGGCCGTGGTCAGCTTGTTCAGCGCCCAGGACGGGTAGCGGGCCATCCCGAAGAGTGTCCGCAGGGTGAGCGAGGGCGGGATCGTGAGGCCGTTGCGCATGTCCTTGGGGTGCCGGCCCGCCACCGGTGTGTCGACGGTGAGGACCACGGTGGTGAACCCGGCCGCGAGCGCGCGGTCGAGAAGCTCGGTGTTGAGGCGCTCGTTGCGGGTCAGGTAGAGCTGGAACCAGTGTTCGCCGCCGGGCGCCGCCGCGGCCACGTCCTCGACAGTCGAGGTGCCCACGGTGGACAGGGTGTAGGGCAGGCCGTGGCGGGCGGCCACGCGCGCGACCGCCGCCTCACCCTCGTGGTGCATCATCCGGGTGTAGCCGGTCGGCGCGAAGATCAGCGGCATCGCGATCTCCCGGCCGAACAGCCGCGTGGACAAGTCCGGATGGTCGACCGGCGACAGGTACTCCGGCACGAGTTCGACCGCCGCGAAGGCCGCCCTGTTGCGCCGCGCGGTCAGCTCCGCGTCGGCCGCGCCGTCGACGTAGTCGAACACCGCACGCGGAGTGGTGCGCACCGCCACCGCGCGGAGATCGCGGATGGTCAGTGCGGCCCCGAGCCGCCGCTCGACCGGGTTGAGGGTCGGCCGGCGCAGTTGCAGAACCTCCCGGAGCTCGGTCCACCGGGGTCGCTGCCGCGCCACACGAGGCCGCTCGGGGGCTGCGGATGCCGCTTGGGGCTGGGTGCCGGTCACTGTCATGCCTCTCGATATGCGGGTGTCGAAGGCCGTTCCACGAACGACGAGATATCAGACGCTGTCTGAGAAATCGGAGTCTTGCTCGCGGTTTCGGCGGGCGTCAAGCCTTGACGTGCGCCGCACACGTGGGCACCATCTGGTTTGCATATTAGACAGCGTCTTATATTTCAGACACAAGAAGGTGCCATGCAACTCGGTCTGGCAGGCAAAACCGCTCTCGTCTGTGCGTCCACCTCCGGTCTCGGCCGGGCGACCGCCCGGGCCCTGGCGGAGGAAGGCGCCACCGTCGTGGTCACCGGCCGCTCCGGTGAGCGCGCCAAGGAGGTGGCGGGCGAGCTGCCCCACGCGGTCGGCGTGGGCTGTGACCTGGTCGCGGACGGCGGCGCGGAGCGGCTCCTCACGGCGGCCCGCGAGGCCGTCGGCGATCTCGACATCCTCGTACTGAACGGGCCGGGTCCCGCTCCCGGACCGGCCCGCGCCATCGACACCGCCGGGGTCGCGCAGGCCATCGCCACGCTGGTCACGCCCCAGGAGATCCTGGTGCGGGGCACCCTGCCCGCCATGGTCGAGAAGGGGTGGGGCCGCATCCTGAGCATCAGCTCGACGAGCGTGCAGGCGCCCCTGCCGAACCTTTCGCTGTCCAACCTCGGACGGGCCGCGCTCGCCGGATACCTCAAAACCCTCGCCGCCGAGGTCGCCGCCCACGGCGTGACCGTCAACTCCCTGCTTCCCGGGCGCATCGCCACCCCGCGCGCCCGGCAGATCGACGAGGCCGCCGCCCAGCGCACCGGCCAGTCGCTCGACGAGGTCGAGGCCGCGTCCAAGGCCACGATCCCGGCCGGGCGCTACGGCGACCCCGCCGAGTTCGGCGCCGTCGCCGCGTTTCTGTGCAGCACCCAGGCCGCGTACGTCACGGGCAGTGCCCTGCGGTGTGACGGCGGCATGGTGCCAACTCTCTTACGCGGTCAGAGAGTTCACCCCGACTCCCCCAGACGAGAGCAGCGCAGCCGCATGAGCCATATTCCCGTCACCGACACAGCAGCCGACGCCAGAGCCGGCCGGTCCCCCGAGCTGCCCCCGGCCGCCATCCGCCGAACGGCCCTGGCCGGCATGATCGGCACCACGATCGAGTGGTACGACTTCTACATCTACGGCCTCGCCGCGGCACTGGTCTTCGGCACGGAGTTCTTTCCCGACTTCTCACCGGCGGCCGGCACACTGGCCGCGTTCGGCACCTTCGCGGTCGGCTTCATCGCCCGTCCGCTCGGCGGAGTGATCTTCGGTCACTTCGGGGACCGCGTGGGGCGCAAGAACGCGCTCATGCTCACGCTGTTCCTGATGGGCGCGGCGACCGTCATCGTCGGTCTGCTGCCGGGCTACCGGACCATCGGCATCTGGGCGCCCATCCTGCTGGTCACGCTGCGCTTCCTCCAGGGCTTCGCCGTCGGCGGCGAATGGGGCGGCGCGGTGACCATGGTCGTGGAGTCCTCGCCACGGGACCGGCGCGGCTTCTACGGGAGCCTGCCGCAGATGGGGGTGCCACTGGGGCTGGTGCTCTCCTCGACCGTGTTCGCGGTGGTCTCCACACTGCCCGATGACGACCTCCTCGCCTGGGGCTGGCGCATCCCCTTCCTGCTCAGCATCGTGTTGATCGCGGTCGGGCTGTTCCTCCGCTCGCGCATCACCGAGACACAGACGTTCGCCCAGGTGAAGGCGGCGGGGCGGGCCCGCAAGGTGCCCGCCATGGAGGCGTTCCGCCACCACGGGAAGGCGATCGCCCTCACCGTCGGCATGTATGTCTCGGCCGGTGTCCCCTTCTACATCGTCTCGGTGTTCGTGCTGTCCTACGGCTCCTCCCACCTCGGTCTGTCGCGGAGTGTGCTGCTGACCGGGATGCTCATCGCGGCGGTGGCCGAGGCGCTGACGGTGCCCTGGTTCGGCGCGCTGTCGGACAAGCTGGGCCGACGGCCCGTGTTCCTGGGCGCCGCCGCGTTCACTGCCGTTCTCGCCTTCCCGTTCTTCTGGCTGCTGGCGACCGGGCAGACGGGCCTCGCCTGGCTGGCCATGCTGCTCGCGCTCGCCGTGGCGCACGCGGGGATGTACGCACCCACCGCGGCGCTGTACGCCGAGCTGTTCCCCGCGGACGTCCGCTACACCGGTACGTCGATCGGCTATCAGCTCGGCGGTGTCGTGGCCGGGTTCGTGCCGCTGGTGGCGGGCGCACTCGTCGACGCGGCCGACGGGGCCTCGTGGCCGATCGCCTCCATCTGGGCGGGAGCGGCGCTGATCGGGCTGGTCTGCGCGCTGATCGTCCGGGAATCCCGGGGCCGCGAGCCGCACGCCGAGCCCGATCGCTGAGTCGGGGAACTCCCCTCGCCCCGCACCACTACCGACCTGCCCGACGACCGACCCATGTGTTCCCCGACCGGAGGTGAAGCTCCATGACCGCCACCAAAGTCCACGTACTGAGCTGCGGAGCGATGAGCTGCGATCTGACGTGGCTGCTGCTCAAGGCCGGCCGTACGATGCGGACGCGCACCGAACACCAGCGGCCGCCCGAGTGGTACTCCTGCACCACCCACTGCGTGCTCGTGGAGACCCCTGGGGGAACCCTGCTGTGGGACACCAGCTGTCCCCGCGACTGGGAGACCCGCTGGGCCCCGACCGGTCTGCAGGAGTACTTCCCCTACGACCAGGTGAGCGACGAGGAGTATCTCGACGCGCGGCTCGGCCAGCTCGGCGTCCAACCGCAGGACATCGACTACCTGGTCCTGTCCCATCTGCACTTCGACCACGCCGGGAACATCGGCATGTTCACCGGCACCGGCGCGAAGCTGGTGTGCCACGAGAAGGAGAAGGAGTTCGCCTTCGGCTTCGACGGCGCCTTCAACGGTGCCCACCTCAAGGCGGACTACGCGGCGTGTGACTTCGACACCGTCAGCGGCGACACCGAGATCCTGCCCGGCGTCACCCTCATCGAGGCTCCCGGGCACACCCCCGGCACCATGGCGATGAAGGTCGAACTGCCGGAGACCGGGACCATGCTCTTCACCTCGGACGCCGTCTATATGGGGGACTCCTACGGCCCGCCGGCCACCCCCGCCGCCATCGTCAACGATCTGACCGCCTGGTACGGCTCGGTGGAGAAGCTCCGCGGCATCGCCGAGCAGTCGGACGCCACCGTAGTCTTCGGCCACGACGCCGAGCAGCTGCGCTCGATGCGGCTCGCCCCCAGCGGCTTCTACGCCTGATCGTCCGGGTCCCGGCCGGCGCTCCGGTACCGTTTCGCCGCGTCGCTGGGACCCAACCGATCCCCAGGAGGGACGCGTATGAGCACCACCGCTCCGGCCGGACCCGAATCCGTTTTCACCTACGGCGCCCCGGCGCTGAAGTTCGGGCCGGGAGCATCCGACGAGATCGGCTACGACCTCGCCCAGCACGGGGCCCGCCGGGTCCTCGTGATCACCGACGCCGGGGTGGCCGCCACCGGCGCGCCGCACCGCATCGCCGAGCGGATGTCCGCGTTCGGCATCGAAGCCCACGTCTTCGCCGGCGTCCACGTGGAGCCCACCGACGTCAGCCTGCGGGAGGCGGTCGACCATGCGCTGGCGTCGGGCCCGTGGGACGCCTTCGTCGCGGTGGGCGGCGGCTCCAGCATCGACACCGCCAAGGCCGTCAACCTGCTGAGCACCAACCCCGGCGAGCTGATGGACTACATCAACGCGCCGGTGGGCAGGGCGCTGGCGCCCGCGAAATCGCTCAAGCCGCTGGTCGCGGTCCCCACCACCACCGGAACCGGCGCGGAGAGCACCACCATCTGTGTGCTCGACGTCCTGGAGCTGAAGGTCAAGACCGGCATCAGCCACGCCCGCCTGCGGCCCACGCTCGCGGTCATCGACCCGGAGCTGACCTTCACCCAGCCCGCCGGGGTGACCGCCGCCAGCGGCATGGACATCCTGTGCCACGCGCTGGAGAGCTACACGGCCCGCCCGTACGACACCTACCCGCACAAGCGCCCCGAGCAGCGGGTGCCGTACTGCGGCGCCAATCCCATCTCCGACGCATGGTCGGAACGGGCGCTGCACCTGCTCGCGCGGTCCTTCCGCACCGCGGTCCGCGACGGCGACGACCCCCGGGCGCGCTCCGACATGGCGCTGGCGGCAACCTTCGCCGGTCTCGGCTTCGGCAACGCGGGCGTCCACATCCCGCATGCCAACGCCTACCCGATCGCCGGACGGGTGAAGGACTTCCACCCCGCGGGCTACCCCGCACACGAGCCGATGGTGCCCCACGGCATGGCGGTCTCGCTCACCGCGCCGGAGGCGTTCCGCTTCACCTTCTCCGCCCAGCCCGAGCGGCATCTGCGGGCCGCGGAACTCCTCGCCCCGGGGATGGAGCGCCCCGCCGACCCCGCCGAGTATCTGCCCACCGCGATCGAGCGGTTGATGCGCGACATCGGCATGCCCAACGGCATCGGCGGTGTCGGCTACGGCGAGGGAGACATCCCGGCGCTGGTGGAAGGCGCCATGAAGCAGCAGCGACTGCTGTCCACCGCCCCGCGCACGGTCACCGAGGACGACGTGGCCGGCATCCTCGACCGCTCTCTGACGCTCTGGTGATGTGAGGGACCCATGGCCATCTATGAACTCGCCTGCGCGACCGGACACCGCTTCGAGGTGATCCAGTCGTACACCGCACCACTGCCGAGCTGCCCGGAGTGCGGCGGCGCCACCCGCAAGATACCCAGCGACTTCGCCCTGGGTGGCACCGCCGCCGTGCCACCGCCGCCGGAGCGCATGCCACAGACCTGGAAGGGGACGTACCGCGGCGACCGTGACTATGTGACCGGTCTGCGGCGTACGGCCGAGTCCCGGCAGAAGCTGGAGGACAAGTACCCCGAACTCGCCGGGGACCGGCGGCCGATCGTCGCCCACGAAGGGAGATACGAGGCGGCGCCGCTGCGCGCGGGCGACGCGGTGCCCGCTCCCTCGGAAGGGGCCGGGCATGGCCACGGCCACTCTCACGGGCAGGGGCACTCGCATGCACACGGCCACGATCACGGGAGCGCCAAGAGCCGCCCCGCGACAGACGACTGAGCTTCGCGCCGACCACGTCCAGCCGCGGACGGGGGCGGACGTCCCGCCGTGGCGGGAGGACGGGGCCGGCGGCCACGACGGCCAGCACGCCGACCGGCACGGTGATGGGGAAGACCCAGCGCCAGCCGGCCCATTGGGTGAGCAGCCCGCCGATCACCGGCCCGGACGCGGCGCCGAGGGCGCCGATGGCGCTCCAGGTGCCGAGCGCGCGGGCGCGCCGGGCCGGCTCGGTGAAGGTGGTGTTCAGCAGGGACAGCGTCACGGGCATCAGCAGTGCCGCGCCGCCCAGCCCCTGAACGGCGCGGGTGGCCAGCAGCAGCTCGGCCGTGCCGGTCAGCCGGGCGGCCAGGCCATGGTGAAGAGGCTCATCCCGACGGTGAATGCGGCGACGACGCGATCAGCGTGCTGGCTCAACCGCGGTTGAGTGCAAGCGGCTCCACAGGGCGCGCCGGTGGGCCGCTTTCTGTGAGTTTTCTGAGAGTTCCAGGCCGGTCGACCGCCGCGGCCTGCCGGTTCCCGTCGTACGGGACTTCCCGTTCGCATGGCGCACTCACACTCGCGCAGCTCCGGCCCAGAAGAGCGGATCACTGTGAGGTGGTGCGCGCCACCGCGGTGCGCACGCTCGCCCCCATGCGAGTCCAGAACGTACGAGCCCAGAAAGGGCGACGAGTGCTTCATGCGGAACAGCGGCATTGCCAGTACCGGCACCGGACTGCTCGACAGCGCACCACACACACAGTGGAACAGACGGCTCATCGGCCAGGTGGCCATCCTGATTCTGGTGAACACCATGGTGGACACGGTGGTCACGGCGCCACTCCTCGTCCTCCCCGAAATGCTCGACCACTTCGGCACCGATCAGTCGGCGTGGATTGACGCCAGCTCGCTGCTGGCGGGTGCGATGTGGGCGCCGCTGCTCGGAAAGGGCGCCGACATCCACGGCAAACGCAGGGTGCTGATCATGACGTTGATCACCGCCCTGGTGGGCGCCCTGGTGTGCCTCGTCGCGCCCAACCTGTGGGTGTTCATCCTCGGGCGCCTGCTGCAGGGAGCGGCCGTGGGAGCCGTCTTCCTCACCGTCGCTCTCATCCGTGACATGTGCGCACCCGATATGGCGATGATCGCCACGGGCATCGTGACCTCCGGCTCGGCGCTCCTCAGCATCGTCATGCCGTCGCTCTTCGAGCTGACGGCAGGGGAGTTCGGCTGGCGGAGTGTGTTCGTGGCATCGGCGGTGTTCGCGGCCATCGCCGCGGTTCTCGTGCACCGCCTCGTTCCCCCGTCCACGCTCAAGACACCGGGCAAGCTCGACATCGCCGAAGCCGTTCTCCTCGGTGGAGGTCTGGCGGCGGTGCTCAGCTATGTGAGCCTCGGGGCGGAGTTCGGCTGGTTCGCCGTGGGCCCGCTCGCCCTCCTCGTCGGCGGCGGCGCGGCACTGGCCAGGTGGTTCCTGGTGGCGAGCCGGGTGCCCGAGCCCGTGATCGACATCAGGAACCTCGGCCGGCCCCTGGCGCTCACGCTCCTCGTGGTCGCCTTCGGAACCGGTGCGTATCAGAGCATGCTGACGCTCTTCGGCGTCATCGCCAAGGTCTCGCCGGATCAGCAGCTCGGATACGGAGTCGCGGCCCCGGGGGCGCTGGCCATGCTGTACGGCATACCGGCGATCGGCATCGTGCTCGGCGGCACCCTGGCCGGGGCGCTCGGGACACGCTTCGGGCCGGCCGCGACACTGGCGGGTGGAATAGCACTCGGATCGGTGGGCACCGTCGGGATGTTCTTCGGGGACTCCGTACTCCACCTCGCGGTCGTGTGCTCCTTCCTGCTGAGTCTCACCGCGGGAACGCTCGTGACCTCCGGCTTCAACATGGCGGCGACGCTCGCGCCGCCGGAACGACAGGGCGTCGTGTCCAGCATGGTGATGGTCATGGTCGCGGCGGGGGCGGTGATTCTGAAGTTCGTGGGGTCGGCCGTACTCCAGTCCACCAACACGGTCGTCGATGGAAAGACTCTCAACTCCGCTACGGGCATACACAGTTACACCGCCATGGCGGCCATCGCGTTCCTGGCCGCCGCCGTCGTGGCCGTCATCCTGCTGCGCACCCAGGGCGGCCGGGGCCGTCCGCGACGACGGAGCGCATCCCGCACACCGTCGGTTCTGGAGTCATGATGTTCGAAGTCCACGGACTCACCAAGCGCTACGGCGACGTCCTGGCCGTCGACGATCTGACGTTCGCCGTCCGCCCGGGGGAAGTGACCGGGTTCCTCGGTCCCAACGGCGCGGGGAAGTCGACCACCCTGCGGATGATGCTGGGCCTGGACGCCGCCAGTTCGGGGACCGCCACCATCGGCGGGCGCCCGTACTCCGCGCAGCCCGCGCCGCTGAAGGCCGTCGGCGCGCTGCTGGACGCGGGCGCGGTGCTGCCCAGCCGTACGGCCTACCACCATCTGCTGGCGCTCGCGGCGAGCAATGGAATCCCGCGCGACCGGGTGGCGAAGGTGCTGGCGGAGGTGGGTCTCGAGAGCGTGGCCGGCCGCAGAACCGGGACGTTCTCGCTCGGCATGCGGCAGCGGCTCGGCATCGCCGCGGCGCTGCTGGGCGATCCCCCGGCGCTGGTATTCGACGAGCCGCTCAACGGTCTCGACCCGGAGGGAATCGTCTGGATCCGCGGGCTCATGCGGCGGATGGCCGCCGAGGGGCGCGCGGTGCTGATGTCCAGCCATCTGATGAGCGAGATGGAACTCACCGCCGACCACCTCATCGTCATCGGCCGCGGACGGCTGATCGCGGACACCGCCATGGAGACGTTCATCGACACGCACTCCGGCCGTGAGGTCCTGGTGCGCGGTCCGCGGACGGACTCGCTGCGCCGAATGCTGTCACCGGCGGCGGAGGTGCGTGCGGACGGCGCGGACGGTCTGGTGGTGACCGGGATGGACGCGGCCGAGATCGGCGCACTGGCCGCGAAGGCCGGGCTGGAGCTGCACGAACTGACGCCTCGCCAACCGTCGTTGGAGCAGGCATTCATGGACCTGACGCGCGACGCCCTCGAATACCACGCGGAGAACACGGAGGCCGCGGATAACACGGAGAACCCCCAGAACACCGAGAACACCGAGATGATGGAGGCGAGCCGATGAGCGGGAGCGCCACGGCCACCGCACCGGCGGGCCGGGCAACGTTCCCGCACTGCCTGCGCGCCGAGTGGATCAAGATCCGTACCATGCGGTCGACCGTCCATGTCATCCTCGGCACCCTGGCGTTCTGTATAGGTCTCGCCTCGCTGAACGGCACATCCGCCGGGGGCGAATACGGCGACCTGACGGCCGCCGACCAGGCCGCCTTCGACCCGCTGGCCACCAGTCTGCGCGGCTATCTGCTGGCCCAGATCGCCCTCGGCCTGCTGGGCGCTCTGGTGATCACCTCCGAGTACGGTGCCCGTACCATCGTCAGCACGCTGACGGCCGTACCGCACCGGGCCCGCGTACTGGCCGCCAAGGCCACGGTCCTGGTCGCGGTCGTGCTGCCGGTCGGGCTGCTGGTGTCGCTCAGCGGCTTTCTCGTCGGGCAGGCGGCGCTGGCGGGTGCGGACGCTCCGCACCTCGGTCTGTCCGATCCCCAGGCGCTGCGCGGGATTCTGGGCGGTGGGCTCTATCTGACGCTCGCGGGCCTTTTCGGGCTGGCGATCGGCGCGGTGATCCGCAGTACGACGGCGACGGTGACGACCCTGTTCGGCGTGCTGCTGATCGTGCAGGCATTCGCGCCGGCTCTGCCCGGGGCGCTCGGTGACCGGGTGGCGAAGTACTGGCCGCCCCTCGCGGGCGGACAGATCATCACCGGCTACCGGGATCCGGCGCTGCTGGCGCCCTGGTCCGGGCTCGCCGTCATGGCAGGGTGTGTCGCGGCCCTGCTGACCGCGGCGTTCATCGTCTTTCGCAAGCGCGATGCGTAGCGGGCCGGAAGGCTAAAGGGCGGACGATCGGCGGGGACGTGACGGGACGGGACGGCGGATGACGGCATCGGAACGACTGCTGGTGGTGGAAGACGAGCCGACGCTGCGCGAGTTGCTCTCCGCGAGCCTGCGGCTGGCGGACTTCGCCGTGGTCCCGGTCGCGACCGGTGCGGAGGCGCTGGCCGCGGTGCGGGAGCGACGTCCCGATCTGATCGTGCTGGATGTGATGCTGCCCGACATCGACGGCTTCGAGGTCGTCCGCCGGTTGCGCGGGCAGCATCCCCCTGCCACGGCGGGGCATCCGCCGGTGTTGTTCCTCACCGCCCGCGACGCGCCCGAGGACAGGATCAGCGGGCTCCGGGCGGGCGGCGACGACTATGTCACCAAGCCGTTCAACCTGGAGGAGCTGGTCCTGCGCATCCGGGCCATTCTGCGCCGGACCAACGGCCGGCAGGCGGACGGCCGGCTGATCGTCGGTGATCTGGAGCTGGACCCCGACAGCCATCAGGTGACCCGGGACGGGCAGCCCGTACAGCTCTCCCCGACCGAGTTCAGCCTGCTGCGCGTGCTGATGGAGAACGCCGGGCAGGTGCTGTCGAAGTCGCAACTCCTGGAGCTGGTCTGGCAGTACGACTTCGGGGGCGACGACAGCATCGTCACGTCCTACATCAGCTATCTGCGGCGCAAGGTGGACCTGGACGAACCGAAGCTGATCCATACGGTGCGCGGCACCGGCTATGTGCTGCGCAGGCCCCGGCGGTGAGCGGGAGAACAGCGCGCGGGCCGCGGGGCAAGACTTCGCCGCGCGACCGGTTCTCGCCGCGCGACCGGTTCTCGCTGCTGGGCCGGTTCTCGCTGCGCGGCCGTCTGTTGGCGATCTCGCTGCTGCTGCTCGTGGTCGCCCTGCTCGGCAGCAACGCCCTGCTCATCGCCCTGTTCCAGCGGGACCTGGTGCATCAGCTCGACCAGCGGCTCCGCACCGCCGCCACGGCCACCGCGCGCCTGACCGACCTGCCCGACGTGGCGGGCGATCGGAGTCCACAGGCGCGCGACACCGTGGAGGAGCACCTGACCGGCGATATCTATCTCGCCTACCTCGGCTCCAACGGCCATGTGCGGCGGGTCATCCGGCCCGCCGCACACAGCGCTCCCGCCCTGCCCCGCCTCGACGCGACGGCGGTCGGCCGGCGCGACCGCCACCCCTTCGAGGTCCCGGCCGTCGACGGCGGCGAGACATGGCGGGTGATCGCCGTACCGGAAGCGCAGGCCACGGACCGCCACAGCGTCGTCGTCGCCAGCTCGCTCACCCAGGTCAACGGGACGATCAGACAGCTCGGCACCCGGATGTTGCTGATCGACTCCGTGGTGCTGGCGCTGCTCGGCGTGGCCGGGTGGTTCGCCGTGCGCGGCGGGCTGCGCCCGCTGCGCCGTATCGAGACCACCGCGGCGGCGATCGCGGACGGCGATCTGTCCAGCCGCGTACCGGAGTTGGCCGCCTCCCGCACCGAGCTCGGCCGTCTGGCCGCGGCGCTCAACGGCATGCTGGACCGGATCGAGGCGAGTGACGCCGCGCGGGCGGCCGCCGCGGAGCGGATGCGCCGCTTCATCGCGGACGCCAGCCATGAGCTGCGTACGCCCCTCTTCGGCATCAAGGGGTTCAGCGAGCTGTACGGGATGGGCGGGATGCCCGAGCGCACCGATGTCGACGCCGCCATGGGCCGCATCGAGCGGGAGGCGGCACGGCTGGTCCGGCTGGTCGAGGACCTGTTGCTGCTCGCCCGCCTCGACGAGTCCGCCGCCGCGGACCTCCCGCTCCGTCTCACCCCGATGGATCTGCGCACCCTGGCCGCCGACGCCCTGCACGACCTGCGCGCGCTCGATCCCGGCCGCCCCGTCACCCTCACCGGCCCCGGTGGCGGCCCGCCGGGGCCGGGGCCGGTCCTCGGCGACGAGGCGAGGCTGCGCCAGGTGACCTCCAACCTCGTCGGCAACGCGGTGTCCCACACCCCGCCCGGCACCCCGGTCCGGATCGGCGTCGGCACCCAGGACGGCCTGGCGGTGCTGGAACTCCACGACGAGGGCCCGGGGATGTCCCCGGAGCAGGCCGCCCGCGCCTTCGACCGCTTCTACCGCGCGGACGACGCCCGTGGCCGCACCCAGGGCGGCGGCGCGGGCCTCGGCCTCGCGATCGTCGACTCCCTGGTGACGGCCCACCACGGCCGGGTGGAGGTCCGTACGGCCCCGGACGAGGGCGCCACTTTCCGCATTCTGCTCCCCCTGCACATCTGAGCGCCGCCCCGCCGGGTATCCCGAGGACTCCCGCAACACCGAGGTCAGGAGGGCTTCTGCTCCTGGTTGACGATGAAGTCGGCCGGCATCTCGGGGCTCCAGACGGCGGGCGGGCAGTCCCAGTCGCCCGCCTTCCAGTTCTCGGTGATGCAGTCCATATCGCTGGAGTACTCGATCCAACTGCCCCACGGGTCCTGGATGTAGTGGAAGAAGTTGGAGCCCAGCGTGTGCCGGCCGAGGCCCCAGCCATGGCTGTGGCCCGCGGCGGCCATGGTCCGCGCGCCCAGGGCGATCTGGTCGATGTCGGCGACCTCCCAGCTGGAGTGGTGGAGGCCGGGGTGGGTGCCGGACACGAAGCCGAAGACGTGGTGATCGCCGGGGCCCGCGTTCATGAAGGTCGCCATGGACCGGACGCGGTCCGAGAGCCGCAGGCCCAGGGTGCGGGCGTAGAACGCCTCGGACGCGTCCAGATCCGTACTGAAGATCAGCATATGGCCGAGGCGTCGGGGGCGGGGCTTCTCGTCGGCGGTGAGCCAGCGGGCCTGGTCGACGCGGCGGACGCGATCGCCGAAGTTGGGCTCGTGGGCGTCCGTGGTGCCGAAGTCCCGCCAGGAGCTGATCTCCTCGTCCCGCAGATTCAGCAGATTGCCCTCGTGGTCACGGAACCACAGGCCGCCCGGCAGCTCGGCGTGGGCGTCGAGCAGGCGGACACCGAGACCCTCCAGGTGGCGCTGCCATTCGGGCAGGGACCCCGGGGCGACGGCGAACGCCACATGGTGCAGCCGCTTGACCGGCCCTTCCACCAGCACGGTCTGGTCCTGCTCACGGCCGTCGCAGCGGATGGCCACGGCGTTGCCCCGCTCGGCCGTGCGCAGGCCGAACGCGTCGTAGAAGCTCTGCCCCGTGTCCAGGGAAGGCACCTGGAGTCCGTAGTGCAGAAGGGCTTTGACACGCAACATTGGGTGTTCTCCTCACTTCCGACGCACCATGCAATCGTCCCCGATGTCCGGCCCCCCGACGAGTGGGAGCGCTGGGAGGCGGTCTCCAACGGAACCGCGGGAGGCTGACGCCGCGGGTACCGAGCGGCGACCTTGATCCCCGGCATCACGCGTCCACGGTGGACCCCAACCCTCGGGTCCGGCAGCCCCATCACACCGGTTGTCCTTCGCGCAGGCAGACGACTGTCCCCGATGTGGCGGCGGTGTGGAGCGCTTCAAGGGTGCCCACATTTCCGGCGAGCAGCGTGTCCGCCAGCTCGTTCAGGCTGCAGACGGCGTACCGATCGTGCTCAGGACTCAGAGTGATCGCGGTTCCGTCCGCGAGGGTCCCGCCGTAGAAGAAGCAGTCGAGGACCGGTCCGGTGCCTCCGACGTCCGCTCGGTGGTCGATGCCGATCAGCCTCGGGACGGGGCTCAGTTCGACGCCGGTCTCCTCACGCGTCTCCCGCAACGCCGCCGTCCACGGGTCTTCGCCGTGGTCGAGCATCCCGCCGGGCAGCCACCAGTCTCCCGCATTCGGCTGGCCGGGGCCGTACCGCAACAGGAGGACCCCGCCCTGGCGGTCGAGAAGTACGACGCAGGAGGCGATGAGTGTCTGGGGCTGGGTCTTGACCCACTCCTCACGGGGCACCCAGGCTCCGACGGGCATGCCTTCCGTACTGGGCCGCTGTGGCGGTGGTGTGGCGGCTTCCATGGTCACTCCCCATCGGCGGTCTCGGCCGCCAGTAGTCGGGCGCGCGCGTCACTATGAACATCCACCATCCGCAGCGTCCTCAACCGCCCGAACCCTGTGTGCGCCGCCGGTAGTAGTGCACGGTGACGACGGCCAGCAGCGGCCCCCACGCCACCAACGGCACGTAGCAGAGGTTCATCAGCCACTCTCCCCACCGCGTGATCTCCATGTCGGCGTGCAACGTGGTCCAGGTGAACAGCACGCCGTAGACCGTGCAGGCGAGTGCGCCCAGCGCCGCGGGTACGACCGCGGCATATACGGGGATGCGGCGGCCTCTCAGACCCGGGATCCAGCGCGGCCACACCTCGCCCCATGGCCGCACCAGCCCCAGCGTCAGGAAGGCCAGGGCCTCCTGGAACACGGACAGCAACGGCACGACGAGATACCCCCAGCCGGGGATGAGCATCGAATCGTACTCGGATTGGGCAAGCCCCAGCGGGACGCCGAGCACCACGGCGAACCGCCAGAGCGCGGAGGGCGCGGATGCCCATAAGGTCGCGGCCGCCACGCGTCTGGCCCACGAGGGGACGGGCGCGACGGTCAGGAGGGGCGAAGGGGCGGGCGGCGACGCGCTGATGGACATGACGATGGCTCCCCTATGCGTGTTTGCTCCGACATCCCGGAGATTGGCACGCACCGTCCCACGGCCACATCCACCCGGAGAACGCGACGGCGTACGCCTCGGGGTGCATGGGCGAAGGCGGGAGTCAGACCTTGGGACCACTGTCTGTGGTGATTCGGTGCCAGTGAGTCCGGGCGGTGGCGGTGGCGTTCGGGTGGCGGCGGTTCACCCGGACACCTGGGAAGGAGGACAGATCCCGACCGCATTGGCTCCTAGCCTGCAAACGAGCCACCGCTGAGAGCTGAGAACCGAGAGCTGAGAGCTGAGAGGGAGAAACGATGCGCATCGCTGTCACCACCCCGACCGGAAACGTCGGCTGCCACGTCGTCGCCACGCTGGTCCGCGCCGGGGCCCGGCCGCGCGTCTTGCTGCGCGACCCGGCCCGGCTGGCGCCGGAGGTGCGGGACGCGGTGGAGGCCGTGCCGGTCGACCAATACGACGCCGATGCGGTGGTGGCCGCGACCGCCGAAATCGACGCGCTGTTCTGGGTGAACCCGGCCAGCGGCAGCGGGGACCCGCTCGCCGAATACGACCGCGCCACCAGGAGCGTGGTCCGCGCCGTCACCGAGAACCGGATCGGCCGCGTCGTCTTCCAGAGCAGCGTAGGCGCCGAGAAACGTCATGGTGCCGGTGAGATCGACGGCCTGGCACAGACCGAGATCGCTTTGGATGGCACGGGCGTCGATGTCACCCACCTCCGCTGCGGCTATTTCTTCACCAATCTCGAGCTTCAACTCGGGGCCCTGCGAACCGGCACCCTCCAGGTGATCCTTCCGCTCGACCAACCGATGGGCTGGGTGGCGCCGCGCGATATCGCGGAGGTCGCCGCCACCCGTCTCCTCTCCCCCACCTGGTCGGGACGCTGCGTACAGGCCGTTCATGGGCCCGCCGACCTCACCTGGCGAGAGGTCAGCGACATCCTCACCGCCGCCACCGGTCGGCGGATCGGCGTCGAACAGATCACGGACGACGCCATGCGCACCCAGCTCCAGCAGGCGGGGATGCCCGACAGCCTGATCGAGGCCGTGATGGGAATGTCGACCGGCTTGCGCGAAGACTTCGTACCCGAACAGCGCCGCAGCCTCCGGACCACCACCCCGACCACCCTCGCCGCCTGGGCCTACGACCACCTCCGGCACCGGCTCGCCGACGCGTCGTAAGCCATTCGGGTCATCCCGAGTCATCCGGAGTCGTCCCGAGTCATCGGGGGTCGTCCCGAGTCATCGGGGGTCCTCGGAAGTCATCCGGAGTCGGAGTCATCCGGTCACTCGGCCACCACCGCGAGTGCCTCGACCTCCATGAGGAACTCCGGCCGCACCAGCGAGACGACCTGCACCGCCGAGGCGGCCGGCAGCCGGTCGTCGGGCATGTGGAGGGTGCGGGCCTCGCGGATGGCGGGCATGTGGGCCATGTCCGTGACGAAGTAGGTCAGCTTGATCACGTCGTCGAAGGTGGCACCGGCGGCGCCGAGGCAGCGCCGCAGATTCTCGAAGACCTGGCGGGCCTGCGCCGCCGGATCGCCCTCGCCGACGATGCCGCCCGCCTCGTCCAGCGCGAGCTGGCCGGAGACGGCCACGAAGTGTCCGGTGCCCTTGACGACATGGGTGTACTGGGCGGCGGGCACGACCCCGTCCGGGGCGGGGATCCTGATCAACTCACTCATAGGTGCAGCTCTATCACGGGCCCGGCAACGCCCGCCCCCGAAATCCCATGGTCAGGGCGTCCACGAGGAGGTCGACGAACACGCCCCCGAATCGACCGCCCACCGCGAGGGTGAACAGCGGCTGCGCTCCAGCCGCGCCCTGCCAAGTCTCAGGTCCTCACATCGGTTGTGAGGGTCAAGCGGGAGCGTGAGCGCCGTAGCGCGCCCGGCACCGAGCGGGGCGTCGCTTAGGCTCGACAGCTCTGAGTGATGATGCGGTGGGAGGCTGAACGGGCATGGCGGAGCAGCGAGTTGTCATCGTGACGGGTGGGGGCACGGGCATCGGGGCCGCCACGGCCCGTCTGTTATGTGAGGCCGGGCACCACGTGCTCATCTCCGGGCGGCGGCCCGAACCGTTGCGGCGCCTCGCGGAAGAGACCGGCGCGGTGGCGTACCCGTCCGACGTCGGCGATCCCGGCGCTGCCACCGGCCTCGTCCAGGCGGCCTTGGACTCCTTCGGCCGACTCGACGGCCTCGTGCTCAATGCGGGCATCGGGCGTGGCGGAGCCGTCGGGGACCTGTCGCTCGAGGACTGGGACGAGGTGATGCGCATCAACGTCACCGGTCCTCTGCTGCTCCTGCGTGCGGCGATCCCGCACCTGCTCCGGACGCGCGGAGCGGTGGTGGCGGTCGCCTCGGTCGCCGCCCTGCGCAATGGCACAAGCAATGCCGTGTATGCCACGTCCAAGGCCGCCTTGCTGCAGCTGTGCCGCTCCCTGGCCGTCGACTACGGGCGCCAGGGGTTGCGGGCCAACATCGTGTGTCCGGGCTGGGTGCGCAGCGAGATGGCCGACCGGCGGATGGCGCGGTTCGCCGAAGAAGCCGGGTTGGAGGGCGGCGGGATGGCGGGCGACATCGTGCAGGGCGGCGGCGTGGACTCCGCCTACGCGGAGACGACCCGAATCCTGCCCATGGGCCGCCCGGGCGAGCCACCCGAGGTCGCGGAAGCGATCAGCTGGTTGCTCTCCCCCGCCGCCTCATACGTCAACGGGTCGACGCTCACCGTTGACGGCGGCGCGACAGCGCTTGATCCAGGCACCCTCGCTTTTGACTTCCGCATCGAACCACGCGGGGAAGCAGAGCGGTAACCCCCGGCCGAGGCTCCCGGCGGAAGCGAGGTCACTGACGACTGAGGTCGGGACCGGTCCCGACGCGGGTCCATACGGTGGCGGCATGGTTCGAATGACGCGCCGCGGCGTGCTGGTCGGTGTGGCGGCCTTGGTGCTGGCGCTGGCCGGTTTCGGCGCGTACTTGTTGTGGCCCGCCCCCACTCTCGACGCCGCCGACGTCGACGCTGCGCTGCCGACCAAGCGGGACCTGCCCGGGTTCATCCCGCACGACGGGCTCACCGGATCCCTGTCGGTGCCCACCGACAACAAGGACGGCAGATCCGTGCTGGCCGGCGCCGGCCTGGACAAGCAGTGCCGGACGTGGCGCAAGGAAGGCGACGGCTGGGCGTGCCGACATCTGCACGGGGCGGGCATGGTCGTGCTCGAGCGGTCGAAGAACGTGTTCTTCCGGGTCAAGTCCGATGTGCTCGCCTACGACGACGAGGACGCGGCGAAGGCGGCCTGGGACGGACTGGTGGCCGACAACCGCGGCAAGATCGACAAGATCCCAGCCGCCAAGGAGCACTCGTCCGATCTGGGGGATGCGGGCCGGTCCTTCGAGGCCCCGGGCGTCACGGTCCTGGCGATCCGGATCGAGACGGTGGTCGTGGAGGCCATCATCTGGGACGGGAGCGACCAGGTGAGCGAGGGGGACGAGGAGGCGATGGTGAAGAAGTGGCCCGCGCTGCAGCTCTCGAAGATCGAGAAGCAGCTCGGCTGACGATCGGCGGTGCCGCATGCCGCGTGGCCGCGGCCGTGGCGGTGCCGGTCGTCGGCACGACCGGCGGCCTTGATGGGAAGAGTGGCGACATGGACGAGCGGACGGCCCACCCTCCGGGCGAGAACGGCCGGAGCCAGAGACCGGAGCCGGGGCCACCGCCGAGGGCCTCCGCCAACTCCGCGCCGAGTGCGACCATTTGCTGGCCGAGCGCGAACGTCTCCGCCACGAGCTGAACGGACCGCCCGCACACCCACCGCGGATCCCCCCGGAGCCCCCGCGCCTCCCGACGCGCTTCAGCCCGGACGGGAATGCCCTCCGCATCCACCCACAAGCGCCGGCCACCCTCGCCGTCCCCGGAGACACGTCCATCGCCCAACTCGCCTTCAGCCCGGACGGGCGCACCCTGGCCACCCTCGGCTTCCAGGACAAGACGATCCACCTGTGGCGTCTGGAGTAGCCGGAGTAGCCCGGTGTGCTGCGGGCCCCGGCCCCGGCGGCCGGCGGGGGCCGCCGACCGCCACCGGCTCGTGCCTCGCGAACGCGTCGTCCTGGTGCGGGACCTCGAAATTGGACCGTACCATTGACACTCACTGGTCTAGTCCTGTTTTCTCGTGGGCGCGCAGCCTCCCCCCACGCCGTCCGATCATCCCGTCCCACCTCGGTTCGGCTCCGCCTTCCCCCACACCAAGGAGCGGTCCCCATGAGCCTCCGTTTCCCCTTGAGCAAGAGGGTTCTGACCGGCATATGTGTCTCTGTCGCCACGGCCGGACTGCTCGCCACGGTCTCCGCGACGACCGCCGACGCGGGTACCCCCTCCGCCACCGCGAAGGCGGCACTCCCCGAGCACGCGCTCGTGGGTTATCTGCACTCGAGCTTCGCCAACGGCTCCGGATACACCCGAATGGCCGATGTCCCCGACAGCTGGGACATCATCGACCTGGCCTTCGGCGAACCCACCTCCACCACCTCCGGCGACATCCGCTTCAGCCTCTGTCCGCAGACCGAATGCCCGAACGTCGAGTCGGAGGACGAGTTCAAGGCCGCCATCAAGGCCAAGCAGGCCGCGGGCAAGAAGGTGCTGATATCCATCGGCGGGCAGAACGGCCAGGTGCAGCTCACCACCACCGCCGCCCGCGACAAGTTCGTCGAGTCGGTCGGCGCGATCATCGACAAGTACGGACTGGACGGCCTCGACATCGACTTCGAGGGCCACTCGCTGTCGCTGGACGACGACGACACCGACTTCAAGAACCCGAAGACCCCCGCGATCGTCAATCTCATCTCGGCCGTGAAGTCGCTCAAGGCGAAGTACGGATCCGACTTCACCCTCACCATGGCCCCGGAAACGTTCTTCGTGCAGCTGGGCTACCAGTTCTACGGTTCGGGCCCCTTCGGCGGCCAGGACCCGCGCGCCGGGGCGTATCTCCCGGTCATTCACGCGCTGCGGGACGACCTCACCCTGCTGCACGTCCAGGACTACAACTCCGGACCGATCATGGGGCTGGACAACCAGTTCCACACCATGGGCAGCGCCGACTTCCACATCGCGATGACCGACATGCTGCTCACCGGCTTCCCCGTCGCGGGCGACACCGACAACGTGTTCCCGGCGCTGGACCCGTCCCAGGTGGCGATCGGCCTGCCCGCGAGCCCCAACGCGGGCAACGGCCACACCCAGCCCAGTGAAGTGACCAAGACCCTGAACTGCCTGACGAAGAAGACCGACTGCGGCGGCTACCAGCCCCACGGCAGCTGGCCCGCCCTGCGCGGGCTGATGGCCTGGTCGATCAACTGGGACAGCTTCAACGGCGGGGAGTTCGCGAAGAACTTCGACGCCTACTACGGCGGCTGAAGCCGCGTCGGACACGCGTCGGCGGCCTCACCGGGCGGTCCCGGTGAGTCGTCCCGGTGAGGCGTCCCGGTGAGGCGTCCCGCGTCGATGTCAGCCGGCCACGCCGCCGGCGAACGGGAACGCCGTACCCGGCTGATCGGGTAGGGGCCGGGCACCCCCTGCCGTATGCACGTTTCCGGGGGCGAGGGGCGGGGACCCACCCTGGGTGAGCCGAGAACGTGGCAAGGCCACCGGCCCCGCGCGGCTGCGCTTCGACGGATGGATCGCGGGCACGGGCACCTCCTCCGGGACGCGCATCGTGCTGGGCCACTGGGCGCGGTCGCCGTTCGGGCCGTTCAGCGATGTGATGCTGGATCGCGCCGACGGTGAACGGCTGCTGCTCGCTCCCACGCCGGAGACGGCGGAGTTCATCGCCCTCACCTACACCTTCGACGCGGTGCGCATCGTGCCGGTCCGCGTGAGCGTCGACGCCGACACCTGGACCGTCACGGCCGGGGCGCTGGACCTGCGCTTCACCATGGGCCGGCGAGGGCCCCTGGGGCTTCTGCTGCGTGCCGTGCCCGGCGCGCTCGCCCGTCGTCCGGCATGGAGCGCGCTGCTGGACGTCCCCGCCCGCCTGCTGCTGTCCGGTGTGCGGACGCGTGGCAGCGCCGGGGGCGGTCGCCGGGAGTGGTACGGCGCGCGGGACCTGAGGCCGATCGTCGCGGTGTCGGCGGCCTTCGAGGGCGACGACCTCGGTGTGATGGCGCCCGTCGAACCCCCGGTGCGCTTCGGGTTCGGTTCGGTGCCCCGGAGGCCCAGCGTCACCCGGGTCACCACGACGGTGGCACTGGGCCGGGGCCGCGCACCCTTCAGGGCCCGGGCCTGAGACGGTCCTGGGACGGCCCCGAGCCGGGCCCGAGCCGAGGTCCTGAGCACGTGCCGGCCAAAAGGGTTTGAGGTCGGCGACCTTGGCTAGAAGAGTGACTGACCGAGGTGCTTCGGAAAGCAGGCACACCTGGCGGGAGCCGCGCGCAGCGCGCTGCGAGCCCCAGACCGTGCCGTGCCGGCCTCCCGCTCTGCTGTACAGCGACAAGCAGGGAGGAGATTACCTCGATGAGCGCGACGTGTGCAGGCGCCCGCCGCCGTCACGACGACACTCCTGACACCGCGGCCGACTTCGAGCGGCTTGCCGCCATGCCCGAGGGACCCGAGCGGGAGGCACTGGCCGAGAAGCTGGTCGAAGCGTGGCTGCCGATGGCCCACCGCCTCGCCCGCCGCTACCGCAACCGCGGAGAGAACCTGGAGGACCTGGAGCAGGTCGCCGCCCTGGGCCTGGTCAAGGCCGTGGACCGCTACGACCCGCAGCGCGGAGGCGCCTTCCAGCCGTACGCGATCCCCACGATCGTCGGGGAGCTCAAGCGCTACTTCCGCGACTGCGCTTGGGACGTGCACGTGCCCCGGCGGGTGCAGGAGCTGCGCAACAAGGTCCGCGCCACCATCCAGGAGCTGGCCAGCACGGAAGGCGCCGACCGCTCCCCCACCGTGGCCCAGGTCGCCGAAGCCGCCGGCATGAGCGAGGAGGACGTACTCACCGGCATGGAAGCCATCGACAGCTTCCGCTCCCTGTCCCTGGACGCCGCCCTCGCCGGCGCGGACGACGGCTACTCCCTGGCCGAGACCCTCGGCCGGCCCGAGGCCCGCTATGAGACGGTCATCGCCCGGGAGTCGGTCAAGCCCTGTCTGCACCGGCTGCCGGAGCGGGAGCAGCGCATCCTGTATCTGCGGTTCTTCCGCGATATGACCCAAGCCGGTATCGCCGAGGAGCTGGGCATCTCCCAAATGCATGTCTCCCGTCTCATCTCCCGCAGCTGCAGCAAGATCCGCAAGCAGGTCGAGGCCGAGCCGCAGCCCGGGAACACACCCGTGCCCGTCTGACGCCCCGTGGGTGAAGAGACTCCCCGTACGTGAGGCGACACCGCCGTCACCGCACGTATCACGCCGCATGATGATGAAGAAGAAGGAGCCTGCCATGCTCATGGCCCACCCCGCGGTTCTGACCGGCCTCATCCGACAGTACGAGACCCTGCGAACCCTGCACGCCGAGGACGGCGGCCCGGAGGCGCGGCAGCGGCTCGACGACGTCGCTTACACGCTGTGCGTCGTCACCGGCACCCGCGATGTGGACGCCGCTCTGATCGCCGCCCGGCATCAGCTTCCCGGGGCCCACACCGGGGACGACTCCCTTCTTCCCTCCGCCTGAGACCCACCCCCGTGTGCCCCGGCCGCCGGCCGGGGCACACGGCATCCCGCCGGGGTCACACCGCACCGCACCGCGCCGACCGGCCCGTACCGCCCCGCGTGCGCGGTTCGGCCGGGTGGCTATGGGGTGTCGGCCGATGCCGTCGCGGAGGGTCCCGCGTCGAGTCCGGTGAGGAAGGCGGTGAGGACGCGGCGCAGGCGGGGTTCCACCTCGACCACGGCGTGGCCGAGCCGGGGGTCGGTTTCGTAGAGCTCCCGCAGGCGCGGGCCGGGGGTGGCCATCTGCCACAGGGCCCCGGCCATGCTGGTCGCGGCGGCGATCAGGTCGACGGTCTGCGACTCGGTCAGTCCGAGCAGCCGTCGCAGCTCGCCGTCGATCAGCTCGATCTCCTTGAACGTCACCAGCTTGAAGGCGCGCACCGAATCGATCGAGACATTGCGCTCGAGGTTCAACGGCGCCTGTGCCAGCAGGTCGCAGAACATCGGCCGAGCCGCCAGCGTGGCGGCGACGACCTCGGCGACCTCCGCGGGCGTGGCGTGTGCCCTCCGTTCGAGGTCGCCGCGCAGGTCCGCGGACCACTGCCGCCAGCCTTCCGCGGTGAGCCGCAGGAAGATCTGCTCCCTCGTCTCGAAGTAGCGAAGCAGGGCCGACTTGTGCATCCCCACGGCCGCGGCGATGTCGGTGAGGGTGACATCCCGCACCCCGTGCTGGTGGCCGAGCGTACGGGCCGCGTCCAGGATCGCCTCTTCCCGCGCCTGCTTGGCCTGGGTACTGCGGGCACGTTGGAAGGCAGGCGTCGTCATGTTCCACATCATAGGAACCCGTAAGGCAACGGCGTTGCATTATTAAGAGAACGGTGTTGTACTAACGGCATGAAGCAACAGGTCTGGTTCATCACCGGTTCATCGCGCGGCCTCGGCCGCGCCCTGGTCACCGCCGCCCTCGAGGCCGGCGATCATGTCGTGGCCACCGCCCGCGACCCCAAGGCCCTCGCGGAGGCATTCGGCGAATACGGCGACGGCGTCCATCCCGTCGCGCTGGACGTCACGCGTCCGGAGGCGGCGCACGAGGCGATCGAGGCGGCGCTCGCCCGCTTCGGGCGCATCGACGTGCTCGTGAACAACGCGGGATACGCGAATGTGTCGCCCATCGAGACATCGGACGACGACGACTTCCGCGCCCAGTTCGAGACGAACTTCTGGGGCGTCTACAACGTCACCAAGGCCGCGCTGCCCACCCTGCGCCGCCAGGGAGCCGGCACCGTCGTGCAGATCTCCTCGATCGGCGGCCGGGTCGGCGGATCGCCGGGCATCGCCTCCTACCAGGCGGCCAAGTTCGCGGTCGACGGCTTCAGCCGGGTCCTCGCCGTGGAGACCGCACCGTTCGGCGTGCGCGTCATGGTCGTCGAACCGAGCGGCTTCGCCACCGACTGGGCCGGTTCCTCCATGACGGTCCACCCCATCCCCGACGCCTACGACGAGACGGTCGGGGCGATGAACCGGCTGGTGCGGCAGAGCACGACAGGAGCGGCCGGGGACCCCCGGCGCGCCGCCGAGATCATCGTCCGCACCGTCCACCGCGACCAGGTCCCGAGCCATCTCCCGCTGGGCGTGAACGCGACGACCATGGCGCGGGACTACTCCCAGCACCAGCTCGCCGAGGCGACCGCCTGGGAGGAGGTCAGCCGCTCGGCCGACTTCGGCGAGCCCTACCCCGCACCGCTCCCGCCCGAAGGCACGGCCGAGTAGGGCCCGTTGGGAGGGCGCCGGTCACACCACGCGCCGCGGGCCGCGACCGGCACGACGGTGGCTCTCGCGGTCACCCGTCCTCGCCGACCGGGCCGAGGAGCCCCGCCACGAGTCCACGGGCGTAGGCGGCGTCGAGTCCGGCGGGGCGGAAGAGGATGCGGTACATCAGCGGGGCGACGACACGGTCGATGACCGTCTCGACCTCGGGGATGTCGTCCCCGCGCTCGGCCGCGCGGGCCAGGATGAGGTCGACCTGGTCGGCGGCGTAGGCCGAGCACTGGCCGGCGTTGGTGCCGTCGGGGTCGCCGAGCAGGGCGTCACGGATATAGGCACGGCCGGCGGGCGAGGCCATCTCGTCGAGGAACTGCTCGGCCCAGGCCGCCAGGTCGGACGCCAGGGCGCCGTGGTCCTTGGGCGCGGTGTCGGGCCGCAGCCGCTCGACCGCCACGTCCGAGAGCAGTTCCGCGAGGTCTCCCCAGCGGCGGTAGATCGTGGAGGGGGTGACCCCGGCGCGCTGGGCGACCAGCGGCACGGTCAGGGCGTCGCGGCCCACCTCCGCCTCGAGCTCGCGTACGGCGGTGTGCACCGACGCCTGCACCCGGGCACTGCGCCCGCCGGGGCGCACCATCTGCCTGCTCATCCCTCCACCTTAAAGCAAATTTCTTGCTTCTAGACAGTGATGCGCCCCAGGCCGCCGCCCCGGGCCGTCGTCAGGCCGCCGGTGCGAGTACGCGGGCCGGCTCGGACCGCTCGTAGGCGTGGCCGACTCGCAGGAGCACGTTCTCCCCGAGGGGCCGCCCCAGCAGCTGCATGCCGATCGGCAGGCCCGCCGTGTCGTGGCCGACCGGGACGGACAGCGACGGCACTCCGGTGAGGTTGGCGGGGGCCGAGAGGCGTACGTAGGCGTCGGAGACGGTTTCGACGGTGCCGTCCGCCCAGGTGATCGTCTCCTGGTCGGCCTTGGCCGCGGTCGCCGGGACCGTCGGGGCGGCGATCACGTCGACGTCCGCCAGCACGCGCGCCCACTCCTGGCGCATCAGCGTCCTGGAGCGCTGGGCGCGCAGATAGTCCCCGGCGGGCATCAGCTCCCCGGCTTCGAGCAGGGTGCGCACGTCCACCTGGTACAGCTCGGGCACCGCGCGCAGGGTGCGCTCGTGGTAGGCGGTGGCCTCAGGCACCATCAGTCCCCACTGAGTGGCCTGGATATAGCGGGTCATGGGGATCTCGACCTCGACCAGGCGTGCGCCGAGGGCCTGAAGCCGGTCGACGGCCCGCCGGACCGCGGCTTCCACCTCCGGATCGACGTGCTCGAAGTAGTAGTTGCGCGGCACGCCGACGCGCAGTCCGGTCAGGTCCTCGCCCGCACCGGGCCGGTAGTCCTCCGCGGGCGCCTCCAGGGAGGCGGGGTCGCGGGGGTCGTGTCCGGCCAGGGCCGCCAGGACCAGCGCCTGGTCCTCGACGGTGCGGGTCAGGGGGCCGACGTGGTCCAGCGACCAGGACAGCGAGGTGACACCGTGGCGGGGGACGAGACCGTAGGTCGGTTTGAGGCCGACGACCCCGTTGAGCGCGGCGGGGACGCGGATGGATCCTCCGGTGTCCGTACCCAGGGCGAAGGTCGCGGCGCCCGAGGCGACGGCCACGGCGGATCCGCCACTGGAGCCGCCGGCGACCCGGCCGGCGTCCCAGGCGTTGCGGGTCTGCGGGGTGGTGAGCCCGTAGGCGAACTCATGGGTGTGGGTCTTGCCGATCAGCACCGCACCGGCCGCGCCGAGGCGGGCGGCGACCGTGCTGTCCGCCCGCGCGCGGTGGTCGGCGCGGACCCGGGAGCTGGCGGTGGTGGCCACACCGGCGGCGTCGATCAGGTCCTTCAGCCCCATGGGAATGCCGTGCAGCGGGCCGCGGGCGCGGCCGGCCGCGATGTCGTCCGCGGCCTTGCGCGCCGCGTGGCGCGCCTGCTCGGCGGTCACCGTGGCATAGGCGTTCAGCTGGGGTTCCAGCCGCTCGACACGCTCCAGGACGGAGTCCACCAGCTCGACCGGGGACAGCCGCCCGGCCCGGATCGCGGCGGCGGCCGCGGTGAGGGACAGTTCATACGGCCGCATCGTGCCGCTCCTCTCGCGCACGGTAGGCGGGGGAGGGCGGGGTGTCACCGAAGTCGAGTTCGCGCAGGACGGCGACGACCGAGTGGATGTGATTGGCGGTGGCCGCCGCCACGGCGTGGCGCTCGGGCGGCAGTGGGAGCCCGGCCCGGGCGGCCCAGCGGGCCGCTTCCGGAGGGGTGAGTTCAGCAGCGGACATGGTGTCTCCCTCATGGACCGGAGTGGCGGAGCGATTCCGAGAGGAGTGACCCCGGCGATCTCCGGCAACCCCGAAACAAAAGCTAACGGTTTGCGTTAGCCGACTGTAGGGCCTACAGTCCCTTAAAGCAAATGCGTCGCTTTTAGCGGGAAGGAGTCCCATGTCCAGCGCCACCTCCGGCGCCCCCGCGCAGTGCCCCTACGCAGCCGTCCCCCTCCGCGAGACGACGGCCGGCCGCACCGCGCCTCACCGCGCGACCCCGGCGCACCGCACCGCGCCCCTTCGCGAGACCACCCCGAACGGCACCGCGCCCCTCGTCCTCTACGCGTCGGTCCTCACGACCCTCCTGGCCGCGTCCAGCGCCCCCACCCCGCTGTATCCGCTCTACCAGGACCAGTGGGGCCTCTCCGCGCTCACCATCACGGTGATCTTCAGCGCCTACTCCCTGACCCTGCTGCTGGCCCTGCTCACCGTCGGAGCCCTCTCCGACCACCTGGGACGGCGCCCCGTCCTGGTGGGCGCGCTGGTCCTGGCGGCCGCGTCCATGGTGTTGCTGGCCACGGCGGACGGCGCCGGGCCGCTGATCGCCGCCCGGGTCCTGCAGGGAGCGGCCACCGGCGCGGCCACCAGTGCCTCGGGCGCGGCGCTCCTCGACCTCGACGACCCGCTGCGCCCCGGCCGATCGGCCCTGACCAACAGCATCACCCCGGTGGCCGGCATGGCCGGCGGCGTGCTCGTCTCGACCCTCCTCATCCCCCTCTCCCCCGCGCCCACCGTCACCGTCTACCTGCTGCTGGCCGCGCTGTTCGTGGCGCAGGCGGCCGCGGTCACCCTCACCGCGGAGACCGGGCGCCGACGCCCCGGCGCGCTGCGGTCGCTGCTCCCGCGGCTCGGCGTCCCGCCCTCGGCCCGCCGCGCGCTGCTGACGGCGGGCACGGGTGTCGTCGCCGTCTGGGCGCTCGGCGGTCTCTACTCCTCCCTGGGCCCCGCGCTCGTACGGCTCGTGGCCCCCGGCACTCCCCGTACGGCGGGCGGAATGGTGTTCTTCACCGTCAGCGCCGCCGCCGCGCTCACCGTATGGACACTGCGACGCACAGCTCCGGCCACCGCCGCCACCGGCGGCTGCCTGGCCGTCATCCCCTCCGCAGCCCTGAGCCTGGGCGCCCTGCACGGCGCCGGACCGCTCGCCCTGTTCGGCGGCGCGGCCCTGGCGGGCATCGCCTTCGGCGCCGTCTCCCAGGGGGCGCTGCGGATGATGCTCGGCTCGCTCGACGAGCGGGACCGGGCCACCACCGTGGCCGCCTACTACGTCCTGAGCTATCTGGCGATGAGCCTGCCCGCCGTCGCCGCGGGCGCCGCCACCCAGCACTACGGGCTGCGCACCGCCGCCCACGCGTACGCCATCGGTGCCGCCGTCCTCGCCGCCGCGGCGGTGGCGGCACTCACCGCGTCACGGCGCCACGCCGCGCCCCGGAACACCATCGCCCTCCCCCGCTAGAGATCAAGCCCCCTTCGCACGAGACCGAGGAAACGACGGACCATGCACACAGCACACAGCGCCGACATCCCCTTCTGGACCGTGGGCGACCTCACCGTCCACCGCATCGACGAGGTGCTCCTGCCGCCGCAGACCGGGCCGTGGCTGCTGCCCGACGCCACCACGGACGTGGTCACGCGACAGGACTGGCTGCGCCCGGACTTCGCCGACCAGGAGGGCATCCTGCGCCTGGACAGCCACAGCTTCGCCTTCGAGGTGAGCGGGCTGAAGGTGCTCGTCGACACCGGCATCGGCAACGGCAAGACACGGGCCAACCCCGCCTGGCACGATCTGCGCACCGACTATCCGGAGCGTCTGGCCGCCGCCGGATTCCCCCCGGAATCCATCGACTTGGTGATCCTCACCCATCTGCACACCGACCACGTCGGCTGGAACACCCACGAGGTGGACGGCTCATGGGTGCCCACCTTCCCCGGTGCGCGCTATCTCACCTCCCGCGCCGAACGGGAGTTCTGGGCGGACTACGACATGGACGAGCCGCGCGCGCAGATGTTCCGTGACTCCGTGACCCCGATCGAGGAAGCGGGACTGCTCGATCTGGTCGACGTCCCGGCCGAGGGCACCGAGGTCGCTCCCGGGCTGCGGCTGATCCCCACGCCCGGCCACACCCCCGGCCATATCGCCCTCCAGCTGACCAGCCGGGACCGGACGGCGCTGATCACCGGGGACTGCATCCACCACCCCGTCCAGCTCGCCCACCCCGCCATCGGCTCATGCGTCGACATCGCTCCCGAGCAGTCCGAGGCCACCCGCCGCGCACTCCTCGGCGCCCTCGCCGACACGGACACGCTCCTGCTCGGCACCCACTTCCCGCCGCCCACCGCCGGCCGTGTGATCACCCACGAGAACACCTACCGGCTCTCTCCCGTACACCCGGACGCGCGGTGACCACGGGCCAGGCCATCAGGGCAGCTCCGGCCCGCGGTACTCGCCCATCGCGTCGATGAGCCAGCGCGCCAGATAGTCGGCGAACGAGGAACGGGGGAACAGCCGGTACGTCGGGGCGCCGTCGACCTGCCAGAGCAGCACCGCGACGGGCCCCACCGTGGTCGACACCGCGTGGCCGGGGCCGAAGGCCCGGGGGTGGAGGTCCAGCGGGGAGCCCTTCTCCAGCACCTGCCGGGCGGCCGGGCCGCTCAGCTCCAGCGTGGTGCGGTTCGCCGAGACGTCCACGACCGAGCCCGGATCCGCTCCGAGCGCCGCCCGCAACTCGGCGACCACGGCGGTCCCGTCAGTCTGAGAGAGCACGAGCCACTCATCGGGTCCGAGCCAGAGAACCGTGTGAGCGTCCGATGCGGTGGTGTGGCCGCACTGCCGCGGCAGTGGCGCCCCCAGGGACTTCTCGATGCGGACGGCCGCTTCGGAGGCGGGGTCGACGCGCAGGTTCACCATGGTGCCGAACGGCCTCTCGGTCAGCGTGACTCCGCGCGGGCCGGTGACGGTGGCGGCGCGCATCCGCTCCGCCAGCTGTGCCAGGGGGCTGGTGCGCAGCGCCACCGGGCCCGCGCCTCCGCCCGCGCCTGCGGCGTTCGTCGGCTCAGCCATCTCGCCTGGTCCCTTCGGGGTCGTAGAGGACGGTGTCGGCCACCAGCACGGGCACCAGGTCCTCGCCCACCGGGGCGAGGAGGGTCTCGCCGATCCGTGCCCGCCCGTCGGCGACGAGAGCGAGGGCGAAGGGGCGGCCGAGGGCCTGGCTGTGGTAGCTGGAGGTGACGTGGCCGAGCATCGGCACCGGCCCGGCCTCGGGGGTGAGGGACACGTTCGGCGCGATGAGTTGCGTGCCCTCGGGCAGCCGGGTCCGCCGATCGCTCGGCAGCAGGCCGACCAGCTGCTTGCGGTCGGTGCGGGAGGTGTCGGTGCGGGAGTACGAGCGGTTGCCGATGAAGTCCTTGCGCTTCGAGACCACCCAGGACATGCCCGCGTCCTGCGGGGTGACGGTGCCGTCGGTCTCCTGGCCGACGATGATGTAGCCCTTCTCGGCCCGCAGGACGTGCATGGTCTCGGTGCCGTACGGGGTGATGTCGTACGGCCGGCCGATCGCGTACACCTCCTCCCAGACCGCCGGGCCGTACCACCCGGATACGTTGATCTCGTAGGCGAGTTCACCGGAGAAGGAAATCCGGCAGATGCGGGCGGGGATGCCGGAGGCCAGGGTGGTCTCGCGGAAGGCCATGAACGGGAAGCTCTCGTTCGACAGGTCGATCTCGGGCGCGAGATGGGCCACGACCTCGCGCGACTGGGGGCCGACGACCGCGATCGTCGCCCACTGCTCGGTCACCGAGGTGCAGTGGACATCGAGCTCGGGCCATTCGGTCTGCAGCCACTCCTCCAGCCAGTCCAGGACGGCGGCGGCGCCACCGGTCGTGGTGGTCGTGAAGTAGCGGTTCTCGTCGAGGCGCAGCGTCACACCGTCGTCGAAGATCATCCCGTCGGGCTTGCACATCACGCCGTAGCGGGCCATGCCGGGCTTCAGTTTCTTGAAGGCGTTGGTGTAGATCCGGTTGAGGAACTCACCCGCGTCGGCGCCCCAGATCTCGATCTTGCCGAGGGTGGAGGCGTCCATGAACGCCACGCCCTCACGGGCCGCGCGGCACTCGCGGGCCACGGCCGTGTCCATGTCCTCGCCGGGCCGGGGATAGTACCGGGGGCGCTTCCACTGCCCGACGTCCTCGAACACCGCCCCGTGGGCCACGTGCCATAGGTGGATGGAGGTCGTGCGCTCCGGATCGAACAGCTCGCCGCGCTCGCGCCCGGCCAGCGCGGCGAAGGCCACCGGCGCGTACGGCGCCCGGTAGCCCGTGGTGCCGATCCGCCCGGGCGACGCGCCCGCGCCGAGCGCCTCGGCGATCACACCGATGGCGTTGACGTTGGAGGTCTTGCCCTGGTCGTTCGCCGTGCCGAGCGAGGTGTAGCGCTTGATGTGCTCGACGCTGCGCATACCGGCGCCGGTGGACCGCCAGACGTCGGCGACGGTGACATCGCGCTGCGGGTCGACGAAGTGGGTGTCCCAGGTGGCGGGTGCGCTGCCGGGGCCAGGTGGGGGCACCAGCCACAGTGCGCGCACCGGGCCCGCCACGGCCCGGGGCCGCGCGTCGCCGTACGGCGGTTCGGGCGCGGTCACCGGGAACCCGGCGTCCGTCGCGGCCCGCGCACCGGCCCGTGCCCCTTCGGCGAGACAGCCGTCGAGGTCGTACGTCCCCCGGGCCGCGCCGACGATGTGCTGGTCCCGTACGGTGCCGTCGGGGACGAAGGCGACCAGGTCCTCGTCCCAGCGCAGCGTGCCCTGGCGCTGGCTGTGCAGATGCACCACCGGGCTCCAGCCACCCGAGACGGCGAGCAGGTCACAGTCGAACGACTCGCCCTCACCGGTGAGTTGACCCTCGGCGTCGAGGGCTCGAACGGTGACACCGGTGAGCCGGTCCCCGCCCGCGGTGTCCACCACCGCGCTGCCCGCCAGCACCCGCACCCCACTCGCCACGGCCACCTCGGCGGCCCGGCGGGACAGTTCGGGCCGCGCGTCCACGACGGCGGCGATGTCGATCCCGGCGGCGTGGAGATCGGCCACCGTGTCATAGGCGCTGTCATTCGTCGTCGCCACCACGGCCCGTGAACCCGGCGCCACGGCGTATCGGTTGAGGTACGAGCGCACGGCCCCGGCGAGCATCACCCCGGGCCGGTCGTTGCCCGCGAAGACCAGCGGACGCTCGTGGGCGCCGGTGGCCAGCACCACCTGGCGGGCCCGGATGTGCCACAGCCGTTGCCGCGAGACGCCTGCGGACGGCTCGGGAGCGTCGGCGCCGAGGTGGTCGGTGCGCCGCTCCAGGGCCAGTACGTAGTTGTCGTCGTAACTGCCGAACGCCGTGGTGCGCCGCAGGACGACGGCCTCCGGGGCGGCGTCGAGGGCCGCGCACACTTCGGCGACCCACTCCAGGGCGGTCTGCCCGCCGACCCTCTCGGTGCGCCCGGAGAGCAGCGAACCGCCGGGCTCGGGCTGGTCGTCGAGGAGGATCACCCGGGCGCCGGAGCCCGCGGCAGCGGCGGCGGCCGCGAGCCCGGCCGGTCCGGCACCGACCACCAGGACATCGGTGTGGACGTACTTCTTGTCGTAGCCGGCGGGGTCGGGGCTCGGGTCGAGCCGCCCCATCCCGGACAGCGTCGTGGCGGACAGCCCGTCGTACAGCTCTGCCGTCGTGGCGGGCAGCATGCCCTCGGAGCACGGTCCGTCGATCCGCAACAGGGCGTTGGGCTCCTCGACACCCGCGGCGACGATGCCGCGCGGGCGGCCGCGGTAGATCGACGGAGCGGCCTCGACCCGCCCGTTCGCCAGCATCGCCGAGGCGACGGTGTCTCCGGGGTGCCCGGTCATCTCCCGCCCGTCGACGGTGAACCGCAGCACGGTGCCGCGGTCGACGCGGCCGCCGTGCGGCAGCCGGAATCGCTGGTCGGTCATGGGTTCCCTCCGGCCTGGGCGATGTCGGGGCGGGGCTCGTCGAGCCGGTAGGCGGCCAGCACCTCGTAACTCACCGTGTCGCGCAGGACGTTGAACCAGCGGCGGCAGCCGGTGCCGTGCATCCACCGCTCGGCGAAGGGCCCCTTGGGGTTGTCGCGGTAGAAGACGTACGCGGCCCACTCCTCGTCGGTGAGCTCCGCGGGGTTTTTGGGGTAGGGGACATGGGCCTGTCCCCCGTAGTGGTATTCGGTCTCGTCACGAGGACCGCACCATGGGCAACTGATCAGCAGCACGATGTCCTCCTCAGTGGGCCACGGCCGCGGCGCCGTGTTCGTCGATCAGCGCGCCCGTCGTAAACCGTTCGAGGGCGAAGGGGGCGTTCAGCGGATGCGGCTCGCCGGTGGCGATGGTGTGGGCGAAGGTCCAGCCGGCGGCCGGGGTGGCCTTGAACCCGCCGGTGCCCCAGCCGCAGTTGACGTAGAGGTTCTCGACGGGGGTGGTGCCGATGATCGGGGAGGCGTCCGGTGTGACATCGACGATGCCGCCCCAGGTCCGCAGCACATGCGCACGGGCGAAGACGGGGAACAGCTCGACGGCGGCGGCCATCTGCCGCTCGATCACATGGAACGAGCCGCGCTGCCCGTAGCCGTTGTAGGCGTCGACGCCCGCGCCCATCACCAGCTCGCCCTTGTGCGCCTGGGACACGTAGACGTGCACGTGGTTGGACATCACCACGGTGGGGTGCACCGGTTCGTGCAGTTCGGAAACGAGCGCCTGGAGCGGATGGGACTGCACCGGCAGCCGGACGCCGGCCCGCTCGGCCAGCACGCTGCTGTGCCCGGCGGCCGCGAGACCCACCCGGCCGGCGAGGATACGGCCGCGGCTGGTCTCGACTCCCACCACCCGGTCGCCGTCCTTGAGGAAGCCGGTGACCTCGCACCCCTGGATCAGATCCACGCCCAGCTCATCGGCCCGCCGGGCCAGCGCCCAGGCGACGTGGTCGTGCTTGGCGATACCGGCCCGCGGCTGGAAGGTCGCGCCGAGGACCGGATAGCGGGTGCGGGGTGAGACATTGAGGATGGGGCAGACCTTGGCGACCTCGTCCGGCTCCAGCCACTGGGCGTCGACCCCGTTGAGACGGTTGGCGTTGACCCGGCGCACGCCCTCGCGGACGTCCTGGAGGGTGTGGGCGAGGTTGAGGACGCCGCGCTGGCTGAACAGGAAGTCGTAGTCCAGCTCCTCCGGAAGCCGCTCCCACAGCCCCAGCGCGTGCTCGTAGATCGCCGCGCTCTCGTCCCACAGGTAGTTCGAGCGGATGATCGTGGTGTTGCGTGCCATGTTGCCACCGGCCAGCCAGCCCTTCTCCAGGACGGCGACGTTGGTGATGCCGTGGTTCCGGGCGAGGTAGTAGGCGGTGGCCAGGCCGTGGCCTCCCGCGCCGACGATGACGACGTCGTACGAGGAGCGCGGCTCGGGGGTGCGCCAGAGGAAGTCCGGGTGCTCCGGCAGCGGCGTGGCGGTCATGCCGCGTCTCCGTTCGGGCGGGGCGGGTGCGTCGGGTGGGCCGGGTGAGCCGGGTGAGTCGAGTGGTTCAGCCGGGGATAGAGGGGGAACGCGGTGGCGAGCTTTTCCACCCGGTCACGCAGCAGGCCGGTGTGCTCGTCGCCGAGCCGCTCGGCCATCAGGGCCTGCGCGACGATGTCGGCGACCTCCCGGAACTCCGCCGTGCCGAAGCCCCGGGTGGCCAGGGCCGGGGTGCCGATCCGCAGCCCGGAGGAGACCATCGGCGGACGGGGGTCGAACGGCACCGCGTTGCGGTTGACGGTGATGCCGACGCGGTGCAGCCGGTCCTCGGCCTGCTGTCCGTCGAGCGCGGAGGCGCGCAGATCGACCAGGACCAGATGCACCTCGGTGCCGCCGGTCAGCACCGTGATCCCGGCCTCGGCCACATCGTCCGCGAGCAGCCGTCCGGCGAGGATGCGGGCGCCGTCCAGGGTGCGCCGCTGGCGCTCCGCGAAGTCCTCGCCCGCCGCCACCTTGAAGGCCACCGCCTTGGCCGCGATGACATGCTCCAGCGGGCCGCCCTGCTGTCCCGGGAAGACCGCCGAGTTGATCTTCTTGGCCAGGTCGGCCCGGCTGAGGATCACCCCGCCGCGCGGGCCGCCGAGGGTCTTGTGCGTGGTGGTCGTCACGACATCGGCGTACGGCACCGGGCTCGGGTGGAGGCCCGCGGCCACCAGCCCGGCGAAGTGCGCCATGTCCACCATCAGATACGCGCCCACCGCATCGGCGATCCGCCGGAACGCGGCGAAGTCCAGCCGGCGGGGGTAGGCCGACCAGCCGGCGACGATCATCTTGGGCCGGTGGGCGAGCGCCAGCCGCTCGACCTCGTCCATGTCGATGCGCAGATCGGACTCGCGCACGTGGTACGGCACGACGTTGTACAGCTTGCCGGAGAAGTTGATGCGCATGCCGTGGGTCAGATGCCCGCCGTGCGCGAGGTCGAGGCCGAGGATCGTGTCGCCGGGCCGCAGCAGCGCGAACATCGCGGCCGCGTTGGCCTGCGCGCCCGAATGCGGCTGGACGTTCGCCGCCTCGGCGCCGAACAGCTCCTTCACTCGGGCGATGGCCAACCGCTCGATGACGTCGACGTGTTCACAGCCGCCGTAGTAGCGACGGCCCGGGTAGCCCTCGGCGTACTTGTTGGTCAGGACCGAGCCCTGGGCCTCCATGACGGCGGCCGGGGCGAAGTTCTCCGAGGCGATCATCTCGAGGGTCGACCGCTGCCGGTGCAGCTCGGCGTCGACCGCGGCGGCGACCTCCGGATCGAGCTCGCTGAGCGGGACGGAGTGAGGGGTGGTGACCTGGGTGGGCGGGTTCGCTGCCATGTGCGCACCATCCTGGGAGGCGAACTACTGGACCACTGATCGGCAACTGATATATCAGCCTCTGCGGTAAGGTATGGGAGCTCGCCGGACAGGTCAAGGGGGTCTCATGCGGAACGTGGCGACCGAGCCCGGGGACGGCGAGGAGCTGTCCCTCGCCGAGCGCGCCTACCGCGCCGTCCGGGACCGTCTGGTCATGCTCGAGATCCGCCCGGGCGCGCCGATCAACGAGGACCAGCTGGCACAGTCCCTCGGCGTCGGGCGGACACCGGTGCGCGAGGCGCTCAAGCGGCTCCAGTACGAGCGCCTGATCACCACCTACCCCCGGCGCGGCACCTTCGCCACCGAGGTCAACATCACCGACCTGGCCTATATCTCGGAGGTGCGCCAGGAGCTGGAGCCGCTGGCCGCCGCCCGGGCCGCTCGGCGCGCCACCGCCACCGACCGTGCGACGCTGACGGCCCTACGGCGGGAGCTGGAGAGCGTGGATCCGCACCGGCACGCCGCCGCCGACCTCATGCACCTGGATCTGCAGGTCCACCGCGCCATCTACGCCGCCACGCACAACCCGTACTTGGAGGACACCCTCGTCCGCCACGACAATCTGGCCACGCGCATCTGGTGCCTGTTCATCGACCGCCTGTCCGACGTGGCCGGCCACGTCGGAGAGCACGGACCGCTGATCGACGCGATCGTCGCCGGTGACCCCGACAAGGCGGCACAGCTCGCCGGCAACCATGTCGAGGGCTTCGAACGGGCCATCCGCGCGGCCATCTGAGACGCCGACTCCCCGGCCGCCGCGGACGTGCGCCCGGCCCCGCCGCGCCGCGCCCCGGCCGTCACGGCGAGCACTCTCATGACGGTGCGGGCCGGCAGTCCCCACCACAGCTGAGGTGTTTCACCGACGCAACGCGTCGCGCGAGTTCGCTGCTTGAAGGCACGTCACTTCATTGGTGCGGACCTATTGACGGGACGCGTTCAACTCCCGAAATATATGGGCCGAGAGTCCGGCCGTGACCTTCCGGCCGAAAACCGCATGTCGCGGGCTGCGGCGGCGCCTGTCCGACGGACATGCCACTGCCGGGGCCCGTCCGCGTCTGAGGAAGGCATCCCCCCACATGAACGACCGCGAAGAATGCACCGCCCAGGACCGCGCACACCGCCGCCGCCGGCGGCGGACCGCCCTGGCCGTGGCCGCCGTGGCCGCCGTCGCGAGCACGACCGCGGCCGCCTGGGCCGCGAGCCCCGGTCAGGCCCCCACAGCGGCATCCGCCGCACCCGCCGCCGTGGCCCCCTACCTGTACAACGGATGGGGCAACCCGCCGGACCCGGGTGAGGTGATGGACGCCACCGGCGTCAGCTGGTTCACCCTCGCCTTCGTCCTCGACTCGGGCAACTGCTCCCCGCAGTGGGACGGCAGCCGCCCGCTGACCGGCGGGGCCGACGAGCAGACCGTGAAGGCCATACGGGCCAAGGGCGGCGATGTCGTGCCGTCCTTCGGCGGCGCGAGCGGCGCCAAGCTGGAGCAGTCCTGCGGCGACGCGAAGGCCCTGGCCGGGGCCTACCAGAAGGTCATCGACGCCTACGGTCTCAAGGCCATCGACATCGACATCGAGGGCGATGCCTACAACGACCCGGCCGTCCAGCAGAAGACCATCGACGCCCTGAAGCAGGTGAAGGCCGACAACCCGGGGCTGCTCACCTACGTCACCTTCCCCAGCGATCAGAACGGCCCCGACGACAGCATGATCCGCCGGGCCGCCGAGTCCGACTTCGAGGCCGACAGCTGGACCATCATGCCGTTCGACTTCGGCGGCGAGGGCCAGAACATGGGCGAGCTGACCAAGCAGGCCACCGACGGTCTGAAGAACGCCGTCAAGGGCGCCTACGGCTACAGCGACGACGACGCCTACCGGCACAGCGGCCTGTCCTCGATGAACGGCATCACCGACGTCAACGAGACCGTCTCCACCGACGACTTCGAGACGATCCTGGACTACGCCTCCCAGCACCACCTCTCGCGGCTCTCCTTCTGGTCCGTCAACCGGGACCGCCCCTGCCCCGGCGCCTACCCGAACGACGACACCTGCTCCGGGGTCGCCCAGGAGCCCTGGCAGTTCACCGGAATATTCGCCCGGTACCAGGGCTGAGGGAGACACACCACCATGACGAACGACACCACCAGGCGCGGGCGTCGGGGACGCCGCCGCATCGCCGGCTGGACCGCCGCGTTCGCCGCGCTGGCCGGTGCCGCCGCGGCGGCGCTGACCGTACCGGCGGCGCACGGCGCGGACGCCGAACCGGACTTCGGTCCCAATGTGCAGGTCTTCGACCCGTCCATGTCCGCCCAGGACATCCAGGGCAAGCTCGACTCGGTCTTCGGCGAGCAGGAGAAGAACCAGTTCGGCCAGGCCCGGCACGCCCTGCTGTTCAAGCCCGGCTCCTACGACGTCAAGGCCAACGTCGGCTTCTACACGCAGGTGGCGGGCCTGGGCCTGTCGCCCGACGACACCACCATCAACGGCCAGGTGCACGCCGAGGCCGACTGGTTCGACGGCAACGCCACGCAGAACTTCTGGCGGGACGCCGAGAACCTGGCCGTCAACCCGGATGGTGGCGCGGACCGTTGGGCCGTATCGCAGGCCGCCCCGTACCGCCGCATGCATCTGAAGGGCGATCTGCAGCTGGACGACGGCGGCTGGTCCAGCGGCGGTCTGCTGGCCGACACCAAGGTCGACGGGCAGGTGAAGTCCGGATCGCAGCAGCAGTGGCTCTCCCGCAACACCGAATGGGGCGGCTGGACCGGCTCCAACTGGAACATGGTGTTCGTCGGCGCGCAGAACGCCCCGGCCGGCAACTTCCCCAAGCCGCCGTACACCCGGGTCGACAAGACACCCGTGTCCCGTGAGAAGCCCTTCCTGTACGTCGACGACGACGGCGCCTACAAGGTGTTCGCGCCGGACGTGCGCAAGGACTCGACGGGCACGTCCTGGTCCTCCGGTGCGCCGAAGGGCACATCGATCCCGCTGGACGACTTCTTCATCGTCAAGCCGGGTGACACGGCCGAGGAGATGAACGCGGCGCTGGATGCGGGCAAGCACCTGCTCGTCACCCCTGGTGTCTACCACCTGGACGCGCCGCTGAAGGTGACCCGGCCCGACACCGTCGTGCTGGGCCTGGGACTGGCCACGCTGATCCCCGACAACGGGGTCTCGGCGATGACGGTGGCCGATGTCGACGGCGTCAAGCTCGCCGGCCTGCTCATCGACGCGGGCAGCGAGAACTCCGAGACGCTGATGGAGGTCGGCCCCAAGGACTCCTCCGCGAGCCACGCCGACAACCCCACGTCGCTGCACGATGTGTTCTTCCGGGTCGGCGGCGCGGGCGTGGGCAAGGCGTCCACCAGCCTGGTGGTCAACAGCTCGAACGTGATCGGCGACCACACCTGGATCTGGCGCGCCGACCACGGTGACGGCGTTGGCTGGGACTCCAACACGGCCGACCAGGGGCTCGTCGTCAACGGCGACGACGTGACCATGTACGGCCTGTTCGTGGAGCACTACCAGAAGCACCAGACCACCTGGAACGGCGAGGGCGGCCGCACGTACTTCTACCAGAACGAGATGCCCTACGACCCGCCGAACCAGGACGCCTGGATGAACGGCTCCACCAAGGGATACGCCGCCTACAAGGTGGCCGACTCGGTCAAGCGCCATGAGGCGTGGGGCCTGGGCAGCTACTGCTTCTTCAACACCAACAAGTCCGTCACCGCCGAGCACGCCTTCGAGGTTCCCCAGACCCCGGATGTGACGTTCCATGACATGGTCACCGTCTCGCTCGGCGGCACCGGCACGATCAATCACGTCATCAACGGCACGGGAGGCCCGTCGGACGGGGGCAGCAACGTCGCGAACGTGGTCGACTACCCCTGATCCCCCGGCTTCCCCGACGCACTCCACCAGCTCCACCAGCTCCACCAGTTTGACCAGTTCCACCGGTTCGCCTGTGGGGCGCGGGTACCACGCCCGCGCCCCACAGGCGGCTGAGCACACGTACGGACCGCAACTCGTTGTCGGATTCCCCTTCGTGAAGGACGGGCACTGATGAGCGTTTCCCGGCGAGCCCTGCTGACCACCGCGGCCGGTACGGCGGTGGCGGCCACCTCGATCGCTCCCCCGGCGCAGGCCGCGCAGAAGGTTCCCGGCCATGCCGCCGCCACGCTCGACGCGACGGCGGACTACGCGGTGGCCAAGCTGCGCGCGGTGGCACCGGGGGTGAGTGGCTTTCCGGTCGGTACGAAGTTCGAGAAGTGGACGTACTCCCAAAACGGCGACTGGGTCGGCGGGTTCTGGCCCGGCACCCTGTGGATGGCCTGGCTCCACAGCGGCGAGGAGCGGTTCCGCACCCTGGCGCTCGCCTCCGCGGAGAAGCTCGCCCCGCGCCAGGATGACACCGGCACCCACGACCTCGGATTCCTCTTCTACCCCTCGTGGGTCACCGCGTGGCGGCTCACCGGCGACGACAAGTGGCGGACGGGCGCGATCCGGGCCGCCTCCTCGCTGATCCGGCGGTACAACCCGAAGGGCCGTTTCATCCGGGCCTGGGGAGCGCTGAACGATCCGTCGAACGCGGGCCGGGTCATCATGGACACGATGATGAACCTCGATCTACTGGCATTCGCGAGCAGCCAGACCGGAGACCGCACGTACCTCGACATCGCCGTGGAACACGCGAGAACCACCCAGCGGAACTTCCCCCGCCCGGACGGCTCGACCCCGCATGTCTACGACTTCGACCCGGCCTCCGGCGCGCCCCTGGGCCCGGGCACCGTACAGGGCTACAGCCCGGCCTCCTGCTGGTCGCGCGGGCAGGCATGGGGGATCTACGGATTCACCACGATCTACCGCCGGACCGGCCGGCGGGAATTCCTCACCACCGCGCGGAAGCTCGCCGACTTCGCCCTGGGCGCGCTGAGCCCGGACCATGTGCCGGTGTGGGACTATCTCGCGCCGCAGGCGCCGCACGACATCAAGGACGCGTCCGCGGGGGCGGTGATGGCCTGTGGTCTGCTCGACCTGTCGCGGGCGACCGGCGAACCGCGCTACCGCGAGGAGGCGCTGAAGCTGCTCACCGCGCTGTCGGAGACCTGTCTGACCAGGAAGTCGACCCGCGCCGACGCGGTCGTGGCGCGCTGCACCCGCAATCGGCCGAGCGAGGACGGCGTCGAGATCTCGCTCCCGTACGCCGACTACTACCTGCTCGAAGGCATCCTGCGGGTGCTGCGGCCCGATGACATCGACCGGGCCATCGACCTGTCCACGGTCTGACACACCGACGGGGCTGGCCGCCGCCCGGTCGATGGGCCACACTGCTCACAGTTCCAAGGCCGAGCGACGCAAGGGGCGCTGATGGGCGCGTACGACGAGACTTACCACCGCAGCCTCGAGGATGTCGAAGGGTTCTGGCTGGACGCGGCGGCGGCGATCGACTGGACCCGGCCACCGACCCAGGCCCTGGACGACTCCCGTGCGCCGCTGCTGCGGTGGTTCCCCGACGGTGAACTCAACACCTCGTACAACGCGTTGGACCGGCATGTCGAGAACGGCCACGGCGACCGGACCGCACTGATCTACGACTCCCCGGTGACCGGTGCGGTCCGGCGCTTCAGCTACGCCGAGCTGCGTGATGAGGTCGCGCTCTTCGCCGGGGCGCTGCGCTCGCTGGGTGTGGGCAAGGGCGACCGGGTCATCGTCTATATGCCGATGGTGCCCGAGGCGGTCATCGCCATGCTGGCCTGCGCCAGGATCGGCGCGGTGCACTCGGTGGTCTTCGGCGGCTTCGCGCCCAAGGAGCTGGCCGCCCGTATCGAGGACGCCGAACCGGCCGTGATCGTCGCGGCGTCCTGCGGGATCGAGCCGACGCGGGTCGTGGAGTACCAGCCCATCGTGGAGGCGGCGCTCGGCCTGACCACCCATCAGCCGGACAAGGTCGTCATCCTGCAGCGCGACCGGGCGCGCGCGGAGCTCGGCGGGGTGTACGTGGACTGGGCGGAGCTCGTCGCCCGCGCCGAGCCGGTCGGCCCGGTCCCGGTGGCGGCGACCGACCCGCTGTATGTGCTGTACACCTCCGGGACCACCGGCAGGCCGAAGGGCGTCGTCCGCGACAACGGCGGCCACGCGGTCGCGCTGGCGTGGTCAATGGCCGCGATCTACGACATCGGGCCGGGCGACGTGTGGTGGACCGCGTCCGACGTCGGCTGGGTGGTCGGGCACTCCTACATCGTCTACGCGCCGCTGCTGATCGGTGCGACCACCGTGCTGTACGAGGGCAAGCCGGTGGGCACCCCGGATGCCGGGGCGTTCTGGCGGGTGATCAGCGACCACGGGGTGAAGGCGCTGTTCACCGCGCCCACGGCGCTGCGGGCGATCAAGAGGCTGGACTCGGAGGCCTTCGAGCCGAAGAAGTACGATCTGTCCTCGTTCCGCACCCTCTTCCTGGCCGGGGAGCGGCTCGACCCCGAGACCTACCACTGGGCGCACCAGCACCTCGGCACACCGGTCATCGACCATTGGTGGCAGACCGAGACCGGCTGGCCGATCGCCGCGAACCTCCACGGGCTGGAGCCGATGCCGGTCAAGCCCGGGTCGGCCACGGTGCCGGTTCCCGGCTGGGATGTGCGCGTCCTGGACCAGGGCGGTGCCGAGCTGCCCGCGGGCCAGGAGGGCGTGATCGCGATCCGGCTTCCGCTGCCTCCCGGTGCGCTTCCCACGCTGTGGGGTGACGACCAGCGGTTCATCGAGGCGTATCTGTCCCGGTACGAGGGCTACTACCTGACCGGTGACTCGGGGTACCGCGACGCGGACGGCTATCTGTTCGTCATGGGCCGCACCGACGACGTGATCAACGTCGCGGGGCACCGCTTGTCCACCGGTGCGATGGAAGCGGTGCTCGCGGCGCACCCGGCCGTCGCGGAGTGTGCGGTGATCGGGGTGCACGACGAGCTGAAGGGCCAACTGCCGCGGGGCTTCGTGGTGCTCAAGGCGGGCGCCGACATCCGGGACGAAGACCTGCGCGAGGAGCTGGTCGCGGCGGTCCGCCGGGAGATCGGCCCGGTGGCCGCGTTCCGGGCCGTCTCGGTCGTGGAGGCGCTGCCCAAGACCCGGTCGGGGAAGATCCTGCGCAAGACGATGCGCGGAATCGCCGACGGGCGCGACGAGCCGGTGCCGTCGACGATCGAGGACCCGTCGGTGCTGGACGCGCTGCGGCCGGTGCTGCGCCCCGAGTGAAGTCGATCAGCGACCGGACGTGTGGTCACCGGCCTCCGCCGCCCCGATGAACTCGGTGAGGACGGCCGTGTACTCCTGGGGGTGGGTGACATGCGGGATATGCCCCGCCCCCTCGAAGCTCCGGCGCTGTGCCCGCGGCAGGGCCGCGGCCAGCCGCTCCAGGACCATCGAGAACCAGCTGGGGCTCGTGCTGCCGCGGCTCAGCAGTACCGGCATCGTGCAGGCGGAGAGCCGGTCCAGGTCCAGTAGGGCCCAGGACGGGTCGGACTGTTCGTCCAGCCAGGTCCGGGCGTGGGCCACGAACATCGCGCGCACCGGACCGGTCAGCCGGCCCCAGCTGCCGGGGCCCAGGGCCACCTCCTCCACGAACAGGCGTGCGCCCCGCTCGGTCTCCGCCCGGCGGAGGTGGTCCACCACGGCTTCGATGGAGGCCATGGTCGGCCGCAGCTGTGCCATGGCCTCCGCGTCGTCGGCCACGACCCCGACCAGTGGTGGCTCGTGCACCGCGATGCTGCGGAACAGCTCGGGCCGGCGGGTGGCCAGGCCGAGGATGATCGACGCGCCGAAGGAGACCCCGGCGACATGCGCGGGGGCGTGGCCGAGCCCTTCGATCAGCGCGGCGAGGTCGTCCTCGTCCTGCCTCCGGGTGCCCTGACCCGGCACCTCTTCGCTCCGGCCGTGGCCGCGGCGGTCGTAGGAGACCACGGTGAAGGACGCGGAGAGGTCGGCCTCGATCGCGGACCGCCAGCTCGTGTGGTCGTTCCACGAAGCGTGGACGAGTACGAGCGGTGTGCCGTCACCGACCGCCTGGTAGTGGAGATTCACGCCGGCGGCGCGTACCTGGGGCATGCCCTGCCTCCTCGGAGGGGTGAGGGCGGCGCGTCGCGAGCGCCGCCAGGCAGGTCTTTATCAGCACCGTCCGCGGCTCGCTCGCCGCCGCGCCGGGGCCGTACGCCAGGGCACGGTCCGCGCCGCCCTCGCCGTCCGGCCCCGCGCACGGTCGACCGGACGGGCCTCAGAGGTTCTGTCCGCCGGAGACCTCGATGTCCTGGGCGGTGATCCAGCGGCCTTCCTCGCCGACCAGGGTGGCGATCACCATGCCGATGTCGTCGGGTTCACCGATCCGCCCGAGTGCGAAGGTGCGCGCCAGGTCCGGGATGATCTCCGGGTGCCGCTCGAAGGCATCGTCGGCGAAGCGGGTGCGGGTGGCGCCGGGTGCGACGGAGTTGACGCGGATGCCCCGGGCGCTGAACTCCTTGGCCATGTAGCGGGTCAGTACCGTCAGGGCGCCCTTCACGGACGCGTAGACGGAGTACCCGGGCGCCGTCACGGCCGGCCGGGTGGAGTTGCTGGTGGTGTTGACGATCGCCCCGCCGTCGGCCATCAGCGGCAGCAGCGCCTGGGTGAGGAAGAACGGCCCCTTGAACAGGCCACGGGTGAGCGCGTCGAAGAACTCCTCGGTGGTCTCCTCGATCATCGAATTCCCCGCGAAACCCGCGTTGTTGACGAGGTGGTCGAAGGTGTCGCGCTGCCAGGTGGTGCGCAGCGCCTCGGCCACGGCGTCGCGGAACGCGGGAAAGCCGGCCGTGTCGCCGATGTCCAGAGGCAGGGCCACGGCGGTGCCGCCCCGCTTCTCGATCTCGGCGACGGCGTCCTGGGCGCCCTGCTGGTTGGAGCTGTAGGTGAGGATGACCCCGGCGCCCCGTTCGGCGATCTGGATCGCCGCGCTGCGGCCGATACCGGAGCTGGCGCCCGTGACCACGGCTACCTTCATGATGTGCCTCCTGCGCACGCGGTGGAGCACGCGATCTCCACGCGGAATGTGACACTTCCAGGTAAGCGGCCGGCGTCACACCGGCGAAAGAAAGATCCTCCCGCGTCCTTGCCCAATCCTGCCGCGCTGCCCGACAGCGACGCTCAGATGCGCCGGTAGCGGCCCCGCGGCCATGCCGAGGTCAGGCGGCGGCCTCACCGGACGTGTCCCGGCTCCCCGGCAGCCCTTCGCTGGTGGTGAAGTAGAAGACGGGGAGCAGGATGAACGCGGCCAGGGCGGCCAGCGGCGTGACGAGGACGCCCAGGACTCCGGCGAGCGCGTAGGCCAGCGCTCCGATCCACGAGCGAAGGGAGCCGTGGCGTACATACGTGGGCTCGATGGTCTCCTCCAGGAGCTCGGGGCGCCGGCGCAGGTGGTCGTAGAGGGCCGCCCAGCTCAGACACATCACGGCGGCGAGGGCCGCGTAGAGCGCCACGGCCACCTTCGCGTCCGTGCCCCAGGCGTCGGCCCGCAGTTCGGTGGCGACGACCTCGGTGGGAAAGGCCAGCGCCGCCGTGGTGAAGAGCAAGAAGAAGTTCGCCGCGTGCAGGCCCCGGTCCATGCTGCGGATCCGCAGGAAGCACCGGTGGTGGTTGAGCCAGATCACCGCGATGTAGCTGAAGGACGCGGCGTATCCCAGATAGGCGGGCCACTGGCGGGCCAGTGCGTGTCCCAGGCCGCCGGGCGGATGTGCGGGGGTGGTCAGGCCGAGCACCAGGATGGTCAGTGCGATCGCGAGGACCGCGTCACTGAACGCTTCGGCACGAGCCGTGTCCGACAGAGCGAAACGCTGGGCGGGCAGGCGGAAACGGGGCGGCATGCGAGGCTCCTTGTCCCGACTTCCCCCAGACCGTCACATATGACACATAACCGACTATATCGGGTTCCGCTTCGCCGCAGCTCAGCACCGGGTGGGACGGACTCGGCTCACCCCTGAACCGCGTCCCTCACCTGGGTAAACTGTTGCTGTCCCGACAAGCCCCGAAGAGCACCAGGAGGCCGGATGCCGCCGCACGACACCTCCGCGCTCGGGGCACCGCGCGACGGGCACGGCCGCGACCTGTCCCCCGCCCGCCAGGCCCTGTCGGACAGCGTCTACGAGAACATCAAGGCCATGGTCATGGACCATGAGATCACCCCCGGCGCGCGCGTCAGCATCGAGGCCCTGGCCCGCGCCCTGAGCGTCTCACCGACCCCCATCCGGGAGGCGCTGGCCCGGCTGGAGTCCGATGGCCTGGTGGTGAAGAGGCCGCTCTCGGGGTACCGCACCACCGAGCTGCTGACCCGGCAGGGGCTCGAGGAGCTCTTCGAGATGCGGCAGTTGCTGGAGCCGAGGGCGGCCGCGCTCGCCGCGGGCAACGCCAGTGAGGCTCAGCTCGACGGCATCGAGCGGATCGCGGAGGAGATGCAGTCCCATTCGGGGACTGCCGGGCGCTATGCGGCCTACCGCGACTTCGCCGCCCTCGACCAGCGCTTCCATGACGCGATCGCGCAGGCGTCCGGGCGGCCGCTGCTCGCGGACGCGGTGGAGCGGCTCCATTCCCATCTGCACATCTTCCGGCTCAGCAGTGTTCTCGACGCCGAGGACCCGACCCTCGCCGAGCACCAGCGTGTGCTGCACGCGGTATTGCGCCGCAACCCCGACCGCGCGGCCGAGGCGATGGCGGAGCACCTCGCCCGCAGCCTCCGGCGCCAGCTCAGCCAGGACGATAAGTCCTGACCGCGCGGCGTCCTGACGGCACGGCGTCCTGACCGCACGGCGTCCTGACCGCACGGCGTACGGCATCGGACCGGCCGGGGCGGGGTCATCGCGGCCCGGTCACGCCTCCACCGCCCGGGGGTGCACGGCCGAGGTCGCGCGGTCGTGGATGATGCGGATGATGCGGCCGCTCATCCGCTCGTAGTCGCGGTCGTTGTCCACCTCACCGCGGATCCGGTGGTCGGCCATCACGGCCACCCGGTCCGCGAGCGTGATCATCTCCGCGAGGTCGCTGCTGATCAGCAGGATGGGCAGGCCACCGCGGGCCAGTTCCCAGATGAGTTCGTGGAAGGCGTGCTTGGTGCGCACATCGACCCCGACGGTCGGCTCGTCGACGATGAGCAGCCGGGTGTCCGCCGCCAGCCACTTCGCCAGGCTCACCTTCTGCTGGTTGCCGCCGGACAGCTCACCGGCGTTCTGCCCCAGTCCGGAGATGCGGATGCCGAGACGTTCGACGAGGTCGTGGGCGACCTCCCGCTCCTCGCGCGCGGAGATGAACCCGAGCGTCTTCGCCAGCCTCTTCCACACCGTCACCGTGATGTTCCGGGCGATGGGCTGCTCCAGGAAGACCCCTTCCTCCTTGCGGTTCTCGGTGAGGTAGCCGATGCCGAAGCGGTGCAGGGCCTCCCGGGGAGAGGTGATGCGCACCGGCTCGCCGTGCACCCGGATCTCGCCGCCGGTCACGCGGTCGAGGCCGAGCATGGCCTTGACCAGTTCGCTGCGCCCCGCGCCGACCAGGCCGTACAGACCGACGATCTCGCCGGGCCGGACGTCCAGGCTGATGTCCCGGTGCCCGGCGGCGGTGGAGACGCCGTCGAACGAGAGCACCGGCGCCGCGGAGGTGTCCGCCTCCCGCGGCCGCATCTCGGTGGCCGAGTGGGCCCGGCCCACCATGAGCCCGACCACGTCGTCGTGGGTGTGGTCGGCGAGTGGCGAGGATTCGAGCACGGACCTGCCGTCGCGCAGCACGGTGACGGTGTCGCAGATGGCGAACACCTCCTCCAGTTTGTGACTGACGAAGACGACACACGTCCCCCGGGCCTTCAGCCGCCGGACGACCTCGAACAGCCGCTCCGCCTCCTGCGGGGAGAGGGACGCGGTCGGCTCGTCCAGGAGCAGCACCCGGCTCTCGGTGTACAGGGCCTTCGCGATCTCCACCAACTGCTGTTGTGCCACGGACAGTTCACGGACCGGCTGGTCCGGGTCAAGGTCCAGACCCAGCTCACCGAGGCATCTCAGCGCGGGGGCGGTCATGGCCGCGCGGTCGATCAGACCGCGGTGCGAGGGAGGGCTCTGCAGCGTGATGTTCTCGGCCACCGAGAAGCCCGGGATCAGATTGCGCTCCTGGTGCACCACGCCGATACCGGTGCGGGTGGCCTCCTGCGGCGAGCGCAGGTGAACTTCGTCGCCGCACCAGGTCAGGCGGCCGCCGTTGGGCGTGTGCACCCCGGTGATGACCTTGATGAGGGTGGACTTTCCGGCGCCGTTCTCGCCGAGCAGTGCGTGGATGGACCCCTCGGTCAGGCGCAGTCCGACGCCGTCCAGGGCCCGTACGCCGGGGAAGACCTTGACGATGGCGTGGCATTCGAGAAGGACGTTGCTCATCCGGAACCTCCCGGGTGCGGCAGGACGGCGGTCGGTCGCGCCTCACTCGGCGGTGGTGCGGGCGGTACGCGGCCGCGCGAACCACCCCGCTTCGCCAGCTGGGTCTGGTGGATCCGGCCGCCGACCACCGTGCCGAGCACGACCACGCCGATGAGGAAGTTCACCCAGCTCGGGTCGAGTGAGAACTGCGCGCGTGCGGCGTCGATGAGCCGCATCACGAAGGCCGCCAGCACCGTGCCGAGCACGGCGACCGACCCTCCGGTGAGCGCCACGCCGCCGATGATGGGGGCCGCGAAGCTGGGCAGCAGCCAGTCGCCGCCGACACTGCGGTTGACTCCGGGCAGCGACGCCGTCGCGGTCAGGGCCGCCACGCCGATCAAGAGCCCGGACAGGGTGTGGGCGAGCACGATCTGCCGGTCGGTGGAGATGCCCGAGAGCCGGGCCGCCAGCGGGTTGCCACCGGCCGCCAGCAGCCGCCGGCCGGCAGTGCCGCGGTACAGGAAGGCGGCGAGCAGGGCCGCGGCGGCCAGGGCCGTGACGAACACCAGCGGGACGTTCAGCGGGGCCGCCCTGCCGAGGTCCTTCAGGCCCGCGGAGTATCCGTCGACGGTGCGCGTGCCCACCAGCCAGTACTGCGCTCCCTGGAGGATGGTCATCGTCCCGAGGGTGACGATAAAACCGTTGATCTTCGTCGCCACGATGCACAGGCCCGTCACCAGGCCGATGGCGGTGGCCGCCAGCACACCGGCCGCCACCGCCACCACGGCGGGCACACCCTGGTCCGCCATCAGGACACCCATCAGGCAGGCGGTGAAGCCACCGAGCGCGCCGACCGCGAGATTGAGCTGTCCGACGCACAGCGCGACCATCTGGGCCAGCCCGATGAGGACGGGGGTGGCCAGGTACCGCAGGAAGGTCCGCACCGACGGGCCCTCGAGGAACGAGCCGGAGGAGGCCAACCCCAGGGCGAGGTAGCCGGCGAGGACCACGCACAGCAGGGTCATCGTCGTGGAGCGGGAGAAGCGGCGCAGGATCGCGGCGCCCCGCTCTCCCCGTTCGCGGATCGTGTTCATGTGGAGCGCACCACCTTGCGATGGGCCACCACGGTGCGCACCCGGTCGGCCGAGAGGGCCAGCAGGAGTACACAGCCGAGGTAGATGTTCAGGCTTTCCAGACCGACGCCGAGCAGATCGAGTCCCTTGCGGATGACGCCGACCAGGGACGTGCCCAGCAGGGCGCCCAGTACGGAGACGACACCGCCGGTGAGCAGGGTGCCGCCGAGCACCGAGCCGAGGAAGGACGGCAGCATGAAGTCGTCCCCGATGGAGGCGCGGAACGTGCCGGTGCCGACGGCGGCCATGAAACCGGCGAGCGCGGCGAGCAGCCCCGAGAGCGTGTGCGCCAGGATGAGCCGGCGGCCGGTAGGAATGCCGGACAGCTCGGCCGCCGCGGGGTTCGCGCCGGTGAGCAGCAGCTCCCGGCCGATGCGGGTGCGGGCGTAGAGGAAACCGAGGCCGACCAGTGCCAGGACGGTGAACTGCGCCAGCTGCGGGATGACCGGGGATCCGCACACGGGCCCGACGCAGATGTCGGCCAGCGAGTACGAGCGCAGTTCCGCGAGCCCGGACGGCTTGCTGGTGAAGGCGGCGTTCTCGGTCAGGGCCGAGTAGAGCAGGGAGACGAGTCCCAGCAGCGCGAAGTCCATCGCCAGGGTCACCACGAAGGAACTCACCCCGGTACGGGTGATGATCCAGCCGGTCAGCGCGCCGATGGCGGCCCCGGCCAGCAGGCACAGCAGCAGGCCGAGTGGCAGTGGCAGGTCCAGCCGGTCGTAGCCGAATCCCGCGAACAGGGCGCCGAAGGCGGCCATCCGCCCGACGGCCAGGTTCATATGCCCGACCGAGAGGACGACCATCTGGGCGAGCGCCACCACCGTCAGCGTCGAGACGTCCCGCATCAGCGGGAACAGCACGAGCCGTGCATCGAGGAACGCCGGCTGCAACGCGCCGAACAGGGCACCGAGGCCGATGACGAGCACCAGCAGCCCGAGCCGCTGGTTGACCCAGAACGGCAGCCGGTGCACCGGACGCGGCGGCGTGGCCCCGGCGGAGCCGGTGTCGGTGCCCGGCGGGAGGACGGGCGTCGTCATGCCACCCTCCGGTCGTCGATGGCGTCCATGTCCCAGTCGATGCCGATCCCCGGAACGTCGGGCGCCACGGCCCGCCCGTCGCGGATCGTCAGCTCGCCGCGGGTGACCGCCCGCAGCTGCGGGATGTACTCGACGAACCTGCCGTTGGGCACCGCGGCCACGAGGCTGACGTGCAGTTCCATCAGGAAGTGCGGGCACACCATGACGTTGTGGCTCTCCGCCGTGTGGGCGACCTTGAGCCACGGTGTGATCCCGCCGATGCGGGCGGCGTCGACCTGCACGATGGAGGCGGCGCCCGTCTCCAGATAGGTGCGGAACTGCTGGGGCGAGTACAGGGACTCGCCGACGGCGACGGGAATCCGTGTGGCACGGGCCAGCCGGGCGTGGCCGCTGATGTCGTCCGCCGGCAGGGGCTCCTCGATCCAGTACGGGTCGTAGGGCTCCAGCGCGGCCGCCAGCTGGAGGGCCGAGGACATCGTCTGCGACTGGTTGGCGTCGGTCATGATGTGCAGCGAGGGGCCGACGGCCTCTCGTACGGCGCGCAGGCGCTCGGCGTCCTCGGCGGCATGCGGCTTGCCCACCTTGATCTTGACACCGTCCCACCCGGCCTTCTGGGCCCGCAGCGCACCCTTCACCAGGTCGTCGGCGCTCAGATGGAGCCAGCCGCCCTCGGTGTCGTAGACCGGGACGTCCTGGCGGTGGCCGCCGGCCAGCCGCCACAGCGGCTCGCCCGCGCGCTTGCAGCGCACGTCCCACAGCGCGGTGTCGACGGCGGCGAGCGCGAGCGAGGTGATGGCTCCGGTGGTGGTGGCGCGGGTCAGGGCGAACAGCCGCTGCCACAGCGCCTCGACGTTGCGCGCGTCCTGCCCGATGAGGGCGGGCAGCAGATGGTCCCGCAGCAGGGCCAGTACGGAGGTTCCGCCGGTGCCGATGGTGTAGGCGTAGCCGGTCCCCGTGCTGCCGTCCACCGTGGTGATGTCGACCAGGACCGTCTCCTGTTTGACGAAGGACTGCACCGCGTCGGTGCGGTCCGTCTCCACGGCGATGTCGGCCAGCTTGGCCGTGGCGGTCGTGATGATGCTCATCTCGTGATGCCCGGTTTCTCTAGAGCGTTCCGCGGTACGGGGGCGGCGGGATCAGCCGCACGCCAGGACGTCGTCGGCGAACTGCTTCTTCAGCCGGTCCGTCTTCGCCCTCCGGGCACGGTCGTAGGTCGTGACGTTCTTCTTCGTGACGACGAACGAGCCGGAGTCGACGGACTGGCCGGGCGTGCGCATGGTGCACTGCTTGGTCTGCAGCAGCGCGAGCGCCCACGCCCCGACCTTCGCCTGTCCCACCGGGTTCTGCACGACGGTGGCGGTGACCGTGCCCTGCCTGATCGAGCTGAGGATCTTGGCGTCGTCGTCGATGGCGACGACCTTCGCCCGCGAACCGGAGCTCCTGACCGCGTCGGCGGCGGCGACGGCCGGGTTGTAGGCGGTGGAGACGATGCCCTGGATCTGCTTGCCCTTGGCCGTCAGCAGATCGGACACCGCCTTCTGCGCGGTCTGCAGGTCCTTGTCGATGTCGGTGACGGTCTGCAGCAGCTTCGCCTTGCCGCCCGACTCCTTGACGGCCCTGGCCACGCCCTTGATCCGCAGCTGGGTGTTGGCGTCCACGTTGTTGCCCGTCAGATGGACGATCGTGCCCTTGCCGCCCATCGCGTCGATGGCGGCCTTGGCCGCCTTGTACGCGGCCAGTTCGACATCCGTGGAGAGGCAGAAGTCGGCCTCGTTCCTGCCCGCCGGACAGGAGCCGAGCGAGGCCACGGCGAGGCCCTGCGACTTCAGGTCGGCGAATGTGGTGTTGATGTCGGTGGGCGAGACCCCGAAGACACCGAACGCGTTGTAGCCGCGCGCGGCGAGCGTGGACAGCAGGTTGTTCTGCTTCTGCTGGTCCCACTCCGCCGTCTCGTCGAACGTCACGCCCCCGAGCCGGTACGTCTTCTTCGCGTCGGCGCCGGCGGACTTCCAGGGCTGGAAGTACGGGTGCGCCCCGCCGGGCACGAGTGCGACCTTGGTGGCCGACCCGTCCGCGAGCACGGCCGAGCCACCACCCGCCCGCGCGGACGCGGGGCCCTGCCCGGCCGTCGGCTCACCCGAGTTCTTGAGCGTGCAGGCCGCCGAACCCGCGGCCAGCACCACGACGGCGACCACTCCCGGCAGTACAGATCCAGTCCGGAGACCCACCTCCGCACCCCCACGAATCAAATAGGAAATTGATGCCGCGATGGTGTGCCAGCCGGGCCGCCCCGTCAAGACCTCGGACAAACACGAGATCCGGCACCCCTGTGGATCGGGTGCCGGATCTCGTCGCGCAGATTCCTATAGGAAACGCGTGTCCTGAATGGGATCAGCCCGCGTACTGGGCGAAGACACGGGTGAAGTCCCACGGCTGCTGGGAGACGCCCGAGCAGGTGTCCGCCCCGCCACCGGTACAGGGCCGGTCACGGTTGACCGACCAGAAGGTCAGCCGCGCGAGGTGCCGCTGCTGGGCGTAGCCCAGGATGGTGCGGAAGTCGTTCACGGTCACGGTCTCACCGTTGTCGGTGATGCCGTTCATCGAGGAGATGCCGGTGTGCCGGTACGCCTGGTCGTCCGTGTACCCGTAGGCGCTCTTGACCGTGTTCTTGAGCCCCTCGGCGGCGCGGAGGGTGAGCTGGCCCATGTTCTGCCCGGCGCCCCCGAAGTTGAACGGCATGATGGTCCAGCTGTCCACGGTCAGACCGGAGGCGGCGGCCTTGCTGATCAGGCTGTTGTCCGGGCCGTTCTGGCCGGTGCCGAAGGTGACGTACACCTTGATGCCGGGGTTGTTGGCCTTGACGGTCTTCAGCGCGTCGACCGTGCGCTGCTGGACGGTCGGGCTGTCGTACGCGGCGGCCTCGATGTCGATGTCGATCGCCTTGAGACCGTAGGCGTTGATGACCTTCTGGTAGGCGGCGGCCAGCTCGCCCGCGCTGCCGCAGGAGCTCTCCAGCTTGTTGCCGCTCCAGCCGCCGAAGGACGGGATGACATCGCCACCGGCGGACCGCACGGTGTTGATGGTCTGCTGGTCGACGCCTCCGGTGAGCGGACGGCCACCGTCCCACTGCGGGTTGCAGTAGCCGTTGCTGAGGACGAAGGCGAGCGTGAACCACTTGACGCCGGTCGCGTTCATCACGGTGGTGGGGCTCGGCGGGCTGCCCCAGCCGTTGTAGAGGTACGGGGCCACGGCCATGGCTCCCGGCCCGGTCGGCGGGGTGCTGCCACCGTCCGGCGCCGTCCACTTCTGGTTGGCGGCACCGGTGCAGGTCCATATCTGCAGCCGGGTGCCGTTGGCCGAACTGCCACCGGTGGCATCCAGGCACTTGTTGGCCTGCGGATTGACGATGTCACGCGCCGCCGGGAGGGACCACTGCTGGGCCCCGCTGCCGTTGCAGTCGTAGAGCTGGACCAGGCTGCCGTCGGCCGTGCCACCCGAGGCCACGTCCAGACACTTCCCCAGCGCACGGATCGTGCCATCGCCACCAACGGTCCACTGCTGCGCGGCGGAACCGTTGCAGTCGTAGAGCTGGATCGGCGTACCGTTCGCGCTGTTGGCACCCGCCACGTCCACACACTTGCCGCCGACACCGGTGATCTGTCCGGTGGCCGCCGCGGCACCACTCGCGGGGACGCTGGTCAGGCCGGTGAGGAGGGCGGCGGCGGCCGCCACGCCCAGAATGCCGCGCACCACGGGTCTGTGCAGGAGTCTCATCTTCATCTGGTCACCGTCCACTTCTGGTTGGCGGCGCCGGTGCAGGTCCATATCTGCAGCCGGGTGCCGTTGGCCGAGCTGCCACCGGCGGCATCCAGGCACTTGTTGGCCTGCGGATTGACGATGTCGCGGGCCGCGGGAACGGCCCATTGCTGCGCCGCGCTGCCGTTGCAGTCATAGAGCTGGACCAGACTGCCGTCGGCCGTGCCACCCGACGCCACGTCCAGACACTTCCCCAGCGCACGGATCGTGCCATCGCCACCAACGGTCCACTGCTGCGCGGCGGAACCGTTGCAGTCGTAGAGCTGGATCGGCGTACCGTTCGCGCTGTTGGCACCCGCCACGTCCACACACTTGCCGCCGACACCGGTGATGGCACCGCCGCCCGGCTGTCCGCCGTCGGTGCTGACCCGGACGTAGTCGACGAGGAGTTGCTGGGGGAAGGCCGTGCTGCCGTTGGGGTCTCCGGGCCAGTAGCCACCGACCGCCAGGTTGAGGATCACGAAGAAGGGCTTGTTGAACACCCACTGCCGGCCACCGAGGTCGGCGGGGGTGCGCCGCTGGTAGACGGTGCCGTCCACGGACCAGGTGATCGCGTTGGGGCTCCAGTCGACGGCGAAGGTGTGGAAGGCGTCGGCGAACGCCTGGCCACCGGGCAGGGAGTACCCGGCGCCGATACCGCCGGACCCCGAGTATCCGGGGCCGTGGAGGGTGCCGTGGACCGTGGACGGCTCGAAGCCCACGTTCTCCATGATGTCGATCTCACCCGAGTTGGGCCAGCCGACCTGTCCGATGTCATTGCCCAGCATCCAGAACGCCGGCCACATGCCCTGCCCGCGCGGAATCTTCATCCGGGCTTCGACCCGGCCGTAGGTGGTGGTGAACTTGCCGGAGGTGTTCAGCCGGGCGGAGGTGTACTCACATCTTCCGTACCAGCACTGGTAGTTGCTCGGGTTCTCACGGCGGGCGGTGATGGCCAGATGGCCCTGCCCGTCGAGGGCGGCGTTGCGGTTGCCCGCCGTGTAGTACTGCCGCTCATGGTTGTTGACGTTGTCGCCCGTCTCGATCTGCCACTTGCCACCGTCGACGGCGGAGCCCGCGGGCCCGTCGAACTCGTCGGAGAAGGTGACGGCGGCGGCCTTGGCGGCCGCGGCCGGTGGCGCGGCGGACCGCGCCGCGGAGGCGGGCGCGCCCTGTGCCAGTCCGGTGGACATGGAGGCGAGGGCGAGGAACGAGACGACGGAGAGCAGCAGTCGCCGGGGTAAGCGCGGGGAGTCCATGACTCTCCCTTCCAGAAGCATGTGCATGACAGGTGCGGAGAGACATGAGGCGCATGTGAAACCAACAGGTGGAACCAAGTGGTTACGGCGCCGACCGGGGTGCGATGAGCGATCCGAGAGATACTTAGTTCACTACGTGATTTAAGAAGTGAAGGAAAATCCTGTCAAGGGTTTGGTATGGACCATATGTAGGGACAGAAACCGCCGGGGAGGACGGCCGCACGACGGGTGAGGGCCCGCGGGGGATATCCCCCATGTCGATCCTGGGGTGCGCCGGATCGCGCCCCGTTGGGGGCGAATCTAGCGTTCAGCCATGTCTCCCACTCCGCGCAAGCACCTCGCCCTGGCACTCGGTGTCGCTACGCTGCTCGCCACCGAGGTGGCCACCGCCGTCGCCCGGCCCGCCGGCCCCTCCCCCGTGGAGCGGCTGCGCCAGGACACCGAGGCGATCCACGCCCTCGGCGTCAGCGGTGTGCAGGCCCGCGTGGTCGCGCCGGACGGTCGGCACTCGGTCGCCACCAGCGGCACCGGCGACCTGAACACCGGCCGTCCGGTCTCTTCCGACGGCTCCTTCCGCATGGCCAGCACATCCAAGACACTGGTCGCCACCGTGGTCCTCCAACTGGAGGCCGAGGGCACACTCTCCCTGGACGACACGGTCGACCACTGGCTGCCGGGAGTGGTGCGGGGCAACGGCAACGACGGCCGCCGGATCACCCTCCGCCAACTGCTCCAGCACACCGGCGGCATCCACGACGACCTGCCCGGATACACCACGCCGGAGGAGTACTACCAGCAGCGCCACGACGTCTACGAGCCCGAGTGGCTGGTGGCCCGCGCCATGGCCCACGCACCGGACTTCCCGCCCGGCGAGGGCTGGGCGTACTCCAACACCGGCTACATCCTTCTCGACATGGTCGTCAAGAAGGCCACCGGCCGCCCCGCCCACCAGGAGATCGAGGACCGCGTCCTGCGCCCGCTCGGCCTCGACCGGACCCGGTGGCTGGGCACCTCGCCCACCCTCCCCCGGCCGCACGCCAGGGCCTACCAGCTCTTCGGCCCCGGGTCCCGGGTGGACGTCACCGACCAGAGCCCGGTGGACCACGAGAACCTTTCGTGGGTCACGACCACACGGGACGAGAACGACTTCTTCCGCGCACTGCTCTCGGGCCGGCTGCTGCCGCCGCGGCAACTGGCCGAGATGAAGCGGACCGTGCCGGTGAGCGAGGAGGTCCAGCAGCTGTGGCCCGGCGGCCGCTACGGGCTCGGCCTGGTCGAACGCCCGCTGAGCTGCGGAGGAACGTACTGGAGCCACGAGGGCGGGGACGGCGGCTACATCACCCTCAACGGGGTGACCGAGGACGGCAGGCGCAGCGCCGCGGTCTCCATGTCGGAGGCACGCGGTGACACCCCGGAGCACATCCTGGACCAGGAGAACACGGCCAGCGCCCTCATCGACCACGCACTGTGCGCCGGGGGCGAACGCGGGGACGGAGGCGAACCACCGCTGCCGGGGAGGTAAGTTGGGACCCCGCGCCATCACACGCAACCTCCGTACGCCCCGTGCCCTCTTCCAAGTCGGCTACGGCCGTACGCATCGGCGTGCCCGGCCCGGGCCGCACGCCGACTGACCGACCCCATGAGGACACACCGCCCGTGCCGGAACTTGTACTGCATGCCAATGGACGCACCTGGACCCTGGACGCGTCCCGGAGCTACACCGTGGGGCGCGATCAGCAGGCCGACATCCCGACCATCGACCGCCGGGTCTCCCGGCGGCACATCACGATCCGCTGCGTCGGCGGGACGTGGGTCATCGAGGACCTCGGCAGCGCGAACGGCACGTTCGCGGACGGGCGCCGTGTCCAGCGGATCGAGATCGGCCACGGTTCGATCGTCCGGCTGGGGAACTTCTCCAGCGGCATGCGGCTGGACTTCACGGAGGCCGCGCCGACGCCTTCGCCAGCGCCGGCGCCGTCGCCGGTGAGTGGCGACCAGGCGCCCGCCGCCGCGCAGGGCCGCGCGGCGGCACATCAGGGCGATGCCCGTCCTGAGCCTCGTCCCGAGGCCCGCCCCGAACCCCGTCCTCAGGCTCATCCCGAACCCCGCCCCGAGGCCCATCCCCAGCCCCCTCGCGGACCGCGAGGTGATACGGGTTGGGGCACGGTGGCAGCCGCCGGTTCACCCCCGGTGGCGCCCCGTCCCGGGACGGCGGAGGGCCCGGGAGCCCCGGCCGGGGCGGCGGCCTCAGCGGGGCAGGCGGCGGCCCCGGCCGGGACGGCGGCCCCCGCCCGTACGGCAGGCCCGGACGTCACCCGGGACCCGCACCGGCCCGCCGCCGGAGAGCCGGACGAGCCCCATGGAGCCGCCGCGACCCACTTCATCGACCGGAGCCCGTCGGGTGTCCACCGGCTCGTCCAGGGGCGGCCGATGCGCATCGGCCGGGCGCAGGACAACGAACTCGTGGTGGAGGGCCCGCACGTCTCCCGCCACCACGCGGAGTTCCGGCCGCTGCCCGGTGGCCGCTTCGAGATCGTCGACCTCGGCAGCCACAACGGCACCTTTGTCAACGGGCAGCCCGTGGACCGCCGCCAGCTCATCGGCCCCCATGACATCGTCGGTGTCGGCCACTCCACCTTCCGCCTCGCCGGGGACCGGCTGGAGGAGTTCGCCGACACCGGTGAGGTCTTCTTCGCCGCCCGGAACCTGACGGTGACCGTCGGACGCGGCAAGACCATCCTGGACGACGTCTCCTTCGGCGTCCCGGAGAAGTCGCTGGTGGCGGTGGTCGGGCCGTCGGGCTCCGGGAAGTCCACCCTGCTGCGCGCGCTGACCGGCTACCGGCCCGCCGACCAGGGGCATGTCCTCTACGACCACCGCGATCTGTACACCCAGTTCGCCGAGTTGCGCCACCGGATCGGCCTCGTTCCGCAGGACGACATCCTGCACAAGGAGCTGACCGTCGACACCGCGCTGAAGTACGCCGCCAGGCTGCGCTTCCCCGGCGACACCAAGGCCGCCGAGCGCAAGGCCCGTATCGACGAGGTGCTCCGGGAGCTGAAGCTCGACGTCCACCGGGACAAGAAGGTCGCCTCGCTCTCCGGCGGTCAGCGCAAGCGGGTGTCCGTCGCCCTGGAGCTGCTGACCAAGCCATCCCTGCTCTTCCTGGACGAGCCCACCTCCGGGCTGGACCCGGGCCTGGACCGCGATGTCATGAAGTTGCTGCGGGGGCTCGCCGACGACGGCCGTACCGTCCTGGTGGTGACCCACTCGGTCGCCGAACTGTCCCTGTGCGACCGGGTGTTGGTGATGGCGCCGGGCGGCTCCGTGGCCTACTTCGGCGCCCCGGACGAGGCCCTGGAGTTCTTCGGCCACGAGAGCTGGGCCGATGTCTTCTCCGCCTTCGAGAACCATCGCGACCACGACTGGGGCGGACGCTGGCGGACTTCCCCGCAGTACGCCCGGCGGGTCGCGGAGGTCGGCTCTGCCGTACCGCCGCAGCAGCCGGGCGCCCTTCCGGCGCAGCCGCCCGCGCGAGCGCTGCAGCCCAAACGGCGGCACTGGGTCGCCCAGTTGTGGACCCTGATCCGCCGCTATCTGTCGGTCATCGCCTCCGACAAGGGCTTCATGGCGCTGATGCTGCTCCTCCCGGCCGTGCTGGGCGGGGTGAGCTGTCTGGTTCCGGCGAAGTACGGACTCGTCCCGCCACCGCCCGACAGCGGTTTCCGCTACAACCAGGAGTCCGGAACCATTCTGCTGGTGCTCGTCATCGGCATGAGTTTCTCCGGCGCGGCCAACTCCGTACGCGAATTGATCAAGGAACGGGTGATCTACGAACGGGAGAGGGCCACGGGTCTGTCCCGGTCCGCGTATCTGATGTCGAAGGTGATCGTCCTCGGTCTGATCACCGCGATGCAGGGTGCCGTCCTGTGCGCGATCGGCTTCTCGGTCCGCCAACTGCCCGCCCAGGGGCTGCTCATGCCCACGGCCGTCGAGGTCTGTGTGGTGATCAGTGCGCTGGGCTTCACCTCCATGATGTTCGGCCTGGTCATCTCCGCGCTGGTGAGGACGGCCGAGAAGACCATGCCGCTGCTGGTGATGTTCGCCATCGTGCAGGTGGTCTTCACCGGCGTCCTCTTCAAGCTGTTCAGCTCTCCGGGCATCGAACAGGTCGGCTGGCTGATGCCCGCCCGCTGGGCGGTCGCGGGCGCCGGGACCACACTCGACCTCGCGCACACCATGCCGCCGTGGAATCTCGACAAGCCGAACGAAGTCGACCCGCTGTGGGCGCACACCGTCTCCCAGTGGGGCATCGATCTCGGTGTGCTGGTGGCGATCGGGCTGGTCTGCGGCTTCGTCGTGGCCCGGCTGCTGCGCCGGCACGAGCCCGACGTCATGCGCGACTAGGGGGCGACCAGGCGGCGGCTCGGTGGCGGTCAGCCCTTGCCGAAGTGGACCGCCGGGAAGGCGCCCGCGGCCCGGAGGGTTTCGGTGAAGCCACCGGCCAGCTCGGTGAGGCGGGCGGTGGCGGCCGGGCCGAGGTGGTCGTACGGGGCGGCGTCGAGGCGGTCGGTGAGCGCCTCCACCTCACCGCGCAGGGCCACGCCCGACTCCGTGAGGTCCCCCGCCTCGTCCAGCAGTCCGCGCTCGCGCAACCGGTCCCGCGCGGCGGCCCACTGCCCGGCGGACCATCCTCGGGTCCGCATGAACGTCGCCGACGTCACCGTGGTGCCGGTGGCGTTGTGCAGGACCAGCGCCTCGATCCCGGACAGGCCGGCGACCGCCAGGGCGAAGAGGTGGCCGTCGCCCCGGTGCTCGCGCAGCAGCGTCGCGGCGTGCCACAGGGCCAGATGCGGTTCCTCGGGCACCGGGAGGCCCGCGTTCGCGGCGTACAGCGGCCGCGCCTCCCGGTGGCACGCCTCGGTGGCGCGCAGCGCCAGCCCGGCCGTCTCGGCCATCTCCTCCGACGCCAGGGCCGCCTCCCCGAGCAGCCGCCGCAGCACCTTGTCCGCGCCGCGCAGCCGCGCCGCGAGCACCGCCTCCGGTGTGGCGATGGCCCACGCGGCGGGGATGAACCGCTCCACATGCGCGTGGTTGAAGTTGTAGAAGGTGGCGGAGACGGTGCCCGCGCCGACCGGCCCGAGCGGGGCCGCGCGGTCCGCGAAGTAGGCCATGGCCCCGCGCTCCAGCCCGAGCGCCGCGAGCTCGTCCTGCCGCTCGGGCGCGAAGTACACGCAGGAGTGCAGGGGATTGACGACGCCGTGGCAGCGGCGGCCCGCACTCGGTTCGGATGTGGTCAGGTCGGCGAGGCGCATCAGGCTTCCTTCGCGGGGTCGTCGTGGGTGCGGCCGGTCAGTACGGCCGCGGTCTGGGTGAGGTGCTGGACCAGGACCTCGGCCGCGGTGTCGGCGTCGCGGGCCAGCGCCGCCTCCTCCAGCCGGCGGTGTTCGCGGACGCCGTCCCGGCCCGGGTTGCGCTGTGCCGACCAGCGGCGTGCCAGCTCGCTCGCGGTCCACATCCGGTCGAAGGTGTCGAGCAGGACGGGGTTGCCGCAGCCCTCCAGCAGGGCGCGGTGGAAGACCCGGTGGGCCTCGGCCCATGCGGCGCTGTAGTGCTCGCCCTTCCCCGGCACGTACGCCTGGGTCCGGGTCAGCCGGTGGTGGGCGGCGCGTACGCGGGACTCCCAGTCGACGTCGCCGCGCTCGATGGACATGCGCAGCACGACCGGTTCGATGGTCCGGCGGGCCTCCGCGATCTCCTGCCAGCGGCGGTCGGAGTAGGCGGGGACGGCGAAGCCGCGGTTGTGCAGCCGGTCCGCCAGGCCCTCGCCGACCAGCCGTACGAGCGCCTCGCGGACAACGGCCAGGCTCACGCCCTGTTCCTTGGCGAGGTCCTGCGGTTTGAGGGCGTCCCCGGGGGCGTGGTCCCCGCGCATGATCGCGTCCCGCAGATGTGCGTAGACCTGCTCGGAGAGCATCCGCTTCCCCGAGGAGGCCGACGTGTGGGTCGTCTGAGTCATGCGGGCCATCATAGATGATCCAGAAGATAATCGATTATTACTGCTATGATCGATCGAGCGGTCCGACGGTGAGAGCCGTCGGCGGTGCCCTGCGCGGCGCCGCGGCCCCCCTCGGCCGCACCATCACCGCCACTTCACAGCACGGCCCGAAAGGAACGACGCGATGAGCGCCAACGACCCCTTCGCCCGCCTCCCCGAGGCGGCCTCCTTCACCGTCACCAGCACCACCGTCACCGACGGCGCCGCCTGGTCGATCGAGCAGTTCTCCGGCATCTCCGGCGTCCCCGGCGGGAAGGACGTCTCCCCGCAGCTGACCTGGAGCGGCGCCCCCGAAGGCACCAAGAGCTACGCCGTCACCGTCTACGACCCCGACGCCCCCACCGGGTCCGGGTTCTGGCACTGGGCGGTCGCCGACATCCCCGCCACCGTCACCGAGCTGCCCGAGGGCGCCGGCGACGACACCGGCTCGGGACTGCCCGAGGGTGCCTTCCAACTGCCGGGCGACGCCCGCGCCGCCCGCTTCATCGGCGCCGCCCCGCCGGCCGGACACGGCACCCACCGCTACTTCGTCGTGGTGCACGCCCTCGACGTCGAGTCCATCGGCGTCCCGGCCGACGCCACCCCGGCCGTGCTCGGCTTCACCATGGCCGGACACATCCTCGGCCGCGCGGTCCTGATCGCCACCGCCGAAACCCCCGCCTGACGCACAGCGACTACGGCGGCCGGTCCGGCTCCGACTCCCTCGCGCGCGTCCCCGCTGCCATGGCCCGGCCGGCGCGCGGGGGAGGTCGGTAGCATCGCGGTGAACCGACAGCGGCCCGCCACCCGTGAAGGAGCGCCGACGTGCGACTCAGCCCGCGCACCGTGCAGGAGATCGATTCGCCGATGGGCGCGACGTATGCCCTGCTGGCGGGCCGCAGCGGCGAGCGGGCACTGCTCGATCTGGCCCAGGCCGCGCCGAGCTACCCGCCCGCGCCCGAGATGGTCGAACACGTCACCAAGATCGCGCACGAGCCGAACGGCGCCGCCTATGTGCCGAGCCCCGGACTGCCCCGGCTGCGGGACGCCTTCGCCGCCGACCTCAGCCGCGCCTACCAGAGCCCGGTGGGAGCCGACCAGATGGTCGTCACCGCGGGGTGCAACCAGGCGTTCTGTCTGGTGGCGCAGGCGCTCACCGAGCCGGGCGACGAGGTCATCGAAGTCCTGCCGTACTACTTCAACTACGACATGTGGCTGCGCATGAATGGCGTCGTGCCGCGCTACCTGGAGCCCGGGCCCGATCTGGTGCCCGACCCGGAAGCGGCCGAAGCGCTCATCACCCCGCGCACCAGGGCGATCGTGCTGGTCACCCCGGGCAACCCGAGCGGCGTCACCCTTCCGCCGGATGTGCTCGCGGACTTCTACGCACTGGCGAAGCGGCACGACATCGCGCTGATCGTGGACGAGACCTACCGCTCCTTCCGCGACACCGTGCGACCGGCACACGACCTGTTCGCCGAACCGGACTGGGCGCGGACCCTGGTGAGCCTGCACAGCTTCTCCAAGGACCTCGCGATTCCCGGCTACCGGGTGGGCGCGGTCGTCGGCTCGCCCGAGCTGAACCGCGAGGTGATGAAGTTGCTCGACTGCGTGGCGATCTGCCCTCCGCGCGTCGGGCAGGAGGCCGCCTGGGCGGGGCTGACCTCGGCCCAGGAGTGGCGGCGTGCGCGTGCCGACGAGGCCACCGAGAAGCGGCGCTGGCTGGAGACCGTGCTGGCCGAGCGGCCGGGCGGTTTCGAGCTGCTGAGCTGCGGAGGGTTCTTCGGCTGGGTCCGCCACCCCTTCGCCGGCCGTGGCACCGACGACGTCGTGCGCGACCTCATCACCCGCTACGACACGCTCGTCATTCCGGGCACCGCCTTCCTGCCCGACGACCGCCAGGTCTTCCGGGTCAGCTTCGGCAACGTGGACCGGGCCGGGCTCACCGAATTCGCCGGGCGGCTCGAGCTGATGGCCAAGGATCTCCATGGCTGACCCGGCGGGCCGCGGCCGACCTGACGCTTGACCTTGCCCGAAGGTCAAGGACGAGGGTGCCGGTGGGACCGAGCAGGGTGCTCGGCTTGGCCGAACCGGGAGGAACCCGCAGTGGATGACGACGCTCTGCTGACCGAGCAGATGGCCTACTACAGGGCGGGCGCGGCGGAATACGACCGGCCCTATGCGCAGCGCGAGGACCTGCGGGAGTTGTTGGCTGCCGTCGATGACCTCCCGATTGCCGGAGATGTTCTGGAGCTGGCGTGCGGGACGGGGCAGTGGACCTCGTCGCTCGCCGCGCGGGGGCGTTCGGTGACGGCCGTCGACGCGGCGGCTGAGGTACTGGCCCTCGCTCGTGCGCGTACCGCGTCCGCCACCGTCCGGTTCGTCGAGGCCGACCTGTTCACGTGGCGGCCGTCGCGCCGCTACGACACGGTGTTCTTCGCCTTCTGGCTCTCCCACGTCCCACCGGCGCGGTTGCCCGGCTTCTGGAACACCGTCGCCTCCGCACTCGCACCGGGTGGCCGAGCGGTCTTCATCGACGACGGTCCCGCCGCGGCCGCCGAAGAGGAGGTCCTCTCCGGCGGGCCGACTCCGGAGGCCGTGCGCCGGCTCGATGACGGCAGCCGGTACCGCATCGTGAAGGTGTTCCACGACCCCTCCTCGCTCACCGCCGACCTCGCGGCGCTGGGCTGGTCCGCCCACATCCGGCTGGTGGCCGGGAACTTCATCGGCGTCGCGGAACCGCCGGCCACCGCTGCCTGAGGCCCGGCCCGGGTCCGGCGAGGATCAGATGAGTGTGGCCACCTTCTCGGCGGGCCTGTTGCGCCGCCAGCCGACGGCGAGGTAGGCGAGCATCCCGACGGGCGGGATGGCGCAGACGGTCCAGCTGATGGCCAGGGGCGGGCCGGGCCGGTCGAGCAGGCCGACGTTCCGCAGGGTGCCGCGGCCGTGGCCGCCATGTTCCGCTCGGGGCTGAAGGCGGTCCTGGGCACCCAGGACGATCTGTGCTGTGCCGCCGAAGTGGCCGACGGTCAGGCGGCCGTCGACGAGACCGGCAGGCCGGCACCCGACGTCGCCGTCCTGGACGTCCGCATGCCGCGCCTGGATGGACTCGGAGCCGCGGAGCGCATCCTCGGCAGGCCGGGCAACACCACGAAAATCATCGTGCTCACCACCTACGACGACGACAGCTACGTCTACCGCGCCCTCCACATGGGAGCCGGCGGATTCCGCCTGAAGAGCGCCCCTCCCGAGGAGACGATCGCGGCCATCCGCATCGCCGCCCGAGGTGACGCCCTCATCGATCCCTCGGTCACCCGCCGTCTCATCTCGCGTTTCGCCGGCAGCATCGCCCCGCCCGCGTCCTCCACCGCGCTCGAGCGGCTGACGGCCCGCGAGCACGAGGTGCTGATGCTGGTGGCCCAGGCGCACAGCAACACGGAGATCGCGCAGCGGCTGGGCATCGGCGACGAGACGGTCAAGACGCATGTCTCCCGGATCCTGGCCAAGCTGGGCCTGCGCGACCGCACCCAGGCCGTCATGTAGCGCGGCATCCCATCGGCTCGTGGCACCGCTTCCCCCTCCACCAGCCGGTACGGAGCGCTTGGGGCGGCGCGGGGGAAGGGGCGGTCGCTAACATTGACACCACACAGATGCCCCGAGCGACAAGCGAGGGAGCCGTGGGTGTCAGGACACATGACGCCATCGTGACCGGCGACGGAGTCGCTATCCATTACGTGGCGGCCGGAGCGGGGGAGACCCTTGTTCTCCTGCCGGGATTCTCCCAGTCCGCTGCCCAGTTCACCAAGCAGATCGACGGGCTGAGCACCTCTTATCGCGTACTGGCGGTGGACCACCGCGGCCATGGCGAGTCCGGAAAGCCGGACCACGGCTACCGCGTCTCCCGGCTCGCCGCGGACCTACGGGAACTCCTGCTCGCGCTCGACCTCAGGGACGTCACGCTGCTGGGCCATTCACTCGGCTGTCCGGTGATCTGGAGCTACTGGGACCTGTACGGCGGCGACCGGATCGCACGCCTGATCCTGGTCGACCAGGGCCCGATCGGCCTCAAGGAGCTGGCACCGGACGCGCCCACGGAGCGACGGGGGGCGATCTTCACCTTCGAGGAGGCGCTGCATATCGCGGCCGGTCTCAGGAGTGACCGGGCGCTGACGGCTTCGCGCGCCGTGGTCGACATGCTGCACACCCCGGAAGTGAGCGCCGAGGACGCGGAATGGATCCTGGGGCAGAATCTGCTGCTGCCGCGCGAGCACGCCGCCACGCTGCATCTCGACTACTGCGGCAACGACTGGCGGGACGTACTGCCCCGGATCACCGTGCCCACACTGGTCATCGGCGGGGCGGTCAGCTTGATCCCCGCCGATGTCGCGGAAGACGTCGCCGAGCGCATTCCGGGATCCGCGGTCCGCATTTTCTCGGCGGCCGAGAAAGGCAGCCACCTGATGTTCTGGGAGAATCCCGAGCTGTTCAACGCGGTGGTATCCGATTTCATCGACACCGGCACCGTCAAATGAACGAGCGGCCCCGGTCTCAGGCCACGTGCAGCAGGGCGCTGGTCTCGGCGGACGACATCTCGGTGGCGTAGACGCGGCTGCCCGGCTGGTGCTTGCGGCCGCCCTCGCCCAGGTGTCCGGCGTCCACCGCGTCGAAGCCGATGTCGCGGATCAGCCCGGCCACCACGGCCCTGGCCTCCTCGTCGTTGCCGGACAGCGGGATGGCCACCCGGTCGGTGGCACCCTGGGGACGGGCGTGGTCGCGCAGGTTCTCCCAGTAGATCGCGTTGAACGCCTTGACCAGGTTGGCGCCGGTGTGGGCCTGGATCTTCTCGCTGGAGGTGGTGGCGTCGCCGTCGAGCTCCGGGTCGTGTCCGTCCCGCTCGGGGTAGTAGTTGCAGGTGTCGATCACGACCTTGCCGCGCAGCGGCTCGGTCGGCAACTCCTGGTAGCGGCCGTAGGGGATGGACACGACCACCGCCTCGCCGAATCGCGCCGCCTCCTCGGCGGTCACCGCGCGGATCGGGCCGCCGATGTCGGCCACCACGTCGGCCAGGGTGTCCGGACCGCGGGAGTTGGCGATCGCCACGTCGTAGCCGATCGCCGCGAAGTGGCGGGCCAGCGTCGAACCGATGCGGCCCGCTCCGATGATTCCGATGCGCACGGCGTGCTCCCCTTCCTCGTCCACGGGTGGGCCATCAACCGGGTAACCCCCGCCCCGCGGGTCATGCATCCACTTCCCCGCGGATACCACGGACTGGAGCGGGAGCGAGAGCGAGAGCGCGGGCCCGGCGCACGTCGAGTCCCGCTGGGAGGGCGGGCCGCGAGCCCGCGCTACGCCTTGTGCGTGACGCACACCGGGGCGGCCGCGTCGGAGCGGTTCCGTCCGGCGGCGGGCCTTTCGCGGCCGGCGGCAGTCGGTCGGTGCCGTGACCAGGATCGAACCCGCCGCGGACGTGATCCGTGAACTCACCGCCGGCGCGGTGGCACGCCTGCGCGGAGCGCTCGCCGTCCAGGGTCCCGACTGACGAGACGGGCCTAGGTCTCCGGACCCGTTTCCACGGCCACCAAGGTCATCCGGAGGCCCGATGCGGCCCTCTCGGGGCGGAGCCATCATGCCAGTGGAGACCCGCTGAGAGGAGCACCTCATGTCCTACCCGGAAGACCTCGCATACCCGGAGCCTCGCTACCACGGTGACAGGGGCGAAGTGAACGCGGCCTTCCGCCCGGCCGGCACCCCGCCGGAGCTCTCCTCACCCGGCGGCTCGACCCACTATCTCGCCACCAGCGAGTCGACCGGCGGCGAATTCGGCCTGTACAAGGTGGAGATGGGTCCACGGTCCGGCGGGCCCAAGACCCATTTCCACAAGGCCATCTCCGAGTCGTTCTACATCCTCTCGGGCCGGCTGGAGCTCTACAACGGCGAGAAGTGGATCACAGGCCGCGAGGGCGACTTCCTGTACGTACCGGTCGGTGGCCTGCACGCGTTCAAGAACGTGTCGGACGAGCCCACGTCCATGCTCCTGCTCTTCGCCCCGGGCGCCCCGCGCGAGGAGTACTTCGAGCGGGTCGCGGAGATGACCCAGCGCGGCGGCGAGGAACTCAAGCGGTTTCGCATCCGGCACGACAGCTACTTCGTGGAGGACTTCGAGCCCGGGACGGAACAGTCCGGGACCGAGTAGTCCGGGAGGGAGCGGTCCGGGACGGAGCAGTCCGGGACACCGTCGCTCACCACGTCGATCAGCGTGGCCACCGATGGCCGAGTGATGTTCGGCGAGGGCGGGTTTCCCGCCCTCGGGTGCCGTCAAGAGTTGGCGCGCACGGGTGCCGGAACCCCATGTATGTCTCCAATTCTGAAGTGGGGCCGGCGATACTTCGGTGAGGTCGTGGTCGGGCAACGAGCTCACGTTCAACTCGTGAACGCGGCGCGGCTCTTGACCGGCAAGGGCAGGGTCCAAGACAGTCGTTCTGTGTGAGCGCTCTCTCGACCCGATGGCGCTCGCGCTGTCCCTGTGCCCGAGTCCCCGTAGCCCCGCCTCCACCACACCCCACGCCAGGAGCGGGCTACGGGGGCTCGCACACCCCGTCACCGACGTTCCTTCGGACGAAAGCAGCCCCCCACATGTTCAGGATCACCTCACGTACGACGGCGGAGGCCAAGCCCCGCCGCCGACGACGCGCACTGGCCTTCGTGGCCGCCCTGTCGCTTCCGCTGACCGGTCTGCTGGCTCTCACCGTGTCCTCCCACACCGCCGCCGCGGGCGAACCCGCCGCCGCGGCCGAGTGGACCACCGTCTTCCAGGACGACTTCGACGGGGCGGCGGGCACCGGCCTGAACAAGAACGACTGGCTGTACGACATCGGCACCGGCTACCCGGGCGGCGCCCCGAACTGGGGCACCGGTGAGGTCGAGTCGGTCACGGACTCGACCGAGAACGTCTACCACGACGGCGAGGGTCACATGGTGATCAAGCCGGTCCGCGACGGTTCCGGGAAGTGGACCTCCGGCCGGGTGGAGACCCAGCGCACCGACTTCGAGGCCCCGGCCGGCGGGCAGTTGGAGATCAGCGCCTCGCTCAAGCAGCCCAACCCGGAGAAGGCCCTGGGGATTTGGCCCGCCTTCTGGGCCATGGGCGCCGACGCCCGTCCGACCGGAGCCACCAACTGGCCGAGCATCGGCGAGCTGGACATCATGGAGGACGTCAACGGGCTGAGCAAGCACTCGAACACCTTCCACTGCGGGGAGTGGGCCGGTGAGTGCCACGACCCGGACGGGATCACCAGCGATCTGCTGCCGTGCGACGGCTGCCAGACCGACTACCACACGTACTCCGTGATCGTGGATCGCACCGACACCTCCGCCGAGCAACTGCGCTTCTACCGCGACGGCAAGGAGACCTTCACGGTGAAGCAGAACCAGGTGTCCGCCGAGACCTGGAAGAAGGCGGTCGACCACGGGTTCTTCGCCATCTTCAATGTCGCGGTCGGTGGCTCCTACCCGAACAAGGTCTGCGGCTGCACCTCGCCGGCGGCGGACACCACCTCCGGTGAGGGGATGAGCGTGGACTGGTTCTCCGTCAAGGTGAGCCAGTAGCGACGACACGGTTTCCCGTACGTCGGGCTCCACGACCCGGTTGTGGTCGTGGAGCCCGACGTTGCCGCTCTGTCCTCCTCGATCAGCCCTCGTAGCTCCGGATCGCGGCCACCTTCTCCGCCGACGGGGAGGTCTCGTCGAAGCTCTGCGCCAGCCAGTCGTCGGTGAGCGAACGGGCGAGTTCCAGGCCGATGACGCGCTGGCCGAAGCAGAGCACCTGGGCGTTGTTGCTGAGGACCGAGCGGCGCACGGAATAGCTGTCGTGGGCGGTGACCGCGCGGATGCCGGGGACCTTGTTGGCGCTGATGGCCACGCCGAGGCCGGTGCCGCACACCAGGAGGGCGCGGTCGGCGGTGCCCTCGGCGACGCGGCGGGCCGCTTCCACCGCCACATGCGGATAGGCGGTGTGCTCGTCGCTGCCCACGCCGACGTCGATGACCTCGGCGACCCGGGGGTCGGCCAGCAGATCCCGCTTGAGGGCTTCCTTGTAGTCGTATCCGGCGTCGTCACAGCCGACGACGATCCGGAACGCGTTCGCGGTGGTCATACGGGATCGCTTCCTGTCGTCGTGTGGAGGGTGGCCACCGCGGTCAGTACGGCGGCGAGTGAGGTGGCCCCGGGATCGGGGGTGCCCACGCTGCGGTCGGCGAGGGGGCGGGCGCGGCCCAGGCGGGGGCGCAGCCCCGCGGTGTCCTCGGCGGCCGTACGGGCTTCGGCCACGGCGGACGCGTACGCCTCCGCCACCGGCTCTTCGGTCCGCAGCCGCGCGGCGAAGGCGGTGGCGAACGGCGCGAGCGCGTCGACCAGGGTCTTGTCGCCCACCTCGGCCCCGCCGAGCGAGGTGACGGCGGTGAGCGCGGCGGTGGCGGCGGACGCCAGCTCCTCGCGCCCCGGCGCCCGCTCGGCCGGCAGTGCGGCGCCGATGGCGCGCAGCGCCACGCCCCACAGCGCGCCCGAGGTGCCTCCGGCCTCCGCCGCCCAGGCATCACCGGCGGCGGCCAGCACCGCGGCCGGGGCGAGCCGATCGGCGTGTGCCTTCTCGGCGGCCGCCAGCGCCGCGTCCACGCCCTTGCACATGCCACGGCCGTGGTCGCCGTCGCCCGCCACCGCGTCCAGCCTGCCCAGGGCCTCCGCGTCCCGGTGCAGTACGTCGCGGGCGGCGCGCAGTGCGTGGACGGTCAGCTCCGCGACCTCGACGGCCGCGCCGGACGCCGTGGCGGCGGACCGCTCGGGTCGGCGCGGGGCGGCGGCGGGTCGTTCGGCGGCGTCCTCGCCCAGGGGTTCCCGCGGTGTCCCCCGGCGGAAGGCCGGGGTGTCGGCCGGTGCGCGCCACAGGCGTTCCAGCTCGTCGTCCAGCCAGCTCAGGGTCAGGGAACAACCGGCCATGTCGAGACTGGTGACGAGTTCGCCGACCTCGGGGCGTACGGGGGTGAGCCCCGCCTCGTCGAGCAGCCGGGCCACGGCGCCCCACAGCACGTACAGCTCCTCGTACTTCGTGGCGCCGAGGCCGTTGAGGACGACCGCGACCCGCCCCTCGCCATCGGTGTCCGCGGGCCGGTCGGCCAGCAGCCCGGTCACCAGGGCGCGGGCCAGGTCCTCGGCGGTGCCCAGGGTGTCCTCGCTGACCCCCGGTTCGCCGTGGATGCCGAGGCCGAGGCCCAGGCGGCCCTCGGGAACGGTGAACAGGGGCGCGTCGGAGCCCGGCAGGGTGCAGCCGTCGAAGGCCACGCCGAGCGTGCGGGTGCGGGCGTTGGTGTGCTCGGCCACGCGGACGACCTCGTCCAGCGAGGCGCCTTCCTCGGCGGCCGCCGACGCGGTCTTGAAGACGACGAAACCGCCCGCGATGCCCCGCCGCCGCGCCGTCTGGCCGGCGGGGGCGGAGGCGATGTCATCGGTGACGGCGAAGCAGCGGGCGGGTATGCCGTCGTCCGCCAACTGCCGTGCCGCAAGGCCGAAGTTCATCACGTCCCCGGCGTAGTTGCCGAAGAGGAAGAGGACACCGCCGCCCGACTGCGCCGCCTCGGCGACCGAGCGGGCGCGGGCGGCCGACGGCGAGGTGAACACATCGCCGATGACCGAGCCGTCGGCGAATCCGGGCCCGACGACCCCGCAGAAGGCGGGATAGTGGCCGGAGCCGCCACCGGTGAGGACGGCCACCTTCCCGGTAGGGGTGGGGCGGGTGCGCACCACACCGCCGGGCACGGCCCGTACGTGTTCCTGGTGGGCGGCGGCGAACCCGGTGATCATGTCGTCGGTGAACCGGGCGGGGTCGTTGAAGAGCCTGGTCATCGGGTGCTCCAGCCTTCGCGTGCGATGTCGAGGGCCTGGCGGTAGGCGGCGTAGCCCTCGGCGTAGTGGTCGATCAGCCCGCGCTCGGCGGTCACGGTACGGAGGCGGGCGCGCCAGGCGCCGGGGTCGACCGGTGTGCCCAGGGAGCGCCAGGCGACGTGGGCGGCGCCGCGGATGCCCACGGCGTCGTCGCAGACCTCCAGGTCGCCCCCGAGGACACCGGCGAAGATGCGCGCCCACTCCCCGGAGCGCGCGCCACCGCCGCAGGCGGTGACGGTGCCGGTGACGCCGAGGGTTTCCATGCAGTGCCGGGCCGAGTAGGCCACGGCCTCGCACAGCGCCCGTACCAGGTCGGCGCGGCCGGCCAGCGGGGACAGGCCGTCGAAGCGGCCACGGGCCCGGGGGTCGACGAACGGCGCGCGCTCGCCACTGGCGGACAGGAACGGCAGCGCGGTGACGCCCGAGGCACCGGGCGGGGACTGGACGAGCAGCGCGTCCAGCGCCTCGATCTTCACATCGAGCAGCTTCAGCAGCCAGTCGAGACCCGCGGTGCCGATCATGGCGGGCATGACCCGCAGATACCGGCCCTCGTACGGGGTCGCCAGCAGCATCCCGGCCGCGTCCTCGGCGATGGCCGGGCGCGGCTCGGTGTCGAGGACCTGGGCGGCGAGGGTGGTGCCGATGATGAGATTGCCCTCGCCCGGTTCGGCCACTCCGGAGCCGAAGGCGCAGGCCGGGATGTCGAACGGGCCGGCGGAGACCGGCAGCCCGGCGGGCAGGCCCAGCCGCCGGGCGGCGTCGGGCAGCAGCCGGTGCAGGGTGCCGGGCGGCGCCGGGTCCGGCAGCAGCCGGCGGTGTGCGGACAGTCCGCACAGCTCGAGCGCGGTCTCGTCGTAGGTGCGGGTGGCGACGTCGAGGAACGGCTGCGAGGCGTCGGAGACATCGACGGTCACGGCGCCGGTCAGCCGCTGTACGACGGCGTCCACGCAGTATCCGGCGACATGGGCGGCCGCCAGCCGCTCGGGCTCGTGCTCGGCCAGATGCGCCAGCAGGGGGGCCGCGGAGCCGGGGAAGAGGCCGACGCCGGTGCGCTGGTGCAGGGCGCGCAGGGTGCCGTCGGCGGTCCAGCGGTCGAGCTGGTCCGCGGCCCGGCCGTCCATCCAGGACAGCGCGCGGCCGACGGGGGCGCCCGTGGCGTCGCGCAGCCACAGGCCGTCGCCCTGCCCGGTGAGGGCCAGGGCCTCGGGGGGTTCGTCGCCCAGTTGCGCGGCGTCGGCGAGCGCCGCCCGTACGACGGTCTCCACGGTGCCCACGACATCGTCCAGGTCCTGCTCGACGCGGTGTCCGGGCAGCGTGTAGACGGTGCTGCGGGCCTCGTGGGCAGGGGTGGTCCGGCCGTCGCGGGAGATCAGCTGGGCCTTGGTGACCGAGGTGCCGATGTCGACTCCGACGATCATGGCCGACTCCCGGTCAGCACCTCCGGATTGGCCACGTGCCGCAGCGGTTCGCCACGCAGGAAGCGGGCGGCCTCGGCGGCGGTGATCCGGGCGGCCCGGTCGGCGGTCTGCCGGGTGGATCCCGCCAGATGTGGGGTGGTGATGACGTGGGGGGCCTTGTGCAGCGGCCAGTCGGCCGGGGGCGGCTCGATGTCGTAGACGTCCAGGGCGAGCGCGCCGAGCCGGCCGGACTCCAGCAGGCCGGGCAGCGGGGCGTAGTCGAGCAGTTCGCCGCGGGCCGAGTTGACGAGGACGGCGCCCTCGGGCAGGAGCGCGAGGTTGCCGGCGTGCAGCAGGTGCCGGGTCTCGGGGGTGACACGGGCGTGCAGGCTCACGACGGAGCTGCGCCGCAGCAGGTCGTCCAGGGCGGTGAGCTCGACACCGTCGGCCTGTGCCCGGGCCGGGTCCGTGTACGGATCGGAGACCAGGACGTGTGCGCCGAAGGCACGCAGCACACGGGCCACGATGGAGCCGATGGCCCCGTACCCGACGAGTCCGACGGTGGCGCCGTCGAGCTCCAGCCCCGCGTTCTCGTACGCGTAGTAGTCACCGCGCCACGTGCCCTCCTTGAGGGCCGCGTCGGCGAAGGTGAGATGGCGCATGGCGGCGAGCATCAGGCCGATGGTGAATTCGGCGGCAGCGGCGGCGTTGCGGCCCGGTGTGAAGGTGACGGGTATCCCGGCGGCGGTGGCGGCGGCCAGGTCCACGTTGACCGGGCCGCCGCGGGCCACGCCGATGAACTTCAGATGGGGCGATTCACGGATGACACGGGAGGTGAAGGGAGCCATCTGGGTCAGGGCGACATTCGCGTCGCCGAGCGCCTCCAGCACCTGCTCCTCGGTGCCGCTGGCCTCCTTCACACCGCCGTTTCCCTGCCCGTCGGCGCCCACCGGCCCGAAGGGTTCGTTCGGCCAGCGGGTGCGCAGCGTGCGGAAGCTCAGCCCGGCGGAGGGCAGGCTCTCGCTCAGAGCGGCGGCGAAGAGCTCGGGGGCGATGAAGTCGTCGCCGGATACCAGGACCGCGGTCATGTCGGGTCACTCCCCTCGGGTGTCGAGCCTGCTGAGCAGGAAGTCACGTACGGCATGGTGGTCCGCAGAACGGTAGGCGGCGGCCGCGAGGGCGTCCTCGGCGGGTGGGTACTGCGGATTGGGAATGGCCACCACGGTCATCCCGGCGGCCGCGGCGGCGCGCAGTCCGTTGCTGGAGTCCTCCACCGCCAGACAGCGCTCCGGGGCCACGCCGAGGGCGCGGGCGGCGGCCAGATAGACGTCCGGGCTCGGCTTTCCGCGCTCCACCTCGGCGCTGGAGACGGTCGCCTTGAAGTGGTGGTCGACACCATGGTGGACGAGGACGGCGTCGATGACCCGGCGCGGCGCGGAGGAGGCGAGCGCGATGGGCGCGAGCTCGGCGGTGGCGGTGATCATCTCTCGCGCTCCGGGCAGCAGGCCGATGCGGCCGTCTGCCAGCGCCTGGACCATGCCGTCGACGACGACCTCCTCGGTGCTTGCCGCGGAGTCACCCGCCCCGCAGAACCGGGTGAGGTAGGCGGCCCACTCGGGGGCGCTCATCCCCTGGACGTCGCGTGTTTGTTCCGGGCCCCACTGATGGCCGCGTGCGGCGGCGTACGCGGCCCACAGCTCTTCCCACAGGTGCTCGCTCTCCACCAGTACGCCGTCCATGTCGAAGACCACTGCGTCGGCCATGCGTACCCCTGATCTCCTGGCTGATGATCTCTGGCTGTGCCGGGACACCGAGGGGTGTCCGTCGCACCGGGGGGTGTCTGTCGCACCCGGCGGTGTCCGGCACAGCGAAATTAACATTGGCTGCGTGAGTTGTCACTGGTTCAATGTGAGAAACGAACACGGCAGGATGGGGGCATGACTACTCCCCCGTCGTCGCGCGGCGCGCGGCAGCAGCGGCACCAACTGATCGTCGACCACGTTCTGGCCCGGGGGGACGCCACCGTCGCCGAACTGGTCGAGCTGACCGGCGTCAGCCTGATGACGGTCCACCGGGACATCGCCGAGCTGGCGGACCGCGGCATCCTGCGCAAGTACCACGGCGGCGTCTCCGCGCAGCCCTCGATGGTCTTCGAGTCCAGCTCGGACTTCCGGCTGCACGCGCACACCGACGAGAAGCGGGCCCTGGCCCGCGCCGCCCTGCCGTTCGTGGCCCCGGGGATGTCGGTGATGCTGGACGACTCGACCTCGGCGCTGGCCCTGGCGCGGCTGTTGCCCGAGGTGGGGCCGCTGACCGTGGTGACCAACTACCGCCAGATCACCGAGGAGCTGAGGGGTGCCGAGGGCATCCGGCTGATCTGCGTGGGCGGCGAGTACTCGCGCACCCATGACTCCTGGATCGGCCTGCCGGCGATGGACATGATCGGCGGCATCTCCGTCGATCTGAGCGTGCTCTCCACCTCCGCGATGACCGCCGGCATGACGTTCCATCAGGAGCAGGAGATCGTCAGCATCAAGCGGGCGACCCGGCAGGCGGGCGCGCGAAGCGTGCTGCTCATGGACCACAGCAAGGTGGGCCGTCGCGCGCTGCACCGGCTGGAGGGCGTGGACTCCTTCGACCATGTGCTGCTGACCGGTCCGGTGGACGAGGAGCTGGTGCGGGAGATGCGGGAGCTCACGGATGTGCGGGTCATCGAGGCGGAGTAGTTACCACTCGATCCCGTTATCTTTACCAAGACTCTTGATATTTCTCTCGGCGCGCTTGAGTATCTGCGGTCGTACTCCTTACATCACCGCAGAGTGGAGGTCGAGCGATGCCGAAACCCTTGATCCTGGGCTATCTGGGCGTACTCCTGTTCATGATCGGCGATGGTGTCGAAGCCGGGTTCATCGCCCCGTACATGGCCGACCACGGTGCGTCGACGGACGTACGGGCCGGGTACGTCATCACGGTGTACGGCATCGCCGTCATGCTGGCGTCGTGGTTCTCCGGTGCGCTCTGCCAGGTGTGGGGGCCACGCCGGGTGATGTGGACGGGCCTGGCGATCTGGGCCGTCTTCGACGCCGCGTACCTGCTCTTCGCGCTGGGCACCGAGAACTACCCGCTGATGTTGCTCTTCTACGGCATCCGGGGCTTCGGCTACCCGCTGTTCGCGTTCGGCTTCCTCGTCTGGATCACCAACACGGCACCGAAGGCCCGGCTGGGCACCGCGGTGGGATGGTTCTACTTCGCCTTCACCGGCGGCCTGCCCACCCTCGGCTCGCTCTGGTCGAGCCTGACCATCCCCTCGTTCGGCCGCCTGGGCACGCTGTGGTCGGCGCTCGCACTCATCCTCCTCGGCGGCGCCATCGCCCTGGTCGGCGCCCGCAGGAGGCCCGGCGGCGACCGGATGGCACCGCCGGAGGTCACCACCGGCCAGAGCCTGCTCAACTCCGTCTCCATCATCTGGACCCATCCGCGCGTGCTGGTGGGCTGCCTGGTCCGGGTCATCAACACGGCCCCGGAGTTCGGCATGCTGGTGTACCTGCCGCGGATCTTCTCCGACGACATCGGCTTCGGCGAGGACAAGTGGCTCCAGCTGCTGGCGATCATCTACGGCACCAACATCTTCTTCAACCTCATCTTCGGCGTCCTCTCCGACCGCATCGGCTGGCGCACGACCATCGCGGGCTTCGGCGCGCTGGGCTGCGCGATCAGCGTCACGACGCTGTACTTCGTACCGACCTGGCTCGGCGCGGACTACTACTGGGTCGCGGTGCTCGCGGGCATGTTCTACGGCGCCACCCTCGCCGGATTCGTCCCCATCTCGGCGCTCATCCCGTCAATGGCACCGGAGAACAAGGGCGGTTCCATGGCCCTGCTCAACCTGGGCGCCGGCGGCGCGGCCTTCGTCGGCCCGGCGATCGCCAGCCTCTTCTTCCCCCTCGTCGGCGCGGGCGGAGTCACTCTGATCTTCCTCGCCCTCTACCTGGTCGCCTTCGTGCTGACGCTCCTGCTGAAGCTCCCCGAGGAACGGGGTGAGGAGCCCCCGGCCCCGGACCCGGCGACCGGCCGACAGCCCCGTACGGACCCGGCCTCGACCACCACATCCGCCTGAACTCCGCTACGCCGGGTGACCCGCACCGGCCCGCCGCACCAAGAGCGGCCGGGCCGGTGCGGGTTGCGGGTGTGGGGTGCGGGCGTGGGTGGCGGGTGCGGGGTGCGGGTCTGGGTGGCGGGTGTGGGGTGCGGGTGTGGGGTGCGGGTCTGGGTGGCGGGTGCGGCCGCGGGAAAAACCCGTTGGCGAACCACAGCGGCCACTGCTACCTTTCCGGAGGCCGTGCAAGAGAACGAGGAGGTGGTACCCGTGAACACAGTATCGACATGGGTGCTCCCCTCCGGGGTCACGGTCGGGCGATAGGTCGTCCGGGAGCGCCGTTCAAGCGACTCCCGAAAGGCACGACCATGCAATTCACTTCCGAACAGCGCCTCGACGACGGCGTCCTCGAGCGCGAATTCACCCTCGGCGACATCCCCGGCATCCTGTGGACCCCCACATCCGCGTCCACCTCCACACCGGTGCCGCTGATCCTGCTCGGCCCCGCTCCCCTCGGGCTGGGCAAGATGTATCCCCGACTGGTGGCCCGGGCCCAGCACTCCGCGGCGGAGGGTTTCGCCACGGCCACCATCGAACTCCCCGGAATGGGCGACCGGCCCCGCTGGCCCGCCGTCGAGCAGGCCCGCGCCGACCTGCGCCGGGCGGTGGAGGCCGGCGAGACGGTCAGCGACGAGATCATCGACGCCTTCGTCCTCCCGCTGGTCGACAAGGCAGTCCCGGAATGGCAGTCCGCCCTGGACGCCCTCCTTTCGCTGCCCGAGATCGGCGGCCCGGTCGGGTACTCGGGAGGAGTGATCTCCATTGGCGTCCGACTGGCGGTAGTCGAGCCGCGCATCGTGGCCGCCGGTCTCTTCGCCGGGAGTTTCGTGCCCCGCGCCATCTTCGAGGAGGCCCGGCGGGTCACCATTCCCCTGCACGTCCTGCTGCAGTGGGACGACGAAGGGAACGACCGTCAGGCGGCCCTGGACCTGTTCGACGCCTTCGGCTCCAAGGAGAAGTCCTTGCACGCCAACATGGGCGGGCACACCGGGGTCCCGCGGTTCGCGGGGGACGCCGCGGCCCAGTTCTTCACCCGCCATCTGAAGTGAGCCCGGGCCGTCGGACCGGCAGCAGACGGTAGCCGCTGCCGGCCGGCACACCGCTCATGGAGGACAGGCCCCGGCCCTCTTCCATGAGCGGTGGCCGGCACACGCACCACCGCCCCGATCGCGGCGGTACCGACCATCGACGGTACCGGCCGATCGGGGCGGCACCCGGCCACCAGCGCACGGCTCACGGTCGGGCTGAAGGGTCCACGTCTCGTGCCGGATCACTGCGGGCGTGCTCATCCCCGTACCTCTCCGCCCAGCTCTGCCCATACCCGCTTGCCCCACGGCAGCGGCTCGGTGCCCCAGTCCGTCGCCAGCGTCCCCACGAGTGTCAAGCCGCGCCCGTGCTCGTCTCCGAGGTTCGGCTCCCTGCGCACAGGGCGCACCTTCGAGAAGTCCACGACACCGATCCGCACCCGTGCCGCCCCGGGGCGGTCGATGACGACCCGGATGGTTTCTCTCCGCGCGTGCCGGACGGCGTTGGTCACCAGCTCGGAGATGATCAGGGTTCCGTCCTCGGCCAAGTCGTCCAGGCCCCAGGCGGATAAGGCGACGCGGACCAGGCGCCGGGCGGTGGCGGCGCTCTCGGGCTCGCGCGGCAGAGTCTCGCTGTACCCGGGACGCCCGGTCGGGCGGGCATGCGTTGTAGGTTGCGGCATGTCGGTCTGCTTCCTCGGATCGGCCAACCCCCGGGCCGGTCGCACGGCCGCCGGGGCGCTGTCCGCTTATGTAAGCGACATACCGGGAACGCTGACAGCGGCGCAACGTCCCACTTTCACCACGCTATGCGCTGACCCCCAGGAACTCCGCCAACGGCCGTAGCCCCGGCGGGTGGTTGGGGAGTGCCCACAGGTCGCGCACGATGGCCACGGCCAAGGTGTGGTGCTGCATCCACGTCGGTGCCACCCGGCGCAGGGACTCCAGGGTCTTCACCGCCCCGGCCGCGTCGCCGATGTCCGTATGGGCTCGGGCCACGTCCAGCAGCAGCCACGTCCGCCAGGACGGTGGGGTGTCCTTGCTCAGCCGCATCCCCTTGGCCAGTGCCAAGGCGTCCTTCGGGTGCCCGTACTGGACTGCGAGCCGGACACGTTCGATGCGGACCGACGACGGGCTGAAGACGCTGACCATACGGTTGTCGCCGCCGTCGGGCAGCTTCGAGACCCGGGCGGCTTCTTTCTCCGCCGTCTCCATCATCGCCGCCGCGCGCTCGTAGTCGCCGCTTCGCGCGGCCGACGTGGCGGCGCTCATGGTCAGCGCGCCCCACACCTTCAGGCCGTCGGCCGTGTCGGTGCGGCCCGCGTTCGCCAAGTCGTCGGCGGTACGGAGGGCAATGCTCAACGCGTCTTCCAGGCGGCCTTGGCGCTGGTAGGTCCACGCCGTGGAGTTGACGATCATCGGCGGAAGCAGCGGATCGGAGGACTGGCCCGCAGCCTCTATCGCGCGCTCCAGACCGATGAGGGCGAGATCGGTCTTGCCCATGCGCACGGCGACGTGTCCGGCGAGCTGAAGCGCTTTGGCCAGCGCCGCGAAACCCGCCCTGCGGTCGTCATTGGCCGAGGCCGTAGCGGTGCGCGCGTCCGAGATCACGTCCGGCAGGGCCTTCATCACAGTGTCGAACTCGGCGGAGTGGTACTGCGTCCAGCCGTCCGCGATCTGCTCGCGCAGACGGTCCAACGAGAAGCCAGGTCCAGGTGGCTCCGGCTCCGGTCCCCAGAGCGGGGGCATGATGGCGCGGCGCACCGCCACGAAGCGGGGCCCGTCGTTCTCGCCGGTGGAGGAGACGGCAGGCGGGTCGCCCAGAAGGGTGGTCAGCTCCACACCGAGACCGTTCGCCAACGCGTGCAATGTGGGGAGGCGTGCCGAGTGCTTCCGCCCCTGTTCGAGTTGACGGATCACGTCGACGGACACGCCGGAGCGCTCGGCCAGCTCTTCCTGTGTCAGGGAGGCCAGACGGCGCAGCCGGCGCAGGGTCCGCCCGAGGTCTTCGTTTGCCACGCTGCCACGGTACGCGCCGCCGTGGTTCATGGCCTCCCTTCCGTCCACCGGACGCCGGTGCCGTGGCGCGGCGGGGCACGGTGGTGTCAGTGGGCGGTCGGGACATAGGTGAGGCCGAGGATGCCGTTGGTGAGGCGCTTGACGTCGATCAGGTCGAAGTCCGTGGTGTCGATCCCGTCGTAGAGCCGTTCGCCGCTGCCGGCGATGACCGGGAACAGCCAGAACAGATACTCGTCGACCAGCCGGTGCTCGAGCAGGGTCCGGCTGAACGGGCCGCCGGAGCCGACCTTGAGGATGTCGCCGCCCGGCTGTTCCTTGAGCTTGCGTACGGCGTCGACGACGTCGTCCCCGAGCAGCGCGGCGTTCCACGTCACCTCGGTGAGGGTGCGCGACGCCACGTGCTTGGGGACGGTGTTCATCCGGACCGCGTAGTCGCCGAACGCCTCCTCCATGGTCGGCCACACCTCGGCGTGGTTCTCATAGCTGACCCGCCCGTAGAGGAGCGCGTCGACGGAGAAGAGCAGGTCTCTGGAGAGCTGCTCGAACTCACCGGCCCACCGTGTGGGGAGCCAGTTCTGGGGCGTGCTGGTCTGGCCGTCCAGGGTGATTACCGCCTGCTCGATGATCTTCCGCACGGTCAGTGCTCCTTATTCGGTCGTTGTCGCGTGGTCAACGTGTTCAACGTGTGCAACGTGTCGAGAGTGCAGACCGGCCGGAGCGGGAGAACTCATCGGTCCGGCGGCGCCGTTGGCCATCGTGGCGCCGGTCCCCCGGGGCGACCGCCTCCCTCCGGCTGTCCCCTGGTGTCGCTCCCCGCCAAACGGCGATCTTCGCGAGATGCTGCTGAGCCCGGCCCGGCCCGCCGGGCCGGCAGTCCCGCACGAGGAGCCCCCATGGCAGCGTCGCCGTCCACCGCCACCCCGACCGATGACGCGTACCGCTTCGACGACCTGACCGCCCTGTACATCAACTGCACCCTCAAACCCTCTCCGCAGCAGAGCAACACCCAGGGGCTGATCGACAGAAGTCGCGCGATCATGGATGCGCACGGCGTCACCACGGACGAGTTCCGGGCCGTCGACCACGACATCGCGACGGGCATCTACCCGGACATGACCGAACACGGATTCGCCACCGACGCCTGGCCGGTGCTCTACGAGCGGGTGATGGCGGCGGACATCCTGGTGCTGGCGGGGCCGATCTGGCTCGGTGACAACAGCTCGGTGACCAAACGAGTCATCGAACGTCTCTACGCCTGCTCGAGTCTGCTCAACGACAAGGGCCAGTACGCCTTTTACGGACGCGTCGGCGGCTGCCTGATCACCGGCAACGAGGACGGTGTGAAGCACTGCGCGATGAACGTCCTCTACAGCCTTCAGCACCTCGGCTACACCATCCCGCCGCAGGCCGACGCGGGCTGGATCGGCGCGGCGGGACCGGGGCCGTCGTACCTGGACCCGGATTCGGGCGGCCCGGAGAACGACTTCACCAACCGCAACACCGCCTTCATGACCTGGAATCTGATGCATCTGGGGGCCATGCTCAAGCGGGCCGACGGCATCCCCGCCCACGGCAACCAGCGCTCCGAGTGGGAAGCGGGCTGCCGCTTCGACTACCCCAACCCCGACTACCGCTGAGGTTGCCGAGGATCTCTCCGAGGGGGCCGTCGACCGGCCCTGCCTCTCGACGGGAATCGGTGTCTCACGGGGGCGCCCGGTACTCGCCGAGGATCCCCTCCGCGGTACGGGCATCCTCGGCCTCGACCTTCAGCGCTTCGTCGATCACCCGCCGCAGGCTTCCGCCCGGGATCACGACCGCGCCGCTGGCGTCGGCGTAGACGTAGTCCCCGGGGACCACGCATACGCCGCCCACTTCCACCGCGACGTTGACGGCATAGGGCATGGCGATGTCGCCGCCCCAGCGAGTCGCCTCTCCCCGGCACCAGGTGGCGAAGCCGTAGGCGCCCAGTTGCTCGAAGTCGCGCAGTCGCCCGTCCGCCAGGACGCCGGCGGCATGGGTGTGTTCGAGCCTGGAGAGCTTCGTTCCACCGCCGTGGGACACCTCTGAATAGCCTCCGCTGGACAGCACCAGCACGGTGCCCGCCGGACGGTCGCCCACCGCCCGGCCGAAGAGATCGCCGAATTCGGCGTGCGGGATGTCGTCGCGGTAGGGCAGATAGGCGATCGTGGCGGCGGGGCCGAACAGCTTGCGTGGCGCGGGGCTGACGAGGCCGACGATATGCGCCCGGTGACCGTGGACCCGGCCCATGGCGTCGACCAGCGAGGCGCAGGACACGCGGTCGGGCACGGGTTTCAGCTCGCTGGCCATCGTCGCTTCCTCCCGCTCATCGCAGCAATCGCAGCACCGGACGATCCCCCCTATACCGGACGTGCCATGGGCTCAATGCTAGTCACCCGGCCGCACCGCGGCAGCCCGGTGACGAGGCGCGGAGCGCCGAGACCGGCCCCTCCCCCACGACCGACCCCACGACCGGGACCGCCCCCACCGAGGATCCGGCGTGAACCTCGCTGCCCCCGGCACCGGCACCGGGTCCGGCGTCCACGTCGCGGTGCCACGGCTCAGTCGGCGGTGGTCTCCCGGGTGACCGTGGCGGCGACGTCCTCGACCACGGCACATGCCCGCTGCTCGGGCACACCGGCCGCGATGAGCATGGCAACGGCGCTTCGGGTGCCGTCGTCCTCCAGTGCCCCCGTGTTGACCTGCTCGAGCAGAGCGAGCGTCAGCGCTTCCAGGCCCGCGCTGAGCACCGTGGGGGGCAGATGGGTGTGGAAGACGCCGTCCCGCTGTCCGCGCTCCAGGATGGACGTGACCTCGTCGCGCGCCGGCTTGATGATCTCGGCGACGCGTTCCGCGCCCAGGTCGCGCCGGGTCAGCGCCAGGAGCATCCGATAGCGGTCGCCCACGGGCCACATCGACAACGCGAAGTGCGCGAGCGCCCGCTCGGCGGGGCCCGTGGACTTCGCTCCGGCCACCGCCGCGTCCCGGAGGGCCTCGGAGGCTTCCTCGGCCAGCGCCTCGAGCAGTGCGACGCGTCCGGGGAAGTGGCCGAAGAGCGTGCGCCGTACGACACCGGAGGCGCGGGCCAGTTCCTCCAGTGTGATGTCCGGGTTCCGGCCGAGTTCCTTGCGGGCCGTGGCCAGGATGCGCGCCCGGTTGGAGCGCGCGTTGCGTCGCTGCGGGACACGGGCAGCGGGCTTGGTCACGGACAACCTCGGGGGCGGTACGGCGGATACGGCGGACGGGAGCGGCACGTCCATTCTGACACGCGGCGTTCCTCGCGTTCCGGGATCGCTTCCGGCATGTGGACCGCCGCCACCGCACTGGCCGAGGTCGCCACCGCACCGGACGAGGTCGCTGTCGACCCCCACGGCGATCAGGGCGGCGGCGGCCGTGCGGGTGCCGTCGTCGGTCCAGGTGCCGGTGTTCACGCAGTCCAGGAGCGCCAGAACGTGTGCCTCGACGGCGCGGACGAGCACGGACGGCGGAAGGCTGGTACGGAAGACGCCCTGCCGCCGGCCCTCGGTGATGATCGCGGTGGCCAGGTCGCGGGCGGGGGCGAGGAGGTCGGCCCGTTCCGCGCCCAGATCCTGGGGGGCGAGCCGAAGCAGCATGCGGTAGCGGTCGCCGACCGGCCACAGGGTGAGGACGAAGCGCGCCAGGGCGGTGGCGGCGTCGGGGGCCGGAAGCGCGACCGTGGCGAGCGCCTCCCGTAGGGCCTGCGCGGCGTCGTCCACGAGCCCCTGGACCAGCGCGGACCGCCCGGCGAAGTGGCCGTAGACGGTACGGCGCGACACCCCGGCGGCCGCGGCGATGTCACCCAGGCTGCTGTCGGGATCACGGTCGAGTTCCCGGCGGGCCGCTTCGAGGATGCGGGTCCGTGTGGTGCGCGTCCGGCGGCATCCGGGGGCCGGCAGGGCTCGTGGGCTGGGCACGGCGGAACCTCCTTCACCAGGGCCGCTTCGCGGGGTCCCAGGGCCGCTGTGCGGGGGCCGAAGGCCGCTTCGCGGGGGTCCACCTGCTTGCACATCGGCGAGCAACTAATATTTGCACACCGATGGGCAATAAACTAGTCTGCACATCCATGGGCAAGTAACTGTCCTCGGTGCCAAGGCAGCAGCCCGCACCGCTCCTGCCGACCCGCGAAGCCGACCGCTTCGCTCCCTAGGAGCTTTCGATGCCGCTCGTCCCGAACACCCCGGTCGAGAAGATGACCGGGCCGTACCCACGGCGCTGGTGGGCACTGATCGTGTTGTGCCTGAGCCTGCTGATCGTGGTCATGGCCAACACATCCCTGATCGTCGCCGCGCCCGATATGACCACGGACCTGCACCTCAGCAGCAGCGATCTGCAGTGGGTCGTCGACGGCTACACCGTCCCCTATGCCGCGCTGATGCTGGTGCTCGGCGCGATCGGTGACAAGTACAGCCGCCGCGGCGCCCTCATCACGGGGCTGCTGATCTTCGCGGGCGGTTCCGTGATGGGCAGCCAGGTCGACGAGACCAACCTGGTCATCACCGCCCGGGCGATCATGGGCGTGGGCGCCGCCGTGGTCATGCCGGCCACCCTGTCCCTGCTGGTGGCGATCTTCCCGAAGGGTGAGCGGGCACGGGCCATCACGGCCTGGACCGCGACCTCCGGCCTCGCCATCGCCGTCGGCCCCGTGGTGGCCGGCTGGTTGCTGCGGGACCACGCCTGGGGTTCCACGTTCCTGATCAACGTGCCCATCGCGGTCGTCGGCGCCATCGCCGCGTTCCTCCTGGTGCCGCCGTCCAAGGCGAAGGGCATGAGCCGGATCGACTACATCGGCGGTCTGCTCTCGATCGTCTCCGTCGGCTCGCTCGTCTACGCCATCATCGAGGGCCCGCACTTCGGCTGGGGCACAGGCCCGGTCACCGCGGCCGTGGTCGCGGGCGTGGGCTTCCTGGCCTTCGCCCTGTGGGAGCTCAGGCACCCCCACCCCATGCTGGACGTCCGCAGGTTCGCGTTGCGCGCCTTCAGCGGCTCCATGCTCGCGGTGCTGTTCTTCTTCTTCGGCACCTTCGGCTGTATCTACTACGCCACCCAGTTCCTGCAGTTCGTCCTCGGCTACGACGCCCTGGAGACCGGCGTTCGTCTGCTGCCGCTGGCCGGTGGCGTGTTCGTCGGCGCCGCGGTCACCGGGAAGCTGGCCCCGAAGCTCGGGGTGAAGGCCATGGTCGTGCCCGGCATGGTCATCGGCGCCGTGGGCGTGTTCCTGCTCACGCGGATCGACAACGGCTCGGACTACACCGACTTCCTGCCCTCGCTGCTGCTGCTCGGCTTCGCGATCGGACTGAGCGTGTCCCCGGCGACCGACACCATCATGGGGTCGTTCCCCGAGGCCGAACTGGGCGTCGGCGGCGGCGCCAACGACACCTCGCTGGAGCTCGGCGGCTCCCTCGGCATCGCCCTCCTGGGCTCGCTGCTCAGCACGTCCTACCAGGACAAGCTGGGTGACCTGGTGGGCAACCAGCTCCCGCACAACGCCATGGACACCGCCAAGGAGTCGGTGGGCGGTGGCCTCGCGGTCGCCGAGCAGATCGCCAAGAGCCCGAGCGGCGGCCCCCAGAAGGCCCAGGCCCTGGTGGACGCGGTGCACGAGTCCTTCGCCCACGGTGTCGCGCACACCAGTCTCATCGGCGGCATCATCATGGCCGCCGGCGCCCTGATCGTCCTGGCCGTCCTGCCCGGCCGCAAGGCCGCCGCGCCCCAGCACGGCCAGGAGCGGGCCGAAGAGGACGCGAAGGAGCCCGCGGAGGTCGGCTGACCCTCGGACGGGCCGTGCTGTGAGCGGCACACGGCCCTGGACGGTGCCGGGAGGGGACGCCCGGCACCGTCCTTTTTCATGCCCCTTTTTGTGCCTCCAGGGTGGCTACGCGCGGCTCGCCTCGCCCGCCGGAGCACTCCGCGCCGCCCGGCGCTCGGCGCCCAGGGCGGCGAAGTAGTCGATCAGGCCGGGGTTGTCGACCGCGCCGGGGTTCACGATCTGCTCGACGGGCGCGCCCTGGAGCAGCCGTTTGACCGGCACTTCGAGCTTCTTGCCGGTGCGGGTGTGCGGAATGCCCGGGACGGTGAGGATCTCGTCGGGGACATGGCGGGGCGACACGCCGGTGCGGACCGCCTCGCGGATCCTCTCGCGCAGCGCATCGTCGAGCGCGGCGCCGTCGGCGAGGACCGCGAACAGCGGCATCCAGTACCCGCCGTCGGGCTCCTCGGCGCCGATGACCAACGCCTCGGTGATCTCGGGGAGCCGTTCCACCACATCGTGGATGTCGCCACTGCCCAGCCGTACGCCGTTGCGGTTGAGGGTGGAGTCGGAGCGGCCGTGCACGATCACCGAGCCGTGCGAGGTGAGCGTGATCCAGTCGCCGTGCCGCCACACACCGGGGTACGTGGCGAAGTACGCCTCCCGGTAACGGGTGCCGTCGGGGTCGCTCCAGAAGTACAGCGGCATCGACGGCATGGGCCGGGTGACCACCAGCTCGCCGACCCGGTCCACCAGCGGGCGCCCCTCGGCGTCGTACGCGGCCAGTGCCACCCCCAGGTTCGGTGCGGACAGCTCCCCCGCCCAGACCGGGGTGGTGCCGGCGCTGCCCGCGAAGCCGGACGCGATATCGGTGCCACCGCTGGCGGAGGCGAGCTGGATGTGCGCGCCGACGTGGTCCCGCACCCAGGGGTAGGCCGAGGCGGGCAGGGCGGAGCCGGTGCAACCTATGGCGCGGATGGCCGACAGGTCGTGCGTGGCGGCCGGATCGATGCCGAACTTGGCCATGCCGAGCAGATATTGCGGGCTGGTGCCGAAGAGGGTGACGCGGTGACGTGCCGCCAGCTCCCAGAGGACGTCCGGCCTGGAGTGCGGTGCCGGACTGCCGTCGTACGTACACGTCGTGGCGCCGGTCAGCAGCGCGGACACGGCCAGGTTCCACATCATCCAGTGGGTGGTGGTGTACCAGAGCAGCCGGTCGCCGGGGCCGAGGTCGGAGTGCAGGCCCAGGGTCTTGAGGTGCTCCAGCAGCACACCGCCGTGGCCGTGGACGATGCCCTTGGGCAGCCCGGTGGTGCCGGAGGAGAACAGGACCCACAGCGGGTGGTCGAACGGCACCGGTGTGCAGTGCAGCTCCTCGGTGCGGCCAACCGCGTCCTCCCACGGGACGACCGGTACGGGAGACGGCTCCGGCGACGGCCATGGCAGACCCACATGGTCCACCAGCAGCGTGGCCTTCAGGCCCGGCAGGGCATGGACCAGTTCGAGGGCCGCGTCGCGGCGGTCGTGCGTGGTGCCGTTGAAGAGGTAGCCGTCCGCCGCCACCAGCACGGTCGGCTCCAGCTGCGCGAAGCGGTCGGCGGCGGCCCGCGGCGCGTAGTCCTGGCCGCACACCGACCACACCGCGCCGAGGCTCGCGGCGGCGAGGAAGGCGACGATGGCGTGCGGAGTGTTGGGCAGGTAGCCGACCACCCGGTCCCCCTTCCCTACACCGAGTTCGCGCAGGGTGGCCGCGACGGAGGCGACCTGGGCGCGCAGCCGGTCGCCGGTTATCTTGTCGCCGGAGCCGGTCTCGTCCAGCGCGATGATCGCGGGCCGGTCGGCGCTCAGGTTCCGCAGGGCGTGCTGGGTGTAGTTGAGGGTGGCGCCGGTGAACCAGCGGGCGCCGGGCATCGTCTCCTCGGCCAGCACCCGCTCGTAGGACGTGGCCGCGTCGATCTCGAAGTACTCCCACACCGCGCCCCAGAAGCCTTCGAGGTCGGTGACGGACCAGCGGTGCAGGGCCGCGTAGTCGGTGTGGTCGTGGGTGGTGTCCACGTCGTCGCGGTGGCGGGCGAACCCGCTGTGGCGGGCGAACCGGCGCCCGAAGTCCGCGACACGGCTGCCGGCCGCGGTGGCGGGGTCCGGGGTCCAGAAGGGCTGCGGGGTCGGTGAGCTCATCGTGTGGGCTGCTCCTCAACAGGGGGTGCGCGGCGGGGGCGTTGGGCTGTTGGGCTGTCGGGCGGGTACGGGGCGACGGGCCGTGTACAGCAGTGGCGCCCAGCGATACGTACCCGTGAATCCGCCGCCACCCGCCGGAACGGTGTCCATCACGACCCGGTCCGGGCGCAGCAGGACGGCGTCCGCCCGGCCGGTGCGCAGCCAGGTGGCGAGGGTGCCGTCGTCGGTGACGGTCGTCTCGTGGAGGGCGGTGGGTTCGTCGCGCGCGGCATGAGTGGCATCGCGGGCCGCATGAGTGGCGTCGTGGGCCGCATGCGTGGCGTCGAGGTGGACGATCCGGGCGCCGAGCGACTGGGCAACGGCCCGGACGGCCGGGGCGGGCGGTTCGGCGGACAGAACCGCGAAGGAGTCGCCGAGCACCTCGTCGAGACGGGCCCGCCCACGGTCCGCCGTCACCCACGGCTGGGGAACGAGGGTGCCGGTCAGCCGGCGGCCGGTGCGGCGGCCGTGCACCAGGGGGCCACGGGTCAGGGCCGGGCTGAGGCCGCTCTCGGAGACGTACGAGGTGAGCGCGGGGATGCGGCACACCGCCCCGAGCGCGGCGCGCCGTACGGCGGCGGCCCTGTCCTGTCCCCCGGTCATCGCCCAGCCGGTCGCGACCGCGAGCCGGATCATGCGCCGGGCATGCGGCTTGCGCTCGCTCTGGTAGGTGTCGAGCAGGCGGTCGTCCGCGCCCTGCCGCAGCACCCGGGCGAGCTTCCAGGAGAGGTTGTGGGCGTCGCGCAGCCCCGCGCACAGGCCCTGCCCGATGAACGGCGGGGTCAGATGCGCGGCGTCCCCCAGCAGGAAGACACGGCCCCGGCGCCAGCGGTCGGCGAGGCGGGCCCGGAAGGTGTACCGCGCCTGCCGTACCACCTCGAAGCCGTCGCCGTCGGCCGGGACGTCCACCCAGGGCGCCACGAGCTCCCGCAGGTCCTCGGAGCCCGGCCCGAGCCGGAACTCCCAGCGGTAGCGGTCCTCGCCGATGCGCATGAAGGTCGCCGCTCGGGCCGGGTCGCAGACCTGGTCGACCCCTTCCCAGGTTCGCACCGGCAGATCGGTGCGGACGTCCACGACCATCCACGTCTCCTCGAAGTGCAGGTCCTCCCATACGGCGCCGATCGCGTCGCGGGTGAGGCTGCCCGCGCCGTCGCAGCCCAGGACGGCGTCCGCCCACAGGTGCTCGGTCGCGCCCGTGGTCCCGTCGCGCAGCGTGACGCGCACCCGGTCCGGCCCGTCACCGGGCGCGTCCCGATTCACGCCCCATTCGCTGTCCTGCTCGACCGCGACGACCTCCACTCCCGCCCGCAGCTCGCACTCGGGGTGGCGGGCCAGGGCGTTCCTCAGCAGCCGTTCCAGTTCGGGCTGGTCGTAGAGGGTGGTCTGGGGGAAGCCGTGGTGGCCGCGCGGGTCGTCCCTGCGGAACTCGGCCATCACCCGGTGCCGGGCGTCCAGCAGCCTGAGGCCGTTGGCGGGGCGGGCGATGGCCGTGAACGCGTCGTGGATGCCGATGGTCTGGAGGATCCGGCGGACCTCGTCGTCCATCGCGACGGCGCGCGGCAGCGGGTACACGTCGCGGTGCCGTTCCAGCAGGATGCTGCGCACCCCGCGGCGGGCGAGCAGGATCGCGGTGGTGACACCGACCGGGCCCGCCCCGACGATGACCACCGGCGCCGTCCGGGCGGCGCGACCCGGCGCGACCTGGTGCGATGTCATGCGTGGCTCACTTCTCGGGTGATGGGGCGTCCATGACGGCGGTGCGTTGCTCGCCGAGGTCGATCCGCCCGTCGGGGGTCGCGATGGTGGCCGTGATCAGGTCGCCCGTGTGCAGATAGCGCGGGTTGCCGGCCTGGCTCTTGAAGAACGCCTTCCACTTCACGGCGGGCGGCAGCAGTGCGCTGATCCTCTCGACCGGCTTGGGCGGGGCCTTCAGGGCCGTGCCGCCGGGGGTGCCGGTCAGGAGCAGGTCGCCCGGATCGAGGCTCTGGAAGCGGGCCAGCAGGGTCAGCGCCTCGGCGGGGCGGACGATCATGTCGGCCAGGGTGCGGTCCTGGCGCAGATCGCCGTTGACCCTCAACTGCAGACGCAGGCCCAGCAGATGGGCGAAGTCCTCCGGCTCCAGCAGGGTCAGACGGGGCCCGGTGGGCGTGAAGGTCGGGTAGGACTTGCTCTCGTAGAACTGCGTCTTGGTGAGCTGGACGTCGCGGGCGCTGACGTCGTTGGTGATGACGAGCCCGGCGACGTACGTGGCGAGATCCTGCTCCGTGACGACGGTGCCCAGCGGCAGCGGCGCCCCCATGACGAGGCCGAGCTCGATCTCGTAGTCGAGCAACTGCACATGCGAGGGCCGCACGATGGTGTCCTCGGGGCCGCTGACCGAGCTGGACGCCTTGCGGAAGAAGGTGGGCGGGATCGCCCCGGTGAAGCCCGAATCGCGGGCGTGGCTGCGGTAGTTGACCATCTGGGCCACCACCCGGCAGGGGGTGGTGACCGGGGAGAGCGCCACCAGGTCGGCGACGGGCGTGCCCGGATCACCGGAGGCGGCGACCTGGTGTGAGGCTTCGCGCGCGGCCACGCGGACGGCTTCACGGTCGCCGATCAGCTCGGCCGTGGTGGCCGCCTTGGTGTCGATACGGACAGCGCGGTCGCCGTGGACGGCCCACCAGCCGTCGGCGGTACGCAGGACGTTGGTACTCATGTCAGGGCCTTTGCGAGGGGATTGAGGTGGAAGGGCGGTCAGGTCAAGGGGGTCAGGAGACGGTGGCCTTCAGCAGGCCCAGCAGCCGGGCGGGGTCCATGTCGTTGTCGCCGCGCAGGGCCTCCACGACCTCCCGGAGCCGCTTGGGCGAAGGGCCGGCGCCGAGGAAGTCGCGGGTGGCGGGCGGACCCCACTGGGCGAGGCCGCTCGCCGACATCGGCGCCCAGCCGGGCTCGGTGTCGCAGGAGAACAGGTCGCCGTCGGCGAAGTGCTCCAGCATGAGGTGGTCGGGGTCGCGCCAGTAGTCGAAGAGCTGGCTGCCCTGGATGTGGCGTCCGATGCCCCAACTGCGGCGGTATCCCCGCTCCTTCAGATACTCGCCGCCGGTGGCGATCGCGTCGAGGTCGGTGACCTGGTACGCGGAGTGGACGTAGCCGGTACCGGGGCCCAGATGCATGGCCAGGGTGTGGTGGTCGGCCGGTACGCCCCCCAGATCGCAGCGGATGAACGCCATCGTCGGCCCGCGTCCGCGCTGACCGTCCAGGAACAGGAAGTCGGACACGATCATGCCGAGGGTGTCCACGTACCAGTCCAGGGCGCGGGCGAACACCCGCGTCTCCAGCACCACATGCCCCAGGCGCTGGATACGGGACGGCTCGCGCGGCGGGCGCTGGGCGGCGTTCGTACGGCGGTGGTCCGTGCCGAAGTTCAGCGGCAGGGGCCGCTGCCCAGGCAGTGCGGGCAGCCGTTCGGCGCAGTGCACGACCCGCACCGGGAAGCCGGACGGGTCGAGCAGATCGACGGCCTTTCCGCCACCCGGCACGTTCGCGTCCCGTACGGCGGAGCCGGTGGCGCGGGCCAGCCGGTCGAGGTCGGCCCGCTCGGCCGCGCGGAACGCCGGGCCGATGAACCGGGAGGTACGCCCCTTACGGATCACCATGCAGGCGGAACCGGCGAAGGTGCCGCGCAGCCACAGCTCCCGTTTGTCGCGGGCGACGATGCCGAAGCCGAAGTCACGGGCGAAGACCTCGGCGCGGTCCAGGTCGGGCTTCTCGAATTCCAGCCAGGCCAGGTCGGCCACCTTGATCAGCGGGTTGCGGGAGCGCCCGGGGTGTTCGCCCCGCAGGGCGCCCTGCTCGCTGTGCAGGTCCTGGTGGGCTGTTTTCAGGTCGGTCATGGTGCCTCTCCGGTCGGCCACCCCGTTGATTGATAAAATCATCATCTCTGACGCAGTCCGCGTCAACAGAATCATGGAAGATTTCTGATAAATCCATCAGTACTGCGGGTCATGGTTAGACTCGGCTTATGCCGACGTCAGCCCCGCCCAGTAACCGGTTCGAACGGCGCCGCGCCGCGACCCGGCAGGCGCTCATCCGTGCGGCCCGGCAGATACTGGCCGAGTCCGGCGACACCAGCGTGAGCATCCAGGCGATCGCGGACCGGGCCGACGTGGGCTTCGGCTCCTTCTACAACCACTTCGAGTCCAAGGCCGCCCTCTTCGACGAGGCGGTGTTCGACGCCCTCGACGAGTACGGCCGGGCGATCGACGAACGGCTGGAGGGCGTCGACGACCCGGCCGAGCGGGTCGCGTTCGGTGTGCGGCTCAGCGCCAGGATGGCCCGGACCCATCCCGAGATCATGCGGATCCTGCGCCATCGCGGGCTCGGACACATCCACTCCGACCGCGGCCTGTCCCCCCGCGCCCTGGGCGACCTCAAGACCGGCGCGGCCTCCGGCCGCTTCACCTTCACGAGCCCCGAGATCGCCCTCTCCGCCCTGGGTGGCAGCCTGCTGGCGCTCCTGGATCTGCACCTCGCCCAGCCGGACGCCGGCGGCGACGAAGCCGCCGCGGCCATGGCGGAGATGATGCTGCGCATGCTGGGCGTCCCCGCCGACGAGGCCCTGGACATCGCCGACCGCCCCCTTCCCGCGCACGACTGAGCCACGGCGCCCGGCCCGGGGGGAAACGCCTCCGCGAACTACCCGGCCCGCTCCGGCAGATAGGCGCGGAGCCAGAGATCGAGCTCGGCGAAGATGCGCTCGCGCACCTCGGGCAGCGACAGCACCAGGTCGTGCACCCCGTCCCGGATGCGCACCGTGGTGACCCGCGGGCCCAGCCGGGGTGCGAGGCGGGCGATGTCGTCGGCGCGCAGTACGCCGTCGGTGCGGAGCAGGGCGTCGTCCCATTCGGTGGTGGCGGTGCTGGCGGTCGAAGCCATCACCAGGACCGGGCAGTCGATGCCCAGTCCGCGGCGCACCCGCCGGTGCCCCCGTTGGATCGCCGCCAGCCACCCGGCATAGAGGGGGAAGCCCTTGGCCGGTTTGAGGGTCAGGTCGAACTCCCAACTGCCCCGGAAGTCACGGTGGAGGCTGTGCACGTAGTGCGGGTTGGGCGGGGTCGGGAGCTTACGGGTGGCCGCCAGACGTCCGAGGAGGTCGACGACGGGGGCGCCGAGCGTGCGGATCAGCAAGGGAGCGGGCAGGGACAGGAACGGGCTGTTGAGGAAGAGCGCGTCGATCGTCCCCTGCCCGGCCCGCCGGTCGGCGTACAGGGCGCTGATCAGCCCGCCCGTCGAGTGGCCGTTGAGCAGCAGGGTGTCGTGTCCGTCGACCTCGCGGATGATGCGGACGACCTCGTCGAGTTCCTCGTCGTAGGCGTCGAGGTCGTGAATGTAGTTCGGCGAGTGGTGCGGGCGCAGTGAGCGGCCGTACTTGCGCAGGTCCAGTGCGTAGAAGTCGTAGCCGCGCTCGGTGTAGAAGTCGGCCAGGTGGGTCTGGAAGAAGTAGTCGACGAAGCCGTGCACATAGAGCACCGCTCGGCGGGAGCCTCCGGCCGCGGCGCCGGGATCCGCGGACCGGCGGCGGACCAGGGTCGCGACGACATCGCCCTCGTCGTCGGCGGCGAGCGGCAGGTCGATCGATTGGTAGGGCTCGCCCAGGATGTCGGTGAGGAAGTCCACGGCGCCGACTGTAATGGCCATGCCCGCGCCAACACCCCCGGAACCCCGTGGGCTTGGTCACTGCCGACGGGGGCACCGGCCCCCGGCCCGAACGGACGCTATGGGGCTACCGTACGGCGACCTGCCGCGACGCCGTGAGCAGCGCCAACGGTGCCGCGGCGGCCCACGCCTGCGGCGAGCAGGAATGGGGGTAGGGCACCGGTGTGGCGGTGGCGGAGCGGTCGTAGCCGGCGATGACCTCGGGGAGGCGGTCTCCGTGGTGGGCCGCCGCCCCGACCAGCCCCTTGGTGACGGTGGCGACCTGGTCGGTGAGTCCGTGACGGGCCAGGCCCAGCACGATGACGGCGTTGTCGTGCGGCCAGGCGCTGCCACGGTGGTACGACAGCGGGTGGTACGGCCGCTGTCCGGCGGCCAGGGTGCGGATCGCCCAGCCGGAGAAGAAGTCCGGCTCCAGCAGGCGCCGCCCCACGCGGCGGGCGCGCTCCGTGTCGAGGATGCCGGACCACAGCAGATGGCCGGCGTCCGAGGCGAGGGCGTCGACCTGCCGGCCGTCGCCGTCCAGCGCCAGCGCCGGAAAGTCGGCGTCCGGCATCCAGAAGTCCGAGGTGAAGCGGGTGCGCAGCCCGGCCGCGGCGGTACGGAGCCGTTGTGCGTAGGGCTCGTCCTTCCACAGCTCCTCGGCCAGTCGCGCGGTGCGGACGAGCGCGTCGTAGGCGTATCCCTGGGCCTCGGAGACCGCCACGGGGCCCGCGGCCTGGGTGCCGTCGGTGAAGCAGATTGCGCCCGCCGAGTCCTTCCAGTTCTGGTTGACCAGGCCGCCCGCGTCGGGGCGGTAGACGAGGTAGCCGTGGTGGTCGAGGCCGCCGTCGGTGAACATCCAGTCGACGGCCCGCCGGGCGTGCTCCTCCAGCCGCAGGGCGAGCGCGCCGTTACCGGTCGTCTCGTAGTGGGCGTGGAGCAGGACGAGGAAGAGCGGAGTGGCGTCGACGGCACCGTAGTAGCGGCCGTAGGGGACTTGGCGGAAGTGGGCCAGCTCTCCGTGGCGGGTCTCGTGGACGATGCGGCCGGGCTGTTCGCCGCTGAAGGTGTCGTACCGCCGCCCCTGGGTGGCGGCGAGTGCGCTGAGTGTCGCGGCGGCCGTTCCGGGTCGGTACGGCAGCAGGAAGTAGGACGTCAGCAGGGAGTCGCGGCCGAACAGGGTGAGGAACCACGGGATGCCCGCGGCGGGGACGTACACCTCCTCGCCGTCCACGCCGGTGGCCGCGATGGTCAGCAGATCCACGTCGGCCAGGCCCCGCTCGCAGGTGCGGGTCAGGTCGTCCACCGGTGCGGGTGCCGGTGCCCGCCGTGGCGCGGGTGGCGCGGCGGACGGGTGGGACGGCGCTCCGTGCGGACGAGCGCGGACGGTGAGGTGGAGTTGGGCTTCGCCGTGTCCGTCCAGTGGCAGCTGCCAGGTGAGGGCGCGCGCGGTGGGCCGCGGCGCGTCCCGCGGGCTGTCGACGGCGTCGGGCGCGGGGCGGCAGTCGAGGGTGGTCCGGGCGTGCCAGTCGGCGCGCCGGTAGTCGAAGCGGAGCCCGTCGTCCGTGGTGTGGGTCTCGTGCCGGCCGTCGGGCTTGGCGTAGTGGCGGTCGTCGGCGCGTAGCTCGAACAGGTCGGCGAAGTCGGCGTCGACGGTGAGCTCGATGCGGGCGGTGACCGGGCCGGGGCGGTTGTTGACCAGCCGCAGGTGCTCGGTGAAGGTGCCCGCGGTGACGCTCTGCCGGCGGAAGACGGTGTAGGCGGGCGGCTGGTCCCGGGTGCCCTGGGGGGTCAGGACACATGCGGCGGTGTGGTCCGCCTCGGCCGCGGCGGGCACCAGGGTGGTGGGGCTGGTGCCGTCGACGGTCAGCTGCCAGCGGCTGAGGTGGCGGGCGTCGCGCAGGAACAGACCGTCGGGTGTGGTGCCGCGGGTGCCGCTGATGCCCCCGTCGGCCTCCAAGTGGGCGAACGTGGCGTCGCGCACCAGCTGGACGCGGTGGTCCGCGGTCATGGCGTGGACTCCTCGGGGTCGGCGCACAGCAGGTCGAACGTGAGGGCCGCGGTCCACGAGAAGGGCCGCGCGCCGCGTGCGGCGCCCGTGGTGGGGTCGACGTATTCGGCGAACCCCGACCGTCCCGCCTCCGCGAGGATGCCGTGCCGCAGGCGGTCGGCGTCCGCCCACAGGCGGTGGGTGCGCAGGCCGCGCTGGATCAGCCAGGCGGTGTTGAACCAGGCCGGGCCGCGCCAGTAGCGCTTGGCGTCGAAGGCCGGGCCGGTCAGGTCGTAGCTGGGGACCAGGCGCGAGGACGGTGCCCTGAAGTGCGGGCCGCCGAGCGTGTCCCGAAGCCGCTCGACCAGGTCGGGCGGCAGCCGCGGAACGATGAGCGGGACCAGACCGGTGACGGCGCGCTCGTCGACGAGGGTGTCGGTGACCAGGTCGCGGACGCGGAACAGACCGGCGGTGTCGTCCCACAGCCGGGTGACGAGCTGCCGGGTGAGCTCGTCGGCGCGCGCGGTGTGCGGTGCGTCGGCCGTACCCAGGTCGCGGGCCATCCCGGCGAGAGCCAGCTCGCTGGCGATCAGCAGGGCGTTGAAGCAGGGGTCCTCGACGGCGAAGCGGTGCCGGGCCGTCCGGTCGTCGTAGTGGGCCTGCCGGTAGTCGGTCGCCAGCCGCACATAGCGCCCGTAGTCCAGGTCGGTCGGCCGGTCGGCGGGGTGGCCTTGGGCCAGGTCGGCGCGGTGGAAGGCATCGGGCGGGGCCGGGTCGACGCGGCGCAGGGCCTCGTCCCAGCAGGGGCTGTTGTCCATGCCGGGCTCCCACGGGTGCACGATGGCCGCAAGTCCCGCTCCTGCCAGGTCTCGTCGGGCGCGGAGGTAGTCGTGCCAGGCGACGAGCCGCGGATAGACGCGGGGCAGGAAGCCCCGCCGCCGGGACTCGGCGGGATCCGCCCGGTGTACGAGCCAGGCCGCCAGGGCGTGCACCGGTGGCTGGACGATGCCCGAGGTCTCGGGTGCCGCCGGTGCGCCGGCCGCCCGGCCGGCGTGGGAGGACTGCCAGAAGTCGGGGCTGGGGAAGTAGGCGTCGTGCGGCACGGCGGGGTTGAAGACGATGTGCGGGATGCGTCCGTCGGCCCACTGCCCGGCCAGGAGGGATTCGAGTTCCCGCTGGGCGCGGCGGGCCGAGAGGTGGCGCAGCCCGATGGCGATGAAGGCGGAGTCCCAGCTCCACTGGTGGGGGTAGAGGGTGCGGGAGGGAACGGTGGAGGCGCCGGTCCAGTGCTCGATGAGGACCCGCGCCGCACCGCGCCGCAGTGTCAGGGCTGCGGCCGCGGTGGGCGCGGGTCCGGCCAGAGTTACGGTCACGCGCCGGACCCCCGCAGGAACGCGGGGATGGAGCGGACCGCTTCGAGGGGCTCGCCGGTGAGGCGGCATTCGGCGGCGAGGTAGCCGTCGTAGCCGATGGTGTGCAGGGCGCCGAGCCAGGCGGGCCAGTCGAGGTGGCCGGCGCCGGGCTGGAAGCGGTTGGAGTCGGAGACCTGGGCGTGGCCGATCAGCTCGGCGTGAGCGAGGATCGCCGCGGCGGGGTCGGTCTCCTCGATGTTCATGTGGTAGCTGTCGATGCCGATCCTGAGCGAGTCCAGACCGGTGGCGCGGATCAACTCCGCGGCCTGTTCCAGCCGGTTGACCATGTGGTCCTCGTACCGGTTGAGCGGCTCCAGGAAGAGCGTGACGCCCTCCTTGCGCGCGTGCTCGCCGAGTTCGGCAAGGCCGGCCAGCAGGACCTCGCGGTCCTCCTCCTCGGTGCGCGGGGGCTCGAAGGGGGGCAGCCGGCGCGAGAACATGCCGTAGGAGGCGGGGGTCTGGGCGCCCAGGCCGCCGATCTCGGCGATCACGGTCAGCTGGGACTTCAGCTGGACGACGGCGTCGCGGCGCAGGGCCTCGTCGAAGGCGCCGAGGAAGTGGAGCATGTCGACGCAGACCGTCGGCATGACCACGCCGTCCTTGCGTGCCTGCCGCAGTTCGTCCAGGCGCGAGGCGAAGTGGAAGTCGCCCTTGGCGCGCAGTTCGATGGCGTCGTAGCCGGCCGCCTGGGCGACGTCCCACTTGGCCTGCAGGGTGTCCCCGGGCAGGAGTTGTTCCTGAACGGCGGTCTTGAGCATGCGGAGCCCTTTCAGAATTCCAGGACGACCTGCAGCGCCGCCGCGGGGCGCTCGTCCAGCAGCGCATAGGCGTCGGCGGCGTCGGCGGCGGGGATGGTGTGGCTCACCAGGGAGGTGACGTCCACCTGTCCCTCGGCGACCAGGCGCAGGAAGGTCTGCTGGAGGCGTTCGACGCTCCAGCGGTTGGACAGCTGCGGGGGGACGCCGCCGATCTGGGAGCAGATGAGCTGCACGCGGTTGTGGTGGAACTCGTCGCCCAGGCGCAGGCCGATGCCGTCGCCCTGGTAGAAGCCGGACGCCACCACGCGGCCGCCGGCGGCGACCGAGCGCAGGGCCTCGTGCAGGGCCGGGTAGGCGCCGCTGATCTCGATGGCGAGGTCGGCGCCGAGGCCGGCGGTGGCGTCGCGGATGCGCTCGGCCACCTGGTCGGTGATGGCGTTGAAGGTGTGGTGGGCGCCGTAGGCCTTGGCGGTCTCCAGCCGGCTGTCCAGCGCGTCGACGGCGGTGACGCGTGCGCCGTTGAGCTGGGCGAGGCGGGTGGTGAGCAGTCCGATGACGCCCTGACCGAAGACGGCGACGTCCTCGCCGAGGTGGATGTCGGCGGCCAGGACGGCGTTGTACGCGATGGCGCCGACGCGGGCGAAGGCACCGGCCAGGGGCTCCAGCCCGGCGGGCAGCGTGTGGCCGATCATGCGCTCGGCCGGGACGAGGCCCTCGCTGCGGTGTCCCCAGATGCCCCACACCAGGTCGCCGGGGTGCGGCAGGCCCGGGGTACCGGCCAGGTCCGGGGCGACCTCGACGACCTCGCCGACCTCGGAGTAGCCCCATCCGGCGACGGGGTACTGGATACCGGCCGCACCCTCGCGGAACAGTCGCGCGTCCGGGTCCCAGGTCCGCGTCAGATACGGGTTGGTGCCGCGGTAGGCGGTGAGCTCGGTGCCGGCCGAGATGCCCGAGAAGCGGGTGCGGACCCTGAGGTGTCCGGGGGGAAGTTCGGCTCGGGGGTGCTCGGCGACCTCCACCTGGCGAGGGCCGGTGAATTGAACGACGCGTTCCACGGATGGCTCCGGAAGGGGGGTGCGGATGTCGGTTGCGTCGACAATAGCCGCCACTTACGCCTTGTCAACAAGCAAAAGTGATGCTGAGATGCGTGCTCAGTAGACGTAAGTCGAGACGAGGACACCATGCACACCAGGACCCGGCGGTCGAGGATGACCGCGGTCGGCGTCACGGCAGCCCTGGGCATCGGGCTGCTCGCGGGCTGTGCCGGCACCACCGGACCGGGCAAACCGGACCGCGAGATCACGGTCTGGTCACAGGAGAACCTCCCTGATCGCGCCGCGGCGACCCAGAAGATCATCGACGGGTTCGAGAAGAAGACCGGGATCAAGGTCCACCTCGTCGGGGTGGACGAGGGCCAGATGCCCCAGCTGATCATGTCGGCCGCGGCCTCCGGCACCCTGCCCGACGTCATCGGCGCGGCCCCGATGGGCCAGGTCTGGCAGATGTACGACAACGGGCTGCTCAACACCGACATCCCGAAGAAGATCATCGCCGAGCTGGGCCGGAAGACCTTCAATCCGAACGCGCTGGACCTCACCTCCGACGGCCGCACCGCCCTCGGCGTGCCCTCCGACGCCTGGCTCCAGCTGCTCGTCTACCGCAAGGACCAGTTCGCCCGGAAGCGGCTGGCGGCTCCGGACACCTACCAGCGGACCCTGGCCGCCGCCAAGGCCCTCACCACCAAGGGCCACGACGGCATCTCGGCCTCCACCGACCCCGCCGACGTGTTCACCTCGCAGAGCTTCGAGAACCTGGCGCTCGCCAACGACTGCCAGCTCGTCGACGGTCACCACGACGTCGCGCTGGCATCCCCGCCGTGCGAGACCGCCTTCCACACCTACGACCAGCTCGCCCGCGTCTACGGCCCGCCGGGCGCCCAGACCGTGGACTCCACCCGCGCCACCTACTTCGCGGACCGGTCATCCATGATCATCTGGTCCTCGTTCCTGCTGGACGAACTGGCCGGGCTGCGCAAGGACGCCCTGCCCAGCTGCCCCCAGTGCAAGAAGGACCCGCGGTACCTGGCGCACAACAGCGGCATCGTCACCGCCATGAAGGGCCCGGACGCCACGAAGGCGGCCCAGTTCGGCGAGATCACCTCCTGGGTGACCACCAAGACGGCCGAGACGGCGGCCTCCCGCGAGTTCATCGAGTACATGATGGGCTCCGGCTACGAGTCCTGGTTCGGCATGGCACCCGAAGGCAAGATCCCCGTCCGGCACGGCACGGCCGCGGAGCCCAACCGCTACCTCGCCGCCTGGCGCCACAGCCCCATCGGCGTCGACACCCGTATCCCGTTCGACCAGGTCTTTCCGACCCGGCTGCTCAACCAGCTCGCCGACGGCGTCAGCAACATGCGGCGCTGGGGCATCACCCAGGGCGAAGGAGCACTCGTCGGCGCCACCAACGGCGAGCTGCCCGTACCGAAGTCCATCGGGGCCATGACCAGCGGGCAGATCTCCTCCTCCGAGGCGGCCCGGGAAGCCGCCGACGAAGTCGCCGCCCTCAAGAAGTCCCTGCAGTAGCCGCCCGCATGCACCTCACGAAGGTCTCCTCATGACGACAGCCCCAGCAGGCGCACCGCAGCGCCGGGAAACCAGCCCTCGGCCCACGGACCGGCCCACCGCCCCTCGCGGCCGCCGCCCGATGACCGCCGGCCGCCGCGCCAACCGCGCGGGCCTCGCGTTCGTCTCCCCCACCTTCATCGTGGTCCTCGTGGTCGTCGTGCTGCCCATCGCGTGGACCGTGCTGCTGGCGTTCCAGAGGGCCAAGCTGGTCGACATCCAGGGCATGGGGCTGTTCGGCAACTGGTCCCTGGACAACTTCGCCCAGGTCTTCGACTCCGCCGGCTTCTGGTCGAGCCTGACCACCACCCTGCTGTACACCGCGGGCGCCACACTGGGCTCGGTCGCCCTCGGACTCGTCGCGGCGCTCGCGCTGCGCAAGCCCTTCCACGGCCGCGGACTGCTGCGCGCGGCCATGCTGCTGCCCTACGTCGCCCCCGTCGTCGCCGTGGCCTTCGTCTGGGAGGTCGCGCTCAGCCCGCAGTACGGCGTCGTCAACGACTGGGGCCGGCACCTGTTCGGCTGGGACGACCCCATCGCCTTCCTCTCCACCCGCGAGTACGAGGTCCATCTGCTCGGCATGCATGTCGACATCCCGCTGGCCCTGCTGACCGTCATCGCCTTCGAGTGCTGGCGCTACTTCCCCTTCGCCTTCCTCTTCATCCTCGCCCGGCTGCAGGCAGTCCCCGACGGCCTGGAAGAGGCCGCCCTGGTCGACGGCGCCACCGTCTCGCAGCGCTTCCGGCACATCCTGCTGCCCCAACTGATGCCCGTCATCGCCCTGTTGTGCGTCCTGCGGTTCATCATGACGTTCAACAAGTTCGACGACGTCTATCTGCTGACCGGAGGCGGCGCGGGCACCAACGTGGCCGCCGTGCGGGTCTACGACTTCCTCACCGCCCGCTACGACGTGGGAGCCGCCGCCGCCCAGGCCCTCGTGCTGGCCGCCGCCCTGATGATCCTGCTGGGCTTCTACTTCAAGCTCTTCGGCAACAAGGTCCAGGAGGAATCGTGACCCGTAAGGCCGCTCTGACCCGGGCCCACGTCGAGGAGAGGATCTTCGGCGTCCTGCGCTGGTGCGTCATCGCGTTCCTCGCCGTGATCACCCTGCTGCCCTTCTACTACATGCTGCTGCTGTCGGTGAAGCCCATCGACGCGCTCCTGCTCGACCCGGGATCCCTCCTGATCTCGGCCAAGGACTTCACGCTCGCCACCTACCGGGACGTGCTGCGGTCCACCGACGACGGCGGCCAGGGCTTCCTGCGGTTCCTGCTCAACTCCGCCCTGGTGTCCCTGGGGACCGTCGCCCTGACCCTGCTGGCCGCCGTACCCGGCGCCTACGCCGTCAGCCGTCTGAAGTTCTTCGGCCACCGCCAGGTCAGCGCGCTCTTCCTGGCCGTCTATCTGTTCCCCGCGACCCTGCTGGCCGTCCCGCTCTTCGTCGTCTTCGCCAAGATGGGACTCTCCTCCAGCCTGGTCGGCCTCGCCATCGTCTACGTCGCCCAGACCGTGCCGGTGTCGATCTACATGCTGAAGAACTACCTCGTCACCATCCCCGCCTCCATCGAGGAGGCCGCGGCGCTCGACGGCTGCACCCGGCTGCAGACCGTCCGCAAGGTGATCCTGCCGCTCACCCTGCCCTCCCTCATGGCGACCGGCCTGTATGTCTTCATGATCGCCTGGAATGAGTTCCTCTTCGCGCTGCTCTTCCTGGCCGCCGTCCCCGGCAAGTGGACCGTCTCCCTGGGCCTGGCCCAGCTGTCCAACGGCATCGAAGTGCCCAAGACCGTCCTCATGGCCGGATCGGTGGTGCTGACCATCCCCGTGGTACTTCTGTTCTTCGCCGCCGAACGCCTCCTCACCGAGGGCCTCACCAGCGGCGCCGACAAGAGCTGACGCGTGGGGGAAGCATGATGACACCGAACCAGGTCAGCGCGGGCGAACTGCTGCAGCTGATCCGTAGTGGCCGCGCCAACACCCGAGCCGATCTGCAACGCGCCACCGGGCTGTCCCGATCGACCGTCGGGCAGCGCCTTGACCTGCTCGACCGGGCCGGCTGGCTGCGCCACACCACCGGCACCTCCACCGGCGGCCGCCCGTCCGACCGGCTCGTCTTCGACCCCTCCCACGCCGCGGTCATCGCCGCCGACCTCGAAACCCGGCACGCCCGGGCCGCGGTCCTCGACCTGGCGGGCACCCTCCTCGCCGAGCACACCGGCCCGCTCCACATCGACCAGGGCCCGGACGAGGTCCTGGACCAACTGGCCCGCTGGTTCCCGGAGCTGATCACCGCGGCGGGCATCGACGCCACCGACGTCTGCGGCATCGGGCTCTCGGTGCCCGGCCCCGTCGACTGGGACACGGGCCGGGTCGTCGAGCCGCCGATCATGCCCGGATGGGACCAGTACCCCATCCGGGAACGGCTGCAGAAGGCCTACGCCGAGCATGTGGGCCCCAGCCTGGAAGCCGGTCCCGTCTCCGTCTTCGTCGACAACGACGCCAACCTCATGGCGCTGGCCGAGCACCAGGCCAACCACCGCGACTGCTCGGCCTTCGTCCTGGTCAAGGTCTCCACCGGCATCGGCGCCGGTGTCGTCGTGAGCGACAGCATCTACCGCGGCATCGACGGCGGCGCCGGCGACATCGGCCATATCCGCCTCCACGACCGGTCCGACGCCCTGTGCATGTGCGGTGCCCACGGCTGTCTGGCCGCCGTGGCCAGCGGCGGGGCACTGGCCCGGGAGCTGGCCGGCCTCGGCGCCGAAACCCGCTCCGGCTCCGACGTCAAAGCGCTGCTCGCCAAGGGCGACCCCGACGCGATCCGGCTGGCCAGGGAGGCCGGACGCCGCGCGGGCGAAGTCCTGGCGACCGTGGTCACCCTCCTCAACCCGGGGGTCCTGATGCTCGCCGGGGACCTGGCCGGGGCCCCGTTCATGACCGGCGTCCGCGAGCTGCTCTACCAGCGCGCCATCCCCCGTACCACCGCCCACCTGCAGGTCGTGACGTCACGGCTCGGCGACCACGCCGGTGTCATCGGCGCCGCGGCCATGGTGGTCGAATCCCTCTACGCACCCGCCTGCGCCGACGAGCGGCTCAACCGCGTCGCGCAGTGACCCCGTGGGGGCCGGCAATGACCCCGCGGGGGCCACCCCGAACCGACAGGAACACCGTGCCCACACACCCCACCGAACCCGCCCCACATCACCCCGCCGAACCGGACCCCCTTCCCCTCACCGAAGCCGCCCCCTCTCCCCCCACCGAACCGGCCGCGGGGACCCACCGACCCCTGGAGGTCGGCCTCGTGGGCGCCGGTCCCTGGGCCAGGGCGATGCACGCCCGCATGCTCGCCACCGGCCCCGAAACCCGGCTGACCGCGGTCTGGGCCCGCCGCCACGAGGCCGCCCGGCAGGCCGCCGCGCCCTACGCGGCGCACGTCGCCGCCGGCTTCGAGGAACTCCTCGACCACTGCGAGGCCGTGGCCTTCGCCGTCCCGCCCGCCGTCCAGGCCGAGCTGGCCCCCCTGGCGGCCAAGCGCGGCAAGCCGCTGCTGCTGGAGAAGCCCCTGGGCCCCGACCTGGCCGCCGCACAGCGGCTCGCGGACGCCGTAGCCGAGGCCGGCGTGGTCTCCCAACTGGTCCTGACCAAGCGCTACCACCCCGCGACCCGCGCCTTCCTCGCCGCCGCCCGCACCCGCGACATCGCCGGGGCCCGCTCCTGCTACCTCCACGGCGCCTTTCTCGGCGGCGACTTCGCCACCAGCTGGCGCCTGGAACAGGGCGCCCTGCTGGACCTCGGACCCCACCTCCTCGACCTCCTGGACGCCGCCGTCGGCCCCATCACCGACATCCGCGCCACGGGCGACTCCCGCCGCTGGATCGAACTCACCTGCGAACACGCGAACGGCACCGTCAGCCAGGCGTCCCTGTCCGGCGCCGTCGACGTGCCGCGCGCGCTCACCCGCATCGAACTCTTCGGCGCCGAAGCCCCCTTGGTCTACGACACCGCCGAGATCGACCACGAGGAGTGCTGGCCGATCCTCCGCCGTGACTTCGCCACCGCCGTACGCACCCGCACCCCCACCGAACTCGACGCCCACCGCGGCCTGTACCTGCAGGCCCTCATCGACCGGGCCACGGAGCGCTGACCCCGGAGGTGGAGCCTCCGCGGCAGGCGTCTACGGCCCGCCCGGCGTCGTCCCCCGACTCGTAAGGCCGGAGGACGCCTGGTCGCATCCTGTCCGTGACGGTGTTCGTTGGTTGGCTGGGGTTGATCAGGGAGTAGCCCCGGCCGGTGGGACGGATCTCCGAGGAGACATCGTGAACCAAGAGGACATGGTCGCGCTGTGGGAGCAGCACACGGCGTACGAGTTCGTCATCAAAGATGCCGACCTGGCGGTGTCCACCATGGTGGAGGACGCCAGTGTGATGCATCTGCCGACGATGAGCGGTGGTTCCGGCAAGAACCGCCTACGGAGCTACTACCGCGACGTCTTCATCCCGGGCATTCCCCAGAACACCACCATGGAGACAGCGGACCGGTCGGTGGGCGGCGACTTCCTCGTCGAGGAGATCATCATGCGGATGGCCCACGACCAGGAGGTTCCGTTCCTGCTGCCTGGACTGGCCGCGACCGGACGGACCGTCGAAGTGCCGCTGGTGGCGGTCGTGAAATTCCGCGACGAGCTGATGGAGAGCGAACGGATCTACTGGGACCAAGCGTCCGTTCTCACCCAGGTCGGTCTGATCGCCGCCAACGACCTCCCCATGGCCGACGTCACGGGGGCCACCCGCTTCCTGCGGGACAAGGTCATGTCCTGACAGCACAGGGGCTCACAGGTACTGGTGACGGGCAGCCGTGTTCGGCGTTCGTGGCTACTCCTCGCGCTTGGCCCACTCGCTGCTGCCCAGCGGGTAGTCGTAGCCGGGGCGGCCCGCGGCGGCGCTGGTGCGGAACGGGGCGCCGTTGTTGTCGAGGTGCACCGTGCCGTGGCGGTCGCCGCTGGACCAGTCCAGGGCGAGGTCCCAGCGGACGTCGTGCGCCTTGGTGTGGGCGGTGACGTAGAAGACCTCCGGATCGGACTCGCTGACCTTGTACGGGAAGTCGCCCTGGCCGTTCTTGACGGTGACGGTGGGGCTGCCGTTGTCGAGGTCGACGTCGAACGACTTGGTCTCGACGTCGCCGCCGCAGCCGACGCCCATCGAGTAGTCGTTCCAGGCGAGCGGGGCGCCCTTCGCGACGACGCGTACGTGCAGCGCCTCCAGGACGACGGTGTCCTTCCCGGTCCCCTGCACCGTGAGGGCGACGCGCTGCTCCCCCGAGGAGACCGCGCCGTACGCGGCGGCCCAGCGGGGCGCGTCCGGTTCGCCCGCGGGCGGGCCGACCTGTTCGGGCTCGCTGTCGACGAGGAAGTGCTGGCTGCACGGGCTGTCGTAGACGTAGGGGCGGGTGGCGATGTTGACCGGTGCGCCGCCGGGGCGCTCGGCGGCGCCCCCGCCGTCGTGGGCGGCGGGCTCCGACGCCGGGGCGGAGGGTTTGCCGGTCTTCGCGCTCCGGGACGGGGACGGGGAGGCCGACGCGGACGGCCGCCGCTTGTCGTTCGCTCGGCCGGTGTCGGTGTCGGTGTCGCTGTTGGTGCCGTGGCCGGTGGTCGGCGTGGTGGCCCCCGCCCCCGCGGCCTTCTTGTCATCGCCGTCAGTTCCGGAGGACGGCAGGTTCACGGCGAACGCGACGGCTCCCAGCACCGCGGCCGCGGCGACGGAGGCGACGAGCGCGGCGCGGCGCCGCCGGGACCGCGCGGGAGCGGGTGGGACGGCGCCGCCGACAACCGGTTCATCCGTTCCGCCGGGTTCGTGGAGTTGGCCAACCCCGGTCGCCGATTCCGTTTCGCCGGATGCGCGGAGCTGACCGCCCCCGGACGCCGACCCCGTTCCGCCGGATTCGCGGAGCTGACCGTCCCCGGACGCCGATTCCGTTCCCGCCGCCGCGTCAGGCCGCCCACCGGCGGAATCGGCCGGGCCCGTCGCTGCCTCGGGCAGTCCGCGGCCCCCGGCCCCGGGCGCCGAATCGTCCGGCATCGGCGCACCCTCGGGCTCCCGGGCCCCGGCCCCAGCCGCCCCGGCGCCGGCGTCGGCCCCTGCCCCAGCCCCGGCGTCGGCGCCGCCGTCGGCCCCTGCTCCTGCCCCGGCGTCGGCAGACGCCCCCGCACCGCGTGCCGCCCCGTCCGGCTCCGGCGACCCCCTACGGGCCCGCGCCGCACTCGCCAGAATCCACCGCCGGTGCAGCTCGACCAGCTCATCGGGGGTCGCCCGGCACACCCGCGCGACCCGCTCGATCGACGCGTAATCGGCCGGCACCACCGTGCCGTTGCAGTAGCGGTGCAGCGTGGACGTGCTCATGTGCAGCCGCTTGGCGAGCGTCCCGTAGCTCAGCCCCGAGCGCTCCTTGAGCCCCCGCAGCTGTTCCGCGAACGCCCCAGCGTCCCCGGCAGCCCCCCTCGCTCCCGTGGCCCCTGTCGTCCCTGACACCGTTGCTCCCTTTCCCCTGTGACCCGGCGCGTCCCATTCCCGCGTCCCAGATCCTTTACGTTCCCCCTGGTCAAAGCCCGTTTCCGCGTTCCAGCGTCTCCGACTGCCCGGCTGGAGTGGCAGCTGGGACGGACCGCCCCACAAGCTCCGGTCATCCAAGCACCACATCCACCGCAGCACCGAAAGGGCACACCCACATGTCCAGCATTCGTCCCTCCCGCACCCGTCTCCTGACCGTCGCCGCGACCGTCGCGGTCGCCGCCTTCTCCCTGACGGCGTGCAACGACGGAGAGGGCGTCCGCAATGAGGGCTCGTCGGCGGGCGCCTCTTCGACGGCGTCCGCCTCCGGCTCGTCCTCCCAGGAGGACGCGAAGACGGGCGGCGCCGGTTCGAAGTCGGGCACGGACGGGTCCGCGGCGTCGGGGAACGGCAAGTCCGGCACGAGTGGCAAGAAGGGCGTCACCTGCCAGGGCTCCAACACCAAGACGGTCGCGGCTCCCCTGAACCGCCCCGTGAACCACATGCTGCTCACGGTCACCAACACCGGCAGCAGCCCCTGCTACCTCTACAACTACCCGGCCGTCCGCTTCGGCGAGGCCCAGTCGGTGCCGCCGGTGATCGAGGACTCGCAGCCGCAGGCCGTCGTCACGCTCGCCCCGGGCGAGTCCGGCTACGCCTCCGTGAACCTGTCGGCCGCCGACGGCAGCGGTAAGAACGGCCACACCGAGAAGTCCCTGGCCGTCCACTTCCAGGGCCGCACCCCCGACGAGGACGTCTCCTCGGCCGCCCACCCGGCGCTGCCCGCCAAGGGCGCCTACATCGACGACTCCCTCAAGGTCACGTACTGGCAGCAGTCGATGGACGCCGCCATCAGCTGGTAACGCCACCGTCAGCTGTTGACGGTGCGAAGGAAGTGGTCGGCGTCCTCGGGTTCGCCCAGCCGTCCCACCTCCAGCCAGGAGCCGTCGGCGAAGCGGAGCCGGAACGTGGCGAATCCGCGTGGCTGGCCCGCCTCGCCTTCGACGCGGACCTGATCGAGGGGGAACTCCGCGAAGGTCTGGAAGTCGTCGGCCTTGGTGGGCGACAGCCGACGGCGCGGGGACGTGGCGACGCAGACACGATCGCGGGCCAGCATGACCAGGCGCTTGGGGTTGGGCGAATGCCCGTACCAGCGCAGCAGCAGCTGGCCCGCGGTCAGGTTCCAGTCGCCGTCGAAGATGCCGTGGGTCGGGTCCGGCCGGCGATCGCGGGCAGGGCCGCGGCCGGAGGAAGAGGGGCGGGCGTCCGGCGGAGTCCGCGGCTCCCCGGCCCGCGGCCCGCGGTTGCGTCGCGGCTGGGACAGCCGGTCGAGCCGGCCGCCCAGCTTGTCGATCAGCATCATCGGGATGACGACGAAGAAGAACACGACGGCCCCGACGTACAGCAGCCAGTGGTGTCCCGGCTTCAGCCGTCCCTTGCCCGCGGCGCGGTGCACCTCTTTGGGCGGTGTGGGGATGGGCCTGTGGATCTCGCACCAGACCAGGGCCACGGGCTCCTCGCCCAGTATCTTCCGGGCCCGTCGATGGACCGCGCGCTTCGCCATACCGAAGATCCTAGAACGAACCCCCGCCTCACCGGCCGGGCGGGGAACCAGGCGGTCGAACGGCCGACACCGATGAGTTCGACGACCGAACGAGGTCTACACATAGACAGCAGGCCACCCACATGATCAGGGAGGGGACCATGAGCCCCAAGGCACTACCGCCCGTCGTCGACGCCGACACCTGGCGGCGTCGGCTCGAAGCGCTGCGGGTTCGGGAGAAGGCCGCGACCCGGGAACTCGACGCGATCGCCGCCGAGCGCCGCCGCCTGCCGATGGTCGAGATGCCCGACTACACCCTCGAGGGCGAGGACGGGCCGGTCCGGCTGGCGGACCTCTTCGACGGCAAGAGGCAGCTGATCGTCTACAACCACATGTGGTTCCCGGGCGAGGAGTGGCAGTGCCCGGGCTGCACGGGGTTCACCTCGCAGTTCACCCGGCTGGCCTTCCTGGACAACTACGACGCCCGGTTCGTCATCGTCACCCAGGGCCCGATCGACGAGGCACTCGCCTACAAGCGGCGGGTCGGGAACACGATGGCCTGGTATTCCACGGCGAACAGCCCGTTCGGTGCCGACGTCGGCGCCCCGCCCGGCGGAGGATTCGCCGTCAATGTGTTCCTGCGCGACGGCGACACCGTCTACCGCACGTGGCACACCAACGGCCGCGGCACCGAGCAGCTCAGTTACTCCTTCGCACTGATCGATCTGTTGCCGTACGGGCGGCAGGAGGAGTGGCAGGACTCCCCCGACGGCTGGCCACAGGCGCCCACGTACAGCGGCTGGGCCGGCTCCGAGGACATCGCCGCGCTCTACGGCCGGGAGGCGTGAGGGCCGACGCCGGATCACCACGCCGGATCACCACCCATGGCAGGCTCCACGCCATGGCAGCCTCAAGGAGTGCCCCGCTACCACCGCTTCGTCGAGGAACTGCTCGGCTTCCCGCTGACCCGGCTGGACGCCGAGAGCGACATCGAGCACCTCGTCGCCCATGAACCACGGCGGATGTCAGCCGCCTACTTCGAGGGGGGCGGCGGCCGCGCCGAGTTCGGGACGACTCGTCCACGAGGCCTGACCGCGCTCATCCTCACGCGAACGCGTCGACGACATCCCGCCGACGCGGTCGGTTCCGCTTGGGCATGCGCCGGCCGAGCACGCCGACGGTGCCCGAGGGAGACCCGGGCCAGCCAGCGGCGCGCTCCTGGCGTACCTGGACGAGCAACTCCGGTCGAAGCCCGCCGACCCGGCCGACGATGTGCTCTCCCACCTGGCCGCCCGGACGACGACCGGTGACCTCACCCGCCACGAGGCCGCCATGCTGGGCCTCACCCCGATCGTGTCGGGCGACAGCAGCCGAACGCCGTCGACGGTGCCGCCCAGCGCGAGAGCCTTGAGGATTCGGGCCACGGACCGTGCGTTCCCGTGGCCGTTGAGCGCGGGCAGGTCGGCGCGTCGCCAGGCCGGAATGTTCGCGTCCTCGGGATTGGCCGGCGGACCGACGACGGTCTTGAACCTCGGGCCCTCGGGGTCCAGAGCCGCCACGTCGAACGGGAGTGGGGCCGGTGGGGTGATCGGTGCGATCCGGCTCCAGTCAGGAAGTCCCAGTCATAGGTGTCCTCAGTACTGAACGGCGTCTCCCAGCCGGAGACGCCGGAGGTGTGACTGAGGAGGTGGCGGACCTCGATGTGCTCCTTGCCGTTCGCGGCGAAGTCCGGCCAGTACATTTCGCCGCTGCGCAGCAGCGAGAGCTGCGGGGTACTGACATTCCACAAGGACACGATCCCGTGCTCCCACACAAAGACATGCCCTTCTTGCCACAGGTGCAGCGCAAGCATCCACAGGAGCGGAAGCGAGCGCAAGAGAGAGGGCACCGAACTCATGCGCTCCCTAGTCGGGATAATTGATCCCGCCGGGGGTTCAGTTGGTCCCGATGAAGTCGAGCAGGTCCTGGTTGACGTCATCGGCGTGGGTCATGAAGAGGCCGTGTCCCGCGCGGGGGTACTCCTTGTAGACATTGTCGGGCACCAGCTTCGCCATCCGTCGGCCGCAGAGTCCGATGGGAGCGGAGGCATCGGCGTCGCCGTGGATGATCAAGGCCGGCACCCGGAGCGCGGCGGCCTCCTCGCGCAGATCGGTGCGGAAGCCTGTCCTGATCACCTCGACGGCCGCCTTGGCCGAGCAGTCAAGGCATCTCCGCACCGTCCACTCCAGGAGCTCGGTGGAGATCGTGTTGCCCAGATGGGTCGCGAAGAACGCCTGTGCGTTCTGGGCCATCCACCGCGGGCGGTCCTTCGACCGCTCCGCCAGCAGGGCGTCGAAGGCGCCCTGGTCGATCCCGTCCCGGTGGTCCGGCGCCCAGGCCATCAACGGCGCGGTGACCGACATCAGCACCACCCGGCTCACCCGGTCGTAGCCGTGGCGCGTCAGGTAGCGGATCACCTCCCCACCGCCCATCGAGTGCGCCACCAGGGTCACCTCGCGGAGGTCGAGGAGATCCAGCAGCGCCGCGAGATCATCGGCGAGCGTGTCGTAGTCATATCCGTGGCCGACCCAGTCCGAGCGGCCGTGCCCCCGCTTGTCGAAGGCGACACAGCGCAGGCCCGCCTCGGACAGCGGGAGCATCTGGAACTCCCATGAGCTGCTGCTGAGCCAGGCCCCGGTGACGAACACCACCGGCTTTCCCTGTCCCCAGTCGGTGTAGAACAGGCTCGTTCCGTCGGAACCCTCGAAGTACGGCATGGTCGGCGAATCCTTCCTGGGCGATGAGGTGTTGTCGCGATACGGCAACTCTCGTCCAGCCGGCTCCCGTCCGTCGATTACGCCGGAGGTAATGAGCGGGGCGAGCACGCCCGATACCGCGGCTGCCAACGGCTGAGTCCCGTCACCGGTCGGCGGAAATAAATCCGAGCCGGAATCCATTGAATCCGAACCCCATCGCCCTGTGACCGCTGGTGGTTACGTGCACATTTGACTGGCCACCTGCCGCAAAGAATGGCTCTTCGCCCAATCCGTCGTGATCGGCGGGATGCCACGAGGGGAATGCAGATGAACCCGCCCAAGCCGACCCGGACCGCCGTGGCGGCTGCTCGATGTGGCCGGTCAGGGCAGGATCTCGACGTACCCGTCCGTTCCGTGCACACGGATCCGCTGCCCGTCCCGGATCAGCCGGGTGGCCCGCTCCACGCCCACGACGGCCGGCAAGCCGTACTCCCGGGCGATTACCGCGCCATGGGTCATCAGACCGCCCACCTCCGTCACCAGGCCCGCGATTCCGACGAACAGCGGCGACCAGCTCGGGTCCGTGAAGGCGGTGACCAGGATGTCGCCCGCCTCGAGATCGGCCTCCGCCATGTCCAGGATGACGCGGGCCCTTCCCTCGATGGTCCCGGCGGAGACCGGCAGGCCGACCAGGGCGCCGGTCGGCACATCGTCGCGCCGGTACGCCCCGGTGACGGCCTCACCATCCGAGGTGAGCACCCGGGGCGGGGTGAGCGCGTGGTACGACCGGAACGCGTCCTTGCGCCGCTGGATGAGCCGGTCATCCGCCTGATGCGAGCGCACGACGTCGTGGAGTTCCTGGAACGTGAGGTAGAAGATGTCCTCCGGCTCAGGAAGCACACCTGCCTCCACGAGGCGCCCGGCCTCCGCCAGCAGGGCCCGCTTGTAGACGAAGTAGCGGCTGATGATGCCGTACTTGGGGTACTCCCGGTAGCCGATGAAGGTTCTGACCCGGTCGATCATCCGCTTGGCCTCGTCCGCTTTCCGGTCCCCGTCCGGCAGGGCCCGCAAGCGGGACAGCACCTCCTGCTCCTTCTCCCGCGCCTTCTGCCGCCCCTCCTCGAAGCGCCGCTCGGCGGCGCCCGGCTCGAAGTTCCTGACGTTGTCGAGGATCACGGGCACGAGCGTGGTGGGGCGCTCGCGCCACCGTGGCCGCGTGATGTCGATCTCGCCGACACAGCGCATGCCGTACCGGTCGAGGTAGGACTCGATGGCATCGCGCGCCTCGGCCCCGCCCGCGAGCTTCGCCAGCTCGTCCAGGAAGGTGTCGTCCTCGATCGACTCGACGTCCCGCAGGAACGCCACCACCTCCGGATGCGGGCGGATCACATCCGCGACGTCGAGCAGCGCCAGCCCCATCTCCGACGTGACGTTGTCGGGGGCGGACAGCGTGAGCGTGTCGGCCGCGTTCTTCTCGCCCAGCCACTCCCGCAGCGTGTCGTTGAGCCACCACGTGGCCTCCATCCCCGCCATGATCGCCCGCATGCTCAGCGGATCGGTGAGGACGCGCTTGTGTTCCTCGAAGGCCTCCAGCAGGAAGTCGAACAGCGCCGGCCCGGTCTTCGTCCGAATGTTCCGCTCCAGGGCGGCGATGGACGTCCGGCTGCCCTCGATCAGCTCGGTGACGATGGCCGGATCGGTCTCGACCGGGGCGGACGCGCCGCGCTCCGGCGGCCCGCCGGGGCCCGCGTCCGGGAGTGACGGGATGAAATCGCCGCGGTCGAGGACGGTCTCCAGAGCGTCCCTGATCAGCGGATCGCCTCTGCCGACGACGTCCAGGAGGGCGGCCCGGCTCGCGGGCGAGGCCAGGCGCCGGGTGGCGTCGACGAACAACCTCCCACCGGCCTCGTGCATCGGCGCCATGGCCGTCAGCTGCCATACGGAGATCCCCAGGGGCTTCATGGGGTCGGTCATCATCTGCTGGTGGCCCACGGAGAGGTAGACGTGGTTCTCCTGGTCGCCGCTCTCGGGAACGGGGAACAGCGTCGTGATCGGCCGGCTCTGAACGATCTGGAAGTCATCGTCGGCCAGGCACCATTCGATGTCCTGCGGGCGGCCGAAGTGTGCCTCGATCCGCCGCCCGAGCTCCACGAGCCGCAGGACCTGCGCGTCCGTCAGCGCCGGCCGCTCCTGCCGCCGCGCGTCGATCGCCACTTCCCGCGTACCGCCGTCCGGCAGGGCGTGAACGGCACGCTGTTTGGCGGAGATCGTCCTGGCGACGATGTCGCCGTGCCGCACCGTGAAGACGTCCGGGTTCACCAGGCCGGAGACCAGGGCCTCGCCGAGCCCGAAGCCGGCGTCCACGGTGGCCACCTTACGGTTGCCCGTGACCGGGTCGGCCGTGAAAAGGATGCCGGACGCGTCCGGGAAGACCATCCGCTGCACGACCACGGCCATGTGGACCGTACGGTGGTCGATGCCGCCGCGCCGGCGGTAGGTCACGGCCCGCTCGGTGAACAGCGAGGCCCAGCACCGGCTGATGTGCCGGAGGACCGCCGTCGGCCCCACGACGTTCAGGTAGGTGTCCTGCTGGCCGGCGAAGGAGGCCGTCGGCAGGTCCTCCGCCGTCGCGCTGGACCGGACGGCCCAGGCGGCTTGCTCGCCGTGCCGAGTGAGCTCGCGGGTGATCGCCGCCGCGAGATCGGCCGGGACGGCGATCCCTTCGACCGCCCGACGAATCCGCGCGCTGAGCGTGCGGACCGCCTCCCGGTCGTCCGGGTCCACGCGCGACAGCTGTTCAAGCTGATCGTCGATCGACGGCGCTTCCGCCATGATCCGCCGGAAGGCGTCCGTCGTCACACAGAAGCCACCCGGCACCCGGATTCCCTCGATCCGCGACAGCCCGCCCAGGTGCGCGCCCTTGCCCCCGACGACCGCAGCCTGCGTCTCGGCAGCCTCGCGGAGATCCAGCACGTACCGCTCCTTCATCGCGAGACCTCCGAGGCGGCCGTGCCGGGCCGCACCGCGAGCCGGTCCCACCGCTGGTCCGACGTCATCGCGCCCCCCATACGTCGACAACTACACACGTACGTCGTGCCCCCATTTCCGCAGGTTGTGGCATCGACCGACGATTGTGCGCGGTGACCCGGGGCTTGCGGCAAGCCCCCCGGCGCGCTATACGTTGAAAGTGGCAAGGAGAGACAGTTCTCCCTGCCTTTGTCTTTGCCTTTGCCCTGCCGTCCATGGGAACCGACCAGCTTCTCCGCGAAGCGGTGGCGCGCCGCGTAGACGGTCGTCGTAGCTCGGATCGGTCGGCCCCCAGGTTCCCCGGCAGGTGCCCTCTCGGCCTCCGCGCAACCGCCTACCCTGCACAGAGCCGCCGAGGAGAGCGGTGGCACTCCCTTCCCCGGCAGCGCATTGGTTGCGTCACGGGGGACGGCGAGGGCCGTCACTGGCCAGCAGCGAGTCACTGCGCGTGCGCTCCCCTTGCTGTCAGCGCCCGAGGCTCGGCGGCCGGCCGTGGTGGCGGCGGAAGGCGGTGGCCGCGGGCGGGGCCGCACGGCGCAGGCGTGCCGGATCGGCCCGGGTCAGGGCCGTCGGCGCGGCCAGCTGCCGGCCGGTCTCGTACGCCTCGGCGAACCGCGCGTCGCCGAGCGCGACCCGGCCGCGGCTGGTCAGCGTGCGGACCTGCGGATCGGTACGGTCGTGGGCACCCCGCAGGCGGGCCGCGGCGCCGAGCAGAACGGCCACGTCGAGGTAGCGCCCGTACAGCGCGGCGAGGCCGGCCACGATCACCGCGACCATCGCCACGATCGGCATGTCCTTGCTGTCGACCGCCGCCGCGTAGGCCCGGCCCAGCGCCTCCTCGGCGCCCGGCCCGTCGCCGAGTTCGAGACAGAGCGCGCCCCGCACCGCGCCGACCAGCCCCTGTCCATGGCCGCCGAACGGGAACCGCTCGGACAGCCCGGCCTCGGCCGACTCGACCAGCTCACGCGCCCGGTCCAAGTCCCCGACCCGTAGCCACAGGTCGGCCTCCCGCGCGTCGAGGAGAATCGCCATCTCGGGCGACGCCGAGCGCAACGCGCGCTCCCGGGTCGCGGCGATCATCTCGGTCGCCCGCACGGTCGCACCGAGCCGCACCTGCAGATCGATCCATCGCAAGTCGATGAAGGTCTCGTCGCTGAGGCTGAGCGATCCGAACTCGCGGGCCAGCCGTTTGGCCTCGGTCAAGTCGGCCAGCGCGCCGTCGAGATCGCCGTCGTACTGCCGCAGCAGCGCGCGCAGCGGCAGCGCCCTGGCCAGGCCCCAGCAATCGCCCGCCCGGGCGAAGCAGTCCAGGGTGGCGGTCACATCGCCGCGGACCGGATCGAGGCGGCCCTCGGCCTCGGCGGACTGGGCCCGGAACACATGGGCCAGCCCGGCCAGCCACACGTCCGGTCCGTCGACCAGCCGCTGGATGAGCCACCAGCGCCGCGCCCACCTTGGTCGGCTCGGTGACCGAGGCGAGGTCGATCATCCAGGTGCCGTCGCGGTACGCGTGGCGGTGGCGGCGGGCGGCCTCGATGGCGAGGCGTGTCTTACCGGCGCCGCCGGGACCGAGCACGGTGACCAGGCGCCCGGCGGCGAACAGCGTGTCGATCCGGGCGAGGTCGCCGTCGCGTCCGATGAAACTGGTCAGCGGCGCGGGCAGGTTGGCCGGGCCGGTGTGCTTGGCGGGGCTCGTCTGCTCGGTGGGGCTGGTCTGCCTGGCGGGGCTCGTCTGGTCGGCGGGGCCCATCTGCTCGGCGGGGCTCGTCTGCTCGGCGGGGCCCATCTGCCTGGCAGGGCTGGTCTGCCTGGCGGGGCTCGTCTGGTCGGCGGGGCCCGTCCGCTTGGCCGGACTGGTCGGCGCGGCCGGACCGGTCGGCGCGGTGTCTGCGGCCTGGGCGGGGCGCTCGGCGCGCAGCAGACGCAGATGGCGCTCGTGCAGGGCGGCGCCCGGGTCGGTGCCGAGCGCGTCGGCCAGGGTTGCGCGGATCCGCTCGTACCGGGCCAGGGCCTCGGCCTGGCGGCCCTGGGCGGCGAGCGCGTCCATGAGCAGCGCGGCCGCCCGCTCGTGGACGGGGTGCTCGGCGAGCAGGGCGGTCAGGCGGGCGGCGGCCTCGTCGGCACGGCCCAGGGACAGCTCGGCGTCGGCGAGGTCGGCGACGGCCTCGACCGAGGCGTGGGCCAGTCGGGTCGCGGCGGCGGGCGCGACCGCGGCGACGGCCGTCGGCTCGGCTCCGGGACGGTCGTCCCAGAGCGCCACGGCCTCGCCGAGCACGGCCGCCGCGGCATTCGGGTCGCCGGCGCGCAGGCGGGCACGGCCGTCGGCGGCGAGTTGCTCGAACCGCAGCGCGTCCACGTCGGCCGCGTCCACGTCCAGCCGGTAGCCGCCCGCGACCTGTGCGACGGCGTCGGCCGAGCCGAGGGTCCGGCGCAGCCGCGAGACGAGGGCCTGCAGGGCGTGGCCGGGCCCGGTGGGAAGGTCCTCGGCCCAGATCGCGTCGACCAGGACGCCCTGCTCGACCGGGCGCCCACCGGCGAGCGCCAGCCGTACGACCAGACCCCGCGACCGGGCACCGGGGACGGGCAGGGCCGCGTCACCGCGCGACACCCGAAAGGCGCCGAGCAGCGTGATGCGAAGCGCACTCCCGTCCATCCCCCGATTTTCGCCCACGCGCCCTCGGGGCCCCGCATCAGGGCAGTGCCCGCATCAGGGCGGCGCCTGGATCAGGCCGGCGCCGCGCCGGACGGGAGGGTAGGCGCCATGTGCCCCCGTGTGAACGCCATGTGTGCCCCGTGTGAGCGGCCCGCGTCAGTCTTCCCGTGCCTGAAGACCACAGGCTTCGGAAGGGGAGTTCTGTCGTGCATGACGTAGTGATCGTGGGCGCCGGCCCGGTCGGTCTGTTCCTCGCCTGCGAGCTCGGCCTCGCGGGCTGCTCGGTCCTGGTGCTCGAACGGGAGCCGGAGCCCGGCTCCCCGTGGCGGGCGGAACCGCTCGGGATGCGGGGCCTGTCCGCCGCGTCCGTCGAGGCGTTCTACCGCCGCGGGATGCTGCACCCGCTGCTGACGGCCTCGGGCATCCAAGACGATCCCGAAGCGGACGCCGAAACCGACGAGCCGTCACCCCCGCGCAGCGCGGGCCACTTCGCCGGGATGACGCTCGATCCGGCCAAGGTCGACCTCGCCGCCCTGCCGTTCCGGCTTCCCAGCCCGGCGCCGGAGGGCCTGCTGACACACCTCGAGGCGGTCGAGGCGGTGCTGGCCGAGCGGGCGTCCAAGCTCGGCGTGGACATCAGGCGCGGCGTCAGGGTCTCGGCCATCGCCCAGGACGAGGAGAGCGTGGTCGCGCAGGCGGGCGAGCAGGAGTACGCGGCGCGCTGGCTCGTCGGCTGCGATGGCGGGCGCAGTGCGGTGCGCGGGCTCGCGGGCTTCGCGTTCGTCGGCACCGAGCCGCAGCTCACCGGCTACACCCTGCACGCCACCATCGCCGATCCCGAGAAGCTGCGCCCCGGGTTCAACCTGACGCCGGGCGGCATGTACGTCCGGATGCCCGCGGAGGGGCATATCGGCATGATGGACTTCGACGGTGGCGCGTTCGACCGCTCGCGGCCGCCGACTCGCGAGCATCTCCAGACGGTGCTGCGCCGAGTGTCCGGCACCGACGTGACACTCAGCGCCGTCCATCTCGCCTCGACGTTCACCGATCGGGCGATGCAGACGACGACCTACCGGGCGGGACGCGTCCTGCTCGCGGGCGACGCCGCTCATATCCACTCCCCCCTTGGAGGGCAGGGACTCAACACCGGCCTCGGCGACGCCATGAACCTGGGATGGAAACTCGCCGCCACCGTGCACGGGCACGCGCCGGACGGGCTGCTCGACACCTACACCCGCGAGCGCCATCCGATCGGCGCCGCGGTGCTCGACTGGTCGCGCGCCCAGGTGGCGGCCATGCGGCCGGACGCGCATGGCCAGGCGGTCCAGGGGGTGATCCGCGACCTGATCGGGACCCATGACGGAACGACCTACGTCTTCCAGAAGGTGTCGGGCTCGTCGATCCGCTACGACCTCGGCGGCGAGCATCCACTGGTCGGCCGCAACGCCCCGGACCTCCGCCTCGAGGACGGCACGCGCCTCGGCGACCTGATGCGGGACGGCCAGGGCATCGTGCTCGATTTCAGCGCCGACCGATGCCTGCACGGGTCGGCGATGGGCTGGGAGAGCCGGATGCGGTACGCGGCCGGGCGGGCGGGAAACGACCTCGGAACGGGTGCCGTGCTCGTCCGGCCGGACGGCGTCGTCGTCTGGGCAGGTGATCGCCACCCCGACCGCGAGGCGTTCGAGCGGGCCGCGGTCCAATGGTTCGGCGGTCCCGGAGCGTAAGGAAGCTCCCCTCGTTTGCTTCTCGCCGCGCCGTCGAAGGCGGCGCGGCGTGGGTCACTCGGACACGGTGGCGGCAGGCGGGGTCCACCGGTGGGTGCGGGGCACCGCGCCTGCGATGCCGTAGTCCTTCTTGAGCTGTTCGGGAATGGCGTAGTGCATCACGCGTCCGCGGGTGAGGGAGGACAGTTCGAGGATGGTGGTGAGGTGGCCGAGGCGGTCCAGTGCCCAGGCCCCGAGCGGGGAACGGTCCTCGATGGTCTCCAGTACGCCGAGGAGGTGGGGCACGGCCTTGACGACGGTGTCCCAGGGGGTGCGCGACACCTGGAGCCAGTCGGCGCAGGTGTCGCCGACGAGGTGGCGGATGAGTGCGGAGACGATGGGGTCGAAGAAGGTCCCGGGCACGACTTCCTCGTAGAGGTCGATGAGCTGCCGGGTCAGGTGCGCGCCTTCCTCGGACGGCCCCATGTGCCGGACCATGTACAGGTCGAGAAACCGGCGGGCGTCGTCGAGGGTCGTGGGGACGGCGTCCTGGTCGACGCCGAGCATGGCGCCGACCACACGCCAGGCGTAGTAGTACGCCTCCGCGCCCTCCGTCGACATGTGGATGCCGAGGCGGTGCAGGCTGTCCAGGACCAGCAGGGAGAAGAACATCTGCCCGCCGATCATGTCCTCCTGGCAGATCGGCGTCCCGAGCGCGTCGGTGTCCCAGCGGTCCTCCCGCCTCAGGTGGTGGCGGATGGAGGCGTGCAGCAGGCGGACCTTCTGGGCGGCGGGGATGAAGCGGCTGCCGGCCTCGAAGGCGCCGGGCTGCATCAGGTAGACGGTGAACTGGCCGGTCTCCGCCATCCGTTTGGAGGGGTACTTCAGCCCGTGGGTGGCCGACAGCAGCTTCGCCACCTGCGGGACGACGTAGCACGCGGGCATGGAGGCGAAGGAGAGCGCGGTGGAGATGTGCACGTTGTTGTCGATGAAGAACAGCCGGGCCTTCTCCATCTCGCCCCAGTCCACCCAGTCCGGCGGGGCACTGGTGGCCTGGAGGTACTCACGGGCGACATCGGGGAGCCCGTCCGGCAAGGGGGCGCCGACGGTGGAGACATAGCGCATTAGGGTGTTGAACTTCCCCACCTCCCCGCGCTCGAAGAGGGTGGCGACGGTGGCATCGGCGAGTTCGTCACCGGCCTGCCGCAGGGCGTCCATCGATGCCTCGGTGTAGGTCATGACGGGACTCCTTGTCATTGACGGGTCGTCCCCAACACGGGCGGGGGCGGCGGCCGCCCCCGCCTGTGCGGCGGGGGTCAGGACAGGCGGACCGCCGCCGAACGCGCCAGCGCGGTCAGGGCAGCGGTGGCGTGCGGGGGTGCGTCCAGCTCGTGCAGGGCGTCGAGGGCCTCCTCGACCCGCGCGGTGATCATGGCCTCGATACGGTCCGGGGCCTTCAGCCGGCACATCACCTCGCGGACCGCGGCCAGACCATCCGCGTCCAGATCGCGTCGGCCGAGGAGGGCGCTCAGCCGCTCCCGCTCGCCGTCACCGGCGATGCGCCAGGTCTCCGCCAGCAGGGCGGTGGGCCGGTGGCCGCGTACATCGTCGGCGTTGGCCTTGCCGGTCCGTTCCGGGTCTCCGAACAGGCCGAGCAGGTCGTCCCGGAGCTGGAACGCCTCGCCCAGCGGCAGCCCGTACGCGGAGTAGCCCTCGCGCAGCCGCCGGCCGGCCCCGGCCAGGGCTCCGCCGATCAACAGGGGCTGTTCGACGGTGTACTTGGCGGTCTTGTACCGGATCACCTTCAGCGACGCCGTGGTGTCCGGATCGGCCCCGGTCCGCAGGATCTCCAGGCACTCCCCCGCGATCAGCTCCCGGGCCAGCACCGACCACAGCGGGCGGGCCCGGGCCAGGTACGCGGCGGGCAGACCGCTGGTGGCGAACATCTGCCCGGCCAGCGACATCAGCAGATCGCCCACCAGCATCGCCAGCGACCTGGCGGCGGCCACGGCACGCGGCCGACGGCGTACGGCGGCGCGCAGGGCGATATGCGCCGTGGGCCGGCCGTGCCGCAGCGGACTGTCGTCGATGAGATCGTCATGCACCACCGCGGCGGCATGCACCAGCTCCATCGAGGCCGCCGCCCGTACGAGCGCATCGCTGTCCGGCTGCCCCGCCGCGCGCCAGCCCCAGTAGCAGAACGCCGCCCGCAGCCGCTTGCCGTCCGCGACCGCCGCCTCCAACTGCCCGGCCACCGGGCCCAGGGCCGGGTCGATCGCCGACAACTGCTCGGCCTCTTGGGCGACGAAGCCGTGCAGCACCTCGTCGACGCGGGCCTTGAACGCGGTCGGCCCCCAGCGGTCGGACCCCCGCCGATCAGCACCCCGCAGGTCGGACCCCCGCCGATCGGACCCCCGCAGGTCAGACATCGCCGGTGGCCCGCCGTGCCAGGGCGTGCCGGGCGAGGATCTCCAGGTGGGCCGGGGGGACGGCCGCGGCATGCCGGTCCAGCGCCAGGCGCCCGCGTGCCATCAGATCGTGCTCGGCCTCCGCCGCCAGCTCCGTGGTGTCCGAGCGGCGCAGCAACCCCCGCGCCGTCCCCAGCACCGAACCCAGCGTGCTCACCGCCAGATCGGCCAGCCCGGCCGCCAGCAGCACCGCCCGCTCATCCAGTCCCCCGCGTCGCCCCGTGCCTTGCGCCATCCCATCCCCCACCCTCAGCCGTCCGGGCGGCGCCGGTCACACGCCGTGTCGGCCAGCGTGGCATCGCACCGGGCATATGAAGGGAACAACTCACGATCGAGTGACGGCATCGCTCGTGCGTACGCTTCTGCCGGGGGCGGGCGATCACGGTCCAGGGGACATCGCCTAGGCGGTTTCGTTTGGATCACTGGTCAGTTCATGGCTGGGAAGCCTTGACACGGGCTGGGAGCCCTGTACACCGTCTCTCCGGCTCATCCGAGCCGGCCAGGGCCTAGCCCCATGGCGCCGCTTCTTCACGTGAGGTTGTCGCATGAACCATCTCCTCGATCGTGCCGCCATCCACGATCTCAACACTCGTTACGCGGTTGCCTTCGACGGCTTCCGGCTGAACGAGTCCTCCGGCTGCTGGGCCGAGGACGGTGTCCTCGACGAACGCGAGACCGGCTTCGGCCTGTTCCAAGGGCGCGAGGCGATACGCGACTTCTTCCGCGACTCACTCTTCGCCCATGCCCGCAACGTCATCCACATCATGTTCAACCACCTGGTGACGGACATCGAGGGCAACCGCGCGGCGGGGAGTGTCTCCTGCCTGGTGGAAGTGGTGAAGAACGACGGCGGCTACGTTCGCTCCCACGTCAAGTACGAGGACGAATACATTCGCGTGGACGGACAGTGGAAGTTTGGCAGCCGCGTCATCAAGCCGTCCTTCCCGGGCGCCCCGTCATGAGCCCTGGGAACTTCCACTTGGATCACTGTGCGGACCAGAGAAAGATGCCCGCGATGTGGAGTCCGGCCAGGTAGATGGTGGCTGTCTTTTCGTAGCGGGTGGCGATGCCTCGCCACTGCTTCAGGCGGTTGATGCACCGCTCGACGGTGTTGCGCTGCTTGTAGGTCTCGCGGTCGAAGGCCGGTGGCCTGCCGCCGTGACTGCCCCGACGCAGCCGGTGTGCGCGCTGGTCGGCGGGGACGGGGATCACTGCCCGAATGCCGCGCTTGCGCAGGTGCTCGCGGATTGCGCGGGAAGAGTACGCCTTGTCGGCCAGGACCAGGTCCGGCCTGGTGCGGGGCCGTCCCCGCCGACGAGGAACGCGCAGGCGGGCCATGACATCGGTGAAAGCGGGTGCGTCACCGGCCTGGCCTGCGGTGAGAACGAACGCCAGAGGTCGGCAGCGGGCATCGGCAGCGAGGTGGATCTTCGTGGTCAGTCCGCCCCGGGATCGGCCGATGGCGTGTTCGGCGGGTTCGCCGGCCGGGGCCCCTTTTTGCGGGCCCCGGCCGCATGCTGGTGAGCCCGCACGATCGTGGAGTCCACCGACACGGCCCAGCTCAGGTGCTCTTCCGCGTCGGCTTGGGCCACCAAGGCGGTGAACACCCGCTCCCACGTGCCATCCACGGCCCACATCCGCAGCCGGTTGTAGACGCCCCGCCAGTTGCCGTACTTCTCCGGCAGGTGAACCCACTGCACACCGGTCTGGAACTTGTAGGCGATCGCGTCGATCACCTCACGATGGTCCCGCCAGCGGCCACCCCGTTTCGGCGTCCGGTCCGGGAGCAACGGCTCAATCCGCGCCCACTGCGCATCAGTCAACGGCACACCCGAACCAACGACCGACTGATCCAAACGAATCTGCCTAGCCGCGGGGGCTGCTGATCCGTTCCGGCTGGATCACATAGAGCACCCGCACCTGATCGCGGCCGCCGAACCACGGGTAGGGCCCTCCGAGGTACTTCTGCGCGAGCGCCTCGATGTGTTCGGCCGCCCCCTCGGTGGTCATCCGCACCACACGGCCGCGGATCTGGACGTAGGAGGTGGGTTGCGCGGGGTCCGCGACCGCGATGGCCACCCGCGGGTCGCGCGCGATGTTCCGGTTCTTCTGATGCGACTCCACACTGTTGATCAGGACGTGCTCGCCATCGGTGTCGACCCAGGTCTGGGTGAGCTGGGGCGAGCCGTCGGGCATGGTGGTGGCGATGTAGCAGGTGCTGGGGCGGCGCAGCAGCGCCAGCACGTCCTCGCCGAGCGGTACGGGCACGGGATCCTCCAGGGGGCGGTGGTGGGGTGCTGGGGCCACGGTAGCCACGGCGTGGAGCCCGCCCCTCCGTGCCCCCGGACCGAGAACGACAGCGCCTCACACGGCTTACCGCCACCTCCCGGCGGCGCGTACTATCGTGACATGTTTCGTAACGGGCCGGACGGTGCACCTGCGGAGTGTTCGGTCTGTGGGGCCGAGCTGGAGAGCCGTCGGACCGGCCGACCGGCCACGTACTGCTCGCAGGTCTGCCGTCAGCGCGCCTATCGATCGCGGCGCTCGGCACCGGTGCGGGTGGACGGGCGTGGAGCGGGTCCGGGAGCCCGGAAGGAGGCGGCGGCACCGCTGCGGGAACGGGCCGTACCCCACCTGTCCGGTCAACAACTGCGGGCCTGGCGTGGGGTGCTGGAGCTGCAGGCCGTGCTCATGCCGAAGCTGGAGGCGGAGCTGCGGGAGGAGACCGGACTCACGATCAACGAGTTCGATGTGTTGTACCAGCTGTGGCGGGCTCCCGGCGGTGTTCGCCGGGTGGGCGATCTCGCCCATGACGTCCTGGTCACGCCCGGTGGCGTAACCCGTCTGGCCGACCGACTGGTCGATCGCGGGCTCGTCGAGCGGCGCCGGGAGGACGGGCGCCAGGCGGTCGAGCTCGCGCTCACCAGCGCCGGGGGCCACCGGATCCGTGCGGCGATGGATGTGAGGTTCCGAGGTGTGCGCAGGAGGTTCGTGGACCTGCTCGACGCCGAGGAGGTCGAGCTGCTCGCGAAGATCTGGGCGCGCCTCCGTGCCCACAACGCCGGGGAGGACTGACCTCGGCGAGGCTCCGGCACCCTCGTCACGGAAAGTGGTTCATCCGCTCTCGGCGATCGCGTGTGTCGCGTCCAGGACCGCGTCCGGCTCGGCGCGCCGGGTGTAGTCGGCGGAGACGTGTGCGTAGCGAATGACACCGTTCCGGTCCGCGACATAGGTTGCGGGCAGCGGCACCTCGGGCGCGGCCGCACCGTTGAACGCGGCCACGTCGTTACCGTTGCCGAGCTGATAGGCGACGATCTCGGGCGGCGTCACGCGCCAGGCCCGTCCGTTCCACATCGCGCACGGCGCCGGCCCGGGCGGCACGCTCCTCGGGGGTGCGCGCGTCCCACGCCGTTCTCCGCTGCCGAGCCAGTTCGTCTTCGAGTGTCATGCTGCCTCTCCGTCCACGAACCGGTGGGTCTTTCTCGGTCGCTCAGGTGAGGGTGGCCGTGCCGTCGGACAGGGTGACGGTCACCTCGAACGACCCCTCGTTGAGCTGCCAGGGCCAAAGCCGGTAGGTGCGCAGCCCGCGGGCGTGGAACGGGTCCCGGTCGACGATGTCCCGCGCCTCCCGCTCCGACGCGGCACGCAGGATCACCATGCCGCTTCCCGACCCCCGATAGTTCTCATCGAGCAGGGGCCCTCCGGCGAACAGCCGGCCGTCACGCTCCAGCGCCGCGAGCCACTGCTTGTGCTCCTCGAGGTGGGTGCGCAGCGCGTCGGCGGTCACCCCGTCACCGGGTTCGGTGAAGCAGACGAGCGTCGATACTCGACACCAGAAGCAGACTAGGTGGCCCATAGTTTCCCAGTCAACAATATCCGCCGCACCGAACAGTCCGGTCGAGGGGGAGGCCGGGGTCGGCCGCGGGGAGCCGACCCCGGTGGGCGTGGCCCCTCAGGGGGCGATCCCCACACCGTCGATCCCGCTCCACGCCCGCTCCTGCGCCGCGGTCATGGCGGGCCAGCCGAGCCCGCCCGGCCGGGGACGGACCCGCGAGGCGTAGGGCGCGGGGTGGAAGGCGGAGTCGTAGAAGCAACCGCTGCCGTAGATCTCGTCGAAGGCGCCGCAGGAGGCCGCGATCGAGGACGGGGTCGGCTTACGGCCGGAGCGCACCCATGTGTCCAGCGCCGAGATCGAGTTGGCGTATTCGGAGTCGCTCAGCGCACTGTGCTCGGTCTCCTCGGTGAACGTCTGGACGAGGTTTCCGGCCCGGCCGGCACCCCGGAGGGTGGCGCGGTAGGCCGCCTCGTGCTCCACGAAGGCGGTCGGGTCGTCGATCGCGTGCAGGGTGAGGACCGGAAGGGAGACCCTGCCGGTGAGATCGCTGTCGTAGGAGAGGTCACGGCGGGCGGTGGGATCGGCCGAGAACCGCTCGACACCCGCGTTGAGCGCCTTGTCGTCGTGTGAACCCGAGTACCACACACCGCGGTTGCCGAACGGATTACGGCCACCGAGCCGGTTCCACACGATGTCCCGGAAGGTGAAGGTCGCGAACTGCAGATGCGATGCGAGGGAACGCTCCGGGACGCGGGTGACGGCGAGGATGTCGTCGAGGTTGCGCTGCTGTGCCGCGGTCCGGTCCGCGGGGTCGGACGCGTAGCCGGTGCACTCCTGGAGGCGGGCGCGGAGCCCGGTGTTCGTCAGGGTGGAGTCCGGGCGCAGCCCCTGCCACAGCGGGTATTGCGGCTCGGTCGGCCGGGGGTGGTTGTGGCAGTAGTACTGGTAGACCACCCGCAGGTCGACGCGGTAGTCGTAGCCGCGCGAGCCGCCGCCGAGGACACCGCTGGTCAGCAGCACCCCGTCGTAGGCCCCCGGCCGTGTGCCGTAGGTTTCCGCCACCTTCGCAGCGACGTTGCCGCCCCAGGACTGGCCGTGGACGTACGTCCGCTTCGGCTTGCCGAACCGGGCGAGGAACAGGCGGCGTACGTTCTCGGTGTCGGCGGCGGCCATCCGGGTTCCGTAGCCACCGCGGCGGTAGGAGGAGCCGGCCCAGGCATATCCCTGGTCGACCATCACCGCCCAGCGGTCCAGGTCGTCGGTGCTGCGGGACGGGTCGGAGGAGTCGCCGAGGTCGGGTCCGCCGTGTGCGTGCACGACGAGGGATCCGTTCCAATGGGTGGGCACCGCGATCGTGTAGTACGCCCCGTTGGTGTCCTGGCCGGTGTAACACGTCGCCTTCCCGGCCAGCTTGGCCGGGCAGGTGGCGGCCTCGGGCTGGGTGGTCCGGGCGTGGCCGGTCGGTGCGTTGCCGAGCGTGCCGAGGGACACGGCCGCGAGCACGGCCGCCAGTACCGCCGGACGGCGGCGGCGGTGGGAGGCCCACCAGGAGACAGGCGTGGGCGCGTCAGATGTGTTCAAGGAGTGGCTCCTATCGTGCTGCGCGCGAAGCTGCGCTGCGCACGGGGATGCTAGGAACCGCAGGGGGCGAGCGCCATGCTGTCGATCATTGCGTTCATATTGTTCGCCGGGAGCGCCGAGGACGGCGGCGCAAGGGGGTCAGGAGGACGCGCGGATCACGAGGCGTGGCTCGATCACCGTCTCGCCCGTTCCGGCGCCGGTCATCTGGGCCGCGACCTGCCGCACCGCGGTCCGGCCGAGGAGCTCCTTGTCGACCGTCAGGGTGGTCAGCGGTGGGTCCACGAGCCGGCTCAGTGTCAGTCCGTCGCAGCCGACGAACGCGCAGTCCTCCGGCACCCGCACCCCGCGGTCGCGGGCGCGGCGCATGGCACCGATGGCGATCAGGTCGTTGTACGCGAGCACGGCCGTCGCGCCGAAGCCGGTGTCCAGCACGTCCTCCATGGCCGCCGCCCCGCCGTCGAGGGAGTTGGCCGCCGGGAAGACCCAGCTCTCGTCCGCGGGCAGCCCCAGTTCGGCAGCGGTGCCGAGGAACAGCGAGTGCCGGGTGCCGCGGTCGCCCGCGTCCGGGCGACCGCGGTCATCCAGCATCGCGATCCTGCGGTGGCCGCGCTCGACGAGGTGGCCGACGACCTGGCGCATCCCGCTGGCGAAGTCGATCCGGCCCCCGCTCACCGCGGGTGGCCGGTGTTCGTTGTCCAGCAGGACGAAGGGCATCCCGGAGCGCCGGATGAGCTCGATGGCGCCGGGGTCCAGCAGAAAGGCGATACACGCGTCCACGTGGTTCACCACGGTCTCCGCCACCGCGGTCTCGCGTTCCAGGGCGGATCCGGTGCTGTAGACGGCGACCTGCCAGCCGCGCTCGTCGGCCGCCGCCAGCACACCGGAGACCACCTCGGGGAAGAAGGGGTTGAGCACGTCCGCGATGACCAGCCCCAGTGTGGTGAGCCCCGGGCCGACCATGCCACGGGCGAACCGGCTGGGCCGGTATCCCATGGACTCGGCCACCAGGAGCACCCGCTCTCGCGTGGCGGGGTCGATCTCCGGTTTGTCGTTGACCGCGCGGGACACGGTCTGCCGGGACACCCCGGCCGAGCGCGCCACGTCGTCGATGGTGATACGGCGCGACCTGCCGTTCGCGGGCATGGTCCCCACCCCTCTCCGCACCCGCGGACGTGGCGTTCGGGCGCGCTCATGGATGCGGTCCCCCGATCCACTCCCGCCTTGATAATCACCGCGGCGGCGACGGGCGTCAACGGATCGCCACCGCATAACACCCCACCACCGCACACATATTGACACGGCGGCCGGGTGGGCCGGACAGTGCTCCGTGAGCGCTCACGGGAACGTTCACGGAGGACAGGATATGCCCACGCCGAGGATCCCGCTCCGCCCCTTCCACATCTCCGCCGCCCGCACCGCACATGCCATCCGCGCCACCCGCGCCCGGTGGCGCGCCGTGTGCGCGGCGGTCGTACTCGCCCTGGCCATCGGCCTCCTGGCCGCCCCCGCCCGGGCCGAGGTCCACCACCCCCGGCAGGAGTGGCTGCGCCAGTCCACCGCCGGGCTCTTCATGCACTGGGGCATGTTCACCCACCCCCAGCACCAGAACTGCGCCGAGTGGGAGCGCGATGTCACCGAGGGCGGCTGGAGCGCCGACTACTGGGTGGACGAGGCGCGCAAGCTCGGCGCCTCGTACATCGTGCTGGCCACCTTCCACAGCAGGCTGGGCTACGCCCGCCCGTGGCCGTCGAAGGTGCCCGGCAGCTGTGCCACCGAGCGCGATCTGCTCGGCGAGCTGGTGGCCGCCGGCAAGGCCAAGGGCGTGCACATCGTCCTCTACATGACCGACGACCCACAGTGGCACAACGCGGACGGCGTCGAGACGCTGGATTCGGCCGCCTACTCGGCGTACAAGGGCGAGCAGGTCGACCTCACCACGCGCCAGGGCTTCGGCAGGTACAGCTACGACCTGTTCCTCGAGGCCATGGAGAAGTACCCGGATCTGTCGGGGTTCTGGATCGACAACGACAACGAGTACTGGGAGGAGCACGGCCTCTACGAGAAGATCCGCGAGCGCCGCCCGGACTGGCTGCTGAGCAACAACAACGAAGACACGCCGATCATGGACACGGTCAGCAATGAGCAGAAGACCGGCATGACCCCGGCGTACGACTACCCCGCCGCCGTGAGCGTCCCCATGCCCCGGCTGACCGAGGCCGACTACAAGCTGCCCACCACCGGCGACTGGTGGTACGACGGCGGTGACCACGAGGTCGACGCCCGGCTCAGCACCGGCCGTTACATCACCAACGCGGGCTCCTCCATCAAGTCGCTCATGGCCGAGACTCCCATGGTGAACGGCAAACTCCCGCCCCAGCAGGAGGAGTTCAACGACTTCATGGGCAAGTGGGTCGAGCCCATCAAGGAGTCGGTGTACGGCGTCGAGGGCGGCGGCTATATGTACGGCGGGATGCAACCCGGGTTCTGGAACGACGGCGCGCACGGCGTGGTCACCGTGGGCCGGGGCGAGAACGGCGACCGCACCCAGTACGTCCACGTGGTCACTCCGCCCCGCACCGACACGGTGCGGCTGGGCGACAACGGCTACACCGTGCGCCGGGTCACCAATCTCCGCACCGGCGAGACGATGCGCTTCAGCCAGTCCGGCGGCCATCTGTCCATCCTCGGCATCCACGACTGGGATCCGTACGACACCGTCTTCAAGGTCGAGACCGACGGCCGCCGGCCCCTTTACCCGCAGTCCGGTGTGGGCGCCACCGCCACCTCCGCGCGGACCGGCCACCCGGCGGCGGACCTCGCCGACGGTGACTACGAGACCTACTGGGACAGCGACGGCAAGCTGCCCGTCTCCGTCACCCTCGACCTCGGCGCGCGCAAGCACACCACGGCGCTGGCGGTGAACCAGCGCGAGTGGTCGCCTACGCACGCCCGGTCGTCGTTCGGGCGCCCCGAGGACTCCGCGCGCATCAAGGACTACCGCGTCTACGCCGGCGGCGACGGCAAGCGCTGGACACCGGTGCGCTCCGGCACCCTGCCCAGCGCCCGCGGGGTGCAGACCATCGACCTCGGCGGCCGCGACGCCCGCTATCTGAAGCTGGAGGTGCGCAGCCTGTGGGGCGGCCCCCAGGCGCCGGAGTTCTACGACCAACTGCGCATCGACGAGATCCAGGTGGCCTACGGCCGCTCCAGGACCACCCGCACCCAGCTGCCGCTGGAGGCCGAGGCGCGGCAGAACACGTCGTCGGGCAAAGTCCACCCGGTGGCATGCGGCGCCTGCTCGGGCGGGCGGCAGGTGGACGGTCTCGGCGGCGGGTCGCGCAACTCCGTGACGTACCGCGAGGTCCGCGCGGCCGAAAGCGGCGACTACCGGCTCCAGTTGGACCACACCGCGGCGGCCGCCTCCTCCCTGTCCGTGAGCGTCAACGGCGCGGCGCCGGTCGAGGTCCCGGTCGGCGCGGGCAGCCCCGAGGTGCCGGCGAGCACGGCGGTGTCCGTACCGCTCAAGGCGGGCGCCAACACGGTGAAGGTCTTCAGCACCGCCCGCCGCGGCCCCGGGCTGGACCGGATCGCGGTGGCCCCGCTGCCCCCGGCCTCGTACACGCCCAAGACCACGCTCACCGTCCGGCCGCACGGTCTGCAGTGGGTCGGCTCCGGCCGCCGGTCCCTCACCGTCACGGCGGCCCTCCGGCTCGACGCCGACGAGCAGCTCGACGACATCAGCCTCGCCCCCCGGTTGCCGGCCGGCTGGACCGCGGACGGCGGCCCGGTCACGGCCCGGTCGCTGCGGCTCGGCCAGACGGTGCGGGGCACCTGGACCGTCATCTCCCCGCCCGGCCAGGACGCCGGTTCGGCCGACATCCCCGTCACGGCGGACTTCGGGCTGCTCGGCCGGCAGAAGTCGGTCTCCGACCAGGTCAAGGTGCGGCCACTGCCCGCCGACCGGATCTGGGCGCGCGAGGCGGAGGACTCGGCCAACCAGTTCGGCAGCACGGGCCTCACCGGCTGCGGACCCTGCTCCGGGGCGGAGAAGGTGCGCAACATCGGCGGCAGCGAGCAGGCTGCCATGGTCTTCCCCGACGTCGTGGTCCCCGACGGCGGGCAGTACACGCTCCACCTCGACTACACGGTCAACGGCACCCGCTCGTTCCAGGTGAGCGTCAACGGCGGCCCGGCGACCAAGGTGACCGTGACCGACACCGGGAACACCACCCCGCGCACGACCTCCATCCCGGTCACCCTCAACTCCGGCACCAACACCATCAAGATCTCCAACGACACCGAGTCCGCCCCCGACCTCGACCGGCTGTCCCTCGGCCGGACCACCTGAGGAGCCAGGCGATGCATCCGAGACCTTCCCGCCGCTCGGCGCTGCGCACCGGCGGTCTGCTGGCGGCCGGCGCGCTGCTCCCCCAGCTGCCCGAGGGGGAGGCGTACGCGGCCACGTCACACACCGGCGCGGTCACGCCGCACACCGGCGGGGCCACCGATTACACCGGGGCGTGGCGCGCGGTGCCGGGGATCCTGGACCGGATCAGGCCGCCCGCCTTCCCCCGCCGGAGCTTCCGGATCACCGACTACGGCGCGGTCGGCGACGGGCGGACGATGAACACGGCGGCGTTCAGGGCCGCCATCGCCGCCTGCCACCGGGCGGGCGGCGGCCACGTCGTCGTCCCCGAGGGCCGTTTCCTCACCGGCGCCATCCATCTGCGCAGCCGGGTGAATCTGCGGGTCACCGCGGGCGCCACCATCGCCTTCAGCCCCGATCCGCGCGACTTCCTGCCGGTGGTGCTCACCCGCTGGGAGGGCACCGAGTGCTACAACTACTCGCCCTTCATCTACGCGTACGGCGCACGCGACGTCGCGGTCACCGGGCCCGGCACCCTCGACGGGCAGGCGCGACTCGGCCCGTGGGAGAGCTGGTACCGCGACAGCGGACCGCAGGGGGCCGATCAGAAGCTGCTGCGCGAGCTGGGCTCCACGGGAGCGCCGGTGGCCAGGCGGGTCTTCGGCGACGGCCACTATCTGCGGCCGAAGATGGTGCAGTTCTACCGCTGCCGCAATGTCCTGGTCAGCGATCTGACCATCGTCGACCCGCCGATGTGGACCGTGCATCCGGTGCTCTCCGGCAATGTCACCGTGCGCGGTGTCACCGTGGACAGCACGCTCTACAACACCGATGGCTGTGATCCGGAGTGCTGCTCCGACGTGCTCATCACCGGCTGCCGCTTCAACACCAACGACGACTGCGTGGCCGTCAAGTCCGGCCGGGACGAGGACGGCCACCGCGTCGGCGTGCCGAGCAGGAACATCGTGGTGCGCGACTGCCAGTTCTCCGGCCGCTGGGGCGGGATGACCGTCGGCAGCGAGATGTCCGGCGGGGTGCGCGACATCTTCGCCGAGAACTGCGAGATCAACCCAGCGGACTTCCCCGGCCGCTACCCCGTCAAGCACGCGCTGTACGTCAAGGCGAACAAGAAGCGCGGCGGCTACATCGACGGTGTGCACATCCGGAACTTCACCGGACAGGGCGTGGAGCGCGACATCGCGTTCGTCACCATGGCCTACAACGGTGGCGAGGACGGGACCCTGCCGGTGTCCGTGCGGAACATCCATATGGACCGCATGGCGATCGACGGCGCCCAGACCGTGCTGCGGCTGGTCGGCCTGGACACCGACCACCTTCGCGGGGTGCACCTCTCCCGCTCCGCCTTCACCGGCATCCTCAACCCCGACAGCATCGCCTGCACCGACGATCTGACCTTCCGGCGGGTCATCGTCAACGGCCAGGAGGTGCCACCCCGGCCACACTCCTGACCGACGCGGGGACGGGGGCCATCGGCGCGGCTACTCGAACCGTGCCGTGTCACCCGCCCCCCGGCGTACGATCTCGGCCTCGCCGCTGGAGAAGTCGATGACCGTGGTCGGCTCGGTGCCGCAGTCGCCCGAGTCGATCACGGCGTCCACCACATGGTCGAGCCGTTCCTTGATCTCCCAGCCCTGCGTCATCGGCTCGTCCTCGTCGGGGAGCAGCAGGGTGCTGGAGAGCAGTGGCTCACCGAGCTCGGCGAGCAGGGCCTGGGTGACGACATGGTCGGGGATCCGGACTCCGACCGTCTTCTTCTTCGGGTGCGGCAGCTGACGCGGCACCTCCTTCGTCGCCGGGAGGATGAAGGTGTAACTGCCGGGCGTCGCCGCCTTGATCGCGCGGAACACGTCCTTGTCGATGTGCACGAACTGGCCGAGCTGCGCGAAGTTCTGGCACATCAGCGTGAAGTGGTGACGGTCGTCGAGGTTGCGAATCGACCGGATCTGGTTGATTCCGTCACGGTTGCCCATCTGGCATCCCAGCGCGAAGCAGGAGTCCGTCGGATAGGCGACCAGCCCACCGGAGCGGATCCTCTCGGCCACGTTGCTGATGGTGCGCTGCTGAGGGTTATCGGGATGCACATCGAAATACTTCGCCATCCACCGAGCCTACGTGCACCGACAGCAGGCACGGCACATCACCACCCGCGGACGTCGCTACGCCGTGGCCTAGACCGTATGGAGGTCGAGACCCGCGGCCAGGCTCGTGTGGGAGGGGCCCGGGCCGTGCGGGTGCAGCAGCGGGACGATGCCCACCGAGCGGCCGTCCTCGTCCAGCAACCGGCCCATGTGCTTGACCGTGCGCAGGACCAGCGAACGGTCGTCGACGGTCAGCCGGGGCAGCCGCCGGGAGAGATGAGCCTCGAAGGCGTGCACATCGCTCAGGCCGCGCAGCCAGACGTCGATCACCAGATTGTGCGGGCCGGCGATGATGGCGCACGCGCGGACCTCGCGGAAGCCGGACAGCACCCGGCTGGTCTCCTCCAGGTGCTGGGCCGGTACGGACGCGAAGTACACCGCGGACTGCGGCCACCCGAACGGGGAGCGGGCGAGGTCGCAGCGCAGGCTCACCTGTGAGGGCAGCAGCGACTGGAGTCTGCGGCGCACCGTGGTGAGGCCCACCTCGGCGGCCGCCGCCAGCTTGCGCATCGACATGCGGCCATCGGCGCTGAGCAGCTCCAGGAGCCGCGCGTCCAGGGCGTCCCAGCCCGCGGCGGTGTCGTCCACCGGCCGGGCCGACGGGAGCAGGGCCGCCTCGATACGTGCGCACTGGTCGCTGTCCAGGCTGCGGAGCCGCCAGCGGCTGCCCTCCGTCGGCATGCCGGTGGAAATGTGCGCCCGGGTCGCCCGCACCCCGGGGGTCCCCTGGAACAGCCGTGTGGTGAGGCGGAGCAGCTCGTTCAGGTCCCGGACCTGCACCTCGGCGATCACATCGCGGCCGCCCGCCGTGAGCTTGACGTTGACCACCGAGTGATCCACCGCCAGCGCCCGGGCGATCTTCGCCGCGGTGCCGGGCTCCGTGTCGACCTCGATGACGCCGGTCGCCACGAGCCGGGAATTGGCCAGCCGCGGATGTGCGGTCACCCAGGCGAGTCCCGCGTCCTCCAGGCGCTGCCAGCGCCGCGCCGCCGTCACCGGGTCGACTCCGAGCACCTCACCGACGAGCGTCCAGGGGGCCCGGGGGTGGATCTGGAGGGCGTGCACGATGCCGCGGTCGAGTTCGTCCAGTTCCGGCGCGGCGCGATCCTGCGCCGTGTGAGGAGGCGCGTTCCTGCGGGTTTCCCGGGAATCGCGGCTCAAAGTTGCATCGCGACCTGGGCCTGTCTTCAGCATTCCACACTCCATTCACTGTTCCTGAGATTCGAGGAGTGATTCCGCCCGCCATGACGGATGCCACGACGCATGAGACCGCCAGGACTGCCAGGACCGACAGGGCCGCACTGCGTGTGCACCATGCCCGGCTCATCGACGGCACGGGTGCCTCCCCCGTGGACGACGCCGTCATCACCGTCGATGCCGAGGGGACCATCACCTACGCCGGACCCGCCGCGACCGCGCCTCCGGAGCCCGAGGGCGCGTCCCCGGTCCGGGACGTCGACGCGGGCGGCCGGACCGTGCTGCCCGGCTTCTTCGACTGCCACGTCCATCTCGCCTACGCCCACCGGGCCCACCCCGGACGTCATGGCGAACTCGATCCGGTGCTGGTCACCTATGACACGGCCACGCGGCTGCGGCAGACCCTCGACGCGGGCATCACCACCGCCCGCGACCTGGGCGGGCTGGCGGCGGGCTACCGAACGGCGGTGGAGACCGGACGCATCGCGGGCCCGCGGCTGCACACGGCCGTGCGGATCATCGGCCACACCGGTGGCCACTCCGACTTCCGGCTGCTCGACGGCACGGACCTGACCGGCGGTGAGATGGCCGACCTCGCCGACACCGTGGACGAGGCCCGGCTGGCCGTACGCAAGGTGCTGCGCGCGGGCGCCGACGTGATCAAGATCTGCGCCACCGGCGGTATGGCCAGCCCGTACGACCAGCCCGAGGACGAGGGCCTGCGGGAAGAGGAGATCCGCGCGGTCGTGGACGAGGCGCGGCGGCACGGTGGCACGCCGGTCGCCGCCCACGCCCAGGGCACCGCGGGCATCCTCAACGCCATCCGCGGCGGTGTCACCAGCATCGAGCACGGCTACGGGCTGGATGAGCGGGCGCTGGAGCTGGCGGGTGAGCGCGGCGTCTTCGTCGTCCCGACGCTGTCCGCCGCGTTCGCGCGCATCGACAAGGACACGATGCCGGAGTACCAGTACCAGAAGAAGACCCGCTGGTCCGGTATCACCAAGGAGAACATCTCCCGTGCCATCGAGCGGGGCGCCCGTATCGCGCTCGGCACGGACGCGGCCATCGCCCCGCACGGTGTGAACCTCAGGGAGCTCGGACACCTGGTGGACCTCGGCATGGACCCCATGGCGGCCATCGTGGCCGGCACCCGCGCGTCCGCCGAACTCCTCGGCCTGGCCGACCGGCTCGGCACCCTTGTCCCCGGCCGCACCGCCGACCTGATCATCTGTGACGGCGATCCGCTCACGGACATCGGCGTCCTCGGCGACCCGGCCCACGTCGTCTGCGTGGTCCAGGACGGTGTGCTCCGCAAGGACCTGCTGTCCCCGGCCACCACCACCCGGGCCACCCCAGCCGTCCCGGCCGTAAGGCGGCCATGATGTCCTCACTGCACAGCCTCCCCACCCCGGACCGTCAGGCCGCGGGCAGTCAGACCCAGGACAATCGGGCCCCGGACGGGAAGAGCCCGGACGGGAAGACACCGCAGGACCCGCGGCCCACCGGGCTCGACCGGCTGCTCTCCCTGATCGAGCGGGCGGGCAACGCCCTGCCCAACCCCGTCGTCCTGTTCGCCGCGCTCTTCGCCCTGCTGGCCGTCGTCTCCACCGCGCTCGACCTCGCCGACGTCTCCGCCGCGGTGCCGGGCTCGGCGGAGACCAAGCACATCACCGGTCTGCTCACCGGCGAAGGACTGCGCTGGCTGCTGGAGAACCTGGTCCTCAACTTCGCCACCTTCCCGCCCATCGGCACGGTCCTGACGCTGTTCATGGTCGTCGGCCTGGCGGAGAAGACCGGTCTGCTGAACACCCTGATGCGGGCCACGCTGGCCCGCGCCCCCAAGGCCGTACTTCCGTACGCGCTGGCGCTCTTCGCCTGCCAGGCGCATGTGATGACCGATGTCGCCGCGCTCGTCTTCCCGCCACTGGCGGCCATGGTGTTCAAAAGCGCGGGCCGCCACCCCGTGGCAGGTCTCATCGGCGCCTTCGCCTGCGTCAGCGCGGGCTACGCCGCCGGATTCACCGTCGGCTCGCTCGACGCCACCTACGTCGGCATCACCCAGCAGGCGGCCTCGGCGCTCCCCGCCGGCGACGGGCTCCACATCCATCTGCTCATCAATTACTTCTTCACCGCCTCCAGCAGCATCGTGCTCGGCCTGCTCGGCGGTTTCCTCATCAGCCGGGTGATCGAGCCGCGCCTCGGTCCCTATCAGGCGGCCGAGGGCGAGCCCGAGCCCGAGGACCTGACCCTCACGCGCGACCAGCGCCGCGGTCTGCTGTACACCGGGCTCGTCGTCGCCGCCTACCTGGCGGCGGTCCTCGCCCTGTGGCTGCCCTCCGGAGCCCCGCTGCGCGGCGAGGGCGGGGCCTTGCTGCCGTCCCCGGTGCTGACCGGAATGGTCCCGATCGTGTTCTTCGGCTTCCTCCTGGCGGCCGTCACCTATGCCATGGCGGCCAGGACCCTCACCACCGCCGAGGAAATGATCACGGCCGTCTCCGACTCGCTGAAGACCATGTCCGGCTACCTCGTGATGATGTTCGTGGCGGCTCAGGTCATCGCGCTCTTCAACTGGTCCAACGTCGGCATCCTGCTGGCCGTGAAGGCCGCCGCGGCCCTCAACTCCATCGGGCTCACGGGCTTCTGGGTCATCGCGGCATTCGTCCTGCTGACCGCCTGCCTCAACCTCTTCATCGTCTCCGGCTCCGCCCTGTGGTCCCTGGCCGGCCCCATCTTCGTACCGGCGTTCATGCTGCTCGGGATGAGCCCCGCGCTCAGCCAGGCGGCGTTTCGCATCGGGGACTCCGCCACCGGCATCCTCACGCCGATGAACCCGTACCTCTTCCTGATCCTCGGCATGCTCCGGCAGTACGAACCCGAGGCCCGGCTCGGTACCCTCATCGCCCGCCTGGCGGTCTTCGCCGTGCCGTTCCTGGTGGTGTGGCTGGCGATCCTGGGCGTCTTCTACGGGTTCGGCCTGCCACTGGGGCCCGGTGCGCACATCGGCATGAAGTGACCGCGCACACGACTCCGCGACGCGGTCGGGCCTCGGGACACTCCGCTGCCGGTGGCCGGTCACCCCCACGCCCCTTCCCCCGCCAAGCACGGCTCGGTGGGAAGCATGGCGCCTCCGTCGTCGGTCGGGACTGGGACGCTACGGCCGTCTCGCACCGACCGCCACGCATCCGGACCGCTCAGCGGACCGGTTGGCGCATGTTCCGCCACCCCCACACAGATCAGGAGAGAACCGCATGACCACGCTGGCCACGATGGACGCACTGGACCAGGCGGACCTGGTACGCCGGGGCGAGGTGTCCCCACGAGAACTCGTCGAGGCTGCCATCGAGCGCATCGAGGCAACCGACCCGCAGATCAACGCGATCACACACCGGCGGTACGAGCGGGCGCTCGCGGAGGCGGACCGGGTGCCCCGGGACGCCCCGTTCGCGGGAGTGCCCACGCTGACCAAGGCCCTCAACGACAGCGAGGGCGACCCGGCCAACTTCGGATGCGCGTGGGTGGCCGCACACGGTCGCACCGCGCGGGAGGACGCCGTGGTCAACCGGCGGCTCAAGGAGGCGGGCTTCGTCGTTGTCGGCCAGACCTCGGCGCCGGAGTTCGGCCTGCTCTCGGTCAGCGAGAGCCGCGTGCACGGTGTGACGCGGAACCCGTGGCGTACCGATATCACCCCGGGTGGTTCCTCGGGTGGCGCGTCGGCTTCGGTCGCCGCGGGCATGGTGCCGGTCGCGCAGGGCGGGGACGGCGGCGGCTCGATCCGGATGCCGGCCGCGTTCTGCCACCTGGTCGGCCTGAAGCCCAGTGTGGGGCGCATCAGCGCGGGTCCGGGCAAGTCCAGCAGGTGGGGGCACAGCGTCCCGGCCGTGGTCACCCGGACCGTGCGCGACACGGCGGCGGTGCTCGACGCGGTGAGCGGTGGCGCGCCCGGAGACCTGGGCGGCCCCGCGCCACTTCCGCCGGGCGGCCTGGCCGCGATGGTCGTCCGTGATCCGGGGCGGCTGCGGATCGGTGTCCTCGCCCATGCGCCCGACCACGCGCCGCAGGTGGCGGATGAGGTGCGGGAGGCCGTTCTCGACACGGCCCGGATACTCGAACGGCTCGGCCACGAGGTCGAGGAGGCGTATCCGGCACGCATGCTCGAACCCCGGTGCCTCGAGGCGTTCTTCGACGCGCTGAGTGTTACCGCGGTACAGAGCGTCGAGGCGCTGACCAGGGAACTCGGCGAGGAGCCTGGCCCCGACGACCTCGACCCCGTCACCTGGCTCTGGGTGCGGCGCGGGCGGGAGATCACCGGGCTGGAGCTCGCCGACGCCCTGGTCTGGCAGAACGGGCTCCGGGCCGCCATGGCCCACTGGTGGCAGGAGTTCGACCTGCTGCTGAGCCCGGTGTTCGCCACACCGCCGGGGCCGGTGGGGTGGCCGTGGCGGGAGCCGGACGGCCTCCGGAAGTCGGTGGACGTGCTCACCTTCACGGCGCCGTTCAACACCACCGGCCAGCCCGCGATCGCGGTACCGGCGGCGCTGACCGAGGCCGGCGAGCCCATCGGCATCCAGCTGGCCGCGGCCTACGGACGGGAGGACCTGCTGGTGTCCGTGGCCGCGCGGCTGGAGGCGGAGCGCCCCTGGGCGTCACATCGGCCACAGGTCTTCCCGGCCGAGGGGATGTAGCACTCCCCGGTGGGGCGGTTCAGTCCGCCAGGGCCCGGCGGTAGACCGCGGGATCGACGTTGCCGCCCGATGCCACGAGCGCCACGGTCCCGCCCTGTACGTCCACCTGCCCGGACAGCAGGGCCGCCAGGGACGCGGCGCCGCCCGGCTCGACCACGATCTTGAGGAGACGGTGGGCCACGGCCATGGCGGCCAGGGCTTCCTCGTCGGTGACGGTCAGGCCGGTCACCTCGTGCTGGCGCAGGACGGCCAGCGGGCGCGCACCGGCCGCCGGGCCGGAGATGGCGTCCATGAGGCCGCCGGGCGGGTGGGGGTTGGCGCACACGTGGCCGCTCTCCAGCGACCGTGCCATCTTGTCGAAGCCCGCCGGTTCGACGATGTGGTGCGCCAGGCCGGGGAATGTGTGGTGGAGCGCGGTGATCACACCGGCGGCCAGCCCGCCACCACTGCAGTTCACCAGGACCGCCTCCGGGGTCAGGCCCAGCTCGCGCGCCTGCTCGGCGATCTCCAGGCCGACGGTGCCCTGCCCGGCCATGACCCGGGGGTCGTCGAAGGGCGGGATCAGCGTCATCCCACGGTCCTGAAGAATCTTCTGGGCGACCTCCTCCCGGTCCTCGGTCCGCGGGTCGTACAGCACCGTCTCGGCGCCCCACCAGCGGCAGTTGTCGGCCTTGATGCGCGGGGCGTGCCGCGGCATGACGATGACCGCGGGACACCCGGCGAGCCGCGCCGCCGCGGCCACGCCCTGCCCGTGGTTGCCGGCCGAGTAGGCCACGATCCCGGCGCGGCGCGCCTCCTCGTCCAGGGTGAGCAGGGCGTTGAGCGCCCCGCGCACCTTGAACGAGCCGGTCAGCTGCAGGCATTCGGCCTTGACCAGGACGCGGGCGCCCACGAGCTCGTCCAGCATCGGGGAGTTGAGCAGAGGTGTCCGGACCACCTGGCCGGACAGGCGCCGCGCGGCCTCGTGGATGGCGTCGATACCGAAGCCGGGCACGGGGCCGTCCCCGACGGCCGCCACGCTCACTTGCGGGGACTCGGGCGGACGCGCCCCCTGCTCCCCGGGTCGGTTGTGGATCTGGGACAACGGTGGGTGTCCTCTCGCGTGGTCGGGGCGGGGTCCGGCATCGGCAGGGTACGCGGGCTGGCCGTCCGCCCGGTCGCCCGAGAGCCGACCGGGCACGGCCGGCCCGGCGGTCGGGTCAGGCGGGCGGCCAGTTGCCCAGGGCCAGGTCGGCCACCTGCTGCAGGTCGTCGCGGGTGGCGCCGCCGACGGCCTGGACGGCGATGCCGTTCGCCACGGTCATGAGGTAGCGGGCGAGCAGCTCGGGATCGGTGTCCGGGGGCAGGTCGCCTTCGTCGACGGCCCGCCGGAACCGGTCACGGAGGTGGGAGACGCCCTCGTCGCGCCAGGCGACGAGGGCCTCGCGGGCGTTGCGCCCAGGGGCGCCGGCGGCGAGGGAGCCCTGGACTCCGAGGCATCCGGCGGGGCAGTCGGGGCGGGTGGTGGCCCGGACGGAGCCGCCCAGGAACGCGGTGGCCACCTGCCGGGCGGTCGGCTCCCGCAGGGCCCGGGCCGCGTACGAGGCGGGGCCTTCGGTGTAGCGCTCCAGCGCCCTGCGGAACAGGTCCTCCTTGTTGCCGAAGGCCGCGTACATGCTGGTGCGGGTGATGCCCATGGCGCTGGTCAGGTCGGTGAGGCTGGCGCCTTCGTAGCCCTGTTCCCAGAAGACCCGCATGGCGCGTTCGAGGGCCTCGTCGGCGTCGAATCCTCGCGGCCGGCCGATCGACGCCTTCTGGTGCGTATCCATGGTCCCCACCCTATCTCTTCCGCACCGATCGGTACGGAAGTGCTATGGTCTTATTCGGTACCGATCGGTACTGAACTCTTTGGGGAGGTCATTCTCATGGGACAGCTCGAGGGCAAGACCGCCGTCGTAACCGGCGGCGGCACCGGTATCGGCCTGGCCACCGCCGTACGGCTGGCGGACGAGGGCGCACACGTGTTCATCACCGGCCGGCGCAAGACCCAGCTGGACGCGGCCGTGGAGACCATCGGCTCGGCGAGGGCCACCGCGGTGGCGGGTGACATCTCGAACCTCGCCGACCTGGACCGGCTGTACGACACCGTCCGCGCCCGGGGCCGGGGGCTGGACGTGCTGTTCGCCAACGCCGCCGCCGCGTCGTTCGCCACACTGGAGCAGGTCACCGAGGAGCACTTCGACCAGACCTTCGACGTCAATGTGCGGGGCACGCTGTTCACCGTGCAGAAGGCTCTGCCGCTGCTCAACGACGGCGCCTCGGTGATCCTCAACTCCTCGGTGCGCGCCGATGACGGTGTCGCGGCGTTCGGCACCTACGCGGCCTCCAAGGCGGCACTCCGGTCCTTCTCCCGGACCTGGGCCAACGAGCTCAAGGACCGGAACATCCGGGTCAACGTGGTCTCCCCGGGCACCATCGACACTCCCGCGCTCGACAGCGTGGCCGCCACGGCGGACGCGCCCGTCACCAAGGCGGACTTCGCCGCGGGTGTCCCGCTCGGCCGGATCGGGCGTGCGGACGAGGTCGCCAACGCGGTGGTCTTCCTCGCCTCCGAGCAGAGCAGCTTCATCCTCGGCGCCAACCTGTACGTCGACGGGGGCGAGAACCAGTTCTGACCGCCACCGGCCGCCCCCGCCACGTCAGCGGGCCTCGGGGGCAACCGGCCCATCGGGCACGGCCGTCGCGCCGGTGTGCACACCCTTCGGCCTGACCGGCCGTATCCGTCTGCGGATGTGCATCGGCCCGAGCAGCCACAGCAGCAGAAACCAGAACAGGGCCGCGGCGCCGCTGATGAGAGCGGGGACGCCCCCGATCGCCATATCCATGATCAGCGTCATGGCGGTGCTGAGTGCCAGGGCGAGAAACGCCATCCCCGCTACCAGGCAGCGATTGGCGGAATCGACCAGGGCGTCCCGGGCGTGGTCGCCCCGGACGAGCCGGTGCAGGGCGGCGGGCGCGAGGAGCGTACCGGCCGCGCCGAGCGCGCAGCCGAGCGCGGCGCAGTAGGTCCACTGCTGAAACGCGGTCGGCTGCGCGAACTTCGGGGTCACCCCGAGGGTGAGCAGGGACGCGAAGAGGATCTGGATGCCGCACTGGGCGATGCGCACCTCCTGAAGGATCTCGGCGTACCGGCGGTGGAGCCGCTCGGTGTGCCGCTGGGTGACCGTCGGCCGCTGGTCGGTGTGGTGGGCGGGCGCACTCCCCGGCGGGGGCGGGCCCTGGTGCGCCACGGGGGGTGCGGGGCGGGGCAGCGGCATCGTGCTCGCCACCACGGCGCCCTGCTTCGCCTGGTGCGCGTGCCGGTGTCCCGGCTCGAACCACCCCTTGTGCTCGGCGGGTTCGAGCCACCCCTCGTGCTCGCCGTCCGGTGCGCGGTACTGCATCTCCTGCATCGCATTCGCCTCCTTGAGCGGATACCCGTGACGCGAGTGCGCCGGGTCCGTGAACGGCGGGGATCTCGGTTGGCTCACGGTATGGGTGGGCCCGAACTGCCGCTCTGTTCCGGTGCACAGCCTCTGGCGGGGCCGGTTGTGCAGAGCGCGTTCGCCTGCCGTTCAGCCTCTGTTCTCAGTTGAGTCGGCGTGTTCTCAAGCCGACGGCCATGGGCTGTTCACGCAGTGGAAATCCCTCGCTACTCTCCCGACACATGTCGGCAGATTCCCGCACCGCCTTTACGGCGGTGGCCCATCGCATGCTCAGCCAGGTCCCGGAACTCAGCCGCCGCATCGTGGGGCAGATCGTCGCGCAGGAGCCGATGTACCAGGCGATCGGAGCCGTACCGCTGGAGATCCTCACCGCATCGGTGCAGGAGAACCTGCGGGCGATCCTGGAGTCCCTGGCGGGAGTCGAGCGCCCGCCGGAGGAGGAACTGGCGGTGGCGCGCACCACCGGACGCCGCCGGGCCCAGCAGGGGGTGCCGCTGGAGGCGGTGTTACGCGCCTTCCGGCTCGCCACCGAGCTGGTGCTCAATTCGCTGCTGGCCGAGGTCAAGGGCCGCTCCCACACCGAACTGACGGAATTCCTGCAGGTCACCACGGCCGTCATGAACGTCATGGACCGTCACTCCGAGGCCGTTGTGCAGGGCTACCGCACCACCGAGGCCGAGTTGCAGCGCCGGGACGCGCAGCGCCGGCAGGCCACCTTCGACGCCCTTCTGGAGGGCCGCGGCGGCGACCCCCAACTGGCCGCCGAGGCACTGGAGATCCTCGGCCTGCCGGCCACCGGCCCGTACGCCGTGGCGGTGGCGACGTTCGACATCGCCGCCCACCACACCTTCAGCGCCGCCCGCGACGCCTGCGCGGCCTACTCCTTCCCGGCCGCCTGGCGTATCCGCGGCGACCGCGAGATCGGCCTGGTGGCACTCGGCCACTCCAGCGTGCCCCGGCTGATCAGGGCGCTGGGCCGCAACCCCGTCCGGCCGGATCGGCATCTCCGACCCCTTCGACGCGATGCACGAACTGCCCGAGGCCCACCGTTCGGCCGATGTCGCCCTGCAGACCGTGCGGCACGAGGGCGACGAGGTGGCGTGGATCGCCGAACGTCTGCCCGAGGCCCTCGTCATCTCCAGCCCGGCCCTCGCCGAGCGGCTGACCAGGCGCGCCCTGGGCGCGGTGCTCGACCTGCCGGACGACGAGCGGGAGGTGCTGCTCAAGACGCTGACGCTCTGGTACCAGAGCGGCCGCTCCGCCGCCCGTGCGGCCGGTGTGCTGTACTGCCACCGCAATACGATCCTCAACCGGCTGCGCCGCATCGAGCAGCTCTGCGGCAACTCGCTGGAGGACCACCGCTTCCTCCTGGCCAGCTATCTCGGCCTGCTCACGCTCGACCTGCGGCCGGGTGCGCAGCACACACCGGCCGGCAGCGGCCGCTCAGCCCCCGGCCCGTGACGCTTCCCTGACGCCGCCCGCGGCCGGACCCGAGGCGCGGAAGGTGCGCCGGTACGCCGACGGCGCCACCCCCGCCTCCGCCGCCAGGTGCCGCCGCAGCGAGGTGGCGGTGGCGAAGCCGACCTCGTGGGCGACCCGTTCCACCGGCAGATCGCTGGACTCCAGCAGATGCCGCGCCCGCCGCAGCCGCTGCTGGGTCAGCCAGCGGCCGGGGCTCAGACCGGTCTCCTCCCGGAAGCGCCGGGCGAAGGTGCGGGTGCTCATCGCCGCGTGCGCGGCCAGGTCGTCCAGCGACAGAGGAAGTTCCAGGCGCCGCAGCGCCCAGTCGCGGGTCGGCCCGGTGCCGGTTTCGCTCGCCGGCGGCAGCGGCCGCTCGATGTACTGCGCCTGCCCGCCGTCCCGGTAGGGCGGCACGACACAGCAGCGGGCGACGTGGTTGGCCACCTCGCTGCCGTGGTCCCGGCGCACCAGGTGCAGGCAGACGTCGATACCGCTCGCCGCCCCCGCGGAGGTCAGCACGTCACCGTGGTCGATGAAGAGCACGCCGGCGTCGAGCTCGACCCGGGGGAACAGCTCCCGGAAGTGGCCGGTGAGCGCCCAGTGGGTGGTGGCCCGGCGCCCGTCCAGGAGACCGGCGGCGGCCAGCAGGAAGGCGCCGGTGCAGATGGACACCAGCCGGGTGCCGGGGCGGACACGGGCCAGGGCGGCCAGGGCCCGCGGATCCGGGGCGGCGGCCGAGGCGCGGGTGATCGCGTACGGAGGGATGACCACGGTGTCCGCCTCGGCCAGCACCTCCGGGCCGTGGCCGGGGGTGACGGTCAGATCCGCGTCGGTGCGCACGGGCCGCCCGTCCACGCTCGCGGACAGCACCTCGTAACGGCCGTCGGCGGAGCCCAGGACCCGGTGCGGAATGCCGAGTTCGAAGGGGTAGACGCCGTCGAGGGCGAGGACGACGACCTTGTGGGCGCCGGGCCGGGGCTCCGGGCGCATCCGGCGGTCCAGTTCGGCCGCGCGGTGGGCGGCAGGGTCGATAGGCATGGCAGGAATGTATCGGAGGCTGACCTTCTGGCCATCGCCTCGGGCCGGACCGTACGGCGAGGATCGAGCCATGACTTCGACGAATGCCCCTACGACGCGCATCTCTTCGGCGGACGCCGCCTCGGCCGGCACCCCCTCGGCCGGCACCCCCGAGCACCTCGACTCCCCGGCCCCGGCCGCCGCCCCTGACGGCGCCCCCGTGATGCTCGCCCTGCACCAGACGGCCCTCGGCGGCCCCGAGGTCCTGCGGCTGACCGAGCTGCCGCGGCCCGCGCCCGGCCCCGGCGAGATCCTCGTCGCCGTGCACGCCGCCGGACTCAACCCCACGGACTTCAAGCACCGCGCCCTGAGCATCTTCCTGCCGCCCCCGCCACTGACCCTCGGCTGGGACGTCTCCGGCACCGTGGTGGAGACCGGCTTCGGCGTCACCCTCTTCCGGCCCGGTGACGAGGTGTTCGGCATGCTGCCCTACCCGTACGGGGCGGGTTCCCACGCCGAGTACGTGACCGGCCCCGCCCGCGCCTTCGCCACCAAGCCCGCCGGGATCGACCACGTCCAGGCGGCCGCGCTGCCGCTGGCGGCGCTCACCGCCTGGCAGGCCCTCGTCGACACCGCGGACCTGCGGCCCGGGCAGCGGGTGCTGATCCACGCCGCGGCCGGCGGTGTCGGCCATCTCGCCGTACAGCTCGCCAAGGAGCGCGGCGCGCACGTCACCGGGACGGCGAGCGCCCCCAAGCACGACTTCCTGCGCGAACTCGGTGCGGATGCCTGCGTCGACCACCGCTCCGAGGACTTCACCGACACCGACGAGCGCTACGACGTCGTCCTCGACGCCCTCGGCGGGGAGAACGCCACCCGTTCGGTGGGCGTGCTGCGCCCGGGCGGCGTGCTCGTCTCCCTGCTGCCGGGCGCCGAGGACACCCGGGCCGCGGCGGAGCAGGCGCGGGTCCGCGCCGTCACCCTGCTCGTCGAGCATGACCAGGCCGGGATGCGCGCCATCGCCGAGCTCGTCGAGCGGGGCAGGCTCCGCGCCCATGTCTCCGGCACCTTCCCGCTCGCCGAGGGCGCCCGGGCCCACATCCAGGGGGAGACCGGCCGCACCACGGGCAAGCTGGTCATCACCGTGCGCTGAGCCGGAATGGCCCGGGGGCCGTCCCGGCCGGCGGCACCGGACGGCCCACCGTGGCCGAACCGCACGGCGCCACGCCCACTCGTTCACGATTCAGATACCGGCTCGGCTAGTTCCGCGGCACAACGCGCTGTGTCCATCCCTGTGCGTACGGCCAGCGCGTAAGCCACGGAACGGCTGCTTCCATCGCTGGACCACCCCGGTCCACTCCCGATACAGCGTGTGGAGGCACCGTTGAGCACTGCCCCGAGCCCCTTGCCGGATCCCCGCCCGGCGCCCGCCGATCCGCCGGACCTGCCCCGGCGGAACACCCTCGCCGCCCCCGCCGGGCGCGACGCGGTCGGCACCGACTTCGACGGCTTCACCGCGGCCGTCGCCGATATCCACCGCCGTCTGCTGCCCGACCGGCGGGGCCGGGTGGCCGGACACCTGCCGGCCCCGAGCCAGGCCGGTCCCGACCGGTTCGCCGTGTCGGTGTGCACGGTCGGCGGGCAGCGGTTCTCCGTCGGCGACTCCCGTACCCCCTTCGCCGTCCAGTCGGTGTGCAAACCGGTCAACTACCTGATGGCGCTGGACGAACACGGTCCGGAGGTGGTCCATCAGCACGTCGGCCACGAGCCCGGCGGGCACGGATTCGCCGCCCCGACGCTCACCCCTGACGGGCGCCCGCCCAACCCGATGACCAACTCCGGGGCGATCACGACCTGTTCGCTGCTGGAGCCGCGGCACGACCCCGAGACCAGGTTCGCCCGGGTCCTGGACACCTGGCGGCGGCTGTACGGCGGCACCACCGCGCCCGAGTTCGACGAGGAGGGCCTCCACTCCGAGAAGAGCACCCTGGTCCGCGACATCGCCCTGAGCCACTGGCTGCGAGAGCTGGACGCGCTGCCGCCCGGCACCGGGCTGAAGGAGACGCTCTCCTTCTACCTCACGTGCTGTTCCATCCAGCTCGACACCCATGCGCTGAGCGCCGCCGCCACTCTCGCGGGCGGCGGGCGGAATCCGGTGACCGGCGAGCGCGTCGTCTCCGCGGTCTCGGTGCGCCGCTGTCTGGCCATGATGGCGGCCTGCGGGTTGTACGACTCCTCCGTGGAGTTCGCGTACACCGTCGGACTGCCCGCGAAAAGCGGTGTCTCCGGCGCCCTGATGGTGGTGATCCCGCAGGTGATGGGCGTGTGCGTATGGTCTCCCCGGCTCGACGGGCGCGGCAACTCCGTGCGCGGTGTCGAGTTCTGCCGCGAGCTGGTGTCCCGGTTCGCCTTCCACATGTACGACATCCCGGGCGAGGGAGACCACTGATGCCCCGGCAGACGCGGGCCCACGGAGGCATGCCCGCCCGGGCGGCGGCGACTGTGCCCGCCGGGCCTCGTCCGGGCGTACGACGACCGCAGTGCCCGGCTGCTGGCGCGCCTCGGCGTCCGGCGCGGCTCCCGTGTGCTGCTACTGGGGGCCGCGGGTTCCGGCCTGGCGCGGTGGGCGGCCGATACGGTGGGCCCGGCCGGTGAGGTCGTGGTCACCGATGTCCGGCTCTCCGGCGCGGCCGTGCGCGGCCGGCCGGGCATCCGCTTCGTGCGCAGCTCCCCCGACGCCGAACCGCTGTTCAACGAGGCTCCGTTCGACATCGTGCACACCCGGCTGGTGCTGGGTTGCCTGCGCTACGGCGAGACGGCGTTCAGGCGCCAGCTGACCCCGGCCACGATGTGATCGCCCCGACCCTGATGTCGGTGTGGGGCCGCAGGCCGGGGCCCGGCTCCCCCGTGGCCCTGGCCGAGGAGCGCCGCGCAAGGGCCCGTGCCCATGTCGCGGCGGCCAAGGGTGGGCACCCGCACATGGTTGGGACCAGCGGCGATGTCTGATTCTGGGCCCGTCGTAATCCACGGCATCCACCGCTCGGCCCTCAGGGGAGACGCCATGCTGAGTGTCGCCGCCATCCTCGGCGATTCCGCCCGCCGCCATCCGCACCGCCTCGCGATCGTCGAGGGCGACATCCGGCTCACCTACAGCGAACTGTGGGACGACGTCACGGCCTTCGCGGCGGAGCTGCGCGCCTGCGGGGTGGGTCGCGGCGACCGGGTGGCGCTGATGCTGCCCAACGGCATCGACTTCCCCCGCGCCTACTACGCCGTCCTCGCGCTCGGCGCCACCGTGGTGCCGGTGCACGCTCTGCTCGTCTGCGAGGAGGTGGTGTACATCCTGCGGCACAGCGGCGCCGTCGCCGTCATCGCGGGCGGCCCGCTGCTGGCCGTGGCAGAACCGGCGGCCGCCGAGGCGGGCATCAAGGTGCTGGACGTCGTCACCGGGCAGGGCCGGCTCGAGACCATCGAACCGACCCGGGCCGACGACATCGCCGCGGTCCTGTACACCAGCGGCACCACCGGCCGGCCCAAGGGCGCCCAGCTCACCCACCTCAACCTGGTGATGAACGCGACCGTGCTGGCGTACGACCTGATCGGCATGGTGCCGGACGACGTGGTCCTGGGCTGTCTGCCGCTGTTCCACAGCTACGGTCAGACCGGTGCGCTCAACGCCACGATGCGGGTCGGCGCGGCGCTCGTGCTCACGCCGCGGTTCACCGGGGCCGGTGCGCTGGACCTGATGGTCGGCCAGAACGTCACGGTGTTCATGGGCGTGCCCACGATGTACCACGCGCTCACCGAGGCGGCCGCCACGGACCCCCGCCGGCCCGCGCATTTGCGGGTCGCCGTCTCGGGCGGCGCGGCCCTGCCCGTGGCGCTGCTGGAGCGCTTCGAGGCCGCGTACGACACGGTGATCCTGGAGGGCTACGGACTCACCGAGACCTCGCCCGCGGCGACGTTCAACGAACACGGCCGCGGGCGGCGGCCCGGCACGGTCGGGCACGCGGTGTGGGGCGTGGAGATCGCCGTCGCCGACACCCGCGCCACGGACCGGATCGTGCCACTGCCCGACGGCGAGGTGGGCGAGGTCGTCATCCGCGGGCACAACGTGTTCCACGGCTACCTCGACGACCCGGAGGCCACGCGGGCCGCGCTGGTCGACGGATGGCTGCGCAGCGGCGACCTCGGGATGGTCGACGAGGACGGCTTCCTCGTCATCGTCGACCGCGGCAAGGACCTCATCATCCGCGGCGGCTTCAACGTCTACCCGCGCGAGGTCGAGGAGGTCCTGGCCCGGCACCCGGCCATCGCCGAGGTGTCGGTCGTCGGAGTGCCCGACGACGTCAGGGGCGAGGAGGTGTGCGCCGCCGTGGTGCTCCGGGCCGACCTGCGCGTCCCGTCCGCCCAGGAGGTCATCGTCTGGTCCCGGGAACGGCTCGGCGGGCACAAGTACCCGCGCAAGGTGGTCTTCATGACCGCCCTGCCCCTCGGCCCCACCGGCAAGGTCCTCAAGCGCGAACTGCGCAAGACCTGCTCCTGACGCCTGGAGCGGGTGGGGGGGAGCGGGCCGCCGGGATGCACACCCGGCGGCCCGCTCCCCCACGGGCACACCGCTGGGCCCGCGCCCACCACCTCGGCGACCGGTCGCGCCGCTTCCTGTGCGCAGCCCCAGGACGGGGTGAAACCCGAGCCGCCGTGCCCGTAGTCGCGCACCAGGCGGGTGCCGGTCTCGGCCTCCAGCCGGACGTTTCCGTGGTGTGCGAGCCGCGACCCCACCCGTACCGGCTCCAGTTGGGGCACGGCCGCACGCCGCCGGCGACCACTCCCACAGCGCCCCCGCCACCGCGGACACGGTGTCCGGCGAGGTGCGGTCGGCGACGACGGTCACCCGTAAACCGTTCTCATCCGGCGGAGAAGCGGAGAAGCGGCCTTAGGGTTTGTCTCATGGCCAGTGCTCGCACCTCCTTGTCCCGTGACCGCCGCCGCGCCGAGCTGCGGGAGTTCCTGCGCAGCCGCAGGGCGCGGGTCTCGCCGGCCGACGTCGGCATGCCGGACGGCGGCCGGCGGCGCACCCCGGGGCTGCGGCGCGAGGAGGTCGCGGTGCTCTCCGGGGTCGGGGTGTCGTGGTACACGTGGCTGGAGCAGGGGCGCGACATCACGGTGTCCGAGGAGGTCATCGACGCCATCGCCCGCGCGCTGCTGCTGAACGCGGCCGAACGCGCGCATCTGTACCGGCTGGCCGGGCTCAACCCGCCGCGCGACGTGCCCGCGCCCGCCGTGCCCACCTCGCCGGAGCTGCGACGGCTGCTCGACTCCTGGCTGCCGCGGCCCGGCTACGTACGCGACCGCCACTGGAACTTCACCGCGGTCAACGACATGGCCCGGGAGGTGTTCGGCTACGGCGAGACCGACCACAACTGCCTGGTCTCGTTCTTCACCAACACCCGTTACCGGGCGCTGCACCGGCACTGGGCCGAGACCGCGCCCCAGGTGGCCGCCGGCTTCCGGGCCGATGCGGCACACTACCCGGACGATCCGGAGTTCGACCGCATCGCCGGCGACCTGGCCGCGGTCAGCCCGGAGTTCGCGGAGCTGTGGGCGCGCCACGACGTGGCCGAGCACACCAGTGCGGTGAAGGCCGTCGACCACGACACGGCCGGGACCCTGGTCTTCGACGCCACGCTGCTGCCGCTGCCCGAGCACCCCGGGCACCATCTGATCCTGCACAACCCCCGCCCGGGCACCAACACCCAGCAGCGGCTGGAGGAGCTGATGCGGCGGCGCAGCCTGGTGGTGGCACACCCAGGATGAACGGACACTGCCCGACCCGCTGACCGAGCGGCAGCATCACTGCCATGAACAGCGATGACACGCAGATGAAGGCAGTGACCATCCCCGAGTTCGGCGACGCCGGGGTGCTCCGCGTCGGCACGGTGCCGATCCCCGCCCCGGGGCCGGGCCAGGTCGCCATCGACGTGGCCTACGCGGGTGCGAACTTCGCCGAGGTCCTCTACCGGCGCGGCGTGGTCGATGTGCCGCTGCCCTTCGTACCGGGCATCGAGGTTGCCGGATACGTCCGTGCCGTCGGCGAGGGCGTCGAGAATCTGTGGCCCGGCCGGCCGGTGGCCGCCCTGACGATCGTCGATTCCGGCGGCTACGCCGAGGTGGCGGTCACCTCGGCCGACCTGGTCGCCCCGCTGGACGGCCTGGACATCGGCATGGGCACGGCCGCGGCTCTGCCGTCCAACAGCACCACCGCCTTCCTGGTGCTCGACCGGGTGGCCCGCATCGCTCCGGGCGAGAGCGTCCTGGTGCACGCCGCCGCCGGCGGCGTGGGCAGCCAACTCGGCCAGGCGGCCCGTCTGTTGGGCGCGGGTCGCGTGGTGGGTACGGTCGGGAGCGCCGCCAAGATCGACACCGCGAAGGGCTTCGGCTACGACGAGGTGATCCTCCGCGACCGGCTCGCCGACGCCGGTCAGTTCGACATCGTCGTCGACATGGTCGGCGGCCCCACCCGCCGGGCGAGCCTGGACCGGCTGGCCTCCATGGGACGCCTGGTGGTCATGGGCAATGCCTCGGGCGCCGAGGACGTCGGCGTCCCGGCCAACGAACTGTGGTTCAGCAACAAGACCGTCTCCGGCTTCAATCTGGCCGCCTTCGCCGCCGCCCACCCCGACGAGGCGGGCCGGGCGCTGCGCCGTGCGGTGGCGGCCGCGGCCGAGGGAGAGCTGCGGGTGCAGGTCGAGGCTCTGCCGCTGGAACGGGCTGCCGAAGCGCACCGCCGGATCGAGGCGGGGACGACCACGGGCAAGCTGGTGCTGGACGTCGCGGCGCTATGACATCGTCGCGGCGCTATGACATCGTCGCGGCGCTATGACATCGTCGCGGCGCTATGACATCGTCGCGGCGCTATGACATCGTCGCGGCGCTGGGACGTCGTCGCGGCGCTATGACATGGTCGCGGCGCTATGACGTCGTCGCGGTGCGCCGGAATTCGCTGGGGTTGGCGCCTCGGACCCGTTTGAACGCCGCGCTGAATCCGAACGGGTCGGAGTAGCCCACCGTGCGGGCGATGTCCGCGATGGTCGCGGCCTTCCGCTCGACCAGGAGGTCTGCCGCGAGCGTCATGCGCCAGCGGGTGAGGTAGGTCAGCGGGGGCTCGCCGACCAGATCGGCGAACCGCTTGGCCAGCGTCGAACGCGACACTCCGGTCCGCTCGGCCAGCGCGGCGACCGTCCAGGGTGCCGCCGGTTCGGCGTGCAGCAGGCGCAGCGCGTCGCCGACCACCGGGTCCCGTTGGGCGGCCCACCAGGCCGGGGGCTCGCCGCCGGGCCGGTCGAACCACTCGCGCAGCGTGCAGACCAGCATCCAGTCCAGCAGCCGGTCGAGCACGACCTGCTGGCCCGGTGTGTCGACGGCGACCTCGGCGGCGAGGTGGTCCAGCACGGGGTCGGCCGTGCCCCCGGCGTCCACGCGCAGCACGACGGGCAGCGCGTCCAGCAGTCGGCGGCTGATCTCGCCGCGCACGGGATAGGCGCCGACGATCAGGGTCGTGGCACCACGGCCGTCGTCGAAGTTCCCGCCGGCGCCCCCGCCGGAGTCGTTCCAGCCACGCCGGTGCCGGGTCCCGCCCTGCTCGGGCGTCGCGCAGTGCTCGCCGCACGCGATCGGTTCGGCCCGGGTGCCGACCTCGTCGACGAAGGTGAACGTGGCGGGGCCGCGCACGACGATCGTCTCGCGGGCGCGCAGCGGCTCGGGCGGACCGTGCTCCGACACGATCCAGCCCGCCCCGGTGAGGACGCTGCACAGGGTCAGTGGCGCGCCGTCCACGAAGTGCAGTGCCCAGGGCGGCGACAGGGTCGAGCTGCCGAACAACGAGCCGTGGGCTCGCACCCCGCGGATCAGGTCACTGAAGGCGTCCACCTCAGCGATTTTAGACGCATACACAGGTGATCCGGCTTTTTGCCCATGGGTTCGTCCGAGTCGGCCGTGTTCAATCGGCCTTATGAGCAACGACACCACTCTCGTCCTGGGCGCGACCGGCAAGACGGGCCGGCGGATCCTCGCCCGGTTGCGGCTGCGCGGAACACCGGTGCGGGCCGCCTCCCGATCGAGCCGGACACGGTTCGACTGGTCCGACCCCGGCGGCTGGGACGCGGCCCTGCGGGGTGTCGACGTCGCCTATGTGGTGGCCCCGCGCGTACCGGGCCCGGTGCACGAGTTCGTGGCCCGGGCCGAGGCCGCCGGGGTGCGGCGGCTGGTCCTGCTCTCCGGGCGCGGGTCCGACACCTGGGGCGACTCCTCGTTCGGCCTCGACATGCGCTCGGCCGAGGATGCCGTACGTGGCTCGGCGCTGGAGTGGACCGTTCTACGGCCGTCGAACTTCGCCCAGAACTTCGACGAGGACGTCTTCCACGCCGCGCTGGTCGCCGGGGAGCTGGCGCTCCCGGCCGGCACGGTCCCCGAGCCGTTCATCGACGCGGAGGACGTCGCCGACGCCGCGGCCGCGGTGTTGACCGAGCCCGACCGGCACACCGGACGGATCTACGAGCTGACCGGGCCGCGCGCGCTCACCTTCGGCGAGGCCGTCGAGCTGATCTCCCGGACGTCCGGGCGGCCCATCGCCTACCGGCAGGTCTCCCCCGCCCAGTACACCGCGGCTCTGGTCGAGGAGGGCGTGGGCGAGGAGGACGCCCACCACGTCGCCGAGATGTTCGTACTGATGGAACGCGGGCTGCTCGCCGGGACGACGGACGACCTCGCCACCGTCCTGGGACGGGCGCCCCGGACCTTTGAGGACTACGTCGTACGGGCCGCGGCGGCGGGAGCCTGGGGGCGATGACCGCCTAGCGGCGGCCGGGCTGCCGGGCCATCGCCCTGACCACCCGATCAGAACGAGCCGACGCCTCGTTCAACGACCTCGAAACCATTCCCTCACTCATCGGAAGGGCCGTGATGAGCACCGACGCCACTTCGCTGACCGCCCAGGACCTCGAGTTCCTCCGGCGCCCCCTGTACGGGTTCCTGTCCGTGGCCGGGGGCCCGCTTCCGCCACAGCCCCGGCCGGTGTGGTTCGAGGCCACCGCCGAGGGCACGGTCCAGCTCTTCACGGGCCCGGACACGCTCAAGGTGCGGCGCCTGCGCCGCGACCCCCGCGCCTCGATCGTCGTCGCCGCCCCGGTGGGCGAACGCGAGCGCTGGCTGTCGGTGGCCGGCCGCACCACGGTGGAACCCGACGGAGCACACGACCTGGCCGCCCGTCTGGCGGCGCGCTACTGGGACCTCGACGACCCGGCCCGCGCCGACGACCTCGCCGGGATCCTGGCCGAGGACTGGGTCCGTGTCGTCATCCACCCGGAGAAGGTGAGTCGCTACGCGTTCTGACCTCCGCGACACTCTCTCGGCAGACCACCGGGAACCCGGTCTAGGGGATCTCGGGGACGAGACCCTGTAGGTGTGGAGCGCGCTGTTCGATCCGCGGGACATCCTCGGCCTCATCAAGATCGGACGTACCGAGGACGAGGCGGCCACCCGCCTCGTGGCCGCCCTGCGCGGCGCCCCGATCGGCTGGTCCGCCCCCAGCCCCTAATCTGGGCGCGGCACCCGCACGACCCACGGATCCACACCCGGCTCGCCCACACCTGAACAGAGAGACACCACATGGACGTCAGTGCCCAGATCGAAGCCGTCTACGACACCCTCCGCCGCCGGAACCCCGGGGAAGCGGAGTTCCACCAGGCGGCCCACGAAGTCCTGCACGCCATAGGCCCCGTGCTCAAGGCACATCCGGAGTACGCGGACGCCCGGATCGTGGAGCGGCTCTGCGAACCCGAGCGACAGCTGATGTTCCGGGTCCCATGGGTGGACGACCAGGGAACGGTGCGGGTCAACCGGGGGTTCCGGGTGGAGTTCAACAGCGCCCTGGGGCCGTACAAGGGCGGCCTGCGCTTCCACCCCAGCGTCAACCTCGGCATCGTGAAGTTCCTCGGCTTCGAGCAGATCTTCAAGAACGCGCTGACCGGATTGTCGATCGGCGGCGGCAAGGGCGGGTCGGACTTCGATCCCAAGGGCCGCTCGGAGGCCGAGGTGATGCGGTTCTGCCAGTCCTTCATGACCGAGCTGTACCGGCATCTGGGCGAGCACACCGATGTGCCGGCCGGAGACATCGGCGTGGGCGGCCGTGAGATCGGCTATCTCTTCGGCCAGTACAAGCGGATCACCAACCGCTTCGAGGCCGGTGTGCTCACCGGCAAGCCGGTCGGCTGGGGCGGTTCACACGCCCGTACCGAGGCCACCGGTTACGGCACGGTCTTCTTCGCCCAGGAGATGCTCGCCACCCGCGGTCAGGGCTTCGACGGACGCCGGGTCGTGGTCTCCGGGTCCGGAAACGTCGCCCTGTACGCCATCGAGAAGGTCCACGCCCTGGGCGGCCTCGTGGTGGCCTGCTCCGACTCCTCCGGCTACCTGGTCGACGAGAACGGGATCGACCTGGCCCTGCTCAAGGAGATCAAGGAGGTGCGCCGGGAGCGGCTCTCCGCCTACGCCGAGGCCAAGCCGGGCGCCGTCTTCTCCGACCGGGGATCGGTGTTCGACGTGCCGTGCGAGATCGCCCTGCCGTGCGCGACCCAGAACGAGCTGCACCAGCAGGACGCCGGCGCGCTGGTGAAGAACGGTGTGCTGGCCGTGGCCGAGGGCGCGAACATGCCGTGCACACCCGAGGCGGTCGAGGTGTTCCGCGGCGCGGGGGTCCTCTTCGGCCCGGGCAAGGCGGCCAACGCGGGCGGGGTCGCCACCTCCGCGCTGGAGATGCAGCAGAACGCCTCCCGCGACCGCTGGACCTTCGAGCGCACCGAGGACCAGCTCGCCGGCATCATGCGGCAGGTCCACGCCCAGTGCCGCGCCTCCGCCGAGATCTACGGGGGTGACGCCGAGGACTATGTGCTCGGCGCCAACACCGCGGGCTTCCGCCACGTCGCGGACGCGATGATGGCCCAGGGAGTCATCTGAGGCACGGGCGCACCCGAAGGCAATCTCGTGCACACGAAGGCAATGCCGTAAGGGCTTGCCTTCGTGTGCGCTCCAACTCCTACTGTCCCCGGGCATGGAGACCACGGAGCACAACAGAACACTGGGCCGCAGCGGCATCGAAGTGAGCGCTCTCGGCTTCGGCTGCTGGGCCATCGGCGGTGAGTGGCAGACCGCCGACGGACAGCCCCTGGGCTGGGGCAAGGTCGACGACGAGGAGTCCGTGCGGGCGATTCAGCGGGCACTCGACCTCGGCGTCACCTTCTTCGACACCGCCGATGCGTACGGCACCGGCCACAGCGAACGCCTGCTCGGCCGTGCCCTCGGCAAGCACCGCTCCGACGTCGTCATCGCGACGAAATGGGGCAATCTCTTCGACGAGCGGACCCGCGTCTGCGACGGGCAGGACGACTCGCCGGAACACCTGCGCCGCGCCCTGACCGCCTCCCTGCGGCGCCTGAACACGGACCACGTCGATCTGTACCAGCTCCACATCTCCGACGCCGACCCCGAGCGCGCCGCCGAACTGCGCGACACCTGCGAGGAGTTGGTGGCCGAGGGTCTGATCCGCGCGTACGCCTGGAGCACCGATGACCCCGCCCGCGCCGCCGTCTTCGCCCAGGGCCCGCACTGCGCGGCCGTCCAGCACCGCCTGAACATCCTCCAGGACGCGCCCGAAATCCTCGCCCTCTGCGCCGAGTCGGACCTCGCCAGCGTCAACCGCAGCCCCCTCGCCATGGGACTGCTCACCGGCAAACACACCACCGGCCGCGCCCTGGACCACGCGGACATCCGCAACGCGCCCCCCGCCTGGCTGCCGGGCTTCCTCGCGAACACGGGCGCGGACCCGGCCTGGCTCCAGCGCGTCGACGCCCTGCGGTCCATCCTCACCAGCGACGGCCGCACCCTCGCCCAGGGCGCCCTCGCCTGGATCTGGGCCCGCAGCCCGCGGACGATCCCGATCCCCGGCTTCCGTACGGTCGCCCAGGCCGAGGAGAACGCGGGTGCCATCGCGAAGGGGCCGCTCACCGCCGGGCAGATGGCCGACGTCGACCGCATCCTGGAGCGCTGAGCGGACCCCGGCCGGGCGGCGGCAGAAGGCCCACGGCGCGACATAGGCCGCGTTCGACTTCTTCAGGCGAACCTCGCCGTGGGCGCTCTTCTTGCTTCATCTCTTGACGTGTCTGGTTCAGACCTTTAGCTTCACCCATCGCCCGTCTGCGAAAAGCCGTGCCTCTGCGATGGTGGACAAACCCGCTCCGCAGCTGTGTCGGCGTTGGCCGTCGGTGTCCAGATCCCCCACCCGTGACAGCGGCAACATCCGTCAGCGAGGAGCGCACATGCAGAAGAGCAGAGACATCGGATCGCCCAGGACGGCATCCGTGGCCCTACGGCTGCTGGTGCTGTTGGCCACGCTGCTGGGCCTGGCGGTCGCCCCCGTCCACGCGACGGCGCGCAGCGCGGCCGCCCCGTTCAAGGTCCTGGCCCTGTACAACGGAACGTGGGACGCCGCCCACATCAACTTCGTCCACGAAGCGAACGAGTGGTTCCCCCAGCAGGCCGCGCAGAACGGCTTCACCTACACGGCGAGCAACAACTGGAACCTGCTCGCCGACGGCGGGGTCGACGAGTACAAGGTCGTGCTCTTCCTCGACGACCTGCCGCAGACCTCCGCCCAACGTGCCGGTTTCGAGCGCTACATGCGCGGCGGTGGCGCCTGGATGGGCTTCCACGTGGCGGCCTTCACCACCGAGGCGCAGAGCTGGCCCTGGTATCACAACGAGTTCCTCGGCACCGGCAACTTCAAGTCCAACACCTGGGGACCGACCACGGCCACCCTGAAGGTCGAGGACCGCACCCACCCGTCCACCAAGGCCCTGCCCGCCACCTTCACCTCGTCGGTCAGCGAGTGGTACAGCTGGTCCAACGACCTGCGGCAGAACCCTGCCATCAAGATCCTGGCCTCCGTCGACCCGAGCAGCTTCCCGCTCGGCACCGACCCCAACCAGACCTGGTACAGCGGCTACTACCCGATCCTGTGGACGAACAGCAACTACAAGATGCTGTACGCGAACTTCGGCCACAACGCGATGGACTACGACACCAACACCGCCCTGTCGTCCACCTTCGCGAGCGAGACACAGAACCGCTTCCTCCTCGACGGCCTGAAGTGGCTCGGCGGAGCGGGCGGCGCCCAGTCACCGGCCGCCTCCACCTCCGCGTCCGCCCGGACGGCCATGAGCCAGAAGTAGACCCGCACCATCACGAACCCGCGGGGCCACCCCGGGAGCCCGGCTCCCCCCGGCCCAGGCCGCCCCGGAAGTCCGGGGCGGCCACCTTCGTTTCCGGCTGACACGACGGCACACCAGCAAACGCAAGACACGCCGCCGATACGAGCTGTCGTCACCCTTCCGCGTCGCCTGATACCCCAGTGATGATCACTCGGGTAGAGTCCCTGCACACCTGCGGACCCCGCCAGGCCCCTACGACCTGCAGTGACGCATTGATGTACGGCACACGATCAGCCCTCATGTGCAGGAGGCCGTCATGTCCCCCCAATCCGTCCTCGCCACCCTGACCGCCGGGTTGCGAAGTGGGGCGATCGAGGTCGTCGACCTCACCTCGCCCCTGTCGTCCTCCACGCCGGTGATCCAGCTGCCCCCCGAGTTCGGCCAGACCGCGGTGTTCGAGCTGGAGGAGATCAGCAGGTACGACGACCGGGGACCGGCCTGGTACTGGAACAACTTCCGCAGTGGCGAGCACACGGGCACCCACTTCGACGCGCCGAACCACTGGGTCACCGGGAAGGACCTCACCGACGTGGCGTCGGTGCCGGCGGGGCGGCTGATCGCACCTGCGGCCGTGCTGGACTTCTCCGCCGAGGCGGAGGCGGACCCCGACTTCCTCGTCGAGGTGGCGCATGTGAAGGCATGGGAGGCCGAGAACGGGCCGCTGCCCGAAGGTGGCTGGCTGCTGGTGCGGACCGGGTGGGACGCCCGTTCGCATGCGCAGGAGCCGTTCCTCAACGCCGACGCGAGCGGCCCGCACACGCCTGGTCTGTCACCGGAATGCGCCCGGTGGGTGGCGGAGGAGTCGCCGGTGATCGGGCTCGGGGTCGAAACGGTGGGCACCGACGCCGGACAGGCGCCGTCGTTCGACCCGGCCTTCCCGTGTCACTCCTATCTCATGGGCAGTGACAAGTACGGGCTGACGCAGTTGCGGAATCTCTCGGCGCTGCCACCGACCGGCGCCGTCATCATCGCGGGGCCGTTGCCCATCGTCACCGGGTCCGGGGCTCCGGCGCGGGTGCTCGCGCTGGTGGAGCGCTCATGAAGGTCGCGGAAGCCGTTGGCCGGGCGTTGTCCGCGGCAGGTGTCGACCATGTATTCGGCGTGGTCGGCTCGGGAAACTTCCACCTGACCAATGCCATGGTGGCGGCGGGTTCCCGGTTCGTCGCCGCACGCCATGAAGGTGGCGCGGCCACCATGGCCGATGCCTACGCGCGGATGAGCGGCACGGTGGCCGCGCTGAGCGTGCATCAGGGGTGCGGTCTGACGAACGCCATCACCGGTATCGGCGAGGCGGCCAAGAGCCGTACGCCGCTCCTCGTACTGGCGGCCGAAGCCACCGAGCCGACGTCCAACTTCTCCGTCGACCAAGCGGCGCTGGCGCACGCGGTGGGCGCGGTCACCGCGCGTGTGACATCTGCGGAGGACGCGGTGGAGCAGGCATGCGCCGCGGTGCGGCGGGCCCTGCACGAACGGCGCACCGTGCTGCTCAACCTTCCGTTGGATGTGCAGACGCTGGACGTGCCCGACGAGGCGCCGACCGTGGCCGCGCCGCCGCCCGAACGGACCGGTGTCGAGCCGGTGGAGGACGACGTGGCGGCGTTGGCGCAGGTGCTCGAGCGGGCCCGGCGTCCGGTCTTCGTGGCCGGCCGGGGTTCGCGTGCGATCGGCGCCCGAGATGCCCTGGCGGCGCTCGCCGACCGCCACGGCGCGCTGCTGGCCACGTCGGCCGTCGCCCGCGGGCTGTTCCACGACGACCCGTGGTCGCTCGACGTGTCCGGCGGCTTCTCGTCCCCCCTGACGGCAGAGCTGATCCAGGGGGCGGACCTCATCGTGGGCTGGGGCTGCGCGCTGAATATGTGGACGATGCGCCACGGTCGGCTGATCGGCCCGGACACGACCGTCGTACAGGTCGACGACGACGCCTCGGCGCTCGGTGCGCACCGGGAGGTGCACCTCGGTGTCACCGGCGATGTGGAACTCACGGCCCGGCAGGTGCTCAACAGGCCCGGACGGCAACGGCAGGGCTACCGCACCGCTGACATCGGGGCGGCCATCGCCGCACGGGTGCGGTGGCGGGATGTGCCGTACGAGGACGAGAGCGGCCGGGAACGCATCGACCCGAGGACGCTGAGCATCGCGCTCGACGACATCCTCCCGGCCGAGCGGGTGATGGGCGTGGACTCCGGAAACTTCATGGGCTACCCGACCATGTACCTGTCCGTGCCGGACCACAACAGCCTCTGTTTCACCCAGGCGTTCCAGTCGATCGGCCTGGGCCTCGCCACGGCCATCGGGGCGGCGCTGGCCCGGCCGGACCGGCTGCCCGTGGCCGCGCTCGGCGACGGCGGTGCGCTGATGGGCGCCGCCGAACTCGACACGGTGCGCCGCCTCGGACTGCCGATGGTGGTCGTCGTCTACAACGACGACGCCTACGGAGCGGAGGTGCACCACTTCAAGCCCGGTGGATACCCGCTCGACACGGTCGAGTTCCCGCCGACGGACATCGCCGCCGTGGCGCGAGGCTACGGCTTCGAAGCGGTGACCGTACGCACGCCCGCGGACCTGAAGGCCGTCGAGGACTGGGTTGCCGGACCACGATCCGCGCCACTGCTCATCGATGCCAAGGTGATCGGCGATCACGGGGCCTGGTGGCTGGAGGAGGCGTTCCGCGGTCACTGAGCCGTCGGGACCCCGGACTCCTGTCAGAACGGCATGCGGCCCCGGGCCCGCCGGCCGGCGGAGCCGCTGCGGCCGACCGCCTTGGAACTGCTGCGGAAGGGCTTGCTGAGGATCCGCCCCAGGATGCCGGGGGCCTTGCCACCGGCGCGTGATCCGGCGCCCAGGGTGCGCTGGGTGCCCCGTTCGGGGTGCCGGGACAGGCGCGGGACCAGGAAGGCCAGCACGGCCAGGAGGACGCAGATGCCAACAATGCCGAAAATCATGCGAAGTACTCCTCATCCGACGTGTGTCTGCCGAGTACCCCGCCCGCCCGACCGCATGCCCGGCAGCACGGCCGGGCGGCTGGCGCGCATGCGCACGGCCCGGCGGACCGCATGCGCCGCCGCCCTGCGGACCGCGCCCGACGCGTTTTCGGTGTCGGCGCCGACTGGGTGTCGGCGCCGACACCGAGGGTTTACGACACGACAGGCTGCTCGTTGCCCTCCAGCTCCTCCCGCGGGTCGCTGAGCTGTTCGCGCAGGTAGTTCCAGACCACCGCGATCAGCGCGGCGACCGGGACGGCGAGCAGACTGCCCACGATCCCTGCCAGGCTGCCGCCCAACGTCACCGCCAGCAGGATGACCGCCGCGTGCAGACCCAGCCCACGGCTCTGGATCATCGGCTGGAACACATTGCCCTCCAGCTGCTGCACCACGACGATGATCGCCAGCGCGATCAGCGCGTCCGTCGTGCCGTTGGACACCAACGCGATGAGCACCGCGACCGCACCCGCGAACAAGGCCCCCACGATGGGTACGAACGCACAGATGAAGGTCAGGACCGCCAGCGGCAGCACCAGCGGTACTCCCAATGCCCACAGGCCGAGTCCGATGAAGACGGCGTCGAGCAGGCCGACCAGCGCCTGCGACCGCACGAAGGCGCCCAGAGTGGCCCAACCCCGCTCGGCCACCACGGGGATGTCGGTGGCGAGCCGACCGGGGAGCTGACGGGTGAGCCACGGCAGGAACCGCGGGCCGTCCTTGAGGAAGAAGAACATCAAGAAGAGCGCGAGGACGGTGGTGACCAGGCCATCGATCACGGTGCTCACCCCCGTGACGACGGTGGTGACCAAGCTGCCGGCGCTGCTCTGCAGCCGGTCGGCCGCGGTGTCCGTGGCCTTGGTGATCTGGGCATCGCTGATGTTCAACGGTGGCCCGGAGGCCCATTCACGCACCTGTTCGATGCCTGCGGTCACCCGGTCGGTCAACTCGCCGGACTGGGACGCCACCGGCACCGCGATCAGCGCCACGATGCCCGTGGCGACCAGAAGAAACAGCACGGTCACGACCGAGGCGGCCAGAGCCGGCGGCCACCCGTGCCCACGCAGAAAGCGCGCCAGCGGCCAGGTCAGTGTCGTAAGAAGTAGGCCGACTACTAGTGGCCAGACCACCGACCACATCTGGCCCAGGACCCACAGGACCACCGTGGTCATGACGAGGACCAGAAGCACATCAAGGGAGATACGGGCCGATTGGCGGAGCGCGACGCGTGTTTTCGCTGAACTCAACGTGGGAGGCATGGGCCACCCGTACCCCATGGCCATTGCCGCTGTCCAGGAGCACCCTCGCCGGGACCCCGCGCCGGGACCCCGCGCCGCGCCGCCCTCCGCGAGGACTGACGGCGGGCGGTCTCCTCCGGGGCGATGCCGGGGGCGACTTGGGCGACGCGGGGGGTGCCGTGGGCGGTGGTCGCGGTGCCGGGACGGCGATGGCGCACCGCCACCAGCTGCGAAATCACCGGGGCCGCTCCAGCCTGTTCCGTGCTCGCTCAGCCGGCGTGGAGGACCCGAAAGCGCGTGGGGTCCGCCGGATCCCGGTCAACGACCTGGACGGGCGTCCAAGCCCATTGCCACACGCTGATGCCCGGCGTGCGGGAGAACTGGATCTGCCCGCGGGTGCCCTCGACTGCGACGCGCGGCCAGGCTTCGGCAAAGCGCGCCCGGTCCACGCCGTGCGAGCGCAGCACCTCGGCGAGGACGGCGATCGTGTCGTAGCCCTCGAAGGCGACGAAGGAGGGCGCTTCGGCCGACCGGTCGCGGAGGGCCGTCTCGACTCGTGCACCGAGGGGGCCGAGGCGCTCGGGCAGATACCGCAAGAACGGGATCCCGGCGCCGTCGTCACCCAGCAACGTCGCCCACTCGGCGAACTCCGGTTGCCCGGCGGGAGCGCCCATCATCATCTCGGCGAGGCGCTCGTCGCGGCGGACGGCCTTGACGATCGACACGGCCGGTTCCGGGTGGCCGACCAGGAGCAGGAGGGCCGTCGCGCGATGGTCGACGAGTTCGTCGCACACCGCCGTGGGGGTGAGCGAGCTTATGTCGAGTTCGACGACCGTGCCGCCACGTGGCGCGAGGTAGTCCCGCAGAATGCGGGTCCCGGAGGCCCAGTAGACACTCGGCTGGGCCGCTATGGCGATGCGGCTGTGACCCGCGCCGAGGAGGAAGTCCGCGTACATCCGCCAGCCGTGGGACTGCGCCGGGGCGAGGCGCGCGACCCATTGCGTCGGCCGTTCGGTGAGCGCGTCGAGAACCGCCGACGAGCAGAGGAACGGCAGTCCGAGGGCGTCGGCCCTGGCGGCAGCGGCGCGGGCGACGACGCTGTGATACTCCCCCGCCAAGGCGGCCACGCCCAGACGAGCCAATTCGTCGACGGCCGCCGCGGCCCGCTGTGGATCAGCCGCGGTGTCCCGGACCACCAGCTCGAGCGGTCTTCCTGCGATCCCGCCGCCGTCATTGACTTCGTGAACGGCCAACTCAAGTCCAGCGAGCAGGTGTTGGCCTGCCTCGACCCAGCCAGGCCGAGTCAGCGGAACGAGGGCGCCGATCTGGACGGCTGAACCGTCAGTCCGCTCCGCTCCGAGCGGCGATGGTGGCGATAGTGGCGTATTCATGTGCGGGCGTCTCCCGAGCGACGATGCGGTTGCGGTCGCCAGGATCGCAGAGTGATCGTCAGTGGCGCCGAAAGTGGCCGAGCCGAGCATGCCCGACTTCGGCACCCGGCCCCGTGGCCGTCGGCCGACGCTCGCTCCGCCGCCGATCGAGACTGAGCAGCCCGCAAGCGCAGCCCGAGAGAGGAGGCTCCACACGTGAGCGATGAGTTCAGGCAGCCCACCGAGTCTGCCCTGACATGACTCGAATCATCGCAGACATCTCGGTCTCCCTCGACGGCTTCGTCACCGGACCCGACCCCGGCCCGGACAACGGTCTGGGCACCGGTGGCGAGGCCCTGCACACCTGGGCGTTCTCCGAGGACCCCGACGACCGCCGAATCCTGCGCGAGGCCACCGCCCGCTCGGGCGCCGTCGTCCTCGGCCGCCGGCTCTTCGACATCGTCGACGGGCCGAACGGCTGGGACGACACGACCGGCTACGGCGCCGGCGAGGTCGGCAAGCCCGCGTTCATCGTCGTGACGAGCTCACCGCCGGAGTCGGTGCGGCTCACCGACCTCGACTGGACGTTCGTCACCACCGGCCTGCCCGACGCCGTCACCGCCGCGCGCGAACGCGCCGAGGCGGCGTCGTCCACGAGTGGCAAGGACCTCGACGCCATCCTCATGGGCGGCGGCGCCACGATCGGCGCGGCGCTCGCCGCCGGGCTGGTCGACGAGCTGTCACTGCACCTCGCGCCCGTCGTCCTGGGCGCCGGGACGCCACTGTTCACCGGCGGCGCGCCGCGCACACTCGTACAGCGGAGCGTGACCTCGACATCGACCGTGACACACCTGACCTACGACGTCCTCTGACGCCTCCGACCGGAGCTGACGAAAGGCGGGCGCGGGCGCCTGCCGGCCGAAGCCTTCGGCGATCACTCGCACCGGCCGCACAGGTAGCCACGCCGCACAGCGGACTGTGAGCTGGCCACCCCCGGCACAGGCGCCCACCGGCCACGGTGTGCGCGGTGCGGCGGCGGGCCGTACGGCGACTGCCAGGCCGGCCGATCGGTTCGACCCGAGACACCCACCACGCGGCGCCGTACGGCCGGGCCCGGGAGCAGTCCGGCTACCGGACCGGGGCCGTTGTCGTGCAGCGGGTTCAGGAGTTCGGGGTGTACGGAACGCGACAGCGCGGGGAGACAGGCGTTGCCGAGCTCGTGGTTCGCATGGACGTGGAATGTGCCGTTCGCCAGGAAGCGCCCGAAGGCACACCTGTGGCAACGGCGGAGAACGATCGGCAGGCAGGTGGGCACGACCACCCAGTTCTTGGACACAGAGTTACACCGCTTCCAGTGAGAAGACCGCAGCGAAAAGGCGCACGGCGCACAGGTGCGACGCACGATGGATCAGCGCTTGGGGGTCTCACTTGGTGTACAACGGCGTGTCCTTGACGGAGTGACGGTGGGCGGGAGCACCGTAACCGCACACAGGAGTGCGGCTCCACTGATTTAGACCGACCGGCAGTTGGCGCTGCCTGGGAGCACGTACTGCGGTGGGTTTCCTGCAACGGGGTGTGGTTGCGTTCTGATCGTTGCTACGGAGGGTTGCATCGGCTTGGTGTCCCCGCGTGTGGTTCGGGAGGTTGACCTTGCCGTTGGGTCAACTTCTACGGTCGTGTGTGGCCGGACAGTCCGGTCGGGATGGGAGACGGTGATGACCTGGTCGATCGCGGAGGTGGCCCGGATGTCGGGCGTGACGTCGCGGACACTTCGCCATTACGACGAGGTGGGCCTGCTGCCCCCGGCATCGGTCGGGACCAACGGCTACCGCTACTACGGGGAGAGCGAGTTGCTGCGGCTGCAGCGGATCCTCGTGATGCGGGAGCTGGGCCTGGGGCTGGTCGAGATCGCGGCGGTGCTGGCCGAGGAGGTCGACCAGGTGGACGCACTTCGGGCGCACCACCTGCGGCTTGTGGCCGAGCGGGACCGCCTGGACACGCTGGCCCGCACCGTCAGCCGCACCATCGCCACGTTGCAGGACAGGAAGGACGACGGCATGTCGACGATGCAGCACCCGGAGAACCTGTTCGAGGGGTTCGACGCCGCGCGCTACCACGACCAGGCGAGCGAGCGGTGGCCGCAGGAGGCGCAGCAGTCCCAGCAGTTCGCCGACACGCTCACCGCGCAGGACCAGGAACGCCTGCAGCGGGAGGCGACCGCGCTGCTGGTGCGCCTGGCCGCACTCATGGCGGCCGGCACGCCAGTGGGCGACCCGGCCGTGCAGGCCGAGGTGGACACGCAGTACCAGGGCCTGTGCCGGATGTGGACCCCGAACGCGGCCGCGTTCAAGGCACTGGGCCAGACCTATGTCACCGACCCGCAGTGGCGAGCGGTCTACGGCCAGGTCGCCGACGGCCTGGCCGAGTACCAGCGCGATGCGATGGCCGCCTACGCCGACGCCCGCCTGAGCTGACCCCCGCGCTCCGCCGGGAGGCTGCAGACTCCCGGCGCACTGCTCGCAGACCTTCCTGGACGTTCCGGCCCCGGCCGCAGCCTCCCCGTGCCATGGCTGCTGACCGTGCCCGACCGCCCCGAAGTCGTCACGGTACAGATCATCGAGGCCACCCCGCGGCGCTGCGGTACACAGCATCGACCGCGGCTACCAGGGCGCACCCTTCGGCGAGGTCATCGTCCTCCCGGTGCCCGACACCGGCCCCGCGGACCGCATCGTCTTCGAGCACGTCGTGCTCGCCCTGGTCCACGGCTCCGGCTACGAGCGGATCTCAAGCCCTGGCTGTTCGGACCGCCCGATCCGACGAGTAGTCAAGGCGTGGGCCGCGATGCCCACTTGCATCAACGTTGTTGATCCGGCGAGCAACCAACCGCTACCGCTGGGACGGCCGCCCCGCCACCCGACGGCTCAAATGATCCACTTGCCGGTCAGTCTTAGGCACGCTTGTCGAAGCGGGTCGCTTCAGGTGCATGTCCTGCCGGGGGATGAACTCGGCGGTCGTGAGGCCGACAACCTCGGCGGCCTGGTCGACGTCGGCCACGAGGCGCCGCACTTGGCTGCTGGTGAGCCCGCCGGGCACCAAGCCGAGCCCGATCTCGTTGCTGTCGACGGTGTCGACGTCGAAGTGGACGGCGACACGGGAGCAGCCGGTGGCCGCGAGCCAGTCCAGGACGGGCCGGCTCGAGGCCCGCAGGTCGTCGGGGGCGAGGGACTGGATACCCACGAGGTCGCCGTGGCCGGTCAGCGCGGCGCCGGCCATCGCGTGGTAGCCCTTGTAGCACCGGTTCGAGGACCGCGGTGCCGACCGTGTAACCACGGCGGGCGACGTCGAGCGGGAACTCGGGAGCGAGCTCTCCGACGACGGCCGCGCCGGCGCCCTGCCACTGGGGCCAGACGAGACGCAGGTGCCCGCCCGAGCCGCGGGGGCCGTCGGCGGGGGTGGTGGCGTGGCTCATGGGTGTCATTTCACGGAGTGGTCCGCCGCAAGCTGCCGGCGGATGAGCCACCGCGTGCTCACCGCGGCGTACATCATGCGGTGCAGGTAAGGCGGGGCAGGTCAGGCGGCTGCATGTCAATCCGGGCGGGTCGTGCTGTCGCGTCGCGCAGCGGGTGAGGTGCGAGGGTCGTCCCGCTGGGCGTCGGGGGCGCTCCAGCTGGCGAGGAGGGCGAGGGCCTCGGCGGAGGCGGAACCGGGTTCGGCGGTGTACACGCACACCGCCTGGTCCGGGTCGGCCGGCAATGCCAGGGTCTCGTGGCGCAGGGTGAGCTCGCCGACCACGGGGTGGTGGAGGTGCTGCGTGTCGTGGGCGCACTGGGCCACGCGGTGGCTGTCCCACCAGGCGCTGAACTCCGGCACCTTCACGATGGCCTCGCCGATGAGTTCGTTGAGCAGGGCGTCGTCGGGGTGGCGTCCGGCCTCCAGGCGCAGATTGGCCACGACGATCTCCGCGACCTCGTCCCAGTTCGTGTACAGCTCGCGGGCGGCGGGGTCGAGAAGGGCGTAGCGGGCGAAGTTGCGCTCCCGGTAGGGAAGGGCGTCCCAGTCGGTGATCAGGGCACGGGCCAGCGGGTTGGCGGCGAGCACGTCCTGGCGGTGGTTGGCGACGAAGGCCGGGGTGACGGCGCCCAGGACGTCCAGCATCTGATGGACCTCGGGCCGCACGCGGTGCAGGCGTTCCGGGCGGCGGCGCCGGGTGCGGGAGGTGCGGGGCCGGGCGAGGTCGAAGAGGTGGCCGCGTTCGTCGTCGTCCAGGCGCAGGGCCCGGGCCACGGAGTCCAGGACGGCCTCGGAGACGTTGGGGTGACGGCCCTGTTCGAGGCGGGTGTAGTAGTCCGTACTCACACCGGCCAGGTGCGCCACCTCCTCGCGACGGAGCCCCGGCACCCGGCGGGGGCCGACGCCCCGGGCCAGGCCCGCCTCCTCAGGCCTCAGCCGGGCCCGGCGGGTGCGGAGGAAGTCTGCCAGCTCAACGTTCTGCTCCATTTCTCCAGTATTCGCCCCGGGCGGACCGGCCGCCCGGGGCGAGGGTGACCCAGCTGGACCCAGGCTCGGCTGGGCCCAGGCTCGACTGGGCTCCTTGCCGCTGGACACGATGTCGTACTGAGCAATCGCGGAGGGCCCGAGACCCTGTCCGGCCTGGTGGCGGAGCTGGGCCCGCGCGCCCGTGCGGCCACCGCCGCCGAGGTCCCGAGACCTGACCAGGCCCGCTGATGGCCGAGGTCATTCTCGCGAACCGGCCTGTGGAACCGGGCGCTGGCGTCGGCTCCGTTCCGTGGACTACGTTGTGGCCATGAATCCCGGGACGGCATCGCGCCATGCACGGATTGGTGACCCGGTGCCCCTCTGAGCGCCGTACGGGCCGGTGCGGGCCCGCTCTTCGATCGAGGACCTTGCGCTGCCGCGCGGGCTCCGCCTCCGTCGTGTTGATCACAGGTTTCACACCTCAACCACGACAGGAGAATTCATGCCCACCAAGACGTTGCGGATCCCCACCGCGGACGGCCAGGCCGACGCCTTCGCCGCCTTCCCCGACCGGGGCGGGCGGCACCCGGGGGTGCTGATGTACTCGGACGCCTTCGGAGTACGCCCCGCACTGCGGGAGATGGCCCGCGAGCTGGCCGGGCACGGCTACTACGTGCTCGTCCCCAACTTCTACTACCGGCACGGCCCGGCACCGGTGATCGAACTTCCCGAGCACATCGGAGAAGAGGTCCGGCCCGCGGTCATCGGCCGGCTGATGCCCCTGCTCGAGGCGGACATCACCACCGAACGTGTCCTGCGCGACGCCGACGCCTACCTCACCTTCCTCACCACCCAGCCCGAGGTCAGCGCCGGACCGGTCGCCGTGACCGGTTACTGCATCGGCACCCTCTTGGCGCTGCGCACCGCCGCGGCCCACCCCGACGAGGTGGCCGCCGTCGTCGGATTCCACCCCGGCTTCGTGGTCACCGACGCGCCCGACAGCCCGCACCGCCTCGTGCCCGAGCTCACGGCCGAAGTCCATCTCGGCCTCGCCGAGGGCGACTTGTCGCCCGACATCATCAGTGAGCTCAACCAGGCCCTGGATGCCGCAGGTGTCGGCCACACCTGCGAGATCTACCCCGACACGATCCACGGCTTCACCATGTCCGACACCGATGCCTTCAGCGCCGCCGGGCTGAAGCGCCACTGGGACCGGCTGCTCTCCCTCCTGGACCGCACGCTGGCCACCGGCTGAGGCTCCGGCAGGCAGGTGTCAGTCGGCCTGGGCGAGTTGGTTCAGGGGGTGGGATCCGTCCAGAAGAGCGCGCGGAGCCGTGACGATGGGCAGCCGCGCCACGGTGGCGCGGTCCAGTAGGCCGACCTGGGCGAGCACGGCGGCTTGATCCCAGTAGACGTGCTCGTAGGCGACCGCGGTGCCCTCGAATCCCACGACAGCGATCACCGGAATGTCGACCTTCCTCCCCGTCGCGGCCACGCCGGGGAGGATCCAGGGGACCTCGATGTCATGTGTGAACGAGAGCAGCAACTCGTCCACGACGGTTACGTCGCCGACCGTCCGGCTGACCGACTCGATGTTCAGGTCGGCCGCGTTGCGTCCCACGAACCACGTCCGGTAGAAGGAGCGGACACCCTCGAGGCCCGTACCGCCCATGCCCGTGGGCACATGCAGAACGGCGGGGTTGCCACTCATGGTCCGCATCGTGGCATCCACATCCCGAGTCACGAACTCGGCCTGGGTGTGGGCCTGCCACTGACGCACCATCGCTGCTGTATCCGCCACACAACCCCCAATGTCCGATTTGGGCAAGAATAGCAGCATCCTCGGGACGCTCATCCATGGCCACGGCCTGCCGCCGTCACCTCGCAAGGCCACATGACTCGCGGCCTCACCGCCCGGGGTTGGGCCGAAGGGGTGGCCTCGGACGGGGCGTTGAGCCATCCCGGTGACGGTGGGGCGGGGCTGGTGGCGCCGCGCCCCGATGATGTCCGGGTCAGGGACCGGGCCCCGCACGGCAATGGAGGCGGATGGCGATGAAGCAGAAGATGTGGTTGATGGTTCCGGGGGTGTGTGCGGTGGTGCTGGCCTCCGCCAACAGCGCCCTCGCGGCCGGTCCCGGGGGCGACGGCAACACCGTCCGGCAGGCCACGGACTGTCCCTCCACCAACAGCGGGCCGATCAATCCCATGGTCATCGACTCCCCCGGCGCCTCGGCCGACGTCGGCCTCTCGGCCCGCTGCGGCAACTCCGTACGCAACAAGGGGAAGATGTCCGGCAACGCCATCGATCAGTCCGCGCAGTGCGAAGCAACCAACAGTGGGCTGATCAACCCCCTCATCGAGGACTCCCCTGGCGCCTCCGCGGACTCCACGTTCTCGGCCGACTGCGGCAACGATCTGCGCAACAAGGGAGAGCTGACCAACAGTGCCGTCGGTCAGTCGGCGGATTGCGACGCGGCCAACAGCGGACTGATCAACCCCGAGATCACCGGTTCCCCGGGGGGCTCGGCGGACGCCACGTTCTCGGCCCGCTGCGACAACGGCCTGCGCAACAACGGGAAGCTGACCGACAGCGCCGTCGATCAGTCCGCCGACTGTGACGCGACGAACACCGGCGCTCTCGACGACCCGGGTGTGGACCTGTCTCCAGGCGGTTCGACGGACACCACGATCGAGGCCCGGTGTGGCAACGACTTGGCCAACCAGGGCACGGTCCACGACAGCAGCATCGGCCAGCAGGGCGAATGCGAGGCCGCCAACACCGGCATGCTCAACCCCGACCTGGGGGACTCCTCGCCCGGGGGCACGCTCGACACCCGGATCGTCGGCAGCTGCGACAACACGGTCGCCAATACCGGGACCGTGGAGCACAGCGTCATCGGCCAGCGGGGCGACTGCGACGCGCTCAACACCGGCGAGGTCAACAGCGGCTTCGACGATGACTCCCCGGGCTCCTCGACGGACCTGGACGTGGCGGCCCAATGCCACAACGACATGAGCAACGACGGCCGCATGGACCGCGTCACCCTGGGCCAGAGCGACGCCTGCGACAGCTCCAACAGCGGTCTCTTCGGCAGCGCTGTCAGCGGCTCCCCGGGAGGCTCGGCGGACGCCACGTACACGCTCCGCTGCGACAACGACCTGCGCAACAACGGGAACCTGACCAACAGCGCCGTCGATCAGTCCGCCGACTGCGACGCGACCAACACCGGCGCTCTCGACGCCCCCGAGGTGTTCAACTCTCCAGGCGGTTCGGTGGACGTCACGGTCGCGGGCCGGTGTGGTAACGAGCTGGCCAACCAGGGCACGGTCCACGACAGCACCATTGGCCAGCGGGAGGAGTGCGACACCGCCAACAACGGGGGCATCGACTCCGACGTGGGCCCCCTCTCGCCCGGAGCCACGTCCGAGACCCGGGTCTCCGGCCGTTGCGACAACAAGGTCACCAACGCCGGGGCGGTGGAGCACAGCGTCATCGGCCAGCGGGGCGACTGCGACGCCGCCAACAACGGTGCCGTCGACACCGGCTTCAACATCACCTCCCCGGGCTCCTCGACGGATCTGGACGTGGCGGCCCAATGCCACAACGACGTGACCAACGACGGCCGCATGGACCGCGTCGACCTGGCCCAGAACGACACCTGCGACAGCGCCGACAACGGTCTCTTCGGCAACACCCTCGTCAACTCCCCCGGGGCGAGCGCCGACCTCACCACGCGTGTCGACTGCGACAACCAGGTGTCCAACGAGGGCCGGATGCACGACGAGACCTTGGGCCAGGACAACGGGTGCGCCGCCACCAACAACCAGGACATCGACCTCAACATTGCTGACCAGGCCGGTGCCGACGCGGACACCACCGTCGCGACACGCTGCCGCAACCTCGTCGACCGGAAGTAGTCCGGCACCCCCGGCGGCCGTCCTGCGCCGACGACCTCGGCGGCCGCGACTGATGGCCCGATGCCGCCGGGGTCAGCCTGCCGCGTTGTCGAACTCGACCTGCACCGTCGACGCGCCACGCAGCTCGGCAACGTGTTCGGCCTCGGCGCCCAGTTGTTTGCGGAGCCCGGCGCCGAGTGGCCGAAACGTCTCTACCGAGAGGGTGAGTTTGCGACCGCTCTTACGGGGCCGCCAGATTCCGGCGATTGCGCCATCGGCCAGTACCGTGCCGGGCGCGCCGACGGTCTTCCACACGTCCCGGTGGTGTTTCTTGTCGACGATGGTGTCCCGGTCCCGTAGTTGGGTGTAGGGATCGCTCGGTGGCAGCAGCCGCACTCCGCGCGCTTCCGGTGGCGAGCGCAGAGTGTCCAGATCGTCGGTGAGGATCCACGCCCGGCTGCCGTTGCATTCGACCGGGGTGAGTTCGCCCTCCAGCGTGGTCCACCACGGGTCCACGTCGCCGACGAGGACACCGAGCCAGGCGGCGAAATCCTTACGGGTGGACGGGCCGTAGCACCGCAGGTAGCGACGGAGCAGTGTGGCACGTGCTCGGTCGGGGTCGACCTGCGGCAGCGGTCGGCCCAGCCATTCCTCCAGCAGGACGAACGGTGCCTTGTTGCCGCTGCGCGGTGCGAAGCAGACGATGCCGCGAAGCGTCAGCATCCGGACGCAGAAGTGCACCACCGCCTCACCGAGCGGGACGTTCCTCCCGTATGGCCCCGCCGCCTGCCAGGCCGTGCGTTGGGCAGGAGACAGCCTGGGCGCGATGCGGTCGGCCAGTTTCTGACCGAGTTCGTTGATCGCCAGTTGCCGCTCGGCGTGCACGGCCCCGATCTCCTCGATGGTGAGGTCGACCGCCTCGTCCAAGCCCATCCCGAGGGTGCTCAGCGCCCCCTCGACACCGCTGATCAAATGGAGTCGCGCCGTCTCCGTGGTCGGCAGAACGCCGGTGGTAAAAACCGGTGCGTCCGCGGTCGGGAAGAAGTACGGCGACCCGCGCATGCACCAGGTCTGCAGCAGACTCTTCTCTTCACCGACGAGGTGGTCCACGCGGCCCTGCGTCACGTCCTCGACGCGGGCATGGAGGGCGAGCAGCGCCGAACCCGGTGGACTGTTCTGGATCCCGCACGCCCCCGCCACCGCGAGCAGGCCATCGGCCGGTTGCCGCGTCGCGAGATGGTGTGCGTGCAGTCGAAACGCGATGACGTCGCTGGTGTGTACCGCGGCCGCGGGGCCATCGGTGCTCTTACGGGGTGCCAGGATCCACCTCCCGCAGCGATGGTTCGGCAAGGGCCGATCTTAGGCGGCCACGGGGGTCTGAGAGGCGCGGTGGACCTCGCGGAGTGTCGCGATGCCGTGGCCGTGGTGGATGACGCCCTCGCCCGCGACGCGAACACGCCGTTGCCCGAGGCCCGCCACCGCGGCCCCGACGAGACGCGGGTGCTCGCCTGGGCCGCGGGTCGATCGATCCCGCCAGTGGCCGTGGCCACCGCCGTGGCCGCCACCGCCGTGGTCGTCGTGGTCGTCGTGGTCGTCGTGGTCGTCGTGCGCGACGATCGTCCACGGGCGCATCAGGTCGTCGTCTTCGTGGTCCAGGATGCGGCAGTGGTGGACGTACGTCGCCGGGCAGGCATCGGAAGGGGAATCGAATGATTACCGCCAGCCAACGGGCCGAAGGGGACGTCGAGGCGAAGGCGTCTCGGCTGTCAGGAGGTTGGCAGGCTGCCGCCGCCACTGGGTGCATGGCTCAGGTCGACGACGCAGAAGATGTTGCCGTCCGGGTCGGCGAGGACGACGAAGTCGGGTTCGGGCGGGTAGAGGTCCCACTCGACGGCTTGAGCACCGAGACCGATCAGCCGCTGGACCTCGGCCTGTTGTTCCTCCGCCGTCTCGGTGAAGAGGTCCAGGTGAATGCGAGGGTGCGGCTCCGCCGGCGACTCGCTGAGGAGCAGGCCGAGAGCCCGGCCGGAACCGTCGGCATGGTTGAGCGTGCGCCATGTCTCGCTCTGCCACTCCTCGGCGGCAACCAGGTCCAACGCCTCCGTCCAGAAGACCACCGCGCGGGGAAGGTCCGTGACGCCGATTACGGGGATTCCGAGCCTCACCATGGAAGGCAAGGCTAGAGGGTGCCGTCAAAGCTGATCAAGTGATGAGGGGAACACGCCATCGGCAGGAGCCTTCAGCGCTGTCGCCCGCCAACGCGCGCCGCGCCGCTGTCACTTCGGAAAGGTCGGCAGGAGGGCCGGGACGCCCGTCGGCCGGAGAGCGAAGCGCGGGCGTCCGGCCGGTGTGATCAGGGGGCGATCAGGACGGTCTTGCCGGGCAGCCGCCCGGCGGCGGAGTCGTCATGTACGGCACGCGACTCGGCCACCGGGCGGCGGTCGGCGATGTGGATGCGGAGTCGAGCATCGTCGACCCTGGCCACCAGCTCGGTCAGCTGGGTGGCGTCGCTGCGGACCCACAGGCCGGCGCTGCGGACCGAGCGGGCGGGGTCCTCCGGTATCGGGCCCGCTGTGCTGGCGGCCACGCCGCCGTCGGCGACGTAGCGCGACAGCCGCGCGGCCTCGTCCTCGGTGCCACGCACATGGTTCAGCAGAACCTCGAAGGGGCCACCGACCGCGGCCGGGCCCGTGGCGAGATCGAGGCGGCCGACGACCCGGGCGCCGTAGCCCTCGAGGCGCTCGGCGTGCCGCGGGCCGGCGGCCGCCGTCACCTGCGCTCCCGCGTCCACGGCGAGCTGGACCGCGAGACTGCCCACCGCACCCCCTGCCCCGTTGACCAGGACGGTCTGCCCTCGCTTCAGTTCGGCGAGCTCGAACAACACCTGCCAGGCCGACAGGCCGGTCAGGGGCAGCGCCGCGGCGTCGACCAGGTCGATCGACCGGGGCGCCGCGACCAGGGCCTCGGCCGGGGCGAGCACGTACTCGGCGGCCGCGCCCACGGCGTCGAGGGGCAGCATGGCCACGACCCGGTCGCCGACCTCCACGCCCGGCACCCCCGCGCCGAGTTCGGCGACCGTGCCCGCCAGGTCGATCCCGGGCACATGCGGGAGAGCGATGGGCAGCATCGCGTTCAGGGCTCCGGCGCGGATGTGGTCGTCGACCGGGTTGAACGACGTGGCCGCCACCCGCACCAGCACCTGCCCGGTGGCGGGGACCGGGCGCTCGATGTCCTCGTAGCGCAGGACCTCGCTGCTGCCGAAGTCGTGGTATCGCACTGCCTTCATGGCATTTCCTCTTGTGTATGTCGATGTGTGGGTGTGCCGGTGTGTGGGTGTTTCCTCAGCGGCGAGCTCAGGGAAGGCCGGCCGTCACCGATTCCGAAGTCGTCCGTTGACTTGCCCAGGCAAGTCAAACGTAACCACGATTGAGTTGCCCAGGCAAGTCATCTGAGTTGCCCAGGCAAGTAGGATGTGGGGTATGGACACCTCATCCCCCTGGCTCGACGACGACCAGCAAGAGCTGTGGCAGGCCCTGCTCACCATCGTCATCGCACTTCCGGCGGCCCTCGACCGTCAGCTGCAACGCGATGCGGGCATCTCCAACTTCGAGTACGGCGTTCTGGCTCGGCTGTCCATGTCCGACGAGGCCACCATGCGACTCAGCGACCTGGCCCGGGACTGCGACAGCACGCAGCCCCGCCTGTCGAAGGTGATGGACCGCTTCGAATCCCGCGACTGGGTCGTCCGCCGACCCGACCCCACCGACGGGCGCTACACCCTCGCCACACTGACCGACACCGGCCGACAGAAGGTCGTGGCGAGCGCACCGGAACACGTGGCGCAGGTGAAGCGCCTCGTCTTCGATCCGCTCAGCGCCGCTCAACGCCGCCACCTCAGCGCCGCACTCTCCCGCATCGCCGCCACCGTGCGCCGAGAAGTCGAAGGAGGGTGAGCGTCGTCCGGCGCCCTGAGGCAGTCGCACGGTTCCATCGCGGCGCTCATCGCGAGCTTGCGGTCGATCGTCGGCTCGCTCGACATCGACGACAAGCTCACCTGACCCACCCGGCGCGCCTGAAACGGGGCTCCTGGCTGCGGGCCCGGCACACTTCCCCGGGGGCTATCCCCCGGGGCCTCCCTGGGGCGGGCCGGATGGTCCGGACCGTCCGGGAAACGAGAGTGTGCTGAGGCATGACGAAGCCTCACAGGACACTCAGGAACGCCGCCACGAAGGGCGGCTCTCCGTCATGAACCCACGCATCACGCGCACCGCCGCCATCACCACACTGGCCGCGGCGCTGGCCTTCGCCGGGAGCCCCACCCTCGCCCAGGCCACCGCCGCATCGAGCGTGAACCAACGCCCGGACGTTCCACCGGGCCGGGTCGATCGCGCTGTCCAGCAGCAGCCGGTCGGTACGGCCCGGGAACATCGCCGCGTAGGCGGCACCGAGGTAGGTGCCGTACGAGATCCCGAAGTACGAGGTCTTCCGCTCGCCGCCACAGCGTCTACGGGTTCGGCGGCACCCCGGCGAAGGTCCGGGCGACCGTCGAGGGGATTGCCCGGCAGGCGGCCCGCACACCTCTGCGGGTGGGCCCGTACACCGCGGACGGCCGGCAGGTGCCGGCCGTATTGGCGGCTGTGATGGCCGACGACCGGGGGTTCGTCCGCGCGGCGAAGAACATCCGGGTGCTCCACGACGCGGCCCGGGGCCGCACCGTCGAGCCGACCGAGGAACTGCGCTCGGCTCTCGGCCCGCCGGACGACACCTCGGACATCCAGAACTCCCTCCAGCTTGCCCTGCTGTGCGGGGACCGCGCCGCGCCGCGGGACCTGTCCTGGTACCGGCGCAACGTCGAACGCAGCCGGGCGACGATGCCGCTGTACGGCCCGCTGTTCAACGGCGTGCACCCGTGTGCGCTCTGGCCCAACACACCGCTGGAACCGCCCGTGACCGGTGGCAACGACGCACCGGGCCTGATCGTCCAGGCCACCGGCGACCCGCGCACCAGTTATGGCAACGGGCAGGGGCTCCACCGCAAGATGCCGAACTCCCGGCTGATCACGCTGAGGGCACGGGTGCACGGCGTCTACACCGTCTACCCGAACCGATGCGTCTACCACCAGGTCAACGACTATCTGCGAACCGGCGAACTGCCCGCGCGGAACACGGTCTGTGACAAGGACCCGGCGCGTCAGACGCGTCAGACTCCCATGGCCACCATCACGACCAGCACGATCAGGAGCAGGACGATGTAGGCGACGGAGTGGACCCGGTCCGGGACCCGGCCGGTGACGCGCCTCGCCACGGCGATGGTGGGCAGTGATCCGATCAGCAGGGCGGCGCCCGCGGTGAGGTCGACGTAGCCGAGCCGGCCCGGGCCGGCGGATGTGGCGGGGGCGAGGGCGTAGACGAGCGTTCCGGCCAAGGCGACGGGGACGCTGAGGGGGTTGGCCATGGCGGTCGCCTCGGCCATGGGGAGGCCCCGGCGGCGCAGCAGCGGAACCGTCATCACGCTGCCGCCGACCCCCAGGCCCGCGGCCACCAGGCCGATGCCCACGCCGCCGAGGGTGGTGGTGCGCCGCCCCAGGGGCTCCGGACGGGTCCGGTGCGCCACGGAGAGGAAGCCCTTCCTCAGCAGACTGTCGGCGATCGTCACCAGCAGATAGGCGGCGAACAGCAGGCGCAGCGCCGTGCCGCCGATCAAGGTGGCCGCGAAGGATCCGGCGACGGCGCCGACCGCGATGAACGCCGCCAGCGGCCAGACGTAGGCGCGGCGCAGTCGGCCCTGCCGCCACTGGGCCAGCGCCGCGGCGGCGGCATTGACGACCATGACCGCCGCCGAGGTGGCCACGGCGATGTGCATGGCGTCCGTGTCCTTTCCCGGAGCCGCCGTCACGGTCAGGACGCCGTAGACGACGGGGACCGTGATGAAACCGCCGCCGAAGCCGAAGAGCACCGTCGTGATGCCGGTCAGGCAGCCGAGGAACAGAAGGGTGGAGAACGAGGTCAGCACTGGTCAGACGCTATTGACCGGCAGGCGTGGCGGGCAATCGACGGATTGCCATGTTCCTACGCGCAGCAGACAGGGGGCGGGCGGTGCCGCGTAGCCTCGCGGTATGCGCAACATCCGGGTCGCGGAGGTGGACGACCTCGATCGTGCCGTGCTGGCCATCGGCACCGACTACCCCCAGGACCATCTGCTCGTCTGGCATGAGCACCGCCGCGCCCAGGTGCTGTACGCGGCCACCGGCGTGATGCGGGTCGAGACGGCGGACGGCAGCTGGACGATACCCACCGCCCGCGCGGTGCTGATTCCGTCCATGACCGGGCATCAGGTGACGATGACGGGCGTCAGCACCCGCAGCCTCTATATCGAGCCCGCCGCCGTGCCGTGGTTTCCCGCCCGGTGTCAGGCCGTCGATGTCTCCGCACTGCTGCGGGCGCTGATCCTGGAGGCCGTGGAGATGGAGCCGCGCTACCCCGAGCACAGCCGCGACGCGGCGGTGGCGGCCCTCATCCTCCACGAGCTCAAGAACCTCACGCCGCTGCCGCTCGATGTGCCGCTGCCCTCCGAGCCGCGGCTGCGCGGCCTGTGCGAGGCGTTCCTGCGGAAGCCGGACATCCATGACCCGCCCGCCCGGTGGTGCGCTGCCCTCAACATCAGCGAACGCACCCTCGCCCGGCTGTTCCGGCGCGGCACCGGTCTGAGCTTCTCGCGGTGGCGGCAACGCGCCTGCGTTCTGCACTCCCTTCAGCACCTCACCGCGGGCGTGCCCGTCACACGCATCGCGGCCCAGCTCGGCTACGACAACCCCGCCGCCTACACGGCCGCGTTCAAGAAGCTCCTCGGCCAACCGCCGACGGCGTACCGGAGCCCCGACGCCACGGGCATTGGCGACCGGGGCTGACGCTCGGCGAGACCCCGGGCGCGTCAGCCGGGCCGGACATCGCCGGACGGGACATCGGTGGGCTGGACATCGGTGGGCTGGACACCGCTGGATGGCATTTCGGCCTGGATGTCGGCGACGAGCTTCTTCGCCGCCGCCAGCTTCGGCCCATAGACCGCGGGATCCGTGGCGTTGAGCGCGGTGAAGATGTCCACGGCTTCCCGCGCCCGCGCGAGCGCCTGGTCCCCGCGGCCGGACTGCCGCAGATAGGGGATCGTCGGATACATCAGCCAGTCGCCCAGCCCTCCGCGAAACCTCCCCGGGTTCTCGGTGGCGAGTCGGCGGAGCAGGTCGGTGGCCTCGACGGCACGCTGTGCGCCTTGGGTGTGGTCGGGCTTGCCCCACAGGGCCTGGGCCAGATTGACCAGCGTCCACGCCTTTCGGTAGCGGAGGTCGTCAGATCCGGGCTGCTCACCGATCAGCGTGTCGTAGAGGCCGAGCGCCTCCCGCATGCGCCCGATCGCGTCATCGTGGTGGCCACTGGCCATCAGATACGTGCCCGCCGGAAACACCAGCCACTGCGCGAGCGTCGCACGGAAGCCGGCGTCCAGGGCCACGACCTCGCGGGCCACCGCGATCGCGTCGGCCGCCCGGGCGTTGGCCTCCTCGCGCGCCGGGCCCGGCAGGTTCCAGAGGGTCTGGGCCCGCGCCACCAGCGCTCGGGCGTCCGCGATCCGGGCCGTCGCCGTCGGCGTGGCCGTGTCGTAGAAACACGTCTGGAGCCTCGGCACCTCGCCGATCTCGCTGCCGAAGTCGACCCGGTAGAGCGATACGCTCCCAGCCGTCGAGGGCACCGCGGCCAGTTCGGCGTACGACCACCAGGGCTGGCCGAGCCACTGCGGCGCCGACCACTGGGGCTGCTGGGGATCCCGGTAGATGGTCTGCACGCGGCTGTCCCGGCCCTGCCAGAACCAGTTGAGCCGCCGGTCCCCGGTCACCGCGGGGACGATCGTGTAGGGATACCCCCATTTGGTGAGATGGCGCGGGGTGATCTCGGCCGGGGCGCTCCAGCCGCCGTCGTAGTGGATGTTCCACATGACCCCGAACGTGCCCTGCCAGACCACATCGGCCTTTCCGTCGCCGGTGCCCATGGCGTGGATGGACGACGGGAAGTCGTTCCCGGGGAATTCGGCGATCTGGGCGGGTGTGCTCCACGCGGGGCCGGGCGTGTGGGAATCGTAGGTGACGCTGTGCAGTGTGCGGTTGTTCATGGTCCACACCGCCAGCACCACCCCGGGCGCCGGACAGGCCACCGTGAGGTCCGAGTTCAGCGAGATGGCGCCGGCCGGGGTCGCCGCCCGCGGTGGCCCCCAGGCCCCCTTGGCGTCCTGGAACGCGGCCATCAGCGTGCCGGTGCCGTTGTCCTGCCACATCACGACGACCGAGCCCGGTGCGGCGGCGACCTCGGCGAACGAGACATCGGTGGCGCCGCCGCTCACCTCGACCGGGGCGTCCAGCCATCCGGTGGGCCGGGTGGGGTCGGTGCGCGTGGCGTAGACCTCGCCCTCCTTGCCCCGCATCACCACGGTGATCAGGCCTGGTCCCGATGACACGGCGCGCGGCATGGGTTCCTCCCGCACCGTGTTCTCCGCGCTGATGGCCACCGACGGTTTCCAGGCCGGTGCGGCCGCGGTGGCGTCGTAGGACGTGGTGCGCAGCTGTGCCTTGTCCCGGTCCCGCCACACCAGCACGGTGTGCCCCGGCCGGTCCGACACCGCGGCCGGGGACACCACGCCGTCCGGCACCTCCACCGGGGTCCAGGGGGACCATGCGGGGGTGCGCGGGTCCTTGGCCCAGTAGGCCACGGTGTCGTGGAAGCCGATGAGTTTGGCCAGCCCCGTCCTGACCCGCATATCGGCGCGGAGCTGGTCGGCGTAGTAGGCGCGGGCGTCGTCGTACTCGGCCTGCCCGCCCGGGCGCCACCCGACTTCGGCGTGGCCCGTGTCGTAGCCGGTGATGTGGTCCACGCACTGGTGGGCCAGGAAGTAGCTGCCGCGGTCGTCGGGACCGCCGCCGATATGGGGCTCGATGGCCTGGTCGGCGTGTTGGAACACCCAGTCCAGCCGCGCCGCGTGGCGGGTCAGCTCCTCGCGGGCCAGCCGGTCCTCGCGGTACAGCGGATTGAGCCCGGCGATCACACCGAACCGGACGGTCAGCACATAGACGTAGGCGATATACGCCAGTCGATGGTCGAAGACGCTTTCCGGTGCATGGGGATCCGGGCGGTAGAAGTACGAGTCGCCCTCCAGCAGCGTATTCGCCGCCAGCCGTGAGTTGTCGTCCGCGTTGGACCGCAGCAGGGGGTCCTTGCGCCCGTCGGCGACCCAGGCGCTCAGCTCGTCCGTGGCCGTGCGGGCGCGCCCGCGCAGCCCCTCCAGATCGCGCCGCAGGTTGAGGACATACGCCTGCTGCTCGACCCTGACCGCCTGTTTCACGGCCTCGAGCACCTCGTCGAACCGCCCCTGGAGGGCGACGAAATCCTGGTGCAGCACCTCCAGCCGGGCCAGGATCTCCTCTTCGGGAGTGGGAGTGTGACTGCCGAGGCTGACGAAGGCGACGATGCCCTGGTATGCCTCGTACGCCTTCTTGCCGGCTTCATACACCGCCAGTGCGGTGGCGATGGGCGTGGCCATATCCGGTGTTTCCCCCCTCGGCCCGTGCCCCCCCGCGGGCACGCCTGAGCCAAGTGAACCACCGGACAAGGACACATATGGTGGAAATATCCTTGAGCGCCCCCTGCGCGCGGGGGCCACTGGTGGCGCCGGTCGGGCTACACCTGGGCGAGGATGCCCCCGTCGACGCGGAACTGCGATCCGGTGAGCCAGCGCGCCCGCTCCGACACCAGGAAAGCGACCAACTCGGCGGCGTCCTCAGGGGTTCCGGGGCGGTTCATCGGCACGTTCAGCCGCTCCGCGAGGCCGCGCTGCGCCTCCTCCAGCGACACTCCCTGGCTGTCGGCGATCTTCTGATGGTGTGCGATCGCCCCCGGGGTGGCGATGAAGCCCGGCAGAACGCACACCACCCGCACCCCGGCCGGGCCGACCTCGGCCGCGAGCGAGCGGCTGTAGCTGTTCAGCGCGGCCTTGGCCGCCGCGTAGGCGGCCTGGCCCGGCTGCGGCAGATGGCTCGCGATGGAGGAGACATGCACCACGACCCCCGAGCCGCGCTCCACCATGCCCGGGACCAGCTCCTGGTCCAGCCGGACCGCGGACAGCAGATTGCTCTCGAGGTCCGCCTGCCAGGTCGCCGGCGGCCGGGTCAGCGTGTCCTCCGGAGCACTGCCGGCGCCGGCGTTGTCGACGAGGATGTCCACCCCGCCGGCGGCCTCGCGCACCCGCTCCGCCAACTGCCGCGCACCGTCGGGGTCCGCGAGGTCCGCGGTGAGGAACCGCGCCGGCAGCGAACCCTCGGGCGGCGCCGATCTGGCCGCCGCGAACACGGTGGCGCCCGCCGCGGCGAGTCGCCGCACGATCGCCGCGCCGAGTCCGCGACTCCCGCCCGTGACCAGGGCGCGCCGTCCCGCAAGTCCTTCGTCGAGGATCGGCGAGGAGCCGTCGATCCCGCTCCCACCAGGGGGTAGGTTGCTCTCTGGGCCGTTCATGCGCTCAGAATACCTGACTTACCAGTAAGGCAGTTTGATATGCCGGAGCAAGCCGATCGAAGGCGTACCGACACCCGTCGGCGCGTGCGGGCCATCGCGCTGAAGATGTTCACCGAGCGGGGCTACGAGCTGACGTCGTTGACCCAGGTCGCCCAGCAGGCGGGGGTCACCAGGCAGGCCGTCCTGCACCACTTCGCGAACAAGGAGGAGCTGCTCACCAGTTCCTACGAAGAACTGCTCCCGGCGCTCGACGCCGTCATCGAGTCCGCACGCGCCCACCCGCCGTCCGCGGCGACCCGTATGCGAGCCGTCGAGGAGTTCGACGCCCTGGTCCGTGGCGAGCACGGTGCCTCGCTGGTGTGCGCCCAGGTCAACGAGCACGCCCTGCGGGGCCTGACCGCCGCGCGCACACTCCAGCAGCGGCTGGGCGACCTGACCCGCGCACTGGCCACCGGCGAAGGGCCCGAGGGGGTGATGCGCGGACGGCTGGCCCTGTCCGCTGTGATCATGGCCGCGGCACGCGGCCGCGAACTGGGCGGCCGGCAGGCGGAGCGCCACGCAGCGGCGCTCGCGGTGGCCCGCTCACTGATCGCACCCGACACCGAGCGCTAGCAAGGATCTCCCGAACCCCGAACCCCCGCCCCGCCCGGCGGATCACGGTCCGAGCCGTTCAGGGACGCAGTCCGGTGAGGAGACCGCGGCGGGCCGAGTCGACGTGTTCTTCAGCGCGCCGGGCCAGCGTCTCGCGGTCGCCGGAGCGCAGGAGCGTCGCCAGTTCATGGTGTTCGTCCACCACCCGGGCACGGTAGTGCTCGTAGCCGAGGGCGATACGACGGAGCTGGAACAGATAGACCTGTGAGCGCACGGCGTGCCATGCCGCGCCGAGTCTGCGGTTGTTCGAGGCCGCGTAGATCAGGTCGTGGAAGGCGATGTCGAGCGCGAGCAGCCGCGCGCCGGACGCCTCGCCGCCGACCTCCTCCGCCATCGCCCGGACCAGGGTGTCCAGCTCGGTCAGCTGCTCGGCGGTCGCGTTTGCCTGCGCGCTCGTCGCCGCGAGGCGGTCGAGCGCGGCGCGCACGGCGTAGACCTCCTCGACGTCCTGCTCGGTGACGTCGATGACGGTGGTGCCACGGTGCCAGGCGCTCCGGACCAGCCCTTCGCGTTCGAGGAAGGCGAGTCCTTCGCGTACCGATCCGCGGCTGACCCCCAATGAGGCGGCGAGTTCGACCTCGCGCAGCGGCGATCCGGGCGGGAAGTGGCCGGCGAAGATCGCCTCGCGGATGAGGTCGGCGGCCTCGTGTGCCAGTCCGCGGCGGCTGGCTTTGGGGAGCGGTGCGGTGGGCATGTCGAATGTTGACATGGGGATCTGCGGTGCTGCAAGGTCTGAAGCCATCCGAGCCGAGGGAGCCGCTCCATGTCTGTGCGTCCTGCCGTGCATCTGGCCATACCCGTGGATGATCTGGATGCCGCGCGCCGGTTCTACGGTGGCGTCCTGGGGCTTGCCGAGGGGCGTTCCACCGGCCACTGGGTCGATTGGGACCTGCACGGCCATCAACTGGTGACCCATGTTGTCCCCGGTGGCCCCGTGTCCACCGGGTCCAGTTCGGTCGACGGGCAGGCGGTGCCGATTCCGCACTTCGGGCTGCTGCTGTCGACGGAGGACTTCCACGCGCTCGCCGACCGGCTCCGCGCGGCGGGCACCGACTTCGTCATCGAGCCCTGCCTGCGCTTCCGGGACGAGCCGGCGGAGCAGTGGACGATGTTCCTCCACGATCCGGCGGGCAACGCGCTGGAGTTCAAGGCGTTCCGTGACGAGTCGAAGGTGTTCGCGCGATGAGGCGGGTGCTGGTCACAGGGGCGTCGCGGGGCATCGGCCGGGCCGTGGCCCACGCCTTCGCCGAGCGCGGCGACCGCGTGGGGGTGCACTACGCGACCGGCCTCGCGGATGCCGAGGACACTCTGCGAGGCTTGCCCGGCTCCGGCCATGGTCTGCTCGGCGGCGATCTCGGTGAGCCACAAGCGGCGCGGGACATCGTCGAGCAGGCCGTGCGGACGCTGGGCGGGGTCGATGTGCTGGTCAACAACGCGGCCATCGCGCCGTCCGCCGAGAACCGGCACTCCGTGGCCGACGTGTCCTACCCGGACTGGCAGCGGATCTGGCACCGCATGATCGACGTCAATCTACTGGGTGCGGCGAACATGACCTATTGCGTCGCCCGGCATCTCATCGACCGCGGCGCCACCGGAAGCATCGTCAACATCGGTTCCCGCGGCGCCTTCCGGGGCGAGCCGGACTTCCCCGCGTACGGCGCGAGCAAGGCCGCGCTGCACGCGTTCGGGCAGTCGATGGCCGTCACGCTGGCGCCGCACGGGATCGCGGTGGCGTCCGTGGCCCCCGGGTTCGTCGCGACCGAACGGCAGGCCCCCAAGATGACCGGTCCCGCCGGGGACGAGCTACGGGGCCAGAGCCCGTTCGGGCGGGTCGGGACGCCCGAGGAGGTCGCCGCCGCCGTGCTGTACCTGGCCTCACCGGAGGCCGCGTGGTCCTCCGGAGCCGTGCTCGACCTCAACGGCGCGTCCTACCTCCGGACCTGAGAGAGCACCTCGGTCATCCGGCCCGGACGAGGGCGACGGCGAGCAGCGTGAAGGCGAGCACGATCACGCCCACCCGCACGTAGTGAAACCGGTCCCACCGGCCCACCTGCTGCTTCCAGTCCGCGGGCACGCCCTCGCGCGACCAGCTCGCGACCCGCGAATTGATCGGCACCAGCAGGAGGATCGACATCACCACGCTCAGCACGAGCAGGAGCGTGCCCGCGGTGACGAACGACGCGCCCGCGTCGCCCCACGTCACCGCGGCCCATATCGCGCCGAGGACGACCGAGCCGATGTACCAGAACGGCATGACCCTGCCCAGGACGCGCGCGCCGTCGCCGCGGGCGTCGAGTCCGCCGTCGTTCGGGAGCCGGTCGAGGATCGGGTTGACGAACGCCGCCACCGCGAACTCCACGCCCACCATCACCCCGACCACGACGACGGTGACCACTGCCAGTACGTCCCGCATGTCCCCTCCAAGGTTTTCCCAGCACTCATTCCTAGCACCGCTAGAATCTGGTGCGACGATAGACCTGCCGACGCACGATTGTCTAGCGGTGCTAGGATCGGGTCATGTCGGTACACGAACGCAAGGCACGCGAGCGGGCCCACCGCCACCAACTGATCGTCTCAACGGCCCGCGAACTCGCCGAGACCCACGGCTGGGACGCGGTCACCACACGCCGGCTCGCCGAGCGGATCGAGTACAGCCAGCCCGTGCTCTACAGCCACTTCCGCAGCCGGAACGAGATCGTGGGAGCGGTCGCGCTGGAGGGATTCGCCGAGCTGACGGCCGCGTTGCGCGCCGCGGTGCCGGAAGGGCCGGCCGACCGGGAGGCGGTGACCGCGCTGGCCCACGCCTACACCGACTTCGCCGAGCGCAACCACGCCCTGTACGACGCGATGTTCAGTCTCGACAACGGCCTGCCCTTCGCCGACGAGGCCACCCCCGCCCCCCTGCGCGAGGGGTACCAGGCCCTGCTCGACCCGCTCCAGGACCACGCGGGCTCCGACGCACCGGGATTGTTCGTCGAGACGTTCTGGGCCGCGCTGCACGGACTGGTCATGCTCACCCGTGCCGGACGCATGCCCGCCGACCAAGTTCCCCAGCGCCTCGACCTCCTGATCGACCGCTTCATCCCCCGCTGAGGCCCGCGGGACGCCCGGGCCTGCGCGCTGCGGACGCCGCACGGGGCCAGCCGGCCACCGGCCGCGGCGACCCCTGGCCGTACCGCCCGGGGAGGTTGTGACCCGCGCCGCCGGCCATGGGTCATCGGAGTCGGCGCGACCGAGTCAGCACCCGATCGCGCCCGGACCGCTCAGGAGTTGACGGCCGCCATGCCCGTCGGGCGTGCGGAAAGCAGCGCCAGGCAGTTCTCCCACAGGGCTTCGAGGTGCTGGGTGTTGTTGTAGAGCTTGGCGAACAGCACCTGGCCCTCGAGCTGGGCGACGACCGACCGGGCGGCGTCACGGGTGTCGCCGACGGTGGCCTCCCCGCGCTCCCGGGCTTCGGCGATGACCGTATCGACCATCTCCACCTGGGCGTCGAAGATCTGCTGAAGGCGAGCGCGGATGGGCTCGGTCTGATTGCTCAGCTCCAGGGTGAGGTTGCCGAACATGCACCCGGAGACCGTTCCACAGCTCTGCTGTCCCGCCCGCAGACCGGCCTGGGTCTGCTGGAACAGCCGGCGCAGCCGCGTGAGCGGCTCCGCGTCGTCCTCCAGGGCCCGGGCCCAGTCGTCGCGCTGCGCGTGCCAGTGCTCGTCGAGGACGGCCAGGGCGAGAGCCTCCTTCGACTCGAAGAAGTAGTAGAAGCTGCCCTTGGGGACGTCGGCCGCCTTGCAGATCTCGGCGACACCCAGCGCCGAGTAACCGCGCAGTTCGATGAGCGAGTGCGCGGCGTTGAGGATCTTCTCCTTCGCATCACTGGTGCGTCCCATGGCGGCAAGTGTACGACCGATCGTCTATAACGAGGATCCGCGGCCTCCGGGCGCTCGGCCGGGCGCCCGGGGTCGGCCTGGCCACCGTGGGTTTATGCTGGTGGCTATATCTAGACGACCGGTCCACTAACCTCGGCCGACCGGTCGCCCGCGAGACGGTTCAGCTCGACCGCCCCGCGACCCCTGCCTCACTCGCGGAGCGGAACATGATCATGAAGGAGTCCCTGGTCGAGCTCACCACCACCGTGCCCGAGGGCACCGACCCCGCCGAGGTCAGCCGCCGCCGCGCCGACGAGTCCGTCCGGGCGAAGGAGTTCGCCGCCACCGGCCACCTGGTCCGGCTGTGGCGCCCGGTGGGCGAGCTCCTGGGCGAAAGGGGCGTTCCAGCCGCCCTCACCCCCGGCAACGCTTGGCCAGGCGGCGTGTCAGTCCTGGGAGAGCGGTGCCTGCCAGGAGAGCGGCGAGCGGCACGGCGGCATCCAGCCAGGGATTCCGGAACGGTTTGTAGGTGACGGTGCCGTTCTTGATCTCGATGAAGCCGCGGGGCCGGGCCCGGACTCCTCCACCTCCCGCACCTTCGCCGCCGGTCTTGCCCGCATCGCCCTCGGATCCCGCACCACCGCCGAAGCCCAAGCCGAAGCCGACACTGACCTCGGCGACCGGAATGACGGTGACGCCCCCGTTGGTGACGGGCTCGCCGTAAACGACCCTCCCCGAGGTCAGGCTGCCGAGTTCGTCCGCGAGACGCTCCAGCAGGGTGGCGGAGGCTTGGTCGGCGGTCATGCGCGCCGGCGGGACGGGCCGGGCTCTGTCGTCCGGAGCGGTCATCGGGTGCCTCCTGGGGCGGTGCTGCCGAGTCGTCGTCCTTCGCGCGCCCGCGCGATGAGCTTAGTCGGTGTGGTGGGACGGCTGTGTTGAGTCATGACAAGAGAACGAGACATTGGCGCCGGGCGGGCGAATGGTCTATGGCGGAGCGGAACTTGATGCGTATGGAGACGTCCATTCCGTTGCGCCGATCGGTATTTCGTGGCCTGTTCCCCAGGCCGATACGGTCGGATTTATGGAGTGGAATTTTCAGACGGCCGAAAACCTCGTGGCCGCTTTGCGTGCCGGTGAAGTGACCTCGGCGGAACTGACCGATCAGGCGATCGCCCGTATTGAGCGGGACGACAAGGCGATCAACGCGATCTGTGTGCCGGACTTCGACCGGGCACGGGCCGCCGCGCGCGGTGCCGACGAGGCGCGTGCCCGTGGTGAGGACCGGCCGCTGCTCGGCATTCCGGTGACGGTCAAGGAGTCCTACAACATCGCCGGGCTGCCCACGACCTGGGGCATGCCACCACATCGGAACTTCATGCCCGCCGAGGACGCGGTGCAGGTGTCGCGGCTCAAGGACGCGGGCGCGGTGGTGCTCGGCAAGACCAATGTGCCGTTGGGGCTGCAGGATGTGCAGAGCTTCAACGAGATTTACGGCACCACCAATAACCCGTGGGATCACGGTCGTACCCCGGGTGGGTCCTCCGGCGGATCGGCGGCGGCCCTGGCGTGCGGATTCGGCGCGCTGTCCATCGGCTCCGACATCGGCGGTTCCTTGCGCACCCCCGCGCATTTCTGCGGTGTCTACGCACATAAGCCGACCCTCGGGCTCGCGGCCGGCCGCGGCATGGTCCCGCCGCCCGCACCGGCCTTGCCGACCGACTCCGACCTCGCCGTCGTCGGTCCGATGGCACGCACGGCCCGCGACCTCGCGCTCCTGCTCGACGTGATGGCCGGGCCGGACCCGCTGACGCTGGGTGTGGCGCACACCGTGACGCTGCCGCCCGCGCGCCATGAGCGGCTCCGCGACTTCCGGGTCCTGGTCCTCGACGAGCATCCGCTCATTCCGACCGGGTCCGCCGTACGAGCGGGCCTGAACCGGGTGGCCGACGCGCTCGCCGACGACGGCGCCCGCGTCGAACGGCACAGTCCGCTGCTGCCCGATCTGACCGAAGCCGCCAAGCTCTACGCACAGTTGCTGTTCTCGAGCCTGGTCGCGCGTTTCCCCCTCGAAGCGTACGAGGAGCTGCGGGCCGGCGCCGCCGCGCTGAGCGCGGACGACCAGAGTCTCGATGCGGCGCGGCTGCGCGGCATGGTGTTCAGCCACCGCGACTGGATCGCGGCGAACGACCGTCGCGAGCGCCACCGCCATGGCTGGCGGCAGCTCTTCGCCGAGTTCGACGCCGTGGTGTGTCCCATCACGCCCACTCCCGCGTTCCCGCACGACCACAACCCCGATCGGCTGGAACGCCGGATCGACATCGACGGTGTCGCGTACCCGTACCTCGACCAGCTCGTCTGGGCCGGTCTGCCCACCATGCCCGGCCTGCCCGCCACCGCCATACCGGCGGGCCGGTCCCCCGAGGGTCTGCCGGTGGGAGTGCAGCTCATCGGCCCGATGTTCGAGGACCGCACCCCGCTGCGGCTGGCCGAGCTGCTCGAGCGGAAGATCGGTGGCTTCCAGGCACCGGAGTAGGACGTAATACTGCCGGGTGTCCGCGACTGCGGCCCAGGGCAATCTGTGTGGGGTAGCCGGGTCAGGGCTAGGTGGTCCGGCTACCCCCGCACACGGGCAACTGAGATGTTCAGTTGGCCACGCTATTCAGTCAGCCACGCTTTTCAGTTGGCCACGCTGTTCAGTTGCCCACCCGCAGGTGCCGTCGTTCGGCCAGCTCCTCCGGGCTGACCGCGGTAAGGACCGGGGTACCGGGAGGCGCGAACATGGTCACCACCAGCTGCGACTGCGCGTCCGGAAGGTTGTTGGCGCCCTGGTAGTGGATCACGTCCCCGCCGGGCTCGAACACGGCGTCACCGGCCTTGAGCACCCTCGGCGCCTCCCCTTCCAGCTCGAAGAGGATCTCGCCCTCGGTCACATAGCCATACAGCGGTCCGGGGTGCCGGTGCGGCGGCGCGCCAGGATCACCGGGCGCCAGGGTGACCCGAACGGTCCTGGCCTCGGCGCCGGCCGGGATCCGGTCCGACGCCTCCGGCAGGGTCATGATCACCTCAACGCCATGTGGCAGGTGTGCGTGCTCAGCACTCATGGGTTCCTCCAAACAGGGACTGTCCATAGAAAGGACAAGATGGCCTCCCTGTTTGTGACAGCCCCGCCTCCGCTCCTCGAGAAGCCCGACGAAGGACGAGGCGACGAGGGCGACAGCGCGGTCGTCGTCGTGGGTCAGTTGGCGCAGGACCTCCCGCACGGTGGTTCCCGACAGCTCGACCAGCGCCTGGGCCAGGCGGATCCGTGTCGCGGAGTCGGCGGTGGGGGCGGCGAGTTCGTCGGCCAGCGCGGTCGTGATCCGGTCCGCGCACCCGGGGTCCTGGGACAGCGCTCCCAGGACCTCCGCCGCGTCGACGTCGTTGGAGCCCTCGACCACCATGGCGACGAGGGTCGGCACGGCCGCGGTCACGCCACGTCTGCCCAACGCCAGAGCGGCCTGTCTGCGCACCCTCGGGTCCGGGTCCCCGAGGGCGTCCACGAGCACCGCGGTCGCGCCCGGGGTCTCGGGCAGTCCGGCGATCGCCAGTACCGCGCGCCGCCGGATGTCGACGTCCTCCGCGTGCACACCAGCGGCCAGCGTCGCCACGCCGTCGCCGCCCGATCGGGCGAGCGCCCAGCGCAGGGCGCCCGCGACATTGGGGTCGGATTCGGCCAGGACCGCCCCGGCCAGCAGTTCGGCGGGCACCGGCACATCCCCCGGCCGGGCCAGGATCGCCTGCTGCCTGCGCGCGGCGCTGGTCGAGTTGAGCCCCTGCATGAGTTCGACGATGCGCAGGACGTCCTGCCAGCCGGTGGGCGCCGACGCGTCGATCGCGCGGAGCCGGTCGAGCAGCTCCGCTTCCCGCGCCAGGCGGTCTTCCGTCCATTGAATGAGGTCGCTGACCAGGGCGGCCGGGGTGAAGGCCGGGTCGTCCAGCGCGCGCCCGATCTGTTTGAGCGAGAGCCCGAGGGACCGCAGGCTCTCCACGTGGAAGATTCTGCGGACGTCCTCGGCGGAGTACTCGCGGTAGCCGCCGACGGTGCGGCCGGTCGGGCGTACCAGCCCGAGGGCGTCGTAGTGCCGGAGCATCCGGGCGCTCACGCCCGAGTGACGGGCCACCTCGCCGATCAGCAATCCGCGATCTCCGTAGTCTCCGCGGTCTCCGCAGCGTTCGCGGACGCCGCAGCCTTCGCGGACGCCGCGGCCTCCGCACCCTCGGTGACTCCCGGCGCAGCCGCGGCGGCAGCGGCCTCCGCGGCAGCGGCTCCTTCCGGGCCGAGCGTGACCACTCGCTTCGCCTCCTCGATCGCCGCGTCGAATCCGGTCTCCGGGTTCTGCCGGAGCAGCTCGGTGGCACGGGCGTGCGTGGCCACCTCCGGGTCGGGGTTCGCCGCGGCCCGCCCCAGGGCGGGTTCGGTCACCTCGCCGAGGTCGACCAGGGCCCGGCTCAGGCTCAGCCGCACCTCGCGGTCGCCGCGGCCGAGCCGCGTGACCAGCTCCTCGGCCAGGCCCTCCCGCTCGTCCTCGGGTACGAGGACGACCGCGACGCGCCACGCGGTCCGCGCCACCTCGTCGTCGGCGTCGTGCAGCAGGTCGCGGGTGATCCAGGCCCATGCGCCCTTGTCGCCGATCTTGGAGAGCGTGTGCAACGCCTGGCCGCGGGCCTGAGCGCGCTCGGAGTCGAGTTCCTGGCGGATCCGGGGCAGGGTGATCTCCGGTGGGAGCCGGGTCAGCGCCCAGGACAGCATGTCCCGTACGAAGAAGTCCGGCTCGATGGCGCACCGCTCGACGAGCGGCTCCAGGAAGCCGGGGTCGGGGTTCGAGCCGACCGCAAGGGCCGCCTGAAGCCGGACCGATGAGTCCTCGGCGCTCAGGGCGTTGGCCACGCGGGTGTTCTGCGGGGTTCCGATGGATGTGTTGATCGGGGCCACCTCCTGCACCCAGGGCACACGTTATCACCGTGTCAAGGTCAAGCCCGTGACCGGCGGATCGGAAGATCCGCTGGTCACGGGCCGAAACCGGTGCACCCTGGGAACAGCGCTCAGTCGCGCGACGCGGATGCGGAGGCCCCGTTCGCGGAGCCGTTGATCACGAACTGCGAGCCCGGCTCCTTCACCACGTCGCCCTCGGCCGAGTTGGTGATCGTCACGTTCGTCAGCGTGGCGCTGCCGCGCGCCCCGCTCATCGCGAGGATCCCGGACCCGTTGGTGGACTTGTCGATGGTGACGTTCTCGATCCGGACACCGGGCATCGCGCCGCCGCCCGTCTTGAACTGGATGCCGTCGTAGGTGGAGTCGTGGATGTCGGTGTCGCGGATCGTGACCCCGGGGATGTCCTGCCCCTGGGCGAACAGGGTGATCGCGCCGAACTCCTGCGCCTCGCCCCAGAACGCGCCGCCCGTGCGGTACAGGCCGTTGTTGGCGATGAGCGTCTGGCCCGAGAAGGGCAGCGGGTCGTGGTCCGTGGCGAGCATGATCCCCGGGTAGTTCATGGTGTCGGAGATCAGGTTGTTCTCGATCGTGTTGCCGTAGCCGCCGTAGACCGCGATGCCGTTGGCCCGCCAGGGCAGTTGGACGGTGTTGTTGCGGAAGTGGTTGTCGTGGCCGATGTCCGTCGAGGTGTCCTTGACGTACTTGTTGGCCCAGACGGCGAGTGAGTCGTCGCCGGTGTTGCGGAAGGAGGAGTTGTAAACGGTCGAATTGCGGGTGCCGTTGGTGAAGTTGACGCCGTCGGCGTAGGTGTTGCGGATCCGTACGCCGCTGAATTCGAGGCCGTCACCGGGCCCCCACAGCTCGGGGATGTTGGAGTAGTCGCGGCCGACCCAGGCGCCGACGTTGGCGTGTTCGAGCCATACGTTGGTGATCTTGGTGTTCTTGCCGAAGCGGCCGTTGAGCCCGACGCCGCCCTCGGCGCCGCCGTCGCCACCGCGGATGGTGCCGGAGCCGAAGATGGCGATATCGGAGATCTTGGTGTTGTCGTCGATGTCGAAGCCGAAGTTGCCCTCGTGGGGGTGGTTGATGCCGCCCGCTTCCTGGGGCGGGATGAGCGAGTAGAGCTGGGAGTGCCACATCCCGGCGCCGCGGATGGTGACGTCCCGGATGCCCATCTGGTTGTACTGGCCGTGGTTCTGCGGGTCGTCGGTGAGGATCTTCTTCTCCTGGCGCCACTGGCCCGCGGGGATCCACACGCAGGGGATCCGGCCCTCCTGGTCCGCCGTGACGGCGCGCTGGATGGCGTCCGCGTCGTCGATGCCGTCGTTGGGCACGGCCCCGTAGTCGGTGATGGAGACGCAGTCGGCGGGCTTGGTGGCCGGTGCCGCGACCTGCTCCAGGTCGACCAGGTCGATGATGTAGAAGGCCGCGTCGTCACCGGCATCCCGCTGGAGCCGGAACTTGGTGCCCACCGGGTAGGAGTCGGTGAGCAGGGCGTGGGACTCGTCGAACAGCCGCCGGGCGTCGCCACCGGGCCGATTGGTCAGGCCCTCGGGATCGTCGGTGGTGCCGTAGAGCCAGCTGTGCTTGGAGGACAGGGTGAGTTTGCGGACGAACTTCCCGTCCGCGTAGAGGCTGATGGTGGCCTCCTTGCCGCCACCTGCTGCCGCGTCCGGGATGGAGTTGCGGACGACGATCGAGTTGGACGGTGTGGTGGAGGTGAACTCCACGTACTGCCCCGTGCTGTCGAGTCGGACCGATGCGCGCCCGGAGGACTCGGTGGCGAAGTTGGTGTGCCCGAAGGTGCGCTTGGCGTCCGACTTCAGCAGGGTCCCGTCGTACCGGCCGTCCTCGGCCTCGTACTCGGTGTACGGCACGGCGGCGCCGCGTCCGACGACGAGGGAGCGGGCGAAGGTGTTGTTGTCCTCGTTGGTCTCGGCGACGGTGCCGGTGGCGTCGGCCGTCGCGGTGAGCGTCGCTCCACCGTTGGTGGCGGTCCAGCTGCCGTCGATGGCCACGGTGGCGGTGCCACCGGCCGGGATGGCGCCCGCCGTGCCGTTCAGCGTGGTCTCGCCGACGGTGAGCCGGGTGACCGATCCGGCGGGCACCGCGCTCGTACCCCTGTTGTGCACGGCGACGGTGAAGGTGACCTTGGCGCCGACGGCCGGGCTGGAGGGGTTGGTGGTGATGCCGCTGACCTCCAGGTCCGGCCCGGGGGCCTGGCCGACGACCAGCTTCGTGGCGGCGTTGCGGCTGTTGTTGCTGTTGTCGAGTTCGGCGACCGTGTCGGTCGGGTCGACGACGGCGGACACGGTGTAGCTGCCCATGGGCCGCTTGCCGACCTTGACCGGCACCTTCACCGAGGCGCCCGGCGCGAGCGCGTCGACGGCGCCGCTGCCGGCGACCGCGCCCTCGAGGCTGACGTTCACGGTGGTGGCGGGTGCGGCGACCGGCCCGGCGTTGCGGACCGTCGCCTCCACGGTGACCGCGTCCGTCTCGGACGGCGCCTGGGGCGACCAGGAGAGATCGGTGACGGTCAGATCGGGAGCGGGCGCGGCCGAGCCGACGACCTCGAACTCGGCCACCTGTCCCCCGCCGGCGCCGGTGTTGCCGAAGAACTGCAGCCGTACGTCCGCGTACCGGCCCGTGACCGGGATGGTCACCGTGTTCTTGTTCTGCGACGGGTTGAACGTGTAGTCGGCCCGGTCCTTCAGCGAGGTGAAACCGGACTCCCCGATCGGCCGCCCCAGCACCTGGATGCTCTGCGACCGGGTGCTCCAGACGGGATCGGGGTTCAGCTTGACGACGACGCCGGTCAGATCGGCGTCGGCGCCGAGCTTCGCGGTGAGCGTCGAGGACTGCCCGCTCGCCTCCCAGTAGCTGGCGGTGCTGCCGTCGTTGGCGTTGCTCGCCACGTAGTTCTGGGTGGTCGACGACGCCTCGATCGGCTTGCGCAGGGCCAGGTTGGTGCCCGCGGGCGGGTCCCCGGGGTCCTCCCCGCCGGCCTCCCCGCGCACCTCCACCTCGGAGAGCTGGGCGGCGTTCCAACCGGTGTTGCCAGTCACCTGTACGCGCACGTACCGCGCCTCGGCCGTGACATCGAGCGCCACGGTGTTGCCGGACGACGGCGAGAAGTCCTTGCGCGCGTCGGCGACCACCGTGGTGAAGTTCTGGCCGTCGGCGCTGGCCTGGACCCTGACGCCCTCGGTGCGGGACTCCCACGAGGCGGGGAGCTTCAGCACCACCTCGTCGATGTCCGCCTTGTTCCCGAGGTCGACCTGCACCCACTGCGGGAACGAGCCCGCGGGCCCCTCCCAGTAGGAGGACTGGCTGCCGTCGGTGACATTGCTCGCCGGATAGGAGCCGTGTGCCCCACTGGCCGTCACCGGCCTGCCCAGCGCCAGGTTCGCTCCCTCCGCGGCATGTGCTGCCACGGGCAGCAGCCCGACCGTGAGCAGACCCGCCGTCACCAGCCCGGCGGCTAACCGCCGACCGTGATGTCTTCTTCTCATGAGGCCCTCTCGATCCCTTCCCCTGAGCGCCCGCGACCGGCCCCGCCACCCGCCGCCCACAGACGCGCAGGTTTCTCGGGGCAGGGAGCACGCAGGCATGAGGGAGCGGTGCGCCTGGTGGACGATGACGGTGTTCAGCGGGCCCGGACGATGTCGCGGTGGAGAAGCCGAGCCAGCCGCAGTGCAAGAGTTGAGTAATTTCGTCTATCTTTTGCAGTGCCTTGACGACAGATTTCTACTGCCCATCGACTTTGTCAACGGCCTGGCACAGCGGAGTACTTGGTGACCGAGCGCTTCGGCCGGCCGGCGCGCACCGTCTTCGGCAACCTCGACGCCGATGTCGGATTCCCGCCGGAAAGGACCACCCGGCGAGTGTTTGGCTGGGCGCATGACCGCCACGCAGCAGGCCAAAGCCCGCCTCTTCCGCTCCCTGCACACCCTCGCCGGACCCCTCGCCCTCGCCAACGCCTGGGACGCGGCGAGCGCTCGCGTCATCGAATCCGCGGGCGCCTCCGCGATCGCCACCACCAGCGCCGGTGTCGCCTGGTCGCTGGGCTGCCCGGACGGCGACGCGCTCGCCCGCGACCTGGCATTGGAGACGATCTCCCGCATCACCGCCGCGGTGGCGGTGCCGGTCACCGCCGACATCGAGGGCGGGTACGGGCGGGACGCGGCCGACGTCGCCGAGACCATCACCGGGGTGCTCGCGGCGGGCGCCGTCGGCGTCAACATCGAAGACGGCACCAGGCCCCCGGGCGAGTTCGCGACGCGACTGGGGGCCGCCCGGCGGGCCGCCGACCGGGCGGGGGCGGACCTCTTCCTCAACGCCCGTATCGACACCTACCTGTTGGGGCTCGGGAACCCGGACACCCGGCTCGGGGAAACCCTGTCCCGGGCGCACATGTACCTGGACGCGGGTGCGGACGGCATCTTCGTCCCCGGTGTCACCGACAGCGCCACGATCGCGGCGCTGGCCATGGACATCTCGGGACCGCTGAACGTCATGGCCGGCCCCGGCGCCCCGGCCGTCGCCGAGCTGGGGGCTCTCGGCGTGGCCCGCGTCAGCCTGGGCTCCGGCGTGGCGCAGGCCGCGTACGCTGCCGCTCGCCGCGCGGCGCGGGAGCTCTTCGACACCGGTGGCTACGGCTCCCTCGACGGCGCGATCCCCTTCCCGGAACTCAACGCGCTGCTCTCCGAGCCCCGGGTGGCCGTCTCATGAGGTGGGTTGCGTCCCGCTCATGAGGTGGGTTGCGTACCCCTCACGAAGCGGGTTGCGTCCCCGCGATCACCCCAGGCGGCCTGCGGGGTGACGATGAGCCCGGCCACGCCACGTCGTCGATCGCGAGCCACGGCGCGACGGCCACCGCCGTGGGCGTGAGCCCGGTGAACGCCTTGACCTCGCGGTGGAGATGGGACTGGTCGACGTAGCCGCTCTCGGTGGCAACGTCGGCGGCGGCGCGGCCCGCCGCGAGTAGGTGGGCCGCGTGGTCGAACCGCACCAATCGGGCGGCGCGTTTGGGTGTGATGCCGAGCTGGGACCGGAAGCGGGCCGAGAGCCGCTTGCGGCTCCAGCCGACCTCCTCCGCCAGACGCTCGACCCGGACCCGCCCCCGGCCGGTGAGCGTCCGCCGCCAGACATGGGCGACCTCCGGCGCGACCGGTGGGCGCGTGCCGAGCCATCGGCCGAGGAGGTCCACCGCGATCGCGAACCGGTCGTCCCACGACGCGGCGGCACGCAGCCTCTCCTCGGCTCGCCCGGCATCGGGGCCCCAGAGGTCATCGAGGGCCACCACCGTCCCGCTGAGCTCGGGCGACGGGCCGAGCACCGCGGCCGCCGCGACCGGCTCCAGCCGGATCTGGAGGCACTCGCCCACCCGGCCGCCCGCCCGGAGCTCGCCGGGGTGGAGGCCGACGACGACACTGCCGCGCCCGTGTTGGCCGTGTGCGTCGTAGACGAGGCCCTCGCCCTCGCTCAGGTCGACCAGCAGGGTGACGGACGGGTGCGCGACCATGGCGATGTCCACCGCCGCGGGAACACGTTGGCGGAACCCGGCCATGCTGACCCCCGGCAGCCGAGCGGACGGGCGCGGGACCGCGACGTCCACCGCTGCCCAGTCGAATGGTGTCCCCGCCGACATCACACGCCCAGTCTAGGTCTCAGGGCGTCACGGGCGGGGCGTCAACGCCCGTTGCCGCGAAGCCCAGCAGCAGGGTGCCGGTCGCCTCGGGCTCCTCGTACATGGGCACATGCCCGACGCCCGGCAGCAGCTCGATGCGCGCGCCCGGCACCGCGTCGTACTGGTGTGCCGACGAGGGCTCCCAGCGGGGGTCGGCGGCGCCGAAGACCACCAGTACGGGGACGTCGAGGGCGGCGAGGCGCTCGGGCAGGCTCCGCTCGGCGAGGTACGCGGAGTTCCGGCGCAGCACGCTCCTGAGCGTGGGATAGGCGATCCTCCGTATGTCGGCGACCACATCGTCCGCCACCTCCACCGGGCGTGCGCATGTCGCGCTGATTCCCCTGCGGATCGTCGCGTCCGAACGCCTCGGCCACAGGAGCGGGCCGAGGGGCGGGGCCAACAGCACCCGGAAGAGGAGCGGCTGCGGCAGGAGGGCGTCCAGACTCGGGCCACTGCTGATCAGCGCGATCGATCTCACCAGGTCGGGGCGGTGTTCGGCGAGCGCGGTGGCGACGTAGCCACCACTGGAGTGCCCCGCCACGGCCACGGATCGGTGGCCGTGGCCATCGAGCAGCGCCGCCACCTGACCCGCCTGCGCGGGCACGTCATAGGACGCCGCGGGCGGGGACTGGCCGCAGCCCGGGAGGTCGACCCGGATGACGTGATGGTGGCGAGCGAGCGCCGGGACCACCGGGCCCCAGAAGCCGCCCGAGGCCCCCGATCCGTGGATGAGCAACAGGGGCGGTGCCTGCCGAGGGCCGTCGTGGACCACATGCATCCCGTGCGAGAGCTCAACGCTGTGTTCACTCATGGGGGGATGGTGCCGGGGCGGCCGACCGCCGGTCTTGTACATATGTCGTCGGGGCGGTGACGTGGGCCGAGAAGACCGAAGCGACCGAGGGAATGCCCGCCCGCGTGTGACGCCGCGCGGAGAAGGTGCGGCAGTGGCCGGCCGACAGGACGAGCGCGGCCAGGGCAGATCCGGCCCAGCCGAACCGGATCTGCCCAGCTGAGCCGGATCTGCCCAGCTGAGCCGGGTCACCGCCACGGTGAGTGGCATCCAGGCGGTCAGCAGCCCGACGGCGACCGTGGGCCCCCCACCCCCAATACAACGGCAAGTACAGGGCGGCCTCGATCCCGGCGCGCTGCCCGGCCGGTGTCCGTGCGTCGACCGCTCGCATGGCGCCGCTGTGCGGGCGGGTGGGGCGCCACCGCCGCTGTGCCCCTGCCCCGCGCACGGCCGTCGGCGCGGGCACGGTCCGGCGCAGCCGTTGCCACACCCATGCCCGCAGGGCCAGGGCCAGGTGCAGGACATGGGGAGTGGTCAGCGTTCCGGGTGCGTACTGGGCGAGCAGGCCCGAGACCACCGGGCCCACGGCGGTGCCCGCCGCGAAGGCCAGGCTCGCGAGCAGCGGTCCGGCGATGCGGGCGGTGGGGCCGCGACGCCAGGTGATCAGTGCCTGGACCGCTCCGGTCGCGGCGCCCAGGGCCGGCGGCATCCGCCTGACGAAACGCGGCCCGCATCCTGCCGCGCCACGGCTCGACCTACCACCAGTTGGTGCTCGCCGCCTGCATGAGCGCGGGCTTCTCGGCGAGATCCCCGTCCTCACCCGCGCCGCGCGGACCATCACCGCGGCAGCCACGCGGTTGCTGCCGATGCGCTGACTTCCCCGCCCGGAAGGGGAAGGAAGCACGCCGGTGCGCCCCGCGGCCGGGCGGGGGTGAACTTTTTTGGATATCCGCGTGACGTAATCCGTCACGCCGCACCTCCCCCGTTCATCCGCGCCAGATCTGCGGGTGTTACCCCTCCGTGATGTCCGGGGTGCCGGATCGCCCGGCTGTGACCTGGAGCGATGCAGGATTCCCTCATTGACGCGTGGAAAAGCGCTCATTAGCGTCCGCCCCATGACCCACCAAGCCCTCGTGGACACCATTGATGACCTGGACCGTTGCGTGATCGCGGCGCTCCAGCTCAACGGTCGTGCCCCCTGGTGCGCGGTGGCCCGCTGGGTGGGTACCAGCGAGACGACCGCCCAGCGGCGCTACAAGGCCCTGCGCGAGCGGGGAGTGCTGCGGGTCGTCGGCACGCTGGAGCTGGACCGCACCCGGGAGGGCTCGTCCATGCTCGTCCGGGTGCAGGCCAAGCCCGGTCGCGGGCTGGACCTCGCGGACCGGCTCGCCGTCAGCCCGGATGTGCGCTTCCTGGCCGTCGTCACCGGCGCCGCCGATCTCATCGTCGACTTCGTCGCCCGTGACAACGAGGAGATGATGCGGATGCTCTTCACCGACCTGCCCGGGGCCGAACTGATCACCAGCACCGAGGCGGTCGCCGTCATCCGTGCGTTCACCTCCGCGTCGATGTGGGACACCGGGCTGCTGCCCGCCGAGGCGGCCGCGGACCTGCGGCCCGCTTCGCTGGCGTCCTCCTGCGACCGCGACGACTGGGACGAGGCGCCAAAAGCGCTGACCGCCCTGGAGCAGGAGGTCGCGGCGGCCCTCAAGGAGGACGGCCGGGCCCAGATCAGCGCCCTGGCCCGGCGCCTGGGCCACACCGAGGCCGGTGTCGCACGGGCCATGGAACGACTCATATCCCGCGGCATCCTGCAGTTCCGGACGCTGGTCGAACCGGGCCTGCTCGGATACGACGCGGAGTTCATGGTGTGGCTGTCGATCGAGCCCGACCGGCTCGAAGCGGCGGGGCGCCAGCTCGCGCGGCATCCGGGCACCAAATTCCTGGGCGCGGCGACCGGGCGTTTCAACCTCGTCGGACACATGGTGCTGCCCCGCCGCACCGATCTGCTCCGCTACACCAGTGAGGTCATCGGGACACTGCCGGGGCTGATCGCCTCGGATGTGACGTTGCACCTCGCCACCCTCAAGTACTCCTGGCACCGGATGGTCCGCACCGTCTGAGCCCCCGGCCGGCCGCCGGGCACACCGGCCGGTGGCGGCCCGGCCCTCCCCTCATCCGCCCTCTCCCGTCCCCGTCCCGCCCCGATCCTTGTGGAGATCACCATGCCCACAGACGACTTCGGCCTGCCCTCGGAGAGCTGGCGCTGGCCCGAACACACCTGGCGCGGCCACGTCGACGCGGTCCGCGCCGGGCGGCGGCTGGTCCCGGACCGCTGGCCCGGCGGTGCCCGCGTCGCGGTCGCCCTCTCCTTCGACGCCGACCACGAGACGATCCCGCTGCGCGACGGCGGGACCAGCCCCGGTCTGCTCGCCCAGGGCGAGTACGGGGCCCGCGCCGGCTCCCCGCGGATCCTGGACCTCCTCGCCCGCCACGGCGTCCCCGCGACCTTCTTCATGCCGGCCGTCTCCGCCCTCGTCCACCCCGAGGAGGCCCGCGCCTACACCCGTGACGGGCACGAACTGGCCGTCCACGGCTGGATCCACGAGCGCAACATGCTGCTGGGCCGCGAGGACGAGAAGGACCTCACGGCGCGTGCCCTGGACACCCTCACCACGCTGACCGGCAGCCGCCCGGTCGGCATCCGCACCCCGTCCTGGGACTTCTCCGACTCGACCCTCGCCATCATGCTCGAGCTGGGCTTCGCCTACGACTCCTCGCTGATGGCCGACGACGAGCCGTACGAGATCGTCGCCGACGGCCGGCCCACCGGCCTGGTGGAGATCCCCGTCGACTGGATCCGCGACGACGCCCCGTACTTCACCATGGACCGCTACGGGTCCGCCCGCCCGCACAGCCGTCCGCGCGACGTACGGGAGATCTGGACCGACGAGTTCGACGCCGCCTACCGGGACGGCGGCGTCTTCCAGCTCACCCTGCACCCGCACGTCATCGGCCACCGCTCGCGCCTGGTGGCGCTGCGGGAGCTTCTCGACCACATCGCCGCTCACCCCGGCGTCTGGTACGCCACGCACGCCCAGCTCGCCGACACGGCCCGCGACGTGCTGCACGGCCGGACCACAGCCGGCTCCCCCGCCGACACTCCGGAGCACACGCCATGAACACCGGATCCACCACGCCCACCGGCCCCCTGCGCCAGGACGGCGCCGCCCCCGCCACCACCCGGCTGAGCGGCGCCCAGCGCAAGGCCATCGTCGCCGGGACCATCGGCAACACCGTCGAATGGGTCGACTGGGCCCTGTACTCCATCTTCGCCAAGATCATCGCCGATGAGTTCTTCCCGAAGAGCGACGGCGCGGTGGCCCTGCTGTCCACGCTCGCCGTCTTCGCCGTCGGGTTCGTGATGCGCCCGGTCGGTGCCGCCGTCCTCGGCGCCTACGCCGACCGCCATGGCCGCAAGAAGGGCATGACCCTCACGGTCGGCCTGATGGCGGCCGCCGGTTTCGTCATCGCGATCACCCCCTCCTACGAGACCATCGGCATCGTCTCGCCGCTGCTCCTGCTGGTCGCCCGGCTGGTGCAGGGCTTCTCCGCCGGTGGCGAGTTCGGCTCGTCCTCCGCGTTCCTCGTCGAGTCGGCGGCCCGTGGCAGGCGCGCCTTCGCCGGGTCCTGGCAGCAGGTGTCGGTCGCCGGCGGGGTGCTCGTCGCCTCCCTCCTGGGCACCCTCGCCACCTCGGCCCTGAGCGACGACGCCCTGCACTCCTGGGGCTGGCGGGTGGCGTTCATCCTCGGCGGCCTCCTCGGACTGGTCGGCCTGTGGCTGCGGGTCTCGGTGGCGGACACCGACTCCTTCACCCAGGCGCGGGGCTCCGGCCGCACCCGCACCAATCCCGTCAAAGCCATGTTCGTGGAGCACCCCGGGGCCGCCCTGCGCGTCGCCGGCATCACGGTGGCCGGCACCCTCACCTACTACATCTGGGTCAACTACCTCCCCACGTACGCGAATCTGACCACCGGCATCCCGCTGAAGACCGCGCTGCTGTCCCAGACCCTGTGTCTGGTCGTCTTCGTCATCGCGCTGCCATTCGTGGGCGTGGTCTCGGACCGGCTGGGCCGCAAGCCGACCATGGCGGGGTTCGCCGGTGGCTTCGTCATCCTGGCCTGGCCCCTGCTGCACCTGCTGAGCAACAGCTTCCTCAGCCTGTTCCTGGTCCAGCTCGTCGGCATGCTGCTGATCCTCGGCTACTCCGCCAACTGCGCCGTCATCATGGCCGAGCAGTTCCCCCCGGAGGTGCGCGCCACCGGTATCGCCCTGCCGTACGCCCTGGCCGTCGCGCTCTTCGGCGGCACCGCGCCGTACCTGACGACGTGGATGCATGAGAGCGGCCACAGCGACCTGCTGTGGATCTACGTATCGGCGGCCTCGCTGATCTCCTTCGTCGTCTACATAACGATGCCGGAGACCAAGGACAAGGAGTTCAGCTGATGACCCACGTCCTCGTCACCGGCGCCGCGGGCGGCATCGGCGGGGCGATCGCCGAGGAGTTCGCCGCCCGGGGCGCGTTCCTCACCCTCGTCGACCGCGACCCGGCCGCCCTCCGGCGGGCCGGGGCACGGGTGGGAACCCGTACCGCGCCACGGGCCGCGGACCTGACCGACCCCGACGCGCCCACCGCCGTCGTCGAGGCGGCCTGGGCGGAACACGGCCCCATCGACGTCCTCGTCAACGCGGCGGGCGTCTACCCCTCGCTCGACATGGCCGAGGTGGACGCGACGGCCTGGGACCGGCTGTTCGCCGTCAACCTGCGCGCCCCGGTCCTGGCCACCGCCGCCTTCGCCCGGCTCGCCATCCACCATGGACGGCCCGGTGCGGTCGTCAACATCTCCTCCGGCTCCGCGCTGCGCGCCCGCCCCGGCGGAGGCCCGTACGCGAGCTCGAAGGCCGCCCTGGAGATGGCCACCCGAGCCGCCGCGCTGGAACTGGGCCCGCACGGCATCCGCGTCAACGCGGTCAGCCCCGGTTTCATCCCGGTGGACAGCGACTGCAACCCCGTCTCCGCGCAGTACGCCGAGGCCATAGGCGCCAACCCGCTGGGCCGCCCGGGAACGCCACAGGACATCGCCCGGGCGGTGCGCTGGCTCACCGGCCCCGACGCCTCCTGGATCACCGGCGAGGTGGTGCGGGTGGACGGCGGATCCAGCACGGGCGCCCTGCACCTGCCCCGCATCTGGCAGCCCGACGACACCCGCGCCGCCCCGCCCACACCGCCCGCCCCGGTGCCGGGGACCACCGCGGCCACAGCCGGCGCGACCGCGACCGCCACCACGACCATGGAAGAAGGACGAACCACCCGATGAACGACGCCCAGCCGGTCAGGCCCGGATACACCGTCGTCGGCGCGGGAGCGATCGGCGGCACCCTCGCCTTCGCCCTCGCCCGGGCCGGCCACCCGGTCACCGTCGTGGACACCGACCGCGCCCATGTCGACGCCATCCGCACCCGCGGGCTCGTCGTCGCCCGCGGCGGCATCCGCGAGAGCGTGCCGGTCACCGCCACGACCCCGGACGAGTTCACCGGCACCCTCGACCGCGTCCTGCTGGCCGTGAAGGCGCAGGCCACCGGCACCGCGCTGGACTGGATCGCGCCCCGCCTGGCCCCGGACGGCTATGTCGTCTCCCTGCAGAACGGCTTCAACGAGTCCCTGATCGCCGAGCGTCTGGGAGCCGCCCGCACCGTCGCCGCCTTCGTGAACATCTTCGCCGACGTCATCGAACCGGGCGTCATCCTGGACGGCGGCGCCGGGGCCCTCGTCATCGGCGAGCCCGACGGTGGGCCGGTCAGCCCGCGGGTCCGGGATCTGGTGGCCCATCTGCACAGTTGGGGCCCGGCCGTGGCCAGCGACAACGTCGAGGGATATCTGTGGGCCAAGGCCGGGTTCGGCGCCATGCTCGCCGCCACCGCCCTCGCGGACGCCCCCATGGCCGACCTCATCGACCGGCACCGCCCCGCGATGGCCGCGCTCACCGGCGAGATCTTCGCCGTGTCCGACCGCCTCGGCGTCACCCTGGAGGCCTTCGACGCCTTCGAACCGCACCCCTTCCGGCGAGGAGCGGACCCAGCCGTCCAGGACGCCGCCTTCGACCGTCTCACCGCATGGCTGCGCACCCAGACGAAGGACCGCAGCGGCATCTGGCGCGACCTCGCGGTGCGCCACCGGCCCGTGGAGGCCCCCACCCACTACACCGAGGTCTTCGACCACGCGGCGCGCGAAGGTCTGCCCACGCCCCTGCTGCGATCGGTCGTGACCGGCCTGCGCCAACTGGAGGGCGCCGCACAGGACATGTCGGAGTCACGGCTGGACGAACTGGACCGCCTGGCCGAGCCCCCCGCGCCCTCGCTGCCGCCCGACGCCGAACAGGCCGACGCGGTGCGGCAGTGGCTCGACGCCCACCGCGAGGACATGGTCGCCGACCTCGCCGCCTACACCTCCCAGGGCAGCGCCAGCGACGACCTGGACGCCCTGAAGAGCTGCCTCGGCTGGCTGCGCGACTGGCTCGACCGGCGCCTGGGCGCACCGGACACCGAGGAGACCCTTTCGCGCGAGGCGGCCGGAGACATCCTCGTCCGCCGCTACTCCGCCCGGGACACCACCACCCGGGACCACCGTCCCGTCCTTCTCCTCGGGCACTACGACACCGTCTGGCCGACCGGCACCCTGGACACCTGGCCCTTCCTGCGGGACGGCGACCACATCAGCGGCCCCGGCGTCTTCGACATGAAGGCCGGTCTGGTCCAGGCGGTCTGGGCACTGCGCGCCCTGGACGCCCTCGATCTGCCCCGCCCGGCCTGCACCGTGATGCTCAACGGCGACGAGGAGACCGGCAGTCTCGCCTCCCGCGACGCCATCGTCGAGGAGGCACGCGACAGCCGGCTCGCCATGGTCTTCGAGGCCGCCGCCGACGGCGCGATCAAGACAGCCCGCAAGGGCGTCGGACTCTTCACCGTCACGGTCACCGGCGTCGAGGCCCACGCCGGTCTGGACCCCACGGCCGGAGCCAGCGCCGTGGACGAACTCGCCCACCAGATCCTGCGGCTGACGGACCTGCGCGCCCCGGACGCGGGCACCTCGCTGAACGTGGGCGTGGTGGAGGGAGGCACCCGCAGCAACGTCACGGCGGGGCACGCCGTGGCCCGTATCGACATCCGCGTCGCCACCGCCGCCGAACAAAAACGCCTCGAAGACGCCCTCGCCGCGGTGCGGCCCGTCGACCCACGGACCCGCGTGGAGGTCACCGGTGGCTGGAACCGCCCGGTGTTCGAACGCACGGAAGGGGTCGCCGCACTCGCCGGCCTGGCCCGCCGCTGCGCCGCACTGCTCGGACACGACCTGCCCGAGGCGTCGGTCGGCGGAGCCAGCGACGGCAACTTCGTGGTGGCCCAGGGCACTCCGGTCCTGGACGGTATCGGCGCGGTGGGCTCGGGCGCACACGCCCGCTCGGAGAACACCTCGGTGCGGGGCATGGTCACCCGCGCGGCGCTGGCCGCCACCGTGCTGACGGCGCTGGCACAGGAATGAATCCCCTGCCCCGCGCGACCCGGTAGGACATGAACGGCGTGTCTTACAATTCCCCGGCCACTGGCGAAAAATGAGCGGTCGAAGGCACGGGCCGCGGGGGCGAGGAGGAATCGCGATGGCATCGGGGGGATGGGGTCTGCCGAACGACCCCGGACAGGGAGGAAACCGCTGGGGGCCTCCGCCATCACCCGGTCCGTACGGGCCGCCGACACCGGATCCGTACGGGCCACCACCGGCACCGGATCCGTACGGACCGCCACCGAACCCCTACGGGCCCCCGCCCCCGCCTCCGCCGCCCGGGCCCTACCGCCCGGCGCCCAGGAACCGGCACTGGTACCGGCGGGTGCCCTTCCTCTTCTTGATCGTCCCCCTGCTCCGCTCGGTGCACCGGGCCGCGCGCAGGGTGTTCGACCAGGACGGCGGCGGGCGGGTCCACGATCCCGTGGTCACCCGCTTCCAGATCACCCGCACGGTGCTCGGCGTCCTCGCCACGTTCACGCTCTACTACATGTACGGGGCGGACAACGGCCTGGAGGACCAGGCCAGCGAGGGTCTCGGCCAGCTCCTCCTGACCCCGGTCCTGCTCATCATCGCCGGACCGCTGGTGATCACTGCCTTCATCCGCTACGCGCCCGCGGAGCGGCGGCGGCTGCTGCGCTCCCGGCTCGGCGTCCCGGCCAAGACCGTCGGCTGGTACGTCCTGGTCGTGGCCGCCCTCGTCGGCACGGCGTGGCTGATCTCGGGCACCACGCTGCTGCACGGGCTGCACGGGGTGTGGCTGTTCGTGGCCGCCGTTCCCGCGCTCGCGTTCGTGCTGTGGGGGCTGCCGTTCTTCTTCATGGCCTCGGCCTACGTCGCCCGCTCCGCCTTCAACACCGCCTATGTGCACGCCGCGCTACCGGCCGTGCTCACCGTGGTGATGGTCTGGATCATCGCCATCCTCAACCTGACCGGGAGCGGCATGCCGAACGGTCCGATGTGGGCCCAGTTCTGCTCCCTGTTCGGCGGCCCGCTCTCGGTGACCGGGCTCTCCCTGTGGGAGCTGCACCGACTGCGGACGCGCCACGGCGTGACCATACGCGGCTGAGACCTCCGGCCCTTCCCGGTGGCGCGGCGGCCGTACCGAGGGTCACCGGGCGCTGTGCCGCGTTGCCCGGGAATCGACGGCGGACGTGGGCGGTGGCGGCCGGTTCCGTACCCTGGCGGCATGCGCATGCGCCCCACCTTGAGCTGGACCCCGGTTAAGGACCTGCCGCCGGGCAGTACGGACCTGGCGCCGGTCGCCGACGCGCTGAGCACCGGCGGTGTGCTGGTGCTCAGCGGTGCGGGCATCTCCACGGAGTCGGGCATCCCGGACTACCGGGGCGAGGGCGGGAGCCTGAGCCGGCACACCCCGATGACGTACCAGGACTTCACCGCCGGTGCCCCGGCCCGGCGCCGGTACTGGGCCCGCAGCCATCTCGGCTGGCGCACCTTCGGCCGCGCCCGTCCCAACGCCGGACACCGGGCCGTGGCCGCGTTCGCACGGCACGGCCTGCTCTCGGGTGTGATCACCCAGAACGTCGACGGCCTGCACCAGGCCGCCGGCAGCGAGGACGTCGTGGAACTCCACGGAAGCCTGGACCGGGTCGTCTGCCTTGTCTGCGGCGCCTCCAGCCCGCGCCGCGACCTCGCCCGGCGGCTGGAGGAAGCCAATGTGGGCTTCGCGCCGGTGGCCGCCGGAATCAATCCGGACGGTGACGCCGACCTCACCGACGAGCAGGTCGGGGACTTCCGTGTGGTGCCCTGTACGGTCTGCGGCGGCATCCTCAAACCGGACGTGGTGTTCTTCGGCGAGGCCGTTCCGCCGCGGCGGGTCGAGCACTGCCGCGAGCTGGTCCGCGAAGCCACCTCACTGCTGGTCCTGGGCTCCTCACTGACGGTGATGTCCGGACTCCGGTTCGTCCGCCAAGCGGCCAAGGCCGGGAAGCCGGTGCTGATCGTCAACCTGGACCCGACCCGGGGCGACCAGCACGCCGTCACCCGGGTCGCCCTCCCGCTGGGAACGGCCCTCACCGGCGTGGCCGAGCGACTGGGCATCCCGGGGCCGACACAGCCCTGACGCGGATCCGGCGTGGCGCGGACCGGGTCCGGGGTCCGGCGCCCTTGCGGCTATTGCGCCGGGCGGATCCAGGTCCGGGCGAGTTCCGCGACCCAGGTGGCCGCCGCGTCGGGAGCGGGCGGAGGAGCGCCGACGACCACGACTTCGGTGACGCCCGCCGCGTCGAGCGCGGGGAGGTGCTCCGGGGTGCCGTCGCTCAGCGCGACGGCGACCGTGAACTCGTCAAACGCGCGGCCGTGGCGCGCGCACTCGTCGGCGAGCACGGCGATACGGGCCGGGACGTCGGCCACCGGGATGGTGAAGCCGTACCAGCCGTCGGCGAGCGTGGCCGCCCGGCGCAAGGCGGCGTCGCTGTTTCCACCGGCCACGACCGGGAGCCGGGCGCCACGCAGCGGCTTCGGGTTGACCCGGATCGCGTCGAAGCGGATGAACTCCCCCGCGTAGGAGGCCGGATCCTCGGCCCACAGGGCGCGCATCGCGGCAAGGTACTCCTCGGCGCGCCGCCCGCGACCGGCGAACGGAACTCCGAGCGCCGCGAATTCCTCGGCCGACCAGCCGACCCCGACCCCGAGGCCGAACCGCCCGGCGGAGAGCACATCGAGTGTGGCGGCCTGTTTGGCGACCAGGACCGGGTTGTGCTCGGGCAGCAGGAGTACGCCGGTGGCCAGCTCGATCCGGCTGGTGACCGCCGCCGCGAAGGTCAGGGCGAGCAGCGGGTCCAGCCAGTCCGCGTCCGCGGGCACGGCGATCCGGCCGTCCGCCGAGTAGGGGTAACGAGAGGCGGGCGCGTCCACGAGCACCGCGTGCTCACCGCACCAGAGCCTCGCGAAGCCGTGCGTCTCGGCAGCCGTGGCCACGGCCCGGATCACCTCGGGACGTGCGCCGTCGCCGATACCGAGCGCGTGCAACCCCACTCGCATGCTCCACCTCCGGGCGTCACCTTAGGCGCGAGGCGCGGACGCACCGGGCTGACGTGGCACGCCGCGCCCGCGCGCGGCGTGGCATGTGGTCCGGACGAGCGAAGGCCCTCCTCGATGCCGCCTGACGGGGGGTAACCCCAGCCACTGCCCTGAGGACAGCGCATCGGCAGGTCAGGGGGACGGCCGGATGGGCCGTTCCCCTCTCCGCTGGTGGGATGGTGCGGACCACCGGCTCCGGGGGCGGACCAGCCGCGGGCCACGGCCCGAGCGGTCCCCGAACGCGCGGGCAATCCGAAAAGAAAGGGGCTCACCATGCAGGTGCCGGGAAAGCGCCGCCGGGGCCGGCTCGTCCTGACCGGCCTGGCCACCGTCCTCCTCGCCGCCTCCACCGGACCGGCGGCGGCGAAGCCACGGCAGCCCGATCCGCTCCAACAGCAGGTGGACACGGTCCACGACACCGGGGCCGTCGGTGTGTTCGCCGAGGTGACATCACCGGACAGACATGACACCGCGCGCGCCGGGACGGCCACGGTGGGCAGCGGGAGGCCGATGCCACGGAACGGCCGTTTCCGGATCGGCAGCGCCACCAAGACCTTCACCGCCACGGTCGTGCTGCAACTCGTCGCCGAGGGGCGCATGTCCCTGGAGGACACCGTCGAGCAGTGGCTACCGGGAGTGGTCCGGGGCAAGGACAACGACGGCAGCCGGATCACCGTGCGGCAACTCCTGCGGCACACCAGCGGCATCCATGACGTCCTGCCGGAGATACCCGCGTTGAACAGCGCGGAGGGCTATCGGGCCGAGCGGTTCCGCACCTACACCCCGAAGGAGCTGGTGCGGCTGGCGATGAACCACCGGCCCAACTTCCCGCCGGGTGACGGCTGGTCGTACTCCAACACCAACTACGTACTCGCCGCGATGATCATCCACGAGGTCACCGGCCGGAGCTGGGCACAGGAGGTGAACGACCGGATCATCCGCCCGCTGGGCCTGAAGGACACCAGCACCCCCGGCGCCTCCCCGTCCGTCCCGGGCCCGCACGCCCACGGCTACGCCGCGTTCGGCACCCACACCGGCATCGACGTCACGGCGCTCAATCCGAGCATGGCCGCCGGCTCCGGCTCGATCATCAGCACCACGCACGACCTGAACCGGTTCTACGCCGCGCTGCTCGGCGGCCGTCTGCTGGCTCCGGCGCAGCTCGACGAGATGACGACCACCACGCCCGCGCCCGAGCTGGGCGTGCGGTACGGACTCGGTCTGGGCGAACTCCCGTTGTCCTGTGGCGGCAGCTACTTCGGCCACCCGGGCGAACTGCTCGGCTATCACACCTGGAGTGGCGTCACCCGGGACGGCACCCGGACCGCCGTGGTGTACGTCACCAGCGACGGCGGCGACGACACCCAACAGGCCATGAGCACCCTCGTGGACCGGGAACTCTGCCGGAGCCGCTCCTGACCACTCCTGATCCTCCGCGATGGTCCGCGGTCGGGCGCTACGCGCGGCGGGCCGCGAACACCGCCGCGCCCAGCAGGGCCTGGTCCTCGCCGTCGTCGCGTACCGACAGGGTGAGGCGTGCGAGTCGCGGGTCGTGGTGGGTGAGGCCGTCGTGGAGGGGCGGGCCTATCAGGGGCCATGCGGCCGTGATGGAGCCGCCGAAGACCACCGTGTCGGCCTCGAAGGCGGTCAGCCACGGGGCGAGGGTGTCGCCGAGGGCACGCAGGGCCGAGGTGATGATGCCGCGGGCGGTGGTGTCGGTGACGGCGAAGGCCGTCAGCTCCCGCAGCCCGTCGACGGGGCGGCCGGTGCGCTCCGTGTAGTGGGTGGTCATCGCCCGGGTGGAGACCGTGTCCTCCAGCGGGCGGCCGTCCACGGTGAGCAGGTCGACGCGGCCCTCTGGCGGCACGCGCGGGTCGTCCTCGACGATCGTCCCCCGGTCCAGGAACGCGGAGCCGATCCCCGTGCCGAGTGTTTCGTGTTCCAGCGCTTCTTCGTCAACAGCCTGCGGCTCACGGCCTGACCCGAACCACCCTGGGAGAGAGAACACATGACGACGCGCGCCCTCGTACGCGACCGCCGCTGGTCCACCGACAAGGCCCGGACGAGCATGATCGGCCTCGCCGTCGCCGCCACCGCGCGGGCCGGCGACACGGAACTGCGAGCCCTGCCGGAACACCTCGTACGCCGCGACGACGCCGGCGCCCGGCGCGGTGTGCGCATCCTCATCTCCGGTGACGCTCCGGATCACGGCGAGTGGACCTTCGAGGTGGAGGTCGCGGGCCGAGGCCGGGTGCCCGTCGAGGTGCTGCCCGCGCCCGGCGGGCCACGCCTGATGCTCCCCCTGGAGAGCGACCGCCGCGACGTGCGGATCCAGGCCCGCAAGGGCGACGTGTCGGCGGTGCTCGCCTTCGCGCTGGAACCGCCGCGCGACTGGACGATCCACCTGGTCCACCACTCGCACCTGGACATCGGCTACACCGATCCCCAGGGCACCGTCCTCGGCGAACACGTCGCCTTCCTCGACTCCTGCCTCGATCTGACCCGTACCACCGACGGCTGGCCGGACGACGCCAGGTTCCGGTGGGCCGTGGAGTCGCTGTGGTCCTTCGAGCAGTGGGCCGCCGGCCGGCCGCCGGAGCGGGTCGCGGAGTTCGTCGAGCGGGTCCGCGCCGGTCAGATCGAGCTGACCGCCATGCCGTACAACCTCCACAGCGACACCTGTTCCACCGACGAACTGCACGAACTGCTGCGGCTGGCCCGCCGGGTGAGGGACACCTACGGGATCGACTTCCACTCGGCCATGCAGACCGATGTGCCCGGCTCCGTGGCCGGGCTGCCGGACGCCCTGTCCCCGCTGGGCGTGCGCTACCTGTCGGTGGCGCACAACTGGGCCGGGCGCTCGGTGCCCACCACCAACGGCGGGGCACGGCTGCCGCGCCTGTTCCGGTGGCGCGCCCCCTCGGGCAAGGAGGTGCTGGTGTGGATGACCGACAGCCCCCACGGCCTCGCCTACATGGAAGGGCCCGTACTGGGCTTCGACACCTCGTACAGCATGGTGGACGACCTGCTGCCCGCCTATCTGACATCGCTGGCGACCAACCCCTACCCGATCCCGCCCGAGCTCCTCGGCTCGCCGTCCCCCGCGCCCGGGGAGCGCGAGCCCTACCCGTGGGACGTGCTGCACCCGAGGGTGCAGGGCCACTTCGGGGACAACGCGCCGCCACGGCTGATCCTCGCCGAGACCGTACGCCGCTGGAACGAGACCTGGGACAGCCCCAGGCTACGGCTGTCCACGAACACCGACTTCTTCGCCGACGCCGAGGCCCGGCTCGGCGACGCCATCCCCGCCTTCGAGGGCGACTGGGGCGACTGGTGGGTCGAGGGTGTCGGATCGGGCGCCCGGCCCCAGGCCATGGTGCGCCGCGCCCAGTCCACCGTCACCGACGCCGCCACCTTGTACGGCATGGCCGCCCTGGCCTCCCCCGCGCGGCCCGCCACCGATCTGGCCACGGCCGCCCGCGACGGCGCCGACCAGGTGTACCGGTCGGTGTCCCTGTTCAACGAGCACACCTGGGGCGCCTCCGACCCGTGGACGCACGGTGACGCGGGCGGCGAGTCGGGCGAGCAGCAGTGGCACTGGAAGTACGGGTACGCGCTGCACGGCGACAACGACGCCGACACCTTCCTCGACCACGCCTCGGCCGCACTCGGCGCCCTGCTGCCCACCGCGGCCGACGCCGACGTGACCTACTGGGCCGTCAACACCACGGCAGCGGCCCGCACCTCCGTCGTGACGGTGTTCCTGCGCGAGAGCCGTGTCCCGCTCACGAGCACGGTGTCGGTGACCGACGGCCGCACCGGCGCGGAACTGCCGCTGGTCCAGGAGGCGCAGACCAACCCGGTCCACCGGGACGCCGGGCGATGGCTGCACATCCAGGTGCCCGATGTGCCGCCGTTCGGCCTCGTACGGCTGGATGTGACGGTGACCGGCCATGACGGCGACAAGGTGGTGGCCTCCCCCGCCGCGCTCCGCCTCGACGGGGACGAGGAGGGCGAGAAGCGGAAGAACCGCGCCGTCCCCCTGCCCACCGCCGACGACCTGATCCTGGAGAACGACCACCTGCGCGTCCGCGTCGACCTGACCACGGCCTGTGTGGCGAGCCTCGTCGAGAAGGCCACCGGCCGCGAACTCGTCGACCAGGGCGCCGTCGTCGGCTTCAACGGCTATGTCTACGACACCTACACCACTGCCGGCGGCTACAACCACCAGGCCAACAAGACCACCGTGAGCGAGGAGCTGGAACTCCTCGGCTCCCGGACCCTGGCCCGCCCCGCCGTCCTCCTCGAACGCGTCGACGACGCCCTCGGCCAGCGCCTCACCTACGAATACGCGGCCGACGGCGTCCGGCGGGCCCGCACCACGCTCAGCCTCGGCCGTGACGACGCGCACCTGGTGATCGACAACCGCTTCGACAAACCCGCCACCATGACGAAGGAGAGCGCCTACCTCGCGTTCCCCTTCGCGCTGACGCGGCCCACGGTGCACTACGAGATCACCGGCGCCCTGACCGGCACCGGCCTGGCCCATGTGCCCGGCGCACCGCAGCACATGCGTGCCGTCAGGTCGTTCGTCTCCCTTTCGGACGACGGCGGCCCCGTCGCCTGGATCACCAGGGACGCGCCACTGGTCGAGCCGGAGACCATCGCCCTGCCCTACGCGCCCTTCCCCGACTCGACATCGCCGCGACAGCCCGGCACGGTCTACTCCTGGGTGCACAACAACCTCTGGGACACCAACTTCCCGTCCCAGCAGGCGTTCCACACCACCTTCCGCTACGCGGTGGGCGTCCGCCGCAGCGGCGAGACCATCGACGCCGACGCCCTGGCGCTGCGCACCGCCTATGAGGTCGACCACCCGCTGATCGGTGTGCCGGCGCACGGCGCCCCCGACGCGGCCCGGCCGGCCGAACGCGCGCTGCTCTCGGTGGACGACGCGCGCATCGCGGTCCGCGACGCGGCCCCGGTGCCGGGTGACGACGGCGTCGACCTGCTGATCAGGCTCCAGTCCTTCGCCACGGAGCCGCGCACGGTGCGCCTCAGGTGCGGCTTCCCCGTCGCGAGCGCGGAGCGCGCCACCTATCTCGGCGACCCCGACGGCCCCGCCGCCCTCGACGGCGACGAGCTCCTCGTGGAGATCCCCCGCTTGGGCAGCGTCGCGGTGCGGGCGCGGCTCGGCGCCGCGGGGGTGGCGGGGTAGCGGGGTAGCTGGGCGGCGTCGTACGAGCCGCCCGCCACCGGTCCCGGGTCCGGGTCGGTGGCGGGCGGCCCTGTCCCTGTCCTCCGACCCCACCCTCACCCTCGTGATCTACACCGCCGTCCCCCACACCCCCAGCGCCGACGCCCTCCGCCTCCTCTCCGCCTGGGCCGCCGCCCAGGACCACCCGGCATCCGACCTCCACGAGCGCCTCACCCGCGTCGCACACCAGGTCACTGGTCGGTCGGGAGCACCCGGAACAGCGTCACTGAGGCGGGATCGGCTGGGTGAGGTTCACCGGGTTGCCGTCGGGGTCCGAGATGTGGGCGACGCGCTGTCCCCACGGCATGTCGTTGGGGCCGCTGCGGACCGAGCCGCCCAGCGCCTCTACCCGGCCGAGCGTCTCATCGACGTCGTCGACACCGATGCTGAGCAAGATCCGCGACGCCTCCCGGTCGTCGCCCAGGTTCGCCTTCGCCACCAGCCCGAGGTCGGTGTCGCCAATACGCAAGCCGAGGTAGAAGACCGGGCCTTCCGCCGGTACCCGGAAGATCTCCTCCGCACCGAACAATTTCGTATAGAAGCCGAGCAGGACGTCGTGGTCGGCAGTCAAGATCACTGGCTGGATGGTGGACATGGCACTCCTGTCGAGAACGGTCGTGTCGCTGGGTAGACCGTTCGAGGACGGTGAACTCATCGGCAAAACCGCCCTGCCAAATGATCTACACCCCAGACTGCCGCCCACGACCAGCACGAGCACCCCGAAACGAGGTCACGCCACCCCTCTGACCAGCCCAGCTCTGACATCCGAAGGGATTCCTTCCATGGACGGCGCTGGGTCCGCCAGTCAACCTTGACGGTAGAGGAGCCGCCCCTTCGTTGCCGCGCCAGGCCTTCCCCACACCAGCATGGTGGAATGCTGTGGCGACTGCTCTTTCTGGCCTTGACGAGCACTTTCACCCTGATACGGCTCCTGTCGAGAGAGGCCCAGGGGAGGTGGCGCCCCACCTCCCCTGCTCGGAGTGTTCAGTCGATACAGAACTCGTTGCCCTCGATGTCCAGCATCGGGATGCACGACTCGTTTTCCCCATCGGCGTACAGCGTTTGCACGTGGGTCGCGCCGAGCGCGACCAGTCGTGCGCACTCGGCTTCGAGCGTGGCGAGGCGCTCCTCCCCCACGAGCCCGGTGCCGACCCGGACGTCGAGATGCACCCGATTCTTGACGATCTTGCCTTCGGGGACACGCTGGAAGTACAGGCGCGGGCCCACGCCTGAGGGATCACTGCAGGCGAACCATGATCCCTGCTTCTCAGGAGGCAGGGTGCGGTTGAAATCGTCCCAGGTGGTGAACCCCTCCGGCGGCGGCGGTATGACGTACCCCAACACTTCACACCAGAAGCGAGCGAGGCGCTCAGGTTCTGCGCAGTCGAAGGTGACTTGGAACTTCTTGATCTCTGACATCAGCGCACCGTACCGCGCACCAGCGCGACCCTGCCGCTCATTTCCCCAGGCTGATCCGCCAGTCCCTTGTCGCATCCTGGGCCGCCTTGGACACCAAGGCCGGCGGGACAGTCACGGCAGCACCACCAGCTCACGGCTGGTGCGGTTGAGGCGTTCGCCGCCGTCGTCGGTGCAGATGACGATGTCCTCGATGCGGGCTCCGAACCGGTCGGGAAGGTAGATGCCCGGCTCGACGGAGAAGGCCATGCCGGGCTCCAGCGGCAGGGCGGAACCCGCCACGATGTAGGGCTCCTCGTGGGTTTCCAGCCCGATGCCGTGGCCGGTGCGGTGGATGAAGTGGGGCCCGAAGCCCGCGTCCGTGATGATGTCCCGGCCGATCGCGTCCAGTTGCTCGGCGGTGATACCGGGCCGCACCGCGTCGGTCTGGGCGCGCTGGGCGGTCAACAGCACCTCGTACAGCCGTCGGTACTCCGCCGGGGGCTCGCCGACGACGTAGTCGCGGGTGGAGTCGGAGCAGTAGCCGTCTTCGGTGGTCCCCCCGATGTCGACCACCACCGGGTCACCGGGCTGGATCACCCGGTCCGACAGCTCATGGTGGGGGCTGGCGCTGTGGGGTCCGGAGCCGACGATGACGAAGTCGGTCCGCACATGGCCTTCGGCCGTGATGGCTTCCGCGATGTCCCGGCCGACCTCGCGTTCGGTGCGCCCGGCGCGCAGCCACTCGCCCATGCGGGCGTGCACCCGGTCGATGGCCGCGCCCGCCCGGCGCAGCGCCTCGGCCTCGGCCCGGGTCTTGCGGATCCGCAGCCGGCCGAGCACCTCTCCGGCGAGTGCCTGGTCGGTGTCGGGCAGTACGGCGCGGAAGGCGATCGTCTTCTCGGCCCACATGTGGTTGTCGACGCCGACCCGGGCCATACCGGCGGGCAGTCTGGCCGCGATGAGGGCATACGGGTCCTCGGTCTCGGCCCATCCGGTGATCTCGATGCCGAGGTTCCCGGCCGGGGACGCGAGCGCCGCGGGCCGCTCCAGCTCCGGCACCAGGAGGAAGGGCTCGCCGACCACGGGGAGTACGAGGCAGGTGAGCCGTTCCAGGGGCAGGGCCTGGTAACCCGTCAGGTAGCGCAGGTCGGCGCCAGGGCTGATCAGCAGCGCGCCCAGGCCCGCGTCGGCGGCGGCCTCCCGGGCGCGCTCCAGACGGTCGGCGGGGTAGAGATCGGTGAGGATCACAGGGTGTTCTCCATCCTGGTATCGGGCCGGACCGGGCCGAGGGGCGGCGGGCCGGACCGTCCTCGACCGGCTGGGGCCCCTTCAGCCTCAGCCTCCACAGCATGCAGCACAAACGGCAACCCCACGGCACAGGACGCACTGCCCGCGCCAGGTCCCAGCCGACCGCCTGCCCGACCCGCTCCCGGCCCAGACCCGCTCCCGGCCCGACGCGCTCCTGGCCCAGACCCGCTCCCGGCCCAGATCCTCTCCTAGCCCAGATCCTCGAAGATCTCGCCCCAGAACGCGGATTCGTCCACGTCCGGGTCCAGGTCGGCCATGCGCTCCCGCAGATCCGTGACGGCGGCCGCCCGTACGGCCTCGTCCGCCGATCCCAGGGCATTGCTCGATTCGGCGATCAGCCCGAGGAGCACGGCCAGCCGAGGGAGCGAATCGGCGGCCGGTCCCTGCCACCCCTCCCCGTGGTCCCACCCGTTGGGGTCGTAGTGGGTGATGCCACCGTCCGCCGCTTCGAGCATCAGGTGCTGGTCGTACCGCGTGGCCACGGTGAAGCAGAACTTCTCGGGCGGCGAGTCGTCGTCCGGGTAGCGGTTCCCGTAGATCTCGTCGGCGTCGAACGGTTCCAGCCCGCCCTCGTCCCGTACATGCCGGGTGTCGAGCCCTACGACGTCGAGACGGACGGCCGGAAAACCGACCGTGAGCAGGAACTCCCTCGACTGGGCGTCGGTCAGCTCGGCCGGCAGACCAGCCTCGTCCGGCCGCCAGAGCGCGCCTTCGCCCAGTCGCTTCTCCAGCCACGCCGCGTCCGGTATGAGCGGAGTGTCGTTGCTTTGCACTGCGTGGCCCCCATGAAGTCCGCGTCGTTCGGCTCTTGCGGGCCCCAGTCAATCGCATCGCGCGGCGCGGCTTTCCGGCGCCACGGGGTCGATGTCAGGCGACGATGTCAGGCGTCGATCTCAGGCGTCGTAGATGTAGAAGCCACGTCCGCTCTTCCGGCCGAGATGGCCCGCCGCGACCATGCGGCGCAGCAGCGCGGGCGGTGCGTACAGGGGCTCCTTGAACTCCTCGTACATCGACTCGGCCACCGCCTGGATGGTCTCGAGGCCGATGAGGTCGAGCAGCCGGAGCGGTCCCATGGGGTGGGCGCAGCCGAGCTCCATGCCCCGGTCGATGTCGTCCGGGACGGCGGAACCCGATTCCACCATGCGCACCGCGCTGAGCAGGTAGGGCACCAGGAGGGCGTTGACCACGAAGCCGGAGCGGTCGGGTGCCTGGATGGCCTGCTTGCCGAGCTGCTGGGCGATGTCGTGGGTGCGCCGCACGGTCTCCTGGCTGGTGGTGAGCGCGGGGATCACCTCGACCAGCTGTTGCACCGGCACGGGGTTGAAGAAGTGCATGCCGATGAGCTGGGCGGGCCGTTCCGTGGCGACCGCGAGGTCGACGATGGGAATCGAGGAGGTGTTGGTGGCCAGGATCGCCGCCGGGTCCTCCACCACCTTGTCCAGGGCGCGCAGGACATCGGTCTTGATGTCGCGGTTCTCGGCGACGGCCTCGATGACGAACTGGCGGTCGGACAGCTCACCGAGGTCATGTGTGAAGGACAGCCGGGCGAGGGCCTGGTCCCGCTCCTCCTCGCTGAGCTTGCCACGCCGAACGCCCCTGCCGAGGGAGGCGGTCAGACGACGGCGGCCCGCCTCGGCGGCGTCCGGGGTGGCTTCGGCGACACGGACATCGATGCCGTGCCGGGCGGCGACTTCGGCGACGCCGGAGCCCATGAGGCCGCAGCCGACGACGCCGAGACGGGTAACGGGATCCATCTGAGATCCAATCCGGGGGGTGGTGGTGTGCCGGGGCTGGTCAGACGTTGCGGCGGTACTGGCCGCCGACCTCGAAGAAGGCGTCGGTGATCTGCTGCAGCGAGCAGACCCGGGCGGCGTCCATGAGGACGGTGAAGACGTTGCGGTCACTCATCGCCGCGTCCTTGAGCGCGGCCAGCGCGGCATGGGCCGTCTCCTGGTGGCGGGCCTGGAAGTCCCGCACCCGCGCCAGCTGGGACTGCTTCTCCTCCTCGGTGGCGCGGGCCAGTTCGATGGCGTCGGGCTCGGCGGTGTCCGCATGCGGGTTGCGGAAGGTGTTGACGCCGATGATCGGCAGGGTGCCGTCGTGCTTGCGCTGCTCGTACAGCATCGACTCGTCCTGGATACGGCCGCGCTGGTAGCCGGTCTCCATCGCCCCGAGCACACCGCCGCGCTCGCTGATCCGCTCGAACTCCTCGAGGACGGCCTCCTCCACCAGATCGGTGAGCTCGTCGATGATGAACGACCCCTGCAGGGGGTTCTCGTTCATCGCCAGACCCCACTCGCGGTTGATGATCAGCTGGATGGCCAGGGCCCGGCGGACCGAGTCCTCGGTGGGGGTGGTGACCGCCTCGTCGTAGGCGTTGGTGTGCAGGCTGTTGCAGTTGTCGTAGATCGCGATGAGCGCCTGCAGCGTGGTGCGGATGTCGTTGAAGTCCATCTCCTGGGCGTGCAGCGAGCGGCCGGAGGTCTGGACGTGGTACTTCAGCTTCTGGCTGCGCTCGTTCGCACCGTACTTCTCCTTCATCGCCACCGCCCAGATCCGGCGGGCGACCCGGCCGAGCACGGAGTACTCGGGGTCCATGCCGTTGGAGAAGAAGAACGACAGGTTCGGGGAGAAATCGTCGATGTGCATGCCCCGGGCGAGGTAGGACTCGACGTAGGTGAAGCCGTTGGCCAGGGTGAAGGCCAGCTGGCTGATGGGGTTCGCGCCGGCTTCGGCGATGTGATAGCCGGAGATGGACACCGAGTAGAAGTTGCGGACCTTGTTGGCGATGAACCACTCCTGGATGTCCGCCATCATCCGCAGCGAGAACTCGGTGGAGAACAGGCAGGTGTTCTGGCCCTGGTCCTCCTTGAGGATGTCGGCCTGCACCGTGCCGCGCACGGATCCCAGCGCGTGCGCACGCAGTTCGGCCGCCTCCTCGGGCGACGGGTCGCGGCCCTCGGCGGTCCGGAACCTCTCGATCTGCTGGTCGATCGTGGTGTTGAGGAAGAACGCCAGGATGGCCGGCGCCGGTCCGTTGATGGTCATGGAGACCGAGGTCGTCTGCGCCACCAGATCGAAGCCGTCGAAGAGCGCCTTCATGTCCTCCAGGGTCGCCACCGACACCCCGGAGGTGCCGACCTTGCCGTAGTTGTCCGGGCGCTCGTCCGGGTCACGGCCGTAGAGGGTGACGGAGTCGAACGCGGTGGACAGCCGGGTGGCCGGCTGGCCCTCGGACAGCAGCTTGAAACGCCGGTTGGTACGGAACGGGTCGCCCTCGCCCGCGAACATCCGCGCCGGGTCCTCGCCATCGCGCTTGAACGGGAACACCCCGGCGGTGAACGGGAAGTGGCCGGGCAGGTTCTCCCGGCGCCAGAACCGCACCAGCTCCCCGTGGTCGGTGAAGCGGGGCAGCGCGACCCGGGGGATCTTGTTGCCGGACAGGGACTCGCGGGTGAGCGTGGTGCGGATCTCCCGGTCCCGTATTTTCACGATCTGCTCGTCGCCGGAGTACGAGGCCACGACGGCGGGCCAGTTCTCGATGCGTTCCGTGACCTCGTGCGGGAGATTCCGGCGGGCGTCCTCGAGCAGCGACCGCACATTCCCGGCGTCGGAGCCGACCTCGACGAGTTCGCCCTCCACCGCCTCCAGCCGCTGCACCCGTCGGGCCGACTCGGCCAGCCGGTCGGTCTCGGCGTGGTACCCGCGGACCAGCTCGCTGATCTCGGCGAGGTAGCGCACCCGCTCCGCCGGAACCACCTGCCGGATACCGGAGGAGTGACGCACATCGACGGGCGCCAGCCGGCCCTCGGTCAGCGGCAGCCCCTTCTCGGCCAGCGTGCCCTTCAGATGCTGGTACAGCGCGGTGACACCGTCGTCGTTGAACGTGGCCGCCGAGGAGCCGTACACCGGCATCTCCTCCGGCCGCATGCCGAACGCCTCGCGGTTGCGGACCAGTTGACGGCCCACATCGCGCAGCGCGTCCTTGGCGCCACGCCGCTCGAACTTGTTGATCGCCACGACGTCGGCGAAGTCGAGCATGTCGATCTTCTCCAGCTGCGAGGCCGCGCCGAACTCGGGTGTCATCACATACATCGAGGTGTCGACGAACGGCACGATCGCCGCGTCGCCCTGGCCGATGCCCGGCGTCTCCACGATCACCAGGTCGAACCCGGCGGCCTTCACCACGTCGATCACATCCGCCAGGTGCTCCGGCAGCTCACGGCTGTTGCGCGTGGCCAGGCTCCGGAAGAACACCCGGTTCCCGTCCAGGGAGTTCATCCGGATCCGGTCGCCGAGCAGCGCACCGCCGCCACGACGGCGGGTCGGGTCGACCGCGATCACCGCGACCCGCAGCTTGTCCTGCTGGTCGACGCGGAACCGGCGCACCAACTCATCGGTGAGCGACGACTTGCCCGAGCCGCCGGTGCCGGTGATGCCGAGCACCGGTGTGACCCGCGCCGCCGCGGCCGCACGCAGCTGTTCCAGGAAGTCCGGGGACAGCTTGCCGAGTTCGGCGCCGGTGATGGCGCGGGCGATCGCGAACCGGTCGCCGGCGAGCAGGGCGGCGATGTCGGCCGGCCTGCCGTCCCACAGGTCGAAGTCGCAGTCCTTGATCACCGAGTTGATCATCCCGGCCAGGCCCATCCGCTGCCCGTCCTCCGGGGAGAAGATGGTCACTCCGCTGCCGCGCAGCCGGTCGATCTCCTCGGGCACGATGACGCCGCCACCACCGCCCACCACCCGGACGTGCTCCGCCCCCTGGGCACGCAGCGACTCCACCAGGTACTCGAAGTACTCCACGTGACCGCCCTGGTAGGACGAGACCGCGACACCGTGCGCGTCCTCCTCCAGCGCCGCGTCCACGACCTCCCGCACCGACCGGTTGTGACCGAGGTGGATCACCTCCGCGCCCTGGGACTGGAAGATCCGCCGCATGATGTTGATCGACGCGTCATGCCCGTCGAACAGCGCCGAGGCGGTGACCAGGCGGACGGGGTGCGCAGGACGGTGCAGATCACTCATGAGGGCCTTCCCAGACAGGTCAGGGCGCTGACTGAAGAGATAGTAGGACGTCCTAGTAAATTACTGGAGGCGGGGGCGGTGTGAAGAGCAGCACAGCCCGCGAGGGCGAGCCGGCCGCATTGACGGTAAGTGAACTCACTTCAGTTCGAAGACTAGATAGGGCACATCGCATCGTCAATCAGTCCACCAGCTCAGGTCCTGTGATTGACGGCACCCCGGGGCCACCTCTAACTTTGAACTCGATTAGGTTCGACCATGCGCCCTTCATGGAGCGTGCCCGGATGGCCCTTCCCCAGAAGTGAGGCGCCGTGACCGCATCACACCCTCCGGCCGCCGCCGCACCGCTGACCCTCGGTTCACTGACCCTGCGCAACCGGCTCGTCGCCACCGCCCACGCCAGCGGTTTCGTACGGGACGGGCTGCCGCTCAGGGGCGACGCCGAGTACTGGGGCCGGCTGGCGGCCGGCGGCGCGGCGCTGCTGATCTGCGGCGGTACGACGGTGGCGCCGGAGTCCGCGCCACGGCAGGGAAACATCCTTCAGCTCCATCGCCCGGAGGCGGTCCAGCCGCTGCGAGCGCGGGTCAACGCCATCCACGCCGAAGGCGCGATCGCCGTCTGCCAGCTTGTCCATCTCGGCCGGGAGACACTCGGCGCACCGTCGTACTACGCACCGGTCGCTCCCTCGGCCGTACGTTCTCCCCGCGAGCCGACAGCGCCGCGCGCCCTGCTCGGCAGCGAGATCGACGATGTGGTGGAGGCGTTCCGCGTATCGTCCGCCCACGCCCTGGCGGCCGGGTTCGACGGGATCGAACTCCACGCCGCCCACGGCTACCTGCTGGAGCAATTCCTCTCGCCACGCACCAACCCGCGCCGCGACGGGCTCGAGGTGCTGGAACGTGTGATCGCCGCGATACGCGGACTGTCGCCCGCCGCACCGCTGGGCGTCCGTCTCAGCGTCGACGCGTCGGAGGACGTGGCACTGAGCCCGGACGAATTGGCCGAACTGCTGCCCGCCGTCGATCCGTTGGTCGACTACGTCAACGTCACCGTCGGCGTACGCACCACATACGTCCGGGACATGGCCACCGAGCGCCCTCCGGTGCTGGACGACCTGGCGCGTCTGCGGTCGCTCATCACCCGGCCGCTCGTTGCGTCGCACGCCTTCCGCACCGCGGCCGCGGTGGGGGACGCCCTCGCGGCCGGAGCCGATCTGGTGGGCATGGCGCGCGCCCTCATCGCCGACCCGGACCTGCCGCGCAAGGTGCTCACGGGACGTGAGACGGAGGTCCGGCCCTGCGTGGCCTGCAACGAGGACTGCCGGACGTTCGACCCGGTACTGCTGTGCGTGGTCAACCCGGACCTCGCACCGCCCGGCGAACCGCGTCGCCCCGCCGCACCGCTGGTGCGCGCATGGGAGCCGCCACGCGTCACCGGACGGCGCGTGGCCGTCGTGGGGGCGGGACCCGCGGGCCTGGAGTGCGCGCTGAGCCTCGCCCGCGCCAAAGTGGCGGATGTCGTCCTCTTCGAGGCCGCCGACCGGCTGGGCGGACAGCTCTCCACGGCGGCCCTGGCGCCCCACCGCGCCGGGTGGGGCGCACTGCTCGGCTTCTACGAACGGACGCTGTCCGCCATGGGTGTCGATGTACGGCTGGGGCGGACCGCGGAGCCGGGCGGTGGACTCGACGCGTTCGACGCCGTGGTGCTGGCCACGGGAGCGGTGGAGACGTCACCGCTGGTCGAGGCCGGGGCGGTGGGGTCGTCGGCCGCGCTGGCGCGGGGAGTCGCGTCCTTGGCCGGTGCCGGCCATGTGCTGGTGGCCGACGATGGATTCGGCTGGTGGCCCGGATGCGATGTCGTGGAACTGGCCGTGGCCGCGGGAGTTCCCCGCATCACCTTCGTCACCCCGGGAACGGCCTTCGCCGGAGCCATCCCGCCCGAGAGCCGCGTCCAGCTGCTGCAACGGCTGTCAGGCACCTGCGACCTGGACATCATGCCGCTGTGCACGGCAACCGGCATCGGCCCCGAGGGCGTCGCCGTCGCTCACCACGCCTCCGGAGGGACCACGACGGTGGCGGCGGACCAGGTCGTCGTCGTGGGGGAACGCCGCCCACGCACCGCCCCGGACTGCGCCAACCCCCTGGTGCTCACCATCGGCGACGCCGTGGTGCCGCGACGTGTCGCACACGCGATCGCCGAGGGCCGGGAAGCCGCCGCGAGAATCGCCTCCGCGCTACGACACGGTATGGCGTCCACGCGGTGAGGGCGCTCCGGCCCCTGGCAATCAGCGCTAGGGCTTGCCATGCACCTTGCCATGCACGGAAACGGCGTAGTTCCCGTCGGTGTAAGGGTCGCGGGACCACGTCGCGTACCTGGCTTCGAGGGTGAGTCCCGCCGCACGGCAGTGCGCGTCGTAGTCGTCCAGTGTGTAACCGCGGTCCAGGGCGAAACCCGCGACGAGACGCCCCGCCGGGCGTACGTGGGCCGCCGCCCCGGCCACCAGGGCCGGTTCCGTTCCCGGCGGGGTGAACAGAGGGACATTGCCCGCCAGCACCACGACATCGAAGGACAACCCCAGGTCGAGGTCGACCAGATCCTGGTGATGCCAGCGGATCTCCGGGGCCAGCCGCCGGGCGGTGGCGAGCATCGACTCGTCGGTGTCCACGCCCACCACGTCGATCCCGTGACGGGCCAGCTCGATGGCCACCCTGCCGGTACCGCACCCCGCGTCGAGGACCGTGGTGGGCCGGAAGGACCGGACCAGCGCGGCTTCACCGTGGATGTCCCCGCCTTCGGCGGCGATGCGGTCAAACCGCGACTGGTACTCGTCACCGTTCCACCTCGTGCTCACGCTCATGCGGCCAGCGTGTCACATGCGTGGGGCAGCGGGGCGATAGCCGGGTGGCGTTCTGGTCTATACCAAGCCCGTCCGTCCCAGTATTCTCATTCCTGGCCAGTAGCACACCATCCCCCCACCCAGGTTGCGTGCTGGCGCGGGCGACGCCCCCTGAACCTGCCCAAGCAGCCAGGTGACCCCCCGATTCACCGCCTCTAGGAGGATCACGGTGAAAGTTCGCACCAGAAGTTCGGCGATCATCGGCACCATCTGCCTCGTCGCTTCCCTCGCCCTGACCACGGCCTCCGCCGACCAGCCCGCCGCCCCACGGCAGGCAGCGGCGAAGGTCGCGCTCAAGAAGGTGGCCACGGCCCAGAATCCGACCGCCGGCGCCGCCGGTCCCGGAGGTACGGTCTGGATTGCCGAGCGCCCGGGCACCGTAAGGGTTCTGGATGATCAGGGACTGGGCGAACCCGTCCTCGACATCTCCGACGAGACCACCACCGACGGCGAGCGCGGCCTGCTGGGCATCGCGTTCGACAAGGAATTCGCGCACTTCTACATCTCGTTTACGAACCTCGAAGGCACCAGCACCGTGGACGAGTTCGCCATGCGGGACGGCAAGATCCAGCCGGACACCCGGCGCACCGTCCTCACCCAGACGCAGCCGTACTCGAACCACAACGGCGGCGACATCAAGTTCGGCCCCGACGGCTACCTCTACATCGCCTTGGGCGACGGGGGCGCGGGTGGCGACCCGCACGGCAACGGGCAGAAACTCGACACGCTCCTCGGCAAGATCCTGCGGATCGACCCGAGCGGCGGCGAGCCGTACGCGATTCCGCCGGACAACCCGTTCGTGGACGACCCGGACGCGAAGGACGAAATCTGGGCGTACGGGCTGCGCAATCCGTGGCGGTTCTCCTTCGACGCGGGCACGGGCGACCTGCTGATCGGTGACGTCGGCCAGAACGACTGGGAGGAGATCGACTGGGCCCCGGCGAACAGCAAGGGCGGCGAGAATTACGGCTGGTCCCAGATGGAGGGCACCCATCCCTTCCGCGGCGGCACGGAGCCCGCGAACCATGTGCCGCCGGTCCACGAATACGACCGCACCAATCTGGGCTGCTCGGTGACCGGCGGCTACGTCTACCGAGGCAACGCGATCCCGGACCTCAAGGGTCAGTACGTGTACAGCGACTACTGCGACGGCACCGTCCGCTCTCTGCAGATGGAGAACGGCAAGGTGACCGGCGCGAACGACCTCGGCGTCAACGGCGGCGAGGTCATCTCGTTCGCGCAGGGCGGCGATGGCGAGCTGTACGTGCTCGCCATAGGCGGCAGCATCTCCCGCATCGACCCGGTGTAACGACAACCGGACGACGCGGCCGAGTGGCGCGTGCCACCGGTTCACGTCGCCGCCCTTCCGCTGCGCTGAAGGGCGGCGACGTGCAGGCTCGCCGGCAGCAGTGCGAGCACAGCCCATCCCTTAGCATCAGCGGAAGGACTGGCATCCCGTCGAAGCCGGGCAGACCGCCACCTTCGACGGCGACGCCCCCACACCTACCGCGGCGACGACGGCGGGACCTGCCATCTGATCATGACCGTCCGCCTCGAAGATCAGGGCCAGAGGAGGTTCATGTCAGGGCGCGCGAAAGAATCCGTCATCCGGGCCCCGGGCATACCGCACCTGCTGATGGTGGTGCTCTGCTGCTTCTCCGGGTTCGCCCTGCTGCTGCCGGTCTCCCCGGCATGGGCGGTCAGCGGAGGAGCGGATGAGTTCGGTGCCGGGCTCGTCACCGCCGTCCTGATGGCCGCCACCGTCCTGGCCCAGCTGTGCGTCAAAGCGGCGCTGCGCGTCCTCGGCTGGACCCGCACCCTCGTGCTCGGATCCCTGCTGCTCGGCCTGCCCGCCCCGCTGCAAGCCCTCAGCGACCACCTGTGGCCCATCCTGCTGACCACGGCCTTCCGCGGAGTGGGCTTCGGCATCGTCACCGTCTGTGGTTCCACCGCCGCGGCCGCGCTGGCCCCGCGCGGACGCCAGGGTGCGGCCATCGGGCTCTACGGCTTCGCGGTCGCCCTCCCCCAGGTCGCCCTCACCCCGGCGGCGCCCTGGCTGGTGGACACGTTCGCCCTCCCCGCGATCATCACGTGCGGCGCACTCCCCGTCCTGGCGCTGCCCTGGACACGATCCCTCGGCCACGTCGTCGAGGCCCGCATCGGCGGCCCCGCGCCAGAGGACAGCCGGCCACGCGATCCCGCCCCCGCGACCACGGTGCTCCGGCGCATCCTGCTCCCGCTCACCGTGTTGCTGCTGGTCACGGCCGCGGGGGGTGCCGTACTCACCTTCGCTCCGCAGTTCACCACCACCCCGGCGCTGGCCGCCACGGCCCTGCTCGCCCTCACCGCCACGGCCGCGGTCTCCCGTTGGGGCTGCGGAGTACTGGCCGACCGGATCGCTCTGCGGCCGATCAGCGGCGTCCTCGCCTCGGCCGCGTGTGCGGGGCTGGCGCTGATCGCCCTGGCCGTGGGATCGGAGAGGGTCCCCGTCCTCGTCCTGCCGGCCGGACTGGTCGTGCTGGGAGCGGCGTACGGAGGGCTGCAGAGCCTCACGCTGGTGCAGGCGTTCACCTACGCGGGCGCGGAGAACCGGCATACGACATCCGTCGCGTGGAACATCGGCTACGACGCGGGCACCGGACTCGGCTCCCTGATGCTGGGCCTGGCGGCCCAAGTGGCCACCTTCTCCACCGGCTTCGCCACGATGTCCGCGGTGATGGCGGTCGTGGCCCTCATGGTTCTCCTCACCGGTGGCCGACCGGCCACCGGCCGCTCGGCGAACGGCCTCCGGCGTACGCAAAGCCGAAAGCGCCGATCGCTCACCGACCGCTAGCAGCCACTCCCCCGCGGGTGTGGGTCACGGGGCCGCGCCCCGGACCGTCGTGGCTCAGCCCAGCGCGTCCATCACGGCGGTGACATAGGCATCCAGCCGCTCCTCCACGGCTCGTGTCGTCAGCTCCGTCCTCCCTGCCTCCCGCCATGGCCGCGACACCAACCGCACTTCTTCCGAGCACGCCAGCCCGTCCCGCACCCGCCAGTACAGCCGCTCGCTCGCGGTCGCGGCCAGCACCCCGCCGGCCTCCTCGTACGCCTCGGCGAACCGCAGACCCCACGCCGGGCCGTGCAGCAGCGCGAGATGGGTGGAACAGTGCGCCACATCGAGATCCGCCGGGCCCCAGGAGGCCCCCGCCCAGTCGACGACGCCGCTGATGCGGGCATCCGCCGGCCGTGACGGCGGCACGTCGAACAGCACATTGCCGGGCTGGAAGTCCCGGTGCAGGAATCGCCCTTCATAGGGCGGCGGGGGCTCGCGGATCACGTCGATGGCCGCGGCCCATACCGCCGCGTCGGCGCCCTTCGGCGTCACGACGGTGTCGGCGGTCGTCAACGCCACGTACTCCCGGGGCCGAACGGCGGGGCGCACCGCGTGGATCGCCACGAGTTGCCGGGCCAGCAGAGGGACGCGCGTCTCCAATCCCTCCTCCTCGAGGACCGTCCGGCCCGCCAGATGTGTCATGAGGAGCGAGGGATATTCGCACTGCGCGGCGGTCGGATCGACGGCGACCAGTCCAGGAGCCGGCACACCGGTCCCCGTGAGCAGGGTCAGGGCGCCGGACTCACGGTGCAGCCAGTCCTCGGCGTGCTCCCTGCCGACGAAGGTCCGCAGCACCAGATGACGGGTGTCTCCGTCCCGCGTGCCGATGGTCAGCCTGCGCATGTCGGCGGTGATGCCGCCGTGCAGCGCCTGGGTTCCGACGATCCGTTCGCCGGCCGCCAGGTGCCGGCTCACCCAGGCCAGTGTCAGCGGTCGGAGGGCCGCCGCCTCATCGTGGTCGGTCACCGTGCCACCTCACCATCCGGACGGTGGCATGCGCGAACGCCCAGCCCATCACCGTTACGCGTCATTCCGCACCGGCGGGTGCCCGGGCAGCGGCGCGCCGCTGCCCGGGCACCCTGGGAGGTGCGGGTCAGCCGCCCTGACCGATGCCGCCGATCGGGCCGACCTTCACCGGGGAGCCGGAGCCGTCCGTGACGGGCAGGGTGCCGCCGCCCGGCCAGTCGAGGGTGACCGACTTCGTCTCGTTCGGCGGGGTCACCACCAGCCCCGTGACGCGGACGCCGGAGCCGCCCGAGTCGTTGATCGGGTAGTTGACGCCGAAGTACGTCGACTCCCCGTCCTTGAGGATGTGCGAGTCGGCCGGCTGACCACTGCGCTTCGCGGACAGCGCCCCCTCGCTGGTCTTCAGGTCGACGCCCGCGAACCCGGAGATCGTGCAGTCCCGGCCGCCGCCGTTCTTCAGCGTCACCGCGACGGTGCCCTCGCCGTCGCCGTCGATGGTGTGGTCCGCCGCCGTGATCTCCAGCTCGTCGGTGCGGCACTTGCCGACCTCGCCGTTCTCGTCGGAGCCGGTCCCGGCGGCCGTGCCCTGCCCGCCGGAGTCCTTCCCGCCGCCCTGGTCCGAACCGCCCGAGCCCGAACCGCCGCCCGAGGAAGACGCACTGGACGCGGACGACGGGTCGCTCTTCCCCGAGCCGTCATCGTCGTTCTGACAGGCCGTGAGCGAGAGACCCGCGGCGACGACCAGGGCCGCGAAGGTGAGCTTGTGAACGCGCATCGTTTCTTCCTCAGTACTGGTTGGGGGGTGCCGCCCGCTCGGTACACGTCGGTACGGGCGAGCGTTTCTGATCAGCAGGAGCCGCCCGGCCCGCCGCACGTTCCGCCCAACCTCCCCCCTGATACAGCCCTGTTACACGAACGCCCGGGCGCGGCCGTTCCTCATTGGGCCTCCCGCACGCGAGGCCCCACGAGGGATCAGACGGTGAGGACGACCTTGCCCCGGAGGTGACCGCCGTCGAGCAGCCGGTGCGCGTCGGCCACGCGCTCGAACGGGAACGTCTCCTGCACATGGACCCGGAGCCGGCCCTGTTCGACGAGTTCGACCAGACCTCGCAGCGCGACCGGATCGGGGTCGACCGCGATACCGCTGAAGCGCATACCGGCCGCCTCGTACCGTGCGATGAGCTCCGCGTCCTCCTCGGCGACCGCCGTGACCAGGTGACCGCCCGGGCGGAGCACGCCGAGCGACCGCTCGGCGGTGTCGCCGCCGATCGTGTCGAGCACGACATCGATATCGCGGACCGCCTCGGTGAAGTCGACCGCCGTGTAGTCGATCACCTCGTCGGCGCCGAAGCCCTCGACGAACTCCCGCTTGCTCCCACTGGCGGTCGCGATCACGTGCGCGCCGAGCGCCTTCGCGATCTGGATCGCGACGTGGCCGACCCCGCCACCACCGCCGTGGACCAGGACCCGGTCGCCCTCGGTCACACCGCCGAGGTCGACGAGGCCCTGCCACGCCGTCAGCCCGACGACCGGCAGCGCCGAGGCCTCTCCATGCGAGAGCGCGGCCGGCTTGCGTACCAGGTGCAATGCCGGCGCCGACACCACCTCGGCGTACGCGCTCGCCGCCCGCGGGAACAGCGGCATCCCGAACACCTCGTCGCCGGGCCTGAACCGATACGTCAGCGACCCTTCCTCGACCACGCCGCTGATGTCCCAGCCGAGGACGAACGGCGGCCGGCCGAGCAGCGGGGGGAACTCGCCGGCACGCAGGAGCGCCTCCAGCGGGTTGAGCCCGATCGCCTTGACGCGGACGAGAACCTCGGTCGGGAGGGGCTGGGGCTCGGGCGCGTCCACGATGGTGAGCACCTCGGGACCGCCGAGCGTCTGCTGGGTGATGACTCGCATGACTCTCCTGGCTCGGGAGGGGGGAGAGAACCCAGGCTAGGTTTCCTATAGGAACCGGCAGGTGCCTCTGGCGGAGGTACCTTTGGCGCCATGAGCGGTTTCGGTCCCGGCGGTCCCTTTCTCGCCGACTGCCCGGCGCGTCTGGCGGTCGAGCTCATCGGCGACAAGTGGACGGCGGTGGTGCTCTACGGCCTCAGCCGGGGCCCGGTGCGCCATGGCGAGCTGATCGAGCTGATCGGCGGCATCTCCCGCAAGGTGCTCACCCAGACCCTCCGACGGCTCGAGGCGCATGGCCTGATCCGCCGCCACGCCTACGCCGAGGTGCCGCCGCGCGTCGAGTACGAACTCACCCCGCTCGGGGCGACGCTGATCGATCCGATCCACATGCTGACCGAGTGGGCGATGGCGAACGGCGAGGCGGTGCTCGACGCGCTCGACGCCGACCCCGAGCCGGTCGCCCCCGGCGAACCGGGCCCTCGCTAGCGCGCTGGGCATCCTCTCCGCTCCGCCACTCCTCGGTATCGGCCCGGCCGCGCCCGGTCCGCAGGCACACCACACCCCGCCCGGGGCGTGGGAGCCGATCACCTGGGGCCGGGGAGTTCCGGCAGGCGGGGGGCGTGGAGCCAGGCGGTGAACAGCGCGTCGAGAGGCTGTGCGGCGCGGCGTCCGGCGAGCGCGGTGAACTCCTCGGTGGTGACGGTGGCGTGGCGGTGTGTGGCCGTCCATTCGCGCAGCACCGCGAAGAAGGTGTCGTCGCCGAGGACCGTACGGAGCGCGTGCAGCGTCAGCGCGCCCCGCTGGTAGACCCGGTCGTCGAACATCCGCGGCATGCCCGGGTCCGCGACCAGCAGGTCCTGCGGCTGATCCGCCAGCCTGGCCCTGGTGCGGGCCGCGATGGTGGCGGCGGGGAGGCTGCCGGAGACCTCCGACCACAGCCACTCGGCGTACTTGGCGAAGCCCTCGTTCAGCCAGATGTGGCGCCAGTCGGCGACGCTCAGGCTGTTGCCGAACCACTGGTGGGCCAGCTCATGGGCGACCAGCCGCTCACAGCCGCGCTGCCCGTCGACGTGGTTGGCGCCGAAGATGGCGAGCGTCTGGGCCTCGACCGGCACCTCCAGCTCGTCGTCCGTTACCACCACGGCGTACTCGTCGAAGGGATACGGGCCGAAGAGGTCCTCGAAGGCGGCCATCATGCGGGGCTGGCGGGCGAAGTCGTGGTCGAAGCGCTCGCGCAGCCGCGGCGGTACCGCCGCCCGCTGGGACACCGGGCTCACGGCCGCGTCGGTCAGCTCGACCAGGTCGTACAGGCCGATCTGGACGGTGGCGAGATAGCTGGACATCGGCGCCGGGTGCTCGTACACCCAGGTCGTGGTGGAGGCGCCGACCGTGCACGAGTCCAGCGTCCCGGCGGCGACCACCGTGTACGGCGACGGCGCGGTCACCTCGATCCGGTACGACGCCTTGTCGGCCGGGTGGTCGTCGCACGGGAACCAGGACGGCGCGCCGATCGGCTGGCCGGCCACCAGCGCCCCGTCCTCCAGCTGTTCCCAGCCCAGGTCGCCCCAGTGCCGGGTCTTCACCGGCCGGGGCACCCCGACGTACCGCACCTCGACCGTGAACGGGGTCCCGGCGGGCAGCGGGCGCGCCGGGCGGATGCGCAGCTTGTCGGCCCGGTGGGTGTAGCGGGCCGCGCGGGCCCCGTCGACCAGCACCCCGTCGACCCGGAACGCGCCGAGGTCGAGGCTGAACCCGGACAGCGGCTCGCCCGCGGCGCCCGGCTCGGCGACCGCCGAGATCCGGGCGCGGCCCGAGAGGCGGCCGGTGTTCGGGCGGTAGGTCAGCTCCAGGTCGTAATGGGTCACCCGGTAGCCGCCGTTGCCGTGCCCGGGCAGATAGGAGTCCCCGGACCGGTCCGCCCCGGCGGCGCCGCCGGGCGCGGCCTGCGCCCGGCCGCTCTTGCCCCTGCTCACTTCGCCGTACCCTCCGTCTTCCGCATGTCCTGTGTCTTCTCCGGCTGCCACGCCGCGATCGGGTTGCCGAGCCACCGGGTGCCCGCGGGCAGCGTCTCGCCGCGCATCACCAGCGAGGCCGGACCCACCGTGGCACACCCGCCGACCGTGGCGCCCAGCAGCACGATGCCGTGCGGGCCCAGGGTGGCGCCCTCCTCCAGCACCACCCGGTCCATGCGCATGATCCGGTCGTGGAAGAGATGGGTCTGCACCACACACCCCCGGTTCACGCTCGCGCCCGGGCCGATCCGTACCAGATCGGCCTCCGGCAGCCAGTACGTCTCGCACCACGCCCCGCGCCCGACGCGCGCGCCCAGGCCCCGCAGCCACCAGTTCATCAGCGGCGTCCCTGGCACGGCCCCGACCAGCCACGGCACGGCCAGCACCTCCACGAAGGTGTCCGCCAGCTCGTTGCGCCACACGAAGGAGCTCCACAGCGGGCGTTCGGCTGCCCGGAACCGGCCCATCAGCAGCCACTTGGCCAGCACCGCCACGGCGCACGCGACCAGGCCGCCCGCGAGCAGCAGCACCCCGCCGGCCGCCATGGCCGCGGCGAAGCCCCACCGTGCGGCGAGGGTCCCGAAGGCGGCCAGCACCAGCACCGCGAGCGCCGCACCCGCCATCACGGGGACGATCCGGCACAGCTCGACCGCGCCGCGGGCCCACTTCAGCCGCCGCGCCGGGCGGTACGTTCGGCTCTGGTCGCCCTCCTCGGCCGCCCGCGGCAGCTTCATCGGCGGCATCCCGAGCCATGAGCTGCCCGCCTTGGCGCCCCTGGGCGCGGCGGACAGCACGCCGACCAGGCCGTGCTTGGGCACCGAACTGCCGCCCACGGCCATCCCCGAGTTGCCGAGGAACGCCATCTTGCCGACCCGCGACTCCGCGATCCGCAGCCGGCCGCCGCCCAGTTCGTAGGAGGCGACCATGGTGTCGTCGGCGAGGAACGCGCCGTCGCCGACGGTGGTCATCGACGGCAGGGCCAGCACGGTGGACGCCTCGACCCCGCGCCCGACCTTCATCCCGAGCGCCCGCAGCCACACCGGGGTGAACAGGCTGGCGTACAGCGGGAACAGATGCACCCGCGCCATGTCCATCAACCGCTCGGTGGCCCATGCCTGCCAGGCGATCCGCCCGTGGACGGGGTGGTCACCCGCGCGCAGGCCGAGGCCGAGCGTCCGCACCCCGGCCAGGACGAACAGCGCGTAGCACACCATTCCGGCCACCGTCGCGAGCGGCACGGCGGCCAGCGCGTGGAGCAGCGCCGTGCCCGCGTCGCGGGTGCCCCGTACGCACAGCGTGATGACGGCGAGCGCGGGCAGCAGCGCCAGTGCGGGCAACAGGGTCAGCCCCAGCGAGGTGAGCCCGTACACGAACGCCCAGCGGCGGGTGCGGGCCGGCCGGCCCTCGGGCCGATGGTGCGCCGCCTTGCCGGACTTGGCCGCCGGCACGCCCGCCCAGCGGCGCCCGGCGGGCACCGCGCCGGTCACTCCGGACCCCGGGGCGATCTCGGCGCGCTTGCCGATCCGGGCGCCGGGAAAGAGCGTGCTGCGGGCGCCGACCGTGGCGCCCGCGCCGATCCGCAGCCGGCCGATCCGCAGCCGGTCGCCGTCGAGCCAGTGGCCCGACAGATCGACCTCGGGCTCGACCGCGCTGCCCTTGCCGAGCTTGAGCATCCCGGTCACCGGCGGCAGCGCGTGCAGATCGACGTCGTCGCCGACGCGCACGCCCAGCGCCCTGGCGTAGTGGGTGAGCCAGCTGCCGGACAGGCCGGTGGCACCGCTCAGTTCGGCCAGCCGCTCCGCCGTCCACAGCCGCAGGTGGACGCCGCCGCCGCGCGGGTACGTGCCCGGCTTCAGACCCCGCAGCAGCAGCCGGGCACCACCCGCGGCGATCGCGATCCGGCCCGGCGGGGAGACGAAGAGCAGCCAGCCGAGCGCGATCCACCACCAGGAGAGCGTGGGCGCGTACGGGGCGGCACCACAGAGGTGCAGCACGTTGAAGACCGCGGCCGCGGCCACGCCCCAGCGCAGCCCGGCGACCGTCAGCAGCGGCAGCATCAGCAGCGTCTGCGCGACACCGGTGCGCGCGGGCACGGGCCGTACGGTGCGCCCGGCCGTCGCCTCGCCCCGCATCGCGTCCAGCGTCCGGGCGAGCGCGCCCAGCCGCGGGTTCTGGTAGATGTCGCTGACCGATCCGCTGGGGTAGCGGTCCCGGATCCGCGAGACGAGCTGGGCGGCGGCGAGGCTGCCGCCGCCGGCCGCGAAGAAGTCGGCGCCGGGACCGGTCGCCGGGGTGCCCAGCACCTCGCCCCACAGTTCGGCCAGCCAGCTCTCGGTCCCGGTCAGCTCGTCCGCCGGACCGTCCGTGCCGACCCCCGGAAGCGGCCAGGGCAGCGCCGCCCGGTCCACCTTGCCGGAGGTACGGGTGGGCAGCGTGCCGACCACCGCGAGCAGCGGCACCAGCGCGGCGGGCAGCGCCTGGCGCAGCCGCTCCAGCGCGTCCGCCTGGTCGAAGCCGGTATCGGTGTCCTCGCCGCCGTCCTCCGCCGTGCTCTCCTCGGGCACGACATAGCCCACCAGGAGCTGGTGGCCCGCCTTGGTCGTCCGCACCGCGGCCGCGGCGCCCGCCACGCCCGGCAGCGCCTGCAGCGCGGCGTCCACCTCCCCCAGCTCGATCCGGCGGCCGCCCAGCTTGATCTGTTCGTCGGCTCGGCCGACGAACAGCAGCCCCTCCTCCTCGGCGCGCACCAGGTCACCGCTGCGGTACGCCCGCGACCAGCCCAGCGACGGCAGCGGGGCGTACTTCTCGGCGTCCTTCGCCGGGTCGAGATACCGGGCCAGCCCGGCCCCGCCGATCACCAGCTCGCCGACCTCGCCCATGGGCACGGCCTCACCCCGGGCGTTCACGACCGCCAGCTCCCAGCCGTCGAGCGGCAGCCCGATCCGCACCGGGCCCTCGCCGGTCAGCTGCGCGGCGCACGCGACGACGGTGGCCTCGGTCGGACCGTAGGTGTTCCACACCTCGCGGCCCTCGACCGCCATCCGCTCGGCCAGTTCCGGCGGGCAGGCCTCGCCGCCGAAGATCAGCAGCCGTACGTCGTCCAGCGCCTCCACCGGCCACAGCGCCGCCAGCGTGGGGACCGTGGAGACCACGGTGATCTCCTGCTCGACCAGCCAGGGGCCGAGGTCGACGCCCGTGCGCACCAGCGACCGGGGCGCCGGCACCAGGCAGGCGCCGCTGCGCCAGGCGAGCCACATCTCCTCGCATGACGCGTCGAAGGCCACCGAGAGCCCGGCCAGCACCCGGTCGCCCGGTCCCATGGGCTCGTCGGCCAGGAACAGCCCGGCCTCGGCGTCCACGAAGGCGGCCGCGCTGCGGTGGGTGACGGCGACGCCCTTGGGCTTGCCGGTCGATCCGGAGGTGAAGATGATCCACGCGTCGTCGCCGGGCCCCGGGCGGCCGGGAGCGCCGTGCGGCGCGCCGCACACCGTCATCTCCAGCCCGGCGCCGAGCACCACGCTCACCCCGGCCTCGGCGAAGACCAGCTCGGCCCGCTCGTCCGGGTCCTCCGCGTCCACCGGCACATAGGCCGCACCGGCGGCCAGCACGGCCAGGATCCCGACGTACAGGTCGGCGGTCCCGGACGGGACGCGGACGCCCACCCGGTCCCCGACACCGACGCCCGCCTCGGCCAGCCGCAGCCGCGCCCGCTCCACCTCGGCGAGCAGCGCCCGGTAGCTCAGCGCCTGGCCGCCGTCGTCGACGGCGGGGGCGTTCGGGTGGCGGCGGGCCGTCTCTCCGAGGACGTCCATGAGGGTGCGCTCGGCGTGCGCGCCGCGCCCGGGGAAGAGGGCGGGCGGTACCGCGGGCTCCTCGTCGGCGGGTGCGGGCAGCGGGTCGATCAGTGCTCGGGGCTCGTCGATCAGTGCTTGGGACTCGTCTATTACGGCCATCCGGCCTCTCCGCAGTCGGTGAACCGAATGTTCGGCGACACCGCCCGGTCAACCCGGACCATCGGCCTCTGCCATCCGGCTCCACACTGAGCCGGGTCCCGAACACCCGCTCGCGGCTGATGGTTTCCGCGAGGGCGACCACTCGGCACGGCCGTCCGGCGGCCGGCTCGAATCGCGGGCGCCGATGGCCGGGCGGGCATCTTCCGCCCCCTCCGGTCGAACCGGCGCCCGCATACGCCGAACGGGCAGTTTACCCAGCGTTAACAGGAACCCCCCGCCTTCCGGGCTCTCGGTGGCCCGAGCCCGTGGCCGCGCGGCACGGTGGCACGCCGTTCCCGTCCGCCGCGGTTCCTCTCGTATCGCGCCTGGTGGGAGGCGGTTTCTCCGGTCCCGTCCGCGGCCCGGCGGCGCGGCCCGACGGGGCCCCGGCCCTGTGGGCGGTCTCACAGCGGCCGCGGTCCGGGCGGGCACCGCTCCCCGAGCGCGGGCTGTTGGAGGCGTTCGCGGCGGAGTGGGCCGAAGCCCGCCCACCCCGGGTGAGGCAGGCGATGCCGGACTTGTCGGCGATCGTCTCCCGGCCCTGGCCGGTCCACAGGGGACGGGGACACATCTCCATCACGCCTTGGCCCCAGTGCACGCCTCTGTCTGGCTCGAACTGCACCTTGACGCCATGCTCTACGTGTCACTGACAGCTGGCCTCCGGGCATGCCTGGAGGCCACGCCACACAGGCAGTTCGCCGACGCCGCGTCCTCCGCGGCCGGGCGAGAACCAACGGCAAGAAAGACATCGGCATGAACAAGCGCATACGGGCCGGAATGGTCGCGGCCCTCGCCGCGACAGCAACACTGGCGGGCGTCGCCACGGCCGAGGCGACACCGGCCGGTCCCGGTGTGAGCGGCAAGATCATTTCGCAGAAGACGGTGGGCGGCAAGGACTACATCCTGCGCCAGATCACCATCCCTGCCGGCCAGAGCACCGGCTGGCACTTCCACGACGGCACTCTGTACGCCTTCGTCGAGCAGGGAACGCTCAGCCACTTCGACTCCACGTGCACGTCCGACGGCGTCTACCCGCCGGGCAGCCCGTTGACCGAGCCTTCCGGTTCCGAGCACGTGCACATCGGTCGCAACCTCGGCACCACACCGGTCGTCCTGGACGTGCTGTATGTCCTCCCGCATGGTGCACCGCTGTCGGAGGATGCCCCCAACCCCGGCTGCGACTTCCAGTAGCAGGCGGTTTGCGGCACCGGTCTCGCTGGTGCCGGCCCGGCTCGTGGAACCCCACAACAGGACCCACCTGAAGACCACTCGCCACACCGTCCGTACCGCCGCCCTCGTCGCCGTCGCAGCCGCGCTCGCACTGACCGCCCGCCAGAGCGACGGCGGCGAGGGCGGCAAGGTCGAGGGACGGCGACCGAGGCGCCGCTCAGCGGCGAAGTGGAGACGGATGCCACTGAGCACCTGGGGGACCATCAGCGCGGACCCGGCACCTTGGGTGATCCTGGCCAGCGATCCATACGCCTGGGCCGGGCGCGATGGCGCAGAGGGCAGTCACCGCTCGGCGGCTCCGGCTTCAAACTTTGAGCACAAATTGCACACAACTCTTCTTCAGGCGGGCCCGATGTTCTACATTGACCCGTGCTCCACATGTTTGGACACGAGCGACAAATAATGATCTACAGGTCCGGCGCTACGGGCGGCCAGCAGGCGCGTCCACGGCGCCGGACGTGGGATTGATCAATTCTGGGAGCCCGAGAGGGGCGGCCTTGGGTGTGGGGAGCACCCGAGGTTTCGACGGCCTCCCACGCACCTCGAGAGTCCGGCAAGACAGGCGGGTCCGCACCCGTCCGGGTGGGGTGTCCAAAGAGCGCTGCGATATCCGCGATGTCATGCGCGGGAGGTGGGGACCTCCCGGCGGAGGAACGGCGCGACGGGAGGCGGGGGCCTCCCGAGGGGAGGAACAGTGCGGGAGGGGGGGCCTCCCGAGTGGGAGGAACAGTGTTGGGCGAATACGTCGAACCACTGGGGACCTGGGGGGGTTCTGTGCGGCGAGGGGGATTACTCAGCCCGTTTTCGTCAGAGCGCGGGCGTCTGGCGAACGGGGCAGTCAGCCGGCCCGCGGACAACTGGGAGCAGCGGTACCGCCGTACCGTGATCACCAGCGATACCGTGGCCACCGCCATCGTGGTGGCGGCGATCGGCAACTTCTTCGGGGCCCGGGACGCGGCCAACTGGCACGAGAAGTGGGGGATTCTCGCCTTCGGCACCGAGCTGCTGGTGCTGGGGGCGCTTGCGGTGAGCCGGTCATGGGCTCCGGCCGTGCTCGGCCAGGGCGCCGAGGAATTCCGCCGGCTCGGCCGCTCGCTGTTCACGGCGACCGTCGTCCTGGCGCTCGGCGGGATCGCCCTGACCTCGCGCAACATCAAGCTCTGGATCTTCGTCGCGATCCCCGCGATCGCGATCGTCACCATGACCGCGCGGTATGTGCTCCGCCTGTGGCTGCACAAAGAGCGCAAGGAAGGACGGTGCCTGAGACCGGTGCTCGCTGCCGGGAGCCCGGCCACCGTGCGCGATCTGATCACCCGGACCCGCAAGTTCCCGCATCTCGGCTGGCGGGTGGAGGCGGTGTGCACGACGGACGGTCGGGGGCTCGACAGTGACCGACTGGACGGAGTGCGGGTCGTCGGCCAGCTGACCGACGTCGCCAAGCACGTCCGCCACGACGGCTACCGCGTCGTCGCGGTCACACCGGACCCGCACTGGTCACCGGACCGGCTGCAGCGGCTGGCCTGGAACCTCGAGGGCAGCGATGCCGAGATGGTCGTGGCCCCCGTGCTGATGGAGGTGGCCGGCCCGCGGCTGCATGTCGACGCGGTGCTGGGGATCCCGCTGCTGCGGGTCAGCATGCCGACCTTCACCGGGGGCCGCCGGGCGATCAAAGAGGTGGTCGACCGGGTGGGGGCGGCGGTCCTGCTGATGCTGTTCGCGCCGCTGATGGTGCTCGTCGGACTGCTCGTGCTGGTGGACAGCCGGGGTGGGGCGTTCTACCGCCAGCGCAGGGTCGGCAAGGACGGCCGCGAGTTCACCATTCTCAAGTTCCGCACCATGGTCGCCGGGGCCCACGGGGCCCGTGCGGAGCTGGCCGACCGCAACGAGGGCGCGGGCCTGTTGTTCAAGGTCCGCCGGGATCCGCGGGTGACCCGGGTGGGAGCGGTGCTGCGCCGGTACTCGCTCGACGAGCTTCCGCAGCTCTTCAACGTGCTCACCGGATCGATGTCGCTCGTCGGACCGCGGCCTCCGCTGCCGGAGGAGTCCGCGGCGTACGGCCCGGACATCCGGCGGCGGCTGCTGGTCAAGCCCGGGCTCACCGGCCTGTGGCAGATCAGCGGGCGCAGCGACCTGCCGTGGGAGGAGGCGGTCCGCCTCGACCTGCGGTACGTGGAGGACTGGTCGCTCGCCCTGGACACAGTGATCTTGTGGAAGACGCTGCGTGCGGTGCTGCACGGGCAGGGGGCGTACTGATGCGCGCAGGTCGTCCGACCGGCGCGCGGACCGCAGGCCGCGAGGGCCTGCCTGGGGGGAGAGACGGGTCATGAGAGTCAGCGTTTTCGGGCTCGGCTACGTGGGCTGCGTATCGGCCGCGTGCCTGGCCGGCATGGGGCACGAGGTCATCGGGGTGGACGTCAACCAGGTGAAGGTCGACCTGGTCAACGACGGCAAGGCCCCGGTGGTCGAGGAGCGGATCGGGGAGCTCATCGCCGAGGTCGTGCGGACCGGAGCGTTACGCGCCACCGGCGACGTCCGCGAGGCGATCAGGAACAGCGAGGTGTCGCTGGTCTGCGTGGGCACGCCGTCGGAGCCCAACGGCAGCCTGTGCACCACGTATCTGGAGCGGGTCACCGAGCAGATCGGCGCCGCGCTGGCCGAGGGGGCCGGGCAGGGGGGCCGGCGGACCGTCGTGTTCCGCAGCACCATGCTCCCGGGCACCTGCCTGAACCTGCTGGTGCCGATCCTGGAGAAGAACGTGGGCGGCACGGCCGGGGTGGACTTCGGGGTCGCCGTCAACCCGGAGTTCCTGCGCGAGGGCACGAGCGTGCGGGACTTCTTCGACCCGCCCAAGACCGTCATCGGCGAGCTCGACCCGGCGAGCGGCGACGCGGTGGCGGCGCTGTACGACGGTGTGCCCGGCGAGGTGTTCCGGGTGCCGGTCCCGACGGCCGAGGCGATCAAATACGCGGACAACGCGTTCCACGGTCTCAAGATCGGCTTCGCGAACGAGCTGGGCGCGGTGTGCCAGGCGCTCGGGGTGGACTCGCACCAGGTGATGGACGTGTTCCTGGCCGACCGCAAGCTGAACATCAGCCCCGCCTATCTGCGGCCCGGCTTCGCCTTCGGTGGCTCCTGTCTGCCCAAGGACCTGCGCAGCCTGGTGTACGCGGCGCAGCGGGCCGATGTCTCGGTTCCCATTCTCGCCCACGTACTGCCCTCCAACTCCGACCATCTGCAACGCGCGGTGGACCTGGTCGAGCGCACCGGCAAGCGCCGGATCGGCATGTTCGGGCTGTCCTTCAAGCCCGGCACCGACGACCTCCGTGAGAGCCCGCTCGTCGAACTGGCCGAGCGGCTCTTCGGCAAGGGCTACGACCTGCGGATCTATGACGCCAACGTCAACCTCTCCCGGCTGATCGGCGCGAACCGCGAGTACATCGAGAACCGGCTGCCGCACCTCGCGCAGCTGCTCGCGGAATCCGTCGGCGAGGTGCTGGAGCACGCCGAGGTGTGCCTGGTCGGGACCGGGGATCCGGCCGTGCTGTCGGCACTGCCCCAGGGCGACGGTCCGGTGCTTGTCGACCTCATCCGCCTTCCCGACGCCGAGGCGCGCCGGGCCGAACCGGGGTACATGGGCCTTGCTTGGTGACACGACCGGCGGTGGCGCGCTGAAGCGGCGCGCGCTGATCCTGGTGGAGAACCTGTCGGTGCCGTTCGACCGGCGGGTGTGGCAGGAGTGCACGACGCTGCGCGACGCGGGCTGGGAGGTGCACGTCATCTGCCCCCGGGGGGAGAAGCGGGACACCGAGCCCGAGGCGGAGATCGACGGGGTGCGGATCCACCGCTACCCGTTGCGCGCGGCCACCGGAGGACCGGCCGGGTATCTGCGGGAGTACGGATCCGCGCTGTGGCATACGGCCCGGCTGGCCCGCAAGGTCGGCCCGGTGCACGTGGTCCACGCCTGCAACCCGCCCGATCTGCTGTTCCTGGCGGCGCGGTGGCTGAAGCGGCGCGGTGCGCGGTTCGTCTTCGACCAGCACGACCTGGTACCCGAGCTGTACCTCTCCCGGTTCGACCGCGGCGAAGACCTGCTCTACCGCGCCGTGTGCGCGCTGGAACGGCGGACCTACCGGGCCGCGGACATCGTGCTCGCCACGAACGAGAGCTACCGGGACGTCGCGCTGCGCCGTGGCGGCCGGAGGCCGGAGGACGTCTTCGTCGTGCGCAGCGCGCCCCAGGTCGAGCGGTTCCAACCGGTCCCGCCCGAGCCGGAGTTGAAGCGCGGCAAGCCTCATCTGCTGTGCTACCTCGGCGTCATGGGCCCTCAGGACGGCGTCGACTACGCCTTGCGGGCCCTGGCGAAGCTGCGCGACGAACTCGGCCGGACCGACTGGCATGCGGTGTTCATCGGCGCCGGCGACGCCTTCGAGGCGATGGTGGACCTGTCCCGGCAGCTCGGGCTCTCCGAGCAGGTGCGGTTCACCGGACGCATCCCGGACGCCGACCTGGTGCGCTATCTGTCCACCGCGGACGTGTGCCTCTCCCCCGACCCGCGCAATCCGCTCAACGACGTGTCGACCATGAACAAGGTCCTGGAATACATGGCGATGGGCCGGCCGATCGTCTCCTTCGACCTGAAGGAGGCGCGCGTCTCCGCCGGTAACGCCGCCGTCTACGCGCCCGCCAACGACGAGGCCGCGTTCGCGGGGCTCATCGCGCTGCTCCTCGACGATCCGGAGAGGCGGGCCCGGATGGGCAAGATCGGCCAGGAGCGGATCGGCGGGCCGCTCTCCTGGCGGAACTCCCAGGCGTCGCTGCTCGCCGCCTACGCCGCCGCCTGCCGCGACCGCACCCCGGTGTCGGCGGGCTCCCCGGCGCGGCCAGGGAAGAGGCCGCACCGTTGAGCGATGACACGATACGCCTGGTCACGATCGGGCGGATGCTCCGTCGGCGCTGGCGGCTGCTCACTGTCGTCGCCGTGCTGGGTGCGGTGGTCGGCTACGGCACCTCGTTGCTGTTTCCGCCGCGGTACACGACGTCGGCATCGGTACTGCTGCCGGGGCAGTGGGAGGAGCGCGAGCTGCTGACCCAGGCGGAGATCGCGACCAGTTCGGTGGTGGTCGACCGCGCGGCCTCCACGCTCGGCTGGCCCGGGGTCAGCGGCGGCGAGCTGCGGGATCGGGTGAGCGCCAAGGCCGCCGACGGGAACATCATCAAGATCTCGGGTACGGCCGACACCCCGGAACGCGCGCGGCAGCTCTCGGACCAGGTGGCCCAGCAATTCATCACCTTCGCCGCGCGGCTCGCGGGCGACAACACCGACCCCGAATCGGCGGCCGGGCCCGAGGACTTGCGGAAGATGGTGACGCAGACCAACCGCCGCATCACCGACCTGGCCGAGGCGGCCGATCCGGGGCGGACCGTGGAGAGCGTGCAGGCCCGCACCGAGCTCGCGAAGCTGCGTACCGCGCTGCAGGAGGCCGTGAAAAAGCTGGACGAGGCCGACCCGACGACCAACCGGGCCAATATGGTCGTCATGGGGCCGGCGGCCCGGCCGACCGGCGAGGCCGCGCCGACCAGGACGCAGTTCATCGTCGCCGGGGCGCTGCTGTTCTTCCTGATCGCGGTCATCGGCCATCTCGCCGCCGCACGGGCGAGCCGCCGGCCGCGCACCGCACCGGAGATCGCCGCGGCGCTGGGCTCCACGCTGCTGGGCACCGTCGACGTACCTGGTGAACGGGGAGCGCACCGGCCGGAAGGCCGTGGCCCGCGGTCCCGGATCCGCCGGCTGCTGGGCCTCGACATCCGGTGGGACCTGCCGACCCCGCGGACGTCCGGTGACGAGGCGAGCAGGCAGCTCCGCTACCGGCGGGTGTGCGCCCACCTCCGGGACCAACTGCCGGGCCCCCGGCGGCTGCTGGTTGTCGTACCCGAAGGCGACGAGGTCGCCCGCCGGGCCGCCGGGCAGCTCGTCGCCGAGGCCGAGGGCGATCCTTCCCCGGCCTCGTCGAGCAGGGCATACCCCATGCTGCGGGTGGTGGGGATCTCGGTATCCCAGCCGATGGTGCCGGACCGCGGCACCGAGTCCGGTGCCCTGGTCGTGCTCAGCGCGGGCAGCCGGACCGCGGAGGAGCTCGCCGACGTCGCCGAGGCGTGTGCGGACGCGGGGCACGAGGTCGTCGGCACCGTCGTCGTCGGCACCGTCCGGGCCCGTCCGGCACGGTCCGCCGGCCCTCCCCGGGATGCCGCCACGCCGGCGCTCACGGTCCGCGGCCACGCGCCGGGAGGTTCGGTGTGACGACGAGCAAGACGTCGGAGTCGTCGGCCTCCGCTCCGCTGCTGGACCTGCAGGCGCTGGTGGTGGCGGTGCGCAGGCGCCGTCGCCTCTGGTGCGCCCTGGCGCTGCTGGGACTGCTGGCCGGCGCGGCGATGGCGGTCCTGCTGCCGCCACCGCCGACCGCGGTGACCAAGGTGCTGGTCGCGCACAAGGAGGACCAGCCGAACGACACCGGAACGCTGATCCGCACCGATGTGGCACTGCTGCAGACCACGCGGATCGCCGACAAGGCCCTGCGCTCCCTCAAGTCCACGGAAAAACCTGAGGACTTCATGCAGGACTACCGGGGTGCCGGCCTGACCAACAACCTGCTGCAGATCACGGTGTCAGGCGACAGCGACGCGCAGGCGGTGGCCCGCGCCAAGGCGCTGGCCGACGCGTTCGTCGCGGACCATGTGCGGCGGATGCGGGAAACCGCGAAGGCCGAAGCCCAGGCCCTGCTCGACCAGCGTGACCGCATGCGGGACGAACTCACCCGGGTCAACGAGGAGATCGGAGATCGATCGCCGGAGAGCGATCCCAAGGCGTCGGCGGGCATCGAGTCGCTCTTCGCCCGCCGCGCCGAGCTCAACTCGCGGATCGCCGAATTCGACCAGCGCGCCGCGGAGGCGCGCACCGGCACGCCCAAGGTCGTCTCCGGCACGCAGATCGTGGACGCCCCGCGCGCGGTGCGGTACTCCCTGCCCAAGGCCGCCGTCACCGACGCCGCGATCGGTCTCGTCCTCGGGCTCGTCCTCGGGCTAGCGCTGGCCGCGGTCGGCACGGTGGTGGCCGACCGCCCCGTGCTGCGCCGGGAGATCGCGGCGAACCTCGGTGCCTCGGTCATCGCGGAGCTGCCCCGCCGGTCGGGCGGGCTGTGGCGGCGCCGACGCACCCGGGCGGCACGGACCAGGCTCACCACGTCCCTGGCCCGCACCGTGCGCGAGTGTGCGGAACCGGTGTCGCTGCTGGAACTGGGCTGTGCGCGCGGCACGAGCGCGATCGCCCTGGACGTCGCCCGGGCACTGGCGGCGGACGGCCCGGTGGTCATCGTCGACGGGCTGCCCGGCCGGCAGCTCGCGGACCGCCGTCCGAAGCCGGGAGACCCGGCCGTGGTCGGCGGCGAGCGGGCCGCGGCCGTGCCGGATCAGGAGCTTCGGCTCGGAGTCGGCTCGGTCGCGCCCGGCACGGCGTGGACCGACCTCCAGTACCTCGGCACCCGGACCGTGCTCGTGGTGCGTGCCGGGCACGGCAGCGCCGCATGGCTGCACACCGTGGCGCGGCAGCTCGCGGACCAGAGCATTCCGGTGATCGGTGTGGTGTTGATCGACCCCGATCCGCGGGACCGGACCGACGGCACGTTATGGGACGGGCTGCACATCGCGCTGCGGGGCCATGGCGAGCGACCGGCCCGGCAGAACGTGAAGGGCCGGTTACGGACGGACCGGCTGCCGATGTGGGCCGCACGGGTCCCGGACAGCGACCAGGAGGCGCGGTAGGACATGTGTGGCATCGCAGGCACATACCGATGGCCGGACGGGAAGGTCGTGACCGACCGGCTCACCGAGACCCTCGCCCACCGCGGGCCGGACGGGGCGGGCCGGTACGGCCACCGCGCCGGTGACGGCGAAGTGCACCTCGGGCACCGCCGGCTGGCCATCATCGACCTGTCCGAGACCGGCGCCCAGCCGATGGTCTCCGACGGCCTCGCCCTCACCTACAACGGCGAGCTGTACAACGCGCCCGAGCTGCGTGCCGAGCTGACAGCCGCCGGGGCGCGCTTCCGCGGCACCTCCGACACCGAGGTGCTGCTCGAGGCCTGGCGGCGCTGGGGCACGGGCTGCCTGCCCCGGCTGCGCGGCATGTTCGCGTTCGGGATCTTCGACGAGCGCACCGGTGAACTGGTGCTCGCCCGCGACCAGTTGGGCATCAAGCCGCTGTTCCTGCTCCGGCGCGGTGCGGGTCTGGTGTTCGCCTCCGAGCTCAAGGCACTCGCCGCCGCCACCGGCGGATCGCTGGAGGTGGACCATGCGGCGCTGGTGGCCTCACTGCTGTACTACTGGGTGCCGGACTCACGGTGCGCGTTCCGCGAGGCGGAGAAGCTGCCGCCGGGGAGCTGGCTGCGCTTGCGGCCCGACGGCCGGGTGGAGAGCGGCCGGTTCTGGGACCTGAAGGACGTCGCCGCCGAGGGGCGGGAGCGGGCCCGGGCCGGCGAGCTGCCGGATGTCGCCGCCGTCGTCGAGGAGTCGACCCGGCGCCACCTGCTCTCCGACGTACCCGTGGCAACCTTCCTCTCCGGTGGTCTGGACTCCAGCTATCTGACCGCGCTGGCCGCCCGCGACCGGCCCGGGATCTCGGCGTACACGATCGGATTCCGCGCCGAGGACGCCAGGTTCGAGGCGATGCCGGACGACCTGCGCCATGCCCGGCGGGTGGCCGAGCGGTTCGGCGTCGACCTGCGCGAGATCGAGATCGCGCCGAACGTGCTCGACCTGCTGCCGGAGATGACGTACCACCTGGACGAGCCGATCGGCGACCCCGCCGCGATCAACACCTTCCTGATCTGCTCGGCCGCCCGGGAGGCCGGGGTCAAGGTGATGCTCTCGGGGATGGGTGCCGACGAGCTGTTCGCCGGGTACCGCAAGCACCTGGCCAACCTGCTCGCGCTGCGCTACCAGCGCGTCCCGCGGCCCCTGCGGCGCGGGGTGTCCGGGGTCGTGGACCGGCTGCCGGTCGCCACCTCCCGCCGGGGGTACCGGTCGGTGCGCTTCGCGAAGCGGTTCCTCTCCTTCGCCGATCTGCCGGAGGAGACCGCGTTCCGGCGCAGCTACACCCTGTACGACCAGGACGAGCTGCTCGCGCTGATCGACCCGGACCTGGCCGGGACGGTCGAGGACGTGCTGACCGAACACGCCGACATCTACCGGGACAACGACCTCGACGACTTCGTCAACCGGATGTGTCTGGGCGACGCCCGGATGTTCCTGCCGGGCCTGAACCTCACGTACACCGACCGCTCCAGCATGGCCGCGTCGACCGAGGTGCGGGTGCCGTACGTGGACGTCGAGGTGGTCAGGGCGGCGTTCGCCGTGCCCGGCAATCGCAAGATCGTCGGACGGCAGGGCAAGGCCGTCCTCAAGGAGGCGGCCACCTCGATCCTGCCCCGGGAGATCGTCTACCGGCCCAAGGGCCTGTTCAGCGCCCCGCTGCGGGCCTGGATGAGCCGGGATCTGGCACCGCTGGTGCGCGAGGTGGTCAACGACGGGGTGCTGGTCCGTTCCGGGTTTCTGCGCCGCGACGCGCTGGCGCGGATGGTCGCCGAGGACGCCGCCGGACAGCGGGACTTCTCCAAACATCTGTGGCATGTGCTGACCCTCGAGTACTGGTATCGCGACGCGACCTCTGGGTCCGGCCAGAGCACTCGGTTGACGGCTTAGGAATGCAGAGGAGTTCGGGTGAAACAGGTTGTGCAGAACTACAAGACCGGCGAGCTGGCCGTGCTCGACGTGCCGGTGCCGGGGTGCAAGCCCGGCGGTGTGCTGGTGCGCAGCGCCTACTCGCTGATCTCCACCGGGACCGAGCTCATGAAGGTGTCCGAGGCCGGCATGTCGATGCTGGGCAAGGCCCGCTCCCGGCCCGACCAGGTGGCCAAGGTCATGCAGAGCGTGGCCACCAACGGGGTGCCCGCCACCTACCGCAAGGTGATGGGCAAGCTGGACTCCTACACCCCGCTGGGCTACTCGCTGTGCGGGGTGGTCGAGGAGGTCGGCGCCGGGATCGACGATGTGAAGGTCGGCGACCTGGTGGCCTGCGCCGGCAACGAGCACGCGCTGCACGCCGAGTTGAACTGGGTGCCGAAGAACCTCTACGCACCGGTGCCGGACGGCCTCGCGCCGCGGCACGCTGCCTTCGGCACCGTCGGGTCGATCGCGATGCAGGGCGTCCGCCAGGGCGAGTCCCGGCTCGGCGAAGTGGCGCTGGTCATCGGCCTCGGCCTGATCGGGCAGCTGGCGGTGCAGCTCCTCGCCGCCTCGGGCGTCCGCGTCGTCGGGGCCGACCCCGACCCGGCGCGCTGCGAGCTGGCCACCGGCCTGGGCGCCGCGGCCTGCGGCGATCCCGCGTCCACGACCGTGGAGGCGGCCGTCGCCGAACTCACCGGCGGGCACGGCGTGGATCAGGTGTATCTGGCCGCCGGCGGCGGCAGCAACCAGCCCGTCGAGCTGGCCGCCCGGCTCTGCCGGGACCGCGGCCGGGTCGTCGACATCGGCAAGTGCCGCCTGGACCTCCCGTGGAACGCGTACTACGAGAAGGAGCTCGACGTCCGGTTCTCCCGCAGTTACGGCCCCGGTCGCTACGACCCGGAGTACGAGCTGGAGGGGCGGGACTACCCGATCGGCTATGTGCGCTGGACCGAGCGCCGCAACCTGGCGTGCTTCCTCGATCTCCTCGCCCGCGGCAGCGTCGACGTGGAGCCGTTGGTCTCCCACGTCGCCGACTTCGACGACGCCGTCGAGACGTACCAGCGCCTGAAGGACGGCGGCCTGAAGGCCGTGACCGTGCTGTTCCGGTATCCCGGGCACCCCGGCCGAGCGGTGGAAACGGGGGAAGCGGCGGCCCCGGCGGTGGCCGTGCCCGCGGTGCGGCCGCGCGGCGGTGGAGCGTCCGCCCCGGCCCGGGCCGTCCCGACGCCGGTGCGCCTCGCCTTCGTCGGCGCGGGGAACTACGCGACGTCGATGCTGCTGCCGCACCTGGCGCCGCGCGACGGAGTCGTGTTGTCGACCGTCGTCACCACGACGGCGCTGTCCGCGGCCAACGCGCAGCGGAAGTTCGGCTTCGCCGAGGCGACCACCGATCTCGACGCCGTGCTCGGCGACCCGTCCATCGACGCGGTGTTCGTGGTCACCCGGCACAGCTCGCACGCCGAACTGACCCGCAGGGCACTGCTGGCCGGCAAGCCCGTCTTCGTGGAGAAGCCCCTGGCCCTCACCGAGGACGAACTGGCCGGGGTGCTCGCGGCGGTGGAGGAGTCCGGCAACGACCGGCTGCAGGTGGGCTTCAATCGCCGGTTCGCGCCGCTGCTGCAGGAGGCCAGGAAGCGGTTCGGCGCCCGGACCGGTCCGGCGAACCTCCGCTACCTGGTCAACGCGGGCCGTCTCGCGCACGGCAGCTGGTACCTCCAGCAGGGCACCGAGGGCTCGCGGTTCGCCGGCGAGGGCGGACACTTCATCGACACGGCGAGCTGGCTGCTGGATTCCGACCCGGTCTCGGTGTACGCGGTCGCCACGTCCGGCCACGAGGACCTGCAGGTCGTGCTCGGCTACCCGGACGGGTCCGCCGCCACCATCAGCTACGTCACCAGCGGCCCGGCCGACTTCCCCAAGGAGACGCTGGACCTGGTCGCCGACGGCAAGGCGCTGCGGCTCGACGACTTCGTCCGGGCCACTGTCCACGACGGCGGCCGCAAGCGGTGGATCAGTTCGCGGCTGCCCAGGGCCCGGGACAAGGGCCAGAGCGCCGAACTGGCCGCGTTCATCAAGGCCGTGCGGACCGGCGGGCCGATGCCGGTGCCGCTGGAGTCGCTCGTCGCCACCACGGCGGCCACCCTCGCCGTGCGGACCGGCCTGGCCGGCGGTGCGCCGGTGACGTTGGCGAGGGCGCGATGACCATGAGCGCCGGCTGGTACCTGCGGCGGCTGTCCCGCATGGGACCGCAAGAGATCGCGGGCCGGGCGGGCGACGCGGTGCGCAGGCGGCGGTGGCGGTCGGCGCGGCCGGACTGCCCGAACGTGACCGGTGCCCGGTTCACCGCGGTCCTGCCCGCCGGGACGCTCGCCGCGGTGCCACCGGACGCCGCGAAACGTCTCATCGCCGAGGCGGACCGGCTGATGTACGGGCACGCCGAGTACTTCGGGGTGGTGCGCGACGATCTGGCCGACCCGGACTGGTGGCGCGACCCGAAGACCGGGCGCCGGGCTCCGTGGGGCTACGCCTTCAATGTGCCGTACCGGAACGAGGACGCGGTCGGGGACATCAAGCAGATCTGGGAGCTGTCCCGGCATCAGTACCTCACCGTGCTCGCCGCCGCCTACGCGATCAGCGGGGACGAGCGGTACGCCGAGCGCGTGGCCGCGCATCTGCGGTCGTGGTGGGCGGCCAACCCACCGCTGCGCGGTGTGCACTGGATCAGCGGCATCGAGCTGGGGATCCGGTTGCTGTCCTGGGTGTGGATCCGCCGGCTGCTCGACGGCTGGCCGGGCGCGGCCGGGCTGTTCGAGGGCAATCCGGTGGCGATGAACCAGATCTGGCACCACCAGCGCTGGCTGGCCGCCTTCCCCAGCCGGGGATCCTCGGCGAACAACCACGTCATCGCCGAGGCCGCCGGGCAGTTCGCCGCGGCCTGCGCGTTCGGCTGGTTCCCCTCCTCGGCGCGCTGGCGCGCCGGGGCGCTGCGGTCGCTGGAGCGGCACCTGCGCCACAACACCTTCGACTCCGGCCTCAACCGCGAGCTGGCCACCGAGTATCACGGACTGGTCCTGGAGCTCGGCCTGGCGGCGGTGGCCGAGGCGGATGCCGCCCGCGTGCCGGTCCCCGCGTCCGTCCGGCTGGTGCTGCTGCGGATGACCGACGCGCTCGCGGCCGTCGTGGACAGCCACCTGCGTCCGCCGCGCCAGGGGGACGCGGACGACGGGCACGGGCTGGTCGTGGACGGCACCGGCACCGACCGCTGGGCCTCGCTGCTGGCCACCGGGGACGCCGTGTTCGGCCGCCTCGACTGGTGGCCGGAGGTGACCGGTACCGATGTGCGTACCCCGCTGCTGGCCGCGCTCATCCGGCCGTACGCGGCAGTCGGGGCCGCACCGGCCGTGGCCCGCCCGCCGAGCCGGCCGGGCCACTTCGCCGACGCGGGGCTCACCGTCCTGCGCGGTCCGGGAGAGATCTGGTGCCGCTGCGACGGCGGTCCGCACGGCTTTCTGTCCATCGCCGCGCATGCCCACGCGGACGCGCTGTCCGTGGAGGTCCGGCACGACGGGGTCGATGTGCTCGCCGACCCGGGGACGTTCTGCTACCACGGGCAGCCCGAGTGGCGGCAGTACTTCCGGTCGACCCTCGGCCACAACACCCTGCAGATGGACGGCGGTGACCAGTCGGTCTCCGGCGGCCCGTTCCTGTGGGCCCGGCATGCCCGCAGCCGCGTCCTGACCGCGGACACCTCGGACGCCTCCGCCGGGGGGACGGCCCGCTGGTGTGCCGAGCACGACGGCTACCAGCGGTCCGTGCACCGCCGCCGGGTGGAACTGGCCACCGCGAGCGGCGAGTTGACGGTGGTCGACGAGGTGCGCGGTCCGCGCCGGGACGTGCGCCTGGTGTTCCACCTCGGCCCGGCGATCGCCGCGGAGCTGGTGGGGAACCGGGCGGTGCTCACCTGGACCCGGGACGGCGAGGGGCGTTCCGCGGTGCTCGACCTGCCCGGGCAGCTGTCCTGGCGAGCGCATCGCGGCGAGAGTGACCCGCCGCTGGGCTGGTACTCCGCCGGATTCGGGCGCAAGGAACCCGCCACCACGCTGGTCGGTACCGGCTTCGCCGACGGCACCGCGCCGTCGGGGGAGTTCACCACCGTGCTCAGGTTCCACGGCTAGGGGGGGGCGTGTGGGGATCAGGAGGCGGCACTGGGCGCTGGCGGCACCGCTGGCGCTCGCCCTGCTGGCGGCGACCGGTTGTGAGAGCACGCCGGGCGCCCGGGCGAAGCCGAGCGCTGTGCCGGCCACGTCCGTGGCCCGGGTGTGCGCCAAGCCCGCGGCCGGGCCGGCGAAGGCGCCGCCGGGCGCGGTGACGGTCGACCCCGCGGTCGCCGGTGACCTGGCCGCGAAGACCAGGAGCAGCCCGCGGAACACCACGTTCTGGCTTCGGCCGGGCAGGCACAGGCTCGAGTCGGACCGCTACGCCCAGGTCATCCCCAAGGAGGGGGACCGCTACCTCGGTGCGCCGGGCGCGGTGCTCGACGGCCGGAAGAAGAACCAGTACGCGTTCGGCGGTACCGCCCGCAACGTCACCATCCGCTACCTGACCGTGCGGGGTTTCGTCGCGCCGCACGACGAGGGCGTGGTCAACCATGACTCGGCCGACGGGTGGGTGATCGAGCACGCGACGATCCGGAACAACTCGGGTGCCGGGCTCATGGCCGGTGCCCGCCAGCGGGTCCGCGCCAGCTGCCTGCGCGACAACGGTCAGTACGGCATGAACGCGTACAAGGCCAAGGGCCGTATCAGCGGTCTGGTGGTCGAGGGCAACGAGATCGTGGGCAACAACACCGGCGACTGGGAGCGGCGGCGGGAGGGCTGCGGCTGCACCGGAGGCATCAAGTTCTGGGCCGTCGACGGCGCCGACATACGCGGCAACTGGGTACACGACAACCGCGGAACGGGGTTGTGGGCGGACACCAACAACAACGACTTCCGCATCGAGAACAATGTGCTCGAGGCCAATGACGGTGCCGCGCTGATCTACGAGACCAGCTACAACGCGGTCATCCGGAAGAACACGATCCGGCGGAACAACTGGGTCGAGGGCCGCAGATACGCCGACCGCGGCGACACCTTCCCGTATCCGGCCGTCTATCTGTCCGAGTCCGGCGGCGAACCACGGATCCGCGCCCGCACGGACAAGATCGAGATCTACCGGAACGTGCTGGAGAACAACTGGTCGGGGATCACCCTGTGGGAGAACGCCGACCGGTTCTGCAACAGCCCGGCCAACACCTCCTCAGGCGACTGCACGTTGCTGGTGAAGAACACCGGCCGCTGCGCACAGCCGGCCATCGCCACCGCACCGCTCTACGCCGACTGCCGGTGGAAGACCCAGCGGGTGGACATCCACAAGAACCGCTTCGTGCTGGACAAGTCCGTCGTCGACTGCACGGGGAAGTGCGACCGCATGGCGGTGCTGGCCAACTACGGCACCTATCCGGACTGGTCGCCGTACCAGGGTGAGCGGGTGGCCGAGGCGATCACCCGCAAGCAGCACAACCGCTGGTACGACAACGTCTACCTCGGACCATGGAAGTTCGTCGCCCACGACCCGAGCCGGACACTCGACACCTGGCAGTGGCAGGGCACGCCGTACCAGCAGGACACGGGCAGCACCTTCCGTGCAGGGGACGGTGGTTGAGCTGAGCACCGGACATCTGAGCACCGACCACGCGTCGCGCACCTCGAAGATCGTCGGGACGGTCTGGGGGCTGCTGGTCCTCAACACGCTCGGCTCCGCCGGGGCGAAGACCATCGTCCCGCTGCCCCGCTCCCTCATCCAGATGGTCACCATGGGTGCGCTGGTCGCCGCGTTCGCGCTGGCGCTCGCGGTCAACCCCCGGCTGCGCATCCGACCCGGCGCCTGCTTGTTCCTGCTCACCCTGCTGCTGGTGCCGAGCGTGATCTCCAGCGCGGACCTGGAGTCCGGCTTCGGTGCGCTGTTCCGCTGCACCCGGCTGGCGCTCTTCGTCGGCACGCTGTGGCTGCTCAGCCGCTGGTGGGACGGCGGCCTGACCTTCGTCCGGTACCACATCCGGATGTACTTCGCGGTGCTCGGATCGGTGGCCGCCGGACTGGTCGTCTCACCGGGCGCGGCCCTGCCCGAGCTGTACGGCGGGCGGCTGGTCGGCGCGTTGTGGCCGCTCACCCCGCCGCAGATCGGACAGTACGCCGCGGTGATCATCGGGCTCACCGTGCTGCTCGTACTGGGCCGCCGGACCGACAGGGCGAGCGCCGCGGTGGTCATCGTGCCCTCATTCGTCCTGCTCGCGCTGACCCACACCCGGACGGCCACGCTCGGCCTGTTCATCGGGTTGGCCCTGGCGATCGGCTCGCTCATCCTGACCAGCGCCGCCGCCCGCCGGTTCTTCGCCTGGACGGTGCTGTGCGCCACCGTGGCCGGGGTGGCGTTCGCCTCCGCGCTGCAGGCGTGGTTCCTGCGCGGACAGAGCAAGGAGAACTTCTCCAATCTCACCGGCCGGGCCAAGGTCTGGGACGCCCTGCTGGCCGCGCCGCGGTCGACCTCGGAGAAGGTGTTCGGCGTGGGCCTGGGCGACAAGTCGTTCGGCGGGCTGCCGATCGACAACAGCTGGCTGGCCGTCTACCACGAGCAGGGTCTGATCGGGGTCACCCTCGTCTCGGCGATCATCATCGTGCTGGGCGGCGTCGCGCTGCTGCGGCCACCGTCGCTGCAGCGGGCCTGCGCGATCTTCCTGATCAGCTACTGCGCCATCGCCTCGTACACCGAGGCCGGTCTGGGCGACGCCTCGCCGTATCTGCTGCATCTGACCCTGGCCGCCTCGCTGTTGGCGGCACCCGCCGCGGCGGCTCCCGCCTCGACGCCCGAACTCCCCCGACGGCACATCCCGCGCTGGGCCCGTAGATCGGAGGTTCCTTGAGCACGCACGGCATCCACGTCCTCGTACTGCACAACCGCTACGCCTCGGCGCAGCCGAGCGGGGAGAACAAGGTGGTCGACCAGGAGGTGGCGCTGCTGCGCGAGGCCGGTCACCGGGTCGAGGTGTTCGAGCGGCGCAGCGACGACATCGCCGCCCGGTCCCTCCTCGGCAAGGCCAAGGTGCCGCTGCTGGTGCCATGGAACCCGGCGGTCCGCGCGGAGCTCGCCGCCCGGCTGCGCGCCGAGCGGCCGGACGTGGTCCACATCCACAACGTCTTCCCGCTCCTGTCCCCCGCGGTGCTCGCCGCCTGCGCCGACGTCGGCGTGCCCGCCGTCGCCACGCTGCACAACTACACCCAGGTCTGCCCGCCCGGCACGCTGCGGCGGGACGGCCGGCCGTGCACCGAGTGCGTCGGATCGGCGCCGCTGCCCGCCGTCCGGCACGGCTGCTACCGCGACTCCCGCCTGGCGACGGTGCCGCTCGCGGTCAGCCTGTCGGTCAACCGGCGGCGGTGGTGGTCCGGTGTGGAGCGGTTCTTCTGCATCTCCGCGGCGCAGCGCGACGTCCTGGTGCGGTCCGGCATGCCGGCTGAGCGGCTGGTGGTGAAGCACAACTTCGTGCCGGAGCCGGGCACGTGCCGCATGGGCGACGGAGAGCAGCTGCTCTATCTGGGCCGGCTCGCGGAGGCCAAGGGCGTGCGGCTGCTCATGGCCGCATGGGACGAGATCGCGGCGAGCGGCGGTGTGGGGGTCCCGCTCGTGATCGCCGGCACGGGGCCACTGGAGCGGGAGGTGACCGCCTGGGCCACCGGCCGGGACGATGTGCGCTACGTCGGCCTGTTGGACCCGGCGGAGTGCCGCAACGCCATCGCGCGCTCGGTCGCCGTGGTGGCTCCCTCCACGTGGCTGGAGGCGTTCGGCCTGGTGGTCGTGGAGGCGATGGCGGCCGGGGTCCCGACCGTCGCCGCCGGTCACGGCGCCTTCGTCGAACTCGTCGAGGACGGGGTGACCGGGCTGCTGCACCGGCCGGGCGAGTCCGCCTCGCTCGCGTCCGGCATCCGCCGGATCGCGACCGAGCCGGCCCTGGGCCGGGAGATGGGCCAGGCGGCCCGGCGCCGTTATGAGCGGGGTTTCAGCCCGGCCGTCGGGCTGGAGCGCCTGCTGGAGGGGTACCGCACCGCGATCGCGGGACGGTCAGCACTGGCTCGCGGCGGGGACACCCGCGCGAGCAGGGGGGATGGGGACAGTAGATGACACGATGCCGACTCTGCGGCTCGGAAGCGATGGCGAGCGTCGTCGACCTCGGGGCGACGCCACCATGTGAGAGCTTTCTCGCCGCGGACCAACTGGATCAACCCGAGCCGGCGTACCCGCTGCACCTGCGGGTCTGCACCGACTGCTGGCTGGCGCAGATCCCGCCGCTGATCACGCCGGAGGAGACGTTCAAGGAGTACGCGTACTTCTCCTCCTACTCGACCTCCTGGGTGGAGCACGCGCGCACGTTCGTCGCCGACGCCGTGCGGCGGCTTCCGCTCGGCCCCGACGCCTTCGTGGTCGAAGTGGCGAGCAACGACGGGTACCTGCTGAGGCACGTGGTGGACCGCGGGATCCGCTGCCTGGGCATCGAGCCGTCGGTGAACGTCGGCGAAGCGGCGCGCGAGGCGGGTGTGCCCACGCTCACCGAGTTCCTGGACCCGGCCACCGGCTCGGGCGTCCGCGCCGACCACGGCCCGGCGGACCTGGTCGTGGCCAACAACGTGTACGCGCACATCCCCGACGTGGTCGGGTTCACCCGGGGGCTGCGCGCCCTGGTCGCCGACGACGGCTGGGTCTCCATCGAGGTCCAGCACCTGCTGACCCTGATCGAGGAGAACCAGTACGACACGATCTACCACGAGCACTTCCAGTACTACACGGTCGCGTCCGCGATCCAGGCCCTCGCGAGTGGCGGACTCGCGCTCGTGGACGTCGAGTTGCTGCCCACGCACGGCGGCTCCATCCGGCTGTGGGCCCGGCCCGCCGAGGTGGCCGGGGAGCCCACGCGGCAGGTGGCCGACGTACTGGCCCGGGAGAAGGCCGCCGGGCTGGAGGAGTTGTCCGGATACGCCGAGTTCTCGGCCCGGGTGGCCAAGGTGCGCCGGGATCTGCTGCGGTTCCTCATCGAGGCGGCCGAGCGCGGCGAGACGGTCGTCGGCTACGGCGCCCCGGGCAAGGGCAACACCCTGCTCAACCACTGCGGCATCCGGCCCGACCTGCTCGCGTACACGGTCGACCGCAACCCCTACAAGCACGGCAGGTTGACCCCGGGCACCCGCATCCCGATCCTTCCGCCCGAGCGGATAGCCGCCGACCGGCCCGACTACGTCCTCGTCCTCCCGTGGAACCTGCGGGCCGAGCTGGTCGAGCAGCTGTCCTTCGTGCACGACTGGGGCGGCCGGCTGGTCTTCCCCATCCCGGAACTGAGCATTGTCGAGGTAAAGCGATGAAGGTCGTCCTGTTCTGCGGCGGTTACGGGATGCGCATGCGCAGCGGTGCCGCGGACGATGTGCCCAAGCCGATGGCGATGGTCGGGCCCAGGCCGCTGATCTGGCACGTCATGCGCTACTACGCGCACTTCGGGCACACGGAGTTCATCCTGTGCCTCGGCTACGGGGCCCACCACATCAAGAACTTCTTCCTCAACTACGAGGAGACGACGTCCAACGACTTCGTGCTGCGGGGCGGGCGGACCGAACTGCTGTCCACCGACATAGCCCAGTGGACGATCACGTTCGCGCAGACCGGCATCGAATCGCCGATCGGGGAGCGGCTGCGCCGGGTGCGGCACCACCTGGACGGGGACGAGATGTTCCTCGCCAACTACGCCGATGTGCTCACCGACGCCCCGCTGCCGGAGATGATCGAGAACTTCGCCCGGCGTGACGCCGGTGCCTCGATGATGGTGGTGCCGCCGCAGTCCTCGTTCCACTGCGTGGACCTGGGCGAGGACGGCCTGGTGGGGGGCATCACCGCGGTGAGCGACATGCCGCTGTGGGAGAACGGCGGCTACTTCGTGCTCCGCCAGGAGGTCTTCGACCACATACCGGAGAACGGGGACCTGGTCGCCGACGGATGCGCCCAACTGGCCAAGCGGGGACGGCTGGTGGCGCATCAGCACCGCGGCTTCTGGAAGCCGACCGACACGGTGAAGGAGCGGGCCGCGCTCGATTCCGCCTACGCCCGGGGCGAGCGCCCGTGGGCCGTGTGGGAGCGCGCCGGGGCGGGGGTGAGCGCGTGATCCGGCTCGGGGCCGGGCGCCGCCCGGACCGGATCGTCGCGGTGGGCGCGCACTGCGACGACATCGCCATCGGCGCCGGTGGCACGCTGCTGACGCTGTGCGGCGCGCGGCCGGGCATCCGCGTCGACGCGCTGGTGCTCTCCGGCGGCGGCACCGACCGGGAGCGGGAGGAGCGGGCCGCACTCGCCGCCTTCTGCCCGGGCGCCGACCTGCGGCTGACCGTGCTCAAGCTGCCGGACGGGCGGATGCCCGCGCACTGGGAGGAGGCCAAGGCCGCCGTCGAGGAGCTGCGCGCGCGGACCGAGCCGGACCTGGTCCTCGCCCCGCGTACCGATGACGCGCACCAGGACCACCGCGGCCTGGCGCGGCTGCTGCCCACCGCGTTCCGCGACCACCTCGTGCTCGGCTACGAGATCGTCAAGTGGGACGGCGATCTCGGCCGTCCGGCGGCGTACCAGCCGCTGCCGCCGGAGATCGCCGAACAGAAGGTGCGGCTGCTGCAGGAGCACTACCCCTCGCAGCGGCACCGGCCCTGGTACGACCGGGAGGCCTTCCTGGGCCTGGCCCGGATCCGCGGCATCGAATGCCACGCCCGCTATGCCGAGGCGTTCGCCGTCACCAAATTCACGCTCAACCTGGGGGGTTGAACCTTGCGCGTACTGCTGACCGGACACCAGGGCTATCTGGGCACCGTGATGGCCCCGGTCCTCGGCTCCGCCGGACACGAGGTCGTCGGCCTCGACGCCGGCCTGTTCGCCGACTGCGTGCTGGGCGTGCCGCCCGCGGACCCGCCGGGGCACCGGGTGGACCTGCGCGACATCACGGCCGAACACGTGGCCGGGGTGGACGCCGTGATCCACCTGGCCGCGCTCTCCAACGACCCGCTGGGATCGCTCGCGCCGCAGCTCACCTACGACATCAACCACCACGCCTCCATAACACTGGCCCGGCTGGCCCGCGACGCCGGAGTGCGGCGCTTCCTGTACGCGTCGACCTGCTCGGTCTACGGCGCCGCGGGTGGCGGCGAACTCGTGGGCGAGGACGCCCCGCTGCGGCCGGTGACGCCGTACGCGGAGTCCAAGGTGCGGGTGGAGGACGACCTGCACGCGCTGGCCGACGGCGACTTCAGCCCGGTGTTCATGCGCAACGCCACCGCCTTCGGCTACTCGCCCCGGCTGCGCGCCGACATCGTGCTGAACAACCTGGTGGGCCACGCGCTCCTGTCCGGCGAGGTCCTTGTGCTCTCCGACGGCACCCCGTGGCGCCCGCTGGTGCACGCCGCCGATATCGCGCGGGCCTTCGCGGCCGCGCTGACCGCGCCGCGCGATGCGGTGCACGACCGGGCGTTCAACATCGGCAGCGAGACCAACAACGTCACGGTGGCCGAGATCGCCGCGCAGGTCGCCGAGGCGGTGTCCGGCGCGAAGGTGCGGATCACGGGCGAGAACGGCGCCGACCCGCGCTCCTACCGGGTGGACTTCTCCCGGTTCCGCGCCGCGATGCCCGGCTTCGACTGCGAGTGGACGGTGAAGCGGGGCGCGCTCGAACTCGCCGACGCCTACCGGGAGTTCGGGCTGACCCGGGAGGACTTCGAGCGGCGCTTCACCCGCCTCGCCGTGCTGCGCGCGGCGTCCGACGCCGGCACCGTCGACGACACCCTCCGGTGGCGCCGGTGACCGAGGTGGGCGAGGAGATGTACACGCTGGTGGAGCGGATGTACCCGCTGTGCCGGAGCATCACCGGCGACGGTGTGCGCGCCACCCTGGACATCGTCGGGGAGTACATCCCGCTGCGGGTGCACGAAGTGCCGACCGGGACGCGGGTGCTCGACTGGACGGTGCCGCAGGAGTGGAACATCCGGGACGCGTACATCGCCGACACCACCGGCCACCGGGTCGTCGACTTCGCCGCGTCCAGCCTGCACGTGCTCGGCTACAGCGTGCCGGTGTCGACGACCATGCCCCTGTCCGAGCTGCGCGGACACCTGCACACGCTGCCGGACCACCCGGCATGGGTGCCGTACCGCACCAGTTACTACCAGCGGGAATGGGGGTTCTGCCTGGCCCAGGAGACCCTGGACGCGCTGCCGGACGGCGAGTACGAGGTCCGCGTCGACTCCACACTCGAGGACGGCCACCTCACCTACGCCGAGCATGTGGTCCCCGGGCAGGTCTCCGACGAGGTGATCGTCTCCTGCCATGTCTGCCACCCGTCGCTGGCCAACGACAACCTGGCCGGCATCGCGGTGGCGACGTTCCTGGCCCGGGCCCTGGCGCGGGAAACCCCGTACTACACCTACCGGTTCATCTACGCGCCCGGCACCATCGGGGCGATCACCTGGCTGGCCCGCAACGCGGAGCGGGTGGCGCGGGTCAAGCACGGCCTGGTGCTGGCCTGCGCCGGTGACCCGGGCTCGCTGACGTACAAGCGGAGCAGGCGCGGCGACGCCGAGATCGACCGGGTGCTGCGGTATGTGCTGGCCGCCTCCGAACGGCCGCACCACATCGCCGAGTTCACTCCGTACGGCTACGACGAGCGGCAATACTGCTCGCCCGGGTTCAATCTCGGCGTGGGCTCGCTCACCCGGACTCCGTACGCCGGCTATCCCGAGTACCACACCTCGGCGGACAACCTGGACTTCGTCTCCCCGGAGGCGATGGCGGACACCCTCGCGGTCTGCCGCGAGGCGTTCGCCGTCCTGGACCGCAACCGGCGGTACCTCAACCTCAGCCCCTACGGCGAACCGCAACTGGGCCGGCGCGGGTTGTACGACGCGCTCGGCGGCCGCAGCGACACCAAACAGGCCCAGCTGGCCATGCTCTGGGTGCTCAACCTCTCCGACGGCGAGCACAGTCTGCTGGACGTCGCCGAGCGGTCCGGGCTCCCGTTCGACACCGTCGCCGACGCGGCCGGGGCCCTGCACGGCGCCGGGCTGATCAAGGCATGACGCGGATGACCACCGAGGAGGAGAAGGCGACGCCGACGGCCGGATCCGTCCGGCGGGCCTTCGTCGGCCGGCTGTCCTGGGGGCTGGCCGACCAGGCGGCCTCCAGCATCAGCAACTTCGCGGTGGGGATCTATGTGGCCCGCTCGCTGGGGGTGACCGCGTTCGGCGTGTTCAGCCTCGCCTGGGTGACCTACGGCGTGGTGCTCAACGTCTCCCGCGGGCTGGCCACCGATCCGCTCGTGGTGCGCTTCAGCGGCGTGTCGGACGCGTCCTGGCGCGGGGCGGTGGCCCGGTCGTCGGGTACCGCGCTCGGCGTCGGTGCCGCCATCGGCGCGGCGTGTGTGGTGGTCGGCCTGGGTCTGGGCGGGCGCGTGGGGCCCGCGTTCGCCTGTCTGGGCGTCATGCTGCCGGGGCTGCTGCTCCAGGACGCCTGGCGGTACGCGTTCTTCGCCGCGGGCACCGGGCGCAAGGCGTTCGTCAACGACGTCGTATGGGGTGTCGCGCTCGTCCCGGCCATGGTGGTGGCGGCCCGTGTGGGCAGCGTGGCGGCCTTCGTGCTCGCCTGGGGCGCGTCCGCCACGGTGGCCGCGGCGTACGGCTACGTCCAGTCCGGCATCCTGCCCGGGGTGGGCCGGGCCCGCGCGTGGCTGCGCGAGCAGCGCGACCTCGGCTACCGGTATCTGGTCGAGAACGTCAGCCTCAGCGGCGCGAGCCAGGTGCGGGCGTACGGGCTCGGCGTGATCGCCGGGGTCGGCGCGGTGGGCGCGGTCCGGGGCGCCGAGCTTCTGCTCGGCCCGTTCCTCGCCGTGCTGATGGGCCTCTCGCTGGTCACCGTCGCGGAGGCGGCCCGGGTGCTGCGGCGCTCCCCGCACCGCCTCGGCCCGTTCTGCCTCCTGCTGGGCGGCGGGCAGGCCGTGGCCGCGCTGCTGTGGGGCGGGGCGTTGCTGCTGATGCCGGACCGGCTCGGCGAGCTCGTGCTCGGCGACGTCTGGCACTCCGCCGCCCGGCTCATCGTGCCGGTCACCCTCGGCGTCGCGGGCGCCGGCCTCGGCTCCGGCGCGGCGGCCGGGCTGCGCGCGCTCGCCGCGGCCCGGCGCAGCCTGCGCTGCCAGCTGTTCGCCTCCGCCTGTTACGTCGCCGGCGGGCTCGGCGGCGCGGCCCTGGCCGGGACGGTCGGCTCGGCCTGGGGCGTCGCCACCGCGACCCTCGCCGGCTCGGCCGTGTGGTGGCTGCAGCTGCGCTCCGCCCTGCGCGAGCACCTGAAGGAACCCATCCCCGAAGTGAGGACGTCATGACCGCCCATCCCCGGCTGAGCATCGGCCTGCCCGTGTACAACGGCGAGGAGTACGTGGCCGAATCGCTCGACGCCCTGCTCGGCCAGACCTACGAGGACTTCGAGCTGGTCATCTCCGACAACGCCTCGACCGACGGTACCGAGGACATCTGCCGCAAGTACGCCGCGCAGGACTCACGTATCCGGTACGTCCGGCTGCGCCGGAACATCGGCGCCGCGCCGAACCACAACTACGTGTTCACCGAGTGCCGCGGCGAACTGTTCAAGTGGGCCTCACACGACGACCTGTACGCCCGGGACCTGCTGCGGCGCTGTGTGGAGGCGCTGGACGAGCGGCCGGAGGTGGTCCTGGCACACTCCGACCAGGCGGTCATCGACGGCGAAGGTCAGGTGAAGGTCCCGTACGCGTACGGGCTGGCCACCGCCTCGCCGCACGCGCCGGAGCGCTTCCGCAGCTTCCTGTTCGAGCCCGGTGGCGACGACTTCTACGGGGTGATGCGCGCCGACATGCTGCGCCGGGTGAAGCCGCACGACAGCTATCACCACGCGGACCGGACGTTCGTCGCCCAGCTCGTCCTCCAGGGACCCTTCCACCAGGTGCCGGAGTTGCTGTACTTCCGCCGGGACCACCCCACCCGCGCCGAGCGGGCGAACCCGTCCAAGCGCTCCCGGTGCGTCAACCTGGACCCGCGCCGGGCGGGCCGGCTGCACCCGACGCCCCGGCTGCTGGCGGAGTACGTCTGGGGCTTCGCCTCGGCGATCCGGCGGGCGCCGCTGTCCGTGGCCGACCGGCGCGCCTGCTACCGCCACCTGGCCGCGTGGATGACGAGCCGGGCCCGGCCCGGCGTCGGCGAGCGGGTCGAGGACCGCGCCCCGGTCGACCCGGCGAAGCTCACCGTCTCCGTCGACGACCTCGTCGCGGGACGCGAGGGGCGGCGCACATGACGTCCGCGGACACTCCCGTACGCGTCGGGGTGTTCGGCCTGCTCGGCTCCGGCAACCTCGGCAACGACGGTTCGCTGGAGGCCGTCCTCGGGTACCTCCGCGCCGAGCACCCGGAGGCGGTCGTGGACGCGCTGTGCGGCGGGCCCGAGGCCGTGACGACCCGGTTCCGGATCCCCGCGACACGGCTGCACTGGTACCGCGGGGAGTACCGGACCGCGTCCCGTGCGGGCGCGATCGCGGGGAAGGGCCTGGGCAAACTCGTCGACGTCTGCCGCACCGCCGCCTGGGTGCGCCGGCACGACGTGGTGATCGTGCCGGGCATGGGTGTCCTGGAGGCCACACTGCCGCTGCGGCCGTGGGGCTTCCCGTACTCGCTGTTCCTGCTCTGCGCGAGCGGCCGGCTGCTGGGCACCCGGGTCGCGCTGGTCGGCGTCGGCGCCGCCGAGATCGGCGACCGGCCCACCCGGGCCCTGGTGCGCTGGTCGGCGCGGCTGGCCGCGTACCGCTCGTACCGGGATACCCCGTCCCGTGAGGCGATGCGGGCGATGGGCGTGGACACCGCGCGCGACGAGGTGTATCCGGACCTGGCCTTCGCCCTGCCGATACCGCCGCCCGACGCGCCCTCCGGCCCGCCCGGCGTGGTCTGCGTCGGCGTCATGGACTTCCACGGCGGCAACGACGACCGCGCCCGGGCCGATGAGATCTACCGGCGCTACCTCGACGGGACGATCCGGTTCGTCCGTGCGCTGGTCGAGGAGGGCAGGCCGGTCCGGCTGCTCACCGGCGACGCGTGCGACGCCTCGGTGGTCGCCGCGATCCTCGAGGCGGTGGACTCGCCGCTGGTCACCGCCGCGGAGGCGGCCTCACTGGCCGACCTGATGAAGGAGACGGCGGCCGCCGACACCGTGGTGGCGACCCGGTACCACAACCTGGTCTGCGCGCTGAGGACCGGAACGCCGACCCTCGCCCTCAGCTATGCGGCGAAGAGCGACGCGCTCATGGACCGGATGGGCCTCGGCGCGTACTGCCACCCGGCGCGCGAGGTCGACGCCGACCGGCTGCTGGAGCAGTTCCGGGCGCTGGAGAAGCGATCGGCCGAGCTGCGGCAGACCCTCGCCGAGCGGAACCGGCTCACCGCCCGGCAGCTCCAGGACCAGTTCACCGCCTTGACGGCCGCCCTGTTCCCGGCGAACGACCACCCGCACGCCCGCACCCGGCAGGAGACACCATGAAAGCGATCGAAGTCCCGGCGATCACGGGCGCGTATCTGTTCGAGCCGACGCCGTACGCCGACGAACGCGGCTTCTTCTGCCGCACCTTCGACGCCGACGTGGTCCGCTCGGTGGGCCTCGACCCGGACGCCTTCGTCCAGGACAGCCTGTCCCGCTCGGTCCGGGGCGTACTGCGCGGCCTGCACCTGCGCTCCGGCAAGGGCGAGGCCAAGCTGGTGCGGTGCTCGTACGGGAAGATCTTCGACGTCGTCGTGGACCTGCGGCCTCACTCGCCGACCTACCGCGCCGTGGCCTCCTTCGAGCTGTCGGGCGAGACGCAGACGACCCTGTACATCCCGGCGGGGTGCGCGCACGGTTTCCAGGCGCTGACCGAAACCGCCGACACCTCCTATCGGATCGACCGCCCGCACGATCCCTCCGAAGACGTGACGATCGCCTTCGACGACCCGGAGCTCGCCATTCCCTGGCCGCTGCCGATCACATCGATGTCCCGGCGGGACCGGGAGGCGCCGGGCCTCGCCGAGGTCCTGAAGCACGGGGAGGGGTGAAGTGAGCGTGGACACCGAAGAGTTCCTCCTCCCCAGGTCGCGGGCGGCGAACGAGCGGCTGCACACCATGATCCCGGGGGGCGCGCACACCTACGCCAAGGGCGACGACCAGTACCCCGAGAACCTGGCCCCGGTCATCAGCCACGGCCGCGGTGCCCACGTGTGGGACATCGACGGCAACCGCTACGTCGAGTACGGCTCCGGCCTGCGATCGGTCAGCCTCGGCCACGCCCACCCACGCGTGACCGAGGCGGTGCGGCGGGAACTCGACCGCGGCGGCAACTTCGTCCGGCCGTCCATCGTGGAGGTCGAGGCCGCGGAACGCTTCCTGGCCACGGTGCCGACGGCCGAGATGGTGAAGTTCGCGAAGAACGGCTCCGACGCCACCACCGCCGCGGTGCGCCTCGCCCGCGCCGCCACCGGGCGGCCGCGGGTGGCCATCTGCGCCGGCCATCCGTTCTTCTCCGTCGACGACTGGTTCATCGGCACCACGCCGATGTCGGCCGGTGTTCCGGCGGCGACCACCGATCTCACCGTGGCGTTCCCGTACGGGGACCTGGCCGCCACGGAGGAGGTGCTGAACCGGTACGCCGACGAGGTCGCCTGTCTGATCCTCGAACCCGCCACCCACACCGAACCTCCGCCCGGATACCTCGCGGGCTTGCGCGAACTGGCCGACCGGCACGGCTGCGTACTGATCTTCGATGAGATGATCACCGGCTTCCGCTGGTCCGAGGCGGGCGCCCAGGGCCTGTACGGCGTCGTGCCCGACCTGTCCACGTTCGGCAAGGCGCTGGGCAATGGATTCGCCGTCTCCGCGCTGGCCGGGCGCCGCGACCTGATGGAGCGGGGCGGACTGCGGCACTCCGGCGAGCGGGTGTTCCTGCTGTCCACCACCCACGGTGCGGAAACCCACTCCCTGGCAGCGGCGATGGCCGTGCAGACCACCTATGCCGAGGAGGGCGTCACCGCCCAACTGCACGCCCTCGGCGCGCGGTTGGCGGCGGGCGTCCGGGAGGCCGCGGCCGCCATGGGCGTCGGCGACCACCTCGTCGTCCGGGGCCGGGCCAGCAACCTGGTCTTCGCCACCCTCGACGAGAACCGGCAGCCGTCGCAGCGGTACCGCACCCTGTTCCTGCGCCGGCTCCTCGCGGGCGGGGTGCTCGCCCCGTCGTTCGTGGTGAGCAGCGCGCTCGGCGACGCCGACATCGATCACACGGTCGACGTGGTGGCCCAGGCGTGTGCGGTGTACCGGAAGGCACTGGACGCCGCCGACCCCACCCCGTGGCTGGGCGGACGCCCGGTGAAACCGGTGTTCCGCCGCCTGGCGTGACGCGGCGTCAGCCCATTTCCCGCCGACCGGCGTCGGCCGTCCGATCGACCAGCCGGTCGGCCGTCCGGTCGACGATCCACGCGGTCGCCGGGACCACCGCCAGCGCGGTGCACCAGCCGCCCAGAACGTCGGTCGGGTAGTGCGCGCCCAGGGCGACCTGCGCCCAGCCCATGGCGGCGCCGGCAACCAGCGCCGCGGTGAGCACGAGTGAGGTGCCGGCCGTCCTGCCGAGGCCGAGCCGGCCTGCCGCGAGCAGCGCCGCCACGAGGGCGAGCGCGGTGAGGAAGGCGGTGTGCCCGCTCGGGTAGGACAGGTTGTCGGCGCCGTGAATGGTGCGTCCCACCAGGTACTTGAGCAGGGTCGCGGTCCCCACGGTCATGCTGACGCCGACAACGACCAGCACCGCCGCGCGAGGACGCCGAAGCAGCAGGCAGCCCGTCACGGTGGCCACGATCAGCGTCGCGGCTCCCACCGGCTCCCCCAAGAAGTCCGTGGCCAGAGCGACATGGCGCCACGGCGATCCCATACCGTCCACCGCCGCCCAGATCCGCGCGTCCACCGTGCCGGGCCCACTGTCGCCGGCATACCGGACCCCGAGCACGACGACCACCAGTGCGGCGAGGGCCGCGATCGGCCCGAGCCACCCGCGCAGCGACGGGGGCAGCACCGCAGGCGCCGACCGGCCGGTCGCCCCGCCCACCGCGTCCGGTCGACCCGCTCCCGCCAGGCGATCCAACGCGAGCCCCCCTCGTGTCCGACCCACCCTCAAGCCGCCGTCATCCTAACGAACGATCCGGTCGGGGCGGCGGCCGTCGATTCCGTGTCCTTGCGGCCGCTGTGAGCGGACCGGTCCTTGCGGCTGCTGTGAGCGGACCGCCGTCAGGGGTGAAGGACGACCTTGATGGCTCCGGAGGCCCGGTCACCGGCCACGCGGAAGGCCTCCGCGGCCTCGTCGAGGGGGAAGCGGTGGGTGATCACGGTCTGCGCGATCGTGGGGTTGCCGGCGAGCAGCGCCGCGGCCTGTTCGGTGTCGCGGATGCCGTCGTGCCGGCTGTAGGCGATGGAGTGGACGTAGGTGAGTTCCTTGACCAGGCTGACGACGCCCGGGAGGGGAATGGTGTGCTGGTACACGCCCAGCAGCACGACGCGACCGCCGGGGCGGGCCAGCTCGGCGCACCGGGCGAGACCGGTCTCGCTGCCCGCGGCGTCGATCACGACGTCGTAGAGGCCTTCGGCCGAGCCGGCTTCGAGGCGTTCCGCCGCGATCCTCTGGTGCTTGTGGCGCACCTCGATATCGACGTCGAAGCCGCGCTGCCGGGCCGCGGCCGCGGCCAGCAGCCCGATGCTGCCGCCGCCGACGACCGCCACCCGCTCCCCCGGTGTGAGCGCCGCGCCGCGGACACCGTGCCAGGCCACTGACGCGGGCTCCACGAGGCAGGCGTCGCGTACGTCCAGGCCGTCCGGCAGCGGGACGAGCATGTTCTCGGGGACCGTCACGGCATCGCACATGCCGCCGTCCCGGAATATCCCGAGCGTTCCGTGCTCCGGGGCGGCGCACCGCTGGACATGGCCGGCGCGGCATTGGCCGCACACTCCGCAGTAGACCGTGGGCTCGACGGCGTAGCACCGGCCGTCGGCGTCGGTGCCGGCGAACTCGTGGCCATAGGTGTAGCCCTGAACGCCACCGGCCGCGAAGTTCACGTCGGTCCCGCAGATGCCCGCCGAGGCGACGGTGAGGCGTACCCCGGGCACCTCCGGTTCGTCGGCCTCGGCCACGAGGATGCCCTGATCGGTATTGCGTACTGCGCGCATGGTGACCCCTTCGACTCCGTTATGCGAACGCCGTTAGCTTAGGTTAAGTGATCGGGGTTCACCTCACACCTATGCTTGTCCGGTGCATGAACCGACGACGAAGGCCACGGCAGGCGAACCGCCGCCGGAACACCCGCGGAAGAGCCGGCCGGCGGAACCGAGGCCGGGCACGGCGGCCTGGTGGCTTGCCCGGGAGAGCGAACCCGCGCGGCCGCGGCGGCGCAGATCACTGACGCTCGATGCCGTCCTCGACGCGGCCATGACCCTGCTCGACACGCGCGGGGCGGCCGCGCTGACGATGCGCAACATCGCCGATGAGCTCGGCTGCACACAGGCGTCCCTCTACCGCCATGTGCGCAACCGTGAGGAACTGGTGACCCTCCTGGTCGACCGGGCACTCGACGTGGCGAGCTCGGCTCCGCCCGACGGCATGGACTGGGCCGGGAAGGCGGCGTGGTCCGCACGCCTGTTCCGCGCGCACCTGCTCCGCCACCCCGGCGTGGCCTCGCTCCTTCGCGGAACCGAGCGGCTCGGTCCCAACTCGCTGGCCGGGGTGCAGTACTCCCTCGAACTCTTCATCAACGCCGGCCTCAGCCCCCGGCTCGCCTCCGCCGCCGCATCCTCGCTGGCCACCTTCGTCATCGGCTCGGTGCACCTCAACCTGGGCCTGGACATGTCGGACCCCGAGGAGAGCCGTCACCGACGCCTGCTGTACCGCTCCCGGGACGCCGCGACCTTCCCCCTGCTCGTCCAGCACGCCGACACCCTCGCGGAGGTCAGCAGCGACGACGAGTTCGAAGTCGGCCTCAACGCCTTGTTGACCGGATTCCGCGCCCTGATCCAGAACTCGGACATCACCCGCGACTAGCTGTGCTGTCCGGGGACGTTGGTGACGGGGCCCGTGAGCGGCGCGCTCCCGCACCCCGCGCTGAGCCTGAAACATCGACACCAGGATCGACCACGTCACATACTGGCCCTCGTCGAAATCCGACAACGGGGCCTTCTGCGTCCGGGCCTTCCGGGACGGCGACTTCTGCCGCACTCACGATGAGGAATCGCAGTGAACGCACCTACGTCGCCGTCCGTTTGGGGGACCGGCGAGACCGTCGACGGCCGGTACCGGGTGGTCGGCGAGCTCGGCCGGGGCGGGATGGGTGTCGTGCACCGGGTACGGCATCTCGGCTGGGGCATCGACATGGCGGTGAAGAGTTCGCGGCCCGAGCTGTTCCGCAACCCCGGCGACCAGGAGCTGTTCGTCAGGGAGGCCGAGGCGTGGGTGTCCCTCGGGCTCCATCCGAACGTCTGCGCCTGCCATTACGTGCGGGTGATCGACGGTGTCCCCCGCGTGTTCGCCGAGTTTGTCGACGGCGGCAGCCTGGCCGAGTGGATCGGTGACGGGCGCCTCCACGCCGGGGACGCGCGTCAGGCCCTCGCCCGTGTTCTCGACACGGCGGTCCAGGCGGCCCGTGGGCTCGAGCACGCCCATCGCGCAGACCTGGTGCACCAGGACGTGAAGCCGGCCAACATCCTCCTCGACGGCACGGGAGCCGCGAAGATCACCGACTTCGGTCTCGCCCGGTCCAAGGCCGCCACGGCACCGGCCGACCTCCATGTGGCGCCCGGTGGCAGCGTGTTGGTGCCGTTCGGCGGCATGACGGTCGGCTACGCGTCCCCGGAGCAGCTCGCGGGCGAGCCCGTCGGCCGGCGCAGCGATGTCTACAGTTTCGCGGTCTCGGTCCTGGAGATGTTCACCGGCGGTGTGCACTGGGCTGCTGGTTCGGTCGCGGGTCTCGCGCTGGAGCAATACCTGGCCGACCCCTCCAATCCGGTCGCGGCGCCACCGGAAGTCGCCCACCTGCTCCGGCGCTGTCTGCGCCAGCACCCGGCCCACCGGCCGGCCTCGATGGCGGACATCGCGGATGTGCTGACCGGGATCTACGAGCACGTGACCGGCTCGGCGTATCCGCGCCCCACGTCGCGGGCCGCCGATCTGCGCGCCGACGAGCTCAACAACCGTGGCCTCTCGCTCCTCGACCTGGACCGGGCCGCCGACGCCGAGCAGGCCTTCGACCAGGCGCTCGCGGTCGACCCCCACCACGTCGGGGCCGTGTACAACGGTGGCCTGTTCCGGTGGCGTACGGGGGCGATCACCGATGGGGAACTCGTCGCCCGGCTGGAGGCGATCCCGCGTGGGTCCGGCGCTTCCTCCTGGCAGGTGCGGCTGTTTCTGGCCCGGGTCCACCTCGAACGCGGCGACCTCGCGGCGGCACACGACCTGCTCGACGCCCTCGCGCGCGAACGGCCCGACGACACCGACGTACGGGCGGCGCTGCGGGTGGCGGCCTCCGGAACCGTGCCCGACGCCCGCCACACCGGCACCCGCGCGTTTCGCGAGCCGTTCGCGCTGCCGTTCGCGCCGGTGGAACTGCTCGCCCGGCACGAGGTGATGGGCTATCTGCCGATCCGGTTCACTCCCGACGGACGCCTCGCGCTGAGCGGCCACTGGGACGGTGTGCTCCGGCTGTGGGACACGGGGACCGGCGCACAGCGGCTGGCGGTCGAGGGCCACCGCGCACAGGTGCTCGGCGTCGACCTCACCCCCGACGGCTCGTACGCACTGTCCACGAGCCGCGACGGCACGGTGCAGTTCTGGGATCTGGGGGCAGGCAGGTGTACCCGCGCCATCCGCGCCGCCGCACGCGCCACGGGCTGCCCGATCAGGTTGAGTGCCGACGGACGCATCGGTGTGTGGCAGGGCGTGGACGGGCGCGTCCAGGTCTGGGAACCGCGGACCGGAACCCCCCGGTGGTCGCTCGGCGCGGCACTCGCGGACGGCGCCCTGGACGGCTCGCAGTACGAGGTGAGCGCCGACGGGCGCCATGTGCTCACCGCCGAGGAGGACGGGGCGCGGCTGTGGAGCGTGGCCGATGGCAGGTGCCGGGTGCTGGCGGCCGGCTCGGCCACGCATGCGCTGTGCTTCAGTCCCGACGGGCGGATGGTCGCGGTGGCCGGCGAGGACCGGGTGATCCGGTGGTGGGATGTGGCGGACGGCCGGCAGGTCGATGCGCCGCGTACGTTGACGGGGCTGACCGCCGCCGCAGGTCACCTGGCGTTCGCCGACAGTGGGCGGCTGCTGCTGTCCGGAACGACCGGCGACCACACCGTTCAGGTCTGGGAGCTGAGCAGCGGCCGGTGTCTGCGGACCTTCACCGCCCACGCGTACGGGATGCACCACGTCGGATTCCCCGACCGCGACGACCGGTTCGGCTGCTCCGTCGGCGGACATCCCGAACTACCCGTGCACCGCTGGCGGTTGCCCGACAGCGCATATACCGCCGAGCCGCACGTGATCAAGCCGCGCGAGTACGCGGAGGTCAGCCGGCTCGGCGGACTGGCCGAGGAACTGCTCGCCGAAGCACACCAGGCGATGTCGAACGGCCAACACCGCTCGGCCTTCGGCCTGTTGACCCGCGCACGGGAGATACCGGGATACGAGCGCGCGCCCCAGGTCCTGGCCGCCTGGCACGAACTGGGCCGCTCGGCGCGCCACGTACGGCTGCGCTCCGCCTGGTCGCGGCCGCTGGACGCCGGCCACCTCTCCTTCGGCGCCATCACGGCGATCGGTGTCGCCGCGGGAGTCCGGCTCGCCGTCAGCGGGCAGAGCGACGGCACCGTACGGATCTGGGATCTGGACAGCGGCGCGTGCACGCACGTCCTCGACGATCACGCGGGCAGGGTGGGCGGGGTGGCGTTGAGCGACGACGGCCAGTACGTCCTGTGCGAGGGCACCAAGCCGCTCGCGATCGTTCGGCGGCGACTGGCGGACGGCGAGTGCCGTCGGCTGACTCCGGACTGGGACATGGTCAGGACCATCAGGTTCACCGGCGACGGTAGGTACGCCTGGTTCGGCAGCGGCGACGGTGTCCTGCGCCGATGGGACCTGGACGAGGACCGCTGCGTCGCGACGATCACCCGGAACGGCCCGGTCAACGTGATCTCCGTGTCCACGGACGGACGGCTCGCGGCGGTCGGCGACTCAGGCGGTGTGGTCCGGCTGCGGGATCTCGCCACCGGAGCCTGCCTGCGGACCTGGACCGGCCCCCGGGAACCGATCCTGTCGGCGTGCCTGAGCGCCGACGGCCGCCTGGCGATGTCCACACACCAGGTCATGTCCTCGGGCGCCGAGGACGAACCGATCCGGCTGTGGGACGCCGGTGCCAAGCGGCCCGTACGCGAGTTCGCGGGGCACGAGGGCTGGGTCTCCGCCGTGCGGTTCACACCCGACGCCCGGTTCGCCTTCTCGGCCGGCCACGACAGGACCGTACGGATGTGGGAGGTCGCCACCGGCCGATGCCTGCACGTGCTCGAAGGGCACCAACAACGCATCCGGCACCTCGAACTCACCCCCGACCTGCGGAACCTGGTCTCGGCGGGAGACGACGGCATCCGGCTCTGGGACCTCGACTGGGAGCTGGTGACCGACTGAGCGGATGCGGATCGGGACGTGTACGGTCCGACGCCGCACACACCACGCGCACGTCCACCGTCGTCTCGCCCCCGAAGCCCTCCGGAGCCTTCCCTCACACACCAGGAGACGATCCTCTGTGACGCCCTCGGCCGCCATCAGGCTCACCCTCGTCGAGGGCCGGGTGAAGCCCGGCGTGTACGTCTTCGAGGAGCGCACCACCTGCGTCCTCGGCCGCTCCACCGACTGTTCGCCACAACTGCCCGACGACCCCCACCACAAGACCGTCTCCCGCCACCACTGCCTGCTCGACATCAACCCGCCGGACATCCGCATCCGCGACTTCGGCAGCCTCAACGGCACGTATGTCAACGGCGAGAAGATCGGCCAGCGGCGCCGCGGCCTCACCCCCGAGGAGGCCGCCGCGGACTCCTACCCCGAGCACGACCTCAAGGACGGCGACCGGATCCGCCTCGGCGACACCGTGTTCCGCGTCGACATCACGCGGCCGCAGGTCGCCACGCTGACACTCGCGCGCTGCGCCAAGTGCGAGCGCGAGCTGGGCGACGAGGCGGGCGGCCGCCCCGGCGAGTTGTTGTGCGCCGCCTGTCAGGCCCGGCCCGACGCCGTGCTCAAGCTGCTGCTCGAGCTGGCGCACGGCGGCCGCGCCGATCTCAAGGCCATCCGCGGCTACTCGGTGATCCGGGAGCTCGGCCGTGGCGGCATGGGCGCGGTGTACCTGGCCCGGCACGAGGCCACCGGCGTCGAGGTGGCGCTGAAGGTGATGCTGCCGAAGGTGGCGGCGAGCGAGACGGCGCGCGCCCGGTTCCTGCGCGAGGTGGCGCTCACCCGGGCCATGAAGCATCCGCACGTCGTCGCGCTGCACGACGCGGGTTTCGGATCCGGAACCTTCTATCTGACCACCGAGTTCTGCACCGGCGGCAGCCTGGACCGGCTCGTCGCCGAACGCGGCGGCCGACTTCCGGTCGAGGAAGCGCTGCCCCTGGCGGTGCAGGCGCTCAAGGGCCTGGAACACGCGCACGGGCAGGGGGTCGTCCACCGCGACCTGAGCCCCTCCAACATCCTGCTGCACAAGGCAACCGACGGCTCGACGACGGCGAAGATCGCGGACTTCGGCATCGGAAAGGCCTTTGACCAGGCGGGCCTGAGCGGGCTGACACGCACCGGCACCACCGTGGGCAAACCGATGTTCATGCCGCGCCAACAGGTTATCGACTTCCGCGGGGCCACCCCCGCCGTGGACGTCTGGGCATTCGCCGCCTGCCTCTACCACACGCTGACCGGAAGGACCCCGCGCGAGTTCCCGCGCGCCAAGGACCCCTGGCAGGTCGTCCTCCAGGAGCCGGCGATCCCGATCCGCCGCCGCGACCCGGCCATCCCCCGACGCCTCGCGGACGTCATCGACACGGCGCTGCGGGAACACCCCGAGATCGGCTACGCCGGCGCGGCGGAACTGCGCGTGGCGCTGGAGCGGGCGGTGCGGTGATCCGCGCCGCACCGTCAGTGAGCGGCCTCAGCCGCTGGTGACCGCGGGGCGGGGGGACTCGTCGACGTGGAGGGTGAAGACGTCGGGGCGGGCGAGGTCTGAGGCTCTCGTCGTGGACGTAGGTGTCGGAGCCCGAGAGGTAGACGACCTTGCTGCCGTCCTTGCTGAGCTGGACGAGTGTCGCCGCCCTGGACGGGCCCTCGATGGGGCCCTCGATCGGACCGGAGGAGGTGCCGTCGGTCCGGTCCCGCACGAAGACGTCCTCCGTCCGGCCGTCCTGGTAGGCGACAAAGCGGCCGTCGCCGCGGATGAGAGCGGTCGGCTCCGCGGCGCGCAGGGCGTGTGTGATGGCCCGTTCATCAGTTCCAGGGGATGGTGAGCCAGGGGCTGGCCGGGTCAGCCCGTTCATCAGTTCCAGGGGATGGTGAGCCAGGGGCTGGCCGGGTCGGTGGTGAGGACGCGGTGGGCGGCGAGCACGTTCTCGTACCAGCTGCCGAACTCCTCCTCGTCGAAGTGCAGACAGCGCCCGAGGATGTAGGCGGCGGAGAACTCCTCCCAAGACCGGTAGTTGTGGCGGGAGGCGCGGCCGGCGGCGACCACGGCCTGTTCGGCCTCCTGGAGGGTGCAGTATCGGGCGGACAGGCCGAAGCGGGCCATGGCGGAGGCCCGGCCGTAGTCCCAGGCCTCGACGGAGCGGACGAAGGCGTTGTCCGCCAGCAGCCCGTCCGCGCGGAACCGGGCCTCGTAGCGGGCGATCCGCCCGATGAGCCGTTGTACTCCGGCGACCCGGGGCTCGACTTCGGCGGTGCTGCGGAGGCGCCCCGGGGTGACTCCGTCGGGGGTGATCCGGGGTTCGGCGGCCTGGGCGGCGTTGTGGCGCAGTACGCGCTCGGCGGCCTGCCGCCAGTGTTCCAGTTCGACCGAGCCCGCGAAGTCCTGGGCGAGGGAACGGCGGACGCCCAGCGCGAACTCCCACACCGAGCTGACCATGTCGGCATCGAGCAGGCGCCTTTGGGTGTCGGCCCATTCCTCCCGGCAGGTCACCCCCCACCACTCCTTGAGCCTTCTCTTCCCGTCGTCGTAGCCGTTGCCGTGGTGGGCCATGGAGTTCCACAGCTCGCCGTTGTTGACGAAGAGCAGTGCCCCGCAGGCCAGGCCGAACGCGACCGGGCCCTGGAGCGGCCCGCCGACGGACAGGCCGCGGAGCCGGCGGTGGGGGTGGGCGTGGCCGCAGCCGTCCCCGTCGGGGGTGTGCCGTCGCCAGACGGCCCTGGCCTCCGGAGTGGCTGCGGGGATGAAGGCTTCGCAGGGGGTGCCGGGGTTGATGGCGATCCACGGTGCTTCCTTCTCGTCCCAGACGCTCGCGTACCACTCCAGCGTCATGGACTGGAAGACCAGGTCCGGGTCGGGCGGTGGAAGGATTCCCTCCGTGAAGAGAGCCAGGCAATCAGCGCGCAGATGGGGATTCCACTGCGGGGTGAAGCGGACCGTGCCGGGCCGGGCGTCGGAGCGCGCCCGCTCATCGGCGAAGAACAGGTCCGTGTGGCCCACCGCCTCGAGATATCCGGCCCAGTCACCGCGTGACTTCGCCTCCAGCAGCCGCTGCTCGACGGCGCTGGGCGGCTGCCACCCCTGCAAGTCCCATGCCTGCCATCCCCACACCGGCTGCTGAGCGGCGGCCACATTTTTCTTCCACAACCCCATGCCGACACGATATCGAGCGCAAGATCAGCGCGTTCGACGCGGGTTTCAGCACTGTGCGCGGCGGACGGGTCTCAGCGCTGTGCGCGGCGGACGACGGTGTCCGCGGCCTTGTCGTGGAGGCACTGGCGGTACGGCCGGCCCCAGGCGCACCGCAGCACGTTGACGACCCCCAGAACCGGCACGGCGCACCCGACCAGCACGCACGTCCAGCGCCACAACGCCCGGCCGAAGCCCAGCCCGCTGCCGTCGCCCCGCCGGACAACCCGCAGCCCGCACAGCCGCTTGCCCGGCGTGGCCCCGTACACCGCGGTCAGCACCGGCTCGTACCCGCCGACCACGACCAGGGCGAGGAGCGCCGGCAGGACGTCCCCGGCGAAGTCCGTAAGCCCGCTCGCCAGGAACACGACGGCGACGACCAGGACACCGATATCGAGCACGCGCGCGGCAAGGCGGGGGCCGAAACGCCCCAGCGCATCCTCATCCTGCCCCGCTCCCCGGCGCTCTCCCACATAGGGGACGCTGCGCCAGTCGGGATACCCGTACGGGCTGTCCGCGATTGGTTGTTGAAGCTCCACACACGTGATCCAACATGGTCCTGGGCCACGATGCCAACGCCAACCCGGACTTCCTCGGCACACTCGCCGACGGCACCTGGCACCCGCCGGACCGGCGGGCACACCGCGGCGGCGGGGAGTGTCGGTAACGGAACCAGGTCCCGGCCATGGGCGGTTGTTCATCAACTCGGCGAACGCACACGCACGGGGTGCGGCGCGGGCGGCTTCCACCCCCCTGGCCGGTCAGTCTGCGCACACGGACAGGCTCAGCCACCGCGCCTCCACCGGTCGAATGGACGTCACCGCACATCCAACCGCCACGACCACCAACCCGGCGAACCTACGCGGTCACAGCTCCCCACCCCTCTGGCGTCTGACCTGCGGGACCAGTCAACCCCCTACACCCCGGCACGGTGCACCAGGCCGTTCAGGATGAGGGCGAGGCCCGCCTCGAACGCCGACTCGTGATCGATCACCGGCACGTCAGCCGGTAGATCCGCGCTGTCACCGGGGTCGGTGTCCGCCTGCTCTTCCAGGACACTGCCGACCGTGAAGCGGCCGGCCGCCAGCATTGCCATGTGTGCTTCCCGCTCGGGGACGCCGGAGGCGACGAGGAAGTCCATCTTGCGGCGGATCCGGTCGAGGTCGCCGGTGGGGGTGCTGCCGGCGTGGAGCCGTGCGCCGTCCCGGCGCATCAGCAGGGTGCGCCTGAAGCTGCGGGTGTTGTCCAGGAACCAGTCGCGCCAGTCGTCATCGGGCGTCGGCAGTGGTGCGGTCGCATGGGGGGTCATCGCCGCCTCCGCCATGGCGGCGAGGAGGTCCTTCTTCGTGCGGAAGTACCAGTAGAGCGACGGCTGCTCCACGCCCAGTCGCTTCGCCAGCCGTCTCGTGCTGACGGCGTCCAACCCGACCTCGTCGAGCAGGCCGAGCGCCTCAGTGATGACGGCCTCGCGGTTCATCTTGGTCACGTTGACAATCTATCGCCGATAGATGACTCTGAAAAGGAATCTTTCGCTGATAGATTTGGGGTGATGGGCATGACAAAAGGATCGAGAACGCAGCCCCTGCGGGTCCTCGTCGCCGGTGGTGGGGTCGCGGGACAGGCTCTGGCCCTCTGGCTCACACGGGGCGGCCACCAGGTGACCGTTGTCGAACGCTTTCCGGCGCTGCGGGCCGCCGGGGCTCAGGTCGATCTCCGGGGGCAGGGCATCGAGGCCGTCAAGCGCATGGGGCTCCTCGACGCCGTCCGGGGCAAACTCGTGGACGAGGCGGGCGTCGCCTTCGTCGATGCCCGAGGCAAGGCCAAGGCGACGATCATGGCCAACACCTCCGGGCGGGGTCGGCAGACCCTCACGTCCGAGTACGAGATCATGCGCGGGGACCTGGTGCGCATCTTGCACGACACGACGAGAGACGACACCGAGTACGTTTTCGGCACGAGCGTGGACGGCTTCGAGCAGGATGAACACAAGGTCGTCGCGCACTTCTCCGACGGGTCCTCCGGTGCATTCGACCTCCTGGTCGGCGCGGACGGGCAGGGATCACGCATCCGGCGGGCGGTTCTCCCGGAGGGCTTCGACCCGTACTGGCGGGTGGGCATCCACATGGCCTACTGGTTCGTTCCGCGCATCGCGTCCGACAGCAACATCCGGGACACCTACATGGTCCCGGGAGGCCGCCAGATCATGCGCCGCAGCCACAACCCGACCGAGACCCAGGTGTACTTCGTCATACGGGAGGAATCCGATGAAGCCTCAGCGATCCACCGGGCGCCCGTCGAGCGCCAGCAGGAGTTCTGGGCCGACAGGTTCCGCGACGCCGGGTGGCAGACCGAGCGCTTCATCGAGGGCATGAGGACGAGCCCGTTCTTCTACTCCCAGGAGGTCGTCCAGGTCCGCACCGACACCTGGTCCAAGGGCCGCGTGGTCCTGGCCGGTGACGCCGCGCACTGCGCCTCCCCCTACAGCGGCATGGGAATCTCCGGCGGCCTGGTCGGCGCCCATGTCCTGGCCGGTGAGATCAACCGGCACCCGGGCGACCTGCCGACTGCGCTGGCGAACTACGACAGCGTGCTGCGGCCCTTCATCGACGAGATCCAGGGCGAGGTGAATCCGCGCCTTCTGCGCCTGGGCATGCCGATGACCCAGCGTGCGATCGATGCCTTCCAGGCCGCCACCGCGCTGGCCTGCTTCCTGCACGTCCCCGACCTCGCCGCGCGCCTTTCGAAGAAGGACCGCGGCGGCGACTGGCAGCTTCCCGAGAACCCGGCACCGATCACCGCCGCCTGAAGGCGACTACTGTCGCCATCCTCCTCGTCCGCATGTGGATCGCGCCGCTGTCGCAGGCCTGGTGCGTCCGGCCGGGTGAAGGCGTAGCGGCCGAGGATCTCCTTGTCTGCACCGCTTCCGGGTGACGCCCGCGCCCCTGCGGCAGCGACGGGAACGCTCACACCGCATGATGGCCGGCTGGCTTCAGCCTCGAATACGCGACAGCTCAACCTGCGGGCCTACCGGTCGAAGCCGCGATGGCCAACCAGGTCCAGGGGCGGGTCGGACCCTCCGGGCAGCGTGCGTGACGCTCGCCGAAACCCCCACCCTGTTGGACCTGCGCCGTCCCATCACGGTGACGGTAGAACGGGCGTAGCGGTCGGCGTTGGCGAGCAGCGGGCTGACGACGCGCTCGAGGAAGACCGGTGTCACTCCTGCCTCCAGCCGCCCGTCCCCGATCTCCACCATGGCTTTCATCTGGGCTGGTGTGGCGAGGCGTTGGGTCATGTGGCGCAGAACGGACACGACATCGGCCGTGCCGGGAGCTGTCGAGGCATCGGCCGCGCTCTCGCGGGCGTCAAGGAGGAGCGTGTCATAGATGGTGCGCATGGACCGCCCTGGATGATCGCGAGGAGAGCTACGTCTGCCGACCGCTCGCCGGGGCCGGGGGTTCGACGTGTGCCAGCTCCGGGGTGTCGGTGCTGCAGTAGACCAGTCCGTCGTGGTCCACATCGCAGGGCGTGACCGTACCGTCGTCGTACACGAGCCACGCGAGCACCGGCCGGCGTTCGAGGCACTCGGCGCCGCTGGTGCCGTTCACGCCGCCCGGCGGTGGGGCGCCGAGGCGGTAGCAGACCGTCCATCCCATTCCCGGTAGGGCTCCGACCACCTGTGGCCGGCGCTCGTACCCGAGGAATCCCGGATGACGGTCAGCACGGACGACACGGCCCTTGTCCCCATGGGCCGCGTCGTCCGTGCCGCAGATGTAGCCGACCAGTTCCGCCCCGTCGGGCAGCCACTCCACGATGTCGCATGCCTCGACGTATCCGTTTCCGCGATCGACGAGCGCGACCCACCGCTGTCCCATACGGGCGGTGGCTTCCACAGGCGTTCCCCTTCGGCGGCTGGGCGTTGGGTCAGCGGGTCATGCGGTGAGTGGGGCAGGTGGTCGGCCCGCCGCCAGCCGCCGGGTGATCAGCGGGGTCACCAGGACGACGACCAGCAGGCGCAGGCTCTGGACAGTGGAGACCAGGGCGACGTTCGCATGGGAGGAGACCGCCGCGGCGAGCACCGCGTTGATCCCTCCGGGGGTCGTGGCGAGGTAGGCGTCGGTGAACGGGATGCTCGTCACTCCGGCGAAGACCCACGCGAGCCCGGCACAGCCGAGGCAGACGACCGTCATGCAGACCAGGATCGGGGGCAGCAGGCGCCGCACGCTGAGGAGCGTTCGGCGGGTGAACCGTACGCCCACGTCGAGGCCGACGAGGACGAAGACGACGTTCTGGAGCACCCCGGTGGGGGCGAAGCCGGGCACGGCGCCACTGAGCGTCGCGGCCAGGGCGACCAGCATCGGGCCGATCAGCAGCGGCGTGGGCACCCGCAGCCGCCGGCCGGCCCACGAGCCGACGACGGCGATGGCGGCGAGGGTGGCCAGGCCGGTGAGCTGGTCCGACCCGGCGACGACGTGGAGGAGGCCGGATCCGGCGCCACCGCCCGCGGCCTGATGGCCGCCCGCGGCGGAGGACGCGGAGGTCATCCAGTGGGCCACGAGCGGGGCGGTGGTGGCGACGAGACCGACGCGCAGGTACTGGGTGAAAGCGACGAGCCGCACATCGGCGTTCAGCTCGTCGGCGCAGGTGACGATGGCGGCCGAGCCGCCGGGCACCATGCCGAGGACGGCGCTGGGCCGGCCGATGCGGCCACCGCGGGCCAGGAACCAGGCGACCGCGACGCTCAGCGCGATGGTGGTCGCGGTGACCACAGTCAGCGGCAGCGCGACGGGCGCGGCGGAGAGGAGGGCGGACGGGGTGAGGTAGCTGCCCATGAGGGCGCCGACCAGTGCCTGGGAGGCCCGGTTGGCCGGCGCCGGGAGCCGGTCGCGGACCATTCCGCACAGGGCCAGGACGGCGCCGACCAGCAGTGAGGACAGCAGGTAGGGGGCGGGAAGGCCGAAGGCGTCCGCCGCGAGGCCCGCGGCGTACCCCCCGGCGATGATCAGGGCCCAGAGCCCGGTGGGAGCTGGGCGGGAGACGCGGGGCTCGGAGGTGCACGGGGCGGGCTTCGGCGCGGTACTGGCGGTGGGGGACGGACGTTCGTCCGTGCGCCACGGCGCGGAAGTCGGTGCCACGATCGGCGCCTTTCGTCGAATGGTGCGGGTCCGTTGGCCGGACTCGACGCCTGTGCGAAGCAGGCACTCTCCACTGTGCCGGGTACGGGCTGTGCACACGCTGAGAGCGCTGAGTGAGCGCTGAGGAGAACCTGAGAGCCCGCTGAGAGACGCGCGGCCGACCTGCGGTCCGGCCTCTAGACTCGCAATCGAGGATCAGCCTTCCGGGCGACCCCGTCGGTACGTCATGAGGTGATGCCGCGTGCAGGTGCTGGTCGTCGAGGACGAGCAGAACATCGCGCTCGCCGTGGAGCGCGGGCTGCGCGCCGAGGGGTTCGGCGTGGACATCGCCGAGAACGGCGAGAAAGCCCTCGGCCTGATCAGGCACAACGACTACGCCGTGATCGTGCTCGACCTGATGCTCCCGGGCCGCAACGGCTACGACGTCTGCCGGACCCTGCGTGCCGCGGGCATCGCCACCCCCGTGCTGATTCTCACGGCCAAGGACGGCGAGTACGACGAGGCGGACGCCCTCGACCTCGGTGCGGACGACTACCTGACGAAGCCTTTCTCGTTCGTGGTGCTGCTCGCCCGGATCCGCGCGCTGCTGCGCCGCAGTGCCCCGCAGCGGTCTCCGGTACTCCGTGCGGGTGATCTCTGGCTGGATCCGGCCGCCCACCGGTGCGGCCGTGGCGACGAGCGCCTGGACCTGACGCCGCGCGAGTTCGGCCTGCTGGAGTTCATGCTGCGCCACCCCGACACGGTGGTGAGCAAGACCGATCTGCTCGCCCAGGTCTGGGACGCCTGGTTCGAGGGCGACCCCAACATCGTCGAGGTCTACGTCGGCTACCTCAGGCGCAAGATCGACATCCCTTTCGGCCGGTCCGCCATCGACACGGTGCGCGGTGTCGGCTACCGGCTGGACGGGCAGGGCGGCTGAATGTCCCGACGCCTGCACGTCGGGCGTCCGGTGTTCGGCCGGGTGCGGCGGCTGACCCGGAGGCTGAGCCTGCGGACCCGGGTCACCATATGGGCCACGATGGTCGTCGCGATCGCGATGGTCGCGGCCGGCCTCGGACTGCTGCTCGGTCTCCAGCACTCCATGTGGAGTGACCGGGACAGTACCGGCCGCCAGCGGCTGTCCGATGTCACCGCCCTCGTCCGGCACGACCGGCTGGGTGCCCTCATCCCCTCCAACGGAGGGGACGCCGATGTCGTCGAGGTGCTCGACTCCCAGGGGAAGGTGGTGGCCAGCTCCGACTACGACACGCGCCCGGGCAGCCCCAGCGGCTTCCCGAACGACCTCCCCCCGCAGGTGCTCGCGGGGCATCCCGCCACCCTCCGTGGCCTCAACGTCGGCGACGGGGGCGACTTCCGGGTGCTGGCCCGGCCGATCCGCATCGACGGCCGGCCTTCCACCATCGTCGTGGGGGTGTCCCTGGCCCAGGCCGAGCACACCCTGTCCAGCCTGATCACCGGCCTGGCCATCGGGGTGCCCGCGCTGACCGCGCTGGTGGCCTGGACGATCTCGCTCACCGCCGGCCGCACACTGCGTCCGGTGGAGACCCTGCGTCGCCAGGCAGCCGACATCACCGCGACCGATCTGCACCGCCGCCTCGACCTGCCCGCCTGCCAGGACGAGGTGCACGCCCTCGGCGCCACCCTGAACGACATGCTCGCGCGCCTCGACGACGCCTCTGTCGCGCAGCGCCGCTTCGTCGCCGACGCCGCGCACGAACTGCGCAGCCCGCTGACGGCCCTGCGGGCCCAGCTCGAGGTCATGTCCCACTACCCCGACCCCGAACGCGACCCACAGGTGGCCGCCGCCTTGCTGGAGGACACGGTACGGCTGCACGACCTGGTCGAGGGGCTGCTGGCGCTGGCCCGCAGCGAGGACCCCGCCCGGTCGCGGTCACAGGCCGCGCGCGTCATCGACCTGGACGAGGTGGTGCTGGCCGAGGTCCGCCGGCAGCGCTCCCTGGCCCGGGCGGACATCGACGCCCGGCGAGTCTCGGGCGGGCGGGTGCGGGGCGACACCGAGGCACTGCGCTGCGTCATACGCAACCTGCTGGACAACGCCCGCCGCCACGCCAGCAGGCGGGTACGGGTCACCCTGAGCGAACGCGGAGGCACCGTCGAACTCACCGTCAGCGACGACGGATCGGGTATCGCGGCCGCGGACCGGCTGCGGGTCTTCGAGCGCTTCACCCGGCTCGACGAGGCGCGGTCCCGCGAGGCCGGCGGTTCGGGCCTCGGCCTCGCCATCGTCGGCAAGGTCGTCACCGCGCACGGCGGCACCGCCTACGCCGACCAGGACCCCGCGCCGGAGGACGGCGGCCTCGGCGGGGCGCTCCTGGTGGTCCGCCTGCCGGCCGCCGCTCCCCCGTCCGGCTGAACCACCGGGCCCACGGCGCCGGGCGCCGTACGGCAGTCAGGATGTGTTCAGGTACTCGGTGGCACGGTCGGGCCTCATGACATCCGAGACTCCTGAGACCGCCACGGCCTCCGGTCCTGCCGCTGCCCCGGCCGGTCACCGCCTCCGCTGGAACAAGGTGCCCGAAGTCACCGTGTACTTCTGGGTGATCAAGGTGCTGTGCACGACCGTGGGTGAGACCGCGGCCGACATGCTGAACGAGAAGCTGGGTCTGGGCCTGACCGGTGTGTCGCTGCTGATGAGCGTGGTGCTGGCGGTGGTGCTGGTCGTCCAGTTCCGCACCGCCGCGTACCGCCCGGGCGTGTACTGGCTCGCCGTGGCTCTGATCAGCATCGTCGGCACTCTGATCAGTGACAACCTCACGGACAACATGGGCGTACCGCTGACGACGAGCACCACGGTGTTCGCGGTCGTCCTCGCGGTCGTGTTCATCGTCTGGTACCGCCGCGAGCGGACCCTGTCCATCCACAGCATCGACTCCCTGAGCCGCGAGTCGTTCTACTGGCTCGCCGTGCTGTTCACCTTCGCGCTGGGTACCGCGGCGGGCGACCTGGTGGCCGAGCGCATGGACCTGGGCTACTGGTTGTCCGCGGTGCTGTTCGCCCTGGCGATCGCCGCCATCGCGGTGGCGCGCTTCACCCTCGATCTGAACGCGGTGTGGAGCTTCTGGATCGCGTACGTCCTCACCCGCCCGCTCGGCGCATCGGTGGGCGACTACCTCTCCCAGCCGACCGGGGACGGCGGCCTGGGCCTTGGCACCGTGGTCACCAGCGTGCTGTTCCTCGCGGTCATCCTCGGTCTGGTGGCGTATCTGACGGTGACGCGGAAGGACGTCATCGAGCGGGAGCGGCTCGGCGAGCGGACGGCGTGAGCGGTCGGCGGCCGTTCCGGATGCGTTCGGACCGCCGATCACGAGGGAGGGGGCACCGGGTCAGCCGGGCGGCAGGCGGACCATGAACCTCGCCCCGGGCGCGTGCCCGCTGTCATAGGACACCTCACCGCCGGCTGAGCGGGCCAGGCGCCGTGCGAGCGGCAGTCCGAGGCCCGCTCCGCCGTGTCCGTCACCGGGATCGGCGCGCCGGCCCGGCTGGAAGAGCTGGTCGATGAACGGCCTCGGAACGCCGGGCCCGTCGTCGGTGATGTCGACGCGTACGCCACCGGATTCGCGGGCCGTGCGAACGACGACGCTGGACCGGGCGTACCGGAGGGCGTTGGCGAGCAGCGGGCCGACGATGCGTTCGAGGAGGGCCGGAGGGACTCCGGCTTCCGGGCATGCGGCGGGGTTCGCCTGGTGAGGCTGGTGGGCGTGGTGGGCCTGCTGATCGTCGAGGCTGATCGTCACATGGTCCGGGACGTCGAGGTGTTCGACGAGACGGCGCAGTACGGGCCGGACCTTTGCCGTGCCCGTGGTGTGGGTGCCGCCGCGGGCGTCGTCCAGGAGCGTGTCGCAGATCGTCCGCATGGACCGCGTGGCGTCGGCGATGACCTGGTGGGTGGCGCGGGTCTCGGCGGTCGAGCGCGGCCGGGCCCGCCACCAGTCCAGCTCGGCGACGATCCGGCTGAGCGGGGTGCGCAGTTCGTGTGAGAGTTCGCCGGTGAGCTGCCGTTCGTGGCGCAGTAGCGTGCGGATGCGGTCCAGAAGTGTGTCCAGGGAGGTGCCCAGCCGGGCGAGCTCGACCGGGTGCCGCGCCGTGCCGAAGCGCTCCTCGGAGGTGACGGCGTTCCGCTGGGTGGCCTGGTCGGTCATGGTGCGCACGGGGCGCAGCGCGCGGCCCACCGCCAACCGGGTGAGGACGTAGGTGCAGCCGAGCATCGCCACGTCCAGGGCGAGCGACCCCAGCAGCAGGGTGTCCGCGGAACCGCGGTACGGGGCCAGGTCCAGGGCCGTGACCACCGTGGCCGGGTGGTCGCCGCCGCGCAGCGGCCGGGCACACAGCCGGATACGTCCGGGAGCGTGGCCGGTGGTGGTGGCGGTGGTGCAGTCCCGCCCGCCGCGTGCGGCGAGCTGTTCGGCGGCGTGGGTCAGCGAAACGGCGGGGGACGGCGGTTGTTCGAGCAGCCGGGTGCCCGTGTAGATCCACACGTTCGTGTCGAGGAGCCCGTCGTCGGGGGACTCCCGGACGCGCACCGTCGGACCGCTCGTGTCGACGGTCGTGGCCACGGCGGCCGCCCGGGTGCGCAGCTCATCGTCCGCCTGGCGCTGGAGGTGGTGGCGGACCACGGTGTTGAACGCCACGGTCAGGAACGTCATCAGCAGCGCGGCGGTGGTCAGGGCGACCAGGGAGAGCCGACCGCGCAGAGTGCGCGGCGCGAGCCGGGCGAGCACGGCGGTCATGACAGACGGTGTCCGATCCCGCGGGCGGTGCCGATCGTCAGCTCACTGCGGGCTTCGCCCAGTTTGCGGCGCAGCCGGGTCACGTACTGGTCGAGGGTGTTGTCGCTGACCTGTGCGCCCTCGGGCCAGCCCGCCCGGACCAGCTCACGCCGGCGCACGATGCCGCCGGCGGCCGCCATGAGGGTGGCCAGCAGCCGGAACTCCGTCGGGGTCAGGTCGACCTGGGCCCCGCCGACGGTGACGCTGTGCCGGACGGGGTCGAGAACCAGGTCCCCGGCGGTGGCCGCGGGGGCGGGCCCGGCGCGCTTGAGGGCGGCGCGCAGCCGGGCGGCGAGTTCGGCGAGATGGAACGGCTTGGGCAGGTAGTCGTCGCCCCCGGAGGAGAACCCGGACAACCGGTCGGCGAGCCCATGGCGGGCCGTCAGGAAGATGACGGGGAAGAGGAATCCGCCCGCGCGCATCGCCTGGCACACGTCCCGCCCGTCCGCGTCGGGCAGCCCGACGTCGAGCACGGCCGCGGCGATGCCTCCGGCGGCCAGGCGCAGGGCGGTGGCACCGTCCGCGGCCGGCACCGTGGCGAAGCCTTCCTCGCGCAGCCCGCGCAGCAGGACATCACGCAGGGCGTGATCATCCTCGACGACCAGGATTCTGTGGTCCATCGCCCTCCGTCCCTCCTTCGTCCCTGGGTGCGGCTTCCGTAACGAACCGTGTGGGCGGCCACCGGATCGCCGCGCACAGGCACACTCCGAGCCAGCCGATGGCGAACAGCCAGCCGCCGATCACATCGGTGAACCAGTGCACCCCCAGGTACACACGGGTCAGTCCGACCAGCGCGCCCCAGCAGCCGACCACCAGGCACACCGGCACCCTCCCGCGCGGGGCACGCACCCATATCGCGAGGATCACCAGTCCCGCGGTGAGAGCCGCCGTGGTGGCGTGGCCGGAGGGGAACGACCAGCCCGAGGCGTGCGTGTCCCAGTCCGTATGCGGCGGGCGGGCCCGCGCGATCGACGTCATCACGCCGTACCGGAGGGCCTGGCCGGCACCGAGACAGGCGAGGCCCGAAGCCGCGGCGAGGAGCCGACGCGGCAGCGTCCGTCCCACGACGACTCCGGCCACGGCGACGAGCACGTACGGGGTCACACCGGTTCCGGTCGCGGTCAGCCCACGGGCCAGGGCCACCGCCACCTCGGGGCGGTGACCCATGGACCAGGCGAGCAGACCGTGGTCCATGAGCAGCGGGGCGCCGTCGTGGCAGATGACGACCATGCTCAGCGCGCCGAACGCCACCCACGAAGCCAGGCCCGCGCCCCCGGCCAGTCCGGCGACTTCCTTGCGCTTCACGGCATCAGCACCGGCCGCTCACCGGGCCGCGAGCCGCCGGCAGTGGCGATCATCGCCTCGCCGCCTTGGCCTTGCGGGAGCGGTACAGCTCCGCCGCGAGCGGGATCAGTGACACGATCACGATGAGCGCGATCACCGGGAGGAGGTACGTGTCGATGCTGGGGATGGAGGACCCGAGCCCGTACCCGGCGAGCGTCAGTCCCAGGCTCCAGACGAGTCCGCCGGCCATCTGCCACACCGTGAACGTCCGGGCCGGGACGCCAAGGGCGCCCGCCAGCGGATTCAGCACCGTGCGCACCACCGGTACGAAACGGGCGAGCACGATCGCCTTGGCGTACCCGTACCGCTCCAACAGCTCCTCGGCCCGTTTGGCGCCTTCGTGCAGCCGGGGCGAGCGACTGCGGGCGAGCAGCGCTCCGCCCGCCTTCCGGCCGAGCAGATACCCCCACTGCGCACCGGTGAGCGCGCCGACGGCGGCGGCGATCAGGAGCGGGCCGAGGGACAGCCGCACACCCCGGTCGGCGGTCCCGGTGCACAGCAGTCCGGCCGTGAACAGCAGTGAGTCACCTGGCAGGAAGAAGCCGATCAGCAGGCCCGTCTCGGCGAACAGCACCACGCCGACCCCCACTACGCCGAAGGCGGACAGCAGGGACTGGGCACTGAGGATGTTCACCGCGAGCTGCGATGCTTCGGCGAAGGGGGGTGCGGCCATCGGCGCGAGCCCTCTCATACTGGATGGACGGACGGGTGCGGCCGAGACGGCACCCCATTGACTACAATCCTGTAGACGGTCTACTGAACTGTAGACGATGGCGGGGTGAGGAACGTTCCATGACCGACGAGAAGGACGAACGGCGTCCGGCGGGCGAACTGGAAGCCGCCGTCATGGCGGCCCTGTGGGCCGCCGGCGAGCCGCTCACCCCGAGCCGCGTGCAGCGGGAGCTCGGTGTCGGCCTGGCGCGTACGACGGTGACGACGATCCTGTCCCGCCTGCACGACAAGGGCGTCGTCGGGCGCGAGCGGCTGGGCCGTGGCTACGCCTACTTCGCCGTCCAGGACGCCCCCGGGCTCACCGCCCGGCGCATGCACGGGGAGCTGGCGCGGGACACCGACCGGGAGACGGTTCTGGCCCGTTTCGTCGCCCAGCTCAGCGCCGACGACGAGCAGGTGCTGCGGCGGCTGCTGGAGGGGGACGAGCGGTGATCGCCCTGTTGCTGGTCCCCCTGCTGCTGCCCTTCGCGGCACCGCCGTCGGCCCGGCGCGCCCTCGCCCGCCTGGACCCGGTCAGCGCGCTGTGGATGCTGACCGGCTCCGCCCTGGTGCTGGCCGGCGCGTGCGTGGCCGCCCTGGGCGCCCTCGTGCTGACCGGGCTGCTCAGGTTTCCGCTCTTCGCGGCGCTCGGCGAGCTTGTCCACCCCCTGCGCACGCCCTCCGACCTGCTCATTCTGCCCGCGGCCTCGCTGGCCACCGGCGCGCTCGCCGTCGGCGCGTGGGCTCTGGGGCGTTCGGCCGTTCGCCAGGTCGGCGCCTTCCGCGCTGCCCGCACCCAGGCTGAGGCCCGCCCTGCCGTGGGCGACCTGTGCGTCATCGACTCGCCTTATCCGGACGCCTACGCGCTGCCCGGCCGCCCGCAGCGCATCGTCGTCACCACCGGCATGCTGCGCAGCCTCGGCCCGGCCGAGCGCGAGGCCCTCTTCGCCCACGAACGCGCCCACAACCGAGGCGGCCACCACTATTTCCTCGCCGCCGCCGAAATCGCCGCCCACTGCCACCCCGCCCTGCGCGGGCTGCGCACTGACATCCGGTTCGCCGCCGAACGCGCCGCCGATGAGGCCGCCGCCGGCGCCGTCGGCGACCGGCACCTCACGGCCAGGGCCATCGCCCGCGCCGCGCTGGCCGGCCACGCCTCCCGTTCCGCCCGCCCGGACTTCGCCTCCGGGGTGACCGGTGGACCGATACCCCAGCGCGTCGCCGCGCTCCTGGCGCCCGCGGAACGGCCGGCCCCATCCCGGCGCTGGGCGGCGCTCCTCCTCGCCGTCTGCGCACTCCTGTCGGCAGGCGCCGCGACGACCGATGTGCTCACCTTCCACCACGACGTCGAAGTCGCCCAAGGCGAGGAGAGCCCCTGACCTACCCGCCCGTCGGGTTACCCCGAAGCCGCGCCGTTCACGAATGCGGCGCCGCCGGTGGCAGCTTCGGCACCAGAACGCCATGCTGCGCGGGCGGGAGTGCGCCACGGGCCGAAACCCCATTCACTCCTCCGCCCGAGAGCGAAAGCCGCCATGGAAGGGGGCCCGCGCCATGCGTCCGAACGCAGCCTCCTCCCTGCTGCCGGTCAACACCACACTGGCCGTCCTGCTCGTCGTCCTCCTCCTGGCCGCGACCGCAGCCGTTGCCCTCTTCCATCTGTCGCCGGACGTGCGCACGCACCGGGCCCGGCAGGTTCTGCTGGCCGGTGTGCGTGCCGCACTCCAGCTGGCCGCCGTCTCCGCGGTCATCACGAAGGTGGTGGGCTCGGGCCTCGCGACGATGGCCTTCTTGGTCTTGATGCTGGGCGTGGCGGTGTGGACCGCCGGGCGGCGCCTGACACCGGACCGGTCGTGGTGGCTGGCACTGTGGCCCATCGCGCTGAGCGTGCTGCCGGTCGTGAGCCTGCTGCTGCTGACCGGCCTGGTGCCTCCGAAGGGCATCGTGCTGATCCCGGTGACCGGGATCTTCATCGGCGGGGCGCTGACCGCCACCGTGCTGTCGGGACGGCGGGCACTGGACGAACTCGACCTGCGACACGGCGAGTTCGAGGCGGGCCTGGCCCTGGGACTGTCGGACCGGGACGCACGCATGGAGATCGCCCGCCCGGCCGCGTCCGATGCCCTGCTGCCCGGTCTCGACCAGACACGCACCGTTGGACTGGTGACACTCCCGGGCGCCTTCGTCGGCATGCTCCTGGGCGGCGCCAGCCCCACCGCCGCGGGAGCCGTCCAACTGTTCGTCCTCGTCGCCCTGATGGCGATCCAGGCAGTGGCCGTTGCCTGCACCGTCGAACTCGTCGCTCGCGGCCACCTCCACCGCCCCAGGGGCGGTCACAGATGAGGCCCGTCTCGTCGTCATGGTCGGCCGGCCATGAAGCTCGGTATCCATGGCTGGAGGACGAGGCGGTTGCCCATCGAGGCTCACCCATCGAAGTCACGGCTCCGCCGACTCCGCCTGATCGTCTCTCCGGACACTCTCCTGCGCTGGCACCGCGACCTGCTCCGCCACCGCCACGCGAAGGCCTCCCGGCCCACGCCGCGGTCGGCCCCGTACCGTCCGCTCCATCCGGGTCGACCGGGCGGTCACCGTGCTCGACGGAGCGCGGCGGCTGACCGCCGACGGGCTCGCCGAGACCCGCCGCGCGGTGCACGCCCTGCGCTGCGACCTCGCGCCACTCGACGAGGAACTGGCCACGGCGGCGGACACCCACCGGCAGCGGCACGGCGTTCCGGTACGGCTCAGGGTCGAGGGCGAACCCGCCCCGCTCCCGGCGGACCAGACGCCGTTGGCTCATTTCAGAAGCTTGGCCACGACGCGGTCGAGCGCCTGGATGTCCTCGATCGGCAGGGCGAGCAGGGCGTCGGGGGGAGTCGTGAGGACCGCGACGGCGCGGGCGGCCAACGCCTGGCCGTCCTCGGTGAGATGGACCAGCTTGGACCGGCGGTCGGCCGGGTTGGTGATGCGTTCGGCGAGGCCGCGCCGTACGAGATCGTCGACGATGACGGAGGTGTAAGGCGGGTCGGCGCCCAGCCGCTCGGCCAGTTCGCGAAGGGTGATCGGGCCGGCGGCGAGGCGGCGCAACGCTCTGACGCGGCTGAAGCTCATGCCGAGGCTCTCCGCGACCGCCTTGCGGCGGTTGTAACGCTCCATCAGGAGCGTGTTCAGACCCAGCCAGGCCCGGGCCGCCGTCCTGGCGGTCTCGTCGTCCCGCTCGTCGGCCTCGTCCCGCTCGTCCTGCTCGTCCCCCTCGTGCGGCTCGTTGTCATATGGGCGCTCCATCAGACGTTCACTGTCTCCTTGGTCTCCTCGGCGGCGAGCCGCTCCGCCGTGCGCTGGGCCGTTGCCCGGGCCCAGCGGCCGGAAGTGAGCGTACCCATGACCAGCACCGCCGCGCCGCAACCGGCGACGATCCACCATGCCGTCCGTGCCGCGTCCATGAACGCCGCCGCGTCCGCGTGCACTCCCCCGGCCATGAGGGCACCGATGACGGCCACGCCGAGCGACTGTCCGGTCTGCCGGCTGGTGGAGGCCACCGCGGCCGCGACACCGGCCTGTGAACGGGGCATCCCCGAGACGGCGGTATTGGTGATGGGCGCGTTGACCAGCCCGAAGCCGGTGCCGAAGAGCAGATACGCGACGACCAGCAGGGCCACCGGAAGGTGCGCGGAGTAGGTGAGCGCCTGGAGCACGGCGCTCGCGCAGAACGCCGTCCCGGCGAGCAGCAGCGGAGTACGCGGCCCCCGCGAGGCCACCATGCGGCCCGACACGGGTGCGGTCAGCAGCGCCATGACCGCCATGGGCAGCATGAACAATCCGGCGTGCAGCGGATCGAGTTGCCGCACATCCTGAAGGTACAGGGAGCTGACGAACAGGAATCCACCCAGACCGGCGAACGCGGCCACCGCGATCACCGTGGCGCCCGAGAACGGCGCGGAACGGAAGAACCGCAGGTCGATGAGCGGGTCGGCGCGCCTCGGTTCGTACCACAGCAGCCCCAGCAGCGCGCCCAGCGCCGCGACCGCACACCCGGAGACCACCGGAGAGGTCCAGCCCAGGTTCGGCGACTCGATGATCGCGTACGTCAGCGCGACGAGCAGCACGATGACGAGCGCCTGCCCGACCGGGTCCGCGCGGCGAGCCCGCGGCGCCCGGGACTCCGGCACATACCTCCGGGTCAGGATGAGCGCGGCAAGGCCGATGGGCACGTTGATCCAGAAAATCGCCCGCCAACCGGACGACTCCACCAGCGCACCCCCGATGATCGGCCCGGCGGCCATGCTGATGCCCACGACACCGCTCCACGCGCCGATCGCACGGGCCCGTTCCCGGGCATCGGTGAAGGTGTTGCTGATGATCGACATGGCGACCGGGTTCAGCATCGACCCGCCGACCGCCTGCAGCATCCGCGCGACGACCAGCCAGCCGAGGCCGGGAGCCAGACTGCACAGCAGCGAGGCCACGGTGAAGATCACCAGCCCGGCCTGAAACGTGCGCCGACGGCCCACCCGGTCGGCGGTCGACCCGGACAGCATCAACAGGCTCGCCAGCACCAGCGTGTACGCGTCCACCGTCCATTGCAGCCCGGACACCGACGTGTGCAGGTCGCGCTGGATGGAGGGCAGGGCGACGTTCAGGATCGTGTTGTCGAGACTGACGATCAGCAGGCTCATGCAGCAGATGGCCAGCACGAGCCATCGTCGCCGAGGAGCGAGATCGGGCATGATGGACCTTCCATTTAATTGTGTCATCACAATCATTATACAGACACAACTAAATGGCCTGCCCTGGCTCCGGCGCTGGTCGCTGGCACAAAAACCGGACACGGCACGTCCCACCGCACACGGCCTGGACGCGGAAACCGCTTGGCGCCTGTGCACCCGCGGCAACCAGCCGGACAGATCAGGGTGCACGCATCTTCCCGGTGGCCACGCCCCACAAGCGAACCTGCCCATGTTCCGCACCGCCGGCTCGCCGGTCGGTGACGGTGGCGAGCCGATCTCCTGCCGCGCCGCAGAGGAGTCGCTGTCCCTGCCGGGCCCCCAACACCTTCGACGACCTGGTGAAGGGTGTGGCCGACCCGCTGCGACGACCGGCAGCGACTCCCGGTTTCCGTGCCGGTGCGGTGATGGGCGGTACGCCCACGCGGGTACTCGTCAGGCGGTTTTGACGACGGTGCCGCCCTCTTCGAGCGCTGCCACCTCGTCGGCGGGTGCCGTGGCATCGGTGACGAGGGTGTGCAGTTGGGTGGAGGGGCCCACGTAGGCGTAGGCGGTACGGCCGAGTTTGCTGCCGTCGGTGGCGACGATGACGCGACGCGAAGAGGCGATGCTCGCCTTCTTCACCGCCGCGTCGTCGAGGTCGTGGGCGGTCAGACCCTCGGCCGCGCTCAGGCCGCAGCAGCCGATGACGGCGGTGTCAAAGCGCAGTGCCGACAGGGAGGCGAGGGTGAGGGGGCCGGTCAGGGCTCCCTCGGCGGCGCGGGGCTGTCCGCCGGGCACCATCAGCGTGGTCGGACCTGGGGCGTCGCCGAGTACGTGGATGGCCTGCAATGACAGGGGCATCACGGTGACCGGCCGCTGACGCAGCAGGCGGGCGACCTCCAGGCAGGTGGTGCCGCTGTCCAGCAGGACGGTCTCACCGTCGGCGATGAGGGAGGACACCTCTGCCGCGATCCGGCGCTTGGTGTCGACTGCCTCACGGGCGCGCAGCGCGAAGGGCGGCTCCTCACCCCTGAGCAGCAGGGTGCGAGCCCCGCCTCGGACGCGTTCGAGGACGCCTTGCGCGGCCAGTGTGTCGAGGTCGCGCCGGATGGTCATCTCCGAGGCACCGGTCAGCTCGGCGAGTCCCTGGACCGTGACACTGCCCGACTCCCTGACGGCCTGGGCGATCAGCCCGTGACGGTCTGCGTTGCTCATACCGCGATTGAACACCACCCCAAAACGAACAAGCAAACTGTTCACAGACCAGCTTTCCAAACATAAAATATGTTCGTTACGGTGGCAGGCATGGAACGCTCGCTTCGATCCGCCCGTGTGGCGAACTTCGTCTACTTCGTCCTGTGCGGCACCCTGATGGGCACCTGGGTGGTGCACATCCCCGCCATCGAGGAGCGCGTGGGCATCAGCCACGCGACGCTGGGGAGCCTGCTGGTGCTGCTGGGGCTCGGGGCCTTCACGGGGATGCAGATCGCCGGCCGTCTGGCCGACCGCCTCGGGGCGCGCGTCGTGCTCCCCGTCGCCGGCGTTCTGTCCAGCACGGCTGCGGTGCTGCCCGGCCTGCCGCACGACCCCTGGATGCTGGCGGGCGCCCTGCTGGTCTTCGGCTTCTGCAACGGCTGCCTCGACGTGAGCATGAACGCCCACGCCGTGCACGTGGAGAAGGCATACAACCGGCCCGTCATGTCGGCCTTCCATGCCATGTTCTCCGTCGGCGGCGTCATCGCCTCACTCGTCGGAGCGGGCGCCGCGAGCGCCGGTATGAGCCCGGCCGCAGGCATGGGCGCCGTGGGAATCGTGGGCATCGTGACCGCACTGGCGTCGGCCCACGGTCTGCTGCCGACCGCGCCGACGTCGGCCGCCACCGCCACCGCCACCGCCACCGCAGAGGGTGAGGGGACCCCGGCCGGGAAGCGACGCAGCGCCCCCGGGCGTATCTGGGTCCTCGCCGCCCTGGCTTTGATGGTCATGCTGAGCGAGGGAGCCGCCAACGACTGGAGCGCTCTGCACCTGAAGGACATCCTCGGCGCACCCGCGAGCACCGCCGCCGTCGGATACGGCACCTACGCGGCGGCGATGACCACCGGCCGGCTGCTCGCCGACCGCGTCTCCGGCCGGTTCGGGCCCATTGCCGTCCTGCGCCACGGCGCGGTCACGGCCGCCGTCGGGATCACGATCGTGGCCGTCTCGCCGTGGATATGGGCCGCGTTCGCGGGCTGGGCGCTGTTCGGCCTGGGACTGTCCGGCTGCGTTCCTCAGCTGTTCAGCGCGGCCGGGCGCGCCGACCCCTCCGCTGCCGGCGCCAACGTCTCCCGCGTCGCCGGGCTCGGTTACCTCGGCATGCTCTCCGGGCCCGCCGTCATCGGCTGGCTGACCCATCTCGTGGCACTGAACCACGCCTTGCTGCTGCTGACTCTGCTGTGCGCCATCGCCGCCGCGGCCGCCGGAGTCCTGCGCACCGGATCCGACCGCACGCGCGAGGTGGCACGCAGCAGCCACTGACCGCCTGTGCGGCACGACCCTGACGCCCGTGCCGCACAGGCCCCTCCGCCCCCGCCGGTCGCTGGATCCGGTGGGGAGAGAAACCACCGCCAACAGAAGGAGCCGTCGATGCCCGAGTCAGACGCCATCCCCGCCCGCGGCCGTGTCGGTGTCCTGCTCCCCCGCGATCTGCCCGTCCGGGACGTGCTGCCCTACGCCCGGCGAGCCGAAGAGCTGGGGTTCGACCAGGTGTGGGTGGTGGAGGATCTCGGCTGGCGCGGCGCACTCGCGCAGGCCGGCCCGATCCTCGCCAGTACCACGGGCATCACCGTCGGCATCGGCATCATGCCCGCCGGTGCCCGCAACGTGTGCTTCGCCGCGATGGAACTGGCCACCCTCGCCCAGCTCTACCCCGGCCGACTGATCACCGGCATCGGTCACGGTATGCCCGACTGGATGCGTCAGGCAGGGGCCTGGCCCGCCAGTCCCCTGACGCTGATCAAGGAATACACCACCGCGCTGCGCCTGCTCATGCGCGGCGAGCCCGGTCCGGCAGGCGGCCGCTACGTGCACTGCGAAGGCGTCGTCATCACCGAGACTCCCGACATCGTCCCGCCGGTCATCCTCGGTGTACGCGGCCCCAAGTCACAGGCAGCCGCGGGCGAGGTGGCCGACGGGCTCCTCCTGGCCGAGCCCGCGGCCCCCGCCTACATCGCCTCCTCACTGCGGCACATGGGCAGCACTTCGGACGCCGACGCCCCCGAAGTCGTCACCTACGACGCCGCCGCCGTGGATGACGACGAGGACGCCGCTCTCGCCGGCGTCCGCGACGGACTCAGTGCCATCGGCGATCCGGATTGGGCCGCCCACATCGACCCCCTCCCGTTCGCCACGCAGCTGCGCGAACACCGCGCCGCCTGCGCCGACGCCCGGCAATTCGCCCAGACCATGCCCGCCGCCTGGGTCCGCCAACTGAGCATCGCCGGCACTCCCGACCAGGCACACGAGGCGATCAAGGCCCGCCACGCAGCGGGCGCGACCAGCATCGTCCTCGCTCCCACCGGCCCTGACGCCCTCGCGTCCCTGGACTCGCTCGCCCGCGCCCTGGACCCTGTGCCGCTCGAAAAGTCATCGCGGCTGATCAGACGGCATAGCGGTACTCGTTGAGGAGACCGCCGAGGATCCGGGTACGCAGGACTTTGTGAGTGTTGAGGTCATGCGCCACGGCAGATTGTTCAGCGGCGTCGGGTGGTAACTGATTGCGTGCTTGGTGGGGTCGGTGCTCGTTGTAGTGCTGCTCGCAGGCTGCGAGGACGTGGCGGGCGTGGGCCTCGTCCATGATGAGGATGTGGGTGGCCCCCGGCGACGACCGGGACGAGATCCTGATGAGCCTCGCCCTGTGACAACCGCCCGGACGGGGAGCGCCCGGACGGGGGTCTCCCAACAGCGGACGGGACCCCACGAAGACACCGGGCGTATCAGCTTCTGGGCGTCTCGTCGATGGCGGGCATCGGCTTCCCGCCCGGATGCCACCGGTTGAGGAAGCTGGCCTGCCTGCCGACGTCAACGAGTTCGATCCGGGCACCGATGCTGTCCATCTGGTGATAGGCGAACGGTCGGCCATAGAGGCAACCGGAGAAGTCCACAGGCATGCCCTCTTCTTCCAGACGCTGGGAACCGTGCCGCACATCGCTGGTCCAGAAGCCGATGTGATCGAACCTGGCTCCCTTGGACGCGTCCCAGGGACTGTCTGAGGGCCCCTCAATGAGCTCGATGAAGGGCGGCCCGCCTGCGGTGAAGACGATGCGGAAGTCCCACTCACCGAGCCGGTCGGACACGGGCTCACTCCACTCGGCCCCGGCTGCACGCCGAAGATCCTGCATCGCCTGCTCGATATCCGGGACCACGAAGCACACATGGTAGAAGGCAGTCATTCACCCATGATCGAGCACGTCACCCCAGCAGATGCCGGGGGTCGTCGAGATACGTGCCCGTGATGTCCACGGTGTCGCGGTGCCACTGGGGCACGTATCCGTAGCCGAACTCCCGGTGGAAGGTGTCGAGCATGACGCGGCGCGCGCCGTCGACGTCGTCCGGTGTCGCGGGGCGCACGCTGTAGTCGTGGTGCGCGGTCTGTGTCACTGAGGGTTCCTCCCTGTCCAGACGACCCCTCGTGGCGATCGCATCGGTTGGCGGCGTCGATCAGGCCACCCAGCGATGATTCCCAGCGAATCAGGCTGGCCAGAACCTGGGAGTCGTCCGATTCCATGGTCCTCATCCTCACTTGAATTTGATATGCGCAATGCTGCCGTCAGGGAGGAAGGTCGTCTTGTAAGCCAACTCCGTGCCCCCTTCAGGATCTACTCGCTTCCGATACACTGCCGACCCTGGCACCTGTGGGTGCCGGAAAATATGTCACCCGAGGTGACCTGCGGCTTCGGTCCTGCGCTGGCACGCACGCCTCGTCGCCCGGAAGTGGACCTGTCCACACCGCCGTCCGGGCCGACCACCGAAGTCGGAAGCACCGCGGCAGCTGGTCCTGCGCCTTGCGCGTCGCCGGCGCCACGCGCAACCCGACCGGCCCCTGGATCACCCAGCAAGCGCGGAACTACCTCATGGACCTCGGGGACCGTGCAAAGTCGATCAGCTTCCTCATCCGGGACCGCGGCGCCTACGTCACCGCCAGCTCCGACGCCGTCTTCCAAGCGGCAGGCAGGCGTGTGGTACCCACGCTGCCCGCCGTGCCACGGATGAACGCCATCGCCGAACGCTGGATCGGATCATGCCGACGCGAGGCCACCGACCGCATCCTGATCACCGGAGAGCGCCACCTCCGCCTCGTCACCAGCGAGTACGCGGATCACTACAACAGACACCGGCCGCATCGATCCCTCGGACAACGGGCACCAGACCGACTCACCGACCCCGATCCGCCCATCGCCAGGGACAACCCTCCCAGCTCTCGACGCGATCGACTCGGCGGCCTCATCCACGAATACACGCAGGTCGCATAGGGTGACACAGTTTTCGGCACCCGCAGCGCCGCCAACGAGCCGTTGCGCGACCAGCGGGGCGAAAGATGTTTCTTCGTAGGCTGCGCCGGGTTGCGCAGACCCCTCTTGCGTCTCCGACCTGCGTCGGCTCGCTTTCCGTTCGCCTTCAGAACCCGCTCAGGGCCGCGCGGCCGACCACCGCTCGAACGAGGGAGGCAGTGCCGCCAGGACATCGCTTTCCTGCGGGGTCCACCCCAGCGCGGCCCTGGCAACAGAGGAGTCGATGACCTCGTCACGGTCGAACACCCGGTATACGGGCTTCTCGTTCTCGATCGGGGCGAAGGCCACGGCGTCGCTGTTGCCGGCCACTCGGGCAGCGGCTTCCACGACAGCCAACGGAGTCGCCGGATGCGCGTCAGCCAGCAGATAGGTGCACCCCTCGTGATCTCCCGGCGCACGCAGCAGCGCCACGTACGCCCGCGCGAGGTCCTCGACGTGAATCCAGGACCACACCTTGTCACGTCGCCCCCGGTGCACCGGCCCGGTGGAGGCGGCCTCGCGGAACCAGTCCCCGACGATCGAACTGCGTGCATCGCCGCCGTGCACCATCGCCGGCCGCAGCACCGTGTGCGGAAGTCCCGCACCCCGCAGTTCCGCTTCCAGACGAGCGCGGACATTGCCGTTGTCGACGGGGGTCTGAGGTGTCAGCATCGCGTGGGCGTGCTCACCGTAGACCGAGCAGCCGGTCGTATACACAAGATGCCGTCGGCCACCGGCGGCGGCGAGGGCAGCGAACAGAGCACGATCGGCGCCGACGGGGTCATCCGGGTCGAAGGCAGTGTGGACCACGGCGTCCACGCCCACGAGCATCCCGCTGAGCAGGGCACGGTCCGCGAGCCGCCCGCGCAGCGGCAGGACCCCGAAGTCCTCCAGCGCCCTCGCTCTTCCCGAACCCGAGTCCCGTGTCAGGGCAGCGACCTCATGCCCCACCTCGGCCAGAGCAACCGCAACAGCATGCCCGACGTATCCAGTTGCCCCTGTGACTAGTACACGCATCCCGCGATGCTAACGCGTCCGCTCACGAGCACCTCTCGATATAAGGGGCCCGCTCTGTCCGCGTCCAACGATTCGGAGCGGCCCGTGTCCAGGCTCCCTTGCGGACTTCTGGAACGCGCTGAACGAGGTTTTTCCCGATAGCCGTCACCAGCGGTGCCTCGCGCCACTGGCGCCGGGGTATCAGCCCGGACAAGGGCGGTGAACCAGAGCCGGTCGGCAGGCTCATAGCGGACCGGCCCGGGCGAGCGGCACAACGCCCAGCCCCGCCGTGGCGGAAACCATCGCCGAGGGGCACCGGGCCGTCGAGGCCGAGGAGCGCCTCCGCCACGCGGCCCGCGCCGCCATCGCCGACGAGCTCAAGGCAGACTCCGATCTGCCGTACGCGGCCGTCGACCGGCTTCACACCCTGTACGAACTCGCCCTGCCCACCGGACTCCGCAAGGGCGAACTCCTCGGCCTCCACTGGGAAGACCTCGACCTGAACGGCGGCACCGCCACCATCCACCGCTCCCTCCAGCGCACCCGAAGCGGCGGCTTGACCGTCCTGAACACCAAGACCCTCGCCTCCGAACGACGCATCGCCCTGCCCACCGAATGCATCAACTCCCTCAAGATCCACCAGGAACGGCAGCAGGAAGACCGTCAGGCGGCCGGAACGGGCTGGATGGGCAACAGGCTCGTCTTCACCACCCCGAAGGGCAGGCCGCTCGACCCCACCAACGTCACCCGCCGCTTCCACCGCCTCCTCCACAAGGCAGGGATCCGGACGATCCGCTTCCACGAACAGCTCCAAATCTGACTTTGCAGCCGCAGACGCCACCCGCAGCTCTTCCCATTCGACGGCTTCTTCGAGTGCACCCTCAGCCCAAATCTCCTCAGGGCCCTCACTTACGGGATCGACGCTTTCGCCGACCACCTGAAGCAAACGATAATCCTCGCCGTTCAGCGAACCGTCAGCCACTCTGGCGCGAGCCACGTGCAGCAAGTCGTCGAATTGAAGCAATATTTCGTCTGCTCCCACCCCCGACGTCTGCAAGTACTGCAATTGCCTTTCGGGCTCCGCGCTGAGCAGGTCCAGCACGGGGATGGCCCACCGCCGAAAGCCCGTCAACTTCCGATCGCCGGTCATCGAATGATTCCTCCCAGATCCCCTTCAGGACCCACGACTCTCCAGTAGGCACCCTCACCATGATGGCCGCCTCCAGGATTCCATCTGAGCATCCTTCCAATCGGGTCTCCGCGACCTGCATATTCGCGAATTACCCAACCGCCGCCAGCATGCTTACCCCGTGGATTCCGCTGACTGTGAGGTCATAGGTGCGTTGCAGCTTCGTGAAGTGACGCACGGAGACGACCGTCACGGCCTCGCCCTTGTCCGTGCGGAGCCGCATGCCGGTGATGACGTCGCCGGCGTTCACCCAGCGGGCCTCGCTCGTTACCCAGAACGGGTGGGTGTCGGTGGCGATGATCGACGCGGGTCGGTCACCGGTCCTCACTGTGAGGTCGGTGAAATCCTTGTCATCGTTGGTGACGATCGTCGCAACGACCGGGCGAACTTCACTCTTCCCGGTTTCGGGATCGGTGGCGAGAACCTTATCGCCGACCTTGATGTCCTTGATGTCACTGTGGCCGCCGTCTGCGAGTTCGACCTGCGTTTCTTCGGTGAAGCTGTGGCACTTCTCGACGGCCTTCTCGGCTGCTTCGACCGCATCGTCAGCCTTCTTCTCCGCCTTCCGTGCCCACCTCCACCTCTGCCGCCTCCGCCACCGCCACCGCCACCGCCACCGCCACCATGGTGCCGACCACCACCGCTGGGGTAGTGGTTCTCCGGTGGGGCGTCTTTACCGGCGTCTCCGCCGTTGGTCGGCATGCAGTGCCCGTTGCCGGGGTCTACACAGAGGCCCGTGGGATCCGAGTCAGTGACCGGATTCTGGTTGGCATAGCTGTAGCCGTTGAGGGACTGCCCCTGATCGGAAGTGAGGAGCGGGTCGAGGCTGAGGAATTGGCCCGTGACGGGATCGTATTCGCGGGCGCCCATGTGGGTGAGGCCGGTGACGCCGTCGGCCGGCTTGCCGAGGAACGCCTTGTCGTCCGGCCATGTGGTGGGCTTGACACCACGCGGAGCGCCGAAGGGGGTGGTGTAGCGCTTGGAGACCGCACGGGTGCCGGCATCGACGGCCAGGGTGCCGGTGCCGTGGTGGTCGGCGGCGAAGAAGGTCAGCTCCGTGGTGGACTGGCCCTTTGCGCCGGTGCGCTCCGCGATGGTCTGCCCGGCGCCGGTGTAATAGCGGGTGCCGGTCAAGGTCTTCGCCGAGCCCTGGGCAGTGAGACGGACCTCGGTGGCGCCCAGATAGAGGACCGTGCCCCCGTCAGCCGTCGTGGCACGGCGGATGAGGAGCTCGCCGTCGGCGTCGTAGAGGTAGCCGGCCCCCGTGGCCGCCTTCCTCGCCGCGGCCATCTCCATTACCGCCGACGCCCCCTCACCGTCGTCTCCAAGACTCTGCGGCACTCCACTCTCTCCACCACCGCCAATATCTACAGCCACCTCACCCCGGAAGCCGCCCGCACCGCCGTCAACGCCATCGACACAGCCCTCACCACCACCGAACAGAAGGTGCATCTGCCCAAGCCGCGACCACCATGCGACCACAACCCCCGAAAACACGGAAAAGGCCGCCCCCGCATCTCTGCGGAAATGGCCTCCGACCCGCGAAAACGCTGGTCGGGACGACAGGATTTGAACCTGCGACCCCATAACCCCCAGTTACGTCGAGGCTGAGCGGCATGCTCCGGTCGGTTCTTCCAGGTCACGCTGACGCGCAATCAGCCGAGTAAAAGAGTCCACCTTTTCGGCTCCTGCGTCCCGAGTTGCCTGGAAGCTGGCATCGTGACCGGGTGTCGCATATGTATGCATACGCCCGAAACAACTCCCAGCACAGGGCAAACTCTCCCACCACACGCGATGCAGGCACGCAACTACCTCATGAACTTCGGCGACCATGCCGAGTCGATCAGGTCGTCAACCCCCGGTCGCGGCAGCTACTTCGCCAACAGCTTCGATGACGTCTTCCAATCATTCTGCGTGTGGACCAACGGCACATGGGTCTTGCTCTGGATCACACCGCTGCACGTGCTGCGCGACATCGCCGAACACGCCCCGCTGACAACCATTCAGAGGCATCTTGCATTCCGTTCTGCCACATGGCCGTCACGCGCTGCCGTTCAAGTTGTGGCGCCGTTCTCCGGGTGCGCCGACCTCCATGGAGCACCGTCACCCGGCAAAGGGCCCCACACCAGTGCGCCCCGGTGGAACCCAGGAACAACTGCGGCCGCCAGCGGGCCGGTGCCTTGGGTGAGGGCTTCGGCCAGGGCGACCAGGAACTCGCTGAGGGACCCGTATCCAGGGGAGGTGAGCGGTTCAGATGGCGGCTCACCACCGGCTAGGTGGAAGGTTGCGAGCCGACCACCAGCGTCGACTGCCAAGCCGCCCCACGGAGGGAGGGAGTAGTCGGTGACGGCGAACGGAACCCATGAGTCCCAGAACGGGTCGGTGTTCCCTCCCCGGCCCCGGACGTGCGCGATCTCCTCAAGCGGCAGCAGATGGTGCTGGGCGAGGAACAGGCCCGGATCGTACTCGTCAGGGTCGCGGTCATGGGCTGAAGCATCGACCGTTCCGTCGCACACCATCAGCAGCGTGGCCAGATCGGCGGGCAGGCTCAGCCCCAGCTCGTCTTCGGTGGAACGAACCTCGCCCACCTTAGCGCCCGGCCGTAAGGTGGCGTGCGAGGCGGGCGCGTGCACCGCCAGCCAGTCGGTGATGGCGGTCCAGGCGGGCAGAACGTCGCTCATCGTGTCCTCCATTGACGTAGGCGAGGGGAAAGAGGGGCACGCCTACCCGATGTCCACCAGGTGGGCGTACCCCTGCGTAGCCGGACCGCACAGGTCAGACCATCCGAACCCGCACGGCGCAGCGACTGGTCACTTCATCTTGCACTTGATCTCGTCCTTGGACGGGTCGCAGTCCGCGAAACGTCCATTGGCCGGGTCGACCCAGTACTCATCTTTGTCCAGCAGCCGGAATTGCTTGGCGAAGATTATGCCGAATGGCTGCATCGACTGGGTGTTGATGTAGGTCGACATCGACGATCGGCCGCACAGCGCGGGCCACTTAGGATCGTCGTAGGTGGTGTCGTTGTACAGGTGCTCACGGGTTCCGTCACCCTTCGCCACCACCGTCTGCACGCACTCCAGACCGGCGTAGTCGGAGTTCTTGGCCGGGTTGAGTCCGCCGTTGGCAGCGGGGAATCCGGGAGACTCGTACGTCGCCGCGAACGGGAACTCGTCACACGAGATCGTGTCGGGATTACCGTTGGGGGTCATGATCGTGGCGGTGTCGTTGTGTTTGCGGAACGCGCGCCCGCACACCGCCTTACGGTTCCCCGGCTTGCGGCTGACCGGATCCAGGCTATTGTCCGGATCTTGACCGGGGGCGTTGCGCGCCTTGGACGGCAGATAGTGCAGCGGCGTCTGCGGGGACTTACCCAGCTTCTTCGCGTGCTTGTTCTGGATCAGCCAGATGTGCGCCGCCGCGCCCGGGAACGCCTCGGAGTTGATGGTGTACCCCGGCTTGTACGACGGGAGCACACACCCCGGGTCCTTGCCGGATATCACCTTGTCGCAGCGGGCCGTCGTTGGCGGCGACACTATCTCGTCCTCGCCGGTCGGATCAGGGACACCCGGAATGGTCGTACCCCAGTCCATCCACCACCGCAGCGGAAGTTCCCTGGAGAGGTCCTTGTCCTTGCTCCCAGAGGAGTTGTTCACGCTGCCGTTCCACTCGAAGTCGGCGACTCCGGTGATGATGTGCTGGTCCTGGTTGCCGCTCCACCTGGACCGACCTCCGTAGAAGTCCCAGTCCTGGGCCTGCTTGTCGCAGCCGTCGGACTGGCACCACGACTGGACGTCAAGCAGAATCATCCCGTTCGCTCCGCCGGGGAACGGCAGCTTGGGTGCGGGAATCGACCAATCCCTCGGGTCGATCTGCATCCACGTCTTGACCTTGTTACTCTCCGGATCGGTCTTCAGCATGTACAGCACGTCGAACATCTGCTGGTACACCTTCGGCGGCTGGGACGCCAGATCCGTAACCTCAAAGGTCACCTGTGTCGGCAGACACGCCTCGGTCCGCGTCATCTGCGCCTTGATGTTCACCAACGTCGGGTCACACCACGCCCCCTTGATGATCGGGTCCGGGTATTCGGGCAGTCGCAACTGCCGTCGCGCCCTCGCCGCATCCTCCGGGCTGCGCTTCAACTCCGCCAGCGGCGTCAATGTCACCGTTGAACGGCTCTTCGGACCGGTGCTGCGGTACACCTGCGGCCTGCCGTCCCTGACCATGCCGTTTTGCTGCACGGTGGCCCAATCCCACGCGGGCTGCGGCTCATCGCGATACCCGGGAGCGGTCGCACCGATGTTCGGCTTGGGAAGGTCGATGTCGATCTTCTTGGCTCGGCCCGTGTCGGTGCGCCTCGGCGACGCGAAGCCGTAGACGCGAGTCGCGCCCGTGTTGTCGGCCCGGTCTACTGACCGCACCTCCGCCTGATGGTTGCCGTCCTCGGCAGGGGCGGCGTAGAACGAGGCCTTGGCGGCGAAGCCGTTGTTGGTCGTCGGGGTGCGCTGCCACCCATCAGTGCTGGTGTTGCCGCTGTTACCGTCGTCGTCGGTGTCGGCCGGCCCGATCCGGTACTCCACATCGCGGGCGTCATCGACGCCGGTATCGACATCGAACCGGCCCTGCTCCCCCACGGCACCGCCCGGCAGGTTCTCCGGGTACGTTTCCGACACGACGCTCTTCGGCACACCGGGGGCGGTAGTGTCCACGACGAACTCCCGCCAGGGCGAGAAGTTCAGGTTGTAGTGGGTGCCGTCGTAGGCGTTCGTGCGGAACTTGTACGTCTTGCCGTCGACCAGTTGCCCGGCCGGCACCTTCACGCTCGCCCACTCGCCGGGCTTGACGAACTCGGAGACGATCAAGCCCTCTCCGGCCGGGGTGGTGATGGGCTTGTTCGTCGCCGCGTCGTAGACCTGGAAGGTGCCATTGAGGGTGTCGCCGTCCGCATCCGAGAACTTGTCCCGCAGGGTGGGGGTGGTGGTGTTCACGGCCCACAATCCGGCGTAGGACTTGAACGGCGGGCCGGCCTGCTGCGCGGTGCCGTCCCCTGGGCGGTAGTTCCAGGTGACGTTCAGCTTCGGTGGGTTGGACGTGGCGTTAGCGGAGTTGACACGCTTCCATGCCTTGATGTCGTCCGTGGCAGCGCGCAGACCCATGTGGCCCTTGCCGTCCAGAGCAGAGGACCAACTCTGCACCAGGGTGGTGACGTCCGCGCTGATCCAGCCGTCCGGGGCGGTGGTGCAGGCAGGGTTGCCCTTGGTCTGGGTGGACGAGTGGTACTGCTGCTGCCATGTCGGCTGTTTCGTCCACCGCGAGGCGGTGGAGGAGGCGCTGGTGTCCCAGACGGTCCACTCGTAGGCCTTGCAGTCGTCGTTGCCGGAGTGGAAGTTCCACAGGCTGACGTCCGCGTTCGTGACCAGGGCGTCCTTGAACGCTGCGGTGTTCCAGGTGATGAACGACCTGGCGGTACGCGGCGTGCCATCGCTGTTGGTGGTGCCGGGGTTGCCGAAGTCCAGCTCGACGTCGGTGGACAGATCCCCGGTCTCGCCCTGCTGAACGTAGGTATCGAAGACGTTCGTCAGGTTCGACGTCGAGGGGTCGACGGTGACCGGGTACTGGGTCGCCGGGTCGGCCAGCCACGCCCTGTCGGGGGTGACAACAAGGTCGACGTCGCCGTTGTCCCTGTCGACCACCTTCATGTTCACCGGGTGCCGGTTCTCATGTTTCCCCGATGTCTTGTCCACGGACGCGTCCCACATCACCGGAGCGGGCATTACGGCCCGCTCGGCGCCCGTCTTCGCGTCGGTGAAGAGAACGGAGCCGTCCGTCCGCGCTGCGGCTTTCAAGCCCTTGGCTTTCAGCGGCATCGTGTAGCTGTAGGCGCCGGTGGGGCGCTGGTCCAGCTTCACGTACTGTTCGAAGCCGGTGCGGGTGGCCTCGACGATCACATCGGCGCCGGGAAGCGCATTCCTGTAGGTGGCGCGGGTGCCGTCCAGGTCGGGTTTGGGCAGGCCGCCCTTCCACTGCAGGGTGACCTGCTGGGTGCCCTCGCCGAGAGTGACCAGGTCGCGGGCCGTGGCCTCATCGGCGGCCTTCAACGACTTCGTGGGCGTGCCGCCACCGCCGCTGAGCTCCAGCCCATTCGGGTGCGCTTTCGCCTTCACACTGCCGCCCGCGGCCGTCGTCAGCCTGGCATCCACGTCCACCCACCGGCCGTCCTGCTGAATGCGGGCCGGACCGGCGGTGAGCTCGGAGGTGAGCGTGCCGTCGGGGTTCGCATAGGTGATGGATGTCGTCGTGGTCTCGTCGGGGACGAGCGTCTTCTTCCCCGTGTTCTTCGCCTGAGTCAGGGCCCAGGGGATGCCGCTCTTGTTGTGCTTGACCGCCCACGCGAAATCGGCCGCGCGGACCTCGGCCTTGCTCGGGTCCGCGGCGCGGGCAGATGCCTTGCCGGTTGCCGACGGGGTGGCATCCGCCGTCGGGACAATCGCTATGGCTGCGCCGCTAGTGGTCAGCAGCACAGTTCCTAAAGCAATGGACAGTCTGCGTCTTGTTCTGGATAACCCAGACAACGTTATATGTTCCCCTCCGCCCGCCTCAGGTCGCGGGGCGGGCTGATAGAACGAATTCATCGAACTATTACATCGGGAACATTTCTACGATGGTCACTGACAGGCAAGGGACGCGAACTGGGGCGATCTACCCTTAGGCCACAGGCCAGACGTGACTCTTTTGACGTTTATCCGAGGTTGCGGCACAGATTCGCCATGATCTGGCCCGATTGCGACTGTTCCTCTACGCACCGACAAGGCCGCAACTGAGCGGCGAACATGGCAGGGCGATACCCGGGGTAATGGGTGGTATCGGTTGAAGCTGCGGGCACGACGCCTCGCCTGAGAGAACGCCTCCTGCATCCAAAGGATGTTTGTTCAGCAGACACGGGCTGACTCGCCGTCACGTCCACCGGACGCAGTCCTTCACCGTCCTAGTCACCGAGGTGGCGATATTCCTGGGCTGCCATCCAGGAAGCCGCCCGCCCAGGCGAATGTCCATCTCGCCCTGCGAGGACACGCTACTTCGGCTGATCCGCGCGCTATCCGACCCGGAGCCGGTCCCCGTCCCGGTCCTCGGTGTCGACAGGTTCGTTATGCGGCGCCGCAGGACCTACGCGACGATGGGCAACTGCCCTCGCTCACGGAGGAAACGCAGGCAAGCCCACCCAGCCACCGGTGCCATCTCGACAGGCCGAACCGCATCCGCTTGCCTCCAGAAGAGGAAACGGGAAACACCCGTGTTCGCCTTGTCCGTCCGATGAGCGCTGCCGCAGTCTGTGGTGCGGCATCCACGCTCGCCGGATGGACGGTACGGAGGTGCGTGTGAGTAAGCCGTCCATTCCGTTCGCGCGAGAACTCCGGCAGCGACGCCTCGATGCCGGCCTGACCCTCACGGAGCTGGCGCAGAGGGTCCACTACAGCAAGGGGCAGCTGAGCAAGGTCGAGCGTGGGATCAAGGCTCCCAGCCGTGACCTGGCTCGTCTGTGCGATGCCGCCCTCGAGGCCGGGGGCGCACTCGTGGCACTGCTGCCGGATCCGTCCACCGACGCCCGTACCGAGGAGCCAGATGGTTTCGACGAGGAGGTATGGCTGATGCAACTGTCCACGGACGGCGGGAGCTGGTTCAAGCCCGTGCCCCGCAGGCAAGTGGTGAGCGCGGGCGCCGCCTCGCTGATGAGTCTGGGTGCGGGCGGCTCGGAGGCCTTGTCCGCACTGGGTGGCGCGCAGGTGCTGGAGGTGTCCCGTTCGCTGTTCGACCACTATCGGCGCCTCGGCCAGACGGTCGGTCCGGAGTTCCTCCTCCCCGGTCTCATCGCGCAGACACACACATTGCGGGAGACGTCCACCCACGCCGACCCGCGGACCCGCCAGCAGCTGCTCGCGCTCGGCTCCCGGTATGCGGAGTACGTCGGTTGGCTGGCACAGGAGTCCGGCAACGAACGGGCCGCGCTGTGGTGGACACAGCGTGCCGTCGACCTGGCCGCCGCTGGTGGTGACCGGCATCTGGCCGGGTACGCACTGGTGCGCCGGGCCCTGGTCACGCTGTACCGCGAGGACGCGAAGGAGACCATCGCGCTGGCCCGACAGGCCCAGGACAGCACCCTTCCCCCACGCATTCGAGGGCTTGCCGCCCAGCGTGAAGCCCAGGGACATGCGATCGCCGGCGACCGAGACGCTTGTCTGCGCACCCTCGACATAGCCCGCGAGTTGCTCGCACGCCATACCCCGGACTCCGACACACCCGTCATCGGAACCATGCATCTACCCGATCCGGTAGGCATGATCACAGGCTGGTGTCTTTACGACCTGGGACGTCCACGCGAGTCGGCCGAGACCCTCGACCAACAGCTGGCGCAAGTTCCCCCACACGCTCTGCGCACTCAAGTCCGCTACGGGGTGCGCCGCGCTCTCGCGCACGCGGCGGCTGGTGACATCGAGCAAGCCTGTGACCTGACAGCCCAATTGCTCGGCGGTGCCGTCGCGGTGAGTTCCGCGACCATCTCAGCCGACCTGCGCGGTCTCGCACACACTCTGGGCCGCCACCCACGCAATCCATCGGTCCGCGCACTTGCACCGCAGCTCGGCACTTCCTTACGTCTCATCACCCCATGAGAAAGGGGCCACCATGGCCGAGGTATTCATCAACTACCGTACGGGCGACGGGGAGAAGACGGCTGCCCTGATCAAGAGGGAGCTGTCATACCGCTTCGGGGAGAACAGCGCATTCCGCGCCTCGGAATCCATCGCACCCGGCGCGCGCTACCCCGAGGAGTTGCTCCGAAGCGTTCGGCGCAGCGCTCTGTTGCTGGCTGTGATCGGGTCCGCGTGGACACGTTTCGCCGAGCTGCGCCGGCCGGACGACTGGGTCCGCAAGGAAATCCTCGAGGCGTTCGAGTGCGGAGTACCGGTCGTCCCCGTACTCGAGGGACGGAAGACGGAACGGCTGAATGGAACCAATCTTCCACCCGAGCTGGAGCGGCTCGCTGAGGTGCAATCCGTCCGGCTGGACATGCAGAACGCCGTGGCGGATCTCAGGCGCCTCGGCGACGTGGTCGCCGACATGGTGCCATCGCTCAAGGCACACGAGCGCCACGACCGGCCCTCCCCCGGCGCCGACGCGGTGAGCAATGCGACGGGGGAGGTCAACGGCCCGGTGGTACAGAGCCGGGACATCACCGGGGATGTGGGCACCGTGATCAAAGACAGCTCGGGCCCGGTTCACACGGGGAAAGGCGACATCTACAGCAACTCACGCCATATCTCCGGCGGGCGGCACTTTTCCGGCGACGGTATGACGTATTTCGAGGGGGACAATCAGGGAGGCATTCACCAGCGATTCGGTGAAGGCCCCCGCCGTGAGGGCGACGACCGGTGAGCGATTCCGCCGAATCACGGATCCACAACCCACGCGGCCCGGTCCACAGTGGTCTCGGAGACCAGATCAACCTCATTTTCGAAGCGTTCGGAAAGGACCGCCAAGGCCGCGGCCCACGGCGCCTCGCCGAAGACCAGCTTCTGTGGCTCTGGCAGCGGTTCGTCCATCCGAGCGGATTCGGCGAGGCACGCCACATGCTGCCCGAGACCAGCACCGTCCTGCTCGATGGCGCCCCCGGTAGCGGGAGAACATCGGCGGCCCGTGTCCTTCTCCACGAGCTACGCCGCGATGTCGGCTCATTCCACGAGTTGCTGCCCGATGAGGAAGGCGAATCCCTCCTCGATCCCGACCTGGTCGGGGACGAGGACCGACTGCTGCTGGACCTGGCAGCCGCGGACGAACCGCGCTGGACGGAAGTGCTGGAGGAACTCCCGTCCTTCCGCAAGACGGTGCTCGACCACCGCGCTCACCTCGTGGTCGTCCTGCCCTCGCGTCGGACGGACCGCTTGCCGGTGGAGCTCGATCGGCACCGCGTGGAGATTTATCGCCCGCGAGGCATGGAGGTGCTGCTGCGCCACCTACGCCAAGACGGCCTCCCGCAGGCCGACCAGGTCCGTTCGGCTCCGGCCGTGTCCGACTTCCTGGACACACCACGACCGATGAGGGAAATCGCCGAATTCGCCGGCTTGATCGTGCGGGCACAGGCAGCCGCTCGAGCCGAGGACAGCTTCATCGACTGGTGTGAAATCGCCCGCGCAGCCATGGCCGACCGAGGTCCGCAGGTCGCGAAGCATGTCGCCGCCATGACCGGAGGACCACAGCGGGCACTGCTGCTGACCACGGCCATGCTGCACGGAGCCCACGCCGATGCCGTACACAGCGCCACCACCCTCCTGCTACATGCCGTCGACCATCCCAAGGACGACCGCCCACTGCTGGAACACGCGGACCTGGCCATGCGGCTGGAAGAAGTGTCCGCCGGACTCACCCAGCACGGGGCGGTGCGCTTCAAGGAACTCGAGTACGACGCCGCGGTCCGAACCCATTTCTGGGACCACAGGCCCGACCTCCGCGAGCACCTGGGTACCTGGGTAGGGCGGGCCGTAGAGCTCACCGACCCGGTGCTGTCCCCGGATGACCGCCACCACGTGGTACGGCGCCTGTCGGACCAGTACTTGCGCACCGGCCGGTGTGAGGAGTTGGCGTCACTCGCGGAGCGGTGGACTACGGTGCCCACCACCGCGCGGCGACTGCGGGCAGCCGCACAGGCACTGGAGCGCGGTGTCGTCGACGAACGGCACGGCCGCTCCTTCCGGGACAAGATCTATGACTGGTCCAGAAACGACCGGCTGGGCGAACCACTCGCGCAGGTCCTCGTCGAGGTATGCGCTGAAGTGATCGCGGTACAACACCCAGACCAGGCGCTGGTCCGTCTCCATCACCTGGCCAGGCGGGAGCGCCGCACCACTCGCGCACGTGATGCTCTCTGCCGGCTCATGCAGGAGGACCACCGCCTGCGCCGACGCATGCTGCACCGGCTCGTCAACAGCCCCACCACCTGGTCGGCGGACATTGACCTCTTCCTGAAGACTTCTGATCCCGCAGCCCTGACGTACCTGGGCGGACGCGCCCGCTCCCTCCTCGATGAAACCGTCATCCGCGATCAGCTGATCGCGGGATGGGGCACGGTGTTCGACCGACTCCCGCTATCCGCATGGGAGAAGCATGTGCGGCACTGGCTGCACACGGCATGCTCCGACGAGCATCACACAGACCCAATCCTCGATGTCCTGGTCAGCGGCGCAGCCGGTCGAGGAGAGGTGTTCGGAGCCCTGTATGCGACGGCGCGGAGGGCAGAACTCACGGCTCCCGGTGGCAGAGAACACGGCTCTGCCCTCACCGATCTTCTCCTGCGGAAAATCTCCACAGCTCAGGGCATACGGCAGCAGCCACCACGACACAATCCCGAGGAACCAACATCATGACATCCGGCGCCAAGACAGTGACCGTCTTCCTCACCATCCTCTGCGGCCTGCTGCTCACCATTGTTGCCATATGCGGCAACTGGCCATGGTGGGCCTGGTCCGCACTGGTTGCCCTACTCCTCGGCGTTCCTCTGCTGATCACGAACATCGCAGGCATCCGCCGTCGGTCCTTACCCCCCGAGCTGACGCCCTACCTCCCTCCGGTGCCGGTAGAGCGCAGGGAGGAGCAGATCTCGCATGTCTCACTGCCGAGCGCTTGGGAGGACTACGACTTCCTGTTCTCTGCAACCGTCCGCTGGTGCCCGACGGGCAAACCAGCGGAAGAACCGATCGTCAACCCTGCCGGACTAGCGGTCGAAGCAGTCCTCAAACGCGCCCGCACGATAACCATGGATCGTGAACCGGGTTGGGCCTCGTTCGTCCAGCACGAACTCAGCGGTGCACTGAGCAGGATGCAACCGGAGCCCACGGGACACCTCCAAGCCATGGCCGAGGCCATCACCCTCACTCTCTCCGAACACGATCAGGAACGCCTGAGCAGTCTTGCCTCGGTACGCAAGGACAAGGCCGTCTGGGAGCACCAGAGGAAGTACGAGCAGAGCAAACGCGAATACCTGGGCGACGACGTCCTCAAGGACACCGGCAGCGCCGTCGTGTGGTGGCTGGCCAAGAACGACGATCAGGTGCACAAGGCCGTGGAGGACCTTGGCCTCCTCGCCCAGCTGACCTCAGCGGCCAATGACACCGACGTTCCCGAGCGCCTCCTGCATCTACTGTCACCGCCGAAAGCCGAAGACACGGAACCGGATCCGACAGACAGCCTTGGGACAGACGGCCAGCCACTGGGACAGACAGGCTCCACGGCAGACCACTTCGACGCGTTCCTTCAGGGCATGGGGCTGGATGCCGGCGATGTCCGGCGCGGAATCCTCACCCGGCAGATCGCCGAAATCCTCGTCACCCAAGGTCGCAACGAAACGGCGGAAGAACTGTTACGTCGCTTCGACGCGCCCACAACCCCACTCGACGAAGACTTCGACATGGACAGCGCAACGGGTGACAGTTCCGGGCCCTGAGAGTGTTGCTTTGCCGGCATCCCCCCACCCATGGGCACGACGATGCAGGGCATACCTGGAGGATATCGATGGAAGAGCTGGTCGCCCTAGCGGAATCCGGATCCACATCCCTGGTCGGGCTCATGGTCTCGGACTCCTGGAATCATGTGCGCGAAACTTTCGCCCGTTTCACCGCTCGTGAGTGCAAGCCCAAAGACACGCTGACAGAACTGGACGGCGCACGCCACAGGCTCATTGCCGCACAGAAGGCGGGAGACGAGAACGCCGTGCGGGACATCTCGGCCGAGTGGCAGTCCTACCTCCACCTCCTGCTCTGTACGAATCCACCGTCGCTGAGGAGCTCCGTTCCATGCTCAAATTCCTGGGAACTGGGACGGATGCAGTTCCAGCTCGGTAAGCTGCCCTACTTCACCTCAGTCCAGCACTACCTGGAGTCGGAGCACGAGGCCGGTGACGCCGACCCCCCGGACTCCGAGAGCGCCGCCAACCAGTTCCTCGGGATGATCGCCAACTACGTCCTGTGGCCCCGCATGCTGCTGACCGACTGGAACCCCGCAGCCTCTGACATCCGCTACGCCGTCGAGCAGGCTGTAGAGACCATGCTCGCCCGCTACACCTCCGATCGACCAGCCTGATCCGAAGCCGGAATTCGTACGCCGGCACCGGGTGCTGGAGGGGCCCGCGGAGCTGCGGCCGTGCGGACCTTCGTTGTCGGCAAACGATCGAATGACGACAGGCGCGGCAGACGTCCAATGAGGTGGTCTCAACGAGTTTCAGGTAAGTCGGCATGTTCGAAATGGGTGAGCGTGAGGGCGGCTTTGACGATGTCGCCGATCTTGCGTGGACTGGTGGTGAAGTGCCGCAGAGCGCGCCAGCGTCCGGGGAGCAGGGCGAAGCCGCGTTCGCCGAGGCAGCGCAGGCCGCGTAGCAGTGCGTTGTAAGTGCGGTTGTCCGCGTCGAGTGGCCGGCCGTCGGTGGGCCGTTTGACCGGTGTGAACACTCCGATGCCCGCGCCGTCGCAGCCGCTGTCGGCCAGGGTGGGCAGGTCGAGTCGGGAGGCGGCCCAGTACAAACAAGGCGCCCAGCACGTGCTCGCGGGCCGCGGTCAGGTCGTGCACCGAGCCGGGTTCGACACCGCTGACCCACAAAGGGAAACCGCTCGGTGCCATCAGCACCTGGATGTTGCCGCCATGCTCATGCGCTGTACCGGAGTACCACAATCGATCTGCTTGCCCTTGACGCTGGTGTTCTTCTCCGCGAGGCGGTCGGCAGCGAAGGTCTTCCCGTCGAGAATCACGTGGGTCAGGCCTCCGCCCTTGGCTTGTTCCAGTGCCTCGTGCAGTCCGGGGCTTGATCGGCGAGCACGGTGACGATCTCGTCGAGGTAGCGGTAACCGGTGGCGCGGGAGATTCCGTGATCGCGGGCCAGCGCGTCGACGTCGGTGTTCTGCCGCAACCAGCGCAGGCCCAGCGCCGCCTGTCCGTAGCAGGTCAGCGCCCTGCTTCCGGTGCGGGTGCCGCGGGCGCGACGTTCGGCGTAGAGCGGGCGGCCCAGGTGCTGGGCAAGTTCGCGGGGCACGTCGAGTCTCGCACCCAGCGACGCTCTAATCCTGGCCTCAGGTTGACCGGGGACAATGAGCGGCAAAAACATCGACTGGAAGGGGGAGGGCCGGCGTGCGGATCATGATTGCGGAGGATGACGTGTCCATCCGTGAGTCGCTGGAGCGGGTGCTCCAGGTCGAGGGTTACGACACCAGCACCGTCGCCAACGGTCTCGCCGTGCTCGACGGGGTCGGTGGGGCCGGCGGTGACACGCTGGATCTGCTGCTCCTCGACGTGATGATGCCCCGCCTCGGCGGGTTGGAGACCTGTCGGCGGTTGCGGGCCGCGGGTCGGGATCTGCCGGTGCTGATGCTGACCGCCCGTGACCAGGTCTCCGACCGGGTCACGGGGCTCGACGCGGGCGCCGACGACTACCTGCCCAAGCCGTTCGCCACCGAGGAGTTGCTGGCCCGGGTGCGGGCCCTGTTGCGCCGGCGCACGCCGACCGGCGGGGAGTCGCAGATCCTGTCGTTCGCCGACGTCCGGCTCGATCCCGACAGGTTCGAGGCGTGGCGGGGCGGGCGGCCGCTGCGCCTGACCCGGACCGAGTTCTCCCTCCTGCAGGTCCTCATGTGCAACGCGACCCGGGTCTTGACCCGCGACGCGCTGTTCGAGGCGATCTGGGGCTTCGGCATGAGCTCCACCGCCAACAACCTCCAGGTATACGTGAGCTATCTGCGCCGCAAGATGGAGGCCGAGGGTGAGCCGCGATTGATCTACACGCTGCGCGGCCTGGGATACACGTTGCGGGAGACTCCTCCGTGAGCAGGCCCGCCGGTCGGGATCCGCGCCGGCTGACCCGATGGTGGCGCCGGCGGTCCCTGCGGACCAGGCTGACGGTGATCGCGGCGATGGCCATCGCGGTCAGCGTGTTCGTGGCCTTCCAGGTGGCCAGCGAGCTGCTGGGCTGGGAGCTGGAGGACACCGCCGAGAATCAGCTGCGCGCCGACTCCCGCGTCCTGGCGACGACCGCGGAGCGCGCCGGTCTGGCGCAGGTCCAGCTACCGCCGTATCCCGGATCCGGTCGGCTGGTGCGGGTCATCCTGCCCGATGGCTCGATCCGGACGCCGGCCGGCCAACCCGCGCTGCCCCCGGTCAGCGAGCACGCCGGGCGCGTGGCGCAGGGCGCGTCGGCCGACCTGATGGAGTCGAACGACAGCGACGAGGACGGCTACCGCATCTACACGCTGCGGGCGGGCGACGGCGCGGTCCAGGTGGCCCGCGTCGTCGACGACAGCCCGATCAACCGGTTCGGGTTGGGCATGCTGCTGATCGGGCTGCTCTGCATGGTCGGTGGCGCCCTTGTCGGGCGGACCGTGGCGCGGACCGGGCTGGCACCGATCGACCGGCTGACCGCCGCAGCGGTACGTGTCGCGCACACCCGGGATCTCGACGCCGACATCCCGGATGAGGGCGGTGGGGAGATCCGGCGGCTGATCCAGTCGATCAACGACATGCTCGCCGCGCTCCGGGACTCCCGGCGGGCCCAGCGGCTGCTCGCCGAGGACGCCGCCCACGAGCTCAAGACCCCGCTCACCAGCCTGCGCCTCAACGTCGAGCTGCTGATCCGGCTCGATCGTCGCGGCACCCTGGACAGCGCACTGCCGGCGGAGAGCCGGACCCGGCTGCTCAAGGATCTCGGCGCCCAGGTGGCCGAGTTGAGCACCCTTGCCGCCGAGCTGACCGACCTGGCGCGCGGTGACGTCAGCGACGAGAGCACCGAGGTGCTCGACCTCGCCGACGTGGTGGTGGCCGCCGCGACTCGGGCGCGTTCCCGCGTGCCCGACATCGAGGTCGCGCTCGACGTGACCTCCGTGTGGGTGAGCGGGCGTCCCGCTGCGCTCGAGCGGGCGGTGCTCAACCTCATCGACAACGCCGGCAAGTGGTCCCCCGCGGACCAGCCGGTCCAGGTCCGGCTCCGTGCCGAGGGCGCGGCGGCGGTGCTCGAGGTCGACGACGCCGGGCCGGGCATCGACGCCGCCGACGTACCGCGGGTGTTCGACCGGTTCTACCGTGCCGACAGCGCCCGGGCGCTGCCGGGATCCGGTCTGGGGCTGTCGATCGTGCAGCGGGTCGTCGACGCCCACGGCGGCCGGGCCACCGTCGCCCGCTCCGCACGCGGTGGCGCACTGCTTCGGGTCGACCTTCCGGCCGCGGCCCCGCCCGCCCCGATCGCGCGGCTGACCGCCGGGGATGACACCGCGGTGCGCTGACCCGCCCCGGCGGCGCGGCGCAGGACAAGGGACGGCGGCCTTCGGGCATGGCCCCGCGCGGCTCACCGTCGGGCCAGGACACCGCGATGCGCCGACCCCACCCCGGGCGCGTGGCGCGGGACCAAAGGGCGCCGGCCGTGGGCCCATGAAAAAATCCGGGACGGGCCTGGGGCCCGTCCCGGATCTCGTCCGTGCCGCCGCGCTCACCGTTGCAGCGCGGGCTCCTCGTCGTCGGCGAGCGGCTGTTGACCGTCCGGCAGCTCCGCCGCTGGACGGGACAGCCGGCTCGGCCACCAGATCCGCCGGCCGATCAGCAAGGCGAGGGCGGGCACCAGGACCGACCGCACCAGCAGGGCGTCGAGCAGCACGCCGAAGGCGACCAGGAACCCGACCTCGATCAGCATCACCAGCGGGAGTGTGGCGAGGACCGCGAACGTGGCCGCCAGGACCAGGCCTGCCGAGGTGATGACGCCACCGGTGGCCGAGAGGGCTTTGAGCATGCCCTCTCTGGTGCCGAGACGCACGGTCTCCTCCCGGGCCCGGCTGGCCAGGAAGATGTTGTAGTCGACGCCGAGCGCCACCAGGAACAGGAATGCCAGCAGCGGCACCGAATAGTCGACACCCTTGAACCCGAGGATCGTGTCGAAGACGAACACGCTGCCGCCGAAGGCTGCGGCGAATGAGACGATCACGGTGGCCATCAGGACCAGCGGGGCCAGGATCGCGCGCAGCAGCAGCCCGAGGACGATCAGGACGACGGCGAGCACCAGCGGGATCACCAGCTTCTCGTCGCGCTTGGTGGTCACCTCGGTGTCGAGGTTCTCCGCACTCGGCCCGCCGACGATCGCCTCCGCCCCGCTCACCGCGTGCACGGCGGTGCGCACCCGCTTGATCGTGTCGTACTCTGCGACGGTGTCCGGCGCGTCCTTCGGGAACACGGAGATGTTGGCCCAGCCGCCGCTGGTCTGCTCCGGGATGGCCAGGGCCACACCGCGAGTGTCCTTGACGATGTCGAGCACCCGCTCCTGGTGCGTCGGCCGCGTGAAGATCGTCATGGGCTGGCCGCCGAGCTCCGGGAAGTGCTGGCGGAGAACGGTGAAGCCGGTGACCGACTCAGGCGCGGACAGGAACTGGTCCTGCTCCCGCAGGGCGCCGGTGTTGCCCGCCAGCCCGATGGCGAGCACGCCGAGGACTCCGAGCGAGCCGAGTGTCGCCACCCACCGGCGGCGGCTGATGGCGGTGCCGAGCCGTCCCCACAGCCCCGGCTTCTCCTCCACGGCCGTGCTGAACCGCGGGATGGCCGGCCAGAAGATCCGCCTGCCGAGCACCACGAGCACCGCCGGGAAGAGCGTCAGCATGGCCACCAGCGCGCACAGGATGCCGGCCGCACCGATCGGGCCCAACCCGCTGGTGCTGTTCAGGTCCGCGACGAGCAGGCAGAGCAGGCCGGCGACCACGGTGGCCGCGGACGCGACGATGGCCGGCGCCGCGCCGCGTAGCGCGTGGACCATCGCGACCCGGACGTTCTCATGGTGGTGCAGTGCCTCCCGATATCGAGCGATGAGCAACAGGGCGTAGTCCGTGCCGACGCCGAATACCAGGATCGTCAGCAGCGCCGAGTTCTGGTCGTTGACCACGATGCCGAAGCCCTTGACGAGCAGGTAGACGGTCCCCATCGAGGTCAGTGCGGCCGCGCCAACGGCCACCAGCGGGATGATCCACAACACCGGGCTGCGGTAGGTGAGGATGAGCAGGAGCGTGACGACGACGATGGTGGTGAGGAGGACCTGCACGTCGATGCCGTCGAAGACGGCATCCATGTCGCCGTCGATCGCGCCCGGACCGGTCACGTCGAGTTCCAGGCCGGCGGGGCGGTCCTTCGCGGCGTCACGCAACGGCCCGACGATGGCCTCCGGTGCGCCGTAGGTCGTGCTCACCTCGAGGGTGAACATCATCGCCTTGCCGTCGGTGGAGCGTTTCGTCGGTGAGCCCTCGTCGTCCTCGTCGGCCGCCGCCGTCGCCTTCGGCGGGTACCGCTTGGCAAGGGTGTTGTAGTGGCGCTCGACCGTCGCGCGGTCGGCGTCGGTCATGCCGCCGGCGCGGTGGTACACGAAGACGAACGTGTTGTTGTCACCGTCGGGGAGACTGTCCTCCAACACCGCCACCTTGGTGGACTCGGCACTGGCCGGCAGGGTGTCCACGGCGCTGTCGGTGGTGACCGAGCTCAACTTTCCACTCAGCGGCACCATGCCCGCCGCCAGCACCAACCATAAGCCAATCACCAACCACGGCACCCACCGGCCTGCCAACCGACCGGCCGGCGCTTCGCCGGACGGTGCTGTGTTGACTGCCATCACTAGCCTCCTACATACGGGTTGCATCGCTTGTCTGGATGCCTACTTCGTACCGAGCGAAGCTGAGACGACTGTTAATACGGTGCTCAGGCCGGTTGGCCGAACCATGTGCCCAGCGCACGCACCAGCGTGGTGGCGTCGGGGTCCTGCCCGGTGGGCAAGGCCCGGGCGACACAGCCGTCGGGCCGGATGAACAACGCGTCGGCGTCCACCCGGTCCGTGCGGGCGGTGACGGTGTTGACCCGTCCGGTCCAAGACGTCCCGAAGAAGCCGGGTTTCTTCCAGACGCCCGAAAAAGGGCGCCTGACCTGGGGTTTCACCCGTCAGGCGCCTTTCGCTCAACCCGCTCTCGACCGAGCCCGGCCTGCGCGCCAACTCCCCATTCCTCCCACGGCTGCGCCCCTCCTGACCAGTGCTTCCGGACCAGTAGACGCAAAGAGAACCTCGATGCTCTGGCCGGCGCGGCGGGCGCACTCGGCCGGGTCCACTCCCGAGTAGAGCCAGAACGAGATCCCGGCCTACCGGAGATCGTAAGGTCGCTTTGAACCGCCTCGGCTCCAATGGAGACCGGACTCGTCCTGGACGCCCTGGAGATGATGACGATCACCACTTGGACGTGGCGGCATTCGACGCGGCTGCGCGACGCTACGGACCGGCAGGCGTACGGAGGCGACCGCCCCGGCTGACCGGCCCGTGGGGTGGAGAGCGGGCCCGGCGGGCCCACCTCCACCGTGCACCGCCTGCTCCCACCGCCGGCGACCAAGCCGCCGGGTCAGCCGGGCATGGGGTGGTGCGCCCGGGCGAACTGCTCCACGGTGGCGGCGCAGAAGGCGGGCAGGTCGGCCGGGCCGCGGCTGGTGACCAGCTGCCCGTCGACGACCACCTCCTGGTCGGCGACGACCTCCGCGCCGGCGTTGCGCAGGTCGGTGCGGATGCTGGGCCAGGACGTCAGGCGGCGGCCGCGCACGGCGTCGGCTTCCACCAGGGTCCACGGGCCGTGGCAGATCGATGCGACCGGTTTCCCGCTGGCCATGAAGTCCTTGACGAACTGCACCGCGTCGCGGTTCATGCGCAGCTGGTCAGGGTTCATGGTGCCGCCGGGCAGGAGCAGGGCGTGGTAGTCGTCGACGGAGGCGTCGGCGACCAGGCGGTCCACGGGGAAGGTTCCGGCCGCGTTGAGGTCGAACTGTCGGGCCTGGATCTCGCCGGGGTGGAGCGAAACGATCTCGGTCTTCGCCCCTGCGCCCTGCAGCGCACCGCGCGGCTGGTCGAGTTCCACGCGCTCGACGCCGTCGGTGGCCAGAATCCCCACCCGCATCCCTTGGAGTTCCTGTGTCATGGTATGGCTCCCTTCACGAGTCGCTGGTTGTACGATGCGAGCGGCGGGGACACCCGGCAGGGCCCGTCCGGGTCCCTTTTCGGGACCGGGACGGCAGGGCCGGAGAGGGCGCCCCGAGCGCATGTCTGCGCGCGGTCAGCGAAAGCTGCCCTCCGGGTGAGGACGACCTTCGTCCAGCCGTCGTCGCGGGCATCGACGTGCTGGTATCCGTGTATCCGTCTGCTGCCTTGTTCACCACGAGTTCGTGGGAGACGATCCAGGACGGCTCGGCCTTCCCGGCCCGGATCAGGCCGTACAACTGCTCGTTGTACGCCTTGACGCTGGTCTGTCCGTTGCCGATGTTCTGGACCCTGAACCCCAGCATGCCGTGGGCGAAGGCGGCCTCGCCCTCCCTGTACATCGGTCCGGGCCGCCGGGGTCCCCGCGGGATGAACACGCCGACCACACCGGTGGTCCCGGTGAACTTCACGGGCTGCACCAGGTGGTTCAGGGTCATGTCGGGGTGCTCGTTGCCTTGCGGCTCGTGCGCCTGGTAGCCCACGCACGCGCAGCCGCGGTCGGCGCCGAGGCCGTTGGTGTGCTTGACCTGGTCGATGGGCCCCTTGGAATCGTGGATCGGGATCGCGCCGATCTGTTCGACGAGGGAGAGGCGGTCCGGGTGTAGGTCGGAAATTAGGACCTTCCCGGCGCTCTTGAGCGTTGCCGACAGCGCGGCCACGCAGCCCACCGGGCCGGCTCCGTAGAGCACCACGGTATCGCCGGGCCGCACGCAGGCGAGCTCGGTGACGTGCCGGCCGGTGGGGAAGATGTCGGAGAGCATCACATAGTCGGTCTGCCGCCCCCCGGCCTCTTCCGGCACCACCGGGGAGTTGTGGTCGCCGTAGGGAAGCGCAGCAGTTCGGCCTGCCTGCCGACGTAGGGGCCCTATGTCGGCGAAACCGTAGGCGGCCCCGGCCATCCTCGGATCGTCGGGAGTGGTCAGATTGTTCGTTGTGGTGATCTTCACCAGGACATCCGTGGGTCTTTCGATACGCGCCTCGGGGACATCCTTCACGCTCACGGCGCGCGGTCCCTCGTAGACGACAGCTTTCATGTCTTCCCTTGGCGTGTCAGAGCATCGCGGGACGAGACGGACCCCCGAAACGACCTTCCGCGTCCCGCGCCGTTATGTGAAGGCAATCGGGTGTGATTTTCCAGGCCCAGGTGACCAACCGCGCTGAAAGGGCGATCGCGAATCCCCGAGCACCTGCGGCGCGACCCGGGCCTCGGTGCAGGCTTCCAGTCTCCACCTTCCGGCCCCCGCCCGGCATGCCGGTTCAGTCCGGCGACATGCACCGGGGCGCGACTGCGACAGCAGCCGGTCTTCGGTCTCCTGGGTGGGCGTCCTGCCGAGGGGAGGGTGCGCGGCGAGCCGTTCCAGGATCGGCTTCGCCTCGACCTCCTCGTCGACCGCCGGAACCGGTGGATGCTCTCCTGGAGGCCCACGGTTCGACGGTGTCCCGGCCATTGGCCTTGGCCGGCGCCTGGCCCACGACCAGGAGGTCGTAGACCTTGGCGTCGACGAAGTCGCCGTACCGCTTCAGGTCGTTCCTGTCCACGTCGAGGCCTGCGGCGGCGCGGAAGAACCTCTCGAACTTCGACACACCCATCACCGTCATGCCTCTCGACTCCTCACCGAGAACCGTACGGCGTCGCTCGCTCCCAGCCGCGCCGCCATCGGCTGTTACCCCGGTCGAGATACGCAGAGCCCCCCTGCTGAGCGACTCCGCACGCCAGGCCGAAAAAGAACACCCCCTTTTCCCTGGCAGAGCTGACGAGGTCATGCCCATCCCTAAAATGTGGCCGGGCCGTCACGGTTTTGCCCCCGGCGGCATGGGCACCCGCCGCTTCGGCGGACGTCACGGGCCCTGGAACGACGCGGCCCCGGCGCAGCGCATGGATGCGGACCCGGACACGGCATGAAATCGCCGGAGGATCGCATGACACAACCGACAGTTCCCTCAGCCGGCGCACCCGTGGACGTCGAAGGCAGGGCGCAGCTGCCGTTCTCCGAGCACGTGGCCATGGCCAGGGCGTATCCCGGCGGCAGGATGACCGTGGGCGCCATCACGCCCCTGGAGGGCTTCGACGGGCCCGTGCCGTCCCTGGCCGGGCACATCGAGCGGATCCAGCAGGCCGAGCGGGCCGGCTTCGCCTCGGTGTGGGTCCGTGACGTGCCGCTGCTGGACCCGGGCTTCGGGGACGCCGGGCAGGTCTTCGACCCGTGGGTGTACCTGGGGCAGCTCACCGCCCGCACCACCTCGATCACGCTGGGGACCGCAAGCATCGTCATGCCGCTGCGGCATCCATTGCACACCGCCAAGGCGGCCGCCTCGGTGGACCAACTGTCAGGCGGACGGCTCCTGCTCGGGGTGGCCACCGGTGACCGGCCCGTGGAGTTCCCGGCCTTCGGTCAGGACCTGGGCGGCCGGGCCGAGACGTTCCGGCAGTCGCTGGAGTACTTCCGTGTCGTCCTCGAGCACCGTTTCCCGCACGTGGAGTCGCCGCTCGGCCGGATGCGCGGCACCGATCTGCTGCCCAAGCCGGTGTACCGGCGGATCCCCGTCCTGATGACGGGACGCGGCAGGCAGGACGTCCGGTGGATCGCCGACAGTACGGACGGCTGGCTGTACTACACCCCGCCGCTCCAGCAGCAGGCCGAGAACATCGAGCGGTGGCGGGAGCTGACCCGGGGCGACGGCGGTGGGTTCAAGCCGTACGCGCAGGCCACCTACCTGGACCTGACCGAGGACCCGCTGGCCCTGCCCCGGCGCATCCACCAGGGCTTCTCGGTGGGCCGGGTGTCGTTCCTGGCGATGATGCGGGCCTGGCAGGACATCGGCATCGACCAGCTGATGATCAACTTCAAGCACAGCCGCCGCCCGGTCGCCGAAGTGATCGACGAACTGGCCGAGCACGTGCTGCCGCACTTCCCGCCCGGGAGCTCCGGGGCGCGCGGCGAGCACCGGCGGCCCATGGGGCGGGCCGGGCCCTGAGAAAGGACGACCCCCGACGCCCCTGCGTGGCAGGGCCGGGCTCAGTCCAGGACGGCCCCGGACGGCCGCTCCTGCGCGTAGTCGCACGTGCCCTCCGCCCGGAACTGCAGGGCCGCCCTGGTCACCTCCGCGCCGAGGCCGCGCAATTGGTCCGCGACCGCCTGGTCGGTGAGGCGTCCGTCGCCATCGAAGACCCGGGAGGACCGCGGGACCGCGAACACCAGCGGCACGGCCCAGCCGCGCAGCGACCGGACGATGAACTCCATCGCGTTGATCGCCTGTAGACCCTGCACTCCACCGGCGGTCGTCAGCATCCCCACGGGTTTGTTGCTCAGGTAGGGCGGGTCGTGGTCGGCCAGGAGGGCGAGCCAGTCCACCGCGTTCTTGAACGCGCCGCTGACCGACCCGTGGTACGTCGGGCTGCTCCACAGCAGGGCGTCGGCGGCCTGAACGGCGTCCGCAAGCCGACGGGCGGACGGAGGGACCCCTTGCTCGGACATGTAGAGCGGAAGATCCAGCCGCTTGAGGTCGATCACCTGGGTGTCGGCGCCCGCCTCGGCCGCCCCCTCGACCGCCGCACACAGTGCGGTGAGGCTGGTCGACGGGGTGCGCAGCGAACCCCCCATTCCGACGACGAGCGGGGAGCGCGCCATCCTGTCAACTCCTTCAGAGCATCTCCAGGGGCGTGGGCCCGCTGGGCGGCGGGAACGCCTCGTCGAGGGCGTCGAGCGCCTCGGCAGGAAGGTGGAGGTCCGCCGCGCCGCGGTTCTCCCGAACGTGGTCGGGTGATCCGGAACGCGGGATCGCGGCCACCCCCTGTTCCAGCACCCAGGCGAGTGCCACCTGGGTCGGCGTGGCTCCGAGGGCCCGGGCCACGGCACCCAGAGCCTCGACCTTCAGCAGCCGTCCCTGCTCGATCGGGGAGTAGGCCATGGCCGTCACCCCGGCCTCGCGGCACCAGGGGAGCAGATCCCACTCGATGCCGCGCCGGGAGAGGTTGTACAGCACCTGGTCGACGGCCACGGCGTCGCCGCCGGGGAGGGCGGTGAGCTCGACCATGTCGGCGACGTCCAGATTGCTCACGCCCCAGTAACGGATCTTCTCCGCCTCCATCAGGTCGGTGAACCCCGCAAGGGTCTCCTCGAGTGGCCACCGTCCCCGCCAGTGCAGCAGGTAGAGGTCCAGCCGTTCCGCACGGAGCCGCCGCAGGCTGCCCTCGCAGGCGGCGACGGTGCCCTTCCGATCGGCGTGGCCGGGCAGCACCTTGCTGACCAGGAAGACCTCCTCCCGGCGTCCCCGGAGGGCCTCCCCGACGAGCTCCTCGGCTGCGCCGTCGCCGTACATCTCCGCCGTGTCCACGACGGTCATGCCCAGGTCCACGCCCAGCCGCAGCGCGGCGATCTCCTGTTCACGCCGGGCCGGATCCTCGCCCAGGTACCAGGTGCCCTGCCCGAGCGCCGCGATCTCCTCACCGGAGGGGAGTGCGATCGTTCTGGCCGATTCCGCAGGCATCTCGTGCCTCCCGTCTGCCGCGGATCCGTGTCACGCGTACCCTCACCGAGTGCCCAGGTCCGCGCCTCCCAGCCAACCGGTGTCGCATACGCCGCAGGGAGGTCAGGAGGGGCGAGCGGACTGCGCCGAGAGCGCGCCGGGACCGGGTGCGCGGTCGCGCAACGCGACGGCGACCGACACAACGGCGCCGCAGGAGAGGACCGCCGCGAAGCCGATCATCGCGGTCTGCACGGCGAAGTGCCGCAGGGCGATCCGCAGGTCCGGCTGGCGGCGCTGGTGGCCTGCGGGACCCGGGCGGTGATCGGGGCGGTGTTCGGCTCGGCCGCTACCGCCGAGCTGGAGTACGCCGGACGGCTGGCGGGCGATCTGCGTGCCGGGACGCTGCTGGGCGACCGGAACTTCGCCGCCGTCGACCTGCCTTTGCGGCCAGAGCACTAGGGTCCCGTACCGCTTCAGAAGGGCTGCGCAGCCCCTGACCTGGGACGACGCTCCCCTGCACCGATACGACACCGTGAGTCCTTAGGTTCGTGCGACTGCTCTGCCTGATCTCCACACGGATCTTCGCCTGGCTTGTCCTGCTGTCTGGCTCTCACCGACGTGCCGGAACGGCGTCCCGGCGCACACCGGCGCCTGCTGGCCGTCATCGTGGACGAGCTCGTCGACGCGGCGGAATCGTCCCTGCACCTGCAGGAAGCCAGCGACGACCGGCTGCGCGCGGCCACGGACCTGTTGCGCGAGGATCCCACCCGACCTGCCACGCCGGCCGAGCTGGGCCGCGCGGTGGGGGCCAGCGAGCGCACCCTGAGCCGGCTGTTCCACACCGAGCTGAGCATGAGTTTTCACCGCTGGCGCACCACTTTGCGTATCCACCACGCCTTGGTGAACCTGACCACCGACCACACCGGACGGTGGCAAAAGCCCTCGGCAGACGGGATCGAACTATTCGACCTCCAAGCGGTGACGGTCACCCGCTACCGCTACAGAGGCAACACGACCTCCGACCCGTGGACCCACCCCAACCCCGCGCGAACGGCAGAGTCCGTGGAGAGCCCGGTACTCGGAGACGGGTACGCCGCGTTCGGCGAGCGGCACGGAGGAATGGACCGGTGGCAACACCGGCACCACGCTCCGTGCCGACTCAACAGGCACGCCCCCCGCTCCGACGAGAACGCGGAAAAGATTCCGCGGTGAGGCAACGGTCTCGGCCCCTCATAGCTAGTCGGTGGGCCAGGCGTCATGATGATCGGTCGTGCTGCTGCGACTGGCTTACCTAGGTAGTGACGAACGCGTTCGCAATGCTGCGCCTGCTGCCGATGACCGACCGGGACAAGGACGCGGAGATCCTCGCCCTGCGCCACCAGATCACCGTGCTGGAACGTCAACTCGGCAGGGACAAGAGCCGGTTCGCGCCCAGCGATCGGGCATCCCTGGCTGCGCTGCTGCACCGGCTGCCACTGCACGTCTTGCGACGATTACGGCTGCTCGTACGCCCCGACACAGTCCTGCGTTGGCACCGCAACCTCGTCAAACGCCGCCATGCCGCCTTCTGCCGCCCCAAACGCCCAGGACGACCGCGCACCGTGCGCTCCATCCGCATCCTGGTGCTGCGCCTGGCGAAGGAGAAGCCGAGCTGGGGGTACCGGCGCCTGTAGGGCGAACTGCTCGTGCCGGGAGTGAAGGTGGGCGCGTCCGCCATCTGGGAAGTCCTGAAGGAGGCCGGCATCAACCCAGCACCCCAGCGGAACTCAAGTAAAACCACCTGGTTCGAGATCGGCGTTCGCGGAGACGAGCCGCCACAAACGGAGGACGCCCGGTGACTCGTGCGGCCCGGCGAGGAGGGCACTCGGAGATCACTCCTCGTCCTTGCCGATCCGGAAGAGCTTGTCGATTCCCAGCGTCTCCGCCAGGTTCACAGCCCTGTTGGCAGCTCCCACGGCGCTGATCGCGGCCATGGCGCACGCATCGACTTCTTCTGCCGCGAGCTGGACGCCCGCTGGAGACCTCCGTTCCGTGTCCGCCACCGGTGCCCGGTCTTCTGCCCGAACCCGAGCTGCTTGCAGGCGTCCACGGTGCCCACCCCGGCTGCCGGCAGGCGCCAGTACTCCACCTCGAACTCCAGCCTGCGATGACGCCCCCGCCTCGCCATCGACACACCCCTAATGATCAAGGAATGCTGTGACAAGCGTCAGCCTCGATCGTTCATGAGCCGTCGTCGGGTCGCTGAGGGCGACTCCGTCCTTGTGTGGCGCGGATGTTCCGAGGCCGGGGCAGGCTGAGGGCTTCGGCGGCCGTGTACTCCTCGACCGCGATGACCTCATGCCCGCCGTCCGCCGTCGACCGACAGGGCGATCCCGGTGATGTAGGACGCGGCGTCCGAGCAGAGCCAGATTGCGGCTGCGGCGGCCTCTTCCGATGTGGCCATCCGGCCGAGTGGGGTGATCGCCTCCTGCATCGCGATCAAGTCGGTTCCGGCCGCCACCCTTTCGAAGCCGGGTGTACGGGTCGGGCCGGGGCAGACGGCGTTGACGCGGATGTTGTGCGGCGCGTAGTCCACGGCGGCTACCTTGGTGAGCCCGACGATGCCGTGCTTGGCTGCCACGTAGGCGGGGGCGGTCGGGATCGCGTACAGGCCGCCGTTGGAGGCGACGTTGACGATCGCGCCGCCGCCGCGGCTCCGCAGAGCGGGTAGCTCGTACTTCATGCAGAGGAAGGTCCCACCCAGGTTGACGTGGGTCACGCGCTCGAACTCCTCCAGGGGCATCTGGTCGAGCTGCCGGTGGTGTGAGTCCAGGCCGGCGTTGTTCACGGCGAAGTCGAGGCCGCCGTACGTCTCGACCGTGCGTTCGACGGCCGTCCGCACCGCGTCCTCGTCGGCGATGTCGACGCTGAGTGCAAGTGCCTCTCCGCCGTCCTTCCTGATCGTTTCGGTGGTCTCGACGGCTGTGGCCTCGTTGATGTCGGTGACGGTGACAGTGGCACCCTGCCGGGCCAGCTCGATCGCCGTCGCGCGGCCGATTCCGCTTCCAGCACCCGTCACGAGTCCGATTTTTCCTGAGAAGTTGCCCATGATGACCTTCCGATGTAGTTACTCGCACCAGGCGATGCCTGATTCGCCCAGGCGATTTTGTTCGGGCTACCGCGACGGCCGGTGCTCGTTGACCTCGGCCTGCCCGATGAGGGGCAGCCCCCTGTCACGCGTCGGTGCCGGGCATGGCCGTCTGCACAACCGCGATCGCGGTTGCCGATGGCGGTTCACTCCCGCCCCCGTGGACAACGGGGGCTGTCGCGTCAACCGATGACTAACTCAGGGGTACGACGATTCCGGTACCGTGCCGGCCCGTCTCCGCCTCGTCCAGCAACAAGGAGGCCAGCGTGGCCCGGGAGATTCGGGGCGGCAGCAGCGGACGCCGCAGGTCCGCCAGTGGCACGATGTGGCGGGTAGGGCTGAGAGGGCCATCGGTGACGTCCGGGGCGTGGAACACCGTAGCGCCGGCATCCAGGGCGATCCGGTCGGCCTCGACCTTCTCGGCCAGCTCCGAGCCGACGAACATCCGCATCACCCCCGCATAGATCAGCCCACCCGATCGACTCGACACGCCCGAGCCCAGTGCGCCGAGCCATACCGTCGCACGAGAGTTCGCCGACGCGAGCACCCTGGCCCCGGCGACCAGTGCGCCCGGGCCGTCACCCTTACCGATACCGATGGCAGAGACGGTCACGTCGACGTCGGTCAGGTCGGGGAAGCTCTGCGGGTCGGTGACATCCGCCTTCCGGACCTCGACCTGCCGCGACGCGGGCACGGTGACCTTGGCCGGCGTGCGAACCAGGGCCACGACCTCGTGTCCCCGTTCCAGCGCTTTATCGACGAGCGCGCTGCCGGTCCGCCCTGACGCTCCGAGTACGGCTATGCGCATGATCATTCATCCTCTAACTGAACAACTGTTGGTTACTTCAGTAAACAACCGTTGGTTAGTGATGTCAAGGGCGTGCGCTGCCTGTACGGTGAACATCTGTTGCTCAACTGTTCGCACTGGTCAGAAGGGGGCGAAGATGTCGTCTCAGGAGCGCTCCGCTCCCCGTCGCCGCAATCCGCGCGGGCAGGGGCAGGTCCTCAAGGCCCAGCTCGTAGACGCCGCGGCGAAGCTGCTGTCCACCCTTGATCAGCCGGAGACGCTGACGCTGCGGCAGGTAGCGCGTGAGGTCGGGGTGGCACCTGCCAGCATTTACAGCCACTTCCCCGACCTGAGCGCATTGATCCAGCACGTGCTGCGGCTGCGCTATGAGGAACTGGCCCGTTTGATGGACCAGGCCGCGGAGTCAGCCCCGGATCCACTGGTCGACCTCGTCGCCCGGTGCGCGGCCTACGTGCGCTGGGGAGTCGGCCAGCCCGGCCATTACCGCACTCTCTTCGGCGGGCGGATGCCGGACGACCTTGTCCCCGGATCAGCGCACGGCGCCGGGGCCGAACTGCTCGAGGCCGTCGTGACCTCCCTGGCGGCCGCCGCCGAGGGAGAGCGCAGGCAGCCCTCGGCGGAGCAGCAGTGGCAGGCCGGCCTCATGCTCTGGACCGCGCTGCACGGCCTGGTCAGCCTCTACAACGACCACGGGAACATTCCCTGGCCACCCCTGGACGACCTGATCGCCGACCTGCTCAGCCTGCACACAGCCCGCCCGGCAGCCGAGATCGCGGCCCTCCTGCCCCAGTACGGGGATGACCCGGGCTTGGCCCCGGACTCCATCTGACATCTGATCACGCGCCGGGGAAGGTGCGATGCCCAGCCGAAGCGGCAGAACAGGGAGTCGCACCGGCGGGGTCTGGCGCTCCTGTTCGGCGAGCATCCCACGGCTGCCGAGCGGCTCGCCCGCCACGCCGTCTTCTCCGGACCAGACCCCCTGCCCGAGCTGGGCGGCCTTGCCGACGAGGCGCTGCGGTCAGATGCGCAGCACACGTCGGGCGTTCAGATGGGCAACCTTCTCCTTCACCTGGGATGGAAGGTCAGCCTTCTCGATCGAGGCCACCGCGTCGGCCGTAACCTCGTACGGGTAGTCGACCGCGAACATGACCGCGTCGGCCCCGATGGTCAGCACGGCGGCTTGTACGGCCTCCGGGGCCAGTACCCCGCTCGTGGTGATCAGGATGTTGCTCCCGAAGTACTCCGACGGCATCCGCTGGAGCGGTTCGTCGACCCGGAGCGAGCGGTAGCGCGAGTCGATGCGGGAGAGTTGGAACGGCAGGAACTCGCCGAGGTGCCCGAGGATGAGGGTTGCGGCGGGGTGCCGGTCGAACACTCCGGCGTAGATCAGCCGCATGGCGTGGCCGCCGGTTTCGGCCTGCCAGCTCCAGCTGGCCCCGTACATCTCGGGCCGTCCGCGCATCACGTGCCAGTCGTCGCAGGGCAGCGAACCGGGGTGCAGATACAACGGCACACGGAGCTCTTCCAACGCGCTCCACAGTTCCTCATATGCGGGATCGTCCAAGTATCGGCCCTGCGTGTGGTCGTTGACCAAGGCACCTTTGAATCCGAGCTGCTCGACGCAGCGCTGGAGTTCGGCCACGGCGGCGGCAGGGTCCTGCAGGGGGAGGGCGGCGAACCCCCTGAAGCGGGTGGGGTGGCGAGCGATGGTCTGGGCGAGGAAGTCGTTGGCAAACTGGGCGTTGTCGACGGCGGCGCCGGCGTCGGTGTCGGCTTGGATGCCGGGGACGCTCAGCGACAGGATCTGAATGTCGATGCCGTGTGCGTCCATGTCGGGAAGACGGTGCTCCTCAAAGTCACCCAGGCGTCGTCCCCAGTCCTTGACGTACTGGTCGCTGACCTGGATCTTCTGGGGCGACGAGGGTTGGCGCGAGAACAACTCCGGGATGATGAAAGCTTCTTCCAAGGCGATGTAGGTCATGGCAGGGCTCCTTCGTCGTGCCTTGTGCGGTGATCGGAGGCGGTAGGCAGGTCTCGGACAGACTGGCCCCGCTATCAGGAACGATGCTGCCGGCCTCGGCGTCGGGCAGCCCGGGGCAGCGTTCAATGCTCTAGGGTCTGCCGTTCGCTGATCGGGACGGAGCGGAACCGAGAGCGGTGCCACGCCGCGTACGGTGAGCGGCGCCGATCCGTGCGTACCAGTCGATCAGTTCTGGTCTGTCGACGCTGCCGGGGTCGACCACGGTGTCCTGAGCGTCTCCGCGCAGCAGACGTTTCACGGGGACTTCGAGTTTCTTGCCGGTGCGGGTGTGCGGGATACCGGGGGCTTGGATGATCTCGTCGGGTACGTGGCGGGGGGAGGCTCCGTGGCGTATGGCGTTGCGGATCTTCTCGCGCAGCACGTCGTCGACGTCGATGCCGTCGGTGGTGGTGACGAACAACGGCATCCAGTAGTCGCCGCCGTCCTGCTCGATCCCGACGACGAGAGCTTCTGCGACCTCCTTGAGCTCCTCCACCGGGCCGTATATGTCGCTGCTGCCCATGCGTATGCCGTGGCGGTTCAGGGTCGCGTCGGACCGGCCATGCATGATCACCGAGCCCTGATCGGTGATGGTGATCCAGTCGCCGTGCCGCCACACTCCCGGGTATACGTCGAAGTAGGCGTTGCGGTAGCGAGAGCCGTCCGGATCGTCCCAGAAGAAGAGCGGCATCGACGGCATTGGCCGGAGTACTACCAGTTCCCCCACCTCGCCCCGCACCGGCTTCCCGTCCGGGCCGAAGGCTTCCACGGACACGCCCAGGCAGGGGGCGGACAGCTCCCCGGCCCAGACCGGAGTGGTGGGGGTGGCACCGACGAACGCGGTGACCACGTCGGTGCCGCCGCTGGTACACACCACCTGTGTCCGGGGCCCGAGCTCGCCGGCGATCCAGTGCTGCAGGTCGCCGGGGAACGTCGAGCCGGTGACGCCCAGGCGCTCGAGCGAGGCCGGATAGTGGTCGGTGATCCGCACGCCAGCCTTGCGACACGCCGCCAGGTAGCCGGGACTGGTACCCAGGACCTTCACCTCCAGGCCGGCCGCGAGCTGCCAGAGCGCATCGGTATCCGGATACGTCGGGCTGCCCTCGTAACACACGGCTGTGGCACCCAGCAGCAGACCAGCGACCAAGACGTTCCACATCATCCAGCTCGGCGTGGTGTGCCACAGCAGGCGGTCCCCGGCGCGCAGGCCAAGCTGCAGGCCCAGGTTTTTGAGCTGCTCGAGCACGACCCCGCCGTGCCCGTGCACGATGCCCTTCGGCCGTCCGGTCGTGCCCGAGGAGAACACGACCCACAGCGGATGGTCGAACGGGACGGGGCGGGGTGCGAAGTCGGCGTCGTGCTCGGTGAGCGCGGACCACTCAAGGGCGTCGGGCACCCGTGTCGCGTCCCCTACAACGATGGTCGCCGCCAGGGTCGGCAGTGCGTCGCGCAGGGCTTGTACGTCGGGGCAGCGGTCGATGTGCTTCCCGCCGTGGAGGCAGCCGGTCCCGGCGATCAGCACGGTCGGCTGGAGTTGTGTGAACCGTGCTTCGGCCGCGGCCGCGGTGTAGTCCTGCCCGCACACCGCCCAGGTCGCGCCCAGGCTGGCGGTGGCGAGGAAGGCTGTGATGGCCTGCACCCCGTTGGGGAGGTATCCCACCACCCGGTCACCCATGCGCACGCCAAGTCCGGTGAGTGCCTGCGCGAGTGAGGCGACCTGGCGGCGCAGTTGGTGCCAGGTGATGGCCACCGGGCCGGTGTCCTCGGTCACCGTGATGACGGCGGTGTCGGTGCCGGTCCGGTCGCGGAACACCTCGGCCGTGTAGTTCAGCGTGCTGCCGGGGAACCACACGCTTCCCGGCATGGCCTCGGTCGCCAGCGCGGGTCTCGCTGGGCGCTCGGGCAGACGGAAGTAGTCCCACACCACGGCCCAGAAGCCGCTCACGTCGTCAACCGACCACGCCCACAGCTTGTGGTAGTCACCGCTCAGGTCACGTCCTGCGTGCCGTGAGGCGAACCGTGTGAAGTCGGTGATCCGGGCGTTTTCGACAGCCTGTGTCGTCGGGGTCCAGTCCGGTGGTTTCGTGCTCATGAGGTGTCCCCCGCCTTCGGTACTTCGAGCAGTGCGACCGTCGTGTGCACTGACTTTGTGGCCATGGCCTCGCCCAGGGGGAGGCCATGGGTGTCGGCGAGGGTGACGAAGAGCCGGTTCCCGCCGTCGCCGCAGCATGCGATCGGCAGCAGCGTCCCGGTGCCGATCGAGGTGACCAGCTCGTTCTCCCGCACCAGGGCGACGGCGTGTCCGGTCGTGGTGGCCACCCAGACTCCGTCTTGTGTCGACCAGATTCCGTCCGGCCGGACGTCGTCGCCGATCAGGTGGGCGAGGTCGGCGTAGGTGCGACGGTCCGTGAGGGCACCGTCGTCTGCGACGGTGAAGGCGGTCAGTCGTTGCCGGGTGGTCTCGGCGACAACCAGGGTGCGGCCGTCGCCGGCGAAGGCCAGCCCGTTGGGGAACTCAACGTCTTCGGCGGCCACGTGTACCGCTCCGTCTGCAGCAACGCGCAGCAGCCGACCCGGTCGCAATGGCTCACCGGCGTGCGCGGCGAAGCCGACGTCATCCACGTAAAGGTTGCCGTGCGGGTCGCCGACCATGTCGCCGAGCGGACCGGTGGCCACCGCGCTCAGGTCCGCGTAAGTGTCGAATTGCTCACCGGTCCACACGCCGATACGCCGTTGATGCATCATGGCCCCGACCAGCCGCCCGTCCGGCAGGAACCAAAGGCCGTTGGGGATGGCATCCAGCGGGATGCCGCGCCAGGGGCCGTCGTGGTCGGTCCACAGCTTCCCGCCCTGGGTGTCGGACAGCCACAGTGCACCGCGCTGCCAGCGGGGGCCCTCCCCCCACGTCATTCCGGCCGCGTACTCCTTCACACGCCCACCTCCTGTACCGATGCCGTCCGCGCCAGGTCGCGGGTGGCCCGCTCCAGTTCCGCCGTGTCGGCGACGAGGGCGAAGGTGTAGCGATCCGGACGGATGATTGCCGCTGCCGCCGCGTGTTCGGCCAGCCAGCGGTCGATGGCCGGCCCCGTCTCCGGGACGGCCACTACGCCGAGCTGGCGCCATAGCTGCTGCACATCCACGGACACGGCGGAGGTGACCTCCGGCTTCCCCACGACGGTGAAGCCGTATCCGCTCACATCGTCCAGCTTCTCCCCGTTCGCGCCGCGTGGCTGCGGGCTCAGTTGCCCGATGGCTCCGCCGGGCTGGACAACCACGCCTGGCCCTAGCAGCGGCCGGTACCTCTCGATCGTCTGCGTTCCGTTCAGCTCCGGGAACGCGCCCATTCCGAGGGCTTCGATCAGGTTGGACTGCCGAGCGGATTCCTCAATGTAAGGGCGCACGTGCGCAGCCCGCTCGCTTTCGTAGGTGTCGAGCAGGGCTTGGGGACTTTCGCCCTTGACCACGGCGGCGAGCTTCCACGCCACGTTCGCGGCATCGCGCAGCCCGGAGCACATGCCCTGGCCGAGCATGGGAGGCATTTCGTGCGCGGCGTCGCCGGCGAGCAGCAGACGGTCGGACCGCCAGCCGTGCACGAGCCGGGCGTGCCATTCGTAGGTGTCAGTACGCATGATGCGGTAGCTGCCGGGTTCCAGCCAGCGGCTCAGCAGGTCGTACACCGACTGCGGTCGTTCGAGCTCTGCCGCGTCGTCCTCGTCGAGCAGCATGAACTCGAAGCGGAGCATGGGTGGGAAGATCGGGACGTAGGTCACGGGCCGCTTCCCCTCGCACCAGATGAATCCGCTGTCCGCTGGGAGCTGTGCAGGGTGTTCGAAGGGGTGGATGTCGACGATGAGGGAACGCTGAGTGCCGTGGAGGTCCTCGACTTCGGCGTTCATCGCCTGCCGGACGAAGGAGTTGGCGCCGTCGGAGCCGACGGCGTAGCCGGCCGTGAGAGTGGTTTCGGCTCCGGTCGACCGGTCGAGCAGCGTGAGCCGCACCGCTTTGTCGTCCTGCTCGATCGCGGTGGCCGTCCAGCCGAACCAGAGGTCCGCGTTCGCGTCGGCCGCCAGCAGACCCCGCAGCCGCGACTCGAAGTCCGGCTGGTGGAACTGGTAGTCGGTGCGCCAGCCCTGGTCCGACTCCTCCTCGGGCAGCATCTGTTGGAGGAAGGCCCGCCCGTCCTCCCGGTGCAGTGTCCAGGCGGCTTGGCGCAGGAACCGGTGTTCCATGTCCTGCGCGCCCAGGGTCTGCAGAAGGCGCATGGTCTCGTCGTCGAGATGCGTGGCGCGCGGATGCTGGCAGACGAGCCGGTTGGGGTCGATGGCGGCGACCCGGAGCCCCTTCATGGCCAACAGTCGTGCGAGAGCCAGTCCGACCGGGCCGCAGCCGACGACGGCGATGTCGTAGGTGTCCATGATGCGCTCTTTCATTTTGTGTGTCCGGCCGTCGGCTCTTTGGCGCGCGGCGCGGGGGCGAGACGGCCCTGATTCTGGGATGTCCGTCCGCCGACAGCCAGGGCGAGGGCCGCACCGAGGACGGCGGGGACGGCGAAGAGGACGAAGTTCCAGCGGGGTTCCAGGCCGGCCGCGAGGATCCAGCCGCCGAGCGTGGGGCCGACGATGGCGCCGATGCGGCCCACCCCGAGCGCGACACCCACCGCGCTGGCCCTCGCGGTCACCGGGTAGGAACGCGAGATGTACACGTTGATCAGCCCCTGGACCCCGACCGCGCCGCAGCCGCCGACTATCACGATGCCGTAGAGCACCGGCAGCGGCAGTTGGGCGCTCATGGCGACGATCGCGGCGGCTCCGAGGGCGAAACTGGCCGTGATCGGGCCCCTCGATCCGGCACGGTCAGCCAGCAGCGCCATCGCGAGCCCGCCGACGGTGGCACCGAGGTTCAGCAGCACGAGGAAGGTCTGGGAGTCCTGCAACGGATAGTCCGCCGTCTGCATCAGCCGCGGCAGCCAGGTGTTCATGCCGAAGATGAGCAAGAACGACAGGGCCGCCATGGCGCAGAACATCAGGGTGGTGCCGCGGTAGGGCGGTCTGAACACCAGCCGGACACCACGGTTGCCGAGGTCGGGGGCCGACGCGCTGACCGCCTGGTGGTACTCCGTGGACTCGGGCAGCCAGACGAAGGCCATGGGCAGCAGAAGCAGACCGGCGATGCCGCCGACCAGGTACTCCTGGTGGAAACTGTGCCCACTCAGCAGTGTGTTGGCGACGAGGGCCGCGAACGAACCGCCGATGGCGGTCCCACACTGGACGATGCCCGAGTAAAGGTTCTTTCGCCTGTCCGGGGCCAGTTCGAAGATCAGTGGGGCCATCGCCGGGTAGATCGCACCGACACCGAGCCCGACGACGAATCGGCCGGCGCCGAACAGTGAGGGAAGGGTTGCCACGGCGCAGGCGAACATCCCGGCGCTGACCACCGCGATACTGATCAGGGTCGTGCGGCGCCGGCCAAACCGGTCGGTGAACTGGCCGACCAGCAGGGAGCCGACGAGCATGCCGATCGGAGTGAGGCTGCCGAGCAGGCCGACGAAGGCGACGGAGAGGTGCCAGGGACGGTAGCCCAGCAGCAGCGGAGTGGTCGCACCGTAGGCGACGAGGTCGAAGCCCTCCAGCGTCATCACAGCCAGGCCCACGGCGAGTGCGGTGCCTGACGGCGATGAAGGGCCCGGGGACGGTTGGCCGCGCCGACGGACGAAGGCTGGTGTGCTCAATGTTCCGGCTCCGATTTCAACAGTCTCACCCGTCGCGACTGCTGACCGCGGCGCTGCGGGAAAGGGGCGGAGGTGTCTCTGTGCGGCTCGTCGACGGCGGGTCGGCGCAGGAATGCGGCTCGGGGCCTCATCCGTGTGATGCGGGCGGGGCAACGCGCCTTGCCGCGGTTTACGGTGTCGAGCGCTCTCAGTTATTGGCCTTATGGGCGCCGGCCATCAGCGCGGCCAGGTCTTCGGGGGCGAGGAACGACGGCGGCGGCGGAGGCCCCCAGGTGTAGAGCGCCTGCATGCCCTCGAAGGAGCGTGGCGTCCACAGCTGGTCGTCGACGATGCAGTCCATGTCGGCGTAGTACTCGCTGAAGTTGCCGGCCGGGTCCTTGAGGTACCAGAAGAAGTTTGAGCCGATGTGGTGGCGGCCGAGCCCCCACACATGGCGTTCCGGGTGCTCGGTGAGCATGCGCGTGGCGCCCCGGCCCACCTCGTCGACATCCGTCACCTGCCACGAGGTGTGGTGCAGGAAGTTCAGTGGCGCCTGCTGCACCAGGACGTTGTGGTGGTCGGTGGAGCAGCGCAGGAACGCGGCCGAGCCGGGCACAACATCGCTGACCTTGAATCCGAGTCCTTCGGTGAAGAACCGCTGTGTCGACTCCTGTTCCACCGAACCGATGACGACGTGGCCCAGGGCCAGGGGCCGGACTGGGTCGGTGCGGGAGAGTACGGGTGCCCGGGTGCCGGCACGGTCCAGGCGTCCGGGACCGTTGTACGGGGTGGCCGGGACGGTGATCCGGGTCAGCCGGGGTGCGACACGGACCTCGACCGATACACCGGCGATGGGTTCCCTGGTGCGCAGGGAGCCGGTGTCGCGTTCGCACGGCAACTGGAGCCGTTCCAGGTTCGCGGCGATCCGGTCCAGGTCGTCGCCGTCGTCGGCGGCGACCGTCATCCCCAGCAGCCGCCGGACGGGAGAGTACTCGAGGAAGAACTGCTCGCCGCCCTCGACGGTGGCGAACCGTCCGGGTGCCACCTCCTCGAGTCCGAAGTCGACGTAGTAGTCGGCCGCCTCGGCCACATCCGGCACTCCGACGGTGAGTGACTGAAGTCTGTGCAAAGGCATGGGGTACCCCTCTCTCAGGCGGCGACGCAGGTCTGCCGGAGCTGTCCGATGCCCTCGATACGGGTGACGACCTCGTCTCCCGGCCGCAGGTAGCGCTGGGGGGTGCGGGCATGTCCCACTCCTGAGGGGGTGCCGGTGAAGATCAGGTCGCCCGGCAGCAGCGGGCACACCGCGGACAGCCGTGCGATCAGTTCCGGGACCGGGAAGATCATCGAAGAGGTTCGTGACTTCTGGACGCTCTCCCCGTTGACGAGGCACTCGATCGCCAGGTCGTCCGGATCGGCGAACTCGTCGGCCGTGACCAGCACCGGGCCGGTCGGCGCGAATCCGGGGAAGGACTTGCCGAGAGAGAACTGCGGCACGGGGCCCACGGACTGCACATCGCGCTCGGAGTAGTCCTGCCCCACGGTCAGCCCGGCCACGTAGGACCAGGCACCCCCTGCGGCAACGTGCTCCGCCCGGCGCCCCATCACCACCACCAGCTCGGCCTCCCAGTCAACGCGGCCGCCGGGCAGCCGCAGCTGCGTGTCGGGGCCGGTGAGGGACGTGGCGAACTTGGTGAAGACCGACGGGGACTCAGGTGCCGCCAGGCCGGCCTCCTCGGCGTGGTCGCGGTAGTTCAGCCCGATCGCGAACACCTGCCGCGGTGTCGGCGAGACGCTGCCGTCCGGCCCGGCCGGCGCCTGGACACCCGCAGCCTCCAGCTCAGCGGCCCAGGACCGGAAGGCGTCCCACTCCTCGAACACTGCCAGCGGATCAGCCGGGAACCGGCCTGCACTGGCCTGCTCGACATCGATCACCGCCTCTCCGGTCACCAGGCACATCCGTCCTGCTCTGGTCGTCGTCCGCATCGCGCGCCGCCTCCGGTCTTCCTGCTTCTGGATGACCAGAGTCAACGCCCCTCCCAGTCGACACGTCAAGAAAATCTCGAGATTTTTTTAGAATATCTAGGGGCGCTAGAATCTGCGACATGGCGACTACCAGCTCCATGACCCGTGCCGAGGAGATCTACCAGCGGCTGCGCGCGGACATCCTCAACGGACGACACGAACCCGGTTCACGTCTGCGCGTGGAAGCCCTGAAGGACAGCTACGGCGCCAGCAGCGGGGTAATACGGGAGGCGCTGCCCCGGCTGGTCGGCCAGGGGCTGGCGACCTTCGCGCCACAGCGAGGGTTCCGGGTCGTCACCGTCTCCCCCGAGCGCCTTCAGGAGCTGACCGAGGCCCGCGTATTCATCGAAATCCACGTGGTCCGGGAGTCCGTCGCCGCCGGCACCATCGAGTGGGAGTCCGATCTGCTCGCGGCACACCACCATCTCGCCCGCACTCCGTACTTCAGCGACGACGGAGCCCTCAGCGAACACTGGCTGAACGCCCACGCCCGCTTCCACCGCGTCCTGCTGGAGGGATGTCCCAACCGGCAGCTGCGGGACATCGCCACACAGTTGCGCGATGCCGCCGAGGTCTACCGCTGCTGGGCCCGCACACCGGCCGAGCACAGCCACCGCGATGTCGCCGCAGAACACCAGATGATCTGCGATCACGCCATCGCCCGGGATGTACCAGGCGTCGTCGAGGCACTCAGCCAGCACATCAACATCACCACGCAACTACTGCTCAACGATTACGGGCGGCACGAGGAAATAGGCAAGCAGGACCCCGGCCCCCCATGTGGTTGCTGAAAGAAACGTGCTGGTCAGCGAGCCTGCCTCGCGCCGTGGTCTCAGCGGCGGTCGTTCACCGCGCCGAGGCAGTCGGTGTCATCTAAGCTTGATCATTAAGCTTGCTGCTGTCTCAGGCGGATGTGTTCGGTGAGGGTTTCCATTCGTTTCATGGTCCTCCCAGGCTTGTGACGTGGGGCTGGCCTGCGGTTCTTCGAGCCTGGTGGGCGTCCGGGGCCGGACTTGAAGGGTCCGGGCACGTCGGCGGGACGGGCGGTCTTCACGCGGAGGTGGCGGAACCCCCGTCGGACCCGGGCAGGGGTGAGCCGACGAGGCTGCGTCGGCCGTTCCCAGGGGCGGCGAAGATCCTCGGCGAGGGGCCGGGCAAGGCGGAGTTGGGTGTGGGCGGCGATGATCAGCCACGTCCACAGGTCGGCAGTGTGCGGATCGCGGACCTTCGGTGCGGTTCAGCCCAGACATCCCACGATGCCAACGTGTCAAGCGGCTGCGGCCAGTTCGGAGGGGAACGCGACGTGTTCGTCGATTTCGCCGGTCTGGAGGCAGTGGCTCCGGGCGAGGATCGCAAGGCTGAGAAGGCCCACAGGTAGCCGCCATGGTTGAGTCGGTCGTTCTTCACCACGCGGCGTCCGACGTGGTGTTTCTTGCCTGACGCGCGGGTGATGGGTACCGATCCGGCGTAAGCCTTGAGGCCCCGGGCGTCGGCGAACCGCTGTCGATCGTCTCCGATCTCGGCAAGCACCCGGGCGCCGAGCTGGACCCCGAGGCCGGAAAAGCTCAGGATCACTTCAGCGTCCGGCCCCACTGCTCCTGCTTGTGCGCAGGGACAGAACGGTCGGCCCACCCAACTCCTCTACTCACACACCCACATAGGACAACGTCTTATGCTCCACCGTCCATGCCAGATGTATCAGGCGGTCAGCCCGGCGCTGACCAGCCAGATGTGTTCGCAGGTCGAGGATGCCTTTTGCAAATTCTCGCGGGACTCCTGCGAGGCGTGGTAGAAGGTCCGCTCGATCATCCAGCACAGGGCGCGTGCCATCGCCGACGCTTGTTCCGGTTCGGTGCCGGGCTGAACGCCGGCTCGTTCCAGGACAGCGGTGATGGCTGTGATGAACAAGTCGGCTGTACGGCTCCACAGCTCGCCGATCTCCGGCACGGTCAGGGACAGGTCGATCGCCGTGCGCATGACCAGGCCGTGCTCGTTCCACAGCTCTACCGTGCGCTGCATGGCTTCTGCGATGGCCTGGCGCGGCTCGTCGGCCTGCGCAGTGGCCCGGGATCGCTCCCACAGGTGTTCAACGGTCCGGGCCACGAGTGCCGTGACCACTTCTTGTTTGGAGCCGAAGTAGAAGTACAGGGCGCCGCGTGTGATGCCGGCGCCCTGGGCGATGTCGCCGACGGTCATGGCGTCGTAGCCCTTTTGCGCGAGCAGAGCTTCGCAGGTGTCGAGAATGGCCCGCTCTCGGACATCGCCCTTGCGTTCGGTGGCGCGCCGGTTCCGCGCGGGGTGGTGGCCGGGCATCAGAGCTGAGCGCCCTCGTCGAAGTCGGTCGTACGGGAGAGCGTCTCCCATGCGCGGATGTCCTCGTCCACGGCAGTGCGCGCAGCGGCGACCAGTCGTAGCGCGTCCGAGCCCAGGACGAGGTGGGCCGGCGGCTGGTCCACCGTCGTGATGTGCACGACGGCTTCCCCGGCCTTGGCCGGGTTGCCCAGTTGGTTCCCGCTGGCCTTCTGCCGCGCTTCGCGAATGGGGGTGAACAGCTCGTCGTAGTCGTCGACGGACTGCGCGGTGCGTGTCATGGACCGTCCGGCCCAGTCGGTGCGGAAGGAGCCGGGCTCGATCGCCGTCACGTGGATCCCGAACTGTGCGACCTCCTTGCCCAGTGCTTCGAGGATGCCTTCCAGGGCGAACTTGCTGCCGCAGTAGGCGGACATGCCGGGCACGGCCATGAGCCCGCCCATGGAGGTGACGGCCATCAGGTGTCCGCGGCGGCGTCGGCGCATGTGGGGCAGTGCTGCGCGCAGGGTGGCCGCTGCCCCGAATACGTTGACCTCGAATTGCCGCCGCACCTCGGCCAGCGGCGTCTCCTCGAAGGTGCCCTCCAGGCCGTAGCCGGCGTTGGCGATGACGACATCCAAGGGACCGATGCTCTGCTCTACCTCCGTGATCACATTCGAGACGGCGTGGTCGTCCGTCACGTCCAGGATGCGGCCGTGAGCGTGCCCGGGCTTAAGCCCCTCGAAGGCCCGCAGGTCCTCCTCGGAGCGGACCGTGCCGACGACGGTGTGCCCGGTGGCCAGGGCGGCCTGGGCGAAGGCACGTCCGAGGCCCGTGCTGACGCCGGTGATGAGCCACTTCTGCTGCTGCATTGTTCCTCCAGCTGGGACTCGGAAGGAGCCTGGTTGCTCCCCCACCTCAAACTCTACACGACGTCGATTTTTATCATCGCCATGCAGATTCTGGTGACGCCTTACGGCTCCGCCACCCTGTCCGCTCGAAAAGTCGTCGTCGCAGGTGGGAGTGGTACGGCCAGTCCGCTGGGATCATGTCCTCCGTGATCGTGTCCTTGCTGTACAACGTGACCCGGAAGCTGCTGACCGTTCCATCAGTTCTCCTCCGTCGCGGGACGGCGAAGGACACGGAACTTCTGGCGCTGCGGCACGAGAACGCGGTCCTGCGTCGCCAGCTGGCCGGACCAGTCCGCTACGAGCTCGCCGACCGGTTCTGGTTTGCCGCCCTGTCCGGGCTGATACCCCGACGCCACTGGCGCGAGGTGTCCCTGTCGCCCCCGGCACTTTGCTGGCCCGGCACCGCAGGTTCATCGCCGCGAAGTGGGACTACACCGCGCGCCGACGCACCGGACGGCCACTCCCAGAGAGCCACGCTCAAGGCAAGATCCTCATCAGCCACATCCGGCCCTCCCGGGCGACCAAACAACTTACGGAGATCCTCCATGCCGCGGGCGTCGATCCGGCGCCACGTCGCTCAGGTCCCACCTGGCGCGAGTTCCTGACCGTGCAAGCCGAGGGCATCATCGCGGCAGACTTCTTTCCCATCGACACCGCCCCCGGCAAGCGTTTGTACGCGCTGGTGTTCCTCGAGCACGGCATCCGGCGGCTGCACATCACCGGGATCACCGCACGCCCGACATGGGACTGGGCGGCGCAGCAGGCGCGGAATCTCACCGCCGACCTGGGCATACGCATAGGGTCCCTGCACTTCTTGTTACGCGACCGCGATGGCAAGTACGGGGAGGCGAAAGAGGGTCGGGAGCCGACAAGGGTTCTTATGCCTCTCGATGCAGAGAGCATCCAGATCGACGGGGTGACCTCAGAGGCCTACGGTTGACGACGGCACGCAGGGGCTCGGTACGGCGCCGCAGGTCTACCGGATCGAGTGACGGACGAATCGGACACCGTTGACACGTCCGCGAGTTGGGAGCACGAGGGCTCCCAGAGGACTCCCCATCGCTCCCAGCCCGGAAACGGTTAAGGCCGCTCCCGCTACCTGCGGAAACGGCCTCCGACCTGCGAAAACGCTGGTCGGGACGACAGGATTTGAACCTGCGACCCCTTGACCCCCAGCCGCGCGGCAACTCTCCGCAACGATCGGTATCGGTCTGTAGCAGACCGCCTCGAAGCCGTACACCGCCGTACAGAGCAAGAGAACACCGCTCCCAACGCCCGACCCCCGAACGCGTCCCTCCTGCCGCCGCAACGCTTCACTCCAACACCATGACCATCCGCCGACCCGGATGCCGTCATGAACCGCACACCTTCACTCCACACAACGCCCCCGGGGAACTTACAGCCGCCCCGAATCCGATCGCTCCTCTTCCGACATCACCAGCCTGGAATCACACCCGCCCAACATCCTCAGCGCCTCACGGGAGTCGTCCCACGCGCTCCCGGAGCAGGAGTCCAGGAAACCGAACCCATGGACGATCTACGGGGTGCGGCGCACTCAACGAACACCGTTAGTACCAGCCATTCATACGCCCAGGCCGCAGGCTTGATCATCAAACGGAGCCCGTTATGCGGCTTTGCGCGCGCGCAAGGCCGCAGCGACACCCGCACGACCATTAACCCTCAAACGACACCACTTCAACGCCTCATACTGCTATCATTTTGAAGGCCGTCGTCCCCGACGAAAGGAGTTTTCGATGTCGCGCACCATGATCGATCTCGACGATGAGATGGTGGAACACGCCATGCGCCTGTACGGCGTGAAGACGAAGGCCAAGGCTGTGCGCATGGCCATGGAGGAAGCTGTCAAGCGTCGGCTGCGACAGGAGGGCATCGACGCGATCAAGTCCGGTGACCTGGACCTGACCTACGACAGCCGGACGGAGCCCGACAGCAGGAACGTGGCGTGAGTGAGCGCTTCCTGATCGACAACTCCGCCCTCCAGCGATGGCGCAAGCCGAAGGTGGCCGAGGTCCTCGACCCACTCCACGAGGATGGCGTACTGGCTGTGTGTGGACCGGTCGAGATGGAGGTGATGTACTCCGCACGCAACGACAACGACGCGAAGCGCCTGCACTGGTTCCTGTCCGGCTTCGACTACCTGCCGATGCCCGACGAAGTGTGGGACCGGGCCAAAGACATCCAGCGACAGGCCATCACCAAAGGCAACCACCGCGCACTGTCCATGCCTGACCTGCTGATCGCCGCAGCAGCCGAACGACATGCGGTGACCGTGCTGCACTACGACCAGGACTACGACATGATCGCCGCCATAACAGGCCAGCCCATGAAGTGGGTCACGGAGGCAGGCACAGCGGACCACTGACGTCACTGCCCAGGACGCTGGCGGTGCCATCATGAGGAACGTGCACCCCATTGCCGAGACGTCGCTCACGTCCGATGCGGGGCGTGGTTTCACCAGGCCGCTCTGGTACGCGATGACGACGAGTTGTGCGGGGTCGCGGGCGTGCAGCTTGGTCATGGCGCGTTGGATGTGGCGTCGTACGGTCAGCGGGCTCAGCACGAGTTGGGCGGCGATCCCGGCGTTGGACCTGCCATCGGTGGGGCCGGTAGCGCGGACCGGGCCGACGGACGATTCCCGGAGCAGACGGGCCCCGTACCTCATGCGCGAGCCCGTCATGGCCGGCTTTCCGACCAGCGCGGTGAACGGCACGCGCGTGAACCCGAGCGGCATCCGGGCAGAACTCAGCTCCATAGGATGGAGCCGCATCGGAATGACGAACGCGAGGCGGAGACGCTCGCACCGCTGCTCGGAGACCGGGTCATCACCGGGCCGGCGGACTCGGCCGAGGCGCGCCTGCTGGTGGCCCACGCGAACATGGTCCGCTCCACCGTCACCGACCTCGGTCCGGCCGGTGTCCACGCCGCCCACAGCGCCCTGATCGAGCTGACCAAAGCGGTGGCCAGGGGCCGGTTCGACGATGTGGAACCCCGGCTGGCACCCCCACTCGCCCAGGCCACGAAGGACCTCGCGGACCGCCACCTCGCCGACCCCGAACTCTCCCCCACGATGCTGGCCTGCGAGCTCAACGTTGCGCTTGCCGAGAATGGCATCCGCCCTGGTCGGAAGCCTGCACCTGGACTGACGGTCGTCGGCCTCGTCGCTCGAGTAGGCGCTGTCGCGTAGCCGGTAGTCGACGCGGCATGATGATCGACCGTGCTGCTGCGACTGGCCTACCTGGGAGTGACCAACGCGCTCGCGCTGCTGCGTCTGCTGCCGATGAGCGACCGGGACAAGGATGCGGAGATCCTGGCCCTCCGCCATCAGATCACGGTGCTCGAACGCCAACTCGGTGGTGCCCGAGTACGGTTCACTCCGGGCGACCGGGCGTTCCTGGCGGCGCTGCTGCACCGGCTACCGTTGCCCGTTCTGCGGCAGGTGCGGCTGCTCGTGCGTCCTGACACGGTGCTGCGCTGGCACCGCGACCTCTCCAAGCGCCGTCATGCCGCCTTAACGCGGCCCAAGCGACCCGGTCGCCCACGTACCGTGCGCTCCATCCGGATTCTGGTGCTGCGTCTGGCGAGAGAGAATCCAAGCTGGGGCTACAGGCGCCTTCATGGCGAGCTGCTCGTGCCGGGAGTGAAGGTGGCTGCGTCGACCGTCTGGAAGATCCTTAAGGATGCCGGCATCGATCCGGCGCCCGGCCGGAGCTCCAGCACGTGGGCCGACTTCCTGCGTTCCCAAGCCGACGCCCTCCTGGCCTGTGACTTCTTTGAGGCGGTCACCTTGTCCGGCGCGCGGATGTACGTACTCGCGGTGATCGAACACAGCAGTCGCCGCATCCGGGTCCTGGGCGCCACCGCACACCCGACCACCTCATGGGTAACCCAAGCGGCGAAGAACCTGGTCATGGATCTCGAGGACGTAGGCTGCCGGGCACGATTCATGATCCGGGACAGGGACAGGAAGTTCCCCGGACTGTTCGACGCCGTCCTCAAGGACACAGGGATCGAGGTCGTCCTCACCGGCATCCAGATGCCGAGAATGAACTCGATCATGGAAAGGTGGGTGCAGACCTGCAGACACGAACTCCTGCAACGGACCTTGATCTGGAACCAGCGCCACCTCCTCCACGCCCTACGAGAGTTCGAGCAGTTCTACAACTCCCACCGACCGCACCAGGGCATCGCGAACGCCCGACCGCTACACCCACTGCCCACACCAATCGACGATCCCGACAAGCTAAACGACCTCGACATACGACGCCACGACCGCCTTGGCGGCATCCTCCACGAATACAGACATGCCGCGTGACCTGCACGGACAAGATATTCGGCAAACGCAGGGTCGAGCGCCGACAAGGGGTCCTTATGCCTCTCGATGCCGAGAGCATCCATAGCGGTGGGGTGACCTTGGTGCCCTGTGGTTGACAACGGCGCATAGGAGCGCGGTACGGCACCGCACGTCTACCGGATCGGGTGACGGACGAATCGGGCACCGTTGACACGTCTGCGAGTTGGGAGCACGAGGGCTCCCAGAGGGCTCCCACTTGCTCCCAGCCCGGAAACGGTTAAGGCCGTCCCCGCTACCCGCGGAAACGGCCTCCGACCTGCGATGATGCTGGTCGGGACGACAGGATTTGAACCTGCGACCCCTTGACCCCCAGCGGCGTGGCGACTCTCCGCAACCATCCGTACCGCACCGTAGCGCTCGGTTCAGAACCGTACCGCGTCCTTGCGCGCCTACGGAGAACGCTGCAATCAGCCACTCCCCCATAGCAACAGCCACGCCATGCGACGGCTTGCGGAGCGGACAAGGGTCTCCCACAGCTACCGCGCCCGCACGATAGGGTACGACGAGTAACCCTGCACAGGAGGTCATCGTGAGTGCGCAGCCAGACGGCCCGTATGGACCCCTGATCCCCATGCCCGACCTCGCCCCTGACGCACTGCGCACGGCTGTCGCCCGGATCGCTCCCAGCAGAGTCCCTGCGCTCACTCAGCACCTGTTCGAGGCGACTACAAACGCACAGCAGACACAGAGCCTCGCGCCCCTGCGGGCTTTCGTCCACTCATGGGCCGTGTTCGTCGCCATCGAGCGGCACCCGGAACGCGCCGCCCGCCTCCGTGAACTCGAGCAGATCGTCGATATGGCCGAACAGGACCCGACGGCAGCCATCCACGAAATTCAGCAGATCCGTAAGGCCGCGGAGGCCGAGGCGGGGCTGTGACCGACTGGACCTGGGAGTACAACCCGAGTGAGGAGTACGTCGCCGACGGACTTGCGCCAGGTGTCGTAGCAGAGGTCGAGCGACTGGCGACCGAACTCGCCGCGCTTGGAGTCGACGCGGCAAAGGTGGGTCGGCCCCTCGACCGAGAAGGCGGACTCCGAGAATTCGACATTCTCGGCGGACGCGGCTTCATCAGCTTCCTCTCAGTACCACGCCATCACTGCATCTATATCTGCAACATCACCTGGTACGGATGACGTTGCTCTCGTTCCAGCGTCGTTGTTGAGGCCGCCGAGGATCCAGGGGGACTCGATGCCTCGGGTGTGCAGTTCATGCGACTGTGCTTGCCGAGAAGCCATCAGCCCGGATCGGAGCGGGTGCACCGAGTCCCGACGGTCGTCGCACGTTGACCTGCGAAGACCCTCTACACCGTCGGGGTGACAGGATTTGAATCTGCAACCCTGCGGGTGCCGGAAAATCTGTCACCCGGGGTGACCTGCGGCTTCGGATCTTCCAGAGCGCAGGAGCTGACGGGGGCTGCGGCATCATGCTGGGTCGTGGCGATACGTCTGCTCTATCAGCCCGCGTGTCAGCTCTTCCAATGGCTTGCGCTGCTGCCCGGTCGGGTGCGGCGAAAGACGTCGAGATCTTGATCCTCCGGCACCAGCTCGGTGTCGCGCAACGCACCCAGCCACGACCTCAACTTTCCTGGAGCGATCGGGCTGTCATGGCAGCGCTGCTCCGGATGGTGAACACGCAGCAGCGTACACAGCTGGTGTTGCTGGTCACTCGACGGTCGGTCCTGCGCCGGCACGCACGCCTTGTGGCCCGGAAGTGGACCTATCCACACCGCCGTCCGGGCCGACCGCCGAAGCCGGAAGCACTGCGGCATCTGGTCCTGCGCCTTGCGCGGGAGAACCCGGGGTGGGGATATCGACGGATCCACGGCGAACTGCTCGGCCTGGGACGCAAAATCGGCGCCTCGACCGTCTGGGAGATCTTGCAGAAGGCCGGGATCGACCCCGCACCCCAGCGCACCAACCAGTCCTGGCCCGCCTTCCTCAAAGCCCAGGCCTCCGCCATCGTGGCCACCGGCCTCTTCCACATCGACACGGTCTTCCTGCGGCGCTGATTCGTGCTGTTCTTCATCGACCACAGCACCCGCCGCGTGCACATCGCCAGCGTCACCCGGCACCCGACCGGCCCGACACTGCCCCAAGTGCCCCGGATGAACGCCATCGCGGAACGCTGGATCGGATCATGCCGACGCGAGGCAACCGACCGCGTCCTGATCACCGGAGAGCGCCACCTGCGCCTCGTCGTCGGCGAGTACGCGGAGCACTACAACAGACACCGACCGCACCGATCCCTCGGACAACGGGCACCAGACCGACTCACCGACCCCGAGCCGCCCATCGCCAGGGACCACACTCGCAGCAATCCACGCGATCGACTCGGCGGCCTTATCCACGAATACTCGCAGGTCGCATAGGGTGACACAGATTCCGGCACCCACACGACAGTTCCTGCATACCCAGGCATCGACCATGCTCGCCGTCGACTTCTTCCACATCGACTGCGCCCTCACCCTGCGACGCCTTTACGTGTTCTTCGCGATCGAGGTCGGCACCCGCTACGTACACATCCTGGGCACCACCTCGCATCCCGACGGCCCCTGGACCACCCAGCAGGCACGCAACCTCCTGATGAAACTGGGCGACCGAGCCTCCGAGTTCACGGTCCTGGTGCGGGATCGGGCCGGGCAGTTCACCGATGCGTTCGACGCCGTCCTCGCCAGCGCCGGCATCACGGTCGTGAAGATCCCTCCGCGCAGCCCCCGCGCGAACGCGTACGCGGAACGATTCGTACGCACCGTCCGCTCCGAGGTTACTGATCGCATGCTCATCCTCGGCCAGCGCCACCTTCGCATCGTGCTGGACGAATACGCCCGCCACTACAACGGGCGAAGACCCCACCGCGGACGCCAACTCAAACCGCCCCGACCCGACCATCCCATCGCCGACCTCTCGCAAGAACGGATCAAGCGTCGACCCGTCCTCGGAGGACTTATCAATGAGTATGAAAGGGCCGGATAAGTTCGCAGGTGAGTGCGGCGGCCCTGCTTCGGATCCCCACAGGCTCGGCCACGCCCACATCGGCGTCACCGCCGGCGTCTACGCCCACGTCCGACTCCGCCTCCAACGCCAAGCCATCGACGCCCTGGGCAACGCCCTCAGTACGACCGACGGGTGCCGTGACGACCCTGTGCCGTTCAGGAATGCGTCGTTGCAGGTCGTAGGCGGTCTGGCGGGATCAGCGGGCTGCTGGGACCATGTCCAGGTGATCGTGTCACTGGTGTATCAGGTCACACGGAAGCTGCTCTCGGTTCCTGCGGTGTTGCTGCGTCGGCGGACGTCCAGAGATGCTGAATTGCTCGTGCTCCAGCACGAGAACGCGGTGCTGCGCAGGCAACTTGCGAGTCCGGTGCGGTATCAGTGGGCGGACCGGTTGTGGTTCGCGGCATTGTCCTCGCTGATACCCCGGTGTCGCTGGGCGCAAGTGTTCCCTGTTACGCCAGGGACGTTGCTCCGTTGGCATCGGCGTCTCGTTGCACGCAGGTGGGACTACAGCGAGTGCCGGACCAGGCCGGGCCGGCCGGCGACAGTGGAAGTTGTGAAGGAGTTGGTGCTGCGGCTGGCGCGGGAGAACCCGCGCTGGGGATGCCGCAGGATCCAGGGGGAACTCGCCCGGCTGGGCCACAGGATCGGCGCCTCTACCGTCTGGAAGATCTTGACGGCAGCTGGTGTCGATCCGGCTCCCCGCCGCGGCGGGCCGACATGGCGCGAGTTCCTGACCTCCCAGGCCGAGGCCATCATCGCCTGCGACTTCCTGCACATCGACCTGGCAAGCCTTCGCCGGGTCTACGCGCTGGTCTTCCTTGAGCATGGCACGCGCCGCCTCCACATCGCCGGCGTCACCGCTCATCCGACTGCGCAGTGGACGGCCCAGCAGGCCCGCAACCTTGCTCTTGAGGTGGACGTGCGCCTCGAGTCTGCGCTTCTTGATCCGCGACCGGGACAGCAAGTACACAGAATCCTTCGACGCGGTCTTCGAAGCTGAGGGCATCGAAACCGTCAGGACCGCCCCGCGGGCCCCGTGGATGAACGCGCACTGCGAGAGAGTCATCGGGACACTGCGGCGTGAACTCCTCGATCACGTGCTGATCTGGAACGAGACCCACGCTCGCCACGTCCTCGATGTCTACGCCCGGCACTACAACGGCCATCGCCCCCATCAGGCTCGAGAGCAACGTCCGCCTCTTACCGACAGCCGGACCGCACCATTGACCGACTCGAGCACTCCGCGACGACTGCTCCAGACTCGCGTCCTCGGCGGCCTGATCAACGAGTACAGACACGCGGCCTGACCTGCAGCGACAGATTTCTGAACGGCGCAGGACACCTGGTGTCCGCCGCCGTTGCCGTCATCTACTGCCGTCAAGCCGCAGAACGGCCCCTGTCGGCGACACCGACAGGGGCCGCATCTTTGCGCTTGGATGCGCAGTGAATCGGAAGCCTAAATCGGCTCGCCCGCCACTCCACTGAATCCGACGAGGCCGTTCCTCTTCGCCATGTCAAGAATCTCAGGGAGATAATCCAGTTGGCGAACCGAGAGGGTCAGGAGGACGTACTTTCCGGCGTCATCCGGTTCCTCTTCCAGGTCGAATCGAGACGGCTCCAGAACGTCGCCCACATCTGGCCACCTAGTCAGCAACTCCTCCCGGAACCGCAATACGTCAGGGCTCACGATAAGGTCGCCGGTGTCGCCCTCAGCAAGGTTGTCGAAGACTTCCTCAGGGTCCCCGGCAGAGCGCTTCCAGAAGGCGAAGTCGCTACTCACAGGCCATCCTCTCAGGTTAGGGGTTGCAGATTGGACACTCTGTACCGCGCCGGACGACCGAGGTTTCAAACCCGTACGTCTTCGCTAGCCATTCGTCCTTCCTTCGCTGACCCCTGGTGTAATTCGATTTATTCACCTTCACCTCATAAAGGTGAAGGTTTCCGTCTGGATTCCTGACCGCGATATCCACTTGACGCCTGCCGTAAGGGGTCCACAAATCAAGTCCATTCCCGTAGCTCTCGCTGTAGATATCAGACTTGTTGTAGAACTCCTCAAACGTCTCTGTCATTTCATCGACACCGGCAGCGCCGCGGGCTTTGTCGTGTTGGCGAATGCCGCAGTTGCTGTTGTGAACGAGGACCGGCGTAGGCCCCGCCAGCACATAGTACGTGTGGGTTCTACTGACTGTGAGGTCGTAGGTGCGTTGCAGCTTCGTGAAGTGACGCACGGAGACAACCGTCACGGCCTCGCCCTTGTCCGTGCGGAGCCGCATTCCGGTGATGACGTCGCCGGCGTCCACCCAGCGGGCCTCGCTCGTTACCCAGAACGGGTGGGTGTCGGTGGCGATGATCGACGCGGGTCGGTCACCGGTCTTCACTGTGAGGTCGGTGAAGTCCTTGTCATCGTTGGTGACGATCGTCGCAACGACCGGGCGGGCCTCGCTCTTCCCGGTTTCGGGATCGGTGGCGAGAACCTTATCGCCGACCTTGATGTCCTCGATGTCACTGTGGCCGCCGTCTGCGAGTTCGACCTGGGTTTCTTCGGTGAAGCTGTGACACTTCTCGACCACCTTCTCGGCTGTGTCGACCGCATCGTCAGCCTTCTTCTCGGCCTTCCGTGCCTTCTTCCAGATCTTGACGCCCTTGAGGGCCTTCCCCGGGCCCGGCAGATCAGCCGCAGCCCAAAGACATCCGGAGAGTTTGAAGTCTCCGCACCTCTTCCATTCCGATGTGTCCGGGCCGAAGAAGTCCACCGCCAGTTTTAAGGCACTGAACAGTCCCGTGCCGGCTTTCTCATCGTGATAGGGGCCGGGCACAGGTGGAGGTCCCGGACTGGGCATGGGCGTCGGGTAGGAAGCTGAAGTGGACGCCGTGCCCCCACCCCCACCACCGCCGCCTCCGCCACCGCCGCCGCCGCCATGGTGCCGACCACCACCGCTGGGGTAGTGGTTCTCCGGTGGGGCGTCTTTACCTGCGTCTCCGCCGTTGGTCGGCATGCAGTGCCCGTTGCCGGGGTCTACACAGAGGCCCGTGGGATCCGAGTCAGTGACCGGATTCTGGTTGGCATAGCTGTAGCCGTTGAGGGACTGCCCCTGATCGGGGGTGAGGAGCGGGTCGAGGCTGAGGAATTGGCCGGTGACGGGGTCGTATTCGCGGGCGCCGATGTGGGTGAGGCCGGTGACGCCGTCGGCCGGCTTGCCGAGGAACGCCTTGTCGTCCGGCCATGTGGTGGGCTTGGTACCGCGCGGAGCGCCGAAGGGGGTGGTGTAGCGCTTGGTGACCGCACGGGTACCGACGTCGACGGCCAGGGTGCCGGTGCCGTGGTGGTCGGCGGCGAGGAAGGTCAGCTCCGTGGTGGACTGGCCCTTTGCGCCGGTGCGCTCCGCGATGGTCTGCCCGGCGCCGGTGTAATAGCGGGTGCCGGTCAAGGTCTTCGCCGAGCCCTGGGCAGTGAGACGGACCTCGGTGGCGCCCAGGTAGAGGACCGTGTCCCCGTCAGCCGTCGTGGCACGGCGGATGAGGAGCTCGCCGTCGGCGTCGTAGAGGTAGCCGGTCCCCGTGGCCGCCTTCCCGCCCTTCGCAGGTTCTGAGGAGGCCGCGAGTCTGCCTTCCGTGTTCCAGGCCAGGGTCTGTTCGGCCTGGGTGCCCGGCCGTGTGGTCGTGTTGCCTGCGGCGTCGTATGTGTACGCGGCCGTTGCGGGTGGTGTGCTTCCCGGCTTGGTCGTGCGGGTCCCGGCCAATGGGTGCGGCTGCCCCTTGGCCGTGCCGTACGCGTAGGTTGTCGTCGTATCGCCCGCTACCGCGTGCCGGGTCTCGGATTCTCGCTGGCCCGCCACGTTGTAGGTGTAGGACGTCCAGTACGGGGCGGCGCCGCCGAGGTTCGCGGTGGTCCGGCCGGAATCCGCGCAGTCCGCCGCCTTCGGTGTCCACGCCTCGGCCAGGCGCCGGTAGCCGTCGTAGCCGAAGCATTGGTAGTCGGCCTTGCCGGTACCGCCGAGGTTCGTGCTGTCGAAGATCGACGTCACGTTCCCGGCGTCATCCTGCGTGTACTTCAGGTCCTGCAGCAGGTATCCGTAGGTCTCATCACGTGTGAAGCCGCGGGTCAGGCGTCGGGTCCCGTCCTCGTACTCATAGCTCGTGTACAGCTTCTTGCTGTCCGAGGCGGGGGATGTTCCCAGCTCCAACTGGCGCAGGTCCCCGACAGGGGAATAGACGGCTTCCAGCAGATAACTGGAAGCGCCCGTGGCGGTGAGCTGCTGACCGGTCGCGTTGTAGGTATAGGAGACCGACTCGCCCGACAGCCCACCCACGGCCGGCTCTCCGGTCTTCTTGACCGTGCCGTCGAGCCTGTAGTCGGTGGAGAAGGCCAGTGTGGAGGGTACGCCGGCCTGTACGAGCGGGTCGTTCCCCGGCAGGAGGAGCTGGGAGCTGGTCGGCTGGTACAGGCTGTTGTATTTCGTGACTTTACGGGTGTACGCCTTGCCGTCGACGCCGCCTTCATAGCGGGTCGCCGAGTCCTGCTGCCCCATTGCGGCGGTGTCGAAGGTCCAGGACGCCAGCTTGTTGGCGGCCGTCTTGGAGGACTGCCACATGCCGGTTCTGCGGCCGAGTTCGTCGTACTCGTACAGCAGGGTGTTCTTGTTCGCGTCGTCCGTGGAGCTGATGTGGTCGAGCTCGTCGTAGTGCGTGGACGTCTTGCCCTTGTCGGGGTCGTCAGCCGTGCTCAGCCGGCCGAAGAGGTCGTAGGTGTAGGTCCATGTGGCGTTGTCCGGGCCGGCGATGGTCTTCTGGTCGCCGTCCGGTGTGTAGGTGAACTTCGTGGTCGTGTACTTCGTGCCGGTCGGGCTGGTGCCCGGGTACTCACGCCGCTCGGTGACCCGCCCCAGGGCGTTGGTGACCTCGGCGACGGCTGACCCGCCCGCCGGGGCGGTGGTCGCGGCGGTGTCACCGGTGTAGGTGGTCGTCGTGGTCCAGCGGTCGGCGCCGCGGACCTTGGTGACCGCCTGGACCGGGCGGCCGGCGCCGTCGTACTTCGTGTCGGTCTGGGTGGGTGCCTGACCGCCGTCGGTTTCCACCGCCTCGCCCGACGGCCCGTTCTTCTCGTCCCAGATGTCGGCTTGCGAAGAGACGGCCAGACCACGGTCGTCGTACAGCGTCTGCGCGATGACCCGCCCGCCGACCGGCGAGGGCTCCTGCGTCTGACGGGGGCGCAGCAGGCTGTCGAAGATCTCGTAGGTGGTGTTGTACCCGGAGCCGTCGCCCTTGAGTGTGCCCGTGGAGATCCACGGGAGGGATGCGTTGGTGACCTTGTAGCCGTATACGTAGTTGGGCTTCTCCTTGACGGCACTGGACCGGTTGGGCAGCCACACCTTGGTCACCCGGCCGAGGCTGTCGTACTCGGTCTCGGTGATCTTCTTGTTGGGGTCGGTGACCTTGAGCGGCGAACCCCGCGCCGGATCGACCGTGGTGATGGTCGAGAAGCCCCTGGCATCGGCGGCCACGGTGGAGGTCAGCGGACCGGCCGTCTCGGGCGCGTAGGCGGTGGTGGCGGTGGTGCGGTCGAGAGCGTCCTTGACAGTCTTCGGCCGCCCCAGCGTGTCGTAGGTCGTGGTCTCGACCTTCTGCCAGCTGGGGTCGTTGCTGTCGGCGTAGCCCTTGGCACGGCCGGTCCAGCGGATTTCTCCTCGGGTGGGGGTCTGGTCCTCCGACCAGGTGGTGCTGTCGTACGCGGTGGCCACATCAGAGACGACGTCACCGCGACGCGAGGAGTCAGCGGGAAGATCGAGGTCAGCGGCCGTGACCGAGCACTTCCGCGACACGGTCTGGGCGCGCGCGATCAGTGAGCTGATGCCCGCCTTGTCGTTGCGTGCGTACCAGTTGCGGGTGCAGGTCTCGTCACCACTGACCGCGTCGTCACCGCTGTCCTCGACGGTGGCGGGCATCCCGAAGTCGTCGTAGGTGGTGGTCTGGGTGCGGACCCTGTCCACCGGGCTGATGCCGCTGGTGATCCTGGTGCGATCGTGGGTGGCCCTGGTCCGAACGTAGTATGCCTCGGTGTCCGCGTAGGACTTGTGCTGGGTGGCGGTGCGCCTGGACCACGGGTCGCTGATGCTGCCGGACACCTCGGCGTCGCCGTTGTAGGTCACCGACTCCCGTGTGAAACCGGCGTACGGGTCGGAGTCGGTGATCTCGGCGGCCGTGACTCCCTTGACCGTGACCGTTTTCCGCTTGTCCGGATCGACGCTCTTGCCGTCGGAATTCAATACGCGGTCGCCGTCCATGCCGCGCATGTAGACGGTGACGGCCCTGGACTGCGTACTGTCGCCTGCGCCGGTTCGGTGGATGACCTTGCCGTAACCTCGCCACTCGGACCAGGTGCGTTGCTTCGCCGGCGTCATCGGGTCGTCGTTGTAGTGCCAGGCCGCGCCTCCCTCGTACGTGTAGGAGTGGGCAACGGCTTCGGAGCCGCCCTTGGGGTCGGTGGTCCGCACACCGGTCACCGGATACTTCTGAAACCAGTCGAGTTGCGGATCGGCCGCACCGTTGGGTGACCAGTAGACCGGGAAGCAGCGCTTGGTGTTCTCATCCGCCTTCGGCATCGTCCGGCCCGCGACGCAGTCGGCTTCCGCGTAGTCGACGACGGTCTGGGCACCGGCCTCGGAGGTGATGGTCTTCACCCGTGGCTTGTCCAGCGACAGAATGTCGTCCGTCGCACCGTCCACACGGTTCGTGAGCCAGGTGTGAGTGAACTTCACCGGGTCCAGAGAGATGTCACTGCCGCGCTTGCCGGTGCGCTTGATCTCGTCCAGCCACAAGGACTGATCGGACGAGTCGCCCGTGTCGCCCGGGTCGAGATAGGTCTGCTTGAGCGCCCAGGAGTCGACGGGTTCATAACCGGGTGTGGCAGCGGCCACGTTCCAGAAGTACGTGGTGATGTCCGTCAGGCGCTTGCGCGTGAAGAAGGAAGGGCCGACGTTTCCGGTGCACTTGTCACCGTCCTTGCACACCGCGTCGAAGGGCACGTCCGGCCAGTTGTCACGGTGATCCTCGTTCAGCGAGTCACAGCCTGTACCGGAGGCCATGCAGCGTTCCGCGACGGTGAACGTGACCTTGTTCGAGGCAGAGGGGGTCGCGGAGAACAGAGCATCGGCGCGCTGCCCGTAGCGGATCTCCCTGAGATAGCCGCCGCGTATGTAGTCGGTGCCGGGGTCGTCCTTGCCGTTCTTGGCGTAGTTGTTGTGCTCGGCGTTGTACCAGTACGTCATGGCGTTGTTGTGGGTGTCCTCGACGTAGTCGAGGTTCCAGCGCCACGCCTGCTTCTTGTCACGCTCACCGAAGGACGAGCCCGAGGAGTAGCCAGGCTCTCCCTCGTCGTCGCCGAAGACCGGCACCGTCCAGACCGACGCCGTGCGGTCGTCCGCGGCCGCGCCGTCCAGCTTGTTGAGTCCGAAGACGTACTTGCTGCCGTCGCCCGTGGTGACGGTCCAGTACTCGCCGTTGTCGTCTCCGTTGTCGGCACCGGTGGAGTGCTGGACGGTGGAGGCGTCGTCGTTCTTCAGCCGCCACGTGCCGCTGGTGTCGTCCTTCACCAGTTCCGTCGCCTTGCCGTTGAGCACGAGCGAGGCGTTGTCGTACTTCCAGCACAGATCGAACTTGTCGTCCTGTCCGTCGTCGTTGCAACTGCCGTACTTGCGCTCGATGTACGACGAGGTGAGATCGAATCCCTCACCGATCCAGGAGCCCTGGTTGTTGGTGTTCGCCGTTCGTCCGTCGACGCTGCCGGAGTCGTACGAGATCGACAGATCCGGTGCGGGCCCGGCCGCTGCCGGAGGCATGCCCAGCGGATACGTCCATGTGAAGGAGCCCGAGGAGCCACCCGACTCCCACGTGGACGAGGCGGAAAGCGGCGTCGCCTTGTAGTCGCCACCGCCGGATTTGGCGGCGGCGGCCACCGCCAGGACCTTCACCTCGCCGCCCGGCCTCGCGGCGAAGGTGAGCGGTGTGGAGAGCTGTTCCTTGTGCCGCTTGTTGACCGCCCGAAGGGGGCTCTGCGTACGGCAGACGGCCTTCTGTGGTGTCGTCAGCGCGCACGCCGGTAGCTGCACGAGGGTCAGACGTCCGGCCCAGTCACCGCCGTATGCCGCGGCGAAGCCCGCGTAGCTGATGCCGAGCTTCGTGCTACCCCCCTTGGCCGAGGCGACGGCCTTCAGAAGCACGCCCTTGACCCCGGCCTTCCGGGCTCGGCCTTCGTCCATCACCTGGACGCTCAGACTGGGAGTGGCGTGGGCCTTCCTGCCCTGGGCCTTCCTGCCCACCGTACCGAGGGTGACCGGCAGGCCACCCGGCCGGGCCGTGGCCGAGCCACTGCCGGATAACGCCAAGCGCGCGGTACCGGCCTTCGGCCAGGTCACCTTCCTGGCCTGGTCGCGGCGCGCCGCCTCAGCGGCCGAACGGTCTGCCGCCTCGCTCTCCTTCACCAGGGCGGCAGTCCTGCGGTCCGTCTTCGGAGAGAGGGGTATGACCTCGTCCGCCCGCGGGGCCTCCAGCTTGGGTCTGCCAAGCCCTTTGGCTTCTGACTCGAACGTGACCGGTGACAGCAGTCCCGGCACCAGCGACAAGCCGGCCACCGCGGCGACGCGCCCCAGCCAGCGGTCTCTCCGCGCTCTACTTCTGACTAAGACACGGGCCGACACGATCCGTTTCACTCCCCATCCCATCGCGTGCGGTCCGCACCGCGCTCGTTGTCCCGCCTCGTCGGCCGTCCGCCACGGCGGCCGGCTATCACGAGTTCTCCAGTGGTCCGGCATCCAGGACCTGCGAGCGAACCTGTTCGGCGCTCATGGCTCCCGCCCAGATCCTCAGCTCCTCCACGGCCCCGGGCAGATAGTGGGCCGTGCTGCCGCCCCCAGTCCCCCGGCCCAGGGCCAGCTCACCGGTGCCTTGCTGTTCGGCCGTGAAACCGGCCCGGTCCAGAGGCTCCTGGTCGGAATCCCCGACGTACAGGTGCACTTTCCCGTACCGGGTCTCGGTCTTCTCCGGGTCGTCCGGGTCGGTCCATTCCCGGGCCTCCTGGGCGTCGAAGACCCCCGTCACCTGCACCCAGGTGTCCAGCTCGGCGTTTTCCTCTCCGGGTACGGAAGCGCTCTGGGTCGCCTTGCCGGTGCCATCGACGCTTGTGCGGGTGAAGCGCCATCGATAGGTGTCTTCCGCCGGCTTGGTCACCCACAGCGCCCAGGAGGATTCGGTGCCCGTCCGCTGCCCGGTCACCTGGGCTTCGTAGCCGATGGGCTTGCCGGAGAGCTTGGCACTGTCGAGGCGTACGCGGGCCGAGGCCGTGAACGAACCGTTCTCGTCGAGCACCGGCCCCGTCGTGGAGGCGTAGCCGGAGGTTCCGTCCAGGAGGAGCGCGTTGTCGTCTTCGTTCAGTGTCGCCCCAGTGGAGGACAGCTTCATCGCGGCTGCGGGGTACGGAGTGCCTTCGGTGATCTCCGTTCCCTTTGCCGCGGAGGCGTCCCACATGGCCACCAGCTCGTTGGGCGGCGCCTCGCTTCCCATCAGCCGGGCCTCTGTGCGGATCTCCTCTGTGGTCAGCACGCGCTGCCAGAGGGCCGTTTCGTCGATGCGACCGTGGAAGTACTCACCGTACGTACCACCCACCTTGGACCGGCCGAACTGGAGGCCACGGTTCGCGGTCCACGGCTCGTAACCGGCCGCCGCTTTCGACAGCACCACAGGGTCGCCTTGTGGCCGCCCGTTGACGAACAGCTGGATGGTGTCATTCGACTTGTCGGTATCGCCCTTGGTGTCGAAGACTCCGGCCAGATGTGTCCAGACCTTGAGCGGAGGGTTCTGCGCGTTGGCGAAGGAGCGGATGTATGTGGGGTCGTTGCGGTCCTTGTCCGTACGGTTGAAGATCCACTTCTTGTACGTGGAGGAGTAGTACAGGGTGAAGCCGGAGCCGTCCTCTCCCGGCTCGGTCAGCACCACCCTGTTCTCGGTGGAGTCGGTGAGGTACGCCCAGGTCGAGACGGTGAATGAGTCCTGGGTGTTCACTGCCGCCGTGGATGTGGCGGCATATCCGCTGGTGGCCGAGGAGTCGTTCAGCCACAGCGAATAGTCGGCGTCGCCCCGCCGCCCGAAGGTCGACCAGCCCGTTCCCGCCTCGTCGTGGAGGGTGGCGTCATGACGGGTCCCCTCCGTGGCGCTGTCGACGGCCTTGGTCACACCGGAACCCGGTGCCCCGTCCGCGAAGTGCCATCGGCCCACAGGGCCCGCGGCCGGCGCCACCGCGAAGGTGAACTCCGCGGGGGTACCCCAGCGATTGCGTACGTCCTTGGCCTCCACGGACAGCACCTGGGTCCCGGACAGTGGCGGAGTGACATTCAAGGTGACCCGTGCTCCGGCGCTCTGTTTGGTGTTCGCGGCCGTCGTGGTCAGCAACCGCCAGCGATAGCCGGTGATGTCCGTATCGACGGCGTTCGGCTTGACGGAGAACGTGCCGGCCACACCGGGACCGCCCATCCCCACGCACTGGTTCGGCAGGCACTCGGTGTAGGGCTTGCCCGCCGTGATCTGCGGTGCCTTCGGAGCGGTGGAGTCGATCTTCAGGTAGCACCAGGAGGAGTAGGACGAGAACAGATCACCCGACTTGCCGCTGTAAGCCCAGTGCGACTGCGTCCGCGCCTTGTAGCGGTACAAACCACCGTCGGCCCGGTCCGTTGTGCGCATCTTCTCCAAGGTGCCGTCCGGGTCCCAGCCGCTGTCCGGTCGGTAGCCGCTCCACACCTTGTCCCATGCCCCGTCGTCCTGTTTGCGCTCCATCCAGAACTCGGCCTGGAGCGAGCCCTTGTCCTCGCCGCTCTTCGGTTGCGTTCTCGTCTGGACGCGTGCCTGGACCATCGGATCCTTGCGGGTGACGACCAGCGGATCCGAGGAGGACGTCTTGCAGTAACCGGAGGTCCCGTCCCCCGGAATCACCCCCACCGAGGTGGGCACACCGGGTCTGGGAACGTAGGTGACCTTCAGGGTCGCGTTGTCCTCGAATCGCTTCCATGCGGTGGCGTCTGATTCGTCCTTCGCACGCAGCATCAGCGTGAGCCGAGAGATCTTGCCGTCGGCGAAGGACCTGACCGTGCTCGCGAGGTTCTCGTCCGACTCGTCGGGGTTGTCGTTGAACTCGATCCAGGCGTCGGGCTGTTCCGGACTGCAATTCTTGCCACGCCCGGCGGAAACGTAGCGGTCGCCCATCTGATCGAGTTGCTTGGGACCCGGCCAGCGTGTGCCCTCGGAGATGTTGTCGGTGCGCTCCAAGTCCACCCAGTGCGGATCGCAATCGAATGACCATGTCTCGTGGGCGCGGAAGGTCGCATCCAGCACGTACTTCCCGACGAGCTTCGAGGGCGCGAACTCGAAGTACATCCGGTCCACGTAGCCGGCCCCGCAGGAGTAGCCGTTGGCACTGCCGCACTTGCCGACCCCGAGGCTGCCGTCGAACTGCCAGAATCTGTCCCCGTCGGACGAGAGCTTGGTGCGCTCAGAGGCGCCGAGGCCGACTGGCGGATCGATGTAGACCGGGTAGACAGTCTTGCCCCCGCGCAGCAACCCGAGGTCCGGCTTCACGATCACCGCACCGTCCCGCACTGTGACGGGCAGTACTGCGCTGGCATCACCATCGCCGGGCCGTGTTTGCGGACCTCTCTCGTCCGGTGCCGTCGTCACCCGGGCTTTCGGGACTTTCGGACCGTCCGCGGCGAGGCCCTCGGCACCTCCCGCCGAGTCCCACATCTGACCGGCCGGGCCCTTGAACACCGCGTTGCCGTCATCGTCCATCGCGCGCAGCCCGCCCCCCGCGCCGGGAGCGGCTTCGAGCCCGACCCCGGAAACCGACAACTTGATCTGCTCAAGGTCGGGATTGGTGGCCGCCTGAGCCGTCCGCACGACGAGAACCTGTCGATACCCCTCTGCTGTCGCTGTCAGCTGAAGGTCCACTCCGTCCAGCACATCGGGATACGTGGCAGTGGACCCGTCCAGCCTCGGCGCAGGAAGCTGCCGCCCAGGCCATGAAAGCCGAATCGTCTTACCAGCCGTTCCCAGACGCAGGAGGTCCTTGGCGTCACCACCCCCGGAGAACGCCAGGTCGACCACCACGCTCTTGGGCCCGACACTGCCGTCGGAGCGGCGCTCCAGCGTGGTGTCCACATCGCGCCATGATCCGTCGTCCGCTCTCACGCGCTGCGGGACCGAGGACTGCTCCAGCGTGAACGTCCCGTCCGGGTTTGCGAACGTCTGCGAGTACTCGGCTCGCTGGGCAGTCACCTCCACCGGCTCGCCCGTTGCAACTGCTCGCTCCGATGCACTCAGCGCTTGTGCCACGGGTAACGCACCCGCAGGTGCAACCGGTAACAAGACCAGCGATACGGCGACGATCGCCGCGGCAGACGCCCCCGCGACGGTGCGACGGGCCGCACTCATCCCACCGTCGCGCACGCGACAGCTCCACCTCAACCCCACAGTCCCCACCCCGGAGTCACAGAATCTTCATATGTGCGGCGAAGTAGATCCAACATAAAGGCACAGCGTCAAGAGTGATTCGTGCGCCTCGCGGCGCTTGGGGGCGATTTCAAGCTACCCAGCGCCCATACGAGAAGCCTTCGGCTGGCCACCACACCTCTTCGCACGAGCGACGTGTTTGATCGTGTACGAGCACGTGCGGAACTTGGTGGGCACTGAGGCGTGACGGTCCGCCGTCCGATTGGCTTATTTGCGTGACCAGCATGTTCGCGGCGATGCGCCTGAGGACCGTCGCGCCATCTTGATCACCTGAGCCGCTTGGCACATTATTTCCTGACCATCACATTCAACCTGTCCATACAAACGCTGGCTGGCCCACGCCGCACTTGTCGCCGCGACAAGGGATCACCGCAGGTCAGACGCGCTCTGCAGGCCGGGTGGTCGCATGTGTGAGCTCACCCGGTTCAAACTGGGTGTGTCGGCACTTTGCTCCACATTCGGGAGGCGATCATCATGCGCTCCTCTGCCGACCGGGGCCGTGTCTACCGGCGCTGCGGCTGCCGGGACGCCCAGCATCACCAGCTCGGCACGCGCTGCCCCCAACTCGCCGGCGATCGCGATCATGGCACCTGGACCTTCGCCGTGGACCTGCCCGCGCCTGCGGGCAAACGCACCACCATCCGCCGCGGCGGCTTCCCCTCCGAAGACGCCGCCCGGTCCGCGCTGCGGCGGCTACTCGAGGGCGAGGCCGGTGGCTTCAACGCCGATCCGAACCAGACCGTCGCCGACTACCTCACCACCTGGCTCGACGCCAAGCCCTCACCCTCAAACCGACCACCCTGGTCCGCTACCGCGACTACGTCACCCACGACCTCATCCCCGCACTCGGCACACTCAGACTCGACGACCTCGCCTACCGCCACATCGCCGGCTTCACCCGCGCCCAACTCAACACCGGCCGCGGCCGAGTCACCCTCCACCGCTGCCTCGCCACACTCTCCAGCGCGCTCGGCCACGCCGTCCGCCAACGCCGTCTCGTCCACAACCCCGCAAAGTCCTCCGTTCTCCCCCGCCCACCGGCCGCCGAGCGCACCATCTGGACACCAGAAGAAGCCGCCCGATTCCTGCGTCACTGCCACGATGCCGACCCCCTGATGGCCGATTTCGTCGAAGTCCTCATCGGCACCGGCATGCGCAAAGGCGAAGCGCTCGGCCTCCACTGGACCGACGTCCACCTCGACGAACAAGTCCTCTACGTCCGCTACGCCCTCTCCGCCATCAACAACAGCCGCCTCGTCATCACCACCCCCAAAACCCGCAGCAGCAAAAACTGGGTCGCCATCTCCCCACGCGTCGCAACCGCCCTCCAACACCAGGCCCCACTCACCCCTGCTGCACCGAAGCCCGACGATCTGTTCTCCGGCCTGGTCCCGGGCCACTTCAAACGACTCGCAGCCCAGGCCAAAGTCCCCATCATCACCCTGCACGACCTGCGCCACCTCGCCGCGACCGTCCCCATCACCGCAGGCATCCCCCTCCTCACCGTCTCCAAGACCCTGCGGCACTCCACCCTCTCCACCACCGCCAACATCTACTCCCACCTCACCCGGCAAGCCGCCCGCGACGCCGTAGAAGCCATCGACACAGCACTCACCAAAGCCGACACCGGCCACACGGGTGGCATCCGCCGACACTGGCCACCCCGGCCGCGACCGCGACCACACCGCGACCACCGAAACCGGCCCCACCACCTCTGGAAACGGACCTACTCCCCCACCATCACCGCTACTTCACCCACCGCATCCCGACCCCAACAAGCGACCGCGACCACAATGCGACCACCAGCCACTACAACACGCAAAAGGCCGCTTTCCCATCTCTGAGAAAACGGCCTCCGACCTGCGAAAACGCTGGTCGGGACGACAGGATTTGAACCTGCGACCCCTTGACCCCCAGTCAAGTGCGCTACCAAGCTGCGCCACGTCCCGGTGCTCGTTCGGCTTGGGCTTTCCCTCGCCGACCGCGCATGAAGAACAATACCGCACCTCAGGGGGTGGCTGCTGCCACCCCCGGGTGAAGATCGGGAGTCCGGCGGGATCAGCTGGGGTGGTCGCTCGGTGGGATGGGGTGGTTGCCCAGCGTTAGCGGGTGGGGGCCGGGGCGGCGGCGTTGGAGGGAGAGTGGGGGTTGACTTGAAGTTTGGTTTAAGTTGCAGGCTCGGTCTATGACCTTCACCGACGTTCACACCGCACAGGGGTACGACGATCTTCCTCGGCTGATGAGTCTGATGACCGGGGACGAGAAGCACGGGCCGGCCGCGACCTCGACGCTTGATGTGGTCTGGGTGCTCTACGACCGGGTGCTGCGGGTCTCGCCGGAGGCCGTGGATGCTCCGGGCCGGGATCGGTTTCTGCTGTCCAAGGGGCACGGGCCGATGGCGTACTACGCCGTGCTCGCAGCCAAGGGGTTTCTGCCCGAGTCGCTGCTGCCGGGGTTCGGGGCGTACGGGTCGCCGCTGGGGCACCATCCGGATCGGGTGCTTGTGCCGGGTGCCGAGATCAGCAGTGGCTCGCTCGGGCATGGGTTGCCGTTGGCCGTGGGGAGTGCGCTCGGGTTGCGGGCGCAGGGGCTCTCCGGGGCGGCGGTGTGGGTGCTCGTCGGCGACGCCGAGCTGGACGAGGGCAGCAATCACGAGGCGATCGCCTACGCGGGGGCCGTCGGACTGGAGCGGCTGCACACGGTCGTTGTCGACAACGCCTCCGCCACCCATGGCCGGCCCGGGGGCATCGCCGCGCGCTTCGAGGCCGCGGGGTGGTCCACGGCGACCGTGGACGGGCGTGATCACCAGGCGCTGTACGAGGCCTACACCAAGCCGCACCCGGGGCGGCCGCATGCCGTGGTGGCCCGGGTCGAGGCCAAGGTCTGAATTCTTTCTCCACGTGAGAGGAACTGTCTTCGATGGACACCATGCGTGAGCGTTACGCCACCACCGTCTCCCGCCTTCTCGACGACGACCCCCGGCTGGCCGTGGTGCTGGCGGAGATCGGTAAGGACGGCTTCACGGACGCGGCCCAGGCGCATCCCGACCGGGTGATCAACGTCGGCATCCGCGAGCAGCTGCTGGTCGGCGTCGGCGGTGGACTGGCCCTGACCGGGTTGCGGCCAATTCTGCACACCTTCGCCAGCTTTCTGGTCGAGCGGCCCTTTGAGCAGGTCAAGCTGGACTTCGGGCATCAGGGCGTGGGCGGGGTGCTGGTGAGCGCGGCCGGTTCATACGACTGGCCCGCGGGCGGCTATACCCATATGGCTCCCGGCGATGTGGCCCTGCTGGACACGCTCGACGGCTGGACCGTCCATGTGCCCGGCCATCCGGACGAGGCCGAGACCCTGTTGCGGGACGCGGCCGCCGCCGGTGATGACTCGGTGTACGTACGGCTGTCGGCGCACTCCAACCTCGCCCCGCGGGACATCGCCCCCGGCCGCTTCCTGACCGTACGGGAGGGGCGCGGCGGCGTGGTGATCGCGGTCGGGCCCATGCTCGACAGTGTGCTCACGGCCGTCGAGGGGCTGGATGTGACCGTGCTCTACGCCACTACGGTGCGGCCCTTTGACGCGCGGACGCTGCACGCAGGTGCCGGGGCGGCGGGCGATGTCGTGCTCGTCGAGCCGTATCTCGCGGGCACCTCGACCGCCGCCGTCAACGACGCGCTCGGCGATCGCCCGCATCGGGTGCTCGGCCTGGGCATCCCCCGGCGTGAGCTGCGGCGGTACGGCACGATCGACGAGCATCTCGCGGGTCAGGGGCTGGACCCGGCGTCCTTGCGCGAGCGGATCTCCGGCTTCCTCCGCTGAGGCGGTGGTTCCGCCGGGGCCGGGCGGCCCACGGTTCAGAGGTCCTTTTCCAGCCAGGTCAGCAGGTCCTGCTGGACCTCGTCCCGGTTGGTCTCGTTGAGGATCTCGTGCCGGGCCCCCTGGTATCCCTTCCAGCTCAGCTCCCGCGTGCCGCCGTAGCGGAAGTCCTCCAGGAGTTCGTAGACGAGCGTCATCCCCTGGTTGCACGGGTCCTCGGTGCCCACCGCCAGATGCACCGGCAGCGCGGCCGGGATACGGGCCTGGTGACGCGGGTCGTTGATCTTACGGACGCCATGGACCCAGTCCAGGGACAGCCCGGCGCTGAACGCGAAGCCGCACCGCTCGTCCGCCACGTACGCGGCCACCTCCGCCGGGTCGCGCGAAAGCCACTCGAAGCCCGTCCGGTCCTGGACCGACTCGTACGGGTCGTTGAACGAGGCGAAGAGGGTGGGGATGAAGGTGGACGGGGCGGTCCGGCCCCGATCCGCGATCTCCTCGGCGATGCCCGCCAGCGCCTCCTCGGTCTCGCTCCCCGGCAGGGAGCGGAAGGTCCCGGAGAGGATCAGTCCGGCCAGTTCCTCGCCGTACTCCTGGGCGCAGTCGCGGGCCAGCATCGAACCCATGCTGTGGCCGAGCAGGACCAGGGGCGCACCGGGGTGCGCGGCCCGGGCGCGGTCGCCGATGGCGCGCAGGTCCGAGACGATCGCCCGCCAGCTGTCGCCCTCCTCGCCCACGACGCCGAACCCGCCCGTCGACTCGGCGGTGGCTCCGTGGCCGCGGTGGTCCGAGGCGACCACCGCATAGCCGTGCGCGGCGAGGAAGCGGGCGAACCGGTCGTAGCGCCGGGCATGTTCGGCGGCGCCATGCGCGATCTGGACGATCGCGCGCGGGGCGCCGTTCTCCGGCAGCCAGGTGTAGGTCGCGACCCGCACACCGTCGGGCATGGGCAGATGGTCGGTGCGGTGGGTGATACCGCCGTCGGACATGCCGTCTCATCTCCTGGTGCTCATCGATCTGGCGCTCATCGATCTGGTGCACATCGATGTGGTGCTGGTCGGTCTGTGTAAGTCGGTCTGGTGGGTCTGGTGTGAGTCGGGGTGGTGCGGACGGAAGCCCACTCTCCCTTTGCCGGGCCCGCAAGCCAAGGGCATCGACGCGCTCTTGTCCTCCGGGGCATGGGGGGTGTAACGATCAAGGGCTTGGTACCGCGTATCGACTCCTGATCCATGCAACTCCCTTGCTCCAGGAGGACCGTTGGACACGCACGACGCTTCGCTCTCCCCCGCCTCCGCAGACGCCTCGGCAGACGCCTCGGCGGACGGCTCCCCAGCCGCCTCCGCCCTGTCGCGGCGGCGTTTTCTGCAGGCCGCCGCCGCGGGCACCGCCGCCGCCACCGCGGCCACCCTGCCCTTCGAGACGGCCGCCGCCGCACCGGCCCGGCCGGGCTCGCTCTCCTTCACCGCCGCCACCAACGGCGCCGCGACCCTCTCCCCGTCCGGCGACCGCATGATCGCCGAGGTCCAGAACGTCCTGTGGTCGGTCGCCCGTAAGGGTGGCGAGGCCATATCGCTCACACCGGCCGATCTGGAGCCCACCCGGCCGGTCTACTCCCCCGATGGAAAGCTGCTGGCCGTCTGCGCCTACCGGGGCGGCGGATTCCATATCTGGACGCTGCGCCCCGACGGCTCAGGTTTGCGGCAGCGAACGGATGGTCCGTGGGACGACCGCGGTCCGGCCTGGTCGCCCGACGGCACCCGGATCGCGTTCGCCTCCGAGCGCGGCGGCGACCCCGTGGCGGGCAGCCCGTACCGGATCTGGGTCCTGGAGGTGGCCAGCGGTGAGCTCACCCGGCTCACGGGCGCGGACGGCCAGGACGGGCCGCTCCAGGACGGCGCCTGGGAGGACTTCGACCCCGCCTGGTCCGCGGACGGCGCGCGGGTGCTGTTCGTGCGCGGCGCACTCGCCGGGACGACGCTGAACGCCCGTACGGTCGCCTCCGTACGGGCCGACGGCACCGGGCCGGTCACGGCCGAGCACACCGATCCCACCGCCGACGCCCAGGTGATGACGCCGTCCGTGTCGGCGGACGGCCATCTCGCCTATCTGCGGACCACGGCCGCTCCCGCCGCCTCCTGCACGCTGGTCGTGGCCGGCGAACCGGTGGCGATCGCGGGGGATGTGCAGCCCGTGCCGCCGCGTTGGGTGTCGCGGGACGAGCTGCTGCTCACCGTCGACGGGCGGTTCCGCGTGTTCCGGATGTCCCCGGCGGTACGCTCCGGCGCGGCCGGTGCCGGTGCCGGTGCCGGAGCCGGAGCCGGTGAGGCATCCGGCCGTAAGTCGGACCGTAAGTCCGACCGTAAGGACGTCGCGTACGAGGAGATCCCCTTCTCCGCCACCCTCCCGGTGAACCGGCCCCGGTATCGCGTCAAGCGGTACGACTTCGACGGTGGCGGGGTGCGGCCGGTGCGCGGGCTGCATCTGCCCGCGCTCTCTCCTGACGGCCGTAAGGTGGCCTTCGCCGCCCTCAACTCCCTCTGGGTCGCCGATGTCTCCGGCGGCCGCGCCCCGCGCCGGGTCGTACGGGCGGCCCCCACCCGGTATCTGCTGGCCCCTACCTGGACGCCCGACGGGCGCGCCCTGGTGTACGCCGACGACCGCGACGGGCTGCTGGCCGCGCGCCGCCGGGACCTCGCCTCGGGTGAGGAGACCGTGCTGGCCTCCGGCGGCAGGGTGCATCCGGCGCTCTCCCCCGACGGCAAGCGGCTCGCCTGTGTCGACATGTCGGGAAACCTGGTTCTGCGGGATCTCGACGCCGGTACGGAACGGGTGCTCGCCGCGCCGATGGGCGCCGGCGGACTGCCCGGCCGGCCGAGCTGGTCACCCGACGGGCGCTATGTCGCCCTGTGCGATCGCAACCGGCTGAATCAGCGGTTCCGCGAGGGCTACAACCTGATCCGGGTGATCGACACCGACACCGGTAAGACGGGGCAGCATGCCGTCGCACCGCACACCTCCCTCTCCGACCGCTATGACTCCGGACCGGTCTGGTCCCCCGATGGCCGCCACATGGCGCTCATCGTCGAGTCCGCCCTGTGGCTGCTGCCGGTGCGGGCGGACGGCACCCCCGACGGCGCGCCGCGCCGGCTGACCGACGAGGCCGCCGACCATCCCTCCTGGTCCGGCGACTCCCGCCACGTCCTGTATCTGTCGGCGGGCCGGCTGCGGCTGCTGGACGTCGAGCGCGGCACCGCCCGCACGGTCCGCGTCCCGCTGGACCACCGGCGGCCGCGCCCCGCGGACACCGTCGTGCATGCCGGACGGTTCTGGGACGGCACCGGGGGCGAGGGCGGCGCCGGTCGTGACGGCCGTAAGGGCGGCACGGTCCGCGAGGACGTGGACATCGTGGTGCGCGGCGGACGCATCGCGGCCGTGGAGGCCCACCGGGCCGGGCGGCCCGCGAAGCGGCGCGTCGACGCCTCCGAACGCACCGTCGTCCCGGGGCTGTGGGACGCCCACACCCACCCCTGGCAGTACACCTATGGCGGCCGCCAGACCGCCCTGCAGCTCGCCTACGGCATCACCACGGCCGTTTCCCTCGGTGGTTTCGCCTATGAGCAGGCGCGCCTCAGGGAGGCCGTCGCGGCGGGCGCCCTGGCCGGGCCGCGGCTGCTGGCCACCGGCGAGCTGCTGGACGGGCCGCGCGTCGCGTACAGCATGGGCCGTGCGCATCGCACCCGGGACGGTCTGCGGCGCTCCTTGGAGCGGGGTGCCGCGCTCGACTGGGACTTCGTCAAGACGTATGTACGCGCCCCCGGTTGGATCATGGAGGAGGCGGCCCGGTTCGCGCATGAGCGGCTCGGGGTGCGCACCGGCAGCCATCTGTGCTCACCGGGCATACAGCTCGGGCAGGACCTGACGACGCATCTGCAGGCCACCCAGCGGCTGGAGTACGGGCACGCCACGACGGCGTCCGGGCACTCCCAGCAGGACGTGGCGGAGATCTACACCGCGACCTCCGACTTCCGGCTCATCGCCACGCCGTTCACGGCCTCGCCCCTGGTGGGCGCGGACCCCTCGCTGGCGGAGGACGAGCGGGTCACCCGGCTGATGCCGCCGTGGGACACCGCGCTCGTACGGCAGCTCGCCGGGACACCCCCGACGGCGGCCCAACTGACCACACTGGGCACCGAGATCGGGGTCTACCGGCGGATTCTGGCCGAGGGCGGGGTGGTGGCCCTGGGGACGGACCAGCCGCTGGTGCCGGTGGGCCTCCATCTGCATCTGGCCCTGCGCGCCCTGCACCGGTTCGGGCTGTCGCCGCAGGAGGCGCTGCGCACGGCGACGATCCTCCCGGCGCGGGCCTTCGGTGCCGATCGCGACCTGGGGACCCTGGAGGTCGGGAAGCTGGCGGATCTGACGGTCGTGGACGGCGACCCCTTCACGGACTTCGACGCGCTGGTACGGACGGTGTCGGTGCTGCGGGGTGGGGTGCCGTACGAGCGGCGCGAGCTGGTCGAGTCCTTCCCGGGGGCCGGTGCCGCGGCGGCACCGCACGGGCGGTCGGCGGAGGAGTGGCTGGAGGTGGGGCGGCTGTTGCGGCGCGACTCCTGCTGCGCTGTGGAGGGCTGAGGGTGGCGGGCGGGGTGGGGCGGGGGCTCGGCTCCCCGGCCCGCCCCGCCTGCTCCAGCACCCGGTTTCGGGGAGCGGGTCAGGGGGCCGAGACGGTCACCGGGGGACGTCGATCCTGGCCAGGGAGCCCGTTTCCAGGGCGCACCACAGCGCGCCGTCGTACGGGGCGATGCCGTGCGGTTCGCAGTCGGCTCGGGGCAGGTCGTACGCCGTGATCCGGCCGTCGGTGGTGATGCGTCCGACCCCGCCGCGGCCCCATTCGGTGAACCACAGCGCCCCGTCGGGGCCGGGGGTGATGGCGTGCGGCCGCGCCTCGCGGTCGGGCAGCGGGTACTCGGTGACGGTGCCGTCCACCGTGATGCGGCCGATCTGCCCCGCGCCGATCTCGGTGAACCACAGGGCGCCGTCCGGCCCTTGGGCGATGCCCACCGGCGCGGCGGCCTCGGTCGGCAGGGGGTGGACGGTCGCCACGCCGTCCATGGTGATCCGGCCGATGGCGTTGCCCTGGTTGAGGGTGCACCACATCGCGCCGTCGGGACCGGCCGCCAGGGCGGACGGGAAGGCTCCGGGCGCGGGGTACTCGGTGATGTCGCCGTCCATGGTGATCCGCCCGATGCGGTCGGCGCCCGACAGCGTGAACCATATGGCCCCGTCCGGGCCCGCGGCGATCCCGTACGGGCCGCCCTCGGCGGTCGGCGGTGCGTAGGAGGAGATCGCGCCGTCCACGGTGATCCGGCCGATGCGGTGGGTGCCGTATTCGGTGAACCACAGGGCGCCGTCGGGCCCCCGGGCGATCACCGTCGGTCCGGCTCCCACGGGGTGGACGGTGATCCCGCCGTCCGTGCCCCTGCGGCCGATCGCGCCCTGGTGGACCAGGGTGAACCACAGGGCGCCGTCGGGGCCGCCGGTGAGCGCGTAGGGCCCCGCGTCCGGCGGGCTGACGGTGAAGACGCGGACCGGGTCGGCGAGCCACCGGCCGATCCGGCCCAGCAGCACCTCGCCCGGCTCGGACAGGTGGAAGGCGTGTGGCATGTCCGCGTACTCCTCCAGGCGCACGCTCACCCCGGCGGCGTCGGCCGCCTCGGAGAAGCGGCGGGCGTCGTCCAGGAGCACCTCATCCGTGCCGACGGCGATCAGCAGCGGCGGCAGCCCGCGCGGATCCCCGTACAGCGGCGACTGCGGGGTCTGGTCGGCGGGCGCGCCGGCCAGGTACTGGGCGCGCAGGGAGTCGAGGGCGGCCCGGCTCATGACGTCCTTACCGTCGTTGGCGGCAAGCGACGCACCGGTAAGGGCGAAGTCGGTGACGGGTGAGACCACGACCGCGGCCCCGGGCCGCGGACCGCCGGTCCGCCCGATCTCCAGCAGGGCGGACAGCACCAGCGTGGCCCCGGCCGACTCACCGGCGAGTACGACCTCGGCGGCGGGGACGCCCTCGTCCAGCACGCTTCGCCAGGCGGCCAGGACGTCCTCGAGCGCCGCGGGATAGGGGTGTTCGGGCGCCAGCCGGTAGTTCACCCGCAGGGCGGGGCGTCCGGTGGCCTTCGACAGCCGATAGGCCATCACCCGCTCGGCCTCGGGCATGGTGTGGGCGAACCCGCCGCCGTGCACATAGATCACCGCGCCGCCGCGGGCGCCGGGTGCGCGGACCCAGTCGCCGCGCACCTCGGCGTCGTCCGGGAGCGGGGCGGCGATCAGCGCGTCGGCGCGGTCGCGGACCGCTCGGGCCGCCTCGGGCGCCGCGGGTACGGCGATGACGTTCAGCAAGGGTCCTCCGTGGTGGGGTGGTCCGGACTCGCGGGGGTCGGGATCGACTCCCGTAGCGAGCATTACTCTGTGCGGCCGGCGCGAGGAGGCCCTGGCCAGCGCGAGGAGGCCTGGCCGCCGCCCTCGGCCGTACCCGCTCGGATGTGCGTCCGCCGTCAGCGCGCCGCCGCCAACGCGGCCGTAAGGGCGGCGGGCGCCTCGGCCAGCGAGGGGCCGTACCAGGTCAGGTGACGACCGCTGACCAGGGCCGCCGGTATGCCGGGAAACGCCTCGGGGCCGTCGTCGGCCGTGAAGCGGTACGGCTCGTCGGGCAGCACCACCAGATCCGCGTTCCGCGCCGTCAACTCCTCGATCGGGATGCGGGGATAGCGCTCGGGATGCGTGCTGTAGAGGTGCCGTACGCCCAGCCGGGCCAGGACGTCGCCGGCGAAGGTGTCCCGGCCCAGCACCATCCACGGACGCCGCCACACCGGTACGACGGCCAGCCGCGCCGGGCCACTGGCCGTGACGTCCGCCCAGGCGGCCTCGGCCGCGTCCAGCCAGCCGGGCCTGGCCAGTCCGCAGCCGCCCACCAGGACCCGCTCCAGCTCGGTGAACGCCTGGTCCAGGGTGCGCACTTCGGTCACCAGGACCTCGAGACCGGCGGCGCGCAGCGCGGCGAGGTCGGAGGGGCGGTTCTCCTCCTCGTTGGCGATCACGAGGTCCGGTGCGAGGGCGGCGATCCGGGCGGTGTCGGGGTTCTTGGTGCCGCCGATGCGCTCCGCCGCGAGGCCGGGCGGATGGGTGCACCAGTCGGTCACTCCGGCCAGCAGCTCCGGCGCGGTGGCGGCGACGGCCTCGGTGAGCGAGGGCACGAGGGACACCACGCTTCGTACGGGGGTGCGAGAGCTCATCGCTCCACGGTACGGCGCGGCCGGTCTCGCGGTTCCGCAAGGCCGGATACGAGCCGTAAGGCCGGGATGCGAGCCGTAAGGCCGGGATGCGAGCCGTAAGGGCGGGATGGGATCCGTAAGGCCCGCATCTACGCCGCCTCCCACGGCCAGACGGTCCGGCCGCCGCTGCCGTCCCGGTCGCCCTCCGACAGCAGCCCGACCATCGTGAACAGCTTGTCGCTGAAACCGCCGATCTCGTACCGGTTCGGCCGGCCGGTGTCGATGGACGTGGCCGCGTAGCCGGTGGTGTTGACGCCGAACACCGGCACCCGCGACGGAACGGCCTCCGATACCGGCACGGACCGGCCGCCGCGAGCGTCGGCGAACGCCTGCATGTCCGAGACGATCACCACCCGGTCGTGGCCGCGGTAGGCCGCCCGCAGCGCCGCCCCCGTCTCCGTGCCATGCCCGACCTCGCCGATCCGCGCGCAGAATCCCTCGATGTCGCGGAGCGCCGAACCACCCGGGGTCAGCCGGTGGCCGAAGTGCCCGGAGGCGAAGCCGACCAGGTCCACCTGGCAGCCGCGGTGTGCGAGCGCGACCCCGAAGAGCGCGCCGATGTCCACATGGCGCACCTGGGAGCGGCCCGAGACCGGCGCCTGCATGGAGCCGGAGGTGTCCACGAGCACCAGGGTGCGGCCCGGCAGTGCCGGGACGGCCGCCGTGGCCGCGGTCAGCGCCCGGTCCAGGGCGTGGCCCCAGCGCAGTGACGGCGCGGCCCGGTACGCGGACAGGAAGCGGTACGGGAACTGACGGGAGCGGGCCACCTCCGCCGGGTCGGCCAGCCGTGCCGCGATCCGCTCGGCGACCGCGTCCGGCAGTCCGGCCTCGTCGAGGTTGCGCAGATTGCGCAGCAGCGCCATGTAGCCCATCGAGGGCAGTACGGCCTGCCAGGCCACCGCGTCCATCGGCCCCTGCAGCCAGCCCGCGAGTGCCTCCCAGGTCATCCCGGCGGTGCGGAGCGCTTCGGCGGCGTCCGGCCGCTCCAGCACGGCGCGGCGCTCCCACTGCGGCAGGGCGGTCAGCCGGGCGCGGGCGCGCAGGGTGCGCAGCGAGACCGGGGGCGCGGCGTCCCGGTGGTGGCGGCGGTCGATGGCGTGCCGGAACAGCTCGCTCTGCCAGGGCTTTTCGGGGTCCGGGGCGGCGTGCACCAGCTCCAGGACGTCGGCGAAGCGGAAGTCGTGGCTTTCGGTGTCGTGCTTGAGCAGTGAGCGCTCGGTGTAGAGGCGGCGGGCGGCGTCGGCGAGGCCGCGCTTGACCGGCTTGGGCAGCGCGCGGCCGTGGTGGGCGGTCCAGTAGGCGAGGAACTCACCGGGCTCGTCGGCGCGCAGACACGCGGCGTCGACGATGCGGCGGTTGCCGCCGTGCAGCCCGGCCGCGCGACGTGCCGCGACGGCCTCGGCGGCGGCGACCAGCGAGGCGGTGCGCATCTGGGCCTCGCCGCGCAGCCAGGTGATGAAGCGCGCGGTCCACTCGGCGTCCTGGACGGCGACGGTGCGGACGAGGGTGCGGAAGCGGTCGTCGCGGTCGCCGGAGGACTCGTAGAAGGTCTGCTCGCCGACCATGTTCACCACGGCCAGGAGCACCAGTTCGGACCTGCTGTCGCGGGTGACGGCGGCGGCGCCCTCATAGGTGGTCGTCGGAGCCGTGGTCGTCGTGGTGGCCGTGGTGGTCGTCGTGTCCGTGGCGCGCCGGATGGCGCGGTTGAACTTCGTCATGCTGCCATGCCTCTCCCCCGAGTGGGCATTGGAGGGAGGCGGCGCACCGGTGCGTCGGCAGCGCCTGAGGTCGAAAGTGGGCGGCGGTCCGCTCTGGGAAAGGAAGTAACCGCGGCCCGCGCACCAGGCGCTCCGATGCCGTGCGCGCGCCTCCCGAGATCAGAGTCGACGACGGTACGTTTCCCACCCCGCGCCGGCGGGGTGTTTCAGGAATCGAACCCAAATCGACCGAAGTAGCCGTCGTCTTCGCACCGGGAGGTGCGTTCACGGATACGACAGTAGGGGGCCGGTTCCTTCGCCGTCATCCGGTTTTCTCCGCCCGCGGGACCGGGGGACCACACACCGCGGCCCGGAGCGAGATGCTCCGGGCCGCGGTGTGTGCGTGGGGTCCGCCGTGGGTCAGCGGACCACCTGGTGGCAGGTCAGGAAGCCACCGGCGCCATCTTGTCGACGATGCCGGGGTGGGCGTCCATCCACTTCTGGACGCCCTTCTCCTCGTTGCCCTTACCGGCGTCCTGGATCGACGCCTCCAGGCTCGCGAGTTCCTTCTCGGTCATGTGCCACTTCTTCAGCCACCCGTTGAACTCGGGGAACTTCTTCGGGAAGGACTTGTTGGCCAGCGTGTGGAGCTGGTTGCTGGCCCCGAAGGCCTTCTTCGGGTCGGCGAGCTTGGTCAGCTTGTACTTGCTGTAGGCCCAGTGCGGGGTCCACAGGACGACCGCGACCGGCTCCTTCTTGGCGTACGAGCGCTCCAGCTCGGCCAGCATCGCCGGCGAGGAGCCGTCACTGACCTTGTACTCCTTGTCCAGGCCGTACTGCTTGAGCACATTGCCCTTCAGGAGCTTCATCTCGCCGGTCCCGGGCTCGATACCGACGATCTTGCCGCCGAAGGTGCCGGACTTCCCCTTGAGGTCGGCGAGCGACTTCACGTCCTTGACGTAGGACGGCACCGCGATCTCCAGGGAGGTCTTGTCGTACCACGACCCGACATCTACCAGGTTCTTCTTGTATCTGTCCCAGTACTGCTTCTGGGCGACCGGTAGCCAGCCGTCGAACTCGACATCGACCTGTCCGGTGCTCATACCGGTGAACATCGAGCCGACGTCGTACTGCTTGATCTCCGGCTTGTAGCCACGCCGCTCGAGGACGTTCTTCCACAGGTAGGTGGTGGCGATGTCCTCGTCCCACGGGAAGTAGCCGATCATCGGCGCGGCGCCCGCGTCCTTGCCCTTCTGGTCGGCGCCGCCGGGCACCGGGGCGAGCTTATTGGCCATGCCCGGGTTCTGCTTCAGCCAGGCGCGCACGCCCTGCTGCTCCTTGCCCTTACCGGCGTCCTGGATCGCCGCCTCCAGGCTGGTGAGCTGCTTCTCGTCCAGCTTGAAGTCCTTGATCCACTTGGCGACCTGCGGGTTGTCCTTGGAGAAGCCCTTGCGCGCCAGGGAGTCGATGCGGTCGCCCTTGCCGAAGGCGCCCTTGGGGTCCTTCAGCTTGATGAGGTCGTACTTGTTGTACGCCCAGTGCGGGGACCACAGGGTGACCGCGATCGGCTCCTTCTTGGCGTAGGAGCGGTCCAGCTGGGAGAGCATGGCCGCGGTGGAGCCCTTGACCAGGGAGAAGTTCTTGTTCAGGCCGTAGCCCGGCATGACCTTGTCCTGCATCAGCTTCATCTCACCGGCGCCGGGCTCGATGCCGGTGATCTTCTTCTTGAAGGTGCTGGACTTCTTCTCCAGGTCCTCCAGGGTCTTGACGCCCTTGACGTACGAGGGCACCGCGACCTCCAGGGAGGTGGGTCCGTACCAGGAGCCGAGGTTCTCCAGCTTGTCCTTGTACTTCGCCCAGTAGGAGGCGTGGGTGGTGGGCAGCCAGGAGTCCGTCTCGAAGTCGATGTTGCCCGCGGCCATACCGGTGTACAGCGCGCCGACGTCGTACGACTGGACCTTGGGCTTGAAGCCGCGCTGCTCCAGGAGCTCCTTCCACAGGAAGGTGGAGGCGACGCCCTCGTCCCAGTTGATGTAGCCGATGTTGACCGACTGGCCCTTGCCGACGTTGGCGGAGACCTCGGGTCCCTTGTCGTCGCCGCCGAACATGCTCATGCCGCCGGCGACCAGCGCCAGGACGACGACGCCGACCATGGCGACGGAGGTCGCCGGACGCCAGTGCAGCACCTTGAGGCCGCTGAGCGCCTTGGCCTTCTCCTTGGCCAGCGCACGGCGGGCCAGCGGGGAGACGCGCTGGTTGAGCGCGCTGGTCATCCGGTCCAGGTACATGGCCAGGATGACCACCGCGATACCGCCCTCGAAGCCCATGGCGACGTCGACGGAGCTGATCGCCTGGAAGACGGTGGAGCCCAGGCCCTCGGCGCCGACCATGCCGGCGATGACGACCATGGACAGCGCCAGCATGATCACCTGGTTGACGCCCGCCATGATGGTGGGCAGGGCCAGCGGGAGCTGGACGCGCAGGAGGGTGCGGCGCGGATGGGTGCCGAAGGCGTCGGCCGCCTCGACCAGCTCCGCATCCACCTGCCGGATACCCAGTTCCGTCATGCGGACGCCCGGGGGCATCGAGAAGATGACGGTGGCGACGACGCCGGGGACCACCCCGAGGCCGAAGAAGAAGATGCCGGGGATCAGGTAGACGAAGGCGGGCATCGTCTGCATGAAGTCCAGCACCGGACGGATCACGGCGCTCACCGCGCGGTTGCGCGAGGCCCAGATGCCCAGCGGCACCGCGAACACGATGGTGATCACACCGGCGACCAGCACCAGTGCGAGGGTGTTCATCGCCTCGCCCCACAACTCGATCGAGTCGATGAGGGCGAATCCCAGGAAGGCGAGCACGGCCGGCAGCAGTCCGCGCAGCCACCAGGCGAGCAGCGCCAGGATGCCCGCGAACAGCAGCGGCTCGGGGCCGCTGAGCACGGTGTTCAGCCCGTCGTACATGCCCTGCACGACGCTGGAGATGAAGTCGAAGAGCCAGCTCAGATTGTCTCGGAGCCAGTTGACGCCGGAGTTGATCCAGTCGCCGAGCTGAAGCCTAGGCACCGGTGATCACCTTCTTGGCGGCCTCGGGCGCGTCCGGGGTGTCACCGGCCGGCGGCTGTGCGCCGTCGGGTCCGGAGTCCGGCTCGCCGAGGACGGCGAGCAGCCGGGCGCGGGTGACGACGCCGACCAGCGCACCGTCGTCGTCGGTGACGGCGACCGCGACCCCGCTGCGCGAACAGGGCCGGAACAGCTCGATGATCGGCGTGGACTCGGGGACGGTGGCGGGGGCGGCCGCCAGCACGTCCTGCTCGGTACGGAGCGTGGTCCCGTCGTCGGTCTCGCTGCCCAGCGCCTCGCTCGGTTCGGCCATGATCGCGCCGGCGGTGAGCACCCGGCTGCGGTCGACGTCCTGGGTGAAGGAGGCGACGTAGTCGTTGGCCGGGGTGACCAGGATGTCCTCGGCGGTGCCGATCTGCACGATCTGGCCGTCGCGCATCACGGCGATACGGTCGCCGAGCCGCATGGCCTCGTTCAGGTCGTGGGTGATGAAGACGATGGTCTTCTTGAGCCGCTTCTGCAGCTGGAGCAGCTGGTCCTGCATATCGCGCCGGATCAGCGGGTCGAGCGCGCTGAAGGACTCGTCCATCAGCAGCATGTCGGCGTCGGTGGCCAGGGCGCGGGCGAGCCCGACGCGCTGCTGCATACCACCGGAGAGCTCATCGGGCCAGGACTTCTCCCAGCCGGCCAGGCCCACCATCTCCAGCGCCTCGGTGGCGCGCCGGACGCGCTCCTCGCGCGGCACACCCTGCACCTCGAGGCCGTAGGCGGCGTTCTCCAGCACGCTGCGGTGCGGGAAGAGGGCGAAGTGCTGGAAGACCATGCTGATCTTGCGGGACCGCACCTCGCGCAGGTCCTTGGGGCTGAGCACGGTCAGGTCGTCGTCGTCGAAGAGCACGCGTCCCGCGGTCGGCTCCAGCAGCCCGTTCAGCATGCGCAGCAGCGTGGACTTACCGGATCCGGACAGACCCATGACGACGAAGATCTGACCCTCCTCGACGGTGAAGGAGGCATCGATGACCGCTGCTGTCGTCCCGCTCGCGCGGAGCTCTTCACGGTCCGCGCCGCTCTCGAGCTGCGCCACCGCCTCATCGGGTCGTCTGCCGAACACCTTGTACAGGCGTTCGGCTCGCAATGTGGCCACATGTACCTCTCAGATCGCACCAAAAAACGACCCGCCACCCCCGCCGGCGGGTCGTGGAGCGGCACGGCATCGGACCGCGGACCGCCGCAATAGTTGAAGTACTGAACGGGTTCGCTCCGGAGGCGCGCCTGCCCTGATCGGTTTGGCGTAAACCAAACGGTGATCCACATCACATTATCCCAGGAGTTCTGTCCGTCGGGTAGTGCATGATCGGGGTGTGACGCGACGCCTGATGCTCCTCGACACCGCCTCCCTCTACTTCCGAGCCTATTTCGGAGTGCCGGATTCGGTCCGGGCCCCCGACGGCACGCCGGTGAACGCCGTGCGCGGGCTCCTCGACTTCATCGCCCGGCTCGTCCAGGACCACCGCCCGGACGATCTGGTGGCCTGTATGGACTTCGACTGGCGCCCGGCCTGGCGGGTCGCGCTGATCCCCACCTACAAGGCCCACCGGGTCGCCGAGGAGGCCCCGGAGGGCGCCGGGGTGGACCAGGAGGAGGTGCCGGACACCCTCTCCCCGCAGGTCCCGGTGATCGACGAGGTGCTCGACGCGATCGGCATCGCGCGGGTGGGCGCCGCGGACTACGAGGCCGACGATGTGATCGGCACGCTCACGGGCCGGGCGGGCGGCCCGGTCGACATCGTCACCGGCGACCGCGATCTGTTCCAGCTGGTGGACGACGAGCGCGGGGTGCGGGTGCTCTACCCCGTCAAGGGCGTGGGCACCCTGCAGCTGATCGACGAGTCCTACGTGCGCGAGAAGTACGGGGTCGACGGCCGCGGCTACGCGGATCTGGCGCTGCTGCGCGGCGACCCGAGCGACGGGCTGCCGGGGGTGCCCGGCGTCGGCGAGAAGACCGCCGCCAAGCTGCTGGCCGCTTACGGCGACCTGGCGGGGATCATGGCCGCCGTCGACGACCCGGCCGCCAAGCTGACCCCCACCCAGCGCAAGCGGCTGGCCGAGGCGCGCCCGTATGTCGAGGTCGCCCCGAAGGTGGTGCGGGTGGCCTCGGATGTGGCACTGCCGGCCTTCGACCCGGCGCTGCCGCGGTCACCGCGCGACCCCGGAGCCGTGGAGTCGCTCGCGGAACGGTGGGGATTGGGCGGATCTTTGCGCAGATTGCTGTCCACTCTCGAGGGGTGAGCTGTTAGGTTAGGTAAACCTAACTCTTATTGATCAGGGAGGTGCCATGGCGGACCGTCCGGCCCGTAAGACGCGCACGCCGCATCGCGCACAGGTGGTGCGCACCGACCGGCTGACCCCGCACATGGTGCGGGTCGTCCTGGGCGGCGGCGGCCTCGCCGACTTCCACGCGGGCGAGTGGACCGACCACTACATCAAGCTGCTCTTCCCGACCGGGGGCGCCACCTACCCCGAGCCGTTCGACCTGGAGCGGATCCGTGCCGAGTTCCCGCGCGAGCAGTGGCCGGTCACGCGGACGTACACGGTGCGGGCCTGGGACCCGGCGGCCCGCGAGCTGACGGTGGACTTCGTGACCCATGGCGACGAGGGGCTGGCCGGGCCGTGGGCCTCGCGGGTCCAGCCGGGCGAGGAGATCCACTTCATGGGGCCGGGCGGTGCCTACGCCCCGGGCGCCGAGGCCGACTGGCATCTGCTCGCGGGGGACGAGAGCGCGCTGCCCGCGATCGCCGCCGCGCTGGAGCGGCTCACCGACAGCCGGGCGGGCGGCGCGGCCGCGGTGCCGGTGCACGCGTTCATCGAGGTGGCGGACGAGACGGAGGAGCTCAAGCTCACCGTGCCCGAGGGGGCCCGGGTGAGCTGGCTGCACCGGGGCGCCGCGCCGGTCGGCGAGGCACTGGTGGCGGCCGTCCGGGGGCTGGAGTTCCCGCCCGGCCAGGTGCACGCCTTCGTCCACGGCGAGGCGGGCTTCGTGAAGGAGATCCGCCGCCATCTGCGCCTCGAGCACCAGATCCCGCGCGAGTGGCTTTCCATCTCCGGGTACTGGCGGCGCGGCCATGACGAGGACGGCTGGCAGGCGTCGAAGCGCGAGTGGAACCAGCAGGTCGAGGCGGAGCAGGAGAAGTCGGGGCCCGAGGAGGCCGCGGCGTAGCGGACGCGCCACGTACGACCGGACACGTACGACCAGCAGGCCCCGGCCGGGAGCATCCGGCCGGGGCCGTTGCGTGTTCCCGGGCCGGGGCAGGGGTGCGTTCCGGGCCTCCGCAGCCACGGCAGAGTACCGGCGTCGATCCGGCGGCGGAGAGCGCACTCCGGCTCACAGGAGATGACGGCGAAGCCTTGACATATCGTCATATGAGCTCCGCACACGCCTTTTTCACACCTTCCGCACCTATCACTCTTTTGATTGACTCACATCGAGCGAGAGTTCCGGCACCGCAGTAGATCTCGGCGCCGACCAGTTCTCTGCACGGCTCGCCCTACTGCGGCCGGCACCCAGGCACGAGTCACTCTCAAGTCGCCACCACCGGACATGCCGTCTCCGCCGAAGGCCGTGGCGTCCCGGGCCCGTGGGGTCCATCTCCTTCCCACCCCTCCGCACAGCGGAACCCGCTGCGGTCAACGGTCGCGTTGCCCATCCCTCCCGCTCCCGGCACACCCCACACACCAGAGCAGGATGATCAAAGAGGAGAACACCCATGCCCATCACCTCCCTCACTCCCAGCCAGGGCACGGTCGGCACCACCGTCAACATCAACGGCACTTCGCTCGGCACCACCGTCTCGGTGAACTTCGGCGGCGCCGTCGTCAGCCCGACGTCGGTCACCAACACCCTGGTCACCTTCGTGGTTCCCGCCAGCGCGCCGTGCTCGGGTCAGGTCTCGGTCAGCACCAACCTGTCGAACGGGACCAGGACGAACGCGGTGCCGTTCTTCGTCATCGCGAGGCCGACGACCACCGGGCTGGACGAGACCTGTCTGCCCGCCGCCGGGGGTGCGCTCACGGTCTTCGGCACCGGCTTCGCGGCCGGGGGCACCGTCAACGTGGGCGCGCTCACTCCGGTCGCATTCGCCGCCGGCGGCAGCAACACCCAGGTCACCGTCACGGCCCCGGCCCACACCCCGGCCGGCTGCTTCGACACCCAGCAGGTCACGGTCACCACGGCGGGCGGTACCGGGACCGCGGGCACGGCCCTGATCGACTACTACAACGCACCGACGCTGACAGCGGCCACACTGACCCCTGCCACGGGCGCGGCGGGGACCGAGACCACCATCGACGGCGCCACCTGTCTCATCGGCATCACCGACGTCACGTTCACCGACTCGGCCGCCACCGCCTTCACGGGCCTGCCCTTCACCCCCATCGACGACACTTCCATCGTCACCGCGGTGCCCGCCGCGGCGGCCGCGGGCGCCGGAGCCTTCACGATCACCACTTGTGGCGGTACATCCGGGCCCGCCGCCTTCACGGTCACCTGATCCACCGACCGTCGGCGGGCAAACCCCGCACGGTCACCCCGGTCAGCACCCCGCATGGCACACGGTGATTTCCGACCCCCGTGCCCTGGCCGACGTCCCGCCGGTCAGGGCACGGCCGTCCGCACGGCTCAAGAAGGAGAAGGGCATCATGGCCCCCGTAGTGACCAGCGTCAGCCCCACACAAGGCAATCCGGCCGGGGGCACCCCTGTCACCATCAGTGGTTCCGGTTTCACCGGAACCACCGTGGTCAGGTTCGGCTCCAACCTGGCCACCAATGTGGTCGTCGTGAGCAGTACACAGATCACTGCCAGAACCCCGGCGGGAAGCGGCACGGTGAAGGTGACCGTCACGGGACCGACGGGCACCAGCACCCAGAACGTGTTCTTCACCTATACGACGGTCGCGGCTCCGGTGCTCACCATGCTCAGTCCGGCCTCGGGGCCCACCTCCGGCGGCAATACGGTCACCATCACCGGCACCAACCTGGCCGGGGCCACCCAGGTCCTCTTCGGCGCCACCCCCGCCACCATCCTCACCAACACCCCCACCCAGATCACCGCCACCGCCCCCGCGGGCACCGGCACCACCAACGTCACCGTCACCACCCCAGGCGGCACCAGCAACCCCCTCCCCTACACCTACGCCGCCACCCCCGCACCCACCATCACCAACCTCAACCCCACCTCAGGACCCACCTCCGGCGGCAACATAGTCACCATCACCGGCACCGGACTCTCGGGTGCCATCCAGGTGCTCTTCGGTGCCACCCCGGCCACCATCCTCACCAATACGCCCACCCAGATCACCGCCACCGCACCGGCGGGGCCGGCGTCCGTGGTGAACGTGACCGTCACCACGCCGGGGGGCACCAGCAATCCGCTGCCGTACGTCTATGTCGCCGCCCCCGTCGTCATCGGGGTGAGCCCGCAGTTCGGTTCGGACGCCGGCGGCAACACCGTCACCATCATCGGCAGCAACCTGGCCCTGGCCAGCGCTGTCCACTTCGGCCCCAACCTCGCCACCGGCCTCACCGTGATCTCCGACAATCAGCTGACGGTGACCGCTCCCGCCGGAACCGGCACGGTCGTGGTCACCGTGACCACACCGGGCGGCACCAGCACGCTGGGCCCCGGGAGCCCGTACTACACCTACCTCGGCGCTCCGGTCATCACGTCGCTCATCCCCAACCAGGGCTCGGAGTCGGGCGGCGACTCCGTCACGATCAACGGCTCCAACCTCACCTACACCGACGCCGTGACCTTCGGCGGAATCCCGGCCTCCTTCAGCGTGCTCTCGGACGCCCTGGTCGTGGCGACGACTCCGGCCCACGCGGCCGGAACGGTCAATGTCCAGCTCCACACCCCCGCGGGCAACAGCAACACCCTCCCCTTCACCTACGACCCGGCCTGAGCCCGCCGAAGCGAGGGACCGGCTCAGGCCGGCGACCGGCTCAGGCCGACGACCGGCTCAGCCGACCGAGGAGTACGCCACGACCCCGCGCAGCAGCCCGTCGACCGCACGGCGGGCGCTCCGGGCCACCGAGCCCTCCGGGGCCGCCGCGGCGATCTGGCCGAGCACATCGATCAGTTGCTTGGTCCAGCGCACGAAGTCCCCGGCCGGCATGTCGATGTCCCGCAGCACCTCGTCGAGCCCATGGCCGGACGCCCAGCGGTAGGCGGCCCAGGCGAAGCCCAGGTCCGGCTCGCGCTGGCCGACGCCCTCCGCCTGGTTGATCCTGTGCTCCTCCTCGAGGGCGTCCAGCCGCCCCCATATGCGGACCATCTCGCCGAGCGCGTCCTTGGCCCGGCCCGGGGGCAGTTTGGGCGGCAGCGCGTCATCGGCCGTCCGCGCCTCGTAGACGAGCGCGGAGGCGCAGGCCGCCAGCTCGGCGGGGGGCAGCCCCTCCCAGACGCCCTCGCGCAGGCATTCGCTGGCCAGCAGGTCCAGCTCGCCGTACAGCCGCGCCAGCCGCTTCCCCACGTCCGTGACCTCGTCGCCGCGCAGATAGCCGAGCTCGCTCAGCAGGGAGCAGATCCGGTCGAAGGTGCGGGCGATGGTGTTCGTCCGGCCCTCGATGCGCCGCTCCAGCTGCCGGGTGTCGCGCAGCAGCCGCTGGTAGCGCTCGCCCCAGCGGGCGTGGTCCTCGCGGTCGCTGCAGCCGTGGCAGGGGTGGGCGCGGATGGCCGCGCGCAGCCGGGCGATCTCGGTGTCGTCGGCGGCGGCCGAGCGCTCCTTGCGGCGGCGCCCCACATCGTGGTGACCGGCCTTGCTGCGCAGCGCGGAGGCCAGATCGCGGCGGGACTGGGGGCTGCGCGGATTGAACGACTTGGGGATCCGCATCCGGTCCAGCGGCTCGACCGGGACGGGGAAGTCGATCGACGCCAGCCGCTTGACCTGCCGCTCGGCGGTGAGCACCAGGGGCCGCGGCCCGTCGTGGTACTCCATGCCGCGGTGGCCGCCGACCCGCCCGGCGGGCAGCCCGGGGTCCAGCACCAGTGCGAGCCCGGCGAACTTGCCGGTGGGCACATGGATGACATCACCGGGGCGGAGCTTCTCCAGGGCGACCGCGGCGGCCGCGCGCCGCTGGGCCGCACCCTGCTTGGCCAGCTCGGTCTCGCGGTCCTTGAGCTCGCGGCGCAGCCGGGCGTACTCGTCGAAGTCGCCCAGATGGCAGGTCATGGAGGCGCGGTAGCCCTCCAACCCCTCCTCGTTGCGCTGCACCTGACGGGAGATGCCGACGACCGCCTTGTCGGCCTGGAACTGCGCGAAGGAGGTCTCCAGCAGCTCGCGCGAGCGGTGCCGCCCGAACTGGGAGACGAGGTTGACCGCCATGTTGTACGACGGCTTGAAGGAGGAACGCAGCGGATACGTCCGGGTGCCGGCCAGCCCGGCGAGCGCCGCGGGGTCCATGGTGCGCTGCCACAGCACCACCGCATGGCCCTCGACATCGATACCGCGCCGCCCGGCCCGGCCGGTCAACTGGGTGTACTCACCGGGGGTGATGTCCGCGTGCTGCTCGCCGTTCCACTTGACGAGCTTCTCCAACACCACCGAACGGGCGGGCATGTTGATGCCGAGCGCGAGGGTCTCGGTGGCGAAGACCGCCTTGACCAGGCCGCGGACGAAGAGCTCCTCGACAACTTCCTTGAAGGTGGGGAGCATTCCGGCGTGGTGGGCCGCGATGCCCCGCTCCAGGCCCTCCAGCCATTCGAAGTACCCCAGCACATGGAGGTCTTCGTCGGGGATCCCGGCGGTGCGCTCCTCGACGAGGGCCCGCACCCGGGCGCGCGCCGCCTCGTCGTTGAGCCGCAGCCCCGCGTGGAGACACTGCTGGACGGCGGCCTGGCAGCCGGCCCGGCTGAAGATGAAGGTGATGGCGGGCAGCAGTCCCTCGGAGTCGAGCCGGTCGATCACCTCGGCCCGGCCGGGGGTCCAGATCCGGCTGCGCTGACGGCGCTCGCGCTCCCGGTCGGCCTCGCGCATATTGCGGCCGCGGCGCTTGTCGCGGCCGAAGGTGGGGCGGCTGCTCTCCATCCGGGCCAGCCGGACGAGATCGGGGTTGACCTCGCGGCGCCCGCTCTGGTCGCCGTCCCGGCCGCTCTTCTCCTCGAACAGGTCGTACATCCGGCGGCCGGCCAGCACGTGCTGCCACAGCGGCACGGGGCGGTGCTCGGAGACGATGACCTCGGTGTCACCGCGGACGGTGTCGAGCCAGTCGCCGAACTCCTCGGCATTGGAGACGGTCGCGGAGAGTGACACCAGCGTCACCGACTCCGGGAGGTGGATGATGACCTCCTCCCAGACGGCGCCGCGGAACCGGTCGGAGAGGTAGTGGACCTCGTCCATCACCACATGGCCGAGGCCGAGCAGCGACTGGGAGCCGGCATAGAGCATGTTCCGCAGCACCTCGGTGGTCATCACGACCACCGGGGCATCGGAATTGACGCTGTTGTCCCCGGTGAGAAGGCCGACCTTGTCGGCGCCGTAGCGCTTCACCAGGTCGGTGTACTTCTGGTTGGACAGCGCCTTGATGGGCGTGGTGTAGAAGCACTTGCGGCCCTGGGTCAGCGCCAGGTGGACGGCGAACTCGCCCACGATGGTCTTGCCCGAGCCGGTGGGAGCGGCGACCAGCACGCCCTTGCCGGCCTCCAGGGCCTTGCACGCCTCGATCTGGAAGGGATCCAGCTCGAAGTCGTACATCTCGCGGAAGGGGGCCAGCGCGGTGGCCTGCTCGGCGGCCCGGGTGCGGGACGCCGCATAGCGCTCGGCGGGAGTTAGCTCGTCGGTCATCGTATCTACGAGCCTACCGGCCACCTCCGACAGCGCACGCGATCTTTATCGGGGCTTTGTTCGGCCCGCCGGGCCGGGCGGGGCCGTGGACGGCTGCCCCGCCCGCGCCGGAAGCGGTTACGGACGGCTAGGTGACGTCGTCGTAGCCGTTGCGCCGAGTGGTGCCGGAGTCGTCCCCGTCGGTGAGCTCCGGCCGGGCGCTGGGCGCGGCGACGGCCTCGGGGGTCAGATCCAGCGCGGACGCCTCGTCGTCGCTCAGGCCGAAGTCCGGGTCGGCGGCCCGGCGGCGTGCCTTGCGCCGGTCGTTGGCCAGGGAGACGCCGACGGCGCCGAAGTAGAGCACGACAACCGGCCCGGCCAGGGCGAACATGCCGATCGGGTCGGTGCTGGGGGTGGCGATGGCGCCGAAGACCGTGATGCCCATGATCATGGCGCGCCACCAGCTGAGCATCCGGCGCCCGGTGAGGACGCCGGTGAAGTTCAGCAGGATCAGCAGCAGCGGAAGCTCGAAGGCGAGCCCGAAGACGACGATCATCCGGGCGAGCAGATCGAGGAAGTCGTCCAGCGGGAGGAGGTTGTTGGCCCCCTCCGGGGTGAAGCCGAGAAGGACCTTGGCGCTGGTCGGAAGGATCATGTACGCGAAGTACGCGCCACAGACGAAGAGCGGTACGCCGAGCCCGACGAAGAACAGGCCGTACTTCTTCTCGTTGCGGTGCAGGCCGGGTGCGAGGAAGGCCCACAGCTGGTAGAGCCAGATCGGGGTGGCCACCACCAGGCCGGTCGTGAACGCGACCTTCAGCATGATCGTGAACGGCGACAGCAGACCGTTCACGGTGAAGTAGGCGCAGTCGTGCCCCTTGCCCCCGTTGCCCGAGAGATCGGACAGTGAGACCCCGCCACAGCCGACGGCGTCCAGCACCGGCTGCATCAGGAATTGGGCGATGTCCTTGTAGTAGAACATCGCGACGATCGTGACCACGCAGATCGCCAGGACCGACTTGAGCAACCTGTTGCGCAGCTCACGCAGGTGCTCGGCCAGGGGCATCCGCCCCTCAGGGTCCTTCTCCTTCTTGCGGGCAGACTTGAGCAACCCACGTCCTCATCTCGTGCGTCCGATGGCGGCCTTCCACTGCCGCCGTCAAGTGGCCCTGGGTCAGCGCTTGGTGGTGTCGCTCGGCTCCGACACCGGACGCGAGCTGGTCACGTCTCCGGGCGCGGCCTGGATCGTACGGTGGGACTCGTCCTGGCCGGGCTGGGGCGGGTCGGTCGGCGCGGTCTGCTGCTGCTGACCATCCGACTTCATCGCCTTCGCCTCGCTCTTGAGGATCCGGGCCGACTTGCCCAGCGAGCGGGCCATGTCCGGGAGCTTCTTGGCACCGAACAGCAGCAGCACGACGACAAGGATGAGGAGAATCTCGGGAACGCCGATCTTTCCGAACAGCATAAGCGTCTTCCTTCTCACCGAGGCGGCTGGGGGTGGGGCTGCCCGACCGGTCGGACAGGTGTCCGGCAGCCGTGCTGTCAGCGATCGTAGCGCGCAGGGGTAAACCGGAAGCAATCCCCGTGCGGACTCCGGGTTGCGGCCCTCCGCCTCGCTACCAGGGCCGCGAAATCTCAGCGTACCCCGCTTGGCTGTGGCACAGCAGAGCGCCCGGGCTCTCACCCGCGACGCAGAGCGGCACTCACCCCCGACGCAGAGCGGCACTCACCCGCGGCGCAGAGCGGCTCCTACTCGCGACGCAGAGCGGCTCTCACTCGCGACGCAGAGCGTCGACCGTTGACCCCAGCGGAGCCGAGGCCCGCTCCAGGTCCTCGGCGGCCCGGGTGATCCGCTGCGAGCTGTCCGACACCTGCCGGGCCAGCCTGCGGACCTCCGCGTGGACCCGCACCGCGAGCACGGCGAGTACGGCGATTCCGCAGAAGGCGAGGGCGAGGGCGAGCATCGGCCAGAGCATGCGCCAGAGCCTAGACGGTGGAGTGCAGCCGCAGCGTACGCACCCCGCCACCGGTGAGCAGCTCCACGATCCGCTCCCCGGCCGGTTTGCGCACCATGGTTCCGCAGTCGGGGCAGGTGAACGAGTAGAAGGTGGTGCGGTCGCTGGCCCCGATCGCCAGCCGCAGCGCGCCCGCGGCCAGCTCGAAGCGGCCCCGGCACTCCGGACAGGCTGCCTTGAAGACAACCGAAGCGGCACTCCCCCGTGTGGTCACCGTGTGTGTCCCTTCACTCACCGTACGCCGCGAGCGCCTGCCGCGCCGCGTCCCGGGCACTGTCCGCCAGACCCTGCGGCGAGACGATCCGGCCGTCCCTGCCCAGCCGCAGCGCCAGGCGCCGCAGCGAGCCGGGGTCGGGCGCGCGCAGGGTGATCCGGAGGCCGCCGTCGGGCAGCTCGTCCGCGCTGTCGTGCGGGTAGTACTCGGCGACCCAGCGCCCGCCGGGGCCGACCTCGACGACCACCTCGGGGTCCTCGGCGCCGGTCTGCACCAGCGCGGAGGACAGCTCCGACAGATCGCGCAGCTCGATCGGCGGCGGATCGGACGCCTCGTCGAGCAGCTTGATCTCGACGACCCGGTCGAGCCGGAAGGTCCGCCGCGCCTCGGAGAGGCGGCACCACGCCTCCATATAGGTGCGGCCCACGGCGAAGAGCCGGATCGGGTCGACCTCGCGCTCGGTGATCTCGTCGCGCGCCGGCGAGTAGTAGCGCAGCCACAGCCTGCGGCGCTCGGAGATGGCACGGTCGACGTCGGCGAAGACGCCGCCCTCCGACTCGAAGATCACCGAGAGCCGGGAGCTGGCGCCCGCCGCCTCGCCCGCCGCGGCCTCCAGCTTGGCGGTGGCCCGCAGCAGCGCCTCCCGGTCGCCCTCGCGCAGCCCGGGGAGGGTGGCGACGGCGCGGGCGGCGACCAGCAGCGCGGTGGCCTCGTCGGCCGCCAGCCGCAGCGGCTCGGCGACGTCATCGGGGTTGTGCCACCAGATCCGCTCCCCGTCGGTGTCGATGTCCAGCAGATCGCCGCCGCGGAAGCTGGTGCCGCACAGCGGCAGCACATCGAGGTCGGCGATCAGCTCGTCCTCGCTGATGCCGAAGGCCCGGGCGACATCGGCGACGCGGGCGCCGGGGCGCTCGCGCAGATAGGTGACCAGGGAGAGCATCCGCCGGGTCTGGTCAATGGCGTTTCCGGCCATGATGAAGTGATCCGTCCCCTCAGCCCTTGGCGACCGCGCGCAGCCGGTCCACGACATCCGCCCGCAGTTCCTCGGGCCCCAGTACGACCACGTCCGGGCCGAACTCCACGAGCCAGGCGTCCAGGCCGTGCCCGTAGGGAATCTCCAGCTCGTCCCAGCCGTCGCCGGCCGCCCGGGTGGACAGCGCCTTCGCCCGCAGCGGATAGCCGTGGCCCGAGCGCAGCCTGATCCGGGCGGTGCCGGTGGCGGTCTCGCCCGCCCAGGTCTCCACGGTCTCCCGGACGGTGACGTGGTCGGGCACCTCGGCGGTGAACGCGTCGGACCGCAGCCGGACCCGGCCGGTGATCCGGGAGAGCCGGAAGACCCGCTCGGCGGCGCGCTCGCGGTCCCATCCGGCGAGATACCAGTGGCCGCGCCAGGACTCCAGGGTCCAGGGCTCGACCTGCCGCTGCTCGGGGCGGGCGGCGTTCGACTTGCGGTAGTCGAAGAGCACGGGGCGGCGGTCGCGGCAGGCGAGCATCAGCGGCTCGAAGGCGGCCTCGTGGACCGGGATCCGCGGCTCCAGCGCGCTGTGCCCCGGTGTGTCGTACGGATCCTCGGCGACCGGCATCCCGGCGGCGCGCAGCTTCTGCAGCGCGCCGCTGGCGGCGCCCGCGAGCCGGGCCTGCTGCCAGACCTTGGCGGCCAGGCCCAGGGCGGCGGCCTCCTCGGCGTCGAGGGTGATCGGCGGGAGGCGGTTGCTGTCCCGGCGGGCGAGATAGCCGATCTCGCCGTCGAGGCCCTCAACCGTCTCGATGATCAGGCCGAGTTCGCGCAGATCGTCCTTGTCACGCTCGAACATGCGGTTGAACGCTTCGTCGTTCGCCGCGTCGGTCTGGAGGTACGCCTCTATGGAGCCCCGCAACTCCCGTTTGGTCAGCGGGCGCCGCGTTCCCAGCAGGCACAGGGCCAGGTTCATCAGCCGCTCGGCCTTGGCAATCGCCATCGACGCCCTTTCTTCGTGACCTTACGCACGTGACCGTACCGCTACCGGGACGCGCGGCAAAAGCCGAGGGCCCCTGCCCATCGGCAGGAGCCCTCGGCGCGACGGACCGCCGTCTCAGACGGAGACCAGATCGCAGACGAAGATCAGCGTCTCGCCCGGCTTGATCCGGCCACCGCCTGCGCCCCGGTCCCCGTAACCGAGGTGCGGCGGGACGATGAGCTGCCGGCGGCCGCCGACCTTCATCCCCTGGAGGCCCTGGTCCCAGCCGGTGATGACCTGGCCGACCCCGAGCTGGATCCGCAGCGGGGTGCCGCGGTTGTAGCTCGCGTCGAACTCCTCACCCGTGCTGAAGGAGACGCCCACATAGTGCACGGCGATGTTGTCGCCGGCCTTGGCCGTGGGCCCGTCGCCCTCCCAGATGTCCTTGATCTCCAGCTCGGCCGGCGGCTCGCCGCCCGGGAAGTCGACCTCGGGCTTCTCGATGCTCACGAAATTGCTCCTTGTGACGTTGTGGGCAACCCGCACAGGCTACAGAACGGCCAGGATGTCCACGGAGAACACCAGCGTGGAGTTGGCGGGGATGCCCTTCTGGGCCGCCTTGCCGTAGCCGAGGTCCGGGGGCACGACGACCAGCACCCGGCTGCCGACCTTCTTGCCGGTGAGCCCCTGCGACCAGCCCTTGACGACCTGCTGCAGCGAGAACTGGGCGAGCTCACCGCGCTTGTAGGTGGAGTCGAACTCCTTGCCGCCGTCCCACAGCACGCCCTTGTACTGGACGAGCAGCGCGTCGGTCTTCTTGACCTCCTGGCCGTCGCCCTCGATGACGTATTCGGAGACCAGCTTCTTCGGCGCGGGCTTCTTGGGGACGGTGATGGTGGGCGCCTTGCCGTCGGTGTTGGCGGACACCTTGGGCAGGTCGGCGTCGGTCTGCTCGACCTTGCGGCCCTTGGCCGAGCTCTTGGCGTTGAAGGCATCGACGAGGTCGATGACGAAGACCAGCGTGTCGGTCCCCTTGATACCGGCCTGGGGCTGGCCCTGCTTGCCGTAGGCGTAGGCGGGCGGGACGGCCAGCTCCAGCCGGCTGCCGAGGTTCCGGCCCAGCAGTCCCTGGTCCCAGCCCGGGAGGACCTGGCCCTTGCCGATCGGGAAGGCGGCGGTCTTCTTCTTGTCGAAGGTGTTGTCGATGACCTTCCCGGTGTCCCAGATCTGCGCCAGGTAGTTGATCTGGACCCAATCCCCCTTGACCGTCTTCCTGCCGTCCCCTTGGCTGATCGTCTTGACCGCGAGATCGTGCGGCGGCTTACCCGTGCCCTTGGCCACCTTCGGCTTCTCACCGAACTTCTTACCGGCGGTAATGGGCGGCACCGGTCCGGAGACGATCTTGCCGCTGGGGGCCGGTGAGGGACTCTGGCTCGTCGGCTCCTGTGACGGCTTGGTCTTGTCGGACCCTGATTTGTCGTCACCACAGCCCGCGAGTGTCAGCAGGCCCGCGGGCACGGCAAGGAGTACGGAGCGTCGGCGCACGGAGTCCTCGTTAGGTAGATCTTGCGATGGCCAATGCGCGCCACTCTACGACGTGACTCGGGCCCCGTCCGGAGAACGCACGGGGCCCGAGGGCAAGGTAAGCCGTACGCCGGTCACATACCGGCGATGAGTTTCTCCACCCGGTCGTCGACCGAACGGAACGGGTCCTTGCACAGCACGGTGCGCTGTGCCTGGTCATTGAGCTTCAGATGTACCCAGTCGACGGTGAAGTCGCGGCGCTGCTCCTGGGCCCGGCGGATGAAGTCGCCGCGCAGCCGGGCGCGGGTGGTCTGCGGTGGCACCGACTTGCCCTCGAAGATCTTCAAGTCGTTGCAGACCCGGGCCGCCTGGCCGCGCTTCTCCAGCAGGTAGTAGAGGCCGCGGCGGCGGTGGATGTCGTGGTAGGCGAGGTCTATCTGGGCGATCCGCGGATGGGACATGGTGATGTTGTTCTTGGCCCGGTACCGCTCGATGAGCTTGTACTTCATCACCCAGTCGATTTCGGTGCCGATCCGGTCGAGGTCCTCGGTGCGGATCGCGTCCAGGGTGCGGCCCCACAGCTCGAGGACGCGCTCGACCATGCCGGTGCGGATGCCGCGGCGCTCGCAGAAGTCCACGGCCTTCTCGTAGTACTCCTGCTGCACTTCCAGGGCGGACGCCTCGCGCCCGCTGGCGAGCCGCACCTTGCGCTGCCCGGTGATGTCATGGCTGACCTCGCGGATCGCCCGGATGGGGTTCTCCAGGGTCAGGTCACGCATCACGGTGCCCGCCTCGATCATGCGGAGCACCAGATCGGTGGCGCCGACCTTGAGCAGCATGGTGGTCTCGGACATGTTGGAGTCGCCCACGATGACATGCAGCCGGCGGTAGCGCTCGGCGTCGGCGTGGGGTTCGTCGCGGGTGTTGATGATCGGCCGGGAGCGGGTCGTCGCGGAGCTGACGCCCTCCCAGATGTGCTCGGCGCGCTGGCTGACGCAGTAGACCGCGCCACGCGGGGTCTGGAGCACCTTGCCCGCACCGCACAGCAGCTGCCGCGTCACCAAGAACGGGATGAGAATGTCGGCGAGCCGGGAGAACTCGCCGTGCCGTGCCACCAGATAGTTCTCGTGGCAGCCGTAGGAGTTGCCCGCGGAGTCGGTGTTGTTCTTGAAGAGATAGACGTCGCCCGCGATTCCCTCCTCGTGCAGGCGACGCTCCGCGTCCACGAGCAGACCCTCGAGAATGCGCTCGCCTGCCTTGTCGTGGGTGACCAGCTCGGTCACGTTGTCACACTCGGGGGTTGCGTATTCCGGGTGCGAGCCCACGTCGAGATAGAGGCGGGCGCCGTTGCGCAGGAAGACATTGCTGCTGCGGCCCCAGGAGACGACACGGCGGAAGAGGTAGCGCGCCACTTCGTCAGGAGACAACCGGCGCTGTCCCCTGAATGTGCACGTGACGCCGTACTCGTTCTCCAGCCCGAAAATGCGGCGGTCCATGCCTGAACATTACGCCTGATGGCGTGCTCTGAAACCGGGTTCGACGGCACGGTTGCGATCATTTTCCGCACAGGGTTCATCCGGTGTTGGGGGAACGGTCGGCCGGACGACGGGGCGTGGCCGGTCCAGGAGGAACCGCTGGGCCGCCAGCAGCACCGCCAGCGCGGCCACTCCACCGGCCGCGGGCACCGCGAATCCGGGTGCCACTCCGCCGAACTGGACCGCGGGCCCCGCCACGGCGGTGCCGACCGCGTTGCCCACCACGAACGTGGTCACCAGCCAGGAGAACGCCTCGGTGACCGTGCCGCTGGGCGCGTGGCGGTCCACGACGACGAACGCGCAGGCCAGCGCCGGGGCCAGGAACACCCCCGCCACCCCGGCGAGGACGGTCATCATGACGACGCCCGGCACCAGCACGAGCGGCAGATAGCCGAGCGCCAGCGCGGCCACCAGCAGTCGCAGTCGCCGCTCGGGCGCGCCGGGCCAGGTGCGGCCGCCGTAGACGATGCCACCGACCAGCGCGCCCGCGCCGAGGGCGGAGAGCAGCGCGCTGGAGACCACGCCGCCGCCGTGCTCGTCGGCGTAGGCCACCGCGGCCACCGCGATCGCGCCGAGGGCGAGCCCGATGAAGAAGAACGACCCGAGCAGCACCAGCAGCCCGGGCGAGCGCAGCGCGCCCAGCCAGTGCGCCTCGCGGGGCGCCGAGCGCCACTGCCGCGACGGCCGCGAGACCACGACCCAGAGCGCGCCCGCGACCCCGATGGCGTTGATGACCAGCAGCGCGGCCGCCTCGGACCACACGGCCACACTCAGGGTGACCAGCAGCGGGCCGACGGCGAACATCACCTCCTGGGCCACGGCGTCCAGCGCGTACGCGGTGTGCACCTGGTCCTCGCGCCGCAGCACCGAGGGCCACAGGGCCCGCAGCCCGCCCTCCAGCGGCGGCGTGAACAGACCGGCGATCAGCATCGCGGCGTACGCCACGGGCAGCGGCTCGAGCCCGACGACGGCGAACAGGACCATCCCGAGCGCGGAGGTCACGGCGGCGGGGAGCATCACCCAGGTCTGGCCGAAGCGGTCCACGGCCCGGCCCAGCAGCGGCTGGCCCACCGCGTTGGCCACGCCGTAGACGGCCGACAGCCCGCCGGCGAGGGCGTAGCTGCCGCCCTCGGCGCGGGCGAAGAGCAGCACGGCGAGGGCGGCGGTGGCGTTCGGGAGCCGTCCCAGCAGCGTGCCGATGAGCAGCCGTGCCGCGTGCGGGGTGCGCAGCAGTTCCCCGTAGCCAGCCGCCATGTACCTGCCCCTTCCTTGCCAGATCCTGTTTCGGGTCCTGCGTCAGGGTCCTGTTTCGGGTCCTGCGTCAGGGTCCTGTTTCAGGTCCTGCCGATTTCTCCGGGTTGTCGCGAACGCGTCGCGGGTGCGGCGCGGGTCGGTTGTGACGTTGTACGTATAACTGCCAGCGTCATACGTACCATGGCCGCCACCGCGGGTCCACTCGCGGGCCGAAATGAGCAGCCGCGCGGCGGGACGTGTGGCGGCGGAGGGAGCGGAGGCGATGGTGGCGAGCGCGGACCGCGCCCACGCGGCGGAGGGGGCCGCCGGGAAAGGTTCCCGGGCAACCGGCCGGACGGGTGAGCCCGCGCGGCGCGAGGGCCCGGGCGGGGGCGCGGCGGCTCGCTCAGGGGGCGCGACGGCTGGCTCAGGGGACGCGGCGGGCGCCGGTCCGGGTGGCGCGGCGGCCGCGGGACGCCCGGCCGCGGGACGGGCGACGAGCCGGGATGTGGCGCGGGTGGCGGGCGTGTCCCAGGCGACCGTGTCCCTGGTGCTCGGCGAGAAGTGGCCCGGACGGGTCTCCGAGCGCACCGTGGAGGCCGTGCGGGCCGCCGCGCGCGATCTCGGCTACCGCCCCAACCTCGCGGCCCGCAGCCTCCGCCTGGGCCGCACCAGGACCGTCCTCCTCGTGGTGCCCGCCCTGACGACCGAGTTCTTCGCCCGCGTCTACACCGGCGCCGAGCGGGTCGCCGCCGACCACGGCTTCGGGGTGGTGCTCTATCCGTCCCCCGAGGGCGTGGGCCCGGCCCGGGACCCGTTCGACCCGGCGCGCGCCTCGCTCGACGGGGTGATCGCCTCCTCCATGGCGGCCGGCGCGCTGGCCGCGGTGCGCGGCGGCGGGCTGCCGCTGGTGATGCTGGACAGCGACCCGGACGACGCGGCCGCGGCGGCCACCGTCAACCTCGACATCGCGGACGGGGCGCGGCAGGCGGCGGGGCATCTGCTGGCGCTCGGGCACCGCCGGGTGGCCCATCTCGCGGCGGCGGTGGACTCCTGGACCTTCCAGGTCCGCGCCCGGGCCCTGGCGGAGGCGATGGACGAGGTCCCGGGCACCGCGTTGGGCACCGAAGCGGCGGGGCTGACCGTCGAGGAGGGCCGCCGGGCCGCCGAACGCGTCCTGGCCCGCCCCGGGCCCCGGCCGACCGCGCTGGTCTGCGACGACGACATCCTGGCCGCGGGCGCCTGCAAGGCGGCCCGGCGGCTGGGGCTGCGGATCCCGGACGACATCTCGGTGACCGGCTTCGACGATCTGGCGCTGGCCACGGCGGTGGAACCGGAGCTGACCACGGTGCGGCTCCCGGCGGAGGCGGTGGGCGCGGCCGGTATGCGGGCCCTGATGACGCTCATGGACGGCGAGACGCCCCGGGACACCGTGCTGCCCGTCGAGCTGATCCCCCGGGGTTCCACGGCCCCTCCCCCACGGTCCTGACCGGCCCCGGGGCCACCGCTCCGGCTGGGACGCGGTCTGGGCGCGGGGACCGTGGGGTCGCGTCGCCGCCACGACGTCGCCGCCGCCCCGGGTGGGCCCGGGACGGCGGCGACGGAGAAACGAACGGCGGCGGGCGGGTCAGTCCTCGGACTCCGAGGTGGACTCCTCGGTCCCTTCGGAGTCGGACGACTCCTCCGAGGCCGCGGCGCTCTCCCCCGACTCCAGGAGCCGGGAGAGCTGACCGCCCAGGACGCGCTTGAACTTGCGCTTCTGGGGGCGGTTGCGGTCCAGGATCGCGACCTCGAGCTGCTCGGCGGTGAGGCTGCGCTCCCCGCCGTTGTTGTCACGGGAGAGCGAGTCGACGGCCAGCTTGAGGGCCTCGGCGAGGGTCATGCCGTCCCGGTGGCGCTGGTCGAGATAGCTGCTGATCTGGTCGGCGTTGCCACCGACGGCGACCGAGCCGTGCTCGTCCACGATGGAGCCGTCGTGCGGGAGCCGGTAGATCTGGTCGTCCTCGGGGCCCTCCCCGACCTCGGCGACGATCAGCTCGACCTCGTACGGCTTCTCGGCGGCGCTGGAGAAGATCGTGCCCAGCGTCTGGGCGTAGACATTCGCCAGTCCGCGGGCCGTGACATCCTCACGGTCATAGGTATAGCCACGCAGATCGGCGTAACGGACACCGCCGATGCGCAGATTCTCGAATTCGTTGTACTTACCGACCGCCGCGAAGGCGATCCGGTCATAGATCTCGCTGACCTTGTGCAGCGCGCGGGACGGGTTCTCCGCAACGAACACGATGCCGTCGGCGTACTGCAGCACGACCACGCTGCGGCCGCGCGCGATGCCCTTACGGGCGTATTCGGCGCGGTCGGCCATGGCCTGCTGAGGAGAAACATAGAACGGCGTCGTCACCGGCTGTCCGTCCCTTCTGTCAATGGCGAATGCATTCCGGCTGGACCGTCCTCTCAGAGAAGGGCGGCGCGGGGGCCGTCCGGCTCTTCGAGGCGCCGTTCATGGATGGCACGGGCGAGCTCGGACACCTCGTCCTCGCCGAACCTCTTGAAACCGTCCTCGGTGATGGAGGTGATGATCGGGTAAATGCGGCGGGCGAGATCCGGCCCTCCGGTCGCCGAATCGTCGTCGGCGGCGTCATAGAGCGCCTGGAGCACGGCGGTGGCGGCCTGCTCCTCGGTCAAATCCTGGCGATAGAGCTTCTTGAGCGCGCCCCGGGCGAACATCGAGCCCGAGCCGGTGGCGGCGAAGCCGCGCTCCTCCGAACGCCCTCCGGTCACGTCGTAGGAGAAGATGCGGCCCTTCTCCCGGTCGACGTCCCACCCCGCGAAGAGCGGGACCACGGCGAGGCCCTGCATCGCCATGCCGAGGTTGCCGCGGATCATGGTCGAGAGCCTGTTCGCCTTGCCCTCGAGCGAGAGGACGGTGCCCTCGACCTTCTCGAAGTGCTCCAGCTCGAGCTGGAAGAGCTTGACCATCTCCACGGCGATACCGGCGGTCCCCGCGATCCCGACGGCCGAATACTCGTCGGTGGGGAAGACCTTCTCGATGTCACGCTGCGCGATGACATTGCCCATGGTGGCGCGGCGGTCACCGGCGAGCACCACGCCGCCGGGGAAGCTCACCGCCACGATGGTGGTGCCATGGGGGGCCTCGATGGCGCCCTGCACCGGGGGCAGCGGACGGTTCCCCGGAAGCAGCTCGGGCGAGTGCTCGCCCAGGAAGTCCATGAACGACGAGGAGCCGGGCGTCAGGAAGGCAGCCGGCAGACGCCCTGTGCTACGAGTGTTGGCTTCCACACGTTTCCTTCCACCAGATCTTGAAATACTGCACGGACCATACCCCTGGCCATGGAAGTCATCCGTCCTGCGCCCCCTTCGCGGGGACGCAGGACGGAGAAGACGCGCTTTACTGCCCGCCCTTCTGGACGAACGACCTCACGAAGTCCTCCGCGTTCTCCTCGAGCACGTCGTCGATTTCGTCCAGCACGGAGTCGACGTCGTCGGAGAGCTTCTCCTGCCGCTCCTTCAGATCCTCCGCGGCCTGCGCGTCCTGCGCCTGCTCCTCGACCTCTTCGGTCGAGCGCGACGCCTTCTGCTGACCGCCGCCGGTGTCCTTGGTCGCCATATCCCTCACCCCGCTCGGTTCGCCCGCTGATTCGATCGGTCTCAAGATCAGACCCTACAAGCCGGGTCCGACATCGGCCTCCCACTCGCTACAACGTACGGAGGCCACCTCGATGATTCCCGGATGGGGGGCATTTCAGCCGCCGGACAGCACCCGGACCAGGTCCTCGGCCGTGCGGCAGCGGTCCAGCAGCTCCTTGACGTGGTTGCGGGTGCCGCGCAGCGGCTCCAGCGTGGGGACCCGTTGCAGAGAGTCACGACCCGGCAGATCGAAGATCACCGAGTCCCAGGAGGCCGCGGCGACGTCGTCCGCGTACTGCTCCAGGCAGCGGCCGCGGAAGTAGGCGCGGGTGTCCTCCGGGGGCTTGTTCTGGGCGCGGGCGACCTCCTGGTCGTCCAGCAGCCGCTTCATCTTGCCGCGGGCCGCCAGCCGGTTGTACAGGCCCTTGTCGGGGCGTACGTCGGCGTACTGCAGGTCCACCAGGTGCAGCCGGGCGGCGTCCCACTCCAGGGTGTCGCGCCGGCGGTAGCCCTCCAGCAGCTCCCGCTTGGCGATCCAGTCCAGCTCGCCGGACAGGCTCATGGGATCGCGCTCCAGCCTGTTCAGCACGTCCTCCCAGCGGGTCAGGACGTCCCGGGTCTGCTCGTCGGCGTCCGCTCCGTAGCGGTCCTCGACGTATTTGCGGGCGAGCTCGAAGTACTCCATCTGGAGCTGCACCGCGGTCAGTGTGCGGCCGCTGCGCAGCGTGATCAGACGGCGCAGCGTCGGGTCGTGCGAGACCTGGTGCAGGGTGCGCACCGGCTGGTCCACCGCGAGGTCCACGGCGATGAAGCCGTCCTCGATCATCGACAGCACCAGGGCGGTGGTGCCGAGCTTGAGGTAGGTCGAGAGCTCGGAGAGGTTGGCGTCCCCGATGATCACGTGGAGCCGGCGGTACTTCTCGGCGTCCGCGTGCGGCTCGTCGCGGGTGTTGATGATCGGGCGCTTGAGCGTGGTCTCCAGGCCGACCTCGACCTCGAAGTAGTCGGCCCGCTGGCTGATCTGGAAGCCGTGCTCATGGCCGTCCTGGCCGATGCCGACACGGCCGGCGCCGGTGACGACCTGGCGGGAGACGAAGAAGGGCGTCAGGTGGCGCACGATGTCCGAGAAGGCGGTCTCCCGCTTCATCAGGTAGTTCTCATGCGTGCCGTAGGAGGCGCCCTTGTTGTCGGTGTTGTTCTTGTAGAGGTGGATCGGCTGTCCGCCGGGCAGCTCGGCGGCGCGGAGCGCGGCCTCGGCCATGATGCGCTCGCCCGCCTTGTCCCAGAGCACCGCGTCCCGGGGATTGGTGACCTCGGGGGCCGAGTACTCGGGGTGGGCGTGGTCCACATAGAGCCGCGCGCCATTGGTGAGGATCACATTGGCCAGGCCGATGTCCTCGTCCGTGAGCTGGCTGGCGTCGGCGGTCTCGCGCGCGAGGTCGAAGCCGCGGGCGTCCCGCAGCGGGTTCTCCTCCTCGAAGTCCCAGCGGGCGCGACGCGCCCGGTGCATCGCCGCCGCGTAGGCGTTGACGACCTGGGATGAGGTGAGCATGGCATTGGCGTTCGGGTGCCCGGGGACGGAGATCCCGTACTCCGTCTCGATTCCCATTACGCGCCGTACGGTCATGCGGCCCTCCTTGCCCGGCGCCGCCCCCGGCTGAGGTCGGCGCTCAAGTACCGCTGCGCTCCCGGTCCATATGCGGCCCCCGATCCCCCGTGCCGCGATCGTGCGGTACCGAAGAGCCTAGAACGGCCAAGCGGTGCTGCGGAGATCATTTCAGTCATTGCTCCGGTCGGGCTCGTAGGACTCATACGAAGAATGCGGTCCGAAAAGCGCATCCGGCTGCGGATGCCCCGTCCAGGACATCCGCAGCCGGACTGCGGTGTTACAGGTACTGACCGGTGTTCGCCACCGTGTCGATGGAGCGTCCCGTGTCCGCGCCCTGCTTTCCGGTGACCAGGGTGCGGATGTAGACGATCCGCTCACCCTTCTTGCCGGAGATCCGGGCCCAGTCGTCCGGGTTCGTGGTGTTCGGCAGGTCCTCGTTCTCCTTGAACTCGTCCACGCAGGCGGCGAGCAGATGGGAGACGCGAAGGCCCTTCTGGTTGTGGTCCAGGAAGTCCTTGATCGCCATCTTCTTGGCGCGGTCCACAATGTTCTGGATCATGGCGCCGGAGTTGAAGTCCTTGAAGTAGAGGACTTCCTTGTCGCCATTGGCGTAGGTGACCTCCAGGAAGCGGTTCTCCTCGGACTCGGTGTACATCTGCTCGACCACCGACTGGATCATCCCGCCGATCGCGGCCTTGGGCGACTGGCCGTGCTCGGTGAGGTCGTCCGTGTGGATCGGCAGGGACTCCGTGAGGTACTTCGAGAAGATGTCCTTGGCGGCCTCGGCGTCCGGACGCTCGATCTTGATCTTCACATCGAGACGGCCGGGGCGCAGGATCGCGGGGTCGATCATGTCCTCGCGGTTGGAGGCACCGATCACGATCACGTTCTCCAGGCCCTCCACGCCGTCGATCTCGGAGAGCAGCTGGGGGACGATGGTGTTCTCCACGTCCGAGCTGACCCCGGAGCCACGGGTGCGGAAGAGAGAGTCCATCTCGTCGAAGAAGACGATGACGGGCGTGCCCTCGCTGGCCTTCTCCCGAGCCCGCTGGAAGACCAGCCGGATGTGCCGCTCCGTCTCACCGACGTACTTGTTGAGCAGCTCGGGACCCTTGATGTTGAGGAAGAAGCTCTTCCCCGCGGGCTTGCCGGTCACCTCGGCGACCTTCTTGGCAAGGGAGTTGGCCACGGCCTTGGCGATCAGCGTCTTGCCGCAGCCGGGCGGACCGTACAGCAGCACACCCTTGGGCGGCCGCAGTTCGTGCTCCTTGAAGAGGTCGGGGTAGAGGTAGGGGAGCTCGACCGCGTCGCGGATCAGCTCGATCTGGTTTCCCAGACCGCCGATCTTGTTGTAGTCGATGTCCGGAACCTCTTCGAGGACGAGCTCCTCGACCTCGCTCTTCGGAACGACCTCGTAGACATAGCCGGACCGGGACTCGAGCAGCAGGGCGTCACCGGGGCGGATCGTGGTGTGCAGCAGCGGCTCCGCCAGCCGCACCACCCGCTCCTCGTCGGTGTGCCCGATCACCAGGGCGCGCTCGCCGTCCTCAAGGACTTCCTTGAGGGTGACGATGTCCCCGGCGCGCTCGAACTCCATGGCCTCGACCACATTGAGCGCCTCGTTGAGCATGACCTCCTGGCCGCGCTTGAGGTCGTCGAGCTCGACGCTTGGGCTGACATTCACCCGGAGTTTACGGCCCCCGGTAAAGATGTCGGCCGTACCGTCCTCGTTCGCCTGCAGAAAGGCTCCGAAACCGGCCGGCGGCTGGGCAAGCCGGTCGACCTCCTCCTTGAGGGCCACGATCTGGTCGCGGGCCTCACGGAGTGTGTTCGCGAGCCGCTCGTTCTGTGCGGACACTCCCGCCAGATTGGTCTGCAGCTCGACGATCCGCTCTTCGAGAATCCTCGTATGACGCGGAGAGTCGGCGAGCTTGCGGCGCAGGACGGCGATTTCCTGCTCGAGATAGGCAACCTGGCCGGCAGGGTCGTCAGACCCCCGCCCCGGCCGGATGCCGCGGTTGATGTCGTCGTCGTGGGCTGCCACGGTCCTCACCTCCTCCAAGGGGAGCTGGACGCTTCCTGACCCTACCTGGGCCGGTGCGGGTTGAAACCCCTAGATCACAAACCCGGTCGGCGTGTGTCCGATCTTCACCCTTGCGCACTCCCTCACACCAGCCGAATACCCACCCAACAACATCGGAAAGCGACCGGTTGTATCGTCGACACGGTCAACACCCGTCAGGGCTGGCGATATTTAGACACTGTTGAATGGCGTATCGAAGGAACAGCAGGGGGCACACCGTGCGAAACGAGGAGCTCGGCGATCTTGAAGTGTGGATTGACCAGGACCTGTGCACCGGCGACGGCATCTGCGCCCAGTACGCTCCCGAGGTCTTCGAACTCGACATCGACGGTCTAGCCTACGTCAAGAGCGCCGACGATGAGCTGCTACAGGAGAAGGGTGCCACCGCTCCGGTGCCCCTGACCCTGCTCACCGAGGTCAAGGATTCGGCCAAGGAATGCCCCGGCGACTGCATCCACGTACGCCGCGTCACGGACCGGGTCGAGGTCTACGGCCCCGACGCGGAGTGACGCTCCGCGAGCGACCGCTCACACACTCCCCGGAACCGGCAGCGCCTTCAGAACGAACCGGCCGTCCCGCCACTGCCAGTTGACCTTGCGCTGCTGATCCGGACAGCACCGCGGCACCTTGGCCGAGGAGTAGCCGAGCAAGGTGGCCGAAACCGTCTTTCCGCGCACCGCGAAATCGCTGACGCTCATCCCTTCCTCCGGGTCCACGAAGGTGGCCACCACGCGGGGCGCGGCGCCCGCGCGGGCCGGCTGGGAGAGCACATACACGCCACTGGGCGGGGTGCCGAACGCCGTCCGGCAGCGCACCACGACGGCGGTCTCCGGCCGCCCGTCGCCGTCCAGGTCCGCCGAGGCCCGGTCGATGATGTCGGGCCCGGCCCGTCCGCAGTCCATCGGATAGTCCGCGGCGCGGGGGTCGGGGGCCTTGGCCGCAGGAAGCCCCCCGGCACGCGGGGCGGAGGCGGCGGTGGACGTGGTGGCCTTCGCGTCGGAGGGCTGGAAGAACGACCCCCCGGCGATGACGGCGGCCACGGCGGCCGCGGTCGCGACCCAGTGCACCGGACGGGGATGGGTGTGCGCGAGATCCGGGCCCAGAGGCTGCACGCGGGATGACTCCAGGTAAGAGCTGATGCGGGAGATGCCCCGCATCGTGCCACATCTCACAGGGGCGCGGCCACCGCCCGCACACGGGGAATTCGGTGGCCGCGCCGAGCCGTTGTGGCGCCGGTGTCCGTCAGGCGGCTCTCAGGCGTCGCCGGACGGGGCGTCCTGGCCACCGGAAGCGCTCCGGCCGCCTCCTGAGGCGTCCGCGGCGCCGGTGTCCTTCGCGGTGCCCCAGCCCACGTAGTCCTCGCCGTAGGCGCCCTTGGCGGGCCTGCGGCGGCGCATCGGGGGCTCCACACCGTCGGCGAGCCGGCGGGCGGTGAGCAGGAAGCCGGTGTGGCCGATCATGCGGTGGTCGGGCCGTACGGCCAGGCCCTCGACGTGCCAGGTGCGGACCATGGTCTCCCAGGCCGACGGCTCGTTGAAGGTGCCGTGCTCGCGGATGCACTCCACGGTGCGGGCGAGCTGGGTGGTGGTGGCGACGTAGGCACACAGGATGCCGCCGGGGACGAGCGCCTTGGACACCGGCTCCAGGCACTCCCAGGGGGCGAGCATGTCCAGGATCACACGGTCGACCTCGGTGTCGCTGAGGTTGTCCTGGAGGTCGCCGACGGTGAGCCGCCAGGCGGGGTGCGGGGCGCCGAAGTAGCGCTCGACGTTCTGGGCGGCGATCTCGGCGAAGTCGGCCCGGCGCTCGTAGGAGTGCAGCATGCCCTGGTCGCCGATGGCCCGCAGCAGAAACATGGAGAGCGAGCCGGAGCCGACGCCCGCCTCGACGACACGTGCGCCGGGGAAGATGTCGGCCATCGCCAGGATCTGCCCCGCGTCCTTGGGGTAGACCACGGCGGCACCGCGGGGCATGGACAGGACATAGTCGGGGAGCAGGGGGCGCAGCGCGAGATACGCGACGTTTCCCGTGGTACGCACGACGGTTCCCTCGGGGGCACCGATCAGCTCGTCATGGGGGAAGGATCCCTTGTGGGTGTGGAAGTTCTTCCCGGCCTCGAGCGTGAAGGTGTAGTGGCGTCCCTTGGGGTCGGTGAGCTGGACCTGGTCCCCGACCTGGAAGGGCCCGCGACGGCGGGCGGCACCGGTCGGTTCGGACATGTGAACAGCCTACCGGGCACTTCACCCTGCCCGGACCACACCGGCGGCCTCAGGCGGGGCCGGCGGGCGTCCTGGCCATGGCCGCCACGAAGGCACGCTCGACATCGGCCGTGGAGAGCACCCCGTAGATCTCGCCGCTCTCCTCCACCACCAGGTACTCGGTGGCGGGGGTGGCCCGCAGGGTGTCCAGCAGCTCCTCGCCGGTGAGCTCGGCGGAGACCCGCATACCGTCCTTGAGGTCCTGGGCGAGACCGCTGACCGCGACCCAGGGGCGGCGGTGCTCGGGGATGCCCACGATGGCGGCCTCGCGCACCACGGCGGTCGGGGTGCCGTGGCCGTCCACCACGACAAGGGCGCGGGCCCCGGCCTCGTTCGCCCGGCGCAGCGCCTCGGAGAGCGGGGTGTCGGCCGCCACGGGGACGGCGCGCCGGGTGAGCGTACGGGCGCGCAGGTCCGGCAGCCGCTCCCGCAGCCGGGCCATCCGCAGGCTGTTGCCCGCGCCGGTCCAGATGATCGCGGCGAGTATGGCGGCCAGCAGCGCGTCGGTGAGCGAGTCGACGCTGCCGAAACTCTCGGGCTCCTCGCCGAGCCCGCCCGCCTGGGTGAGCAGCGGCAGTCCGACGAGCACCGCGACGGCCAGCGCGCGGCCGCTCCAGGCGGCGGCGACGGTGCCGGTCATCGGCCTGCCGCTGATCTTCCAGACGACGGCGCGCAGCATCCGCCCGCCGTCCAGCGGCAGCCCCGGCAGCAGGTTGAACGCGGCCACGATCAGGTTGGAGATCATCAGCCCGGCGAGCAGCACCCCGGGCACCGTGCCGGGCTCCACGACCAGCATGCCGAGGTAGAACACGCCCGAGAGGACCAGGGAGAGCAGCGGGCCGACGAAGGCGAGCACGAACTCCCGGCCGGGGGTCTCGGTCTCCTTCTCGATCTCCGAGACACCGCCGAAGAACTGCAGCTGGATCCGGCGCACCGGCAGCTTGAAGCGGAGCGCGGCCACGGTGTGGGCGAGCTCGTGCACCAGCACCGAGGCGTAGAAGGCCACCGCGAAGAAGAGCGAGACCAGATAGCGGGCGGCGCCGAGCTCGGGCAGCACCCGGTCGAGCTGACCGCCGAAGACCCAGGTGATGAGGGCGGCGACCAGGAACCAGCTGGGCGAGACATACACGGGCACGCCGAACGGGCGGCCCATGAGAATGCCGCCGCCCGCCTCGCGTGGGCGCGGCTGTTTGCCGCCCTCGGGCTCGGTCGTGCGGTCCGATTCCCCGTTGTCGGACTGCCGCTGCCCGCTGTTGTCCACGGTGTCCCCTCGTCGGATGCTCGGTCGCACCCCTCTTTTGATACGGTCCCCACGATCATGCAGTGCGAGGGGCTCGGACGTCGATGGTATGCGTCCGGCTGTCAGTGGCGGGTCGTAGGGTCTTCGCCATGGGAACCACCACGGGAACCACCACCGGGAAGGCCGAACCGTCGGACGGGCCGCCGAAGTCCGGTCCAGCCGCCTCGTTGTCACCGTCACGGGCGGCCGATTTCATGCGGTGCCCGCTGCTGTACCGCTTCCGAGTGATCGACAAATTGCCGGAGAAGCCCAGCGCGGCGGCCACCCGCGGCACGGTGGTCCACGCGGTGCTGGAGCGGCTCTTCGACGCCCCGGCCGCCGAGCGCACCTCGCCGCGGGCCCGGGCGATGGTGCCGGGCGAGTGGGATCGGCTGCTGGCGGCCAAGCCGGAGCTGGCGGAGCTGTTCCAGGAGGAGGACGGCGCCCCGGCGCCGGACCGGCTGGCCGAGTGGCTGACAGGGGCTCAGACGCTGGTGGACCAGTGGTTCTCGCTGGAGGATCCGACGCGTCTGGAGCCCGCGGAGCGGGAGCTGTTCGTGGAGACGGAGCTCGAGTCCGGGCTGCGGCTGCGCGGCATCATCGACCGGATCGACATCGCTCCCACGGGTGATGTGCGGATCGTGGACTACAAGACGGGCAAGGCCCCCGCCCCGCAGTACGCGGGCGAGGCCCTGTTCCAGATGAAGTTCTACGCGCTGGTGCTGTGGCGGCTGCGCGGGGTCATCCCGCGGCGGCTCCAGCTGGTCTATCTGGGCAGCGGCGATGTGCTGACGTACGACCCGGACGAGCGGGATCTGCGGGCGGTGGAGCGCAAGGTGCTGGCCCTGTGGGAGGCGATCCGGCTGGCCACGGAGACCGGTGCGTTCGTCCCCCGTCAGACGAGGCTGTGCGGCTGGTGCGACCACCAGGCCCACTGTCCGGAGTTCGGGGGTACGCCGCCGCCTTATCCGCTGGCGGTCGTGCCGCCTCAGAAGGAGGTGCCGCGTAGCGCCCCCTGAGGGTGGTGGTGGGTGACGGGCAAGAAGGAGGTGCCGCGTAGCGCCCCCTGAGGGTGGTGGTGGGTGACGGGCAAGAAGAAGGTGCCGCGTAGCGCCCCCTGAGGGTGGTGGTGGGTGACGGGCGGGCAGAATGGACGCGGTCTAGCGAAGGAGTTCCCGTGGCGATCCGCGTCCTACTGGTCGATGACCAACCGCTGCTGCGCACCGGCTTCCGGATGATCCTGGAGGCGGAGCAGGATCTGGCGGTCGTCGGCGAGGCGGGGGACGGTCTGCAGGCCCTCGACCAGGTGCGGGCGCTGCAGCCCGATGTGGTCCTGATGGACATCCGGATGCCGCGGATGGACGGCGTGGAGGCGACCCGCCAGATCACCGGTCCGGGGCGGGACGGCCCGGCCAAGGTGCTGGTGCTGACCACCTTCGACCTGGACGAGTACGTGGTGGAGGCGCTGCGCGCCGGGGCCAGCGGCTTTCTGCTGAAGGACGCGCCCGCCACCGAGCTGGTGCAGGCCATCCGCGTGGTGGCGGCGGGCGAGGCGATGCTGGCGCCCAGCATCACCCGCAGGCTGCTCGACAAGTACGCCGGGCATCTGCCGTCGGGCGAGGAGCCGGTGCCGGACACCCTGCACACCCTCACCGAGCGCGAGGTCGAGGTGCTGAAGCTGGTGGCCCGGGGGCTGTCCAACGCGGAGATCGCCGCGGATCTGTTCGTCAGCGAGACCACGGTCAAGACGCATGTGGGCCATGTGCTGACCAAGCTGGGGCTGCGCGACCGGGTGCAGGCCGCCGTCTACGCCTACGAGAGCGGCCTGGTCCGCCCCGGCGCACAGTAGCCACACACGGTACGGCGGGAGGCCCGGGGCGCGCGCCCCGGGCCTCCCGCCGTACCGCCGTAGAGCCGCGCGTCCCCGTCAGCTGTCGGACGACTTGCCGATCTCCCAGAAGCGGAAGACCGTCGAGGAGTCGAGGGTCCACTGCAGCCCGGAGATGTCGTCCTGGGCCACCGCGTACTGCTTGCCCTGCCACAGCGGGAGCATCGGCACCTCGTCGGCCACGATGTCCTGGATCCGCTGGAAGTCGCCGACCGTGGCCTCGCGGCTGGGCTGCTCGGCGGTGGCGGGGATGAGCTGCGCGGACAGCCGCGGCGAGGTGTAGTGGTTGGCCAGGACGTTGCCGGCGCCGAAGAACGGGGCGACGAAGTTGTCCGGGTCCGGGTAGTCGGGCACCCAGCCCTTCACATAGACGCCGTACTTCCCGCCGGCGACGCCCTTCTCGTACTCCGCGACGTCCGCGCTCTTCACATCGACGTCGAACAGCCCGCTGGCGTTGAGCTGCCGGGCGATCTGGCGCAGGCCCGGGACGGTGCCGGGGCCGTAGCGGATCGGAGTGCCCCACAGCGTCAGCTTGACCTTGCCGGTGATGCCCTCGTCCCGCAGCGCCTGCTTGGCCTTCTCGGGCTGCGGGCGGTCGCCGTACTTGTCGTAGAAGGCGGTGTTGTGGCCGGTGATCCCGGCCGGGACCACCGAGTACAGCGGTTCGGCGGTGCGCTTGTAGACGTCCCGCACCAGGGTGGAGCGGTCGATGAGGTACGCCATCGCCTTGCGCACGCCGAGCTTGCCCGCCACCGGGTCCTTCATGTTGAAGACCAGGTGCTGGACCTCGGCGCCGGTGCCCTCGACCACGTTCAGGCTCTTGCCGCCGCCGAGGCTCTGCGCCTGGAGGTCGGCGAGGTCGCGCATGGCCAGGCCGCGGTAGGCGAGGTCGACATCGCCCTTCTGCACGGCGGACTTCAGCCGCGCCTGCCCGCCGTGGAAGAACTTCAGGTTCAGCCCGGAGTTCTTCGGCCGGGCCGGCCCCCGGTAGCCGTCGTTGACGGAGAAGTCGGCCTCGTCCTTGGTGAAGGAGTCCAGCTTGTAGACGCCGGAGCCGACCGCCTTGTGGTCCGTGCGCAGCTTGTCGGCGGGGTATTCCCGGTGGTCGACGATGGACCCGGCGCCGGAGGCGATCTTCTGCGGGAAGGTCGCGTCGGAGCCCTTCAGATGGAAGACGACGGTCCGCTTGTCCGGGGTGCCGATGCTCCCGATGGAGGTGAGCATCAGCGCCGGGCCGTTGGCGTCATTGATCCGCTTGGTGCGCTCGAAGGAGAACTTCACGTCCTCTGAGGTGAGCGGATGGCCATTGGAGAACTTCAGGTCGTCCTTCAGGGTGCAGGAGTAGACCCGGCTGGCGTTGTCCTTGAAGGAGCACTTCTCCGCCGCCTCCGGCTGCGGTGTGGTGCTGCCCTTCGGGAAGCTCAGCAGGGACTGGAAGACGTTGTTGAACAGCAGCCAGGAGCCCGGGTCGTAGCCGGATGCCGGGTCGGTGGCGAGCACCTCGTCCGACATCCCCATGACCACGTGCTCGCCGCTGCCCGCGTCCCCGTCCTCACTGCCGCATCCGGTGAGCAGGGCGGCGGCCAGTCCAGCGCCGAGGGGAGCTGCCAGCCACTGATCACGTTTCCTCAACGGTCTTCCTCACACATTCGTCGTTTTGTGCCTGACCCCCGTGGGTCCCTCTCAGTTGTCCTTGCCGAGCTCCCACAGCTGCAGCATGGTCGAGGAGTCGAAGGCGTACTCGGCGCCGATGACGTTCTCGCGGGCGGCCACGTAGGTGTTGCCCTGCCACAGCGGAAGATAGGGCACGTCGCTGGCGACGGCGTTCTGGATCGACTGGAAGTCCTTGTCGGCGAGGCTGCGCTGGGCCTCCTGCCGGGTCTTGGGGATCAGCTCGTCCTGGATGGTGCTGTTGCGGTAGGGCGAGTTGAGGAAGTTGTCCGTGGTGAGGAACGGCGCGGTGTAGCTGTCGGGGTCCGGGAAGTCGGGCAGCCAGCCCATCCCGGAGGCGGAGAACTGGCGCTTGATGAGCGCGGGGCGGAAGTCCCGCCACGGGTAGCCCTTGATCGTGACGGAGAAGAGCCCGCTGGCGTTGAGCTGCTTCTTCAGCTCCTTGAACTCCCCGGCCGTCTCCGGACCGTAGTGGTCGGTGGTGTAGGTCAGCGTCAGCTTCACCGGGGTGTTGATACCGGCGTCGCGCAGCGCGCTCTTGGCGGCCGCGGGGTCCGGGTCGCCGTACTCGTTGTGGAACGAGTTGATGTGCGAGGAGATGCTGGTGGGGATCATCGAGTAGAGCGGCTCGGCGGTCCGCTTGTACACATCGCGCACCAGCGCCTGGCGGTCCACGAGATGGGCGATGGCCTGCCGGACCGCCTTGTTCTTGACCGCCGGGTCCGAGGTGTTGAAGACCAGATAGCGGATGCCCTGCCCGGAGGACTCGAAGAGCCGGACGCCCTTGATGTCGCCCTTGTTGAGCTTGTCGATCTGGTCGGGCGAGAAGCCGCGGTGGACCACGTCGAGGTCGCCCTTGACCAGCGCCTTCTCCATGGTCGCGGCGGAGTCGTAGAAACGCATCTCCGCCTTGTCGGCCTTCAGCTCGACATCGCCCTTGTACTTGCTGTTCTTGGTGAAGACGACCTTGACCAGCCGGTTGTCGCGCACCTCGGTCTTCGCGGTGTACGGGCCCGAGCCCGTCATCTCGAACCCGTTGCGCAGCGCGTCGGGCTTGTAGACCTCGCTGTCCAGGATCGCGGCGGCCGGGGTGGTGAGCTTGGACGGGAAGGTCGCGTCCGGCTGCGAGAGGTGGATGACGATCTCGCGGTCGCTGGGGGTTTCGATCTTGTCCACGTTGGACAGCAGCGACTTGGTGCCGTTGGGGTCGTCGATGCGCAGCACGCGCTCGAGGGAGAACTTGACGTCCTCGGAGGTCAGGTCGTGACCGTTGGAGAACTTCAGACCGCTGCGCAGCGTGCAGCGGTACTGCTCGCTCTGCCGGTCCTGGAAGCCGCACTTCTCGGCGGCGTCGGGTATCGGCTCGGTTCCCGAGCGGGGCAGTCTCATCAGCGTCTGGAAGGCGTTGTGCAGCACGCTCCAGGAGGCGAAGTCGTAGGCCAGGGCCGGGTCCAGCGGAGCGGGCGCCGCCTTCGACGCCTCGATGCGGTCCGTGCTGCCCAGGACGATCGCCTCACCGTCCGAGCCCGAGCCGTCGGTACCACCGCACGCGGCGAGCGTGGAGATCAGGAGGCCGGCCACAGCCGGCAGCACCAGCGACTTGCGCGTCATTGTCGGGAGTCTCCCTGCCATCGATCAACTACTCGCGACGAGATTAGTCCGCGGCGCCGACCATGCTCAGACACAACGAAGTTGAGGCGATATCACGCCCCGATAACGAGCGGCCATCGACCGATATCCGGACGCTGCCGCGATTCGTACGGCATACCACCAATCCGGACACATGGGTTCACCCAAATCGCACCAGACAGGACGCGCGACAGAGAACCGCCCCCTCCGCTCACCGCATGTGCAGTGATAAACATCACGTTCCCTTGTCGCCAACGGAACGCGAAAAGTGCGCCCGCGCTATTCAGTTTGCAATGTACAGAAATACGCTCGGTGCGCGATCAGTGCACTGCAGTGACCAGAGTACGCAAAAATGAGAGATCGACTTCTTCGAGCGAGCCGACGACCGTACGTCCCGCGGCGGGCTCGATCGGCACCACGGACGGCACCGCCACCACCCGGCACCCGGCCGCCTCGGCGGCCCGTACGCCCGTGTCGGTGTCCTCGATGACCACACACCGCCCCGGTTCGGCGGCCAGTCCGACCGCGGCGAACAGATACGGGTCCGGATGCGGCTTGGTCCGCTCCACCTCGTCGCCCGCGACCGTCAGGGTGAAGTGCTCCGGGCCGAGCGAGCGCAGGACCCGGTCCATCACCCGCCGGTGGGAGGCGGAGACCAGAGCGGTGGGGATGGACTGCGCGGCCAGCTCGGTGAGCAGCCTGCGGGCACCGGGCAGCATGGGCACACTGCCGTCGATCAGCTCGGTGAAGCGGCTGTTGAGCAGGCCGGTGAGCTCGGCGAGGGCGATCTCGGCGCCGGTGGCCTCGATCAGGAACTGGGCGCTGCGCGACATCGGGCCGCCGACGACGACGTGGCGGTACTCCTCGGCGAGCGCATGACCGAGTTCGGCGAAGATGGCGACCTCCGCGTCCCACCAGATGCCCTCGGTGTCGACCAGGGTGCCGTCCATGTCGAGCAGAACGGCTTGCAGGGCCGAGCCTTCGGCCGTACGGGTATCGACGGCGGGGATGCTGCTGGTCATCCAAACACCTCCGGACAAGGGGCACGAAGGCCGGCCCCCTTCCACGGACGGGAAGGCGACCGGCCTCTACCGGATCGACCAGTCTACGTCGCGTCGCGCCGACGCGCCTCGTGAGCACCGTAAGGCGGTCACGAACCGCTGCCGCGGGACTACCGCGCGTTGAAGTACTTGGCCTCCGGGTGGTGGATCACGATGGCGTCCGTGGACTGCTCGGGGTGGAGCTGGAACTCCTCCGAGAGCTTCACCCCGATCCGCTCGGGCCGCAGCAGATCGGCGATCTTCGCGCGGTCCTCCAGGTCGGGGCAGGCGCCGTAACCCAGCGAGAAGCGCGCGCCGCGGTACTTCAGCGCGAACATGTCCTCCATCTCGCTCGGGTCCTCACCGGCGAAGCCCAGCTCGCCACGGACCCGGGCGTGCCAGTACTCGGCCAGCGCCTCCGCCAGCTGGACGGACAGGCCGTGCAGCTCCAGATAGTCGCGGTAGGAGTCGGCGGCGAACAGCTCGGCGGTGGCCTCGCCGATCTTCGAGCCGACGGTCACCACCTGCAGCCCGACGACATCGGTCTCACCGGACTCCTCGGGCCGGAAGAAGTCGGCCAGACACAGCCGGCGGCCGCGGCGCTGGCGCGGGAAGGTGAAGCGGGTCCGCTCGCTGCCGTCCTCGTTCAGCAGGACCAGGTCGTCACCCTTGGAGACGCACGGGAAGTAGCCGTAGACGACGGCCGCCTCCAGCAGGTTCTCGGTGTGCAGCTTGTCGAGCCAGCCGCGCAGCCGCGGACGGCCCTCGGACTCCACCAGCTCCTGATAGGTCGGCCCGTCGCCGGTACGGGCCTCCTTGAGCCCCCACTGGCCCTTGAACAGCGCGCCCTCGTCCAGCCAGGACGCGTAGTCGGCCTGCTGGATGCCCTTGACCACGCGGGTGCCCCAGAAGGGCGGGGCGGGCAGGGGGTTGTCGGTGGCCACGTCGGACCGGGACGGGCCCTCCGGCTCCGGCTCGGTCACGGACACGTCCCGCTTGGGCACCCGACGCTGCTTGAGCTCGGGCAGGGTGGCGCCGGGCACGCCGCGCTTGACGGCGATCAGGGCGTCCATGAGGCGCAGGCCCTCGAAGGCGTCGCGGGCGTAGCGCACCTCGCCCTCGTAGATCTCGTGCAGATCCTGCTCGACGTAGGCGCGGGTGAGGGCGGCGCCGCCGAGGATGACGGGGTAGTCGGCGGCCAGCTTGCGCTGGTTGAGCTCCTCCAGGTTCTCCTTCATGATCACCGTGGACTTCACCAGCAGCCCGGACATGCCGATCACATCGGCGCGGTGCTCCTCGGCGGCCTCCAGGATCGCCGAGACCGGCTGCTTGATGCCGAGGTTGACCACGTTGTAGCCGTTGTTGGACAGGATGATGTCCACGAGGTTCTTACCGATGTCATGGACGTCGCCGCGGACGGTGGCGAGCACGATGGTGCCCTTGCCCTCGTCGTCGGACTTCTCCATGTGCGGCTCCAGATGCGCCACCGCGGTCTTCATGACCTCGGCGGACTGGAGTACGAACGGAAGCTGCATCTGGCCGGAGCCGAAGAGCTCGCCGACCACCTTCATGCCGTCCAGCAGCGTCTCGTTGACGATCTCGAGGGCGGGGCGCTCCTGGAGCGCCTCGTCGAGGTCGGCCTCCAGGCCGTTGCGCTCACCGTCGATGATGCGCCGCTTGAGGCGCTCGTCCAGGGGCAGCGCGGCCAGCTCCTCGGCCTTGCCGGCCTTGAGGGACTTGGCGGTGGCGCCCTCGAAGAGCCCCATCAGCTTCTGCAGCGGGTCATAGCCCTCGGCGCGGCGGTCGTAGATCAGGTCCAGGGCGGCCTTGACCTGCTCCTCCTCGAACCGCGCGATCGGCAGGATCTTGGAGGCGTGCACGATCGCCGAGTCCAGGCCCGCCTTGACGCATTCGTCGAGGAAGACGGAGTTGAGCACGATGCGGGCGGCCGGGTTGAGGCCGAAGGAGATGTTCGACAGGCCCAGGGTGGTCTGGACGTCCGGGTGGCGCCGCTTGAGCTCGCGGATCGCCTCGATGGTGGCGATGCCGTCCTTACGGGACTCCTCCTGACCGGTGCAGATGGTGAAGGTCAGGGTGTCGATGAGGATGTCCGACTCGTGGATGCCCCAGTTGCCGGTCAGGTCGTCGATCAGCCGCTCGGCGATCTCCACCTTCTTCTCCGGCGTGCGGGCCTGGCCCTCCTCGTCGATGGTCAGCGCGATCAGGGCGGCGCCGTGCTCCTGCGCGAGCCGGGTGACCTTGGCGAACCGCGACTCGGGGCCGTCCCCGTCCTCGTAGTTGACGGAGTTGATGACCGCGCGCCCGCCGAGCTTCTCCAGCCCGGCCCGGATGACGTCGACCTCGGTGGAGTCCAGGACGATGGGGAGGGTGGAGGCGGTGGCGAACCGCCCGGCCAGCTCCTCCATGTCCGCGACGCCGTCCCGGCCGACGTAGTCCACGCACAGGTCGAGCAGATGGGCGCCCTCGCGGATCTGCTCCCGGGCGATCTCCACACAGTCGTCCCAGCGGGCCTCCAGCATGGCCTCGCGGAACTTCTTGGAGCCGTTGGCGTTGGTGCGCTCGCCGATCGCCAGATACGAGGTGTCCTGGCGGAACGGCACGGTCTGGTAGAGCGAGGCGGCGCCGGGCTCGGGGCGCGGGGAGCGCTCGGTGGGGGTCAGATCCCGGACCCGCTCGACGACCTGGCGCAGATGCTCGGGCGTGGTGCCGCAGCAGCCGCCGACCAGGGAGAGCCCGTACTCGCGGACGAAGGTCTCCTGGGCGTCGGCCAGCTCGCCGGGGGTGAGGGGGTAGTGGGCGCCGTCCTTGCCCAGCACCGGGAGGCCGGCGTTGGGCATGCAGGACAGCGGGATGCGGGAGTGGCGGGCGAGATGGCGCAGATGCTCGCTCATCTCGGCGGGGCCGGTGGCGCAGTTGAGGCCGATCATGTCGATGCCGAGCGGCTCGAGGGCGGTGAGCGCCGCGCCGATCTCGGAGCCGAGCAGCATGGTGCCGGTGGTCTCGACGGTGACCGAGCAGATCAGGGGGAGGTTGGTACCGGTGGCGTCCAGGGCGCGGCGGGCGCCGAGGATCGCGGCCTTGGTCTGCAGCAGGTCCTGGGTGGTCTCCACCAGGAGGGCGTCCGCGCCACCGGCGATCATGCCTTCGGCATTGGCCTGGTAGGCGTCGCGGAGGGTGACGTAGGGCGCGTGGCCGAGGGTGGGCAGCTTGGTGCCGGGGCCCATGGAGCCCAGCACCCAGCGCTGGCGTCCGTCGGCGGCGAACTCGTCGGCGACCTCACGGGCGATCCGGGCGCCGGCCTCGGAGAGCTCATGGACGCGTTCGGGGATGTCGTACTCACCGAGCGCCGCGTGGTTGGCGCCGAAGGTGTTGGTCTCGACGCAGTCCACCCCGGCGGCGTAGTACTCCGCGTGGACCGAGCGGACGATGTCCGGGCGGGTGATGTTGAGGATCTCGTTGCAGCCCTCGAGCTGCTGGAAGTCGTCGAGACTGGGCTCCTGCGCCTGGAGCATCGTCCCCATCGCGCCGTCGGCGACCACCACGCGGGTGGCCAGTGCTTCGCGGAGCGCTTCGGCTCGGGCGGCGGATGTGGGCGATGGCGTATGCGAGGCCATGGATGTGCTCCCTGGAGTGCGACGGCTGTCGGCTTTGCGCCCTCCCTGGGGACGGCGCACCACGCCAGGGTAGCTGCCAGTGGTCATTTGACGATGGTCGTTCCATCAGCCGGGATGGGGCGCGGCCGGGCGGCCCTCGGCGGCCCTTGATCGTCGACAAATGGCCTTGCGGTACCGCGGGGTCGACATGGACCGATAGTGTTCAGCATTGTCGAACCGCAGTCAGGAGGTTGGCGATGGCCCGGAACATCCAGTCGTTGGAGCGCGCCGCCGCGATGCTACGCCTGCTCGCCGGTGGTGAGCGACGTCTGGGACTGTCCGACATCGCCTCCACTCTGGGGCTGGCCAAGGGCACCGCGCACGGCATACTGCGCACGCTGCAGCAGGAGGGCTTCGTCGAGCAGGACGAGGCATCCGGCCGCTATCAGCTCGGCGCGGAGCTGCTGCGCCTGGGCAACAGCTATCTGGACGTGCACGAGCTGCGCGCCCGCGCCCTGGTGTGGACGGACGACCTGGCCCGCTCCAGCGGCGAGAGCGTGTACCTGGGCGTGGTGCACCAGCAGGGTGTGCTGATCGTCCACCATGTCTTCCGGCCGGACGACAGCCGCCAGGTGCTGGAGGTCGGCGCGATGCATCCGCTGCACTCCTCGGCCCTGGGCAAGGTGCTCTCCGCGTACGACCCGGTCGCCCACAGCGAGGCGACCGAGGGCGACCGTAAGGCGTTCACGCCCCGCACGGTGACCGGGGAGCGGGAGTTCGAGGGCGTGCTGGACCTGATCCGGGCGCGCGGCTGGGCCTCCGACGTGGAGGAGACCTGGGAGGGCGTGGCGTCGGTCGCGGCGCCCATCCACGACCGGCGCCGGCTGCCGGTGGGCGCGGTCGGGATCACGGGCGCGGTCGAGCGGGTGTGCGAGGACGGGGAGCTGCGCTCGGAGCTCGTGGCCGCCGTACGGGACTGCGCCCGCGCCGTCTCCCGGGACCTGGGCGCGCTGCGTTTCTGAATCGTGGCAACCCGCGCGGATCTGCCCCCATATCCCGGCATGACCTGCTTCATCACGGTTTCACATACCCCCGATTTTTCCTTCACACGACCCTTGACGGGGTCTTCGCTGTGAAGAAAACTGCCGTTCATCGGTCGGCATTGTCGAACACCTGACGACAATATTCGCTATGGTGGACTCGCCGCGGGCCGACCAACGCCCTCCCACGAGGGCGCGGACCACCGGTGAGAACCCGGGGGTTCGCCTTCCCCTGGACGAAGGACAAAGGAGTCGCGGGTGTCCAGCTCCGACATCTTCATCGGCGAGACCATCGGTACCGCCGTACTCATTCTGCTCGGCTGCGGTGTCGTCGCCGGCGTGATCTTGAAGCGATCCAAGGCGTTCGAGGCGGGGTGGGTCGCCATCACCCTCGGGTGGGGCTTCGCCGTACTCACCGGCGCGTATATCTCGGCGCCTCTCTCGGGGGCCCATCTCAATCCGGCGGTGACGCTCGGCCTCGCCATCAAGGGCGGCATCGAGTGGAGCGATGTGCCGGTCTACTTCCTCGGGCAGATGCTCGGCGCGGTGATCGGCGCCGCGCTGGTGTGGCTCGCCTACCTCGGCCACTTCCACGCCCATCTCACCGACCGCGAGATCGTCGGCGGCCCGGGCGCCCAGGACACGGTGGCGGCGGACAAGCAGCAGGCCATCGACGCCGGCCCGGTGCTGGGCGTCTTCTCCACCGGCCCCGAGATCCGGAACGTCGCCCAGAACCTGGCCACCGAGATCATCGCCACGGCCGTGCTGGTGCTCGCCATCCTCACCCAGGGGCTCAACGGCGACGGCAAGGGCCTGGGCGTCATCGGCGTCATGATCACCGCGTTCGTGGTGGTCGGCATCGGCCTCTCGCTCGGCGGCCCGACCGGTTACGCCATCAACCCGGCGCGTGACCTCGGCCCCCGTATCGCCCACGCCCTCCTGCCGCTGCCCAACAAGGGCGGCTCGGACTGGGGCTATGCCTGGATCCCGGTCGTCGGCCCGCTCATCGGCGGCGCCATCGCCGGCGGGATCTACGAGATCGCCTTCGCCTAGCCCACCCCACGACCCGCAGGAGAGCAGCAGATCATGACCGACACCCACACCACGAGCGCCTCGTCCCACGGCCAGGGCCCGTTCATCGCGGCCATCGACCAGGGCACCACCTCCAGCCGCTGCATCGTCTTCGACCGCGACGGCCGCATCGTCTCGGTGGACCAGAAGGAACACGAGCAGATCTTCCCCAAGCCCGGCTGGGTGGAGCACAACGCCACCGAGATCTGGGAGAACGTCAAGGAGGTCGTCGCCGGCGCCATCAGCAAGGCCGGCATCACCGCCATCGACGTCAAGGCGATCGGCATCACCAACCAGCGCGAGACCACCCTGCTGTGGGACCGCAAGACCGGTGAGCCGGTGCACAACGCCATCGTCTGGCAGGACACCCGCACCGACGCCCTCTGCCGCGAGCTCGGCCGCAACGTCGGCCAGGACCGCTTCCGCCGCGAGACCGGCCTCCCGCTGGCCTCCTACTTCGCCGGTCCCAAGATCCGCTGGCTGCTCGACAACGTCGAGGGGCTGCGCGAGCGGGCCGAGGCGGGCGACATCCTCTTCGGCACCATGGACTCCTGGGTCATCTGGAACCTGACCGGCGGCGTCAACGGCGGTGTGCACGTCACCGACGTCACCAACGCCTCCCGCACCCTCCTGATGAACCTCCACACCCTCGACTGGGACGAGAAGATCCTCACGTCGATGGACATCCCGGCCACCGTGCTGCCGCGGATACGCTCCTCCGCCGAGGTCTACGGCCACACGGCCGAGGGCATCCTGGCGGGCGTGCCGGTCGCCTCGGCGCTCGGCGACCAGCAGGCGGCCCTCTTCGGCCAGACCTGCTACGCCGAGGGCGAGGCCAAGTCGACCTACGGCACCGGCACCTTCCTGCTGATGAACACCGGCGAGAAGCCGGTCAACTCCTACAACGGGCTGCTGACCACCGTCGGCTACCGGATCGGCGACGAGAAGCCGGTCTACGCCCTGGAGGGCTCCATCGCGGTCACCGGTTCGCTGGTGCAGTGGATGCGGGACCAGATGGGCCTGATCAACAGCGCCGCCGAGATCGAGACCCTCGCCAGCTCCGTGGAGGACAACGGCGGCGCGTACTTCGTGCCCGCCTTCTCGGGCCTGTTCGCCCCGTACTGGCGGGACGACGCGCGCGGTGTGATCGCGGGCCTGACCCGCTATGTCACCAAGGCGCACATCGCGCGTGCCGTGCTCGAGGCCACCGCCTGGCAGACCCGCGAGATCGTCGACGCGATGACCAAGGACTCCGGGGTCGAGCTCACCGCGCTCAAGGTCGACGGCGGCATGACCTCCAACAACCTTTTGATGCAGACCCTCTCGGACGCCCTGGACGCACCCGTGGTGCGCCCGATGGTCGCCGAGACCACCTGCCTCGGCGCGGCCTACGCCGCCGGTCTGGCCGTCGGCTTCTGGCCGGACACCGACGCCCTGCGCGCCAACTGGCGCCGGGCGGCCGAATGGACCCCCCGAATGGACGCGGACGTCCGCGACCGCGAGTACAAGAACTGGCTCAAGGCCGTGCAGCGGACCATGGGCTGGATCGAAGACGAGGAGTAATCAATGACCACCCTGCAGAGCGTTCCGTCCCTCGGAACGCACCCGGCTGCCGGTTCGAACCCGAGCCGAGCCGAAACCCGGGAACAGCTTTCCAAGGCGACGTACGACCTCCTGGTGATCGGCGGCGGCATTCTGGGCATCACCACTGCCTGGCACGCCGCGCAGTCCGGGCTGCGGGTGGCGATGGTGGACGCCGGTGACTTCGCCGGCGCCACCTCCTCCGCCTCCTCCAAGCTGCTCCACGGCGGCCTGCGCTATCTCCAGACCGGCGCGGTCAAGCTGGTCGCCGAGAACCACTTCGAGCGGCGCGCGGTCTCCCGTACCGTCGCCCCGCACCTGGCCAACCCGCTCACCTTCTACCTGCCGGTCTACAAGGGCGGCCCGCACGGCGCGGCCAAGCTGGGCGCGGGTGTCTTCGCCTACTCGGCGCTCTCCGCGTTCCGCGACGGCGTCGGCCATGTGATCGGCGCCGAGCGGGCCGCGCGCGACGTCCCGGAGCTGCGCACCGAGAACCTCAAGGCGGTCGCGGTCTACGGCGACGGCCAGATGAACGACAGCCGCATGGCCCTGATGACGGTCCGGGCGGCGGTGGAGGCGGGCGCCACCGTCCTCAACCACGCCGAGGTCGTGGGTCTGCGCAAGAGCGACGGCCGGGTCACCGGCGCCGAGCTCAAGGACCGCACCGACGGCACCGAGTTCGGGGTGAACGCCCGTCTGGTGCTGAATGCCACCGGCCCCTGGGTGGATCATCTGCGCCGGATGGAGGACCCGAACGCGGCGCCGTCGATCCGGCTGTCCAAGGGCGCGCATCTGGTCCTCAAGCGCACCTCCCCCTGGCGGGCGGCGCTGGCGACCCCGATCGACAAGTACCGCATCACCTTCGCCCTCCCCTGGGAGGACATGCTGCTGCTGGGCACCACGGACGAGGCGTTCGAGGGCGACCCGGCCGATGTCGCGGTCAACGAGGCGGACATCACCCAGATCCTAGACGAGGCCGCCTTCTCCATCCGCGACCAGCAGCTCTCCCGCGACCTGATCACCTACTCCTTCGCCGGGCTCCGGGTGCTGCCCGGCGGCCCCGGCGACACCGCCAAGGCCAAGCGCGAGACCGTGGTCACCGAGGGCAGGGGCGGGATGCTCTCCATAGCCGGCGGCAAGTGGACCACCTTCCGCCACATCGGCCGCACCGTGATGCACAAGCTGGCGCAGCTCCCGGGCCGCCCGCTCGCCGACGACATGGAGCCGGTCAAGCTGCTGCCCAAGCACATGCCGCTGCCGGGCCTGGCCAATCCGCACGCCGTCGAGCACCGGCTGCTGGTGGACGGCGGCACCCCCGGCCCGCGCATGGCCGCCGACACCGCCCGCCACCTGGCGACCCACTACGGCTCGCTCTCCTTCGACATCGCCCGGCTGGCCAGCGGCGACGCGGCGCTCGCCGAGCGGATCCACCCGGACGCCCCGGAGATCTGGGCCCAGGTCGCCTACGCCCGGGACTACGAGTGGGCGCGCACGGCGGACGACGTACTGCGCCGCCGCACCACCCTGACCATCCGCGGCCTGGACTCCGAGGCCATCCGGAGCCGGGTCGAGGACCTGCTGGCCAAGCGACCCTGACCCCCGCGGGGCCGCCTTCCCGAGCCGGGCGGCCGGGTGAGAGGAAACGTCTTCTCACCCGGCCGCCCGGACCCGGTCCGGGCCCCGGCCGGATCGCCCCGGTGGTACGCCGGGGGGGGCGCGCGGCACGCCGGGGAGCTGACCTGAGGCTTCCCCAAGTTCCGCCGCCTGTACGGCAGTTGGCGGTGATCTGGTGCGGCGGCCGCGGACTTACTCGCGCGTTAAAAATCTGCTGAATCGCTCTTGCCTTCTTCGGCGGTGCGCGCATCAATGACATCGCCCGTGGATGACGGGCGGGAACCCCCCACACATCAGCGCACTCCCCCACTCCGGAAGGCAGTCCCATGAGACGCTTCAAGCTCGGGATCAGCACGGCAATGGGAACAGCAGCACTGGCCGCCGGCGCGCTGGCGCTGGCGCCGACCGCGTCCGCGGTCGACCCCACGACCGCGACCCTGACCGCCGACTGCGGCACCTACGGGTCCGGCCTGGCCACCCTCACGGCCACGCAGAGCGGGACGGCCGCGACCATCACCCTGTCCTCGGGAGCGATCAAGGCTCCGATCGACGTTCCGGCGGGCTCGGTGAGCTCGACGCTGACGCTGTCGAAGAACGGCTCCGGGACGGCCACCTTCACCGGCAACGCCAACCCGGCGATCCCGACCGGCTCCGATGTGACCACCGGCCCGCTCAAGGGCACGGTGGCCGCGGGCGACGTGCTGGAGGCCAAGTCGCTCAAGCTGGTCATCTTCGGCCTGATCACGGTGAACTGCACCGCCACCTCGCCCCAGAACCCGGGGCCGTTCACCTTCTGAGCCCTCCGATGAACCGGCTCTGAGCCGGTCTTCGGGCCCTCCCGGCAGCAGGTCCCAGCGGACCGGCGGCGTCCCCGGCAGACGCCGCCGGTTTCGCGCGCGCCATAAGTCATAATGGACCCCTGATACATCGGATGTTTGGCTCCGGGGAGGTCCACCATGGCGGTCACCGACGAGGCGATCGAGAAAATCAAGGGCATGATCGTCTCGGGCGCGCTGCGTCCCGGTGACCGGCTCCCCAAGGAGAGTGAGCTGGCCGCCGATCTGGGGCTGTCCCGCAACTCGCTGCGCGAGGCCGTGCGGGCCCTGTCGCTGATCCGGATCCTCGACGTACGCCAGGGCGACGGCACCTATGTGACCAGCCTCGACCCCCAGTTGCTGCTGGAGGCGCTGAGCTTCGTCGTGGACTTCCACCGCGATGACACCGTACTGGAGTTCCTGGCCGTACGGCGGATCCTGGAGCCCGCGGCCACGGCGCTGGCCTCCACCCGGATCAGCGAGGCCGAGCTGGACCGGCTCCAGGCGCAGCTGGACGCGCTCGGGCAGGAGCCCTCCGTGGAGGAACTGGTCGCCTGCGACCTGGAGTTCCACCGCGGCATCGTCCAGTGCTCGGGCAACTCGGTGCTGTGTTCACTGCTCGACGGGCTCTCCGGGCCCACCACCCGGGCCCGGGTGTGGCGCGGTCTGACCCAGGAGGACGCGGTCAGCCGCACCCTCCATGAGCACCGGGCGATCCTCTCCGCGCTGCGGGACCGTGACGCGGAGGCGGCGCGGTCCTGGGCGACGGTGCACATCGCGAGCGTGGAGCAGTGGCTGCGCTCCACGCTGTGAGCCCCGGCGGGCGGCGCGCGCCTTACGGCCGGAGGCCGTAGGCGCGGGCCGCGTTGCCGCCGAAGACGGCTGCGCGCTCGTCCTCGCCGAGGTGGAGGGTGGCCCGCTCGGCGAGGGACACCACCTCCTCGTAGGTCGCGGCCAGGAGGCACACCGGCCAGTCGGAGCCGAAGAGCACCCGGCCGGGCCCGAAGGCGTCCAGGACGTGCCGCGCGTACGGCAGCACCTGGTCCGGCTTCCAGCCGTCCCAGTCGGCCTCGGTGACCAGTCCGGACAGCTTGCAGTCGACGTTGGGCAGGGCCGCGAGCGAGGTGAGCTGCCGGGCCCAGAGGTCGCGCTCACCGCTCGCCACGGGCGGCTTGGCCGCGTGGTCGAGGACGAAGCGCACCTGCGGCAGCTCGCGGACGGCGCCGATGGCCGCGGGAAGTTCGCGCGGGGTGACCAGCAGGTCGTAGACCAGCCCCGCGTCGGCCACGGCGGCGAGCCCGCGGCGGGCGTCCTCGCGGTCCAGCCAGCGCGGATCCGGCTCGTCCTGCACCTGGTGGCGCAGGCCGACCAGCCGGTCGCCGCCGGGCCCGGCGGCCAGCTCCGCGAGCACCTCGCCCACCCCGGGATCGGTGAGGCCGGCCCAGCCGACGACGCCCGCGATCCGGTCCGACCCGCCCGCCAGGGCCAGGAGTTCACGGGTCTCCTCGACGGAGGAGCTGGACTGGACGACGACGGTGGCGCCGATCCCATGGGCGTCCAGATGCGGGGCGAGGTCGTCCGGGGTGAAGGTGCGGCGGATGGGCTCGGCCCAGGGGCCGTCCATCCAGGGCTGCTCACGGCGGGTCAGGTCCCACAGATGGTGGTGGGCGTCGATACGGCGAGGCAAGGTCACTCCTCGGGGGTCGGGACCGGCAGCGGGATGTCCTCGTCGAGCAGCCCGCGCGCCACCAGAGCCTGCCACAGCTCATCGGGGATGTCGTGGGTGAACAGCTCGGCGTTGTCCCGGACTTCGGCCGGGGTGGCGCAGCCGACCACCGCCGCGGCCACCGCGGGATGGCCGAAGGGGAAGCGCAGCGCGGCGGCCCGCAGCGGCACCCCGTACTCGGCGCACACCTCGGCCAGCCGCTGGGCCCGCGCCAGGAGCTCGGGCGGCGCCTGCCGGTAGTCGTAGCGGGCCCCGGGGGCGGGGTCGGCGAGCAGCCCGGAGTTGTAGACCCCGCCGACCACCACGGCGGTGCCGCGCCGCTCGCACACCGGCAGCAGATCGTCGTGGGCGGTGCGGTCCAGCAGCGTCCAGCGGCCGGCGCACAGCACGACGTCCACATCGAAGTCGGCGACGAACCGGGCGAGGAGGTCGCTGTGGTTCATGCCGAAACCGATGGCCCGGACGAGCTTCTCCCGCTTCAGCTCGGCCAGCGCCGCGAAGCCCGTCTCGTAGACCTCACGAATGTGGTCTTCCGGATCGTGCACGTAGACGATGTCCAGGGCGTCGACCCCGAGCCGCTCCAGGGAGGACTCGAGGGTGGCGCGGATGCCGTCCCGGGTGAAGTCCCACTCCCGGACCCGGTCGGGGGTGTCGGCGAACCCGTCCGCCTGGACGGGCTCCCCCGGGGCGCGCGGCCGCAGCCGTCGCCCCACCTTGGTGGAGAGGGTGTACGAGGCGCGCTCGCGCCCGGCCAGCACCCGCCCCAGCCGCTCCTCGGACAGACCGACGCCGTAGTGCGGCGCGGTGTCCATATAGGTGAGGCCGGTGTCGAACGCCGCCCTTACGGTGTCCCTCGCGCGCTCCTCCGGCACCGGCTCGTAGAGATTGCCCAGCGGCGCGCAGCCAAGGCCCAGGGGTGGTACGCGCACCCCCGAGCGCCCCAGTTCGCGCGGGCCGCTCGGGGCCCGTCCTCCGTCGCCCACCATGGCTTCCTCCCGACCGGCTCTCAGTCCTGCTTCTCGCCGCTGGCGTAGCGGGAGATGATCAGCGCGACGATGATGATCGAGCCGTTGATGAACTGGTTCCACAGGGGCGGTACCCCGCCCAGGGTCATCACGTTGACGACCAGTTGCAGCGTCAGCACGCCGGTGAGCGCGCCGAAGAGCGTGCCGCGGCCGCCCTTGAGGCTGATGCCGCCGATGACCGCCGCGGCGAAGACCTGGAAGATCCAGCCGTTGCCCTGGGTCGCGGCGACCGAGCCGTAGTGGCCGGTGTAGAGGATGCCCGCGAAGGCGGCGAGAAGGCCGCCGACGCTCAGCACGATCCAGGTGATCCGGTCCACCCGGATGCCCGCCGCCCGCGCGGCCTCGGGGTTGCCGCCGATCGCGTACAGCGCGCGCCCGTGCCGCAGATAGCCCAGCGCCAGGCCGCCGAGGGCGTACAGCCCCAGGCAGATCCACACGGCGGCGGGCACGCCCAGCCAGTCGGCCTTGCCGAGGTAGCGGAAGGACTCGGGGACGTTGACGATCGACTGGCCCTCGGCGACGCCGACCTGCAGTCCGCGCAGCATGGTGAGCATGCCCAGGGTCGCGATGAAGCCGTTGACGCGCAGCTTGAGCATCAGGAAGCCGTTGGCCGCGCCGATCAGCGCCCCGACCGCCAGGCACAGCGGTATGGCGGTCCACACCGGCAGCAGCCCCAGGCCCTCGAACCGCGCCCCGTGATCGGGCAGGACGAGCCACAGGGCGATCACCGGCGCCACGGCGATGGTCGACTCCAGGGAGAGGTCCATCCGCCCGCTGATCAGGATCAGCGCCTCGCCCAGCACCAGCAGCCCCAGCTCGGTGGACTGCTGGACGACGCCGATCAGGTTGTCCTCGGTGAGGAAGGCGGGCGAGACGATGAAGCCGATGACCCCGAGGACGAAGATCACGGGAACCAGTGACAGATCGCGCCAGCGCGCGATGTCGATCCGCGGCCGGCCCCGCCCCGCCGGGCCGTCAGCCACCGCCTCGGCGGTCTGCTGGCGTGCGGTATCGGTCATGACTGCCTTCCTTCTGTGCGGTCTTCTGTGTCCCCCGCCGTGCCGTCGGTGCCCGGCTCCGTCATGCCCTCCATGGCGGCGACGAGCTGGCGGTCGCTCCAGCCGCTGTCGAACTCCGCGACCACCCGCCCGTGGAAGAAGGCCAGGATCCGGTCGCAGACCCGCAGATCGTCCAGTTCGTCGGAGACGATGACCGCGCCGCTCCCGGCCGCGGCGACGTCCCGTACGACGCCGAGCAGGGCGTCCTTGGACTTCACGTCCACCCCGGCGGTCGGGCGGATGGCAACCAGCACGCTGGGCTCACGGGCCAGCGCCCGCGCGATGACGACCTTCTGCTGATTTCCGCCGGACAAACCCGAAACGGGCTGCGAGGGGCCCGAGGTCTTGATGTCCAGTGAGGTGATCATCCGCTGGGCGAAGGCGCGGGTCCGGGAGGGCAGCACCGTGCCGTAGGGCCCGAGTTGGTCGGTGACGGTCAAGGTGGCGTTCTCGGCGACGCTGCGGCCCAGGACCAGGCCCTGGTCGTGCCGGTCCTCCGGGACGTAGCCGATGCCCGCGTCGATGGCGTGCGGCACGCTGCCGGGGCGCACCGGGCGGCCGCGCACCGAAAGCTGCCCGCCGGCCGGTTTGCGCAGGCCCACCAGGGTCTCGCCGACCGCCGTGTTGCCGCTGGCGGTGGCCCCGGCCAGGCCGAGCACCTCGCCGGGGCGCACCACCAGGTCCAGCGGGTCGAACTCGCCCTCCAGGGTGAGCCCTTCGGTGCGCAGCACCGGTTCCCCGCCCGGGTCGGCCTCCTTACGGGCGACGGGGGCGCGGACGACGGCCCGGGAGTCGCCTCCGGGCGCCGCGCCGTCGTCCCCGGTCATCGCCGCCACCAGCTCCTCCTTGGGGAGGTCGGCGACCGGGGCGGTGAGCACATGCCGGGCGTCACGGAAGACGGTGACGGTGTCGCAGAGTTCGTAGACCTCCTGCAGATGGTGCGAGATGAACAGGAAGGCCACCCCCTGCCGGCGCAGCTCCAGCAGCTTGGCGAAGAGCCGGTCGATACCCCCCGCGTCGAGCTGGGCGGTGGGCTCGTCGAGGATGATCAGCCGGGCGCCGAAGGAGAGGGCCCGGGCGATCTCCACGAACTGCCGCTGCTCGACGCTGAGGTCCTTCGCCCGCGTCTGCGGATCCACCTCCACGCCGTACTCGGCCAGCAGCGCGCGGGCGTCCTCGCGCAGGGCGCGCCAGCGGATGTGGCGCGCCCCCGGGAAGCGGTTGAGGTAGAGGTTCTCGGCGACCGTCAGGTCCGGGACCACCATCGACTTCTGGTAGACGCAGGCCACCTTGCGCTGCCAGGCGGCGGTGTCGCCGTAGCCGGGGGCGGGCTCGCCCCCGAAGGTCACCTCGCCCTCGTCCGGGCGCTCCATCCCGGTCAGGACGGACACCAGCGTGGACTTGCCCGCCCCGTTGCGCCCGACGAGGGCGTGGGCCTCCCCGGGCCGTACGGCCAGCCGGGCCTGGTCCAGGGCGACGGTGGGACCGAACCGTTTGACGACACCCTGGGCCCGCACCACGGCGGGCTGCTCGACCGTGCCCATGGTCACTTCTTCTCGAGCTGGTTGGCCCACAGCTTCTTGTCGTCGACGTTCTCCTTGGTGACCAGCGGCGCCGGGAGCTGGTCCTCCAGCCCGTTCTCGATCTTGACGATGTTGGAGCCGTGGTCGGTGGGGCCGGGTTTGAACGTCTTGCCGTCCAGAGCGGCCTTCGCGTAGTTCAGGGCCCACTGGGCGTAGAGGTCGGCGGGCTGGGAGAGCGTGGCGTCGATCTTCCCGGAGCGGATCGCGTCCAGCTCCTCGGGTATCCCGTCGTTGGAGATGATCGTGATGTGCTTGTCCGAACCGGCGGGCTTCAGCAGCCGCTTCTGCTCCAGCAGCGCGAGCGTGGGCTGCAGGAAGACGCCGCCCGCCTGCATGTAGATGCCGTTGATGTCCTTGTGCTGGGCCAGCAGGCTCTGCAGCTTGGCGGAGGCCACATCGCCCTTCCAGTCGGTGGGCAGCTCATGCACCTTGATGCCGGGGTACTTCTTCTTCATGCAGGAGGCGAACGCCTGCGAGCGGTCCCGGCCGTTGATGGAGCTGAGGTCGCCCTGGAGTTCGGCGACCCGGCCCTTGCCGCCCAGCTTCTCGCCGAGGTATTCGCACGCCTTGGTGCCGTACGCCCGGTTGTCGGCCCGGACCACCATGTAGATCTTGCCGGAGTCGGGCCGGGTGTCCACGCTCACCACGGGGATCTTCTTCTCCTCCAGCTGTTCCAGGGTGGAGGAGATGGCGCCGGTGTCCTGGGGTGCCATGACGATCGCCTTGGCGCCCTGGTCGGTGAAGGCCTGGACGTTGGCGACCAGCTTGGAGATGTCGTTCTGGGAGTTGGACAGCGGCAGCGCGGAGACGGTGCCCTTGTCGACACCCTTCTCCAGGTACTGCTGGTAGGAGTTCCAGAAGTCGGTGTCCGTCCGCGGCATGTCGATGCCGACCTTGCCGCCGCCGGCGCCATTGCTCTCTCGGTTGCAGCCGGTGAGCGCTGCGACGGCCAGCAGCACGGCGCAGGCGGCGGTGCCGGTGGTGCGGAGTCTCGTCATCGAGTCCCGTCCTTGGTCGTTCTGGGTCGAGTGGTGCGGGTGGTGCTGGTCTCGGGAGTAGCGTCGGGCGAGGCCGTTGTCCACAGTGGCGGCGCTGTCCGGGGTGGAGACGGTGTCTCAGGAGGAGGCGGGGCGCAGTCGCAGTCCCTGCATCCCTCCGTCGACGGCCAGCGCGGTGCCGGTGACGGCCGCGGCGGCGGGGCTGGCGAGATACGCGACGGCGGCGGCCACCTCATCCGCGGAGACCAGCCGTCCGGTGGGCTGACGGGCCTCCAGGGCGGCGCGCTCGGCCGCCGGATCGGGGGCCTGGTCGAGCAGCCGGCCGACCCACGGGGTGTCCGCGGTGCCGGGGTTGACGCAGTTGACGCGGACCCCCTCGCGGATGTGGTCGGCGGCCATGGCGAGGGTCAGCGAGAGCACCGCGCCCTTGCTGGCGCTGTAGGCGGCGCGCTGCGGCAGCCCGGCGGTGGCGGCGATCGAGCAGGTGTGGGTGATGGAGACGGCACCGGGCCGGTCGGCCGCGGCGGCGCGCAGATGGGGCAGCGCGGCCCGCGCGGTGCGGACCAGGCCCAGCACATTGATGTCCAGCAGCCGGTGCCACTCCTCGTCGGAGTTGTCCTCGACGCTGCCGATCGCGCCGATGCCCGCGTTGCCGACGAGGGTGTGCAGGGCGCCGAACTCGGTCACCGCCGCGTCCACCGCGCTCCTGATCGCCTCGTCGGAGGTGACGTCGGCCTTGAGCGCCAGCGTGCCGTCCGGGGCGCCCGACGGGTCGCGGTCGAGCACGGCGACCCGCGCTCCCCGGTCGCGCAGCGTGGCGGCGATGGCGGCGCCGATACCGGAGGCGCCGCCGGTGACGAGCGCGGCCAGCCCTTCGAAGTCGCCGGTGGTCACTGGTGGTCCTCCTGTCGTACGGGCTGTGCGGGTGCGGGTGCGTGCGGTGCGGATGCGGGCGGTGCGGATGCGGGCGGCGCCGGTTCGGGCCCCGCGAGGCGGGCCCGCCATTCGGGTCCGTCCGGATAGCGGTAGGCGGCGATCGACTCGGGGTACATACGGGCGGAGAAGCCCGGGGCGGTCGGGGTGCGGTAGCGGCCCGACTCGATGACCACGGGATCGGCGAAGTGCTCGTGGAGGTGGTCGACATACTCGATGACCCGGTCGTCCCAGCTGCCCGATACGGCCACGAAGTCGAACATGGCCAGATGCTGGACGAGTTCGCACAGCCCGACGCCGCCCGCGTGCGGGCACACCGGCAGTCCGTACTTGGCGGCGAGCAGCAGGATCGTCAGGTTCTCGTTCACCCCGGCGACCCGCGCCGCGTCGATCTGGACGAAGTCGACCGCCTCGGCCTGGAGCAGCTGCTTGAAGACCACCCGGTTGGCGACATGCTCACCGGTGGCGACCTTGACCGGCTGCCCGGCGCGGATGGCGGCGTGGGCGAGGACGTCGTCCGGGCTGGTGGGCTCCTCGATCCAGTGCGGGTCGTACGGCGCCAGGGCGCTCATCCAGCGCACCGCCTCCGCCACGTCCCAGCGCTGGTTGGCGTCCACGGCGATGCGCACATCGGGGCCGACCGCCTCGCGCGCGATCCGCATCCGCCGGAGGTCCTCGTCGAGATCGGCGCCGACCTTGAGCTTGATCTGGCCGAAGCCGTCGGCGACGGCCTCCTGCGCCAGCTTGATCATTTTCTCGTCGGAGTAGCCGAGCCAGCCGGGCGAGGTGGTGTAGGCGGGGTAGCCCCGCTCGCGCAGCAGCGCGGCGCGCTCGGCGCGGCCGGGCTCGGCGGCGCGCAGGATGGCCAGCGCCTCGTCACGGGTGAGCGCGTCGGTGAGGTAGCGGAAGTCGACCAAGCCGACCAGTTCCTCGGGCGACATCTCGGCGAGGAACTGCCACAGCGGCTTGCCCGCCTGCCGGGCGGCGAGGTCCCAGGCGGCGTTGACCACCGCGCCCGCAGCCATATGCATGACGCCCTTCTCCGGCCCGAGCCAGCGCAGCTGCGAGTCATGGGTCAGCTCACGGTGCAGGGCGGCCAGATCGGCCGCCGTCAGCGGCGCGGGGCGGCCCACCACATGGGGGCGGAGCGAGCGGATGGCGGCCGCGGTGACATCGTTGCCGCGGCCGATGGTGAAGACGAAGCCGTGTCCCTCGGACGCCGCCCCCTCCCCCGCGTCCGTGCGCAGCACGACATAGGCGGCGGAGTAGTCGGGGTCCGGGTTCATGGCGTCCGAGCCGTCGAGCTGCTCCGAGGTGGGAAACCGGATGTCATGGACCTCGAGCTCGGTGACGGATGGACGCAGACTCAATGGGGGCTCCCTGAAACGATGCGCGAGAGAGAACATCGGACCTTTCGCGATGATCCGATGTATAGCGCTGCGCGAAGGGTTTCGTCCAGAGGTACGCCGGAACTTTCCAAGGACAGATCGGATGAATCTCTTAGTGGTCCTGGACAGGGGCTGCGGCCGGAGCACCGGAAAGCCGTAGGCTTGGGTGGCACGCAATGGGAACTGCAGCCGGTGGCGGCACCGATCCGTCCGCCCCGGTCGGAAGGAGGCGCTGGGTGATCGAGCTTGAGGGGGTTCCCGAGCTGATCGACCCGGTCATGATCTGTGCCTTCGAGGGCTGGAACGACGCCGGAGACGCCGCCTCGACCGCGGTCGGGCACCTGGACCGGGAGTGGAAGGGCGAGGTCTTCGCCTCGCTCGACGCCGAGGACTACTACGACTTCCAGGTGAACCGGCCCACCGTTGCCCTGGAGGGCGGCGTGCGCAAGATCACTTGGCCGACGACCCGGCTCTCGGTGGTCCGGGCGGACACCGGGGAGAAGTCCCGGGACCTGGTGCTGGTGCGCGGTATCGAGCCGAGCATGCGCTGGCGGTCGTTCTGCAACGAGATCCTCGGCTACGCCCATGAGTTGGGCGTGGAGATGGTCGTCATCCTCGGCGCACTGCTCGGCGACACCCCGCACACCCGGCCGGTGCCGGTCAGCGGGGTCACCTCCGACGCGGACCTGGCCCGCAGCCTCGACCTGGAGGAGACCCGCTACGAGGGCCCGACCGGGATCGTCGGAGTCCTCCAGGAGGCCTGCGCCCACGCCGGCGTCCCGGCGGTGAGCCTGTGGGCGGCCGTGCCGCACTACGTCTCGCAGCCGCCGAACCCGAAGGCCACCCTGGCGCTGCTCAACCGCCTCGAGGACCTGATCTCGGTGCGCATCCCCCTCGGCGAGCTGACCGAGGACTCACGGGCCTGGCAGCTGGGCGTGGACCAGCTGGCCGCCGAGGACAGCGAGGTCGCCGAGTACGTCCAGTCGCTGGAGGAGGCGCGGGACACCGCCGAGCTGCCGGAGGCGTCGGGCGAGGCCATCGCCCGCGAATTCGAGCGCTATCTGCGGCGGCGCGACGGCCAGCCCGGCCCGGGCGGCCACGCGACCGAGACCGGCGGTCTCGCGGAGGGCGGCACGGGCGGCCCCGGCGCCCCCTATCTGCGGGATCCCTCCACGGGCCATGGGCGGCCGCGCAAGCCGTCGCCCAGGGATGAGGTGGCCAACGACGCCGAGGACACCGGCGGCGCCGAGGACGACGCCAAGGGTCCGGACGACGCCCAGGGTGCTCAGGGCGGCGAGGGCCAGGACGCCTCCCGCCGCGAGGAGGGCGGCACGGACCGGGGCGGCGACGGGGACGAGGGGTCCGGCTCCGGCCGGTAGCCCCACCACCGCGCCGCCGCGCGGGTACGCCACGCTCCACACGGTGCACCGGCGCACGGTGCACGGGCCCGCATGACGCCCGGCGTCGCACGCCCCCACGTCAGCCCGTGGAACGGCACACGGCAAGCGGCGACGAGCCCGCGCCGGGAGGGTCCCGGCGCGGGCTCACGCGTTCACCGTCATGACGGTGCGGCGATACGACGCCGCGTCAGAGGGCCACGCCCAGCAGCGCGTCCACGGCGCGCGAGACCAGCCCGGGCGCCCCCTCGTCCGTACCGCCGGTGGCCGTCTGCGCGGCGGCCCAGCGGTCGACGGCGGCCAGGGCGGTCGGGGAGTCCAGGTCGTTCGCGAGCGCCTCGCGGATCTCCTCCACCAGCGCGGCGGCCGAGGGCCCGTCCGGCCGCGAGACGGCCGCACGCCAGCGCCCGAGGCGCTCCTCGGCCTCCCGCAGCACCCCGTCCGTCCACTCCCAGTCCGCGCGGTAGTGGTGGGCGAGCAGCGCGAGCCGTATGGCCGCCGGGTCCACACCGTCGCGGCGCAGCGCCGAGACGAAGACCAGATTGCCCTTGGACTTGGACATCTTCTCGCCGTCCAGGGCCACCATTCCGGCGTGCACATACGTTTTGGCGAACGGCCGCTCACCGGTGAGCACCTGGGCGTGCGAGGCGCCCATCTCATGGTGCGGGAAGGCGAGATCGGATCCGCCGCCCTGCACATCGAAGCCCATGCCGAGGTGGTCCAGGGCGATGGCCACACACTCGATGTGCCAGCCGGGGCGGCCGGCGCCGAGCGATCCGCCGTCCCAACTCGGCTCGCCGTCACGGGCGGCCATCCACAGCATCGGGTCGAGCGGGTTTTTCTTGCCGGGGCGCTCCGGGTCGCCGCCGCGCTCGGCGGACAGCAGCCGCATGGCCTCGGCGTCGAGCCGGCTGACCGAGCCGAAGGAGGGGTCGGACTCCACGGAGAAGTAGATGTCGCCCTCGAGTTCATAGGCGGCGCCCAGGTCGCGCAGCCGCTCCACGAGCGGCACGATGCCCGGTATCGACTCGACGGCGCCGATGTAGTGGCGCGGGGGCAGCATCCGCAGGGCCGTCATGTCCTCGCGGAAGAGGGCGGTCTCGCGCTCGGCGAGGGCCGTCCAGTCGTCGCCGTTCCGCTGGGCCCGCTCCAGCAGGGGATCGTCGACGTCCGTGACGTTCTGGACGTAGTGAACCTGGCGCTTGGTGTCGAGCCATACGCGCTGAACGAGGTCGAACGCGTTGTAGGTCGCGGCATGACCCATGTGGGTCGCGTCGTACGGGGTGATCCCGCAGACGTAGATGCGCGCGACGGGACCGGGGGTCAGAGTGATCCGTCCCCCGGTCGCGGTGTCGTGAATGCTCAGGTCCCGGCCACTGCCGGGCAGGGCGGGAACCTCAGAAGCGGGCCAGGCATACATGCAATGAGCGTAACCGGATGCAGCGTCCGCATACGAACCGGACCAGCGGTGTTGGCCGGATCGGCGGTCTTGTGGATGCGCCCGTGAGCTGCATAGCCCCCTGAGCCGCGTTCCACCGCCGCCGGGCGGGGACGCGCCGGAGCGCCGCACGGAGGCGGAACGGGCCAGTCCGCTCAGACCGGCGGCGGACCCGGAGCGGACCCGGCCGCCTCGGACCGGGGCCTCGGACCGGGGCCTCGGACCGACGCCTCGGACAGGTGGTCTCAGACCGGCGGCCAGGGGATGGCGGGCCACTGGCCGCTGGGCTCGGGGTGCTTCCCGGTCCGCAACAGCGTGGCCACACGGGCCCTCAGGGCCTCGATCTCGGCCCCGGTGATCAGCTCCGCCAGCCGGGCGCAGAGCGCGCCGCCGTCGGCCAGCTGGTCCGCCAACCGGCGCAGCACCTCCAGCACATCGTCCGGCAGCGGCTCCCCGGCCCAGCCCCACAGCAGCGTGCGCAGCTTGTCGTCGGCGTTGAAGGTCACTCCGTGATCAATCGCATAGAGCCGGCCACCGGCCGCGGGCAGCAGATGGCCGCCCTTGCGGTCGCCGTTGTTGATCACCGCGTCGAGGACGGCCAGCCGGCGCAGCCGTACGTCATCGGCGTGGACCAGCAGCGCCGTACGGCCCTCGCCCACCTCGGCGTAGCCGATCGCCTTCCAGCCGGGGCCCGGTTCGTCGCCCTCGACGAGCGCGAGCAGCTCCGCTCCCCCGGTCTCCCCGGACCCCTCGCCGTCGCCGTCCGCGAATCCGTCGCCGTCCGCGGATCCGTCGCCGTCGACCCCGTCGGGGGCCGCCTCGACCTCGATCCAGAGCTGGCACATCCCCTGCCCGTACGGCCCGTCGCGCAGCACGGTGGGCGGCACCAGGCCCCAGCCGGTGGCCTCGGAGATCTCGTACGCCGCGACCTCGCGCTGGGCGAGCGTGCCGTCCGGGAAGTCCCACAGCGGCCGCTCCCCGGCCACCGGCTTGTAGACGCAAGGGGCGCTGTGGCCGTCGTACTCGACCGTGCAGTACAGCACCGCGTTGGACGCCTCCCGGACCTGTCCCCGCACCGTCAGCTCACCGAGAGCCAGCAGCTCGGACGGGGACAAGAGGCGCGAAGCCTCCGCCCCGGGTGGTGATGGGAGACGGGTGGGCGGCGTCAGGCTCCGCGGCGGTATCCGTTCTGGCGCGGACATACGTGTCCCTCCGGGTCGAGCGGCAGACTGCACAGCGGGCAGGGCGGCCGGCCGGCGTTGACGACCTCCAGGGCGCGCTTGGCGAACGCCCGCGCCTGCGTCCCGGTGAGCCGCACCCGCAGCATGGGCGGGCCGTTCACATCGTCCTGGAGCAGCCGCTCCTCGGCCTCGGCCAGGTCCTCCTCGGACTCGGCCTCCAGCTCGACCAGCGCCTGTGCCTCGACGATCATCCGCTGCTCCTCGCCGTCCCAGGCGAGTGCCATGGTGCCGACCCGGAACTCCTCCTCCACCGGGGCTTCCAGCGGTGCGGTGTCGGTGAGTTCGGTCGGTGCGACGGCGGGGACCGGGGCGTTTCCGCCGGTGCGGCGCACCACCTCGTCCAGCAGCTCGTCTATCCGCTCGGCCAACGCGGCGACCTGCGTCTTCTCCAGGGCGACACTGGTGGTCCGGCCACTGGCGGACGCCTGCAGGAAAAAGGTACGGCGACCAGGCAGCCCGACCGTACCGGCGACGAAACGGTCCGGCGGGTCATAGAGGAACACCTGACGGGACAACGTCCTGCTCCATTTTGGTTCGACTGCTCGGCTGACTGACTGCTGACCGCTGGGGCCACGACCGCCCGGTCAGGGCTGTCACGGCGCCCTCGCACCGCGGCACCACCCTACTGCGCACGGAGATCACGGTGCTCCCGCGTCGCCGCCCACCGCCGCGTCCCCGCCCCGGTCGCCGGTGGTCTGCTCGCGCGGGGCCAGCCCCGCGAAGTCGCCGGTGTCGCCGAGCCGGACGACGAAGGGCCGGGTCGGGGTGTACCGGATCGCGGTGACCGAGCAGGGCTCGACCGAGATCCGCTGAAAGAGATCGAGATGGAGTCCGAGGGCGTCCGCGACGATGGCCTTGATGACGTCCCCGTGGGAGCACATCAGATAGACCGCGTCGGCGCCGTGCTCCCGCTCGATCCGGGCGTTCCAGTCGCGCACCGCCTCGACCGCGCGCGTGTGCATGGCGCGCATGGACTCGCCACCGGGGAAGGCGGCGGCCGACGGATGCTGCTGGACGATGTTCATCAGTGGTTCATCGGCGAGCTCGGCGAGCTTACGGCCCGACCAGTCGCCGTAGTGGCACTCCCCGATCCGGTCGTCGGGGTGCAGCGGCAGTTCGGGACGGGCGGCGAGCAGCGGGGCCAGCGTCTCCCGGCAGCGCTGCAGGGGGCTGGTGACGGCGGCGGCCAGGGGCAGCCCGGCCAGCCTGCCGGGCAGCGCCGCGGCCTGGGCCGCACCGCGCTCGTCGAGGGCGACACCGGGAGTCCAGCCCGCCAGGACGCCCGCGGTGTTGGCGGTGGACCGGCCGTGCCGGACGAGGATCAGCATGGGCATGCCTGCCACCCTACGACCCCTCCGCCGCCGCTCAGCGGGCATGCGCACCGATCCCGCACAAGGGCCCCCTGTGCGTACCGCCATCACGCGAGGCAGAATGCGCTGCGTGATCGTGGATTGTGCCATCTACCGGGACGGGTGCCGCACCGAGGGACCCGCCGACTTCTCCGACGCCCTCGACGAGGCGCGCGCGAGGGGGGACGCCTTCTTGTGGATCGGCCTGCATGAGCCGACCGAGAAGGAGTTCGAGCTGGTCACCAGCGAGTTCGGACTTCATCCGCTGGCCGTGGAGGACGCCCTGTGCGCCCACCAGAGGCCGAAGCTGGAGGTCTATGACGATTCGCTGTTCCTGGTGCTCAAGCCGATCCAGTACGACGACAAGGCCGGCACCGTCACAGCGGGTGAGCTGATGGTCTTCGTCGGTGACTCCTTCGTGGTGACCGTGAGGCACGGCGAAGCGAATCCGCTCGGCACGGTGCGGGACCGGCTGGAGAAGAGGCCCGAGGTGCTGCAGCACGGTCCGACGGCGGTGATGTACGCGGTCTCCGACGCGGTCGTGGACCACTACCTGGACGTGGCCGACGCGCTGCACGGGGATCTGGAGGGGCTGGAGACGGAGGTGTTCGCCCCGAACGCGGGCGCCGGGCAGAACACCGCCGGCCGGATCTACGCCTTCAAGCGCGAGGTGATGGAATTCCGCCGGTCGGCTGGGCCGTTGGGGGAGCCGATGGAGCGGCTCACCGGCGCCGGGGTGCCGTTCGTGCACGAGGGCTCCCGGCCGTTCTTCCGCGATGTCAGCGACCATCTGACCCGGGTGAACGAGCATGTGGAGGGGCTCGACCGGCTGCTGTCGGACATCCTCTCCGCCCATCTCGCGCAGATGGGCGTGCGGCAGAACGACGACATGCGGAAGATCTCGGCGTGGGCGGCGATGGCCGCGGTGCCGACGATGATCGCCGGGATCTACGGCATGAATTTCGAGCATATGCCCGAGCTGAAGCAGCCCTGGGGATACCCGGGGGTGGTCGCGCTCATGGTGGGTGTGATCGCCGTGCTGTACCGCTGGTTCAAGCGCCGCGGGTGGCTCTGAGCCGGCGACTCACTCCGATCGGCGGGCCGACTGACGGCAACTGTCCCCGGGCCTACGTCTGTCCCTGAGCCTGCACCTGTCCCTGCGCCTGCACCTGTCCCTGGGCGCGCCCGCGGGCCCGTCGTCGGCCTCAGACGAACTCGGGCGCCTCGGATGCCCCGGACGCGCTCTGCGCGGGCCCGCCGAGCGCGTTGCGCCGCTCGGGCATCCGCAGGGACACCATGCGCCGCCAGCCGCCCAGCCGCTCGTACATGTGCAGGGCGTGGATCCCGGCCGCGAACAGCGCGGACTTCGGCTTGGGCCAGCCGAGGACGCGCCCCATGTGGGCCATCACGGCCAGGCTGACGTCCCGGTAGACCTCCAGCTCGACGAGCGCGCTCTCCCGCAGCGCCCGCTGGATGGTCCGGCCGTGTCCGGCAGCGGCCAGGCGCAGCAGCTCCTCGTGGCAGTAGGCGAGGTGGTTGTCCTCATCCTCGGCGATCATGCGCACGGCGCGGCCGAGGTCGGGGTGGTCGCCGAAGTACCTGCGCAACATCACCATCTGCGCGGAGGCGCGCTGTTCGGTGACCCGGCTGTGGGCGAGGTAGATCACGATGTCGTGCTCGGTGAGCGGCTCGTCGCGGCGCAGCTTGTCATGGGCGAGGCCGATGCCGCGCGCCTCCAGGAGCATCGTGTAGTCGGCCTCGCGCGGCACCTCCATGGGCTCTAGATCGCGCTTGCTCAGCAGGGCGTTGAAGATCCGGCCGTGTTTGTCCTCGTCGGCGCCATGGCGGGCGATCTTGGGGGCGAGGTCGCGCAGGCTCTCGGGCACGAGGGCGGCGATCCGGCCGTTCTCCCAGCCTCCCTGGGCCTCCCCGCTGGCCGCCACGGAGCAGAAGAGCCGGAACGACTCGTCGTTGTCGAGGATCTCCTGGAACACGCTTTTCGCCGAGAGCATGCCGCCACCTCCGTGCGCTTGTCGTGCGCCGCCGTGCGCTTCCGTGCCGACATCCACGCAGGGGCTGCGCAGAAAAAGTCAACGGCCCGGTGGGCGCGGCGGCAACAGCTCAGGCGTACGGCTCGGCCGAACGGAGGACCGCGTTGGGTGCCGCGCCCCCGTAACTCCTGGGCGGCGGAGGCGTTGTGCTGGATGACGGCCGTGGCGGGGAAGACCCCCGAGCCCCCACCACGGCCGCAGAACTGTCCGGGCGCGCGGCGCCGAGCCCACGCATCAGCCGAAAGCCGACTCCTCAAGGGTCTTCGACGGCCTCTGTGCGGCTTGCCACGGCGCTACGCGACTCCGGCCCGCTCCAGGGCCTCCACGCCCGCCCGCAGCCCGGCGAGGCGCTCCTGAAGCGTGAAGCCCGCGGGGGTGAGCGACAGGGTGGTGACCCCGGCCTCGGCGTACGCCTGCATGCGGTCCGCGATGCGCTCGACGGGGCCGAGCAGCGAAGTGGAGTCGATCAGCTCGTGAGGGACGGCCGCGGCGGCGCCCTCCTTGTCCCCGGAGAGGTACTTCTCCTGGATCTCGGCCGCCTCCTTCTCGTACCCCATGCGCTGCGCGAGCTTGTTGTAGAAGTTCTGCTTGGCGCTGCCCATACCGCCCACGTACAGCGCCGTGTACGGGCGGAACTGGTCGGCGAGGGAGCGGACGTCGTCGCCGAGGGCCATGGGGACGGTGGGCACCACGTCGAAGCCCTCCAGGTCCTTGCCCGCCTTCTCCCGGCCCGCGCGCAGCGAGCTGAGGGTGGTCGCCTCGGCGTGCTCGGGCGCGTAGAAGAGGACCAGGGCGCCGTCGGCGATCTCGCCGGTCTGCTCCAGGTTCTTCGGGCCGATGGCCGCGATGTACAGCGGGATGTACTCCCGCACCGGGTGCACGGTCAGCTTGAGGGGCTTGCCGGGGCCGTCGGGCAGCGGCAGCGTCCAGTTCTGGCCCTCGTGCGTCAGCCGCTCGCGTGACATCGCCTTGCGGATGATCTCCACGTACTCGCGGGTGCGGGCGAGCGGCTTGTCGAACCGCGTCCCGTACCAGCCCTCGGACACCTGCGGCCCCGAGACGCCGAGCCCGAGGCGGAAGCGGCCACCGGAGAGGGTGTCGAGGGTGGCGGCGGTCATGGCCGTCATGGCGGGGGTACGGGCCGGAATCTGGAAGATGGCGGAGCCGACGTCGATGCGCTCGGTCTGCGCGGCGACCCACGCGAGGACCGTGGCCGCGTCCGAACCGTAGGCCTCGGCGGCCCAGCAGACGGAATAGCCGAGCCGGTCGGCCTCGCGGGCGACCTCGAGATTGTCCGCGTCCATTCCGGCGCCCCAGTAGCCGAGGTTGATCCCGAGCCTCATACCGCACCCCTTACTGATCAGTAACGTCGCTGTTCCGGGGACTCTAGCGCGCATGGCCGGGATACGTCAGGGGTGGGTTATCCACAGGCTGCCACGGCTCGCTATCCGGACAGTAATCTCGATGTTCATGGAGCTAAGGCACCTCGGCCGCACGGGCCTGCGCGTCTCCCGGCTCGGGCTCGGCACGCTCACTTGGGGGCGGGACACGGACGAACACGACGCCGCGGATCAGCTCAAGGCGTTCTGGGAGGCGGGCGGGACACTGGTCGACACCGCGGATGTCTACGCGGACGGCGGCGCCGAATACCTCCTGGGGCAGCTGCTGGAGGGGCTGCTGCCGCGGCGTGATCTGCAGATCGCCACCAAGGCCGGCAGCGTGCCCGATCCCGACCGCCGCTTCGACGGTTCGCGCGGCCATCTGCTGGGCGCGCTGGACGCCTCCCTGGAGCGGCTGGGCACGGACTATGTCGACCTGTGGCAGGTGCACGCCTTCGACCCGTTCACCCCGCTCGAGGAGACCTTGCAGGCGCTCGACATCGCGGTGAGCAGCGGCCGGGCCCGCTATGTGGGGGTGTCCAACTTCAGCGGCTGGCAGCTCGCGAAGGCCGCCACCTGGCAGCTGGCCTCCTCCGGCGCGCACACCCGGCTGGCCAGCACACAGATGGAGTATTCACTGCTCCAGCGCGGTGTGGAGCGCGAGGTGCTGCCCGCCGCCCTCGACCTCGGCGTCGGGCTGCTGCCGTCCTCACCGCTCGGCCGCGGTGTGCTCACCGGCAAGTACCGCCATACGACGCCCGCCGACTCGCGCGGCGCCTCCGAGCTCGCGGCCTTCGTCGCCCCGTATCTGGACGAGGAGGCGAGCCGGATCGTCGAGGCGGTCGCCATAGCAGCCGACGGCCTGGCGACCACCGCGCTCAATGTGGCGCTCGCCTGGGTCCGCGACCGCCCGGGTGTCACCGCGCCGATCGTCGGCGCGCGCAACGCCCAGCAGCTGAGAGCGGCGTTGTCGGCGGAGAGCCTTAGTCTTCCGGACGAGATCTGCCAGGCGCTCGACGATGTGTCGGCGCCCGTGCACCGCTATCCCGATCAGGACTGGAGCACGCTGTGAGTACCGACCGCCTCGCCGGCGAGGCCGCATCCGCGCCCGAGGAGGCCGAGCCCCATCCCGCCGAGCCGGCGGAGCCGGGCGGCACCGGGACCCCGGCCCCGGGCGGGCCCGGAGGCCCTGCCGCCGCCGCGACGGATCCGGACCACACCGGAGCCGCGACGGATCCGGACCACACCCCGGGCGACCACAGCGAGCCCGGCGGCGTGGGCGCTCCCGCGGGGGCGGACCGGAACGACGCGGGGGCGGCGGCCGCCGCAGAGGGCGGGGGCGACGCCACCGAGGCTTCCGCCGCCGGAACGGGCTCTCACGCCCCCCGAGGCGCCGACGGCGAACAGCCCCAGGCAGGCGGGGCCGGCGGTTCCGCTACGGGAGCGGGCGCCCGCGGCGGGAGCGCCGATCGGGAGCCGACCCCGCCCGCCGGACAGGGCGCATCCGGCGGCCCAGAGGCGGGCCAGGACTCCGGGGGCCCGCAAGCGCCGGGCCCAGCCGAGGCGACCGCTGACGCGGCCCCGGGCGCGGGCGCAGGAACCGGTGCTTCCGCAGCCGCCGGACAGGGCGGGCCCGGCGGCGGCGCGCCTGCGGACCAGAACGACGCGGGGGCCACGGCTGCCGCACGAGGCGGGGGCGACGCCACCGAGGCTTCCGCCGCCGGAACGGGCACCCACGGCCCCCGAAGCGCCGACGGCGAACAGCCCCCGGCAGGCGACGCCGGCGGTTCCGCTACGGGAGCGGGCGCCCGCGGCGGGGGCGTCGACCGTGAGCAGGCTCCGGCTGCCTCCGATGACGGTGCGGGCGGGAAGGGGCGGCGGTCGGCGGCGGCTGAGGCGTTGGCCGCTGCCGTACGGGCCGTGGAGAGCGGTGAGCGGTCGGCGGCGTCGTTCTTCAACGAGGCCCCCGCGCGCCGTCCGGCGGCGCCCGGCGCCTCTGCCGCCCCCGCCGCGCCCGAGCGCGAGCGGCCCCGTGCGGCGGCCCCCGCACCCGCGCCCGCTCCCGTGCGCCCGCCGTCGGCCCGTCCGGCGCCCGGGCCAGGGGGCGAGATCCCCGGCAGCGGGGACGTCCGGCAGGTGCTCGCGGCGGGCGGAGCGCCCGAAACCCTGGCCGGGCCGGTCGCCGAAACGCTCGGGGAGCGCGCCGCCGAGGCGCTGCGCGAGGACCCCTGGCAGCTGCTGACCGTGCCCGGGGTGCGCCCCGACCAGGCGGACGGCTTCGCCCGCGCCCTCCTCGGCCCGGCCTGCGAGCCCGGCGACGAGCGCCGTGCGCTGGCGCTCACCGGCTGGCTGCTGGAGCGCGCCGCCCTCGAAGGACACACCGCCCTGGAGTCGTCCACGCTGCGCGACGCGCTCGCCAAGGTGTCCGTGCCCGACCCGGACGAGGCGCTGCGCACCGCGATCGCGGAGGGCGCGGTGCTGGTCTTCCAGGACGCGCTCGACGCCCCGCCGGGGGCCCGTCCCCAGGCGGCCGACGACGAGGACGCCGAGCAGCCGGTGCGGGTGCTGCTGGGGCTGGACCGCTATGCCCTGGCGGAGGAGAGCCTGGCCGACGCTCTCGCCCGGCTGGCGAGCACCTTCGTCCCACCGCAAGACGGCGAGGCCCCCGCGGAGGGCCCCGGCGCCCCCCAGTGGGAGGCCGCGGCCGCCTCCGCGCCGACCGTCTCGGCCGCGGAGCTGATCCGTACGGCCGCGGCCCACGGCCTGGTCGCCCACAGCGGTGGCGAGGCGGCGCGCGCCGAACCGGCGGCGCTGGTCGCCGCCGCCCGCGCCCTGGGCCTGCGGGCCTTCGCGGCGGCGCACAGCGAGGACGGCAGGCGGCGGCTGGCCGCAGCCCTGAGCGAGACCCCGGGCGCCGGCCCGGAGGCCGCTTCCGCGGCCGTCACCGTCGCCGGGCTGCTGGCCGACGCCGAGGGCCCCGGACGCGACGAGGAGGGCGCGCTCGCGCTCGATCTGCTCGCCGTGCTGGACGCCCCGCAGCTCGATGTGGAGACGGCCGCGATGCTCGTCGAGTCGCTGCCGGACGGCGCCCGTCTGGTGCTGAGCGGGGATCCCGGGGTGCTGTGGTCGGCCGGCCCCGGCCGGGTCTTCGCGGATCTGGTGGCGGCCCGCCGCTGCCCGCAGGTCGTCTCCCGCACCCCCGACCCGGGCCCGATCGGCGAGCTGGTCTCGGGGATCGGGATCGGCGAGCTCAACCAGGTGGAGGCGCCCGGCAAGGAGGTCGTGATCGTGCCCGTGCGGGACGCGGGCGAGGCGGTGCACCGCACGGTGCAGCTCGTGGCCGACTCGGTGCCCCGTGCGATCGGCATCCCGGCGGAGCAGACCCAGGTGATCACCCCGGGCCACGGTGGCGCGGCCGGCACCCGCGCGCTCAACGCCGCCCTGAAGACCCGGCTCAACCCCGGCCCGGGCCAGTTCGGCGGCTTCGACCCGGGTGACCGCGTGGCGTACACCCCGGCCCCGGGCCGTACGGTGCCGGGCACGGTGGTCTCGGCGGACGCCGAGGGGCTACGGCTGGACTGCGCGGGCAGCCCTGTCGTGGTGCCACGAGCGGAGGTCGGTGAGCTGGTGCGGCACGGCTGGGCCCTCACCGCGCACCAGGCGGCCGGAGCGCGCTGGCCCGCGGCCGTGGTGGTGCTGCCGGGCGACGCCGCGGCGGGGCTGACCCGCGCCTGGATCTACACGGCCTTCAGCCGCGGTGAGCGCCATCTGTCGGTGGTCCACGGCGCCGAGGGGGCGCTGCCCCGGGCGGTGGCGGAGATCCCCTTCAAGGAGCGCACCACCCGGCTGCGCGCCCTGCTCCAGGCCCAGGTCCCGGCCGGTTCCGCGGGCTGACCGGCGGCCCGGCCCCGGCCCGGGACAGGCCCCCGGAAACACCATGGCCCCGGATCACCCCACCGTGAGGCGGGGCGATCCGGGGCCGGGCGATCAGTCCGGAGTCGCGGTGCTCAGCTGCCCGGCTCCAGCACCTCTAGCTCGTCCTCGTCCTCGAGCTCTTCGTCCTCGAGCTCCTCGTCGAAGACCGAGCTCATGTCGAAGCGGCACACGACCATATGCGGATCCGCCTGGTCGAAGGGGGCCGAAAGCCACTCCCCCGGCTCCGGGGCCTCCTCGGCCGCCACCACCCAGAGCGTGGAGTCGCCTTCCTCCAGGCCGAACTCCTTGTGGCGAGAGGCGATCTCATCGGCCTCGAACTCGCCGAAGACCACGCCAAGGGCGGTGTGCACACTCTCCCCGGCGGCCGCGCCGCCCTGCCGGTCGTTCCCCGTGTCGATGTCCGGATCCAGGTCAGCGATCCGCTGCGCCTGCGAGAGCAGCCGCTGCGGTTCGACGACGACGTAGTCCCTGCGGATCAGCACGCTCAGCGCGCTCGGCTCCTCCGGCCCGGCATAGGCAGGGAGGCGGTCATCACCAGGGATCTCGAAGGGCGTCACCTCGTCGTAGGCGTCATAGAGCAGCTCGTCGTAGACCTCGGCTGCCGCGGCCAGTTCGTTGAACGCGGCGTAGACGGCCGGATCGCCTTCCCCCGACCGGCGTTCGACAGCGTCGAGGTGACGATCCAGTGCGGCTTTCACCGCTTCGGCAGCGGCGCGTACCTCGGCAGCGGATGGCTGCGCAGCATCAGACATAGTGCAGACGCTATCCGTAGCAGGGCAGTTCCCGCACAATAGATGCGATGCCGGAATACGAATTCTGTGATGTGTATGTGCCGCGCGGGGTTTCCCGCAAGGCCACTACCCGCCTGCTCACCGACCATGCTGAGTACGGACACTGGGAGTTGGATCGCCTCAGACTCAACCCCGACGGCAGCCGCAGAGTGCGATTGCGGCGCCGGATCATCCGCCAGCTTCGGGCCACCTGGTAGCGGGCCGGGACAAGGCGGAGCGGGCCCCGCTCGGTGCGGGGCCCGCCGAGAGTGATGCCACGGTCACCCGGCGCGAGTGATCCGGTGGGTGATGCGTGGCGTGCGCGGTGCGCTAGGTGCGGTACGCGATGTGCGGTGCACGGCCGGTGATGCGTGACGACCACCACACGGCACGCTCAGCACCTGTCGCACCTGTCTCGCACCTGCCTGGCAGCGCGAGGTGTGATCAGCGCTGCGCGGCGCGGGCCCGACGGTAGAGCACCGTGCCCGCCAGCAGCAGGCCCGCGGCGGCCGGGATGGCCAGCTCGACGGGGCCGGCGCCGGTGTGCGCCAGCTGCTCCTTGCCGCCGAGGTTCGCGGACGGGTCGAGGCCGTGGTTTCCCGCCTGCTCAGCGGGGTCATCCGAGTCACCGCCGGGGTTCGAGCCCCCGGGGTTACCGGGGTTGCCCGGATTGCCGGGGTTCCCAGGGTTACCGGGCTCACCCGGGTTGCCGGGGTTGCCTGGGTTCCCGGGGTTGCCAGGCTCACCAGGGTTTCCGGGGTTGCCCGGGTTCCCAGGATTGCCCGGGTTCCCAGGGTTACCGGGGTTCCCAGGATTGCCCGGGTTACCGGGGTTGCCCGGCTCCCCCGGCTCACCCGGGTTCTCCGGCACCGCCGGGACCGTCTCCGTGCAGTCCGCGCCGTCGCTGGTGTTCCCGAACCCGACCGCGCTGATGCTGTTCCCGCACACATTGACCGGAACGCCGATCGGGGCCTGGATGTTGTTGCCGGAACCGATCCCCGACGAGTCACTGGCGCTGCCCTGCGCCTGCGGACCGCCGGCCTGGGTACCGCCGCCGGACGAGTCGTCCGAGCCGCCGCCGCACTGCCCCCCACCGGCACCGTTGAAGACGCCGATGACGCTCACCGTGTTCCCGCACAGATTCACCGGCACATGCACCGGGACCTGGATGTTGTTGCCCGAGACGACGCCCGGCGAGTACGCGGCGCCACCATCGGCCCCCGGACCCGCCGCCTGGGCGTAGCCGCCGGTCACGGCGAGAACGCCGCTCGCCGCGGCTACGGTGATCAGGCCCTTTTTCGCAACCTGTCGCATAACTGTCTGCTCCCCTAGCCTTCCGTCCCGGCCGGAGTGCGCGCGGGCGATCTCGCCCGCACCCCCATCCCCGGGCGTCCCGGAGCACGCACACTCCGAAACCACCCGGGGCTCACACCCCGGTGGACCGTGACCCGATGTCACGTGATCGATGCGGTAGTTGCCGAAGGCGGGGTACAGCACCACCCCTTGTCGGCACCGCGGCCCGGTTACGGGCCGCACACACCATGTAACGAGGAGGGAGCAATCAAGCTATCAAGCTACGACACCATTCACCCTTTTTGGTTCCTTCGGTATGTGTGATCGATTAGGCCGTTCGTGCGTCCCTCAGCAGGCGTCCAGGAACCGGTCCAGCACCCGCACGCCGAACTTCAGCCCGTCCACCGGCACCCGCTCGTCGACCCCGTGGAACATCCCGGCGAAGTCCAGCTCGGGGGGCAGCCGCAGCGGCGCGAATCCGAAGCAGCGGATGCCGAGGTCGTCGAAGGACTTCGCGTCCGTACCGCCGGAGAGGCAGTACGGCACGGCGCGGGCGATCGGGTCCTCGGCCTTCAGCGCCGACTGCATGGCCTCGACCAGCGCCCCGTCGAAGGTGGTCTCCAGCGCCTTGTCCGCGTGCACGTCCTCCCGCTTGACCCGCGGGCCGAGGATGCGATCGAGGTCGGCCAGGAACTCGTCCTCGAACCCCGGCAGGAAGCGCCCGTCCACATGCGCCGTGGCCTGCCCCGGAATGACGTTGACCTTGTAGCCGGCGCTGAGCATGGTCGGGGCTGCGGTGTTCTGGAGCGTGGCCCCGATGATCTTCGCGATGCCGCCCAGCTTGGCCAGCGTCTCGTCCATGTTCTCCGGGTCGAGCGGGGTGCCGAGGGCGTCGGACAGCTCGTCCAGGAAGGACCGTACGGTCTTGGTGACCCGCACCGGGAACTTGTGCCGCCCGAGCCGCCCGACCGCCTCGGTCAGCTCCGTGATGGCGTTGTCGCTGTTGGTCATCGAGCCGTGCCCCGCGGTGCCGTCCACCGTGAGCCGCATCCAGTGCATGCCCTTCTGCGCGGTCTCGATCAGATAGAGCCGCAGATCCTCGTTGACGGTGAAGGAGAAGCCGCCGACCTCGCCGATCGCCTCCGTCACCCCCTCGAAGAGGTCGGGGTGGTTGTTGACCAGGTGCTTGGCCCCGTAGACCCCGCCCGCCTCCTCATCGGCGAGGAAGGCCAGCACGATGTCGCGCGGGGGCTTGCGGCCGGTGCGCAGCCGGTCCCGGACGACCGCGAGCGTCATCGCGTCCATGTCCTTCATGTCCACCGCGCCCCGGCCCCAGACGCAGTCGTCCACGATCTCGCCGGAGAAGGGGTGGTGGGTCCAGTCCTCGGCGTTGGCCGGTACGACGTCGGTGTGGCCGTGGATGAGCAGCGCCGGACGGGACGGATCCTCCCCTTCGATCCGTGCCACGGTCGACGCCCTGCCCTGGTGCGACTCGAAGATCTTCGGCTCGAGCCCCACCTCGGCGAGCTTCTCGGCCACGTACTCGGCGGCCGCGCGCTCACCGGGGCCGGAGTGGTCGCCATAGTTACTGGTGTCGATCCGGATCAGGTCACGGCAGAGGTCGACCACCTCGTCCTCGCCCCTGACCGTTCCGGTCGTCGTCGCGTCCGAAAGCGACTCACTCACGATGCCTCCTCGTCGTTGCGCTGCCGCGGGACGCCCAGGTACGGACCCCCGCGGCAGGGGTCACCCGCCCATCCTCCTCCGCTCGCCCGCCCAGCCCAAGGCTGCAATACCGCCGTCACGCCCCCGTCACACAGCGCGGCCGCGGGGGCACGACCGGCCGTGATCGAGCACGTCCCGATGTTTGCTATGGTTTTCCACGTCGGAACGGCCGCGGGCCGACCGGCAGACACCTGGTCCGGGTGGCGGAATGGCAGACGCGCTAGCTTGAGGTGCTAGTGCCCTTTATCGGGCGTGGGGGTTCAAGTCCCCCCTCGGACACCAGCTGATACCCCACTTCACGTGGGGTTTTCTGCTTTCCAGGGCTTGTGGCGTGACCCTTTTCGGGACTGTGGCGTGACCAACAGTCCTGCGTGCCCCCTGTTCAGGCGCCGGCGCAGGTCACGGCCGCGGTCTCGGTGATGCTGTTGAGCGCGTCCGTGCCGCGGGCGGCGAGCACGACGGCGGCGCCCTCAGCGGCGAAGAGCCGGGCCGCGGCCGGCGCCGGTGACGAACACGACCTTGCCGGTGAGCAGGCCGATGGGTGCGATGTCGACGTTGTTCGTCATGAGGACCGTGTCAGCTCGACGAACTCCGCGCCGCCGGCCCCGACGTCGCCCGGCTCTGGGAGCGGCACGATGTGCAGGCCGCGCCGATGCTCACGAGGGCCTTCCGCCATCCGGTCGCGGGGGAGATCACCCTCGGCTGCGACTCGCTCGCGCTCACCGACCGCGACCAGCACCTCGTGCTCCACAGCGCGACGCCGGGATCCCCTCGCGACGGGGCTCTGTCGCTGCTGCATGTGCTGGGAGCCGAGGCCGGTGGATATCCGCAGTGGCGGACAACTATCTGCGTCGTGGCGAAAAAAATCGACGACGCGTTGTTCGCACCGATCCGCGAGGCGCGGATCAAGGCCAGTGGCAACCAGCTCGGCAATCCGCGGAGCGCCGCCGAAGCGCTGCTGGATATCCTCGACGTCCCCGAGCCCCCTGCCCATCTGGTGCTGGGCTCGGACGCGCTGCGCCTGGTCACGGCGGCCCGGCAGGCGGTGGACGACGACATCCGCACCTGGGAGAAGCTGTCGCGGACCACCGACTTCCCCGACGGAACTCAGCTCAAGGGCTGATCACCGTGCCGGGACGCGGCCGCTGAAGGCCGTGGCCGGCGCGTGGCCCCTGCCGGGCAACGGACCTGCCGTGGGCCCTTGCCCGGCGGAAGTACAGTGCTCGGGAGAGTCGATCAGGGGAGACCGCAGTGGGAAGGCGCAGTGCCGCTCCGAGGAAGGGAGACCTGCGCGAGCAGGCCCTTCTGGACGCCGCCGAAACGCTGCTCGAGCACACGAGCCTCGAGGAGCTCACGGTCGAGGCGATCGCCAAGGGCGCCGGGATCTCCCGCGGGTCCCTCTACTTCTACTTCGGCAACAAGCACGAGGTCCTCGCCGCTCTCGTCGAGCGCACCATGCGCACCATTCGGGCCGAGGCCGACACCACGGCGCAGGATGCGGCATCCGCGCCCGTCGATGTCATGGAACGGGCCGTCCACGGGGTGGAGCGGGTCTGGCGCGAGCACGGCACCGTCATGCGGGCGGCCGTCGACTACTCCGCGCTGCATCCGGTGGTCGGATCCGCCTGGAACGACACGGTCGACGCCTTCGCCCAGGCCATGACGCAGGTGCTGAGGCGGGCGGGGATCCCTGATGAGGACGGGCCCGGCGGAGCCGCCGCGCCGGCCCGCGCACTGTGCTGGATGACGGAACGGACCTTCTACCGTGCCGCCTGTTCGCCCGGGAATGATCTCGCCCAGGCGACCGCGACCACCGTCGAGATCTGGCGTCGTGTCATGAAGTGATCATGGCCCGTTCCTCGATGCGCACCCGGCGACCTCGGCATGGGCCCAGCCAACACCCGCATCCCTCGCCCCAGCGCCCGTAAGGGTCGCGTCAAGGGGGCGCGGATCGGCGTATGGGACCCGTCAACGACGCTCGGATCCGGCCATGGGCGGGGTTTTCTTCTTTTCACAACCCGTCCGATCCGCCGTTTGCGGATTCCCCCGACCTCTTTCCAGGAGTTCGCGATGGCCGATGTGGCCTTCGTCGTCACCATGCTCGCGGTGTTCGCGCTGGTGGCCTTTGTCGCCAAGGGGGTGACGAAGCTGTGACCGTCGAAAACGTCGTCGGCCTCGTCGTCGCCGTCGCCCTGCTGGGCTATCTCGTCCTCGCCCTGATCTTCCCGGAGAGGTTCTGACGGTGACATCAGCTGCTACCGCGGCGGGAGGCATGGGTCCCGTACTCGCGGGCGTGCTCCAGCTGCTCGCCCTCATGGCGGCGCTGGCGCTCGCCTACGTTCCCCTCGGCACCTACATGGCCAAGGTCTACGCCTCCGAGAAGCACTGGCGTGTGGAGAAGTGGATCTACAAGGGCATCGGTGCCAACCCCGACACCGAGATGCGCTGGGCCTCGTATCTGCGCGGGGTGCTGGCCTTCTCGGCGGCCGGTGTGCTCTTCCTGTATCTGCTGCAGCGGCTGCAGGGCAGCCTGCCCGGTTCGCTCGGGTTCTCCTCGATCGAGCCCGCGCAGGCGTTCAACACGGCCGCGTCCTTCGTGACGAACACCAACTGGCAGTCGTACTACGGCGAGCAGGCCATGGGCCACGTCGTGCAGACCGCCGGGCTCGCCGTGCAGAACTTCGTCTCGGCCGCGGTCGGCATCGCCGTCGCGGTGGCGCTGGTGCGCGGCTTCGCCCGCTCGCGCACCGGTGAACTCGGCAACTTCTGGGCCGATCTGGTGCGCGGCACGATTCGCGTCCTGGTGCCGGGCGCGGCCATCGCCGCCGTCGTGCTGGTCGCCTGCGGCGCCATCCAGAACTTCTCGGGCATCCACGAGGTGGGCCAGTTCATGGGCGGCTCGCAGCAGTGGAACGGCGGGGCGGTGGCCTCGCAGGAGGCCATCAAGGAGCTGGGCACCAACGGCGGCGGTTACTTCAACGCCAACAGCGCCCACCCGTTCGAGAACCCGACCCCGTTCACCAACCTCTTCGAGATCTTCCTGATCCTGGTCATCCCGCTCGCGCTGACCCGCACCTTCGGCATCATGGTCGGCTCGGTCAAGCAGGGCTACGCGATCCTGGCGACCATGGTCACCATCTGGGTCGGCTTCGTGGCCCTGATGATGTGGACCGAGTTCGCCCACCACGGCCCGGCCCTGCAGGCCGCCGGTGGCGCGATGGAGGGCAAGGAGGCCCGCTTCGGTGTCGGCGGCTCGGCGCTCTTCGGGGTGTCGACCACGCTCACCTCGACCGGAGCGGTGGACTCCTTCCACTCCTCCTTCACGGGCCTGGGCGGCGGCATCACCATGCTCGGCATGATGCTGGGCGAGATCGCGCCCGGTGGTATGGGCTCCGGCCTCTACGGCATGCTGATCATGGCGATCATCGCGGTGTTCATCGCCGGGCTGATGGTCGGCCGCACGCCCGAGTATCTGGGCAAGAAGATCGGTGCCCGCGAGATGAAGCTGGCGGCCTGCTACATCCTGGTCACCCCGGCGCTGGTGCTGATCTTCACCGCCGCCTCCATGGCCCTGCGGACGCCGCCGAACTCGATGCTCAACTCCGGTGCGCACGGCTTCTCCGAGGTGCTGTACGCGTTCACCTCCGCCTCGAACAACAACGGCTCCGCTTTCGCGGGCCTGAACGCGAACACCGACTGGTTCAACACCACGACCGGCCTCGCGATGCTGTTCGGCCGCTTCGTGCCCATGGTCTTCGTCCTGGCGCTGGCGGGCTCGCTCGCCGAGCAGAAGCCGGTGCCGGCCACCGCGGGCACGCTGCGCACCGAGAAGCCGCTGTTCACGGGATTGCTGGTGGGCGCGATCCTGATCATCACCGGTCTGACGTACTTCCCGGCGCTGGCGCTGGGGCCGCTGGCCGAGGGGCTGGCGTGATGACCACCCGCACAGAAAACCACGAGGACTCCATGTCCACTGCCACTCCGACCAGGGCGCCGCGAGGCGGCGTTCCCACCGGGCACGGCCCGGCCGAGGACCGTGTCGGCGCGGGCCTCTTCGATCCCGGACAGCTGCTGAAGTCGCTGCCGGACGCCTTCCGCAAGCTGGACCCGCGGGTGATGGTGAAGTCGCCCGTGATGTTCGTCGTGCTGGTCGGGTCCGTGCTGACCACGGTGTTCTCTTGTCAGGATCCGGGCGACTGGTTCGGCTGGGCGATCAGCGCCTGGCTGTGGCTGACCGTGATCTTCGCCAATCTGGCCGAGGCGGTCGCCGAGGGCCGTGGCAAGGCGCAGGCCGACACCCTGCGCAAGGCCAAGACCGACACGGTGGCGCGGCGGCTGGCCGCGGACGGCACGGCCGAGGAGCGGATCCCCGGCACCGGGCTGAAGATCGGTGACCTGGTGGTCTGCGAGGCCGGCGATGTCATCCCCGGCGACGGCGATGTGGTCGAGGGCGTCGCCTCGGTCGACGAGTCGGCGATCACCGGCGAATCGGCGCCGGTCATCCGCGAGTCCGGCGGCGACCGTTCGGCCGTGACCGGCGGCACCAAGGTGCTGTCCGACCGCATCGTCATCAGGATCACCACCAAGCCGGGCGAGACCTTCATCGACCGGATGATCAACCTGGTGGAGGGCGCCGCCCGGCAGAAGACGCCGAACGAGATCGCGCTCAACATCCTGCTCGCCTCGCTGACGATCGTGTTCCTGCTCGCCTGCGTCACGCTGCCGCCGTTCGCCGATTACGCGGGCACGCATCTGACGATGGTGGTGCTGGTGGCGCTGCTGGTCTGTCTGATCCCGACGACGATCGGCGCGCTGCTGTCGGCGATCGGCATCGCGGGCATGGACCGGCTGGTGCAGCGGAACGTGCTGGCGATGTCGGGCCGGGCCGTCGAGGCCGCCGGTGACGTCTCCACGCTGCTGCTGGACAAGACCGGCACGATCACCCTGGGCAATCGGCAGGCGGCGGAGTTCGTGCCGGTGCGCGGCACCACCGAGGCCGAGGTCGCCGACGCCGCCCAGCTGTCCTCGCTGGCCGACGAGACCCCCGAGGGGCGGTCCATCGTCGTCCTGGCGAAGGAGACGTACGGGCTGCGCGAGCGCCACCAGGGCGAACTGGTGGGCGCCGAGTGGATCGAGTTCACCGCGCAGACCCGGATGTCGGGTGTGGACGTCGGCGAGCGGAAGATCCGTAAGGGCGCGGCCGGTTCGGTCATCGCCTGGGTCCGGGAGCGGGGCGGCACGGTCGCCGAGGACGCGGACCGGATCGCCCACCGGATCTCCGAGGCCGGCGGCACCCCGCTGCTGGTGGCGGTCCAAGGCGCGGACGGGGCGCGGGTGCTGGGCGTCATCCACCTCAAGGACGTCGTCAAGGAGGGCATGCGGGAGCGGTTCGACGAACTGCGCCACATGGGCATCAAGACCGTCATGATCACGGGTGACAACCCGCTGACGGCCAAGGCGATCGCCGAGGAGGCGGGCGTCGACGACTTCCTCGCCGAGGCCACTCCCGAGGACAAGATGGCCCTGATCAAGCGGGAGCAGGCGGGCGGCAAGCTGGTCGCGATGACCGGCGACGGCACCAACGACGCCCCGGCGCTGGCCCAGGCGGACGTCGGGGTGGCGATGAACACCGGTACGTCGGCCGCCAAGGAGGCCGGCAACATGGTCGACCTCGACTCCAACCCGACCAAGCTGATCGAGATCGTGGAGATCGGCAAGCAGTTGCTGATCACCCGTGGCGCGCTGACCACCTTCTCCATCGCCAACGACGTCGCGAAGTACTTCGCGATCATCCCGGCGCTGTTCGCGGCGGTCTACCCGGGCCTGGACAAGCTGAACATCATGCAGCTGTCCTCGCCGGACTCGGCGATCCTTTCCGCGGTGATCTTCAACGCGCTGATCATCGTCGCGCTGGTGCCGCTGGCCCTGCGGGGTGTGCGCTACCGGCCGATGAGCGCGGACCGGATGCTGCGGCGCAACCTCGGGATCTACGGCCTCGGCGGCCTGATAGCGCCCTTCATCGGCATCAAGATCATCGACCTGCTCATCTCCCTCATCCCCGGGATCGGCTGACCGCCATGAACCATTCCGTCATGAACACCGCCCGGCTGTTCGGGGCCGGTCTGCGGGCCCTGCTCGTACTGACCCTGGTCACGGGCGTCATCTATCCGCTGGTGGTCACCGGCATCGCCCAGGGGCTGTTCCACGACAAGGCGAACGGCTCCGAGATCACGGCGAACGGCAAGGTCGTCGGCTCCTCGCTGATCGGGCAGCCGTACAACCTGCCGCTGAAGAAGGGCCAGGAGACCCCGGACCCCGATCTGAAGTGGTTCCAGGGACGTCCGGCGAACGGCCTCGGCGCCAACAGCGTCAACACCCGGTACACGCTGCTGCTGTCCGGAGCCACCAACCTCTCCGCCGACAGCGAGGACCTTCTCCAGCAGGTCAAGGACGCCAAGGCCGCGGTCGTCAGGAACAACTCGGTGCCCGGCCACACCGTCCGGCCGTCCCAGGTGCCCGCCGACGCGGTGACGTCCTCCGGCTCCGGCCTGGACCCGGACATCTCCCCGCGCTACGCGGAGCTCCAGGTCCACCGGGTCGCGGAGCGGAACGGGCTGTCCGTCGCCCAGGTGGAGAAGCTGGTCGAGGACAGGACCGAGGGCCGCACCATCGGCTTCATCGGCGAGCCGCGGGTGAACGTCCTCGAACTCAACATCGCGCTCGAGGGCCTCGTGGCCAAGCACTGACGTGGCCAAGCACTGACGGGCTGACGCGCGAAGAGAAGCGGGAGCCGGTGGCCGGGGACATTCTCCGGCCACCGGCTCCCGTCGTCATGTCCCGGGGGCCGGAGCCGCCCGGCTCATCCGTCGCCCTCCGGCCGCTTCATCTCCCGCAGTTCGTTCTCCACCACCAGCGCGGCCCGGCGCAGATGCTGGTCGGCCGCCACGATGTCCTCCGGGCCGAGCGTGGCGTTCAGGGTGTCGCTGATCTTGAGTACCTCGGCGCCCATCTCCGCCAGCGCGGCCAGGCCCGCGTCGGTGACCCGCAGCGACAGCGCCCGTTCGCTCTCCGGATGCGAGCCGCGGGCCACGAAGCCGCGGTTCTCCAGCTGGGTGACGATGCGGGTCATGGTCTGCGGCCGCGCGTAACAGCGCCGCGCCAGCTGGGCGAGGGTGAGCTGGGGCTGGTCGGCGATGATCCGCAGCGCGGTATAGCTCGACAGCGTCATGTTCCACGGCCGCAGTCGGCCGTTTCCGATCCTGGTGACCGCTCGCTCGAGCCGGAAGGCCGCGTCGATCAGCGAGGACGCCTCGTCCATGCCCGTGGCCGCCCGCGGCGGGGTCCGGTCGTCGTTCAGGGGGCTGATGTACGGCAGCGGGTCTGTCACGTCTGCAGCGTAATGGCACGGTCCCCGACCGATGGCATCAGCTCTCTTGCAATATGCACGCATGCTTATATCATCTCAGCATGCTTACAACGCGCTTCCCTCATTCCGCGCGGCAGGGCCCCGATCCCACCCGGTTCCGGTCCGTTCTGGGGCACTTCGCCAGCGGCATCACCGCGATCACCTCCCGTGACGCGCACGGCAATCCGGTGGGCATGGCCGTCTCGTCGTTCACCTCGGTCTCGCTCGCCCCGCCGCTGGTGGCGTTCCTGCCGGGCAAGAGCTCATCGACGTTCCCGGCCATCGCCGACCGCGGCACCTTCTGTGTGAACGTCCTCGCCGCCGGTCAGGAGGACATCTGCCGCGCGCTGTCCGCGTCCGGCGGGGACAAGTTCGCGAACGTGGCCTGGCGGCCGGGGCCGCACGGGGATCCGGTCATCGAGGGCGTGGTGGCGTGGATCGGCTGCACCATCCAGGCCGTCCACGACGCCGGTGACCACCACATCGTCATCGGCCAGGTCGACGACCTCGACGCCCGCGCCGAGGCGTCCCCGCTGCTGTTCTTCCAGAGCGGCTACCGCCACCTCGCGGCCGCCTGAGCGGCGAACTCCCCGAACTCACCGCTGACGGAAGGCCCCTTGATGACCCGACAGCACCCACCCATGACCACGCTGACGCCCTCCGACGCCCACGCCCTCGTCTCCGCGGCGATGACCCGCGCCGGGCACACCGCGGCCGAGGCCGGCATCATCGCCGACCATCTGCTCGACTGCGAACTGCGCGGCCTGTCCTTCGGCGGGCTCGCCCGCGCGCTGTCCGTGGTGGAACGCATCCGCGCCACCGCGGAGCCCCCGGGCCCGATCCGGGTCGTCGCCGAGACCGCGGTGTCCGCGACCCTCGACGGCGGCGACCGGGTCGGCTATCTCGTCGGCATGCGCGCGCTGGACCTGGCCGTGGCCAAGGCCCGTGCGCACGGCATCGCGGTCGTGGGCGCCCGTAACACCTGGTACACCGGCATGTTCTCGTACTACCTGGAGAAGGCGGCGGACGCCGGACTCGCCGGGATGATCGCGGGCAGCGGGCCCGCGGTGGTGGCACCGCACGGCGGCACCGAGGGCCGGTTCGGCACCAATCCGATCGCCTTCGGCTTCCCCTCCACCCCGGCGCCGGTCATCTGGGACATCGGCACCGCGTCGGTCATGTACGGCGAGGTGCTGCTCAAGGCCCGGCTCGGCGCGGAGCTCGCGCCCGGCCAGGCGTACGACGCCACCGGCGCCCCGACGCTCGACCCGGCGGCCGCGCTGGAGGGCGCGTTCGGGGTGTGGGGCGGGCACAAGGGCTCCGGGCTGGCGATGGTCGTCCAGCTGCTGGGCATGATGGCCGGCGCGGCCGCCGACCCGCCGGGGATCTCGGACTGCGGCTTCTTCGTCGTGCTGGTCGACCCCGGTGTGCTGACCGACGCGGAGGACTACCGCCGACGGGTCGCCGCCTTCGCCGACGCGGTCCGGGCGACCCGCCCCACCGAGGGCGGCGGCGCCGTACGGGTGCCGTTCGACCGCTCGGCCGCCTGCCGCGACGAGGCGCTTCGGCGCGGCACGATCGAGGTGTCCGCGGCGGTGGTCGAGGCCATGCGCCGGGAGGCGGGAGACGTCACCCACGCCGGGGGAACGGCCCATGGCTGACGCCCGCGACGCCGACGCGTTCGCGATCGAGCCGTCCGCCTCGGGCCGGCTGCTGTGCGGCGGCTGCGCCCCGGACGACGCCTGCCGGCTGGGTGTGGAGGCCGCCGGTGCGCACGACGGGGACCTGCGGTTCGACGTCGTCTGCGCACGCTCCTGGCACGGCGGTCCGGACGTGGCGCACGGCGGCTGGATCGCCGCGGTCTTCGACGATGTGCTCGCCATGGCCGCCCTGCGCACCGAGCCGCGGCTGGTCACCAAGTCCCTGGCGGTCGAGTACCTGCGCCCGGTGCCCGTCGAGCGGCAGCTCACGGTCCTGGCGCGGATCGACGCCCACCACGGCAGACGCTGGAAGGTCTCGGCGCGGATGACGCTCGCCCCCACCGGGACGCCGCTGGCCACCGCCCGCGCGGAGCTGCGCACCCGCCGTCCCGATCACTTCGCCCGGCACCGCGACTGGCTCGTCCGCCGGCCCCTTCCCCATCAGGCACTCCCCCCAGAAAGCTGAGGACCACACCATGGTCGACTTCTTCACCGGGCTGCAGCCCCTCCAGGCCGACGAGACCGACCCCGACCGGCTGCTCGCGAGGGTCCAGGAACTGGACCGCTCGCAGGTCATCGACCGCGTCCTGGTCGGATACTCCGCCACCTGGCCGCACAACCACGCCACCGCGCCGTTCGCGCTCGCGCACTCCAGGAAGTTCTCGCCCATCGTCGCGCACCGGCCCGGGGTGATGCCGCCGGTCGCCGCCGCGCGCTACTTCGCCACCCTCGACGTGCTCGCCCGCGGCCGGCTCGCCGTCAACGTGGTCGTCGGCGGCTCGGACAAGGACCTGCGCCGCGAGTCGGACCACCTCGCCAAGAGCGAGCGCTACCGCAGGGCGGTCGAGTATCTCGACGTCGTCCGCCGTACGTGGACCGAGACCACGCCCTTCGACCACCACGGCGCGTACTACACGGCCGAGGCGGTGAAGCTCCGGACCAGGCCGGTGCAGGGGCAGGTCCCGATCTTCATGGGGGGCGAGAGCGACGACGCGGTGGACTTCGGAGCCCGCCACGCCGACCTCTACATGCTGTGGGGCGAGCCGTTCGCCGGCACGAAGGAACGCATCGACCGGGTCACCGCCGCGGCCGAGCGCTACGGCCGCGCCATGCGGTTCTCCCTGAGCCTGCGGCTGTTCGTCGGCGACACCGACGACGACGCCTGGGCCCGGGCCCGCGCCGTGGAGCGGCGGATCGCCGAGGCCGCGGGCACCACGACCTACCTGCGCTCCTCCTCGACCGACACCTCCGTGGGGCGGGAGCGCGCGCTCGCGCTCACCGAGGACGAGCTGCACGACGACTGCTTCTGGACCGGCCTGACCAAGCTGCTGGGCGGATTCGCCAACTCCCAGGCGCTGGTCGGCAGCGAGGAGCGCATCCTGGACACCCTCGGCAGGTACCGGGATCTGGGAGTCGGCACCTTCCTCGTGACGACCGGCGCCGAGGCGGCGTGGGACCCGGCGCTGGAGGGATTTCTGGCCCGAGTGAAGAGGGAGCTGGGCGCATGAGGGGAACCACCGGAACCACCACCTCGCGAAGGACCGGTGTCCCTTTCGACGATCTCGCCGACGGGACGGTGGGCGGGCTGATCGCCGCCCGGGCCGCGGCGCACCCGGACCGGACCGCGCTGGTCTTCGACGGCACCGAGCTGACCTATGGGGCGCTCGACGCGGCGGTGTCCGAGGTGGCGCGCGGGCTGCTCGCGCTGGGCGCCGCCCCGGGCAGCTCGGTCGGCATCTTCCTGCCCAACCGGCCCGAATACCTGCTCACCTGCTTGGGCGCGGCCCGCGCCGGGCTGGTGGAGGTGCCGGTCAACACCGCCTACAAGGGCTCGTTCCTCGACCATGCGCTGCGCGGCACCGACGTACGCGTCCTGGTCACCGAGGCGGCCCTGCTGGAGCTCGTCGCCGAGCTGCCGGAACCGCCGGAAACCCTGACGTCGGTGGTGCTGCTGGACGACGCGGTCCCCCGTCGCACCCCGCCCGGGGTCGAGGTGTGGACCTGGCGCGAGCTGCTGGCGGCCGGCGACCCGGCGGCGCCGCTCCCCCGCGTGGCGCCGGACCATCCGTTCGCGATCATGCTGACCTCGGGTACCACCGGGCGCAGCAAGGGCGTGGTGCAGCCGCATCTGATGGCCCTGGTCGGCGGGCGCGAGTGTGCCGCGCAGATGGGCACGGCGCCCGACGAGCGGCTCTACACCTGTCTGCCGCTGTTCCACGGCGCGGCCCAGATCAACATCTCGCTGCACTGCTTCTACGCCGGTGCGACGCTGGTGCTCGGCCGCAGGTTCAGCGCGAGCGGGTTCTGGGACGAGGTGCGGACGCACCGGGTCACCCAGTTCAACGCGCTCGGCTCCATCCTGCCGATGCTCCTGGCCCAGCCGCCGTCGGAGCGCGACCGGGACCACCGGGTCAGCAAGCTGTTCGCCGCGCCCGCCCCGCCGCAGATCCTGCATCCCTTCGAGGAGCGGTTCGGCGTGCACATCGTCGAGGGCTACGGTCTCACCGAGATCAAGAACGTCCTCTACAACCCGCTGGACGCCCGGAAGATCGGCTCGATCGGCCTGCCCACCGCGTCGTCCATCCTCGAGATCCACGACGAGTCCGGCCACCGGGCCGCCCCCGGCCAGGCCGGGGAGATCGTCTACCGGCCGCGGCTGCCGCACATCATGTTCTCGGGCTACCACCGGAATCCGGCCGCGACGCTGGCGACCGTGCGGGACCTGTGGTGGCACACCGGGGACCTCGGCTACACCGACGACGACGGCTACTTCTACTTCATCGACCGCAAGAAGGACGCCCTGCGCCGCCGCGGCGAGAACATCTCCTCCCACGAGGTGGAGTCGGTGCTGCTCGCCTATCCCGGAGTGGTGGCCGCCGCCGCGGTGGGCGCCCCGTCCGAGCTGGGCGAGGAGGAGGTGCTGGCGGTGCTGCAGGTCGAACCCGGCCGCCGGCTGGACCTGGAGCGGCTCTTCGCGCACTGCGACCGGTCCATGCCGCACTTCATGGTCCCGCGCTACTACCGGATCCTCGGCGAGCTGCCCGCCACCCCGACCGGCAAGGTGCGCAAGGACGACCTGCGCCTGCAGGGTGCGGCGGACGCCTGGGACTCGTACGCCGCCGGGCTCAGGCCGACCCGCCATGTCTGAGGAACGGACCCGCCCCGCCATGTCCGAGGAACGGACCCGCCCCGCCATGTCCGAGGAACCGACCGTGACCCTGCCCGACGACGTGCGCATCCGCGAGATCGCGCCGCGCCTGACCTTCCAGGACCATCTGGTCCCCACCGAGGTGAAGACCGAGCTCGTCCGACGGCTCCTGGACGCCGGGGTCCGCGCGTTCGAGCTGTCCTCGTTCGTACGCCCCGATCTGGTGCCGGGCCTGGCCGACGCCGCGGAGGTGTTCGCCCGGGTCCCGCGGGTCCCCGGCCTCACCCTGGGATGCTGCGTCGGCAACGCCCGCGGGCTCGCCCGCGCGGTGGACGCGGGGGCGGACACGGCGTCCTTCCTCCTGTCGGTGGACGAGGACTTCGCCCGCGCCAACACCGGCCGGCCGACGACGGAATCCCTCGCCGAGCTGGAGCGCATGGCCGCGTTCGCCGCCGACCACGACATCGTGCTCGGCACCTATCTCATCTTCGCCTGGGGCGGCCCCACCGGCCCCGCCCGCTCCGGCGCGGACCTGGAGCCGCTGGCCCGGCGGCTCCTCGACATCGGGGTGGACCACTGGATCCTCGCCGACTCCGTCGGCTACGCGGCGCCGCCGCAGATCCGGGAACTCGTCACCGCCGCGCTCGCGCATGTGCCCGCCGACCACCTCACCGTGCAGATCCACGACGGGCGCGGCATGGGCCTGGCGGCCCTGCTCCCCCTGCTGGAGCTGGGCGTCCGTGGCATCGACACCTCGCTCGCCGGCAGCGGCGGCCATCCCGCCATGCCCGGCACCCACGGCGGCGGTCTGTGCACCGAGGACGCGGTGCAGCTGCTGGAACTGGCCGGGGTGCGCACCGGAATCGACCTGGCCCGGCTCATCGACGCCGCCAACTGGCTGACGGAGGAGGTCGGCGCGCCCGGCAAGGGATTCGTCCGGCACACCGGCCCGGTGCCTGCCCCCGGCCGACCGGGTAAGCCACTCGCCTTCACCTGGTGATACGCGGGTGGGCCGCTACGCGGGGGAGCCGCTGCGCGGCCGCTCGGGCAGTACGGCCCGGTCGGGCGAGGGCGCGCCGGCCGTGGTGGTCTCGGTGGCGGTGAGGTCTTCGATGCGGTCGGCGAACCCCGGTTCGGGCAGGGGGAGATCGATGTCGGGGTCGTCGGTGAAGTCGACGGCCCGGGCGACGTAGTGGATGACGGCCGTGGTGGCGGGCGGCACCTCCTGTTCCCGTTTCAGGCCGTGCAGGATGCGGAGGGCGGCGGCCATCTCATGGTCGGTGGCGGCCCAGTCCTCCACGGTGTCGGTGACCGGCGGGATGTCGTGGCCCGCCTGCTCGTGCCACCACTCCAGCCAGGCGTGCGCCTGGCCGTCCTCGCCCAGGGCCATGTGGTGGAGGTAGAGGCAGTACGCGGCGGCGGGGTCACCGGCGCCGGCGGCGAACTGCCACCAGAACTGGGCGTGGTCCTCATGGCCGGCCAGTTGCAGAACACACCCGAGGACCCGGGAGCCGGGCGGTTCGAGGATGCGGCGGGTGAGGAAGTCCCGTAGCTGGGTGAGGGCGTCGGGCCGGGCGATGATCGCCTCGCACAGGGTGTGCAGGTCCTGCGCCATCCGTTCGTCCACGCCCGGCGCCGCGGCCCCGGCGGCCGCGGACGTCCGCTGGGCGTGCCGCGGCGGGCGCTCCTGGGATGAGGCGCCGCCGGGGTCGGCGTGGCGGATGGCGAGCCGGGCCTCGGCGGCCTCGAAGTCGACGGGAGGGGTGGGGTTGAGCAGGGCCCGCGCGAGGATGCGGTCAATGGCTGAGGTCATCGGTCCTCCTTGGCCAGGAGTTGTTGCAGACGGCGGCGGGCGTAGCGGGCGGTGGAGCGGACGCCGGCCTCGGTGATGCCGAGGTGGGTGGCGGTCTCGGCGACGCTGTAGCCGCGGCAGTGGAGCAGGATGACCACGTCCTGCTGGCGCTCGGGGAGCTTCTTGATGGCCTGGTAGAGGTTCAGGCTCTCCTCGAGTACGGCGATGGGGTCGACCGCGTCCCTGAGCAGCGCCGTCTCGAAGGTCGCGTTGTCCAGGAGGGCGGGGCCGCGGTTGCGGGCGCGGGCGAGGTCGATGGCCCGGTTCTTCATCACCTTCCAGGCGTAGGCGGCCGGATTCTCCATGGTCAGCACCTTGGGCCAGCAGCGCAGCAGTTGTTCGAAGGCGGCGTCGACGGCCTCTTCGGCGTCCGCGTGGCTGCCGAGGTAGACCACGGCCCGGTCGATGTACGCCTTCCGGTGGAGCTGGTGGAAGGCACGGAAGTCCGCGGGGAGCCCGGGTGTCATCGAGGTGGTCTCGCGCGAGCGCAGGAATTCGCTGGTCATCGCTCCCCTCCCGCCCGGTCGCCGCGTCGCAGTTCCGATACGCCGACGCGGACTCCCATCGCGGCCGCGCGGCGCAGGAGGGCGATGGCGTCACTGCCGAATACCCGCGCCACGAGTACGGCGGTGACGACGTTCACCACGGTTTGAAGATTCACGGACTTCGTCGTCCTTCTGTTCGTTGTACGAGGGGTGGCCCCCACACGCCCCGCGAGTGCGCGGTGTTGCGCTCTCTGTTTCAGATAGCGCTCACGGACGCCGGTTCGTGCATCGGATGAGCTTAAAATCTTACGGAACGCAGCGATCCAATTACGCAAATATGAAAAACATATGGACCTGGTTCGACGATCCGGTCCCGATCGCGCCGCCGTACGAGGAGCGGGCTAGCCGGTGAGCGTCTGGGTGCCGAGCACGGTGAGCAGGGCGAGGCGTTCGGCGTCCTCGGTGCCGGGCTCGGCCGTGTACACCACGATGCGCAGATCGCTGCCCGCCACCGTGAGCACATCGCAGTCCAGCGTCAGCGTGCCCACCCGCGGATGGTCGATGGTCTTGCGCGACGCCTCATGGTGGCCGACGGTGCCGGAGTCCCACAGCTCGGCGAACCGCTCGCTGCGGGCGCGCAGCTCCGCGACCAGCCGCCGCAGCCCCTGGTCGGCCGGGTAGCGGGCGGCGGCCGTACGGAGATCGGCGACCAGCGCGGCCTGGAACTCGCGCCGGTCCTCATGCGTCTGCCGGGATCCGCTGTCCTCGCAGACGAAGTGGCGCCAGACTCCGTTGCGTTCGTTGCCGCGCCACCGGGACGGATCGCCCCTCAGGGCCACATACGGCGGATTGGCCATGAGCAGCGTCCAGGACGCGTCGCTCACGGCGACGGGTGTGCCGGTCAGCCGGTCCAGCAGCCGCTGGACGCTCGGGGTGATGTACGCCGGCACCGTCTCCGGGCCCGGTGGCGCCAGCCCGGCCAGCCGGAAGAGATGGGCGCGCTCGGTCCCCGACAGCCGCAGCGCCCTGGCCAGGGCCTCGACGATCTGGGTCGAGGGATGGGAGGCCCGGCCCTGTTCGAGGCGGGTGACGTAGTCGACGGAGATCCCGGCCAGCATCGCCAGCTCCTCGCGGCGCAGCCCGGCCGCGCGCCGCTGCCCGCCGGACGGCAGCCCGGCGGCCTCCGGCGGGACCCGGTCCCGCCAGCGCCGCACCGCCTGCCCGAACTCCGTGGTCGCCATGACCACCAGTGTGCACCGCGGGCCCGGGGACCTTCCTGGTACTCGCGGTCCCAGGAAGACGGGGCAGCTGGCTGCTCCCACGCCCCGGGCGCAGCCTGGAGACATGACGACAACACTGATCACCGGAGCCAACAAGGGTCTCGGCTTCGAGACCGCCCGCCGACTGATCGCCGCGGGACACACCGTCTATATCGGCAGCCGGGACGCCGAGCGCGGCCGCCGGGCCGCCGAGCGGCTGGGGGCGCGGCTGGTCGTCCTCGATGTCACCGATGACGCCTCCGTGGCCGCAGCCGCCAAGACCGTCGAGGCCGACGGCGGACTGGATGTGCTGATCAACAACGCCGGTATCGAGGCGCGGACGCCGGACGGCGGGGTGATCGGCGCCGCCGAGGTCACCGCCGACATGATGCGGACGGTGTTCGAGACGAACGTCTTCGGCGTGGTGCGGGTCACCCACGCCTTCCTGCCGCTGCTGCGGCGGTCCGCCGCCCCGGTCGTGGTCAATGTCAGCAGCGGGCTGGCCTCGCTGGAGCGGGTCTCCACCCCCGACACCCCGACGCACGCCTATCCGGGGGTCACCTATCCGGCGTCGAAGGTCACGGTCAACATGCTCACCGTGCAGTACGCGAAGGCGTTCCCGCAGATGCGGATCAACGCCGTCGAGCCCGGCTACACCGCGACGGACCTCAACGCGCACACCGGCCACCAGACCGTCGAGGAGGGCGCCGAGATCATCGTCCGGATGGCCCAGGTGGGGCCCGACGGCCCGACGGGTGGGTACTTCGACATCGAGGGCACTCTCCCCTGGTAGCGCGGCGGGCCGGTGGGCGACGCCGCCCTCACCGGGCCCCCGCGGTCACCTCGGCCCGGCTGTCCCGGGTGCGCCACAGCCACCTGATGTCACGGGCGAAGGACCAGCTGAGCAGGGTCAGGGCGAGCAGGGCGGCGCCGAACGCCAGCGCATGGGGCAGGACGCCGGCGCCGACGATCAGCAGCAGCACGCCCTGGAGCGCGGCCACCGTCTTGCGGGCCGTGCTCGGGGGGAGCGCTCCGTTCAGCCAGGGCAGCACCCGGGCCGCGGCGACGAAGGCGTAGCGCATGGCGCCGATCAGCAGCACCCAGGGGCCGAGCGAGGTGGCCACATAGACGCTGAGCACCAGGATGAGGACGGCGTCGACCTCCATGTCGAACCGCGCGCCCAGCGAGGACGAGGTGCCGGTGCGGCGGGCCACCTGGCCGTCGACCGCGTCCAGGAGCAGCGCGACCGCGGTGAGGGCCACCAGGACGGTGACCGGCGGCGGGCTCTCGAAGGAGTCCGCGACCAGCGCGGTCACCCCGCCCACGAGCGTGGCCCGCGCGAGGGTGACGCGGTTGGCCGCGCCGAAGGAGACGAGCCAGGACCGCGACAGCGCGCGGGTGAGCACCGCCCAGGTGGCGACCGCGAAGGCCAGGCCGGTCAGCCAGCCCACGGGTCCCAGGTCGATCGCCGTGCCGAGCAGCACGAGCAGCAGCAGCTGCGCGGCCGCGCCCGCGGCCGTCTCGTTCCGCACCGGCGTCGTGTTGTAGGGATTGTTCAGGGCCACCGTGCACCCTCCGGGCTGTGTGGCGGAGTGGATGGGTGCCGCGTACCGTGTTCGCGGCTTCATGGTCATCGGTACGTGAGCCACCGCCCGATTGTTCAGCCCCTTGGAGAACGTCGTATGACGCGCACCGCCCGCGCCTTCTGGCTCCGCTCCCCCGGCCGTGGCGAGATACGGGAGGTGGCCCTGCCCGACCCCGGGCCCGAGGACGTGGTGGTGCGCACGCTGTGTTCGGGGGTGAGCCGCGGTACGGAGACCCTGGTCTTCCGCGGTGGCGTACCGGTCAGTCAGCACACCGCGATGCGCGCGCCGTTCCAGGACGGCGAGTTCCCCGGGCCGGTCAAGTACGGCTATCTCAACGTGGGTCTGGTCGAGGAGGGTCCGGCGTCGCTGCTGGGGCGCACCGTCTTCTGTCTGTATCCGCATCAGACCCACTATGTGGTCCCGGCGAGCGCGGTGACCCCGGTGCCCGAGGGCGTGCCCGCCGCGCGCGCCGTGCTGGCGGGCACGGTGGAGACCGCGGTGAACGCGGCGTGGGACGCCGCGCCCCTGCTGGGCGACCGGATCGCCGTGGTGGGGGCGGGGATGGTGGGTGCCTCCGTGGCGGCGGTGCTGGCGCGGTTCCCCGCCGTACGGGTGCAACTGGTGGACGCCGAGCCGGCACGCGCGGAGGTCGCGCGGGCGCTCGGGGTGGACTTCGCGCTCCCCGGGGAGGCGGCGGGCGACCTCGATCTGGTCGTGCACGCCAGCGCCACCGAACAGGGGCTCGCGCGCTCGCTGGAGCTGCTCGCCCCGGAGGGCACCGTGCTGGAGCTGAGCTGGTACGGGGACCGGCTAATCAGCCTGCCGCTGGGGGAAGCCTTCCACTCCCGCCGGCTGACGGTGCGCGCCAGCCAGGTGGGGACGGTCTCCCCGGCCCGGGGCACCCGCCGCGGCTACGGCGACCGGATGGCGCTGGCGCTCGAACTGCTCGCCGATCCGGCCTTCGACGCCCTCATCACCGGCGAATGCGGTTTCGAGGAGCTTCCCCAGGTGCTGCCGGGGCTCGCCTCCGGGGAGATTCCGGGGCTGTGCCACCGGGTTCGCTACGCCGCGGAATCTGCCGTGTCATCCGTCTGAACACGGGGAACGCGACGGCCGTACTAGAGGGCGTGCCCCGGCTGAGGGCCCGACGCGCCGTATCTGGAGGGTCATCCGTTGTTCAGCATCACCGTCCGCGATCACATCATGATCGCTCACAGTTTTCGCGGGGACGTCTTCGGACCCGCGCAGCGGTTGCACGGGGCGACGTTCCTCGTGGACGCCACTTTCCGCCGTGCCGAGTTGGACGACGACAACATCGTCGTGGACATCGGTCTGGCCACCCGTGAGCTGGGGGAGGTGTGCGGCGCGCTCAGCTATCGCAACCTCGACGACGAACCCGATTTCGAGGGGATCAACACCTCCACCGAGTTCCTCGCCAAGGTGATCGCCGACCGCCTCGCCGAACGGGTGGCCTCCGGGGCGCTGGGCGAGGGCGCCCGCGGGCTGTCCGGGATCGCCGTCACCCTGCATGAGTCGCATGTCGCCTGGGCGAGTTACGAGCGCGGCCTATGAGCCCGGCCGCACCGCGCACGGTGCATATCGTGATGCCCGGCGCCGTGGCCGACCCGGCCGCGCCGAGCGGCGGCAACGTCTACGACCGGCGGATCTGCCGGGATCTGCCGGGCGCCGGCTGGCGGGTCGAGGAGCACGCCGTCGAGGGTGGCTGGCCCCGGCCGGGCCCCGCCGCCCGCGCCGAGCTGACCCGGATCCTGGCCGGGCTGGCGGACGGCACGGCCGTCCTGCTCGACGGGCTGGTGGCCTGTGCGCTCCCGGCCATCGTCGTCCCGCAGGCCCAGCGGCTACGGCTGGCGGTGCTGGTGCATCTGCCACTCGGCGACGAGACGGGGCTTGCCCCCGGCCGGGCCGCGGAGCTGACGGCGCTGGAGGGCCGGACGCTGCGTTCGGCGCGGGCGGTGGTGGCCACCAGCGCCTGGGCGGCCGGGCGGCTGGTGGAGCTGCACGGGCTGGTGCCCGACCGGGTCCATGTGGCGGCGCCCGGCGCCGACATCGCCCCGCTCGCCGCCTCGGGCGGCGCGGGCTCACGGCTGCTGTGCGTGGCCTCGGTGACCCCGCGCAAGGGGCAGCTGCGGCTGGTGGAGGCGCTCGCGGAGATCCCGGAGCTGCCCTGGACCTGCGACTGTGCGGGAGCCCTGGACCAGGACCCGGAGTACACCGCCCGGCTCCGGGCGCTGATCGAGAAGCTGGGCGTGGGTGACCGGGTGCGGCTGCTCGGCCCGAGGACCGGCGCCGAGCTGGACGCCGCTTACGCGGGTGCCGACACGATGGTGCTCGCCTCGTACGCCGAGACCTACGGCATGGCGGTGACCGAGGCGCTCGCCCGGGGGATCCCGGTGCTGGCCACGGCCGTCGGCGGGGTGCCCGAGGCCATCGGGCAGGCCCCCGACGGCAGGGTGCCGGGCATGCTCATCGACCCGGACGACCCCGGGGCGCTCACGGCGGCGCTGCGCCGCTGGCTGGGCGACCCCGGTATCCGCCGCCGGCTGACCGCCGCCGCGCATGAGCGGCGCACCGCGCTGGCCGGGTGGGAGAACACCACCCGGAACCTGGCCGGTGCGCTGGAAGAGCTCCGAGACGAACCGCGGAGGGCCGCGTGAAGACGACCGACGTACCGCGTTACACCCCCGACTGGCTGGAGCTGCGGGAGAGCGCCGACGCGGCGGCCCGCTCCCCCGAACTCGTCGAGGAACTCCGCCCCCGGCTGTCCGGCCCGCCGCTGGTGATCCACGATCTGGGCTGCGGCACCGGCTCCATGGGGCGCTGGCTGGCGCCCCGGCTGAGCGGCCCGCAGCTGTGGATCCTGCACGACCGCGACCCCGAGCTGCTGGACCGGGCGGCCCTGCGGATGCCCCGGGCGGCCACCGACGGCAGCCGCATCACCATCGCGACGGCGCGTGGTGACCTCGCCCGGCTGACCGCGAGCACGCTGGACGGCGCCTCGCTGGTGACGGCGTCCGCGCTGCTGGACGTGCTCACCGCCGAGGAGGTGGACGGGATCGCCGCGGCCTGCGCCGCCGCCCAGTGCCCGGCGCTGCTGGCGCTGTCCGTGGTGGGGCGGGTCGAGATCACCCCGGCCGATCCGCTGGACGCGGAGATCGCCGAGGCGTTCAACGCCCATCAGCGGCGCGGCTCTCTGGTGGGCCCCGACGCGATGGCGGTGGCCGCCGAGACGTTCGCCCGCTACGGCGCGACGGTACGCACCCATGCCAGCCCCTGGACGCTCGGCGCCGAGCAGGCCGCGCTGACCACGGAGTGGCTGCGGGGGTGGGTGGCTGCTGCCGTGGAGCACCGGCCGGAGCTGGCCGGGCGCGCCGAGGCGTATCTGCGCCGCCGGCTGGCGATCGCCGCGACGGGCGCGCTGCGGGTGGTGGTGCACCACCGCGATCTGCTGGCGCTGCCCGCGTCCCGCACGATGGGGGCGGCCGCGTGACCGCCGCGCTGCGGGCCCGGCTCGGTGCGGCCGCGGGCGTCGCCATCCTCGGGGTGGTGCTGTGGCGGCTGGGCACCGGGGCCTTCGTGGACGGTCTGCGCACCATCGACGGCCCGACCCTGCTGGCGGCGCTCGGCCTCGGCCTGCTCACCACGGTCTTCAGCGCCTGGCGCTGGTGTCTGGTGGCGCGGGGGCTGCGGATCCGGCTGCCGCTGGGTCCGGCCGTCGCCGACTACTACCGCGCGCTGTTCCTCAACGCCGCGCTGCCCGGTGGGGTGCTCGGCGATGTGCATCGCGCGGTGCGGCACGGGCGGGACGCGGGGGATGTCGGCCGGGGCGTACGCGCGGTGGTGCTGGAGCGGGTCGCGGGCCAGGTGGTGCTGATCGCGGTGGGGGTGGCGATCCTGCTGGCCCACCCCTCGTCGGCCCTGGAGCAGGTGGGCCGGCCGGCCGGCGGTCTCGGCGGCCCGATGGCGTGGGCCGCGGTGTTCGCGGGGTGCGTCGCGCTGCTCGTCGCCGTGACCGTCCGGCGCCGCCGCCGCGCGGCGCCGGTGGCCACACGGCGGCGGGGCGCGGTCCGCGGCGCGCTGGCCGAGGCGCGCCGCGGGCTGCTGGCCCGGGGCAGCTGGCCGGGGGTGGTGGTCTCCTCGGTCGTGGTGCTGGCCGGGCATCTGACGACGTTCGTCCTCGCCGCCCGGGCCGCGGGGTCAGACGCCCCGCTGACCGAGCTGCTGCCCCTGATGGTGCTCGCCCTGATCGCCATGGCGCTGCCGCTGAACGTCGGCGGCTGGGGCCCCCGCGAGGGCGTCACCGCCTGGGCCTTCGGCGCCGCGGGCCTGGGCGCCGGCCAGGGGCTGACCGTGGCCGTGGTCTACGGGGTGCTCACCTTCGCCGCGAGCCTCCCCGGTGTCGCGGTGCTGGCCGTCCAGTGGGGCGCCCGGCTGCGGGGCCGCCAGGTCGAGTTCGAAGAGGGTGTCCTCGCCGAGGGTGGAGCGGCGGACGGGCGGGCGCAGCGCGTCCCGCATGACCGGCGTCCCGTCGAAGCGCAGGCCGGGAATGCCGTCGCCGAGCAGCACCGGGGCCACGGTGACATAGAGCCGGTGCAGGGCCCCCGCGTGCAGAAAGCGGGACACGGTGACGCCGCCGCCCTCGATGAGCACCCGGCCCAGGCCGCGCCGCGCGAGCGCCCGCACCAGCTGGTGGGGGGCAAAGGCGTCGGGCTCCGTGAGCGTCAGCAGCTCCACCCCGTCCGGCGGCGCCGGCCGGCGCTCGCCGGTGGCCCCCACCACCCACAGGGTCGGAGCTGAGCCATCGGTGAACACGCGTCGGTCGAGCGGCACCCGTCCGCGGGGATCGAGGACGACCCGTACCGGGTGGGTGCCCGCGCAGGCGCGCACGGTCAGCTGGGGGTCGTCCGCGACGGCGGTGCCGGCCCCGACGACCACCGCGTCGGCCAGGGCGCGCAGCCGGTGGAGATGACGGCGGTCCTCCTCGCCGGTGACGTAGTCGGCGTCGCCGGTGCGGGTGGCGATGAAGCCGTCCAGGCTCTGACCGAGCTGAGCGATCGTCAGCCGCGGCCCGGCCAGGCACAGCGGGAGATAGCGGTCGACCAGGAGCCGGGCCTCCGGCGAGACGGGCTCACTCCACCGCCGTCTGCCGTCCGGGCCCCGGACCAGACCGGCGTCCGCGGCGTCCGCCTCGCTCCGGACGGAGCACAGCCGCTCCCAGGCCTCTTCCGTTTCCGACGAGGTCATCACGCCTCCTTCTCGGCGCCGACCAGGGAAAGATACTCTGCGAACGAATCGACGAGCCCGGCCAGCACTTCCTTTCCCTTATCCGCGGACGCCCTGGACGGCCGGCCGATGACACCGGACTCGGTATAGGCGGACATACCGAGGGTGAGCAGATGTTTCCGCTCATCCGATATCCAGTCGGAGGTTTCATGACCGGGCCGGACGAGTTCTGGATGGGCATGCAGGAGTATGGATGTCTCCAGTTCCCCCGCATGCATATCGCTGTTGGACGGGGTGCGTACTCCGGCGCGGGTCCTGGCGGCATCCCAGTCCGCCGATCCTGGAAATAGCGCCATACCGAAGTCACCCCCGGCGGATTCCTGAACGATGTTGCGCAGTACGTAATTTCCGCCGTGTCCGTTCACCAGAATCAGACCGCGTATACCCGAGCGCCGCAGCGAGTCCGCGATATCGCGGACCACGGCGTAGAGGGTGGCCGCGGACAGGGAGATCGTCCCTGGCCAGGCCGCATGTTCATGGGAGCAGGAGATCGTCACCGGGGGCAGCTGAAGCACCGGATACGCTGCCGCGATCTCGCCTGCGATCGTGCAGGCGATGACCGTGTCGGTCGCCAGTGGGAGAAATGCGCCGTGTTGTTCGAAGCTGCCTACCGGAAGCACGGCGACATCGGCCCGGTCGGCCCGCACTTCCTCCGTCGTCTGTGTCGGCAACACCATGCCGACCTGCGGGCGCGTTCCCGAACCGCTCATATCTCATGCACCTTTCCTGTGTCGGCCGGACAGCTTGTTGCCCCGGCTTTGTCATTCTCCTGTACAAGGGCGGTGGTTTTCCAGATAAGATCGGGACATGACAGAAAGTGATGGCGTGTTCGATGTCGACGCCCGCCCCTCGGGTGTCGAACGAGTGGTGAATGTCCGGCTGTCCACGAAGCATGGCGACTTTCTCGCGATCGGCTATCGGGACCTCGTTCGCGGTGATGAACAAATGGCGCTGGTATACGGCGATGTCACCGGTGAGGAAGCGCTTACCCGCCTGCATTCGGAGTGCCTCACCGGAGACGCGTTCGGCTCCCGTCACTGCGAGTGCGGCGACCAGCTCTCCGCGGCGCTGAAGGCGATCGTGGCCGAAGGCCGGGGCGTTCTCGTCTATCTGAGGGGTCATGAGGGACGCGGGATCGGGCTGCTCGCCAAGCTCCAGGCGATGAAGCTCCAGGCGGAGGGGCTGGACACGGTCGAGGCCAACCTCGCCCTCGGCCTGCCGGCGGACGCCCGGGACTACAAGGTGGCGGCGGATGTCCTGCACGACCTCGAGGTGCGCTCCGTGCGGCTGCTGTCCAACAACCCCCAGAAGCGGGACGCGCTGCTGCGGCACGGCGTCAGGGTCAGCGAGCAGGTGCCGCTGCTGATGACTCCGCACAAGGAGAACCTCCCGTATCTGCTCACCAAGCGGGATCGCATGGACCACTATCTGCCGCATCTGGAAGCCGTGATCCAGCGCACCTGAAGAAGACCCTGCCCCGGGGGCCGCGGCCCCGTCCACCGGCGTCGGCCGGGCGCGAGCCGCGGCCCGCCATCGGTATGGCCATACCGCCGAACGGGCGATCAGTGCCCATATGTCCCAGAATGGGGGTGCTGCGTGACGTTCCGACGGACGACGATCAAGGGTAGGGACCATGGACCTGGAGATCGAGCTCCGGGTGGACGGGACCGAGCACCGCCTCACCGTCGACACCCGTACGACGCTGCTGGACGCCCTGCGCGAGCAGCTGGGGAACACCAGCCCCAAGAAGGGCTGCGACCACGGACAGTGCGGCGCCTGCACCCTGCTGCTCGACGGCCGCCGGATCCTCGGCTGCCTCGCGCTGGCCGTCGCCCACCAGGGCGCGGACATCGTGACGGCGGCGGGGCTCACCAACGGTGAGCTGCATCCGCTCCAGCAGTCCTTCATCGCCCATGACGCCTTCCAGTGCGGCTACTGCACACCCGGTCAGATCGTCTCGGCGGCCGGCATGCTACAGGAGGCCGGGGAGGGCTGGCCGAGTGCCGCGAGCAAGGATCTGGGCGCCACCGATGTGGTGCTCGACGACGAGGAGATCGCCGAGCGGATGAGCGGCAACCTGTGCCGCTGCGCCGCGTACGCGAACATCGTCCCGGCGATCGCGGAGGTGGCGCACCGATGAGGCCCTTTCGCTACGAGCTCGCCGACGAGGTGTCGGCGGCCGTCACCACCCTGGTCGAGGAGCCGGACGCGGCCTATCTGGCCGGCGGGACCAATCTGGTCGATCTGATGCGGCTGGAGGTGGCCACCCCGGAGCTGCTGATCGACGTCCGGCGGCTCACCTCCGACCGGATCGAGGAGCTTCCCGACGGCGGGCTGCGGATCGGCGCGGCCGTGCCCAACAGCGATCTGGCCGCCGACTCCCGGGTCCGGCGGCGCTATCCGGTGCTCTCCCAGGCGCTGCTCTCGGGCGCCTCGGGCCAGCTGCGCAACCTCGCCACCACCGGCGGGAATCTGCTGCAGCGCACCCGCTGCCCGTACTTCCAGAACGTCACCACCGCCTGCAACAAGCGCACACCGGGCGCGGGCTGTTCGGCCATGGAGGGCTATCAGCGCGATATGGCGATCCTGGGCGCCTCCCCCACCTGTGTGGCCACCCACCCCTCCGACATGGCCGTCGCGCTGGCCGCGCTGGACGCGGTGGTGACGGTGGCCGGCCCGGCCTCCGAGCGGCGGATCCCGCTGACCGACCTGTACCGGCTGCCCGAGGCCGAACCCGAGCGCGACACCGTCCTGGAGCGCGGTGAGCTGATCACCGGGGTGGAGCTGCCGCCCCCGCACTCCGCGCTCCGCTCGCGCTACCGCAAGGTGCGCGACCGCGCCTCGTACGCCTTCGCGCTGGTCTCGGTCGCCGCCGCGCTGGAGGTCACCGACGGGGCGGTACGGGACGTAGCGATCGCGCTGGGCGGGGTGGCGCACAAGCCCTGGCGGGCCACCACGGCCGAGGCGGTGCTGCGCGGCGCGCCCGCGACCCGGGAGAGCTTCGTGGACGCGGCCGCGGCCGAGCTGTCCGCGGCGCGGCCGCTGGCGGGCAATGCCTTCAAGGTCCCGCTCGCCCGCAACACGATGGTCGCCACGCTGCTGGAGCTGCTGGAGGAGGCGCGATGAGCCACGTCACAGCCCGCCCGCACGCGATCGGCATCCCGATGGACCGCGTCGACGGCGCGCAGAAGGTCACCGGCACCGCCACGTACGCCTATGAATGGCCCCTCGACCAGCCCGTCTATCTGTATCCGCTGCAGTCCACGATCGCCTCCGGGCGGGTCACGGGGGTGGACAGCGCGCTCGCGGAGGCGGAGCCGGGGGTGCTGGCCGTGCTCAGCCATCTCAACGCCCCCACGCTGACCCGGCCCGACGATCCGGAGCTCGCGGTCCTGCAGTCCGACGAGGTCGCCTGGCGCGGCCAGTTCATCGGGGCGATCGTGGCCGAATCCCTGGAGACCGCGCGACGGGCGGCGGGGCTCGTCCGCGTGGACTACGAGAGCCGGCCCCCCGATGTGGTGCTGCGCGCCGGCCGCGACGACCTGTACTCCCCGGTGCACGCCGCCACCTTCGGCACCGGCGGCGGAGAGCTGCAGGACGGCTCGCCGGCCGACAGTGTGCTGGGGGACGTCGATACGGCGCTGGCGGCGTCGCCGACCATGGTGGACACCACGTACTCCACGCCGATGTACCACAACAACCCGATGGAGCCGCACACCGCGGTGGTCACCTGGCTCAACGGCGAGCTGCTGGTGCGCTGTTCCACCCAGGGGGTCTCCCTGAGCCAGGCCCTGATCTCCGGGGTGCTGGGGCTGGAGCCGGGGCGGGTGCGGGTGGTCTCCCCGCATGTCGGGGGCGCGTTCGGCTCGAAGGTCTACCCCCACGCGTATGCCGTCCTCGCCGCGATGGCCGCCCGGATCGTGCGGCGGCCGGTCAAGTTCACCCTCACCCGGCAGCAGATGTTCGCCCTGGTCGGCTACCGTCCGGCGTCGATCCAGCGGATCCGGCTGGGCGCCGGACGGGACGGCAGGCTCACCGCGCTGGCCCACGATGTGATCGAGCAGACCGCCAAGGCCAAGGGGTACGCGGAACAGGTGGGCGTCTGCTCCCGGATGATGTACGCGGCGCCGCACCGGCGCACCACCCACCGGCTGGCCCCGCTGGATGTCCCGGTGCCGACGATCATGCGGGCGCCGGGCGAGGCGCAGGGGATGTACGCGCTGGAGTCGGCCATGGACGAGATGGCGATCGCCTGCGGACTTGACCCGGTGGAGTTCCGGATCCGCAATGAGCCGGAGGTGCATCCGGAGTCCGGGCTGCCGTTCTCCAGCCGCCATCTGACCGACTGTCTGCGCGAGGGCGCCCGCCGGGCCGGCTGGGAGCACCGCGACCCGGCCCCCCGGGCGCGCCGCGAGGGGCGCTGGCTGGTGGGCACCGGTGTGGCCGCCTCGACGTATCCCTCGCCCCGCTTCCCCGGCAACGCGGCCACCATCCGGATCGGCCCGGACGGCCGCTACACGGTGCGGATCGCCGCCGCCGACCTGGGCACCGGCACCTGGACGGCGCTCACCCAGATCGCCGCGGACGCGCTGAGCGTCCCGGTCGGGCAGGTGGAGATGCGGATCGGGGACACGGCGCTGCCGGCCGCGTCGGTCGCCGGGTTCTCGGCCGGTATCAACAGCTGGGGCACCGCGATCTGGGAGGCGGCGGACCGGCTGCGGGACCGGCTGCGGTCCGAACACGGCGGTGTCGCACCGCCGGAGGGGCTGGAGGTCACCGCGGAGATGCCCGGCGGCAACCCGGACGCCGAGCGCTATGCGATGCACAGCTTCGGCGCCCAGTTCGCCGAGGTGCGGGTCGACGAGGACACCGGTGAGCTGCGGGTGACGCGGCTGCTGGGAATGTTCGACGTGGGCCGGGTCATCAACCCCAAGACCGCCCGCTCCCAGCTGATCGGCGGGATGACCCAGGGGATGTCGATGGCGCTGTACGAACACAGTGTGCTCGACCCGCGGTTCGGCCATGTGGTCAACCACGACTTCGCCCAGTACCACATCGCCTCGCACGCCGATGTCCACGCGGTCGAGGCCCACTGGCTGGACGAGCCCGATCCGTACACCAACCCCATGGGCGCCAAGGGCCTCGGCGAGGTGGGCATCGTGGGCACCGCCGCGGCCATCGGCAACGCCGTGTACCACGCCACCGGAGTCCGGGTCCGCGAACTGCCCATCACCCTCGACAAGCTGGTGTCCTAGCCATGCCCCCGGCACCGATCCTGGTGACCGGCGCCGCGGGGAGCGTCGGAGGCATCGGCCGCACCGTGGTGGAGGAGCTGCGCCGGCGCGATCTGCCGGTGCGGGCCATGGTCCACCGGGAGGACGAGCGGGCCGACGCCCTGCGCGCGACGGGCGCGGAGGTGGTGGCGGGCGATCTGACCCGCGCCCCGGACGTGGTCCGCGCGCTGGACGGCTGTGGACGGATGTACTTCGGCATGAGCGTGTCGTCGGGGTATCTGGAGGCCACGGTGACGACGGCGGCGGTCGCGCGGGAGTACGCGCGGCTGGAAGTGCTCGTCAATATGTCGCAGATGACGGTCTCGCAGATGGACTTCACCAGCACCACGGAGTCCGATCAGCACCGGCTGCAGTGGCTGGGCGAACAGGCCCTCGACTGGTCCGGGTTGCCCGTCACCCACCTCAGGCCCACCGTCTTCATGGAGAATCCGCTCTTCTCGGTCTTCGTCTACTCCTCCATCGCGCAGGAGGGCACGATCCGGCTGCCGTTCGGCGCCGGGCGCACCTCCCCGGTCGCCGCGGGGGACGTGGCCGCGGTGGTGACGGAGATCCTGGTGGACCCCACCGCGCACATCGGCAAGACCTACCATCTGACCGGCCCGGCCTCCGTCGACATGACCACCATGGCCGCGGAGTTCGCCGAAGCGCTCGGCCGCCCGGTGAGCTATGTGGACGTCTCCTACGAAGCCTGGGTCAACCACGATCTGCGGTCCCTGGGCCTGCCCGACCACGTCTTCCAGCATCTGGCGACCATGGCCCGGCTGCACGCGGAGAACCGCTACGACCGCCGGACCGACGACATCGAGACGATCACCGGGAGGCCCGCTACCGGGGTGCGGGAATTCGTCGGCACCCACCCCGAGATGTTCACGGCCTGAGCGGGTGGGACGAGAGGGCACGCACGCAGGAACGGAATCGCGGTGCGAGTACTGCTGGGCATCATCGGCGCCGTCATCGTGCTGGGCATCTTCGCCTCGGTGCTGCGCACCCTGGTCATTCCCCGGCCCACCCCCGCCGGCTTCACCGGCTTCGTACAGCGCTCGGTGAGCCGGCCGTTCCGGTTCATGGCCGACCGGTTGCCGGGCGTCGAGGCGAAGGACCGGGTGCTGGCCCCGGTGGCGCCGGTGTCCATCGTGATCACACTGCTGGGCTGGCTGGTCTCGTTCATGGTCGGCTACGGGCTGCTGGAGGCCGCGGTGAGCGGGCTGGGCGTCCACGACGCGCTGTACGAGGCCGGGTCCTCGCTCTTCACCCTCGGCTTCGCCAGCAGCCGCCGGGCCGGCCTGACCGCCATCGACTTCTGCGCGGCGGCCACCGGCCCCATCGTGGTCGGTCTGCAGATCGGCTATCTGCCCACCCTCTACAACGCCTACCAGCGCCGCGAGACCGAGGTCACCCTGCTGCAGACCCGGGCCGGCGCCCCGCCCTGGGGCCCGCAGATCCTCGCCCGCTACGCCCAGGTCGACCTGCTGGACGACATCGGCGACCTCTTCCGCGGCTGGGAGCGGTGGTGCGCCGTGGTGAGCGAGACCCACACCACCTATCCGGTCCTGATCCACTTCCGCTCCCCCAAGGCCGACCGCAACTGGCTGATCGCCCTGCTGGCGGTCCTGGACGCGGCCGCGCTGCGGCTGGCCTTCAACCCCTCCCAGCCCCAGGCCAGGACCCGGCTGGCGCTGCGGGCGGGCTTCGTCTGCCTGCGCGACATCGCCGATATCCGCGGTATCCCGTACGACGCCGACCCGCGCCCGGAGGATCCGGTGCGGCTCGGCTACGAGGACTTCCTGCGCGGGGTGGAACGGATGCGCACCTACGGCTATCCGATGGAGCGCACCGCGGAGGAGGCCTGGCCGCACTTCCGCGGCTGGCGCGTGAACTACGAGACGCTCGCCTACCGCCTGGCCCAGGACATCGACGCGGTCCCGGCCCCCTGGTCGGGCCCGCGCCGCACCACCTTGTCCGTCTGGTCCCCGCTGACCCCGGTAGACCGCCGCCCGGCGGGGTAGCACATTCCCGTACACACACCCCCAAGGGAGTAAATTTTCTCCATGGGCATGGACGAGGCCATCGCCGCACGGATACGCATGATCACCGAGGCGGGTGACGGGCTGAGCGGCCCCGATCTGCTCGGATACGTGCTCGACCACGCCGTGACGGAGACCGGCGGTCTCGGCGGCATGGCGCATCTGCGCGGCCCCGGCACCCGGCCGCTGCTGCTCACGGCGGTGCACGGGCTGATCCGTACGGTCGCCCGGGACTGGGTGGAGCTCGATGCGGCCGGCGCCGGCGCCCCGGCCCGCGCGGTGGCCCGGGGCGCGCCGGTGTGGGCGCCGGCCCTCGGCGCCGGGGGCGGCACGGGCCCGGCGCTGCCCGCCGGAAGCGGACTGCTGGCGGTTCCGCTGATCACTCCGGAGAAGGTCATCGGCGCGCTGTCGGTGCTGACGGCCCCGGCCGAGCGGCCCGCACCGGAGCGGCAGGCGGCCGTCGAGGCGCTGGCCGCGTGGGCCGCCCCGCGGCTGCCGGAGGACCCTCCCGACCAGGACCGGGACCAGGACCGGGACCGGGACCGGGACGCCATCGGCACATTGATGGCGAACGACCAGGTGAGCCGGGCGCTTTGGCATATGAGCGACGCGTTCTTCGCGGTCGACAGCGGCTGGCGCGTCACCTTCGTCAACGGCGAGGCGGAGCGGCTGCTCGGCGCCGCTCGGACGACGCTCGGCCGGACCCTGTGGGACGCCTTCACACGGCTGCGCGTCGACGAGGCGGAGCCGGGCCTGCGGAGCCGCTACCGGCGGGCCGCCGAGAGCGGCACCCCGGTCGGGTTCGAGGTGCGCTGGCCGACCGATCAGCGCTGGTACTACATGCGGCTGGTCCCGGTGCCGAACGGTCTCACGGTCTACGCCGCCGATATCACCGGGACCCGGGCGCGCGAGGCGGAGCGGGCCGCGGCCGAGCGCGCGGCGGCCGAGCGCAATGCGCGGATCGGCGAGCTGACCGACGCCCTCGCGCAGGCCCTGACCATGCGCGACGTGGTGAACGCCATCGCCGACCGGGTGCTGCCGCCGTTCGGCGCCTCGGGGATGGTGGTGCAGCTCATCGAGGGCAGCGTGATCCGGATCGCCGGGGCGGTCGGCTATCCGCAGCCCTTCCTGGAGTCGATCGACGGGGCCTCGATCCATGATGTGTCGCCGGTCTCGGAGGTGTACCGGACCGGGGCACCGGCCTTCGTCGAGTCGGTCGAGGCGTACACCGCGCGCTATCCCCGCATGAGTGGGCGGCCCGCCGCGGCGCAGAAGCAGGCATGGGCCTTTCTGCCGCTGATCGTCTCCGGCCGGAACATCGGCTGCGCCGTGATCGCCTTCGCCGAGCCGCGCCGGCTCGACGCGGAGGAGCGGGCCCTGCTCACCGCGCTCAGCGGACTGATGGGGCAGGCCATCGAGCGCGCCCGGCTGTACGACATGGAGCACACCCGGGCCAAGGAGCTCCAGCGCGGGCTGCTGCCCCGCGCTCTGCCGTCGCTGCCCTCGGTCACCACCGCCGCCCGCTATCTGCCCGCCAGCGAGGGCATCGACGTGGGCGGTGACTGGTACGACGTGATCCCGCTGTCCGGCGCCCGGGTGGCCCTGGTCATCGGCGATGTGATGGGTCACGGGCTGTCCGAGGCGGCCACCATGGGCCGGCTGCGCACCGCCGTGAACACCCTGGCCGAGCTGGAGTTTCCGCCCGCCGAGCTGCTCACCCGCCTCAACGACCTGGTGAGCGACCTGGGGGACAACCTCTACGCGACCTGTCTGTACGCCGTGTACGACCCGGCCAACGCCACCTGCGTCTTCGCCAGCGCCGGGCATCCACCGCCGGCCGTCGTACGCCCCGGTCAGCCGGTCCGCTTCGCCGGCGGCGCCCCCGATCCACCGCTGGGCGCGGCCCGGCCGCCGTTCGAGACCACCGAGGTGACGCTGGAGGAGGGCAGTCTGCTGGTGCTGTACACCGACGGTCTGGTGGAATCCGTCGCCCGGGACATCGACCGCGGGATGCGGCATCTGGCAAGCGCGCTGTCCAGTGCGGCCCGGACTCCCGGCCCGGGGGACGCCCTGCGCGACGGGGACCGGGGCGAGCACGCGTCGCTGGAGCGGCTGTGCGACGAGGTGCTGGCCGAGCTGCTGCCGGAGAAGCAGCTCACCGCCGATGACGCGGCGCTGCTCGTCGCCCGCACCCATGCGCTCGCCTCCGACCATGTGGCCGCATGGCCGCTGTCCGAGGGGCCGACCGCCGCGGGCGAGGCGCGCGATCACGTCCGGGACCAGCTGACCCGCTGGGAGCTGGCTCCGCTCACCCCCATCGCGGAGCTGCTGGTCAGCGAGTTGGTCGCGAACGCGATCCGGCACGGCAGGGGCCCGTTCGGGCTGCGGCTGCTGCACAGCGAGGAGCTGATCTGCGAGGTGACCGACGGCTCTTTGACCACCCCCCGGATCCGCCATGCCTCGGAGACCGACGAGGGCGGGCGCGGGCTCCAGCTGGTCTCGGCCCTCTCCCAGCGCTGGGGCACCCGCTACACGTCCACCGGCAAGTGCATCTGGACCGCACAGCCACTCCCCTGACCCCCGCCCCCGGCGGGCGGCGGCGCTGTCCGTCGCGCGTCAGCCGGCCCAGGCGCCGCTCCCGGCGGTCTCGCGGACGTAGTCGGCGGGCGCGAGCGCGGCCTCAGCCCGCGGGCGTACCGCGAGGCGGCCAGTAAGCGCGGCTAACGCTTTCGGCAACAAAAGCTCACTCGATTTTTGCTTTTGCGGCGGGGACGCTGAAGGCATGTTCCCGCGCATCGCCTCTCCCCGTTTTCTCGCCCTGGCCGGCACCGTCGTGCTGTGGGCCTCGGCCTTTCCCGCCATCCGGGTCGGTATCGACGGGCTGGGGGTGGCCGGGCTGTCGTTTCTGCGGCTCGGGGTCGCGGCGCTCGCGCTGCTGCTGGTGGCGCCGTTCACGAAGGTACGTCTGCCGCGGCGGCGCGATCTGCCGATGATCGCCCTGTGCGGGGCCACCGGCATGACCGCCTATCAGGTGCTGCTGAACTGGGGCGAGGTGCATGTGGCGGCGGGGACCGCGAGTCTGCTGATCTCGGTCGCCCCCGTGTTCAGTGTGCTGCTGGGCACCGTGTTCCTCGGGGAGCGGATGACCCGCCAGATCGTCGTCGGCAGCGTCATCGCGCTGGCGGGCGCGGCCATCGTCAGCCTGGCCGAGGGCACCAGCGGGTTCACCGTCTCCGCCCTCGTGGTGCTGGCGGCCGCCGTGGTCCAGGGGGTGTACCACTTCTCGTCCAAGCCGCTGCTGCGCCGCTACACCGGTCTGGAGGTCGCCACCTACGCGATGGTCACGGGCACCGTCTTCGCGTTGCCGCTGATCCCCGCCAGCTGGGACGCGGCCGCTCACGCACCGGCCGGCGCGCTGGCCTCCGCGCTCTATCTGGGCCTGCTGCCGTCCGCGCTCGGCTTCGTCATCTGGGCCTACGCCGTGGCCCGGCTGCCGCTCGCGGCGTCCACGGCGGCGCTGTACCTGGTGCCGCCGGTGGCGCTGGCGGTCTCGTTCGTCTGGCTGGGCGAGGTGCCCCACCCCATCGAGCTGACCGGCGGGGCGGTCAGCGTGGCGGGGGTGATCCTGATCAACCGGCGTACGGCGGACCGGCGCTCCTCCGGCAGCGTGGACGCGGCCGCGTCCGGAGGCACCGCCGAGCGGGCCGGCCGGCGGACCCTGACACGGTGACGGTGCGCCCGGGCATCCCGGGCGTTGCCCCGTCCCCACTCCGATATCCGAGCAAGGAGCCCTCCGTGCTTGACGTACGCCGGCTGCGGATCCTCCAGCACCTCGCCGCCTACGGGACCATCGCGGCCACCGCGGAGGCCCTGCACCTGACCCCACCGGCCGTCTCCCAGCACCTCGCCGCCCTGCGGAAGGAGGCGGGCACGCCCGTGGTGGAGAAGCAGGGGCGCACGCTGCGGCTGACCGCGGCCGGGGAGCTGCTGGTGGCCCACGCCGAGATCATCCTGGCGGAGCTCGCGGCGGCCGAGTCCGGGCTGGCCGCCCTGCAGAGCGGCCGTCAGGGCATCGTGCGGATCACCGCCTTCGCCTCCGCCGCCCGTGCCCTCATCGCGCCCCTCTGGCAGCGCCTCGCCGGGTCCGGCGCGGCCCCCGATCTGTCGCTGCGGCTCTCCGTCCAGGAGCCCGACCAGGCCCTGGACGAGCTGCGCAAGCGCTCGACGGACCTGGCCCTGGTGCACAGCTACACCGTGCTGCCGCGCAACTTCCCCGCCACCTGCGAACAGGCCGTCCTGATGGAGGAGCCGGTGCTGCTCGCCCTGGAGCCCCGCCAGGCCGACGCGGTGGGCCTGGCGGCCGGGCAGCCCGCGGATCTGTCCCGGCTGTCGCATCTGCCGTGGCTGACGCCCGGCCCGGAGACCTCCTGTTACGAGATGATCCAGCGCGCGTGCGGGGCCGCCGGGTTCGTCCCGGACATCCGGGCGCGCAGCAGTGACTTCGCCGTACTGACGGCCCTGGTCGCGGCGGGGGCCGGGGCCGCCCTGGTGCCCCGGATGGCACTGCCGGACACCCTCGGGCCCGTCAGCCTGCACCCACTGGTCCATCCCGTCTCCCGGACCGTCTTCACCGTCAGCCGTGCGGGCACCGGCAACCGGCCCGGGCTGCGGCATGTGCTGGAGCTGCTCCGCGACCTGGCCCCGGGGCCCGATGACGACCGCGGCGAGGCCGCGCGACGCGGTTGACGGCGCGCGATCCCTCTCAGCCCGCGGGCGCGCCGCGCCGCGGCATGCGGCGGCTGATGGGCGACACCCGCAGACAGCCGTCCGGCCCGCAGGTGGTGGCGCGGTCGTAGAGGTCCATCAGGCGGCGGGCGCCGCGGGCGATGTCGTAGCGGTCGATGGCGTCCGGGACCGGGAAGCGCAGCGGGCCCGCGGCGGCCTGCCGGCGCAGGGCGTCGGCGAGGGCGGCCGGGCCGGGGGCGATCCGGCGGGCGCCGGGGACGGCACCGGCGGGGAGCTCGTCGAGGGCGGGGCAGACCGTGTGCAGCACCGGCAGCCCGGCCGCCAGCCCCTCCAGCGCGGCGAGGCCGAACGCCTCCTCGGTGGAGGGCGAGACCAGCACGTCCATGGCGGCCAGCAGTCCGGGCAGCCCCGCGGGCCGGTCGTCCGGCGGGGCCACCGCGCCGTCGCGCTCGCCCAGCAGCCGCACCCGGTCGGCCACGCCGAGCCGGGCGGCCAGGTCCTCCAGGGCGGGGCGCTCGGGGCCCTCGCCGACCAGCAGCAGCCGAGTGTCCGGCACCTCGGCGACGGCCCGCACCGCCGCGTCGAACCGCTTGTCCGCCACCAGGCGGCCGACCCCGCCGACCACGAAGGCCCGGTCGGGGAGGCCGAGACGGGCCCGGGCGGCCGCCCGGGCGGCCGGTTCGAAGCGGAAGTGGCGTGCGTCGATCCCGTTGGGCACCAGATGGATCCGGGAGTTGGGCACGCCCCAGTCGCGCAGCCGGTCGGCGACGGCGGCCGAGACGGCGACGGTGGCCGAGCCCAGCCGCTCGGCGGCGAGATAGCGGGCGCGGAGTGCGGCGGTGAGCGGCCGGCCGTCGATCCGCCGCTCGCCCAGGCTGTGTTCGGTGGCGATGACCGCCCGCACCCCGGCCAGCCGGGCGGCGATCCGGCCGAGCACACACGCCCGGTACAGATGGGTGTGCACCAGGTCGTAGCCGCCGGAGCGGATGATCCGCACCAGCCTGGGCACCGTGGTGAGCTGCCGCTCGCGCCCGGCGCCCAGGGGCACATGGGCGACCGGGATGCCGTCCGCGCGGATGCCGTGCGCGGTGGCGCCGGGGCCCGAGAGGGCGATGACGTCACAGCGCACCGGCAAATGGCGCAGCAGCAGCCTCAGTTGCTGTTCGGCTCCTCCGGCCCCGAGGCGGGAGATGATGTGCAGGACTCTCATCGGGCGACTGCGCCCCATCCTCCGTATTCCGATGGGCTTCGATCGGTGCCGACCCTGCCAGACGGCGGGATGTAAATCACGTAAGACGCGCACCGCTGGGCCGTCGGAGTGGATGTCCTACGGGCCCTCAACAAGGGCGCGCCGAATATCCGAAGTGCACCGCCAGCCCCCATGGGATTGTTACCTTCTCATCTCGCGCGATGACCTGAAGAATATGGCCCGAATGGGTCATCGCGGCGCGCCATTCGGTTCGAGCCAGCCCCGCGGGAGTGCCCAGATGTCTGCACCGACCCCCGTCAGAGATTCCCCCCGGAAAGCCACCGCACACACCGTATCCGCCGGGCCGCCGCCCGCGCGTACCGCGTCGGATTCCCGCGTCCCGCACCGCCGTTCCGCCTCGGTGTACGAGTACAAGCGGTACAGCGAACTGGCGGGCCCGCTGACCAACGCCCCCATGGACCGCCCCTACCGGGTGCGCTGCCGGAGTCTGCTGGCGCAGGAGCCGCACCGGATCCGGGCCGCGCTGCTGCTGTGCGCGGCGCCGGTGTGCTCGGCGCTGCTGCTGCTGTGGCTGCTGCACCCCGATCACTGGCTGTGGCGCGCCTACGCGCCGTGGTGGCAGCGGGCGGCGGACCTCGCGATGCTGGTCTCGATCGCGCTGATCGAGGGCTTTCGCCTGTTCACGGTCGTCTCCAACGCCCATGCGACGCTGGTGGCGCGGGATCCGGTGCCGGTGGTGGCCGAGCCGGGGACCCGGGTGGCGTTCCTGACCAGCTTCGTGCCCGGCAAGGAGCCGATCGCGATGGTCCGGGCCACGCTGGAGGGGGCGGTGCGGATCCGGCACACCGGGCCGCTGGACGTATGGCTGCTGGACGAGGGGGACGACGAGGAGGTGAAGGCGCTGTGCGCACGGCTTGGCGTACGGCATTTCTCCCGCAAGGGCATCGAGAAGTGGAATCAGCCGAAGGGCGCTTTCCGGGCGAGGACCAAGCACGGGAATTACAACGCCTGGCTGGACGCGCATGGTGACGCGTATGAATTCATGGCGTGTGTGGATACCGACCATGTACCGCTGCCCAACTTCCTGGAGCGCATGCTGGGTTACTTCCGGGATCCGGATATCGCCTTTGTGGTCGGCCCGCAGGTCTACGGGAATTACGACACCCCGGTCACCAAGGCCGCCGAAAGCCAGCAGTTCCTTTTCCACGCACTCATCCAGCGGGCCGGAAACGCCTATGGCGGCCCGATGTTCGTGGGCACCAACAACGCGGTGCGGATCAGCGCGCTGCGCTCGATCGGCGGGCTGTACGACTCGATCACCGAGGACATGGCCACCGGCTTCGAGCTGCACCGCCACCGCAACCCGGCCACGCGCAGGAAGTGGCGCTCGGTCTACACCCCCGATGTGCTCGCGGTCGGCGAGGGGCCGAGCACCTGGACGGACTTCTTCACCCAGCAGATGCGGTGGAGCCGCGGCACCTACGAGACGGTGCTCAAGCAGTTCTGGAAGGGCCCGTTCACCCTGTCGCCGGGCAAGCTGCTCAACTACTCGCTGATGATCGCGTACTACCCGATGACCGCGCTCAACTGGATCCTCTCCGCGCTGTCGTGTGCGCTGTTCCTGGTGCTGGGCGCGGCCGGGATCCACATCCCCGCCGAGATGTGGATGATGCTCTACAGCGACGCGGCGATGCTGCAGATCGGGCTGTACATCTGGAACCGGCGGCACAACGTCTCCCCGCACGAGCCGGAGGGCTCCGGCGGGCTGGCCGGGATGCTGCTCTCGGCGCTGTCGGCCCCGATCTACGCCAAGTCGCTGTGCGACGCGGCGCTGCGCCGCACCAGCCGGTTCGTGGTCACGCCCAAGGGCGACTCGTCCAGCCCGGACCGGCTCTCCACGTTCCGTATCCATCTGCTGTGGGCCGCGGTGTTCGGTTCCTCCCTGGTCGCCTCGTTCTTCCTGGGCCACGCCCATGCGGTGATGCGGACCTGGGCGGCGCTCGCCCTCGCGCTGTGTCTGGCGCCGGTGGCGATCTGGTCGGTGGGGCTGGTGCGCCGCGGCCGGAAGCGCCCGGCGCGCGGAACGGTGCCGACGGCGCGCGACGCGGCCAGTCCCTGTGGGGTCCCGAAGGCGAAGAACAAGAAGAACAAGAGCGAGCACGAGGACAAGGAAAAGGCGCCGGTCTGCGCGCTGTGACCGGCGGCCGGGCGGCTGTACGGCCGGGCGGCTAATGCCGGCGGGGCGCGTTACGGGCCAGATCGAGCGCGTACGCGGTCCACCAGCGGCCCGCCGGAGGGCCGCCGTTGCAGGTCCCGTCGGACTCTCCCGGACGCTTGATCCACAGATAGGCGTCCACCAGCCGGTCCCCGGTGGCGGTGCTGGGCCGCTCGCCCAGCGCCCGCCCCGGCGGATTGCACCAGGAGTCCCGGGCCCGGATACCGTGCCGGGCCGCGCCGCGCAGCCGCAGCGGGCCGTTGCCGTTCCGGCTGGTGTCGATGACGAAGTGGGCGCCGTCGAGGGCGGTGGAGAGCCGGTGGCCGTACGCCACGGTGGGCCGGGTCGGCTGGAAGTTGGAGACGTTCAGCGCGAAGCCGTCCGCCTGCTCGATACCGCCCTCGCGCAGCGGCCGCACCAGCCGCTGGGGATTCTTGATCCAGCCCGGGTTCCCCGCGTCCACGTACACCCGGACGTGGGGCAGGGCGGCGAACATGGCGACCGCGTCGCGCAGCATCGCCAGCCGGGCGGTGCGCAGCCTGGCCGGTACGCAGCCGTCGACGAGCTGGGCCACCGCGTCGGGTTCCAGGACGACGATCGCCTTGCGGTCGCCGATGCCCAGGGTGATCTGCTCGATCCAACGCCGGTACGCATGGGCGCTCCGCGCCCCGCCCGCCGAATACCGTCCGCAGTCGCGGTACGGGATGTGATAGGCGACCAGGACCGGGGTGGACCCGGTCCGCGCCGCGGATTCGGTGATGAAGCGGACCCGTTCACGGGGCGGCGCGGGGCCGAGCCACTCCGCGACCGGCTGCTGGGCGATCTGCCGGATGAGCGCGGCGTCGCGGTTCTTTCCCTCGTCCTGCCGCTCACGGACCTGCCGGGCGGCCGGGCTGTCCGGGTTCACCCAGAGCCCGCCCCGCCGCGGCGGGGCGTCGAACATGCGGCAGCCGCTCAGCGGAAGCATCGCCACGGCGCACAAGGCGGCATGCATCGCAAGCCGCATAACGGTCTTTCTTGCACCTTTCACGCGCATGCGACGCATCATGGCACCGGGTGTCATGGGTTCAGCGGACGTGGCGCTCGTGGCCACTGGTTCAGCGGATGCGGCGCGTGGCTATTGGTCCAGCGGCACGCGGCGCCCGTGGCCACGGGTTCAGCGGATGCGGTGTTCGTGGTCTCCGGTGTCGTGCCCCGCGTCCCGGTGGCCCCCGTCCGCGGCGTCCTCGTCCGTATGCCACAGCGGATGCTCACGGGCCGCCCACGCCCGCTCGACCTTGCCCGTGCGCATCCCGCGCCGGGCCTCCGGATCGGCGTACGCCTTGCCGATGTGGCCGAGCAGGACGATGCCGATGGCCAGCGCCAGCCAGTCGTGGACGAAGGTGGCGCTGGTGCGCCACACCAGCGGGGCCAGATCGGTGAACCACATCAGCAGCCCGGTGCCCGCCATCACCATCACCGCGCCCGCGATATACCCCGCGTACAGCTTCTGCCCGGCGTTGAACTTCCCCGCCGGGCGCTCCTGCCGCCGGTGGTCGCGGCGCAGCGCCGCGCTCAGCCAGCGGCGGTCGTGCGGGCCGAAGCGGTTGAGCCGGGTGAGATCGGCGCGGAAGGCGCGCGAGGCGAGCCCGAGCAGGGCCGGGAGGGGCGTCAGGATGCCGCTCCACTCATGGACGGTGACGACGAGGGCGCGCCGCCCGACGAGTTCGGCGAGCTCGGGCAGATAGAGACAGCCCGCGCTGAACACACACACGCCCAGCAGGAGGGCCGTGGTGCGGTGGATCCAGCGCTCGGCGGGGCTGAACCGGCGCACCCGCGACCCGTTCCGGTCCCGGTCTCCGGCTCGCGGGGATGAGGTCATCGTGCCCTGGGGCGGTGGCGTCGTCTGGTCAGGCGGTGGGGTCATCGTCGCGTCCGTTCGATCTGCCGACCCAGGCGTCGACGTCATAGCCCCGGTCCTCCCAATAGCCGGGCCGCACCTCGTCGGTGACGGTGATACCGGAGAGCCATTTCGCCGACTTGTAGAAGTACATGGGCGCCACATACAGCCGCACCGGACCGCCGTGGGAGTGTCCCAGCGGCTTGTCCTGCAGCTTCAGCGCGACCAGGACGTCAGCGCGCCGCGCCTGATTAAGGGTCAGGCTCTCGCTGTACGCGCCGTCGAAGCAGGTGAAGCGGACGGCCTTGGCCTGCGGACGCACCCCGGCGGCATCCAGCAGCGTCGAGAGCCGCACCCCCTCGAACGGGGTCTCGGGCACCCGCCAGCCGGTGACGCACTGGACATCGCGGACGAGGCGGGTCTGCGGAAGGGCGCGCAGATCGGCGAGGCGGTACTCGGCGGGCTTGTCCACGAGTCCGTCGACGGTGAGGCGGTAGTTGCCCGCGTCCTTGTGGGGCACGGAGGAGGTGACGGAGTAGTAGCGGAATCCCCCGCCGTTGGGGAGGAGTCCGGTCACCCCCGTCGGATCCTTGTCGGCCACCGCGCCCAGGGCGATCTCCAGGCGGCCCTGCAGCCAGGGGGCCGCGGCCATCGCGCCGGCGCCCAGGCCGAGCATGCCGAGGACGAGGCGCCGGCCGACGGGGGCGCCGTGGCCGTCGGATCCGGCACCGGTGTTGGGGTCCATGGGTCGATAAGAGCACCGGGCGGGGGTGGTGCGCCATATCCGGCGGGGATTCGTCAGACTTCGGTAAGACTCCGGGAGCGGCGTCAGGGAGCCAGGGAGCCGCGCCCCGGGTCTACCCCACCGCCTTGGCCGCCGCGCGGCCCGCCGTACGGCCCGAGAAGAGGCAGCCGCCCAGGAAGGTGCCCTCCAGGGAGCGGTAGCCGTGCACTCCCCCGCCGCCGAAGCCCGCCGCCTCCCCGGCCGCGTAGACGCCCGGCAGCGGTTCGCCGCCCTCGGTCAGGACGCGGGAGGAGAGGTCGGTCTCGAGGCCGCCGAGCGTCTTGCGGGTCAGGATGTTCAGGCGCACGGCGATCAGCGGACCCGCCTTGGGGTCGAGGATGCGATGCGGCGCCGCGGTGCGGATCAGCCGGTCGGCCACATATTTGCGGGTGCCGCGCAGGGCGGTGACCTGGAGGTCCTTGGTGTAGGGGTTGGCGATCTCGCGGTCGCGGGCGACGATCTCCCGCCGCAGCCCCTCCTCGTCGATGAGCGGCTCCTTGGTGAGCTCGTTCATCCGCCGGACCAGCGCCGTCAGCGACCGCTCCACGATGAAGTCCGCGCCGTGGTCCATGAACGCCTGGACCGGGCCCGGGGCCCCGGCCCGGCCGCGGCCGATCACATCGCGGACGCTCTTGCCGGTGAGGTCGGGGTTCTGCTCGGAGCCGGAGAGCGCGAACTCCTTCTCGATGATCTTCCGGGTGAGCACGAACCAGGTGTAGTCGTAGCCGGTCCGCATGATGTGCTCGAGCGTGCCGAGGGTGTCGAAGCCGGGGAACAGCGGCACCGGCAACCGCTTGCCGCGCGCGTCGAACCACAGTGAGGACGGGCCGGGCAGGATGCGGATGCCGTGCCGGGGCCAGATGGGGTTCCAGTTCTCGATGCCCTCGGTGTAGTGCCACATCCGGTCGCGGTTGATGATGCGGCCGCCGGTCGCCTCGGTGATGCCGAGCATCCGGCCGTCCACATGGGCCGGGACGCCGGAGATCATCCGCTCGGGCGGGGAGCCCAGCCGCTCGGGCCAGTTGGCGCGGACGAGGTCGTGGTTGCCGCCGATGCCGCCGGAGGTGATGATCACGGCTTGGGCGCGCAGTTCGAAGGCGCCGGCCACCTCGCGGCCGCTGGGGGCGCCGCGCTCGGCGTCGCTGGGCTCCAGGATGTCGCCGGTGACGGTGTCGACCGCGCCCGCGCTGCGGGCCAGCCCCGTCACCCGGTGCCGGAACCGCAGCTCGACCAGGCCACGGGCGGCCGCCGCCCGCACCCGCCGCTCGAAGGGGGCGACCACGCCGGGGCCGGTGCCCCAGGTGATGTGGAAGCGGGGCACGGAGTTGCCGTGGCCGGTGGCGTCGTAGCCGCCGCGCTCGGCCCAGCCGACGAGCGGGAACAGCCGCAGCCCCTGGGCGTGCAGCCAGGACCGCTTCTCACCGGCCGCGAAGTCCACGTACGCCTCGGCCCAGCGGCGCGGCCAGTGGTCCTCCTCGCGGTCGAACCCGGCCGTGCCCAGCCAGTCCTGCCAGGCGAGTTCATGGCTGTCGCGGATGCGCAGCCGGCGCTGCTCGGGTGAGTCGACGAGGAAGAGACCACCGAAGGACCAGTGGGCCTGGCCGCCGAGCGACTGCTCGGGCTCCTGGTCGAGGAGGATCACCTTACGGCCGGCGTCGGCCAGTTCGGCGGTGGCGGCGAGGCCCGCGAGCCCCGCGCCGACCACGATCACGTCCGCGTCGTACGCCATGGTGTGGTGTCCGTTCTCGTGAGCCCGCCGACGCCCGCCAGCGGCGTCATGACCGCGATCCTGCCTACCGCCCAGTACGGCGTCAACCCGGGGTGTGGGAGCGGTTTCCGGCCGCTTCCCGACCGCCAACTCCCCCCGCGAAACCTCGACGTAGAACAAAAGGTCACAATCGTTCACCGAGATTGGACACGGTTAGGCCAACCGTGCATCATCAACGACCATGGCTGACCGCTCCGTTGAGCATTCAGGGCCGACGCCCGAGGTGGAACGTCGCGTGGTGAACCCGACGCTCGTCACCCCCGGCCCGCAGCCCCTCCAAGCCGGGCCGCCCGTGGACGAGGCGCAGGTGCTGCGCGGTGAGGTGATCGGGCCCCGGCACGCCCGCCGCCGTCCGGTGGACAACCGCCGCAAGGCGGCCGCCGGGGCGATTCTGCTGTCGGCCACCGGCGCCGCCACCGCCCTCTTCATGCTCATGGGCAAGGACGCCCGTGAGGCGACGGCCGCCTCCGGACCCGACACCTCGACGGCCGTCCCGGACGAGCCGGAGAGCCATACCGTCCCGTACGCCGAGGCGGCGGTGGGCGACACCCCGCTGCGCGGTGCGCGCGCCGAGAAGCCCAAGGCGCAGCCGCCCGCCGCCCAGCCCGTGGCCCAGGCCCCGGCGGCCGACCCCACGCCGGACAAGCCCCGGACCCCGTCCGCAGGCAAGGGCCGCTCCACGCCGTCCTGGCCGGGCTGGTCCTCCCGGGGGCCGGGACAGTACGACGACTGGCAGGACGCGGTGGAGGCGTTCGACCGCTGGGCCGAGCAGCAGCAGGAGCGGCAGCGCGACGGGGGCGGCGGCTACGGCGGCGGAAACGGCTATGGCGACGGCTACGGGGACGGCTACGGCGGTGGCCATGGGGGCGGGTACGGCGGCGGCTATGGCGGTGGGAACGGCTATGGCGGTGGGAACGGCTATGGGGGCGACTACGGCGGCGGGTACGGCGGTGGCCACCGGCGCTGACCGCGCCCGCGATCTGCTTGTATGGCGGTATGCCTGATCAGGAACCGCTTTCCGCCAACGAACTGCTCGACATCGTGGACGAGCGGGACCGCGTGGTCGGCCAGGCCCGACGCGGTGACGCCATGGCCCACCGGCTCCGGCACCGCTGCGTCTTCATCCAGGCCCGGGACGCCCAGGGCCGCGTCTTCGTCCATCGCCGCACCGCCGAGAAGCTGGTCTTCCCCTCGCTCTACGACATGTTCGTCGGCGGGGTGGTCGGCGCGGGCGAGGGCTATGACGAGGCGGCGCTGCGCGAGGCGGAGGAGGAGCTGGGGGTGCGGGGGCTGCCCGCGCCCGTACCGCTGTTCTCGTTCCTCTACGAGACGCCCGAACACACCTGGTGGAGCCGGGTCTACGAGGTGCGCTGCGAGCTGCCGGTCGATCCGCAGGCCGAGGAGGTCGCCTGGTACGACTTTCTCACCGAGGAGGAGCTGACCCGGCGGCTGCCCGAGTGGGAGTGGGTGCCGGACGGGCGGGAGGCGTACCGGAGGCTGATGGAGTGGCGCCGTGAGAGGGTCGAAGCGTGACCGAATCCTCCGGGCCCGGGCCTTCGGAGCCTCCGCAGCCCTCGGAGCCCACGCGGCCTGCCGAGCCGCGTGGCGGCGGTCTCGCCTCGGCGGCGTCGGACGTACGGCTGTGGTTCGCGCCCGAGCGGCTTCGGGAGGAGGGCGGCACCCCCGACTACCGCTTCTCGCTCGCCAACGAACGGACCTTCCTCGCCTGGCTGCGCACCGCGATGGCGCTGGTGGGCGGCGGATTCGCGGTCGACCAGTTCCTCCCGGAGACGGCCCGGCCGCTGCGGCTCGCGCTGGCGCTCGTCCTGCTGGCGGGCGGCGCGCTGTGCGCCCTGCGGGCCATCAGCCACTGGGTGCGCTGCGAGCGGGCCATGCGGCGGGGCGAGGACCTGCCGATGTCCCGCTTCCCGGTGGTGCTGGGGCTCGCGGTCGGAGTGGTCGCGCTGCTGATGGTGATCGTGGCCGCCTTCGGGTGGGGCGGGTGACCCGGGAGGTGTGAGGCGATGCCGGAGGGGAAGGGGACGCACGGACCACGGACGCGGGACCGGGACCCCGGGCTCCAGCCGGAGCGGACGCGGCTGGCCTGGCGGCGTACGACGCTGGCGTGTGCGGTGGCCGCCTCGCTCGCGGGCCGGCAGACCCTGCACCGCGGTATCGACCCGGCCTCGCTGGTGGTCCTGGCCCTGGTGGTGGTGGCCTGGCTGGCCTTCCTGACGCTGGCCCACCGCCGCATCCGGGCCATGCGGATGCCACGTCCGCCCGCCCTGTCCCCGCGGGCGGCCGTGGCCGCGGTGGCCTGCACCCTCGCCCTGGCCGCCCTGGGAGCGGCCATGCTGCGCTGAGGCCGCGCCTGGGGGCCGCACTCCCGGCAGTCGCGGGCGGGGACCCCGGGGCCGCGAGGACCGGCCCCGCCGCGGGCCCCCGCCCATGGCCGTCACGCCTACTGGACGAAGCGCACGTCGGGATAGGCCGGGGACGGCCCGTCCAGCAGATCGCGCGGCCGGCCCCGCAGGTGCTGGTCGAAGAAGGCGGTGAGGTAGGCGCGCTGGGCGGCGGTGCTGCGCCCGGGATCCACGGTCCCGATGACCTGCTCGCGCTGCCGCGCCGGGATGAGGCGGAGGCGCCCCCTGGCATTCCGTGGGGTGTGCGGGCCGGTTTCTCGGGGCCACCACGAGGGTGATCCCCGTCGCTCAGTCCACCGCGATGGCGATCTTGCCCCTGGTGTGGCCCTCCATGCTGAGCCGCTGGGCGTCCGCCGTCTTCTGGAGGGGGAAGACCGCCGAGACCTCGACGCCGAGGGCGCCGCGCTCGGCGAGGTCGGTGAGGTCCTGGAGGTCGTCGGGGTCGGGGCGGACGAAGACGTAGTGGCCGCCGAGGCCGAGGACGGCGGGGTCGGCGATGGAGGCCAGGCGGCCTTCGGGGGCGAGGAGTTCGGCGGAGACGGTGAGCGCGTCGCCGCCGACCAGGTCCAGCACGGCGTCCACCCCGTTCGGGGCGAGGGCGCGGACCCGCTCGGCGAGGCCCTCCCCGTAGGTGGTCGGCTCCGCGCCGAGCGCGCGCAGATACTCATGGTTGCGCTCACCCGCGGTGCCGATCACCCGGGCGCCCATGTGTCGGGCGAGCTGGACCGCCATCGAGCCGACCCCGCCCGCCGCCGCGTGGACCAGGACGGTGTCGCCCTCGCCGACCCTCAGCGCCCGCACCAGCGACTGGTAGGCCGTCAGCCCCGCCAGCGGGATGCCCGCGGCCTGGGTGAAGGAGAGGTTCCGCGGCTTGCGGGCGAGGGTGCGGATGGGAGCGGCCACATACTCGGCGCAGGTGCCCCGGGAGAGGAAGTCCTCCCGTACGTATCCGATCACCTCGTCACCGGGCCGGAACTCCGTCACCGCGGGGCCGGGCCGCTCCACGACCCCGGAGACGTCCCAGCCGGGGATCACCGGGAAGACCGCGTCCAGGAACGGTTCGAGGTATCCGGCCTGCGCCTTCCAGTCGACCGGGTTCACGCTGGCGGCCCTGACCCTGATCAGGACGGTGTCGGGGCCGACCTTCGGCTCCGGCCGCTCCCCGTACTCCAGGATCTCGGGGCCGCCGTAGCGGCGGTAGGTGATGGCCTTCATGATGGCGCTCCTCGCGGCTCTCATCTTCTCGCGGTTCTCGCAGCTCCTCGGGGCTCCTCGGCGCTCCTCGCGACTCTCACGTTCTCTTTTTCCCGCTCCTCCCCTTCGACGCTCCTGCTCCCCCACCGACGGCGCAAATCCGCACCGCCGCCCCGGCACCGCTCGGGCGCTACGCCGGGCTCTGCGCCGCCAGCGGCGGCAGCGCGGCCCGTGGCTCCACGCCGCCGAACCAGAAACCGAGCAGAAACGCGACGGTGGACTCCAGCAGGCGGGCCCGCTCCAGGCCCCCGGCGTCCAGCGGTACGCAGCCCATGTCGCGGACCAGCGTGCGTACGGCCTCCAGGGCCTCCTCGTCGTCCCCGCACAGCGGGACCGCCAGCGGCCCGTCGGCGAAGACCGGCGGGGTCATCCGCCACACCGCGTCCGAGCAGTGGCAGAACGCCTTCACGACCCGCGCCCCCACGGCATGTGCGGCGATCCGCTCGGCCATGCCCGGGCCGCCGTCGGTGGCGAGGGTGAAGCGCCCGGGGACGACCGCGTTGGTGCAGTCGATCAGCGCCCGGCCGCTCAGCGTGCCCTCGGCCGCGCCCGCCGCCTCCAGGGCCGACTCGACGCCGTCGTACGCCACCGCCATCAGGGTCACCGCGCCGAACCCGGCGGCCTCGCGCGGGCTCCCCGCCCGCGCGCCGTGGCCGAGCCGGGCGGCCAGCGCCGCCGCCTTCGGCCGCGAGCGGCCGCCGATGAGCAGTTCGTGCCCCGCCCGCGCCCACTGGGTCCCCAGCGCGTCCGCCATCATGCCCGTGCCCAGCACTCCGATCCGCATCGCGGTCTCCTTCTCTCTCTCGCCTGCCGATGGGGAAGGACACTAGGAAGTCCGTCGCACACCGCGCGGTGTGCGACGGATGCGCTAGGACGGCGGTCGGCAGGTCAGGAGGTCATCAGTGAGTGAACCGGCGACGCCATCGCGACCCCTCGCACCGGAGGGGCCCCTCGCACGGGAGCGACCCCTCGCACCGGAGCGGCCCCTCGCACCGGAGGGGTTCATCGCCGACTGCCGGGCGCGGCTGGGCTTCGATCTGCTGGCCCGCACCTGGACCGCGGTCGTGGTCTTCGGGCTGCGGGAGGGGCCGCGCCGCCCCGGCGAACTGCGCGAGGCGATCGGCGGCATCAGCCCGAAGGTGCTCAACGACACTCTGCGCCGCCTGGAGGACGACGGGCTGGTGGAGAAGCGCCGGTACGCCGAGGCGCCGCCCCGGGTGGAGTACGCGCTGACCCCGCTCGGTCAGACCCTGCTGGGGCCGGTCGAGGCGCTCGGTGCCTGGTCGGTGGAGTACGGGGAGGCGGTGGTCGAGGCCCAGGAGCGGGCCGAGGAACGGGCCGGGGAACGGGCCGGGGAACGGGCCGGGGAGCGGGCCGGGGAGCGGGCCGGGCGGGGGCGGGGGCGGTAGTTCCGAGCCTCCGGGCCGCCGCCCCGAGGTGCCCGGTGGCGGCCCCGCACTGGACTACATACCGACTGGTCGGCATCATATGGCGGAACGGTTCGCCCGCTCCCCCGACCGAGCGGCTGTGCGTAGTACCCAGAAGTACCGAGGAAACCCAGGAAGAGGTTCGATGAACGCAGGCAATCCCCCAGGGCTCGACCTCGATCGGCTCCGCGCCCACCTCGACCGCGAACGCGCGGGACTGGTACGCGGACCGCTGAGCGCCGAGCTGATCGAAGGCGGCCGTTCGAATCTCACCTACACCGTCACCGACGGCACCTCCCGCTGGGTCGTCCGCCGGCCGCCGCTGGGCCATGTGCTCGCCACCGCCCATGACATGGCGCGGGAACACCGGGTGATCAGCGCCCTGCACCCGACGGCCGTACCCGTGCCGGAGCCGGTGCTGCTGTGCGAGGACGAGACGGTGGTCGGATCGCCCTTCTACGTCATGGAGTTCGTCGAGGGCACCCCGTACCGCACCGCCGAGCAGCTCGCCGGCATCGGCCCGGAGCGCACCCGGGAGGTCGTCCTCTCCCTCGTCGACACGCTCGTGGCGCTGCACTCCGTGGACCCGGCCGAGGTCGGGCTCGGCGACTTCGGGCGCCCGGAGGGGTTCCTGGAGCGGCAGCTGCGCCGCTGGGGCAAGCAGCTGGCGGCCTCGCGCAGCCGTGAGCTGTCCGGGATCGACGAGCTGCACACCCGGCTCGCCAAGGCGCTGCCGGACTCCCCCACGCCCACGGTCGTGCACGGCGACTACCGCCTGGACAACGTCCTGGTGAACGCCGACGACAAGATCACGGCGATCCTCGACTGGGAGATGTCCACGCTCGGCGATCCGCTGACCGACCTCGGGCTGATCGTGATGTACAGCGGTCATCCGAATCTCGCCGACTCCCCCATCTCCTCCACCCAGGGCGCCCCCGGCCACCCCGCCACGGACGAGCTGATCCAGCGCTATGCCGAGGGTTCGGGGCGCGATGTGAGCGGCGTGTCCTGGTACACCGCCTTCGCCTACTTCAAGCTCGCGGTGATCCTCGAGGGCATCCACTACCGCTACACCCTCGGCCAGACCGTCGGCGCGGGCTTCGACCGCATCGGCGACATCGTCCCCGCCTTCATCGACCACGGCCTCACCACCCTCGAGGAGAGCTGATCCCGTCATGGACTTCGCATTCGACGCCCGGACCGAAGAGCTGCGCGCCAAGCTGCTCGCCTTCATGGACGAGCACGTCCATCCGGCGGAGGCGGTCGCGGAGGAGCAGCGCGCGGCCCTGGACTCGCCGTGGCTGACCCCGGCGGTCGTCGGGGAGCTCAAGGCCGAGGCCCGCCGGCAGGGGCTGTGGAACCTCTTCCTGCCCGACGAGGAGTACGGCGCGGGGCTGACCAATCTGCAGTACGCCCCGCTCGCGGAGATCACCGGCCGCAGCCCCCAGCTGGCCCCCACGGCCCTGAACTGTGCCGCCCCCGACACCGGCAACATGGAGGTGCTCGCCCAGTTCGGCGACGAGCGGCAGCGCAAGCAGTGGCTGGAGCCGCTGCTCGCGGGGGAGATCCGGTCGGCCTTCGCGATGACCGAGCCGGAGGTCGCCTCGTCCGACGCGACCAATATCGAGACCCGGATCGAGCGCGACGGCGACGACTACGTCATCACCGGGCGCAAGTGGTACATCTCCGGGGCGATGAACCCCGACTGCAAGATCTTCATCGTGATGGGCAAGACCGACCCGGAGGGCGCCGATGTGCGCCGTCAGCAGTCGATGGTGCTGGTGCCGCGCGACACCCCGGGCGTCGAGGTGCGGCGGGCGATGCGGGTGTACGGCTACGAGGACCACTACCACGGCGGCCATGCCGAGGTGGTCTTCGACCGGGCGCGGGTGCCGGTGAGCAACCTCATCGGCGAGGAGGGCGGCGGTTTCGCCATCGCCCAGGCCCGGCTCGGCCCCGGCCGGATCCACCACTGCATGCGGCTGATCGGCATGGCCGAGCGCGGTATCGAGCTGATGTGCCGGCGGGCGGTGGACCGTACGGCCTTCGGCAAGGCGCTCGCCCAGCAGGGCCAGGTCCATGAGTGGATCGCGGACGCGCGGGTGGCGGTCGAGCAGCTGCGGCTGCTGGTGCTGAAGACGGCCTGGCTGATGGACACGGTGGGCAACCGCGAGGCGCACACCGAGATCCAGGCCATCAAGATCGCGACGCCGCGCACGGTGGTTCAGATTCTGGACCGGGCGGTGCAGTTGCATGGCGCGGGCGGGGTGAGCCAGGACTTCCCGCTGGCCGAGCTGTGGGCGGCCGCGCGGACGCTGCAGCTGGCTGACGGGCCGGACGAGGTGCATCAACGGTCGTTGGCTCGGCGCGAGTTGAAGCGGTACGTGTAGCTGGGGCGGTGCGCGTGGGGGCGGGGTGGGGTTTGTTCCCCGCCCCGCCCCTTCCCGTAACTGGGGGCTCCGCCCCCAGACCCCCGGTCCTCAAGCTCCCCCAGCTACCGCTGGGAGGCGCCCCCTGGACGGGCTGGACTTACGGCCGCAGCGCGCGCAGCAACAGGTCGGCCAGGTGGTCGGCGACCTCCTGGGGGCCCAGTGGGCCGCCGGGCCGGTACCAGGTGCCCAGGTGGTGCACGGAGCCGAAGTGGTAGTCCACCACCAGATCGGCCGGGGTCCGGGAGCTGAACACCCCGGTCCGCTGCCCCTCCTCGATCAGCGCGCGGAACCGCTCGTGGTAGCGGCGGCGCTCGGCGCGCACCTGCTTGTGCTTCTCCGGGCTGAGTTGGTGCATCGACCGGAAGAAGATGGTGGCGTCGTCGAGGTTCTCGATGGTGGTCACCACCACATCGGCCGCCGCGTCCCGCAGCCGCCGCTCCACCGGTGCGTCGGCGTCCGCGAAGGCGTCCAGGCGCTCCTGCTGGAGCCGGAGCACCCGGCCGTAGATCTCATGGAGCAGATCGTCCTTGGAGCCGAAGTAGTGGTAGAGCGCGCCCTTGGTGACGCCCGCCGCCTCGACGATCTCCTGTACGGACGTCCGGTCGTATCCGCGCTCCGCGAACAGGCGGGTGGCAGCCGCCAGCAGCCGCTGTGGCACCGGCTGTCCGTCACCGTCCGTCGTTTTGGCCATGCTCGCCACCCGTTCTCTTCTGCCCTCTGACTTTCTCTTTCATCCTCGCAGTTCCCGCCGGAGGATCTTGCCACTGGTCGTCTTGGGCAGCTCGGGCAGGATCTCCACCTCGCGCGGGTACTTGTACGCGGCCAGCCGCTCCGCACAGTACGCGGACAGCTCGTCCGGTGTGGCCTCGGCCTCCGGCCGGAGGCTCACATACGCCTTGACCGTCTCGCCGCGGTACGCGTCGGGTTTGCCGACGACGGCCGCCTCCCGCACGGCGGGGTGAGTGTAGAGCACGTCCTCGACCTCGCGCGGCCACACCTTGAACCCCGAGGCGTTGATCATGTCCTTCTTGCGGTCGACCACGTACAGCCAGCCGCCCTCGTCCATGAAGCCGATGTCGCCGGTGCGCAGCTCCCCGTCCGGGAGGGCGGCCGCGGTGGCCTCCGGGCGCCGCCAGTAGCCGGGCACCACCATCGGGCCGCTGACGACGATCTCGCCCTGCTCGCCGAACGGCACGTCCTGTCCGGCGTCGTCCACGATGCGCACGACCGTGTCGGCGCCGGGGACGCCGACGGCCAGGGTGCCCGAGACCGGGTCGACGGGGGCGCGGACACCGGGCGGGACGCTGGCGCAGGGCGCGGTGCACTCGGTGAGCCCGTAGCCGTTGTGCAGATACGGGCCGAGGGCCGTCTGGAACCGCTCGACCAGCGCGGGCGGCAGCGGGGCGCCGCCGGAGGAGATGATCCGGAAGGACGAGAAGTGGTCGCGACCGGCCTGGGGGTGGGCCATCAGCGCCATGAAGGCGGTGGAGGGGCCCACGGTGTAGACGGGGCGGTGCTCGGCGAAGGCGTCGAGGACGACGCCGGTCTCGAAGCGGTAGGCCAGGGCCAGGGTGCCCGCTCCGGACATGCACGCGCACAGCTGGCAGACCATGCCGGTGATGTGGAACAGCGGGGCCAGCGCGAAGAGCGTCGAGCCTTCGGGCAGCTCGTGGAGGAGGTGCTGCCGGTCGGCGTTGTAGGCGATGTTGCCGTGGGTGTTGGTGGCCCCCTTGGGGGTGCCGCTGGTCCCGGAGGTGTAGCTGATCAGCGCGATGTCCTCGGCGCGGGGCGCGGGGACGGACGGCGGGCGGGCTCCGGCGCGGGCGGCCGTGAGGAGGTCCTCGGTGTCCTCGGGGACCGGGAGGGGCTCCTCGCGCAGCACCCGCTCGTCGTCGCGGGTCTGGAGCTCGCGGGCGTCGGTGGTGAACGCGATGCGCACCGGGGACGCGGCGGCCGTCTCGCGGATGTAGTCCTCCCAGGCGTGGCGGGAGCAGACCAGGGCGCTCACCTCGGCGTCGCCGAGGATGTGGGCGAGCTCGGCGCCCTTGTACATGGGGTTGACCGGGACGACCGTACCGCCCGCCTTCCACGCCCCCAGCAGCGCGATCACGAAGTGCGGGGTGTTCTGGAGCATGATCGCCATCCGGTCGCCGGGCCCGAAGCCGCGCTCGGCGAGATGGCCGGCTATGCCGTCGGAGAGCTCATCGACCTCGCGGTAGGTCAGCCGTCCGTCGAAGTAGACGAGCGCCGGATGGCCGGGGGCGGTGCGCACGGCGTCCCGGAAGGCGTGCAGCGGACTCGGCCGCGGGGTGATCTTCCGGCGCTGTGCCTCGGTGAGCTGGGCGAGCCATGGCTGGTCCTGGTACGTGGTCATGGGTGCGGCCCTGTCTGGACGGGGGTGAGGGTGGTGGTGCGGAGAGTACGGGAGCGGCGGGGCCCCGCGGGGTCAGCCCGAGGTCCCGGATGCCGCCTCGAGCTGCTCGAGCTTGCGCTGCAGCTTGTTGATGCCGCCCAGCCAGCGGTCGGTGTCGCCGGCGCGGGCCGCGTAGTGGCGGGCCACCTCGGGGTGCGGAAGGATCAGGAAGCGCTCCTCCTCGATGCCCGCGAGGACGGCGTCGGCGACCTGCTCGGGCTCGATCGCGGTGGGGGCCAGCACCAGGTCCCCGGCGGTCCCGGTGGCGGTCAGCATGTCGGTGCGCACCCCCTGCGGGCAGACGGCGTGGACGCCGATGCCGCGGTGGCGGTAGGTGGCGGAGAGCCATTCGGCGAAGCCGAGCGCGGCGTGCTTGGAGACGGCGTAGGGGGCCGAGCCGATCATGGTGAGTATCCCGGCGGCGGAGACGGTGGCGACGAAGCGGCCGCTGCCGCGCTCCAGCCACTCGGGCAGCAGCTCCCGGGCGGCCCGCACATGGGCCATCACATTGACGTCCCAGGACTGCTGCCACAGCTCCTCGTCGGCCTCGGGGCCGCCGTCGTGGCCGACGCCCGCGTTGGCGCAGAAGATGTCGATGGCGCCGCCGAGCGCTTCCCGGGCCGCGGGCACGATGCCGGAGGCGTCGCCGGGGACGGCGGTCGCGCCGATCTCCTCGGCGACGGCGGCGGCCTTGGCGGCGTCGAGGTCGTTGACCACGACCTGGGCGCCCTCGGCGGCGAAGCGCCGGGCGAGCGCGGCGCCGATGCCACCTCCCGCCCCGGTGACCACAACACGCGCCCCACGCACGGTACCCACGATTCGCAGCTCCTCGGTTCGACTCGGATCGGCTCCTGCCCGCAGCGCAGACTAACCAGTCGGTATGTGTAAACGGAAGAGGCACACCGGCCTCCCGGCGCACGGCCGGCGGGTTACCGGCCGGGGCGCTTCTTGCGCATCACCCCGCGCCAGCGGGCGTTCTCCCCGGCGAGCGCGTCCCACAGCACGTTGAGCGGATGACCGGCGTCCTGCGCGGTGCGTTCCCCGGCCCGTACGAACACCCCGATCAGCACTTCCAGCTCCGGCCCCACGCCGTCGGTCAGCTCCAGGGTGCGCAGCCCGGCACCGGCGCGGATCCGCCCGTCGGCCACCGCGTCGCCGATGCCCTCGGTGACGAGCACACAGCCGCGCAGCACCCCCGAGGAGAGCAGTTCCAGCCCGTACTGCACGGTGTCGATCTCGGCGGCGATATGCAGCTCCTGGCGGTAGCGGGCGCCGAACCAGCCGCGCAGAAAGCCGGGTATGAGGCCGTCGGCCGAGACCGCGAGCGGCAGCCGGGGCAGCTCGCTCACCGGGACCGAGGGCCCGGGCAGCTCCTCGGCGTCCAGGCTGGTGACCAGGGACAGCCCGCTGCGCCGCCACTCCATCACCTCGAAGCCGTCGAGCCGGCCGTCGTGGCCCGCCGTGGTGAGAACGCTGCCGCAGACCAGATCGAGTTCCTTGGCGTCGAGCCGCTCCAGCAGATCCCGGGTGCGCACATGCTCGACCTTGAGCTCGACACCCCGGCGGTCGAATTCCCCGGTGACCAACTCCACGGCATTCAGCAGAAAGCCGAGGGTGTAACGGGTGGAGCCGACACAGAGCCGGCTGCCGAGACGGCGGCGGCTGTCGTGCAGCCCCTCCAGCCAGTCCTGGAGGGTGCCGCGCGCGAGTCCGGCGAGGGACTCCCCGGTCGCGGTGAAGAGCACATTCTGACTGCGTCCCCGTTTGACCACCAGCGGCTCTCCGCACAGTGCGCCGAAGTTCCGGTTCAGGGTGTCCAGTTGTTTCTGCACACTGGACTGCTCCCGCCCCAGTAGCCGGGCGGCGCCCAGTGCGGTGCCCGCCTCATGGACCGCGAGCAACGTCCTGAGCTGGTCCATCGTGGTGTCCAGCAGCGCCGTCGGGTACTGCCATCGATCCTTTAAGGGCATTCCGGCCTTCCGCTCGAAGAGTATTCGGCACCCCAATGACGTTTCCGTTCGCAGCATAGTGCAGCGCCTTCCGGGTCAACTGATCCCGAGAACAGCGGGGATATTCTTCCGATGGATATTCGGGAATTCCCTATCTCCGAGTGACCGCGGAGTCCGGCATTCCAGGTTCGCCCGCGTCATTCCGGGTAAGTCGAACGGCTGGCCGATTGTCCGACGGCGACCGTATGCGTGTCGTATGGTCAGCGGACGGGGCAGTTGGGACGATGCACGCACATCGGGCCATCCAAGGGGGAGCGACGATGACGGGGATGAGCGTACGGCCGTACTGGGAGCTGAGATTCGACGCCTACGGGGACGTCGACTTCCGGCAGCGGGACCGGCTGCTGGAACAGGCCGCCCAGCGGGATCTCACGGATCTGGTGGTCTTCGCGCACGGCTGGAACAACACCCGGACGATGGCCACACGGCTCTACGACCGCTTCTTCGCGCCCTTTCCGGAGCTGCTCGGCGAGGCGGGCCCGGCGCGGCTCGGCTGTGTGGGGGTGGTGTGGCCGTCGATGCGGTTCGCGGACGAGTCGCTCGCGGGCTCACCCCCGGAGCCTTCGCCCGGCGCGCCCCCGGGGCATGACGCGGACGCTCAGCGCCCGGGCTTCGACGCGAAGACCCCGCGCCCGGAGCTCGACGCGGACACCCCGCGCCCGGGGCTCGACGCGGAGACCCACCGGGCGCTGGACGCGGTCTTCCCGGGGCGGCGGCAGATCGTGGCGCGGCTGGCCGAGTTACTGGCCGAGCGGTCCGAACGGCTCGCGGCGCTGGACGAGTTCGGGGTGCTGGTGCGCGGGCTGGTCCGGGTCCAGGGGGAGTACGGCACGGCCGGGGACACGACGGGCGCGGACGGAGACCCGGGCGGAGGCGCGAACGGAGACGTGGACGCCGGCGTACCGGCGATGTTCGAGGAGGACGTGGCGGAGGTCTGTGAGCGGTTCGCGGCCGCGCTCACCGAGGCGCGCGGCAAGACCGACGCCGAGGACCGCGCCTTTCCCGACAGCGGGCTCGGCGGGCTCTGGGACGGGGCGCACGAGCTGCTCCGCCAGGCGACGTACTACGTGATGCGGCGGCGGGCCGGCGCGGTCGGGCGCGAGGGCCTGGGACCGGTGCTGGGCGCCCTCGCGGCCCTCCGGCCCGCCGCCCCGCGGCTCCATCTGGTGGGCCACAGCTTCGGCGGCCGGCTGGTGTCGTACGCGCTGAGCGGGCTGCCGGAGGGCGCCACGGTGGCGTCGGTGACCCTGCTCCAGGGGGCGTTCTCGCACTACGCGTTCGCCGAGCGGCTGCCGCACGCCGCCGACCGCCGTGGCGCCCTGCACGCCGCCGCCCACCGGGTCCGCGGGCCCGTGGTGTCCTGCCATTCGCGCCATGACACCGCGCTCGGGCTGCTGTACCCGGTGGCGTCGCGGATCTCCGGGGACGATGCTCCGCCGCTGCCGGACGAGACCCGCTGGGGGGCGATCGGGTACGACGGCGTCCAGGCGGTGGAGGCGTGTCCGCGCCTGGACCTGGCCGAGGCGCTGGAGGGCCCGTTCCCGGCGGAGGGCTGTGTGAGCGTCGATGTCTCGGAGGTCGTCCGGCACGGTGTGCCGCCGGCCGGGGCGCACAGCGACATCTGCCATGAGGAGCTGGCCCGGCTGGTGCTGCGCGCGGGCCGCATCGGGGAAAGGTAGCGGGCCGGGGGCGGGGCCTCGCCGGGTGCGAGGTCCCGCCCCGGTGGCCTCAGCGGTGGGCCGGGAACTCCACGACCTGCTGGAAGGTGGGCCGGTTCTGCCAGCTGATCTTGTCGTGGGTCAGCCCGCCGACCGGCCGGTGGATGATGGCGTCGGCGCACCACTGGTCACCCGCGGAGCAGTTGTCGTCCCCCGGGTAGACCTGGGCGGCGGTCTTGCCCACAGCCGTCTTCAGGCTGGTCAGCAGGGCGTCACGGCAGGCGCTGAGCTGTCCGCCGCCGCAGTACGGCCGGGCCAGCGGCCCCTTGACGTCCTCGCCGAGGACCGTGCGCAGATCCTTGTCGACATAGGACCACCAGCCGTACTGGAACGAGGACCCGGCGTGCGAGCCGGTGGGGCCGTGTCCGGCCGAGGGCGCCTCGTCGACCGAGAGGTTGGCGCGCAGGGCGTCGTAGAGGCCGTCGCCCAGTCCGGATTTGAACTCGGCCTCGACCAGCAGCGGCCACCAGGCGTCCATGATCCGTACCGCGTCGGCGTGCCCGTAGGTGTGGGAGCCGGCGCTGGTCTCATGGCGCTGTGAGCCCGCCGACTGCCAGGATTCCAGCTGCTGTGCGGCCGTGGCGAGCTGGGGGTCGTCGATGGGCCCCGAGCGCAGCACCTTCAGCAGCTTTGGCAGCACGTCCTCGCCGCGCAGATCGGTGACGGCGGCCTCGGCCATGGCGCGGGTGAGCGCGGAGCGGGTGACGCCGCCCTTGCGGACCAGGGCGCGCACCCGGTCGTCGAGGAGGTTGCCGCGGTGCACCGAGCCGTTGCCGAAGCCGGCCGCGCTGTAGTCCTTGGCCAGCTTGTTGTTCCAGCTGATGTAGTAGTCCTGGTCGATGGACTGGGGGTGTTCGGCGGGCGGGGTGGCGGCGGCGGTGTTGTCCTTGGGGTCGAAGTCCCGCCATTCGTAGGCGGTTTCACCCTTCACCGGCAGCGAGGCGTCGACGTCCGCGGCGCGCACCGGGTTGAGCCCGCTGTTGTAGTAGCCGGTCTGCCGGGAGTCGGCGTAGAACCAGTTGAAGGTGTAGTTGATGTTCTGCGCCGCGCTCTGGAAGGACTTGGCGTCGGTCACATAGCCCGGGTCGTTGAGCATCTGGAAGCCGATGATGGAGTCGGCCTCGTGGCGGTAGGTGGAGCGCAGCATGGTGTAGGCCACCGGTTTGCCGTCGACGGTCGCGCGATGGGTCACCAGCCCGTACTTGGTGCGGTAGACCTGCATCCGGTACGAGCCCGCGGCGGTGGAGTCGGCGAGGGTGGGCTTCCAGGCGTTGCGCCGCTCCAGCTTGTCCATCGCCACGCAGTCGCCGTGGTAACGGTAGTACGTGGAGTCCTTGGGCGGCGTGGAGCCGTCCGGGGAGCACAGCTCGACCGCGTAGGTGTCGGTGATGTCCTGGCCGGAGGTGGTGGCGCTCCAGGCGTAGTCCTGGCCCCGGCCGAGCTGGATGTACATCCCGACCCCCGCGAAGGAGGCGCCGCGGGCGCTGATCCCCGGGCCCTGGAGCTCCTGGAGCATCAGCAGCTGCGGGGCGAAGTAGCCGGTCTGCGGGCCGAAGACGGCCACCGGGTGGCCGCTCGCGGTGTACTTGCCGGAGACCACGAGCGCGTTGGACATGCCCTTCTTGCGGCTGAACAGATCGCGGGGCAGCACCCCGTCGTCGTAGATGCCGCGCAGCGGCTCCAGTGACGCCTTCGGGGCCTTGACCTCGGTGCGGGCCGTGGCGCCGGACGTGGCGGTGGCGCCGCCCTCACGGTCGTAGACGAGCTGTTCGGGGGTGACCGAGCCGGCGTCGGGCAGCGCGGTGCCCTTGGGCGCGGCGGGCTTGCCGGCGTACGGGAAGCTGCCGTCGCGTACGGTCAGCGCCGCCTCCGGGTCGTTGCGCTCGCGGAAGGACTCCCACACCTTCGCGCCCTCGGCCAGGCCGTACTTCTGCTGGGCGGCGAGCAGCGAGAGCGCGCCCTCCACCTCGCCGCCCCCGCCGTTGCCGAAGAGTGCGCCGACCACGGAGGCGAGGGCGATCAGGTCGGTGAGCTTGAACGGCTGGATCTCACCGGCGTTGGTGATCGCGTCGATATGGCCGGTGAGCACGTACTCACCGGGGAAGTACCGGCCGTCCTTGGCCTTCTTGGCGTAGGCGTTGATGCCGTCGATGTAGGCCTGGGCGTCGGCCAGCGCCTGGCGGCCGCGCTCTCCGCCGTGGGCGAGGATGTAGTCGACCTGCGCCTGGTAGTCGGCCTCGGTGTACGGCGCCTGGCGGAAGAAGTCCTGTTCCAGGCCCTGGTTGGCGGGGGCGCCGCCGGCGAAGGAGGTCAGCTCGCCGCGGCCCACGTGGCGGAAGAGGTCCATCAGCCACAGCCGGTCCTGGGCGGCGGCGTATCCGGCGCCGTACTCGGTGCCCTCGCGGGTGGTGCCCTGGATGTGCGGGACGCCGGTCTTCTTGTCGCGGGTGATCGTGACGTCGCCGCGCGGCTTGGTCACGGAGGCCACCTGGTCGGCGGGGACTCCGAAGGAGGAGTCGTTGAAGAAGTTCGTCAGCTTGTCGTCGGTGAGGGTGGGGTAGCCGCTCGCCAGGTCGCCGTACGGGCCGAGCTGGTCGGCGCTGTGCTCGGGGTGGGTGCCCAGCACCCGGTTGGCGAGGATGTCGGCGAGAGTGGCGTTGCCGGTCGCGCCCGGCGGGAGGATGTCGGAGCACTGGCCCCGGCAGTAGTCGGTGGCGGCCGCCGCGGCGGGCTCGGCCCGGGCCGGCTGTGGCGCCGGCGCCGCGAGGGCGACGCCGAGGGCCAGCGCGGCGGCCGCGGCGAGCACGGTACTGGTGAGCGTGCGGGTTCTGGTGGGCCTGGGGGTTCGTCGTCGCATGTGCGCTCCTCCCGATTGCCGTCGGAGGGAGGTTACCGGCGGTATTACCAGCCCGGAAGATGAGCGGACGTCAACTTCGTGACGCGAGTGGGCCAATGAGGACTGCCGGAGAAAGTCCGGGGAATTCGATGGATCCGGATCGCACTGCGTTACGTCCATTCGACAACGAGTCGGGTCCGCACTCGCGGAGGTGGTATGAAGTGGCCGGTTTCAGAGCACTGGCACGAGAAGTTCGCAATCCACGCAGACACATCACTGCTCGGCGCACATCGCTGCGCAAATGCCTTGAACGGTTCGCGCCGTACGGGCACCGGGCGACCTGGCACCATCTGTGCACCCGCTCCGGGATCCCCCCGGAGGACCGCAGGCCGGACCCCCTACGACTGCTCACCGCACTGGAAGAGCTCGAGGAGGCCCGCACGCTGTGGCTCGCGTACGAGGCGGACTTCGCCGCCCGGCGCAGGCAGGAAAAGCTTCTCGGCATCCGGCAGCCGAGCACCGTCGACGACTGGCATCTGCGCACCTGGGGCGGATGCGACATCATTCCCTGCGAGAGCCCCTCGACCCATCCCGGCGACCGGCTCGCGGACGTGCTGCGACGGCTGATCGCGGCGATGGAGTCGGGACCGGGGTCGGCCTGCCCCGTGTGTGCGCAACGGGGCCTGGTCTGGCGCGAGGACCTGGACCGCTATCCATCGGCCGGGCCGGTCTGCGCGGACTGCGGCATCGTGGTGCCGCTACCGCTGCTGACCACCGAGGCGCTGGCGGCGTCCCGGGGCACGGTCCGGCTGGGCCGCTACGCCACCGTATGAGGCGCCACCGCGTGGCGCCCGGCCGCCCCTGGCCGGGAGCGCGCTCGCCTGGGCCCCCGCACCGGGTGGCCGGCGAGCGCGCGAAAACCCCCTGACGAGGACCGGCGACCGCTGAGGTCCGCCGGTGGCCGCGTCGGCGCGGAGCCCGCGTGCGGGGGCGCGGCGCGCGTTGACAGGGCCCGGGTCGGCCAACCATGCTGAGCAGTCGCTTAGTGAGTGGTTGCCCGGGAGGCACGCATGGCAGAGCCCAGGATCTTCACCTCGCCCGATGAACTGCGATCCGCGGTCGGCGAGGAACTCGGCCCCAGTGACTGGCTGGAGATCGACCAGAAGCGCATCGATCTGTTCGCCGACGCGACCGGCGACCACCAGTGGATCCATGTGGACCCGGACAAGGCCGCCGCCGGTCCGTTCGGCACCACGATCGCGCACGGCTATCTGACGCTGTCCCTGCTGCCGTCGTTCACCCCGCAGCTGCTGCGGGTCGAGGGCGTGCGGATGGGCATCAACTACGGCGTGAACAAGGTCCGGTTCCCCTCCCCCGTCCCGGTCGGCTCCCGGCTGCGCGCCACCGGCCGGATCGTGGAGGTGTCCGAGGTCAAGGACGGGCTGCAGATGACGCTCGCGGTCACCCTCGAGCGGGAGGGCGGGACCAAGCCGGTGTGCGTGGCGGAGTGCGTCGTCCGCTACTACGCCTGACGACGGCCGCCGCTCCTACGGCAGGTCCTGACCGGCCGTCGTCCTCACGACCGCCGGTCCCGACCGCCGTCGGCGCCCACCATGCGCAGCACCAGACCCGCGTAGAGGTCGCCGACCTCGTCGGGGGTGCTGCGCCCGCGGGCGTTGAACCAGCGGGCGACGTCGATGCACAGGGACAGCACCGCGACCGTGGCGCCGCGGACGTCCGGGACGTCGAAGGCGCCCGCCTTCACCCCGTCCTCGATGATCGAGCGCACCGCCCCGTCCGTGGCCTTGCGGACGGCGATGACCTCGGCGTGGTGCTCCTCGGCGAGCGCGCCGAGCTCGTACTGCACCACCCGCGCGGTCATATGGTGCTCGGCGTGCCAGCGGACGAAGGCGCGCACGGCGCGGGCCAGCCGCTCGGCGGGCGTGCCCGCGCTGTCGCGCGCCCGCTCCACGATCTCCAGGGCCCGCTCATGGCCGACCTTGCTGATCTGGTAGAGCAGCTCTTCCTTGGTCTTGTAGTGGATGTAGAGGGCGGCCGGGCTCATTCCGGCGCGGCTCGCGATGTCCCGGGTGGTGGTGGCGTGGTAGCCGCGCTCCGCGAAGGCGTGCACGGCGGCGCTCACCAGCCGCCGGGCGGCGTCGGGGGTGATGTCGCCCCAGGGCTCGATCCCGCCCCCGCTGTTCTTCGGCTCCGCGTCCATGGCGGACACCCTACACGGAGAGTGAGCAAGCGCTTAGAGGTCCCGGGGGTCCCCGCGGGGCCACCGACGGACAACCGGGCCCGCTCGACACCGGTGCCCGCTCAGCGGGCGGCCGCCGTCTCCGAGCCCACCCGGCCGGGGAACTCCGCGCCCAGCAGCCGCAGCAGCGGGGTCGCCTTCACGGCCGTCTCCTCGAACTCCTCGTCCGGGTCGGACAGCGCCACGATCGCGCCGCCCACCCCGTACCGGATCCGGTCCGGGGTCACCACCAGGGTGCGGATCACGATGCTCAGATCGCAGGCCCCGGACAGTGAGAAGTAGCCGATGGCGCCCGAGTACACACCGCGCGGGCCCGCCTCCAGCTCGTCGATGATCTGCATGGTGCGGATCTTGGGCGCGCCGGTCATCGATCCGCCGGGGAAGGCGGCGCGCACGCTTTTCACCGCGGAGCCGGCCGGCCGCAGGGTGGCGCGCACGGTGCTGACCAGCTGATGCACCGTCGCATACGTCTCCACATCGAAGATCTTGGGCACCCGCACCGACCCCACCTCGGCGGTGCGGCCGAGGTCATTGCGCACCAGGTCGACGATCATCAGGTTCTCGGAACGGTCCTTCTCACTGGTCGCCAGGTCGACGCGGAGCAGCTCGTCCTCGGCCGGGGAGCCTCCGCGCGGCCGGGTGCCCTTGATCGGCTGGGACTCGACGGTGCCGTCCCCGAAGACCCGCAGAAAGCGCTCGGGCGAGGTGCTCAGCACGGACAGCGGGCCGAAGCGGAGCAGGGCGGCGAACGGCGCGGGGCTGAGCCGGCGCAGGTACTGGTAGGCGGCCCACGGGTCCACCGGCCCTTCGGCCGCGGCCATGTTCGTCAGGCACACCTCATAGGTCTCCCCCGCGGCGATCAGCTCCTGGCAGGCGGCGATCATCTCCAGATACCGCTCGCGGCCGTGGCGCAGCCGCACCTCTCCCGGGCCGTCGGCCAGGGGGGTGCGCAGGGCCTGCCGGCCCGCCAGCTCCGCCAGCCGGGCGGCGGTCTCGCGCAGCCATGCCCGGGCCGGTTCCTCGCCGCCCCGCTCGGCGCCCTCCTCCGCGAGGGCCAGGAGATAGGTGGCCGAGGTCTCGTGGTCGAAGACCACGGCGCGGTCCGCGAAGATCATCGCGGCGTCGGGCTCCGGGGAGCGGTGGGTCCGCTCACCGCCGCACTCGGCCTTGAGCTCGTACCCGAGGTATCCGGTCCAGCCGAGGGCGAAGTCGAAGGGCAGCGAGGGCAGTTCGACCCGGGCGGCGCGCAGGTCGCGCTCCAGCCAGGACAGGAACTCCTCGTGCAGGACCTCGCGGGAGCCGTCCGCGGTGACGGTGACCGTGCCCGCCCAGGTGTCGGCGGTGGCGACCCGGGCCAGCGGCCCCGAGGCGTCCCCCATCATCGAGAACCGCCCGCGCTCGCCCCCGACGGCGCTGCTGTCCAGCCAGAAGGCGTGCCGGTCGGCGCGGAAGAGCCGGTCGAAGACGACCTCGTCCGACCAGCGGGTGGGCAGGGTCTCCACCAGCACCCGCAGGGACCGCGGGGTGGCACGCGGCGCGGCGGTGGGCGCGGCGCCGCTCTGCGGGGAGCGCGGGGCGTGCCGCCGCGCCGGTCGCACCCCGTGCCCGGTCTGCCAGGAGCGGGTGAGGCCGGCGAAGTTGCCCAGCAGCAGCCGGCCGTGCTCGGTGCAGATGGATTCGGGGTGGAACTGGACGCCCCACAGGGGCCGTTCCCGGTGGGCGATCCCCATCAGCACACCGTCCTCGGTCCATGCGGTGGCCCGCAGCTCCTCGGGCAGGTCGGTGACGGTCAGCGAGTGGTAGCGGACGACGTCGAAGGGGCTGGGCAGCCCGGTGAAGAGGCCGGAGCCGTCGTGCGTCACCCGGGACAGCCGGCCGTGCCGGGGCTCCGGGGCCCGGACCACCCGGGCGCCGCTGAGCAGGCCCACCCCCTGGTGGCCGAGGCAGACGCCGAGCAGCGGCAGGGCGCCGTCGAGGATGATGTCGCGGCAGACGCCGAAGTCGGCCGGGCGCTCGGGGCTGCCGGGCCCGGGGGAGATGACGACGTTGTCGAAGTCCCGCAGCATCTCGGGCTTCCAGCCGGGGTCGTCGTGCCGGATCACCTCGGGCTCCCGGCCGTTGACCTCGGCCAGGTAGTGGAACAGGTTGTAGGTGAACGAGTCGTAGTTGTCTACCAGCAGCGTGCGCATCGAAACCTCGAACCTATCGGAACTTAAGGATGACGGGCACGGTTCACGCCGTGCGGAGCAAGGCGGTGAACGCGTGGACCGTTTCGGCGGCCTGCTCGGGGTTCAGCCGGGGGTCACAGGGAGACCGGTACCGGGGGAAGGCGGCGGTCCCGGCGTCCTCGGGACGGGCGAGGCATTCGGTGACCGGTTCCGGTGTCATCTCCAGGTGCAGCCCGCCGGGCCACTGACGGCGGTCCCGCAGGATCCGGTGGAACGCGGCGACCTCGTCGAGGATCGCCCGCAGGGATCGGGTCTTGTGACCGCTTCCGGAGCGGATCGTGTTGCCGTGCATGGGGTCGGTCAGCCAGACCACCGGGATCCCGGTCTCCGCGACCGCCTCGACCAGCGGCGGCAGCAGCCACGTGATCCGGTCCGCGCCCATGCGCACGATGAAGGTCAGCCGGCCGGGCAGCCGCTCGGGGTTGAGCAGCTGCGCCAGCTCCACCAGGTCCGCGGGGGTCGCGGACGGCCCGACCTTGACGCCGACCGGGTTGCGGATCGAGGCGGCCAGCCGGATGTGCGCGCCCTCGGGGTCCCTGGTCCGCTCGCCGATCCAGCCGAAGTGGACGGAGGAGGCGTGGCCACCGCCGTCGGCGGCGCGGAGCAGAGGTAACTCGTAGGCGAGCAGCAGCAGTTCATGGGAGGCGAAGATCCGTTCGGCCGCGCCGTGTGCCGTCTGTTCGTCCCGCATCGTGGACAGGACGGCGGCCGCGCGGTCGTAGGCGGTGAGCAGCCGGTCCGGGTCGGGGATCCGGGCGCGGGGGTCGGCGGCGGCGCCGTTGACCGCGTCCCCCCGGTAGACGGGCAGGGCGGTCCCGTCGGGGAGCGGTTCGTACGGCAGCGACCGGGGCTTGGCGTACTGGCCCGCGATGCGCCCCATCGTCACCACCGGAAGTCCCAGCCCGGTCCGGATCTCCGCGGACAGCTCGCGCAGCTGCCCCAGCTTGCGCCGCACCACGGGGGGCGCGGTATCGGCGAACAGTTCGGCGCAGTCCCCGCCCTGGAGGACCACCGCCTCCCCGCGCTGCACCCCGGCCATCCGCCGGGTCAGCTCGCCGGCCTCCTCGGGGGGAATCAGCGGGGGGCGGCCGCTCAGGGCGTGCCGGACCTCCTCGAGCCGGTCCGGGTCGGGCCACGGCGGCTGCTGAGCGGTCACCTTCTCCGCGGTCGGGCCGGGAGCGGTCATGTGAGGAAGCCTCCACTGGTCGAGCCGGACACATCCCGCTGGAGCGCCGCGACTTCGACTGAAGCGCCGCGGCGGCGCGGGACATCTGTGGGGACTCCCGGTCCGGCGGGCCGGACGGGTCGACGGAACCGAGGAAACAGACGCACCCGCTCCCGGCCGCAAAACCGCGACCAGCGAGTATAGAAAAGCTGGATATACGTCCGTCACGCCTTCGGGTGGATTTCTCCGTCCACCCGGAAGGGTTTACCAGCGGTTACTACCGGAATTTCCGGCTCAGAGCCCCCGTTGCGCACGTCGACGACATGTCGAATCAGCGCGGCAGGGAGCCTAGCAATCGCCCGCAACCGTAAGCGACAGTTCCGCCCGCATTTCGGAACGTGACGAAGGTCACATGCGTAAGTCTTGCACTCGGTCGCGCCTTCTATAGTGTTTTCGACCTGCGCATATCCGACGGGGGAAACTGCTTCGGATGACGCAGCTGTCAAATGACACTTACGGGGGTAAGTGAATGTCTCTTCGATCGAATCGTCTCCGCGCACCGGCTTCCGGAGAACGTCCATAACGCCGCGCCTCCTGGCAGTGGCTTTCTCGGCAACTTCCCAGGTCAGATGGGCCTTCATGCCCGTGTGAGCATTGCTGACCCCAAGGCCGCCGACCCTTCGACAGCCATCCGCAAACGCCAGGACAAAGCCATGCCCGCCCGCTGCGGCATGGCCACCCAGCGACGCGTCCATTCACATCCGAGCCGCATGCCGGCGTTGGAGCAATACGTCATGCACTTAAGCACGAAGCCCTCGCACTCCGATACGAGTGCGCCCCGCAAACGCGTCATCCTCGCCGAACCCCGCGGTTTCTGCGCGGGGGTCCGCCGCGCCATTGCCATGGTGGAGCGGGCGCTCGAGGTATACGGCCCGCCTATTTATGTTCGAAAACAGATCGTCCACAACCACTACGTCGTCGGCCTCCTGGAGCGCAAGGGCGCACGCTTTGTGGAATCGGAATTCGACGTTCCCGAAGGGGCGGTGTGCCTCTTTTCCGCACACGGTGTCTCGCCCGCGGTCCGCGCCGGTGCGGCCGATAGGAACCTGCAGGTCATCGACGCCACCTGCCCTCTGGTGGCCAAGGTCCACCAGCAGGCGCGCCGGGTGGTCCGGGACGGCCGGGTCCTGCTGCTGGTGGGGCACCAGGAACACGAGGAAACGGAAGGCACTCGCGGGGAAGCGCCGCGCGAGACCCTGGTCGTCGAAACCGTCGAGGACGTCGAACGGCTGGACCTGCCCCGGGACACCCCGGTGGCCTATCTGACCCAGACCACCTTGTCGGTGGACGAGACGGCCGGCATCGTCCGCGCCCTCACCGAGCGGTTCGACGACATCGTCGGCCCCGGGACCGACACCATCTGCTACGCCAGCCAGAACCGGCAGAACGGCATCAAGTCCCTTGCCCGGCAGGCCGATCTGGTGCTGGTCGTCGGCTCGGAGAACTCCAGCAACTCCCAGCGGATGGTCGATGTCGCCCGCGAGGCCGGCACCCCCGCCCAGCTGGTCCCGGACGTCTCCCGGCTGGACGGCGGCTGGCTGGAGGGCGTGGCCACCGTCGGCGTCAGCTCCGGCGCCAGCGTCCCGGACGCCCTCGTCCACCAACTCCTCGACCGGCTGGCCGAGTTCGGCCATGACGAGGTCGAGATCGAGTCCACGGCCGTCGAGGACGTGGTCTTCTCCATGCCCCTGCAGCTCACCGACGGCATCCGGTCCGACGACCGGGAACGGCTCGACGACGCCTGGTCGACGGTCCCACCGGACGCACCGGCCGGAACCCCAAGGAGGACGATGTGACTGCCCATGTGATGGCGACCCCCCGCCCCGCCTCGGCCCCGGCCACCACCGCCCGCACGGCGCTGATGAGCCTGCTGCCCCGGGTCGAGGAGCGGCTGCGCACCTTCCTGTCCGCGGAATACGACCGGTGGCACGCGCTGGACCCGCGCTCCAGCGTCCCCATCGACGGGATCGCCGACCTGGTCAACGCGGGCGGCAAGCGCATGCGCCCGGCGTTCTGCCTGAGCGGCTATCTGGCCGCCGGCGGCGATCCGGAGGACCACCGCGTCATTCCCGTCGCCGCCGCGCTGGAGCTGCTCCACGCCTGCGCGCTGATCCATGACGATGTGATGGACGAGTCCGCGGTGCGCCGCGGCGCGCCGACCGTGCACACCAGCCAGGCCGCGCTGCACCGCGAGCGCGGCTGGCAGGGCACGGCGGAGCGGTTCGGGGAGAACGTCGCGATCCTCGCGGGCGATCTGGCCCTGGTCTACTCCGACGAGATCATGGCCCAGGTGGAGCCCGCGGTCGCCGCCGAGTGGCATCTGCTGCGCTCGGAGCTGATCATCGGCCAGTACATGGACGTCGCGGCGTCCGTGGAGTTCGAGCCCGACCCGGAGACCTCGCGGTGGATCGCCATCGCCAAGTCCGGCCGGTACACCATCCACCGCCCGCTGGTCCTGGGCGCCGCGGTGGCCGGCCGCGCCGACGCGGCGCCGGCCTTCGAGGAGTACGGGGCCGCGCTCGGGGAGGCGTTCCAGCTGCGCGACGACCTCCTGGACGCCTTCGGGGACTCCGAGGTCACCGGCAAGCCGAGCGGTCTGGACTTCGAGCAGCACAAGATGACGCTGCTGATGGCCCTGGCCATCCAGCGCAACGCCCACATCCGGGAGCTGGTGCCCGCTCAGCTGCGGGGCGCCGACCACCTGCGGGAGCTGCTGATCGAGACGGGCGTGCGCGACGACGTCGAGAAGCACATCGACGGGCTCGTGGAGCGGGCCTGCCGCGCCATCGCCGCCGCCCCGCTGGAGCCGGAGTGGCGGGAGGAGCTCGCCGCCATGGCCCACGAGGTCGCCTACCGGAACGCGTGAGGACGGCCGATGCGCACCGACAGCGACCGCACCCGGTGGCGGCACCGACGCGGAGGGAAGGAACCCGGATGACACTGCTGGAGACCATCCACGGTCCCGCCGACATCAAGCGCCTGGACGCCGGCCAACTGACCGGCCTCGCCGATGAGATCAGGCATTTCCTCATCGACAAGGTGCTGCGGACCGGCGGGCACCTGGGGCCCAACCTGGGCACCGTCGAACTCACCATCGCCCTGCACCGCGTCTTCGACTCCCCGCGGGACCGCATCCTGTGGGACACCGGGCACCAGGCGTACGTACACAAGATCCTCACCGGGCGCCGGGAGGGTTTCGACCGGCTCCGGCAGAAGGGCGGCCTGTCCGGCTACCCCTGCCGGGCGGAGTCCGAGCACGACACCATCGAGAACAGCCACGCCTCCACCGTCCTGTCCTACGCGGACGGCCTGGCCAAGGGGTTCCGGTTGCGCGGCCAGAGCGACCGCGCGGTGGTGGCCGTCATCGGGGACGGGGCGCTGACCGGCGGCATGGCCTGGGAGGCGCTGAACAACATCTCGGGCGCCCCGGACCGTCCCGTCGTCATCGTGGTGAACGACAACGGCCGTTCCTACGCACCGACCACCGGCGGCCTCGCCACCTATCTGGCGGGCCTGCGCACCTCCCCCGACTACGAGCGGTTCCTGGAGTGGTCCAAGCACCAGCTGCGGCAGACCCCCAAGCTCTACGAGGCGCTGCACGCGGTCAAGGCGGGGCTGAAGGACATGCTCGCCCCGCAGGGGCTCTTCGCCGACCTGGGCCTGAAGTACCTCGGGCCGGTCGACGGACATGACATCGCGGCGGTGGAGGCCGCCCTGCGGCAGGCCGCGGGGTTCGGCGGGCCGGTCGTGGTGCACTGCCTGACCCGTAAGGGCCACGGCTACCGGCGCGCGGAGGCCGATGAGCACGACCACCACCACGCGATCGGCGCGAGCGACCCGGCGACCGGCGAACCGCTGGGCTCCTCCGGCCCGTCCTGGACCTCGGTCTTCGGCGCGGAGCTGGTCGAGATCGGCCGTGAGCGCCCCGAGGTGGTGGCGGTGACGGCGGCGATGCTGCGGCCCACCGGGCTCGCCGCGTACGCCGAGGAGTTCCCCGACCGGGTCTTCGACGTGGGCATCGCCGAACAGCACGCGGTCACCTCGGCCGCCGGGCTGGCCATGGCCGGGATGGTGCCGGTGGTGGCCGTGTACTCCACGTTCCTGGGCCGCGGCTTCGACCAGCTGCTGATGGACGTGGCTCTGCACTCCTGTCCCGTGGTGTTCGTCCTCGACCGGGCCGGGGTCACCGGTGACGACGGGGCCTCCCACAACGGCATGTGGGATCTGTCGGTGCTCGGGATCGTGCCCGGCCTCAGGGTCGCGGCGCCCCGCGACGGGGCCACCTTGCGCGGCGCGCTGCGCGAGGCGGTGGCGGTCACCGACGGCCCCAGCGCCATCCGGTTCCCCAAGGGGCCGGTGGGGCCCGACCTCCCCGCCGTCGACCAGCACGACGGCATCGATGTGCTGCACCGCTCCCCGGGCGACGATGTCCTGCTGGTGTCCGTGGGCGCCATGGCCGCGACGGCCCGCGAGGCGGCGCGCCGGCTCACCGAGGAGGGGCTGGGCGTCACGGTGGTGGACCCCGGCTGGATCAAACCGGTCAGCCCGTCCCTGATCAAGCTGGCGGAGCAGTACCGGCTCGTCGTCACCGTCGAGGACAACCTGCGCGTCGGGGGCTACGGCTCGCTGCTCGCCCAGGAGTTGCGGGATGCCGGTGTCCCGGCCCCGGTGTCCGGCTTCGGGATTCCGCAGCGCTTCCTGGACCACGGCAAACGCGCCGAGATCCTCGCCGATTGCGGCCTGCGCCCCGAAGACCTCGCCCGTTCCATCCGGTCGCGGATCGCGGCCGACCGTGCGCCGGGTGTCCGGGCGCTCAAGGAGGATTCCCGATGACCGTCGATCTCGGCCTGCCCGCCGCGCCGCCACCGGTGCTCGGCAAGCGCCGCGTCACCCGTCAGCTCGGCGTGGGCACGGTGGGGGTCGGCAGCGACTTCCCCGTCTCCGTACAGTCCATGACGACCACCGTCACCGCAGATGTCAACGCCACCCTGCAGCAGATCGCCGAGCTGACCGCGACCGGCTGTGACATCGTGCGGGTGGCCTGCCCCAGCCAGGACGACGCCGACGCCCTGCCGCAGATCGCCCGCAAGTCCAAGATCCCGGTGATCGCCGACATCCACTTCCAGCCCAAGTACGTGTTCGCCGCCATCGAGGCGGGATGTGCGGCGGTGCGGGTGAATCCGGGGAACATCAAGAAGTTCGACGACAAGGTCAAGGAGATCGCCCGGGCGGCGAAGGACCACGGCACCCCGATCCGTATCGGGGTGAACGCCGGCTCACTGGACGCGCGGCTGATGGCCAAGCACGGCAAGGCCACCCCCGAGGCGCTGGTGGAATCGGCGCTGTGGGAGGCGGAGCTCTTCGCCGAACACGACTTCCACGACCTGAAGATCTCGGTGAAGCACAACGATCCGGTGGTCATGGTGCGCGCCTATGAGCTGCTCGCCGAGTCCTGCGACTATCCGCTGCACCTGGGGGTGACCGAGGCGGGCCCCGCGTTCCAGGGCACCATCAAGTCCGCGGTGGCCTTCGGCGCGCTGCTGCGGCAGGGCATCGGCGACACCATCCGGGTGTCGCTGTCGGCGCCTCCGATGGAGGAGGTGAAGGTCGGCACGCAGATCCTGCAGTCGCTCAATCTGCGGCCGCGCAAGCTGGAGATCGTCTCCTGTCCCTCCTGCGGCCGGGCCCAGGTGGATGTGTACAAGCTGGCCGACCAGGTCACCGCGGGACTCGAGGGCATGGAAGTGCCGCTGCGGGTCGCGGTGATGGGATGTGTGGTCAACGGCCCCGGCGAGGCCCGGGAGGCCGATCTCGGTGTCGCCTCGGGCAATGGCAAGGGCCAGATCTTCGTCAAGGGCAAGGTCATCAAGACCGTCCCCGAAAGCAAGATCGTGGAGACCCTCATCGAGGAGGCCATGCGCCTGGCCGAGGAGGCCGGCCCGCAGGACGCCGCCGAGTCCCCCACCGTCAGCGTGCTGTGAAGGGGACATCGGTGAAACGCCTGAACACGCAGGTCGCGATCGTCGGGGCGGGACCCGGCGGACTGCTGCTCTCCCATCTGCTCCAGCGGTCCGGCGTGGACTCGATCGTGCTGGAGCGGCGGAGCCGGGAGTACGTGGAGAAGCGGGTGCGGGCCGGGCTGCTGGAAGGCGGCACCGTGGACTTCCTGCGCGAGGCCGGTCTGGCGGACCGGCTGGAGCGCGAGGGGCTGGTCCACGAGGGCTTCGTCTTCCGGTTCGGCTCGCGCGCCCACCGGATGCCCTTCACCGAGCTGACCGGCCGGACCGTCCACATGTACGGCCAGCAGGAGCTGGTGAAGGACCTGATCCGGGCCAGGACGGCGGCCGGGGCGCGGCTGTGGTTCGACGTTCCCGATGCCGAACCCCTGGGTCTGGACACGGACACGCCGACCGTGCGGTGCACGGTGGCGGGCGAACCGGTGGAGATCGGCTGCGACTTCGTCGCGGGCTGCGACGGATTCCACGGGGTCTCCCGCCGGTCCGTGCCGACCGGAACGTTCGCCACCTACGAGCGCGCCTATCCCTACGCCTGGCTCGGCGTGCTGGCCGAGGCCCCGCCCGCCGCCGAGGAGCTGATCTACGCGGTGCACAGCCGGGGCTTCGCGCTGCACAGCATGCGCTCGCCCGCGGTGAGCCGGCTCTATCTGCAGGTGGAGGCCGGTGAGCGGGTGGAGAACTGGCCCGATGAGCGGATCTGGAAGGAGCTGCACACCCGGCTGGACATCGACGGCGCCCCCGAACTGGCCGAGGGGCCGGTCCTGGAGAAGAGCTGTGTGGCGCTCCGCGGCTTCGTCACCGAGCCGATGAGTTACGGGCGGCTGTTCCTGGCCGGTGACGCCGCGCATATCGTGCCGCCGACCGCGGCCAAGGGGCTCAATCTCGCCGTGGCGGACATCAAGGTGCTCGCCACCGCCTTCGCGGAGTTCTACGCGAGCGGCGACCGCACCGCGCTGGACGGCTATTCGGCCGCCTGTCTGCCCGGGGTCTGGCAGGCGCAGGAGTTCTCCGACTGGATGTCGGGGCTGCTGCACCGGCCCCCGGAGGGCCGGGTGTTCGACGGGCGGCTGCAGGACGCCCGGCTCGAGGCCGTGGTGAACTCCCCCGCCGCGGCGCGGAGGTTCGCCGAGAACTATGTGGGCCTGGCGCGGGAGCGGACCCCGGCCCGGGGAGGCCGGCCATGACCTCACTGACCAGCGGCAGCCGCAGTACGGCGCGCACCCGCGGCGGCGGGGACGTGGCGCGCGGTCTGTTCCGGCTGTCGAAGATCTTCGTGTACCAGAACCACTTCGGCTGGGGCATGGCGTGGCTGACCCTGAGCCCGCAGGCGCGGGACCGCCCGGGGACCACCGCCGCCATGCTGCTGTTCCTGCTCGGCTCCATGGGCATCGTCACCTGCACCTGCGCCACCGACGACCTGGTCGGCTTCCGCAACGGCAGCGACGCCCGCAACTACAAGGCCGGTGACACCAAACGCGACATCCGCGGCAAACCGCTGCTCAGCGGGGCGGTCACCGAACGCGAGGCGGTGCGGTTCATCGCCTGCGCGGCCTCGGTCGCGGTGCTCGCGGGGATCGGCGCGTTCTGGGCGCTGGACTGGCGGGCTCCGGCGGTGGCGTACGTCCTCTACGGGGTCGGGTTCTTCTTCAGCGTGCAGTACTCGGCCGGGCTGCGGCTGAGCTACCACCGGGGCGGTGCGGAGACGCTGCTGTGCCTGGCCACCACCGCCGGGCTGCTGGCCCCCTATCTGGCGGTCGAGCGGCACTGGTCCTCCCCCGCGGTGCTGGTGGGCCTGTTGCTGGGGCTCTGGCTGGTCATGGTGAGCAGCTACTCCAACGTCAACGACGCCGAAGGAGACCGCTCGGTGGGCCGCAGAACGCTGGCCGCCTCGACCGGGCCGCGGGTCTACAAGACCGCCATGGTCGTCTTCGTCCTGGTGTCGGCCACGCTGATCTGCGTCCTGGCCCTGGCCACGCCGTGGCCGTGGTGGACCCTGCTGACCCTGCTGCCCGCCACCGTCCTCCATACGGCCCAGCTGCGCGAGGGCCCGGTGCGGGGGCGCTGGCTGACCGCCCGCAAGCTCGGGCTGTACGGCTACGACCTGGGCTTTCTGGGTCTGCTGGCGCCCGCGCTGTTCCTTCTGGCCTAGCCGTTCGTGCTGTCCCAGCCGTTCGTTCGATCCCAGTCGTTTCGCACCCCCTAGACGAGGAGATGAGGCATGGCGGCGCGTTCCCAACGGCCCGTCAACGTAGGCCGGTTGTTCCACTGGGCCGCCGAGCGGGGCAAACCGACGGTCATGCATCTGGACCGGCCCTTCGACATCGCCCCGGATGCCGGCACCCGCTTCGATGTGCCCGCCCTGGCGGCGACGGTGGAGGACGCCGCGAGCTGGCTCCACGGGGCGGGGCTGCGCCACGGCGACCGACTCGCCATCGTCAAGGAGAACCACTACGACTTCATCCTGCTCGCCGCGGCGGCCGCCCGGCTCGGGGCGCTGCCGGTGATGATCGCGCCCATCAGGTCGACCGCGCATATCCGCACCCTGCTCACCAGGATCTCCCCGAAGGTGCTGGTGATGGGCACGACGGTGCTGGAGCGGATGGCCGCCGCCGGTATCCCGCTGGACGATCCGGGGATGACCCTGGTGGCCGTCGGCGCCGACCGCCCGGGGCTGCCCAGCGGAACGCTGCGGATCGACGATGTGCGCGACGGCTCCCGGCCGCCGGTGCGGTTCCGCGGCCTGAATGAACCCATGCTGGTCACCCACACCTCGGGCACCACGGGCGTGCCGAAGCTGGTGGTGCACTCGCCGGCCACCACCCTGGCGGCCGTGCCGTTCCGCATCGAGTCCTACCGGCTGCCGCTCATGACCTCCCGTCCGGTGGACGTGGTGGCCAGCGGGATCTCCTTCGCCCACAACCGCAATCTGTCCTGGACCAACGGGACGCTGTTCCGCGGGCCGCGGAAAATGGTGATCCTCTCCGATCCGGCGCTGGACAGTGTGGCCCGCATGCTGGCCGAGCACCCGCCCACCTCGCTGGAGGCCTGCCCGAACGTCTTCCAGTACTGGGAGGAGCTGGCCGACACCCGGCCCGAACTGTTCGCGGGCGTACGGCGCTTCATCAGCACCTTCGACGCGGTGCACCCGAGGACGGTCCGCAAGTTCCTCGGCGCCTCCCGGACCCGGCTCCCGCTGTGGGCCTGGGGTGTGGGGCAGTCGGAGATCGCGGGCATCGCCGCCGGGGTGGCCACCCGCTCCATGGTCCGCCCGGACAAGCCACGGGCGCATGACGCCACCAACGTCGGGTTCCCGCCGCTGGTCCGGGTCAAGGTCGTGGACCCGGAGACGGGCCGCAAACGGTCCCGGGGGAAGCCGGGGCTGCTGATGGTCAGGACCAAGTCGCGGTGTCTGACCTATCTGGGCGAGGACGACCGGCACCGCGCCAAGGACCGGGGCCGCTGGTGGAACACCGGCGACCTGGGCGAGTACGCGGGCTACGGCCGCATCCGGCTGATCGACCGCGAGGTCGACATGATCCCCGGGATGAGCTGCATCGAGCTGGAGTCCACGCTGCTCGACCGGCTGGACCGGGCCTCCGAGGTGATCGTGCTGGGAGTCCCCGGGCAGCTGCCGATCCCGGTGCTGTGCATGCGCGACGACGCCCTCGACCCGCAGGAGTGGGACCGGGCCTGCCGGGGCCTGCCCGAGCTGGACAAGCCGCGGCTCGTCCCCTGGGACGAGATGCCGCGCACCGCCACCTGGAAGGTGCGCCGGGGGGAGCTGCGCGAACAGCTGCTGGGGTCGAGCGACACCTACGGCACCGGGCAGTGGACCTGACCCGCGACACGCACAGCAGCGCAACGCACAGCAGCGCAACGCGCGGCAACGTCACGCACAGCAACGCCACGCACACAACGCCACGCAACGAGACGACCGTATCCACCGTGAACGAGGGGTAATTAGCCGTGTGGTTCCCGCCCGCTCTCTTCGATCTCCCGGACATCGCTCCGGTGACCCTGCCGGAGGCGGACCGGCCGAGTTGGCTGTTCTGGATCCTGATGGGCCCGTGCGCGTCCGGCTGGCTGGTGGCCTACGGGCTCGCCATCTACCGCGCCAAACTGGACAAGCGGGTGGGGATTCCCGTCTTCGTGGTCGAGGTCAACCTCGCCTGGGAGTTCACCCTCTCCCTGATCCTGGACCAGGCCGATGTGCAGCGCCCGATCAATCTCAGCTGGTTCCTGGTCGACTGCTTCATCCTCCGGCAGACGCTGCGCTACGGGTGGAAGGACTACCCGTCGATGAGCCGGCGGACCTTCCGGTGGATGGTCTTCGGCGTCATCGCGTGGTCCGCGGTCTTTCACATCATGACGACCTATGAGCTCAAGGACGCCACCGGCATCTACACCGGCACCGGGCTGAACGTGTTCCTGAGCCTGTCGTTCATCTTCATGCTCCATCGCCGCGGATCCTCGCTCGGGCAGTCGATGTACGTGGCGCTCGCCAAGGGCATCGGATCGTTCTTCGCGGGGTGGACGGTGCTGGTGATGTACCCGGGCCACCACCTGTTCATCTTCCTCTTCCTCACCGTCTGGACCATCGACGCGACCTACTGCGTACTGCTCTACCGGAAGGTCCGCGAGGAGGGCCGCTCACCGTGGGCCTGGAACCGGCCCCCGGCCGAGGTCCCCGGCGCACCCGACGGCCTCGCCACCGCCGGGAGCGCACCGCGCCAGGAGAAGCAGGAAGCGGCGGTCCGCAGCACGGCATCGGGCTGAGCCGCGCCCGGGCCCCTTTCGTCCACGGAGAATGACCATGACCACGCAACGTCTGGACGTCTGCCTCATCGGTGCCGGGCCCCGGGGGCTCTCGGTCCTGGAGCGGCTGTGCGCGAACGCCGCCGAGGCGGCGCCCACCACTTCGGTCACCGTCCATGTGGTGGACCCGTATCCGCCGGGGGCGGGGCGGGTCTGGCGCTCCGGCCAGTCCCGCCGGCTGCTCATGAACACCGTCGCCGGCCAGGTCACCATGTTCACGGACGAGACCGTGGGGATGGCCGGGCCGGTCCGGCCCGGGCCCAGTCTGTACGAATGGGCCCGCTTCGTGAGCGTCACCGGCGCCCTCGACGAGGTCGGGTACGACGAGGCCTTCCTCGCCGAGGCGCGGCGCCTGGGCCCCGACTCGTATCCGACCCGCGCCTTCCACGGGCACTATCTGGAGTGGGTCCACCGGCGGGTGACGGGCACCGCGCCGGCGTCGGTGCGCACGGTGTCCCACCGCTCGCGGGCGGTCGGGCTCGAGGAGCGTCCGGGGCACGGCCGGCAGACCGTCGTGCTGGAGGACGGCACCCGTATCGAGGGGCTGCACGCCGTGGTGCTGGCCCAGGGCCATCTGCCGCAGCGGCGGTCGCCGCGGGAGGCGGCCTACGCGGCCTTCGCCGAGGCCCGGGGGCTGCGCTACCTCCCGCCCGCAGGACCGGCGGAGGTGGACCTGTCCGGCATCCGGCCCGGGGAGGCCGTGGGCCTGCTGGGGCTGGGGCTGAACTTCTTCGACTACCTGGCACTGCTCACCGAGGGCCGGGGCGGGCGGTTCGAGCGGCGGGCGGGGCATCTGGTCTACCGGCCGTCGGGCCGGGAGCCGCGGCTGCTGGCCGGCTCGCGCCGGGGTGTGCCGTTCCACTCCCGGGGCGAGAACCAGAAGGGCCCGCACGGCCGTCACCTCCCGCTGGTGCTGACCCCGGAGGTGATCCGGGGTTTGCGGCGGCGCGCCCGTGAGCGGGGCGGTCTGGACTTCCGCTCCGAGCTGTGGCCGCTGATCTCCAAGGAGGTGGAGACGGTCTACTACACCGCGCTCCTCACCTCCCGGGGGCAGGAGGCGGCCGCGCACCGGCTGCGCGCCGCCTATCCGTCGGCTCCCAAGGGCGGCGCCGAAGAGGACCGGCTGCTGACCGAGAGCGGCATTCCCCCTCACCGGCGCTGGAGTTGGGACCGGATCGCCCGGCCCTGCCCCGCCCACGGCCTCCGTTCGCCCCAGGCGTTCCGGTCCTGGCTGCTGGAGTATCTGCGGGCGGATCTGGACGCGGCGCGCGCCGGCAATGTGCACGGCCCGCTGAAGGCGGCCCTGGACGTGCTGCGCGATCTGCGCAACGAGATACGGCTGGTGGTGGACCACGGCGGGCTGACGGACCGTTCGCACCGCGACGACCTGGACGCCTGGTACACCCCGCTGAACGCCTTCGTGTCGATCGGCCCGCCGGCCCGGCGCGTCGAGGAGGCGGTCGCGCTCATCGATGCGGACGTGCTGACCGTGCTGGGCCCGCGCACCGTGGCACGCGCCGACGCCGAGGAGGGGGCCTTCGTCCTCGAATCCCTTGCCGTTCCCGGCTCGAGGGGGCGGGTGACCACGCTCATCGAGGCCCGGCTGCCGGGCACCGATGTGCGCTCCAGTGCCGATCCGCTGCTGTCGGCGCTGCTGGCGAGCGGTCAGTGCGGACCCTATGTGGTCGGCGGCACCGGGGCGAGGGGCACCGGCGGCCGGCAGGGCGGCCATGAGACGGGCGGGCTCGCGGTGGGGCCGAGCCCGTACCACCTGCTGGACGCCTCCGGCCGACCGCATCCACGGCGGTTCGCCTTCGGTGTGCCCACCGAATCCGTCCACTGGGCCACGGCGGCGGGCGTCCGCCCGGGTGTCGGCTCCGTGATCCTGGCCGATGCCGACGCGATAGCACGTACCGTGCTGGCGCTGAGTGATGACGCGCTCACCGACCCGAGCGATCCCACCGATCCCACCGGCCCCGAGACGATCGAGGTTTCCGTTCCATGACCGACGCCCAGTGCGATGCCACCGACGACGCCCCGCGCCATGCCGACGCGGGTCTGCTGAGCCCCGCCCGGGCCGGCACCCCGGCCGAGGCGACCACGTCGGACGGCGCCTGGCTGCAGGCGATGCTGGACGCGGAGACGGGCCTGGTGCGCGCGCAGGCGCGGCTGGGCCTGGTGCCCGAGGCGGCGGCCCGCACCATCACCGCGCTCGCCCGGGCCGAGCACCTGGACATCGTGGAGATCGCCCGGCTCGCCCGGGGCGCGGCCAACCCGGTGGTGGCGCTGGTCCGGGCGTTCACCGCGCTGGTGGCCGCCGAGGATCCGGCCGCCGCGGAGTATGTGCACCGGGGCTCGACCAGCCAGGACATCATGGACACCGCCGCCATGCTGGTGGCCCGCAGAACCCTCGGGCCCCTGGTGGCCGACCTGGAGCGGATCGCGCGGGCGCTGCGTGAACTGGCCGTGGCACACCGGGAGACGCTCATGCCCGGCCGTACGCTCGCCCTGCACGCCGTGCCCACCACCTTCGGTCTGAAGGCGGCGGGCTGGCTGGGTGGCGTGAAGGAGGCGGCGGCCCGGCTGGCCCGCATCCGCGACCACGAGCTGCCGGTCCAGCTCGGCGGCGCGGCGGGCACGCTGGCGGGGTACACCGAGTACGCCCTGCTGGACCGGCGGACCCGGCCCGGGGCGCCGGGGCCCAGGGAGTTCGCGGAGCGGCTGATGGCGGAGTTCGCCGCGCAGGTCGGGCTGAACGAGCCCGTCCTGCCCTGGCACACCGCCCGTACGCCGGTCGCGGGGCTCACCGCCCAACTGGCCCTGGCCACCGGCGCGCTCGGCAAGATCGCGGTGGACGTACAGCTGCTGTCGCGCACCGAGACCGGCGAGGTCGCCGAGCCCGCCGCCGAGGGGCGCGGGGTGTCCTCCGCGATGCCGCACAAGCGCAACCCCGCCCTGGCCACCCTGGTGCGCTCGGCGGCACTGCAGGTTCCGGCGCTGGCGAGCGCGGTCATGGGGTGCATGCTCGCGGAGGACGAGCGGTCGGCCGGGGCGTGGCACGCCGAATGGCTTCCGCTGCGCGAGTGTCTGCGGCTGACGGGCGGGGCGGCGCATACGGCCGTCGAACTGGTCGAGGGGCTGGCCGTCTTCCCGGACCGGATGCGCGCCCATCTGGGGCTGACCGGCGGACTGATCGTCTCGGAGCGGCTGGCCGCGGTGCTGACCCCGGTACTGGGCAAGGGGCCCGCGAAGGAGCTGATGAGCCGGGCGTCGGCGGAGGCGGCGCGCGGCGGGCGGACGCTGGGCGAGGTGCTGGCCGCCGCTCCCGAACTCGCGGGCCGTTTCCGGGCGGAGGAGCTGGCCGCCCTGCTGGACCCGGCGAACTATCCGGGGGTGGCCGATCTGCTGGTGGACCGGGCGGTTCGAGGCCCCGGGGGCCGGTCCTGACGGCCGCTCGGGGAGCGGTCGCGGCCCACCGATGTCACATCCGGGCGGGGCTCGGCGTCTGGGATGCCGCAACGGAAATCCGGACGCCGTGCTGGACGGGATTCCAGACGCCGTGCGCTTGAGGAAGGAAGAGGGAATGCTGGACAGACTGGCCGGTTTCGTCGTGCGGAAACGCCTGGCGGTGTTGGTCGTCGGCCTGCTGCTCGCCGTGATCGGCGGGGTGGCGAGTACGACATTGTTCGACAAGCTGACGGCGGGTGGTTTCGACGATCCGAAGTCCGAGTCCTCGCGGGCGATCACCGCGCTGGACAAGAGGTTCGGGCAGGGGCTGCCCAATCTCACGCTGCTGGTGACCTCGAAGGGGCGGGTCGACGATCCGTCGGTGACGGCGGCCGGCACCGAGCTCACCCGCAAGCTGAGCGGGGAACCCGGAGTGGCGAACGTCAGCTCCTACTGGACCACCGGCAAGGCCCCGCAGCTGCGCGGCAGGAGCGGCCACAAGGCCCTGATCATGGGGACGGTCACCGGGGACGACACCGCGTCGCAAAAGCGCGTCGCCGAGCTGGCGGACCGCTACCAGGGCACGCGGGACGGTCTTGAGGTGACGTTCGGCGGCTATACGAAGTTCCAGCGGGAGCTGCTGGAGCAGGGTCAGAAGGACGCCACCACCGGTGAGACGGTCGCCATCCCGATCACCCTGGTCGCGCTGGTGTTCATCTTCGGCAGCGTGGTGGCCGCGGCGCTGCCGCTGGCCGTCGCCCTGGTGGCGATGATGCTGACGATGGGGCTGACGTGGATCCTGGCGAGCGTCACGACGGTCGGCTCGCTCGCGGCGAGCGTGGTGACCCTGCTGGGCCTGGGCCTGGCCATCGACTACAGCCTGCTGATGGTCAGCCGCTACCGCGAGGAGCTGCGGTCGGGGCTCGCCCCGCCGGACGCCATCCGGGCGATGCTGACCTCCGCGGGGCGCACGGTGACCTTCTCGGCGCTGACCGTCGCCGTCTCGTCCCTCGCCATGGCCTGGTTCCCGCTGCAGGCCGTCCGCTCCATGGGCTATGCGGGGGCGCTCACCGCGCTGTTGTCCGGCGCGGCCTCGCTCATCGTGCTGCCGGCCCTGCTCGCCCTGCTCGGCGACCGGATCGAGAAGGGGCGGGTGTTCCGCCGACGCCGGACCGCGGCGACCACGGCGACCGGCGGGACGGGCACCGACGCCGCCGGCCGGAGCGTGGAGAGCGGCTTCTGGCACCGGCTGGCCACCACCGTGATGCGGCGCCCGGTGCCGATCGTGACCATCGTGACCGCGTTCCTGCTGCTGCTCGGCGCGCCGTTCCTCGGCATCAACCTCGGCATGCCGGACGAGCGGGTGATGCCCTCGTCCTCGTCGGCCCGTCAGGTCGCCGACACCGTACGCGCCGAGTTCGACAGCAGTGAGCAGAACGCGCTGCAGGTCGTGGCGCCCGAGGGGGGCACCGACCGGGCGGCCGTCGGCGCGTACGCCAAGCGGCTCTCCCAGCTGCCGCACGTGGCCGCGGTCCGCACCGCCACCGGCGCCTACGCCGAGGGCCGGCAGGCCGCCCCGCCCGATCAGCGGTACGCGCGCTTCGCCTCGGGCGACGCCGTCTACTTCTCCGTGGTGCCGGAGACGGCCAGCGCGGACGACGCGGACCGGCTGGTCGGCGAGATCCGGTCGCAGAAGGCGCCGTTCGAGGCGCTGGTGGGCGGGGCCGCGGCCACCAACCACGACGCCGCCTCGGCGCTGGAGAAGTGGCTTCCGTACGCGCTGGGCACGGTGCTGCTGACCATGCTGGTGCTGCTGTTCCTGGTGACCGGCAGCGTCATGCTGCCGTTCCTCGCGCTGGTGCTCAGCGCGCTGAGCCTGACGGCCACCTTCGGCGCGCTGGTGTGGGTCTTCCAGGACGGCCATCTCGCGGGGCTGTTCGGCGACTTCACCCCGACCGGCAATATCGCGGCGACGATCCCGGTGATGCTCTTCGGCCTCGCCTTCGGGCTCGCGATGGACTATCAGGTCTTCCTGCTGTCCCGGATGCGGGAGGAGTACGAGCTGACCGGTTCGCCGACGGCCGCGGTGGCCCGGGGGCTGGAGCGCACCGGGCGCATCGTGACGGCGGCGGCGGTGGCGATCTCGGTGGTCTTCCTGGCGTTCACCGTCTCCGGCATCTCGCTGGTGAAGGCGTACGGGATCGGGCTGCCGCTGGCCGTCCTGATGGACGCGACGCTCATCCGCGGGGCCGTGCTGCCGGCCGCGATGCGGCTGGGCGGACGCGCCACCTGGTGGGCCCCGGCCCCGCTGCGTCGGCTGCACAGCCGGTACGGCCTGCGGGAGGAGCCCGCGGCGGCGGCACCGCGGCGCGACGGCGACCGGGCCCTCACGGGCTGACCGGCCACGCGTATTGCGGCTCACGGGCCCACCGCCCGACCCACCCGGGCGGCGGACCCGCCGCACGCGGCCGGCCTGCGACGGGCTGTTCCCCCTCCCCGCCCCTTCCCACAACCAGGGGCTCCCGCCCCTGGACCCCGGGGCCTGGGGGCCTGGGGGCCTGGGGGCCTGGGGGCCTGGGGGCCTGGGGGCGAGCCTCACTGCGGGGTCTGGGGCAGGGCCAGCCCGATGCGAGGGCCAGAGCCCCGGGTCCGAGGTCTGGGGCAGAGCCCCGGGGTCGGGGGCTGGGGCGGAGCCCCGAGTTCGGGGACTGGGGCAGAGCCCCCGAGGTCAGGGCCAGAGCCCCGGGGTCGGGGGCCGGGGCGGAGCCCCAGGTTCGAGGGCTGGGGCAGACGCCGGATCCGCAGTCAGAGGCTGAGCCCCAAGTTCAGGGCTGGGGCAGACGCCGGATCCGCAGTCAGAGGCGGAGCCCCAGGCCCGGAGTCAGGGCCAGAGCCCCGCGTTCGGGGACTGGGACAGAGCCCCGGACCCCGAGTGTGGGGGCAGAGCCCCGAGCCCGGAGTCAGGGCCAGAGCCCCGGACCCGGAGTCTCGGGCGGAGCCCCGGGTCGGGAGCCAGGGCCAGCGCCCCAGGCCCGGGGTCAGGGGTCCGGGGCAGAGCCCCAGGGTCGGGGGCCGGGGCAGAGCCCCGAGGTCGGGGCCCGGGGCAGAGCCCCGAGGTCGGGGCCCAGGGCAGAGCCCCGAGGTCGGGGCCCAGGGCAGAGCCCCGAGGTCGGGGCCCAGGGCAGAGCCCCAGGGTCGGGGCCCAGGGCAGAGCCCCAGGGTCGGGGCCCAGGGCAGAGCCCCGAGGTCGGGGCCCAGGGCAGAGCCCCAGGGTCGGGGCCCGGGGCAGAGCCCCAGGGTCGGGGCCCGGGGCAGAGCCCCAGGGTCGGGGGCTGGGGCGGAGCCCCAGGGTCGGGGGCTGGGGCGGAGCCCCAGTTCGGGAAGGGGCGGGGAGGGGACGGCCCGCCGCAGGCGACTCGGTCCCCTGCCTACAGCGGTTCCGCTTCCGTCGCGGCGTACTCCTCACGCAGCGCGTCCAGAACGGAATGCTCCGGGTCGAACTCCACCCCGTCGATCGACCGGATCGCCCGGACCCCCACCCCCGCGTTGAGCGCGAACGCCGCGCGCAGCCCGCCGAACCGGCCACCGTCGATCCGCTCGGTGCGCTGCGGGCCGCCGTGGCCGCGGCGGAGCAGTTCCTGGGTGACCCCGGGCAGGCACTCGGCCTCCGGCCACAGCAGGCGCTCGCCGTCGAAGAACCCCACGTTCCAGGTCGCGCCCTCGGACACCGCGCCCCGCTCGTCCGTCAGCAGCACATCGTCATAGCCGTCGAGCTGGGCGAGGCGGCGCAGCCGCAACAGCCCGAACAGCCCGACGTGTTTGACCTCCGGCAGGTCCCGGCGGTGCGGTGCGGTGCGCACGCTCAGCGGTGGCAGCGAGGGGGCGGCGGCCGGCCGGGTGGTGACCAGGATCCCCGGCCGGGCCTCGGCCCCGGGCCGCTCCAGTCCGAGGTCGGGGTCGTACACGGTCACCCGGACGGTGAGCGGCCCGGTGGCGTCCGCGACGGCGCGCCGGGCCAGTTCGCGGATCCGGTCCCGGTCCGGTGCGGTGCCGAACAGCACCCCGCAGTCCCGTACCAGCCGGTCCAGATGGAGGGACAGCCCGCGTACCCGGCCGTCCTCCACCCGCATGGTGGTGAAGTGGCCGTAGTTGGTCATGGCCAGCGCCGTCAGCTCGCGGATTCCCGCCGGTTCCCCGTTCAGCTCTGTCATGGGGTCAGTCTTTCAGCCGGGCCGGACGGTCTCGGCGAGTTTGGCCAGCTTGTCCGGGTTGACCAGACCGTAGATGCCGCGCACCCGGTCGCCGCCCGGCGCGGGGTCGAGCGCGGCGGCCGCGTAGAGCGTCCCGCCGGCGAACAGGACCACCCCCGGGCCCCCGTTGAGCTGCACCGGCCGCAGGGCGAAGGTGGGCAGCTGCGCGCTGACGCCGGCCACCAGGCGGGCCACCTTGTCCCGGCCCTCGACCACGCGGAGGGCGGCACGGCGCTTGCCCCCGCCGTCGCTCCACATGACCACCTCCGGGGCCAGGACGTCCATCAGGGCGTCGAGATCGCCGCCGAGGGCCGCGTCGAGGAACCGCTCGGTGACGATCCGCTGGGTGCCGCGGTCGAGGTCGTAGCGCGGCCGCCGGGCCTCGACGCGCTCCTTGGCGCGGTGGGCGAGCTGGCGGACGGCGGCGGAGCTGCGGCCCAGGATCGCGGCGATCTCCGCGTGGTCGTAGGCGAACGCCTCGCGCAGCACGAACACCGCGCGCTGCAAGGGGGTCAGGGTCTCCAGGACCACCAGCATCGCCAGGGACACCGATTCGGTGCGGATCGCGGTGTCGGGGGTGTCCGGTCCGGTCAGCACGGGCTCGGGCAGCCAGGGGCCGATATAGCTCTCCCGGCTCCGGCGGGCGCGGCGCATCTGGGTGAGCGCGTGGTTGACGGCGATGCGCACCAGATAGGCCCGGGGGTGGGCGATCTCCCGGTCCTGGACCGCGGCCCAGGACAGCCAGGTCTCCTGGACCACGTCCTCGGTGTCGGTGACCGTGCCGAGCATGTTGTAGACGATGGAGAAGAGCAGTTCACGGTGGACGAGGAAGTCCTCGCTCCCCGCATCCGGCACCGGCCTGTCCCGCGGCCCCTCCCGGGAGGTCTTCGACGGTGATACGGGGGTCTCCATCACACCGATGGTAGGCGTCATGCCCCTCCGGCACCGCTTAGGATCGGCTCATGGCCGATCTCGTATCCGTGAACTACACCAAGTACGACGGCACTTTGCACTGGAACCTGCGGATGCGCAGGCTGGGCGAGGACGACCACGGCGTCTGGCTGGGGCTGCCCGGCGGGACGTTCATGCGCAAGGGATTCGGCCCGATGGTGCCGCTCGCCTGCGCGCATGTGATCCTCTTCCCGCGCGAGGCGTGGTGGACCGCGGTGTTCAACGCCCCGCCCCGGGACACCGAGATCTACTGCGATATCGCCACGCCTGCGAAGTGGGTCTCCTCCCACGAGGTCACGATGGTGGACCTGGACCTCGATGTGATCCGCAAGCGGGACGGCAGGACCCTGCTGGACGACGAGGACGAGTTCGCCGAGCACCAGGTGCGGTACGGCTATCCGGCGGAGGTCATCGCGGAGGCCGAGGCGGCGGCGCGGTGGCTGATGGACGCGGTCGGCGGGCGCGCCGAACCGTTCGGGAAGGCCTGTGAGCCGTGGCTGGGCATGGTCGACGGCGAGCGGCCCTGACCCGGCTCACCGTCAGCGCCCCTGACCCGGCTCACCGTCGTCCCCCCGCCGTCTCACCGGGGTGGGTGTCCCGCGCCCCGCGAGGCCGAAGTGCCCTCCGTACGCCGCTCCCTGAGCGCGGGCCGGGCCTCGCCGGGCTCGGTGAGCTCGCCGGGCTCGCCGGGCTCGCCGGGCTCGGTGGCCGGGCGCCCGCGCAGCGGCCGGACGGCTATGCCCGCCGATATCAGGAGCAGCCCGCCCAGCATGACGAAGGGGGCGGCCGTGCCCGCGAGCCCCGCGAGCACACCGGCGGAGGCGGGCGCGGCGACCTGGCCGAGCCGGTTGCCGGTCAGCCGCAGCGCGAGGGCCGTGCTGCGCGCCGCCTCCGGGGCGGCCTGGACGACGGTCGTCATCGACAGCGGCTGTCCGACGCCGAGGCAGAAGCCGAGGCCGGCCAGCAGCACCCCGAGCGCCCAGGCGGGCACCGGCAGGGCGATGCCCGCGCACAGCAGTGCGGCGCCCAGACAGCTGACGGCCATCAGCACGGTGCGGCCCATCAGCCGGATCATCGGGGTCATGGCGAGCCGGCAGGCCACGGTGGCGGCGGCACGCAGGCTGAGCAGCACCCCGACGACCGCGGGCGAGATGCCGCGCTGTTCACCGACGACCGGCAGATAGGCGGTGAGGATGTCGGTGGCGGAGAGCACGGCGAGGCTGATGAACATGCCGGAGGCGACCCCCCGGGTGGTCAGGATGGACCGTACGGACACCTTCCGGCCGGGGGCCTCCTTGGCGGGCGCGGCCGCCGTCCCGGCCGGGCGGCGCTCGATGCGCCACAGCGAGGTGCAGGAGAACGCGGCGAGAGCGGCGGAGACGAAGAGCGCTACGGCGCTGGTGCGGGCCATCGCCCCGTCGTGTTCGGAGACCACCAGACCGGCCGCGATGGGCCCGATGAGCTGGCCGAGCGAGGCGCCGATGGTGAAGTGGCCGAAGTTGCGGTCCTGTTCGTCGGAGGCGCTCTGGCGGGCCACGATGGACTGGGCGCCGATGACGAACGACAGATGGCCGAGCCCCATCACCCCGCTCCACGCGGCCATCGCGGGCAGCGATCCGGCCGTGCCGCTGAAGGCGCAGCCGGTGGCGATGAGGGCGACCCCAATGGGCAGCAGCGGGGCGCACCGGCCGTGGTCGGTGCGCCGCCCCAGCGGTACGGCGGCGAACAGCGGCAGCAGGGCGTAGATACCGGCGATCACACCGACCGCGCGGGCGTCGGCACCGAGCGCCAGGGCCCGGTAGGAGACGGCGGGCCGTGCCATGCTCACCGCCCCCTGGGTGAACGAGAAGGCGATGACCAGGCGCAGCAACCAGCCCCTACCGGGCTCTGAACTCTTCACGGGTCAGATGATGCCGAAGAGGAGACCGGCGGCGAGCACCACCAGTGAGGTGAGCACCGCCCATTTCACGGTGAACCGGGTGTGGTCGCCGAATTCGACCTTGGCCATGCCGACGAGCACGTAGACCGCGGGGACCAGCGGGCTCGACATGTGCAGGGCCTGTCCGACGAGCGAGGCGCGGGCGATCTCCAGGCTGGAGACCCCGTGCGCGGCCCCGGCCTCGGCGAGGATCGGCACGATGCCGAAGTAGAAGCCGTCGTTGGACATGAAGTAGGTGAGCGGGATGGACAGCACTCCGGTGACGATGCCCATCTGCGGGCCCATGCCCTCGGGGACGCCGTCGACCAGCCAGCGGGCCATGTGCTCGACCATGCCGGTGCCGGTGAGGACGCCGGTGAAGACGGCCGCGGCGAAGACCATTCCGGAGACGTTGACGACGTTCTCGGCGTGTGCGGCGATACGGGCCTTCTGGTCGCTCATCTGCGGGAAGTTGACGGTGAGCGCGACGGCCGCGGCGAGCAGGAAGAGGACCGGGATCGGCATGGTCTCGGTCACCATCAGGGCGAGCAGCGCGATGGTGAGGGCCGCGTTGAACCAGTAGAGCTTGGGGCGCAGGGTGGCGCGGTTCGGGTCGAGGCCCTTGAACTCGTCGTCGTCCGCGTCGGAGGCGTCCGCAGAGGCGCCGGAGCCGTTCGGGGACGGGGCCTCCGCGTCGGTGCCGGAGCCCGCGCCGCCGGTCGGCGCGGCCTTGACGCCCTTGCCGCCCTTGGCCCCCTTGCCGCCGGAGCCCGCGCCGACCAGCACCTGCTCGGGGTCGCCCGCGGTGACCTCGTCCAGCGTCAGCACGCCCAGCCGCTTGCGCTCCCGCAGACCGAGGCCGTAGGAGAGGGCGATCACGAAGAGCAGACCGGCGGCGAGGGCCGGGATCATCGGCACGAAGATGTCGCTGGCGTCGACCTTGAGCGCCGCGGCGGCGCGGGCGGTGGGGCCGCCCCAGGGCAGCGTGTTCATCACACCGTTGGCCATGGCCGCGACGCCGGTCATCACCACCAGGCTCATCTTCAGCCGCCGGTAGAGCGGCACCATCGCCGACACGGTGATCATGAAGGTGGTGGAACCGTCGCCGTCGAGCGAGACGATCGCCGCGAGGATCGCGGTGCCGACCACCACCCGCATGGGGTCCGCCTTGCAGAACCGCAGGATGAGCCGGACGATCGGGTCGAAGAGGCCGACGTCGATCATCACCCCGAAGTAGATGATGGCGAACATCAGCATGGCGGCCGTGGGTGCCAGATCGCCGACGCCCTTGAGGACGTAGTCCCCGAGGTGCGCCCCCTTCCCGACAAGCACACAGAACAGCGCGGGGATGAGCACCAGGGCGCCCATCGGGGACATCTTCTTCATCATGATCAGGACAAGGAATGTCCCGATCATGACGAAGCCGAGGATGGTCAGCATAGTTTGGCTACCTCACGTTCGCCTTTGAACTCCCCCAGTTTTGGCGGTCGAGGTGACGTTAGGTGCGGCAACTTTCCGTTAACAAGGTCTTGACGCGTGAGCAATAAGCGCAAAACCCCAGGTCAGTGCTGTAGCGAGGGCGAAACGTGCACCGGGTGGGCATTGAGCACCGCCGTACCCGAGAGCGGATCCAGCCGTGAGCCGTCGAAGAGCTGGTTGACATTGACCCCGGGGCTGGCCCCGGCCACGGACAGCCGGACACCGGCCCGGGCATGGCCCCAGCCGTGCGGCAGGCTCACCACTCCGGCCCGTACCGCGTCGGTCACCTCGACCGGCACCTCCAGCTCCCCGCCGTCGCCCTTGACCCGGGCCAGACCGCCGTCGGCCAGGCCCAGCCGGGTGGCGTCCTCGGGGTGCACCTGGAGCGTGCAGCGGTTGGTGCCGCCCATCAGGGCCGGGACGTTGTGCATCCAGCTGTTGTTGGAGCGCAGATGGCGGCGGCCGACCAGCAGCAGCCCCGAGGGCCGGTCGGCCAGCGACCGGCGCAGCCGCTCCACATCGGCGGCCAGCGGCTCCGGGCACAGCTCCACCGTGCCGCTGCGGGTCTTGAGCAGCCCGGGGACGCGCGGGCGCAGCGGGCCCAGGTCGATGCCGTGCGGATGGGCGAGCAGCTTCTCCAGGCTCAGCCCGTCGGGGTCGGCGCCGAACCCGTCGCCGTACGGGCCCAGCCGCAGCATCATGTCCAGCCGCCGCTCGGGGCCGTCCACCCCGGTCAGCCGCGCGGCCAGCTCGGCGGGCTCGCGCCCGTACACCGGCGACGCCGGGTCGGCGACCTCCTTGCCGAGCGTCCCCCCGATCGCCATCGCGTCCACCACCGCCGGATCGTCACCACTGTGCCCGCTCACGCACAGCACCAGCCGCGCCAGGATGGCGCTCTCGCTCGGCCGGTCCGCCTCCAGCGGGATCACCGGGCGGGTGTAGCGGACCTGGTTGCGCACCGACAGGCTGTTGAAGGCGTAGTCGAAGTGGGGGCTGCGGCTGGGCGGCGGCGGGGGCAGCACCACATGGGCGTGGCGCGAGGTCTCGTTGAGGTACGGATCGACGCTGACCATGAAGTCGAGCCCGGCCAGCGCCCGGTCGAGGCGGTCGCCGTCCGGTGCGGAGAGCACGGGGTTGGCCGCGAGCGCCAGCACCGCCCGTATCCGCCCCTCGCCCGGGGTCTCGATCTCCTCGGCGAGCGCGACGGTCGGCAGTTCGCCCTTGGCCTCGGGGTATCCGCTGACCCGGCTGTGCCAGCGGCCGAGCGCGAACCCCCGCCCGGGCCGCGCCGGGCGCTCCCGCCGGCCCGTGGCGGCGAGCGGGAACATCATGCCGCCGGGCCGGTCCAACTGGCCGATGAGCGCGTTGACCACATCGACCAGCCAGGTGGTGAGGGTGCCGAACTCGACGGTGGTGGAGCCGACCCGCCCGTACACCACCCCCTTGGGCGCGGCGGCCAGCTCACGGGCGAGGGTGCGGATCTCCTCGGCGGGCACATCGCACGCCTCGGCCACCGCCTCCGGCGGGAAGTCCGCGGCCAGCCGCCGCACCTCCGCCACCCCGCTGAGGTGTGTCGCGAGCGGGCCCGGGGTCACCAGGTCCTCGGCGAACAGCACCTGCACCATGGCGAAGAGCAGCAGGGCGTCGGTGCCGGGCCGGATCGCCACATGGCGGTCGGCCAGCTTGGCGGTCCGGGTGCGCCGGGGGTCGACCACCACCAGCCGTCCGCCGCGCCGCCGCAGCGCCCGCAGCCGTCCGGGGAAGTCGGGGGCGGTGCACAGACTGCCGTTCGAGTCCAGCGGGTTGGCGCCGAGCATCAGCAGATGGTCCGTACGGTCCAGATCGGGCACCGGAATGGCGTTGGCGTCGCCGTACAGCAGCCCGCTGGAGACATGCTTGGGCATCTGGTCGAGGGTGCTGGCGCTGAAGACGTTACGGCTGCGCAGCGCGCCGAGCAGCAGCTGCGGATAGAGCCCTCCGGCCACGGTGTGGACGTTGGGGTTGCCGAGCACGACCCCCACGGACTGCGGTCCGTCCTCGGCCAGCAGCGGGGCCAGCCCCTCCCGCACGGCGGCGAACGCCTCGTCCCAACTGGCCTCCTCCAGGCGCCCGGCGCGGCGCACCAGGGGGCGCCGCAGCCGGTCGGGGTCGGCGTCGAGCTCGCCGATCGCGGCGCCCTTGGGGCAGATGAAGCCGCGGCTGAAGACATCCTCGCGATCGCCACGCGCCCCGGTCACCCTCCCCTCGTCGATGGTGAGGGTCAGCCCGCAAGTGGCCTCGCAGAGCGGGCAGATACGCAGGGCAGTGCTGCTCATCGGTCTCTCCCAGGGACGGCGGCGAGGCCGCGACGACGCGCCGGACCCGGTCACCATACCGACTGGTTGGCATGTCGGGGAGGTGTCGACGGGAAGTACCGAGGAGGGCGGGAAGTGCCGATGGTCCCCGGATCAGTCCAGGACGCGGGCCAGATAGGCGCGGAGCAGCTCCTTCGTCTCCGCCACGATCGCCGGGTCGCCCTCCGGATCCACCCGGAACGCCAGCCGCAGCAGCGCGTCCGCGGCCTCCACCGCGAGCAGGAAGGCGACCCGCAGCCGCTCCTCGGCCGCCTCGTCCGCGGCGGTGTCACCGGTCCCGCCGTGGCCACCGGTCCCGCCGTGGCCACCGGCCCCGCCGGCCCCCTCGGGACCGCCGCTCGCGAGCCGGTCGGCGAGCAGCATCCGCAGCCGGTCGGCGACCAGATGGTTGGGCTGCTGCGGCTGTGCGGTGGCCGGGACCGGATTCCCGAACTCGATGAGCGCGAACCCGGGCGCCCCGCGCTTCATCGCCAGATACTCGTCGACGACGACGTCCATCGCCTCCCGCCAGCCGCCGCCCCCGCCCGTCCCGGAGCCCGGCCCGTGGTCCGGCCCGTCGTCCGGCCCGTCGTCCGGCCCGGGCTCCGAGGCGGCCAGCCGCCGGGTGATCCGCGCCGCATACTCGTCCAGATTGCGGTGGGCCAGCGCCTCGGCCATCGCCCGCTTGTTGGAGAAGAAGCGGTAGACCGAGCCGATGGGGACATTGGCGCGCTCGGCGACGGCCCGGGTGCTCAGCTCTTCATAGCTGATCTCGTCGAGCAGCTCGGCACAGGCGTCGAGGATCCGGCCGAGGCGCTCGGCGCTGCGGCGCTGGACCGGCTGACGGCGGAGGGGCGGTATGGGCACGCCCCCATCCTGCCCGATCATTGACGCGCCCGGGTTTCGATTCCTATCGTATGACAGAGGAATCCAACGGTGCGGCGGCGGAGCGGTGGGAGCGCGCGATGGGCGATGGCACGGGCATGGAGCAGGGGATCGAGCAGGCGCGGAAGACGGCCGAAGGGCTGGCGTACGCCTCCGGCTTCGGCAACGAACACAGCAGCGAGGCCGTGCCCGGCGCACTGCCCATCGGCCGCAACTCCCCCCAGCGCGCCCCCCTCGGGCTCTACGCGGAGCAGCTGAGCGGCACCGCCTTCACCGAGCCGCGCGCCACCAACCGGCGCTCCTGGCTCTACCGCATCCGGCCGTCCGCCGCGCATCCGCCGTTCACCCGGATCGCGGGCGGCGCGCTGCGCGGCGCGCCCTTCACCGAGGCCGTGCCCGACCCCAACCGGCTGCGCTGGGACCCGCTGCCGGAGCCGCCGGAGGGCACCGACTTCCTCGGCGGGCTGTGGACGCTGGGCGGCAACGGCGACGCCACCCAGCGCGCCGGGATGGCCATCCACCTCTACGCCGCCAACGCGCCCATGACCGACCGGGTGTTCAGCGACGCGGACGGCGAGCTGCTGATCGTCCCCGAGCGGGGCGGACTGCTGCTGCGCACCGAGTTCGGCCTGCTGCGCGCCGAGCCGGGGCATGTGGCGCTGATCCCGCGCGGGGTGCGGTTCCGGGTGGAGCCGCTGGAGCCGTCCGTGCGCGGCTATGTGTGCGAGAACTACGGCCGCCCCTTCACCCTGCCCGACCTCGGCCCGATCGGCGCCAACGGGCTGGCGAACCCCCGCGACTTCCTCGCCCCGGTCGCGGCGTACGAGGATGTGGAGCGCCCGGTGGAGGTGGTCAACAAGTTCTGCGGCAACCTGTGGGCCGCCACCTACGACCACTCGCCGCTGGATGTGGTCGCCTGGCACGGCAACCATGTGCCGTACGTGTACGACCTGCGCCGGTTCAATGTGCTCGGCACCATCAGCTACGACCACCCGGACCCGTCCATCTTCACGGTGCTCACCTCGCCCTCCGACACCCCCGGGCTCGCGGGCGTGGACTTCGTGGTCTTCGCGCCGCGCTGGCTGGTCGGGGAGGACACCTTCCGGCCGCCGTACTTCCACCGCAATGTGATGAGCGAGTACATGGGGCTGATCGAGGGCGCGTACGACGCGAAGACCGGCGGCAAGGGGGGCTTCGTACCGGGCGGTGGCTCGCTGCACAACATGATGTCCGCGCACGGCCCGGACCATGAGACCTTCGAACGGGCCAGCGCCGCCGAGCTGGCGCCGCACCGGCTGGACGACGGGCTGGCCTTCATGTTCGAGACCCGCTGGCCGGTCACGGCCACCCGGCAGGCGCTGGAGGCGGACCATCTCCAGGGGCGCTATGACGACGTATGGCAGGGTCTGGAACGCCATTTCCGCCCCTGACCGCCGCCGTTGACGGCGTTGGACGCCGCAGACGCCGTTGGACGCCGTAGACGCCGTTGGACGGTGCCGCTCGAAGGCATCGCAGGCCGCCGTCGAACGCCACCGTGCGGCCGCCGCCGTGACTCGTGACCGGAGACCGCGTGACCACCTTCGCCCCCGACTCCCTCGCCCTCAACCGCAAGTTGCCGCTCTGGTACCAGGTCTCGCAGTCGCTGCGGGCCTCGATACTCGGGCGGGCCCCGCACGATCCGCTCCGGCTGCCGACCGAGGACCGGCTCGCCGAGCACTACGGGGTCAGCGTGCTCACCATGCGGCAGGCGCTCAAGGAACTGGAGACCGAGGGACTCATCAGCCGCCACCGCCGCCGTGGCACCTTCATCGAGCCGAGCGCCCGGCGCGCCGCGCCGGTGCGGCTGCTGGGGTCGGTGGACGCGATCGTGGCCCAGCAGTCGGGTGAGCGGACAACCGTGCTGGAGCACGGCCCGGCGCCGGTACCGGCGGAGCTCGCGGAGTACTTCCCCGGCCTGGACGAGGCGACCGCCTACCGCCGGCTGCGCCGCGACGGCCACAGCGGCGAGCCCACCAACTGGGCCGAGAACCTGGTCCGCCCCGAACTGGCCGACCGTATCGACCTGGCGGACCTGGCCCGGTGGCCGATGACGAAGGTGCTGCGGGACGCGGTGGGGGTACGGATCAGCCGGATCACGGACACGGTGGAGGCCCGCCTGGCCGACCCCGAGACCTCCCGCCTGCTGCAGGTCCCGCTACTCAGCCCGATCCTGCACTACACGGGCGTGACGTACGACGAGAGCGGCCGCGTGGTGGACGTGGCCCGCATCCACTACCGGGGCGACCGCTTCTCCTTCTCGGTCACGGTCGAGGCCGACTAGGGGGTGTCGTCCGGCGGGCTTTGCCGCCTGCGGCGGGCTGTTCCCCTCCCCGCCCCTTCCCACAACTGGGGCTCCGCCCCAGGCCCCGCTCCTCAATCGCCGGAGGGGCTGGAAGGTGGGGCGAAGCCCCTGCCACGCGGCGGAGCCGCATATCGATACCGCGGGGAGGGGCGGGAAGGGAAAGACCCCCGGACGCCCCTGGGCCCCGGGGGGCTGGGGCAGAGCCCCAGTTTCGGGAAGGGGCGGGGAGGGGACAGGCTCCAGCCAGGCCGCACAGTCCCAGATGCCGTGGCCACGGCGGGCGGAGAGCCACCGAGCGGCGGCGGACGACGTCGGGCAGCCCCCTGGAAGGACAGGGCGGCATCGATAGCATGCCAGGTGTGGGAGAACGTGAGGCGCCGCCGCTGGGGGACCTGATGCCGTGGGCCGTGGGGCCGCTGCGGCTCGGCCGCGCATGGGTCATGGCACCGGACCCCGCCTCCCTCCAGGCACGCTGGGAGCGGCTGACGGGAGCCGGAGACGAGCCCGGACGGGCCGCCCTGTTCCGCCCGACCCGCGCCCGTACGCTGCACAGCTCCGTACCCCAGCTACCCGGCCAGCCCACCCCCACCGCCCGCCTGGCACGCGAGGACGGGCCGTGTCCCGAGCCGGTGCGGATCGCGCACGGCCCCTTCGACCAGCTCTGGCTGATACCGGATCATCGCCTGATCGACGCCGCCCGCCCCGAGCTGTGGCGCGTGGCGGACGACCGGCAGATCCATGTCATCGAGGCCGCAGGACCCGACCCGGACCCGGTGCTCGGCTTCTCCGCGCTGCTGCCGGACGGCCACTCCCCCGCGGGCCGCCCCGGCCGTATCCGTCCGCTGTACCGCCGCCCCGGAGGCCAGGAGCCCAACCTCGCGCCGGGGCTGCTGGACCTCCTCACCACGCGGCTCGGCCGCCCCGTGGCCGCCGAGGACTTCCTGGCGTGGACCGCCGCCACGGCGCGCGGCACCCCATGCGCCGTCCCCCTGACCGCCGACGCCGAGGTATGGGAGACCGGCGTGGAGCTGGGCCGCCGTGCGCTGTGGCTCCATACGCGCGGGGCGCACAGTGGTGAACGCCCGCGCATGCCGGGTGGCCGGCGCCCCTACGTCCGCGCCGCGCTTCCGTCGAGCGGGCTGCCGGACTCCCTGGACTACGACCCGGACGAGGAGGCCCTGCTGCTGGGCGAGGGCCGGATCTCGCCGGTGCCACGGGCGGCATGGGAGTTCCGGGCGGGCGGGGTGCGGGTGCTGGAGACGTGGTTCGAGCAGCGCACCGCCGCGCGGGAGCCGGGCACGCTGGAGGCGATCGGCCCGGCGGGCTGGCCGCCCACGTGGACCTCGGAGCTGCTGGAGCTGATCACCGTGCTGGCGCTGCTCGCCGAGCTGCGCCCGGAGCTACGGGCCCTCGCCGACCGGCTGGCGGACGGCACGCTCATCGACGCGGCGGAGCTGCGGGAGGCGGGGGTGCTGCCGGTGCCGGGAGCGGCCCGGCGCCCGGCGTCCGTACTGGATCACCATGAGGAGGGCCCGGAGGGGCAGTTCGCCCTCCTCTGAGCCCGCCGACCAGATCTGGGTCCGTCCGCTCTGAGCCCGCCGACCAGACCTGAGCCCGGCTGCTCTGAGCCCGCCAGACCTGAGCCCGGCCGCTCTGAGCCCGCCCCCTCTCGGGTTCTCCCTCGACATACGGGAGGCGCGCCCGTCTCCGGGCGCGCCTCCCACTGTCCACGTGCACGGCCTCACCACGACCGCACGGCCGGCCAGGCCTCTCTTCGGCATCCCACAGCGACAGCGGCGTGGGGTGGATCACAGCACGGACTCACCGGCTGGAGCGAACCGGTTGACCCCGTGCCTGCCCGGGATGACGAACGAAGACGCCTACGGGCCGGCCGGGTCAGCCGTGGTTGCCGAACAACGTGCGGCGCAGCCGGCGCAGCGGCGCGAACAGCGACACCCGCGCACCCCGGCTGTTCTTCGCGCGCGTGTGATCGCGCGCGATCAGCTCCTGCATCAGCACCGTCGCGCCCTCCGCCTCCCGCTGGGGGACGGCAGGGCCGCCCATCACCGCGAGATGGCGCTCGAGCCGCGCGCTGGACGCACCGCTTCCGCAATTGATCGCAGGCACTCGTGGCCTGCTCCGTACCGTTATCTGCTCCATGACACTCCCCACCCGTACGAGGGCACCCGCCCCGGGCAGAGTAACCCTACCTCCCCGAGCCGTCACCCACGCATCCCAGGTTCCGGATTCACCACCGCGTCAAGGGTGTTGACGATACCTATCACGCGCAAACAAATTCCCGAGCCGACCAATCCGTCCGTTCGCCAGGCCCGAATAGCCGCTTGAAGGACTGCTCCGACAAGCGTGCGAAGGACCAACAGGATGACCGCAATCACCAAGAGCTTGGCCGCGCTGGTCAGCTGCGCACTGGCCGCCGGCGGGCTCACGGCCGCCGGTGTGGCCGTACTGCAGCCCGGGACGGCGCAGGCTTCGAGCCACCGCGAGGCGCCGCTGATCTCCGGTCAGCCGCAGTACGACGCCACGGACGTCTACGCGTTCGTCAGCCCGGACAAGCCGGACACGACGACCATGGTCGTCAACGTGCTGCCGTTCCAGGACCCGGCGGGCGGCCCCAACTTCTACAAGTTCGCCCATGACGCCCGCTACGACCTGCATGTCGACAACAACGGCGACGGCCAGGGCGATCTGCTGTTCCGGTGGACCTTCAAGGACCACCTCAAGAACGGCGACACGTTCCTCTACAACACCGGACCGGTGAACTCGCTCGAGGACGCGACCCTCAACTTCACCCAGACATACGACCTCGAGGTCATCAAGCTGAAGCATCAGAAGGCCGTCGCCCGGGCCAAGCTCGGCAGCGATCTGCCGGTCGCCCCGTCGAACGTCGGCAAGGCGTCCATGCCCGACTACCAGAAGCTCCGCGACCAGGCGGTGCGGAAGATCGGCTACAGCGGGGGCTCGACGGCCTTCGCCGGTCAGTCCGACGACCCGTTCTTCCTCGATCTGCGCGTCTTCGACCTGCTGTACGGCGGGGACATGTCCGAGGTCGGCAATGACACCCTCAAGGGCTACAACGTCCAGTCGATGTCCCTCCAGGTGCCGACGTCGGCGCTGACCGAGTCCAAGGACCAGCCGGTGATCGGCGTATGGGCCACCACCCACCGCCAGACCTCCGACGGCGACTGGACGCAGGTCTCCCGGCTCGGCAGTCCGCTGGTCAACGAGGTGGTCATCCCGCGCAAGGACAAGGACAAGTTCAACGCCTCGGCGCCGTGGGACGACGGACAGTTCCTGAAGTTCGTCCAGGAACCCGAACTCCCCAAGCTGGTCGAGCAGATCTACAAGATCAAGGCGCCGGACACCCCGCGCGACGACCTGGTGCAGGCGTTCCTCACCGGTGTGCCCAAGCTCAACCAGCCGCCGAACGTCCGCCCCGCCGAGGAGCTCCGGCTCAACACCTCCATCCCGCCCACGGGCAGCCCCAAGCGGCTGGGCGTCCTGGACGGTGACAACGCGGGCTTCCCCAACGGCCGCAGGCTCTCCGACGACGTCCTGGACATCGCGCTGCAGGCCATGGAGGGCGAACTGCTCGGCAAGAAGAACGACCTGGGCGACGCGGTGGACGCGAACGACCAGAAGTTCGGCGGCTCCTTCCCGTATCTGGCGCTGCCCAGCTCCGGTTCGGACGCCAAGGCCGTCCAGAAGAGCGCCGGGCAGTCGCTGCTGAACGGCGGTTCGGGCATCGGCTCCTCCTCCGACGACAACATGGTGCTGGCCGGGTCCGCGGCGGCCGGTGGCGGGGCCGTGCTGCTGCTGGGCCTCGGATTCCTCTGGATGCGGTCGCGCCGGCGGGCTCCCCGCATGCGCAGGCACTGAACCACGGGCGCGCACCGAACCCACAGCGCGTACTGAACAACGGGCGCGCACTGAACAACGGGCGCCCTCGGGCCCGTATCACCGGGCGCGGCCCCGCCGACACCCGCGCGGCGGCCGCGCCCCCGCCCCGCCCCTCCGCCACGCGTTCGTGCTCATGCTCATGCTCATGCGAAAGGCAGCTGTCACCATGGCTCTTCGGCCATTCCTCCCCCATACGGCCCGGACCGCGGCCGTGGTGTTCGCGCTCGCGGCCGGGCTGACCGCCACCTCGGTCGTGATCGGCGCCTCGGACGGGTCGGGCGGGTCCGGCGGCGGCCAGGACGCCGCCCGCGGGGTGCGCCCGGCCGCCGCGCGCTACGAGCAGCTGAGCGGCGACGGCCTGGCCCGGCAGATCGGCGCCATGCAGACCCATCTGCGCGGCGAGCCGAAGGACGCGGAGAGCTGGGCCGGTCTCGGCTCGGCCTATGTCGAACAGGCCAGGACCAGCGGCGACCCCACCCGCTATCCCCAGGCGGAGAAGGCGTTCGCCCGGTCCCTGTCCCTCCAGCCGCGCGACAACGACGTGGCGCTCGCCGGGCGCGCCTCGCTCGCCGCCGCCCGCCATGACTTCCGGGGCGCGCTGCGCGACGCCGACCGGGCCCTGAAGGTGAACTCCTACAGCCAGGGGGCGCTGGCCGTCCGGGTGGACGCCCTCGTTGAGCTGGGCCGCTACCAGGACGCGTACACGGCCGCCAAGAAGGCCGACTCGCTGCGCCCCGGCATTCCCGTCTTCACCCGCCTCGGCTACGTCCTCGAACTGCGCGGCGACCCGGCCGGGGCGCGCCGGGTGCTGCTGCGTGCACAGGACTCCGCGACCTCCCCCAGCGATATCGCCTACGTCTCGACGGCGCTCGGCCAACTTGCCTGGAACCAGGGCGAGTACGACACCGCTCGGCGGGCGTACGCCACCGCGCTGCGCGCCGTGCCCGGCTATCTCCCGGCGCTGGAGGGCCGCGGCCGTACCTCGCTCGCGGCCGGGCGGCAGAAGGCGGGGATCCGCGATCTGGAGGCGGTCGTACGGCGCTATCCGCTGCCCGCTGAGCTCGCGGCGCTGGGCGAGGCTTACGAGGCGCGGGGCGACCGCTCCAAGGCGCGCGGGCAGTACGCGGTGGTCGACACCTGGATCACCCTCGCGCGGGCCAACGGCGTGGCGACCGACCTGGACAGCGCGCTGGTGGCGGCCGACCACGGCGACGTGAAGGAGGCGCTGAAGGCGGCCCGCGCGGAGTGGGACCGGCGGCGGACCGTGCACACGGCCGACGCGCTGGCGTGGGCCCTGCACCGCAACGGCGAGGACGAGAAGGCCCGGGAGTACGCCGTGCGCGCCGCGGGGCCCGGCTACCGCAACGCGGCGTTCCTCTACCACCGCGGCGTCATCGAGAAGTCCCTCGGCGACGAGAAGTCGGCGCGCCGGCATCTGAAGGCCGCGCTCGACCTCAACCCGGGCTTCTCCCCGACCGGCGCGCGGGCGGCGAAGGCGGCGCTGAAGGCGCTGGGGGGTGCTCGATGAGTCTTCCCCACCCCGCCCCTTCCCGAACCGGGGCCAAGCCCCCGGCCCCCCGGCCAGAGCCGCGCGCCCAAAACCCCGCCGACAAAACCCAGCACCCCGGGCGGCGCACCCGTCGGCGGTTGGCGGCCTTCGGGGTGCTGGTGGGGGCCGTGGCGATAGTGCTGTTGCCTGCCGGGAGCGCCGAAGCGCATCCGCTCGGCAACTTCACCGTCAACCGTTACGACGGGCTGGTGGTCACCCCCGGGACGCTGCGGGTCGACCATGTCGAGGACCTCGCCGAGATCCCTTCCGCGCAGGCGAAGCCGGAGATCGACCGCGACGGCGACGACGCCCTGTCCGGGCGGGAGTTGGACGCATGGGCGGCGCGGCGGTGCGCGAGCGCGGCCGAGGGGGCGCGGTTGACCGTCGACGGGCGCCAGGTGCCCGTACGCGACGGGCGCGCCCAGGCGCGTCAGCGCCCCGGCCAGGCCGGGCTGCCGACGCTGCGGGTGGAGTGCCGGCTGACGGCCGCACTGGGGCACGGCGAACGGGTGACGGTGGCGTATCGCCCCAGGGACATCGGTACGGGCCCCGGCTGGCGGGAGGTGACGGCGCAGGGCGACCGTATGACGCTCACCGACGCCGACGTCCCCAAGACCTCGGCCTCCCACCGGCTGACCCGCTATCCGGCGGGGCAGCTCTCCTCACCGCCCGATCAGCGGTCGGCCGCGCTGAGGGTCACAGCGGGCGGCCCCGCGCTCGCCGCCACGGTGGAGTCCGGTCGGGACGACGCGGTGGGCTCGTCGGTGCTGCCGCGCGGTGTGGACCGCTGGACGCAGGCGCTCACCTCCATGGTGGCGCGCCATGACATCACCCTCGGCTTCGCCCTTACGGCCTTCGCCACCGCCGTACTGCTGGGCGCGATGCACGCCCTGGCCCCCGGCCACGGCAAGACGATGATGGCGGCGGCCGCGGCGGCGGGCGGGCGCAGCGCGCTGCGCGATGTGCTGGCGCTGGGCGCGTCGGTGACGGTCACGCACACCTTGGGGGTGTTCGCGCTGGGGCTGCTGGTCACGGCGGGTTCGGCGGCCGCCCCGTCGGTGATCTCCTGGCTGGGTATCGCGAGCGGCGTGCTGGTGGCGGTGGCCGGGGCGGGGCTGCTCCGTAAGGCGCTGCGCCGCCACCGGCAGGCGCGCGCCCATCACCACGGCCACGATCACGGCCACGATCACGGCCACACGCACAGCCATGACCACGGCGATGCACACGGCCATGACCACGCGCACGACCACGGCCATGCGCACACGCACACCCACACCCACGACCACGGCGACGGTCACACCCACACCCATGAGGTGCGGCCCACGCTGCGCGGCACGCTGCTGCTCGGCTTCGCCGGGGGCATGGTGCCCAGCCCCTCCGCCGTCATCGTGCTCGTCGGCGCGGCCGCGCTGGGCCAGGCGTGGTTCGGTTTCGTCCTGGTGGTGGCGTACGGGCTCGGGCTGGCGATGACGCTCACGCTGGCCGGGTTCGCCGCGGTGCGGCTGGGCGTGCGGGCCACGGAGCGGCTGGCGGCCCGCAAGGGGTCGGGGGGCCGGATCGACCGGCTGCTGGGGGCGGTGCGCCGCGCCTCGCCCGTCGGAACCGCCGCGGTCGTCCTCGCGTTGGGGTGCGGACTGGTGCTGAGGGGGGCGGCCACCACGCTCGGCTGAGGTGGCTCCGGCCCGGTTGCCCGGTGGCCACGGACGGCGAGGAGGCCCCGATGGCCGGGGCCTCCTCCTGTGCGTGTGGTGGCGGGGGGACGGTCAGGCGGCGGAGCTGAAGACCGGGAGGTAGCCACCGGACTGGCCGGCGGGGGTGGGGTGGTAGGACTCGTCGATGGGGAAGGTGACGCTGTTCAGCCAGGCGTTGCCGGAGCAGATCTCATGTCCGGTGAAGGTCGTGGTGACGTCGCCGAAGCTGAAGCCGTGGTCGGCGGCGCGCTTGGCGGTGACGGAGTTGAGCAGATCGGCACCGCTGTTGATCGCGGCGCGCTCGGTCTCGCTGAGCCCCACGATGCAGGAGCCGCCCAGCTTGTAGAACCGCGGGTAGCCGAGGACGACGACATGCGCGGAGGGGGCCTTGGCGCTGATGGCGTTGTAGACCTGGTCCAGCTTGCCGGGCAGGGTGTTCTGGACGAACGTCTTGGCGCTGTTGACCGCGTTGACGCAGGTGGACTCGGACTGCAGCACACAGGTGGTCATGATGTCGGCGAAGCCGGCGTCATTGCCGCCGATGGAGATGGAGACGAGACCGGTGCCGGAGCCCAGCGGGCCGAGCTGGTTGTTGAGCACATCGCCGGTCTTGGCGCCCGAGCAGGCGGTGAAGTTGAAGCTCGAGGGGGCGTGCGCGGCGGCCCAGAGCGCGGGGTACGCCTTACTGCTGCGCTTACAGCTGCCGCTGGAGCTGTCGTAGCTGCCCGAGCCGAGGCCGGATGAGTAGGAGTCGCCCAGCGCCACATAGGCGGGGCCCGCGCTGTTCTCGGTGGCATGGGCTGCGCCGGCCCCGGTGAGGGCGAGGACGGCACCGACGACGAACGCACCCATCGTCGCCGTGAGTCTGGACAGTTTCATTCGATCTCCCTAGCAGGATCACTGCTGTGCCGATATGAGGCGCGATAGCCCACCAAAAGGGCAATCGCGTTCGAAACCGTCAGCCACGCCGCCAGGGATCGTTTCGGCGGCGTGACATGGATATGTCATCCCGCGTAAACGGCCGATCTATGCGGGTAGTTGGCAAAAATCTTTCGATACGAGGCCGATACGTCCATAGGTCGGACGGAATGGGGATGAGTCACCACGCCCCGCCCCAACTTCCCCGGCGCACGACCGGAGCGCAGGGCGCGACCAGCGCTGATGGGCACTCAACCCCTGCGCCCGCCAATGGACCGTTCGTACACTTTCTCCGTCTTGACGGCATCCGGCGACTGCGCGACATTGAAGCCCGGCATCCGGCGCTTCGGGGGGCAAAGACGCCAATGCATACCATCACTGACAAGAGACCTGCGGGTGGCGACTCGCTGCCGGTGATCGCGGGCGCCGCGGTCGGCATCGCGGCCATCGGCGCGGCACTCGCGCTGGCCGACGTCCACTCGCCGCTGCGGGCGCCGTTCACGCTGTTCTTCCTGCTCGCCGCGCCCGCGCTGGCCATCGGCAGCGCCCTGCGCGGGCTGGACGCGCTGATCCGCCCGGTGCTGGCGGTGGCCGGGGCGCTCGCGCTGGATCTGCTGGTGGCGCAGGCGATGCTCGCGTTGCGGCTGTGGTCGGCGCGCGGCGGGATCGCGGCGGTCGGGTGCCTGAGCCTGCTGATCCTGGTGCCGGCGCTGCTCACCCGCCTCACGCGGCGACGACGTATGACCCACAGTCAGGAATAGATACGTGGAGATCGGTGTGTACCGCCCGGGCGAGCTGACCGCAGCCGACCGGGCGGTGTGGACGGCCATGCAGTCACAGGCGCATCTGCTGGGCGCGCCGGAGCTGGCGAACCCCTTTCTGTCACCGGAGTTCACGCTGGCCGTCGGCCACTGCAGACGCGGGGTGCGGATCGCGGTGGTCCGCGAGGAGGGGGAGCCGGTGGCGTTCTTCCCTTTTCAGCGGACCCGGCTCGGGGTGGGGCGGGCGATCGGGCTCGGCCTCTCGGACGCCCAGGGCCTGGTGCACCGGCCCGGGTTCCAGTGGGACGCCCGGGAGCTGCTGCGCGCATGCTCCCTGGCCGTCTGGGAGTTCGATCATCTGGTGGAGGGGCAGAAGCCGTTCGAGGTGGGGGCCCGTGGCTCCTTCCCCTCCCCCGTGATCGATGTGGAGCGGGGCTATGAGGCGTATCTGGCCCGGCTGCGCGACCGGTCGCCGAAGTTCACCCGCACCACACTGGCCAAGGAGCGCAAGCTGGGCCGGGACGTGGGCGAGGTGCGCTATGTGCACGACGAGCGCGATCCGGCCGTGCTGCGCACCCTGATCGGCTGGAAGTCCGCGCAGTACCGCAGGACCGGGCGCAGCGACCGGTTCGCCCGGCCGTGGATCATCCGGCTGGTGGAGCAGCTCTTCCATACCCGCGGCGCCTCCTGCCAGGGGCTGCTGTCGGTGTTGTACGCGGGCGGCCGGCCGGTCGCCGCGCACTTCGGACTGTCCTCGGAGCGGGTGCTCGCCTGCTGGTTTCCGGCCTACGACCCGGCATATTCCAAATACTCGCCCGGACTTGTGCTGCATCTGCGCATGGCGGAAGGGGCCGCCGCGCAGGGTGTGGACTATCTCGATCTCGGGCGCGGCGAGAAGGAATACAAGGACTCCCTGAAAACACGCGATCTCAGCGTGTCGGAGGGGTGGGTGACGCGCCGCCATCCGGTGGCGCTCGGTCACCGGGCACGGCGCGCCCCGGTGCGCACACTGCGCAATACCGTGGTTTCCCGGCCGGAGCTCTTCGGGCCGGCCGACCGGGTGCTCAAAAGCGTGGGCAGTCTTCGGAAAAGGAACCCACAGGACTGACGAACAAAATTACCAAGGGGGGTGTAGCCGCAATCGGCTTGCCATAGAGATTGCGACGTCAATACCGTCGTACTTCCACCCGTGTTCGGGACCATCATCACAGGCGGCTCCAGGGGAGGGGCTTCATAGCGTCGCGATGGTTCCCGGGGCGGGAAACGCGGTAGGGGGGTGCCGCGTCCGGCTGTCCTGATCCTTTGGGGATGCTTGGGATGCGCCGTGCACGCGGGCCGCGAGGCCAGTAACACCAGCCAGCTCGCCTTGCCTTGGCCGGCAGTCCATGCCGTCATGCGCGGGTGAGAACCCCCCTTTCGAACCGGATACACCAAAGGACTGTCCGTGGGGCGGACGGTCCACCGGACGAGAGGGAAAACAAACTCATGAGCTCCTTTGTGCGCCCGGCCGCGCCGGAAATCGATCCGGCGGCCGGTACACATCCGTACCGCCCGGTGTCCTCTCATCTCGCGATTGCGCCACCGGTGAGCGTCGTGATTCCGGCGATGAACGAGGCCGAGAATCTTCCGTATGTTTTCAAAACCTTGCCCGACTGGATCCATGAAGTGGTCCTGGTCGACGGCAATTCCACCGACGACACGGTCCGGGTCGCCCGGGAACTGTGGCCCGAGGTGAAAGTCGTGTCCCAGTCCGGCAAGGGCAAGGGGGACGCGCTCAGCGCCGGATTCGCCGCCTGCACCGGCGACATCGTGGTGATGATCGACGCCGATGGATCCGCCGATGGATCGGAGATCGTCAGCTATGTGTCGGCGCTGGTCTCGGGCGCCGACTTCGCCAAGGGCTCGCGCTTCGCCAACGGCGGCGGGACGGACGACATGACGACGATCCGCAGGCTCGGCAATCGCGCGCTCACCTCGATCGTCAACCGCAAGTTCGGCGCCCGCTACACCGATCTCTGCTACGGCTACAACGCCTTCTGGCGCCACTGCCTCGACGAGATCGCGCTGGACTGCGCCGGGTTCGAGGTGGAGACGCTGATGAACATCCGGGTGGTCAAGGCCGGGCTGCGGGTCCAGGAGATCCCCAGCCATGAGTACGAGCGCATCCACGGCGCCAGCAATCTGCGGGCCGTCCGCGACGGGCTGCGGGTGCTGAAGGTGATCCTGCGCGAGCGCGGCGCCCGGCGGCCGCGCCGCCCCGCGGTGGCGCCCGCGGCGGTCCGGGGGGAGGCGTCTTGACGGTTCGCCCGGCTCCGGGGCCGCCGGTGCGGATCTCCGTGGTGATCTGCGTCTACACCGAGGACCGCTGGGGCGACATTCTCGCCGCGGTGGACTCGGTACGGGCCCAGTCGCTGCCCGCCCACGAGACGCTCCTGGTGGTGGATCACAACGCCGGTCTGCTGCGGCGGCTGACGGACCACTACGGAGACGGGGGCGGGGACGGGTTCGGGGACGGGTTCGGGGACGGCGCGTCGGGTGCGGATCCCGAGACGGCGGCGGATGCGGGTCAGGGGGTGCGGGTGCTCGCCAACGCGGGCCCCCGCGGCCTGTCCGCCGGACGCAACACCGGTATCGCGGCCTCGCACGGCGAGGTGATCGCCTTCCTCGACGACGACGCGGTCGCCGAACGGGACTGGCTGCACCACTTCGCCGTCGCGTACACCGATCCTCGGGTCATGGCGGTCGGCGGGCGCACCGTCCCGGTGTGGGCGTCGCGCCGCCGTCCGGTCTGGTTCCCCGAGGAGTTCGACTGGGTGGTGGGCTGCACCTACCTCGGGCTGCCGCCGGGGCGGGTGCGGGTGCGCAATGTCCTGGGTGGGAACGCCTCGTTCCGCAGAGAGGCGTTCGACGCCGCCGGGGGCTTCGCGAGCGGTATCGGCCGGGACGGCGACAAGCGGCCGCTGGGCTGCGAGGAGACCGAGCTGTGCATCCGGCTGGCCCGCGCCCGGCCGGACGCGCTGCTGCTGATCGACGACCGTGCGGTGATCCACCACAAGGTGCCCGCCGCCCGGGAGCGCTTCGCCTACTTCCGGTCGCGGGCGTACGCCGAGGGCCTCTCCAAGGCCCTGGTGACGCGCAGCGTGGGCGCCCAGACGGGCCTTTCGACCGAGCGCCGCTACACCACCCGGGTGCTGCCCGCGGGGATCGCCCGCGGGCTGCGGGACGCGCTGCTCGGCCGGGCGGGCGGCGCCGGGCGGGCGGGCGCGATCGTGGCGGGCGTCGCGGCGGCGGCGGGCGGCTACGCGGTGGGCACCGCCCGCGCCCGCCGCGGCGGCGGCCCCCGCTTCAGCATCGCCACCCTCCCGGAACGACCGCCCCCGCCGGGCGAACAGCCGGACGAGGGCCGCGGGGCGGGGCGGGGTCGCCGGGCGGGGCAGGAGGCGCGGCATAACCGCGCGGCGGGACAGGACGGCGGTACGGGCCCGGGCCGCGAGGCCGGACTGAGCCCCGAGGCGGGACGGGACCGCGAGGCGGCACAGGGTCGCGGGGCAGGACGGGACCGCGAGACGGTGCTGGGCCGCGAGGCGGTGCTGGGCCGCAAGGCGGGACAGGGCCCCGAGGCCGGACAGGACCGCGAGACGGTGCCGGGCCCCGAGGCCGGACTGAGCCCCGAGGCGGAGCGGGACCGCGAGGCGGCACAGGGACGCGGGGCAGGACGGGACCGCCAGGCGGCGCCGGGCCGCGAGGCGGGACAGGGCCCCAAGGCCGGACAGGACCGCGAGACGGTGCCGGGCCCCGAGGCCGGACTGAGCCCCGAGGCGGGACGGGACCGCGAGGCGGCACAGGGACGCGGGGCAGGACGGGACCGCCAGACCGCGCCGGGCCCCGAGACAGGACAGGACCGCCAGGCGGGGCCGGGCCGCGGGGCGAGACGGGAGGGGGCGGCATGAGCGGCGCGAACCAGGGCCCGGCGCCGACCGGCAATTCCGGCCCGAGCCCGAACGCGAGCCCGAACCCGAACGCGAGCCCGGGCCCAGTGCCGAGCGCGAACACAGGCCCGGTGCCGACCGACGGCCCCGGCCCGGTGCCGACCGCAGACCGCGGGCCCGGCCTCGGCCCCGTGCCGATCCTGATGTATCACGCCGTGGCCAACGCCCCCGCGCGGGCCACCCGTGGGCTGTCCGTAGCGCCGGATGCGTTCGCCGAGCAGATGGCTCTGCTCGGCGAACGCGGCTTCACCCCGGTCAGCTGCGCCCGGCTGGCCGACGCCTGGCGCGGCGGCGCCACGCTGCCGCCCAGACCCGTGGTGGTCACCTTCGACGACGGCTACGAGGGCGTGCACCGCCACGCCCTCCCCGTCCTCGCCCACCACGGCTTCGAGGCCACGCTCTTCGCGGCGACCGGCTGGCTGCGCGGCCCGCACCAGGCGGCCGGCGCCCTGGACCTGATGCTCGACTGGGGCCAGGTGCGCGAGTTGGCGGGCACCGGGGTGGAGATCGGCGCGCACAGCCACACCCACCCCCAGCTGGACCAGCTCTCCGACACCCGGCTGTGGTTCGAGGTGGCCCACTGCCGGGATCTGCTCACCGCCGAACTCGGCCGTCCGCCCGTGTCGTTCGCCTATCCCTACGGCTACTCCAGCCGCCGGGTGCGCCGGGTGGTGCGCTCCGCCGGGTTCGGGGTGTCCCTGGCGGTGGGCAACGCACTGGCGGCGCGCGGCCAGGGCCCGTACGCACTGCGGCGGGTCACGGTGCGGCGCACCACCGGGATCGAGGAGTTCGAGCGGCTGGTGTCCGGGCGGGCGATCGGCCGCGGCTTCGCCAAGGACCGGGCCCTCACCAAGGGATACGCCATGGTCCGCAGATCCCGTCAGCTCTCACGACAGGTCCTACGGAAGGTGACGTGAGCCCGTTGTCCGACACGACCACCCGGGTGGAGGAGCGGACGGCCGCCGCCGAGCGGCCGTCCGACGGCCGGAGCGGCGAGCGCGGCTTGCTGTTCCGCAACGCCTACGCGCTGATGCTCAACACGGGCATCTCCGCGGTCCTCGGCCTCGGCTTCTGGCTGGCCGCCGCCCGCTACTACGCGGAGGACGCGGTCGGCCAGGGCTCGGCGGCCATCGCCGCGATGAAGCTTCTGGCGGGGCTCACCGCGGTCACCCTGACGGGCGCGCTGGCCCGTTTCATCCCGGTCGCCGGGCGGACGACGGGCCGGCTGGTGTTCAGCACCTACGCGGCCAGTTCGGTGGTCGTGGCGCTGGCCGCGGTGGTCTTCCTGCTCACGCTCAACACCTGGGGGCCGTCGTACCGCTTTCTGCACGGCCCGCTCCACGGCCTCGGCTTCATGGTCGCGGTCGTGGGCTGGTCGCTGCTGACTCTCCAGGACGGGGTGCTGACCGGGCTGCGCAGCGCGTTCTGGGTGCCGGTGGGCAATACGGTCTTCTCGGCGGCAAAGCTGGTGCTGCTCGTCGCGTTCGCCCCGGCGATCCCGACCGCCGGGGTGTTCGTGTCCTGGGTCGCCTCGATCGCGGTGTCCGTACTGCCGCTGGGCTGGCTGGTGTTCCGCCGTCTGGTGCCCCGGCACATCACGGCGACGGAGGGGAGGGCGCGGCCCGCGGGCTATCGGGAGATGGGCCGCTTCCTCGCCGGGGACTACACCGGGTCGCTGTTCTCGCTCGTGGTGGTCTACGCCGTGCCGGTGATCGTCGCCTCGCAGGTCAGCGCGGCCGACAACGCGTACTTCTACATCACGACCACCATCGGCGGCACCACCAATCTGCTGGCCATCAACATGGGTTCGTCGCTGACCGTCGAGGGCTCGCACGATCCGGCCCGGCTCGCCGAGAACTGCCGGGCGGCGCTGCGGCGGATGGCCCGCATCATGATCCCGGTCTGTCTCTTCCTCTTCGTCTTCGCCCCCCAGATCCTCGGGGTCTTCGGCGACGGTTACGCGGAGGCGGCCGCACCGCTGCTGCGCTGGTTCGCGGTGGGCGCGGCGCTGCGGGTGGTCATCGAGGTGTACTTCGCGGTGTTGCGGGCGCAGAGCCGCACGTCGGGGCTGGCGGTGTTGCAGGGGCTGTTGTGTGTGCTGGTGCTGGGGCTGACGTTGCTGCTGCTGCCGCGGATGGGGCTGACGGGGGCGGGGGTCGCGGAGATCTCCAGTCTGTCGGTGATCGCGGCGATCGCGGCGGTGCGGCTGCGCCGGGTGCTCAAGGGGCACGATGGGGCTGCCGCCCCGAAGCCGCCGTCCGCCTCCGCCTCCGCGTCCCCGCTGCCGCTGCACAGCACCGCACCCGACGGCGATCTCGCGGACCTCGCGGTCTACGGCGACCGCCGCCGCGAGTACGCGGGCCACTACGGCACCCGTTGGGCCCTGCGCGCCGCCCTCGACACGGACACGCTGGCGCTCGGCGTCCGTATGCACTTCCCCGCCACGGATCCGGCCCGTGACGAGGCGCAGAAACGCCGCTGGGACAAGCGCTACGGGACACCGCCCCCGGAAACGCCGCCCCCGGCCCGGGCCACCGAAACAGCCTCCGCCGGGACCACCCACCCGACGCCCGGTGACGCCCACTCGGGCGCGGACGACCGGTGGCCGGTGCTGAGTGCCGGACTCCCGGGGTCGGCTGACAACGCCTCCGATACGGGACGGGGAGCGAGTCCCGGCGGCCCCGTGGCCGCCGCCCGCGACGGCGGCCAGGGCAGAGGCCCGAGTCGCGGGCTCCCGGCGGCGGCCACGGTCGACGGCGCGGACCCCGGGCACGTTCGACCCGACGCGGGCGGCACGGAACACCCGACCGGCGCACCCCGCAGGGCACGGAACGGCTCGGCCCCCGACCTCCTCGGCCCCGCCGACGACCCGGACGACGACGCCGACCCCGCCGACGACCCGGACGACGACGCCGGCCCCGCCGGAGCCTCCCGGGCGGAGGCGGACGGCGGGCCGCGTATCCAAGCCGCCGGTACGGCCGCTGGTACGGGCGCTCCCAAGGACCGGTGGCCGGTGCTGAAGCCCAGGCCCCTGGGGGCGGCTGTTCCGAGGCGCGGGCAGCCCGGTGCGGACCGCGATCCGGCCGAGCGCTCCGAGGCCGCGCGGCGGTGGCCGGTCATTGCCCCGCCGCACGGCGGGCCGACCGACCGGGGCGCCAACACGTCGCAGGCACGGAGTGGGGCGGGTGGGTTGCGATCGGGGGGCGTGCCCTTGGAACACACCGCGACCGAACCGGGGACGAACCGAGCCTCGAAGCAGAGCCCGACCGAACGGGGAGCGGACCCGGCCTCGGAGCGGACCACGACCGGGCCGAGGACGGACCCGGCCCCACCGTCCGCCACCGACGCCACCGCCCAATCGGCACAGCGACAGGGCCTAGCCGCCGCCGATCCCGCAGAACAGCAACAGGGCCATGGGGCCGCACGGCCGGACCAGCCGGCCCAACCGGGCTCGGCAGGGCCCACCATGCCGCGGACCGGCCGGAAGGGCGCAGCGGCCCTATGGGGTGTCGCGGCCATCGGGCTCGCCCTCTACTGGGTGCCGCTGCTGCGCATGGGGGACGGCGATCTCGACCGTATGGGCGGGCTCGGGCTCGTCTCGGTTCTCCCCCGGGCCACCCTCCTCGGTGCCGCGCTGCTCATCGCCGCCTTCGCCGGTGCGCTCCGGCTCGCGCGGCCCCGTCGCGCCCTGCTGACCGTCGTGCTCCTCGCGACCGTCGTCTCGCTGCACGCCGTGCCCGCCGTGCTGGAGGCGCAGCCGAGGTTCCCGACCGCGTGGCAGCATCTGGGGTTCCTGGACTACATCGGCCGGACCGGTCACGCCGTGCCCGATCTCGACGCGCGCTGGAGCTGGCCGGGTTTCTTCGCGGGGGCGGCGTTCCTGGCCCAGGCCGCCGGGGTGGACGATCTCTCCGAGGTGCTGCGCTGGTGGCCGACGCTCCTCCAGTTGCTCTGTCTCGCACCGCTGATGGTGCTGTTGCGCGCCCTGCGGGCGAGCTGGCGGGCGAAGTGGACCGCGGTGTGGCTGTTCGCGCTCTGCGGCTGGGTGGGCCAGGACTACTTCTCGCCGCAGGGGTTCACCTACCTCCTCTACCTCGTCTTCGTCGCCGTCCTTCTGGTGTGGTTCCGCGAACCCCGGGTGCTGTCCGGTAAGCGGCGGCCGGGCGAGGCGGAGGTGACGGCGGCCACGCCCGCCCAGCGCACGGCGCTGCTGGGCCTGCTGATCGTGCTCTTCGCGGCGTCCGTGTCGGCCCATCAGCTGACCCCGTTCGTGATGCTCGGCGTGGTGAGCGCCCTGGTGCTGCTGCGCCGGTCGAATCTGTACGGGCTGCCGCTGCTGTGCGGGGTGATGGTGGCCGTATGGGTGGGATTCCTGGCCGAGCCGTACTGGTCGGGCCACTGGGACGAGCTGTTCGGCGGGGTCGGCGGGGTGGGCGGCAATGTGTCCTCGTCCGTCTCCGGCCGGATCGAGGGCGGCAGCAGCGTGCACCAGCTGGTGCTCTACGTCCGGGTGGCGCTGGCGGGCGGGGTGCTGGCGCTGGCCTGCTGGGGGGTGCTGCGGCGGCGCGCCGCCGGGTTCACCGAGCGGTCGCTGCTGGTGCTGACCTTCGTGCCGTTCCTGGGCTTCGGCATGCAGAGCTACGGCGGTGAGATGGCGCTGCGCGTCTTCATGTTCGCGCTGCCGGGCGCCTGTGTGCTCGGCGCGCTGGCGGTCTTCCCCCGGGTGGGCGCGGACCGCGCGCGGCTGGGTCCGGTGGCCGCGCTGCTGGCCGGGCTGACCCTGATGTCCGGGTTCCTGGTGGCGCGCTGGGGCAATGAGACGTTCGAGCGGGTGCGGCCGGGCGAGGTGGCGGCGATGGAGTACGTCTACGCCCATGACCGGCCGACCGTACGGGTGCTGTGGATGAGCGATGACCCCATCAACAACGTCACCCCCGCGATGCCATGGGGCGCCCGCGACATGGAGCGGGTCCTCTACGAGCCCACCCTGGCCCCGCGCGATCCGGTGCTGGTCGGCAGCCTGGTCACGGCGCTGCGCGAGGCCGGGCCGCACTCCTGTCTGATGGTGGGCCGCGGCCAGTCCGTGTATCTCACGCTCGACTCCGGCTATGACGAGCACTGGCAGGAGCGGCTGCGGCGCTCCCTGGACCAGCGCGCCGAGCTGCGCCGGGTGTTCGGCAACGACGACGCGGCGCTGTACGAGCTGAAGCGGCCGCCGAGCGGCCCGGTCGCGGAGCCCGCGCCGGGGCCGGCCGGTCCGCTGATCACCTGGACGCCCTGGTCGGTGGTGGGGGCGTTGGCGGCGGTGGCGCTGATGCTGCTGCTGGCGGCGCGCGAGGTGGTGCGGGTGGCGGTGCGGCCGAGCGTACGGCGGCTGCACTGGCTGCAGGGCTCGTTCTGGTTCGCGCTGCCGCTGCTGGTCGTGGTGGTGGCGGCGCTGGTGCGGCGCTTTGTGACGATGGCGTAGCGACGGCGACGGCGTAGCGACGGCGATGGCGTAGCGCCCGCGAGGGTGTGACGAGGGCCCGCTTGGCCGGGTCCTCAATGACCTTGATGCGGTAGGCCCGCGAGGGTGTGACGAGGGCGGTGGCGATGCCGAGGGCATGGCCACCGTGCCGCACGGTGATCACGCCCTCGTCCGGCACCGGCTCACCGCGTGAGCCAGCGCACCCCGTATCCGCCCATCCCGAACGACCGGCCGTCGACCTTCGCCTTGATCGGCCGGTCCAGGGTGTTGACGACCAGCACCGCGTCATCGTCGGCGAGCACCTGGACGCCTGGCCGGTCGTCGGCGGCGATGTCCACGGAGCGGAAGGCGGTGCCGGGCGGGAACTCCCGGGCGAAGCGGCCGAGCAGCTTCATCATGGGCAGCTCACGGCCGCCGTCGTCCAGTTCGGTGGGGTGCCACAGACAGCCGGGGCACCGCTTGCCCGTGGTCTCCGGGTTCCAGTAGAAGGCCGTGGCGGTGCCGCCCTCGGCGAGCCGGATCATCGCGGTGGCCTGGACGGCGGTGCGGCGGCCCTCGCTCCAGCCCGCCCGGTCGTCGCGCCCGTCGGCCGGTTCGACGTACCACTCGGCCCACCACACCGGCAGCCCGGTGGTCCTTCGCAGCCAGCGGGTGACGTCCCGGAACTTCCGGGTGGCCCCGAAGGCGTCCGGGATGAGCCGGTCGCCCTCGCGGGTGTAGCTGGAGCCGTCCACGACGACGAAGTCCGCGCCCGCCCTGTGCTTGTCCCAGTACGTGATCGCGTCGGCGGACCGCTGGTCGAGGGTGCCCCAGGGGCCGCTGACCGCGGCGGAGCCGTCGGCCTCGCCCGGGGCGTCGCTGTCGGCGACCACATACGGGCCGCCGACCTGGTTGTCGGGGTTCTGCTTCTTCAGCTCCCGGTAGACCAGGTTGTAGAGCCGGGTGTAGCCCTCGTAGTTCCAGCGCTTCTTGCCGTCGTCGTAGAAGCCCTTGAACTCGTTCCACACGATGAAGTGGCGCACCTGCGGATAGCGCCGGGCGATCTTCCCGGCGAGCGCGGCGAAGTCCTCGTAGTGCTCGGGGGTGGGCGCGGTCTCCAGGGACTCCTGCGACCAGTCCGTACGTCCCGGCTCGCCGCCCTTCATCCAGTCGGGCGCACAGCACAGGGTGAGCACGGGCGCGGTGCCGGTCTTGCGCATCAGGGCGATGCGGCGGTCGAGGTCGGCGAAGTCGTAGCGGCCCGGGGACGGCTCGGGGTTGCCCGCGCCCCAGCCCATGATGTGCTGGTTCTGCGGCATCGGGTGGCGCGACAGCAGCGCGCTCGCGGCCTTGCGGCCGCGCTCCGTGCCCTGGTCGGCGCTGTACTGGGTATGGGTGAATCCCCAGCCCGGGCCCCTGGCGCCGGCCTTCCCGCGCGCCGACTCCGATCCGGGCCGCCCCTCGCCCGTGCCGGGCCCGCCGGAGCAGGTGGTCGCCACCAGTGCCATGCTGGCCATGCCGACGCCGAGCAGTGCGCCGGTCCGCCGACGCCTCTTTTGCCATAACCTGGCCAACCCGCCCCGTTCCCTTCCCTGACGCCCCACAACGGGTAAGAGTATCCGTGAACGCCCCCATTCCAGTGGGGTTCCGTGGAACAGCTCGGTAAACGGCCACAAACCTTGGTGCGCCCTCGCCCCCGGTCCTGGATCATGGGGCCGGGTGCGCTGACCGACGCACCGGCCCCCCGTTCTCAGGAGGCAGACCCTGCCTACGACACCCGCCGAAGAGTCCCTTCCCATCCGGCTGAACGTCGACGACAGCGATTCGCCGTCCGATGTCGTCGACGCGCTCTTCCTGGGGCGCTTCGCGACCGGCGAGCAGCCGTACGCCCGCAGTCACTCCGTCGACCGGGTGCGGTCGGGCGCGACGCTGCTGCCGCCGTCCGCGACCGTGCTGCGCGCGGCCTGCGACGACGACCGCAGCGCGACGCTCGCCGAGGGCGACGGCTGGACCCTGCTGATCTCCCGGTGGAACCGGGGCGCCGATGTGACCGTGACCGCCGTCGACGACGCCCTGGCCGAGAAGGTGCTCCACCAGGCCGTCGACGGCGCGGAGGACGAGCCGGAACCCCAGCCGGAGAACGTGTCGATGGGCTTCTGGTACGTCTCGCCACGCCGCGGGCCGCATCGCACCTCGCGGCAGATCTCGGCCGGGACCTGGGAGGAGATCCGCGGCAACTACACGGCGCCGGTCGCGGAGGCCATGGACGGGCTGATGAAGGTCACCCCGGACGACATCGCCGGCCGCCTCCTGCTGCTGCACGGCCCGCCCGGCACCGGCAAGACCTCGGCGCTGCGCACCCTGGCCCGGTCCTGGCGGGAGTGGTGCCAGGTGGACTGCGTGCTGGACCCGGAGCGGCTCTTCACCGACGTCGGCTATCTGATGGACATCGCGATCGGCGAGGACGACGGCACGGCCAAGGGGCGCTGGCGGCTGCTGCTCCTGGAGGACTGCGACGAGCTGATCCGCGGCGAGGCCAAGCACACCGCGGGGCAGGCGCTGTCCCGGCTGCTGAACCTGACGGACGGTCTGCTCGGCCAGGGGCGCAATGTGCTGGTCGGGGTGACCACCAACGAGGATCTGGAGCGGCTGCATCCGGCGGTGGTCCGCCCCGGCCGGTGTCTGGCCCGGATCGAGGTCGGCAAGCTGACCCGCACGGAGGCGGTGAGCTGGCTCGGCGGGGAGGTCGACGACCGGGAAGGCGTGATCGGCCGGGACGGGGCGACGCTCGCGGAGCTGTACGCACTGCGGCGCGGCACCCGGCCGCCCGCCGTGCCCTCGCAGCCGGGGGACGCGAACGCGGGGCTGTATCTGTGAACCGGGGCCCGGGGGCCGGTGCGATGCCCCCGGGGTCCGGGCCCCGGGGGCCCGGCGCTCAGGCGTACAGCTCCCGGAGCCGGACGGACAGGCAGGTCACACAGCCCTCCATCTTCTCGAACTCGCTGATGTCCACCGGCACCGGCTCATAGCCGAGATCGGCGAACAGCTCGGCGCTGCGCGGCGCGCTCGCGGCCATCAGCAGCTTGCCGCCGCCGAGCAGCACCACATGGGCGCCGGACTCCTCGGGGACGGGGAGGAAGCGGTCGAACGCGTCCGGGTCGTCGACCAGCGGCGGATAGCCGATGACGGTGCCGTCCGGCAGCGCGGTGACCGCCGACTTGAGGTGGAGCACCTTGCTGACCGGTACGGCCACCACCCGCGCGCCCAGCGGCTCCAGCGCGGCGCGCAGCTGGCGGACGCCGTCGCCGTCGGTGCGTCCGCCGCGGCCCACGTAGACGGTGTCGCCGATCTTCAGGACGTCGCCGCCCTCCAGCGTGCCGGGCTCGCGGATCCGGTTGAGCGAGCAGCCGAGCCCGGTCACGGCCTCCTCCGCCGTCGCGGTCTCGGGCCTGCGGGACTCGGCTCCGGGGCGGGCGATCACCGCGACGTTCCGGTGGACGACCATGGTGTCCTCGACGAACACCCCGTCCGGGCAGTCGTCCAGCGGCGGCAGCTCCACCGTCTCCCAGCCGTGCGCGCGCAGCGCCACGACATAGACCTCCCACTGCCGCAGCGCCAGCGCGGCATCGACCGGTGTGCGGTCGATATGGGTGACGAGCCCGTCGGCGAGGCGGGGGCTGGGGCGTCGGACGAGGGCTTTGCGGCTGGTCATGGGGACAGCATGGCAGGCGGGGGCACCGGCGCGGTTGGGCGGTGGAGGTTCAGGCGGGCTCTCCGTAGCCGGCCCGCAGGGCGTCCTCGACGGCGGCGAGGGCGGCCGCACGGTCCAGACCTAGGCGGCGTGCCCGCTGGACATAGGTCTGGGCCGCCTCGGCGGCCTGGCGCCGGGCCGCGTCGCCCGCCGCCGCGATGAAGGTGCCGTGGCGGCCGCGGGTCTCGATCACACCGTCCGCCTCCAGGGCGCGGTACGCCTTGGCGACGGTGTTCGCCGCCAGCCCCAGCTCCTCGGCGAAGCCGCGCACGGTGGGCAGTTTGTAGCCCACGGGAAGCTCGCCGGAGCGGGCCAGGTCGGCGATCCGCGCGCGGATCTGCTCGAAGGGGGCGGTCGCCGCGTCCTGGTCGACGGTGATCTGCAAGGCCACGTGGAGGCTCCTGGGGCGTGGGTGGCGTGGTGTGCGGCCCCCATTGTGTGCCAGGGCGGGCACTGACCGGCCGATGGTCAGCGCGGTCGGGCGATGGTCAGTGCGGTCGCCGCAGCCCCGCGATGAGCAGCTCGACCAGGTGACGTGTGTCGTAGCGGGGGTCGGCACCGGCGCCCGCGCAGAGACTGCCGACGCCGCGCATGAGCTCGTAGGCGTCCTGGCCGGAGCGGATCTCGCCCGCGGCGGCCGCGGCGTCGAGGAGCTGGGTGCATACGGGCAGGAGCCGGTCGAGGAAGTAGGAGTGCAGGGGGTCGAAGCAGGGGTCGTCGGACTGCAGCACGGCCGCGAGCCCGTGCTTGGTGACCAGGAAGTCGACAAAGAGATCGATCCAGCGCCCCAGGGCGGCGTGCGGGGTCTCGCTGGTCGCCCGCAGGGCCGGACCGGCCTCGGCGAGGGCCTCGACCTGGTGCCGGTAGACGGCGACGATGAGATCCGCCCGCGTCGGGAAGTGGCGGTAGATCGTGGCCGTGCCGACCCCGGCCTTGGCCGCGATATCGCGTATCGGCGCTTCGACGCCCGAGGTGACGAAGACCGCGGCGGCCGCTTCGAGCAAGGCCATCTCGTTGCGCCGCGCGTCCGCCCGCTTGGGCCGGGCCGCGCGCCCCGCGTCTCGATCGTTGTCGTTCACCGCACCCTTCCCTTCGCCGCCGAGTCTAACGAAACGGGACAGTGTCCCATAACCTCCGATCGTCAGAGCGGGGTCAGCCGGTCGGGGCCCTCCGGGGCATACGCGATCGGGTCGTCCGGCTCATGCCAGTGGAGGGCGAAGCGGTGGCCCGCGCGGTACGCCTCGAGACCGGCGCGGCAGTACGCCACCATGTCGTCCGGCAGCGCGTCCAGCGGGAACCAGCCGAGCTCGGAGCACTTCTCCGGCTCCCGGTTGACGGGCTGCCGCCCGCCCTCCCCGAGCTCCGCCTCGAAGAACCACCCCGTACGGGCCGCCCCCGTGGGCGCCTTGTGCTGCAGCACGAGGACGACCCGCACCTCGTCCGGGCCCAGGGTGAGGCCGATCTCCTCGGCCGTCTCGCGGAGCATGGCGGCGCGGACGTCCTCGCCGTCCTCGACATGCCCGGACGGGGCGTGCAGCAGCCCGTCCGCATAGCCGGTGTTGGCACGGCGGGCGAGCAGCACCTCGCCCCCGCGGCGCAGGATCAGATGGACGTCCACGATCTCGGTATGGCGCCGGGCCGGTGCGAGGTCGGCCACCAGGGCATACCGCTCGTCACGCACGGCCCGCCCCCACAGCGCCGCGTCCGGCGCGAGCTGCTCGACCGACAGCCGCTCCGTCACCGGCCCGACCAACGCGGACAGCTCGGCGGCGGGGAGCCCGACGGGATCGCACTCGCCCCACCGCCCCTCGATCAGCACCAGCCGCCCACCCGGCCGCAGCAGCCGGACCCATCGGCGCAGCACCGCCTGCCGGTCCGGCAGCATCCACAGCAGATGCCGGACCAGGACGACATCGAAGCGCCCCTCCCCCACGGGCGGCTCCGCCGCGTCCCCGACGAGCACGGCGGCCCCCGTCCCGGCCAGCTTCGCCCGCGCCAGCTCGACCATCCGCGGCGAGCGATCGACCCCCGTCACCCGGTGCCCCCGCTCGGCCGCGAGCAGCGCGAGGCTCCCCGTGCCACAGCCCAGGTCCAGCACATCCCCCGCCCGCTCGGGCAGCCACCCCCGCAACCGCGCGGCCCACGCCTCCCGCACGGCCGGATCCCGCAGCCCATGATCCGGCTCGTCGTCGAAGTCCGCGGCGGCGGCGTCCCAGTAGGCGGTGGTCGAGGTATCGGCGCACATGCCGCGATGCTCCCACCCACCACCGACAACGTCCCGCCTTCGGACAGACGACCCACATTGCCCATGTCGTACACGACATGAACGACGCGTATGTCATCGAGATCGAGCCCGAGGTCAGGGCCTGGCTTGAGCTCTTACCCGGCAGGCTCTACCGGAAGGTCGAGGCATACGTCGAATTGCTGGCCGAGCTGGGACCGCAGACCCCGATGCCATATGCCCGCCCACTGCGCGAGGGGGTGGCGGAATGCCGACGCGAAGCCGCCTAGGCCATCGTCACCGTGGCGCTCAGGGGCTCTGCCGCAGGACGAGGGTGACGAAGCCGAGGGTGCCTCGGTAGCCGTGGAGCCAGCCCGTGCGGTGTTCGGCGGCGGCCTTGTAGGTGTCCAGGGCGTCGGGTTCGTCGCGGTGGTCCAGGGCCCAGCGGGACAGTGAGCCGGTCCAGGACCACTCGTAGTCGTCCCACTCCCCCGCCGTGCTGACGTGGCCGTAGACGGGTGTCCAGCCGTCGTTGGTGACGCGGTCCACGGTGGTGGCGAGATCGGCGTAGTCGTCCCAGGTGGCGCCCAGGGCCGAGAGGGCGGCGGCGTCGGGTTCGCGCTCCCAGAAGCCGTCGCCCACGAGGAGATGGCCGCCCGGGGCGAGGAGTTCACGCGCCGCCGTGAGGGTGGGCAGCAGCCCGCCGAAGGCGTGCGCGGCGCCGACGCTCAGCACCACGTCGAAGCGGTGCGCCGAGGTGAAGACCGAGGCGTCCATGTCGTGGAGGACCAGCCGGTCCGCGACCCCGGCCTCCTCCGCGCTCTCGCGTGCCTGCTCCAGGGCCGCGGTGTGGATGTCCACCCCCTCGGCGTGCATCCACGGATAGCGGACCAGGAGCCGCCGCAGCCAGGCGCCGCCTCCACAGCCGAGGTCGAGGGCGCGGTCGGCCTCGTCCGCCACCGCCCGGTCGAGCAGTCGGGCCACCGATTCGTCGGCGAGCGGGGCGGCTATCGGGTGGTCGGCGTGCGCGAGCTGGGATCTGCGTTGACGGTCCATCCGCTCAGCGTGCCAAGCTCCGGCCCCCACCGCAGCTGCTTTTCGGGGGCATGAACCGCGGTTCAGGCCCGTGCCAGGTGGCCTCCTCCCGTCAGTGCTCGGGTGATCCAGTCCGTGACCAGAGGCAGCCAGTCGGGCCGGGCGTTGCCCAGGAGGTGGTCGCCGTGCGGGACGGACAGGTAGGTGGCGCGCGGTGCGAGGCGGGCCAGCGGTTCCCCGTTCGTCACGCCGGGGATGGTGTCCTGGCCTCCGTCCACGGTCAGCAACGGGGCCGTGATGCGGGGTGCCAGGGCGGAGAGGTCCACCTGGCGGGCGAACTCGCGGGCGGCCTCGGTTCCGCCGGCCCGCCGGATGAGGATGTCCCGTACGGGCCCCGGCAGTTCCTCCCAGTCGAGGCGGAAGGGACCGCTGATGGTCGTGGCCGCGGCCACGCGCGGCTCCAGTGCCGCGGTCTTGGCCGCGTAGTAGCCGCCCAGGCTGAGGCCGACGATCGCGACGCGTGTGACGCCGAGGGCGTCGATGACGCGGCCGACGACGTGGTGGTAGTCCGGTCGTAGGGTCGTCGTGGCGGTGAGCACCCCCTGCCCGGGGCCGTCCATCGCGAACACCGCCAGCCCTCGGGCCAGCAGCGCGGACACGAGGTCGAGGAACTCCTCCTTGGCCGAGTCCAGGCCAGGGACGACGATCACGGTGCCGGGAGCGTCGGCGGGGCCGCGCAGCCAGCCGGTGAACTCCTCACCGCTCACCCGCCGGGCACCGGGCTCCAGCACGGCGAGCGCCCGGCCCAGCGCGTCGTCCGCCTCGGCAGCGGCACGATCCGCCTCCGCATACGGCGCCAGCGTGGCGACGTGGAACCACCGGGCCGCCATCAGCAGACACTCACCCGCCGACACGGTGGATCCCGCGCCTGCCGCGCGCTTGACGTAGTCGCTTCCGATGCGCCGGAAGGCAGGACCCCAGTCACCGACGGACTCCAGGTTTTCGGCGGCGCGCCGGTACTCGTGCGGGTCGATGCCCGCGCCGGTGGCGCGGCTCCACTGGGCGGCGGCGAACTCGGCAGCGAGCTCGGCGGCGCTCATCGGGCCGCTCCCGTCGTGAGGACGGCCTTGCCTCGTATCCGGCGCTCCCGCAGATCGACCAGGGTGCCGGCGGCCTCGGTCCAGTCGGCGACCCGGCCGATCTCGGGGTGCAGCCGCCCCCGTTCCACGAGGTGCACCAGGGCCGCGAGGTCGGGGCCGTAGGGGGCACCCGCGTAGTGGAAGTGCTGGATCGTGACCCCTTCCGGTCCGCCCAGCAGCTCGAAGAAGTCGAGGGTGGCCGGGGTGCGGCTGGCCTGGCCGAACCAGATGAGCAGGCCGCCCGGGCGCACCTTCGAGACGGCGACCGGCAGATGCGGGCCACCCGTGGACTCCAGCACGACGTCGAACGGCCCCTGAGCCTCCGCGACATCGTGCACCACCTCGGCCGCGCCCAGCTCGGCGAGCCGCTTACCGCGCTCCGGGGTGGCCGTCACCGCGGTGAGACGGGCCCCGGCCGCGGCGGCCAGCTCGGTGACGTAGTGGCCGACACCGCCTGAGGCGCCGGTCAGCAGTATCCGCCGGCCGGCCGGGGAGCCGACCGTACGCAGCAGCCGCAGGGCGGTGATCCCCGCCAGGGGCAGGGCCGATGCCCGTACGCTGTCGATCCCGTGCGGGAGCACGGCGAGCGAGTGGGTCGGGACGGCGGCGTACTCGGCCCAGCCGCCCCGTGGTGGGTGCCCGACCGCGCGGGTGCCGACACCGGGACCCGAGCCGTCCGCGGCGGCCTGGACGACAAGCCCCGCTATGTCCTTGCCGGGCAGCAGCCCCGCGGCGGGGCGTTCCAGAAGAAACGTCTCGCCTCGGTTCGGTGCGAACGCCTCGACCTTGATCAGCGCCTCATCCGCTTCCGGGGCGGGCGGGGGGACATCGGTGAAGTCCACGGGACGCGTCATGTCCCCCGTGGCAATCAGTCTTCGCATGCGGACGATGCAAACCCGACCGCCACTCAGTGATCCAACAAAGGACGGGGAAGTCCGACAATCATTGGTTGTCACCTATGGTGACGACCGTGGATCTGGATACGGCGCAGGTGCGTGCCTTCGTGTACGCCGCCCAGGAGCTGCACTTCGGGCGGGCGGCCGGAAGGCTGGCCATCTCGCAACAGGCCCTGTCCAAACGGATCGCGCGACTGGAATCCCTGCTCGGCACGGAACTCTTCGAGCGTCGTGGCCACGGAGTGGACCTCACCGAAGCGGGGCGGCGCTTCCTCGAACCGGCCCGGCGGGCACTGGCCGCCGCCGATGACGCGGTGGCGGCGATGGTGAGCACGGGCCGCCCGCTGCGCGTCGACGTGTGGGGGCATCTCTACGCGCCGATGCGGACGCTGGCCCAAGTAGCCGGACAGACCCAGCATCCGGAGCGGAAGCTGGAACTGGAACTGGGCCACGGGCGGGACCTGCCGACGGTGATGACAGCGCTGCTGCACGGCGATATCGACGCGGCCTTCGGCCGGGTCCATCCACCGCTGCCCCCCGGTCTGACGCACCACCTCGTCCGCCTCGAACCGGTTGACGCCGTCCTGAGCGCGGACCATCCGCTCGCGGCCGAGCCGACGCTCCGGCCCGAGCAGCTGCGCACCAGCGTGTTGTGGGCACCCGGTGCGCTGAGCCGGCTCGACTTCCTGCGCCGGTTCGCCGACCACTTCGACGTCCGGGAACGGGCCGGCAGCGTCAACCTGGGGCTGGCCCACTTCCTCACCGAGGTGGCAGAACACCCGCGCCGCTTCTCGCTGCTGCCCGCCGATGTGCCCCTGCCGGAGATCCCCGGGCTGCGCTTCGTCCCGCTGGTCGATCCCACACCGCTGTACGCGTGGTCGCTGCTGTGGCGCACCGGGAACGTCCACCCCGGACTGAGCGGCCTCGCCGCCGCCTGCGCCGCGGAAGCGGGGCGGAGTCGGTGGCTGGAGTACGACCCGTCCCGCGACTGGCTGCCCGAACAGCCCAAGGGCGACGCCGTCGTTGGGTGAGGCGTGACCGCCCGGACCACGGCGGTCTGTGGTGCGTAGGCACCAGGACACCTCAGCGGCTGGTCCGGGTGCACCAGGGGAAGTCGGCGGCCGGGGACGATGCCCGGCGGGGCGCCGGAAGGAAGGGTGGGAATGCGCGTGAATCTCGCGCATTCCCCCTGCCCGACGGTGTCTGGAAGGACGTCCATGTCCCTAGCTGTAGCTTCCCCGGTCCGCATCGGGAGGCTGTCGATCGGTGCCCTCGGCATCTTGGCGCTCGCCCTCGGCACTCTGCAGTCGGTGGTGGAGCCCGCGCTCCCGCAGCTCCAACGTGAGCTGGGGGTCACCCCTTCCGAAGGGGCACTGATCGGCAACACCCTGCTCATCACCGGCGCGGTCATCACACCCGTCGCGGGCAAACTCGGCGACTGCTTCGGCGGAAAGCGGGTGCTGGTCTGGCTGATGGCCGTGGTCTCGGCCGGTGGTCTGCTGGCGAGCCTCGCGCCGGACCTGCCGGTGTTGTTGCTCGGCCAGATCTTGCAGGGCGTCATGGTGGGCGCGCTGCCCCTCTCCTTCATCCTGGTGCGCAAGAACCTCCCCGCACGCGCGTCACAGGTGGCGATCGGGGTGGTCATGGCGCTGTTCACGGGCGGCGGCATGGTGGGAACGCTGATCGCCGGCCCGCTCTCGGAAAATCTGTCCTGGCATTGGATGTTCGCGCTGCCGACGATCGTGATCATCGCGACGACGGCGGTCCTGATGCGGCTGATGCCGCATGATCCGCCGACCCGCTCGGACGAGCGGATCGACTGGCCGGGCGTGGTTCTGCTGAGCGGCGCGTTGCTCGTGTTCATGATCGGGCTCGTCAGGGTGACGGGCGACGGTCTGCCGCCCCTCGCGGTCGTCGCCCTCACCCTTCTCGTGGCCGCCCTCGGGACCGCATGGGTCGTCGTCGAGCGCCGGGCGGCCGCGCCGATGGTCGATCTGCGCATGCTGGCGAAGCCCGCGATGTGGCAATCGTGTGTGCTCACCTTCGTCATCACGGCCGGCTTCGGGATGGTGGCCTTTCTGCTGCCGCAGCTGTTCGCGATCTCGGCCGACGGGTACGGCTTCGGGCTCAGCACCACCGACATCGGACTGTTCCTGCTGCCGGGCGCCATCGCCGGGGCGGTCAGCGATTCGGTCGGCGGGGTCGTGGCGCGGCGTTTCGGTCTGGGTACCGTGCTCGTCGGGGGTGCCGTCGTCACGGTGGCCACGACGGTCGCCCTGGCGTCGCTGCACACCGCGGAATGGCAGCTCGTCCTCGCGAAGGCGCTGACCGCGATGGCCGCGGGCGTCGCCGGCACGGCGTTGCTCACCCGCGCCGCCGGAGCCGTCGACACCGGGGACACCGGCATCGCCACCAGCCTGCTCGTGGTGACCCGCGTGATCGGCGTCGCCCTGGGCTCTCAGGTCGGCGGCGCGATCCTCGACTCCGGGGCCGACGCGAAGACGGGCCTGCCGACCGAATCGGCCTTCGTCACAGGCTTCGTCGTCGCCGGTCTCGTCGCCGCGTCGGCACTGCTCATTGTCCGCATCACGAAGATCCAGATCACGAAGACCCGCAGCACGCGGATCCGTAGCACGCGGAGTGGAGCCCAGGTATGACATCTAACGGTCTGTCGATGAACGTGCGTACCCCCGCCAAGCGCACCGTCCTGATCTCCGGGGCCAGTATCGCCGGGCCCGCGCTGGCGTACTGGCTGCACCGGGCCGGATACGCGGTCACCGTGGTGGAGAAGGCGGGCTCGCTGCGCGACGGCGGCTACCCGATCGACATCCGCGGGACCGCGATCGAGGTGGTCCGGCGCATGGGCATACTGCCGCGGCTGCGGGACGCGCATATCGACTCCCGCCGCTGCACCTTCCTCGACGCCGACGGCAGCGAAGTGGCCTCGCTCAGCCCGAGCGCCGTCGCCGGCGGTGTCGAGGGACAGGACCTCGAAGTGCGGCGGGGAGATCTGGCGGCGAGCCTGTACGCACTGGTCCGCGACGACGTGGAATTCCTGTTCGGGGACTCCATCGACACCCTCGACCAGTACGGGCAACGGTTCGACGTGACGTTCCGCAGTGGGCAACGGCGCACCTTCGACCTGGTGGTCGGCGCCGACGGGATGCACTCACAGACCCGGGAGACCCTGTTCGGCCCCGAGGAACAGTTCCACCGCTATCTCGGCTACTGCTTCGCCATCTTCACCATGCCGAACACCTTCGGGCTCTCCCGCGAGGTGGTGATGTGGAACACCCCGGGGAAGGCCGCGGCCCTCTACGCCGTCGGGGACGACGACGAGGTGCACGCCTTCCTGAACTTTCACCAGCCGGAGCCGCCGCTCGACGTCCTCCGGAATCCCGACGCCCAGCGGGACCTGGTGGCCACGGTCTTCGCGGACGCGGGATGGGAGGTCCCTCGCATGGTGGGCGCCCTGCGCGACGCGGATGACCTGTTCTTCGACACGGCCGGTCAGATCCGCATGCCGCATTGGTCCAGCGGACGCATCGCGCTCGTCGGCGACGCCGCGTACGCACCCTCGTTCCTGACCGGACAGGGCTCGAGCCTCGCGCTGGTCGGTGCCTACATGCTCGCCAACGCCCTGGCCACGCACCAGGATCACACCGCGGCCTTCGCCGCCTACGAGCACGGCGCTCGCGAGTTCGTCGCCATGAATCAGGCACTGGTCGACACCGGTGGGGCCACGCTCTTCCCCACCACCGCGCAGGCGCTGGAGCAGCGCAACACCAGGCTGCGTGGCCTCGTCACGCTGCCCTCCGCACCGGCCCGACCGGCCCACTCGGCCCTTGGCCTGCCCGCATTCGCGCCGATGCCGTGACGCCGGACTACGACAGGGGGTCGGCCCCGCCGCCGTCGGGGGCGGCGTGGGCCAGGCCCGTCCGGTAGGCGATGACGACGAGTTGGGCCCGGTCGCGGGCCTCCAGCTTCGTCATGGCGCGCTGCACATGGGCGCGGACGGTGAAGGGGCTGAGGAACATCTGCTCGGCGATCTCCTGGTTGGACATACCGGTGGCGACCAGCGCCACCATCTCGCGTTCGCGCGGGGTGAGCACGGCGAGCTGTTCGGCGTGGCGCGGCGGGGCGTCGGCGGGTGTGGCCAGGAAACGGGCGACCAGGGAGCGGGTCGCGGCGGGGGACAGCAGCGTGTCGCCGTCGGCGATCGTCCGCACGGCGTCCAGCAGGTCCGCGGCCCCGATGCCCTTGCCGATGAAGCCGCCGGCCCCCGCGCGCAGCGCCTGCGCGACATATTCGTCGGTCTCGTACGTGGTGAGGATCAGGATGCGGCTGCCGCGCAGTTCCGGGTCCGCGCAGATCTCCGTGGTGGCGGCGAGACCGTCCACCTCGGGCATGCGGATGTCCATGAGCACCACGTCCGGGCGCAGTTGCCGGGTGAGTCGCACCGCCTCCCTGCCGTCGGCGGCCTCGCCGACCACGGTGATGTCGTCGGCGGAGTCGAGAAGCAGCCGGAAGGCCCCGCGCAGCAGGGCCTGATCGTCGGCGAGCAGCACGCGGAGCGTCACGGCGCATCCTCCGCCTCTCCGTGGCCTGTAGGTACGTCGCCTGTCGCCTCGTCGGCCATCCGTCCCTCGATGGTGGTCGCTCCGTCCGTCGTCCGCGTCGTGTCCTTGGCGGGCGGGAGGGGCAGCTCGGTGGAGACGAGGAAGCCGCCCTCCGGGCGCTTGCCCGCGGAGAGGTGTCCCCCGACCGCGGTGGCGCGTTCCCGCATCCCGATCAGACCGTAACCGGGCGGACGTTCCGGCATCGTGGGCACACTCCGTCCCGTGGCCGCGTTCGGTCCCGTACGGCCGCCCCTTCCGTCGTCGGCGACGGTGATGGTCACGCGATCGCGGTTCCAGGCGAGGCCCACCCGGGCGCTACCGGCACCGGCGTGCTTGGTCACGTTGGTCAGGGCCTCCTGGACGATGCGGTAGGCGGTGAGGTCCACTCCCGGCGACAGCGGCCTGGCCGTGCCCTCCTGGTGCACCGACACCTCCAGACCCGCGCGGCGGAAGGACTCGAGGAGCGTGGGGAGCCGGGACAGCCCGGGCGCCGGATCGCCGGGCGTGGGCGCGTCACCGGACTGGCGCAACAGACCGACCGTGGCACGCAGTTCGTCGAGTGCGTGGCCGGTGGTCTCGACGAGTTCCGTCAGGCTCTTACGGGTCTGCTCCGGGCGGGCGTCGAAGAGGTGGGCGGCGACCGAGGCCTGCGCGTTGGCCAGGGTGATCTGATGGGCCACGAGGTCGTGCAGTTCCCGGGCGATGCGCACCCGTTCCTCTGCCACTCTGCGGCGCGCCTCGCTCTCCCGGCTCTTCTCCGCCCGCTGGGCCCGCTCCTCCACGGCCGCCAGATAGGCCCGCCGGTTGTGCACCGCGTGCCCGAGTACGGCGGCCACCAGCGGGAACGCCGCCACCGCCCCCACCCTGCTCGCGTCCTTCCACGAGAGGGCCCCGAACAGGGGGGCGGAGGCGACCAGCAGCGCCACGGAGGTGAGCGACACCGCGCTCACCGCGTGCCGTTCGGTGCGCGCGGTGAGCGAGTAGGCGGTGATCACGGCGGGGGCCACGATGAGCGGGCTCAGCAGGAGGTCCGAGAACGGCACCAGCACACCGCTCGCGGTGGTGACCGCCATGGCGGCCAGGGGCGCCCGGTGCCGCACCGGCAGCACGGCACAGGACACCACGGCGATGAGGTAGGCGGCGGCGGGCGGCAGTGACAGCGTGCTGCCGTCTTCCTCCAGCGCACCGCCGAGCAGACAGAGCGCGAACGCCGTCGCGGTGATCGCCGCCTCCCGCCACCACGTGCCGCGTGATCGCGGGCCACCGCCACCCGTGTGCGTCATGGCCGGCTCAGCCCCGGTGCCGGCCGGCGGGCAGCGGCGCGACCGTCGCGTCCGGTACGGTCTCGGCGGCCGGGACACGCCTGGTCAGTGCCTCACCCTCGATGTCCACATTCGGCAGCACACGGTCGAGGATACGGGGCAGCCACCAGGCCCGGTGGCCGAGCAGGGCCAGGACCGCGGGCACGATCGCCATCCGGACCACGAAGGCGTCGAAGAGGACGGCGGCGGCCAGGCCGACGCCCATCGTCTGGATGGTCGGGCTGCTCATCCCGACGAATCCGGCGAACACACTGATCATGATGATCGCCGCCGCGGCCACCACCCGTCCGCTGTGCCGGAAACCGCTCACGATCGCCTCGTCGGGGGACGCGCCATGGACATGGGCCTCCCGCATCCGGGTGAGGAGGAAGACCTCGTAGTCCATGGCGAGGCCGAAGACGATGCCGATGATGAGGATCGGCATCAGCGACATGACCGGTCCGGTCTGCTCGATGCCGAGCAGGTCCGCCGCCCAGCCCCACTGGAAGACGGCGACGAGGACGCCGAAGGCGGCACCCACCGACAGCAGGAAGCCGAGCGCGGCCTTGACCGGGACCAGGACCGAGCGGAAGACCACCAGCAGCAGGAGCACCGCCAGGCCGATGACCACGGTGAGATAGGGGATGAGGGCGTCGGACATGGCTTCGGAGATGTCGATGTTCATCGCGGTGGTGCCGGTCACCAGGATGGCGGCGCCCGTGTCGGCCTCGACGCCGGAGACCGCGCCCCGGATCGCGTGCACCAGGTCCTTGGTCTCGCCGCTGTTCGGCGCGGTCTTGGGGACGGCGGTGAGGATGGCCGTGTCCTTGGTCCGGCTGAGCACCGGATCACCGACCGAGGCGACCCCGTCCACTCCCCGTACGGTCTTGACGACCTGGTTCGCGGCGGCCCGGGTGTCCGCGGACTTCGAGGCGTCCACGACCACGGTCAACGGGCCGTTGAAGCCGGGGCCGAAGCCTTCCGACAGCAGGTCGTAGGCGCGGCGCTGGGTGGTCTCCACGGACTTGGACTCGTCTCCGGGCAGCCCGAGTTCGAGGCTCAGCGTCGGCAGGGCGACGGCGCCGAGGCCGAGTCCGGCGACCATCAGCACGGCCACCGGCCGGCGCAGCACGAACCGCGCCCAGCGGGTGCCCAGGCCCTTCGCCGGCTGTGCCGCGATGGATTGCCGGTCGCCCGCGGGGTCGTCGTGGCTGGTCGCGAAGTTCCCCGCGCCCCTTCGAGGCGCTCCCGCGGCCTTGCGCACGGCACGGGGCAGGACCCGGCGGCCGAAGAGGCCGAACAGCGCGGGGACCAGGGTCAGTGCGACGAGTACGGCCAGGGCCACGGCGCCCGCGCCGCCCATGCCCATCTTGGTGAGTTCGGGGATTCCGACGACCCCCAGCCCGACCAGGGCGATGAAGACGGTCGCACCGGCGAAGACGACGGCGGATCCGGCCGTGCCCACCGCCCGGCCGGCCGCCTCCTCCGGTTCGCTGCCCCGGGCGCACTCGTCGCGGAAGCGGGAGGTGATGAAGAGGGCGTAGTCGATGCCGACCGCCAGTCCCAGCATCAGCGCCAGGATGGCGACGGTGGACGTCAGACCCAGCGGCACGGCCAGCGCGGAGACCAGCCCGAAGGCGATGGCCACGCCCAACAGGGCGGTCAGCAGCGACAGTCCGGCCGCCACCAGCGACCCGAGGGCCAGGACCAGCACCACGGCCGCCACCGCCACGCCGATGAGCTCGGTCGTACCGCCCGGTTCCTCTTCCGAGTCCAGGGCCGAGCCGCCGACCTCCACGGTCAGCCCGGCGTCCCGGGCCTTATTCGCGGCGTCCTCCAGCGCGCTCTTCGTCGACGCGGTCAGGTCGACGGCACCCTCGGTGTACGTGATCGTGGAGTAGGCGATGGTGCCGTCCTCGCTGACCTCGCCGCTCTCAAAGGGGTCGGTGGTCGACGCGACCTGATCGCCTCCGTCCAGCGAGCCGAGCGTGTCCTGGACGGCCGCCTTGTTCTCCCTGGCCGTCACCCGCTGCCCGTCCGGGGCCTGGAACACCAAGCGGGCCTCGGCGCCCTGGGAGTTGCTCTCGGGGAAGCGCTCGTCCAGCAGGTCGAACGCCTTCTGCGATTCGGTGCCGGGCATGGAGAGGTCCTCTTCCTCCCCGGACGGCGCCATCGCGGCGGCGGCCAGGGCCAGCACCAGGGCGCCCAGCCACAGACCACCCACGAGCCGGCGCCGCCGGAAGGCCCACCGTCCGATCCGGTAAAGAAATGTCGCCACCTGTAGATCACTCCAGACGCCGTCAGGCAGGGGGAATGCGCGGGATTCACGCGCATTCCCAGCCTTCCTTCCGGCGCCCCGCCGGGCATCGTCTCCCGCCGCCGTCTTCGCCTGGTGCTCCCGGACCAGCCACGCACCGGTCCTGGTGCATACGCACCACAGGCGGGGACGGGGCCATCCCCCGTCCCCGCCCGGAGAGCCCGGAGAGCCCCAAGAAGCGGTTCACCCCAGCTCGGTGAGCCAGTCGGTGATGTGGCCGGCCGCGGCGGGGGCGTGCTGGTTGACGAGGGTGAAGTGGTTGCCCGGAGTGGTGCGGGTGGTGGTGATGTGAGGGAGGTCCGTCTGCCAGTCATGTGGCACCGGGTCCGCCCCGGGTGCCGCGGGGAGCGGGTCCGATGCGCGCAGGAGCAGGGTCGGGAAGGGCGTGGGTGCGGGGGTCCAGGTGTGGATGAGCCGTTCCATCCAGGCGTAGGCGGACAGGTCGGTGGCGGTGAAACCGTCGGTGTGGTGCTCGCGCTCGTACAGGCCGTGCCACAGGTGGGGCTGGAGGGCGCGGGCGGCCGGGGATTCCAGGACGTAGGTGTCCAGGAGGACGACGGCCCGTACGGGCACCCCCTGGTCCGCGAGACGGCGGGCGGTCTCGTGGGCGAGGATGCCGCCGGATGAGGTGCCCAGCAGGATCACCGGGTCGGTGGTGGTCGTGGCCACGGCGTGGGCCAGCCCTTCGACGAGGGCTTCGCGGGTGGCGGGCAGCGCCTCGTCGGTGCCGAAGCCGGGGGGCGTCAGACAGGAGACGTCCCAGGTGTCGGGGAGCGCTCCGGCCAGGGCGAAGTAGGTGTCGGGTCCGGTGAGCGGCACGATGGGGGCCACGCACACCAGACGCGTGCCCGAGGTACCGGTGGCGAGCCGGTCCAGGGTGGACGGCACGGGCCCGGTGCTCTTCGGCCGGAGGGCGGCGAGGTCGAGCAGCAGGGTTTCGGCCTCGCTCCTACGGCCCGTCCGCACGGCGTCGCGGTGGAGCCGGGCGACCAGGTCGGTCGTCGGGTTCGCGACGGTGCCGTGGTCCTCGGCCGGCACCGCGGCGAGGTGGTCGAGGAGATGACCGGCCAGGTCGGCCGGGGTGGGGTGGGTGAGGACGACGGTGCTGGGCAGTGTCGTGCCCATCGCGGCGGCGAGCCGGTTGCGCAGGTCGATGGCGGCCAGCGAGTCCATGCCGTGGTCGCGGAAGACGGAGTGTTCCTCGATCGCCTCACCGGATGAGTGGCCGAGGGCCACCGCGGCCTCGCTCCGCACCAGGTCGAGGAGGAACCGCCGCGCTTCGGCGGACGGCAGGCTCCGCAGCCGTGCCGTGAAGTCGCCGGGTCCGCCCGTGGGTTCGGGCTCGGTGAGCTTGGCCGCCTCCGGCAGCTCGCTGAAGAACGGGCGGGGAGCGGCCTCGGTGATGACGGGGAGATAGCGGTCCCAGTCGATATCGGCGACCGTGAGCGCGGTCTCCTGTTCATGCAGCGCCTGGGCGAGGGCGGCCAGGGCCAGGTCGCCGTCGAGGAAGGACATTCCGCTGCGCAGGAGTTGCTCGCGGTCGTGCTCGCTCATCCGCTCGCGCGCCTCTTCCCAGGGGCTGCAGGCGATCGCCGTGGCGCGGGCGCCCCGGGCGCGGCGCCGGGAGGCCAGTGCTTCCAGATACGCGTTGGCCGCCGCCTGTGCCGCGTGGTGGCCGATGCCCCAGACGCCGGAGATCGAGGAAACCAGTACGAAGGCGTCCAGGCCGGTGTCGTCGAGCAGTTGGTCGAGGTGTGCGGCACCCGCCACCTTGGTGCGCAGCGCCTCGGCGAAGTGGTCGGGGCTCGCCGTGGAGAGCGGGCCCAGCGGGCTCGTCCCGGCCGTGTGCACGACGGCCCGCACCGGATGGCCGTCCGCCGAGAGCCGGTCAAGTGCCCCGGCCACGGCCTCCCTGTCGGTCAGCTCGCACGCCACCACCTCGGCGGCCGTCCCCTGGGCGGTCAGCTCCGCCACCAGTTCGGCCGCCCCCGGGGCTTCGAGGCCACGCCGGTTCATCAGCACCAGGTGCTCAGCGCCCTGCTGGGCCAGCCATCGGGCGACTCGGCTGCCCAGCGCGCCGGTGCCGCCGGTGATCAGGGTGGTGCCGCGGGGCGTCCAGGTGCCGGGCGAGTCGGCTCGTGCCGGGGCCCGCACCAGGCGCCGGACGAGGACGCCCGAGGGGCGCACCGCCGCCTGGTCCTCCCCCGGGTCCGCCGAGAGCAGCGCGGCGAACCGTCCGGCCGCCTCGGGGTCGAGGCGTTCGGGGAGGTCGGCGGGACCGCCGCGCAGCGACGGTGCCTCCAGGGCCGCGGTCCTGGCGAGTCCGAGGACCATCGCCTGCCGCGGGTCGCGGACCGGGTCGGCCGGGCCGGTGGACACCGCGCCGCGGGTCACCGTCCACAGCGGCACCTCGGCCCCGGCCGCGATCAGCGCCTGGACGAGCGACACGCTGAGGGCCAGACCGGCGGGCAGCGCGGGTTCGCCGCTGTCCGTGTCCTCGGCCGCCGCGAGCAGCGACACCACTCCGGCCACCCGGTCGAGGCCGACGTCGGCGAGCTGTTCGGCCATCGCCTCCGGGCCGGTAAGGCTCCCGTCGAGGACCACACGGCGCGCCTGGGCGCCGTGTGCGGTGAGCGCGGCCACCACATCCGTGTCGTCGAGGGAGCCGGTGGTGAGGACCAGCCACGTTCCGGTCAGTGCGGGTCCGGCGGGGACGCGCAGGGGTGTCCACACCGTCCGGTAGCGCCGCCGGCCGGCCAGCGTGTGCTCGTCCTGGCGCCTGCGCCACGCCGACAGCGCGGGCAGCACCGAGTCGAGCGCGCCCTTGCTCTCGGGTTCGAGGCCGATCAGCGTGGCGACGGCGGCGCTGTCCCCCTGGTCCACGGCGGTCCACAGCGGCGCGTCGGCCCCGGTGGCGGTGCCGGTCGGCGAGGTGGACGGGGCGGGCGGGGCGACCCAGTACGACTCGTGCTGGAAGGCGTAGGTGGGCAGGTCCACCGTGCGGCCGCCGGGCAGCGCCCTGGTCCAGTCGACGGGCACGCCTTGGGCGTACGCCTCGCCGAGCGAGCGCAGGACCCGGTCCCAGCCGCCGTCGTCGCGGCGCAGGGTGCCCAGGGTGACCGCCGGGCTGCCCGCGGTCTCGATGAGTTCGCTGGTGCCGACCGCGAGCACCGGATGCGGACCGACCTCGATCATGATCCCGTGGCCCTCGCGCAGGAGACCGGTCATCGTCTCGGCGAAGGACACGGTCTGCCGCAGGTTCCGGCACCAGTAGCGGGCGTCCAGCTCCTCGGTGTCGAGACGGCCCCCGGTCACCGTGGAGTAGAACGGCACCTCCGAGGGGCGGGGCCGCACCGGAGCCAGCAGCTCCAGCAACTCGGCCTCGATCTCGTCGATATGCGCCGAGTGGGCGGCGAAGTCCACCCCGGCCAGCCGCCAGCGCATGATCCTGGCGGCGGACAGACCGCGCTCGACCTGGTCGAGGGCGGCCGGGTCGCCGGAAAGGGTCACCGTCTTCGGTCCGTTGACCGCCGCGATGGACACCGCGCCCGACACCTCGTCCAGCAACTCCCGGATCCGCTCCGGCGATGCCATCGCCGACATCATCGCGCCGCGTCCGGACAGCCGCTCGTGGATGAGCCGGCTGCGCAGCGCCACCACACGGGCGCCGTCGTCCAGCGACAGGCCGCCGCTGACGCAGGCGGCGGCCACCTCGCCCTGGGAGTGGCCGACGACGGCGGCGGGCTCGACGCCGAACGAACGCCACAGCGCGGCGAGCGAGACCATCACTGTCCACAGCACGGGTTGCAGCACATCGGGGCGCTTCTCGATCGGCGGCGCACCGGGCTCACCGCGGAGCACATCGGTGGGCGACCAGTCGAGGTACGGGGCCAGAGCCGCCTCGCAGTCCGCCACGCGCGCGGCGAAGACGGGCGAGACATCGAGCAGTTCGGCCGCCATCCCGGCCCACGCCGCGTCCTGTCCGGGGAAGACGAAGACCACCGGGCCGCGCTCGGGCGCCGTGCCGCGCACCGCCGCGGGATCCGAGGTGCCCTCGGCCAGGGCCGCCAGGCTTCCGCGCAGCGCCACGGGGTCCTCGCCGACCAGCACCGCCCGATGCTCGAACGCGGCACGGGTCGTGGCCAGGGAATGCCCGATGTCCACCGGGTGCGCCCCGGGGTGGGCGTCCAGATGCGCGAGCAGCTTCGCGGCCTGGGCGCGCAGCGCCCCGGCCGTCCTGCCCGCCAGCGGCCATGCCACCGGCCCGTCCCACACCGGATCCGGGACGGGCGCGCTGGGCGCCGGGGCCTGCTCCAGTACGGCGTGGGCGTTGGTCCCGCTCATGCCGAACGCGGAGACCGCGGCCCGCCGCGGACGGCCGAGGTCGGGCCATGGCGCCGCCTCGGTCAGCAGCTCGACCGCGCCCGAGTCCCAGGCGATACGGGACGACGGCTCGGTGGCGTGCAGCGTCTTGGGCAGGACGCCGTGCCGCATGGCCATCACCATCTTGATGACACCCGCGACACCGGCGGCCACCTGCGTGTGCCCGATGTTGGACTTGACCGAGCCGACCAGCAGCGGCGGGTTGTCGCCCCGGTCCTGGCCGTAGGTGGCCAGCAGCGCGTGCGCCTCGATCGGATCGCCCAGTGCGGTGCCGGTGCCGTGTGCCTCGACCACGTCGACGTCGGACGCCGCGAGACCGCTGTTGGCGAGGGCCTGGCGGATGACCCGCCGCTGGGCCGGACCGCTCGGCGCGGTCAGTCCGTTGGAGGCGCCGTCGGAGTTCACCGCCGACCCGCGGACGACTGCCAGCACCTGGTGGCCGTTGCGGACCGCGTCCGAGAGCCGTTCCAGCACCAGGAGACCGGCGCCTTCGGCGATGCCCATGCCGTCCGCCGATTCGGCGAACGCCTTGCTCCGCCCGTCGGGCGCCATCACCCGGTGCCTGCTCAGCGAGACCAGCAGGTCCGGGCCGGTCAGCACGGTGGCACCGCCCGCCAGGGCCAGGGTGCTCTCCCCCGAGCGCAGCGACTGGCATGCCAGGTGCAGCGCGACCAGGGACGCCGAGCAGGCGGTGTCCACCGTCACGGTCGGCCCGTGGAGGTCGAAGAGATAGGCGAGACGGCCCGAGAGCACGCTGGGGAGCGTGCCGGTGAGCTGGTAACCGTCGGCGTCCGCCGACACCCCCGTGCCGTACTGCTGGGTGGTCGCCGAGACGAAGGTGCCGGTCAGGCTGGACCGCAGGGACGCGGGGTCGATCCCGGCGCGTTCGAACGCCTCCCAGGTGAGCTCCAGCAGCATCCGCTGCTGCGGGTCCATCGACACCGCCTCACGCGGGGAGATGCCGAAGAACGCCGCGTCGAACTCGCCCGCGCCGTCGACGAAGCCACCCGCCGCCGAGTAGGTCGTGCCCGTCCGCTCCGGGTCGGGGTGGTACGCCCCCGCGTCCCAGCCGCGGTCGGCGGGCAGCGGGGAGATGGCGTCCGTGCCCTCGGTCAGCAACTCCCACAGTTGCTCGGGCGAGCGCACCCCACCGGGGAAACGGCAGCTCATACCGATGATCGCGATCGGCTCCGCCTCGGCCGCCCCGGCTCCCGTACCGCCCGCCGTGATCGCGGCCGGTGCGGCGCTCCCCCGCCGCTCGTCGGCCTCGCCGCCCAGTTCGGCCCACAGATGACCGGCCAGGGCCTCCGGTGTCGGATGGTCGTAGATCAGGGTCGAGGGCAGGCTCAGGCCCGTCCGCTTGCGCAGGCTGTTGCGCAACTGGCCGGCGGTCAGGGAGTCGAAGCCCATGTCCTTGAACGTCCGCCCGCCCCCGGCCGCCGCCGGACCCGCGAGCCCGAGCACCGAACCCACCTGCTCCCGCACCAGCTGGAGGAGGGCGTCCCGGGCCCGGTCGGGCGTCAGCCCGGTCAGCAGGCCGGAGCCGCCACCGGTGGCGGCGGCCCGGCGGACGGCGCCGGTGGGCACCAGGCCGCGGAGGACGGCGGGCACGGTGCCACGCGCCCGCAGGGCGGCCCGGTCGACGCGGGTGGCGAGGACGGACGCCTCCCCCACCGCGCCCGCGGTGTCGAAGCAGGCCAACCCCTGGTCGACGGTGAGCGTCGGCAGCCCGGCCGCGGCGATCCTGCGCAGCTGCGCGGCGCTCAGCCCGGCCGACATACCGCCGCTCCGCGGCCAGAGCCCCCAGCCGATGGACAGACCCGCGAGCCCCTCCGCAGCCCGCCGCCGCGCCAGCGCGTCCAGGAACGCGTTGGCCGCGGTGTAACCGGCCTGCCCCGCGTTGCCGAGGACACCGAACACCGAGGAGAACATCACGAACGCGGTCAGCCCGTGGCCACGGGTCAGCTCATGCAGATGCCAGGCACCGTCCAGCTTCGGGCGGAAGACCGTGTCCAGCCGGTCCGGGGTCTGCGCCCCGATCAACCCGTCGTCGAGCACACCGGCGGCGTGCACCACACCGGTCAGCGGATGCTCGGCCGGGATCGCCGCCAGCAGGGCGGCCACGGCCGCGCGGTCGGAGACATCGCAGGCGGCGGCGGTCACCCGCGCGCCCTGGCCGGTCAGCTCGGCCACCAGCGCGTCGGCGCCCTCGGTGTCGGCACCGCGACGACCGGCCAGCACCAGATGGCGCACCCCGTGCGCGGTGACCAGGTGCCGGGCCACCAGCGCGCCGAGGCCGCCGAGCCCGCCGGTGACCAGCACGGTGCCGTCACCACCCCATACGGTGCCCGGTGCGGACGGGTCCGGGGCGTCGATGGAAGCCAGCCGGGGTATCAGCAACTCCCCGGCGCGCACGGCCAGTTCGGGCTCATCGCAGTCCAGTGCCGCACGCAGGGTTGCGGCGGCGGCCGCCACCGGGTCCCCGGTGTCCGCGGGATCCAGGTCGAGCAGGACGAACCGGTCGGGGCTCTCCTGCCGGGCCGACCGCACCAGCCCCCACACCGCGGCCGCCACCACGTCAGGGGCGGTGCCGGGGGTGGTGGCCACCGCGCCACGGGTCACGAACACCACGCGAGCGGGCCGACTTGCGCCGGTCGCGTACGTGTCGTCGCCTGAGTTCTCGTCGTTCAGGTGGTGCCGCAGTGTGTCGAGTACGGACGCGGTGACCGTACGGACCGCCTCCGGCACCGGCACACCGTCCGGCGTGGCGACCGGGACCAGCAGCGCCTCACCGGCGCTCACGGGGTCGTGGCCACCGGGCTCCGGCACCGGGGCGGGCAGCCAGGCCAGGCGCAGCAGTGGTCGCGCCGCCATGGTCTGCGTGGTCTGGACGTCCGGCGTACGCAGCGTCAGCGTGCGTACCGACACCACCGGATGGCCGTCGGTGTCCACCGCGCTCAGCGTGACCGTGTCCTCGCCCGTCACGCGCAGCCGCACCCGCAGCCCCGACGCCCCCACGGCGTGCAGGGACACCCCGGACCAGGTCGACACCTCGGGCCGGGCCCCCGCCTCGCCTTCCGACCCGGTCGACGACGCGAGGTGCAGCGCCGCGTCCAGCAGCGCCGGATGGAGGCGGAAGGCATCGGCCTCGTCGGCGATGTGCTCGGGGAGGACGACCTCGGCCAGCACCTCGTCCCCGGCCCGCCAGACCGCCCGGACGGCCCGGGACGCCGGGCCGTAGCCGAGCCCGGCCTCGCGCCGCCGCTCGTAGAAGCCATCGAGGTCGACGGGTACGGCGTCCGCGGGCGGCCACACCGACCCGGCATCAGCACCAGCACCAGCACCGGGCGTGCCCGGCGCGAGCGTGCCGGTGGCGTGTCGCGTCCAGGGCGCGTCCGGCGTGTTCGCGGGCCGCGCGTAGATGGCCAGGGTGCGTCGGCCGCCGTCGCCGGGGCCGCCGAGCGCGACCTGGATCCGTACGCCGTCCTCGTCCTGCCCGGGCAGCACCAGCGGGGCGTCCAGGGTGAGTTCCTCGACGAGACCACAGCCGGCCTCGTCGCCCGCGCGCACCGCCAGCTCCACGAATCCGGCGCCGGGGAAGGTCATATGCCCGGCCACCACATGGTCGGCCAGCCACGGCTGCGCCGCCACCGACAGCAGCCCGGTGCAGAGCAGACCACCGGTCTCGGGCAGCTCCACCACCGCGCCGAGCAGCGGATGGTCCACACCGCCGAGCCCGGCCGGGACCGCGCCCGCCGTCGCGTTGCCGACGGGCGCGGTCCAGTACCGCTCCCGCTGGAACGCGTAGGTGGGCAGCGCGACCCGGCGCGCGCCGGTCCCGGTGAACAGTTCGGCCCACCGGACCGGGACGCCCCGGACATACAGCCGGGCGGCCGCCGCCAGCGCGGTGGACTCCTCGTCGCGGTCCTTGCCCAGCAGCGGCACGGCCTCCACCCGCGCCACATCGGGCAGGGCGTCCTGCGCCAGCACCGACAGCGTGGCGTCCGGGCCCAGTTCGAGGAAGGTGTGCGCGCCGGACCGGGCCGCGGCGCCGACCGCGTCGGCGAACCGCACCGTCGTGCTGACGTGCCGCACCCAGTAGTCGGGGGTACGGATCCGCTCCGCGTCGATCCGCTCACCGGTGACGGTCGAGACGATCGGGATCCGCGGCTCACCGAAGGCCAGGCCCTCCACGACCGCGCGGAAGTCGTCCAGCATCGGTGTCATCAGCGGGGAGTGGAAGGCGTGGCTGACCCGCAGCCGGGTGGCCTTGCGGCCGTCGGCAGCGAACCGGTCCGCGATGGCCTCGACCGCGTCGACCGCCCCGGACACCACCACCGCCTCGGGGCCGTTGACCGCGGCGAGCCCCACGCGGTCCTCGGAGCCGGTGAGCAGCGCCGCCACCTCGTCCTCGGTGGCCCGCAGCGCGACCATGGCGCCGCCTTCGGGCAGCGCCTGCATCAGCCGTCCGCGGGCGGCCACCAGGGTGCACGCGTCGGGCAGGGACAGCACCCCGGCCACATGGGCCGCCGCGATCTCGCCCACCGAATGCCCGACCAGCAGATCCGGCGCCGTCCCCCACGACTCCACCAGCCGGTACAGGGCCACTTCGAGGGCGAACAGCGCGGGCTGGGCGTACGCGGTGCGGTTCAGCAGCTCCGCGTCGTCGCCGAACACCGCCTCCCGCAGCGGCCGTTCCAGCTCGCCGTCCAGCAGTGCGCGGACCTCGTCCCACGCGGCAGCGAACACCGGGAACCGGGCGTGCAGTTCGCGCCCCATGCCCAGTCGCTGGGCGCCCTGACCGGCGAAGAGCAGCGCCAGCGGCCCGGGCTCGCCCGCCATGCCCTCGGCCACCTTCACGGGCACGGGCCGCGCGTCGCCGTCTCCCGTACGGTCCGTCGCGGCCAGGAGGACCGCTCGATGCTCCAGCTCGGAGCGGGTCGTCGCGAGCGAATAACCGATGTCGGCCGCCGCCGCGCCGGTGTCGGCCACGAACGCGGCCAGCCGGTCCAGTTGCGCCTCCAGCGCCGCCTCGCTACGAGCCGACACCGGCCACGGCACCACGCCGTGCCCGGCCTGCGACCGCGGCGCGCCCGAGGGCCGCTCGGCGGTCTCATTGGTGCGTTCCCGCGGCGGCTGTTCGATGATCACATGCGCGTTGGTGCCGCTGATCCCGAACGACGACACGCCCGCGCGGCGCGGCCGCTCGGCCGGTGGCCACACGGTGGGCCCGGTGAGCAGCTCCACCGCCCCGGCCTCCCAGTCCACCTGCGACGACGGCGCGTCGACATGCAAGGTGCGCGGCAGGACGCCGTGCCGCATCGCCAGGATCATCTTGATGACGCCCGCGACACCGGCGGCGGCCTGCGTATGCCCGATGTTGGACTTGAGCGACCCCAGCAGCAGCGGGCGGTCCGGGTCCCGGTCCTGCCCGTAGGCGGCGAGCAGCGCCTGGGCCTCGATCGGATCGCCCAGCCGGGTGCCGGTGCCGTGTCCCTCCACCGCGTCCACGTCCGAGGGGACCAGTCCGGCACCGGCCAGGGCCTGGCCGATCACCTGCCGCTGCGAGGTTCCGTTGGGCGCGGTCAGGCCGTTCGACGCGCCGTCGGAGTTGACCGCGGAGCCGCGCAGTACGGCCAGCACCCGGTGGCCGGCCCGGGTCGCGTCGGAGAGCCGTTCCAGCACCAGGACGCCCACGCCCTCGGACCAGCCGGTGCCGTCCGCGGCCTCCGCGTACGCCTTGCAGCGGCCGTCGGGCGACAGGCCGCCCTGCCGGGCGAACTCCACGAAGATGCCGGGCTCCGACATGACGGTGACACCACCGGCCAGCGCCAGGGTGCACTCGCCACCTCGCAGCGCCTGCGCCGCCAGGTGCAGCGCCACCAGCGACGACGAGCACGCCGTGTCCACGGTCAGCGCGGGCCCGCGCAGCCCCAGGGCGTAGGCGATCCGGCCGGAGAGCACGCTCGGCGAGGTGCCGGTGAGCAGATATCCCTCCGCGGCGCCGGAGCCGTCCTTGAGGCGCGGACCGTAGTCCTGGGCCATCGCGCCCATGAACACGCCGGTCCGGCTGCCGTGCAGGGACGACGGGGCGATCTCGGCCCGTTCGACCGCCTCCCAGCTCATCTCCAGCGCCAGCCGCTGCTGTGGGTCCATGGCTTCCGCCTCACGCGGCGAGATCCCGAACAGCGCCGCGTCGAAACGGTCCGCGTCGTAGAGGAAACCGCCCGGCCTGCCGGTCGCCGTCATCTCCCGCGCCCATCCCCGGTTGGCGGGCATGTCGGAGACGGCGTCCACTTCGCCCGACACCAGGTCCCACAGTTCCTCCGGCGAGTTCACCCCGCCCGGGTAGCGGCAGGCCATCCCCACGATCACCACCGGGTCGTCCGCCGGGACGGCGCGGGGCGCGGGCGACGCGTCGCCGGTCAGCGGGCCGGTGAGCTCCGTGGCCAGATGGTCCGCGCAGGCGTCGGGCGTGGGGTGGTCGAACAGCACGGTGTTGGGCACCCGCAGCCCGGTCGCGGCCTTCAGCCGGGTCGCCAGCTCCACCGTCATCGCCGAGTCGAAGCCCAGCTCCTTGAAGGACCGCGCGGGGTTCACCCGCTCCGCGGAGGCGAATCCCAGGACGACGGCGGTCTCCGTGCGCACCAGCCGCGCCAGCTCGGGGCGGGTCCACGAGGCGCCGGATTCCGCACGCTCCGACTCCGACTCCGACTCCGGTTCCGGGTCGGTGGCGTGTTCTGCTACGGCCGCGACGGCGTCCGGCACCCGGGCGGGCTCCGGGAGCCAGTACCGCTCCCGCTGGAATCCGTACGTCGGCAGGGCCACCCGCCGGGCGTCGGTCCCGGCGAACGGCCGCGCCCAGTCGACCGGCACCCCGCGGACGTACACCTCGGCCAGACAGCTCAGGAACCGGTCCATCCCGCCCAGTTCGCGCCGCAGCGTGCCCACGGCGAGGGCCAGGACGTCGGCCGCGTCGATGGCGTCCTGCACCGCGGCGGTCAGCACCGGGTGGGAGCTGACCTCGACGAAGGCCCGGTGGCCCTGGCCGAGCAGCGCCCGGACGGCCGGTTCGAAGGAGACGGTCTGCCGCAGATTGCGGTACCAGTACCCGGCGTCCATGCCGGTGGTGTCCAGCCACTCTCCGGTCACCGTGGAGAAGAACGGCACGTCGGCCCGGCGCGGGGCGATGCCCTCCAGCGCAACCGACAGCTCCTCGCGCACCCGCTCCACCTGCGCCGAGTGCGAGGCGTAGTCCACCGCGATCCGCCGCACTCGCACATCCGCGCCCGCGAGTTCCTCGAACAGCTCGTCCAGCGCCGCCAGTTCACCGGAGACCACCACCGAGCCGGGCCCGTTGACCGCCGCGATCGACACCCGGCCGTCCCAGCGGCCCAGCCGCGCCTCGGCCTCGGCGCGCGGCAGCGCCACCGACAGCATGCCGCCCGCCCCCGAGAGGCGGCGGGCGATGGCCTGGCTGCGCAGCGCCACCACGCGGGCCGCGTCCTCCAGCGACAGCGCACCGGCCACGCAGGCCGCCGCGATCTCGCCCTGGGAATGGCCCAGCACCGCGTCCGGGAGGACCCCGTGCGCCCGCCACACGGCCGCGAGGGAGACCATCACCGCCCAGGAGGCGGGCTGGACCACATCGACCCGTTCCAGCGACGGGGCGCCCTCGGCCTGGCGCAGCACGTCGGCGGGCGACCAGTCCACATGGGGCGCGAGCGCGGCGGCACACTCGGCCAGCCGCTCGGCGAAGACCGGGGACTCCGCCAGCAACTGGACGCCCATGCCCGCCCATTGCGAACCCTGGCCGGGGAAGACGAACACCGTCCGGCCCTCGATGTCGGCCACTCCCCGCACCACGCCCGGCGCGGACTCGCCCTCGGCCAGGGCCGCCAGCGCGCCCAGGGCCTCGGGCCGGTCCGGCGCGAGGACGACGGCGCGGTGGTCGAACGCGGTGCGCGTGGTGGCCAGGGAGAAGCCCACGTCCACCGGATCGAGCCGCTCGTTCTCCGCCAGATGGGCGGCGAGGCGGGCGGCCTGGGCGCGCAGCGCGTCCCGGGTCCGGCCCGACAGCGGCCACGGCACGGTGCCACCGGCCACACCGGGGCCACCCGCCGTGCCCACGCCAGGGTCCGCGGGCGGGTCCTCGGAGGTCGGCTCGGTGGCGGACACCACCAGATGGCAGTTGGTGCCGCCCATGCCGAACGACGAGACACCGGCCAGGGCGCGGCCGTCGCGGTAGGGCCACGGGCGGGTGGATGACACCACGTCCAGGTGCCACTCGTCGAAGCGGATCCCCGGATTGGGGTGTTCGAAGTTGAGGCTGGCCGGCAGCTCGCCGTTCCGCAGCGACAGCACGACCTTCAGCAGGCCCACGATGCCCGCGGCGCCCTCCAGATGCCCCACGTTCGTCTTCGCCGAGCCGACCAGCAGGGGGTTGTCCACCGCGCGGTCCGCTCCGTACACCGCGCCGAGCGCCTCGGCCTCCACCGGATCGCCCACCCGGGTGCCGGTGCCGTGGAGTTCCACATACTGCACCGCCGCCGGGTCGACCCCCGCACGGCGGCACGCCGCCGCCAGCACCACGCCCTGCCCCTCGGGGTCGGGGGTGGTCAGGCCCGCGCCGGGGCCGTCGTTGCCCACCGCGCCGCCCTCGATGACGCAGTAGATCCCGTCCCCGTCGGCCAGCGCCCGCGCCAGTGGCTTGAGCAGCACCATCCCGGCGCCCTCGCCGCGGACGTATCCGTTGGCGCGCTCGTCGAAGGTGAAGCAGCGGCCGTCCGGGGACAGTGCGCCGAGCCGGGCCGCCGCCAGCGCGCTGTCCCGCACCAGGTTGAGGTGCACACCGCCGGCCAGTGCCGTGGCCGACTCCCCGCGCCGCAGGCTCTCGCAGGCCAGATGCACCGCGACCAGCGACGACGACTGCCCGGTGTCCACCACCAGGCTCGGTCCCCGCAGGCCCAGGAAGTAGGACACCCGGTTCGCGATCACGCTGCGGTTCAGTCCGGTCAGGGTGTGGTGGGCGATGGCCGCGGGTCCCCTGCGCCGGTCCAGTACGCCGTAGTCGTCCGCGGTCACCCCGATGAACACGCCGGTGTCCTCGCCCCGGACCTCGGCCGGCCGGACGCCCGCGTCCTCCAGGACCTCCCAGCCCAGCTCCAGCGCGAGCCGCTGCTGTGGGTCCATCGCCCGCGCCTCACGGGGCGAGATCCCGAAGAACTCGGGGTCGAAACGGTCGACTTCGTCCAGGAAGGCGCCCCACCCGGGCGCGCCGGAGTCGGCCGCCGCGTCGTCGCTCCAGCGGCCCGGCGGCACCTGTGACACCGCGCTCATCCCGCCGGTCAGCAACTGCCAGAACCGCTCGGGGTCCTGCGCGGACGGCAGTCGGCAGGACACGCCCACTACCGCGATGGCGGTGTCCTGCTGCCGGATTCGGCCGGCGGATATGGACTCAGGTCGGCTCATGGTGCCGCTCCCCACTCGTCGTCCTCACGGGCTCGGCAGGAGAGGCAGGTGCCGGCACACGCCGGGTCCCCCAGAATCCGGCGACACCGGACTGCCGTTCACGTCGTGATCAACAATGTGCGAAATAGTACATCTATGGTCGGCAGAAATCCCTGAGCCTCCAACGGAGTGGCGCGACTCTCCCTTTGGGGCCATTCGTCGCCTCTTTCCCCTGTCATGGATGCATTCCGTGCCAATACCGTCACCTTAGGCACGCGAAGGTTGCTGAGAATTCACCTAGACCTCCGGTGTTTGAAAGTCCGTACGATCGCCTATTGTTGGGCGGGGTCGGCCGAAAAGAGCTGCCGAACCGTCAAGCTGCCCGCTGCCCGACAGCCGACAGCGCGTCCGTCGGGACGCCGACGTGACAACACAAGCGCGAGGGTGAGGAAATGCGGCCCAGGATCGATCCGCAGGACGCGGACGACTTCGCCGTCACACCGGCCGGCCAGGTCTACCTCCAGGAGGTCAGCCGGTCCTTGAACGGGATCCTCGCGGACCGGCCGCCGCCGAACGTCCACCGGACCATCGCCAACCACCCCACGCTGCTGCCCGCGATGCAGCCGCTGATGTCTCATGTGGCGGGCGACATCCTCCCGCCGCGCGAGCGCGAGTTGGTCATCCTGCGGACGGCCTGGCGTTCACAGGCCACGTACGTCTGGGCTCATCACCACGCGGCGGGGCTCTTCGTCGGGCTGACCGAGACGGAGATCGCCCGGGCCGCCTCGGAGGACGCCACCGGCTGGACGCCGTTCGAGGCCGCGCTCCTCACGGCGGTCGACGAGCTGCACACCAAGTCGGCGATCTCGGACAGCACGTGGAAGCAGCTCGCCGAGCAGTACAGCGAGGAGCAGATCCTCGAACTGCTGGCGCTGGCCGGAACGTACAAGACCCTGGCGTTCATCCTGAATTCCTGCCTGGTCCCGGTCGACAGCTGGATGGAGCGTCCGGCGCTGCTGCCGGTGGACCCGGGCCAGCTCACCTCCGGCAGACATGCCCGCCCGCGCGAGTCGCCGCCGGGTACGGGCGCCGAGACATGGAACCGACGCATCGTGCTGCAGAACGACAGTGGGCTCTCGCAGCTCACGCCCTCGGCGGCCCACCCCGAGCCGCCACTCCATGAGATTCTCGTCCGTTATCCGGACCTGATGTCCACGGCCGCGCAGGCCCGCGAGTCCGGCTCGCCGCTCCTGCTGATCCGCCGGAACTCCTCGGACATCATGCCGGACACGGACGGCTACTCCTTCAGCGCCACCCATCTGTTCGCCGATTCCACGGGTGTCCCGATTCTCGCCGAAGTGGTGGAACCGCACGACACCTGGAACGCGCACAGCGCCCTGTCGAAAATTCTCGACTACGCGGGCAGCGGGGCCCGGCACTGGCCGCTGCACATACTCCAGCGCTCGCTCGATTACACCGCGCAATTGCAGGACACCGACGCGGAGGGTTTGCTGGCGGAGATGGGCTATCCGGTCGACCAGGGTTCGTTCCTGCGCACGATCGAGGGAAATCTGGCGCTGGGCAGGCTCCGTATGGTCATTGTGGCCAGTCAATTCCCGCCCGAATTCAACCGGGTCATCTCGTTCCTGGGCCAGCAGCTCCGCCCCGCCGAGGTGTACGGCGTCGAACTGCGCCGCTTCTCCGACGGGGCCCAGGCTGCCTACATACCGCGCGTGGTCACCTGAGCGGGAAAGCCCCCGCGGATGGCTGAGGCGGGCCGGAGCCGACGCTCCGGCCCGCCTCGGCCGTCGTTCCGCTCACTCACCCGCGGGCGACTTCTTGCGGATCAGCGTGATGCCGTCCGCCATCGGGACCAGCGACATCTCGACCCGCGGATCGTCGTGGACCAGCTTGTTGAACGCGCGGATCCCGGCGGTGTCGACGTCCTGCGCCTCGGGGTCCACGACCTTGCCGAAGAACAGGGTGTTGTCGACCACGATCAGGCCGCGCTCGCCGAGGAGCGTCAGCGCCATCTCGTAGTAGTGCGGATAGCCCTGCTTGTCGGCGTCGATGAACACGAAGTCGAAGGTGCCGGGGCCCTCCTCGGCGAGGATCGCCTTGAGGGTGTCGGCCGCGTCGCCGACCCGCAGGTCGATCCGGCCCTCGACGCCCGCCCTGGCCCAGTAGTCGGCGCCGATGCTCGCCCAGCGGTCGGTGATGTCACAGGTGACGAGCTGTCCGCCGGGCGCGAGCGCACGGGCCAGGCACAGGGTGCTGTACCCGGTGAAGGTGCCGATCTCCAGGATCCTGTTCGCCGGGGTGAGTCCGGCCAGCAGCGTCAGCAGCTGCCCCTCCTCGGCCATGACCTGCATCGCGGTGCCCGCGGGCAGCTGCGCCGTTGTCTCGCGCAGCTCCCGCAGGACCGCGTCCTCCCGCAGGGAGACATCCCGGATGTACTCCGAGAGCGCGGCCGGGAGACCTACCTGGTTCGCCATGGGTCATCCATCTTCTCTGGTCTTCTCACATCGGAACCGGCCGGGAGGCGGGCCTCCCGGCCGGTGAGGGCTCAGACGCCCTGGAGGCTGACGGCGTGCAGCTCCATCGTGGACGGCGGGTCGGCCGGCTCCGGGGACAGATGCAGCCGCTGGATCTCCTCCTGTGCGGGCGCGGGCAGCCCGGCCCGGCAGTCGCACGGCTCGTCGGTGAAACCGGCGAAGCGGTAGGCGATCTCCATCATCCGGTTGCGCTCGGTCTGCCGGAAGTCGGCGGCCAGATGGACCCCCGCCCGGGCGGCCTGGTCGCCGAGCCAGCGCAGGATCGCCGATCCGGCGCCGAACGACACCACCCGGCACGAGGTGGCCAGCAGCTTCAGGTGCCAGACACCCTCGTGCTTCTCCAGCAGTTGGAGACCGACCGCGCCATGCGGCCCGAACCGGTCGGTGAGCGTGGTCACCAGCACCTCATGGCGGGGATCGGCCAGCAGCGCCCGCAGATCGCCGATGGAGTAGTGCACTCCGGTGGCGTTCATCTGGCTGGTGCGCAGGGTCAGCTCCTCCACCCGGGAGAGCTCCTCCTCGGTGGCGCGGCCGATGCGCATCACCAGTTCCAGCGAGCGCAGGAAGTCCTCGCTCGGCCCCTGGAACTCCGCCTCGGCCGCCTTGCGCTCGAATCCGGCCTGGTACATCTGGCGACGGCGGCGCGCGTCCACGGTCACCGTCGCCGGGCTGAACTCCGGCAGGACGGCGAGCTCGGCCAGCTGCTCGGCGTCATAGCAGCGGACCTCGGGCAGGTGGAACTGGACCTCCGCCCGCTCGGTCGGCTGGTCGTCGATGAAGGCGATCGTGCCGAGGGCGAAGTTGAGTTCGGCGGCGATCTCCCGCACCGCATCGGACTTCGGTCCCCAGCCGATGCGCGGCAGCACGAAATACTCGGCGACGCCCAGCGCCTCCAACTGCTTCCAGGCCAGGTCGTGGTCGTTCTTGCTGGCCACCGACTGCAGGATGCCTCGGCTGTCCAGCTCGGCGATGAGTTCTCTGACCGGGGCGGGGAGCGTCACCGCCCCGTCCTCCAGCAATGTGCCCTGCCACAGGGTGTTGTCGAGGTCCCACACCAGACACTTGACGATCGCGGTCTGTTCAGCCACGGCTCTTCCTTGTCTCGGTACGCCGACTCATATCGCGGGCATGGACACGGCGTGGTCGGCGAGGATCAGCTGACAGATCTCCGTACTGCCCTCGATGAGTTCCATGAGCTTCGCGTCGCGGTAGGCCCGCTCGACCACATGGCCCTCGTGTGCCGCCGCCGAGCCCAGCACCTGCACCGCCGTGGCGGCGCCCTGCGCGGCCTGGACGGCGCTCACCTGCTTGGCGAGGACGGTGGCGACGACCATCTCGGGAGAGCCCTCGTCCCAGCACCGGCTGGCGTGTTCGCACACCCGGGTGGCGATCTGCTCGGAGGTCAGCAGATTCGCCAGGTGGCGGGCGACGAGCTGGTGGTCCGCGAGCCGCTTTCCGAACTGTGTCCGGGTGCGGGCATGGCCCCGGGCGGCGTCGAGACAGGCCCGGAGGATGCCGACACAGCCCCAGGCCACCGAGATCCGCCCGTACGCCAGCGCGGTGGTCACCAGGAGCATCAGGGGCTGTCCGCCGCCGAGCACGGCGGTGGCGGGCAGCCGCACCTCGTCCAGCGTCACGTTCGCATGGCCCGCGGCCCGGCAGCCGGACGGCTGCGCCACCCTGGTCACGGTGACGCCCGGGGCCGCGGCGGGCACCACGACGGCGGCCGCCCCGGAGCCGTGGCGGCCGACGACCACGATCATGTCGGCGTAGTGGGCGGCGGTCGTCCAGACCTTCTGGCCGCGGACGACGACGGTGTCGTCGTCCGGCTCGATGGTCGTGGTCATCGCCGACAGATCGCTGCCCGCCTCCGGCTCGCTGAACGCGACGGCGGCGAGCTGACCCCCGGCCAGCTTCGGCAGGTACTCGGCGTGCTGCTGGGCGTTGCCCAGGCGCTGGATGGTCCACGCGGCCATGCCCTGCGAGGTCATCACGCTCCGCAGGGAGCTGCACCGGCTGCCCACGAACGCGGTGAACTCGCCGTTCGCCGCGCTGCTCGCGCCGAGTCCGCCGGACGCCTCCGGCACCCCGGCGCACAGCAGACCGCGGGCGGACAGCGTGCGCAGGACGTCGTCGGGGATCAGACCGGTGCGGTCCCACTCCGCCGCCCGGTCGCCGACAAGGTTGTCGACGAGGTCCCGGGCGCCGGCGAGCGGCTCAGTCATCGGCGGGCTTCTCGCCGCCGCGCAACCGCACCACCAGAGCGGTCATGGCCGCGATGGTCCGGAAGTTGTCCCGCTTGAGGTCGTCCCCCAGGATCTGCACGGAGAAGGCCTGTTCCAGATGGACGACCAGCTCCATCGCGAACATCGACGACACCAGCCCGGACCCGAAGAGGTCCTGGTCGGCGGGGACCTCCGCCTTCACCCGCTCCGAGACGAACGCGGTGATCGCCTGCTCGGTCGCCTCGGCGGTGACTGCCTGGTCCATACTCACGAAAGCACCTCTCCATAGTTGTAGAACCCGCGCCCTGTCTTACGCCCCAGATCACCGGCGCGCACCTTCTCCATCAGAAGTTCACAGGGTGCGAAGGTGGAATTTCCGGTCCGCTCGGCAAGTAGCCGAAGAGCGTCCGCCAGGTTGTCGAGTCCGATCAGATCGGCGGTGCGCAGCGGGCCGGTCGGATGGCCGAGGCAGCCGTGCATGAGCTGGTCCACGTCCTCGACACTCGCGGTGCCCTCGGCCACGATGCGCGCCGCTTCATTGATCATGGGGTGCAGCAGCCTGCTGGTGACGAAGCCCGGGGCGTCCCGTACGACGACCGTCTTCCGCCCCAGCCGCTCCAGCAGGGCCAGGATCGCGGCCATGGCGTCCTCGCCGGTCTGCGGGCCGCGCACCACTTCCACCATCTCGATGAGATAGGACGGGTTCATGAAGTGCACGCCGGCCAGTTCGGCGGGCCGCCGCACCGACTTCGCCAGTTCGGCGATGGGAATTCCCGACGTGTTGGTGATCAGCGGGACCCCGGCGGGGACCGTGCCGGAGAGCTCCGCCATGACCCGCGCCTTGAGCGCGGCGTCCTCGGTGATCGCCTCGATCACCACATCGGCGTCCGCGACATCGCCGCTGGAGAGCGTGGTGGTCAGGGTCCCGGTGTCCTGCGAGGCGGGGAAGGCACCCATGAACTGCCCGTGCCGCAGCAGTTGGGCGATTTCCGCTCGGGCGCTCTCCAGCACCTCATCCGAGACGTCGACCAGCACGACATCGGCCCCACGGCCCAGCGCGAGCGCGGTGATGTTGCGTCCCATTACCCCGGCGCCGACGACAGCGATCGTGTCCGATGCGGAACCCGCCATCCCCTGCCTCCAATCGTCACTCAGATGAGCGCGCCCCCCGGTAGGACGCACAACAAGTGAATGCCAACAGGAACGGCAGGCCCCTGTCTCTATGGCACTTTCAGGTAAAACTACTAGGACAGCGCGGCCGGTGTCGATGGGATGCAACCACCGCCGCCACCTCGGCATCTTCCCCTGGATCCGGGGTGATTGGGACCATCGGCCGGCCGTCGGGGACCGCAGTCACCAGCCCACGGGACCGTTGAACAACGGGCCGGGGCAGGAGGGTTCAGGCGCGCGGCAGTACGCCCAGGAGCGCCGAGGTGAAGGAGATCCGCAGGGCGTCACGCAGCTCCATGTGGAGCACGCCGAGGGCAGGCTCGTCCGCGTAGGCGGCAAGGACACTGGGCGGCGGCGGGATGTACGCCGACAGGGCGCCCGCCGAGACCAGGCTCATCAGGCAGAACAGCTCCGCGTCCTCACCGAGCTCGGGCAGGTGGCGGCGCACGAGCTCACTCATGGCCTCGAGCCGCGCGAGGGAGGAACGCTTGTGGCCCTTGACCACCTCGACCGAGACATTGTGCTCAAGGACGCCGCCCTGCGCGCCGAAGAGGTCGCACAGCACCGTCCGGCCCGCCAGCGACCGACTGAAGACCTCGGCCAGCTGACCCGCCCGCACTTCCGGCGCCGCATTCGCCTCGATGCCCGCGGCCAGCTCATCCGCCAGCTCGGCGAGCCAGCTCTCCAGAAAGACGTCCAGCAGTTCGAGCAGCACCGCCTCGCGTGACTCGAAATACCGCAGGACGTTCGACTTGGCCAGGCCCACCCGCCGGCTGAGCTCGTTGAGGCTCACCTCGGCCACGGGCATCTCGTCGAGCATCGCCGCCGCCGTGTCCAGGATCGCCCGGCGGCGGATCTCCCGCTGCTCCTCGCTTCGCGCTCGCTGAAATGTCACGCCCTCAGCCTAGCTTAAAGACCGCCGGCCTCTTGACAGGAGACCGGCGGTCTCTTACGTTCTCTTCGTAACAGACCGACGGTTCTTTAGGAGTGCGTCATGAGCGGCAACTGGACAGAGCAGCACATTCCCGATCAGCACGGCCGGGTGGCGATCGTGACCGGCGCCAACACCGGGCTGGGCTTCGAGACCGCCCGGATGCTCGCGGAGCGCGGGGCGGCGGTGGTCCTGGCGGTCCGCGACGTGGAGAAGGGCAAGCAGGCAGCCGCCCGCATCACCGGCGACGTCACCGTCCAGGCCCTCGACCTGGCCTCCCTGGACTCGATCCGGTCCGCGGCGGCCGACCTGCGCGCGGCCCACCCGCGCATCGACCTCCTGATCAACAACGCGGGCGTGATGTACACCCCGCGGCAGACCACCGCCGACGGCTTCGAGCTGCAGTTCGGCACCAACCACCTCGGCCACTTCGCCCTGACCGGCCTGCTGCTGGACCGGCTCCTGCCCGTCCCCGGCTCCCGCGTCGTGACGGTCAGCAGCGCCGGTCACCGCATCCGGGCCGCCATCCACTTCGACGACCTCCAGTGGGAGCGCTCGTACAGCCGCGTCGCCGCCTACGGCCAGGCCAAGCTCGCCAACCTGATGTTCACGTACGAACTGCAGCGCCGGCTCGCACCGCACGGCACCACGGTCGCGGTGGCCGCCCATCCCGGCCTGTCCAACACCGAGCTCGCCCGCAACACGCCCGCCGCGCTTCGCCTGCCCCTCACCTGGCTCTCGCCCCTGCTCACCCAGAAGGCCGAGATGGGCGCCCTGCCCACCCTGCGCGCCGCCACCGATCCGGCCGTCACCGGCGGCCAGTACTACGGCCCCGGCAACCGGGGAGAGCTCCGCGGCTACCCGAAGCTGGTCACCTCCAGCCCCGACTCCCACGACCAGGCCGTCCAGCAGCGCCTGTGGACCGTCTCCGAGGAGCTCACCGGGGTGACGTTCTCAGCGGTGACTCCACAGCGGAGGGATTCCTGAGGCCGCGCATCTTCCCCAGGGGTTTCGGTGACCCCATGGTCAGGAACACGCGTCGAACGTCTCGATCTCACAGCGCGCCGCCCCGGCTTTGCCGATCTTGGCATCACTGGTGATCAACGGCACGCCCAGGCTTTCAGCAAGCGCGACGTACTGGGCGTCATAGGCGGACAGGTTGCCCGACAGGCCCTTGACCCGCTCCCAGAGGATCAGCGTTTCATGCCGGTCGATCGCCAAGTCGCGATACGTCGCCATGGCCTTTCGTAGCTGCCCATCGCTCAGCTTGGGATCACCACCACGTCGCCCACGCGCCAGGCCGAGCAATGCCGACATGATCTCGTAATCCAGCAGGTGGGGTGCGGCGAGCCGGTCCTCCTTCGCGACACGTTGACGTACCCCATGCCCTGTGGGGCCCTCGTCCGTCAAGAAGAAGACGAGCGCGGAGCAATCAATGACGATCAACGGCCCGCCCTTGCCTCGTGGATCGCGGCCAGCACGTCCGATGCACTCAGGCTCGCGCTGGCCTCGGCTTCCGCACGGGCTGCGACCTCGGCAAGCGTGGGCCTGGACGCCTCACCGACGAGTACCTCCAGGGCATACGCCTGAAGCGACTTGCCGGCCCGCGCGGCGCGGGCCTTCAGCGTGGCGAGGGCATCGTCCGGTACGTCGCGAATGGTCAGAGCAGTCATGAGCTGCATTTTAGCAGCTTCGCATGCATAATGCAGCTGCATCACAGATCCGCACGGTCGCGGTGGCGCGGGCAGCGGCAGGGCGGGAACTGGCTGGACCGCAAGGGTTCGAGCTTGTCCTTGACCACGACGACGACCCTGCCGAGCTCCTGCGTCACGACCGCGCCATCCGGCGAGACGCGGTAGACCCGCATCGTCATCCGTGGAGCGTTGGATTCGGTGTGTGCAAACACGTTGACCTGTCTTTCCGGTTCGGTCAATTACGTTGTGTGCACACACCGTTGCGTTCCGGCGCGTAGGCTGGAAAGAGGCGACACGTCCCAGCCAAGATCGCGGGACAAGAGGGGATACACGATGCCGTTCCAGCCACGCGAACTCTTTCCCGACCGCTCCGCACGCGACCTCTTCGGCGCGGAGATCCGCCGCCACCGCGAGAAGGCGGACATGTCCTTACGGCGGCTGTCCGAGGTGCTGAACTACAGCAAATCGCACCTGGCCCGGATCGAGGCGGCGGAGTCCCTGCCGTACGACGACCTTCCGTCGAAGCTGGACGCGTGCTTTGGGACGGACGGGATGTTCGCGCGGATCTATGCGCTGGCGAAGAATGAGCCGTATCCGTCGAAGCTGCGCCGTGTAGTGGAAGTTGAGAAGCGCGCGGTCACCATCGAGCAGTACGCGTGCGCCACCATCCCTGGCCTGCTCCAGACTCCCGAACTCGCGAAGGCGTCGCTGCGCATCGGCAACCGGTTCGCCCCTGACGCGGAGATCGAGGCGTGGACGAAAGCCCGCATTGCTCGACAGGCGCGACTGGCCGAACCACGGCCACCGCACTGTTGGTTCATCGTGGACGAGGCGGTATTGCGCCGCGCGGCAGGCGGCCCCGAGGTGATGCGCCGCCAGATGGCATCCCTCATCGAGCGCGGGACACAGCCCTACGTAACCATTCAGGTGCTGCCGTTCAGGGCGGGCCAGCACGTGGAAGCGGGCGGTTCCTTGCTGCTCTACACGCTGCCGAACGAGCCGTTGCTGGCCTATGAAGAAGGCAGTCGCTTCGGGACTTTCATCGAGGACCGGGACCGAGTCGCGGAGCGGCGGAAGAACTACGATCTGCTCAGGGCCATGGCCCTCTCGCCCCTCGACTCCGAGGCGATGATCCGAGCCGTGATGAAGGACTGGACCTCATGGGAACCGCCCCAGATCTGAGAACCGCTTCGTGGCACAAGAGCAGCTACAGCAGCAATGGCGGCGGCGAATGCGTCGAGGTCGCCGACAACCTCCCCGGCATCGTCCCCGTCCGCGACTCCAAGGATCCCGACGGGCCCGTCCTCATATTCCCCACCCACTGCTGGAGCGCGTTCATATCGAGCCTCACCGCAGGAGCAGCTGAAGTCCGCCCAGCACCGTAGCCGCGATCACCAGCCGCTCGAAGAGCCGCTGATTGATCCGGTCCACGCACGCCTTACCGATGTACGCACCCGGCAGGACGAAAAGCGCGAGCAGCGCGTCCAGGAGCAGGGAGCGGCCGTCGATCAGGCCGAGGCCGACGCTGAAGGGCACCTTGGCGACGTTCACGATCAGGAAGAACCAGGCCGAGGTGCCCAGGAAACCCAGCTTCCGGAAGCCGGCGGAGAGCAGGTAGAGCGACATCACGGGGCCGCCCGCGTTGGCCACCATGGTGGTGAAGCCGCCGAGCACACCGTACGAACCGGCCTTGAGCCGGGCGCCCGCCCCGTCCGCGTCGGGCGTGGTCGCGGGGGCCTCGGTCCGGGCCGCCGTACGCCGTCGCCAGACCGTGACCCCGGCCATCAGCAGCAGGATCGCCCCGATGGACGTGCGCACCTCCGCGTCCCCGGCCCAGAGCAGGAACACCGTGCCCACCACGACCCCGGCCGCGACCGCCGGGAACAGCCGCACCAGGGTCCCCCAGTGGGCGTGCCGCCGATAAGTGCGGACGGCGAGCAGATCGCCGACGATCAGCAGGGGGAGCAGCACACCGGTCGACTCCCGGGCCGGAAGGACCGCCGCGAAGATCGCGAGGCTGACGGTATTGGCGCCACTGACGGCGGTCTTCGAGAAGCCGACGAGTATGGATGCCGCCGCGAGCGCGGCGAACTCCCAGAGGGTAACGGTGTACATGCCACCGGATGATTCCAGGCCACCGCGCGCCTGCCGGAGGCAGGGACCTCAGCGCACCCAGCTCAGCCCCACCTTCCAGCCCCTCCGGCCATGTTCCAGCCCCTCCGGCGATTGAGGAGCGGGGGTCTGGGGCGGAGCCCCAGTTGAGGGAAGGGACGGGGAGGGGAAGCATCGATATGCGGCTCCGCCGCGCGGCCCGCCGCAGGCGCCAAGACCCGCCGGACACCCCCTCAGCGCACCCAGCCCTGGAGCGGCTCGGTGTCCAGCGTGACGCCGACCGGCCCGGGCAACGTGAGCGGCTTACCGAACGGCACGGTCTTGGTGCTCTCGTACCGGACCCCGTCGGGCTCGCTGAACACGGTGACCTCACCGGCCTCCCGGTCGACCAGCAGATACACCGGGATGCCCGTTTCGGCGTAGGCGCGCGGCTTCTCGACCCGGTCCCTGCGGTCGGTGTCGGAGTCGTAGGAGGTGACCTCCACGACCATCAGGACGGGACCGGCGTCGGCCCACTCCCCCTGGCCGACGAAAGCGTCACTTTGGGCGAGTGTCCCGTCGGGGCGCGCATGGCCGTTGCGGTACGTCTCGACCTTGAGACCCTGGTCGTGCAGCCACAGGTCGGGATGGGCCTGAATGCAGATCCTCGCCAGCCACTGGATGATCCGCCCGTGATCGCCGTCCGGCACCGGCGTGACCCCGATCTTCCCGTTGATGAACTCCCACCGCACTCCCTCCGCCACGCGAGCCGCCAGCCGCGCGTACTCCTCGAACTCCTCCGGCAGCATCTGCGGACGATCGTGGGTCGCGGTCATGACCGGGAGCCTCCTTCGGGTGCGGTGCGCTCTCAGCGTAGTCGTTCTCAGGGGCCACCACCTGTGAGGCTGAGGTGCACACATGGTGACAAGGCGAGCCCACCCGACACGGTCCGCCTCGCCCCCGCGACCCTGCGCTGATCTCACCGGAGCCGACCGGAGTGACATCTGTCCCGGGGTGGATCATCAGATCCAGGTGGGCACGTGCCCCTCGGTGTAGCGGGCGCCGAAGCCGCCCAGAGGCAGGATCTCGTCGATGGCCTTGAGGTCGGCGTCGGTGAGGGTGAGGTCGGCGGCGCCGGCGTTTTCCTCGATGCGCTTCGGGCTGCGGGTGCCGGGGATCGGCACGATGTGCTCGCCCCGGGTCAGGAGCCAGGCCAGGGCCAGTTGGGAGACGGTGGCACCCTTGGCCGCCGCGAACTCGGCGAGCCGGTCGACGGCTTCGACGTTCTTCTCGAAGTTGCCCGGCTGCCAGCGCGGGTCGACGTTGCGCATGTCGGTGGCTTCGTACTGGCCGGCGGGTTTGGCGGTGCCGGTGATGAACCCGCGGCCGAGGGGGGAGTAGGCGACGAAGCCGATACCGAGTTCGTCCAGGATGGGGAAAAGCTGCTCGACGTCCCGTTCGAACAGGGAGTACTCGGTCTGCAGAACGGAGACCGGCTGCACGGCGTGCGCCGTGCGGATCGTCTCGGGTCCGGCCTCGCTGAGGCCGAAGTACGTCACCTTGCCCGCTTCGATCAGCTCCTTGACGGTGCCCGCGACCTCCTCGATGGGCACCTCGGGGTCGACGCGGTGCTGGTAGAAGACGTCGATGTGATCCACGCCGAGGTAGTGCAGGCTGTTGTCGGCGACCTTGCGGATGTTGTCGGGCCGGCTGTTGAGGGCGCCGCCGATCTGCTCGGGAGGCACGGACATGTCGACACCGAACTTGGTGGCCAGGACCACGTCGTCGCGGAAGTCCCTGACCGCCTTGCCGACCAGGATCTCGTTGGATCCGGTACCCCAGCCGTACATCTCGGCGGTGTCGAAGAAGGTGACGCCCAGGTCGTGCGCGCGGCGGAGGGCGGCGACGCCGGCCTCCTCGTCGGTGGGTCCGTAGGCCATCGTCAGGCCCATCGCGCCGTAGCCGATCGCCGAGACCTCCAGGCCCTGGCTTCCCAGTGTCCGGTGCTGCATGACGCACTCCTTTGAAGAGAACTGAAAGGTGGTTTATGCACGAAGAGTGCTTTCACGGACCGTTGTGTCAGTGCGTTGCGGCGGTCAGTCCGGCACGGTGGATGCGGGTGTGCTCGGCGACGCGCCGGCCGAGGTGGCGAGCGGTGTTCAGGTCCGCGTCGTGGACCGCGGGGGTGTCGTTGAAGCTTTGCGCGCCGGCGCCGAGGTAGAAGCCGAGGCGGTTGTCGTCCTGGGGGCTGGATGTGGTGGTGTTCCAGCCCGGCAGGAGGTTCAGGCTGACCCAGAGCATTCCGTGCTGGGCCGCCAGGAGCGAGAGGTACTGGAGGGTGTGCAGCTTGTCGCCGCTCATGGAGCCGGAGTTGGTGAATCCCGCCGCGAGCTTGTCGCTCCAGGCGCGGGTCATCCACCGCTTGCTGCTGGCCTCGGCGAAGGCGTGGAACGCCCCCGACGCGGTGCCCATGTAGGTGGGGGTGCCGAAGATGATGGCGTCCGCGGCGTCCATCAGTTCCCAGTCGGCGTCGCTGAGGGAGGCGACGTCCACGCTGTGGACGTGCGTCCCGGCGATGGAGCGCGCGCCGTCGGCCACGGCCGTGGCGATCTGCGCGGTGTGGCCGTAGCCGGAATGCGACGCGATGACGATCGAGATATCGGACATGGGTGTTCCTCTTCTTCTGCCGCGATGGCGGCGTGTTCGGTGGTGGTGCAGGCGGACGATGAGCTGCCCGCCGCGGCGGTCGGCCGCACTGCTCCACGGGTCGGGGACCGGCGGCCCAGGCCAGGGTGTGGCGCATGCCCGGGTGTCGCGGGCATGCGCCGGCCACCATCGGCATGGATCGCCGTTCCGCTTTAGACCGTACCACCGATAGAGCGACGCTACGCAAAATGAGATATCGTTGTTCCATGAACGAGGGACGACGCGCCGCGCGGCGCCAGGTGCTCCAGGTGGCCGCCAAGCTTTTGGAAGAGGGTGGCAGCGAGGCGGTCTCCACACGCGCTGTCGCCGCAGCCGCGGGCATCACGGCCCCCGCGCTGTACCGGATGTTCGACGACAAGGACGGACTCCTGGCCGAGCTGGCCGCCTACGGGTTCGAGATGTACCTGGCCGAGAAACGGGAGGCGCTGGCGCTGACCCCCGACGACCCGGTGGCAGACCTCTACCGCGGCTGGGACCTGCACGTCGACTTCGGAGTGCAGCACCCCGCGTTCTACATGCTCATGTACGGCACGGTGCAGCCCGGGCGGCGGCCCCCGGCCGCGGACGAGGCGCACGCCCTGCTGGTGGGACTGCTGGGCCGGGCGGCCGACGCCGGGCGCCTCCGGGTTCCGGTGGAGCAGGCGACCCGCGTCATCCACGCGGCGACAACGGGTGCCACGCTGGCGCTGATCGGCGAAGAGTCCTCGGAGCGTGACCTGACCACTTCGACACGGCTGCGGGACACCGTGATCGCCTCGATCACCACGGACTCGCCCGTCTCATCCGGGTCGGACCTGGCCTCGCGCGCACTCGCCCTCGATGCCGCACTCGGAACCGCGCTCACCACCGGGCCCCCGGCCGCGGGCACCGGGGTACCGCTGCGAGACACGGAGACGGCTCTGCTGCGCGAATGGCTACAGAAGCTGGCAGGCTGAACCGGCCGCCTGCTCCGCAGGCGGCCGGGGCGATCCCCCAACACGACCGGCGCATGCGGGCGAGCCCATCCGCGGGGTGATACTGGCCCCATGAGCAGCCACGAGTTCGTGCGGGCCCGGGCCGGGCTCGGGCAAGGGCTCGGCGGAATGGTGGTGACCGCCGTCGGCTACCGCTCCGAGGGGATACCGCCGACGCTGCACCGGGGGCTGCCCTCCCCCTACCTGACGCTGATCTTCTCGCTGGAGGGCCCCGTCGTCGGCGGCGTCACGCCCGAGCAGGCGCGGGGGCCCGGCGCCTCGCGGACCGAGATCGTCGTCGGCGGTCTGCACCAGCGGCCCGCGTATATCGCCCAGGGCGGGAGCGAGACCGGGGTGCAGCTCGCGGTGCATCCGCTGGCGGCGCGCACGCTGCTGGGGCTTCCGGCGGGGGCGCTCGCCTCCGGCGACGAGCTGGTCACCTCCGGGGCGGAGGTGCTGGGAAAGCGGGCCGCCGAAATCCGGGAGCGGCTGTGTGAGCAGCACACGTGGGAGGACCGGTTCGCCACGCTGGGCACGTATCTGCGGGAGCGCGCGGCGGCGGGCGAGGACGGGGCGCCGGTGCGCAGCGAGGTCGCCGAGGCGTGGACGTGGCTGGCCCGGCACCGGGGGGCCGGGACGCTGACCGGCCTGGCCGAGCATGTGGCGCTCAGCCCACGCCGCCTGACCAGCGTGTTCCGGGCCGAGACGGGGCTGAGCCCCAAGCAGGCGGCGCGGCTGATGCGCTTCCAGCACGCCAGGAACACGGTGGTGCGGTCCGTGGCGGTGGGCCGGGCACCGGACCTGGCCCGGGTCGCCGCCGACTGCGGCTACTTCGACCACTCCCACCTGGTGCGCGACTTCCGTCAGTACACCGGGGTGAGCCCGACCGCCTGGTTGGCCGAAGAGTGCCGGAATATCCAAGCCGGGGGGCAGCTCTACGGCGAAGAGTAGAGCGTATGAACACCGCACCGAACCAGCAGCAGGAGCAGCAGAAGCAGTCGCGTGATCCGGCCGTATGGCCCACGTTCCAGGCCCATGACGCCATCGCCCTGATCGACTTCCTGGTCGACACGGTCGGCTTCCTGCGCACGGCCGTCTACCACGACGAAGACCGCGTCGCCCATGCCCAGCTCGACTGGCCGGAGGGCGGCGGCATCATGCTCGGCTCGTACGACCCGGCCACCAAGAGCTGGTGCCTGGAGCCGGGCACCTTCGGGGCGTACGTCGTCACCGATCACGTCGACGCGCTGTACGAACGGCTCACGGCGGCCGGTGTGCGGGTGCTCCGGCCGATCGAGGACCAGCCGTACGGCAGCCGTGAGTTCGCCATCGCCGACCCGGAGGGCAACAAGTGGTCCTTCGGCACCTATCGGGGTGAGCCCCGGCCCGCCGAGTGATCGTTTTCCACCCTCATTCCTCCAGGTAGTGGAAGCCCGGCCGGGGGTGCATCAGGAAGTCGTGGTGCGAGATGTTCCACGCGTACGCACCTGCCATCGCGAAGGCGACACGGTCCCCGACCCGTAGCTCCTCGACCGGGATCCGGCTGGCCAGCACATCCTTGGGGGTGCAGAGCTGGCCGACCAGCGTGACCGGCTCCGCCCGTACGGCCGGGCGCGCCCAGGGCCGAGTCCAGGTGTCCCCGGGGTCCCCGGTGTTCCCGGTGTTCCCGGTGTTCCCGGTGTTCCCGGTGTTCCCGGTGTCCATGGGGAGCACCTGGAAGGGCTGGTCGTGCTGTTTGGTGGCGGGGGTGCGGAGGTGGTGGGTGCCGCCGCGCACCACCGCGAACGCCTCGCCGCCGCTGTGCTTGATGTCCAGCACCTCGGTGACGTACCAGCCGCAGTGGACGGTCAGCGCCCGGCCGGGCTCGATCCGCAGGGTGAGGCCGGGGTGGCGGAGGGCGAGGTCCGCCATGCCCTGGCCGTAGGCGGCCCAGTCGAAGCGGCGGTCGGGGTGGGCGTAGTCCACGCCCATCCCGCCGCCGACGTTCACCTCGGTGAGGCCCAGCCCGTGGCGTCCGGACAGCTTCGCCGCCCAGTCGGCGATCGCGGCGGCGACGGCGACCTGGGCGGGGGCGTCCAGGCCGCTGGCGAGATGGGCATGGATGCCGCGCAGCCGCAGGGGACTGCCGGAGTCCGCCGAGAGCAGGGGGAGGCAGCGCTCCACGGCCTCGGGGTCGAGGCCGAAGGGGCTCGGGCGGCCGCCCATGGCGAGCGCCGCGCCGCCCAGCTCGTCACCGGCCACCGGGAGATTGACGCGCAGAAGGACGTCCACGGCCGGGATCCCCGCGTCCTGCGCCACCCAGGCCAGCAGCCGCAGCTCCTGCTCGCTCTCCACATGGAACCGCTCCACGCCCAGCGTCAGCGCCCGCCGCAGCTCCCCCTCCGTCTTGCCCGGCCCGCCGAAGGCCAGCGGCGCCCCGGGTACGGTCGTTCGGACATGCTCCACCTCACCGCCGGAGGCGACCTCGTACCCGGTGACGTGGGGCGCGAGCGCCTGGAGGACGGCGGGCGCCGGGTTGGCCTTCGCGGCGTAGTACAGCTCGAGGCCCGGCGGCAGCGCGTCCCGTACGGCTCGCGCGTGGGCGCGGAGCGCGGCCAGGTCGTAGACGTAGGCGGGGAGGTCGTCGCCGGTCAGCTCCGTGGCGAGGGTACGGACGGCAGGGGTGATCAACGGCTGCTCCTGGGGTGGTGGATGGCGTGGGCTTCTTCGGACACGTGAGCTTCTTCTGACACGTGGGCCGCCTCCGACACGTACGCCGCCTCGGACACGTACGCCGCCTCGGACGCGTGCGCCGCCTCCGACACGTACGCCGCCTCGGACAGCAGGGCGGAGGCGAGCGGGCTGGCGATACGGACATAGCCCGCGTGGCGGTCGGCCCGACGAGCCCAGCGGGTCAGGAGGTTGGCCTTGGCGGGCAGCGGCACACCCGCCACGAGGGCGCGCAGCGCGGGCGGGTGGTCATGGGCCGCCGAGCGCTCGCACAGCACCCGGCGGACCGCCGACCACAGCGCGGGCTCCAGGCGCGGACAGCGGTCGGCGAGGGCGGCCACCATCTCGGCGATGTGGTTGACCAGCAGGCAGTACACCACCCGGTCCCAGCCGCGCTCGCGCTCGTACGTCAGCGGGCGGGCCACCGCCTCGGGCAGCGCGGCGAGCGCGGCGGTGTGGCGCTCGGGCACCAGCTTGGTGCCCTCCAGATCGCGGAAGAGCACCTGCCGGGGGGTGCCGTCGGCGGGATCGACGCCGATGACGACGTTCTGGAGGTGGGGTTCCAGGACCACGCCGTGATCGAAGTAGGCGGCCAGCACGGGTGGCACGAGAAGGCCGAGATACGCCTGCCACCACGCGGAGAGCCGGTCGGGGCCGACATCGGGGAGGAGCCGGGAGATCTGGGCGCCGCTGGTCGGGTACTCATCGGCGACGGCCGCCGCGAGCAGCGCGGTCAGCCCCGGCCGCAGCCGGGCGGCCAGCCCTTCGCGGACGATCACCCCGAAGCCCTCGATGAGCTGCTGGTCGCCGCCGAGGTCCAGCGTCCGGTAGGCGGGTTCGCGCAGCAGCTCACAGCCGGGGAAGCGGGCGGCGAGATCGGCGGCGACCGGCTCCAGGAGACGGGTCAGGGCGACGGCGCCGGACAGCTCGTAGTCGGCGTTCTTGCGCAGGCAGTTGGTGATCCGCACATTGAGGCTGAACTTGAGGAAGTCCCGGCCGTCGTAGAGCGTGCGGACGGATGCGGTCGGCGCGAACTCGGCTCCTCCGGGCCCGAGGTCCAGCACGTCGCCGCGGGCGATGGCCGCACGGAGCAGTCGGTGCTCGCGCAGCATCGCGTACTGCCAGGGGTGGGCGGGCAGCAGTCGGTAGCCGTCGGGGACGGGGGCCTGCCGGTCGAGCGCGCCGAGGGCTCCGGACTGCTGCGCTGACTCGCCGTGGACGCACTCCTGGCCGACCCGCTCCTCGCGTACGTACTCCTGGCGTACGGCGAGGTGGTGCAGCGGAAAGCGCGCCCCGGCCTCGGGGGCGAACCGCGCCCAGGAGTCGGCGCTGCCGGTGCGGGCCTTGGGGGTGGGGTGGAAGCGGTGACCGAAGAGCAGGGACTGTTCGGAGGCGAGGTAGGGGTCCGCGACGACACCGCCGTCCCGGCCCTCCAGAGCCTCCAGGGCCGCCAGGGCCGCCGTCATGCCCGCGTGGCTGGAGGCGACCTGGTCCAGGAACTCGTCGTTGTGCACCCCCGTGCGCAGGTGCAGCTCCCGGCGGATGCGCTCGGCCAGCTCGCGCCAGGACACCTCGGTCCAGCCGCCCTCGCGCTGCTCGCTGACCGGCCCGGTGAAGCGGTGCGCCCCGATGAGGGAGGTGCGCCGCAGCCCGACACGCAACAGCACCCCGCAGCGCGGCAGCCTCAGCCGCAGCCACCCATCGGCCACGACGGTCTGGTGCTCCGGCCCCGACACCTCACGGAGCAGACAGTTGAGCAGGGTGTGGGCGGTGGCGTGGTCGGCGGAGGCCACGGTCGCGGCGGGCGAGGAGGTCATGGGCATGGGGCGGCTCCAGCGGGTGCGGAGGAGAGAGGGGCAGGGGGCAGGAGGGGGCTGGCGGTAACGGCAGAAGGGGCTTGGCGGTAACGGCAGGAGGGGCGCGGCGGTCATCTGCCGCTTCCCCGCAGCAGGTAGTTGGGCCCGGTGCCGTAGTGCTTGTTGATGTCCGCGGCGCCGGAGCGCTCCTTGGTGAACAAGGTGCCGGCGGTGACCATCGCCTTGACCGGCAGCCGATCCGCGTCCAGCACCCGTCGCCGCAGTACCGCGGCGGCGGCACCGGGCCGGGTGACGGCGAGCCGGTCGACGGCGTCGGCGAGCCGGTCGCGCAGCCGCCGCAGCAGGGTGTCGAGCGGGGCCCGGCCGAGGCGGGCGAGTTCGAAGAGGGGGGCGGCGGCGCACAGATGGACGGTGATGGTGGTGAACACATCGGCCACCGGCCCGTCGCCGGACGTCAGGATTCTGCGGTCGTCGAATCCGCACAGATCGGCGGCCGGTCCTCCGCCGACCATGGCGGCGAGCCGTATCGCGTGGACGCGCGGGCCGTCGTGGTCCTTGATGAGCAGCCGCAGCCGGGGCACGGCACCACCGTTGTCACCCCCGCTCTCGAAGACCAGGGAGATGTTCTGCTGATGGGACTCCAACGCGATGCCGTACGCGAAGAGGGTGGTGTGGAAGTCGAACAGCAGGGTGAGGTAGTCGTCGAGCAGGGCGAGGACGTCCCCGCTGTAGTGGCGCGCGGCGAGCCCGTCGATGACGAGCGTGCCGTCCGGGGCGGGGGCGAGCAGCCCGGCCAGCGGCACGATCGTGGCGTTCTCCAGACCGGGCGGGTAGCGGCGCACGAGCGTGGCCAGCAACTCGTGTCCGGCGTGGAGGTGGGTGGTCTCGTCGGCGAGCAGCACGGTCGCGCCGAAGCGCGGCTCGCGCGCGATCACCGCCTCCAGCAGGCGCTGCGCCACCTCGCCGTCGATCAGCGTGCCGGGTTTGACCGAGCGGCGGTTGCGCATCCCCAGGGTGGAGGTGGTGAGCGGCAGTTTGAGGTGGACGAGGGGGTCGTCGGCGAGGTCGTCGGCGACGGCCACGGTCCGCATGGAGAGTGTGGGCCGTACGTCCAGCAGCGGGCGGTCCGCGAGCCGGGCCTCGCCGTCGAGCCCGGCCGCGCGGAGCGCGGCCTCCAGCGGGCGGCCGACGGTGAGCGGATGCACGGGGAAGGCCAGCCGCCCGCGTTCGCCGGAGGACCGCCGCCGCCCGCTGTCGAGACCGAGTTGCGCGGGCGTCGGCCACCAGCCGGGCAGCCGCGCCGGGTCACCGGCGACCGCTTCTCGGGGGAGGACGAGCCAGCGCAGCGGGAAGGTGGGGTGGAACTCGGGGGCATGGGCGCGTAATTGATCCTCGGTGAAGACGGCCCGGCCCCGGCTGGTCGGGTAGACCGGGTGGTCCCGGAAGGCGGCGAGCGTGTCGTACGCGACCGCCCCGGGCATCCCCGTCCACGGCCGCCCCTCGCCGTGGCGTGCGGCCAGCTCGGCGACGACGCCGGGCCGGATGCGGGTGTGCAGCCGCATGGCGTCGAGCGCCTGTCGGCACTCGGTCACGAAGACGTCGTACAGCGGCCGATCCTCGTCCGGCACGGCGGCCCGCAGACGCGCGAGGGTGGGGACGAGCCCGGTGAGCGGCCGTTCGGCCGGGGTCCGGGCACAGTCCCCGGACTCGCCGGCCGGGGCGGACGCGGACGGCGGTTCGGCGTCGGCCGGTGCCGGTTCGGCGGAGGCCGGTTCGGCGTCAGCCCGATCGGCACCGCCGGGTTCGGCATCGGCGCGATCGGCGTCGCCCAGTTCGGCGGAGGCCCGCTCGACACCACCCGAATCGGCCGAGGCCGGTCCGGCCGGGGCCGGGCCGGACGCGGACCGCGACTCGGCCGGGGCCGGTTCAGCGCAGGCCCGTCCGACCGGGGCCGGTTCAGCGAGGGCCCGTTCGGCACCGCTCGGTTCGGCCGGGGCCGTTTCGGCGTCGGCCCGTCCGACGGGGGCCCGTTCGGCGTCGGCGCGATCGGCGTCGGCGCGATCGGCGTCGGCGCGATCGGCGTCGCCCAGTTCGGCGGAGGCCCGCTCGACACCACCCGAATCGGCCGAGGCCGGTCCGGCCGGGGCCGGGCCGGACGCGGACCGCGACTCGGCCGGGGCCGGTTCAGCGCAGGCCCGTCCGGCCGGGGCCGGTTCAGCGAGGGCCCGTTCGGCACCGCTCGGTTCGGCCGGAGCCGGTTCGGCGTCGGCCCGATCGGTCGAGGGGCATTCGGTAGTCGCGGGAGCGCATAGCCGCAGGGGTCGGCGGCGGGTGCGGATATCGCACTGGAAGCCCTCGGGTTCCACCGGGAGCAGCACGCTTTCGCCCCCCTCGAGCGCGATGCGCAGCCAGTCGCCGTCGGCGCGCCGTTCCGGGGTGGCGCGGCTGCGCAGCTTGTAGGCGTCCTCTCGGAGGAGCGTGTCGAGCACCCGTCCGAGAAGCTCCTCTTCCTCTGTCACACGATCTCCCATCGGTGGGCCGCGAGGAACTGCGCCACCGCCGCGTCGATCCGCCCCTGGTCGGTGCCGGTGGCCCGGAGTACGCCGAGGAAGTCTCGATTGGTGCGGTGGAGCGGGTGTTCCTCGCCGACCCCGCGCAGCGGCCGGTAGTCCAGTCGTACGCCGCCGCGCTCGGTCACGCTCGCCGGAGGGGCGGAGGCGAGCCGCCCGGCGCGGTCGGCCAGGACGTACTCCATGCGAACCCTGCCGTCGGTGCGCGCGCCGAGGTCGTCCGGCAGCGGCTCGCCCAGGTGCGTACGGAGGATGTACTCGAAAAGGGGGATGCCGAGGAGTTCGGCCAGGACGAGGTCGCACTGGTCGCCTATGGCACGGTAGTTGACCTCGATGAGGCGGGCCCGGTCACCCTGGACGACGTACTCGGTGTGGCACACGCCGAAGCCGACGCCCAGCGCGCGCAACTGTGCCAGCACCTGATCGGTGTGCGGCTGCGGGGGCGGGGCGGGCAGCAGGTGCAGCCGTTCCTCGATGAAGTGCGGGGGCGGCGAGAGTTCGGTGCGGAAGCCGCCGAGGACGTGGAGGGTGCGGCCGTCGCCGAGGGTTTCGAGGGTGCGCAGCTCGCCGTCCAGGAACTCCTCGACGACCAGGGCCGCTCCGGGCCGCCGGGCCCGTATCTCGACGCAGCGCCGGACGAGTTCGTCGGCGTCGGCTACGAGGACGACGTCCTCGCTGGCCACGCCCTCGCGCGGTTTGACCACGCAGGGGTAGGGCGCGTCGAGTCCGGCGAGGGTGGCGGGTTCCTGTCCGGTGGCGAGTTCGGTGGACCAAACGGGGTCGGCCGACCAGACGAGGTCGGCGGACGAGGCAGGGTCGGCGGGGGCGGTGGCGGTGGCGTCCGGGCTCGCGGCGGCGAGGGCGCGGCGCAGCTCGGCCTTGTTCTTCGTGCGCAGCGCGGCACGCCAGTCCTTGCCCGGGAGGCCGAAGTACTCGGCGGCGAGGGCGGCCTGGGTCTGGAGGTGGTCGCTGTTGGTGAAGACGGCGTCGGGGCGGCCGTCGGCGGCGATACGGCTGATGACCTCGGCGAAGTCCCGTACGTCGCAGGGGACGATGCCGAGCGCGGGGAACGCGTGGTCCTGCCGTCCGTTGCCGTAGGCGCGTTCATGGGCCTCGGGCTGGTCGGTGAGCAGCGTGACCGCCAGCCCGAGCCGGGCCGCCGCGGGGAGGAAGCCCTCGGTGACGGAGTCGGTGGGATTGAGGGCCAGGAGATGGAGCCGAGGCGGCGGCGCGGAGGCCGCCTGGGCGGCCGAAGGGGCCGGGACCGGGGCGGCCGAGGAGCCCCCGAGGGCAGGGGAAGAGGACGGCCGTGACGCCGCGTCGAGATCATTCTCGTTCACGGCCCGAGATTAGGTTAGGCATGCCTAAGACCGCTAATTCGACGTGCCGGTCCGCCCGTTTGGCCCTGATTAGCCGTCAACAACCATCATCGGACGGCGTCAACGGGGTAGCCCGATCCGGCGATGACGGACCCGACGCGCGGCGAGCCGCTCGTCCGGGTCCTGGGCGCGGAGGGCGGCGAGTTCGGCACCGAGGAGATGGCCGAGGCGGCTGAGGAAGGCGTCGGGGGCGCGGGAGGCGTCCCCGGCTTGCGAGGTCTCCGGCGCCCCGGAGGCAGCCTCGACCTGGGAGGCGTCCCCGACGCGGGAGCCATCCCCGACGCGGGAGCCATCCCCGACGCGGGAGGCGTCCCCGACGCGGGAGCCATCCCCGACGCGGGAGGCGTCCCCGACGCGGGAGGCGTCCCCGGAGTCGGAGGCGTCCTCCTCCACAAGACGGTCGACGATGCCCTGGGCGAGGAGGTCGGCGGAGCGTACGCCCTGGCGGGCGGCCACCTCGTACGCCCGCTCCGTCGTGCGGTGGAGGATCGCGGACGCGCCCTCCGGCGGCAGCGGCGACAGCCAGGCGTGGCGCGCGGCCACGACCCGGTCGGCGGGGAGCAGCGCGAGCGCGGCGCCGCCGGCGCCCTGGCCGAGCAGCAGGCAGAGGGTGGGCGCGGGCAGGGTCACCATGTCGGCGAGGCACCGCGCTATCTCCGCCGCGAGCCCGCCCTCCTCGGCCTCGCGGCTGAGCGCGGCGCCGGCGGTGTCGATGACGGTGAGCAGCGGCAGCCCGAGCTCGGCGGCGATGTGCATCCCGCGCCGCGCGGTCCGCAACCCCGCCGGGCCCAGCGCCTGCCCCTCCCCCGGCCCCTCGGACGTGTCGCCTTCGCGGGCGCTGCGCCGGTTGTGGCCGAGGACGACGCAGGGCGTCCCGCCGACCCGAGCGAGCGCGAGCAACAACCCGGGATCGTGCTCCCCGGCCCCCGTACCGCTGAGCGGACTCACGTCCTCGGCGGCGACCCGCAACAGATCCCGTACCCCGGGTCGCTCGGCCCGCCGCGAAGCCCGTATCGACACCTCCGCCGACGGCGCGACGGCCTCCGGCCCCGCGTCGTCGGACGCCGCGTTGGTCCCTCCGGCCCCGGCGAAGGCGGCGGACCCGACCTGATCGTGGGCGGACCCCACACCCCCGGCCGCCTCCGGCGTGGCGACGCCACCCGCGCCCCGTTCGGCGCCGCGCCCGGCAGGCGCCACGTGCCCGTGGACGACGGACGAGGGCCCGGCCTCCGCGTCCCGCCGCTCCTCGGCCCCGGCCCCGGCACCCTCGCCGCGCGCGGCAGTTCCCTTCGACTCCGCGCCGCCCGCGCCGCCCGCGCTACCCGCGCCGCCACGCCCACTGCCGGTCGCGGCTGAGGGGCCGCCCCCGGCCGACGAACCCTCGCGCCGCTCCGGTGTCCCGCCGGGCGCATCACCCGGCGTGCCGGACTTCGCCTCCGCGGCGGGCCCGGCTGTGCCGCGGGCGGCCGCCGATGCGCGCGGGGCAGCCGCATCGCCCGCCGCCCGTGCTGCGCCCGGCGCCCTGGGCGCGGGCTCGATGGAGGACTCGGCTGCATCCCCGCGCCGCCCGGGCCCCTCCGCCGCTGGGGCGGTGGAGGGAGCCGGGGCCACCCCGGGGCCGGAACCCGGGGCCGTCCCGAGGCCGGAGGCCGTGGCGGGCCCGGAGCCGGAACCCGCCGCGGTCCCAGGACCTGAGGCCGTGGCGGGCCCGCCCGCGCAGAGGACTCGCAGCACCCGTGCCGCCACGCCCGACAGGCGACTCATCGGCAGCACCGCGTCGATCAGGCCGTGGTTCATCAGGTTCTCGGCGTTCTGCACACCGGGCGGAAACTCCTCCCCGTACAGGGCCTCATGCACCCGCGGGCCCATGAAGCCGATCAGGGCGCCCGGCTCGGCGGCGGTGACATGGCCGAGGGAGCCCCAGGAGGCGAGGACGCCGCCGGTCGTGGGGTGGCGGAGGTGGACGAGATACGGCAGGCCCGCCGCCTTGTGGTCCGTGATCGCCGCGGCCACCTTCACCATCTGCAGAAACGCGACCGTGCCCTCCTGCATCCGGGTGCCGCCCGACGCCGGGGCCGCGAGCAGGGGCAGCCGTTCCGCCGTGGCCCGCTCCACGGCCCGTACCAGCCGCTCCCCCGCGGCGACCCCTATCGAGCCGGCCAGGAAGCGGAACTCGCAGGCGACCAGCGCCACCCTGCGGCCCTCGATACGGCCCTCACCGGTGATGACCGACTCGTCCAGCCCGGTGCGCTCGCGTGCCCGCTCCAGGTCGGCCCGGTAGTCGGGGTCGTCCGTGGTGATCTCCACCGGTTCGTCCCAGCCGTGCCAGCTGCCGGGGTCGACGATGGCCTCGATCAGCTCACGGGCCGAGGCGCGAGAGGCGCCACGGGAGGCGCCCGCGCCGCCCGCGCCGCCGGAGCCGCCGGAAGAGTTCGTTGCGGTCATGTGGGTCACCCTTCCACGCCACCGACCCCCCGCAATCATCGGCGAGCGATCACCTCGGGTACCCCCGGAACCGGCCCAGTCTCAGCTCTGCCTGAGCTGCTCCTTAACGGCGCCATAAGACCGGCGGGAGAGCCGTTGGGCGGGGCTAGCGTGCTGCGCGTCACCCCCCAACCGCGTGACCCCCGACCACGTCACTCCAACCGCATGACCCCGACCACGTCACCCCCAACCACACACCCCCCAACCGCGTGACCTCCCAGCGCGTCCCCCACCGAAGGAGTCCCCGACGATGACCGCTCGTGCGACCGCTCACCGCAGAACCGCCCGGCTCGCCGTGCTCGGCGTGGTACCGCTCGCCCTCACGGCGCTGAACGCGGACCCGGCCACCGCGCACGGTTCGATGCAGGACCCGGTCAGCCGGGTGTCGGCGTGTTTCGCGGAGGGGCCGGAGAGCCCGGACTCGGCGGCCTGCAAGGCGGCCGTCCAGGCGGGCGGCACCCAGGCGCTCTACGACTGGAACGAGGTCAACATCCCGGACGCCGCCGGGCGCCACAAGGAGATCATCCCGGACGGAAAGCTGTGCAGCGCGGGCCGCGACAAGTACAAGGGCCTGGACCTGCCGCGCGCCGACTGGCCCGCCACCGCCATGACGGCCGGTGAGCACACCTTCACCTACCGGGCCACCGCGCCCCACCGGGGCAGCTTCGAGCTGTACGTCACCAAGGACGGCTACGACCCGACCAAGCCGCTGACCTGGGCAGACCTGGAGGCGGAGCCGTTCGCCAAGGTCACCGATCCCACGCTGAAGGACGGGAGTTACGTCTTCACGGGCAACGTCCCCGACAAGTCGGGCCGCCATCTGATCTACAGCGTCTGGCAGCGCTCGGACAGCCCGGAGGCGTTCTACACCTGCTCGGACGTGACCTTCGGCGGAGGCGGAGGTGGGGCCGCGGCGGCCAAGGGGGCGGGGACGAGCGCGAGTTCCGCACCGACCGCCGCCGCGCCCAATGACGCGCAGATAGCGAAGGGCGCCGAGAAGTCGACCGTCGATCACCACGGCCACGGCGGTGACGACGGCGCCGAGGCCCACCACCAGCCGAAGGCGGCGGACGGGAAGGGCACGGAGGGGAACCAGCCCGAGGCCAAGAGCGCCAAGGTCATGGCCGCGAACGACGAACCGCGGGACGGCAGCGCCGCCGACGGGCAGCGTCTCGCCGAGACCGGGGGCGACGGATCCACCGCTCCCATGGCCATCGGCGGCGCCGCGGTCCTCGCCGCCGGCGCGGCCGTGCTGTTCGCCGCCGCCAACCGCCGCAAGGCCGTACGGCGGGGCCGCGGCTGAGGCTGAGGCCGTAGGCAGTAACGGAGGCTGAGGCCGTAGTCACAGCCGAGGCCGTACGTCACCGCGGCCGATCGAAGCGAGCCGGTTCCGGGGAGGTTGACGGCACCCCCGGGACCGGCTCTTCCCCTTTCCCCCGCCTCGTTCTCCTCCGTCTTGCGGCTCCCCCGCCTACGCCTCCTCGTCGGCCAGCGCCGCGTCGAGGGCCGCCGTCAGGCGCTGCACCCGGGCCTGCAGGTCCACCGCCTCCTCCAGGCCGAGGCCACTGGCCTCGATCGCCTTCAGGGGTACGCCCTGGGCGCGCTCCTTCAGCGCCGTCCCCTCCGCCGTCAGCCGGACCGTCACCGAGCGCTCGTCGTGTGCGCTGCGCTCGCGCTGGACGAGTCCGGCCGTCTGCATCCGCTTGAGCAGCGGCGAGAGGGTACCCGAGTCCAGCCGCAGGAACTCCCCCAACCGCTTGACCGGCATCTCCCCGTACTCCCAGAGCACCAGCATGGCCAGGTACTGCGGATAGGTCAGCCCCGTGTCGCTCAGCACCCGGCGGTAGAGGCCGTCGAAGGCGCGGGAGGCGGCGTGCAGGGAGAAGCAGAGCTGCCGGTCGAGCCGGAGCAGTTCATCGGCGGACGGCGGCTCGGGGTCGGTGCTCCCGGTCGTGGGGTCGGTGGTGCGGTCGGACTGGTGTGACATGTGTCCAGCGTACCCTTTAGTTGTGCACAACTTAATTGTGTGCTGTACTTCTGCTCGAAGGCGGGGCCACCCCGAGCCCCCGCCTCACCGACTGCCTGAACACGAGAGGGATGGTCTTCATGGACGCGATCTACACCGCGGTGGCCACTGCCAACGGACGCGACGGCCGGGCCGTGAGCTCCGACGGACAGCTCGATCTGCCGCTCGCCATGCCGCCCGCCCTCGGCGGCAACGGCCAGGGCACCAACCCCGAGCAGCTCTTCGCCGCGGGCTACGCCGCCTGCTTCGCGTCCGCGCTCGGCCTCGTCGGCCGCCAGAGCAAGGTCGACACCAAGGACATCTCCGTCACCGCCGAGGTCGGCATCGGCAAGGACGAGGCGGACGGCGGCTTCGGCCTCAAGGTGACGCTGCGCGTCGAGCTGCCGAGCGACCTGGAGAACGAGACCGGCCGCAAGCTGGTCGAGCAGGCGCACCAGGTCTGCCCGTACTCCAAGGCGACGCGAGGCAACCTCGAGGTCGAGCTCGTCGCCGAGTAATGCGGACGACGGCCGGACCGGTCGGCACCGGTCGGCACCGGCGGCCCCCTCACGGGGCGCCGGTCACGCCAAGGCGCCTTCGAGGTTCGCGGCCATGCGGCTCAGCACCCGTACCGTCTCCAGGTACTGGTCGTCCGTCAGCCCGTCCATGAGCCGCCGCCGGGTGGCGCCGACCCGCTCCGCCACGGCGGCGTGGCCGTCGGCGCCGGGCGGGGTGAGGGAGTAGGGGCCGCGGTCGGCGGCGCGGGTCACCCAGCCCCGGGATTGGAGCGCCTCCAGCGCCTCCTCCAGGGTGATCGCGCCCTCGCCCCAGAAGGGCCGGAGCGCCTCGGCGAGCTCATCGGCGCTTCTGGGGCCCGCGGCGAGCGAGTTGAGCACCTGCCAGTGACGCCGGGCGAGGCCACTGCCGGCCAGGGCGCGCTCGAAGTCCGCGTCGATCAGCGCGTCCAGGTGCTTGAGCCAGTATCCGATCGGCTTCATCGAACTCCCCGTTCCTGATTGCGTGTAGAGATTGCATGTAAGATGACAAGTAGATGTCATCGATTATGCAATACGGAACGAGGGGCGACAACGTGGCCGACAACGCCGAGCGACCCGCCGACGCCGTCGAACGGGCCATGGTCGCCATCCGCCGCAGCCAGAGCAGACGGTCACTGGCACGGCGCGCGGGCCGACCCGCCCTCGGGGACGCCTCGTTCGACGTACTCGACGCCATCGAGGCGGCGGAGCAGAGCGGGACCCCGCCCACCGTCTCCGACATCGCCGCCGCCCTGGCCGTCGACCAGCCCCGGGCGAGCAGACTCGTCGCCGGGGCGGTCGAGGCCGGGCTGGTGCGGCGGGAGGCGGACCAGTCCGACGGGCGACGCGCCCTGCTCGTACGGACCGAGGCAGGGCGCGCCATGACGGATGAGGTGCACCGCTTCCGGCGCTCCGTATTCGCGGAGGCGATGGAGGAGTGGCCGGAGGCGGACCGGGCGGAGTTCGCACGGCTGCTGACGCGCTTCGTGGACGCGCTCGGGAGCCGTCCGCCGCGCTGAACCCCGTCCTGCCGCCCGGCGAAGAGCGACCACGCCGCACGGCGAAGAGCGACCACGCCGCACGGCGAAGAGCGACCACGCCGCACGGCGAAGAGCGACCACGCCGCACGGCGAAGAGCGACCACGCCGCACGGCGAAGAGCGACCGCGCCGCACGGCGAAGGGTGACCCCGCCACCCCGCTCGGGGCGGCGGGGTCACCCCCTTTGTCAAGCGTCAGTCGTCCGACGCACAGGTGGTCGGGGTGGCGTGATCCGGATCGAGGGCATTGACGGCCTCATGGAAGGCCAGACCGTCGGTCAGCCCGATGGCCAGATGCTCGGAGATGTCGGTCGGGCACAGATCCTGGATCACCACGTTCTTGACGTTCGGACCGGAGAGGAACTGTGCCCGGTAGGGGGTGGCGACCTCGTCGTACTTGGTCGCGATGACGGTGTAGCGCACCCCGGGGACGGTGTCGCCGCCCTCGTTGAGGCGCCGCAGGAAGTCCGAGCCGACCACCTGGTCCATCAGCCCCGGGGCGCCCATGGCGATGAGATCGCCGACCCCGGGGAAGTAGTCCAGCAGCTTCGTCAGCCCGGACAGGGTCGTGCCGTGGTTGGTGGGGGCGATGCCGACCAGGGCGTTCACCTTCGGCGCGCCACCGAGGAACTTGAGGTAGTAGCGGGGCATCATCCCGCCCTGCGAATGCCCGACCATGTCGACCTTGGCGGCGCCGGTGGCGGCGAGCACCCGGTCCACATGGGTGGAGAGCTGCTTCGCTGACTGGTCGACCGCCCCGAGACCGTGGAAGAACGGCACGACGGGCAGTTGGCCGTAGTCGAGGGAGAAGACGCAGTAACCCCGTTTGACCAGGTAGGGCGCGAAGCCGAGCCAGTTGTCGACGGAGTTGCCGAGAGTGCCGTGCACCAGGACGACGGGGCGGGGGTGTTGGGCCGAGGGCTTGCAGGAGTAGTCGTTCCAGCCGCTGCTCACCCCCTGCGACGCGGTGTCCGTGGCGAGCGCGGCGGTGGGGGTCGCCGTGGTCGCCGCGACCGCGAGGGCCAGGGCGGGCAGTAACGTACGGGGCTTGGTCTGCGTGGACTTCGCGGTCTGCGTGGTCTCCGCGGACTTCGCGGACTTCGCGGTCTTCCGGAATCGCCGGATACGCCTCCAGGGCAGCATCACATGAACTCCTCGCTGGTGGGGGAGAGAGTCGCGCTGAGGGTGCGCTGACGGTGCGCTTGCGCTGCGCCCTGCGATCCGGATCACAAGAAGTGGTGCGCTCAATCGAAATTACGCGCGAGTAGCAAAGGCATCCAGCCATGTGCCGGTGAAGGAACGTTTACACCCTTTTCACGCGACGTCCAGGAATCCGGCGGGTTACGTGACAACCAGGAAACTGGTGGGGTTACACGACATCCGTGGTGCTGGTGAGGTTACGCGACGTCCAGGAAGCCGGCGTGGTATACGACGCCCAACGGACTGCGGAGTTAAGCGAGTTACGTGACGTCCCAGGACTCCGGCGGGGCTATGCGACGTCGAGGAATCCGGCGGGCCGGACCGCGGAGATGCCGAAGCGGGCCCGGGCCCGGTCGGCGGCGGCCTCCAGACGGCGTGACTTCTCGTCCGCGGGGTCGAACGTGAGCTGATGGGAGGCGAGTTCGGCGCCCATCAGCCCCTCGACACGCAGCGCCACGGACCGCACCCGGGCCCGCTGCAGCCCGAGCGCGTCATGCAGCGCGTACGCGGCGGCGGTCAGCGCCGGGGTGTGCGCGGTCGGCTCGGTCAGGGTGCGGGAGCGGGTGGTCGTGGAGCGGTCGGCGTAGCGCACGGTGACGCTGATCGCGGCCGCGACCTGGCCGCTCGTCCGCAGCCGGACACCGAGCCCGTCGGCGAGGGTGAGCAGCGCGCGGCGCCTGCGGACGGGGTCCAACTCGTCGTGGCGGAAGCGGTGTTCCGCGCCCATCGCCCGGGCGGGGGCGTTCGGGGTGACCGGCGCCGGATCGATACCGCGCGCCCACGCGTGGACGCGGCGCGCGGTCGTCGCGCCGAGGATCCGCTGCAGAGTGGACAGCGGCGCGGCGGCGATCCGCGCGGCGCTGTCCAGCCCGTACGCGCTCAGGGTGCGCGCGGTCGCGGGCCCCACCCCGGGCAGGGCGATGGGCGGCTTGCGCGCCAGGAACGCGGCGACGGCGTCCGGATCGCCGGGAACGGTACGGACGGACCCGGCCGCATGGCCGGACCCGCCGCCGGACCCACCACCGGACCTGCCACCGGACCGGCCGCCCCTGGACGCGGGGGCGCCGGACTCCTGGGCCTCGTAGACGGCCATGCGGGCGAGCAGGGGGTTGGCGGCGACGCCGACGGTGCAGTCCACGCCGTACCGGGCCAGCGCCCGGACCCGTACGATCTCGGCCAGCCCCGCCGCGTCCCGCCCGAAGTACCGCAGCGCACCCCGCACATCCGCCAACGCGGCATCGGGCGGCAGCGCCTCGACGACGGGCGTCAGCTCGCCGAGCAGGGCGAGCAGGCCCTGGTAGACGTCCTCCCCGGGCGCGGGATGGAACCGCACGTACAACACATGCGGCACCTCGCCCCCTTGGCCCGGCTCGCCCGGGCCCCGGCCCCCGCCGCCCCCGCTCGCCTCAACCGGACCCCCGCTCGCCCGGGCTGAACCCCCGCTCGCCTCAACCGAACCCCAGCGCGCGGCGGCCCGAACGCCGGGCGCGGACACGACACCCGGCAGGGCGGTGCCCAACGGATGGACCGGGAGGAGGTGTTCGGACGTCATCCCGCGCTCCCCGGGCTCGCATGCCACAGCTTGCGGCCGGTGGCGGCCTGGTCGCCCGCGGGCTGGAGGTCGGCCCAGGGGTGCATGGCGTAACCGGTGGGCATCTCGATGCGGCGACCGGAGTCGGAGTCCCCTTCGCGGCCGGAGCCGGAGCCCGCTTCGCGGCCGGAGCCGGAGCCCGCTTCGCGGCCGGAGCCGGAGCCCGCTTCGGCCGTCTCCGGGGCCGCCCCCGCCAGTTCGGCGGCGACCGCTTCAAGGCCGCCCTCCTTCCTGAGCCGGGCCAGTTCGGCGAGGTTCCACACGGCCGAGCCGACGACGCTGAGGCTGCGCGGGCCGCGCCGCTGGACCACGCCGCGTACGAGCAGCAGCCAGGAGTGGAAGACGGTGTGCGCGCACGCCGCGTGGCTGTCGTCGAAGAAGGCGCAGTCGACCAGCCCCGTGCCGTCGTCGAGCGTGGTGAAGATGACCCGGCGCCCCGAGCGGATCGGCGGGGTCTGGGTGGCGGCCTTGGCGCCGGCGACGAGTACGACCTCCCCGTGCGGCGCGTCGCGCAGCCGCTTCGCGGGGATCGCGCCCAGCTCCTCCAGGAAGTCCCGGTGGTCGCCCATCAGATGGCGGGAGACATCCATGCCGAGGATGCCGAGTTCGGCGCCGAGGCGTTCGTCCGCGTCGAGGTCGGGGAGCCCGGCGGGGGCGGCGGGGCCGGTTTCGGCCAGCGGAAGCTGGCCCTCGGCGTCGCGCCGGGCGGCGCCCCGCTGCTGCCGGTGCAGTTCGGCGATCTGCAGCAGCAGATCGCGGCGGCTGGTGCCGAACGCGTCCAACGCGCCGACCTGGGCCAGCCGTTCGGCGACCGGCCGCCCGGGGTGGGCGCGCAGCCACAGGTCCTGGAGCGAGGAGTAGGGCTGTCCGGCCGCGATCCGCTCGGTCTCGGCCTCGCTGATGCCGTGGACGTCGCTCAGCGCCAGCCGGACGCCGAGGCTGTCTCCGCTCCCCATCCCGCGCCTGTCTCCCTTCCCGCCCCTGTCTCCCATCCCGCCCCTGTCTCCCTCCCCGCGCCTGTCTCCCTTCCCGCGCCTGTCCCCCTTGTCGCCTCCGCCCCGAGAATCACCAGACGTCAGTTCGATTCGATAGGCGGCGCCCGACCGGTTCACATCCAGCGGCAGGATCGGCACCCCGCGCCGGCGCGCGTCCGCCAGCAGCAGCCGCTTCGGGTACATCCCGGGGTCATGGGTGAGCAGCCCGGCGTAGAAGGCGGCCGGATGGTGCGCCTTGAGCCAGGCGGACTGATACGTCGGGACCGCGAAGGCGACGGCATGCGCCTTGCAGAAGCCGTACGAGCCGAACGCCTCGACGATCTCCCAGGTGCGTAGCAGCACCTCCGGCGCGTAGCCCCGTTTCTCCGCCTCCGCGTGGAACCAGGCCCGCACCCGCCCCTGCCGCTCGGGGTCGGACAGCGCGCGCCGCGCCTCGTCGGCGAGGTCCCGTTCACATCCGGTCATGATCGACACGATCTTGATGATCTGCTCATGGAAGACCACGACCCCGTGGGTCTCGCGCAGCGCGTCCTCCAGGTCCGGATGCGGATAGCGCGCGGGCTTGCGGCCGTGCCGGGCGTCGATGAAGGGCCGGACCATGTCGGCGGCGACCGGGCCCGGCCGGAAGAGCGATATGTCGACCACGAGATCGTGGAAGGAGGTGGGCTGCAGCCGACCGAGGAGATCGCGCTGACCGGGCGATTCGATCTGGAAGCAGCCGAGCGTCTCGGTGGAGCGGATCAGGTCGTAGGTGGCCGGATCGCCGGGCCGGACCTGCCCGGGGTCGTCGATGTCCACGACCCGCCCGGTGGTCCGCCGGATCTCCGCGACCGCGTGCGCCATCGCGGACTGCATCCGCACCCCGAGGACATCGAGCTTGAGCAGTCCGAGCTCCTCCACGTCGTCCTTGTCGAACTGCGACATGGGAAAGCCCTCGCCGCTGGTCGGCACGATGGGCGTACGGGCCAGCAGCCCGGCGTCCGAGAGCAGCACGCCGCAGGGGTGCATGGCGATGCCACGGGGCAGCCCGTCGAGCGCCTCGACCAGGTTCCAGAGCTTGCCGAAACGTTCCTGCTCGGCGGTCGCTTCTCGTAGTGCCCGCAGCTCGGGCAGTTCCGCGAGCGCCGCGCGGGCGTCACGGGCGCGGATGTGCGGGAAGGACTTGGCGAGCCGGTCCACCTCGGCCGGGTCCATGCCGAGCGCCGCGCCCACGTCCCGTACGGCATGGCGCACCCGGTAGGTCTCGGGCATCGAGACGGTCGCGACCCGCTCCGCCCCGAACCGCTCGAAGATCGCGCGATAGACGTCGAGCCGGCGCGCGGACTCCACATCGATGTCGATATCGGGCAGCGCGGCGCGCCGCTCCGACAGGAAGCGCTCCATCATCAGGCCGTTGGCCACCGGGTCGGCGTGGGTGATGCCCAGCAGGTGGTTGACGAACGACCCGGCGCCCGAGCCACGGGCGGCCACCCGGATGCCGAGCTCCCGGGTGTCGTCGACGACCTGCGCGACGGTGAGGAAGTACGAGGCGAAGCCGAGCCGTTCGATGGTGCGCAGCTCGTCCTCGAGCCGCTCCCAGCGCACCCGGTCCCGGTCGTATCCCCGCAGCACCATGGCGGCGGCGCAGCGCGACCGCAGCACCCGCTCGGCGCTCCGCCGCCCGGCCCCGACCAGCCGGGGCTCGGGGAAGTGGACGCTGCCCAGGCCGATGTGGTCCTCGGGGTCGACCAGACACGCGGCGGCGGTGCGCCGGGTCTCCTCCAGCAGGCGGTGCGCGGCGTCCCGCCGCATCCCGGCCGCCTCCACGATCCGCTCGGCCGCCTTCGCCATGTCCCGGGGCCCCTTGAGCCAGCGCTCGCCGCTGTCGAGCGCCCCGGGGGTGCGCGAGTCGATGGGGACGAGCCGGCGGGCCGCGTCCAGGACATCGGCGACCGGCCCCTCCCCCGGATCGGCGTAACGGGCGGCGTTGCTCAGCACGGCCGGGATGCCCTGGTCGGCGGCGAAGCCGACGGTACGGGCGGCGAGCCGCAGCGAGCCCGGGCCGGCGCCGGTGCGGCCGTGCCATACGGCCTCCAGCCGCAGCGCGTCGCCGAAGAGTTCGCGCCAGGGGGCGATCAGCCGCGCGGCCCGGTCGGGGCGCCCGGCGGCCAGGGCCCGGCCGACGTCGGAGTCCGGGCCGAGCAGCACGGTCAGCGGGGCGAGCGCGCCGGGGTCGCTCACCAGGTCGCGCCAGTGCAGCAGGGGCGGCCCGTCGCCGTTCGTCCGGGCGGATCCGGAGTGGGTGAGCCCCGCGTGGGCGGCGGAGACCAGCCCGCACAGGGCGGCCCAGCCGGCCGCGCCGTCCCGGGCGAGGAAGACCGCCCGGGGTGTGGACTCGTCGATGAAGGCCCCGCCGCGCACCGGCGTACGGCGCCGAACGGTGCGTCCCGGCTCCGGGTCCTCCCTCCGTACGGCGAGGTCCACCCCGAAGAGCGGCCGCACCCCCGCGCGCTCGCACGCCCGGGCGAACCGCACCGCTCCGGCGAGGCTGTCGCGGTCGGTCAGCGCGATCGCGTCCATGCCGCGCTCGGCGGCACGCTGCGCCAGCCGCTCCGGGTGCGCGGCCCCGTACCGCAGGGAGAACCCGGACGCGGTGTGCAGATGCGTGAAGCCTGGCATCCACACCTCCCGCTGCTCACACCCCCTGACCGACCCTGCTTGTCCCACGCCCCACCATAACCCCATTCTCGAACAAGCGTGCGAGTCGGTTCGATCGCGCTTCCCCTCTCCACCATAAGCACCTAAAACGCCCTTAAATCCCGCGTGTCGCCTTGTGAACGCGACGCGCGGAAGCCGGTCGGTCGAATCCATGGGCCGGTCAGCGCCCCGCGCGTATGCTGATCACCATGACGGAGGGATCCCCGCTCGAGCTGCTACGGGAGCAGCGCACCGGCGCGCTCGTCACCCTCAAGCGCGATGGACGGCCACAGCTGTCCAATGTCGCCTTCACCTATGACCCCGCGACGCGCCTCATCCGGATCTCGGTCACCGATGACCGCGCCAAGACCCGCAATCTGCGCCGCGATCCGCGTGCGAGTTTCTACGTCACCAGCGGGGACCACTCCTCCTATCTGGTCGCCGAGGGCGACGCCGAGCTGACGCCGGTCGCCGCCGACCCCCATGACGCCACCGCCGATGAGCTGGTGGAGGTCTACCGCGCGATCCAGGGCGACCATCCGGACTGGGAGGAGTTCCGCACCGCGATGGTGGCCGAGCGGCGGCTGGTGCTGCGGTTGCGCGTGGGGCGCGGTTACGGCTGGGGCCGGCAGTCCGGGGCCCTGAGCGGAGAGCTGGACTAGCGGCCGACACCGGTCAGCTTGCCCTGGCAGGTTCTCGCTCCAGCGGGGCGTGCGGCAGCCCCCGCCCCAGAGGCATCATGGACATCACCCGGGATTGCTCACCTGAGCACCCTTGAATCGATTTGAGCGCCTCAGCACCTCGCTGAGCACGCCCTCCACCGGGGGCGCGAAATGGCACCGGGTCCCCTGAGGGGCGCAATCCGCACACTGTCGCGCACCCGGTCGCCACGCGGCGTTCCGCGCCCGGCCCTCTTCCGCACGCGACAATAAGCCACCGAACGACTACTTGTAGCGACCGGAAGTGCTCGATCGACGTGCGTTCCTGACACGCACCGCGTAAGACTCCGTCCGGTATCTGCAACGACGAGCAAGGGAGTGTTCGAAATGCGGAAGACTACTGGGGCGATCGGGCTCGGAGCCGCTCTGGCCGTGAGCGCCGTGCTGGGGATCGGCACGAGCGGCACGGCCAGCGCCCAGCCCGCCAAGCCGCAGAGCCTGTACCCGCCCTCCGCGCTGGTCCTCACCGTCGGCTGGGGGGCCGACGGCGCCACGACCGAGGTCCAGCGAGCGGTGACACTGAGCTGTCGCCCCACCGCCACCGGCACCCACCCGGCCCCCGCCAAGGCATGCGCCGAACTCCGCTCCGTGGGCGGCACGTTCGGCCAGCTGCGCACCGGCGCGGAGCCCGGCCGGGTGTGCACCAAGGAGTGGCACCCCATCACGGTGACCGCCGAGGGGATCTGGGACGGCCGCCGGGTGTCGTACGAGCACACCTTCGCGAACAACTGCTTCAAGAGCGCGGCCCCGACGATGGTCTTCGAGTTCTGACCGTCTGAACGACCGCCGGGCGCAGCGATGAACACAACAGGCTGAGCACGGCAAGGGGAAAGCCCCCGGACACCGTCCACGGGTGTCCGGGGGCCTGCTCTTGTTCACACGGAGCGGACCGCGGGAGCGAAACGCGTCCCAGGTCAGCCGATCTCGGCGCCGAACGCCTGCAGCGCCTCCGGCACCGGCTGGAAGAAGGTCTCGCCGCCCGAGGAGCAGTCACCGCTGCCGCCGGAGGTCAGCCCCAGGGCCGTGTCGCCCGCGAAGAGCGCGCCGCCGCTGTCGCCGGGCTCGGCGCAGACGTTGGTCTGGATCAGCCCTTCGACCGACCCTTCCTGGTAGTTGACGGTCGCATTGAGGCCGGTGACCTCGCCGTCGTGCACCTGGGTGGTGGAGCCGCTGCGCGTCACCTTCTGGCCGACCGTGGCGTCACCGGCCTTGGAGATGGCCTGGGTGCTGCCGTTGTAGAGGTCGACCGCGCTCGGGTGGTCGGTGTCCTTGGTGTACTTGACCAGCCCGTAGTCGTTACCGGGGAAGTCGCTGCCCTCGTTGGTGCCGATCTCCTCGCCGCCCTGCGAGTCCGACCAGCTGCTGATGGCCTCGGTGCAGTGACCGGCGGTCAGGAAGTACGGCTGGCCGCCCTTGACCACGTTGAAGCCCAACGAGCAGCGCCCGCCGTTGCCCCAGATGGCGTCGCCACCGGCGATGAAGGTGGAGAACTTACCGGCCGAGCGCTTCACCTCGACCTTGTCGCCCAGCGCGCCGGCGACCTTGTCGAGGGTGGCCATCCGGGCGCCCTTGACGGAGCTGTCCGCGGTGACGACGACCTTGTTGCTTCTGGGGTCCACCGACCAGGAGGTGCCGGGGATGGTGGCCTTCTCCTTGAGCGTCTGACGCGCCTTGCTCAGCTCGGCCAGGGTGTGCTTGACGACCTTGACCTCGGCCCCGGCGTCCCGGACCTTGTCCACGACGCCCTTGTTGACCACATTGACGACGAGCTTCTTGGTCTTGGCGTCGTAGTACGCACCCGCCGTGTCGCTCTTGAGCGAGGAGGTGAGGGTGTTGGCGAGCTTTCCGGCGGCGCCGACCGAGAGGGTGTCGGGCTGGGGCTCACCGGGGGCGGCGTTGGCGCTCTGCAGGGTGATGCCCGTGGCGACCAGGGCCGCGATGCCGGCTCCGGCTATGGCGACACGACGCTTGGGTATGCGGCGGTGCTTCAAGTCTCTGCCTTCCAGTGGGGGGTTGGGCCCGACGGCAGTGGGGTGCCAGGGCCCGGAGGGCGTAGTGACATGGCGCTTCTCCCCACTCAGGGGCGCGTCCATGCCAAATTGCGCCGCCGAGTATTCCCATCACCACCGGCCGCGCACAAGGGTGCGCTCACGTCACGGACGTGAAATTTACCCGGCGACCTCATGTCCGGACATGGCGGTGCCCGCACACCTTCTGGGTGTACGGGCACCGAATCAGGTATCCGGACAGTACGTCAAACCGGGCGAATCAATCACACGGGGATCCGCTGGCGAAGTCCCTCCGGCGAGAGCCTTCTTGGCGGATCCGATCACCTCCGGCGGGAGCGGCGGGTTTCACGTCACCGGTCCACGGCATGCGGCTCCGGCTCGCGCTCGGTGAGCGTGGGCATCGCCTGCCGGGCGGGCTGGGCCGGCTGCGCGGGCGCGGCCTCCCGCTCCGGGGCGGCGGCCGGACCGGCGGCCGGAGCGCCGCCCTCCGCCTCGCCCTCCGCCCGGAGCGCGGCCGGGATCTCCTGTGCGCCACGCTCCAGGAAGCGCAGCAGCTCGACCGGGATGGGCAGCACCAGCGTGGAGTTCTTCTCGGCGGCGACCGCCATCACCGTCTGCAGCAGCCGCAACTGGAGGGCCGAGGGGGTGTCGGCCATCTGGGAAGCGGCCTCGGCCAGCTTCTTCGACGCCTGCAGCTCCGCGTCCGCGTTGATGACCCGCGCGCGGCGCTCCCGGTCGGCCTCGGCCTGACGGGCCATCGACCGCTTCATGGTCTCCGGCAGCGAGACGTCCTTGATCTCCACCCGGTCGATATGGACGCCCCAGCCGACGGCCGGGCTGTCGATCATGAGCTCCAGGCCCTGGTTGAGCTTCTCGCGGTTGGAGAGCAGATCGTCCAGATCGCTCTTTCCGATGATCGACCGCAGCGAGGTCTGGGCCATCTGGGAGACGGCGAAGCGGTAGTCCTCGACCGCGATGAGCGCTTCGGCCGGGTCCACGACCTTGAAGTAGACGACGGCGTCGACCCGCACGGTCACATTGTCCCGGGTGATGCCCTCCTGGGCGGGGACGGGCATCGTCACGATCTGCATATTGACCTTCTGGAGCCGGTCGACCACCGGAGTGATCATGGTGAACCCGGGCCCCCGGATATCCGAGCGCAGCCTCCCGAGCCGGAAGACCACACCCCGTTCGTACTGCTTGACCACCCGGGCCGCGGCCAGCACGCCAAGGGCGCCGAGGCAAGCCAGTACCACTATCAATGTCACGAGCGCATCGACCATCACGGCCACCTGCCGTCCGTATCGCGAACAATGCCCCTCGTGGGGTACATGTCCACGATAGTCCGCCCGTCGGGCGGTGGGGAGGGCTGCGGAATACCCCCTTCCGGCGGCACGGAAAGCCCCGCCCAGGGCCCTGCCCAAAGGCCTTGCCCAAAGGCGCGAAGAGCCCCCGCCCGGTGGCCCGGACGGGGACTCTCGTTCAGCCCTGTGGGGAGATGATCAGCGAAGGGACGGCGCCGATCAGTAGACGCTCACGCCGTACGCGTTCAGCGCCTCGACGACCGGCTGGAAGAACGTGGTGCCACCGGAGGTGCAGTTGCCGCTGCCGCCGGAGGTGAGGCCGAGGGCGGTGGAGCCGGCGTAGAGCGGGCCGCCGCTGTCGCCGGGCTCGGCGCAGACCGTGGTCTGGATCATGCCGTAGACGATGTCGCCATTGCCGTAGTTGACCGTGGCGTTCAGCGCGGTGACCCGGCCGCTGTGGATGCCGGTGGTGGAGCCGCGCCGGGTGACCGTCTGGCCCACGGACGGGTTGGCGGCCGAGGTGATGTCCTGGCTGCCTACGGTGCCCTGGGGGGTGACCGAGCCGCTGTACCGGACCAGACCGTAGTCGTTGGTCGGGAAGCTGGAGCCGGACGTCGGGCCGATGGTGGTGGTGTGGCCGGAGTTCGACCACCAGGTGCCCGCACCGTCGGTGCAGTGACCGGCGGTGACGAAGTAGTTGGCCCCACTGCTGTTGCGCACGTTGAAGCCGAGGGAGCAGCGCCAGCTACTCGCGTAGATCGCGTCTCCGCCCGAGATCAGCTTCTGAATCTTGCCGGGGGTCCGCTTGATCTCGATCGCGTCGGCACTCGCGCCGGCGGTGTTCTTGATCTTGGCTATCTCGCTCTGGGACACCGTGCTGTCGGCGGTGACCGTGAGCTTGTTGGTCGCCTTGTCGACATACCAGGCGGTGCCCGCGACATCGGCCTCGAGGACGGCGTTGCTCGCCGACTTGGCCTCCGCCGCACTGAAGGTGCGGGTGCCGTCGCTTCCGGCGTAGGCGGCGGGGGCGGCGAGCGCCGCTCCGGCCACCAGGGCCGAGGTCGCGGCGATCAGGGCGATGCGTCTCGCCTGCTTGCCGTGGGGGGCATTGCGCTTGATCCTCAACTCTTCCTCCGGGGGAATCGGGGGTCCGCCTGGGTGGGCAGGCCCGTGAGGCGCAGTCAATGAGCACGTCGACGACCGATACGTCCGATTCGACGTGCCCCTGACAAGCGCTTCCGGAAGTATTCGTGGCCGCGGGCAGACCGCGCAAGAGGACAATTCGGAACAGCCTTCGGACACACGCCACATAGCCCCGGCGGGTTCAGGCCGCCGGGGCTTGTGCTCCCATCCCCTGGGTAACCCCTGAGACGGACGCGCGGGCGATCGGGTTCCGCTATAGCGCCACCGGTCACCTCCCCGCGGCCGGGCCGGTGCGCAGCCGCTCAGCCCCGCTCCCCCGGATAGGGAAGTCCCAGGTGGTCACGGAGTGTCGTACCGGTGTACGCGGTGCGGAACACCCCTCGCTCCTGCAGCAGCGGCACCACCCGGCCCACGAAGTCATCGAGCCCGCCGGGGGTCAGATGAGGTACGAGGATGAAGCCGTCGGCGGCGTCGGTGGCGACGAATTCCGCCATCTGCGCCGCGACCGCCTCCGGGGTGCCGATGAACGACTGACGCCCGTTCGCCTCGATGACGGTCTGCCGGATGGACAGCCCTTTCTCCTCCGACAGCGCCCGCCACTTGGCGGCGACGGCCAGCGGATCGCCATGCCGCACCCGGCCCTGGGTCAGCTGGGAGTCGGGGTCGGGGTCGATGTCCGGAAGCGGCCCGTCCGGGTCGTAGCCGGACAGGTCCACACCCCAGATCTGCTCCAGGGTGAGCAGCGCGGTCTGCGGGGAGACCTGCTGGAGCCGGATCTCGGCGGCCTTCTCCTGGGCGTCGGCCGCGGTGTCGCCGAGGACCAGGGTCACCCCGGGCATGATCTTCAGCTCCTCCGGGGCGCGCCCGTACCGCGCGAGCCGCCGCTTGACGTCGGCGTAGAAGGTGCGCCCGGCCTCCAGTGAGCCGTGCCGGGTGAAGATGATGTCGGCGGCGGAGGCGGCGAACTCCCGGCCCTCGTCGGAGTCCCCGGCCTGGATCACCACCGGATGGCCCTGCGGTGAACGGGGCACGCCGAACTCGCCGTCGATGGTGAAGTGCCGGCCGGTGTGGGCGAACGGGCGGGGCGTGCCGTCCGGCGTCCAGGAGTCCCACAGCTCACGGGCGGTGGCGACGAACTCGGCGGCCCGGGTGTAACGGTCGGCCCGGTCCAGGAAGCCGCCGCGCCGGAAGTTCTCGCCGGTGAAGGCGTCGGAGGAGGTGACCACGTTCCAGGCGGCGCGGCCCCCGCTGAGATGGTCCAGGGAGGCCAGCCGGCGGGCCAGTTCGTACGGTTCGTTGAACGTGGCGTTGACGGTGGCGGCCAGCCCCAGCCGTTCGGTGACGGCCGCGAGCGCGTTCAGCACGGTGATCGACTCCGGTCTGCCGACCACGTCGAGGTCATGGATCCGGCCGTTGTGCTCGCGCAGCCGCAGCCCCTCGGCGAGGAAGAAGAAGTCGAACAGCCCGCGCTCGGCGGTGCGCGCGAGATGTTCGAAGGAGTCGAAGTCGATCTGGCTGCGGGACCGGGGGTCGGTCCAGACGGTGGTGTTGTTGACCCCGGGGAAGTGGGCCGCGAGATGGATCTGCTTGTGCTGCCTGCTCATCGGGCGGCCTCCCGCTCCAGGGCGTAGCGGCTGGCCGGACGGGAAAGCCCCAGGTGGTCGCGGAGTGTCGCACCGGGATAGCAGGTGCGGAACAGCCCTCGGTGCTGGAGCGGCGCCACGGTGCCGTTGACGAAACGTTCCAGGTCATGGCGTGGGGCGACGGGGGTGATGTGGAAGCCGTCCACCGCGTCGGCGGTGTGCCAGCCGGTGATCAGCTCGGCGAGCCCGGCCGGTCCCCCGCGGTACAGCGGAGGTCCGCCCGGCGTGTCGGCCGGCGTGACCGGCGCGTTCACGGCCGGGGCGGTCCCGGGCGCGCCCTCCCCGTCGGCCAGGTCCACGGCGAGGGCGGCGAGCACGGTGAGTGAGCCGGGCTCCCGGCCGTGCGCCACCGCCCGGCGCTTCAGCTCGTCGCGGATGCGGCCCGCCTCCTCCGGGGAGGTGGCGCGCAGGTACACCACATCGGCGTGTCGGGCCGCGGTCTGCCAGGTCACCGGGTCGGTGGCGGCGACGGCCACCACCGGGTGGCCCTGCGGCGGCCGGGGCACGATGGCCGGGCCGCGCACCGAGAAGTGCGCGCCCTCGAAATCCACGTAGTGCAGCTTGTCGCGGTCGATGAAGCGGCCGGTGGCGGTGTCACGGATCTCGGCGTCGTCCTCCCAGCTGTCCCACAGCCGGGCCACCACATCGGCGACCTCCCCCGCCTCGGCCCACAGCTCCCCGGCGGGCGCCGCGGGTCGGCGGCCCACCAGCCGCGCCTCCGCCTCCGTCGCCGACACCTCGACCCGCCAGCCCGCCCGGCCGCGGCTGACCCAGTCCAAAGTGGCCACGGCGGAGGAGACATGGAACGGCTCGGTGTGGGTGGTGGTGACGGTCGGCACCAGTCCGATCCGCCCGGTGGCGGGCGCGACACGCGCGAGGACGGCGAGCGCGTCGAGCCTGCCCCGGCCCGGCCCCGGAGGGCCGAAGGTGTCGTCCAGGGTGATGAAGTCGAGCGTGCCCTCCTCGGCGAGGCGGGCGAGCTCCACGTAGTACGGCGCCTGGTACCGCCCGTCGCCGTCGATGGCGGCGGCCAGGTGCAGGGTGCCGGTCGGTACGGCCATGGTCAGGGCCTTCCTGGGTCGGGAGTGGGGGGGGCACGGTCACGGCGTGGGCAGACCGGGCGGGTTGATCTCGGACTTCTTCACCGCCTCACTGGCGAGCCCCCAGCGCTCGAGGACCTTGGCGTACGAGCCGTCCTCGATCACGTGATCCAGGGCCGCGGCGTAGGCGTCGACCAGCCCGCTGCCCTTCCTGGTGGTGGCCGCGATCTTGCCCTGCACCTGCTCGCCACCGCCCGAGAAGCGGCCGATCACCTGGGTCTGACCGGCCGAGGCGACGTGGTAGGCGGAGGTGGGGTGGGGGCCGAAGTAGGCGTCGATGCGGCCCGATTGAAGGGCGAGGTAGTAGTCGGTGTCCTTCTGGAAGTACTTGATGTCCACGGGCTTGCGGCCCGCCTTCTGGTTCTGCTTGCTCCAGTCGAGAAGGATCTTCTCCTGGTTGGTGCCGGAGGCGACCGAAACGGTCCTGCCCGCCACGTCCTCGGGACCCCTGACCCGCCAGGAGGTGCCCTTCTTGGCCTCGAAGGCGAGGTCGTCCAGCCGGTAGGTGGCGAAGTCGTACTTCTGCTTGCGCTCCTCGGTGACCGTCACATTGGAGAAGACGCCGTCGAACTTGGAGCTGTCGAGGCCGACGAAGAGGTTCTCCCAGGAGACCGCCTGGAAGTCGACCTTGAGCCCGAGGGTGTCGGCGACCAGCGTGGCGAGGTCGATCTCGGAGCCGATCCGGGTCTTGTCGTCGGTCGCGTAGAAGCCCAGCGGCGGGGAGGCGTCGGCGCTGCCGCCGATGCGCAGGGTGCCGCGCGCACGGATCGCGGCCGGCACCTTCGCCGCGATCGAGGCGACCTTCTTCCCTCTGACGCGGTGCTGGTCGGGGCCGATATTGATGGTGCTGGCGCCCTTCGCGCCCTTGGAGCCCACCGTCTCCCGGACATCACCGTCGCCGCAGCCGCCGAGCAGGGCGGCGGCGGTGAGGGCGGCGACGGCGGTGACGAGGGTGCGGCGGGTCTTCACGGGGGTGCTCCTTGCGTGGGTGGACATCGGTGGCCTGGTGGACATCGGTGGTCCGGTCGACATCGGTCGTCTCGCGGACCTCGGTGAACTCGTGAACATCGGTGAGCTCGTGAACATCAGTGGCCTCAGAGGACCTTGGAGAGAAACGCCTTGGTGCGTTCCCGGCGTGGGGCGTCCAGCACCTCGGCCGGTGTGCCCTGCTCGACGATCCGGCCGCCGTCCATGAAGACGACGGTGTCGGCGACCTCCCGCGCGAAGCCGATCTCATGGGTGACGACGATCATCGTGGTGCCCTGATGGGCCAGGTCCTTGATGACGTCCAGGACCTCGCCGACCAGTTCGGGATCGAGGGCGGAGGTCGGCTCGTCGAAGAGCAGCAGCTCGGGCTCCAGGGCGAGGGCGCGGGCGATCGCCACCCGCTGCTGCTGTCCGCCGGAGAGCTGCCGGGGGTACGCGGCCGCCTTGTCGGCCAGACCGACCCGGGCGAGCAGTGTCTCGGCGCTGTGGACCGCCTCTTTCCTGGGGCGGCGCAGGGCCGAGACCGGCGCCTCGACGATGTTCTCGAGCACCGTCAGATGCGGGAAGAGGTTGAAGTTCTGGAAGACGAAGCCGATCCGGGTGCGCTGCTTGAGGATCTCGCGTTCGCGCAGCTCGTAGAGGCGGTCGCCCTGGCGGCGGTAGCCGACCAGCGAGCCGCCGACGCTGATCCAGCCGCTGTCCACCTTCTCCAGGTGGTTGATGGCGCGCAGCAGGGTGGACTTGCCCGAGCCCGACGGCCCGAGGACGACGGCCACCTCCCCGGAGCGCACCTCCAGGTCGATGCCGCGCAGCACCTCCAGCGACCCGAAGCTCTTGTGGACGGAACGGATGTCGACCATGGCGGTCATCGGGTGGCTCCCCGTGAGAAGCGGCGCTCGACGTAGTACTGCGCGATCGAGAGCACGGTGGTCAGGATGATGTACCAGACGGTCGCGACCATCAGCAGCGGCACGACCCGGCCGTTGCGTCCGTAGATGACCTGCGCCTGGTAGAAGAGTTCGCCGATCGCCATGACGGAGACGATCGAGGTGCCCTTGAAGAGGGAGATGACCTCGTTGGCGGCGTTCGGCAGGATCGACCGCATCGCCTGCGGGAGCACGATCTTGCGCAGTTGCCGCAGCCGGGGGATGCCGAGCGCGGCCGCCGCCTCCAGCTGTCCGCCGTCGACGGCGAGGACTCCGCCGCGCACGATCTCCGCCGCGTAGGCCGCCTGGTGGAGGGCGAGTCCGAGCACCGCCGCGCTCATCGCGCCGACCAGCCCCGCGGTGTCGAAGGAGAAGAAGCCGGGGCCGAAGGGGATGCCGAAGTCGAGCCGCTTGTAGAGATAGGTGAGGTTGAACCAGAAGAGCAGCTGGACGATGAGCGGGATGGAGCGGAACGCCCAGATGTAGGTGAAGGCGACCGACTTCAGGAACGGGCTCCGGGACAGCCGCATGAAGGCGAGGACGATCCCGAGGGCGAAGCCGAGCGCGGTGCCGTAGAAGGTGAGCTGGATGGTGATCCAGACCGCCTTGAGGATGGTCCGGGTGGTGAAGAAGTCGGCGAAGACGTCCCACTCCCAGCCGGGGTTGGTGATCAGGCCGTGGGCGAACTGGGCCACCAGGACGGCGGTGACGGCGACGGCGGCCCAGCGCCAGGGGTTGCGCACCGGGACGACCTTGAGGGCGGAGTAGTCCTCGCGTTCGGCGCCGCTTCCGGCGGCTTTGTCGAGGGGTGGATCGGACGTCAGCGACATGGAGGGTCCTTGGGGTCCTTCGGAGGAGAGCGGAGGGGGTTTCCCGGGAACGGTCTTACGGCGGGATGCTCAGGCGGTGAGCGAGGCGCGACAGGACAGGTCGCGCAGACACAGCAGCAGGGCCCGCGCGGTGGCGTCGTTCTGCCGGAACGCGGGGGCGTTGGTACGGGGCCGGGCGAAGGCGCCCGACGCGCGGGCGTCGGTGTGCGGGCCGAGCGCGAAGCGGCGCGGATGCGGGCGGCCGGCCCGGTCCAGGATCCGGCCGTCGGCGGGGCTGACGGCGAGCAGGCCGGCCGGGGTGGCGGCGGCTCCGTCCCGGTGAAGGGAGCGCAGCAGGGTGTCGCGGGAGCGGTCCACGGTCGGCTCCGGCAGCCGGGCCTCGACCAGCGCACGGGCCTCGACGGCATGGCCGGGCACGCCGGCGGAGCTCGCCCGGAACACCCCGCGCAGCGGATCGGCGGTCACGGTCGTCTCGGCGCCGAGGAAGCGGACCACTCCGGCGCGGGAGAGCGCGAGCAGCTGCTCCAGCCGTGGGCCGGGCGGGCCGGAGGCGAGGTAGCTGAAGAAGCCGTGCCACCAGCCGCCGATGTCGCCGAGCCGGATCAGCTGGCCGTAGACGGAGAGCAGGGCGAGGAAGACGGCCAGGTCAGGGCTGTGCGCGGGGTTGTGGCGGCGGGCGAGGTCGGCCTCGATATGGGCCCGCAGCCCCTGCTGCAGGGCCTCGTGGTCGGGGAACCGCAGCCCGGCCAGGGGGTGGTCGAGGGCGTCGAGATCGAGCCGGTCGGCCGGGTCGGGGACGGCCGCGGCGACCAGGACGGCCAGTTCGGGGCTGCCGGGCGGGCAGGCGGCGTACTTCTCCTCGAACGCGGGCCACTCCCCGGCCGTCCGCTCCGGATGGGCGGTGAACAGCCGGTGGTAGTGGGCGAATCCCAGCTCCTTGGCGATCAGCGGCCAGATGTCGCGCCGGAAGTCCGGACGCCCGGGAAGCGCGCGCAACGCGTCGACCTGGGCGGGGCCGAAGAAGCGCGGCACCGGGGGCCGCTCACCGCTCAGCGAGTAGCCGATCTTGGCGTGGTACGGGACACCGCGCCGCGAACCGGCGTACAGCACGGGCTCGCGGCCCGAGGGCAGGTACGCCAACTCCCCGTCCGGGCCACGCTCATAGCGTCCGCCGCGCCCCTCGGTCAGCAGCACCATCAGATCGACGAAGGCGAGGCCGAGGCCGCGCACCAGCACCGGCTCACCGGGGCGCAGCACGCTCAGCTCGCTGTCGGCGGTGAACTCCGGCGGCAGGTGGACGAGTCCGTGTTCGGCGGCGAAGGCGGTGAGCGCCCGCTGCTCGGCGTCGGGTTCGGCGTCGAGGTGACCGAGGGCGAGGACCACGGCGTCGGCGGTGAGCGGGGCGGTCCGCCCCTCCAGCCACACCTGCTGACGTCCGTCGCGCGGCCCGGTGACGCGGACGGCCCGGTCCCGGTGCTCATGGACGGTGGTCCCGGGCGGCAGACCGGCCACCGACCGCTCGTACACCCAGCGCAGATAGGCGCTCTGGAGCCGGCGGGTGGCGAAGCTCTGCCCGGTCAGGGCGGCGGCCTCGGCGGCGAGTTCGGGCGGCAGGGCGGGGGCGCCGGGCGGCGCTCCCTCGCGGATCCGGCCGGCCCATTCGGCGAGGGAGGGACCGGGGCGTATCGGTCCTTCGCGCTCCACCGACTCGTCGGTGAACATGGTGACGTCCTCGGCCATGGAGTTCATCCACAGCAGCGGGGACTGGTCGGGGCGCCAGATGCGGCCGCCGCCGGGCGGATGCGGATCGACCAGGTGAAGCTCCAACGGGACGCCGTCGCCGTGGAGTTCGGGGGCGTTGGCGGCGAGGCGCTCGATCAGACCGGTGGCACGCGGGCCCGCGCCGACGATGACGATCGTGGCGGGTGATCGGGAGGGCTGGTCCGGGTTCGCGGACATGCGGAGGCTCCGTGAGTTCAGAAGTGAACACACGCATGGCCTTCACACACGGCCGAGCCCCTCAGCCCGGCAGTCGAGCCCCTCAGCTCGACCTGGGCCCGAGGCTAAGGCGTCCCCACGGTGCGCTGTCAAGACTGTCCGAACTGTGAGCAGCGCGTCTCACCGCGGTTGACGCGGAAGCGGATGGCTGCTCCACTTGGCCCATGGACTCAAGGCAGCGACTGGTCACGCGCGACCACATCGACTTCGGTCGAGTGTGGTCGTCGTCCTGTTCGGGCTGACCGCCCGCCTCCGCTGCCCCAGGGGATTTCCGTCCCTCAGCGCTTCGAGGCTTCGCCCGCGCCCGCCGGATTCCCTCCCCCGGCGTGGCCGCAGCACTTCCGCGTCGTCACGCGCCTTCGGCCTTCCCACACACGCCAGCACTCCACCCCTCCCCGCCTCCCCCTCAACCCGTCTTTCGGCTACGGGGGTCGCGGAGCCGCAAATTCGCCGTCTTCCCCTCCCCGCCCCTTCCCGCAACACCGACATGCGGCTCCGGGCCGTCTTCCAGCCCATACGGCCGCCTCCCAGCCCCTCCGGCGACTGACGAGCGGGGCCTGGGGCGGAGCCCCAGTTGAGGGAAGGGGCGGGGAGGGGAACAGCCCGCCGTAGGCGGCACGATCAGCCAGGCACCCCCTAACGGCTAACAGTCGCAGCCGCAGTCACAACCATCGCAGCAGTCACAGCTGCAGCAATCCCCACAGTTGCTGCAGCAGTCACAACAATCGCAGCAGTCACCGCACTTATGACACAGCCCCTCGCGCGGCTGCCCACTCCACGGATCGTGGTAAGGATCCCGGCAGCACACCTGACAGGTGCAGCAGAGCCCGGTCCACACCAGGCAGCCCGCGAGCAGCCCTCGGCGGCGCCCGGGCGGCTCCGGCGGGGCGCCGCCCGGGCCGCCGGGCCCGCCCGGGGTGATCCACGGCGACTGCGGCGGCCCGTAGGAGGACTCCGGGGTGCCGGAACCATGGCCGGGGTGCGCACAGCCGGTGGTGCCGAAGGCGCGGTCGACCGCCCGCTCCAGCTCATGAGCCAGCAGCACATGGGCGAGCCGGCCGGAGCCCTTGCTCGCGAATTCGGTGTCCTTGAGTGCCAGCCGCACCCCGTGCACCGCGTCGTCGCACAGCCTGCGGACCTCGGCGAGGTCGGCCCCGGTGGCCGCGATCGGGTTCCAGGCACCGGTCTCGGCGTCCGCGGCCAGGTCCTCCACCGCGTCCAGCAGATGCGCGAGCCGCCCGAAGAGCCGGCCCGCCTCCTCCAGCGGGGCCCGGTTACCGGGCCGCCCGGCCAGGACGGCGGTGTGCCCGAAGGCCGCGGCGGTCGCGGTCTCGGTGGGCTCGGTGATGGTCAGCAGCGGGGTGCCGGGGCCCGCGTGGGACTCCAGCTCCGCCTGCCGGCCGACCGCGTCGAGCAGCAGGGCCGTGTCGAAGCCGAGCGCGGCGCCGCTGCGCTCCCCCGCCCGGTCCCACCGCCCGGCCACCCGGCGGGCGGCCGCGGCGACCGGCCGACGGGCCAACGCCCCGTCGCCATCGGCGACATGGTCCCGTACCTTCGCCGAGGCCAGCACCAGCGAGACGGTGGCCGCCAGCCGCGCCCCCTCGCCCTGGGCGACCGACGCCGTCCGCATCCCGCGCAGCGGGCAGGGCCCGGCGGTGCGCCGCCAGCCGTCCGACCGTCCGGCCTGGGCCTCCACCAGCACCGATATCACCAGGCCGTCGTAATTGGTGGCGACGCGGGCGAACTGCCCGTGGTCACCCCTCAGCGCGAGGCACAGCCCGCACAAATGCGCCATCCACTCGGTGCGCAGGTTTTCCGACAGCCGATGCCGGCAAGGCCGGATAATGCCAAACACCACGAACCCCGTTCACCCGTACGTCCCCGACGTCACCCGTCCGGCCGCGGCGGAGTCTACCCATCGCTCCGTCAGCCCCCATAAGCAGGTGGAACTCTGATATGGCGCCAGCCGTTGTGCACCAGTAACGTCACGAATCCCCTGTGCGGCCGCAATCCACGTGGCAGACCATCCGCATCATGGACGACCATAGAGGGGCGGACGGTACACACCATCAGGGAGAGGAGGCGTCTATGGGATCGGTACGCAAGGCAAGTGCCTGGCTTGGCCTCGTCGACGACAGCGATGACGAGCGCTACTACGACGACGACTACGCCGAGGGGTCCGAGCCCGGCGACTCCTGGATGACCGACCCGCGGGCCAGGGCGGCCGACGAGACCGCGCAGGACCACGGCACCCGGATCGCCACGGTCACCCCGGACGGGTTCCGGGATGCCCGCGGCATCGGCGAGATGTTCCGGGAGGGCGTTCCGGTCATCGTCAACCTCACGACGATGGAGTCGGCCGACGCCAAGCGCGTGGTGGACTTCATGGCCGGGCTGATCTTCGGGCTGCGGGGCTCGATCGACCGGGTGGCCAACCGCGTCTTCCTCCTCACCCCCGCGGACTATCAGATCGTCAGCGGCCAGGCCGGCCACGCCACTGGCTTTTTCAACCAGAGCTAGGCCCGCACAGGGCCTGGCGCCCGGGGCCGCTCACCGGAAGGCGTCGATTCCGGTGAGCGCCTTGCCGAGCACCAGTTGGTGCATTTCGACGGTGCCCTCATAGGTGAGCACGGACTCCAGATTCGTGGCGTGCCGCATCACCGGATACTCCAGCGAGATCCCGTTGGCGCCCAGAATCGTCCGGGACGTGCGGCAGATCTCGATCGCCTCGCGCACATTGTTCAGCTTGCCGAAGCTGACCTGCTCGGGGCGGAGCCGTCCCGCCGCCATGCGCCGCCCCAGATGGTGGGCGAGCAGGATCCCCTTGTGGAGCTCCAGCGCCATATCGGCCAGCTTGGCCTGGGTGAGCTGGAAGCCCCCGATCGGCCGGCCGAACTGCTCGCGGTCGCGCGCGTAGTCCAGCGCCGCCTCGAAGGCGGAGCGGGCGGCCCCCATCGAGCCCCAGATGATGCCGTAGCGGGCGTGGCCCAGACAGCTCAGCGGCCCCCGCAACCCGGTGACCTCGGGCAGGACCGCGTCGGCCGGCAGCCGCACCTCGTCCAGGACCAGCTCGCTGGTGACCGAGGCGCGCAGCGACCACTTGTGCTTGATGTCGGGGGCCGAGAAGCCGGGCTCGTCCGTGGGGACGATGAAGCCGCGGATGCCCTCGTCGGTGCGGGCCCACACCACCGCGACCCCGGCCACCGAGCCATTGGTGATCCACATCTTGCGGCCGGTGAGCACCCAGTCCGAGCCGTCCCGCTTGGCGTAGGTGCGCATACCCGCCGGGTCGGAGCCGTGGTCGGGCTCGGTCAGCCCGAAGCAGCCGATGACCTCGCCGGAGGCCATCCGGGGCAGCCACCGCTGCTTCTGCTCCTCGGAGCCGAAGCGGTGGATGGCGTACATGGACAGGGAGCCCTGCACCGACATCAGGGAGCGGATCCCGGAGTCGGCGGCCTCCAGCTCCAGACAGGCCAGGCCGTACTGGATCGGGCCGGCGCCCGCGCAGCCGTAGCCGGTGAGGGACATCCCGAGCGCGCCCAGGGAGCCGAGCTCGCGGGCCAGCTCCCGGATGCCGGGCACCTCGCCGCGCTCGAACCAGTCGGCGACATGCGGCAGCACACGGTCGGCGGCCCATTGCCGCATGGTGTCGCGGACCGCGAGGTCCTCGGGGTCGAGAAGATCGTCGAGCCCCAGCGGGTCACGCGGATCGAACGACGGCAGGGTGCCAGCGGACATGGGTGGCGGCCTCCGGTGGATGCGGGTCCGGGTCACCGGGCGGATATCGGTCGCCGGGGCGCGTCCTTCGCCCGGCGGCCGAGGTGATCAGCCCGGTCGATCCGACGCTACGGCCGGGTAACCCCTGACGTCCAGACCCGCACACCCCGCGCCACCAGGTCACGGGCAGCACGCGGGCAGGCCCGGGGCCGGAGTCGGGCAGGCCGCAGCGGGACGCGGGCAGGGCCGGGGCGGGGCGGGGCGGGGGATTGCGCGGCGGGACTCGGGCGGGGTCGGTCAGGACTCGGCGGCGACGGCGGCGCGGTCGCGCCGGGCCGGGGTGTCCGTACCGCCCTGTGCGCGCTGGTCGGGGCCCTGGGCGGGCTCCTCGTCGTCGGCGGCGCACTCCATGGTCCTGGGCAGCCGCAGTGCGGCGATCGCGCCGACCAGCAGCAGACCGGCGCTGACCGCGAGCGTGACATGCAGACCGTGGACGAAGGCGCCGCGGGCGGCCGAGCGCAGGGCCTCTCCGGCGTGGCCGCCGAGCCGGTCGGAGACCTTGTACGCGGCGCCCAGCGACTGGCTCGCGTCGGAGCTGGCCGAGGCGGGGACGCCGGGCACCGAGGAGACGCCGGGCTTGTAGGCGGCGTTCATCACGCTGCCCAGCAGGGCTATGCCGATACCGGCGCCGAGCTGGTACGAGGTCTCGCCGATGGCGGCCGCGCCGCCCGCGGAACCCGCCGACGCCTCGTTGAGCATCGACTCGTACGCGCTGAAGAGGGTGGTCTCCAGGCCGAAGCCCAGGACGATGAAGCCGCCGACGAGCACGGCGGGCCGGTCGGACTGGCCCATGGCGGTCAGCGAGAGAACCGCGAGGGCGGTGAGCGCGAAGCCGATCGCGACCATGACCCGCGGGCCGAGCCACTGGAGCATCCGGGACCCCACGAGCCCGGCGGCCATGGCGGCGAAGGTGAGCGGCAGCAGCCGCAGTCCCGTTTCGAGCGGGGTGAGCCCGAGCACGAGCTGGAGGTACTGGGCGGCTATGAGCTCCAGGCCGACGAGCGCCAGCAGGGCGAGCACGATACAGCCGACGGAGATCGAGAACGCGGGCCGGGCGAACAGCTTGAGGTCGACCAGCGGATGCGTACGGCGGCGCTGGCGGCGCACGAAGAGCACCAGCAGGACCGCCCCGAACAGCAGCGGGGCGGTGGTCACGGCGCCCAGCGGGTCCGCGCCGCTGCCCATCCGCTTGACGCCGAAGACGACACAGAACAGCCCGCACGCGGCCATGACCGCGCCCAGCACGTCCCAGGGCCCGTTCCGGTCGCCGGTGGACTCCGGCAGCAGCCAGCGGCCGACAGGCAGCGCCACGATCATCAGGGGCAGGTTGACCAGGAAGACCGAGCCCCACCAGAAGTTCTCCACCAGGAAGCCGCCGAGCAGCGGGCCGACGGCCGCGCCGACGGCGGCGACCGCGCTCCAGACGCCGATGGCCAGCGCCCGCTCCCGGCGGTCCGGGAAGACCTGGCGCAGGATCGACAGCGTCGCGGGCATGATCATCGCGCCGCCGACGCCCAGCAGGGCGCGGGCCACGATGAGGATCTGGGGGGAGGGGGCGAAGGCGGCGAGCGCGGAGGCGGCGCCGAAGAGCGCGTAGCCGAGCAGCAGGACGCGCCGTCTGCCGACACGGTCGCCGAGGGTGCCGAAGAGGATCAGCAGCGAGGCGCAGACCAGTGGGTAGATGTCCACGATCCACAGCAGTTCCATCGCGCCGGGGCGCAGATCCTCGGTCACGGCGGGGACCGCGACATGCAGCACGGTCGCGTCCACGGCGACGAGCAGCAGGCTGACGCAGAGCACGAGGAGTACGACCCAGCGGTTCGCCCCGCCGCCCGCCTCGGTGCCGCGCCATTGCCGGGGAACGCCCGCCGTCCGCCGAGTGCGGGCCGTGGTCGTCCCGGACATGTACGCACCTCCCTGGGTCTTGCGCTCGCGGTCCGCCGTCGGAGGGGCGGTACGTCACGTCGTGGGGACGTCCGGGTGACCCCGGTGGCGAAGGCGCGAGTGAGAGGTCAGGGTACGCGAGTCCCCGCGCGGGCCGTGTGCCGCAGGTCATGTTGGGAGCCCACCGCGGAGGATTACGGAGGCGTACGTTCCGGACTTCCCCTTTTGTCCCCCGTCCCTCTGCCGTCCCTCTGCCGTCCCTTCTGTGGCCCCCCGGTGGCCGTCTCGCGTTCGTTCTCCGTTGTCCACAGCCCCCGCGGCCGCTCCGCCGGGGGTTGTCCACAGCCCCCCGCGAGCGGTCCCGGCCATCCTCGATAATCGTCGCCGTGACTGATCTCGCCCCGGCCGGCACCGCGCCGCTCAGCGACGACGGCCGACCGGGCCGCGCCGCTCGGGCCGCGCTGCGCCGGGCCGCTCCAGCATTGCTCGCCTACGCGGGGACGCGCCTGCTCGGGATCGTGGTTCTCGCGATCTGGGGGGCCTTCGCGGACAAGAGCCCGCACCAGCTGCTCTCGGCGCGCTGGGATTCGCTGTGGTACACCCGCATCGCCGAGGAGGGATACGGCTACACGATCCATCTGTCCGACGGGTCGGTCCACTCCAACCTGGCGTTCTTCCCCCTGCTCCCCGCACTGGAGCGAGTGATATCGGCCATAACCCCGCTGGACGCGGCCGACGCCGGTCTGCTGGTGAGCTCGGTCACGTCCCTCTTCGCCGCCTGGGGGATCTTCGCGATCGGCGATCTGCTGTACGGACGGCGGGTGGGCCTCACGCTGGCCGTGCTGTGGGGTGTGCTGCCGGTCGGGATCGTCCAGTCGATGGCGTACTCGGAGTCGCTCTTCACGGCGCTGGCCGCCTGGGGGGTCTATGCGGCGCTCACCCGGCGGTGGCTGTGGGCGGGGCTGTTCGCGGCGCTGGCGGGGCTGACCCGGCCGGTGGGGGCGGCGGTGGTCGCGGCGCTCTGGGTGGCGGCCGCGGTGGAGCTCCTGCCCAAAGGGCGCGGGCGCCAGGCGCCGCCGCCTCTCCGCCTGCTCGCGGGGGTCGTGCTCGCGCCGCTGGGCTGGCTGGGCTATGTGGTGTGGGTCGCCGTCCGGACCGGCAGCGTCACCGGCTACTTCGACGTCCAGAACGGCTGGGGGAACGGCTTCGACGGTGGCCTGGCCTTCGCGGGCTTCATCGGGGGGCTGCTCATCAAGCCGCCCTTCGTGGGCGGGCTCGGGCTGCTGCTCGGCGTCGGGGCGCTGATCTGGCTCGCGGTCCGCTGTGTGCGGCAGCGCCAGCCGCTGCCGCTGCTGGCGTACGGCGGGGCGGTGCTCGTCCTGGCACTGGCCGCGAAGGGGTACTTCGGCTCGAAACCCCGGCTGCTGATACCGGCCTTCCCGCTGCTGCTGCCGATCGCCGTCGCCCTGGCCCGGCTGCGGCCGGTGCGCTCCGCGCTGGTCCTGGGGTCGACCGGGCTCGCCTCGGCGGTGTACGGGGCCTTCTGGCTGCATGGCTCCGGACCGCCGTGATCCGGCCACCCCGTCCGGTCGGGCCCGGACCCGCGGACGATCACCACCGGATGCCCGGCGACGCCTGGGGAAACTTCCGGGAACGCCCCGGCTAATAAGCGATAAACACGCCCTGTAAGAATTCCATAAAGTCCCTGAGGCACGCCCATTGGAAGGCCGGGAGCAGAAAAGTTCCCGGGGCTCACGCATTCCTTGGAAAGGGCGCGGCCAAAAGCCGTGGACGAGACGCACTCCACATCACATCGTCATCACAAAGCGACCTGATCGACTGAACCCGCCTGTCACGCAATGTAACGTCGATTAGGTGCGTACCGAAGACAAGCTCCCCGCGTCCGAGGAGCGAAGGCCCGATCTCGCGCGACCGCGCATGACCCGAACACGCTTCTGGCTGCTCGGGACCACGCTGGCGGTCTACGCGGCGACCGTGATCGGCGTGCTCACCACCTCATGGCTGGTGAAGCTCGACTGGCAGATCATGCTCTTCAGGCCCTACAAGCAGTGGCCCGAGTTCCACACCTTCCTGGACTACTTCGTGGTCATGGGCCAGCGCGGACCCACCGCGGTGGCCGTCGCCGCCTGGCTGGGCTGGTGCTGCTACCGGCAGCGGACCCTGCGCCCGCTGCTGGCGCTGGGCACGTCCCTGCTGCTGCTGAACGCCACCGTGGGCGCGGTGAAGATCGGCTTCGGCCGGCTCGGTCCGCACTACGCGACCACGGTCGGCTCCAATGAGATGTGGGGCACCGGCGATATATTTCCTTCGGGTCACACCGCGAACGCCGTGGTCACCTGGGGGATTCTGGCCTATCTGGCGACCACCCCCGTCGCGCGCCGGGTCGCCTCGCTGATCGCCGCGGGCTTCGCCTTCGGGGTCGGCATGACCACCGTCTACCTCGGCACCCACTGGCTGAGCGATGTGGTGCTGGGCTGGGCCGCCGGAGTGCTGGTGCTGCTGGCGCTGCCGTGGCTGGAGCCGGCCATGGCCCGCGCCGAGGTGCTGCTGCTGGCCCTGTGGCGCCGGATGCGCGAGGGCTGGGCGCCCGTGCCGGTGCCGTCCGGCCGCCCGGTCGCCGGGACCCCGCTGGCCACCCCGCGCGCCGCCCGCGACGACGAGCTGCCCGCCCGCGAGCCGGTGGGCGTGGTCCGACCCGGCGCCGCCACCGGCCGTGGCGCCGACCCGCGGCCCCACCACCCGGTCCGCCAGCACACGGTGCGCTCCGAGCGCACCCCGGTCACCCCGGTCGGCAGCCGCCGGCCGCCGCACGCCGACCGGGTGCCGCGCGCCACGACGCCCTTCGGCCCGACCGGCGCCTCCCGCGGCCGGACCGCCACCGGAGGCTGAGCCACCCGCCACGCCGCGGGGCGGTACGCACCCCCTCCCCCGCGCCGGCCGGCCACACCGCGGCCCCGGACGCTCCCGTGAGAGCGTCCGGGGCCGTGGTCGTGTCCGCGCCGGGCGCACCGGCCCACCGGTGCGGATCCGGGCCGGTCAGCCGCGCCAGCAGCGCTTCACGGTGCCGTCGTCCACCTCGAAGTCGATCCGCCCGCGCAGGTATTCCATCGTGATGATCGCGCCCGGCGGAAGCGTCCGTACGGTGCTCCAGCCGCGTGCGCGCGCCCTCTCCTCCGCGGTCCGGGCATCGAGGCCCACATAGCTGTCGAGGTCGTCGTCGGGTTCGGCCGGATGGTTCGGTACAGGTCCCATGACGCCACCGTAGGTCGCTGCCCACGCGGGGCAAACCCAGAGTGGCGAAGGACTGCCACTGCCTCATGCCTCTCACGGCCGCCATTCGTCACACTTGTGTCACAGAAAACACGCCCGGGTTTGTGGGCGACTTCATCACTCTTCCGGGGCGTGTGTTGACCCCTCGAAGATGATTGCGAGTTTTCGTCGATATCGCGCGTCAAACGACCGGCTCCGGTATGGGTGGCGGGAGACCGCCGAGATCTTTCGAGCAATTCGCACAGCGGCCGGAAAAGCGCTGCCCGGACCCCTCCGGAGCGCACAATTCCACCACAAATCGCCGGTGCCTCGGGGTCGAACGTCGAGGTTTACGCCCACCGGGACGCGGTACCCGCCGCCACCGGAGCCAACATGACTGACAGATCAGATGAAACCCCCGAGAAGACGGCGGCCGGCGGTCCGAGCCCGCTGGCACTCCTGCGTGCCGCCCGTGACCAGCTCGTCGAGCTGACGGGCCTGTACCCCGAGTCCCTCCCCCGTCTGGAGCGGACCGACGAGGGGTGGCTGCTGGAGGCCGAGGTGGTGGAGCTGGCCCGGGTGCCGGAGACGATGAGCCTGATGGCCCTGTACGAGGTGACCCTCGACCCGGACGGCTTGCTCACCGGATACCGCCGCCTCCGCCGCTATGAGCGCGGCCGGAGCGACCGCCGCTGACGGCGGCGAACCGGACGCCCACCGATACGAGAGGAAACACCCGATATGACCACTGTGGTCCCAGCACAGCAATCCAGGGGCGGGGGCGGCAGCAGCGGCCTGTACGACGTCCTGGAACTCATCCTCGACCGAGGGCTGGTGATCGACGCGTTCATCCGAGTCTCCCTCGTCGGCATCGAGATACTCAAGATCGACGTTCGGATCGTGGTGGCGAGCGTCGACACGTATCTGCGCTTCGCCGAGGCGTGCAACCGGCTCGACCTGGAGTCGGGCCCGAACAAGTCCCCCGGACTGCCCGAGGTCGTCGAGGGCATCACCGAGAACGGGGCGCGGAGCAAGACCAAGGGCGCCCTGTCCGGAGCCGGCGACACCGTCTCCAAGGCCGCCCAGTCCGTGGCCGACGCGATCCGGCCGTCGGAGGAGGACGAGGAGGAGGAGGAGCCCCGCCGTCGGCGTCCGGCCCGTAAGGCGGCGCCGAGGAAGTCCGAGGAGTCCGCATGACCACGTATGTCTACGGCATCGCGCGCGGTGAGGTCCGGGACCTGGGCGATCGGCTGCTGGGCATCGGCGACCCCCCGCTTCCGGTCCGGGCACTGAACCAGGGCGAGCTGGCCGCGATCGTCAGCGACTGCCCGCCGGAGCTCAAGCCCCGGCGCCGCGATCTGCTGGCCCATCAGCATGTGCTGGCCGAGGTGAGCGACTCCCGCCCGGTGCTGCCGATGCGCTTCGGCAGCGTCTCCTCCAGCGACGACGACGTCCGCAGCGTGCTGGCCGAGCACGCCGACCGCTACCAGGACCAGCTCAGCCGGCTGTCCGACCGGGTGGAGTACAACGTCAAGGTCGTGCACGACGAGGACGCGGTGCTCCACCAGGTGCTCGCCGAGGAGCCGGAGCTGCGGGTGATGGCCGAGGCCAACCGGTCGGCCGGCGGCGGCACCTACGAGGAACGGGTGCGCTTCGGCGAGCTGATGGCGAGCGCCGTACGGGCCCGTGAGGTGCGGGACGCCAAGCTGGTGGAGGAGGCGCTGGCCCCGGCCGCCGAGGACGTGCGCCCCGGCCCGGAGAGCGGCGGCTGGTTCCTCAGCCTGTCCCTGCTGCTCGCCAAGGACGGCGCCGATCCGCTGCTGACGGCGGCGGCCGAGGTGGAGCAGACCCACCCCTGGCTGAAGCTGCGGATCAACGGTCCGCTGCCGCCGTACAGCTTCGTCGAGTCCTGATGCTGATGATCGGCTGGGTGCTGAGGCAGGTCGTCGCCGCCGCGGAGCGGGAGTACTACGACCCGGCCAACATCCAGCGCGCCCTGGCCGAGCTGGAGACCCAGCTCGACCAGGGCGTGATCGACGAGAAGGAGTTCGAGCGGCAGGAGGACGTGCTGCTCGACCGGTTGGAGGAGGCACACCAGTGGGCGAACGGGACTCTGTGACCACCCGGGGCGGTGTGGCCCCGACGGCCGGTGCGTATGGCTCACCGGCGTCGTCGTTCGGCTCCTCGGGGTCGTTCGGGCTGGCGAGCCGTGGTGAGGGCGGGGCCAACCTCGCCGACATCCTGGAGCGGGTGCTCGACAAGGGTGTGGTGATCGCGGGCGATATCCGCATCAACCTGCTCGACATCGAACTTCTCACGATCAAGCTGCGGCTGATCGTGGCCTCGGTCGACAAGGCGAAGGAGATGGGCATCGACTGGTGGGAGCACGACCCCTCGCTCTCGTCACGCGCCCGGACCGAGGTGAACGGCCAGAAGAAGACCGAGGCGAACGGTCAGGAGAAGACCGAGGTGACCAGCGGGGAGAACCGGGAGAGCGCCGAATGACCGAAGGACTGCGGTACGCCTACGCGGTCGTGCGCGACACCGCCGCGCCGCAGGCCCCCCTGGACGCCCTCACCGCGCTGGAGGACGTGCCCGGAGTCGCGGGCGAACCGGTGGTGGCCGTGCGCCATCAGGGGCTCGCCGTGCTGGCGGGCGCCGTACCGGCCGAGGACTTCGACGAGGGCCCGCTGCGGGAGCGGCTGGAGGACATGGCCTGGCTGGAGAAGGTGGCCCGGACCCATCAGCGGGTGGTCGACACCGTCGGCGCCGAATCCTGTGTCATACCGGTCCGGCTGGCCACCGTCTGCCAGGGCGAGGAGGGGCTGCGGCGGATGCTCGCCACCGGGCGGGAGCGGTTCGCCTCGGCGCTGGACCGGCTGGAGGGCCGGGTCGAATGGGGCGTCAAGGCATACGCCGCGACGCCCGCGCCCCAGGAGCCGCCCGCGCCCGACGGGCCGCCCGCCGGAACCCCGAACGCCCCGGGCGGCATGTCCGGCCGCGACTATCTGCGCCGCCGCAAGGCACAGCGGCAGGCGGCCGAGCGGCGCTGGGGCGATACGGAGGAGGGCGCGCGGCTGGTGCACGAGACCCTCAGCGGGCTGGCCGAGCGGGCCCGGCTGCATCCGCCGCAGGACCCCCGGCTGTCGGGGGTGTCCGACCGCAATGTGCTGAACGCCGCGTATCTGGTGCGGCGCGAGGACGGCGCCGCCTTCGCCGAGCGGGTCGGTGAGTTGGCCGGGCGGACGGCCGCGCTGCGGGTGGAGCTGACCGGCCCCTGGGCGCCGTACTCCTTCACCGCCCCGGACGAGAACGCCACCCCGGACGAGAAGAACGCCGTCCCCGACGAGAACACCGCCCCGGCCGGGGCCGAGAGCGCGGGGGCCGAGGGATGACGATGGCCCCCGAGGGCCCGTTGGCCCATCAGCAGATCGCCCTGGTGGACGTGCTGGACCGGCTGCTCGCCGGCGGTGTGGTGATCACCGGTGATCTGACCCTGCGGATCGCCGACGTCGATCTGGTCCGCATCGATCTGCGCGCCCTCATCAGCTCGGTCAACGCCAATGTCCCGTCCCCCTGGGAGGAACCGTGAGCCGCAAGGTGGAGCTGGACCAGGACACCGTCGAACGCGACCTGATGAGGCTGGTGCTGACCGTGGTGGAGCTGTTGCGCCAGCTCATGGAGCGACAGGCGCTGCGCCGGGTGGACGAGGGCGATCTGACCGAGGACCAGGAAGAGCGGATCGGGGTCACGCTGATGCTGCTGGAGGACCGGATGGGCACGCTCTGCGAGCGCTACGGGATCGCGCCCTCCGATCTCAATCTGGACCTTGGGCCACTCGGTCCGCTGCTGTCCCCGAGGGAGTGACGCTCCGGGCAGCTCCACGGCTCGCGGCAGCCGCCGCGCGATCATGGCGATACCCGCCCAGGACGCAGAGGAGCCCCGATGGCGACAGACACCGCGCGGGCCGCCGGTCCGGCAGGGGTGACGCGGCAGGGCAGCGTGCTCGTGGACTGGGTCACCACCACCGACCACAAGAAGATCGGGCATCTGTATCTGATCTCGTCGTTCGGCTTCTTCCTGGTCGGCGGCGTGCTGGCGCTGGTGATGCGCGCCGAGCTGGCCCGTCCGGGCCTCCAGGTCGTCTCGCAGGAGCAGTTCAACCAGGCCTTCACCCTGCATGGCACGATCATGCTGCTGCTCTTCGCGACCCCGGCCTTCGCGGGGTTCGCCAACGAGATCATGCCGCTGCAGATCGGCGCGCCCGATGTGGCCTTCCCGCGCCTCAACATGCTGTCGTACTGGCTGTATCTGTTCGGCGGGCTGATGGTGCTGACCGGTCTGGTGGTGCCGCAGGGCGCCGCGGCCTTCGGCTGGACCGCCTATGCCCCGCTCAACAGCGCGATCCGCTCCCCCGGTGTCGGCGCCGATCTGTGGATCATGGGGCTGGCGCTGTCGGGCTTCGGGACGATCCTGGGCGCGGTGAACTTCCTGACCACCATCATGGCGATGCGCGCGCCGGGCATGACGATGTTCCGGATGCCGATCTTCACCTGGAACACCCTCTTCACCTCGATCATGATCCTGATGGCGTTCCCGGTGCTGGCGGCGGCGCTGCTGGCGCTGGAGGCGGACCGGCGGTTCGGGGCGGTGGTCTTCGACGCCCAGTACGGCGGGCCGCTGCTGTGGCAGCACCTCTTCTGGTTCTTCGGCCATCCCGAGGTCTACATCATCGCGCTGCCGTTCTTCGGCATCATCACCGAGATCATCCCGGTCTTCTCGCGTAAGCCGATCTTCGGCTATGTGACGCTGATCGGCGCGACCATGGCCATCACCGGGCTGTCGATGGTGGTCTGGGCCCACCATATGTTCGCCACGGGATCGGTGCTGCTGCCCTTCTTCTCCCTGATGTCGTTTCTGATCGCGGTGCCGACCGGGGTGAAGTTCTTCAACTGGATCGGCACCATGCTGGGCGGCTCGGTGTCCCTGGAGGCGCCGATGCTGTGGGCGGTCGGCTTCCTGGTGAGCTTTCTCTTCGGGGGACTCACCGGCGTCATCCTGGCCTCACCGCCCATGGACTTCCATGTCACCGACACCTACTTCGTCGTGGGCCACTTCCACTACGTGGTCTTCGGGACGGTCGTCTTCGCGATGTTCGCGGGGTTCTACTTCTGGTGGCCCAAGTTCACGGGCAAGCTGCTGGACGAGCGGCTGGCCCGGATCCACTTCTGGACCCTCTTCACCGGCTTCCACACCACCTTCCTGGTGCAGCACTGGCTGGGGGTGGAGGGGATGCCGCGCCGCTACGCCGACTATCTGGCGGCGGACGGCTTCACCGCGCTCAACACGGTCTCCACCATCGGCTCCTTCCTGCTGGGCCTGTCCACCCTGCCGTTCCTCTACAACGTCTGGCGGACGGCCAAGTACGGAAAGAAGGTGGAGGTCGACGACCCCTGGGGGTTCGGCCGCTCCCTGGAATGGGTGACCTCCTGTCCCCCGCCCCGGCACAACTTCACCACCCTGCCCCGGATCCGCTCCGAATCACCGGCCTTCGATCTGCACCATCCGGAGGTGGCGAGCCTGGAGCAGGAGAAGGACCAACAGCTCAAGGCCCGGGGCTCGATCAGCCCAGGGCCCGATCCAGACGGTCCCTGATCTCCCGGATGTAGTCGTTCAGCTCCACCGGCTCGCGCACCTCGAAGTCGAAGCCGCTCAGCGCGATATGGAGCACCAGCAGATCGGGGCTGGAAGCGCCGGTGTGCAGCAGACAGCTCTGCTCGTCGACGGCCTCCAGCACCCCCACCGAGGGTGAGAACCGCTCGGCCGCCCGCTCGGCGGGCACCCGCAGCAGCACGGTGGCCCGCTGGGAGTAGACCGAGGTGGTGATGCCCCGGGCCACATAGGCGGCGATGTCCTCGGCGGGCGGGCGGCGCGGGGTGAACCGGGGGCCGTGCGGCGGGGTCGGGGTGATCCGGTCGACCCGGTACGTACGCCAGTCGGCGCGGTCGACGTCCCAGGCCACCAGGTACCAGCGGCGCTGCGCGGCGACCAGCCGATGTGGTTCGGCGGTGCGGCGGGTGAGGGCACCGCCGTGGTCGCGGTACTCGAAGCGCAGCTGATGGCAGTCCCGGCAGGCGGCGGCCAGCTCGGTCAGCACCCCGGGGTCCACTCCTGGCCCCGGGTTCCAGCCGGACAGCGGCACGGTGAAGGCGCTCAGCGCGCCCACCCGGCGGCGCAGCCGGTCCGGCAGCACCTGTTCCAGCTTGGCCAGGGCCCGTACCGAGGTCTCCTCGATGCCCTCGACCCCGCCGCCCGCGGCCTGGCGCAGCCGCACCGCGACCGCCACCGCCTCCTCGTCGTCGAGCAGCAGCGGCGGCAACTGGGCGCCCGCGCCCAGCTGATAGCCGCCGCCGGTGCCCGGTGTGGAGTGCACCGGGTAGCCGAGCTCGCGCAGCCGGTCCACATCGCGGCGCACGGTGCGCGGGGTGACCCCGAGCCGGTCGGCGAGATCCGCGCCGGACCATTCGCGGTGGGCCTGCAGCAGGGAGAGCAGGCGGAGCAGTCGGGCCGAGGTCTCCAGCATGCGGCCGAGTCTGCCACCGATTGAGGACAGTCCCGGTCCGCAAAGCTCCTCTGCTCGCCCGGCTTCTCCGCTGGGATCAGGCGGGCGCCTCGATCCGCACCGCCAGATCGTTGTCCCGGGTGTAGTACGGCTGGGCCTGCGCCTCCCCGTGCGGACCGGCCACGGTGCGCGGCGGGTAGGTGAAGATCTCCTTCTTGTCCGCGACATCGTCCAGGATCCGGGCGAGCCGGGCCGGGGCCATGGACTCGTCCGCCGGGCGCAGCCACAGGTCCCAGACGTGCGTGCCGCCGTCCCAGCTCCGCGCGAGCTCGGCGTAGGAGAGCGTGAAGGAGAAGTCCGGGCCGTCCACCACCAGCGGCGCCGTCCACACCGGGGCGGCGCCCCGGCGGCAGCGGGCCTCGACGACCGCCTCGGCCAGCCACTCGGACGGGTACGCCACACGGTAGAGCCGCCCCCGGACTGCCATCGTGTCGTCCTCCAGCCGTATCTCCCCGGCCTCGGCATGGGGCGCTCGCCGCCAGCTGCGCAGCGAGAGGTTGCCGTGCTTGGTGGCGTAGGGGATGCGGACGGACAGCGGGGAGGTGCTCGGCCCCGGCCGGCGGTCGACGAGCGAGCGCAGATCGTTCAGGCCCGGGGCGAGCCGCCGCGGTTCGGTGTCCCGGTAGGCCACATGGACGTCCCAGCGGCCCTCGGGCAGGGCGACATTGCTGGGCAGCGCGGCCTGCAGCCGGCCGTCCGCGGTGGGGCCCAGCGGCAGCCGCACCTCCCCGTCGGGGGTGTCCGCGGCGCCCCGGCGGACCAGCACCAGCGCACCGCTCCAGTCGTCTTGGCCGACCGGGCCGGGCCGGGCCCCGTCGGTGATGTGGAAGGTGAGCCCTCCGGCGGAGTCCGCCACGCAGTCGGCGCGGACAGAGGCGGCCTCGGGGGCCTCACTCATCCTGTCCTCCTCGACGTGCTGCGCTGCCTGTGCCGTTGCACTCATGCGACACGCACCTTCCGCAGGGAGTCCTTGGTGGCGAACGCGCCACTGAGCAGGGAGCCGCGGGCGCGGTGCAGGGAGCCCCGCAGCCCGCTGCGGCCGATCAGACCGGAGAACAGCGTCTCGTAGCGCCCCGCCACCCGCGAGGGGTCGAAGCGGGCCGAATCCTTCAGCGCCGCCTGTCCCATCTGCTGGCGCAGCTCGTCGTTGTTGATGAGGTCGAGCAGCGCGGCGGCGATGGCGTCGGTGTCGCCGGTGGGCACGAGCCGGCCGTCCACCCCGTTGTCGATGATCTCCGCGGGCCCGTGCGGGCAGTCGGTGGACACCACGGGAAGGCCGCAGCGCATCGCCTCCACGATGGTCATGCCGAACGACTCGAGGCTGGAGGTGACGGCGGCTATGGAGCCCTTGGCCCACTCGGGGTCGAGCGGATTGGCCGGGCCCATCAGGAAGACGTGGTTGTAGAGGCCGAGTTGGTCGATGAGGGCGCGCAGCTTGGCGTGCTGGGCGCCGCCGCCGTAGATCCGCAGCCGCCAGTCCGGGCGGGCCTCGCTGACCTTCGCGAAGGCGCGTATCAGCAGGTCGTAGCGTTTCACCGGGGCCAGCCGACCGGCCGCGACGACCCATTTGCCGGTGCCGTCGGCGGGCTCGAGACCGGGCTCGGGCACGCTGTTGGGGACTGCCTCGACCCGGACGCCGGGCAGCCGCATCTGGTCGCGGTAGGTCCGCGCGTCGGCCTCGGTCACGGTGGTCACCGCGTCCAGCCGGGGATAGACGGCGCGCAGGGCCCGCTTCAGCCCCTTGGAGTGGGTGCCGAGCGTCAGATGCTCCTGGCCGACTCGTACCGGACCGCGGCGGGCCTCGCGGGCGATGTGGACATTGAGCCCGGGGCGGGTTCCGACAACGATATCGGCCTCGAGGCTGCGGAGATGGTCCCCGATACGGCGGTCGGTGAGAGCGCTGTACTGCTTGTAGCGGCCCTCGGACGCGGGGAAGACCTCCGCCGGGCGGCCGTGGTCCGGGTCGGCGCCGTCGTAGGACGGGCTGTTCTTCCGGATGTCCACGAGATGGCTGAGCCGCACCCGCGGTCCGGGGTCGAAGATCGGCTGGTCGCGGTGGCGGAACACCGACACGATCTCCACATCGTGCTGCTCTCCCAGGGAACGGGCGAGGTTGTACGTGGTCCGGATCGTCCCGCCGATCCCGTACGCGTTGTGAATAAGGAAAGAGATGTGCATCCGGCCCCGTATCCCATGGCTTCCCCGCGGACGGGTGTGTCGTCCGCCTACCACGGTGTAAGACCGAGAAAAGTGGCACAGGGTTGGGTTTCATCACCTTCTTGTGCCCCAACAGATGCGCAATCGGTAGGAAGTCGGGGGAACTTTCCGGCCCGACGGCGCATCAGACCCCGGGGCGGCCGGCCGCGTGACCCCCGCCCCGCATGGCCCGTTGTCTACGTATGAGCCGGGGACCCACCCCGCGCACCCACCGAGACCGAGGAGCCACCCGTGCCGCGCATGCTCGACGTCAGCAATGACGTACGCGCCGAGATCGGCGACGAAGAAGCCGACCGGCTGCTCGCCGGGGACAACGCCCCGGGCGCTTACGACTGCACGTCCTGCCGCACCCCCGGCAACACCGAGCAGGAGCGGACCAGCACCGTGCTCTTCGTGGGGCAGGAGACGGCGGTGCTGGCCTTCGCGCACGCCACCTGCGTCCCCTCCCAGGTCGTCCCGGTCTCCGAGGACCAGCTGCGCGGTGCGGTGCGGTCCATCACGGGTGAGGACACCGCGCCGTCGTACGCGCCGCCCGTGCCGGCCGCCGCGCATGCCGCGGCGCCGCACTTCCCCGCCCCGGCCGCCCCGCCCGCCTACCCCGCCCCGGCTCCGTCGCCGGCGTCTCCCGCCACCGCTTCCCACACCTCAGCGCCGTCCGGTCACGCGCCGTCCGGTCAGGCACCGGTGGCCCAGCAGGCGGTGCTCGGGGTGACCAGCGGGGTGGTGCTGGTGGGTCAGGAGGCGTGCCCGGCGCTGGTGGTGGAGCCGACCTCGCCGATCATCCGCCCCGGTTCGCCCGGACACGGCGACGAGTTCCTGCAGCTCCTCAGCGAGCAGGGGTTCGCCCCGGTGGTCGATCTGAGCCGGCCGCCCGCGCCCAACCCCGGCTGGTCGGTGCTGCTGGCCATGGGGCGGCTGCACGCGGTGCTGATGCCGGCGCCGGGCGGCGGCCGCCCGGTGGCCTGGTGGCAGGCGCACAGCCCGATGCCGCTCAGCGAGGGCTGGCGGAGCGCCGTCGGCCGTTCCCGGAAGGTGCTGATCTACGCAGCGGCCGCGGGCACGATCGGCACCCAGCCGCGCGAGGACCAGCTGCGCGCGGCGCTGGACCGGGCCGCGGCGCGCGGGGCGCTGGTCGGTGCGTCGATGCCGCTCGCGGGCACATGACCGCCGCCGTCCCGGACCTCCCACCGGACCTCGGCGACCCGTGGTGGGCAGCCCATTCGCCACCGATGCCGCATCCGACGGGCGGCCGGGTCGTTGGCACATACGTGCACGCATACGACCTCTCCTATCGATCCCCGTCATACGGCTGCATTCCAGCCATGCGCCCCGCCCTGGAGGCAGCGCACGATCCCTGGCGCCACTCCGCCACGCCGATCTACGACGCGTTGTACGCGGAGTACCGCAGGCTGTTCCGGGCGCTGCCCGGCGACCGCTCGGACGAGGAGAACATGGAGTTCGTGGCGTTCGCCGCCATCGGCCAGCCCCGGGGCCTCGTCAGCGGCGGCCACGGCCGCCCGGACAGCCACAACGGGGCCTGGCACACCGACGAGCTGTACTACCGCGGCTATCTCCCCGCCCTGCCGCCCGGCCGGGGCGAGGAGCGGGGTCACGGCTACTGACGTGGACGCCTGCTGACGTAGCCGCCCTGACGTGGACGCCTGCTGACGTAGCCGCCCTGACGTGGACGCCTGCTGACGTGGTGCCGTCATGCGCGCCCGGCGGGCCGGGGCCGACCCGCCGCTGAGCGCGCCGAGCGCCGCCGCCCTGCCGCGCCGCCACCCCACCCCGCCGCCGGACGGTGCGTCCGGGGCCGGGATGGCGTCAACCGCGCGCCGCCGCCGTTACCTCTTGCGGCCGCGCTTTTCGCGCACCCGCACCGAGATCTGCAGGGGCGTCCCCTCGAAGCCGAACTCCTCGCGCAGCCGCCGCTCGATGAAGCGGCGGTAGCCCGCCTCCAGGAAGCCCGAGGCGAAGAGCACGAACCGCGGCGGCCGGGTGCCGGCCTGCGTCCCGAACAGGATCCGCGGCTGCTTGCCGCCCCGGATCGGGTGCGGATGGGAGGCGACGATCTCGCCGAGGAAGGAGTTGAGCCGCCCGGTGGGGACCCGGGTCTCCCAGCCGGCCAGCGCCGTCTCGATCGCCGGGACCAGCTTCTCCATATGGCGGCCGGTGCGCGCCGAGACATTGACCCGCGGCGCCCACTGGATCTGCCCCAGCTCCGTCTCGATCTCGCGCTCGAGGTAGTAGCGGCGCTCCTCGTCGAGGGTGTCCCACTTGTTGTACGCGATGACGAGCGCGCGCCCGGCCTCGACGGCCATCGTGATGATCCGCTGGTCCTGGACGCTGATGGACTCACTGGCGTCGATCAGCACGACGGCGACCTCCGCCTTCTCCACGGCGGCCGCGGTGCGCAGCGAGGCGTAGTAGTCGGCGCCCTCCTGGAGGTGGACCCGGCGGCGGATGCCGGCGGTGTCGACGAACTTCCAGGTGATGCCGCCGAGTTCGATGATTTCGTCGACCGGGTCGCGGGTGGTGCCCGCCAACTCGTTGACGACCACCCGCTCCTCGTTCGCGACCTTGTTGAGCAGCGAGGACTTGCCCACGTTCGGACGGCCGACCAGGGCGATCCGGCGTGGTCCGCCGAGCGTCGCCCCGAAGGTCTGGGCCGGGGCCTCGGGCAGCGCCTCCAGGACCGCGTCGAGCATGTCGCCGGTGCCGCGGCCGTGCAGCGCGGAGACCGAGTACGGCTCGCCGAGGCCGAGCGACCACAGCATCGCGGCATCCGCCTCGCCGCTGGGCCCGTCGACCTTGTTGGCGCACAGCACCACGGGCTTTCCGGCCCGGCGCAGCAGCTTGACCACGGCCTCGTCGGTGTCGGTGGCGCCGACCGTCGCGTCCACGACGAAGACCACCGCGTCGGCGGCCTCGATCGCGAACTCGGCCTGGGCCGCCACGGACGCGTCGAGACCGAGCACGTCCTGCTCCCAGCCGCCGGTGTCGACCACCTTGAAGCGGCGGCCGGACCATTCGGCCTCGTAGGTCACCCGGTCGCGGGTGACTCCGGGGCGGTCCTCCACGACCGCCTCGCGGCGGCCGATGATCCGGTTCACCAGGGTGGACTTGCCGACATTGGGGCGGCCGACGACGGCCAGCACCGGCAGCGGGCCGTGTCCCGCCGCGGCGAGGTCGCCCTCGACCTCCTCCAGGTCGAAGCCCTCTTGCACGGCGAGCTCCATGAACTCCGCGTACTCGGCGTCGCCAAGCTCCCCGTGCTCGTCGCCGCCGCTGTGGATCTGGTCGTTCATGAAGATTTCCTCGTCGTCCCTCAATACCGCGGCCGCCCCTGAGGGCTCGCGGATCTCATGTCTGGTCTGGGCGGCCGGTCAGCCGCCTGGCGGTGCCCAGATGCGTGCCCAGCCGCTTCTGGATGCGCTCGGTGGCCTGGTCCAGGGCCGCCCGCGTCCGCCTGCCGCTTCCGTCTCCCGCCTCGAAGGGGTCGCCGAACACCACGTCGACCCTGCTGCGCAGCCGGGGCAGCGCCCGGGCCCGCCCGTCGCCACCGCGCGGGGTGGCGGTGCCGAGCACCGCCACCGGCACGATCGGCGCGCCGGAGCGCACGGCGAAGTACGCGAGGCCCGAGCGCAGCGACGCGAAGTCGCCCTCGCCGCGGCTGCCCTCCGGGAAGATCCCGAGGACCCCGCCGCGCTCCAGCACGCCCAGGGCCTGGCCGATCGCGGCGCGGTCGGCGCTCGAACGGTCCACCCTCAGCTGCCCGATACCGCGCAGGAACGGGTCCAGCGGGCCGACGAACGCCTCCTTCTTGACCAGGAAGTGCACCGGCCGCGGCGAGGTGCCGATCAGCATCGGGCCGTCGATGTTGTGCGAGTGGTTCCCGGCGAGGATGACGGGTCCGGCGGACGGGATCCGCCAGGCGCCCAGCACCCGGGGCCGCCACAGCCCGTACATCAGGCCGATGCCGATCCGCCGTGCCACGACGGCTCCGGCCGCGCTGGGAAGCGTCGCGTCGGTGGCGCTCACGCGACCGTCCGCTTCTCCTCGACGAGAGTGACGACGCACTCGATGACCTGGTCGAGGGTGAGCTCGGAGGTGTCCACCTCGACCGCGTCGTCCGCCTTGGCGAGCGGCGAGGTCTTACGGCCGGAGTCCAGGGCGTCCCGCTTGGCCAGGGCCGCCTGGGTGGCCGCCAGGTCGGCGGCCTCCTTGCCCTTCAGCTCACCGCTGCGGCGGGCCGCCCGGACCTCCGGGGAGGCGGTCAGGAAGATCTTGATGTCGGCGTCCGGGAGGACCGTGGTGCCGATGTCCCGGCCCTCGACCACGATACCGCGCGGCGCCTCGGCGGCGATGGTCCGCTGCAGCTCGGTGATCACGGCCCGCACCTCGGGCACCGCGCTGACCGCGCTGACCCGCGAGGTGACCTCCTGGGTGCGGATCGGCCCGGCGACATCGGTGCCGTCGACGCTGATCGTCGGGGCGGCCGGGTCGATCCCGGAGACGATGTGGGGCTTGGCGGCGGCGTCGGCCACGGCGACGGCGTCATCCACGTCGATGCCGTTGGTCACCATCCACCAGGTGATCGCCCGGTACTGGGCGCCGGTGTCCAGGTAGCCCAGGCCCAGCTTGGCGGCGACGGCCTTCGAGGTACTGGACTTACCCGTGCCTGCGGGGCCGTCGATCGCGACAATCACTGCTGCCGGGGCGGTCCGGGCGGCGGTTTCCACGGTGACAGACACCTTTCGTGTGCACGGGGCTGAGTTGAACGGGCCATGTGAGCCTCGGACAAGGTTACTGGCTTCCCACGGGCGGCTTCGCACCCCTGTGGACGGCGGTCCTCCCGGGCGCCGGGCGGCCCGGCGCCCGGGAGGACCGGTCCGCACCACCGCTACTGCCGGATGGACCATCCCCGCTCCCGCAGGGCCTTGGTGAGCCCCGGGGCCGCCGAGGGCTCGACCATCAGCTGGATCAGACCGGACTGCTGGCCGGTGGCGTGCTCGATCCGGACGTCCTCGATGTTGACCCCCGCCCGGCCCGCGTCGGCGAAGATCCGGGCCAGCTCGCCCGGCTGGTCACCGATGAGCACCGTCACGGTCTCATAGACGGCCGAGGCGGCGCCGTGCTTGCCCGGCACCCGCTCGCGCCCGGCGTTGCCCCGGCGCAGCACGTCCTCGATACCGGCCGTGCCGTCGCCGCGCTTGGCCTCGTCGGCGGACTGGAGCGCGCGCAGCGCCCGCACCGTCTCGTCGAGGTCGGAGGCGACCGCGGCGAGCACATCGGCGACCGGGCCGGGGTTGGCGGAGAGGATGTCGATCCACATGGCGGGGTCGGAGGCAGCGATCCGGGTCACGTCGCGGATGCCCTGCCCGCACAGCCGCACCGCCGTCTCATCGGCGTCCTGCAGCCGCGCGGCGACCATGCTGGACAGCAGGTGCGGGGTGTGCGAGACGAGCGCCACCGCCCGGTCGTGGGCCTCGTCCTCCATCACCACGGGCACGGCCCGGCACAGCGCGACCAGCTCGAGCGCGAGGTTGAGCACCTCGGTGTCGGTGCCGGCGGTGGGCGTGAGCACCCAGGGCCGCCCCTCGAAGAGGTCGGCGGTGGCGGCCAGCGGCCCGGAGCGCTCCCGGCCCGCCATCGGATGCGTGCCGATGTAGCGGGTCAGATCGCAGCCGAGGGCCTCCAGCTCGCGGCGCGGGCCACCCTTGACGCTCGCGACGTCCAGCACGCCGCGGGCCAGGCCGCGGCGCAGCACATCGGCCACCGTCCCCGCCACGTACGCCGGGGGCACGGCGACGATCGCCAGGTCCACGGGCCCCTCGGGCTCGCCCTGTGTCCCGGCGCCGAGCGCCTCGGCGGTGCGGGCCTGGTCCGCGTCATGGTCGGCGAGGTGCACCTGGACGCCGCGGCCGGCCAGGGCCAGCGCGGCGGAGGTGCCGATCAGGCCGGTGCCGATGACGAGCGCGGTTCTCATTGGGCGATGTCCTTGCGGAGGGCGGCGGCGGCGCCGAGGTAGACATGGGCGATCTCGGACTTGGGCAGGGAGGTCTCGATATGCGCCAGGACGCGGACGACACGGGGCATGGCCCCCGCTATGTCCAGCTCCTGGGCGCAGATCAGCGGCACATCGGTGATGCCCAGCTTGCGGGCGGCGGCCGCCGGGAAGTCGCTGTGCAGATCGGGGGTGGCCGTGAACCACACACTGATCAGATCGTCGGGGTCGAGGGCATTGCGCCGCAGGACGGCCGTCAGCAGCGCGGAGACCTGCTCCCGCATGTGCTCCGGCTCGTCCCGCTCCAGCTGGACCGCCCCGCGGACCGCTCGTACCGCCACGTCTCGCTCCCTGTGCGCGCTGTGCTGTCGTGCGTCGGGCGCGGCCGTGTCACCGGCCGCACTCCCGATCAGCGTAACGAGCGGGTCCGACAGGCTCCCGGGGCGACCGCTGGGCGAGACGCGGCGGTCGCCGGCGGCCGGGGCCGTCAGCGGTCCCGGGCCACGGAGGGGTCCGCGGCCCTCAGAGGTCGACCTCGCGCATCAGCATGCCGACCTCGGTGTTGGTCATCCGGCGCAGCCAGCCGGACTTCTGGTCGCCGAGCGCGATCGGGCCGAAGGCCGTCCGCACCAGCTTGTCGACCGGGAAGCCGGCCTCGGCGAGCATCCGCCGCACGATGTGCTTGCGGCCCTCGTGCAGGCTCACCTCCACCAGATAGTTCTTGCCGGTGTTCTGCACCACACGGAAGTGGTCGGCGCGGGCGTAGCCGTCCTCCAGCTCGATGCCGCTCTTGAGCCGCTTGCCGAGGTCGCGCGGGAGCGGGCCCTGGATGGCGGCGAGATAGGTCTTCTTCACGCCGTAGCGGGGGTGGGTGAGGCGGTGGGCCAGCTCACCGTGATTGGTGAGCAGGATGATGCCCTCGGTCTCGGTGTCGAGCCGGCCGACGTGGAAGAGCCGCGTCTCGCGGTTGGTCACATAGTCGCCCAGGCACTGGCGGCCGTCGGGGTCCTCCATGGTGGAGACGACACCGGCGGGCTTGTTCAGTGCGAAGAAGAGGTACGACTGGGTGGCCACGGTCAGCCCGTCGACCTTGATCTCGTCCTTCTCGGGGTCGACGCGCAGCCCCTGCTCGGTCACGATCTTGCCGTTGACCTCGACCCGGGCCTGGTCGATCAGCTCCTCACAGGCGCGGCGCGAGCCCATGCCGGCGCGGGCGAGGACCTTCTGCAGCCGCTCGCCCTCGACCTCGCCGAAGGTCTTGGGCAGCGCGACCCGCGGCTTGTCGTGGCGGGCGCGGTTGCGCTCCTCCACCTGCGCCTCGTACTCGCGCGGACGGGCCGGGGCGTTCGGCTTGCGGCCGCGGCCGCCGACGCCCTTGGGGGCACCGCTCTTGGCCGCGCCTCCCTTGGGGCCGCCCTTGGGACCGCCCTGGGAGCCCCCCTTGGAGCCGGGGCCCGCCTGGGAGCCGCCGCCCACGTCGTAGCGGCGCTCCTCGGGGCGGGGGCGGCCGGCGCGCTGCTGCTGCTCGTCGCGCCGGTTCCCCGCGCCCCGGTAGTTGTTGCCGCCGCTACCGCTGCCGCTGCCCCTGCTGTTCCTGCCGCTGCTTCGCATCAAGTTTCCGTCTGAGAGTGGCCGCTACGGGCTCGGTGTTCTACGTCGTCGTGCGCGTCATCGCTGTCGATGGCGTCCGGATCGAACGACGGCACGCCCTCCTGGGACTCGCCCTCGACCGCGTCCGCCTCGGGGAGGAACGGTGCGAGCTCCGGAAGCTCGTCCAGCCCTCGCAGGCCCATCCGCTCCAGGAAGTAGTTCGTCGTCCTGTACAGGATCGCACCTGTTTCGGGTTCCGTGCCCGCCTCCTCGACCAGTCCCCGCTGCAGGAGGGTCCGCATCACGCCGTCGCAGTTGACACCGCGGACGGCCGAGACACGGGAACGGCTGACCGGCTGACGGTACGCGACCACCGCGAGGGTTTCCAAAGCGGCCTGGGTGAGCCGGGCCTGCTGGCCGTCCAGGACGAACCCCTCGACGGCGGCGGCGAAGGCCGGGCGCGTGTAGTAGCGCCAGCCGCCCGCGACCAGCCGCAGCTCGAAGCCCCGGCCCTGCGTCGCGTACTCGTCGGCCAGCTCGCGCAGCGCGTCCGCGACGGCCCGGCGCGGCCGCGCCAGCACCTTGGCGAGGTGCTCCTCGGTGGCGGGCTCGTCGACGACCATGAGGACGGCCTCCAGGGCGGGCTTGAGGTCCAGCTCGGCGACCTCGGAGAGCCCGGCGGGTGTCCGCTGCTCGCTCAACTCGGTACCTCCTCTTTCTCCTTCTCCGGCTCCGGGTCCGGCGTGGCCGTCTCCTTACGGGGCTCGTCCGGCGACTCCGCCTGGGGCTCGTCCTCGGGCTCGGCCTGGGGTTCGCCCTGGGGTTTGGCCTGGGGTTTGGCCTGGGGTTTGGCCTGGGGTTTGGCCTGGGCCTCCTGGTCGAACTCGTCGGTGACCAGCGGCTCCCGCCCCGCCTCGCCCGTCCAGCGGACCATGAGCGACCCGAGCGCCTCCGGCTGGTCGAGCAGGACCGCGCGCTCGCGGTAGAGCTCCAGGAGCGCCAGGAAGCGCGCGACGACCGTAAGGACGTCGGGAGCGTCCTCGGTGAGCGTGCTGAAGGTGGCCTCCCCCAGCTCCCGCAGCCGCGCGACCACCACCTCGGCCTGCTCCCGGACGCTGACCAGTGGGGCGTGGATGTGGTCGATGTAGACCTGCGGCTTGGGCTTGGCCTGCATCGCCTTGACGGCCAGCTTGGCGAAGCCCTCGGGGCCGATGCTGATGACGACGTCCGGGAGCAGCTCGGCGTGGTGCGGCTCCAGGCCGACCGTACGGGGGTAACGGGCGGCCTCGGCGATCAGCCGGTCGTTGAAGATGTCCGCGATCTGCTTGTACGCGCGGTACTGGAGCAACCGCGCGAAGAGCAGGTCGCGCGCCTCCAGCAGGGCCAGGTCCGCCTCGTCCTCGACCTCGGCGGCGGGCAGCAGCCGGGCCGCCTTGAGGTCCAGCAGGGTCGCCGCGACGACGAGGAACTCGGTGGTCTGGTCGAGGTCCCAGTCCGGCCCCATGGCGCGGATATAGGCCATGAACTCGTCGGTGACCTTGGAGAGGGCGACCTCGGTGACGTCCAGCTTGTGCTTGGAGATCAGCTGGAGGAGGAGGTCGAAGGGCCCCTCGAAGTTGTCCAGCCGCACGGTGAACCGATTGCCGCCCTCCTCGGCCCGCGCCTCACCGCCTGGCGCCTCGCCGCCCTGTGCCGCACCCCGGCCGGTCCTGCCGCCGGTGTCGCTCCCGCCGCTCGGCTCGGTCCCGTCACCCGCGTCGCCCCCGGCCCCGGACCCGGCCGTCTCGCCGCCGTGCCCACCCGCGGAGGGCGCCATATCCAGGTCGGCCCGTGCGTGCACCGGCTCCGGCTCGCCGGTCGACGCGCCCTCACCGCCCCCCGCGCCCCGCCGCACGGCCGGGGCGGGCACGGGGACCGCCTCGCCCGGGGCACCGGGCGCGGACTCCTCGTCGCGCGCGGCGCGGCCGGGCGCGGGGCCCCCGCCCCGGCGTCCGGTGTGCGCGGGCGGGGCCGAGGCGGGAGCCGCCAGGCCCTCGACTGCCCGGCCCTCGACGGCCTGGCCCGAGGCCGTGGTGTCAGGTGATCTCCCCGGCGCGCCCTCCGCACCTCGCACCGCAGGGCCTTCGGCCCCGGCCGTCGTTGTGCGACCGGCGGTCTCGCCCCTCGGCACGGCCTGCTCCTCCGGGGCGGCGGCCCGCGCCGGGGGCGTGGTGTGCGGCCGAGCGCCCGGATTCCGTCCGTCTCGGGGCTCCTCTTCCGCGTCCCCGGCTGTCGGAGACGGGGCAGCGGGCCCTGTCGCCGGGGGCGGCTCGGGCACGGCGGACGGCTCGGCAGTGCCCGGGGCCGCCTCGCCTGCCTCCGAGGCGGCGGACGGCTCGGCAGTGGCCTCGTGCGGCGCGTGAGCGCCGTTCTGCGGCTCTCCGGGCGCCGGGGGCGAGGTCGGCTCGGGCGACGGCGGCGCGGGGCGCTGAGCGGCCGTCTGTGGCGGCGGGGGCGCGGTGGGACGCTCCGAGGGACGGTCCGGGCCCGCGTCGGGGGGCGCCGCGCCGGGGCCTCGGCCGAGGGTGCGGCGAGGGGGGCGGGGCGGCGGGGCGGAGTCGTCGTTCGTCGGCATCGCGGTCCAGGGTGCTCAGGGCCGGGCGGGGCAGCCCGTACGACCGGGCAGGCTATCGCCCGGCCCGGTCAACGGCCGCGGAGGCGGCGCACCAGGATGCTCGCGTCGCCGCGCGACTCGAGGTCGGCGAGGACGACCGCGACCGCCTCGCGGACGATCCGGCCGCGGTCGACGGCGAGCCCGTGCTCACCGCGGAGCACCAGCCGCGCGTGCTCGAGGTCCATCAGCTCCTCGGCGGAGACATAGACCGTGATCTTCTCGTCGTGGCGCTCGCGCCCGCTGGGCCGACGGTTGGCCGCCCGGGCGCGGCGGCGGGCCTGGCCGCTCTGCTCGGCCGCGGCCGAACCGCCCTGCGCCTGGCGGCCCTTGGGCCGGTCACCGGCTCCGGGGCGCCGCTCGCCCACCGCGTCCTGGGAGGCCGCCGTCTCGCGTCCGGTGTGTTCGCCCGAGCCGGACTGCTCACCGTCCGGGCGCTGCTCCTGCCCTTCCCGGGGCTCGGCGTCGGGGTCGGCGGCGGGCGGGGGCACCCGGGGGCCCTCGCCGTTCGCCTGGCGGCGCCCGGAGGCGGGAGCGGAGGACTGGAGCCCCATCCCTCCCGTGGTGCGGAACAGTTCGTCGGCTCCCGGCAGACTCACTCGGCGTGACACCGGGCGAGCACCTCCCTGGCGAGCTGGCGATAGGCGGCGGCACCGACGGAGTTGGACGCGTACGTGGTGATCGGCTCGCCCGCGACCGTGGTCTCGGGGAAGCGGACCGTGCGACCGATGACCGTGTGGTAGACGTGATCGTCGAACGCCTCGACCACACGAGCGAGGACCTCACGGCTGTGCACGGTGCGCGAGTCGTACATCGTGGCGAGGATGCCGTCGAGCTCCAGGTCGGGGTTGAGCCGCTCCTGGACCTTCTCGATCGTCTCCGTGAGCAACGCCACACCGCGCAGCGCGAAGAACTCGCACTCCAGCGGCACGATCACCTTGTGCGCCGCGGTGAGCGCGTTGACGGTGAGCAGACCGAGCGAGGGCTGGCAGTCGATGACGATGTAGTCGTAGTCGGCCATCAGCGGCTTGAGGGCGCGCTGCAGGGTCGACTCCCGGGCGACCTCGCTCACCAGCTGCACCTCGGCGGCCGACAAGTCGATATTGCTGGGAAGCAGATCCATGTTGGGCACGGCCGTCTTCAGCAGCACCTCGTCGGCCGACATGCCCCGCTCCATGAGCAGGTTGTAGACCGTGAGGTCGAGCTCCATCGGGTTGACCCCGAGGCCGACCGACAGGGCGCCCTGCGGGTCGAAGTCGACGAGCAGCACCCGGCGGCCGTATTCGGCCAGGGCCGCGCCCAGGTTGATGGTGGAGGTGGTCTTACCGACCCCGCCCTTCTGGTTGCACATCGCGATGATCTTCGCTGGACCGTGATCGGTCAGCGGCCCCGGGATCGGGAAGTACGGCAGCGGGCGCCCGGTGGGGCCGATCCGCTCGCGGCGCTGGCGGGCAGCGTCGGGCGCGAGCGTGGCCGCGTATTCGGGGTCTGGCTCGTACTCCGCGTCCGGGTCGTAGAAGTGCCCGTCGGGGAGGTCGTCGTAGTCGGCGAAGCGGGCGGGATCCGTGCCCCCCTGGTCGCCGGCCATGGCGTTCACGTGATGGCCGTCCATGCTGTGGCTCTGGTGGGCTGTCGTCGGGCTCTGGTGGGTTGCGAAGGTACGGACAGCGACGGAGCCGACAGCCTCGAGCCCCGAGGGGCCCTGGCCCCGCGCAGCCGGTCCTGGTTGACCACCCCCGGGAGAAAATGTCGACTCATTCACAAGTCGTCCTACCTCCTTGGTGACCAGGAAATTTCTCTATAGGTCAGCGTGACACCATGCCGACGGTTGGCGACTCTATGGCGTGTCGGCGGTCCTCAGCAACACAATCCACCGGACACGGCATGATGTGTCGGCAATCGAACACCCCGATGTCAAGGGCGTGTGAACGGCGCCGCGGAGATTTCACCGCCGCATAAAGCGTCTGAATAGTTGCATTTAGGGCGAGTTGGCCGAGCCATGGGCCGCACGCGATACGGGGCACAGCGGACACACCTTCGGCCGGGCCTCATCCTTCGACAAGACCCGGCCGGATGCCCATTGTTGACATGTGGTTGACGGTCCGGGTTGACCGTCCGGCAACCGGAGTTCACCCGCTCCGGCGGCCGGGCCGGTGAACTCCGAGCGTCATTCAGCCGATCAGCGAGCTCAGTTCGACCGTGGGCAGGTCGTGCGCCTCGGCGACCGGGCCGTAGACGACCTGTCCCTCATGGGTGTTGAGCCCCTTGGCCAGCGCGGCGTCCCGGCGCAGCGCGTCCCGCCAGCCGCGGTTGGCCAGCTCCACGATGTACGGGAGCGTCGCGTTGGTGAGCGCGTGGGTGGAGGTGTTCGGCACCGCGCCGGGCATGTTCGCGACGCAGTAGAAGACCGAGTCGTGGACCGCGAAGGTCGGCTCGGCGTGGGTGGTGGGGCGGGAGTCCTCGAAGCAGCCGCCCTGGTCGATCGCGATGTCGACAAGGACACTTCCCGGCTTCATCCGGGACACCAGCTCGTTGGTGACCAGCTTGGGCGCCTTGGCGCCCGGGATCAGCACCGCGCCGATGACCAGGTCGGCCTCGAGGACGGCCTTCTCCAGCTCGAAGGCGTTGGAGGCGATGGTCTGCACCCGGGTGCCGAAGATCCGGTCGGCCTCGCGCAGCTTGTTGATGTCCTTGTCGAGCAGGGTGACGTGGAAGCCCATGCCGATGGCGATCTGGGCGGCGTTCCACCCGGAGACGCCACCGCCGATGACCACGGCCCGCGCGGCGGCCACACCCGGCACCCCGGCGGGCAGCACACCACGGCCGCCGGCCGAGCGCATCAGGTGGTACGCGCCGACCTGCGGCGCGATCCGGCCCGCGACCTCGGACATCGGCGCGAGCAGCGGCAGGGCGCGGTTCGCGGTCTCGACGGTCTCGTAGGCGATGGCGGTGGTGCCGGACTCCAGCAGCGCGTCCGTGCAGGCCCGGGAGGCCGCCAGATGCAGATAGGTGAAGAGCGTCTGGCCCTTGCGCATCCGGTGGTATTCCTCCGCGACGGGCTCCTTGACCTTCAGCAGCAGGTCGGCGGTGGCCCAGACCTCGTCGGCGGTGCCGAGGATGCGCGCACCGGCGGCGGTGTACTCCTCGTCCGTGATGGAGGAGCCGAGGCCCGCGCTCTGCTCCACGACGACCTCGTGGCCGCCTCGGACCAGCTCGTGCACACCGGCGGGGGTGATGGCCACACGGAACTCGTTGTTCTTGACCTCGCGGGGGATACCGACCTTCACGTCGATCACGGTCCTTGAATGGGGGGGAAAGGAACATATCGCCATAGCCGGTCGCCGGTCGATACACCACCGACCATAGACAGGCAAACCGGAACGCGTCCGCATGCCGGAGACGACCGCAACAATCGCGGTACGACCAGTCTAATGAAGGACGTCGCGCTGTCTAGCCTTGCAATGCATCAATCTTTTGGAAGACCACTACTGATTTCGTAGGTCGTCGGGGTTTCCTTCGCCACTCTGAGGTGACGGACCCGTGTCCTCCGGCGCCTCCGTGGCGCTCTTACGGGCGGTGCGCCGCAGCGACCGGGCCACCGCCGGGTCCCCGCCGAGCCGGTCCATCGCGTCCGCCGCGTGGTGCGCCAGATCGGCGTGCAGCCCGGTGTCACCGCAGGTCCGGGCGGCCGCGGCGGCCTCCGCCCAGGTGCGCAGCGCATCCCTCGGCCGCCCGGTGCGCTCCTGGGCGCCCGCGGCGCCGCTGAGTGCCCGGGCAAACCCCGGCCGGTCCCCCGCCCGGCGGCAGGCGGCCGCGGCGGCGCGCCAGTCACGCAGCGCCTCGCCCCACTGCCCGGCGTAGCCATGGACGGTGCCGAGCCGTGCGTACATCCGGGCGGCGGCGTCCAGATCGCGGCGGCTCAGCCGCAGCTCCAGGGCGCGTCCATACCAGTCGGCCGCCCGGTGCCAGTCCTCCAGCTCCTGGTACATGCCGCCGATCGACTCCAGCGCCCGCCCGGTCGTATACGGATCACCCGACGCGCGGGCGGCCTCCAGGGCGCTCTTGTACCGCGCGAGGGCCTGGTCCACCCGGCCCGCCCCGCCGTCCAGATCGCCCAGGTTCAGCAGCGCGGCCGCCCGCTCCACCGGCAGATCGCGGCGCCGGGCCACGTCCAGCACCAGCTCATGCAGTCCGTACAGCTCCACCGCGGCGTCCTCGGCACCCCGGTGGGCGGTGAGGGCATGGGTGAGCGCGGCCACCAACCGCCGCGCCAGGGTGTCGAGTTCACCGGCCTCCACGGCCAGCCGGGCGGCCTCGATCAGGGTGGGCAGCCGGGCCTCCAGCCACTCCGCCGCCTGCGCCGACGACGAAAAGCGCAGCGGCTTCGGCATCCCGGCCAGCTTCTTGCGGCCCGGCGAACCGGCGGGCTCGGCGGCCAGCCGGCACGCGTGCAGCTGCCGTACGGCGCGCTCCAGCATCCGCGCCCGCGCCAGCTCCACCTCGGCCGGGCGCTCCTCGGCCGCCAGCCGCTCCCGCAGCAGCGGATCGAGACAGCCGGGCACCTGGTAGTCGCCCGGCCCGCGCGGGCGCAGCATCCCGTACGCGGCGAAGCCCTCCAGCGCCGCCTCGCCGTCCGCCACCGAGCATCCGGCCAGCGCGGAGGCGGTCTGGGCGTCGGTCGATCCGCCGGGAGCCAGCACCAGCAGCCGCAGCATCCGGGCGGCGGCGGACGGCAGCGCGGCATAGGCCAGCCGGAAGGCGCGGATCAGCGGGCGGGCGCCATGGTCGAGATCACCGTCGTCCGGCGGCAGTTCGCGCAGCCGGGCCAGCGCGTCGGCGACCGAGGCCTGAGGGCGGGCGGCGAGCCAGCCGCCGACCAGGACGAGCGCGGCGGGCTGGCCCGCGCACTCCTCGACGAGGGACTGCGCGGCCACCGGATCGCAGGTGATCCGGGTGGGGCCGGTGTACTGCGCCAGCAGCCCGACCGCCGCGCTCACATCCAGCCCGCCCACCGTGCACGGCCGCACATCCGGCACTCCGGTCAGCGGGCCGCGCGAGACGGCGACCACCAGGCAGTCGGGCTCGTCGGGCAGCAGCGCGTCCACCTGCTCGGCCCCGGCCACGTCGTCGAGCAGCAGCAGCACCCGCTTGCCGTCCAGCGCCGCGCGCAGCGCCTCGCTCAGGTCGTCCTCGTCCGCGCCCGGCGGGGCGGTCACGCCGAGCCGTCCCAGCAGCTCACGGGCGGTGCGCTCGGTGGGCACGGGGTCTCCGGCGGAGGTCGTCAGCCGGGCGCCGAGCACTCCGTCGGGGTAGTCGTCGGCGAGCCGCCGGGCGAGCTCCTCGGCCAGCGCCGTACGGCCCCAGCCGGGGCGGCCCGCGATCAGCAGCACCCGGCTGCGGGCGGCCTTACGTCCGGCGAGGGTGTCCAGGCCCGCGCGCTCGATATCGGCCCGCAGCGAGAGCAGCTCCCGCCGCCGCCCGGCGAACCCGCGCCCCACGGTGGCCGCCGCCGCGAACAGCACAGCCCGGGTCGCCCCGCTCCACACCCCGCCGTCCTGCGCGTTCGCACGCCCGGCGGCGGAGCGCTGCCGCGGCGGGGCGTCGGACGAGGGCGCCGGGTCCTCCGGCGAGCGGTGGGGGCGGTCCTCCGGCGAACGATCGGAACGGGCCTCAGGTGAACGATCGGAACGGGCCTCCGGCGGACGGCCGGAAGCGGACGAAGCGGGCGTGGCGGACGGCGGTTGCCGCTTCCTTGGGGCCGCCGGCTCCCCCTCGGTGTCGACCGCCTGCTCCGCCACGGGCCCACTCCCGTCCACCTGCGCTTACGAGCCCGCCGCGCCACTGCGGCCGGGGCCACTATGAGCGTAGTTCACTCCGCGTCAGGTACCCGGCACTCCAGGCCCATGGCACGTACCGAAAATCACTCCATCGGATCTTCGCCGGGACCGGGTGGGGCGTATGCGTCACATCAGTGGGTCTGCGCCGCTCAGCGGGCCCGCGCCGCGAAGCGGGTCTACGCCGCGAAGGGGCGGGCCGGCCAGGGCGCGTCGGCCGGGCGAAGGGCGTCGATGCCGTCGCCGGAGAGCGCGGCCTGCAGCGCCAGCGCACCCACCGCGAGGCAGGTGTTGTGCAGCTCCCCCGCGAGCACGCCGCGCACCAGCTCCTCCAGGGACACCCGGGCCAGCTCCATGTCGGCCTCCTCCTCGGAGACCTCGAACCGCTCGCCCTCGGCCGCGGAGATCTCCCGGGCCAGGAAGATCCGTACGGCCTCGTCGGAGCCGCCGGGCGAGGTGTAGACGTCGACGAGGACGCGCCAGTCCTCGGCCTTGACGTGCGCCTCCTCGTACAACTCCCGCTGGGCGGCGTGCAGCGGGTTCTCACCCGGGACGTCGAGGAGACCGGCGGGGATCTCCCACAGCCGCTGGCGGACCGGGTGCCGGTACTGCCGCAGCACGATCACACGGCCGTCCTCGTCCAGGGCGAGGATGGCGACGGAGCCGGGGTGGACCTGGTAGTCGCGGTTGACCCGGCTGCCGTCGGGCATCTCCACCTCGTCGGTGCGCACGCTCGTCTTGTTGCCGGTGAACGGCGTGGCGGTGGCGGTGACCGGCCATTCCTCGGGGGTGTCCTGGATACGCATGCTTGCCTCAGCGTCCTTTCCGCGTGCGGTTGACGGGGGCGGGCCGCGCCGGCCGCCCGCCCCCGTCAACCGTAGCGGTCAGGCCCCGGCGGTACGCGTCTGACCAGCGGTCTGTCGCTCGACCGCCGCCTTCACCAGGCCCGCGAAGAGCGGGTGCGGACGGGTCGGGCGGGAGCGCAGCTCGGGGTGCGCCTGGGTGCCGACCAGATAGGGGTGGACCTCGCGCGGGTACTCCACGTACTCGACGAGCTTGTTGTCCGGAGAGGTGCCGGAGAAGACGATCCCGGCCTTCTTCTCCAGCTCACCGCGGTAGGAGTTGTTGACCTCGTAGCGGTGGCGGTGGCGCTCCTCGACGTACGGCTGGTTGTCGTAGACCTCGCGGACGATCGAGCCCTCGGCCAGCTTGGCCGGGTACATGCCCAGCCGCATGGTGCCGCCCATGTCGCCCTCGCCCGCGACGATGTCGAGCTGCTCGGCCATGGTGGAGATCACCGGGTCGGTGGTGGCGGGCTCGAACTCGGTGGAGTTGGCGCCCTCGATGCCCGCGAGGTTGCGCGCGGCCTCGATGACGATGCACTGCAGGCCGAGGCAGAGACCCAGCAGCGGGAGCTTGTTCTCCCGGGCGTAGGTGATCGCGCCGACCTTACCGATCACTCCGCGGTCGCCGAAGCCGCCGGGGATGCAGACCGCGTCCACGCCGTCGAGCTGGTCCCGGGCACCGGCGGCCGTCTTGCAGTCGTCGGAGGTGACCCACTTGATCTTGACGCGGGCGTTGTTGGCGAAGCCGCCGGCGCGCAGCGCCTCGGTGACCGAGAGGTAGGCGTCGGGCAGGTCGATGTACTTGCCGACCAGCGCCACGGTGACCTCGTGGTCGGGCTGGTGGACCCGCCGCAGCAGGTCGTCCCACTGGGTCCAGTCCACGTCGCGGAAGGGCAGGTCCAGCTTGCGGACGACATAGGCGTCCAGGCCCTCGGAGTGCAGCACCTTGGGGATGTCGTAGATCGACTTGGCGTCGATGGCGGCGACCACGGCCGCGTCGTCCACGTCACACATCAGCGAGACCTTGCGCTTGATGGAGGTCGGGACCTCGCGGTCGGCTCGCAGCACGATCGCGTCCGGCTGGATACCGATATTGCGCAGTGCGGCCACCGAGTGCTGGGTGGGCTTGGTCTTCAGCTCACCGGACGGGCCGATGTAGGGCAGCAGCGAGATGTGCACCACGAAGACGTTGTCCCGGCCGACCTCGTGCCGGACCTGGCGGACGGCCTCCAGGAAGGGCAGCGACTCGATGTCGCCGACGGTGCCGCCGACCTCGGTGATGACGACGTCCACGTCATCGGTGGCCATGCGCCGGATGCGGTGCTTGATCTCGTTGGTGATGTGCGGGATGACCTGCACGGTGTCACCGAGGTACTCACCGCGCCGCTCCTTGGCGATTACGGTGGAATACACCTGTCCGGTGGTCACATTGGCCGAGCCGTCGAGGTCGACGTCGAGGAAGCGCTCGTAGTGGCCGATGTCCAGGTCGGTCTCGGCGCCGTCGTTGGTGACGAACACCTCACCGTGCTGGAAGGGGTTCATCGTGCCCGGGTCGACGTTCAGATACGGATCGAGCTTCTGCATGGTGACGCGCAGACCGCGCGCCTTCAGCAGGGCCCCCAGACTGGAGGCGGTAAGACCCTTGCCGAGTGAGGAGGCGACACCCCCGGTGACGAAGAGGTGCTTGGTCGTCATGGGCTTAGCGGCAATGGCCAAGAGGGGGCTCCCGTGGTCGCGTCGTGAGGGTGCGTACGGCAGCCGCTCCGGATTCGGGGGGTGCCGTCGCTGATGGTTCGGGGGTTTTGTGCCCGCCGCTCCACGGGCTACCAGGGTATCAGCGCCTCGGAGCGGTCGCTGATGACCTGCTTCCCGCGTTCGGTCTGCGCAACCGCCCGAACACCATGCGTGACCTGGCCACCCGATCGGCCGCGAGATGCGAGCCACGATGTGGACGGGCTCAAGCGGATCACCGTTGTCCGTCGTATCCTCATCGGACGCACGCATGCGAGCCACCCGGCACGGCACCACCAGCACGCCCCCGGAACAAGAGCTCGTCAGAATTTCCGAGACCGTAAGAAGCGCCCTCCGGGGTGGTACGGCCGTTCGAATGGGGAATGCACGTGGCCGGGCGTATCGAGGATTACGCACTGATTGGTGATATGCAGACCGCCGCCCTCGTCTGCAGGGACGGCACGGTCGACTGGCTGTGCCTGCCGCGGTTCGACTCCCATGCCGTCTTCGCCGGTCTGCTGGGCACTGAGGAACACGGTTTCTGGCGCCTCGGGCCCGCCTTCCCCTCGGGGAGCCGGCCGCCCGCCGCCGACCGCCGCCGCTACCGCGGCGACTCACTGGTGCTGGAATCGGAATGGGACACTCCGCGCGGCACGGTCCGTGTGATCGACTTCATGCCGCCCCGTGACGGCGCCCCGCAACTGGTGCGGATCGTCGAGGGGGTCAGCGGCCGGGTGCCGATGCGCTCCGCGCTGCGGATGCGCTTCTCCTACGGCTGGGTCGTGCCGTGGGTGCACCGGGTGGACACCCGTACCGTCGCCGTCGCCGGCCCGGACTCCGTCTGGCTGGACACCGAGGCCGACACCTACGGCAAGGACCTCACCACCTACTCCGACTTCACGGTGGGCCCCGGCGACCGGATCGCCTTCACCATCAGCTGGCAGCCCTCGCACAACGAGCCGCCCGCGCTGCCCGAGCCGGAGGTCGCCCTGGAGGCCACCGAGGCGTTCTGGCGCGAGTGGGTCGAGCACTGCACGTACCACGGCCCCTACCGGGACGCGGTGGTCCGCTCGCTGATCACGCTCAAGGCGCTGACCTACGCCCCCACCGGCGGCATCGTCGCGGCGCCCACCACCTCGCTGCCCGAGGAGATCGGCGGCGTCCGGAACTGGGACTACCGCTTCACCTGGCTGCGGGACGCCGCGATCACCCTCTCCTCGCTGCTGCGCACCGGCTACCGCGAGGAGGCGCGCGCCTGGCGCGAATGGCTGCTGCGCGCGGTCGCGGGCGACCCGGAGAACCTGCAGATCATGTACGGCATCGCCGGCGAGCGGGAGTTGGCCGAGGCCGAGCTGACCTGGCTGCCCGGCTATGAGAACTCCCAGCCGGTCCGGGTCGGCAACGGCGCGGCGGGCCAGCTCCAGCTGGACGTCTACGGCGAGGTCACCGAGGCGCTGCACCTGGCCCATATGACGGGTCTGGCGCGCAACGACTACGCGAGCGTGCTGCAGCTGAAGCTGATCCGCTACCTCGAGGAGCACTGGGACGAGCCGGACGAGGGCATCTGGGAGGTGCGCGGGCCGCGCCGCCACTTCGTGCACTCCAAGGTGATGGCCTGGGTCGCGGTCGACCGCACCGTCAAGCTCATCGAATCCGGCGATGTGGACGGGCCGTTGGAGCGCTGGCGGGAGCTGCGCGACGAGATCCACCGGGACGTCTGCGAGCGGGGCTACGACGCCGAGCGCAACACCTTCACCCAGTCCTACGGCTCCAAGGAGCTGGACGCCTCGCTGCTGCTCATCCCGCAGATGGGCTTTCTGCCGCCGGACGACAAGCGGGTCATCGGCACCATCGAGGCGATCCAGCGGGAGCTGTCGACCGAGGACGGCTTCGTCATGCGCTACCCCACGGCGGGCGAGGACGCCGGGGTGGACGGTCTCGAGGGCGACGAAGGGGCCTTCCTGGCCTGCTCGTTCTGGCTCGCCGACGACCTGGCGATGATCGGCCGGGTGGACGAGGCCCGGAAGCTCTTCGAGAAGCTGCTCGGGCTCCGCAACGACCTCGGGCTGCTGGCCGAGGAGTGGGACCCGAAGAACCAGCGTCAGGTGGGCAACTTCCCGCAGGCGTTCAGCCATGTGCCGCTGATCGACACCGCGCTGCGGCTGACGGCGTCCGGCGCGTACGGAGGCTAGCGCGCTGACCGGCGAAGAGGGCCCCGTCCGGGGAGCGTCCTGACCATGGAACCGCGGGAGTCGCGGGAACCGCAGGGACCGCACGAGCCGCGGGAGTCGCGGGAACCGCACGAGCCGCGGGTGCCTGGCGAACCGCAGCAGCCGCGGGTGCCCGGCGAGCCGCGGGTGCCCGGCGAGCCGCACGAGCCGCGGATGCCTCGGGAGCCGCATGGGACGATCACCGTGGCGCGGGCCCTCGGCCTTCCCGCCCTGCGCCGCGGGCTCCCCGAGGTGGTGGCCGGGGAAGAGCTGCTGGAACGCCCGGTGCGCTGGGTGCACGCGGGCGAGGTGCCCAATATCGCCGCGCTGCTCAAGGGCGGTGAGCTGCTGTTGACCACCGGCCTCGGGGTCGGGTCGCGCCCCGCCGAGCAGCGCGCCTTCGTCCGCCGGCTCGCCGAGCGGGGCATCGCGGCGCTGGTGGTGGAGCTGGGAGCCCGGTTCCGCACGCTGCCGGGGCCGGTCGTGGACACGGCGCGCTCGTGCGGGCTGCCGCTGGTGCAACTCCACCGCGAGGTGCCGTTCGTGACGGTCACCGAGGAGATCCACACCGAGATCGTCAATGCGCACTACGCCCTGCTGCGCCAGGCCGATGTGGTGCACCGGCAGGCCACCGAGGTGCTGCTGCGCGGCGGCGGGGTGCCGGAGATCCTGTGCCACTTCGCCGCCTTCGCTGCCAATCCGGTCTTCCTGGAGACCCCCGACGGGCAGTTGCTGTACGCGGCGGGGCCCGGCGGTACGCCCCCGGCGGGCGCGGCCGATCCGCTGCAGGTGTGGGAGGGGCTGCGGGCGCGGCGCGCGGCCGAGCGGCCCGAACCGCCGGCGGGCAGTGTGATGGCGGACATCCCGGGCGGCGGGCCGGGGCCCGGCTCCGTACGGGCGCGGCTGACGGTCCTTCCGGTGGCCGGGCCGCTGGGGCCGGTGCACAAGATCGCCGCCGAGCGGACGGCGGATCTGCTGGCGGTGGTGCTGCTGCGGACGCGTCAGGAGGAGGAGCTGGCGGCGCGCGGGCGCGGGGACTTCCTCACCGATCTCGCGGAGGGCCGCATCGAGGCCTCGGACGCCCCCGCCCAGGCCCGGGTGCTGGGCTTCCGGCCGGGCGCGGACGGGCCACTGCTGCCGGTGGTGATGCGGCTGGTGGAGGATCCGCGCCCGCTGGCCGGGGGCGGGGAGAGCTGGGCGGCGCTGGCCCACGCCCTGCAGGAGGAGCTGGCGGCGGTCGGGGTGCCGGTGCTGCTCGGCGTACGACTTCCGGAGGGCCGGGTCCCGCTGCTGGCGGGGCTGCGCGGCGCGACCGAGCGCGGCGCGGTGGCGGAGCGGATCGCGGCGGCGCTGCGGGCCGGGGTGGAACGGGCCTGGCCGGACCGGGCGGGCGCGCGGCAGCCGGTGGTGATCGCCGGGCTCGCGGTCGGCTGGGACGCGGCCGGCACCGAGCTGCGGCATGCGGCGGAGGCGGCGAACGCGGCGGGCGGGCTGACCGACCGGGACTGGTACGACGTACGGAGCCTGGATGTCGACCTGTTGCTGTGGCGACTGCGGGAACACGGCGATCTGGCCGCCTTCGTCGACCGGGTGATCGGTCCGCTGCTCACCCATGACCGCACCGCCCGCCCGCCGCTGGTGCCGACACTGGAGACATATCTGCACCACGCGGGCCGCAAGGCGGAGACGGCCCGCGCACTGCACCTCAACCGCCAGACGCTGTACGACCGGCTGGCCCGGATCTCCCGGCTGCTGGGCAGCGACCTGGAGGACCCCCAGACGGTTCTCGCCCTGGGAGTGGCCCTCCAGGCCCGCCGCCACGTGCGATAACGCAGCGGCGCCCCACACTGCCTGCCCCGCGTGACGCGGGTGCGGGCTGCCTGACACGGGTGCGGCCCACGTGACGCGGGTGCCAGCCGCCCGACGCGGGTGCGGCCCGCCTGGCGCGTGGTGCGGCTCACCTGACGCGGATGCGGCTCACCCTGCACGGGTACGGGCCGCCTGACGCGGGTGCGGCCCACCTGACGCGGTTACGCCCCGCGTGACACGAATGCGGCTCACCCTGCACGGGTACGCCCCGCCGGACACGGATGCGGGCCGCCTGGCACGGGTGCGGCCCACCTGACGCGGTCACGCCCCGCGTGACGCGTTTACGCCCCGCCTGAACGGGTGCGGCTCACCCTGAACGGGTGCGGCTCACCCCGAACGGGTGCGGCTCACCCCGAACGGGTGCGGCTCACCCCGAACGGGTGCGGCTCACCCTGCACGGGTGCGGGGCCCCGACACGGGTGCCGCCCCGCCCGACGCGGGTGCGGGCCGTCCCGCAGTGCCCGGGCTTCCCGCCCGGCGTCCCCCCGTGCCGCCGGGCGGGTCGCCGGACGTGTAGCCGGGCGGGGAGTGGCTCCCTCACCCTCCGCGGCGCCGCCCCGCCGTGCGCCGCAGAGACCTCCCCGCCCAGCCGCCCTGTGCCGAACGGCAGCCGGAGCCCACCCGGCCCGGCGAGCTGTCCCCCTCCCCACGGCATCGACATGCGGCTCCGCCACACGTCAGGGGCATCACCCCCGGGGCCTGGGGCTCGAGGCCTGGGGCGTGGGGCCTGGGGCTCGGGGTCTGGGGTCTGGGGTCTGGGGCGAAGCCCCAGTTGCGGGAAGGGGCGGGAGGGGAACAAACACACCACACGCCACGAACACCTCCCCGCCCGGCCGCCCTGTACCGAACCGCGACCGGAACCCACCCCGCCCGACGGGCCGCTCCCCTCCCCACGGCACCGGCATGCAGCTCCACCGCACGTCAGCGGCTTCACCCCCGAGCCCCGCGGGGTCTGGGGCGAAGCCCCAGTTACGGGAAGGGGCGGGGAGGGGAACAAGCACGCCGCAGGCGTCACACCCCGCCGGACACCCCGCCCCCTAGAACGGAGTCAGCGTGAGCGTGATCCCCTTGGGCGCCGTGTCCTGGATGTAGGACGCGAACTCCGCCACGTCGTCGAAGGCGAAGCCGTACGCCTTGCCGTCCACCGTCGCCGCGTGCATGGCCTTGGCGTAGTGGTTGGTGACCTCCTCGCCGTAGAAGGCGGCCGGGTCGGTGGTCGGCTGGGCATCGGTGTTGTGCAGCGTCGTGCGGTTGAAGCCCGCGCCGAGGATCGCCGCGACCGGGCCCGTCGTCCCGTCGTTGGGCGCGGCCAGGGCGCCGTCGCAGAACAGCACGTCCTTGGTGGAGGGCTTGTCGAAGGAGACCGACGCCGGGCCGGTGAAGGAGAACTTCCCGCCGCTCACCCGGCCGGTGAAGGTGCCCGCGTTGGTGGTGACCTTGAGGTCCTTCGATCCGTAGGCGTCCCAGACCTGGTCGATGTAGGACGCGAAGTAGTCCTCCGCGAACAGCCCCGCGCCCATGCCATGGCCCGGAGCGATCACCCGCAGATTGTCGCCGACGATCAGCTTCTTGTAGGCGTCGACGCCGGCGAGGTCGGAGAAGACCTTGGCGCGGGCGCCGTCCTTGAGGGTGCCGGTGGTCTGGTCCTGGGCGCCGGTGAGGTGGATCGACAGCGGGACGCTGAACATGTCCACCATGGTGGTGTTGCAGAACATCCCGGAGTCGTTGTACGTGAACTCCGCGCAGTCGTGCATGATGTCGAAGTTCGGGTCGCCGGACACCCAGCCGGCCGGGTACTGCAGCGCGGCCTTGCCCGCCCCGTCCTCGACCACCTTCAGCTTGAGCTTCGAGCCGAGCGCGACATAGATCCGGCCGGACATCTGCGGCAGGTTCAGCTTGGTGTCGCCGCTTCCGGCCAGCGGGATCGCGTAGTCGGTGAAGCCGTCCGAGCCGTTGTCGGACATCGCGACGGGGGCGATGGTGCCGTCGGGGGTGACGTGGACCTGCCGGTCGCCCTCGTTGCCGACGATGTAGAGCCAGACCGATGCGTTGTCGTACTGCCCCGTCTTGTTGACGACGGTCAGGGGCAGGGAGGCGGCGGCCTTCGCGCTCGGCGCACCGCTGGCGCGGCCACCGGCGAAGGCCAGGCCCGTTCCCGCGGCAGCGGCGGAGGCGGCTATGCCACCCAGCAGCTTCCTACGACTGATCATGATGATGGTGCTCCTCGGCGTAGTGGGGGTTGCCGGGAAAATGGCGTGGGGGGTAACGGGAGAAGCGAATTGAGAGCGCTCTCTCGTTCCTCTGCCCAGCACCCTGCCGATCAACGACCGGGCCCGTCAACCCCTTCACGCAGAAAGGTCTGCACCAACTCATCGTAGACGCTGAGGACATGGGCGACGGTGTCGTCCTCCGTCGGCCAGCCGGCCGTCCGCGCCCGCCCCGCCGCGGCGAGCTCCACCCGGCGCACCGGATCCGCGAGCAGCCCGGTCACCGCCTCTGCCAGAGCCTCCGGGTCGCCGTACGGGACGAGTTCGGCCGCGTCCCCGACCAGCTCCGGCACCCCGCCCACCGCCGTCGCCACCAGCGGCACCCCCGCGTGCAGCGCCTCCTGGGCCAGCAGCGAGCGCGCCTCCCAGCGGCTGGAAAGCACCGCCACATCGGCCGCCGAGAGCAGCCCCGGTACATCCTCACGCCGGCCGAGCAGCCGCACCGGCAGCCCCTCCAGGTCGATCCGGCGCTGCAGCACCGCGCGGTCCGGCCCCTCCCCCGCCACCACCAGCAGCGGCTGCGGATCCAGCCCGCGCCAGCGCCGCGCCGCGTCCAGCAGCGGGCCGTGCCCGGCCACCGCCTCCAGCCGGCCCGCCGTGACCAGCAACGGCCGCTCCACCACGCCCAGTTCGGCCCGCGCCTTCTGGCGGCGGCCATCGCCCGGCTCCGGTGCCGGGCGCGGTGCGGGCACCGCGACCGGGGCCAGCCGCGCGTCGCGGGCGCCGCGGGCCCTGGCCCGCTCCACCAGATCCGAGGAGGCCCCCAGCACGATCGCGGCGGCCCGCGCCACCCGGCGCTCCATCAGTCCGACGAGACGGGCCCGCGCACCCTCGGCGTCCACGCGGGTGTGCCAGGTGACGATCAGCGGCACATTCCGGCCACGCAGCGCCACGGCGGCCAGCAGCCCCGACCGCAGCCCATGGGCGTGCACCAGGGCCGCCCCCTGGGTGGCCCTGCGCAGCGACGCCATGCTTCCGGCGCCCGTCAGGGCGTCGAGCCCGGTGAACCGCGCTCCCGTCTCGGCGAAGCCGTAGCCCCGCTCGGCGCTCCAGGGCCCGCAGACGGTCACCCGCAGCCCGCGCGCCACCAGCCCGGCCGACAACGACCGCACGTGCACCCCGCTGCCCGAACTCCCGCCGCCCAGCACCTGAACGGCGTGCAGCGACGGCTGCCCGTGCGGCGGGACCGGGGTGCTACTCGCGGTACTGCTCACGCGGGCGGAGCTCCTGAGACGGTGACGGGGCGAAACGGAGGGACCGCCCAAGGATGCCAGCACTCGCCGAACCCTCGTCGCAACGCTCCCCGGCGACGTCTACCCCGAGCTCGCCCGTACGTCCGCGGTACCACCCTTTCGGGTGAAGGTCAGCGTCCCGCGCGTGCCGCCTCCAGGAGCTCTTCCGCATGCGCCCGCGCGAGTTCGGAGTCCTCCTGGCCCGCGAGCATCCGCGACAGCTCCCGTACGCGGTCCTCGCCCTCCATGGCCTTCACCCCGCTGCGTGTCACCGACCCGTCGTTGGTCTTCTCGACCACCAGATGCCGGTCGGCGAACGCCGCGACCTGCGGCAGATGGGTGACCACCACGACCTGCGCGGAACGCGCGAGCTTGGCCAGCCGGCGGCCCACCTCGACCGCCGCCTTACCGCCGACGCCCGCGTCCACCTCGTCGAAGAGATACGTCGGTACGGGGTCGGAGCCCGCGAAGACGACTTCCACCGCGAGCATCACCCGGGACAGCTCACCCCCGGAGGCGCCCTTGGCGATCGGCCGGGGCGGGGCGCCCGGATGCGGGGCGAGCAGCAGCTCGACCTCGTCGGCCCCGTGCGGCCCGAAGACGACCGCGCGGCCGCCCACCTCGATGCCGTCCGTCTCCGTCTCGGTCTGGTGAATCGCGAACGTGACCCGGGCATGCGGCATCGCCAGCGAGGCCAGCTCGGCCGTGACCGCCTCCGCGAAACGCCCCGCCGCCTCCGTACGGGCGTCGGTGAGCGTCTGCGCCAGCTCGCCCAGCTCGGCGCGGAGCGCGTCGCGCTCGGCGGCCAGCTCGCCGATGCGGTCGTCGTCGCCGTCCAGTTCGGCCAGCCGGGCGGCGCCCTGCTCCGCCCAGGCCAGCACGTCCGCGATGGTCTCGCCGTACTTACGGGTCAGCTGCGCCAGCGCGGCGCGGCGCTCCTCGACGGCACCCAGGCGGATCGGGTCGGCGTCGAGGTTGTCGGCGTACCCCGCGAGATCCCCGGCCACATCCGACACCAGGATGCCGATCTCACCGATCCGGTCGGCGAGCCCGGCCAGCGCCGAGTCATGGGAGCGCACGGCCTCAACGGCGCGATGGGCGCCCGCGACCAGAGTGGCCGCGTCCACGCCCTCCGGGTCCTCCGGGTTCCCGGCGAGGGCGGCGTGCGCGAGGGCGGCGGCGGACGCCAGGGCCTCGGCGTGCCCCAGCCGCTCGGCCTCGGCCGCCAACTCGACGTCCTCTCCGGGCCGTGGCTCGGCCTCCGCGACCTCTTCGAGCCCGAACCGCAGCAGATCCGCCTCCTGCGCGCGCTCGCGGGCCCGCGTGGTCAATTCCTCCCACTCGGCCGTGACGGCGCGCAGCCGGCGATAGGCCCCCGCGTACTTCTCCAGGGGCCCGGCCACCGCGGCCCCCGCGTACCGGTCCAGCGCCTGCCGCTGCCGGGCGGGCCGCAGCAGGCCCTGCTGATCGGTCTGGCCGTGCACGGCCACCAGATCGTCGGCCAGCTCGCCCAGCAGCCCCACGGGCACCGACCGGCCGCCCACATGCGCGCGCGACCGCCCCTCGGCGGAGAGCGTACGGCTGATCAGCAGCACGCCGTCCTCGAGCTCGGCGCCCGCCTCCTCGGCCCTTACGGCCGCCGCCGAACGGGCGTCGACCGAAATGCGCCCCTCGACGACCGCCGCCTTGGCCCCGATCCGCACCAGGGCGGCATCGGCCCGGCCGCCCAGCAGCAGCCCGAGGCTGGTGACGACCATGGTCTTGCCCGCGCCGGTCTCACCGGTCACCGCGGTGAAGCCGGGCGACAGCTCGACGACCGCGTCGTCGATGACGCCCAGCGCACGTATCCGCATCTCCTCCAGCACGTGCACGACCATACGAGGTTTGGCCGGTGCGATGCGACGAAGGGGCGCCACTTGTGGGGTCGACCCGCACACATGCCCGGTGCGGACCGCGGGCGCCTCCGGCGGAAAGCCCCCCGGGGGCTCCGCCCCCTGGACCCCCGCCGGGGCTCCGCCCCGGACCCCGCTCCTCAATCGCCGGAGGGGCTGGATCCCACACGCACCCGCACCCAGCGGACTAGTGCGGCGCCCCCCGCCACCCCGCCACCGGCAGCGCGAACTTGGCGACCAAGCGGTCCGTGAACGACGCATGGTGGAGCCGGGCCAGCCGCACCGGTACCGCACCCCGCCGTACCTCCACCCGCGCCCCCGCCGGCAGCTCCACCGTGCGGCGGCCGTCGCACCACAGCACCCCATGCGGCGTCTGCGGCTGCACCTCCACCGCGAGCACCGACTTCGGCGACGTCACCAGCGGCTTGGCGAACAGCGCATGGGCGCTGATCGGCACCATCAGCAGCGCCTCCACCTCGGGCCACACCACCGGCCCGCCCGCCGAGAACGCGTACGCCGTCGAGCCGGTCGGAGTCGCGCAGACCACACCGTCGCCGCCGAAGCGCGAGACCGGCCGGTTGTCGACCTCCGTGACGACCTCGAGCAGCCGCTCCCGCGCCGCCTTCTCGACCGACGCCTCGTTCAGCGCCCAGTCCGTGTGCACGATGTGCCCGTCGTTGCGGACGAGCACATCGATCGTCATCCGCTCCTCGACCTCGTACTGCCGGGTCACCACCCGGTCCACGACCTTGTCGAGGTCATCCCGCTCGGCCTCGGCCAGGAAGCCCACCCGCCCGAGGTTCACCCCGAGCATCGGCACGCCCGAGACCCGCGCGAACTCCGCTCCGCGCAGCAGCGTCCCGTCCCCGCCGAGCACGATCAGCAGCTCACAGCCGTTCAGCACGTCACGGTCCGCGTCGACGCGCTCGACAGCGGGTGGCAGCGGCAGGTCCGCGGCCTCGGCGGCGAGCACCCGTACCCCGATTCCGCTGCGCAGCAGCCCCTGAACGACCAGTTCGGCGCTGCGGATGGCCGCCGGGCGGCCGGTGTGCGCAAGCAGGAAGACAGTGCGGTCCGCCGTCGGCTCGGCCGCCGGCATCGACGGCGCGTGCTCCGTTACAGGCATGGCCGCCCCGGCCACGCCCGCCCCGGCCGCACCCGCCCCGGGCACTGCCGTCTCGGACACGGGCGCTGCTTCCTTCTCCTGCGCTGCTTCTGAAGTGGTCAACTGGGCCCCTCCGCCACTGCACGGTCAACATCCGCCGGGTCCAGTGCCGGCGCCCCGGCGCGCATCCACAAAAAGTACTCGACATTGCCCGACGGCCCCGGGAGCGGGCTGGCGGTCACGCCCAGCACGCCCAGTCCGAGTTCCGCCGCCCGCCCGGCCACCGTGCGCACCGCTTCGGCGCGCAGTTCGGCGCTGCGGACCACTCCCCCGCTGCCCAGCCGCTCCTTGCCGACCTCGAACTGTGGTTTGACCATCAGCACCAGATCGGCGTCGGGCGCCGCGCACCGCACGAGGGCGGGCAGTACCAGCCCGAGCGGGATGAAGGAGAGGTCACCGACCACCAGGTCCACCGGTTCCCCACCAATCCCCTCAAGTGTCAGCTCGCGTACGTTTGTACGGTCGTAAACACTGACGCGTTCATCGCTCTGCAGCGACCAGGCGAGCTGGCCGTAGCCGACGTCGACGGCGAGCACCTGCGCCACGCCCGCGCGCAGCAGGACGTCCGTGAAGCCTCCGGTCGACGCACCCGCGTCCAGCGCCCGCCGCCCGGCGACCTTCAACCCGGCACCAGAGCCAACACCGGCACCAGCTCCCACGCCCGGGCGGACCCCGGAGCGCTGCCCCGCGCCCCCGCCCACACCCTCCCGGTACTCCTCGCTGAACGCGTACAGCGCCCCCGCGAGCTTGTGGCCACCGCGCGAGACGTAATCCGGATCGCTGTCGTCCTCGATCACGACGACGGCCGCGCTGGTCTCCACCTGCGTGGCCGGTTTGGTCGCCACCGCCCCGCCGACGGTGACCCGGCCCGCGGCGATCAGCTGGCTCGCATGCTCACGCGAACGGGCCAGCTTGCGGCGCACCAGCTCCGCGTCGAGTCGTACGCGTCGTGGGCGGGTCACTGCCACGGGTGGTTCAGCTCCTGAGGTCGATCATGTAGCGGACGAGGTCTTTGCGCAGCGGACGACATCGTTCGCGTAACGGACGGGGTCGCGTGCCCAGCCGACGGTGCCGTCTACGCAGCGGACGGGGGCCGGGGGCCGGGCGCGGGGGGTCCGGGCCGCCGGTCGAGTGCTGTCAGCGTGTCGCGAAGACCCCCGTGGACATCCTCGTACACCTCCAGATGCCCGCTCGTCTCAAGGTGGTCGGCGTCGGCCAGCCGGTCGAGCCGGGCATCCACCTCGGGGACGCCGGTGGGCGTGCGGTCCACGCCGAGCGGGGCCGGTTCAGCGGGGCCGGGCGGCTCCGGCACGGGCTCGGGCGCCGACTCCGGCACGCCCACCGATACCCCCTCCGACACCGGCTCCGAGGCCTCTTCCCGCCCCGTCCCGGACCCGGGATCCGTCTCCCCGGCCCCGCCCGTGACCGGGTGGGGGACCGCCTCCGCACCTGGCGCCACACCAGCCCCCGGAAGCGGCCCGGGCGTGGCTTCCTGGGCCCGCTCGGCCGCCGTATCGGGCTGTGGGCCGGGCCATCCGGCCGACATCGGCTCGCTCATGGCCCCGACGCTACCGCGAATCCCTCGTTCTCCGACGTACGAGACCTGGGGTAACGTCATGCGCGATGGCGACCTTGGAACAGTGCCGCAGTGCACTCGACAAACTGGCGGAGAACCTCGCGAGCGCGAACGGGGACCTCCGCAGCGCTGCCGCGCTCGATCGCTCCGTGAGCTGCTGGATCACCGACCTGGACACCACCTTCGCCGGCCGTCTCGTGGACAGCCGGATCGAGGATGTGACGACCGAGCCGGGCCCGCCCGCCGAGCGCGCGCAGATCCGGCTGGCGATGACCGGCGACGACCTGGTGGCCCTGGTCGACGGCGAGCTGCACTTCGCACGGGCGTGGGGCAGCGGACGGATCAAGCTCGAGGCCGGGCTGCGCGACCTGCTGCGGCTGCGGAAGCTGCTCTAGCCACCACATCGCCCGCCCACGCCGCCAGCGGGGCGCCCCAGGTCACGGGCCCAGGTCACGGGCGCGGACGCCACCCCGACCGCGCCCCCGCCGCGAGGCTCTACGCACTCAGGACTCGCTCACCGCACCAGCGGCGACGGTGCCTCCACGCGTGCCGTACGGGACCGGCGGGAGGCCGGGATGACCAGCGGCGTCCCCGTCTCGGGGTCGTCGATCACCTGGCAGGGCAGCCCGAAGACCCGCTCCACCAGGTCCGCCGTGACCACGTCCCCCGGCGCCCCCTCGGCGACGACCTCGCCGCCCCGCATCGCGATCAGATGGGTGGCGTAGCGGGCGGCGTGGTTCAGGTCGTGCAGAACGGCGACGAGAGTGCGGCCCTGCTCCTCGTGGAGCTGGGCGCACAGGTCCAGCACGTCGATCTGGTGCTGGATGTCGAGATAGGTCGTGGGCTCGTCGAGGAGCAGCAGCGGGGTCTGCTGGGCGATGGCCATCGCGATCCATACCCGCTGACGCTGCCCGCCGGACAATTCGTCGACATAGCGATCCGCGAGCTCCGCCACCCCGGTCGCCGCCATCGATTCGTCGACGATCCGCTCGTCCGTCTCCGACCACTGCCGCAGCAGCCCCTGGTGCGGATAGCGGCCACGGGCGACCAGATCGGCGACGGTGATCCCGTCCGGGGCGATCGAGGACTGGGGCAGCAGCCCAAGCGTGCGGGCGACCTTCTTGGCGGGCATCGCGCCGATCGCCTGCCCGTCCAGCAGTACCGATCCGGCCACCGGCTTGAGCATCCGGGACAGGGCGCGCAGCAGGGTGGACTTGCCGCAGGCGTTCGGCCCGACGATCACCGTGAAGGAGTGGTCGGGGATGGTCACGGACAGCTCCTCGGCGACGGTGCGCCGGTCGTAGGCGAGGGTCAGCCCCTCCGCCATGAGCCGCTGCCGCCCCTGAGCGGTGTCACTCCCGCTGCCGCGCCCGCTGCCACTCCCGCTGCCGCCGTCGGCCACGGTCTGCCGGGTGTCCTTGTCCATGTCGCCTTCCGTCCGGGTCGTGCCCACAGTCGTCATATCCGCCCCAGCGTCATACCTGGCCCAGCGCCGTATCCACCCAGCGCCCTCATATCCGACCCGCCCTGCGCTCAGTCACCAGCAGCCACAGCAGATACGCCCCGCCCAGCATCCCCGTCAGCACCCCGACCGGAAGCTGGTCGGCACCGAAGGCCCGCTGGGCCGCCCAGTCGGCGGTGACCAGCAGGGCGGCGCCCATCCAGGCCGCGGGGAGCAGGTCGGGGCCGGACGAGCGGGTGAGCCTGCGGGCGAGCTGCGGGGCGACGAGCGCCACGAAGGCCACGGGCCCGGCGGCGGCCGTGGCGGCGGCGGTGAGCACGACGGCCGCGAACATGAGCACCAGCCGGGTCCGCTCGACCCGCACCCCGAGGGCGTACGCGCTGTCGTCGCCCATCTCCAGCATCCGCAGGTTCCGCGCCTGCCCGAGGACCCCGGGCAGCAGTACCGCGCAGACGCACGCCAGCGGCCACACCTGGGCCCAGTCCCGTCCGTTGAGCGATCCGGCGATCCACACCACCGCGCGGGTCGCGTCCGGCAGATCGGCCCGGGTGAGCAGATAGCCGTTGACGGCGGTCAGCATCGCGGACGTGCCGATGCCCACCAGCACCAGCCGGTACCCGTGCACGCCCCGCCGCCAGGCCAGCGTGTAGACCGCGAGCCCGGTCAGCAGGCCGCCGCCGAGCGCGCCGATGGCGACCTCGGTCGGATCGCCCTGGAGGAGGACGATCACGGTGAGCGCCCCGGCCGCCGAGCCCTGGCCGAGGCCGATCACATCCGGACTGCCCAGCGGATTGCGGGAGATGGACTGGAAGATCGCCCCGGCCATCCCGAGGGCCGCCCCGACCAGCAGCCCCACCAGGATCCGGGGCAGCCGCAGTTCGTTGACGATGAAGTCCTGGGCCACGGTGCCGTTTCCGGCCAGGGTGCGCAGGACATCTGCGGGGGCGAGGGGGAAGTCGCCGGTGCCGATCAGGACCACGCTCATCGCCAGCGCCACGACGAGCAGCAGCAGCCCCACCACCGCGCCGCGGACGTCCAGGCGCAGCGAGAGGCCGGCGGTGCGCAGCGTGACCCCGCGCGTCCCGCGCTTGCTGATGCGCTTGCTCGCGTTCACAGTTGGGCCATCCTTCGGCGGCGTACGAGGTAGATGAACAGGGGCCCGCCGATGAACGTGGTGACGATGCCGACCTGCAGTTCGGCGGGCCGGGTGACCAGCCGCCCCAGCACATCGGAGCCCAGCAGGAGCACCGGCGAGAGCACGGCGGCGTACGGCAGGATCCAGCGCATATCGGGCCCGGTGATCGCGCGGACCAGATGCGGCACGATCAGCCCGACGAACGCGATCGGCCCGCAGGCGGCGGTCGCGGCCCCGCACAGCAGGGTGACGGCGGCCATCGAGAGTGCCCGGGTGCGGTTGAGGTTGGTGCCGAGCGCGCGGGCCGTGTCGTCGCCGAGCGCCACGGCGTTGAGCGAACGGCCGAGCGCGAGCGCGAGCACCACGCCGACCAGGAGGAACGGGGTCACCTGCCGGACCACGGTCATATTGGCGGAGGCGAGCGAACCGACCGTCCAGAAGCGCATCTTGTCGAGCGCCGCGCTGTCCAGCAGCTGAACGGCGTTGATGTAGCCGTAGAGCGCCGCGTACACCGCCGTACCGGCGAGCGCGAGCCGCACCGGGGTGGCGCTCCGGCTGCCGCCGAGCGCGTACACCAGCACGGAGACGACGGCGGTGCCGAGGAACGCGAACCACACATAGCCGGTCAGGGAGGTGACGCCGAGAAAGCTGATGGCCGAGACGACGGCGGCGGACGCGCCCGCGTTCAGCCCCAGCAGCCCGGGGTCGGCGAGCGGGTTGCGGGTGAGGGCCTGGATGACCGCGCCCGCGAGGCCGAGGCCGACGCCGACGAGCAGCCCGAGGATGGTGCGCGGCAGCCGTACGTCCCGGATCACCACATCGGTGTCGCTGCCGGTGTAGTGGAAGAGCCCGTGCCACACCTGGTCCAGCGGAATCGGTTTGGCGCCGATCGCGATGGACGCCGCGGCGATCGCCAGCAGCACGCCCACGGAGGCGACCAGGCCGGTCGCGCGGCGCGCGGAGCGCCGCCGGGGCGGCGCGCTCGCTGTCTCGGTCCCGGCCTTCGCCGGACTGACCACGGTCACGCGGAACTCCACCTCACAGCACGGCCGATCAGGACTCAGGTTAGGTTAACCTAAGTCCCGCTGGTCGTATGCGCGCGGGTTCCCCGGAGCGGGAGCCTGGCTCACAACCCCAGCCGCGCCAGCGCCTTCCCCGCATCCGCCTCGCTCACACCGTCGCCCGCCGCGGACCACGCCGCCGCGCACAGCGCCCGCAGCCCGTCCAGCGGCTCCCTGCCCTCGCCCTCCAGCACCAGCTCGCGCTGGGCGACCCGCGCGGTCCAACCCCCGCACCGGAAACCGCCGGACGCCTCGTCGTGCGCCACCTCCGGCTGCGGGGTGAGCAGCCCCCGCAGGTCGCGGTCCACATACGCCGGCCGGTGCCCGGGCTCGGCGGCCAGCAGCTGCGCGGGCGTGGTCACCCCGGTCAGCACCAGCAGCGAGTCCACCCCGCCCGTGTACGCGCCCTCGATATCGGTGTCCAGCCGGTCCCCGACCACCAGCGGCCGCTGGGCGCCGGTCCGCAGCACCGTCTCCCGGTGCATCGGCGGCAGCGGCTTCCCCGCGGCCTGCGGGGTCTTGCCCGTGACGATGCGCACGACCTCCACCGCCGCGCCGTTGCCCGGGGCGATGCCCCGCCCGCTGGGAATCGTCAGATCCAGGTTGGAGGCGAACCACGGCACCCCGCGCGCCACCGCGTACCCCGCCTCCGCCAGCCGCGCCCACGGCATGTCCGGCCCCCCGTACCCCTGCGCCACCGCCGCCGGGTCGTCGTCCGCCGAGTCCACCGGCGTCAGCCCGCGCTCGCGCAGCGCCACCCGCAGCCCCTCCCCGCCGATCACCAAGACCCGCGCCCCCTTGGGCAGCTGCTCGGAGATCAGCCGGGCGACCGCCTGCGCGGAGGTGATCACATCGTCGGGGGCGGCGGGCATCCCGAGCCGCGTCAGATGCTCGGCCACCGCCTCCGGCGTCCGCAGCGCGTTGTTGGTCACATACGCCAGCCGCATCCCGGCGTCCCGCGCGGTGACCAGCGACTCCACGGCATGGTCAATGGCCTCGCCGCCCGCGTACACCACCCCGTCGAGGTCCAGCAGGGCCGTGTCGTACGCCTCGTTCAGCGACTGCCGGCTGGACTCGGGCCGGGTGCGGACGGGCTGGTTCATGGGGGCAACTCCTCGCTGATCTGTGCGCTTCTCCCCCGATCATCGCGTATCGCCGCGCGGGGCATAACATTCACTGATGAGCATTCCAGGGCCTGGCGGACAAGGTCTGCAGCTCACCCCTTTTCGGGGGCTGCGCTATGTCGCGGAGCGGGTCGGCAGTCTCGCCGCCGTCACCTCACCCCCCTACGACGTGGTCGTACGGCCCGATGGCCTGCGCGAGCTGGAGACGGCGGACCCCTACAACATCGTCCGGCTGATCCTGCCGCAGGCCGACTCCCCGGAGGCCCGCCACCGTCAGGCCGCCGAGACGCTGCGCCGCTGGCAGGCGGACGGCGTGCTCGCGCCGGACCCCGAACCCGCGCTCTACGTCTACGAACAGCGCGACGGCCCCACCCTCCAGCGCGGGCTGATCGGCGCACTGCGGCTGAGCCCCCGTGAGGAGGGCATCGTCCTCCCCCACGAGGAGGTCATGCCGCATGTCGTCGAGGATCGAGCCGATCTGATGCGCGCCACCGCCGCCCATCTGGAGCCGCTGCTGCTCGCCTATCGCGGCAACGGGCACGGGAACGGGACTTCGGAGAACGGGGCCGCGGGGCCGGGGACCGGCGAGCCGGGCACGGGCGGGTCGGGCACGGACGGGGCGGGCACGGGCGGGGTCGGCACGGGCGGGGTGGGCACGGGCGGGGCCGCGCGGGTCATCGAAAGCGCCATCCAGGGCGAGCCGTTGCTCTCCACGACCACCGAGGACGGCGTCGACCACCATCTGTGGCGGGTCACGGACCCCGCCGACCTCGTGGCGGTCGCCGCCGACCTCCGCCACCACCAGGCCCTCATCGCCGACGGCCACCACCGCTGGGCCACCTATCTGCGGCTGCGCGAGGAGCGCAGCGAGCCCGGCCCCTGGGACTTCGGGCTCGTCCTGCTCGTCGACACCGCCCGCTATCCCCTCCGTGTCCGGGCCATCCACCGGCTGCTCCGCCAACTGTCACCGGAGGATGCCCTTACGGCGGCGCGGCGCGCCTTCCGGATACGGACGATCGACGGCCCGCTCCCGCGCGTCCTGGAGACGCTCGCCGAGGCGACCGAGGCGGCCCGCGCCGAGCCCGGCGCGCCGAACGCCTTCCTGCTGGCCGGGGGCGGCCGCTTCCACCTCCTGGACCGGCCGGATCCGGAACTGCTGGCCCGTACGGTCCCCGAGGGACGACCCGAGGCATGGCGGACGCTGGACGCGACGGTGCTCCACCACGCCCTGCTGGACCATCTGTGGAACGTCCCGGACACCCCCGAGCACATCGGCTACATCCACGACTCGGCGGCAGCCGTCGAACAGGCGGAGCGGCTGGGCGGTACGGCGGTGCTGATGCATGCGGTGGTCGAGGACGTCGTGCACGAGCTGGCGCGGCAGGGCATCGCGATGCCGCACAAGTCGACGTCCTTCGGGCCGAAGCCGGCGACGGGGCTGGTGCTGCGGAGCCTGACGCTGGGCTGAGCCCCTGCGCTTCGGCCGCGGACATACGAGTGGGGCGGAACCCCGAACCGGGATCCCGCCCCACTCATGGCTTCAGCTGTCGTCGCCGTCCTTCTCGGGCAGCCCGGCCCGGTCCTCCGACTTCGCCTCCGCCGTCGACGCGGCGTCCTCGGCCGGGTCTTCGACGACGTCGTCGTCCTGGACCTCGTCCTCGACGAGTTCGGGCTCGGCGTCCTCGTCCGCGGCGTCCTCGGGCTCGACGGGCTCGTCCTCGGCGTCCTCGGGCTCCTCGTCAGCCTCGGCCTCTTCGACCTCTTCGACCGCGGGCACGTCGGCCTTGGGCTCCTCGACCGTGGACTCCGCAACCGGCTTGAGGGCGTCGTCCGCCTCCTGCTCGGGGTCGAGGGCGTCCACGAACTCGACGCCGTCCAGCTCGGCGAGCCGGTCCGACGCGTCCGTGGTCCCGCCCTGATCCGCCTCGAGCGCCTTGGCGAACCACTCGCGGGCCTCGTCCTCACGCCCGACCGCCAGCAGCGCGTCGGCATACGCATAACGCAGCCGGGCGGTCCACGGCTGGATGGAATGCGAGGCCAACTCCGGGCTCTGCAGGGTGACCACGGCAGCGTCGGCCTGGCCCATATCCCGCCGGGCACCGGCGGCCACCATCCGCATCTCGACCTGACCGGCCCGGTCCAGCTTCTGCACCTCCGGCTCACCGGCCATGGCCAGCGCCCGCTCGGGACGGCCCATGCCGCGCTCACAGTCGGCCATCACCGGCCACAGGTCGGAGTTGCCGGTCATCCGGCGCGCCGCGCGGAACTCCGCGAGCGCCTCGGAGTACTTCCCGACGGCGTACGAGGCGAAGCCCGCGGCCTCGCGCACGGCGGCGACCCGGGAGGCGAGCCGCAGGGCGACGCGCGCGTACTGGTACGCCTGCTCGGGCTCGTCGTCCAGCAACTTGGCGACCATGACCAGGTTCCTGGCGACGTCCTCGGCGAGGGTCTTCGGCAGGCTCATCAGCTCCTGCCGCACGCTCTTGTCGATCTCCTCGCCGGTGACGTCGTCGGGGATCGGCAGCCGCTTGATCGGCTCGCGGTCGCGGTCCCTGCCACGCTCATCGCGGCGCCCGTAGCCGCCCGTGCGGTCGTCACGGCGGCCGTAGCCCCCGCCGCGGTCGTCACGGCGCTTGAAACCACCGCCGCCGGAGCGACGGTCGTCACGGCCCCCGCCCTGACCGTACGGACGACGCGGCCCGCGGTCGTCCCGACCACCCCGGAAGCCACCGTCCCGGTCATCGCGCCGCGGCCCACGCGGCCGATCATCACGCCGGTCGTCCCGACGATCGTCACGACGGAACCCACCACGATCGTCGTCGCGGCGCGGCCCGCTGGGCCGCTCGTCGCGACGGTCATCCCGGCGGAACCCACCACGATCGTCCGTACGACGGTCTCCACCACGGAACCCGCCGCGGTCGTCGTCACGGCGGTACGAGGGCCGCTCGTCCCGCCGGTCGTCACGGCGCTCATCCCGGCGATCGTCACGGCGGAACCCGCCACGGTCGTCGTCACGCCGGTGCGAAGGCCGGTCGTCCCGGCGCTCATAGCCGCCGCTCCGGCCGCCACGGTCGCGGTCATCGCGGCGGAAGCCACCACGGTCGTCATCCCGACGCGGGCCGCCCGGCCGGTCGTCGCGACGGTCGTCACGGCGGTCATCACGCCGGTAGCCACCGCGGTCGTCGTCCCGGCGGAAGCCCGGCCGATCGTCACGGTCCCGGCGGAAACCGCCCTGCCCCTGACGGAAGCCACCACGGTCGTCCCGACGGAACCCGCCGCGGTCGTCGTCCCTGCGCGGCCCGCCCGGGCGCTCGTCCCGGCGGTCGTCGCGCCGATCGTCCCGACGCTCGTAGCGTCCGGTGGGACGGCCGCCCGCGCCCCGGTCGTCGCGGCGCACATAGCCACCGGGGCGGCCTCCGCGGTCATCGTCCCGACGCGGCCCCCGCGGCCGGTCGTCCCTGCGATCATCCCGGCGATCGTCGCGACGATCGCCTCGGCGGTCATCCCTGCGGTCGTCCCGGCGGTCATCGCGACGGTCGTCGCGGCGGAAGCCACCACGGTCATCATCGCGGCGCGGCCCGCGCGGCCGGTCATCACGCCGCTCGTCACGGCGGTCATCACGCCGGAAACCACCACGATCGCCATCGCGGCGCGGTCCCGAACCGCGGACGTCCCGCCGGTCGCCGGCGTCCCGGCGCCGCGGCTCGCGGCCCGACCGGTCGTCGGGAGAGTTGGTGGACATCGGCGTGACTCCTGTCTTCATGTACTGCAGCCATTCTCCCGCACCGGTCACACCGATGCGGGCCCAGCAAAAACAAAAAGGACCCTTGGTCCCAGCATGCACGCTGGGACCAAGGGTCCTTCAAAGATTGTTCGGCGGCGTCCTACTCTCCCACAGGGTCCCCCCTGCAGTACCATCGGCGCTGAAAGGCTTAGCTTCCGGGTTCGGAATGTAACCGGGCGTTTCCCTAACGCAATGACCACCGAAACCCTATCGGGTTCTAGCGAACAAGCACACTCTTCAATTAAGTCAAGTGGAACTGATTCACCGGTGCGACTGTTCGCAACCCGGGAACCACACAGTGGACGCGAGCATCTGAGGACAAGCCCTCGGCCTATTAGTACCAGTCAACTCCACCGGTTACCCGGCTTCCATATCTGGCCTATCAACCCAGTCGTCTACTGGGAGCCTTAACCCATCAAGTGGGTGGGAGTCCTCATCTCGAAGCAGGCTTCCCGCTTAGATGCTTTCAGCGGTTATCCCTCCCGAACGTAGCCAACCAGCCATGCCCTTGGCAGAACAACTGGCACACCAGAGGTTCGTCCGTCCCGGTCCTCTCGTACTAGGGACAGCCCTTCTCAAGACTCCTACGCGCACAGCGGATAGGGACCGAACTGTCTCACGACGTTCTAAACCCAGCTCGCGTACCGCTTTAATGGGCGAACAGCCCAACCCTTGGGACCGACTCCAGCCCCAGGATGCGACGAGCCGACATCGAGGTGCCAAACCATCCCGTCGATATGGACTCTTGGGGAAGATCAGCCTGTTATCCCCGGGGTACCTTTTATCCGTTGAGCGACGGCGCTTCCACAAGCCACCGCCGGATCACTAGTCCCGACTTTCGTCCCTGCTCGACCCGTCGGTCTCACAGTCAAGCTCCCTTGTGCACTTACACTCAACACCTGATTGCCAACCAGGCTGAGGGAACCTTTGGGCGCCTCCGTTACCCTTTAGGAGGCAACCGCCCCAGTTAAACTACCCACCAGACACTGTCCCTGATCCGGATCACGGACCCAGGTTAGACATCCAGCACGACCAGAGTGGTATTTCAACAATGACTCCCCCTGAACTGGCGTCCAGAGTTCACAGTCTCCCACCTATCCTACACAAGCCGAACCGAACACCAATATCAAGCTATAGTAAAGGTCCCGGGGTCTTTCCGTCCTGCTGCGCGAAACGAGCATCTTTACTCGTAGTGCAATTTCACCGGGCCTATGGTTGAGACAGTCGAGAAGTCGTTACGCCATTCGTGCAGGTCGGAACTTACCCGACAAGGAATTTCGCTACCTTAGGATGGTTATAGTTACCACCGCCGTTTACTGGCGCTTAAGTTCTCAGCTTCGCCACACCGAAATGTGACTAACCGGTCCCCTTAACGTTCCAGCACCGGGCAGGCGTCAGTCCGTATACATCGCCTTACGGCTTCGCACGGACCTGTGTTTTTAGTAAACAGTCGCTTCTCGCTGGTCTCTGCGGCCACCACCGGCTCACACCGCAAGGGTGATCACCAGCAATGGCCCCCCTTCTCCCGAAGTTACGGGGGCATTTTGCCGAGTTCCTTAACCATAGTTCACCCGAACGCCTCGGTATTCTCTACCTGACCACCTGAGTCGGTTTAGGGTACGGGCCGCCATGAAACTCGCTAGAGGCTTTTCTCGACAGCATAGGATCATCCACTTCACCACAATCGGCTCGGCATCAGGTCTCACCCACATGAGGGACGGATTTACCTACCCCTCGGGCTACACCCTTACCCCGGGACAACCACCGCCCGGGCTGGACTACCTTCCTGCGTCACCCCATCACTCACCTACTACAGGTCTGGTCCGTCGGCTCCACCACTCCCCTTTGCCCGAAGGCTCCGGGGCGGCTTCACGGACTTAGCATCGCCTGGTTCGACGTTGGCGCTTCAAAGCGGGTACCGGAATATCAACCGGTTGTCCATCGACTACGCCTGTCGGCCTCGCCTTAGGTCCCGACTTACCCTGGGCAGATCAGCTTGACCCAGGAACCCTTAGTCAATCGGCGCACACGTTTCCCACGTGTGTATCGCTACTCATGCCTGCATTCTCACTCGTGAACCATCCACAACTCGCTTACACGGCTGCTTCACCCGGCACACGACGCTCCCCTACCCATCACAGCGGTCGTTGGACCTCATGCTGCAATGACACGACTTCGGCGGTACGCTTGAGCCCCGCTACATTGTCGGCGCGGAATCACTTGACCAGTGAGCTATTACGCACTCTTTCAAGGATGGCTGCTTCTAAGCCAACCTCCTGGTTGTCTCTGCGACTCCACATCCTTTCCCACTTAGCGTACGCTTAGGGGCCTTAGTCGATGCTCTGGGCTGTTTCCCTCTCGACCATGGAGCTTATCCCCCACAGTCTCACTGCCGCGCTCTCACTTACCGGCATTCGGAGTTTGGCTAAGGTCAGTAACCCGGTAGGGCCCATCGCCTATCCAGTGCTCTACCTCCGGCAAGAAACACACGACGCTGCACCTAAATGCATTTCGGGGAGAACCAGCTATCACGGAGTTTGATTGGCCTTTCACCCCTAACCACAGGTCATCCCCCAGGTTTTCAACCCTGGTGGGTTCGGTCCTCCACGAAGTCTTACCTCCGCTTCAACCTGCCCATGGCTAGATCACTCCGCTTCGGGTCTTGAGCGCGCTACTCTACCGCCCTATTCGGACTCGCTTTCGCTACGGCTTCCCCACACGGGTTAACCTCGCAACACACCGCAAACTCGCAGGCTCATTCTTCAAAAGGCACGCAGTCACGAGACACCAGCAAGCTGATGTCCGACGCTCCCACGGCTTGTAGGCACACGGTTTCAGGTACTATTTCACTCCGCTCCCGCGGTACTTTTCACCATTCCCTCACGGTACTATCCGCTATCGGTCACCAGGGAATATTTAGGCTTAGCGGGTGGTCCCGCCAGATTCACACGGGATTTCTCGGGCCCCGTGCTACTTGGGAGATGAGCAAGCAAGCCATCACGATTTCAGCTACGGGGGTCTTACCCTCTATGCCGGACCTTTCGCATGTCCTTCGCCTATCGCAATGGTTTCTGACTTGCCCAGTCGCCGGCAGACGACTGAAGCTCATTCCCACAACCCCGTATGCGCAACCCCTGCCGGGTATCACACACATACGGTTTGGCCTCATCCGGTTTCGCTCGCCACTACTCCCGGAATCACGGTTGTTTTCTCTTCCTGCGGGTACTGAGATGTTTCACTTCCCCGCGTTCCCTCCACATACCCTATGTGTTCAGGTATGGGTGACAGCCCATGACGACTGCCGGGTTTCCCCATTCGGACACCCCCGGATCAAAGCTCGGTTGACAGCTCCCCGGGGCCTATCGCGGCCTCCCACGTCCTTCATCGGTTCCTGGTGCCAAGGCATCCACCGTGCGCCCTTAAAAACTTGGCCACAGATGCTCGCGTCCACTGTGCAGTTCTCAAGCAACGACCAGTCATCCACAAACTGCATGGACTCCGGCCTGTCGAGGGTTCATTCCCTCAGACACCCAACAGCGTGCCCGACACCGTCCTGTGTTCCGAGCCGTGTTCCACGCCCCGAGGGGCAGTACTAGCGGTCATCACACGAAGGACTGTGCCGAATAGTCAACGTTCCACCCATGAGCAAACCGTGCGAGACATGCGCTCGCAGTCGGCTATGCGCTCCTTAGAAAGGAGGTGATCCAGCCGCACCTTCCGGTACGGCTACCTTGTTACGACTTCGTCCCAATCGCCAGTCCCACCTTCGACGGCTCCCCCCACAAGGGTTGGGCCACCGGCTTCGGGTGTTACCGACTTTCGTGACGTGACGGGCGGTGTGTACAAGGCCCGGGAACGTATTCACCGCAGCAATGCTGATCTGCGATTACTAGCGACTCCGACTTCATGGGGTCGAGTTGCAGACCCCAATCCGAACTGAGACCGGCTTTTTGAGATTCGCTCCACCTCACGGCTTCGCAGCTCATTGTACCGGCCATTGTAGCACGTGTGCAGCCCAAGACATAAGGGGCATGATGACTTGACGTCGTCCCCACCTTCCTCCGAGTTGACCCCGGCAGTCTCCTGTGAGTCCCCGGCATAACCCGCTGGCAACACAGAACAAGGGTTGCGCTCGTTGCGGGACTTAACCCAACATCTCACGACACGAGCTGACGACAGCCATGCACCACCTGTACACCGACCACAAGGGGGCACCCATCTCTGGATGTTTCCGGTGTATGTCAAGCCTTGGTAAGGTTCTTCGCGTTGCGTCGAATTAAGCCACATGCTCCGCCGCTTGTGCGGGCCCCCGTCAATTCCTTTGAGTTTTAGCCTTGCGGCCGTACTCCCCAGGCGGGGAACTTAATGCGTTAGCTGCGGCGCGGACGACGTGGAATGTCGCCCACACCTAGTTCCCAACGTTTACGGCGTGGACTACCAGGGTATCTAATCCTGTTCGCTCCCCACGCTTTCGCTCCTCAGCGTCAGTATCGGCCCAGAGATCCGCCTTCGCCACCGGTGTTCCTCCTGATATCTGCGCATTTCACCGCTACACCAGGAATTCCGATCTCCCCTACCGAACTCTAGCCTGCCCGTATCGAATGCAGACCCGGAGTTAAGCCCCGGGCTTTCACATCCGACGCGACAAGCCGCCTACGAGCTCTTTACGCCCAATAATTCCGGACAACGCTTGCGCCCTACGTATTACCGCGGCTGCTGGCACGTAGTTAGCCGGCGCTTCTTCTGCAGGTACCGTCACTCTCGCTTCTTCCCTGCTGAAAGAGGTTTACAACCCGAAGGCCGTCATCCCTCACGCGGCGTCGCTGCATCAGGCTTTCGCCCATTGTGCAATATTCCCCACTGCTGCCTCCCGTAGGAGTCTGGGCCGTGTCTCAGTCCCAGTGTGGCCGGTCGCCCTCTCAGGCCGGCTACCCGTCGTCGCCTTGGTAGGCCATCACCCCACCAACAAGCTGATAGGCCGCGGGCTCATCCTGCACCGCCGGAGCTTTCCACACGCATCCCATGCGGGAGCGTGTCGTATCCGGTATTAGACCCCGTTTCCAGGGCTTGTCCCAGAGTGCAGGGCAGATTGCCCACGTGTTACTCACCCGTTCGCCACTAATCCCCGGCCGAAACCGGTTCATCGTTCGACTTGCATGTGTTAAGCACGCCGCCAGCGTTCGTCCTGAGCCAGGATCAAACTCTCCGTGAATGCTTCCGGGATATCCCGGTGACACAGTCACGAGAGCGGAGCAGACCGGAGGAATAATCCAGTCCGCTCACAGCGTCCTCGCTGTGTATTTTTCCAAAGGAACCTCGTCCGAGATGGACGGGGTATCAACATATCTGGCGTTGACTTTTGGCACGCTGTTGAGTTCTCAAGGAACGGACGCTTCCTTCGAAACCGTTTCACCGGTTTCTCCGGGCGCTTCCCTTCGGTGTTTCCAACCTTACCAGATCCGTTTTCCGTTCCGTTTCCGGTCCGAATTCCGTTTCCGGCCCCCTGCTGGAGCGGGGTCTTTCGCGCCTTCCGGCGTGTCCACTACTTTAGCCAATTTCCCGCTCAGCTCCTAATCGGAGCCCCGGGTCTGATTTCGCGCAGCGAAATAGGACCCTGTTCGGGAGTTGTCGTCAGTGGTTGGCCGCTCTGGGGCCGCGGTGACTCGATCTCGCGATCGTGCCGACAGCGCTGCCCGTCTCAAGCGGCTCGGGCTACGTTAGGCGTCCCGTCCAGCAGAGTCAAGTTCCGACCTGACGGCGCGTCGCATTCCGGCGACGCGGGGTGTGAGCCCGGTAGGGGCTGACCGAGGGCTCGCCGTCGATCCAGAAGCGCCAGGGGTGAGTTGCGCCCTCGCCGCCCACACCGGTGCGCGGACCGCTGAGGATCTGCTCGGGCCGGGCGGGGTGGCCGGTGAGTATGGACAGCGGGGCATCGGTGCCCGCGCAGACATCGCTGCCGTCCAGCCGACGGTCCACTCCGAGGGCGGTGGCCAGCCGGGCCGGGCCCTTGGCCAGCTCATGGTCGTTACGCGCCTTCGGCCTGCGCTGATGGGCCCACTCATGGCCGTGCCGTACCTCGCCCGCGCGCAGCAGCACCCCGCTGGGATGGTCCTCCGGTCCGCAGACCAGGTTGAGGCAGTGCCACATGCCGTAGGTGAAGTAGACATACGCATGACCCGGGGGGCCGAACATCACGGCGTTCCGCTCGGTGCGGCCACGGTAGGCATGCGAGCCGGGGTCGGCCGGGCCCGCGTATGCCTCGACCTCGGTCAGGCGCAATTCGATCGGTCCGTCCGGGGTGCGCCGCACCAGGAGGCGGCCCAGGAGATCGGGCGCGACCTCGAGAACGGGTCGGTCGAAGAAGGAACGGTCGAGGGGCTCGCGGTCAGGTCCTGCTGTCACGCGGCCCGAGCGTAGTGGAAGAGATATGAACCGGTGGTTGGAGGCGGCACCGGTCCGCTGGAAGGGTATGAGCTGCGGAACCGCTCACGGCTGTTTCGCGTTCCTAGGTGTCAACAGCGATCGAGTGCGATCGAGTCAAGACGCAGTCGCGTCCTTGAGAGGGAGAACATGGGCTTCAAGAAGCTGCTCGCGAGTCTGGGTGCCGGTGGCGCTTCGGTGGAGACGGTACTGACCGAGGAGAATGTCGTCCCGGGCGGCATCGTGCAGGGCGAGGTCCGGATCCAGGGCGGCTCGGTCGCGCAGCAGATCGAGGCGCTCTCGGTCGGCCTGCAGGCGCGGGTCGAGGTGGAGCGGGACGACCAGGAGTTCAAGCGGAACGTGGAGTTCACCCGGCAGCAGTTGGGTGGCGCGTTCGAGCTTCAGCCGGGTGCGGTGCACGCGGTGCAGTTCGGCCTGGAGATCCCGTGGGAGACCCCGATCACCATGTTCCTGGGCCGGCACCTGACCGGTATGAACGTGGGGGTCACCACGGAGCTGGCGATCGCGCGCGCGGTGGACTCGGGCGATCTGGACCCGGTCAATGTGCATCCGCTCCCCGCCCAGCAGGCGATCCTGGACGCCTTCGGCTCGCTCGGCTTCCGGTTCAAGGGCGCCGACCTGGAGCAGGGGCACATTCGTGGGACCCGGCAGCGGCTGCCCTTCTACCAGGAGATCGAGTTCTACGCCCCGGAGCAGTACCGGGGGCTGAACCAGGTGGAGTTGTCCTTCGTCGCGGACGACCGCGAGATGGACGTGGTGCTGGAGATGGACAAGAAGCCGGGGCTGTTCACCGAGGGCAGTGACACCTACCGGTCGTTCACGATGAACCTGGCGACCTTCCAGGACACCGACTGGGCCGCGTATCTGAACCAGTGGCTCGCCCAGGTCGGCGGCAAGCGCAACTGGTTCTGAGGTTCACCCTCCCCTGGGCCGGACTTCCGCGCGGGGCGTGCATCGACGGCAGGTCGGTGCACGCCCCGCGTCGCATGTCGGCGTGTGGTGCGTCGTGCGTCGGGTGTCAGGGGCCGTCGTCGTAGCGCACCACCAGGGGCCGTCCCTGCGTCGCCCAGTAGACCTCCGCGTCGGCCAGGATGTCCGCCGCGATCGCGGCGGCGTCGGGGTCCGCGTCGCGGAAGGCGAGCCAGCCCTGGATGTCCAGCAGACAGCCGCTGGGCTCGCGGCCCTCGGCCCACCAGGACAGATCCGTGAGGCAGTCGGCAAGGGCGTCCCAGTTGCGCCCGTACCAGTCGGGAAAGCGCAGGTCCCGGGCGCAGCGGTCGAGGAAGCCGTCCTTGTCCGTCACGCCGTCGAGGCGCAGGTGGAGGGCGAGGGTGGGGCCGGTCATGGGCGCCATGGTGCCAGCCCGCCGTCTGGCGGTCTCGTTAGGCTGGCCGCGGAGATGATCCACCGCAACCTCAGGAGGTTCTCGACGTGTCCGAGCAGAACCGGCCGCCGCTCCCCCATGACTTCCATCCGCCGGTGCCGTCGTTCACGGTGGTGAGCGACGATGTGCAACCGGGCGGCACGCTCAAGTCCGCCCAGGTGCAGGCGGAGGGGAACACCTCTCCGCAGCTGCGCTGGGAGGGATTCCCGGAGGGTACGAAGAGCTTCGCCGTCACCTGCTTCGACCCGGACGCGCCGACCGGCAGCGGCTTCTGGCACTGGGTGTTGTTCGACATCCCGGCCACGGTCACCGAGCTTCCGGTGGGTGCGGGCAGTGGCGACTTCACGGGCCTGCCCGAGGGTGCCGTGCAGGCGCGCAACGACTACGGGACCCGTGACTTCGGCGGGGCCGCGCCGCCGCCGGGGGACGGTCCGCACCGCTATGTGTTCACCGTGTACGCGGTGGACGCGGAGAAGCTGGGCCCGGACGCGGACGCCTCGCCCGCGGTGGTCGGCTTCAATCTGCGGTTCCACACGCTGGGGCGTGCCCAGTTGATCGGGGAGTACGAGGTGCCGGCCGCGGGCTGACGCGGCGAAATTGCGTTGTTCTCGGCCAGGCTCCCGGCCAGAGTTGATCCCGGCCCCGCCCATTCCAGGCGCGGGGCCGGGATACCGGGACGCGGGGGTGGTCGGGATGCGCGAGACGCTGGTTCTGAACGCGAGCTTCGAGCCGCTGGCGACGGTGACGCTGCGGCGCGCCGTGGTGCTGGTCCTCCAGGACAAGGCCGTCGTCGAACACGCCCACCCGGGGCTGCGGGTGCGGGCCGCGGACATCGATCTGCCGCTGCCGCGGGTGATCCGGCTGTGCCGCTATGTGCGGGTGCCGTTCCGAAGACGTGCCCCGTGGTCGCGGCGCGGGGTGCTGGTCCGGGACCAGCACCGCTGCGGGTACTGCGGCCGCCGGGCGACGACCGTGGACCATGTGGTGCCGCGGTCGCGCGGGGGCGGCGACACCTGGCTGAATACGGTGGCCTCCTGTGCGGAGGACAACCACCGTAAGGCGGACCGGACTCCGGAGCAGGCGGGGATGCGGCTGCTGAAGGCGCCGTTCGAGCCGACGCCTTCGGATGCGCTGCTGCTGGCCCTGGGGGCGGCGGAGCGGGACGCGCTGCCGGAGTGGCTGGCGCTTCCTGCCTAGCCCCGGGTTCGTCCCGTAGGGGCCCGGCAGGGAGCGCCGGCGGGCCGTCCCCGGTGCCGGAGGGCCCGTCCCGTCGCCGTCCGTCAGTCGATCGTGGGCTGTTCGCGGCGCGGGGCGGGCTCCTTACCGGTGGCGGCGGGGGTGCCACCGCCGTTTCCGCCGCCGGTCAGCGGGCCGAAGTTGCCCATGGCCCCGCCGAGGCCCTTGAGGGCGTCGCCGATCTCGCTGGGCACGATCCAGAGCTTGTTGGCGTCGCCCTCGGCGATCTTCGGCAGCATCTGGAGGTACTGGTAGGAGAGCAGCTTCTGGTCCGGGTCCCCGGCGTGGATGGACTCGAAGACCGTACGGATCGCCTGGGCCTCGCCCTCGGCGCGCAGCGCGGCGGCCTTGGACTCACCCTCGGCCCGCAGGATCGCGGACTGCTTCTCACCCTCGGCGCGCAGGATCTCGGACTGCCGGACACCTTCGGCCTGGAGGATGGCGGCGCGCTTGTCACGGTCGGCGCGCATCTGCTTCTCCATCGAGTCCTGGATGGAGGTGGGCGGCTCGATGGCCTTGAGCTCGACGCGGTTGACGCGGATGCCCCACTTGCCGGTGGCCTCGTCGAGGACGCCGCGCAGCGCCGCGTTGATCTCCTCGCGGGAGGTCAGGGTGCGCTCGAGGTCCATGCCACCGATGATGTTCCGCAGGGTGGTGACGGTGAGCTGCTCGATCGCCTGGATGTAGCTGGCGACTTCGTAGGTGGCGGCCCGGGCGTCGGTGACCTGGTAGTAGATGACGGTGTCGATATTCACGACCAGGTTGTCCTGGGTGATCACCGGCTGCGGGGGGAAGGGCACGACCTGTTCACGGAGGTCGACCCGGTTGCGGATCGAGTCGATGAACGGGACGACGATGTTGAGGCCCGCGTTGAGGGTGCGGGTGTAGCGCCCGAATCGCTCCACGATGGCGGCGCTGGCCTGTGGGATGACCTGGATCGTCTTGATCAGTGCGATGAACACCAGCACCACGAGGATGATCAGGACGATGATGATCGGTTCCACAGCGGCTCCCCGTGCCCTTCATGCGGTGATTCGGATGGTCGGGATGATCAGGTCTGGCGGTTCCCGAGGGTGGAGTCTGTCAGATCCATGGTCGACTCCGCAGCTCAACCGGGGCGCCCTCAACTCTTGGTAGGACACTCCCGGTACGGCGTCTACATGACGACGGCCGTCGCACCGTCGATCTCCACCACGTCGACCTGCTGCCCGGGTTCGTACGCCTGGCCGGGGTCGAGCGAGCGCGCGGACCACACTTCGCCCGCGAGCTTGATGCGGCCGCCGCCGCTGTCGTCGACGCGTGCGAGGACGACGGCCTGACGCCCTTTCAGCGCTTCGATGCCGCTGCGCAGCTCGGGTTGCTGACGGCGGCTGCGGACCGCCATCGGGCGCACGACCGCGACCAGCGCGACCGAGACGGCGCAGAAGACGACAACTTGGAGCACTATGCCGCCGCCGAGCGCGTCGGTGATGGCACCGGCCACGGCACCGACGGCGACCATCCCGAATTCGGGCATCGCGGTCAGTACGAGCGGGATACCCAGTCCTACGGCGGCGATCAGCCACCACACCCATGGATCCACATGGTCATGGTAGTTGTCGCCGCTCCCCGGGGACAGTGCGCGGATCACCTGCCGGTGGCACGGCGGGCGCAGGGGGCGGACATCAGGCCAGCGGCAGGCCCTGGGCGGTCCAGCGTTCGCCGTGGCGCTCGACGACCAGCGGGAGTCCGAAGCAGCGGGAGAGGTTACGGGAGGTCAGTTCGGTCTCGACCGGGCCGGCGGTGAGCACCTTGCCCTGGCGGATCATCAGAACATGGGTGAAGCCGGGGGGGATTTCCTCGACATGATGTGTCACCATGATCATCGACGGGGCGAGCGGGTCGCGGGCGAGCCGTCCGAGGCGGCGGACGAGGTCCTCGCGGCCGCCGAGGTCGAGTCCGGCCGCGGGCTCGTCGAGGAGCAGCAGCTCGGGGTCGGTCATCATGGCGCGGGCGATGAGCGTGCGCTTGCGCTCGCCCTCGGAGAGGGTGCCGAACTTCCGGTCGAGGTAGTCGGTCATGCCGAGGCGGTCGAGGAAGGCGCGGGCGCGGGTCTCGTCGACCGCGTCGTAGTCCTCCTGCCAGTGGGCGGTCATGCCGTAGGCGGCGGTGAGGACGGTCTGCAGGACGGTCTGGCTGCGCGGCAGCTTCTCGGCCATGGCGATGCCCGCCACGCCGATGCGCGGGCGCAGTTCGAAGACGTCGACGCGGCCGAGCCGCTCGCCGAGGATGCGGGCGTTCCCGGCGCTCGGGAAGAGGTAGCTCGAGGCGAGGTTGAGGAGGGTGGTCTTACCGGCACCGTTGGGGCCGAGGATGACCCAGCGCTCGCCTTCTTTGATCGACCAGGAGACCTCGTCCACCAGAGCCCGCCCATCGCGGACCACCGATACGTCCAGCAGCTCCAGAACCTCGCTCATGAGCGCGTTGTCTCCCATTGCAGTCTCGAGTCGTGCGTGCGCCTGTGGGCGCAGCCCCCTGAGGAAAACCTACGCCACACGTTGTCGGTGCCAGTCCTTAGGCTGGTGCCATGCTCGATGAACCACGTTCAGGGCGCCTCGCAGCTTGGGGAAATGCCCTTATCGCCGGACTTGTCTCTCCGGACGAGGCGGCGCATCGCATCGCGGATGAGGACGCGTCGCACCGGGTGGCCGGGCTTCCGGGGGAGTCCGGGCCGGTGGGGCTCACGCTGGCGCTGGGGCGGCTGCGGGCGCTCGGGGCCAAGGGGCTGCGGGTGGCGCTGCCCATAGCGGGGCATCCCCTGGGGCTGAGCGGTCCGCCGGAGTTCAACGCCCAGGCGCTGGACGCGGGTGAGGCGGTGATCGCCACAGGCGCGGCGCTCGGCCTGGTGCCCGAGGTGTCGGCGGCCGGGCCCGAGGGCGATCAGCACATCGAGGTGGTGTGGCGGTGCCAGAGCGTGCGGGAGGCGCCGCCGGCCGATGTGCCGTCGCTGAGCGAGGCCGAGCGGGAGCTGGCCGAGGCGCTGCGGGAGGCCACGGAGGTGCTGTCGCGGCTGAATGTGGCCGGGGCGGGCCCGGTGGCCGAGGCGGCCCTGGAGGCGTATCGGGCGCGGGCCGAGCGGGGGCGCGAGGTGCTGGCCCCGGGCTATCCGCCGCGGGCCATCCGGGTGCTGGAGCTGGCGCAGCGGGTGGGTGCGCTGGTGGACATCGCCTCTATGGCGGGCGGGGACGGCCGGGAGCACGGCGGTGCGGTGAGTGCGTCGGAGATCACAGCGCGGACCGAGGCGCTGCGGCCGGTGGAGCGCACCTCGCGGCGGGCGCAGGTGGCGGCGTACAACGCGTATGTGGAGGAGCGGGAGCGGGGCGGTCTCTGAGTTGCCCTGGGGGCTCTTGGCTTCCCCGGGGGGTCTCTGGCGTTCCCGGGGAGGTCTCCGACGCTCCCCGGAGGGTCCCTGGGCTTCCCCGCGGGCGGACTCTGTTCCCGGGGGGGGCTTGACCATCCCGGGGGGCTTGACCAGCCCGGGGGCCCCTGCGCTTCCCTGGCGGTCTCCGGCCTTCCCGGGGGATGTCATGGGGCCGGCCCCGGAGGCGGGTGCCTCCGGGGCCGGCCGGTGGTGCGTCGGGCATGAGCCAGGGTGGCGGTCAGCCGCCGCAGGGGGTGCCGAGCGCCGGGTTCATGGACCCGATGACCGAGATGGTGTTGCCGCAGAAGTTCACGGGCACGTGGACGGGCGCCTGAATGTTGTTGCCGGAGACGACACCCGGGGACATCGTGGCCCCACCGTCGGCCCAGGGGCCCTGGGCGGTGGCGACACCGGCACCGGCGACGGCGAGTCCGCCGGCCGTGATGGTGATGGCAGCGAACCTCTTGATGTTCTTCACTTGGCAAGACCCTTCATCATCAGCGCGTCACCGCGGCGGTCCGCCGCGGTACGCCGTGAAAAACGGCCTGGCTGATGACGAGTTGCGCTGTTCGAGTGATAGCCACCCGTTGGTGTGATTTCACGGAGAAACGCTGTTCATGCCCCAATCCCGTGCCGTACGGCCCAGAGCGCGGCCTGAGTACGGTCGGCGAGGTCCAATTTCATAAGAATGTTGGACACATGGGTCTTCACGGTCTTTTCGGACAGCACCAGTGCCCGGGCGATCTCCCGGTTGGACCGGCCGTCCGCGATGAGCGCCAGCACCTCACGCTCCCGCTCGGTGAGTGAGCCGCCGCGCCCCTGGCCGCCGCCCTCCTCCTGGGAGAGCAGCGCGAGGGCCACCTCGGGCTGGAGCAGCACATGCCCGGAGTGGACGGACCGGATGGCGCGGGCGAGCGCCTCGGGGTCCACGTCCTTGTAGACATAGCCCGCGGCGCCCGCGCGCAGGGCGGGGACCACGGTGCGCTTCTCGGTGAAGCTGGTCACGATCAGCACCCGGGCGGCGTTGTCGAGGTCGCGCAGGGTGCGCAGCGCCTCGATGCCGTCGAGGCCGGGCATCTTCACGTCCATGAGGACGACGTCGGGACGCAGCTCCTCGGCGCGGGCGACGCCCTCCTCGCCGTCCGACGCCTCGCCGACGACCTCGATGTCGTCCTGGACCTGGAGAAAGGTCCGCAGGCCGCGCCGCACCACCTGGTGGTCGTCGACGAGCAGCACCCGAATCCGTCCGGGGTCAGCCACCGGGCACCTCCATCTCGATCACGGTGCCCTTGCCGGGCGCCGACTCCACCGTCAGCCGGCCACCGACGCCGCCGGCCCGGTCCCGCATCGACACCAGACCGAGGTGGCGCCCGGCGCGCCGGACGGCCGAGGGGTCGAATCCCGTGCCGTCGTCGGCGACGCGGAGCCGGGCGCCCTGGCCGTGCCGGGTGAGGGTGACGTCGACCTGCCGTGCGTCGGCGTGGCGCAGCGCGTTGTGCAGGGCCTCCTGGGCCACCCGCAGCACCGCCCCCTCCTGGGCGGCGGGCAGCGCCCGCACGCCGTGGCAGGCGAAGGTGACCTGGGCGGAGTGGGCCCGGTCGAGCACCTGCACCTGTGTCCTCAGGGTCGCCACGAGGCCGTCCTCGTCGAGGGCGGCGGGGCGCAGCTCCACGACGGCGGAGCGCAGCTCGTCGGTGGCCTCGGCGGCGAGGAGGGCGATCTGCTGGAGCTCGTCCTTGGCCCGGTCGGGGTCGCGGTCCACCAGGGCCGTGGCGGCCTGGGCGGTCAGCCGCAGCGAGAAGAGCTTCTGGGAGACGGCGTCGTGCAGTTCATGGGCGAGCCTGGCCCGCTCGCCGGCGATGGTGAGCTCGCGGCTGCGCTCGTAGAGGCGGGCGTTGGTCAGGGCGATGGCGGCGTGCTGGGCCAGGATGGCCAGCAGCTCCTCGTCCTCGGCGGTGAAACCGCAGCCGCCCTCGGGCTTGGGGCATCGTTTGTTGGCGAGGAATACCGCGCCGAGAACTTCATCGCCATCGGCAATGGGAAGACCCAAGAAATCCGACATTTCCGGATGAGCTGATGGCCATCCCTCAAAACGGACATCACGTCGCACATCGGCGAGTCGCTGCGGGGTTGCGTCCTTGAGCATGGCGGCGAGAATGCCGTGCTGCCGGGGCAGCGGCCCGATGGCCTTCCACTGCTCGTCGCTCACCCCATCTACTACGAACTGGGCGAAACCTCCGTGATCATCGGAGACCCCCAGAGCGGCATACTCCGCATCGAGCAGCTCACGGGCGGACACAACGATGGTCTTTAGGACATCACGGACCTCCAGATGTCGGCTCATGGCGAGCAGCGCACCGCTCACCCGACTCAGCCCGGCCCCGGGTCCACCGCCCCGTCCTTTCGTCATGGCCATTACCGTACCCACCCGCCATCCGGCGGGTATATCGGCCGGTCGGCGGCCACCTGATAAGACCTGAGCCCTAGGTCGAACGGCGCACACAGGACCCCCAAAGGGGCTGTTGCGGGGGTGGAAAAAACAAACACCCTGAGCATTTGCGTGGGCACAGCGCGCAATATGAGAAGCTCCGCGATGTGAGCCCGGACACACGACCTAAATCACTTACGAACGTGCTTAGTGGACGTTTCATAGGCGACTGAGCGGGGATGACGGCCGTTCGCATGGGCATGAGCGGCCTACTTATCCACTAAGCAGCATCGTATGTCACGCCTTTGCGACAGCTTTTTGCGGCAGCTAAGAATTTCCCCCAGTCGCACGGCGCCGTAGATCCAGGAACGGCGCTCTGCGCGCCGATTTGGCCTGCGACTCAAGCGATTGGAAGAGGTCTACTCCGCCATGCCCCTGCCCAACATCCCCGGCTACGCCCGTCTCAACAAGACGCACAAGTACTCCGCCGCCGGAATCGCTGCCGCCGGTGCGGCCGCCATAGCCTTCGCAGTCGTCCCCGGCGGCGGCGCGGACGCCAAGACGACGGCCCAGGACCTGCCGAACAAGCCCGTCGCCCTCACGTCCCAGAAGGCCGACGCCCAGGCCCACCACGAGGCCCTGGTGAAGCAGTCCGCGCTCGCCGACAAGCAGGCCAAGCAAGAGGCCGCCGAGAAGAAGGCCGCGGCGGAGGCCGCGAAGAAGAAGGCGGCGGAAGAGGCCGCCGCGAAGAAGGCGGCCGAGGCCAAGGCCGCCGAGGCGAAGGCCGCCAAGGAGCGCGCCGTCAAGCAGGCCGCGAGCCGCTCCGCCGCGCGCATCGAGACGGTCGCCGCCGAGAAGAAGACCTACCCGGACAACCTCGACGGCTGGATCCGGGAGTCCCTCGACATCATGAAGCAGAAGGGCATCCCCGGCTCCTACGAGGGCATTCACCGCAACATCATCCGGGAGTCCGGCGGCAACCCGCGCGCCATCAACCTGTATGACATCAACGCCCAGAACGGCGTGCCCTCCAAGGGCCTGCTCCAGGTGATAGCCCCGACCTTCAAGACGTACCACGTCGAGGGCACCTCTTGGGACCCCTACGACCCGGTCGCGAACATCACCGCCGCCTGCAACTACGCGGCCGACCGGTACGGCTCGATGGACAACGTGAACGGCGCGTACTGAGCCTGAACGGCCCGTCCGGAACCCGGCGTTGCGACGCCGAAGGGCGACGGCACCCCCTGCGTGCGAGGGGTGCCGTCGCCCTTGTGCGAACGTCGCCGGCGGTTACTTGCGCATGACCTCCGGCTCATGGCGGCGCAGCAGCCGCGCGACCACGAAGCCGCAGGCGATGCCCAGGAGAATCAGCACGACCATGTCGATGCCCCACTGGGTCGTGGTGTGCTCCCACAGCGGGTCGGTGTCCAGGGGCTTCTTGCTGTCCCACGGCGCCATCATGTGGCCGACGCCCGGGCCCAGGTCCAGCGTGGCACCGGCCGCGCCGACGGCCCAGCGGGACGGCATCAGCCAGGCGAACTGTTCCACGCCGAGCGATCCGTAGATCTTGAACAGGACGCCGGTGAAGACGACCTGGACGATCGCGAACATGACCAGCAGCGGCATGGTCTTCTCGGCGGTCTTCACCAGGGACGAGATGACCAGGCCGACCATCATCGAGGTGAAGCCGATCGCGATGACGGCCAGGCAGAGCTCGGCGGCCGGCGGCATCAGCAGCCCCTCCGGGGGCAGCTTGCGCGTCGAGAGACCGATGGCCGAGATGATGACGCCCTGGCAGGCGGTGATCACGCCGAGCACGATCACCTTGGACATCAGATACGCGGAGCGGGACAGGCCGACCGCCCGTTCCCGTTCGTAGATGACCCGTTCCTTGATCAATTCTCGTACGGAATTGGCCGCGCCGGTGAAACACATACCGACCACGAGAATCAGCAGAACCGTCCCGGCGGCCTGGTTGAAACTGCCCTTCGGGGCCAGCTGAAGGCCGAACTTCGCCGGGATGACGACGCTCACCGACCCCAGCACGGCGGGCAGAATCACCATCAGCCCCATGAAGCCCTTGTCGGAGCCGATCACCGACAGATAGCGGCGGATCAGCGTCCACAGCTGCGAGCCCCAGCTCTGTGGCTTCTGCATCCGGGTCGGCGGCGCCTGGACATGGACGGACTGGGGGGCCACGGAGTCGAGGTCCGCCGCGTACATCTGGTAGTGCTGCGAACCGCGCCAGCGGCCCGCCCAGTCGTAGTCGCGGTAGTTCTCGAACGACGAGAAGACATCCGCCCAGCTGTCGTAGCCGAAGAAGTTGAGCGCCTCGTCCGGCGGGCCGAAGTAGGCCACCGAGCCGCCCGGCGCCATCACCAGGAGCTTGTCGCACAGCGCCAGCTCGGCGACCGAGTGGGTGACCACCAGCACGGTGCGGCCGTCGTCGGCGAGCCCGCGCAGCAGCTGCATCACATCGCGGTCCATGCCCGGGTCGAGACCGGAGGTCGGCTCGTCCAGGAAGATCAGCGACGGCTTGGTGAGCAGTTCCAGCGCGACGGAGACCCGCTTGCGCTGACCGCCGGAGAGGGCGGTGACCTTCTTCTCCCGGTGGATGTCCAGCTTGAGCTCGCGCAGGACCTCGTCGATCCGGGCCTCGCGCTCGGCCTCGGCGGTGTCACCGGGGAAGCGGAGCTTGGCGGCGTAGCGCAGGGCCTTCTGGACGGTCAGCTCCTTGTGCAGGATGTCGTCCTGGGGCACCAGACCGATGCGCTGGCGCAGCTCGGCGAACTGCTTGTAGAGGTTCCGGTTGTCGTAGAGGACATCGCCCTGGTTGGCCGGGCGGTAGCCGGTGAGCGCCTTCAGCAGCGTGGACTTACCGGAGCCGGACGGGCCGATGACCGCGACGAGGGACTTCTCCGGGACGCCGAAGGAGACGTCCTTGAGGATCTGCTTGCCGCCGTCGACCGTCACCGTCAGATGGCGGGCCGAGAAGGAGACCTCACCGGTGTCGACGAACTCCTCGAGGCGGTCGCCGACCAGGCGGAAGGTGGAGTGACCGACGCCGACGGTGTCGGTGGGGCCGATGATCTGCTGCCGGACCGGCTGACCGTTGACATAGGTGCCGTTGTGGCTCCCGAGGTCACGTATCTCGAAACGGCCGTCGGGCAGCGCCCGGAACTCGGCGTGGTGGCGCGAGACCTGCAGATCGGAGACGACCAGCTCGTTCTCCAGCGCACGACCGATGCGCATCACCCGGCCGGCGGCCAGCTGGTGGAAGGTGGTCGGGCTGCGGTCGCCCTGGCCGGGCGCGCCACCGGCCGGGCCGGAGGGGCCGGTGCCGGGGGCGTTCTGCGCGAGGTTGTTCTGCGGGGCCTGGGGCTGCTGCTGCGGCGGCTGGGGCGCCTGCTGGTGCCGCGGCTGCTGATGAGGCGCCTGCTGCTGCGGGATGAACGGCTGCTGATGCGGGGCCTGGGGCTGCTGCTGGGGCTGCGGCCAGCCTTGGGGCTGCGGCGCACCCTGCTGCGGCCCGCCCTGCGGCGCACCCTGCTGCGGCCAGCCGGGGCCGGGCTGCGGCTGCTGCTGGGCGGGGGGCTGCTGGGCGGGGGCCTGCTGGGCCTGCTGGGGCATGCCCATCGCCGCCTGCTGCCCGTACGCACCCGCGGCGCCCATCGAGGCACCGCCGCCGGAGACGCTGAGCCGAGGGCCGTCGGTGGCATTGCCGAGATGGACGGCCGAACCAGGGCCGATTTCCACCTGTTGGATTCTCCGGCCCTGCACATAGGTGCCGTTGGTGGAGCCCTGGTCCTCGATGACCCAACTGCGCCCACCCCAGCGCACCGTGGCATGCCGCCAGGAGACCCTGGCGTCGTCCAGCACCATGTCGCCCTGCGGGTCACGCCCCAGGCTGTACGACCTGGACGGATCAAGTGTCCAGGTCTGTCCGTTCAATTCCAGTACGAGTTCCGGCACTCCATGCCCCACTAGTTGTCCCCCGAGTTACCCCCCTGACAGAGGGAGTCTAGGGATGGCGAACATCCTGAGGAACTATTTCAGGCTCAGTCCCTTCACCGGAAGTCGGGCTTTGACAAGACCACAACTCGGGCGTCATTGACTCATCCGAAAGGCCCTCGGAAAGTGGTAAGCACTGACGGATAGTGCGGATCATGGTTAATCCGGGCAACTCGCGACGATCGGGAGCCGGCGATATGAGCGCGAGCGGTGGCGGACGAGTGCCCTGGGGGCCCGCGCTGCTCGCCGCGATCGCGACGGTGAGCTGGGCGTTTCTGGCCATGGTGGGGATCGCCGCGCTCGGCCTGCATCTGATCGGCGCCGACCGTGCGGGCGCGCTTGGGCCGATGACCGCCGCCGTGACGGTGCTGGCGGTCGGTGGTTCCATCACCCCGTCCGGCGATGTGGGCGTCTTCGGGCTGGAGGGCGCCCAGGCCCGCGCCGCCATCGATATCGCGCCACTCGGGGTGAGCCTGGTCGGCGCGCTGCTGCTGGGGTGGCTGTTCGTACGGTCGCTGCGGGCCGCGGGGGCCGTGATCGGCCGGGCCGAACTCGCCGTGCGCGCGGGCCTCGTGGCCGCGCTCTTCCTGCTGCTGCTCGCCGGGCTGACCTGGGTGGGCAACGATACGGTCACGATCGACGGCGCCACGCTCGTCCTGCCCGGCCTCGGCAGACAGCGCACCGAGCACGATCTGCTGAGCCGGCTCCCCGAGCAGCTGGGCGATATCGCGGACATCGGCGCCGGGCTGCTGCCGGACCGGCTGGCCGAGCTCGTCGACGCCAAGGCCTCCGTCGGCTTCACCGTGGCGGCCGGCCGGTCGCTGCTGGGCGGCGTGGTGTGGGTCGTCGCCGTCCTGCTGCTCGCGCTGCTGGCCTCGCGCCGCACCCCGCTGCCGCCCGGCGGGCAGGCGCTGCACCGCACGGTCCGGCCGGCGGTGTCCGCGCTGTGCGGGGTGCTGGTGCTCGCGGTCGGCGCGGGTCTGGTGGCCGGGATCTACGCGGCGGTCGGGGACGACCATCCGGGGCTGGTGCTCGGGTCGGCGCTGCTCGGCGCCCCCAACGGGGTGTGGATCGGCGTACCGCTGGGGCTGTTCGTGCCCTGGTACGGCAGGGCGAGCGGCGCGCTGCGGCAGGTGCTGCCCGACCCCGTGGACGATCTGCTCGCCGGGCCGGGCGGGGAGCCGCTCACGGTGGGGCGGCTGGCCGAGCTCGACGGCCGGGTCTGGCTGCTGGTGGTCGCGAGTGTGCTGCTGATGGTGGCCGCCGGGGTGCTCACCGCGGCCCGTACGCCCGTGGGGAGCTCCCGGCCGTTCGCCTTCGCGGGGTGGTGTGCGCTGCGGCTGGGCGTGGTGACCGCGCTCGCGCTGCCGCTGCTGGTGTGGCTGACCCGGGTTTCGGCGGGGGCGAGCCTGTCCGTGCTCGGCTTCGACGCCTTCGGAGCGGGGCTCGAGCTGTACGGAAACGCTCCGCTCGCATGTGCGCTGGGCGCGGGGTGGGGCGCGGCGGCGGGGGCCGCCGGGGCGCTGGCGGCATGGGCCACGGGCGCGGCGGGCCGCCGGGCCACGGGGCTCGCGGGGCTCGCGGAGCGGGACGATGGAACGGCCGTCGGGCGACGGGACGACCGGGGCGGTAACGACGGGCGTGGGAGGCCCCACGAGGACGAGGCAGGCGAGGGTCCCGACGGAGGCGAGGGGCACGAGGGAGACGAGGGTCGCGGCGAGGGCCAGGGGCCCGAGGGAGGCGCGTAGCGCGGCGAGGGCGAAGGGCATGACGGCGGACGTGACGCGTGAAGCCGTCGATCATGCGAGGGGTGACGCCGCGGCGACCGGGACATGAACGTTCCGCCTCAGGCGGCCGTCCACGGTGCGGGCTGCCGCGCGCGGCGCGGGAAGGGCCGGATACGGTGGGAAGACCATGAGCACATCGCGGATCCCCCCTGTCACCGCCGTCCCGGACGACGACGATGTCCCCACCCTCCTTGTCAAGATCTTCGGCAAGGACCGCCCCGGTATCACCGCCGGGCTCTGCGACACCCTCGCCGCCTACGGCGTGCACATAGTGGACATAGAGCAGGTCGTCACCCGGGGCCGCATCGTGCTGTGCGTCCTGGTCACGGCCCCGAAGGCCGACGGCGCCGAGGGCGATCTGCGGGCCACCGTGCACAGCTGGGCGGAGTCGATGCGGCTCCAGGCCGAGATCATCTCCGGCCGCGGCGACAACCGCCCGCGTGGCACCGGCCGGTCGCATGTCACCGTGCTGGGCAATCCGCTGACCGCCGAGTCCACCGCCGCCATCGCCTCCCGGATCACCGGCACCGGCGGCAACATCGACCGGATCTTCCGGCTGGCGAAGTATCCGGTGACGGCCGTGGAGTTCGAGGTGTCCGGCGCCGAGACGGAGCCGCTGCGCACCGCGCTGGCCATCGAGGCCGCCGATATCGGTGTCGATGTGGCCGTGGTGTCGTCGGGGCTGCAGCGCCGGGCGCAGCGCCTGGTGGTCATGGACGTGGACTCCACCCTGATCCAAGACGAGGTGATCGAGCTCTTCGCCGCCCATGCGGGCTGCGAGGCCGAGGTCGCCGAGGTCACGGCGCGGGCGATGCGCGGTGAGCTGGACTTCGAGCAGTCGCTGCACGCGCGGGTCGCGCTGCTGGCGGGGATCGACGAGTCCGTGGTGGAGAAGGTGCGCGCCGAGGTCCGGCTCACCCCCGGCGCCCGTACGCTGATCCGCACCCTGAAGCGTCTCGGCTATCAGGTGGGCGTGGTCTCCGGTGGCTTTACGCAGGTCACCGACGATCTCAAGGAGCGGCTGGGGCTGGACTTCGCCTCCGCCAACACCCTGGAGGTCGTGGACGGCAAGCTGACCGGCCGGGTGGTCGGCGAGGTGGTGGACCGGGCGGGCAAGGCCCGGCTGCTGCGGCGCTTCGCGGCCGAGGCGGGGGTGCCGCTGGTGCAGACCGTCGCGATCGGCGACGGGGCCAACGACCTGGACATGCTGAACGCGGCCGGGCTGGGTGTCGCCTTCAACGCCAAGCCGGTGGTCCGCGAGGCCGCGCACACCGCCGTGAACGTGCCATTCCTCGACACCGTGCTGTATCTGCTGGGCGTGACCCGCGAAGAGGTCGAGGCGGCGGACGCGCACGTGGACTGACGCACCCAGGGCTGACGGATCCCGGCCCGGAACGCGCACCGGCCCCCACTCCCCGTACGACGGCGGAGCGGGGGCCGGTGCGGCTCAGATCACGCCCGGGGGATCACCCGGGGATCCCAGGAATCGCGGGATCCCGGAAATCCCAGGAATCGCGGGAAATCGGCAATCACTCGTGGGGCGCCCAGAAGCCGGCGAGGCGCCCGCAGCCGATCTCGACCGACTTCCACGAGCCGCTGAAGGTCACGACGGCGAACGCGGAGGTGGGGAAGGCTCCACGCTCCATCCACTCCCTGGCGCCCTCGTCGGCCTCGCCCGCCAATGCGTCGGCGAGGCCGTGCATCCCGGGGTTGTGACCGACGACCAGCAGATCGGTGACATCGTCCGCGGTCTCATTGATCACCTCGATGAGCTGACCGACCGGGGCGTCGTACAACCGCTCCTCGTAGACGGTCTTGGGGCGGTGCGGCAGCTCGTGGACCACCAGCTTCCAGGTCTCACGGGTGCGCAGCGCGGTGGAGCAGAGGGTGAGTTCGGGGGTGAGACCGGCCTCCGCGATCCGGCGCCCGGCGAGCGGGGCGTCATTGCGGCCGCGCTCCGCGAGCGGGCGCTCATGGTCGGCCACCTGGGGCCAGTCGGCCTTGGCGTGTCGAAGGAGGACAATCCTGCGGGGCACATCGACGCTCATGCGTCCCAGCTTCGCATGAATCGGTGCACGAGGCGCAGGGTGTTGGAACGACCTCGTCAAACGTGAGCACACCCGCGATATGGCGGACACAGCTGATCACCACCGCCTACGGTGGTCACGGTGCCGCGTCCCCGAAGGTCTTGTGCAGCAACTCCACGACCTGCGAGACCGGTCCGGAGACACCGCTCTCGGCATGGGCGTCGGTGGGCCCGGTGAGCAGCAGCAGCAGCGCCGCGAAGGCCACGGTCGGGAGAACGACCGCCCACCACGGCAGCCGGACGTCCATGCCACTGCCCACCGGATGTGCGGGCCGGGTACGGGTGCGGGCGGACATGGGATCGCCTCCGGGTCGCCGAACGTGTCGATGGTTCGACGGTACGGAGCGGGCGGGGCGGCTCCCATCCGGTGAGCCACCCACTTACCCCTGAGCCCAGCCCCCTAGGGGATGGTGGGGCCAGCCCCACCATCCGGTCCCCCGCCCCGGGTCAGGGCGAGGCGAGGGTGGCGATCACGCCGACGACCACGGTGATGCCGAGCATCACGCCGAGGATGATGAGGAGCTTCTTCTGGCCGTCCGGGGGGTTCTCATCGAGCACTGGCATGGCACCAGTCTCCCATCCCCCGTACGCGACGCCGAGCAGCCCTCGCACCCGACACGGATCGGCCCGCGCAGACAGGGATCAGCGCTCGTACGCGATGCCGAGCAGCCCTCGTACGCGACCCCGAGCAGCCCTCGTACGCGAACCCCGATCAGTGCTCGCACGCGACACCGATCAGCGCTCGTCCTCGAGGGTGCGGTCGCGTCCGGCCAGCACGCCCGCGATGATCTGCGGCACCATGAAGCCGGCCATCAGCGCGATGGGCTGTCCCCAGCCGCCGCTGTGCTGGTAGAGCACGCCGACCAGCAGCGGGCCCGGGATGGACAGCAGATAGCCGACGGACTGCGCGAAGGCCGACAGCCGGACCACGCCCGCGTGGGTCCTCGTCCGCATGCCGATCATGGTGAGGGCGAGCGGGAAGGCGCAGTTGGCGATGCCCAGCAGCAGGGCCCAGGCCCAGGCGCCGCCGGCCGGGGCAAGCCACAGCCCGGCGTAACCGGTGAGGCCGAAGACGCCGAGGATGACGACCAGGACGCCCTGGTGCCGCAGCCGGGCGGCGATCCTCGGCAGGACGAAGGCCAGCGGCACGCCCATGGCCATCATCACGGCCAGCAGCAGTCCGGAGGTGGAGGCGGAGACCCCCGCGTCCCGGAAGATCTGCGGCATCCAGCCCATGGAGATGTACGCGGCGGTGGCCTGGAAGCCGAAGAAGACGGCCATCGCCCAGGCGAGGGGGCTGCGGGTGATGCGGATCGCGGGCCCGTCGGCCGGGGCGGCGGTCTCGGCCGCGGCGGCGCTCTCGTCCGTGGCCGCCGCGTCCGCGTCCGTACGGCCCGCGTCCGTACGGCCCGCCCCGCTGGCGGTCGCCTCCGTACGAGTCGCCTCGGCGCCGTCCGCCCCCGCACCGCTCGTACGGTCGCGGGCGAGGAACAGCCACGCCACCAGCGCCACCGCGGCGAGCAGCGCCCACGCCCCGAGTCCGGTCCGCCAGGAGCCGCCCAGCGCGTCGGTCAACGGCACGGTGACCGCCGCTGAGGCGGCGGTGCCCAGCGACAGGCCCATCGAGTACAGCCCGGTCATCGAGCCGACCCGGTCCGGGAACCAGCGCTTGACGATCACCGGCATCAGGACGTTGCTCACCGCGATCCCGGCCAGGGCGAGCGCGCTGGCCGCGAGGAAGGCCACGGTCCCGCCGGCCAGGGGGCGCAGCAGCAGACCGGTGGCGATGGCGGCGAGCCCGGCGCAGACGATGGCCACCGGCCCCCAGCGCCGGGCCAGCCGTGGTGCGGTGAACCCGAAGAGCGCGAAACACGCCGCGGGCACGGAGGTGAGCACTCCGGCGACGGTGCCGCTCATCCCGAGGTCGGCGCGGACCTCTTCGAGCAGCGGGCCGAGACTGGTGACGGCGGGGCGCAGATTGAGCGCGGCGAGGATGAGCCCTGCCGCCATGACGCGGCCTCGCCAGGGCGAGGGAGCGCGGCGCGGGCCTCCCGGTTCCGCCGGGCGGGACGCGGAGTCGGCGGTGTCGAGCGTCGCGAGATCGTCAGACGGGGGCGTGTGCATGCCGACCATCATAGAATGATGGGATGAATGGTCGTCCAGTGGTGAGCGACCGCCCGGTAACGGCCTGACGGCATCATGGAAGGGCCCGCTCGACCCGTTCGTTCACCTCGGGCCACATCCGCCCCACGCACAGGAGAGTCATGCCGCTGACCTCGCCCCGGCGCTCCGCCCTCGCCGACCAGGTGATCGCCCAGCTGCGCGCCCAGATCACCTCGGGCGAATGGCCGGTGGGCTCGCGGATCCCCACCGAGCCCGAGCTGGTCGAGCAGCTGGGGGTCGCGCGCAACACCGTGCGGGAGGCCGTACGCGCCCTCGCGCACAACGGGCTGCTGGACATCCGCCAGGGCTCGGGCACCTATGTGCTGGCGACCAGCGAACTGGCCGGGGTGATGCACCGCCGCTTCGCCGCCGCCGACCCCCGTCATGTGGCCGAGCTGCGCAGCGCCCTGGAGACCAAGGCGGCCCAGCTCGCCGCGGAGCGCCGCACCGAACAGGACCTCAAGCAGCTGGACGCCCAGCTGGACCGGCGCGAGCGGGCCTGGGAGGCGGGCGACCCGGACGCGTTCGTCGAGGCGGACGCCACCTTGCACATGGCGGTGGTCGCCGCCTCGCACAACGATGTGCTGGCGGAGCTGTACGCGGATCTGGGCGCGGTCGTACGGGACTTCCTGCGCGCGGACGTGGGCAGCGGGATGGGCCCGGACACGTATGTGGACCACGGACGGCTGGTGGAGGCGATCCGGGAGGGGGACGGGGAACAAGCGGCGGCCGAGGCCAGCACCCACCCGTTCGGCTGCCGTTTCCGCGCGCGCTGAGCGACAAGCGCACGCTGAGCGATCGCGGCCGGCCAAAACGCCTGAACGCAGGCGGCGGGCTTCGGGCGCGTGGGCCCGGCGCTCAGCGGTGGTGGCTCACCCACGCCTTCCGTATCTCCTTCCAGCAGCGCTCGGCGAGGTCCACGTGCTGGGCCGGGGCGACCTCCACCGGGCGGGCGTCCATGTCCGGGTCCCACCAGCGGTCGCATTCGACATGCAGCTGCACCCGGTCCGCGTTGGGGTTGGGGTTGAAGCAGCTGGCCGTGGCGTGCGAGCCGCGCACCGAGGTGCTGCAGGCGGCCTCGCGCCGCTTGGGCCGTTCCTGGGCTGCGGAGCTGGAGGCGGCGATGACCAGACCCACCGTGGCGACGAGCAGCAGCGCGGCCGCGACACGGCGGGTCGTACGCATGCGGGACCTCCTCGGCCGTGCCGCTGGCGCTGGCGCTCCGGTGAGTCGGTTCGTCGTATGACTCCACAGTGCGGGTGCCCACCACCCGGACGCGCATCCTGCTCCCCCGAACGGGTGAACGCGCACACGGAACGGCCGCCGTCCCGGCCCCCGGTTCGCGGGGGCGGGACGGCGGCCGTCGCGCGGAAACGCCGTGGGCTCAGGCACCCATCATGTGCACACCGCCGTCGACATGCACGATCTCGCCCGTGGTGCGCGGGAACCAGTCGGACAGCAGGGCGACGACGCCGCGGCCGGCCGGCTCCGGGTCGGTCAGGTCCCAGCCGATCGGGGCCCGGTGGTTCCACACGTCCGCGAGCTCCTCGAAGCCGGGGATGGACTTCGCGGCCATGGACTTGATCGGCCCGGCGGAGACCAGGTTGCAGCGCACGTTCTTCTCGCCGAGGTCGCGGGCGAGGTAGCGGCTGGTGGACTCCAGCGCGGCCTTGGCCACGCCCATCCAGTCGTACTTCGGCCAGGCGAACTGGGCGTCGAACGTCAGGCCGACGATCGAGCCGCCGCGCGGCATCACCGGCAGGCACGCCATGGTGAGCGCCTTGAGGGAGTAGGCCGAGACGTGCACGGCGGTGCCGACGTCCTCCCAGCTGCCCCCGAGGAAGTTGAACGCGCCCTGCGGGCCGAAGGCGATGGAGTGCACCACGCCGTCGAGGTCGACACCCTCGCCCAGGTGCTCGCGCACCTTGTCGGCCAGGCCGTCCAGCTGCTCCTGGTTCTGCACGTCCAGCTCGATGACCGGGGCGGGCTTGGGCAGCCGCTTGGCGATCCGCTCGACGAGGGAGACCCGGCCGAAGCCGGTGAGGATGACCTCGGCGCCCTCCTCCTGGGCCAGCTTGGCGGCGTGGAAGGCGATGGACGCCTCGGTGATGACGCCTGTGACCAGGATGCGCTTACCAGCGAGAATTCCACTCATGACGTTCAGTGACCCATGCCCAATCCGCCGTCGACAGGGATGACGGCTCCAGTGATGTACGCGGCCTCGTCGGAGGCCAGGAAGCGGACCGAGGCGGCGATCTCCTCGGGCTGCGCGTAACGCGCGAGCGGTACCTGCTTCACGATGTTCTCGCGCTGGTCGTCGTTGAGCGCGCGCGTCATGTCCGTGTCGACGAAACCGGGCGCGACCACATTGACGGTGATGTTGCGCGAGCCCAGCTCACGGGCGAGGGAGCGGGCGAAGCCCACCAGGCCCGCCTTGGACGCGGCATAGTTCGCCTGACCGGCCGAACCCATCAGCCCGACGACCGACGAGATCAGCACCACGCGCCCCTTACGGGCCCGCAGCATCCCCCGGTTGGCCCGCTTGACCACGCGGAACGTGCCGGTGAGGTTGGTCTCGAGGACGGTGGCGAAGTCCTCCTCGGACATCCTCATCAGCAGCTGGTCGCGGGTGACCCCGGCGTTGGCCACCAGGACCTCGACCGCGCCGTGCTTCTCCTCGATCTCCTTGTACGCCTGCTCGACCTGCTCCGGCTCGGTGATGTCGCACTTGACCGCGAGCAGGTCGGCCGGCGGCTCGCCGGAGCGGTAGGTGATGGCGACCTTGTCGCCAGCATCGGCGAAGGCACGGGCGATGGCGAGGCCGATGCCGCGGTTGCCTCCGGTGACGAGAACCGAGCGGCTCAAGGGACCACCTTCTCTTGTCGATCTTTGTCGACGGCTGTCGATGTCCGTCGCCGTCCGTCGATGTCTGTCGGCGTCCGTCGTCGTCCTTCGGCGTCCGTCGATGTGACGTGCCGGGACGATGCACAGCGCGCGCCGACCCCTACCCCCGCAAACTATCGGTCCCAGGCCCCCGAGGAGGAATCGGGCACCCACAGGGGCGTGTGTCCCTCCCTGTCGACTTCCTACAGAAACCCGGCGGCCGCGGGCCCTCGCGGCGAGCCGTCCCCGGACCGGCCACCCCGGGTCCGCCGGGGTGGCCGGAGCCCTGGGGCTACTGGGCGGCGGGGGCCGTCCATGCCCGGCGGGCCCAGGTCTCCAGGGTGGTCAGCTGGGGGTGCCGAGCGCGCAGGGCGGGGATGTCCGCCCGGTAGCCGTGGTCGTTGAACCAGGCGAACATGGCGCCCATCTCGGAGCTGGCCTGCCGCAGCTGATCGAGATCCTGCTCCTGGAAGCGGGTGGGGATGCCCGAGACCTTCTCGAACACCTCGGCCATCTGCGGACCCGTGAGCTCCTCGGAGGCCAGCTCGAGCTGGGTGCCGATGTACTCCTCGGGGTGGTCGAAGGCGTCGGCGGCGAACAGGCCGATGTCCTCGGGGGCGATCATCTGCAGCGCCGTCCCGGGCTTCAGGGCCAGGCCGAGCACGAGTCCGTCCGCGTCGCGGGCGGGGCCCATGAAGGCGAAATTGTTGATGAAGTAGGTCGGGCGGAGCATGGTCGCGGGCAGTCCGAGGCCGGTGATGTGCTTCTCGATGCGGGCCTTGCTGTCGAAGTGCGGGACTCCGGGGTCGCGCTCGGCGCCGCCGACCGAGCCGTAGACGAGGTGTGCCACCTCGGCCCGTGCCGCGGCCTCGGCGACCGCGCGGCCCTGCCGCTCCTCGGCCTCGATCCCGCCGGGGCCCATGAAGGTCTGCACGCTGTAGACCCCGTACACACCGCGGAACGCGGCGTCCAGCGAACGCGGGTCGTCGAGGTCGCCCGCGACGACCTCGGCGCCCGCCGCGGCCAGCTCCTGTGCCTTCGCCGAGCGCGGGTCGCGGGTCAGCGCGCGCACCGGGTGGCCCCGGCGCAGCAGCTCGCGGGCGACGGAGCCGCCCTGGTTGCCGGTCGCGCCCAGGACCAGAATGGTCCGCTTGTCGGTGTGGGTGGTCATGTTCTCTCCTCTTTCGCGGTTGAGCTGGTCGTGTTCGGTCAGGCAGGCGTTGCGGATGCGGGCGGGGACGCGGCTCAGCCGAGGGCGGGGTAGTCGGTGTAGCCGCGGTGGTCGCCGCCGAAGTAGGTGGCGCGTTCGGGGGTGTTGAAGGGGCCACCGGCGGTGAGGCGGGCCGGAAGGTCGGGGTTGGCCAGGAACAGCGCGCCGAAGGCGAGCAGGTCCGCCGTACCGTCGGCCACCAGCGGCAGCTCGCCCGGGCCGGTCGGATCGTCGCCGGTGGACGGGTTGAGGACGAAGGTGCCGGGCCACTCCTTGCGCAGCCGGGCGGTCAGGTCGCGTACGCCCGGGGCCTCCATCTGGTGCAGATAGGCCAGGCCCAGCGGGGCCAGCCGGGCCACCAGGGCGCCGTAGGTCTCCTGGAGGTCGTCCTCGGCGATGTCGTTGACTGGGTTGCCGGGCGATATGCGGAAGCCGACCTTCTCGCCGCCGACGGCCCCGGCCACCGCGGCCGCCACCTCGGCGCCGAAGCGGACGCGGCCGTCGACCGAGCCGCCCCAGGCGTCGGTGCGCCGGTTGGCGTTGGGGGCGAGGAACTGGTGGACCAGGTAGCCGTTCGCCCCGTGGATCTCCACGCCGTCGAACCCGGCCGCGATCGCGTTGCGCGCCGCGGCCGCGAAGTCCTCGATGGTCCGCGCGATCTCGGTCTCGGTCAGCGCCTTGGGGGTGACGAAGTCCTTGGGGCCGTCGTGGGTGAACACCTTTCCCTGCGGCGTCACGGCGGAGGGGCCGACCGGCACCAGGCCGTCCGGCAGCAGGCTGGGGTGGCCGATCCGGCCGGCGTGCATGAGCTGCGCGAAGATCACCCCGCCCGCGCGGTGCACGGCGTCGGTCACCTTCCGCCAGGCCGCGACCTGCTCGGCGGAGTGCAGGCCCGGGGTGTCGGGGTAGCCCTGTCCGATCACCGAGGGCTGGATCCCCTCGGTGACGATCAGCCCGGCGCTCGCCCGCTGTGCGTAGTAGGTCGCGGTCAGATCGGTCGGGCTCGTGCCCGGGCCGTAGGCGCGGCTGCGGGTCATCGGGGACATCACGATGCGGTTGGCCAGGCGGGTACCGCCCAGGTCATACGGGTCGAATGCCGTCGACATGATCACTTTCCTTCTTCGACATGGAGGCCGCCGCGAGGTGCGGCGCGCCGCTGTCCTGGCGTCCATCACACCATTAACTGTCCGAACAAGTAAATCGTGGTGTCGCATTCCCGGTCGACCGTGATCCATGCCACTGTCGGGGGATCCGGCCAGGCAACAGGCGGGATGTACGGCATAACCGGAGCGCATATCGCGGCACTAAGCTGGTTCCTGTCCGAGCATTAAGATGACCGAGCAGGAAGGGCGAGCACGAGATGACGCAGTCCACGCCGGAGGCCGGGAACAGCGCCGCGGGGATGGGGCAGGAGGCCACCGTCCCGCTGCCGGGCGCCGCCAGAGGCGGGCCGGTCAGCCATGCGATCTTTCGCCTGGCCCGGCTGCACCGCATGTTCGCGGGACAGCTGCTGCGCCGCATCGGCCTGCACCCGGGCCAGGAGCTGGTGATGATGCACCTGTGGGAACTCGGCCCCCAGCGCCAGGCCGACCTGGTGCGGCTGATGGACTCCGACGCCGCCACCATGACCCGCACCGTCCGGCGCCTGGAACAGGCCGGCTTCGTCCGCCGCCGCCCCTCCCCCACCGACAAGCGCGCCTCGCTCATCGAACCCACCGCGGCCAGCCACGCGCTGCGCCGTGAGGTGGAGCGGGTCTGGAGCCGGCTCGAGGAGATCTCGACGGCGGGCCTCTCGGACGACGAAAGCGCCGCGGCCCTGCACACCCTGGAGCACCTGGAGCAGAACCTCGTACGTGCCACGGCCGACCCCACGAGCGCGGACGACCCCCTGGGCACGGACGGCCCCCTGGGCACGGACGACCCGGCGAGCGCGGAAACGGAGCGCTAGGGCTCAGCGGACGGAGGCCGTCGACGCCCAGGAACGCATCGGGCCGGCGAACGCGAGGAGCGGCGCGTCGATTACGGAAGGTGTCGGTCACCCGTGCGAAGATGGCCCGCATGTTTGGGGGAGGGGACGGAAGGCCGCCTGGTCAGGGCGGCAAGATGACGCTGGCGGACCTCGTCCGCCAGGAGACCGCCGCGCGGATGACCGAGCGCGAGAAGTGGGCCGCGCTGCGGACGGCGCGGCTGTACTTCCAGCGCCCGGAGCACCCGGGCTTCCTGGTCTCGGAGACCGCCGACGGCGGTCCGCTGGTCCCGGTCTTCACCTCGCTCGAAGGGCTCGCGCTCTTCGCGGGGGCGTGCGGCTGGGCGTCCACGACGGCCGAGGACCTGGTGGAGCTGTTGCCCGAGGGCGTACGGGCGTTGGTGGATCCGCTGGGTGAGCGCCCCTTCCTGCTGGACGCGCGGACGCTGCGCGACGCGGAGGGCCGGGAAGCGGACGGCCGGGAAGCGGACGGCCGCGAAGCGGATGGCCGCGAAGCCGAGGAACGGCAAGCCGGGCGCCGGGAAGCGGACGGCCACGGCGAGGGCGAGCGCGAGGGGGCTGACGGTGGCGGATCCTGACGCGCGGAATGTGAACCGCGCCCCCAGCGAGGGCGGCGAGCACGGCAAGTACGGCGGAAACGAAGGCGCCGACGGCTACAAGATCGAGATCGAGTCGGTGAAGGGCCTGATCGCCCCGCTGGAGGAGTCGGTCGTCGGAGCCCGCGCCGTGAAGAACGGCCAAGAGAAGCTGACGGGCTACCTCCAGCACTGCGGCGCGCCCGAACTCCTGGAATCCGGCAAGGGATTCCTCAAGGAGTGGGGCTTCGGCATGGGGGAACTGGCCGATCACGCCGATGCGGTCGTCGAGCGGCTGTACGAGGCGGTGGCCGGATACATGCTGGCGGATCTGCTGCGGGTGAAGGACTTCTGGCCCTCGGACGAGAACATGGCCAAGCTCCCCTCCGGCGGCGCGGGCAAGTGGTCCTGGGAGCATGTGGGCGCTCCCGAGATGGAGAAGCGCCCGGAGGAGACGGGATTGTCGAAGTTCTCGCGCAAGCTGCTGGGTGAGTACGAGGACGAGTCCTGATGGGCGATCCGGACGCGGGGCGGACCCCGCAGATTCGAATACCGGTGGACGCCAAGCCCAAGGACCTGATCCCCGGCGATCCGGACGACATCGACGACCTGGTGCTGGAGCTGCGCGCGTACGCGGGCGCCTTCCAGGACGGCAAGGACAAGCTCAGGCCGCTGGAGCTGGCGGACTGGTCGGGCAAGGGCGCGAGCGAGTTCCGTAAGTCGGTCGACCGGCTGCCGAAGGAACTGACCTCGGGCCACGACCAGTTCACCCATGCGGCGAGTGCGCTGGCGGCGTACGCGACCAAGCTGCGGTCGGTGCAGAAGCGCTGTGAGCCGATCATCGAGGACGCGGACGCGGCACGGGCGGCGTCCAAGGCGCACCACACGAAGGTCGAGACGTACAACGACGCGGTGAAGCGCGGCGACGAGCAGTTGCCGGACCGGCCTTCGGAGACCGATCCGGGCATCGCCGCGATGGAGTCGTGCGTCGGTCGGCTGGACAAGCTGATCGAGGAGTTACAGCTGGTCGTCGACGCGTCGAAGAAGAAGATCGACGAGGCGGCGGAGAAGGCCCCCGACAAGCCGAGCAACTGGCAGAAGGTCGGGGACAGTTTCAAGGACGGGCTGTGGAAGGTCCACCACGGCATCCTGGGCCTGGGCGAGATCCCCGCCTCGATCGTCAAGGGCGACGGCAAGGGCCTGGCGATGCAGCTGGCCGGCATGGCGGACGGCGCGGCGTACGCGGCCCAGCACCCCAAGGAGTTCGCGAAGGCGGTCACGAACTGGGACATGTGGTCCAAGGACCCGCTGCGCGCGGCGGGCGAGATCACCCCGTCGCTGCTGCTGGCCCTGGCCACGGGCGGCGCGAGCGCGCTGCGCAAGGAGCTCCGGACGGGCCAGACCGCCGCGCAGCGGCTGGCGCTCCGCAAGAGGGACCTGGGCCGGGACGGCGAGGCGTCCCGCCGGGCGGACAGCGAGGGGACGCAGGACCGGCATACGCGCGACAAGGACTGCGAGACCGACCCGGTCGACGTCGCCACCGGCGAGATGGTCATGCCGGCCACGGACGTGTCCCTGCCCGGGGCGCTCCCCCTGGTCCTGGAGCGCACCTTCGTCTCCGGGCACACCTGCGGCGGCTGGTTCGGCCGCACCTGGGCGGCCACGCTCGACCAGCGGCTGGAGCTGGACGCGGACGGGATCGTGTTCGTCACGGCCGACGGCATGGTGCTGCGCTACGGGGTGCCGACACCCGGGGAGGACACCTATCCGGCGCGGGGCCCGCGCTGGCCGCTGCGCTGGGACGGCGCGGCGGGCGGCACGATGCGGATCGAGATACCCGAGCGGGACCACACGCTGCACTTCACCCCGCTGGCCGGCAACGGCAACGAGCTCCCTCTGGAGGTGATCGAGGACCGCAACGGCCGGTCCATCACGTTCACCTACGACGAGGAGGGCACCCCGCGCGAGGTGGCGCACTCCGGCGGCTATCGCATCGCGATCGACACCGATCCGGAGCTCGCGCGCATCACCGCGCTGCGGCTCCTGGGCGTCGGTGCCGCCGAGGAGGGCACCACACTGGTCTCCTTCGGCTACAACGGCGCGGGCGACCTGACCGAGGTCTTCAACTCCGCCGAAGAGCCGATGCGGTTCACCTACGACGACCAGCACCGCGTCACCTCATGGACGGACCGCAACGGCACCAGCTTCGGGTACGTCTATGACCACCGGGGCCGGGTGCTGCGCACCATCGGCTCGGACGACATGATGACCGGCCGCTTCCACTACGACGAGGCGTCCCGCACCACCGTCTACACGGACTCGCTCGGCCACCGCATCACCTACGTCTTCGACGAGGCGTACCGGGCGGTGTCCCGCACCGACGCGCTGGGCCACACCACGCACACCGAGTGGGATCCGGAGACGCGCCGCCTGCCGCTGTCGGTGACCGACCCGCTGGGCCACACCACGCGCTACGCGTACGACGACTCCGGCAACCTGATACGCGTCGACCGCCCGGACGGCACGGCGGCCACGGCCACGTACGACGGGGACGGCCGGCCGCTGGAGGTGCGCGAACCGGACGGCGCGGTATGGCGTCACGCCTACGACGAGCGGGGCAACCGCGTCCGGACGACGGACCCCATGGGCGCGGAAACGCACTACGCGTACGACGAGTCGGGGAACCTGACCTCCGTCACCGACCCCCTTGGCCACACCACCCGCATCGTGTGCGACGCGGCGGGCCTCCCGATCGAGGTCACCGATGCGTTGGGCAACACGACACGGGTCCGCCGGGGCACCCATGGCCGCATCACCCGCGTCACCGATCCCCTGGGCCATGTCACCCGCCAAGGCTGGACGATCGAGGGCAAGCCCGCCTGGCGCACCCGGCCGGACGGCAGCCGCGAGACCTGGACCTGGGACGCCGAGGGCAACCTCCTCGAACACACCGACCCGGCGGGCAACTCCACCCGCCACACCCACACCCACTTCGACCTCCCGGCGACGCGGACCGAGCCGGACGGGGCGACGTACGCCTTCACGTACGACACCGAGCTGCGCCTGACCGGGGTCACGAACCCGCAGGGCCTGACGTGGACGTACACGTACGACGGGGCGGGGCAGGTCGTCTCGGAAACGGACTTCAACGGCCGCACGCTGTCGTACGAACACGATGCGGCGGGCCGCCTGATATCCCGGGAGAACGGCGCGGGCGAAGCCCTGGCGTACACGCGCGACGCGCTGGGCCGCACGGTCTCGACGCGCACGGCGGACGGCGCGGAGACGACGTTCGCGTACGATGCGGCGGGGCGCCTGACGCGGGCGGCGAACCCGGACACGGAGCTGAGCCGCACGTATGACGCGCGGGGCCGGGTCCTGTCGGAGACGGTGGGCGACCGTACAACGTCGTACGCGTACGACGCGGCGGGCAACCGCACGGAGCGAATCACTCCGAGCGGTCTGCGCTCGACCTGGACGTACGACGCGACAGGCCGCCCGACGACCCTCACCACGGCGGACAACTCCCTGCACTTCGCGTACGACGCGGCGGGCCGCGAGACGATGCGCACGTTCGGCGACGACGTGACCCTGACCCAGGCGTGGGACGCCGTGGACCGCATGACGGGCCAGACCGTCACCGGCCCGGCCAACGCCCTCATCCAGCACCGGGCGTACAGCTACCGGCCGGACGACCACCTCACCGAAATCCGCGAGCTGACGTCCGGCACCCGCCGCTTCGACCTCGACCCGGTCGGCCGCGTGACGGCGGTCCACGCCCACGGCTGGACCGAGACCTACGCGTACGACGCGACGGGCAACCTGACGCACGCCACGGCCACAGGCCACGAGGCGCCCGGCGCCCGGGAGTTCACGGGCACGCTGATCCACCGCGCGGGCCGCACGTCATACGAACACGACGCCCAGGGCCGCCTGACCCGCCGTACCCGCAAACTCCTCAACGGCCAGACCCGCACCTGGACCTACACCTGGAACGCGGAAGACCGCCTGACGGACGCGACGACGCCGGACGGCGAGCGCTGGCACTACACCTACGACCCACTGGGCCGCCGCACCGCCAAGCAGCGGCTGGCGGAGGACGGCACGGTCGCCGAGGCGGTGGAATTCACCTGGGACGGCACGAGGCTGGCACAGCGGGCGACGGCCGAGGGCGCGACGCTGACCTGGGACTACGCCCCAGGAACCCACCGCCCGATAACCCAGACCGAGAATCGCGAATCCAAGGCCCACTTCCACGCCATCATCACCGACCTGGTCGGCACCCCCACCGAACTGGTCACCCCCGACGGCACCCTCGCCTGGCAACACCGCACCACCCTCTGGGGCACGCTCCTCCCCGCCCCGTCCGGCTCGGTCGACTGCCCCCTCCGCTTCCCAGGCCAATACGCCGACCCGGAAACCGGCCTCCACTACAACTACTTCCGCCACTACGACCCGGAAACGGCCCGCTACGCCTCGCCAGACCCCTTGGGGCTCGAGCCTGCCCCCAATCACTACAGCTATGTTCGCAGTCCTCACCACTGGACAGACCCTCTGGGGCTCAGCGCCTGTGAAGACGCAAGTAAGATCGATGTTGACAACCTCAAGATGACGCGCACAGTGGAACGTCACCTTGACGACGTTCACGAGATAAAGAACGACAAGGATGGCGGCAGGGCTTTCGTCCGATCCCGTCCGTTCACAGATTCACGACTGACGATACGGGAAGTGATGGAGGGAAGTGCGCCCTATGCCGATCCACGCGGCACTGAAGGGGCGGTCCGATGGGACACTCCCGGTAGTTTCCATGGCCGGGAGGGCAAATGGGAACTGGTGATTGACACGAATACCAACACGATTCTGCATTTCAATTTTACGAGAGAGTAATGACAATAGAAGCGCTGTGGCAACCTTCCAACGCCCTGCCGGGTGAACTTCTGTACAGCAAGTCGGAGTACGGCTTCCGTTTCCAGGCCGCAAATGCGAAGGAACTGGTAACGAACGAGGGCGGCAGGGGGTTCACCAGCGTGTCGATTGACACCCTGCAAATCGAAATCAGCGTACAAACATGCAGAGCCCTCTACGTATGGGGATACGAGCCCTACACCAGTTGGCGCAACGAGGATTTCGATGCGCCCGAGGCGCGCCCCGGACTGGTCTTTCTGCAGCCAAGCGAGCCATACGAAGAGGGCGTCTCTCTGTCAATCCCGGCTCGGCACTGGGGTCGACGATACAACCGATCCACTGGCTGGTTCGCGACGAGCCCGCATGATCGCGATGACGCCGAATGGCATGTCGAAATCGCCAAGGGAATTGTGCTGGGCGGATCTACACAAGGAATTCAGTCAGTCTACCTACGGCCGACTTTCGAGGACTGAGAAGTACCAGAGCATCACACGTCGAGATCAATCAAACGTCGCCATGGGGGCCGATAAAGCTACTCCCGAGCGCAGTGCCATAGGGAAGTGCTGGACCCCCTGCATATCATCAAGGCGACCAGGGAGCCTGGTAGGCACGAGAGCGAGGTCAAATGACACGAGACGAACTTGTCGATCTGGTCACGAGGATCATGGCCGGGGAGGGTACAGAAAAGAAACACGACGAACTGGTCCTCAAACTCAGGCATGTTCCGCACCCTCGCGTACTGGACCTGATTTACTATTCCGATCCGCCCCTCCCCCCGACAGAGGTCGTTGACAAAGCACTCGCTTATCGACCTATCGCACTGTGAATCCTCTTGCGTCAGGCGAGGACGATTAAGTATCGACTCCGCCGAGCGCGGGCAGCCCAACCCGCTTCACCACGGCGGGCCTGCTCATCCGCGCCCCCACCACCGCGCGTCGTCGGCTCGAGTGTCTCCCGCGACCTGCTGCGACCGGCACCCCTCGGGAGCGATGGCGTATTCGCACCACACCGTCTTGCCGACGCCCCGCTCCGCCACACCCCACTTCGAGGCCAGCGCGTCCACGAGCAGCAGCCCGCGTCCGTCCTCCGTCTCGTCTCCTTGGTTACGGAGCACGGGGCGCCGCTCGTCGCGGGCGTCGGACACCTCGATCCTGGCCGAAACGGGGGCCCGACGGCCGTCCCGGCTGGGCGGCGGCTGAACGCTGAGCCGCAGATGAAAGTGCCGACCGGGCACATGCCCATGGCTCACTGCGTTCGCCGCGAGTTCCCCCGCGATCAGCGCGAGGCTCTGCGAGGCGTCACTGTCTCGGGGGATGCCCCATTCCTCCAGTCTGCGGACGACGAGGCGCCGGGCGAGCCGGGCACCGTGCCGGGAAGAGGTGAAGAACATCTCGAACGTACCGCTAGGGGGATTTTCGCCATTCACGTCACCGAGCGTGGCGAAGCGCGCCTAGCCTGACCAGACGGGCGGCGGGTACGCAGGGTCGCGGTACGGGCACGGCCGGTGCCCGTACGGGAGGACCGCCGTGACGCCGAGGGGAAGGGGCGCGTTCTCGCGCAAGGAGGTGGGTGGGTCATGGCGGGTGACATCGTCAAGTGCATCGGCAGGCAGGTGAAGCTCTTCCGCGAACGGGCGGGGCTCACACAGGCGCAGTTGGGTGAGGCGATCGGGTACAGCGAGGAGCAGGTCTCCTCGGTCGAGCAGGGACGCCGGGTGCCACAGCCGGACTTCCTGGACGCGGCGGACGAGGCGCTGGAGGCGTTCGGGGTGCTGCGGGCCGCCAGGGAGGAAGTCGCCAACGTACAGCTCCCGGCGTTCTTCCGGGGCGCGGCACGGCTGGAGGCGCAGGCGGTCGAGTTCCACGCGTACGAGAACCAGGTGATCAACGGATTGCTCCAGACCGGCGATTACGCCCGCGCTGTCTTCACGATGCAACGCCCGATGCTGGGCGAGGAAACCATCGAGCAGCGGGTCACCGCCCGGTTGGCCCGGCAGGAACTCATCACTCGGCAACCCCCGCCCATCATGAGCTTCGTGACCGAGGAGGCGGTGTTGCGCCGACCATGCGGCGGAACACCGGTGATGCGCGCGCAGTTGGAACATCTGCTGCACATCGGCCGGATGCGAAATGTAGATCTTCAAGTCATGCCGACGGGGCTGGAGGAGCACGCCGGAGCGGGCGGCCCCTTTGCCTTGCTGGAGCCCAAGGGGCGCCAGATGATGGCCTACGTAGAGGCTCAGGACATCAGCAGATTGCTGACGGATCGCAAAGCGGTCCGCACGCTCGAACAGCGCTACGGGATCATCAGGGCCCAGGCTCTCACTCCACGGGAGTCGCTGGACTTCATCGAGAAACTGCGGGGAGAAACGTGAACGACAACGACATCGAACTGTCGTGGTTCAAGAGCAGCTACAGCAGCGGTGAGGGCGGCATGTGCGTCGAGGTGGCCGCCACCGCCGACACCGTCCGCGTACGGGATTCCAAGGACCGCCACGGATCACAACTCGCCTTCTCCATACGCCAGTGGGACGCGTTCATCGGCCGTCTCACGGCTGGGGAGTTCGGCGCGTAACCACCCGTTCGGGCCGCCCCGGGCAACCGGGGCGGCCGTTGTCTTCACCCGTGCCCGAGCGGCCTGCGCTCGACCTGGACCTACGACGCGACAGGCCGCCCGATGTCACTCCCGAATTGCCGCGCCCCACACCGCACCAACATGGTTCACTGCCGACGGACAACACCATCGCCAGAACCGACGAAGGGGAGTCGCCCGTGGCGCACGAGATTGATCCGTCCTTCCTTGCGCTGCCGCTGAGGGCGCTCGCCGACGCGGCGCTCGCGCGGGCTCGGGCGCTCGGGGCTGAGCATGCCGACTTCCGGTTCGAGCGGGTGCGCAGTGCCGCTTGGCGGTTGCGGGATGCCAGGCCGTCCGGGGCCTCGGACAACACCGACCTGGGGTACGCGGTGCGGGTGGTGCACGGTGGGGCGTGGGGGTTCGCTTCGGGGGTGGACCTGAGCATGGACGCCGCCGCCCGCGTCGCCTCGCAGGCGGTGGCGATGGCGAAGTTGTCGGCCAAGGTGATCGAGGCCGCCGGGTCCGATGAGCGGGTGGAGCTCGCGCCGGAGCCGGTGCATGCCGACCAGACCTGGGTCTCCTCGTACGAGGTCGACCCGTTCGAGGTGCCGGACGCCGACAAGACCGGGCTGCTCGCCGAGTGGAGTGAGCGGCTGCTGCGGGCCGAGGGGGTCGCGCACGCGGACGCGTCGCTCCTCACCGTTCACGAGAACAAGTTCTACGCGGACACCGCCGGCACCACGACCACCCAGCAGCGCGTCCGGCTCCATCCGCAGCTGACCGCCGTCGCGGTGGACCCGGCGAGCGGGGAGTTCGACTCGATGCGCACGCTGGCCCCGCCGGTCGGGCGCGGTTGGGAGTATCTGACCGCGGGCCCCGGCGCGGATGGCGGCTGGGACTGGGACGCGGAGTTGGCGGAGATCCCGGAACTGCTGGCCGAGAAGATGCGTGCGCCATCCGTCGAGGCCGGGTCGTACGACCTGGTGGTGGACCCGTCCAATCTGTGGCTGACCATCCACGAGTCGATCGGCCACGCCACCGAGCTGGACCGCGCGCTCGGCTACGAGGCGGCGTACGCGGGCACCTCCTTCGCCACCTTCGATCAGCTCGGGTCGCTGAAGTACGGGTCGCAGGTCATGAACGTGACCGGGGACCGGACGGCCGAGCACGGGCTGGCCACCATCGGGTACGACGACGAGGGGGTGGCGGCGCAGTCCTGGGATCTGGTGAAGGACGGCACGCTCGTCGGGTATCAGCTGGACCGCCGGATCGCCCGGCTGACCGGCTTCGAGCGGTCGAACGGCTGCGCGTTCGCCGACTCGCCGGGCCATGTGCCGGTGCAGCGGATGGCGAACGTATCGCTCCAGCCCGCCCCCGGCGGCCCCTCGACGGAGGAGCTGATCGGGGACGTCGAGAACGGTCTGTATCTGGTTGGCGACCGCTCCTGGTCGATCGATATGCAGCGGTACAACTTCCAGTTCACGGCGCAAAGGGCGTTCCGCATCAGGAACGGCGCTCTCGCCGGGCAGGTGCGCGACTTCGCCTACCAGGCCACCACCACCGACTTCTGGGGTTCGATGGCGGCCGTCGGCGGGCCGCAGACGTATGTCCTGGGCGGCGCCTTCAACTGCGGCAAGGCCCAGCCCGGGCAGATCGCGGCCGTCTCGCACGGCTGCCCGTCGGCGCTGTTCCGCGGCGTCAACATCCTCAACACCACCCAGGAGGCGGGACGCGCGTGAGTGACGTACGCGCGGCCGCCGGGCCGCAGCCGACGACGATTCCCGCGCCTCTGCGCCGCGCGGACGACAGTGCCCGCGGCGGAGCCGCTGAGGTAACGAGTAGCCGCTGCCGCGGCGGGGCGAACAGGGGAAAAGGATGAGCGTGAAGCCGCATGAAATCGTCGAGCGCGCCCTGGAGCTGTCCCGTGCGGACGGCTGTGTGGTGATCGCGAACGAGAGCTCGACGGCCAATCTGCGCTGGGCGGGCAACGCCCTGACGACCAACGGGGTCACCCGCGGCCGCACCCTGACCGTCGTGGCCACCGTGAACGGCGGACAGGGCACCGCCTCGGGTGTGGTGTCCCGGTCCGCGGTCACCGCCGACGAGCTGGAGCCGCTGGTCCGGGCCGCCGAGGCGGCCGCGCGGGAGGCGGAGCCGGCCGAGGACGCCCAGCCGCTGGTGGAGCGGGACGCGGGTGCGGCGGTCTCCCCCGGGTTCACCGACTCCCCCGCCGTGACCTCCTCCGAGGTGTTCGCCGACTTCGCCCCCGCCCTCGGCGAGTCCTTCGCCCGGGCCCGCGCGGGCGGCCGGGAGCTGTACGGCTTCGCCCACCATGAGCTGGTCTCCAGCTATCTGGGCACGTCCACGGGGCTGCGGCTGCGCCATGACCAGCCGACCGGCACGCTCGAGGTCAACGCCAAGTCCGCTGGTAATGGCAAGGCCGCACCGCGTTCGGCCTGGGCCGGGCGGGCCACCCGCGACTTCACCGATGTGGACCCGGCCGCGATCGACGCCGAGCTCGCCCGGCGGCTGGGCTGGGCCGAGCGGCGGATCGAGCTGCCGGCCGGCCGCTATGAGACGCTGCTGCCCCCGAGCGCCGTGGCCGATCTGCTGATCGACCAGCTGTGGTCCTCCTCGGCGCGGGACGCGGCCGAGGGCCGTACGGTCTTCAGCAAGCCGGGCGGTGGCACCCGGGTCGGCGAGAAGCTGTCCGAGCTGCCCCTCACGCTGCGCAGCGACCCGGCCGAGCCCGGGCTCGAGGCGGCGCCGTTCGTGATCACGCACTCCTCCGGGGACGACGCCTCGGTCTTCGACAACGGTCTGCCGCTGTCCGCCACCGACTGGATCCGCGACGGCGTACTCCAGCAGCTGATCACCACCCGGCACACGGCCGGTCTCACCGGGCTGCCCCTCGCTCCCCCGGTCGACAACCTGATCGCGGACGCGGGCGGCACCCGCTCGCTGGCGGAGATGGTCGCCTCGACCGAGCGCGGGCTGCTGCTGACCTGCCTGTGGTACATCCGCGAGGTCGACCCGGCGACGCTGCTGCTCACCGGCCTGACCAGGGACGGCGTCTATCTCGTGGAGAACGGCGAGGCGGTCGGCGAGGTGAACAATTTCCGGTTCAATGAATCGCCGGTGGATCTGCTCGCCCGCGCCACCGAGGCGGGCCGCACCGAGCGGACGCTGGCGCGGGAGTGGAGCGACTACTTCAACCGCGCCGCGGTGCCCGCACTGCGCATCCCGGACTTCAATATGAGCTCGGTCAGCAAGGGGGTGTGAACGAGCCGAATAGACTGGTCCACGCCCGATCTGATCCGTATCCGTTTCGTCTATCCCCAGGAACGCCATGACACGCCTCGGCGAATCCGTCGCCCGCGCCACCGAGCTCCTCTCCCAGGACCTCTCCTCCGACAAGACCGTCGAGCGGCTGCTCGAGGAGACGGGCTCGCGGCGCTATATCGATCTGACGGACCTGTCGCCGACGGAGCAGGCCGAGCTGATCGCGTCCCGTACGGTCGAGATCCTGCCCGGCGTGGCGGAGCTGGCCAAGCGGATCGAGGAGCGCCGCGGCGCGGGCCAGGGCCTGGCCATCAAGCTGGGCATCGACCCGACGGCCGCCGATGTGCATCTCGGCCATGTGGTGCCGATGATCATCCTCAACCGCTTCCAGCGCATGGGGCATGACGTCACCCTGCTGATCGGCGACTTCACGGCCAAGATCGGCGACCCGTCGGGCCGTACGGCGGAGCGCCCGCCGCTGACCGACGAGGACATCGCCCGGAACCTCGCGGGCTACCAGGACCAGGTCCGGCCCTTCTTCGACTTCGAGAAGGTCAGCTTCCGGCAGAACAGCGAGTGGCTGGCGCCCTACACCTTCCCCGAGCTGCTGGGGCTGCTCTCCCAGGTGCCGGTCTCCCAGCTGCTGCAGCGCGAGGACTTCCGCAACCGGCTGGCCGCCGGCTCGGGGCTCACCATGTCCGAGCTGCTGTACCCGATCGCGCAGGCCCTCGACTCGGTGGCGCTGGAGTGCGATGTGGAGCTGGGCGGCGCGGATCAGCTGCTCAATCTGCAGATGGGCCGCAAGCTGATGGAGCTGCGCGGGCAGCGCCCGCAGCTGGTGGTCACGATGCCGCTGATCGAGGGCACGGACGGCACCGGCGCCAAGATGTCCAAGTCCAAGGGCAACTATGTCGCGCTGTCCGCGACCGCCGACGATGTCTTCGGCAAGATCATGTCGATTCCGGACCGGCTGATGAAGCCGTACCTGGAGGCATGGACCGAGTGGACGGACGCGGAGATCGCCGCCGCGACCGCCCGGGTGGAGGAGCGGTCGCTGCACCCGATGGACCTGAAAAAGGTCCTGGCCGGTGAGGTCGTGGCGGCGCTGTACGGCGTCGAGAGGGCGATGGCGGCCCGTGCGGGTTTCGTCGCCCAGTTCTCCAAGAAGAGCTTCACCGACGTCGAGACGCTGCCGGTGGTCGACGCCGGGGAGCACGGCGCCGAGTCCATCGCGACCGTGCTGAGCAAGGTGCTGGAGTTCCAGCCCAGCGCCTCGGCCGCCCGCCGGGTCGCCAAGCAGAACGGTCTGCGGCTGGTGATCGAGACCGAGGGCGGCCAGGAGTCGGTGGTGCTGCCCGAGGCCCAGGCGGTGCGTCCGCTGGCCGAGGTGGTCGCGGAGACGCTGGCGTCCACCGGGGTGACGGCGGGCTCCGGCACGGTCTACCTCAAGGCCGGACGGAAGATCGCCCAGGTGAGCGGGGTGTAACTCGCGCGCCCCGGTGGGCGGGGGGTAGTCACCCGCCCGCCTCACCGCTGGACGCCGGACGAACGCGGCGGCCGGTGCGCGTCCACCACGCGCGCCGGCCGCCGCCGTCGCATCGGCACCCGGGCGGCCCGCCATCGGCGCCGTATCGGCACCCCGGCACCCGGCACCGCCGTCGCGTCGGCGACTCCGGCGCGGCCCGCCGCGTTCCCGGGGCCACCGCTCACGGTCCGCCGGTCAGGTCCGCGTCACACCACGTCTGTGTCCGCCGCCGCGGATGGAGTGCCACAGCGGGGTGCCCAGGGCCACGATCGCCACCGCGAACCCCAGCTGCAGCAGATGCCGGATCCAGTCGAAGCCCCCGGTGGTCCTGACCCCGATCCAGCCGGCCACCGCGTTCCCCAGCATGCCGCCGAGGATGCCGTAGATGCAGGTCAGCCAGAGCGGAATGGCCTGTTTGCCGGGCAGAATCGCCCTGGCGAGCACGCCCAGGATCAAACCCACGACGATCGCCCATAGCCAGTTCATGTCGCCTCCCTGACACGCGGCGAAGGGATGCACGGGAGATGCACATCCCCTCCAGTGTTCGGCCACTTCGGGTACGGCGCACGCGGGAGGGGTGGTACGCCTTTGGGCGCACCCCGGACGGCACCCGTCAGGGCGCCCCGGTCTCGAACCGACAGCAGACGCGGCGTAACGTTGAGTACGTCCCAGAGCGGGGGAAGCCCGCTCGGCGATCAGGTGGTGGAACGTGATGCGGAAGCATGGCGATGCGGAGGTCTTCCGGATCACCGGAGCCCGGCAGGGACTGGCCGATGATGTCCGCGGGCGGCAGCGCCGCTATGTGATCTCGATGTCGGTGCGGACCCTCGCGGTCGTGCTGGCGGCGGTGTTGTGGAACGTGGAGCGCCATGTGGCCATCGTCGCCCTGGTGCTGGGCGTGGTGCTGCCCTACGTCGCGGTGGTGATCGCCAACGCGGGCCGGGAGAACACCACTTCGCTGCCCACCACCTTCATCCCGACCCCGCCCCGCCCGATGCTGATCGCCGGGCGAGGTGAGGAGCCGACCGATTCCCGCCGGGCGGAATCCGTCCCGGAGGACGTCGGACATATCAGCGAGCCTGGACGGGGCGAGCGTGGCTGACCTGCCACGTTTCCGTAAGCTCAAGAAAACCTCAGATCAATAGTGCAGTACCGGTGCACCGGGCCCCATCCCTCGTGACATACTGCGTACGCGCTCCGCATCCCCCGTCGGAGCGACGGACCGACGCCGGGCGGCTCCCCCCGTGGCTGCCCGGCGTCGCCATGTCCGCCGGGCCTTCCGTAGAGTCTGCGGTGTGAACACCCGCGAGACCTCCGCCGAGACCGACACCGTGATCTGCTCCGCCAAGGGCTGCCGCGCCCCCGCGGTATGGGTCCTGGCCTGGAACAATCCCAAGCTGCACACCCCGGAGCGGCGCAAGACCTGGCTGGCCTGCGAGGAACACCGCGAGTATCTGTCGGAGTTCCTCGGGATGCGGGGCTTCCTCAAGGACGTGGTGACGCTGGCGGAGTGGTCGGCCACCGAAGACTGACCGCGGCCCCTCGCCCCCGCGGCCCCCAGCCCCACGAACCGTCAGCCGCCGATCGCCGACATCGGGCGGTCGGGCTGGAGGAACGACGGGTCGTCGAGCCCGGATCCGGCCTTCTTGCCCCACATCGCCAGCCGCCACAGCCGGGCGATCTCCTCGTCCGGGGCGCCGGAGCGCAGCGCTCCGCGCAGATCGGACTCCTCGCGCGCGAACAGACAGGTGCGCACCTGTCCGTCGGCGGTCAGCCGGGTGCGGTCGCAGGCGCGGCAGAAGGGGCGGGTGACCGAGGCGATGACGCCGACCCGGGCCGGGCCGCCGTCGACCAGCCAGCGCTCGGCGGGCGCGGAGCCGCGCTCGTCCTCGCCCTCGGCGGTGAGGGTGAAGCGGGTGCGCAGGCTCGTCAGGATGTCCCCGGCGGTGATCATGCCATCGCGCTTCCAGCCGTGCTGGGCGTCGAGCGGCATCTGCTCGATGAAGCGGAGCTCATAGTCGTTCTCCAGGGCCCAGGCGAGCAGGTCGGGCGCCTCGTCGTCGTTGAGCCCGGGCATCAGCACGGTGTTGACCTTCACCGGGGTCAGCCCGGCGGTGCGCGCCGCGTCGAGGCCGCGCAGCACATCGTGATGGCGCTTGCGCCGGGTCAGGGTCTGGAAGACCTCGGGGCGCAGGGTGTCGAGTGAGACATTGACCCGGTCCAGGCCCGCGTCGCGCAGGGCCTGGGCGGTGCGCTCCAGCCCGATGCCGTTGGTGGTGAGCGACATCTGGGGGCGCGGGGTGAGGGCCGCGCAGCGCTCCACGATGCCGACCAGACCGGGGCGCAGCAGTGGCTCACCGCCGGTGAAGCGGACCTCGGTGACCCCGAGGTCGTCGACGGCGATCCCGATCAGCCGGACTATCTCGTCGTCGGTGAGCAGATCGGGCTTGGCGAGCCACTGCAGGCCCTCTTCCGGCATGCAATAGGTGCAGCGCAGATTGCACCGGTCGGTCAGGGAGACCCGAAGGTCGGTGGCTACGCGACCATAGGTATCGATCAGCATGGTGGCGGCCCCTCCACGGTTGACGTCGCGTGCACTTGGTCAATTGTCCCGCAGCGTACGCGACGGGTGTGACAGGGAGGGGCCGCGCGGGTGGTCGGGGCAGGTCAGTGGGCGCCGTGGCCGGTGAGCGAGCGGACCTCCAGCTCGGCGTACTTGTCCTGGTCCGGCCGCTCCTTGGAGACGAGGGTGCCCAGCCAGCCGAGCAGGAAGCCCAGCGGGATGGAGATCAGTCCGGGGTTCTCCAGCGGGAACCAGTGGAAGTCCACATCCGGGAACATCGAGGTCTCCTTGCCCGAGACGACGGGCGAGAAGAGCACCAGGAAGACCGAGGAGATCAGCCCGCCGTAGATGGACCACAGCGCGCCCTGGGTGGTGAAGCGCTTCCAGAACAGGCTGTAGAGGATGGTCGGGAGGTTGGCGGAGGCGGCGACCGCGAAGGCGAGCGCCACGAGTCCGGCGACGTTGAGATCTCGTGCGAACACCCCGAGGACGACGGCGACGGTGCCGATGCCGACGGTGGCCCAGCGCGCCGCCGAGATCTCCTCCTTCTGCGTCGCCTTGCCCTTACGGATGACATTGGCGTACAGGTCGTGGGCGAAGGAGGACGAGGAGGCGAGGGTGAGTCCGGCGACCACGGCGAGGATCGTCGCGAACGCCACCGCGGAGATCACCGCGAGCAGGATGGCGCCGCCCGTGGAGTCCGCTCCGCCGCCGATCTCCTCGGCGAGCAGCGGGGCCGCGGTGTTGCCGGATTTATTGGAGGCGATGATGGCGTCGTGGTCGAGCAGGGCGGCGGCGCCGAAGCCCAGCGCGATGGTCATCAGGTAGAAGACGCCGATGATGCCGATGGCCCAGTTGACCGACTTACGGGCGGCCTGGGCGGTGGGCACGGTGTAGAAGCGGATCAGGATGTGCGGCAGTCCCGCGGTGCCCAGGACCAGGGCGATGCCGAGGGAGATGAAGTCGAGCTTGGTGGTGGCGTTGAGCCCGTACTTCAGCCCCGGCTCCAGGAACGACTCTCCGATGCCGCTGTTCTTGGCCGCCTCGCCCAGCAGGTCGGAGATGTTGAAGTTGAACTTCAGCAGCACCAGGAAGGTGATCAGCAGGGTGCCCGCGATCAGCAGCACGGCCTTGACCATCTGCACCCAGGTGGTGCCCTTCATGCCGCCGATGGTGACGTAGAGCATCATCACGACGCCCACCAGGACGACGATGAGGATCTTCCCGGCCTCGCTGGTGATGCCCAGCAGCAGGGAGACCAGCACGCCGGCGCCCGCCATCTGCGCCAGCAGATAGAAGATCGAGACGACGATGGTGGAGACGCCCGCGGCGGTGCGCACCGGGCGCTGGCGCATCCGGTAGGCGAGGACGTCGCCCATCGTGTAGCGCCCGGAGTTGCGCAGCGGTTCGGCGACCAGCAGCAGGGCGACCAGCCAGGCGACCAGGAATCCGATCGAGTACAGGAAGCCGTCGTAGCCGGAGAGCGCGATGGCGCCGGCGATGCCGAGGAAGGACGCGGCGGACATGTAGTCGCCGGAGATGGCGAGGCCGTTCTGGAAGCCGGAGAACTGGCGGCCGCCGGCGTAGAAGTCGTTGGCGTCCTTGGTCTGCCGGCCCGCCCAGACGGTGATGCCGAGGGTCGCCAGGACGAAGACCGCGAAGAGCGTGATGATCAGCGGCCGGTTGTCCGAGGCGCTCTCGGCCGCGAGCAGATGGGGGCTCATGAACGCTCCTCCATACGGGACTTGATCGCCTCGGCGCGGGGGTCGAGCTTGGCGGCAGCGTGGCGGGAGTACCACCAGGCGATGAGGAAGGTCGTCAGGAACTGGGCGAGCCCGAACACCAGGGCCACGTTGACATGGCCGACGACCTTGGTGCCCATGAAGTCGCCCGCGTAGTTGGACAGCAGCACATAGAGCAGGTACCAGCTGACGAAGGCGATGGTGAGCGGGAAGGCGAACGAGCGGTGGGCACCGCGCAGTTCGCCGAACTCCGCGCTCGCTTGCACCTCGGCGTAGGAAGAACGGTCTCGTTGCCGCTGATCGTCGGGACGATCATTGGCCGGTGCGGTATCCACGGTCTCTCCTGGTGAGTGGGTCCGACGGGGATGAATACGGCGGCGGAGGTGATCCAGATCACGCATGGTAGGGCGACGCCGACCCGCTACGACAGGGTCAGGTTGGTTGAGAGACGGATACGACTTCGAAGGAGGGATCGGCTCCGGGTACTGTGGCGGGTTTTCTTCCGGAATGCATTGATGTCCGACCTTGATCAGCGATAGCTTCCTTCGTCATGTACCCGCCCAGATGCCGACGGCGTCCGGGCGGCCCGTACGGATGAAGTGGAGACCCCATGGCTCATCTGAGATCGGCTCCTCCAAGACCCGGACGGCGGGCTGTTGACGGTCCGTCGGCTTCGCACCGCCCCATCGCCACACCCCGCCGCCTCTGCCCCGGTCCCGCGGCGTCCCGGGGCATCGAGGCGGCGTGCGGGATCCGCGCCCCGAGGGCGCGCACATTCGCTTGTGCGGATGACCCCGGCCGTACCGCGGCCGTTGACGCGGCCCACCGGGCCGCCGCCCGCGCCCGGGGGCTCCACGTCCCCCGAGTGGCGCGCTGAGCGCGCGTCCGCGCCCCCGGTCCGGAACGCTGTCCATCCAGCCCGGTCCGTCCGCACAGAGCCTTCTCACCCATTCGAGAGAACCGGAGTACCCATGACGCCGCGCCGCACCTCCCTGCCGCTGCGCACCGCCGCGATACCCGCCGCCATGGCGCTCACCACCGCGCTGGCCTTCCTGCCCACCACCGCCACCGCGCTCGGACGGGACGGCCACGCCGCCGCGGCCACCGCGGCCGACGGTCCGTCCCTGAGCTATGTCGTCAACACCCGCCCGGGGCAGGACCCGTCCCGGATCCGCAAGGCCATCGCCCAGGCCGGCGGCACGGTCGTCGTGTCGTACGACCGGATCGGCGTCATCGTCGTCCACTCCGCCAACGCGGACTTCGCCAAGAGCATCCGTAAGGTCCGCGGCGTCTCCTCCGCCGGTAACACCCGCACCGCCCCGCTGCCCGCCCAGTCCACCGACGACATCGACACGCCGAAGCTGCTGAGCGAGAAGGAGCGGCAGGCGGTGGCGGCGAAGGCCAAGGCCGGGCAGGACCCGCTGGAGCCGCTGCAGTGGGATCTGCCGGCGATCAAGGCGGACAAGGCGCATGAGAAGAGCCTGGGCAGCCGGAATGTCACCGTCGGGGTCATCGACACCGGTGTGGACGACACCCACCCGGACCTGGCGCCGAACTTCGACCGTAAGGCGTCCGTCAACTGTGTGACGGGCAAGCCGGACACCACCGACGGCGCCTGGCGGCCGACCGCGGAGGAGTCCCCGCACGGCACCCATGTCGCGGGTGAGATCGCCGCCGCGAAGAACGGCATCGGCGTCACCGGGGTGGCCCCGGGGGTCAAGGTCTCCGGTATCAAGGTGTCCACGACGGCCGGGTTCTTCTACACCGAGGCGGTCGTCTGCGGCTTCATCTGGGCCGCCGAGCACGGCGTGGACGTCACCAACAACAGCTATTACACCGACCCGTGGTACTTCAACTGCACCACCGACCCGGACCAGAAGGCCTTGGTCGAGGCGGTGCGCCGGGCCTCGTCGTACGCCGAGCGCAAGGGCGTGGTCAATGTGGCCGCGGCGGGCAACGAGAACTACGACCTGACCTCGGACACCATCACCGACCCCTCCAGCCCCAACGACACCACCCCCGGTGACCGGGAGGTGGACCCGAGCGTCTGCCTGGACATCCCGACCCAGTTGCCGGGTGTCGTCACGGTCGCCTCGACCGGCGCCAAGAACCTCAAGTCCTCGTTCTCCAACTACGGCCTCGGGATCATCGACATCGCGGCCCCCGGCGGCGACAGCACCATCTACCAGAAGCCGGAGCCCCCGGCCACCAGCGGCCTGATCTACAACACGCTGCCGGGCGGGCAGTACGGCTACATGGCGGGCACCTCGATGGCCTCGCCGCATGTCGCCGGTGTCGCGGCGCTCGTCAAGAGCACCCATCCGCACGCCTCCCCCGCGATGGTCAAGGCGCTGCTGAAGGCCGAGGCCGACGACCTCGCCTGCCCGACGCCGTACGACATCGACGGCGACGGCACGGCCGACGCGGTCTGCGAGGGCGGCAAGCGCTACAACGGCTTCTACGGCGCCGGGCTGGCGGACGCCCTGGACGCCGTCGAGAAGTGACCGGCTGACACAATGCACGGGCCGCCGGGGCGGAACAGCCCCCGGCGGCCCGTACGCGTTCCCCCATGTAGCGGCGAGAGGACCCCGTTCCCGTGCACCACGACGCCTCCTGGGGACCGCTGCCCCCGCGGTCGGCCTTCTGGCTGCTGATCCGGTTCGTGCTGACAGTGCTGCTGCTGCCGCTGTGGTGGGCGCTGATCGTGGTGATCTTCCTCGGCTTCATCGCCTTCGGGCTCGTGGCCGAGATCCTTACCGTCATCCCCGGGTTCGAGAAGGGCTTCCTCGGCCTGATCGACACGTTCGGGGACAGCGTGGCGGTGTGGCCCGCCTGGTGCGTGACGCTCCCGGAGCTGCGGCACGAAGGCGACGCGGCCTTCTACCGGGCCCGGGTCGACAAGCGCATCGCCACGTGGACCAGCAAGGAACTGGCCGCCCAGAAGGCGAAGAAGGCCCCGCCGCCGGGCCCGCACGACGTCTCCGTGCGCGAGTACCGCGGGGTGGGCGCGGGCTATGTCCTGGAGGCGGCGCGGGCCCGGGGCTGGGAGCTGAGCCATGACCGCCCCTCGGACCCGCTGCGGGTGGTGCGGCTGAGGCGGCTGCCGGTCACGGTCTGAGGAGCGCCGGTGGTGGCCCGAGGGGCGCTCGTTCCCGTCCGACCGGCCCCCCTTCACGGCCCGACGAGCGCCGGTTCCGGCCCGGGGCGCGGGACCGCCTCGCGCGTCGCTCCCGCCATCAGCAGCCACTGGGCGGCGATATAGATGGCCATGATCCAGAACTGGGGCACCGGCGGCCGTGGCCAGTCGGCGAGCCCGGCCGCGATCAGGGTGTCGGAGAGCATGAACAGCGCCCCGCCGAGACCGGTCCACGGGCCCGCACCGAGCGCGGCCAGCGCCATGACCGTCAGCAGCAGGCTGTAGCCCGCGACCGGAAGCCGCAGATCCGGTTCCAGGCCGGACCACAGCAGCGCCACCGTGCCCAGCCACGCGGCCCCGTACCCGGCGGCCACCCACGGCGCCGTACGAGGCCACCGGGCGCCGGTGAGCGGGGCGCCCCGCCCGGTGCGGGTGAACAGCGCCAGATAGCAGAGGTGCCCGGCCGCGAAGCACCCCATTCCGGCCAGGAAGGCGGTATCGCCGCCGATCTGCAGCAGCACATCGCCGCCACAGCCGCACACCAGCGCGGCGGGCAGCGGCCACGGCCCGCCGCGCACCAGCGCCCAGACGGCGAGAACGGGCATCAGGGCGGGCTTGGTGAGGTGGACGACGGTGGTGGCGTCCGCGAGCAGCGCGCCCAGGTGAACGGCGGTCAGCAGCGCGAAGAGGGCGGGCAGGGCCCTCCTCGCGCGCCCGGCGGCGGCCGTCACCGCGCGCTCTCGCCGACCGGCTCCCGCGGCCCGGGCTCCACAGCCGACCCGGCCTTCGGGACCGCCCCTGGCTTCGGGGCCGACCCGGGCTCCGGCGCCGCCCCCGCCTCAGGGGCCGATCCGGGCTCCGCAGCCGATCCGGCCTCAGGCACCGGCCCCGCCTCCGGGACCGGCCCGGGCTGCCAGCCCGGGCCCATGAAGACCCGGCCCGCCCGCTCGCGCCAGCCCCGCGCCGCCGCGATGTCGCGGGCGATGGCCGCGTACTCGTGCGTGGCCACCCGCAGCGGGTTGTAGGTGCCGATGTTCTTCGTCAGGCCGTAGACGGGCCGCTCGATCTCGGGGACGAAGGACCCGAAGAGCCGGTCCCAGACGATGAGGATGCCCCCGAAGTTGCGGTCCAGATAGCCGCCTTGGGAGGCGTGGTGGACGCGGTGGTGCGAGGGGGTGTTGAAGACGAACTCGATGGGGCGCGGCAGGGTGCCGATCCGCTCGGTGTGGATCCAGAACTGGTAGACGAGGTTCACCGACGAGCAGAACGCCACCGCCGCGGGGTGCACCCCGAGCGCGATCATCGGCACGTAGAACGGCCACACGGTCCAGGTCGTCCAGGGCTGCCGCAGGGCGGTGGTGAGGTTGAACTTCTCGCTGGAGTGGTGCACCACATGGCACGCCCACAGGATGCGGATGACATGGTGCCCGCGGTGCGACCAGTAGTAGAAGAAGTCCTGGGCGAGCAGCATCAGCGGCAGCGTCCACCACAGCACCGGGACGCGCAGTGGGGTGAGTTCGTAGATGGCGGCGTAGATCGCCACAATCGGGATCTTCCACACCAGGTCGAAGACGAGGCTCCCGAGCCCCATGGTGACGCTGGTCGCGGCGTCCTTCGCCGCGTAGCCCTCGGCATCGTCGTCGGGATGGAAGCGGTAGCTCACCATCTCCACGACGGTGAGCAGGACAAAGGCCGGTATCGACCACAGCACGGCATTGGGCAGGTGCGGCATGTCCGCAACATAGAACCGCTCATAAGGCCGCCGCTAGGGGTAGTTACCAACAAGTATGGTAGATGAGATGTCAACAAGAGGGGTCGCCCAGGAGCGCATGGCCGATTAAGCTCCCCGCCTGTGCGCAGAGCCAGAGAACGGTTCCGGACCGGCGGCATAGCCCTCGCCTGCTTGCTGTCGGCCCTCACCACGGGGTGCTCCTCCGGGTCGGGCGGCGATGACTCCCCCTCACCCCTGATGTCCGCGGTCGGGCACATATCGGTCGCGGGCGCGACGGGGGCCCAGGTCTCCTATCTCGACGCCGACCGGGTGCGCTCGCTGGAGAAGGGCGGCTCCGAGCGGTTCCGCACCATCGGCCGGCCGGGCAACCCGCTGCTGAGCGGCTACCGCTTCAACGCCCATGCCTACGGGCTCGATCCGGCCATGATCGACACCGATGTGACCAATGGCTACGCCGGGCACTGGGACGGCTCCTTCGACGCGGACCGCATCACCGCCAAGCTCAAGGCGGGCGGATTCGCCCGGAGCACCTGGCACGGCGAGACCATCTGGAAGAAGGAGGGCATCACCCTTCGGGTCGGCCAGGACGAGCTCTCCTTCGGCTTCGCCGGCAAGGACCTGTCCTCGGTGCGCCCGGCCAAGGGCAAGTCCCTGGCGGACGACCCGGATTACCAGGCCCTGGACCGCTGCCTGGGCGATGTCTACCGCGTCGACTTCGGCGGGAAGAACGCCAAGAGCGCGGTGCGCCTGTCGGCCACCGGACAGCTCGCGAAGTCCGCGAAGCAGACATCCGGGGTCATCTGCGCCCTCACCGACGGCAAACGGACCGCCGAGCGCGCCGCCGACCGGCTGAAGTCCGTCATCGAGCAGCGGGCCCCGCGCTTCGACGGCGCCAAGGTGACCGTTCTCACCGGGGATTCACCCGGGGTGAAGGTGACGGTGCCCGACCGCCCGGAGGACAAGCGCGCAGGCCGTCTCCTCACCAGCAACATCGATCTGCAGCTGGCCCTCTCCGACCTCTGACCCACCGGCCGGCCCCGACGCCCCGTCAACCCCGGGGCTCCGGCTGCCCCGACCGGCCCACCGGTCAGGGTTGTCGGCGGCGGCCCGTATCCTCATTGACCATGCTCGAAGACCCCACGACAGCCGCACCGCACCCCGCACCGCCGTCCTCCTGGCCGGCCACCTATCCGCAGGGTTACGCGGTCGTCGACGTGGAGACCACCGGCCTCGCCCGCGACGACCGGATCGTCTCCGCGGCGGTCTATCAGCTCGACGCCCGGGGCGCGGTGCAGGACCACTGGTACACCCTGGTCAATCCGCAGCGCGATCCCGGCCCGGTGTGGATCCACGGCCTCACCGAGGAGGTGCTCGAGGGCGCCCCGCGCTTCCCCGAGATCGCCGGGGAGCTCGCCGAGCGCCTGGCCGACCGCGTCCTGGTCGCGCACAACGCCGCCTTCGACTGGTCGATGCTCGCACGGGAGTACGCCCGCTCGAAGAGCGCCGCGCCCGTGCGGCAGCGGCTGTGCACCATCGCCCTCTCCAAGGAGCTGGGCCTGCCGCTGCCCAACCACAAGCTGGAGACCCTGGCCGCGCACTACGGAGTGGTGCAGCGGCGCGCCCACCACGCCCTGGACGACGCGCGGGTGCTCGCCGAGACCTTCCGGCCCAGCCTCCACCGGGCCGCCGAGACCGGGCTGCGCCTGCCCCTGCTTGCCTGCCAGCCGCTCACCGAGTGGTCCGACGGCCCGGCGATCGGCCGCCAGCGGTCGTACCGGCAGACCTGGCGCCCCAGCCGCAAGCGCCCCGCCTGCCCCTACCCCAACCCCGGGCGGTACGAGCCGGGCGGGCAGCTGGTCCAGGGCATGCGGGTGGCGTTCTCCGGGGACACCTCCGTCGACCGCGAGCTGCTGGAGGACCGGGCGATCGAGGCCGGGCTGCACGTGGCCACCAGCGTCTCCCGGCTCACCAGCGTGCTGGTCACCAACGACCCCGACTCGCCCACGTCCAAGACCGCCAAGGCCCGCTCCTTCGGCACCCCCGTCATCGACGAGGCGGCCTTCATGCAGCTCCTCCAGGACGTCACCCCCGCGCCGCCGACAAACAGGTGAAGTCGGCGCGACGCGCCCGCCCGCCGCTCGCCCGCCACCGCGCGGGCCCGCACGCTGAGGCGCATGGCACGTTGCGAGGTATGCGGAAACGACTACCGGATGACATTCGAAGTGCACGCGCAGGGCAATGTGCACGTCTTCGACTGTTTCCAGTGCGCCATCCACCGCATGGCGCCCATCTGCGAACACTGCCGCGCCCAGATCATCGGGCAGGGCGTGGAGGCGGACGGCCAGTTCTACTGCTGTGCGCACTGCGCGCGGGCGGAAGGGAAGGTGGGCATCGTCGACCATGTGTGACCCCGACCACCTGCGTGGATTGTGCCTGGGCCGCCCCCAGCGGCCGAGGGACAATCCACGCCGAGTAGGGTCAAGGACGTGTACCGCTTCCTGTTGACCCGGCAGTGGGTGATCCTCACACTTGTCGCCCTGGCGCTGATCCCGACGATGATCAGGCTGGGTTTCTGGCAGCTGCACCGCCATGAGCACCGGGTCGCGCAGAACCAGCTGATCGGGGACAGCCTCGACGCCCCGGCCGTGGCCGTCGGCAAGCTCACCTCCCCCGGCCGTACGGTGGCCCGCGACGACACCTGGCGCACGGTGACCGCCACCGGCACCTATGACACCGCCCATGAGGTCGTCGTCCGCCAGCGCACCGGCTCCGACGAGCAGTCCATCGGCTACTTCGTCCTGACTCCGCTGCTGCTCCCGGACGACCGCGCGGTCCTGGTCAACCGCGGCTGGATCCCGGCCGGCGCGGACCTCACCGCGTACCCCAAGGTCCCCGCCGCCCCCTCCGGCAAGGTCACCGTCACCGGCCGGCTGAAGGCCGACGAGACCACCGGCAACAGCGGCATCAAGGACAAGCAGGGGCTGCCGCCCCGCCAGGTCTCGCTGATCAACAGCGAGCAGCAGGCGAAGGCGCTGTCCCGGCCCGTCCTCGGCGGCTATATCGAGCTCACCTCGTCCTCCCCCAAGGGCGACAAGCAGCCCCAGCCGGTCCCCGAGCCCAACCACAGCGACATCGGCCCGCATATGGCGTACGCCGTCCAGTGGTGGCTGTTCTCCGCCGGTGTGCCCATCGGCTGGGTGGTCCTGGCCCGCCGCGAGCGCCGGGACCGCGCCGCCGAGGCCGCGAAGGCGGCGGCCACCCCGGAGGAAAAGGTCCCCGCCGCGGCCACGGCGGACTGAGCACCCTCAGGGCCTAGGATCCGGCTTCCGGGGGAAGGCGCCCCGACATGGCCCAGCACATCGACGACTACGCCCTCATCGGTGACCACCAGACGGCGGCCCTGATCAGCCGCCATGGCTCGATCGACTGGCTGTGCCTGCCCCGCTTCGACTCACCGGCCTGTTTCGCCGCGCTCCTCGGCGGCCCCGACAACGGCCACTGGCGGCTCGCCCCCAAGGACGCGGGCGCCTGCACCCGCCGCGGCTACCTCGACGACTCCCTCGTCCTGGAGTCGGTCTGGGAGACGGAGACCGGCACCGTCAAGGTCATCGACTTCATGCCGCAGCGCGATCGCGCCCCCGACGTCGTCCGCATCGTCGAGGGCGTCTCCGGCAGCGTCGAGATGCTCGGCGTCCTCAGGCTCCGCTTCGACTACGGCCGGATCGTCCCCTGGATGCGCCGCACCGACGGCCACCGGATCGCGGTCGCCGGACCGGACTCCGTATGGCTGCGCTCGGAGCCCGAGGTCCACACCTACGGCAAGGACTTCAGCACCCGCTCCGAGTTCACCGTCTCGGCCGGGGACCGGGTGGCGTTCGTGCTCACCTGGCACCCCTCGCACGAGCCCCGCCCCCGGCTCATCGACCCGTACGACTCCCTCCGCTCCAGCCTCGCGGACTGGCGCGACTGGGCCGCCCGCTGCCGCTACGAGGGCCCCCACCGAGACGCCGTCATCCGCTCCCTGATCACCCTCAAAGCGCTCACCTACGCCCCGAGCGGCGGCATCGTCGCGGCCCCCACCACCTCGCTGCCCGAACAGCTCGGCGGGGTCCGCAACTGGGACTACCGCTACTGCTGGCTGCGCGACTCCACCCTCACGCTGAACGCCCTGCTCCGCGCCGGCTACCACGAGGAGGCCGCCGCCTGGCGCGACTGGCTGCTGCGCGCGATCGCCGGCGACCCGGCCGAGCTGCAGATCATGTACGGCCTCAGGGGCGAGCGCCGGCTCCATGAGCACGAGCTGCCCTGGCTGGAGGGGTACGAGCGCTCCACCCCCGTCCGGGTCGGCAACGGCGCGGTCGGCCAGCGCCAGCTCGACGTCTACGGCGAGGTGCTCGACACCCTCCACCTCGCCCGCGCCGCCGGGCTGCCCGCCGAACCGCACGCCTGGAAGATCCAGACCGCGCTCATGGACTTCCTGGAGTCCGCCTGGCGCGACCCCGACGAGGGGCTGTGGGAGGTCCGCGGACCCCGCCGCCACTTCGTCCACTCCAAGGTCATGGCCTGGGTGGCCGCCGACCGCGCCGTCCGCGCCATGGAGGCCGCCCCCGAGCTGAGCGGCGACGTGAACCGCTGGCGCGCCATGCGCGACGCCGTCCACCGCGAGGTCTGCGAAAAGGGCTACGACCCCGAGCGGTCCACCTTCACCCAGTCCTACGGCTCCTCCGAGCTGGACGCCGCGGCCCTGCTCATCCCCCGCGTCGGCTTCCTCCCCGCCACCGACCCCCGCGTCATCGGCACCATCGACGCCGTACGCCGCGAGCTCAGCGCGGACGGCCTGATCCGCCGCTACACCGCCGTCGACCGGGTGGACGGCCTCCCCGGCTCCGAGGGCGCCTTCCTCGCCTGCTCCTTCTGGCTCGCCGACGCCCTCCACCTGGCCGGCCGCCACAAGGACGCCCGCGCGCTCTTCGAACGCCTCCTCGCGCTGCGCAACGACGTCGGGCTGCTCGCCGAGGAGTACGACCCGGCGACCGGGCGGCAGCTCGGCAACTTCCCCCAGGCGTTCAGCCATATCGGGCTCGTGGGGACCGCCCTCACCCTCACGGAGCGGCCCAGGGCAGACTGACTCCATGGATCTTGGACTCAAAGACCGGGTGTACATCGTCACCGGAGCCACCCGCGGGCTGGGCCTGGCCGCCGCCCGTGAGCTGATCGCCGACGGTGCGAAGGCCGTCATCACCGGCCGCGACGCCGATACGGCGGCCGCCGTCGCCGCCGACCTCGGCCCGAACGCCGTCGGCGTCGCCGCCGACAACGCCGACCCCGAGGCCGCGGCCCGGCTCATCGCCACCGCCCGCGAGCGCTTCGGCGGCTTCGACGGCGTCCTGATCAGCGTCGGCGGCCCGCCGGCCGGGCTGACGGCCGACATCACCGACGCCCAGTGGCGGGCCGCCTTCGACTCCGTCTTCCTCGGCGCGGTCCGCTTCGCCCGTACGGCCGCCGAGCAGCTGCCCTCCGGCGGCGTGATCGGCTTCGTCCTCTCCGGCTCCGTCCGCGAACCGATCCCCGGCCTCACCGTCTCCAACGGCCTGCGACCCGGCCTCGCCGGTTTCGCCAAGTCCCTCTCCCTCGAGGTCGGCCCCCGCGGCATCCGCGTCGTGGGCCTCCTCCCGGCCCGCATCGACACCGACCGCGTCCGCGAGCTCGACGCCCTCTCCGGCGACGCGGAGGCCTCGCGGGAGCGGAACGCGGCGGCGATTCCGCTGCGGCGGTATGGGACGCCCGAGGAATTCGGCAAGGCCGCCGCGTTTCTGCTGTCGCCGGCGGCGTCGTACCTGACGGGGCTGATGCTGCCGGTGGATGGTGGGGCCCTGCACAACATCTGAGGGCCTTGGGTGGGGTGGCCGGCGGCCGCCCGCGCAACACCGATGTGCGGCTCCCTGGCGCGGGAGGGGGCTCCGGCCTCTCGTCCGCCCAGACTAGGACCTGGGCCCGGCCGGACGCCCGGTGCGGACCGTGGGCGCCTCCGGCGGAAAGCCCCCACCCCGCCCCTTCCCGAAAGATGGTGCTCCGCCCCCTCACCCCCGCCGGGGCTCCGCCCCGGACCCCGCTCCTCAAACGCCGGAGGGGCTGAATTTTCCGCCCCGGACAGGCGGCCTGTGGCCACCGGGGCGCGGTCGCCGGACGAGGCAGGAGGGGGCGGGGCCGCACCCGGCCCCGGACCGAACGTGGGACGGGCAGGCGCCCGGTGCCACTGGGGCGCGGTCGCCGACGAGGCGGGAGGGGGTGGGGTCGGAGGGGTGGTGTTCTGGACGCTTACGTGTATTTGTGGCGCCAATCCCCGGCCAACCCCACGTCCCCGGTCAATGGCGCCGTAAATATACGGTCCAGGGCGCCGCCCCGGAGGCCCCGCCCCCGGCACCCACCACCGGACCCACCGCGCACCACAGCAACCACCACCGCACCCGCACCCGGCACCCGGCACCCGGCACCCACACCCCACACCCCACACCCACAACGACGCACCCACAACGACGCACCCGCACCGCACCCAGCGGACCCCGCACCCACCACACGCCCAAGGCAACCCCGCCCCGCGGCATCCGCAGAGCTATCGCGCCCGCTCCGCCCCGTGCCGGGCCACCCGCAGGCGCACCTCCGCCGGGAGTTGGTCCAGGCCCGCCGAGCTCCGTGCGCGCTCCAGGGCCTCCGCCCGCAGCGCGTCCAGTGTCAGCGTCGGTTCCGCGCGCGGCTCCAGTACCAGACCCATCCGCGCCTCCGGCGTGGTCCGTCGGCCTCGTAGCAGGACGTGGGCCCGCTCCACGCCGTCCAGGGACTCCGCGTCCGCCAGGAGCGCCGCCTCCAGGGCCCGGCCCCGCAGCAGGGCGCCCTCGCCGTCGCCCGTCTCCACCAGTACCTCCTGCAGCCGGCGCCGCCGGAGCTGGGCCAGGAACCAGCACAGCGCGAGCACGAACAGCACCGCCAGCGCCCCGATGACGGCCGGCCACCACCAACCGGCGTCCCGCCACCGCGTCCGGTCCGCCCGGCTCAGCAGCACATCACCCCGCCCGTCGAACGGCGGCCACCCGGCCAGGACCACCGCGCCCACCCCGGCCAGCACCAGACCGACGACCCCCAGCAGCACCCGGTTGACGACACTCAGCATGGCGCGCTCACCCCTTCGACTTCGCCGACCGCCGGACACGGACGGACAGGGCGGGCCGCCGGGCCAGGCCCAGTTGCCGGATGCCCTCGTGGAGGGCGGCGTCCAGATCCGCCCGTACCTCGTCGAGATCACGGAAGTGGGCCAGCGCCCGGGCCCTGACCCGCCGACGGCCGACGTCCACGCGGGCGGACCGCACTCCGGGCACCTCCATCGCCCGGTCCCGCAGCACCAGACCCGCCGAGGCCCGGTCGATCCCCGCCCGTACTGCGCCCCCGGCCCCCGCCTCGGCCCCGGCACCGGCGCCCGCCTCCACACCCTTCCCCGACTCCGCCTCAGCCCCCGGCGCCGCCCCGGGCGGACGCATCGGGAGCAGCCCACGCAGCCCCGGCGCCAGCGCGAGGACCACCATCCACACCCCCAGCGCGGCCAACAGCGCCGCCCCGCCCATGACCCACGCGTCGTCCAGCGGCCGCGAGGCGAGTTCATCGGCGAGCCATTCCCGCCATCGCATGGCGGGCCGACCCGAGCGCACGGCCGCCACGTCGTACAGCAGCAGCCCGCTGATGAGGGCGATGACCAAGGCGACGATCCCGGCCGGTACCCGCCGCACGGACCAGAAGCGCCTGATCCGCCCGGGCGGCGGATCCCCCTCCCCGGCGCCCTTCCCCGCCCGCCCGCCGTACGCCGACGCCGAGGTGGACTGACGCATCTTCTGGTCGGCGTTCATCGCACCCTGTCCCTCCCCCGACGCACCCTCCGCTCCGGGTGCTCCCACTGCGGCACATGCAGCCGTTCGACGGTCACCACGACCTCGGGCACCTCCATGCCCGTCAACTCGCTTACCCGTTCGATCACCTGACGACGCACCGCACCGCAGTGCGCGCCGATGTCCGAGGGATAGCCCAGCTCGACGGCGACCCGGACGCGCGCGACGTCCCCGCGCACCACGGCGACCGCGTACGGGCGCGCGGCGGCGAGATCGGTAAGGCCGGCATCCGTGTCATGAACATCCGCAGCATCCGCATCCGCGGTACCCACGACGTCCGCCACATCCGCCACGTCGGCCACATCCGCCGCAGCGGCACCCGCATCGCCCCGCAACGCCTCCCGCGCCGCCTGCGCGGCGATCTTCGCGACGACCCGGTCCGCGATCCGCGTCGCGCCCCGCTCACCCGGCTCGACCACGGCGCGTCCTTACTGTCGTCATGGCCTCAACTGCCGCCATGGCCCCTGCCGTCGCCCTGAGCCCTGCCGTCGTCATCACGCCTGCCGTCGTCATCACGCGTGTCGGCGTCGAAGTGTTCACCGTGGCCGTCCGTCATCACGGCCACGGGAACGGAAGAAGTCGCCCGGGTCCAGATCACCGTCCAGGAACCGGCCGACGATAAACCCGACGGCGCCCAACGCCGCCACCAGCAGAAAGGCCCCGAAACCACCGAAGTAACCGGCGAAAGCCAGCGCCATCCCCGCGATCATCCCGACCACGGCCATGCTCATCGTGTGCTCCCCTGCTGGAGCCAACCGGAACCACTGCCGGCCTACTGGAGCCGCGGCTCCGGCGATTCCTCTTCCTCGTCCGGCAACTTCACATCGCTGACCGCGATATTGACCTCGACCACTTCGAGGCCGGTCATCCGCTCGACCGCCGCGATCACGTTCTCCCGCACGGCCCGTGCGACATCGGCGATGGAGACGCCGTAGTCCACCACGATCTCCAGGTCGAGGGCCGTCTGTACCTCTCCCACCTCCGCCTTCACCCCACGGGCCACCGACCGGCTGCCGGGCACCCGGTCCCGTACGACTCCGAAGGTGCGCGCGAGACCGCCGCCCATCGCATGGACGCCGACCACATCGCGGGCCGCCATACCCGCGATCTTCTCGACGACGCCGTCGGCGATGGTGGTGCGCCCCCGCGAGCCGGGGTCGCCTCCGCCGCGCCGGGGCCGGTCGGTGGCGGCCGGGGCGATGCCGCCCCCGGCGCCCAGCGTCCTGGGGGCGCCTGCGGCGGGCTCTGCGGCGGGGTTCTCGGGTCGGTTCCGTGGTGCGGTCTCGGACATCACCGATCGTCCCTTCCGAGGCGAAGAGCGGTCGAAGAGGTTTCCGCTCGCTCTACTGCCAACCTTAAAGGGGCCTTCCCCGAACCGCCTCGGAGATGCGGCACTCGCGCGATGGATACGGCAGGCTGTGAGCACACGGCAGGCCGAGACCAGTAGGGCTCGGTCCCGTCCGGCGCCAAGGGGTGGCACGGTGGTCACAGACCGGCTCGCGCAGACCGTAAGGGAGCAGCTTCTGCTCGGACGGCTGCTGCCCCTGGGTGAGCGGGAGGACGGCTCCTGGATCACCGAACACGCGGCCGGCGAGGTGCTCCGGCGGGCCGCCGACGAAATCCCCGGCGCACACCTGGGAGCGCTTCGGATCGCGCCCGCCGACCCCGACACCCACGCGACGCCCGCGGTACCGCCCCCGCCGAGCGCGCTGCCGCCGGGGACGCTGCGCATCGCGGCGGAGTGCGGGGCGACGCTGGAGGAACCGCTTCCGGTGACGGCGGACCGGCTGCGCGACGTACTCCTCGACGCGGCGAGGGACCGGCTGGGCCTCCTGGTGGAGGCGGTGGACGTACGGGTGACGGACGTACTGGACGAACTCCCGCCCCCGCCCCTCGCGGCCCCGCGCCCCCGCCAATCCCCACCACCACGGCCGACGCCGGTCGAACGCCCCGACCCGGACCCCACCGCGACCGCCGCCCGCGCCGCCGCCTCCGTCCCCGGCGTCGCCCGGCTCGCACCGGTGCTGGGATCGCCCCGGCCCGTGCGGATCGAGGGTGCGCACATCCGGATCGAACTGGCCGTGGCGGCGGATCACCGCGCCGTGGACGTGGCACGGGCTGTGCGAACGGCGGTGGCACAGGCCGTCCCCGTCCCGGCCCCGGGGGACCAGCCGCCCACCGTGGCCGTCCTGGTCACCGCCGTGGACTGACCACAAGCCGGGCCGGTCAACCGTCGCCGTCGGCCGCCCCGGCCCGATCACCTCTCCGCGCCGTACTTCCGCAGCCCCTCGACCGTGCGCTCCAGCTCCGCGACCCGGTCGGCCAGCTGCTCGGTCCGCGCCTCGAGCCGGCAGCTCTTGCGGTGCATCTCCAGGAACACATTGACCTTCGTCCGCAGCAGCCAGGGATCGAAGGGTTTGGTGAGGAAGTCGGCGGCGCCGATCGCATAGCCCCGGTAGGCGTAGTCGGAGTCGGCGTCGGTCCCCGTCAGCAGGATGATCGGGACGTCCTTGGTCTGGTCGAGCCGCTTGATGTTGGCGGCGGTCTCGAAGCCGTCCATGCCCGGCATCAGCACATCGAGCAGAACGACGGCGAAGTCCTGCCGCAGCATCGCCTTCAGCGCCTCCTCGCCGGAGCGAGCGCGGACGAGCTCCTGCTCGAGCGGGCCGAGGACGGCCTCCAGCGCGATCAGGTTCTCTTCCATGTCGTCGACGATGAGGATTCCGGCCTTCTCGCATGCGGTCGTCATCATTCCCCCTGCCTCGGCCTCGGCGGACCGGTCTCGTCGGGCGCGCTCCCGTCCCGGCCGGCGCCCTCACCGTCCTCCCCAGGGCCGTCGTCGACACCGCCCAGCACACCGAGCGACGCATCGTCAAAGGCGTCACCACCAGACGTGACGGCGTCATCGCCACCCACGGCAGGGTCACCACCGGACGCGGCAGCGTCACCACCAACCACGGCAGGGTCACCACCGGAAGCGGCGGCGTCGCCGTCCTCGCTCCCCGCCTCCTCCACCGGATCGAGCAGCTCGATGATCGCCGACATCAGCCGGTCGACGTCCACCGGCTTGGGGACATAGCCGTTCGCACCGCTGTCGATGGCCTTCTCCCGGTCGCCGGGCATGACCTTCGCGGTCAGGGCGAGGATCGGCACATCGGCGAGCCGCGGTGTGCTCCGAATGGCCCGGATCGTCTCGTACCCATCCATCTCGGGCATCATCACGTCCATCAGGACCAGCGAGACATCGGGATTGCGATGGAGCACCTCCAGCCCCTCGCGGCCGTTCTCCGCGTACTTCACCGTCATGCCGACCCGGCCCAGCACATGGGTGAGCGCGAAGACGTTCCGTATGTCGTCGTCGACGATCAGGATGCGGCGGCCGTCCAGCACCCGGCCGGGGCGTCCGCGCTGCCACTCCTTGAGCTGGGTGGCGCCCGGCCAGCCGTCGTCGTGGTCCCTGGCCTCGTCTCCGACCTCGGTCCCGTCCCCGCCGCTCGGGGCCGGGGCGGCGACCAGGCTGTCCGCCTCGCCGAAGACCCCGCTCGGGGCGTGGTCGGTGGTGTCCGGCAGCGTCTCGTCCGGGGCGGGGGCCACCGCCGGGACGGTGGAGCCGGTGGCCCTGGGGTCCGAGGGGTCGGGCACCGGAGCGACGCCGCTGTAGTGCACGGGGACGTAGAGGGTGAAGCGGGAGCCGACGCCCAGTTCGCTCTCGGCCACGATCCGGCCGCCGAGCATTCCGGCGATCTCCCGGCTGATGGACAGGCCGAGGCCGGTGCCGCCGTACTTGCGGCTGGTCGTGCCGTCGGACTGCTGGAACGCCTCGAAGATCACCGGCAGCTTCTCCGGCGGGATGCCGATACCGGTGTCGGAGACGGCGAAGGCGATCACGGCGTCCGCGGACCGCAGCGCCTCCTCCTCGAACTCCGCTCCCGGGGTGCGCTCGACGCGCAGCGTCACTCCGCCCGAGGAGGTGAACTTCAGGGCGTTGGAGAGCAGGTTGCGCAGAATCTGCTGGAGCCGCTGTTCATCGGAGAACATCTCGCGCGGTACGTCCTCGCCCACCGCGATCTCGAACGACAGCCCGCGGTCGACGGCCAGCGGCCGGAACGTGGCGTTCACATAGTCCAGGATCTTGACCAGCGGCAGCTTCTTCGGACGGACGTCCATCCGGCCCGCCTCGATCTTCGACAGATCCAGGATGTCGTTGATCAGCTGGAGCAGATCGGAGCCGGAGCGGTGGATGGTGGCGGCGAACTGCACCTCCTGGCCGGACAGCCGCCCTTCGGGGTTGTCGGCGAGCAGCCGGGCCAGGATGAGCAGCGAGTTCAGCGGGGTGCGCAGCTCATGCGACATATTGGCCAGGAACTCGGACTTGTACTGGGAGGCGGTCGCCAGCAGCGCGGCCTTCTCCTCCAGCTCCGCGTTGGAGCGCTGCAACTCGTTCGAGCGCTGGCGCAGCTCGGTGGTGAGCCGCTGGGACTCGGAGAGCAGCGACTCGGTGCGGGCGTTGGCGATGATGGTGTTGATCGAGACGCCGATGGTGTTGACGAACTGGTCGACGAAGGCCAGGTGGACCTCGCTGAACCGGCTGAACGAGGCCAGCTCGATCACTCCCAGCACCTGGTCCTCGTAGAGGATCGGCAGGATCACCACGCTGGCCGGGAGCGCCGAGCCCAGCCCGGAGTTGATGGCGAGGTAGTCGGGCGGGACGTCGTTGATGAGGATCCGCTTCTTCCCGACCGCCGCCTGGGCGACCAGCCCGCGGCCCGGGGGGCCGGTGCGCGGTGTCTGGCCGTCGCCCCCGACCGCGTCCTGATCGGTGCCGTATCCGGCGATGAGCTCGAGTCCCTCACCGGGCCTGGCACCGGCCGCGCTGAGGAAGAAGGCCCCGAACTGCGCGTTGACCAGCGGGGTCAGCTCGCTCAGGATCAGGTCGGCGACCTCGACCAGATCGCGGTGGCCCTGCATCAGGGCGGCGATACGGGCCAGGTTGGACTCCAGCCAGTCCTTGGCGCGGGTGGTCTCGCGGAGGTTGGCGACCATCAGATTGACGTTGTTCTTCAGCTCGGCGACCTCGCCCTGCGCCTCGACCGAGATGGACCCGGACATATCGCCCTGGGCGACGGCGGAGGCGACCTCGGCGATCGCGCGCACCTGGGTGGTCAGGTTGAGGGCGAGCTCATTGACGCCGGTGGTCAGCCGCTTCCAGGTGCCGTAGACACCCTCGACCCGGGCCTGGCCCCCCAGCCGGCCCTCGCTGCCGACCTCGCGGGCCACCCGCGTCACCTCGTCGGAGAACGAGGAGAGCGTGTCGACCATGGTGTTGATGGTGGTCTTCAGCTCGAGGATCTCGCCGCGCGCGTCCACGTCGATCTTCTTGCTCAGATCGCCCTCGGCCACCGCGGTGGCGACCTGGGCGATGTTGCGGACCTGCGAGGTCAGGTTGGACGCCATGAAGTTGACGTTGTCCGTGAGGTCTTTCCAGACCCCGGAGACGCCCGGCACTCCGGCCCGGCCGCCCAGCTGGCCCTCGGTGCCGACGTCGCGGGCCACCCGGGTGACCTCGTTGGCGAACGAGCGCAGCTGCTGGACCATGGTGTTCACGGTCTCCTTGAGCTCCAGGATCTCGCCCCGGGCATCGACCGTGATCTGCTTCGACAGATCGCCGTTGGCGACCGCCGTGGTGACCTGGGCGATGTTGCGGACCTGGGAGGTCAGGTTCAGGGCCATGGAGTTGACGTTCTCCGTAAGGTCCTTCCAGACCCCGGACACGTCGCGGACCTGGGCCTGGCCGCCGAGGTTGCCCTCGGTGCCCACCTCGCGGGCCACCCGCGTCACCTCGTCGGCGAAGGACGACAACCGGTCCACCATGGTGTTGATCGTCGACTTCAGCTCCAGGATCTCGCCCTTCGCCTCCACCGTGATCGTCTTGCTCAGATCGCCCTCCGCCACGGCGGTGGCGACCTGGGCGATGTTACGGACCTGCGAGGTCAGGTTGTCGGCCATGAAGTTGACGTTCTCCGTAAGGTCCTTCCAGACCCCGGATACGCCCCTGACCTGGGCCCGGCCGCCCAGCTCACCCTCGGTGCCCACCTCGCGGGCCACCCGCGTCACCTCGTCGGCGAATGCGGAGAGCTGGTCGACCATGGTGTTGATCGTCGACTTGAGCTGCAGGATCTCGCCCCGGGCATCGACGGTGATCTTCTGCGAGAGGTCGCCGTTGGCGACGGCCGTGGTGACCTGGGCGATATTGCGGACCTGCGAGGTCAGGTTGGACGCCATGAAGTTGACGCTGTCCGTCAGGTCCTTCCAGACCCCGGATACGCCCCTGACCTGGGCCCGGCCGCCCAGCTCACCCTCGGTGCCCACCTCGCGGGCCACCCTCGTCACCTCGTCGGCGAACGCCCCGAGCTGGTCGACCATGGTGTTCACGGTGAGCTTGAGCTCCAGCAGCTCACCGGTGGCCTCGACGGTCACCTGGCGGGTGAGGTCACCGCGGGCGACCGCCGTGGTCACCTCGGCGATGTCGCGGACCTGCGCGGTCAGCCGGGAGGCCATGGTGTTGACGGCCTCCGTCACGACGCGCCAGTCGCCGGAGAGCCCCTGCACCTTGGCGCGGCCGCCCAGCCGGCCCTCGGTGCCGACCTCACGGGCGATCCGGGTCAGCTCGCCGGTGAACAGCGACAGCTGGTCCACCGTGCGGTTCACCCCGCGCCCCAGCCGCCGCAGGTCGCCGCGGAGCTGGCGGTTGCCGTCGTGCAGATCCACCCGCTGGGTCAGGTCGCCCGACGCGATCGCGTCGAGCACCCGCGTGGCGTTGGACACCGGGCCGACCAGGGCGTCCAGCAGGTGATTGGCCGCGTCCACGCTGGTCGTCCAGGCCCCCTGACCGGGGCTCGCGGTGATCCGCTCGTCCAGCCTGCCCTGGCGCACCACCTCTCGGCGCACCCGCTGCAGTTCCCCGGCCAGATGCGCGTTGCGCAGCACGAGTTGATTGAAGACCCCGGCCATCTCGCCGACCACACCCTCGGCCGAGGGGTCGGCACGGACGGTGAAGTCACCGTCGCACAGTGCGTTCATCGCGGCGAGCAGGGAGCGCAGCTCGGACGCGGTCTCCGCACCGCACGCCGGGCCGGGCGGCCCAGCGGAATTCGCACGTTCCGCGGGCCGTGCCGGGGAAGTGTCGGTCGTGATCGGGTCGAGTGCCATGGCGTCGTCCCTTAAAGATCATTCAATTCCCCCTGTCTGTCATAATATGGCACCTAGATGGCCTAAACCGCCCATATCGCCCTGGAGCCGCACGTGGGAGCTTTGTTTCCTCTCGCGCGTGAGTCCGTCTCACGGACAACGCTGCCCGGAAGCGTGCGCGCACCCGGCGCAGCGCGCACCTTCGTCCGTACGGCACTGACGGGACGGAGCGCCGCGGAGGCGTTCGCGCCGGTCGCCCTCGACGAGCGGTCGATCGACGACGCGGTGCTGCTGGTGAGCGAGCTGGTCACCAATGCGGTTCTGCACGCGGGCACCCGGGTCGAGGTGGTCTGCCGGCTCCAGCCCGGTGACGGCCCCGCCGACGAGGGCGACCCCGTGGGGCAGCCCGACGAGGCGTCCCTCCCGGCCGACGCGCCCAGGCGGCCGGGGATCGTCGTGGAGGTGGCGGACCTCCACCCCGCCAGCACCGTCTACGGAGGGCCCGAGACCCAGCGCCGGGGCCGCGGCCGCGGGCTCCAGCTGATCGGGGCGCTCGCCGAATCCTGGGGCGTGACCTATCACCGCACCCGTAAGGCGGTCTGGTTCCGGCTGGACGCCGAGCGGGCGGTGCCCGAGTCCGACGCCGTCCCCACCAGCGCCCTCGGGCGTGAGCTGCGGTTCGCCGAGACCCTCGCCCCCGTGACACCGCGCGAGCAGCGCGATCCGACCGCCGATTGGATCGACCGCGGTGGGCCGTCCTTCCTCGCCGAGGCCAGCGAACTGCTCACCGGCCAGCTCGACGAGAACATGGTCGCCGCCCTCGCCGGGCAGCTTCTGGTACCCCGGCTGGCCGACTGGTGCGCGGTCTGGCTGACCACCCCGAGCGGCGGGCTGCAGCTCGCCCGCGTCTGGCACAGCGATGAGCACCGTATCGACGCGCTCCGCCTGTCGCTGGAGCGGCATCCGCCACCCACCGGGCTCGGTTCGGCGGGCACCTCCTGGCCCTGGCCCGGGATCGCGGACAGCCACGGCGGATCGGCGGTGTGCTTCCCGCTGATCGCACACGGCCGCAGCCATGGCGCCCTGCTCATCGGCCGGGCGGGCGTGCCGCGGATGGCGGAGGGCGTGGTGCGGCTCTCGGAGGACGTGGCGCGGCGGGTGGCCCAGGCGGTGGCCACGGCCCGGCAGTACACCCGTCAGGCGACGATCAGCCGGGCACTGCAGCGCCGGCAGCTGCCCATGTCGCTCGCCCACATCCCGGGCGTGGACACGGCGATCGTCTACGAGCCGCACGGCGAGGGACAGACCGTCGGCGGTGACTTCTACGACCTGTTCCCCATGGGCGACCGCCGCTGGTGCTTCCTGCTGGGCGATGTCCAGGGCAGCGATCCGGAGGCGATGTCGGTCACGGGGCTGGCCCGCCATCTGGTCCGGCTGCTGGCCCGTGAGGGCCATGGCGTCGAGTCGGTGCTCAACCGGCTGAACCAGGCGCTGGTGGAGGAGGAGGCGGAGGCGACGGAGATCGACGGCGAGCAGTCCCGGCCGCGCTTCCTGAGCCTGCTCTACGGGGAGCTGGAGCCCGACCCGGATGAGGGCAGCGCCCGCTGCACCCTGGCGAGCGCCGGCCATCCGCTGCCGCTGCGGCTGACCATCGACGGTACGGTGGCGCCCGCCGCCAGCCCCCAGATGCTGCTCGGCATCGACGAGAACCCGGACTTCCACGCCGACACGCTGGACCTGGCACCCGGCGAGACGCTGCTGTGCGTCACCGACGGGGTCACCGAGCGGCGCAACGGCGTCCGTCAGCTCGATGACGACGACGGCCTCTCGGACATCCTGCGGGACTGCGTCGGGCTCGGTGCCAAGGCGGTCGCGGAGCGGGTGCGGCGCGCCACGTATGACTTCAGCCCCGAGCCGATCGACGACGACCTCGCGGTGCTGGTGCTGGAGGCGGTGCCGACGGTGGAGCCGCCGCGGGTGCCGTGACGGCGCGTACGCCGTGACGGCGCGTACGCCGTGACGGCGCTGATTCGGTCACGGCGCGGGGGGCCCCACCGGGAGCGGCGGAAGCGTCTAGTCCGTCAGCCCCGCCAGGTCACGGAGCCGGCGGGCCTGGGCGGCGCGCTCGGCGACGCGCTGGTCCTCGTAGGTGCGCTCCACGGCCCCCCGCAGCAGCGCCTTGGTCTCGATCACGGCATCGCGGGGCGCGGCGAGAAGGGCCGCCGCCAGGTCCTGGACCGCGCCGTCGAGCTCGGCGGCGGGCACCACGAGATTGGCGAGCCCGGTCCGCACGGCCTCCTCGGCATGGACGATGCGCCCGGTCGCGCAGATCTCCAGCGCCCGGGCGTATCCCACGAGCCCGACCAGCGGATGGGTGCCGGTGAGGTCCGGCACCAGCCCGAGGCTGGTCTCGCGCATGGCGAACTGTGCGTCCTCCGCGCAGACCCGCAGATCACAGGCGAGCGCGAGCTGGAAACCGGCCCCGATGGCATGCCCCTGGACGGCGGCGATCGACACGATGTCGTTCCGCCGCCACCAGGTGAACGCCTCCTGGTACCCGGCAATGGCGGCGTCCAGTTCGCTGTCGGAGCCGCGCCCCAGCTCGAGGAACGACGGCTCACCGTCGAACCCCTCGGGCGTGAAGGCCTGGCGGTCCAGGCCCGCCGAGAAGGACTTGCCCTCGGCGCGCAGCACCACGATGCGCACGGTGCCCGGCACCAGCTTCCCCGCCTCGGCCAGCGCCCGCCACAAGGCGGGCGACTGGGCGTTGCGCTTCGCCGGGTTGGTCAGGGTCACCGTGGCGACCGTGTCATCGACGGTGAGCTGAACGCCGTCCTTGTCGAGCAGGGTCACAGGGGCCTCCGGTCGAGTGCGGTCAGTACAAGTGACTGCACAGTAACCACCCGGCCGAACCGACGATCAGCCGGGTGGCACCCCTGTCCATACCTGCTGATGATGACGGAACACAGCGCGTGCGATCAGGCCGTGGCGGCCTTCTTGCCTCGCGTCGCGCCGCCGCGTCCCCGTAGGGAAACTCCGGATTCACTGAGCATCCGGTGAACGAATCCATAGGAACGGCCGGTCTCCTCGGCCAGCGCCCGGATGCTCGCCCCGGAGTCGTACTTCTTCTTCAGGTCTGCCGCGAGCTTTTCGCGCGCGGCGCCGGTCACCCGGCTGCCCTTCTTCAGAGTCTCGGCCACCCGTGCCTCCTCATGGGAAGTGCGCTCTGGACTCTCATGATCACCCCTACAGAGCTTCCTGGCCACCCATTCGGCAAGGTCTGTGGATGAAGGATTGCGGGAGATCGCGGCGCGACGGCCTTCGGAATCAAGGATTCCGGCGCTGTTCAACCTGACACTCTTTCGTGTTCATTGGCGAAGAGGCAGGTCAGGGCATACGTGAGCAACGTCGCAGTGGTCCGGACCGGCGCACGGCACGTCGCGTGCGCCGGTGGCCCGCGACGCGCCGCGATACCAGCCGCTCTCACTCAGATGATGGATCACGCCTAGGCCGAATGATCTATGAGAAGGGCGTCGGAGCGGAGGAACCGGACTCTTGGGGCGCCGGGCGGCACACCGCCCCGGCGCCGCCATCGGCCCTCGTCAGGCGAGCGCGACGAGATCCGCGTAGGCCTCGCCCCACAGGTCCTCGACACCGTCCGGAAGCAGAATGATCCGCTCCGGCTGCAGCGCGTCGACGGCGCCCTCGTCGTGGGTCACCAGCACCACCGCACCGGCGAAGGTGCGCAGCGCGCCGAGGATCTCCTCGCGGCTGGCCGGGTCGAGGTTGTTGGTGGGCTCGTCCAGCAGCAGCACATTGGCCGAGGAGACCACCAGGGTGGCCAGCGCGAGCCGGGTCTTCTCACCGCCGGAGAGCACTCCGGCCGGCTTGTCCACGTCGTCGCCGGAGAACAGGAACGAGCCGAGCGTCTTACGGATGTCGACCAGGTCGAGATCCGGGGCGGCGGAGCGCATGTTCTCCAGGACGGTGCGGTCCGGGTCGAGCGTCTCGTGCTCCTGCGCGTAGTAGCCCAGCTTCAGCCCGTGGCCGGGGGTGACCTGTCCGGTGTCGGGCTTCTCGACCCCGGCCAGCAGCCGCAGCAGGGTCGTCTTACCGGCGCCGTTCAGCCCCAGGATGACGACCCGGGAGCCCTTGTCGACGGCCAGGTTCACATCGGTGAAGATCTCCAGCGAGCCGTACGACTTCGACAGCCCCTCGGCGGTCAGCGGGGTCTTGCCGCACGGGGCCGGGTCGGGGAAGCGGAGCTTGGCGACCTTGTCGCTCTGCCGGACCTCGTCCAGCCCGGCCAGCAGCCGCTCGGCGCGCCGGGCCATGTTCTGCGCGGCCACGGTCTTGGTCGCCTTGGCGCGCATCTTGTCGGCCTGCGAGTTGAGCGCCGCGGCCTTCTTCTCGGCGTTGGCGCGCTCGCGCTTGCGGCGCTTCTCGTCCGCCTCGCGCTGGGCCTGGTAGAGCTTCCAGCCCATGTTGTAGATGTCGATCACCGAGCGGTTGGCGTCCAGGTAGAAGACCTTGTTGACGACCGTCTCGACGAGGTCGACATCGTGGGAGATCACGATGAAGCCGCCGCTGTAGGTCTTGAGGTAGTCCCGCAGCCAGGTGATCGAGTCGGCGTCGAGGTGGTTGGTGGGCTCGTCCAGCAGCATGATGTCGGAGTCCGAGAAGAGGATCCGGGCCAGCTCGACCCGGCGCCGCTGACCGCCGGAGAGCGTATGGAGCGGCTGGCCGAGCACCCGGTCGGGCAGGCCGAGGCTGGCGGCGAAGGTCGCGGCCTCCGCCTCGGCGGCGTATCCGCCCTTGGTGAGGAACTCGGTCTCCAGGCGCTCGTACTTCCTCATCGCGCGCTCGCGGGTGGCGCCCTTGCCGTTGGCCATCCGGTCCTCGTTCTCGCGCATCTTGCGGAGCACGGAGTCCAGGTCGCGGGCCGAGAGGATGCGGTCGCGGGCGAGCACGTCGAGATCGCCGGTGCGCGGGTCCTGCGGGAGGTAGCCGACCTGACCGGAGCGGGTGATGGTGCCGGCGGTGGGGATGCCCTCACCGGCCAGACACTTGGTGAGCGTGGTCTTGCCCGCGCCGTTGCGGCCGACCAGGCCGATGCGGTCGCCCTTGGCGATGCGGAAGGAAGCGGACTCGATGAGGACGCGAGCGCCGGCACGCAGCTCGACGCCGGAGGCGGTGATCACGGGAATTACTCCTGGGCAGGGTGGACGGCGGACGGGACGGACGAGAGCGGCCGACGCCGTCTAATGCACGAGGAGAATTGCCATGCGGCTAGTTTAGCGGTGCGGGCAAGTCGTTTTCCCCCGGCCTTACGGCCCTCGCCGCGACCTTACGGCCTTCCCCCATGGTCTCCCCCCGCGGCCGCTCTCCTCTCCCCCGCGGCCGCTCCCCCTCGGGCCCGGCCCGTGTGAACCCGTCAGGCCCCGCCGGTGTGCACCTGGAAGGCCGCCCGGCGCACCGCCTTGGCCAGGGCCGGATCGGGGTGGGCGGCGGCCAGCGCCACCAGGACCTGCACGGTGCGGGGGTGTCCCACGGCCCGTACCTCCTCCAGCAGCGCGGGCACGGTGCCCTGCACGGCGGACTCCAGGTGGCGGACGAGCAGCGGGCTCTCGCCGTGGTCGGAGATGGCCGCGGCGGTGTCCACCCACAGCCAGGTGGCCTCCTCGCGGGTGAGCGCGTCCAGTGCCTCGTCCGGGTCGGCGCCCTCGTGCTCGGCGAGCCACAGAAGCGCGTACGGCCGCAGGCACGATTCGCCGACGACGGCCCGTACGGCGGGCTCGGCGGGCGCCCCGACGACGCGCAGCGCCTCGAAGGCGAGCCCGCGCAGCAGCGCGTCGTCGCCGCGCGCCGCCTCGATCAGCTCGGTGACGGCGCTGCCGACGGGGCGGGCGGCCAGCCAGGCCCGGTACTCGGCGCGGGCGGGGCCCGGGGTCAGGCCCGCACAGCCGCGCAGCATGTCGGGGGCGGGCTGCTCGATGTTCCCGGCCGGGCTCTGGGCCGCGACGCAGATCTGCTCCAGCTTGACCCACACCGCCCAGCTGCCGAGCGCGGACAGCTCGGCCTCCCGGCTGTCGCCCTTGGCCTCCTCGGCCGCGCTCCCGGCACTCTCCGGCCCGTCCGGCCCCTCCTGGGGCTCCTCCCGCACCGTCAGTGCCCCGACGGACGAGAGGGCGTCCAGGACCCAGTCGAGCAGCCCCTCCAGGGTGGCGGTGTCCTCGGCGTCGTCGGGGCTCCCGGCGCGCTGCGCGGTCTCCTGGGGCTCCGTGGCGTCCTGGAGCTCCGCGGCGTCCTGGGGGACCTCGCACCGCTCGGTGCGCAGCTCGGCGACCCGCTGCCGGAGCATGTCCAGCAGGGCGGAGATCTGCATGGGGCCGGCCGAGAGCTGCAGCAGCGAGAGCAGTTGCGGTACGGCCTCGACGACCTCCGCGACCGCCGTCGGCTCGGCCGCCGCCGGGGCGGGGCAGGCCAGGGACCATGCGTCGAGGAGCGCGACCCAGCCCCGCAGCACGGCGCTGTCGTCCCGGTCCCACGCCTGCAGCCGCCAGCCGGGGCGGGTGGTGCCCGCGTGGTGCTCGATGAGCCCGATGAGGCGGGCGCGGTCCCAGTCCCTCCGCACCTCCGGCTCGCTCAGCCCGAGCGCGGCGGCCGCGCGGGCGGCGGCCTCGTCGGACAGCGCGCCGGGGGCGCCGTGCTCGGCCGCGGCCCAGTGGGCGATCGCCACGGCCCCGGTGAGCCCCGCCCTGGCCCGCCGGGCCAGCTCCGCCGGGGGCGGAGTGCCCTCCGGCGGGCGGGGCGCCGGTCTTGAGCCGCGGTTCACCGCGGGCCGGCGGGCGGTGGCCATCGGCCGGTTGCGGACGAGTCGGAGCCGGGAGTCGCGCGGAGTACGGGACGTCACGGAAGCAGTCTCGCCGTTGACGGCCCGAAAGCCCAATCGGCACCCGTCCGGCGGTCGCCGCGAACGGTTCGCGCCATCTTGCGGACGCTCGCGCCACCGCCCCGCGAACGCTTCCCGCGCCGTCTCGCACGCGCTTCCGCGATCGTCTTACGGGCGCTACAGGAGCGGTACCAGAAAGCGCCGCAGAGCCTCCTCGTACGCCTTGGGGTCCGCGTTCCACATGGCCGCGTGCGGGGCCCGCCGCACCGTGTGAAGGGTGACCAGGTCGCGTCTGCGGTCGGCGAATTCGCGCGAGACGTGCCAGGGCGCGAGGGTGTCGTCGGGGCCGTGGGCGACGAGCGTGGGCACCGACAACCGCTCGGGATCGGCCACCTCCGGAAGCACGCTGTCATGGAGCCCGGTGCGCCCCTCGGCGGCCCGCAGGGCGAGCGGGAGCAGCGGCGCGGGGATGCCGCGGGCCGCGGCGAGGGCGCGCAGGGTGGCCTGCCAGTCGAGCACCGGGGAGTCCAGGACGAGGCCGAGGACGCGGTGGCGCAGCGCGGAGTTCGCGGCGGCGTGAAGGGCCATCGTGGCGCCGACGGACCAGCCGTGGAGCACGATCCCGGTCGCCCCGTACCCCACCGCGTAGCGGAGGGCCGCGTCCAGGTCGCGCCATTCGGTGTCGCCCAGGTGGGATATGCCGTCCTTGGGCCGGGGGGCGCCGGGGTCCCCGCGGTAGGCGAGGTCGAGCACCGGCACCCGCAGCCGCCGCAGGAAGGGCATGACGACCATAGGGTGCTCACGGGTGGTGCCGAGGCCATGGGTGGTGATCACCCATGTGGAGCGTTCGCCGGGGACGAACCAGGCGGGCAGCGGGCCGAGTTCGCCGGGCACGTCGACGTCGGCGTGCTCGATGCCGAGCGCGTCCCGGGGATTGCCGATGTACACCTGGGGGGTCAGCCGCACCCGGGTGCCGGGGGTGAGGTCGCCGTGGGTGACCCGCTCCAGGCGGCGCACCACGCAGTCGGCGGGGTGCGGGGCGTCCTCGATGACGGGGCCGACGACGGCGTGGCAGGAGCGGCCGGCGAGGCCGTAGACGCCGGGGCGCAGCGAGGCGAGCGAGCGGGTCAGGGTGATCTGGCCGGCCGCGGTCGCGTGCACGGTGAGCGGGGGCTCGTTCGGCAGCGGACGGTCGGGGGCCGGTTTCAGCGCAGCGTCGGTGGCGTACCGGCCGGCCGCCACCGCGGCCACGCCGGCACCCAGCAAGGTGGTGGCGGCCGCGGCCGCCGTTGTCCGCAGGCGCATCCCTCCCAGTGTCGGTGGGAAGGCGGCCCGCGGCCAGCGGGCGTACCCGGCCGGGTGACCGTCCGGCCGGGACCCGGGGGCGTGCGGTGCGCCGGGCGCGCGCCCGGCGGGCTCAGCCCGGCTGGCCGTAGCCGCTGAGCTTGTCCGCGGCGCGGCGCAGCTCGTCCCGCGGGATCAGGGTGGGGGTGCGGCCGGGGACGGAGGCCGCGGTGAGCCAGACCCGGCACATCCATTCGAGCTGGGCGGTGCGGTCAAACGCCTGGTCCAGGGTGGCGCCGTGGACGACGGTGCCGTGGTTGCGCAGCAGACAGCCGCTGCGGTCGCGCAGCGCCTCGATCATGGCGTCGGCCAGTTCGTCCGTTCCGTAGAGGGCGTAGGGCGCGACGCGGACCGGTCCGCCGAGGGCCGCGGTCATGTAGTGGATCGCGGGGAGCTCGTCGACGAGCGTGGATACGGCCGTGGCGTGGACGGCGTGGGTATGGACCACGGCCTCGGCGTCGGTCTCCCGGTAGACGGCCAGGTGCATGGGCAGCTCGCTGGTGGGCTTGAGCGTGCCGAGGACCTGTTGTCCGTCGAGGTCGACGGCGACGGCGTCCCGCGGGCCGAGCCGGTCGTAGGGGACGCCGCTCGGGGTCACCAGGACGGTGTCGCCGACCCGGGCCGAGACATTGCCCGAGGTGCCGACGACCAGGCCGTCGGCGGTGGTTCTGCGGGCCGTTCTCACCACCTGCGTCCATGCCTGGCGCAGGGGGTGGGTCAGCCGCGGCTGCGGCTGCCGCGTGGATCGCGACTGGGTCACCTGCCCTCACCTCCGGGGCCCGATCCTTCCAGGCGTCCGGCGGCCGGGCGATGGCGGGACCGGAACGGGGGCGCGGCGCACGTCCACGGGCGCGGCGCACGTCCACGGGCGCGGGCTCATGGATACGACCGCGCCTCGTGGGCAGCCGCGCCCGGACGGGTGAACGGGGGTGAACGGCGGACGGCCGGGGGGCCGGTCCCGGAGCCTGCTCCGGCGATCCTCGTCCGAGGCTCAACCCCCGTACGACATAGGAAAGTAGGCTTGAATTCATCAAGCTTTGGCACTCCCGCAACCACGTCACCCTGACGCCCTGCTCAGTTCATCTCCCGTTCACCCTGTTTCCTTACGTTCACCGTGCCACTAACGACCTTCGAACTGATTGACCGGGTGTATGGAACACATCACGCTTCTCATCGGGATCGTGATCGTCACGGCCTTGGTGTTCGACTTCACGAACGGCTTCCACGACACGGCTAACGCCATGGCCACCACCATCTCCACGGGAGCACTCGGTCCCAGGGTGGCGGTGGCGATGTCGGCCGTCCTCAATCTCGTCGGCGCGTTCCTGTCCGTGGAGGTGGCCAAGACCATCTCCGGCGGGATCATCGACGAGGACTCCGGTATCCGACCAGAGGTGATCTTCGCGGGTCTGGTCGGCGCGATCCTGTGGAATCTGGTGACCTGGCTCGCCGGACTCCCCTCCAGCTCCTCGCACGCCCTGTTCGGCGGCCTGATCGGCGCCACCGTGGTCTCCGTCGGCCTGGACGGGGTCAACGGCGACGCGATCGTCATGAAGGTCCTGATCCCCGCCGTCGCCGCGCCGGTCGTGGCCGGCATCGCCACGGTGGCCGCCACCCGGCTCACCTACCGGCTCGGCCGCGGCCGCTCTTCGGAGGACACCGCGAAGGGCTACCGCGCGGGGCAGATCGCCTCGGCCGCCCTGGTCTCCCTGGCCCACGGCACCAACGACGCCCAGAAGACGATGGGCGTGATCACCCTGGCGCTGGTCACCGGAGGCGTGGTGGCGCCCGACTCCGACCCGCCGCTGTGGGTCATCGTCTCGGCGGGCCTGGCCATCGCGCTCGGCACCTACCTGGGCGGCTGGCGCATCATCCGCACCATGGGCAAGGGCATCACCGACATCCAGCCGCCGCAGGGCTTCGCCGCCCAGACCGGCGCCGCGACCGTCATCCTCGCCTCCTCCCACATCGGCTTCGCGCTCTCCACCACCCAGGTCTGCTCCGGCGCCGTCATGGGTGCCGGTGTCGGCCGTAAGGGCGCCGTGGTGCGCTGGTCGACCGCGGGCCGCATGGTGGTCGCCTGGGTGCTGACCCTCCCGGCCGCGGGCCTGGTGGCGGGCGGCGCCGCGCTGCTGGCCGACCAGGGGAACGCGGGGATCACGGCGGTGGCCGTGCTCGCCGTCCTGGCCTGCGGGGCGATCTGGGCGCTGTCGCGCCGCAAGCCCGTGGACCACACCAACGTCAACGAGGTCGGCGCACCCGAGCCGGTGGGCGCCGTCACGGCCGCCCTGCGGTCCGTGGCCCCGCCGCCCGCGGGTGCGAGGCCCTCCGCCCCCGAGAGCGCGGCCGAGGCCGCCCCCGAGAGCGGCATCGCCGAGCACACGCCCGAGCAGACCCCCACCCCCGCCGCCGCGAGCAGCACCACCCGCTAAGGAGCCACGGAACATGAGCATCGACTGGGCGGCACTCGGCCAGGTCTTCGGCGTCAGCCTCGTGGTGACGGTCGGCATGGTGGGCGTCTTCACCCTGGGCATCCTCGGGACGTCCCGTAAGGCGGCGCCGGAGCAGGGCGGCGCAGCCGCCATGTCCGGTGGCGCGGTCGGCGCCTCGGCGCTCGCCCGCACCGGCGCGTACACCTGCTTCGCGCTGTGCGCCGCGGCCGTGGCGTACGGCATCTATCTGATCGTCGCCTGAGGCGCGCGTCCTCAACGACCCACCGGCCGCCGGATGGTGGCGCTGACCAGCGCCGACCGTCCGGCGGCCGTCTCATGAGCGGCCGCCGTCTGTGGGGCTCGGCACACTCGGGCGTCATGGGTCATATGCGAGTTGACGGCCATTCGCGGCCCATGGTGGACTTCCCGAGCCAAACGGCGGCAGGAGAGGAAGCCGGTGAGAATCCGGCGCGGTCCCGCCACTGTCACCGGGGAGCACTCTCCCATCGCCTGTATGGGGTCACGGCTCGACCGTACGGTTCGCTTCGTACGCGGGGCTGGAAGACCGGGAGGGGCGCGGATCCGGGAGCCAGGAGACTTTCACCGCCGGTCAGTCGAGCCAGGGCGCGGACCCTGAGTGAGGACATACCGCCATGCCCGGCACCGCCACGCCGCCAGCCCCCTCTGTCCCCACTGGCTCTTCCGGTCCCTTCGGGCCCTCTGGCCCCTTTGGTTACGTGTCGTCGCGCCGAGGCGTGACGGCGGCCTGAGGGATGCGTGCCGATCACGCCTCGTTCGCGTGCGGTGCGGCCCTCGGCTTCCTCGGTGATCTCGCCACGGGCGATCCGCGCCGCGGCCATCCGGTCGCCGCGTTCGGGCGCGCCGCCGCGGCCGCCGAGCGCCGGCTGTGGCGTGACCACCGCGGTTACGGGGCCCTGCACACCGCGTTGTGCGCGGGCGGCGCGGCCGCCGGTGCCGCGCTGCTGACCCGCGCCGTACGGGCCCTCGGCGGGCGCGGTGGCGCCGAGGTCGCGCTGACCGCCGCCGCCACCTGGGCCGTGCTGGGCGGTACGACGCTGGGCCGTGAGGCACGAGCCGTCGGCGGGGCCCTGGCCGCGGGTGACCTGGAGGTCGCCCGGGAGCGGCTGCCGCATCTGTGCGGCCGCGATCCGCAGGCGCTGGACGGGCCGCAGATCGCCCGCGCGGTCGTCGAATCGGTCGCCGAGAACACCTCCGACGCCGTCGTGGGCGCGCTGGTGTGGGGCGCCGTGGGCGGCGTGCCGGGGCTCATCGGCTTCCGCGCCGTCAACACCCTGGACGCCATGGTGGGCCACAAGTCGCCGCGCTACCGCCGGTTCGGCTGGGCGGCGGCCCGGCTGGACGATGTGGCCGGCTGGCCCGGTGCCCGCCTTACGGCGGCCCTGGCGACCCTCGCGGGCCCCGATCCGCGGGGTGCGCGGCGCGCCTGGCGGCGCGACGGCCGGCGCCATCCGAGCCCCAACGCGGGCCCCGTGGAGGCGTCGTTCGCGGGCGCGCTCGGGGTACGGCTGGGCGGCACCCTCACCTACGGCGGCCGGGTCGAACACCGGCCGGTGCTCAACTCCGGCGGGCGGCCGGTGGAGTCGGCCGACATCGAGCGGGCGATACGGCTGTCGCGGCGCGTCGGCGTCCTGGCGCTCGGGGTGTCCGTGGCGACCCGGCCGGTTCTGAGGGTGTTGACGGGGCGGCCCGGGGCCTTGGGAAGGGGCGGTGGATGAGCGGGATACGCGGTAAGGGCGGCACGGAGGGTTCCGTGGCGCGGGGCGGGGGGCTGCTCGTCGCGGGCACGACCTCCGACGCGGGCAAGAGCGTCGTGACGGCCGGGATCTGCCGGTGGCTCGCCCGTAAGGGCGTCAGCGTGGCCCCCTTCAAGGCGCAGAACATGTCGCTCAACTCCTTCGTCACCCGCGAGGGGGCGGAGATCGGGCGGGCGCAGGCCATGCAGGCCGCCGCCGCGCGCGTCGAGCCGAGCGCGCTGATGAACCCGGTCCTGCTGAAGCCGGGCGGCGACCGCAGCAGCCAAGTGGTGCTGCTGGGCAAGCCGGTGGGCGAGCTGAGCGCGCGCGGCTACTTCGGGCGCTCGGGGCCCGTGGCGGGCCCGCCGTCGAGCGCGGCCGGGCCGCCGCGGCCCTCGGGGCGGGAGGCGCTGCTGGGGACCGTCACGGAGTGCCTGGAGGAGCTGCGGCGCACCCATGACGCGGTGATCTGCGAGGGCGCGGGCAGCCCGGCCGAGATCAATCTGCGCCGCACCGACATCGTCAACATGGGGCTGGCGCGCGCCGCCGGGCTTCCGGTCGTGGTGGTCGGGGACATCGACCGCGGTGGCGTCTTCGCGTCCTTCTTCGGCACCACCGCGCTGCTGTCGGCGGCGGACCAACGGCATGTGGCCGCCTATCTGGTGAACAAGTTCCGCGGCGATGTGAGCCTTCTGGAGCCCGGTCTGGACATGCTGCGCGACCTCACCGGGCGCCCGACCGTCGGTGTGCTCCCGTTCGCCCACGGGCTGGGGATCGACGAGGAGGACGGGCTGCGGGTGTCGCTGCGCGGCACGGTGCGGGAGAGCGTCGTGGCGCCCCCTCACGGCGCGGACGTCCTGCGGATCGCGGTGGCCGCCGTGCCGCTGATGTCCAACTTCACGGACGTGGACGCGCTGGCGGCCGAACCGGGCGTGGTGGTGCGGTTCGTGGACCGGCCCGAGGAGCTGGCCGACGCCGATCTGGTGGTGCTGCCGGGCACCCGGGGCACCGTAAGGGCGCTGGAGTGGCTGCGCGAGCGCGGGCTCGCCGACGCGATCGCCCGGCGGGCCGCCCAGGGCCGTCCGGTGCTGGGTATCTGCGGCGGCTTCCAGGTGCTCGGGGAGCGCATCGAGGACGAGGTCGAGTCGAAGGCCGGGACGGTCGCCGGGCTCGGGCTGCTGCCGGTGCGGGTGCGGTTCGCGGCGGAGAAGACCCTGGCCCGGCCGGTGGGCGAGGCGCTCGGTGAGCGGGTCGAGGGATACGAGATCCACCACGGGGTCGCCGAGCCGCTCGACGGGGCCGAGGAGCCCTTCCTGGACGGCTGCCGGGTGGGCTCGGTGTGGGGCACCCACTGGCACGGCTCGCTGGAGAGCGACGGCTTCCGGCGGGCGTTCCTGCGCCGGGTGGCCGCCGCGGCGGGCCGGGCGTTCGTACCGGCGCCGGACACCCGCTTCGGCGAGCTGCGCGAGGAGCAACTCGACCGCCTCGGCGACCTGATCGAGGAACACGCCGACACCGACGCACTGCTGCGGCTCATCGAGAAGGGCGTCCCGGAGGGGCTGCCGTTCGTCCCTCCGGGGGCGCCAGGGGAAACGTCGTGACGCACCCCGACACCCACACCGACACCGGACCGCGACGCCCACGCACACCAGGAGGTACCGCCGCGTGACCACCACCTACCCCTTCAGCGCGATCGTCGGCATGGACGGTCTGCGGCTCGCCCTGCTCCTCAACGCCGTCTCACCCGCCGTGGGCGGCGTCCTGGTGCGCGGGGAGAAGGGCACGGCCAAGAGCACCGCCGTAAGAGCGATCGCGGCGCTGCTGCCGCCGGTCGACGTGGTGGCCGGGTGCCGGTTCTCCTGCGATCCGGCCGCCCCCGACCCGTCCTGCCCGGACGGGCCGCATGAGCCGGACACCGGCGAGGCGCGCCCCGCGCGGATGGTCGAACTGCCCGTGGGCGCCTCGGAGGACCGCCTGGTCGGCGCCCTCGACATCGAGCGGGCGCTGTCGGACGGGGTGAAGGCGTTCGAGCCCGGGCTGCTCGCGGACGCCCACCGCGGGGTGCTCTACGTCGACGAGGTCAACCTGCTCCACGACCACCTGATCGACCTGCTGCTCGACGCGGCCGCCATGGGCGCCTCCTATGTGGAGCGCGAGGGGGTGTCCGTACGGCATGCGGCGCGCTTCCTGCTGGTGGGCACCATGAACCCGGAGGAGGGCGAGCTGCGGCCGCAGTTGCTGGACCGCTTCGGTCTCACAGTGGAGGTCGCGGCCTCCCGGGACACCGATGAGCGGGTCGAGGTGGTGCGGCGGCGGCTGGCGTACGACGAGGACCCCGAGGGGTTCGCGGCGCGCTGGGCGGCGGACGAGGACGCCCTGCGGGAGCGCATCGCGGCGGCGCGCGCCCTGCTGCCGCGGGTGGGGCTGGGCGATCGCGCGCTGCGGCAGATCGCGGCGGTGTGTGCCGGGTTCGAGGTGGACGGGATGCGCGCGGACATCGTGACGGCCCGTACGGCGACCGCGCTGGCCGCCTGGGCCGGGCGCACCGACGTGCGGACCGAGGACGTCCGGGGGGCGGCGCTGCTGTCGCTCCCCCACCGCCGGCGGCGGGCCCCGTTCGACGCGCCGGGGCTCGACGAGGACAAACTCGACGAGATCCTGCGGCAGTTCGAGGAGGACGAGCCGGAGCCGGATCCGGACCAGGGCCCGGAGGGCCCCGACAGCCCGGACGACGGGCCGGACGGCCCGGGCGGCGGCGAGAACCCCGGCGGCGGGCCCCAGGAGGACGCGGGCGACGGGGCCGGGGAGCAGGCACCACCCGCCGCGCCCGAGCCGTCCGTCCCCGACCAGCGCACGGGTGAGCACGAGACGGCCGACCGCGAGACCGGCTCCGCCAGGGCCGATGGCGACGGCGGAGCGGGGGAAGCGGACGAAGGTCCTGGCGGAGCCGGCGGTGAGCGGGCGGCCGTCGGCGCCGCCGAACCGTTCCGGACCCGGCGGCTCGACGTCCCCGGTCTGGGCGAGGGCGCGGCCGGGCGCCGGTCGCGCGCCCGCAGCGCGCACGGCCGCACCACCGGGGCGCGCCGCCCGCGGGGGACGCTCTCCGCGCTGCATCTGACGGCGACGGTCCGGGCGGCCGCCCCGCATCAGCATGCGCGCGGGCGGCGCGGTCCCGGGCTCCTGGTGCGCCGGGACGATCTGCGCGAGGCGGTGCGCGAGGGCCGGGAGGGCAATCTCGTGCTGTTCGTGGTGGACGCGTCGGGCTCGATGGCCGCGCGGACGCGGATGAGCGCGATCAAGGGCGCGGTGCTGTCGCTGCTGCTCGACGCCTACCAGCGGCGGGACAAGGTCGGGCTGATCACCTTCCGGGGCGCGGACGCCGAGCTGGCGCTGCCGCCCACCTCGTCGGTGGACGCGGCGGCCGTGCGGCTGGAGCGGCTGCCGACGGGCGGCCGCACACCGCTGGCGGCCGGGCTGTTGAAGGCGCGGGAGGTGCTGCGGGTGGAGCGGCTGCGGGATCCCGCACGCCGTCCGCTGCTGGTCGTGGTGACCGACGGGCGGGCCACGGAGGCGCGGCGGTCCGGCGGGCCCACACCGGTCGAGCGGGCCGGGCGCGCGGCGCGGATGCTCGCGGGCGACGGGGTCGCCTCGGTGGTGGTGGACTGCGAGTCGGGGCCGGTGCGGCTGGGGCTGGCGGGCGCGCTCGCCCGCGAACTGCGGGCCACCCCGGTGACGCTCGACGAGCTGCGCGCGGACAGCGTGACCGCGCTGGTGCGCGATGTACGAACCGTATCGAACCCATCGAACCCTCGGAGGGCCGCCTGATGCCGCAAGGACAACCGACCGTCGTCCCGGACGACGGGCTGACCACCCGCCAGCGCCGCAACCGTCCGCTCGTGTTCGTCCACACAGGTCAGGGCAAGGGCAAGTCGACCGCGGCGTTCGGGCTGGCGCTGCGGGCATGGAACCAAAACTGGCCGGTCGGTGTATTCCAATTTGTAAAGTCCGCGAAATGGCGGGTCGGTGAGGAGCGTGCGCTGCGCGTCCTCGGCGACTCGGGCGAAGGGGGGACCGTCGCATGGCACAAGATGGGCGAGGGCTGGTCGTGGGTCCAGCGCGACATGGCTTCCAGCGAGGAGGCCGCACGCGAGGGCTGGGAGCAGGTCAAGCGCGATCTCGCGGCGGAGACATACCGGCTCTATGTGCTGGACGAATTCGCGTATCCGATGCACTGGGGCTGGGTGGACCCCGACGAGGTGGTGTCGGTGCTGCGGGACCGGCCCGGGACGCAGCACGTCGTCATCACGGGGCGTAACGCACCGGCGCAGCTGGTGGACTTCGCCGACCTGGTCACCGACATGTCCAAGGTCAAGCATCCGATGGACACCGGCCAGAAGGGCCAGCGAGGCATCGAGTGGTGAGTGTCCCGCGTCTGGTGATCGCGGCGCCCGCCTCGGGCAGCGGGAAGACGACGGTCACCGCGGGGCTCATGGCCGCCTTCGCGGAGCGCGGTCTGGACGTGTCCCCGCACAAGGTCGGCCCGGACTACATCGACCCTGGCTATCACGCGCTCGCGATCTCCTCGGCCGCCTCCTCGGCCGGGCGGTCCCCGGCCCAGGGCGCGCGCCCGGGCCGGAATCTGGACGCCTATCTGTGCGGTCCGCAGCGGATCGCCCCGCTGTTCCTGCATGGGGCGGCGGGCTGCGATCTGGCCCTGGTCGAAGGGGTGATGGGCCTGTTCGACGGGGCGGCCGGGCAGGGCGAGCTGGCCTCGACGGCGCATGTGGCCAAGCTGCTGCGGGCGCCGGTGGTGCTGGTGGTGGACGCGTCGTCGCAGTCGCGGTCGGTGGCCGCGCTGGTGCATGGCTTCGCCTCCTGGGACCCCGAGGTGCGGGTCGCCGGGGTGATCCTCAACAAGGTGGGTTCGGACCGTCACGAGGCGATGCTGCGCGAGGCGCTGGAGGGGTGCGGAGTGCCGGTGTTCGGCGCGCTGCGCCGGACGCGGGAGGTGCGGGCGCCGAGCCGCCATCTGGGTCTGGTGCCGGTGGCCGAGCGCCGGGCGGAGGCGGTGCATTCGGCGGCCGCGCTGGCGGCGCGGGTGCGGGAGGGCTGCGATCTCGAGGGGCTGCTGGCGCTGGCGCGCAGCGCACCGCCCCTGGCCGAGCCGGCCTGGGATCCGGAGGAGGAGATGCGCCGGGCGGTGGAGGCCGCCCCCGCTGCCGGGGGCCGGGGAGACCGCGCGGCGCGGCCGGTGGTCGCCGTGGCGGGCGGGGCCGCGTTCACCTTCTCGTACGCGGAGCACACCGAGCTGCTCACGGCGGCCGGGGCGCGGGTCGTCCCCTTCGACCCACTACGGGACGAGCGCCTCCCGGAGGGCACCGGCGGTCTGGTGATCGGCGGCGGGTTCCCGGAGGTATACGCCCCCGAGCTGTCCGCGAACGAGCCGCTCCGGAAAGCCGTCGCCGAGCTCGCCGCGTCCGGCGCGCCCATCGCCGCCGAATGTGCCGGACTGCTGTATCTGGCGCGCTCGCTGGACGGGGAGCCGATGTGCGGGGTGCTGGCCGCCGAGGCACGGATGTCGGAACGTCTGACGCTGGGCTACCGTGAGGCCGTGGCCATCTCCGACACCGCACTCGCCGCGGCGGGGACGCGGGTGCGCGGCCATGAGTTCCACCGCACGACCATCGTGCCCGGAGCGGGGGCGGAGCCCGCCTGGGGGCTCGTCCACCCGGAGCGTCGTACCGAAGGGTTCGCACAGGGAAATGTGCATGCCTCCTATCTGCATGTGCACTGGGCCTCGGTCCCAGGCGCAGCGGCCCGGTTCGCCGACAGATGTGTGTCCCCTGCCGGTTGAGCCGAGGCGGTGAGCTGACGTGGAGGTCATCGACCGGGGCACGGTGTGTCCCCTGCCCGGGGCACCGCTTGTCGTCGGGGTCGGGGCCGGCCGCGGCGTATCCGTCGGCGAGGTGATCGGGCTCGTCGAGACGGTCCTGGCGGAGGCCGGCCTTTCACCAGGCGGCGTGGCCGAGTTGGCGACCGTGGAGGCCAAGGCCGGGGAGGCCGGACTGCTGACGGCGGCCGAGCGGCTGGGGGTGCCGCTGTGCGGATACCCGGCGGCGGCGCTGGCCGCGGTGGAGGTGCCGAACCCGTCCGCGGCGCCGCTCGCGGCCGTGGGCACGGCCGGGGTCGCCGAGGCGGCCGCGCTGCTGGCCGCCGGACCCGGCGGCGAACTGCTCGTCGCCAAGCGGAAGTCCGCGCCGCACGGCCGCCCCGCAATGGCCACCTGCGCCGTCGCTCGCCGCCCGGCTGCGGTCAAATCCGGGCAGGAGGGGCAGCGAAGACCTGCCGTCGACCGTCCCGACGCAGGTCAGTAACGTCTCGGGGCGGAACAGCCCGCCGCCCCCTGCTGACCGTGATACCCGCACCACCTGCACCAAGGAGACCTCGTGACGACCCCGCCCGCCCTGCTCCTCGCAGGCATCGGCACGCGAGACGAAGGGCATGCCACCGCCTTTCACGCATTCGTAAGGGAGTTGGCCGCACGCCACCCGGATCTGCCCGTGGCGGGTGGCCTCACCGGATCGGGCAGCCACCCGCTGTCCGATGCGGTCACCCGGCTCGTCGGCGATGGGGTGAGCCGCTTCGCGGTCGTCCCGCTGACGCTGATCCCGGCGGCTCCCCCGAGAGACGGCATAGCGGCCGCGCTGGCGCAGGAGGCGGAGCGGCATGCCGACGCCTCGTTCGCCTCCGCCCGGCCGCTCGGCCCGCACCGCACGCTGCTGAGCGTGCTGGAGCGGCGGCTCGACGAGGCGCTGGGCAACCGGCCCCGGCTGCCGTCGGACCGCGCGGAGACCACCGTGCTGCTGGTGGGCGACGGTTCGCCGCTCCCCGAGGCCAATGCCGAGGTGCACCGCGCCGCCCGGCTGCTGTGGGAGGGCCGTGGCTTCGCCGGCGTCGAGGTGGCCTTCTCCTCGCTCGCCGCACCGGATGTGGCCTCGGGCCTGGACCGCTGCGCCAAGCTGGGGGCCAGTCGGGTCGTGGTGCTGCCGTACTTCCTGTTCGCCGGTGAGACCCTGGAGCGGGTGCGGCAGCAGGCGGAGGGCTGGGGGCTCGCCCACCCCGAGGTCGAGGTGGTCTCCGCCGATGTCATCGGCCCGGCAAAGGAGTTGGCCGACCTCGTCATGGAGCGCTACGAGGAAGTGGCCGACACCGCCGGGCGCGCCGGGTTCGGCGATGAGGCCCACGCCTTCGCGCACCCCGACACCCACGCCGATGTCCACTGATCCATCGGCGGGCCTGCCCACGAGCGGGTCCGCCGCCCCGGCCGCCGACGTCGTCGGCGCCGGGTTCGATCTGCGGCATCACGGGGACGCGGAGGTGCGGGGTGCCGATGCCGACCTGACGGACCTCGCGGTCAATGTCCGGGCCGGTACGCCTCCGGACTGGCTCAAGGCCCGCATCGCCGCCTCGCTCGACGGGCTGGCCGCCTATCCGGACGGGCGGGCGGCGCGGGAGGCGGTCGCCGTGCGCCATGGGCTTCCGGCCGGCCGGGTGCTGCTGACGGCGGGTGCCGCGGAGGCGTTCGTCCTGCTCGCCCGTGCCATCCCGGCTCAGCGGCCGGTGGTGGTGCATCCGCAGTTCACCGAACCGGAGGCGGCGCTGCGGGACGCGGGGCACACCGTGGAGCGGGTGATCCTCGATGAGCGGAACGGCTTCCGGCTGGCCCCGGACGCGGTGCCGGAGGACGCTGATCTGGTGGTGATCGGCAACCCCACCAACCCCACCTCCGTGCTGCACCCCGCCGATGCCCTGGCCGGTCTCGCCCGGCCGGGGCGGACGCTGGTGGTGGACGAGGCGTTCATGGACGCCGTCCCGGGCGAGCGCGAGTCGCTGGCGGACCGCGCCGATGTGCCCGGGCTCGTGGTGCTGCGCAGCCTCACCAAGACCTGGGGTCTGGCGGGGCTGCGGATCGGTTATGTGCTGGCGGAGCCGGACACCGTCACGGCGCTGGAGCGGGTCCAGCCGCTGTGGCCGGTGTCCAGCCCGGCCCTGACGGCGGCCGAGGCGTGCTGCGCCCCGCCCGCCCTCGCCGAGGCCGCGCGGGCCGCCGACCGTACGGCCGCCGACCGGGCCCATCTGGCCGACCGGCTGGCCGAGTTGGCGGAGGTGCGGGTGTGCGGCCCGGCGGCCGGACCCTTTCTGCTGATCCAGCTGCCGGGCGCGGCGGCGATCCGCACCCGGCTGCGCGAGCTGGGCTTCGCCGTCCGCCGCGGTGACACGTTTCCGGGCCTCGGCCCGGACTGGCTCCGGATCGCCGTCCGCGACCGCGCCACGACGGACCGCTTCGTGATCGCTTTGACGAAGGCCATCGCCGAATCGGCCGCCTGAGCGCGCCTGACCGCGAGGCCAGACCGCGCACCGCGTGGGAGCGGCGCGCGGTCACATACGGCTTGCGCGGGCCCTGGCCCGAGCCCGGGCGCGGTTCCAGCGCTCGCGCCCGATGCCGCGCCCCGGCCCAACGCCTGAGTCCTGGGCCCGATGCCGGGCCCCGGCCCGGCGCCCGCGGCCGGACCCGACGGCACGCCCCGGCCCAACACCCGCGGCCGTGCCCAACACCCGCGGCCCGGCCCCAAGACCGCGCCCCGGGCACCCGCCCCAGGCCCAGCGCCCGAGCCGTTGGGCACGGCACGGGCACCGGACCCAACGGGCCAGGCCAGGTCAAGCAGCAGGCGTCAGGCGTCAGGCGGCGTCGCCGCTGGCGCCGGCGCGCCGACGGCGGGCCAGGACGACGGCCCCGCCGCCCACGGCGAGCAGCAGGGCGCCGCCGCCCACCAGATACGGCGTGGCCGAGCTGCCACCGGTCTCGGCCAGGTGCTCCGGCTTCGGCTCGGGCGTGGTCTGCGGGCCCACGCTCGGGCTGGGCTGGACCGCCGCGGCGACGGGCGCCTCACAGGTCGCCCGGGCGAGGGTGACCTGGCCCTCGACCTCGGAGACGTTCAGCTTGAGCGGGTTCACGGAGACCTTCAGGTTGAGGGCCGTGGCCGCCGCCGTGCGGGAGGTGGTGGCCGTCCGCGACAGATCGAGCCGGACCTGGCCGAGCGCCGGCACGTCGACCGTGGTGGTGCCGCTCGTGCTCAAGGTGACTTTCCTGCCGAGCACGCTGACGCTGCCGAGCAGGTTGGACTGGGCGGTCGGCCGCTTCCCGACGGCGCACACCGCCTTCGAGGTCACCTGCTCGACCGAGATCAGCGGCACCCCGGCCAGACCCGGGACGTGGACCTTGGCGTTGACGAGGTTGGAGTACCCCTCGGCGCGCTGCTTGTCCGCGGCGGCCCGGGCGGTGGCCACATCGGCCCGCAGCACACTGAACGGCCGGCCCCCGTCCACGCCGTCCAGGGTCGCGGTGAGTGCCGTCTTGCTGGCCGTCGCGGGTGCGTGCACCTCGTTCAGCACCACCGAGAGCGGAGCCGTGACGGTCTTGTTGAGCAGGGAGACATCGAGATCGGTGCGGAGCACGACCGCACCCGCCTTACCGGTGGTGGCACCGGTGTCGGCCTGCGCGGTCGCCGCGGGCAGCAGGCCCAGGACGGAGACCGCGGCAGCGGCAGTGGCGGCCGCCAGACGGCGGGTGGGCATGCCGAAGTAGGTGTTACTGGAACAGGACACGTGAGTTGACCCCCACAGGAGACATGGAGCCGCCGGCGCCTGCCGCGGGGGACTCCACGGGCGCCGACGGCCTCGACCACGCCATATTTGCGCACTGAGGGTAAACAGGCAGACACATGATGTCCGTTCATCCCAAAGGGTGTGGTTCGCCGCCGCGTTCGAGCCGCGTTCCCTTCAGGAGCCCCCTCAGGACCCCCTGCCCCACCCGTCCCCACGCCCAGTCAGCCCACGCCCAGTCAGCCCGCACCCGGTCAGCCCGCGCCCGCGCCCCGTTCCCCGTCAGCCAGCGCCCCGTCAGCCGACCACGCGGCCTCGCAGCACCACCCGCCGCGGCGTCGTCAGCACCCGCACATCGGCGCGCGGATCCGCGTCGTAGACCACGAGATCGGCGGAGGCCCCTTCGGTGAGCCCCGGCCGTCCGAGCCAGGTCCTCGCCGCCCAGGTCGCCGCCGAGAGCGCGTCCCGCGCCGGGATGCCCGCCTTCACCAGCTCGGCGACCTCCTGCCCGACCAGCCCATGGGCCAGGCCGCCGCCCGCGTCGGTGCCGGTGTAGATCGGGATGCCCGCGTCGTAGGCCGCCCGCACCGTCTCGTACCGGCGCGCGTGCAGCCGCCGCATATGGTCCGCCCAGCGCGGGAACCTCACCTCGCCGCCCAGCGCCAGCCGGGGGAAGGTGGCGATGTTGACCAGGGTCGGGACGATCGCCACGCCCCGCTCGGCGAACAGCGGGATGGTCTCCTCGGTGAGCCCGGTGGCGTGCTCGATGCAGTCGATCCCCGCCTCGACCAGCGGCGCGAGGCTCTCCTCGGCGAAACAGTGCGCCGTCACCCGCGCGCCCAGCCGGTGCGCCTCGGCGATGGCCGCCTCGACCGCGCCGCGCGGCCAGCAGGCCCCCAGGTCGCCGGTCTCCCGGTCGATCCAGTCGCCGACCAGCTTCACCCAGCCGTCGCCGCGCCGCGCCTCCGCGGCCACATAGGCGACCAGGTCCTCCGGCTCGATCTCATGCGCGTAGTTGCGGATGTACCGCTTGGTACGGGCGATATGGCGGCCGGCCCGGATGATGCGGGGCAGATCCTCGCGGTCGTCGATCCAGCGGGTGTCGGCCGGCGATCCGGCATCCCGCAGCAGCAGCGCCCCGGCGTCGCGGTCGGTCAGCGCCTGTTTCTCGCTCGTCGAATCGTCCACCGCCCCATGGGCGTCGAGTCCGACATGGCAGTGGGCGTCGACGAGGCCGGGCAGCACCCAGCCCTCGACCAGCCGGATGTCCCTGGCCCCGGCCGGCCGCTCGAACGTGATCCTGCCGTCGACCACCCACAGCTCGTCCCGGACGTCTCCGGCAGCGTCGCCGGTGTCCGGTCCGACCAGGACCCGGCCCTTGATGTGGAGCACCGCGCTATCCCTCATGCAACGCACTGTACGAGACCGGGGCAGGGCGTTGACCGGCCAATTCCCAGGAGCTGGAACGGCGCCACTCGAACAACATGCGCAGCGCTGCTACGCTCACGCAACCCACCGGAGGAGCGGCAGTGAGGAGGCCCTCGTGAACGCTCCCGCCGATGACGCGGCCGCCGCGCGAGCGCCCCGCGCACCGGAGGACCCCGATGGCTTATCGGCCGACGCGCACGCCGATGCCGACGCACAGGCCGATGCCGACGCAAAGGCCGATGACGACGCGCATACCGGCCCACGGCCCGACCCGGAGCACCTCACCGACCCACAGGCCGAATTCCGGGACTTCTTCGAGCGGCACCACGCCGAACTGGCCCGTCTCGCCCATCTGTTGCTCGGCAGCTCCGACGGTGCGGACGACCTGGCGGCCGACGCGCTGGTGGCGGTCTGGCACCAGTGGGACCGGGTACGGGCCGCCGACCATCCGGCCGCGTACGCCCGGGGCGTGGTCGCCAACCTGGCCCGCTCCCGGATCCGCAGTCTGGTGCGCGAGCGGCGGCGGGTGGCGCTCTTCTCCTCGCAGCGCTCCGACCATGTGGACGACCCGGACGTCTCCGCCGTGGTGGATGTGCAGGCCGCGCTGGTCCGGCTGCCGTTCCGCAAGCGCGCATGTGTGGTGCTGCGGCACGCCTTCGACCTCTCCGAGCGGGAGACGGCCCGCACGCTGGGCATTTCGGTGGGCACGGTCAAGAGCCAGACCTCCCGCGGAATCGCCGAGCTGGAGCGGCTGCTCGGCCCTCCGGACGGCGAGGGCGAGCTGCCCGGGGCGACGGAGGCCGAGCAGACGGTACGAACGCTCCGCTCCGGGAACACGGGCCACACAAGCCACACAGGCAACACAGGCAACACTGGGCCCACTCGCCACTCGGGTCACATGGGCCACGCCGGGCACGCAGGAGGGGGCAGTTGATGATCGAGCATCGCGAGCGCCCCGAGGGCCGCGATGTCGTCGCCGAGCTGCGTACGGCCGCCGCCTCCCATGAGCCGGACCGGATCCGGATGCTGGCCCGGGTCACGGCGGGCATGGCGGCCGACGGCCGGAGCCGGGGGGCGCGGACGAGCCCGCGCCGGAGCTGGGCGCCCCGGCTGGTGGGCCCGGTCGCCGGGCTGGCCGCGGCGGCCGTGGCGACGGGGATCGCGGTGGTGGCCACGGACGGTGCCGAGCGGCCGCAGACGGTGCGCATCTCGAGCGAGCCTGCCGCGCCTCCGGCGGGTGCGGGCGTGGACAGGCGGCCCGGGGAGGAGCCGGGCGCCGGATCGCAGAGCGATGCTGAACGGCACACGCCGAGCGCCTATCCCACCGCGGCCGGTCCAAACCATCTCGCCGAGCCGACCGTTCGGTCCAAGGGCGCGATCAACGCCCATTCCAATCCGTACTGGGCGCAGAGTGACATCACGCTCACCATCGGTAGACCGCTGACCTCACTGACAGTGGAGCTGCGGGTCGCGGACACCGGGGATGTGCTGTCCACCGGGTTCTGGAGCTCGCTGCCGGCCGGCGATGTGACCACCGCCACCCGCGTCGAGGACGGTGCGCTGGTCTACCGCTGGACGCTCCGGAAGGGCGCGACCGTGTCCGCGGGCCGGTATGTCTTCGCGGGGCAGTACAACCACGCCGAGGGGGACCGGGACACCGGCCGGGACGCGTACTCGGCCTCGGGCAACGGCCCCTCCGGGGCCTTCGCGGTGCGGGGCGACTTCCCCCGGTTCACCGTGGGGGATTGAATTCATGGCAGCGTGGCCAGAAATTCTCCGCGTTTTTCCGCTACTGCTTCCACATTCGTCTGCCCGCCATTGTGATTCCTAAACAAAAAATTTTTCACGGGTTCCTGATCCCGTAATTCAAGACGGTCATCGGCCGGTTACACATATGTGACAGACCCCACACGCGATCCGCTTTGCCCGAGTAACTCCCCTACAAATTACCGTCATTCGGCCAACGGCCGCGCGCACGCGCGCTCCCGCGTGATAACACACCGACCCCCCTCCACGTAACCCCCCACCGCGATGCATTTTCTGATTCTGCTGGGTAAATTGAATTTGCATGACCGCCGCACAAGCAGACCTAGTCCGTAGCGAATTGGATTTGCCGGAGGGCCTCACCCTCGACACACCGCGCGTCGAGGATGGAGCCGCGATCTGGCGAATCGCCCGCGACTCCAAAACCCTGGACCTCAACTCCTCCTACAGCTACCTCCTGTGGTGCCGCGACTTCGCCGCCACATCCGTAGTGGCGCGCGACGCCGACGGCGGACCGGTCGGCTTCATCACCGGTTACGTCCGGCCCGAGCGCCCCGAGACCCTCGTCGTCTGGCAGGTCGCCGTCGACCACGCCTGGCGTGGCCGCAAGCTGGCCGCCACCCTGCTGGACGGGCTGGTCGCGCGGGTCGCCACGGCGGGCGTCCGCGGCATCGAGACGACGATCACCCCTGACAACACCGCCTCGAACCGGCTGTTCACCTCGTTCGCCGAACGGCATGAAGCGCCGCTCGAGCGTGAGGTGCTCTTCCACGGCGGTCTCTTCCCCGACGGTGGACACGAGCCCGAGGTGCTCTACCGCATCGGTCCGCTCGGTCCGCTCGGACCGCGCGCGGACCGGACCTGATCTCCCCTGATCACACCCCGACCCCGAGCACAACCGGATCACCCCGATCCGCCCTCCTCACCCCCCTCACACCCCTCTCCCAGGAGAACGCTGTGACCATCACCCCGCCCGCCCTGAGCGTCTTCGAGGCCCTGGAGTCGGAGGTGCGCAGCTACTGCCGTGGCTGGCCCGCCGTCTTCGACCGTGCGCAGGGCAGCCACATGTTCGACGAGGACGGCCACACCTACCTCGACTTCTTCGCCGGAGCCGGGTCGCTCAACTACGGCCACAACAACCCGGTACTGAAACGGGCGCTGATCGACTACATCGAGCGTGACGGCGTCACCCACGGCCTGGACATGTCCACCACGGCCAAGCGCGCGTTCCTCGAGTCGTTCCAGAACAACATCCTGCGCCCGCGCGATCTGCCCTACAAGGTCATGTTCCCGGGCCCGACCGGCACCAACGCCGTCGAGGCCGCGCTGAAGCTGGCCCGTAAGGTCAAGGGCCGCGAGTCCATCGTCTCCTTCACCAATGCCTTCCACGGCATGTCGCTGGGCTCGCTGGCCGTGACCGGCAACGCCTTCAAGCGCGCCGGCGCGGGCATCCCGCTGGTCCACGGCACCCCGATGCCGTTCGACAACTACTTCGACGGCACGGTCGAGGACTTCCTGTGGTTCGAGCGGCTGCTGGAGGACCAGGGTTCCGGCCTGAACAAGCCCGCCGCCGTGATCGTCGAGACCGTGCAGGGCGAGGGCGGTATCAATGTGGCCCGGCCCGAGTGGCTGCGCGCCCTGGCCGAGCTGTGCGAGCGCCAGGACATGCTGCTGATCGTCGACGACATCCAGATGGGCTGCGGCCGCACCGGCGCCTTCTTCTCCTTCGAGGAGTCGGGCATCACCCCGGACATCGTGACCGTCTCGAAGTCCATCAGCGGCTACGGCATGCCGATGTCGCTCGCGCTCTTCAAGCCCGAGCTGGACATCTGGGAGCCCGGCGAGCACAACGGCACCTTCCGGGGCAACAACCCCGCCTTCGTCACCGCCGCCGCGACCCTGGACACCTACTGGGCCGACAGCCAGATGGAGAAGCAGACCCTGGCCCGCGGCGAGCAGGTCGAGCAGGCCCTGCGCGCCATCTGCGAGGAGCAGTCCGGCACCCACTTCCGCGGCCGTGGTCTGGTGTGGGGCCTGGAGTTCGAGGACAAGCCGCGCGCCTCGGCCGTCTGCAAGCGCGCCTTCGAACTCGGCCTGCTGGTCGAGACCTCCGGCCCGGAGAGCGAGGTCGTCAAGCTGCTGCCCGCGCTGACCATCTCCCCCGATGACCTGGACGAGGGGCTGCGGACCCTCGCCCGCGCGGTCCGCGAGACCGCATAACCCTCCCGTACCGCAGAGAAGAGAAAGGCAAGAACTCACCGTGATCGTCCGATCCTTCAAGGACATCGAGGACACCGAGAGGCATGTGAAGGCCAAGACCGGCACCTGGGAGAGCAAGCGCATTGTGCTCGCCCGTGAAGGCGTCGGCTTCTCGCTGCACGAGACCATCCTCTACGCGGGCACCGAGACCTCGATGTGGTACGCCAACCACATCGAGGCGGTGCTGTGCGTCGAGGGTGAGGCCGAGCTCACCAACGACGAGACCGGTGAGAAGCACTGGATTACGCCCGGCACCATGTACCTGCTGAACGGGCATGAGAAGCACACGATGCGCCCCAAAACGGATTTCCGGTGCGTCTGTGTCTTCAACCCGCCGATCACGGGACGGGAGGACCATGATGAGAACGGCGTATACCCGCTGATCACCGAGACCGAGGAGGCATGATCCGATGACCGCGGTCACTGACCTGTACCCGACCCGTGGGGCCATGGAGGTCGCCACGCCGCGCGTGGACCCCGTGGTGTGGTCCGAGCCCGGCGCCCCCGGGCCGCTGCAACCGTCCGAGCTGAGCGATTTCGATCGCGACGGCTTCCTGGCAATTGACGAGCTGATCACTCCGGACGAGGTCGCGGTCTACCGCGCCGAGCTGGACCGGCTGGTCGCCGACCCGGACGTGCGCGCCGACGAACGCTCAATCATCGAGCCGAAGTCACAGGACGTACGGTCGGTGTTCGAGGTGCACCGGATCAGCGAGGTCTTCGCGAACCTGGTGCGCGACCCGCGTGTGGTGGGCCGCGCACGTCAGATCCTCGGCTCGGACGTCTACGTCCACCAGAGCCGGATCAACGTCAAACCGGGTTTCGGCGCCTCGGGCTTCTACTGGCACTCGGACTTCGAGACCTGGCACGCCGAGGACGGACTGCCGAACATGCGGACCGTGTCGGTCTCGATCGCGCTGACCGAGAACTACGACACCAACGGCGGCCTCATGATCATGCCGGGGTCGCACCGTACGTTCCTCGGCTGCTCGGGCGAGACACCGAAGGACAACTACAAGAAGTCGCTGCAGATGCAGGACGCGGGCACCCCGTCCGACGAGGCGCTCACCGGTTTCGCCGACAAGCACGGCATCAAGCTGTTCACCGGCAAGGCCGGTTCGGCGACGTGGTTCGACTGCAACTGCATGCACGGCTCGGGCGACAACATCACGCCCTACTCGCGCAGCAACGTCTTCATCGTGTTCAACAGCGTGGAGAACACCGCGGTGGAGCCGTTCGCGGCACCGGTCCGCCGACCGGAATTCATCGGCGCCAGGGACTTCACGCCCGTACGGTGATCACCGCCGTGCGCTGAGCTGACGTCCGTGATCTGAGGGAAGCCGGGGTGCCCCGGCTTCCCTCAGATTTTTGTCGCCGCCAGTCCCCCGGTCTCAGCGGGACAGCTCCTCCAGCAGCCGGTCCACATCGGCCGCCGTGTTGTACAGGTGGAAGGAGGCCCGGAGGTTGCCGGCCCGCGCCGAGACATGGACGTCCGCCTCCGCCAGCCGGGACGCGGCGTCCCCCAGCCCCGGTACGGAGACGATGGCCGAGCCCGGGGCGGCGACGGGCTGGTGGCCGAGCCCGGTGACCCCGGCCCGGAAGCGGTCGGCGAGCGCGCGGTCGTGGGCGGCGATGGCCTCGGTGCCCAGCTCCTCGATCAGGGCGAGGGAGTGCCGGGCCGCGACGTAGGAGTACACGCTCGGGCTCTCGTCGAAGCGGCGGGCGGAGTGGGCGAGTTCGGCCACCGGTCCGTAGCAGCTGTCCCAGGGCTTCTCGCCCGCGACCCAGCCCGCGAAGACGGGGGCGAGCTCCCCGAGGTCCTCGGGGACGGTCAGGAAGGCGGCCCCGCGCGGGCACATGAGCCACTTGTAGGCCACGCAGACGGTGTAGTCGGCCTCGTCGGCGTTGACCGGGAACCAGCCGGCCGCCTGGCTGGTGTCCACCAGAGTGCGGGCCCCGTGGGTCCGGGCCGCCTCACCGATGGCGGCGAGATCGGCGATCCGCCCGTCCGCGGACTGGACGGCGCTCACGGCCACCAGCGCCGTACCCGGCCGTACCGCCTCCGCGATCTCCTCCAGCGGCACGATGCGCAGCTTGAGGTCGCCGCGGACGGCGAAGGGGTTGACCAGAGAGCTGAAGTCGCCGTCGGCGACGATGACTTCGGCTCCGGGCGGCAGCGAGGTGGCGATCATCCCCGCGTAGACGGCGACCGAGCTGCCGGCCGCGACCCGCCGCGCCGGTACGCCGACGAGCCGGGCGTAGACGGCCCGGCTCTCCTCGACCGCCTCGAAGGCCACGTCGACGATGGGCCGTCCGGCGGCCGAACCGTCGAGGACCGCCTTCACGGCGGCCACGGAGCGTGCGGGGATCAGACCGCTGGACGCGGTGGTGAGATACGTCGTGTGTGGCGCGAATTCGGCGCCCGCCAGGCTCTCCATGTCCATCCACTATGGAACCGGCTCACCCCGGCGTCCATCGCGTTTCCCTGTCGGATGCCTTCAAGTGAACCTTATGGATCCCCGCTGACCTGCGGCGATTCCCATCCCTGGCGCGGCGCCCGGGTGACCGCGCCGGCGGATCGGCCGAAAGAAGCCCCCCGGGGGGCCGCAGGCGCCGCGGGCATGCCGACACGGCCGCCGGAACCGCGGGTCAGGTCCGCGGGTCCGGCGGCCGCGCCGTCGGTCCGGGCTTCAGCGGTGCTGCTCCCGGAGGGCCTTCCGGGGCCCCCGGAGGGCTTCCGGGGCTTCAGCCGCGCTGCTCCCGGATGCCGTTGATCCGCCGGGGCAGCTCCAGCGGGTTCTCGTCCCGCAGCTCCGGCGGCAGCAGGGCGGCCGGGGTGTCCTGGTAGGCGACCGGCCGCAGCCAGCGCTCGATGGCGGTGCCGCCGACCGAGGTGGAGGTGGAGGTGGTGGCCGGGTAGGGGCCGCCGTGGTGCTGGGCCGGGGCGACGGCGACACCGGTCGGCCAGCCGTTGACCAGGACCCGGCCGGCCAGCGGGGTGAGCTCGGCGATCAGCGCACCGGCGCGGCCCTCGGTGCCCTCGCCCTCGGCGGCGGAGATCTGGACGGTGGCGGTGAGGTTGCCCGGGAGCCGGCCGAGCACCGCGCTGATCTCCTCGTCGCTCTCGTAGCGCGCCACGACGGTCACCGGGCCGAAGCACTCCTCCAGCAGCACATCGTGCGGGCCCCCCTCGGCGAGCCGCCGCGCCGGGACGGTCAGGAAGCCTGCGCTGACCGTGTGCTCACCGCCGGAGCCCGGGGTGACCGGGGCCTCCACGTCCGCCAGTTCGGCGCGCTCCTTGACCCCGGCGACGAAGTTGTCCCGCATCCGGTGGTCGAGCAGGACGCCCGCGTCGGTGTTGCTGACCGCCTCGGTGAGGGACTTCACCAGTCCGTCGCCCGCCGGTCCGGCCGGGGCCAGCACAAAGCCGGGCTTGGTGCAGAACTGGCCCACGCCCAGCGTCATGGAGCCCGCAAGCCCCGCGCCGATCTGGTCGCCGCGCTCGGCGGCCGCGGCCTCGGTGACCACGACCGGGTTGAGGCTGCCCAGCTCGCCGTGGAAGGGGATCGGCATCGGCCGGGAGGCCGCCGCGTCATGCAGGGCGCGGCCGCCGCGGACCGATCCGGTGAAGCCGGCGGCGGCGATCAGCGGATGCTTGACCAGCTCGATACCCGCGTCGAAGCCGTGCACCACCGCGATCACCTCGGCGGGCACCCCGACCCGCTCGGCGGCGCGGCGCAGCGCGGAGGCGGCCACCTCGGAGGTGGCGGGGTGGTCGGGGTGGGCCTTGACGACGACCGGGCAGCCCGCGGCGAGGGCGCTCGCGGTGTCGCCGCCGGGCACGGAGAAGGCGAGCGGGAAGTTGCTGGCGGCGTAGACGGCGACGACGCCGAGCGGCAGCTTGTAGCGGCGCAGATCGGGCCAGGGCGGGGTCTGGGTGGCGTCGGCGTGGTCGATGCGGACGTCGAGGAAGGCGCCCTCGTCCACGATGGTCGCAAAGGCCCGCAGCTGGTAGGTGGTGCGGGCGAGTTCGCCGGTGAGCCGGGCGGGGCCGAGCGCGGTCTCCGCGTCGGCGGCCTCGACCAGCTGGTCACGGGCCTCGTCGAGGAGATCGGCGGCGGTGCGCAGCAGGGCGGCGCGCACCGTACGGTCGGCCAGGGAGCCGCGGGCGGCGTGGGCCGCGCGCACCACGCGGTCGACCTCCTCCGCCGTGGCTTCGACCGCTACCTGCTCCCGCTGCTTTCCGGTTCGGGGGTCGACGCTCCACACTGGTGCTGACACCGCGGATTCCTCCTGCTGTGGTGTTACCGCTGCTTGCGTCCCACACATCGACGGTGTTCGATATGCTGAACGCTGTCCCGGGTGATGAATTTTCCCTCGGGACTCTATGGCTGGTCGAACAGAGGGGTCAAGGCGATGTCAGCTGCCGAGACGGGCGGGGCCCAGGTCAAATCGGCTGTCCGCACGGTCGAACTGCTGGAGTTCTTCGCCGGGCGGCCCGGAATGCACAGCCTCGCCGCGGTCCAGGAGGCCGTGGGCTATCCCAAGTCGAGCCTCTACATGCTGCTGCGCACCCTGGTGGAGCTCGGCTGGGTGGAGACGGACGCCACCGGCACCCGCTACGGCATCGGGGTGCGCGCCCTGCTCGTCGGCACCTCCTACATCGACGGCGACGAGGTCGTGGCCGCCGCCCGCCCCACCCTGGACCGGCTCTCGGACGACACCACCGAGACCATCCACCTCGCCCGCCTCGACGGCACCAATGTCGTCTATCTCGCCACCCGGCAGTCGCAGCACTATCTGCGCCCCTTCACCCGCGTCGGCCGCCGGCTGCCCGCCCACTCCACCTCGCTCGGCAAGGCGCTGCTGGCCACGTACTCCGACGAGCAGGTGCGCAAGCTGCTGCCGGAGACGCTGGGCCAGCTCACCGAGCACACCATCACCGACCGCGAGAAGCTGATCGAGGAGCTGCACCTCATCCGGGAGCAGGGGTACGCGGTGGACCGCGAGGAGAACACCCTGGGCCTGCGCTGCTTCGGCATCGCCATCCCGTACCGCACCCCCTCGCGCGACGCCATCAGCTGCTCGGTGCCGGTGGCCCGGCTCACCCCCACCCATGAGCAGATGATCAAGGACGCCCTGTTCGACGCCCGGGACCGGCTCACCCTCGCGACGCGCCGTCTCTGACCCACGGGAGGACGGCCCCTCCGCCGCGCGGCGGAGGCGGATCGTCGGGCAGGGTGAGGCGCGGCGCCCACCACGCCGCGAGGCTGGTCCTCGTGACCCACACCCTTTCCGGCTCCCGGACGCGTCCCGCACCCGCCCGCTCCCCCGGCGACTCGGCCGGGCGGATCCTGCGGGCCGTCGCGATCCTCGCCTGTCTCCCGTACATCGGCCTCAAGATCGCCTGGATGTCGGGCAGTCATGTCGGCATGCCCGAGGGCAGCGAGCTGCGCGACCCCGGCCGGCAGACGGTGATGGTCGTCGTCAACGGCCTGTCGGTGCTCATGGACGCCGCCGTGGTCGTCCTCGCCCTGCTGCTCACCCGCCCCTGGGGGCTGCGGGCACCGGCCTGGCTGACGGCCCTGCCCGCATGGGTGGCCTGCGGGCTGCTCGCGCCCATCATGGCCGGATTCCCGGCCCAGTTGGCGGCCAGGGCGCTCGGCTTCGGCGGCGGGGACGGGGGCCGGTCCTCCGGGTCGGGCGGGACGTTCCTGGCCGAGTGGGTCTTCGGGATGGTCTACGGCGGGTTCATCGTGCAGGGGCTGGCCCTGGGCGGCCTGTTCGTGCTGTACGCCCGCCGCCGCTGGGGCCATCTGTGGCGCGGCCGGATCGCCGATCTGCCCGCCCGGGGGGCGGGCCCCGCCACCCGGCGCCCGGTCGCCGTCGTCATCGCCCTGCTCACCGCGGTGCCCGCCGCCGTCCATCTGCTGTGGGCCGCGGGGTCGGACACCGGGCTGGACGACTACCGGGCCCAGGACCGCGGCAGCGACTTCTCCGTCCTCGAGGGTGTGTACGTCCTGTTCGCGCTCATCACCGCGCTCGGCGTGCTCATGGTCGCCTTCCGCGCCGGGCGTCGGGTGCGCCTCGCCCTGCCGCTGGGTCTGGCCTGCGTCGGCTCCGCGGCGCTCGCCTGCTGGGGCGGCTGGCTCCTCCTGACCGGACTGACCGCCCAGAACGCCGCCAAGGAGCCGACCGCGCTGATGAATCTGACCTACGCTGTGCAGATGACCGTCGGATTGCTCGTCCTCACGGCCGGCGGGCGCTTCTTCCGCGAGCGCGGCTCCGCCGGGGGCGCGGCAGCGTACCCGGCTTCGTGACCGGGGCGTGGTGGCGGCGGGCGGTCCGTGCGGTGGCCGGCCGCCGGGCCCAGCTGCGCTGGGTCCATCTGGTGCTCGGCGGCGCCCTGCTGATGCCGTACTACCTGCTGACCGGCGTCGTCTTCTCGATGCTCCTCCAGGACGCCGTGCCCTTCACCTCCCTGCCGTGGCAGCTGGGCACCTTCGCCACCGCCCTGCCGCTGGCCGTGCCGACCGCGCTGCTCCCGCTCGTACGCCCCCTGGAGGCCACCGCCGCCCGCTCGCTGTGCGGGCTTCCGGAGTCCGCGGAGCTCGCGGCCGGGCCCGCCGGGTCATGGGACGCGCGTGCCCGCACCTTGCTCTGGTACGGGCTGCATCTGGCCATCGGCGGGCTGGTCAGCGGGCTCATCCTGTCCCTGCTGCCCGCCTCGGCGCTGCTGGTCGCCCTGCCGTTCACCGACGGCTCGTACGCCGACGAGGGCTGGCCGCACGCCTTCGCCTCGGCCTCCCGCGCGCTGGCGCCCTTGGCCGGGGTGCTGCTGCTGGGCGTGATCATGGGGATCGCCGCGGCCGCCGGGGCGCTGCTGGCCCGCTGTGCGCCCGCGCTGCTCGGCCCCGCCCCCGCCGAGCGGCTCGCCGCCGCCGAGCGGCGGGCCACCCGGCTGGCCGCCCGCAACCGGCTCGCCCGCGAGCTGCACGACTCGGTCGGCCATGCGCTGAGCGCGGTGACCCTCCAGGCGAGCGCGGCCCGTAAGGTCCTCGACACCGATCCGGACTTCGCCCGGGAGGCGCTGGCGGCCATCGAGGAGACCACCCGGGACGCGGTCGGCGAACTCGACAGCGTGCTGGGCCTGTTACGTGAAGGGGAGGACCGTCCGGCCCCCGCCCCCTCCCCCACCCTGATGGACCTGGACGGGCTGCTGGCCCGCACCCGGGCCGCGGGCGTCGCCGTCGAGCTGACGGCCCCGGGCTCGCTGGACCGGCTGCCGCCCGTCGTCTCCCGCGAGGCGTACCGCATCGTCCAGGAGGGGCTCAGCAACGCACTGCGCCACGCGGGCCGGGTGCCGGTGCGGCTCCGGATCGCCGAGGACCCGAAGAAGGTGGAGATCACGATGGAGAACCCGGTGAACGGAGCCGCCCGGGCACGGCCCACCGGCGGCGGCCGCGGGCTGCGCGGCATCGCCGAGCGGGCCACCCTGCTGCGCGGCACCTGTGCGTGGGACACCGTGGACGGCGTCTGGCGGCTGACGGTCCGGCTCCCGCTGGAGGCGTCCCGATGAGCACCCCGCCGTCCCCGGTGAACGCCCCGCCGCCCCCGCTGCGCATCGTGCTCGTCGACGACGAGCGGATGGTGCGCACCGCGCTGCGCGCGATCCTCTCCAGCGAACCGGACCTTCAGGTCGTCGGCGAGGCCGGAAGCGGCGCCGAGGCCGTACCGGTGGTCCGTGAACTGCGCCCGGACGTCGTGCTGATGGACGTCCGGATGCCCGATGTCGACGGCATCCGCGCCACCGAGCGGATCCTGAGCACCATGGCGGACCCGCCGCGCATCGTCGTGGTGACGACGTTCGAGAACGACAGCTATGTGTACGACGCGCTGCGCGCCGGGGCCAGCGGCTTTCTGCTCAAGCGGGCCCGTGCGGAGGATCTGGTGCAGGCGGTGCGGCTGGTGGCCCGCAGCGATTCGCTGCTGTTCCCGGCCGCGGTGCGGGCGCTGGCCGCCGAACACGCCGCCGCCCGGGGCCCGGACCGTGAGGCGAGCGCGCGGGCGCTGAGCGAGCGGCTCTCCGAGCGGGAGGCCGCGGTGCTGCGGCTGATGACCGACGGGCTGTCCAACTCCGAGATCGCGACCCGGATGGCGGTGGGACCGGCCACGGTCAAGACGCATGTGGGGGCGGTGCTCACCAAATTGGGGGTACGGGACCGCACCCAGGCGGTGATCGCCGCGTACGAGAGCGGTTTCGTCACGCCGGGCTGACATCCGGCGGCCGGGGTGGTCTGCAGTGACGGGTCGGCCGAACGGACGGATGGGCGGGAGGAGCAGGCGCATGGAGTACGCACGGCTGGGCGCGTCGGGCATCAAGGTGTCGCGGATCTGCCTCGGCATGATGAGCTACGGCAGCCCCGAACACCGGCCCTGGCAGCTGGACATCGACGACGCGCGGCCGATCGTGCGGCGCGCGGTCGAGGAGGGGGTGACCTTCTTCGACACCGCCGACATGTACTCGATGGGCCGGAGCGAGGAGATCACCGGCGAGCTGCTGCGGGAGCTCTTCCCCGGCCGCGACGACTATGTCCTCGCCACGAAGGTCTACTCCCCGATGGGAGAGGGCCCCAACGACCGCGGGCTGTCCCGCAAGCACATCCTGGCCGGCATCGACGCCTCGCTGCGGCGGCTGGGCACCGACCACGTGGATCTCTACCAGATCCACCGCTTCGACCCCGCGACACCCGTCGAGGAGACGATGGAGGCGCTCCACGATGTGGTGCGGGCCGGAAAGGCCCGGTACATTGGCGCCTCCTCCATGTACGCCTGGCAGTTCGCCAAGGCCCAGCACACGGCCGAGGCGCACGGCTGGACCCGGTTCGTCTCCATGCAGAACCACTACAACCTGCTCTACCGGGAGGAGGAGCGGGAGATGAACCCGCTCTGCCTGGACCAGGGCGTCGGCGTCATCCCCTGGAGCCCGCTGGCCCGCGGGCTGCTGGCGGGCACCCGCGGCCGGGACCGCACCGGGACCACCGTCCGGGCGGGCAACGATCCGCTGGTGGAGAAGTGGTACGCGGACGCGGAGTTCTCCATAGTGGACGCCACCCGCGAGATCGCCGAGAAGCGCGAGGTGTCCCCGGCGCGGGTGGCGCTGGCGTGGCTGCTCGGCAGGCCCGCGGTCACCGCGCCGATCGTCGGGGCCACGAAGATCGGTCATCTGGAGGACGCGGTCGCCGCGGTCGGGCTGACGCTCGACGAGACGGAGGTGGCCCGCCTGGAGGACCCCTACCGTCCGCGGCCCATCATGGGCCACAGCTGACGCGACGGGACGGCTCCCGCAGCTCCCGGGAGCCCCGGATCTCCCAGGGCCTCAGTTCATCGTCGAGCCGATCTCGGTGCGGTCCATGACGACGAGGAAGCTGGTGACCGGAAGGGAGCCGTCCTGGCGCCGGGGGCCAAGGGCCGTGGTGGGGTCGGTGGTGACCAGCGGCGGGGTGGCCGGGCCGCCCGGCGTCCAGCTGTTGTCCCGGGAGACGGCGAGGCGTCCGGTGTCGGCGCTGCCGCGGCCGTTGGAGACCGCGAGGTTGCCGGTCAGGAGGGCGCGGGAGCCGGCGAAGGAGTAGCCCTTGCCCCAGTTGTCGAAGGCGGTGGTGCGCTGGAGCCGGAGGGCTCCGGTGTTGCCGCCCGCCTCGAAGCCGCTCTTGGTGTTGGCCCAGGCGGCGGAGGTCCGTACGACATGGGAGGGCGAGGGGGCACCGCGGCGCTCGGCGCCGAGCTGGAAGCCGCTGCCGTCGCCCTTGAAGTAGGGGATGTGCCAGCGGTTCCGGCCGTTTCCGAAGGCCCAGGAGTGCTCGATGGTGACGGGGCTCGCCCACATCCACAGGTCGAGGCCGTCGTCGCTGTTGCGGAACAGCCGGGATCCGGTGACCACGTTGCCGGTGCCGGAGCCGTGGGTGAGGGCCATGCCGTCGGCTCTCTGGCCGCCGGTGGCATCGTCGTGGTTGCCGTAGGAGTCCAGGTTCCGGATGACGTTGCCGTTGGTGTCATCGCCGCGGAGGGTGAGTCCGGTGTCGCCGTTGCCGTGGGTGCTGAGGTTCTGGAAGACGTTTTTCGCACAGGAGGTGCAGACCAGGCCGCCGCCCGGGGCGTTGCGCAGCTCGATCCCGGAGACCGTCCAGTAGTCGGCGCTGAGGGAGACCAGGGAGGAGCCCTCGTCCAGCCGGGAGCCGTCGAGCCGGACCTTCTCCGCCCGGTAGGGCCGGAGTCGGACGCGCTCGCGGGGGGTGCCGCTGACGGAGCTGCGCAGCGTCCTGGCGGGGTAGTACGTGCCGCCGCGCACCTCGATGGTGGTGCCCGCCTTGGCGGTCGATATCGCCTTCTCGAGGCTTCGGAAGGGGGACTTGAGGGTGCCGCTGCCGCCGTCGCTGCCGTTGGTGGCCACGTACACGGTGGTGGGCACGGCGCTCGCGCCCTCCGGCGAAGCCGTCAGATAGACCCCGGCCACGGCCGACGCCACGATCACGGCGCTGCCCAGCGGCAGCGTGCGGTCCTTACGGCGGCGGTGGCGGCCCCGCTTGCGCCTCAGCCTCATGGCAACTCCTGTTCCGCGTCGAGAGAACGGGCCGGAGGATCCGGACCGGCCCGTCCCATGTCGTAGTTGCCGCCAGTCCAGATTAGGTTGCCGGGCACCCGAGGATTCTTAGATTACGAAATTCCGATCGCCTCGCGATAGCTTGCGACAAGACTTGATCGTTTTGTGGCCGAGGATGTTCGGAAACGGAAGGTCCTGTTGGTCTGTTGCCTCATGGGCGATAGACCTTGCCCGGTTCCGGAGCGGCCGGGGCCATCAGCTGGGAGACCGTCACCACCGTATAGCCGTCCTTCTTCAGCTTGGCCAGGATCCCCGGCACCGCCGGCACCGTGCCCTTGTAGATGTCGTGCAGCAGGATGACCCCGTCGCGGTCCGTCTGCTCCAGCACCCGCTTCTCGATCAGCGCGGAGTCGGTCGTCTGGTAGTCCTTCGCCGTCACGCTCCACAGCACCTGCGCCACGCCCAGCTCCCGGCAGATCTTGGAGACCCGCTCGTCGGTACGCCCCTGCGGCGGCCGCATCAGCAGCGGCGTACGGCCGGTGAGCTTCTTGACGGCGCTCTGGACCCGGTTGATCTCCGAGCGGACCAGGTCGTCGTCGCTCTTGGTCAGGATCTTGTGCGACCAGGTGTGGTTGGCCAGCTCATGCCCCTCGTCCGCGATGCGGCGCACCAGGTCGGGGTGTTTGTCGATGTGCTTCTTGCCGAGCATGAAGAAGGTCGCGTGGACCTTCTCGCGCTTGAGGATCTTCAGCAGCCGGGGCGTGTTCTCGCTGGGGCCCGCGTCGAAGGTGAGGGCGACGCATTTGGCGCGGGAGCAGTCGACCGAGCCGTCCGTCCCGTCGCCCTTCTTCAGCACGTCCGGCTTCGAGGCGGCCGGTGTCGCGTGCCCGGGGTCCTTCAGCGCGTGCTCCCGCGCGCTGCGCGGTGAGGTGGTGTCGTAGGACGCGCCACAGGCGGTGAGGCCCAGCGTCAGACAGACGGCACTCATGAGCAGCCCGGATATTCGACCTTTTCGCCCCATTGCTCTCCCCGAAGTCCTTTTGTTGTCAGTAGTGATCGCAATGCCGCCAACAGGCATATAAATAGGTACTGTTGGCGGCATAAACTGCGAGCACTATACACCTCAGGTATACATGGGGTTCATAGAAACCCACGGGCCCGAGGACCCGTGGCCCCGTGGAGCGACGTGGTGATCGAGCGCGGCTAGCGCTGGTGCTTCTTCCAGTCCGCCTGCGCCGCGTTGAGCTCGTCCGCGACCTTGTCGCAGAACGCCTTGGCGGTCATCTCGCCGAGCAGCACCTTCTGGAAGCCGGGCTCGTTGTCGGCCTTGCTGATGTTGTTCCAGTCCGGGAGGTAGTACGGCAGCTGGACGACCTTGGTCCGCGGATCGTTGAGCGACTCCAGCGCGGCCTTGGTCGGCGGGGCCCCGGCGATCCAGTCGTCGTCCGCGGCACCGACGTTGGCGGGGATCGCGCCGACGTCCTCGTTCCAGAGGCTGTTCATCTCCGGCGAGGCCGCGAACGCGATGAACTTCCAGGCCGCCGCCTTGTGCTTGCTCGCCTTGAACAGCCCGAGGCCGTCGACCGGGTTGGAGACGATGGTGCGCGCCGCCCCGGCCCGGGAGGGCGGCAGCGGTATGCCCGCGATCTTCTCCTTGCCGAGCAGCCGTACGTGGTCGACATAGCTGCCGAGGTTGTGCTGCAGCATTCCGATGTCGCCCTGGTCGAACTGGGCGACCATCTTGGCGAAGTCGTTGTTGAGGTCCGCGGCGGGCGTGACCTTCTTGAAGAGGGCGATGTACTTCTCGAGCGCCGCGACGTTCCTGGGGTCGTTGAGGGTGGTCCTGTCGCCGTCCCAGAAGGACGCGATGCCGGACTGGGCGTACATCATGTCCAGCGCCTGGGCGATCGAGCCCGCGCCGCCGCGCAGGGTGAAGCCGAACTTGTTCCCGCCCTTGTCGGTCAGCTCGTCGGCGGCCTTGTAGAACCTCTCCCAGCTGTCCGGCGCCGGCAGCTTCGCCGCCTCGAAGAGGTCGGTGCGGTACCAGAGGGTGCCCTGGTTGGCGGAGGTCGGGACGGAGTACAGCTCCTGGTCCTCCCCGCCGGCCGCGCGGACGCTGTCGACCATGTTCTTGATCAGCTTGCCCTTGAGGGCGCTGTCGTCGATGCGGTCGGTCACGGGGTCGAGGGCGCCCTGGGCCACCAGATTGGCCAGATACGCGGTGCCCACGCCGCCGACATCGGGCAGGCTGTCGCCGCCGCTCTGAATGGCGGTGTCGTACTTCGACTGCACATTGGTGATCGGGATCGGGACGTACTTGACCGTGATGTCGGGGTACTTGTCCTCGAACTTGGCGATGATCCGCTTCCAGACCTTGGTGCGGGGGCCGCCGTTGTTGTCCCAGAAGGTGATGGTGCCCTTGCCGGAGCCCTCCTCTCCGGTGGCCGAGCCGTTGTCGCCGCAGGCGGTGGCGGTGAGTGCGAGGGTGAGCAGTGCGGTGAGGGCGGTTGCGGTGTGGGGTGCTCTGCGGGTGCGTGGGGTCATGGTGTGCGTCCGTCTCCTCGGGGTTGCTGGTCTTGGGGGTCGCTCCGTCTTGGCTGAGGCCGTGGCCGTGTGCGGGTCCGGTTGCGCCCACCCGTCCCGCCACAGGGCACCTCCCAGCGGTAGCTGGGGGAGGGACGATTGCTCACAACCCTGCTCATACGGCCGCGCCTCGGTCGGAGAGTTGGGCTGCTCGGCGGGCCGCGGTTTCGGGGGTCAGGCGGCCGTCCGTTATCGCGGTGACGATGCGTCGGGTGACCGTGTCCGCCGGGGCCAGGGGCAGTGGGCGGTCCGAGGCGAGGGCCGAGCCGATGCCCGGGTGTTCCCCGGTGCGCACCCACCACGGGTCGGCCCGGGTGTCGCCGGTCGCGCCCGCGAAGACCAGCGTCCACTCGTCGGTGGCCAGCGCCAGCCAGTCCGCGGGCCGTCCGTGCACCGCCGCCGCGCCCTCGCCGTCGGCGCTGAAGACCTGTGCGGGCTCGAGGCGCCGCGGGACGCGCCAGAAGAAGCCGCCTCCGTGGCCCGCCCCGCCGAGGGCGAGCTCCTGGCCCGTCACATTGGTGAGGGCGGAGGTGAAGTCCAGCGCCCAGCACGCGGTTCCCAGGGACCGTACGGCCACCGTGCGCCGCTCCAGCAGCAGTTGCCGCCCCCCGGCCTCCCACGACAGCTCCTCCACGAAGCCATCGGGGTCGCGCAGCAGCCAGCCGAGATGGCGCTGGCTCCCCTGGTGGGCCGGGCTCCCCCGGCCGCCCCGGAAGTCGTGTCCGGCCACCTCCGGGATGGCCATGGACACACCCAGGTGGGCAGGATCCTCGGCGGGCCGCAGACCGGTGACGGTGACGCCGCCGAGGGTGCGCACGGGGTGCAGATACGGGCGTGGCGCGACCGTGCCGGGCAGTTGGGGGCGGTGCGCGTACGACCCGACGACCCGGTGCTCATGGCGCAGCACGGTCCAGGGGGGACGGCGGGTGAGGGAGGGGATCAGCGGGTTGGAGGGGGTCAGGGGTGTCATGGGTGCGGGACCTCCGCGGGGCGTGCGGCCCAGGGGGCGCGCAGTTCCGAGTACAGGGCGAGGCGCTCGGCGCCGGCGGTGACCAGTCGGTCGATGCCGGTCACCACGCGCCGCTTGGCGGCTCGCGAGGCGACGCCCGCACCGGCCTCGGTGCGCCAGGCGTCGGCGGGCAGCGGGACCGGTGCGGGGGCGGTGCGGACCGCCTCGACGACGCGCATGAACGCGCCGGTGCGGTCCGGTGGGACGAGCAGTTCGGTGCCGTCGCGCAGATGCGCGACGAGGTTGTCCAGCAGATCGGTGCGCGCGTGGTCGGTGGTCTCGGGCGGCGCTCCGTCGCGTTCGACGCGGACCCGGTCCAGCTTGTACCAGAAGGTGATCCGCCCCCGGTCGCCGTGGACGACGACATACGGCTCACCGGGCTCCTCCGCGCACAGGGTGACGGCGGCGGCGACGGTGATGCCGCGGCTGGTGCGGATCCGTACGCAGGAGGTGTCGTCGGCCTCGATGGCGTTGGCCCGGTACAGCTCCAGCTCGATCTCGGCCACGTCCTCGGCCCGGTCGGCGCCGCCGAGGTGCAGGGCGGTGGCGACGGCGTGGGCGAGGGGGTTGGTGAGAACGCCGTCGACGACGTCGCGGCCGTCGAGGGTGCGGTGTCCGGCCCAGGGGGCGCGGGCGTAGTAGTCCTCGCCGCGGGCCCAGGCCCCGGCCGCGCCGATGCCGCGGATCGCCCCTATGCGGCCGTCCGCGACGAAGTTCCGAATGGCGGGCAGGGCGTGGGAGCCGTGTGACTGGAAGCCGATCTGGCAGGCGGTTCCGTAGTCGCGCAGTCCTTCGCTCAGCCGGGCGAATTCGGCATACGAGGGTGTGGGCGGCTTCTCCAGCAGAAGGTGCGCACCGCGTTCGGCGGCCGCGAGGGCGAGGTCGGCGTGGGTGTGGATCGGGGTGCAGATGACGGCGATCCGGGCGCCGGTCCGGGCCACGAGTCCGGCCAGATCGGCGGACTGCTCGGGCTCGCCGATCCCGTCGCCCAGCTCCTCACGGGTGAGCGGCCGGAGTTCGCACACCCCGGCGAGCCGGACCGTCCCCTCGGCGGCCAGTCGACGGATGTTGTCCAGGTGCCGGCGCCCATGCCCTCGGGCGCCCGCGAGGACGACGGGTATCGGTTCCTCGGCCGGGGCTGCCCCTCGTCCCGGGGCGTGCGCCATGCCCATGCTCGGACCTCCTCGTTCGCGTACGGTGTGCCGCCGAATACGGTGTGCCGCCGGCCGTTTCGGTCAGCCCTTGACCGCCCCCGCGCTGAAGCCGGTGATCAGCCATTTCTGGATGAAGGCGAAGACGATGACGACGGGCACCGCGGCGATCACCCCGCCCGCCGCGAGCGCGCCCAGGTCGACGCTGTCCGCGCCGATGAGGGTGTTGAGGCCGACCGGGATGGTCTGTTTGTCCTGGGAGCTGAGGAACATCAGCGCGAACAGGAAGTGGTTCCAGCTGTGCACGAAGGCGAAGGAGCCGACCGCGATCAGCCCGGGGCGCAGCAGCGGCAGCACCACCGCGCAGAAGGCCCGGAAGCGGCCGCAGCCGTCGACCCACGCCTGTTCCTCGAGCGACACCGGCACGTTCTTGATGAAGCCGCTGATGAGGATGATCGACAGGGGGAGCTGGAAGACCGTCTCCGCGATGACCACGCTCCCCAGCGAGTTGATCATCTGCAGGTTCTTGAAGATCTCGAAGAGCGGCACCAGCATCAGCGCGCCCGGGATGAACTGCGAGGCAAGCAGCGCCAGCATGAAGCCCTTTTTGACAGGGAAGTCGAAGCGCGCGAGGGCGTAGCCGCCGGCCAGCGCCACCGCCGTCGTCATCACCAGCGAGGCGACGCCGACGATCATGCTGTTCTGGAAGAAGACCCCGAAGCTGCGCTCGTTCCACACCTTCTGGAAGTGCTCACCGGTGACCGGCCAGGGCACCAGCGCGGTCGAGCCCGCGGGGCGCAGCGCGAACAGCAGCATCCAGTAGAAGGGGACGAGGGTGAACAGCAGATACAGGCACAGCGGCAGATAGATCTGCCAGCGCGGTACGCCCTGGTCGAGCCCGCGCCGGCGTCTCCCGCGGGCGGCGGGCGGCGGGGTGGCCGCGGGGGCGGGCCGGGTGCCCTGCTCGGCGAGTGCGGCGGTCACTTGGCGTCGCCTCCGAACTTGCTCAGGCGCAGATAGAGGATCGAGCAGAAGAGGAGGATCACGAAGGCGACGGTGGTCAGCGCGGAGGCGTAGCCGAAGTCATGGCCGTTGATCCCGGTGTTGGCGACGTACAGCGGAAGGGTGGTGGTCTGTCCGGCCGGTCCGCCGCCGGTGAGGGTGTAGAGCAGATCGACGTTGTTGAACTCCCATACGCCGCGCAGCAGCGTGGAGAGGATGATCGCGTCCTTCAGATGCGGCAGGGTGATGTGGAGGAACCGTCGCGCCCGGCCCGCGCCGTCGACCGAGGCCGCCTCGTAGAGGTCCCGGGGGATGGACTGGAGGTCGGCGAGGATGAGGATCGCGAAGAAGGGGACGCCGCGCCAGAGTTCGGCCACGACGGCGGCCCAGAAGACGGTGCCGGTGTCGGAGAGCACCGAGGTGCCGTAGGTGCCGATCCCGGCGTCCGCGAGATAGCGGCTGATGCCGGTCGAGGGGTTGTACAGCAGCATCCAGATGGTGGTCGTCAGCACCCCGGACACGGCCCAGGGCGAGAAGACCAGCGCGCGTGCGAGACCGCGGCCGAGGAAGGTCTGGTGCACCAGCAGGGCGAGCACGAGGCCGAGCAGGAGCTGCAGCAGTACCTCGGTGACGACCCATTTGCCGCTGAAGACGAGCGTGTCCCAGAACTGCGGGTCGTCGGTGAGGATCCGGGTGAAGTTGCCGAAGCCCGCGTAGCCGTTCCGCCAGGGCTTGGTGACGTTGTAGTTCCGCAGGCTGTAGTAGAGGACGCTGAGCATCGGATAGGCGATGAAGCCCAGCATCAGCAGCCCGGCGGGGGCGATCAGCAGATACGGGAGGCGGCGGGCCGGTCCTCCGGTACGGCGCCGGGTGACCCGGGGCGGTTTCGCCACGGCGTCGGCCATGACTGCTTCTCCGTTCTCGGAGTCGACGGGGTGCGGGTACGGGTTGGTGAAGCGCTTCCGTGAAGCGCTTACCGAATGTCGTTCGGTATCTCGTACAAAAAAATTTGGGCGTCGAGGAGGAGGCGTCAGCCCGCGTAGGGTTCGGGCACCGCCCCGGGGCGGGCCAGGAAGCGGAAGTCGCAGCCGGTGTCGGCCTGGGTCATCTGCTCCTGATAGAGCGCGCCGTAGCCGCGCTCGTAACGGGGCGGCGGGGCCGTCCACCCGGCCCGGCGCCGCGCCAGCTCGGCGTCGTCCACCTCCAGCCGCAGCACCCGCGCCGCCACGTCGAGGGTGATCCGATCGCCGTCGCGGACGAGCGCGAGCGGGCCGCCCACATACGACTCGGGCGCGATGTGCAGCACACAGGCCCCGTAACTGGTGCCGCTCATCCGGGCGTCGGAGATCCGCACCATGTCCCGCACCCCCTGCTTGAGCAGATGGTCGGGGATCGGCAGCATCCCGTACTCGGGCATTCCGGGGCCGCCGAGCGGACCGGCGTTGCGCAGCACCAGCACACTGTCCTCGGTGATGCCGAGGGCGGGGTCGTTGATGGTGGCCTGCATCGCCTTGTAGTCGTCGAAGACCACGGCGGGGCCCGTGTGCCGGAGCAGCCGGGGCTCGGCCGCGATGTGCTTGATGACCGCGCCGTCGGGGCACAGATTGCCGCGCAGCACCGCCACTCCGCCCTCCTCGGCCAGCGGGTTGTCGCGGGGCCGGATCACCTCGGGGTTGTGCACCAGGGTGCCGTCGAGCTGTTCGCGCAGCGTGGGGTGGGCGACGGTGGGGCGGTCCAGGTGCAGGACGTCCGTGAGGCGGGAGAGGAAGCCCGGGAGCCCGCCGGCGAAGTGGAAGTCCTCCATCAGATACCGGCCGCCGGGCCGCAGATCGGCCAGCACGGGGACGGTACGGGCGATGCGGTCGAAGTCGTCGAGGGTGAGCCGCACGCCGGACCGGCCGGCCATGGCGATCAGATGGATCACCGCGTTGGTGGAGCCGCCGAGGGCGAGCACGGTCGCGACCGCGTCCTCGTACGCCTCCCGGGTGAGGATCTCCGAAAGCCTGAGGTCCTGCCGGACCAGCTCGACCACGCGTAACCCGGAGGCGGCGGCCATCCGGTCGTGCCCGGAGTCCACGGCCGGGATGGACGAGGCGCCGGGCACGGTCACGCCCAGCGCCTCGGCGGCGGCCGTGAGCGTGGAGGCGGTGCCCATCGTCATGCAGTGGCCGGGCGAACGGGCCAGCCCCCGCTCCAGCTCGGACAGCTCGCAGTCGCCGATCAGCCCGGCCCGCCTGTCGTCCCAGTACTTCCACATGTCGGTGCCCGAGCCCAGCACCTCATTGCGCCAGTGCCCCGGCAGCATCGGCCCGGCCGGGACGAAGACCGCCGGAAGGTCGGCGCTGGCCGCGCCCATCAGCAGCCCCGGGGTGGACTTGTCGCAGCCGCCCAGCAGCACGGCGCCGTCGACCGGATAGGAGCGGCAGAGCTCCTCGGTCTCCATGGCGAGGAGATTGCGGTAGAGCATGGGGGTGGGCTTCTGGAACGTCTCGGAGAGCGTGGAGACCGGGAACTCCAGGGGGAAGCCGCCCGCCTGCCAGACCCCGCGCTTGACCGCCTGGGCGCGGTCGCGCAGGTGCACATGGCAGGGGTTGATATCGCTCCAGGTGTTGAGGATCGCGATGACCGGCTTGCCCAGGTGCTCCTCGGGGAGATAGCCGAGCTGGCGGGTGCGGGCCCGGTGGCTGAAGGAGCGCAGGCCCTCGGTGCCGTACCACTGGTGGCTGCGCAGCTCCTCGGGGCGCTTGCGCGGTCTGGGCGGGGTGCCCGCATCGATGGGACGGGTACTCATATCGACCACCCCTCGACGATCGCGGCGACTTCCGCACGCCTCGGCTCGGGCAGCGGCTTGCTCGGGGCGCGCACATCACGGCGGCACAGACCCATCGCGGCCAGCGCTTCCTTGACGACCGTGACGTTGTTGGCGGACTGCCGTTCGGCTCTGAGGTCCTCGAACCGCCGGATCTGTTCCCACACCTTCATCGCGGCCGGAAAGTCTCCCGCGCGCAGCGCGCCCAGCATGTTGAGCGAGACGTTGGGGGCCACATTGACCAGGCCCGAGGTGAAGCCGGTGGCGCCGACCGCCCAGTAGGCGGGCGCGTACAGCTCGGCGAGCCCGGCCACCCAGACGAACCGGTCCAGCCCGGCGTCGCGCGCCACGGCGGCGAAGCGGGTGGCGTCGTGGACCGCGTACTTGACCCCGATGACCTGGGGGCACTCCTCCCCGAGCCGGGCGATGGCCGCGCCCTCGATGAGCGGATTGCGCAGATACGGCACCACGCCCAGCTCGGGGACGGCCTCGGCGATGGTGCGGTGGTAGTCGATCCAGCCGTCCTGGGCGACGTAGGGGTGCACCGGCTGATGGACCATCACCATGTCGGCCCCGGCCGTGCGGGCGTGGCGGGCGGCCTCGACGGCGGTGGCCGCGTCATGGCCGACGCCGACGAGGACGGCGGCGCGACCCGCGGCCTCCTCGACGGTCAACTCGGTGACCAGCCGCCGCTCTTCGAGAGTGAGGGCGTAGAACTCGCCGGTGTTGCCGTTCGGGGTGACGGCCTTGACCCCGCCGTCGAGGAGCCGGCGCAGCAGGGCGCGGTAGGCGGCGCGGTCCACGGCGCCATCGGCGTCGTACGGAGTCACCGGGATCGCCACGACATCCGCGAGCGCCGTCCTCAGCGGTGAGTAGTCCATACGAACCCTTTCTCTCGATGTTCGGCATCGGGCGAGCTGTTCGGATGGTGCTGGGGTCGGCGACCGGGGCCGCCATGGCGCTACTCCCGGTCCAGGGACTCCCCACCCGGGGACTTCCCGTCCGGGGACTCCCGGTCCGGGGACTCCCGGTCCGGGAAGGCGCGCCGGACGAAGGAGGCGATGTGGTCGTGCAGGGCGCGGCCCGCCCCGTCGGCGTCGCCGTCGAGCGCACGGGCCAGGATCTCCCGGTGCTCGAGCGCCTCCTGCTCCCAGGAGGGCACCGCCTGCCAGGCGACGGCGGACACCAGCGCGGCCTGGTCCCGCAGTTCGTCGAGCATCCGGGTCAGCAGGGGGTTGCCGCAGGGCAGATACAGCGCCCGGTGGAAGTCGCGGTTGGCCAGCGACCGCCCGGCAGGATCGTCGGCCGCGTCCGACCGCTCCAGCGCGGCCCCGGCGGCCTCCAGCCCGGCCCGCGCGGCGACGGTCCGGCGCAGCGCCTCGGGCTCCAGGAGCAGCCGCACATCGTAGACCGCGTGCGCCATCGCGGTGTCGACGGTCCTGACGGTGGCCCCCTTGTACTCGCTCATCACCACGAGCCCCCGCCCCGCGAGGGTCTTGAGCGCCTCCCTCACGGGCGTCTTGGAGACCCCGAACTGCGCGGCCAACTCGGCCTCCACCAGCGCCTGCCCGGGGCGCAGCCGCCCGGTGAGGATCGCGTGCTTGACCGCCTCCTGCACGTACTGGGTGCGGGAGGGGATCGGGCTCGGGGCGATGTCCATGGCCGCTCTCAGATCTGACACAGCGCGTCTCATATATGACGTATGAAGTACGACGCGATGAAGTTAGGGCGGCCCCGGGGGTTCGTCAACGGTTCCGGCGAAAATTCGCACCCGGCGGGCAATCGCCCGCACACACCCCGCGACTCACCGCCGACGCCACTAGCGTGGCCCGGATGAGAGTGGGTTCCGCGACGACGCGGCTGATCGTGCTGCGCGGCAACTCCGCGTCCGGCAAGTCCTCCGTCGCCGCCGGACTGCGCGCCCGCTACGGACGCGGCCTCGCGCTGGTGGGCCAGGACAATCTGCGCCGGGTCGTGCTGCGGGAGCGGGACACCCCGGACGCGGCGAACATCGGCCTCATCGACACCGTGGCCCGCTATGCCCTCGACCACGGCTTCCACGTCGTGGTCGAGGGCATCCTCTGCGCCGCGCACTACGGCCCGATGCTGGACGCCCTGTGCCGCGACCACCTGGGCCCCACCCACGGCTACTACCTCGACGTCCCGTTCGCCGAGACGCTGCGGCGGCATGCCACGAAGCCGCAGGCGGACGAGTACGGCGAGCCGGAGCTGCGCGGCTGGTACCGGCCGCTTGACCTGCTGCCGGGCGGGGGCGAGACGGTGATCCCGGCGACGAGCGCGCTGGAGGAGACGGTGGAGCGGGTGATGCGGGACGCGGGGTGGGCGGCGGCGCCCGGGACCGACGGCGCCGAGGCCCGAGGAGCGTCCGCCGCCCCTACGCCCGCTCGGGCGCCTCGGCTTCCGCCGGGTGGGAGTGGCCGGTGAGGGCTTCGGGGAGGGCGGGCTCGCGCAGGGTGCGCAGCAGGAGCCGGCCGAGGGCGGGGAGGACGATCAGGGGGGTGAGGGCGGTGCGCAGGGTCGTGGCGTCGGCGAGGGCGCCGATGAGGGGGCTCGCGAGGCCGCCGACGCTGACGGTGAGCCCCAGGGTGACGCCGCTCGCGGTGCCCACGCGGCGGGGCAGATAGTCCTGGCCGAGCGTGATGTGCAGGGAGAACGGCACGTACAGCCCGGCCGAGGCGAGCGCCACACAGAGGTAGAGCGCCGGGCCGGGGACGAGGACGACACCCGCGACGGCGAGGACGGTCAGGGCGTAGGACCACTGGACGACCGGGATACGGCCGTAGCGGGCGGCGAGCCCGCCCCCGGCCACCGTGCCCGCCGCGCCGCCGACGTAGAGCACGAACAGGGCTGCCGTACCGGCCAGTTCGCCTCCGCCGACGCGCTCGCGCACATACAGCGAGATGAACGCGCTCAGCCCGACGAAGACGATCGAGCGGCACATGATGGCCCCGGACAACCGGAGGAAGGAGGGCCAGTCATCCCTTCCCTCTCCCCCACGGCCGGCCCGAGCGGGCCCGGTCGCCGCGCCAGGGGCCCTGAGCGTCCGTAGCGTGGCCGCGCACAGGGCGGCACCGGCGACGGCGGGGACGGCCAGCAGCGGGGAGGCGCGCAGACCGCCGGTGGCGATGACGGCGGCGACCGCGAGCGGCGCGGTGGCGAAGCCGATGTTGCCGCCCAGGGAGAACCAGCTCATCGCGGTGTGGCTGCCCCGGCTGGCGAGCCGGGCCACCCGGGCGGCCTCGGGGTGGTACGCGGCGACGCCGATCCCGGAGACGGCGACCACGATCAGGGTGAGCGCATAGGAGTCGGTGACCCCGCTCAGCGCCACGCCCGCACCGCCCACCAGCGTGCTCACCGGCAGCAGCCACGGCATGGCCCACCGGTCGGTGAGCGCCCCGAACAGCGGCTGCACCACCGATGACAGCAGCGAGGCCGCCAGCACGACACCGGAGGCGGCGGCGTAGCCGTAGGCCCGCTCGGAGACGAAGAACGGCACCAGCGCGGCCACCGCTCCCTGGTAGATGTCCACGCAGGCGTGGCCCAGGGACATCAGCGCGATGGCTCTGCGGTGTGAGGTGGTCCGTTTCGTCGACACCCTTCGATCGTGGCGATGCCACCGGGTGTCGCGCTTCCGATAATCCGCCGACCCGTCCCGGAAACCCGCCACCTGGGCGGGGTCCGGGGCGGGTCCCGGTTCAGCTCGGACCCAGGTCCTGGCTCAGCTCGGCTCAGCCCAGTTCGGCGAGCGCCGTGCGGACGGCCGCGAGGTCCTGGTCCGAGGCCAGACCCGCGTGATACAGGCGGAGTTCATCGGCGCCCAGCTCCACCGCGTGGGCCGCGTCCTGCGCCAGCGTCGCCGGGCTGCCGCCCATCCCCGCCACCACCGTGAAGTTGGCGGCGAGCACGGTCCTCTCGGTCTGGTGCGGGACGAAGGGAAGCAGGACCGCGGAGCGCGCTGCCTCGCCCCCTGTGCAGGGCAGCACGACCCCGTCGGCCTGGGCCAGCACATCGGCGGGGTGCACGCCGACGTTGGCGCCGAGCCGGTGCGGGGCCGGGTCGGCGTGCAGCAGAACCCGGAAGTCCGCTTCTGCCGCGCTCCTTACGGCGGCCACGGCCTCGCCCCGCAGACTGCTTGCGACCCGGTTGCGCCAGGTCGCGAAGACGGCGGCGTGGTCGGCGCCGAGCAGCTTCTCGACCTCGGCCCACTCCCCCGCGCGGTCACCGCCGTCCGCGGTCGTCTCGCCCGTCCACACCGGCCCCAGGGCGCGCACGACCGCCTGGCGCAGCTCTTCGGCGTCGGCCCCGAGTTCCGCATAGCCCGCGGCGCAGCTCTCGCAGAAGCACAGCGACATCAGATACTGGCCGGCGCCGCCCAGCGGTACCCCGCCGATCTTGTCGTGGGCGTGCAGATGGGCCAGCCCGTACCAGCCGCAGGACTCCAGCTCGGTGCCGCGGGTGCCCGGCCGTACCGCCGCCTCGGCGGCCAGGTCCACCAGATAGGCGCGCACCTCGGGGCGGGCGATGCACGGCGCCCACGGGTAGCGGTCGCCATAGGCGTTGCGCACGGAGGTCCGCGGATGCTCCTCGCCCAGCCGGGTGTTGTGCGCGAGCACGACCCAGGCGTGGACCTCGAGACCGGCGTCGGCCAGGGCGGCGGCCGCCTCGCCGTACGGGTCGTCGCCCGGCACCCACGACTGCTCGTACGGGCGCAGCTCGCGCCCCTGCCAGCGCTCGGCGTCCGGCGGGTAGAGCACGGCCGCGTGGCGGGCGGTGACGATGCGGTGGCCGGGGTGACGCGGGGTCAGGGCCCGGGTGGAGTGGTAGGCGGAGGCCAGCGTCACCTGCTGGACGCCGAGATCGGCGATGCGGCGCGCGGCGTCCGGGTCTCCGACGACGTCCCAGGGGTAGACGAAGGCGGAGGCCCTCACCGCGCCTCCCCGTCCCCGTCTCCGTCTCCGACCAGCGCCATACCGCGCTCGATCAGGTCGGCCAGCTCCTTGACGTGGGCGGGGCTGGGCTCGCTCAGCGGCGGCCGCACCTCGCCCACGTCCAGCCCGCGCAGCCGGACGCCCGCCTTGACCAGCGAGACCGCATAGCCGCGGCCCTGGTTGCGGAGCTCGACCAGCGGCCGGTAGAAGCCGTCGAGCAGCTTGTTGACGGTCTCGTCGTCGCCCGTCATGAACGCCTTGTGGAAGGCGACGGCGAGCTCGGGGACGAAGCAGAAGACGGCGGAGGAGTAGAGCGTCACGCCGATGCCGCGGTAGGCGAGGCCGGTCAGCTCGGCCGTCGGCAGCCCGTTGAAGTAGTGGAAGTCCTCGTCGGGGGCGCCCGCCCGCACCGCGCTGACGATGCGCTGCATCAGGTCGAGGTCGCCGAGGCCGTCCTTGAGGCCGATGATGCCGGGCACCTTGGCGAGCCGGGCCACGGACTCGGGGGCCAGGACGGCGTTGTCCCGCTGATAGACGATGATGTCGAGGTCGGTCGCGCCGGCGAGGGCGCTGTAGTGGCGGATCAGCCCCTCCTGATCGGCCACGACCAGATAGGGCGGCATGGCGAGCAGCCCGTCCGCACCGGCCCGCTCGGCCAGCTTGGCGTACTGGATCGCCAGCGCGGTCCCGTACCCGGCGCCCGCGACCACCGGGACCCGCCCGGCGGACTCCTCCACGGCGGCCACGACGCAGTCGTGGAACTCCTCGGGCGTCAGGGCGTGGAACTCGCCCGTGCCGCAGCACGCGAAGACGGCGCCCGCCCCCGCTTCGATCCCGGCGCGGACATGCGCGCGGTAGATCTCCAGGTCCAGGGCGCCATCGGGACCGTAGGCGGTCACGGGGAAGAACAGCAGTCCGTCAAGGCGCTCGGCAAGTGAAGCTGAGGTCACGGGCTTCTCCCTGTCGTGTACACCGACCCGTCGTCACCCACCGACGCAGTGTGCACGTTTCTGATCGTCATCTACATTCGTGAACACGCTCACCGTAAGGCAGCCATCGGTCACCGGTCAAGGGTGCCAACGGGGTGACACCCCTCACCCGGCGGTGAATTCCGCGGCACCGCGCCACCCTTGACGACTCCTGCGCCGATCCTTACGGTGGCCATGAATCTGAATCGCATACATGAATAAAAACCACATATAAAAACCCCATACGTGATTCCCCATGGAGGAGATCCGCCCATGCCCGCTCCCCGCACCGTCCTCCTCACCGGCGCCGCAGGCGGCATGGGCACATTGATGCGCGAGCTGCTGCCGCCGTACGGATACCAGCTGCGGCTCCTCGACCAGCTCCCCATCGAGGGCGAGCCGGACGCGATCACCGCGGATCTGTCCGACCGGGACGCCCTGCGCGAGGCCGCGCGGGGCGTCGACGCGATCATCCATCTCGCGGGCATCTCCCTGGAAGCCCCATTCGAGAAGATCCTGCGGGCCAATATCGAGGGCACGTACAACCTGTACGAGGCGGCCCGCGAGGCGGGCGTCCGCCGCGTCGTCTTCGCCTCCAGCAACCACGCCGTGGGCTTCACCCCGCGCCCGGTCGGGGACGACCCGCTGATCCCGCTCGACACCCCGCGCCGCCCCGACACCTTCTACGGGCTGTCGAAGTCGTTCGGCGAGGACCTGGCCTCGTTCTACTGGGACAAGTTCGGCATCGAGACGGTCGCCATCCGCATCGGCTCCTGCTTCCCCGAGCCGACGAACGTCCGCATGCTGTCGATCTGGATGAGCCCGGCGGACGGCGCCCGGCTGCTCCACGCCGCCCTTACGGCGGAGAACGTGGGCTACACCGCGGTCTACGGCAGCTCGGCCAACACCCGCCTGTGGTGGGACCTCTCCTCGGCCCGCGCCCTGGGGTACGAGCCCCAGGACGACTCCGAGCCGTACGCCGCGAAGCTGATCGCCGAACAGGGTGAGCTGGAGCCCGGCAACCCCGACCACGAGAACCTCGGCGGCGCGTTCTGCACCAACCCGCCGATCTGGCCCCGCTGAGGTTCTCGGGCGGGCCCCTGTACGTATGGCCACCGCTCGCCGAGACGGGGTGGCCTGTGAGCATGGATCCGGGGGTGGGGAGCGGGGCGCCGCCGCCGACCGGCCCGGCGCCCGGCGACGAAGGCCGGGCCCCCGCCCGCCGTCCCATGCTCAAACGCGCCGAAGGCGCGACCCGGCGCCGCGCCCAACCGAGCCGGGCAACCCGAGTGCTCAGCCCGCCGTCTCGGCCCACTCCTGCACCGTCGTGACCTCGGCCTGCGACGGGAACACCTTCTCGATGAGCAGCCGGTGGATCTCCGGGTCCGGGTCGTAGCAGGCGTCGGACAGCACCGTGAGCCGGAAGTCGAGGTCGGCGGCCTGCCGGAGCGTGGACAGGACGACGCCGCTGGTCGCGACGCCGGTCAGGACGAGGTGGGTGAGGTCGCCGGACCGCAGCACCACATCCAGGTCGCTGCCGGCGAACGCGCTGACCCGCCGCTTGGTGACCACGACCTCGCCCGGCCGGGGCGTGACACCCTCGTGGATGGCGATCTTGGGGTCGTCCTCGGTGTAGAGACCCGGCGGCAGGGTGGTGAACACCTTGTTGCGGGACGACGCTTCGGGACGGCCGGACCGGAAGCCGATGACGACGTATACGACGGGGATTCCGGCGCTGCGGGCGGCGTCGATCGCCCGGCTCACGCGCGGCACGTAGTCGGGGTCCTGGACCCGGGCCACGATGCCTTCTTGGACGTCCATCACGAGCAGAGCCGTGTTGTTCACGTTCATCAAGCCTTTCGCTGCTGCGGTTGTGGAGCGGAGGAGGAAGCGCCGGAGGAGGCGTCGGATCCGATACGGCCCAGCGAGCGGTCCACGGCCGTCAGCGCCAGGAACAGGCCGGTGACGGTGAGCATGAACCAGGCCAGGCCGTGCAGCCCACCGGTGTCGGCGCGGGCGCCGAAGAAGGCGCCGTTGGCGCTGGAGGCGACCATCGCGCCGAGGTAGAGGAAGGTACGGAGCAGCCCCGCCGAGGCGCCCATCCGTTCCGGATCGGCCTGGTGGTACACCGCGTTCTGCAGCGCGAGGCTGATCAGCCCCTGCGGTACGCCGAAGACGAGCGCGACGGTGATCAGCAGCCCCACCGCGCTGTGCGGCTGGAGCAGAAGCAGCAGGGAGCAGCCGGCGATCTGCGCCACGGCGCCCACGAGCAGCTTGCCGCGTACGGCGGTCCGGCGGCCGGTGAGGGTGGACACCGCGATCCCGGTGAGGAACATCGGCAGTTGGGCGAGGCCCGCCTGGGATGCCGTCAGCCCCCGGCCGTCCTGGAGCCACTGGGTGTAGCCGTACAGGAAGACGTACGAGACGACGGAGACGAGGAGGGCGCGGGCATAGGTGAGCAGCAGGGGTGTATTGCCGCCGAACACCCGCAGATCGATGAAGGGCTCGGCCACCCGCAGTTCCCGCACCGCGAACCCGGCCGCCGCCACCACCATCAGCACGGGCAGGTACCAGCGGTCGGCCCGGGGCTCCATCAGGAAGAGCAGCAGCGAGACGAGCATCGCGGCGAACAGCGCCATGCCCGGCAGGTCCAGCCGGATCCCCTTCGCCGCGCGCGCCTCCCGGGGCGCCTTGGGCAGCCGCCGGACGCCGAGGAGCAGACCGGCCACCGCGAGGGGGATGTTGACGGCGAACGTGCTGCGCCAGCCGCCCAGCCCGATCAGCACTCCGCCCAGGGGCGGTCCGATGACCGCGACGGTCTGGCTCGCGACCGCGAGCGTGGCGAGGATCCCGGCGGGGCTGTCCTGGCCGGTCCGCCGGGCCTCGCTGCGGATGAGGGACATCGCCGCCGGATAGCCCGCGCAGGTGCCGAAGCCGAGCACCACCCGCGAGACGACCAGCGCCCCCATGTTCGGGGCCAGCAGACCGATCAGCCCGGCGATCCCGGTCAGCGTGGCCCCGGCGAGGAAGAGGCGGCGCGGCCCGTAGAGGTCGATCAGCCGGCCCACGACCGGCTGCCCTATCGCGGTGGCCAGATAGAGCGCGGAGACCAGCCAGGCCGTCTGCGAGGGCGGCGCCCCGAACGCGGCGCCGATGGGCACCAACGACACGGAGATGATGGAGGAGTTGACCGGGTTCAGGATCGAACCCAGCATCATCGGCGCGAGGAGCTTACGGTCGAAGGAGCCCCGCGCGGTGGTTTTGGCCCTGCGTCGTGTCAGCCGCTCGATCATGCGCGGCTGAGCCGGTCCAGCAGGGCCAGCGCCTCGAGGATGGTCTCCCGTTCCGCTTCCGTATAGCCGGTCTCCAGGGCCTGGGCGAGCCATTCCTCGCCCGCCCGCCGCTTGTCGTCCAGGTACGCACTGCCGGTGTCGCTCGTCGAGACCAACTGCCGCCGCCCGTCATGGGGATCGGGACGCCGCTGGATCAGCCCGCGCTCCTCCAGCACGGCGAGCGTGGCCGCCATCGACTGCGGCCGCACGCGCTCGGCCGCCGCCAGGGCGCTGGTCGAGGCGGGGCCCTCCTTGCTGAGCCTGCTGAGCACGGAGGTCTGCGAGGGGGTGAGCCCCTCGTTGTCGTACGTCTCCCTGAACCGCCGCCGCAGCCGGCCGATCACCACACGGATCTCGTGCGCGGCGCGCACGGCGGACGCGGACATGCCGCCAAGGGTCTCTGCCATGCCCGTCACGGTAATTTCTTCAGTCCAGCCTGTCCAGTTCAAACTGGGCAGGCTGGACTGTGTTATTCGGCTGTGGCATCACCTGGCCCGCTCCAGCGCCCGCACGGCCAGCCGCCGCGCGATGCCGACCGCGTCCGCGACCACCGACAGTCCGTTCAGCACCGTGGCGCCCTCGTGGAGCAGCAGCAGCTCGTCCGCCGGCTCGTCGGGGTCCGTCACGCCCGCCTCCTCGCACAGCTGCCGCAGATATCCGCGCAGCCAGCGCTTCTGGTCGGCGATCACCTGGCGGGCCGGATGCCCGGCGTCCGGCAGTTCGGCCGCCGCGTTCACGAAACCGCAGCCGCGCGGGTTCTCGCGGGCCACCCAGAGCGCGAGCGCGTCGAACGTGGCCAGGGCGCGATCGGCCGGGGGCGACTTCTCCACCTCGGCGGTGAGCCATGCCCGCCACCGCTCATCGCGCTCCCGCAGATACGCGGCGACCAGGGCCTCCTTGGAGCCGAACCGGTCGTACAGCGTCTTCTTGGTGACACCGGAGCGCTTGGCGATCAGATCCACGCCGACCGCGTTGATCCCCTGCCCGTAGAACAGCTCGGCCGCGGTGTCGAGGATGCGGCGCGCGGCGGGGGTGAGCACTCCTGTAGGCGCTTCCATGCCGTGATCACCTCCGGGTCGGGGTTGACGTGTATACCGATCTGTTTAGTCTAGTGGATGAGGGACTAAACAGATCGGTATACCCGGAGCGGGTGCCAGACCCAGCTCCCGGATCCCAGACCCCAACCAGAGCGAGGACATCCCATGCCCGTCAGCGCCGCCGTCACCTCCATCGGCCTCGTCGTGATGTGGAGCTCCGGCTTCATCGGAGCCGAGCTCGGCACCCGGGAGGCCCCCGCCGACACCCTGCTGATGTGGCGCTTCCTCGCCGCGGCGGCGATCTTGGGGGGCGCCTGGGCGCTGTTCAGGCGCCGCCGACTGCGCCCACGCGCCCTGGCCGAGCAGGCGGCGATCGGCGCGCTCTCGCAGGGCGGCTATCTCGGGGGCATCGTCTGGGCGGTCGGGCTCGGCGTGCCGTCCGGCACCGCCGCGCTGATCGCCGCGCTGCAGCCGCTCGCGGCGGGCGCGCTGGCCGGGCGGCTGCTCGGGGAGACGGTCAGCCCGCGCCAGTGGGCGGGGCTGGCGATCGGGCTCGTCGGGGTCGCGCTCGTCGTCCAGGGCGATCTGTCGGCGGGCCCGACCGCCGCGCCGGCCTGGGCGTACGGGCTGCCCTTCGCCGCCATGGCGGCGCTGCTGGCCGCGAGCTTCCTGGAACGCAGGGCGCGGGCGCCGCTCGCCCCCGTGGACGCCATACCGCTCCACTGCCTCGTCAGCGCCGTGCTGTTCACCGTGGTCGCCCTCGTCGGGGGCGATGCCGCGCCGCCGTCGGGCGGGGGCTTCTGGGCCGCCGTGGTCTGGACGGTGCTGCTCTCCACGGTCGGCGGCTACGGCTTCTACTGGCTGAGCCTGCGCCGCAACGGCGTCACCGGCACCAGCGCGCTGATCTACCTCACGCCCCCGACCACGCTGGTGTGGGCCTACGCGATGTTCGGGGACGCGCCCGGGTGGACCGCCCTCGCGGGCATGGCGGTGTGCGTGATCGGCGTGACGGCCGCCACCGTGCGCCGCCGCCCGGATCGGTCGGCGCGGCTCGCGGAGGAACCGGTGCGTGATCGAGCGGTGCCGCGGGTCCCGGCCGAGTAGGTCGCGCAGCACGCGGGTGCGGAGCGTCCGGCAGGAGCAGGAGCGGCGTGCTTGACGGAAGTCAGACGCAGGTCAAGGAACCGTAAAGCGGGGACGTTCGTTACCCCGGGCATGACCGCTATGACACCCGGCTCGAACCTCCCCCTCCCCGTCGCGCGCGTGGCGGTTGACGTCACCGCTCCGGTGCGGCTCGACGTATCGGGCCTGCTGCTCACCGCCAACGGCAAGGTGCGCTCCGACGACGACTTCGTCTTCTACAACCAGCCCGCCGGACCCGGGGTGACCCATCGCGCCGGTGCGGCGGGCGCGGGCGACACCATCACCGTGGACACCTCCGCCGTGCCCGCCGACATCGAGAAGATCGTGGTGACCGCGAGTCTGGACGCGCCCGGGGCGACGTTCGCGGGCACCGAGCCGACCGCCACCGTGCGCGGCGCCGACGACGGCGCGGTGATCGCCTCCTTCACCCCGCCGCAGCTGGGCACCGAGACCGCGCTGGTGATCGTGGAGGTCTACCGGCGCAATGGGGCGTGGAAGGTGCGCGCGGTCGGGCAGGGGTATGCCAACGGTCTGGCGGGCATCGCCACCGACTTCGGGGTGACCGTCGAGGAGCCCTCGGCCCCGGCCGCCCACGCCACCCAGTCCCCGCCCCCGCCGAGCGGCCCGCCCGCCGGTTTCCAGCCCCCGCCGCCCATGCCGACCGCCCCGCCGGCCGCCGCCCCTGCCGCGCCGCCCGCCGCCGCACCGGCCCCGGCCCCGGCCACCGGGAAGATCAACCTGGACAAGGGCCGCGTCAGCCTGCAGAAGAACCAGACGGTGTCGCTGGTCAAGGGCGGCCGCCCGTTGCTCAGCTCCGTGAAGATGGGCCTGGGCTGGGAGCCCGCCTTCCGCGGCAAGGACATCGACCTGGACGCGTCCGTGATCGCCTTCGGTGTCGACCGTAAGAAGATCGACGCCTGCTTCTTCGGCAAGCTGGCCATCCTCAACGGTGCCATTCAGCACTCCGGCGACAACCTCACCGGTGAGGGCGGCGGCGACGACGAGTCCATCACCGTCCACCTCGGCGGCCTCCCGCCCGAGGTCACCGGCCTGGTCTTCACGGTCAACTCCTTCTCCGGCCAGAAGTTCACCGATGTGGCCAAGGCGTACTGCCGTCTGCTCGACGCCCAGTCCGGCGAGGAGCTGGTCCGCTTCGACCTCACCCACGCCGAGCCGCGCACGGGGGTGATGATGGCGAAGCTGATCAAGCAGTTCTCGGGCGAGTGGGAGATGACCGCGATGGGTGAGTACGTGGACTCACGCACCGTGCGCGGCATGGCCAAGCCCGCCGGCAAGGCCCTCTGACACCCGGCCGGGGCCGGAAGGGCCGGAGGCGAAGCCGGGGCCGCCGGAGTCCGGGGCGCCGGAGCCGAGGTCGCCGGAGTCGGGGTCGCCCGACAGCCCCGCCACGCGGGCCAGGCGCCGGTAGGAATCCAACAGGGCCTCGCGGTCGTAGGTGCTCGTGGTGACCAGCACCTCGTCGGCGTCGCTGCGCTCGATCAGCTCGTCGAGCGCGGCGGCGACCTCGTCCTCCGTGCCGTACAACTGGCCGCGCAGGCCCCGCTCGTAGAAGCCGCGCTCCTTCTCGGTCATCTCCCGGGCCTCGATCTCCGCGGCCGGGGCCAGCGGCGGGAAGACGCCGTGGGTGCGGGAGTGGGCCATCGCCCAGGCCTCGGGGAGCAGCAGCCGGCGGGCCTCCTGCGCCGTGCCGGCGACCGCGACGTTGCCCGAGGCGACGACGTACGGGGCGGAGGACCACGCCGAGGGGCGGAAGCCCGCGCGGTAGCGGTCGATCGCGCGCAGCATCTCGTCCCGGCCCCGCAGATCGCCGATCACCAGGGACAGCCCCGCCTCCGCCGCCAGATCCGCGCCCGCGCCGGTGGCCAGGACGAAGACGGGCGGCCGCAGCCCCTCCGCCGGGTGGGCGTGGACCTGGGGGTAGGCGCCCTGCTCGCCGGTGAACCAGCCGAGCAGCTCGTCCAGTTGGGCGCCGAAGTCCCGCGCCGCGTCCTTCTCGGTGCCCAGGGCGCGGCGGATGCCGTCGGTGAAGCCGACGGAGCGGCCCAGGCCCATGTCGATCCGGCCCGGGAAGAGGGATTCGAGCACCCCGAACTGCTCCGCCACGACCAGCGGGCGGTGGTTCGGCAGCATCACCCCGCCCGTGCCCACCCGGATGCGGACCGTCGCCGCCGCGACGGCGGACGCCAGCACCGTGGGCGCCGAACCGGCGACACCGGGCACGCTGTGGTGCTCGGAGACCCAGAAGCGGTGGTAGCCCAGGGCCTCGGCCTGCTGGGCGAACCGCACGGTGTCGCGCAGCGCCTGCGACCGCTCCCGGCCCTGGCGGGTGCGGGAGCGGTCCAGGATGGAGAAGGGGGTGGTGCGCAGACGTGAGGTCACCCTCACGTCAACGCATCCCCCGGCCGGGCGGATTCCCCCGGCCCTGTGGACCCGCGTCAGCGCTGGCGGCGCCAGGGGCCGGTGATCGCGAGCATGATGCCCGGCACCTGGATGTTGGCGTACAGCGTCGACCCGTCGGGCGAGAAGACCACACCGGTGAACTCGCTGAACTCCGGCTCCTCCGCCGTGCCGATGTTCAGGTCGTTGCGCGCGATCGGGTACGTCCGGCCGTCCTCGGTGGCGCCGAAGAGGTGCTGGATGCCCTCGCCGTCCTCGGCGATGACCAGACCGCCGTACGGCGAGACGGTGATGTTGTCCGGGCCGTCGAAGGCACCGTCCTTCGACGGGTCGGGGTTGACGCCGAGCAGCACCTTGAGGGTGAGGGTGCGGCGCTTGGGGTCGTAGAACCAGACCTGGCCGTCGTGCTGGACCGGGCTCTCCTCACGGGCGAACGAGGAGACGATGTACGCGCCGCCGTCGGCCCACCACATGCCCTCGAGCTTGCGCGCCCGGGTGATCTCGCCGTCCTTGAACTGCTTGCGCACCGACACGGACTTCGCGTCGCGGTCCGGCACCGTCTCCCAGTCCACGCCGTAGACCGTGCCGGTCTTGGTGGCGCGGGACAGGTCGTCCACGAAGTTGCCGCCGGAGTCGTAGCACTTGGGCGCCTGGAGCACCCCCGCGTCGTCCTTGAGCCGGTCGAGCTGGCCGCGGCCGTGCTCGAAGCCGTGCGGCGGCACCCAGCGGTAGAGGAGCCCGTTCGGGCCGGAGGCGTCCTCGGTGAGGTAGAGGTGACCGCGCTTGGGGTCCACGACGACGGCCTCGTGGGCGTACCGGCCCAGGGCCTTGATCGGCTTCGGGTCGCGGTTGGCCTTACGGTCGTGCGGGTCGACCTCGAAGACGTAGCCGTGGTCCTTGGTCATGCCGTTCTGGCCGGCCTTGTCCTCGGTCTCCTCGCAGGTCAGCCAGGTGCCCCAGGGGGTGCGGCCACCGGCGCAGTTGGTGGCGGTGCCCGCGATGCCGACCCACTCGGTGACATGGTCGCCGTGCTTGGAGACCTCGACGACGGTGCAGCCGCCGGAGGCCGCCGGGTCGTAGACCAGCCCCTCGATCAGCGGGACCGGGTGCGGCCACTTACTGCGGGGACCGGCCAGCTCGTGATTGTTGACCAGCAGCGTCGAGCCGCGCGAGCCCTCGAAGGTGGCGGTGCCGTCGTGGTTGGACGGGGTGGACTCGCCGGTCTCCAGCTTCGTCTCACCGGTGCGGGTGATGATCTTGTAGCGGAACCCCTTGGGCAGCGCCAGGATGCCCTTGGGGTCCTCGACGAGCGGACCGTAGCCGAGCGACGCGCCGCCGTGGCCATGGTGGCCCGCGACGCCCGCGGCGCCCGCGTCGGTCGCCTCAGCGGCGAGCGCGCCGGGGGCGGTGGCGAGCACCCCCGCGCTTCCGACCAGGGCGACCCCGGCCCCGGTGTACGCGGAACGCTTCGCGAAGTCTCTTCGGCTGAGCGACATGTCTTCTCCTGAACGCAGGATGGTGGCCTCCGACTGCGGCCATACGTTCCCGCCCCAGGCCGAACATCAGTTGAACGGAGCGCGACATCAAGGGACGAATGGCCGCCGACGCCTTATACGGTGCGGGGGCCGGTATGGCTCTACGCGGCGCGCAACTTTCCGGCGGGGGGCCGCCGCGGGCCCGTCGCGGGCCCGTCGCCCCGTGCGTGGCCTCCAGCCCGCTGGGTGGGGGTGCCGCCGGGCGGCACCCCCACCCAGCGGGCTGACGCCCGCACCGGACCGCGACACGCGAACGGCGGGCCGGCCCCGGGAGGGTGTCAGCCCCGGCACCCGCGCCCGCGCCCGGGGGTGCCCGACGGATCTTTCCCCTCCCCGCCCCTTCCCGATACCAGGGGCTCCGCCCCTGCACCCCGGGGTCTGGAGCGGAGCCCCACCACACGGCGGAGCCGCACACCGATGCCGCAGGAAGGAGCGGGGGCGGGAGCAACCTGCCCGACCGCGCCCCCCACCAGAACCTGCCCCCCGAACCCCGGGGTCCGGGCGACGGAGCCGCACATCGGTGCCACGAAAGGGCGCAGGGACGGGGCAACCTGCCCGACCGCGCCCCTCACCAGAGCTCCGCCCCCGAACCCGAGCTACGGGGCAGAGCCCCACCACACGGCGAAGCCGCACACCGATGCCGCAGGAAGGAGCGGGGGCGGGAGCAACCTGCCCGACCGCGCCCCCCACCAGAACCTGCCCCCCGAACCCCGGGGTCCGGGCGACGGAGCCGCACATCGGTGCCACGAAAGGGCGCAGGGACGGGGCAACCTGCCCGACCGCGCCCCTCACCAGAGCTCCGCCCCCGAACCCGAGGTATGGGGCAGAGCCCCACCACACGGCGAAGCCGCACACCGGTCCCACGAAAAGGCGCGGGCACGGGGAGCCCTGACCGACCCCGCCCCCACCAGGTCACCCCCGACCCCCGGGGTCTGGGGCGGAGCCCCAGTTTCGGGAAGGGGCGGGGAGGGGAACAGCCCGCCGCAGGCGGCACGATCCCGCGGGCATCCGCACCGAGCCGGGCGGGCGTTCCGCGAAGACGCCACGGGGTCGGCCCGGGCCGCAGCGGGCTGGCGTCACGGGTCGGCCGGGCCGCAGCGGGGCCCGCGTACGAGCCGGCCCCGGGCCACGGTGAAGCCCCGCGCCGCTACGCCCTTGAGCGCGCCTTGAAGGCCGCCTTGCGGGCCTCCTTGGCGGCCTGCTTGTCCGGGTGGAGGCGGCCCATCGCCTCCAGGACCTCCGCGGTCGCCGGGTGGTCCACCCGCCAGGCCGAGTCGAAGAAGCTCCCGGACTGGTCGACCAGGCCGCGCACCAGGTCCCGCAGCTCCGCCGAGTCGCCCTCGGTGGCGAGCTGGGCCGCGAGGGTGTCCACGGTCAGCCAGAAGACCATCGCCTCCGACGGCTCCGGGACGCCCGCCACCCCGTGTTCGGCCAGCCAGACCCGGGCCAGCCCGCCCAGGTGGCGGTCGTCGAGCACCTCGCGCAGGGCGGGCTCGGCCTCGGTCCCGACCAGCGAGAGCGTCTGCTGGCAGGTGAGGCGGCGCAGCGGTGCGCCCTCGTCGTCGCCGCGGGCGGCGGCGAGCAGTTCGCGGGCGGCCTCCTCGGGCGTGCGGCGGGCCAGCCACTGTTCGGCCTCGGCCTGGGCGGCGGGCTCGGGGTGGCCGGGGAGGGCGTCGAGCAGGATGTCGGCGCCCTTGTCGGCCAGGTCGCCGACGGCCGGGGCGTCGATGCCCGCCTCGATCATCCGGGCGCGTACGGCGTAGATGCCGAGCGGGGTGAGCCGCACCATGCCGTAGCGCGAGACGTCCTCGTCCTCCAGTTCCTCGGCGGTCTCGGGCTCCTGGATCCGGCCCTCGCCGTCGACCTCCTGGATCAGCGCCTCGTCCACCGGCTGGTAGTCGATGAGACCGGTCGGGGCGAGCAGCCGGAACTGGTCGTCCAGCCGCACCATCGCCTCGGAGACCTCTTCGAGGATGTCGTCGGTGGGCTCGTCCATGTCCTCGGGGACGATCATGGAGGCGGCCAGCGCGGGCAGCGGTACGGAGGCCGCGGCGGCCTCCTCGTCCAGGGCGGTCAGCAGATAGAGGTTGCCGAGCACCCCGTCCAGGAACTCGGCCTCCTCCTCCGGGTTCCAGTCGATCGCGTCGAGGTCGAGTTCACCGCCCTCGCTGATCTGGGCCGCGATGTCGCCCAGATCGGGGGCGGCGGCGTCGGCCAGCACCGTCTCGAAGCCGTCGAGCCAGATGTCCAGGATGTCGCGGGGGCCGCCCTCGGTGATCAGCCGCAGCTCCTCGCCGCTGATCGCGAGGGCGGAGAACTCGTCCCCGAGCGGCGCCTCGCCGTCCGCGCGGTCGCCGGCACCACGGCCATCGCCATCGCCGTCGCCATCGGCCTCGCCCGCGACCTCGGACCGCGCGGCCGCCGCGGCGCCCGACGCCTCCTCGGACTCGTCGATCTCGACCAGCCCGGTGTCGACGGCGAGCTGCCACGCCTGCGCCGTGTGCTCGGGTCCGTCCTCGTCCCCCGACAGCCCCAGCAGCTCGATCGCCGCCCGCAGCTCGCCCTCCGGCAGCACCCCGCCCGACGCCACCGGCTTCCCCGGCTCGGCCCAGCGGGCGAGCCGGACCGCGCGGGCGAGGAGCGGCGCGGCGAGTGCGTCCCGCGCGAGTTCCGCGTCGGTGCGAAGCCGCACGGGCGGCATGGTGGGGCGCTCTTCTGGCATGGGCGGACGTCACTCCTCGGGGCGCGGAAGTCGCGGGGCTATGGGGCTGTGGGGGCTGTGGAGCTGTGCGGGGCTGTGGAGCTGTGCGGGGCTGTGGAGCTGTGCGGGGCTGTGGAGCTATGAGGCTATGGGTCCCAGGACCCCGCTGTGGAGCCATGGGGGTACGGATATGCGGGTGTACGGGCACGGGCGCCACGGCACGGCCCGGACCCCAGCGTAGACGGAACGGGACGGCACTTTCGTCCCGATGTGGTCCCGCGCCCGATCCCGCACCGCGGCAGGCGGTGAATTCGGCCAGTGGGCTGCGGGAACCGGCCGGGGCGAGGGGGCGCGCGGCGTCCCCTCGTTCATGCTCCCGCCCCGCCCCCGCCATCCGCACGCCACCCGTCCTGTCTTGACAACTTCCGCGCCCAGGAAAGAGATTGACGCGCGTAGAGGCGATTTCCTCGCCGTTCACTCCTTTCCGGAGGCCACCACCATGTCCCTTCGCGCACCGCGCGGACCCGTCGCCGTCACCGCCGTCGCCGCCTCCGCCCTCGCGGCCGGGCTGCTCGTCGTGCCCTCGTCGGCCTCCGCCGCCGAGATCCGCATCCATGACATCCAGGGCAGCACCCGAATATCCCCGCTCGCCGGACAGCAGGTGACCGAGGTCCCCGGCACGGTCACGGCGATACGCGCCTTCGGCTCCTCCCGCGGCTTCTGGATCCAGGACACCGAGCCCGACCGGGACGCGGCCACCAGCGAGGCGATCTTCGTCTTCACCGGATCGACCACGCCCTCGGTCGCCGTGGGCGACTCGGTGCTGGTCTCCGGGACGGTGTCCGAGTACTACCCGGGCGGCAAGGACGCCGGTCTGCAGTCGCTCACCGAGATCTCCAAGGCCACCTGGACGGTCCGGTCCTCCGGCAACGCGCTGCCCGCCGCCTACCGGCTCAACCCGTCCACGATCCCCGACCGCTACACCCCCGAGGCGGGCGGCGCCTCCATCGAGGGGCTGACGCTGCGGCCGCGCTCGTACGCCCTGGACCGCTACGAGTCCCTCGAAGGCATGCGGGTCTCGGTCGAGAACGCCCCCGTGGTCGGCGCGACCAACACCTACAAGGAGCTGTGGGTCACCGCCGAGCCCCGCCACCGGCGGACCGCGCGCGGCGGCGCCCTCTACGGCTCGTACCGCGACCCCAACGCGGGCCGGGTGAAGGTGGTCTCCCTCCTCCCCTACGCCGAGCACCCCTTCCCGGTCGCGGACGTCGGCGACGCGCTGACCGGCACCACGGCCGGACCGCTGGACTACGACAACTTCGGCGGCTACACGCTCGCGGCCACCACGATGGGCGACCTGGCCGACCACGGCCCCGAGCGGGAGACCACCCGCAAGCAGAAGGCGGACGAACTCTCCATCGCCACCTACAACGTGGAGAACCTCTCCCCCAAGACCGCCCAGTCGAAGTTCGACCGGCTGGCCACCGGGCTGGTGGAGCACCTCGCCTCGCCGGACATCGTCGCACTGGAGGAGGTCCAGGACGACAACGGCGCCACGAACGACTCGGTGGTGGGCGCCGACGCCACGCTGACCAAGCTCACCGACGCGATCAAGGCGGCGGGCGGCCCCTCGTACGAGTGGCGCCAGATCGACCCGGTTGACGACCAGGACGGCGGCGAGCCGGGCGGCAACATCCGCGTGGCGTTCCTCTACAACTCCGAGCGGGTCTCCTTCACCGACATCCCCGGCGGCGACTCCACCACCCCGGTGACGGTCGAGAAGAAGGGCGGCAGGGCCACGCTGTCGGCCTCCCCCGGCCGTATCGACCCGGCGAACGGCGTCTGGAAAGCCAGCCGCAAGCCGCTGGTCGGGCAGTTCTCCTTCCGCGGCCGCCCGGTGTTCGTGGTGGCGAACCACTTCAACTCCAAGGGCGGCGACCAGGGCCTGGACAGCCGCTTCCAGCCCCCGGCCCGCTCCTCGGAGACCCAGCGCACCGGGCAGGCCAAGACCGTCAACACCTTCGTCAAGGCGCTGCTGAACGCCGACCCGAAGGCGGCCGTGGTCGTCGCGGGCGACCTCAACGACTACCAGTTCTCGCCCGCGCTGGCCGACCTCACCAAGGGCGGTGTGCTGACCGACCTGGTGACCCGGCTGCCGAGGGACGAGCGCTACGGCTATGTCTACAACGGCAATTCGCAGGTGCTGGACCACATCCTGACCAGCCGCGCGCTGCGCCGTGCCGACTACGACATCGTGCACGTCAATGCCGAGTTCGCGGACCAGTCCAGCGACCACGACCCGCAGGTGGTGCGGGTGCGCCCCTGAGGCGTCGGCTGACGGACGAGCGGCGGCCCGGTGGGGAAGGGAGTCCCCCACCGGGCCGCCGCCTTACCGCCGTTGATCAGTTATGGCTGTGCAGCGCCTCGTTCAGCCCGCCCCAGGAACCGGTGCGGGGCAGCGCCTCGACCGCGCCGGTGATGGAGTTGCGGCGGAAGAGGAGGTTGTCGGCGCCGGAGAGCTCCAGGGCCTTGGCGATCTTGCCGTCCGGGAGGGTGACGCGGGTGCCCGCCGTCACATACAGCCCCGCCTCCACGATGCAGTCGTCGCCGAGCGGGATGCCCAGGCCCGCCTCGGCGCCGAGCAGGCAGCGCTCGCCGATGGTGATCGTCTGCTTGCCGCCGCCGGAGAGGGTGCCCATGATCGAGGCGCCGCCGCCGATGTCCGAGCCGTCGCCGACCACGACGCCCGCGCTGATCCGGCCCTCGACCATGGAGGTGCCCAGCGTGCCGGCGTTGAAGTTGACGAAGCCCTCGTGCATGACCGTGGTCCCGGGGGCGAGGTGCGCGCCGAGGCGGACCCGGTCGGCGTCGCCGATACGGACGCCGGCGGGGACGACGTAGTCGGTCATCCGGGGGAACTTGTCGACACTGGTCACCGACAGGTGCAGCCCCTCGGCGCGGGCGGCCAGCCGGGCCCGCTCCACCTGGTCGGCGGCGACGGGGCCGAGCGAGGTCCAGGCGACGTTGGCCAGCAGGCCGAACTGACCGTCCAGGCTCAGGCCGTGCGGCTTGACCAGCCGGTGGCTGAGCAGATGCAGCCGCAGATAGACGTCGTGCGCGTCCAGCGGCTTCTCGTCCAGCGAGGCGATGACCGTGCGGACGGCGACGACCTCGACGCCGCGCCGGGGGTCCGGTCCGACCGCCTTGAGGGAGGTCTCGCCCAGCAGCTGCGCGGTCCGCTCGGCGTCGAGCCGCTCGGTCCCGGCCGGGCCGGGCTCGGCGGCCAGCTCGGGGGCCGGGAACCAGGTGTCCAGAACGGTGCCGTCCTCGGTGAGGGTGGCGAGACCGGCGGCGACGGCGCCGGTGGGGGCGGTGGTGGATGCATCGGTCATGGTCAGAACGCTAACCGGAGGCGGGGCCGGGAGGCGAACCGGTCTCAGCGAGCGGGCCCGGGAGGCTCGTCACGCGGTGTCGGCGAGCGGCCCCCGGCGCCCCGTCCTCGCCGTCGTCTCCACCCATGAGCCGCACCAGCGCCGCGCGGGTGCCCTCCCGGTCGTACGGGCGGTCCGCCAGCAGCACCTGCAGGGTCAGTCCGTCGATCAGAGCCACCACGGCGCGCGCCGTGGCCGCGTCGGGCACCAGTCGCGTCAGCATCCGGGCCATCTCGTCCAGACATTCGGCGGCGAGCGGACGCAGCCCCTCATGGCGCAACGCGGCGAAGTACAGCTCGTACTCCAGCTCCATCCGCGCCCGTTCGCCCGTGAGCTGATCCTCCAGCCACCGGGCCAGCTCGTCCGCCGGCGGCGCGGCCGGATCGACGCCCTCCACCCAGCTCTCCACCTCCGCCAGCCATTCCGCGTTGATCTGGCGGAGCGCCGCGATCAGCAGGTCGTCGAGGGTCGCGAAATGGTAGGTCGTCGAGCCCAGTGGCACATCGGCCGCGGCGGCCACGGCCCGGTGGGCGAGCCCCGCGATGCCACGCTCGCGGACCACGGCGGCCGCGGCGTCGATGATCCGCTGCCGCCGGTCGGGGTCGTAGCGGCGCCCCATCAGTGGGCGCCGTTCAGATTGAGCACCACCACTCCGGCGATGACCAGCAGCACGCCGAGCACCTTGGCGGCGGTCATCGCCTCCCCCAGGAAGAGCATGCCGATCGCGGCGATGACGGCGGTCCCGGCCCCGGCCCATATGGCGTAGGCGGTGCTGACGGAGATGGTCTTGAGGGTGTGCGCGAGCAGCACGAAGGACAGCAGATAGCCCGCGCCGGTGGCCAGCGAGGGCCAGAGCCTGCTGAAGCCTTCGCTGTACTTCATCGAGGTGGTCGCCAGGATCTCGGCCAGGATGGCCCCGGAGAGCGTCACATATCCCATGCGTACAAGTGTACACAACGATGCGTACGGCCGTACATAAAGACGGATCCGGAACATGCGAACGGCCCCCGCGCCGAAGCGCGGGGGCCGCTCACACAAGCCCAGGGGGCGAGACCTCAGACGTTGAAGCCGAGGGCGCGCAGCTGCTCACGTCCATCGTCGGTGATCTTGTCCGGGCCCCACGGCGGCATCCAGACCCAGTTGATCCGGAGCTCGTTGACGATGCCGTCGGTCGCGGACTTCGCCTGGTCCTCGATGACATCGGTCAGCGGACAGGCCGCCGAAGTCAGCGTCATGTCGATCGTCGCGATGTTGGCGTCGTCGATGTGAATGCCGTAGATCAGCCCGAGGTTGACCACGTCGATGCCCAGCTCGGGGTCCACGACGTCGTACAGGGCCTCGCGGACCTCTTCCTCGCTGGCGGGCTTGGTGGTGGTCACGTTGTCACTCATGCGGTCTTCCCTCCGGCGGTCTCACCCAGTGCCTGTGCCGTGGCGTCCTTCCATGCCATCCAGCTCAGCAGGGCGCATTTCACACGGGCCGGGTACTTGGAGACACCGGCGAACGCGATCGCGTCCTCCAGCACCTCCTCCATGGCGTCGTCCGGCTCGGCCTTGCCCTTGGACTGCATCAGATGCAGGAAGGTCTCCTGGATCCTGCGGGCCTCGGCCAGCTCCTTGCCCACCAGCAGCTCATTGAGCACGGAGGCGCTGGCCTGGCTGATGGAACAGCCCTGGCCCTCGTAGCTCACGTCCTCGATGGTCTCGCCGTCAAGCCGCACCCTGAGCGTGATCTCGTCACCGCAGGTCGGATTGACATGGTGTACCTCTGCGTCGCCGTCCCTCAGGCCCCGTCCATGGGGGTTCTTGTAGTGGTCCAGGATCACGTCCTGGTACATCGAATCCAGCTTCACGCGGCACGCCCCTACCCGAAGAAGTTCCGTACGTGCTCCAGGCCCTCCACCAAGGCGTCGACCTCGGCCGGAGTGGAGTACAGATAGAACGACGCTCGGGTGGTCGCCGGAATTCCATAGCGCAGGCATACGGGGCGGGCGCAGTGGTGGCCGACCCGGACCGCGATTCCCTGCTCGTCGAGCACCTGGCCCACATCGTGGGGGTGGATGTCGCCGAGCGTGAAGGAGATCGTGGCGCCGCGCTCCTCGGCCGTGGTGGGGCCGATGATGCGCAGGTCCGGCACCTCCAGGAGCCTGCCGACCGCGTAGTGCGTGAGGGCGTGCTCATGGCGGGTGATGTTGTCCATGCCGATCGAGGTGAGGTAGTCCACGGCCGCGCCGAGGCCGACGGCCTGGGCGATCGGGGGCGTACCGGCCTCGAACTTGTGCGGCGCCGGGGCGTAGGTGGACGAGTGCATCGAGACGGTCTCGATCATCTCGCCGCCGCCGAGGAACGGCGGCAGGTCCTCCAGCAGCTCCTGGCGGCCCCACAGCACACCGATGCCGGTCGGGCCGCACATCTTGTGGCCGGTGAAGGCCACGAAGTCGGCCTGGAGCGCCTGCACGTCCAGCAGCATGTGCGGGGCGGCCTGGGAGGCGTCGATCACCACGAGGGCGCCGACGTCCTGGGCGCGGCGGACGATCGCCTCGACCGGGTTGACCGTGCCGAGGATGTTGGAGACCAGCACGAACGAGACGACCTTGGTCTTCTCGGTGATGACCTGCTCTATCTCCGACAGGTCGAGCCGGCCGTCCTCGGTGAGGCCGAACCACTTCAGCTTCGCGCCGGTGCGCTGCGAGAGCAGCTGCCACGGAACGATGTTGGAGTGGTGCTCCATCTCGGTGATGACGATCTCGGTGTCCTGGTCCACCCGGTAGGGCTCGTCGGCCCAGCCGAGCATGTTGGCGACCAGGTTCAGCGACTCCGAGGCGTTCTTGGTGAAGATCACCTCGTCGCGGCTGGGAGCGTTGATGAAGGCGGCGACCTTGTCGCGGGCGCCCTCGTACAGCTCCGTGGCCTCCTCGGCGAGCACATGGACGCCGCGGTGCACATTGGCGTTGGAGCGCTCGTAGTAGTCGTTGAGCACGTCCAGCACCTGGCGCGGCTTCTGCGACGTCGCCGCGTTGTCCAGATAGACGAGCTTCTTGCCGTCATGGACGACACGGTCCAGGATCGGGAAGTCCTTGCGGATCGCCTCGGTGTCGAGGAGGCCCGGCAGCTGTGTCACTCGGATGCGCCTCCCTTCACGTACGCCTCGTAGCCCTCTTCCTCCAGCTTGTCGGCCAGCTCCGGGCCGCCGGACTCGGCGATCCGGCCCGCCGCGAAGACGTGGACGTGGTCGGGCTTGATGTACCGCAGGATGCGGGTGTAGTGGGTGATCAGCAGGGTGCCGACCTGGCCCGCCTCACGGACCCGGTTGACGCCCTCGGAGACCACCCGCAGTGCGTCGACGTCGAGGCCGGAGTCGGTCTCGTCGAGGATCGCGATGGCCGGCTTCAGCAGCTCCAGCTGGAGGATCTCGTGGCGCTTCTTCTCACCGCCGGAGAAGCCCTCGTTGACATTCCGCTCGGCGAAGGACGGGTCGATGTTGAGGCGCTCCATGGCCTCCTTGACCTCCTTCACCCAGGTGCGCAGCTTGGGCGCCTCGCCGCGGATCGCGGTCGCGGAGGTGCGCAGGAAGTTGGAGACGGAGACGCCGGGCACCTCGACCGGGTACTGCATGGCGAGGAAGACACCGGCGCGGGCGCGCTCGTCGACGGACATCGCGAGCACGTCCTCGCCGTCCAGCGTCACAGTGCCACTGGTGATCGTGTACTTCGGGTGCCCGGCGAGCGAGTAGGCGAGGGTGGACTTGCCGGAGCCGTTGGGGCCCATGATGGCGTGCGTCTCGCCCTGCTTCACGGTCAGGTCGACACCGCGCAGGATCTCGCGGGGGCCGCCCTCGGCGTCGACGGAAACGTGCAGGTCGTGGATCTCAAGCGTGGCCATGGGTGCCTCAGGACTCCTGGGTGACGGAGACGAGCACATCGTCCCCTTCGATCTTTACGGGGTACACGGGGATCGGGCGCGTCGCGGGGAGGCCGGACGGCTTGCCGGTGCGCAGGTCGAAGCTGGAGCCGTGCAGCCAGCACTCGATCTGGCAGTCCTCCACCTCGCCCTCGGACAGCGAGACGTTCGCATGCGAGCAGATGTCGTTGACCGCGAACACCTCGCCCTCGGTGCGCACAAGAGCGATGGGCACGCCCTCGAGCTCGACCCGCTTGGGGGTGTCGTCCTCGAGTTCGTCCAGCGCGCAGGCGCGTACGAAGGTGTTGGTCATCCTACGGACGCCTCCAGCTCGGCCTCGATCTTGGAGATGAGCCGCTCCTCCAGGTCGGGGATCCCGATCTGCTGGACGAGCTCGGCGAAGAAGCCGCGGACCACCAGACGGCGGGCCTCGTCGGCCGGGATGCCGCGCGCCATCAGGTAGAAGAGCTGCTCGTCCTCGAAGCGGCCGGTCGCGCTCGCGTGACCGGCGCCGACGATCTCACCGGTCTCGATCTCCAGGTTCGGCACCGAGTCGACACGGGCGCCGTCGGTGAGGACCAGGTTCCTGTTGAGCTCGTAGGTGTCGGTGCCCTCCGCGGCGGCCCGGATCAGCACATCGCCGATCCACACCGCGTGCGCCTCGGCGCCCTGCAGCGCGCCCTTGTAGGCCACGTTGCTCCGGCAGTGCGGGGTGTCGTGGTCGATGAAGAGCCGGTGCTCCTGGTGCTGGCCGTTGTCGGTGAAGTACACGCCGTAGAGCTCGGCCTCACCGCCCGGGGCGCCGTAGACGACGCGCGGGTGGAGCCGCACCAGATCGCCGCCGAAGGTGACGACCACGGACTTGAAGGTGGCGTCCCGGCCGACCAGCGCGGTGTGCTGACCGGCGTGGACCGCGGTGTCGTCCCAGTCCTGGACCGAGACCACGGTGAGCTTGGCGCCGTCGCCGATCAGGTACTCCACATTGGCGGCGAGGGTGGCGTCACCGGTGTGGTCGATGACCACGACCGCCTCGGCGAAGGCGCCGACCTCGACCACCTGGTGGCCGAAGGCGGTGCCGCCCTCGCCGTGCACGGCGATCCGCACCGGCTCGGTGAGCACCGTCTCCTTGGGCACCGAGACGACCGACGCCTTCTCGAAGGAGCTGTACGCCTGGGCCGCCACCCGGTCCACCGGCTTGCCGGCCTTCCCCAGGCGTGCGTCGTCACGGCCCACGGTCTCGACCGTGACGCCCTCGGGGGCGGTCACCTCGACCTTGACGCCGCCGTCGGCGACAGCCGTGCCGTCATGGAGACCGCGCAGCCGCTCCAGCGGGGTGAACCGCCAGTCCTCCTCGCGGCCATGGGGCACCGGGAAGTCGGCCACGTCGTACGACGCGGGCGCGCTCACCCGGGCATCGGTGGGCTGGCCCACCTGGATGACGCCGTCCGTGGTGGATCCGGCCGGGATGGTTTCAGCCATGGCTGTCGTACTGCTCTCTTTCTGCCTGATGGGCCTGAACGGGATGCCCGGGCGGAGGACGGTGTCCCCCGCCGGGGCCGGAAGGGGGTGGCGTCAGCCGACCGCGCCCTCCATCTGCAGCTCGATCAGCCGGTTGAGCTCCAGCGCGTACTCCATGGGCAGCTCGCGCGCGATCGGCTCGACGAAGCCGCGCACGATCATCGCCATGGCCTCGTCCTCGGACAGACCGCGGCTCATCAGGTAGAAGAGCTGGTCGTCGCTGACCTTGGAGACGGTCGCCTCATGGCCCATGGACACGTCGTCCTCGCGGACGTCCACATAGGGGTAGGTGTCCGAGCGGGAGATCGTGTCGACGAGCAGGGCGTCACAGAGCACATTGGACTTGGAGCCCTCGGCGCCCTCGCCGATCTCGATCAGACCGCGGTAGGAGGTGCGGCCGCCGCCGCGCGCCACCGACTTGGAGACGATGTTGGACGAGGTGCGGGGGGCCATGTGGACCATCTTGGCGCCCGCGTCCTGGTGCTGGCCCTCGCCCGCGAAGGCGATGGACAGGGTCTCGCCCTTGGCGTGCTCACCCATCAGGTAGACGGCGGGGTACTTCATGGTCACCTTGGAGCCGATGTTGCCGTCGACCCACTCCATGGTCGCGCCCTCGTAGGCCACGGCGCGCTTGGTGACCAGGTTGTAGACGTTGTTCGACCAGTTCTGGATGGTCGTGTAGCGGCAGCGGGCGCCCTTCTTGACGATGATCTCGACGACCGCGGAGTGCAGCGAGTCCGACTTGTAGATCGGCGCGGTGCAGCCCTCGACGTAGTGGACGTAGGCGTCCTCGTCGACGATGATCAGCGTCCGCTCGAACTGGCCCATGTTCTCGGTGTTGATCCGGAAGTACGCCTGCAGCGGGATCTCCACGTGCACGCCCTTCGGCACGTAGATGAACGAGCCGCCGGACCAGACCGCCGTGTTCAGCGAGGCGAACTTGTTGTCGCCCGCGGGGATCACGGTGCCGAAGTACTCCTGGAACAGCTCCGGGTGCTCCTTGAGCGCCGTGTCGGTGTCCAGGAAGATGACACCCTGCTCCTCCAGGTCCTCACGGATCTGGTGGTAGACGACCTCGGACTCGTACTGGGCCGCGACACCCGCGACGAGGCGCTGCTTCTCGGCCTCCGGGATGCCCAGCTTGTCGTACGTGTTCTTGATGTCCTCGGGCAGGTCGTCCCACGAGGCGGCCTGCTGCTCGGTGGAGCGGACGAAGTACTTGATGTTGTCGAAGTCGATGCCCGACAGGTCCGAGCCCCAGGTGGGCATGGGCTTCTTGCCGAAGAGCTTCAGGCCCTTGAGGCGGAGCTTGAGCATCCACTCCGGCTCGGACTTCTTCCCCGAGATGTCGCGTACGACGTCCTCGGAGAGGCCGCGCTTGGCCGAGGCGCCGGCCACGTCGGAGTCGGCCCAGCCGTACTCGTAGTTGCCCAGGCCTTCAAGCTCGGGGTGAGCGGTCTCCGTGGGGAGAGTCATTCGGGGTTCCTCCCGGCCGTGCTGGCAGATGCGGTGGTGGTCTTGGTGGTGCTGGTGTCGGTCTTCTCGACCTTGCCGGTCTTCGGAATGAACGTCGTGCACACTCCGTCGCCATGGGCGATGGTGGCCAGACGCTGCACATGAGTTCCGAGCAGCTGGGAGAAGACCTCGGTCTCCGCCTCACACAGCTGCGGATATCGCTCGGCTGCGTGGGCGACCGGGCAGTGGTGCTGGCAGAGCTGTTCGCCGACCGGCGCGCTGCGCGCCGTAGCAGCGTACCCGTCCGCGGAGAGCGCGTCGGCGAGGGCTTCGGTGCGGCGGCCGGGGGCGGCGGCCTCGACGCTGCCGCGGTATCCCTCCGCCTGGGCGGCGAGCCTGGCGCGGGCGAACGCGGCGACCGCGGCGCGGCCCGCCTCGCCGCCTCCGGCGCTCTGCTCGATCCAGTGCAGGGCGTCGACGGCGAGCTTGTCGTAGGCCTGGTCGAAGGCGTCGCGGCCGCAGTCGGTGAGCGCGAAGACCTTGGCCGGGCGGCCGCGCCCCCGCGCCCCGTACACCCTCTTCTCTCGGGGCTCGACGACGCCGTCGGCGACGAGGGTGTCCAGGTGGCGGCGGACGGCCGCCTGGGTCAGCTCCAGCCGCAGGGCGAGCTCCGCCGCGGTGGAGGGACCATGGTCGAGGATGGATCGCGCGACCCGGTTACGGGTGCCGTGCTGCTCTTCCGGCGCGGATGCGGGCGCGCCAGACCGCGCGGCCAGTTCGGCCGCGCGTTCGTTCGGAGCCTCGCTCGCGTATTTCACAACGCCATTGTTGCGTAATTCCCCGGCGCGACACAAGCGGGGAGATCTGCAGGTCCGGTGGGGTACGTCACTTAGGTGTACCTAAGTCCGAGAGGGTCCCGTACCCCGGTTCACCTGCGGCGACGCCGTCGCGGCCGGGCGGCGGGCTCCGCGGCTTCCGGCCCTGCCGCCCACAGGGGCCCCGGCGATTCGTAGACTGCCGGACATGCGAGAAGAGCCCGCGGTCGACATCGTCGGCCTGGTCAAGCGGTACGGCCCGAAGACCGCGGTCGACGGGCTCGACCTGTCCGTGGACCGGGGCGCCGTGACCGCCGTTCTCGGCCCCAACGGAGCCGGTAAGACCACCACCGTCGAGACCTGCGAGGGATACCGCCGCCCCGACGCCGGCACGGTCCGGATATTCGGGCTCGATCCGGTGGCGGACGCCCCCGCGCTGCGCCCCCGGGTCGGGGTGATGCTGCAGTCCGGAGGCGTTTATTCCGGCGCGCGCGCAGAAGAGATGCTGCGCCATACCGCCTCCCTCCACGCGCATCCGGTCGACGTCGACCTGCTGATCGACCGGCTCGGCCTCGCCTCCTGCGGCCGGACCACCTACCGGCGGCTCTCCGGCGGCCAGCAGCAGCGGCTCGCGCTCGCCATGGCCGTCGTCGGCCGCCCCGAGCTGGTCTTCCTCGACGAGCCGACCGCCGGACTCGACCCACAGGCCCGCCACGCCACCTGGGACCTCATCCGCGATCTGCGGGACGACGGGGTCACGGTGATGCTGACGACCCACTACATGGACGAGGCCGAGCAGCTCGCCGACGATGTGGCGATCATCGACGGCGGCAAGGTGATCGCCCGGGGCAGCCCCGAGGAGCTGTGCCGGGGCGGCGCCGAGAACACCCTGCGCTTCGGCGGCCGCCCCGCACTCGACCTGGCCTCGCTCCTCAAGGCGCTGCCCGCCGACTCAACGGCCGCCGAGCTGACCCCGGGCTCGTACCGCGTCACCGGCAAGGTCAACCCCCAGATGCTGGCCACCGTCACCTCCTGGTGCGCGCAGAACGGTGTGCTGCCGGACCGGATCTCGGTCGAGCGGCACACCCTCGAGGACGTCTTCCTGGAGCTCACCGGTAAGGAGCTGCGAGCGTGACCGCCACGGGCACTTTTCTCCCCAAGCCGGGGGCGGCCCCGCTGATGAGGATGATCCGGGCGCAGGCCGCGCTGGAGACCCGGATGCTGCTGCGCAACGGCGAGCAGCTGCTGCTGACCGTCGTCATCCCGTCCCTGCTGCTGGTGCTCTTCAGCACCGTCGACATCGTCGACACGGGCGCCGACGGCAGCACGGTGGACTTCCTGACGCCCGGCGTACTGGCCCTTGCCGTGCTGTCCACGGCGTTCACCGGACAGGCCATCGCCACCGGCTTCGAGCGGCGCTACGGCGTGCTCAAGCGGCTCGCCGTCTCACCGCTGCCGCGGTGGGGGCTGATGACCGCCAAGACCCTCGCGGTGCTGGTCACCGAGGTCCTGCAGATCGTGCTGCTGACCGCGATCGCGCTGGCGCTGGGCTGGTCGCCGCACGGTGACCCGCTCTCGGTGGCGCTGCTGCTGATCCTGGGCACGGCGGCGTTCTCCGGCCTCGGGCTGCTGATGGCGGGCACCCTGAAGGCCGAGGCGACCCTGGCCGCCGCCAACCTGGTCTTCCTGCTGCTGCTCGTGGCCGGCGGGGTGATCGTGTCGTTGGACAAGTTCCCGGGCGCGGTGCGCGGCGCACTGGAGCTGCTGCCGATCTCGGCGCTCTCGGGCGGGCTGCGGGACGTCCTCCAGGACGGGGGCGGGATGCCGTGGCGGGATCTGGGGATCCTGGCGGTCTGGGCGGTGCTGGGGCTGGGCGCGGCGGCGCGCTTCTTCCGCTGGGAGTAGCTTCCGCCGGGAGTAGCTTCCGCCGGGAGTAGCTTCCGCCGGGAGCGGCTTCCGCCGGGAGCGGCTTCCGCCGGGAGCGGCTTCCGCCGGGGTCGGCTTCCGCCGGGAGCGGCCTCGGCTGGGAGTGGCCCGAACACCTCTGCGAGCTGCGGCTTTACCGAAGCACTACCCCTCGTGAAAAGCTGCACAAGCGGCGGCCTACGATGTTCCCGTGCCGAATTCGCTGAATCCGTTCGAGCTGATCGCCCGGCGCTGGCAGCCCTCCGCGCGCTTCGTGGAGCGGGCCGCGCTGGCCACCGTGGTGATGGCCGTGGTCATCGTCGTGACCGGTGGCGCGGTCCGGCTCACCCAGTCCGGGCTGGGCTGTGACACCTGGCCCAAGTGCACCTCCGGGAGCCTGACGCCGACCGCTGAAATGGGGATCAACGGCGTCATCGAGTTCAGCAATCGCATGCTGACGTACGTCCTCTGCGTGGTCGTGGGGCTGGTGATCATCGCCGCCCGCGCCCGGACGCCGGTGCGCCGGCCCCTCACCCGGCTCGGCTGGGCCCAGTTCTGGATCGTCATGGGCAACGCCGTGGTCGGCGGCATCACGGTGCTCACCGGACTCAACCCGTACATCGTCAGCTCGCACTTCCTGCTGTCCTCCGTGCTGCTCACGGTCGCCGTGGTGACCTGGTGGCGGGCGCGCGAGGGCGACGCCGAGCCGCGCGATCTCGTGGCCACGCCGGTGCGCCAGCTGACCCGGCTGCTGATCGCGGCCACCGGCGCGCTCATCGTCATCGGCACCGTGGTCACCGGCGCGGGTCCGCACGCCGGTGACGCCCGCAAGGTGCACCGCATCCCGCTGAACTGGCAGGAGATCACCCAGCTCCACGTGGACTTCGTCTACATCGTGCTGGGTCTCACCGTCGCTCTGTGGTTCACACTGCGGGCCGTGAAGGCCCCGGCCGCCCAGCGCCGTACGGTCCTGGAGCTCCTCGTCGTCCTGCTCCTGCAGGGCGTGGTCGGGTACGTGCAGTACTTCACCCATCTGCCCGAGGTCGTCGTCGGCATCCATATGCTCGGCTCCTGCCTGGTGTGGATCGCGGTGCTGCGGGTGCTGCTCGCCCAGCGCGAGCGCCCCGCGCTTCCGGCGGCCGTCCCCGCCCCCACCGGCGACCACGAGACCGTTCAGCCCGAGCCGGCCGCGTCCAGCCGGTAGACCCGGCGCGCGGTCCCGGCCGCGACCAGCCCGGCGATCCGCTGGGCCTCGGCCCGGGTGCAGATCTCCTCGGCGACCCATTCGTCCGCCAGCCGGGCCATGGCCTGGCCGAACAGCCGGGACGCGGTCACATACAGCTCGGGCAGCCCCCGCGCGCCCGTCGAGAAGAGCAGCTTGCCGAACGGCGCCTCGCCCAGGGTCTCCCCGGGCCGCGGCCCGGCGTCCGCGTAGACATGCGGGAAGGCCGCGGCGAGCTGGGCCGCCCGCCGGTGGTGCGGCCGGTCGGGCAGCAGCACCAGATCGGTGCCGAACCCCGCCGTGGCGCGCAGGAAGCCGACCAGCGACTGCGGATCGGCGCAGTGCAGCTGCACCGGCAGGCCGGTCGCGACGGCGCTCCACAGCAGATGCTGGGCGAGCGCGGGGTCGGGGGCGCGGTCCCGGGCCGGGCGTACGGTGAGCGCGAGCCAGCGGGCGGCGGCGCGCCGGACCTCGCGCGGATCGGGCGGCAGCTCGTCGCAGAAGGCGATCCCCATGGCGAAGGCGGTCGCGTGCTGGGCCGCCGCGTACAGCGCCTCGGCGGTGTTGCCGATGAAGGCGTCGACCGTGCCGGAGGTGTCGGCGACCTGCTCGGCCAGCGGCTCCAGCCGGACCACCTCATGGACCGCGCCGTCGGCCGTCGTGGCCAGTTCCTCGGCGGTGCTGAGGTCGTCCCGGGCGCCGGACTCCAGCAGGAAGGTGCCGATACCGGCGCCGCGCAGCAGCAGCCGTGCGGCCCGGTAGGCACCCAGCTCACGGCGGCGGGCGAGATAGCTGACGGGCGCGCAGTGGGGCTCCATGCCCAGCAGCGGGGGACACCAGCGGCGCACGGCCAGACCGGTCCAGCTGTCGAAGAAGGTGGTGCCGGCCGGGGCCGCGCCCGACCCGGCGGCGGCCGCCAGATGGGTTTCGAACGAGCCGACGCCGAGTTCGCCGTCGACCGTGCCGTGGCTGTGCTGGTCGACCAGCGGGGGCAGCGTGATCGGTCCCGCCACCGGGCCCGGCCCGTCCCGGGGGACCGGGCCGGTCGGCGGGCCCAGGGTGTTCGGGGAGTCCGTCGCCTCGTGCATCGCCGCCGCCTCTCGCCCTCCGGCATCGACGGGCTTAACGGACGGAAGGGGCGCGAGGTGTCGCCGGACCCGTTCTCAGGCGTTCTACGAGGCGGGTGCCGGAGGGTTGCCGGGCCCGCCGAGCTGGATGCCCGCCATGCGCGCCCACTCGTACGGACCGGTGCGGACCTTGGCGGCCAGCTCGCCGTCGAAGGCGTCCTGGAGGGTCAGCCCGGCGATCTCGGCCGCGCGCCGCGCGCTCTCCTGCGAGGGGGCGACGAGAACGCCCCATTCGCCGTCGGCGCCGACGAGGGCGATCCGGACGGAGCCGCGCCCGATGTGGGCGATCTGCCCCTCGGCGCTGCCGCCGTGGCCGGTGGCGAAGGCCGTGATCTGGCGGGCGAGCCGCTCGGCCCGCTTCTCGTCCTTGGAGGGCTTGGCCGGCTTGGAGGGCGTGTCCGGCTCGGACGCCGCTTCCGGCGCGGAGGCGGCCTGCGCGGCCGACCCGCCGCCCTCGGGAGACTTGGGCGGCTCGGACGGCTTGGCCGGCTCGGACGCTGCGGCCGGCGCGGAGGCCTGCGCGGCCGACCCGCCGCCCTCGGGAGACTTGGGCGGCTCGGACGGCTTGGCCGGCTCGGACGCTGCTTCCGGCGCGGAGGCCTGCGCGGCCGACTCCCCGCCCTCGGAAGACTTGGGCGGCTCGGACGCTGCGGCCGGCGCGGAGGGCTCTGCGGCCGACTCGCCGCTCTCCGTCGGCTCCGGCTGGGTGGTGTCTGCCATACAGCCGATGCTACCCGCCGGTAATCACCGCAGGAAAGGGTCCACGGCCACGGCGACGAACAGCAGCGACACATAGGTGATCGACCAGTGGAACAGCCGCATCTCCTTGAGCTTCGCCCCCATGATCCCGGCCTTGGCGCGTCCCTGGAGCGCGTGCGCCTCCTTCAGCCAGAACCCGCCGAGCACCGCCGCGACGACCGGGTAGAACCAGCCGGTGTAGCCCAGCGGCCACAGCAACAGGGAGACGCCCACCATGGCCCAGCTGTAGAGGACGATCTGGCGCGCGACCACCTTGTTGCCCGCGATCACCGGCAGCATCGGCACGCTCGCCCGCTCGTAGTCCTCCTTGACCTTCATCGACAGCGGCCAGTAGTGCGGCGGCGTCCAGAAGAAGATCACGAGGAAGAGGATGACGGCGGCCCAGGAGACCTCGTCGGTCACCGAGGACCAGCCGATCAGCACGGGCATGCAGCCGGCGATGCCGCCCCAGACGATGTTCTGCGAGGTGCGCCGCTTGAGCCACATCGTGTAGACGACGACGTAGAAGACCAGCGCACCGAGCGACAGCATCGCGGACAGCGGGTTGACCAGCGCCCAGAACCAGGCCGTCGACCCCGCCGCGAGCGCGAAGGCGAAGACGAGGCATTCGCGCGGCGAGACCATGCCGGTCACGAGCGGGCGCTGCGCGGTGCGCTCCATCAGCGCGTCGATGTCCCGGTCGTAATACATGTTGAACGCGGCCGCGCCACCGGCCGACAGATAGCCGCCGACACAGGTCGCGACCACCAGCCACAGATCCGGGACGCCCTGGGCGGCCAGGAACATGACCGGCACGGTCGTCATCAGCAGCAGTTCGATGACGCGCGGCTTGGTCAGCGCCACGAACGCCATGACACGGGCCCCGAACGGCCGGTGACCGGAGCTCGTTTCGCTCGTCTCGAGCACCCCCGCAGGACGGGATTCGACGGCCGTCACGCACACCCCTGGTGGAAGCAAGAACCAGCAAGCACCGGACATGAAGAGCCGGTAAAGACTTGCGCGTACCACGCCACTCTAGACGTAGCGGATACGCCGCCCGCCGCCGGGGTCCCTCGTGTTGAAGGGGCACCGTAAGGCGCCCGCAAGGCGCCCGCAAGGCACCCGCGAGGCGGCGGCGCCCGGCGGACGGCGGGCCGGGCACGGCCCGGAACGGCCCCTTCCGTAGGGCCCGGGACGCCATCCGGACGGGCCCCGGAGGGAATGCGGCCACCTCGGAATTCGTTCCTTATCCCGTTGAGTGGAACTCGAAAAGATGACCGTTGTTCCAGGGGTAGGCTCGACATCGCCGGTGCACATACGGTCACCGGATTTCGACATTGTGGAGAGGAGCCCTGACTCAGGGTGAGCACCAAGCCGACTACCACAGACCTCGAGTGGACCGATCTGGACCGGCAGGCCGTCGACACGGCCCGGGTCCTGGCCATGGACTCCGTACAGAAGGTCGGTAACGGCCACCCTGGCACGGCCATGAGCCTCGCACCCGCCGCCTACCTGCTCTTCCAGAAGCTGATGCGGCACGACCCCTCCGACGCGGAGTGGACGGGCCGCGACCGCTTCGTGCTGTCTCCGGGGCACACCAGCCTGACCCTCTACGTCCAGCTGTACCTGGCGGGCTTCGGGCTGGAGCTCGAGGATCTGCGGTCGTTCCGCACCTGGGGCAGCAAGACCCCGGGCCACCCGGAGTACGGCCACACCACCGGTGTCGAGACCACCACCGGCCCCCTGGGCCAGGGCATCGCCAACGCGGTGGGCATGGCGATGGCCGCCCGCTACGAGCGTGGCCTGTTCGACCCGGAGGCGCCCGAGGGCGCCTCTCCGTTCGACCACACCATCTGGGCGATCGTCTCCGACGGCGACCTGGAGGAGGGCATCTCCGCCGAGGCGTCCTCGCTGGCCGGCCACCAGAAGCTGGGCAACATCGTCGCGCTGTACGACGACAACCACATCTCGATCGAGGGCGACACCGCGACCGCGCTCTCCGAGGACGTGCTGAAGCGCTACGAGGCGTACGGCTGGCACGTCCAGCGCATCGAGCAGGCCGAGAGCGGCGACTTCGACATCCACGCGCTGTACGCGGCGCTCAAGGCGGCGCAGGCCGAGACCGAGCGCCCCTCGATCATCGCGGCCCGTACGATCATCGCCTGGCCCGCTCCGAACGCGCAGAACACCGAGGCGTCGCACGGCTCGGCGCTGGGCGCCGACGAGGTCGCCGCCACCAAGCGCGTCCTGGGCTTCGACCCCGAGCAGCACTTCGCGGTCGACACGGACGTCATCAACCACACCCGCGCCCTGGTCGACCGTGGCCGCCAGGCGCACGCCGCCTGGGACAAGAAGGTCCAGGAGTGGCGGAACGCCAACCCCGAGCGGGCCGCCCTGTTCGACCGGATCAGCGCGGGCGAGCTGCCCGAGGGCTGGGAGTCCGCGCTGCCGGTCTTCGAGCCGGGCAAGGACGTCGCCACCCGTAAGGCGTCCGGCCAGGTGCTCAAGGCGCTCGGCGGGGTGCTGCCCGAGCTGTGGGGCGGCTCCGCCGACCTCGCGGGCTCCAACAACACCACGATCGACGCGTCCTCATCCTTCCTCCCGAAGGGCAACCCGCTGCCGGAGGCCGACCCGTACGGCCGCACCGTGCACTTCGGCATCCGCGAGCACGCCATGGGCTCGACCATGAACGGCATCGCGCTGCACGGCAACACCCGTGTCTACGGCGGCACCTTCCTGGTCTTCTCCGACTACATGCGCCCGGCCGTCCGGCTCGCCGCGCTGATGAAGCTGCCGGTCACCTACGTGTGGACGCACGACTCCATCGGCCTCGGCGAGGACGGCCCGACCCACCAGCCGGTGGAGCACCTCTCGGTGCTGCGCGCCATCCCGGGCCTGAACGTGGTCCGCCCGGCCGACGCCAACGAGACGGCCATCGCCTGGCGCGAGATCACCCGCCGCCACAGCGCGAACCCGGCTCCGCACGGCCTCGCGCTGACCCGGCAGAACGTGCCGACCTACGAGGCCAGTGAGGACGCCGCCAAGGGCGGTTACGTCCTCTTCGAGGCCGAGGGCGGCGAGCCGCAGGTCATCCTCATCGGCACCGGTTCGGAGGTGCAGCTCGCCGTGGAGGCGCGTGAGCAGCTCCAGGCCGCCGGGGTTCCGACCCGCGTCGTGTCAATGCCCTCGGTCGAGTGGTTCGAGGAGCAGGACAGGGGGTACCGGGAGACAGTGCTGCCGCCGTCCGTCAAGGCCCGCGTGGCCGTCGAGGCGGGTATCGGCCTGACCTGGCACCGCTACGTCGGCGAGGCCGGCCGCATCGTTTCGCTGGAGCACTTCGGCGCCTCCGCCGACTACAAGGTGCTCTTCCGGGAGTTCGGCCTCACTGCCGAGGCCGTGGTGACCGCCGCCCGCGAATCTCTCGACGCCGCAGGGCGCTGACACCCCGCAGACGACTTAGTAGCGACGAGTAGGAGAACACACCCCATGACAGACGCACTCAAGCGGCTGGCCGACGAAGGCGTCGCGATCTGGCTCGACGACCTCTCCCGCAAGAGGATCACCTCCGGCAACCTGGCCGAGCTGATCGACCAGCAGCATGTCGTAGGCGTCACCACCAACCCGTCGATCTTCCAGAAGGCGATCTCCAGCGGTGAGGGCTACCAGCAGCAGGTGGCCGACCTCGCGGTCCGCAGGCTCACCGTCGAGGAAGCCGTCCGCATGATCACCACGGCGGACGTCCGCGACGCGGCCGACATCCTCCGGCCGGTGTACGACGCGACGGGCGGCCAGGACGGCCGGGTCTCCATCGAGGTCGACCCGCGCCTGGCCCACAACACGGCCGCCACCATCGCCGAGGCCAAGCAGCTGGCCTGGCTGGTGGACCGGCCCAACACCTTCATCAAGATCCCGGCGACCGAGGCGGGGCTGCCCGCGATCACCGAGGTGATCGGCCTGGGCATCAGCGTCAATGTCACGCTGATCTTCTCCCTGGAGCGGTACCGCGCGGTCATGGACGCCTTCCTGGCCGGTCTGGAGAAGGCCAAGGCCGCGGGCCTGGACCTGCAGAAGATCCACTCGGTGGCGTCCTTCTTCGTCTCCCGCGTGGACACCGAGATCGACAAGCGCATCGACAAGCTCGGCACCGATGAGGCCAAGGCGCTGCGCGGCAAGGCCGCCATCGCCAACGCCCGCCTCGCGTACCAGGCGTACGAGGAGGTCTTCAGCTCCGACCGCTGGGCCGCCCTGGACCGGGCGAACGCCAACAAGCAGCGTCCGCTGTGGGCCTCGACCGGCGTCAAGGACCCGGCGTACAAGGACACCATGTACGTCGAGGAGCTGGTGGCTCCCGGCACCGTCAACACCATGCCGGAGGCCACCTTGGAGGCGGTCGCCGACCACGGCGAGATCCGCGGCGACACCGTGCGCGGCACCTACGAGCAGGCCAAGGCCGACATCGAGGCGCTGGCCGGGATCGGGATCTCCTACGACGAGGTCGTCCAGGTCCTCGAGGACGAGGGCGTCGAGAAGTTCGAGTCCTCCTGGAACGACCTGCTGAAGTCCACCGAGGCGGAGCTCAAGCGCCTCGCACCCTCGGAGGCGTGAAACCGTGACCAGCAGCAATCCGCTGCGTGACCCACGAGACCGACGGCTCCCGCGCATCGCGGGGCCGTCCGGCCTCGTGATCTTCGGCGTCACGGGCGATCTGTCCCGTAAGAAGCTGATGCCCGCCATCTACGACCTGGCCAACCGCGGGCTGCTGCCGCCGGGCTTCTCGCTGGTCGGCTTCGCCCGCCGCGACTGGGAGGACGAGGACTTCACCCAGGTCGTGCATGACGCGGTCAAGGAGTACGCGCGGACCCCGTTCCGCGAGGAGGTCTGGCAGCAGCTGGCCGAGGGGTTCCGCTTCGTACCCGGCGAGTTCTCCGACGACGAGGCGTTCACGACCCTGCGGGCGACCATAGAGGAGCTCGACAAGGCGCGCGGCACCGGCGGGAACTTCGCCTTCTATCTGTCGGTCCCGCCGAAGTTCTTCCCCACCGTCGTCCAGCAGCTCAAGAAGCACGGGCTGTCGCAGGGGCAGGGCGACTCCTGGCGGCGCGCGGTCATCGAGAAGCCCTTCGGCCACGACCTGAAGAGCGCCCAGGAGCTCAACCAGGTCGTCCACGAGGTCTTCCGGCCCGGTGATGTCTTCCGGATCGACCACTACCTGGGCAAGGAGACGGTCCAGAACATCATGGCGCTGCGCTTCGCCAACACGATGTTCGAGCCGATCTGGAACCGGTCGTACGTCGACCATGTGCAGATCACCATGGCCGAGGACATCGGCATCGGCGGGCGCGCGGGCTACTACGACGGCATCGGCGCGGCCCGTGACGTCATCCAGAACCACCTGCTGCAGCTCCTCGCGCTGACCGCCATGGAGGAGCCCGCCTCCTTCGAGGCGTCCTCCCTGGTCACCGAGAAGCTGAAGGCGCTGCGGGCGGTCAAGCTGCCCAGGGACCTGGGCAAGCACACGGTCCGCGGACAGTACGCCCCCGGCTGGCAGGGCGGCCAGGAGGTGCGCGGCTATCTCGAGGAGGAGGGCATCGACCCCCACTCGAAGACCGACACCTACGCCGCGATCAAGCTGGAGATCGACAACCGCCGCTGGGCGGGTGTCCCCTTCTACCTGCGCGCCGGCAAGCGGCTGGGGCGGCGGGTCACCGAGATCGCGGTGGTCTTCCAGCGCGCCCCGCACTCCCCCTTCGACGCCACCGACACCCAGGAACTCGGGCAGAACGCCCTGGTCATCCGGGTGCAGCCGGACGAGGGCGTCACCATCCGGTTCGGCTCCAAGGTGCCCGGCACCTCCATGGAGATCCGGGACGTGACGATGGACTTCCAGTACGGCGAGTCCTTCACCGAGTCCAGCCCCGAGGCGTACGAGCGGCTGCTGCTCGATGTCCTGCTGGGCGAGGCGAATCTCTTCCCCCGCCATGAGGAGGTCGAGCAGTCCTGGCGGATCCTCGACCCGATCGAGGAGTACTGGGAGAAGCACGGCAGGCCCGAGCAGTACACGGCCGGGACCTGGGGGCCGAAAGCCGCGGACGAGATGCTCGCACGAGACGGACGGAGCTGGCGGCGGCCATGAACATCGATCTCACGGACACCACGTCCAGCCGGATCAACTCCGCTCTGATCCAGGCGCGCCGGTCCACCGGCACGCCGGCCGTGGGCATGGTGCTGACCCTCGTCATCGTCACCGACGAGGGCAATCACTACGACGCGCTGAGGGCGGCCAGCGAGGCGTCCAAGGAACACCCCTCGCGCATCCTGGTCGTCATCAAGCGTCCGGGCCGGTCGCCGCGCGACCGCAAGATGGCCCGGATGGACGCCGAGGTGCGGGTCGGCGGCGAGACCGGCACCGGCGAGACGGTGCTGCTGCGGCTGCACGGCGAGCTCGCCAACCACGCCTACTCGGTGGTCCTGCCCCTGCTGCTGCCGGATGCCCCGGTGGTGGTGTGGTGGCCGGAGGACGCCCCGGAGCACCCCAGCGAGGACCTGCTCGGACAGCTGGCCCAGCGCCGGATCACCGACGCCCAGGCCACCGAGGACCCGGTCGCGGCCCTGGGGCTGCGGGCCGCGACCTACACCCCGGGCGACACCGATCTGGCCTGGACCCGGATCACCCCGTGGCGCAGCGTCCTGGCCGCCGCCCTGGACCAGCGGCACTCCTCGATCACCTCCGCGGTCGTCGAGGGCGAGGCGTACAACCCGAGCAGCGAGCTGCTCGCGCTGTGGCTCGCCGAGCGGCTGGGGGTGCCGGTGAACCGGCAGGTCTCGGAGGGCCCCGGGCTCACCGCGGTGCGGCTGGAGACGGCCGACGGCGTGATCTGCCTGGACCGGGCGAACGGCTCGCTGGCCGAGCTGGCGATGCCGGGCCAGCCCGACCGGCATGTGGCGCTGCAGCGGCGTGAGATGTCGGAGCTGATCGCCGAGGAGCTGCGCCGGCTGGACCCCGACGAGATCTACGCGTCGTCGGTGAAGTTCGGCGTGAACAAGCTGGGCAAGGGCGGCGTGGGCACGCTGGAGCGGGACGCCAAGGCCGCCCCGGCGACCGAGGTGGCACCGGGGCCGGACCGGCCGCCACTGCCGACCCGGGACCCGGAGGCGCCGCCGGAGCACGCGCCCGGTTCGCCGAAGAACCCGCCGCAGGCACCGGCACAGCCGCCGGCTCCGAAGCCTCACCCTCCGGCGAAGGCCCAGGAGCGGAAGGCGGACGGGAAGGCGGACAAGTGACCGCACCACAGGTGGTCGTCCACCGCGACAAGGAGCTGATGGCCCAGGCCGCGGCGGCCCGGCTGATCACGAAGATCGTGGACGCCCAGGCCACCCGTGGCTCCGCCTCGGTCGTCCTGACCGGCGGGCGCAACGGCAACGGCCTGCTGGCCGCGCTCGCCGCCTCCCCGGCGCGCGACGCGGTCGACTGGTCGCGGCTGGACCTGTGGTGGGGCGATGAGCGATTCCTGCCGGAGGGCCACCCCGACCGCAATGTCACCCAGGCCCGCGAGGCGCTGCTGGACGAGGTGGAGCTGGACCCGGCGCGGGTGCACGCGATGCCCGCGTCCGACGGGCCTCACGGCGGCGACGTGGACGCCGCGGCCGAGGCGTACGCCGCCGAGCTGGCCCGGGCCGCGCGGCCGGAGAACCACGGCGCGGTGCCGTCGTTCGACGTGCTGCTGCTGGGCGTCGGCCCGGACACCCATGTGGCCTCGCTCTTCCCCGAGCTGCCCGCCGTCCGGGAGACCGAGCGGATGGTGGTCGGGGTGCGCGGCGCGCCCAAACCGCCGCCCGTGCGGATCTCGCTGACCCTGCCCGCGATCCGCGCGGCACAGGAAGTGTGGCTGCTGGCGGCCGGTGAGGACAAGGCGAGGGCGGTCACGATAGCCCTGTCGGGTGCCGGGGAGCTGCAGGCTCCGGCGGCGGGTGCGTACGGCCGCCGCCGCACGCTGTGGCTGCTGGACCGGGCCGCGGCGGCGGGTCTGCCGCGCGAGCTGTATCCCCCGGCGTCGCCGTAACCCTCCTCTCGCACACGATCCCCCGCGCGCCTCGGGCGCCCGGGGGATCGTCGCGTTTTCTGTGCTGTTCCGTGCTCTAGGTGCTCCAGTGCTCCAAGCGGCCTCGATGCAGTCCGGCGCGGTTCGGGTGCGCCCCGAAGGGGCGCGGGGCTGTGTCGATATGCGGCTCCGCCGCGTGGGACCAGCCACGGCACAGCCGCGGACGAACGACGGCACATCCCGGCGCATCCGGCCGAGCGCTCAGGCGCTCCTCGTGCTCTTCCCGTGCCTCGGGACCTCAGCGGCCGCGCAGCGAGCGGTAGGTGGCCACCAGATGCTCGGTGGAGGTGTCCAGACCGGGCACCTCGGCGCCCTCGGTCAGGGCGGGCTCGACGCGCTTGGCGAGCACCTTGCCCAGCTCCACTCCCCACTGGTCGAAGGAGTCGATGTTCCAGACGGCGCCCTGGACGAAGACCTTGTGCTCATAGAGGGCGACCAACTGGCCCAGCACCGACGGGGTGAGCTCGGAGGCGAGGATGGTGGTGGTGGGGCGGTTGCCCGGGAAGGTCTTGTGCGGCACCAGCTCCTCGGGCACCCCCTCGGCGGCGACCTCCTCGGAGGTCTTGCCGAAGGCCAGCGCCTGGCCCTGGGCGAAGAGGTTGGCCATCAGCAGGTCGTGATGGGACTCCAGCCCGGGAGGCAGATCCTTCACCGGCCGGGCGAAGCCGATCAGATCGGCCGGGACCAGCTTGGTGCCCTGGTGGAGCAGCTGGTAGTAGGCGTGCTGGCCATTGGTGCCGGGAGTGCCCCAGACGATCGGGCCGGTCTGCCAGCCGACGCGGTTGCCGTCCCGGTCCACGGACTTGCCGTTGGACTCCATGTCCAGCTGCTGCAGATAATCGGTGAACTTCGACAGATAGTGGCTGTACGGCAGGACGGCATGCGCCTGGGCGTCATGGAAATTGTCGTACCAGATGCCCAACAGGCCCATCAGCAGGGGGACGTTCTCCTCCGGCGGGGCGCTGGCGAAGTGCTCGTCGACCAGATGGAAGCCGGCCAGCATCTCGCGGAAGCAGTCCGGGCCGATGGCGACCATCAGGGAGAGGCCGATGGCCGAGTCATACGAATAGCGCCCGCCGACCCAGTCCCAGAACCCGAACATGTTGTCGGTGTCGATGCCGAACTCGGCGACCTTCTCCGCATTGGTCGACACCGCCACGAAGTGCTTGGCGACGGCCTCCTCACCGGCCCGCAGCCCGGTCAGCAGCCAGTCGCGGGCGGAGAGGGCGTTGGTAATGGTCTCGACGGTGGTGAAGGTCTTGGAGGCGACGATGAACAGCGTCTCGGCCGGGTCCAGGTCGCGCACCGCCTCGTGCATATCCGCGCCGTCCACATTGGAGACGAACCGGAAGGTCATCGAGCGGTCGGAATAGGCGCGCAGCGCCTCGTACGCCATCTTCGGGCCCAGATCGGAGCCGCCGATGCCGATGTTGACGACGTTCTTGATCCGCTTGCCGGTGTGGCCGGTCCAGTCGCCGGACCTGATGCGGTCGGTGAAGACGGCCATCTTGGTGAGCACGGCGTGCACTTCGCCGACGACGTCCTCGCCGTCCAGCTTGATCTCCGCGGAGTGCGGTGCGCGCAGCGCGATATGCAGCACCGCGCGGTCCTCGGTGGTGTTGATCCGCTCACCGCGGAACATGGCGTCCCGCAGCTCGGCCACCTTGGTGGCCCGGGCCAGCTCGCGCAGCAGCCGCAGGGTCTCGTCGGTCACCAGGTGCTTGGAGTAGTCGACGTGGAGATCGCCGACCTGAAGGGTGAGGCGGCGCCCGCGCTCAGGGTCGCCCGCGAACAGGTCGCGCAGATGCGCGTCGCCCATCTCCTTGCGGTGTGCGGCCAGCGCATGCCATTCCGGCAGCTGGTCCAGCCTGGTGCGGCCTTCCATGGTCATCTCGGACATCAGCCCACTTCTCGTCGGTGCCTGGCCCCCGTGGCCACCAACCTAATTGATGACGGACCGCATTCCCGGAACGAGGGCCGCCACCCCGCAGACGAAGAGCGCCGCGGACCCCAGCGCGGGGGTGTTGAGCCCCCACGCCTCGGCCATCACCCCGCCCAGCAGCGCGCCGAGCGGGGTGCCCGCGATCGACAGGGTGCGGAAGGCGGAACTCACCCGCCCCAGCGCCCCGTCGGGGCTGCTCTGCTGCATCATCGTCACCTCGGTCACGTTCCAGACGATTCCCGCGAAGCCGAAGAGGCCCATGGCGGCGACCGCGGCCGGCAGGCTCCGTATCGCCCCGAGGACGACCAGGGCGCCGATCTGCGCGGTGCCGCACACCACGAGGGCACGGGCGCGGCCCAGCTTCTCGGTGAGCCGGGCGGCCACCAGCCCGCCGATCACACTCCCGATGCCGTACACGGTGATGACGGCCGCATAGCCGGTGTTCCCCGCGCCCAGCCAGCCGGTGATGTGCAGCACGAGGGTGGCGATGAGCGCGCCGATGCCGATATTGCACAGCGTGGTGGAGGCGCACAGCGCCCGCAGCGTCCGGTCCCGCCACAGCACGGCCAGGCCCTCGGCGATATCGCGCCGCAGCGATCCGCCCGGCGGGCGCGGGGCCCGCTGAGGGGGCGTCACCCCCAGCGAGGCGACCAGCACGGCCGCGGCGAGATAGGTGACCGCGTCCGCCGCGAACGGCATCGCGGCGCCGAGACCCAGCAGCACCGGCACCAGCGGGGCGCCCACGAACCGGCCCATGACCTCCTGCCCGGTCATCAGCCGGGCGTTGGCCCTGCTGAGCGCCTCCTGCCCGACCACCGAGGGCAGCAGCGCCGTGGCCGCGTTGTCGAACAGGGTCTGCAGCGTGGTCAGGGCGAAGGCGAGGGCGAGCAGCAGCCCGATGGTGGCCTTATCCAGCCAGACCGCGACGGCGAACCCCGCCATCAGGACGGCCCGCGCGCCGTCCACCGCCCACATCGCCCGCCGCTGGTCCACCCGGTCGGCGATCGCCCCGCCGATCAGCCCGAACAGCAGCCAGGGCAGAAAGCCGCAGGCGGTCACGAGCGAGACCAGCACCGGCGAATCGGTCAGCGAGACGGCCAGCAGCGGCAGCGCCGCACCCCGCAGGGCGTCCCCGAACCGGGAGACGACCGCGGCCGCCCACAGCCGCCCGAACCCCCCGCGCCACGCGGGCACCGCCGGTTTTCCGGCGCCCAGCTCACCGGCGTCCACCGCGGCCATGACATCCCCCTCCGCATCCACCCCGCCCGGCGGGACGGCTCCGACGGCTCCCCCCGGTGATCGAGCACCCCATGACCGTAGCCCGCACCACTGACAACGGCCCGGCCGCGCACCCCTCACAGGAGGTGCCCGGCCGGGCCGTCGTACCGCGTTCGGTGTCTAGATCTCGCCCCGGAGCTTGGCGAGTGCCTCGGCGAGGATCGCCTCGCCGTCGGCGTCGCTGCGCCGCTCCCGTACGTACGCCAGATGCGTCTTGTACGGCTCGGTGCGCGGCGGGTCCGGCGGGTTGTCCCGGTCCTTGCCGGCCGGGAAGCCACAGCGGGGGCAGTCCCACGTGTCAGGGATCTGCGCATCGCTGGCGAAGCTCGGCACGGTCTCATGTCCGTTCGAGCACCAGAAGGAGATGCGCAGGCGCGGCGCCGATTCGCCTCGCTCGGCCTCTCCCATCGGCCCCGCTCCGACCCGGCTTCCACGGATCGCGTTGCCACTTGCCACGGTCGTAACTCCCTGCGTGATGGTGCCGCGAAGCCTCGATTGGCAGCTTCGCCGCCCGGCGCCCCAGTCTACGTAAGGCCCAACGCGCGTCCAGTGAGAGGAGTTACACCCGTCCCCGAGGACGCCATGCCATCATAGGCCGCATATGGGCCCCGCTGACGACGGTACGTCAGTTATCGGGCGTCGGCCGGGCCCTCAGCGGGCCCCGCCGGAGCCTCAGTCGAGCTTCATCAGCAGCCCGAGCACGACGATGCAGACGAACCACAGCAGCCCGACCACCACGGTGATGCGGTCCAGGTTGCGCTCGGCGACCGAGGAGCCGCCCACCGAGGACTGCATGCCGCCACCGAACATGTCGGACAGGCCGCCGCCCTTCCCCTTGTGCATGAGCACCAACATCATCAGCAGCAGGCTGAAGATGATGAGGGCGATCGAAAACCCCATGATCACAGCTGGACCAACCTTCTCGGGCTTGTACGGACGTCGGGGGCCGGACGGTGCGATTCCCACCGCCTCGACCCCCGACAGGGTACGACGACGCGCGCGCTAGGGCCTACTCACTGGTCGCGGAAACGAACGATCTTGACGAATTCGTCCGCGTCCAGCGCCGCACCGCCGATCAGGGCGCCGTCCACATCCGGCTGGGCCATGATCGCGGCGACGTTCCCGGACTTCACCGAGCCGCCGTACTGGATCCGGACCTTGTCGGCGACCTCCTGGCCGTACAGCTCGGCCAGCCGGCCGCGGATGGCCCCGCAGACCTCCTGGGCGTCCTCGGGGGTCGCCACCTCGCCGGTGCCGATCGCCCAGACCGGCTCGTAGGCGATCACGATGGTCTCGGCCTGCTCGGCGGGGATGTCCTTGAGACCGCCGTCCACCTGCGCGAGGGTGTGGGCGACCTGGTTGCCCGCCTTACGGACCTCGAGGCCCTCGCCGACGCACAGGATCGGGGTGAGGTCATGGCGGAAGGCCGCCTTGACCTTGGCGTTGCAGAGCTCGTCGGACTCGCAGTGGTACTGGCGCCGCTCCGAGTGTCCGACGACGACGAAGGCACACTTGAGCTTGGACAGCATCGCGCCGGAGATCTCGCCGGTGTAGGCGCCGGAGTCGTGCGCGGAGATGTCCTGGGCGCCGTACTTGATCTTCAACTTGTCGCCGTCGACCAGGGTCTGCACCGACCGCAGATCGGTGAAGGGCGGCAGCACCGCGACCTCCACGGCCTCGTAGTCCTTGTCGGCGAGTGCGAAGGCGAGCTTCTGGACGTGGGCGATGGCCTCGAGGTGGTTGAGGTTCATCTTCCAGTTGCCCGCCATCAGCGGCGTACGGTCACTCACAGTGTTCAGTCCTCCAGTGCGGCGAGGCCGGGGAGCGTCTTGCCCTCGAGGTATTCGAGGCTCGCTCCACCGCCGGTCGAGATGTGGCCGAAAGCGTTCTCGTCGAAGCCCAGGATGCGTACGGCCGCGGCGGAGTCGCCGCCGCCGACCACGGTGAAGGCCGGGCTGTCCAGGAGCGCCTGGGCCACGGCCCGGGTGCCCTCGGCGAAGTCGGGGTGCTCGAAGACGCCCATCGGGCCGTTCCAGAAGACGGTGGCCGCGTCGGCCAGCTTCGAGGCGTACAGCTTGCGGGTCTCCGGGCCGATGTCCAGCCCTTGAAGATCGGCCGGAATCGCGTCGGCGGCGACGACCCGCGGGTTCGCGGGGGCCTTGGTCTTCAGGTCCGGGAATTCGGACGCGGCCGTGACATCGACCGGGAGCACGAACTCCACGCCGCGCTCCTTGGCCCGGCGCAGATAGTCCTGGACCGCCGGGACCTGGTCCTCCTGCAGCAGCGAGCCGCCGACCTCATGGCCCTGGGCCTTGAGGAAGGTGTAGGCCATGCCGCCGCCGATCAGGATGCGGTCGGCCTTCTCCAGCAGGTGGTCGATGACGCCGAGCTTGTCGGAGACCTTGGCGCCGCCGAGGACGACCGCGTAGGGCCGCTTGACGTCCTCGGTGAGCTTCTTCAGGACCGAGAGCTCGGTGGCGATCAGCTCGCCCGCGGCGTGCGGCAGCCGGGCCGGGAGATCGTACACGGAGGCGTGCTTACGGTGGACCGCGCCGAAGCCGTCGCCCACGTAGAGGTCGGCGAGGGCGGCGAGCCGGTCGGCGAAGGCGCCGCGCTCGGCGTCGTCCTTACTGGTCTCGCCGGCGTTGAAGCGCAGGTTCTCCAGCAGCGCGACCTCGCCGTCGCCGAGCGCCGCCACGGTCGCCTGAGCGCTCTCGTCCACGGTGTCGGTCGCGAAGGCGACCTGCTTGCCGAGGAGTTCGCCGAGCCGCCGGGCGACGGGGGCGAGCGAGTACTGGGGGTCCGGGGCGCCCTTGGGACGGCCCAGGTGCGAGGCGACGATCACCCTGGCGCCCCGGTCCAGGAGCTTGTTGATCGTCGGGACGGCGGCGCGGATCCGGCCGTCGTCGGTGATCGTCTCGCCGTCGAGCGGGACGTTCAGATCGGCGCGGACGAAGACCCGCTGCCCGGCGACCTGAAGATCGTCAATCGTCTTCACAGAGATGACTCCTTGATCATGGATCGGGGCCCGCTACGACGCCGTCGTAGCGGGCCCCATTCCTAGCTCATCGGGACGGGGGTCAGAGCCGCTCGCCGACGAAGACGGTCAGGTCGACGAGGCGGTTGGAGTAGCCCCACTCGTTGTCGTACCAGCCGACGACCTTGACCTGCTTGCCCTGGACCATGGTCAGGGAGGAGTCGAAGGTGCAGGACGCGGGCCAGTTGACGATGTCCGAGGAGACGATCGGGTCCTCGGTGTACTCCAGGATGCCCTTGAGCTGACCCTCGGCGGCCTTCTGGAAGGCGGTGTTGATCTCGTCCTTGGTGACCTCGCGGTCGAGCTCCAGGACGAGGTCGGTGACCGAGCCGGTCGGGACCGGGACGCGCATCGCGATGCCGTCCAGCTTGCCCTTGAGCTGCGGGAGGACCAGCGCGGTGGCCTTGGCGGCACCGGTGGAGGTCGGAATGATGTTCTCCGCCGCCGCGCGGGCGCGACGCAGGTCCTTGTGCGGGAAGTCCAGGATGCGCTGGTCGTTGGTGTACGCGTGGACCGTCGTCATCATGCCCTTGACGATGCCGAAGTTCTCGTCGAGGACCTTGGCCATCGGCGCCACACAGTTGGTGGTGCAGGAGGCGTTGGAGATGACGTGCTGGTTCGCCGGGTCGTACTTGTCGTTGTTGACGCCCATCACGATCGTGATGTCCTCGTCCTTGGCGGGCGCGGAGATCAGGACCTTCTTGGCGCCTGCGGCGAGGTGCTTGGCGGCGTCCTCGCGCTTGGTGAAGATGCCGGTGGACTCCACCACGATGTCGGCGCCGAGCTCGCCCCACGGAAGGGCCGCCGGGTCGCGCTCGGCCATCGTCTTGAAGGTCTGGTTGCCCACCGTGATGGTGTCCTCAGTGTGGCTGACCTCGTGCTTCAGCCGGCCGAGGATGGTGTCGTACTTCAGCAGGTGCACCAGGGTGGCGTTATCGGTCAGGTCGTTGACACCGACGATCTCGATGTCCGCGCCCTGCTCAAGGAGCGCGCGGAAGTAGTTGCGACCGATGCGGCCAAAGCCGTTGATGCCTACGCGGATCGTCACGAACCGATCTCCTCGTTGGTGTGCCGGTCTGGAACGCCGGCGAACGTATATGGGATGTCCCCGACCGCCTCCGACCCTACCGCTATCACGGGACGTACGTGACATTGGCATCGGCGGCCCATGACCACCGGAAAGTGGTACGGACCGCCGATTCAGTCACGATTTGTCACGCGCTGTCAACGACGCAGCGCACGTAGCGCGTCGGCCACCAGCCGGGCCCTCTGGGCGGCGTCCGGGACATGCTCCAGGCCGAAGCCCAGCAGCACGGTGTCCCGGGTGGTGACGCCCGCGACGGTGTGGAAGAGCTCCCGGGAGCGGGACCAGTCCCCCGAGTTCGCCGGGCTCCCCTCCGGCGCCCCCGAGACCGTCCAGGGGCCGAGCGCGGTCTCGAAGCCCTCGGAGTCCTCGGCGGTGCCGCCGACGGTGAACTCGGTGCCGTCCACGAAGGCACCCCGGCCGCCGGTGCCCGGGTCGGTGATGTACGAGACGGCCAGCTCGACCTTCTTGCCCGCGTAGCCGCTCAGGTCCACGGAGACCGGCCGCCACCCCTCGGAGGAGCCGGTCAGGCTGTTCCAGGCTCCGGTGCTGCCCTGTGCGCCGCAGCCGTCGTCGCCGGGGGTCAGGTAGTGCTTCAGGAACGGGTGCAGATTGAGCAGGAAGCCCGCCTCGCACTCGGTGGGCACCTGAGTGGAGGAACCGCCGTTCGCGTCGGGGAGGGTGGTCCAGTCGTCCTGGCCCGCGGTGTGCGCCTCGATGACCACATGGTCGTAGCCGGGCTCGGTGTCAAAGCTCAGCTGGAAGCCCAGGGCCGGTTTGTCGGCGGCGGCCACACCGGTCAGGTCGACCGTACGGGACAGCCGCATCCAGGAGTTGTCACGGTGGCTCGCGGCCGCCATCCAGTCGCCCTCATAGGGCTGGTACGGGGTGCGCGTGCCCGGGTACGCGCCCGCGCCCGCGCTGCGGAACTGGGGGAAGTCCTTCGGCGGCAGCACATCGGAGGTGACCGTGTAGGCGCCCGCGGCGTCCAGGGGGTTGCCGGGGGCGTCGCCGAGGTGCGCGCCGGTGCCCGCGAGCGCGCCGGCGCCCTGGAAGGCGGTGGGCGACTTCAGCGTGAGCCGGCTGTCGGCGCCCAGGTAGTACTGGCTGAAGTCATCCGTATCGGCCGGTCCCACCTCGGAGCTGCCGCCCGCCCGCTCACCGGTGGTGATCAGCTTGCCGCCCTCGTTGAGGAAGTCGCGCACCGCGAGCAGGGTCGGGCCGCCGGGCCGTTCGGCGCCGGTGTACCAGAGCACGGTCTTGAAGTGGCTCAGTACCCCGAGCGCGGACGGCGCCCCCTGGGTGGCCACGTCCCAGACGGCGGCCTTACGGCCGTTGTCGGCCAGCGCCCCGGTGTACGCGGCGGTGTGCCGGGCCGGGGAGCTGCCGCCCTCCTCGGCGATCACCAGCGTGTCGGCGCGGGCCCGCTTGGCCACGGTGTAGGTGAACGGCTCGCTGACGGTTCGCTTGCCGCTCTTCGTACGGCCGGTGAACCAGACCTTGACCCGCTGCCCGGGGTCCGCGCCCTCGACGGCGGCGCGGTACTGGTCGAAGAGGACGTTGTCCTCGCCGCCGTAGGTCTCGCCGCCCTTCCACGCCTTCAGCGAGGCGGTGCGGGTGCGGCCGCCGTCCACGCGGTAGTTGAGCTTCTTGTCGCGAACACTCTTGCGGACGGTGACGGCGACGTCCTGGTCGCCGCCGCGGGCGTAGGACGTGGTGAAGGCGTCGGGGGTGAAGTCGGGCGCGGTCAGGCCGACGGAGGAGGCCGGCCGGTCGGGGTGCTCGGCGGTCTCGGCGACGGAGAGCGCGAAGGGGATGTTCTTGGTGAACTCCTGCGCGATCAGCTTCTCGTCGTCGGGGAAGGTGAAGACGGACGCGCAGTCACGCGGCTGCCAGGCGTCGTTCGGGTCGACGCCGGAGGCGGTCTGACACGTCGACATCTCCGGGGTGAACATCATCATCCCGTTGACGTTCGCCGCATGGCCGTCGGCCTCGCCGTTGGTGGTGTACAGCTCCGAGGAGACCTGCGGGTGGTACCCGGGGATCGCGGAGTGCTCCGGGGTGCCGGCCAGGGACTTGTAGAGGACGTCGTCGGGGGTCGGGGTGGCGACCTGCCAGCCGACGCCGTAGAGCAGCAGTTCGGCGGCCGAGTGGTAGTTGATGCCGTACGTGAAGCCGATGCGCTTCTCGAACGCGTCCAGCGCCTTGGTCTCCGGCTCGGAGCCGGGCGCGGGGCCGCGGTAGGTCTCGTCGGCCGGGTCGGCGGACGAACCCTCGTTGTCGTAGCCCCACTTGTAGGCGAAGTTGCGGTTGAGGTCGACGCCGTCGCCCGCGGTGATCTTGCCGTCGCCGTTGTTGTCGCGCAGGTTCTTGCGCCACTGGCGGTTGTCCGGGCTCTGATGCGTGTAGTCGTAGCCGTCCGGGTTGGCGGACAGGACGAACCACAGTTCGGTACGGTCCACGATCCGGGTGACGCGGTCGTCCTTGCCGTAGTTGTCGAGGTAGTAGTGCATCAGCCGGCGGGTCATCTCCGGCGTGATCCACTCGCGGGCGTGCTGATTGGACATGTACAGCACCGACGGCTTGCTGCCGTCCCGGGTCTTCCCGGCGCCCTTGCTCAGCTTGAGGGCGAGGATGTCCTTGCCGCGGCCGGTCTTGCCGATGCTGACGACCTTGGTGAGGCCGGGGTGGGCCCGGCCGGTTTCGACGATCTCCTGCTGGAGCCCGCCCTCGCCGCTGTAGGGGCGGAAGACGCCGTCGCCCGCGGCCTTCAGGCGGTTGCCGGTCCGGGCGGAGATCTTCTTCTCGGTGAGCCGCACGCCCTTGCCGCGCAGTGCGGCGGCCTGCTTCCCGGTGAGGTAGAGCTCGACCGGGCCGGTGCCCTTCTCGGGCACCTGCCGCCCCAGTTCGGTGCCGTCCGCTCCGGCGCGCAGCAGCAGCGGAATCTGACCCTTGGTGACCTGGGCGGTCCATACGGACAGCCCGTCGCCGGCGGGGTTCGCCGGCGGTTGTGCGGGGGCCGCGGGTGCCGCGGCCAGTCCCCCCAGGAGCAACGCGGCCAGTGCCACCACCGCGCCGCTCGATCTCACCGTGCGTCTGAGCTTCATCAGCCCCCCTGGCTGTCGTGTGAAGACCCGCGGGTGCGCAGGCGCACCAGACTTGTCAGGACACATGGTCATGTCAACAGCGGCGCGCGGAACCGGTCCGAACACAACCCCGGGGACGCATACGCCCCCGGATCGCCGACGTGATCCGGGGGCGCGGGGTGCGGCTTCGGTGCGGCTGTGGGGGAGACCGCTCTTGGGGCGCTCGTTCCGCGGGCGGTCGCTCTCGGGGCAGCCGCTCTCGGGGCAGCCGCTCTCGCGGAGGTCGCTCTCGAGGTGGCCGCTCTGGGGGCAGCGGCCCTCAAGTGGCCGCTCTCGGGGCGGTCAGCCGACCATGCCCTCGGCCATCTCCTCGGTGAGGCTGGACTCGGTGCCGGGGATGCCCAGGTCCTGGGCGCGCTTGTCGGCCATGGCCAGCAGTCGGCGGATGCGGCCCGCGACGGCGTCCTTGGTCAGCGGCGGGTCGGCGAGGGCGCCCAGCTCCTCCAGGGACGCCTGCTTGTGCTCCATGCGCAGCCGGCCGGCCGCGGCGAGGTGCTCGGGCACCTCGTCGGCCAGGATCTCCAGGGCGCGCTGCACCCGGGCCCCGGCGGCGACGGCGGCGCGGGCCGAGCGGCGCAGATTGGCGTCGTCGAAGTTGGCGAGGCGGTTGGCGGTCGCCCGCACCTCGCGCCGCATCCGCCGCTCCTCCCAGGCGAGGACCGACTCATGCGCCCCCAGTCGCGTCAACAGCGCGCCGATGGCGTCACCGTCCCGGACGACCACCCGGTCCACCCCGCGCACCTCGCGCGCCTTGGCGGCGATCTGCAGCCGACGGGCGGCGCCGACCAGCGCGAGCGCGGCCTCCGGACCGGGGCAGGTCACCTCCAGGGAGGACGAGCGGCCGGGCTCGGTGAGCGAGCCATGGGCGAGGAAGGCCCCGCGCCAGGCGGCCTCGGCGTCGCAGGTGGCGCCGGAGACGACCTGCGGCGGCAGTCCGCGGATCGGCCGGCCGCGGCCGTCGACCAGGCCGGTCTGCCGCGCCAGCTGGTCACCGCCCGCCACCACCCGCACCACGTACCTGCTGCCGCGGCGCAGCCCACCGGGGGCCATCACCACCAGATCCGAGGAGTGCCCGAAGATCTCCAGGATGTCCTTGCGCACCCTGCGGGCCGCGATCCCGGTGTCCAGCTCCGCCTCGATCACGATGCGCCCGCTGACCAGGTGCAGCCCGCCCGCGAACCGCAGGATCGCCGAGACCTCCGCTTTCCGGCAGCAGGTCCGGGTGACGGGGAGCCGGGAGATTTCGTCCTTCACCGCTGCCGTCATCGCCATGGGCCGATCCTTCCATGCATCCGAAAAATACGGTCGTACGCGGCCGCCAGAAGCTCCGGGTCGTGCTTCGGGGCACCGTCGGTCGCGGCCACCGGCGCCAGCTCGACCGTGCCGCCCAGCCGCTTGGCCGCGTCGCACAGACTGCTCTGGTCGGGGACGGCGGCCTCATCGGCCAGCACCACGTCGAAGGCGAGTTTAGGGGCGTGTCGGGCCAAAACCTCCAAATGACGCTGCGGAGAGAAGCCATCGGTTTCTCCCGGCTGAGGGGCGAGGTTCAGTGACAGCACCCGCCGGGCCTTGGTCTCGGTGAGGGCCTGGAGCAGATCGGGGACCAGCAGATGCGGGATCACGGAGGAGAACCAGGAGCCGGGCCCCAGCACCACCCAGTCGGCGTCCATGACCGCCTCGACCGCCTCGGGGACGGCCGGCGGATCGTGCGGCACCAGATGGACCGACTGCACCTCGCCGCGGGTCAGCGCCACCGTGGCCTGCCCGGCGACGGTGGAGACCTCGTCCGGGCGCGCCGGGTCATGGCCCCGGACATACGCCTGGAGCTCCAGGGGGACGGCCGACATGGGCAGCACCCGGCCATGGGCGCCCAGCAGCTTGCCGACCAGGTCGAGCGCCTTCACATGGTCGCCCAGCTGCTCCCACAGGGCGACGATCAGCACATTGCCGACCGCGTGGCCGTGCAGCTCGCCCTCGCTGATGAAGCGGTGCTGGATGACCCGCGCCCAGGTCTGGCCCCAGTCGTCGTCCCCGCACAGCGCGGCCAGGGCCTTGCGCAGATCGCCGGGCGGCAGCACGCCCAGCTCGTCGCGGAGCCGTCCGCTGGAGCCTCCGTCGTCGGCCACGGTGACGACGGCGGTGAGGTCGCCGGTGATCCGGCGCAGTGCGGCGAGCGACGCGGACAGGCCCATGCCGCCGCCGAGTGCGACGACCTTGGGCTGCGCGCCCCGGCTGGTCCGTGTTCCGACCAGCCGTCGCAGCCGCTTCGTACGAATGGTCACTCGCGCCCCATGTCCCGGTGGACGATGACGGTCTCCACTCCCTCGGCGGCCAGCCGCGGGGCGAGCCGCTCGGACATCGCCACACTGCGGTGCTTGCCGCCGGTGCAGCCGATGGCGATGGTCACATAGCGCTTGCCCTCGCGGCGGTAGCCCGCGGCGATGAGCTGGAGCAGCTCCGCGTAGCGGTCGAGGAACTCCTTGGCCCCGGGCTGGTTGAAGACATAGCTGGAGACCTCCTCGTTGAGCCCGGTGAAGGGGCGCAGCTCGGGGACCCAGTGCGGATTGGGCAGGAAGCGGCAGTCCACCACCAGATCGGCATCGACCGGCAGCCCGTACTTGTAGCCGAACGACATCACGGTGGCCCGCAGCTCGGGCTCCTCCTCGCCCGCGAACTGGGGGTCCATCTTGGCGCGCAGCTCATGGACGTTGAGGCTGGAGGTGTCGATCACCAGGTCGGCGTCGCCGCGCAGCTCGCGCAGCAGATCGCGCTCGGCGGCGATGCCGTCCACGATCCGGCCGTCGCCCTGGAGGGGATGCGGGCGGCGCACCGACTCGAAGCGGCGCACCAGGGCCTCGTCGGACGCCTCCAGGAACAGCACGCGCCGCTTGACGCTCTTGGCGGCGAGGTCGGCGAGGGACTCGCGGAGGTTGTCGAAGAAGCGGCGGCCGCGGACGTCCACCACCACGGCGATCCGGGCCACATTGCCCTGGGAGCGGGCGCCCAGGTCGACCATGGTGGGGATCAGCGCGGGCGGCAGGTTGTCCACGACGAACCAGCCGAGGTCCTCCAGACATTTGGCGGCGGTGCTGCGGCCCGCGCCGGACATTCCAGAGATGATCACCAGCTCGGGGATGGCCGCCGCCTCGGCGGGCTCGCCCGACGTGCCCGTATTCACCTGCGCTCCGTCTCCATGGTTCTCGTGCCCGGTCATGGTCTGGTCCCCCCGTTCGACGAGGACGCCGCACCGGCGGCCTCGTCCTCAATGATCTCTCCTGTGGCGGTGTTCACGGCGGGCGCGGCCGGGGCGGACCCGGCGAGCGCCGCGGCGACCGTCTCGGCCGTCTTACGGCCGACGCCCGGCACCTCGCAGATCTGCTCGACCGTGGCGGCGCGCAGCCGCTTGACCGAGCCGAAGTGCTTCAGCAGGGCCTGCTTACGGCTGTCACCGAGGCCCGGAACGGTGTCCAGCGGCCCGGCCTTCATCGACTTGGCGCGCTTGCTGCGCTGGTAGGTGATGGCGAAGCGGTGGGCCTCGTCGCGGACCCGCTGGAGGAGGTAGAGCCCCTCGCTGCTGCGGGGCAGCACCACCGGGTCCTCCTCGTCCGGCAGCCACACCTCCTCGAGCCGCTTGGCGAGACCGCAGACGGCGACATCGTCGACGCCGAGCTCGTCCAGGGCCCGCTGGGCGGCGGCCACCTGCGGCTTTCCACCGTCGACCACGACGAGCTGGGGCGGGTAGGCGAACCGCTTCGGCCTGCCCTCCTCGTCGATCGGGCCGGAGGGTCCTTCGGAGGTGCTGTCGGAGGGACCGCCGAGCGCCTGCCCGGTGGTCCCTGTGTCTTGCGTCGTATCTTCCCTGGCCCCGGTGGCCTGCTCCTCCCACTCCCCCGTCTTCTGCTTCTCCAGCAGATAGCGCCGGAAGCGGCGGCTGACGACCTCATGCATGGAGCGGACATCGTCCTGCCCGGCGAAGCTCTTGATCTGGAAGCGGCGGTACTCACTCTTACGGGGGAGCCCGTCCTCGAAAACCACCATGGAGGCCACCACGTCATCTCCCTGGAGATGGGAGATGTCGAAGCATTCGACGCGCAGCGGTGCGGAGTCCAGCCCCAGGGCCTCGGCGATCTCCTCCAGCGCCCGGGAGCGGGTGGTGAGGTCGGAGGCGCGCTTGGTCTTGTGCAGCGCGAGCGCCTGCTGGGCGTTGCGCTGGACGGTCTGCATCAGGTCCTTCTTGTCGCCGCGCTGCGGGATGCGCAGATCGACCAGGGAGCCCCGGCGCTCGGAGAGCCACTGGGTGACCGGCTCGGCCGGGTCCGGCACGGCGGGCACCAGGACCTCCTTGGGGACGGCGTCGCCGCGCTCCTCCCCGTAGAGCTGCTGCAGGGCGTGCTCGACCAGCCCGGCGGTGTCGACGGCCTCGACCTTGTCGGTGACCCAGCCGCGCTGGCCGCGCACCCGGCCGCCGCGCACATGGAAGATCTGGACGGCGGCCTCCAGCTCGTCCTCGGCGACCGCTATCAGATCGGCGTCGGTGGCGTCGGCGAGAACCACCGCGTTCTTCTCCATGGCGCGCTTGAGCGCCCCTATGTCGTCGCGGAGCCGGGCCGCCTTCTCGTACTCCATGTCCTCGGCGGCCTCGTGCATCCGCTGCTCCAGGCGGCGCAGATAGGTGCCGGTGCGGCCGGCCATGAAGTCGCAGAACTCCTCGGCGAGTTCGCGGTGCTCCTCGGCGGTGACACGGCCGACACAGGGGGCCGAGCATTTGCCGATATAGCCGAGCAGACAGGGGCGGCCGATCTGGGCGGAGCGCTTGAACACCCCGGCGGAGCAGGTCCGGACAGGGAACACGCGCAGCATCAGGTCGACGGTCTCGCGGATGGCCCAGGCGTGGCCGTAAGGGCCGAAGTAACGCACGCCCTTCTTCTTGGCGCCGCGCATCACCTGGACCCGGGGGAACTCCTCGTTCAGGGTCACGGCGAGGAAGGGGTAGCTCTTGTCGTCACGGTATTTGACGTTGAACCGGGGGTCGAACTCCTTGATCCAGGAGTACTCGAGCTGCAGGGCCTCGACCTCGGTGGAGACCACGGTCCACTCCACGGCGGCGGCCGTGGTGACCATGGTCCGGGTGCGCGGGTGGAGGTTCGCCAGGTCCTGGAAGTACGACGAGAGCCGCGGGCGCAGGCTCTTCGCCTTTCCTACGTAGATCACCCGGCCGTGCTCGTCACGAAACTTGTAGACCCCCGGCGACTCGGGGATCTGTCCCGGCTTGGGGCGGTAGCTGCTCGGGTCGGCCATGGTCACCACCCTACTTGCGAGGAGTGACACATCCGGGCCTTCGGAGGTGGTCGGCTGAGGTCCAGTGGATTTGGGGATTCCGCGGCCGCTCGGGGGCGCGCCGGGCGCCCGCCGAGGCGCCGGACCCGCCCGGGCGTCCGGCTTGGCTCAGGCGCCGGGCCCGCCCAGGCGTCCCGCTCCGCTCAGGCGTCGGGGCCCGCCACGAGCCGTCCGCCCTTCGCGGTGACCGGGACCGACGGCAGCGGCTTCTCCGCGGGCCCCTGGAGGACCTTGCCGGTGCGGGCGTCGAACTGGCTGCCGTGGCAGGGGCAGTTGATCTTGCCGTCCTCGACGCTGTCGACAACGCATCCGGCGTGGGTGCACACCGCGCTGAAGGCCGTGAACTCGCCCTTGGCGGACTGGGCGACCACCACCCGCTGCTCGCGGTAGATCTTGGCGCCGCCGACCGGGACGACACCGGCCGAGCCGAGTTCGACGGGGGCGGTGGGCGTCGAGGACGTCTTCTGGCCCGAACCGTCCGGGGAGCAGGCCGCCGCGCCGAGACCGGCGGCTCCGGCCAGCGCGGCGCAGCACAGCACGGTTCGGCGGGAGGCGGGCTGGCTGGACATATACGGCTCCTGGAGGTGTGAAGGCCCTCCGACCATACCGGCACAGATCCCTCCGCTCGCCGCCGCCTCCCAGGGAGGACGTAAGCGCTTGCGCAAACGTTTACGTCGGCCCGCGGATGCGATACGTTACGGCCCCCGGCCCGGTGACTCCCATGAATCCGGTGGCCCCAGGAATCCGGTCACCCCAGGAATCCTGTGCCCCGACCCGACGACCCGACGACCCCTCGACGCGGAGGACCGCAGCGGATGGCAACCATGGTCGACGTCGCCCGGCGCGCCGGGGTCTCCGTGGCCACCGTCTCGCATGTGCTCAACGAGACCCGGCCGGTCCGTCCGGACACCCGTAAGGCCGTGCTGGACGCCATCGACGACCTCGGGTACATCCCCAATACGCTGGCGCGCTCCCTGGTGACCGCGCGCACCCGCTCGATCGGTCTGGCCGTCTCGGCGATCAGCAATCCGTACTTCACCGAGATCCTCCAGGGCGTCGAGTCCAGCGCCCTGGAGCAGGGGTACGGGCTGCTGATCGCCGATCCGCACGACGATCCCGAGCATGAGCGCAAGGCCGTCCGGCTGCTCCATGAGCGGCGGGTGGACGGCGTGATCGTCGCCCCGTCGGCCGAGCCCGCCGGGCTGCTGGAGTATCTGGCCGGCCGTAAGGTCCCCGCCGTCTTCCTCGACCGGCTGGTCGGCGACGCCCATGACCAGGTGTGCGCCGAGAACACCCGCCCCGTCGAACAGCTGGTCCAGCACCTCGCGGGCCTCGGCCACACCCGCATCGGACTGGTCGCGGGGCTGCCGGGGCTGAGCACCACCACCGAGCGGATCGCGGGCTACCGGGCCGGGCTGGAGCGGCACGGGCTGCCGTTCCGTCCCGGGCTGCTGGCCGAGGGCCACTCCGAAGCCCGGGGCGCGGAGGACGCCGTGCACCGGCTGCTGGCATCCACCGAGCCGCCCACCGCGATCATCACCGCGAACAACGCGATGACCATCGGCGCGCTGCGCGCCCTGCGCACGGCGGGCCTGGGCGTGCCCGACGATCTCGCGCTGGTCTGCTTCGACGACTTCTCCTGGGCGGATGTCTTCTCCCCCGGGCTCACCGCGATCTCCCAGCCCGGCCGGGAGGTCGGCGCCACCGCCGTCCGGCTGCTGCTCGACCGGCTGGAGAACCCGGGGCGGCCGCCGCGCACCGTCCGGCTGCCCTGCACCTTCGTCCACCGCACCTCCTGCGGCTGTGTGGCCGAAGCCCCCGACCGACCGCTCGACCGCCCGCTCCCCGGAACCCCCGGAATCCCCGGACTCGCCGGACTCGCCGGAAAGGACCCCGTCTCGTGATCGTCGTCGCCGGAGAAGCCCTGATCGACCTCGTGCCCGAGCGCACGTCGAGCGCCGCGGCGGGCGACCGGCTGCCCGCGCTGCGTCCGGCGCGCGGCGGCGGCCCGTACAACACCGCACTGGCGCTGGGGCGGCTCGGCTCGCCCACCGCGTTCTGCTCGCGGGTCTCCACGGACGGCTTCGGGGAGGCCCTGCTGGAGGGGTTGCGGAAGGACGGCGTGGACACCGCGCTGGTGCAGCGCGGCCAGGAGCCCACGACCCTCGCCGTCGCCTCCATCGGGGCCGATGGCTCGGCCGGATACGGCTTCTATGTGCAGGGCACCGCGGACCGGCTCTTCACCCTGCCGCCGTCCCTTCCCGAGGGGGTGAGCGCGCTGTCGCTGGGCACCTGCTCGCTGGTGCTGGAGCCGGGCGCGAGCGCGTATGAGGAGCTGCTGCGGCGTGAGGCCGCGCGTGGTGTCTTCACCACGCTGGACCCCAATATCCGCACCGGGCTGATCCCCGACGCCGACGCCTACCGGGCCCGTTTCCAGGGCTGGCTGCCCCATATCGGCCTGCTGAAGCTGTCCATAGAGGACGCGCGGTGGCTGGCCGGCTCGGAGGACGCGGACGATGTGGAGACGGCCGTGGGCGAGTGGCTGGCGGCGGGCCCGGCGGCCGTGGTGCTCACCCATGGCGGCGAGGGGCTGAGCGTACGGCGCCAGGACGGCTCCGTGCTCTCGGTGCCGGGCGAGCGGGTGGACATCGTGGACACCATCGGGGCGGGCGACACCGTGAACGCCGCGCTGCTGCACCGGCTGGCGGGCCACCAGGCGCTGTCGGCGCCCGCGCTGGCCAAGCTGGACGAGGCGGCCTGGCGGGATGTGCTGGGCTTCGCGGCCCGCGCCGCCGCGATCACCTGCTCCCGCGCGGGCGCCGAGCCGCCCTACGCCTCCGAGCTGGCCTGACCCCCGCCGCGCCACCCGTACGTACGCCGCGCCCGGTCGATCCGGGCGCGGCGTGGCGTATGGCAAGCGCGGGGGCCGGGGGCTACTTCGCGGCCGTCCGCTTGGAGGCGGCCGTGGACTTGGCCGCCGCCTTCTTGGCCACGGTCTTCTTCGCCGCGGTCTTCTTCGCCGCCGTGCTCTTGGCGGCGGCCTTCTTGGCGGGCGTCTTCTTGGCGGCCGCGCCGCCGTTGCGCGCGGCGGGCACCGTCGCGTCGCTCACCCAGTCGCCCAGCATGTCGCGCAGGAACTTGCCGGTGTGGCTGGCCGGGACCGAGGCCACCTCCTCCGGGGTGCCCTCGGCGATCACCAGACCGCCGCCGCTGCCGCCCTCGGGGCCCATGTCCACGACCCAGTCGGCCGTCTTGATCACATCGAGGTTGTGCTCGATGACGATCACGGTGTTGCCCTTGTCGACCAGACCGGAGAGCACGCTGATCAGCTTGCTGATGTCCTCGAAGTGCAGACCGGTGGTCGGCTCGTCCAGGACGTACACCGTGCGGCCGGTGGAGCGCTTCTGCAGCTCGCTCGCCAGCTTGACGCGCTGGGCCTCACCGCCGGACAGGGTCGGCGCCGGCTGCCCGAGCCGGACATAGCCGAGCCCGACCTCGTTGAGCGTGCGCAGATGGCGGGCGATGGTGGGCACCGCCTCGAAGAAGTCCAGCGCCTCCTCGATGGGCATGTCCAGCACCTCGGCGATGGACTTGCCCTTGTAGTGCACCTCCAGGGTCTCCCGGTTGTAGCGCGCGCCATGGCAGACCTCGCACGGCACATACACATCCGGCAGGAAGTTCATCTCGATCTTGATGGTGCCGTCACCGGAGCAGTTCTCGCAGCGGCCGCCCTTGACGTTGAAGGAGAACCGCCCGGGCTGGTACCCGCGGACCTTGGCCTCCATGGTCTCCGCGAACAGCTTGCGCACATGGTCGAAGACGCCGGTGTACGTCGCCGGGTTGGACCGCGGGGTGCGGCCGATGGGCGACTGGTCGACATGGACCACCTTGTCGACGAGATCGTCACCGGCGACCCGGGTGTGCCGCCCCGGCACCGCCCGCGCGCCGTTCAGCTCGCGGGCCAGATGGGTGTAGAGGATGTCGTTGACCAGCGTGGACTTACCCGATCCGGAGACACCGGTGACGGCGGTGAGCACCCCCAGCGGGAAGGACACGTCGATGTCCTGGAGGTTGTTCTCCCGGGCGCCGTGGACCGTCAGATGCCGCTTGGGGTCCACGGCCCGGCGCGTCGACGGCAGCGGGATGGCCTTCTTGCCGGACAGATAGTGGCCGGTCACCGAGTCCTCGTTGACCAGCAGCTCGCTCAGCGGCCCGCTGTGCACCACCTTGCCGCCGTGCTCGCCCGCGCCCGGGCCGATGTCCACCACCCAGTCCGAGGTCTTGATGGTGTCCTCGTCGTGCTCCACGACGATCAGGGTGTTGCCGAGGTCGCGCAGCCGCACCAGCGTTTCGATCAGCCGGTGGTTGTCGCGCTGGTGCAGGCCGATGGAGGGCTCGTCCAGCACATAGAGCACACCGACCAGACCGGAGCCGATCTGGGTGGCCAGCCGGATGCGCTGGGCCTCGCCGCCGGAGAGGGTGCCCGCGGCGCGGTTGAGCGAGAGATAGTCCAGGCCGACGTCGACCAGGAACCTCAGCCGCTCGTTGACCTCCTTGAGGACCCGCTCGGCGATGGTCTTCTCGCGCGGGCTCAGCTCCATGGCGCGCAGGAACTCGGCGCATTCGCTGATCGACATCGCGGAGACATCCGCGATGGACTTGTCCTGCACGGTGACCGCGAGAACGATCGGCTTGAGGCGGGTGCCCTCACAGGTGGGGCAGGGCACCTCGCGCATATAGCCCTCGAAACGCTCCCGGCTGGCGTCGCTCTCCGCCTCCGAGTGGCGCCGCTTCACATAGGGCACCGCGCCCTCGAAGGCCGTGGTGTACGCCCGCTGGCGGCCGTAGCGATTGCGGTAGCGGACCTCGATCTGGGTCCGGTGGCCGTTGAGGAGCGCCTTCTTGGCGCGCTGTGGCAGCCCGGCCCAGGGGATGTCCGTACGGAAGCCGAGGGCATCGGCGAGCGCGCCGACCAGCCGCCCGAAGTAGTCCTTGGTGTGGCCGTGGGACCAGGGGTGGATGGCACCCTCGTCGAGCGACTTCTCCTCGTCCGGGATGATCAGCTCGGGGTCGACCTCCATCCGGGTGCCGATGCCGGTGCAGTCCGGGCAGGCGCCGAAGGGCGAGTTGAAGGAGAAGGTGCGCGGCTCCAGCTCCTCGAAGGACAGGTCGTCGTACGGGCAGTACAGATGCTCGGAGAACATCCGCTCGCGCTGCGGGTCGTCCTCGTCGAGGTCGACGAAGTCGAGGATCACCATGCCGCCGGAGAGGCCGAGCGCGGTCTCCACCGAGTCGGTCAGCCGGCGCTTGGCGCTGTCCTTGACGGTGAGGCGGTCGACGACCACCTCGATGGTGTGCTTCTCCTGCTTCTTCAGCTTCGGCGGGTCGGAGAGCTGGATCGTGGCGCCGTCCACCCGGGCGCGGCTGTAGCCCTTGGTCTGGAGATCGGAGAAGAGGTCGACGAACTCCCCCTTGCGCTCGCGCACCAGCGGGGAGAGCACCTGGAAGCGGCTGCCCTCGGGGAGCTCCAGCACCCGGTCCACGATCGCCTGCGGCGACTGGCGGGCGATCGGACGGCCGCACTCAGGGCAGTGCGGCTTGCCGATGCGGGCGAACAGCAGCCGGAGGTAGTCATAGACCTCGGTGATGGTGCCGACCGTCGAGCGCGGATTCCGCGAGGTCGACTTCTGGTCGATCGACACCGCGGGGGACAGGCCCTCGATGAAGTCCACATCGGGCTTGTCCATCTGCCCCAGGAACTGGCGGGCATAGGAGGAGAGCGACTCGACGTAGCGGCGCTGCCCCTCGGCGAAGATCGTGTCGAACGCGAGGGACGACTTGCCCGACCCGGACAGCCCGGTGAAGACGATGAGCGAGTCGCGAGGAAGGTCGAGTGAGACGTTCTTGAGGTTGTGCTCGCGAGCGCCACGAACGATGAGACGGTCGGCCACGCCGGTCGGCACCTTTCTTGAGAGTGACGGGGTGCGCCGAGCCCGCTCGCCGGGGCGGCCCTGCCGGACGGAGCAGAGGCGGAGCGGAGCGAAACCCCCAACCCAGGGTATGGGGGCACGACGACGATGTCTTAAGGATGCAGCACACCGAGCCTATAGCACGCACATTCGATTTGCGGGCGACGGGAGCCGACTTCACCCGATCGTGTGGCGCGGACTACGGTCGGGTCATGACCGACTACGTGAGGGACGCCCTCGCCGTACAGGAGGCGACGGACCGGCTGCTGACCGCCGTCGCCGCTCTCGACGACGCGTCCCTCATGAGCCCTTCGGAGCTCCCCGGCTGGACCCGCGGCCATGTCCTGGCCCACCTGGCCCGCAACGCGGACGCCCTGGTGAACCTGCTCACCTGGGCCCGGACCGGCCAGGAGACCCCGATGTACGCCGACGCCCACACCCGCGACGCCGAGATCCTGCGCGACGCCGCCCGGCCGCTCGCCGCCCACCTGGACGACCTGCGCACCAGCGCCACCCGCTTCGACGCGGCGGTCACCGCACTGCCCCCGGAGCGCCTGCCGTACGAGGTGACCCTGCGCGGCGGGATCCGGGAGTCGGCGGCCGGGCTGCCACTGCGCCGCCTCGCCGAGGTCGAGCTGCATCATGTCGATCTCGGTATCGGCTACACCGTGGCGGATCTGCCCGCCACCTTCGTCGAGAGCCAGCTCTCCGTGCTCATCCGTACAAGGTTCGCCGGGCACCCGGATATTCCCCCGCTGCGGCTGGCCACCGGGCCCGGTGACGGGGACCTCCGGCACACCGGCCGCCCCGCCGCCCCCGGGGAGCCCCCGGTCACCGTCACCGGCTCCCCCGCCGCCCTGCTGGGCTGGCTCACCGGCCGTACGGACGGCTCCGGCCTCTCCTGCCCGAACGGCCCCTTGCCCGTCCTCCCCGCACTAGGCTGAGGCCATGACCTACAGCGGAGTAGTGACGGTCGGTGGACCGGCGGACGTGCACGAACTGCCCGATCTGATGATCTCGAAGGTCGCGGTCGGCCCCATGAACAACAACGCGTACCTGCTGCGCTGCCGGGCCACCGACGAGCAGCTCCTGATCGACGCCGCCGCCGAGCCGCACACCCTGCTCTCCCTGATCGGCGAGAGCGGCATCGCCTCCGTCGTCACCACCCACCGCCACCAGGACCACTGGAGCGCGCTGCGCGAGGTGGTGGACGCCACCGGCGCCCGCACCTACGCGGGCCAGTACGACGCCGAGGGCATCCCGGTGCCCACCGATGTGCCGGTCGCGGACGGCGACACGGTGCGGGTCGGCCGGGTCGAGCTGACCGCGCGCCATCTGGTCGGCCACACGCCCGGCAGCATCGCCCTGGTGTACAACGACCCGCACGGCCATCCGCATGTGTTCACCGGCGACTGCCTCTTCCCGGGCGGCGTCGGCAACACATGGAAGGACTCCGAGGCGTTCGAGAGCCTGATCAACGACGTCGAGACCAAGCTCTTCGACCAGCTTCCGGACGAGACCTGGGTCTACCCCGGCCACGGCGACGACACCACGCTCGGCGCCGAGCGCCCGCACCTCGGGGAGTGGCGCGAGCGCGGCTGGTAGCGACGCCGGCGGTACGCGCGGCTCGTAGCGGCGCGCACACCGCCCCAGAGCGCCGCGCACCTCCGTACGCCCCGTGACCCCCGGCGGGCCATGGCGGTTGTCGCGTCATGCACCATGACCGCTCCCCGTCCATGGCCCGCCTCGCCGCCGCGTCCCTGGCCGGCACCGCGATCGAGTTCTACGACTTCTTCGTCTACGGCACGGCCGCAGCCCTCGTCCTCGGCCCGCTGTTCTTCCCCACCTTCTCGCCGCTGGCCGGCACCCTCGCCGCCTTCGGCACCTTCGCCGTCGGCTTCGTCTCCCGGCCCCTGGGCTCGATGCTCTTCGGGCCCATCGGCGACCGCCACGGGCGCCGGCCGGTGCTCATCGCCTCCCTGCTGCTCACCGGCGTCGCGACCGTCGCCGTGGGCTTCGTCCCGACCTACGGCTCGATCGGCATCGCCGCCCCCGTCCTGCTGCTCGTGCTGCGGTTTCTGCAGGGGCTGGGGCTCGGCGGCGAATGGGGCGGTGCGGTGCTGCTGACCGCCGAGCACGCGCCCGCGGAGCGGCGCGGGCTGTGGTCGGGCTTTCCGCAAGTCGGTCCGGCCATCGGCTTTCTGCTGGCCAACGGCACGATGCTGGCCCTGTCGGCCACGCTGAGCGATGCCGCGTTCCGGTCCTGGGGGTGGCGGGTGCCGTTCTGGGGCGCGGGGCTGCTGGCAGGCGCCGGGCTGCTGCTGCGGGCCCAGCTGTCCGAGTCCCCGCGGTTCCGGGAGCTGGCCGAGCAGGGCGAACGGGCCAGCGCGCCACTGGCCGAGGTGGTGCGCGGCCACTGGCGGCTGGTCCTGCTGACCGCGGGCGGGCTCGCGGTGGGCTATGCCGTCTTCTACGCGGTCACGACCTGGTCCCTGGCGTACGGCACGGAGCGGCTCGGTGTCGCCCGCACCACCCTGCTGGGCTGCGTCATGGCGGCCGTGGCGGTCATGGGCGCCCTGACGCCGCTGGCCGCCCATCTCGGCGACCGCTTCGGGCGGCGGCCGCTGTGTCTGGTGGGCTGCGTGGCCACCGTGGTGTGGATGTTTCCGCTGGTCGCGTTGTTGCGCACCGGTGAGCCGCCGCTGATGTTCCTCGGCTTCCTGGGCGCGCTGCTCGCCTTCATCACCATGTTCGCCGTGACCTCGGCCTATCTGCCCGAACTGTTCGAGGCGCGGGTGCGCTGCACGGGAGCGGCGCTCGGCTACAACCTGGCGGGTGTCCTGGGCGGGGCGCTCACGCCGATCGTCGCGACGGCGATGTCCCACGGGGACGGCCCGCCCTGGGGCGTCGCCGCGTATCTGACCGCCGCCGCGCTGCTGAGCCTGGGCTGCTTCGTGCTGCTGCCGGAGACACGGCCGACGGCCGACCGTCCTGATGGTGGACGATCGGCCGTACGGCCTCTGGAGGCCGGGGAGGCGGCCGTGTGAGCCGTCTCCCGGATCCGGGACGCGGACGGTCGCCGCGCGCCTTCTGACGCCGTCGGGCGAGTCAGGGCGGTGACGCCGCGGAAGACACCGTCAGACGTCGGCGCTGTCCTTGTCCCGGGCCCGGTCCTCCCCGCTCCCCGCCTCCGCCAGGGCCTGTTTCCTCGAGGCGTGGAGACTGGTGACCGTCGTGACGGCGAGCACCGCGCAGATGACGCCGAGCGAGACGGGGATGCTGATCTCCGGGACATGCACCCCGGCCTCGTGCAGGGCGTGCAGCACCAGCTTGACGCCGATGAAGCCGAGGATGATCGACAGCCCGTACGAGAGGTGGACCAGCTTCTTGAGCAGGCCGCCGATGAGGAAGTACAGCTGGCGCAGGCCCATCAGCGCGAAGGCGTTGGCGGTGAAGACGATGTACGGGTCCTGGGTGAGGCCGAAGATCGCGGGTATCGAGTCCAGCGCGAACAGGACGTCCGTGGTGCCGATCGCCAGCATGACGATCAGCATCGGGGTCATCAGCCGCTTGCCGTTCTCCATGATGAACAGCTTGGTGCCGTGGTACTGGTCGGTGGACGGGAACCGCTTCTCGACCGCCTTGAGCAGCCGGTTCTCCTCGAACTCCTCTTCCTCCTCATCGGCCCGCGCCTCCTGGATGAGCTTCCAGGCCGTCCAGATGAGGAAGGCGCCGAAGATGAAGAAGACCCAGGAGAACGTCGAGACGATCGCGGCTCCGGCGGCGATGAAGACCGCACGCAGCACAAGGGCTATGAGCACGCCCACCATGAGCACGCGCTGCTGGTAGATCGTCGGCACGGCGAACTTCGCCATGATCAGGACGAAGACGAAGAGGTTGTCGACGCTCAGCGACTTCTCGGTGATGAAGCCCGCGAAGAACTCACCGGAGGGCCGGCCGCCCGCGAAGACCAGCAGCCCGAGCCCGAAGAGCACGGCGAGCGCGACCCAGACGGCCGTCCAGATCCCGGCCTCCTTGATGGAGACCTCATGCGGTTTACGGCCGCCTATGAAGAAGTCGGCGGCGATGAGGGCGCAGAGGCCGACGATGGTCAGCCCCCACATGGTCACGGAAACGTCCACAGTTCCTCCGGCATTCGTACGGCAATCTCAGCGTCGTCGCTGCCGGAGGTCTCTTCCGCCCATGGACCGCGCCACGGACCGGCGCCCCGGGATTCCGTCCGGCCTCCTGGGGCCGGACGGAATCCGTGGTGACGGGAACACCGCTACAGGAGTACTCCCCTCCGCGTACACGAGAGTACAGGAATTCCCATGGAAGAGTAAAGAGATGGATAAAAGCGCAGGTCAGCTGCCATATGACGGGCGGGCCCTGGCCGCCTTCAGAGCCCTCGCGGCCCGCCCCGCCTCGCCCAGCACCTGGTTCAGCACCCGGCTGCCCCGCGGCACCATCGACGGCTCGTACGTCCACGCATGGCCCACCCAGGGGTCGGCGAGGTGGTCGTCGGCGACCGGGGTGAGCCGCAGCAGCGACCGCCACAGCGGGTCCAGCACCGGACCGTAGCCCCGCGCGTCCTCACGGTCGGCGACCATCATCAGATGGACGCCCACGGAGGGCCCCTCGTCCGCCAGATAGCGCAGCTGGGTGACGGCCCGGTCGTCGAAACCGTGCGGGAAGTCGTGGACGATCAGCAGCTGCTCGACGATGTCCAGATCGGGCGGCAGCGCGTCCGTGGCGCCGCTGCGGACCGCCATCTGCACCAGGTCCACGCGCCGGGTCAGGGCGGCCAGCACCGAGGAGACCCCCTGGGCTCCGGCGGCCGGTGGCTCGGCCAGCGCGCCCGACCCCACCAGCGGGGCGAACGAGCCCGCGGCCGAACCCGCCGGGTCGATCACATGCACCGCGATCTCCCCCGCCGGATAGACGGCCAGCAGTCGCGCGGCGATGGCGACCGCCGCGTCCGCGGCCAGCCTGCGCAGCTCACCGGAGTCGGCCGGCCCCTCGTCGAACCCGCCCGAACGCCCGGCGTCGATCCACAGCCCCCGCTCCAGCGGCAGCCGCACCAGCATGGGAATGCGCAGGTCGGTGCGCTCCGGGAGGTACAGATCGCCCACCCGCAGGGCCATCGGGACCTCCATCGGCACCTGGTACGCCTGCCACACCGGGCTGTCCCAGCGGGCGTAGGCGGGCGGCAGCGCGGGCTCCACCACCTCGGCCTCGGCGGTGAGCTGCGCCAGATCGCGGTCGAGGGCGGCGCGGGCCTGCTCGACGAGGTCGGCGTGCTTGGCGCGCGCGTCGGCACGGGCGGAGTCGGCGGCCGGGCCCACCCGGGTGCGCGGATCGGAGAGCACCCGGTCCAGCTCCTGCTCCATCCGGGACTCGGCGAAGTCCACGGCGCTGCGGTAGGCCGCGGCCGTCCGGGCCAGGTCCTCGAACATGCCCCAGACCTGGTTGTAGAGCCGCTCGTCCATGGTCCAGCCGGAGGCGTCGCCCGCGACCGGCTGGGCGGGCTGTCCGGGGGCGGCGGGCGGCGCGGTGGGCGCGGGGGTGGGCGGCGCGGCCGTACGGCGGGCCGGGTGCTCGTAGTTGACCGGCCCTCCGGCGGCGGGCGCGCCCTGGGTCTGCTGCGGCGGGGTCGGCGGCTGGGCGGGGGCCGGATCGGCGCCGCCGCTCGCAGGGGCCGCCGGGTCGGCGCCGCCCGCGGCCGATGTGCGCACCCGGTCGTCGGCCTCGGAGCGGGGCGGGGGCTGGGCGACCGAGCGGGCCATGCCCCGCGCCACCGCCTCGTTGATCCGCGCCGCGAGGTCGGTGCCCTCCGCCAGCCCCTGGTCGTGCAGCATGGCGGCCAGCCCGCCCGCGTACCCCTGGCCGACCGCGCGCACCTTCCAGGCGCCCTGCCTGCGGTAGAGCTCCAGGGCGGTCACCGCGGACTCCGAGTCCAGATCGGTGATGGTGTAGCCGGCGATCTCGGTGCCGTCGAGGCCGGTGACGGCGACGAACGGTGCGGCCATGACGCCGAACCGGGCCGGGCCGCCGACGCCGACCGGCAGCGCGAGCAGCACGGTGACCCGGTGGATGTGGTCGGGCATCGCGTCGAGGTCGACGGCGAGCCGGTGGTCGGCCGCCGCCTGTTTGGGCACCTCTATCCCGGCCAGCTGGGGCGAGGCGGGGTGCGCGACCCATTCGGCGCCGTGCACCGTGCCCCGCTCATCGCCGAGTGTCGCCCCGGCCACGATCGGATTGCCCGCAGAGATCCGGATCTCCAAACGGGTCTGGGGCAGGGGGTGGTTCTGCCCTCGGACCAGCTCGGCCGTCATGGCTGCGTCCCCTCGTCGTATTCCGCTGATGCCGTACGGGTGCGGTGAGCGCGTCGGCCCGGTGAGCTGTGCTCCACCGGGCCGACGCGCTCATCCGGGCGGTTCGCCTCCGGGGCGGATCCGCTGGTCGACGTGTACGCCACTCGTCCGAGCGGCGGTGACGGCCGTTTTACAGATGCGGCACGATGTGCGGCATCAGGTCCTGGAAGGTACGGCCGTTGGCCGGCTCGCCGACCGCCTTCATCTGCCAGGCACCGCCCGCGCGCTGGACCGTGGCCATGATCTGGGCGGTGTACTGCCCGCCGCCGGTGAGGGTGTAGCGGGCGAGCTCCTGCCCGTTGGTCTCGTCCACCAGCCTGCAGAACGCGTTCTGCACCTCGGCGAAGGTCTGGCCGGTGAAGGAGTTCACCGTGAAGACGATCTGGTCGATGTGGACGGGCACCCGCTGCAGATCGACCAGGATCGCCTCGTCGTCGCCGCCCTGTCCGGCCCCGCCCACGAGGTTGTCACCGGTGTGGCGGACCGAGCCGTCGTCGCTGACCAGGTGGCGGAAGAAGACGACATCGGTCGGCTGCTTGTCGGCGAAGAGGACGGCCGACGCATCGAGGTCGATCTCCCTCGTACGGGAGCCGAACAGTCCGCGGCGGGGCGCGGCCTGCCAGCCCAGCCCCATCCGCACCGCGGTCAGGGCGCCCCCGTCGGCCTTCTGCAGGCTGATGGCCTGTCCCTTGGACATGTTGACCGTCACGCGCTGTCCCTACTCTCGTCTCTCGATTCCCCGTGGCCGCCGCGGGTGTGCGGCCGTGGCCGCGCCGTATGCACGGCCCTCCGAAAACCCTATGCACTGCCGCCAGGGCTCCGGCCGGACGAGTGGGCTTTTGTGTCGGTCTTGCAACACAGCGAGCGGGCGGGCGCCCCGGGGAAGACCCGGGGCGCCCGGCCGTCAGGAGACTCCCGCCTCCCTCATCTGCCGCAGCTCCTTCTTCAACTCCGACACCTCGTCGCGCAGTCGCGCCGCCACCTCGAACTGGAGCTCCGCCGCCGCGGCCCGCATGCGGTCGGTCATCTCCTCGATCTGCTCGGCGAGCTCGGCCGCGGGCCGGTCGGTCAGCACCTCTTCCTTGGCCTTGCCCTTGGCGGCCTTACCGCCCTTGGCCGCCTTACCGCCGGCCGCCGGGACGGGGGTCTTCCCGTCCTTGCCGTCCTTCAGCTTGCGGTAGCCGGTGCCGAGCAGCTGCTCGGTGTCGACGTCCTCGCGGGCGATCTGGGCCACGATGTCGTTGATCTTCTTCCGCAGCGGCTGCGGATCGATCTTGTTGGCCTTGTTGTACGCGATCTGCTTCTCGCGGCGGCGGTTGGTCTCGTCGATGGCCTTCTCCATCGCCGGGGTGACCTTGTCGGCGTACATATGCACCTGGCCCGACACGTTACGAGCGGCCCGGCCGATGGTCTGGATCAGCGAGGTGCCCGAGCGCAGGAAGCCCTCCTTGTCGGCGTCGAGGATGGCGACCAGGGAGACCTCCGGAAGGTCGAGGCCCTCCCGCAGCAGGTTGATGCCGACCAGCACGTCGAACTCACCGGCCCGCAGCTCGCGCAGCAGCTCGACCCGGCGCAGGGTGTCCACATCGCTGTGCAGATAGCGCACCTGGATGCCGAGCTCGAGCATGTAGTCGGTCAGGTCCTCGGCCATCTTCTTGGTGAGGGTGGTGACCAGGACGCGCTCGTCCTTCTCGGTGCGGGTGCGGATCTCATGGATGAGATCGTCGATCTGGCCCTCGGTCGGCTTGACGACGACCTCGGGGTCGATCAGACCGGTCGGGCGGATGATCTGCTCCACGAAGCCATCGCCCCGGGAGAGCTCGAACGGGCCCGGGGTCGCGGAGAGATAGACCGTCTGGCCGACGCGCTGGAGAAACTCCTCCCACTTCAGCGGGCGGTTGTCGAGCGCGGACGGCAGCCGGAAGCCGTGCTCGATCAGGGTCCGCTTACGGGAGGCGTCGCCCTCGTACATCGCGCCGATCTGCGGCACCGTGACATGCGACTCGTCGATGACCAGGAGGAAGTCCTCCGGGAAGTAGTCCAGCAGGGTGTGCGGCGGGGAGCCGGTCTCCCGGCCGTCGATGTGCAGCGAGTAGTTCTCGATGCCCGAGCAGGTGCCGATCTGGCGCATCATCTCGATGTCGTAGGTGGTGCGCATCCGCAGCCGCTGGGCCTCCAGCAGCTTGCCCTGCTTCTCCAGCCGGGTCAGGGTCTCCGTGAGCTCGGCCTCGATCCCGGCGATGGCCTTCTCCATGCGCTCGGGCCCGGCCACATAGTGGCTGGCCGGGAAGACATACAGCTCCCGGTCGTCGCTGATCACCTCGCCGGTGAGCGGGTGGAGCGTGGAGAGCGCCTCGATCTCGTCGCCGAACATCTCGATGCGGACCGCGAGCTCCTCGTAGACCGGGAAGATCTCGATGGTGTCGCCGCGGACCCGGAAGGTGCCCCGGGTGAACGCCATGTCATTACGGGCGTACTGAATGTCGACAAAGCGACGCAGCAGCTGATCGCGGTCGATCTCCTCGCCGACCTTCAGCGGCACCATGCGGTCCACGTACTCCTGCGGCGTACCGAGGCCGTAGATGCAGGAGACGGATGCCACCACGACCACGTCACGCCGGGTGAGCAGCGAATTCGTGGCCGAGTGGCGCAGCCGCTCCACCTCCTCGTTGATCGAGGAGTCCTTCTCGATGTAGGTGTCCGACTGCGGGACGTACGCCTCGGGCTGGTAGTAGTCGTAGTACGAGACGAAGTACTCGACCGCGTTGTTCGGCAGCAGCTCGCGGAACTCATTGGCCAGCTGGGCGGCCAGCGTCTTGTTCGGAGCCATGACCAGCGTGGGCCGCTGGAGCTTCTCGATCATCCAGGCGGTGGTCGCCGACTTGCCGGTGCCGGTCGCGCCGAGCAGCACGACATCCTTCTCACCAGCGCGGACGCGCCGATCGAGGTCGGCGATGGCGGTGGGCTGGTCACCGCTGGGCTGATAGGAGCTGACGACCTCGAAGGGCGCCACCTTGCGTTCGAGCTGAGTTACGGGCCGCATGACACCAACCGTACGACTCGCCACTGACAACGGCGGGGCGTTCCCGTGCGCGGCCCGCCCCCCGGCCCTCCGGCCGGATTCGGACGATCATGCGCATGATGTCGCCCGTGGCACGAATTTTCCGTCCATCCGATACCTATCCTCCGCTACCGCGCATCTGGGACCCTCTGCCCGTCCATGAGTCAGACGAGAGTCAGACCACGCGAGGAGTCCGTATGCAGATCCGCCCGGCCGCCGCGTTAACCGGCGCGCTCATCGGGATGTCCGCGCTCTTCCTCCCCACGGCCACCGCGACCGCCCAGCCCACCGGGCAGACGCATCACCACACGGTCACCGTGGCCCACCGCGGCGCCTCCGCCTACGCCCCCGAGAACACCCTGGCCGCCGTCGACGCCGCCGACGACCTGGGCATCGACTGGGTCGAGAACGACGTCCAGCGCACCAGGGACGGCGAGCTGATCGTGATGCACGACACCACGCTGAGCCGGACCACCGACGTCGAGCAGGTGTTCCCGGACCGGGCGCCCTGGAACATCTCCGACTTCACCCTCGACGAGATCGAGAAGCTGGACGCCGGAAGCTGGTTCGGCCCCGAGTTCCAGGGCGAGACGGTGCCGACCCTGGAGGAGTACATGGACCGGGTTTCGGACAATCACCAAAAGCTTCTGATGGAGCTCAAGGCTCCTGAGCGCTATCCGGGGATCGAAGGCCAGACGCTGCGGGAGCTGCGCAGAGAGGGCTGGCTGGACCATCGGCACAAGCGCCGGCTGATCATCCAGAGCTTCAGCGCCGACTCCGTGCGGACGGTCCACCGGCTGCGGCCGGACGTCAAGACCGGCTTCCTCGGCACCCCGACCGTCGCCGACCTGCCGGAGTACGCCGAGTTCTCCGACCAGATCAACCCCAGCTACACCACCATCGACGCCGGCTACGTGGCCGCGGTGCGATCGGTGGACGGGGCGCACGGCAAGCCGCTGGAGGTCTACACCTGGACCGTCAACGACGGACCGTCGGCGGTCTCGGTCGCGGGCATGGGTGTGAACGGCATCATCACCAACAAACCCGATGTGGTCCGGGACGCCCTCGACGACGCCTCCTGACCCACGGCTCGTGAACGAGGCGCCCCGCCGGCCGACCGGCGGGGCGCTGTCGGTGGCGGGTTCTACGCTGAGGGCGTGACGATCGCGGAGCGGCAGACACAGCGGGACCCGCACGAGGGGCCAAAGCGGCGGGACGCGCGCGCCTGGGCCTGGGCGGTCCCGGCCACGCCCATCGGCCCGCTGCTGCTCGCGGCCACGGACGAGGGGCTGGTCCAGGTGGTCTTCCACGCGGCGGGGAAGACGGCGGCCGAGGCCGTCGCCAGGCTCACCCGCCGCCTGGGCACCGAGCCCACGCCCCTGCCCTCCCCGGCCGGCGGCACCGCGGCCGCCCCGGCGGCGCCTCGCTGCGCCGAGCATCTCGCCGAGGCGATCCGCCAGGTGGAGAGCTATTTCGCCGAGGACACCAAGGCGTTCACCCTCACCCTGGACTGGTCCCTGACCACCGGCTTCAACCGCCGGGTGCTGCGCGAGCTGGCCGCCCATGTTCCCTACGGCACGGTCGTCGGCTATCAGGACCTCGCCGACCGGGTGGGCGAGCCGGGCGCGGCCCGTGCCGTCGGCGTGGCCATGGGGAGCAATCCGCTGCCCGTTGTGGTGCCCTGCCACCGGGTGGTCGAGAGCGACGGGGGCATCGGCGGCTTCGGCGGCGGGCTGGAGACCAAGCGCTCCCTGCTGGCACTGGAAGGCGTTCTTCCGCAACCGCTCTTCTGAATCGTTCTTCCCGGCCGGGACGGAAATATCTTGTTCCGGAATTCCTCGGCCGTCTTGTGGCGCTTGCCTATCACCCCTATCTTAGGAGCGCCCATCGCCCTGGCATTCCGTCACCCGCCGGGCATGGGGCTCTCATTGCGTTCGGCCGTACGAACCGTACCGCGCGATAACGCTCTTCCCCGCTCTTCCGCACTGCAGCTCATCTGCTCTTCTGCTCTTCTGCTCTTCCTCGTTTCATCGATCTTCCCGCTCCACCCGCTCCTGCGGTTCCCCCTGCCCTACCCGCACGCCCTGTTCTTCCCGCTCCTTGGAAATTCACCGCTCAACTACGTCCCCACAAGTGATCGAATTGGAGAACCATGTCCGGTGTTCTGCTCGCGGGCGGCGCCGCCGCGGCGCTATTCGCCTCGGCCCTTTCCACCCAAGGTGTTTCCTCGGCTCCTGACACGCCGCCGGAAAAGATCCAGATAAGCGTCAAGACGGTGAACGGCTCCGGCTGCCCCAAGGGCACCACCGCCGTGGCCACCGCCGCCGACAACTCGGCCTTCACCGTGACCTACAGCGACTATCTCGCCCAGGTGGGCCCCGGCGCGGATCCGACCGACATCCGTAAGAACTGCCAGCTCAGCCTCGGCGTGCATGTGCCGCAGGGATTCACGTACGCCATCGCCCAGGTCGACTACCGGGGTTATGGCTACCTCGAAAAGGGCGCCAAGGGCACCGAGAAGGCGAGCTACTACTTCCAGGGCTCGGCGGACACCGCGTCACGGACCCATGAATTCAGCGGTCCGTACAACGACAACTGGCAGACCACCGACAGCACCGACTACAGCGCCCTGGTGTGGGCCCCCTGCGGCCAGGACCGCAACTTCAACGTCAACACCGAGCTGCGGGTCAGCGCCGGCACCTCCTCCTCGGGCAGCACCAGCTTCATGGCCATGGACTCGACGGACGGCGGCGTCAGCACCATTTACCACCTCGCCTGGAAGGAATGCCCCTCCGCCGTCCAGTAGCGCGGTAAATCCACCATCGAATGGAGAATCATGCCCGGTGTTCTGTACGCAGGCGGCGTGGTCGCGGCGTTATTCGCCTCGACGCTCACTTCCCAGGCATATGCGCAACCCCCGTTCGACACCGTGCCACCGGACAAGATCGTGATCACGGTCGCCACCGTGAATGGATCGGGCTGCCCGGCGGGCACCGCGGCGATCGCCGTGTCCCCCGACAACACGGCCTTCACCGTGACCTACAGCGAGTACCTCGCCCAGGTGGGCAAGGGAGCCAAGCCGACGGACTTCAGAAAGAACTGTCAGCTGAGTCTGGTCACGCATGTGCCACAGGGCTTCTCCTACGCCATCGCCAGTGTCGACTACCGTGGTTTCGCCCATCTGGAAAAGGGCGCGTCCGCCACGCAGAAGGCCTCGTACTACTTCCAGGGGCAGTCGCAGACCTCGTCCAACACGCATGACTTCGCCGGTTCCTACGACGACAACTGGCAGGTCACCGACACGGCCGATATCGCGACCGTGGTGTGGTCGCCGTGCGGCGAACTCCGCAACTTCAACATCAACACCGAGTTGCGGGCCAACGCCGGAACGTCCAACACCAAGGAAACGACCAGCTTCATCGCGATGGACTCGACCGACGGCGATGTGAGCACCACCTATCACTTCGCCTGGAAGGAATGCCCGCCGGACAAGAAGTGACCTTCCGCGCACCACCCCGGACATGATGTCCCGCGCACCGCCCCGAGACGCACCCCGGTTACGGCTCGGGGCGGTGCCAGGCCGGATGCCGGGGGTCGTCCATCCGCACCACCACATCCGCCGCCTCACCCGGCCCCACCTCGTCCTCGTAGCGCGCGAAGGCCGGCAGGGTCCAGCGGTCGTCCTCCTGCGTGCGGCGGGCGAGGGCCGCCGGGGACAGCCGCAGATGCACCGACAGATCGAACGGGAACCAGTGCCCCAGCAGCAGCGCGCCGTGCAGCAGCAGCACCCCGCCCCGCGGAAGTTCGGCGTACGGGCTGCGCGTGGCCCGGTCGGTCACCGGATCCCACAGGTCGGGCAGGACCCGCCCGGTGCCGCCCGCCCCCGGGTCCAGCGGATCGAAGACCTCGCGCCACAGGGCACCGGTGTCCAGCCAGCGGTCGTAGTACGCGTCGGGGTCCCGCTTCCCGTACTCGAAGCGCAGCGAGGCGGGCCGCCAGAACCCCGCCGACCCGACCACCAGCACCGGACGCCCCCGGATCCGCAGCGCCTCCGACAGATCCCGCGCCAGCTCGGCGGTGGGCGCCGCCGGAGCCCCGTCGACGGCCACTCTCAGCCAGGGGCCGCCGTCCGCCGCCGTCAGCCCGGCGATGCGGTCGGCGGTCGCGTCGGTCAGCCGTTCCCAGGTGATCGCTTCGAGCCGCACGCCCCCATCATGCCGTGGGCTCCCCGGCCCGGGCCGCGGGGGCCCGGCTCCGCGCCCGGGGAGCGGTACCCTCCGGCCATGGCATTTCAGATAGCGCTGCTGCGCGGCATCAATGTGGGCGGGAACAGGAAGTTTCCCATGGCCCGGCAGCGTGAGCTGATGGCCGAGCTGGGCTTCGAGGACGTCACCGTCCACCTCCAGACCGGCAATATCGTCTTCGCCGACCCCGGCACCCCGCCCGAGCGGACGGCCCGCACCCTCGAGGACGGCTTCGCCGCCGACCTCGGCTTTCCCGTGCCCGTCATGGTCCGTACGCGCGATGAGCTGGCCGCGGCGATCGAGGCCAACCCCTATCCGGAGGCCGCGGCCGAACCCAAGACCCTCCATGTGGTCTTCCTGGCGGCCGTGCCCATGGACACGGCCGCGCTGGACGCACTGGATCCGGCAGCCTACGCCCCGGACGAATTCCGCCTCATCGGGCGCGAGATCTTCCTGCGCTGCCCGGACGGGGTCGGCCGCTCCAAGCTGGCGGCGAAGGTCACCAACGCCCGGCTCGGCGTGCCGGCCACCGCCCGCAACTGGAACACGGTCACCAAGCTGCTGACGCTGGCCGACGCCTGAGACGTCTCCTAGACGGGCGAGACCCCCGAGAGGCACACCCCTCAATCCCGAGGTGCGTCCCCCAGGTTGAGCCCTGTTGTGCTCCAGCCGTACCGCTGCCGCAGCCGCATCGCGACCAGGTCGAAGCGCGGCCGGTCGAGTGCGCACGCCTCGCGCCGCATCCCGTCCGGGTGCACCCGCAGCACCCGGTCCACATCGACCCAGGAGTCCCGCCCCGCCCGGTCCCACGGCCCGGAGCCGATCGGCACCCACTCGCGGTCGGCGTCATGCCGCTTGCTCGACAGCTGCACGGCGAGCAGTGTCCCGCCCCGCTCCCGCGCGACCACCAGCACCGGCCGGTCCTTGCCGCGGCCGTCGTTCTCCTCGTACGGCACCCATGTCCAGACGATCTCCCCGGGGTCCGGGTCCCCGTCCGGATCGGGTGCGTACTCCGTCCGTACCCGCCCGACCTGGCGCGGATGAGCCTCGACGGTGGCGGCGGGACCGGTGCTTCCGGGAAGCGCCGCGCCGTCCTCCGTCCCCTGCGTTCCGTTGAATGGCCTGATCACGCGCGACACGTTAACCCGTACGCGGCGGCCGATGACATGGCGGCCCCCTCCGCGTGGAAGGGGCATGTACGTGCCTGATGTTCCCGACCCGGTGGCCGAGCTCGTCAAACGGCGCCATGATCCGGTCGTCGTCCAGACAGTGCGTTCCACGGCGGCCGCGACCATCGCGTACGTCGTCGCCCTCGAGCTCAGCAAGGAACCCGCCCCGCTCACCGCCCCGCTGACCGCCCTCCTCGTCGTCCAGGTCACCCTCTACGCGACCCTCACCCGGAGCCTGCGCAGGGTCGAGGCCGTGGTCGTGGGCGTCCTGATCGCCGTCGCCTTCAGCGTGCTGGTCGGGCTGACCTGGTGGAGTCTGTGCCTGATCATCCTCGCCGCCCAGACCGCCGGCTATCTCACGCGGGTGGGCGACTGGGTCCAGGAGGTGGCGATCAGCGCCATGCTGGTCCTCGGCGTGGCCCAGGTGACCACCTACGCCTGGGACCGGGTGCTGGAGACCCTCATCGGGGCCGGTGTCGGGATGGCCTTCAACTTCTTCCTCGCCCCTCCGGTGTGGGTCGAGACGGCCGGCAAGTCGATCGAGGACCTGGCCCGCCGGATGCGTCAGCTGATGTTGCACATCGGTCAGGAGCTGGGCAGCCAGATCGCCGTCGACCGCGCCGCCGCCCGCCTCTACGAGGCCCGGCGGCTCGACCACGACATCACCCAGGTCGACGCCGCACTCCGCCAGGCGGAGGACAGCGTGCGGCTCAACCCCCGCGTCAAGGAGGGCCTGCTCTACCGCGTGGTGCTCCGCACCGGCCTGGACACGCTGGAGATCTGCACCGTCATCCTGCGCGTGATGTCCCGGACCCTGACCGACCTCGCCAAGGCGCGGACGGAGGAGCCGCTCTTCCCCCCGGAGGTGGCGGAGGCCCTCAAGGACCTCTTCGTCCATCTCGCCGCCGCCGTCGAGAGCTTCGCCGTCCTGGTCACCACGCAGGTCAGCGCCAACGCCGAGGAAGCCGAATCCCGCCTCTCCAGCGAGCTCGTGAAGGCCCACGCGAGCCGCGACCGCGGCGCCGATCTCCTGCTGCGCCGCGTCCAGGAACACCCTCGCCAGTGGCAGCTCCACGGTGCGCTGCTCGCGGAGATCGACCGCATCCTCGACGAACTCGACATGGAGCAGCGCTCCAAACGCCTCATGGAAGAGCTCGACCGCAGCACCCGCGAGAAGCGCGAGCGCTTTCTCTTCCTCCACAAGATCCGGCGCCGGATCCGGCGCTGGATCCGGCGCGACCGTAAGGACGGCTCCCCGGCCGGCTGAGCGGGGGTCCGGGGGCCGCGCACCGGCTCCCGGGCGCGGTCAGCTGAGCGCTCCCGGACGCCGTCAGCTGAGCGCTCCCGGGCGCGGTCAGCTGAGCGGGTAGCGGTCGCGCGGGAAGACGACGTCGTCGTAGGGCTCGTACAGCTCCACGGAGCGGTGGAACTCGGAGGCGAAGTCGTCGGCGAGTTCGGCGACCGTGCCGCGGCCCTCGGTCAGGGCCAGCCAGGACGGGGGCAGGCGGAGGTCGCCGTGGTGGGCGCCGAGGAGGTTGCCGCAGATCGAGCCCGTCGAGTCGCTGTCGCCCGAGTGGTTGACGGAGAGCAGAAGGGCCGCCTGGACAGGGGTGCGCGGGGGCGCCGGGTCGTAGCTGATCTTGCCGCCGGGGCCGTAGAGGATCTGCTGGGCGGGGGTAGGGGCCAGGGCGCTGTAGACCGCGATGGCCAGCGCCTCCTCGGCGACCCAGCCGCCGCCGAGCGATTCGGCCTTCTCGGCGGTCGGATCGCCCTCGGCCGCCAGGTCGACCGCCTTACGGAGGGCGGCGGTGGTCTCCTCGTGGCGGGGGTAGCGGGCGAGGAGTTCCAGGGCGCGCAGGGTCGCGCCTTCGAGGGACTCGCCGTCCAGCAGGCACGCGATCATGGCGGCCAGGGCGCCGGCCGCGTAGGAGCCCGTCGGATGGCCATGGGTGATCGTGGCGCAGCGGGCGGCGAGTTCGAAGCAGTCGCGGGGTTCGAGCCCGGTGAGGCCGAACGGCGCCGAGCGCATCACGGTGCCGCAGCCCTTGGAGCCGGGGTTCACCGGGCCGGGGGTGCCGTCCAGGGGCGCCCGCGGGGCGGGGACATGCTGCGCGGTGAGGCCGGAGAGGCAGGCGTTGCCGGGGGCCCGGCGGGCGTACAGCCAGGGCTGGGTGCGCAGCCAGCCGGAGCGGACCAGGTCGCCGGTGCCCTCGGCGGGCGGCGGCCCGGGGTGGTTCTGGGTGTCCAGCCAGCGCAGATAGGCATGGCGGACGACGGCGGTCTCGGACCCTTCGATGCCCTTGGACGAGGATCTGGCGTGGGCCCGTATCAGGCCCTCGGCCGTGAAGAGCGTCATCTGGGTGTCATCGGTGACCCGGCCCACGACTCCGCTGCCGTCCGGGACGAGGGTGGTGATGCCCGTGGCGCCATAGGTCTCGCGGATCGACCGCAGGGAGAGGAACTCGATCGGATTGCCGAGGGCGTCCCCGATCGCCCCGCCCAGCAGGCACCCGCGGATACGGGCCCGCTTGGCGGCCGATTCGTCCCATGACTGGCGGATCACTGGCAGCTCCTCATCGTCCTGGTCCCAAGCCGTCCCGTGTGGATGCTCACGACATGATCTCAGGTATCGGGGGGCGCCCCCCGGCGGTAGATTCGAGGAGTAACAAAGCGGGAGAAAGCAGAAGAAAGCTGCCGAAAACGGGAGAGACGATGCCCATGCCGACGCGGCTGATCCGCACGGGTGACGAACCGGTACACGCGCGCAGCCCGCTGCGCATGCGGCTGGGGCTGGCCACGTGGGGGCTGCTCTGGACGCTCGGCGGCGCGGTGGCCTTCGCGGTCGTGGGACGGCCGGGATGGGCGGCCGCGTGTGGGGCGCTGGCCGTCGTCACCCTGGTCGATCTGGTCCTGGTGATCCGGCACATCCGGCAGGGGCCGCACTATCAGCCCGGCCCGGACGTGCCGCCGTACGCACCGCTCGGCGAGCGCAGTCGCGGCCGCGGGCGGCGCCGGGCGCCGTAAGGCGTGCACGGCGTGGCCGTCTTACGGCATCGACGCCGTCAGGCATGGCCGCCGTAAGGCGTGACGGACCGCCGTAAGGCGTGCACGGCGCTCCGGGGATGACGGGATATCGACGGCCGGGAGCCCCGCATTCCGGGAGATACTGGCGAGTACCTACTGGGTACCTGCTCAGTACCTGCCGCGACAGGGGGCCGTCATGGGGGTGCTGGCGATCGGCATCGCGCTCTGTGCGCTCGGGCTGATGCTCTCCGGAACCGGAGAGCCATACGAGCGGCGGGAGGCGCGGCCGGGCCGGGAGGCCGACCCGTACGACCTCGTCCGGCAGCGCGGCGTGGCACTGGGGCTCGGCGGCGTGGTGCTACTGGCCGCGGTGGTCCTCGGCGGCTTCGCCCTCTGGCGCTGATCGGGAGCGAGCCGCCGGCGCTGATCTGGGCGGGCCGCCTCGCGCCGACCCGGAGCGGGCCGCCTCGCGCCGACCGGGGGCGAGCCGCCTGGTGCGACCGAGGAGGGCCGCCTCGTGCTGGCCTGGGACGGGCCATCTGGCGCTGGCCGAGGGCGGACTACCCGGCGCTGACCAGAGGCGAGCCACCCGGCACCGACCTGGAGCGAACCGCCCGGCACCGACCGGCGCGAGCCACCCGGCACCGACCTGGAGCGAACCGCCCGGCACCGACCGGCGCGAGCCACCCGGCACCGACCTGGAGCGAACCGCCTCGCGCCGACCGGGGCGGGCCACCCGGCGCTGGCCTTGGGCGAGCCGTGGGGCGACCGGGGCGGGCCGCCCACGGCGGTCCGGCTTGGGCCGCCGGGTACGCGGGCGACGGTTCGCCCGGCCCTGCCGCGGGCCGAACCCGGCGGAGGGGGCGGAGTCCGGGCCCGGCCATCGTCGCGGCCCAGCCCGCGCCCCGTCTGCCGGTCCGTCAGTCCCGCTCGCCGAACCGGGCCGCCTCGACGAAGTCCGGGCGCGGATCGAGCGCCGCGGCCAGCCGGAAGTGGCGGGTGGCCTCGGCCGAGCGGTTGGCCCGCTCCAGGGTGCGGGCCAGGGCGAAGTGGGCGAACGCGTTGTCCGGCTCGCGCTCGATGACGAGCTGGAACTCCAGCTCCGCCGAGCGCAGCTGCGCCGCGAGGAAGAACGCGCGCGCCCGCAGCAGCCGGGCCGCCGTGTTCTCGGGGTGGGCGCTGATGACGGAGTCGAGCAGCTTCACGGCGCCCCGTGGATCTCGGGCGGCGAGCAGTTGCTCCGCGGCGCGGTAGTCGATGACGTGGGTCTCGGGCGTGGGCTCGGGCACAGCCGTTTCCTTCCCCGGGTACGTGCTCGGTGATGGGGCGGTGGATCGGGTGAGGGGATGGGATGAACCGTCACGGATGATCGTTCGCTACGAGGACCACAACAATCACCCCGCACGCCGCATTCCCCGCCGCGGGCGCGCGCACGCTCCGCGCCGCGCCCCGGCTCAACCCCGCACGCTCCGCGCCGCGCCTCCGCTCAGCCCTCCGCGCCGGCCGCCCGCTTCACCAGATCCGCCCAGACCTTGGTGACCTGCGGCTCCAGGGCCTCGATCGGGCCATTGTTGTCGATCACGACATCGGCGATCGCCAGCCGGTCGGCGCGGGTGGCCTGCGCCGCCATCCGGGCCCGCGCCTCGTCCTCGGCCATGCCGCGCAGCCGTACCAGCCGGTCGAGCTGGGTCTCGGGCGTGGCGTCCACGACCATCACCAGGTCGTAGAGCGGGGCCAGCTTGTTCTCGGCCAGGAGCGGGACGTCATGGACCACGACGGCGTCGGGGGCGGCGGCCGCCTGGAGCTCCGCGGAGCGGTCCCGGACCAGCGGGTGGATGATCGCGTTCAGCGCGCTCAGCCGCTCCGGGTCGTTGAAGACGATCCCGCCGAGCCTGGGCCGGTCGAGACGGCCGTCGGCGGCCAGCACCTCGGGGCCGAATTCGGCGACGACGGCGGTCAGTCCCGGCGTGCCCGGCTCGACCACCTCGCGAGCGATCCGATCGGAGTCGATCAGCACCGCTCCCAGTGAGGTCAGGATCCGTGAGACCTCGCTCTTGCCCGCGCCGATTCCGCCCGTGAGCCCCAGCTTCAGCATGGGGCCCACGCTATACGGCGCACCGGCGGGATCCTGGCTCAGGCTCCACCCTCGCCCTCCCGCTCGGCCAGGAACCGCTCGAACTCCGCGGCCAGTTCATCCGCCGAGGGCAGCTCGGCCGGCTCCGCGACCAGATTGCCGCGGCTCTCGGCCCCGGCCACCGCGTCGTACTGGTGCTCAAGGCCCCGTACGAGCGCGACCAGCTCCTCGTCCCCCTCCGAGATCTGCCGCTCGATCTCCTCCTGCGTCTTGAGGGCGTCGTTGCGCAGGGCGTGGGTGGGCCCCGGCAGGACCAGACCGGTGGCCGCGGTGATGGCCTCCAGCGCGGTGAGCGCCGCGTCCGGATAGGCCGACCGGGCCAGATAGTGCGGCACATGCGCGGCGACGCCGAGCACATCGCGGCCCGCCTCGGCGAGCCGGTACTCGATCAGGGATTCGGCGCTGCCGGGCACTTGGGCCTCGTCGAAGAAGCCGCGGTGACCCGGTGTCAGGTCGGTGCGGTTTCCATGCGGGGTGATGCCGACCGGCCGGGTGTGCGGAACGCCCATCGGGATGCCGTGGAAGTTCACCGCGAGCCGCACGTTCAGCCGCTCGACCATCTGGCGCACGGCCGCCGCGAACCGCTCCCACTCCACGTCCGGCTCCGGCCCGGCGAGCAGCAGGAACGGGGCCGCGGTCGCGTCGCGCACCAGATACAGCTCGAGCTTCGGGGTCTCGTACGCGGTCCAGCGGTCGCGCTGGAAGGTGAGCAGGGGACGCCGGGCCCGGTAGTCGACCAGCCGGTCATGGTCGAAGCGCGCGACGACCTTGCGTGGCAGGCCGTCGAGCAGCCGCTCGACGATCTGGTCCCCCGTCTCGCCGGCGTCGATATAGCCGTCGAAGTGGTACAGCAGCACCAGCCCGGCCGAGTCCCGCGAGGCTATCGCGTCGACCTCCGCCAGCCCGCTCGGTTCCCATGCGTACAACTCCTGCGGATCTTGCACTGTGACCGCTCCTCCTTGTGTCCGCTCCGAAGAACACCGAATAAGGGCGGGGGCATTCCCCGGGCGGTATCCGGGCCGGCCCGGCGGCCGTGAACCGCGTGGCGAAGGGGCCCACTTGGGCTGACGGGAGCGGCCCGAACTCGACGTCGGCGCACTTCGCGGGGTTGACGCGCATATGCGGCACGCCTATCTTCGCCAGCCGTCAGCGGTTCATCATGTCATCCGGCGTTCACTGACCAGAACCCAGCGTGTTCACCTCTGGCCACGGCACAGGAAGGCAGCCTCCTATGCACTCCCCCGGCCGCACTCCCACCCGATTACGCACCTTCGTCACCGCCTCCGCCGCCGGGCTGGTCGCCGCCGGTGGGCTGATCGCGGCCGGCACGACCGCGCGGGAGGCCCCCGCCGCCACCGCCGTCCCGATCTCCGTGAACGACGCGGACGGGCTCAGGGAGGCCCTTGCCGGGGCCCGGCCCGGCGATACGATCCGGCTCGCCGACGGCCGGTATCGCGGCAGCTTCGAGATCACCGCCTCCGGCACCTCGGGCTCGCGGATCACCCTCACCGGCTCGCCGAAGGCGGTCCTCACCGCGAGCGGCGGCTATGGGCTGCGGCTGAACGGCGCCTCGTACTGGACCGTCAGGGGGATCACGGTCCGCGGCGGCCGGGAGGGCATCAGGATCGACGCCGCCCGGAGCGTGACCGTGGAGTCCGTTTCGGTCAGTGTGCGGCGGCCCGGGCATGCGTAAGGCCCGCTCCCCGGGGGGAGCGGGCCTTACCCATTCAGCTGGTGCCGACTAGCGGCCGGTGATCAGCTCTGGCCGCCGGCCAGCTTCTCGCGAAGCGCGGCCAGCGCCTCGTCCGAGGCCAGGGCGCCGGAGTTGTCGGCCGACTCCGAGGAGTACGAACCGCCGCCGCCGGACGCCTGCCCGCCGGGCGCCGGAGCGGCACCGCTGCCCGCCTCGGCAGCGGCCTGCTCGTCGGCCTCGCGGGACTTGATGACCTGCGCCTGGTGCTGCTCGAACCGCTGCTGCGCCTCGGCGTACTGGGTCTCCCACGCCTCCCGCTGGGTCTCGAAGCCCTCGAGCCAGTCGTTGGTCTCGGGGTCGAAGCCCTCGGGGTAGATGTAGTTGCCCTGGTCGTCGTAGGACGCGGCCATGCCGTACAGGGTCGGGTCGAACTCGACCACGGACGGGTCGGCGCCGAACGCCTCGTTGGCCTGCTTCAGCGAGAGGCTGATGCGGCGGCGCTCGAGGTCGATGTCGATGACCTTGACGAAGATCTCGTCGTTGACCTGGACGACCTGCTCCGGGATCTCCACGTGGCGCTCGGCCAGCTCGGAGATGTGGACCAGACCCTCGATGCCCTCGTCCACGCGGACGAACGCACCGAACGGAACGAGCTTGGTGACCTTACCCGGGACGACCTGACCGATCTGGTGGGTCCGGGCGAACTGCTGCCACGGGTCTTCCTGGGTCGCCTTGAGCGACAGGGAGACGCGCTCGCGGTCCATGTCGACGTCCAGGACCTCGACCGTGACCTCCTGGCCGACCTCGACGACCTCGGAGGGGTGGTCGATGTGCTTCCAGGACAGCTCCGAGACGTGGACGAGACCGTCGACGCCGCCGAGGTCCACGAACGCACCGAAGTTGACGATGGAGGAGACGACGCCGGAGCGCACCTGGCCCTTCTGGAGGGTGGTGAGGAAGGTCTGGCGGACCTCGCTCTGGGTCTGCTCCAGCCAGGCGCGGCGGGACAGGACCACGTTGTTGCGGTTCTTGTCGAGCTCGATGATCTTCGCCTCGAGCTCCTTGCCCACGTAGGGCTGGAGGTCGCGAACGCGGCGCATCTCCACCAGGGAGGCGGGGAGGAAGCCACGGAGGCCGATGTCGAGGATGAGACCACCCTTGACGACCTCGATGACGGTACCGGTGACGATCCCGTCCTCTTCCTTGATCTTCTCGATGGTGCCCCAAGCGCGCTCGTACTGCGCGCGCTTCTTCGAGAGGATCAGCCGGCCTTCCTTGTCCTCCTTCTGGAGGACCAGGGCCTCGATCTCATCGCCGACGGCGACGACCTCATTGGGGTCGACGTCGTGCTTGATCGACAGTTCGCGGGAGGGGATGACGCCTTCGGTCTTGTAACCAATGTCGAGCAGGACCTCGTCCCGGTCGACCTTCACGATGACGCCGTCGACGATGTCGCCGTCGTTGAAGTACTTGATCGTCTCGTCGATCGCGGCGAGGAAGGCTTCCTCGGAACCGATGTCGTTTACCGCCACCTGCGGGGTGGTGCGGGTTGCCTCGGTGCTGCTCGTCATGTGGAAAAGGGCTCCGGTACGGACATGAAGTCGTAGGTACTGCTACGCCGGGGGCCCTTATCGCACTGCCGAAGCCGGACAGCCTTGGAGGCACCGAATCTTTCCGATTTCGAATGATCGAAAAGCCCATGTACCTCGACAACCGAGGGGACATACAACAGATGCGAGTGCGGCCTGCTCGGTCCGAGGCGCACAGGCCCGCAGCGCAACTTGTAGCATACGGGGGCAGCCGGGCATGGTCAATGCACGAAGAGCACACGTGGGGATTAACTCCCCGAACCCGGCCAATTGCATGGTCCGTACTGCGACGCGGTCTTCACCGTGCCCCGCAGCCACAGGTCGATACAGAGAGTACGACGACGCGCGCGATGCTCCAAGAACACGAGCCCAGCACCCCTGAGGAGGCGGCCGAGCCGACGGCCACCCGCCGGATCGCCGACGAGGCGGAGAGCAGCCGGGCCAGCCGGGGATGGTGGGACCGCAACGCGGACGAGTACCAGGAGGAACACGGCGCCTTCCTGGGCGACGACCGGTTCATCTGGGGCCCGGAGGGACTGGACGAGGCGGAGGCCGGGCTGCTGGGCCCGGTGGCGGCGCTCAAGGGGCGCGATGTGCTGGAGGTGGGCGCGGGCGCCGCACAGTGCGCCCGCTGGCTGGCCGCCCAGGGGGCGCGGCCGGTGGCCCTGGACCTCTCCCACCGGCAGCTGCGGCACGCGCGGCGGATCGACGCGGAGTCAGCCGCCGGGGGCGGCGACGGGGCGGGCGAGCGGGCCGGGGTCGCGCTGGTGCAGGCCGACGCCACGGCCCTGCCCTTCCGGGACGGCTCGTTCGACCTGGCGTGCTCGGCGTACGGGGCGGTGCCGTTCGTGGCCGAGCCGGTGCGGGTGATGCGCGAGGTGCGCCGGGTGCTGCGGCCTGGCGGGCGGTGGGTCTTCTCGGTGACGCATCCGATCCGCTGGGCGTTCCCCGACGAACCGGGGCCCGAGGGGCTGTCCGTCGCCGGCTCCTACTTCGACCGCACGCCCTATGTGGAGCAGGACGAGTCGGGCCGGGCCGTCTACGTGGAGCACCACCGGACGCTGGGCGACCGGGTGCGGGACGTGGTGGCGGGGGGCTTCCGGCTGGTCGACCTGGTCGAACCGGAGTGGCCCGGGTGGAACCACCAGGAGTGGGGCGGCTGGTCCCCCCTGCGGGGGAACCTCATCCCGGGCACGGCGATCTTCGTATGCGAGCGGGACTGAGCGGGATCGGGGCAGAGCCGTTGACCACTCCTGGGGACCCGCGCGCCGAGGCCCTCGACCGCCTTCCCGTACGCGAGGCCGTCCCCGCGCTGCTGCGCGCGCTCGAGGACCGCGGGGTCGCCGTGCTGTGCGCGCCTCCGGGGACCGGTAAGACGACGCTGGTGCCACTGGTGCTCGCCGGGCTGGTGGGCGGCGGACCGGTGCGGCGGGTGCTGGTCGCCGAGCCGCGGCGGATCGCGGCACGGGCCGCCGCGCGGCGGATGGCGTGGCTGCTGGGCGAGCGGCCGGGCGGGAAGGTCGGCTTCACCGTGCGCGGGGAGCGGCAGGCCGGCCCCGGGACCGTGGTCGAGGTGGTCACCACCGGTGTGCTGCTGCAACGGCTGCAACGCGACCAGGAGCTGGCCGGCGTCGATGTGGTCGTGCTCGACGAATGCCATGAGCGCCATCTGGACGCGGACACGGCCGCCGCCTTCCTGCTGGACGTCCGGGCCGCCCTGCGCCCCGACCTCCGGCTGATCGCCGCCTCGGCGACCACGGACGCGGAGGGCTGGGCGCGGCTGCTCGGCGACGGCGGGAACGAGGCGACGGACGGCGGGAACGAGGGGACGGACGGCGGGAACGAGGCGACGGACGGCGGGGACGGGCCTGAGGGGCCCGCGCCGGTCGTCTCGGCACCGGGTGTGTCCCATCCGGTGGAGGTGGTGTGGGCACCGCCCGAGCGCCCCGTACGGCCGCCGCACGGGATGCGGGTCGACCCCGCCCTGCTGGACCATGTCACGGCCGTGGTGCGGCGGGCGCTGCGCGAGCGGGAGGGCGATGTGCTGTGCTTCCTGCCGGGCGTGGGCGAGATCGCCCGGGTGGCCGGGAAGCTGGGCGGGCTCGCCGAGGCGGAGGTCCTGCAGGTGCACGGGCGTGCGCCGGCCGCCGTACAGGAGGCGGTGCTGGCCGGTGCGGACGGCGGACGGCGGCGGGTGGTGCTGGCCACCTCGGTCGCCGAGTCGAGCCTGACCGTGCCGGGCGTGCGGATCGTCGTGGACTGCGGGTTGGCGCGTGAGCCCCGGATGGACCACGCACGCGGGCTGAGCGCGCTGACGACCGTAAGGGCGTCACGGGCGGCCGCCCGGCAGCGCGCGGGCCGTGCGGGCCGTGAGGCGCCCGGGGCGGTCTACCGCTGCTGGCCGGAGGCGGAGGACGCCCGGCTGCCGCGTTTTCCGTCCCCGGAGATCGCCGGCGCGGACCTTACGGCCTTCGCGCTGCAGACGGCGTGCTGGGGCGATCCGGACGCCTCGGGGCTGGCCCTGCTCGATCCGCCGCCCACCGGGGCGATGACGGCCGCCCGCGAGACGCTGACCGCGATCGGCGCCGTGGACGCCGCCGGACGGGCCACCGACCGCGGCACCCGGATGGCCCGCCTCGGCCTCCACCCCCGCCTCGCGCGGGCGCTCATCGACGGCGCGAAGGAGGTCGGCGCGCGCCGGGCGGCCGAGGTGGTGGCCCTGCTGAGCGAGGAACCCCCGAGGGAGTACGGCGACGACCTCGCCGCCGCCTGGCGCACCGCCCGCCACGGCGGGGACCCCTACGCCGCCCGCTGGCGCCAGGAGGCCCGGCGACTCGAACAGGCCCTCACCGGCACGGACGGCGCGCGGCCCGATGGCGCACGTGGCGCGCAGCGGGCGGCGCGCGGCGATGACGCCGTGGCGGGGCTGCTGGCCGCGCTGGCGTTCCCGGAGCGGGTGGCCCGGCGGCGCGGCGAGCGGGCGTACCTCATGGCCGCCGGGACGGGCGCGGAACTGGGCGAGGGCTCGCGGCTGGGCGGGTCGCCGTGGCTCGCGGTGGCCGTCGCGGACCGGCCGGTGACCGCCGCGTCGGCGCGGGTGCGGCTCGCGGCCGTAACCGACGAGGACACCGCCCGGGCGGCGGCCGCGGCGCTGGCCTCGGAGGGTGCGGAGGTGCGCTGGGCCGACGGGGACGTCGTGGCGCGCCGGGTGGCCCGGCTCGGCGCGATCGAGCTGGTGTCCCGGCCGCTGGCCGAGCCCGATCCCGAGCTGGTGCGGCAGGCGCTGCTGGAGGGGCTGCGCCGCGAGGGGACGGGGCTGCTGCGCTGGTCGGCGCAGGCCACGGCGGTCCGGCAGCGAATGGCGTTTCTCCACCGGGAGCTGGGCGGGGCCTGGCCGGATGTCTCCGACGCGGCACTGCTGGACCGCGCGGACGACTGGCTCGGGATGGAGCTGGCGCGGGCGCGCGGGCGGGCCGATCTGGGGCGGGTGGACGCGGGAGCGGCGCTGGCCCGCCTGATGCCGTGGGCCACGGGCGAGGCCGCGCGGTTCGAGGAGCTGGCGCCGGAGCGGATCGAGGTGCCGAGCGGCTCGCGGGTGCGAGTGGACTACGGCGCGGACCGGCCCGTGCTGGCGGTGAAGCTGCAGGAGCTGTTCGGCTGGCAGGAGGCGCCCCGGATCGCGGGCGGGCGGGTGCCGCTGCTGGTGCATCTGCTGTCCCCGGCGGGGCGTCCGGCCGCGGTCACCGCCGATCTGGCGTCGTTCTGGAAGGACGGCTACCGCGCGGTGCGGGCCGAGCTGCGCGGCCGGTACCCCAAGCATCCGTGGCCGGAGGATCCGTCGACGGCCGAACCGACCCGGCGCACCAACACCCGCCGCTGAGCCCGCCCGACGTCAGCCGCTCAGCCCGTAGTCGTAGCCGCAGAGCCCGCCCGACGCGTGCCACTGAGCCCCGCCGCCGCTGAGCCCGCCCGACGCCCGCGCGCTCGGCCCACGGCCGCCGGGGGCCGCTCAGCGGGCCCCATCGGGCATCAGCGGGCCGCGTCGGACACCAGCCGACCCCATCGGGCATCAGTTGGACATCGGCGGCCCGCATCGGGCATCAGTCGGCCCAGTCGCGCAGCCGACGCGCGGTCTCGCCGAGCCGGAATCCGCTGATCTCCCGTATCTCGCGGACGAGTTTGACCATGCCGCCGGGCGGAGGCGTGATCGGCTCTCCCGACTCCTCCATGTACATCCGCGCGCAGGCCGCGCCGATCGTGGCGTTGTAGTCGGAGAACGGCTCGAGGATCAGTGAGGTGTGCAGAAAGGTCGCGGCGCGGGCGGCGGCCTCCTCGTAATAGGGCTCCCCCGAGAACCGCTCATAGCGGTGGCGTTCGGTCATGCAGTGCAGCGCACCCCAGTCCCGGACCGGGGTGTTCACCGGGGAGACCTCGACCTGGACGTTCAGCACCCAACCGGCGTCGACATACAGGATCACCGCATGCCGTGCGGGAACTCCCGCTCGAACTCGGGCTTGTACTCCAGGGCGAACTTCACGGCGCCCTCGACGAAACGCTGCTTCTGCCGCCGCCGGACCACGTCCTCGGTCAGTATGTCGTGCGCCAGGCGCTTGATCGCGACGCCCTTCTCCCTCGCCTCGGCACGCAGCTCGGCCAGCTCCTGCTCGGTGAACTCAATCGTGATGCCAGGCATGGGCGGCATGCTAGCCACGCCTTCGCCCTGATCACTACCGGCTTGGCCACCACGAGCGAATCGCGGGGACGCGGGTTGACGCGGTGATGGACATGGCGATTGACGCGGCGGCCGCCCCGCTCAGCACTCCAGCCTCAGGGCGAACTGCTCCCCCGTCGGGAACGGTTCGTCCACGGGGTGCGGCCCGACCCATATGAGCGCCTGCTCGAAGGTCATATACGAGCCGTTGTCGACGCACTGGCCGACCACCACCGCATTGCCGCCGCAGCGCCAGGCGGCGTAGTTCCACGGGTGGTCGCCCTTCTCGTCCCGCACGACGGTCTCCGGCTCGCCCAGGCGCTCGCCGAAGGCGTCGACGGCGGCGCGCCACCGGTCGTCGAAGACCGAGCGGTCGGCGTCGCGGTCGAAGACCCATGCGGGGTCCTCGGAGTGGTATTCGGCGAGCCAGTCGACATTGCCGCTGAGCCCGTCGGCCTGCAACTCCGCGTCGAAGTCGTCCGGCTCGTAGTAGTAGCAGAACGGGATCAGGCATTCGGTGTCCGCGTCATCGGGCCCGCCGAACCACTCCGGATGGACAAAGTGCCCGGTGTTGGTGGCGTGGGAGGACGTGTGGGAGCGGTCGGGCACCCAGCCGAAGCGCTCGGCGGCGGCCGCCGTGGCGCCCGGCGTCCACTCCAGGCGCGCCAATTCGACGATGTGGCCGACGAGTTCGGGCCCGGGGACGCAGCTGTTCACTGGCATGGTCATACGCTATGGCCCGCCACCGACAACGGGGTCGGCGCCGCCGCGGCCGACGGCGGGCCGGCCGCGCGCCCGCGGGCCTCCAGCAGCAGGGCGAGCGCGAGCAGGGCCAGGCCGAGGATCAGGAAGCCCCACGGCAGATAGGCCGTGAGCAGCAGGACCAGCTGGCGCTGGGACTTCACCATGTCGACCGTGTGCCGGATGTAGTCCTCGCGCATCTTCACATGGCCGGAGAAGACGGTCACCCGGTCGCGGTCGCCCAGCAGGGTGCCGCCGCGCAGCTCCTCCTTGTGGATCTCCTGCCCGTTGACCGGGGCGCCGGTGGTGGGCTCGACCCAGAACATCCGCTTGGTGCTGTACCAGCGGGAGGTGCCGGCCTTGCGGACGGTCTCGGGGGTGACGCCCTCGACCGGCATGGTCTTGGGCAGCGCCACCTTGGTCCAGGGGATGGTCTGTTCGAAGTAGTAGACCTTCAGGCCGCGGAAGGTCTGGGTGGCCTTGTAGTGGATGGGGGCGGAGGTGCGGGTCTGGGCGTCGAAGTAGCGGTAGTCGCGCTTCTCGGTGAGGAACGGCCATTTGAACTCGATGCCGTCGCGGCGCACCGCGTCCCCGTCGACATGTTCCCCGCCCGCGTGCACCGGGTCCTGGGAGTGGGCGTCGAAGACATAGCGCTCGGGGATCTTGGAGACCATCTTGCCGTCGGGCCCGGCCACATAGGACAGGGCGTCCCAGACGACGACATCGCGCCCGGTCGCCTTCCCGGTCTTCTCGGCGGCGGGCACATTGCCGCGCAGGGTCTGCACGATGCTGACCTTGGAGACCTTGCGGGGCCGCATGGTGCCGTAGTCGAGCAGGGTGGCCGGACTGGCCTCCAGGACCGCCGTCTGGTACTCGCTGGGCGGGATCTTGGCCAGCCGGGGATAGGCGTACCAGCGCAGCAGCGGCGCGAGGGCGGCGAAGAAGACGGCGAAGGCCAGCAGCACCAGGCTTGCTCTGCGGCGCATGGCGGATGTCCCTCCCTCAGGGGTGCTTGGGGACGGTGGTGAGCAGGGGTTCCGGGGAGGTCTTACCGCTGGGCGCGCCGATGGCCGTCATCGTGAGGACGATGGCGAGGGCGGCGGCGAGTCCGATCGCGGCGGCGGCGAGGGCGCGCATACGGGCCTCCTCGTGGTCCGGTACGAGGCACTGCCTGACGGTTCGTCAGGGATGGGGCACCGTAGCAACGGGGGCCGCAGATGAGAACACGAAGGCGCGAAAGCGTCGCGCCGCCCCTGGCCCGGTGGGGGGCTCAGAGGCGGCGCGAGGAACCGCGTGATCCGCGGCGGTGTTCGGCTGCCGGACGGCTTACGAGGCGGGTGAGGCGGGGGCCTGGGTCTGGGCCTGGGTGACCGTCAGCTCGATGTCCAGGACGGCGCCGCCCTTGGCGGTGAGGCGGAGCAGGAAGGTGCCCGCGTGGTCATCGGTGAGGATCTTCGGCAGGGTGAGCTGCCCGAGGGCGTCGGTCTTCAGGGCGGTCAGGGTGCGCACCGGCTTGCCCTTGTCGTCCAGGAAGTAGGGCCCCTTGTCGTTGAGGTCGGGGTCCTTCGCCGAGGTGATCATGGTGGCGGTCACCGGCACATCCGCCGTGGCCTTGCCCTTGCTGGTGGCCGTGACGGTGAGCGCGTCGGCGAAGGAGGCGCCGGTCCGGGCCGTGAGCTCCTTGTCGCCGGAGCGGGCCAGCGCATCGGCCTGCGGTACGGGACGGGCCTTGACGGTCGCCGCGAACTCGACCGGGGCGGCCTCCCGCCCCACGGCGGTGGCGCGCACGGTGAAGGTGCCGGCCTTCTCGCCCGCGAGCAGCTTCGGCGCGGTGGCGGTGCCGTCGGTGCCGGTCAGCATGGTGGCGGACTTGACGAGGCCGAGGAAGCGCGTGTCGGTCTCGCCGAGGATCTCGTACCTCACCCGCGCACCGGCCACCGGCTTGCCCACGGCGTCCACGGCCTTGACGCGTGGCGACTGGGCGAAATCGGTGCCCGCGACGGCGGACAGCTCCTTCGCGCCGACCGTGGTGAGCTTGCTGGTGCCGCTCGGGGTGGACGGCGGAGTGGTCGGGGGCTTGGGGGTCGGGGTCCCGGTGCCGGGGGTCCCGGGAGTTCCACCGTTCTCGCCGGCCGGAGGGGTCGGGGTGGAGGTGTCGGGCTTGTCTTCGGGCTTGGGCAGGGTACGGGGGTGCTCCGGGTCCTTCCCGGTGTCCTTGCCGTTTCCGCCGCCGTTGCCCGAGTCCTTGCCCGAGTCCTTGCCCTTGTCGCCCGAGCCGCCGGAGCCGTCCCCGGAGGGCAGCACACCGGTGCCGTCGGGGACCTCGTGGGTGCCGCGCTTGTAGTACTCGAACCACGACAGGACGGTGTTCAGATACTCCTGCGAGTGGTTGTAGCCGAGGATCGCGCGGTCCAGATCGGCCTTGACGGACAGATCGCGGCCGTCCGCACAGAGGTAGTTGCCCGCGGCGAGGGCGGCGTCATAGATGTTGTTGGGGTCCCTCTCGCCGTCACCATTGCCGTCCCGCCCCCAGTTGGCCCAGGTGGAGGGGATGAACTGCATGGGGCCGACCGCGCGGTCATGGGTGCTGTCGCCGTCGTAGGCACCGCCGTCGGTGTCCTTGATCAGGGCGAAGCCGTCGCCGTTGAGGACCGGGCCGAGGATGGGTGAGACGGTGGTGCCGTCGGCCTTCACATTGCCGCCGCGGGCCTGGCCGGACTCGACCTTGCCGATCGCGGCGAGCAGCTGCCAGGGCAGGTTGCAGCCGGGGTTTGACTCCCTCAGGGCCGCTTCCGCCTTCTTGTAGGCGTCCAGCACGCTCGCCGGTATGCCCGCCTCGGGCTTGGTGTTGCCACTCCCGGGGAGCCCGGGCAGATCGATCGAGGAGCCCGGCTTGTCGGGAGTGACCAGCGGTGGCAGATCGGTGTGGTACGACGAACCACCGTCAATGGGGGTGTCGTCGGGCGCCGGTGCCTCCCCCGCCCGCTGCTCCCGGTGCCGGTCGCCCTGGTCGGAGTCGGCGAACCCGGGTGCCTGGGAGGCGGTGAGGGCGGCCATCGCGGCCGCCGCCACCGCCGTCGTGGCGGCCCCCTTGCGCAGTCGTCGGCCGATTAGCGGTGCCATCCGTGTGTCCCTCCCGTCGAACACAGTGCGCTCCCCCGGCGCGTCAACTCTGGTGACACTACGACAACTTATGGCCCGCAGCTACCGGTGCAAACACCGCATCAGTGGAACCCTCAGTGAGCCGCCGATTCCCAGTCCGACCCGGATCCTACCGATACGTCCAGCGGAGCGCTCAGACCGAAGGCGCCCGTCATCTCCCGGCGGACCAGCTCCTCGACCCGCTCCCGCTCACCGGACGCGATCTCCAGCACGATTTCGTCGTGGACCTGCAACAGCATCCGCGACGAGAGTTTCTCCCGCGTCAACGCCGCGTCCACCTTGAGCATCGCGATCTTCACGATATCGGCGGCGGTGCCCTGGATCGGGGCGTTGAGCGCCATCCGCTCGGCCATCTCGCGGCGCTGGCGGTTGTCGCTGGTGAGGTCCGGGAGATAGCGGCGGCGGCCGAGCATGGTCTCCGTATAGCCGGTGGCGCGCGCCTCCTCGACGACCCGCTGCAGATAGTCGCGCACCCCGCCGAACCGCTCGAAGAAGTTCTCCATCAGCTTGCGGGCCTCATCGGGGGTGATGCCCAGCTGCTGGGAGAGGCCGAACGCCGAAAGGCCGTACGCCAGCCCGTAGGACATGGCCTTGATCTTGCGGCGCATCTCCGGGTCGACCGCCGACTTGTCGACGGAGAAGACCTGGGAGGCGACCGTGGTGTGCAGGTCCTCACCGGAGGTGAACGCCTCGATCAGGCCCTCGTCCTCGGAGAGATGGGCCATCACGCGCAGCTCGATCTGGCTGTAGTCGGCGGTCATCAGCGACTCGAAGCCGTCGCCGACGACGAAGCCGCGCCGGATCGCCCGGCCCTCGTCCGTGCGCACCGGGATGTTCTGCAGATTGGGGTCGGTGGAGGAGAGCCGGCCGGTGGCCGCCACCGTCTGGTTGAAGCTGGTGTGGATGCGGCCGCCGGGGGCGATGGTCTTGATCAGGCCCTCGACGGTGGAGCGCAGCCGCGCCTGCTCCCGGTGGCGCAGCATGATCACCGGGAGCTCGTGGTCGGTCTGCGCGGCCAGCCACGCCAGCGCGTCGGCGTCCGTGGTGTACCCGGTCTTGGTCTTCTTGGTCTTGGGCAGGCCCAGCTCGCCGAAGAGCACCTCCTGGAGCTGCTTGGGCGAGCCCAGGTTGAACTCATGGCCCACCGCGGCGTGCGCCTCCTGCACGGCGTGCTGCACGGCGGCCGCGAACTGCTGCTCCATGCGCTCCAGCCAGCCGCGGTCGGCGGCGATGCCCGAGCGCTCCATCCGGGCCAGCAGCTCGGAGACGGGCAGCTCCATGTCGTGCAGCAGCCCGGCGGCGCCCACGTCCTTCAGCCGGCCGCCGAACGCCTCGCCCAGGTCCAGAATGGTCCGCGCCTTGATCATCAGGGCGTCCCGCTCGGCCTCGTCATCGGCACCGAAGGCCAGCTGTCCGCTGTCCGCGGCGACCGCCGGGGAGAGCTCACGGCCCAGGTACTCCACCGACAGGGCGTCCAGCTCGAAGGAGCGGCGGCCGGGCTTGACCAGATAGGCCGCCAGCGCGGTGTCCATGGTGACGCCCGCGACGGACCAGCCGTGCTCGGCGAAGACCCGCATGATCCCCTTGGCGTTGTGCAGCACCTTGGGGCGGTCGGGGTCGGCGATCCACTCGGCGAACGCCCGCTCATCGGCCTCGTCCAGCTGCGAGGGGTCGAAGAACGCGGCGGGGCCGGATCCGGTGGCCAGCGCGATCTCGCTGACGCTGCCGCTGCCCAGCGCCCAGGTGTCGACCGTGGCCAGGCCCAGCGGAGCGTCGCGGTGGCTCTCCAGCCAGGGGGCGAGCTCGCCCGCGCCCAGCACCACGCCGTCCACCGCGATACCCGGCTCCGCGGCCGCGGGCTCGTCCGCCGCCGCGCCCGGGTCGACGGCCATGATCCGGTCGCGGAAGTTCTGGTGGCGGAACTCCAGCGCGTCCAGGATCACCGAGAGCGCCTCCCGGTCGTACGGAGCGCGCCCCAGCCCCTCGGGGCCGGCGGCCAGCTCCACGTCCCGCACCAGCTCGGTCAGCTGGCGGTTGAGCTTGACGGACTCCAGGTGGTCGCGGAGCTTCTCGCCGACCTTCCCCTTGACCTCGTCGACCCGCTCCACCAGCTCCTTGAACGAGCCGAACTGATTGATCCACTTCGCCGCGGTCTTCTCGCCGACGCCCGGGATACCGGGGAGGTTGTCCGACGGGTCGCCGCGCAGGGCCGCGAAGTCGGGGTACTGGGCCGGGGTGAGGCCGTACTTCTCCTGCACCTTCCCGGGGGTGAACCGGGTCAGCTCGGAGACGCCCTTGGTGGGGTAGAGCACCGTGACATGGTCGGTGACCAGCTGGAACGAATCCCGGTCGCCGGTGACGATCAGCACGTCGAAGCCCTGCTCCTCGGCCTGGGTGGCGAGGGTGGCGATCACGTCGTCGGCCTCGAAGCCGTCCACCGCGAACCGCGTGATGTTCATGGCGTCGAGCAACTCGCCGATCAGCTCGACCTGGCCCTTGAACTCGTCGGGGGACTTGGAGCGGTTCGCCTTGTACTCCGTGAACTGTTCGGAGCGCCAGGTCTTGCGCGAGACGTCGAACGCCACGGCGAGGTGCGTGGGCTGCTCATCACGGAGCGTGTTCGCCAGCATCGAGGTGAAGCCGTAGATCGCGTTGGTGGTCTGGCCGGTGGTCGTGCTGAAGTTCTCCGCCGGCAGCGCGAAGAACGCCCGGTATGCCAGGGAATGCCCGTCCAGCAGGAGCAGGCGGGGACGGTCCTCCCCCGTGCGGTCGGGCGCGGGCGCTGCGGTCTTCTTCGATGCTTTCTCTGCCACGCCCCCGATCCTGCCACGGCCCACCGACAATGCCTCCCGCCCCGGCCACCGGACCGGATCGCACCCGGCCACCGGACCGGCCCGCCCCGGCCACCGGACCGGACCCGGCACAAGATCGGACCTGGCCGCGTACAAGATTCGGAGCAGGCGGCGCCCGAGACCGCGCCCCAGCCCGGCCGGACCGGGCCGCCGCCTCGGCTGTCGTAGGCCCGTGACAGGATTTGACCTACAGGTCCACGCACAGGTCCCGCAACGTTCGAGCCCAAGGGGAGCGACGATGGCAGCCAAGCCGCCCGCAGGCGATCCGATCCAGGACGCGCCCGAGGTCACACCCCCGCAACATGCCGCCGCCGGGCTGCCGGCCGTGGGGCATTCGCTGCGCATCGCCCAGCAGCAGATGGGGGTGCGCCGCACCGCGCTCACCCTCCTGCGCGTCAACCAGAAGAACGGCTTCGACTGCCCCGGCTGCGCCTGGCCCGAGCCGGACAAGCGCCACGCGGCCGAGTTCTGTGAGAACGGGGCGAAGGCCGTCGCCGAGGAGGCCACCCTTCGCCGGGTCACCCCCGACTTCTTCGCCGCCCACCCGGTGGCCGACCTCGCCACCCGCAGCGGCTACTGGCTCGGCCAGCAGGGCCGGCTCACCCAGCCGATGTATCTGGACGAGGGCGCCGAGCGGTACGAGCCGGTGTCCTGGGACCGGGCCTTCGACATCATCGGCGACGAGCTGACCGCGCTCGACTCCCCCGACGAGGCGGTCTTCTACACCTCGGGCCGCACCAGCAACGAGGCGGCCTTCCTCTACCAGCTCTTCGCCCGCGAATTCGGCACCAACAACCTGCCCGACTGCTCCAACATGTGCCATGAGTCCTCCGGCTCGGCGCTCACCGAGACCCTCGGCGTCGGCAAGGGCAGTGTGCTGCTCGAGGACCTGTACCAGGCCGACCTGATCATCGTGGCCGGGCAGAACCCCGGCACCAACCACCCGCGCATGCTCTCCGCCCTGGAGAAGGCGAAGGCCGGCGGCGCGAAGATCATCTCCATCAACCCGCTGCCCGAGGCCGGGCTGGAGCGGTTCAAGAACCCGCAGAACGCACGCGGCATCGCCGGCGGCGGCACCGCGCTCACCGATCTCTTCCTGCAGATCCGGCTCGGCGGCGACCAGGCCCTCTTCCGCCTCCTCAACAAGCTCATCCTGGAGACAGACGGGGCCACCGACGAGCAGTTCATCGCCGAGCACACCCACGGCTTCGAGGAGTTCGCCAAGGCCGCCCGGGACGCCGACTGGGACGAGACGCTGCGCGCCACCGGCCTCGACCGCGCCGACATCGACCGCGCGCTGCGCATGGTCCTCGACTCCCAGCGCACCATCGTGTGCTGGGCGATGGGCCTGACCCAGCACAAGCACTCGGTGCCCACCATCCGGGAGGTCGTCAACTTTCTGCTGCTGCGCGGCAATGTCGGCCGCCCCGGCGCCGGAGTCTGCCCGGTGCGCGGCCACAGCAATGTGCAGGGTGACCGCACCATGGGCATCTTCGAGCGCCCCGCCCCGGCCTTCCTCGACGCCCTGGAGCGCGAGTTCGGCTTCGCCCCGCCCCGTGAGCACGGCTTCGACGTCGTGCGGGCCATCCGCGCCCTGCGCGACGGCCAGGCGAAGGTCTTCTTCGCCATGGGCGGCAACTTCGTGGCGGCCTCCCCCGACACCGAGGTCACCGAGGGCGCGATGCGCGCCGCGCGGCTGACCGTCCATGTCTCCACCAAGCTCAACCGCTCCCATGTGGTCACCGGGGCGCGGGCGCTGATCCTGCCCGCCCTCGGCCGCACCGAGGCCGATCTGCAGGGCGGCGGCCCGCAGTTCGTCACCGTCGAGGACTCCATGGGCATGGTGCACGCCTCCCGCGGGCGCCTGGAGCCCGCGAGCCCCCATCTGCTCTCCGAACCGGCCATCGTCTGCCGGCTGGCCCGCCGGGTGCTCGGCCCCGAAAGCCACACCCCCTGGGAGGAGTTCGAGAAGGACTACGCACGGATCCGCGACCGCATCGCCGCCGTCATCCCCGGCTTCGAGGACTTCAACGCCCGGGTGAGCGACCCCTCCGGTTTCGCCCTGCCGCACGCCCCGCGCGACAGCCGCAGCTTCCCCACCACCACCGGTAAGGCCAACTTCACCGCCGCCCCCGTCGAGTACCCCACGGCGCCCGAGGGCCGGCTGCTGCTGCAGACCCTCCGCTCCCACGACCAGTACAACACCACCATCTACGGCCTGGACGACCGCTACCGCGGCATCAAGAACGGCCGCCGGGTGGTGCTGGTGCACCCCGAGGACGCCCAGGAGCTCGGGCTGGCCGACGGGAGCTACGCCGACCTGGTCAGCGAGTGGACGGACGGCACCGAGCGGCGCGCCACCGGCTTCCGCGTGATCCACTACCCGACCGCGCGCGGCTGCGCCGCCTCGTACTACCCGGAGACCAACGTCCTGGTCCCGCTGGACGCCACCGCCGACACCAGCAACACCCCGGCGAGCAAGTCCGTGGTGGTCCGCCTGGAACAGACACCCCCGGCCTAAGCGTTTACTCAGTCACCTGGTAAGAAGGTGGCCACCACAAGCAACCGAACGGAGCCGGTCCGATGGGCGAGCAGACCAGCGTGAAGTTCCCGCAGGAGGTCATCGACGAGTACGCGGCGCTCGGCGTGGACCTTCCCGCGCTGTTCTCCGCCGGGCACCTGGGCACCCGCATGGGCGTGCAGATCCTGGAAGCCTCCGCGGACCGCGTCGTGGCCACCATGCCCGTGGAGGGCAACACCCAGCCGTACGGACTGCTGCACGGCGGGGCCTCCGCCGTGCTGGCCGAAACCCTCGGTTCGGTCGGCTCGATGCTCCACGGCGGCAGCGGGCGGATCGCGGTCGGCGTCGACCTCAACTGCACCCACCACCGCGGGGTGCGCTCCGGCCTGGTCACCGGTGTCGCCACCCCCGTCCACCGGGGCCGCTCCACCGCCACCTACGAGATCGTCATCAGCGATGAGCAGGACCGGCGGGTGTGCACCGCCCGCCTCACCTGCCTGCTGCGCGAGGTCGACGAGGCCGGCCAGGCCAAGACGGTCGCCGAGGTCACCGAGGCCAAGGAGCGCGGCGAAGCGTGACGCCCGGCGGGCCGGACGCCCCCGGGGCGGCGTCCGGCGCCCCGGCCTCCGGCCCCGGCCGGAGACCAGGACCCCGCTTCCGGCCCCGGATGACTTCCGCACCCCGCTTCCGGCCCCGGGCGGTCCGGCCGTCGTCGTAACGCCGGTCCGGCCCTGGCCGTAACGGTCGGCCCGGCCCTCGCCGTAACGGCCGGTCCGGCCCTCGCCGTAACGGCCGGTCCGGCCCTCGCCGTTGTCCCCCCGGGAGGCCGGGTCTAGCGTGCCCCCCATGGGGGCAACGACCCGGGCGGGTTCCTGGCCCGCCACCGCCTGTGGCTGCGCTCTCGTACTCGCCGTGACACTGACCGGATGCGGCGGATCCGGTTCCGGCGGCTCCGACGGCTCTCGTGGCTCGGGTGACAACTCCCCGGCCGCGTCCGCCCCCGGCCCCAACAGCCCCGCGCCACAGGCAGCTTCGCCCGTGCGGCTGTGCGCCGATCTCATCTCCTACTGGGCCGAACAGGACCTTGCGGGCAGCCGCTGGGCCGGGCTCGACTGGGAGCAGAAGGGCCTCTCCAACCAGCAGTACGAGATCTACGACGACATCGTCCACGCCGCGCGCGCCGAGCGGCGGCGGCATGGCACCCCGGCCGCCAAAGCGCTGATCAAGCGCCTGGCCGAGCGCCGCTGCGCGGCCGCGAACGGCGCCACCCACAGCTCCGAGAACTGGCGCCCGCCCACCTGAGCCGCGCCCGTCCTACGCCCCCGCCACGGCACCGCACCAATGCCGACGGTCGTAACACTCCGTAACACTGACGCAATATAAGATCGCATTTTCGCCACTCACGGCGTCGCCGAACTCGATCTTTCCCGGCTCGTCCGCACACGACCGTTCGCGCACCGTTCGCCAGTCCCCCGCACTCCTTAGCGGAACTGCATCTTCTCAGGATCCGGACCTAATGATTGGATCAGATTCGCCCCATTCGTCCCTTACGTCCGCTACACGGACATCCCGGGGTGACGCGCGTCATAACAAGACAGTCACATCATCGTCTGGACCTCTGCCACCGGTCGCGCCCCGCGCTTAGAGTCACAGCCAGTCACGGCCCCGTGGGGTGTACGCCGCACCCGCACGGCCATTCCAGGTTCATCCGGCGAGGACACGGCACCCCATGAACCCGGGGTGCCGGGCCAGCGAAAGGATTCCTCGTGCGACACCGTTCCTTGCTCATCATCACGACCGCGATCACCGCGGGCGCCCTCACGCTCAGCGCCTGCGGGTCGCGCGACGACAAAAACGACAGTGGCGGCAAGGACAGCAAGACGACCGTGGTCATCGGTGTCGACGCCCCGCTCACCGGCTCGCTGTCCGCCCTCGGCCAGGGCATCAAGAACTCCGTCGACCTCGCGGCCAAGGTGGCCAACAAGAACAACGAGGTCGACGGGGTCACCTTCAAGGTCAAGTCCTTCGACGACCAGGCCGTGCCCTCCTCCGGCAAGGCGAACGCGACCTCGATGGTCGACGACGAGGAGATCCTCGGCGCGGTCGGGCCGCTGAACTCGGGCGTCGCCCAGTCCATGCAGGGCGTCTTCGACCGGGCCGACCTCGCCCAGGTCTCCCCCGCCAACACCAACCCGGCCCTCAGCCAGGGCGACGACTGGGCCTCGGGCAAGAAGTCGCGCCCGTTCAAAACCTACTTCCGCACCGCGACCACCGACATCATCCAGGGCCGCTTCGCCGCGCAGTACTACTACAAGGACGCGAAGAAGCGGAAGGTCTTCGTCATCGACGACAAGCAGGCCTACGGCAACGGCCTCGCCACCATCTTCGCCCAGGAGTTCCAGCGCCTCGGCGGCAAGGTCGTCGGCCGGGACCACCTGACCGTCAAGGAGACCGACTTCTCCGGCATCTCCAACAAGGTCAAGTCCTCCGGCGCCGACTCCGTCTACTTCGGCGGCCAGTACCCCGAGGGCGGACTGCTGTCCGACCAGGTCAAGCAGGCCGGCGCACAGGTCCCGGTCATGGGCGGCGACGGCATCTACGACCCCGCCTTCATCAAGGCGTCGGGCACCAACAACGACGGCGACCTCGCCACCTCCGTCGGCTACCCGGTCGAGCAGCTCGACTCCGCCAAGACCTTCGTGAAGAACTACGGGGACCAGCACTACAAGGACCCGTACGCGGCCTACGGCGGCTACTCCTACGACGCCGGCTGGGCCATCATCCAGGCCGTCAAGGCCGTCGTCGAGGACAACGACGGCAAGCTCCCGGACGACGCCCGCGCCAAGATCACCGAGGCGCTCGGCAAGGTCTCCTTCGACGGCGTCACCGGCAAGGTCTCCTTCGACCAGTACGGCGACACCACCAACAAGCAGCTCACCGTCTACAAGGTCACCAAGGGCGCCTGGAAGTCCGTGAAGAGCGAGACCTTCAAGGACTGACCCCCGGCAGCGATCCGCACACCCACGAAACGAATCCGCGCGAGGGCGTACACCATCGCCCTCGCGCGGCGTCATATCCGACACGCTCATCGGAGGCCCTGCGGTGCACGAACTGCCGCAAACGCTGGTCAACGGCCTGACCCTTGGCGCCCTCTACGGCTTGATCGCCATCGGGTACACCATGGTCTACGGCATCGTCCAGCTCATCAACTTCGCCCACGGCGAGATCTTCATGATCGGGGGCTTCGGGGCCCTCACCATCTACATCTGGCTGCCCAGCGGCACCGCGCTCTCCCTCGCCCTGCCCCTCATGCTGATCGGCGGCGTCATCGCCTCGGTCGCCATCGCCACCGCGGCGGAACGCTTCGCCTACCGGCCCCTGCGCGGCGGCCCCCGGCTCGCCCCCCTGATCACCGCGATCGGCCTGTCCATCGCACTGCAGCAGGCCGTCTGGGCCTTCTACCCCGACGCCAAGAAGCCCCGCAGCTTCCCGCAGTTCAAAGGCTCCTCGTTCGAGATCTTCAGCGATCTGCACATCCAGCGCGGCGACGCCTTCCTCCTCATAGCCGCCCCGGTGTGCATGCTCGCCCTCGGGCTGTTCGTCTCCAAGAGCCGCGCCGGCCGCGCCATGCAGGCCACCGCACAGGACCCCGACACCGCCAAGCTCATGGGCATCAACACCGACCGCATCATCGTGATGGCCTTCGCCATCGGCGGTGCGTTCGCCGCCGTCGCCGCCCTCTCCCACGGGCTCAAGTACGGCCAGATCAACTTCGAGATGGGCTTCATCGCCGGCCTCAAGGCATTCACCGCCGCCGTGCTCGGCGGCATCGGCAACATCTACGGCGCCATGCTCGGCGGCGTCGTCCTCGGCATCGTCGAGGCCCTGGCCATCAAGTACATCCAGGACATCCCCGGGATGGACCAACTCGGCGGCGGCGCCTGGAAGGACGTATGGGCCTTCACCCTGCTCATCGTCGTCCTGCTGGTCAGGCCACAGGGCCTGCTCGGCGAACGCGTCGCGGACCGGGCGTGAGGGAGTGAACCGATGACCACCGACAAGACCCAGCCCACCCCCGTGGACGAGACCGAATCCGGCACCACCGCACCGCGCACCACCCTGCTCCGCGCCCTCACCGCGGCCGGCGGCGCCGCCGCCGTCGTCTCCACCTTCCTCGCCTGGACCTGGACCGCCGAATTCCCCGGCGACCTGACCGTCTACGGCTACCCGGGCGGACTCCAGCTCCTCACCCTCGTCCTCGGCATCGCCACCGCCGTCTTCGCGCTGGCCGCCCTCGACCTGAAGGGCCTGCGCTGGCTCACCCCCAGCGGCTCCACCGGGGCCCTGCGGATGCTGGCCCTCGGCACCTTCGCCGTCACCTGGTTCACCGTCATCGCCATCGCCGTGGACCTGGACGGCCTGGTCAACCTCGAGCCCGGCGGCTGGATCGCCGCGGTGGTGACCGCCGCCCCCGTGGCCACCACCTTCCTGCTCCCGGACGACACCCGCCCCCTGTGCCGCCCCAAGCAGCTGCCGTCCTGGGCCGACATCCTGATCATCGCGGGCGTCTTCGCCCTCGGCCTCTACGTGGTCAACTACGGCATCCAGACCGACGCCGACCACCCCGAGCCGTTCATCGGCTACCTCATCGCCGTCGCGTTCGCCGCCGTCGCCCTCGTCAAGGCCGGGCTCGTCAGCCGGATCAGCGAGCTCACCAGCGCCTACCGCTCCACCACCCTGGTCGCCGCGCTGATCACCGCGATCGTCTTCCCCTTCTTCCAGGACAAGTCCAGCTTCACCGAACTCGGCGTCAACATCGCGATCTTCGCGACCGTCGCCCTCGGCCTGAACATCGTCGTCGGCCTCGCCGGCCTCCTCGACCTCGGATACGTCGCCTTCCTCGGCGTCGGCGCCTACACCGCCGCCCTGGTCTCCGGCTCCACCGCCTCGACCATCGACGTCAGGTTCCCCTTCTGGGCCGCCGTCATCACCGGCGGTGTGGTCTCGCTGATCTTCGGCGTGATCATCGGCGCCCCCACCCTGCGGCTGCGCGGCGACTACCTCGCCATCGTCACCCTCGGCTTCGGAGAGATCTTCCGTCTCGCCATGCTGAACCTCGACGGCACCTCAGGCCCCTCCGTCACCAACGGCCCCGACGGCATCCCCAACATCCCGCCGCTGGAGATCTTCGGGTTCAACTTCAACGACGACCACAACATCGCCGGGCTCAGCCTCGACTCCAACGGCAACTACTACCTGCTGATGCTGCTGGTCACCATCGTCGTCGTACTGATCTTCAGCCGCGCCGGCAACTCCCGCATCGGCCGCGCCTGGGTCGCCATCCGCGAGGACGAGACCGCCGCCACCGCCATGGGCATCAACGGATTCCGGGTCAAGCTGGTCGCCTTCGCACTCGGCGCCACCCTCGCCGGAGTCGCCGGCGCCGTCTGGGCCCACTTCCAGTCCACCGTCGTCCCCGAGCAGTACGTCTTCGCCGGCCCCGTCCCGCCCAACTCCACCTTCCTGGTCGCCGCCGTCATCCTCGGCGGCATGGGCACCATCGGCGGCCCCCTGCTCGGCGCCACCCTGCTCTACCTGATCCCCAAGAAGCTGGAATTCCTCCAGGACTACCAGCTCCTCGCCTTCGGTATCGCGCTCATCCTGCTGATGCGCTTCCGCCCCGAAGGGATCGTCCCCAACCGGCGGCAGCAGCTCGAATACCACGAGACCGGCCAGCTCGACGTCCCCGGCGCGACCGGACTCAAGGACGGTGCCGTCGGCGTCACCAAGGCGGAGGCATGACACAGATGACCACCACCACGACCTCCCCCGTGCTCACCGCCACCGGCGTCACCATGCGCTTCGGCGGACTCACGGCCGTACAATCCGTCGACCTCGACGTCCACCCCGGCGAGATCGTCGGCCTCATCGGCCCCAACGGCGCCGGCAAGACCACCTTCTTCAACTGCCTCACCGGCCTCTACATCCCCACCGAGGGCAGCGTCGCCTACCAGGGCACCGTCCTGCCGCCCAAGCCCCACCTCGTCACCCAGGCCGGCATCGCCCGCACCTTCCAGAACATCCGGCTCTTCGCCAACATGACGGTCCTCGAAAACGTCCTCGTCGGCCGCCACACCCGCACCAAGGAAGGCCTGTGGTCGGCCCTCCTGCGCGGCCCCGGCTTCAAACGCGCCGAAGCCGCCTCCAAGGCCCGCGCCATGGAACTCCTGGAATTCACCGGCCTCGCCGACAAGGCCGACCACCTCTCCCGCAACCTCCCCTACGGCGAACAGCGCAAGCTGGAGATCGCACGCGCCCTCGCCAGCGACCCCGGACTGCTGCTCCTCGACGAGCCCACCGCCGGAATGAACCCCCAGGAGACCCGCGCCACCGAGGAACTGGTCTTCGCCATCCGGGACCTGGGCACCGCCGTACTCGTCATCGAGCACGACATGCGCTTCATCTTCAACCTCTGCGACCGCGTCGCCGTGCTCGTCCAGGGCCAGAAGCTCGTCGAGGGCACCTCCGAGGTCGTCCAGAGCGACGAGCGCGTCATCGCCGCCTACCTCGGCACCCCCTTCGAAGGCGCACCCGGCGCCGAAGAGGCCGCCGAGGTCGAGGCGGCGGAAGCCGGAGCCTCGGAGGCCGGAGCCACCACCGGCGCCACGACCGGCGCCCCGCAGGACGAGACCCAGCGGGGCACCACAGCACGTACGGAGGACGGACAGTGACCGCACTGCTCGAGGTCGAGGACCTGCGCGTCGCCTACGGCAAGATCGAGGCCGTCAAGGGCATCTCGTTCAGCGTCGAGGCCGGCCAGGTCGTCACCCTCATCGGTACCAACGGCGCGGGCAAGACCACCACCCTGCGCACCCTGTCCGGCCTGCTCGAACCCCTCGGCGGAGAGATCCGCTTCGACGGCCAACCGCTGAAGGGCGTCCCCGCACACAAGATCGTCGCCCTGGGGCTGGCCCACTCACCCGAGGGCCGGCATATCTTCCCGCGGCTGTCGATCGCCGAGAACCTCCAGCTCGGAGCGTTCCTCCGGAAGGACGCGGACGGCATAGCCGCCGACATCCGCCACGCGTACGAGCTCTTCCCCATCCTCGGCGAACGCCGCGCCCAGGCCGCCGGCACCCTCTCCGGCGGTGAGCAGCAGATGCTCGCGATGGGGCGCGCGCTGATGTCCCGCCCCAAGCTGCTGATGCTCGACGAGCCCTCGATGGGCCTCTCGCCGATCATGATGCAGAAGATCATGCACACCATCGCCGAGCTCAAGTCCCAGGGCACGACGATCCTGCTGGTCGAACAGAACGCCCAGGCGGCCCTGTCGCTGGCCGACCAGGGCCATGTGATGGAGATCGGCAAGATCGTGCTGTCGGGAACGGGGGATGCGCTGCTGCACGACGAGTCGGTGCGCAAGGCGTACCTCGGCGAGGACTGAGGGCAGACGGAGAGCGGGAAGTGGGCCCGCACCGCCGCGTCGGCGGTGCGGGCCCACTTCCCTTCCGCTCGTCCCCTATTACTCCTTGGCCTTCTTCTCCGCCGCGTCCTCGATAACGGCCTCGGCCACCTGCTGCATCGACAGCCGGCGGTCCATCGAGGTCTTCTGGATCCAGCGGAAGGCGGCGGGCTCGGTCAGCCCGTACTGCGTCTGCAGAATGCTCTTGGCCCGGTCAACCAGCTTGCGCGTCTCCAGCCGCTGAGAGAGGTCGGCGACCTCCTGCTCCAGCGTCTTCAGCTCGGTGAAGCGGGAGACGGCCATCTCGATGGCCGGGACCACATCGCTCTTGCTGAACGGCTTCACCAGATACGCCATCGCCCCGGCGTCCCGGGCCCGCTCGACCAGCTCGCGCTGGGAGAAGGCGGTCAGCATCAGGACGGGCGCGATACGGTCGGCCGCGATCCGCTCGGCGGCGGAGATGCCGTCGAGAACCGGCATCTTCACATCGAGGATGACGAGGTCGGGGCGGTGCTCCTGGGCAAGCGCGACAGCCGTCTCACCATCGCCCGCCTCGCCGACGACGGAGTACCCCTCCTCCTCGAGCATCTCCTTCAGGTCGAGGCGGATGAGCGCCTCGTCCTCGGCGATGACGACGCGGGTTGTCAGCGGTGGGACGTGCGACTGCGCGTCGGGGGCGTCAGCGGTGCTCACTGTGCTCCTCGTTTTCCTGGCCGGTGGGCACCACGAGCCTACCTAGCTACGGTAAGGTGGACGCGCAGCGGGTCGTTGATGACCTTCGAACCGTTGGCCCCGGTAGCCCAATTTGGCAGCAGGCAATGGATTCAAAACCCATACAGTGTCGGTTCGAGTCCGACCCGGGGCACTTTTCCTTCGATTCCAAGGTCACAAGGGAATCTCACTTCTTCACCCGATGAAGTGAACAATACTTCGAGCGCTCACATGATGACCGCCCTATGAGCAGGCTCGCATGTGTGTACGACCTCGAAACGCGTAAACGCGCTCTTGCCTTGGTTCGCCAAGGGCGCAGCCTGAACTCCGTAAGCAAGCAGATCGGGATTTCCCGATTCGCGATTCGCGCATGGCAGCTTCGGCTGGAGCCCATCTCCCGCACGACGGATTGCCCCAGATGCGCGCCCCACCCACGGCCACCGGACGATACCGCCGCCTATTCCTATCTACTCGGGCTCTATCTCGGCGATGGCTGCGTCAGCCGCCTGCGAAAGGGCCTTTGGTTCCTGCGCATCGCATGTGCGGATGCCTGGCCGGGGCTCATCGACTCCTGCGCGGAGGCGATGCGCGCCGTTCGACCCGACAACAGCGTTTGCCGCGTCCAGCGGCAGGGGTGCGTCATGGTGACCGGCTACAGCAAGCACTGGCCGTGCCTGCTTCCTCAACATGGGCCGGGCAAAAAGCACGAACGGTCCATCACCCTGGAACTCTGGCAGCAGGAAATTGTCAGCGCCCACCCTTGGGACTTCGTCCGGGGGCTGGTGCACTCCGACGGCTGCCGTATCACCAACTGGACGGCGAAGGTCGTCGCCGGGGAGCGCAAGCGCTATGAGTACCCCCGGTACTTCTTCACCAACCGCTCCGACGACATCCGAAAGCTCTTCACCGACACGCTCGACCAGCTCGGGATCGCATGGCGGCAGACCAACGCATGGAACATCTCCGTCGCCCGCCGTGCCTCCGTCGCCCTCATGGACGAACACGTCGGGCCGAAGTACTGAGTCCAGCACTTCGGCCCCGGGGGGAGCGAGGTTCGGCTACCGCAGGTCGTCCGCGCCGATGTGGTGGACGCGCACGAGGTTGGTGGAGCCGGAGACGCCGGGCGGGGAGCCGGCGGTGATGATGACGAGGTCGCCCTTGCGGCAGCGGCCGAGGCGGAGCAGTTCCTCGTCGACCTGGGCCACCATCTCGTCCGTGGAGTTGACCATCGGGCCGAGGAAGGTTTCGACGCCCCAGGTCAGGTTGAGCTGGGAGCGGGTGCCCGGTTCGGGGGTGAAGGCCAGGAGGGGGATCGGGGAGCGGTAGCGGGAGAGGCGGCGGACGGTGTCGCCGGACTGGGTGAAGGCGACGAGGAACTTCGCGCCGAGGAAGTCGCCCATCTCGGCTGCCGCGCGGGCCACCGCGCCGCCCTGGGTGCGGGGCTTGTTGCGCTCGGTGAGCGGGGGGAGGCCTTTGGCGAGGATGTCCTCCTCGGCGGCCTCGACGATGCGGCCCATGGTCTTGACCGTGACGATCGGGTATTTGCCGACGCTGGTCTCGCCGGAGAGCATCACCGCGTCCGTGCCGTCGATGATGGCGTTGGCGACGTCGGACGCCTCCGCGCGGGTGGGACGGGAGTTCTCGATCATCGAGTCGAGCATCTGGGTCGCGACGATCACCGGCTTGGCGTTCCGCTTGGCCAGCTTGATCGCGCGCTTTTGGACCATCGGCACCTGCTCGAGCGGCATCTCCACGCCGAGGTCGCCGCGGGCGACCATGATGCCGTCGAAGGCGTCGACGATGCCTTCGAGGTTCTCGACCGCCTGCGGCTTCTCGATCTTGGCGATGACGGGGAGCCGGCGGTCCTCCTCGTCCATCACCCGGTGGACGTCCACGACGTCTTTGCCGTTGCGGACGAAGGAGAGGGCGATGACGTCGGCGCCGGTGCGCAGTGCCCAGCGCAGGTCTTCGATGTCCTTCTTGGACAGCGCGGGGACGGAGACGGCCACGCCGGGGAGGTTGAGCCCCTTGTGGTCGGAGATCATGCCGCCCTCGATGCAGATGGTGTGCACCCGGGGTCCGTCGATGTCGACGACCTCGAGGGTGACCCGGCCGTCGTCGACGAGGATCCGCTCGCCCTTGCTGACGTCGCCGGCCAGCCCCTCGTAGGTGGTGCCGCAGCGGAACCGGTCGCCCTCGATGGGTTCGACGGTGATCGTGAACTCGTCTCCGCGTTCAAGGAGTACGGGTCCTTCACGGAAGCGGCCGAGCCGAATCTTCGGACCTTGAAGGTCGGCGAGGATGCCGACGCTGCGACCGGTTTCGAGCGAGGCTTTGCGCACTCGCCGATAACGCTCCTCGTGCTCGGCATAGGTGCCGTGGCTGAGGTTGAAGCGGGCCACATCCATTCCGGCTTCGATGAGTGCCTTGATCTGCTCGTACGAGTCGGTGGCGGGTCCCAAAGTACAGACGATTTTTGCTCGGCGCATGATGTCGAGCCTATGACTTACCGGCGAGTAAAGAGCCCGGAACTTCACACTCCTCCATGGCCTTTGGATGGCGGGCTCTTGACAACTAATGAAACGTGCAGCGGGGTGCTCCGATGAGCGTCTCGGAGGATGGTTTCAAGAGTCGGAAGAAGGGCCCTCAGAGCTCGGGAGGGGTGATCGTGAAGCGCGCGTTGACATGGGCGTACACCGTCTGGCGCTGCGGTTCGAGGTCGAGCGGGGCGGCGGCGTCCCGGTCGGCGGGGCCGCCGAAGGCGGACCGGCCGCGCGTGGCGGCGGCCACGGGCTGGAAGGGGCCCTGCTCGGCCTCGAGGTCGGCGAGCTCGGTGAGCGCGACCAGCCGGGAGCCGAGCGCTCCGGCGTACTCGCGGGCCCGCTGCACGGCCTCCCGCACCGCCTGCTGCCGGGCCCGGCCGTAGGCGGGCGAGTCGGGGCGCAGTCCCCACCAGGGGCCGTCGACGCGGGTGAGCTCGAGGTCGGCGAGGCGGGTGGTGAGCTCGCCGAGGGCGGTGAAGTCGGTGAGGGTCGCGGTGAGGTGCACCCGGCCGTGGTAGGCCCGTACGCGCTCATGGCGGCTCTTGGGGTTGATCTCGGGGGTGACGGAGAAGGCGCCGGTCTCCAGCTTCTCGACGGCTTCGCCGTAGGGCTTCACGAGTGCGAGGACCTGGTTGTTGCGGCGGGTGAGGTCGTCGAGCGCGGTGCGCCGGTCGGCGCCGCGGGCGCTGACGGTGATGGTGAGCCGGGCGATCTCGGGGTCGACCTCCAGCGTCGCCTCGCCGCGGACGGCGACGTGCGGGGTGTCGGGGGTGCCGTAGGGCACGGGGGCGGCGGGTACGGAGGCGGCGGGCGCGGGCGCGGGGGCGGCGGACTGCGGCGGCTGGGTGGGGTGGGCCGGCTGGTCCATGGCGGCTCCTGGTCGGGGGTGCGCGGGGTGGTGTCCGGAGCGTACGACGCCCGGGCCCTCGGCGGGGTGGGACGACCCGGCCGGGATGTTCCGGCCTGACCGCCCCTCAGGAGGCGCCGGGGGCAACCTGATCGCAATCTGCCGGGGGTGGTGCGGAGTGGTGCGGCTGGGCCAGAATCTACGCGCGTTGTGCTCATTTCGCAGGTATCTCAGAGGAGATCAGCCATGCCGCTCAACCGTCGGAAGTTCCTGGGCCGCACCGCGGCGACCAGTGCGGGGGCCGCCCTCGCCTCGGCCGCGGCCGCCGTCCCGGCCGAGGCGCGGGGTCACGGGCGCCCCCGGCGGCGGTACGCCTTCACCGTGATGGGCACGACCGATCTGCACGGCAACGTCTTCAACTGGGACTACTTCACCGACGCCGAGTTCGACGACACGGCGCACAACGATGTGGGCCTGGCGAAGATCTCCACGCTGGTCGATCATGTCCGTAAGGAGAAGGGGCGCCGCAATACGCTGCTGATCGACGCGGGCGACACCATCCAGGGCACCCAGCTGTCGTACTACTACGCCAGGGTGGACCCGATCACCGGGGAAGGCGGCCCGGTGCATCCCATGGCGCAGGCGATGAACGCGATCGGCTATGACGCGGCGGCGCTGGGCAACCATGAGTTCAACTACGGCATCCCGGTGCTGCGGAAGTTCGAGGAGCAGTGCGACTTTCCGCTGCTGGGGGCGAACGCGCTGGACGCGAAGACGCTGCGGCCCGCCTTCGCGCCGTACTGGATGACGCGGCTGCGCACCCCGTGCGGGCGGGATGTGAAGGTGGCGGTGCTGGGGCTGACCAATCCGGGCATCGCGATCTGGGACAAGGTCAATGTGCAGGGGAAGATGACCTTCCCGGGGCTGGAGGAGCAGGCGGCGAAGTGGGTGCCGCGGCTGCGGTCGATGGGCGCGGACGTGGTGATCGTCTCGGCGCATTCGGGGACCAGCGGCACCTCCAGCTACGGCGACCAGGTGCCGTATGTGGAGAACGCGGCGGCGCTGGTGGCCGAGAAGGTGGCGGGGATCGACGCGATCCTGGTGGGCCACGCGCATGTGGAGATCCCGGAGTCACGGGTGGTCAACAAGGAGACCGGGCGCGAGGTCGTGCTGTCGGAGCCGCTCAAGTGGGGTCAGCGGCTGACCCTCTTCGACTTCGAGCTGGAGTGGGAGCGGGGGCGCTGGCAGGTGGCGTCGGTGTCGGCGAAGGTGCTGAACTCCAACGCGGCCGAGGAGGACCCGCGGATCGTGGGGCTGCTCGGGGATGAGCACAAGAAGGTCGTCGGCTATGTGAATCAGACCATCGGCACCTGCTCGGCGGCGATGACGGCGACCGAGGCGCCGTACAAGGATGTGCCGATCATCGACTTCATCAACCATGTGCAGTCGGAGACGGTGAAGGCGGCGCTGGCGGGGACGGAGTACGCGGCGCTGCCGGTGCTCTCGCAGGCGTCGTGCTTCTCCCGTACGGCGGCGATTCCGGCCGGGGACGTCACGATCCGGCAGGTGGCGGGGTTGTATCCGTTCGAGAACACGCTGGAGGCGCGGGTGCTGACGGGCGCCCAGCTCAAGGAGTATCTGGAGTTCTCGGCGCGGTATTACGTACAGACTCCGGCGGGCGGCGATGTGGACCCGTCGAAGCTGACGAACGCCGGCAACACGCCCGACTACAACTACGACGCGGTCGGCGGCCTGACGTACGAGATCGATATCGCGAAGGCGCCGGGCTCGCGGATCGCGAAGCTGAGCTTCGAGGGCAAGCCGATCGATGAGAAGGCGCAGTTCGTGCTGGCGGTGAACAACTACCGGGCGAGCGGGGGCGGCAACTTCCCGCATGTGGCCTCCGCGAAGCAGGTGTGGGCCAACTCGGAGGAGATCCGGAACACGATCATCGCCTGGGTGCAGGCGGAGAAGTCGATCGAGGTGTCGCGGTTCGCGTCGGTGGACTGGAAGCTGACCCGGGACGGCGTTCCGGTGTTCTAGTGCGCTTCGTGCGGGACGAGGCGTGTCCCCTGCGCGGTCAGGTGCGCGTGGGGGCGAGGGGGGCGCGCTGGTCGGGGAGGTGCGGGCCGCCGATGACGGTGCCGCACCGCCCCGACGGCTGGAGGCCGAAGGCGGTGAACGCGGTGCGGGACGGCAGCCGATAGGCGGGTTCCGCGAGCAGCGAGTTGAGGATGACGGCGGAGCGCCAGGCGGCGAGGCCGAGGTCGGGGGTGCCGACGCCATGGGTGTGGCGCTCGGCGTTCTGGACGTAGACCGAGCCCTTGATCATGGGGTCGAGGACGAGGCGGTGGTCGGCGTCGACGCGGGGGCGCTCGGAGGCGTCCCGGCGGACGTAGGGGTCGAGGGCGGCGAGCAGGGTGTCGACGCGGCGCTCGCGGTAGCCGGTGGCGAGGACGACGGCCTCGGTGGTGTGGCGGGCGCGGGTGCCCTGCTCGGTGTGTTCCAGGTGGAGTTCGAGGCGGGCGGCGGCGATACGGCCGGCGGTGCGGACGGTGACGCCGGGGGTGAGGACGACGCCGGGCCAGCCGTCGGCGTGCAGGGCGCGGCGGTAGAGCTCGTGGTGGATGGCGTCGAGGGTCTCGTGGGCGATGCCCTTGTAGAGCTGCCACTGGCGGGGCAGCAGCTGGTCGCGGACGGGTTCGGGGAGGGTGTGGAAGTAGCGGGTGTAGTCGGGGCTGAACTGCTCCAGGCCGAGTTTGCTGTATTCCATGGGCGCGAAGGCGGGGGTGCGGGCCATCCAGTGGAGCCCTTCGGCGCCCAGCGGCCGGTTGCGCAGCAGGTCGAGGAAGACTTCGGCGCCGGACTGGCCGGAGCCGACGACGGTGACGTGGCCGGTGGCCAGGAGCCGCTCGCGGTGTTCGAGGTAGTCGCAGGAGTGGAGGACGGGGACGTTGGGGGCGTCGGCGAGGGGGCGCAGGGGTTCGGGGACGTACGGTTCGGTGCCGACGCCGAGGACGATGTTGCGGGCGTAGGCGCGGCCGAGGGCCCTGCCGTCCTCGTCGGTCCCGGTGGGGTGGGGCGCGTGGGCGTCGTCGGCCGGGCCGCCGAGCCGGGTGAAGTCGATTTCGAAGAGCTCGTATTCGTGGTCCCAGCGGACGGCGTCGACGCGGTGGTCGAAGTGGAGTCCGGGGAGCTGTTCGCTGACCCAGCGGCAGTAGGCGTCGTATTCGGCGCGCTCGATGTGGAAGCGCTCGGCGACGTAGAAGGGGAAGAGCCGCTCATGGGCCGTGAGGTACTGGAGGAAGGTCCAGGGGCTGCCGGGGTCGGCGAGGGTGACCAGGTCGGCGAGGAAGGGGACTTGGATGGTGGCGCCGTCGATGAGCAGGCCGGGGTGCCAGTGGAAGGCGGGCCGCTGTTCGTAGAAGGCGGTGCGCAGGGCGGGGACGCCGTGGGCGAGGGCGGCGAGGGAGAGGTTGAACGGGCCGATGCCGATACCGGCCAGGTCCAGGGGCCGGTCGACGCCGGGGGCGGATCCGGCGGCGGGGGCGGGATCGGCGGCGGGGGTGGGGGGTTGTTCGGTGCTCATGGGGTGGTGTGGCCTTCCACGAGTTCGAGCAGCCCGCGCAGATCGTCGGGCTGGGTGTGCGGGTTGAGAACGGTGGCCTTGAGCCATAGCCCCTCGGGGGTGGCGGCGCGGCCGAGGACGGCCGTGCCGTGGTGGAGGAGGCGGCGGCGCAGCGCGGCGACGGCGGCGGGTGGTGCCCCGGTGGGGCGGAAGAGGACGGTGCTGATGGTGGGGCGGGCGTAGAGCTCGAGTCCGGGGCGGGTCTCGATGAGGTCGGCGAGGTGCTGGGCGGCGGCGCAGACGTGGTCGACGAGGTCGCCGAGGCCGCGCCGGCCGAGTGCCCGCAGGGTGACGGCGATCTTGAAGATGTCGGGGCGGCGGGTGGTGCGGAAGGAGCGGCCGAGCAGGTCGGGCATTCCCGCTTCGGTGTCGTCGTCGGCGTTGAGGTACTCGGCGTGGTGGGCCAGCGGGGCGAGGGCGGCGCTGTCGGGGACGGCGAGGAGGCCGGCGGCGACCGGCTGCCAGCCGAGTTTGTGCAGGTCGAGGGCGACGGTGGGGGCGCGGTCGAGTCCGTGGAGCCGTTTGTGGAGGGTGTCGCTGAAGAGGAGGGGTGCGCCGTAGGCGGCGTCGATGTGGAGGGTGGCGGCGTGGTGGTCGCAGACGTCGGCGATGTCGGGGAGCGGGTCGATGGCTCCGGTGTCGGTGGTGCCGGCGGTGGCGACGACGAGGGTGGGGGCGTCGGCGTCGGGCAGCCGGTCCAGGGCGGTGTGGAGGGCGGCCGGGTCGAGGACGCCGGTGGGGGTGGGGAGGGTGTGGGGTGCGGGCAGCCCGAGGAACCAGGCGGCGCGGTGGATGCTGTGGTGGGCGTTGCCGCCGCAGATGATCCGCAGGGGGCTGCCGATGCCGCCCGCGGCTTCGCGGGCGAGGAGCAGTGCGAGCTGGTTGGACTCGGTGCCGCCGGTGGTGACGAGCGCGTCGGGGGCGGGGCCGTCGGGGTGGACGAGCTCGGCCAGGGCGCGGCAGGTCAGCGCCTCCAGTGCGCAGGCGGCGGGGGCCTGGTCCCAGGAGTCGAGGGAGGGGTTGAGCGCGGATACCGCGAGGTCCGCGGCGGTGGCCACGGCGAGCGGCGGGCAGTGCAGATGGGCGGTGCAGCGCGGGTCCGCGGGGTCGGCCGCGCCGTGGGTGAGGGCGCGGACGAGGGTGCGCAGCGCGTGGTGGGGCCCCTCCCCTTCGTCGGGGATGAGCGGCCGGGCCGCACCGCGTATCCGCCGGTCCACCGCGGCCGGTCCCCCGGCCGGGAGTGGCCCGCCGCGGTCGGCGGCGCCGTGGGCGAGGGCGTCGAGGACGGTGTCGACCATCGGGCGGAGCACGCCCGGTCCGCCTTGGCCCCCGGCGAGGAGGCGGGCGGTTCCGGATGCGGGCACGGGCATGGGTGTGCCCCTAGGGGGTGTCTGGGAGTCGGGCAGGTGGAAGCGGTCGGGCGGCGGTCAGGGTTGCCCAAACTACTTCGCGTACCCGTGGTCCGGTCCGGGGTCGGCGGGAAGTGCACCCGTACGTGGTACGGCCCGGTCACACGGATTGATTCGCCCGCCCGGCTACTCGATGTACCCGGTGTCGGGGTCCACCTGGCCGAGGAACTCCCGCGCGGAGTCCTCGAGTTGCCGGGTGCTGAGGGAGTCGGCCCCATGGACCCGGGTGGTGAAGCCGTATCCGGGGTTCGGCCCGGTCACCCAGGTGAAGTCGTAGGTCCCGGGTTCGCCGGGTCGCTCGGCGACGTCGAACCTCTCTCCGTCGACTGTCAACGTCCGCTCAAGGGTTTCTCGATCCATGCCCGTCAGTCTGCCCCGTCCGTGCCACGGCCCGGACGAGGCAGGGGCTGCCGCGTCGGGGGTGGTTATTCGCTCTGCTTCTCTCGTACGTGCAGGGCGCGGCGCAGGTCGTCGAGTTGGTCGGCGAGGCGGCGGCGGAGGGCGGGGAGGGCGTCGGGGTTCGCGAGGCATTCCTCGCCCCGTCGCAGGGTTTCGGCGTCCACGGTGCTCGGGAAGCCGAAGCGGGCGACGGTGTCGGCGATGGCGGGGCCGCGGCGGGTGCCCAGGGTGACGGCGGCCGGGAAGTAGCGCGGCACGTAGTCGGCCAGGACGTCGTGGTGCTCGGGCTGCCAGAAGCCGGCGAGGGTCGCGGTGACGAGGTAGTTGGAGAGTTCGGTCCCCTGGTCGTCCCTGTCAGGGGCGAAGAGGGTCTGCCACGCTGCCTCCTTGGCGGCGGCGTCGGGCAGGGCGGCCCGGCAGCGGGCGGCGCCCTCCTGGCCGGTGGCGCTGGAGTCGCGGGCGAGTTCGGCGTCGATGTGGGCGGGGCCGACGGCGCCGAGGACGGCGAGCCGGCCGAGGGTCTGCCAGCGCAGTTCGGGGTCGAGGGCGGGGCCGCCGGGGACGCTGTCGCCGTCGAGCCAGTCGGTGAGCTCGGCCGGGTCGGTGGCGCTGCCGATGAAGGTGCGCACGGCGGCGAGCCGCAGCCCGGCCCCGGTGCCGTCCTCGGTGCGGCGCAGCAGATCGCGGCAGGTGGCGCGGATGGCGGCCAGGGCGGCGGGGCGCCGGTCGGCGGGGAGGTAGCGGTCGGCGATCTGGGTGCGGGCGAAGGCCAGGACGCCCTGGACGATCGCTATGTCGGTCTCGTGCGGCAGATGGGCGCGGGCGGCCTCGAGGAACTCGGCGGGCGGGAGGTCGCCGTCGCGCACCATGTCGCGGGCGGCGTTCCAGACCACGGCGCGGCTGACGGCGTCGGGGAGGCCGGACAGGGCGCGGTGGACGGCCTTCCAGGAGCCGGGGTCGAGCCGGATCTTGGTGTAGGTGAGGTCGCCGTCGTTGAGCAGCAGCAGATCGGGGCGGGGCCCGGTGAAGGAGAGGCTGAGGGCGGGCTCGGCGCCGTCGAGGTCGGCCTCGACGCGTTCGCGCAGGACCAGCTGGTGCGGGGCGGCGGGCGCGTGGTCGTAGAGGCCGATGGCGATGCGGTGCGGGCGGCGCGTGGGGGCGTCGCCGTCCGGGCCGCCGCCCTGGTGGCGGATCTCGGCGCTCCAGCGGCCGCCGCCCGCGGTGACGACGGGGGCGAGGGTGTCGACACCGGTGGTGCGCAGCCAGCGGTCGGCCCAGGCGTGGACGTCGCGGCCGGAGGCGCGGGCGAGCGAGTCGATGAAGTCGGCGAGGGTGGCGTTGCCGAAGCGGTGCCTCGTGAAGTGGTCGTTGATGCCGTCGAGGAACGTCTTCTCGCCGAGCCAGGTGACGAGCTGGCGCAGCGCGGAGGCGCCCTTGGCGTAGGAGATGCCGTCGAAGTTGAGCCGGGCGGCGGCGGTGTCGGGGACCAGCTCGGGCTCGGGGGCGACCGGGTGGGTGGAGGGGCGCTGGTCGGCGTCGTAGCCCCAGTTCTTGCGGCGGACGCCGAAGTCGGCCCAGGTGTCGGTGTAGCGGGTGGTCTCGGTGAGGATCTGGTAGCCCATGTACTCCGCGAAGGACTCGTTCAGCCAGATGTCGTCCCACCACGTCATGGTGACGAGGTCGCCGAACCACATATGGGCCATCTCATGGGCGATGACCATGGCGCGGGTCTGGCGCTCGGCGTCGGTGACGGCGGAGCGGAAGACGAATTCGTCGCGGAAGGTGACCAGGCCCGGGTTCTCCATGGCGCCGCTGTTGAATTCGGGGACGAACGCCTGGTCGTAGGAGTCGAAGGGGTACGGCTCCTCGAAGATCTCGTGGTAGCGGTCGAAGCAGCGCCGGGTGATGTCGAAGAGCTCGTCGGCGTCGGCCTCGAGGTAGGGCGCGAGGGAGCGGCGGACGTGCAGCCCGAAGGGCAGCCCGGCGTGCTCGGTGCGCACCGAGTGGTACGGTCCGGCGGCCAGGGCCATCAGATAGGTGCTGATGGGCGGGGTGGGCGCGAGCTGCCAGCGGCCCTCCTCGGGGGCGCCGACGCGGGTGGCGATGCCGTTGCCGAGCACGGTCCACTGGGGCGGGGCGGTGACGCGGACGTCGAAGACGGCCTTGAGGTCGGGCTGGTCGAACGCGGCGAAGACGTCGTTCGCGTCCGCCATGCAGCACATGGTGTAGAGGTACGTCTCGCCGTCGGCGGGGTCGGTGAAGCGGTGCATGCCCTCGCCGGTGTGGGAGTAGCGCATGTCCGTCTCGACGCGCAGCTCGTGCTCGCCCTCGGTGAGGCCGGTGAGCGGAAGCCGGCCGTCCGCGAGCGCCTCGGCGATGTCGCCGGTGAGGTCGAGCTCGCGGCCGTCGAGTACGGCACGGTGGACCGCGGCCGGCGCGAGCTCGGCGAAGGTGTCCGCGCCCGCCTGGCGCGCGCTGAAGCGGATGGTCGTGGTGGAGCCGAAGAGCTCCTCCCCGCGGGTGAGGTCGAGGTCGATGGTGTAGCGGTGGACCTCGATCAGGCGGGCTCGGATCTGCGCTTCCTCGCGCGTCAGTACGGACATGGGGACATGCTGCCCTACGTGCGGCGGGCCGCACACGGGTGGGAAGTGGTTGCCCGGGGCGGACGGCCGTACGGGCGCACCACCGGAGTGCGCCCTGGGGGCCGGGGTCAGGAGCGGGCGATGGTCTCGTGGTGCCGGATGACCTCGGCGATGATGAAGTTGAGCAGCTTCTCGGCGAAGCCGGGGTCGAGCTTGGCGCTCTCGGCGAGCTGCCGCAGCCGGGTGATCTGGCGCGCCTCACGGGCCGGGTCGGCCGGGGGGAGCCGGTGGGCGGCCTTGAGGTGGCCGACCTGCTGGGTGCATTTGAAGCGCTCGGCGAGCATATGGACCACGGCCGCGTCGATGTTGTCGATGCTGTCACGCAACCTGGTCAGCTCGTCGAGGACGGACGGGTCGATCCCCTCGGGGTCGCCCGGCGTCGCCGGCTGCCCGGCGGTGTGGTCGCTCATGCTGTGCGTCATGCCTCCCGAGACTACTTTTTCTCGGGGCTCGGTTCCTCTCCGGGGCGCTTGGGCCTCAGCTCCGGGGCGCTTCGGCCTGCGTCTGCCGCCGCCGGGGGGGGCGGACCGAGCCCCCGCGGCGCCCTGTGCCCGGGCGCAGTGCCCGGGCCGGTCGCGGCCGGGCCCCGGACCGCCCCGACCCCTGTGGGGGGTTTCGGAACCGGCCCTCGAAGGGGCCCCGGAAGGGGGCGGGGCGGTCATGGTGGAGGGCCGCTCCCGAGGCGGTGTCTCCACCGTGGAGGAGTCGCCTGGGCGGGGGGAGGTTCCACTTCCGGGCCGGCTTTCGCGGTGGCCCGCTCCGGAGGGAGCCGTTCCGGGGCAGGGGTCTCCGGTGGGTCTTGGCGCCTGCGGCGGGCTGTTCCCCTCCCCGCCCCTTCCCGAAACTGGGGCTCCGCCCCAGACCCCCAAGCCGGGGCGGTGCCCGGGCCCCGAGCCAGGGCTCCGCCCCAGACCCCGAATCGGGACTTCCGCCCAGACCCTAAGCCAGGGCTCCGCCCCAGACCCCGAATCGGGGTTCTGCCCCGGGCCCCGGGGTCCAGGGGCGAAGCTCTGCCGCGCGGGTGGGACAGCCCGTAGGGTCTCCGCATGATCGCGACGCTTCAGTGCACCGTCATCGACTGTCCCGACCCCGCCGCGCTGGCCGCCTTCTACGGACGGATCCTGGGCTGGCGGGTGGACGACAGCGATCCCGAGTGGGCGACCCTGGCCGCCGAGGACGGCCGGCGGCTGGCCTTCCAGCTGGCGCCGGACCATCAGCCGCCGCGCTGGCCGGACCCGGCGCATCCGCAGCAGATCCATCTGGACTTCGACGTGGACACGATCGAGGACGCGGAGCGGGCGCAGCAGGAGCTGATCGAGCTGGGGGCGACGTTCCTGCACGACAGCGGCGGGGAGCGGTCCGGGTTCCGGGTCTTCAACGATCCGGCCGGGCACCCGTTCTGCATCTGCTACGGACAGAGCGGGCAGAGCTGAGGGCACAGCCACAGCTCGGAGAACCGACAGCACCGACAGAGCCGACAGAGCCGACAGAGCCGACCGGGGCCGGCCCGATGGCCGGACCCCGGTCAGCTCCTGGCGGAGGCGAGGCTGAGGAGGCGTCAGCCGCCGAGCTCGCTCGCGGCCGCCTTGATGTCCTTGGCGAAGGTGCTCACCTCGGTGTAGACGCCGGGCTTGCCGGGCCGCGCGCAGCCCTCGCCCCAGCTGACGATGCCGACCTGGATCCACTGGCCGCTGTCGTCCTTGCGGAACATCGGGCCGCCGGAGTCGCCCTGGCAGGTGTCCACGCCGCCCTGGGCCATCCGGCCGGCGCAGATCTCCTCGCCGGGCACGAGCTCGTCGTACGCGGACTTGCAGGTGGCGTCGTCGACGAACGGCACGGTGGCCTTGAGCAGGTAGCGCTGCTGGCCGCCGCCCTCGACGGCCGCGCCCCAGCCGGCGACGGTGAAGTCGCCCTTGTTGTACGCCGTGGTGTCGGCGATCTTCAGGGTGGGCTGGTTGATCGGCTTGGCGAGCTTGATGAGCGCCCAGTCCTTGCCGGTGCCGTTGTAGCCCGGGGCCTGGAGCACCTCGGTGGACTTGACCTTGATGGCGCTCGAGCTCTGGAGGTCGACGACGCCCCCGGTGGCGGTGATGGAGGTGTTGGCGCCGCTGCCGTCCACACAGTGGGCGGCGGTGAGCACGATGTCCTGGGTGTAGAGGGCGCCGCCACAGCCCATGGACAGCCGGACCATGAAGGGGAATTCGCCCTGGGCGGCACGGGTGCCGCCGACGACGGAGGGGCTCGGCTCGGGGCCGGTGGGCGCGGCGGTGGCGCTGCCGGGCGTGAGGCTGAAGGCAGCGAGGGCGACTGCGCCGGCGGCCGAGGCTCTCTTGAGGTGCTTCAGGGTCTTCCGCAACGGACTGTCCTTTCGTGGGGGGTTCGGCGCGCATGTCAGGCTCATGCCAAGCAAAAAATCCGGAAACCTCTCCGAAAGCCCGTGGATGAGCCGGTAAAACGCCCTGTGATTATGTGGAGCGGGTGAACGGGGTGACAAGGGTCGGTTTTCAGCCAGCGCGGCCTACCCGCCGCCCCGCCGAACGACCGTAAGGTTGAGATGAGACAGGGCGCACGGCTGGCGACGGGCACGGGGTGACGGCGTGGCGGCACCGGGCAGCGACATCGAGCACGGCTATCCCCACCTGGACACCGTCCGGGCCTCGATCACCGCGCTCTACCACCGGCTGTCCCGCGACACGGTGGACACCTTCGGGCTCAGCGTGCTCCCCGGCGATGTCGCCTTCTCCGACCAGGACGACCTCTACCTGGGCGTTCAACGGGTGGCCGGGGTGATGGTGCAGCATCTGCGGCTGCCCGACGCCCGGATGATCGTGAGCTTCCGGGAGATGCGGCACGCGGGAAACGTGGAGCTCGCCGCGGGCCCGGAGTACTTCATCGAGCTCAACTCCCGCTTCAAGACCCACCGTCGGGACATCGGCGCGGCCCTCGCCCATGAGGTCACGCATGTGTATCTGCACCGCCTCGATCTGTCGTTCCCCGGCACACGCGACAACGAGATCCTCACCGACACCACCGCCGCCTATCTCGGCACGGGCTGGTTGCTGCTCGACGCCTACCGCCAGGACTCGCTTTCCAGCCAGAAACTGGGCTATCTGACGCCGGAGGAGTTCGGCTACGTACTGGCCAAGCGGGCGCTGCTCTTCGACGAGGACCCCTCTCCCTGGTTCACCTCTCCGCAGGCGTACGAGGCATACGCCAAGGGGCTGGAGCTGGCGCGCCACGACCAGGCCCGGCCGCCGCTCGCCGCCGCCGGCTGGACCGGCCGCCGCCGCTACGCCAAGGACCGCCGGTCGGCCCAGTCCGGCGACCCCTCCCCCACCGGAGGCGACTACGCCTTCGACAGCGGCCCTCCGCTCAGCGTCTCCTTCCCCTGCCCGACCTGCCGTCAGCGCATCCGGGTCCCGGTGCGCGGCCGGGTGCGGGCCCGCTGCGGGCTGTGCCGCACGGTGCTGGAGTGCGACACCTGACGCGACACGCGACCCGGCGCATGGGGCGGCAGGTGACGCGGCACCTCACGCCACATCCGACGCGGTGCCGGTCCGGTCCGTGGCCGTACGGGCTTGGAGTGCGCTCGACGTCGTACGCTCGCCTGCATGAGCCCCTCCATCGCCACCAACACCCGTGTCGGCCTCGACGAACTGCTGGAGTTCGTACGCCCGCGCCACCGTGCGCTGCTGATGACCCGCCGGGCGGACGGCTCGCCCCAGGCGTCCCCGCTGACCTGCGGAGTCGACGACTCCGGCCGTATCGTCATGTCCACCTACCCCGAGCGCGCCAAGGTGCGCAACGTCAAGCGCGAACCGGCCGTGAGCCTCGTCGTGCTGTCCGACGAATGGAACGGCCCCTGGGTGCAGATCGACGGCACCGCCGAGGTGGTCGACACCCCGGAGTCCGTCGAGCCGCTGGTCGAGTACTACCGCAATATCGCGGGCGAGCACCCGGACTGGGACGAGTACCGCGAGGCCATGCGCAAGCAGGGCAAGTCGCTGATCCGGGTCACCCCCGAGCGCTGGGGCCCGGTCGCCACGGGCGGCTTCCCGGCCCGGCTGGTCGAGAACGAGGCGTGAGCACGCCGCGCGAGGCGTGAGCGCGGCCCCGCCGGCCTGAGCGCTCTACCCGCCCCCGTGCGACCCGAGCGCTCAGCACCGCCCCGCGCGCCCGTAGAGCACGATCCGCATCCCGGTGACGTCCCTGACGGCGCATCGGTGGAAGTGTTCCGCGAGCACCTCCCGTTTCACCCGCTCCTGAGGGGTGTCGTCCAGCGGCTGGCCGGGCGGGTCGTTCACCGTGACGATCCGCCCGGCCGTCAGCATCCGGGCCCGGATCCGCGGTGCGGGCAGCTCGATGCCGTGCAGTGTGCCCGAGGGGATCGCGTGCCGGGCCAGCGCCAGCTCCCGCAGGCCCCGGAAGTCCTCCGGGCCGGACATGATCGGCTCCCGGCGCCGCGCGGGCAGGAAGAGCACCCCGTCGCCGGGCCGCCCCAGCTCCCGTACGGCGCGCGCCGCCGCGAGGGTGTCGTCGAGCCGGCTCTGCGGGGTCCGCAGCTGGAGCGAGTACGGCAGCAGCGCCGCCACGGCGGCCACCGCCAGTCCCCCGGCCACTCCCCGTGGGACGGCGACGGTGCGCGACAGCGCGTCCAGCCGGGCGCCGATCAGCAGCGCGAGGCCGACGTAGACGTAGAGCACATACCGGTCGACGTAGAGCGGATGGAGATACGACACCGCCATCAGCGCGGCCGGTGGCAGGATCAGCAGTGCCAAGGCGAGGTCGCGCAGCGGGACGGGGCCCCGGGCGGGCAGCGGCCCCCGGGCGCAGACGAGGCCGATCAGGGCGAGCGCACCGAAGCCGAGCAGTTCCGGCGGGCCCGGCGCGGAGATCCAGCCGACCAGCGCCGCCTGCTGCTGACTGACGATCACCAGCGGTGCCAGCACCACGGCCACCACGGAGGCCGCCTGCGCCCACGCCCAGCCGGACCGCGCGCCCACCCGGGCCCGGTACAGCGCGACGCCGTGCGCGGCGACGGCCAGGATCGCGAACTCGTGCAGCAGACAGGCCAGCGAGGCGACGGCGGCGTAGCCGGCCCAGGTGCGCTTGCGGGGCCTGGCCACCGCGCTCAGCAGCAGATGCGTGGCCGCCACGACGGCGGCGCTGACCAGCGCGTACGACCGCCCCTCCTGTGCGTACCGCTGCACCGCCGGGGCCAGCGGGAAGACCAGCCCGGCGACGAGTCCGGCCCGGGGCCCGGCGAGCCGGTGGCCGAGCAGCCCCACCCCGGCCGCGGTGGCGGCCATGGCCAGCACCGAGGGGAGCCGCAGGGCGAGCAGCCCGCCGTCCCAGAGGGCGAAGACGGCGTGCATCAGCAGGTAGTAGAGGCCGTGCGCCACATCGGCGTTGCCGAGGAGGTGCCCGATCTCGCCGACGCTTCGGTGTGCGATCTGGTACGTCGTCGACTCGTCCCGCCACATGCTGTTCTCCCGGCGGATCCCCCACAGCCCGAGCGCCAGCGCCAGCCCGGCCGGGGCGAGCGCGACGACGGCCGGGCCGGGGCGACGGCGCACCGGGGGCGCCGGGTGGACGCGTGGGGCGCCCCGGGCCGTGTCGAGGGCGGGCGAGATGGCCATGGGAAAGGGGACTCCGATCGGAGCGGAAGGATGAGGAGCGGGGGAAGGGTGAGGTGCCGCGGCAGGCGCGGAGCCGCGGAAGGAGAAGAGCCGCGGGAAGGTGCGGAGCCGTCGTGGAACGGTGCGCCGGTCAGGCCCGTCTGCGCCCGATCCACCACACGCAGAACGCGGCGAGCGCGACGGCCACGGCCAGGCAGATCCCGGCCTGGATCCACTGCATCGGCCAGAAGTGGCCGATGGGGTGGTAGTCCTCGTACTCCTCGGCCAGCCGGCGGCGGTCGAGGCAGCGGAAGATGGCCGGCCACCCGCCGAGCCCCTTGCAGACCGACCCGTCGACCCTGGCACCGGTCCCGTCGAGATACCCCGAGCCGACGTACCACCCTCCGAACGGCGCCTCCGCGTGGACGTGGACGCCCGCCGTCACGGTGAGCCGGGGCATCAGATGCGGGCGCAGTTGCTGGAGGCCGTACACGACGCCGGCGGTGACGGCCAGGGTGCAGGCCATGGCGGGCAGCGTCCGCCGGAGCAGCAGGCCGAAGGCCGTGCCGAGCAGGAGGGACAGCAGGGACAGCGCCACGAAGGCCGGACCCATCACGTCGAAGGGCAGGGTGTCGCCCCAGTGGACGTCCGGGAAGGTGCCGCGCACCGGCCACCACCACCAGGTGAACAGCCCGGCCAGCAGGGTGGTGGCGGCCAGGGTGGCGACGACGGGGAGGGCGAGCGTGGCGATGAGCCAGCGCACCCTGCCGATCGACTGGGACCAGACGAGCGCGGCGGTGCCGCTCTCGAATTCGCGCGCGATCAGCGGGGCGCCGACGAAGGCCCCGATGACGGCCGGGATCGCGAGCATCAGCCGGGCGGTGTCGAGCAGCGCCGCACGGTAGGTCTCCAGCCGGACGAACGCGTCGGACAGCCTGTCCGAGGATTCCAGGGGCGCCCCATTGCAGTCGCGCCACAGCCGGCAGTCGGCGACGTCCCGGTCGTGGATCAGGGCGGCCATGCCGGTGCGCTGGTACACGAGGTATCCGGCGAGGGCGAGGATCAGCACGCCGCCCGTCACCAGGACGGTCCGCTGGCGGCGCCAGGCCAGCCAGAGCGCACCGCGCGGGCTCAGCGGGGAGCCGGTGTGCCGCGGCCTCGGCGGGGATCCGGTGTGCGGCGGGCCCGGGCGCGGGGCGGTAGCGGTCTTCACGCCGCCTCCTTCACCGCGGGCCGCCGCCGGATCCACCACACGCAGAACGCGGCGAGCGCGACGGCCGCGGCCAGGCAGATCCCGGCCTGCATCCACTGCATCGGCCAGTAGTGGCTCGCCGGGTGCAGCTCCTCGTACTGCCTGTCGGTGGCGCCGAACCGGGCGAGGCAGCGGTCCCAGCCGTCCTGGCCGATGGCGGACGAGCAGCGGTCCGAGGGGATCTTCGCCCCGGAGCGGGTCAGGAAGCCGTCGCCCATACCGCGCCAGGAGGTGAAGAAGACCTCGGTGGGGGTGTGCACGAAGTCGCCACTGGCGTTGGAGACGACCGTGCGCGGGGTCATCAGATGGGGGCGCAGGGCGCCGAGCCCGTACTGGACACCGGCGGTGGCCCCCAGGGTGACGGCCATGGCGGGCACGGTGCGCCGCAGCAGCAGCCCGGCCACCGCGCCCAGGAAGAAGGCCAGTGGGGCGAGGGCGACGGCCGCCGGACCGGTCGCGTCGAACGGTACGGCGGTGCCCCAGGCGATGTCCTGGAACGGGGTCCGGGCCGCCCGCCACCACCAGGTGTAGAGGGCCGCGAGGACCGCGGTGCCGGCCGTGACGGCGACCAGGGGCAGGGCGAGTTTGGCGATGAGCCAGCGGGTCCTGCTGATGGACTGGGTCCACACCAACTGGTGGGTGCCCATCTCCAGTTCCCGGGCGAACAGGGGCGCGCCGATGAAGACGCCGGTCAGCGCGGGCAGCGCGATGAGCAGCCGTCCGGTGTGGAGCAGCGGCGTGCGGTAGGTGTCGGTGAGGTGGCGGAGCGCGTCGATCGTCGGGTCGCCCCGCTCCAGCTGGGTCCGCCTGCCGTGGCAGAACCGCTTCCAGTCCGCGCAGCCCTCGATGTCGTGGGCCCGCAGATAGCCGACCATCCCGGCGCGCTGCCAGACGATGTACGCGGCGACCGCCGCGAGCACGGCGAGGCCGGCCCAGAGGGCGGCCCGGTGCTGCCGCGCCACCAGCCACACCAGCCCTCGGGTGCGGGGCCGGGCGCCGGAGGCGCCGAGCCGTATGCCGACCGTGCTCATGCCCCCACCTCCGTATCGGGCGTCCGCGTGCCGTCCGCGAGCAGCGGCGGGGCGTCGGGAGCGCGCAGATAGCCGAGCAGGACCTCTTCGAGGGAGGGTTCGGTGACGATCCAGCCGTCCTCGCTCGGGGTGCCCTCCGGGCGTATCAGCGCGGTGAGCTGACGGCCCGTCGTGCGGGTCTCGACCACGGTGTGGCGGGCGAGCGCGGCCGGTGTGCCGCCGCCGGTCTCGCTCGGGCCGGTGATGACGCGGTGGGCGGCCTGGATGTCGTCCGCCTCGCCCGCCAGGCGGATCCGGCCGCCGCCCATCAGCAGCAGGTAGTCGCAGACTCCGTCGAGTTCGGCGAGCACATGGGTGGAGATGACCACTCCCGTGCCGCGCTCGGCGGCCTCGGCCATCAGCACGCCCATCATCCGGTGGCGGCGCAGCGGGTCCTGATCGGACATCGGCTCGTCCAGCAGGAGCAGATCGGCGCGTTTGCCGAGGGCGAGGGCGAGGGCCACACAGGTGCGCTGGCCGCCGGAGAGCGAGCCGACGCGTGCGGACAGCGGCACCTCGGCCTCCTCCACCACCCGTTCGGCGGCCTTCTGGTCCCAGCGGGGGTTGAGCTCCCGGCCCAGGCGCAGGGTGTCGGCGACGGAGAAGCGCGGGTAGAGCGGCTTGTCCTGGGCGACGAAGGCGACGCGCTCGCGGGCGGCGGGCGCGGAGGGCTCCTGGCCGAAGACCCGCAGCGTGCCGGTGGTCGGGGTCAGCAGGCCGGCGGCGAGGGACAGCAGGGTGCTCTTGCCGGAGCCGTTGGGGCCCACCAGCGCGCAGATCCGTCCGGCGGGCAGGTGGAAGGCGACATCTCTCAGGGCCCAGCCGCGCCGGTACGTCTTGCCCAGCCCGGACGCCTCCAGCGCGCCGGCCGCGTCGTTCTCGTCGGTCACCGGTTCTCACCGTCTTCCTCGTGGCCACGCTCGCTGAGGGTGGCGGTCTCGCCGAAGCGCTCTTCGAGGACCGAGGCCACCAGCGCCGTCACGTCCTCGCGGTCCAGCCCGGCGGCGCGGGCCCGGTCGGTCCAGTCGGCGAGCTCCGCGCGCAGCGGCGAGTCCGCGGCGGCGCCGGGCCGGGCCAGCGACCGGCGGACGAAGGTGCCCAGGCCCGGCCGGGGTTCGACCAGGCCCTCGCGCTCCAGCTCGCGGTATGCCTTCAGGACGGTGTTGGGGTTGATGGCGGTGGCCGCGACGACCTCTTTGGCCGTGGGCAGCCGGTCCCCTGGCTGCAGCAGTCCGAGGCGGAGCGCCTGTTTGGTCTGCTGGACGATCTGCAGATAGGTGGCGATGCCGCTGCGCCGGTCGATGCGGTACTCGACCATCCGTCCACCACCCTTTCACTAATCAGTTAGTGGAATGATGGTGGAGCGCGCCCGGGGCAATGTCAACTCCTGAGCCGACGTCAACTCCTGAGCCGACGTCGGCCGCTGAGCCGACGTCGACCGGTGACCGAAGGCCGACCGGTGAGCGAAGGGCCGCAGACGCCACGCGGCGCCTGCCCCCTGGTCGGGTAGGGGGAAGGCGCCGCGCGGCCGGTCCGTACGCCGTTGTACGGGCGGAGATCCGGGAAGACCGGGGACCGGGTCAGACCATGAGGGCCCGGTCGGTGGGGCGGATCGGGGCGGGCAGTTCGCTGGCCCCGGCCAGATAGCGGTCCACCCCGCGCGCCGCGGAGCGGCCCTCGGCGATGGCCCAGACGATCAGCGACTGGCCGCGGCCCGCGTCACCGGCCACGAAGACACCCGGCACATTGGTGGCGAAGGAGGCATCGCGCGCGATGTTGCCGCGCTCGTCGAGCTCCAGGCCGAACTGCTCGACCAGGCCGTTCTTCTGGTCGGTGCCGGTGAAGCCCATGGCGAGGGTGACGAGCTGGGCCGGGATCTTCCGCTCGGTGCCGGGCTTCTGCTCCAGCTTGCCGTCCTTGAACTCCACCTCGATCAGGTGCAGCCACTGGACGTTGCCGTCCTCGTCGCCCTCGAAGTGGGTGGTGGAGACGGAGTAGATCCGCTCACCGCCCTCCTCGTGCGCCGAGGTGACCTTGTAGAGCATCGGGAAGGTCGGCCAGGGCTGGTTGGCGTTCCGCTCGTCGCCGGGCTTGGGCATGATCTCCAGCTGGGTGACGGAGGCGGCGCCCTGGCGGTGGGCGGTGCCGACGCAGTCCGCGCCGGTGTCGCCGCCGCCGATGACCACGACGTGCTTGCCCTCGGCGGTGATGGGGGCGGTGGTGAGGTCGCCCTCCTGCACCTTGTTGGCGAGCGGCAGGTACTCCATCGCGAAGTGGATGCCGTTCAGCTCCCGGCCGGGGGCCGGCAGATCGCGCGAGGTGGTGGCGCCGGCCGCGATGACCACGGCGTCGTACCGCTTGCGCAGCTTGGCGGCGTCGATGTCGCGGCCGATCTCGGTCTCGGTGCGGAACTTGGTGCCCTCCGCGCGCATCTGCTCGATACGGCGGTTGATGTGCCGCTTCTCCATCTTGAACTCGGGGATGCCGTAGCGCAGCAGCCCGCCGATGCGGTCGGCCCGCTCATAGACGGCCACCGTGTGACCGGCCCGGGTGAGCTGCTGGGCGGCGGCCAGGCCCGCGGGGCCCGAGCCGATGACGGCGACGGTCTTGCCGCTGAGCCGCTCGGGCGGCTGCGGGGTGACATCGCCCGCGTCCCACGCCTTGTCGATGATGGTGACCTCGACGTTCTTGATGGTCACCGCGGGCTGGTTGATGCCGAGCACACAGGCCGACTCGCACGGGGCCGGGCACAGCCGCCCGGTGAACTCCGGGAAGTTGTTGGTCGCGTGCAGCCGCTCGCTGGCCTCGCGCCAGTCCTGCCGATAGGCGTAGTCGTTCCACTCGGGGATGAGGTTTCCCAGCGGACAGCCGTTGTGACAGAACGGGATGCCGCAGTCCATGCACCGCCCGGCCTGCTTGCTGATGATCGGCAGCAGCGAACCGGGGACGTAGACCTCGTTCCAGTCCTTGACGCGCTCGTCCACCGGACGGGTCTCGGCGACCTCGCGGCCAGTGGTCAGGAAGCCCTTGGGGTCAGCCATTGATCGCCGCCTCCATCATCTTCTCGGTGGTCTCGGACTCGGAGAGCCCGGCACGCTCGGCGGCGTCCTTGGCGGCGAGCACGGCCTGGTACGTAGCGGGGATGATCTTGCTGAAGCGGGTGAGGGCGGTCTCCCAGTCGTCGAGCAGCGCGCTCGCGACCGTGGAGCCGGTCTCCTCGTGGTGGCGGCGCACCGCGTCGTGCAGCCACTGCTTGTCGGTGTCGTCCAGCGCGCCGAGGGCGCTGCGCAGCTCCACGTTGACGTTGTCCGGGTCGAGGTCGATGACATACGCGATGCCGCCGGACATACCGGCCGCGAAGTTACGGCCGGTGGGGCCGAGGACGAGCGCATGGCCGCCGGTCATGTACTCACAGCCGTGGTCGCCCACGCCCTCGGAGACGACCGTGGCGCCGGAGTTGCGGACGCAGAACCGCTCGCCGACCCGGCCGCGCAGGAACATCTCGCCGCCGGTCGCGCCGTAGGCCAGGGTGTTGCCCGCGATGGTGGAGTACTCGGCGAGGTGGTCCGCGCCCCGGTCCGGGCGGACGATGATCCGGCCGCCGGAGAGGCCCTTGCCCACGTAGTCGTTGGCATCGCCTTCGAGCCGCAGGGTGACGCCCCGGGGCACGAACGCGCCGAAGGACTGGCCGGCCGAGCCGGTGAAGGTGATGTCGATGGTGTCGTCGGGCAGGCCCGCGCCACCGAAGGTCCGGGTCACCTCATGGCCGAGCATGGTGCCGACGGTCCGGTTGATGTTGCGGATCGCGACCTGGGCGCGGACCGGTTGGGCGGCCTCGGCGCTCTCGGCGTTCAGCGCGTCGGCGGCCAGCTTGATCAGCTGGTTGTCGAGCGCCTTCGCCAGGCCGTGGTCCTGCGCGATCGCCTGGTGGCGGACGGCCCCCTCGGGCAGCTCGGGCACGTACAGCAGCGGTGCGAGGTCCAGTCCCTGCGCCTTCCAGTGCTGGACGGCGCGGGCGGTGTCCAGCAGCTCGGCGTGGCCAATGGCCTCGTCCAGGGTGCGGAAGCCCAGCTCGGCGAGGAGCTCGCGGACCTCCTCGGCGATGAACTCGAAGAAGTTCACCACGAACTCGGCCTTGCCGTTGTAACGCTCGCGCAGCACCGGGTTCTGGGTGGCGATGCCGACCGGGCAGGTGTCCAGGTGGCAGACGCGCATCATGACGCAGCCGGAGACCACCAGCGGCGCGGTGGCGAAGCCGAACTCCTCGGCACCGAGCAGCGCGGCGATGACCACGTCACGGCCGGTCTTCAGCTGGCCGTCGGTCTGCACCACGATGCGGTCGCGCAACCCGTTGAGCAGCAGCGTCTGCTGGGTCTCGGCGAGGCCGAGCTCCCAGGGGCCGCCCGCGTGCTTGAGCGAGGTGAGCGGCGAGGCGCCGGTGCCGCCGTCGTGGCCGGAGATCAGCACCACATCGGCGTGGGCCTTGGAGACGCCCGCGGCCACCGTGCCGACGCCGACCTCGGAGACCAGCTTGACGTGGATCCGGGCCTGCGGGTTGGCGTTCTTCAGGTCGTGGATCAGCTGGGCGAGATCCTCGATCGAGTAGATGTCGTGGTGCGGCGGCGGGGAGATCAGGCCGACGCCCGGGGTGGAGTGCCGGGTCTTGGCGACCCAGGGGTAGACCTTGTGGCCGGGCAGCTGGCCGCCCTCGCCGGGCTTGGCGCCCTGCGCCATCTTGATCTGGATGTCATCGGAGTTGACCAGGTATTCGCTGGTCACGCCGAAGCGGCCGGAGGCCACCTGCTTGATCGACGAGCGCCGGGCGGGGTCGTGCAGCCGGTCGGAGTCCTCGCCGCCCTCACCGGTGTTGGACTTAGCCCCCAGCTGGTTCATGGCGATGGCGAGGGTCTCGTGCGCCTCCTGGGAGATGGAGCCGTACGACATGGCGCCGGTGGAGAACCGCTTGACGATCTCGCTGGCGGGCTCGACGTCGTCGATCGGGATCGAGGGGCGCTCGCCCTTGAAGGAGAACAGGCCGCGCAGCGTCATCAGCCGCTCGGACTGCTCGTTCACCCGCTCGGTGTACTTCTTGAAGATGTCGTAGCGGCGCGACCGGGTGGAGTGCTGCAGCCGGAAGATCGTCTCGGGGTCGAAGAGGTGCGGCTCGCCCTCGCGGCGCCACTGGTACTCGCCGCCGATCTCCAGGGTGCGGTGGGCGGAGGGGACGCCGGAGGCGGGGTACGCCTTGGCGTGGCGGGCGGCGACCTCCTTGGCGACGACGTCCAGGCCCGCGCCGCCGATCTTGGTGGCGGTGCCGTGGAAGTAGGTGTCCACGAAGGACTCGTCCAGGCCGACGGCCTCGAAGACCTGCGCGCCCCGGTAGGACGCCACGGTCGAGATGCCCATCTTGGACATGACCTTCAGGACGCCCTTGCCGAGCGCCTTGATGAGGTTCTTGATCGCGGTCTCGGCCTCGACACCGGGCAGGAACGTCCCGGCCCGGACCAGGTCCTCGACCGACTCCATCGCCAGGTACGGGTTGACGGCCGCGGCGCCGTAGCCGATCAGCAGCGCGACATGGTGCACCTCGCGGACGTCGCCCGCCTCGACCAGCAGCCCCACCTGGGTGCGCTGCTTGGTGCCGATGAGGTGGTGGTGGACCGCGGAGGTGAGCAGCAGGGAGGGGATCGGGGCGTGCTCGGCGTCCGAATGGCGGTCGGAGAGCACGATCAGCCGGGCGCCGTCCTCGATGGCGCGGTCGGCCTCGGCGCAGATCTCGTCCAGCCGGGCGGCGAGCGCCTGACCGCCGCCACCGACCCGGTACAGGCCCGAGAGGTTCGCCGCCTTGAGGCCCGGCATGTCCCCGTCGGCGTTGATGTGGATGAGCTTGGCCAGCTCATCGTTGTCGATCACCGGGAAGGGCAGGGTGACGCTGCGGCAGGAGGCCGCGGTCGGCTCCAGCAGGTTGCCCTGCGGGCCCAGCGAGGAGATCAGCGAGGTGACCAGCTCCTCGCGGATCGCGTCCAGCGGCGGGTTGGTGACCTGCGCGAACAGCTGGGTGAAGTAGTCGAACAGCAGCCGCGGCCGCTCGGAGAGGGCGGCGATCGGCGAGTCGGTGCCCATCGAGCCGATCGGCTCGGCGCCGGCCTTGGCCATCGGCGCGAGCAGGACGCGCAGCTCCTCCTCGGTGTAGCCGAAGGTCTGCTGGCGGCGGGTGACCGAGGCGTGGGTGTGCACGATGTGCTCGCGCTCGGGGAGGTCGGCCAGGTCGATCAGACCGGCCTCGAGCCACTCGCCGTACGGCTGCTCGGCGGCCAGCTCGGCCTTGATCTCGTCGTCCTCGATGATGCGGTGCTCGGCGGTGTCGACCAGGAACATCCGGCCCGGCTGCAGCCGGCCCTTGCGGACCACCTTGGCCGGGTCGATGTCCAGGACGCCGACCTCGGAGGAGAGCACGACCAGGCCCTCGTCGGTGACCCAGTAGCGCCCGGGCCGCAGACCGTTGCGGTCCAGCACGGCGCCGACCTGGGTGCCGTCGGTGAAGGTGACACAGGCCGGGCCGTCCCAGGGCTCCATCATCGTGGAGTGGTACTGGTAGAAGGCGCGCCGGGCCGGGTCCATGGAGGGGTGGTTCTCCCACGCCTCGGGGACCATCATCAGCACCGAGTGCGGCAGCGAGCGGCCGCCGAGGTGGAGCAGCTCCAGGACCTCGTCGAAGGTCGCGGAGTCGGAGGCGTCGGGGGTGCAGAGGGGGAAGATCCGCTCCAGCCCCTTCTCTCCGAACAGGTCGCTGACCAGCTGGGACTCCCGGGCGCGCATCCAGTTGCGGTTGCCCTGGACGGTGTTGATCTCACCGTTGTGGGCGACGAAGCGGTACGGGTGGGCCAGCGGCCAGCTCGGGAAGGTGTTGGTGGAGAACCGGGAGTGGACCAGCGCGACGGCGGTGGCGAAGCGGCGGTCGGAGAGGTCCGGGAAGAACGGCTCGAGCTGGCCGGTGGTCAGCATGCCCTTGTAGACCAGGGTGCGGGCGGACAGCGAGGGGAAGTAGACCCCCGCCTCGCGCTCGGCGCGCTTGCGCAGCACGAACGCCATGCGGTCCAGGGCCACGCCGGTGCTGGTGCCGTCGGCGACGAAGAGCTGGCGGAAGGCGGGCATGGTGGCACGGGCCCCGTTGCCCAGCAGCTCGGGGGCGACGGGCACCTCGCGCCAGCCGAGGACGGTCAGGCCCTCCTCGGCGGCGAGCCGCTCGATGTGCTCCGCGGCGGCGGCGCTCTCGGCCTCGCCCTCCGGGAGGAACGCGATGCCCACCGCGTAGGCACCGGCCTCGGGCAGCTCGAAGCCGGTCACACTGGCCCGCAGGAAGGCGTCCGGAACCTGGACGAGGATGCCCGCGCCGTCGCCCGAGTCGGGCTCGGAACCGGTGGCGCCGCGGTGCTCGAGGTTCCTCAGCACGGTGAGAGCCTGTTCCACGAGCTCATGGCTGGCCTCGCCGGTGAGGGTCGCCACGAAGCCGACGCCACAGGCGTCGTGCTCATTGCGCGGGTCGTACATCCCCTGGCGGGCGGGGTGGGATGCGGAACGCATCGGCTCTCCCGTCGTCGTCATGGCATTTTGCGTGTGCCGAGGGACGACGTTGGCCCTCCGCGAGAATTTCGTGCAGGTTACATGATGGGTCGAATCTCGGGAAGCGGGAATTCCGTTCCATCATGCGGACACCCCAGGGGTGCGGCGATATCAGGCAATACGGGCAGTAGTGGATGGGGCGACCAGCGTCGCCATAGCGCGGACCGGGCGACTCTGCCCAAGCGCTTCCGGCTTATGCCCGCCCGCAAAAGATTCGAAACCGAGGAGTAACGGCGTAGTTATGCGGCTCACCGTATGCCTGTCATCCTACGGCCGTTCCGAACAAAACGCCGAGGGCATAGGTCACACCCGCCGCCGCGCCGCCCAGCGCCAGCTGCCGCAACCCGCTGTACCACCAGGAACGGGCCGTCACCCGCGCCACCGCCGCACCGCAGCCGAAGAGCCCGATCAGCGCCAGCACCACGGCCGGCCACAGCGCCGTGGCGCCCAGCAGATACGGCAGCACCGGCAGCAGCGCGCCCAGCGCGAAGGAGCCGAACGAGGAGACCGCCGCGACCAGCGGTGAGGGCAGATCGTCCGGATCCACGCCCAGCTCCTCGCGGGCGTGTATCTCCAGCGCCTGCTCGGGGTCGCGGGAGAGCTGCTCGGCCACCTCACGGGCCAGCGCCGGCTCCACACCGCGCGACACGTAGAGCGCCGCCAGCTCCTCCAGCTCGTCCAGCGGGTGCTTGCGCAGCTCGCGCCGCTCCACCTCCAGCTCGGCCTGGACCAGCTCGCGCTGGGAGGCAACGGAGGTGTACTCACCGGCGGCCATGGAGAAGGCACCGGCCGCGAGGCCCGCAAGACCGGTGATCACGATGGTCTGCCGGTCCACGGCGCCGCCGGCCACGCCGGTCATCAGCGCGAGGTTGGAGACCAGTCCGTCCATGGCTCCGAAGACGGCGGGGCGCAGCCAGCCGCCGGTCACATCACGGTGGGTGTGGTTGTCGCGGTGGGCGATGTGCGGCGGCTCAGCGGCATCGATGACGGACATATGAAGATGTGCTCCCTTCGAGAAGGGTGTGGCGATGCGGCCTCACCCCAATGGTTCGAAGGTACGCACGAGTTACCCCGCTCCGCCAGCAAGGAAGGCCGAACTTACCTCGCTGACCTGCGGAAACGTAAAGAGGCCGCCGAAACCCCGAGGGGTCCGGCGGCCTATTGGACGTCCTGTGGGACGCGACGCGGCGCGCGCGTCAGGGTTTCTTGGAGGGCTCCGCCTCGGCGGCCACCGCACCGGTCTCCTCCGCGCCGCCGCTCCCGGCCGGAGCGCCGTCGCCCGTCTCGGTGGCGGTGGCCGGGGCCGGTCCGCCGCTCGCGTCCGCGCCGTCCTCGACCGCGGCGGGCTCGACGATCTCCTCGCGGCCGGGGGACTTCTTCGCGGAGATCACCAGATAGGCCACCGCGGCCAGGAAGACCACGACGGACGTCCAGTTGTTGAGCCGCAGCCCGAGCACATGGTGGGCGTCGTCCACCCGGAGGTACTCGATCCAGAAGCGGCCGACGGTGTACGACGCGACGTAGAGAGCGAACGCACGGCCATGCCCCAGCTTGAAGCGGCGGTCCGCCCAGATCACCAGGAGGGCCACGCCGATGCACCACAGCGACTCGTACAGGAAGGTCGGGTGGTAGGTGCCGGCCACCCGGCCCGCGTCGGCGTCGCCGTCGATCTTCAGCGCCCACGGCAGGGTGGTCTCCCTGCCGTACAGCTCCTGGTTGAACCAGTTGCCCCAGCGGCCGATCGCCTGGGCGAAGGCGATGCCGGGCGCGATGGCGTCCGCGTAGGCCGGAAGGGGGATGCCCCGGCGGCGGCAGCCGATCCAGGCGCCCAGCGCGCCCAGCGCGATGGCCCCCCAGATCCCCAGGCCGCCCTGCCAGATCTTGAACGCGTCCACCCAGTCACGGCCGTCGGTGAAGTACAGCTCGTAATCGGTGATGACGTGGTAGAGGCGGCCTCCGACCAGGCCGAAGGGCACCGCCCAGACGGCGATGTCGGCAACGGTGCCGACGCGGCCGCCCCGGGCGACCCAGCGCCGCCCGCCGAGCCAGACCGCGACGAAGACGCCGATGATGATGCAGAAGGCATAGCCGCGCAGCGGGACCGGACCGAGATAGATCACGCCGGACGACGGGCTGGGGATGTAAGCGAGGAGGTCCATGACAGGACCGACGCTACCGTGCCGGGCGGGAGATGCGGCAACCCACCCGGCAACGGCTGCGTAACAAGGATCAGTCCCGGGCCGCCGCGAGGACCATGCGCTTCAGCTTGTTGGGGCTCAGCGGCTTGTCGGGGTCGCCGTACACGGACTTCCCGCCCAGCAGCACGGTCGGCGTGGAGGCATAGCCGGAGTGGGCGAAGACATCGTTGGACTTGCGCACCCAGGCGTCGTGCCGGCCCTCCTCGACACACTTCCGGAAGGCGGCGGTGACCAGCCCGGGGACCTGGTCCGCGAGCTTGATCAGCCGGGCGTTCTTCGCGTAGCTGTCCCGGGTCTCCGGGGGCTGATGGCGGTAGAGCACATCGTGGTACGCCCGGAACTTCCCGGCGTCCCGGTCCTGGGCGCAGGCCGCGGCGTTCGCCGCGCGGACCGAACCGGTGCCGCCGAGGTTTCCGTCGATGATCGTCACCAGGTGGTACTCGACCTTCATCCGGCCCTGGTCCTGCAGCTCGTGGACGGTCTTGCGGAAGACGTCCTCGAACTGCTTGCACCCGGGGCACCGGAAGTCCTCGTACACCGTCAGGGTTACCGGGGCCGGCTTCCCGGCCTTGTCCGCCTGCCCGGCCTTCCCCGCCTTGTCCACCCTCCCCGAGGGGATCACCAGGCGCCCCTTGCCGACCGCTCCGCGCGGTGGCACCACGGAGCTGCCCGACTTGCCCGAGTCGTCTTCGCTCCTGGAGGCGACCATGCCGACCCCCACGGCCCCGGCGAGGACGGCCACCACCGCCCCCAGGACGCTCAGCGTCCGCTTCCGCTTCGCACGCGACCGCTCCCGCTCGCGCTGTTCCCTCAGGCGCTCTCGGGCGCCGCGCTTTCCCTCACGGTTTCTCTGGCTCACGCCCTCGCCAACGAGGCGGAGGAGCACCGCCGAGCTCCTCCGCCCCGTTCTTCCCTCTAACGAGCGACCCTCCAACGGGCGAGTCGCTAGCGGGCGGCGCGCACGCCTTCCGCCAGCTCACCCGCGAGCTCGCGCAGCCCCGCCAGACCGGCCTCGGTGTCGCCCTCGGCGTCCAGCAGCCGCTTGACGAAGGCCGAGCCCACGATGACCCCGTCGGCGAACGCCGCCACCTCGGCCGCCTGGGTGGCGTTGGAGACGCCGAGCCCCACGCAGACCGGGAGCGTGGTGGTGCCGCGGGTGCGCTCCACCAGCTCGCGCGCCTCCTGGCCCACCGATTCCCTCGTTCCGGTGACGCCCATCAGGGACGCCGCGTAGACGAAACCGCTGCCCGCCGCCGTGATCTTCGCCAGCCGCTCATCACGGCTGCTGGGCGCGACCACGAACACGGTCGCCAGACCGTGCTGCTCGGCGGCCTTCCGCCAGATCTCCGACTCCTGGACCGGCAGATCGGGCAGGATGCAGCCCGCGCCGCCGGCCTCGGCGAGATCGGCGGCGAACCGCTCGACGCCGTACCGGTCCACCGGGTTCCAGTACGTCATGCACAGGATCGGGGCGCCCGTCCGGGCGTGCACCTCCCCCACCGTGCGGATCACGTCGCGGATCTTGACCCCGCCGCGCAGCGCGATGTCGTCGGCGGTCTGGATCACCGGCCCGTCGAGCACCGGATCGCTGTGCGGCAGCCCGACCTCGACGATGTCGCAGCCGCCCTCGATCATGGCGGTCATCGCGTCCACCCCGCCGTCGATGGAGGGGAAACCGGCGGGCAGATAGCCGACGAGCGCGGCGCGCCCCTCGTCCTTCGCGGCCGCCAGGACGGATCCCAGCAGCTCCAGATTCCCGGCCATCACTTCGCTCCCTGGTCGCTCTGCTGGTCGTAGAGCCCGAAGTACCGAGCCGCCGTGTCCATGTCCTTGTCGCCGCGCCCGGAGAGGTTGACCAGCACCAGGCCCTCGCTCCCCAGCTCACGGCCGAGGTCCAGGGCGCCTGCCAGCGCGTGGGCGCTCTCGATCGCCGGGATGATGCCCTCGGTCTCCGAGAGCAGCCGCAGCGCCCGCATCGCCTCGTCGTCGGTGACCGCCCGGTACTCGGCGCGGCCGATGTCCTTCAGATACGCGTGCTCCGGCCCGACGCCGGGATAGTCCAGACCGGCCGAGATCGAGTACGGCTCGGTGATCTGGCCGTCCTCGTCCTGCAGCACGAACGACCGGGAGCCGTGCAGGATCCCGGGCTCGCCCTGGCTCAGGGTGGCCGCGTGCTCCCCGGTCTCCACACCGTGTCCGGCGGGCTCGAAGCCGACGATGCGCACGCTCTCGTCCGGCAGGAAGGCGTGGAACAGCCCGATCGCGTTGGATCCGCCGCCCACACAGGCCGCGACCGCGTCCGGCAGCCGCCCGGTCCGCTCCAGGATCTGCCGCCGCGCCTCCACGCCGATCACCCGGTGGAAGTCGCGCACCAGCGCCGGGAAGGGGTGCGGGCCGGCCACCGTGCCGAAGAGGTAGTGGGTGCGGTCCACATTGGCGACCCAGTCCCGGAACGCCTCGTTGATGGCGTCCTTCAGGGTGCGGCTGCCGGACGTCACCGAGATGACCTCGGCGCCCAGCATCCGCATCCGCGCCACATTGAGCGCCTGCCGCTGGGTGTCGACCTCGCCCATGTAGATGGTGCATTCGAGCCCGAACAGCGCGCATGCGGTGGCCGTGGCCACGCCGTGCTGACCGGCGCCGGTCTCGGCGATGACGCGGGACTTGCCCATGCGCTTGGTGAGCAGGGCCTGCCCCAGCACGTTGTTGATCTTGTGGGAGCCGGTGTGGTTGAGGTCCTCCCGCTTGAGGAAGACCCGGGCGCCCCCGGCGTGCTCGGCGAACCGCCGCACCTCGGTCAGCGCACTGGGCCGGCCGGTGTAGTTGACCAGCAGATCCTCGAGCTCGGCCGCGAAGGCGGGGTCCGTCTTGGCCTTCTCGTACTCGGCCGCGACCTCGTCGACGGCTGCGACCAGCGCCTCGGGGATGAACTTGCCGCCGAAGGGGCCGAAATAGCCCTCGGCGCTGGGCACTCGACCCTCCGGGTCGGGGATGAAGAAATCAGAGGACATGGGTGGTACTCCTCGATCGGGGCAGCGCCCCGCAACGGATGTGATGGGTGGAAGAGCCATGGCCCACCGGGCGGAAAGCCTCCGGTACGGCCCACGGCTACGGCCTGCGGCGCACGCTCAGCGCGTTGCCGTCCGACGCCATCGCCGCCCGTTGATCTGCCCCGGCTCACATCCGATGTGGTAGCGCACGCGCCGCCCCCGCACCCGCCGCGCGGGCGCGCGGCAGCCCCGGGGCCGACAGCCCCGGGCCAGGCGCGCGTACGTCTCCATGGTCCGCCGGTCCCGTCCCGTCAGTCCCGGCCGTGGCGCAGCGCCGGGTGGGCGCCCGCCGCCACCAGATCGGCCACCGCGGCCTTGGGGTCGCGCCCGGTCACCAGGGACTCGCCGACCAGCACCGCGTCCGCGCCGTCGTTCGCGTAGGCGATCAGGTCGTGCGGACCACGCACCCCCGACTCCGCGATCTTGACGATGTGGTCCGGGATCTCCGGTGCGACCCGGGCGAAGGTGGAGCGGTCCACCTGGAGGGTCTTGAGGTCGCGCGCGTTGACGCCGATCACCCGGGCCCCGGCGTCGACCGCCCGGACGACCTCGTCCTCGTCGTGCACCTCGACCAGCGGCGTCAGCCCGATCGACACGGCCCGCTCGATGAGCGAGACCAGCGCCTCCTGCTCCAGCGCGGAGACGATCAGCAGGATGACGTCGGCGCCGTACGCCCGCGCCTCCCACAGCTGGTAGGAGGTGACGATGAAGTCCTTACGGAGCACCGGAATGTCGACCTTGGCCCTTACGGCCTCCAGGTCGGCCAGCGAACCGCCGAAGCGCCGCTGCTCGGTCAGCACGCTGATGACGGACGCGCCGCCCGCCTCGTAGTCGGCGGCGAGCCCCGCGGGGTCGGCGATCGCGGCGAGCGCGCCCTTGGACGGGCTGGACCGCTTGACCTCGCAGATCACCTTGACGCTGTCGCCCTTGAGCGCCGCGACACCGTCCTTCGCCGGCCGGGCCTTGGCCGCCCGCTCCTTGAGCTCGTCGAGGGTGACGCGCGCCTGCCGCTCCGTGAGGTCGGCACGGACTCCGTCGATGATCTCGTCGAGCACACTCATCGAGCGGGCCCCCTTCCGTGACGGGGATGAAGCTGGCTTTGAATCCGCCGGGTGCGGCGGCATACCGCCTCACCTGGCACTGCGATGGTAGCCGCCACAGGGCCGAGGTCTCGCATCCGGTTGACGCGGTCGGCCCCCACATGCACATACACAACAGCGGTCACGGCGCCAGTAGTCCCCCGAACGGGAAATTCCGGACGATCGTGAAGACCAGGGCCACCGCGCCGAGCGCCCCCGCGTGCCACGGCCGCGCCGCCGGGAACCGTCCGCGCACACACCACACCGCCCAGCAGACGGCGAAGAGCGCGTAACAGCCGACGGCCAGGGCGTTGTCACGCAGCGCGGCCACCAGGTCGCCGTGGGCCAGGGCGTGGGCGCCGCGCAGCCCGCCGCAGCCGGGGCAGTACAGCCCGGTGAACCGCAGCAGCGGGCAGACGGGGTAGTGACCGGGCTCCCGGGGGTCGACGACGCCGACGTAGCCGAAGGCGGCGAGAACGCCCGCGAGCACCCCGAAAGGTGCCGCGAGACGCCGCGCCACGGGGGCCGGGGCGGTCGGCGGTGGTTCGGTCACACCGCCAAGTCTCCCCCGGGATCCACGAAGGCGCAGCTCAGGGCCGGTGCGTCGGCCTCCGTACGGCTCAGTGCCGAGCGCGGTGGAGGCGGGCGCGGCCCCGGGCCGCGCCCGGGCTCACTGCTGGGTCTGAGCCTGCGCCTGCGCCGTGGGCTTGGGCTGCGGGAGCGAGTGCTGCTCCTTGGGCAGGCCCAGCCCGGCCGCGCGCATCGCCGCGCCGACGACACCGCCGAGGGCGATGATCACCATGCCGGCCCAGAAGCCGAGCGGGTTGGCCGCCACGGTGAACGCGCCGGCGACGCAGAAGCCGATGAAGGCGATGGTGACACCGGTCCAGGCGGCCGGGGTGTGTCCGTGGTTGTGACCCGCCATGAATTCTCCTCGTAGCTGTACTGCGCCTGGTCCGGGCGCTCGGGGGCGAACGCTCCCAGGCCATTGTCCCCGACGCGCGAAATGCCCTTGAGCGGGGGTGGGCCTTGCGGTCCGGGACGGGACGGGGGCGCGAAGAAGCCGCTAGGCGCTCCGCGGGGAGTGCCACGAGGTGCGGTCGTTCATCCGCGGCTGTGTCGTGGCTGGTCCCACGCGGCGGAGCCGCATATCGACACAGCCCCGCGCCCCTCCGGGGCACGCCCGAACCGCACCGGACTTCATCGAGGCCGCCTAGGCGCCCCGCTCGGCGTCCTGCCGGGCCTGGGTCGGGGCCTGGTCCTGGTCCTGGGTCGGGGCCGGGGCCTGGGTCGGGTCCTCGCCCCGGTCCAGGGCCTTCCACAGCTCCTCGGGGCGGTCCGGGTCGGGGGCGGGGCCACCGCGCCGGGGGCGGGCCCGGCCCGCGGCGCCCGCGGTGCCCGCGCGCTCGTACCGCCCGGACATGGCCGGCCAGTGGCGGCCGTAGCCCAGGGCGAGCACGCCCGCGAGCAGCAGCAGCACGCCGCCGGCCGCGGCGACCCACGGCCAGGGGGTGTACGCCACGTCGTGGATGGGGCTGTGGGTCAGACCGCTCACCTTGGACGCCTTCTCCTCCAGCGCGGCCTTGTCGGTCGCGCCGAGGGCCGAGCTGACGACGATGCCCGCGCCGCTGAGGGCGAGCAGCGCCGAGACGGCGCCACGGCCCAGGCGGCGCACGGCGAAGATCGCGACCAGCGCGGCGAGGCCGACGATCGCCAGCGCGCCGGGCAGCCCGGTGATGTCATCGCCGTTGGCACTCTGCGGGAGAGAGCCCTGGGCGACGGAGGCGGTGCCCTCGGCCCACTTGCGGCTGGTGGCCAGCAGGACGAGGGCGGCGCCGAGCGCACCGGCGAGCAGGGCGATGGCAAGGCTGCTTCGGCGGCCGCGCGCGGCGGGGGCGGAGGGCTCGTTCTCGGCCCTGGGCTGGGGTACGGCTGCTGCAGTCACGCCTACCACTATCCCCCACCCGGGTACGGCACCGTCCCCGGGTGGGGGATATGGGAACTACCGGGAACTACCGCCCCAGCCGGCCCGCCGCGTGCACCGCCCGCAGCACCGCCGCCGCCTTGTTGCGGCACTCCGCGTCCTCGGCGGCCGGCTCGGAGTCGGCGACGATCCCCGCGCCCGCCTGCACATAGGCCGTGCCCTCGCGCAGCAGCGCGGTGCGGATGGCGATCGCGGTGTCGGAGTCGCCCGCGAAGTCGAGATAGCCGACACAGCCGCCGTAGAGCCCGCGGCGGCTCGGCTCCAGCTCCTCGATGATCTGCAGCGCCCGCGGCTTGGGGGCGCCGGAGAGGGTGCCCGCGGGGAAGCAGGCGGTGAGCACGTCGAACGCCGTACGGCCCTCGGCGAGGCTGCCGGTGACCGTCGAGACGATGTGCATGACGTGGCTGTAGCGCTCGACCGACATGAAGTCGACGACCTCCACGCTGCCGGGCTCGCAGACCCGCCCGAGGTCATTGCGCCCGAGGTCGACGAGCATCAGATGCTCGGCCCGCTCCTTGGGGTCGGCCAGCAGTTCCTCGGCGAGGGCGGCGTCCTCCTGCGGGGTGGCCCCCCGGGGGCGGGTACCGGCGATGGGATGCAGCATCGCCCGGCCGTCCTCGACCTTGACCAGGGCCTCCGGGCTGGAGCCCACCACATCGAAGCCCTCGAACCGGAAGAGGTACATATAGGGGCTCGGGTTGGTGGCGCGCAGCACGCGGTAGACGTCGAGGGCGCTGGCCGAGCACGGCGTCTCGAACCGCTGCGAGGGGACGACCTGGAAGGCCTCGCCCGCGCGGATGCGCTCCTTGATTTCGTCCACGGCCGCCATGAAGTCCTCGCCGCCCCACAGCGCGGTGTACTCGGGCAGCTCGGACTCGGGCAGCGCGGTGGGGTCGGTCGGCACGGGGCGCACCAGGTCGGCGGCCATCGCGTCGAGCCGGGCCACGGCGTCCGCGTACGCCTCGTCCACCCCGGTGTCGAGGTCGTTGTGGTTGATCGCGTTGGCGATCAGCAGCACGGTGCCGTCCCAGTGGTCCAGCACCGCGAGGTCCGAGGTGAGCAGCATGGTCAGCTCGGGCAGGCGCAGATCGTCCCGCCCGTGCTCGCCGACCTTCTCCAGGCGGCGGACGATGTCGTAGCCGAGGTAGCCGACCATGCCGCCGGTGAACGGCGGGAGCTGGACCAGGCCCCCGAGGTCGCGGGGGGTGTGCAGGGTCTCCACGGTGGCGCGCAGCGCCTGGAGGGGGTCGCCCTCGGTGGGCACGCCGACCGGCGGGGTGCCCAGCCAGTGGGTGCGGCCGTCGCGTTCGGTGAGGGTGGCGGAGCTGCGGACGCCGATGAAGGAGTAGCGGGACCAGGAGCGGCCGTTCTCGGCGGATTCGAGGAGGAAGGTGCCGGGGCGCTCGGCGGCCAGCTTGCGGTAGAGGCCCACGGGGGTGTCGCCGTCCGCGAGCAGCTTGCGGCTGACGGGGATGACGCGGCGATCGGCCGCCAGCTTGCGGAAGGTCTCGAGATCCATCGTGACAACGTCCTGGGTCAAGGGCTGGGGAGCCCGGCGGGCGGGTGCGGTGATGGGGCGGATGCGGTGCCGGCCGGTCCGGCGGCCGGACTCCGGACTGCCGGACTCCGGACTGCCGGACTCCGGACTGCCGGCCGGGCTACGGGCCGAGCGGGAGGTCGTCGGCGTCGAAGCAGGTGCGGTCGCCGGTGTGGCAGGCGGCGCCGACCTGGTCGACCTTGACGAGGATGGTGTCGGCGTCGCAGTCGAGGGCGACCGACTTGACCAGCTGGACATGGCCGGAGGTGTCGCCCTTGACCCAGTACTCCTGGCGGCTGCGGCTCCAGTAGGTGCAGCGGCCGGTGGTGAGGGTGCGGTGCAGCGCCTCGTCGTCCATCCAGCCGAGCATCAGCACCTCACCGGTGTCGTACTGCTGGGCGATGGCGGGCAGCAGCCCGTCGGCGCCGCGCTTGAGGCGGGCGGCGAGGGCCGGGTCGAGGGCGGAGGGGCGGTCGGAGCCGGTCATGCGACCATTCTGCACGCCCGGAGGGGGGTCTTTGCGAATGATCTCCGCCGGGCCGGTATGCCGGGCCCGATGGTCGGGTTGTCGGTGGAATGGGGCATGCTTCGGGCATGACGTTTCCGCCGCCGTCGAATGACCCCAACCGGCCTGGAAACGGCGGGGGGTTCGGTCCACCGCCGCAGCCGCATGAGCAACCACCGTCTCAGCCCCAGCAGCCTCCGCGGCAGCCGCAGCAGGGCTTCGGGCCGCCGCCCGCGGCGGATGGGCCCGCGCGGCCGGGCGAGCCGGGGCCGCAGGCCCAGCCCGGTCCGTACGCCCAGCCGGGGCCGTACGCCCAGCCCGGTCCGCCCGGGCAGCCGAGCGGCGGTTTCGGCCCGCCCGCCCCACCGGCCCTGCTGCCCGGCGGGCCGCCCCCGGGCGCGCTGCCGCCGGGGGCGATACCCCCGGGCGCGCTGCCGCCTCCCCCGCCGGCCGGCCCCGGTGGTTCCAAGGTCGCGGCGATCGTCATCGCGGCGGTGGTGGCCGTGGCGGTGGTCGTCGGCGCGATCGTCATCGGGACGAAGGACGACGGGGACAAGAAGACCTCGGCCGGCGCCGGCCCGTCCGCCTCCGCCTCGGACCGCCCCCTCTCCTCGCCCTCGGACGGCGGGGCGTCCGCCGCCCCGCCGGGCTCGGAGGACCCCGGTCAGGGCGCGCCGCTGGGCGGCGGAAGCGATGCCCCCGACGCGGATCCGGACACCTCCGATTCGGCCGCCCCGGACGCGTCGGAGTCCGGCGAGCCCGGTGACAAGGTGCCGTATGTGGTGCTCGACCCCGGCCAGTGCTTCGACCACCCGGCGATGGACAGCAGCGTCACCAAGGTCGAGAAGCGCTCCTGCCACGGCCCGCACGACGGCGAGGTGATCGCCAACGAGAAGCTGAGCGGCGACTTCTCCTCCGAGAAGGCGATTCAGACCAAGGCGCTGTCGCTGTGCGGTACGGACGCCAAGAAGCGGCTCAAGACCATCCCCAACGACGGCCGGATGTATTACTACTACGCGCTGTATCCCGCGCTGGGCACCTACTCCATCCAGGGCGAGGACCAGGTCTCCTGCGCGCTCACGCTGAGCGCCGCACGCGACGGCAAGAAGCTGAGCAAGCCGCTGCCGGGATAGGCCCGGCAGCCCCTCCGGGATGGGCCCGGGCGGGGCGGCCCCGGCGGGCGCGCGGCGGCGCTCCTCATGGCAGCGGGCGGGCCCCGGCCGTAGGGTGGACGTATGTCCACTCACGCGAAGCGCGAACGCCTGCTCCTCGCCGACCTCTTGGACGGCGCGGGCCCCGGGGCCCCGACGCTGTGCGAGGGCTGGAACACCCGCGATCTGGCGGCCCATCTGGTGGTCCGTGAGCGCCGCCCCGACGCGGCCGCCGGGGTGCTGGTCAAGCCGCTGGCCGCGCGGTTGGCCCGGGTCCAGGAGGAGTTCGCGGCGAAGCCGTACGAAGAACTGCTCCAGCTCTTCCGCACCGGTCCGCCGCGGATGTCGCCGTTCGCGCTGAAGCAGGTGGACGAGGCGGCCAACAGCTTCGAGTTCTACGTCCACGGCGAGGATGTGCGCCGCGCCCGCCCGGAGTGGACACCGCGCGAGCTGGACCCGGTCTTCGCCGACACGCTGTGGTCCCGTATCGAGCGCGGCGCCCGGATCTTCGGCCGCCGCTCCCCCGTCGGCCTGGTGCTGCGGCGCCCGGACGGCCGTACGGCGGTGGCCCACCGCGGCGTCCCGGTCGTCACGGTCACCGGCGAACCGGGCGAGCTGGCGCTCTTCCTCAGCGGCCGTCAGGAGGCCGCCCGGGTCGAGCTGGAGGGCGACAAGGAGGCCGTGGCCGCGGCGCGTGAGGCCAAGCTGGGCGTCTGAGCCCGTGGTGCGTCTCCGCCGCCCTGCGGGCATGCGGGGACGCACCGGGATTCCCTAACAGGTCTCGCGGACGTAATCCTCACCGTCGTCGGTCGAGACGTCCTCGTCCCGCAGGACGATGCTGAGCCGGTCGCCCCAGCCCTCGCAGGCCTTGGCGAAGCCCTCCTCGCCGTACTCGACCACCACCACATGGTCGTCGTAGGCCTTGGCGAACTCACCGCACTCGTCGTACTGGCCGCACTCCTCGACCACCGCGAAGTCCAGCCCGGCCGCCTTGCGGTCGGGGAGGAGCTCCGCGGTGTTCTTCTGCGCGATGGCCAGCCCCTGGGCGTGCGCGTGCTCGGACAGCAGGGCCATGAACTCCTTGGCGTGACTGGCGGTCAGCAGCTTCTGGGAGCGCTCGTAGCTGTCGTAGTTGTCGGGCTCGACGGCGTCGAAGCCGTCCTTGGCACAGCCGTCGATCCAGCCGTTGACCTTCTCCGCCACGCGCTCGCGCTTCTTGGCGGTGCTGATGTCGAGCAGCGGTTCCTTCCAGTGGGTGTCGATGACGAGATCGCCGTCGCGGTCCCGCAGCAGCAGGTCGTCGGGCCACTGGTCGCGCTCGCCCGGCTGGACCTGGAAGGCGTTGACGTAGCAGATGTTGTACAGCCCGTCCGCCGGGGAGTCCGCGCGGTCGCGGCTGACGATGTCGACGCCCTTCGGCGGGGTGTACTCGCCGCCGATCTGGTAGTCGAAGCCGCCGTGGACGGGCGGCAGCGCCACTTCGGACGCGCTGGCCCCCGAGGACATGGACACGGCCACGACGGCGGCCGCGGCGGCCGCGGCCGCCGCCACCGACGCGAGGACCCAGCGGCGACGAAGGCGGGCGGCATGGCTGGCTGGCATGAAAGCTCCAACACTCGCGGGTAACGGCCCCGCCTCGGATGGCATCCGCCGTCCTGGCGACTGAGTCCGGGCTCGGGACCGGAACCGGGCCCCCTACCGGCTGGGCGTACCTCTTGGGCGGCACGGGGGCGGTACACCCGTGCGGCAGTTGCGATCAAAGCGGCCCCCGCCAGCGGCGTCAAGTCGACAGCTACCGGGACCGACTCACGCCCAACCACCACTGTTACCCCCGTTGACCGGCGACAGTTCCGGCTCGCTGGGGCGAGGCGCCCAAGGGGCGGTGCGTGGTCACTGCCACTCCGGAGGAGTACGAGCGGTGGATGATCCGCGACTGCGCCCACTGCGGCCGTCGAGCCTCGAAGTCCGCCGAGTGGTCGGACGGTCCGATCTGCCCGACCTGCTACGAACGGGCGACGCACGTCCGCGGCCTCTGCCCGTGTTGCGGCACCGATCGGCTGCTGCCGGGTCGAGACACCGGTGGCACACCGATCTGCCGAGACGCCTGGCACGCCGAGAACCTGGCCACCCGCCGTCCGTCTCAGTCATTCCTGCGGTGGTGCATGAAGACCGGCCGGATGCCCCGCCTCACGCTGCCGCCCGTGCAAGCCCCGGCCCCCGTTATTCGCGAAGGCACTCGGCTATCACGACAAGACCGCCACTCGCCTGGTCACCGAAGCCGGCGGCACCTGGAGCCGATACGCCTCCGGCAATCATGAACTCCGCCGACAACGGACAATGCCGGGATGACTCGACCCAGAATCCGTGTCGCCGCATACGTGATCCGACATCGCGCCGTCCCCGAGCTGCTGGTGTTCGATCACATCGGTATGCCGGAGGCCGGCACCCAGGTCCCGGCGGGAGGAGTCAAATCAGGCGAAGGACTGGAAGAAGCGGTTCTTCGAGAGGTCGCCGAGGAGACCGGTCTGCTCACAGCCACAGTGGTCCGGCAGATCGCTGTTGAGGACAAGCCTCACCCCGACACGGGACAGCCACGACGAACCGGCTTCTTGCACCTCCAGGCACCCGCAGACACCGCCAATGAGTGGGAGCACCACGTCCACGACGACGGAGACGACGCTGGCCTCACCTTCGCCTGCCGGTTCCTCTCACTTCCCCTGAAGCAACCACTGGCCGACGATCAAGACGCATGGCTGGGCCGCATCGACCCGCGCTGGACCACCGCTACCGGCCACAGTCAGTAATCAGGAGCCGGAGTCCGCTGAATACGCGACACCTCGACATGCGGGCTTACCAGTCCCGAGGCCGCACATGCCTGGACACGTGTACACCAGTTCGGGACCGCTCGGTGTGGCGGAACCCTGCTGTTCACCAACCGATCCCGAATCCGCAGTACCCTGTTCCTCTCAGGCCCTCTCAGTAAGCGCGCAGAGAAACGGGCCGTTAGTGGCGGGAGACCCGCTGTTGACCCCTGAGACTCGCGTGAGCGCGTAACGCAGTCCTCAGCTCGACCACTTCAGTAGGTGGTCGGACTGAGGCTGCCCGCCACCAGTTCGACCACCAGGAAGGTCAACTGGTGGACTGGAACGCCATCACTCTCACTGTGCTCGCAGTCTTCGGCCTGCTGAGCTTGTTCGTGACGTTGCTTATTCAGCTCGTCAATCAGCTTCCCGACCTCTTCCAAGCTGTACGTAGGGCGCTGTCGGCGCTGAAGTCCGGCGAAGACGACACTGCTGAGTGAGCCCCACAACAGTCGGGCCGCCCTGAAGCTGAGGTCCGGGGAGTGGCACAGGAAACCGCTCAACCGACCTTCGTGGGTACTCCTGTTCGAGCGGTACCCCCGCGCGGCCCCTACTGGGCGCTCGCGACCGGGCGCACCACGATCTCGTTGACGTCGACCTCGGCCGGCTGACCGATGGCGTACGCGATGGCGTCGGCGATCGCGGACGCGGGCAGGGCCACCGAGCGGTAGGTCTTCATGGCCTCACGGGCCGCCGGATCGGAGATGGAGTCGGCGAGTTCGGACTCGGTCACGCCCGGGGAGACCAGGCTGACCCGGATGTCACCGGCCGATTCCTGGCGCAGCCCCTCGGAGATGGCGCGCACGGCGAACTTGGTGGCGCAGTACACCGCCGCCGTGGGCGACACCTCGTACGCGCCGACCGAGGCGATGTTCACGACATGCCCGCCACCCTGCTCCTTCATCACCGGCAGCGCCGCGGCGATGCCGTACAGCACACCGCGCACATTCACATCCAGCATCCGGTCCCACTCGTCGACCTTCAGCGCCTCGAGCGGCGACAGGGGCATCGCCCCGGCGTTGTTGACCACCACATCCACCCGCCCGAACCGCTCCCGGGCAGCCGCCACGAAGGCCCGCATGTCCCCGGCCGCGGTGACATCCAGCCGCTGGTACGCCGCGCTGCCGCCCTCCGCGGTGATCTGCCCGGCCAGCTCCCCCAGCCGCTCGGTCCGCCGCGCCCCCAGAAACACCCGGTGCCCCTCGGCGGCGAGCCGACGCGCGGTCGCCTCACCGATCCCGCTGCTGGCCCCGGTGATGAGCACGACCTTGCCCGTCTCGGTAATGACGTTCATGGCGATATCCTTTTCGCTCCTGATCCCGTTTCCCCCTGCCCCACCGAGTCTGGGCAGGTCAGCGGGCCAGTACCAGGACGGGCTTCTCCTGGGTGCGCCGCACCCCGTCAGCGCGCCGACGCTGCCCTGCGACCTGCGGCCTGCTGGCGGAGCGGGTCACACCACGATGGCGCGGTACCCGAGTGCCGCGTCGACGATGTCCTCAGCGGAAGCGTTCAGCGGGTCGGCGGGAGGGTGGAAGATCATGTCGGTGACGCGCGGATGAGCGTCACCTTGAAGACCCGTCATGTGCGCCATTGCACCCTCCTCACGGAACATCTCTAGACATCTCCAGTGAAGCGGCGCATCTCTAGAGATGTCAAACCCGCCCAAAGCTGCCCCGGATTGCTCAAACAAGCGAGCGGACACCTAGGGTGTCTCTAGAGAAGATCGGAGGGTGGTCGGTGACAGCGGGGCAGGGCAGCGGCGGAGAGCGCAAGTACCAGCGGATCGCCAACGAACTCAAGGCGGCGATCACTGCTGGGGAGTACCGGCCGGGTGATCGTTTGCCCGGCGAGAACGAGCTGATGACCACCTACCAGGTCGCTCGTATGACCGCCCGACAGGCGCTGAGCGTGCTGCAGAGCGAAGGCATCGCGGAAGCCCGCAAGGGCGCCGGGGTCTTCGTACGCACCTTTCGGCCACTACGGCGGCGCGGCATTCAACGTCTCGCCCAAAGCCAATGGGGAGCGGGACGGTCGGTCTGGTCGGCCGATCTGGACGAGGACCGGGAACTCGTCGTGGACAGCATTGCGGTGACGGAGAAAGAGGCTCCGAGTCATATCGCCGCCGTTCTCGGGCTCGGAAGCAGCGACCGGGCCTGTACCCGCAGTCGCCGCTTCGTTCTGGACGGCAAGCCCGTCCTGCTGTCCACGTCGTACTTTTCAGCCTCCCTCGTGGCAGGCTCGGCCATCACCCAGGAGGACAGCGGCGCCGGCGGCGTCTACGCGCGGCTCGCCGAACTCGGCCATGCGCCCGCCCGCTTCCGCGAGGAGATCCGGTCGCGCATGCCCTCCGCGACCGAGGCCCAGGACCTGCGGCTCCCCGGTGGAACGCCCGTCTTTCTCGTATGCCGCACGGCTTTCACCGAGGACGGAACGGCCGTTGAGGTCAATGAAATGGTGCTCGACGCGGGGTCGTACATCCTCGAATACGAGTTTCACGCCTGAGCGCGTGGGAGGGCTCGTGGACGACTGCGTTTTCTGCCGCATCGTGGAAGGCGTCGAGCCCGCGCGCATCGTCTACTCCGATCAGGAAACGGTCGCCTTCCTCCCGCTCATTCCAGCCGTTGCGGGTCACGTCCTGGTCATCCCACGGCAGCATGTGCGGGATGCCTGGGAGCTGGACGAGCCGACGAGTTTCGCGCTCACGCGTGTCGTACGCCAGGTCATGCACGCGGTGCGGACCGCGTTCGAGCCCGAAGGGATGAACATCATCACCTCGGTCGGCTCGGTGGCGACACAGAGCGTCATGCACGTACACGTGCACATCGTTCCCCGCAACGAGAACGATCGCATGGGCCGCATCTGGCCGCCGCCGCAGAGTTCGCCCCCCGAACACCTGGACCAACTGGCCGAGCGCCTGCGCGTTGCTGTGCGGAGTTCAGCCGAGAACGACGGCGAGCAGCACGGCGAGGTGCGCGACCCCGATCCCGCCGTAGAAGAGCGAGAGAGTGACTGAGAAGGTGGCCTGCCACCACCGCACCTGGCCCGCGCAGGGGTACGGATTCATGGAAAAGAGCTCCACCTCGGCACCTGGCTTCCGCGCTTGATCGTAGAGCTTGCGGAACAGCCGCTCCTGCCACAGGAAGTAGCCGTCGAGAAACCAGAACGCCACCAGGGGAACAAAGGCCGTCGCGGCCACCGACCAGCGCGAACCTTCGGCGGCGAATGCCAGCAGCCCTGCGGCCAGTGTCAGGCACCAGCCCTTGACCAGGAAGGAATTGTTGCCGAGCCGGGTGATGACAGCCTGGATGAACTCCAGGTGCTTGACCTGGTCCTGGCTGAGCATCGGCCGGCTGCCGAGTATCCCCGTCGGTTCCGCTTCGCTTGTCACCCGACGAGAGTGTAATTCCTCGCCGATAGGCATACTGGAGGACCGTTGGCCTGGTGCAGGGGGGTACATGGAGACGGTGTCGGGCGCTCCGGAGAAGGTCGACTTCTTCATCAGTTACGCCGGAGTGGAGCGGGCCTGGGCCGAATGGGTCGCCTGGCACCTCCAGCAGCACGGCTTCAGCGTGGAGTTCGATCACTGGCACTGGCAGGCGGGGGACAACACCACGCTGCGCATGAGTGACGCACTGGCCCGCGCCGACAGGTTCCTCGCGTTGCTGTCACGGTCGTACTTCGAGCGCCCCCGGTACACCCGGGACGAGTGGACCGCCGCCTTCGACGACCGTGAGCGGGGGACGGGCGGCTTCATCCCCATGCACGTGGCCGAGCTGGAGAAGAGCGAGATCCCCGATCTGCTCCGCCCGATCAAGGCCGGCATCTTGTACGGGAAGAGCGAGGAGGAGGCGCTCACGGAACTGCTGAGCGCCGTCGGTCAGCCCGCGGGGCCGCAGGGTAAGCCCGGCTTCCCCGGTTCGGCGGCCACGCTCGGAGACCGGGACGAAGCGGCCCCCCGGTTACCCGCGTCCACGCCCAAGGCGTCGAACGTCCCGCCCCGGCTCCCCCTGTTCACCGGCCGGGACGAGGTACTCGACCGCATCCGTACGACCTTTCAGTCCCGGTCCCCCGTCCAGGCGTTGCACGGCATGGGCGGCGTGGGCAAGACACAGACCGCGGCCGAGTACTGCCATCGCTTCGCCTCCCAGTACGACACGGTGTGGTGGCTGGATGCCGAGCAGACCGTCACGCTCGACAGCCAGCTCGCGGACCTGGCCCATACGCTCAAGACGGTGCCCGCCACCATGCCGGTGGCGGACGCCGCCCAAAGCGCCCGCCAGTATCTGCGCACGAGCGGTCGATGGCTGCTGGTCTTCGACAACGCGGAGGACCCCGACACCTTCAGGAGCCTCCTCCCCGAGGGCGGCGGCCATGTGCTGATCACCTCGCGCGACCCGGGCTGGCACAGTGCCGCCACTCCCATGGACATCGGCCTCTTCGCGCGCGCCGAGTCCCGGTCCCTGCTGGCCGCGTATGTACCCAAGCTCCCGCAGACCGAGGCCGATCGACTCGCCGAGGCCCTTGGGGATCTTCCACTCGCCCTCGCCCAGGCGGGTGGCCTCATCGCCACCTCCGGCTTCTCCGTGGACACCTACCTCAAGGACCTCACTGCCACCAGCCGCCTCCTCGATCGCAGTGCCCCGATCACCTACCAGCACAAGACGCTCGGCGCGGCCGTACGACTGTCGTCGGATCACCTGGACCGCACCGACCCCGCGGCCTCGGAGCTCCTCCGGATCTGTGCCTTTCTCGCCCCCGAGCCCATCCCGCTTGACGCATGGCTCACCAAAGCGGGGGTCGAGCTGCCGCCCTCGTTGAACGGCCTGGTCGGAGATCCGGTAGCGGTCGCCGACTCCATTGCCGCGATGGCCAGGCTTGGGCTGGTGCGGCCCCAACACGGCGGGCTGACGATCCACCGCCTCACGGCGGCGATCCTGCGAGACAACCCCGAACCCAGGACCGCCGAAGCGGCACACGAACACGCACGGGACCTTGTCATCAGCGTGAGACCGAACAATGAAGGGAGGGACCCGGCGGCCTGGAGTGAGTGGGCTGGAATCCTCCCCCATGTTCTAGCGCTCAGCGAGGCCTGGACCCAGGACGATGCCATGCGGCAGCTCTCCCTTGACGCAACGCTGTACCTACTGCTTCGAGGCACGACGAGCGCCGCACACGATTCCGCCCGGATGCTTCATGAACATTGGTCGAATCAGATCAGCCGCGGCCATCCACATTTTCTGAGTGCCGCCGCCCTCCTCACTGACACCCTTAACGGGCTCGGCCGGTACCAAGAAGCTCTTGCCATAATTCAGCAGGCCATTGAGGTCAGTCAGCACACTGTGGGCGAGGACAGTCGGGAAATCCTAGTGGCTAAGACTTCCTTGGCCAGCGCGCTGACCGAAGTGGCCGACTACCAACAGGCTCGGCAGATTGAAGAAGAGGTCCTCGCGAAACGTCGCTCCCTCCTTGGCTTGGATCACCGGGATACGCTCATGTCCGGCAACAATCTGGCAGTGACAATGAGCCTTCTCGGGCATCACCGTGAGGCGTACGCGCTCAAGGAAGACGTTCTCGCGCGCCAGCGCAGAACTCTTGGGTACGACCATCCAGACACTCTCACCAGTGCTGGAAACCTTGCCACCACGCTGGGCGACCTGGGCCTGCATGCCGAAGCGAAGGAACTCCTCGAAGACACACTCGACCGGAGCCGTGCGACCCTCGGAGAGGAGCACCCTTCCACTCTCGCCTCCGCGCAGTATCTGGCGTCGACCCTGAACGACCTTGGTCAGCACGAGCAGGCCCGAGCTCTCAGGGAGGACGTCCTCAGCCGACAGTGCAAGGTCCTCGGCGAGGATCATCCGGACACCCTCGCCTCGCACGGCAACCTCGCCTTGAGTCTGGATGCTCTGGGCGAGCACGTTCAGGCGCGCGCGATGCTCCAGGACACGCTCAACCGCAAACGCAGAGTCCTCGGTCGCGGTCACCCCCGCACCCTGATCACTGCCCACTACCTCGCCCATAACCTGGGGACCCTCGGCCAACATGTTCTGGCACGTGCACTGCTCCAGGACACACTCGACCACGCGCGAGGGGTCCTCGGCGATCACCATCCCGAGACCCTCTCCATATCCAATAGCCTCGCCAGTGCCCTCGGCGCTCTCGGGCACCGAAAAGAAGCACGGGCGCTTCTGGAGAAAACCCTCGAAGGGCGGCGCAGAACCCTCGGCGAAGACCACCCCCAGACGATGAACACAGCCAACCAACTCGCCAGCTACAAGAAGGTCTTCGGGGTGCGCAAGAAAAAGATCCGCCGCCCGTAGACCACGACAGGGAGCACACAACCGATGGGCCGACAGCATTCCTACCGCGCCACCGTCCGGTGGACCGGCAATACCGGTTCGGGGACGAGTGGTTACCGGGGCTACGAGCGGTCGCACGACATTCTCGGGGACGGTAAGCCGGCCCTGCGGGGCAGCGCCGATCCGGCATTTCTGGGAGATCCGGGGTGCTGGAATCCGGAGGAGTTCCTGCTGGTCTCGCTCTCGCAGTGCCACATGCTGACGTACCTGTCCGTATGCGCCCGGGACGGGGTGCGGGTCACTGCGTACGAGGACGTGGCCACCGGGGTCATGGAGGAGGCGGCCGGGCACAGTGGGCGCTTCACCGAGGTGGTGCTCAATCCGGTGGTCAGCGTCGCGGACGCGGCGATGGTGGAGCGAGCGCGTTCGGCGCACCATGACGCCCATCAGGCGTGCTTCATCGCCAATTCGGTCAACTTTCCCGTCCGTCACGAGCCGACCGTCCGGGTCGGCTGAACCGGGTCCGCTGAGCCGGGTCCGCTGAGCCGGATCGGCTGAGCCGCGTTCGGCTGCGCTCAGGCCGCCGTCAGCGTGGGGTAGTCCGTGTAGCCGGTCTCCCCGCCCACGTACATCAGATAGGCGTCCCGGATGGGGTTGAGCGGGGCGCCGGTGCGCAGGCGGGCGACCAGGTCGGGGTTGGCCAGGAAGGTGCGGCCGAGGGCGATCAGGTCGGCTCCGGCGGTCAGCAGCCGTTCGGCCTGGCGCATGCCGCCGTCGGCGGGGACGCCGTCGCCGGGCAGTGACGGGTTGGCGATCAGCGTGGCGGGCCAGGCGGCGCGGAGTTCCCGGAAGAGGGGGTGGTCCGGTTCGGCGCGGACGATGTGGAGGTAGGTGAGGCCGGTGTCCGCCAGTTCCTTGATGAGGGCGGGGTAGAGGGTCTCGGTGTCGCCCTCCTCGATGCCGTTGACGGTGGATCCGGGGGAGATCCGCAGGCCCACCCGCTCGGGGCCGATCGCGTCGGCGACGGCGTGGACCACCTCGGCCACGAACCGGATGCGCCCCGCCACCGAGCCGCCGTAGGCATCGGTGCGGCGATTGGTGTTCCGGGCCAGGAACTGGTGGAGGAGGTAGCCGTTGGCGGCGTGCACCTCCACTCCGGCGAAGCCCGCGTCGAGGGCGTTGCGCGCGGCGGTGGCGAAGTCGGCGACGGTGGAGCGGATCTCCTCGACCGTCATTTCGCGCGGTACGACGGCCTCTTGGTGGCCGCCGGGGGTGAAGATCGTGTCCGGGAGCGGGACCGGCGAGGGAGCCACCGGGGTCAGCCCGCTGGTGTCCGGGTGGCCGACCCGGCCGCCGTGCTGCAGTTGGAGGAACATCCGGCCACCCGCCGCGTGCACCGCGTCGGTCACCCGCCGCCATCCGGCCACCTGTGCCGCGCTGTGGATCGCGGCGATGTCGGGGTAGGTCTGCCCCACCGCGTTGGGCGTGGCGGCCTCGGCGACGATCAGCCCGGCCGTGGCGCGCTGGGCGTAGTAGGTGGCCATGATCGGTTCGGGTACGCCGTCGGCGGCGGCGCGGTTCCGGGTCATGGGCGCCATCACCAGGCGGTTGGGCAGCTCCAGCCGGCCCAGGCGGGCCGGTTCGAAGAGGCGGGGTATCCGGGGTGTGTGCGTCATGCCGGTACGGTAGAACTTGACATTGGTGTCAGATTCAAGTCCTCAGATTCAAGTCCCCGGTTCATGTCCCTGGCTTCAAGTTCCCGGATTCAAGCCCCCCGGATTCATGTCCCGGATTCACGTCCCGGCCCGGCAGACGAGGTGACCATGCGGATCGGCGAACTGGCTCGGCGCACCACCGTGAGCGAGCGCTCGCTGCGCTATTACGAGAAGCAGGGGCTGATGACGGCCGAGCGTACGCCGGGCGGTCATCGCGACTACCCCGAGGGCGCGGTGGACCGGGTGATCCGCATCCAGGAGCTCTTCGCCGCGGGGCTGTGCAGCGAGAAGATCGCCCAACTGCTCCCCTGTATGCGCGATGCGGACGGCGGCCCGTCCCGGCGGGCCAACGCCCAGCTGGTCTCCGACCTCACCACGGAGCGGCAGCGCATCAACCGGATGATCGACGACCTGCTCCGCTCCCGCGATGTCCTGGACGAGGTGATCGCGACGGCGTCGGAGGCCGTCGAGCCGCCCGCTCGGTAACCGACGAACCGCCCGCCCCGGAAGGGGTGTGGCGCAGGTCACGGGAACTACCTCCGCCGTGCGGAGAGGCACGGGTGTGAGGTGTAAACAACATGAGCGATGACCTGCGAGCGCGGGTACGAGCGGGTGACCGCGAGGCGTTCGCAGAGCTCTACGCAGAGTACGCGCGTGCGGTCTACAACCATGCCTACCGGCTGACCGGCGACTGGTCGGTGGCCGAGGAGGTGATGGGGGACACGTTCCTCGACGCCTGGCGTACCCGAGCGCAACTGGAGCCGGGCGACGGCACGCTGAAACCGTGGCTGCTGGGCGTGGCGACGAACAAGGCCCGCAACGCCAACCGCGGCATCGGCCGGCGCCTGGCCTTCCTGGCCCGCCGTCCGGCGCCCGCCCCGGTGGCGGACTTCGCCGACGAGACCGCCGGGCGGATCGACGACGCCCGCCGGCTCGCCGCCGTGCGCACGGTGTACGGCCGGCTGCGGCGCGGCGAGCAGGAGGTGCTGGCGCTGTGCGTGTGGTCCGGGCTGGACTACGCGCAGGCCGCCCAGGCGCTGGGGATTCCGGTGGGCACCGTGCGCTCGCGGCTGTCCCGGGCCCGCGCCCGGCTGCGCAAGCTCGCCGATCAGCGGCTCGCGGAAGAAAAGCCGGAACCGCCACGCCGTCGCGGAGAGGTACAGCGTGGGGCCGCGTTCGCGGCCCTGCCCTATCAGGAGTTTCAGGAGGAACCCCGATGAACGCCGCTGGCTCCGGGCCCGACCGGGCCGAGCACGAGAAAGCGGAGCGCGAGGAAGCGGAGCGCGAGGAACTGGCCCGGCTGCTTCCCGCCCCGGCCGAGCGGGACGTTCCTTCCGAGCCCTACCTCCACCACAAGGACCGTTTGATGCAGCACATCGATGACGACCAGAACCGCACCACCGCCCCCGCCCCCGCCCGGAAGGCCCGGCCGCGGCTGCTGCGCCCCGCGCTGGTGATGCCCGCCGCGGCCCTGGCGCTGGCCGGGGCGCTGGCCGTCACCTTCACCGGGGGCGGAGGGTCCGGCGACAGCGCCGCCCAGCCCCGCGAGACCGCCACCGTCCTGCTCGACCGGATCGCCGGGACCGCGGCGAAGTCGGACGTCCGGCCGGTGCGGCAGGACCAGTTCGTCTACGTCAAGAGCGTGACGGCGGGGGCCGAGATGAAGGAGGACGGCTCCTCGAAACTGGAGCCGCGCCATGAGCGCGAGGTCTGGATGTCGCAACAGGTGAAGCGGATCACCAAGACCGGCGAGATAAAGGAAGACGGGGAGTGGGGCCGGATGGCCGAGTTGGGCGGGTCCCCGGCGGGCCTCTACCGCCCCACGTACCAGTGGCTGGCGTCCCTGCCGACCGACCCGGACGCCCTACTCAAGGAGCTGTACCGAATGGCCGAACCGGACGAGGGCGTGGAAAAGGCACAGGCCGTCTTCGGCCGGATCGGCTCCTGCCTGGGTGAGACGGTGATGCCGCCGGAGAACGCGGCTGCTCTCTACAAGGCCGCCGCGAAGATCCCCGGGGTGACGCGGAAGGAGGACGCGGTGGACGCGGCGGGCCGCCATGGGGTCGGCATCGCCCGTGTCGACAAGAGGTCGGGGGAGGCCACCGAGTGGGTCTTCGACCGGGACAGCCTGACCCTGCTCGGTGAGCGCAGCTACCTGACGAAGGACGTCAGGGCGGGCAAGAAGGGCGACGTCATGGAGAAGACGGCGTACCTGAAGCGCGGGATCGTCGACCACTACCGCGAGCGGCCGACCAGCTGAGACGGCACCGGTGGCGGGGGATCACCATGCGGTGGTCCCCCGCCACCGTGACGTACCTCAGCGGACCGGGTGCCCCGCGTCCCGCAGCGCGCCCTTGACCTGGCCGATGCGCAGATCGCCGAAGTGGAAGACGGAGGCGGCCAGCACCGCGTCCGCGCCCGCGGCGACCGCCGGCGGGAAGTCGGCCAGCTTGCCTGCGCCGCCGCTGGCGATGACCGGGATGGTCACGTGCTTGCGGACGGCCTCGATCATGGCCGTGTCGTAGCCGTCCTTGGTGCCGTCCGCGTCCATCGAGTTCAGCAGGATCTCCCCGGCGCCCAGCTCGGCCGCGCGGTGGGCCCATTCGACGGCGTCGATGCCGGTGCCGCGGCGGCCGCCGTGGGTGGTGACCTCGTAGCCGGAGGGCGTGTCCGTCCCTTCGGGACAGCGGCGGGCGTCGACCGAGAGGACGAGCACCTGGCTGCCGAAGCGCTGGGAGATCTCGCGGATGAGCTCGGGGCGGGCGATGGCGGCCGTGTTGACGCCGACCTTGTCCGCCCCGGCGCGCAGCAGCTTGTCGACGTCCTCCGGGGTGCGGACGCCCCCGCCGACCGTCAGCGGGATGAAGACCTGCTCGGCGGTGCGGCGGACCACGTCATAGGTGGTCTCGCGGTCGCCGGAGGAGGCGGTGATGTCGAGGAAGGTCAGCTCGTCCGCGCCCTCCTCGCCGTAGACCTTGGCCATCTCGACCGGGTCGCCCGCGTCGCGCAGATTCTGGAAGTTGACGCCCTTGACGACCCGGCCGTTGTCCACGTCCAGGCAGGGGATGACTCGGACCGCCAGGGTCATGACTGTCGTGCTCCTCGGAATGCTTCCAGTTCGACTTCCACCAGCACCCGCGAATCGACGAAACCGGACACCACGACCAGCGTCGCGGCCGGGCGCACGGCGTCGAAGAGCTCCTTGTGGGCGCGGCCCACTTCGTCCACGTCGCGGGCGTGGGTGAGATACATACGGGTGCGGACCACCGATTCGACGCCCAGGTCGAACCTCTTCAGCGCGTCCAGCGCATGGCGGAAGGCGGCGAGCGTCTGCTCGTACGGATCCCCCTCGCCCTCCAGTACGCCGCGCTCCGCCAGCGGCATCGTCCCGGCGACGAGCACCAGGTCACCGACCTCGACGGCCCGGGCGAACCCGATGGTCTCCTCCCAGGGGCTTTCGGTCTGGACCCGCCGCGCGGACTCGGGTGAGGTCATACGGATACCGCCTCCAACGCCTCTTCCAAGGTGAACGCCTTGGCGTAGAGTGCCTTGCCCACGATGGCGCCCTCGACACCTTCCGGTACCAGAGTCGCAAGGGCACGCAGGTCGTCGAGTGAGGAAACGCCGCCGGAGGCGACGACCGGCTTTTCGGTCGCGGCGCAGACGTTGCGCAGCAGCTCCAGGTTGGGGCCCTGGAGGGTGCCGTCCTTGGCGATGTCGGTGACCACGTAGCGGGCGCAGCCCTCGGAGTCGAGGCGAGCCAGCGTCTCGTACAGATCGCCGCCGTCCCGGGTCCAGCCGCGGCCGCGCAGCGTGGTGCCGCGCACATCGAGGCCCACCGCGATGAGGTCGCCGTGCTCGGCGATGACCTTGGCGACCCATTCCGGGGTCTCCAGGGCGGCCGTGCCGAGGTTCACCCGGGCGCAGCCGGTGGCCAGGGCGGCGGACAGCGAGGCGTCGTCGCGGATGCCGCCGGACAGCTCGACCCTGAGGTCCATGGCGCGGGCCACCTCGGCGATCTGCTCACGGTTGTCCCCGGTGCCGAAGGCGGCGTCGAGGTCCACCAGGTGCAGCCATTCGGCGCCCGCCCGCTGCCAGGCCAGGGCGGCCTCCATCGGGTCGCCGTACGACGTCTCGGAGCCGGACTCGCCATGGACGAGGCGGACGGCCTGGCCGTCGCGGACATCGACGGCGGGGAGGAGTTCGAGGCGGTTCGAGCGCATGCGGACAACCTTCGGTGAGAGCGTGCGGGCGGTGCGGGTGGGGAGGGCGGATGCGGACCGGGCCGGCGCGGGCCGGTCAGAGCGTGTCGAGCCAGTTGCGGAGCAGCCGCGCTCCGGCGTCACCCGACTTCTCGGGGTGGAACTGGGTGGCCCACAGCGGGCCGTTCTCCACGGCGGCGACGAACGGCTCGCCATGGGTGGCCCAGCTGACCTTGGGGGAGGGCATATGGGGGTTGGTGACCTCCAGCTCCCAGGTGCGGACCGCGTAGGAGTGGACGAAGTAGTACCGCTCGTCCTCGTCCAGGCCCGCGAAGAGCTGTGAGTCCCCGGGCGCCTTGACCGTGTTCCAGCCCATGTGGGGAACGACGGGGGCGCGCAGCGGCTCGACCGTGCCGGGCCATTCGTCCAGGCCCTCGGCCTCGACACCGTGCTCGATACCGCGCCCGAAGAGGATCTGCATGCCGACACAGATGCCCATGACCGGGCGGCCGCCGGACAGCCGGCGCCCCACGATCCAGTCGCCGCGCGCCTCGCGCAGCCCGTTCATGCAGGCGGCGAAGGCGCCGACACCAGGCACGAGGAGGCCGTCGGCGGCCATGGCCTTGTCGTAGTCACGGGTGATCTCGACCCGCGCGCCGACATGGGCGAGGGCCCGCTCGGCGGAGCGTACGTTGCCGAATCCGTAGTCGAAGACGACGACGTTCTTCGCGGTGGTGCTGTGCGTCAGGTCGCTCAATTCCATACCTCAAGCCGCAGGATGCCGGCGAGCAGCGCCATCGTGGCACCGATCCCGAGCAGCGTGACGATGCTCTTGGAGATGCCCTGCTTGACGAAGGAGATGACCCCGCCGAGCAGAAACAGCCCCACGAGGATGAACACGGTCGACAAGCCGTTCAAGACGCTACCTCGTTCGCTTCTCCGCCCGCGCGGCGAAAGCGCGGGTCGCAAGTCATCTGCGGCCCGGCGGCCGCGCGCGCGACGCTCACAGGGCCCCCTTCGTGGAGGGGAGGATCCCGGCGGCGCGGGGGTCGCGCTCACTCGCGTAGCGCAGGGCCCGCGCCAGGGCCTTGAACTGGCACTCCACGATGTGGTGCGCGTTGCGCCCGTAGGGGACGTGGACGTGCAGGGCGATCTGCGCCTGGGCCACGAAGGACTCCAGGATGTGCCGGGTCATCGTGGTGTCGTAGGTGCCGATCATCGGCGCGATGTTCTCCGGCTCGGTGTGCACCAGGTACGGGCGGCCGGAGAGGTCGACCGTCACCTGGGCCAGCGACTCGTCGAGCGGCACCGTGCAGTTGCCGAACCGGTAGATGCCCACCTTGTCGCCGAGCGCCTGCTTGAAGGCGGCGCCGAGCGCGAGGGCGGTGTCCTCGATGGTGTGGTGGGTGTCGATGTGCAGGTCGCCCTCGGTCTTGACGGTGAGGTCGAAGAGGCCGTGGCGGCCGAGCTGGTCGAGCATGTGGTCGTAGAAGCCGACGCCTGTTGATACAGCCACATCGCCCTTACCGTCGAGATCGATCTCGACGACGACCGAGGTCTCCTTGGTCGTGCGCTCCACACGTCCCACGCGGGTCATGCGCTCTTCTCCTTCATCAGCTCGCGTACCGCGTCGAGGAACGCGTCGTTCTCGGCCGGTGTGCCCGCGGTGACCCGCAGCCGGCCCGGTACGCCGTTGTCACGGACCAGGACGCCCCGGTCCAGCAGGCTCTGCCACGCCGCGTGGGCGTCCTCGAAGCGGCCGAACTGGACGAAGTTGGCGTCGGAGTCGGTCACCTCGCAGCCGAGGGTGCGCAGCTCGCTCACCAGCCGGTCGCGCTCGGCCTTCAGCGCCTCGACGTACCCCAGCAGCGTATCGGTGTGCTCCAGGGCGGCCAGCGCGGTGGCCTGGGTGACGGCGGACAGGTGGTACGGCAGGCGGACCAGCTGGACGGCGTCGACGACCGCCGGGTCGGCGGCGAGATAGCCGAGCCGCAGCCCGGCCGCGCCGAACGCCTTGGACATCGTGCGGGAGAGCACCATCCGCGGCCGCCCCTCGATCAGCGGCAGCAGCGAGGGGCGGTGGCTGAACTCCCCGTACGCCTCGTCCACGACGACGAGGGCCCCGGCCGCGTCCGCCCTGGCGGCCTGCGCCGCCTCGTAGAGCGCCAGTACGGTCTCGGCCGCGACGGCGGTGCCCGTCGGATTGTTCGGCGAGGTGATGAAGACGACATCGGGGCGGTGCTCGGCGATGGCCCTACGGGCGGCATCGACATCGATGGTGAAATCGTCGTTCCGCGGACCGGAAATCCAGCCGGTGCCGGTGCCGCGCGAGATCAGCGCGTGCATCGAGTATGAGGGCTCGAAGCCGATCGCGGTGCGCCCCGGTCCGCCGAAGGTCTGCAGCAGCTGCTGCAGCACCTCATTGGACCCGTTGGCCGCCCAGACCTGGGCGACACCGACCTCGAGACCGGCCGTACGGCTGAGGTAGCGGGCCAGCTCGGTGCGGAGCTCGACCGCGTCCCGGTCCGGGTAGCGGTTGAGGTTCCGGGCCGCCTCGGTGACCCGCTCGGCGATGCGGGCGACCAGCGGCTCGGGCAGCGGATAGGGGTTCTCGTTGGTGTTCAGCCGTACGGGCACCTCGAGCTGCGGGGCGCCGTACGGGGATTTGCCACGGAGCTCGTCCCGGATCGGGAGATCGTCAATGCCGGTCACTTGCTCGGTGGCACCTTCCAGTCGAACCTTGCCTTCACCGCGGCGCCGTGGGCGGGCAGATCCTCCGCCTCGGCCAGCGTCACCACATGGCCGGCGACCTCGGCCAGCGCCTCCCGGCTGTAGTCCACCACATGGATGCCGCGCAGGAACGACTGCACGGACAGCCCCGAGGAGTGGCAGGCGCAGCCGCCGGTGGGCAGCACATGGTTGGAGCCCGCCGCATAGTCGCCGAGCGACACCGGCGCATAGGCCCCGACGAAGATCGCCCCGGCGTTGCGCACCCGGGCCGCGACGGCCGCCGCGTCCTCGGTCTGGATCTCCAGGTGCTCGGCCGCGTACGCGTCCACGACGGCCAGGCCCTGCTCCAGACCGTCGACCAGCACGATGCCGGACTGCCGCCCGGACAGCGCCGGACGGATCCGGTCCTCGACGTGCTTGGTGGCCGCCAGCTGGACGTCCAGCTCCTTCTCGACCGCGGCGGCCAGCTCCTCGGAGTCGGTGACCAGCACGGAGGCGGCCAGCGGGTCGTGCTCGGCCTGGCTGATCAGGTCCGCCGCCACATGCACCGGGTCGGCGGTGGCGTCGGCGAGGATGGCGATCTCGGTCGGCCCGGCCTCGGCGTCGATGCCGATCCGGCCCTTGAGCAGCCGCTTGGCCGCGGCCACGAAGATGTTGCCCGGCCCGGTCACCATCGCGACCGGGCGGCAGTCCTCGGTGCCGTAGGCGAACATGGCGACGGCCTGGGCGCCACCCGCCGCGTAGACCTCGTCCACGCCCAGCAGCGCGCACGCCGCGAGGATGGTGGGGTGCGGCAGCCCGCCGAACTCCGCCTGCGGCGGGGAGGCGACGGCCATCGAGCCGACCCCGGCCTCCTGCGCGGGCACCACGTTCATCACCACGGAGGAGGGGTAGACCGAGCGCCCGCCCGGTACGTACAGCCCCACGCGCTCGACCGGCACCCAGCGCTCGGTGACCGTGCCGCCCGGCACCACCTGGGTGGTGTGGTCGGTGCGCCGCTGGTCACGGTGGACCAGCCGGGCCCGCCGGATGGACTCCTCCAGGGCGGCGCGCACGGCCGGGTCCAGCTCCGCGAGGGCGCGCTCCAGCGCCTCCGCGGGGACCCGCACCCGCTCTATGGCGACGCCGTCGAACCGATGGGCGTAGTCGATCAGCGCAGCGGTACCACGATGGCGCACGTCGTCGCAGATGGGCCGCACCTTCTCCAGGGCGGCCTCGACGTCGAGCTCGGCACGGGGCAGCAGGTCGCGGTCGATGCCGCCTTCCGGGAAGGCGGCACCGCGCAGATCGATACGGGAGATCACGCGATCAATTGTCTCAGACCCGCCACGACGCCCCTCCCCCCGTATCAGTCAGTGATACGGACGCCCTAAGTTGACCCTGACCGTTGGCGTTCAACCGGTTACTCAGCGGGAATGTGCTCCGTACGGGGACACGGAGAATCAGGAGGGGACACGGCTGTGACCGAGCCGCACGATGGCGACCCACCCCCGGGCCTCGATCTGACCACCGCCGAATGGGGCATGTGGCAGGCGTTCCGCAATGGCAGCACCCATGATCTGCGCACGTCGCACCCCCAGCGGAACGACCCCTCCGGCCCGTACGCCTGGGGCCCGGAGCGCAGTGTCCGCGCGCGTGTCGTGGCCCTCCTGCTGCTGGACGGACCGCCCGCGCAGCCGGGCCGGGTCGCCGCGCTCAAGCTCAACGGGGTGCACATCACCGGCACGCTCGATCTGGCCGGCGGAAACATCGAGCCCTATGTGGAGCTGAAGAACTGCCGCTTCGAGCGGGAGGTGCTGCTCCCCGAGGCGCAGTTCACCACTCTGCGCCTGGTGGGCTGCGCCCTTCCGCGGTTGGAGGCGGCCCGGCTGCGCACGGAGGGCGATCTTCATCTGCCGCGCTGTGTGGTCGAACACGGGATCCGGCTCACCGACGCCCATATCGGCACGGATTTACTGCTCAACCAGCTGATCGTGCGCCGCGACCGCCGGGGCATGTCGATCAGCGCCGACGGGCTGACCGTCGCCCAGGACTTCCAGGCCGACATGATCGAGTCCTATGGCGAGCTGAGCCTGCGCGGGGCGCAGATCGGCGTGTCGCTCAGCCTGCGCGGCAGCCGGCTGCGCAACCCTTACGGCCGCCGCGCGCTCAACGCGCCGCAGCTCACCGTGGAGCGCAGCCTCTACCTCACCGCGGGCGGGGTGAGCACGTACTCCAGCGGCTCCACCCCGCCGTACGGGACCGCCTCCACCCCCACCCGGGGCACCCGGATCCAGCGCTTCGAATGCGAGGGCGGGCTCCGGCTGGACGACGGGCGGATCGGCGACGCCATCGACTTCGACCAGGCCCGCTTCATCATGGAGAACGACCAGGAGCTCTCGCTGCGCCGGGTCCAGACCCCCGAGCTGCGCTTCCTCGGGGAGCGGCCGCAGCGGGGACGGGTGATCCTCTCCGGCGCCCGGGTGGTCAATCTTGTCGACAAGTCGGTGAGCTGGCCGGGGCCGGGCGGGCTGACCATGGCCGGGTTCAGCTATGAGTGCCTGATCCCGCGCGGCCACTTCCCGCTGGCCCGGCGGCTGGAGTGGGTGGCCGCGGCGACCCCCGAGTACGCGCCCGAGCCGTACGAGATGCTGGCCAACACGATGCGGGCCAGCGGCGAGGACGCCGACGCGCGCGAGGTTCAGCTCGCCAAGCAGCGCCGCCGCCGGGAGACGCTGCCGCTCGCCGGAAAGGTGTGGGGCTATCTCCAGGACTGGACGGTGGCCTACGGCTACCGCCCGGGCCGGGCCGCGGTGTGGATGGCGGTGCTGTGGGCGGTCGGCTCGGTGTTCTTCGCCCACAACCGGCCGGAGGCGCTGAAGCCCGATGAATCCCCGCACTGGAACGCCTCGCTGTACACGCTCGATCTGCTGATCCCGGTGATCGATCTGGGCATGGACGGCTACTGGAGACCGGACGGCGCCGTCCAATGGGCGTCCATCGTGATGATCCTGCTGGGCTGGGTGCTGGCCACCGCGGTCGCCGCCGGCGCGTCCCGGCTGCTGCGGCGCCAGTGACCGGCTGCTGCGGCGCCATGACAAGGAAACGCGCGGGGCCATTAGGCTTACGCCCCGTGACCTCCGCGCGCCTTCCGCTCTTCCCGCTGAACACGGTGCTGTTCCCGGGGCTCGTCATGCCCCTGAACGTCTTCGAGCAGCGGTACCGCTCCCTGATGCGCGACTTGTCGGCGCTTCCCGAGGACGCGCCGCGCCGGTTCGGGGTGATCGCGATCCGGGACGGCCATGAGGTCGCCCCGAGCGCGGTCGGCCTCCCGGACTCCGTCACGCGGCCGGACCCCGGCCCCACGGCCGGGTTCGGACCCGATCCCGCCAAGTCCTTCTACGCCGTGGGGTGCGTGGCGGACGCGGCCACCATCCGGGAGCAGGAGGACGGCACCTTCGAGGTGCTGGCCACCGGCACCACCCGCTTCGAGCTGGTCTCCGTGGACTCCTCAGGCCCCTATCTGACGGCCGAGGTCAAGGAGCTGGAGGAGGAGCAGGGCGAGGGTGCCGGGGCGCTGGCCTCGGGGGTCGTACGGGCCTTCCGCATGTACCAGAAGCGGCTCGCGGGCGCCCGTGAGCGGACCCTGGCGAACGAGCAGGACCTGCCGGGCGAACCGTCCGTGCTCTCCTATCTGGTGGCGGCCGCGGCCGTGCTCGACACGCCCGCGAAGCAGCGGCTGCTGCAGGCGCCGGACACCGCGAGCCGGCTGGCCGACGAGCTGAAACTCCTTCGCGCCGAGAGCGCCGTCATCGGTAAGCTCCCGTCGCTCCCGGCCGTCGATCTGACCCGCGGTCCCACCAGCCCCAACTGACGCGGACGAATATGCCCAAGAAGACCAAGAAGACCTCGGCGGGCACCCCCGCCACCACCGCCCTCACCGCGGCGGGCACGGTTTTCACCCTGCACTCCTACGAGCACGACCCGGCGGCCCCCTCCTACGGCGAGGAGGCCGCCCAGGCGCTCGGCGTCGAACCGGGCCGGGTCTTCAAGACCCTTGTCGCGAGCGTCGATGACCGCCTTACGGTCGCCATCGTGCCGGTCTCGGCCACGCTCGACCTCAAGGCGCTCGCCTCGGCGGTGGGCGGCAAGCGCGCCACGATGGCCGACCCCGCGGCGGCCGAGCGCACCACGGGCTATGTGCGGGGCGGGATCTCCCCGCTCGGCCAGCGCAAGCGCCTTCCCACGGCCCTGGACGAGTCGGCCACCGCCTACGAGACGATCTGTGTCTCCGCGGGCCGCCGGGGGCTGGAGGTCGAGCTCTCGCCGGGAGACCTGGCGTCGCTGACGGACGCGGTACTGGCGCCGATCGCCCGCGTATAGCACTCACGGTGGCTCGTGCCGCCGGGGCTCCGCCCCGGACCCCGGTCCTCAAGCGCCGGACGGGCTGATTTCAGCCCGTCCGGCGCTTGAGGACACGCCCGAAGGACGTCCGGGGTCCGCGGCGGAGCCCCAGCACGCGGCCGAGCCGCATATCGATGCTGCGGGAAGGGACGGGATGGGGCGCAGCCTGCCCCACCGCAGCCCGATGCCCCACCCCGGAACCGGGGTCTGGGGCAGAGCCCCAGTTTCGGGAAGGGGCGGGGTGGGGAACAGTCCGCCGCAGGCGTCACGATCCGCCGGACGCCGCCCCCAGCCGCTGTGAGGCCCCAGCACGCTCACGCAGGGCCCCGCAGCACGCCTGAGATGGGCCGAGCCGCTTCTCTAGCGCGCTTCCGGGCTCGCCACCGGCGGCAGCGCGGGCTCCGGGTCGCGGGGGCCGAACAGCCCCGTCAGCGCCAGATGGATCACCATCGCCGCCACCGACCACGCCAGCAGCGCCCCCTTCGCGCCCAGCTTGAGCGGTCCGTCGAAGGTGACGCCCTTACCGGCCTCCTTGGCGTGGGCCACGACGTCCGAGGTGGGCCCCAGCCAGAGGCCCAGCCGCCAGGCGATCACCGAGGCGAGCACCCCACCGATCGCCAGGCCGATGACCAGCGCGATACCGCCGTGGCGGAAGAGCAGAAAGACGATGAGGGCCGAGACGGCCCCGAAGGCGAGCCCGAGCAGCGTGAACACACCGTCCGCGCCGATCGCGTCCTCCCCTTCCGAGTTCTTCAGATAGACGGCGGAGCCGTCCGAGACCAGCGGAACCTTCGGCGCCAACCACAGCCACAGCAGACCCAGAAGCACCCCGGAGACCGCCACCGCGATGGCGACCACCGACGCCTGCACCAGTTCGGCGCGCAACTCGGGACCCGGCTCGGAGTACTCGGAGTCCTCCGGATGGCCGGAAGGGTACTCGGGGTGCTGGGGATACCCGGAGGGATTCGGCACGGAGGAGTCCCCGGCAGGCTGCCCGTGGGCCGGGGGGCGTCCCTCGGCGGGGTCCTCGTGCGGCGGAGGCGGATCATGTGGCGTCAACGGTGCGGTCACCCCGTCATCGTGCCAGGCGGACGGCGTACTTCGGTCGGCGGGACGTTCGCTGCGGCGCGTCACCGCACGGCCGCCCGCCGATAGGCCCAGGTCGCGGCGGCGAGGGACACCACGGCCACCCCGGCGCACACCCCGAGGTCGGCGCAGACCACCCACCAGTCGGGCTGCCCGTCGAAGGTCCGGGCCAGGGCCTCCACACCGTACGTCGACGGCAGCAGATCGCGCGCGTACGACACCACCTGCGGCATCCGGTCCGCGGGCAGCACTCCGAGCAGCAACGCGGCGGACATCCCCAACTGCCCGCACAGTGTGGCCAGTTCCTGGCGCGGGGCGAGCAGCCCCAGCACGGCGCCGAGTCCGGCGAGGGCGGCGCCGGAGAGGGGGATCACTGCCAGGAGGATCCACAGGTGCGTCATGGGCAGTTGGAAAAGCACACTGCCCATGACCGCGGTGACGATGGTCCCGGGCACGGTGAAGGAGGCGTACGCGGCGGCCGCGCCGAGCACCACGGCCGAGGGCGGCACCGGCAGGGTCGCGTAGTGGTCGAGCCCGCCGCTGGCCCGGAGCTGGCCGAAGTACTGGGCGAGCAGGTTGAGCGCCACGAAGGCGACGACCAGTACGCTCGACCCGGCCACCACCGACCGCGCCTCGCTCCCGCCGTCCACCACTCCGCGCATCAGGATCATGATCCCGATGGACTGGAAGGTCGCGACGAAGAGCAGCGGTATCCGGGCCACCCGGGCCCGCGAGAGCTGGGCGCGGTAGACCGCGGCGAGCGCGGGGAAGAGCCGCGCCCGCGCCGCCAGCGGCGCGGGGAGGTCCCCGGCCTCACCGGACGCCCCCGACGTACCGGAGGCACCGGGCGAGACACCGGGCGTACTGGGCAGCCCAGTGGAAGCACCGGACACACCAGGCACACCAGTGGTCCCGGACACACCGGACACGGCGGGCATGACACTCACGTTGCGCGGCTCCTCTTCGCCTCTACGGCTCTTACGGTCACGGTCACCGACGTGTTCACCGGCTCGCCCCGGCGGTCACGCCTTCACCAGCCCCTCCGCGCCCTCCGCACGGCCGCCCAGGGCGATGTACACATCCTCCAGGCTCGGCGTGGCAAGGGTGAAATCGTCCAGCGCCGCGAAGGCGGGGCCACCGGTCACGGTGGCGATGGCGGCGCGCGCCTCGTCCGGCGGGAGCCGGAGCGTCCAGCGCCGGCCGGAGACGCCGTCGGCGGCCCGGGCCGCCTCGGCGGCCTTCCGCAGGGCGGCGACCTCGGGCACGTCCAGTGGCGGCTCGGTGCGCCACACCAGGTCCAGCCGCACCTCGTCGGCGACCAGCGCCTTCAGCCCGGCGGGCGTGTCGCAGGCGATGACCTTGCCGCGGTCCAGCACGGCGACCCGGTCCAGAACCGTTTCCGCCTCGATCACATTGTGGGTGACCAGCACCACCGTCACGCCCCGCTCGGCCCGCCGCCGGTCCACGGCCGCCCATACGGCGCGCCGGGCGACGGGGTCCATTCCGCTGGTGGGCTCGTCCAGCACCAGCAGCGGCCGCTCCCCCACCAGCGCGGCGGCGACACAGGCAAGGCGCCGCTGGCCGCCGGAGAGCTTCTTCAGCGGGCGCCCGGCGATCTCCCCGAGCCCCAGTTCCTCGATCACCGCGTCCCGCTCGGCACGGGCCGCGCGGGCCTCCAGCCCGCGCAGCCGCGCGGTGGTCTCGGCGGCGAGGGCGACGGTCAGCTCGTCCAGCGCGGTCGAGTCCTGGCCGAGGTAGCACAGCAGCCGGGCGGCGCGCTCGGGGTGGCGTACGAGATCGTGGCCGAGCACCCGCACACTGCCCTCGTCGGGCCGCAGCAGGCCGGTGAGCTGCCGTACGAGGGTGGATTTGCCGGCGCCGTTGGGCCCGAGCAGCCCGAAGACCTCGCCGCGCACCACATCGAGATCGATGCCGTCGCTGGCCCGGACGGCGGGCGTGGCGGGGGCGCCGCGGCGGCCGCGCGCCGCGGGATAGGTCTTGACCAGGCCGCGCACGGTGCACACCACATCGCCGCTCGTCGCCTGTTTCGCGCCCGTCCTCACGAGCTATGAGGGTACGCGCCCAAACACCCGCTCCCGCCCCCGGGGCCCTCGGGGACGGATCGGAGGATCACAGGACGAGCAGGGTCGGCGGCGCGGTCGTGTCGGTGCCACCGGGGGTCGTGACGAGGACGGAGTACGTCCCGGGGAGCACCACGGGCACGACGGCGAGGATCTGGGTCGGGGAGAGGTTCACAAAGGTGGCGGGGGTCTGGGTGAGCCCGTCGCTGAGGGCCACCGCGGTGGCGTCGAGCAGACAGGTGCCGCTGATCGTGACGTTCTGGCCGGAAAGCTGCGCCGCCGGGGTGACGGAGACGGCGCTGGGGGCGTCGTAGAAGGTGTACGCACAGCCGCTCCCCATGGGGACGCTCGTTCCGCCGAGGGAGGTGACGGTGACGTCCACCGTGTCGGTGCAGCCCGCGATGGGGGTGGTGTGGGCGGGTGTGGTGACGGTGAGCTCGCCGTCGGTCGCGGGCGGGAACGTTCCGGTGGCCGCGCCGACCGATCCGAAGGTGACGCCGGTGGCGGTCAGGAAGCCCGTGCCGAGGAGCGTGACCGCAGTGGGCCCGGCCGGTCCGGCATTGCTGCTCAGGCCGTGGCAGACCGGCGCGGGGATGACGAAGAAGGGTAAGAAGTTGCTGGTCGTCGAGGTCCGGGCGGTGACGGTGACGCGGTACTGATCGGCACACAGCGCCGGAACGGTCGCGGTGACCGCACCGGCGGTCACGGTGCTGGGGACGACCGGTTCCGCCCCGAAGTTCACCCGGGTGGTGTCCGCGAGGCCCGAGCCGCTCAGCGTGACCGTGTCCCCGGCCTTGCCCTGGTCGGTGCCGGTGGCGGGGTTCACCAATGACGTGAGAGTTGCCATGGTCATCCTCCTTGGCGCATACGGCCGGTGACCGCGCCGGGCCCTCGGCGAGCCGTCCCCGAAAGCCGATTGCCTCCCGGTTGCAGTCGATTGAAGCAATCGGACAAGCGGAACAACAGGCGCAAGGGGCGCATTACGGCGGGCGCGGAGCGGCGGGCGCGGGACGGCGCGCCCCGCCCAGAGTGAGCCCCCTTGGACCCCGCTCCTCAGACACCGGAGGGCTGGCTGTGCGGAGCGGCGCTAGCCGCCCGTCTGGGCGTGTTCCGCGGCCGAGCGGAGGTCGATTTCGCGCCAGAAGCCCGCCCGGATCGCATAGCGGTCGTGCTCGTCGATCTGGTCGTCCTTGTGGGCCAGCAGCCCGAAGCGGGCGGCGTAGCGCAGCAGTTCACCGTCGATGCGGTGCGGGATGCGGGGGTACTCCGTGGAGATCTGGCGCAGGGGCCCCGGTTCGGCGAGCCGGTCGGTCCAGCGGCGGGCGAAGACCTGGCCGACCTCGAACGGGTCGCCGCTGACGGCCGTGATGTCCTCCTCGCGGTCGGCCCAGCGCTGCTCCGCGCTGGTGAGCTGGGCCAGCATGGGGAGGTTGGCGGTCTCCGGCGGCTCCCCCACCGCGCCGGGGCCCCGGTCGATCCAGCCCTTGTCGGAGGACCAGCGCAGGGTGGCCCCGGCGGCCTGCTGCCGCTCCGTCTGGCCGCCGGGCGCGGCCGGGCCGCGGCCCAGGTCGGCGAGGTCCTTGGGGGTGGGCACCCCCTTGCCGGCGCCCGCCGCCACGCCGTCCGCGCCCGGCTCGGGGGCCGGGGCGGCGGGACGGCCGGGGGCGGCGGCCGGGCCGGTCACCTCGGCGCCGGGCCGGGCGGCGCCGTTACGGCCGCCAGGGGCCTCCGCCGTGCCGGGTGACCCGGCCGCGGCCGCGGCGGCAGCGGCGGCCGTCTCCGGCAGCGGGGCGGAGAGAATGGCCGCGATCTCCGGGCGGGGCTCGGAGACGGGCGCACAGGGCCCGGGAAGCTCCTTGGCGCGCACCGCCCTGGTGATCCAGGCGCGGTCGAGGACGCGCCGCTCATCGGCCTCGGCGACCAGGTCCTCGGACTGGTTGTAGTCGCCGTCGGCGGCCTGGACCGCCCAGAGGTGGACGGCGACGCCGTGCTCCTTGGCCGACATCAGTCCGGGCAGCAGGTCTCCGTCGCCGGTGACGAGGACGATGTCGGCACAGGCCCGGTTGCGGGCGAGCTCGGTGAGCTCGGCGTGCATGGCGGCGTCCACGCCCTTCTGGGCCCAGCGGCCGTCACTACGGGTGAGCGCGCCCAGCCGTACGGTCACCCGGGGCATCACGCGCAGCCGCCGGTGCTCGGGCTGGGGCACCCGGTCGGGGGCGCCGTCGAACCAGTAGATGCGCAGCAGCGGGCACTCGGTCTCGGTCTCGGCGCGCTCCCGCAAGCCCTGGATGAGGGTCGCGTGGTCGACGGAGATACGCGATCGGGCGGGCTCCCCGGCCAGCAGGCTCGCGGCGGCGCCCAGCAGATACCCGGCGTCCACCAGGACGACGCAGCGGTCCACGTTCCACCCTCTTTCCTGACGGTCCAGTCCTCGGTCGCCCCCCGCGCACAGCCGTGCCCCGGATGTGGTTTTCGACTTTCTTCGAGTCTGCCCGACCGTGCGGGGGTTATCAGTCCGAACTGGATCACCGGCGTGGCGGATACGGCCTACCCGCCAATACCCTCCTTCTCACTCACCGTAATTGCCCGAAATGCACGGGTCACCGCGGCATGTCACTGTTTCTTCCCGAAGGGCTTCTCCCGGCAGGGCCCTTCGCCAGGGGGCTGATCCCAACCGGAGGAACACCACCATGGGCAAGAACAAGAACCGCGATCGCAAGCAGCAGCAGGAACAGCGTCAGGAGCGCGGCACGGCCGACCGCTCCGCCGAGCAGCAGCCGTCGATGGAGGGGCAGTCGCAGGCGATGCGACCGGAGGGCAGCCCCTCGACGGCCCGTAAGGGCCGGCAGAAGAGTTTCGGCCACAACTGACGCACCGCGCACCGGCGCTGGGCCACCGCGGTGGCAGGCCGCGTGACCGTGGCCCCCCAGGGGCGCGCCCGATGCGGGCGCGCCCCTGGTGCGTTCGCGCCGGCGTCAGGGCCGCCGGGCGCTCATCCGGCCAGGCAGGACGCCCCCAACAGCACCTTGAGATCCCCGAAGAGCGCCGGATCGGCGGTGACGCGGTGCCGGTCCAGCCGCAGCACGGTGGTCTTCCGCGCCCCTTGGAGCTTGATCCGCACCTCGGTGGCGCCGCGGTGGTGGGTGAGCACCTCGCCCAGCTTCTCGACCAGCGGCGGGGTGACCTTGACCGTGGGAATGGTGATCGTCACGGGCGCGTTGGCCGACGCCTCGGACAGATCGGGGACCATCAGCTCCATGGCGACCAGCCGGGGCACGTCCTCGCGCTTGTCGAGGCGGCCCTTGACGAAGACCACCGCGTCCTCGACGAGCTGGGTGGAGACCAGCTGGTAGGTGGCCGGGAAGAACATGCACTCGATGGAGCCGGCCAGGTCCTCCACGGTGGCGATGGCCCAGGCGTTGCCCTGTTTGGTCATCTTGCGCTGCAGACCGGAGATGATGCCGCCGATGGTGACGATCGCGCCGTCCGCGTGCTCACCCCCGGTGAGCGCGGAGATCGCCGCATCCGCCTTCTCGTTCAGCACATGCTCGATGCCGAACAGCGGATGGTCGGAGACATACAGGCCCAGCATCTCCCGCTCCTGGGCCAGCAGATAGGTCTTCTCCCATTCGACGTCAGAGAACTCGACGTCCAGGCCGAAGCCCGGGCCTTCGCCGTCCCCGCCGTCACCGGCCATGCCGCCGAAGAGGTCGAACTGCCCCTCGGCCTCCTTGCGCTTGACCGCGACGACATTGTCGATCAGCGCCTCGTAGTGCGCCGTGAGCCCCTTACGGGTGTGGCCCATCTCGTCGAAGGCGCCCGCCTTGATCAGCGATTCCGTGGTGCGCTTGTTGCACACCACCGCCTCGACCTTGTCCAGGTAGTCCGGGAACGAGGCGTACTTCCCCTTGGCCTTACGGCCACGGATGATCGCTTCCACCACGTTCTGACCGACGTTCCGGACCGCCGTGAGACCGAAGAGGATCACATCATCACCCTGAGCGGTGAAGTTGGCCTCGGACTCATTGACGTTCGGCGGCAGCACCTTGATGCCCATGCGACGGCACTCGTTCAGATAGACCGCCGACTTGTCCTTGTCGTCACGCACCGAGGTGAGCAGTGCCGCCATGTACTCGGCGGGGTAGTTGGCCTTGAGGTACGCGGTCCAGTAGGTGACCAGGCCGTACGCGGAGGAGTGCGCCTTGTTGAACGCGTATCCGGCGAACGGGACCAGGACGTCCCACACCGCCTGGATGGCCTCGTCGGAGTAGTTCCGCTCGCGCATGCCCTTCTGGAAGGGCACGAACTCCTTGTCCAGGACCTCCTGCTTCTTCTTGCCCATGGCCCGGCGGAGCAGGTCGGCCTGGCCGAGCGAATAGCCGGCGAGCACCTGGGCGGCCTTCTGCACCTGCTCCTGGTACACGATGAGGCCGTAGGTGATGCCCAGGACCTCCTTGAGCGGCTCCTCCAGCTCGGGGTGGATCGGGGTGATCTCCTGCTGCCCGTTCTTCCGCAGCGCGTAGTTGATGTGCGAGTTCATGCCCATCGGGCCCGGCCGGTAGAGGGCCGAGACGGCGGAAATGTCCTCGAAGTTGTCGGGCTTCATCATGCGCAGCAGGGACCGCATGGGGCCGCCGTCGAACTGGAAGACGCCGAGGGTGTCACCGCGGCAGAGCAGTTCGAAGGTCTTGGGGTCGTCCAGGGACAGATCGAGCAGCTTCAGATCGATGCCCTTGTTGGCGCGCACCATCTTGACGGCGTCGTCCATGATGGTGAGGTTGCGCAGGCCCAGGAAGTCCATCTTCAGCAGGCCGAGCGACTCACAGGTGGGGTAGTCCCACTGGGTCACGACCTGGCCGTCGTTCTTCGGCGAGAAGACCGGGACGTGGTCGGTCACCGTCTCGCTCGACATGATCACGCCGGCGGCGTGCACACCCATCTGGCGCACCAGGCCCTCGATACCGCGCGCGGTGTCGATGACCTTCTTCACATCCGGCTCGTTCTCATACATCCCGCGCACCTCGCCCGCCTCGCTGTAGCGGGGGTGCTTCTCATCGGTGATGCCGGAGAGCGGGATGCCCTTGCCGAGGACGTCGGCGGGCATGGCCTTGGTGATGCGGTCGCCCATCGCGTACGGATAGCCGAGCACGCGGGCCGAGTCCTTGATGGCGTTCTTGGCCTTGATGGTGCCGTAGGTGCCGATCTGGGCGACCTTGTCATGGCCGTATTTCTCGGTGACGTACCGGATGACCTCACCGCGCCGACGCTCGTCGAAGTCGATGTCGACATCGGGCATGGACACACGCTCGGGGTTGAGGAACCGCTCGAAGATCAGCCCGTGCTCGACCGGGTCGAGGTCGGTGATGCCCATCGCGTACGAGACGATCGAACCGGCCGCGGAGCCACGGCCGGGGCCGACCGCGATGCCGTTGTTCTTGGCCCACATGATGAAGTCGGCGACCACGAGGAAGTAGCCCGGGAACCCCATCTGGATGATGACGTCCATCTCGTACTCGGCGAGCTTCTGACGGTCCTCGGGGACGCCGCCGGGGAAGCGGCGGGCCATCCCCTTCTTGACCTCCTCCTGGAACCAGGTGACCTCGGTATACCCCTCGGGGACGTCGAACCGCGGCATCAGGTCGCGCTTCTCGAACCAGCCGGTGGCGTCGATCTGCTCGGCGACCAGCAGGGTGTTGCGGCAGCCCTCCTGCCAGGCGTCCGAGGAGTCGATGGCGTACATCTCCTCCGTGGACTTCAGGTAATAGCCGGTGCCGTCGAAGCGGAAGCGGTCCGGATCGGAGAGGTTCTTGCCGGTCTGGACGCACAGCAGCGCGTCATGGGCCGTCGCCTCGCGGGAGTACGTGTAGTGCGAGTCATTGGTGACCAGCGGCGGGATGTCCAGCTTCTTGCCGATCTCCAGCAGCCCGTCCCGGACCCGGCGCTCGATCTCGATGCCGTGGTCCATCAGCTCCAGGAAATACCGGTCCTTGCCGAAGATGTCCTGGTACTCGGAGGCGGCCTTGAGCGCCTCGTCGAACTGGCCGAGCCGCAGCCGGGTCTGCAGCTCGCCCGAGGGGCAGCCGGTGGAGGCGATCAGGCCCTCGGACCACTGGGCGATGGTCTCCTTGTCCATCCGCGGCCACTTGACGAAATAGCCCTCCATATAGGCGTCCGAGGAGAGCCGGAAGAGGTTGTGCAGACCGGTCTTGTTCGACGCCCAGATGGTCTTGTGGGTGTAACCACCGGAACCGGAGACGTCATCGCGCTTCTGATGCGGCTGGCCCCACTGGACACGCCGCTTGTAGCGCCGCGACTCGGGCGCCACATACGCCTCGATCCCGATGATCGGCGTGACCCCGGCGCCCGTCGCCTGCTGGTAGAAGTCGTACGCACCGTGGAGGTTGCCATGGTCGGTCATGGCGATGTGGGTCATGCCCATCTCGTTGCACGCGTTGAACATGTCCTTGAGCCGCGCCGCACCGTCCAGCAGCGAGTACTGGGTATGGACATGCAGGTGCGTGAAGGGCGGCTTGGTCACGGTGGAAGACCTCCGGCGAACAATCGATGACGGCAGGGCGAGACAGCTCCGAAGGTTACCCCTCCGCACTGACAGGAGCCGGGCACTCACGAGTAGCCTCAGGCGTTGATCCCGACGGGTCATCCGGTCTTCGCGCGCACCTGGCGCGACGGAACATACCCTGTCGTATCTGCCACACCGATCACATCCCTCATGCCCCAGGAGGCGTTCCGCGATGTCGAACCAGCAGACCCAGGCGGAACAGCGCGGCGAGCACATCCTCGCCGTATTCGACACCGCCTTCGGCGAGCTGCTCGCCGCCGACCCGGCCGCCTTCCGCGTCAAGTTCCGGAAGATGGCCGCCTCGGCGTTCGCGTTCTACCGCGGCACCGCCTGCCTGTTCTATTCCGATGTGGAGCGGGAGCGCGCCGGCGGGCCGTACCTGGACGACCGCACCAGCCGGGTGTGGATCCATGGCGACCTCCACGCCGAGAACTTCGGCACCTACATGGACGCCAACGGCCGGCTGATCTTCAATGTGAACGACTTCGACGAGGCCTACGTCGGCCCCTTCACCTGGGACCTGAAGCGCTTCGCCGCCTCCGTGGCGCTCATCGGCTACACCAAGGCGCTCAGCGACGACAAGATCTCCGAGCTGGTGCGGACGTACGCCGGCGCCTACCGCGAGCGCATCCACGCCCTGGCCACCGGCGCCAAGAACGACGAGGTGCCGCCCTTCACCCTGGAGACCGCCGAGGGTCCGCTGCTGGACGCGCTGCGTGACGCCCGCTCGCTGACCCGCTTCGGGCTGCTGGACTCGATGACCGAGATCCGCGACTTCGAGCGCCGCTTCACGGCCGGCGGCGGGTCCATCGAGCTGGACGCGGCCACCCGCTACAAGGTCCTGGCCGCCTTCGACGGCTATCTGGAGACGCTCCCCGAGTCCAGTCTCTCGCGCCCGGACTCCTACCGCGTCAAGGATGTCGTGGGCCGCCGGGGCATCGGCATCGGCAGCGCCGGGCTCCCCTCGTACAACATCCTCCTGGAGGGCAACAGCGACGCCCTGGAGAACGATGTGGTGATCTACATGAAGCAGGGGCAGACCCCGGCGGTCTCCCGGCACATCACCGACGAGCAGGTGCGGTCGTACTTCCACCACGAGGGCCACCGCACGGTGATCTCCCAGCGCGCGCTGCAGGCCCACGCCGACCCGTGGCTGGGCTGGACCGAGCTGGACGGGGCCGGGCAGCTGGTCGCCGAGGTGTCGCCGTACGCGGTGGACCTCGACTGGTCCGACATCGACGACCCGGCCGAGATCGCGGCGGTCGTGGCCGACCTGGGGCGGGCGACGGCCACCATGCACGCGGCCGCCGACGACCAGAGCGGCCACTCGCTGGTGCCGTTCTCCACCGAGCGCGCCATCGACGCGGTGATCGCCGCCGACGAGGACGGCTTCGCCGACCTCCTGGTGGACTTCGCGCACTCCTACGGTGCCCGCGCCCGGGCCGACCACCAGATCTTCGTGGACCTGTTCCGCAACGGCCGCATCCCCGGGCTCTGATCGTCACGCCGGGCTCTGATCGCCACCCCGGCCCCTGATCGTCCCCCGGCCATGGCCGCTGTCTGCTCGCCCCCCTATGGTTACCGGTCATGTGGCCTGGACAGCAGCCGCCGGGGGGCGAGCAAAACCCGCAGCAGAACCCGTACCAGCAGCCGGAGCACCCGCAGCCGGGTCATCCGCCGCCTCCGGCCCAGCCGCCGGGCTTCCCGCCCGCTCCCCCGCCGCCCGGGCCGGGCGGCGGGCCCTGGGGCGGCGCTCCCGCCCCGGCGGACCCGCAGCGCAAGGCCGGGCTGACGGCCGTGGTGGCGGTGACGGTGGCCGCCGCGGTGGTCGCGGGCGTTCTCCTGATCACGGATGACGACAAGGGCTCCGGGGGCGGCTCATCGGACGATGTCGTCCAGGGCCCGCCGGGAGTCCCGGGCCCGGACGGCTCCGGTGGCTCACAGGGCCCGGGAAACCTCGTCGCGCCCGCCCACAGCTCCGGTCCCGGCGGCACCACCGTGGTGATCGGCGAGGCCGATGCCGGGCACACCCTCGACGTCTACGAGGACCTGCGCTGCCCGCCGTGCGCCTCCTTCGACCAGGCGGTCGGGCCGACCATCGCCAAGGACATCAAGGCCGGCAAGTACAAGGTCTCGTTCCACTTCGCCGCCATCATCGACAAGAGCATGGGCGGCAGCGGCTCCGCGAACGCCCTGAGCGCCCTCGGAGCGGCCCTGGACGTGAGCACCGACACCTTCCTCGACTACAAGGCCGCCCTGATGTCGCCGAAGAACCACCCCGAGGAGAGCAAGGACTCCTACGCCGACGACAACGAGCTGCTGACCATCTCCCAGGAGGTGTACGCGCTCAAGACGAACGCCTCCTTCCGGGAGGCGCTGCGCGAGGGCACCTACGACCCCTGGGCGAAGAAGATGATCGCCGACTTCGACGCCTCCGGGGTGAACGGCACCCCCACCGTCAAGCTCGACGGCTCCCAGCTGACCGGAAGCGGCGGCTCCACGCCGATGACCGCGACGGAGTTCACGGAAGCGGTGGACAAGCAGCTCAAGGGCGGTTAGCCGGCCGCCGGGGCCGATTCTTCACATGGTCCCTACAGCCGTTCATGGCAGAATTCGAAGTCATGGACGGCACCGGACCGCAGCTGAGGGCAGTGCGCGCGGCGCTCTTCACCGCGCTGTGCGTCATGCTGTCCTCGGCTTCGCATGTCCTGCTGTCGGCGGCCCCGCTGCCGCTGGGCACCGTCGGCGCGCTCTCGGTGGCCGTCTTCGCCGTCGCCTACGCCCTCGCGGGCCGGGAGCGGGGCTTCTGGTCCATAGCGGCCCTGCTGATCCCGCTGGAGCTGGCCGCCGACACGATCTTCACCACCGGCCAGCAGGCGTGCTACGGCCAGTCCGGCGGCCCCGTGGCGGGATCCCTGCGCTCCATGGGGGTCACCGTGCTGTGCGGCGGCGGCGATCTCGGCAGTCCGCTGCCCGGGGTCTCCCAGCACGGCGTGGGCACCCCGCTGGCGGCCGCCGTGAGCTCCGCCACCCCCTGGCTGCTGCTCGCCGCGCATGTCGCGGTGGGTCTGCTCGCCTCGGCCTGGCTGCGGCGCGGCGAAGCCGCCCTGAGCCGTCTGCTGGCCTCCCTGGCCGCCTTCGCCTTCCGGCCGCTGCTGCTGGCCGTCGCGGCCCACGCCGCGGCCCTGCGGCCCCGTCGTCGCCCGGCCCCGCGATCCGTACGGCCGGTGCGCCCGGCGCCGGCGCTCCCTCTCCTCGTGCACTCCGTGGTGCGTCGTGGACCGCCCTGCTCGGCCGCTGCCTGAGCACAGCGATCCACACCCCCGTACGCATCACCGACGACGCACACCCACGGAGATCGATCCATCATGAGCAACCGCAACAACCAGCAGAACAAGCAGGCCGCGCGCGAGCGGCTGCGCGCCGAGCGCGAGCGCCAGGCCAAGAAGGACCGGATGCGGCGCCAACTGTTCGTCGGCGGCGCGGTCGTCGCGGTCCTCGCGATAGCCGGCGGCATCGGCTACGCCGTCACCAACATGGACTCGTCGGACGACGCCAACCAGAAGTGGCGGGCGGCGGCCGAGAAGAAGACGTTCGCGAAGCCCGCCCACACCAGCGGCTCCCAGGGCACGACGGTCGTCATCGGCGACAAGAAGGCCAAGAACACCCTGCACGTCTACGAGGACATGCGCTGCCCGGTCTGTGCCCAGTTCGAGAAGTTCACCGGCCCGACCGTGCTCAAGGACATCAAGGACGGCACCTACAAGGCGCAGTTCACCATGGGCACCTTCCTCGACGACAACAAGCAGATGCCCGGCGCCGGCTCGAAGAACGCGCTGAGCGCGCTCGGCGCGGCGCTCAACGTCAGCCCGCAGGCGTTCCTGGACTACAAGGAGGCGCTGTACGCGCCGAAGAACCACCCCCAGGAGACCGATGACGCCTTCGCGAACGACCAGAAGCTGATCGACGTCGCCCAGCAGGTCAAGGAGCTGAAGGGCAACACGGCCTTCGAGAAGGCCGTGAAGAACGGCACCTACGACCGGTGGGCGCTGGCCATGTCCAAGTCGTTCAACGACACCAAGGACGTCGACGCCACCCCGACCTTCAAGCTCAACGGGAAGAAGCTGGAGGTGGGCCAGAACCCGCCGATGACCCCGGACCAGTTCACCCCGCTCGTCAAGCAGAACCTCGAGAAGTAGCGTCCGGCCCTTCCCGGCCGAGTCGGCGGGCGTGCCCCCTGGGGCGCGCCCGCCGACGGCGTTGTGGCCCGGCGACGACGGCGGCAGCGGTGGCCCGGCGGCCGCGGTGGTGGTGACCTCGCGCCCATGGCGGCGGTGATCTCGCGCCGACGTCGGCGGTGACCTGGCGGCGACGGATGGGCGAACATCCCCCAAGCCCTCTGTCCCCGCACGCTACTTGTCAGTAATGTCCTCGGCCGTGACCGACCTCCACATCTCGCGCCGCAGCGCCGTCACGGCCGCGGCGGCTGCCGCCGCCCTGCTGCCCCTCGTCCCCGGACCCGCCGCCCACGCCGGCTCCGGGCCCGCCTTCCTGCACGGCATCGCCTCGGGTGACCCGCTGCCCGACGGGATCCTGCTGTGGACCCGTATCACGCCCGCCCCCGACGCCGTGCCCGGTTCGGGGCTCGGCCCGGCCATCGAGGTGACCTGGGAGGTCGCCGAGGACCGGGACTTCCGCTCGGTCGTCGCCCGCGGCACCGTCAAGGCCGCCGCCGGCACCGACCACACCGTCAAGGCCGATGTGCGCGGGCTGCGCCCCGCCACCGACTACTTCTACCGCTTCGGCGTGGACGGCGGCGTCCGCTCCCCCGTCGGGCGCACCCGCACCACCCCCGCGCACGACACCGCGGCCGACGGGGTCCGCTTCGGCGTGGTCTCCTGCGCCAACTGGGAGGCGGGCTGGTTCTCCCCGTACCGCCATCTGGCCGCCCGTACCGACCTGGACGCGGTGCTCCATCTCGGCGACTACATCTACGAGTACCAGAGCGGCGAATACCCGGAGACAAAGGACGTCATCCGCCCGCACGCCCCCACCCACGAGATCGTCACGCTCGCCGACTACCGCGTCCGGCACGGGAACTACAAGACCGACCCCGACGCCCAGGCGCTGCACGCCGCGCTCCCCCTGATCGCGATATGGGACGACCACGAGTTCGCCAACGACGCCTGGTCCGGCGGGGCGGAGAACCACACGCCCGGCACCGAGGGGGCGTGGGCCCAGCGGGTGGCCGCCGCCAAGCAGGCGTACTTCGAGTGGATGCCGGTGCGCCCCTCCACCCAGGGCACCACCTACCGGCGGCTGCGCTACGGCACCCTCGCCGATCTCCATCTGCTCGACCTGCGCTCGTTCCGCTCCCAGCAGGCGGCCACCGGCAGCGGCGACGTGGACGCCCCGGAGCGCACCCTGACCGGCCGCGCCCAGCTGGACTGGCTGAAGTCGGGCCTGACCGCCTCGGACACCACCTGGCGGCTGGTGGGCAACTCGGTGATGATCTCACCGGTCGCCTTCGGGGCCCTCCCCGCCGAGCTGCTGAGCCCGCTCGCCGAGCTGCTGGGGCTGCCCAAGGGCGGGCTGGCCATCAACACCGACCAGTGGGACGGCTATACGGACGACCGGCGCGAGCTGCTCGCCCACCTCACCGACCACGCGATCGGCAACACGGTCTTCCTCACCGGTGACATCCACATGGCGTGGGCCAACGACGTACCGGTGAAGGCCGCCACCTATCCGCTCTCCCGGTCGGCCGCGACCGAGTTCGTGGTCACCTCGGTGACCTCGGACAACCTCGACGATCTGCTCCATGTGGCACCGCAGACGGTGTCCTTGGCCGCGGCCGCCGCGATCCGGGCCGCCAACCGCCATGTGAAGTGGGTGGACATGGACTCGCACGGCTACGGCGTGCTCGATGTCACCCCTCAGCGGGCCCAGATGGACTACTACACCGTCTCCGACAAGACCGATCGCAACGCCACGACCGCCTGGGCGCGGTCCTACCGCACCCAGGCGGGCAGCCAGCGGGTCGAGCGCGCCGACGCACCCGTGCGCTGACGCACCGGTTCACCGACGGTTCACGGGCTCGGACGGTTCACCGGCTCGGACGGTTCACGGGCTCAGAGGTCGGCCAGGAAGCCGAGCGCCACCCGCCAGGTGGCCTCGGCGGCCTCCTTGTCGTAGTCCGGCAGCTCGGGGTCGGTGAAGATGTGGCCGGCCCCGGCGTAGCGGAAGACCTCCACATCGGCGCCGGCCCGCCGCATCCGCAGGTACCAGGCGTTGAGCCAGTCGTGTGGCTCGAACGGGTCGGGGTCGGCCACGTGCAGCTGCACCGGCAGCTCATCGACCGTGGTGTCGTCGGCGATGTCCGAAGTGCCGTGCAGCAGAAGCAGTCCGCGCGCCTTGTCGTCGGCCAGCGCCAGGTTCTGCGCCAGGGCGCCGCCGAGCGAGAAACCGGCGTAGACCAGCCCGCGGTCCGAGTAGGGCGCGGCGGCGGTGATGGCCCGTTTCAGCAGCTCGTCGCGGCCGATCCGCTCCTTGATCACCATGCCGTCCTCGACGGTTTCGGCGGTCTGCCCCTCGTACAGGTCCGGCACGACCACCTCGTGCCCGGCCGCACGCAGTCGGTCGGCCGCCTCCTGTACGGCGGGCCGCAGCCCGTACGCGGAGTGGAACAGAACAATCGTCGAGGTATCGGCCACCGCTGTCACTTTCCTTTCCGTGGATCGCCCCCTCCCATCGTGCCAGTACCGGTCTGAGGACACCGGATCCGGGGAAGGCGGGACAGGACACCCGGAGTCTCCCTGAGGGAAGGATGAGGTAGGTGTCCATGGAGGACGTGCTGCGTCCGCTCGTCGTCATCGGCGGCTCACTGGCCATCACGCTGTTCATCGGCTGGGCCGTCGACTGGCTGCTGCGGAGGGTCGATGCCCGGCATCCCGAGACCCCCTTGTGGGGCCATCTGCGGCGCTGCCGGCTTCCGCTGCAGGTGACCGTGTGCACGGCGCTGCTGAGCGGTTCGTACGACAAGACGCAGGCGAGGGTTGTCCAGGAGCATGAGTCGGCGATCGGCAGGCTGCTCGCGCTGGTGCTGATCGCGGCGACGGCGTGGCTCGTGGTGCGGGTCTCCTCGGCGGTCGTGGAGTCCTCCTACTTCCGCTACGCCTCCAGTGCGCACGACGCCGCGCGGGTGCGCCGGGTGCGCACCCAGGTGACGCTGATCCAGCGGGTGGTGGCCGCGATCGTCGGCGTGGTGGCGGTCTCCGCCATGCTGCTGACCTTCCCGGCGATGCGCACGGTCGGCACCTCCATGCTGGCCTCCGCCGGGATCCTCGGTGTGGTCGCCGGTGTCGCCGCCCAGTCCACGCTGGGGAACCTCTTCGCGGGGCTGCAGATCGCCTTCGGCGACATGGTGCGGATCGGCGACACGGTGGTCGTGGACGGCGAGTGGGGCACGGTCGAGGAGATCACGCTGACCTTCCTGTCCGTACGGACCTGGGACGAGCGCCGGATCACCATGCCGGTGTCGTACTTCACAAACAAGCCGTTCGAGAACTGGTCGCGGGGCGGCACCCAGAAGGTGGCCACCGTCCTGTTCCACCTCGACCACACGGCGCCGATCGAGGAGATGCGAGAGCGGCTGCGCGAGATCGTGCAGAAGTCCCCGGCCTGGGACGGCCGGGACTGGAACCTGGTGGTGACGGACACCACCCCGAGCACCATCGTGGTGCGGGCGCTGATCACCGCGCGGGACCCGGACGACGCCTGGACCGTGCGCTGCGAGGTGCGCGAGAAGATGATCACGTGGCTGCGGGACGCCCATCCGCACGCCCTGCCGCGCATCGCCACCGCCCCGGCCGCCCAGCCCCCGCTGGCACGGCTGGAGCACGAGCGGGGCCGAGACCTCCACGACCGCCACGGCGGTCACGACCGTCTCGCCCGCTTCGAGGACGGGCTCCGCAAGGACACCCCGCGCACACGGTGAGGGTGCCGTCAGGCAGCTACAGCGGCCGTCGCATCGCGCGGTGGGGGATGCCGCTGCCCTCGTCGAACTCGGGGCCGAACGCCTCGTAGCCCAGCCGCTCGTAGAAGCCGAGCGCATGGGTCTGGGCCTCCAGATAGACCTCGGCCAGACCGCGCCGGTGGGCCTCCGCCTCGACGGCCCGCACCAGCTCGGCCCCCAGCCCCGTGCCCCGCGCCGCCCCGGCCACCGCGAGGCGGCCGAGAACGGCGGTGGTGGCGCCGTCGACACCGGCGTGGGCGTACTTCTTGTCCGCGGCGGCCCCGTGCAGAAAGCGCGCGGTGCCCACCGGGCGGCCCTCGCCGTCGGTGGCCAGGAGGTGGACGGCGTGCGCGTCGTACGCGTCCATCTCCTCCTCCTCGGGGATCCGCTGCTCCACCACGAAGACCTCCCGGCGGACCGCGAAGCAGCCGGACAGGTCCCCGTCGGTCACGACCTCGATCACGCGCTCTCGGCCCTCACGATGTCCAGCGCCCCGCGCAGATCGTCCGGGTAGGCGCTCTCGAACTCGACCCACTGGCCGTGCGCGGGGTGCTCGAAGCCGAGCCGCATGGCGTGCAGCCACTGCCGGGTCAGCTTCAGCCGCTTGGCGAGCGTCGGGTCCGCGCCGTAGGTGAGGTCGCCGACGCAGGGGTGGCGGTGGGCCGCCATATGCACCCGGATCTGGTGGGTGCGGCCGGTCTCCAGCTTGATGTCCAGCAGGCTCGCGGCCCGGAACGCCTCGATGAGGTCGTAGTGGGTGACGCTCGGCTTGCCGTCCGCCGTCACCGCCCACTTGTAGTCGTGCTGCGGATGGCGCCCGATCGGGGCGTCGATGGTGCCGCTCAGCGGGTCCGGGTGGCCCTGGACCAGCGCGTGGTAGCGCTTGTCCACGGTGCGCTCGCGGAAGGCCTGCTTGAGCACGGAGTACGCCAGCTCGGACTTGGCGACGACCATGAGCCCGGAGGTGCCGACGTCCAGCCGGTGCACGATCCCCTGGCGCTCGGCGGCGCCCGAGGTGGAGACGCGAAAGCCGGCGGCCGCGAGACCGCCGATCACGGTGGGGCCGGTCCAGCCGGGGCTGGGGTGGGCGGCGACGCCGACCGGCTTGGAGACGACCACGATGTCCTCGTCGTCGTGCACGATCTCCATGCCCTCGACGGGCTCGGCGACGACCCGCACCGGCGGCGCGGCCTGCGGCATCTCGACCTCGAGCCAGGCACCCCCGGAGACCCGGTCGGACTTCCCGGCGACGCTGCCGTCGAGCTGCACCTTTCCGGCGGCGGCCAGCTCGGCCGCCTTGGTCCGGGAGAAGCCGAACATGCGGGCGATCGCGGCGTCGACGCGCTCGCCCTCCAGACCGTCCGGTACGGGCAGGGTGCGGATCTCGGGAATCGTACTCACCCGACGAGTATGCCGGACCGCGGGCACCGGTTCGTACGCCCGTCGGATACCGTCCGCCGGGAGCCGGTCAGTCCTTGTGGACCGTGCCGTCCGGGTCCAGCCCGCGGAAGGACAGGATCACGATCAGGAAGCCGCCGCAGACGATCGCCGAGTCGGCGAGGTTGAAGACCGCGAAGTGGGAGGGGGCGATGAAGTCCACGACCGCCCCCTGGAAGTCCCCGGGCGCCCGGAAGATCCGGTCGGTGAGATTGCCGAAGGCGCCGCCGAGCAGCAGGCCGAGCGCGACGGCCCAGGGCAGGCTGTGGAGCTTGCGGGCCAGCCGCGCGATCACCACGATGACGCCGACCGCGATCACCGTGAAGACGATGGTCATGGCCTCGCCGAAGCCGAAGGCCGCCCCCCGGTTGCGGATCACCTCGAACTGCAGCCAGGTGCCGATCACCTCGACCGGAGCGTGGTGCTCCAGCTTCGCGACCACGGCCAGCTTGCTGACCAGGTCGATCACATAGGCCAGCGCCGCGACCGTAAGGAGCACGCCGACGCGCCGCTTCCCCCTGCCCGCCACGGCCTCATCGGCTCCGGCAGCGCTGGTCCCGGCACCCTCCTCTGCCTTCCCCGCATCCGGCGTACCGATGGCCTGCTCCGCCTCTGTCACGTGAGTCCCTCAACTCGTCCGGGCCAGTCTCCCCCTGTGAGGGACGAGGGTACGGCACATGCGTACGGGCGTCAGCGCCGCTCCTGGCGCTGCTTGCACTCGACGCACAGCGTGGCCCTGGGGAACGCCTGCATCCGGGCCTTGCCGATCGCATTGCCGCAGTTCTCGCACAGGCCGTAGGTGCCGGTGTCCAGCCGGTCCAGGGCCCGCTCGGTCTGCAGCAGCATCTCGCGGGCGTTTCCGGCCAGGGCCATCTCGTGCTCGCGCGTGATGTTCTTGGTGCCGGTGTCGGCCTGGTCGTCACCGGCACCGTCGCCGGAGTCGCGCATCAGCCCGGTGATCGCCTGCTCGGAGGCGAGGATCTCGGTGCGCAGCCGGCCGGCCTCGGTCAGCAGCCCGGCGCGCGCCTCGTCCACCTCCTCGGCGGACCAGGGGTCCTCGCCCGGGCGGACGGCGAGCTCGCTGGGGTCGACGGGCGCGCCCGCCGCACGGGCCTTGGGCAAGGGGGGCGCGGTCGTCGTGGCCTTCTTGTCGGTCGGCGCACCACCCGGAGTCTTCTTCGCAACCACTTTCCTGGCTCCCGTCTTCTTCGCGGGCACCGCCTTGTCGGCGGGCGCGGCCTTCCTGGCCGTGGTCTTACCGGCCGTGGCCCCGGCCACGGTCTCCCCGGTCACGCCCTCCTCGGTCGGCGCGACCGTCTTGGCGGATGCGTGCTTCCTGGTGGGCGTCTCCGAGTTCTTCCTCGGGGCGCTCTTCCTGGCCGCCTTGGCGGCGCCTTGCGCGGCGGCTCCGGCGGGGGCCGCGGTCTTGTTGTTGACGGCCTTCTTGCCCGAGGCGCTCTTCTTGCCGGGCGCGGCCTTCGTCGCCTTCGCCGTGCTCTTCTGCACGGCGGTCTTTCTCGCCACCATGGCCGCGGCCCCTTCACATATTGTGATCTTGCGCGCGAATCGTTCCGGAACGATAAATCGACTCCGGGCGGGCGGCAACGGGGCACGCCGCCCGATTCGCCCGGCTTGCCCGTACGACAACCCGGTCCCCACCTTTGTGCCCCACACCGCGTCCGGTAATCCGTCCGGAATCCGGCACCCACCGGTGACCGAGTGTGACGGCCGTGGCCACGACACCCGGCGTATCGGCATTCGGGCCAATCCCCGGAGCCGGCCGTCCCCCACTCGGCGCAGTGCGGCATTCGGTCGGCCCCTGTCCCCCCGGCCCCGTACACTGGGGCGCAGCGAGAGGCGTGGATGGGGACGAGTAGCGTCGTAGGCGGCCCAGAGCGACCCGGGGACGGTGTGAGCCCGGGGGCGAGCGCGATGTGAAGGATCACCCCGGAGCCGCCGGAAGAACGCCCGCACTGGGTCAGTAGAACCGGCATCGCGATCCCAATGAGGGGGCCGGGAGCCGACCAGCTGCCGGTCAAGGAGGGTGGTACCGCGGGAGCGCACGGCTCTCGTCCCTCCGACGGAAACGGAAGAGCACGTGTCCGCCGGAGGAAGAAGAGCCCCGATGACGCCGCAGTACCGCCAGGTGCCCGCCCAGGTCGACCTGCCCGCCCTCGAGCACGCCGTGCTCGACTTCTGGCGGGAGAACAAGATCTTCTCCCGTAGTCTCGAGCAGTCCGAGGGGCGGCCCGAGTGGGTCTTCTACGAGGGCCCCCCGACCGCGAACGGCATGCCGGGCGCCCACCACATCGAGGCCCGCGTCTTCAAGGACGTCTTCCCGCGCTTCCGCACCATGCGGGGCTACCACGTCGACCGCAAGGCGGGCTGGGACTGCCACGGCCTGCCGGTCGAGCTGGCGGTCGAGAAGGAGCTGGGCTTCAACGGCAAGAAGGACATCGAGGCGTACGGCATCGCCGAGTTCAACGCCAAGTGCCGGGAGTCCGTCACCCGGCACACCGACGCCTTCGCCGAGCTCACCACGCGGATGGGCTTCTGGACCGACCTCGACGGCGCCTACTGGACCATGAACCCCGGCTATATCGAGTCGGTGTGGTGGTCCCTGAAGGAGATCTTCAACAAGGGGCTGCTGGTCCAGGACCACCGGGTCGCCCCCTGGTGCCCGCGCTGCGGCACCGGGCTGTCCGACCACGAGCTGGCCCAGGGCTACGAGACGGTCGTCGACCCCTCGGTCTTCGTCCGCTTCCCGCTGACCTCGGGCCCGCTGGCGGGCGAGGCGGCGCTGCTGGTGTGGACGACCACGCCGTGGACCCTGGTCTCCAACACCGCCGTGGCCGCGCATCCGCAGGTGCGCTATGTGGTCGCCACCAACGGCGAGGAGAAGCTGGTCGTCGCCGAGCCGCTGGTCGGGCAGGCGCTCGGCGAGGGCTGGACCGTCACCGGGGAATCCTTCACCGGGGCCGAGATGGAGCGCTGGACCTATCGGCGCCCCTTCGAGCTGGTGGAGATCCCCGACGCGCACTACGTCGTCAACGCCGACTATGTGACGACCGAGGACGGCACCGGTCTGGTCCACCAGTCCCCCGCCTTCGGCGAGGACGACCTGCTGACCTGCCGTGCCTACGGCCTGCCGGTGGTCAACCCGGTCCGCCCCGACGGCACCTTCGAAGAGGGTCTCGACCTGATCGGCGGCCAGTTCTTCAAGAAGGCCGACGAGGCGCTCACGGCGGACTTGAAGGAGCGCGGGCTGCTGTTCCGGCATGTGCCGTACGAGCACAGCTACCCGCACTGCTGGCGCTGCCACACCGCGCTGCTCTACTACGCCCAGCCGTCCTGGTACATCCGCACCACCGCGATCAAGGACGCGCTGTTGCGGGAGAACGAGAAGACCAACTGGTATCCCGAATCGGTCAAGACCGGGCGCTATGGCGACTGGCTCAATAACAACATCGACTGGGCGCTGTCGCGCAACCGCTACTGGGGCACCCCGCTGCCCATCTGGCGCTGCGCCGAGTCCCATCTCACCTGCGTCGGCTCCCTCGCCGAGCTCTCCGAGCTGACCGGCACCGACCAGAGCGGTCTGGACCCGCACCGCCCGTACATCGACGACATCACCTTCACCTGCACCGCCGACGGCTGCTCGCTGACGGCCGAGCGGGTGCCCGAGGTGATCGACGCCTGGTACGACTCGGGCTCGATGCCGTTCGCGCAGTACGGCTACCCGTACCGGAACAAGGAGCTCTTCGAGAGCCGCTACCCGGCGCAGTTCATCTCCGAGGCCATCGACCAGACCCGCGGCTGGTTCTACACGCTGATGGCGGTCGGCACGCTCGTCTTCGACAAGTCCTCGTACGAGAACGTGGTCTGCCTCGGTCACATCCTGGCCGAGGACGGCCGCAAGATGTCCAAGCACCTGGGCAACATCCTTCAGCCGATCCCGCTGATGGATCAGCACGGCGCGGACGCGGTGCGCTGGTTCATGGCCGCGGGCGGCTCGCCGTGGGCGGCCCGGCGGGTGGGCCACGGCACCATCCAGGAGGTCGTGCGCAAGACGCTGCTCACCTACTGGAACACGGTCGCCTTCCAGGCGCTGTACGCCCGCACCTCGGGCTGGGCGCCGTCCGCGGCCGACCCGGCCCCGGCCGAGCGGCCGCTGCTGGACCGCTGGCTGCTGGGCGAGCTGGGCACGCTCACCGAGCAGGTCACCGAGTCCCTGGAGGCGTACGACACCCAGCGCGCCGGAAAGCTGCTGTCGGCCTTCGTCGACGATCTGTCCAACTGGTACGTGCGCCGCTCCCGCCGCCGCTTCTGGCAGGGCGACGCCGCCGCGCTGCGCACCCTGCACGATGTCATCGAGACCGTCACCCGGCTGATGGCGCCCCTGGTGCCCTTCATCACCGAGCGGGTCTGGCAGGACCTGGTCGTCCCGGTGGTCCCGGAGGCCCCCGCCTCCGTGCACCTGACCAGCTGGCCGAAGCCGGACCGGTCGATGATCGACCCGGCCCTCTCGGCCCAGATGGCGCTGGTGCGGCGCCTGGTGGAGCTGGGGCGCGCGACCCGGGCGGAGTCCGGTGTGAAGACGCGCCAGCCGCTCTCGCGCGCGCTGGTCGCGGCGGCCGGCTTCGAAACCCTGGGCGCCGAACTGCGCGCCCAGATCGAGGAGGAGCTGAACGTCTCCTCGCTCGCCTCGCTGAGCGAGGTCGGCGGCTCGCTGGTCGACACCACGGCGAAGGCCAACTTCCGCGCCCTGGGCAAGCGGTTCGGCAAGGGCACCCAGCCGGTCGCCAAGGCGATCGCGGAGGCGGACGCGGCCGCGCTGTCGGTCGCGCTGCGCGAGGGGAACGCGTCGGTCGTGGTGGACGGCGAGACGGTGGCCCTCTCCCCCGACGAGGTCATCATCACCGAGACCCCGCGCGAGGGCTGGTCGGTCGCCTCCGACGCGGGCGCCACGGTCGCCCTCGACCTGGAGATCACCCCGGAGCTGCGCCGCGCGGGTCTCGCCCGTGACGCGATCCGGCTGATCCAGGAGGCCCGTAAGAACAGCGGGCTGGACGTGGCCGACCGGATCGCGCTGCGGTGGGAGACGGCGGACGAGGAGCTGCGGCAGGCGCTGACGGATCACGCGGGGCTGATCGCGGATGAGGTCCTCGCGACCGACTTCGCCGCGGGCGAGGCCGACTCCGCGTACGGCACGCCCTTCGAGGACGCCCCCCTGGGCCTGACGTTCCGCCTCCGCAAGGCGTAACGCTCGGGCGAGGGTTCCCGTACCGGGGGCCCGCCCGGGACCCCGGTCCTCAAGCGCCGGACGGGCTGGAATCAGCCCGTCCGGCGCTTGAGACACGCCCGAAGGGCGTCCGGGGTCGCCACCCCACCCGCACGGCAAAGGGCCGGGCCCGGGAGCTCAATGCTCCCGGGCCCGGCCCTTGTGATTGCCGAACGCTCCGCGCTACGCGGCCCGCGTCAGTTGTCGTCCTCGTCGATGAGGAAGCCCCGCATCGGGCTCGGCGCCTGCTGCATCGGCTGCGGACTCTGCGGCCGCACCGGTGCCATCGGCTGGGTCATCGCGGGAGACATCTGCTGCTGCCCACCGTAGGACGGCGCTCCGCCGTTCTGGTTGTGGCCGCCCATGGTCTGGTTGCCACCCATGGTGTGGCCGCCCATCGAGCCGGCGCCGGCCGAGGCCATGGAACCGCTCATCGACGGGGACGGCGGCAGCGAAGCGGTCGCCGGGGTACGCGGCGGGGCGAGCGAGTCGTCGGCCTGGTTCTCCAGCTGGCGCAGCTGGCTCTCCAGGTACGACTTCAGCCGCGTGCGGTACTCGCGCTCGAAGCCGCGCAGATCCTCGACCTTGCGCTCGAGCGTGGCACGAGCGGACTCCAAGGAACCCATCGCGACACGGTGCTTCTCCTGCGCGTCCCGCTCCAGCGCGTCGGCCTTGGCGCGGGCGTCCCGCTCCAGGCCCTCGGCGCGGCTACGGGCCTCGCCGACGATCTTGTTGGCCTCGGAACGGGCCTCCGCGATCGCCTGGTCGGCGGTCTGCTGCGCGAGCGAGAGCACGCGTGCGGCGCTGTCGCCGCCCGGGCCCTGGCCCGGCTGGGGCAGCTGCGGGCCGCCGGGGCCGCCAGGACCACCGGGACCGCCCATCGGGCCACCCATGGGACCGCCGGGACCCATGGGGCCGTTCTGGCCCATCGGACCGTTCTGACCCATGGGGCCGGGTCCGCCCTGCTGCATCGGGCCAGGCCCGCCCTGCTGCATCGGACCGGGTCCGCCCTGCTGCATCGGTCCGGGGCCGTTCTGGCCCATCGGACCCGCCGGCAGCTGCGGGGCTCCGCCCGGGAGTTGGGGCGGACCACCCATCTGCTGCTGGCCGGGCGGCACCGGCTGCGGTCCGGATATGGCGGCGGGCACAGGTGCGCCGGGCCTCTCCTGCTGTTCGGGAGGCTTGCGCATACCTTGTTGCTGACTCTGGGCGGCGGCACGGGTCGCCGCGGCCAGCTTGGCGCGCAGGTCCTCGTTCTCCCGTAGCAGCCGGGTCAGTTCGGCTTCGACCTCGTCGAGGAAGGCATCGACCTCGTCCTCGTCATAGCCTTCTCGGAGGCGGACGGTCGTGAACTGCTTGTTCCGCACGTCCTCGGGGGTCAACGGCATCTCTACTTCACCTCAACGTAGTCGTCGGCAATCGGCAAGACCGTATCGTTCACACCCTGCTCGCAAAATTGCTCACGACGGTGATCAGGATCCAGACGATGATCATCAGCACGAAGAAGGACAGGTCGAGCGCCACACCCCCGAGACGCAGCGGCGGAATGAACCGCCGCAGCAGCTTGAGTGGCGGATCGGTGACAGTGTAGGTGGCCTCGAGGATGACCACCATCGCCCTACCGGGTTGCCACGAGCGCGCGAACTGGAAGACATAGTCCATCACGAGCCTGAAGATCAGCACGATCAGGTAGCAGTAGAGCGCGATGTAGATCACCTGTAGTGCGATGCCCATCCCGCGCGTCCCTCTCCCCTGGTTCGTACTCGGCCTTTCGGCCTCGGATGACTCGGTGTTGCCGGTTTGCCGTTTTTGCGTCTCAGCTCTGGTTGAAGAACCCGCCCTCTGCGATACGGGCCTTGTCCTCCGCCGTGACATCGACGTTAGCAGGAGACAACAGGAACACCTTCTGCGTCACCCGCTCAATGCTCCCATGGAGACCGAACACCAGACCGGCGGCAAAGTCGACAAGTCGCTTCGCATCCGTGTCGTCCATCTCCGTCAGATTCATGATCACGGGAGTGCCCTCACGGAAGTGTTCCCCGATAGTACGGGCCTCGTTGTAGGTCCGGGGGTGCAGTGTGGTGATGCGGTACGGCTCCCGCTCGGACACAACCTTGGGCATGATCACTGGCGCGTTCTTCTCCAAGTTCTGACGTTCAGGTGTGATGGATGCCACGGGGGCAATTCGCGCGGGTCGCCCGGTTTCCACCGCAAGAGGAGCCGGTTCACGTTGTGCGGGAGGGTGGACGACTCGCACAGATTCGCCCCTTTCCGGCCGCGGTTCGGTCTCCACTACCTGATGCCGCCGACGGTCCCGCTCCCGTTCGGGCTCCGGCTCGGGCTCGAAGTCGTCGTCGGGGTCGAATCCCCGGCCGTCGTACCCATCGTCCTCCACGAGGCCGAGGTAGACCGCCATCTTGCGCATCGCGCCGGCCATTCTCTGCGTCCTCCGCTCTGTGGTGGATCGGCTCCGCCACCGGATGCCATGGATCCACGTGGCCAGCCCGCCTTTTGACGGGAATGACCATATTTTCTGCTGTGGTCCGACTTCTTCGCGACGTTACCGGAGGCTGGGTCGGACTCCGAGTACCGCAGTGCCGACGCGCACATGTGTCGCTCCCGCCGCCACGGCTTCCTCGAGGTCCGAGCTCATCCCCGCCGAGACCATGTTCGCAGCCGGATGAGCCACGCGCAGGCGGGATGAGATTTCCATCAGCCGGTCGAACGCCGCCCGCGGCCGCCCCTCGTAGGGGCCCGCCAGCGGGGCGACGGTCATCAGTCCGTCGAGCCGGAGTCCTTCGGCCTCGGCCACGGACTCCGCGAGCCGTTCCACTCCGCCCGGTCCCACGCCCCCGCGCGCTCCCCGTTCATCGGAGTCCGCGTCGAGCGCGACCTGAATCAGAACGCCCATCTCCCGCGCGGCCCCCACAGCCGCACGGGAGAGCGCGTCGACCAATCGCTTACGATCGACAGATTGCACCACATCGGCATAACTGGATACGGAACGCACCTTATTGGTCTGCAATTGCCCGACAAAGTGCCAGATCAACGGCAGATCCGCGCATTCCGCAGCTTTGGGGGCGGCTTCCTGGTCGCGGTTCTCGGCGACATGCCGTACGCCGAGTTCCGCGAGCAAACGGACATCGCTCGCCGGATAGGTCTTGGTGACCACGATCAGGGTCACCTCTTCGCGCTTGCGACCGGCCTCGGCGCAGGCGGCAGAGATACGTTCCGTCACCCGGGCCAGATTCGCGGCCAGTTCCGTCTTGCGATCCGTCACAGCTCAGCCGCCCAACCAGACGTAGCTCGCGAGCCGCCCCGTGGTGTGCTCGCGCCGGTACGAGAAGTGGTCCGCCGACTCCAGGGTGCAGATGTGAGATTGTCCATCCTTCTCGTCCATCCGCACACCGGCACGGGCCAGTTGGGCCCGTACACCGGCCGCCACATCCACCGCCGGGGTACCCCACCGGGTCTCGGCCCACGCCTCCGGCACGCTCTGCGCGACATCGGCGCGCATGTCCGCGGGAACCTCGTAGCAGCGTCCGCAGACCGCGGGGCCGGTGCGGGCGACGATCCGGGCGGTCTCGGCGCCCTGTTCGGTCATCGCCCTGACCACCGCCGGGACCACTCCGGCGACCAGTCCCGGCCGGCCCGCGTGGGCGGCGCCGACGATCCCGGCCACCGGATCAGCCAGCAGCACCGGGGTGCAGTCGGCGGTGAGGACGGCCAGGGCGAGCCCCCGACGCCGCGTCACCACCGCGTCCACCGCCGGAATCTCATCGTCCGACCACGGTCCGTCGACCACCGCGACATCCCGGCCGTGCACCTGGTTCATCCATACGACGGCCGCCGGGTCCAGGCCCATCGCCTTGGCGGCCAGTTCGCGGTTGGTCCGTACGGCCTGGGGGTCGTCGCCGACCGCCCCGCCGAGATTGAGCTCGTCATACGGAGCGGCGCTCACCCCGCCCCACCGGTCGGTGAAGGCGAAGTGCGCGCCGCTCGCGTCGTGCTGTTGCGCTATCACGTCTGATTCACTTCAGGGTCGCCGTCGAGCCATGCCGGACGGCTCACTTCAGGAAGTCCGGGACGTCCAGCTCCTCGGCCTGGCTCTCCGGGTACGGACGGGCCGGCGGGACCTGGGGGTGCGGGGTGGGCACCGGGGGCGGCGGCACCTCGGCGACCGGAGCCGGGTCCGCCGGGGCGGACTCCTCCTCGCGCGGGGTGACGCTGCCGAGCCCGCCGAAGGACGGGCGGCTGTTCTCCTGGCCGGACGGGCGGCCGGCGGAGCTGCCGGATCCCTCCTCGCGGCTGCCGCTGTAGGAACCCAGCACCTTGTCGCGGTTCTTGGCGGGCGGCTGACCGCCGTCGAAGCCGGCCGCGATCACGGTGACCCGGACCTCGTCGCCGAGCGCGTCGTCGATCACCGCGCCGAAGATGATGTTGGCCTCGGGGTGGGCGGCCTCGCTCACCAGCTGGGCGGCCTCGTTGATCTCGAACAGACCGAGGTCGGAACCGCCGGAGATGGAGAGCAGCACGCCCCGGGCGCCGTCGATGGACGCCTCCAGCAGCGGCGAGGAGATCGCCATCTCGGCCGCGGCCACCGCGCGGTCGTCGCCGCGGGCCGAGCCGATGCCCATGAGCGCCGATCCGGCCTCGGACATCACGGACTTGACGTCCGCGAAGTCGAGGTTGATCAGACCCGGGGTGGTGATCAGATCGGTGATGCCCTGAACACCCGACAGCAGCACCTGGTCGGCCGACTTGAACGCGTCGAGCACGCTCACCTGACGGTCCGAAATGGACAGCAGCCGGTCGTTCGGGATCACGATGAGGGTGTCGACCTCGTCCCGCAGACCCGCGATGCCGTCCTCGGCCTGATTGGCACGGCGACGGCCCTCGAAGGTGAACGGGCGGGTGACCACACCGATCGTCAGGGCCCCCAGCGAACGCGCGATATTGGCGACCACCGGCGCACCGCCGGTGCCCGTGCCACCGCCCTCGCCCGCGGTCACGAAGACCATGTCGGCCCCCTTGAGGACCTCCTCGATCTCCTCACGGTGATCCTCGGCGGCCTTACGGCCGACATCCGGGTTGGCGCCGGCTCCAAGGCCCCGGGTGAGCTCACGTCCGACGTCCAGTTTGACGTCCGCGTCACTCATCAGCAGGGCCTGCGCATCGGTGTTGATCGCGATGAACTCGACGCCCTTGAGCCCGACCTCGATCATCCGGTTGATGGCATTCACGCCACCGCCGCCGATGCCGACGACCTTGATGACTGCGAGGTAGTTCTGCGGTGCTGCCACGTCGAAGGCCTCTCGCCTCGAGTTACGTGTCGCCACCCCGCCGTTGCCGCGGTGCGCCGACTGATGCCGAATGGGACGGTTCCGATTGCCGACCCCAACCCTAACGCTGAAGTTTAGGGTTACCAGTGCCTCTGTTTCCCGGACTCTTCGGAACAGGACACTAAGTCGACAAGTGGCGCACGTTCAATGAACACGCCGAACCTCCCGCTTTTCTTTTCACCCTATGTGATCACCCAGTGGGCTAGCCAACCAGGGTGCTGGCCTGCCGCTATCAGGTCAACTGCGAGACACCGCGGGGGCGCTCGGCGCACTGACGTCGAAGTGGTCCGCGTCCGGCTGCGCTTTCATCAGTGCGGTGAGTGTCTTCGCCTTCGCCTCGCCTCGCTCTCCGCTCCCCCAGGCGATGGTACGGCCTCCGGTCAGCTCCAGGGTGATCGAATCGTACGAGCGGACCCGCAGGGAACGGGTGTCCTGGCGGACCTTCTCGGGGAGTTGGGTGACCACCCGGACCGCCTCGCGACGCAGTCCGGCGGGGCCGAAATGGCGCGAACTCGGCGACCGGTCCGGCTCCATTTCCAGCACCGGAACCCCCTTCGGACGCTTGCTCACGGTCGAGAACCGGACTCCCGCGGCGTCCACTTCATGGAACTTCCCGCCCTCTTCGACAATGGCTTCGGGCCTGCGTTCTGTCACTACCAGACTGATGGTGTGCGGCCATGACCGGGATACGTCCACTTTTGCAATCCGCGGCAGCCGCTCACGCAACCGGTGTTCGATCGCGGCCGTGTCCACCGCGACCATCGGGGTGTTCAGCGGAACGTCGGCGGCGGAGCGCACCTCCTCGGCGGTGAGGACCCCGGCACCGGCGACCCGCACCCGCTCGGCCCGCAGCCAGCTCGAGCCGTACAGCAGCCAGACCGCGCCGGCGCCGAGCAGGGTCACCGCCACCGCCGTCACCACCAGGGGGCGGCGGCCGGGCAGCCGGAACCTGCGGCGCGCCCGGAGGAAGCGTGGGGGCGGGCCGGACGGAGTCGTCCCTCGTGCGCCGCGCTCGGCGGTCGACGGTCCGGCCACGCTCCCTGCCTTCTCACGCCTGGCGGCGTGCGCTGATCGCCTCGTACACCATGCCGACCAGCAGCTCGTCGGCGTCCCTGCGGCCGAACTCGGCGGCCCGCCGGGACATCTCGTACAGCCGGTGCGGGTCGCCGAGCACCGGGAGCACATTGCCCTGCACCCACTCCGGGCTCAGCTCGGCGTCGTCGACCAGCAGTCCGCCGCCCTCCTTGACCAGCGGCTGGGCGTTGAGCCGCTGTTCGCCGTTGCCGATCGGCAGGGGGACGTAGGCGGCCGGGAGCCCGACGGCGGACAGTTCGGCGACGGTCATCGCGCCCGCGCGGCAGAGCATCATGTCGGCCGCGGCATACGCGAGGTCCATCCGGTCCAGGTACGATACCGGGATGTACGGCGGCATTCCGGGCATGTTGTCCACATGCGGCAATTCGTTTTTCGGACCGACCGCGTGCAGCACCTGGATCCCGGCCCGCTGCAGGAAAGGCGCCACCGCCTGGACCACCTCGTTGAGCCGCCGCGCGCCCTGCGAACCGCCGGAGACCAGCAGCGTCGGCAGGTTCTGGTCGAGCCCGAAGGCCGCGCGGGCCTCGGGGCGGACCGCCGCCCGGTCGAGGGTGGCGATGGAGCGGCGCAGCGGGATGCCGACGTAGCGGGCGTTGCGGAGCTTGCTGTCGGGGGTGGAGACCGCCACGTACTTGGCGTAGCGCGAGCCGATCTTGTTGGCCAGCCCGGGACGGGCGTTGGCCTCGTGCACGACGATCGGCACTCCGAGCCGCTTGGCCGCCAGGTATCCGGGCAGGGCCACATAGCCGCCGAAGCCGACGACACAGTCGGCCTTGGTGCGCTCCAGGATCTGCTCGGCGGCCTTGATGGTGCCGCGCAGCCGCCCGGGGACGGTGATCAGCTCGGGGGTGGGCTTGCGCGGCAGCGGTACGGCCGGGATGAGCCCGAGTTCATAGCCACGCTCCGGTACGAGCCGGGTCTCGAGCCCACGCTCCGTTCCGAGCGCCGTGATCCCCACGGTGGGGTCCTGCCTGCGCAGGGCGTCCGCGAGGGCGAGCGCTGGCTCGATGTGGCCGGCGGTCCCCCCACCGGCGAGTACGACATGCACCGAAATTCACCGCTCTCCGGACGGCCGCCTCTTGACGGGCCGTCGCATCGTCTTCCGTCTCACCCGAGCCAGCTTCTTCCGCAAAGCAGGCTGCCGCATGGCCAGCGCCGCTCGCGCACCGGGCTCAGCCCGTGCGAAGGCGATCAGCAGGCCGACGGCGAACATGGTCGGCAGCAGGGCGGACCCTCCGTAGGAGAACAGCGGGAGCGGAACACCGGCGATCGGCAGCAGACCGAGCACCGCACCGATATTGACCACGGCCTGGGCCGTGATCCAGGTGGTCACACCTCCCGCGGCGTACCTCACGAAGGGGTCCTCCGTGCGTCCGGCCACGCGGATACCCGCATAGCCTAGAGCCGCGAAGAGAACGAGAACCGACAGCGTCCCCGCCAGGCCGAGTTCCTCCCCGGTAATGGCGAAGATGAAGTCGGTATGCGGTTCGGGTAGTTCACCCCATTTCTCCATGCTTGCCCCGAGTCCGGATCCGAACCAGCCGCCGTTGGCGAGCGCGTAGATCCCGTGGACGGCCTGCCAGCACTGATCGTGGGCACCGGGCTCGGTGGCGCCGATACAGGCGAGCCGGGACATCCGGTTGGCGCTGGTCTTGATCAGCAGCATGCCGATGGCCCCGGCGAAGGCGAGGACGCCCACGAAGAGCCGGGTGGGGGCGCCGGCCAGCCAAAGCAGGCCGAAAAGGATCGCCGTGAGGATGATCGCGGTGCCCATGTCCCCGCCCAGCATGATCAGGCCGAGCAGCATGCCGGTGGCGGGCACCAGCGGGACCAGCAGGTGTTTCCACTGGGCCAGCAGCCGCTTGTCCTGTTTGCGGGCGAGAAGATCGGCGCCCCACAGGACGAGCGCCAGCTTGCCGAACTCACTGGGCTGGAGGAGGAACGGGCCGCCGAAGGAGATCCAGTTCTGGTTGCCGTTGACCGCGATGCCCATGCCCGGGACCTGCACCAGACACATCAGGAAGACCGAGACCGCGAGCAGCGGATAGGCGAAGGCGCGGTGCAGTTTGATGGGCATCCGCACGGCGAGCAGCATCAGCGCGCCGCCGAGCGCGGCGGCGAAAAGCTGTTTGCGGAAGAAGTACGACGGTGAGAGCCCGGACTGCAGCGCCTTGATCTGGGAGGCGGAGTAGACCATGACCAGACCGAGCACCAGGATCAGCAGCGAGCCGCCGAGCAGCAGGTAGTACGCGGTCAGCGGACGGTCCCAGGCCCTCCGGAGGCGCTGCTGCAGCCCGCGCAGCGCGTCCAGGGCATTTCCCCCCGACGGGCGGCGCGGAGGGCGGGAGGCGCCCGCTGTGCCACGCGGACGGGCCGGGGACGCCGCCCGGCCCTTCGCCGGTACGGCCTCCCGCAGCCGGGGGGTGCCGCCCGGGCGCGGCGCGGGGCGGCCGGTGCCGGGGCGGGCCGGCCGGGAGCGCGGGGCGGCGGGCTGGTCAGGCGTCATGGTCTTATCCCCTCCGGTTTCCCCGCGCGGGCGGTCCTCGCCGGGGGACCGGCGGGCTACTGATCGTCCGGCACCCGGCCGGAGGCCAGGTCCCGAACCGCCGCGGCGAAGGCGTCGCCCCGCTTGTTGTAGTTGATGAACATGTCCATCGAGGCACAGGCCGGGGCCATCAGGACCGTATCGCCCGGCCGGGCGAGCCGCGCCGCTTCGCGCACAGCCGCCGCCATCGCCCCAGTGTCGGTCCGGTCGAGGTCCACGACCGGGACATCTGCTGCGTGTCGCGCGAGCGCTTCGCGGATCAGTGCGCGGTCGGCGCCGATCAGCACGACGCCGCGCAGCCGCTCGGCCGCCGTGAGGACGAGCTCGTCGAAGGTGGCCCCCTTGGCGAGGCCGCCCGCGATCCACACGATGTGCTCGTAGGCGCCCAACGACGCCTCCGCGGCATGGGTGTTGGTCGCCTTGGAGTCGTCGATATAGGCCACGCCGTCGACGTCGGCCACATGCTCCACCCGGTGCGGATCCGGCCGGAAGGCGCGCAGGCCGTCCCGTACGGCCTTCGGCGGGACGCCGAAGGAGCGGGCCAGGGCCGCCGCCGCGAGGGCGTTGGCGATGTTGTGCGGGGCCGGCGGGTTCACATCGGAGACCTCGGCGAGCTCCTGCGCCTGCTTCTGCCGGTCCGCCACGAAGGCCCGGTCGACGAGGATGTTCTCCACGACGCCGAGCTGGGAGGGGCCGGGGGTGCCGAGGGTGAAGCCGATCGCCCGGCAGCCCTCCTCGACGTCGGCCGCGCGCACCAGGTCCTCGGTGGCGGGGTCGGCCACGTTGTAGACGCAGGCCACCTGGTTGCCCTCGTAGATCCGGCCCTTGTCGGCCGCGTAGGCCGCCATGGAGCCGTGCCAGTCGAGGTGGTCCGGGGCGAGGTTGAGCACCGCCCCGGAGTGGACGCGCAGCGAGGGCGCCCAGTGCAGCTGGTAGCTGGAGAGCTCGACGGCCAGCACGTCGTACGGCTCGTCGCCCAGCACGATGTCCAGGAGCGAGACGCCGATGTTGCCGACCGCGGCGGTGCGCAGCCCGGCCGCCTCCAGGATGGCGGCCAGCATCCTTACGGTGGTCGTCTTGCCGTTGGTGCCGGTCACCGCGAGCCACGGCGGGGCGTCCTCCCCGCGCAGCCGCCACGCCAGCTCCACATCGCCCCAGATGGGCACGTTCGCCTCGGCGGCGGCCAGGAAGAGCGGGCTGGTGGGCTTCCACCCGGGGGTGGTCACGATCAGCTCGGTGCCCTTCGGCAACGTCTCGCCGTCGCCGAGGCGGACCGTGATCCCCAGCGGCTCCAGTTCGGCCGCCTGGGCGCGCTGCGCTTCGCCGTCGCCGCCGTTGACCACGGTCACCGAGGCCCCGAGGCCCCGCAGCGCACGCGCCGCGGGGACCCCGGAGACGCCGAGTCCGGCGACGGTGACCTGCCGTCCGGCGAGGTCGGACACGTCGAGGGCGCCGGCGTCGGAGGTCACGAGGCTCGCCACCCCGCGTAGAAGAGGCCGAGGCCGACGATCACGCACATGCCCTGGATGATCCAGAACCGGACCACCACAAGGACCTCGCTCCACCCCTTGAGTTCGAAGTGGTGCTGGAGTGGCGCCATCCGGAAGACCCGTCGCCCGGTCGTCCGGAACGAGCCGACCTGGATGACCACGGACATGGTGATCAGCACGAACAGGCCGCCGAGGAGGGCCAGCAGCAGCTCCGTACGGGAGCAGATGGCCAGGCCCGCGAGCGCGCCGCCGAGCGCGAGCGAACCGGTGTCGCCCATGAAGATCTTGGCGGGTGAGGTGTTCCACCACAGGAAGCCGAAGCACGCGCCCATCAGGGCGGAGGCGACGACGGCCAGATCGAGCGGATCACGGACCTCGAAACAGGACGCCGGGTTGGTGAGCGTCTCCGCGTTGGCGCAGGACTCCTGGTACTGCCAGACGCCGATGAAGGTGTAGGCGCCGAAGACCATCACGGAGGCGCCGGTGGCCAGACCGTCGAGACCGTCGGTGAGGTTCACGCCGTTCGACATCGCCAGGATCATGAACAGCGCCCAGATCGCGAAGATCACCGGGCCGAAGGACCAGCCGAAGTCCTGGACGAAGGAGAGCCGGTCGGAGGCGGGGGTCTGCTGGCGCGCGTCGGCGAAGTTCAGCGCGAGGATCGCGAAGGCGATACCGACGATCAGCTGACCGGCCATCTTGGCCTTGGCCCGCAGGCCCAGGCTGCGCTGCTTGACGATCTTGATGTAGTCGTCGAGGAAGCCGACCAGGCCCATACCGGCGAACAGGAAGAGCACCAGCACGCCCGAGAAGGTCGGCTGGCTGCCCGTGATCACCTTCGTCAGGGCGTAGGCGATCAGTGTGGCCAGGATGAAGGAGATACCGCCCATGGTGGGCGTGCCCTTCTTGCTGCCGTGCGTCCGCGGACCATCGTCCCGGATGTACTGGCCATAGCCCTTGCGGGCCAGCAGCTTGATCAGCAGCGGTGTGCCGATCAGGGTCAGAAAGAGCCCGATGGCTCCCGAGAAGAGGATCTGCCTCATGCCCATCGGCCGGAGACCTCACCCTCACCGTCGAGCAATGCCTGCGCAAGCCGCTCCAGGCCGACCGACCTGGATGCCTTCACCAACACGACGTCCCCCGGTCGCAGCTCGCTGCGCAGCAGATCGACCGCTGCCCGCACGTCGGACACGTGCACCGACTCCTCACCCCACGAACCCTCGTTCTTGGCGCCCATGTCCAGCCAGGCGGCCTCCTGGCCGCCGACCGCCACGAGCTTGCTGACGTTGAGCCGGACGGCCAGCCGCCCGACCGCGTCGTGCTCGGCCAGTGACTCCTCGCCCAGCTCGGCCATCGGGCCGAGCACCGCCCACGTGCGACGCCCCGGTGTGGCAGCGCCCATGGCGACCAGCGCGCGCAGCGCTGCTCGCATGGACTCGGGGTTCGCGTTGTAGGCGTCGTTGACGACCGTCACGCCGTCCGAGCGCTCGGTGACCTCCATCCGCCAGCGGGAGAGCTGCCCCGCCTCGGAGAGCGCCACGGCGATCTCGTCGACGGACATGCCCAACTCATGGGCGACGGCGGCCGCGGCGAGCGCGTTCGACACGTGGTGCTCACCGTACAGGCGCATGGTCACTTCGCTGCACCCGGTAGGGGTGTGAAGCGTGAAGGCGGGGCGGCCGCCGTCGGCGAGCCGGACATTCCCGGCACGCACATCGGCGTCCTCGGCCTCGCCGAACAGGACGGTACGGGCCTTGGTGCGCGACGCCATGGCGCGCACGAAGGGGTCGTCGGCGTTGAGCACCGCCACCCCGCCCTCGTCGGCGGGGGGCAGGGCCTCCACGAGCTCGCCCTTGGCCTCGGCGATCTGCTCCCGGCCGCCGAACTCTCCGATATGGGCGGTGCCGACGTTGAGCACGAGTCCGATACGGGGCGGGGTGAGGTCCGTCAGGTACCGGATGTGGCCCTTACCGCGGGCACCCATCTCCAGCACCAGGTGCAGGGTGGCCTCGTCGGCGCTCATCGCGGTGAGCGGCAGGCCGATCTCGTTGTTGAGTGAGCCCGGCGTCCATACGGTGGGGCCGCGGCGCTGGAGCAGCTGCGCGATGAGGTCCTTGGTGCTGGTCTTGCCCGCGGAGCCGGTGAGCGCGACCACGGTGGCGTCCAGGCGCTCGACGACGGCGCGCGCGAGCGTTCCCATGGCGGCGATGACATCGGGTACGACGATCGCCGGTACGGGCGCGTCCGCGGTGCCGACGGGGCGGGCGGCCAGGACCGCCGTGGCCCCGGCCTCGATCGCCCCTCGGGCGAAGTCGTGGCCGTCCACGCGCTCCCCGGGGAGCGCGGCGAAGAGGCTGCCGGGCCGCACCTCACGGGAGTCGATCACCACAGGGCCCGTGACCTTCAGGTCCGGGTCCGGTATGTCGTGCGGCTGTCCACCGACTAGGCCGGCGATCTCGGTGAGGGACAGTGCGATCACTGATCACCTCCGGCCGTGCGGGAGAGCTGCCTTGGTGGGGCTGGTGCGCGCATGGCGGTCTGTCATCCCTGGTCGTCTTGGTGATTGTCCCGGTGCTGTGGGCTTGCCTCGGGGCGCGTGGCATCGCGCCTGTGGGCTCGCTCACTGAGCTCGATGGCTTCGCGGAGTACCTGGCGGTCGTCGAAGGCACGGATCACGCCGGCGATGTCCTGGCCCAGTTCGTGGCCCTTGCCGGCCACGATGACGGTGTCACCCGGCTCCGCGCGGGCGACTGCGGCCGCGATGGCGTTGGCCCGGTCCTCCTCGACCAGCACATCACCGCGCTCGTGAGCGGGCACCTCGGCGGCGCCCGCGAGCATGGCGGCGAGGATCGCGAGCGGGTCCTCGGAGCGCGGGTTGTCGGAGGTGAGGACGGCCGTGTCGGAGTACCGGGCCACCGCGGCGCCCATGGGGCCGCGCTTGAGCCGGTCGCGGTCCCCGCCGCAGCCGAGGACGGCGTGCAGTTTGCCGTCGGTCACCTTGCGGAGGGCACGCAGCACCGACTCCACGGCGTCGGTCTTGTGGGCGTAGTCGACGACCGCGAGGTAGGGCTGGCCCACGTCGACCCGCTCCAGCCGGCCCGGTACGCCGGGGACGGCGGCGATGCCGTCGGCGGCCGTCTGCGGGTCGATCCCGGCGACGGCGAGGGCGACGACGGCGGCGAGTGCGTTGGCCACGTTGAAGGGGCCCGGGAGGGGGGCTGCGGCCCGTACGGACTCACCGTTCGGGCCGACGGCGGTGAAGGTCGAGCCGAGCGGGCCGACCTCGACGTCCGCGGCGCGCCAGTGGGCGTCGGGGTGGCCCTCGGCGGAGAAGGTGGTGACGGGTACCTCGGACTGCTCGATCAGCCGCCGGCCGTACTCGTCGTCGTAGTTGATCACTCCGGCGCGGCTGCGGGCCTTGGTGAACAGCTGGGCCTTGGCCTGGAAGTAGTCCTCCATGCCGGAGTGGAACTCCATGTGCTCCGGGCTGAGGTTGTTGAAGACCGCGACGTCGAAGACGCAGCCGTCGACACGGCCGAGGACCAGGGCGTGGCTGGAGACCTCCATGACGACCGAGCGGACGTCGCGCTCGCGCATCACCGCGAACAGGGCCTGCAGATCGGTGGCCTCGGGGGTGGTGCGCTCGGACTTGATGCGCTCGTCGCCGATCCGCGTCTCCACGGTGCCGATGAGACCGGTAAGGCCGCCGTCGTGCTTCGCGGCGGCCTTGAGGCCGCCCTCGATGAGATACGCGGTCGTGGTCTTGCCGGAGGTGCCGGTGATGCCGATCTGCAGCAGGTCCGCACCCGGCTCGCCGTAGATCGTGGCGGCCAGCGCGCCCATCCGGCCGCGCGGGTCGTCCACCGCCAGGACCGGCAGTCCGGTGGCGGCGGCGCGCTCGGCGCCTGCCGGGTCGGTCAGCACCGCGACCGCGCCGAGGTCGGCGGCCTGGGCGGCGAAGTCCGCGCCGTGGAGGCGGGCGCCGGCCAGCGCGGCGTACACATCGCCGGGGCGTACGGCTCGCGAGTCATGGGTGATCCCGGTGACCGCGGCCCCCTCCGGGGCTTCGGGGGCATCGACGCCCAGCTGATCCGCCAGCTCCGCCAGCGGGATCGGGCGGACCTGGAGAGGGCGGGGCGCTCCCGGGTATTCCACAGAAACGTCCTTCTGAGGGGTTTGGGACTGATCAGCGTGGGGCACGGCGGTGAGCGTACCCGGGACACCCGCTCCCCCGCGAAATGAGGCGGCGAAGCGGGGCCGTACCGGACCGTGGTTCCCGGAGTCCGGCGTGATCGTCGTCACTGCTGGGTCCGCTCACTGGCCCGGGTTGTAGCTCACGGGGAGCCGTTTGGGCTGCTTCCCGGAGGGCGGGACCTGCAGGGCCTTGAGGCCGAACTCCATGACCTTCTTGTAGACCGGTCCGCAGACCTGACCGCCGAAGTAGCTGCCCTTCGTCGGGTTCTGAACGGCACAGTAGACGGTCAGCCGGGGTTTGTCGGCCGGGGCGAAGCCGGCGAAGGACGCGGTGTAGCCGCGGTAGCGGCCGGTCTTGGGGTCCACCCGGTTGGAGGTGCCGGTCTTGCCCGCGACAAGATAGCCGGGGATCTTCGCCTTGGCGCCGGTGCCCTGCTGGTCGTCGACGACCGACTCGAGCATCTCGGCGAGCGTCTTCGCGGTCTTCTTACTGACGACACGGGTCTTCTCGGGGGCGGGCGCGGCCGTGTAGTCGCCGCCGGGCCCCTTGGTGCCGCGGACGAGGGTGGGCGCGATGCGCTCGCCGCCGTTGGCGATGGTGGAGTACACGGAGGCCGCCTGGACGGCGTTGAGGGACAGCCCCTGGCCGAAGGGGATGGTGTACTGCTGCGAGGCGCTCCAGTCCTGCGGCCGGGCCAGGATGCCCGGGGTCTCGCCGGGGAAGCCGAGCCCGGTGGGCCGGCCGATCCCGAACTTCCGCAGGTAGGAGTAGAGGATCTGGTTCCTCTGCTTCTTGGTCTTCCCCAGCTGCTCGGTGGCGAGGATCGTGCCGATGTTGCTGGACTTGGCGAGCACGCCGTTGAGCGTGAGGTACCAGGTGGGGTGGTCGATGTCGTCGGCGAAGGCCCGGTCGGCGCGCGGCAGCCGGTTGGGGACCACCACATGGGTGTCCCAGCGGGCCACGCCCTCCTGGAGGACGGCGGCCATGGACATGAGCTTGCTGACGCTGCCGGGCTCGTAGGCGTCGGAGACCGCGGCGTTGCCGAGGTCGTCGGCGTCCGTCGTGGTGATGTCGCCGGGGTCGAAGCCGGGCGCGTTGGCCATCGCCAGGAGCTGTCCGGTGCGGGTGTCCTGGACGATGACGTAGCCGCGGTCGGCCCCGGACTTGCGGACCTGCTCGGCGATGGCGCTCTGGGCGGCCCACTGGATGTCCCGGTCGATGGTCAGCTCGTAATCGCTGCCGGGGACCGCGGGCTGCTCCTTGAGGTCCCCGGTGGGCACCTGGTGGCCGCCGGACTGGGCGTAGACGCGCTTGCCGTCCTTGCCCGCGAGCTTCTTGTTGAGCTGCTGCTCGAGTCCGGCGGCGCCGCGGCCGTCGGCGCCCACGAATCCCAGTATCCCGGCGGCGAGATCCCCGTTCGGGTAGACGCGCTTGCTGTGCGCCTCGCGGTTGACCCCGGCCAGGACGTTGGTGCCCTTGCCCTTGGTCGCCGCGTCGTCCAGGGCGCTCTTCAGGTCCTTGATCTGATTCCAGACCTGCGGGGACTGCTGCCGGGCGAGCACCACGTACTGCGACGTGGGGTTGTCGGTGAGCTTCTTCTCCAGGTCCGCCTCCTCCTTGCCGAGGATCGGCGCGAGGAGGGCGGCGGCCTGGCGCGGCGCGTCACGGGTCTTCGCCGTCTTGGGGGTGAGCAGGTCGGGGGCGGCGGTGATGTCGTAGGCGTCCACCGTGGTCGCCAGGTCGACGCCGTTGCGGTCGGTGATGGAGCCGCGCTCGGCGGACAGCTTCACCGGGATGTAGCGGTTGACGTTGGCCTTGGCCGCGTAGGCGCTGGCGTCTACGGCCTGCACCTGCAGCAGCCGTACGACGAAGACCAGCATGACGAGGGTGAGGCCGAGGCTGATCAGCCGCAGCCGGGGACGCGGGCTGCCGAGCCGCAGCGGCTGGGCGCCACCGGGGCGCGGACGCTGGGCCGGACGGCCGGACGATCCTCCCTGGCGCTCACCGGGGCGCCGCGCCGCGTCCTGGCGCGGGCGGCGGTCGCCGCGCGGACCGGCCGGGCCCGGTACGCCGCGGCGGCGGGGATCCTGGGGGGCGCTCACGCGACGGCCGCCCTCGGCTCGGCGGCCGCCCACCGCGCGCGGGCGGTGCTCCGCGCGGGCGGGCCGGACTGGGCGCGGGCTGGGGATCGCGTCACCGTGTCACCTACTGAGGGGCCGGGGTGGACTGCGCGGAGGCGGAGGAGGTCGCGGAGAGGGCGGTGGGCAGCCCCCACGGGGTCACGGAGGCCGTGCCGGTGCCCGCCCCGGACGGGGTGGCGGCCGAGGGCGCGAGGGCGGACGGGGTGGCCGGCGCCTGGGACGGGGTGGGGTCGAGCGCGGACGGCAGCACCGGGCCGGGGGCGCCGAGCACCGAGGGCTGCCCCGAGGCGGGGGCGGGCACCCCGCTGACCGAGCCGTCCGGGTTGAGGAAGGCCGGGCTGCCACCGGGCACCATCCCCAGCTCGCGGGCGCGCCGCTCCAGTTCGGCGGGGGCGGAGAGCCGGTCGACGTCCTGCTGGAGCGCCTGGCGCTCGTCGGTGAGCTCCCCGGTCTGTTTCTCGAGCCTGCTGAGCTCGAACGACCCCTGGTTGAGGGAGGAGTTCAACAGCAGCAGGGCGATCAGGCCGGAGCCGAGCAGGACCACGACGAGCAGCACGAAGGGCGTGCGCCTGGCCGTGGTGGCCCCCGGCACCGGCCGGCCTTTCGGCCCCGTCCCCCGCACGCTCATGGACCGACCTCTTCCCGGATGCGCTCCGCCCCCCGGAACCGGGCCGGGGCGGCCCGCCGGTTCTCGGCGATCTCCTCCTCGGTGGGCAGCTCCGCGCCGCGGGTGAGCAGCTTCAGCCGGGGCTGGTACTGCTCGGGGACGACCGGCAGCCCGGGGGGCGCCGTATTGCGGGCACCGGCCGCGAACACCTGCTTGACCAGGCGGTCTTCCAGCGAGTGATACGAGAGCACGGCGATCCGCCCGCCGACCGCGAGCGTCCCCACGGCCGCCGGAATGGCCCGCTCCAGGACCGCGAGCTCGCCGTTGACCTCGATCCGCAGCGCCTGGAAGGTGCGCTTGGCCGGATTGCCGCCGGTGCGCTTGGCGGCCTGCGGCAGCGCCGCGCGGATCAGCTCGACGAGCCGGGCGCTGTTGGTGAACGGCTCCTTGGCGCGCTCGCGCACCACCGCGTCCACGATCTTCTTGGCGAACTTCTCCTCGCCGTACGCCCGCAGGATGCGCACCAGCTCGCCCGGGGGGTAGGTGTTGAGCACCTCCGCCGCGCTGACGCCGGTGGTCTGGTCCATCCGCATGTCCAGCGGGGCGTCCTGGGCGTAGGCGAAACCGCGCTCGGCCTCGTCCAGCTGCATGGAGGACACGCCGAGGTCGAAGAGGATCCCCTGGACACGGGGGACGCCGAGCCGGTCGAGGACCTCGGGCAGCTCGTCGTAGACCGCGTGGACCAGCGTGGCCCGGTCGCCGTACGGGGCGAGCCGCTCACCGGCGAGTCGCAGCGCGGACGGGTCGCGGTCCAGGGCGATGAGCCGGGCCTCGGGGAAGTCGCGCAACAGCGCCTCGCTGTGGCCGCCGAGGCCCAGGGTGCAGTCGACCACGACCGCGCCGGGCCGGGCGAGAGCGGGGGCCAGCATGTCCAGGCAGCGCTGGAGCATGACGGGAACATGGAGAGCGTTGCTGCTCATTGCGCTGCTGGTGCGCCCTTCTGAGGATCGGGCGAGGATGGTACGCACCTCCGGGTCCCCGCCCGCTCTGAAGGGGAAGTGGCCTACTGGCGCCGGGGAAGTGACGTCAGGCGACCGGAGCGGGAGGAGGCCGAGGGGTACGTACGCACCGCGCTCACGCGAAATTCCGGGATCCGAGGGGAGCGTCACGCCTCCCACTTCGCGCCACTTTAGTCCACTCGTCCCCTCGGTCAACCAACCGGCCAGCGCGTCCCGCCCCGGGGGTGGTATCGCCTCCCCCGGGCACCACACCGAGGGGCACGGAGGGCTGTGGGTTGCCTCACATCACCCGCTCGGCCCACCCCGTTGCCCTCGTTTGCCCTACCTAAAGAGAAGACAAAGTTCCCTGGTGAGAGGTAGTGTCGTCATCATGTCGATATCAGCGCCGCAGCCGAATCCGTCCACCGACCGCGACGCCCGTACGGGAGAGACGGTCACCGACCGCCTTGTGGAGGCCAACCGCAAGTACGCCGAGAAGTTCACCGACCCCGGAATGGACGCGCGGCCCGTGCAGCGCGTCGCCGTCGTCGCGTGCATGGACGCCCGACTGGACCTGCATGAGGCGCTCGGCCTGGAGCTGGGCGACTGCCACACCATCCGCAATGCCGGCGGTGTGGTCACCGACGACATCATCCGGTCCCTGACCATCAGCCAGCGCGCGCTCGGGACCCGCAGCGTCGTGCTCATCCACCACACCGGCTGCGGTCTGCTGAGCCTCACCGAGGACTTCCGGCATGAGCTGGAGGAGGAGGTGGGCCAGCGTCCGTCGTGGGCGGTCGAGGCGTTCAAGGACCTCGACGCCGACGTCCGCCAGTCGATGCAGCGGGTGCGCACCTCGCCGTTCCTGGTGCACACCGACGACGTCCGCGGTTTTGTCTTCGACGTGACGACGGGTCTGCTGCGGGAGGTCGCACCGCGCGCCTGAGGGATGCCGAGGTTACTGAAGGGATTCAGCGCCCGAACTCGTACAAGCATGACAAATAACCCCGGGTTATCCACAGCCGAGTGACGCGAGGCCGCGGAGACCGCAAGAATGCATAGGTGACATCGTCCCCCGCAACCACGCGGGGGACCGATGTCAGCGTTTGCGGTGGGCCGGTCCGTTCCGAGGGCAACGGCCCTGAGAACGGGCCGAGGAGGGCCGGGTGACGACCTATGACGAGCGAGCGAGCCTCAGCGATCTGACCACCACAGCGGAGCGGATCCGCCGGTCGGTGGAGGGTGTGATCGAGGGCAAGCCCGAGGTCGTACGGCTTTCGCTGACCGTGCTGCTCGCCGAGGGGCATCTGCTGATCGAGGACGTCCCGGGCGTGGGCAAGACCATGCTGGCCAAGGCGCTCGCGCGGTCCATCGACTGCTCCGTGCGGCGGATCCAGTTCACCCCGGACCTGTTGCCGTCCGACATCACCGGCGTGAGCATCTTCGACCAGCAGCGCAAGGAGTTCGAGTTCAAGCCGGGCGCCATCTTCGCCCAGATCGTGATCGGCGACGAGATCAACCGCGCCTCGCCCAAGACCCAGTCCGCGCTGCTGGAGTCGATGGAGGAGCGCCAGGTCACCATCGACGGGGAGAGCTACGAGCTGCCCAACCCCTTCATGGTGGTGGCCACGCAGAACCCGGTCGAGATGGAGGGCACCTATCCGCTGCCCGAGGCGCAGCGCGACCGCTTCATGGCCCGTGTCTCCATCGGATACCCCAGCCCGCAGGCCGAGCTGCAGATGCTCGACATCCACGGCGGCGTCTCCCCGCTGGACGACCTGCAGCCCGTCGCGCACGCCCATGAGATCGTCAAGCTGGTCGAGGCGGTGCGCTCGGTGCACGTCGCCGAGGCCGTCCGGCGTTACGCGGTGGACCTGGTGGCCGCCACCCGCAGCCACCCCGATCTGCGGCTGGGTGCCTCGCCCCGGGCCACGCTGCATCTGCTGCGGGCCGCCAAGGCGTCGGCCGCCCTGGCCGGGCGGGAGTTCGCGCTGCCGGACGATGTGCAGTCCCTCGCCGTGGCGGTGCTGGCGCACCGGCTGCTGCCCACCGCACAGGCCCAGCTGAACCGGCGCACCGCGGAGCAGGTCGTCACGGACATCGTGCAGCGCACCCCGGTGCCCACCTCCGGCTCGCGCGGCACCGGTGGCGGGATGCCCCCGATGCCGCCCATGCCCCCGGCCGACTTCGGCCGGCAGCAGCCGGGCGCGCGGAGGCTGTGATGGCCGCAGGGGGGACGGACATGGGCCCCGAGGGCCCCGGCGCCGGCGAGGACTCGGGCGGGCTGCGGGCCGCCCTCGCCGGGCTGACCACCCGCGGCCGTTCCTTCCTGGCCGCCGGGGTGGCCGCCGCGGTGTGCAGCTATGTCCTGGGCCAGGCGGATCTGCTGCGGGTCGGGCTGCTGCTGGCCGCGCTGCCGCTGGTCTGCGTGGCCGTGGTCTACCGCACCCGGTACCGGGTGGCGGGCAGCAGACGGCTCGCGCCCGCGCGGGTGCCGGCGGGCTCCGAGGCCCGGGTGCATCTGCGGATGGACAATGTCTCGCGGCTGCCCACCGGGCTGCTGATGCTCCAGGACCGGGTGCCCTATGTGCTCGGGCCGCGCCCCCGGTTCGTGCTGGACCGGGTGGAGCCGGGCGGCCGCCGCGAGGTGTCCTACCGGGTCCGCTCGGATCTGCGCGGCCGCTATCCGCTGGGCCCGCTGCAGCTGCGGCTGAGCGATCCGTTCGGGATGTGCGAGCTGACCCGCGCCTTCAGCGCCTACGACACGCTCACGGTGGTCCCCCGGGTCGAGCCGCTGCCCCCGGTGCGCCTGACCGGCGAGGCCGCGGGGTACGGGGACGGGCGGCACCGCTCGCTGGCCCTGGCCGGTGAGGACGATGTCATCCCGCGCGGCTATCGCATAGGCGACGATCTGCGCCGGGTGCACTGGCGGTCCACCGCGCGCTACGGGGAGCTCATGGTCCGCCGGGAGGAGCAGCCGCAGCGGGCCCACTGCACGGTGCTGCTGGACACCCGGCGTACGGCGCACTACGGCTCAGGGCCCGACTCGGCCTTCGAATGGGCGGTCTCCGGGGCGGCCTCGGCCGCGGTCCATCTGCTGGAGCGGGGCTATGCGGTCCGGCTGCTGACCGACTCCGGAAGCTCGGTGCCGGGCCCGGACGGCGGGGGCGGCTTCACCGGCTCCACCCATGACTCGGCGGAGACAGCCGGGCTGATGCTGGACACCCTCGCCGTGGTGGACCACTCCGACGGCGGAGGGCTCTCGCCCGCCTTCGAGGTGCTGCGGGGCGGCGGTGAGGGGCTTCTGGTGGCCTTCCTGGGCGATCTGGACGAGGAGCAGGCGGCGACGGCCGCCCGGATGCGGCACCGCACCACCGCCGCGGTGGCGTTCGTGCTGGACGGCGCGGCCTGGTCGCGCGGGGCGGAGTTCGGGGGCACCCGGGAGCTGGAGGAGCGGCTGCGGCAGCTGCGCGAGGCGGGGTGGACTGCGCTGCCCGTCGGCCCTGGAGCCTCGCTGGCACAGCTGTGGCGGCAGGCCGACACCCAGGGCGCCACCCGGGCGGACGCCGGAGGTCCCACGATCGGCGGCATGACAGGGAGCTGGGCATGAGTGGGAGCGTTCGGCTCGCGATATGTGCGGCGCTGGCCACGGTGGCGGCGGCCTGTGCGCTGCTGCCACTGGTGGACCCGGCGAGCTGGCTGTTGCAGGCCACCCTGTTGCTGGCGGTCCAGAGCGGGACGGGCGTGGCGGCCCGCCGGGTGCCACTGGCCCGCCCGCTGACGGTGGCCACGCAGGCCGTGGTGACGCTGCTGCTGCTCACCCTGGTCTTCGCGCACGAGCAGGCGCTGGGCGGGCTGCTGCCGAGCCCGCAGGCCCTGAACGAGTTCGCGCTGCTGCTGCGCGACGGCGCCGACGACGTGGGGCGGTACGCGATCCCCGCGCCGCTCACCGATGGTATCCGGCTGATGCTGGTGGCCGGGGTGCTCGTGATCGGCCTGGTGGTCGACGCGCTCGCGGTGACCTACCGCAGCGCGGCCCCCGCCGGGCTGCCGCTGCTCGCGCTGTACTCGGTCGCGGCCGGCCTGTCCGACACCGGGAGCGACTGGCTGTGGTTCCTGCTGGCGGCGGCCGGCTATCTGCTGCTGCTCCTGGCCGAGGGCCGGGACCGGCTCTCCCAGTGGGGCCGGGTCTTCAGCGGCGGCGCCCCGCGTCCGGGGGGTATGCCGCCCTCGGGTCTGGCCGGGGCCGGCGGCGCCCCGGCGCTCGCCCCGGTCCGCACCGGCCGCAGGATCGGCGTGCTGGCGCTCGGCATCGCGCTGGTGGTGCCCGCGGCGCTGCCGTCCCTGGACGGCGGGCTGCTGGACCGGCAGGGCAGCGGTGGCGGGTCGGGCAGCGGCGGCGGCACGATCTCGGCGGTCAATCCGCTGGTGTCGCTGCAGGACAGCCTGAACCAGCCGGAGAACAAGGAGGTGCTGCGCTATCGCACCTCCTCGCAGACCACGCAGGATCTGTATCTGCGGATCGTGGCGCTGGACCGGTTCGACGGCACCTCGTGGAAGTCGTCCGAGCGCCATGTCACCGATGTGCCCGGCCAGCTCCCGTCGCCCGCCGGGCTCGGCCCCTCGGTCCGGGTCTCCTCGATCGACACCTCGATCTCGGCCGCCGACTGGTACGCGCAGAACTGGCTGCCCCTCCCCTACCCCGCGTCCAGGGTGGAGATCGACGGGCGCTGGCGGTATGAGCCGGAGGGCCGCACGCTGGTCGGCGACCGCGGCCAGACCACCCGGGGCGCGCGCTACCGGGTCACCAGCCTGCTGGTGGAGCCGACGCCCGAGCAGTTGGCGACCGCGCCCGCACCGCCCTCGCGGCTGCGGAAGGAGTACACCGAGGTGCCGGACTCGCTGCCGTCCGTGGTGGCCAGTACGGCGCGGGAGGTGACCGCCGGCGCGTCCAACGCGTACGAGAAGGCGGTCAAGCTCCAGGACTGGTTCGCGGTGAACGGAGGATTCCGTTACGACACCGAGGTGCAGTCCGGCAGCGGCTCGGCCGCCATCGTCCGGTTCCTGAAGCAGAAGGAGGGCTTCTGCGTCCACTTCTCCTTCTCGATGGCGGCGATGGCCCGGACGCTGGGCATTCCGGCGCGGGTGGCGGTCGGGTTCACCCCCGGCACCGCCCAGGCCGACGGCTCGGTGTCGGTGGGCCTGAAGGACGCGCACGCCTGGCCCGAGCTGTACTTCGAGGGCGTGGGCTGGACCCGTTTCGAGCCCACCCCGAGCCGTGGCACCCAGCCCGACTACACCATGGAGCAGACGCCCTCGGGCAGCCCGTCCGACGAGCCGACGAGCGAGCCCAGCACGACCTCCGAGCCGACGGCCGCCCCGACCGCCTCCGACAGCTGCTCCCTGGAGATGAAGAAGCTGGGCACCTGTGGAGGCGCCGCGGCCCAGCAGCCGGACAACGGCGCCTCGGGCGGCGGCTGGTCGGCGACCAAGGTCACCAGCTGGAGTTCGCTGGCGGTGCTGCTGGCCGTGGTGCCCCTGCTGCCCATGCTGTGGCGGCGGCGGATACGGACCCGCAGACTGGACGGCTCGGGCGGGCGCACCGAGCAGGACGCCGCCGACCGGATCCTCGCCGCCTGGCGTGAACTCACCGATTCGGCCTGGGACTTCGGCGTGCTGCCGGACGACTCGCTGACCTCGCGCAGGGCGGTGGCCCGCATGGTGCGGATCGCCGACCTCGACGACGATTCGGCCCGGGCGGCGCAGCGGGTGGCCGAGGCGGTCGAGCAGGTGCTGTACGCACCGCGGCCGCGCCCGTTCGCGGGCGTCGCCGACGACGTCCGGCAGGTGCTGGCCGGATTCCAGGCCAAGGCGGGGCGGCGGGAGCGGCTGCGGGCGCTGCTGGCGCCGCGGTCCGCGGCTCAGCTGCTGTGGGCGTGGGGACAGCGCTGGTCCGCGCTGGTCCAGCGGTGGGGAGCCCCGCGCTGGGCCCGCTGGGCCTCCCAGCTCCGGCCCCCGCGCGGCCAGGGGAGCTGACCTCGGGGCGGCCTGACCTTCGGGCGGTCCTGAGCCCTTGCCGCTGGGGCCCGGCGGCCGAGGCCCGGCGCTAAGGCCCCGCGGCTGAGCCCCCGCGGCGCGCGCGGGGGCTCAGTCCGTTCGGCCGCTCGGGCACGCCACGGGGGCTCAGGGCCGCCCCCGGGCTCGCTCCAGGACCCTGCGAGAGCCAGGGCCAGGGGCAGGGTGCGGGACGCGGTTGCTGGGCTGGGAGCGGGTTGCAGACCCAGGACACGGTTGCGGGCCCAGGAGCCGGTTGCTGGGCTGGGGCACGGCTGAAGAGCTACGGCCCGGAAGGGCAACCGCACGGTTGAGGGGCGGTCGCCGGTCGGCGACCGCCCCTCAACCGCTCATCCAAGAATTATTCTCAGTGGCCCTGCTCATCGCGGCGACGCTGCCACCGCTCCTCGATACGCGCCATCATCGAACGGCGCTGACGGCCCTGACGGCGGGGAGCCGCCCCGCCACCGCTCTGCGCCTCGCCGGGTTTGGGAGCCTTGCGCCAGCCGGTCACCGCGAGCACCGCACATCCCAGCATGATCAGGAAGCCCACCACGCTGATCCAGATCTGGGGAACGATCACTCCGACCATGAGGAGTGCGATGCCCACCAGAAAACCCGCGACCGCCTGGTAGACCCGTCGCCGGGTGTACGTGCGCAGGCCGCTTCCCTCAAGCGCTGTCGCGAACTTGGGATCTTCGGCGTACAACGCTCGCTCCATTTGCTCGAGCATGCGCTGCTCGTGCTCCGAGAGCGGCACGGAGTCCTCCTACTCGTCGGTCGCGGGGGGCGACCGGGTGCGACCCTTTCAGGATAGGCAGGGAATCGCCCCCGTGAAACCCGCCCCTCAACGCCAATTCGCCCACCCCCACGGGCGTGGCGAAAGTTGACGCTGAGACGTCCATTCCCCTCCCGCCGATTGGCCATGCCGGACGGTGTACCCCGATCATACGGGGCCTGGCGTCCAATCGGGTCTCCTGTGGCCGACTCCACCTGCGCCGCCCGTCGTCCGGTGGGGCAGGAAGGGACCGCTCAGTCCCGCTCGGCGAGAACGTGCAGCTGAGTGGCGACCGAGCGGAAGGCGGGCAGCCCGGCGGCGGCCTCCTCCAGCTGCAACAGGGCGTCCAGCGCCCCGGGCTCGGTGTCCACGAGCACTCCGGGGACCAGATCGGCGAAGACCCGCACCCCGTGCACCGCGGCGATCTCCAGACCGGCCGCCTCCACCAACTCGGACAGCTGGTCGGCGGTGAAGCGGCGCGGCATCGGGTCTCCGGAGCCCCAGCGGCCCTCGGGGTCGGTAAGCGCTTGCCGGGCCTCGGTGAAGTGACCGGCCAGGGCACGGGCCAGCACGGCGCCACCCAGGCCCGCCGCGAGCACGCTGAGGGTCCCGGCGGGGCGCAGGGCCGCCGCCGCGTTCCGCAGGCCCTCGGCGGGGTCGTCCACGTACTCCAGCACGCCATGGCAGAGCACCACGTCGTAACCGCCCCGCTCGACCACGTCGAACAGCCCGTGGGCATCGCCCTGGACTCCGCGCACCCGGTCGGCCACCCCGGCCTCGGCGGCCCGCCGCTCCAGGGCGAACAGGGCGTTCGGACTCGGGTCGACCACGGTGACGCGGTGGCCGAGGCCGGCCACGGGGACGGCGAAATTGCCGCTGCCGCCGCCGGTGTCCAGGACGTCCAGCGCGCCGTGCACGGCCCCGCCCTCGGCGGCCTCCCGGCCCGTGGCCTTGGCCCGCCGTTCCAGGGCGTCTTTCAGGACCTCCCAGACCACGGCGGTACGGAGGGACGCACGGGGGCGCTGCGGGTCTGACACGGCGGGTGGCTCCTCGGCGCGGTGCCGCCACCGCCCGGAGGCGGTGACGACGACTTACTGACGTCGGCGGTCCCAGCCTATTGCCTCCATGGGGCGGGGTGCGCCGAGGCCGCCGGCCCCACGGGCCCGCGGCGGATACCGGACGGACAGCGGCCGGGGCCCGAGCGGATACCGAACGGCGCTCGAGCCGATGCCGCACCGCGCCCCGGCGGACACCGGGCCGCGCCGGGGCGGTCACCGGGCCACCTCTCGCGCTTCCCGGCTCTCACGCTCCCGGCGGGCCCGGCTCGTCGCCCGGCGGGGCCTGGTGGGGCAGGGTCGGCTGGAGCATCAGCATCCGCTCCACCAGCCGCAGGAACATCGCGGTGGCACGCAGCAGATCGTCCGCGTCCCGCCGGCTCGCGGCGCCCTGTATCCCCGCCTCGGCGCGGGCCCGGCGCTCGGCGCCGGAGGCGAACAGCGCGCTCCACTCGGCCAGTTCGGGAGCGACCTCCGGCAAGACCTCCCAGGCGCTGCGGATCCGGGCGCGGCGGCGCGCGGTGGGCTCGGGGCGGCCGCGCACGGCGAGCACGGCGGCGGCTGTGCGCAGGGCGGCCAGATGTGCGGTCGCGAAGCGCTCGTTGGCGGTCTCGAGCGCGGCGGCCTCTTCCAGACCCTGATGGGCCTGGGTGAGCAGACCGGCGGCAGCGGGCGGGGCGGACGCGCGGCGCAGCACGGGGTGGACATCGGTCGCGGGGCCGGTCAACGAGGGGGCAGGGGCGGCGGCACGGTGCCGGCGCGCTGCGGCGGTACTGGCCATGACGAACCTCCTGTCGTCGCGTGGCGGCCGGTCGTGTGGTAGAGCGACCGCCGTATGGGGCCATCGTGGGGCACACCACTGACAATCGGCTCTGACCAGCGCGAACGACCCCGCCGCCCCGTCTGGCCCCGCCATGACCCATACTTGTTTTTGCACTGACCAGTCAGTTCAAAAATCAAGGAAGTGATGTGCGTGGGGGGCACCCCAGAAGCGGAGACCGGGGCGGCGGTGACGGCCGAGGGGCTCGGCGTCAGGGGGTCGCACGGCTGGGCGTTCCGCGGTGCCGGCATCGCCGCCGACTCCGGTGCGCTGATCGCGATCGAGGGCCCGTCCGGCTCGGGCCGCACCTCCCTGCTGCTGACGCTCACCGGCCGGATGCGCCCCACCGAGGGACACGGCGCGGTCGGGGGCTTCCGGGTTCCCCAACAGATGGCGCGCATACGCCGGTTCAGCGCGCTCGCGCACGTACCGGGCGTCAGCGAGCTCGATCCGGTACTCACGGTCGCCGAGCATCTGCGGGAGCGGGCCCTGCTGCGGCGCCGGTTCGCCGACTCCCCGCGCGGGCTGCTGCGCCCGCGCCGTGAGCGGGCCGCCGCGTCCCGGGCCGGGATCGACGCGGCCCTCACGGCCGCCGGGCTGGACCTCGACACGCTGCCCAAGGGGCCGCGTACGGCCGTACGGGACCTGGAGCGGCTGGAGGCGCTGCGGCTGTCGATCGCGCTGGCGCTCATCGCCCGGCCGCGGCTGCTGGCCGTCGACGATGCCGACATGAAGCTCTCGGACACCGAACGCAAGCGCGCCTGGGCGCTGCTGCGGGAGATCGCGGAGGGCGGCACCACGGTCCTCGCGGTGTGCAGCCAGGCTCCGGCCGACGCGGTCGTGGTCCGCACCGCGCGGAAGAGCCCGGCCGAAGAGAGCCGGAAGAGCCATGAGGCCGACGCGGACACCTCCGGCACTCCCTCCGCCGACGAGGCCGCCCACGAAGCCGCCCACGGGGCCGGACCCGACGAGAACGAGAAGGGGGCGGCGGATGCGCTCGCCGAAACTCGCCGCGCTTGAGCTGAAGCGGTTCGGGAGGGGGAAGCTGCCACGGGCGGCGCTGGCCGCCCTGCTCCTGCTGCCGCTGCTCTACGGTGCGCTGTACCTGTGGTCCTTCTGGGACCCGTACGGCAAGCTGGACAAGATCCCGGTCGCCCTCGTCAACTCGGACACCGGCGCCACCGTGAAGGGCGACCGCCTCACCGCGGGCGACGACATCAGCGGCAAGCTGCTCGACAGCAAGACCTTCGACTGGCACCGCACGAGCGCCGCCGAGGCCCGTAAGGGCGTCGCGAACGGCACGTACTACCTCTCGCTGACCGTGCCCTCGGACTTCAGCCGGCAGATCGCCACCAGTTCCGGCAAGTCCCCGGAGACCGGCGCCCTCAAGGTGCGCACCAACGACGCCAACAACTACATCGTCGGCCAGATCTCCCGCTCGGTCTTCTCCGAGGTGCGCGCCGCGGCCTCCACCAAGGCGTCCCGCGGCTTCTACGACAACATCTTCATCTCCTTCGCCGATATCCACGGCGAGACGGAGAAGGCCGCCAAGAGCGCCGACAAGCTCGGTAAGGGCATCGGCAAGGCCAAGAAGGGCGCGGACGACCTCGCCAAGGGCCTGGCCAAGGCCAAGGAGGGCAGCCGCGATCTGAAGTCCGGGCTCGGCACGCTCTACCAGGGCTCCGGGACGCTCAAGACCGGCGCGGGCGGAGTCGCCGACGGCACCCAGTCGCTGTCCGACAAGGTCAACGACGTGGCGGCCAAGGTGCGCCCGTTCCTCAAGGAGCACGGCAAGGAGATCGGGGACGTCTCCCAACTGGTCGCCGACGCCTCCCAGAAGGCGTCCGACAGCCTCGACACCCTGCCCGAGACGACCGCCACGGCGGCCACCAGGGCCCGTAAGGCGTCCGACGACCTCGCCGCCGACTACCGGACCCGCTGCGAGGGGGCGGTGCCCGCCGACCCGGACTGTCCCGCGCTCAAGAAGTCGGTGGCGGCGGCCGACACCGCCGCCGATGTGGCCGAGGACGTCAACAAGCTGGTCCAGGACCACACCACCCAACTCGACGCCCTCGGCGGCCATCTGGACGATCTGCACGACCAGGCGCTCTGGCTCGCGCGGAACGCCCCGCACCTGGGCACCGACCTCGACACCGCCGTACGGAAGGTCAACGCCCTCAACTCCGGGGCGCACAAGGTCGCCAAGGGCGCCGGAACCCTGCACACCGGGCTGAGCACCGCCAAGACCGGCGCCTCCGACCTCGACAGCGGCGTCGGTAAGGCGCGCGGCGGCGCGGACACCCTGGGCGGCGGGATGTTCCGGCTCGTGGACGGCTCGGGCAAGCTCTCCGGCGGGCTGCACGACGGGGCCGACAAGATCCCCGACTACGGCAAGCAGGACCGGGACGCCCGGACCGAGGTGATGGCGGATCCGGTGCGGCTGGTCAACCAGGCGCTGCACAAGGCGCCCAACTACGGCACCGGTTTCGCCCCGTACTTCATCCCGCTCTCCCTGTGGGTCGGCGCGATGGTGGCCTACATGCTGATCCAGCCGCTGAACAAACGCGCGCTCGCGGTGGGTGCCTCCTCCTGGCGGATCGCGTTCGCGGGCTGGCTGCCGGTCGCCGCGATCGGTGTGTTCCAGACGCTGGCCCTGATGGCGGTGTTGCACTGGGCGATCGGCCTGCAGATGGTGCGGGCCGCGGGCACCCTCGGCTTCCTGATGCTGGTCACGGCCTGTTTCGCGGCGATCGTGCAGTGGCTGAACGCCCGCTTCGGACCGGCCGGCCGGATCCTGGTGCTGGCCCTGCTGATGCTCCAGCTGACCTCGGCGGGCGGCACCTATCCGGTGCAGACCAGTCCGCGCTTCTTCAACGCCATCCATCCCTTCCTGCCCATGACCTACGTGGTGGACGGGCTGCGCCGGCTCATCACCGGCGGCGGGCTCGGCCCGGTCTGGCTGGCCTGTGGGGTGCTCCTGGGATTCAGCGCGGCGGCCCTGGCGCTCACCGCGTGGTCGGCGCGGCGGCGGCAGGTATGGTCGGTGGACCGGCTGCATCCGGAGCTGAGCCTGTGAGCGGCATAACATCAACAACGGGCAGAATCGGCGCCATGGACAGCAGCAGCACGCGCCGCCAGGCCACACGCCAGAAACTCTTCGAGGCGGCGGTGACCCTCATCGCCGAACAGGGCTTCTCCTCCACCACAGTGGACGAGATCGCCGAGCGGGCCGGGGTGGCCAAGGGCACGGTCTACTACAACTTCGCCAGTAAGACCGTGCTCTTCGAGGAGCTGCTGCAGCACGGCATCGAGCTGCTGACCGCATCCCTGCAGAGCGCCGCCGACGAGAACGCCGAGCGCGGCGGCAGCCATGTGGACGCGCTGGACGCCATGGTCCGGGCCGGGCTGGACTTCATCTCCCGCTATCCGTCGCTGACCCAGCTGTACGTGGCCGAGCTGTGGCGCACCAACCGCGCCTGGCAGTCCACCTTGATGATGGTCCGGCAGCGGGCCATAGCGGTGATCGAGGCCGAGCTGCGGGCCGGGGTGGCCGCGCAGGAGTTCAGCGGGGAGATCGACATCCCGCTGACGGCGTCGGCGCTGTTCGGGATGGTGCTGGTGGCCGCTCTGGACTGGCAGTCCTATCAGCCGGAGCGGTCGCTGGAGGATGTGCACGCGGCGCTGTCGCGGCTGCTGCAGGGCCGCGTCGGCGGGACCGTGGCCTCCGGATAGCCGACCGCGCCTCCGGATGGCCCGGCCTGGCGGGCGGATCGACTCCCCCGGACACACGTAGAAGGCGCTGTTCCGGCAGATCGACTCTCGTCGACCTGACCGGAACAGCGCCTCCCCCCGTAACTCCCCCGTACTTCCCCCGTTGGAGGCTCCTGGTTCAGGAGACTCCCGGTGACTCCCACCTTTCGTCCGGGCCGCCGCGCCGTTCCGCCGCCCCGTGCCGGCGGTCCGGCGCGCGGCCCTTCCGTATGCACCACTCTCCCGTCCGAGCAGGTGGCGGCCCATCCGCGCGACTACTCATCTCCTCGGCTGAGTACGCGTACTCAGGTCTGGGCGCTCGTGCCCAGGCGCGGTGGCCCGGCTGTCGGTGGGGGCGGATAAAGTCGCGGTCATGGCACGGATTGTGGTGATCGGCTCCGGGATGGGCGCCATGGCGGCGGCCGCCCGGCTGGCCGTGGCGGGCCACCGGGTGGTGGTGTACGAGCGCGGGCGGACCCATGGCGGCGGGGTCGGCCGCTTCGCGCGGGACGGATTCCGTTTCGACACCGGCCCGGGGCTGCTGCACCTGCCCGCCGTCTACCGGGATCTGTTCGTGAAGACCGGCAAGCAGACCCTGGAGCAGAGCGTCGAGCTCATCCAGGTCGACCCGGCGAGCCGCCATCTTTTCGCCGACGGGACGGATGTCCGGCTGCCCAATGCCTCCCGGGCCGGGGTGCTCCAGGCGCTGGACGGCGCCTTCGGCGCGGGCGCGGGCGAGCGCTGGAGCGATCTGGTCAACCGGGCGCGTGAGGTGTGGGACGCCACCCGCAGACCGCTCCTGGAGGAGCCGCTGCGCGCCGACTGGCGGGTCCTGGGCCGCGATCCCTATCCGGCCGCCCCCGTGCGGCGCCGCGGGCGGCTCGGCGGGCTGTTCGGCCGGGGCGGCGCCGACGGTCCGCCCACGCTCGCCGCCGTGGCCCGCCGTGAGCTGAAGGATCCGCGGGCCGGGGCCCTTCTGGAGAGCCATGCGCTGGCGCACGGCCTCGACCCGCGCTCCGCCCCCGCCGCGGCCACCGTACTGCCCTATGTCGAGCAGACGTTCGGCACCTGGTATGTGCGCGGGGGCATGCGGGCGCTGGCCGATGCCCTGCATGAGCGCTGCCGCCAGCGGAAGGTCGAGTTCCACTTCGACGCCGAGGTCACCGGCATCGTGGAGAAGGACGGCCGCGCGGCGGGCGTGGAGCTGGCCGACGGCACCGTCGCGGAGGCCGACGCGGTGGTCTCGGGCATCGACCCCGCCCTGCTGCCCCCGCTGCTCGGCGGACAGGCGCCCTGGCGGGAGGGGGACGTGCGGCCGGAGCCCGGCGTAGGCGGCGGCACGCCGGGGCGGCTGACCGTCTTTCTGGCGCTGCGCGGCGCCCGCCCCGAGGAGACCGCACACCGCACCGTGGTCCACGCCCCGGACCGGGAGGCGGAGTTGGATGCCGTCTTCGGCGACGGCAGCGGGCTCCGCGAGCCCTGCCCCCACCCCACGGTCACCGTGCTGCGCCCGGACGACCCCACGGTCCGCCCGGACGAGGAGCACGAGGCCGTCACCCTTACCGCCGTCGTCGCCCCGCACGGCCCGGTGGACTGGACGGACGGCTCGGCGGCGGAGCAGGACGCCCAGCGGCTGATCACGGCCGCCGAGGCCGCGATACCGGGGCTGCGGGACCGGATGCTGTGGCATGAGGTCCGCACACCCGCCGACACCGGGGCGGAGACGGGCGCCAGGGGCGGCGCCGTGCCGGGCCCGGTGCTCGCCGGGGCGGACGGCGCGTTTCTGCGGCCCGCCAATGTCACCCGGCTCCCGGGCCTGTATCTGGCGGGCGGCTGGGCCCATCCGGGCGGCGGGCTCGCCCACGCCGGGATGTCGGGCGCGCTGGTGGCCGGGCTGATCGTCGAGGGCGAGGACTGGCGCGGCTCCCAGTAGAGCGGCTCCCAGAACTCCCAGAACTCCCAGGGCCCCTACGGCTCTCAGGGCACCGGGGCACCCGGAGCACCCGGAGCACCCAGGAAACGCGTGAGCCCGCTCCCGGGGAGCGGGCTCACCTGGCAGCGGGGCTCAGTAGCGGTACTGCTCGTCGAAGCCCTGGGGATAGCCCTGACCCTGTTGCTGCTGCTGGTACGGGTACGCCTGCTGGTCCGGCGCGGGCGCGGCGTCGCCTTCGCGCTGCTGCGGCACCCAGGGCCCGCCGGACTGCATCACGTCGTACGCCGGGTCAGGCGAGGGGTAAGAGGCGTCGGCCGCCCAGTGGTCGCCGCCATAGGCCCCGGCGCCGTACGGATCCTGCTGGCCGTAGGCCGCGTACTGGTCGGCGTACTGCTGCTGGCCGTAACCCTGCTGGTCGTAACCCTGCTGCTCATAGGGCTGGGCCTGGGGCTGGGCGCCGCCGTACGGGTCCTGTCCGTAGGCCGCGTACGCCTCGTTCCCGTAGCCGTACTGCCCGCCCTGGCCCATCTGGTCCGCGTAGACGTCCTGGCCGTAGTTCTGGCCCTGCCCCTGGCTGTGGTCCTGCTGCGAGCCGTAGCCGCCGTACGTCTCGTACGCGCTGTAGCCACCGGCCACCTCGCCGCCGTACGCGCCCGCGCCCGCGGCCGGGGTGAAGGCCGACGGCTCCTCGTAGACGCCGTATTCGCCGGTGTCATCGGGCAGCGGCTGCGGCTGGTACGTGGGCGGCTCCGGCTGCGCCGCCGGGACCGCCTCCAGGTCGGACACCTCGAGGATCGGCTCCTTGTCCGCGTCGTCCACCCGGGGGCCGCGCTCCTCGCGGCCGAGCAGCCCGGGCAGCCCGCCGCTCAGCGCCCAGCCCGCGGCGAAGCCGCGCCGGAAGGAGAGCGTCACATACGTCTGGCCTATGGCGAAGGCGATCGCCCCCACCCCGATCACCGGAACCGAGGGGATCAGCACGCCGACGACCACGCCCAGAAAGCCGACGAAGGCCAGCAGCCGCCAGCGCAGCCGCGCCTTGTACTGCAGGAGGACCTCCCCCAGCAGCCACAGCGCGACGACGCCGAAAGCGATGTAGAGGACCGTCCAGCCCATGCCCGCCCCTCTCAATGCGGCCGCCCGTCGGCTGCCGTCATCAGGATCAGGACCGCTGATGCAGTCCCAGATTCTCGTAGATTTCCAGCGTCGCCGGGGAGTGGTTCAGGGTGATGAAGTGCAGCCCGGGGATCTCCTCGGCCATCAACCGCGCGCACACCTGCGTGGCGTAGTCGATTCCGATCGAGCGTACAGCCGCCGGGTCGTCTTTCACCGCCAGGATCCGTTCAGCCAGTCCGGGCGGGAACGCGGCATTGCTGAGCTGCGCGAACCGCTCGATCTGCTTGACGTTCGTGACGGGCATGATCTCAGGGATGATCGGTGTCGTACAGCCCGCTGCCGCGACCCGGTCGCGCAGCCGCAGATAGTCCTCGGGGTAGAAGAACATCTGCGTGATGGCGAAGTCGGCGCCCGCACGGCACTTGTCGATGAAGTGACGGATGTCGGTGTCCCAGTCCGTCGAGCGGGGGTGCATCTCGGGGAACGCGGCCACGCCGACGCAGAAGTCCCCGGACTCCTTGATCAGCCGGACCAGCTCGGCGGCGTAGGTGAGGCCGTCCGGGTGCCGGACCCACTCCCCCGTGGGGTCGCCCGGCGGGTCGCCGCGCAGGGCCAGCATGTTCCGGATCCCGGCATCGGCGTACTGCCCGATGATGTTGCGCAGGTCGGCCCGGGAGTGGTTGACGGCGGTCAGATGGGCGACGGGGGTGAGCGTGGTGTCCGTCGCGATGCGCTCGGTGACGCGCACGGTGCCCTCACGGGAGGAACCGCCGGCTCCGTAGGTCACGGAGACGAAGGTGGGCGAGACGGCTTCCAGCCTGCGGATGGCGTTCCACAGCGTCTGCTCGCCCTTCGCCGTCTTGGGGGCGAAGAATTCGAAGGAATACGACTGCTCGCCCGATGCGAGCAGATCGCGCACGGTCCGGGCGCGATCGGTCCTGGTGGAAGCGGTGCCTAGGGCCATACGTGCAGGCTATCCACCCGGCTCGGCTACGCCCACCCGACCCCGGAGATTTGGGGGTTTTGCCAGCTTTCTGTCCGCAGTGCGGACAGCTCGGCGCACCCTCGACCGGCGGACGAGCCGGGCCGGATGAAAACCGGGTGAAAGTCGGGTGACAAACCGGGTGACAAGCCGGGGCCGGGCCCCGGTCAGGCCGCGCGCACCCGCTTCGCCAGCTCCGCCGTCGCCGCCGCCGGGTCGTCGGCGGCCGTGATGGCCCGGACCACGACGATGCGGCGGGCGCCCGCCTCCAGGACCTGATCCAGGTTGGAGGCGTCGATTCCGCCGATGGCGAACCACGGCCGCTCGGTGCCGAGCGCCGCGGCGTGGCGCACCAGGGGCAGCCCGGGGGCGTGGCGGCCCGGCTTGGTGGGGGTGGGCCAGCAGGGGCCGGTACAGAAATAGTCCACCCCGGGCTGGACGACCGCCGCGTCCACCTCGGCCTCCGCATGGGTGGAGCGCCCGATCAGCACGTCCGCGCCGAGGATCGCGCGCGCCGCGGGCACCGGCAGATCGCCCTGGCCCAGATGGAGCACATCCGCGCCGATGGCATGCGCGACATCGGCGCGGTCGTTGACGGCGAGCAGCTTTCCGTGGCGACGGCAGGCGTCCGCGAAGACCTGGAGGTGCGCCAGCTCCTCGGCCGCCTCCATCTCCTTCTCCCGCAGCTGGACGATGTCCACCCCCGCCGCCAGGACGGCGTCCAGGAACTCCGGCAGGTCGCCCTGGCGCTTCCGCGCGTCGGTGCACAGATAGAGGCGGGCATCGGCCAGCTGCTCATGAGCGGTGGCGGTGGACATGGTTCGGTCCCCCCGGAGGGTCGGCGGCGTACGGACCGTGCGCGGAGCCCGGCCCGTACGCCGGGTACGACAACGTGCGACTAGGTGCGGCTACATGCGACTACGTGCGGCTACGTGCGGCTACGTGCGGCTACGTGCCACTACATGCCCTTGCGCGCGGCAAGGACGACGTAGGCGCGAGAGCGACCAGCCCTGTACACGCCCCGTACGAGCTGTGGACGAGCCCCGTACGGAAGACGGCGGAAGGCTGGACGGGAGCGGCGTCAGACGGCGAGCGCCTGCGCGCGCCGCTTCACTTCCGTACCGCGATTCTCGCTCAGGGCCCGCGCCGGGGTGCCGGGCAGGCTCGGGTCGGGGGTGAAGAGCCACTCCAGCATCTCTTCGTCACTGAAGCCGTCGTCCTTCAACAGCGTCAAGGTGCCCACGAGGCCCTTGACGACCTTTCCGTCGGCGATGAACTCCTCGGGCACCTGAAGCACCCTGTTCTCGCCACGGCGCACCGCGATCAGCTGGCCCTCCTTGACCAGCTGCCGGACGCGCGTCACCTCGACACCGAGTCGTTCGGCGACGTCGGGGAGGGTGAGCCAGGCGGGGACGAGAGCATCGATCTTTGCGTCAATCTCGGTCACGGAACAAGCCTGCCATCTGGGACTGACAGTGGGTAGCCGGGCGCCCGCCGCGCGGGCCGCTTCGGCCCGCTCCGGACGCCCCGCCCACTGACCGGCCGGCCGGTCAGCAGACGGCCGACTTCAGCGGCACCGACGGGTCCTCGGCCCGCGTCCGGTCCAGCCGGGCGCCGCGCTCGATCAGCTTGCGTCCCTGGGCCAGATCGCGCGGACGGCCGACGGCCAGCAGGGCGACCAGGGCGCCCTCGCGCAGCCAGCACACCGACCAGGCGGCACCGGTCGGATCGCCGCGCCAGACCAGTTCGTCGCCCTCCGAATGGTGCCCGGCGTACTGCACGAAGCGCCCGAACTGCTCGGACCAGAAGTACGGCACCGGGTCGTAGACCGCGCCCGGGAAGTGGGCGGCCGTCCGGCTCCCGACCACATTGGCGGCGACGGTGCGCGGGCCCTGCAGCGCGTTGTCCCAGTGGTGCACCAGCAGCCGCGTGCCGTAGCGGGCGGACGGGAAGGAGGCGCAGTCGCCGACCGCGTAGACGTCCGGCGCCGAGGCGCGCAGCCGGTCGTCGGCGGCGACGGAGCGGTCCTCGGCCAGCTCCACGCCCGAGCCCGCCAGCCAGTCCGTGGCCGGCCGGGCCCCGATCCCGACCACCACCGCGCCCGCCCGCAGCCGGGTGCCGTCGCCGAGCACCAGCCCGCTCTCGTCCACGGAGGCCACCCGTGCGCCGGTCACCAGCCGGGCGCCGCAGTCCTCGTACCAGGCCGCCATGGGGGCCGCGACCTCGGGCGGGAGGGCGCCCGCCAGCGGCCGGTCCGCGGCCTCGACGACGGTCACGGCGCAGCCCGCCTCGCGCGCCGCCGTGGCGAACTCCGCGCCGATCCAGCCCGCCCCCACGACCGCGATCTCGCGCTGCCGGGCGAGCAGCGGGCGCAGCCGCACCGCGTCGTCCAGGGTGCGCAGCAGATGGACGCCGGGCACGCCCTCGCTGCCCGGCAGCGGGACCGGCTCGGCGCCGGTGGCGAGCACCAGGACGTCGTACGGGAGCTGTCCGGTCGCGGTCTCGACGAGCCGCTTGTCCGTGCGGAGCCCGGTGACCTGGACGCCGAGCCGCAGCGCGATGCCGAGCCCGGCGAAGTCCACGTCGAGCGTCGAACCCTCGGCCTTGCCGAGCAGCACGGCCTTGGACAGCGGCGGCCGGTCGTAGGGCTGGTGGGTCTCCGCGCCCAGCAGGACGATCTCCCCCGCCCAGCCCTGTTCGCGCAGCGCGACGGCGGTCTGCACCCCCGCCATGCCCGCTCCGACGATCACCACCCGCTGTTCGCCGCCGCCGCTCGAGGACGGCTTCGTCGTCGTCTCATCGCTCACACGATCACTGTATTGCGGCTGGTGGGGCGGACCGCAGAGGGCGAGGGGAGATCTCGGGCACAGAGCCCCGCCGGGGCGCCGCCCCGGACCCCGCTCCTCAAACGCCGGAGGGGCTGGATCGCGGCGGGTGGCCGGGCTTTCGGGGGGTTCGGGGCTCGTACTAGGGTGGCGGGACAGAGCACTCGCGGGAGCCCGGACGCACCGGGCTGAGAGGGAGGCTGAAACGGCCTCCGACCGTACGAACCTGATCCGGGTCATGCCGGCGAAGGGAGGGGCAGCGTGTCCACGCACGCACCAGGTCACGACGACCGACCACACACCTCGGGGCCCGACGGCCCACCATCCGTGGGCGGACCGGCCGACGGGCGCTACGACGTCCTCGTCATCGGCGGCGGCATCATCGGGCTGGTCACGGCCTGGCGGGCGGCCCAGCGGGGGCTGCGCACCGCCCTCGCCGACCCGGCGCCCGGTGGCGGAGCCGCCTGGGTCGCGGCCGGGATGCTGGCCGCCGTCACCGAGCTTCATTACGGCGAACAGACCCTGCTCGGGCTCAACATGGCCTCCGCGCGCCGCTATCCGGACTTCGTGGCCGAGCTGGAGGAGGCGAGCGGCCAGGACGTGGGGCACCGCGCGTGCGGCACGCTCGCCGTGGCGTTCGACGCCGACGACCGCGCCCAGCTGCGGGAGCTCCACACGTTCCAGCAGGGGCTCGGGCTGGAGTCCGAATGGCTGACGGGGCGTGAATGCCGCCGCCTGGAACCGATGCTCGCGCCGGGCGTCCACGGCGGGCTGCGCGTCTCCGGCGACAACCAGGTCGACCCACGGCGGCTGACCGCCGCGCTGCTCACCGCGTGCGAGCGGGCCGGGGTCGCCTTCCACCGCGCCCGCGCGGAGCGGCTGCTGCTGGACGGCGACCGCGCCACCGGGGTCGAGCTGACCGGGGGCACGCGCCTGGCCGCCGAGCGGACCGTACTGGCCGCCGGCAGCCTCAGCGGACGGCTCGCGGGCGTCCCCGACGACGTCCTGCCGCCCGTACGACCCGTCAAGGGGCAGGTGCTGCGGCTGTCGGTGCCCGAGCGGTACGCGCCGTTCCTCTCCCGGACCGTACGGGCCGTGGTGCGCGGCGGGCCGGTCTACCTGGTGCCGCGCGAGAACGGCGAGCTGGTCATCGGCGCGACCAGCGAGGAGCTGGGCTGGGACACCACGGTCACCGCGGGAGGGGTGTACGAACTGCTGCGGGACGCCCATGAGGTGGTGCCCGGCATCACCGAACTGCCACTGGTGGAGACGTGTGCCGGGCTGCGCCCCGGCTCGCCCGACAACGCCCCGATGCTCGGCCCGACCGCGCTGCCGGGGCTGCTGCTGGCCACCGGCCACCACCGCAACGGCGTCCTGCTCACCCCGATCACCGGCGATGTCATGGCCGAGGCGCTGACGAGCGGAGAACTCCCGCCGGAGGCCCGGCCGTTCACTCCGCTGCGTTTCGCGGCCCCCTCGGCGGCCGGGGCGGCCCCGGCCGCCCCCGCCGCCGCCCCCGCAGCCACCCCCTCCCCAGCACAGGAGCAGCACCCATGACCGTCTCCGTCAACGGCGAACCCCGCGAGGTCCCGGACGGGACCACCCTCGACCGGGTCGTCGCGACCCTCACCCAGGCGCCCTCCGGCGTCGCCGCCGCCGTCAACGAGACGGTCGTCCCACGCACCCAATGGCCCGCGACCCCGCTCGGCGACGGTGATCGCGTCGAGGTCCTCACCGCGGTCCAAGGAGGCTGATCCCCCATGGCTCCCACCACGACCACCACGAGCACCACACCCGTCACCACCGGCGCGAACACCCCGGACGCCCCGGACGCCACGGACGCCACGAAGGCCCCCGGCCGCGCGCCTCTCGCCGTCCCCGACCCGCTCACCATCGCCGGGACCGACTTCGGCTCCCGTCTGATCATGGGCACCGGCGGCGCTCCCAGCCTGGACATCCTGGAGCGCTCGCTGCTGGCCTCCGGCACCGAGCTGACGACCGTCGCGATGCGGCGGCTCGACCCCACGGTGCAGGGGTCGGTGCTCTCCGTGCTCAACCGGCACGGCATCCGCCCGCTCCCCAACACCGCCGGGTGTTTCACCGCCGGTGAGGCCGTGCTCACCGCCCGCCTCGCCCGGGAGGCCCTGGGCACGGACTGGGTCAAGCTGGAGGTGGTCGCCGACGAGCGCACCCTGCTCCCCGATCCGATCGAGCTGCTGGACGCCGCCGAGACGTTGGTCGACGACGGGTTCACGGTCCTCCCGTACACCAATGACGACCCGATCCTGGCCCGGAAGCTGGAGGACGTCGGCTGCGCCGCGATCATGCCGCTCGGCTCCCCGATCGGCTCCGGCCTCGGCATCCGCAATCCGCACAACTTCCAGCTGATCACCGAGCACGCCACCGTACCGGTGATCCTGGACGCGGGCGCGGGGACGGCGTCGGACGCCGCGCTGGCCATGGAGCTGGGGTGCGCGGCGGTGATGCTCGCCTCGGCCGTCACCCGGGCCCAGGAGCCGGAGCTGATGGCGCGGGCGATGCGGCACGCGGTGGAGGCGGGCCGGCTGGCCCAACGGGCGGGGCGGATCCCGCGGCGCCACTTCGCCGAGGCGTCTAGCCCGGCGGAGGGGTTGGCGGCGCTGGATCCCGAGCGCCCGGCCTTCGGCTAGGCCCTGTCCGGGCGCGGCGTCCGGCCACCCGGCGTCCGGCCGCCCGACTTCCGGCCGCCCGACTTCCGGCCACCCGGCGTCCGGCCACCCGACACCCGGCCTGTGGGCGCCTCCGGTGGGTAGTCCCCCACCCCGCCCCTTCCCGAAACGAAGGGGCTCCGCCCCCTCGGCCCCCGCCGGGGCTCCGCCCCGGACCCCGCTCCTCAAACGCCGGAGGGGCTGGATTGCCGAAGCGCCGCAGGGGGCTGGGGGACGCCAAGGCGGCTGGATTGCGGATAGCGCCGGAGGGGCTGGGGGGGGCGGCTGGATTGCGGAAGCGCCGCAAGAGCTGGCGTAGGGCAGCTGGATTGCGGATACGCCGCAAGAGCTGGGGTGGGGCGCCAGGGCGGCTGGATTGCGGATAGCGCTTGAGGGGCTGGATTAGCGCCAGCAAGGGCTGGATTGACGGTCCGGCGCGGCCCTCTACCGTGGATGGAGGGAGCAGCGCACAGCGCGGAGGTGGTCACCGTGACCGTGACCGTGGCCGACCGGATCGAGCGCGAGGTGTACGTACCGGCGCCGATCGACCGGGTGTGGCGGGTGCTGACGACGCCCGAGCACATCCGCGTCTGGTACGCCCCCGGCGGCTGCGAGATCGATCCGCACCCCGGTGGGAGGCTCCGGTTCCGGTGGGACGAACACGGAGAGTTCCACGGTCAGGTCGAGCGGGCGGTCCCCGACACGCTCTTCCGCTTCCGGCTGGCCCTGGAACCCGATCACGCGCCCTCGGACCCGGGGGAGGCGACCCTGGTGGAGTTCGCGCTCTCCGCCGAGGGACAGGGCACCCGGCTGCGGCTGGCGGAGAGCGGTATCCGCGCCTTGGCCGTCCCCGACGACGCCAAGGCCAAGCACGCCGAATACGCCACGCTGTCCTGGACCTCCGCTCTCGAGGAGCTGGCCGCGATCGCCGCCGCGTCGCACAACTGACCCGCCGGTGTCACCGTTCCGCTGCAGTACCCGCCCCACCTGGGGCGGCCGGTCATGGCTCAGATCGATGCCTCGTAGACTTCCCCCGTGGATACGACCCTCCAGGACCCCCTCGTCGGGCAGGAGCTCGACGGCCGCTACCGCGTTGAGGCGCGGATCGCCGTTGGCGGGATGGCGACGGTCTACCGGGCCGTCGACACCCGGCTGGACCGTGTGCTCGCCCTGAAGGTGATGCACCAGAGTCTCGCCTCCGACGCCGCCTTCGTCGACCGCTTCATCCGTGAGGCGAAGTCCGTCGCGAGACTGGCGCACGCCAATGTGGTCGGCGTCTACGACCAGGGAGCGGACGGCGGCCATGTCTATCTGGCGATGGAATACGTCGCGGGCTGCACCCTGCGCGATGTGCTCCGCGGGCGCGGGGCGCTGCATCCGCGCGCCGCGCTGGACATCCTGGAGCCGGTGCTGGCCGCGCTCGGGGCGGCCCACCGCGCCGGTTTCGTCCACCGCGACATGAAGCCCGAGAACGTGCTGATCGGGGACGACGGCCGGGTCAAGGTCGCCGACTTCGGCCTGGTCCGGGCGGTGGACACCAACACCAGCGCCTCCACCGGCACCGTCCTCGGCACCGTGTCGTATCTCGCGCCCGAGCAGATCGAGCAGGGCACGGCCGATCCCCGGGCCGATGTCTACGCCTGCGGTGTGGTGCTGTACGAGATGCTGACCGGCTCCAAGCCGCACGGCGGCAGCACCCCGGCGCAGGTCCTCTACCAGCATCTGAACGAGGACGTCCCGCCGCCGTCCGCCCTCGCGCCCGGGGTCGCCCCCGAACTGGACGCGCTGGTCGCCACGGCCACCGCGCGCGCGGCCGAGGGGCGCCCCGTCGACGCCGTCGCGCTGCTGGGCGCGGCCCGCTCGGTACGGGCCGCGCTGACCGACGACCAGCTGGACGCGGTGCCCCCGCAGGCCAGGGAGGACACCTCGGCCGGTGCCGAGAACCGTACGACGGTGATTCCGCGCCCGGCGGCGGCCGTCGACGACGAGCAGGAGCCGCTCAACCACACCAGCCGTCTGGAGCTGCCGCCGGAACCGCCCCGGCAGCAGGGGCATGGCCGACGCGGCCGGGGCGGGATGTCGCGCCGCGGGATCGTGACGATCGTCGCCGCGGTGGTGCTGGCCATCGCCCTCGGCGCCGGTATCTGGTACATCAGTGCCGGTCAGTTCACCGAGGTCCCGCCGGTACTGCGGAAGACCCAGGCGGAGGCGGAGAAGAAGCTGCACGGCGCCGGGCTCGATGTGAAGGTCGTCAACGAGTTCAGCGATGTCATCCCCAAGGGCAAGGTCATCGGCTCCAAGCCCGGCCCGGGCGAGCGCGTGCGCGACACCGGCACCGTGACCATCCGGGTCTCCCAGGGGCCGCCGCGGGCCGAGGTGCCCAATGTGGTGGGCATGCCGCTGGCCGAGGCCAAGCGGAAGATCGCGGACCAGGGGCTGACGATCGGCAAGGTCATCCGCCGCTTCAGCAGTGAGACGGCCCAGGACTCGGTCCTCTCCACCAGCCCGGCCTCCGGCTCCGTGCGCCGCCCCGAGACGCCGGTGTCGATCGTGGTCAGCAAGGGCCGGCCGATCGACATCCCGGACGTGGTGGGCGATTCGGTCGACGACGCCCGGTCCGAGCTGGAGGACCAGGGCTTCAAGGTGAAGATCGCCGAGCAGCAGGTGTTCTCGGAGGAGGACAAGGGCTCGGTCGCCGAGCAGTCCCCCTCGGGAGACGGCGACGAAGAGGGCGCCAAGGGCGATACGGTCACGCTGATCGTCTCCAAGGGCGTGCAGATGATCGAGGTGCCGGACGTCACGGGTATGACGGCCGACGACGCCAAGGCGCAGCTCGAGGGCGCCGGCTTCAAGGTGAACGTCGAGAAGGCGCTGCTGTTCCCCGGGGACAAGGTGCAGGACCAGTCGGTGGACGGCGGGGACGAGGCGCCCAAGGGAAGCACGATCACCATCAAGCTCAAGGGCGGCGTGTTCTAGGGCCCCCTGCTTCTGGGGCTCCCTTCTGAGGCTCTGGTTCCGGGGCCCCTGCTTCTGGGGCTCCCTTCTGAGGCTCTGGTTCGGGGGCCCCCGGCTTATGGAGCCCCGCTTCTGGGGCCTCTGCCCAGCGGTCTTGCGGCTGCCGGACGGCGATCCCCGATCCGCGATCCGTCCGGCAGCACGTCACACTGGAGGCGCCCGCCGACAGTTGGAACGGGCCCGATCACGCGGGCCCTCCCCACCTGGGAACCTTGGTTACGTGAGTACGCATCGGATCCGCAATCCCATCGGTGGCCATGTCCGTGTGGCCGGTGGCCTTGCCACCGTCGGTCTGGCGCACGCCGCCGACATCGGCGCCGAGACCGTCCAGGTCTTCGTCGCCAATCCGCGCGGCTGGGCCACCCCGGCCGGTACGCCCGCCCAGGACGAGGCGTTCCGTGCCGCCTGCGCCGAGCGGTCCATACCGGCGTACGTCCATGCCCCCTACTTGATCAACTTCGGTTCGCACACCGAGGCCACGGCCGACCGGTCCGTGGATTCCCTGCGCCATTCGCTCCGGCGCGGCCGGGAGATCGGTGCGCTCGGCGTCGTGGTCCACACGGGCTCGGCGACCGGGGGGCGCGCGCGGGCCACCGCGATCGCGCAGGTGCGGGAGCGGGTGCTGCCGCTGCTGGACGAGCTGACCCGGGACGACGACCCCTGGCTGCTGCTGGAGCCGACCGCCGGGCAGGGCACCTCGCTGTGCGCGCTGGTGGAGGACCTGGGCCCGTACGTCGAGGCGCTCGACCGGCATCCCCGGCTCGGTGTCTGCCTGGACACCTGTCATGTGTTCGCGGCGGGCCATGACCTCGCGGCGCCGGGCGGGATGAAGCAGACCCTGGACGAGCTGGTGGCCGTCGCCGGCGAGGGGCGGCTCAAGCTGATCCACGCCAATGACTCCAAGGACGTGGTCGGCGCCCACAAGGACCGGCACGCGAACATCGGTGCCGGGCATATCGGGGCGGAGCCGTTCCGCGAGCTGTTCGACCACCCCGCGACGGACGGGGTGCCGCTGGTGATCGAGACACCGGGCGGACCGGGCGGTACGGAGGGGCATGCGGCGGATGTGGCCCGGCTGAAGGAGTTGCGCGCCGGGGTGGCCTGAGAAAAGCCCGACCCATGGAGGAATACCCCTAGGGGGTATAGCGTTGAATGGGGTCGACCGATCACCGATCACCGCTGGGGGTAGGGACATGCGGGAGCATGAGCACACGCGGAGCGGACCTTACGAGCGCCATGGAGACCATGAGCACCGTAAGGGCGCGACGAGTTGGCCGATGGCCGCCCAGGCCACTGCGCACTGCCTCACCGGCTGTGCCATCGGCGAGATCGTGGGCATGGCCATCGGCACGGCCCTGGCCTGGCATAACGTCCCGACCATGATCCTGGCGATCGTGCTCGCCTTCGCCTTCGGCTACTCGCTCACGATGCGGGGCGTGCTGCGGGCGGGGCTCGATGTGCGCAGTGCGCTGCGGGTGGCCCTGGCGGCCGACACCGTCTCGATCACGATCATGGAGCTGGCCGACAACGGAACCATCGCCCTCTTCCCCGGCGCGATGGACGCGACGCTCTCGGACGCGCTCTTCTGGATCAGCCTGGCCCTGTCGTTCGTGGTGGCGTTCCTGCTCACCACGCCGGTCAACAAGTGGATGATCGCGCGGGGCAAGGGGCATGCGGTGGTCCACCAGTACCACTGACCGCGAAAGGCGGCGGCCCGGACTACGGCGGCCCGGACTAGAACTCCGGGCCGTCGCCCGGCTCCTCCTGATAGGCGTAGCGCTGCTCCGCCCAAGGGTCGCCGACGTTGTGGTAGCCGCGCTCCTCCCAGAAGCCACGGCGGTCGGCGGTCATGTACTCCACGCCGCGCACCCATTTCGGGCCCTTCCAGGCATAGAGATGGGGCACCACCAGCCGCACCGGAAAACCGTGCTCGGCGGTGAGCGGCTCCCCGTCCTTGTGCGTCGCGAAAATCGTGGTCTCCGCCATGAAGTCCGTCAGGCGCAGATTCGAGCTGAAGCCGTATTCCGCCCACACCATCACGTGGGTGACATCGGGCGCCGGCGGCGCCAGCTCCACGATCTCCAGGGCGGAAACCCCGCCCCATTCGGCACCGAGCATGCTGAATTTGGTGACGCAGTGCAGATCGGCCACGACCGTCGAGTACGGCAGCGCCGAAAACTCTTCATGCGTCCAGCAGTGCTTATCGCCGTCCGCCGTGGCGCCGAAGACCCGGAACTCCCATCGCTCCGGCCTGAACTTCGGGACCGGCCCATAGTGCGTAACCGGCCAACCGCGCTGCAGTCGCTGCCCAGGGGGCAGCTTCGCGAGCTCCCCCTCGCGGCTTTCCGACTGACCCATGGGCTCCATGGTCTCAGACCGCCGGGGGTGGTCGTGACCAGGGCATCAGGGACGGGTACAACTCGTACTAAGCGTGCACTTACTGGACGCCCCAACAGGCGCGGTGACACGATGCGCGGAACCTGCCGTTCCCGATCGGATTGGAAGGAGCCCCTCCGATGCAGGGTGACCCCGAGGTCCTCGAGTTCCTCAACGAGCAGCTGACCGGCGAGCTGACCGCGATCAATCAGTACTTTCTGCACTCCAAGATGCAGGATCACTTTGGCTGGACTCGGCTTGCCAAATACACCCGGTCGGAGTCTTTCGATGAGATGAAGCATGCGGAGCTTCTCACCGACCGGATCCTCCTCCTGGATGGCCTGCCCAATTACCAGCGGCTCTTCCATGTCCGGGTGGGCCAGACGGCGACCGAGATGTTCCAGGCCGACCGGCAGGTGGAGGTCGAGGCGATCGACCGCCTCAAGCGGGGCATCGAGCTGATGCGGTCCAAGAACGACATCACCTCGGCCAATCTCTTCGAGTACATCCTCGCCGACGAGGAACTGCACATCGACTATCTCGACACGCAGCTCGAGCTGATCGAGAAGCTCGGTGAGGCCCTCTACATCGCCCAGCAGATCGAGCAGCCCAGCGATGACCACGGCGGGGGCAACTACTCCGGGAACGGCCACCCCGGCCACTGAGCCCGGGGCGACGCCGGGAGCGACCGGGCCTGGCGCCGGATCAGCCCGCCTCGGCCGCCGTCGGTCGGGCCGCTGTCGGTGGGGCCGCTGTCGGTGGGGCCGCCGTCGGTCGGGTCGCCGTCGGTGGCGGTCAGGCCGCCTCGGCCGCCGTCGGCGCCGGAACGGCAGTGGCGGCGACAGCCGCCGTCGCGCTCGTCGTCACCGCGGCCGTCGTCAGGACGACCGGGTCCAGCGCCTCGCGCCGGGGGCATGCACCGCGACCCAGCAGCGCCTGGATCTTCCGCACGCACGATCCGCAGTCCGTGCCCGCCTTGCAGGCACCGGCGATCTGGCGCGGGGTGCACGCGCCCGTTTCCGCGTGCTGACGCACCTGCTGCTCGGTGATGCCGAAGCATGAGCAGACGTACACGGGCTCTCTCCAGCGTTGGCGTTGATCAGTGAGGTAACCCTTACCTTACCTGCCGCACCGGGGCCCCACAACGGACGAGGGGCGCGGATCGTTGTGATCCGCGCCCCACCCGCGTCTTTATGATCTCCGCCGGACGACCCTCACTGGTCCCGGTACATCTCCGCCACCAGGAACGCCAGGTCCAGCGACTGGCTGCGGTTGAGCCGCGGGTCACACGCCGTCTCGTAGCGCTGGTGCAGATCGTCGACGAAGATCTCGTCGCCGCCGCCCACGCACTCGGTGACATCGTCGCCGGTCAGCTCCACGTGGATGCCGCCAGGATGGGTGCCGAGCTCCTTGTGGACCTCGAAGAAGCCCTTGACCTCGTCCAGCACATCGTCGAAGCGGCGGGTCTTGTGCCCGGAGGCCGCCTCGAAGGTGTTGCCGTGCATCGGGTCGCAGACCCAGACGACCTGCGCACCGGAGGCGGTCACCTTCTCCACCAGGTTGGGCAGCTTGTCGCGGACCTTGTCCGCGCCCATCCGGGTGATGAAGGTCAGCCGGCCCGGCTCGCGGTCCGGGTCGATCCGCTCGATCAGCGACAGCGCCTCTTCCGGCGTGGTCGTCGGGCCCAGCTTCACGCCCACCGGGTTGCGGACCTTCGAGGCGAACTCGATATGCGCCCCGTCCAGCTGCCGGGTGCGCTCACCGATCCAGACCATGTGCCCGGACACGTCGTACAGATCACCGGTGCGCGAGTCGGTGCGGGTCAGCGCCGTCTCGTAGTCCAGGATCAGCGCCTCGTGCGAGGAGAAGAACTCGACGGTCTTGAACTCCTCCGGGTCCACCCCGCAGGCGTTCATGAAGGACAGCGCCCGGTCGATCTCGCGCGCCAGCGCCTCGTAGCGCTGACCCGACGGCGACGACTTCACGAAGTCCTGGTTCCAGGCATGCACCTGGCGCAGGTCGGCGTAGCCGCCGGTGGTGAAGGCGCGCACCAGGTTCAGCGTCGAGGCCGACGCCTGGTACATCCGCTTCAGCCGCTGCGGATCCGGGATCCGCGCCTCGGGGGTGAACTCGAATCCATTGACGGAGTCGCCACGGTATGTGGGCAGGGTCACCCCGTCCCGGGTCTCGGTCGGCTTCGAGCGCGGCTTGCTGTACTGCCCGGCGATCCGGCCCACCTTCACCACGGGGACGGATCCGGCGTAGGTCAGCACGGCGCCCATCTGCAGCAGCGTCTTCAGCTTGTTACGGATCTGGTCGGCGCCCACACCGTCGAATGCCTCGGCGCAGTCCCCACCCTGCAGCAGAAACGCCTCGCCCCGCGCCACGGCCCCCAGGCGGTGCCGCAGCGCGTCGCACTCGCCCGCGAAGACGAGCGGCGGATAGGACTCAAGCTCAGCGATCACATCGCGCAGAGCCGCTCGGTCCGGCCAGTCGGGCTGCTGCGCCGCGGGAAGAGACTGCCAGGTGTGGCCACCGGCGTGGGATTCAGCGTTCACGGTCACCCGCACAAGGTTACGGGGTCTCCTCGGCCGTCCAGCCCGATGCCCACAGGGTGAGACGTCTTCCACCACGCCATGGACGCGCCCCGCCGCATCCGTAATCTTCGGCTCGGCCGCCAGGACCGGCCGACTCCGGCCCCGCGATCCCTCCCGCCGCGTACTCTTGCCCCATGACTGCCGAGCCGCTGCCCGACTGGCTGATCCCGCCGCCTGGCGGCTTCACCGCCGAGGATCTTCTGCGGCTGCCCGGACTTCCTCCACACACCGAGCTCATCGACGGGAGCCTCGTCTTCGTGAGCCCGCAGCAAAAATGGCACAGCCGGGTGATCAATCTGCTGGTCAGGGAGCTGGACCAGCAAGCCCCCGACGCCTTGCGGGCCGATCGCGAGATGACCGTGCGCCTCGCCAAGCGCCAGGCTCCCGAGCCGGACGTCATCGTGGTGACCCGTGAGGCGTACGAGCGCGACGAGCCATCCACGTTCTACCTGCCGGAAGACGTCGTGCTGGCGGTCGAGGCCGTGTCGCCGGACTCGGAGGAGCGGGACCGCGACACCAAGCCACGGAAGTACGCGAAGGCCGGCATCCGCCACTACTGGCGGGTGGAGAACGACGAGGGCCGCACCGTCGTCTACACCTACGAGAGCGACCCGGCCACGGAGTGCTTCTCCCTGACCGGAATCCACCATGACAAGCTCGCGATCACAGCGCCCTTCACGGTGGACATCGACCTCACCACCATCGGCAGGCGCACCGGCTGACCCCAAGTCCCGCCGCTGAGGTAAAGTCCACTGCATGTTCGCGCGACTGACCATGACCTGGTGGTGGACCGCTCATCCGGCGGCCCACTGAATCGCGCGCTCCCAAGATCTCGCGAAGGCCGCCCGAGGGGCGGCCTTCGGCGTTTGTACGGGTCGTTCCTCCTTCCGGAAGGAACCATCCGCCATGCACCACACCGCTGAGGCCGTCGTCGCCCGGCTGCTCGCCGACGACGCGCCGCCCTTCGCCCTGCTGCACCGACGCACCCCGGGCCGGGCACCCGACACCGTAGAGGTACTGCTCGGCCCGGTCGGCGAGGTGGAGCGGCTGACCGACATCCCGCTGCCCACCGGCGCGCCGAAGGACGGCGCGCCGGTGGCGGACGCCCTCGCGCTGGTGCCGTTCCGGCAGATCCGCGAGCGGGGGTTCGAGGTGCGCGACGACGGCACGCCGCTGGCCGTGCTGCGCCCGCGGGAGAGCTACGAGCTGCCGCTCGCCGAGGCGCTGGAGGCGCTGCCCGCGCACCGGGTGCGGGTCGAGGACGGGGCGTTCGACGTGGACGACGACGCGTACGCGTCCATCGTGAGCCGGGTCCTCGAGGACGAGATCGGCACCGGCGAGGGCGCCAACTTCGTCATCCGGCGGACGTTCCGGGGCGAGATCCCGGGCTTCGGCAGCAGCGACGCGCTCGCGCTCTTCCGGCGGCTGCTGGCCGGTGAGCGGGGCGCCTACTGGACGTATGTGGTGCGGCTGGCGGACGGGCGGACGCTGGTGGGGGCCAGCCCCGAGGTGCATGTGCGGATGTCCGGCGGAACCGTCGTGATGAACCCGATCAGCGGGACCTACCGCTACCCCGAGAGCGGGGCGAGCGCGGAGGGGCTGCTGGAGTTCCTGCACGACCGTAAGGAGGTGGAGGAGCTGTCCATGGTCGTGGACGAGGAGCTGAAGATGATGTGCACCGTCGGCGACATGGGCGGGACGGTGATCGGGCCCCGGCTCAGGGAGATGGCGCATCTCGCGCACACCGAGTACGAGCTGCGCGGCCGCTCCTCGCTCGACGTCCGGGAGGTGCTCCGCGAGACGATGTTCGCCGCGACGGTCACCGGGTCGCCGGTGCAGAACGCCTGCCGGGTGATCGAGCGCTATGAGCCCCTCGGGCCGGACGGCGCCGCGCGTGGCTACTACGCCGGGGCGCTCGCGCTGATCGGGCGGGACGGCGGCGGCGCCCAGACCCTGGACTCGCCGATCCTGATCCGCACCGCCGACATCGACCCCGGAGGATCGCTGAAGGTGGCGGTCGGCGCCACGCTCGTCCGCCACTCCGACCCGCACGGCGAAGTGGCCGAGACCCACGCCAAGGCGGCCGGGGTGCTGACCGCGCTGGGCGTGCGACCGGCGCCCGTACGGCCGGAGGGGCCGGATCCGCGGCCGCGGCTCGCGGACGATCCGCGGGTGCGGGCGGCGCTGGACGCGCGGCGTGCGGACCTGGCGCCGTTCTGGCTGCGGATGCAGCAGACCCCGTCGTCGGCGGAGGAGCCCGTGGCCGGGGGGCTGTCCGGGCATGCCCTGGTGATCGACGCGGAGGACACGTTCACCGCGATGCTCGCGCATCTGCTGCGCACCTCGGGTCTGACCGTGACCGTGCGGCGGTACGACGAGCCGGGGGTGCGGGAGGCGGCCCTGGCGCACCAGGGGCCCGTGGTGCTCGGCCCGGGGCCGGGCGACCCCGGCGACGCCGCCGACCCCAAGATGCGGTTCCTGCGGGCGCTGACCGCCGAGCTGGTGGCCGGGCACCGGCACGGGCTGCTGGGGGTGTGCCTGGGGAACGAGCTGATCGCGGCCGAGCTGGGGCTGGAGATCGTGCGCAAGGACGTGCCGTTCCAGGGCGCGCAGGAGCGGATCGACTTCTTCGGGCGCGAGGAGACCGTCGGCTTCTACAACACCTTCACGGCGCGCTGCGACGAGGCGGCGGAGACGGAGCTGGCGATGCACCGCGTGGAGCTGAGCCGGGACCCGGTGACCGGCGATGTGCACGCGCTGCGCGGACCGGGCTTCGCCGGTGTGCAGTTCCACCCGGAGTCGGTGCTGTCCCGGGACGGGGCGGCGCTGGTGGCGGAGCTGCTGGCGGCCGTGCTGGTCTGAGGGGCCGACCGGCCCGACGGGCGGCTGTTCGGGACGGCCCACCGGCCCGCGAGGCGGCGTGGCGGCATGAGGGCGACGTGGCGGCGTGAGGCCGACGTGGCGGCGTGAGGCCGACGTGGCGGCGTGAGGCCGACGTGGCGGCGTGAGGCCGACGTGGCGGCGTGAGCGCGACGTGGCGGCGTGAGCGCGACGTGGCGGCGTGAGCGCGACGTGGCGATGGGCCGGGTGCGGTGAACGCGCCCGGCCCATCGCCGTACTGCACCCAGACGGCCTCAGCCGAAGAAGACCTCGGCCTCGGCGTAGAGCGAGGGATCGACGGTCTTGAGCCGTGCGGTCGCCTCGGCAAGCGGAACCCTGACGATGTCGGTGCCGCGCAGCGCCACCATCTTCCCGAAGTCCTCGTCCCGCACCGCGTCGATGGCGTGCAGCCCGAAGCGGGTGGCCAGCCAGCGGTCGAAGGCGCTGGGCGTGCCCCCGCGCTGGACATGGCCGAGGACGGTGGTGCGGGCCTCCTTGCCGGTGCGCTTCTCGATCTCCTTGGCCAGCCACTCGCCGACCCCGGAGAGCCGGACATGGCCGAAGGAGTCCAGCGAGTCGTCCTTGAGGACCGCGTCGCCGTCCCTGGGCATCGCGCCCTCGGCGATGACCACGATCGGGGCGTAGCGGATCTTGAAGCGGGACTCGACCCAGGAACAGACCTGGTCGACGTCGAAGCGCTGCTCGGGGAGGAGGATGACATTGGCGCCGCCGGCCAGCCCCGAGTGCAGGGCGATCCACCCGGCGTGACGGCCCATCACCTCGACGACGAGCACGCGCATATGCGATTCGGCGGTGGTGTGGAGCCGGTCGATGGCCTCGGTGGCGATGTTGACGGCGGTGTCGAAGCCGAAGGTGTAGTCGGTGGCGGACAGGTCGTTGTCGATGGTCTTGGGGACGCCGACGCAAGCGATCCCGTAGTCGCCGGAGAGCCGGGCGGCGACGCCGAGGGTGTCCTCGCCGCCGATCGCGATCAGCGCGTCGACCTCCTGCTTGACCAGGGTCTCCTTGACCCGCCGGATGCCGTCCTCGCTCTTGAGGGGGTTGGTGCGGGAGGAGCCGAGGATGGTGCCGCCGCGCGGCAGGATGCCGCGCACCGCGCGGATGTCGAGGGGAACGGTGTCGTTCTCGAGAGGGCCTCGCCAGCCGTCCCGGAAGCCGATGAAGTCATAGCCGTATTCCTGTACGCCCTTGCGCACGACGGCGCGGATGACCGCGTTGAGCCCGGGGCAGTCACCGCCGCCGGTCAGCACTCCGACCCGCATCGTTTCTTCCCTTCTCCCATGGAATCCCGTGATTGGGCCCGGTACGGAGAGCCACGCTAACGGTGATCCAGGTCACACGGGATGGGGCGTCAGTCGATTCCCGCGCGGATCAAGGGAGTTGGTTTTGAACTTCACCCGTACGAGGGGTGAGACGGTGTCAGGGCCTCAGCCGGACGGCCTCAGGCGTCGTCCAGGCCGCGCTCGATGGCGTAGCGGACCAGCTCCACGCGGTTGTGCAGCTGGAGTTTGCCGAGGGTGTTCTGGACGTGGTTCTGCACCGTGCGGTGCGAGATGACCAGCCGCTCGGCGATCTGCTTGTACGACAGCCCCTTGGCCACCAGCCGCAGCACCTCCGTCTCACGCTCGGTGAGCTGCGGGGCGGCGGGCTGGTCGGCGGCGGTGGGGGCGGGCTCGCCCGCGAGCCGCCGGTACTCGCCGAGCACCAGGCCCGCGAGGCCGGGGGTGAACACCGGGTCGCCGGCCGCCGTGCGGCGCACCGCGTCCAGCAGCTCCTCGGTGCTGGCCGACTTCAGCAGATAGCCGGTGGCCCCGGACTTGACCGCCTCCAGGACGTCCCCGTGCTCACCGCTCGCGGAGAGCACCAGCACCCGCAGCTCGGGGCGGTCGGCGAGGACCTCCTTGCACACCTCGACCCCGGGCAGCCCGGGCAGGTTGAGGTCGAGCACCAGGACGTCGGGCCCGGCGGCCTTGGCCCGGCGGACCGCCTGCGGTCCGTCCCCGGCCGTGGCCACCACGTCGAACCCGGCCTCGGCCAAGTCCCGGGCCACCGCGTCGCGCCACATCGGATGGTCGTCGACCACCATCACCCTCATCGGGCGGCCGTCGTGCTGAGCGGTCATCGTGCCGCTTCCCCCTTCGCCTTCGCCTTCTTCGCAGGCGCCTTCGGAACCGTCAACTCCACCTCGGTGCCCTGCCCCGGCGCCGAGATCCACGCGGCGGTGCCGCCGAGGTCGCGCAGCCGCCCCCGGATCGACAGGGCCACCCCCAGGCGGCCCTCCGCCTCCGCGTCCGCCAGCCGGCCCTCGGGGATGCCGGGGCCGTCGTCCCGTACGGTCACCATCACCGCGTCCGGCTCGTCCTCCAGCAGGATCCAGGCCTGGGCGTCCTCCCCGGCGTGGACCCGTACGTTGTCCAGGGCGGCGCCCACGGCGGCGGCCAACTCTCCGGCGACGCCCGCCGGGAGGAGCACCGGGGCGCCCGGTTCGGAGAAGGTGACCCGGGAGCCGGCGTGCGGCGCCAGCAGGGCCCGCAGATCGCAGGGTCCGCCGTCGGAGCGCTCGGGGTCGGGCGGACAGGGCGGGGCCGACGGGCCCGCCGCGTCCGGGAGGTCGCCCGGGTCGGGTGCGGCGTCCGCCCCGCGCGGCGGGGTCACCAGGCCGGTGGAGACCAGGGTGCGCAGCGCGATCTCCTGCTCCCCCGCCATCCGGCCCAGTTCGGCCGCCTCGCCGCCGATCGCGGCGCCGCGCCGCTGCACCATGGCGAGCACCTGGAGGACGCTGTCGTGGATGTCGCGGGCCAGCCGCTCCCGCTCCCGGGTCGCCGCCTCGATGCGCAGCGCGCGGGCGAGGGTGCGCTCACTGGCGCGGGCCACCTCGACCACATAGCCGATGCCCACGCTCGCCACCCACACCAGCGACAGCATGTGGACGGTGTCCTGGGCGAATCCGCCGCGCTCGATCACATTGGCGGCGCAGACCACGGTGGAGGCCGAGGCGCCCCAGCGCCAGCCGCCCTTGATCGCGAAGCCGAGGACCGCGCCCATCGTCCATATCGAGGGCAGGGTGGGCGTGCCCTGGACGATCCGGTCGTGGGTGTCCACGAGCGGAGTGAGCAGAATGCCGGTCACCGCGATGCCGAGGTCGCCGACGAGGAACCGCCGGGTGCAGCGCTCGGCCGAGGAGACCATCCGGAAGGTGAGCGCCGTCCACAGCGTGAGCACCGCCAGATAGACGACGGCGCCGAGCGGGTGGTCGTAGTCCTCGAAGGAGTAGACGCACAGGCCGAGCGCGTAGAGCAGGGTGAGCACCCGGTAGGCGGTCAGCGCCTGCCACAGCGGCTGCTCGACGGACATCCGCACCACGCGCTCGCCCCCGGCGCGCTCACCTCTGGACCGCTCCGTCAACGTCCCCCACCCCCCGGTGCGGCGCGGCTAGGCGCCGGACTTGTGTTTGTCCTTCTCCTTCTCGGCCGCCTTACGGGCCGCCTCCGCGTCCGCAATCTGCCGCTTGGCGGCGGTCGCGTAGACGTCCACGTACTCCTGGCCGGAGAGCTTCATGATCTCGTACATGACCTCGTCGGTCACCGAGCGCAGGATGAAGCGGTCGCCGTCCATGCCGTGGTAGCGGCTGAAGTCCAGCGGCTTGCCGATCCGGATACCGGGCCGCATCAGCTTGGGCATGACCTTGCCGGGGGGCTGGATCTTCTCGGTGTCGATCATCGCCACGGGGAGCACCGGCGCACCGGTCGCGAGCGCGACCCGGGCCAGGCCGCCCGGCTTGCCCCGGTAGAGCCGTCCGTCGGGCGAGCGGGTGCCCTCGGGGTAGATGCCGAAGAGCTCACCCCGCTTGATCACCTCGATGCCCGCCTTGATGGCGGCCTCGCCGGCGCCGCGCGAACCCGAGCGGTCCACCGGGAGTTGGCCGACGCCCTTGAAGAAGGCCGCCGTCAGCCGCCCCTTGACCCCGGGGGTGGTGAAGTACTCCTGCTTGGCGATGAAGGTGACCTTCCGGTCGAGCATCGCGGGCAGGAAGAAGGAATCGGAGAAGGAGAGGTGGTTGCTCGCGAGGATGGCCGGCCCCTCGGCGGGGACGTTCTCCAACCCCTCGACCCAGGGCCGGAAGGTGAGCTTCAACGCGCCACCCACCGACAGCTTCATAGCGCCGTAGAACAACCGGGACCTCCTGTATCCGACGAGGAGACCTTAACCTGCCTACCCCGTATGCGGCGCGCCGCGTACGCTGAGGACCTCGATACCCGCTTCCCCAGTGAACGGAGATCCGTGGTGCCGCTCCTGCCCGGAGCCGAGCCGTTCCGCCATGACGGCGGAGAGATCGGCGTCCTCGTCTGTCACGGCTTCACCGGTTCCCCGCAGTCCGTGCGGCCCTGGGCCGACCATCTCGCGGCCCGTGGTCTGACCGTCTCACTGCCGCTGCTTCCCGGCCACGGCACCCGCTGGCAGGACCTCGCCGTCACCGGCTGGCAGGACTGGTACGCGGAGGTGGACCGCGAGCTGCGATCGCTGATCCGGGCCTGCGAGCGGGTGTTCGTCTGCGGTCTGTCGATGGGCGGGGCGCTGGCGCTGCGGCTGGCCGCCCAGCACGGCGCGGAGATCAGCGGCCTGGCCCTGGTGAATCCGGCCAACCGCATCCACGATCCGCTGGCCGTGGCCCTTCCGGTGCTGCGGCATCTGGTGCCCTCGGTGAAGGGCATCGTGAGCGATATCGCCAAGCCGGGGGCGCAGGAGTCGGGCTACGACCGGATGCCGCTGCACGCCGTGCACTCGATGCGCCGCTTCTACCGGGTGGTCGACGCCGAACTGCCCCAGGTGACCCAGCCGCTGCTGGTGATGCACAGCCCGCAGGACCATGTGGTGCCGCCGGCCGACTCCGAGCGCATCCTGAGTCAGGTGTCCTCGCGGGACGTCACCGAGCGGCTGCTGGAGCGCAGCTTCCACGTGGCGACCCTGGACCATGACGCCGAGTTCATCTTCGAGGAGACGGACACGTTCATCACCCGGCTGACGGCGGGTATGGGTGAGGACACCGACACCCGGACCGACCTAGGGAAGGGAAGCGGGAAGGAGGGGGCGGCGGCCAGTGGCTGAGCGCGACTCGAATGAGAACGAGGCGGACGCGCGGCGCGATGACGACGCCGCCTTCGCCGCCATCGTCGCCGCGTACGGGGAGGAGCCGCAGGACCCTCCCGGCGCCGAGCGATGGCCCGCCGCCGAGAACCTCGGCGAGGAGCGGGAGCGGGACCAGGACCGCCCGTCCGCGGCGGACGACGACACCGGCACCGACCCCGACACCGACACCGACCGCGAAGGACCCGGTGACGGCGAGGCCATCGGCGGGGCGGCGACGGCCGGGCTGACCAAGACCGACAAGACCGGCAAGCCGGTGGGCGGCTTCATCGTCTACGCCCCGGGCGTGGGCCCCCGCGACTGGGAGCCCGAGGAGCCGTCCGAGGACGACTTCGACGAGACCGACGAGGGCCATTTCGTCCCGCCCGAGCCGCCTCCGCTCCCCGAGTCCGACACCACCTCCCGCTTCGCCTGGCTGGGCGTGCTGGGCGGGCCGCTGCTGCTGCTCGGTGTGGTGCTGTTCCAGGTGGAGATGGTCTGGTGGATCGCGACGCTGGGCGTCGGGGGTTTCCTGGGCGGCTTCGTCACGCTGGTGATGCGGATGAAGGACGACGACGAGGAAGAGGACGAGGACCCGGGGCGCGGCGCCGTCGTCTGACGGCGGGCTGCAGTCGTCCCGGGCGCGGCGCCGTCGTCTGATGACGGCGGGCCGCAGTCGTCTGACCCCGGGGCTCCGGGGCCGGGCGTCCCGGCTCCGGCTCCGCCCGGGGGCGATCGGGCCTCAGACCGGGGCGACGCGGGGCAGCCGGAGGGCGGCCAGCACCGGAAGGTGGTCCGTGGCCGCCAGGAGGTCCTCGTCGGTGACGCCGGGCAGCCCGGTCGGGACCCCACAGCCGATGATCTCGACGCCCTCGGAGGCGAAGACGGCGTCGATCCGCTGATGCGGGTTCCTGGGGTTCGAGGTGGCCTCGCTCCCCCAGGGCTCGGTGGCCCAGCCGTCCCGCAGCTTGCCCGCGATCCGGCGGAAGGCGAGGCCGTCCGGCCGGTCGTTGATGTCTCCGGCCGCGATGGCGTACGGGACGTCCAGCGCGGCCAGGTGGTCCAGCAGCAGCCCGGCCTGCTCGTAGCGCTCGGCCTCCGCGAGGCTCAGATGGCAGCTGACCACGCCGAGCCGGACGCCGTCGGCGCTCTCCGGGGTGCCCTCCCCGCTCTTCCGGGCGCCGGTGTCGCGGTGGCCGCCGCCGAAGCGCAGCACGGCGGTCGCGAAACCGCGCCGGTGCAGCCCGGGCACACGGGGCAGCAGGGTGTCCTCGGCGTGCTCCACATGGGCGCGCAGCGAGGTGAGGATCATCGGGCCGGCGGCGGGGGCCCCGCCCGTGGTGTAGACGAGGCCGGTCTCCCGGGCCAGCCAGGCGGCGGCCTTGCGCCAGCGGAAGAAGCGCGGCGCCTCCTGGACGCAGACGACATCGGGGGTGCAGGCCCGGATCACCCGGGCCAGCGCCTCGCGGTCGTCCCGCATCGAGCGGATGTTGTAGCTGAGCACCCGCACCACGGCCGCGTCCGGGTCGGTGGTGGATCCGGGCAGGTCCGCGAGCGGCACGATGACGCTTCCCCCCCCTGGCCGCTCAGCCCTGGCGGGCCAGGTCGGCGGCGCCGACGAGCCCGGCCTTGCCGCCGAGCTGGGCGGCGAGCACCTGGGCGTGCGGACGCCACTGATTGCCGACCAGCCAGCGCCGGAAGGACTTGCGGATCGGCTCCAGGACCAGATCGCCCTCGTCGGAGACCCCGCCGCCGACGATGAACGCCGAGGGGTCGAAGAGCGAGGCGAGGTCGGCCAGCCCGGCGCCGGCCCAGCGGGCCAGCTCACGGAAGGAGTCGATGGCCACCGGGTCGCCCTGGCGGGCGGCGTCGCTGATGTGCTTGCCCTCGATGCCCTCGGCGGTGCCGTCGCCCAGGCCGAGGAGGACCGTGGCGTTCTCCGGGGTGGCGGCGGCGCGCTGCCGGGCGTAGCGGACCAGCGCACGGCCGGAGGCGTACTGCTCCCAGCAGCCCTGGCTGCCGCAGCCGCACAGCAGACCGTCGGGGACGACCCTTATGTGGCCGAACTCGGCCGCGACGCCGAAGCGGCCGCGGTGCAGCTTGCCGCCGATGATGATGCCGCCGCCGAGGCCGGTGCCGAGCGTGATGCACACGACGTCGTCATGGCCGACCCCGGCGCCGAAGCGGTATTCGCCCCAGGCGGCGGCGTTGGCGTCGTTCTCCACCACGACGGGCAGGCCGACGCGCTGTTCGACCTTGTCCTTGAGCGCCTCGTGCCGCCAGTTGATGTTGGGCGCGAAGAGCACGGTGGCGCGCTTGTCGTCCACATATCCGGCCGCGCCGATGCCGACGGCCTCGATCTCGTGTCCCTCGCTGACGATGCGCACCGCGTCCGCGATGGCGTCAACGACTCCCTCGGGAGTCTGCGGGGTCGAAACCTGGCTCGTCTCGAGAATCGAGCCCTCTTCGTCGACCACGCCGGCCGCGATCTTCGTACCGCCGATGTCGACGCCGATGGTGAGTCCCATGAGTCCCTCAGTTATTTGGTCGAACCCCGCCGAGGCTAACGGTACCGGAGGTGGCGCTCAGTCGAGGTCGATGTGTTCACTACTCGAACTCTCGGATTCTTTGCCGTGATCTTTGGTGCCGCCCTCGGCGCCCTGGGTCCAGCGCCGCTCCTGGCCGGTCACGGCGGCGCGATAGGCGGCGAGCAGTTCGGATCCGGCGCTGGCGAGGTGTTCGAAAACGTCTGGATTGCGCTCTATGACCGGTTCCGCGGCGGCCTTCGCCTGTTCGATCAATTGTTGTACGGCCCCTTGAACCGCCGTCCCGGCGAGCGGCGCCTGGAGCCCGGCGACCTTGTCGGCGAGCGCGTCGGCCAGCTTGAGGAACTCCTCGGCGACGCTCCCCGGCTCCTCGGCGGTCTGCCGGGCCCGCCGCCTGGCCCGCTCGGCGGCGAGGTCCTCCGCACACGCCTGCTCCCAGGCGTCGGGATCCAGCTCGGTGACCGGTACATCGGTGAGCGGGGGCTCTGCGGGGCGCTCGGTGGCATCGCTCATGGCGAACTCCTGCGGCGGGGAATGCTGGCTGCCCGGTGACGTTCATCCGGGCTTGTGACCGACGTTACCCGAAGGAGGGGGGCGGGGTCAGAGCCCGGGACCGGCCAGGACGGGAGCCGGGGACCGGCCGGAGCCGGGGACCCGGACCGGCCGGAGCCGGAGCCGCGGTCAGAGCCGCTTCGGCCACAGGTCGGGGTCGGGGGTGAAGCGCACCTGGAGCCATCCGTCGCGCAGCCCGGCGCCGGAGACCGTGCAGCGGCGCAGGGCGGACGGCAGCGGCAGCACCCGGTGGAACGGGCCGACGGAGACGATCAGTTCGTCGCCCCGGCGCACCAGCCCGAGCCCGTCGCGGTCGGCTCCGGGCAGCGGCAGCCGCCACAGCAGCACCCCGTCGTCGGCCAGCCGGTCCTCGACGGTCCAGGGGTCGGGGGCGGGGCGGTCGGGCCGCGCCCCGGGGGCCCCGACGGCCCCGGCGAGCGCGGCGAGCCCGGCCGGGGCGCGCTGGGCTTCCCCACCGTCCCCACCGGCCCCACCGTCCTCCCCGGGCCGCGGCTCCGCGCCCCGCGGGTCGCCGACACCGTGCGGGTCGCCGACACCGTGCGGATCGCCGACACCGTGCGGATCGCGGCCCAGATGCGGCAGCTCACGGACCGGGACGGCGGGCGCCCACTGCTCGTACAGCTCCTTGAGCGCGTCCTGCTGCTGGCCGGAGAGCGCGGCGAGCCACGGGTCGGAGGTGCCGGTGGGCAGCAGCCGGTTCGCGATCACCGCCTCCACCCGGCAGCCGTGCAGCGCCAGACCGGCGCGGGCGGTGAGCAGCGCCCGGTCGGCGAGCGGCCCGGGCTCCACGACCAGCCGTACCGTCGTGGCCTCGGATTCGATCACCCCCTGGACGGCGGCCAGTTCCCGCTCCCAGCGCTCGGCCGTCTCGTACAGCTTCTGCGCGGGCATCGGCACCCCCGCGAGCTGCGCCAGCATCGGCCGCAGCGCACGGGCCGCCTGCCGCTCGGCGGGCAGCAGCCGTCGCAGATAGCGCCGCAGCTGCTCGGGCAGCGCGAGCAGTGCGACGGTGTCCGGGGCGGGCGGCATGTCGACGACGAGGACGTCCCAGCCGGTGCCGGGCGGGGCGGTCTGGGCGGCGCGCAGGGCGCGCAGCAGCGCGATGGACTCCACCCCGGGGAGGGCGGTCAGCTCCTCGCCGTCCAGCGGGGTCGCGCCGAGCAGGTCGAGCAGGCCGTGGCCGCGGTCCTGCAGGGCGGTGAGTTCGCCGCGGAACCACTCGTCCGTGATGATCCGCGCGGCCCACAACCCCGGGGCGAGCTCGACGGGTACGGACCACGGCAGCCGGTCCGCCGGCCGCCCGGGGGCGGTGCGCAGCGCGCGGATGCCGAGCAGCGCCTCGGGGGTGCCGTCCGGGTCGGCGGTGAGCAGCAGCGTCCGCTGCCCCTCACGGGCGGCGGCGAGGGCGGTCGCGGCGGCCACGGTGGTGCGGCCCGCGCCGCCGGTACCGGTGACGAGGACCGTACGCATGAAGGGAGCCTCCGGCAGGGTGGTGCGTCAGATGCGCGGCGCGGGTTGGATGATCCGCCCGGCCGGAGCGTACCCCGCGCCGCGGACCACCCCGGGCACCGTCGGGGCCCGGGTGGTCCGCCCGGGTCAGGCGCTCTCGACGCGCTTCTTCAGGCCCGCCAGCGCGCGGTCGATGATGACCTTCTCGGCCTTGCGCTTGATCATGCCCAGCATGGGGATCTTGACGTCGACCGTGAGCTGGTACGTCACCTCGGTGCTCTTGCCGCCGTCGAGCGCCGACAGCCGGTAGGAGCCGTCAAGGGTGCGCAGCATCTGGGACTTGACCAGGGACCAGTTGACCTGGTCGTCTCCGGTCCAGCTGTACTGGAGGGTGTAGTCGTCCTTGATCGCCCCGGCGTCGAGCAGCATCCGCACCTGCTCGGCGCGCCCCCGCTCGTCCTTGGTGAGGATGTCGGCCTCCTTCACCTCACCGGACCACTCCGGGTAGCGGTCGAAGTCGGCGATCACCTCCATCACGTCGGCCGGGGCCGCCTCGATCGTGATGCTCGAGCTGGTGTGTTCCGCCATCGCCGTGGCTCCTCCGTACCGGTCCGCCGCATGAGCTCTCTGCCGCTGAAGGCTACCGCGCGCGCGTCACCACTCCAGGGTCCAGGGGGTGCCGGAGGAGGCGAAGTGTCCGACATTGACGCACTCGGTGGCGCCGATCCGCATACGGCGGACGAGCGGCTGATGGACATGGCCGAAGAGGGAGTACTTGGGACGGACGGTGTGGATCGCCTCCAGCAGGGCGGCGCTGCCGCGCTCGAAGCGGCGGGCCACGGTGTCGTAGCAGAGGTCGGGCACATCCGGCGGGATGTGGGTGCAGAGCACGTCCACCTCGCCGAGCGCCGCGATCTTCGCCGCGTAGGCCTCGTCGTCGATCTCGTAGGGGGTGCGCATGGGGGTGCGCAGCCCGCCGCCCACGAAACCGAAGACCAGCCCGCCGATCTCGGCGCGCTCACCGTCGAGGACGGTGGTACCGGACTGGGCGTACTCCGGCCACAGTGCCGGCATGTCGACATTTCCGTAGGTGGCGTACGTCGGAGTGGGGAACGCGGCGAAGAGCGCGGCGTACTGGCGGCGGATCGCCGACTCTATGGCCGTGTGCCGGTCGATCCCCGCCCACAGCCGGTCGCCGAACACCCGGGCCTCCTCGAAGCGGCGGGCGGTGCGCAGTTCGACGAGGCGATCGGCGTTCTCGACCCCGAAGAGGTCGGGGAAGATGCCACGGGAGTGATCGGCGTAGTCGAGGAAGAGCACGAGGTCACCGAGGCAGATCAGGGCGTCCGCCCCGTCACCGGCCTTCTCCAGGTCCTCACTGTTGCCATGCACGTCACTCACCACGTGGACTCGCATGCATGTCACCCTAAGACGTAAGGGCCCGTGCCCGTAAGGTGTTCTGGCTGCAGCGACCCGCGTCCACCTGCGGTTCCTCAGCGGCCGCGGCGTCCGTCGACTAGTCTGCGGGCAGCATGAAGGCGGTGTGTGACGCATCAAACATCTGGGCAGGAACCCCTATCCCGGAAGCGTACCGATGGGTAACGTCCGGGCCGTCCACCACCCCCCATGCCCTGTAGCGGCGCCGGCGCCCCATGAGGAGCAGCAGTCTTGCGCGAGTTCAGCCTTCCGGCCCTGTACGAGGTTCCGGCCGACGGCAATCTGACGGATCTCATCCGCCGCAATGCCGCACAGCATCCCGACGTCGCCGTGGTCGGCCGCAAGGTCGACGGCCAATGGGAGGACGTGACCGCGACCGCGTTCCTGGCCGAAGTGCGGGCCGCCGCCAAGGGCCTGATCGCGGCCGGGGTCGAGCCGGGCGACCGGGTCGGCCTGATGTCGCGGACCCGCTACGAATGGACGCTCCTGGACTTCGCCATCTGGAGCGCCGGCGGCGTCACCGTGCCGGTGTACGAGACGAGTTCACCGGAGCAGATCCAGTGGATCCTCAGCGATTCGGGCGCGGTGGCCGCGCTGGTCGAGACCGGGATCCACGAGGCCGCCGTCGAGGCCGTACGGGACAGCCTGCCCACCCTCGAGCACGTCTGGCGGATCGAGGGCGATGCCGTCGGGACGCTGCGGAAGCTGGGCGCGGACGTGCCCGAGGAGAAGGTGGACGAGCGCTCCTCGATCGCCAACGCCGACTCCCCCGCCACCATCGTCTACACCTCGGGCACCACGGGCCGCCCCAAGGGCTGTGTGCTCTCGCACCGCAGCTTCTTCGCCGAATGCGGCAACGCGGTGGCGCGGCTCAAGCCGATCTTCCACACCGGTGAGTCCTCGGTGCTGCTGTTCCTCCCCGAGGCCCATGTCTTCGGGCGGCTGGTGGAGGTCGCGGCGGTGCTGGCGCCGATCAAGCTCGGCCATGTGCCGGATGTGAAGTCCCTGACCGACGAACTCGCCGCGTTCCGTCCCACCTTGGTGCTGGGCGTGCCGCGGGTCTTCGAGAAGGTCTACAACTCGGCGCGGGCGAAGGCCCAGTCCGAGGGCAAGGGCAAGATCTTCGACAAGGCGGCCGACACCGCCATCGAGTACAGCAAGGCGCTGGACGCCCCGGGCGGGCCGTCCTTCGGGCTCCGGTTCAAGCACAAGGTCTTCGACCGGCTGGTCTACAGCAAGCTGCGGGCCGTGCTGGGCGGCCGGGCCACCCACGCCATCTCCGGCGGCGCGCCGCTGGGCGCGCGGCTGGGCCACTTCTACCGGGGCATCGGCTTCACGGTGCTGGAGGGGTACGGCCTGACGGAGTCCTGCGCGGCCACCACCTTCAACCCCTGGGACCGGCAGAAGATCGGCTCGGTCGGGCAGCCGATGCCGGGCACGGTGGTGCGCATCGCCGACGACGGCGAGGTGCTGCTCCACGGTGAGCACCTCTTCACCGAGTACTGGAACAACGAGACGGCCACCGCGGACGCGCTGTCGGACGGCTGGTTCCACACCGGGGACGTGGGCACCCTCGACGAGGACGGCTACCTCACCATCACCGGCCGCAAGAAGGAGATCATCGTCACCGCGGGCGGCAAGAACGTCGCCCCGGCGGTGATCGAGGACCGGATCCGCGCCCATGCCCTGGTCGCCGAGTGCATGGTGGTCGGCGACGGCCGTCCCTTCGTGGGCGCGCTGGTCACGGTGGACGAGGAGTTCCTGCCCCGCTGGGCGGCCGAGCACGGCAAGCCCGAGGGCGTGACGGTGGCCGAGCTGCGCGAGGACCCGGATCTGCTGGCCGAGATCCAGCAGGCGGTGGAGGACGGCAACGCGGCGGTGTCCAAGGCGGAGTCGGTGCGCAAGTTCCGCGTCCTGGCGACGCAGTTCACCGAGGACTCCGGGCATGTGACGCCCTCGCTGAAGCTGAAGCGGAACGTGGTGGCGAAGGACTTCGCGTCCGAGATCGAGGCCATCTACCGCGGCTGACGGCCGCCAGGCCGTAGGGCCCGAGGCGCGCCCCGGGCCCTACGGGGTGTCCTGCGGACCACGCGGCGGAGCCGCAGATCGCTCCCCGCGACGGAGCCGCAGATCGATGCTCCCCCGTCCTCCTACGCCTGCGGCGGGCTGCTCCCCTCCCCGCCCCTTCCCACAACTGGGGCTTCGCCCCAGACCCCGGGGTCCAGGGGCGAAGCCCCTGGTAACGGAATCACGATCCGCCGGACATCCCCTGAGCCGTCACAGCAGTGACTTCAGGCGGTCGGCCAGCAGATCCCAGCGCCAGCGCTCCTCCACCCAGGCGCGGCCCCGCTCGCCCATGCGGCGGCGCAGCTCGGCGTCCTCCAGCAGGGCCACGACGCGCTCGGCGCTCTCCTCGGCGGAGTCGCCCCGGACGACCCACCCAGTCTCCCCGTCCAGCACCGCGTCCGGCGCCCCGCCCGAGTCCCCGGCGACGACCGGCAGACCGGTCGCGGACGCCTCCAGATAGACGATCCCGAGACCCTCGACGTCCAGCCCGCCGCGGCGGGTGCGGCAGGGCATGGCGAAGACGTCGCCCGCGCCGTAGTGGGCGGGCAGCTCCTCCCAGGGCACGGGGCCGGTGAAGCGCACGGAGTCGGCCACGCCCTCGGTCTCCGCGAGCCGGCTCAGGTCCTTCGCGTACGGCCCGCCGCCGACGATCAGCAGCACCGCGTCCGGCACCCGCTCCAGGATCCGCGGCATGGCCCGGATCAGCGTGTCCTGTCCCTTGCGCGGCACCAGCCGGGAGACGCACACCACGACGGGCCGCTCGGCGAGGCCCAGCCGGGCCCGGATCTCCTCGCCGCCCGAGCCGGGGTGGAAGGTCTTCTCGTCCACCCCGGGCGGCAGTTGCACCATCCGGGCGGCGTCCCGGGGGTCGAGCGCGGCGGCGATACGGGAGCGGGTGTACTCACCGAGATAGGTGAGGGTGTCCGTGGACCCGCCGATCCGCCGCAGCAGCCGCCGTGCGGCGGGCAGCTGCGCCCAGGCCGCCTCGTGGCCGTGCGTCGTGGCCACCAGCCGCCGCGCCCCCGCCGCGCGCAGCGCCGGGGCCATCAGCCCGAGTGGCGCGGCGGCGCCGAACCACACCGAGGTGCAGCCGTGCTCCCGCAGCAGCGCGGTCGCGCGGCGGGTGACCCGCGGGGTGGGCAGCAGCATGGTCGTCCGGTCCCGGACGACCTGGTACGGCTGCTCGGCGTCGAAGCGGGCGGTGGCCTCGGCGCCCTCCTGGCCGCGCTTCCACGTGGAGGCGTAGACGACGATCCGGTCCGGGTCGAGGCGCAGCGCGATGTTGTGCAGAAACGCCTGGATGCCGCCGGGGCGGGGCGGAAAGTCGTTGGTCACGAGCAGGGTCTTGTCCATCGTGGCCGACAGTACCGGGTGCCGCGGCGGGCCCGCTCCGGCCCACCCGGGCCGGGGACCCGGGGCGGCGCTCAGCCCAGCTCGGTCGCCACGTACTTCCGCCACAGCTCCGTGAACTCGGTCAGGCTCACCCCCAGCACCTTCCGCAGCGCGGACTCCACCGCCCCCGAGCGCTCGGAGGCCCGGCCCACCGCGCGGTAGAAGTCGACCAGCTTCTTCTCGCCCCACCGGTCCGCGATCAGGCGGCAGGCGAGCCAGCCCTGTTCGTAGGCGCGGGAGAGGCGGTCGGGGTCGCTGCCGAAGCGGAAGTCGTCGTCGCGCGGCAGCGAGGTGGGCAGCCGCCCGGCGACGACGGCGTCGGTGAGTTCGGGGGCGACCTGGCGGGGGGTGCGGCCGGGGGTGCGGTAGCCCACCCAGTCGGCGAAGCCCTCGGAGAGCCAGAGCGGGGTGGCGGGGCTGGTGGCGGTGCGGGTGGCGACATGGGCCGTCTCATGGGTGATCACGACGCGCCGGCCGAAGTCGCCGAGGACCTGGTACGCCTCGGGGTTGACGATCACCCGGTCGGCGGGCGCCTCGTCACCGGCCCCGCCGACCTCGCCCGTGGTGACGGCGGCGATCCCGCGGTAGCCGTCCGCGGAGGCGCCGAGCAGGGCCGCCATCCGGTCCAGGGAGTCGGGGACCTCGACCACCACGCGTCGGGCCCACTCATGGGGCCAGACCCGGCCGAGGGCGGGCACCGCCCGGTCCGCGATCCCGGCGACCGCGCGCAGCACCCGCCGCTCCTGGCCGACGCCCAGGACGAGGCTGTGGGCGCCGCGGACGACGTCGACCGTGCCCTGGTCCCAGAGCTGTTCCGTACCGCGCTTGCCGTCCACCACACCGTCGTCGGAGGCGACGTACCACCGCCCGTCGCGCCGGGCGAGGGTCAGGTACTGGGCGGAGACGACCGGTGCGGTGTCGTATCCCGTCAGCCGGTACCGGAGTTCGACCTGTGCGGCGAGGCTGCGGCCGCCGACCGGGGCGGGGGTGAAACCGCCGGTGCGCACCAGCCGGTAGGTCCAGGAGCGCAGCGGTACGGCGGACATCTGCCGGAACACCCGTCGCTGCTCGGCCACATAGCGGGCGGAGCCGCGGTCCACGGTGGCGAGGAAGGCGTCCGCGTCCCGCTCCCGGACGGCGGCGGCCCGCTGGTCCAGCAGGCGCTGTACGGCCCGGCCGTCGCGCCCCTCGGGGTCGTCGGGCGCGGGGGCGGGGGCGCAGCCGCCCAGCGCGGTCAGGGTGAACGTGCCCACCAGCGGCAGGCACAGCAGCGCCCGCCATCCGCCCGATCTCCACCGACCCGCCACGTCTTAGATCGTACGAGGCCGCGCGCCGGCTTCAGACGCGAGTGATGGAAGAGATCGGCAACATGTCCACGGGGTCGTAGCGGACCCGTGCCCCGGGGTAGGGGGCGTGGATCACCTGTCCGTTGCCCGCGTACATGGCGACATGGCTGGCGTCGGAGCGGTAGACCACCAGATCGCCGGGGCGGGCCTGGGACAGCGGCACCGACTGCCCGGCGTGCGCCTGGGCCTGTGAGGTGCGCGGAATGGCCACCCCGGCGTGGGCGTAGGCCCATTGAGTCAGCCCGGAGCAGTCGAAGGCGGTGGGCCCGGCGTGGCCCCAGGCGTACGGCAGCCCGAGGGCCGCCCGTGCCGCGCCGAACGCCGCGGCGGCCCGCCCGGAGAACGGCGCGGCATGCCGTCCGCCGACGCGGCCGCCGGGGAGCTCACCGGGGCCGGTTCCGGGGCCGGAGGAGAGGGTGCCCGGCGGCAGGCCGGCGAGGGCGCCGGGTTCCCGTCCGCCGGCCCGCGAGGCGCGGTGGGCGTAGCTCTCCCGCTCCCCGGGCGGCAGCGCGTTCACCAGCCGCCGCGCGGTGGCCAACCGGTGCTGGACCGCCCGCTTGTGGCGGGCCACGGCCCGGCGGCTGTGCTCCAGCTTCACCAGCTTGGCCGCGGCCTCCGCGCGCTCCTGCCGCAGCGTGCGCTGGGCGCTCTGGACCACCCGCAGCTGTGCGGCCTGGCGGCTGGTGATCCGCTCCAGGGTGGCGGCCCGGTCGAGGTACTGGGCCGGGTCGCCGGAGAGGAGCAGGGCCAGGCCCGGGTCGATCCCGCCGGTGCGGTACTGCCCGCCCGCGAGGGCGCCGAGCGCCACCCGCATCCGGTTGACCCTCCCCTGGCCCCGGGCGACCCGGTCCTGGATCCGGTCGACCTCGCGGCGCAGGGCCTGGGTGCGCGTCCGCGCCGCGTTGTAGCGCTCGGTGGCCCGCTCCGCCTGGGCGTAGAGCGTGGCGACGCGGTCGCCGGCGGACCGGGCGGCCGGACGGCCCGCCGGGTCATGCGGTTCGGCACCGGCCGCCGCGGCGGACAGCGCGGCGGCGGAGGCCACCGCGGCCGCCGAGGCGGCGGCCTTGACGGCGGCCCGGCCGGACCCGGGTTTCGCGGCGCGACGACAGGACGCCATGGGTAGCCGCACTCCCTTCCGCAGTGTCGGGCTGAGAACTGCGGGCAGACAGTAGCCGCGGTGCTACCCACGGTCCAACGGCCGTGGTGTGCGGAGAAACTGACGCCCCGCCGAGTGACGCAGGTCACCGGCGGGGCGGGGGATCAGCGAGGGCGCTGGAGATTCGCCCTAAAGGATGGCCCTTGAGGCGGTTTGAGACCCGTTTTCCGGTCCCTGATCAGACCTTCTCGATCAGGCCTTCCGGGTTCAGGCCATCCGGGTCCGTACCTTCCGGATCAGACCCGGACGCCGAACTGGAACGGCATGTTGTCCATCGACTCGTAGCGCACACCGGCACCGGGCTTGGGCGCGTGCAGCACCTGGCCGTTGCCCGCGTAGAGACCTATGTGGTGCAGGTCGCCGTAGAAGAGCACCAGGTCGCCCGGCTTGAGCTCACCGCGGCCGATGCGGGTGCCGGCGTTCGCCTGGTCCTGGGAGATGCGCGGCAGCTGCACCCCGGCCTGCTGGTAGGCCCAGCCGGTGAGTCCGGAGCAGTCGAAGGAGGACGGACCGGTCGCGCCCCAGACGTACGGGAGGCCGATCTTCGTCTTGGCGGCGGCGAGCGCGGCGGCGGCACGCCCCGACTCGGGCACCTCGTTGCCCAGGTCGACCCGGCTGCTGGAGCGGTTGGCGCGCTCCGCGTCCTGGGCCGCCATCTGGGCGCGCTCCTTGGCGGTCAGGGTGTTGAGGAGGTTCCGGGCCTTGGACAGCTTGCCCTGGATCTCGTCCTTCTTCTTGCCGAGCGCCTTACGGGTGTCCGCCAGGTCCTGCAGCTTGGTGGACGCCTCCTCGCGCTGCTGCTTGAGGGTGCGCTGCTTGTCGGCGATCTTCCGCAGGGACTCGGCCTGCTTGCCGCTCAGCTGGCTGAGGGTGGACGCCTTCTCGAGGTAGGTGTCCGGGTCGGAGGAGAGGAGCAGCTGCACCGACGGGTCGATGCCGCCGGAGCGGTACTGGGCGGTGGCCATCGAACCCAGGCCGTTGCGCAGCTTGTTCAGGTCCTCCTGACCGCGCGCCACCTTGTCCTGCAGATCGCCGACCTGCTTCTCCAGCTTCTGCTGCTTCTCCTTGGCGCCGTTGTACTTCTCGGTCGCCTGCTCCGCCTCTTCGTAGAGCTTGTCGACCTGCTCCTTGACGTCCTTCTTGTCCTGCTTCGGAGCGGCCTGGGCGGCCTGGGAAGTGAGAGCGACGGCGGCGGCCGCGGTCGCGGTAAGGACGGTTACCCGAGTGCGGCTCGGCTGCTTGGGTCGACGGTGGGACGCCACGAAGGCGAGCTCCTTCTTCCTCCAGCCGCCTACCGGGAGTTGGTGGGGTGTGAGCCCCGGCTCCGCGACAGGGCGCGGACTCGGCGGTACCTCCGCTGTCACCCCGGATGGGTGATCAACCGCGCGAAGGTTCGAGCCGACCTTAGTGACCCCGCCGTGATCCGTTCAAATCCCAACGGCAAAAAAGTCGCCCCGGAAGCGCATCTTTTACGAATGTCACACGGGCAGTGATGGTCGATCGACGCTCCGCTGACAACAGAAGTGGTGCGAGGTCGACCTCTGAAGAGAGTTCGGGCGCGGAGCCACAGAAACACGGAAACCGGGGATACGGGAATAACGGAGATATGGGCTACGACGCCTCAGGTACGGGCAAGTCGCTTCAGCAGCAACGCGGATGCCACGGGGCGCGCTCCGGCGCGCGCCACCCCGTCGGCCACCTCGCGGTCGGTGGACACCACCACCACCGGCCGGCCGGGCGGCTCCGCCCGCACGATCTGGCGGATCAACTCGTCCGCCGTCACCCCGGGCTTGCTGAACAGCACCCGCACCCCGCGCGGCGGCGCCAGCAGCACCGGCGCGGCCAGCTCGGCCCCGTCGAAGACACAGGTCATCTCCGCGCCCGTCTGGGCCGCGAGCACCGCCAGACCGCCCAGCAGCCGCAGCCGCTGCTTCTCCAACGGCATCGTGGGATAGCCGGTCTTGGTGACGTTGTAGCCGTCCACCACCAGATGCGCCTGCGGCAGCGCGAGCAGCTGGTCCAGCAGGGCCGGGTCCATCTCCGACAGCGCCCTGGTCGCTATGTCCTTCGGCGTCATCTTCCCCGGCTCCACGGCGTCCACCATGTCCGCCGGGCGCATCGAGGCGGGCGGCAGGGCCAGTTCGCGCCGCAGCCCCTGCGCCGCGTCCAGCACCGTGTCCAGCAGCAGCCGCAGCCGCATGTCCTCCACGCTGCGCCCCTCGCGCACCGCCCGCCGGCTGGCCTCCAGCGCCGACTCCGCCTCCGCGAGCCGGGCCCGCAGCCGCCGCGCCTCGCTGTCCGCGGTGGCCTGACGGGCCGCCGCCTCCGCCCGTACGGCCTCCAGCTCCGCCTCGGCCTTGCGCAGCGCGGCCGCGCCCCGCCGCACATCGCTCTGCGCGCTGCGCAGCTTGCGCTGCAGCCCGTCGTTCTCCTTGCGGGCGGCCTCCAACTCGGTGCGCGTCCGCTCCGTCTCATGCCGGGTGGCCGCCTTGGCCTCGGCGAGTTCGTCGCGCAGCCGCTGCAGCTCGCGCGCGGCCTCCTCACCGGCCCGCTCGGCGGAGGCCCGCTGGGCCTCCTCGCCCGCCGCCTCGACCAGCTTGACCCAGCCCACCGGCCGCAGCACATACGCCACCGCCGCCACATCCACCGGATCGGCCGCGGCGGGCGGCGAGCCGCCCTCGATGGCCTCGGCCAGCTCCCGCTGGGTCTCCCGCAGCCGCCCCGCGATCCGCTGCCGGAAGACGGGGTCGCTCTCCACCGCGGCGGCCATCGCGTTGCCCGCGAACTTGGCGCGGCGGGTCGGGGTGAAACGGGCGTACTGCCGCAACTGGGTGGGCAGCTCGGTGACCGTCAGTCCGCCGAAGGCGTCCGCGACCAGCGCCACCACCCGCCGCCGCACCCCTTCCGGCAGCGGGCGGTCCAGCGCCTCGGTGACGCCCTCGGCGTCACCGGCCGCCCCGGGGTCGCCGGTCCGCTCCACCACCTGTCATCGCTCCGTTCTCAGGCGCTCAGGCCGGTGCTCGGACGGTCCACGAGTTCTACCTGGTCGACCGCGTTGCACCAGCGACAGCGCACTGACTCAATGGTCTCACTGAGCACCTCGCGTTCCTCGACACTGGGTTCCCCGGCCAAGTCGAGATGCACATACTCCACGGCTCTGGTCGAGCGGGTCACATCGAACCGGGTGAGGTTGCCGCACAGTGTGCAACGCCAGCGGGTCCGGTCGGTCGGCAGGGGCACGGCCATGATTGCGGGTCCTCGCTTCTCGGCTCGTCGGCGGCGTCCTGTAACCCTACGGCCTGAGCCTTGCCCCGCGCCGGGCCCGTCCCGCCCGCGTCCCGGCGGGAGCGCGGCGAGGCGCTCTGTGGAGGTTGCGCCCGGTACGGAATGATCTGACCATGATCGAGACGTCGTCGGGGCGCGACCGCCCCTGGATGGCGGGGCCCGGCCGCCCGTGGGTGACATACGGCCTGATCGTCAGCTGCTGCCTGCTCTTCGTCATCGGACCGGCCTCGGGACTCAACCCCGGCTATGGCACGGGCGGGCGGCTGGTGGAGGCCCAGTCCACGTACTTCGAGCGCTGGGGAGTGGTGCCCAGCGCCCTGTGGAGCGGCGCCCCCGATCAGCCGCTCGCCCCGCTGACCGCGCTGTTCGTGCACGGAAACTGGCTGCATCTGCTCGGCAACATGCTGTTTCTCTACGTCTTCGGGGCGATGACCGAGGAGCGCATGGGGCGAGTCCAGTTCGCCGTCTTCTACCTCGTCACCGGCTATCTGGCGCTGCTCGGCTACGCCGCCGCGCACGCCGACTCCGCCCAGACCCTGGTGGGCGCCTCCGGGTCCATTTCCGGAGTGCTCGGCGCCTTCTTGTGGCTGTTTCCCCGAGCCAGGGTGACCAGTCTCTTTCCGTTTCTGTTCTTTCTGCCGCTGCGCTTTCCGGCCTGGGCGGTGCTGATCTTCTGGGTGGCCCTCCAGTGGCTGGCCGCCCGGCAGGCCGACGACCGCCCCGGCGTCGCCTATCTCGCCCATCTCGTGGGCTTCACGCTCGGCTTTCTCTACGCGTGGGGGCGGTTCGGGCGGAGAGCTAGAGTGGGCGGCGCAGCCAGGGCGAGTGAGGGAGAAAGCCAGCCGTGATCACTTCGATCGTGCTCATCAAGACCAGCGTGGACCGGATTCCGGAGACCGCCGAGAAGATCGCCGCGCTGGAGAACGTGAGCGAGGTCTACTCGGTCACGGGTGCGCACGATCTGATCGCGATGGTGCGGGTGACCCGGCACGACGACCTCGCGGACATCATCACCGGCCAGATCAGCAAGCTGCCGGGGGTGGCCTCCACCGAGACCCACATCGCCTTCCGGACGTACTCGCAGCACGACCTCGAGGCGGCGTTCGCGATCGGCCTGGACGGCTGAGCGCTCCGCGGAAGTGCCCCGAGATGCGGTCGTTCATCCGCGGCTGTGTCGTGGCTGGTCGCGCCCGTGCGGCGGAGCCGCACATCGACACAGCCCCGCGCCCCTTCGGGGCGCACCCGAACCGCAGCGGACGTCATCGAGGCCGCTTGGCGCCACGCCCCGGGGCCCGGAGGCCCCCCCGGCGCCCTGGGACTCAGTCCTGCCCTAGAACTCAGCCGCGGTCCGGGACGCAGCGGCCGTCCTCGGTGCGGTAGCTCCACCGGGCACCCTCGCGCACCAGCTCCTTCACGGCACCGACGAACCGCTCGACATGCTCGTCCGGGGTGCCCGCCCCGAAGCTGACCCGGATCGCGTTCAGCGAGCGCTCCCCCGGCGCGGCCTCCGGCGCACCGCACTCGCCCGGCTCGTCGGGCTCGCTGTCCAGCAGGGTGCGGACCAGCGGATGCGCGCAGAAGAGCCCGTCCCGCACGCCGATGCCGTACTCCGCGGAGAGCGCCGCCGCGAAGTGGGAGCTGTTCCAGCCCTCCACCACGAACGACAGCACACCGACCCGGGGGGCGTCGTCGCCGAAGAGCGAGAGCACCCGCACCTCGGGCACCTCGGCCAGCCCCGTCCGCACCCTCTCGATCAGCTGCCGCTCACGGGCGACCAGGCCCTCGAAACCGGCCTCGGTCAGCGCCTTGCACGCCGACGCGATCGCGTAGACGCCGATGACGTTCGGCGAGCCCGCCTCGTGCCGGGCGGCGGTGGTGTGCCACTCGACGTCGACACCACCGTCGTCCCTGCGCGTCACCTTACGGCTGGCGCCACCGCCCGCCAGATACGGCCGGGCCTCCCGCAACCAGTCCGCCCGCCCGGCCAGCACACCGGCGCCGAAGGGCGCGTACAGCTTGTGCCCGGAGAAGGCCACCCAGTCGACGTCCGCCTCCGCGATGTCCACGGGGTGGTGCGGGGCCAGCTGCGCGGCGTCCAGGACGATACGGGCACCGTGTGCGTGCGCGGCCTCGGCCAGCTCCCGCACCGGCCACAGCTCACCGGTCACATTGGACGCGCCGGTCACGCAGACCAGCGCCGGGCCCTTGGCGCGCCCGGCGAGCGCCTTCTCCAGCGTCTCCACCGCCTGCCGCGGGGAGCGCGGGGCGCTGAGGTAGCGGACGGTGACGTCCTCCCGCTGCTCCCAGGGCAGCAGCGAGGCGTGGTGCTCGGTCTCGAAGACGAAGACCTCGGTGCCCCGCGGCGCCACGGCGGCCAGGAGGTTGAGCGAATCGGTGGTGGAGCGGGTGAAGACGACCTGGTCGTCCTCGCGGCAGCCCAGGAAGGCGGCGACGTCCTTACGGCTGTTCTCGAAGAGGTCGGTGGACAGCTGCGAAAGGTAACCCGCCCCGCGGTGCACGCTGCCGTAGTAGGGCGCGTAGGCGGCGATGTCGTCCCAGACCCGCCGCAGCGCGGGGGCGCTGGCGGCGTAGTCGAGCGCCGCGTAGGTCACCTCGCCGCCGGTGACCAGGGGCACCAGGACATCGCTGCCCAGCACGGGCAGCGGCTCACAGCCGGCGACGGAGGACTCGGCGCAGGCGGCAACGGAGGAATCGGCGGCGACGGAGGCGGCGGAAGCGGTGGCAGCAGGGCGCGCGGACATGGCGAAGTCTCCCGGGAGGGTCGAAGGCGTGGGAATGCGTGACGCGCACGACGACGGCGGTGAGCCGGCCGTCAGGGCGCGGGAAATCGCTCGACGCACGGCACCACCGCGCGGAGCACACAAGGGGAAAACGGGCCGCTCGGCCCTAGCGCATTCGCTGCATCACGGAAGAACTCCCTCGACCACCAGGACCCCTAGTGCGAGGGGTCCGCGCTTGCCGCCGGCCTCGCTGCCTGGCGGCCTGGTCATCACCCGGGGCACCCCGCCACGGACGGAGGGTTGCCGGACAGCGGGCCGGGGCCGTAGTCGCTGTCACTCGTGACCTGGTCAGGAGTATGCCATGCCGGACGGCGGCGCCCATGCCCTGTCCGCATCCCGGACAGGACACGGACGGAACATGGGCGCCGTAAGGGCAACGCCTAACCGTTAAGGGCAACGCCTAGGCGTGGGTGGCCCGTACCCACCGTTCCAGGACGTCGCGCGCCGCGCCCGAGTCGATCGACTCGGCGGCCCGCGCCACACCCGCCGCGATCCGCTCCGCCAGGGGCTTGTCCCCCGGCTCCGGCTCGAGTGCCACCAGCGCCGCCGCCGAGTTCAGCAGCACCGCGTCCCGGACCGGGCCCCGCTCGCCCGCCAGCAGCCGGCGGGCCACATCGGCGTTGTACGAGGCGTCCGCGCCGCGCAGGGCCTCCACGGGGGCCCGCTCGATGCCCACGTCCCGCGGGTCGAGGGTCTCCTGGCGCACGGCGCCGCCCCGGACCTCCCACACCTGGGAGGTCGTGGTCACGGTCAGCTCGTCCAGCCCGTCGTCACCGCGCACGACCAGCGCGGTGGAGCCCCGCTCGGCCAGCACCCCGGCGATGATGGGCGCCATCCGGGCGTCGGCGACGCCGGTCGCCTGGCACTTCACCCGCGCCGGGTTGGTCAGCGGGCCGAGCAGGTTGAACGGGGTGGCGACGCCCAGCTCGCGGCGGGCCGAGGCGACATGCCGCAGCGACGGGTGGAACTTGACCGCGAAGCAGAAGGTGATCCCCGCCTCCTCCGCGACCTCGACCACCCGCTCCGGGGTGATGTCCAGGTTGACGCCGAGCTTCTCCAGCACGTCGGAGGCGCCGCTGGCGGAGGACGAGGCGCGGTTGCCGTGCTTGACGACCCGCGCGCCGGTACCGGCGACGACCAGCGCGGACATGGTGGAGATATTGACCGTCTTGGCGCGGTCGCCGCCGGTGCCGACGATGTCCACGGTCTCCCCGGGCACCTCGATCACCTTGGCGTGCTCGTACATGGCCCGCACCAGGCCGGCCACCTCGGAGACCGTCTCGCCCTTGGCGCGCAGCGCGATCGCGAAACCGGCGATCTGGGCGTCGGTGGCCTCGCCCCGCATGATCCGGTCCATGGCCCAGGCGGTGTCGTCGGCATCGAGGTCCCGGCCGGCGATCAGCGAGGTCAGTACGTCCGGCCAGGTGCGGGCCGTCGCGGTGCTGTCGCCTCCGGCGGGGGTCACAACGTCCATGGTCCGCTCCTGGATCCGTGGGGGTGGGCAGGGAAGGGGCCGCGCACGTCAGCGGCCCGCCGCCAGCCTATCGGCAGCACGACCGGGGCCCCGGCCGGACCGTGTGGTCCGGGCCGGGGCCCTGGTCTGTGGCGTCAGCTGACGTGCGAGAGCGGTACGGCGGAGATCAGTGGTGGCCGTGGCCGCTGGTGATCTCGTGGTACTCCTCGCGGGTCGGCTTGGGAATGACGTTGTCCTCGCCGTAGTAGCCCTTGGAGAGCTTCGAACGGATCCGCTGCGCGGGCGTCACCTTCCGCTTGACCCCGTTCTCGTCGGTCTCGGGGCCGATCTCGTAGGGCTCGGGCTGCTCGTGCTGGGTCAGGATGTGCAGCTGCTCCTGCGCGAGCGGCTCGTGGACCTCGACGAACTCACCGTGCGGCAGCCGCTTGATGATGCCGGTCTCCCGGCCGTGCAGCACCTTGTCGCGGTCGCGCCGCTGGAGGCCGAGGCAGATCCGCTTGGTGGCGATGAACGCCAGGACCGGGCCGACGAAGAAGCCGATCCGCACGAACCACGTGATCGAGTTGATCGACAGGTGGAAGTGGGTGGCCCACAGGTCGTTACCGCCACCGATCAGCATCACGAAGTACGCGGTCAGCCAGGCGACGCCGAAGGCCGTACGGGTCGGGGCGTTGCGCGGGCGGTCCAGGATGTGGTGCTCGCGCTTGTCGCCGGTGATCCAGGACTCGATGAACGGGTAGAGCCCGATCGCGAAGAGGACCAGCGGGAAGAGCACGATCGGGATGAACACGCCCAGGACGAGCGTGTGGCCCCAGGCGGTGATCTCCCAGCCGGGCATCACACGGACCAGACCCTCGGCGAAGCCCATGTACCAGTCGGGCTGGGCGCCGGTGGACACCTGGTCGGGCCGGTAGGGACCGATGGTCCACACCGGGTTGATGGTCGCGACCGCGGACAGGACCGCGATCACACCGAAGACCAGGAAGAAGAAGCCGCCCGCCTTGGCCATGTAGACCGGCAGCAGGGGCATGCCCACGACGTTCTTCTCGGTCTTTCCGGCCCCGGGGTACTGGGTGTGCTTGTGGTAGAAGACCAGGATCAGGTGCGCCACCAGCAGGCCGAGCATGATGCCCGGCAGCAGCAGGACGTGGACCGGGTAGAGCCTCGGGATGAGGTCCATGCCGGGGAACTCGCCGCCGAAGACGAACATCGAGATGTAGGTGCCGACCACCGGGATCGACAGGAACACACCCTCAATGAACCGCAGACCGGTGCCGGAGAGCAGGTCGTCCGGGAGCGAGTAGCCGGTGAAGCCGGTCAGCATGCCGAGGAAGAACAGCAGGAAGCCGAAGAGCCAGTTGATCTCACGCGGCTTGCGGAACGCACCGGTGAAGAACACGCGCATCATGTGCGTGAACATGCCGCACAGGAAGACCAGCGCGGCCCAGTGGTGGATCTGCCGGATCAGCAGACCGCCCCGCACCTCGAAGCTGATGTCGAGCGTCGAGGCGAACGCCTCGGACATCTTGACGCCCTGCATCGGGACGTACGGCCCGTGGTACGTGACCTCTTCCATGCTGGGGTGGAAGAACAGCGTCAGATACACACCCGTGAGGATGATGATGATGAAGCTGTAGAGGCAGACCTCGCCCAGCATGAAGGACCAGTGGTCCGGGAAGATCTTGCGCATATTGGCCTTGGCCAGGCTGTAGACGCCCAGCCGGCCGTCGGCCCAGTCGGCGACGCGCTCGCCCGCGGGCGCTTTGCCGCGGCGCTGCGCACCGCTGTCGCTCGTAGTACTCATCCGCGCTCCCAGTAAGCAGGACCGACGGGCTCCGGGAAGTCGCCCATGGCTTCGAGGTACCCCTGGTCGTTGGCCCTGATCCGCAGCTGCGGCAGCGCGTGACCGGCCGGACCGAAGATCACTCGGCCACCGTCGGAGAGGTCGAAGGTCGACTGGTGGCAGGGGCACAGGACGTGGTGCGTCTGCTGCTCATAGAGGTTGATCGGGCAGCCGACGTGGGTACAGATCTTGGAGAACGCGACGATGCCCTCGTGCGACCAGTCCAGCTCGCGCTTGTCCTTGATGTTCTCCGGCTGCAGCCGGACCAGCATCAGGGCCGCCTTGGCGATCTCCGTCTGGAAGTCGTGCTGCTCCTCGCTCATGCCCTCGGGCATGGCGAAGGTGAGCGAACCGACCAAGATGTCCTCGGGACGCAGCGGCTGCATGGTGTTGTAGTTCATCAGCCGCTTGCCCTTGGCCCACTTGGTGTGCCGCAGCTTGGTGCCCGGCAGCGGACCGAGGTCCCGCAGGAGCACGACGCCGGAGAGCGGCACCAGCGCGAGCGCGCCGAAGAGGGTGTTGCGGGCCAGCTTGCGCCGGCCGAAGCCGGACTCCTTGGCACCGGCCCGGAAGTCGTCGAGGACCTTCGACTTCACCTCGGGGCTGGCCTCGATGGGGTGCCGCTCGTCGGCGATCTCCTCATCGGACATCAGGGTGCGGGCCCAGTGGACCGCGCCCGCGCCGATGGTGAAGAGCGCGATGCCGAGCGTCACACCGAGCGCGAAGTTGAGCGCGCTGATGTGCCCGATCGGGAAGACGTAGATGTACTTGTCGACCGGGAGCGCCACATACGCGGCGATGAACGCGATCGTGGCCACCATCGAGACCGTGAAGAGCAGGGCGACGGTGCGCTCGGAGCGCCGCGCGGCCCGCTCGTCGATGTCCTGCACACGGTGCTCGTGCGGGGGCAGCCCCGGGTCGGCGAACGGGTCCTCGGCCAGCCTTACGGCGCTCTCGGCCCCTCGCTCTTCCGGCAGCTTGTCTTCTGCTTCTGAAATCTCGTGGCTACTCATGACTTCTTGGCCTTTGCGGTCCGGGCGGCGACCCAGATGGTGAGGACGATCATCGCGCCCATACCGAAGACCCAGCCGAACAGACCCTCGCTCACCGGGCCGAGCCCGCCGAGCTCGAGGCCACCGGGGGTCTTGCTCTTGTCGCTGTTGACCGTGTCGAGGTACGCGATGATGTCCTGCTTGTTCTTCTCCGGCATCACGGTGTCGGGGAAGTTGGGCATGTTCTGCGGGCCGGTCTGCATGGCCTCGTAGAGATGCTTGGGGCTGACCCCGTCGAGGCCCGGCGCGTACTTGCCGTTGGTGAGGGCACCACCCTTGCCGGCGAAGTTGTGGCACTGCGCGCAGTTCGTACGGAAGAGCTCTCCGCCCTTCGCCACGTCCGCGCCGTCCGGGCTGTACTGGCTCTTGGTGGGCGTCACCGGACCCGCACCGAGCGAGGCGATGTAGGCGGCGAGCTGCTCGATATCGGCGTCCGAGTAGATCTTCTTCTTCTTCGGCACCTGAGCGCCCGGCTGCTGCGCGGGCATACGGCCGGTGCCGACCTGGAAGTCCACGGCGGCGGAGCCGACGCCGACCAGGCTCGGGCCGTCAGAGGTCCCCTGACCGCCCGTGCCATGGCAGCTGGCGCAGCCGACGGCATAGAGCTTCTTGCCCTCCTCGATGGCGAGGGACTGGGCGGAGCTGTCGTCGGCCTTCGCCTCGCTCGGCGAAAACGCGGCGTACAGCCCCCCAGTGACCGCCAGCGCGAAGAGTAGGACGACGAGCGCAGCCAGCGGATGGCGCCGTCGTGCGGAGAGCTTTTTCACGGATTACCCCGGTGTCAGGATCTTCTGCGTCGATGCTGTTAAGGACGTGGTTCCGGTGCGGTGACCGGCTTACTTGATCATGTAGATCGTGGCGAAGAGGCCGATCCAGACGACATCGACGAAGTGCCAGTAGTAGGACACGACGATGGCCGCCGTCGCCTGCTGGTGGGTGAACCTCTTGGCCGCGTACGTCCTGCCCAGGACAAACAGGAAGGCGATCAGGCCGCCCGTCACATGCATGCCGTGGAAGCCGGTGGTCAGGTAGAACACCGAGCCGTACGGGTCGGAGGAGAGCGAGAGCCCATCCTTCTTGACCAGCTCGGTGTATTCGAAGATCTGACCGCCGATGAAGATCGCGCCCATGATGAAGGTGATCACGAACCAGGTGCGCAGCTTCTTCACGTCGCCGCGCTCGGCGGCGAAGACGCCGAGCTGGCAGGTGAGGGAGGAGAGCACCAGGATCGTGGTGTTCGTCGCCGAGAACGGGAAGTTCAGCGAGGACGCCATTTCCTTCCAGTGCTCGGCTCCGGTCACCGATCGCAGGGTGAAGTACATCGCGAAGAGGGCCGCGAAGAACATCAGCTCGGAACTCAGCCAGATGATGGTTCCGACGCTGGTGAGGTTCGGCCGGTTGACCGACGGGTGCGCGTGCCCGGTTTCTACTGCTGTTGCTGTCGCCACGACCGACATTATGTCGGTCGCTTATCCAGCGCTCACTCCCGGGGGTCCCGTTCGGAGTGTCAAGGACCGTGGCGAGGGCATCGACCCTGCTCGTCGGGGTTGTTCGGGACAGTCCCCCGAAGGAGGGAGAGATCCGTACGCCCCCTCCTCCGGACGGCTGTACGGGAGTAGCATCCGCCACAGGAGCCCGGCAGATCACTTACTTCGCCCGGAGGTCATGATGCGGCCGACCGCAACGGTGCTGGTCTACAGCGATGACGCGAGCACCCGCGAACAGGTGCGCCTCGCGGCCGGGCGGCGGCCCGCCGCCGATGTGCCACCGGTGGAATTCCTGGAGTGCGCCACCCTCCCCGCCGTTCTCTCGGCGCTGGAGGAGGGCGGCATCGACGTCTGTGTGCTGGACGGTGAGACGGCGCCCGCGGGCGGGATGGGCGTCTGCCGGCAGATCAAGGACGAGATCTTCCAGTGCCCGCCGGTGCTGCTGCTCATCGGACGCCCGCAGGACGCCTGGCTGGCCACCTGGAGCCGCGCGGAGGCCGCGGTCACGCATCCGGTGGACCCGGTGGCCCTGACGGACGCGCTGGCCGGGCTGCTCCGCAGGCGGCTCTCCGTGGGCGCCTGACCGCACCGTCCGCACCCCTGCTCAGACCTGGGGACGGAGCCGGGCGGAGTCGGCGGTCGTGGCGTCGGACTGGCCGCCGCCGGAGACGGCGCTGCCCTTGCGCCAGTCCGCCCAGGCCATGTTCCAGTCGCCGTAGCCGTTGCTGAACGGCGCCATGTCCTCTCCGTTGCTGTTCACGACCTGGACGATGTCGCCCAGGCGCACGGTGTTGAAGAACCACTCGGCGTTCGCCGTGCTCATGCCCGTACAGCCGTGGCTGACGTTGGCGTAGCCCTGCGAACCGGTGGACCAGGGCGCGGCGTGGACATATTCGCCACTCTTGGTCACCCGGGCGGCCCAGTAGACCATCAGGTCGTAGGAGCCGGCGCCGAGCCCGATGCTGGCGCCCGTCATCCGTACGGCGGATTCCTTGGCCAGCACCACCTTGATGCCGTTCCGGGTGTCGAATCCGGGCATACCGGTGGTGATCGGGATGGTCCGGATGGGCACCCCGTTCCGCTTCACCGTCATCTGATGGGTGCCGGAGTCGGTCAGGGCCTCCAGGCGGTCGCCGGTGGTCAGCCGCAGCGACTTGGCATCGCCGCCGTAGAGCCCGCCGCCGATCCTGATGCCCTTGAGGTTGGAGTGGGCCGTGATGGTGGCGTGGGCGGGCCAGTACTCCTGCGGGCGGTAGTGCAGGTTACGGCTGTCCACCCAGTGCCAGACGCCCTCCACCGCGGGCCGTGAGTCCACCTTCAGGGCGCGCTCGATCACGGCGCGGGCCGAGGGGTCCTTGACGGGCCGGCTCAGCTTGGCCGTGATGGGCTGCCCCACCCCGTACTCCCCCGCCTTGGGGCCGAAGGTGACCTTCAGCAGCCGGCGTGCGGAGCTGGTGGAGAAGTCGACGGTACGGCGGCCGGGAGCGCCGTTGGAGTCCTCTGTGGACACCTTCAGCGTGTAGTGGGCGCCGGCGGCCAGCGGCACCGTGCTGCGCCAGTGCTTGCCGTCCTCGGCCAGCTCGCCCCGGACGTAGCGGCCCGCGGCGTCGGTGGCCGTGACATCCGTGATCCGGCTGTCGTCGCCCTTGGCGGTCACTTCGAGCGGCTTGTCCGGATCGGCCTTGCGGCCGTCGCCGTCACCGCTGAACGAGATCTGGTCGGCGGCGTCGTACGGCTTGGCGGACAGCGGGTCGGGGGATCCCGCGCATCCGCTCACACCCGCTATCAGCGGCGCCACCAGCAGGGCGCAGGTCAGCACCGCCCGGCTTCGGAGTGATCGAGGTGTGTGGCTCATGGACTCAACGTAAGAACGGCGTCCGGGAACGGCGCGCGGAGTGAGGCAGCGGGGTGAACCGGCGGGCCGACCGGGGCCAACGGCCGGGCACCCGGCCGGCAACGCCGAGCGGGGCCCGGACACCTGGGGAGGTGTCCGGGCCCCGCTCGTTTCGCCGGTCGCGTCGGCCGACTGGCCGGTTACTGGTTGGCGTTCTCGCCGCGGTAGTACTCGAAGACCCAGCCGAAGAGACCGATCATGACGATCGGGGCCGAGAAGAAGAGCAGCCACCAGCCGAAGATCACGCCCAGGAAGGCCAGGGCGCCACCGACGGCCAGGGAGAGCGGCTGCCAGCTGTGCGGGGAGAAGAATCCCAGCTCACCGGCGTCGTCCGCGACATCCGCGTCCTTGTTGTCCTGCGCTCCGACATCCACCCGGCGCGCCGTGAAGGCCAGGTAGTAGCCGATCATGATGCTCAGCCCGAAGGCCAGGAAGAGCGCGGTGGTACCGGCCGGCTCCTTCGACCACACGCCATAGACGATCGCCATGACGAGGATGAAAACGGCCAGCCAGATGAACATCCGGCCTTGGACCTTCACTTGCCGGCCTCCTTACCACCCGCGAGGGCCTTGTCCTCGTCGGGCGCACCGTGGTTCTGGAGCTGGTCGAGCGCCGCGATCTCCGGGTGGTGCAGGTCGAACGCCGGGGATTCGGAGCGGATCCGCGGCAGGGTGAGGAAGTTGTGCCGCGGGGGCGGGCAGGAGGTCGCCCACTCCAGCGAACGTCCGTAGCCCCAGGGGTCGTCGACCTCGACCTTCTTGCCGTACTTGGCGGTCTTCCAGACGTTGTAGAGGAACGGCAGGATCGACAGGCCCAGCAGGAAGGAGCTGATGGTCGAGATGGTGTTCAGCGTGGTGATGCCGTCGGCCGCCAGGTAGTCGGCGTACCGGCGGGGCATGCCCTCGGCGCCCAGCCAGTGCTGCACCAGGAACGTGCCGTGGAAGCCCACGAACAGCGTCCAGAAGGTGATCTTTCCGAGCCGCTCGTCCAGCATCTTGCCGGTGAACTTGGGCCACCAGAAGTGGAATCCGGCGAACATCGCGAAGACCACGGTGCCGAAGACCACGTAGTGGAAGTGGGCCACCACGAAGTACGAGTCGGAGACGTGGAAGTCCATCGGCGGCGACGCCAGGATCACACCGGTCAGACCACCGAAGGTGAAGGTGATCAGGAAGCCGATCGCCCAGAGCATCGGGGTCTCGAAGCTCAGCGACCCCTTCCACATCGTGCCGATCCAGTTGAAGAACTTGATACCGGTCGGCACCGCGATGAGGAACGTCATGAACGAGAAGAACGGCAACAGCACTCCGCCGGTGACATACATGTGGTGGGCCCACACCGTCACCGAGAGACCGGCGATCGAAATCGTCGCGGCGATCAGGGAGATGTAACCGAACATCGGCTTCCGGGAGAAGACCGGAATGACCTCGGAAATGATGCCGAAGAACGGCAACGCGATGATGTACACCTCTGGATGGCCGAAGAACCAGAAGAGGTGTTGCCAGAGCAACGCGCCGCCATTGGCCGCGTCGAAGACATGTGCCCCGAATTTTCGGTCCGCCTCCAGGGCGAACAGCGCGGCGGCCAGCACCGGGAAGGCGAGCAGCACCAGCACCGCGGTCAGCAGCACGTTCCAGGTGAAGATCGGCATGCGGAACATGGTCATGCCCGGAGCGCGCATGCAGATGATCGTGGTGATGAAGTTGACCGCACCGAGGATCGTGCCGAAGCCGGAGAGGGCCAGACCCATGATCCACATGTCCGCGCCGACACCCGGCGAACGGACCGCGTCCGACAGCGGGGAGTAGGCGAACCAGCCGAAGTCGGCCGCGCCCTGCGGGGTCAGGAACCCGCCCACCGCGATCAGCGAGCCGAAGAGGTACAGCCAGTACGCGAACATGTTCAGCCGCGGGAACGCCACATCGGGCGCACCGATCTGCAGCGGCATGATCCAGTTCGTGAAGCCCGCGAACAGCGGGGTGGCGAACATCAGCAGCATGATCGTGCCATGCATGGTGAACGCCTGGTTGAACTGCTCGTTCGACATGATCTGCGTGCCCGGACGGGCCAGCTCGGCGCGCATGAAGAGCGCCATCAGGCCGCCGATGCAGAAGAACGCGAACGACGTGACGAGGTAGAGCGTGCCGATCGTCTTGTGGTCCGTGGTGGTCAGCCACTTGACGACGACATTGCCCGGCTGCTTCCGACGCACCGGAATCTCCCGCGCTTGCGCAGCGGTCGTACCGGCACCCTGGGGTTCGTTGAGGATGCTCACTGGATCTTGGTCTCCGCGTTCTTGGCGGCGTCCGTCTGCTCAATGCCCGCCGGGATGTAGCCGGTCTGGCCCTTCTTCGCCAGGTCCTTGAGGTGCTGCTGGTAGCGCTCCGGCGACACGACCTTGACGTTGAAGAGCATCCGGGAGTGGTCGACGCCGCACAGCTCGGCGCACTTGCCCTTGAAGGTGCCCTCGCGGTTCGGGGTGACCTCGAAACGGTTGGTGTGACCCGGGATGACGTCCATCTTCATCAGGAAGGGGACCACCCAGAACGAGTGGATGACATCGCGGGACGTCAGGATGAACTGGACCGACTCGCCCTTGGGCAGCCACAGGGTCGGGCCCGGGTTGCCGGTCTGCGGGTTCCGCTCACCGGGGGTGCCGGCCTCGTAGACGCCCTCGGCGCCCTTGGGGACGGCGTTGAGCATGCGCTGGGGGATCGAGGAGATCTCCTTGGCTTCCTGCTTCGGACTGGCGGTGCTCCCGTCCACGTTCTCCATGTAGTTGAAGCCCCAGCTCCACTGATAGCCCACCACGTTGACCACGTGGTCGGGCTTCTTGGAGGTCTTGAGGAGCGCGTTCTCATCGCGTGCGGTGAAGTAGAACAACACCGAGACGATGATGATCGGGACCACGGTGTACAGCGCCTCGATCGGCATGTTGTACCGGGTCTGCGCCGGAACCTCGATCTTGGTCCTGCTGCGACGGTGGAAGATGACCGCCCAGATGATCAGGCCCCAGACCAGGACGCCCGTGGCGAGCGCTGCCGCCCACGAGCCCTGCCACAGGGAGAGGATCCGCGGCGCCTCCTCCGTGACGGGGGTAGGCATTCCGAGGCGGGGGAAGTCCTTTGATGTGCAACCGGTGGCGGTCGCCAGGACCAAGCCCGCGGCCAGCGCCTGCAGCAGCTTCCGCCGCACCGGGCGCCGCGACGAGCGGTCGGAGCCGTTGGGACTCACGTAGCGCCTTCCCGAGAGTCTCGCCCGCGCGGTCGGCCGCGGCCGTCTTCTGGTCGGTCGCCGGCCCAGTGCGGGCAGGGGTTTGGATGTTTATGCGGACCAAACCCTACTGGACGCCATTTGGGGTCGCGCGGGGAGGGTGCCCAACGCGCCGGGGCGCTCCACGAAGGGGTGGAATCCCGGGCTCCGGCCGCGATTTCCGGGCCGGGTCCACCCCGAACTCCGGCCCAGGTTGGGGGCCCGGCCGCGGGCCCGGCCGCGGGCCCGGCCGCCGCCGGGGGTGACCCCTGCTCCGGCCCCGGTACGACCTCGGCTCCGGGCGCCGATGCGGGCCCGGTTGCCGCCGGGGGTGACCCCTGCTTGGGGCCCGGCGCGGGCCCGGCCGCGGCCGGGAGTGACCCCTTGCTTGAGGCCCGGCGCGGGCCCGGCTGCGGCCGGGAGTGACCCCCGCTTCGAGCCCGGCGCGGGCCCGGCCGCGGCCGGGGCTGACCCCCGCTTGAGGCCCGGCGCGGGCCCGGCTGCGGCCGGGAGTGACCCCCGCTTCGAGCCCGGCGCGGGCCCGGCTGCGGGACCGGCTGCCGCCGGGGGTGACCCCTGCTTCGAGCCCAGCGCGGGCCCGGCCGCGGCCGGGGCTGACCCCCGCTTGAGGCCCGGCGCGGGCCTGGCTGCGGTCGGGAGTGATCCTCGCTTCGAGCCCAGCGCGGGCCCGGCTGCGGGACCGGCTGCCGCCGGGGGTGACCCCCGCTTCGAGCCCAGCGCGGGCCCGGCTGCGGGACCGGCTGCCGCCGGGGGTGACCCCCGCTTCGAGCCCGGCGCGGGCCCGGCTGCGGCCGGGAGTGACCCCCGCTTCGAGCCCGGCGCGGGCCCGGCTGCGGCCGGGAGTGACCCCCGCTTCGAGCCCGGCGCGGGCCCGGCTGCGGCCGGGAGTGACCCCCGCTTCGAGCCCGGCGCGGACCCGGCTGCGGCCGGGAGTGACCCCCGCTTCGAGCCCAGCGCGGGCCCGGCTGCGGGACCGGCTGCCGCCGGGGGTGACCCCTGCTTCGAGCCCAGCCCGGACCCGTCCGGCTGCGGGCCCGGCTGCGGCCCTGGCCTCGGCGGGGTGCGATCCCCGCTCCGGCCGCGGAGCCGAAGCCGATGCGGCCCTCGGCGCCGGTCACGATATGACCTTCTCCGGTCCCGGCTTCGGCGCCGGTTCGGCCCGCCTCCGATCCCGGCGCGACCTGGCTCCGACCGCGGCGCGGCCCTCGCTCCGGTCGCGGTGCGGGCCTGGCTCCGGTTCCTGCACGTCCCCGGCTTCGGCACCGGAGGTGCCCCTCGCGGGCCGCGGCCGTCCGTTTGCCGGTCTCGCCGACTAGCGTTCCGTATGTGCCCTACTTCGACATGGCCTCGTCCGCTCCCCTGCACCCCGTCGCCCGGCAGGCGCTCCTCGCCGCGCTCGACGAGGGGTGGGCCGACCCCTCACGCCTCTACCGGGAGGGACGGCGGGCCCGGCTGCTGCTGGACGCCGCACGGGAGGCGGCCGCCGAGGCGGTCGGGTGCCGCCCGGACGAGCTCGTCTTCACTCCTTCGGGGACGCGCGCGGTGTACGGCGGTATCGCGGGGGCGCTCGCGGGTCGCCGACGCGCCGGCCGCCGTCTGGTCGTCTCCGCCGTGGAGCACTCCTCGGTGCTGCACACGGCGGCCGCGCACGAGGCGGACGGCGGTACGGTCACCGAGGTCCCGGTGGACCGTACGGGACGGGTCGCCCCGGGTGCGTACGCGACGGCCCTGCGGGAGGCCCCGGACGGGGTGGCGCTGGCCTGTCTGCAGTCCGCCAACCATGAGGTCGGCACCCTGCAGCCGGTGGCCGAGGCGGCCGAGGAGTGCGCGGCGGCGGGCGTACCGCTGCTGGTGGACGCGGCGCAGTCGCTCGGCTGGGGTCCCGTAGAGGGCAATTGGTCGCTCTTGGCGGCAAGTGCCCACAAATGGGGCGGACCTGCGGGAGTGGGGCTGCTCGCGGTGCGCAAGGGGGTGCGCTTCCGTACGGTCCCGCCCACCGACGAGCGGGAGTCGGGCCGCTCCCCCGGGTTCGAGAACCTCCCCGCCATCGTCGCCGCGGCCGCCTCGCTGCGGGCCGTCCGGGCGGAGGCCGCCGCGGAGGCGGAGCGGCTGCGGGGGCTGGTGGACCGGATCCGGGCCCGGGTGCCGGAACTGGTCCCGGACGTCGAGGTGGTCGGCGATCCGGAGCGGCGGCTGCCGCATCTGGTGACCTTCTCCTGTCTCTATGTCGACGGAGAGGCGCTTCTCCATGAGCTGGACCGCGCGGAGTTCTCGGTCTCGTCCGGCTCCTCCTGCACCTCGTCCACGCTGACCCCGAGTCATGTGCTGCGGGCCATGGGGGTGCTGTCCGAGGGCAATGTCCGGGTCTCGCTTCCGCACGGTACGGCCGAGACGGAGGTGGAGCGGTTCCTGGAGGCGCTGCCGGGGGTGGTGGCGCAGGTGCGGGAGCGCCTGGGTGCGCCGAAGCCCGCCGAGACCGCCGAGCCCGCCGTCGCCCCGGAGCCCGAGCCCGAGCCCGATGTCGCGCTGGTGGTCGACTCGCTCGGCAAGCGGTGCCCGATTCCGGTGATCGAGCTGGCCAAGGTGATCGGCCAGGTGCCGGTGGGCGGTGTGGTGGTGGTGCTGTCCGACGACGAGGCGGCCCGGCTGGACATCCCGGCCTGGTGCGAGATGCGGGGCCAGAGCTACGAGGGCGAGCGGACGGCCGACCGGGGCGTGGCCTACCGGGTGCGACGCCGCGCCTAGAGAACGGCGGGGCGGCAGCGGCGCCGGCGGGGCCAAGGGGCGCCGGCGGGACCCGTAAGAGCCATAGCCGCGGCGGGGCCCACGACGCTACGGCGGACCGTAGGAGCCACAGCCGCGGCGGGGCCCACGACGCTACGGCGGACCGTAGGAGCCACAGCCGCGGCGGGGCCCAGGGAGCGACGGCCCCCTGGGCGCCCAGCGGGGTTCAGGGGAGGTGGGGCGCGATCTCGCCCGCCGCCTCATGGCCGTACGCCTTGGCGAAGCGCTCCATGAAGTGGCCCCGGCGCAGCTCGTACTCCTGGGTGCCGACCGTCTCGATGACCAGCGTCGCCAGCATGCAGCCCACCTGGGCGGCGCGCTCCAGCGAGAGGTTCCAGGACAGGCCGGAGAGGAAGCCCGCGCGGAAGGCGTCGCCGACGCCGGTCGGGTCGGCCTTCTGGTCCTCCTCCGGGCAGCCGACGACGACGGGCTCCTCGCCCTCGCGGTCGATGCGCACGCCCTGCGCGCCCAGCGTGGTGACCCGGGTGCCGACCTTGGAGAGGATCTGCTCCGCGGTCCAGCCGGTCTTGGTCTCGATCAGCGCGGCCTCGTACTCATTGGTGAAGAGGTACTCCGCGCCGCCGATCAGCAGCCGGATGTCCTCCCCGTCCATGCGGGCGAGCTGCTGGGAGGGGTCGGCGGCGAAGGGGATGCCGCGCGAGCGGCACTCCTCGGTGTGCCGGACCATGGCCTCCGGGTCGTCCGCGCTGATCAGCACGAGGTCGAGGCCGCCGGCGCGCTCCGCGACCGGCTGCAGCTCGATCTGGCGGGCCTCGCTCATGGCGCCGGTGTAGAAGGACGCGATCTGGTTGTGATCGGCGTCGGTGGTGCAGACGAAGCGCGCGGTGTGCTTGACCTCGGAGATATGGACGGACGCGGTGTCCACACCGTGCCGGTCTAGCCAGGCGCGGTAGTCGGCGAAGTCCTCACCGGCCGCGCCGACCAGGATCGGGCTCAGGCCGAGCACGCCCATGCCGAAACAGATGTTGGGGCCGACTCCCCCACGGCGGACATCGAGCGTGTCCACCAGGAAGGAGAGGGAGACCGTATGCAGCTGATCGGCGACCAGCTGATCGGCGAAGCGGCCGGGGAAGGACATCAGATGGTCGGTGGCGATGGAGCCGGTAACGGCAATACGCACGGAGTCGCTCCTGCGGGGCGGAGAGATCGGACGCTTCACGCTATCTGCTCAGCCCGGTCCATACGAATGGAAGAAACTACCCAATAGTAGGGCTTTCTTCACCGACACCGGCTGAATACGGTGCGTGGACGGGGGTACGCGTCGGCGACTCCCATGGACCAGGAGGCATCATGCCCCAGCACCTCAGCCCCGCCCTTCCCGCCACCGGAGCCATCGAGCCCGAGTATCTGGAGGAGCTGCGCGGCGACGGTGCCCGGATGGCGCCGCACTGGGCGGTCACCGTATCGCCTCCCGCCAGGCATGTTTCACCGGTCGCCCCCTCCCGCATCCGGGGGATCAGCGTACCCGCGGCATCGGCCGATCTGCTGGCCGGCATGTCGGACTACGGCGACTGAAGGAACCGGGCGCGCCCCGGCTCCGTCTCATCGGCATCTCCTCGCGAGGGATGGGACCGTAGAACGTGAGCGGAGCCAAAGGAGCGAAACGGTGAGCACCGAGGACACCGACACCCCGCAGACCCCCGACGACACTCCCCGACCGCGCCGGCGCTCGCCGCTGGCCGTCGTATCGGTGGCGGCCGCGGTGCTGGTCGCCGGAGGTGGCGGCGCCTACTGGGCCTCCACCGCGGCGGATGGCGGCACCCGGGGTCCGGGTGCGGCGGGCGAGGACGGAGCGCCCAAGCCCCTCGCACTGGACGCCTACGCCTCTCCGGGCGGCGAGCGAGGAGGGAACGAGGGCATCGCGCCCGGCGAGCCCGATCCGCACGGCGGCCGCTACGTCGTCACGGGCAAGCTGCCGGACGGGCCGAAGGAGGCCCCGGTCTATCTGACCGACCCGAAGGTCACCAAGGCCGATGTGGCGCGGCTGGCGAAGGCGCTGGACGTCGCCGGCAGCCCCCGCGCCGACCACGGGTACTGGAAGGTCGGCGGCACCCCGGACGCGAGCGGCCCGACGCTGCGGGTGAGCCGGACCGGACCGGGCAGCTGGTCGTACTCGCGCTATGGGTCGCCGGGCGGTACGTCCTGCGTCCACCCGGACGGGAAACCCGACGCGAAGCCGGAAGCGAAGCCGGAAGCGAAGCCGGACCCGAAGAAGGCCGGGCGGACCGACAAGGGCGACGGGGCGGACGGGGCCGACAAGAGCTGCCCGACCTACCGCGACGGCGACAAGCGCGGTGACAACGGCGCCGCCGAGGGCCGCGAGGCGGCCGTGTCCGAGGAGAAGGCCCAGCACACCGCCGAGCCGGTGCTCGAGGCGCTCGGGCTGTCGGACGCGAAGCTGGACGCGAGCGGCCTCTACGGCGCCGTGCGGATGGTCAACGCCGATCCGAAGGTGGGCGATCTGCCCACCTACGGCTGGGGGACCAGTCTGCAGGTCGGCGCCGACGGCCAGCTGGTCGGCGGCAGCGGCACGCTGGCGAAGCCCAAGGAGGACGACACCTATCCGGTGCTCAGCGCGGAGCAGGCGCTGGAGCGGCTCAACTCGACGTCGGCCAAGGGCGATGGCCCGTCGGGCAAGGTGGATGTGCGCAAGGTGACGTTCGGCCTCGCCTCGCACATGGTGGACGGCCGGCGGGCGCTGGTGCCGTCGTGGATCTTCGAGACCAAGCCGACCGGGACCAACCGGGTGGCGGTCACCCTCCCCTACCCCGCGGTGAAGCCGGAGTTCATCAAGAAGGCCCAGGAGCCGGGCCACTCCCCGTCGACCCGGCCGGGCAAGGGGAACCGGACCTCCAAGCCGGATGACATCACCTCGTACCGCGTGGACGGCAAGACCCTGACGCTGCGCTTCTGGGGCGGTGTCTGCAACACCTACTCGGTCTCGGCGAAGGAGACCTCCAAGCAGGTGACGCTGGAGCTCAAGAGCAAGCCGACCCATCCGGGGCGGGCCTGCATCCTCGTCGCCAAGCAGCTGGACCGGAAGGTGACGCTGAAGGAGCCGCTGGACGGCCGGAAGGTCGTGGACGGCTCCACCGGCGAGACGGTGCCGCTGCGTAAGTGAGCGGGCGACCCGAGCCGGGGCGGAACATGCGGAAGGGGGCGGGCCCGATGGGCCCGCCCCCTTCCGTTTCGCTGTTTTCCGCCGCGCCGGGGGCTCAGCTGAAGGAGTCGCCGCAGGCGCAGGAACCCGTGGCGTTCGGGTTGTCGATGGTGAAGCCCTGCTTCTCGATGGTGTCGACGAAGTCGATCGAGGCACCGCCCAGGTACGGGGCGCTCATGCGGTCGGTCACGACCTTGACGCCGCCGAAGTCCTTGACGACGTCGCCGTCGAGCGAGCGCTCGTCGAAGAAGAGCTGGTAGCGCAGGCCGGAGCAGCCGCCGGGCTGGACGGCGACGCGCAGCGCGAGGTCGTCGCGGCCCTCCTGCTCCAGCAGGCTCTTGACCTTCGACGCGGCGGCGTCGGACAGGATGATGCCCTCGCTCGCGGTGGTCTCGTCCTGAACGGTCATCTGCTTCTCTCCCGGGTCGTACGGACTACTTGCCGTCGGAACCAACCAACGGCGTCCCGGATTCATTCCGGGCCCAGCGCTTATCTCCCGCTGTCCTTCATGCTCGCATACGGCTGGACGCACCGGAATGCGTCACATCGACACAATGCCTCTCGTCAAAGTGACGTGAAGCGGCTATGATAGATAGCGTCATTCTGACGATTAGGGTTCCCAGCGAAGTCCCAGCGAAGAAAGAAGGGTGCGTGACGTGACCACCGCCCAGCCCCTCGACGTGCAGCCGACCCCGCTCGCTCTGCTGCTTCTCGGCCGGGAGGCCGACCCCCGCAGCGAGCGCGGCGTGGAATGCCCGGGAGACCTTCCGGCGCCCTCCGACCCGGATCTGGTGGCCCGCGCCCGCGCGGCCAAGGAGAAGCTCGGGGACAAGGTCTTCGTGCTCGGTCACCACTACCAGCGCGACGAGGTCATCGAGTTCGCTGATGTCACCGGTGACTCCTTCAAGCTGGCCCGGGACGCGGCGGCGCGGCCGGACGCGGAGTACATCGTCTTCTGCGGTGTGCACTTCATGGCCGAGTCCGCCGACATCCTCACCACCGAGGCCCAGCAGGTCGTCCTCCCCGATCTGGCGGCCGGCTGCTCGATGGCCGACATGGCCACGGCCGAGCAGGTCGCCGAGTGCTGGGAGGTGCTGACCGAGGCGGGCGTCGCGGAGGCGACGGTGCCCGTCTCGTACATGAACTCCTCGGCCGACATCAAGGCGTTCACCGGCAAGCACGGCGGCACGATCTGCACGTCCTCCAATGCCGAGCGGGCGCTGGAGTGGGCGTTCCAGCAGGGCCAGAAGGTGCTGTTCCTGCCCGATCAGCACCTCGGGCGCAATACGGCGGTCCGCGACATGGGCATGTCGCTGGAGGACTGCGTCGTCTACAACCCGCACAAGCCGAACGGCGGGCTCACCCCCGAGCAGCTGCGCGCCGCGACGATGATCCTGTGGCGCGGCCACTGCTCGGTGCACGGCCGCTTCTCGCTGGACTCGGTCAACGATGTGCGCGAGCGGATACCGGGTGTGAACGTGCTGGTGCACCCCGAGTGCAAGCACGAGGTCGTGGCGGCGGCCGACTACGTGGGCTCGACCGAGTACATCATCAAGACCCTGGAGGCCGCCCCCGCCGGTTCGAAGTGGGCGATCGGCACGGAGTTGAATCTCGTACGGCGCCTGGCCAATCGTTTCGCCGACCAGGGCAAGGAGATCGTCTTCCTCGACAAGACGGTCTGCTTCTGCTCGACCATGAACCGGATCGATCTGCCGCATCTGGTCTGGGCGCTGGAGTCGCTGGTGGCCGGCAAGGTGGTCAACCGCATCCAGGTCGACGAGGAGACGGAGCACTTCGCCAAGCTGGCCCTGGAGCGGATGCTGGCGCTGCCGTAGGGGGCGTTGGGTTTCGGCGATGGGGGTGGGCGCCCCGGGTGGCGCCTGCGGCGGGCCTTTCCCCTCCCCGCCCCCTCCCACAACTGGGGCTCCGCCCCAGACCCCGGAGCCCGGGCCAGAGCCCCGGTTCCGGAGGCTGGGGCAGAGCCCCTGTCCGGGGCCTGGGGCAGAGCCCGGGACCGGGCGGGGGCAGACTCCCCTCCGGGGCCCAGGGCAGAGCCCCGGTCCGAGACCCGGGGCGGACTCCCGTCCGGGATCCGGGGCAGAGCCCCAGACTCCGGGGGCTGGGGCGGAGCCCCGGTTTCGGGGAGGGGCGGGGAGGGGAAAGGTTCGCCGGGCGGGCGCTAGGCGCCTGCGCGGACCAGGCCCGTCTCGTAGGCGATCACCACCAGCTGGGCGCGATCGCGGGCGCCCAGCTTGGCCATCGCGCGGTTGACATGCGTCTTGACCGTGAGCGGGCTGACCTCCAGCCGGGCGGCGATCTCGTCGTTGGACAGCCCGCCCCCGACCTGGACCAGGACCTCGCGCTCGCGGACGGTGAGGGCGTCCAGCCGTGAGGCGTCATAGGCGCCCTCGTCGCCGCTCCCGTCGCCCTGGGCCAGGAAGCGGGCGATCAGCCCCTTGGTCGCGGCCGGGGACAGCAGCGCCTCGCCGGCGGCCGCGATGCGGATCGCCGCGAGCAGCTCATCGGGTTCGGCGCCCTTGCCGAGGAAGCCGCTGGCCCCCGCGCGCAGCGAGTCCACCACGTACTCGTCGACCTCGAAGGTCGTCAGCATGACCACCCGGACGTCCGCCAGCTGCGGATCCTCGGTGATCATGCGGGTCGCGGCCAGTCCGTCCGTACCGGGCATCCGGATGTCCATCAGGACGACGTCGGCGCCCCGGGTACGGGCGATCTCCACCGCCTGCGCGCCGTCGGACGCCTCCCCCACCACCTCCATGTCCGCCTCGGAGTCCACCAGAACGCGGAACGCACTGCGCAGCAGCGCCTGATCGTCCGCGAGCAGCACCTTGATCGTCATCAGTCCCCTCCCCTACGCGGCTGCAGAGGAAGTCTCACCCGCACCCGGAAACCGCCCTCGGGCAGGGGTGCCGCCTCGCAGCTGCCGCGCAGCGCGGTCACCCGCTCGCGCATGCCCAGCAGACCGTGTCCGCCGCCGCCGGTCTCCTCCCCGGGTGCCGGGGGCTCCCCCTCCGGCCCCTCGGGCCGCGTCCCCGCCCCGTCGTCCTCGACCGTGACCTCCAGGGCGCTCCCGGCGGCGCCCCCGACCCGGGCGATGCGGACCTCGGCCGTGGCCCCGGGCCCGGCGTGCTTGTGCACATTGGTCAGCGCCTCCTGGACGACCCGGTAGGCCGTGAGGTCCACCGAGCCCGGCAGCGGGCCCAGCGACTCCGGCGGCTGCGCCCGGACCCGGACCCGCATCCCGGCCCGTACGAAGCCGTCCACGAGCTGGTCCAGGACGGCGAGGCCGGGAGCCGGTTCGGTGGGGGCGGCGGGGTCGCCGTACTGCCGCAGCAGGCCGACCGTGGCGCGCAGCTCGTCCAGCGCCGAGCGGCTCGCCTGCCGTACGTGGGCGAGTGCCTCCTTGGCCTGGTCCGGGCGGTTGTCCATGACATGGGAGGCGACCCCGGCCTGGACGTTGACGAGCGCGATGTGATGCGCCACGACATCGTGCAGCTCCCGGGCGATCCGCAGCCGCTCCTCGGCGACCCGGCGGCGCGCCTCCTCCTCACGGGTGCGCTCGGCGCGGACCGCCCGCTCCTCGATGGCGGCGATGTACGCGCGCCGGCTGCGCACCGCGTCACCGGTGGCCGCGGCCAGCCCGGCCCAGGCGAACAGGCCCCAGTTCTCCTGCGAGTACCAGGGGTTGAGCGCGAAGAGCATCCCGGCCCCGGTGAGCAGCACGGCCGTGGCGGCGCCGAGCCGCCAGGTGGTGGGCCGGTCGGTGCGGGTCGCGGCGGTGTAGAGCGCCACCACGACCCCGAACACGATCGAGGTGCGCGGCGGGCCCACGTCATTGGTGACGATCTCGACGAGGGTGAGGGCGACGGTGAAGGCGAGCACCCCGCGCGGCAGATCGCGGCGGAAGATCAGCGAGCCGGCGACGAGCACGGCCAGCAGCACGAACAGGGGGCCCAGCGACTGGTGGCGCATGCGCGGACCGGCCACCGCGCCGATCAGGATCAGCGCGAGGACCCCGATCGCCACCAGGGTGTCCAGGGCGCGGGGGTGGGCACACAGCCAGCGGTGCGGACGGGCCAGACCCGGCCCGACGGCGAGGGGAGTCACGGAATCCAACGGTAAGGGCCGCCGCGGGCCGCCCGGTTTCCTGGGCGGCCCGTACCCGGCCGGTGAGGGGAGGCACGACCTGTGCTGGAGTGTGGTCCGGGGGTGCGTCGCACTAGCCCGGAATGAGGCCGTCGTCCTTGAGCATCGCCTTGACTTCCTCGAGGGTCGCGTCCGCCGCGGGGAGGATCAGCTCGGACGGCTGGAGCGCGTCGTCGGGCAGGGGCTCACCGGCCGAGCGCACCGCGTCCAGCAGCGCGCCCAGGGTCTTCCGGAAGCCCTCGTGATCACCGCCCTCGATCTCGGCGAGCAGTTCGTCGTCCAGCCTGTTCAGCCCGGGCAGATGGCTCTCGGCCACCCGCACCTGGCCCTCCCCCATGATCCGTACGATCATGACGACCTCCTCGGAGACCTCGCCCAGGCGGGGCGCGGGCTACTGCTTGTCGAACTTGTGCGGGGTCTGGGACTGCTGGGCCTCGTCCGTCTTGCCGCCCTCGATCGCCTGCTGCGGGCTGCCGCCGGCCAGCTCGGCCTTCATCCGCTGCAGCTCCAGCTCCACGTCCGTACCGCCGGAGATCCGGTCGAGCTCGGCCGCGATGTCGTCCTTGGCCATGCCGGACTGGTCGTCCAGGGCGCCGGAAGCCAGCAGCTCGTCGATCGCGCCCGCGCGGGCCTGCAGCTGCGCCGTCTTGTCCTCGGCACGCTGGATCGCCATGCCGACGTCGCCCATCTCCTCGGAGATGCCGGAGAACGCCTCGCCGATCCGGGTCTGCGCCTGGGCCGCGGTGTAGGTGGCCTTGATGGTCTCCTTGCGCGTGCGGAAGGCGTCGACCTTGGCCTGCAGCCGCTGGGCGGCCAGGGTCAGCTTCTCCTCCTCGCCCTGCAGCGTCTGGTGCTGGGTCTCCAGATCGGTGACCTGCTGCTGCAGTGCGGCACGGCGGGAGAGCGCCTCGCGGGCCAGGTCCTCCCGGCCGAGCGCGAGCGCCTTGCGCCCCTGGTCCTCCAGCTTGGTGGACTGCCCCTGCAACTGGTTGAGCTGCAGCTCCAGGCGCTTGCGCGAGGTCGCCACGTCGGCAACGCCACGCCGCACCTTCTGGAGCAGCTCGAGCTGTTTCTGGTACGAGTAGTCAAGGGTCTCGCGCGGGTCCTCGGCCCGGTCCAGGGCCTTGTTGGCCTTCGCGCGGAAGATCATCCCCATACGCTTCATGACACCGCTCATGGGCCTCGCGCGCCCCCTTCTGACGGACGTGTGACTCCGGCACTCCAACAGACCCAGCCTACGGGGCCTGCTTCCATTACCGCACTGTTGGAGCCCGCCCGCGCTCCTCCTGCAGGACGATCAGCGGGCGGGAGCCTCCGGCGCAAGGAGGAGTGTGTCCCCTGTGTCCCGATACGGCGGGACGCCGTTGCCCGATCGTTCCCCCTGAGGCTGGGGCGCACACTCCGCAACCCGTACCCTTGGCCCTGTGTTCCGAAGCCGTTCCAAGGATGAGCAGGCCGCTACCACCAAGGTGACCGCGGACCAGCCGCAGCAGACCCGTGACCCGCAGGCGCCCAAGGGCCGCCCCACTCCCAAGCGGAGCGAGGCCCAGACGCAGCGCCGCAGCCTGGCGAAGACGCCGGCCAACCGCAAGGACGCCTCCAAGCGTGCCCGCGAGGCCCGCCGCGCCGATCTGGCCAAGCAGCGCGAGGCGCTGGCCGGGGGCGACGAGCGGTATCTGCCGGCCCGCGACAAGGGTCCGGTGCGGCGCTTCGCCCGCGACTTCGTGGACTCGCGGTTCTCCGTCGCCGAGTACTTCCTGCCGCTCGCGGTGGTCATCCTGATCCTGAGCATGATCCAGGCCGGCGCCATGCAGAGCTATGTGCTGCTGCTGTGGATGGTGGTCATCGTCCTGATCGTGGTCAACTCCATCTTCTTCGGCTTCCAGCTCAAGCGGCAGCTGCGGCAGCGCTTCCCCGACGAGAATCTGCGCGGCGCGGTGGCGTACGCCCTGATGCGCACCCTCCAGATGCGCCGGCTGCGGCTGCCCAAGCCGCAGGTCAAGCGCGGAGAGCGGCCCTGAGCGGCAGACCCTCCGGCTTCACCGGCGGGGCGCCCGGCTGGCTGAGCCACCTCGGGGGCCTGCGGAACACCGTCCGGCAGGCGCTGGTCGCCCGCCAGCTCGATGAGCAGATCACCGCCCGCTTCCCGGTGGGACAGCGGCTGCGGGTGCTCGACGTGGGCGTCGGCCAGGGCACCCAGGCCCTGCGGCTGGCCCGCGCCGGCCATGAGGTCACCGGGCTGGAGTCCGACCCCACCATGCTGGAGGCGGCCCGCACCGCGCTCGCCGACGAGCCCGAGGGCATCCGACGACGCGTACGGCTCCTCGAGGGCGACGGCCGGGAGACCGGGGCACACTTCCTGCCCGGCGCCTTCGATGTGGTGCTGTGCCACGGGGTGCTGATGTACCTGCCAGAACCGGATCCGCTGCTCGCCGGTCTCGCCCGGGTGCTGGCCCCCGGCGGTCTGCTCTCCCTGCTGGTGCGCAACGGTGACGCGCTGGCGATGCGGCCGGGGCTGGCCGGGGACTGGGGCACGGCGCTGACCGCCTTCGACTCCCCCTCGTACACCAACCGGATCGGGCTGCCGGTGCGCGCCGACCGGCGTGAGGAGCTGGCCGAGACCCTGACCGCGATCGGCGCGCCGCTGCACGCCTGGTACGGCGTGCGGGTCTTCACCGACCTGGCCCCCGACCACGCGGAGCCGCCCGGCTCCCCGGAGTGGGAGCGGCTGCTGACCGCCGAGGAGCGGGCCGGCCGTACCGATCCGTACCGCGCGGTGGCGGCGCTGCTGCATCTGTGCGGGGTGCGGGGCTGATCCGACGACGGGGTGGCGGTGGGCGCCGCCACCCCGCGCGGGTCCTCCTGTTCGGCGCGCTTGTCCGTCAGGTGCGCTTGTCCGTCAGGTGTTCTGGCTACTCGCCGCGCAGGCTCATCGGACCGTAGATCTTCGTACCGTCCTCGAAGAGCGTCACCTGCTCCGCGCCCCCTTCGAGGAGCGCCCGCCACTCCTCACCGATCCACGACTCCGCGTCCCCCTGGGTCGGGAACTCCTCCGGCTGCACCGCGGGCTTCGTCTCCGCCCCGTCGGACTTCTCGAACCGCCATGTCCAAGCCATTCCAGCCTCCTCCATCCCGCCGGCCCACAGGTGATACCCGCCGGTCCACAGGTGATGTCTGCCCGCAGCCTAGGTGACTGATCACTCCGTACGGGGTGGCCCCGCGCGACCCGTGGGATCGGACGCGAGACGATCGGGGCGTGGAACTCACTCTTCTGGGCACCGGAGCCCCCGACGGGCTGCCCCGCCACGGCTGCCCCTGCGCCTCCTGTGCCGCCGCCGTCGGCGAGGAGGCGCGGGCCGCCACCTCGCTGCTGATCGACGGCGCGCTGCTGATCGACCTCACCCCGGGGGCTGCCTTCGCCGCCGCGCGGGCCGGCCACTCACTGGCCGGCGTCCGGCAGGTGCTGCTCTCCCATCCGCACGCGGGCCCGGCCGTCGAGTTCCCGGCCGGGCTGCCGGCGCCGGGGCGGGTGCCGGACGGCCGTACGCTGTCCCTGATCAGCGGCCATCGGGTGCGGGCGGTCGCGCTGGACTCCCCCGGTACCGGCTACGAGGTCACCGGCCCCGACAGCACCCGGCTGCTCTACCTCCCGCCGGGCGCCGCCGCCGCGGGCCTCGCCGACCCGGCCGAGCCGTACGACATGGTGCTGCTCGATGTGCTGGGCCGCCCCGACGCCCTGGCCGCCCTGCGCGCCTCGGGCGCCGTGGGCGCCACCACCGATGTCCTGGCCGTCCACCTCGACCACACCACCCCACCGGGCCGGGAGCTGCACCGCCGTCTGGCCACGGCGGGGGCGCGGGCGGTGCCGGACGGGCGGACGCTGATCGTCGGCGAGTACTCCGCGGTACCGGATCTGCCGCGCCGCACACTGGTGCTGGGCGGCGCCCGGTCCGGCAAGTCCTTGGAGGCGGAGCGGCGGCTGGCCGCGTTCCCCGACGTCCTGTACGTCGCCACGGGCGGCACCCGCGCGGGCGACCCCGACTGGGCCGCCCGCGTCGCCGCCCACCGCGAGCGCCGCCCCGGCTCCTGGCGCACCGCCGAGACCTGCGATCTGACACCGCTGCTCGCCGAGGACGGCCCACCGCTGCTCATCGACTGCCTGGCGCTGTGGCTGACCGACGCGATGGACTCCGTGAACGCCTGGGACGACGAGAAGTGGACGAACGGCGGTGAACGCGCCCTCCGCGAGCGGGTGTCCGCTCTGGTCGCCGGGGTCCGCGCCACCAGCCGTACGGTGGTCGCGGTGAGCAACGAGGTCGGCTCCGGCGTCGTCCCCGCGACCGCCTCCGGCCGCCGCTTCCGGGATGAACTGGGCCGGTTGAACGCGATGTTCGCCGAGGAGTGCGAGCAGGTGCTGCTGGTGGTGGCCGGGCAGCCGCTGCCGCTGCGCGGCTGAGCCATGCCGTGGCCGGGTCCCGGCTGCCCGGGGCCCTGGGCCACCCGAGTTGAAACCAGGGACGGATCCCGGAGCGCCCGAAGCGGGACCCGGACCGGATCCCGGATGAGCCGGGCCGGATCCCGGGCGACCCGAGCCGAGGCCGGGGCGGGGCGCCCACCATGAGACCGCCCCGGACGTGGGCGCCATCGTCGCGGCCATGCGGGACGCCCACCGCCGCGCCGGGGTCAGCCCGCACGACATCGGCCTGGTCCTCGCCCACGGCACCGGCACCGCGCTCAACGACCCGACCGAGACCGCCGCCCTGGACACGGTCTTCGCCGGTGCCGCCCCGGGCCCGCTGATGACCGTCATCAAGAGCGCCATCGGGCACACCTCCGGCAGCGCGGCGCTGATGAGCCTGCCCGCCCGGGCCGGGCGGCTCGGTGGGGTGCGGCTTTCGTCTCGCGCCTTCGGCGCTTGTGAGCAGCGGGGCGGGGGTGTGGGGGGCGCGGGCTGCGCCGCCGGCCGCCGGGCCGGTGGGAGTTGACGCTGTGGCGGCGTCCCGACTCGGCAGCCGGGTCCCTCCGGACTGCGGGGAGTGGGTGCAACCGGCGGGGGTCCGAGCCCGGCGGCCCGCGGTTCCGCCGGACTGCGGCCGCTGAGTGCCCGGTCGGCGCGCGGCCCCTCCAGGTACCCCCTTAAAAAACGCTTGATCTGAAGCAACTAATTTGTCAAGCAATTTCCCAAGGGGTACCCAGCCCCCGGCGGTCGGGCGGTCCGGCAGTCCGGCCCTGCGGCAGCCCGGCACCGATCCCGGAGCCCGAGCGCCAGTGCCGCCACCGGCCCTCACACCCCACCGGCCTACGCCCGGCGACGCGGCCGCACCCTCGACCCCCTGCCCCGCTGCTCAATTGCGCCGAAGGCGCGAGACGGTGCCGCGGACAACCGAGCCGAACAGCCCGACGGCAGGCACCGGCGCCAGCCCCGGGCGAGCACCGGCGCCGGCACCAGCCGGCCTCAACCGCCGGGCCCCGTACCTCAACCGCCGGGCCCCGTACCGCAACCCGCCCCGCCCGGTAGGGTTCACCAGGTGAGTGCTCTCAATCTCGATGACTTCGTCGACCTGATCGAGCGCCCCGACGGGGGCATCCGGCGTGACGCCGAGGAGCGCCGTGAGCGGCTCGCGCTGCCGCCGGGCGCGCTCGGGCGGCTGGACGAGCTGGGCGAATGGCTCGCCGCCGCGCAGCAGCGGGTGCCGGTCAAGCCCGTCGAGCGGCCGCGCGTCATCCTCTTCGCAGGCGACCACGGCATCGCCGACCTCGGTGTCTCCGCCCGCCCCGCCGGGAGCGCCCACCGCCTGGTCCGCGCGGTGCTCGACGGCGAGAGCCCGGCCACCATCCTCGCCGCCCGCCTCGGCGCGTCCGTCCGGGTCATCGACATGGCGCTGGACTGCGACCCCGAGGAGCTCCCGGAGGAGGTCACCCGCCACCGCGTACGCCGCGGCTCCGGCCGGCTCGACGTCGAGGACGCGCTCACCCTGGACGAGGCCGAGCAGGCCTTCCGCACCGGGATGGCCATCGCCGACGAGGAGGCCGACTCCGGCGCCGACCTCCTCGTCCTCGGTGACCTCAGCGTCGGCGGCACGACCGCGGCGGCCACGCTGATCGCCGCGCTGTGCGGTACGGACGCGTCCGTGGTCACCGGCCGCGGCGGGGCCGCGATCGACGACCTCGCCTGGATGCGGAAGTGCGCCGCGATCCGCGACGGGCTGCGGCGGGCCCGCCCGGTGCTCGGCGATCAGCTCCAGCTGCTGGCCACGGTCGGCGGTGCCGACCTCGCCGCGATCACCGGATTCCTGCTGCAGAGCGCCGTGCGCCGCACCCCCGTGATCCTCGACGGCGTCGTCTCGGCGGCCTGCGCGCTGGTCGCCCAGCGGGTGGCGTTCCGCGCCCCCGACTGGTGGCTGGCCGGCCAGGCCAGCGGCGAACCCGGCCAGGAGAAGGCCCTCGACCGCATCGCCCTCACGCCGCTGCTCGACCATGGCGTCACGGTCGGGGAGGGCACGGGGGCGTTGCTCGCGTTGCCGCTGGTGCGGGCGGCGGCGGCGCTGCATGCGGAACTCCCGGAGCGCTCGGAAGGCTCCGAGGGCCCGGGGCCCTCGGAGACCCCGGCGGACGCCGAGGCCCCGGAGGCCCCGGAGGCCCCGGAGGCCCCGAAGACCAACGGCTAGGGGCGCCCGGGGGCGCGATACGCGGCTCCGCCGCGTGGCAGGGGCTCCGCCCCTGGACCCCGCTCCTCAAACGCCGGAGGGGCTGGATTGCGTGGGGTCTGGGGCGGAGCCCCACCACGCGGCGGAGCCGCATATTGATGCTGCGGGAAGGGACGGGGAGGGGCACAACCCGCCGCAGGCGGCACGAACCGTCGGGCATCCCCTACGTTCACGGCCTACCCGAAGGTCAGGACCACCAGGGCCACCGTGGCGGCCGTCTCCGCGAGCGCGCCGAAGACATCGCCGGTCACCCCGCCGAGCCGCCGCCGGCAGTGCTGCAGCAGGAGTTCGGCCGCCGCAAGCGCGGCCAGCGCGGCGAAGGCGTGCCGGACGACGGCGTACGGACCGAAGGGGACGGCCACCACCGCACAGCCGACCACCACCACCGCCGCCACCACACCGGCGGAACGCCACGGCACCGTGCCCGCGACCGCCGCGCCCAACCCCTCCGGCCGCGCCGCCGGAACGCCCACGCGGGCCGCGAGCGTCAGGGCGCAGCGCGCGGCGACACCGGCCACGGCCGCCCCGACCGCGCCGTGCGCCCAGCTCTGGCCGTAGAGCTGGGCCAGGGCCGCCACTTGGCCGAGCAGGACGAACAGCAGCGTGATCACGCCGAACGGCCCGATGTCCGAGCGCTTCATGATGCGCAGCGCGTCCTCGGCCGGTTTGCCACTGCCGAGCCCGTCCGCGGTGTCGGCGAGCCCGTCGAGATGGAGGCCGCGGGTCAGTACGGCGGGTATCGCGGCGGTGGCCACGGCCGCCAACAGCGCCCCACCGCCCAGGAACAGCAACACCCCACCCACCGCGGCAGCACACAGCCCCACGGTCAGCCCGGCCAACGGCGCGCTCAACATCCCCGCGTGCGCCGCCTCCCGGTCCCAGCGCGTGCCCCGTACGGGCAGCACCGTGAGCGTGCCGAAGGCGAAGCGGATTCCGTCGGCCCAGGGGGCACGTGGCGCGTGCGCGGGCGGCGGATCGTAGGCGGGGCGCGGCGGATGCCCGGGCCGGTCAGGGTGCTCCGACTCCTCGGAGGGCCCGGAGCTTTCCGCGCTCTCGGGCCGGGGCTCGGACTCGGGCCGGAGCTCGGGCCGAGGCTCGGACTCGGGCCGGAGCTCGGGCCGAGGCTCGGACTCGGGCCCGGCCTCCGGCGGGCGTGCGGACGGCTGCGCTTGCGACTGCGGCGGCTCCGGCGTGGTGTCCATCGCGCGGAAGGCTATCCCGGCCACCTCCATCCGGTAAGCCCGAGGGCGCACCCCTGTTGGGCCGAGCCGCGGGGTGTCGACCGAGGCGCCCCGGAGGCGAACCGAGCCTGAAAAAGACAGCAGGCATACGATGCGGAGGGGCGCGGCCTAAAACCCATATCGGCCGACGAACTATCGGAAGAGGGACCCGACCACTGTGACTGCTCTGACTCTCAGCACCTCGTCCGCCGCGGCACTGCGCGCGGACGCCGTCGTCGTCGGTGTGGCGAAGGGGGCCAAGGGCCCCGTCGTCGCCGCCGGCGCCGAGGCCGTGGACAAGGCGTTCGGCGGAAAGCTGGCCGCCGTTCTGGAGACGCTCGGCGCGACCGGCGCCGAGGGCGAGGTGACCAAGCTGCCCGCCGCGTCCGGCCTCAAGGCCCCGGTCGTGCTGGCGGTCGGGCTGGGCGACGTCCCGGCCAAGGACGACGGCTATGACGCCGAGACACTGCGCCGGGCCGCGGGGGCGGCCTCCCGCGCGCTGTCCGGTTCGAAGAAGGGCGCGTTCGCGCTGCCGATCGAGGACGTGGCGAGCGCCGCCGCCGTCGCCGAGGGCGCGCTGCTCGGGGCGTACACGTACGACAAGAGCAACGGCAACGGCAGCGCCAAGAACACCAAGAGCGCCAAGAACGCCGCGGACGACAAGAAGAACAACGGCCCGCTCGCCGAGGTCGCCCTGGTCGGTGGCAAGCCGCGCGACAAGGCGTACAAGGCGGCCGCCGAGCGCGCCACCGCCCTGGTCGAGGAGATCAACCGCGCCCGCGACCTGATCAACACCCCGTCCAACCTCCTCAACCCGGCCGACTTCGCCGCCGAGGCGGTCGCGGCCGCCAAGGAGCACGGTCTCAAGACCGAGGTGCTGGACGAGAAGGCGCTCAAGAAGGGCGGGTACGGCGGCATCCTCGGCGTGGGCCAGGGCTCGGAGGCCCCGCCGCGGCTGGTGCGGATCGCGTACACCCACCCCAAGGCGGAGAAGACGCTCGCCCTGGTCGGCAAGGGCATCACCTACGACTCGGGCGGCATCTCCCTCAAGCCGGCCGGTCACAACGAGACGATGAAGTGCGACATGAGCGGTGCCGCCGCCGTGTTCGCCACCGTCGTCGCCGCCGCCCGGCTGGGTCTGCGGGTCAACCTCACGGGCTGGCTGGCGCTGGCCGAGAACATGCCGTCGGGTTCGGCCACACGCCCCGGCGATGTGCTGTCGATGTACGGCGGTAAGACCGTCGAGGTGCTGAACACCGACGCCGAGGGCCGGCTGGTGCTCGCCGACGCGATCACCCGCGCCGGTGAGGAGAAGCCGGACGCGATCGTGGACGTGGCGACGCTGACCGGTGCGATGGTGCTCGCGCTGGGCAACCGCACGTTCGGGATCATGACGAACGACGAGGCCTTCCGCACCTCGCTGCACGAGATCGCGGAGGAGGCCGGTGAGCAGTCCTGGCCGATGCCGCTGCCCACCCACCTGCGCAAGGGCATCGACTCGCCGGTCGCCGATCTGGCGAACATGGGCGAGCGCATGGGTGGCGGTCTGGTGGCCGGCATCTTCCTGAAGGAGTTCGTGGCGGACGGGATCACCTGGGGCCACCTGGACATCGCGGGTCCGGCCTTCAACGAGTCCGGTCCGTTCGGCTACACCCCCAAGGGCGGCACGGGGGCCGCGGTCCGCACCCTGGTGCGGCTGGCCGAGCGCGCCGCCGACGGCGACCTCGGCTGAGCCGAGCGCAACACAGCGACGCAGCGGCGCAGCACCACCACAGCGACGCGACGCAGCACTACACCGCAGAACCGCAACGCAGCACCGCGCCGCAACGCAGCGGCGCCCCGCGACAACGCATCGCGACCGCCGGCCCCTAGGGCCGAAAGTCCCGTCGATTTCGCCCTCAACGAAATCGACGGGGCTCCGCGTTCCGGATACGCAGGAGTAACCCCTGAACTGGGGTCTGGAGATTTCTCACACAGCGGCCCCGCGTCCCGTCCCCTCCCAACAAGTGCGAAGATGTTGTCCCGGCAGGACAGGGCCCCCGACACCAGGGCCGCCGACGCAAGAAGCGGCCGAATACACACGCCGCCCGGCCGACCAAGGCCGGCCCCGGCGCACCATGCATGGAGGACGTGACGTGGCGAACGACGCCAGCACCGTTTTCGACCTAGTGATCCTCGGAGGCGGTAGCGGCGGTTACGCCGCTGCCCTGCGCGCGGCGCAGCTGGGTCTGGACGTCGCCCTGATCGAGAAGGACAAGCTGGGCGGCACCTGTCTGCACCGTGGCTGCATCCCCACCAAGGCTCTGCTGCACGCCGGTGAGCTCGCCGACCAGGCCCGTGAGGGCTCGGAATTCGGCGTGAAGACCACCTTCGAGGGCATCGACATCGAGGGTGTGCACAAGTACAAGGACGGCGTGGTCTCGGGCCTGTACAAGGGTCTGCAGGGTCTGATCGCCTCCCGCAAGGTCACCTATGTGACGGGTGAGGGCCGGCTGTCCTCCCCGACCTCTGTCGATGTGAACGGCGAGCGTTACACCGGCCGCCACATCCTGCTGGCCACCGGTTCGGTGCCCAAGTCCCTTCCCGGCCTGGAGATCGACGGCAACCGCGTCATCTCCTCCGATCACGCCCTGGTGCTGGACCGCGTGCCGAAGTCCGCGGTCGTGCTGGGCGGCGGCGTCATCGGCGTCGAGTTCGCCTCCGCGTGGAAGTCCTTCGGGGCCGACATCACCATCGTCGAGGCGCTTCCCCACCTCGTCCCGGTCGAGGACGAGAGCAGTTCCAAGCTGCTGGAGCGCGCCTTCCGCAAGCGCGGCATCAACTTCTCCCTCGGCTCCCGCTTCTCCGGCGTCGAGTACACCGCCGACGGCGTCAAGGTCTCGCTGGAGAACGGCAAGACCTTCGAGGCCGAGCTGCTGCTGGTGGCCGTCGGCCGGGGCCCGGTCTCGCAGGGCCTGGGCTACGAGGAGGCCGGGGTCGCCATGGACCGCGGCTATGTCCTGGTCGACGAGTACATGCGGACCAACGTGCCGACCATCTCCGCCGTCGGTGACCTGGTCCCCACCCTTCAGCTGGCCCACGTCGGCTTCGCCGAGGGCATGCTGGTGGCCGAGCGGCTGGCGGGCCAGAACCCCGTTCCGATCGACTACGACGGCGTGCCGCGGGTGACCTACTGCCACCCCGAGGTCGCCTCCGTCGGCATCACCGAGGCCAAGGCCAAGGAGCTGTACGGTGCGGACAAGGTCGTCGCCCTGAAGTACAACCTCGCGGGCAACGGCAAGAGCAAGATCCTCAAGACCGCGGGCGAGATCAAGCTCGTGCAGGTACGGGACGGTGCCGTCGTCGGCGTCCACATGGTCGGTGACCGGATGGGCGAGCAGGTGGGCGAGGCTCAGCTGATCTACAACTGGGAGGCGCTGCCCGCCGAGGTCGCGCAGCTCGTCCACGCCCACCCCACTCAGAACGAGGCGCTCGGCGAGGCCCACCTGGCCCTGGCCGGCAAGCCGCTGCACTCCCACGACTGATCATCCCGAGCGCGAACCATCCGCAAAGATCGTTAAGGAGCAACCGAACACCATGGCGGTTTCCGTAACCCTGCCGGCGCTCGGCGAGAGCGTGACCGAGGGCACCGTCACCCGCTGGCTCAAGGCCGAAGGTGAGCGCGTCGAGGCCGACGAGCCCCTGCTCGAGGTGTCGACCGACAAGGTCGACACCGAGATCCCGGCCCCTTCGGCCGGTGTGCTGACGTCCATCAAGGTGGCCGAGGACGAGACGGTCGAGGTCGGCGCCGAGCTGGCCGTTATCGACGACGGTGGCGCGGCTCCGGCCGAGGCCCCCGCCCCCGCGGCCGAGCCCGCTCCGGCGGCTCAGCCCGAGCCCGCCCCGGCGCCCGCCGCCGAGGCCCCTGCCCCCGCACCCGCCCCTGCCGCCGCCGCTCCGGCCGGTGGCGCCGAGGGCACCGATGTGGTTCTGCCCGCGCTGGGCGAGTCGGTGACCGAGGGCACCGTGACCCGCTGGCTCAAGGAGGTCGGCGAGTCCGTCGAGGCCGATGAGCCGCTGCTCGAGGTCTCCACCGACAAGGTCGACACCGAGATCCCGGCCCCGGTCGCGGGCACCCTGCTGGAGATCCTGGTCGGCGAGGACGAGACCGCCGAGGTCGGCGCCAAGCTCGCCGTGATCGGTGCCGCCGGCGCCGCTCCGGCCGCCGCGCCCGCCCCGGCCGCCCCGGCCCCCGAGCCGGTCCAGGAGGCCCCGGCGCCCGCCCCGGCCCCGCAGGCCCCGAGCGCCCCCGCGCCGCAGGCCGTCACCCCGGAGCCGGTCGCTCCCGAGCCGGCGCCGGCCGCTCCGGCGCCCGCCCCGGCTCCGGCGGCGGCTCCGGCCGCCCCCGCTCCCGCGGCCCCCGAGGCCGAGGGCGCCTACGTCACCCCGCTGGTGCGCAAGCTGGCCGCCGAGAACAACGTGGACCTGTCCACCGTCAAGGGCACCGGCGTCGGCGGCCGCGTCCGCAAGCAGGACGTCATCGCCGCCGCGGAGGCCGCCAAGGCCGCCGCCCAGGCCCAGGCCGCCCCGGCCGCCGCCGCGCCGAAGGCCGCCCCGCAGGCGGCGTCCCCGCTGCGTGGCCAGACCATCAAGATGCCGCGGATGCGCAAGGTCATCGGCGACAACATGATGAAGGCCCTGCACGAGCAGGCGCAGCTGACCAGCGTGGTCGAGGTGGATGTCACCAAGGTCATGCGGCTGCGCGCGCAGGCCAAGGACGCGTTCGCGCAGCGCGAGGGCGTCAAGCTCTCGCCGATGCCGTTCTTCGTGAAGGCCGCCGTCCAGGCGCTGAAGGCCCACCCGGCCGTCAACGCCCGGATCAACGACGACGGCACCATCACCTACTTCGACGTGGAGAACGTCGGTATCGCGGTGGACGCCGAGAAGGGCCTGATGACCCCGGTCATCAAGAACGCGGGTGACCTCAACATCGCCGGTATCGCCAAGAAGACGGCGGAGCTGGCGGGCAAGGTCCGCTCCAACAAGATCACCCCGGACGAGGTGTCCGGCGCCACCTTCACGATCAGCAACACCGGCTCGCGCGGTGCGCTGTTCGACACGATCATCGTGCCCCCGAACCAGGTCGCCATCCTGGGCATCGGCGCGACCGTCAAGCGCCCGGTGGTCATCGACCACCCGGAGCTGGGCGAGACCATCGCGGTGCGCAACATGACGTACGTGGCGCTCTCCTACGACCACCGCCTGGTGGACGGTGCCGACGCGGCCCGTTACCTGACGGCCGTCAAGGAGATCCTGGAGACCGGTGAGTTCGAGGTGGACCTCGGTCTCTGAGCCCTCCGAGGATCCCTCCGAGGCATTGCCGCGCCCCGCACGGGCTTTCCGTGCGGGGCGCGGTTTTCGTTACCGCAGTGCCGGGATAATGGCTACTGTTCACCGCTGGTTCTAAGGAGTTCCCCATGGCCGCGCCCGTCGTCCACTCGCTGCGCGAACAGATCCGCGAGCACATCGTGGAGGGCATCGTCAGCGGCCGCTGGAAGCCGGGCGAGCGGATCGTGGAGCGCAGGATCGCCACGGAGCTGGAGGTCAGCCAGACGCCCGTACGGGAGGCGCTGCGGGAGCTGGAGTCGCTGCGGCTGATCGAGTCGGTTCCCAACAAGGGCGTCCGGGTCCGGAATCTGACCGCCTCCGACCTGGAGGAGATCTATCCGGTTCGGGCCGGGCTGGAGCAGATCGCGGCGGAGCTGGCCGCGCCCGTGCTGGCCGAGGACACCTCCGCCCTGGAGCCCGAGGTGCGGGGGCTGTACGAGGCGGACCGCACGGCCGACGCGGAGGCGCAGGTGCGGCACACCGTGGCGTTCCACCGCGAGCTGGTGCGGGCGTCGGGCAACAGCGTGCTGCTGCACACCTGGGAGTCGCTGGGCATCGAGATCTGGACGACGCTGTCGATCCGCTGGCTGGGCACCGTCCAGGAGTCGTACGCCGAGGAGCACCAGGCGGTGGTGGACGCCTTCAAGCGGCGGGACCCGAGGGTCGGCGAACTGGTCAAGGAACATGTCCTCGGCTGTGCACCGCGTGCCTAGTTTCGCGGCACGGAATGCCAATTTCGCCTTACGGAGCACTTTTTCCTTGGCAGAGCTTTGATCGATCATCGATCAGACCTACAGTCTGTTTCATGACCGATCTCGCACGCACGCGGCCGAGTGCGCTCGACCAGCTTCCCGACCGTGACCCCGAGGAGACCGCCGAATGGGGCGCCTCCCTGGACGCCGTCGCGCAGGCGGCCGGGTCACACCGCGCCTCGTATCTCATGCGCCGCACCCTGGAGCGCGCCGAGAGCACCGGGCTCGCCCTGCCGCCCCTGCTGGAGTCGGACTACGTCAACACCATCCCGACCGCCGCCGAGCCCGCGTTCCCGGGCGACGAGGCCATGGAGAGCCGCATCACCGCCTGGAACCGGTGGAACGCGGCGGCGATGGTCACCCGCGGCAGCCGTGACGGCCTCGGCGGTCACATCGCCACTTTCGCCTCCGCCGCCTGGCTCTACGAGACGGGCTTCCAGCACTTCTTCCGCGGCAAGGAGGCGGACGGCAGCGGCGACCAGCTCTACATCCAGGGCCACGCCTCCCCCGGCATCTACGCCCGCGCCTTCCTCGACGGACGGCTGACCGAACACCACCTGGACCACTTCCGCCGCGAGGCGGGCGGGGAGGGGCTGCCGTCCTATCCGCATCCGCGGCGGATGCCGTGGCTGTGGGAGTTCCCCACCGTCTCGATGGGGATCGGCCCGATCTCCGCGATCTACCAGGCCCGCTTCAACCGCTATCTGGCGGCGCGCGGCATCAAGGACACCGCGAACTCCCACGTCTGGGCCTTCCTGGGCGACGGCGAGATGGACGAGCCGGAGTCGACGGCCGCCCTGGCGCTGGCCGGGCGCGAGGGCCTGGACAACCTCACCTTCGTCATCAACTGCAATCTGCAGCGGCTCGACGGCCCGGTGCGCGCCAACTTCAAGATCGTGCAGGAGCTGGAGGCCCAGTTCCGCGCGGCGGGCTGGAACGTGGTCAAGTCGCTGTGGGGCTCCGCCTGGGACGAGCTGTTCGCGCTGGACACCTCGGGCGCGTTGGTCCGCCGGCTGCGCGAGGTCCCCGACGGCCAGTTCCAGACGTACGCGACCCGTGACGCCGCCTACATCCGCGAGCACTTCTTCGGCGCCGAGCCGGAGCTGGCCCGGCTGGCCCAGCAGCTCACGGACGCCAAGCTCACCGAGTGCTTCCACACCTCGCGCGCGGGCCATGAGCCGCGCAAGGTGTACGCGGCCTACCGCGCCGCCATGGAGCACAAGGGCGCCCCGACCGTGGTGCTCGCCCAGACCGTCAAGGGCTGGACGCTGGGCCCCGGCTTCGAGTCGCGCAACGCCAACCACCAGATGAAGAAGCTGACCGGCAAGGAGTTCCGCGCCATGCGGGACCTCCTCGAACTCCCCATCCCGGACAGCAAGCTGGACGACGGCCTCGTCCCCTACGTCCACCCCGGCCCCGACTCCCCCGAGGTCCGCTACCTCCAGGAGCGCCGCGCGGCCCTCGGCGGCCCCGCCCCGGCCCGCAAGGTCCACGCGGTGGCCCTGCCCGAGCCGTCCGCGAAGCCGTTCGAGGCGCTCGCCAAGGGCTCCGGCAGCCAGGAGATCGCCACCACCATGGCCTTCGTCCGGCTGGTCAAGGACCTGATGCGGGACAAGGAGACGGGGCGGCGCTGGGTGCCGATCGTGCCGGACGAGGCGCGGACCTTCGGCATGGAGTCGCTCTTCCCCACCGCCGGGATCTACTCCCCGCTCGGCCAGACCTACGACCCGGTCGACCGCGATCAGCTCCTGTACTACAAGGAAGCGCAGAACGGTCAGATCCTCAACGAGGGGATCACCGAGGCCGGTTCGATGGCCGACTTCACCGCCGCCGCGACGTCGTACGCGACCCACGGCGAGCCGATGATTCCCTTCTACATCTTCTACTCGATGTTCGGCTGGCAGCGCACCGCCGACCAGATGTGGGCGCTCGCCGACCAGCTCGGCCGCGGCTTCCTCATCGGCGCCACCGCCGGCCGTACGACGATGACCGGCGAGGGCCTGCAGCACGCCGACGGCCACTCCCCGCTGATCGCCTCCACCAACCCGGCGGCGCTCGCCTACGACCCGGCGTTCGCGTACGAGATCGGCGTGATCGTGCGGGAGGGTCTGCGGCGGATGTACGGCCCCGAGGCCGAGGACGTCTTCTACTACCTGACCGTCTACAACGAGACCAAGGTCCAGCCGCCGATGCCTGCGGGCGAAGGCGTCGAGGAGGGCATCCTCAAGGGCCTGTACCGCTACCAGGAGGCCACGGCCCCGGCCGAGGACTCCCCCCGCATCCAGCTCCTCGCCTCCGGCACCGCCATCCACTGGGCGCTGGAGGCCCAGAAACTCCTCGCCGACGACTGGGGCGTGGCCGCCGACGTGTGGTCCGCCACCTCCTGGAGCGAGCTGCGCCGTGACGCCCTGTCCTGTGACGCGGCGCAGCTCAGTGGCGAAGACCGGGTCCCGTACGTCACCCGTGCCCTGGCAGGCGCACCGGGCCCGGTCCTCGCCGTCAGCGACTGGATGCGTGCGGTCCCCGACCAGATCAGCCAGTGGGTCGAGCAGGACTGGTACTCGCTGGGCACGGACGGCTTCGGCCTCTCCGACACCCGCGAGGCCGCCCGGCGCCACTTCGGCGTGGACGCCCCGGCCATCGTGGTGGCCGCGCTGTCCCGGCTGGCCCGGCAGGGCGTCGTACGGACCACCGCGCCCAAGGAGGCCGCGGAGCGGTACGGCATCTGACGACGCCGGCGCAGGGGCCCGGGCCACGCGGCCCGGGCCCCTGCGCGCGCGCTGCCGCCGCGCGGTCAGCCACCGTTCCAGCCCCTCCGGCGTTCCCCGAATCCAGCCCCTCCGGCGTTCAGCCCGTATCCAGCCCCTCCGGCGTTTGAGGAGCGGGGTCCGGGGCGGAGCCCCGGCGGGGGCCGGGGCCGGGCCCCCACGCGGCGGAGCCGCATCTCGTCAGGTGCCGGGAAGGGGCGGGTAGGGGAAGACCCGCCGGACACCCGGGGCCCCCGCCCCCGAGCCGCCGCTCCCGCGCGGCACCCGGCCGACGGGCCGCGCACGACGATCCGCCGCCCGCCCGCAGCGCACGGCATCATGGGGCCGTGCGTGCTGCCCGGCTCATCAAGATGGTGCTTCTGCTCCAGGCTCGCCCCTCGATCACGGGGGCCGAGCTGGCACGTGAGCTGGAGGTCTCGGAGCGCACCGTGACCCGGGACGCCGCCGCGCTCTCCGAGGCGGGGATCCCGGTCTACGCGGACCGGGGCCGGGCCGGTGGCTACCGGCTCATCGGCGGCTACCGCACCCGGCTGACCGGCCTCGGGAGGACCGAGGCCGAGGCGCTGTTCCTCTCCGGCGTCCCCTCCGCGCTGCGCGAGATGGGGCTCGCGGACGCCGCCTCCGCCGCCCGGCTGAAGGTGTCCGCCGCGCTGCTCCCGGAGCTGCGGGACGCCTCCCACACGGTGGCCCAGCGGTTCCATCTCGACGCCCCGGGCTGGTGGCGGGAGCCGGAGGCGCCGGAGCTGCTGCCGAGGATCGCCGACGCGGTCTGGGACGATCTGCGGATCACCGTGCGCTACCGGCGCCGGGACGCGGAGGTCCGGCGGGAGCTCGAACCGTACGGGCTCGTGCTCAAGGCGGGCGTCTGGTACCTCGCGGCCCGCACGGAGGGCGGCTTCCGGGTGTACCGGGTGGATCGCTTCACGGCCGTCGAACCGGACGGCACCCACTTCGTCCGGGACGAGGACTTCGACCTGCCCGGCTTCTGGGGGGAGCGGGCCGATCAGTTCGCCCGCTCGATCCTGCGGGAGAAGGCCGTCGTACGGCTGACCCCGGCCGGTGCCCGGGCGCTGCCGCATGTCACGGACCGGACGGCGGCCGAGGAGGCCGTACGCGAGGCCGGGGAGCCGGACGGGCAGGGGCGGCTCACCATCACCCTGCCCGTCGAGTCGTACGAGGTCGCCCTCGCCCAGCTGCTCGGGCTCGGCCCGGAGGCGGAGGTGCTGGGGCCGCCGGAGCTGCGCGCGCTCTTCGCCGAGACGGCGCGCCGCACGGCGGAGCGCTACGAGTGACCGCAGTGCGCTGCGGGCGCCCGCGGCGCTCTACCGGTGGTGGCCGCGCGCCCCGCTCGTAGAGCCGCCTCCAACAGCACCCCCGTCCGTAGAGCGCCGAGACGTCGCCCCGGACTCCGCCGAGCGCGGCCTCGGTACGGCGCCGAGCCATTGCCCGGGACGCCGGGCCCGGCCCCGGCAAGGCTCCGTGCCCTCGCCCTCGCGCTCGCCCTCGCGCTCGCCCTCGAGCTACCGGTAGTCGGCGGCCGTGCCCGCCTTGCCTCCGAAGACCACGTCCCGGAAGTAGCCGAGGACATCCGGCCGGGAGCCGTCCCGATCGGTGAAGCCGTAGACCTTGGCCAGCTCCCCGCTGAAGACGGACTTCCCGTTCCAGCGCGCCCGGTCCGGGTCGGCGGCGAGCGCGGCGACCGCCCGTCCGACGAAGTACGGCGACTCGGCGATGGCGAAGTGCGGCTCCCCCTCCACCGCGTCGCGCCAGTTCTCCTCCGTCACCCCGAAGTGGTCCAGCATCTGCTCGGAGCGCAGAAAGCCCGGCGAGACGCTCACCGCCGTGCCGTCGAACTCCTTCAGCTCCTCCGCGAGCCCGAAGGCCGTGCGGATCGGGGCGTTCTTGGCGAGGTCGTAGAAGAGGTTCTCGCGGTAGGTCTTGTTGAACTCCTCGTTGCCGTCGGTCACCTCGACCACCAGCCCGCCCGGGTGCCGGATCAGCAGCGGCAGCGCGTAGTAGCTGGTGATGAGGTGGGTCTCGACGCCGAGCCGGAGCATCCGCAGCCCGCCCGCGAGATTGGTCTCCCAGCTCTTCTTACCGAACTCGATCAGCGCCTCACCGCCCCATACGTCGTTGACCAGGACGTCCAGCCGGCCCTGCTCCCGGTCGATCCGCTCCACCAGCGCCCGGACCCGCTCGGGCTCCAGATGGTCGGTCGGCACCGCGATGCCCGTGCCGCCCGCGGCCGTGATCAGCTCCGCCGTCTCCTCGATGGTCTCCGTGGCCCGCCCCACCTCGCTGACGCTCTCCCGTGTGGTGCGGCCCGTCGCGTAGACGGTGGCCCCGGCCGCCCCCAGTTCGACGGCCATCGCCCGGCCCGCGCCGCGCGTCGCCCCCGCGACGAGCGCGATCCTGCCCGCCAGTGCGCCCTGTGTGCTCACGTCCCTATGTCCTCTCGGTGCGGATGCCCTGTGGGTGACCCGGGTTGATCCGGTTCGAACCATGTTGATCCGGGTTGAGCCGGGTTGACCCGGGTCGGCCCAGGTCGACCTTGGCAGGGAAATACGACACCCGCTGTCGGGTATGACGAAGCGGCCGCATCCGGCGCGTTCCGCGTGCGGGGGTGCGCGGGAGGGCCGATCCTGGTCCCGTGATGATGGACGAGGTCCCGTGATGATGGACGAAACGGAGTTCTGGGGGCTGGTCGACAGCGCTCGGGAGGTCGCGGACGGCGACCCCGAGGACCAGTCCGACCTGCTCGTCGACCAGCTGTCACAACTCGACCCCGACGCGGTGCTGGACTTCGCCCGGCACTTCGAGGCCCGCTCCAACCGGGCGTACCGCTGGGATGTGTGGGGCGCCGCCTGGGTGCTGCTCGGCGGGGTCAGCGACGACGCCTTCGAGGCGTTCCGCTTCTGGCTGATCGGCCAGGGCCGGGAGATCTTCGAGGGGGCGCTGCACGATCCGGACGCGCTCGCCGACCTGCTCGAGGACTTCGATGAGCAGGTGGACGGCGACTGCGAGGACCTGGGGTACGCGGCGGACGAGGCGTATGAGCGGCTGACCGGGGCGCCCCTGCCGGAGCTGGGGATCTCCCCCGCACCCCGGGAACCGATCGGGGAGCCCCTGGACTTCGAGAGCGAGGCGGTGCTGGCGGAGCGGTATCCCCGGCTGTGGGAGCGCTTCAGGGGCTGATCCTCGCCAGCGCCTCACCAGCCTCTCAGCGGTCCAGTTCTCAGCGATCCAGTTCTCAGTGGTCCAGCGAGCGCCCCATCAGCACGTCGTCCACGTACTCCCCCGCCAGCAGGAACTCCCCCGGCAGCACGCCTTCCACCGCGAACCCCTCCGACGCGTACAGCCGCCGTGCCGGGGCGTTGTGGCCCAGCACCCGCAGGGTGATGCGGGTCGCGCCCTGCCGCCGCGCCTCCTCCTGCGCGGCGCCGAGCAGCGCCCGTGCCACGCCCTTGCCCCGCGTCCGCTCGTCCACCGCGAGCCCCTGGATCTGGCGGACATGCGCGTTGCAGGCCAGCGGGGTCGACGGCACGAGCCGTATATAGCCGACGGGGCATCCGCCGAGCTCGGCCACGAGGATGTGCTCGACGCGGTTGTGCTGGGTGAAGAAGGGGTCGTACGGCGGCTGCGGCTTGGGCTGTACGGAATGCAGCACCGACCAGGTGCTGCGGTCCAGCTCGGCCAGCGCCGTCTCGTCGTCGAGCACGGCGGGGCGGATGATCAACTCGGGCTGCCGGGACGCCTGGGGTCGGCCGGAGGGTTGAGGCAGACCGGACGCCCGAGGCAAGCCGGACGGCTGGGGCGGGCCGGAGGGCTGGGACATGCGAGTCACTGTGCCACGCCCGCCTGTTGTCCGACATCCCTCCCGTGATCGAGGGCAGGATGGGGCCATGCGTATCGCGGTCACCGGCTCCTCCGGGCTCATCGGCACGGCACTCGTCCGCTCGCTGCACGAGGACGGCCACCAGGTGGTGCGCCTGGTGCGGCGTCCGCCGCAAGCAGCGGACGAGGTGGAGTGGGACCCGAAGCGGGAGTGGGTGGACACCAAGGGGCTGATGGGCTGTGAGGCCGTGGTCCATCTCGCGGGCGCGGGGGTCGGCGACCGGCGCTGGACCGACGCGTACAAGAAGGAGATCCGGGACAGCCGGGTGCTGGGCACCGCCGCCCTCGCCGAGGCGATCGCCTCGCTGGACACCCCGCCGCGGGTGCTGGTGAGCGGAAGCGCGGTCGGGTTCTACGGTGACACCGGGGAGCGCGCGGTCGATGAGAGTGCGCCCCCCGGCCACGGTTTTCTTCCGGATCTCTGCCAGGACTGGGAGGAGGCGGCGGCCGCGGCACAGGAGGCGGGCGTCCGTACGGTCTTCACCCGGACCGGGCTGGTGATCTCCGCCGAGGGCGGGGCGTGGGGGCGGCTCTTCCCGTTGTTCAAGCTGGGCCTCGGCGGGCGGATGGGCAGCGGCCGGCAGTACTGGAGCTTCATCTCGCTGCGGGACCATGTCGCCGCGCTGCGCCACATCCTCGACACGCCCGAGCTCACCGGCCCGGTCAACCTCACCGCGCCGGCGCCGGTCACCAACCGCGAGATCACGGCGGCGATGGGCCGCGTGCTGCGCCGCCCCACGCTCTTCACGGTCCCCGCGCCCGCCCTGCGGATCGCCCTGGGCGAGATGTCCGGTGACGTCCTCGGCAGCGTCCGGGCCATCCCCCGCCGCCTCCTGGACTCCGGCTTCACCTTCACCCACCCGCATGTGGACGAGGCCATCAAGGCGGCGCTGCCGTAGGAGAGTTGGCGCCCCTCGACGCCCCTCGACGCCCCTCGCACTCCCCCGGTCGCGCATCACTCGATGACGTGTGCGACCGGTGTGCGCCCGTGCCCGGTCGATGCGCGTCTGGCATCGACCGTTTTTGTCCGTACTGTCAAGACCGTCTCGCGAGCCGTCACGCGGGACCCACGTATCCGGGCCGCCGGCCGGGGCAGCAGCCCCTGTGACGGACGCACCGACCTCGGGGAGGACACGTGCTCAAGCGCGCGCACCGCACGGATGTCGTCATCGTCGGCGCCGGGCTCGCGGGGCTGGCCGCGGCTCATCGGCTGACCGACGCGGGAGTGGCGGTCACGGTACTCGAGGCCGCGCCCCGCGTGGGCGGACGAATGACGACCGACACCGTCGACGGCTTCCGGCTGGACCGGACCGGTCACCTGATGAACACCTCCTTCCCGGAGCTGCGGCGCACTCCGGGGCTCGGCGCCCTCGCCCTGCGCCCCTTCGCCCAAGGAGTGCTGGTCCACAACGAGGGGCGTACGCACCGGGTGGACACCCCCCGGAGCATGAGGGGCGCATTCACCTCGGCACGCGCCCTCGCCAACGCCGCCCGCGCGCCGCTCGGCAGCGGGCTCGACCAGGCCCGACTCGGTGCCGCGCTCGGCAGGCTCGCCGCCCTGCCCGCGGACCGCCTGCTCGCCCGCCCCGACCGGCCGGTCTCCGAGACCCTGGGGGGGCGGGGCCTACCTGCTCGTACGGTCGAGGGGGTGCTGCGTCCGCTGCTCGTCTCGCTGCTGAGCGACCCGGACCTCACCACCTCCAGCCGCTGCGCCGACCTCGCGCTGCGCGGCTACGCACGCGGCCGCCTCTGCCTTCCGGCGGGCGGCGCGTCCACCGTCCCCGAGCTGCTCGCGGCCGCGCTGCCGCCGGGGACGGTCCGTACGGGCGTCCGGGCCGTATCGGCCTCCACCACCGCCGTCGCCACCGCCGAACACGGCGAGATCGGCTGCCGTGCGGTGCTGGTGGCCACCGGTGCGCACGACGCGGCCGAACTCCTGCCCGGGCTGCGGGTACCGGCCTTCCACCCGGTGACCGTGACGCACCACACCGCCGACCGGCCGCCGCTGAGCGAACCCGCGCTGATACTCGCCGCGGGCGGCCGGGGCCCGGTCGCCCACACGATGGTGGCCAGCGAGGTCGACCCCTCCCGCACCCCGCCCGGCCGGGTGCTGATCACCTCCACGGTGCTGGGCGCCTCGGCCGCCCTGCCCGCCGCCGAACTCGACCGGGCCGTCAGGGCCCAACTGGCGGCGGTGTACGGCACGTCGACCGCGGGCTGGGAGCTGCTGGCCACGCACCACGACCCGTACGCGGTCCCGGCCATGCCCGCCCCGCACGACCCGCGCCGCCCGGTGCGGCTGCTGTCGGGCCTGTACGTCTGCGGCGACCACCGGGACTCCAGCACGGTCCAGGGCGCCCTGGCCTCCGGCCGCCGGGCGGCCCGAGCGGTCCTCAGCGACTTCGGCGCCCCACCGGACGCCGGATCCGACACGACCGCCGGCAACACGGGCACCAACTCCGTCCCCGCGGCGGCGGCCTGAGCGGCGGCATGCGCGTCGGGACAGGGCACGGCTGAGGCTCCGGCTCCGGGCTCCGCAGCCTGCGGCCCGGGGCAAGGGGCACCCGCGGCTGCGGCTGCCTGACCGGCGGCATGCCTGCGGTGCACGGCGGCTCAGGCTCAGGCTCCGGGTTACGCGGCCTGGGGCAACGGGCACCCGCGGCGGCGGCGACCCGACGCCCCACAGCCTGCCGTGCGAGGCGGCTGAGGCCCAGGCCCCGGGTTACGCGGCCCGCGGCCCGCGGCAAGGGGCACCCGCGGCGGCGGCTGCCTGACCGGCGGCATGCCTGCGGTACACGACGGCTCAGGCTCAGGCTCCGGGTTACGCGGCCTGGGGCAACGGGCACCCGCGGCTGCGGCGACCCGACGCCCCGCAGCCTGCCGTGCACGACGGCTGAGGCCCAGGCCCCGGTCACGCGGCCTGGCGGCTCGCGGCCCGCGGCCCGCGGCCCGGGCAACGGCCACCGGCCGCCACGGTGACCTGACCCAGGGCATCTCTACGGTGCCCGGGGGCCGAGGCTCAGCCTCCGGGTCTCGCGGCTCGCGGCCCGGGGCAACGGGCACCCGCCGCCACAACTGCCTGACCCGCGAGCGATCCCGCGGTGGCCCAGCCACTGAGGCCCAGGTTCCCGTGACGGCTCGCGGCAGGGTGCGGCAGGGCAGAGACCGGCACCCGCGCCACGGCAGCCTGAGCGGCGTCCCCCCTGGGGTGCACGGCAGAGTGCAGGCTCGCTGGGCCCAGGCACCGTTTCGGCTCGCGGCCCGGGCACCCGGCACACACCACCGCCCGGCTGCCGCACGACGGGGGCCGGGCCTACTCACCCCCGGCGCGGCGCCGACGAGCGCGTGCCGCTCGACGGACCGCGCCCCGACGGACCGCGCCCCGACGGCCCGCGCCCCGACGGCCCGCCCCTCGGCGGCTACGCCCCACGTGGCGTACGCGTACGGCCACGCCCCACCTGGCGTACGCGTCAAGACGCCTCAGTGGCAGAGGGGTTGCGCGCCGCGCGGGCGGCGGCGGGCCCCGAGACCGCCGCGAGCACCGCACCCCCCAGGAAGCATCCGGCCGCGATCACGGCGGACAGCCGCATCCCGGCGTAGAAGGCGGAGCTCGCGGACGCCGCGGCGAGCGTCCCGAACAGCGCCACGCCGATGGCGCTGCCCAGCTGCCGCGCCGCGTTGAACGCGCCCGACGCCGCGCCGCGCACCTCGTGCGGCGCGGCCTCCATCGCCGCGATCGTCGCCGACGGCATGGTGAACGAGGTGCCGAACCCGGCCAGCAGCAGCGGCACGACCAGCAGCGCATACGGCGTATGCGGTCCCACGGCCGCCCAGCCGAGCAGCCCCACCGCCCCGGTCAACAGCCCGGCCACGGCCGGGACATGGGTGCCCACGCGCGCCGCGACCCGCCCGGACAGCGGCGAGGCGGCCGCGACCAGCGCGCCCATCGGCAGCAGCGCCAGACCGGTGGCGAGCGGGTCCCAGCCCCGGTGGCGCTGGAAGTAGAGGGTGGTGAGGAAGAGCAGCCCGTAGAAGCCGAGGTTGAGCAGCACCCCCACGGCCAGGGCGGCCGGGAACCGGAAGCCGGTCAGCAGCCGCGGCGGCAGCGCGGGCGCCGCCGCGCGCCGCTCCAGCCACAGGAACAGCGCCCCCGCGAGCGGCGCGGCCGCGAGGGCGCCGAGCACCAGCGGGTCGGTCCAGCCGCGCCCTCCCGCCTCGTTCAGCCCGGCCGTGAGGGCGGCCACCGCGATGACACCGGTGAGCTGGGCGGCGAGGTCCAGCGGCGGACGCTCCCCGCGCGGACGCGGGCGCGGGCGCCTGCCGGGCACATGACGGATGGTGAGCCAGACGGCGAGCACGCCCAGGGGGAGGTTGACGAGGAACACGGTCCGCCAGCCCACGCCCCACACCAGCACCCCGCCGAGCACCGGACCGGCCGCGGCGGCGACCCCCGCGATGCCACCCCACACCCCGAACGCCCTGGCGCGCGCGGCCGGTTCGGGGTGCAGCGCCCCGAGCAGCGCGAGCGAGGCGGGCACCATGGTCGCCGCCCCGGCCCCCTGCGCCAGCCGCGCGCCGACCAGAACGGCGGCGGTCGGCGCGAGCGCGCACCCGGCGGAGGCCACCGTGAACAGCCCGAGCCCGGCGAGGAACACCCGCCGATGGCCCAGCCGGTCCCCCAGCCCGCCACAGAACAGCAGCAGCCCGGCGAAGACCAGCGTGTACCCGTCCACGATCCACTGCAGCGCCCCCTGCCCGGCCGCCAGCCCGGCGCCGATGCGGGGCACGGCCACGTTGACGACGGTGACGTCGAGGATGACCAGGAAGTACCCGAGGCAGATCGCGAGCAACGGCACCCGCCGCACGGCGGCCGCCACGGGCGGAGCCGAGGATCCCGAGGTCCGATGCGTGGAGTGGTACGTCCTCATGCCTCCACCCTCGCCCCTGATCCCTTCGGCACAGCCCGAAGCGTGGCGTGCCCAGGCGCGCGCGGAACGGGGACGACGAACCGCATCGGACGCCCCCGGCCCGGCCCGGCCAGGTCCGGCCCGAAGCGCGTGCGCCCGCCGGAGGCACACGGCCCGCGGCCGGAGGCGCGTACGGCGAGGCGTCCAGCCCCAAGCGCGCAGCGCGAGGCCGTCCTCCGGCCGTATCGGCGAGGTGCGCGCGGGCGACCGCCCACGCTTCGTCCGCCGCCGAAACGACCTCGGCCTACGCTGGACGCATGGCCACCACCACGGACGCCCGTGACGCCGACATCGCCCGCGCCGCCGCCGCGATCGCCGATCCGTCTCGCGCCCGCGTTCTGCAGGCGCTGTTGGAGGGCCGCGCCCTGCCCGCGAGCGTGCTGGCCACCGAGGCCGGGGTCAGCGCCTCCACCGTGAGCGGGCATCTGGCCAAGTTGCTGGAGGCCGGGGTGGTGCGGGTCGAGCCGCACGGGCGGCACCGCTACTACCGGCTGACCGGCCCCGCCGTCGGCGAGGCCCTCGAGGCGCTGGCCCGGATCGCCCCGCCGCTACCGGTCACCTCGCTGCGCCAGAGCACCCACGCACACGCCCTGCGCCGGGCGCGTACCTGCTACGACCATGTCGCGGGCGCCCTCGGAGTGGCCCTGATGGCGGCGCTCCTGGAACGCGGGGTCCTGGAGGGCGGCGACGGACGCTTCCACCCCGAGGCGACGGAGAGCGACCGGCTCTCCGCCCCGGGCAACGACACCACGTACCGGCTGACGGACCCGGGGCGCGCGGAGCTGGCGGCGTTCGGCGTGGACGCGGACGGGCTCCCCGCGCGCCGCCCGCTGATCCGCTACTGCGTGGACTGGACCGAGCAGCGCCACCATCTGGCCGGGGCGCTGGGGGCCGCCCTGACGGACCGGCTGTTCGCGCTGGACTGGATCCGCCGTGGCAGCCGCCGCCGCGTGATCCACCTGACCGACGCGGGCCGCACCGGCCTGGAGCGCACCTTCGGCATCGTCGTGGACGCCTGACCACACCACACCCAGCCCAGGCACCGTACGCACGCCGGGACGCGCCGCCCCGCCCCCTGAGCCGGCACCGCCCCGCGGCCGCGCCCCACACCCCCCCCCACACTCACACCCCCGCCCCTACCCCAGCGCCGCCACCCGCTCTCGGTAGCCGCGGACCGGGGCCGCGTCTCGGTAGGGCTCCAGGCGGCGTTCGAAGTCGCGTACGTACTCCACCGCCCGCACCGACCGCATCTCCGATGCCTGCTGGGCCGCCTCCGCGGCCAGTTGGCATGCCTGTTCCAGCTCGCCTAGGCCCAGCCGCGCGCTCGCCAGGACCACCCGGCAGAAGAGCCGGCTGCGCGCGAAACCGGCGCCGTGGAGCTGCAGGGAGCGCTCCGCGTGCTGGGCGGCGGCCCGGTACTGCTGCAGATCGCGGTGGCAGTGGCCGAACTCGTCGGCCAGCTGCGCCTCGTCGAAGAGCCGCGCCCAGTACGGCACCTCGTCCCCCGGCCGGGCCGTCTCCAGCGCCCGCTCGGCGCGGGCGAGCGAGGCGGTGCACGCGCGCACCTCGCCCAGCACACCATGGCCGCGCGCCTCGATCGCGTGCAGCAGCGACTGCAGCACCGGCGGGGCGCCGCCGCCGACCCCCTGCTGGGCCACCCTGGCCAGCTGCACGGCCTCCCGTCCATGGCCGAGATAGACGGCCTGGCGGCTCATCGTCACCAGCACATAGCTGCCGTACGTACGGTCCCCGGCCGCCTGTGCCAGCCGTAGCGCCTGGACGAAGTAGCGCTGCGCCAGGCCGTGGGCGGCGATGTCGAACGAGGTCCATCCGGCCAGCCGGGTCAGATCGGCGACCGCGCCGAACAGCCGCCGCCCGGTCGCCTCGTTGTACGAGCCGCGCAGCATCGGCTCGCCCTCGTGCTCGAGGTAGCGCACCAGGGCCTGGCGGGCGTGGCCGCCGCCGTACGTCTGGTCGAGCGCCGCGAACAGCTCGCCGACCGAGCGCAGGGCCGCGATGTCGCCGGAGGTCACCCGGTAGCCCGGTGCGCGCCGGTCGCGGTCGTGCCGGCGCTGACGGGGCAGCGGCGCCCGCCCCTGGGCGCCGTGAGCACCGTGGCCGCCGTGGGCGCCGTGAGCACCGTGGGCGCCATGGGCACCATGAGCGACGTGGGCGCCCTGCGCGCCCACAGGGCCGTGCGCGCCCTGGACGGCCGCGCGCCCCGGCGCCACCCCGGCCGCCCCGGCCGGGCCACCCGCCCGGCCCCCCTGCGCGGGCAGCCGCCCGGCCGTGGCCCCGGCCCCGGTACCGACCCCCGCCCCCGGCCCCGTCCCGGCTCCCACGGCCGCCCCCGCCGGGGCGGCGCCCGCTGGTGGCTCACCGCGCGCCACCCGGTCATCGGGCCGCCCGATCAGCCAGTCACGGCTCGGGACGACCAGCCCCGCCGGGGTGAAGGCGATCTTCCGCAGCTCCGCATGGCTTCCGGAGTCCTTCCGCCACAGCCCGCTGACGATGTCCACCGCCTCCTGCGGGGTGGCGGCGAACTCCAGCCCCGCGTAGACGGGCGCGCAGGCGTCCAGGCCCAGGTCCTGGGCGGTCAGCCGACGCCCTAACCGCCGGGTGAACACCTCGGCGATCAGCGCCGGGGTGGTGCCGCGTGGCTGCTGTCCGCGCAGCCACCGCGTCACCGATGTCTTGTCGTACCGCAAGTCCAGACCGTGCTCCAGCCCGAGCTGGTCCACCCGCCGGGCGAGCCCAGCGTTGGAGAAGCCAGCCTCGGCGATGAGCGCGGCGAGCTGACGATTGGGAATGCGCTGCGGGGGTCGTTCCGTCATCAGCTTGCCGGTCTCCCTGATCGCTCTGTGGAACGGCGCGAATGTAACCGCCGCTAGAGGGCTGATCGCGGCCGTCGGGCGGCATTCATCCGATCGTGTGAGAACGGGCCGGGTGAGGACGTAAGGGGACACGGTCGTACAGTGGCGGGGGCGCCGCCGCGAGGCTCCGCCCCCCATCGCACGTGGGCCGAGAAGGAGCTTGCCGTGACCGCCGTGACCACTGCTACGCCGGGGTCGGTCCCCGGTTCACCGGCGCTGCGCTACGTCCACCTGGGCTTCGGCGCGGACGCCGTGGACTACGAGGAGGCGTGGCAGGAGCAGCGCCGGGTGCACGCCGCCCGCTTCGCGGACGAGATCCCCGACACCTGCCTCATGCTGGAGCACCCCCCGGTCTACACGGCGGGCCGGCGCACGGCCGACAGCGAGCGCCCCCTGGACGGCACCCCGGTGGTGGACGTGGACCGCGGCGGCAAGATCACCTGGCATGGCCCCGGTCAGCTCGTCGGCTATCCGATCCTCAAGCTGCCGCGCCCGGTGGACGTCATCGCGCATGTCCGCCGCCTGGAGGAGGCGCTGCTGCGCACCTGCGCGGAGTTCGGCGTGGAGACGACCCGGGTGGAGGGCCGCAGCGGGGTGTGGGTGCTGGGCGACCCGGTGGAGCAGCGCCCCGCGCTCGGCGGGCTGAAGCTGGACTTCGACCCGCGGCTGGAGGACGAGGAGTTCGACGCACGGCTGAACGGGCCGGAGTACGCCCCGTCCAACGCCGGGCAGCGCCGTGAGGACCGCAAGCTGGCCGCCATCGGGGTGCGGATCGCCAAGGGCGTGACGATGCACGGCTTCTCGCTCAACTGCAATCCGGACAACACCTGGTTCGACCGGATCGTGCCGTGCGGTATCCGGGACGCGGGTGTGACCTCGCTCTCGGAGGAGCTGGGCCGGGATGTGCCGATCTCCGAGGTGCTGCCGGTCGTCGAGCGGCATCTGCGGGACGTCCTGGAGTCCTCCGTCCCGCTGCCGCGGGCGGTCTGACCCTCCCGGCGTCCGGGAATGCGGCCTCGCCCCTATCGGTTGCCCTGGACGTAAATGCGTACGAACCACGGGCGTACTCTGGTGACCGCCGACGATTCGAAAGCCCGCCGGCAAACTCGCCACGCCGAGCCGCCAAGCAGAGCCAAGCAAAGAGGAGTGCCGGACGTGTCCGCAGTCGCACCCGACGGACGCAAGATGCTGCGCCTGGAGGTCCGGAACAGCCAGACCCCCATCGAGCGCAAGCCCGAGTGGATCAAGACCCGGGCGAAAATGGGCCCCGAGTACACCGAACTGCACGGCCTGGTGAAGCGCGAGGGCCTGCACACCGTGTGCCAGGAGGCGGGCTGTCCGAACATCTATGAGTGCTGGGAGGACCGCGAGGCGACGTTCCTCATCGGCGGCGACCAGTGCACCCGGCGCTGCGACTTCTGCCAGATCGACACCGGCAAGCCGCAGGCGCTGGACCGCGACGAGCCGCGCCGGGTGGCCGAATCCGTACGCACGATGGAGCTGAAGTACGCGACCATCACCGGTGTGGCCCGTGACGACCTGGAGGACGGCGGCGCGTGGCTCTACGCGGAGACCGTCCGCCAGATCCACTCCCTGATGCCGGACACCGGTGTGGAGCTGCTGATCCCGGACTTCAACGCGGTCCCCGAGCAGCTCGCCGAGGTCTTCTCGTCCCGTCCCGAGGTGCTCGCGCACAACGTCGAGACGGTGCCGCGGATCTTCAAGCGCATCCGTCCCGGCTTCCGCTACGAGCGCTCGCTCGAGGTGATCACCAAGGCGCGCGAGGCGGGTCTGGTCACCAAGTCCAACCTGATCCTGGGCATGGGCGAGGAGCGCGAGGAGATCAGCCAGGCGCTGCAGGACCTCCATGACGCGGGCTGTGAGCTGATCACCATCACCCAGTACCTGCGGCCGTCCGCCCGGCACCATCCGGTGGAGCGCTGGGTCAAGCCCCAGGAGTTCGTGGAACTCAAGGAGGAGGCCGAGGAGATCGGCTACGCGGGTGTGATGTCCGGCCCGCTGGTCCGCTCCTCGTACCGGGCCGGCCGTCTGTACCAGCAGGCCATCGAGCGCCGCAATGTCGCCGCGGCCTCCCCGGCGGTCTGAGTCTGAGTCACACTCCGTCACGTACCGTGCTCCGTTCGGCCGTGTGAGCAACACGCTGTGTGATTGCGAGCACACACATATCCGAAGGCTCTGAGAACGCCGCAGGTCAAGGGCGGGATACGGGCCGTAGCAGGGCTTCATCGGTGTTTGACCGGCCAGTCACGCACTGGTAACACCATTGGGTAACGATTGAGCCACGCACTGCTTATACGTTGTGCGTAGCGATCATCCGCCGCTTCCGAGGGGTATCCATGCCGGCTGCGCCCGTCCGCCCGTCCGTCACCGACGCGCTCCTCGTCCTGGAGGGTCTGCTGCTGCGGGGCGGGCAGCGCACCGCCCGCCGCAACGCCTGGACGGCCGTGCTCGAGGACCGCCGTCGGGCCAAGGACCGGGACGAGGCCGAACACGTGCTGGAGGCCGTGTCCACCAGTACCTCCCAGGCCACGTAAACTTCGCTGTATGGCGAGGAAGGAAACATCCGAGAACCCCGGGCGGCTGAAGCAGATCGCCCTGACCTACAAGATGACCAAACGGGTCGACCCGAAGGTCACTCTTGTCGTCGCCGGCGTGGGGATCGTCACCTTCGGTGTCCTTCTCGCGATCGGCTTCCTGATCGGCCACCCGATCTTCGCTGGCATCCTGGGCTTCGTCCTGGCGTTCCTCGCGATGGCGATCATTTTCGGCCGCCGGGCCGAGCGGGCCGCCTTCGGACAGATGGAGGGCCAGCCGGGCGCGGCGGCGGCGGTGCTGGAGAACGTGGGCCGCGGCTGGTCGGTGACCCCCGCGGTGGCCATGAACCGGAACCAGGACGTCATCCACCGCGCGGTGGGCAAGGCGGGCGTCGTGCTGGTCGCCGAGGGCAACCCGAACCGGCTCAAGAGCATGCTGGCCGCCGAGAAGAAGAAGATGGCGCGCATCGTCGCGGAGGTTCCGGTCCACGATGTGATCGTGGGCTCCGGCGAGGGCCAGGTCGAGATCAAGAAGCTCCGCACCACGCTGCTGAAGCTGCCGCGGGTGCTGCCGGGCGCACAGGTCACGGTGGTCAACGACCGCCTGCGCGCACTGGGCGACCTGATGAGCAACATGCCGATCCCGAAGGGTCCGATGCCCAAGGGGATGCGGATGCCGAAGGGGCGCTGAGCCCTCCCCGTACCGAAACGGATAGGAAACGGCGGCCCGGACATCGAGTCCGGGCCGCCGTTTCGTGTGTTACGCCGTTGTACGCAATCCGTACGGGTGTGATCCCGCGGCGCTCAGACCCTGATCTGCACCGCGCGGGAGAGCCGGTCGTGCAGCCCGCGGGTGTCGCGGTCCCAGACCACCGCCGGGATGACCAGCACCACCAGCACACTGCGCAGCACGGCCTTCGGCAGGCTCAGCCGCACCCCGCCCTCGCCGATGACCCGCAGCTTCAGCAGCAGCTTGCCGGGGGTGGCGCCGACGGTGCCCACCGTGACCAGGCTCAGCACCAGGAAGACCAGCAGCGCCCAGTTCCCGGCGACCTGGGCGTCGCGGCCGGACAGCAGGGCGTAGGAGACGAGCAGGCACAGGGCCCAGTCGATGAAGAGCGCCCCGAAACGGCGGCCCAGCGGCGCTATGGCGCCCGGTCCGCTCTCGGGGAGCCCGAGCCCCTGGCCCCGGTAGCCGAAGTCGACGCCCATGTCCTCGGCGGCCGCGCGGGGCCCGGAAAGCCACGATCCGATTGCTTGCCTCTTGTCCACCCGTCTACGTTACTGCGACCGCATACGTTCCCCGGGCCTGGCCCCCGCCCGCCGGCCCCGGGCAGGCCGTTCGGTGCCTTTTCCGAGGCCACGAGGTCTCCGTAACCCCCCTCCGGCCGGTTAACCTGGGTGAAACAAATGGGTCATGCCCGGGAAATCCCGTCTGCCTATGGTCGGCGACAGCGCGCCACCGCACATGGACTGCGCGACCGGACAAATCCCCGTCCCACCGCGGCCGGGCTAGGAGGAGTTGGATGTTCCAGAACGCCGACGACGCTCGGAAGTACATCTCGGACGAGGACGTCAAGTTCGTCGACGTCCGCTTCTGCGACCTTCCCGGCGTCATGCAGCACTTCACCGTACCGGCGGAGGCGTTCGACCCGAACGAGGAGCTGGCCTTCGACGGCTCGTCGATCCGCGGCTTCCAGGCCATCCACGAGTCGGACATGGCCCTGCGCGCGGACCTCTCCACGGCGCGTGTCGACCCGTTCCGCCGGGACAAGACCCTCAACATCAACTTCTTCATCCACGACCCGATCACGGGTGAGCAGTACAGCCGCGACCCGCGGAACATCGCCCGGAAGGCCGAGGCGTACCTCGCCTCCACCGGCATCGCGGACACCGCGTACTTCGGCCCGGAGGCGGAGTTCTACGTCTTCGACAGCGTGCGCTTCGAGACCAAGGCGAACGAGGCCTTCTACCACATCGACTCCGAGGCGGGCGCCTGGAACACCGGCGCGCTGCAGGACAACCGTGGCTACAAGGTCCGCTACAAGGGCGGCTACTTCCCCACCCCGCCGGTCGACCACTTCGCCGACCTGCGCGCCGAGATCAGCCTGGAGCTGGACAAGGCCGGGCTCCAGGTCGAGCGCCAGCACCACGAGGTGGGCACCGCCGGCCAGGCCGAGATCAACTACAAGTTCAACACCCTGCTGGCCGCGGCCGACGACCTGATGCTGTTCAAGTACATCGTCAAGAACGTGGCGTGGCAGAACGGCAAGACCGCGACCTTCATGCCGAAGCCGATCTTCGGTGACAACGGCTCGGGCATGCACGTCCACCAGTCGCTGTGGCAGGGCGGCTCCCCGCTCTTCTACGACGAGCAGGGCTACGCGGGCCTCTCGGACACCGCCCGCTACTACATCGGCGGCATCCTCCGGCACGCCCCGTCGCTGCTGGCCTTCACCAACCCGACGGTGAACTCCTACCACCGCCTGGTCCCGGGCTTCGAGGCGCCGGTCAACCTGGTGTACTCGCAGCGCAACCGCTCCGCCGCGATGCGTATCCCGATCACCGGCTCCAACCCGAAGGCCAAGCGCGTCGAGTTCCGCGCCCCGGACTCCTCCGGCAACCCGTACCTGGCCTTCTCCGCCCTGCTCCTCGCGGGTCTGGACGGCATCAAGAACAAGATCGAGCCGGCCGAGCCGATCGACAAGGACCTCTACGAGCTCGCCCCCGAGGAGCACGCGGGCGTCCCGCAGGTCCCGACCTCCCTCCCGGCCGTCCTCGACTCCCTCGAGGCCGACCACGAGTTCCTCCTCCAGGGCGGGGTCTTCACCTCCGACCTGATCGAGACCTGGATCGACTACAAGCGCACCAACGAGATCGCGCCGCTGCAGCTGCGTCCGCACCCGCACGAGTTCGAGCTGTACTTCGACGTGTGATCCGTACCGGCTCCGGCCGGGCCCCCGCCGCCGCCCCGATGGGCGGGGGCGGGGGCTCGGCGTTTGTGCGGAGGGGTCACGCGGCGGCGTTGACCGTCTGGGTGTCGGTGCCGGAGGACGGCAGGAAGCCGGTGTCGCCGTTGTAGAGGGCGACCACGGGGTGGGTGCCGACGCCCAGGGTGTTGAGGGACAGCGTCGCGACGCCCCCCGACAGTGGCTGGACGAACGCCCCGCCGCCGGGGCCGCCGATGATGAAGGTGACCGTGCCGGTCGGGACGCCGGTGCCGGGCGCGACCGGGGTGACCTTGGCGGTGAACGTCACCGTGGCGCCCTGCGTCGAGGGGTCCGGCGCCGAGGACACCGAGGTGGTGGTCGCCGACTGGACGACGAGGATGACGTTGGCGCCGGTGGACGGGGAGAAGTTGGCGTCACCGTTGTAGTTGGCGAGGACGGCGTGGGCGCCGACGCTCAGGCTGGGGACGGTGACCGAGGTGGTCCCGCCCGACAGCGTCCCGGTCACGGTGGGGCCGCCGGTGACGACGAAGGTGACGTCGCCGGTGGGAGTCCCGACACCGAGCGGGATGACGGTGGCGGTGAGCGTGACCGACTGTCCGGCCGACGCGGGTTGGGGTGAGACCGTGACCAGGGTGATCGTGGGCGTAGCCATGGTGGCCCTCCAAATGGTGTGGGGTGGTGGGCCGTTGCTCGCCACGCATGCGGGAACACGGCGCGGCGGTGCATCGGAGGCAAGGGGGTGCGCACTTACGGCGATCCACGCGGGGAGATCCCCGCGTCGCCGTCCCCCGGCAGATGTGGAACCCACCGGTCTGTAGCACCAGTAGGCGCGCGACTCGCCGCCACCGCCATAGAGTTGCCGCCTAATTACCCCGGATAGCGCAGCGCTCGACGGCCTTCCCCGCGCACACCATCCGCCCGTGCGGCGCGCGTCCCACGCGGTCGGGGCACCGCGTACGCACCGCGCACACGCGTGTGCCGGGGGCCTTGCCGCGGGTGCGGAGGGCCGGGGTCAGCCGCCGCCGAAGTCGCCCCCGAAGCCACCGCCGTCCCCGAAGCCGCCGCCGAAACCGCCGCCGTCGCCGAAACCACCGCCGAAGTCGCCGCCCCCGGCGTCACCGCCGCCGTCGTCGCCGAAGCCACCGCCGAAGTCGCCGGTGTCGTAGCCGGGGTCGAGGGACCCGCCCAGCAGCGTGCCGATCAGCAGCCCCGGCAGCAGCATCGAGCCGTATCCGCCGAAGTACCCGCCGGCCCAGGGCCCGTAGGCCGGACCGGCCTCCCAGTAGGGCCGTCGCCGGTCGCCGCCTACCGGGACGGTGCGGGAGTCCGGATCGAGGCCGTCGTCGATGCGGGTGGCGTCCGCGGCGCAGGCGGGGACGGAGCGCCGGCTGCCGCCCGAGGGTGCCCACTGGACGTCCCGGACCGAGGGGCCGTGGCGCGGGTCGAAGAAGCACGGCGGTCGGCGCTCGGGCAGCGGCCCGCCCTCGCGGCGGGCATCGAGCACCGCCAGCGCGAAGCGACCCTCCTCCAGCGCCTCGGTCACCGGCCGTACGTCCGCGGGGCGCCGGGCGGCGGCCGACTTGGCCTTGGCCTCCTCGTAGGCGTCCAGGGCGCGGCCGTAGTCATCCGCCATCTCGGGGGTGGACGCCGGGTCGGCCGGGTCGAAGCCGGTCCTGCCGAGCTTCTCGCCGTACGCGGTGATGTCCTCCTCGACCGCGCCGCGCACCTGCTCCAGCTCGGCCCGCTCACGCTCGCGGCGCTGCTTGCGGGTGCGCCGCAGCATGTAGAGACCGCCTCCGGCGACCGCGGCCAAAATGATCAGCACCACCACGGTGTCCCCCACCGACATTCCGGTGGAGTCCCGCGCGCCCTGGTCGCCGCCGGTCCCCTGGCCGCCCCGGTCGTGGGTCGCCCTGGCCGCGTCGGTCACGAAGCCGTCGAGGACCGCCGCGAGGTCGCGCGGGTGCTGCCGTAGGTTCTGCGCCGCCAGCGCCTGCGAGGTGCGTCCCGGCAGCACCGAGGTGTCGGAGGCGGCGCCGAAGGAGGAGCCGAGCGCCACCGCGTAGATGCCGGGCCGGTCGACGGCGGCCCGCAGCCGCCCGAAGACCCGCTCGCCCCCGTACGCGGGATTGTCCGGCAGGACGGCGACGTAGACGGGCACGCCGGCGTCGCGGATATGTGCCACAAGGCGGCGCGCCTGTGCGGGGCTCAGTTCGTCGGAGGCGCCGGGATCGACGTAGACGGGGCTGTTCCGCAGCGCCTTGCCGATCTTGTTCACATCCGTTTCGGCACGGGCGCCCCCGGCGGTGAGCAGCACCGCCGTCAGAGCGACGAGGACGGCCAGCAGCATCGTGCCCCATCGCGGCGTCTTGACGGACACACCTGTCGTTTACCCGCATACGACCCATATACGCGCGGATCGGGCTTTCCGTGCGGGCCGACGGCCGATGTGCGTGGCTGGTCCCCGCCACTGCCCCTTTCGGCGGCGGCGGGGACCAGTGCTGTGGGATCAGCTCGTGCTGGTGGTCACCGTGCCGCTGTCCGGCTCCGTGACGACCTGGATGTACTCGGAGACGCCGGAGGCGCCGAAATTGGCGTCCCCCTCGTAGACGGCCTCGACCTCCCAGTTGCCCGCCGGCAGCGCCAGTTCGAGGAAGGCGAATCCATTGGTGTCCAGGGTGGGACTGGTGGTGATCGTGTCCACACCGTTGGTGAGGGTGAAGGTGACCGGTCCCGTCGGGGTACCGTCGCCGGGCGGGATGGCTTCCACGAAGGCGACGAAGTCGACGGGTGTGCCCGCCTCGGACGGGTTGGGGTTGGAGCTGATCGAGGTCCGGGAGTTCGCGAAGTTCACCATCTGCGTGAGCGGCGCCGACGTCGACGGGGCGAAGTTGGTATCACCGCTGTAGGTGGCGGTCACGGTGTGCGGCCCCGTGCCCGGTCCGCTGGTGGTGAACGTCGCCGTGCCGCCCACCAGCGGTTGGGTGGAGGTGACCCCGTCGGGGTCGCTGATCACGAAGGTGACCGTTCCGGTCGGGGTGCCGGTGGCGGGCGGGTTCGGGGTGACCGTGGCGGTGTACGTGACCGGCTGCCCGAAGACGGACGGGTTGACCGAGGAGGTCAGCGTGGTGGTCGTCGCCGCGGGGCCGGGGTTCACGGTGTGGGTGTCGGTGCCGGTGGACGGCAGGAAGTCCGTGCTGCCGCTGTAGGCGACCACCACGGCGTGGGTGCCGACACCGAGGGTGCTGAGGCTGAGCGTGGCCATGCCGCCGGACAGCGGCTGGGTGAACGTACCGCCGCCGCTGCCGCCGATGATGAAGGTGACCAGGCCGGTCGGGGTGCCCGCACCGGGCGCGACCGGGGTGACCTTGGCGGTGAACGTCACCGACTGCCCCAGCGTCGACGGGTCCGGGGCCGAGGTCACCGTGGTCGTCGTCGACGCCGGGATCACCAGGACGGCCGTGGTGCCGGTGGACGAGGTGAAGTTGGCGTCGCCGTTGTAGGTGGCGGTGACGATATGGGTGCCGCCGCTGAGACCGCTCGCGGTGACCGAGGCGGTCCCGCCCGACAGCGTCCCGTTCAGGGTGGGGCCGCCGCTGACCACGAAGGTGACGGTGCCGGTGGGGGTTCCGGCGCCGAGGGGTATGACGGTGGCGGTGAGCGTGACCGACTGCCCGGAGACCGCGGGGTTGGGTGACGCCGTGACCAGGGTGACAGTGGGTGAAGCCATGACGGGCCCTCCAAGGGGGTGGAATGGTGGGCCGTTACTCGCCACGCGCGACTGCGAGCGCGCGCGGCGGCGCATCGGAGGCTAGGGGGTGTGTACTTATGGCGATCCATACGGGGTCATCCCCGCGTCGCCGTCCCCCGGCAGATGGGGAACCCACCGGTCTGTAGCACCAGTAGGCGCGCGACACACCGCCAACGCCAGAGATTACGGGACGAATTGCCCTGAATGGCGCAGCGCCCGCTCCCTCCCCCGGCGCACCACCCACCCCGCGCACGGCGCGCGCCCCGTCTCCCCGACTCCCCGCGCACGCATGGCGTGCGGAGGGCGGTGCGGGTCAGAGGGCGTTGCTAGTCCGTGCGGCCGGTCGCGGCGACGGTGACGCCGAGGCCGATCATGGAGAGGCCGCCGACGCCGCCGACCAGGGCGAGGCGTCGTGGGGAGCGGGCGAACCAGGTGCGGGCGGTGGCCGCGGCCAGGCCCCAGACGCTGTCGGAGACCAGCGCGATGGCGTTGAAGATCAGGCCGAGGAGCAGCATCTGCAGCGTGACATGCCCCTGGTCGCGGTCGGCGAACTGGGGCAGTACGGCGGCGAAGAACACCGTCGTCTTGGGATTGGCCACACCGACCGCGAACCCCTCCCACAGCGTGCGCAGGCCCCCATGGGTGGGGCCGTCGCCGGTGAAGGCGGCCTGCAGCGAGCGGCGCCGGCGTACCGCCTTGACGCCCAGATGGACCAGATACGCGGCGCCCACCAGCTTCAGCGCGGTGAAGACGACGGCAGAGCGCTCCACCACGGATCCGACGCCCAGCGCCACGGCCACGACCAGCACATAGGCCCCGAGCGTATTGCCGATGACCGTGGTCAGGGCCGCGCGGCGGCCCTGGGACAGCGCCCGGCCGACCACGAAGAGCACGCTGGGGCCGGGGATCACGATGAGCAGAAGGGACATGGCCGCGAAGGCGAGCAGCCGGTCGAAGGACACCATGGGGCGCATCGAAGCACGCGAAGGGGGCGCGGCTCCATCCGTTTTCCGGGGTCGTCCGAGGTCGACAGAGGTCTGCTGAGTCTGCCGACGGCGCGTGAGGTGAGGGAGTCGCCTGAGGCCAGGGGCCGCTCCACGATCGGTGGACCTCGCCGCAAACCACGGGCGCCCGCGTCTCGGTCTGCGGCAATCTGAGGCACACCGAACGGAAAACACACCCTCAGGGGGGATTTGTGACGTCCCGAGCCACGGAGCAGGCGGAACAACCACCAGAACAACAGCCACAGGAACAGCCACAGGAACAGCCATCGAAGCAACCACCGGAGCAATCGTCGGAACAACGGCCGGAACAACCGCCGCGACAACCGGCCGAGCGGCCCAGCGAGGAGTTACGGTTCCGGCCGCCCGCGCTGACCGCCTTGGAGAAGAACCCCATCACCACCCGGGCCATGGCCCGCCGACTGCCCCAACTGGTCCGCCGCTCCATGGCGTTGGCCTGGAAGGTGGACCGGACGGCGGTGGTGGCGCTGCTGGTGTGCCAGGCGCTGTCGGGGTTCTTCGAGGCGTTCGGGCTGCTGGCCACCACGGGCACGATCACGGCGCTCATCTCCTCCGGCCACATCACCGACCGGCTCCGGGACGCGCTGCCCTCGATCGCGGTGCTGGCGGGGGCGGCCGGGCTGCGGGCGCTGCTGGGGATCGCGGTCAACAACATCTCCAGCCGGCTGTCCCCGCGGATCTCCCGGGAGGCCGAGACGCAGATGCTGGACGCGGCGATCAACGCCGAGCTGGCGGCGTACGACAACCCCGGGTTCAACGACAAGTGGGACGCGGCGGACCGGGGCGCCGAGGTGGCGCAGGATCTGATCACCGAGTCGCAGCAGCTCATGGCCTGTCTCTCGTCGCTGATCGCGGCGGCGGGCGTGGTCACCGTGCTGCATCCGGCGCTGCTGCCGCTGTTGCTGCTGACCGCGCTGCCGCAGGGGATCGCGGGTATGAAGGCGGCCCGGGTGCACTACGAGACCAGTCGTGCGATGAGCGCCGACCGGCGCACGCTCGGGCTGCTGCGCTGGTACATGGTGGACAAGGACATCGCCGATCAGCTCCGTTCCGGCACCATGGCGGAGTTCCTGCTGAAGCGGTACCGGGCCATCGGGGCGCGGGTGGACGCGGCCACCGACACGGCGGTCCACCGGGGCGCGCGCTACGCGGTGCTGGGCGCGCTGGCGGGAGGGCTGGCATCCGGGCTGGTGTGGGTGTCGCTGGCGCTGCTGCTGGGCGCGGGGCAGATGTCGGTGGCGTCGGCGGGTACGGCGGTGTTCGCGCTGCGGACGGTGGGCGCCTCGCTGCAGGGGATGGTCGGCTACGGGACGCGGCTGTTCCGTACGGGGCTGTATCTGGACGACTGGGCGGAGTTCATCGAGGAGGCGGGCGGGCACCGGATGCGGCGCGGCGCCCGGGTCCCGGCGGTGCCGCGGGTGATCAGGACCGAGGGGCTGACGTACGCCTATCCCGAGTCCGACGCCCCGGCCCTGGACGATGTCACGCTCGAGGTGCGGCGGGGCGAGGTGCTCGCGCTGGTCGGGGAGAACGGCTCGGGCAAGACCACCCTGAGCAAGCTGCTGACCGGGCTCTATCTGCCCACCAGGGGCACGGTGACCTGGGACGGCGTGGACGTGGCGGAGCTGGATCCGCAGGCGATGTGGCGGCATACGGCGGTCGTGCCACAGGACTACGCGCACTGGCCGCTGTCCGCCCGCGACAACATCACCCTGGGCCAGCCGCACGGCGGGGACGAGGCGGTCCGGAAGGCGGCGGCCCACTCGGGGGCGCATGAGGTGGTGGACGGGCTGCGCAGCGGGCTGGACACCCTGCTCGCCCGGCAGTGGTGGGGCGGGGTGGAGCTGTCCGGCGGGCAGTGGCAGCGCATCGCGCTGGCCCGCGCGTTCCACCGGCCCGCCGGGCTGCTGGTGATGGACGAGCCCACCAGCGCGCTGGACGCCCGCGCCGAGCACCGGATCTTCGCCGGGCTGCGGCGGATGGCGGAGGACCGCGCCGTCGTCCTGGTCACGCACCGGCTGGCGAACGTCGCCGTGGCGGACCGGATCGTCGTGCTGGAGCGGGGGCGGGTGATCCAGCAGGGCACGTTCGCGGAGCTGACGGGGTGCCGCGGGCTGTTCCGGGAGCTGTGGAAGCTGCAGAACGACCGGGGGGTGCCGGCGCCACGCGGGGAGACGCCCTGAGCGCGGGGGGCTGCGTGGGACACCCTTGGCTCTGGTCCTGGTCAGAGGCCCGGTCCGGGGCCCTGACAGGGGCCCGGTCAGGGGCCCGGGAACCAGCCGCTCTCGGCGGCGCGGGCGCGGGAGGCGGCTATTTCGGCGTAGGCCCGGTCACGACCCTCCCAGTGGGAGCCCTCGACGGACTTGCCGGGTTCGAGGTCCTTGTAGACCTCGAAGAAGTGGGTGATCTCCCGACGGTCGAATTCGGGGACGTCCTCGATGTCCTGGACGCCGACATAGCGCGGGTCATGGGCCGGGACGCAGAGGATCTTCTCGTCCGGGCCCTGCTCGTCGCGCATGCAGTACATGCCGATGGCGCGGCAGAGGATGACACAGCCGGGGAAGGTCGGCTCGGCGACGGTGACGAGGGCGTCCAGCGGATCGCCGTCCCGGCCGAGGGTGCGGTCGACGAAGCCGTAGTCGGCCGGGTACTTCGTCGAGGTGAAGAGCATCCGGTCCAGCCGGATGCGGCCGGTGTCATGGTCCATCTCGTACTTGTTGCGGGACCCCTCCGGGATCTCCACGACCACATCGAACTCACCCTGCTCCATCGCGGCCTCCGGTCACCCGTGCGCTCCGCCGTCCTTCCAGTGTGCGCCCGGCCCGCGGGGTGGGCAGCTCGGACCCGGGCACCTCAGCCACCCCGCACCAGGGCGTCGATCTCGGCCTCGAAGAGGACCGAGGGATCGAAGCCCATGCCCGTGAACTGCCCTTGCACATCAAGGCTGATCACGCCGTGGAGCCGGGTCCAGGTGCGCAGCGCACGGCCCTTCAGCTCGCCACCGGGCTCCTCCCCGGCCACCCAGGGGCCCGCGCCCTCCAGATGGCGCGCCAGCGCGGCCTCGAGCTCGGTGAGGGGCTGCCCGCCGCTCATCGCGGCGCCGCTCCCCCCGGCGCCGCCTTCACCGGCGCCGGCGCCCGCACCGCCGACGGTGGCGCAGGCGTCGAGGATGGTCCGCATCAGCCCGGCCGCGATCTCGGTGGTCTCCGGCGGCGCGTGGTAACCGGGCACCGGGGTGCCGTAGATGAGCAGATAGCGGTCGGGCTGCCGCTTCGCCCACTCGCGCAGGGCGAGGGCCAGGGCGCGGAAGCGGTCGGCGGGGGTGGCGTCGGCGACGGCCCGGGCGAGGGTTTCGGCCAGATCGCGGTAGGTGTCCGTGATCAGCTCGGTCAGCAGCTCGTCCCGGCTCGCGAAATAGCGGTAGAGCGCGGGGCCGGTCATGCCCATCGCCTTCGCGATCGCGTTCACCGAGATGCCGGCCGTGCCCGACTCGGAGAGCTGGGCCAGGGCCACGGCCTTGGCCTCCTCCCGGGTCTGCTTGCGGTAGCGCTCTCGCCGTGCTGTCGCCATGGACGGGCCTCTCGTACGGGTCATCGATGTCGGACTTGACACCTCGAGAGTAACAGGTTCATTGTTTGGTTAGAAGCTCTCACAACAACGAGAACTCCTCACAGGAAAGCGAGATCCGCCATGATCACCGAAGTCGTTCTGCCTGGCCAGGTCGAGCCGGAGGGGCTCCAGCTCCGCACCCGCCCGCTGGCCGAGCCCGGTCCCGGGCAGGCGCTGGTGGCCGTCGAGGCGTCGGGGGTCTCCTTCGCCGAGCAGCAGATGCGCCGCGGGAAGTACTACGACCAGCCGCCGTTCCCCTTCGTGCCCGGCTATGACCTGGTCGGCACGGTGGTCTCGACCGGTCCGGGGGTGGATCCGGCCCTGCGGGGCCGCCGGTTCGCGGCGCTCACGAAGATCGGCGGCTGGGCCAGCCACACCACCGTCGACGCGGGCGATCTGGTGGAGGTCCCCGAGGGGGTGGACGCGGCGGAGGCCGAGACGGTGGTGGTCAACGGGATCACGGCCTGGCAGATGCTCCACCGGGTGGCCAAGGTGCGCCCGGGGATGACCGTGCTGGTGCACGGGGCCGATGGCGGAGTGGGCACCACCCTGGTCCAGCTCGCCCGCCATGCGGGAGTCAAGGTCATCGGCACCGCCTCACCCCGCCATCACGACGCGGTGCGCGCCCTCGGCGCCACCCCCCTCGACTACCGCGATCCGGATCTCCCCGGCCGGGTGCGCGCGCTGGCCCCCGGCGGGGTCGACGCGGTCTTCGACCACATAGGCGGCGAGGGCATCGTCGACTCCTACCGGCTGCTCGCCCGCGGCGGCACGCTGGTCTCCTACGGCACGGCGGCCACCCGGGACATCCCCGGATCGTCCCGGGCCCCGGTGCTCAAGCTGTTCGCCCGGCTGGCCCTGTGGAATCTGCTGCCCAACGGACGGGGGGCGCACTTCTACAACCTCTGGGCCGGACGGCGGCGCCTGGCCGCCTACCAGGCGCGGATCCGCGCCGATCTGGGGCAGGTGCTGGCGCTGCTGGCGAGCGGCGAGTTCACCGCGCTGGTGGCGGCGCGGATCCCGCTCTCCGATGCCGCGGAGGCGATGCGGCTGGCCGAGTCGGGCACCGTCACCGGAAAGGTGGTCCTGGTCGCGGACCGGAGCGCCCGCCGGGACGGCGAAGGGGACGCGCGATGAGTGCCGAGCCCTCCGGCGGATCCACGGCTCCTGGATTCCCGACCCGGCCACCGGTCCGTGGTAATTTTCGTATACGAGTTGTATGCGAAGCAGCATGGGGGCCCAGTGCCAGCGCAGTCCGGACGAGAAAAGGCGTACGCGTTCCTCAAGGAAACCGTGCTGACCGATCCCGACATGCAGGGCCGGTTCCTCACCGAGCAGGAGATCGCCGACCGGATCGGCATCTCCCGGACCCCGATCCGTGAGGCCCTGCTCCTGCTGGCGGCCGAGGACCTGGTCCAGCTGGTCCCCAAGCGGGGTGCGCATATCGCCCCGCTCTCCGGTCGGGAGATCACCGAGCTGATGGAGCTGCGCGGCATCGTCGAGCGCTACGCCGCCGAGCACACCATCGAGGCGGGCACGGTGCCGGTCGCGAAGCTGATGGAGCTGCTGGACCGGCAGCGCGAGCTGATGGGGCCGGACCAGGCCAAGGAGTTCATCGCCATCGACCATCTCTTCCACGCGACCATGGTCGCCGCGGTGGGCAATGAGCTCCTCAACCGGCACTACGACGGGCTGCGCAGCCGCCAGATCCGGGCCGGAGTGGTGGCCCTGTACAACCAGACCGGCCGCCAGGAGGAGGTGCTCGGCGAGCACCGGGCGATCCTGGACGCGGTGGCCTCCGGTGACAGGGAGGCGGCCCGCACGGCGATCAGCGCCCATCTGGAGTCGACGCTGAAGGTGCTGCTCACCGGGTGAGCCGGCGCCCGGCGGCCGGACGCGGGCCGGACGTGGGGGCGACTCACCGCCCGGCGGCCGGACGCGGGTGAGTACCACCCGGCGCCCGGACGGCACGAGCCGGCGCCCGGCGGCCGGACCGGTACGTCACCGCTCGGCGGCCGCCGCCGGATAGGTGATCACCAGCATGGTGACGCCCTCCTCGGAGGCCCAGGGGCCATGCGGCATCCCCGGGGGCCGGCAGGCGTAGAAGCCGCGCGAGAAGGTCCTCCCCAGGGTCAGGTCGTGCATGCTGCCTTCGAGGAGATAGACCTCCTCCCAGCCGTCGTGGCGGGCGACCCCGGACGGGGAGGTGTCCGTCCCCGGCTCCCAGCGCACCAGGGCGGTGGTGTGGGAGCCGCTCCCGTCCGCGGCCAGGATCTGTTCGCTGACCCCCGCGCCCGCGCCCGGCGGCCGCTGCCAGGGCCCGGCGGGCAGATGGAATTCCAGCTCCGGTTTGGGCCCTTCGGCCTCGGGGGCGCCGCTCATGGGTTGACGCCCAGCCTGCGGTTGGCCAGGACGGACACCGTGCGGCGCACCGCCGTGACCTCCTCGGTGTCCACGTCCCCCACCAGCAGCCCCGGTCCGGCGTCCAGCCGCTCCCGTACGGTGCCGTCGGGGCCGATCAGGGCGCTGTGGCCGATACCGGTGGGGGCGGAGCCCGCGGCCGTCACACCGGACGCCGCCGGATCGGCCTGGCCCACGGCGGCCAGCCATACGGTGGCGTCGAGCGCCCGCGCCCGGGTCAGCAGCTCCCACTGCTCGCGCTTGCCGGGCCCCGCGCCCCAGGAGGCGGGCAGCACGGAGAGCACCGCGCCCGCGTCGGCGTGGGCCCGGAAGAGCTCGGGGAACCGCACGTCGTAGCAGGTGGCCAGGCCGATCCGGGCGCCGTCGAGATCGAAGGTCACCACCTCGGAGCCCGGGGCCACGGTCTTGGACTCGGCGAAGCCGAAGGCGTCATAGAGATGGATCTTGTCGTAGGAGGTCTCCACCCCCGGGCCGGTGGCCAGCAGGGTGTTGGTCACCCGGCCGTCGGGCGCCGGGGTGAACATCCCGGCCACGACCACCAGCCCGGCGTCCTTGGCGATCTGCCGGACCTCGGTGGCCCAGGGCCCGTCCAGCGGCTCGGCGATCGGGCCGAGCCGGGTGCCGAAGCAGGCCATGGCCGCCTCCGGGAAGACGACCAGACGCGCCCCGGCCTCCGCCGCCCGCTGTGTCTCCTGGCGCAGAAGGGCGAGGTTCGAGACCGGGTCCGGGCCCGTGGTGAGCTGGCTCAGTGCGATGCGGAGGGGCATGGCGGGTGCTGCCTCTTTTCCTGGTCGGGAGGGTCGGGAGGGTCGGAGTGCGAGCGGGCTGCCGGGGTACGCGGTCCCGTCCCGCGTAGGTGATCCCATCCCGCCCCTTCCCCGGCGCGGCTCGCTTTACAGCTCCGCGGAGCAGGGAGCGGGGAGCAGGGAGCCGAGAGCCGGAACTGGGTGCAGGGCCGGGACGGGACGGGGACGGAAGGGGTCAGGACACCGAGGTGGAGGTGGTGTGGCCGACGGGGAGCGGCTCCGGCTCCTCCTCCTGCGCGGAGGAGGGGTCCCGGCCCAGCCAGAGACCCGCCACCGTGACCGCTGCGGTGACCGCGATGTAGATGGCCAGCGGCACCCAGGCGTGGTAGACCCCGAGCAGCGTGGTGAAGAGCAGTGGCGCGACCGCGCCGCCGATGATCCCGGCGAGGGTGTAGGCGAGCGAGGAGCCGGTGTAGCGCAGCCGCGGGGAGAACTGCTCGGCGACGAAGGCCGCCTGCGGCCCGTACATCAGCGAGTGGATCATCAGCGCGCCGACGACCCCGAGGGTGAGCAGCGCCCAACTGCCATCCGCGACCAGGGGGAAGAACACAAACGGCCAGACACCGGCGGCGACGGCGGCGCCCCCGTACAGCCACCGCCGGTTGACGCGGTCCGAGAGCGCCCCGGCCAGCGGGATGAGCACGATCTGCAGCGAGGAGCCGATCAGCACGGCGGTGAGCGCCGAGCCGCGTGACATGTCGAGTTCCTCGGTGGCGTAGGTGAGCACGAAGACGGTGAACATCGCGTACAGCACATCGGGGGCGACCCGGCAGAGGATCGCGGCGATCAGCGCCCTCGGCTGGGTGGTGAACACCTCGCGCACCGGTGCCTCCGGCCGGTCCTGCGCGGCCTCCATCGCCTTGAAGACCGGGGTTTCCTCCAGCTTGGCGCGGACCCACAGGCCGAATCCCACCAGGGCACCGGAGAGCAGGAACGCCACCCGCCAGCCCCAGCTGATGAACTGGTCCTCCGTCAGCATCGCGCCCAGCGCGGCCAGGACGCCGTTGGCCAGCAGATTGCCCGCCGGCGGGCCGACCTGCGCGGCGGAGGCGTAGAAGCCGCGCCGCTTCGGATCGCCGAACTCGCTGGACAGCAGCACCGCACCGCCCCACTCACCGCCGACGCCGACGCCCTGTGCGAAGCGCAGCAGCACCAGTGCGGCGGGGGCCGCGACACCGACCGTGGCATAGGTGGGCAGCAGCCCGATCAGCAGCGTGGCGGCGCCGATGAGCACGAGCGTCGCGATGAGCACCTTCTTGCGGCCGATGACATCGCCGAGCCGGCCGAAGACGAAGCCGCCCAGCGGCCGGGACACATAGCCGACGGCGTAGGTGGAGAACGCCAGCAGGGTGCCGGTGAAGGGGTCCTTGGAGGGGAAGAAGAGGTCGCCGAAGACCAGGGCCGCGGCGGCGGAGTAGACGGCGAAGTCGTACCACTCCAGGGCGGTGCCGGTGAGGCTGGCGACGAAGGCGCGGCGGACCCCGGACCGGTCGGCCCGGGGCGGTGCGCTCGATGCGGTGGGCTGCATGTTCCGTCCTCGAGGTGGTGCGTGAGGCTTACGTGATGGTACGTGGCGTTTGGGCGGGTGGTGCGATGAGATGGTCGGGGGGTGTGCGTGGGTCGACCTTCCGGCATACTTGTTGTATACCAAGCGTATGCGCAACCCCTCCGGGGGAAGTTAACCGCTTCGAAATCGCGGAAAGCGCGGTCAGCGCAGCTCGCGCACCACCGCACAACCGCGGAAACAGCACATCGCCCCACCGTGCCTTGGAGAGCCCAGCCCATGACGACGCAGCCCGCACAGCCCGCCCGGTCCTCGCTCACCTTCGAACTGCCCGATGGCTCCCTCCACCACGTGGAGGTCGTCCAGGTGCTCAACGCGGGCTACGCGGGACGCAGCCAGGACGATGTGGCCGCCCATGTCGCCGAGCTCGCCGAGCTGGGCGTGCCCGCGCCCTCCGTGACCCCCGCCCTCTACCCCGTCTCCCCCTACCTCGCCCAGCAGACCGGCCAGGTCAGCGTCCAGCACGACCGCACCTCGGGCGAGGCCGAGTGGGCACTGGTCGTGGCCGCGGACGGGGAGCTGCTGCTGACGGCCGCCTGCGACCACACCGACCGGGCGCTGGAGGTGCACGGCGTGGCCTGGAGCAAGAACGCGGCCCCCGATGTGCTGGCCACCCGCGCCTGGCGGCTGTCCGACGTGGCCGCCCGCCTGGACGATCTGACGCTCCGTGCCTGGGTCACTCACGACGGTGAGGAGACCGAGGTGCAGAGCGGCACGCTGGCCGAGCTGCTGCCGCCGTCCTACTGGGTCGAGGTGCTGCGCGAACGCGGTGACCTGGTGCCCGGCACCGTGCTGATCTCCGGCACCATCCCGATGGCCGAGGACGTGGACCAATTCGCCGGGCGCTGGCGGGTGGAGCTGGGCGACCCGGCCACCGGCCGGACCATCGACTGCTCCTACGACGTGGTCCCGCTGCCCGAGCCGATCGGCTGAGACCGTCCGATCGGCTGAGACCGGCCCGCACACCGGCACCGGGCGCCCGCACACCGGCAACCGGCCCGCACGCCGGCGCCGGCGCTGCGCGAAGAGGGGCCACCGGCAACGCGCGAAGGCCGTCCACCACACGACCCCCGAGAGGCGTGCGGTGGACGGCCTCCGCCGATGCGCAGACGGTCCGGTGATTCAGCGTCCGGTCAGGTCTCCCTGCCCTTCCGCATCACCATGCCGGCTGCGACCAGGCCGAACAGGCAGGTGATGGCACCCACGACGACGTTGTTCGCGATCACTCCGGCATCGGCACCCCGGGCGACGACCCAGGGGGAGATGATCATCCATACACCGATCGCGGACATGGCCCAGCACAGGCTGTACATCCTCCTCGGCGCCGTGGTGAGACCGATGCCCAGCAGGGCGATCGTGATGCCGAGGACGAGGTTGTTGACCATGAGGTTGGGGCTGGTGCCCGAGAAGTGCACCACCCAGGGAGAGATGGCGAAGTACAAACCGGCGAGAAGTACCGGCCCGTCGAGGAAGACAACATCCCGAGCGTCCATCATGCGCGCGTAACGCTCCCGCATCTCGGACACGTCGGGGTGGCCCGCAAGATCACCTTTCGCACGTGAGACGTCGGCCATTCGACTCGCCTCCTTCGATCCATGCAAGTCTGACCGCACAGTGCGGTAAAACACCGCACCCCCATTGTGCGCCTCGCCCTGGTATATAGGTAGATGCCGGATTCGCATTAAATGACGTATAGTTGTGCGCCGCCGTACACCATGCGCGCGAGAGGCAGGGGCGCGTCAGGCCGGATGGACCGCCTCGTGCTTCTCGTAGCAGTCACGGTCGAGATCGCGGATATCGACGGTGGTCTGCACGGTCAGCCCCGGCACGGGCGACACATGGGCGCGGGCCACCTCCAGCACGGCGGCGGACAGCTCCCGCTTGGTCCCGGCGTCGCGCCCGGACAGGATGGACACCTCGATATGGATCATGGCGAGGTCCGGGGCGCCGTCCGCGAGATGGGCCTCCTCGATCCGCCGGAAGCGAGTCTTGCAGCCCGCCACCGCCGTGTCGACGGTCTTGGCGACCACCGGGTGCAGGGCGGCACCGAAGCCGGGGCGGTCGAACGCCTCGGTCAGGGTGTCGGAGTATTCGACGACGATATGCGGCATGGGCTTGCGCTCCTCAAGGGGTACGCGGCGGCCGGTGGGGCTGCCGCGTGGGGCCTCTGACGCCCGCATCGTCGCACTTCTCCCCGCTCCACCGCCGAGCGCCCCGAGCCCGCCATCCGCTCGAGTCCCCGCCCGGTTCCGCTTCGGTTCCGGCCCCGTATCCGCTTCAGCCCCGACCCCGGTATCTGCTTCAATAGCCCCATGGCCAGCCTCCATGACACCGCGACGGGTCGTTACGACCTCGAGCCGTTCTGGCCGTCCCGGCAGGCGCACCACTTCGACCGCGAGTGTTGCCGCGCATCCGATGCGCGGGCCCGCTCGCTCGGCCGCTGACCTCTCCGCCCGGCCGCCCAGCCCGCGCGCACGACGTCCACTGACGCCTTCTCGCGCGAAAGAGCTGACCTCATGACGAACCTCCGTAGCCTGTCGTCCGCCTCCGCCTCCGCTCCCGCCGCCCCGGCCGCAACCTCCGCGGCATCCGCGCCGTCCGGCCCGGCCAACCGCCAGCGGCTGCGAGCCGTCGCACCGGACGAGGTGCCGCCGGTCGCCGATCTGCTGCACCCCGGCGCCACCTGGCTGCCCGCTCCCCCGCACACCCTGCCCACGCTCCCCGGCCATCCGCCGATGGTCGGCTATCTGGTGCTGGTCCCGGCCGACCGGCAGCGGCCCGAGGCGGCGGGGCCGCCCCCGGGCGAAATACCGGCCGTGACGGGCGGGACGGGAGGGGCGGGCGAGAGGGGTGACGAGCTCGTCCGGATCGACCCCGACCATCGGACCGCCGAGGTCGCGGGGCGGCCGCTGGAGCTGACCTATCTCGAGTTCGAGCTGCTGAGCCATCTCGTCGCCCATCCGCACCGGGTGCACTCCCGCGATCAGCTGGTGACCACGGTGTGGGGGTACGGCCATGTCGGCGACGGCCGGACCGTCGATGTCCATGTGGCCCGGCTGCGGCGCAAGATGGGCCCCGAGCACCGGGGCACGATCGTGACGGTGCGGCGGGTGGGGTACAAGTACGTGCCCACCCTCTGACCGCGTCCCCGAACCCATGACGCCCGCCGTGCCGGGCAGGCCAGAAGCCTGTCCGGCACGGCGGACGCGTACCCGGACCCGGACGCGGACCCGTACCCGGACGCGGACCCGTACCCGGACGCGGACCCCCGCTCAGCGGTCCGCCCCCACCAGCGGCGGCCGCGGCCGCTCCACCGGCTCCTCGCCGTGGTCGAGGTTCGGCAGCCACCGCAGGGCGCGCGGCAGATACCAGTTGCGCTCCCCCAGCAGCGCCATCACCGAGGGCAGCAGCACCATCCGCACCAGCGTGGCGTCCACCAGCACCGCGACCGCGAGCCCGACGCCCATCTGCTGCATGTCCTGCATCCGCAGCAGCGCGAAGACCGCGAACACGGCGACCATGATGGTGGCCGCCCCGGTGACCGAGCCCGCCGTCGTCCGGATGCCCTCGCGGATCGCGTCCCGGGTGGCGAAGCCCCGTTCATGGGCCTCCCGGATCCGCGAGACCACGAAGACGTGGTAGTCCATCGACAGCCCGAAGAGGATGACGAGGACGAACAGCGGCATCCACGACTCGATCGCCCCGGCCGGCTCCATCCCCAGCAGCTCCGCGCCCCAGCCGTGCTGGAAGACGGCGGTCATCGTGCCGTACGCGGCGCCCACCGACAGCAGGTTGAGCAGGATCGAGACGAGGGCGATCGGCAACGACCGGAAGCAGAGCAGCATCAGAACGAACGTCACGGCGGCGATGAAGAGGAAGACCGGCGCGATGTCGGTCTTCAGCTGGTCGTTGAAGTCACGGCTCCCGGCGAGCTCACCGGTCACATACGCCTGGTCGGAGACCGGCCCGAGGATCTTCGGGACCAGCTCGTCCCGGAGGGTGTCCAGGGCGCGCCGGGAGGTGGCGTCCTGACCGTTCCCGGCCAGCGGCACCTCGATCCGCGCCACCCCCTTCGTACGGTGCGCCTCGACGTCGACCGTCCTGCCGAACCGTCCGGACGCGACGAGTTCCTTCTTGAAGTCCGCGACGGCGGCCTCGAAGCGGGGCGAAGCGATCTCGTCGGAGCGCAGCACCACCTCGGCCGGGGCGGGGCCGCCGGGGAAGGAGCCGGTGATCTCCTGGTAGGCCACGGTGATCGGGGCGTCGGAGCCGAACTGCTTGTCCATGCCGAGCTGTTCGGTCTTCATCCCGAGGGCGGGCGCGGACAGCACCAGCAGCAGCACGCCCGATACGACGGCGAACAGCTTCGGCTTGGCCAGGACGGGCCGCATCAGCCTGACGGTGACGCCACCGCTGGAGTGCACGCCCTTCCTCCGGCGGCGGCCCCGCAGCGGCACCCGCCCGGCGTCGATCCGGTCGCCCAGCCAGGACAGCATCGCGGGCAGTACGGTCACCGAGCCGAGCATGGCCATCAGGACGACCAGGATGGTGGCGACCGCGAAGCCGTGGAACAGCAGCAGCCCGGACAGGAACATCCCGGACATCGCCAGCATGACCGTGACCCCGGAGATCAGCACCGCCCGGCCGCTGGTGGCGGCCGCGATCCGCAGCGCGGTCCCGGCGTCCCGGCCCGCGGCCCGCTCGTCGCGCTCCCGCCGCAGGTAGAACAGCGAGTAGTCGACGCCGACGGCCAGGCCCACCAGGAACATCACCGAGGTGGTGGAGTCGAACATGGGCAGCTTGTGGCTGACCAGGGCGAGCAGTCCGAAGGTGCCGACGCAGGCGGTCACCGCGAGCAGCACCGGCAGCAGCGCGGCGACCAGCGCCCCGAAGACCACCAGCAGAATGCCCAGCGCCAGCGGTACGGCGGTCAGCTCGGCCTTCTTGAAGTCATTGGTGAGCATGTCGTCGAGCCGGTGCTGGGCGGTGGCGTCGCCGAACTCGTAGACCGCGATGCCCCGATGGGCCGACTCGGTCTTCTTCACCGCCTCGACGACCGGCTCCACCCGCTTCCCGGCGGTGTCCGGGTCGCCCTTCATCTCAAAGCTGATCAGGGCCTCCCGTCCGCTCTCCGAGCGCACCGGGGGCTGGATGCGCACCGCCTCGCCCGTCCGCTCCAGTCGCGCCGTGAGGTCGCGGGCCGCGTCCTTCCAGCCGTCCGGGCGGTCGCCGCGCAGCATCACCATCTCCCCGGCCGGGGTCTGGAGGCCCGCGTCCTCCAGGATCTTCTCCGCACGCGCGGAATCGCCCGTACCGTTCTCGGAATTGGTCATCTGCCGGGAGCCTGACATTCCGCCGACCACGGCGACGACCACGACGAACAGCAGCCATCCGATGATCGCGGTCTTGCGGTGGCGCGTGCTCCACCCACCCAGCCGCACGGCCAGGCCCTTCCTCGTTGCGCTCATGGCGTCTCTCCCCGTGAGGTACGGACGGAACAGGTCATGCCACGACGCTAGAAAAGCGCAGGTCCGCGCCCCAGCCGGGCAGCCACCCAGTCGCCGAGCCATAGGGCGAGGCGGGAAGGTGGTGCCAGCTACACCCCCGGACGGTGCCCGGCCCCCGTGTCCGGGCGGCAGGGCGCTGACACACTGAGATGGCCCGAGGACACGGGCACGAAGACCCGACCGGCGAGGGGGACTCAGGATGAACGGACGCAGAGCGCTGACGGCCTGCGCACGGGGGTTCGCCGTCTCCTGGCTCGCGCTGGTGTCGATCACCCTGTCCGTACTGACGATCCTGTCGATCTCCTTCATCCCGCTGGGCCTGGGGGTCTTCACCACCCCTCCCCTGATCAAGGCGGTGCGCGCACACGCCAACTGGCGCCGGCTCCTGGCCGCCACGTGGTCCGGTGTCACCATCCGGGCGCCGTACCGGCCGCTGCCCGCCGATCGGCGGGCCGGGGTCACCGGGCAGGTGGAGCTGTGCACCTTCCTGCTGAAGGACCCGGCCACCTGGCGCGATCTGCTGTGGCTGCAGGTCGACATGACGGCCGGGTACGTCACCTCGCTGCTGGCCTTCGTCTTCGTGCCGTACGGGATCGAGGGGTTCGTCCTGGCCGCCGGGGTGTGGAAGCCGATCGTGGAGGCGGGCGGCACCTACTGGTACGCGTTCCTCCCCATCGACTCGCTGGGCACCGCCCTGCTGGCCGTCCCGCTCGGCGTCGGCTTCATGGCGCTCGGGGCGACCGCCTCCCCGCTCGTGCTGCGCGGCCACTTCCTGCTGGCGCGCGCCTTCCTCGACCCGACCCCGCAGATGGCGCTCGAGCAGCGGGTGCGGCGGCTCACCGAGACCCGGCATGACGCGGTGGACACCTCCGCCGCCGAGCTGCGCCGCATCGAACGCGATCTGCACGACGGCGCCCAGGCCCGGCTCGTCGCCATGGGCATGAGCCTGGGCACCGTGGAGGCCCTGATCGAGAAGGACCCGGCCAAGGCCAAGGAGCTGCTCGCGGCGGCCCGTACGAACTCCGCCGAGGCCCTGGCCGAGCTGCGCGACCTGGTCCGCGGCATCCATCCGCCGGTGCTGGCCGAGCGGGGCCTGGGGGACGCGGTGCGCGCCCTGGCGCTGCGGATGGCGGTGCCCGTGGAGGTGGACGTGGAGCTGGCGGGCCGGGCCGATGAACCGGTCGAGTCGGCCGCGTACTTCGCGGTCAGCGAGGTGCTGACCAACGCGGCGAAGCATGCGGGTGCCTCGCGGATGTGGCTGGACGTGCACCACGCGGAGGGCATGCTGCGCATCACCGTGACCGACGACGGCCACGGCGGCGCCCGGATCACCCCGGACGGCGGGCTGAGCGGGGTCGAGCGGCGGCTGGGCACCTTCGACGGGGTCCTCGCGGTCAGCAGCCCGAGCGGCGGGCCGACCATGGTGACGATGGAGATCCCCTGCGCGCTCTCGGCGCCCGACGCCGCCCGATGACCCACCGCCGGGGAAAATCCGGCGGCGGGACGCGTCGCGCCGGTGTCAGCGTGCCGATGCCGGCCGCGGGACTCCGGTGCGACTTCCGGAACCCGCCTGTTGAGCGACGAGGCCGGTACGGAGATCGTCCGCCCCCGGCGCGCTCAGTCAGTGATGTACCAGTCGTCCTTCAGATACTCCAGGGTGCTGGTCCCGATCTCGTTTTCGGAGAAGGTGACGGAGGCCTTGACCGCATCGGCCGGAATGTCGATCTTGGCGGGGCTTCGTACGACGACCTTCCGCGGATCGACCGTCGCGGTCTGCAGGGCCTTCTTCTGCGTAGGCGAGATCATCTGGAACGTGACCAGGAACGTGGACGTGCACGGGCCGAACCCCTGGTCCTCCGCCTGCTTCGCCGCGGGCCCGGCCACCTCGCAGACCGTCTTGATGTCCTCCCGGCCCACGGCGTGCAGATACTCCTCGTACCGCCGGATCGCCCCTTCCTCCGTCCTGGGCGCGGCCTGGTCCGTGGGCCGTTCCGTGGGCCGTTCCGTGGGCTGCTCGGTGGGCTGTTCGGTGGGCCGGTCCGTGGGCTGGTCCTTGGGCGGATCCGTCGGCGGCTTGTCGGCGGGCCCGCAACTGTCGTCGGTGAAGACGCCCGACAGCAGACGCCCCGGGCGCGGGCCCATCGGCCCGTCGAATCCGCTCACATGCTGCTGCGACCCCCACCACCCGGCGTACCCCCACCAGGGCTCGCGGTCGACCGGGCGGGCGTGCTCCCAGGTGCGCCATTCGGCGCCGCCCTTCGAGGGCCGATCGAGCGTGCCGTTCACCCACTGGTTCTTGTCGGTCGGATAGGAGCCGTGTGAACCACGCGCCGAGTACACCGTCGGATGCCCGTCCCGCGGATCCAGTTCCGACCACTTCACGCTGCACGTATCCTTGCCGTGCTTCGCGAACGTCACCGCCTCGGGCTTGCCATCGCGCAGCTGGACCGCGACGCGCTCCCAGTCGCCCTCGTGCCGGTTGCCCGGGGTCAGGTTGTTGTAGGCGTAGAAGAACCAGTAGACGTACGCCGCGCGCTTCGGGTCCGTCTTGTGGTTGTGGTACTCCCAGTAGACCGGCGCGTCCGTGCCCTCGCCCTTCCGCACCTCCTTCGGCGGGTCGAGATAGAAACCGCCGCCGGCCTCGGTCGAGGTGTGCCACTTGTCCCCGTGTCCGGGGCAGGACACCGGCTTGGACGACGACTTCCCCGGCTGCACCTCCGCGTGCTTGTAGGCATTGTCCTTACTCCCCAACCGCCGCGGGTCGATCGCGGCGGCCACCGGCCCCTCGTCACGGCAGAAGCCGTCGTGGTCGAAGCGCAGCGCGGACCGCCCGATGAACCGCGTCGCGTCCATCGGCATCAGCGACTCCCCCTTGGCCAGCCGCACCAACGGCGCGAACCGCGCGGCCTCGGCCGCGGACCCCTTCGAAGGCTCCGCCCCCGTCCACTCCTTCTCCTTCTCCGGCCCGCACGCCACCAGCGCCGCCGAAAGCGACACCGCCACGCCCACCATCACCCGCCTCCGACCCAGCACCGGCTCCCCCTTCGTTCGCCCGCCACCAGCCGGCGGCACATCAAGAGGACATCACGCGGAATCCGGCAGAACGGTTCCCCGGGCCGCTGATCCCCTCCCGCTCACCGCACAGCGGTACATTCGTCGGATTCGGTCACGTCCCCCACCCCAGGGGCCCGAAGAAGTCATGGAGCCGCCGTGCGTGTTGTGGTCGCCGAGGATCTGTTCCTGCTGCGGGACGGGCTGGTCCGCATGCTGGAGGCGTACGACTTCGAGGTCGTGGCGGCCGTGGAGAGCGGGCCCGAGCTGAGCAAGGCGCTGGCGGAGCTGGAGCCGGATGTCGCGGTGGTGGACGTGCGGCTGCCGCCGTCGTTCAGCGACGAGGGGCTGCAGTGCGCGCTGCGGGCCCGGCGGGCGCGGCCGGGGTTGCCGGTGCTGGTGCTCTCCCAGCATGTGGAGCAGCTGTACGCGCGGGAGCTGCTCGCGGACGGCAGCGGGGGCATCGGGTACCTGCTCAAGGACCGGGTCTTCGACGCCGATCAGTTCATCGACGCGGTGCGGCGGGTGGCCGCGGGGGGCACGGCGATGGATCCGCAGGTGATCTCGCAGCTGCTGGACCGGCGCGCCCAGGACAAGCCGCTGGGGCGGCTGACACCGCGGGAGCTGGAGGTGATGGAGCTGATGGCGGAGGGGCGGTCGAATACGGCGATCGCCGCGCAGCTCTTCGTCACCGAGCGGGCGGTGGCCAAGCACACCTCCAATATCTTCGGAAAGCTCGGTCTGCCGCCGTCGGACGACAACAACCGCCGGGTGCTGGCGGTGCTGGCCTACCTGGACCGGGGCTGACGCTCCATGGCCCCGGGAACCGGCACCTCCCCGTGCGCCCCATTGCTCCCACCTCCCAACGCTGGTTAAGTGCCTTCTCCATACGACGCATTGGCCGTTGTCCGATGGGGGGCGCATGAGCGACCTGAGCAGACGCACGCTGATCGGAACCGCCGGAGCACTGGGGGCCGGGGCCACGCTGGGGAGCCGCCTCCCCGCGGTGGCCGATGAGCCGCACGACGCACAGGACACCGCCGTGACCGCATTCGACACCGCTCCCGCACGGGCCGCCCTCCGGCGGCTGCTGCCGACCCACGCCGGGCAGTTCCGGCTGGTGGCACTGGCCAAGCGGGGCGATGAGGAGCGGTTCGAGGTCGACGGCTCCGCGGGGCGGGTGACGGTCTCCGGCACCAGCCCGGCGGTGCTGCTCACGGGCGTGCACTGGTATCTCAAGTACACCTGTCACGCACAGCTCACCTGGTCCGGCGATCAGCTGAACCTGCCGGAGAAGCTGCCCGCGCCCGCCCGGCGCCTCACCCAATCGACCGCGCTGCCGCACCGCTTCGCGTTCAACGACACCCATGACGGCTACACCGCGCCGTTCGCCGACTGGGACCGCTGGGAGCACCTGATCGACGTCGCGGCCCTGCACGGCTGCAACGAACTGCTGGTCACCGCCGGTCAGGAGGCCGTCTACCACCGGCTGCTCCAGGAGTTCGGCTACACCGAGACCGAGGCGCGCACCTGGCTCCCCGCCCCCTCCCACCAGCCGTGGTGGCTGCTGCAGAACATGAGCGAATACGGCGGACCGGTCTCCACCGCGCTCCTGGCCAAGCGCACCGAGCTGGGGCGGCGGATCGCCGACCGGCTGCGGGAGCTGGGCATGCGGCCGGTGTTCCCCGGCTACTTCGGCACCGTCCCCGACGGCTTCGCGGACCGCAACCCGGAGGCCCGTACGGTGCCGCAGGGCGACTGGAACGGGCTCAGGCGCCCCGACTGGCTCGATCCGCGCACCGAGTCGTTCCGGAAGGTGGCCGCGGCCTTCTACCGCCATCAGCGCGAACTGTTCGGCGAGGCCGAGCTGTTCAAGATGGATCTGCTGCACGAGGGCGGCGACCCGGGCGACGTCCCGGTGCCCGACGCCGCCCGCGCCGTGGAGACCGCGCTGCGGACCGCCCGCCCCGGCGCGATCTGGGTGATCCTCGGCTGGCAGGAGAACCCCCGCCGGGATCTGCTGGACGCCGTCGACCACGACCGGATGCTCGTGGTGGACGGGCTGTCGGACCTGGACACCGTCACCGACCGGGAGAAGGACTGGGGCGCGGTGCCGTACGCGTTCGGCACCATCCCCAACTTCGGCGGCCGCACCACGATCGGCGCCAAGACCCATATGTGGACGAAGCGGTTCACCGTCTGGCGCGACAAGCCGGGCAGCAAACTGGTCGGCACGGCCTATATGCCGGAGGCGGCCGAGCGGGATCCGGCCGCGTTCGAGCTCTTCAGCGAGTTGGCGTGGCGTGAGGATGCGGTGGACCGGGCCGAGTGGTTCCGCTCGTACGCCGAGGTGCGCTACGGCGGACGGGACGCCAAGGCCCGGGAGGCGTTCGCCGCGCTGCGCGACACCGCGTACCAGATCAGCAGCAAGGACGGCCGCCCGCATGACTCGGTCTTCGCCGCCCGCCCCTCCCTGACCGCCCGTTCGGGCACCAACTACGCGACCCACACCCCCGCCTTCGACCCGGCCGGCTTCGACGTGGCCTTCGCGGCGCTGCTGGGCGTCCGCGCCGGGCTGCGCGACAGCGACGCCTACCGCCATGACCTCACCGACATCGCGCGGCAGGCGCTCGCCAACCGCTCCTGGCAGCTGATCCCCCAGCTCCAGGACGCCTACGACCGCAAGGACCGCACGGCCTTCCGGACGCTGGCCCGGCTGTGGCTCAAGCTGATGCGGCTCAGCGACGACATGACCGGCGCCCACCGGCGGTTCCTGCTGGGCCCGTGGCTCGAGGACGCCAAGCGGATGGCGTCGGGCGAGGAGGAGTCGGCCCAGCTGGAGCGGGCCGCGCGCACCCTCATCACCACCTGGGCGGACCGCGCCACGGCGGACGGCGGCAAGCTGGCCAACTACGCCAACCGCGACTGGAGCGGCCTCATCGCCGACTTCCACCTCCCCCAGTGGCAGTCCTACCTGGACGAGCTGGAGGACGCGCTGGCGGAGAACCGGCCCCCGCGCTCCTTCGACTGGTTCGCCGTCGAGGAGCCGTGGACCCGGGAGCGCACCAGCTATCCGGTGCGGCCGACGGCGGACGCCCACCGCACCGCCCAGCGGGTGTACGAGGCGCTGGCCAAGGCCCCGTACCAGGGCACGCTGACCGTCACCGCCGAGCCCGCCGCCCTGCCGCCCGGCGGCACCGCGTCCCTCACCGCCGCCCTGCGCAACGTCAACGGGCTGCGCCCCACCGGCCGCGTCGACTTCGACCTCACCGTGACCGGGCTCGACCCGGATCCGGACGGGCCGACCCGGCTGCCCGGCATCCCCGCGGGCGGCACGGGCGAGGTCCGCTGGCGCGCGACCGCGCCCGACGAGCCGCTGGAGCACCCGCTCAAGCCACTGCCGTACGAACTGGGCGTCACCTACGGGCCCCGGGGCGAGGACCGGGTGCGGGCCGTGCGCACGGGGACGCTGTGGATCGCCGGACCGCTGGCGGACGGCTTGCGGACGGTCACCAACAGCGGTGCGGCCTTCGGCCAGCTGGACGAGCGGTTCGCGATCGACGGCGCGGGCCAGGACCTGTGGAAGGGCACCGCCGAATTCGGCTCCGTCTACCGCGACGGCGTCCTTACGGTGGGCACGGCCATCACCGTGAAGGTGACCGCCCAGGCGGCCACCGGACCCTGGGCGCGGGCCGGCATCATCGTCCGCAACGACCTCGCCACGGCGGGCTCCCCCGGCTTTGTGAACCTCTCCGTCACCCCGGCCAACGGGGTCGTCCTGTCCTACGACTCGGGCGGCGACGGCACGCTGGACACCTACCAGCGGATCACCGGCGTCAAGGCCCCCGTCCTGCTGCGGCTGACCCGCACCGCGGCCACCTCCTACACCGGCGAGCTGTCCACCGACGACGGCGCGACCTGGCGCAAGGTGGCCACCGTGACGGCACCGGGCGGGGCGGCCGCGCAGGACGCCGGGATCTTCATGACGGCGGCGAACGGGGGCACGGGGGCCCGGGGGACGGTCGAGTTCAGCGGGTGGAAGACGGGTACGCCGTAGCGGGGCGGCGTCGGTGGCGGCACGGTATCGATTGCGGCTCCGCCGCGTGGCAGGCTTCGCCCCCGGCCCTCCGGGGCCCGGGGCCCGGGGCAGAGCCCCGCACGCGGCGGAGCCGCATATCGTCAGGTGTCGGGAAGGGGCGCTCGGGGGGTGTGCGGCGGATCGTGACGCCTGCGGCGGGCTGTTCCCCTCCCCGCCCCTTCCCTCAACTGGGGCTCCGCCCCAGACCCCGGCCGGGCGGCCCGGATGTGCACGGGCATCCGCCCGCCCTTCTCACGCCGGCGGCCGAACGGTCGGCCGATATCGACCGGCCGGGCGGCCCCGAGGGGCCGGACAGTGTCGGCGAACCATACGGCCTCGACGAGCTGGGCGCGGACGGCCTGGGCAGGCTGGCCCCTCGCCGCCGGGCACACCCGCATCGGCGGGCTGATCGCGGTCAGCCGGCCGATGCGGGTGTTCACGGCCGCGACGGCCGGGGGCAGGTCGAGGCCCTGCCACGCGCCGGAGCGCATACGGACGGTGCGAGTAGGGGCCGGGAGGGAAAGGCACCGCCACGCTGCTCTGCCGCGTGGGGGCGACTCCGCCGCATGGCAGGGGCTCGGCAGGGGGCTGCACCCCGGACCCCGGGGGTCTGGGGCGGAGCCCCAGTTGTGGGAAGGGGCGGGGAGGGGACAGCCCGCCGCGGGCGCCAACTCCCGCCGGACACCGCTAGGTGACCAACCCGGCCCGCCACTCGTTCACGAACCGTGGACCAGCACCAGGCGACAGTCGCCCCCGACGACGAAACCACCGGCCTGATCGACGTCGAGCAGGCCGAGGCCGCCATCGTCGAGCACTACCCGCGGCTGGTGCGGCTCGCGTATCTCATCCTGCCGCCGGGCATCGGGCGCACCCGCCGGGTGCTCGCGGCGCATGCCCTCGCCCAGCGCGCGCTGCCCCGTAACCGGGGCTACGGCACGGGCCCGGACCCGCACCCTGATGTCGAACTGCCCTGGCAGCGCGGCACGAAGGGCCCGGGCGCCGACACCGGCTATGCCTATGTGCGGCTGCGGGTGCTGCGCCTGGCGCTGCGCGCCGCCCGGCCGCGGCGCTGGTGGCAGCGGCCCCCCGCGCTGCCGCAGGTGTTCGGGCTGCGGCTGTTCCCACGCTCCGGCGGGGCCGATGAACTCGCTCTGGAGCGGGCCCTGTCGGAGCTGTCCGGCCCCGGCCGCGCCGCATACGTCCTGCGGGAGCTGGAGCGGCTCGGCGAGCACGAGGCGCGCACCCTGCTGCGCGCCGCCGGGGTCGCCGACGCGCGGGCCGCGCTGGACGAGGCGGACGCGGTGCCCGAACAGGCCGGCAGCCGGGACGGATCGCTGCTGGAGTCCCCGGAGTTCGACCCGTGTTCGCTCCAGGCGCGGCCCACCGATCTGATGCGCCGCCGTCAGCATGTGCGGGCGGTACTGGTGGCCGTGGTGGCGCTGGTGGTCTGCGGAACGCTGCTCGGCGTGCCCGGGCGGGGCTGGGGGCCGACCGGTGCGGCCGCGCCCTCGTACGCCCGTAATCCCTCCTCCGAACGGGCCCTGGACCCCGCGCGGTTGACGCGGGCCGCGCCCGACGCCTGGCGCACCGCGTCCCGCGCCGGGTTCTCCTCGTGGCCCGCACGCGGCGACCGCGTCCGGGACACCGCGCTGCTGCGCCGCGCGCTGGCCGTCTGGGCGCGGCCGGGCCGCTCCGTGCGGGTGTCGGCCACCCTGGGCACGCAGTCCGGGCCGCCCTCGGGGCCGCCGCAGCTGCTGTTCGCGGGCGAGGTGGACCAGGCCACGGTGGTGCTGCTGTACGACGGGCTGCGGGTGGCGCGGTACGCGGAGGCGGGCGACGGCGGCGCGGCCGCGCTGGACTTCGCCCGGCTGGACGCGGCCGACGCGGCCACCTCGACCGCGCTGGTCCTCAGCCGTACGGACGGCAACGTCCGCTATCTGACCGCCCCTTGGGTGCGCCACGCCTGGGTGCGGGATCTGCTCCACCCGAACGGGACGCCGCGTCCGCTGCACCGGACCGGGCACGGGGTGACCGACCCGGTGCGCACCGTTCCGCAGCTGCGGCCCTGCCGTGGCTGGCCCGCGTTGCAGTTCGGCTCCCGACTCGTGGCCGACCTGGGCGAACTGGCCCCGGCCCGGCTCACCTACGGCACCCCCGGCGCCGGTGTGCGCGATGTGGCGGGCCGGGCGGCCCGTGCGAGCTGGGCCAGGACCGGCTGTCGGCTGGCGATGATGCGCGGGCGGGGGGTGCGCTCGGTCAACGCCTGGCGGTTCGCCGCCCAGGCCCTGCCGGAGGCGGGCGGCCACGCGGCCTGGCTGTGCACCCGCGCCGACACCTGGCGGGACACGGGCAGCAAGGTCCTGGCCCAGTTCCAGCCGTGGGACACCCGCCGCGGCGCGGCGGGGGCGGTCGTCTCCAGCGCCGACAACTCCCCCGCCTGCGGTCCGCGCGAGCCGCGGGTGCTGGCGGGGGTGTTGTGGAAGGCGCGGTCCGGCCAGTGGTATCTGCTGGCCGCCGGAAGCCGTCAGGTCACCGGGATCGTCGCCACCGGCGGCGTCCGGGGCCGCTCCTACGGCCGCGGCCTGGCCCTCCCCGCGAAGGCAGGCGCCCGCGCCGACCTCAGGGCCCGGCTGGCGGACGGTGGCCGACTGCGACCGTTGCGCTAGGGGTATGCGGCGGGCCTTGACGCCTGCGGCGGGCTGCTCCCCGTCCAATCCAGCCCCTCCGGCGATTGAGGAGCGGGGTCCGGGGCGGAGCCCCGGCGGGGTCCAGGGGCGGAGCCCCGGCCACGCGGCGGAGCCGCATATCGATACCGCGGGAAGGGGCGGGGAGGGGAATGCATCGTTGTGCGGCTCCGCCGTGCCCCCCCCGCCTAGCCCCCGGCCGCGTAGACGGCCACCGTACGACCGGGCACCGTAAAGGTGCCGCTCGCCCGCTCGTACCGAGCCGTCTTCACCGTCGCGTCGGCGCCATGCGCCTGCACCGGGTGGAGGGCGTACCGGCTCCCGGCCACCGCCGGGACGGTCTGCGACTGCCGGGACGGGGTCGCGTTGAAGACCACGACCAACCCGCCCAGCCGCATCGTGATGACACCCGGCGTCTCCCCACTCCCCGACAGCGGGAAGGACAGCGCCTTCTGCACCCCCTCCGCCGTGCCCTGGCTGAACGCCGCCTCCGTGGTGCGGATCCGCAGCAGATCCCGGTAGGCCGCCGAGGCCCCCGTGATCTCGGGGCAGCCGGGGCGCGCCGCCGCGTTGGTCAACAGGGACTTGGCGTACGGCCACTTGGGCTCGTTGTCCGCCGCCGGGGGCAGTCCCCGACCGAAGCCGTTGCCGGACGCGCAGTCCCAGTGGATGGCGTTGAACCAGTCCCCGCTGTCAAAGGAATTGCGGTCCAGGGACTTCGAGCGCAGCAGATCGGTGCCGGCCTGGCTGAGCGCCGGCCCCTGGGAGAGGGTGGCGGTGGCCAGGGCCAGCACCTGCGCCCGGGCGCGGTCGGCGGCCGAGGTGGCGGCGGGGAGCTTGTAGGCGAGCGCGTCGTAGAGGGTCTCGTTGTCATGGGCGTCGGCGTAGGCGAGCGCGTCGCCGGGGGCGGCGGCGTAGCCGGCCGGGGAGCCGTTGTAGTCGACCTCGGAGCCCTTGACCCGGCGCCCGCCGCTGTCGGTGAAGGTGTAGTCGGCGAGGTTGCCGGAGAGCCCGACCTTGATCAGGTCCTGGGCGTGCAGCAGCCGGGCCCGCTGCTCGTCCGGACTCCCGTTGGCGGGCGACCCGTTGGGGTCGGTGAAGAGCCCGGAGGCGAAGCCCTGGACGCGGGGGTCCTCGTCGAACGGCCCGCCGCCGCGCACCGCGTCCCGCGCCCGGTCGCTGAAGGTGGCGATGCCGGTGCCGGCCATATTGCGCTGGTTGGCCTGGACGAAGCGGGCGTCGTCGGCCACCTCGCCGAAGTTCCAGCCCTCGCCGTAGAGGATGATCGACTTGCCGTCCACCCCGTCCTTGGCGGGGGTCAGCGCGTCGAGGGCCTTGCGTACGGCCAGGATGTTGGCCTTGGGGTGGTGGCCCATGAGGTCGAAGCGGAAGCCGTCGACCTTGTACTGCCTGGCCCAGGTGACGATCGAGTCCACCACCAGCTTGCCCATCATCGCGTGCTCGGGCGCGGTGCCGGGGCAGCAGGTGGAGGTGGCCACGCTGCCGTCGTCCAGCAGCCGCTGGTAGTAGCCGGGCACGATCCGGTCGAGTACCGACTTCTGGTCCTGTCCGGCGGCCACGGTGTGGTTGTAGACCACGTCCATGACGGTGCGCAGCCCGGCGTGGGCCAGGCCCTGCACCATCTGCCGGAACTCGCGGGTGCGGGCCGGGCCGTCCGGGTCGCTCGCGTAGGACCCCTCCGGCACGGTGTAGTGCAGCGGGTCGTAGCCCCAGTTGAAGCCGTCCTTCGCGGCCGTCTCGGCCACGCACTTCTGCTGCCGGTCGGAGTCGGCGGGCAGGGCGGCCAGATCGCAGCCGGGCCGGGCCTGGTCGGACCGCCGCTCCGGGACGGTGCCGAAGTCGAAGGCGGGCAGCAGATGGACGTACGAGGTGCCGGACCGGGCCAGCCGACCGAGGTGCCGCATCCCGTCCGAGTCGCGGTCGGTGAAGGCGAGGTACTGGCCGGGGTGGGCGCTGGTGCGGTCCGCGATGGAGAAGTCGCGGATCTGCAGCTCCTGGATGCGGGCGTCGCGCGGCGGGACGGCCTTGGGCTTCTTCAGCGACGCCCAGCCGGCCGGGGCGAGCCGGGGGTCGGCCAGGTCGGTGACCAGGCTGCGGGCGGAGTCGGCGGTCAGGGCGGTCGAATAGGGGTCGGTGACCTCGTTGGTGACGGTCTTGCCGACGCTCGGCGCCCAGACCTCGACCCGGTAGCGGTAGGGCTTGTCCCGCCAGTCGGAGCCGCCGGTCACGCTCCACACCCCGCTGCCGGGGTCCCGCCGCATGGCGACGGTACGCCCGTCGAGGTCGAGCGACACGGACCGGGCGGTCGGCGCCCACACCGAGAGGGTGGGGCGGGCCCCGTGGAAGACCGGGCCGAGCCGGGCCGAGCGCGCCCGGTCCGCGTAGAGGTCGTCCAGAACGCCGGGGATCTGCACCCCGGTGCGGTGCAGTACGTGGTCGTGGTCATCGGCCGCGCGCTGCACGGCGGCGAGGGGGCCGCGCAGCGCGATGGCGGCCTTGTCGCGGTCGCGCGGGTCGAGGCGATAGGCGGGGCGGCCGGCCAGCTGGGGGTAGGCGGCCTTCTGGGCGTCGGTCAGGGCGACCGGGGTCAGCCGCAGGGTGCGGCCGTCGGCGTAGCTCAGCTCCTCGACGGTCTCGGCGGTGTGCTCGGCCTGCCAGACGACGGTGGCGCGGTCGATCCACTGCGCCTGCGCCGCCTCGATGGCGGGCGCCGCGGCCCGGGCGGTCTGCGATACGGCGGGCACGGCCGCCGCGCCCAGGGCCAGGGTGGCGAGCGCGGCGGCGGTGCGAAAGAGGGTGGCTCTCGGGGGCTTCACGGGGCTGGTGACTCCTTGAGTGGCTGGTGGGCGGAGTGGGTCAGCCGCAGTTACGGGCGCCCACATGCAGTGCCACCGCCGTATTCGCGCCCAGCGTGGCGGTGAACTTCCCCGCGGAGTCGACGGTCACGGCCTTGCCGCTCTGCACATCGCAGTAGCCGCCGGCCGGGAGCGAGGTCTGGAAGGTCTGGGTGAGGGAGCCGCTTTCGTGGTTGATGGCCACGTACGCCTTGTCGCCGCGTCCGAAGGCGATGGCGTTGTTGCCGTTGTCCCACCAGTTGGTCACCGCGGCGCCCCGGGCCGTGTTGCGGAGGGCGACCATGCTCATGATCTCGGGCCACTTGTGCTGGCACTTCCAGCCGTCCTGGTAGCAGGCGCTGACCGAGCCGCCGTTCGGCGGGCCCGCGTCGTTGTCGCTGAACTCGTAGCCGGAGTGGACGTCCGGGGAGCCGTAGGGCCAGGCCAGCATGAAGACATTGGCCAGGGTGTAGTCGGCGCCGTTCTTGTACGTCAGCGTGGAGCCGTTGCGCTCGGTGTCCCAGTTGTCGACGAAGACACCGGACTGGCCGCTCGCCATATGGCCCCAGCCCTCACCGAAGTTCTGCAGATAGGCCAGCTTCTCGCCCTGGAACACCCGCTTGAGGTCCCGGCCGTAGCGGAACTCCTGCACATCGCCGTTGCGCAGATACTCCGTCGGGGAGACCGCCTCGCCCTCGCCGTAGATGACCTCCTGCTTCCAGTAGACGCCGGGGTCGCTCAACTGGCTCTTGATGGCGGCCAGGTCCTCTGCCGGGATGTGCTTGGCGCCGTCCACGCGGAAGCCGTCCACGCCGAGCGAGAGCAGGTCGTTCAGGTACTGCGCTATCCGGGTGCGGACGTAGCTCTCACCGGTGTCCAGGTCGGCGAGTCCCACCAGCTCGCAGTGCTGCACATTCCAGCGGTCCTGGTAGTTGCTGATCTGCGAGGTGCAGTCGTCCATGTCCTGGGCCTGGTAGATCCCGGGATAGTCGTACTTGGTGTACGAGGAGCCGCCGGTGCCGGTGCCGGATCCGGCGGACATGTGGTTGATGACGGCGTCGGCGACCACCTTGACGCCCGCCGAATGACAGGTGTCGATCATGTTCTTGAAGGCGGTGCGGTCGCCGAGCCGTCCGGCGATCTTGTAGCTGACGGGCTGGTAGGAGGTCCACCACTGGCCGCCCTGGATGTGCTCGGTGGCGGGTGACACCTCGACATAGCCGTACCCGGCGGGGCCGAGAGTGCTGGTGCACTCCTTGGCGACGGAGTCGTAACGCCACTCGAAGAGTTCGGCGGTGACGTCCTTGGTACCGGGCGGTGTCGCCCGGGCCGTCTGCGGGGGCAGCGCGAAAAGGGCCACCGAGCCCGCCGCGAGGGCGAGTGCGGTGGCAAGGGGAATGCGGTTGCCGGCCATCGTTCCTCCGTGGGGGGGGAAGAGCTGGGGGTGACGATTGAGCCTCATGCGGCAACGCGCCATGCCCGTAAGGCCAGTTGAAGGTTCTTGCTGCAAGACGTCAGTCCTGTAGCGGTGACCGGACCGTACTCGCGCGTTCTCCTCGTTGCAAGACCTTTCGCAAGCCATTGCGGCGGTGTTAAGTTCAACCCCGTTCTCCGGTCCGGCCGGTCGGGGGTCCGGTCAAGGGCCCCACGCGCCCGGCCGGCCGGACCGGTTCGACGGCCGTGGATCAGTAGATCAGCGGTTCAGCGGATCAGTCGCGGTCCTCGACGGCCATTTCCCCGAGGAGGGACCAGTCCTCCTGCGGGACGTTCATGTTGACGATCCGCGGGGTCGCGGCGAGATGCGGCGGCAGGGTCCGCTGCGCGGCCTTGAAGTGCGGCGAGTTGACGTGTGCCGCACCGGCCTCCTCGTCGCGGAACGCCTCGACCAGGACGTACTCGTCCGGGTCCTCGACACTGCGGGACCAGTCGAACCACAGACAGCCCGGCTCGGCGCGGGTGTCCCGGGTGAAATCGCCGGCGATCTCGGGCCACCGGTCAGCATGCTCGGGCAGGACGCGGAACTTCGCGGTGATGAAGATCATTGGGGGTTCCTCACGTTGCGTTGTGTCAGGTCGGCCGTCCCATGGGCATGGACCGGCGGTCAGGGGACAAGAATGGCGCGCCCGCGGATCCGTCCGGCGTCGAGGTCGTCCAGGGCGTCCTGGAACCGGTCCAGCGGGTAGGTGGTGGTGTGCAGGCGCACACGGCCCTGGGTGGCGAGCACCATCAGCTCGCACAGATCGGTGTAGGAGCCGACGAGATTGCCGATGAAGTTGATTTCGGCGGAGATGATGTCGATCGTCGGCACATCGATGTTCTCGCCGTACCCCACCACGTGGTAGTCGCCCGCACGGCGCAGCATGCGTACGCCGTCCCGGGTGGCACCGCCCTCGCCGACGAAGTCGACGACCGTCTCGGCCCCCTGCCCGCCCGTCAGCTCGAGCACCTCCTCGACCTGGCCTCCGTTCGCCACGATCCCGTGGTCGGCGCCGATGGAGACGGCCAGTTCGACCGCGTCGGGGTTGCGGTCGACCACGATGAGCTCGGCGGCCGTAAGGGCTTTGAGCACCTGCACACCGATGTGTCCCAGCCCGCCCGCGCCGATGATCACGCACCTGGTCCCGGGGCGCAGCCGTCCGGCGGCCTTGGCCGCGGCGTGATAGGCGGTGAGCCCCGCGTCGGCGAGCGCCGCGACGTCGGAGGGTTCGAGGGAGTCGTCGATCTTCACGACGCTGCGGGCGGAGGTCTTCAGATACTCGGCGTAGCCACCGGCGGTGTCGATGCCGGGGAAGAGGCTCTGCTCGCAGTGGACGTCGTTGCCGGTCCGGCACGCGGGGCACAGCCCGCAGGTGATCAGGGGATGCACGATGACCTTGTCGCCCTCGGCGACGTTGGTGACCGCGCTGCCCACCGCATGGACCCAGCCGGCGTTCTCGTGCCCGATGGTGTACGGCAGGCTCACCCCGGACTTGTCCGCCCACTGGCCCTCGAGGATATGGAGGTCGGTGCGGCACACGCCCGCGCCGCCGATCTTGACGATCACGTCGTACGGGCCGGTGACCTCGGGTTCCGGTACATCGGCCAGCCGCGGGTTCTGGCCGTAGCCCACGACCTGGACTGCCCTCATGAAGCGTTCTCCTTCCTCGGGAAGAGGTAGCGCGCGGGGAGGCTGATCGGCCCCGTCCGAAGACCACGCCAGGCAGCGCCTACCCACCTCAGCGAGGTACCGGGTGTCTCATTTCGAGACGCCCCGTCGAGGGGTGGCCCGGCGGGGAACTGCTCGCATCGTGGCAGCGCGGCGCGGGTTACGGCCTGTCGCCGGAGGAGATGCGGCCGGTGTTCACCGGTTCGGTCGACACCGCCTACCCTGCGGTAGGCGGCGCCTGGGCCGTGGAGCCGCGGACGACCAGGTCCGGCTGGAAGACGAACTCCGTGTGCTGCACCGGGTTTCCGGCCATCTCCTCCAGCAGCGCCCCCACCGCCGCCGTCGCCATCGACTGCACCGGCTGCCGGACGGTGGTCAGCGGCGGATCGGTGAAGGCGATCAGCGGGGAGTCGTCGAAGCCGACCACCGACACCTCGTGCGGCACCCGCAGCCCCCGCCGGGCCGCCTCCCGGATCACCCCGAGCGCCATCAGATCGCTGCCGCACACGATGCCCGTACAGCCCCGGTCCAGCAGGGTGGCCGCCGCCACCTGCCCGCCCTCGACGCTGAAGAGCGTATGCCGCACCAACTCCCCCGCCTCATCGGGCGATCGGCCGAGCAGCTCGGTGCTCGCCGCGAGGAACCCCTCCACCTTGCGCTGCGCGGGGACGTAGCGGGCGGGCCCCACCGCGAGGCCGATCCGGTGGTGGCCGAGCGCGGACAGATGGCGGACGGCCATCCGCGCCGCCGCCCGGTCATCGGGGGAGACGAAGGTGGCCTGGATGTGCTCGTTGTAGCCGTTGATCAGCACGAACGGCACCTTGCGGCCGGCCAGCCGGGCGTAGCGGGCGGGGTCGGCCGTGGTGTCGGCATGCAGTCCGGACATGAAGACGATGCCCGCCACATCGCGCTCCTCCAGCTGCTCCACCAGCTCGTCCTCGGTGGCGCCGCCCGGCATCTGGGTGCACAGGATCGGGGTGTAGCCATGGCCGGCCAGCACCTGCTCGATGATCTGCGCGAAGGCGGGGAAGACCGGGTTGGTCAGCTCCGGGATCACCAGGCCGACCAGCCCGGCGCTGCGCCGCCGCAGCCGCACCGGCCGTTCGTAGCCGAGGACGTCCAGGGCGGCGAGCACCCGCTGCCGGGTGGTGTCCGCCACCCCCGCCTTGCCGTTGAGCACCCGGCTGACGGTGGCCTCGCTGACCTTGGCCTGTGCGGCGATATCGGCGAGCCGCGGCCCCGCCGCGGGTGGGCTCGTCACGACTTGGTCGCTCCGGCCGTGAGTCCGGCGACGAGGTGGCGCTGGGCCCAGGAGAACACCAGCGCGGCCGGGATGGCGATCATGACGGCCGCGGCGGTCATGGAGCCCCAGTCGGAGGTGTACTGGTTGACGAAGGTCTGCAGCCCGGCGGCGAGCGTGAGGTTGTCCTCGCCCGTCATGAAGGCGGAGGCGTAGGCGACCTCGGCCCAGGCGGTGATGAAGGTGTAGAACGCGGTCACCGCGAGCCCCGGCTTGGCCAGCGGGACGACCAGCCGCCAGAAGGTCCCGAACGGGTTGAGGCCGTCGACCCGGCCCGATTCGTCGATCTCCACCGGGATGGTGTCGAAGAAGCCCTTCATCATCCAGGCGCAGAACGGCACGGCCACGGTGAGGTAGGTGACTATCAGCGAGATCGGCTGGTTGAGCCAGCCCAGCGTCGACATGATGTTGTACAGCGGCACGATGAGGATGGCCACCGGGAACATCTGGGTGATCAGCAGCAGCCACATCAGCGGGCGCATCCCGGGGAAGCGGAAGCGGCTGACGGCGTAGCCGGTGGTGGCCGCGATGAAGACGCCCAGGATCGTGGTGATGACCACGATGAACAGCGAGTTGCCGAACCAGGTCAGGAACTCGGTGTCGCCCAGGACGTGTCGGTAGTTCCCCAGTGTCGGGTTCTTCACCACATCGGTGCTGAACGCCTCGCTCTTGGGCTTGAACGAGGTCACCACCAGCCACAGCGGCGGGAAGACCGCGACGGCGGAGGCGATGACGAGCGTCGTGTGCAGCCCGACGGAGGCGAGCGGGCCGCGTCGTTGGTCACGCATGGCTACCAGACCTCTCCCTGCTTGCGGAGCGAACGGCGGTAGACCACCGCGAAGAGCATCAGGATGAGCAGGATCAGCACACCCCAGGCCGAGGCGCCGGCGAAGTCGCGCGGGCTGTTGACGAAGGAGAGCCGGTAGGCGTACGTCACCAGGATCTCGGTGGCATCGCCGGGTCCGCCGCGGGTCAGCAGGAAGATCACCGGGAACATGTTGAACGTCCAGATGGTGGACAGCAGGATCACGGTGGAGCTGACCGAACGCAGCCCGGGCAGGGTGATGTGGCGGAATCGCTGCCAGGGGCTCGCCCCGTCCATCTCGGCGGCCTCGTAGAGCTCACCGGGGATGGACTGCAGTCCGCCGAGCAGCGCGACCAGCATGAACGGCACCCCGAGCCAGATGTTCACGGCGATCACCGAGGCCTTGGCCATGGTGGGGTCGTTGAGCCAGGGCACCGCGTCGATCCCGCCGCCCTCCAGCACCTTGTTGAGGATGCCGTTCTTCTCGTTGTAGAGCAGCCGCCAGGCGAAGACGGAGACGAAGGCGGGGACGGCCCAGGGCAGGATCAGCAGCGACCGGTAGAGGGTGCGCCCGGCGAACCGCCGGTTGAGCAGTACGGCAAGACCCAGGCCGATCGAGAAGGTGAGCGCCACACAGCAGACGGTCCAGGTGACGGTCCAGCCGAGCCGGTCCCAGAAGACCTGGTCGTCCAGGATGGCCTTGAAGTTGTCGAGGCCGACGTTCTTGTAGGTGGCGGGGATGTGGTTGACCCCGATGGTGCGCTCGACGTTGGCCTCGTTGGCGTCGGTCAGCGACAGATACAGGCCGCGGCCCAGCGGATAGCCGATGATCAGCCCGATGACGATCACGACGGGCGCGACCATGGCCCAGGCGTACCAGTGGCGGGCCAGCGCGTTGCGGATCCGGCTCCGCGGCGGAGTTCCGGCGTTACGGATCCGGCCGCGGGCGCCCTTCGCGCCCGCGGCCGGGTCCAGCGGCCGGCTGGTGTCGACAGCCATCGTCGCCGGCCCTACTTCCAGTCGCCCTTGAGGAGCTTGCGGTAAGCGTCACCGGCCGACTTCGCGGCCTTCTCGGGTGAGGTCTTGCCGGTGAGGACGTTCGGGAACTGCACCAGGATCGCCTGGAAGAGGCTGTTGCCCTCGGGGATCCAGGGGCGCTCGACGGCCTTGTCGACGGCGGCCTTGAAGAACTTCACATTGGGGTTCGCGGCCACCGACTTGTTGGAGTAGACGGAGGTGCGGGTGGGCAGCAGCGAGAGCTTCTCGGTGGTCTTGGCCTGGACCTCGGCCGAGCTCATGTACTGGGCGAAGGCATAGGACGCGTCCAGGTTCTTCGACCCGGCGTAGACGGTGAGGTTCTGGCCGCCCTGCGGGGCGCCCTGGCCCTTGCTGCCGGCCGGGACGGGGACCACTCCGAGGTTGGACTTGTCCTTGAACGCCTTGCCCGCGAGGGTGTCCTCGATCGCCCACGGCCCGTTGATCGTCATCGCGACGTCGCCGTTCTTGATGGCGTTCTGCATGTTGTCCCAGCCGTCGGTGGCGTCGGTCTCCGCCGCCTTGGAGGTGACCAGGTCCCGGGCGGCCGCGAACGCCTTGATGCCGGGCTCGTCGTCGATGGTGACCTTCTTGGCGCCGGTGTCGAGGAGGTCGCCGCCCTCGCCGTAGATGAAGGGCAGGTACCAGTAGGCGTCGTCGCCGCGCAGATACAGACCGGTCTTGCCGGTCTTCTGCTTGATCTTCTTGGCGGCGGCCTTGAGCTCGGTCCAGTCCTTGGGCGGCTGGACACCGGCGTCCTTGAGCATCTTCTTGTTGTAGAAGAGGCCGAGGGTGTCGATGACCTGCGGTACGGCGTAGGTCTTGCCCTTGAACTTGGCACCGGCCAGGGCCTTGGGCAGATAGTCGGACTGGTCCGCGAGGGCGGGGGTGCCGTCCAGCGGGGCCAGATAGCCGATGTTGGCGAGGTCCTGGGTCCAGGCGACCTCGGTGCGCAGCACATCGGGCGCGCCGGAGCCGCCCGAGCCCGCGGCGTTCTTGAACTTGGCCAGTGCCTCGCCGAAGGGCACATTGACGTAGTTGACCTTGACGTCGGGGTGCTTCTTCTCGAAGCCGAGGGCGAGCTCCTTGTAGGTGCCCTTCTCCGCCTCGTTCGACGTGTCCCAGTAGGTCACGGTGCCGGAGAGCTTGCCGCCGGACTTCTTGTCGCCGCCGCTGCCGCCGTCGTCACCGCCGCATGCCGTCGCCGCGAGCGCCATGGCCGCGACGAGTGCGGTGGCCGCTATGCCACGTCGCATCTGAACTCCTCCAAAGCCGGCCGCTCCGTCGCGGCCCCGGGTTGCGGAGGAACGTAACAGGGCCGCAAGCCCGCCGAAAGAGCTTGCGGCAAATTTCTGCAAGGCACTCGGCATCGTTACGTCCGCGTGTCCCCGCGGTAGCCGCTCCGCTCCCGTTCGGGCGCTTGACATGCGCCCACAGCACGACCGGAGCCCCCGCCAAGGGCACCAGCGCGCCCTGCAAGCTCTTCCGCAAGGCATTGCAGAGCTGTTACGTTCGCGCCATGACCCAGGAGCTCACGACCTCCCTTCCCACCGAGCCGGTGCGACCGTCAAAGGGCCCCGGATGGTGGCGCGACGCCGTCATCTACCAGGTGTACGTGCGGTCCTTCGCCGACAGCGACGGCGACGGGATCGGCGATCTGCGCGGGGCGCGGGAGCGGCTGCCGCATCTCGCCGGGCTGGGTGTGGACGCCGTCTGGCTGACCCCCTTCTACGCCTCCCCACAGGCCGACGGCGGCTACGACGTGGCCGACTACCGCACCGTGGACCCGCTCTTCGGCACCCTCGGCGACGCCGACGACCTGGTGCGCACCGCCCATGAGCTGGGGCTGAAGGTGATCGTGGACGTCGTCCCGAACCACAGCTCGGACCAGCACCCATGGTTCCGCGAGGCGCTCGCCGACCGTCCCGGCGGGGCGGCCCGCACCCGGTATCACTTCCGCGGCGGCCGCGGCACCCACGGCGAACTGCCGCCGAACGACTGGGAGTCGGTCTTCGGCGGCCCCGCCTGGACCCGTACCACCGATCCGGACGGCACCCCCGGCGAGTGGTATCTGCACCTCTTCGCCCCCGAGCAGCCCGACCTCAACTGGGACTCCCCCGAGGTGCGGGCCGAATTCGACTCGGTGCTGCGCTTCTGGCTCGACCTGGGCGTGGACGGCTTCCGGATCGATGTCGCCCACGGCATGGTCAAGGCCGCCGGGCTGCCCGACATCGGCCGTACCGAACAGGCCAAGCTGATCGGCTCCCAGGTGCTGCCGTTCTTCGACCAGGACGGGGTGCACGAGATCCACCGCTCCTGGCGCCGGCTGCTGGACTCCTACCCCGGTGACCGGATCGGCGTCGCCGAGGCATGGGCGCCCACCTCCGAGCGCCTGGCCCTCTACGTACGCCCCGACGAGCTGCACCAGGCGTTCAACTTCCAGTTCCTCAAGTGCCCGTGGGACGCGGCCGCGATGCGCCAGGTGATCGACGAGTCGCTGGCCGCCACCGGCTCCGTCGGCGCCCCCACCACCTGGGTGCTCTCCAACCACGACGTGGTCCGGCACACCACCCGTTACGCCGACGGCGGTCCGGAGCGGGGGCTCGCCCGCGCCCGTGCCGCGGCCCTGCTCACCCTCGCCCTGCCCGGCTCGTCCTATCTCTACCAGGGCGAGGAGCTGGGCCTTCCCGAGGTGACCGATCTGCCGGACGAGCTGCGCCAGGACCCGGCCTTCTTCCGCACCTCCCCCGACGGGGAGGACGGCCAGAACGGTCAGGACGGCTTCCGCGACGGCTGCCGGGTGCCCCTGCCCTGGACCCGCTCCGGCGAGAGTTACGGCTTCGGCCCCGGCGGGAGCTGGCTGCCGCAGCCGGACGACTGGTCCGGGCTGTCCGTCGAGGCGCAGACCGGCGACCCCGGCTCCACGCTGGAGCTCTACCGCGGCGCGCTCGCGCTGCGCCGTGAGCTGCCGGGCCTGGGGGACGGGCCGATGAGCTGGCTCAAGGCCCCGGCGGGGGTGCTCGCGCTGTCCCGGCCGGGTCTGGTGTGCACGCTCAACACGCTCGGCGAAGAGGTCGAACTGCCGGTCCCGGGGCGTGCGCTGCTGTCGTCGGCGCCGCTTTCGTACGGGGCCGGAACCGTACGCATTCCGCCTGATTCGTGCGCGTGGTGGGCAATCTGACACGCGACCGGTACAGTCCCACTCCATGACCGCACGGCTTGCTGACATCGCAGCCCAGGCGGGGGTCAGCGAAGCCACCGTCAGCCGCGTCCTCAACGGCAGGCCGGGGGTGGCCACGGCCACCCGCGAGTCCGTCCTCGCCGCCCTGGACGTCCTCGGCTATGAGCGGCCCGTGCGGTTGCGGCAGCGCAGCGCCGGGCTGGTGGGACTGATCACCCCCGAGCTGGAGAACCCGATCTTCCCCGCGCTCGCGCAGGTCATCGGGCAGGCGCTCACCCGGCAGGGCTACACCCCGGTGCTGGCCACCCAGACCCCCGGCGGCTCGACGGAGGACGAGCTGACCGAGATGCTGGTGGACCGGGGCGTGGCCGGGATCATCTTCGTCTCGGGGCTGCACGCGGACACCTCGGCCGATATGCAGCGCTATGACCAGCTGCGCGGCCAGGGTGTTCCGTTCGTGCTGGTGGACGGCTTCTCGCCGAAGGTGCGGGCGCCGTTCATCTCCCCCGACGACCGGGCGGCGATGGGGCTGGCGGTCACCCATCTGGTCTCGCTCGGACACACCCGGATCGGTCTCGCGCTCGGGCCGAAGCGGTTCGTTCCCGTACTGCGCAAGATCGAAGGCTTCCAGCAGGCGATGCGGGACCGACTGGGGCTCTCCCCCGAGGAGTCCGAGGAGCTGATCCAGCATTCGCTGTACACCCTGGAGGGCGGCCAGGCGGCGGCGACCGCGCTGATCGACCTGGGCTGTACGGCGGTGGTGTGCGCGAGCGACATGATGGCGCTGGGCGCCATCCGGGCGGCCCGGCAGCGGGGTCTGGGAGTCCCTCAGGACGTCTCGGTGGTCGGCTTCGACGACTCCCCGCTGATCGCCTTCACCGATCCGCCGCTGACCACGATCCGCAAACCGGTGCAGTCGATGGGGCAGGCGGCGGTGCGGGCCCTGCTGGAGGAGATCGGCGGCACTCCGGCCCCGCCCAGCGAGTTCGTCTTCCTTCCCGAACTGGTGGTGCGCGGCTCCACGGCGTCGGCCCACGGGGTGGAGACCCGGGGCCGGGCGGCCGGGGGCGGCTGAGGCCCCGTCCAGGGGCCGTGGCGCCTGCGGCGGGCTGATCCCCCACCCGCCCCTTCCCACAACCGGGGCTCCGCCCCCAGACCCCCGGGATCCAGGGGCGGAGCCCCATCTTCCCGCCCCTCCGGCGATGGAGGAGCGGGTCTGGGGCCGAGCCCGGTTTCGGGAAGGGGCGGGTAGGGGAAAGCCCCCGTCCGGGCCCTCGTCCAGTGGCCCGACACCCGGTGGACGTATGGGGCATACGCCCCTTGGAGGACCCCCGGACCAGGACATAGGCAATCAAAACCCGATGCCGCGGATGATCTGCGGGTGGACGTCGTCTGGCAGACTGTTGCCCTATGGGTGGAGCGACTATCAGGACGACGGCGGGCCGAATGGCCACCCCGGCACCTCTCGCGGACACCGATGCGGCACGGGCGCCGCACCACACCCTGGTGGACCGGTTGCGTACGCCCAGAAGGCCCCGGCTCTGGTTCGAGATCGTCCTCATCGCCGTCAGTTACTGGACGTATTCGCTGATTCGCAACGCCGTCCCGGAACAGCGGCCGGAGGCGCTGCGCAACGCGGGCTGGATCTGGGAGTGGGAGCACCGGCTCGGCATGGCCTTCGAACGGGGCGTCAACCACGCGATCGACTCGGTCAGCTGGCTGATCGTGGGCATGAACTACTACTACGCGACGCTCCACTTCATCGTGACGCTCGGTGTGCTGGTGTGGCTCTACCACTGGCATCCGGGCCGTTACGCCGCCACCCGGCTGGCGCTCTTCGCGACCACGGGCGTGGCCCTGCTCGGCTACTACTTCTTTCCGCTGGCCCCGCCCCGGCTGATGAGCGGCGGCCATTTCATCGACACCGTGGTGGCGCACAACACCTGGGGCTCGATGGCCTCGGGCAACCTCGCCGATATGTCGAACCAGTACGCGGCGATGCCCTCGATGCATATCGGCTGGTCGCTGTGGTGCGGTCTGACCATCGCCACGCTGGCCCGTCCGGTGTGGGTGAAGGCGCTGGGACTGCTCTACCCCTCGGCCACACTGCTGGTGATCGTCGCCACCGCCAACCACTTCTGGATGGACGCGGTCGGCGGGGTCGTCTGCCTCTCCTTCGGTTTCGTGCTGTCGTGCGCCTGGTACGGCTCGCTGCCGTACCGGCTGCCGAAGCAGGTGGCCGTGATCTGCACGGCTTGATCGTCCCCGGCGGAGCCGCCATTCTCTGTTCCGCATGTCCGACATGAGTTCAGGGGCTCCATGTGTCGCGCTGATCGACGCGGAATGAGCACGATGAGCGTGACGAAAGGGACCACCGGCCACCGTGCACACCGCCGACACCGCTGACGCTTCTGTACCCCCCTCCCCGCGCACCGCGGCCGCCGCCGCGCCGCGCGTGCTGCTCCCCCGGCCCCGTACCGCCGGCCGGCCGCGCTTCCCGCTGGTGGCCACCGACCTCGACGGCACGCTGCTGCGCAAGGATCTGACGGTCTCGCCCCGCACTCGTGAGGCGCTCGCCCTCGTCCGGGCCGCCGGGGCGCGGCATCTGGTGGTCACCGGGCGCCCGGCCTCGTCCTGCCGGGAGTTCCTGGTCGCGATCGGCTACCGGGGGCTCGCGGTGTGCGGACAGGGCGCGCAGTTGTACGACGCCTCCGCGGACCGGCTGCTGGTCTCGGCGTCGCTGGACCGGGAGCTGGCCCGGTCGGTGGTGGAGCGCACGGAGGAGGCGCTGGGCGCGGGGCCGCTGGAGCTCGCCGTGGTGACGGCGGCGCCCGAGAACCGCTTCGTCGTCACCGCCCACTTCACCGACCGGAGGCGCCCGGCGTGGGGGCTGGCCGAGCGGGAGGAGCTGTGGGCGGCACCGATCGAGAAGGTGCTGATGCGCCATCGGACGGTGGCGGACGAGCTGGTCGCGGCGGCCGCGGAGCGGGTGGGCGCGGGCGAGGTGGCGGTGACCCACTCCGAGAAGGGCATGATCGAGGTGCTCCCCGCCGGCACGGACAAGGGGGTGGGGCTGCAACTGGCCGCCGACCGCATGGGGTTCACCCCCGCGGAGACGATCGCGTTCGGCGACATGCCCAATGACCTTCCGCTGCTGGGCTGGGCCGGATACGGGGTCGCGATGGGCAACGCACATCCGGAGCTGATGGCGATAGCCGATGAGGTGGCGCCGTCCCATGAAGAGGACGGGGTCGCGGTGGTGCTTGAACGGCTGTTCGTCCACCCTTGAGCGGCTCTCGCACCGCACTCGCGACCCGCTGGAGCCGCCCGTCCTGCCCTTGACTGGCCATATAGAAGTAAACAAAATATCCAAGGTGCGAGCTGAACCACGAGCCGAAGCCCACTACGTCGACGAGCGCTCCGGCGCCACGTACTCCCTCGACGACCCCCGCTGGTGCGGTGACGACGGGGCTCCCCTCACCGTCTCCGCGCTGCCCGGCATCACCCGCGAGCAGGTGGACACCGGGGCCCGGTCACTCTGGCGCTACCGAGCGGCCCTCCCGGTGCGCATCGACGCCCCGGTGTCACTGGGTGAAGGGTGCACCCCGCTGGTCGAGAAGGACTGGGGGGAGGATCGGATTCTGTTCAAGCTGGAGTGGTTCAGCCCCACCGGCAGCTTCAAGGACCGCGGCACCAGCGTGATGATCTCGCTCCTCGCCCAGCGGGGCGTACGGGAGGTCATCGAGGACAGCTCCGGCAACGGCGGGGCCTCCGTCTCGGCGTACTGCGCCGCGGCCGGCATCCGGGCCAGGATCCTCGCCCCCGCCGCCACCTCCCCCGCGAAGATCCTCCAGAGCCGGGCGTACGGCGCCGAGGTCGAGCTGGTGCCCGGCGACCGGGACGCCACCGCGGCGGAGGCGCTGCGCCAGTCGGCCCAGACGTACTACGCCAGCCACAACTGGCACCCCTTCTTCCTCCAGGGCACCAAGACCCTGGCGTACGAGCTGTGGGAGGACCTGGGCTTCACCGCGCCGGACGCCGTGGTGACCGTGGCGGGTGCGGGCAGCACCGTGCTCGGCTGCGACCTCGGCTTCTCCGAGCTGCTCGCCGCGGGCCAGATCGCCCGCCGCCCCCGGCTGCTCGTGGCCCAGCCCGCCCACTGCGCACCGCTCCACGCCGCGTTCCGCGCGGGCACCGAGACCCCGGTGCCGTTCGACCACGCCCCGACCATCGCCGAGGGCACGGCGATCCGGGAGCCCGTCCGCTTCCCCGAGGTGCTGCGCGCCATCCGCCGCTCGGACGGCGACATGGCGGCCATCCCGGAGGACGCGATCGCCGCGGCGGTGCGCCGGCTGGCCGCGATGGGGCTCTACGCGGAGCCGACCAGCGCGACGGCCGCCGCGGCGATCGAGGTCTTCCGGGCCCGGGGCGCGATCCGCCCCGGTGAGACCACGGTGGTGCTGCTGACCGGGTCGGGCCTGAAGGCGGCGCCGACGATGACGGAGCTGTTCGGATGACCGACCGGACGACCGAGAAGCAGCGTCAGGAGACGACGGGAACACCCGAGGACGAGCTGCTGCTGCGCGAGGCCGAGAAGATCGTGGTCGCCATCGGCCGGATGTTCCCCGGGCTGTGCGAGGTGGTCCTCCACGATCTGCGCAACCCCGACCAGTCCATCCGCGCCATCGAGAGCAATCTCTCCGGCCGCGAGGTGGGCGAGCCCACCACCGAGCTGGGCCTGGCCCGGATCCAGGACCCCGGCTTCCCCGACATCGTCCAGAACTACGCCAACCGCTTCCCGGACGGCCGCCCGGCGAAGAGCACCTCGATCGGCATCAAGAACGGCGCGGGCCAGTACGTCGCCGCCATCTGCCTCAACCTGGACGTCTCCCTCTTCGGGAGCGTCGCCCGCAGCCTCAACAACCTGGTCAGGACCGATGAGCAGCAACAGCCGCTCACCGAGACCCTCCGCGCCCGCACGGCCGCGGAGCTGCGCACCGTCATCGAGGAATTCGCCGCCGCCCGCGGCCAGACCCCCCGCAGCCTGGGCACCCCCGCCAAGAAGGAACTCGTCCGCACCCTCAAGACCAGCGGCTTCCTCCAGGTGAAGCACTCCGTCCAGGTGGTCACCGAACTGCTCGGCGTCTCACGGGCCACGGTCTACAACTACCTGCGCTCGCCCTGACGCGAACTGGATCCCGCGACTTCACGTAGGCGGAAGCTCACTGGCCCTCAACGCCGCACCGCCCGCGAGGAGGGCTGAGGCTCGACGATCGGACGGAGCAGGCCTGCCAGATGCTGGGTTACCGTCTGCGAACTCAGCCCGGCTTGACCGCCAGCGTCGCAAAGTAGTGGGACATGTATGGAGCGGATGCGTTGGATTGGTGCGGCGCTTCCGCGAAGCCGGTGAGGACGAACCCCGCGGCGAGTTGCCCGCCGATCTGGTCGGTGAGGGTGTGGCTGTATTCAAGAGGAGCATCGGCGCCGAACTTCTTGGCGCGTTCCTCGGCGGAGTAGTGCGTGACATCGCTGTAGGGCAGCTTGTGCACGACGGTCAGCTCGCCGCGCTCGTCGAGCGCCTCGTGGTCGAACAAGTACACATCGGGGTTGAGGAAGCCCACGAGCAGAGTTCCGCCCGGTCGCAGGACGCGGAAGCACTCACGCCACACCGCTGCCAAGTCCGGTACGAACAGGTTGGAGACCGGATGGAATACGACGTCGAACGTTGCGTCGCCGAAGGCGCTGAGGTCGCGCATGTCGCCTAGGACGGTGCGCATGTCGAGTCCGTCGCGCGCCGCCACCATCTGGTCCTGGCCGAGCTGGCGGGGTGAGTTGTCGAATACGGTGACCCGCGCCCCCGCGGCGGCGAGGATCGGACCCTGCTGACCGCCACCGGACGCCAGGCACAACACGTCCTTGCCGGTCAGGTCCGTCGGCAGCCAGGAGCGGTCGACTGGCTCACGCCCGATGAGAACAATCGACCAGTCGCCCCTGCGGGCGCGCTCGACATCCTCAGCGCTCACCGGCCTCGACCACTCGTTGCCCTCTTGGACACACTTGTCCCAGGCTGCCCGATTGTGGGCAACCGGGTCGACAACAATGTCCTGCACGTTCAACTCCCTGCTACGACCAAGCGGACACCTGCGGTACGGACAGTTCGGTGCCGCCAGCCAACACGATCGCAGGGTGGGTACTCAACGAAATTAGCGGGCATCGAGGTGCCCACGGGCTCGACGGGTGGTCGCGCATCGGGCGCGCAAGCGCTGGTTGCCGGGGTCGCGGAAGCCGTAGGCGTCCGGGCGATTGTCTTGATGACCGCCGAGCGAACTCGCCGCGCACCGCGCCATCATGGCGGGATGGTCAACGACATCTCCGTGCGCCGTCTCGACCTCGGCTACTTCGTCCGCCCGGCCTCCGAAACGGGCGGGCCGGAGCCACGGGTCGAACCGGTGCTCGCCTACCTCGTACGCCACGAGCGGGGGCTGATCCTCTTCGACACCGGCATCGGCGCCGCCGACCCCGAGACCGAAGCGCACTACCGCCCGCGTCGCCACGGCCTGCCGGACGCGCTGGCGGCTGCCGGGGTCGCCCTCGCGGACGTCTCCCTCGTGGTGAACTGCCACCTCCACTTCGACCACTGCGGTGGCAATCCCCTGCTGGCCGGCGCGCCGATCCTGGTCCAGGACGTGGAGCTGGCCACCGCGCGCGGGGGCGATTACACGTTCGAGGAGCTGCTGGACTTCCCCGGCGCCACCTACGAAGAACTCGACGGGGAGTGCGAGATCTGGCCGGGCGTCCACATCGTCCCGACTCCCGGCCACACCGATGGCCATCAGTCACTGGTGGTCCGCCAGTCCGACGGCACGGTGATCCTCGCCGGTCAGGCCCATGACTTCGCCTCCGAGTTCGCCTCGGACCACCTGGCCCGCAGGGCCGCCCTCGATGGCGTGACGCCGCCTCTTCCCCCGTACCGCCCCTGGCTGGACCGCCTCATCGACTTCGATCCACGCCGTGTGCTTTTCGCCCACGACTGTGCGGTCTGGGAGCCGTCGGGCGACTGACGGTTTCGTCTCGCGCCTTCGGCGCGTTTGAGCATGGGTCCGGGGGGGGGCGCGGGCCTCGTCGCCGGGCGGCAGGCCGTGGGTGGCGGGACCTGTGGCGGCTCCCCTGCCCAAGGGCTTGTGCCCATGCCGGACCCCCGGAGGCACCCCCCTGGAAAACGTTTGATGAATGAGTTGCTTCAGATCAAGCGTTTTCGGAAGGGGTACCCGGAGGGGACGTCAGTCCGGCCGGGCCGTGCACGACCTCGCGGCGCATGACGTTGCTCTCCACGAACTGCATATGAAACGCCCGCCCTGTCCGGGGCGGTGGACGACGCTCGGCGCGCACGCCATGGGAGAGGACTCGGGGCTCGTCTCTCTCACTTCCGGGCAACGGGCGGGGGTGCGCCACCCGCGGAGCTACCGTGACGCCACAACTCCCCTGTTCCTCGGCACCCGGAGGTTTGTGTGCGGTACAAACGGCCGCTTCCGAAGCGCGTCACCGGCCGGTTCAACGCCTGGATGGTCGGGCTGCGGTCCTCTCCGCGCTGGGGACGGTGGGTGAGGGGGCGGCTGACCGTGGTGACGTATACGGGGCGGCGGTCGGGGCGCGGTTTCAGTACCCCGGTCGCCTATGAGCGCGCCGCCGATGTCGTCACGATCCGCGTCGCCATGCCCGAACGGAAGCTGTGGTGGCGGAACTTCACCGGTGAGGGCGGGCCGATGACGCTGGATCTGGACGGGGGCGAGCGGGCCGGGCACGGGGTCGCTCGGATCGATGGGAAGGGGCGCGTCACCATCACGGTGCGGCTCGGCGAGCCGCCTGCGCCGAACGGCCGCTGACGCCTACGGAATTGCCATGCCCCCTTCACGCCGCGTGCTGAGCCGCTGAGTAGGATCGACGGCCACACGGGGGAAGGGCATCGATGAAAAAGTTGTTGGGCGGCGCACGCCGCCGGGCGGCTCTGGTCGGCGGCGCCGTCGTGGTGCTGGTGGCGGCCGGGGTCGGGACCTGGGCCACGGACACCTGGCCGTTCGGGAAGGACAGCTACTGCTGGGGCGCCTGGAAAGAGGACAGCGGGCCGGAGTTCCTGAGCGGCGAGGCGCTGGACGAGGACAACGCGAGCCGTACGTCCAAGGAGACCGCGCCGACACCGCGGCAGCCACGCGGGCGGTGCACCGTGGCGCTGCACTCCGAGCGCTACAGCAGCGACGGTGACAAGGTCACGGAGGAGACCGAGGTCACGGTCGTCTACGGCCCCGCGCCCGAGGACGCCGCGCGGCGCATGGAGTGGATCGGCGGGTATCTCGGCGACCGGGCGATGCCGCTGCCCGACCGGCTGCCGGGCGCCACCGACGGCGCTCATGCGCTGCTGGTCCTGCCCAAGGGGTGCGACACCCACGACGGGCGGCCGACCGCGGTGACGCTCGACTCGACGGCCCGGTCGGTCTACCCCGACTCCACGATGTCGGCCGGTGCGGGACTCGGCGGCTCCCAGTCCGTGGCCCGGCTGCTCGTGGCGGTCGCCAACCGGGCGATGGAGAAGGCGGGTTGCGCCCCGGCGAAGCCGCTCGAGGCCGTCTCGCCGATGCCCACCCTGCCCGAGGAGGAGGAGTCCTTCTTCACCCGCGCCTGCCGGATCAGGGGCCTGGAGTTCGGCGAGAAGGAGGGCGCCGACCTAGAATATCAGGTCGGCGCGGTCACCCGGGATCTCCAGTCCTGTTCGGTACGGACGCAGCACGGTGAAGGCCGGTACTTCGACGCCCTGATGGTCGCCGAGCCGCGGCTCTCCGCGCTGCTCGACGGGGCCACGGGCAGCAAGGCGCCGGCGCGCGGCTGGCGCGGTACGGGGGTCTTCGCCGACGACTACAAGGTCGTACGGGCCGACTGCGCGGGGCGTCCGTTCACCGTGCTGATGCTCGCCCCGTCGCCGCACGAGACGACACCGTACTTCGCCGCCTTCGCCGACGCCGTGGCGCGACGCGTCGGTTGCGCGCCCGTCGCACCTGGGGGATCCGACCGATGAGCGACTCCGAGAACGACACCAGCGACAAGAGCGGGGCGAGCGAGGAGCGCGTGCCCCTGCACGAGCGGCGCCGCCCCTGGTGGCACTGGCAGCGGCTGACCGGCAGTCGGCCGCGGCTGGCCGTGACCACGGCCGTCATCGGGGTCGTCGCCGGGGCGCTGCTCGGTGGCGCGGGCGTGGCCTGGCAGGCCGAGGCGGGTCCGTTCGCGGACGACCGGGCCTGCTGGGGGGCCTTGAGCCGGGACGATGCGGCGGCGCTGTTCGCGGGCGAAGACGGCCGCACAGCGGACGTGGAGAGCTCCGAGGTACCCATCACCAGCGATCGCACCGGCGCCGAGGGCTCGTCCGGCCAATGCCTGCTGACGTCGGACGGCTCGCGGATCACCGTCCAGGCGCATCAGCTGGATCCCCGGTTCGGCGGCTCGGGCGATCGGTGGGCCGATGAGTTCCTGTCCGCGCGGCTCACCCCGCTGGGCGATGGCCTGCTGGGCATGGCCTCGGACACCCGGGCCTGGCTGGCGGTACCCGACGGCTGCGTCGGCCGGCCGAGTGACATGGACGTCACCGGCGGTCCGACCGTGATCGACCTGGCGACCGGCTGGACGGTCTACGACCACGACGTCAACACGAAGGCCCGCGATCGACTCGCGCGTGCCGTGGTCAGGCTGGTCGACCACTACATGACCGAGAAGGGGTGCACGGGCACCATCGCCGATCCGACCGGCCGGATACCGGAGCCGCCACGGTTCCTGGACGAGAAGAAGGACGCCATGTGCGGCATCGAGGGGCTGCCGCTCCCCCGCGGGTACGGGCACAGTGCGCTGGGCCGCACCCTGGTGACCCGGGGCGCGGGGCCGGTGCGCACCTGCGACCGCCGGGTGCTCTTCCACCATCCCGGACTGCGGCTGATGACGGTGGAGGATCCACGGCTCGCGATGCTCTACGCGCAACTGTCCACGGACGGCGCCAAGGACCCGGTCAAGGCCGGTGACCAGGACGGATACGGCTTCGTCCGCGACGACATGGGGCTGTTCCAGGCCGAGTGCCAGACCGGCCCGGTCACCTTCCTGATCCGGGCGGACAGCGCCCGGCGCGCCGCCGACATCCGTACGCTCCTTCCCCGCTTCGTCGCGGCGGAGGCCGACCGCATCGGCTGCGGCCCGCTGCGCATCCGCCTGCCCGCGGACGGCTGAGGCGGCCGCGCACCACGGGCGCCCTGGCAGTTGACCCGGCCGCGCACCACGAGCGTCGTGACGGCCGCCCCCGCCGCCCGCCACGGGCATCCTGGTGCCGGACCCGGCCAGCGCCACGGGACGGGCCACGCGCCACGGGCCACGCACCACGTGACGGGCGCAGCCGTGACGGGCGCAGCGTGACGGGCGTCAGCTCTCGTAGTCGTAGAAGAGCCGCTCCACCACCGCCCGCGCCCGGCGGGTGATGCGGCGGTAGTCGTCCAGCATCTCCCCGACGTGGCCCGGGCCGTAGCCCAGGTAGCGGCCCACGGCGGCCAGTTCGCGGACGTCCGTCGGGAAGGTGTCGCCCGCGCGGCCGCGGACCAGCATGACGGCGTTGCGGACGCGGCTGGCGAGGACCCATGCCTCGTCCAGCGTCTGGGCGTCCTCGGTGGAGATCAGCTCGGCGGCGTGGGCGGCGGCCAGGGCCTCGCGGGTGCGGGTGGTGCGCAGCCCGGGCTCGGCCCAGCCGTGGCGCATCTGGAGCAGCTGGACGGTCCACTCGACATCGCTGAGGCCGCCCCGGCCCAGCTTCGCGTGGGTGGTGGGGTCGGCCCCGCGCGGCAGCCGCTCGGACTCCATCCGGGCCTTGAGCCGCCGGATCTCGCGGATCGCGTCCTCGCCCAGCCCCTCGGCCGGATACCGCAGCGGATCGATCAGCTCGATGAAGCGCCGGCCGAGCCCGGGGTCGCCCGCCACCGGTTCGGCGCGCAGCAGCGCCTGGCTCTCCCACACCAGCGACCAGCGGCGGTAGTAGGCGGCGTACGAGCCCAGCGTGCGCACCAGCGGCCCGGACTTGCCCTCGGGGCGCAGATCGGCGTCGATGAGCAGGGGCGGATCGGCGGTGGGGAGCTGGAGCAGCCGCCGCATCTCGTTGGCCACGGCGAACGCGGCGCGGGCGGCCTCCTGTTCGTCGGCCCCCTCGCGCGGCTCATGGACGAAGAGCACATCCGCGTCGGAGCCGTAGCTGAGCTCATGGCCGCCGAAGCGGCCGAGGCCGATGACGGCGAAGCGGGTGGGCAGCTCATCGCCCCAGGTGTCGCGGACGGCGGCGCGCAGGGCGCCGGCGAGGGTCGCGGCGTTCAGATCGGAGAGGGCGTCGCCGACCATGTCGATCAGGGCCGCGGCGTCCACGGGCGGTTCGGCGGCGGGGGCGGCGGGCCGGGCCGGCATATGGGGTTCGGATTCCCGCAGGGCGCTGGGGACCTCGGGGCCCCTGGCCGGCGCGGGGGCGGGCGCCGTCATCGTCGGTCCCGTGGCCCGGCCCGGCGTCCGCTCCTCCGACAGCGGCCAGCTCACGGTAGGGCGCGCCTCGCCGTTGGCCAGCCGGGCGCTTTCGATGACGTCCGCGGCCGCCGTACGGAACATCTCGCGCCGCCGCACCCCGCGCGCCACCGCGACCGCCTGCTCGGCGCCGTCGGCGCGGCCGACGGCGGCCAGCACCTCCTGCTCCAGATGGGCCCGGCCGCGCGGGCGCAGCCCCTCCGGGTCGCCGAGCAGGGCGACCGCCTCGGGGGCGCGCAGCAGCAGATCGGGGGCGAGCCGCCCGGCGGAGAGCACCCGGGCCAGGTTCTCGGCGGCGGCCCCCTCGTCACGCAGCAGCCGCAGGTACCAGGGCGTCTTGCCAAGCGCGTCCGAGACCTTGCGGAAGCCCAGCAGCCCGGCATCCGGGTCGGCGGAATCGGCGAACCAGCCCAGCAGCACCGGCAGCAACGTTCGCTGAATCGCCGCTTTTCGGGTCACACCGGAGGCCAGTGCCTCCAGATGGCGCAGTGCTCCGGCCGGGTCCGCGTACCCCAGGGCGGTGAGGCGCTGACCGGCCGCCTTGGGGCTGAGCCGGATCTCGCCGGGCTGGAGCTGGGCGACGGCGTCCAGCAGCGGCCGGTAGAAGAGCTTCTCGTGCAGCCGCCGCACCTCGCGGGCGTGCCGCCGCCAGGCGGTGCCCAGTTCGGTGACCGGCTCGGTGCGGAACCCCAGCGACCGGCCGAGGCGGCGCTGATCGGCCTCGCCCTCGGGCATCAGATGGGTGCGGCGCAGCCGGTAGAGCTGGAGGCGGTGTTCCATGGTGCGCAGAAAGCGGTACGCGGCGTCCAGCGCGGCGGCGTCGGTGCGCCCCACATAGCCGCCCGCGGCCAGGGCCGCGAGCGCGTCCAGCGTCGTACCGCTGCGCAGCGACTCATCGGAGCGCCCGTGCACCAACTGCAGCAGCTGGACGGCGAACTCGACGTCGCGCAGCCCCCCGGGGCCCAGTTTCAGCTCGCGGTCAACCTCGGAGACGGGGATGTTCTCGACCACCCGGCGGCGCATCTGCTGCACATCGGGGATGAAGTTCTCGCGCTCGACGGCCTGCCAGACCATCGGCGCGAGGGCGTCCACATACGCCTGGCCGAGCCCGGCGTCACCCGCCATCGGACGGGCCTTCAGCAGCGCCTGGAACTCCCAGGTCTTGGCCCAGCGCTGGTAGTACGCCAGATGGCTGGAGAGGGTCCGCACCAGCGGGCCGTTGCGCCCCTCGGGGCGGAGGTTGGCGTCCACGGGCCAGATGGTGCCCTCGACGGTGACATCGGAGCAGACCCGCATCAGCCGGGAGGCGAGCCGGGTGGCGGCCCGCACCGCCTCGTCCTCCTGGACCCCCTCGACCGCCTCCGCCACGAAGATCACGTCCACATCGGAGACGTAGTTGAGCTCGCGGCCGCCGCATTTGCCCATGCCGATCACGGCCAGCTTGCAGGCGGCGGCGTCCTGCGGCTCCTCCTCGGCCGCGATCTCCAGCGCGGCCCGCACCGTCGCGGTCGCCAGGTCGGCCAGTTCCGCGGCCGTCTGGGTGATGTCGATGGTGCCGCACACATCGCGGGCCGCGATGGCCAGCAGCGCCCGGCGGTAGGCGACGCGCAACGCGTCGGGCCGGGGCAGCCCCGCCCCGGGCGCGCCCCAGACCCCCTCTGCCAGGGCCCGCTCGAACTCGGGGGTGGCCGGATGCAGATCGGCCGACTCATAGGTCACCAGGGCGTGCCAGTCCCCCGGATGGCGGGCGAGGTGGTCGCCCAGCGCCTCGGAGGCGCCGAGCACCCCGAGCAGCCGGTCGCGCAGCGGTTTGGCGGTGACGAGGGTGTCCAGCAGCGCCTGCCGCGAACCGGCCCGCTGCCCGCCGTTCGGCTTCCCCGCCTCCCCCTCGTCCTCCGGCAGCGCCTCGACGAGCCGTACCAGCCCGAGCAGCGCCAGATCCGGGTCGGCGGTCGCGCCGAGCGCCTCCAGCAGCACCGAATCGCTGCGCACCGAGGCCAGCTCGGGCGCGTCCAGCAGCCGCTGGGCGGCCGAGGCGTCGGTGAAACCGTGCCGCAGCAGCCGGGTGACGTTGCTGCTCCTGCGTCCCTGCGGTACGGACATCCCGCCGCCTTCCGTCCCTGGTCGACTCCGCGCCGCTCGACCACGCACACCGATGATCAAAGGCGCCGCTGACGAGCCTAAGCGACCCCGAGGGCGAAGCGGCAGGTCCGGGCGGGGTCAGGCCGACGAGGGCGGGGCGCGCCCGCGCCCCGCCCTCGCCCGTCCGCTACAGCACCGGCAGCATCTTCCGCAGCTCGAACGGGGTCACCTCGGAGCGGTACTCCTCCCACTCCTGTTTCTTGTTGCGGAGGAAGAAGTCGAAGACATGCTCACCGAGCGTCTCCGCGACCAGTTCGCTGCGCTCCATCAGGTCGATCGCCTCGCCCAGGTTCTGCGGCAGCGGCTCGATGCCCAGTGAGCGGCGCTCGGCGTCGGAGAGGGCCCAGACGTCGTCGTCGGCGCCGGCCGGGAGTTCATAGCCGCCCTCGATGCCCTTGAGCCCGGCCGCGAGCAGCACCGCGTAGGCCAGGTAGGGGTTGGCGCCGGCGTCCAGGGAGCGGACCTCGATGCGGGTGGAGCCGGTCTTGCCGGGCTTGTAGAGGGGGACGCGGACGAGGGCGGAGCGGTTGTTGTGGCCCCAGCAGATGTAGGAGGGGGCCTCGCCGCCCGCGCCGGCGGTGCGCTTGGAGCCGCCCCAGATGCGCTTGTAGGAGTTGACCCACTGGTTGGTCACGGCGGAGATCTCCCCGGCGTGGCGGAGCAGCCCCGCGATGAAGGAGCGGCCCACCTTGGAGAGCTGGAACTCGGAGCCGGACTCGTAGAACGCGTTGCGGTCGCCCTCGAAGAGGGAGAGGTGGGTGTGCATGCCGGAGCCGGGGAATTCGGAGAACGGCTTGGGCATGAACGTGGCCTGTACGCCCTGCTCCAGCGCGACCTGCTTCATGACCAGGCGGAAGGTCATGATGTTGTCGGCGGTGGAGAGCGCGTCGGCGTAGCGCAGGTCGATCTCCTGCTGGCCGGGGGCGCCCTCGTGGTGGGAGAACTCGACCGAGATGCCCATCGATTCGAGCATGGTGATCGCCTGGCGGCGGAAGTCCATGCCGATGTTCTGCGGGGTGTGGTCGAAGTAGCCGGAGGAGTCGGCGGGCACCGGGCGGCTGCCGTCCACCGGCTTCTGGTTGAGCAGGAAGAACTCGATCTCGGGGTGGGTGTAGAAGGTGAACCCGAGGTCGGAGGTCTTGGCGAGGATGCGCTTGAGGACGAAGCGGGGGTCGGCGAAGGACGGTGAGCCGTCCGGCATCAGGATGTCGCAGAACATCCGGGCGGTCCCGGGGGCCTCGGCGCGCCAGGGCAGGATCTGGAACGTCCCGGGGTCCGGCTTGGCGATCATGTCGGATTCGTAGACCCGGGCGAAGCCCTCGATCGCGGAGCCGTCGAAGCCGATGCCTTCGTCGAAGGCGCCCTCGAGTTCGGCCGGCGCGACGGCCACGGACTTCAGGAAGCCGAGCACATCGGTGAACCAGAGCCGCACGAACCGGATGTCGCGCTCTTCGAGCGTGCGGAGCACGAACTCCTGCTGCTTATCCATGGTCCCCTATCCTTGCAGGTCAAACGGCTCTTTTTGCGGGCGCGGGGCACCTTCCGCAGCCCAGTATCACGCGGCGGGATTACACGGAGGTTTCGTCCGGGCTCTCCGGTCTTCCCTCAGCCGCACCACGATGTGTGCATCGTACTTTCACCCGGCCGGTCCCGGCCCCGGACGTTCCGTGCCCACCGTGGCGCCTGCGGGAGCTCCATACCCCTTGGGGGTAGGGTGCCGACTATCACGATGATCAAACGGTCAGATGATGATCTGAACGGTCAGATGGAGGCGGCGGTGCACCAAGGCCCCTCACCCCACAGCCGACCGCTGATGCGTCGCATAGAGCGGCGCGTCGGCCGCCCGCCCTTCCGGCGGGGCGGCGGACGCGCCGACCCTCACGCATCCGGCACACATCAGCATTGGGGTACTGACTCATGCACGAAAAGACTCGCCGTGCCGTGCTCGGCACGGGCATCGCCGCCGCGGGCAGCGGTCTGCTCGCGGCCTGTGGCTCCCCCGGCCCCCACCCCCGGACCGCGGGCCACGACGGAATGGACAGCAACGCGATGGGCGCCCCCGCCCGGGCCGGCGCCCCCGCGGAGGACGCCCCGGCGGAGTACATCTCCCCGCACGGCCCGGAGGTCGCCGCGACCGAGCAGCGTCGGGGCCCCGGCCCCGTGCGGACGTTCCGGCTGACCGCCACCGCGACCACCCTGGACATCGGCGCCCGCAAGGTGGCGTCCTGGGCGTACGAGGACCAGGTGCCGGGCCGGGAGATCCGGGTGACCGCGGGCGACACGATCGCCCTCACCCTCGCCAACAACCTGCCACAGCCCACCACGCTGCACTGGCACGGCATCCGGCTGCGCAACGACATGGACGGCGTCCCCGGGGTGACCCAGCGCCCGGTCAAGACCGGCGCCGCCTTCGACTACCGCTTCACCGCGTTCTACCCGGGCACCTACTGGGTCCATCCGCACTCGGGCGCCCAGCTGGACCGGGGGCTGTACGCACCGCTGATCGTGGAGGATCCCCAGGAGCCGCTGAAGTACGACAAGGAGTGGGTCGTCGTCCTCGACGACTGGCTCGACGGAGTGGGCGGCCGCACTCCGGACACGGAGCTCGAGCGGCTGAACGGCGGCAAGGGCGGCAAGGGCGGCCACTCCATGGGCTCCATGGGCGACGGCGGCGACCGAGCCGCCAAGGGCGCGGCCAAAGGCACGGCGGCGGGCGCCGCGAAGCGCGCCGCGGCCCGACCGTTGTCCCGGCCCGCGGCGCCCAAGAAGGCCGCGCCCGCCGCGCCCATGGAGAGCGAGCTGCTGGGCGGCCACGCGGGCAATGTCACCTACCCCTACTACCTGGTCAACGGGCGCAGCCCGGAGTCCCCGCAGGTCTTCCGCGCCAAGCGCGGCGACCGGATCCGCATCCGCCTCATCAACGCGGGCGGTGACACCGCCTTCCGCGTCGCCCTCGGCGGCCACCGGATGACCGTCACCCACACCGACGGCTACCCCGTCGTACCGGCCAAGACGGACGCGCTGCTGCTGGGCATGGGCGAGCGCTACGACGTGCTGGTGACCGTCAAGGACGGGATCTTCCCGCTCGCCGTCCTCGCCGAGGGCAAGGGGCGCTCCGCGATGGCGGTGCTGCGCACCCGCGGCAAGAGCCCGGTGAAGTTCCCCCGCCCCAAGGAGCTGGACGGCGAGCTGCTCACCGCGGACCGGCTGAAGGCGGCGGAGGACGTGCGCCTGACGCCCAAGGAGCCCGACCGGATCATCCGGATGCGGCTCACCGGCTCGATGCGGCGCTTCGACTGGGCGATCAACGGCCGGCCGTACGACCCCACGCAGCGCTATCCGGTGCGGGCCGGTGAGCGGGTGCGGATCTCCTTCATCAACGGCACCGACATGTGGCATCCGATGCATCTGCACGGCCACACCTTCGGGCTGCCGGACGGCGGCCCCCGTAAGGACACCACGATCCTGCGGCCGCACCACAAGGTGAACGTGGATCTCGACGCCGACAATCCGGGGCTGTGGATGGTCCACTGCCACAACGTCTACCACTCGGAGTCCGGGATGATGACCATCCTCGGCTACCAGAAGTAGCCGCGGCGTCCGGGACGGCCCGGCCCCGGAGGCGAGGGGCCGGGCGGGATCCGCCCCGGCGCGGCCGTCCGGCGCGGGGAGGCCGGCGGCGCGCGAGGAAGCGGACGGCCCAGGAGAAGACCGGCGGCGCGCGAGAAGGCCGCAGGCGCGAGAGGGCCGCAGGCGCGAGAGGGCCGCAGGCGCGAAAGGGCCGCAGGCGCGAGAGGGCCGCAGGCGCGAGAGGGCCGCAGGCGCGAGAGGGCCGCAGGCGCGAGAGGGCCGCAGGCGCGAGAGGGCCGGCGGCGCGCGACCAGGCCGCAGGCGTGAGAAGGCAGACACCCCCGGCTATCGCGTCAGACAGACGATTACACTGGGCGCGTGCCTCAACTTCGCCTCGCTCTGAACCAGATCGACTCGACCGTCGGAGACCTCGACGGCAACACCGAGTCGATACTCCACTGGACCCGGCACTCCGCCGAGCAGGGCGCCCATCTGGTGGCGTTCCCCGAGATGGTGCTGACCGGCTACCCCGTCGAGGACCTGGCGCTGCGCTCGTCCTTCGTCGAGGCGTCGCGCGCGGCGCTGCACGCGCTCGCCGAGCGGCTGAACGCCGAGGGTCTTGGCGAGTTGCCGGTGGTCGTCGGCTATCTCGACCGCAGCGAGCGCGCCCGGCGCTACGGCCAGCCGGCCGGCTCACCGCAGAACGCGGGAGCCGTGCTGCACCGCGGCACGGTCGCCCTGACCTTCGCCAAGCACCATCTGCCGAACTACGGCGTCTTCGACGAGTTCCGCTACTTCGTGCCCGGCGACTCCCTGCCCATGGTGCGCGTCCACGGCATCGACGTCGCGCTCGCCATCTGCGAGGACCTGTGGCAGGACGGCGGCCGGGTGCCGGCCAGCTGTTCGGCCGGGGCCGGGCTGCTGTTGTCGATCAACGCCTCGCCGTACGAGCGGGAGAAGGACGACACCCGGCTGGACCTGGTGCGCAAGCGGGCCCAGGAGGCGGGCTGCACCACCGCGTATCTGGCGATGATCGGCGGCCAGGACGAGTTGGTCTTCGACGGCGACTCGATCGTGGTGGACCGGGATGGCGAAGTCATCGCGCGCGCCCCGCAGTTCGCCGAGGGCTGTGTGCTGCTCGACCTCGAGCTGCCGGCCGCCGACCCGGACTCCGTCCCCGAGGGGGTCGTGGACGACGGGCTGCGCATCGACCATGTCACCCTCTCCGCCGACCCGCTGCCCGCTTACGAACCGGAGCTCGCGGGCGGCGAGGCCGAGCGGCTCGGCGACGACGAGGAGGTCTACACGGCGCTGGTCGTGGGGCTGCGGGCCTACGCGGCGAAGAACGGCTTCAGCAGTGTGCTGATCGGGCTCTCCGGCGGCATCGACTCCGCGCTGGTGGCCGCCATCGCCTGTGACGCGGTCGGCGCGCAGAACGTGTACGGCGTCGCGATGCCCTCGCGCTACTCCTCCGAGCACTCCGTCGCCGACGCCACCGAGCTGGCGCGGCGCACCGGGCTCAACTTCCGCACGGTCTCGATCGCCCCGATGTTCGACGCCTATATGGGCTCCCTGCAGCTCACCGGGCTGGCCGAGGAGAACCTGCAGTCGCGGCTGCGCGGCACGATGCTGATGGCGATCTCCAACCAGGAGGGCCATATCGTCCTCGCCCCGGGCAACAAGTCCGAGCTGGCCTGCGGCTACTCCACGCTCTACGGGGACTCGGTCGGCGCGTACGGCCCGATCAAGGACGTCTACAAGACGTCGGTCTTCCGCCTGGCGAAATGGCGTAACCGCGCGGCGGAAGAGCGGGGCCAGACCCCGCCCATCCCCGAGAACTCGATCACCAAGCCGCCGAGCGCCGAGCTGCGCCCCGGTCAGGTCGACACCGACTCGCTTCCCGACTACGAGATCCTCGACCGGATCCTGGAGCTGTACGTCGACCGTGACCAGGGGCGTCAGGACATCGTGGCGGCGGGGTACGACGATCCGCTGGTGACCCGGATCCTGCGGCTCGTGGACACGGCCGAGTACAAGCGCCGGCAGTACCCGCCGGGCACGAAGATCTCCGCGAAGGGCTTCGGCAAGGACCGCCGGCTGCCCATCACCAACCGCTGGCGCGAGCGCACCTGAGCCGGTGAGGGGGCGGGGCCCAGTGAGCAGGAGCTGCCCTGTGGGCTACGCATGCTGGGCGTCCAGGAACGTCCTGATCAGCCCCAGCCACTCATCGGGCGCCTCCACGAACGGCAGGTGACCGGACTCCAGCTCGGCGAAGCGGGCGCCGGGGATCCCGTCCGCGACCTGGCGGTGGTGGTACGGCGTGGCCATCGTGTCCAGGGTCGTGGAGATCACCAGGCTGGGCACCCGGATCCGGCCCAGGTCCTCGCGGACGTCGACCCGGCCGACCAGTTCGACCTGGTCGATCGCGCCGGGCGGTACGGAGGCGCGGGCACCCTTGATCACCATGGCGAGCTGGTCGGGCGTCATCCGGTCCAGATAGGGCGCGCCCGCCCCGATGAGCGCCGCCCAGCGGGCGGTCGCTTCCTGGTCGTCCGAGCGCAGATGGCGCAGCCAGTCCTCGACCAGGAGCCGCATCCGGGCGCTGGGCTGGGCGAAGGTCGCGGTCAGGACCAGGGCGGTGACCCGCTCCGGATGGCGGGTGGCGGCACGCAGGGCGACCGGGCCGCCGAGCGAATATCCGGCGATGGCGAAGGTGTCCAGCCCCTGCTCCACGGCGGCGGCCACCAGCTGGTCGGCGAGGGTGTCCAGATCCAGCGGCCCGCTCGCGCGCGGGGTGCGGCCGGAGCCGGGGTAGTCGGGGCCGACCACGCGGTGGCGCTCGGCGAGGCCGTCCAGGATCGGGCCGTAGTTCCCGTCGATGGAGCCGGTCCCGCCGTGGGCGAGCAACAGCCCGGGGCCGGCGCCCCGGACGATGCGGGCGAGGGGTGAGGTGCTGGTCATCGGGTGGTGTCCTTACGTCTCGCGGCTGATGACCGGGACGCTAAAGCCTCACATGGGTGTCAAAGTCAAGCGAGACGGGATCCGGGGCGGTCTGCCCCGGCAACGTGTCCAGCGGGCGCTTAGGGGTGTGCGACGGGGCGTGACGCCTGCGGCGGGCTGTTCCCCTCCCCGCCCCTTCCCGAAACTGGGGCTCCGCCCCAGCCCCCGACCGGGGCTCCGCCCCTGAACCCCGCTCCTCAAGCGCCGGAGGGGCTGGATTGGCTCGGCCGAGTCGCAGGGGTTTCCCGCCCGGGGCCCCGGGTCGGGGGCGGAGCCGCAATTCCGGGGCCGAGCGGAGCCCCAGTTCCGAAGTCGGGGGCGGAGCCCCGGCCCCGGGATCCAGCACGAAGCCCCAGTCGGGGTCCGGGGCCAAGCCCCGGCCGGGGGCCGCAGCCAGGCCCCCCGGGGCGAATCCCCGGCCGGGGCGGAACCAACCAGCCCCTCCGGCGCTTGAGGAACGGGGTCCTGGGCCGGAGCCCCGGCCGGGGTCTGGGGCCAAGCCCCGGCCGGGGCGGAACCAATCAGCCCCTCCGGCGCTTGAGGAGCGGGGTCCTGGGGCGGAGCCCCGGGCGGGTCCTGGGGCGGAGCCCCGGGCGGGTCCTGGGGCGGAGCCCCGGGCGGGGTCCTGGGGCGGAGCCCCGGCCGGGGTCCTGGGGCGGAGCCCCGGCCGGGGTCCTGGGGCGGAGCCCCGGCCGGGGTCCTGGGGCGGAGCCCCGGCCGGGGTCCTGGGGCGGAGCCCGGCCGGGGTCCTGGGGCGGAGCCCCGGCCGGGGTCCTGGGGCGGAGCCCCGGGCGGGGTCCTGGGGCGGAGCCCCGGGCGGGGGCCGGGGGCGGCCCCCGGGTTCGGGGAGGGGCGGGGTGGGGGAAAGATCCGCCGGACCCCCGTCGCTCAGCGCACCTCGGACATCTGCGGCATCGACTCACTGCTCGCAACAACCCGCGAGCCACCCGCCGGAGCCCGGTCGGTCCGCCCCGCGATCAGCGCTATCGCGAGACCGATCACCGCGAGCACCGCGCCGACCAGCGTCGGGGAGGTCCAGCCCCAGCCCGCCGCGATGGCGACGCCGCCCAGCCACGCGCCACCGGCGTTGGCCAGGTTGAACGCGGAGTGGTTGGAGGCGGAGGCCAGCGTCGGGGCGTGCTGGGCCTTGTTCATCACCAGCATCTGCAGCGGGGTGGTGGTCATGAAGCCGACCGCACCCAGCACCACGACCGACACCAGCGCCGCCCACTTCACATGCACCGTGAAGTCGAAGGCCACGAGCGTGACCGCGAGTGCCGCCAGCGAGCCGTAGAGCGTCGGGCGCAGTGCCCGGTCGGTCAGCGGACCGGCGACCAGGGCGCCCAGCGTCATGCCGATGCCGAACAGCGCCAGCACCAGGGTGACCGTCGACTCACCGAACCCGGTGACCTCGGTCATCATCGAGGCGAGGTAGCTGTAGACGGCGAAGACGCCGGCGAAGCCGAAGACGGCGGTGAGCAGCCCGAGGATGACCTGCCGGTCGCGCAGCGCGCCGAGCTCCTGGCGCAGGCCGCCGTGCTGCTCATGGGAGACCTGCGGGACGAGCCGGGCGAGCGCGGCCATCGCGACCACGCCGATCGCGGAGACCACGAGGAAGGTCGCACGCCAGCCGAGGTTCTGGCCGAGCAGCGTGGCCACCGGGACGCCGACGATATTGGCGATGGTCAGCCCGAGGAACATGGTGGCGACCGCGCGGGCCCGCCGGTCCTCGGACACCAGCCGCGAGGCGACCACCGCGCCGACGCCGAAGAACGCGCCGTGGGGCAGCCCGGCGAGCACCCGGCCCGCGATCAGCAGCCCGAAGTTGGGGGCGAGGGCGGAGGCGAGGTTGCCCACCGTGAAGAGCGCCATGAGCAACACGAGCATCCGCTTGCGCGGGATCCGGGAACCGAGGGCGGTCAGCAGCGGAGCGCCCACCACGACCCCGATGGCATAGGCGGAGACGAGGTATCCGGCGGTGGGCACCGAGGTGTCCAGATCGCCGGCGACATTGGGCAGCAAGCCCATCATCACGAACTCGGTAGTACCAATGCCGAAGGCGCTCACAGCAAGGGCGAGCAGGGCCAGGGGCATGAGAGACCTTTCAAACGAAGGAGAAACGTGCAGAGGATGCGTATGTTCTCTAGCTGAACAAAGTCTCTCACGCCGGATGTTCCCGAGGAGATCCTCAAGATGAACGGCACGTAAGATCTCGCCGGATGGGCCGTGAGCTGAGTCACCCGCCCGCCAAGGGGCTCACGGCTCAGTAGTCGACCGACGCCGCCAGCGGAAGGTGATCGCTGCCGGTCTTGGGCAGCGCCCACGCCGCGACCGGATCCACGCCCCGCACCATGATCTGGTCGATCCGCGCCATCGGGAACGAGGCCGGCCAGCTGAAGCCGAAGCCGTCGCCCGCCGCGCCCTGGGCGGACCGCATCTGCGCGGTGACGGGGGCCAGCGCCCGGTCGTTCATCGTGCCGTTCAGATCGCCGAGCAGGATCACCTTGCGGAGCCGTTCCCGGGAGATGGCCTGGCCCAGCGCCTCGGCGCTGGCGTCGCGCTGCCCGGCGGTGAAACCCGCGTTGAACTTCACGCGCACCGAGGGCAGATGGGCCACATAGACACCGACCTCACCGCGCGGGGTGGCGACGGTGGTGCGCAGCGCCCGCGTCCAGCCCAGCTTGATGTCCACGGGCTTGGTGCCGGACAGCGGGTACTTGCTCCACAGCCCCACCGTGCCCTGCACGGTGTGGTAGCGGTAAGTCCCCGCCAGGGCCCGCTCGTACGTGGGCACGGCATCGCCCGTCAGCTCCTCCAAGGCCACCACATCGGCGCCCGAGCCGGCCACGTCCTCGGCGGTGCCGGTCGGGTCGGGGTTCTCCGCGTTGACGTTGTGGGTGACGACGGTCAGCTCACCGCCGCTGCCGGACTTGTCGGAGAACATCAGCCCGCCGAAGAGGTTCAGCCAGACGGCGACGGGCAGCACCAGCGCGAGCACGGCGCTCGCCGACCGCCGCACCAGACCGAGCACCAGCAGCACCGGCAGGGCCAGGCCCAGCCACGGCAGGAAGGTCTCCAGCAGGGAGCCGAGGTTGCCCACCCGGTTGGGGATGTCGGCGTGGAAGATCATGACCAGGGCGAGCAGGATCGCGATCGCCGCCAGCACCAGTCCGCGCCGCCAGATGCCGCGATCGTCCCGGAACCGGTCGAGCAGGCGGCCGATCCGGGATCCCGATCGCCCGGGCGCGTCCCCGAGCTGTCCCGTCTCCTGCGTGTACGCCTGCGTCATTCGTCGTCCCTCACTGCCTCAACTGCCGCGCCTTGGCTACGACCCTAGGTGATGACCAGGGCTTTTCCGGACGCCCCCGGGGGCGTCTCGCGTCCGAGGACGTCGGGTCGGCGGCCGGGAGTTCCACATCCCGGCGCGGGAGGGGGTGTTGTGACACAACAGGCACAAACCGCTCAGCCGCGTGGGGAGACCCCTTCCAGGACCGTGTCGACGATCCGCTCGGCCAGCCCGTCGGGGAGTTCCTTCCACTCGTGGAGCATGGCGCGGGCGAGCATGGGGCCGGTGAAGAGGTCGGCGAGCAGCTCCAGATCCACATCGGCGCGGATCTCACCGCTCTCCCGCCCCCGCCGCAGCACGGCGCGCAGGGTCGCGCGGCGGGCCGCTATGACGTTCTCGTCGTAGGCCCGCCACAGCTCCTTGTGCGCGTGCATCTGGGTGATGACATTGCGCAGCAGGGCGGAGTGGCGCTTGGCGAGCCCGCGGCGGCGCATGAACTCCAGGACGGTGACGAGGTCGTCACGCACCGAGACCCCGGCCGGCTCGGGGCTGGGCTCCTCCAGGGAGCGCAGCACATCGAGCATCAGCGCGTCCTTACCGGGCCAGCGGCGGTAGACGGTGGCCTTGCCGACACCCGCCTCGCGGGCGATCCCCTCGATCGACAGCCCGCCGACCGAGGCGCCCTCCTCCAGCAGCCGCAGCGCGGCCTCGATGATCGCGGCGTCGGCGGCGGGGCTGCGGGGGCGTCCGCGAAGTCTGGGCGCGGAGCTCTCCGGTGCGGTCATCGGTCGGCCGACGCCTCCTTCCGCGGATGCGGCCGCCCGCTGTCGGGGGCCTCGCCGGAGGCGCCCTTGCCGGGCAGGAAGGCGAGGACCACCAGCGCGCCGAAGAGGGCGACGCCCGCCGAGCCGAGGGCGGTGACATGCATGGCGTGGACGAAGGCGTCCTGCGCGGGGCCCACCAGCTCCTGGCCCCTGGGCCCCAGCTTCTCGGCGACCCCCAGCGTGGCCTCGACGGACTCGCCCGCCGAGGCCCGTACGGAGTCGGGGAGTCCGGGCACGGCGGCCAGGGTGTCCCGGATGCCCTCGCGGTAGGTGGAGGAGAGCACCGAACCGAGCACGGCGACCCCGAGCGCGCCGCCGACCTGCCGGAAGGTGTTGTTGAGCGCCGAGCCGGAGCCGGCCTTCTGGCGCGGCAGCGCCTGCATGATCGCGGTGGTCACCGGCGGCATGATATGCGCCATTCCGGCGCCCTGGGCGAAGAACAGCAGCTCGAGCACGACGATCGGGGTGTCCACGCCCAGCAGCAGGAACCCCGACATGGTGGCGGCCACCAGCAGCATGCCGCCGGTGCACACCGCACGGGCGCCGAACCGCTCGACGACCAGCCGGGCGCGGGGGGCGAAGATCAGCTGTGCCACGGCCAGCGGCAGGATCAGCAGCCCGGATTCGAGCGCGCTGTAGCCGCGCACGCTCTGGGTGTAGAAGACCATGAAGAAGGTCACGCCCATGAGGGCGAAGAAGACCAGGGCGACGGCGCCGATGGCGGCGGAGAAGGCCGGGTTGCGGAAGTAGCCGATGTCGATGGCCGGGTGGTCGCTGCGCTTCTCGTGCAGCACGAACAGGACCAGGACGGCGAGCCCGGCGGCGATGGAGCCCAGCACCTGGGCGTCGGTGAAGTCGGCGAGCTGGCCGCCCTTGATGATGCCGTAGACCAGCAGCACGAGCCCGACGACGGACAGCAGCACGCCCGGTGGGTCGACCCGGCCGGGCGCGGGGTCCCTGGAGTCGGGGACGAGCAGCACCATCGCGATCAGTCCGACGATCACGATCGGCACATTGACGAAGAAGACCGAGCCCCACCAGAAGTGCTCCAGCAGCAGACCGCCGGTGATCGGGCCGATGGCGATGGCCAGCCCCACCGCGGCGACCCAGATGCCGATGGCCTTGGCCTGTTCCTCGCGTTCGAAGACATTGACCAGGATGGCGAGGGTCGCGGGCATCACGAAGGCGGCGCCGAGGCCCATGAGCGCCCGGAAGCCGATGAGTTCACCGGGCGAACCGGAGAAGGCGGCGAGCACCGAGCCCGCGCCGAACACCACCATCCCGCCGAGCAGGACCTTCTTACGGCCGATCCGGTCGCCGAGGATGCCCGCGGTGAACAGCAGCCCGGCGAAGACCAGCGTGTAGGAGTTGATCGCCCACTCGAGCTGGCTCTGGGTGGCCCCGAGCCCGGTGGGTTTGGGCGAGGCGATGGTCTTCATCGCCACGTTGAGTATCGAGTTGTCGAGGACGACCACCAGGACGCTGAACATCAGGACGACGAGGATCGCCCAGCGTCTGCGGTAGATCGCCTCGGGGACGCCGGACCCGTCCGGGGCGCCCTGGGTGCTGGATGGGGAGGCCATGCCGCCCAGGCTAGGCGCAATACGATACGAGACCGTATCGTATTGGAAGATCTTTGCGAGGCTTTTGGCCGACGGCCGGAGAAGGGGCCCGGGGAGGGGGCCCGGAGAGGGGGCCCGCGAAAAGGTGGTCAAGGCCACCGCCCGGGGGATCCGGGCCCACTTTCGCCCCGGCAGGAGCCGTGCCAGCATGGGGTTGGTCCGGGGACGCCGTCAGGGCGCCTCGAGATGATGAACAGGAGCCGTAGCGATGACGCACGTCAGTCCTGCGCAGAAGCAGTCCGAGAAGGCCCTCTACGGGGGCACGAGCTCCCGCCGCATCACCGTCCGTGACATCGCGGCCGCCAAGGAGCGCGCCGAGAAGTGGCCGATGCTCACCGCCTACGACGCGATGACCGCGTCCGTCTTCGACCAGGCGGGCATCCCGGTGCTGCTGGTCGGCGACTCGATGGGCAACTGCCACCTGGGCTATGAGTCCACCGTCCCCGTCACCATGGACGAGATCGCGCTGCTCTCCGCCGCCGTGGTGCGCGGCACCCGGCGCGCCCTGGTCGTCGGCGATCTGCCCTTCGGCTCGTACCAGGAGGGCCCGGTGCAGGCGCTGCGCAACGCCACCCGCCTGGTCAAGGAGGCGGGCGTGGGCGCGGTGAAGCTGGAGGGCGGGGAGCGCTCGGCCCAGCAGATCGAGCTGCTGGTCCAGTCCGGCATCCCGGTCATGGCGCATGTGGGCCTGACCCCGCAGTCCGTCAACGCCTACGGCGGCTATCCGGTCCAGGGGCGCGGCGAGGAGGCGGCCCAGCAGCTGCTGCGGGACGCCAAGGCGGTCCAGGACGCGGGCGCCTTCGCGGTCGTCCTGGAGCTGGTCCCGGCCGAGCTGGCCGCCGAGGTGACCCGCTCGCTGCACATCCCCACCATCGGCATCGGCGCCGGGTCCGAATGCGACGCCCAGGTCCTGGTGTGGACGGACATGGCGGGCATGACCGACGGCCGGGTGCCGCGCTTCGTCAAGCAGTACGCACAGCTGCGCCAGGGCCTGGGCGACGCGGCACGGGCCTTCGCGGAGGACGTCGTCGGCGGGGCCTACCCGGCCGAGGAGCACTCCTTCCACTAGGCACCACGGCCACCAGGCACCAGGCACCAGCGACCACCGGCCACCACGAGCCACTGCGGTACAACGACAGCCCGCCGATCTTCCCCCGTCGGCGGGCTGTCTGCCGCTTGTCGGCGGTCTGTCGGTGGCGGCTGTCATCCTGGGCGCATGACGCGGGAACAGAGGATCAGGGACGGCAACGCCGTCGAAGTACGGGGGCTGGTCAAGCACTTCGGTGACACCAAGGCCGTCGACGGAGTGGATCTGGACGTGCCGGAGGGCACCGTCCTCGGTGTGCTGGGCCCCAATGGCGCTGGTAAGACGACGCTTGTCCGCTGTCTGTCCACCCTGCTGGTGCCGGACGCCGGCACCGCGGTGGTGGCCGGGTACGACGTGGTGCGCCAGCCCCGGCAGCTGCGCCGCACCATCGGGCTGACCGGGCAGTACGCCTCGGTCGACGAGAAGCTCCCCGGCTGGGAGAACCTCTACATGATCGGGCGGCTGCTCGATCTCTCCCGCAAGGAGGCCCGGGCGCGGGCGGACGCCCTGCTCGAGCGGTTCTCGCTCACCGAGGCCGGCAAGCGGCGCGTGCGCACCTACTCCGGCGGTATGCGCCGTCGGCTCGACCTGGCCGCGTCCATGATCGGCCGGCCCTCGGTGCTCTATCTGGACGAGCCGACGACCGGTCTGGACCCGCACTCGCGCAACGAGGTGTGGGACGAGGTCCGGCGGATGGTCTCCGACGGGGCCACCGTGCTGCTGACCACGCAGTACATGGAGGAGGCCGAGCAGCTCGCCGACAACCTGACGGTGGTCGACCGGGGCAGGGTCATCGCCGAAGGCCGGGTGCACGAGCTCAAGGCCAAGGTCGGCGGCCGCACGCTGCAGATCCGCCCGTCCGACCCCGGCGAGGTGCACCGCATGGTCGGTGCCATCACCCAGGCGGGTCTCGACGGCATCGGCAACGCGACCGCCGATGTGGAGGAGGGCCAGGTCAGTGTGCCCATCGTCAGCGACGAGCAGCTGACCGCCCTGATCGGTCTGCTCGGTGAGCGCGGTTTCGCGATCGCCGGGATCGACACCCATATGCCCAGCCTGGACGAGGTCTTCCTGGCCATCACCGGCCGGAAGGCGTCCGCACCGCAGGACGACAAGACGCTGGAAGAGGTCGCCGCGTGAGTACGGCCACGATGACCGCGCCCGTACGGGGAAAGAGCGACGGCCGGATCGGCCTCCGCGCCAATCTGCGCCACATCGGCGCGCTGGTGCGGCGCAACACCCTGCAGATCAGGTACGAACCGTTCGCGATGTTCGACGCCCTGCTGATGCCGATCGTCTTCGCGCTGCTGTTCACCTATGTCTTCGGCGGCGCGATGACGGGCGGCAACCGCTCCGAGTACGTCAACTACTTCATCCCCGGCCTGATGGCGATGGGCGGACTCAACATCGCGATGTCGATCGGCAGCGGTGTGAATGACGACTTCAACAAGGGCGTCATGGATCGCTTCCGCACGCTGCCGATCGCCCGCTCCTCGGTGCTGATCGCCAAGCTGGTCGTGGAGTGCGGCCGGATGCTGGTGTCCACCATCATCCTGCTGATCATGGGCTTCATCATGGGCTTCGAGCTCAAGACCGGGCCGCTGGAGCTGTTGGCCGCGGTGGCGCTGGCCGTGCTCTTCGGATCCTCGCTCACCTGGATCTTCATGCTGCTGGGCATGTCGCTGCCCACCCCGCAGGCGGTCAGCGGCATGGGCTTCCTGGTGATCATGCCCCTGCAGTTCGGCTCGTCCATCTTCGCCCCGACCGCCACCATGCCGGACTGGCTGCGGTCCTTCACCGATTACAACCCGCTGTCCCGCCTCGCGGACGCCGCACGGGCGCTGACCAGCGGCCATGGCGCGATAGCCGAACCGGTGACGGTGACCCTGAGCTGGACGGTGGCCATCACGGTGCTCGTGGCGCCGCTCGCGGTGCGCAAGTTCCGCAACAAGACCACCTGACGGTCCACGGTCTCGAGCCACCGGCCGGGCGCGCCCTACGGGGGGGCGCCCGGCCGGTCGTCGTGTCCTCGCTCCCCGTGCTTCCCGGACCCGCTCACCGGCCGGATCAGACCAGCGCGATGGCCTCGTCCAGGGTGAGGCCGCCGCCCTCGGCATGGGCCCGCCCGTACGCGGCGTCCCCGAGCTCGGCCCGCACCACGGCCTCGGTCCGCTCCCGGCGCGCCCGCTCACTGGCGGAGACCCGGTACTGCCGGGGCTTGCGCAGCGCGTCGTACGCCCCCAGCAGCCGCGCCGCCCGAGCCCGCTCCACCCCGCCGAGGCCGCTCAGCGCCTCGGCGGCGGTCAGCAGATGGGTCACCGGGATGAACGGCGCGACCATCTCCGTCATCCGGCCGGTGGTCTTGGCCAGCGCACCGCGCACGGTCGTCAGGGCGTCGCCCGGCCGTCCCTCCAGCAGCTCCAGCCAGGCCAGCATCCCCTCCACCATGCCCTCGAACATCCGCAGCGCCCGGTGCTCGAACTCCCCGTGCAGGGTGGACAGAAGGGTCCGCGCCTCCGCGAGGCGGCCCGTGGTGCCGTAGCGCTGCGCCAGATGGATCCGGGCGTACGACAGCGCCTCGGCGCCCGCGTGCTGCCCCTGCTCGACCACCTCGCGCAGCATCCGCTCGCCCTCGGCGGCCTTCTCCTCGTCGCCGAACTCCACGAACAGCCCGGCCAGCCGGGACCGCAGGAACGTCACCTGGTCATGGGCCCCGAGCTCCTGGGCGCAGCGGATCGCCGCGCGGTAGTCCGCGGCCGCGGCCGCGCCCTCGCCGCGCTTCTCCCAGGTCTCGCCGCGGCCGGCCAGCGCCTCCGCCTCGCCCCATACGTCACCGAGCCTGCGGAAGATCGCCAGGCTTTCGTCGGCGTCGCGGGTGGTCGCGTCCTGGTGCTCGCCGCTCCGCTCCCGGTAGAACTTGGCCCGCAGCTGGAGGGTGAACGCCAGCTCCCAGGCGTAGTCCAGCTCCCGGCAGGTGCGCACCGCCTCGTCGGCCATCTCCCGCAGCAGGACGAAGTCCCCCTTGAGGATCACCGCGAAGAACCACAGGATGCCCGGGAGACGGCAGGTCTGGGGCAGCCCCGGCCGGTAGGCGGAGACGATGCCCTCCAACTCGCGCTGGGTGTCGTCGCCCACCATGGCCTGGAGGTCGCCGTCGATGTTGGCCAGCGCGTACAGCCGCACGCCCCGCCGCGCCTCCGTCAGCAGTTCGGGCTCCATCGGCGGCGGGGCGGCCGTGCAGCTGACGTACAGCGGCGGCGCGGGGGCCACGGGCGGCGCGAAGGGGCTCGGCCCGAGGTCGGCCGCGGCGGTCGCCCAGTGGCGCGCCTCGCCGCGGTGGCCGCGCAGATGCCAGAACCAGCCGAGCGAGAGCACCAGGCACAGCGCCTCCTGCTCGTCGCGGGCGGCCACGGCCCGGCGCAGCGCGGTGCGCAGATTCTCGTGCTCGGTCTCCAGCCGGACCAGCCAGTGGCGCTGCGCGGGGCCGCGCAGCAGCGGATCGGCGGTACGGGCCACCTCCCGGTAGGCGACCAGATGGCGCTGTTCGACCGCGGCCCGCTCGCCGGACTCGTCCAGCCGCTCGGCCGCGTACTCGGCGACGGTCTCCAGCAGCCGGTACCGCATCTCCCCGTCCGCCCCGGGCCCCGCTCCGGGCGCGGTGACGACCAGCGATTTATCGACAAGGGAGCCGAGCAGCGCGGCCACGTCCCGGGGCTCCACGGCCCCGTCACGCCCGGCGCGCCGTTCGTGTTCCGCGGTCTCCGCGTGCTCCGCGTCCGCTTCGGGATATCCGCGCACCGCCCCGGCCGCGTCCGCGCACACCGCCTCCGCCTCGGTCAGACCGCAGCCGCCGGCGAAGACGGACAGCCGGGCGAGCACGGTGCGTTCGGGGGCGTCGAGCAGGTCCCAGGACCAGTCGACGACGGCTCGCAGGGTCTGCTGCCGGGGCAGCGCCGTACGGCTGCCGCTGGTCAGGAGGCGGAAGCGGTCGTCGAGGCGGTCGGCGAGCTGCCGTGGGGTGAGCAGCCGCAGCCGCGCCGCGGCCAGTTCGATCGCCAGGGGCAGTCCGTCGAGCCGCCGGCAGATCTCGGCGCACGCGGCCGGATCGTCCTCGGTGCGGAAACCGGGCCGGGCCGCCGCGCCCCGGTCCTGGAGCAGCCGCAGCGCGACGGGGTCGGGCAGCGGCTCCACGGGACGCACCAACTCGCCCGGGACGGCGAGGGGTTCGCGGCTGGTGGCCAGGATGGTGACCCCGGGGCACTGGGCGAGCAGGGTCTCGGCGAGGTGGGCCGCGGCCGCGACGAGGTGTTCGCAGTTGTCGAGCACGATCAGCATCCGGCGCGGGGCGCAGTGCTCGATGAGCCGGGCGCGCGGATCGCGCACGGCCGGGTCGGTCGCGGCGCGCAGCCCCTCGGGCGAAGGGCCGAGGAGGACCGTCTCGCGCCCCCCGACCGCGCTGAGCACCGTCTCCGGAACGGTCTCGGGGTCGTCGACGGGCGCCAGCTCGGCCAGCCACACCCCGTCCGGCCAGTCGGGCGCGAACGATTCGGCGGCCTCCTGCGACAGCCGCGTCTTCCCGGCGCCGCCGGGCCCGAGGAGGGTGATCAGCCGGTGGCCGGACAGATCGCCGCGCAGGGTCGCCAGATCGGCCTCGCGGCCGACGAAGCTGGTCAGCCGGGCCCGCAGATTGCCACCGCCGCCGCGGACGGGGGCGGGGGCGGGGGCGGGGGCCGGGCGGGGCGGTACGGGGGAGCCCTCATCGGCCGCCGCCAGCAGCTCGGCGAACAGCCCCCGCAGCTCCGGCCCCGGATCCGCGCCCAGCCGCTCGGCGATCTCCGTACGGATCACCTCGTACGCGGCCAGCGCCTCCGCCACCCGGCCCACGTCCCGCAGCGCCCGGATGCGCAGCACGTGCAGCGGCTCGTCCAGCGGGTGGCCCTCGCAGAGCCCGGTGAGCGCGGGGAGGGCCTGGGCGGGGCGGCCGAGGGCGAGGTCGGCGGCGAGCCGGGCGCGCCGCGCGTCCAGCCGTCGCGCCTCGGCGCGGGCGGCGGGCGCGGTGGCGTCGGGCAGATCGCTGAGCACCGGCCCGCGCCACAGCGCGAGGGCGGCGTCGAGCAGATCGACCGCCTTGGCCGGATCGCCGTCGGCGAGGGCGTGGGCGCCCTCCTCCGCGAGCCGTTCGAAGCGGTGCAGATCGACGTCGTCGGGGTCGGCGCTCAGCCGGTACCCGCCCGGGACGGACTCCACGGCGTCCTTGCCGAGCGCCCGCCGCAGCCGCCCGACCAGCGCCTGCAGCGCGCCGTGCCCGTCGGCGGGCGGATCGGTGACCCAGATCTCCCCGATCAGCGCCCCGGTGGTCCGCGCCTGCCCGGGCGCCAGCGCGAGCGCCGCCAGCAGCGCACGCAGCCGCGCCCCGCCGACGTCCACGGGGGTGCCGTCGTCGTGGCGGGCCTGGGTGGTGCCGAGGATGCCGTAGCGCACCGCCCCATTCTGATGGATGCCCGTCTCCCGGCCGACCGCGCCCGCCCCGGCCGTTCTCCCGCTGACCCCGGCCCGGCCATCCTCCCGTTCCCCGCGGCCCCGGCCGCTCCCCCGTTTCCGCCGGCCCGGCCGTCCGCCCGTTTACCCTGGCCCGGAACTCCGCGCCCCCTGTTCGACGTTTCCCCGTCAGCGCTCACCAGCCCGTATGGAGACCCCACTCGATGACCACCGCCATCACCCGCCGCGAGCGGCGCATCAGCCCCGTCTTCCTCGGACTGTTCGCGATCATGGTCGTATCCGCGTGGGCCGTGTGGACGGAGTACTCGGCGAGCCCCGGCTTCGCCGTCTTCCTGTTCGTCGTCTCCGGCTGGGTCGTCTCCCTGTGCCTGCATGAGTACGCCCATGCGCGCACCGCGCTGCACGGCGGGGATCTGTCGATCGGCGCGAAGGGCTATCTGACCCTCAACCCGCTGAAGTACACGCATGTGGCGCTGAGCATCGTGCTGCCCGTGGTCTTCGTGATCATGGGCGGGATCGGGCTGCCGGGCGGGGCGGTGTTCATCGAGCGGCACCGGATCCAGGGCCGCTGGAAGCACAGCCTGATCTCGGCCGCGGGCCCGCTGACGAACGTGCTGTTCGCGGCCGCGCTGACCGCCCCGTTCTGGCTCGACGCCACGGACCGGGTGCCGGAGCTCTTCCGCTTCGCCCTCGCCTTCCTGGCGTTGCTGCAGGTCACTGCGGCGATCTTGAACTTCCTGCCGGTGCCGGGGCTGGACGGGTACGGGGTGATCGAGCCCTGGCTGTCGCACCGCGTCCGGCGCCAGGTCGAGCCGTACGCCCCGTTCGGGCTGCTCGGGGTCTTCGGGATCCTGTGGATACCCGAGGTCAACGAGGCGTTCTTCGGCGCCATCGACGCGGTGATGCGGGCCCTGGGCGTATCGGAATGGGACACCTACTGGGGCCAGGAGTTCTTCCGCTTCTGGCAAGGTGAACCCGATATCGCCGGATTCCGCCCCTAGGGGTACTTGGACGGGCTTTCCCCTACCCGCCCCCGCGGCCTCGGCCCGCGGCCGTGGCCTCAGCTCGTGGCGCCCGTGCTCTCCCGGTCGGCCGCGCGGTCGGCCCGGGCCTTGCGGATGTAGTACCAGGCCATGTTGGACGAGATACCGGCGATCAGGATCCAGATGATCCCGAGCCAGCTCCCCCGCGCGAAGGACACGACGGCCGCGGCGATCGCGAGGACGCAGACGGCCAGGGTGCTAAGGGCGAGGCGGGGCATGGGGTCGGCTCCTGTCGGCGGATGTGGCACTCCCCGACATTGTCCCCCATGCACCGCCGCGGGGGCGGGGCGCCCCGGATGTGCCGGTCGGGCGGCGGCGCCCTCAGACGTCGGTGACGCGCAGGCCCGCATGGGCCTTGTAGCGGCGGTTGACCGAGATCAGATTGGCCACCAGGGACTCCACCTGGTGGGCGTTGCGCAGCCGGCCCGCGAAGACGCCGCGCATGCCGGGGATGCGGGCCGCGAGCGCCTGGACCAGGTCGGTGTCGGCGCGCGACTCGCCCAGCACCATCACATCGGTGTCGATCTGCTCGACCTCGGGGTCCTGCAGCAGCACGGCCGACAGGTGGTGGAAGGCGGCGGTGACCCGGGAGTCCGGCAGCAGGGCGGCGGCCTGCTCGGCCGCGCTGCCCTCCTCCGGCGTCAGGGCGTACGCGCCCTTCTTGTCGAAGCCCAGCGGGTTGACGCAGTCGATGACCAGCTTGCCGCTGAGCTCCTCGCGCAGCGACTCCAGCGTCTTGGCATGGCCGTCCCACGGGACCGCGACGATGACGATGTCGCTGCGGCGCGAGCACTCGGCGTTGTCCGCGCCCTCGATGCCGAGCTCCGCGCCACCCAGCTCCCGCGCCGCGGTCTGCGCGCGCTCGGCGGCACGCGAGCCGATGATGACCTTCTGGCCGGCCCGGGCCAGCCGGTAGGCGAGGCCGCGGCCCTGGTCGCCGGTGCCGCCCAGGACGCCGACGGTCAGGCCGGACACATCGGGGAGGTCCCAGGGGTCCTTGGCGGGGGCCTTCTTCGCGGGGGCGTCGGACGCGGAGTTCGGGGCATCAGGAGTAGTCATGACAGTGATCCTGTCACGCACCGCGGCCACCTTCATGGTGACGTCTCTTACGCTTTGACACTCCCCTCCGTCAGCCCTGTGCGCCAGTACCGCTGGAGTACGCCCATCAGCACCATCAGCGGCAGGACGGACAGGAACGCCCCGCCGACCGTGTACTGGTACAGCTCCGGCTGCCGGTCCGCGTACCCCTGCCAGGACGTCAGACCGAGCTGGATCGGGTAGAGATCGGAGTCGGAGAGCATGACCAGCGGCAGAAAGAAGTTGTTCCAGATGTGCACGAACTGGAACAGGAAGACGGTGACCAGCGCCGGGGTCATCAGCCGCAGCCCCAGCGTGGAGAAGATCCGGGCCTCCCCCGCGCCGTCGATCCGCGCCGCCTCCAGAAGGGAGTCCGGGACGGCGGCGGCCGCGTAGATCCGGCACAGATAGACCCCGAAGGGGCTGACGATGCTGGGGATCAGCACGGCCCAGTAGGTGTTGGCCAGGCCGATCTCGCTGAAGAGGAGATAGAGCGGGAGGGCGAGCGCCGTGCCCGGGATCAGCACTCCGGCCAGGATGACGTTGAAGATGCCCTCCCGGCCGGGGAAGCGGAACTTGGCCAGGGCGTAGCCGGCGGCGGCCGACAGCAGGGTGGCGGCGAGCGCGCCGACGCCCGCGTACATCAGGCTGTTGGCGAACCACCGGACGTAGATGCCGTCGTCGTAGGTGAGCACCCGGTGCAGATAGTCGAGCGGGTGCGGGTCGTGGAACCAGAAGCCGAAGGTGCCGAAGAGATCGCTGCTGGACTTGGTGGAGGAGACGACGAGCCAGTAGACCGGGGTCAGGAAGTAGATGGCGGCGACGGTGAGCAGCGAGACGGTGATGATCCGGTGCCGCAAGGGGGGTTCCGTCCCCTCCCGGCGCCTCGCCGCGCGGCGGCCCGCACCGGGCCGGTCATCGGGCGGGACCGCCTCGGGCCGCACCTGCCCGGATGCGGCCCCGTCCGCGGGCTCGCTCGCGACCGCGCCCGCCAGGTCGTTCGCCTCGTTCATCCGTTGTCGCCGTCCTTCCCCCGCTGGCCCACGAGTCTCAGGAATCCGAAGGACAGCACGCAGGCGACGAGGGCGAGCAGCACCGCCTCGGCCGCCGCGATGTGCTGGTTGTTGCTGGTGAACGCCTCGTTGTAGGCGGCCAGGTTGGGGGTGTAGCCGGAGTCGATGGAATTGCTCAGCGGTTTGAGCACCTTGGGCTCGGCGAAGAGCTGCAGGGTGCCGATGAGGCTGAAGACGGTGGTGAGCACGAGCGCGGGCCGGATGAGGGGGAGTTTGATGTGCCGGGCGACCTGCCAGGCATTGGCCCCGTCGATCCGCGCCGCCTCGTACAGCTCTCCGGGTACCGCCTTGAGCTGGGCGATCAGCACCAGCATGTTGTAGCCGGTGAACTGCCAGGTGACGATGTTGGCGATGGACCACAGGACCGCCCCGCGGCCCAGGAAGTCCACGTCCCAGCCCATCGAATCGGCCATCTCCACCAGCGGGCTGATCCCGGGGACGTAGAGGAAGCCCCACAGGATCGACGCGATCACCCCGGGCACCCCGTACGGCAGGAAGAAGGCGGTCCGGAAGAAGCCGACCCAGCGGGCGGACGCCGCGTCCAGCAGCAGCGCCAGCGCGGTGGCGAAGGCGATCATCAGCGGGATCTGGACGGCGCCGAAGAGCAGCACCCGGCCGAAGCCCGCGGTGAACCGGTCGTCCTCCAGGGCGTGGGCGTAGTTGGACAGGCCCGCCCACACCTGCTTGGTCTCCCCGCCGAGGCCGAGCGGCCCGGTGCGCTCGACCTTCAGCAGGCTCTCGTAGAGGGCGTAGCCGATGGGGGCGATGAAGCAGAGCAGGAAGAGCGCGAGGAAGGGCAGCAGAAACCCGGACGCCGCCCTGGCGCTGCGTGCCTCGGTCCGGGTGAGGCGGCGGGGGGCTTTGCTCACCCGCCTCACCCGGCCTTCACCTTGAGGCCCTTTTCCTTGAGGTCGGCGATCGTCTCGCCCTGCACCTTCTTCAGCACGGAACGGAAGTCGGACCCGTCCCCGATGGCGGCGGTGAAGGCGTCGCCGAGCCGCTGGTAGAGGGTGTCCGTGGCGGGGCCCCACTTCCAGCTGGTGTCCACGCCCTTGCTCGCCTCGTCGAAGACCTTGCTGTACGCCTGGCCGCCGAAGAAGTCCTTGTGCACATCGAGCTGGGAGGTGGTGTACCCCTGCTTGGCGCCCGGGGTGCCATAGCCGTTCTCGATCAGGAGCTTGATCGACTCGGGGTCGGTGTTGAGCCAGATCGCGAAGGCAAGCGCGTCCTTGGGGTACTTGGTCTTGGCGAAGACCGCGGTGGTGGAGCCGCCCCAGTTGGCGTAGGAGGCGTCGCCCTTCTTCCACTGCGGCATGGGCACCACGCGCCACTTGCCCGCGGTCTTGGGCGCGTTGCCGACCAGCAGGGCGTCGCCCCAGCTGGCGCCGAGCCAGGAGGCGATGGAGCCGGTCTGGACGTCCTTGTACCAGGCGTTCTGCCGGTCCGGAATGGTCTTGATGAGCTTCCGCCGGGCCAGGTCGTACCAGTAGTCGGCGACCTTACGGGTGGGCTCGTCGTCGATGGAGACGGTCCAGGTGTCGCCCTCGGTGCCGAACCAGCTCGCCCCGGCCTGCCAGGCCAGCCCCGCGAAGCGGTTGCCGTTGGTGGCCGAGAAGGTCTCGATCCAGGCACCCTTCTTACGGATCGCGGTGGCCGCCGCCTCGTACTCGTCCCAGGTGGTGGGCGGTTCTATGCCCCACTTGTCGAACAGGTCCTGACGGATGAACAGGCCCATCGGACCGGACGCCTGCGGTACGGCGTAGACGGCCTTGCCGAAGACGGACTGCTGCCACTGCCAGCCGATGAACATGTCCTTGTGCTCGGCAACGCCGTACTTGGTCAGATCCAGCAGCCCGTTGTCGACGAGGAAGCTGGGCACGACCGGGTATTCGATCTGGCCGAGGTCCGGCGGATTGCCCGCCTTGATGGCGGCGTGCATCTTGGCGTACTGCGCGCCGTCGACGGCCGAGACCTTCTCGACCTTGACCCGCACCTCGGGGTTCTTGCTGTTCCACAGGGCGACGGGCTTGTCGATGCCCGGCACCCAGGACCAGAAGGTCAGGGTGATCTTCTCGCCCTTCTTGCGGCCCTTGGGTTCCCCGCCCCCGTCGTCGTCCGAGCCGCAGCCCGCGAGGGCGAACCCGGCCGCCGCGGCGGCCGCACCGCCGAGGACGGCGCGGCGCGGCGTGCCGGTCATCCAGGTGTTCCGTCGGGCCATCCGCGTGTCCCGTCGTGTCGGAGTGTCGCTCGTACCGGTCGGGGTGTCGTTCATCGGGAACCTCCGAGGAAACCCCCGCTTTCAGGCGGGGGAGGGATCGGGCTCCTGCGGAGCGGGGCAGAGGGAGCCGAATCGCCGCTGGGGCGATGCGGCGTCCGCCACTGACAACCCGTCAGGAGATCACTAGTCGATGTGCTAGTTTGTGAGCCATGGCCGATCACGTGAAGCGGGCGTATCGGTACCGCTTCTATCCGACCGATGCGCAGGCAGCGGAGCTGGCGCGTACGTTCGGATGCGTGCGGAAGGTCTACAACATGGCGCTCGCGGCCCGTACTGAGGCGTGGACGTTGCGTCAGGAGCGGGTCAACTACAACGCGACATCGGCCATGTTGACGGCGTGGAAGAAGACCGAGGAACTGGCCTTCCTCAACGATGTGTCCTCGGTTCCGCTCCAGCAGGCCCTGCGGCACCTCCAGGCGGCGTTCACCGCGTTCTTCGCCAAGCGGTCGAAGTACCCGCGGTTCAAGTCGCGTAAGAAGTCCGGCAAGTCCGCCGAGTACACCTCCAGCGCGTTCCGGTTCCGGGAGGGGAAGCTGACGCTGGCGAAGATGGATCAGCCGCTGGACATCGTCTGGTCGCGTCCCCTGCCCGAAGGCGCGGTCCCCTCCACGGTGACCGTCTCCCAGGACGCGGCCGGGCGCTGGTTCGTCTCCCTCCTCGTCGAGGACCCCACCCTCCAGCCGCTTCCCGCCGGCGGCTCGGCGGTCGGTATCGACGCCGGGCTCGACCACCTGCTCACCCTGTCCACGGGCGAGAAGATCACCAACCCCAGGCACGAGCGGCGCGACCGCGCCCGCCTCGCCCGCGCCCAGCGCAACCTCGCCCGCAAGGCCAGGGGCGACGGCGCCAACCGGGCCAAGGCACGCCGCAAGGTCGCCAGGGTCTACGCCCGCATCGCCGACCGTCGCCGTGACCATCTGCACAAGCTCACCACTCGACTCGTGCGTGAAAACCAAACGCTCGTGATCGAGGACCTCACCGTCCGGAACATGCTCAGCAACGGCAAGCTGTCCCGGGCGATCTCCGACGCGGCATGGTCGCAGTTCCGGAGCATGCTGGAGTACAAGGCCGCCTGGTACGGTCGCGAAGTGATCGCGGTCGACCGCTGGTTTCCCTCCTCCAAGCTGTGCTCCGTATGCGGCACCCTGCGGGAGAAGATGCCGCTCAGCGTCCGCACCTGGACGTGTGGCTGCGGCACGACCCACGACCGGGACGTGAACGCGGCGAAGAACCTTCTGGCCGCCGGACTGGCGGTGTCGGCCTGTGGAGCCGGTGTAAGACCTCAACGGGAGTCCTCCCGGACGGGGCAGTCGGTGATGAAACAGGAAGCCCCACGGCGCGAGCCGTAGGAATCCCTCTCGTTCACGAGGGGGAGGAAGTCAAACCAGCTCCTCCATCGGAATGCGCCGGAATGTGATGGTCGAGTAGGCGCTGAAGTCGCCGGTCTCGTAGAGCAGTCCGACCGTGGCGTCGTCGAGTCGGACCAGATCGGAGTAGGCGGCGGGCAGGCCGTTCACGGTGTGCGTGGGCCGCCAGGTGACACCGCCGTCATGGCTGGTGCGGACGGTCATCAGCGCCCGGTACGCGGGGTCGGCGGGGCCGGAGAAGAGCAGCGCGTCCGGCTCGCCGAGGTGCAGCACACTGCCCTCGACCACGGGGGCGACCAGCCCGGCCTGCGGCCGGAACGGGAGGTCCAGGGTGGCGCCGCCGTCGCCGGAGTGGGCGTCGGCGCGGGTGCCGGGCGCGGTCGCGTCGGTGCGGGTGTTGAAGTAGACGCGGCCGTCGGGGAGTTGGGCGGCGGTGGTCTCGTTGACGTTGACGTAGCCGTCGGGGTTGTCGTCCACGTACCCGATCCGCCAGGTGGCGCCGTCGTCGTCGCTGAGCAGATCGTGCCCGCCGTTGTACCGCCCCTCGGTGCCGTCGTCGCCGGGGACGGTCGGGGGCAGGGAGTGGTTGGCCGCGACGACGATCCGGCCCGCGTGGGCGCCGTACCGCAGCCGGAGGGCGTGGCCCGGGGTGGTGGCGTACCACCGCCATTCGGGCCGCTTGGTGCTCGCGGTGATCTCGCGGGCCTCGCTCCAGCTCGCGCCGTCGTCATCGCTGTACGTCAGCCACACCCGCCGCCCATCGGCCGCGCTCACCTCGCCGCGCCGGATCCGGTCCTCGGTGGCGGAGGCGGCACTGCGGACGTGCACCAGCAGGACGCGGCCGTCGCGCGGGCCGCCGTCGAGGACGACGGGGGCCGGATTGCCCGCCGTGCCATCGCCGTTGCGGGCGACGAGCTGTAAGGCGCCCCAGGTCCGCCCGCCGTCGGCCGACCGCTTGAGCACGAGGTCGATGCGGCCGTAGTCGGCGGAGGAGTCCACCCGGCCCTCGGCGAAGGCGAGGAGCGTACCGGCATGGGTCAGCACCACTGCCGGGATGCGGTAGCTCGCATACCCCTCGGTCCCCGCCCGGAACGGAACGGACACCTCGTACGAGCGTGCCGCCCCCGTGCCGACTGCCATCAGACCTCCCGATGCCCCGTCGCAATCGAGTGCCGAGTCAGAAAAATGGGACGTAGGACGTCCCTTGTGTGCGGCGACCTTAGGGTTTGCCTTACAGAGCGTCAAGAGACGGCGCATGAACAGTTGGAGACGCGAACGGAGGGCGCGTGGGCGCCGGGCGCGGCACGGGTCGACGGCATGCCCACCGCATATGCCCCGAACGGGTGAGCCGGGCCCGAACCGCGCCCGCGGGGCCGCGGGCCGCGGCAGGATGCGGGTGCCATGGACGCCGTAAGGGTTGCACTGCTGCGCGAAGTCCTCGCCGGAACGGAATGGCTCCAGGCCACCCGCCGCTTCGCGGGCTCGCTACGGGCCTCGGTCGGACCGCGCGAGGGCGGACTGCTGCTCGTCGGCAGCGAGGCTTACGAACCGTGGCATCTGGCCGCGCATCTCGACGACGAGGCCGCCTGGTCCGGACTGCCCGAGCTGTCCCCGACCCTCGTCCGCCACCGGGTGCCGGAGGGCACCGCCGTCCCCGCGCATCTGGCGGTCGGGCTGGGGCGGCTGGAGGGGGCGGGCCGCGGTGAGACCCTGCTGGTGGTCGCGCCGGGCGACCCCGGGGCCGGGCTGCTGGAGCGGGTGAACGACGCCCGCCGGGGCGGGGCGACCGTGCTCGCCCTCGACGGCGGCGACGCCGAGCTGCACGCCCTGGCCCATGACGCGCTCTCCACCCCCGAGGGCGGCGAGCTCGACCTCGACACCCTCCAGCACCTGGTCAGCGCGGCCGCCGGGGAGAACAGCCTGCCGCGCCCGGGCCGCCGCCACCGCTTCCAGGACCGCTTGGCCAGGCTGGCCGAACACTTGGCGGCGCCGCCGCCGACGCACTGGTGAGGACACCCCCGTCGACGCCGGTCGGGTTCCTCATCACAGCGCAGGAGGTGCGGGAGGGGGCCACCGCGCAACCTGTGGACGGGTACCCCCCGGTCGTCCTCAGCTCCTCGCCGGGGGCTCGTCGTCCCGCCAGCGCGGATCGTTCTGCCACTCCTCATTGCGCTCGCGCGCGGTCTCCATCGCGCGGGCGGCCTCCTCGCGCGAGGCGTAAGGTCCGAGGCGGTCGGCGGCGCGGCACTCCGGGCCCTCCTCGACCTTCTGGTGCCGGATGCAGTAGTACCACTCACCGGGCTTGCCGGCGGTTCCCCTCTTGAACAGCGCCATCCCGGCCTCCGGCCTCCGCTCGTTCCCCTGTGGCCCGAAGGGCCCTTGCGGCCATGCTGCCCCATGCGCCGCCGATACACTCGCTGATATGTCTGGCCAGTCGCTTCTAGTCCCGGGGACGCTCTCCCCCACCCGCCCCGTCCCCGCCTCGATCCCGCGCCCGGAGTACGTCGGCAAGGCGGGCCCGACACCCTATGACGGGCCCGAGGTCCAGGACGCCGAAACGATCGAGCGCATGCGGATCGCGGGGCGTATCGCCGCACGGGCGATGGAGGAGGCCGCCAAGCTGATCGTGCCGGGGGTCACCACGGACGAGCTGGACCGGGTGGCCCATGAGTACATGTGCGACCACGGGGCGTACCCCTCGACGCTGGGCTACCGCGGTTTCCCCAAGTCGCTGTGCAGCTCGGTCAACGAGGTCATCTGCCACGGCATCCCGGACACCACCGTCCTCCAGGACGGGGACATCGTGAACCTCGACGTCACCGCCTTCATCGGCGGGGTGCACGGGGACAACAACGCCACGTATCTGTGCGGTGAGGTGGACGAGGAGTCGCGGCTGCTCGTGGAGCGCACCCGGGAGTCCCTCAACCGCGCGATCAAGGCCGTCAAGCCGGGCCGCCGGATCAACATCATCGGCCGGGTCATCGAGTCGTACGCCAAGCGCTTCGGCTACGGCGTGGTCCGCGACTTCACGGGCCACGGGATCAACTCCTCGTTCCACTCCGGCCTGATCGTCCCGCACTACGACAGCCCGCATCACACCACCGAGATCAAGCCGGGGATGACCTTCACCATCGAGCCGATGCTGACGCTCGGCACCTATGAGTACGACATGTGGGAGGACGGCTGGACCGTGGTCACCAAGGACCGCAAGCGGACGGCGCAGTTCGAGCACACACTGGTGGTGACGGAGACCGGGGCGGAGATCCTCACCCTGCCGTAGCGGCTGGAGCGGTTCGCAATGTCTTGTGCTGGGGGCCGATTCTTCGGCGGCCGTTTTACCGACAGCTTGTCGGGAAGGCTATTGACGTAGGCGGCGGCCTCTACTTAGGTAAGCCTAACCTACACACCTCGGCCCCCGGAGGTCCACCGTGGAGTTCTCCGCCCTGATCCGCACCGCCTCGCGGGAAGCGCACACGGACGTCGGGAGCTCGTCGTTCATGACCGATCTGCTCGGCGGACGCCTGGGGGTGGCGGCCTACCGCCGCTACTCCGAACAGCTGTGGTTCGTCTACCGCGCCCTGGAGTCCCCTGTCGACGCACTCGCGGCTGACCCCGTGGCGGGCCCGTTCCTCCGGCCGGAGCTGGCCCGCATGGCCGAGCTGGAGCGCGATCTCGCCCATCTCGGCGGCCCGGACTGGCGCGCCGGTCTGACCGCACTGCCCGCCACGACGGCGTACGCGGCGCGGGTGGCGGAGTGCGCCCGTGACTGGCCGGCGGGCTATGTCGCCCACCACTACACCCGCTACATGGGCGACCTCTCCGGCGGCCAGTACGTCCGGGACACGGCGGAGAAGACCTGGGGCTTCGACCGCAAGGGCGACGGGGTGCGGTTCTACGTCTTCGAGTCGATCGGCAACCCCGCCGCCTTCAAGCGGGAGTACCGCGCGCTGCTGGACGCGCTGCCGGTGGACGATCTGGAGAAGCAGCGCGTGGTGGAGGAGTGCAAGCGCGCGTACGCGCTGAACGCGGGGATCTTCCAGGAGTTGGCCGAGGAGTTCCGGCTCAGCGCCTGAGGCACCGTCGCCACCGCCGCGCGACGGGCGGCCGGGCGGCCCGCGCCGCCGGAGGTGCCGCGCCCCTGAGAGGCGTGCGTCACGTTCTCGCACCTCTCTGGCCCCTGAACTGGCTCAAATCAGCCCCCTTGGTCAAACCTTTGCCATTCACGGGGCACTCCTTGACCTTGCATAGGATCTACACAGGCAAGGCTCAGTTAAGTTAGGGCGGCCTTATCCGACGCCCGTTGTCCGCCCTGTCCTGATTCCGTCTGGAGCCCGTATGCGAGCCGCTCGCACCTCCGTTGTCGCCGCGATATCGGCGCTGGCGACGATCACCGCCGTCGCCGGCTGCGCCCAGAAGTCCGACGCCAAGGACTCGGACGCCGTCCAGGTCACCGCCTCCGACGACGCGTGCGAGGTCTCCAAGACCTCATTCCCCGCCGGGCATGTGAAGCTCGCGGTGGAGAACAAGGGCTCCAAGGTGACCGAGGTGTACGTCTACGCCCCGGGCGACCGGATCGTCACCGAGCGGGAGAACATCGGACCCGGCACCTCCGCCTCGATCAGCGCCGAGATCAAGACCGGTTCGTACGAGATCGCCTGCAAGCCCGGGATGAAGGGCCACGGCATCCGGCAGAAGGTGTCCGCCACCGGCAAGGGCGCGGCGGCCAAGCGCGATCCGCGGCTGGACAAGGCGGTGGCCGCGTACCGCGCCTACACCCAGCAGCAGGCCGACGAGACCCTGCCCGTGGCCCAGAAGTTCGCCGACGCGGTCAAGAAGGACGACCTCGAGGGCGCCAAGAAGCTCTACGCCCCCTCGCGCGTCGGCTGGGAGCGCACCGAGCCGGTCGCCGAGTCCTTCGGCGACATCGACCCCAAGGTCGATGTGCGCGAGGACGGTCTGGAGAAGGGCCAGAAGTGGACCGGCTGGCACCGGCTGGAGAAGTCGCTGTGGCAGACCAAGAAGATCACCGCGGCCGACCATGACCTCGCCGACCAGCTCATCAAGGACCTGAAGGACTGGCAGAAGCGCGTCGGCACCGCCGACATCACCCCCACCGGCATGGCCAACGGCGCCAAGGAGCTGCTGGACGAGGTGCAGACCGGCAAGGTCACCGGTGAGGAGGAGCGCTACAGCCACACCGACCTGGTGGACTTCGAGGGCAATGTCGAGGGCGCCGAGACCTCGTACAAGCTGCTCAAGCCGGTGGCGTCCGCCAACGACCCGGAGCTGGCCAAGGAGCTGGACAAGCAGTTCGCGGCCGTCGTGAAGCTGCTGGACAAGTACCGCGAGGGCGAGGGCTTCGTGTCGTACGACACCGTCACCGAGTCCAAGCGCAAGGAGCTGTCCGACGCGGTCAACGCGCTGGCCGAGCCGCTCTCCCGGCTCGCCGCCGCCGTCGTCACCAAGTGAGGGGCCCTGGCATGACCGACGAGACCGGCACCACACCCTCGCGCCGGGCGCTGATCGGCTGGGGAGGCGCCGGGCTCGCGCTCGGCGCCGCGGCAGCCGGCGGCGCCGCGGCCGCGCTGGGCGGCGGTGCGGACGACACCGAAACGGTCGCCGACAGCGGCGCCGCGGTGCCCTTCCACGGGGCGCACCAGGCGGGGATCGCCACGGCGGTGCAGGACCGGCTGCACTTCGCGGCGTTCGACGTCACCACCGACGACCGCGCCGAGCTGATCGCGCTGCTGAAGGAGTGGACGAAGGCGGCGGCCCGGATGACCCAGGGGCACGCGGTCGGCGGCGGCGCGGTGAGCGATCTGGCGGAGGCACCGCCGGACGACACCGGCGAGGCGCTCGGCCTCAAGGCGTCCCGGCTCACCCTCACCATCGGCTTCGGGCCCACGCTCTTCACGGACAAGAAGGGCAAGGACCGCTTCGGCATCGCCGACCGCCGCCCCGAGGCGCTGATCGACCTGCCCGCCTTCCCCGGCGACAACCTCGACGCGGCGCGCAGCGACGGCGATCTGTGTGTGCAGGCGTGCGCGGACGATCCGCAGGTGGCCGTGCACGCCATCCGCAACCTGGCCCGGATCGGCATGGGCAAGGTGGCCATCCGCTGGTCGCAGCTGGGCTTCGGCAAGACGTCCTCGACCACGCCGGACGCGCAGACACCGCGCAACATGATGGGCTTCAAGGACGGCACCCGGAACATCGCGGGCACCGACACCGCCGCCCTGGACAAGCATGTGTGGGTGAGCGGGAAGGCGGGCCCGGCGTGGCTGGCCGGCGGTTCGTATCTGGTGGCACGCCGGATCCGGATGCACATCGAGACCTGGGACCGCACCTCGCTCAAGGAGCAGGAGGACGTCTTCGGCCGGGACAAGGGCGAGGGCGCACCGCAGGGCAGGCAGCACGAGCGCGACGAGCCGAATCTGAAGGCGATGCTGCCCACCGCGCATGTCCGGCTCGCGCATCCGGACTCCAACGGCGGGGCGCGGATCCTGCGCCGCGGCTACTCCTTCACCGATGGCACGGACGGTCTGGGGCGGCTGGACGCGGGGCTGTTCTTCCTCGCCTACCAGCGCGACGTACGGGACGGGTTCGTACCGGTGCAGCGGCGGCTGGCCCGCACGGACGCGCTCAACGAGTACATCCAGCACGTGGGTTCGGCGATCTTCGCGGTCCCGCCGGGCGTCCGGGACGCGGACGACTGGTGGGGCAGGGCGCTGTTCTCCTGACGGACCCCCGCGACAACCCTCGACGACTCTCGAGGACCCTCGACGACCCTCGACGACAAGGAAGGCGAACCCCGTGTTCGGCAATTACCTGATCGGTCTGCGCGAAGGGCTCGAAGCCAGCCTGGTGGTGTGCATCCTGGTCGCCTATCTGGTCAAGACCGGGCGCCGGGACGCGCTGCGCCCGGTGTGGCTCGGGATCGCCGTCGCGGTCGGCTTGAGCATGTCCTTCGGCGCGGCGCTGGAGTTCGGCTCGCAGGAGCTGACCTTCGAGGCGCAGGAGGCGCTGGGCGGCTCGCTGTCGATCCTGTCGGTGGGCCTGGTGACCTGGATGGTCTTCTGGATGCGGCGCACCGCCCGCCATCTGAAGTCCGAGCTGCACAGCAAGCTGGACGCGGCGCTCGCGATGGGCACCGGGGCGCTGGTGGCCACGGCCTTCCTGGCGGTCGGCCGGGAGGGCCTGGAGACCGCGCTGTTCGTGTGGACGGCGGTGCGGGCGAGCAACGACGGTACGGCGGATCCGCTGATCGGCGTGTTGCTGGGCCTGGTCACCGCGGTGGTGCTGGGCTGGCTGTTCTACCGGGGCGCGCTCCGGATCAACCTGGCGAAGTTCTTCACCTGGACGGGCGCGATGCTGGTCGTGGTGGCCGCGGGGGTGCTCGCGTACGGCTTCCACGATCTGCAGGAGGCCGACTGGCTGCCCGGGCTGCACTCGCTGGCCTTCGACATCAGCTCCACCATCGCGCCGGACTCCTGGTACGGCACGCTGCTCAAGGGCGTCTTCAACTTCCAGCCCGACCCGACCTGGCTCCAGGTGTGGATGTGGGCGCTCTATCTGGTCCCCACGCTCGCGCTGTTCCTGCGTCCCGGTAGGGTGTCGCCGTCCACAGCAGCCCCCAGGAATCGGGAGCCGGAGCCCCATGACACGCAGGCCGCCCCGCCGGCAGTTGACAGTTCCGACCGCAGCGGTGGTGCTGACGCTGGGGATGACGCTGACGGGGTGCATGACGGTCCACGGCGAGCGGGAGAACATTCCGTCGGTGGACAAGGCTGAGGCGCCCAAGGCGCTGAAGCAGTTCACCGACGCGTACAACAAGGCGTACCGGGAGCTGGATCCGGCGGTGGCGAGCCAGGTGGAGACGGGCCCGCTGGAGGCCATCACCACCGCCGACCTCAAGGCCCAGCACGCGAGCTCCCCGAACGGCAACCCCAAGTACCCGGCGCTGGAGCTGTCCGACGTCACCTACCGCATCCCCAAGCAGGTGGGCTGGCCGAAGTTCTTCGTCGCGGACACCGACAGCAACCGCGACGACAACCGCTGGCTGTTCGTCTTCACCCGCGGCGGTGCGGACGAGCCCTGGAAGGCCGCGTATCTGTCGATCCTCAGCCAGGACGAGGTGCCGGACTTCGCGACCGACGAGGACGGCTGGGCCAAGCCGGTCCCGGCCGAGGGGCCGACCCCGAAGCTGGCGACCCGGCCGGACAAGCTGAGCGCGGAGTACACCGACTACCTGATGACGGGCGAGGGCTCGGTCTTCGCCGACGGCCAGTCGACCTCGGGGCTGCGGGACACCCGGAAGAAGTTCCTGCGCACCCCGAAGTTCTGGACGGAGTACATCGACACCCCGGCGCGGGGCGCGCAGGACGCCCCGGTGGGGCTGCGCACCTCGGACGGCGGGGCGATCGTGTTCTTCTCCTCGCACCACCGGCAGAAGCAGACGATGGCGAAGGGGTTCCGGCCCAACCCGGATCCGCGGATCAAGGCGCTGATGACGGGCGAGGCGAAGAAGGCGGTGACGCTGACGAGGGTTTCGGAGTCGGCGGTGCGGGTCCCCGCGAAGGACGCGGCGGACCCGAAGGTGGTCTTCCTGAACCGCCTGGAAGGGGTGACCGCCGCAAAGGGCGAATGATGGTTGTGGGCAATCGTTCCGCGGAGGGGGCACCTCCCAGCGGTAGCTGGGGGAGGAACGGGTGGGCACAACCCGGCCACCGGCCCGCACCCGACAACGAAACCGCGAGGGCTACCGCCCTATGGGCCAAGCGGCCGCATGATCCTGATCCTCGCCCGCGAAGCGGGCACACGCATCGGTGAGCGTCTCAAGCAAGCTCAGCGGATCCGGCAGCGGCCGCTCAGGCCCCAGCAGCCACCCCACATGCCCGTCCCCCGGCAGCTTCGCGGGCGGCATCAGCACATAGCTGCCCCGGCAATGCCACCGCAGCCCCGGATGCTCGTCCATCGTCTCCGGGTGGCAGTCCAGCTCACAGGGCCACCACTCGTCCTCGTCATCCGGCGTGCCCCGGGTGGCGGTGAAGAACAGCATCCGCCCCTGCTGGACATCGCCGCTGCTCGTGGCCACCGGCCCGACCTCGACCTCGGCCGCGCCCAGCCGCTCCAGGGCCAGCCGCCCGGCGTCCGCGGGTACGTCGAGCACATCGTGGACGATGCCGGTGGCGGTGATGAAGTTGGCCCGCGGATCGGCGCGCAGCCACTGCGCGACCTTGTCCGGGTCGGTGGTCGCCTGGGTCTGCCAGGCGAACGAGACGGGGTGGCGGCCCGGGGTGGGACAGCCGATGCGGTCACAGGAACAGCCGTAACCGGAGGGGTGGGCGGCCGGCGCGAGCGGGAATCCCGCCGCCGCGGCGGCCATGAGCAGGTCCTCGCGGACGCCACCGGCGCCCGCTCCCGTGTCGTGGTCGCCGCCCGCTCCGCTCCTCGGCCGACGCAGCCACTGGGAGAACCTGCCCTTGCGTTCCATCTACCGCCTCGCTTCACCGCCGGTACCGCCGGTACCGGCGGTACGGCCGGTACCCGATCAATGCTGCCACCATCCTGCTCCGGAAGTGGCCGGTGTCCGCATCCGGGGTGGGTGAGACCACCTCGACCGGGTGTCGATATCAGGGCATCCACGACATCTCACCCCTAGCGTTCCAACTATGATCAGCAGGCATTTTCTGACCGCCGTCGTGGTGCTCGGCCTGTCCATACCGGCGGCCGTCGCGGCCCACCCCACCGCTCGTCCGTCCGTACGACGTCTCATACCCCCGGCCGGCGAACCGGCGCGGCTGCAGCCCGCGCTCACGGCGCCGTCGGCCGGCAAGCCCGCCGTCGTCTACACCGCGCACCGCGGCGGCGCCCTGGAAGTGCCCGAGAACAGCATGTCCGGGCTGGCCAGTGCCTTCAGCCGGCATGACGTCCAGGTCCTCGACTTCGACACCCGCATGCTGGGGGACGGCACGCTCGTGGTGATGCACGACGCGACGCTGGACCGCACCACCGACCGGACCGGGCCCGTACGGGCTCTGACCGCCGCCCAGTGGCGGGACGTCCGGCTGCGCCCCGACCCCTCCCTGCGCGGCACCTGGCGACCCGAGCGGCCGCCCACCGTCGCCGAGGCGCTGGACCGCTTCGGCGGCCGGATCACCTTGATGGTGGAGGCCAAGGACCCCGAAAGCCTGCCGCGGCTGGCGCGGATGATCCGCGACCGGGGTCTGGTCCACTCCGTCTACGTCAACAGCAACCGCCCCGAGGTGGCCCGCCAGGCCCACCGGGAGGGGCTGCTGACCCAGCTGTGGCGGTCCGCCCGGCAGATGCGCACCGACACCCCGCGCGACTGGCGTGGCGTCGTCGACCTGCTGGACGTCGACTACCGGGCGCGCGACAAGGACGTGCGCCGGGCCGTCGCCTCCGGGATACCGCGGGTGTGGGCGCACACCGTGGACACCCCGGCGCAGCGGGACCGGATGCTGCGGCTGGGGTGCGACGGCATCATCACGGACGCACCGGCCCTGCTGGTCTCCACACCCGTACGGACCTCGCGGGCGCTCGGCGGAAGGTGAGCGACAGCCGACGGCGGTGGGTGAACGGGGCCGACCGGTGGCCCGGCCCGGACGGCGGGGGAGGTGGCGGACCGCGCGGGAGGTACCCGGCCCGGAGGCGAGGCCGACCCTGGATCCGGACGGCGAGGCCGACCCTGGATGAGGCCGGCCCTGAGGGCAGCGGGAGCCCGTGAGGCCCCCGGCCCCGGGGCGGCCCAGCCCCCGGTCCGCGATGCGGGGGCGGCCCTGGGAGCAGCGGACCGCGTGGGAGGATCCCGGCCCAGGCGGCGAGGATCCCGGCCCAGGCGGCGAGGGCGCCGCCCGGGGGCAGCGCGGCCCCCGCGAGAGGCCCCGGCCCAGTTGAGAGGCCCCGGCCCAGGCGCCGAAGGCGCCCCTCCCGCCGGTAGAATCCGCCGAATGCACGCCCCCGACGCCACCCGCACCGACGAGACGCCGCAGACCGCGCTCGCCGGTCTGCTCGACGGTCTGCCGCCCCGCCAGGCGGCCCAGGCGGTCGACCGGCTGATCGGCCACTACCGGGGGCGCACCCCGACCGACGCTCCCGTGCTGCGCGACCGCTCCGACGTCGCCGCCTACGCCGCGTACCGGATGCCCGCGACCTTCGAGGCCGTGCGCGCCGCGCTCGCCGCCTTCCGCGCCCGCACGCCCGGCTGGGCCCCGGCCTCGCATATCGACATCGGCGGCGGTACGGGCGCGGCGAGCTGGGCGGTGGCCGCCACCTGGCCGCGCGACGGGCACACCACCACCGTCCTGGACTGGGCCGAGCCCGCGCTGGCCCTCGGCCGCGAGCTGGCCGGGCAGGCGCCCTCCGAGGCACTGCGCACCGCCCGCTGGCAGCGCCGGGCGATAGGGGACGGGCTCGCACTGCCGGACGGGACCGACCTGGTCACCGTCAGCTATGTGCTGGGCGAGCTGACCGAGGCCGACCGGAAGGCCGTGGTGGCCGAGGCGGCGCGCGCGGCCGAGGCCGTGGTGCTGATCGAACCGGGCACCCCGGACGGCTATCTGCGGATCCGCGAGGCGCGGGACCGGCTGCTGGCGGCCGGGCTGCGCCTCGTCGCCCCCTGCCCGCACGGCGCGGCCTGCCCGATCGAGCCCGGCACCGACTGGTGCCACTTCGCCGCCCGGGTCCGCCGCTCCTCCCTCCACCGGCAGGTCAAGGGCGGTTCGCTGCCGTACGAGGACGAGAAGTTCAGCTATGTCGCGGCCGTACGGTTCGACGCCGCGCCCGCCGACGCGCGGGTGGTGCGCCGCCCGCAGATCCGCAAGGGCCAGGTGCTGCTGGACCTGTGCGCCCCGGAGGCGGGGCTGGCCCGCACCACGGTGACCAAGCGTCAGGGCCCGCTGTACCGGGCCGCCCGCGACGTGTCCTGGGGCGACGTCTGGCCACCGGAGGAATCCAGCCCCTCCGGCGTTTGAGGAGCGGGGTCCGGGGCGGAGCCCCGGCGGGGGTCGAGGGGGCGGAGCCCCCCACGCGGCGGGCGCCCCTCACTCCACCGCCCGCGCCAACGCCGTCCCCGCCGCCGCCCGGGGCCCACTGTCCCCGGGCCGCCTCCGCGGATGCACCGTCGTGGCGAGCAGCACCAGATACACCCCGCGGGCCCGGTCCACCACCAGACTCGTCCCGGTGAACCCGGTGTGCCCCGCGGCACCCCGCCCCGCCAACTCCCCCATGAACCACGGCTGGTCGACCTCGAACCCCAGCCCAGGAGCGCTCAGCATCAGCTCGGTGGAATCCGGCGACAGCACGGGCCCGCCGCCGGCCAGCAGCGCCCGGCACAGCACCGCCAGGTCCCCGGCGGTCGAGAAGAGCCCGGCGTGGCCCGCGACCCCGCCCAGCGCCCACGCGTTCTCGTCGTGCACCACGCCCCGCAGCATCCCCCGGTCCGCCTTGCCCCAGGGCCGCCGCTGGTCCTCGGTGGCCGCGATCCGGGGCAGCCAGGAGGCGGGAGGGGTGAAGCGGGTGGCTGCCATGCCCAGCGGGCCGGTGACCGTCTCCTGGACGAGCCGGTCCAGCGGCCGCCCCGCGGTCCGCTCCAGCACCCGCTGCAGCAGCAGGAAGTTGAGGTCGGAGTAGCGGCGGGCGGTGCCGGGCGGGGTGACCGGCGGCTCGGCCGCGAGCCGGGCCCACCGCCGCCGCACCCCGTCCTCCTCGTACAGCGGCAGTTCGGGAACCAGCCCCGAGGTGTGGGTGAGCAGCTGCCGCACGGTGATGCCGTGCTCGGCGGCGGCCGTGCACTCCGGGGCGTACGCGGCGACCCGCCCGTCCAGCGCGATCAGCCCGCGCTCGACGGCCCGCAGCGCCACGATCGTGGTGCACAGCTTGGTGAGCGAGGCGAGGTCGAAGAGGGTGTCGTGGCGCACCGGCACCCACCGCTCGCGCGGCAGCTCCACGCCCCGGTCGGCCCGCTCGTCGTACGCCGCGTAGCGCACCGCCCAGCCGAAGGACTCCTCGGCCAGCGGGCCCGACGCGGTCCCGGCGGCCAGCGCCACCCCCGAACACCAAGGGCGCTCCCCTTCGGGAAGCGCCCTGACGATCTCCAGCAGCCGGGTCAGACCACGGTCACGCTCTGCTTGGTACGTCGCTGCCACGGACGGCAGAGTCCCACGAAGCAGGCGATGGCCGCGAGTGCGGAGACGAGCTGTACGACGGCCATCGGCACCGCCGTGGTCTCCCCCGCGATCCCCACCAGCGGGGAGGCGACGGCGCCCAGCAGGAAGGTGGAGGTGCCCAGCAGCGCGGAGGCGGAACCGGCGGCGTGCGGGGTGCGGTTCAGGGCCTGGGCGTTGGTGTTCGGCATGGCCAGGCCCATCGCGGACATCAGCACGAACAGGCTCCCGGCCACCGGGACGAGACCGGCCTTCCCGAAGACCCCGGAGGCCAGCACGAGCAGCACGGCCGCCGCGACGGTGATCACGACCAGCCCGGCCATCAGCACCTTGTCCATGCTGACCCGGCCGACCAGCACCCGGCCGTTGAGCTGGCCGGTGGCGATCAGGCCGATCGAGTTCAGCCCGAAGAGCAGGCTGAAGGTCTGCGGTGAGGCGCCGTAGATCTCCTGGACGATGAAGGACGACCCGGCGACATAGGCGAAGAGCGCCGCGAAGGCGAAGCTGCCCGCGAGCATGTAGCCGGTGAAGACGCGGTCGGCGAGCAGCCCGCGCATGGTGCGCAGGGTCTGGCCGAGCCCGCCGTCCTGGCGCCGCTCGGGCGGCAGCGTCTCGCCCAGCCACCGCCAGACCACGAAGGTGAGCAGGGTGCCGATCACGGTGAGCACCGCGAAGACCCCGCGCCAGTCGGTGAAGCGCAGGATCTGGCCGCCGATGAGCGGGGCCACGATGGGCGCCACGCCCGAGATCAGCATCAGGGTGGAGAAGAAGCGGGCCATCGCGATGCCGTCGTAGAGGTCCCGGACCACGGCGCGGGCGATCACGATGCCGGCCGCGCCCGCGAGCCCCTGGAGCAGCCGGAAGCCGATGAGCAGCCCGGCGGTGGGGGCGAAGGCGCAGATGGCGGTGGCGATGACGTAGATCACCATGCCGATGAGCAGCGGACGGCGGCGCCCCCACCGGTCGCTCATCGGGCCGACGGCGAGCTGGCCGAGCGCCATGCCCATCAGGCAGGCGGTGAGGGTGAGCTGGGCGGTGGCGGCCGAGCTGTGGAACCCGTCGGTGACCTCCGGCAGGGCCGGGAGGTACATGTCCATGGACAGCGGCGGGAGTGCGGTGAGCCCGCCGAGGATCAGGGTGACGAGGAGGCTCGTACGGCGCTGCGCGGTGAGCCCGGGGAGGGCGGCAGCGGAGGTGCGGGAGGCGGCGGAGGTGTCGGGGGACAAGGTTCCGGGACGGTCGGCCCGGGTGGGAGCGGCGGCCGGTTGGCCGGGCTGCTGCATGCGTACCTTCCATGAGTCGTTGATGCGTCTCTATGCTCTCAGCAATTCGAATGGGGTCGAACTCCTGTGGACAGGGGGGAACGGGGTCGGAATGGCCGGGACAAGCGGGTCAAGGGCCGTGCGGTGGGGGATTCTGGCGACCGGTGGGATCGCCGCCTCGTTCACCACGGATCTGCTGGAGATGGCGGACGCGCAGGTCATCGCGGTCGGCTCGCGCCGCCCGGAGTCGGCCAAGCGATTCGCGGAGCGGTTCGGGATATCCCGCGCCTACGGCGGCTGGGCGGAGCTGGCCGCCGATGACGACATCGATGTGATCTATGTCGCCACCCCGCACTCGGCCCATCGGGAGGCGGCCGGACTGTGCCTGGAGGCGGGGCGGGCGGTGCTGTGCGAGAAGCCGTTCACGCTCAATGTCCGTCAGGCCGAGGAGCTGGTGGACCTGGCCCGGGACCGGGGCCGCTTCCTGATGGAGGCGATGTGGACGTACTGCGATCCGGTCGTCCGCCGGATGGCCGAGCTGGTCCACGACGGCGCGATCGGTGAGGTCCGGGCGATCCACGCGGACTTCGGGCTGCCCGGCCCGATCGACCCGGACCACCGGCTGCGCGATCCGGCGCTGGGCGGCGGCGCCCTGCTGGACCTCGGCGTCTATCCGGTGTCCTTCGCGCAGTTGCTGCTCGGCGCACCGGACGAGATACGGGCGGTGGGTCAGCTCTCCCCCGAGGGCGTGGACGTGAACACGGGCCTGGCGCTGGGCTGGGACGGCGGGGCGGTGGCGCTGCTCTCCTGCTCGATCACCGCGGATACGCCGATGACGGCGGCGGTGACGGGCACCGCGGGGCGGATCGAGTTCCCGCGCGGCTTCTTCCACCCCGAGCGCTTCGTACTGCACCGGCCCGGCCGGGATCCGGAGGAGATCACGGCGGTGGACGGGCTGCGCTCCTACCAGCGGGAGGCGGCGGAGGTGATGCGCTGCCTGCGCGCGGGCGAGACGGAGTCCCCGCTGGTGCCGCTGGACGGCACGCTGGCGGTGATGCGGACCCTGGACGCGGCGCGGGAGCGGCTCGGGGTGCGCTATCCGGGCGAGGACGAGGGCGTGGGGTGACGGGGTGTGAGGTGTGAACCGGGCGGGCCCGGCGCTTGGGGTGCGCGCCGGGCCCGCCCGTTCGTCAGACCTGCTTGAGGCCGGGGTTCCCGGCCTCGCTGACGAATGACGCCGCCGTGGTGAGCGGCGCGCCCGGGGTGGTGACCGCGGAGACGGTCTTGTAGTCGGCCCGTGCCCGCTCCTCGTCCAGCGAGAGCGTCACATAGCCGCGCCGGCCGTTGTAGAACTTCATATGCGGGTTGGCGGCCATGTAGGTGGCCCAGTTGGCGGGCTTGTCGGCGCCGTCCTTGCCGCTGCTGATGGAGGTGCCGACGAACTCCACGCCCAGGGTCCGGGAGGCCGGGTCGTCGAAGTCCTTCTTGATGTCGAAGGCGTAGTGCACATGGACATCGCCGGTGAGCACCACGAAGTTCTCCAGGCCCGCCTGCTCGACACCGGCCAGGATCCGCTCGCGGGAGGCGGGGTAGCCGTCCCAGGAGTCCATGGAGAGCTGGGAGCGCGCGGCCGTGGTGTTCTTCCGCTGGGAGAAGGTGACCTGCTGCGGCAGTACGTTCCAGGTGGCGGTGGAGCTCTGGAAGCCGCTCAGCAGCCAGCGCTCCTGGGCGGAGCCGGTGAGGGTGCGCGCGGGGTCCTCGGACTCCGGGCCGGGGTACTGCCAGCCGTCGCCGTACGCCTGGTTGGAGCGGTACTGCCGGGTGTCGAGGATGTCGAACTGGGCCAGCTTGCCGTAGTGGAAGCGGCGGTAGAGCCGCATGTCGGCGCCGTCCGGCTGCTGGGGCATCCGCAGCGGCATGTTCTCCCAGTACGCCCGGTAGGCGGCGGCGCGGCGGATCAGGAACTCGTCCGAGGGGCCGCCGTTCTCGTCGATGTCGTCGGCGTAGTTGTTCTCGGTCTCGTGGTCGTCCCAGGTGACGAACCAGGGGAACGCGGCGTGAGCGGCCTGGAGGTCCTCGTCGGACTTGTAGAGCGCGTACCGCAGCCGGTAGTCCTCGAGGGTCATCGTCTCGGTGTTGAACACCGCGGGGAGGGTGCGGTCGGTGTACTTCCGGGCGCCGCCGACGGAGTTGACCGCGTACTCGTACTGGTAGTCGCCCACGTGGAAGACGGCGTCCAGGTCCTCGTCCGCCAGGTGGCGGTAGGCGGTGAAGTAGCCGTCGTGGTACGCCTGGCAGGAGACCAGGCCGAAGCGCACGTCCCGGACCTTGGCGCCCAGGACGGGGGTGGTGCGGGTGCGGCCGACCGGGCTGGTCCAGTTCCCGGCCCGGAAGCGGTACCAGTAGACGCGGTCCGGCTCGAGCCCGCTGGCGTCCACGTGCACCGTGTAGTTGAACTCGGCGTGCGCGGAGGTGGTCCCCCGGCGGGCGACGCGCGTGAACTTCTCGTCGCGCGCGATCTCCCACTCGACCTTGACGGTGCCCTCTTCGGGCAGCCCGTTGCCGGGCTCGTACGGGCGGGGCGCCAGCCTGGTCCACAGCACGACCGAGCCGGGCAGCGGGTCGCCGGAGGCCACGCCGAGCGTGAAGGGGTTGTCGGCGAGCGCGCGCGGGGACACCTGCGCGGCGTGGGCGCTGGGCAGGTTGGTGGTGAACGCGAGCGCGGCGGCGGCCCCGGTGACGGTGAGGAAGCGGCGGCGTCCCAGACGTGCGGCCGCGGCTCGTATGGCCTGCTGGTGCGAGTCGTGTGCCATGTGCTCTCCCCTGGCTCGTGGCGTCAGAGGAATTGCAGTGTCGGGGGACGGCCGCCCGCTTGCGTGCACACGACATCGATATGACCGCTGGGTGAGGTCCGTTGCCGGAAGGGACCATTGCGGCGAATCGACATGTCCACAGGGCGAACTGACGTGGCGTACGCTGCGGCGCCATGAGCGACGGTCGTGTGTCGGTGGTGTCGAAAGTGGCGGTGGTGACGGGCGCGGGCTCCGGGGTCGGCCGGGCGGTGGCGCTCGAACTCCTGGAGTCGGGCTGGTCGGTGGTGCTGGCGGGGCGCCGCGAGGAGGCCCTGGCGGAGACGGCGCGGCTGGCCGGCGGCGGCCCGCCGGCCCCCGTGGTGCCGACGGATGTGGCCAGGCCGGAGCGGGTGGCGGCGCTCTTCGCGGCGGTGCGGGAGCGGTTCGGACGGCTCGATCTGCTGTTCAACAACGCGGGGAGCTTCGGCCCGCGCGGGGTGGCCCTGGCGGACCTGGCCCACGAGGACTGGCGGTCGGTCGTGGACACCAATCTGACGGGCGCGTTCCTGTGCGCCCAGGCGGCGTTCCGGCTGATGCGGGATCAGGAGCCACAAGGCGGACGGATCATCAACAACGGCTCCATCTCGGCGCACGCGCCCCGGCCGGACAGCGTGGCGTACACCGCCACCAAGCACGCCGTCACGGGGCTCACCAAGTCGCTGTCGCTGGACGGGCGCCGGTACCGCATCGCCTGCGGGCAGATCGACATCGGCAACGCGGCGACCGAGATGACCGAGCGGATGTCCGCCGGTGTACCGCAGGCGAACGGGGAGGTGGCGGTCGAGCCCGTGATGGACGTCGCCGACGTGGCGCGCACGGTGCGGCATATGGCGTCGCTGCCGCTGGAGGCCAACGTGCAGTTCGCGACGGTCATGGCGACGGCGATGCCGTACATCGGCCGCGGCTGACGGATGAGGGATCGTCACCCGTCCTAGATAACCCTCCAATTGTGGAGATAATGTGAGGATGCGGGCAATTCACTCCATCGGCACAGCGGCTCCGCCGCCACCGCCGACGCACCCGCTCACCCACCTCCGCACCGGCGCCCTCTCCCACCCCGGACTGTTCGACGCCCGCTCCATATGGCAGGGTCGTTTCCCACCGCGCCACACCCTTCACCACCGCCCCACGACCGCCATCCGAACGAAGAGAGACCGCCGTGCGTTCTCTGCCGCTCACCTTGGTCGCCCGTCTGCTGCCCGTCGCCGTCATCGCCGCCGCGGGGGTGGCCCTGACGACGTCGGACGACTCGGACGCGGGCGCCACCCCGGCGGGCCCCTCCCCGCAGACCTCGGCCCCGGCCACCGGCGCCGCCGCGCCGCGCTACGCCAAGCCGCCCGCGGAGGCGTGCACCACCCTCCCGGAGTCGATGATCAAGGACCTGGTGCCGGGTGCCAAGGCGACCGGGAACGAGCTGAAGTCCAGCGACCTCGGCCGCCGCACGGGCTGCTCCTGGCACGCCCTGGACGACTTCGACTACCGCTGGCTGGACATCGCCTACGACGTCAAGAGCACCGCCGGGAAGACGAGCGGGAGCGAGGGCGGCAGCGCGGTGCCCGGCCTCGGCGACGACGCGTCGGTGACCGAGAAGACCACCAAGGACGACGACCAGGGCATCCGCGAGGCGGTGGTGACGGTCCACCAGGACAACGCCACCGTCACCGTGACCTACAACGGCGGCGACTTCGAGAGCCACAAGGCCGCCGACGGCGATGCGATCCGTAAGGGCGCCATCAGCGCGGCCAGGAAGGCCCTCGCCGCGCTCGACGGCTGATCGCCCCGCCCAGTCTTCTTGCCCTGTCTCTTCGTTCCGCCCTGTCGTTCCGCCCTGTCGTTCTGCTCGGTCTTTTTGTTCCGCTCGCTCTTCGAGGCCGGCCGCTCGGTCCTTGACGAACATCAGCCGTACGGAAGTGTCCTTCCGGGTGAACGGCTACGATCGCGGGCATCGCACCCGAGCTCTGGAGTCCCACCGTGTCCGCCGCCCCCGAACCACGCCTGGGTATCGCCGTCCTGACCATGGGCAACCGGCCCAGAGAGGTGGCCGCCCTGCTGGAGTCGGTCGCGAAGCAGGACGTGCCGCCGGCCCGCATCGTGGTCGTCGGCAACGGCTCCCCGCTCCCGGAGTTCCCCGCCGAGGTGACCGCGGTCGAACTGGAGGAGAACCTCGGCGTCTCGGGCGGCCGTAACGTCGCCTGGCGGCGGCTGCGCGACTTCGGCGACGTGGACGTCGTCATCGACCTCGACGACGACGGGCTGCTGGTGGACGCCGACGTCTTCCGCAGGGTGCGCGAGCTGTACGCCGAGGACCCGCGCCTGGGCATCGTGAGCTTCCGCATCGCCGACGAGACGGGCGAGACCCAGCGCCGCCACGTGCCCCGGCTGCGCACCTCCGATCCTATGCGCGGCGGCGAGGTGACCACCTTCCTCGGCGGCGGCCACGCCCTGTCGGTGGCGATGCTGGAGCAGATCGGCGGCTGGCCGGACGCGTTCTTCTTCACCCATGAGGAGACCGACCTCGCCTGGCGGGCGCTCGACGCGCGCTGGAAGGTCGTCTACGCCCCCGAGCTGCTGCTCCAGCACCCCAGGACCTCCCCCGCCCGGCACGCCGTCTACCACCGGATGACCGCCCGCAACCGGGTCTGGCTGGCCCGCCGCCATCTGCCGCTGCCGCTGGTCCCGCTCTACCTCGGCACCTGGACGCTGCTCACACTCGCCCGCACCCGCTCACTGACGGGGCTGCGGGCCTGGGCGGGCGGCTTCCTGGAGGGGCTGCGCACCTCCTGCGGCCGCCGCCGCCCGATGCGCTGGCGCACGGTGTGGCGGATGACCAAACTGGGCCGCCCGCCCGTGATCTGACGGGCCGGCAGCCCGGCCGATTTTCCCCTCGCCGCCCCTTCCCGCCGCACTGCCATGCGGCTCCGCCGCATGGCAGGGGCTCCGCCCGCCCGGACCCCCGGGGCCTGGGGCGAAGCCCCGGTTTCGGGAAGGGGCGGGGAGGGGACCGGCCCGCCGCAGGCTCCAGGGCCCGCCGGACACCCCCTACGGCGCCAGCCCGAGGGCGGGGAAGACCGACGCCTCGAGGAAGCGGGTCAGATAGTCGCGGTCGGCGAACCGGCCCTCCAGCAGATGGCGGACCCGCATCGCGCCGATCAGCTGGGTGGGGACGAACTCGACGGCGGGGTTGTCCGCGGCCACCTCGCCGCGTTCCACGCCCCGGCGGACCATCGCCTGGATCGTCTTCACCTCGTGCTCGATCAGCGCGGCGCGCAGCGCCTGCAGCAGATCGGGGTCCTGCAGCGCGGCGTGCCCGACGGCGTACACCAGCGCCGTGTCACCGCCGCACACCTCCCCCGCCTCCCCCACCGCCATCGCGACGGCGCGCAGATCGCCCGCGAGCGAGCCGGTGTCGATGCCCTCCAGCGCGAAGGGGCGCTTGCACGAGCGCAGCGCGGCGACGACGAGCTGGGGCTTGCTGCACCACTGCCGGTAGAGGGTGGAGCGGCTGGCGCGGGTGCGGGCGGCGACCGCCTCGATGGTGAGGGCCTCGTAGCCGCCCTCCTGGAGCAGGTCCAGGACCGCCTGGTAGAACTCCTGCTCCCGCTCGGGGCTGATCTTTGAACGGCGCTGCGGCGCGGCCGTCTCCGGGCCTTGCGTCGCCATCGGCTCTCCTCCTCGGTCACCGGACTCCGGACCCCCGACCACGCAGTGTACCGACACATCCTCGTACCGATACACCCATGTACCGATACAGCTCCGAACCGGTACACTCTCGTATCGATACGTTTGTGTGCCGATGGCGCCAGGCAGATGGGCGCCCAGAGGAAGGCACGGTGGATGAACCCGACCGTCATAGCCGTCGCGCTCGCGCTCGCCTCGGCCGTCGCCTACGCGACCGCCGCGGTGGCCCAGGAGCGGCTGGCCGCCGGCGGGCGGCCGGGCCGCATGCCGGGACTGCTGCTGCGCGGTGCCTGGTGGGGCGCCGTCGGCCTCAACTCCGCCGGTGCCCTGCTGCATGTGGCCGCGCTGCGGTACGGACCGCTCACCCTGGTCCAGCCGCTCGGCGCGCTGACCCTGGTCGCGGCCGTGCCGTTGGGCGCGCGGCTCGCGGGGCGGCGGGTGGCCCGGAAGGAGTGGCGGGGCGTGGCCCTCGCACTGCTCGGCCTCGGCGCCCTGCTGCCGGTCACCGCCGGGGAGACCCCGCGCGACACGCTCAGCCTGCCGCAGGCGGCCGGGCTCGCGGGCGTCGTCCTGGTGTTCATCGCGCTGTGCGTCCGGCCGGGGCGCACCGGACGCGGGACGCCGGGCCGGGGGCTGCGGCACGCCACCGCGTCCGGGGTCGCCTCCGGCGTCGCCTCGGCGCTCACCCAGACCCTCACGGTCGCGCTCGCGGACTCCCGCGTCCCCGGGGCGGCCCTGGTGTCCTGGCGGGCCGTGATCGTGGCCGTTCTGGTCGCGGTCTTCGCGGTGAGCGGTCTGCTGCTGGCCCAGAGCGCCTACGGCAGCGGCCTCGGCGCACCCCTCGCGACCCTGACCCTCGCCAACCCGGTGGCGGCCGCCGCCATCGGGATCGTCCTGCTGGACGAGCGCTTCCGGGGCGGCCCGGCGGGCTGGGCCCTGGCCGCCGCGGGCGCGGCGGCGGCCGCGCGCGGCGTGGTCCTGCTCTCCCGGGCTCCCCAGGCGGGCGCGGACGTGCGCGGGGACGCCGTGGCCGTACGGGAGGCCGCCGCGACCGTACGGCGGGCCACCGCACGCGACGCGGCCGTACGCGAGATAGCCGTGCCGGAGAGCCGCGCACCCGATGAGGCCGTGCGCGAGCCCGCCACCGTCCCCCGGGAACCCGTGCGGGAACTGGTGCGGGACCCCGTGCGCGAGTCGGCGCGGGAGCCGGTGCCCACGCCCCCGTGATCGTCCCGGCGTACGGCGGTCCGCCGCCGTATGGTGGACCGCATGGTGGACGCGAGCGTGTCGACCTCGGCCGAGACTGCTGAGCAGTCGCTGGACGAGCTGCTCCGGGCGTCCCACGAGGCTTCACCCGCGGAGCTCCCGGGAGCCCTGGACCGCTACACCGCGGCCATGCACATGGGCCATGCGGTCGTCTTCCTGATCGACCTCCAGCAGCGGCTGCTGATCCCGCTCGACGAGGACGTACCGCGTCTGGACCTCGACGACTCGCTGGCCGGATTCGCGTATCGGACCTGCACCGTGCGGGTCAAGGAGGACGACCAGGGCGGGCTGGACGTCTGGCTGCCGCTGACGAACGGCGCGGAGCGGTTGGGGGTGCTGCAACTGTGCATGGACACCCTGGACGCGCTCACGCTCTGGCGCTGCCGGACGCTGGCCTCGCTCCTCTCCCTGGTCATCACCTCCAAGCGCACCTCCATCGACAGCTTCGCCCGGCGCACCCGGACCCGGGCCATGGAGCTGCCCACCGAGATGGTGCGGGCCTTCCTCCCGCCGCGTTCGATCGGCACCGGCCGGGTGATCTCGACGGCCGTTCTGGAACCCGCGTACGAGCTGGGCGGCGATGCCTTCGACCATTCGTTCACCGAGGACGTCCTGCACGCCACGATCCTCGACGCCATGGGCCACGATCTGGCCTCCGGGCTGACCACCTCCGTGGCGATGGCGGGCAGCCGCAATGCCCGGCGCACCGGCGCCGACCTGGCGGAGCTGGTCACCACCGTGGACGAGGCGCTGGCCAAATGGCTTCCGGACCAGTTCTGCACGGGCGTCTTCCTCCGGCTGCACATGCCGAGCGGGGCGCTGCGCTGGTCCAACTGCGGCCACCCCACCCCGCTGGTCATCCGCCGCCAGCGGCTGCTGGACATAGAGCTGGAGCGCGCCGCCGAACCGCCGCTGGGGCTGCCCCCGCGGCTGTCGGCGGCGCCCCGCCGGATCCATGAGACGGTCCTGGAGCCCGGCGACCGGATCCTGCTCTACACCGACGGGGTCGTGGAGTCGCGCGACGAGACAGGCGAGCAGTTCGGCCCGGAGCGCTTCGCCGACCACATCATCCGCTCGACGGCCGCCGGGGAGAACGCCCCCGAGGTGCTCCGGCTGCTCATCCACGCCATCCTCGGCCACGGGCACAGCCAACTCAGCGACGACGCCACGATTTTGATGATCGAGTGGCGACCGCCGGATCCCTGAGCCGTCGAGGCGATATCGGATGACACCCCCCGACCCCGCCACCCGCCGCGTCCGGCCGAACCCCCCGCCCGGCGCCCCCGACCTGGCCACGGCCACGGTCGACGAGCACGGCGTGGTGACCGGGTGGAGCGAGGGCGCGCGGCGGCTGCTGGGCTACCGCGCCGAGGACGTCGTAGGACGGGCGGCGGCCGAGCTGCGCGCCGGGAGGACCGTCGGGGACAGGGCGTGCGGAACCGGCCCGTGCCCGCCGGACGAGCCCCGGTGGAGCGGACGGATCGCGCTGTGCCACCGGGACGGCCACCGGGTGGAGGTCGAGCTGCTGGCCCAGCGCGGCCCGGTGGGCGACGGATCCGCGGGCTGGCTGCTGGTCTGCGCCGCGCCCCGGGAGCCGCCGCCCCAGGAGCCGCCCCGCCGGGAGTCCCAGGAGCCGGGCGCGCCGGCGGACCGCGCGTTCGCCCAGTGCCCATGCGTCCTGGCGCTCTTCGACACCGAGCTGCGGCTGGCGCGGGCCAACGCCGACATGCAGGCCGCCACCGCCCGCGGCGAGGACCACATGCGCGGGCTGCGGCTGACGGAGCTGGTCGGCCGCGGGGAGAGCGAGCGGGTCGAGCGGGCCATGCGGGAGGTGCTGGAGAGCGGCGAACGGTTCGAACTGGAGACGCACCTGCGGGGGCCGGGCGAGAGCCATGAGCACGCCTGGTCGGTCTCCCTGGCCCCGCTGGCGGGCGGGACCGGCGAGCGGTGCGGCGTGTGCTTCGCGGCGCGCGACACCACCGCCGAGCAGGAGGCCCGGCAGCGGCTGCTGCTGCTCAGCGAGGCGGGCGCGCGGCTGGACAGCACCCTGGACCTGGACCGGATCGCCCGGGAGCTGGCCGAGGTGGCGGTCCCCCGGTTCGCCGACTTCGCCAGCGTCGATCTGCTCACCTTCCTCCACCGGGGCGACGAGCCCCCGGCGGGGCCGCTGCACGAACCCGTCACCCTGCGGCGCGCGGCCCACCGGTCCGTCCTCGAGGGCGCCCCGGAGGCGCTGGTCGGGGTCGGGGAGCTGGCCACACATCCCCGGCACTCCCCCACGGCGACGTGCCTGATCGAGGGCCGGGCCGCGCGGCACCAGGTGGACGAGCCCCTGCTGGCGCACTGGGAGTCCAGGGACCCCGGCCGGGCCGCCCGGATCCGCGAGCACGGAGCGCATTCGGTGATCGTGGCGCCGATGCGCGCCCGCGGAGTCACCCTCGGTACGGCCCTCTTCGCCCGCCACCGCACATCGGCGCCTTTCACCGAGGACGACACGATGCTGGCCGAGGAGCTCACCGCCCGGGCGGCCGTCTGTGTCGACAACGCCCGCCGCTATCTGCGGGAACGCAGGACGGCCGAAACCCTGCAGCGCAGCCTGCTGCCGCAGGAGTTGCCCGAGCTGACGGCGCTGGAGATCGCCTCGCGCTATCTGCCCGCGGGCGCCTGGGCCGGGGTGGGCGGCGACTGGTTCGACGCGATTCCGCTGTCCGGAGCCCGCGCCGCCGTGGTGGTCGGCGATGTGGTGGGCCGCGGCGTCGAGGCGGCCGCCACCATGGGACGGCTGCGCTCGGCCGTACGCATCCTGGCCGATATCGATCTGCCGCCCGGTGAGCTGCTGACCCATCTCGACGACCTGGTCACCCGGCTGTCCGCGGACCAGAAGCCCGAGAGCTTCGGGCCGTTCGGCGCCACCTGTGTGTACGCGGTCTACGACCCGGTCTCCCGCCACTGCGCCATCGCCGCGGCGGGCCATCCCGCACCGCTGGTGGCCGGCCCGGAGGCCGCCGCGGAGCCGCTCGATCTGCCCACCGGTCCGCCGCTGGGGCTGGGCGGGCTGCCCTTCGAGGTCATGGACACGGAGCTGCCCGAGGGCAGTCTGCTGGCCCTGTACACCAACGGTCTGGTCGACGGCCGCGAGCGCGAGATCGGCGAGGGGCTGGAGACGCTGCGCGAGGTCCTGAGCCGGCCCGCCCCGTCGCTGGAGGCGCTCTGCGACAACGTCCTGCGGGCCCTGCTGCCGGTCCGTCCCGACGACGACATCGCCCTGCTCCTCGCCCGCACCCGGCCGCTCGCCTCCGACCGGGTCGCCACCTGGGACATCCCCGCGGACGCGGCGGCCGTCGCCGAGGCCCGCCGGAACACCACCGGGCAACTGCTCGCCTGGGGTCTCGAGGAGACGCTGTTCACCACCGAGCTGATCGTCAGCGAACTGGTCACCAACGCGATCCGCTACGGCCGTCCGCCCATCCGGCTGCGGCTGATCCGCGACCGCGGCCTCATCTGCGAGGTCTCCGACGCCAACAGCACCGCGCCCCACCTGCGGCGGGCCCGGCTCTTCGACGAGGGCGGCCGCGGCCTGATGCTGGTCGCCCAGCTGGCGACGCGCTGGGGCACCCGGCAGGGCCCGGACGGCAAGACGATCTGGGTCGAGCAGGACCTCGCCCCGGGCTGACCGCGGATGCCCGTCCCATGGGTGCACTCGGGGCGCCGATATTCGACCCCCGGGCACTGGACCGGCCGTGGTCCGATTTGTCACTCTTTGTCTAGAGGTCTGCTCACCGATCCGCTCCCGCGGCCGACCGGGCGTTGACTGCGGCCCGGGGCCGTCCCGGAAGGAGTTGCCATGGCCAAGGCAGTCGGTATTGATCTGGGCACCACTAATTCGGTGATCGCGGTGTGGGAGGGTGGTGAGTCCTCGGTTGTTCCGAATTCCGAGGGGAGCCGCACCACGCCGTCGGTGGTGGCGTTCACCGATACCGGTGAACGGTTGGTGGGGCAGCTGGCCCGGCGCCAGGCGATTCTCAATCCCAAGGGCACTATCTATTCGGCGAAGCGGTTCATCGGCCGGCATTACGACGAGGTGTCCGGTGAGGCCAGGGCGGTGGCTTATGACGTGGTGCCGGATGAGCAGGGTCTGGCCCGGTTCAAGGTGCGCGAGAAGCTGTATTCGCCGGAGGAGATCAGTGCGCAGGTGTTGCGCAAGCTGGCCGATGATGCGGGGAAGCAGCTGGGTGAGCGGGTGACGGAGGCGGTCATCACGGTGCCCGCGTATTTCAACGACGCTCAGCGCAGTGCGACCAGGGATGCCGGTGAGATCGCGGGTCTGAAGGTGCTGCGGATCATCAATGAGCCGACCGCGGCGGCGCTGGCTTATGGCCTGGACAAGAAGGGTCATGAGACGGTTCTGGTCTTCGATCTGGGGGGCGGCACGTTCGATGTGTCGATCCTGGATGTGGGGGACGGGGTGGTGGAGGTCCGTTCCACGGCGGGTGACAGTCATCTGGGCGGTGATGATTTCGACCGGCGGCTGGTGGATCATCTGGCGGATAAGTTCCAGCAGGAGAACGGCATTGATCTGCGGCAGGATCCGCAGGCGTTGCAGCGGTTGTTCGAGGCTGCGGAGAAGGCGAAGACCGAGTTGAGTTCGGTGACGCAGACGCAGGTGAGTCTGCCGTTCATCACGGCGGATGCTTCCGGGCCGAAGCATCTGACGGAGACGGTGATGCGGTCGACGTTCGAGCAGATCACGTCGGATCTGGTGGAGCGTTGTCTGGGGCCGGTGCAGCAGGCCATGGGGGATGCGAAGGCGGGTGAGAGCGATATCGACGAGGTGATCCTGGTCGGTGGGTCGACCCGGATTCCGGCGGTGCAGGCTCTGGTGCGGCGGTTGACGGGGGCAAGGAGCCCAATATGAGCGTGAACCCTGATGAGGTCGTGGCGTTGGGTGCCGCGATCCAGGCGGGGGTGCTCAAGGGTGAGGTCAAGGATGTGCTGCTGCTGGATGTGACGCCGTTGTCGCTGGGTGTGGAGACCCGTGGTGGGGTGATGACGAAGATCATCGAGCGGAATACCACGATTCCGGTGCGGCGGACGGAGACGTTTTCCACGGCTGAGGACAATCAGCAGGCGGTGGACATCGTGATCTTGCAGGGTGAGCGTGAGCGGGCCGCGGACAACCGGGTGCTCGGGCGTTTCCAGCTGACGGGTATCCGTCCGGCGCCGCGGGGTGAGCCGCAGGTCGAGGTGACCTTCGATATCGATGCGAATGGCATCTTGAACGTCACCGCGCGCGACCAGGACACGGGTAAGGAGCAGTCCATCCAGATCACCGAGACCGGCAACCTGGACCGTGGTGAGGTCGAGCGGATGGTGCAGGAGGCGGAGCGCAACCGGGGTGAGGACCAGGCGCTGCGTGAGGCCGTGGATGCGCGCAATGAGCTGGATGCCATCGCCTATCAGGTGGAGAAGCGTCTTGCTGAGCTGGGTGATGCGGTGCCCTCGCATGAGCGGTCGCGTGCCGAGATGCTGGTCAACGATGCCCGTGAGGCGGTCAGGAACGAGGCCGGGGTCGACAGGACCAGGCCACTGGCCTCCGAGCTCCAGCAGGTCTACGCGGGCCTGGCCGCCCACGAGACAGCCGGAGCCGCCGGTGCCGGGGCGGGTGCGGGTGAGGGCAGCGCCCAGGATGCCGGGGCCGGGGCCGGCGGAGGCGGGGGCGATGAGGACGTCATCGACGCCGAGTTCGACAAGGGCTGACCGACCGGGCCCGTACGACGGGTCCGGCCGATACGGCTGACCCGAGCGATACGGCGAAGGCAGAGGAAGGCTGACGGAGAGGCCGCGATGTCCACTCAACCGCAGCAGCCCGAACCGGTGCCGGAGGGCGCCGTGACGGAGCAGGAGCAGGGGCAGGAGCAGGGGCAGGGGCTGCCCGCGCCGGGCGCCGTGGAGGCGCGGGGGGCGGTTGGGGAGGGGCCGGGTCCGGACGCGGCCGGTGGCCCTGCCGTTGCCGCATCGGATGAGCAGGCTGCTGCGCTGGCGGAGTTGGAGGACCGTTGGCGGCGGGCGGTGGCCGATGTGGAGAATCTGCGCAAGCGTCATGCCAGGGAGGTGGAGCGGGAGCGGGCCGCGGAGCGGGCGCGTACGGCGGCGGCTCTGCTGCCGGTGATCGACAATCTCGAACTCGCTCTCTCTCATGCCGAGGCGGATCCCGGCTCGATCGTGGAGGGTGTCAAGGCCATCCGTGAGCAGGCGGTGAACACGCTGGCTCAGCTGGGTTACGAGCGGCAGGGGGAGACGGGGGTGCCGTTCGATCCGGCGAGGCATGAGGTGGTCGGTGTGGTGGAGGATCCCGAGGCGGAGCCGGGCACGGTGGTCCAGGTCCTGCGTCCTGGTTATGGGGATCCCGGGAACCAGCTGAGGCCGGTGGCGGTGGCCGTGGCGAGGCGGGAGTGAGCCGGCGATGGCACGGGATTACTACGAGGTGCTCGGTGTTTCACGGGGTGCGAGTCAGGATGAGATCCAGCAGGCGTTCCGCACCCGGGCCCGGCGTCTGCATCCTGATGTGAACAAGGATCCGAACGCGGAGGAGCGGTTCAAGGAGCTCAACGACGCCTACAGCGTGCTGTCCGACCCCAAGGCGCGGGCGCGTTATGACCGGTTCGGTGAGGACTTCCGCAAGATCCCCGAGGACTGGGAGGAACGCGTCGCCGCGGGTGCCGGTGCCGGTGCCGGTGCGGGTGCCGGTGGTGGTTTTCGTGGGTGGACGACCGCCGGGGAGGGGGGGCGGGTGCGGTTCACGCGTGGTTTCGGGGAGGACGCCGGGGGCGGGGGTGTGGATTTCGAGGACCTGTTCGGCTCGTTCTTCGGCGGCGGCGCAGGCCCGGGCGGCGCGGGTGGGCGTGTGGATATCCCCGGGGCCGATCAGGAGGCGGAGTTGCCGCTGACCGTGGAGGATGCCTTTCACGGCGGCCGTCGTACGGTCACGTTGGCGGGGCCGTCGGGGCAGCGCACGTTCGAGGTGGATGTTCCGGCGGGTGTGGTGGACGGGCAGCGGATCCGGCTGGCCGGGCAGGGCGGCCGGGGCACCGGGGACGCACCGGCGGGGGATCTGTATCTACGGGTGCGGATCCAGCCCCATCCGCGGTTCCGGCTGGAGGGCCGGAACATCCATGTCACCCTCCCGGTCGCCCCCTGGGAGGCCGCCCTGGGTGCGACCGTTCCGGTGCCCACGCCTGGGGGCACGGCGAAGGTGACGGTTCCGCCCGGGTCCTCCAGCGGCCGCCGGCTGCGGCTGCGCGGTGAGGGCATGCCCAACCCGCGCGGCCCTGACGGTGATCTGTTCGCGGAGATCCGTGTCATGGTGCCGCCCAGCCTCAGCGACCGGGAGCGGGAGCTGTTCGAGGAGCTGGGCCGCACTTCCTCCTTCGACCCCAGGAGCGAACGATGACCACGCACACACCTGGGCGCACTCACACACTCGGGAGGGAGCGATGAGCACCCACACCTCCGGCACGGTTACGGCCACCCGCTATGCCCCGGTGACGTCCGTCCATTACGAGTTGGTGCCCGCGCCCAGGTTGTCCCTGGAGACGGTGGCCAGCCGTACTGGGCTGCATCCCGAGTTGATCCGGCGCTTCGTGGTCCTCGGCCTGGTCGACGCCGAGCGCGACGCCGGGGGGCGGTTGGTGTTCGCCCCGGGCGCTCCGGCGGCGCTGGGCCGTGTGGAGCGGCTGCATTCGGGGCTGTGTCTGAACTATGCCGCTATCGGTCTGGTGATGGATCTGCTGGATCGTATCGATCTGCTGGAAGCCGCACTGCGCCGCGGTGGCGCGAGGAGTGGCGTGAGGAGTGAAGAACCGTCATGGACATGAACCGCCTCACCCAGAAGTCCCAGGAAGCTCTCCAGGATGCCCAGTCCCGGGCCCAGGGGTATGGCCATAGCGAGGTCGACGGTGAGCATCTGCTGCTGGCCCTCCTCGACCAGCCCGAGGGGCTGGTGCCCCGGCTGGTCTCCCAGTTGGGCGCGGATCCGGAGGCGGTGCGCACCATGCTGGAGGCGGAGGTGGCCCGCAAACCCAAGGTCACCGGCCCCGGGGCCACGCCGGGGCAGGTCTTCGTCACCCAGCGGCTGTCCCGTCTGCTGGACACTGCCGAACAGGAGGCCAGGCGGCTGAAGGACGAATACGTGTCGGTGGAGCACCTGGTGCTCGCCCTGGCGCGGGAGGGGCCGGCCACCGCGGCCGGTCGGGTGCTGGGGGAGCACGGCATCACCCCCGAGGCATTCCTCAACGCCCTGACCCAGGTGCGTGGCAGTCAGCGGGTCACCTCCGCCAATCCGGAGGTGGCGTATGAGGCGCTGGAGAAATACGGCCGGGATCTGGTCCTGGAGGCCCGTTCCGGCAAGCTGGACCCGGTGATCGGCCGGGACGCGGAGATCCGCCGGGTGACGCAGATCCTCAGCCGCAAGTCGAAGAACAACCCCGTCCTCATCGGCGACCCCGGTGTCGGCAAGACGGCGATCGTGGAAGGTCTGGCGCAGCGGATCGTGCGCGGTGATGTGCCCGAGGGGCTGCGCGATAAGACCATCTTCGCTTTGGACATGGGTTCGCTGGTGGCGGGGGCGAAGTACCGCGGGGAGTTCGAGGAGCGGCTCAAGGCGGTGCTGACCGAGGTCAAGTCCGCTCAGGGGCGGATCCTGCTGTTCGTGGACGAGCTGCACACCGTGGTCGGCGCCGGGGCGGCGGAGGGTGCCATGGATGCCGGGAACATGCTCAAGCCGATGCTGGCCCGCGGTGAGCTGCACATGATCGGCGCGACCACGTTGGATGAGTACCGCCGGCACATCGAGAAGGACGCCGCGCTGGAGCGCCGTTTCCAGATGGTGCTGGTGGATGAGCCGAGTGTGGAGGACACCATCTCCATCCTGCGGGGCCTGCGTGAGCGCCTGGAGGTTTTCCACGGGGTGAAGATCCAGGACACCGCGCTGGTCTCCGCCGCCACCCTCAGCCACCGCTACATCAGCGACCGGTTCCTGCCCGACAAGGCCATCGACCTGGTCGATGAGGCATGCGCCCGGCTGCGCACCGAGATCGACTCCATGCCCGCGGAGCTGGATGAGATCACCCGGCGGGTCACCCGGCTGGAGATCGAGGAGGCCGCGCTGTCCAAGGAGAGTGATCCGGCCAGTGCGCAGCGGCTGGAGGAACTGCGCCGGGAGCTGGCCGATCTGCGCGCCGAGGCGGATGCCAAACACGCCCAGTGGGAGGCCGAGCGGCAGTCCATCCGCCGGGTGCAGGACCTGCGACGGGAGCTGGAGGAAGTACGCCGCGAGGCCGAGGAGGCCGAACGCGCCTATGACCTGAACCGGGCCGCCGAACTGCGCTACGGCCGACTCCAGGAACTCCAGCGCAAACTGGCCGCCGAGGAAGAACAACTGGCCGCCAAACAGGGCACGCACCGGCTGCTGCGCGAAGTGGTCACCGAGGAGGAGATCGCCGACATCGTCTCCGCCTGGACCGGCATCCCCGTCTCCCGCCTGCAGGAAGGCGAACGGGAGAAGCTGCTGCGCCTGGACGAGATCCTCCAGGAGCGGGTCATCGGCCAGGACGAGGCGGTCAAGCTGGTCTCCGACGCCATCATCCGGGCCCGCTCGGGCATCCGGGACCCGCGCCGTCCGATCGGCTCGTTCATCTTCCTCGGCCCCACCGGCGTCGGGAAGACCGAGCTGGCCAAGGCACTGGCCGCGGCCCTCTTCGACACCGAGGAGAACATGATCCGCCTGGACATGAGCGAGTACCAGGAACGGCATACCGTCAGCCGGCTGGTCGGCGCCCCGCCCGGATACGTCGGCTACGAGGAGGGCGGCCAGCTCACCGAGGCGGTGCGGCGCAAACCGTACTCGGTCGTCCTCTTCGACGAGATCGAAAAAGCGCACACCGATGTGTTCAACACCCTGCTGCAGGTCCTGGACGACGGCCGGATCACCGACGCCCAGGGACGGCTGGTGGACTTCCGCAACACCGTGATCATCATGACCTCCAACATCGGCTCGATGCACCTGCTGGACGGCGTCACCACCGACGGCGAACTCAAGCCCGACGCCCGGGGCCTGGTGATGAGCGAGCTGCGCGGCCACTTCCGCCCCGAATTCCTCAACCGGGTCGATGACATCGTCCTCTTCAAGCCCTCGGCGAGGCCCAGATCGAACGCATCGTGGAACTCCAACTCGACGACCTGCGCAAACGCCTGGCCGAACGCCTCATCGCCATCGAACTCACCCCCGCCGGCCGCCAGGTCATCGCCCACGAAGGCTACGACCCCGTCTACGGCGCCCGCCCACTGCGCCGCTTCATCTCCCACGAAGTCGAAACCCTCATCGGCCGCGCCCTGCTCCGCGGTGACATCGACGAAGGCACCACCATCAAGATCGACGCCCAACACGGCGAACTCGTCGTCACCCACGAACGACAACCAGAAACCGCGGAACTCGGAAAGGCCGCGTGAGAACAATGCCGACCCGGGCCCCCGCCAGAAAGGACGAACGCCATGGCCATCGAGCCCGATCCACACCTGTCGATGGTGCGGCCGGTCGCCCCGCGCAGCCCCGAGGGCTGTGAGGAGTGCCTGCGCCTGGGGTCCCCCTGGGTCCATCTGCGGCTCTGTCTGACCTGCGGACACGTCGGGTGCTGCGACTCCTCGCCGCTCAAGCACGCCCGTGCGCACGCGTACGCCGACCAACACCCCATCGTCGAGCCCATGGAACCGGGCGAGACGTGGCGGTGGTGCTACGCCCACGAGGCCATGGCCTGATGTGATGACGGACGAGGACCGGTCCCGGGACGCCGCACCGGAGCAAGCCGTACCGGACGACGTGCGGGAGCGAGCCGTACCGGACGCCGCACCGGAACAAGCCGTACCGGACGAGACCCCGGATATCCACGGCGCGTATCCGCGGCTGACGGACGAGCAGATCGCCCACCTCTCCCGGCACGGCACCCGCCGCTCCGTGGTGCCCGGTGAGGTGCTCATCCACGACGGCGGCCCGCCCCCGGACTTCTTCGTCGTCCTCAGCGGCTCGGTCGCGATCACCGCGCACCGCGGCACCCCGGACGAGCAGCTCCTGAGGGTGCACGGCCCGGGGCGCTTCCTCGGCGAACTGAGCCTGCTCCAGGGGCAGGTGGCCTTCTACACCGCCCACGCCCAGGAGGCCGGAGAGGTGCTGGCCCTCCCGGTGGACCGGCTGAAGGCGCTGCTGGCCCGTGACCCCTGCCTGGGCAACCTCGTCCTGCGCGCCTATCTGGGCCGCCGCGCCCAGCTGGTCGGGGGCGGCGTCGGCTTCCGCATCCTCGGCTCGCGCTACTCGCCCGACACCCGGCGGCTGCGCGAGTTCGCGGCCCGCAACCGGCTGCCGCACCGCTGGATCGACCTGGAGACGGACCGGGAGGCCGAGGCGCTGCTGCGCCGCGTCGCGGTCAGCCCGGAGGACACCCCGATCATCATCTGGCGCGAGCACCATGTGCTGCGCAACCCCGACAACGCCGAACTGGCCCAGCTCATCGGCCTCTCCCCACCGATGGCCCCGCACAGCCACTGCGACCTGCTGGTCGTCGGCTCCGGCCCGGCCGGGATCGCCGCCGCCGTCTACGGCTCCTCCGACGGGCTGACCACCACGGTCGTGGACACGGTGGCCCCCGGCGGCCAGGCGGGCACCACGTCCCTGATCGAGAACTACTTCGGCTTCCCGGCCGGGATCCCCGGCTCGGAACTGGCCGAGCGGGGCATGCTCCAGGCGCGCAAATTCGGTACGCAGGTACGGATCCCGGCGGAGGCGACCTCCCTAGAACCGGGCCACGACCACTACCGCGTCACCTTCGCCGACGGCAGCGAAACGCTGTGCCGTACCGTCGTCCTGGCCACCGGCGCCCATTACCGCCGCCTCGACGTCCCCGGAATGGACCGGCTGGAGCGGACGAGCGTCTACTACGCGGCCACCGTCTACGAGGCGCGGCAGTGCGGCGCGGCCCCCGTCGCCGTGGTCGGCGGCGGCAATTCGGCGGGCCAGGCCTCGCTCTTCCTCGCCGCATGGGTGCCCCGGGTGTATCTGCTGATCAGGGGCTCGTATCTGGGCGCCAACATGTCCCGCTATCTGGTCGACCAGATCGAGCGCCATCCGCGGGTGAGCGTGCTGCTGGACAGCGAGCTCCGCGAGGTGCGCGGCGAGGACGCCCTGCGGACGATCGTGGTGGAGCACCGCCGCACCGGGGAGCGCCGCACCCTGGACGCCTGCGCCCTGTTCGTCTTCATCGGGACCAAGCCGTGCACCGACTGGCTCACCGACGTCCTGGCCCTGGACGACCAGGGTTTCGTGCTCACCGGCGACGAGGCCGAGGCCCGGGCGGGGCACAGCGTCCGGGAGGGCCCCGGCCGCGGCTGTCTGGGCCTGGAGACCACGCTGCCGGGGGTCTTCGCCGCCGGTGATGTGCGCAGCGGCTCGGTCAAGCGGGTCGCCTCGGCGGCCGGTGAGGGGGCGATGGCCATCCACCACGTCCATGACCGCCTCGCCCGCACCGCCGCCGCCCCTGCCCATCCGAGCGCCGACCCTTCAGCCCCTCCAACCTCTCCAGCCCCGTCCGGCCGGTCCGCCGCGCCGGGCGTTGATCCGGGCGCTGATCCGCACGTATCCGCTTCCCCTGCGCAGCCGCGACAGCCGCGCAGCCGCTCCACCTGATGACCGGAGGACGAACACCATGGTTGCCACAGGCTTTGCCTCCTTCGACACGACGGTCGACAAGACCAACCGGCTCCTCAAGGACATCGAGGACGCGTACGGCTGGCCCAAGGAGCGCCGCAAACAGTCCTACGCCGCCCTGCGCGCGGTCCTGCACCAGCTGCGGGACCGGCTGACGGTGGACGAGGCCGTGCAGTTCGGCGCACAGCTCCCGATGCTGGTGCGCGGCATCTACTACGAGGGGTGGAGACCGGCGGAGACGCCCGTGAAGATGCACAGCGAGGAGTTCTACCGGCGGATCCGGCACGACTTCCCGTACTCGATCCAGGGCGACACCGAGCAGCTCGTCCACACCGTCCTGGAGACCCTGCAACGCCATATCAGCGAGGGCGAATGGCACGATCTGCGGGCCCGGATGCCCGCCGATCTGGTCACCGTCATCCCGGGCTAGCGCGAACCACCTGGTGGTACTACCTGGTGGTACTGTCGCACCGTTAGACGGTCTACGCGCGGTGCGGCGAGGAGGACGGGCGATGGGGACGGCAGCCGGAGAGGGCGGCGAGGGAGTACGGAGTGTACTGCGCGCACTGGATCTGCTCGCCCTGTTCGACGAGTCCCACCGCTCCCGCAGCGTACGGGAGTTGACCGACGCCACCGGACTGGCCAAGTCCACCGTGGTCCGCCTGGTGGCCACCCTTGAGCAGCGCGGGCTGCTCTGGAGCCGGGGGGACGGCCGGCTCACCCCCGGTGCGGGGCTGCTGCGCTGGGCGGCGCTCGCCCAGGACGCCTGGCGGCTGCCCCCGGAGGCGGTGGAGTGCCTGCGCGTCCTGTCGGTACGGTCCGGCGGCGAGTCCTCGCGGATCTACATCCGCCAGGGGGCCTCCCGGGTGTGCGTGGCCCAGCACGAGGGCACCCAGCAGCTGCGCCATGTGGTGCGCATCGGCGAGGAGATGCCGCTGTGGGCCGGTGCCTCCGGGCATGTCCTGCTCATCGGCGGCTCGCCCCGGACCCTGAGCCGAGTGGCCTCGGCGGCCGGGCGCGACCCCGACTTCGCCTCCGTCCTCGCCGAACGGGCGCGCCTGGCCGCGCAGCGGGGCTGGGCGGTCAGCCACGGTGAGCGCGAGGACGGGGTGTCCGCCGTGGCCGCCCCCGTCACCGACGCGGCCGGGCAGGTCGTCGCCGCGGTGGGCCTCGGCGGCCCCACCAGCCGCTTCACCGAGGAGCGCGTCGAGTCGTTCCGCCCCGCGCTGGCCGAGGCCGCGAGGCGGCTGTCGGAGCTGCGGTTCCTCGGCGAGAGCGGCTGACGCTCACGCGCCCTCCGCGCCGTCCGGGCTGTTCGTGCTTTCCTCGCCCTTCTCGCTCTCCCCGCTCTTCTCGCTCTTCTCCCCCTCCCCGCCCTCCGGCCGGATGAGGTCCCGGGGCGCCGGGCCCTCGTAGGAGGGCAACAGCCGCCGGGGAATGGGGCCCTTGATCCTGGCTCCACCGGACTTCTCCTCCCAGGCGTGGGAGAGGATGCCCACGCTGCGGGAGAGCACGAACAGCCCGCGTCCGAGCTCGGGCGGAAAGCCGAGTTCGCTGTAGACGATGGCGGTGGCGCCGTCGATGTTCATCGGCACGGGGCGGCTGCGGCCCTCCGCCAGCGCCCGCTCCAGGGCCGTCCCGGCGCGCAGCGCCCAGCCCGGCGCCTCGCCGTCCGCCACCGCCGCGCCCACCAGGTCGAGCAGGGGGCTGCGGCGCGGGTCGTACGGGTGGAACCGGTGGCCGAATCCAGGGACATGGGAGCCCGTGGCGCGGTACTCCGCCACCAGGTCCTTCGCGGCGTCGTCGACGTCCGCCCCCTCGGCCACGGCCCGCTCCAGCTCGGTCAGCACCCGCATGCACTGCTGACCGGCCCCGCCGTGGACGTCCCCCAGGAGGTTCACCCCGGTGGCCACCGCGTTGTTCAGGCCCAGGCCGCAGGTGGCCGCCATGCGGGCGGCGGCGATCGACGGGGCCTGCGGCCCGTGGTCGACGGCGGCGACGAGCGCGGCCTCCAGCAACCGGCCCTGGGTGCGGGTGGGCAACTCACCGCGCAGCATCAGCCAGATGGTCTCGGCGAAGGACAGCCGGCCGATCAGCTGCTCGACCGGGTAGCCGCGCAGCAGGATCTCGCCCGGCCGGATCCGGCTGACGCCGGTGGACCACCAGTCGGTGACCTCGCGCGGATCCATGAGGTGCTGCGGAGGCGTGACGTCCTGAGAAGTCGTCACGTCCTCGTCTCCGGACCGGCGGGTCATATCGCACCACGCTCCTTCATCGCGTCGATCTCCTCGGGTCGGTAGCCGAGTTCGGCCAGGACCTGTTCGGTGTGCTGGCCCAGCAGTGGTGGCGGGGCGGTGGCGGCCACCGGTTCGCCGTCGACCCGGAACGGGCTGCCCAGAACGCGCAGCTCGCGCTCGCGCCCGTCCGGGAAGGGCAGGGTGCGGACGAAGTCCCGCTCCGCGAGCTGCTCCAGGCCCAGCGCGTCGGGTACGGACAGCACCCGCGCGGCCGGCACCCCGGCGTCGGCGAGGATCTCCTCCCACTCCCCGGCGGTCCGCTCGACCAGCCCCTTCTCGATCTCGGCGCGCAGCTCCTCGCGGTGGGCCTTGCGGTCCGCGGGATGCGCGAACCGCTCGTCCACCAGCAGCTCCGCACGGCCGATGAGCCGGCACAGGGTGGCGAACTGCTGCTGGCGATTGGCCGCGATGTTGAGACATCCGTCCGCGGTGCGGAACGTCCCCGACGGCGCGGCGGTGAAGTTCTCGTTGCCCATGGGCCGCGGCGGGCGGCCGGTGATCAGATAGTTGGAGGTCACCCAGCCCATCGCGGTGAGCGCGGCCTCCAGCATGGAGACGTCCAGATACGCGCCGCTCCCGGTGCGCTCCCGGCGCACCAGCGCCGCCGCCACGGCGAAGGCGGCGGCCATCCCGCCCAGGGTGTCGGCGACCGGGAAACCGGCCCGCAGCGGGCTGACCTCGGGGGTGCCGGTCACGCTCATCATGCCGGAGAGGCCCTGCACGATCTGGTCGTACGCGGGCCGGGCGCGCAGTGGTCCGGTCTGGCCGAAGCCGGAGACGGCGCAGTAGACCAGCCGAGGATTCTCCCGCATGAGGACCTCCCGGCCGACGCCCAGGCGGTCCATCACCCCGGGGCGGAAGTTCTCGAGGAGGACGTCGGACTCCCGCACCGCGCGCAGCAGGGCCTCGCGCCCCTTCTCCTCCTTGAGGTTCAGGGTCAGCGAACGCTTTCCGGCGTTCTGGGCGAGGAACGACGCGCCCAGCAGCTCCTCGCTCAGCCGCCGGTCGGCGCCCAGTTGGCGCGCCAGGTCCCCGGCCCCCGGCAGCTCGACCTTGAGGACGTCGGCGCCGTGCAGGGCCAGCTGGTATCCGGCGAAGGGCCCGGCGAGGACATTGGTCAGGTCCAGGACCCGGATGCCGTCGAGCAGGGGCGGTGGGGCGGCGGGGGCGGGCGTGCTCAACGGCTGACCTCCAGTGCGAATCAGGGTGTGACCCCTTGCCACGGGGTGGGCGCCTCCATAACATCACCGAACCACCAAGCGGCACAAGCGAACCACGCAGTGGTACGCGATCCACTCGATCCACTCGATCCACGGTGACAAGGGAGTCCCCCATGACGCATACCGGCAGTTCCGCCACCAGAAGGCCGGTCTTCCAGCCCAAGGTCGCCCTCGCCGCCGTCTTCGGCACCACGGTGGAGTGGTACGACTTCGCCCTCTACGGCACCGCGGCCGCCCTGGTCTTCAACAAGGTCTACTTCCCGGGCAGCGATCCGCTGGTCGGCACGGTCCTCGCCTACGGCACCTTCGCCATCGGCTTCCTCGCCCGGCCCCTGGGCGGCGCCTACTTCGGGGAGCGGGGCGACACCCAGGGCCGTAAGGGCGTCCTGGTGGCCACTCTGCTGATGATGGGGCTCGCCACCACGGCCATCGGACTGCTGCCGACCCATGCGCAGATCGGCGTCGCCGCGCCGGTGCTCCTGACCCTGCTGCGCTTCGTCCAGGGCTTCGCCGCGGGCGGCGAGAAGACCGGGGCGCTGATCATCCTCTTCGAGAACGCACCGCCCAAGTGGCGCGGTCTGCTCACCTCACTGCCCGCGATCGGCACCGGCACCGGCACCCTCCTGTCCACCGGCGCCTTCGCGCTCACCACCGGGCTGCTGTCCGAGGACGCCTTCCTCGACTGGGGCTGGCGGATTCCCTTCCTGCTCAGCGCGGGGCTGACCTTCTTCGGCCTCTGGGTGCGCCGCTCGCTGCCGGAGACCGCCGAGTTCCAGCAGGTGCGGCAGGTCCAGCAGGCGGGTCCCGCCACCGCGAAGGCACCGCGCCCGCTGCGGCAGCGGATCGCCGAGAGCCGCTGCGTGGCCGCCTGGCGCCGCTACCCCAAGGAGATGCTCATCGTGATCGGCGCGGGCGCCGCCGAGAACGCGGGCTACTACGTCTTCGGCACCTTCTCGGTCACCTACGCCGAGGACCGCGGCCTGTCGACCAGCGCACTCCTCAGCGGCATCTCGCTGGTCGCGGCCGTGAAGCTGGTGACGGTGCCGGCCTTCGGCGCGCTCTCCGACCGCATCGGCCGCCGCCCGGTCTCGATCGGCGGAGCCCTGGTGCTGCTGGCCGCCGCCTGGCCGTTCTTCACGGTGATCGACGGCGGCCACACCTGGGGCATCTGGCTCGCGCTCTTCATCACCCTGGGCATCGGCCAGTCCGCCGTCCTCGGCTCCCAGCCCGCCTTCTTCGCCGAACTCTTCGACACCACGGTCCGGTTCAGCGCGGTCGGCATCGCCAACAACATCGGCACCGTGCTCACCGGCGGCCTCGCCCCGATGCTCGCGTCCGCCCTGCTGCTCTGGTTCGACCACAGCGTCACGGGCGTGGTCGTCTTCATCGCCCTGATGAGCGCGCTCACCGTGGTCACGGTGGCCCTGGCGCGGGAGACGCGCGGGGCCGCGGAACCGGCCGAGGAGACGGCCACACGGAAGCAGGACGTGGACGTCCGGACGGCACCGTGACACCCGTGCGCGCCGCCGGGTCAGGCGCCGCCGTGGTCCGCGAGGAACGTCCGCAGCTCGCGCAGCGTCTCGTCCGGCGCCTCCTCGGGCAGGTAGTGGTCGCACGGCAGCGCCTGCCCGCGCACATCGTCCGCGTAGCCGCGCCAGACCTCCGGTACGTCGTAGTGGCGGCCGACGAAACCGTGCGCGCCCCACAGGGCCAGCAGCGGTGCGGTGACCCGGCGGCCCGCGGCGGCGTCCGCGTCGTCGTGGACCAGGTCGACGGAAGCGGCGGCGCGGTAGTCCTCGCAGCTGGCGTGGATGGCCGCGGGGTCCGAGAAGCAGCGGATGTACTCGGCCTGGGCCGCCTCGTCGAACGGGGTTCCGCCACCGTGGCGGGCCCCCATCCGGGCACGGATCCAGAACGCGGGGTCCTGGCCGATGAGGTGTTCCGGGATGCCGTTCTCCGCCGCCAGGAAGAACCAGTGGTAGTACCCGAGCCCGAAGTCCGCGTCGGCGTGCTGGAAGACGTACCGCGTGGGCACGATGTCGAGCACCGCGAGCGCGGAGACCGCCGCCGGATGGTCGAGGGCCAGCCGGTGGCCGACCCGGGCGCCCCGGTCGTGGCCGACGACCGCGAAGCGGTCGAAACCCAGCTCCCGCATCACCAGCAGCTGGTCGCGCGCCATGGCCCGCTTGGAATACGTGGTGTGCTCGGCGTCGGACACGGGCTTGTGGCTGTCGCCGTAGCCGCGCAGATCGGTGAGGACGACGCGGTGGGTGGCCGCGAGCGCCGGGGCGATGTGGTGCCAGATCATATGGGTCTGCGGATAGCCGTGCAGGAGCAGGACGGGCGGCCCGTCCCCGGCCGTGCGTACGTTGATTCCCACACCCTCGACGTCAAGGGTGCGGCGGTCGAAGTCGCCCAGCAGCTGATCGCTCATGAACCGATCCCAGCAGCCGCCGCGGTGCGCGTCCAAGACCCGTTGACGACAATCCTTATAGGCGACACCTATGGACGGGTGAGGGTGGCGACGGACCTGGGCGACGGACCTATGAGCGCGGGGAGGCGGCGCGGTGGATGTGCGGCAGCTGGAGTACTTCCTGGCCGTGGTGGACCACGGCGGATTCAACCGGGCGGCCGCCGCGCTGTATCTGTCCCAGCCCTCCCTCTCCCAGGCCATCCGCGCCCTGGAGCGCGACCTGGGCAGCGACCTCTTCCACCGCATCGGCCGCCGGGCGGTCCTCACGGACGCGGGCACGGCGCTGATCGCCCCGGCGCGGGAAGCGGTACGCAGCCTGCAGCTCGCGCGGGCCAGTGTGGAGTCGGTGCACGGGCTGCGCGGGGGCAGGGTGGACATCGCGGCCCCGCCCTCACAGGCCGTCGAGCCGCTGACGGGGCTGATCGACCGCTTCACCCGGGCCCATCCCGCGGTGTCCGTGCGGGTGCAGGCCGCGTTCACCCCGCGCGATGTGACGGAGATGGTGCGCACCGGCGTGTGCGAGCTGGGGCTGCTGGCCTCCCCCGAGGCCGAGCCGCAGGGCGATGTGCGTACGTACCCCCTGCTCGACCAGCGCTTCGTCCTGCTGACACCCCCGGACGGGCCGTTCCGCCCCGGAGTGCCGGTGCGCCATGAGCAGTTGGCGGGACATCGGCTGATCGTGGGCCAGAAGGGCACCGGGATGCGCCGTTTCGTCGACGACCTCCGGGCCGAGGGCGTCGCGCTGACCGTCGTGGTCGAGACCGAGCACCGGGTGGCGATCCTGCCGCTGGTCCTGCGGGGCGTCGGCCTGGCCGTGGTCGCGGACGCCTGGCGCGGCCTCGCCGAGCGGGCGGGGGCGCTGGTCCTGGAGCTCGAACCGAGCACCAGCCTGCATATCGCCCTGGTCAGCCGGCGGGCCCCGCTGACCCCGGCGGCGGAGGCGTTCGTCAGCAGCGCCACGGCAGCCACCTGAGTCGGGCAGCCCTCCCATAAGACGCGCCCGTAAGACCCGCCCATAAGACCCGCCCATAAGACCCGCCCATAAGGCGCGCCTATAAGCCACATGGAATCTGCGTCTTGGACGCGGTGGGCGCTCCCCTGCTGCAATCCCCTCCATGACGAACCGCCGTACGACCACCCACCGCATCGCTCTGATCCCCGGCGACGGCATCGGCAACGAGGTCATCCCGGCCGCCCGCCGCGTCCTGGACGCCGTGGCCGCCCGGCACGGCCTCGGCTTCAGCTACGAGACGTTCGACTGGTCCTGCGAGCGCTATGTCGACCAGGGCGCGATGATGCCCGACGACGGTCTGGAGCGGCTGCGCGGCCATGACGCGATCCTGCTCGGCGCGGTCGGCTACCCCGGCGTCCCCGACCATGTCTCGCTGTGGGGCCTGCTGATCCCCATCCGCCGGGGCTTCCAGCAGTACGTCAATCTGCGCCCCATCCGCGTCTTCGAGGGCGTGCCGAGCCCGCTGCGCGAGGCGGGGCCCGGCGATGTGGACCTCGTCGTGGTCCGGGAGAACGTCGAGGGCGAGTACGGCGAGATCGGCGGCCGCCTCGGGCGGGGGCTCCCGGAGGAAATGGCCGTCCAGGAGGCGGTGTTCACCCGTAAAGGCGTCACTCGCGTGCTGGACTACGCCTTCTCGCTCGCCGAGCGGCGCGGCGGCAATCTCACCTCGGCCACCAAGTCCAACGGCATCATCCACACCATGCCGTTCTGGGACGAGCTCGTGGCCGAACGCGCCGCCGCGCACCCGGAGGTGGCCTGGGGCCAGGAGCACATCGACGCCCTGGCCGCCAAGTTCGTCCTCGACCCGCGGCGCTTCGATGTCGTCGTGGCCTCCAACCTCTTCGGCGACATCCTCAGCGACCTGGCCGCCGCGGTCGCCGGCAGCATCGGCATCGCCCCCGCGGCCAACCTCAACCCCGAACGCGACTTCCCGTCCATGTTCGAACCCGTCCACGGCTCCGCCCCCGATATCGCCGGACGCGGTATCGCCAATCCGCTCGGCGCGATCTGGTCCGCCGCCATGATGCTCGACCACCTCGGCCACGCCGAGGCGGCCACCGGCATCACCGACGCCATCGCGACCGTCCTGGCGAAGACCCCCGTCCGCACCCCGGACCTGGGCGGTACGGCCACCACGGAGGAATTCACCGACGCGCTGCTCGAACTGGTCTGACTGGTCAGACTGCTGGTCGGACTGGTCTGACCCGCCTGGGGTGAGGCTGTCCCCAGGGCGATCCGGGTGGCTGACCGGATCGTTCCCGGGCCCGGCGGGCCTTTAGCGTGGCCATTCGGTCGCGGGTGGGGCTCGGAGGGGGACGACGGATGAACGTGATCAAGCACAGGCGGGCGCGGGGTGGACTGCTCACGCTGGCGGTGGCGATGGGTGTCGCGGCGGTGACACCGGCCGATACGCCGTGGCGGAACACCGCCGCCACGGCCACGGCGGCCGAATCCGGGGTGACCGAATCGACCGCGGCCGAGTCCGGGGTGGCCGAATCCACCGCCGCCGAATCCACCGTGACGGGGTCCACCACTGCCACGTCCACCAACGCCACGTCCACCAACGCCGCCGACCACACCCGGCTGCGCGCACTCCTGCGGCGGCTGACCACGGTCGACGGCGCGCCCGGAGCGCTCGTGGAGGTGCGGAACCGGCGCGGCGCCGGCTGGGTGCTGACCAGCGGCGTCGCGGATGTGAAGAGCCATGCGCCGGTGCGCCGTGACAGCAGGTTCCGGATCGGCAGCATGACGAAGCCGTTCGTGGCGACGGTCGTGCTCCAGCTGGTGGGCGAGCGTCGCGTCGTCCTCGACGCGCCGGTGGAGCGCTATCTGCCCGGTGTCGTCCGCGGACACGGGAACGACGGGCGGCGGATCACCGTCCGCCAGTTGCTCCAGCACAGCAGCGGTGTGCCCGACTACCTCGCCTACCTCACCCCGCGGGAGATCCTCGAGGACCCGCTCGCCCACCACGACATCCGCGACCTCGTGAACATCGCGCTCGCCCATCCCCCGACCTTCGAGCCCGGCACCGGCTGGCATTACTCCAACACGGGCTATCTGCTCGCCGGGATGCTCATCGAGAAGGTGACCGGCCACACCTACGGCGAGGAGATCCACCGGCGCATCATCGCGCCGCTCGGCCTGCGCGAGACGTACGTACCCGGCGACGCCCCGTCGATCCCCGGCCCGCATCCGCGCGGGTATGCGCGGCCGGGCGAGGACGCCCCGCTCCTGGACGTCACCGCGATGAACCCCACGGTCGCGGGCCCGAGCGGCAGCATGATCTCCAGCGGCACCGACCTCAACCGGTTCCTGGCCGCCCTCGTGGGCGGCAGGCTGCTGCGCCCGGCCCAGCTGCGGCAGATGATGAACACCCGCCCGACCGGCAACCCGGACGGCCGGGCGTACGGCCTCGGCCTGGAGAGCAGGCCCCTGCCCTGCGGCGGCCTCTCCTGGGGACACACCGGCGATGCGCTCGGGTACGAGACGATGGGCGGCGCCACGGTCGAGGGCCAGCAGGCGACGGTCATGGCGAACGTCGACCCGGGCGGCTCGGACGCACAGGACGCCGACATGAAGGCCGCCGTCCGCACGGCGCTGTGCGGGAGCCGGTAGCGCAGTGCCGCCGCGGCCACACGGACGACGGGGCTCCCCGTGCCCGGGCGCGGTGGCGCCACGCGCTCGGGGAGCCCCGTCGGTGTCACTCGGCGGAGTGCCTCAGACCAGGGTGATCAGGACTGGGGCCGGCTGCCGTGGTTGGCTCCGTTCTTACGACGGGCCTTCTTCTTGCGACGTCGCTTCGACGACATGTCGCCTCCTCTCCAACGGTGCTTTCGCCCTATGTGTACCGATCGGATCGGTATCTCAAGCGGTGATCACGCGGGCGCGTACCCAGCCCCGCCCCTCGCTACGTCACCCACTTCCGTGAAGCACCTCACGTCACCGCCCTGCCTTGCCATCCCGAGGAACCATCCCCGCGGGCGCGGGGAGCAGACTCTCGCCGAGCAGGGCACCTGCATCCCGCAGGACCCGGAAATGCACATCTCTGAAGCCCTGAGCCAGATGCGCATACCCGGCTGAGGAACGGGCATCGAGGTCCCCAAGTCCTCGATAGCGGCCCTGTTGGAGGAAGGCAGTGGAGCTGATCACCTCCGCCCAACGTGACAAGCTGTTCGACAGCTTTGAACGCGACGCTTTTCATCTGGAGCTGAGGGACGACTACGGATCTCCCATCGAGGACACGCCCTACGCCCGATGGCGGAGAGGCGAGCCGGATGACCTTGCGTGGCTCGCCCCCTGGATGACCCTCATGAAGCGCGTCACGGGCGAGGGGAAGACGGTCCGACGGGTCCGCGTCATCAGTGAGCCCCACTCTCGATATGTGGGCTGGGAGCACTCGTTGACCCACCTCAATATCGAGGCCGGCGAGGATATCCGCTGGTTGCCCCGGCACCAATTGGCTGAGGGTCTCACCTTCCCCGTACAGGGGAACGACTGGTGGCTGTACGACGATCGGCTTCTAGCTGTCGGTCACTTCGACTCCGAGGGCCGCGTACTGGGGTCCGAGGTCATAGACGACCCGGACATCGTGGCGGAGTGCTTCCGGCTACGCGAACTCCTCTGGTCCATCGCCACCCCACACTCCGAGTACAAGCCCTGACCCCGTGCATGTCCGTCGCACGGTAGGTGGTTCGCACGGAACTTTCTCTGAGTCCGGCATCCGGGCCATACGGCCCGCCCCCATACGGTCGGGGCGCCCCGGCAGGGGCGTGGGCCCAGGTCAGGTGGGTGGTGGCGGACGAGTCGGCCTGTACGCCGGGTTCTGTCTCCCGGGGGCCTTGCGGACCCCGGGGAGGCGGCCATCCATCTAGGACCGGCGTTGCCGCCGGTCTCGTGCGGTCTACCCGCGGACTCGGGCGGGCAGCCCTCGATCGTCCGCGCAGAGCCGCCGGGTGGCGGCTCCTCTTGACCTTGCTCCAGGTGGGGTTTACCGAGCCATCCGAGTCACCTCGGACGCTGGTGGTCTCTTACACCACCGTTTCACCCTTACCGGGGGCCGAAGCCCTCGGCGGTCTGTTTTCTGTGGCACTGTCCCGCGGGTCACCCCGGGTGGGCGTTACCCACCACCTTGCCGTGTGGAGCCCGGACGTTCCTCGGCGGGATCCGAAGATCCCGACGCGACCGCCCGGCCGGCTCGTCCGCCGTAATGACCATGATACCTGGCGAGGCGGCCGGACGGCTCAGAGGAAGCACGCCGTCTCCCACGCGAAGGAGACGTCGTTGACCTTTATGGTTCCGCCCCCCTTTGCTCCGTTCTGGGCGGTTTCCCCGATGGGCCCCCGGGCACCCGGGGGCCGTCCTGCGGACGGTCGCGGCGGTTGCGAGGAGGGCCCATGAGCGACACGGATGTGAACAAGGTGCTCGACGCCGTGCGGGATGTCGATTTCCCCGCGGGCAAGGACGAACTGCTGGACGCGGCGCGGCGCGCGGATGCCCCGGAGGGGGTCGTCAAGGCGTTGCGCGGTATTCCGCCGGAGGAGTACCAGAACCGCGAGGAGGTGGCACGGTCCGTGCGAGTGCCCCCGGACTCGGATCTGGGGCACAGCCCCGGGCAGCGCGGGGAGCAGGCCCGGCGGGGCGGCAGACCGGGGCAGTCTCAGTATCTGCGGGACGTGCCGAAGCCCCCGGTCGAGGAGGAGCAGGAGCGGGGCCGGGAACGCTGAGTCGGCCACCGGCCAGGGCCGCCGGCACCGGCCCGCGCCACCGGCCCCAGCCCGCGGCCACCGGCCCTGGCCCGGCGCCTCCGGCCCCTGCCGGGACCGCTGAGCCGATCACCTTCGCCCGGGCCGCTGCCGGCCTGTCTGACCTGCGAAGAGTTGACCTGCGAAGAAACGAGGGAGCTGATCGTCCGGCCCAGCGGCTCCCGCTTCGGCCCGGAGCGGGAGGGGCGCTCCCGGAGCGGGCAGGGCGCTGACGCCGACGGTCGGCCCGTGGGCCAGACCGGTGGTCGAAGGACCGGCCTGGTCATCGAGCTGTCGAGCCGGTGAGGGGGTCCCGAGCCGGGGCGGGAGTTCTGCGATTCGGCCTGTCAGGGTCGCGCGGGCCGGTCGGGGCGGGGCTCCGGGTGGGCCGAGGGCGCCGGTGGGGCCGTGCTGCCCCGGGGGATGACGCGGGTGGGGAAGACCACGTGGCGGGTGGGGTCGGCCTCCGGGTCGTCGATGATCGATCGGGCCAGCTCCGCGGCCGCGCGTCCGATCTCCTCCACCGGCTGGGCGACGGTCGTGAGGTCGAGCCATTCGGCGAGGTGGTGGTCGTCGAAGCCGAGTACGGACATCCGGCCGGGTATGTCGACACCGGAGGAGCGCAGCACCCCCATCACCTCGATCGCCACCTCGTCGGACTCCGCGAAGACCGCGGTGGGCGGGTTGCGCAGGCTCAGCAGGTGGCCGACCGCCTCGCGGATGCCCCGGCGGTGCCGGGCGACGGGGTAGAGCACCAGTTCCTCGTCGTACGGCAGCCCGGCCTCCTCCAGCGTCTTGCGGTAGCCGGTGAGCCGCTCCTTGGAGCTCCAGTAGAAGCCGGTGTCGTCGCTGGACTGGAGGAAGGCGATGCGCCGGTGGCCGAGGTTGAGCAGGTGGCGCATGCCGCGCTGGGCGCCGTCCACATCGTCGATGTACACGCTGGGCCGCCCGGGAGCGTGCTGGCTGACGAAGACCACGGGCATGCCCAGCGCGTCCAGCCGGGCGCGTTCTTCCGGGGTCAGGTCGAAGCAGGCGACCAGCATCGCGTCGGCGTTGCGCCGGGCGGGCAACCGGTCGAAGAACGCGCCGCGTTGGGCCAGGTCCGTGACGCTGTAGACGAGCAGGTCGAGCTCGGCTTCGCGCAGCACCCCGCTCACCCCGGCGATGGCGCTGCCGAGGAACCATGAGTCCAGGTGGGGGGTGAGCACGGCGATCCGCCGGGTCTTGCCCGTGACCAGGCTGGAGGCGCTGCGCGAGACGGCGAACGACAGCTCGCGGGCGGCCTTTTCGACCCGGCCGCGGGTCTGCGGGGACACGCTCGACAGTCCGCGCAGGGTCCGGGAGACCGTGGAGACGGAGACGCCCGCGCGCTGGGCGACGTCGGCCATCGTGGCCTCGGTCCCGAGGCTCCCGGTGTCTGCGGTGTCTCCGGTGTCCGCGGTGTCCGCGGTGTCTCCGGTGTCCGCGGTGGTTCCGGTGTCTTCGGGGTTTCCGTCGCCGTTGACAGCGCTGTCCCGGGTCGCGGGTGCGGTCGGACCGGCGGGGCCGTCGGAAGCTGCGGACATGGCGGGACGGTAGCACGCGGGCCTCCCTCCTCGACAAGGGTCTTCGCCAAGGTTTGGCAACGCTGTCATTCATCTCGCCACCATCTCGTCCTCGAACTTCCGCTGACACGACCGTTGACACCCGTCACAGCCCCCACCTAGCTTGCAAACGCTGTCAGAGAGGCAGCCCTGACGGGAACGGGAGGAGGGCGCATGGTTCTGAGCCGCAGAACGCTGCTTGCAAGCGCTGGCAGTCTCGCCATGACCGCCGGTCTCACCACCGCGTGCGGGACCAACAACCTTGACGATCTGTTGGTCAAGGCGAAACGGCCACCGAAGGGACCGGTGACCGTCCGCTGGTGGGCGGGGAAGATACCCGCCCGAGACGGGGGCGATATGCGCCCCGGCATCATCCGGGCGTTCCGCCGCAAGCACCCCGACATCCACATCGAGACCGTGAAGGCGCCCAGCACCACCGACGGCAGTCGGGTGGCGCTGACCACGCAGATCGGCGGGGGCTCCGCCACCCCGGACGTCTATCTCGGCGACACCACCTGGCCCGCCCAGTTCGGCGCCAACTACCTCGCGCTGCCGGTGGAATCGCTGGTGCCGAAGGGTTTCTGGGACCCCTATCCGCGGGCGCTGATGCGGGCGTCCAGCCTCAAGGGGAAGGTGTACGCGTTCCGCTTCTATACGGACGCCGCCTACCTCTACTAAGCAACTTCATCAACCCGAACGCGGAGAACCTCGGCGCCGCCGTCGCCTTCGCCCGCTTCTGCGCCGAGGAGGAGGTGCAGATGATGCTGCTGCGCCGGGCTGGGGTGCTGCCCGCGATGGACCGTGTGATCGACAGCCCGGCGGCGGCGCGGACCGGCGATCCGACCGTCACCACCACCCGGCGGCTGCGGCTGGTCGCCCGTCCGGTGCAGACGCCGTTCTACCCGCAGGTCAGCAAGGCGATCTACACCCGGGTCAATTCGGCGGTCGGCGGCTCGGAGCCGGTCGGCGGCGCGCTGCGGGCGGCCCGCTCCGACATCACCGCGGCACTGGAGGGCAAGGCGCTGTGAGTAGCACCAGTCACACGAGCATGAGCAGCACGGTGAGCCGGACAGCCGGTACCCCCAGGCACACGAGCACGAGCACCACGGTCGGCCGGACAGCCGGTACCGCCAAGCGCACGCGCCCGACCGCACGCCGCGCCCCCGTCCGCGCCCCCGTCCACGGCTCCACCGAGCGGCGGCTCGCCCGCGTCGGCTGGCTCTACGCCTCCCCCGCCCTCACCGTGATCGCGGCCGTCACCCTCTTCCCCATCCTCTTCTCCGTGGTCCTCAGCTTCTCCGAGGTGCACCTCAGCTACGGCGGGTTCCGGATCGACGGTTTCACCACCGGCAACTACGCGGCGCTGGCGCAGAGTTCCGCGTGGTTCGCATCGCTCGCCTTCACCCTCGGCTTCACCCTCGTCACCGTCGTCCTGGAACTGGCGCTGGGCACCGCCGCCGCCCTGGTCCTGGAGCGGCTGGGGGCCGCACGCGGCTGGATCCTGGCCGTTCTGCTGCTGCCCTGGGCGATGACCACCGCGCCCCTCTACTGGATGGCCACGGCCTCCTTCAAAGGCGCCGGTGAGATCAGCGCCAGCCCGCCCACCGTTCTCCCCCACCACCCCACCACCGCGAACTACGCGGACGCCTTCGGCGGCAACAGCCTCGGCCGGTACTTCTTCAACAGCGTGCTGGTGTCCGGGGTCTCCACGATCGTGGTGCTGGCGCTGGCCTTCTTCGCGGGCTACGCGCTCGCCCGGCTGCCGATGCGCGGACGCGGACCGATCATGGTCTCGTTGCTGATGATCTCGGTCTTTCCGTGCATCGCCGTGGTCACCCCGCTGTACCTGCTGGAGCGCTCGGCCGGGATGCTCAACAGCTATCAGGGGCTGATCATCCCCTACGTCGCGTTCAATCTGCCGTTCTCCATCTGGATCCTGCGCAACTACCTGCTGAGGGTGGAGCGGGCGCTGGAGGAGGCGGCCACGGTGGACGGCGCGAGTCCGCTGCGCACGGTGGTCTCGGTCATCCTTCCGCTGGCGCGGCCGGGGCTGTTCACGGCCGGGGTGTTCACCTTCACCGCCACCTGGGCGGAGTTCCTGATGGCCCTCACCTTCAACAGCGAGGACGCCTTCCGTACGGTGCCGGTCGGCATGGCCCTGTTCACCAGCCAGTACACGGTCCCCTACGGCACGATCTTCGCCGGCGCGATGGTGGCCACCGTGCCCATCGCCGTCCTCGTCCTGATCTTCCGGCGGTCGGTGATCTCCGGAATGACCTCCGGCGCGGTGAAGGGCTGACGTCGCCATGAACCGCGCTGGAACCGCCACGAAACGCCACGCCGGGGGTGACGCCGCCATGAGCTGACGCCCGCGGCGCACCGGCCGCACCGGCCGTGAACGTACGCCTCTCACCCGTACGCATCGCACCCGTACACATCCCCGCCCGTACGCACCCCCGCCCGTACGCACCCCCGCCCGTACGCACCCCCGCCCGTACCGATCACCGCGAGGACCTCGTGACCCTTCAGCCCTCGGACCCCAACTGGTGGCGGCAGGCCGTCTTCTACCAGATCTACCCCCGCAGCTTCGCCGACTCCAACGCGGACGGCATAGGGGACCTGCCCGGTATCACCGCCCGGCTGCCGTACCTCGCCGGGCTCGGCGTGGACTGCGTCTGGCTGAGCCCGTTCTATCCCTCCGCGCTCGCCGACGGCGGCTACGACGTGGCCGACTACCGCGCCGTCGACCCGCGCCTTGGCACCCTCGACGACTTCGACCGGATGGTCGCCGAGGCGGACCGGCTCGGCCTGAAGGTCATGGTCGACATCGTCCCCAACCACACCTCCAGCGACCACGCGTGGTTCCAGGAGGCGCTGGGCTCGGCCCCCGGCTCCGCCGCCCGTGCCCGGTACGTCTTCCGCGACGGGCGCGGCCCGGACGGCTCGCTTCCGCCCACCGACTGGGTCTCCTGCTTCGGCGGCCCGGCGTGGACCCGGCTCCCCGACGGGCAGTGGTACCTGCATCTGTTCGCGCCCGAGCAGCCGGACCTGAACTGGGACCACCCGGAGGTGCGCGCCGACTTCCTCACCACGCTGCGCTTCTGGTCCGACCGCGGCGTGGCGGGCTTCCGCGTCGACGTGGCCCACGGCCTCGCCAAGGACCTGGCCGAACCGCTGCGCGACATCGGGGACAGCCGGGGCTACGACCCGGACGAACTGCCCGAGGACGGCAGCCATCCGCTGTGGGACCGCGATGAGGTGCACGGCATCTTCCGCGAGTGGCGCAAGGTGATGGACGAGTACGACCCGCCGCGGATCGCCGTGGCCGAGGCATGGGTCCGCACCTCCCGCCGCACGCCCTACGCCAGCCCCGACGAACTGGGCCAGGCGTTCAACTTCGACTTCCTCTACACCCCGCTGTCCGCGCCCGCGCTGCACACCGCCATCGACGGCGCGCTGCACGACGCCCGGGCGGCCGGTGCCTCGGCCACCTGGGTGCTCTCCAACCACGACGTCATCCGGCACGCCTCCCGGCTGGCCCTGCCCGACGAACTGAGCCGGGCGGGACGGGAGGAGTGGCTGCTCGCCGACGGCCGGGAGCCGGAGGCCGACCGGGAGCTGGGACTGCGCCGGGCCCGGGCCGCCACCCTGCTGATGCTCGCGCTGCCGGGGTCCTCGTATCTCTTCCAGGGCGAGGAGCTGGGCCTGCCGGAGGTGGCCGACCTGCCCCGGGAGGCGCTCCAGGACCCGACCTGGGAGCGCAGCGGGGGGCGGATCAAGGGCCGTGACGGCTGCCGGGTGCCGCTGCCATGGGCGCGGTCCGGCCCGTCGTTCGGCTTCGGCGAGCGGGGTTCCTGGCTGCCGCAGCCGGAGTACTTCGGCGAGCTGTCGGTCGAGGCGCAGGACGGGGTGGCGGGCTCCACGCTGGAGCTGTACCGGGAGGCGCTGCGGCTGCGCCGTGCGCTCGGCGGCGACGAGGGCGTGGAGTGGGTCGGCTCGGTGGAGGAGCTGAGCGCGGGGGTGCTGCACTTCCGGCGCTCCACCGGCTGGCACAGCCTGAGCAATCTCTCGGCGGGCCCGGTGCCGCTGCCGGAGGGCCTGGAGGTGGTGCTGGCCAGCGGTCCGCTCGATGGGGAGGCCGGCGCCGCGGGCCGGGTGCCCGCGCAGACGACGGTCTGGCTGCGTTAGCGGGAGGTCGTAGGCTGCGGGCGGGGCGGGCGTGGCTTCCCGGGCCCGCCCCGCGCCCTGCCGCCGACGAACCCTTCGAGGAGATCCGCCGTGCTCGTCCTGCTGCCGCCGTCCGAGGGAAAGGCCACGGGAGGCTCCCGCTCCCCGCTGGACCTGGGAGCGCTGTCGCTGCCCGAACTGGGCGAGGCACGGGCGGAGGTCCTGGACGAGCTGGTGTCGCTGTGCTCGGGCGACGAGGCGAAGGCCGCCGAGGTGCTGGGGCTCAGCGAAGGGCTGCGCGGCGAGATCGCGAAGAACGCGGCGCTGCGGGAGGCCGGGACCCGGCCCGCGGGCGAGATCTACACCGGGGTGCTGTACGACGCGCTCGGCCTGGCCACCCTGCCCACCGCCGCCCGGCGCCGGGCGGGCCGGTCGCTGCTGGTGTTCTCCGGGCTGTGGGGCGCGGTGCGGATCGGCGACCGCATCCCCTCCTACCGCTGCTCGATGGGGGTGAAGCTGCCGGGGCTCGGCGCGCTGGGCACGTACTGGCGGAACCGGACCCCGATGGCCGAGGTGATTCCGCAGGCCGCCGGGCGCGGGCTGGTGCTGGACCTCAGGTCGGCGGCGTACGCGGCGGCGTGGAAGCCCAAGGGGGCGCTCGCCGAGCGTACGGCGACGGTGCGGGTGCTCCAGTCGAAGATCGTGAACGGGGTCGAGAAACGGTCCGTCGTCAGCCACTTCAACAAGGCGACGAAGGGCCGGATGGTACGGGACCTGCTGACCGCCGAGTCCACGCCGAGCGGTCCGAGCGAGCTGGTGGAGGCGCTGCGGGGGCTCGGGTACGTGGTGGAGGCCGCGGCACCGGAGCGGGCGGGGCAGGCGTGGGGGCTGGACGTGGTGGTGACCGAGCTGTAGGGCTTGGGGAGCCAGGTGGCGTTCCGAGCCGCGGCGCCCGGGAGCCACCTCGACGGCGCATGGGCGTTGCGGCATGCGCAACCACCATTGCGCAGTGCGCGCACCATGGGCAGGATGGGCGCCGTGACTAGCACCGCGCCCTCCCCCGGTTCCCCGGCGTCCTCGCTGCTCGATCTCGCCCCCGTGATCCCCGTGGTCATCGTCCATGACGCGGCCCAGGCGGTCCCGCTGGCCCGTGCGCTGGTGGCGGGCGGGCTGCCGGTGATCGAGGTGACCTTCCGGACGCCCGCCGCCGCGGACGCGATCCGGGCGATCGCCGAGGAGGTCCCGGACGCGGTCGTCGGCGCCGGGACCGTCCTGAGCCCGGAGCAGGTGGAGACGGCCGTCGCCGCCGGGTCGCGCTTCCTGGTCACGCCCGGCTGGACGGACCGGCTGCTGGGCGCGCTGGACGCGTCCGGCCTGCCGTATCTGCCGGGCGTCTCGACCACTTCGGAGGTCGTGGCGCTGCTGGAGCGCGGGGTCGAGGAGATGAAGTTCTTCCCGGCGGAGGCGGCCGGGGGCACGCCGTATCTGAAGGCGCTCGCCTCACCGCTCCCCCAGGCCCGCTTCTGCCCGACCGGCGGTGTCAACGCCGCGACCGCCCCCCAGTATCTGGCCCTCCCCAACGTCGGCTGCGTGGGCGGCACCTGGATGCTGCCCCCGGACGCGCTGGACGCGGGCGACTGGGGGCGCGTCGAGTCCCTGGCCCGGGAGGCGGCGGCACTGCGGGGGTGACCTTCGGGGGGACCTTCTGAGGCATCCCCCGGGTTGACCTCCCGAGGCATCCCCCGGGTTGACCTCCCGAGGCATCCCCCGGGGTGACCTCCCGAGGCATCCCCCGGGGTGACCTCCCGAGGTACCCCCCGGGGTGCCCCGGGGAGTGACAGCCGCTGCGGTCGGCGCCCCTACCGCAGATGCGCCGTCTCGTTCAGCAGCCTCACCGACGCGTTCCCGTCCGCGTAGTACGCCACCGCCGACAGCGACGCCGCCGAGAGCTCCATGCGGAACAGGGTCTCCGGTGGCGCGCCCAGGGCCAGCCGGACCAGGGTTTTGATCGGTGTGACATGGGTGACCAGCAGCACCGTACGGCCCGTGTAACGGGCGATCAGCTTGTCGCGGGCGAGCGCGACCCTGCGCGTGACCGCCGCGAAGCTCTCGCCGCCGCCGGTCGGGGCCACCTTGCTGGAGGCCAGCCATGCCTCCAGGTCGTCCGGGTAGCGCTCCTTGACCTCCGCGAAGGTCAGGCCCTCCCAGGCGCCGAAGTCCGTCTCCCGCAGCCCCTCCTCGACGCGGACGTCCAGGCCCAGGCGCCGGGCCACCGCGTCGGCGGTCTCCCGGCAGCGGCGCAGCGGTGAGGTGACGATGGCCTGGATGGTGCCACGTGCGGCGAGCGCCGCCGCCACCCGCTCGGCCTGGTGGCGGCCCACATCGGAGAGCCCGGGGTCGGTGCCGCCGCTGCCGGAGAAGCGCTTCTCGGGGGTGAGCGGGGTCTCCCCGTGCCGGAGCAGGACGAACGTGGCGGGGGTGCCCAGGTCCGCCGAGCCCCAGCCCACCGCCGGGGCGCCGGTGGCCGCCGGCTGGGCGAGGGCGTCGTCGGCGGGGGCGGCGGCCTCCGGCGCGCCCGCCGCCAGTGTGCCGCCGGGCGGCACCTTCGGCTGCCACTGCTCGCCCCGCTTGCCCGCGTCCATCGCCTCGTTGGCGAGCCGGTCGGCGTGCTTGTTCTTCTCGCGCGGGATCCACTCGTACGCCACCCGGCCGGGCGGCATGATCGCCTTGGCCTCGGCGGCGAGCGGCCGCATATCGGGGTGCTTGATCTTCCAGCGGCCCGACATCTGCTCGATGACCAGCTTGGAGTCCATCCGCACCCGGACCTCGGCCTCCGGGTCCAGGGCGTACGCCGCCCGCAATCCGGCGATCAGGCCCTTGTACTCGGCGACGTTGTTGGTCGCCGTGCCGATGTACTCGGCCACCTCGGCCAGCGGTTCACCGGTCTCCGCGTCGAGCACGACCGCGCCGTAACCGGCCGGCCCCGGGTTGCCCCGGGACCCGCCGTCCGCCTCGACGACGAAGCGCCGCGCCATCGCCCTACAGCCCCGACTCGGGCGTACGGACCAGGATCCGGCGGCAGTTCTCGCACCGCAGCACCGTGTCGGGGGCCGCCGAGCGCACCTCGTTGAGCTCGGTGATGGCGAGCTCCTGGCGGCAGCCGTCACAGCTGCGCTGGTAGAGCCGGGCCGCGCCGACACCGCCCTGCTGCTCGCGCAGCTTGTCGTAGAGCTTCAGCAGATCGGCGGGGATGGTCCCGGCGATCACCTCGCGCTCCTTGGTGGCGGTGGCGATCTCGGCGTCGATCCCCTCGGCCGCCGCGTCCCGGCGCGTCTGGGCGTCGCCGATCTTGGACTGGAGGGACTCCACCCGCTCGGTCAGCTCGGCGATCCGCTCCTGGACGGACTCCCGGCGCTCCATGACCTCCAGGACGACGTCCTCCAGATCGCCCTGGCGCTTGGCGAGGGAGGCGATCTCGTGCTGGAGGTTCTCCAGATCCTTCGGCGAGGTGACGGCACCGGAGTCCAGGCGCTTCTGGTCGCGGGCGGCGCGCTGGCGCACCTGGTCCACGTCCTGCTCCGCCTTGGTCTGCTCGCGGGCGGTGTCGCTCTCCTCGGTCTGCGCGGCGATGAGCAGGTCGCGCAGCTGGGTGTGATCGGCGTTCAGCGTCTCGATCTCGGCGTGCTCGGGCAGCGTCCTGCGCTTGTGCGCGAGTTGCGACAGCCGGACGTCGAGCGCCTGGACGTCGAGGAGGCGGATCTGATCGGCGGGCGCGGCATTCAGCGTGGGGCTCCAGGGGAGTCGAGTGGGACGGAAAACGAGGTCAGGGAAGTCACGGGGTCGAGGGGGTCAACGGGCGGACACTGCGAGCGGGTGTTCAAGCGGTGCGGGGTCGTGCGGGGTCAAGCGGAGAAGGACGGGGCGGCCGCGCGGACGGCGGGGGCCGTGGCGTGGGCCGTCCAGGGATCGGTGACGATACGGGAGACATGCGTACGCAGGCCCCAGCCGTGCCGGTCGGAGATCTCGTCCAGCTGGGCCGCGGCCTGTTCGGTCCAGGGCCATTCGGTGGCCCAGTGCGCGGCGTCCACCAGGGCGAGATCGCTGTGCTCGCGTGCCTCCGAGGAGGGGTGGTGGCGCAGATCGGCGGTGAGGAACGCGTCGACCCCGGCCGCGCGCACCGCGTCGAAGAGGCTGTCGCCGGAGCCGCCGCTGACGGCGACCCGGCGGAGCGTACGGTCCGGGTCGCCCGCGGCGCGGATGCCCTGCGCGGTGGCGGGCAGCCGGGCGGCGGCGCGCTCGGTGAACTCCCGCAGCGTTTCGGGGTGGTCGAGCTCGCAGACCCGGCCCAGACCGCGGCGGCCCTCGGGGTCCGTGGCGTCGGGCACCAGCGGGCCGACGATCCGCAGGTCGAGCGCGCCGGCGAGGGCGTCGGAGACCCCGGGGTCGGCGGTGTCGGCGTTGGTGTGCGCCACGTGGAGCGCGATGTCGTTCTTGATCAGCGTGTGCACCACCCGGCCCTTGAAGCTGGAGGCGGCGACCGTGGTCGTCCCCCGCAGATAGAGCGGATGGTGAGTGATCAGCAGATCGGCGCCGAGGGCCACCGCCTCGTCGGCCACCTCCTGGACCGGGTCGACGGCGAACAGCACGCGGGTGACCTCGGCCTCGGGGTCACCGCACACCGTGCCGACGGCGTCCCACTGCTCCGCCCGCTCGGGCGGCCAGAGGGCGTCGAGTGCGGCGATGACGTCGTTGAGTGCGGGCACGGGGCAAGGCTACCTCCCGGATCAGGGCTGAGCCCTGCCCTGGCCTTCACGCAGCGCGACGACGGTCCCGGTGGAGCCGTGCGCGTATCAATGGACGAGGTAGCCGCGGAGGTCGTCGAGGACCCGGTCGGCGGCGGTGACGCCGAGGCCCAGGTACCAGGTCTCCTCGTCGACGTTCTTGGCCCGGCCGTCCTTGACCGCCTTGAGCTTCTTCCACAGCGGGTTGGACTGCGCCTGGTCGCGCTTGGTGGCCTTGGGGTCGCCGTAGACGCCGGTGAAGATCCAGTCGGCGTCGGCCTCGTCGATCCGCTCCGGGCCGATCTCGGCGGCGAGGTCGTTGATCTGCTGGTTCTTCGGGCGCGGCAGTCCGACGTCCTCGAGGATGGTGCCGATGAAGGACGCCTTGGCGTAGAGCCGGGTGGCCTGCGGCATGAAGCGGAGCATGGTGACGGTCGGCTTGTCGGGGCCGATGTCCTCGCCGAGCTTCTTCGCCTTCCGCTCGTACGCGCCGAGTGCGCGCTCGGCGTCGGCGGTCCGGTCCAGGGCCGCGGCGTTGAGGAGGTAGTTCTCCTTCCAGGTGAAGCCGGGGCGGATGGCGAAGACGGTCGGGGCGATCTGCTTCAGCTCGTCGTAGAGCGGCTCGGCGCGCAGCTTGCTGCCGAGGATCAGATCCGGGTGGAGGGCGTTGATGGCCTCGAGGTTGAGGTTGTTGATGGTGCCGACGTTCTTCGGGTTCCCGGCGTCCTTCTTGAGGTAGTCGGGTATCGCCTGGTCACCCTCGGAGGGGGCGTAGCCGACCGGCTTGAGCCCCAGCGAGACGACGTTGTCCAGCTCGCCGACGTCGAGCACCACGACCCGCTTCGGCTTGCTCTTGAGCTCGGTCTTGCCCATCGCGTGGGTGATGGTGCGCGGGAACGCGCCGGGCTTCGCGTCCGTGCCCATCTTCGCGGTCTGCTCGGCCGCCGAGCCGAAGTCCTTGCCGCCCTGGGCGACGGACTTGCCGCCCCCGCCGTTGCGCTTGGCGCCGTCCCCGTTGTCCGACGATCCACAGGCGGCGAGGGACAGCGCCCCGGCCAGGGCGAGGGCGAGGGCGGCGGTGCCGCGGACGCGCAGGGACATGACGGAGCTCCTGGAATTGCAGGGGCGCGCCGTTCTCACGAGCGCGCCAGACGCACTTAGGTGTGCCTTACTTTAATCACAAACCATCCTCCCGTCGCTTACAGCACATTCACCCCCGACCTCTCAGGCGAATCGGGCAAGAGCCACACTTACGGGTGGAGCACACCCATTACGGCCTTCGGCAGGGAGTACGAAAACTACGTTCTGTGGCCGGAGGTGACTGACCGATGACTGCCTGTGCCTTCGACACCGCCCTCACCGGGGGCGTCGGCGACCGGCCACGAGGGGGTTTCACCATCGCCTCGGACCGCTCGTACGGCGCGCGGCTCGCGCTCAGCGACGAGGCGTGCTGCTGGTACCCCGAGCGCTGGACGCTGGACGGCCCGGAGCCCTACGCCGTGCCACTGCCCGCCGCCCAGCCCGAGGAGCCGGACAGCGAACTGCTGCCCCTGGCCGACGGGCAGGTGCTCATCCACCGCCGGGTGGCCGGGCACCACGCCTTCTCGCTGCTCTACCCGGCCGGCCCCGGCACCGGCGAGCGCCCGCTCGGCGGCATCGACCGCGCCGAGGTCTCGCTGCTGCCGCCCGCACCCGGCGGGCTGTGCGCGTTCGCACTGGGGCGCGGGCCGCGGTCCACCTCCATCTGGCTGGTGGCCGGGGGCGGCGTCCTCGCCCCCCAGCATCTGGCCGAGGTGCCCGGCCGCTGTTCGGGCGGCAGTTGGCTGGACCGTACGGGCCGGCTGCTGGCGCTCGACCGCGAACTCGACGGCCGGACGAAGACCGTGGTGGTCGATCTGCGGCGCGGCGGTGAGACCAGCCCACTGCTGCAGATCACCGAGCGCAGCGACGACCGGCTGCTGCTCGCCGACCCCGACAGCGGTCTGCTCCTCCTGCGGTCCGACGCGCCCGGGGAGGAGCGGCTGGGGTGGGGGGTGCTGGGCAGCACCCGGCCGGTGCGGTTCCCGGACTGTCTGCGGCCCGCGGGCTGGTCGGAGGCCACGCCGTTCGCGGTGCAGCCGGGTCAGGTGCTGACGCCGGAGGCGTGCGCGGTGGCCTTCCGCGTCGACGGACGGGGCGCGGCCGGACGGCCGTGGGTGGGCGTATGGCGCCCGGCCGAGCGGCGGCTCCGCGAGTTCCCGGCCCCGGAGGGCTGGCTTCCGGGCGCGGGCCTGTGGACCCGGGACGGCGAACTGCGGCTGCCGTACGCGACCCCGCAAGTGCCCTGCGGACTGGCCCGGGTGCGGCCGTCGGGGGTTCCGGGGGTGGCGGCGCCGAGGCCGTCGGGGGGGTTCTGGGTACCGGCGGCGGCGACGGGTGGCGCGGGGGCGGCGCGGGTGGCGGGCGTTCCGGAGGGGTCGGGCGGGGTTTCGGGTGGGGCGTCGGGCGGGGTTTCGGGTGGGGTCTCGGGCGGGGTTTCGGGTGGGGTGGGCGCGGTGGGTGCCGGGATCGGTGGCTCGGGTGGAGTGGGCGCGGTGGGTGCCGGTGGTGGGGCGGGCGCGGCGGGCGCCGGGGGCGGGGCCTCGGGTGGGGCGGGCGGCGGCGCAGGCGCGGCAGGTGCCGGGATCGGCACGTCGGGCGGGGCGGGCGCGGGGGGCGCGGGGGGCGGGGCCTCGGGTGGGGCGGGCGGCGCGGCAGGTGCCGCGATCGGCGTCTCGGGTGAGGCGGGTGCCGTGATCGGCACCCCGGGCGGGGTGGGCACCGGGATCGGCGCCCCGGCCGGGGCCTTGAGCGCCCCGCGTACGGGGGAACCCTCCGAGGCGCCGGAGCTGTCCGGGACCCCTGAGTCTCCGTGGCCACCGGACAGCGCGACCGGGTCGTGGCGACGCGACGAGTCGACCGGGTCGTGGCGACGCGACGAGTCGACGGGGTCGTGGCACCAGGACGAGTCAACCGGAGCGTGGCGATCGGACGACGTGACAGGGGCGTGGCAGTCGGACGGCACCACGGGATCGTGGCCAAGGGACAACGCGACCGGATCGTGGCGGCCGGACGAAGCGACGGGGGCGCGGCGGATCGCGCGGGTGACGCGGGTGTTGTCCGAGCCCTCCAGCCGGGTGGCCGAGCCCTCCGCGCGGCACGCCGAGTCCTCCGGCCGGGTGGCCGCAGGGCCTCCGCATCCGGCAACGCCCGGGGCGCGGGACGTGCAGACGCCGCGGGCGACCGCCCCCGCGGCCGAGATCGCGACCCGGATCACACCGTGGACCCGGGTCGGCGGCCCCGGCAGCGCGGACCCCGCGCGAGTGCCTGGGCTGACGCCGCTGCGGCCGCCTGGACCGGCACCGGAGCTGAGACCGTCGCGAACGGCCGGACTGACGCCTGAGCTGAGACCCTCGCGGACGGCCGGACTGACACCGTCCCGGACACCCGAGCCGATGCCAGTGCCGGTCCCGATGCCGGTGCCGGTTCCGGCGCGGGAGCGGTCGCCGATGCCGGTGCGGATGCCGGAGCCCGAGGGCGGATCGGGTGTCGAGCCGTGGGGCGGAACCGGTTCATGGGCCGGGGTCGAGCAGGAGATGGGGCCCGAGCCGGACCCCGATCCCAGCGCCGGTACCAGCCCCGCCCTGCGGCCCGTACCGCTGCAGCAGGCACCGCTCGCCCGGCCCCCGCAGCCCCGGCCACCCCGCTGGGTCCGGGATCACCGCCGTGGTTAGACTCGATCGGGGGCTGCGCGTCCCCGCGTTCCGTCACGCGCGGGGCGCCCCGGGCGATGCGCATGGAAGGGCGTGCGCCATCGTGGTCAGCCCCCTTCGCACAGTACAAAGCGATCTGACGGGGTGACGTACCCACCATGTCCGAAACCCACATCGACACGACCCAGGCGCGCCCGCGGGGCGCCGCCGCGGCCCAGGCCGATGGCTCTCAGGGCAAGCACCGGGGGCAGGCAGCGTCCGAGGAGTCCCAGGCTCCGGCCAACGGCCGCCACCGACGTCCGAACGAGAACGCCGCCTGAGATTCTCAGGATCTGGGTGTTCCAGGATCTGGGTGTTCCAGGATCTGAGAGTCCCAGGATCTGGGAGTTCCAGGACCGTCGCGAGAACCTCAGGTTCGTCCTCACACAGGGCAGCCAGGCAGCCAGGCCCCCGGGGCGCGTCTCCGATCGCGGGACGGGCTGGATTTCCCGCGGAAGTCCAGCCCGTCCGGCGATCGTGGGGCGCCCCCCGGTTCCGGCCCCAGGATCCCGGCCCGAGCCCCGGCCTGACCCCCGGGCCCCGGGCCCCCACCCCGGCCCCGCCCCCCCCCGTCACCCCCGCTTGAGGCCCAGCACCTCCACCGCCGCGAAGCTCTCCCCGCCCCGCTCCGCGAAGTACGGCGTCAGCACCGCGTCCAGTTCCTCGAAGCCGAAGGCGTCCCCCTTGGCGTCCAGCTTGGTCGCCACCTTCGGCCGCTCCAGGATCGCCACCATGCCGCCGTGCACCACGAACACCTGGCCGCTGACCTTCGCCGCGGCCGGTGAGGCGAGATAGCCGACCAGCGGGGCCGCGTGTTCGGGGGCGAGGGCGTCGAGCCGGCCGTCCTCCGGGAGCTCGAAGTCCGCGAAGACGTCCTCGGTCATCCGGGTGCGGGCGCGCGGGCAGATGACGTTGGCCGTCACCCCGTACTTGGCGAGCGCCACCGCCGTGGAGGTGGTCAGCCCGACGATGCCGCCCTTCGCCGCCGCGTAGTTCGGCTGGCCCGGCGAACCGGCGAGGAACGCCTCCGAGGAGGTGTTGATGATCCGGCCGTGGACCGGGCCGCCCTCCGCCGCCTTGGACCGCTCGCGCCAGTGCGCGGCGGCGAAGCGGATGGTGTTGAAGTGGCCCTTGAGATGGACCCGGATCACCGAGTCCCACTCGTTCTCACTCATCGAGAAGACCATCCGGTCGCGCAGGATGCCCGCGTTGTTGACCAGGATGTCCAGTGCGCCGTAGGTGTCGACCGCGAGCTGGACCAGCTCGCCCGCCTGCGCGAAGTCGCCCACATCGCCCGCATGGGCGGTGGCCCGGCCGCCGGCCGCGCGGATCTCCTCGGCCACCTGCTCGGCGGGGCCGGCCGATGCCTCGCCCGAGCCGTCGCGTCCGCCCTGTCCGTAGTCGTTGACGACGACGTTCGCGCCCAGCCGGGCCAGTTCCAGGGCCTCGGCGCGGCCGAGGCCGCGCCCGGCGCCGGTGACGATCGCGGTCTTCCCGGCCAGCGGGCTCCCATTCAATGGGCTCCCGGCCAGCGGGCTCCCGGCCGGCGCGTTCCCGGTCAGTGGACTCCCCGCCAGGGGGCCCGTCAGATCTCGATGCATGTGCGCAGTGCCTCCCCGCTCCGCATCTGGCCGATCGCCTCGTTGATCTCGCCGAGCCGCACCCGGTGGGTGATCAGCCCTTCGAGGTCGATCCGGCCCGCCCGCCACAGGTCGATGGTGCGCCGGTAGGAGCGGAGCACATCGCCGCCGCCGTAGAGCGAGGGCAGGATCCGCTTCTCGTCGAAGAACAGCTCGAACATGTTGAACTGCAGGAAGTCGTCCAGCGCCCCGGCCCCGACCACGCACAGCGTGCCGCCGCGCCGCGTGATCTCGTAGGCCCGGCGGGCGGTGGCGGAGCGGCCCACGACCTCGAAGACGTAGTCGAAGCCCTCGCCCGCCGTGACGCTGTTCTTGGCGGTGTCGAGGCCGTCCGGCGCCACCGCCTCGGTGGCCCCGAAGCGCAGCGCGGCCTCGCGCCGCGACTCCACCGGGTCGACGGCGACGATCTGCGCGGCGCCCGACGCCCTGGCCCCCTGGATGGCGCTGATGCCCACCCCGCCGCAGCCGATGACCGCGACCGACGAACCGGCCTCCACCCGGGCGGTGTTGAAGACCGCCCCGAGCCCGGTGGTCACTCCGCAGCCGATGAGGGCCGCGATGTCGTACGGGACGTCGTCGGGGATCGGCACGGCGCAAGCCGCGGGGAGGACGATCTCCTCGGCGAAGGTGCCGGTCCCGGACATGCCGAAGAGATCCTGCGAACTGCCGCCGGAGCGCCGGAAGTTGGGGGTTCCCGCGTTCATGAACCCGGTCAGGCACAGCTCGGTCTGACCGCGCTGACAGGCCGGACAGTCGCCGCAGGCGGGCAGCCAGCACACCAGCACCCGGTCCCCGGCGCTCAGCCCGGTCACCCCGTCGCCCACATCGAGGACCTCGCCCGCGCCCTCGTGGCCGGGGATGAACGGCGCGGGCTGCGGCAGCACCCCGGCCATCGCGGAGAGGTCGGAGTGGCACAGCCCGGTGGCCCTCAGCCGCAGCCGGACCTTCCCGGGGCCGAAACCCACCGCCTCGATGTCGTCGAGGACTTCGAGCTTGTCCTGTCCCGTCTCATGCAGTACGGCCGCGCGCACGACGCCTCCTTGGGGATCACACTGGGAACACGCTGGCCCGAGCCCGCCCGAGCCCGCTCGAGCCGGATCAAACGTGGTCGACGACGGTGTCGGTGAGGACCGGCGCGTCGTCCCGCTCGACGGCGGTCGCCGTCACATGGACGCGCCCCTCGTCCCGCCACATCCGCACGCGCAGGGTCTCGCCCGGGTAGACCACCCCGGCGAAGCGGGTGGTGTACGAGCGCACCCGGGCGACGTCCCCGTCCAGCACCGTGTCCACGACCGCCTTGAGCACCATCCCGTACGAGCACAGCCCGTGCAGGATGGGCCGCTCGAACCCCGCGACCTCGGCGAACGCGGGATCGGCGTGGAGCGGGTTCCAGTCCCCGGAGAGCCGGTAGAGCAGCGCCTGGTCCTCGCGGATGGCCCGCTCCACGGTGTGGTCCGGCTCCCGGGCGGGCGGCTCCACACGGTCGGAGGGGCCGCGCTCGCCGCCGAAGCCGCCCTCGCCCCGGGCGAAGATCCGGGTGTCGCAGGTCCACAGCGGGCCGTCCGCGTCGGCGACGTCGGAGCGCAGCACGATGACGGCGGCCTTGCCCTTGTCGTAGACCGCGGCGACCTTCGAGGTCTGGGTGGCCTCCCCGCTGACCGGGATCGGGCGGTGCAGTTCGACGGTCTGGCCGCCGTGCAGTACGGCGGCGAGGTCGACGTCGATCCCGGGGGCGCTCATGCCCCCGGCGACGGCCATACCGCCGCCCGCGACGGTCGCGAAGCTGGGGAGCACATGGAGCCTGCTCTCCAGGGTGTAGCGGAGCTCTTCGGGGTCGGTGGCGGGGATTCCGGCGCCGATGCCCAGGTGGTAGAGCTGGATGTCCTTGTGCCCCCAGGTGAGAGCGGTGCTGCGGGGTTCGGCCGAGATGGCCTTGGCGGCATCGATGGGCATAGGGCGACAGCACTCCTTGGTCCGCTCGCTCGGCCACGGTCCGAAGACCCCGGCCCGCCCGTCCGCACCGTCGGCCGTGCCGGGGTCGTCGCTGGTCGGCCGGGTCGCGTCGCTCGCATGGATATCTAGAACGCGTTCTAGCCGATGGCACCCTGTATAGCCCAATCGCTCCACAGGGGGAAGAGTGCTGACGCTCCATCAGGTGGACATGCGAACCGCCATCGGACGACCTTCGGACAACCGCTGTCCGGGATGGCGAAGGCCCCGGGACAAATGTCACGGCCATCCCCCGACATCCGCATCTGCCCAGCTCATGGGCGCTTCCGTAAGGTCGGACGCATGTATGCCACCGCCGCGCACATCGAGCGCCTCAAGCCGCCGGGCCGCCGCGCCTTTCTGCCCTGGCTCTTCATGCTCTCGGGTGATGTGCAGGCGCTCTTCAAGGGGAAGACCCCCCTGCCCTGGCTCGGCGGCGCCGGGGCGGCGGCCTTCGTCGCGCTCTACGTGACCGCCATCTACACCAGCCTGGACGAGCGCCGCCGCCGCACCAGGGCCCCGCTGCTGGCGCTCGCCGGGCTGGCGGCCGTCACCTACGCGCTGGGCATCGGCTACGCCGGGGACTGGCTGCTGTGCTTCCCGCTGCTGTCACTGGCCTCCGGGATCGTGCTGCGCGGGGGAAAGCGGCCGCTGGGACCGGTCATCCTCGCCCTGTCCGGCTCCGCCGGGATCATCGCCGGGCTCCGCGGCGGCGCCTCGGACTCGCTCACGGTCACGTACGGGACGATCCTGTCCGGCCTGGTGACGGCGGCCATCCTGTCGCTCTTCGAGACCGTGGCCCAGCTCCGCGCCACCCGTCAGGAGCTGGCCCGTACGGCGGTGGAGAAGGAGCGGCTGCGGTTCTCCCGCGATCTGCACGATCTGCTGGGCCACACCATGTCGGTCGTCGTGGTCAAGGCGGAGGCGGTGCGCCGGCTCGCCCCCAAGAACCTGGAGGCGGCGCTGGGACAGGCCGCGGACATCGAGGCGGTCGGGCGGCAGGCGCTCACCGAGATCCGCGAGGCCGTCACCGGCTACCGCGAGGGCAGCCTGGCCACCGAGCTGGACCGGGCCCGCTCGGCGCTGGGCGCCGCCGGTATCGAGGCCGCCGTCCGCCGCTCCGGGCCTCCGCTGGCCCCGCAGACCGAGGCGCTGCTGGGGTGGGTGGTCCGCGAGGGCGTCACCAATGTGGTGCGGCACAGCGGGGCGGCCCGGTGCGAGATCGAGGTCCGCGGCGGCATGGACCGGGTACGGCTGGAGATCACGGACGACGGGGGCGGCGTAGGCTCCCGTGCCACCGGTACGGGGAGCACGGCGAACGGCGAAGCGGCAGCGGGCGCCATCGGCGGTACGGGCCTCAAGGGCCTGGCCGAACGGCTGTCCGCGGCGGGCGGCTCGCTGGAGTCCGGCCCCTGCGGGCGCCGCGGCTTCCGGCTCGTGGCCGAACTGCCGGTGGATACGGAGGAGGATCCGATGGAGGCCGAGGTCAAGGAGGCCCGGACGTCGTGAACGACGCGGACGGTGCGAGCGACACACAGGGCACGCAGGGCACGCAGGGCACGCAGGGCGTGAACGACGCGAAGGGCACGCAGGGCGTGATCAGGCTTCTGCTGGCCGAGGACCAGGGGATGATGCGGGGCGCGCTCGCCCTCCTGCTCGGGCTGGAGGAGGACTTCGAGATCGTCGCGCAGCTCGGGAACGGCGACGAGATCGTGCCCCGGGCCCTGGAGACCCGGCCCGATGTGGCGCTGCTCGACATCGAACTCCCCGGCCGCAACGGTCTGGATGCCGCCGCCGCGCTGCGCGAGGCGCTCCCGGAGTGCCAGGTGCTGATCCTCACCACCTTCGGCCGCCCCGGCTATCTGCGCCGCGCGATGGAGGCGGGCGCGGCCGGCTTCCTGGTCAAGGACGGCCCGGTCGAGGAACTGGCGGTGGCGATCCGCCGGGTCCTGGCCGGTGAGCGCGTCATCGACCCAGGCCTGGCCGCCGCCGCCCTCAGCGCCGGCCCCAACCCGCTGACCCAGCGCGAACGCGATGTGCTCTCGGCGGCGGTGGACGGCGCGACGGTCGCGGACATCGCGGCCAAGGTCCACCTATCCCCCGCCACCGTGCGCAACTACCTCTCCTCGGCCATCGGCAAGACCCAGACCCGCAACCGCATGGAAGCCGTCCGCGCCGCCCGCCAGAACGGCTGGCTGTGACCGCGGACACGATTCCTACTCCTTTGATAATCTCGCCCCATGGACGAGATGCCGTACAGCGTCGGAGAGGGACCGGCCACCAGGGTGAGCCTCTCCCTCCCGGAGGGCACGGCCGAGGCGATTCGCCGCCGGGTCGGCAAGCGGGAGTTCTCCGCGTTCATCACCGAGGCCGTGGAGCGGGAACTGCGCGGTCAGATCCTCGATGAGTACCTGGCCGACTACGAGCGCCGCAAAGGGCCGGTCTCCGAGGACGAGCAGGAGCGGGCGCGACGGGTCTTCGACGAGGTGTTCGCCGAGGAGGGCCAGTGGCCCGCCGCAAGCTGAGCCACGAGGGCACCCTCGTCCTCGACTGTGAGGGCCTCTCGAAGCTTGTGAACGATCACGAGCCCGCGGTCGCCCTGGTCGCGGAAGCCCGCAAGCGCGGCATGGAAGTGGTGATCAGCGCGCTGACCATCATCGAAGCCGCACACCGCCGGACCGACAGGCCGCGGCTGGCCTGGGTTCTGTCGGGCACACGGATCGTGCCCGTCGGCGACGAGGACGCGAAACGCGCCTCCGCACTGCTGATCGCCGCCGGGCTGCACGGACACAAGTACGCCATCGATGCCGCGGTTGCCGAGATGGCACTGCGCCAGCGTCGCCCCGTCGTCATGCTCACCTCGGACCTCGATGACATGACGAAGCTCTGCGGGGAGAAGGTCCGTCTCGTCGCGGTGTAACGGGCAGCCGCGCGACCGGCACCGACCCCTCCCCGGCCTGCCTGGGAGGTCGTACGGGAGGATGGGCCGGTGACTCAGTCTGCTGCTGCCGCCGCGTCCGCGGTTCCCGATCGCACCGTGCTCGACGCCTTCGAGGGGGCGAAGGGGTTCATGCCGCTGGACGAGGGGCTGGCGCTGTATGCCGCGGCCGTTGAGGTCGCGGCGCCGGGGCTGCCGCTGCTCGAGGTCGGTACGTACTGCGGGCGCTCCACCATTCTGCTGGCCGACGCCGCCCGCGCGGCGGGGACGGTCGTCGTGACCGTGGACCACCACCGGGGCTCGGAGGAGCAGCAGCCGGGGTGGGAGTACCACGACCCGGAGGTGGTCGACCCGGAGGTGGGGCGGATGGACACGCTGCCCACCTTCCGCCGCACGCTCCACCGGGCGGGCCTGGAGGACCATGTCATCGCCGTGGTCGGGCGGTCGCCGCGGGTCGCGGCGGTGTGGGGGCGGCCGGTGGGGCTGGTGTTCATCGACGGCGGGCACACCGATGAGCATGCGAACGCCGACTACGAGGGCTGGGCGCCGCACGTGGCACCGGACGGGCTGCTGGTGATCCACGACGTCTTCCCGGACCCGGCCGACGGCGGGCAGGCGCCGTACCGGATCTACCGTCGCGCGCTCGGCTCCGGCGCGTTCGCCGAGGTTTCCGCGACCCGCTCGCTGCGCGTACTGCGCCGCACCGCGACCGCCCCGGCCGCCTGAGCCGCGTAAGGCGGCCGTAGCGCGGGACCGGGCAACGGCGCGGCGGCGGCACGACTACCATCGCCCGCGTGTCCAACGGCAGCTTTCCTCCTGAGCCCGGTCGCCGCGGCGGCACCCTCGCCATCGTTCTGGCGGCGCTGATACCTGCCTGCTTCGCCGGCTGGCTGCTGTGGAGTTCGGTAGGAGACGCGAAGGACGACGGCACGGAGGGGGCGGGCGCGCCCACGACCTCCTCGACGTCCTCCCCCTCGCCCCCGTCGTCCGGTGCGCCCGTCGCGCCCTCGCCGCCGACGCCGTCCGGAGACGCGTCCGGAAAGCAGCAGCCCGGAAAGCAGTCCGGAAAGCCCCTCGCGGGCAAGGTCGTCGTCCTCGACCCCGGCCACAATCCGAACAACCGCGACCACCCCTCACAGATCGCCCGGCTCGTGGACATCGGCACCGACGAGAAGGAGTGCGACACCACCGGCACGGCCACCAACTCCGGCTACGCCGAGGCGTCCTTCACCCTCGATGTGGCGCGCCGCGCCCGCACCCTGCTCGAAGCGCGCGGCGCCATGGTGCGGTTCACCCAGGACGGCGACCGGCCGTACGGGCCGTGTGTGGACGAGCGCGCGGAGATCGGGAACAAGGCCCACGCCGACGCCGTGGTCTCCGTGCACGCGGACGGCGCTGCCGCCGGGGAGCGCGGCTTCCATGTGATCCTGCCCAAGTCCGTCCGCGGCGGCGGCGCGGACACCTCCGCCATCACCGCCCCCTCCCGCCGGCTCGGCGAGCGGCTGCTCAGCCGGTTCGCCCAGGCCACCGGCAGCGAGCCCGCGCAGTACATCGCCGACGGCAGCGGGCTGGACGTGCGGGGCGATCTGGGCGGGCTCAACCTCTCCACCGTCCCCAAGGTGTTCATCGAGTGCGGCAATATGCGCGACTCCCAGGACGCCGCCGAACTGACCGACAAGGCCTGGCGCGAGCGCGCGGCGGACGGTGTCGCACAGGGCATTACGGACTTCTTGAACGAGTAGCGCTCCCACAACCGAACGGGAGGTCACGAGCGGGATACCGATGGGCCACCCCCGGTCTCCGCAGGCAGATTCACCCGTACGATGGGGCCCACCCCCGACGCCTTCGCGCCACGCGCCTGGCGGCAGCGCTACGTTAAGACGAAACCGACAAAGGACCTCACGTTGAACATCCGCTCGCTCACTCGAGGCGACGGCGTGGTGATCGGAGCAGCGGTGCTGCTGTTCATCGCCTCCTTCCTCGACTTCTACACCAACGACTGCGGCGGCAGCAGCTTCTGCCAGGACGCCGGTGTGAACGGATGGAAGTCCGACTTCTTCCCCGTACTGCCGTCGATCTTCCTGGCCGGTGTGATCGCCGCGGCGCTCATCGTCGCCGCGCGTTTCCAGCCCGCGCCCCGCAACCTCTTCGGGCTCTCGCTCGACCAGTGGGGCACGGCGCTCGCGGTCTTCGCGGCCTGGAGCTCGCTGTGGACGATCATCGGTGGCCCGGAGGGGGTCGACAAGGGCGTCGGACAGATCCTCGGCCTGATCGCCACGCTGGCGATGGCGGCGGTCGCGCTGCTCACCCAGCGCGTCCCGGCCCTGAAGGCCCCGCTGGTGAACGCCTCCGGCCCGGCCCCGTCCCCGTACGGCGCCCAGGGCCCGCAGCCGGGGTACGGCTACCCGGGTGGTGCCCAGCCCGGCGCCCCCGCGCCGTACGGCGCCCAGCCCGGTCAGCCGCAGCCGGGGCAGCCGCAGCCCGGCCAGTCCTTCGGCGGCCAGCCCGCCCCGGCCCCGGCTCCGGGGCCCTCGGGCGGCGGGGACTTCGCCCCGTTCTGGTTCGCGGTGCCGGTGGCCCGCCCGCTGTACGCCGAGGACGGTTCGTCGAGCACCATCGCCGAACTGGCGCCCGGCACCTGGTACCTCGCGGTGGAGCAGCGCGGTCAGGCGCTGGTCGCCCAGACGCAGGACGGCCGTCGCGGCGTGCTGCAGGACACCACGGGGATCCAGCGCGGCTGAGCCGAGCCGCGCCGCGCGTTCCCTGACGCGCCTCCGCGCGCGTCACGCATGACGCGCCCCCGCGCGCGTCGCGCATGACCGCGCGTCGCGCATGACCGCCGACGGCCCCTCGCCCGTAACGCTCGGGCGAGGGGCCGTTGCCATGTGCGCCCCCGGCCCGTACAGTCCGGCCGGTGCGGCTGACGGCTGACCTGCTGTCAGTCGCCTCTCCACCCTGTCCGGCGGAACGAGGGGGCTTCCATGCGGCTCGGTCTGGCGCTCGGCTACTGGGGCCGCGGCCCCGACCCCCGCCATCTGGAACTCGCCCAGGAGGCGGAGCGGCTGGGCTACCACTCGGTGTGGACCGCCGAGTCCTGGGGCTCGGACGCCTTCACCCCGCTCACCTGGCTCGCCGCGCACACCACCCGGATCGCGCTGGGCACGGCGGTCGCCCAGATGGCCGCCCGCACCCCCACCGCCACCGCGATGCAGGCCCTCACCCTGGACCATCTCTCCGGCGGCCGGATGATGCTGGGGCTGGGGCTGTCCGGACCGCAGGTGGTCGAGGGCTGGTACGGACGCCCGTTCCCCAAGAGCCCGCTGACGGCGACCCGTGAGTATGTCGAGGTCATCCGGCAGGTGCTGGGCCGTGCGGCGCCGGTGCGGCTCGACGGGCGCTACCACCCGCATCCGTACGCCGGTCCGGACGCCACGGGTCTCGGCAAGCCGCTGAAGCCCATCGTCCATCCGCTCCGCGCCGATCTGCCGGTGCTGCTCGGGGCCGAGGGGCCCAAGAACATCGCCCAGACCGTGCGCATCGCCGACGGCTGGCTGCCGCTGTACTGGTCGCCGTCGCGGACGGAGCTCTACCAGGAGACCCTGGCCGACGCGCGGGACGGCTTCATGGTGGCGCCGATGACCCAGGTGCGGGTGTGCACCGATGTGGCGGAGGGGCTGAAGCCGGTGAAGGCGATGCTCGGCTTCTACATCGGCGGGATGGGTCACGCGGCCCGCAATTTCCACGCCGACCTGATGGCCCGTTTCGGCTACGAGGCCGAGGCGCGCCGGGTGCAGGAGCTGTTCCTGGCGGGCCGGCGGGCGGAGGCGATCGAGGCGGTGCCGGACGCCTTCGCCGATGAGATCTCGCTGGTCGGGCCGCGTGAGCGGATCGCGGAGCGGCTGGAGTTGTGGCGCAAGGGCCCGATCACGGATCTGCTGGCGCTGGCGCCGGATCCGCAGACCTTGCGGGTGCTGGCGGAGCTGGCGGGCTGAGCGCCTCTCGTACGGGTGTGCGGCCGCACTTTAGTTTGGCTCCGCGGAGGCGGGCAACACGTGAGGCATGTCACGAAGTTATCGCCACGGAAGCAACCAGGCGGCGACCGTCGTGGCGGTCGTCGCGGACGTCATGGCCGTCATCCTCGGCCTCTGGATTCTGTTCGCCCTTCTCGACGCGAACCGCGCCAACGACCTCGTCACGGTGGTCCATGACGCGGCGAGCTGGCTCGCGAGCTGGTCCCATGACCTGTTCACCATGGACACGGACTGGCTGCGGACCGTCCTCAACTACGGCCTGCCGGCCGTGGTGTACCTCTTCATCGGGCACGCGATCGCGGGGCGGTTGCGGCGCGGCTAGGGGCCGTCCGACGGATCGTGGCGCCTGCGGCGCGTCTTTCCCCTCCCCGCCCCTTCCCGAAACCGGGGCTTCGCCCCAGACCCCGAGGTCTGGAGCGAAGCCCCTGCCACACGGCGGAGCCGCACATCGACTCAACCCCGCCCCCTCAGGGCGCACCGACATGCGGCTCCACCGCATGCGGAACGTCGCCCCTGAACCCCGGGGCCTGGGGCAGAGCCCCAGTTTCGGGAAGGGGCGGGCAGGGGAACAACCCGCCGGCCACCGCCTAGGCGCAGCAGTCCGAGTCCAGCCCCCTCGGCAGCCCCTCGCCGCCGAAGACGGCCGTGGTCGCCTCGTCGCCGCCCAGGGCCGCCACGGCGAGCAGTAGCGACCCGGCGGTCCAGGTGGTGCGCTCCTCCGGCCAGACCGCGTCGTCCTCGAAGACGTAGCCCGTCCAGTACATCCCGTCCTCGGCCCGCAGCGGCCGCTGGATCCAGCGCAGGATGTCCACCGCGTGGTCGGACTCCCCCATCGCCCAGAGCGCGAGCGCCAGTTCGCAGCTCTCGCCGCCGGTGACCCAGGGGTTGGGCGAGACACAGCGCACCCCGAGCCCCGGGACCACGAAGCGGTCCCAGCCCTCCTCGATGCGCTCCTTGGCGGCGGCGCCGGTGAGGGCGCCGCCGAGGATCGGGTAGTACCAGTCCATCGAGTAGCGGTGCTTGTCGAGGAACCGTTCGGGGTGGCGGCGTATGGCATGGCCGAGCAGCCCCGCCGACAGCTCCCAGTCGGGCTGGGGCTCCTCGCGGTGCTCGGCGATGGCCAGGGCGCAGCGCAGCGCCTGGTAGACGGAGGAGGAGCCGGTCAGCAGGGCGTCGGGGTCGATGGTGCCGTCGGCGGCGCGCCGCCAGCCGATCTGGCCGCCGCTCTGCTGCATGCCGAGGACGAACTCGACGGCGGCGAAGACGGTGGGCCAGATCCCGTCGAGGAAGGCGTCGTCGCCGGTGGAGAGGTAGTGGTGCCAGGCGCCGACCGCGACGTAGGCGCAGAAGTTGCTCTCCCGGCCGCGGTCGGTGGGGTCGGCGGCGGCCACGCCGTCCGGGGTGTCGGGGTAGGCCGCGTACCAGGAGCCGTCGGGGTTCTGGTGCCGGGCCAGCCAGCGGTAGGCGGCCGTGGCGCGCTCGTGCTCGCCCGCCGCGTCCAGCGCCATCGCGGCCTCGATGTGGTCCCAGGGGTCGAGGTGGTGGCCGCGGAACCACGGTATGGCGCCGTCCGGGTGCTGGACGGCGGCGATGGACTCGACCGTGCTCAGCACCTGCTCGGGGCTGAGCACGCCGGGCAGCGCGAGCCGTTCGGTGCGGGGGCCGGGGCGCGGTCCGAGCGCCGTCACGCCTGGTCCTCGCGCGGGGCGTGGGGCTTGGTCGCGTAGGCCACGAAGCTCTTGCCGACGATCGGGTTCAGCGCGCGCTCGGCGAGCCGGGTGGCCAGCGGCTTCTTCATGATGTCCCACACCAGCAGCTTGTGGTACGCGCGCACCGGCAACGGCGCCTCATCACCGTCCTTGTCGACTCCGAACGCGCACTTGAGCCACCAGTACGGGCTGTGCAGCGCGTGTGCGTGATGGGTGCCGTACGGCCGCAGCCCGGCCTCGCGCATCTTCTCCAGCAGCTCATCGGCGCGGTAGATGCGGATATGGCCGCCCTCGACCTCGTGGTAGGCGTCCGACAGCGCCCAGCAGACCTTCTCGGGGCCGTAGCGCGGCACGGTGACGGCGATCCGGCCGCCGGGCCTGAGCACCCGCACCATCTCGGCGAGCACGCCCTTGTCGTCGGGTATGTGCTCCATCACCTCGGAGATGATGACCACGTCGAAGCTGTCGTCGGGGAAGGGCAGGGCGAGGGCGTCGCCCTCCATGGCGGTGGCCGTGGCGCCCGCCGGGGCCTCACCGGCCTCCTTCATGGCGGCGAACCACTTGGCGACCTCGCGTATCTCCTCGCCGTTCTGGTCGAGCGCGACGACCTGGGCGCCGCGCCGGTAGCACTCGAAGGCGTGCCGGCCGGCGCCGCAGCCGAGGTCGAGGACGCGATCGCCGGGGGCGAGGGGGAAGCGGGAGAAATCGACGGTCAGCACGGGGGTCTGCTTTCGTCCGGCGGGTTCGTGGGGCGGGAGGGGCAGGGGCGGGGCTCAGCGGCGGGCAGGAGGGACAGGGAGCGAGGCGGGGGCGGGGCTCAGCGGCGGGCGGCCGGCGCGGATACGCCGATGGCCCGGCGGTACTGCTCGACGGTGCCGCGCGCGGCCTGTTCCCAGGTGAAGCGGCGCAGCACCCGTTCACGGCCCGCGGCGCCCAGCCGTCGTCGGAGGTCGGCGTCGCCCAGCAGCCGGATCAGGGCCGCGGCGAGCGCGTCGGCGTCGCCGGGCGGTACGGCCAGACAGGTCTCGCCGTCGGGTCCGGCGACCTCGGGGATCGCACCGCCGGTGGTGGCGACCAGCGGGGTGCCGGTGGCCATGGCCTCGGCGGCGGGCAGCGAGAACCCCTCGTACAGGGAGGGCACACAGGCGATCTGGGCGCCGCGCACCAGGTCCACCAGTTCGGCGTCGCTGATGCCCTTGACGAACTCGACGGCGTCCTCGAGGCCGTGGCGCGCCATGGTGGTGGCCACCGGCCCCTCCTGCGGCCGCTTGCCGACGACGACCAGATGGGCCTCGGGGTTCTCGGCGCGGACCTTGGCGAGCGCCTCGATCAGATACACCAGGCCCTTGAGCGGCACATCCGCGCTCGAGGTGGTGACGATGCGGCCGGGGGTCACGGGGACGGCGGGGTCGGGCGAGAAGAGCCCGGTGTCGGCGCCGATGTGCACCACATGGATGCGGTCCGGCCGCACCCCGAGGTCCTCGACGATCTCCCGGCGGGAGGAGCCGGAGACGGTGAGCACCGAGGGCAGCCGCCGGGCCACCCGCTTCTGCATCCGGGTGAAGCCGTACCAGCGGCGCACGGAGAACCGGCGCTTCCAGCCGTCGGCGGCCTCCAGCTCCAGCTGCCGGTCGACGGTGATCGGGTGGTGGATGGTGGTGACCAGCGGGAAGCCGAGCCGGTCCAGGCCCAGCAGCCCGTATCCCAGGGTCTGGTTGTCGTGGACGACGTCGAACTGGCCGAGGCGCGCGGCGAGATGGCGGCGGGCGCGCAGGCTGAAGGTGAGCGGCTCGGGGAAGCCGCCGGTCCACATGGTGGAGACCTCCAGGGCGTCGACCCAGTCCCGGTACTCCTCGCGCCGGGGCGTACGGAACGGGTCGGGCTGGCGGTAGAGGTCGAGGCTGGGCAGCTGGGTGAGGGTGACGCCGTCCTCGGCGTCCAGCACCGGATACGGCTGGGCGCCGATGACCTCGACGGTGTGGCCGAGCCGGGCGAGCTCCCGGGAGAGATGGCGCACATAGACGCCCTGGCCCCCGCAGAATGGATTCCCCTTGTAGCTGAGCAGGGCGATGCGCAGCGGCCGTTCGTCGGTGGCGGTGGGGGGTGCTGCTCGAAGCGGGTCGGCCCCGGTCTCCTGCGCGGCCTCTGCGGTCACTCGCGCCCCCTCCTTGGTGCAGTTCAGCGGGAGCGTATCCGCTTCCGTTTATCTAGAACAAGTTTCACTAGCGCATCCCCTGAGGAGTCACGAAGATACCTGCCCCACATGGCCGCTCCAGGGCCGGGGCGGGTGATCCCTACCACTCGGTAGCCAGGGCGCCGGGAAGAAGTTGGCGACCGGCGTGTGCACCGGGCGGGCCGCCCGCCGACCCGGCCGCGGGCACCACCCGGGTGCCGCGCGGCGACAACCCGCCCCAACTGCCGCGACAGCAACCTGCCTCAACTGCGCGGACACGGGCGCTTCGGGGAGGACCCGCGCTAGCCTAGAACGAGTTCCAGTGACTCGCGGGCCCCGGACCCGCCCTGCCACCATGCACCATGTCCGCTTGCCGCCGACCCGCACACGCAACACATTCGAAGTGGGACACATGACCGCAGAAGTCAAGCCAGCCGCCCTGCAGCTGACCGAGCGGCAGGAGGCGCGCCGCCGGCGCATCCTGCACGCCAGCGCCCGGTTGGCCAGCCGAGGCGGCTTCGACGCGGTCCAGATGCGCGAGGTCGCGGAGAACTCTGGAGTGGCGCTCGGCACCCTCTACCGCTACTTCCCCTCCAAGGTCCATCTGCTGGTCGCGACGATGCAGGACCAGCTGCAGCATATGCATGAGACGTTGCGCAAGAGGCCGCCGACCGAGGAGGAGCCGGCCGCCCGGGTCGCCCAGACCCTGATGCGCGCCTTCCGCGCCCTGCAGCGCGAGCCCCATCTGGCCGACGCGATGGTGCGCGCCCTCACCTTCGCCGACCGGTCGGTCAGCCCGGAGGTGGACACGGTCTCCCGGCTCACCACCGCGATCATCCTGGACGCCATGGGCCTGGACGACTCCCCGACGCCCGAGCAGCTCTCCGCGGTCCGCGTCATCGAGCACACCTGGCATTCGGCGCTGATCACCTGGCTCTCGGGGCGCGCCTCGATCGCCCAGGTCAAGATCGACATCGAGACCGTCTGCCGGCTGATCGACCTCACGGCCCCCGCCCCGGCCCGGTAACCGGGCGCAGCGCACACCGGGGTCGGGCGTACCGCACATCAAGGACGGGCGTACCGCATATCCACGACGGGCGTACCGCATACCAAGGCCGGGCGTACCGCACATCAGGGGCGCATGGGCCAATTCCTGCGCCCCTTCGAGCTTCCGGACGTGGTTTGTGCGCCCTTGCGCCCCCTCTTGGCTCAAATTCCGCGTTCACGCCCTGCCCAATCCCGGTATTCATGAACGGCGCGCGACAGAGCGACAACGGCGCGCGACGAGAGAACGCATCGTGGGGGGTGGAGAAGTTCGTGATCAGGTTACTTCTGGTACACGAGTCAGGGCTGCTGCGATCGGCCCTGGCCTCGGTCATAGGGGCCGAACCAGACATCGAGGCGGCCGCGTGTGCCTGGCGCGACGCGCGTAGCAGAGCTCGTTCCATGGAGCCACAGGTGTGCGTGGTGGACACGGATTGCCCGGCGGCCGACAAGGCGGCACGCAAGGGCGAGTGGGGGAAGTTCGTGGCGTCCGCCTCTGGGGAGGGCGGGGACTGCGGGCTTCTGGTGCTGGTCAACTCGGAGCGGCCGGGCCCACTGCGCCGCGCCCATGAGGCCCGGGCGCTGGGGTACGTCGACAAGGACGCCCCACCGCAGCGGCTGATCGAGGCCATCCGGCGGGTGGCACGGAAGGAGCGCTATGTCGACGACGCGCTGGGCTACGGCTTCCTCCAGGCGGCCAAGATCCCGCTGACCGAGCGCGAGCTGGGCGTGCTGTCCCTGGCCGCCGACGGCGCCTCCATCTCGGAGATCGCCCGTACGCTCCATCTGTCCACCGGGACGATCCGCAACTACCTGGCCGCGATCACCCGGAAGACCGGGGCGCGCAACCGCGTGGACGCCATACGGATATCCCAGTGCGAGGGCTGGGTCTGACCGCTGCCGACGACGACGGCCGGTCCGACACCTGCCGACGACGACGGTGGCGGTCCGACACCTGCCGACCGCGGCTGGGGGAGCCGCTACTCGTCAGGGGGAAAGACCTGTTCACCGGTGTCCGACAGGCGCAGGGCGATGGCCTCGACCGGGCAGCCCTCGGCCGCCGCGAGCACCGCCTCGGAAGCATCGGCCTCCGGCTCGACGGGATGCGACTGCCGCGCCCCGTCGAGCCGGAAGCCGCCCGGCGCGGTGCTCACGCACATCCCGGAGCCGATGCACACGCCCCGGTCCACCTCGATCCGCCAGCGGTCCCCCATCAGTCCGTCTCCCCGTCCCAGCCCTGGGGCAGGTGGATCATCTTGTGCTCCAGATACGCGGAGAAGCCCTCCGGGCCGAACTCCCGGCCCAGACCGGAGTTCTTGTAGCCGCCGAACGGCCCGAGCATGTCGAGGCTGAAGGTGTTGACCGAGTAGGTGCCGGTGCGGATGCGCCGGGCGAAGTCGATGCCGTGCCCGACGTCCGCCGTCCATACCGAGCCGGACAGCCCGTAGTCGGAGTCATTGGCGATCCGGGCCGCCTCCTCCTCGTCCCCGTACGGCAGCAGACAGATCACCGGGCCGAAGATCTCCTCACGGGCGATCCGCATGCCGTTGCCGACATCGCCGAAGAGCGTGGGCTCCACGTACCAGCCGGTGGCCAGGGCCTCCGGACGGCCGCCGCCGGTCAGCACCTTGGCGCCCTCCCGCTGCCCCAGCGCGATGTAGTCCAGCGACCGCTTCTGCTGCCGCCGCGCCACCAGCGGCCCGACCTGGGTGGCCGGATCCAGCGGGTCGCCGACGACCAGGGCGGAGGCGGCGGCCGCGAACCGCTCGGCGATCTCGTCGTAGTGGCTCCGCGGGGCGAGGATCCGGGTCTGGGCCACACACGCCTGGCCGTTGTTCATCCAGGCGTTGGGCACGATCCCGGCGACGGCCGCCTCCAGATCCGCGTCCGGCAGGATCACCGCGGCCGACTTGCCGCCCAACTCCAGGGTGACCCGGGTGAGATGGCGCGAGGCGACCTCCATCACCCGCTTGCCGGCCGCGACCGACCCAGTGAAGGACACCTTGTCCACACCCGGATGGCCGACCAGATACTCGCTGACCTCACGGTCGGCCGGCAGGATCGACAGCACCCCCTCGGGCAGCCCGGCCTCGGCCGCGATCTCCGCCAGGAGGTAGGAGTCCAGGGGCGTCTCGGGGGACGGCTTGAGGATCACCGAACACCCGGCGAGCAGCGCGGGCGCCAGCTTCGCGGCCGCCACGAACTGCGGCACGTTCCACGGCACCACGGCCGCGACCACCCCGACCGGCTCCCGCCGCACCAGCAGCGGGCCGAGCACCCCGGCCCGCCGCTCCTCGTAACCGAAGTCGCGGGCCACGGTGATGGCCGCGTCCCACACCATCATCGCGCCGAGCGCCTGGGCGAGGACGCTCCAGGAGTACGGGGATCCGTTCTGCGCGCTGATGACCCGGGCGATCTCCTCATGGCGCACGGCGATGGCGTCCTTGATCCGGGTGACCACCGCGATCCGCTCGGCCACGTCCATCCGGGGCCAGGGGCCCTCGTCGAACGCCGTCCGCGCCGCCGCGACCGCCCGGTCCACATCGCCGCGCGCGGCGTGCGGCACCCGGCCGATGACCTCCTCAGTGTGGGGCGAGACGACCTCGATGGTGTCCTCGCCCGCCGGGTCGGTCAGCGTGCCGCCGATGAAGAGCTGCCCGTGCTCGATGAGATCGCCCACCGTTTGCCTCCGGCCGATGACTGAGGGGTACGTCCGGCTGGCCCGCGCCCGGGACCGCCGACGGCAGGCCCGCGCTCGGGGCCGCCACCAGCTCGCCCGATCGCGGGACCGCCACTGGCCCGCCCGATCGCGGACCGCCGCCGGCCCGCCCGGTCCGGGGCCGAAAAGCCCGCCCGGACCCGGGGCCGCCAATATCTGACGCTGCATCAGAACTGATACCAGTTCCAGCTATAGTGAGCAATGCTTGTGTCGAGGAGAGGGGGAGCCGATGGCGCAGGTGACGCGGGTGACCGAGCACGGTGGCGGGGTGTGGAGCATCCCGGTCCCCATCCCCGACAATCCGCTCGGGCACACCCTGGTCCACCTTCTCGACACCGACCGCGGCCCGGTCCTGATCGACACCGGCTGGGACGACCCCACGGCCTGGGACACCCTCACCGCCGGGCTCGCCGCCTGCGGCACCTCGGTCGCCGAAGTCCACGGCGTCCTCGTCACCCATCACCACCCCGACCACCACGGGCTGTCCGGCCAGGTGCGGGAGGCGTCCGGGGCGTGGATCGCGATGCACGCCGCCGACGCCCAGGTCGTCCGGCGCACCCGCGAGGCCGAGCCCTCCCGCTGGCTCCTCTACCTGGAGGAGAAGCTCGGCGCGGCCGGGGCACCCGAGGAGCATCTGGCCCCGCTGCGCGCTAGCCGCGCGTCCGGCCGCGCGGGCCTCCCGGGGCGGCGGCCCGCCCTCCCCGACCGCGAGATCGTCCCCGGTGAGCTCATCGATCTGCCGGGCCGCCGGCTGCGCGCCGTCTGGACCCCCGGCCACACCCCCGGCCATGTCTGCCTCCATCTCGAAGAGGATCACCCGGCGGCCGGCGAGGGCATGCCCGGCCATGGCCGCCTGTTCTCCGGTGACCATCTGCTGCCCGAGATCACCCCCCATATCGGGCTCTACGAGGACCCCGACGACACGACCGTCATCGACCCCCTCGGCGACTACCTCGACTCCCTCGAACGCGTCGCCGCCCTCGCCCCGGCCGAGGTGCTCCCCGCCCATCAGTACGCCTTCAGCGACGCCCCGGCGCGGGTGCGCGCGCTGCTGAGCCACCACGAGGAGCGGCTGGCCGGGCTGCTGACCCTGCTCACCACCCCGCTCACCCCGTGGCAGCTGGCCGAATCCATGGAGTGGAACCGCCCCTGGGAGCAGATCCCCTACGGCTCCCGCAACATCGCGGTCTCGGAGGCGGAGGCGCATCTGCGCCGGCTGGTGAAGCTGGGCAGGGCCGAAGCGGTGCCGGGCAGCAACCCCGTGAGGTACCAAGCGATTTGATTGAATCCTCCCCTCCCTGAAGGGAGGGGATTCCTGGCTCAGGCCGCCTCCTGGAGCAGCGCTCCAGGAGGTCTTCCGCCATCGGCACCAGCCGGGTTGAGACCGGCCCGGACGAGCATCACGCGTGCGGAGTTCTTGTCCCGTGGGGACACGGTTCCGCACCCGGTGCAGGTGTAGGTGCGCATCCCCAGCGGCAGTGCGTGCTTGGCTCTCGCATCGCAGTGCGCGCAGTCCATCGTGGTGTGCGCGGGGTGTACGAGGCGGATGTCCCGCCCGTGCTTGCGGCCCATCTCGATCAGAGCCGTCTTGGTGGCGCCGATGGCGGCGTCAGCGGCCTTGCGGGCCATCGTGGTCCTGGCCAGGAACTTCGGGCGGAAGTCCTCGACAGCGACAGCGTCATGGTCACGGACGACCTTCTTGGCCCACTTACGGCCAGTGTCCTGCCGCTGCCGGGCGACCTTCCTGTACGACTTCGCCCGAAGCTTCTGCGCCTCGCGGTAACCCTTCGATCCAGGCTGTCCCTTCTTCGGCCTGCGGCGGACCATCATCCGGTCGTACCGGGTCAGCTTCGCCTGGGCCTTCCTGCCGTGCCCGACGTGCGGCAGATCGTGGGCGTCGGACGTGGTGGTGGCGGTCTCCTTCACGCCCCAGTCGACACCGAGTACCCGACCGCTCTCCGGCAGGGGCTGGACCTGGGCGGGGACGACGAACGAGCAGTACCAATGCCCGAGGCTGTCCTGGTACACGCGCACCGAGGACGGCTCGGCCGGAAGTTCCCTCGACCACACCACCGTCACCACGATGCCGCCCGCCAGATGCAGCCTGCCGTGCTTCAGCCGGAAGCCGCGCCGGGTGTAGTTGAGACTCGCCCGCGCCTCGCGCTTCTTCTTGTGCCCGGGCATCCCGGCCCGGCGCGCCATCGGCAACCGCTCCCGGATGTCCTTGTGCGCCTTGGCCCGGGAGCGGCCGAAGTCACGGATGATCTGCTGCTGGAGAACCGACGAGCCCTCACGCAGCCACGGTGTGCGAGCGCGGGCCTCGGTCAGCATCCTGTCGAGCTGCGCCGGGCCGCACGTCGTCTTCTGCCCGGTGGCCTTGTTGTGCCGGTGCACGGCCCTGGACTTGGCGACACACTCGTTCCACGTCCACCGGCACCGGTCCCACTCCGCCACCAGAGCAGTGCGGGCGCCGGACGATACCCGCAGCCGGTAGGTGTACCGGGCATGACCCACATCACCGGGCCCCGCCACTTCCGCCATGCCGACACCCCCGCTCCCGTTCCCGTCACCCACCCCAGCGCTCACACGACCATACGAGCGAGAACCGCACATCCGCACCCATCTCCCGCCGCGATCACCCCCATCAGCGAACACGGAAACATGCGTTCGCCTTCCCCCGGCTCCGCCGGGCAGAGGTCGGTGGTGCTCAGCGCCCGTAAAGCCAGATACGGCGACGCTCCGCGTCGCTGTCACGGGATGCGATTCCTCCCCGGCGTGAACGCCGGGCCTCCCCGCAAGAAACCAGGTGACGTATGGGGTGCCGGTCCGCCGAACCGGAAGCTAGCCTTACCCGACCTGGCGCACACAGCCGCGCACCCCCCGTAACAGCCGTATCAGCAGGAGCATGCGTGACGAGCCCCATCCGCGATTCCGACCCGACTCCGACGGCCGATCCGGCAGCAGGTCCGGCAGATCCGGCCGCTGACCCGGCACCGCCCCCGGGCTGCCCCGCGCACTCCGGTCAGGCCCCGGCCGGGGAACGGCTGGAGTCGCTGCACGGCCCCGAGTTCGCCGCCGACCCGGCCGCCACCTACGCGCGACTGCGGGAACACGGGCACATCGCGCCCGTGGAGCTGTCGCCCGGCGTCCCCGTCTCGCTCGTCACCAGCTATCAGACCGCGCTGGACATCCTGCGCAGCCCCGAGACGTTCTCCAAGGACGCCCGCCACTGGGAGGCTCTCGCCGACGGCACCATCCCCCTGGACAACCCCGTGGTGCCGATGATGATGTACCGGCCGAACGCGCTGTGCAGCGACGGCGAGGCACATCACCGGCTGCGCGCGGCGATCTCCGACACCCTCGACCGGCTGGACATCCACGCGCTGCGCCGCTACGTGGAGCGCAGCGCCGACTTCCTCATCGACCTCTTCGGCCCCAAGGGCGAGGCCGATCTGCTCAAGGAGTACTCCGCCCGGCTCCCGCTGCTCGTCTTCAACCAGCTCTTCGGCTGCCCGCCCGAGTTGAGCGACAAGCTGGTCAGGTCGCTCTCGGCGCTCTTCGACATCACCGAGGACTCCGAGCAGGCCAATGTGCTGCTCGCCGAGACCCTCTTCGAGCTCGTCGCCCTCAAGCGGGCCACTCCGGGTCCGGACATGACGTCCTGGCTGATCGCCCACCCCTCCGAGCTCACCGACGAAGAGCTGGTCCACCAGATCGTCGTCCTCGTCGGCGCGGGCACCCAGCCCCAGCAGAACCTGATCTGCAACGGGCTGCTGCTCCTGCTGTCCGACGAACGGTTCGCGGGCGCCCTCGCGGGCGGCACCATGCTGATCGAGGACGCGCTCAACGAGGTGCTGTGGAAGGACCCGCCGCTGGCCAACTTCTGCATCCACTACCCGCGCCACGACGCGACGGTCGACGGACACCGGCTGCCCAAGGGCGAGCCCGTGGTCATCAGCCTCGCCGCCGCCAACAACGACCCGTATCTGCTGTCGAACCGGCGCGGCAACCGGGCGCATCTGGCGTGGAGCGCGGGCCCGCACACCTGCCCCGCGAAGGACCCGGCCCAGGTCATCGCCGCCGTCGCCATCGAGAAGCTCCTCGACCGGCTCCCCGACCTCGAACTGGCCGTGCCCGCCGAGGAGTTGGAGTGGCGGCCCGGCCCCTTCCACCGGGCCCTGGCCGCGCTGCCGGTGCGCTTCCCGCGGACGGCCGCCAAGTCCGACGAGGCGCTGGCCGAGATGGTCGCCGCGGCGACGGCGACGGGCGCGGGAGCGGTGGGCAGCACACCGCCGGTCGCCGGGGAGACCTCGTCGCACGACGGTCCCGCCGAGACCGGGCCGTCGGCGGACGACACGGATTCCACCGCCACGGCGTCCACCGCCGCGGCTTCGGAGTCCGGCTCCGAGCACGAGGCCCGCCGCCGCTGGTGGAAGTCCCTGGCCCAGTGGTGGCGCCGCGGGTAGGAGCGCGGAGCGCGCTGTCCCCGGCCGCCGCGTCAACGGATTGCCGGGTGGTGCCCGGCCGCGTAGCGTCGCGGCGCATGACCGCGACGCTGCGCACCGCGCGCCTGCTGCTCGAGCCGTACCGGCCCGAGGACGAGGACGCCTTCGTGGTGCTGTTCCAGGACCGGCGGGTGTCCCGCTGGATGGGGGACGGGAGGCCCGGTCCGGAGGCGGAGGACCGGGCGCTGTTCGGGCGGATCTTCACCAAGGTCTACGCCCGGCGGCTGTTCGACGTCTGGGCCGTCCGCGAGGACGGCCGGTACGTCGGCCACGCCGAGATCAAGCCGACCGAGGTCACCGGCGGCCACGAGATCGTCTACGCGCTGGCGCCCGAGGCGTGGGGGCGCGGTCTGGGGACGGAGCTGGCCGAGGCGGTCGTCGGCCACGGCTTCGGCGCGCTCGGCCTGAGCGCGGTGCACGCCACGGTCACGGCGGCCAACGACGCGTCGCTGGCCCTGCTCGCCCGGCTCGGCTTCGCGCACGGCCGCGACATCGAGGAGGACGACGGCACGACGACGCGCTGCCTCACGCTCGTCCGCCCCCCGTCCCCGGGGGGCTCTGAGGGCGGCTGAGGTCGCCCGATTAGTCGGCGGATAAGCTGTCCGTAAACTTCATACGCGTCCGATCGGGGGAAGCCGGTGCGATTCCGGCGCTGACCCGCAACCGTGAGCGCGCCCCGCGGGGCGTACGAGCCGGAACACCCGGGCGGGCGCGACGACGCAGGCTCCCGCCGCCGGAGGACCGGTGGCGGCACCGTCGAGGTATGCGGAGCTGAGCCGGGTGCCAGAGGTGTCGCGGAGCGTTCCGCGCGCGGCTGGACGGCCGTGCGCGGCTGCGTGCGCCCGTCCACCGACCGAGAGGCACCACAGCCATGACCATTCGCCGCAGCGTGGCGGCTCTTTCCCTGTGCGCCGCCATGGGCGCCGCCCTGGGTGCGGCCACCGCGCCTGCCGCTGTCGCCGATGACAGCCCGGCCGGGCGTTCCAAGGGGCTCTACGGCGCCAAGGACCCGAAGTTCGACGGGGTGTGGCGGCAGTCGCTGGCGCTGCTCGCCCAGGACGCGGTGGGCGTCACCCCGGCGAAGTCGGCCATCGACTGGCTGGCCGGGCAGGGGTGCGCGGACGGCGGTTTCGCGGCGTATCGCGCGGACACCTCGAAGGCGTGCGACCCGAAGAAGGGCGAGTTCACCGACGCGACGGCGGCGGCGATCCAGGCGCTGGCCGCGGTGGGCGGCCGCGCCGACACCGTGGAGAAGGGCATCGGCTGGCTGAAGAGCCACCAGAACGACGACGGCGGCTGGGGCATGAACCCGGGCGGGCCGAGCGACGCCAACTCCACCTCGGCGGCGATCGGCGCCTTCGCCGCCTCGGGTCAGGACCCGGCGAAGCTGAAGTCCAAGGGCGGCAAGAGCCCGTACGACGCGCTGCTCGGACTGCAGCTGGGCTGCTCGGCGAAGGCGGAGGAGCGCGGGGCGTTCGCCTACACGGCGGACAAGGGCAAGCCCGTCGCCAATGAGCTGGCCACCGCGAGCGCGGCGCTGGCCGTCCAGGGCAAGGGCTTCGTCTTCGAGACGGTCGGCAAGGACGGCGGCGCGGCCCCGAAGCCGCTGAGCTGCGCGGACGGCAAGGGCGGGGCCGACAAGGCAGCCGGGGCCGATACGCCGAAGGACGCGGCGGAGGCCGCGCTGGCCCATCTGTCCCGCGTCATGTCCGACAGCGATATGCACCTGAAGTCCGCGATGCCCGGCGCCAAGGACCAGCCCGACTTCGGCGGCACCGCCGACGCGGTGGTGGCGCTCGCCGCCGGGGAGCACAGCGCGACCGCGGGCAAGCCACTGCAGTGGCTGCAGGGCAAGGACAGCGGCGCGGCGGCCTGGGCCAAGGGCGACCCGGGCGCGCTCGCCAAGCTGATCCTCGCGGCCCACGCGGCCGGCGCCAACCCGCGCGACTTCGGCGGCGCCGACCTCGTACAGCAGCTGAACGCCACCGGCCCGAAGCCCGAGGCGGCGGCCCCGGGCGCGGGGTCGGACGGCAAGAGCGAGAAGAACGAGAAGAAGAGCGACGACGGCGGGGTCGGCGGCGTCTGGTGGACCGTCGGAGTCTGCGCGGTCGCGGGCATGGGCATCGGCTTCCTGATCAGCGGCCGAAAGAGGCGGCAGCTTTGACCCTGCGCACGGATGTGAAGTCGACCCCGCGAACCGAGGCGGCCTCGGCCCCGCGCACGCAGGCGGCTCGGGCGCGGCGCGCCCAGGCGGCTTCGGCCCCGCGCACCGGCGCGGCCAGGGCGTGGCACGCCCGCGCGGCGTGGGTGCGGTACGCATACGCGGCATGGGGCGTGTGCACCGGCCCGGCTCGGGCCCTGTGCGCAACATGGGTGCCGTGCACGCGCGCGGCTCGGGTCCTACGCGGCCGCGTGGCCAGGGCCCCGCGCGCGCACGCGGCCCCGACCATGCGCACGCCCGCGGCTTCGGCCCCGCGCACCCGCGCCGCTCGGCTGCTGCTGCCCGCCCTCGCCCTGCTGCTGCCCGTTCTCGTGCTGTTCGGGATGTTCGGCGCGGCGCCCGCGCAGGCCGCCGATGGGTATCGCTACTGGTCGTTCTGGCAGCGGGGCGGGGACGGCGGCAGTTGGAGCTATGCCACGCAGGGGCCCTCGTCGGCGCGGCCCGGTGATGGCGACATGATCGGCTTCCGTTTCGCGGTCAGCGAGGACTCGAACGACGCCACCCGGCCTCGCGGCATGGCCGATTTCGCCGCCGTCTGTGCCGACACCCCGACCACGGAAGGCACCAAACGGGTCGCGGTGGTCCTCGACTTCGGCACGGCCGCCGACGCGCCCGACCGCCGGACACCGCCCGCGCCCCGTACCGAGTGCGCACGGGTCGGCGAGGACGCCACCGCCGGGGAAGCGCTCGCCGCGGTCGCGAAACCGCTGCGCTACAACTCCGCCGCGCTGCTCTGCGCCATCGCCGGATATCCGGAGTCGGGCTGCGGTGACAAGGTGACCACGTCCGGAAACGCCCACGCCACCCCGAACGGCGACGGCGGCAAGGCGAGCGACGACGGCGCCTCAAGCGGCCCCTCCGCCGGGCTGATCGGCGGGCTCGCCACCGTGGTCCTGCTCGGCGCCGCGGCGGTGTGGCAGGCGCGCCGCCGTCGCGTATGAGCGCGCGGATGACCACCATGCCGCCACCGCGCGCCACTCCTCCCGACGGCACCGCCCCGGGCCGCAACCGCACCGGGTTCCGCACCGGGTTCCGCGCCGGGTTCCGCACCCGGCGCGGCACCCGTCCGCGAGCCGGTGCCCCGCGCGGCGGAAGCGCGCTGCACGCGGGGGCCTGGTGGCTGTGGGCGCTCGGGCTGGCCACGGCCGCGTCCCGGACCACCAACCCGCTGCTGCTGGGGCTGCTCATCGCGGTCGCGGGCTATGTGGTGGCCGTACGGCGCACGGACGCCCCGTGGGCCCGCTCGTACACCGCGTTCCTCAAGCTGGGCCTTGTGGTGCTGGCCATCCGGCTGTTCTTCGCGGTCTTCTTCGGCTCGCCGATCCCCGGGACGCGGGTGCTCTTCACGCTCCCCGAAGTCCCGCTGCCCCACTGGGCGCAGGGGGTGCGGATCGGCGGCCGGGTGTCGGCCGAGGGGCTGGTGTTCGCGCTGTACGACGGGCTGCGGCTGGCCACCCTGCTGATCTGCGTCGGCGCCGCGAACGCGCTGGCCAGCCCGGCGCGGCTGCTCAAGTCGCTGCCCGGTGCGCTCTACGAGGCCGGGGTGGCGGTCGTGGTGGCGATGAGCTTCGCACCGCATCTGGTGGCGGACGTCCAGCGGCTGCGCTCCGCCCGACGGCTGCGCGGCCGCCCCGACCGCGGGGTGAAGGCGCTGCTGCAGGTCGGACTGCCGGTGCTGGAGGGCGCGTTGGAACGGTCGGTGGCCCTGGCGGCGGCGATGGACGCGCGCGGCTACGGCCGCACGGCCCACGTCCCGCCCGCCGTCGCCCGTACCACCACCGCGCTGACGCTGGGCGGGCTGCTCGGCGTCTGCTGCGGTACGTACGGCCTGCTCGCCGCCGAGGGCGCGGGCTACGGTCTGCCACTGCTGCTCGCGGGACTGGCCGCCGCGCTCGGCGGGCTGTGGCTGGGCGGCCGCCGCTCGGTGCGCAGCCGCTACCGCCCGGACCGCTGGGGCGTCCGGGCGTGGCTGGTGGCGGGGTCGGGTGCGGCGGTCGCGGCGCTGATGATCCGCGCCACCTCGTACGCCCCGGGGGCCCTCCAGCCCTCCGTGGTCCCGCTCACCACCCCGACGCTGCCGCTGTGGCCGGCGGCGGGGGTCCTGCTGGGCCTGCTCCCGGCCTTCGCCTCCCCGGCACCGACACCGGCCCCGCCGGACGAGGCCCCCGCCGGCCCGGCCCAAGCCCGGGGCCGCCCCGGCCCCCTGCGCACCGGCACCCGGCCCGCGGTCGAGCGACACCCGCAGCCCGCCGACGCGACAACGGAGCCGCCCCCGGGCACGCACCGTGCACCGGCCCCGCCGGACGACGCCCCCACCGGCCCGGCCCACGCCCGGGGCCGCCCCGGCCCCCTGCGCACCGGCACCCGACCCGCGGTCGAGCGACACCCGCAGCCCGCCGACGCGACAACGGAGCCGCCCCCGGGCACGCACCGTGCACCGGCCCCGCCGGACGACGCCCCCACCGGCCCGGCCCACGCCCGGGGCCGCCCCGGCCCCCTGCGCACCGGCACCCGACCCGCCACCGAGCCACGCCCCGAGCCCGGCGACGCGGCCACGGAGCCACCCGCAACCCCCGACCCCAACCCGGCCCCCGACAGCCACCCCACCCCCACCGCACACACCCCGCACGGCGAGCGAGAGGACGAGCGCGCCGAGGACGGGGCCGAGGAGGCCAGTCCGTGATCCGGTTCGAGCAGGTGTCGGTCCACTACGACGGGGCGGCGCGGCCCGCACTCGCGGGGGTGGATCTGACCGTCCCCGAGGGCGAGCTGTGTCTGCTCGTCGGCCCGTCCGGGGTCGGCAAGTCGACACTGCTGGGCGCCGTCTCCGGTCTCGTACCGCATTTCACCGGTGGCACCCTGCGCGGCCGGGTCACCGTCGCGGGCCGGGACACCCGTACCCACAAGCCGCGCGAACTGGCCGACGTCGTCGGCACCGTGGGCCAGGACCCGCTCGCGCACTTCGTCACCGACACCGTCGAGGACGAGCTGGCCTACGGCATGGAGTCCCTCGGCATCGCGCCGGACACCATGCGCCGCCGGGTCGAGGAGACCCTCGATCTGCTGGGTCTCGCCGAGTTGCGGGACCGCCCCATCGCCACGCTCTCCGGCGGGCAGCGGCAGCGCGTGGCGATCGGCTCGGTGCTCACCACCCACCCCCGCGTCCTCGTCCTCGACGAACCGACCTCCGCGCTCGACCCGGCCGCGGCCGAGGAGGTGCTGGCGGTCCTCCAGCGGCTGGTGCACGACCTGGGCACCACCGTGCTGCTGGCCGAGCACCGGCTGGAGCGGGTGGTGCAGTACGCGGACCAGATGATCCTGCTGCCCTCCCCCGGCGCCGCCCCGCTGACCGGCGCACCGGCCGAGCTGCTGCCGGTGTCGCCCGTCCAGCCGCCCGTGGTGGCGCTGGGCGGCCTCGCGGGGTGGCCGTCGCCGATGCCGCTGTCCGTACGGGACGCGCGGCGCAAGGCGGGGCCGCTGCGGGAGCGGCTGGCGTCGCTGGCCCCGCGGGCGGTGGCCGATCCGCCGCCGGGCGAACCGGTCGGCGAGGTGGCGCGGCTGTCCGTGCGCCACGGTCGGGTCGAGGCGCTGCGCGGAGTGGACCTGTCGGTGCGGCCGGGCGAGACGGTGGCGCTGATGGGACGCAACGGGGCGGGCAAGTCCACGCTTCTGGCCAGTCTGGTCGGGCTGCACGAACCCGCCTCGGGGTCGGTGCGGGTCGGCCCGGGCCGGGTCGTACCGCATCGCACCCGCCCCGCCGAACTGCTGCGCCAGGTCGGCCTCGTACCGCAGGAGCCGCGCGATCTGCTCTACGCGGACACGGTCGCCGCCGAATGCGCGGCGGCCGACCAGGACGCGGGCGCGGCGCCCGGCACCTGCCGTGCGCTGGTCGGCCGGCTGCTGCCGGAGGTGGCGGACACCGCCCATCCGCGCGATCTGTCGGAGGGACAGCGGCTGGCACTGGCCCTGTCCGTCATCCTCACCGCCCGTCCGCCCCTGCTGCTGCTCGACGAGCCGACGCGCGGGCTCGACTACGCGGCGAAGGCGCGGCTGGTGGAGGTGGTGCGCGGGCTGGCGGCGGACGGCCACGCCATCGTGCTGGCCACCCACGATGTGGAGCTGGCGGCCGAACTCGCCCATCGCGTCGTCATCCTGGCCGAGGGCGAGGTGGTCGCGGACGGGCCCACGGCGGAGGTGGTGGTGTCCTCCCCCGCGTTCGCCCCACAGGTGGCCAAGGTGCTGGCACCGCTGCCGTGGCTGACGGTGCCACAGGTGCGCGAGGCGCTGGAGGGAACACCGTGAGCGGGCGGCGGCACCTGAGCAGCGAGCCGCACCGGGCCGGTGCGCACGCCACGGAGCCGACGGCGGCGCACGAAACGGAGCCGACCCCGGCGCACGGCACCAAGCCGACCCCGGCACACAGCGCCCAACCGATCGCGCCGCACGACACCAAGCCGACCCCGGCACACGGCACCCAACCGACCACGGCACCCGGCACCGAGTCGACCGCAGCCTCCAGTCGCCGCATCCGGGCCGTACGCCTCGGGCCCCGCTCCGTGGCGGCGCTCGCCCTCGTCTCCGCGATCGGTGTCGTCGCCTTCGGCTGGCCGCTGTTCGCACCGGGTGACTCCGGGATCACCACCCACGCCGCCGACGCGCCCTGGCTGTTCGCCGCGCTGCTTCCGCTCCTGCTGGCCGTGGTCGTGGCGACCATCGCGGACTCCGGTCTGGACGCCAAGGCCATCGCGATGCTCGGGGTCCTGGCGGCGGCGGGCGCCGCCCTGCGGCCGCTGGGCGCGGGGACGGCCGGGATCGAGCCGATGTTCTTTCTGATGGTGCTGTCGGGGCGGGTGCTGGGCCCCGGTTTCGGCTTCGTCCTCGGCGCCGTGTCGATGTTCGCGTCAGCGTTGCTCACCGGCGGGGTGGGGCCGTGGATGCCGTTCCAGATGCTGGCCATGGGCTGGGTATCGATGGGCGCGGGGCTGCTGCCCGGCGCCGCCCGGCTGCGCGGCCGGGCGGAGAGGCTGCTGCTCGCCGGGTACGGGGCGGTGGCGTCCGTGGCGTACGGGACGGTCATGAACCTCCAGGGCTGGACCCTGATGCAGGGCATGGCCTCGGGGATCTCCTACGTCCCCGGCGATCCGCTCGGCGACAACCTCGCCCGCTTCGTGGCGTACTGCCTCGCCACCTCGCTGGGCTGGGATCTGCCGCGCGCCGTGGTGACCATGGTGCTCACCCTCACCCTCGGCACCCCCATCCTCAAGGCCCTCCGCCGCGCCACCCGCCGCGCGGCCTTCGAGGCCCCGGTGGCGTTCGAGGACGGCTAACGTCGCGCGGGCCCGGCGCGTTGACCCGCACCGGGCCCTCGATCACTCCTGTTGGTGGAGCGTCAGTTCTGGTGGAAGACGCCGGCGTCCCACTGCGCGACCCAGCCGCCGTCGCCGAACCGCAGGTTGGCCGTGCACTTGTAGGTGTCACCGTCGCAGTTCAGGGCCGTCACCGGCACCGGGGCGGCGGCTTCCCGCGGAGCCTTGACCGTCTTCGCCGACGCGGCGGGCACGGCACTGGCCATGGCCTGGTGGAACACATTGGCGTTCCACTGGGCGACCCACCTGCCGTCACCGAATTGCAGTCCGGCGGTGCACTTGTAGGTGTCCCCGTCACAGCTGAGGGTCGTCACCGGGACCGGGGCCGCGGCGCCGCGCGGGGCGTCCGCCGACCGGGCGGCCCGCTGATGGCTCGCCGCGCTCTGGTGGAATACGTTCACATTCCACTGCGCGACCCACCTGCCGTCGCCGAACCGCAGGTTGGCCGTGCACTTGTAGGTATCGCCATCGCAGTTGAGGCCGGTCACGGGGACGGGCGCGGCGTTGGCCGCCGGGGCGACCGCCGTGGCGGCCAGGGCCAGGGCTCCCAGCCCCAGGAACGTACCGGTGAGCATTCGGCGAGCTGACATGTCGTCGCTTCCCTTCGACTCTGGCCACGCAAAGGGGTGATCCACTGCGATTTACCGCAAACCACCCCAAGTGGCCAATCCGATGACATCCCAGAGATTAGCGGCCCTTAAAGGCTTTACATGTGCTCGTACTATATGAACTCATATGCGACACAGCCCCCGTGACGGCGAGGGCGGTCACCGTGGATTGACGATTCCAGGCATACGAGAACGGCGGCGCCCCAAGGGGCACCGTCGAGGAATCGTTACCGCTGAAATCCAACCCCAGGATTCCGGTCGATCAGCGCTCGACCATAGCCACACTCTCGCCGATGGCGGGGCGCGGCTGGAATCGTCCTCCGGGCTGCGGCCGGGCCAGTAAGGTGCGCGGGGTGAACGAACCTGCTTCCCGTCTCCCGAGCACCTTCCGCCTCATCGTCACGGGGGGAGGCACCGGCGGCCACACGTACCCCGCGCTCACCGCGGTCCGGGCGTTGCAGGCCCGGCTGGCGGCCGAGGGCCGCGCGCTCGATGTCCTCTGGATCGGCACGCCTGACGGGCTGGAGGCCCGCGTCGCCCCGGCCGAGGGCATCGCCTTCACGACGGTAGCGACGGGCAAGATCCGCCGGTCCGCGAACCCGCTCAAGATGATCAGCCCGGCGAACGTGCGGGACATGGCGCGGGTGCCGCTGGGTGTCGCCCAGGCCCGCAAGATCGTGTCGGACTTCCGGCCGGATGTCGTCCTCGCGACCGGCGGGTACGTCGCCGTCCCGGCCGGGCTCGCCGCCCGCATGTGCAAGCGCCCGCTGGTACTGCACGAACAGACCGTGCGGCTCGGGCTGGCGAACCGGAAACTGGCTGGGTCGGCGGCGCGTATCGCCGTGTCGTCGGAGTCGACGCTCCCGCTCCTCCCGGGGGATGTGCGATCCGCGGCGGTCGTCACAGGCAACCCGGTACGGCCTGAGGTCCTGACCGGGCACGCCGATAAGGCGGTCGCCGCCCTCGGGCTGGACGGGTTCGACCGGCGGCTCCCGACGCTGTACGTCACCGGCGGCGCGCAGGGCGCGCAGCAGATCAACAACGTGATCCGGGACGCGCTCTCGTGGCTGCTGGAGCGCGCGAACGTAGTGCACCAGTGCGGGCCGGCGAACGTCGAGGCCCTGCGCGCGAGCGCGTCGGCGCTCCCGCCACACCTCGCGGGGCGGTACTACCTCACCGGGTTCGTCGGCCCGGAGCTGCCCGACGTCCTGGCGCTCGCCGATGTCGTGGTCTCCCGCAGCGGCGCCGGCACTCTGGCGGAGCTCACCGCCCTCGGCAAGCCGGCCGTGTTCGTGCCGCTCGCCTCCGCGGCGGGGAACGAGCAGGCGCACAACGCCCAGCACCTCGAGGACGCCGGCGCCGCCGTCGCGCTCACCGGGGAAATCACCGCCGCGCGGTTGCAGGAGGCGCTTGGGCCACTGCTCACCGACCCGGCGCGGCGCGCGGGGATGGCGGAAGCGGCCCGGGTACACGGACGGCCGGACGCGGCGGACAGGCTCGTGGACGTGCTCCTGTCCGCCGCGTCCAGCGGCTGACCGGCCGGGCCGGGTCGGCGCGGACGAACGTGTTGTGGATCCCGGCTGGGTGGGCCACTGGCCTGCAAGCGGGAGGCCGGGGCGAGCTTTCCTGAATGGGGACTCCGGCCTTGCGATCCCCAAATCGGGGCCGGAGTCCTTGCCCTGCGGCGACTACGCTTGGGCTGCGCCTACCGCAGGGGCTTTTGGAGGGCGGGCCGCTGGGGCCGTCGTCCGGTACGGGGCCCGGACCACCAGCGACCCACCCGGCTTATGGGATGGGGGCGACCGCGAAACAGAGCCAGACCGCGAGCAGCCCGGCCCGCGTAGCGGTCGACCGCCCACGGTGCTGCCTCATGCGCCCTCCGCCGACCGGGCCAGCCGTACTGCCTCCTCGTAGGCGCCGAGGAGTTGCTCGCCGGTCTCGCATACGGCGCCGGGCGTCCGGCAGGCCGGGCAGCCCGCAGCGTGCTCGATGGCCGCCCGCCACGCCTCCTCAACGTCCAAGGCGACCCCGGTCCGCTCACCGCCCGCCATCAGCAGCGCTCCTGCGGCCTGGCCCGGAACGCCGCGATGGAGCCACGCGGGCGGCCGTACTGCCGACAGTCGACACTGCGGGTGATCAATCGCACTTCATCTCACCCCAGACCTGCTTGCCCCAGCGGTATCGGTCCGTCCCCCACCGGTCCGTGAGGGCATCGACCAACAGCAGCCCACGGCCTCGGGTGTTGTCGCCATTGGAGTCCGTCCGCAGGTAGGGGACATCGCGGGACCGGTCCACCACGCCGAGGCGGACGAATTTCTCGGACGGTCGGGTGACGACGACGCGGATCGACTCCAGGCGGGCGTGGTCCACGGCGTTGGAGACCAGTTCGGTGATGACCAGCGCGGCGTCCTCTATCAGGCCCTCCTGCCCCCAGGCGGCCAGTGCCGCGCGCACCAACTCGCGGGCGGCCTCCGCGCTCTCCGGTACGCGGCGCATGGTCTGGGAGTATCCGGGGTGCCCCGTGGGGCGAGGTGTAGCGGTCACGGACATCAGGACCTCATGGGTGCGAAGTGAGCGGCCTTGTCCGAGTGAACGACGGCTCGTCGCGCGAGGGGAGGTAATACCCACCGGGTGTGCAAACCGCCCAACCGGAAATTCTCGGCCGACTCTCCTCACAGAGAGGGCTCGCATGGCTACGGTGGGTACGTGGAGGGGAACGAAAACCTCATCAGCGCCCTGCGCGAGAGCGGGCTCACCCAGACCGCCCTGGCGGACGCGGTGAACACTCATCTGCACCGCGACGGCCACGAAGGCACGGTCAGCGACCGGACGGTCCGCAACTGGCTGACCGGAAAGACGCGTTGGCCGCACTCTCGGCAGCGGGCAGCCTTAGGGGCAGTATTCGGATGTACGGCCGAAGAACTGGGATTCGTCCCACCGGCCCCAAGATGCCCCGCCACAGAACCGGAGGATCCCGTGAGGCGCAGGAACTTCCTGACCGCCACCACCGGTACGACGGCCGCGGTCGCCGTCCCTCTCATCGCACAGCACTCCGTAGGCACCTCCGACGTGATCCGGCTCCGTTCCGGCTTGGACGCCCTGGTGGCCGTGGACGCCGCACGGGGAGGTCACGACGAACTGGAGCACATGGCCCTGGCCGGGGCGGCCGAGACGCTGGAGAAGCAGAAGCTGGGCGCCTCCCAGCGCATCCGCCAGCGGCTGTTCGGCGTGGCCGCCGACTACATGTCCATGGCCGCTTGGTCCGCCATCGACGCCAAGCGAACCGACCGGGCCCGGAGTCTGCTGGACCGGACGCTCTACCTGGCCGGGATGGCGAAGGACTCCGTCGCTGAGCTGGATGCCTGGAACTTGTACTCCATGCTCGCCCGCCAGTGCGATGCGTACACCGAGGGCGTCGACTCCGGCTATGCGGCTCAGGCGACGGCCATCGCTCGTCGGGACCCGTTCTACGCCTCCCTGGCCCATGCCCGGACAGCGCTCGCCCACTCAACCCTGGGCGACCGACAGGCCGCCTTACGCTCCCTCGGCTGCGCCCAAGAGGCCCTGGGTAAGGCGTCCATGGACGATCCCAGGCCGAGCTGGACCGCCTTCTACGGGCCTGCCGAGCTCCTGGCCATGACGGCCATCGTCCGGGACCGGATCGGCGAACCCGCCGAGGCCGAAGCCGCCTCGCACAAGGCTCTGGCCACCATCCCCGAGCAGTTCCGCCGCAACCGCGCCCTGGCCACCGCACGGCTCGCCCTGACCCAGCTGCACCAGCGCGATATCGATCAGGCCTGCGCGACCGCCTCCACGGTCTTCGACCTGATGGCCGGGCACCCGCTGCCCGGCCGCCTGCGCTCACTTCTCGGCGACTATTACCGCGACTTGATCACTCTTGCCCCCGACGCGGGCGTGGCCCGCGAGTGGGGAGACCGCTACCGATCCGAATGGAGCCGAGCTTGAGTGCCACAGGTCTGGACGTCCGCCATTTCACCCACGCGAACCTTCCGGAGATCCGCCAGACGCTGATCGACGTGCACGCCGACGCGTATGCGGATGAGATGGACGACGAGTTCAACCAGCGCTTCCCCTGGTTCGTGGACCACTGGGGCGGCCTCCCCGGGTACTCCTGCGTGATCGCGTTCGACGGCGACAAGGCCGTGGGCTTCGCCTACGGCGCCCCGGCCGTTCCGGGGCGCGAGTGGTGGCGCGAGCACATCGACCCGGCACCCGCGAAGGACCTGACCTTCTCGTACTCCGAGCTGGCCGTCATCCCGACGTGGCGGAAGAAGGGAGTGGCCGAGCGGCTGACCCGCACGTTGCTGGAAAAGCGGGACGAAGATCTCGTAGTGCTGCTCGTGGACCCCGACCACCCCCGGGTACAGGCCCTGTACGAGTCCTGGGGCTTCCGCAAGGTGGGGAAGCGCCAGCCCTTCCCCGACTCTCCGGTCTACGCCGTCATGCTCGCCGAGCTGCCCCTGCCCTGACCCCGACCGCCACCGTGACCGGAGCCCCCTACAGCCGCTGAATGATCGTCCCCGTAGCCAACGCCCCACCCGCACACATCGTGATCAGCGCGAACTCCTTGTCCGCGCGCTCCAGTTCATGCAGCGCCGTCGTGATCAGGCGCGCCCCCGTGGCCCCCACCGGGTGCCCGAGCGCGATCGCGCCGCCGTTGACGTTCACCTTCTCCAGGTCCTGTCCGAAGACCCGCGCCCAGGACAGCACCACCGAGGCGAACGCCTCGTTGATCTCGACCAGGTCGATGTCCTTCAGCGTCATCCCGGCCTTGCCCAGCACCGCCTTCGTGGCGTCGATCGGCCCGTCCAGATGGAAGTGCGGATCGGTGCCGACCAGGGCCTGGGCCACGATGCGGGCGCGGGGGCGCAGCTTCAGTGCCCGGGCCATCCGCTTGGAGGCCCACAGCACCGCGCACGCGCCGTCGGAGATCTGGGAGGAGTTGCCCGCGGTGTGCACGGCGGTCGGCATGATGGGCTTGAGCCCGCTCAGCGCCTCCATGCTGGTGTCGCGCAGCCCCTCGTCCCGGTCGACGGCCCGCCACATGCCCTCTCCGGCGCTCTGCTCCTCCTCGGTCGTGGGCACCTGCACCGCGAAGGTCTCGCGTTTGAACCGCTCCTCCGCCCAGGCCCGCGCCGCCCGCTCCTGGGAGATCAGGCCGAGGGCGTCCACGTTCTCGCGGGTCAGGCCGCGGTGGCGGGCGATCCGCTCGGCCGCCTGGAACTGGTTGGGCAGATCCACGTTCCACTCCTCCGGGAACGGTTTGCCCGGGCCGTGTTTGGAGCCGCTGCCCAGCGGCACCCGCGACATGGCCTCGACCCCGCAGCCGATGCCGATGTCGATGACACCGGTGGCGATCATGTTGGCCACCATATGGTTGGCCTGCTGCGACGAGCCGCACTGGCAGTCCACCGTCGTCGCCGCGGTCTCGTACGGCAGGCCCATCGTCAGCCAGGCGGTGCGCGCGGGGTTCATCGACTGCTCCCCCGCATGGGTGACCGTGCCGCCGACGATCTGCTCGACGCAGTCGGGCTGAATGGCGGTACGGGCGAGGAGTTCGCGGTAGGTCTCGCCGAGCAGATAGGCGGGGTGGAGGTTGGCGAGCGCGCCTCCGCGCCTGCCAATGGGGGTGCGTACGGCTTCGACGATGACGGGTTCCGCGGCCATGGCTGTCTCGTCCTCTCATCGCATCCGCGGGGCTCCCGGCAGCGCCCGCGCCAGAACTAGTACGCGTTCTAGTTCTTCAGCTCAGTCTGCTGAGGCCCGGCCCGGCGGCGCAAGGGTTGTGCAGGGGTTGAGCGGACCAGGAGCGGCACCAATCCCCCGAAACAATGGCCGCGTTCTCTCTTGCGACTTGTAGAACCCGTTACTACGTTGCGGACACTTCTGATAGGCCGTCAGATCTCCCGTCAGATCTCTGGAGTGGCCATGTCCTGTCCAGCGCTCCCCGAAGGCTTTGACCTCACCGACCCCGACCTCCATCAGCACCGCGTGCCACTCCCGGAGCTCGCCCGGCTGCGGCAGACCGCCCCGGTGTGCTGGATCCCCCAGCCCCACGGCATCGCCGGCTTCGGCGACGACGGCTACTGGGCCGTCACCCGCCACGCCGATGTCAAGGAGGTCTCCACCCGGCCGGAGATCTTCTCCTCCCACGCCAACACCGCGATCATCCGCTTCAACGAGCACATCCAGCGGGACCAGATCGACGTCCAGAAGCTGATCATGCTCAATATGGACCCGCCCGAGCACACCCGGGTCCGCCAGATCGTCCAGCGCGGCTTCACCCCGCGCGCCATCCGCGCCCTGGAGGACGCCCTGCGCGACCGCGCGGAACGCATCGTGGCGGGGGCCCGGGAGAGCGGCAGCGGGGACTTCGTCACCGATGTCGCCTGCGAACTGCCGCTGCAGGCGATCGCCGAGCTGATCGGCGTCCCCCAGCAGGACCGGTCCAAGATCTTCGACTGGTCCAACAAGATGGTCGCGTACGACGACCCGGAACTGGCCATCACCGAGGAGATCGGCGCCGAGTCGGCCATGGAGCTGATCTCGTACGCCATGAACCTCGCCGCCGACCGCAAGGCCTGCCCGGCCAAGGACATCGTCAGCCGGCTGGTGGCCGCCGAGGACGAGGGCAATCTGGGCTCGGACGAGTTCGGCTTCTTCGTGCTGCTGCTCGCCGTCGCCGGCAACGAGACCACCCGCAACGCCATCAGCCACGGGATGCACGCCTTCCTCACCCACCCCGACCAGTGGGAGCTGTTCAAGGCCGAGCGCCCGGCCACCGCCGCCGACGAGATCGTGCGCTGGGCCACCCCCGTGATGTCCTTCCAGCGCACCACCACCCAGGACACAGAACTGGGCGGACAGCGCATCGAGGCGGGCGCGCGGGTCGGGGTCTTCTACTCCTCCGCCAACAACGACCCGGAGGTCTTCGACCGCCCCGAGGACTTCGACATCACCCGCGACCCCAACCCCCATCTGGGCTTCGGCGGGGGCGGACCGCACTTCTGCCTCGGCAAGAGCCTGGCGGAGCTGGAGATCCGGCTGATCTTCCAGGCCGTCGCGGACACCCTCCCGGACATCCGGCTCGCGGGCGAGCCCCGGCGGCTGCGCTCGGCCTGGCTGAACGGGATCAAGGAGCTGAGGGTGACCTACACATGAGGTGTTCCCCGGCCTGAGGTCCGGGGATCCCTCACCTGGAGCGGGTTCCTCACCTAGAGCTGCGAACCTCCGCCGTCGACCGGGAACTCCGTTCCCGTCGAGAAGGTGGCACCGAACGCCAAGTACGCCACCGCGGCGGCCACTTCCTCGGACGACCCCAGCCGCTGCATCGGGATGGTGCTCCGGTAGGTGTCCTTCATCGTCTCGAGGACGTCGGCGGGGACGGAGCGGTCCAGGATGCCCGTGTCGATCGGACCGGGGCTCACGGCATTGACCCGCACCTTGCGCGGCAGCAGCTCGCGGGCCAGCGTGCGCGTCATCGACCGCAGGGCCGCCTTGCTCGCCGAGTAGACACTGAGCGCGTCGACGCCCAGGACGTTCACCACCGACGTGGTGAGGACCACGCCGCCGCCCTCGCGCATCAGCGGCGCCAACGCCTGCACCGTGAAGTAGGGGCCCTTGGTATTGATGCCGAACAGCGCGTCGTACATCTCCTCCGTCGTGGAGTCGAACGGCGCGGACGCGGTGACGCCGGCGTTGACGAACAGCGCGTCCACCGCGCCGAACCGCTCCTGGACCGTGCCGGCCAGCGCCTTGATCTCTTCCAGGGACGCGGCGTCGCTGCGGACGGCGATCGCCTTGTCCCCCAGCCGCTCCAGCGCGGTGTCCAGGGTGGACTGGGTGCGGCCGGTGATCAGTACGTGTGCCCCGCCGTCCGCGAACAACCGGGCCGCGGCCAGGCCGATACCGCTGCTTCCGCCCGTGATCACGATCTTCTTGCCGTCATAAGTGGTCATGCCCGTAAGCCAAATATCCACCGGCACCGCCTGTCCAAGACCTGTTCCGCATGCCGCCATGCCCCAGGCGTATGACGGCACGCGACGTACGCTGGGCGAATGGACGTCGATCTGCGGCTCGTGCGCTATTTCACGGTCGTGGCGGAGTGCGGCAACTTCGGCCGGGCCGCCATCAGGCTGCATCTGGCGCAGCCGTCGCTGAGCCGCCAGATCCAGCGGCTGGAGGCTCAGCTCGGGGTCCGGCTCTTCGACCGCTCACCGCAGGGCACCAGCCTCACCGACGCCGGCCGGGCGTTCCTGCCCGGGGCCCGGACACTGCTCCAGGAGGCCGAGCGGGCCGCTCGCACCGCCAGAGCCGCCGTCCAGCCCCGTACCATCACCGTCGGCTGCGCCGAAGGACTGGTCATCACCGCCTGGGTGCAGGAAGTGCGCCGCCGGCACCCCGACGACCGGATCCGCACCCGGCACCTCGACTGGCGGGACACCCGCGCCCTGGCCGAGGGACGGATCGAGGCCCTCGTCGCGTACCGGCCGCTGCCCTTCCCCACGGACGGCTTCCGGGTGACGAAGCTCCATGAGGAATCGCGGGTACTCGTCACGTCGGCGCGTCATCGTCTGGCGCACGAGAAGGCCGTCAGCCTGCGCGCTCTGTCGGACGAGGAACTGGTGGCCTGCGCCAGCAGTCCGGTGATCTGGAGCACGCCCAAGCCGGTCGGCGGCCGCCCGGCCCCACCCCCGCCCGCGATCGACGACGGCTACGAGGACAAGCTGGAACTCATCGCCACCGGCCACTGTGTCGCGATCTTCCCGGCCGGCGATCGGCGCGCCGCCGTGCGCGAGGACATCGCCCTGGTACCCGTCATCGACATCGATCCCTGCGAGGTCGTGCTCGTCACGCGCGCCGACGACCCCGACCCGCTGCTCGGATCCCTGGAAGACGCCGCACGTACATTGCTCGCCACAACCCCCCGGACGCGGGCACACTGACCGCCATGAGCGAGATGTACGGTCCGCACGGCGCGGCGGCCGATCGGCGAAGACTCTTCGACTTCATAGCCCTGACCGCCCGCCTTCGTGACATCGAGCGCGCCAACAAGGCCACCCCGGAGCGCAAGGAAAGCGTCGCGGAGCACTCCTGGCATCTGGCGATGGTGAGCTGGATACTGCACGGCGAGTTCGAACGCGAGGCCGGGCAGCGGCTCGACCTCACCAAGATGCTCAAGCTGTGCCTGATGCACGACCTCGTCGAGATGGACGCGGTGGAGCGGGGCGCCGGGGGCGGTGAGCCCGCGCGCTTCGCCTCGCTGCCCGCGCCGCTCGGCACCGAACTGCTGGCGCTGTGGCGGGAGTACGAGGAGGGCCGTACGCCCGAGGCGTGTCTGGTGCGCGGGGTGGACCGGCTCAACCCCACCCTGATGCGCTGTCTGACCGGCCAGGGCTGGGGCGATATGGCCACCGACAGCCACGCTCCCGTGGACGCCGAGGCGCTGGACCGGCTGCATCTGCCACGGGTCGCCGTGAGCGAGACGCTGCGCGCGCTGTACGAGGAGATCAGGAACGCCTCGGTGGAGGGCGGGCTGCTGCCACCCTGAGTCTTACCCGGGCTCACGCTGGCCTTGAACCCGCCGCCCCACCGGGCGCCCCGGAACGCCGCTACCTGAACGGCAACACCGCTACCTGAACGGCACCGCTACTTGAACGGCACGTTGACGCACGCCACCCGGGCTCCGGCCTGGCCGGCCTTGCCCTGCGTGGTGCCCGTCGCATGCTTGTGGATCACCACGGAACGGGCCTCCCCGGGCCTGAACTGCCACTTCTCCCAGGATTTGGCCCAGCCCTTACCGGCTCCGTTGGTGGTGACATCCAGCCAGACCTCGTTGTGCGGGTTGGCGTACTTCGGATTGGTCGAGGGCTGCTTGGGATCCTTCTTGTTCTGGTAGTGCGGCCCCGAGGAGTCGGGCGTGGTGCCGCACGGCTTCGTATGGACATGGATCCCGTAGTGGTGGTGGGCCGCGAGGCCGCGCACGCTGAGGAACACGAACGTGCCCTTGTGCATCATGCGGTGGCCTTGGCCTTCTCCGCCCTCATGGTGCTTCATGCCCTCGCCGCCCACGCGCAGCTCGGCGATGAACACCGTGGCCGACGTCGGCACCAGCGACTTGTCGTAGGTCACCGCATCGGCGGTCTTCGCCTGCGACGCGGGCTGGAACTTGTCGTGCACGAAGACGAAGGGGTGCGGCGGCGCGGCGGCCGCGGGGGTCGCTATGGCCATCGAAGCGCCCATCGCGACCGCCGCGGTGACTGCCTTCACCAGGGACATCGTTGATCCCTCCTCGGTCGGGGTCCCCGCTCCCCGTCTCGATTCCCGGATCCCCCCGCTTAACGCTCTTTCACGCCTTTCCGCCCCCTTCTCACCACGCTAGACCCGCTGGTCATGGCGCTCAACGCGAGCCTGTCCCCCTTTCGGGGGCCCGTCCGCGGCGTCGGACCGATCCTTCCCGGCGGACTCGGCGCCGGCCGGCTCCACGTCGTCGTGCCCACCGCCGCGCTGCCGCACCAGCCCCGGCACCAGCCCCCTGGCCCGGGCCATCGCGGCGCCCATCGCCGCCGACAGCGGTGGCGCCTCCTCGCGCGGGCGCTTGCCCACGCCGAGCAGCACGTACTGCAGCCCGAACCCGGCCGAGACGATGGCCGCGCCGCCGATCGCGTCCAGCACATAGTGGTTGGCGGTGCCCACGATGACCGCCGTCGTCAGCAGCGGGTACAGGATGCCGAGCACCTTCGCCCATACGTACGGCGCCACGATCGCGATGACCACCCCGCACCACAGCGACCACCCCACATGCAGCGAGGGCATGGCCGCGTACTGGTTGGACAGCTTGGTGAGGGCGCCGAAGTCCGGGTTGTTCAGATCCTGCGGGCCGTGCGCGGTGTCCACGTACCCGAGCCCCATCAGCCGCGGCGGGGCCAGCGGGTAGAGCCAGAAGCCGACCAGGGCGAGCATCGTGGCGAAGGCCAGCGGCGTACGGGCCCAGCGGTAGGTCGCCGGGCGGCGCAGATACAGCCAGGCCAGCAGGGACAGCGGGATCAGGAAGTGGAAGGTGCTGTAGTACCAGTTCATGAAGTCTTTGAGCCATGAGGTGTCCGCCACGATGGCGTTGAACCAGTGCTCGATGTCGATGTGCAGCCAGCCCTCGAGGGTGAGCACCTGGTCGCCGTGGCCCTCGGCCACGCTGCGCTCGTCCGGGGCGTGGGCGCGGATCCAGGAGTAGGCGAAGTAGCCGACGCGGATCAGCATCAGCTCGAGCATCAGGTTCGGGCGGGACAGCGGCCGCTTGAGGAAGCGCAGCAGCGGCACCCAGGCGTAGCGGCTCCTGGCCGGCTCGGCGACCGGCGTCGGCTCGGGGTCGTCCCATCGCGGCGAGGTGCGGGAGTGGAACGGCACCACACAGGCGGCGGCGAGCGCGGCGAGAAGCGGCGCATTGTAGCCGATATGTCCGAGAATCTCGATGTCGGGCAGCAGCGCGGTACGGCTGAGCGACATCACCAGCACCACCAGCACCGGCCACACCAGCCGGTCGGAGCCGCGCCGCCCCACCCGGCCGACCACGGCCAGCAGGATCCACAGCTGCTGGTGCTGCCAGGAGGTGGGCGAGACCGCGAGCGCGACGCTGCCGGTGATGGCGGCGGCGAGCAGCAGCTGCCCGTCCTTCGCGTAGTGCACGGCGCGCCGCAGGCCGATCACGGCGACGGCGACCGCGAGCACGGCCAGCAGCGCCAGCTCGCCCGGGCCCTCGAGACCGATGCGCAGCAGCAGCCCGTGCAGCGACTGGTTGGCCAGGCTGTCGGCGGGCGCGCCGAGCCCGGCGCCGCCGATGTGGTGGCCCCAGTACGTCCACGAGTCGTGCGGCATGGCCGCCCAGGCGAGCGCGGTGCACCCGGCGAACGTGGCGCCCGCGAGCGCCGCGGCCCGGCGCCGGCCGATGAGCCACAGCACGACGGCGAACAGCAGCAGCGCGGGCTGCAGCGCCGCGGCCACCCCGATGAGCACACCGGCCTGCCGCCCGGAGGTTCTGGGCAGCACGGTGAGGACGACCAGCAGCACCGGGATGATGCTGGTCTGGCCGAGGGTGAAGGTGTTGCGCACCGGAAGCGAGAGCACCAGCAGGCTGATGGCCAGCGGCGCGGCGATCAGCGCGGTGCGGCGGGAGACCGGACCGGGCAGCGCCCGGGCCACGACCAGCCCGAGGACCACGACCAGCAGCAGGGTGCCGAAGGTCCAGGCGACGCCGAGGCTCTGCTCGGCGGCCCGGGTCAGCGGCTTGAGGACGAGCCCGGAGAACGGGGTGCCGGTGAAGGAGTCCCCGTCGTACAGCGACCCCCTGACATGCAGCACACCCTCTTCGCCGATCCAGGTCTCCAGGTCGGTCAGCCGCTCGTCGGGGGGCAGCCGCAGCACCGCCGCCGCCTGACGGACCGCCAGCACGCCGGCCAGGAGCCACAGGGCGACGAGCCCCATTCTGGCCCGTGACGTCCGCGCCCCGACGGCACCGGGGCCCGGCCCCGTGTCCGGGTTTCTCCCCAGTCCGCTCCGCTCCACGTTCGCCACGCCCTGCCGCTCCCCCACTCGCCCTCTTCACCTGTCCTGGATGTCTGAAGACCCTACTGAGCCCACTACTCAGACGCCGAACACTCCCACTTCACCTGACCGTCGTCCGAGGTTGTCCGAAAGATGTCAGGCTTTGGCAGGGTGCTATCGCTCCGCGTGAGTCCGTACGGTCCGGCCCAATTTCACCAGGGCTGCGGGGTGCGCCGCGAATCGGGACCCGCCGCGCGCTGAAATGTTCCCGGCGTCACTCCGAAGCACCGCACGAACCACCGGTGGAAATGGCTCTGGTCGGCGAACCCCGCCTGGGCCGCGGCCTCGGCGGCGCTACGGCCCGCCACCAGCAGCCCGCGCGCCCGGCGCAGCCGAAGCTGCCGCTGGAAGTCGCTCGGCGCCATCCCGTACGCCGCGCGGAAGGCCCGGTAGAGCGCGAAGCGGCTGCATCCGGCGGCCTCCGCGAGCCGCGCCGCCGGGATCTCCTCCAGGTACTCCTCCTCCAGCAGCGCCCGGGCCCGCCGCGCGGCCCGCGCCTGCTCGCCGCTCCCGCCCGGCAGCTCCCGGGCGCGCAGCGGCCCGGTGGCCCCGCGCCGCACCAACGCCCCGACGGCCGCCGTCAGCCGCTCGTCCCGCACCAGCGGACCGGCGCCGCCGACCAGCGCGGTGTGCAGCCGCAGCAGGGCGGGGACCAGCACGGGATCGGAGACCACCGGCCGGTCGAACAGCGGCAACGCCGCCCGGTCGGCCGCGCTGTCGGCCACATCGGCGAGGACGTTCCGCATCACATCGGGACCCATATGGACGATGCGGTACTTGTAGCCGAGCTCGGCGGCCGCCTCCCCGTCATGCGGATCGTCGGGGTTGAAGACCATCACCATCCCCGCCCCGCTGGTGCGCAGCGCACCCCGGCACCGGAAGCGCTGGGCGCCGATCTCGGTGACGGCGAAGGAGTAGGCGTCATGGCTGTGGGGATGGAAGCGATGGCTGAAGAAGTGGGCGTGCATGGCCTCCACGGCCCGGTCGGGATCGCGCCAGTACCGGGCCCAGTCCTCGGGCCCCCGCTCCCCTTCTCCTGCCACACCCACGCCCCCATTGTGCCGTCACGGTCGTGACCGCCCCCGCACCAGCGTTCAAGACCGCGGGCCGGGATCGTGGCGAGACTGCCGTCCATGCGTTTCGACACCAAGATCGCCGTCATCGTCCGTACCGACCTCGCCGACTGGCAGAAGCTGAACGTGACCGCGTTCCTCTCCAGCGGCCTGGCGCACGCCACGGACGAGATCGTCGGCAAGCCGTACGAGGACGCCTCGGGCAATGGCTACCTCCCGATGTTCCGCGAGCCGGTCCTCGTCTACGCCGCCGACGCCCCCGCCCTCACCCGCACCCACGCCCGCGCCCTCTCCCGCGACCTGCCGACGGCCCTCTACACGGAGGAGCTCTTCGGCACCAACAACGAGGACGACAACCGCGCGGCGGTCCGCGCCGTCGACGCGCTGAACCTGGTCGGCCTCGCCGTCTACGGGCCGCGCGGCCAGGTGGACAAGGTGACCAAGGGCCTGAAGCTGCACGGCTGAGGGTGAGGCACCGCCGGGACGCGGCATCGGCTACGGCAAGATGGGGCCATGAGCGTAGTCAAGATCAATGTGCTGACCGTGCCGGAGGAACAGCGCGAGGTGCTGGAGAAGCGCTTCGCGTCGCGCGCCGGGGCCGTGGAGGGCTCCGACGGTTTCGAGTGGTTCGAGCTGCTGCGCCCGGTCGAGGGGACCGACCAGTACCTCGTCTATACGCGCTGGCGCAGCGAGGAGGACTTCCAGGCGTGGATGGAGGGCCCCATGAAGGCGGCCCACCAGCGCGGCGGCGAGGACGCCCCCCAGCAGAAGCCCGCCGCGGCCGGCTCCACCCTGTGGTCCTTCGAGGTCGTCCAGCAGGCCGCGCCCAAACAGGGCTGAACCGGGCCCCTGACGAACCGTCGCCGGTCCCCGGGCCCAGGCCCGGGGGCTACGGTTTCGCGCCGCGGTCAGGCGGGCTGGCCCATGGGCCGGATGGTCAGGGCGTTGAGGTCGATGCCCGCCGGCTGGTCGAGGGCGAGGCAGATGGCCTCGGCGATGGGCTGGGGAGGCAGGGCGAAGGGGGGAACGCTCGCGCCTTGCCAGAAGGGTGTGTCGATCATGCCGGGGTTGACGAGAGTGACCCCGATGCCGCGGGTCGTGGCGTGCAGGCGCAGGTTCTCGGCGAGTCCGGTGGTGGCCCACTTGGTGGCCGAGTAGAGATTGGCGGGAGAGTTCTTCAGCCCGGCGACGCTGCCGATGAGCACCAGCCGTCCGCCAGTGGCCTCGAGGTGGGGCAGGGTGGCATGGGCCAGCAGGGCGGGGCCGAGGACGTTGGTGAGGACCATGGGCGGCCACAGTGTCGGGTCGCCGGCCCCGATGGAGTCACCGGACATGAATCCGGCGTTGGCCACCGCCGCGTCCAGGGCACCGAAACGCTCCACGGTGCGGGTCACGACCGACTCGGTGGCCTGCCAGTCCGCCGCGTCCGCGACAAGACCCAGCAGCCGGTCGGGGTGGCCGGCCTCGTCGAGGAAGGTCTTCAGTTTGCTCTCGTTGCGGCCGGTGACCGCCACACGGTGGCCGCGGTCGAGGAGCAACCGCGCGGTGTGGGCGCCGATACCGCTGGTCGCGCCGGTGATCAGTACGGTCTTGCTGGCCATGGTCATGCTCCTGAGGTGTGGATGGGGGACGGCGGACACGGCGGACACGGCGGATGGCGGCCCGCGATGGACGCGATGCCCGCGATGAAGGAGTGCCGTTCAACTCCGCCGAAGTGCCGTTCACGTCCGCCGAAGTGCCGTTCAACTCCGCCGACCCCATGAAACCGGCGCCGTCAGAGGCGGGGAAGGTCGTGTTTATGGGGGGTATAAGCACAACCCCTCTATCGGCCGGACCATGGGTACCCTGGGCGAATGGAGCCTCCGTCCGAAAACCACACCGGTGATCCCACCGACAACCGTTCGGACATCCGCGACTTCCTCATCAGCCGACGCGCCAAGCTCGCCCCGGAGCGGGTCGGACTGCCCACCGGCCGACGCCGCCGGGTTCCGGGACTACGGCGCGAGGAGGTCGCGGCCCTCGCCGGCGTGAGCACCGAGTGGTACACACGGCTGGAGAAGGGCCACATCGGCGGTGTCTCCGAGGACGTGCTGGAAGCGGTCGCCCGGGCATTGCTCCTCGACGAGGACGAGCGCACCTACCTGCTCGATCTGGCCAGAGCGGCTCGCCCCGCTCGCCGCAGGTCGCACCGCCGCAAGGACGTCACGATCCCGTCCCCCGTCCAATGGATGGTGGACTCCATGACCATGGCTCCCGCCTTCGTACGCAGCGGCCGTTTGGACATCATCGCGAGCAACGCGCTGTGCAGGGCCCTGTATTCACCGATGTTCGACAGCGACACCACCGGCGACCGGGGCTGCGCCAACTTTCCCCGTTACTTCTTCCTCGACCCCGGCTCCTCCGACTTCTTCGTCGACTGGGAGGAAGGCGCGAGGGCCACGGTCGCCGTGCTCCGCGCCGAAGCCGGACGTGAACCCCACGACCGGGCCCTGCGCGAACTCATTGGCGAACTGTCCACGCTGAGCTCCGACTTCCGCACCATGTGGGCCAGTCACGACGTCCGGATCCATCACGAAGGCGTCAAGCGGCTGAACCATCCCGAAGTCGGCCGTCTGGAGATGACCTTCCGCTCCCTGGAACTGCCCCTGCCTCAACGGGCCGTCCACGACCTGATCATCTACGCGGCCGAGCCCGGCACCGCCTCGGAGGACCGCCTCAAACTCCTCGCCAGTTGGACAGCACCGCAGACCTCACCTACGGAACCGATCCGCCCGCCCCGCTGACCTCACGCGTTCATGAGGACCGTGCGGGTGGCACGGCGCCCGTGTCGGCGATCCGTCCTGGTCACAACGGGTATCGTTCGCCATCACCTTGGCCTGGGCCATCGACGCTGCGATCGTTGCTGTGGGTCGCACACTCACACGGAGGCGTCGATGAATCCGCATGATGACGACAGCTCGCGAGCGGTCTGGAACGGGTCCCAGTCCAGCCGTTGGATGCTCGCCGTCGGCGTGATCCTGGGAGTAGGACTGATCGCCTTGGCCGTCGTCGACGCGGAATACCGGGCCGTCGGCCTGGCCCTGCTGCTCGCGGCGGCCGCGTTCCTCGTCACGGGGGCCATCAAGGTCACCGTCTCCCCACGCGGCGTCACGGTGGCCTCAGCGCTCGTCCCCTTCCTGCGGCAGAACATCACGATGGACCGGATCGAGCGGGCCACGGCGCGGTGGACCAGCCCCCTGGAGATCGGCGGCTGGGGCTACCGGTGGAAGCCGGGGGTGCGGGCGGTCTCGCTCCGGAAGGGCGACGCGCTCTGGCTCGAACTCACCCGCGGAACCCGCTTCGTCATCACGATCGATGACGCGCAGACGGCGGCGGAACTGGTCAACCGATACCTTGCCCGCAGGCCCTGAGGGCCATTGGCCCCGCTGCGCGCCCCTGACGGAACGACCCGGCTCAACCGGACGGCGTGACCGCGGACCACACCCCGAACCACTGCTCGGCGCCGTACTCCTCGAACCGCTCCACCTCGGTGAACCCCAGCTTCGCCGCGAGGCGCATCGAGCGGTCGTTGGCAGTCTGGGTGCAGAGCACCACCGGCTCCCCGGGAAGCGCGCCGGCGAACCAGCCGAGCGCCGCCGCGCACCCCTCGGCGGCGTACCCGCACCCCCACGTCTCCGGCAGGAACACATAACCGAGTTCGGCCTCCCCGGCATCCGGACGGAGGTGCCCCGGACGCTCCGCATCGCGCCGATCGAGCGTGATCATGCCGATCATCGCCCCGTCGAGATCGACCACGAACCGGCCAGGGCGCCGCCCGGGCACCTCGGGCACCGCGGCTTCGAGTTCCTCACGCGATCGAGGGCCACCCAGATGGGTGCGCACCTGCGGCGACGCGAACAGCTCGATGAACGCGGCCCGGTCCCGCGCCTCGGACTCCCGGAGGACGAGCCGTTCGGTCCTTATCGGGACAGGTGGCCAGGCGACGGGTCCGAGTCCAGTCATGGCGGGCAACCTATCGCACGCCCGTGAGCGCGATCCGGAAGGGAAGGCCCAGCGATGTCGTGCTGGTGCGCCCAACGACTGCCGCTCCCGTGAGTCCGGGAGATCACCGGCTGACCGGACTCCACCCATAGTTCCACCCGTGGGTCCAGGCGCGTACGGGCCCGTGCCAGCAGCCTTGAGGCATGACAACGACTGACTGGATCACCGACATCGCCCTCCTCCTCGTCGTCTTCCGGCAGCTGCGGGAGGGCCGCCTCGACGCCAAGTCGTACGTGATCCCCCTGGGAATCGTGGCCTTCGTCGCGCGCAGCTACCTGAACACCGTGCCCACGGCCGGCAACGACCTGGTGCTGATCGGCACGCTCGTCGCCATCGGCGCGGCCCTCGGCGTCGCGGGCGGCGTCTACACCCGTATACGCAAGGTCGGCGCGCATCTCTTCATCAAGGCGGGCGCGGTCTCCGCGACCCTGTGGGTGCTGGGCATGGGGGCGCGGATGGGCTTCCAGCTGTGGGTCGACCACGGCGGCGCCGACGACGTGGCCCGCTTCAGCCTGGCCCACCAGATCACCACGGGGGACGCGTGGGTGGCCGCGTTCGTGCTGATGGCACTCACCGAGGTGGTCACGCGGCTGGCCACCATATTTCTCCGCGCCCGCATGGTCACCCGCGAGCAGCGGCGGCCTGCCGTGGACGGACAGGCCGCGGCGGACGGACGGGTCGCGGCGGACGGACGGGTCGCGGCGGACGGACGGGTCGCGGCCGTCGCCGCGGACCGGACGGTCTGAGTACGGGTTATCGTCGCGCCGTGTCCGCTTCCGACGATCCCCCAGCCTCCGGGCCGGCTTCCGAACGGGAGCCCGGCCCTCGGGTCGTGCTCCGGCACGACGTCTCTCTCCAGTGGGCCGTCACCCTGCTGATCATCGCCATCGCGGTCACCACCGTCCGGCCGGTGGGCGTCAGCGGCCGCGGCCTGGCCGTGGCTGCCCTGCTGGTGGTCAACTCCGTCGCCCTGCTGGCCAGACACCTGCCGCCCGACTTCCCACGCCGGGCCGCGCTGGTCTGGCTGACCGCCGGTGTCGTGGCGTGCGCCGGCCTGCTCGAGGTGTGCGACAAGGGCTCCGGTTACCTCTTCGCCTACTTCCTCGTCGGCCACGCCGGCTACCGCCTCCCCCTCAAGCCGGCCCTGGCGGTCGCGGCCCTGTCCAGCCTGCTGTGCGGCGCTGTCTTCTATTTCTACGTCGGCCCCGATCACCAGGTGATGACGTGGACCTTCGGTCTCAGCACGGGTGTCCCGGTGGTGGCCGGAATCCTGGGCCGCAGCAAGCAACAGGCAGTGGAGGCCAGGCTCCAGGCCGCCGAGTCCGCCGAGCGGGCCGCGCGGGCCGAGGTGCGAACGGCCGTGCTCACCGAACGCGGCCGCATCGCCCGCGACGTCCACGATGTGCTGGCGCACTCGCTGGCCGGGATCAACATGCACCTGGAGCTGGCGGACGCCTTGATGGACACCGGCGACCTGGAGAAGGTCCGCGCGGCGCACAACAAGGCGCAGAGCCTGGTCAAGGAGAGCCTGAAGCAGGCCCAGTGGACCGTGCACGCGTTGCGCGAGGACTCCCTTCCGCTGCTCGAGAGCCTGACCGCCATGATCGAGTCGTCCGGCCACCGCGAGGTGCTCACCGTCACCGGGGCCGTCCGAGAGCTGCCGGCACAGGTCACCCAGAACGTGCTGCGCATCGTGCAGGAGGCGCTGACCAACGCGGCCCGGCACGCCCCCGGGGCCGAGATCGCGGTGGAGCTGACGTTCGACGCCGCCTCGACCAGCCTCGCCGTCCGCAACGGGCCCGCGACCGGTGAGGCCACCGCGGGTGTCGGCAGCGGCATGGGGCTGATAGGAATGCGCGAACGCGTCGCCCTGCTGGGCGGCACCCTCACCGCGGGTCCGCTCACCGAGGGACCGGACCGGGGCGGCTGGCAGGTGGAGGCAGTGATCCGAGGATGACGACGAACGAACCGGCCCAGGAGCCACGGAACCCGCAGGCCCCGCAGGACCCGCAGGACCCGCTGACCGAGCGCTCGCTGAAGGTGATCGTCGCCGACGACCAGGCCACCGTCCGCGAGCCCTTGGCCGCGGTGCTCGACATGACCGAGGACATCGACGTCGTGGCCGCCGCCGCGGACGGTACCGAGGTGCTCGCCGCCGTGGCCGCCACACCGGTCGACGTCGTCCTGATGGACCTGCGCATGCCTGTCATGGACGGCACCGAGGCCACCCGCCGGCTGAGCGAGGAACACCCGGGAACGGCCGTGGTCGTGCTGACCACCTTCGCCGACGACGACTCGATCCTGGCCGCCCTGAGCGCCGGCGCCCGCGGCTATCTGACGAAGAACGCGGGGCGCCAGGACATCGTCCGCGCGATCCGGGCCGCCGCCGCGGGACAGTCCGTACTCGACCACGAGGTGCAGAACCGCCTCCTGGCCACCGTCCGCACGCGCCCGCAGGCCGACACGCAGCCGCTCCCCCCGGACCTCACCCGCCGCGAACGCGAGGTGCTGACCCTCATCGGCCAGGGCCTGCCCAACCGGGCCATCGCCGAGAAACTCTTCATCAGCGAGGCCACGGTCAAGACCCACATCAACAACCTGTTCGCCAAAGCCGGCATCCAGGACCGCGCCGACGCCGTCCGCCGCGCCATCGCGGCCGGCCTGGCCTGACCCGGGCCCCGCCAGGGGTTTCGTGTTGACCGTCAGCGCGGCTGACGACCGGTCACGTGCGCCGGTACGCATCGGGCGCACTCGCACGGCGGCCACACCGACGTCTCGAGCGGCATCAGGGGCTCGGTGGACCTGACCACGCGGGTCGGCCCGTAGGTCTTTCCACTGTCCCGCGACACTCGCAGCGTCATCGTCGTGCGGTCCTTCACCGGGCCGCCTCGCCGTGGAGCAGGCCGTCGTGGTGCCGCTGGAGTTCGATGAGACAGGCGGTCGCCCGCTTGTGATCCCCGTTGCGCCGTGCTTCGGCCTGCTGTCGTAACAGCGCCCCGCACACATCGCAGCCGTCGTTGGGCGTGTTCGCGGGTGGGGTGGCTGGGCTAGTGTCCGACACGTTGTCGCTCCCGTTGGCGATGGCCATGCCCCCGGGCCGGTCGCACGGTCGCGGGGGTCCTTACGTACGCCCAAGACAACCGCGAATGCGTGGTCGCGGTTGGTGATCGCTTGGTGACTGCGCGGTGACAGCCGTACTCTGGTCACCATGAGCTGCGGGGAGTTCAGCCAACGAGTTCGCGACCTGCTCCGTGACCGGGACATGAGTGTTCGGGCGGTCGCCCGCCAACTGAACTACGACCACGCCTATCTGTCCCGCGTGCTCTCCGGGAAACAGCAGCCGTCCACGCAATTCGTCACGGCACTGGACAATCTGTTCAAGACGAACGGGGAACTGGCCGAAATCGCGGTACGAGTAGCACCGCCGACCGTTTCACCGGAAGCTACTGAATCTCCGGCCATCACTGATCGGATACTGACACTCAACGAGGCACGCGGAACCGACTTCGTCCAGGCCATCCGGGAGACTTCCCGTCGGCTGGTCGTCCTGGACAACGAACTCAGCGGAGTATCCATCGCCGAGCCCGCAGGCCGAGCATTCAAGGTCGTGCATCGGCGGCTCGGGGCCGGAGACTACGACCCCCGGTACGAGCGCGACATTCAGTCGGCCGCCGCAGAACTCGCCGAAATAACCGGCTGGGCTCTGTTTGACGCGGAAAGAGACGGCGCCGCCCGGCGCTTCAACCAAGAGGCGCTGTTCCTCGCGAATCTCTCGGGGGACCGCTCCATCGCACTGCTGACACTGCAGAACATGGCGATGCACAGTGAATGGCGCGGACGGAACCAAGAGGCGCTGGCCATTGCCCGGTCGGTGCTCAACCGAAGGCGGCTCTCCCCGCGCGTCGAGGCGATGTTCCGCATGCGTGAAGCGAAGGGATTGGTCGGCACGGGACGTACGTCGGAGGCCATCGAGTCGCTTCAACGCGCCCGGTCGCTCATCGAGGACGGTAACGACGTCGGCGAACCGGACTGGTCATGGTGGTTGACCGACAGGGAGATTGACGGCCACTGGGGTCACACACTGCAGATCGCAGGTGACGTACAGAAAGCCATCCAGCGGCTACTGCAATCCGCACAACCAGGGCATGGCGTCGGGACCGGCTACGCAAGTATGTCATCCGCACGGCTCGCACAATGCCTGCTGGACGTCCGTGCCTGGCGCGACGCGGAAGACGTCGTCAGCTCCCTGGTCACCGCCGCACCCGGCATCTCCTCGGGGCGGACCCTCCGCCTCATCGGTCATGTCGCCGAGCAGCGCGAAAGGCTGAACGGCGCACCGACAAGCCTTACGGACACTCTTGAGCGCTTGTCAGAAAAGCTCGACGAGGATCCATTCACGCTGTAACACGTGAACGGCGCCCTGTGGGCACGACGGGGGCTGCCCATGGAGCGAGAGAACAGGGGGCTTACGCTCTGGCGATTGGCCATCGACGCTGCGATCGTTGCTGTGGGTCGCACACCATCACGGAGGCGTTGACGAAGCCGCATGATGACGACAGCACGCGAGCGGTCTGGAACCGGTCCCAGTCCAGCGATTGCCACAAGGACCATTGACCGCTCAGCCGGACGGTGTGACCGCGGACCACACACCGAACCACTGCTCGGTGTCCCAGGCTTGGAACCGCTCTACCTCGGTGAACCCCAGCTTTGCCGCGAGCCGCAGCGAGCCGATGTTGGCGGTCTGGGTGGTGAGCACCACCGGCTCGCAGGGAAAGAGGCCGCCGAACCAATCGAGTGCGGCCTCGCACGCCTCGGCGGCATACCCAAATCCCCACGCCCGCGGCAGGACAGGTAGCCGAGATCGGCCTTCCCCGCAGCAGCCGAGCGACGATGCTCCGTTGCCCTCCTGAGCAGGATCTGGCCGATCATCGCCCCGTCGAGATCAACGACGAAACTCCCCGGCCACCGTTCGGGCACCCCGGGCATCTCACGCTCAAGCTCGTCACGCGGCCGGGGGCCGCCGAGGTACGTGTGCACCTCCGGCGACGCCAGCAGGTCGATGAACGCCGCCCGGTCCCGGGCCTCGGACTCCCGGAGCACGAGCCGTTCGGTCCTTATCGGGGCAGGTGGCCAGGCGACGGGCTCGCGGTCATGCGGGCAGTCCACGGTGTATCACCCTCCCTCTCCAGCTCTTTCGTCCTTGCGGGGTCTCGCGTTGAGCCGGCTTCGGTGCCGGACTACCCGTTCCCCGGCGCCTCAGTCCGCCAGCCGAGAAGGATCGCGCGGAGCCCTTGCTCGGCGAGTCGCCGGGCGCGCTCGTTGCTGATGGTGCCGACGGAGCCGAGCGATGCGATGCCGTACAGGGTGCCCCAGATGATCTCGCATGCCTCGTCGGGGTCGGCCAGGACCACGTCGTGGGTGTCGGACCAGGTGGTGAGCAGTTCCTTGAGGAGGCCGATGGCCGGTTCCGCGGCGCGGCGGCGTTCGTTCGCGCCGACCGTGGTGCCGTTCATGACTTCGTAGAGGTGCGGATGCTCGCCGGCGAACCGGATGTACTCGGACGCGATCCGCATCATGCGCCGGTCGATATCGGACTCCTCGGCAGCCTGCCGGAACTCGGCCAGCATCAGGCGGTGGCCGTGGGCGGCCAGCTCCAGTACGAGTGCGTCCTTGTTGGCGAAGTGCTGATAGACGACAGGTGCGGAGTATTCGATGTCGGTCGCGATGCGCCGGATCGTGAGCGCTGCGGCGCCGTCAGTCTCAAGGACATGCAGCGCGGCCTCGATGATCCGCTCGCGGGTGCTCGCCCGTTCACGGGCCCGTCTTGTGCTGCTGGGCATGCCCCGTCTCTTACCTCCGTTGATGTCCTCGAACAGTATCTGCCGTCCTTGACGACACCGTCACGGCGTAGCTATCTTAACGACGTTAGGAAATATAACGCCGTTAGGAAAAAGGTACTCGGCATGCTCTACCACATCAACCGGGCCACGATGAAGCCCACCGCGGCACGCGAGCAGATCGAGGCAGCACTGGAGAGCTGGCGCGAGCAGGGCCGCTCGAATCCCGCGGTCAAGTCCTTCATCGTCGGCCGCGACCACGGCGGCGACTACGAGTACAGCGCGGTGTTCGTCGTCGAGGACCTCGACGGACTCTTCGCGTATCTGACTCACCCGACCACCTACCAGACCGACCACCTCGGCCTGAACCTGGTCGAGCGACTCGAAATTTTCGACGTCAGCGACGACGACGATCCCGAGCTGGACGCGAAGATCCAGGAACTGCACCGGCGCCGCAACGAGCTCGCCCCTGAGGTCGCGGGAATGCTCGCCGACGTGCCCGCCTACTCCGGCTCCGGCGTGAATGACTGACCGAGATCCAACCCCTCGTCCTGGGCGCGACAGTGCCCCCAGGACGTCCGCCAAAGATCATCCCTGTCCAGGAGAAGTGCCTGTCATGGCCGATCATGTTGTCATCGGCGCCGGCTCGATCGGCTCGAACGTCGCCCGCCTGCTCGCCGAGCGCGGCGAGGGCGTTCGCATCGTCACGCGCAGTGGCTCAGGCCCTGAGCACCCGCTGATCGTGCGGGTCGCCGCGGACGCCTCCGACCCGGCCCGCCTGACCGAGCTGTCCCGCGGCGCAAAGGTGATCTACCACTGTGCCAATCCGCCCTCGTACACCATGTGGGAACACCTGTTGCCGCCGTTGCAGACGGCGGCGATCGCCGCCGCCAAGGCGCATGATGCCGTCCTGGCGCTCACCGGCAGCCTCTACGCCTACGGCCGGCAGCCCGGCGGCCGGATGAACGAGCACACTCCCATGGCCGCCACCGGGCGCAAGGGCCGCCTGCGCAAACGGATGTGGGAACAGGCCCTCGCCGCCGGTATCCGTACCGTCGAAGTCCGCGGCTCCGACTACATCGGTAAGGACGCGACAGGCATCTACGCCATTTTCATCGAGCCGGCTGTGCAAAAGGGCCGCGCTGCCTGGATCACCGGCCACCTGGATATGCCGCACACCTTCACCTTCAACGGCGACATGGCGCACGCCCTGGTGGCGCTCGCCCAGGATGAACGCGCGTGGGGCCGGGCCTGGCACGTTCCGTCCCCGCCCGCCGTCACCATTCGCGAGCTGGCCCGGCGTTGCACCGACGCCGCGGGCCGGCCACCGGCCAAGCTGATCCAGATGCCGCGCTTCGTGATGCGTACAGCGGGGCTGGTCCTGCCGATCGCCCGGGAGGTGGCCGAGATGGACTACCAGTGGTACGCGCCGTTCCACATGGACGCGACGGAGACGGCTGACACCTTCGGCCTGACCGCCACCGACCTTGACACCGCCATCCGCGACCAGGTCGGCGCGATCAGAAATTGAGGATGCCGCTTCGACGAGGTCATGTGCCCTGCGTGGCGTGGTATGGCCGGCACACTCCCCCGTCGTAGTCGGTCGCGATCTCCAGTACCTCGCGCCCGTCGGAGGAGGGCAGCAGGCTGGAACTGTAGTTGGGGCAGGAGTCCAGCTTGTCGGATGTCACGGCGACGGGGGCCGGGATCTCGCGCCAGGCACCGTCGCCGCCCTTGCTGTTGGTCCAGATCGTGCGGCCGCTGCCCTCGGCCCTGCTGCCGTCCGCGTTGTACATCGCCTGTCCGATCAGCAGCAGCTTGCCCTGCGGATTCCCCGCCTCCGGTGCCCAGGCCAGGGTCGGGGCGTGCTTGAAGTACTTGCCGTCGGCCGTCTCGGGCCGGGTGCCGAGGTTGGTGGGGTTGCCCCAGTCCCATCCGTCGGGAGAGGTGCGGTAGTGCACGACGCAGGAGAACTTGGGGTCCTCGGAGCAGATCTCGTACGTCATGACGTACGTGCCGTTCGGCAGCTTCCGTACGACCGCCATCCCGGGGCGGTCGGAGGCCGGGGTGCCGGCGACGGTGTCGTGGAGGCCGCTCCATGAGACGCCGTCCCGCGAGCGTACGGCGACGAGCTTCTGGCTGTGGCGCGGATCGGTCTCGTCGGAGTAGTGGCAGACCAGGTTCCCCTCCGCGTCGATGGAGAACTCCGGCTCCCACAGCCCCTTGGTGTCCTCGGCGGTGGCGACCGTGGACAGATGGGACCACTTCCGCCCCAGGTCGGTGCTCTTGAACACCTCGATCGTCATACGGCGCCCGGGCGTGTCCTGCCCGAAGGAGGCGGCCCACAGCAGGGTGCCGGCCGGCATGTCACCGACCTGTTGCGGCAGCTCGTAGAGGGTCGCGCAGCACAGCCCCCGGCCGGCGGCGGACTTGGGGTCGGCCACGGTGCCCACCTGGCGGAAGCTGGATCCCCCGTCCGTGCTCTCCTGGATGGCGCCGATGCCGTTGCCGCCGTCGTGGACGACGGTCGAGGCCAGCACACGGCCGTTGTCCTTGCCGCTGTGCTGCAGACGGATCGCCCGGGGGTAGAGGGCCCCGCCGTCGCGCAGCGGCGTGGGGGCCGTCTTCCGCAAGGACCCCGCGTCGCCCGCCCCGCTCTTCGCGGACGCGTCGGGGGAGCCGGAGTCCTGGGAGCCGGAGGCGCTGGAGGACGCGGCCTTGGTGTCACCGCTGGTGTCACCGTCCTGGCAAGCGGTCAATCCGAACGCGGCGACGGCGGCCACCGCGACGGCGGCGACTTTACGCGCGTGATGCCGTGCGGCGCGGGGCGCGGTGCGGTGTGCGGTGCGGCGGGACATGTGTCTCCCCCCTTTGTCAGCAGGTGGTCCCGGCCTTCGGGCCCTGTAATCACCAGGCTGCCTGCCGCCGCTTGTGATCCACTGCTGACCGGCTAACGCCTCGCTAACCCCCTCACACCAGCTCGGGCTGCGGCTCCGGTTGCAGTGCCGGTGCGGCCTTCGGTTCCCACAGCCTGGTGGTCCGCACATAGCCGTGGATCACTGAGCCCATCGCCAGCAGGAGAAGCGGTCCGAACAGCCACGGATGTCTGGCCATCTCCATCGGCAGATAGCGATAGGAGACCAGGAGCGCGGCGAAAACCGTCGTGCCATGAGCGACCAGCTGGATCGCGGACCGGTCCCAGCCACGTGCGAGCGCGCGCAGCGCGGTCTCGATCGTGAGGGTGAACACCACGCCCGCGATGAGATCCACGCCGTAGTGGTAGCCGAATCCCAGCGTCGCGCCGAGCGTGGCGACCAGCCAGAACGTGCCGGCGTAGCGCAGCGGACGGGGGCCCTGGCGGGAGTGAATGAAGATCGCGGTGGCCCACGCCGTGTGCAGGCTGGGCATGCAGTTGCGCGGGGTGATCTCGTCGAAGGGCATCGGGTGCGGGGGGTTGACCGGCGGCAGCGTGTTCGGCCAGATGTCGGCCAGCGCCCAGTGCCCGCCGTCGGCGCCGTAGGCGAAGACCGGGCCGACCACCGGGAAGATCATGTAGACGGCCGGCCCGACGAGGCCGATGACCAGAAAGGTGCGCACCAGATGGTGGCGCGGGAAGCGGCGCTCGGCCGCCACGTGGCGCAGCTGGTACATCGTGACGACGACCGCGGCCACCGCGAGCTGGATATAGACGTAGTCGAGAACATGGGCGCCGATCGGGCCGGTGGCCTCGACGATCCGGCCCACCACCCACGAGGGGTTGCCCAGCGCCTGATCGGCGGTCGCCACGTACTGGTCGAGCACCGTCGGGCGGGTCCTGGACGTGATGAGCAGCCAGGTATCGCCCGTCTTACGACCGGCCACCAGCAGCAGGCCCAGCCCGACGCCCTTGAGCAGCAGGGCGCGTTCCCGGCCGGTGCGGCGGGTGAGGGCGATGACCACACAGCCCAACATCACCCACAGCGCGCCGTTGCCGAAGGGGTGGCCCTCGGTCAGCTTCGCCCCGACCGCCCACCGCACCAGCAGGAAGACGACGTCGATGCCGATCGCGGCGCCGAGGGCGATGAACCGTTGCCGCCAGGTGAGCACCACCATCATCAAGGCCATCCCGGCGTACAACAGGAAGCCCGACTTGGGTGGCAATACCACCTCTTGCACCTGATTGGTGACCGGCCCCGGCAGGCCGTAGCGGCGCGCGGTGATCTCCAGCGCGATGAAGAATCCGAGGGCCACCACACCCGCCGCGGCGTACAGCATCGCCCGTGGTCGACGCCACGTGGTGAACGCAGCCATGCGGCTTATCCGGGAAATCACCCGCGATGCTATAGGTATCAATGCTTTGGCCGATTTGCTAGATGTTGGGTATGGGTCACCCTTCGTACCGGATAGCGCCGTTTTCCGGCGATGGGCGGACGATGGGGGTTCTCGTCGTGGGGGTCCGATCATGTTAACGGAGGGATGCGAGTGGGTGACGTAGCAGCGCCGCGGCGCCGTGGCCCCCAGCCGGCCGCGAGGCTCCCCGGGGTCGGCGGGCACCCCGCGAGCCGACCCCGCCCGCCATTTTTCAAAATTGCCTGAAACAAGTTCTAGTCAATGAGGCAGCGTTCGCCCCGGGGGTAGGGTCAATCCACCGACCCAGAAACACCTTCGGACAGAACGAAAGAACGTGCGCACATGATGGCATCCCCCACTGCCACCGAGAGCGACACCAAGCGATCGACCACCGTACGCGCCGGAGAGGCGAGCGGTGACCGCATACGTTTGAGCGTCTACGACATGCTCATCGGGCTGGTCTACACCCCACGTACCTTTTTCTACCGCGAGACGCTCGACGGCGATGCGCTGCGCGCCTCCCTCAGCAGAACACTGCTCAGCTTCCCGATGGTTTCAGGCCGCATGAAGAAGGATCCCGACGGCCGTCTCAGCGTGCTCTGCGACGACTCCGGTGTGCGCTTCATCGAGACACACGCGGCCGAGCCCATGCCGGATCACGGGCCTCATCACACGGCGAAAAAGGGCATCAATCGCTATCTGAGTCAGGTCAACCCACTCCAGGTGGTCGACGGCGACATACCGCTTTTCACGGTGAAGCTCACCCATATGAAAGGCGGCGGCTCGGTTCTGGGTGTCAACATGAACCACGCCGTGGCCGACGGATCCGCCTATATGCGGTTCATGGAGAGCTGGTCGAAGGAGCACCGAGGGCTCGGGTACCCCGCGCCCGGCCACGACCGCGGCATCATCGACGCCCTCGCGGCGCCGGTCGCGGGTGACGCCCCGCCGGACAACGACCACTTCACGGTCACCAAGCGCGGCCGGAAGTCCGCCTATGTGGCCCGTATCCTGCTGAGCAGCATCGCCAAGGTGACGACGATGGTGACCACCCGCTTCACCGCCGCCGAACTGGCCACCATGAAGGACGCCGCGATGGCCGACCTCGCGGGCACGGAGCGATGGGTGTCGACCAATGACGCGCTGACCGCCCATCTGTGGAAAGTCCTCGGCGCATTGCGGGACCGCCCCGATGCGAGCGAGGAAAAGCTGGGCCTCCTCGCCGACTTCCGCGCTTTCGGCGGCGGGGCCGTACCGGACGGCTACTGGGGCAACACCGTCACCAACACCCGACCCGGGATGCCCGCGGCCGAACTGCGCTCCCGCCCGCTCGGCGAGATCGCCTTGGCGGTCCGCGCGGGCTATGCCGAGAACACGGAGGAGAAAATTCGCCAGGAAACGGCGTTCCTCTGTGCCGAATACGAGGCGGGACGCCTCAAGCGCATCCTGCCCACCATGACGCTCGACAAGTTCGAGAACACCATCGTGATCAACAACTGGTCCAAGCTCCCCTTCTACGACCTCGACTTCGGAGCGGGCACGCCCTTCTGGTACGACGTCCCGGCGCTTCCCACTCCCTGGACCGTACTCATAGCGCCGACTCCGCCGGATGAGCCCGGTGGCCGCGATGTGCATATGGCCGTGCCCCGTGCATTGGTCCAGACCCTTCGGGAACAGTCCTGGACCGACCGGTTCCACTGTTACGCGGAATCCGGCGAGGCCTCCGCGCTGACTTTCGGATCGCCCAAAGCCGGAGGTTGAGGAAACCGGAAGGCGAAGGAACCGGAGGTTGAGGAAACCGGAAGACAGGGTGCCGTGAGGAGGGCTCCCCCCCACGGACCCCTGTCCGGATCCCATCGGTCGCGGTCAGGGCCCCGTGCCCCGGAACGGTCGGTTCACGTAGTGTCATGGCGTGTACGGGAGTGTCAGCGAAAAACCAGCGCCCGCCCGTGGCAGCGGGCAGCACATCCTGGTCGTCGACGATGAGTCGAGAATCGCCGAGCTGCTCTCGACCACCCTCGAGCTGGCCGGATACCGGGTCGGCACCGCCGCCACCGGCGGAGAGGCGCTCGACCGGGTCGGGCGGGAGCGGCCCGACCTGGTGATCCTCGATGTGATGCTGCCCGATCTGGACGGCTTCACGGTGTGCCGCCGCCTGGTCGCGGCCGACGAGAACCATCCGCCCGTCCTCTTCCTCACCGCCCGCGACTCGCTGGACTCGCTGGTCACCGGCCTCGGCATCGGCGGGAACGACTATGTGACCAAGCCGTTCCGGATCGCCGAGGTGCTGGCCCGGGTACAGGCCCTGCTGCGCACCCGCAACCGGCGGCGGGAGGAGCCCTCGCCACGCTACGCGGATCTGCTGCTGGACGACACGACCCGTCAGGCGCGGCGCGGCCGACGGGCGCTGGAGCTGACCCCGGCCGAATTCCGGCTGCTGCGCTATCTGCTGGTCAACGCCGGTCAGGTGCTGTCCAAGGAGCAGATAGGCGAGCATCTGTGGGTGGCGGACCACCGGCGGTACGGGGACAACGCCATCGAGAAGCTGATCTCACGGCTGCGCCATAAGGTCGACGGGACCGGGCCCGCCCTGATCCACACCCGTCGGGGCTTCGGCTACTGGCTCGGCCGGCTCGCCTCCCCATGAGCAGGAACGAGCGCCCGTAGGGATGAGCATGGACAAGCACCGCGGGGACGACCGGCACCATGGCGAGGACGCGTACGAGCGCCAGCAGCGGCTGGAGGTCCTGCTGCACGAGCTGCGCACCTCCCTGACCACCATCCGCGGCTGGGCCGAACTCCCGCTGCAGGGGCTCAGCGACGACCCCGAGCTGATGGTGCGCGCCCTGCGCCGGATCCAGGACGAGGCCGACCATATGCACCAGGCGGTCCAGCAGGTGTTTCCGCGCGCGGACACCTCCTGGGTACGGCCGCTGGACGCGGAGCCGGTGGATCTGCGGGACGTGGCCGACGAGGCGGTGGCGGATCTGGGGCTGCTCGACCCCGAACGCCCCATCGCCCGCGAGAACTCCGGCCGGCCGACCCTCGTCGCCGACAACCGCATGCTGCGGCACGCCATCCGCAATCTGCTGGGCAACGCGCTGCGGCACACCCCCGCCGGATCCCCGGTGACCGTGGCGGTGCGCGGCCCGGTGGCCGGGTCCGGTGGGCGGCCGCGGGTCGAGCTGTCGGTCAGCGACCAGGGGCCGGGCATGAGCCCGCACGACATCGCCCGGCTCACCTCCCCCCGCTCCGAGGACGGGCGGATCGAGCTGGGCGGCGGCCTCGGCCTGTCCATCGTGCGGCGGGTGGTCGAGCGGCACGGCGGCGAGGTGAGCGTGCACAGCGCACCGGGCCGCGGCACCACGGTCACTGTGGCCTTCCCCATAGTCAGCGTTTCGTCAGGTAACTGACCGGAGGACGTCAGGTCGAGCGGGTTGGCTGGTCATCGTCCCCGTTAACGCGAAAGGTTCACGTCCCCCCCTGACGCGAAGGTTCACGCTCCGCTCCCATCGGAATCCCCCACCCGAGGAGAGACATGACCGAGACGCTGGCAGAGACCACGGCCGAGGCGGAAGAGCCGCTTCCGGAGTTCCCGATGCCGCGGGCGAACGGCTGCCCCTTCGCCCCGCCCCCGACCGCACGGGCGCTGCACACCGAACGGCCGATCGCGCGGGTGCGGCTGTGGGACGGCAGCGCCCCCTGGCTGGTGACCCGGTACGCCGACCAGCGCGCCCTGCTCGCCGACCCCCGGGTCAGTTCCGAGGCCACCCGGCCCGGCTTTCCCCATGCGAGCGCCGGCTTCCGCGAGAACGCCGGGCGGCGGCGCTCCTTCATCACCATGGACGACCCCGAGCACGCCCGGATCCGCCGGATGGTCACCGCACCGTTCGCCATCAAGCGGGTCGAGGCGATGCGGCCCGAGATCCAGAAGATCACCGACGATCTGATCGACTCCATGCTGGCCGGGCCGGCCCCGGTCGACCTGGTGCGCGCGTTCGCGCTGCCGCTGCCGTCGCTGGTGATCTGCAAGCTGCTCGGAGTGCCGTACGAGGACCACGACTTCTTCCAGCGCAACAGCTCGCTCCTGATCAACCGCCATTCCTCGGTCGAGGAGGTGGTCGGCGCCAACGAGGCGCTGACCGACTATCTGGACGACCTGGTCAGCGCCAAACTCGCCCACCCCGCCGACGACATGCTCTCCGAGCTGGCCGCCCGGGTCAGGGCCGGAGAGCTGACCCAGCGCGAGGCCGCCAACATGGGCGTGCTGCTGCTGATCGCCGGTCATGAGACCACCGCCAACATGATCGCCCTCGGCACCGTCGCCCTGCTGGAGAACCCCGACCAGCTCGCCGTCCTGCGGGAGACCGACGACCCGAAGGCGGTCGCCAGGGCCGTCGAGGAACTGCTGCGCTATCTGACCATCGTGCACAACGGCCGGCGCCGGGTCGCGCGGGAGGACATCGAGATCGGCGGCGAGACCATCCGCGCCGGGGACGGGATCATCGTCTACACCGGCACCGGCAACTGGGACGCGGAGGTCTTCCCCGAGCCCGAGCGGCTGGACATCGGCCGCGACGCCCGCCGCCACATGGCCTTCGGCTTCGGCGTCCACCAGTGCCTGGGCCAGCCGCTGGCCCGGGTGGAGCTGCAGGTGGTCTACGGCACGCTCTACCGCCGCATCCCCACGCTGCGGCTGGCGACCGGGATCGACCAACTACCTTTCAAGGACGACGGCTTGGTCTACGGCGTCTACGAACTGCCCGTCACCTGGGCGTCTTGAGCAGCGGAGGCAAGGAGTCACCATGCGTGTGGAAGTCGATGTTCCCAAGTGTGTGGCGTCGGGTCAGTGCGTGATGATCGCGCCCGACGTGTTCGACCAGCGGGAGGAGGACGGCATCGTGATCCTGCTGGACGAGCGGCCCGCGCCCGAACTCCACGCCGATGTGCGGGAGTCCGCGGTGGTCTGCCCGGCGGCGGCGATACGGGTGGTCGAGAAGTGAAGCACGTGGTGGTGGTCGGTGGATCCGCCGCCGGTCTGGCGGCGGCGGAGACGCTGCGCCGGGAGGGGTACGAGGGCACGATCACGCTCATCGGCGATGAGCCGTACCACCCGTACGACCGGCCACCGCTGTCCAAGCAGATCCTCGGCGGGCAGTGGGAGCCCGACCGGGTGCCGCTGCGCGCGCCCGCCGATCTGGACGCGCTCGGCCTCGATCTGCGCCTCGGGGTCGCCGCGACCGGCCTCGACCTGGCGGGCCGTACGGTCGCGCTGGCCGACGGGGAGCGGGTGCCGTACGAGGGCCTGGTCATCGCCACCGGCGTCCGCCCGCGCCGGCTGCCCGGCGACGGGAACGGCGGTGGGGACGGCGACGGGAACGGCGGCGGCGAGGGGCGCGCGCATGTGCTGCGCACCCTGGACGACGCCCTGGCCCTGCGGGACCGGCTGGGCCCGGGGCGGCGGCTGGCGGTGGTCGGCGCCGGGTTCCTCGGCGCCGAGGCGGCCGCCGTCGCCCGGGGGCTCGGCACGGAGGTGACGCTGCTGGAACCGGCACCGGTGCCGCTGGCCCCGGCGGTCGGCGAACGGGTCGGCCGGGTGCTCGCCCAGGCCCACCACGACCACGGCGTCGATCTGCGCACCGGCGTCATGGTGGCCGAGGTGGCCGACGGCGGGGTGCGGCTGACGGACGGCACGCTGGTCGAGGCCGATGAGGTGCTGGTCGCGATCGGCTCGGTGCCCAACACCGGCTGGCTGGAGGGCAGTGGCCTCACCCTGGGCGACGGCCTGGAGTGCGACGAGTACAGCGCCGCCGCGCCGGATGTGTACGGCGCGGGGGACGTGGCCCGCTGGCACAACCCGCTGTTCGGCACGGCGATGCGGATCGAGCACCGGACCAACGCCACCGAACAGGGCATGGCCGTGGCCCGCAACCTCCTCCGCCCCGACGAGCGGCGGCCGTTCGCCCCGGTGCCGTACTTCTGGTCGGACCAGTACGACCTCCGGATCCAGGCCCATGGCCATCTGCGAGGCCATGAGGAGGTCGCGGTCGTGGAGGGCGCCCTGGAGGAGCGGAAGTTCCTGGCCGTCTACCGCTCCGGGGACCGGGTGGCCGGAGTACTGGCCGTCGGCATGCCCCCGAAGGCAATCCGCACGTGGCGACAGGCGGTCGCGACGCGGGCCGCGTGGCGGGACGCGGTGGGGGAACTGGTGCCGGAGGGGGCGTAACGACCCCCGGCTGCGGGCCGTTGGCCCCGGTGCGGCTGGGGCCCGTAGCCCCGGCGGCCGGGCCGCGGGCCGTAGCCCCGGCGGCCCAGTGCGGGCCGTGGCCCCGGCCACCAGATGCAGGCCGCGCCCTGGCAGGGCGCCTCGCCCCGGCGGCCCCGGTGCGGCCGTGGCCCGGCAGAACCCGTGCCCGAGCTGGTGCCGGAAGGGGTGTAACCGCCCGCAGCTGCGGGCCGTGGCCATGGCGGCGCGGCCGCAGGCCGTTGCCCCGGCGGCCCAGTGCGGGCGGCGACACGGCGCCCCGGCCGCAGGCCGTAGCTCGGCGGCCCCGTCGGAGCCGTGGTGCGGCGGGGTCCGTGCCGGGAAATTGACGGGCGGGGTGCGTTGGGCCTTGCTACGGTCGTCGGCATGAAGCGCGCTGCCATCGCTGCCCTCGTCGCCATGACGACGACGCCGGAGAGTGTCCCGGCGCGCTGATCGATGTTCTGATCCGAAGCCCCGGGGCGAGTGCCCCGGGGCTTCGCCGTGCGGTCACTCGCCCGATTCCACCGGCGTTCGCCACGCCAACGAGGAGACCGCGATGTCCGACCACCGCAAGCTGGGCCGTGAGCTGGGCCTGTTCGACACCGATCCGCTGATCGGCGCGGGGCTGCCGTACTGGTTGCCCGATGGCGCGACCGTTCGGCACACCCTGGAGGAGTACATCCGCGACGCCGAGCGGCGGGCGGGCTACCGGCATGTGTACTCGCCGGTGCTCGGCAAACGGGAGCTGTACGAGCTGTCGGGGCACTGGTCGCACTACAGCGACGACATGTTTCCCCCGATGGAGCTGGGCGCGGAGCCGGGTGCGGAGCAGGTCGTCCTGCGTCCGAGCCTCTGTCCCCACCACGCGGTCATCTACCGCTCCCGCGGCCACAGTTACCGCGAACTGCCTCTGCGCATTGCCGAGTTGGGCGGAATGTACCGCTCGGAGCTGTCGGGGGTGCTCGGCGGGCTGACCCGGGTCCGGGCCATCCAGCTCAACGACGCCCATATCTTCTGCACCCTGGACCAGGTCGCCGACGAGGCGGCGGCCGCGCTGGAGATGATCCGCCGGGCGTACGAGGCGCTCGGCATCACCCCGGCCCGCTATCGGCTCTCCCTCCCGGGCCCCGGCGGCAAGTACGTCGCCGCCCCCGAGATGTGGCGCCGCTCGACCGCCCTGCTGACCGACGTCCTGGACCGCTCCGGTCTGCCGTACGAGGCGGAGGAGGGCGAGGCCGCGTTCTACGGCCCCAAGATCGATGTGCAGGTCACCGACGGGGCCGGGCGGGAGTCCACCCTGTCCACCGTCCAGGTCGACTTCCACCAGCCCGAGCAGTTGCATCTGCACTACATCGGGCCGGACGGCGCCCGGCACCGTCCGGTCATGGTCCACCGCAGCATCATCGGCAGTGTGGAACGGGCCGTGGCCCATCTCATCGAGGAGCACGGCGGGGCCTTCCCCGCCTGGCTCGCCCCCACTCAGCTGGTGGTGCTGCCGGTCTCCGAGGCCGAACTGCCGCACGCCGAGGCGCTCGTCCGGCGGTGCGTGGACCTCGGGCTGCGCGCGGAACTCGCCGGACCGGAGCGCGGCAGCCTGGGCGCCCGGATCCGGGAGGCCCGCCTGGTGCCCTACCAGGCCGTGGTGGGCGCGAGAGAGGCCGACGACGGCCGAGTGGCCCTGCGGCTGCGGGACGGCCGCCGGCTGGACCCGCTACCGGTCGGGGAGGCGCTGGCCCGGATCGACGCACTGGTGGGGGCGCACCGCACCGAGCTGTGGGCCCCCCGCCCCAGCCCCTCCGGCGATTGAGGAGCGGGGTCCGGGGCAGAGCCCCGCCGGGGCCAGGGGCAGAGCCCCGCCGGGGCCAGGGGCAGAGCCCCGCCGGGGTCCGGGGCAGAGCCCCGCCGGGGCCAGGGGCAGAGCCCCGCCGGGGCCAGGGGCAGAGCCCCGCCGGGGCCAGGGGCAGAGCCCCGCCGGGGCCAGGGGCAGAGCCCCGCCGGGGCCAGGGGCAGAGCCCCGCCGGGGCCAGGGGCAGAGCCCCTGTTTCGGGAAGGGGCGGGGTGGGGGACGATCAGCCGCCCAAAGACTTCCGCAGGGCGGCGACAAGACGAGAGGCCCGGGCGTCACCGTGGCCGATCATGCGGTTGGCCACATAGGCGAAGCCCACCCCGAACTCATCGTCGCCGAGGGCGAATTGGCCGCCCGCCCCGTCGTTGCCGAAGCTGCGCTCCCCCAGCATCGGCCGGAAGGACGGCGAGTCGAGCAGAAAGCCCGAGCCCCAGCGCGCTCCCATGTCAAAGCCCAGCCATCCCTTGCCGGACGAGACCTCGCGGACCGCGTCCGTCACGGTCTCGGGGCTGAGCAGCCGCCGATGGCCCTCGATACCGGTCACCGCCGCCGCGTACAGCCCGGCGAGCCCGGTCGCCGACGCCGTGGCGCCGGCGCCGGGCAGCTCCATGCCGAGCAGCGCCGGGTCGTTCCAGCCGTGCGGCTCCTCCAGGCCGGGGAAGGCCAGCGCGCCGTTCATGGTCACGATGCGGGTCAGCAGATGCTCGGGCCCCGGCATCCCGGGCCGCCCCTCGGCCTCGACGAGCCGGGCCCGCCCGTCCCTCTCCGCCGTGGGCAGCCCGATCCAGGCCCGCAGCCCCAGCGGATCCGCCACGGCCCGGCGGAAGTACGCGCCGGGGGTGTGGCCGGTGATCCGCCGGATGACCTCACCGATGAGGAAGCCGAAGACATGGCCGTGGTACTCGTACGACACACCCGGCTCCCACAGCGGCGTCTGCCCCTCGATGGCGCGGATCACCGGCTCCCAGTCGGCGATCTCCTCGAACGTCAGCACCCGGTCGAGCACGGGGACCCCCGCCCGGTGCCCGAGGACCATCCGGCAGGTGATGGCCTCCTTGCCGTACCGGTCGAACTCCGGCCAGTACCGGCTCACCGGGGCATCGAGGTCCAGCCGCCCCTCCTGGGCGAGGAGGTGGGCGCAGACGCTCACGATGCCCTTGGCGCACGAGAACACCGGCACGGCGGTGTCCCGCTCCCACGCCCGCCCGCTCCCCTGGTCCGCGACCCCGCCCCACAGCTCCACGACCTTGCGGCCACCGGCGAAGACGGTGACGGCCGCCCCGAGTTCGGGAAACTCCTCGAAGTTCCGCGCGAACACCTCGGCGACGCCGCCGAACCCCTCATCGGCCCACCCGCTGTACCGCTCCATCGCGTCCCGCCCCTTCACGGCCCCCGGCCGGCCCCGTCCGAACCCGCCTGAAACTGCCTGAATCTTCCTGAACCCGGCTGATCACAACCGCGCCACGGTAGGCCGTGACCCGTCCCCCGTACGACCGATTTACGACCCGGTCGGCGGCGTGAGGTGCTTGTAGAAGAAGCTGCAGTCCTCCAGGGAGCCGTCCGGGTCGGCGGCGTAGGCCGGGACGATGCCGTAGCGGGTCCAGCCCTCGGCGCCGTAGACCCGCTCGGCGGGGCTGCCGGTGCGGGTGTCCAGCAGCAGGAGGGTGACCCCGGCGGCGGTGGCGGCGGCTTCGGCGGTGGCCAGGAGGGCGCGGGCGATGCCCCGGCCCCGGGCCTCGCGATGGACGATCAGTTTGAGGAGCTCGGCCCGGTGACGGCCGTTGGGCTTCCGGGAGAAGGCCAGGCTGACGGTCCCGGTGATGCCGTGGGTGTCGTGGCAGACCCAGACGGCCAGGGTGCCGTCGGCCACCGCCGGGGCCTGCGTCTGCCACCAGCTCGCGGCGGTCTCATGGTCGAAGGGGGCCAGGAAACCCATGGAGGCACCGTCGTCGACGGCGTCGACCAGGAGCTCGGCCAGAGCCTTGACTGTGTCGGGGAAGTCGGCGGCAGTCAGGCGGTCGATGCGGGGTGCTGCGGGCACGGGGCGCTTCTCTTTCTGCGGGGTGGCGGGGGGGGTTGGGGATCTCGCGGTGCCGCGGTGCCGCTACGGCAGGACGACCATCAGCGCGTAGCGCACCGGATCGGAGCCCACGCAGCGGAACCGCGAGCTTCCCCACAGCCGGAACCGCAGACAGTCCCCCGCCCCGAGCGCGTACGCCTGGCCGTTGGCCGTGATCTCCACCGCGCCCTCCAGCACCCAGATGTGCTGCTCGACGCCCGGGACCGGTGGTCCGTCGTACGCGATGTCCGCACCCGGGCGCAGCGTGCCCTCGACCACCTCACCGCGCAGCCCCGGATGCGGCGGGGACACCGAGCGGCGGGTGAACCCCGAGGTCTCGTCCCGCCACACCGGCTGCGCGGCGGCGCGCACCACCTGGGGCGGCTCCGCCTCCACCTCGGCCAGCAGCCGCGACATCGTGCGCTCGTAGGCCGTGCACAACGTGTTGAGCAGGGCGGCGGTCGGGCTGATCTCGCCGCGTTCGAGACGGGACAGCGTCGAACGGCTGATGCCCGTCCGGCGCGCCAACTCCTCCAGTGACCAGTCTCGTTCCCTGCGCAAGTCGCCGAGGCGGGTGGCCAGCCGGGCCTCCAGCGGTGCGACGATCTCCGGGTCTCCCATATTCGAGAAGATATCCCAGAAATGGGAGATGGCCACCACCCGGAGGGGATCCGGGCGGTGGCCGAGGGGTGGCCCTGATGGTTTGGCCGGTTGTGGTGGTGTCGTCGGTCCTGGACGGTCAGATGCTGATGAGGCGCTCCAGCACATTGCGGTAGCCCCGCATCGCCAGGCGCAGCTCTTCCGTCTCCGAGATGACCGCGTCATTCTCATGCCAGGCGGCACGGAGCGTGCCGCGGCGTTCGGCCAGGAGATCGGCGAGCCGGGTGGCCACCTCCGCGAGCAGGGCATCGGCCTCCTCGACGGCGCCGCGTGGGGAGTCGACGAAGCCGCTGACGGCGTACCGCAGCCGCTGGGCCAGCATGTCGTGCTCGCTGGTCGGCAGCACGGGGAAGCTGGGGCCGTTCGGGGTGTTCGGCTGCTCGGCGGACGTCCCGGAGGGTCCGGACGCCCCGGACGGCTGCCGCGTCGTCGGCTTCGTGCCGTTCGACGGCTGCGAACCGTTCGACGGCCGCGTTCCGTTCGTCGGCACCGGCGAGTGCCAGGACGTCATCGGATCCGCCGCTACTTCCCTGTCGTCCCTGTTGTCCCTGTTGCCCACTCCCTGGGACAGCGGCGCCACTTCATGCTTCTCCAGTCCATGGCGCCGCCGGCCGTCGTGCTCCGCCGGGTCGATCGGATCCGTCACCACGCGCCACCCTTCCTGGTGTGGCCGAACCGCGTATGGCCCGTTCCGGATCCGGTCCCGGTGCCGGTCCCGCTCCCGGGCAGCCACCGACGCAGTCCGCTTCCGCTCCGCCGCTCGCCGTAGGGCTGGCGTGCGGTCTCGGGGCCGGTCGTGGCGCCGTGGTGCGGGGGCCTGACCAGGTCCTCGAAGAACGGCCGGGCGTGCACGATGGACTCGCGCAGCTCCTCGGTGTCCGCGCGCCCCTCGCGGGCGAGGCCGGCCGTGTCATGGATCTGCCGGTAGCCCTGGACGTGTTCGGCGTGGTGCACGGACAGCGCCGCCACCTGCTCCTCGTAACGGTCCGACGGATAGCCGCGGTCGTGGGCGAGGCGGGCCAGCAGCCGATCGGCGCTGGTCACCGCGCGCTCCGGAGACTCGATGAACATCTCCTGCACGGCCGCCCACTCGGCGACGTACCGCTCGCGCAGCTCACCCGGCAGCGGCTGGGTCCTCAGATCGCCGTACATGCGCAGCCGTTCGTCCAGCTCCCGCTGCGCCGCCTTGGAGTCGCCCGCGTGCTGGGCGACGTTCAGTTCGTACTCGGGCCCGAAGCGGCGTCGCAGAGCGCGTTCCCTACGGCTGGCGCCCGCACGGACGACGCGGATGATGAGCGCGGCCGCGAGGACGACCGCGACGACAACCACGATGCTGATGACAGCAGTTGACATGGTCTGCTTCTGCCTTCCCGCTCGCTTCCCCCTCCGCGTTCGGGGGGCTCCTCTCTTCGGGTAGCCCGGTCTTCGGCCCTCAAACTGCGGTGCGTGAGGCCGGTGGTGAGTGCCAGGATGCCGACCATGACGAGTACGCCACGTAGCCAGGACGGTTCGCGCGCCCCGGCCTCCCCCGCGACGGAGCCGGCGAGGGGCTGGACGGTCGCCGCGCGGCCCGTCGACGATCCGGTCTCGGCCATGCTGCTGCGCGAGTACCTCGTCGATGTCGCGGACCGCTACTACCGGCTCCACGAGGAGCGGGACTCGACCCCGGAGGAGATCGAGCAGGCGCTCGCGGAGATGCCCAGCGACGATCTCGCCCCGCCGCGGGGGGTCTTCCTGCTGGCCCATCACGAGGGCGAACTCGCCGGCTGTGCGGGGGTGCGGCTGATGGACGGGCGCACGGCGGGGCCGGAGCGCGCGGCGGAGCTGAAGCGGGTGTACGTACGGCCCGCCAAGCGGGGGCTGGGCGGCGGCGCCGCGCTGCTCGCGGCCGTCGAGACGGCGGCGGGCGAACTGGGCGCCGAGCGGATCGCGCTCGACACCCGGCTCGACCTGGTCGAGGCCCGCGCGCTGTACGCCCGGCATGGGTACCGGGAGGTGCCGCCCTTCACGGAGGGGCCGTACGCCGAGGTCTGGATGGCCAAGGAGCTGGGCTGAGGCGGGATGCGTGTGGGGGTGCGGTGTTCGGTCAGGTACGGCTCTCGTCTCGCGCCTTCGGCGCTTTGAGCATGAGTGCGGGGGCGGCGGCCTAGGGTTCGTCGCCGGGTGGCGGGCCGGTGGGCCGGTGGGCGGTGGGCTGCCAAGGGGGGCCGGGTACCCCTTCACAAAATGCTTGATATGGCGCAACCATCGCATCAAAGGTCTCCCGAGGTGCCCCGCCCTTACGGCGTGCGCGGTGGCGGGGGGCGGCGGTGGTCGGGGCGGGGGGTGCCTTCTCTCGGCTGTTCCGCGTCGGAGCCGCACAGCTCGTGCGTCAGCTCGTCCACCAGCTCGCTCAGGTCGGTCGGGCGGCCGGGTGACCACCAGTCGCCCAGGAGTTCCGCGAGGGACGCCTCGCGGGCCCCGTAGAGCCTGATCGCGGCCTCGCGGCCGTCGTCCGTGAGGATCAGGTCCAGTCCGTAGCGGCGGCCCAGGCCCCGCTCCTCGATCTGCCGGGCCGCCTCGGTGATGACCCGCAGCGGTACGGGCGAGCGCTCGGCGAGCATCGCGGGTTCGACCGAGCCGTAGTGCTGGATGCGCAGCAGCATCCAGCTCGCGGCCGGTCCGAGGTCCAGGCCGGCGCGCCGGGTGATGTCGACGTAGACCTTCCGGCGGCCCTCCCGGCTGCCGAGCAGGGACAGGGCCCGGGCGCACTCCTCGTGCGAGGAGCGCTGGACGGGGTTGCTGGCCAGTATTTCGCTGCCGTCGGGCGCGGTGACGCTGCCGCGCAGCGGCTCCTCCCGGAGGTACCAGGCGAGGAGGAAGGCGAGCAGCACGACCGGCACCGCGTACAGGAAGACGTCGGTGATGGAGACGGAGAACGCGTGCCGCACCGCCGCCCGGTCCGCCGGGGGCAGCCGGCCGAGGCCGCGGGGGTCGGAGGTGAGGGACCCGGGGGTGATACCGGGTGGCAGGCGTCGTCCGGCGAGGGCGTCGGCGATATGGGGGCCGAGGTTGTTGGCGAAGATCGTGCCGAAGACGGAGACGCCGAACGAGGCGCCGATCGAGCGGAAGAAGGTCGCGCCGGAGGTGGCGACGCCCAGGTCCTGATAGCTGACGGAGTTCTGCACGATCAGCACCAGCACCTGGATGACCAGGCCGAGACCGCAGCCGAAGACGAAGAAGTACGCGCTCATCTCCGCCACCCCGCTGGACTCCCGCAGCTGGTGCAGGAGCAGCAGGCCGATGGCGGTGATCGCGGTGCCCAGGACCGGGAAGACCTTGTAGCGGCCGGTGCGGCTGACCAGGTGACCGGAGACGGTGGAGGACAGGAGCGTGCCGAGGACCAGCGGCAGCAGATGGAGGCCGGAGGTGGTCGGTGAGACGCCCTGCACGACCTGGAGGAAGGTCGGCAGATAGGTCATGCTGCCGAACATCGCGAAGCCGACGATGAAGCCTATGACCGCGCAGAGCGTGAAGGTACGGCTGCGGAAGAGGGTGAGCGGCAGCACCGGCTCGGCCGCGCGGAACTCCACCCGTACGAAGGCCGCCAGCAGCGCCATGCCGACCACCGCGAGCCCGACGATCTGCCAGGACCCCCAGCCGAAGGAGACCCCGCCGAGGGAGGTCATCAGCACCAGCGCGGCGGCGACCGCGGCGATCAGGAAGGTGCCGAGGTAGTCGATGGTGTGCGAGGTGCGGCGCACCGGGATCCGCAGCACGGAGGCGATGACGAGGAGGGCGACGATGCCGACGGGCAGGTTGATGTAGAAGACCCAGCGCCAGCTGAGATGGTCGACGAACACCCCGCCCAGCAGCGGCCCCAGCACACTGGCGGCGCTGAAGACGGCGCCGAAGAGGCCCTGGTAGCGGCCGCGGTCACGGGGCGGGACGATATCGCCGACGATCGCCATCGACAGGACCATGAGGCCGCCGCCGCCCAGCCCCTGCAGCGCGCGGAAGACGATGAGTTCCGCCATGTTCGCGGCGAGCCCGCACAGCGCGGAGCCGATCAGGAAGATGACGATCGCGGTCTGGAAGAGCCTCTTGCGGCCGTACTGGTCGCCGAGCTTGCCCCACAGCGGGGTGGCCGCGGTCGAGGCGAGCAGATACGCGGTGACGACCCAGGACAGATGCTCCAGGCCGCCGAGGTCGCTGACGATCGTGGGCAGCGCGGTGGAGACGATCGTCTGGTCGAGCGCGGCGAGCAGCATGCCGAGCAGCAGCGCGCCGATGGCCACCAGGACCGCGCGCCGCGGCCGGCCCTCTCCGGGGCCGGGGGCCACGGCGTCGGGGGCTCCCGGGGCCGGAGCCGGGCTGCCGCCGTCCCGCGCCATGGCGACTCCTCCTCGCTCCTCCGTTCCCTCTTCATCCTCACCCCATCCTCACCTTTATGCCCTGTTACGGCCCGCCGTGCCGGTCCGCACGGCGGGCGAACACCTGCGCGGAAGGGGATCGGATGCGCATAATCGCTGCGAACTCCAGGGAGGGAAAGTTCCGTGACGGCAGAGTCCTGCCCGCACTGCTTCGCACCGGCGCGCGCCAACGGCCGCCCGGGCTGTACGTGTGCCGAACGCGCCGCCGCGTCCACCGCGACCGCAGGCGAGACCGACGACCAGACCCATCCGCACCCCCTTGTGACGCGCTCGGAGGAGCGCCCGGGCGGGCCCGATCCGCGTGATCTGCGTCTCTTCGAGGAGGCGGAGAGGAAGAAGGCGGAGAAGGAGAAGGAGGAGGCGGAGAAGGGGGACACCGACGAGACGCGGGTGATCGACCGCGTCGAGGAGAGACCCGGCGGGGACGAGGCGGCGGCGGACGGCGACGTCTTCGCCGACGGAGGCGCACCGGGATTCGCCGACGGAGGCGCACCGGGAGAGGAGCCCGGCCCCGCCCGGCACCGCAAGAGCAAGCGCAAGGTCGTGGCGGCCGTGCTCGCGGGGGCGGCGGCCGTGGCCGTGGCCGGTTCGCTGGCGGTCGGCACCGGTCTGCTCGGCGGTGACCACAAGGAGGACGGCGGCGGCGGCGCGAGCGACCGCACGCTGGCCGACAGCACCGCCAGCGCCCCGGTCGAGGAGGAGCTGCCGGCCGCGGAGAACGGCCCGTCGTCCGGTGCCCCGTCGTCGAGTGCCACGCCCCGCCCGTCCGCGTCCGGCTCGGCGAGCGCGAGCGCGTCCCCGAGCGAGACGGGCCCCTCGGCCACCACCCGCCCCTCGGCGTCGGGCTCCCCGACCGGCTCGGCGACGAAGCCCGGGCCGACCGCCTCCGGCGGCCCGACCTCCGCCCCGTCCGATCCTCCCGGGCCCACCGGGCCGCCGGCGCTGCGCGAGGGCGACAGCGGGCCCGAGGTGGCCGAGCTGCAGAAGAGGCTGTCCCAGCTGCTGCTGTACATCGGCGCGGCGGACGGGGACTACGACGCCGGGGTGCGGCGGGTGGTCTCCAGCTACCAGGACCAGCACGACATCACGGGCGACCCGGATGGTGTCTACGGCGAGAACACCCGCCGCGACCTCGAATCCAGAACCAGAGAGCCATAGACCAGGACCAGAGAGCCATAGAGACGAGCCGTGGGGGCACCCCCCCCTGGCGCATCCGGGCCAGGCTTTGTATCGTGAAGGAACAAAGTGGTTCCGCCCGCTTCCCCTGACCGGCGGGCGGAGCCGCTTGTGTTCCTTACCGCTGTGCCTCTTTCCGCGCTCGCGCCCAGGAGTCCCGATGTCGCTCACCGCCCGCGCACTCCTCCTCGACATGGACGGCACCCTGGTCAACTCCGACGCCGTCGTCGAACGCTGCTGGCGGCGGTGGGCGGCCGAGCAGGGGCTGGACGCGGAGAGCGTGCTCGGGATCGTCCACGGGCGGCAGGGCCACGCGACGATGGCGGTGCTCCTCCCCGATCGGCCGGTCGAGCAGAACCTGGCCGACAACCAGCGGATGCTGGAGTGGGAGACCACGGATCTCGACGGCGTCGTACCGGTGCCCGGCGCGCCCGCCTTCATGGCCTCGCTGGCCGGTCTTCCGCACGCCCTGGTGACCTCCGCCGACAAGGGGCTCGCCGGAGCGCGGATGGGCGCCGCCGGGCTCACGATGCCGGAGGTGCGGGTCACCGCGGAGTGCGTCGGGGCGAGCAAGCCGGACCCGGAGGGCTTCCTCAAGGGCGCGGCCGAGCTGGGCTTCGCCCCCGCGGACTGTGTCGTCTTCGAGGACTCGGAGGTCGGCATCGCGGCGGGCCGGGCGGCCGGGATGCGGGTCGTCGGCGTCGGACCGCGCGCCGCGGCGCACGCCCCGGACGCCCATGTGCGGGACCTGGAGCAGGTGGGGGTCGAGGCACTGGCCGACGGCACGCTGCGGCTGCACATCTCCGGCTGAGTGCCGCGCCACGCCTCGCCCCTGGACGCCTCGGACGCGGCTGCACGTCTCCGGCTGAGTGCCACGCCACGCCTCTCGCCCCCTGCACGCCTCGGGCCCTTACCCCCATTGCCCCCACGATCCGCGGACGTCTTGGGCTGAGCGTCGCGCCCGCAGGGCCCGGCATCTCGGACCGAGCGCCGGAACTCACACCCCCACACACCGCGAGTCCTCGGGCTGAGCCTCGACCCACGCGCCCGGCTTCCCGGGCTCAGCACCGCGGACGCAGCGCCGCGCCGCCGCCGCCCGCCCGGGTGCCCCGGGGGCGCCCCCGGGGCGCTCGGACGCGCGACTCGGACGCGCCCGGGCCCGCCGCCCGCTCAGCCCGCGATGGCCTCGTACAGGCTGAATCCGCCCAGCGCCAGCATCACCAGCGCCGCGATCTTCGTGATCAGCCGGAGCGGTACGTACCGCATCAGGGTGCGGCCGCCCACGATGCCAAGGCCCGCGACGGCCCACAGCGCCAGCACCGCGCCCACGCCCACCGACAGCGGGTCGTCGTAGCGGGCGGCGAGGTTGGCGGTCATGATCTGGGTCAGATCGCCGAACTCGGCGACCAGGATCAGCATGAAGCCCGCGCCGGACACCTTCCAGAAGCTCTGGTCGGCGGGCTTGCGGACCTCCTCCTCCCCGTCGTCCTTCTTCAGGAGCAGCATCGCCGCTCCGCCGAGGAAGAGGACCCCCACGATCGCCTGCAGCAGCCGGTGCGGCAGCAGGGTGAGCACACTGCCCGCCGCGATGGCGAGCCCGACGTGAAGGGCGAAGGCCGCGGCCACGCCGACGAAGACGTACGAGGCGCGGTAGCGGGTGCCGAGCATCAGCCCGGCCAGGGCGGTCTTGTCGGGAAGTTCGGCGAGGAAGACGACGCCGAAGACCACGGCGGCGACGGTGATGCTGAACACGGAATGGATACCTCGTAGATCGGGCCGCACCCAAGGGCCCCGGGGAGGGATCGCTTCGGCACGGCAGCGTCGGACACTGCGGCCGAAGGTCTCGCTGGCGCACGGCCTCCGCGTCACGCGGTGGTTCCGTACGCTCCGGGCGCCGGCCCGCACCTCGAGGGCGGGCAGTATGTCGACGGTCCGGCGAGGAGCTACTCCCCTTCTGCTGCCGACAAGGATACGGGAGACCTCCAGCACGTCCACCGCCCGGGCCACCGGCCCCACCCCCACCGCGTCCTCCGCGATCAGCTCGTGATCAGCACGAACAGCCGCCCCGCGCCTGGCGACACGGATGAGGCGCCGCCCGACGGCCTCCCGCCGAAGCCGCCGGGAGTGTGACCAGCCCCACAGTCCGGGGCCGCCGGGCGGACGATCTCGCGTCGGGCGCCCGGTCCGGCGGCCCGACGCGAGTCCCGCCTCGACCCGAGTCCCGCCCCGACCCGAGTCCCGCCCCGACGCGAGTCCCGCCCCCACGCCTCGCCGCAGCGCGCACCGCAGCGCGCAGGCGCGCGCCGCGATGCCGAGGCGGGCGACGGCGGGCGACAACGGCCGACGGCGGTCCACAACCGCCGACAGCGGCCGACAGCAACGCGGCAAGCACCCACCCCGCCCACCGCGTTGACCGGCGGCAAACACCCACCACCGCGCGGGCGGGCGCACGCACCACGCGGCCACGACGCGGCCACCACGCGGCCAACGCGCGGCGCGCGACCGCCACGCCGGATCGCATACCTGGCCCCAACCACCCCCTGGAACCCCTTGCGTTGACATGACCGCGTCGTCACTCTGTTACCTGGCGCCCACCCCACGGAAACCCGGCGTCGCAAGCATGGCCGGGCACCAGCGGCCAACGACCCCCCACCCTCAAGGGAGTTCGCATGTCAGACATGCACCGTCATCCCACTCGCCGCCGCGTCTACGCGCGTCGCGCCTCCGTCTTCAGCGGGTTCGTCGCCCTGCTGGGCACGATCGTCATGAGCGGGCCCACCGCCCAGGCCTCCCCGCCCACCCCGCCGAGCGCCGCCACCGCCCGCACCCAGCTGGCCTCGCTGACCGTCAAGGCCGAGGGCTCCACCGACGGTTACAGCCGCGACAAGTTCCCCCACTGGATCACCCAGAGCGGCTCCTGCGACACCCGCGAGGAGGTCCTCAAGCGCGACGGCACCAACGTGCAGACCAACTCCAGCTGCGCGGCCACCAGCGGCTCCTGGTACTCCGAGTACGACGGCGAGACCTGGACCGCCTCCTCCGACGTGGACATCGACCACATGGTCCCGCTCGCCGAGGCGTGGAAGTCCGGCGCCAACAGCTGGACCACCGCCCAGCGCCAGGCCTTCGCCAACGACCTGACGCACTCCCAGCTCATCGCCGTGACGGACAACGTCAACCAGTCCAAGAGCGACCAGGACCCCGGCGAGTGGCTGCCGCCCCGGACCGCCTACCACTGCATGTACGCCCGCATGTGGGTCTCGGTGAAGTACACGTACAAACTCAGCCTCGACTCGGCCGAGAAGTCCGCGCTCAGCGGCATCCTCAACGGCTGCTGAGACGGCGTACCGACCGGCCTACCGATCGGCCTGCCAACCGGCACTCCGCCGGGTGGAACGCCGCACCTCCTCCGTCGTTCCGTACCGTACGCATGACGAGCACATCAGAGAACGACGGAGGAGGTCCGGATGGCCGGGCTGCGGCTGGGACCACTACTGCGCCAGGTCGACTGGGAGACCGGCACCGGCGCGACCGTCTGGGTCGAGGCCGACCGGGCCTGTGAGGCCGAGGTGCGGTGCGCCGACGGTGCGGGCGGCACCGCCCGCACCTGGCAGATCGCCGGCCACCACTACGCCCTGATCCCGGTCACCGGGCTGCGGCCGGACACGGAGACCGCCTACCGGGTGCTGCTCGACGGTGAGCAGGTCTGGCCGCTGCCCGACTCGCCCTTCCCCGACAGCACCATCCGCACCCCCGCCCCGGGGACGGACGCGCCCGTGCGCGTGGCCTTCGGCTCCTGCCGGTGGGCTGCGCCGCCGTCCGACGCCTCGCACGACCCCGTCGGGCCCGACGCGCTCGACACCCTGGCGCAGGCGCTGGCCGGCGCCCCCGAGCGCCCGCGCCCCGATGTGCTGGTGCTGCTGGGCGACCAGGTGTACGCGGACGAGACCTCCGCCGAGACCCGCCGCTGGCTGGCCACCCGCCGCGATCTGAGCGAGCCGCCGGGCGAGCAGGTCGCGGACTACGAGGAGTACACCCGCCTCTACTACGAGTCCTGGCTGGACCCCGAGGTGCGCTGGCTGCTCTCCACCGTCCCCAGCTGCATGATCTTCGACGACCACGATGTCATCGACGACTGGAACACCAGCGAGGCGTGGCAGCGCCGGATGCGCGCCACCCCGTGGTGGCGGGAGCGGATACTGAGCGGCCTGATGTCCTACTGGGTCCATCAGCACCTGGGCAACCTCTCGCCCACCGAACTGGCCGCCGACCCGCTCTACGCACAGGTGCGCACGGCCGAGGACGGCACCCAGGCGCTGCGGGAGTTCGCCACCCGCGCCGACGCCGATCCGTCGTACACCCGCTGGAGCTACCGCCGTGACTTCGGCCGCACCCGGCTGCTGATGGTCGACACCCGCGCGGCGCGGGTGCTGGAGGAGGGGCGGCGGGCGATGCTGTCCGAGAAGGAGTTCGCCTGGGTGCGCGAGCAGGCCATGGAGGGCACGGGCGGCCACCCCGGCCACCCCGGCCAGGAACACCCCGGCCACCCCGGCCAGGAACGGCCCGGGGCCCCCGGTCAGGAACGGCCCGGAGCCTTCGGCGGCTATGACCACCTGCTGCTCGGCACCTCGCTGCCCTGGCTGCTGCCGCATTTCGTGCATGACGTGGAGGCGTGGAACGCCTCGGTGTGCGGCGGCAGACGCGGTGGGCGCTGGGCGCGGATCGGCGAGGATCTGCGGCAGCGCGGCGATCTGGAGCACTGGGCGGCGTTCCCCGAGTCCTTCGACGCGCTCACCGACACCATCGCCGCGGTGGGCGGCGCGCCGGGGGCACCGGCCACGATCAGTGTGCTCTCCGGCGATGTGCACCACGCCTATGTCGCCGCGCCGGACTGGTCGCGGTGGTCGTCCCGGCCGCCCCGCAGCCAGGTGCGGCAGTTGACCTGCTCGCCGGTCCACAACAGCATCTACGCCTCGATACGGCTCGGCTTCCGCTTCGGCTGGAGCGCGGCGGGCCGCGCCCTGGGCCGGCTCTTCCGGCGCCATGGGCGGGTGCCGGGCTCCCGCCTGACGTGGCACAAGACGGGCGGGCCCTGGTTCGGCAACCAACTGATGACGCTGACCCTCCAGGGCCGTAGCGCCCAGCTGCGGCTGGACCAGGCGCGGTCGGACGCCTCGGGCGGCGGTGCCCGGCTGGTGACGGCCCTGGAGACGGACTGGGCCGGGTAGTCGGGTCCTCGGGTCCCTCGGGTCCCTTGGATACCGTTCCGCGCCGTACGTCACGTGATACAGGCCACAACGGAGCCGTACGTTCCGGAGACCGGGTCGATTCGTGTGGAGCGAGCGGCATGATGGGCGCGCATCCTGCGTCACATCTGCCCCGGGAGACACGACCTTGGCCGGAGACCCTCACGCGATAGCCGTCGTCGGCGCCGGGCCGCGCGGCACCAGCGTGCTGGAGCGCCTGTGCGCCTCGGCCCCGGAACTGGCGCCCGGCACCCCGCTGACGGTGCACCTGGTGGACCCCTCGCCGCCCGGTGCGGGACGGGTGTGGCGCACCGCCCAGCCGGCCGAGTTGCTGATGAACACCGTGGCCTCGCAGGTGACCCTGTTCACCGACGCCAGCGTCGAATGCGGCGGACCGGTGCGGACCGGGCCGAGTCTGTACGAATGGGTCGCGGCGCGCGGTCTTGCGCCCGGTCTCGGCCCGGACGACTATCCCAGCCGCGCGCTCTACGGCCGCTATCTGGAGTGGGTGTTCGGCGAGGTGGTGCGGGGCGCGCCGGAGACCGTGACCGTCCGGACGCACCGGGCCCGCGCCGTACGGCTGGAGGAGCGGGCCGACGGCGAGCAGGTGCTGACGCTGGACGACGGCAGCCGCCTGGAGGGGCTGCGCGCGGTCGTCCTGGCGCAGGGTCATCTGCCGGCGGCCGGCGACGCCACGGAGCGGCGGCACGCGGCGCACGCGGAGCGGCACGGGCTGCGCTACTACCCGCCCGCCAACCCCGCCGATGTCGACTTGTCGCCCATCGCGCCGGGCGAACCGGTGCTGCTGCGCGGTCTCGGCCTCAACTTCTTCGACCATATGGCGCTGCTGACGGCGGGCCGGGGCGGCACCTTCGCACCGCATCCGCGCGGCGGTCTGGTCTACCGGCCCTCGGGGCGCGAGCCACGGCTGTACGCGGGGTCGCGGCGCGGCATCCCGTACCACGCGCGGGGCGACAACGCGAAGGGGCCGTGCGGGCGGCACACCCCGCTGCTGCTGACCCCCGATGTGCTCGGCCACTTCCGCAAGCGCGCGGACTCCGGCGATCCGCCGGACTTCCTCGCCGAGATATGGCCATTGGTCGCCAAGGAGGCCGAGACGGTCTACTACGAGGCGCTGCTGGCCCTCCGCGCACCCGACACCCGCGCCCCGGCGGCCCCGGAAGGCTCCGGGACCGAGCCCGGCGCCCCCGCCCCGCACACCTCAGCACGCTTCAGGAGTCACTTTTTGGCCACCGGGCACGGCAGCCCCGAAGAGGCCGCCGTGCTCACGGCGTACGGCATACCGGACGCGGAGCGCTGGTCGTGGGACGCGGTCTCCCAGCCGTATCGCGGACGCCGGTTCACGGGGCGTGACGAGTTCCGGCGGTGGCTGCTGACCTACGCCCACCAGGATGTGGCGCACGCCCGGCTGGGCAATGTCGAGGGCCCGGTCAAGGCGGCCCTCGACGTGCTGCGCGACCTCCGCAACGAGGTGCGGCAGATCGTCGACCACGGCGGGCTGACGGGGGCGTCCCGCCGGGCCCATCTGGACCGCTGGTACACCCCGCTGAACGCCTTTCTCTCGATCGGCCCGCCGCGCCGCCGGATCGAGGAGATGGCCGCGCTGATCGATGCGGGCGTCCTGGAGGTCCTGGGCCCACGGCTCGAAGTGACCTTGGAAAGCCCGGACACGGGAGCCGAAGGCGCCGGTTTCGCCGCCCGGTCGGCCGAGGTGCCGGGTCCGCCGGTGGTGGCCACGACCCTGATCGAGGCGCGGCTGCCGGAGCCGGATGTGCGCCGGACCGCCGATGAGTTGCTGATCCATCTGCTGGAGACCGGGCAGGGCCGTCCGCATCGGGTGGAGGGCTACGAGACCGGCGGCCTCGATGTCACCACCGCCCCCTACCGGCTGGTCGACGCCCACGGCCGCCCGCATCCGCGGCGGTTCGCCATCGGGGTGCCGACCGAGGGGGTCCACTGGGTGACGGCCGCGGGCGCGCGGCCGGGCGTGAACTCCGTCACCCTCTGCGACACGGACGCGGTAGCACGCGCGGCGCTGCGCGTGGCACATACGGGAGAGACCCTGCAGGAAGGTGTCCCGATGTGCGCGGCGGGGCTCTGAAGAGCGGCTTTTGGGGCGCCTTGAAGAGGGCGCCCGGGCACCGACATTGGCATGAACTTGAACTTGCAACAAAAGGTGAGGGGAACCTAACCTGGCGTTCCGCTGTTCCCTGTCCCCAGGAGCAAGGAGCTCCCCTCCCATGCCTTCTTCCCCCACCCCCCGCACCCTCGGCGAGGCGCTCGATGGCGCCAGGCCGTACGTTCTCTCCCTCTTCCGCATCGTCGTCGGACTGCTCTTCTTCTGCCACGGCGCCTCGTCGCTGCTCGGCTGGTTCGGCGGCATGATGGGCACCGGCAAGACCGTCGAGGCCGGCACCTGGCCGGGCTGGTACGCGGCGGTGATCCAGCTCGTCGGCGGCGCCCTCGTGATGCTCGGCGTCGGCAGCCGCACCGCGGCGTTCATCTCCTCGGGCTCGATGGCCTACGCGTACTTCCATGAGCACCAGCCCGAGAAGCTGTGGCCCATTCAGAACGGCGGCGAGGCGGCCGCGATGTTCTGCTGGGCGCTGCTGCTGATCGTCTTCACCGGCCCCGGCCCCTGGGCGCTGGACCGGATATTCGGCTCGGCCCGCGCGAACGAGGCGGCGCCCGAAACGCAACGCGAACCGTCGACTGTCGGATAGGCGTCACTTCTCCGCATTCGACCGACATCCAGCATCACCTGACCGATCACGCCATGCAGGGTCGAACGCCCTGCATGGCGTGATTCGAACAACCTCATGACGCCCCTTACCGTTATCCTCGTCAGTCACAGGCGTACGCTGTATGGCTGTTACAGGCTGACGCCTGCCGCTTCCCGGCGACATGCGCAGCGGGGGGACCGGGATCGGGAGTAGAACGTTGTTGGAACATCTGGGGTCGCTGACCAACACCCCATGGATCTATGCGGTGATCGGGGCGTCCGTCCTGCTCGATGTCTTTCTGCCCGTCCTGCCCAGCGGAGTTCTGGTCATCACCGCCGCCACCGCGGCCGCCGGCACCACCGTCGACGCCGTCGGCGTGGTGCGCCAGGCCGGTGCCGCCGACTTTCCCGCCATGTTCGGGCTGATGCTGTGCGCCGCGACCGCCTCCGTCCTCGGGGACATGGTCGCCTACCGGCTGGCCTGGCGCGGCAGCGACCGGCTCGATCGCGCCATCGCCCGTTCCCGCCGACTCACCTCCGCACAGGAGAAGTTGGGCACCGCGCTGGTGCGCGGGGGCGGTCCGCTCGTGGTGATAGCCCGCTTCGCGCCCGCGGGGCGCTCGGTCGTCAGCCTGAGCGCGGGCGCGGCCCACCGGCGGGTGAAGGAATTCCTGCCGTGGTCCGCGGTGGCCGGGCTCGCCTGGGCGGCGTACAGCGTGGCCCTCGGCTATATCGGCGGCCAGTGGCTGGGCGCCACCTGGCTCGGCACGGCGGTCTCGGTGCTCGCGCTCTTCGCGGCGGGCTCCGGCGCGGCGTATGTGATGAAGCGTCCGGGCGCCAACGCGGCCGGACCGCTCCCCGCGGCACCCGCCGGGCAGCCCCTGCCCCCGGTCCACCAGGCGCGATAGGGCCGTGTCGGCGACCGATTACGGATCGGCCCGCGAGACCCGCTACCGTCCCTGCATGCGTACCCCTTCCGTACCGCCTCTGGCATGCTGACCCGCGCCGCCGGGCTGGCCGCGGCGTTCGTCGCCGGGCTCGCACTGGTCGTCGCCGCGGTGCTCGTCGTACGGCATCTCACCGCGCCCTCGGAACCGGAGCTTCCGGTGGTCCCCGAGGCCCGGCGCCCCGTCGTGGAGGCGGCGGTGCGGGCCTGCACCCCGCTGAGCGTGCCGCTGCTGGCCGCCCAGATCGACGCGGAGAGCGGCTGGCGTCCGGACGCGGACTCCGGGCACGCCCAGGGCATTTCGCAGTTCTCCCCGGTCACCTGGAAGGAATGGGGCCAGGACGGCGACGGCGACGGCAAGGCCAATGTCTGGGAGCCCCGCGACGCCATCCCCTCGCAGGCCCGCTACATGTGCCATCTGTACGAGGTGGTCAAGGTGGTCCCGGGCGGCAAGACCACGCTCGGGGCGACCCGGCTCGCGCTCGCGGCGTACAACGCGGGGCCGAACGCGGTGCTTCGGGCCCGCGGCATCCCGAAGATCCTGGAGACGCAGGACTACGTCGACAAGATCTTGAACGACCTGCTGCCCAAGTACCGGGAGAGCGAGGAGAAGTACCAGCGGAGCGAGGCGAAGCACACCAGCAGTGCCTCCGCCTCGCCGTCCGGCTCGTCCTCCACCTCGTCCTCCACCTCGCCCTCCACCGATCCGTCCGCGACCGCCCCCGGCGACTCACCGCCGGCTACGCGTCGGCCGTGATGAAGTCCTCCACCGCCCGCACCAGTTCCTGTGGAGTCTCGTCGGCGGGGTAGTGCCCGGCATACTCCAGCTCCACCAGCTCGGCGTTGACGTACCAGCGCAGCCAGGTCTGCCGCATCACCTCCGCCGTGAGCGCCGGATCGTGGGCGCCGACCACGATCCGGACCGGCACCTGGGCGCCGGCTATGTCCTCGTGGAAGTCCTCCAGCGCCCACGAGTCGAGCCAGGCGCGGAGCGCCTTGGGCTCGCTGTGCTCCAGTGAGTGGCGCACCATCAGGTCCAGCCAGGCGGCCGGGTGACGACCGCCGGTGGTCAGGTCGATGATGGTCCGTCGATTCTCCGGGTGGTCGGCGGCGGCCGCGAACAGCTGCCACTGCTCGCCCTCCATCGGCACTCCGCTGGCCGGCACCGGCGCGACCCCGACCAGCCGGCGGACCCGCTGCGGGGCGGCCGCCAGGACGCGCTGGACGACGGCCCCGCCCATCGAGTGGCCGACGAGCGAGAACCGCTCCCAGCCGAGGTGATCGGCGAGCGCGAGCAGATCCTGCCCGGCCTCGCCGGTGGTGTACGCGCCGGGGATGTCGCGCGCCTCGCCGTAGCCGCGCAGATCGGGCAGAACATAGGTGAATCCGCGCCGGTCGACATGCGGCAGCATCGCGGCGTACGCGGCACGGTCCGAGAACCAGCCGTGCACCGCCATCACATGGTGCGGCCCGTCGCCGACGGTCTCATACGGTGGAACGAGGGGTGGAACGATCGGTCCCATGGCACCTCCGGTCCCAGTCGAATACGGGCGACGCGGCGCGTGCCCGTGGGGCTCAACGGTGACGTCTCCGGCAGAGGTGGGCAAGCCCGGTGCGCATATGCGTGCCCGCGATACGACCCGTGGAGGGGCCGTATCGCGGGCATGTGGCCGTCCGCGGGGCGGGGGGTTCTAGGGGTAGTTCACGAGATTCGCCACATTGTTGCCGGAATTGGACGGCCCGCCCGTGTTGTTGATGACGTGGCTGATGGTGCCGGTGCCGCCGAGCGACACGGTGACCATGTGGTGGAAGCGGACGCCCGGGGTGTCGGGGACCTCGAAGGCGCGGGCCGCGACGACACCGGGGTTCACATTGAAGTAGCAGTAGCTGCCCAGCCCCCACGCCTCATGGCTGGTGACGTTCGGCCCCACCTTGTAGGCCGCGTAGCCCTGGGTGTTCCCGTTCGTCCAGGCGCCCTGGTTGGGCGGGTCGTAGGGCATTTCGTTCTGGTAGAAGTAGGTCCGGCCGCCGTTGCCGTTCCAGATCGTCTGGTACTGCTGATAGTGCTCGACGAACAGGCCGTACATGGTGACGTCGGCACCGTTCACGATCAGGCCGTTGGCGGCGGTGTTGGTGTTCCAGCCGACGCCGTCACCGTGGTCGGCCCGCCAGATCCACAGATGGTCGCCGATCACGTTCGAGCTGTTGACCACCAGGCTCTTGGACGCCTTGCCCACCCCGGCCCCGCCGACCCGGAAGAACACATCGTGCAGGGACGTCGGATTGGCCGCGTGCTTGCCGCTCGCCCCGCTCGGCCCCACCTCCATCAGGGAGGCGGAATTGACCGTACCGGCGTCGAACAGCAGCCCCGCCACCTTGACCCCGTCGACATCGGCGACCGTCATCGCGGTCACACCGTTGTCGGGGACGAGGGTGGCGAGCCCGAGGCCGAGGACGACCGTGTCGGGCCGGGTCACCTTCAGGGTCTCGCCGAGGTGGTAGACGCCCGGGGTGAACAGCAGATGCTTGCCCTGGGCGAGCGCGGCGTTGATGGCCGACGCGGAGACCCCGGGCTTGGCGATGAAGAACTGGTCGATGGGCAGCGACGAACCCGCCGGAGCGCCACCGGCCCAGGTGGTGCCCTGGGAATTCGACCGCAGCGAGGGCACGAAGACCTTGTAGGCGCCCGCCTGGTCGACGTAGAGGAAGGGCTTCTCGCGGACGGTCGGGGTCTGGTTCACCACCGTGTAGGGCGGGCTCGGGAAGTTCCCCGAGGGCGCGTTGAGGGCCCCGACGAACACCATGTTCCAGTTGGACCCGGACCAGCTTCCCCACTGGGTGTTCCGGGAGAGCCACTGCTGCTGCGAACCGGAGCGCACCTGGCCGTCGATCTTCGTATCGGCCATGAACCCGCCGCTCGACCAGCCCCCGTCATCGAGCTGCAGCGAACCGCGGACATGCATCCGGCGGTACGGCGCGGCCTGGGACACCGCCCATCGGTCGGTGCCCGAGGAGGGAGTGACCGACAGATTCTCCGCGCCGCGCCAGAAGTTCTGGGTCGCGTTCCCCTGGAACCAGTCGGCCTCGGCGTGCACCGCGCCGTTGATGGTCACATCGTCCGGTGACATCCCCAGGCCCAGCACCTGCGTGTAGAAGCCCACATTGACGTCGGCGCTGTAGGTGCCCGGCTTGAAGAGCACCGCATAGCGGTTGGAGCCGAACTGGTTCCGCTCCTGCTGCTGGAAGATGGAGTTCAGCCGGCCCTGGATGGTCGACGCGGGCATCGTCGGATCGAAGACGGCGACGTTCGGGCCGAGGTCGGGGCCGTCGCCCGGCTGCTCGGGCGCGGCGGCCACCTGGAAGGACTGGGCGGCGCTGCCGTTGCAGGTGTACTGCGTGAGCTGCACCCCGTCCTGCGTGGAGGCGCTGGGCACATCGAGGCATTTGCCGCTGTGCCGGTTGACGAAGTGATACGCCCCGCCGCCCTCGTCCACGGCGCGCCACTGCTGGTTGTCGCCGCCGCCGTAGGTCCACAGCTGGACGGGGGCGCCGTCGGCCGTGGACACATCCGTCATGTCCCACGCCTGGGCGGAGTCGTTGCGGTTGTCGACGCGGACGTAGCCGTCGCCGGTGTCCTCGAACTTCCACAGCTGGGCGGCGGAGTTGTTGCAGGCGTACTGCTGGACGGCGGTGCCGTTCACCGTCGCCGCGCCCCGCGCGTCCACGCACTTGCCGCTGCCCTTGTTGACGGCGGTGGCCCAGCCCGTCGGCAGCGCCGCGGCCTTGGCGCTCGCCCCGGGGGCCGTGGCCAGCGAGCCGCACACCGCGGTGAGCAGCGCGAAGACGGCCAGCAGAGCCGCTCTCGGGGATCGGGCGGGCCTCGGGGGTCTGGAGCGTCTCGCCCATCGTGCCGGTTCTCGCATCACGGAAGCCTCTCCTCGTGGGGTGGGGAAGAGCGCCCCGGTGCGGTCACAGGGCGGTCGCGGCGCGTTCCAACGAGTCCTCGTCACCGGCTCGTTGGTTGGTCCGTACCGCGGTTTTGAGGACGGTATGACCATGGGATTCCGGTGTCAATACGAGCCTTAAGTCAAGCCGTGAAATTGTGTGCGCTGTGGTGTGTGGGGCGAGGCCGTGCCGCGTGCGGAAGCGTCTGTGCTGCGTACGGGCGAGGCCGCACTGCGTACGGGCGGGCCTGTGCTGCGTACGGGCGAGCCCGCCCCGGTGGCCGCGTGTCAGCCGCGCCGGCCGCGGGCGCGCGTAGTGGGATGGCCGCTGTGGCGCGCGATACGGGGATCCGGCGGAACAACGGTTTCCGGCGCAACGGTGCCACGGCGCTGCGGCTCGTGGCCGTCGCCGCCCTCTACTACGCGGGCGCCTGGATCGGACTGCTGCAGGAGCTGGTGCGCGATCAGGTGACCCCGCTGTGGCCGCCGACCGGCATCGCCCTGGCCTGTCTGCTGACGCTTGGGCCCATGGCCTGGCCGGGCATCGCTCTCGGGGCCGTCGCGGTCAACGCCCCCATCGGCCCCTCGCCCCTGGCGGTCCTCGCGATCGTCGTGGGCAACACCCTGGCCCCGATCTGCTCGTATCTGCTGCTGCGGCGGGTGGGCTTCCGACCCGCCCTGGACCGGCTGCGGGACGCGCTGGTCCTGGTCTTCCTGGGCGCCCTGGCGGGCATGCTGATCAGCGCCACCGTGGGGACCGCCGCGCTCATCGTGTCGGGCGCGCTTCCGGTGGGCGACTTCTGGACCGCCTGGTCGGTGTGGTGGACGGGCGACGCGATGGGGGTGCTGGTGATCACCCCCCTGCTGCTGGTGCTCCACCGCCTGCTCCGCCGCGTCCGGCTGCCCCGTGACGTCAGCCCGTACCGCCTGCTGGAGGCCGCGGTCCTGCTGCTGGGCACGGCGGCCGTCACCCTGGTCGCCACGCGGACCGAGGTCAGCCTGCTCTTCCTCGTCTTCCCCTTCCTGATCTGGGCCGCCCTGCGCTTCCAACTCGCGGGCGCCGCCCCGTGCTCGCTCATCGTCTCGGTCCTCGCGATCGCCGCGACGGCGGAGGGCACCGGTCCGTTCTCCCACCATGCGCTGCCGGCCCGGATGGTCACCCTCCAGGCGTTCAACGGCTCGACGGCCCTGACGGCCCTGCTGCTGTCGGCGATCATCACCGAACGGAACGCCACCCGCCGCCAGATCGAACACGTCTGCGCCCAACTGGCCGAAGCCGTCTTCCGCCTCGCCCCGGACGAGCCCCGCCCGCCCGAAGGCGACCGGAAGTCCACGGACCGGCGGTAGGGGGCTGACCGAGGGCGCCGCCGGGAAGGTGCGCCGGGCTGGAAGCACCACTCGGCACCGGGCGCCCGGAACCGCTCCCCCGCGATGGCCGTCCTTTCCAGCGACTCTCGACGGACAGGGACCATGACCGCGACCCACGCCACCCGCTATCTCTATCTGACCCGCCACGGCGAGGCCACGCCGGACGAAGACGGGCTCACCCCCACCGGCCGCCGCCAGGCCGCGCTGCTCGGCGAGCGGCTCCGGGACGTCCCGCTGTCGGCGGTCCACCACGGCCCGCTGCCCCGGGCGGCCGAGACCGCCCGGCTGATCGGTGACCGGCTCGACGGCGTACCCGCCCATGCCTGCGAACCGGCGGGCGACTATGTGCCGTACACGCCCCGCCGAGCCGAACTGCCCGCCGATTCCGCGGACTTCCTGCTCGACTTCGTCCATCGCTTTCCACCCGATGAGCGCGCTCGCGGCCCGCTGCTGGCCCGTACCGCCGAGGAGCGCTTCACCGGGCCCGTGGACGGCCCCGAGGACCGCCATGAGCTGGTCGTCACCCATAACTTCCTCATCGGCTGGCTGGTCCGAGCCGCGCTCGACGCCCCGAAGTGGCGCTGGCTCGGCCTCAACCAGTGCAACGCGGCGCTGACGGTCATCCGCTATCCCCCGCCCGGCCGTCCGCCCTCGGTGCTCTTCTCCAACGACATGGCGCATCTGCCCGCGCCGCTGCGCTGGACCGGCTATCCGCCGGAGCTGCGCCTCACTTCCTGACCACGCGCAACTGGCGCAACCGGCCCCCGGCTTCCGCCGGGGGCCGGGCCCGCGCTGTTGGGCCCGGCCCCCGCCGTGTCCGAGTACGCAAGCAGCCCAGCAAGCGTGAATAAGGACAGCCATACGGTAGAGCCGGGCACTGACAACGGGGTCGCGGCGAACCGAGGAAGACACTCGAACGTATGAGCGGTTCGCCAAGGGCAGAGCGCCGCCCCCTTCCCGTCGGGCGCGACGCTCCTACCCTGAGGGGGTGAGCAGCCACGCGTCGAACCGAGCCCGCGTCATTCCCCTGCGTCCGGCCACCACGGACCCGGCACCCCAGGCCGGGGCCACCGCCGAGGCCGCCGGAGCCCCCGCGGCGGGCCCCGCCGTTCCGGCCGCCCCGGTTGCCCCGGTTGCCCCGGGCGGCCCGGTTGCCCCGGGCGGCCCTGTCCGGCGGGAGCAGCCGGGCCGGGAGCCGGTGAAGGAGCCCCTGCTGCGGGATCTCGTCGGAGGCGTGCTGCGGCGCGAGCGGCTGGCCCAGCAGCGCACGCTCAAGGACGTGGCCGAGGCGGCCCGGATCTCGATGCCGTACCTCTCCGAACTCGAACGGGGCCGCAAGGAGGCGTCGTCCGAGGTCCTCGCGGCCGCCGCCCGCGCGCTCGGCCTCAGCCTGGCCGACCTCCTCGCCATGGCCCAGGGCGAGCTGATCCGACTCGTCTCCGGCCCGCGGCGGCGGCGCGACGGCGCGGTGGTGTCGGTCGCGTCCCTCACGTCCGTCGCCTCCGCCGGCTCCCTCACGTCGGCCACCTCCGTCGCGTCCCCCACCTCCGTCACGGACCGCGGGTCCCGGCACGCGGGGCGGCAGGGCGAGGTACGGCTCGCCGCCTGAGACACCGTGACATCGCCGCCCGACGCCCCGCGCCCGAGGCACCGGCCCGCCCGGGCCGCCCCCGACCGACGCGACGGCCTCGCCCGCGCCGCACACACAACGCCTTCGTAGCCGCGGCACGTGCCGCTCGACGAGCGTTCGATAAGTTGCCCACCATGACTGAACCGGGGTCCATCGCCTGGCCACCTGCCCCGATCACGACGGAGCGGCTCGTGCTCCGCGAGTCCGAGGCCCGGGACCGTGCGGCGTTCATCGAGCTGTTCAGCTCGCCGGAGGTGAACACCTACCTCGGTGGCCCTCGACCGCGTGATGCGTGCGAGCGCACGTTGCCCGAGACGCCCGAGAGGCGCCCCGGCCTTTTCGTGATCGAGCTCGACGGAGCGATGATCGGCACCATCGAGCTCAACCGGCGCGACGCGGAGCGCCGGAGTCATGTCCGCCCGGATGCCGGGGAGGCCGAACTCGGCTACCTGCTCCTGCCGGAGGCATGGGGCCACGGCTACGCCGCCGAGGCGTGCACGGCGGCGCTCGGCTGGTTCGCCGACGCGCTTCCGGGCCATCCGGTGGTGCTCTGCACCCAGACCGCCAACACCCGCTCGATGCGCCTCGCGGCGAAGCTGGGGTTCACCGAGGTGCAACGGTACGAGGCGTGGGGCGCCGAACAGTGGATGGGCGTATGGCCCCCGGTCCCGCCGCCCGCTTGAGCTCCTGTCGATGCGGCCGTACTCGGCGAGCCCGGCGCCGAGTGGGGTGGGATGGCCCTCGCGGCCGCACATCCGCAGCAGGCCATGTCGGAGTACCTTCCGGGAGCGATGAGGCATGCCGAGCTCTCCCATGTGCCGTGGCCTGGCCGGTAGGCCGGCCGTTCTGGGGATCCGCGGGCTCGCAGGGCGCCCTCTGCCACGAGCTGCGATCTCATCACTCATACACTGGGTACATGTCCGCTATGTCTGCCGCCGAGCCGTCACCGCCTGCTGCCGAGGTGCTGCGGCAGCGCTATGTGCGAAGGCTTCCCGACGCGCTAGGCGAACTGGCCGGGCCGGCGCACGGCTCCGTCCAACTGCCGCTGCATGTGGCGTGGTCGGGTCTGACGCGGTTCGATCTGGACCGGCCGCGGTCGCGGATGAGCATGTACCGCACCGTGCTGGCCGAAGGGCAGCACGGCGGCCTGATCGCCCTGCTGAACCGGGACCTCCTGATAAACCAGTGGCCCGTCCTGCGCACGCTGATCAGCCGCGCCATCCGCGACGTATGGGAAGAGGCTTTTCCCGAGCTGGCCGCCGCCCGCCCGGCAGCCGCAGCGTGAACCTCAGCCACCTGCACCGCCGGCTCCTCTCCGACATCCTGGCCATCGGCGCCCCCTACCCCCTGGTCATCACCGGCGGGTACGCCGTCCAGGCGCACGGCCGCCCGCCTGGCGGGCGCGGAGTGGTACGAGGACGACGAATTCATCGCCTACGGGCTCACCGAGAGGGACACGTCCACCTTGCGGGACTGGGCCCGGGACTGGGCCGACGACCTCGCCCAGCGCCTGCACGAGGACGCCCAGGACGACTGACCAGCCGCGCGGGAGGGTAAAGCCACGGGCAGTCGCCAACGAGGCTACAGAGCTGTACGAGGTTGTCCGTCGACAGGTCGAGGTAGAGGGGCAGGGCCGTGCAAGCGGTCGGTGATGACCTGGCGCAGGGGCGCGGCGATGAGGGGCTGGTCGCCGTGGGAGAGGCGGCGGGCCGTCCGGGCCCGCCGCCGTACCGCCGCCCGCCGCATCCCTCTGATGCCGTTTGGTGACAGGAAAGACACGCCACCCCCACACCAGGCCCTCACAATTCCTGTGTCGCCACACCCGCCGGCTCCACTGGCAACTACGGGGGAATTCCATGCATCGCTCCATCACATCCGCCGCCGCGGCCGTCGTGCTCGCCGCCGCCCTCGTGGCGTGCGGGGGTTCGGACGGGGACAGCAACAAGGCCGAGGCCACGAAGAGCGCCGGTTCCGGCGGCGCCGCCGCGTCCGACGGCCGGCGGACGCCGGACGCCGCGCCCACCAGCACAACGCAGAGTGCCGCCAAGGTCGGTGACACCCTCTCGCTGGAGGGCCTGCCCGGTATGGGCTCCACGGGTACCAACGTCCAGGCCGACGTCACGCTGAAGAAGTACGAGGACCACGCCAAACCGGCGCTGGAGGCCTTCGCGGCCCCCGACGGACAGCGCCTGGTCGCCACGGAGTTCACGATCCTCAGCACCGGCGACGCCACCTACGACGACCCCGGCAACCTGGGGGCGAAGGTCGTCGACTCGACCGGGAAGGTGTACCCCGGCAAGCCCGGTAGCCCCACCGCCGGTGAGTCCATGGACCTCACCATGATCCTCCAGCCCGGCGACAAGGCCACCGGCTGGGTGATCTTCAACGTGCCGCAGGACGCGAAGATCACGGCCGTGACGTACCAGATGGACTCGCTCCTGCAGACCAACGGAGAGCACACCGGCAGGTGGAACCTCCCCGCCTGAGTCCGGAGTCCGGAGTCCGGAGTCCGGAGCCCGGAGTCCGGAGTCCGATGGGCCGGGAGGTTCGAAGGAACGCGCTCAGAAACCCCGGCCCGCCCGCCGGCTCAGCACCTCGTCGGCGAGCCCGTACGCCACCGCCTCCCGCGCCGTGAAGACCTTGTCGCGGTCCATGTCGGCGCGGAGCGTGGCGGCGTCGTGGGGCGTATGGCGGGCCAGCACCTCCTCGACCTGCGAGCGGATCCGGAGCATCTCCTTGGCCTGCAGGCTGAGGTCCGAGACCGTGCCCTGCTGACCGCCGCTCACCGGCTGCCCCAGCAGCACCCGGGCGTGCTCCAGCACGAACCGCCGCCCGGGGTCTCCCCCGGCCAGCAGCACCGCCGCGGTCGAGGCCGCCTGCCCCACACAGAACGTCGAGATGGGCGCGGACACGAACGTCATCGTGTCGTAGATCGCCATCAGCGAGGTGAACGAGCCGCCCGGTGAGTTGATGTAGATCGCGATCTCCTGCTCCGAGCTCGACGATTCGAGGTGGAGCAGCTGCGCGATGACGACGTTGGCCACGCCGTCGTCGATCTCCGTGCCGAGGAAGATGATCCGCTCGGACAGCAGCCGGCTGTAGATGTCGTACGCGCGCTCCCCCTGCGTGGTGCGCTCGACGACGGTCGGAATCGTGTACTGCCCCATGTCAGATCCCCATCCTGCGTCGCGCCCCGGCCGGCCGTACGTCCGCGAGGGACTCCAGGACCCGGTCGACCATTCCGTACTCCTTCGCCTGCTCCGCCGTGAACCACCGGTCGCGGTCGCCGTCGCGGGAAATGGTCTCCACGCTCTGTCCGGTGTGTTCCGCCGTGATCCGCTCGATGGACCGCTTCATGAATTCCAGGTTCTCGGCCTGAATCGCGATATCGGCCGTGCTCCCGCCGATACCGGCGGACGGCTGATGCATCATGATGCGGGAATTCGGCAGTGCGTAGCGCTTTCCCGGCGCTCCGACGGTGAGCAGAAACTGCCCCATGCTCGCGGCGAATCCCATGGTGAGCGTGGAGACGTCGTTCGGAATCAGCCGCATCGTGTCGTAGATCGCCAGCCCCGCCGTCACCGAACCGCCCGGGCTGTTGATGTAGAGGTTGATGTCCGACCGCGGATCCTCGGCCGACAGCAGCAGCATCTGCGCGCACACCCGGTTCGCGGACACCTCGTCCACCTGCGTCCCGAGGAAGACGATGCGCTGGGTCAGCAGCTGCGAGGCGAGGTGATCGTCGAACCGCGTGGGTGCCGTGTCCCCCTCCGCGGCTCGCGGAATAGGCCCCGGCTCCCAGCCGGTGGTGAATGCTCCGAATGTTCCCATCGGACCTCCCTGTGAGTGCCGCCTGTGCGTACCGCGACGCACACCGCCGCGGTCCTTTCACCATGGGCCCCATTCGCTTGCGCGGTAAGGAATCTCGGCCCGCGGCAGATTCGCCCACGGCAGACCCGGTCCGGCGGCCCATAAGGCGGTCTTGCGGGGCGTCTCGCCATTCCCGAGACTGCCGGTAAACGAGCCGACAGGGGGGCGGGCGCGATGGCCGTGCGACGACGAGGGCAGCGGTTACGGCAACGGCAACGCCGACGTAAAGCGGCCTTACGGCGAGCGAAGGCACGGCTGCACCGCACGGCCTGGAGCGGCGGCGCGGTGGCACTCCTCGCGCTGGCCCTGCTCTGGAAGACGGTGTGGCCGTACGTCGTCGGGGCGATCCTCATCGGCCTGCTCGGCGGCGTCGGCTGGTGGTTGCGGCGTACGCAGCTGCGCACCGTGGCGGAACACCGCGCCTGGCAGACCGAGGAGGAGAACGCGGCGCGCGAGCGGTCCATGGCCGAGGTCGACGCCATGACCTGGCAGCGGTTCGAACGGTACGTCGCCGAGCTGTGCCGCCGGGACGGCTGCACCCAGGTCGTCGTCTCCGGAAAGTCGGGTGACCTGGGCGCCGACGTCGTCGGCCGGATGCCCGACGGGCGCCGGCTGGTGATCCAGTGCAAGCACTACGCACCCCATCGCACCGTGCCGAGCGGCGATATGCAGAAGTTCCTCGGCACCGCGAAGGCCGAACACGCCGCGGACGTGGCGGTGTTCGTCGCCACCTGCGACTTCACCCGGGAGGCGGAGCGGCTCGCGGTGAAGCACGAGATCGTCGCCATGCACCGCAACCTCCTCGGCGCCTGGGTGCGGGGCTCCACCTTGGAGTCGCTGATCCCGCTCAACGGGGCGGGCCACGGCCGTCGGCCACGGGGCCTCAGGGACACTCGGGGCACAGCCGCCCGCCCCGCGACGGCCCCACGCCCACCGGGCCAATCCGGCGCCCCCGGCCCCGGCCACCACAGCCCTCGATGAGCTCCCGGCCCAGCCGACCGACCCATGCCGATCAGGCCCCGGCGGGGGCCGTATCAGGACCTCATACGGGCAGTCTTGTGCGCGACCCGTGACACACACAGCATCACGGGCCTACCGTCACAACCAGGTTCGACCCATGCCGAGCGCGAGCCCCCTCTCCCCAGGTGTGGCCTCTCGCCGCGATCGAGCCCGCTCGCGCCCCCGCGCCAATCCCCGGGGGCGCTGGCATGTGCCCGCACGGTCGCGCCCCGGCGTCAGGGTGTCGCACGCAGCTGTGCGGCCTCCTGGCGCAGCGCCTCCACGGTGGCCGTCACCTCGGGAGAGCGGTCGCGGGCCGTGACGGCGACCATCGCCCGGCCGAGCCAGGCGGGGTCGTCGACGCGGACGGTGCGGACGCCGGCGGGGATCGCGGCGGCGGCCACTTCGGGGAGTACGGCGATGCCGAGACCGGTGGCGACGAGGCCGAGGCGGGTGGGCCATTCGCGGGCGGCGTAGGCGATCCGCGGGTGGTCGAGGGTGGGCCAGGCGCCGAACTGGGGGTCGTCGCGGAGGCCCTTGCCGACGATCCAGGGCTCGTCCCTGAGCTCGGTGACCGGGATGGTTCCGCGACCGGCGAACCGGTGGTTCGCGGGGACGGCGAGCAGCAGGCCGCCGTCGAGGAGCAGATCGCGGCGCAGTCCGTCGAATGCGTAGCCGGGCAGATCCGCTCCCACGCCGATCACCGCGACATCGATGCGGTGGGCGCGGAGTTGGCGGAGCTGGGTGGGCGAGGACGCCTCGCCGAACTCGACGATCAGCGCCGGATGGTCGTCGCGCAGCCGGGCCAGGGTCCGGGGGACGAGCACGGCGGCGGCCGAGGGGAAGGCCGCGATGGAGACGCGTCCGGTGACATGGTCCGTCAGCCCGGCGAGGTCCGCGCCGACGGCGTCGATCTCGCTGAGGACCGTCGCGGCCCGGCGGGCGAGCACCATACCCGCGGGTGAGGGCGTCACCCCACGGGCGCCCCGGACGAACAGCGGTGCGCCCGCGGCGGCTTCCATCGCCGCCACCTGACGGGACACCGCCGACTGGGTGTATCCGAGTGCGTCGGCCGCGGCGGTGAACGATCCGGTGTCGACGACGGCCCGGACGACGCGGAGACCGGTGAGGGACAGCTCGGCCATGCCACCACTCTGACACATTCCGGAACCGCATGTCTCCTATACCAGACCTTCGCTGGTGGAATGCCCAGACCCGTCGCACGCTGGAGGAGCGACAGCAGCCAGACCATCACAGGGAGCACTCATCATCATGGCGAAGACGTGGTTCATCACGGGCAGCTCGAGGGGGTTCGGCCGCGAGTGGGCGGACGCCGCGCTGGAACGCGGCGATCATGTGGCGGCGACGGCCCGGGATGTCAGCCGGCTGACCCCTCTGGTCGAGCGGTACGGCGATGCGGTGCTGCCACTGCGGCTCGATGTCACCGACCGCGCCGCGGTGGATGCGGCCGTGCGGCGCGCCCATGCGCATTTCGGTTCGCTGGACATCGCCGTCAACAACGCCGGCTACGGGCATTTCGGCATGGTCGAGGAGCTGACCGAGGACGAACTCCGGGCCCAGCTGGAGACCAACTTCCTGGGCGCGGTGTGGGTCACACAGGCCGTTCTGCCCCTCATGCGGTCGCAGCGATCGGGACGGATCCTCCAGGTGACCAGCGAGGGCGGCGTACGGGCCTTCCCCGGCATCGGCGCGTACCACGCCTCCAAATGGGCCCTTGAGGGATTGTCGGAGTCCCTGGCACAGGAGGTGGCGGCCTTCGGCATCCATATCACCAACGTCGAGCCCGGCCCCTATGCCACCGACTGGCTGGAGCGCGGGGCGCGGCACAGTGAGCGGCACCCGGACTACGCCGAAGTCCACGAGGCCACCGCGGTGGATTTCGAGGTCGGTGACCCGCGGGCGACCCGCGACGCGATTCTCCGGATCGTCGACGCGGAACGGCCCCCGCTGAGGATCTTCCTCGGCAAGTCCTTCACCGATGTCGCCGATCTCTACGAGGAGCGCCTGGCGACGTGGCGGGAGTGGCAGCCGGTCTCCCTGGCGGCGTTCGGTTGAGCGCCGTTCGGGTAAGCGGCGCTCGGTTGCGGGGCACGCCCGGGGCCCGCTGCGCACCCTTCTCGACGCGCCCCCGACCGCACCGCTCGCTACGCTTGAGGGGAGGTCGGCAACGGACATGAAGCCGGCCATCACTCCGGGGAGTGGTCCCCATGGCAGCCGCTGGCAGCTACGGCGCAGCCCTCACCGACCTCGGCGAGCGTCTCGTCGGCGACGTGATCACGCCGGGCGACGCGGCCTATGACGAGGCCCGCAAGATCTTCAACACGATGATCGACCGGCGCCCGGCCGCCATCGCGCAATGCGAGACCGCACAGGACGTCGCCCACGCGATCCGCTTCGCCCGCGACCAGGGTCTGCCGATCGCGGTGCGCGGCGGCGGACACAGCGTGGCCGGGATGTCCCTCGTGGACGACGGTCTCGTCATCGACCTGCGCCGGATGGACGGGGTGACGGTCGACCCCGTCGCCCGTACGGCCACGGTCGGCGGCGGCGCGATCATGAGCGGGCTCGACCGGGCGACGCAGCCGTACGGCCTGGCGACGACCGGAGGCCGGGTGTCCACCACCGGGGTCGGCGGCTTCGTACTGGGCGGTGGCGCGGGCTTTCTGGACCGCGCCTTCGGTCTGGCCTGCGACAACCTCCTGTCCGTGGAGCTGGTGACGGCGCAGGGCGACCAGTTGCACGTGGACGAGAAGGAGCACCCGGAGCTGTTCTGGGCCCTGCACGGCGGTGGCGGCAATTTCGGCGTGGCCACCGCCTTCACCCTCCGGCTCCATCCGCTCACCACCATGACGGCGATGCTGCTGCTGTGGCGCCCGGAAGCGGGTCCGGCCGTGGCGCGCGCCTACCGCGACTTCTTCGCGTCCGCGCCGGGCCAGGTCGGCGGAGGGCTGCTCTATCTCACCGGCCCGCCGGAGGAGTTCGTTCCCGACGACATGGTCGACACCCTCGTCTGCGCGGTGCTCATCACGTACACCGGCCACGAGGAGCAGGCCCGCGCCATCTCCGCTCCCCTGCTGCGACTCGGCCACGACGCGGAAATGATCACGGAGCTGCCCTACGCGGATCTGCAGTGCATGCTCGACGACCCGCCCGGCTACCGGAACTACTGGTCCGCGGAATACCTCGACTCCTTTCCGGACCAGGCGGTGGACCGCTTCTGCTCGCGCGCCTCCGACATGGTCGTCCCCTCCCCCTCCCAGCACGTGCTGTTCCCCCAGGGCGGAGCGGTGAGCGGGGGACCCTCCGACTATCCGCTGCCCTGGCGCGGGGCGGCCTGGATCGTGCACCCCTTCGGCCTGTGGGACGACCCGGCCGACGACGCCCGCGTACGGCAATGGGCCCATGACACCCGCGCCGACGTCCGGCCGTGGTCCCGCGGCGCGGTCTACCTCAACTTCATCGGCAGGGAGGGCCGGGACCGGGTCATCGAGGGGTTCGGCGCCGAGAACTACCAGCGCCTGGCCGGGGTGAAGGCCCTGTACGACCCGGACAACGTCTTCCGGCTCAACCACAACGTCGAGCCCCGCATCGAGCCCCGCCCGGCGGGGCGGTGACGCCGGACGGGCCGGCGTCTCGTCCGCTCCCGCCACGGCAGGCCGCGTCAGGAGAGCCAGTCGGTGTAGCGGGTGGTGGCGAGGTGGGCGCCCTTGTCGGTGAGGACGTCGCCCTTGACGGCGGCGAACATGCCGGCGGTGGGGTCGGTGACGACGGTGCGGTCGTCGCCCGTGTGGGACAGGGTGATCCGGCCCAGCTCGTCCAGGGTGAAGACCTCGGGGCCCGCGATGTTGTGAATGCCGCGAATGGGGGTGCCCGCGGCGACCTCCGCCACCGCGGCGGCCACGTCCTTGGCGGCGATGGGCTGGATCGGCGTGGCGGGCAGCCGGACGGTCTCGGCGTCGGAGGTCCAGGACATGGTGGCGTCCATGAACTCCATGAACTGCGTCGCCCGGACGATCGAGTACGGGATCGGCCCGGCCGCGAGGATCTCCTCCTGGAGCACCTTGGCCCGGTAGTAGTCCAGCTCCGGCACCTGGTCCACGCCGACGATCGAGAGGATCACGAAGTGGCCGACGCCGCCCCGCTGAGCCGCGGCCAGCAGGTTGTCCATCGAGGTCTGGAAGAAGGCCGGGGAGGCTTCGTCGAAGGTCGGCGAGTTGGTCAGGTTGACGACGACGTCGGCTCCCTCCACCGCCTCGTCCAGCCCCTGGCCGGTGATGACGTCGACGCCGGTGGACTGCGAGTGCGGCACCGCCTCGTGCCCGGCGGCGTTCAGATTCTTGACGACCTGCGATCCGATCAGCCCGGTACCGCCGATGACTGCGAACTTCATGACATGCCCTTCGTCGGGATTACGTCTGAAACACGGCATATGGGTACCCACACGAGCGGGGCATCCACCAAACTCGGACACATCTTGTCCGAGAAAATACGCGGACACAAGTTGTCCGAGTAGACGGGCTGATTACAGTGGTCCCGTGAAGATGTCCGGCGGAGTCGAGTGGGCCCTGCACTGCTGCGTCGTGCTCACGTCCGTCGAGGAGCCCATCCCCGCGACCAAGCTGGCGGAACTGCACGATGTCTCGGCCAGCTACCTGGCCAAACAGCTGCAGGCGCTCTCCCGGGCCGGGCTTGTGCGCTCGGTCCAGGGCAAGGCGGGCGGTTACGTACTCACCCGGGAGCCCGGCTCGATCACGGTGCTCGACGTGGTGGAAGCGGTCGACGGCCCCGCCGCGGCGTTCACCTGCACGGAGATCCGCCAGCGGGGCCCGCTGGCCACCCCGGCCGAGTCCTGCACCACACCGTGCCCGATCGCCCGGGCGATGTCCGGGGCGGACGCGGCCTGGCGGGAAGCGCTGCGCGCCGTCTCGATCGCCGATCTGGCGCTGGACGTCGCCGAGACCTCGGGGCCGTCGGCGATGACGCGCGTCAGCGCGTGGCTGACGGCGCCGCAAGGCTGAGCGCCACGCGCGGCCCCTGAGGACCCGAGGCCACCGAGTCCCCCGAGGCCCGAAGACCCCGAGCCCCCTGCAACCCCCGAAGCCCCGGGGACCCCGAGGCCCCCGGGGAGCCCTCGGCCCCCGAGGACCCCGAAGGCCCTGCGGACCCTCACTAACCCTCGATGAAGGTGACCGTCTCGTCGAGCGGTGCCCGACCCGTACGCTCGAGCCTCTGCGCGGGGTCTTCGTACCCGATCGACATGCCACAGAAGAGCATGAGCTCGTCCGGGGGCGAAACGATCTCCGAGACGCTCTTGCGGAACTTCGCCCACGCCATCTGCGGGCAACTGTGCAGCCCCTCGGCGCGGAGCAGGAGCATGACGGTCTGCAGATACATGCCGAGGTCGGACCACTGGGCCGGGCCCAGGTCGCGGTCGATGTAGCAGAACAGCGCGGCGGGCGCACCGAAACACTGCCAGTTCGCGGAGGCGGCCCGCTGGCGCCCCTCCACGTCCTCGCGCGCGACACCGAGCGCCCCATAGCGCTGCTCGCCGAAGGCGGACCGGCGATCGCTGTACGGGGACTTCATATCGGCCGGGTACTGCACGTACTCCGCCTCATCGAAGGGCTCGCCCGCGGCCAGGCGCTCGCCGGCCCGCTTCTTGAGCTCGGCGAGCGGCGCGCCGGTCAGCACGTAGATGTTCCACGGCTGAACGTTCGATCCGGACGGCGCCCAAGCCGCTGCGGACAGCACACGCTCCAGCACCTCTCTCGGGACGGGCTGGTCGGTGAAGCCTCGCACTGCCCGTCGACTCGTGACCGCCTCATAGACGTCCAAGATCGTCTCTCTCCCCTCTTGCTCCATACGACGCGATACGTCCATCTCAGTTACACTCACTACAGTATCATTCAATACTATCTCGTGTTTAACTATCGTCGAGCGCTCATGCTCAGCTCTGCCCCGGGCTCCCCGCCCCGGGCGTCACTCTTGGAGAAAGTTCATGGTCACGCTGCTGCACATCGACTCGTCCGTGCTTCCGGGCGAGGCGTCCTCGTCCCGTTCGGTCACGGCCGCCTTCCGCAAGACCTGGGAGGAGCAGCACCCGGAGGGCACGGTGATCTACCGCGACCTCGCCGCCGACCCCGTCCCGCACATGACCGCCGCCGCCTGGTCCGCCGGTTACACCGCCCCGGCCGAGCGCACCCCGGAGCAGTCCGTGGCGTTCGCCGTGCGCGAGACGCTCATGGAGGAGCTGGAGCAGGCGGACGCCATCCTGATCTCCGCCCCCATGCACAACTTCTCGATCCCCTCGACCCTCAAGGCGTGGCTCGACAACGTGCTCCTGCTCGGCCGCACCGCGGGCGAGACCCCCTCCGCCGAGGGCACGCCGACCGTCGTCGTCGCCAGCCGCGGCGGCTCCTACGCACCGGGCACCCCGCGCGAGGGCTTCGACTTCGTGCAGAACTACCTGGAGGCGGCCCTCAAGCGCACCCTGGGCCTGGACCTCGACTTCATCGTCCCGGAACTCACCATGGCCCCCCGCAACCCGGCCATGTCCGAGCTGATCCCCCTCTACGCGGCATCCCGCGAGCGCGCCTTCGAGGACGCGACCGCCAAGGCCATGGAGCTCGCGAAGCGACTCGCCGCGTAGCCCGTACCGGACGACGAACGCCGTGTGACGCCGCGCCCCAGGCTGGTCACACGGCGTTCGCGCCCCCACGCAAGAACAGAGGGGCGCCGGCCCAAGCCCCAGGACCCCCACAACCCGGACTGGGCGAAACGCCCCTACTCCTAGCCCTCCGCGGGATAGGCGAACCGGTTCAGCAGATCCGTCAGCTGCTCGGGCTCACCGGGCGCCAGCTCGGCGACCAGCCGCTCAGCCAGCGGCTCCGCCGCCACATGGGCGGCGTCGAAAAGCTCGACCCCCTGAGGCGTGATCTCCACCGCCCGCACCCGCCGATCCCCCGGAACGGCCTTCCGTACGACCAGCCCCTTGCGCTCCAGGTCGTCCACGACCCGCATGATCCCCGCCTTGTCCGACCCCGTTGCCGCCACCAGGTCCCGCTGCACGGTCGGCCCGCAGTCGACCAGCACGATCAGCACGGCGAAATGGCGCAGCTCAATGCCGAGCGGCCGAAGCGCCTCCGTCATCACCCCAGCCGCCCTCCAGTGCGCCCGGCGCAGCAGCAACCCGAGCGCGAACGGCGAGGCATCCCCGGGGCGACCGGTCGCACGCGAGGCGGTGGGCTGGGGCGAAACATCGGCGGTCATGAGACCACATTACAGCCAATCATCCGTTCGATACGGTCTCACTTGAAACCAAATCCGGCGACCAGGCTTCCGCGCCCGCTACGGCTTCTCCCCCAGCGCGGCGCGGAGCCAGTCGAGAGAGCCCTGATTCAGGAGTTCGTCAGCGAGGCGCTTGCCGGTGTCCGTCACCAACCGGCCGCGGCTGTTGTCGACCCATCGCTGAGCGTTTTCGTATCCCTGCGCCAGGTATTCGAGCCCCTGCAGCAGACATTCGAGCTTGTCCGCGTCCCGAGCGCATACCGCCTCGGGCGACTCCTTCGCTTCGTACTCACCGACCCATGCCCGCACAGCGGAGGCGAGCACCTCGGGCATATCGGCGGTCTGGTCCGCGGTCACCGCCTGTGGGTCGGGGCCGGGCGCGTACTTCTTGCCCAGGTGGTTCATGTCGCCGGTACGCGTCTCCTGAGAGTCGTGCCAGACGGCCATGAGCGCGGCCCGCGCCGGATCGGCGCCTTCGAGCTGAGCGATGACCGAGGCGATCAGCGACGTGCGCCAGGCATGCTCGGCGACGGATTCCGGGTCCCGCACCCCGGCCATCCACCAGCCCGTCCTGCGGTTCTGCTTCAGCACCCCGGCTTCGAACAGAAAACGTGCCACCGCATGCAGATCGTCAGCCACCGTCAACTCCTCTCACGCCTCAGCGAGGCGGATCGCGATCGCTACCGCCGGGCCACCACCATCATCCTCTCGGCCTGATCGTCGCGCCCGCCCCCAGGGGCGCACGAGGCGAAATAGGGCGTGCGACCCCCTGTCACGCAACTACTCCTGTGTCAGGAAATTGTCACACCATCACGAGATCGACCCGGATGCGCTGGAATCGTCATCCACACATCAGGGGGGATCTGATCATGTCTGATAACGCCCAACTCGCCCGGACTGGCTCCGCCGCCGGCGCCATCGTCGTCGGCAGCACTGTGATCACCGGCTGGTGGCTGCTCGCCGTCGCCGCCGGCATCATCGCCGCGGGCGCACTCGCCATCCGGTTCGGCTTCCGCCGTGGCCGCCAGGCGGGCCAGCAGTGACCCGACCCGGCGTGCTCGCAGCACACTCCCACCGCTCAGGCATGGTGTTCACCGGCGCCGTGGCCCTCACTTTGGCGGCGGCCTGGGCCGCACAGCACGCCCTCCAAGCGGCCCACTATGGCGGCCCAGCCGGCAGCCGCCTCGCTGCGGTGTGGACCATCACGTTCGCGATGCTCATGCTCCAGACCGTCATGTACCACCTGGAGCGGACCCGCCGCCTCACCCCCCGCATCAAGCGGCAACTGGACGCGTTGCACGTCTCGATCCTCATGCCCACTTACAACGAGGACCCCGGCTACCTACGGCTTGGTCTCCAGTCCTTCATCGACCAGTCGCGCCGGCCGGACTCCGTCCATGTCGTCGACGACGGGTCAACGAACACCGACTACGCCGAGGTGCGCGCCTGGTGGCACGTCGCGGCCGCCACTGCCGGGATCGCGACCTCCTGGCAGCGCGTGCCCAACGCCGGGAAGCGGCACGCCCAGGCGCACGGCGTGCGCAAGAGTTCCGACGCGGACATCTACGTCACCGTCGACTCCGACTCCTGCCTGGCACCGAACGCCATCGAGCAGGCGTTGGTGCCGTTCGCCCGCCCGCGGGTGCAGTCTGTCGCCGGGATCGTCATCTCCACCAACCACCGCGCGAACCTGCTCGCCAGGATCACGGACCTGTGGTTCCTCACCGGGCAGTTGGTCGATCGCAGCGCCCTGTCCGCCATGGGGAGCGTCCTCGTCAACAGCGGTCCGCTCGCCGCCTACCGGGCTGACGTCGTCCGGGACAACCTCGACAGCTACCTGAACGAGACGTTCATGGGCCGCCCCGTGATGTTCTCGGACGACTCCCTGCTCACCCTCTACGCCCTGCTGCGCGGCCAGACCGTCCAGCAGCCCTCAGCCGTGGTTTTCACCGCCATGCCGGAGAAGACCGGACACCTGCTGCGCATGTACCTGCGGTGGATGCGCGGCTCCACCATCCGCTCCATCTGGCGCATGCGCTACCTGCCGCTGAACCGGTGGGCGTACTGGGCCCACCTGCTGCGCTGGTTCCAGGTGGCGCTGTCCACCACGGTCCTGGTGTGGCTGCTCGTGGTCGAACCGGCCGCCTACGGCAACTACCCGCCCGTGAGCTTCCTGGTGGTGCCTTTCCTCATCGGCTGGGCGCAGGGCCTGCGTTATCTGGGCATCATCCGCAGCGACGAGCGGATTCGATCCCGCATCCTCACCTGGCTGCTCATGCCGCTCGCGGTGGTGTGGGCCTGGACGGTGCTGCGGTTCATGCGCTGGTACGGCGTGGCGACGTGCGCCAAGACGGGCTGGGGGACGCGTCAGAACGGGGCTGAGGTCTCCCTCGGGGGCGGGTCCGGCGGCGGTGCTGATGCTGAGGCGCCGTTGGCCAAGCTGCTTGACCCACTCAGCGAGACCACTATCGAAATGCGGATTCCGCGGCGCACCACAGCCTGATCGAGTACCGGACTGGAGCTATCGCCCACGCCGGTGGACACGGGGATTCTTCATTCCGATCGTTAACGCCCCCTCGTCCGGCCTTCAGGCCGGGCGAGGGGCTCTTTGATGTGTCAGCTCCCCAGCACGTCGATGAGGTGATCGTCCAGGTCGGCGACGAAGTCCTCCCGCCGCCAGGGTCGCAGTTCCTTGCGTGCCCGACGCAGGCGGAGCGCCGGCACACGTCCGCCAGTACTCGCGGCCGAGTCGATGCAGGTGTGCAGGAGGGTTGCGGCGCTCTCCGGAGCGTCCAGCCGAATGCAGGCCAGGGCCTGATCGGTGGAGATGATGGCCCGCTGCACCCGCTCCCGCGCCGGCCCCAGCGCCGCCGCGCTGCCGGCGAAGAAGTCGTGAGCGACCGCCGCGTCTCCCACATACAGCTCACACAGCCCTTCGAAGCCGCGTAGGTGATCAGCGCTGAAGCTCGTGGCCGCTGGGTCGGTGCCGGTGTCGTTCTCGCGGTCGATGTCGTACCAGGCGAGGGACAGCGCGGTCTGTGCGTGCCGCTCGGCACCCGACCGAGCGGCGATCTCGGCCTGGAGCGCATGGGCTCGGGCCCGCACGCGGACGCTGTCGCCCGTACGGGCATCCCGCACCGCTGCATCGACCAGCCGGCGCGCCGAGTCGAGACCAGGAGTCGAGTAGAGCGTCACCAGAGCGTGGCTCATGTGGACAACAGCCCTGCGCCACCGGTCGTCGAGCTGCCCGGCCGTGGCCGTGGCGGCTGCGTATAGGGCGTGGGATGCCTGGTCGTCGCGGGTTTCGAACGCCAGCCGTCCGGCGAGGGTGTACGCCTGTGCCGCGACGGTGCGCAGTTCGGGCAGCAGGGGTTCGGGGACGCCACCGGTCAGCAGTCGCCGACAGGACTCGATCACCGGGGCGAGCAGTAGCTGTAGCCGGGCGAAGGGCAGCGAGCCGACTTGGGCGTTGACGTCGCCTACGGCCGTCGTCAAATCGGCCAGCAGTACGTCATCGACGCGTGCCGGATCGGTGAGCGCGGCCGCCATCGACAGCCGGGTCGTGGGCCCGAGCAGGGCGAGCAGGCCGGAACCGTCATCGGTGGCGGTACGTACCAGTAAGGCGCGCAGCTCGCTCAGTCGGTTGCCCGCCTCGCCAAGGTGCGCCAGGGCGTCGAGCAGCTCGGCGAAGTCGCTGCCCGGCCCAAGGGCAACGTGGCCGTCGGTGCCTCGGGCGTAGAGGTGTGCGAGCAGCAGCTGATACCGGTCGCTGGGGAGGACGGGGCGTTTCGCGCTCTCCCATCGTGCGACGGATCGCTGCACGCTCGGAACCGATGAGTCGAGGGGCTGGCCGAGGCGGCGCGCGGTGTCGATGAGTGCCCGGGCGGTGTCGGCCAGGGACCACCCTCGCGCCCTTCGGAGGGACTTGAGGGCAGCAGCGCCGCGAAGTGTTGCGCACGTGCTCATGCCCTCATCATGCCGGTGGCCCCCGTCACACGGGCACGATCAGCTGCGCTTTCCCCCGCTCGGCACCGTAGTTGATCGTGTACCAGGTGCCCGACTCCCCGCGCGGACCTGCCAACGGGAAGCCGGCGATCATCTCCGAGCGGTCGACCATCCACCGGTTTCGGGCATGGAAGGCCGGAGTCCCAAGCTCCGGGGCGCATAGCTCCACCACTTCGGCGATGCGACCGCGGCCGCGCGTAATGGCCTGCCGAGCCTCGGTGGGCTGTTGCCGGACCGTGCCGGGGACGACCACGGTGATCTGCGCTTCGGAGTTTTCGGCCAGCCACAGGAGGGCCAGGCTGTCGATGCCCTTCGCGCCCCCGATGTAGAAGCGGGTGCCGGCATCGGCAAAGGGCGCGAGGTAGCTGGTGAACAACTCGGCATAGGTGGGGAGTTCACGATGCGCGGTCGAGCGGGTTCCCGTAATCGTCACAGCACGACTCATGATCCACTCCGTGTCACAGGTTGTCATATCCCGCCGCGTCTGCCCGTGCGGTGAGATCGCTGCATGGACGCATCCCATTACCGCGACCTCGCCGACGAACTGAAAGCCTACGGACTGTCGAGCCGAGCCCTGACCTGGGCGCCGCCCCACGGCGACACCGTGGAGATGGTGGAGGTCGGCCAGTACTGGGATGCTGTGCGCGCCCCCGTGGAGATCGGCGAGCGGGCGCTGGAGTTACTCGGGGCAGCGACGGGCGCCGTCATCGCCGATTACGCACAGATGTACTGGCTGCTCGCGCCCGGGAGCGCCCAGTACTGGCGGCGCCTCCCGCAGGTGCGGGCGCTCGGCGCGGCCCCGACTTCCTACATGGGCGTTCCCGCTATCGGCCACACCGGCGGGCCGGTACTGCACTGGCGTATCCCGCTCGGGCCCGACCGCTACCTCACCGACAGCCCGCTCCTACGCGGGGCCCTGGCACAGGCGGTTGCCGCCGAGCTCGGCACCGACCGGGAGGTCGGCCGGTGACCAGCGCCCCCGACACAACCCCCGATCGCGGCCCCTCGCCCCGCGCCCCTCGTCCTGGGGCCGTACCCGCGGTCCCTTCAGTTCGCCGAGGGCCAGTTCGAGCTGCTGGCCGTGAGCCTGGAGTCCGCTCCTCTTCCGGAGGAGCGGACGGCATGACGGCCAGCCTGCCGTCCGGCCTGGAGCTACCCGATCCTGACGACTTGACCGGGCCCCAACTCCAGGGCTGGCACTGCGCCCTGTGCGAGCGGCGCCTGTTCGCCGACCAGCGGCTCGGCACGGTCGAGTGGACCTGCGGCGGCACCACCGAGGTGGTCGAGCTGTGGGTATGCCGACCGTTGTGCACGGAGGCCGCCGGTGCGTAGGACCGCCCCGTTCGCCTTCCGTACCGCCCGGCTGGGCCTGCCGCTCAGCGCGATCCCCACGATCCCCGCGCTAGCGACGCTCGCGGTCCACCTCCGCATCGCGGGCGATCCGGCCCCATAGACCGGGTGGGCCGCCGGGCTCCGGCCCCCCGCCGGAGCACGCCACCAGCGGTCCGCCTTCCAGACCCCCTGCCGGTCGGCCCAGCCGAGGCGCGGCCGCCGACACGACAGGGGATGAAGGGACTCCGGCCCGGACTCGGACCCCGGGCCGGAGCCCCGCCCACAGAAGACTCGTCCCAGCCGCTTGGGAACCCGCCGGAAAGCACTGACACCCGTACACATCGTCCGTACTCTCGACAGCAGGAGGTGACCACCGTGTCGCAATGGGTAAACCCTCGAGCAGTCGAGATCGTGCGATTCGCGGGCCGGTTCCAAGCGCCTGACGAACTCCCGGATGACGCCTGCGGATGCTGGTCCGGCCGTCGACGGCGACCGGGAGCGACTCAGCGCCCTCGACGGCTCGCGGCCACCGTGTTCGTTGGCGCCGAAGGGGCGCTCTACGCCGTGCCGTGCCATCGGTGCGGCGGCACGGGAGTCACCCCGTGATGGCGACGAGGGACGTGCCTGGTACTGGTCGCCTCTCTGTGGGGGCGTGACTGGTCAACGGCTGGCCGAGCTTGCGGTCGTACCGTCCGTCAGCCCTGTGGGGGGATGCTCAATGCCCGGACGAGCTGGGTCAGTTCCTCGCGGAAGAGTTTGTCCGGGCTCACCGTCTGGGTGCGCATATGCCCGTAGATCTCCAGTGACACCAGACCGTGCAGATGTCCCCAGAGCCGCAGGGCGAGCGCAACGGCGGCGGGCGGCAGTTCCGGGAAGGCCGGGCGTACCTTGTCGAGAAGCCCGGGGTCGAAGTCTGACCACGCGAACTCGCTGCCCTTGTAGAGATGTGCCGCATGGGGCCAGGCGGCCGCAGCGAGTGCGGTGAGCCCCGTGCAGACCCGGCGTGCGGCGTCCGGGGCGGCGCCACCCTCGGGGGCGTGGTAGCCGGGAACGGGGTCGCCGTAGACGAGCCGGAAGCCCTCGGGGTTGGCCAGCGCCCAGTTCCGGAAAGCGCCGGCCCACGCCTGGATCTGGGTGGCCGGGTCCGTGGCGGGGGCTGCTCCCCAGGCGGCTTCCACGGCGTCGGCCAGCGCGGTGTACACATCGCTGATGAGCGTGGTGACCAGGTCGTCGCGGGTGGCGAAGTAGCCGTAGATGGCGTTGGCGGTCATGCCCATCTCGCGGGCGATGGCCCGCAGGGTGATGGCGTCGGGCCCGCCCGAGGCCATCAACCCGAGTGCCACGCTCTTGATTTCGGCCGTCGCCTCGGCCCGTAGCCGCTCACGTCGTCCTCTGCTCCCTGTACTCGCCACCCGCCCACTCTACAGCGTCACCTTCCTTGGCGGCCGTATCCAAACTGCACGCCGTATAGTCTCTGCACAGTGTCACCGAGTTGTTGGTGCGCACCCATGTCCGCGCGAACAGGGGAGAATCATGTACATCGGAGTCATAGGAGCCACGGGAACCATCGGCAGCAGGATCGTCTCCGAAGCGCTCGACCGGGGACATCACGTCACGGCGTTCAGCCGCGATGCCTCTCAGGCGGAGATCAACGACAAGCGCGAGAACATCACCTGGGCAAGCGTCGACATCCTGGACCCCGCGAGCATCGCAGCCGTCCTGCCCGGACTCGACGTGCTGATCAGCGGGTTCCAGCCCGGCAATGCCGCCAAGGACATGGCGGATACGGTGCGGCGCTCGGTCGCCGATCCCACCGTCTACGCCACCGCGGCACGGGCCCTTCTGACGGCGCTCGAGACCCACCTCAGGACCCGGCTGATCGTGATCGGCGGCGCGGGCAGCCTGGAGATCGAACCCGGAGTGGTGCGCGCCGACTCCGACGAGCTTCTGTACGCCAGCCTCGATCAGCTCGGGCTGCCCCGGGAATACGCGGCAGCGGTGCGCGGCCACCGGGACGCCTTGAACGTCCTGCGCACCTCGAACCGGCTCTGGACCTACTTCAGCCCCGCCGAGGACATCGCCCCCGGCGAGCGCACCGGTCGCTTCCGGATCGGTGGTGATCAGCCCGTCTTGGATGCCGACGGACGCAGTCGCATTTCGGCGGAGGACGCCGCTGTCGCTCTGATCGACGAGGCAGAGCTGCCGCGTTTCGTGCAGCGCCGCTTCACGATCGGCTACTGAAAGCCGCGTCCGCTATTCCCCACGGGGAAGTGCACGAACTTCCCCGTGGGGACTGACGACACCTCCGTCGAGGCGTCTGTCGAGGCGTCGCACGCCAGGGACGCATGCCCTATTCGGTCTCGAGGAGCCTCAACAGCATCCGACGCAGTTCAGATTGGTCTCGTTCGTCGAGTCGCGCCATCATCGTCGAGAACTCCGAGGCAAGAGCTTCGAGGGCCTTGGCGCGCACGCGCTGCCCCTCGGGAGTGGTCATGAGGCGATGGCGGCGCAAGTCGGTCTCGTCGATCTCTCTGCGCACCAGCCCGCGCTCAACGAGGTTCCGCAGGTACGTCGTGACGCTCGCCTTGGGAAGCATCAGCTTCCGTGTGAGTTCCGCCGGGTACTTACACGCGTCCACCTCGTCGAGCACGAAGAACTCCTTCGTCTCGAGCCCCAGCTCTTCGAGCTGCGGGGCGGCAGCGTTCATGACCCTGGTCAGAAGTCGTTGGTTCAACTTCCACAGCTCAGCAGCGTCATCCGCCGGCATGGCACTCCTTGAGATATGGTACGGACTCGCGCTAGTTCGGTTTGGAACAAGACGGAAACCGAACAGCTCCCCAGGATTCTACGCGGAAGGCGCTGACCCCTCGTGCCACAGCACATCTCCATCCCCCGCGACACCCTCGACCTCGCCGCCGATCTCTACCTCCCGGACGGCTTCGCCGCCGCAGAGCCTCAGGCCGCGGTCGTGCTTTCCACGCCGGGAAGCAGCGTCAAGGAGCAGATCGGCGCGAACTACGCGTCCCGACTCGCCGAGAACGGCTTCGCCGCCCTCACCTTCGACCCTTCCCACCAAGGACAAAGCGGTGGACAGCCCCGTGACCTCGAGGATCCCTACCGTCGCGGCGAAGACATCTCCTACGCGATCGACGCGCTGAGCACCATCCCCGGCATCGATCCACAGCGGATCGGCGCGCTGGGCATCTGCGCCGGTGGCGGCTACGCCGTGCACACCGCTCGCACCGATCACCGCATCAAGGCGATCGCCACGGTCGTCGCCGGCAACATGGGCGAGTCCTGGCGCGGGCCCGGCTTCTCCCCCGACGGCCCCGCCGCAGCACTCGATGACCTTGCCGCGGCGCGGACGCGGGAGGTCATCGGGCACGACCTCGAGCGGGTCAACTGGCTGCCGGACACCCTCGAGGACGCGGCGGCGGCCGGATTCACCGACATCGACACCACTCAGGCGATCACGTACTACCGAACGCCGAGAGGCGGCAACGAGCACTCGACCAACCGCCGCCTCCGCCGCAGCGACGCGCTGCTCCTCGGCTACGACGCCTTCCACCTCGTCGACCGGCTGCTCACCCAACCGCTCCAGGTGATCGTCGCGGGGCGCCAGGGGAACACCGGCCAGTACGAGGCGGGCATGAAACTGTGGAAGCTGGCCCCCAACCCCATCGATCTGCTCATCGTCGAAGGCGCCGGACACTACGAGATGTACGACGAGCCCCGATACGTCGACCAGGCGATTGAACGGCTGACGGCCTTCTACAGCGCCCATCTGTAGCAGTTCGCCACTACCAGGCGTTGTCCGTGCCGAGGAACAGCTCGGCGATCCGCCACTCGCCCCCGGCGCGTTCGAGCCCGAAGGTGTAGAAGCCGGTCGCGACCACGCCCCCGCCCCCGCCCGCGTTCGACGTGAGCATGAGGTACGCGTGCACCAGCGCCGCCTCGGCGTTCGCGCTGTGGAAGGCCACGTTGACCAGGTTGTGCCGTCGCTGGTCGGTCTCCGCGGCCATCGCGTCCCGTACGAACGCGAGGATCGCCTCACGTCCGACGACGGGCCCGAGGTCGGTCTCGTCAGCGATCTTGAACGTCCATGTGGCGTCCTCGGTCAGGACGGCACCCAGTGCCTCCAGGTCCTGCTGGTCCAGGGCGAAGGCGTAGCGCGCCAGCGTCTGGTGGACGGCGAGCTGGTCGGCCGGGTCGAGGGCCACCTGCCCCGGGCGGATCGCGGCGAGGTGGGCGCTTCCCCAGCCGGGGGCGGCCTTCGCGCTCATGCGACCGTGAGGACGATCTTGCCCCGGAGGTGTCCCTGGGCAGCTCGCTCATGCGCCGCGCGGGCGTCCGCGAGCGGGAAGGTGCTGTCGATCGCCACGCGGATCGTGCCGTCCGCGAGCAGCCGCCCGAGCTCGGCGAGTTGCGCGCCGTGCGAGCGGACCTGGGCGGCCGTGACCGTGACACCCAGCTTCGCGTTCTCCTCGTCGTCGAACTCGCCGAAGTACACGGGGTAGAGGGACCCGCCGCGCTTGACGGTCTGCAGGAAGCGCCTGCTGTCGGGGCCCCCGACGGTGTCCAGGACGAGGTCGACGTCACGGGCGACGTCCTCGGGCCGCTCCTTGGTGTAGTCGATGAACTCGTCGGCGCCGAGTTCGCGCAGGAACGCCTCGTGGCCGCCGGAGGCCACGGCGATGACGCGGGCCCCCTTCCACTTGGCCAGCTGGAGGGCGAGGTGCCCCACGCCACCGGCGGCGCCGTTGACGAGCACCGTCTTCTCGCCGTCGAGTGCCATCGGGCGGTGCTGGGCGGCCTGGAACGGCGAGGGATGGTCGTGCCCGAGCTCGATCAAGAACTGCCACGCGGTCAGCCCCGACATCGCCAGGGCGGCGGCGTGCACGTGGTCGACGCCGGCCGGCTTGCGGGCGAAGTCGGACGCCGGCGCGGTGACGTACTCGGCGTAGGCCCCGGCCTGGAGCGCGGTGGGGAAGCGCAGCAGCCCGAACACCTCGTCTCCGGCCGCGAAGCCGTCGCCGTCGGCGACATCGGCGGCAACCGCTTCCACGACGCCCGAGACGTCCGTCCCCGGGATCAAGGGGAGATCCATCGGGGGCTTCAGCTCGGCCGGTACGTTCGGCATTCCCTCGCGGGCGTACCAGTCCGGAGGGTTGACGCCGACCGCGTGCACACGGACGAGCACCTCACCCGGCCCCGGTTCCGGAACGGGCGCCTCCTCGTGACGCAGCACCTGGGGGCCGCCGAACTCGTGCAGCCGGATCGCCTTCATGGTCTGTGTGGCCTGTGTGGGCACAGCTCTCTCCTGCGTCTCCCCGAGGGGTAAACTAAGTGAACCACGGATCCGTTTTTCCGGACCAGTGATCCGAATATACGGGTCACTGGTCCGGATATGCAAGGGAGGGCAGATGAGGGCGGATGCCCGGGCCAACCACGACCGTCTGCTGGCCGTCGCCGGCGCCGTCATCACCGAGCAGGGCGTCGACGTGTCGATGCGCGATATCGCCCGCCGGGCCGGGGTCGGGCTGGCGACGCTGTTGCGCCACTTCCCGACCCGGGAGGCGCTGCTCGAGGCCCTGCTCCGCACGAGCTTCGACGAGCTGACGGCGCGGGCGGCCGAGGTCGAGACCACGAGCTCACCCCAGGACGCGGTGATGTTGTGGCTGCGCGACTTCGTCGCGTGCACGAAGAACTACCGCGGAGTGGTGACGGCGATGATGAAGGCGATCGAGGACCCCGAGTCCGCGCTCCACACCTCCTGCGTCACCATGCGCGGGGCCGGCACCCGGCTCCTCACCCGCGCCCAGGCCGCGGGCGTGGCGCGGACCGACATCGACGGCGCCGACCTCTTCGCCCTGGCCTCGTCGCTCGCCTGGCTCGGCGACCAGCCCGGGCTCGAGGCGCGCGCCGAGCGCCTTTTCGGGGTGGTGGTGAGCGCGATCCTGACGGATCGAGCGGCGGTGTGAGGCCGGAGGACGGACCCCGTCGCGGGCACCGCCCCCTTTGCCCGTCTTAGCCCGTCGATCCGCGCGGGCTACGCCACGCAGCCCGCTGCCGTTCGCGAAGCCCCCCTCGCGCTCACAGACGTGCCCGTCGAGGCCGCCGAGCCCGCCCCCGCGCCCGCGCGGCACGCATCCGCCGCCGCGCCCACGCAGCACCCACATCCGCCTCGCGCCCCCGGCGCCCCGGCGACCCGGCGACCCGGCGACCCGGCGACCCGGCGACCCGGCGACCGGCCACACCTCTCAGGCGGCGAACGCGTCCACCCCGGTCAGCTCGGCGAACAGCGCCCACAGGCGGGTGGCCTGCTCCGGGTCCGTGGCCCACTCCTTGACGCCGACCCGGGAGCCGTCCGCCGGGGCGGGCTCGGCGATCTCGCAGTCCTCCAGGTAGACGCCGCCCCTGCCGTCCAGCTGGGGGGAGGTCGCCGCCCACACCTGCGTGGCCGCACCCTGCTGCGGTGTCTTGAACGCCTCGGGGTGGAGCAGGTTGCCGTCCTCGTCGATCCAGCCCCGCTCGACCATCTCCTGCTTCGGCAGGTGCCGCTGCAGCGGAGTGAGGATGCCACCGGGGTGCAGCGAGAAGGCCCGCACGCCCCGCTCCCGGCCGAGGCGGTCGAGCTCCACGGCGAACAGCACGTTCGCCGTCTTGGCCTGGCCGTACGCCTCCCACTTGTCGTAGCCGTCGCGCCAGTGGACGTCGTCCCAGCGGATGGGGGAGGCATGGTGGCCGGTGGAGGAGACCGAGACGACGCGGGCGCCGCCCGCCTCGATCGCCGGCCACAGGCGGTTGACCAGGGCGAAGTGGCCGAGGTGGTTGGTGGCGAACTGGGCCTCCCAGCCCGGCCCGACCCGGGTCTCGGGGCAGGCCATGATGCCCGCGCTGTCGATGACGATGTCCAGGTTCCGGCCCGAGGCGAGGAACCGCTCGGCGAAGGCGCGCACGCTGTCCAGGTCGCCGAGATCCAGTTCGCCCACCTCGACACCGTCGATCCCGGCCAGGCCCTCCCGCGCCGCGCCGACCCGGCGGGCCGGGACCACGACACGGGCGCCGGCCTTCGCCAGTGCGCGGGTGGTCTCGACGCCGATGCCCGAGTAGCCGCCCGTCACCAGAGCGAGCCGACCGGTGAGGTCGATGCCCGCGAGGACGTCGTCGGCGGTGCTCCGGGCGCCGAAACCCGAACCGATCCTGTGCTGGGGTGTGGTGCTGTCGCTCATGACGGCACGCTATGGATTCGAGGGCGCTCGAAGTCAAGCGCGGCCCGCGGCGGTGGCCCGGACAGGCCGCGAACGAGGAAGCGGCCCCGGCCGGACGGACGAATCGTGCCCCCACGCACGATGTCAGTGACGGTTCGCCTCGGCGGGCGGGATCGGTACGTTGGCATCGTAGTCGTCCTGGCCGCCTGGATCGTGCTGGTGCGGTGGTTGACCTCTACGACCGACCGGACCGGCGCCGACTCGACCCGGACCGGCGCCGACTCGACCCCGATCGGCGCCGAGTCGACCCCGATCGGTCACTTGACGATGTCCAGGATCGCCATCATGCCCTCGTCCTCATGGTTGAGGATGTGGCAGTGCAGAACGGTCTTCCCGGTGTAGTTGGTGAAGCGGATCCGGATGACGAGCTTGCCCTTGGCCGGAACGTTGGCGATGTCCTGGAGGCTGTGGCCGTGGTGGGGCACGCCGTTGATGCTCATCAACTGGAAGTGGTTGGTGTGGGTGTGGAAGGAGTGCTCCTCGTTGCTCTTGTTGACGACGGTCCATTCCTCGGTGGTGTTCAGCTTCGATCTGAGGTCCACCCGGTGCGGGTCGAACTGCTTGCCGTTGATGTAGTACTTGGTCCCCGCCGTGTTCTCGGAGAACACCACGGTGCGCCGGCGTGCGAGCGGGAGGTGGCTCAGGTCCTCCGACGGAGCGAAGGTGGTGGGCATGGCCACCCGCGCCACCGGTTTCCCCGAGGAGACCAGGGTGGCCAGCTTCGCCCGGGGGAACTGATTGCCGGCCGGGCCGGTGCTGTACGGAAGCGTTTCCAGCACGGTGCGCCCGGGCCGGCCACCGGTGACCAGTACGTCGAAGCGGGTGGCGGCCGCCAGGAGGAGGGTGTCCCTGGTGAAGGTGCGGTCGACGGGAAATCCGTCCCGTCCGATCACCCTGAACCGATACCCCCGCAGGCGCAGCTTGTAGTAAATGTTCGCGCTGATATTGGCCAGCCGCCACAGCTGGACCTCGCCGGGCCGGATGCGGATGGTGGGGTCGAGCTGGCCGTTGACGGTCCGGTGGGTGGGGGCGCCGATCTTCAGGCCCTGGGTTTTGACCGCGTCACCCTGCACCTGGAAGTCCTTGAGCGCGATGGTGTGCTCGGTGATGTGGCGCAGGGCCGGCGGCAAGTACTGTTGCAGCCCGTCGACCACGATGATTCCCGCCAGTCCCCCGGCGACCTGGGGAGCCGAGAGAGGATGGGCGTGCGAGTGGTACCAGTAAGTGCCGGGCTTGAGGGCCTGCGGGAACCGGTATCGGTAGTGGTACGTCTTGCCCGCCCCGATATGGATCAGGACGTTGTCGGCGGGGGCCTTGGGTGACACATGCAGCCCGTGCACATGGAGGTTGGTGTAGGGGCGCACCCGGTTCACAAAGTCCAGCTCCACCTTGTCACCCGGGCGGATCCGCAACGTGGGGGGCATATAGCGGTCGTTGTAGGTGAGGGCCCACCGCTTGCGGCCGGCCACGTCGACCTTGCGCCGCTGTACGACGAGCCGTGCCCGCAGCAGCCCGTTGTGGCTCACCAGCTCCGGCGGATCCTTCAGCCGGGCGCCCAGTGCCACCTCTCGCCGTACCGCCGGTTTCGGGGACGGTGCGGAACAGCTGGACAGCGCCGTGGCGAGGGCGAGAAGCGTCACGGCGGCACGGCAGGTCGGTCGGGATCCCATCGCTGTCTCCGGAGGTGAGCGGGGGACGATGTGTGTCGCGGCGCCGCCGGGGCCCGAACTCGAGGCCCGGAACGCCCAGGCGGAGCCGGAACTCGAGGCCCGGAACACCCTGGCCGGCACCGAGCCGTTGGCCGTTGTGCGCCGTGCCCATCCCACCCCGCCGCCTCGGCCACCGCACCCCGACACGCTGACCGGGTCCGCTGAATGCCTCCGGAGACCGAGGCCCTGCGGGATGGAAGTTCCGTCATGCGACATTGAAGAACGGAGTGACCACGACGGCGCTGTGGAGGTCAGGCGGATCGCGGCACGATGCTCACCGCGCGGTAGTCGTACCCGTCCTGTTTGAAGCCGGGGGCCTCCCACTCGAGGTCCACCTGCTGTCCGGGCGACAGGGTGCGGAAGCCGGTCACCTGGATGTCGGAGAAATGGCCGAAGCAGCCGCCCGGAGTCTCGGGCGAGTCGAGCACGCCCCAGCCTTCCTCGTCGCTCCACTCACGGACCGTCGCAGTCACCATGGGGGAACCCTACGGGTTCCGCTCGGGCCCGTGGCACTTGGCGTCAGGAGTCGCGCACTCGTTGCACGGTCAGTCCTCCGCGTCGCGGACCAGGAGTGCGATCTGTACCCGGTTCTCGACCGCCAGCTTGGCGAACAGGCTGCTGGTGTGGGCCTTGACGGTCGCGACGCTGATGTGCAGCCGCTGGGCGATCTGCGGGTTGCCCAGTCCGTCCGCGATGGCCCGGGCGGTTTCGCGTTCGCGTTCGGTCAGTGTGGACAGCTGCTTCCGCGCGGCTTCGCGGAATGAGTGGCGGGCGTGGGCGGACTGCGGGCCGGTGGCCGCGGCGATCACTCGTGCCGTGGCCGCCGGGGACAGCACGGGGTTGCCGTCCGCGACGGTCCGCACCGCGTCGAGGATCTGCGGCGGTTGGGTGTCCTTGAGGACGAACCCGAGTGCTCCGGCGCGCAGGGCGCCGAGCACGAGGTCGTCGGAGTCGAAGGTGGTCAGCATGAGCACCCGTGGCGCCGGGCGCCGGGTGAGGAGTTCCCGGGTCGCGCTGAGACCGTCGCGGCCGGGCATCCGCACGTCCATCAGCACGACGTCCGGCCGCTGCTCGTCCACCACGGCGATCGCGGCGTTCCCGTCGGCCGCCTCCGCGACGACGGTCAGGTCCGGTTCGCCGTCGATGACGAGCCGCAGCGCCATGCGCACCAGCTGTTCGTCGTCGACGATGACGACACGCACCGGCTCCCGCTCGCTGTCCACTCAGGTTCTCTTTTCGTGGGTGGGGTGTGGCCAAGGTAGTTGTGCGGTGAGGAGATATCCGTCGTCGGGTGTGCGGTGGTGGTTGAGCTTTCCGCCGGCGAGGTCGATGCGTTCGGTGAGGCCGAGCAGCCCGAATCCCGATGCCGGTGGCTGTGCGGTGGCCCTGGTGGCCGCGGAGTTGTGCACGCTGACGTTGAGCGTGTCGCCCGCCGTTCCTTCGAGGGCGATGCGTACGGATGCGCCGGGGGCGTGTTTCGCGGCGTTGGTCAGGCCCTCTTGGACGATCCGGTAGCAGGTTCGTCCGACGACATCGGACGGAACCCCCGCCACGGTGGTGGCGAACGTGACGTCCAGTCCCGACGCACGGGCATCGGCCACCAGGTCGGGGATGCGGTCGAGGGAGGGTTGCGGCGGTTCCGGGCGGCCCGGGTCGGCCCGGAGCACACCGAGGACGTCCCGTAGTTCTTCCAGTGCTTGGTGGGAGCCGTCGGCGATGCCGCGGACCAGCACGCGGTTCTCCTCGGCGGTGAGGTCGCCGCGGTGGTCCAGCACTCCGGCCTGCATGGCGACCAGGGAGATCCGGTGCGCGAGCACGTCGTGCATCTCGCGGGCGATCCGATTGCGTTCCAGGGCGCGGGCCTGCGCCGCGCGGGCGGTCTGTTCCCGTTCCGCGCTCTCCGCCCGTTCCCGCAACGACCGCACTTCGACCCGGCGCGCGCCGATGGCCATGCCCACGGCCACCGCGATGCCCGCGGTCAACGCCGGGAAGGTGAGTTCGAGCCACCACGAGTCGGACGTGCGCTGCACCGGGTAGAGCCCGCCGGTGAACTGTGACGCGGTCACGAAGGCCAGCCCAACGACCCCGCTCTCCACCGGACGGCGACGAGTGGAGAGCGAAACCAGCGCCAGAAACGCGGCGCCGGCGGCGAGTGCCGACGCGGTCGAGGCGATCGCGACCGTCATGGCGACGGCCAGCGGGAACCTCCGCCGCCAGACCAGCGCCGTCAGGCAGCCGAGAGCCACCAGCGGATCACCGATGAGGAACCACGAGCTGGTTTCGCCCGTCTGCTGCCGCATCACCACACCGATGGAAAGCCAGAACGGTACGCCCGCCGCCGCTGCCGCCGCGAGCCGCCAGGTCTGCTGCCACCACTCGAGCCGTGGCACGACGTCCGTGTTCACCTGGTCATTATCGCGAGACCGTACGGCCGGCGAATCCGACCAGGGGTGGGGCGCGACCTCGACCAGAGTCGAATCAGCACCTCGCCCGTGGTGGCAGACGGTTCGAGCCGCCGGGCCGATGTGCCGGCCGCGCCGCGCGAACAGACTCGTTCACGTGCCGAGACAACCGGACACGAGACGGAGAAACGCGATGCGCAAGGGTGGCTATGCGGCCCTTGAGGCGGTCGGGTTGGTGATCACAGCCCTGGCCGCCCAAACGGTGATCCGCGGTTTGCTCGACCGGGACTCCGAGGTGCTGTGGGGCATCCTCGACTGGGTCCCTGGCGGCTTCACCGGCCGGCTGATCCTCCTCGGATGCATCGCGCTCCTCGGAACGGTGGCCGGTGGCTGGGCACACACCCGCCAGAGACCGAACACCGGGTCTTTCGGTCATTCCGGCCGAAGCCACGGCCGAGGAAAGCTCTGACGGCACCGGGACGCCCCGGCTCGCCGATGCGGCACGTGAATGCGGCCGGCGGCGGGCCGTACCAAGCCGCCCATTCCGGCACCCCCCGTGCGTCCCGCACACCTCATGCGCCCCATTCACCCCACACGCCCCGCACACCCCTATACACCCCGTATATCCCATACACCCCGTAGGCCCCCTCAGGAGGACCTTCGCATGCGCAGAACCCTGCCCCTCGCCCTCGCCACCACCGCGGTAGTGGCATCCGCAATGGCGGCGACCGCGATTCCAGGAGCATCGGAGGCGGCCGCGACACCGGACACCGTGCGGTGGGGCCCGTGCTCGGAGAAGGCCGCCTCCTCGCGCCTCGAATGCGCGACGCTCGAAGTCCCGCTGGACTACCGGGATCCGGACGGCCGCCAGATCGAGATCGCGATCTCCCGGCTGGCGAGCGAGAAACCGTCGCAGCGCCGCGGCGTACTGCTGACCAATCCGGGCGGCCCCGGCATCACGGGGCTGGGCTACCCGGCCGTTCTTGCCTCCTCAGGGCTGCCGCGGAAGGTGCTGGACTCCTACGACGTGATCGGCTTCGACCCGCGCGGTGTCGGCCGCAGCACGCCGGTGACCTGCGACCTGACGCCGGAACAGCAGAAGCGCGGCAACCTCCCGCCGTACGCGCACACCGCGGCCGATGTCGCGCGGGAGGCGGGGAACGCGCGGACCATCGCCGAACAGTGCGCCACCTCCCGGACGGCGTCGATGCACCCGCACATCACCACCGCGAACACCGCGCGCGACATGGACCGGATCCGGGCGGCGCTGGGCGTGCCGAAGCTGTCGTACCTCGGCGCCTCCTACGGCACCTACCTCGGTGCGGTGTACACGACGATGTTCCCGGAGCGCAGCGACCGGATGGTGCTGGACAGCAACCTGGGCCCCGGCGGTTACGACGTCACGGCCACGCGGTTGTTCGCCCGTGGGATGGAGGACCGGTTCCCGGACTTCGCGGCGTTCGTGGCCGCGCACCCCGAATACGGTCTGGGCACCACACCGAAGCAGGTGACCGCGAAATTCTTCGATCTCGCGGCGCGGTTGGAGGCGAAACCGGTCCAGGGCTACGACGGGAATCTGTTCCGCGGGATCACCTTCGACTCCCTCTACAGCGATGCGAACATGCCCCAGCTGGCCAAGACCTGGCAGGCGCTCGACACGAACCGGCCAGCGCCGCCCAACCCACCGCTGCCGAACATGGAGAACTTCATGTCCGCCCGCTTTTCGGTGATATGCGGCGATAATCGCTGGCCGGAAACGGTCCGGGAGTACCAGCGGAATGTCGCGGTCGACCGGCTGAACCACCCCATGCTGGGCGGCTCCTCGGCCGGTATCGGACCGTGCGCGTTCTGGCCCGACACGCGGGTCGAGCCGCCGGTGCGCATCGGTGGCCGGGGCCCGTCGAACGTGCTCATGGTGCAGAACGAGCGCGACCCGGGCACTCCGCTGGTCGGCGCCCAGAAGCTGCGGCGGGCGTTCGGGAAGCGGGCCACGATGGTGACGGCCGACCAAGGCGGGCACGGCGTCTATCCGTTCGGCCCCAACACATGCGCGAACGACGCGGTGACGGCATTCCTGACCACCGGGCAGCGTCCGACGCAGGACCTCGCCTGCGCGGCGGAGCCGGGCAAGTAGCGGGAGCCCAGACATGTTCAAGGACGTGCGGCACCGCCGGGCCGTGCAGCGGGTCAAGGCCGGGGACGGGCGAGCGCTGAAGCGTTTCCGCTGGTGGCAGATGCTCTCCCGGGCACTGTTCTACCTCCGGCTGATGAACGACGACGGCCGGCAGACGGTCTACGCCGTCGACGTCAGGCATCAGAAGCAGTCGTCCGGGGTCATCGCCCATCTGTACCTCGACGGCAGACATCACGCCGAGTCCAAAGTCCCCGCCGTCTTCCCCGTCCAGGGCGGCACCGTCGAAGTAAGGGCGAGCACCTTCGGACTCAAGCGCTGCCACTACGTCACCGCCGGGAGGACCGAGCACCAGCTCGTCCCGGACCCCAAATCCGCCGAAGGCCGCCGCGCCCGCCTCGACCGATCGCACCCCGCACTGAGCCGCTGGATCGGCTTCCTCTCGGTGATCGTGCTCGCCATCGGCCTGGTGCTGCTGGTCCTCCAGCTCGCCGAACAGATCACCCGGGCCCCGGAGGGGGTCGCCCAGTACGTCGGCACCTTCACCTCGCCCATCGACCTACCGGCCTGGGGCAACACGTTGGTCGGGCTCTGCACGGTGGCGGCCAGCACCGAGCGGGCGCTGCGGCTGCGTTACCACTGGCTGCTCGATGGCGGGGCGGGATGAGGCGGTGAGCAAAGCCCCGTACCGATCTCGGTGCGGGGCTTCGTGGCTGGTCCATCACTGTGGGCGCAGACGGGTTCGAACCGCCGACATCTGCCTTGTAAGGGCAGCGCTCTACCGCTGAGCTATGCGCCCTGGGGGAGCTGTCAGCCTACAGGGTCCCCGGGGTGGTGCGGCAATCGTGAAGGCGGCCCGGGGAGGGGGCCACGTCGGGGTTCGGTGAGAGAAGTCCGCAGATCGCGAACCGAACCGAGCGCTGTGCTCGTCAGTGTCGGGTGGGAGAATGACATTCGGACCTGGGCAATCCATCGGGAGCGGGTAGTGGCGGCGACATCTGCAGAGTCTGCGCGTCCATCGCGGGAGTCTGCGCGTCCGGGAGCCCGTATGCGTCGTTCGCGGCGTCCCTCCGTGCTCGGGCTGATGTTGCTGCCGGTGCCGTTGTTGGCGGTGGTGGGGGCGCTTTCGTTCGCTGGTGGGAGCGGGGGGCGGCGGTGGTTCGGGGGGCGGGGGGAGAGTCAGCGGGCCGAGGCGCAGGCGGCCAAGGACGCCGCGGCGGCGGCGTTCTATGAGCTGGACACGGCGCAGCGGGATCTGCGGATCTCCATCGAGACGATCACCGCCGTGGACGATTCGCCCGCCGCGCGCCGGACGGCGGCCGACTTCTCGGCGCTGGGGCAGCGGATCGACCAGGTCAGCCGGGACTACATCACGGCGGTGGACGCGCATGATCTGGATCGGGACGATCTGGACGCGGCGACGGCCTCCCGGGCGCGCGCCGATCTGACCCGGGCGACGGACGCGCTGGAGCGCACCAAGGCGGATCTGGACCGGTTCGCGCAGGGGCTGGGCCCGCTGCTGGAGCAGGCCGAGACGCGGCTGGCGCGGCTGGCGCCGGCGGTGGAGCGGGCGCGGCAGGCGCTGCTCGCGGCGAGTAACGCGCTGGACGCGGTGCGTGCGTCGGGGCTGCGGGCCGACGATCTGGCGGCCCGGCTGGCGCTGTCGCCCGAGTTGACCAAGCTCAATCAGGGGGCCGGGCAGCACGGTGTGCAGGAGACCCTGCGGCGCGCCGATGATGTGCTGCGCAGGGCGGAGGCGGTGCGCGGGGAGGCCGAGCGGCTGCCGGAGCGGGCGGCGGAGATCGACAAGCGGCTGGTGTCGCTGCGCACCCGCGCGCAGGCGATCACCACGCGGGCCGCCGGGGTCGAGCCCGTCCTCAGCGAGCTGCGCCGTCGCTACACCGCGGCCTGCTGGCAGGATCTGCAGCAGGTCCCCGCGCAGGCGGCGCGGGACGTGGCGCAGGCCGAGGAGAAGCTCAAGGAGGCGCAGGCGGCGCGCGAGGAGCAGCGCTGGCCGGACGCCACCGCGCTGCTGGCCACCGTACGGGCGCTGCTGAACAGTACGGACGAGGCCGTCTCGGCGGCCGGGGACCGGCTGCGGCGGCTGGACGAGGTGTCGTTCGACCAGCAGAAGGAGATCGAGCGCACCCGGTTCGCGATCCGCGACGCGCAGCGGCTGGCCATGGCCGGGCGCTCCACGCCCGATCCGCGCCACGCCCGCCCGCTGGACGACGCCGTGGAGCGCCTGGAGCGGGCCATCGCGGGGCTGGAGGGGCGGCATCCGGACTGGTGGCACTTCCTCTCCGAGACGGAGGCCGTACGGCAGACCGCCGCCCGGGTCGTCCAGGGGATTCGGGAGGAGCGGGGCAGCGGGCACTGAGCCCGCGTGCCAGGGTCCCTGTCGTCCGGGGCCCTGTCGTCCGGGGCCCTGCCGTTCGGGGCCCTGTCGTTCGGGGCCCTGTCGTTCGGGGGGCTGACCTGCGGTGCGGTGGTTATGCTCCTGCCATGCCTCGCTATGAGTACCGCTGCCGCGCCTGCGGCACCACCTTTGAGCTGAACCGGCCGATGGCCGAGTCCTCCGCTCCCGCGTCCTGCCCGGACGGGCACGGCGACACGGTGAAGCTGCTGTCCACCGTGGCCGTCACCGGCGCCTCGTCCTCCTCCGCCTCCCCGGCCCGGCCGCCGTCGGGTGGCGGTGGCGGTTGCTGTGGGGGCGGCTGCTGCGGCTGAGGGTGCGCCGGTGTTCAGCTGCGGGTGCGCCCGTGTTGAGCTGAGGGTCGGCGGCGGTTGAGCTGCGGTTGAGCCGACGGGGGCGGGGGCGGATCCTGGGAGGTACGTACCCGTGCCGCGCCTCCGTACGTACGCGACGCACCCCGATGTGCGCGCGTACGTCATTACGCGACGGTGGCGTGGCGTCCGCGGGGTACCGCCTCGACCGCGCGGAGCGCGAAGCCGAGGTCCGGCGCCAGCAGAAGGAGGCCGGAGATGGCTATGGGCCGCCCCTCCCCCATCGGTCCTCACCCCGCCGGAGTCGCACGGCACTTCCCGGAGCGGATCGGCGCGCACACCTCGCTCGATGAGCATCTGCCGGTCGATCACCGGCTCAGCAAGTTCTACCGCGTCGGCGCCGGGCTCATGGGGCTGGTGCTCGTCGCCTTCGGCTGCCTGGGCCTGGTCGACCAGGTCGGCTTCTTCGACATCGGCGGTGACACGGTCGCCGGGCTGAACACCAACGGCGCGCTGAGCGTGCTCTCCATCGTCATCGGACTGCTGCTGTTCGTCGGCATGGTCATCGGCGGCAACTTCGCCTCGACGCTCAACCTGGTGCTCGGGATCCTCTTCCTGCTGAGCGGGTTCGTCAATCTGGCGGTGCTGGAGACCACCTTCAACTTCCTGGCGTTCCGGATGCAGAACGTGCTGTTCAGCTTTGTGGTGGGGCTGCTGCTGATGTGGTTCGGCATGTACGGACGGGTCAGCGGCGGGCTGCCGCATGACAATCCGTACTGGGTGACCCGCCACCCCGAGCAGGCCGAACGCGAGGCCGCCCACGCCCGGGACCTGATCGCCGCGCGCGGGCGCGCCGCCGAACAGACCGGTACGACCGCCCCGCCCGGCACCCCGGTCACGCCTGGAGCCCCGGGTGGGCCCGTTACGGCCGGTGCCGGTGCGGGGGCAGAGGGGGGCCGTGAGTCCGCCGAGCGCCGCGGTGAATCCGGTGAGCGACGTGGTGCCGGCGAGGAGTCGGGTGAACGGCGCGGTCAGCCGCCCGGTAAGTGGGGCAAGCTGGATCAGCCCGGCGGCGCCGAGCCCACCGATAAGCCCGACAAGCCCGACAAGCCCGGGGGCCACCGCTGGGCCCGGTTCTTGCGCCGCCCCCGCTCTCGGTGACGCGGTCGCGGTCGGCCCGGCCCTCGTGACGCGGTCCGGCCTCCTGACGAGGTCGGCCCGGCCGCCTCAGCCCAGTCGGCGCGCGAGCGTCAGGCCGTCGGCGACGGTCAGCATGACCGCCTCCATCCGGACGTCCGCCGCCACATGATCGTTGAACGCCTGGATCGCGGCGCCCGCGGTCGACGGCGTCGGGGCCGTGACGTCCCCGTGGTAGAAGACGTTGTCCGCGACGATCAGACCGCCGGGGTTCATCCGCGGGACCAGTTCCTCCCAGTACGGGATGTAGTTCCCCTTGTCCGCGTCGAGATAGGCGAGATCGATATGCGGCTCGGCGGGCATCGCGCGCAGGGTGTCCAGCGCGGGCGCGATCCGCAGGTCGATACGGGCCTCGACACCGGCCTTGGCCCACGCCTTCCGCCCGTACGCCGTCCACTCCTCCGACACATCGCAGGCGATCAGCCTGCCGTCGGCGGGCAGCGCCTGGGCCATGGCCAGGGCGGAGAAGCCGGTGAAGGTGCCGACCTCGACGATGTGCCGGGCACCGACCAGCCGGACCAGGAAGGCCAGCAGCGGGGCCTGCTCCTCGGCCGACTGCATCCCGGCCTCCCGCGGGAGGCTGCGGTGGGTGACCTCGACGAGCTCGCGCAGTACGGGGTCGAGCGGCGGATTGTGCCGCAGGACGTAGTCGTACAGCTCGGCCGTGATCGGTGTGCTCTTGCTCTCGGCCATCGCGGCCCCCTTCGGTCTGCTCGGCTTCCCGGGCGATGTCGCACATGCCGACTGTCGTCTCCGGCGTGTCCGGCGTGTCCGCGTGTCTGTGGTGACGTGGTGCCTGTGGACACTGTGGTGACTTGGTGACTGTAACCCGACGTCACGACAGCGCGAGAAGTTCCGAAGGGGGCCCTGGGCGGATGGCGGGACGGTTCAGTCCCGGCCGCGGGAGACGGCGCGGATGACCTGGCTGCGGGCGCGCGCCCAGGTGACGGAGGACCGTTCGCCCAGGGCGCGGACGATGGCCTCGCCCGCCGCGACGCCCGTCTCCTCGACCACGGTCACCTGGGGTGCCGTCCAGCCGACGTCGGCCAGCTCGCCGTGGCCGGGGCGCCAGGCGCGGTCGGCCGCGAGCAGCAGATCGGTGTCGAGCAGCGAATCGCCCGCGGCGAGCACCTCGTCCGCTCCGGTGCGGTTTTTGATCTCGGCGACGGCCGCGCTCTTGGTGAGCGGCTTGGGCACGGCGTAGATCTTGCGGCCCTGCAGGGAGACCGTCCAGCCGCGCGGCTCGGCCCACTGCGTGAGTTCCTTGACGTACTCCTGGGGCAGCAGCTCCCGTTCGACGACGAGATAGGCGAAGAGCTCCTCGGCCACCCGCTCCTTGAGCAGCCAGGCGGGGTCGGCGGTGGCGCTGAGGTGGGCGCGCACCTCCTCCAGGGGGGCGCAGGCGTCGGCGAGGGCGGTACGGACCCGCTGGTTCCAGTCGGCGTCGGGCTCCCCGTTCACCAGCAGCTGGCCGCCGTTGGCGCAGATCGCGAACCGGGAGGCGGGGCCGGGGAGGCGGATGCGGCGGTACTGCTCGACGGTGCGGGTGGTCGTGGGGACGAAGACGGAGGTGCGGACCAGCTCGGCGAGCAGCCCGGCGGCGGTCTCGGTCATGTACGACAGCGGTCGGCCCTCGTACGTCTCGACGCACAGCAGCCGTGGGGCCTCGGCGTCCGGCATGTCGAGGCCGAGCGCGGCCGCGGAGTAGATCAGGGTGCGGTCGAGATCGCTTGCCACCAGGACGCTCATCGTGCGGCCACCGTTCTTTCGTCTCTGTTGGCGATGCCCGCCGTGTTCGCCTCGTGTGCCGTGTCTGTGGTGTCTGCTGTGCCTGCTGCGTCTGCTGTGTCTGGTGTGTCTTGTGTGCCTGATGTGGTTACTGCTTTTCCGTCGGCCCCGGTGGCACCCCGGGTGTAGCGCGGGTGGATCAGCCCGACGCAGGTGTACGGGAGCCCGTCGATCTCCTCGACCGGCACTCCGCGCTGCTCGGCGAGCAGCCGCACATGGTCCAGGTCGGCGCCCGCGCCGCGCTGGGCGAGGATCTTCCACGGGACGCGCCGCAGCAGCACCCGGGTGGTCTCGCCGACGCCCGGCTTGACGAGGTTGACGTCGTGGATGTCGTACTCCTGGCTGATCCGCTCGACCGCGGCCCACCCCTCCCAGGTGGGGGTGCGGTCGGTGGCCGCGAGCTGCCCGGCGTCGGCCATGGCGGCCTCGGCGACCTCCGCGAAGCGGCCCGAGACGGTGTCCAGGAAGTATCCGGAGACATCGGATCCGGCGAGCTCGCGGTAGTACTTCGCGCCGTGGAAGTCGTTCGGCCCGACGAGGTCGGCGCGGAGCACGGTGCGCGATATCAGCCCGGAGACGGTGGAGTTGAGGCATGCGGAGGGGACGAGGAAGTCGTCCCGCGTGCCGTAGGTGTCCACGCAGCGGCCCGGGTCGGCGAGGACCGCGATCCGCGGGTCGAAGTCCGGGTACGGGGCGAGGGCGTCCGACAGCTCGCGGGTGATGGCGCCCTTACCGGTCCAGCCGTCGACGAAGACGACGTCGGACGGGTCGTGGTGGTCCGCCAGCCAGCGCAGCGCGGCGGTGTCGATACCGCGGCCGCGCACGATGGAGACCGCGTAGTGCGGGAGGTCGAGCCCGTGGGCGTGCTGCGCCCAGCGGCGCATCAGCACCCCGACGGGGGTGCCGGCGCGGGCGAGCGAGACGAGGACGGGGCGCGGGGAGCGCTCGGCGAGCACGGTCTCGGTGACCGCGCCCACGGCGCGGGCGATCCGGGCGGCGGAGGCGTCGAGGGCGGCGCGGAAGAGCTCCTGGTAGCGCGCGTTCGGCTGGTACTCCACGGGCAACGACTCGGCGTAGTGCGCGCCCCCGCTCTGGATCGCCTCCTCCCGCTCCTCGGTGGGCGCTTCGAGGGTGACGTGGGAGAAGTCCTGGAGCAGCCAGCCGACCTCTTCGGGCGCGTAGGACGAGAAGTCCGGTCCGCGCAGGGGCTCGTACGACGGTTGGTGCATGGGCGGAGCCTGTCGTTCGGGGACGGTGCGGGGGGTGGGTGGGGTCTGGGGGCGGTACGCCGGCACGACGGCCAGGACCAGCCGGTCCGTGTGCGCGCCCAGCGCGGCGAGCAGCCCGCCGGGGGCGTGCAGCGCGGGCGTGTCGGCGGTCGAGTCGACGACGGCGACGACGGCGTCGAAGCGGCGGCGCGGATCGGCACCGGGCGCCACGTTGTAGGCGTAGCGCGGCCCGGGGCCGTCGGCGGGCTCGTCGTGCGCGGGGAAGGTCAGCCGGGTGCGGATGGCGTATCCGGGGTCGTCGACGGCGAGCACGGGTGAGCGGGTGGTCGTCGAATACCGCACCTCGACGCCGTCGAGGACGTCGTCGAGCGCCTTCGCGAGACGCAGCGGCGCGTACATCAGCTCCTCGAACCCGAGGACGAGGACGCGGCGGGGGGAGGGGCGGGGCGGCCGGGGCCGGCTCGCGTGGTCCCCGGTGGGCGTGGCCTGGTCGTCCGGCGCCAGCGCGTTCGCGAGGTTCGGCGCTTGCGACAGCGCGTTCGCGAGGCGGGTGGCCATGGCGGGGAGTGCCGCTTCCAGGCGGGCGCGGTGGGCGGGGGTGAAGCCGTGGCGGCCGCCGTCCGGGAGCCCTTCGGGCCAGCCGAGGTCCACGCGGGCCACGGCCGAGCCCGCGTCGGGGGTGGCGCCTGCCGGGGGTGCCGTGGGGGTGGCGCCTGCCGAGCCCGCGTCGGGGGTGGCGCCTGCCGGGGGTGCCGCGGGGGTGACGCCTGCCGAGCCCGCGTCGGGGGTGGCGCCTGCCGGGGGTGCCGCGGGCGCGCCCTCGTCCGGGGCGGTCGCCGCCTCGTGTGCGGCCACCAGCTTCGCGCCGCGCTCCAGGACGTCGTCCGGCAGATGCACCGTTCCGGCCGCGGCGGCGACCAGGTCGACGCGGGCGCCGAGGTCGGCCGCGAAGGCGTCCAGGCGGGCGCGGTCCTCGGGCGAGCGCATGTCCACCAGCGCGACCACCACATAGTGGTCGCGGGGGAAGCGGCGGTGGAGGGCGGCAATGGTGTTCAGGACCGTACGGCCCGTGGAGAACTCGTCGTCCACGAGGACCAGCGGGCCCGTCGAGGCCAGGAGCCCCGGGTCCTCGGGGAGCAACAGATGGGAGGTGGCATGGCTGTGCTCCTCCTCGAAACCGCCCACCGTGGCGACGCCCGGGACCGGGCGACGGGTGGAGTGGAGGTACGGGGCGAGGGCGAGCCCGTCGGCGACGCTGTGGCCGAGCCCGGTGGCGGTCTCGGCGTACCCGAGCACCACCGCGCGCGCCGCCGCCTCGTCGCCCAGCAGCTCCCGCACCCGGCGGCCGAGCCGCACGCCCGCGTCGTGGACGATGGCGGGGCGCTGCGGGACATGCTTGCCGAGCACGTTGGAGACCAGCAGATGCGCCCGCTTGGGGTTGCGCCGCAGGGCCAGCCCCAGCAGCTCGCGCAGCTCGGCGCCGCCGTCGCCGCCGCCCTGGCCGCTGACGCCGTTGCCGGCCTGGCCGCTGACGTCGTTGCCGGCCTGGTCGCTGTCGTTCCGGCCGCTGACGCCGCCCCGGCCGCCCTCGCCCTCCCGGCGCGCCTCACCGCCCCGGCGCGACACGCCCGCCCGGCGCACCCCGCCGTCCAGCCGTACTCCCAGCCGGTCCGCGACCCACTGTCCCGACCACACGTTGCCCACGCTCACGCCGCCCTGCGCCTCGTTTCCATCGTCGTTCGTCCGGAGTCGTCCGGAGTCGTCCGGAGTCGTCCGGGGGTCCGTCCCGGGCCCGGTTCGCTTCGCTCTACGTCCGCAGGCTTGCCGCCAGCAGTTCCACGAAGCTCACATCCTCCCGGGCGACCCCGAAGACCTCCGCGCGCCGCAGGGTCCGCTCGGCCCACGCCCGGTGCGGCTTCACCTCGTTCATTTTGTTGGTGTACGAGGAACGCAGCACCCCTCCCCCGCAGCGCTGGGGCTCCAGGATGTCCACCGCGTCGCTGAATTCCTCGTGGCTGACGACCGACAGCGCGTGGACGGGGGCCACGTGGGTGGGGTGGATGCAGGTCTTGCCCTGCAGACCGTTGGCGCGGTCCAGTTCGATCTCGCGCAGCAGCCCGTCCATGTGGTGCTCGATCAGCGCGGTGCGCAGGGCTTCGGCGCGGCCGCTGCTGAAGGGGCTGATCCGCAGTTGCGGTTTGAACATCCGCTCATGGGGTTTGAAGTACTCCCACACCGGCCCGGTGATCGTGAAGCCCGTGCCGTCGGCCCGGCCCAGCATGTTCACCACGTCCGCGATCACGGAAGCGACCAGCTGGACGTCGTACGCGGTCATGTCCGGCGCCCTGCGGAGCCCGTACGCCGAGCACAGATCGGTGACCCCGAGGCGCAGCGCCAGCACCCGCTCGCGGTACTTGTCGACAATCCGGCTGATGCCGCTCAGGGTGTCGGTGCGCGTTTCGCGGTGCATCAGCTCGGGCGATTCGAGAACCGGCATCGCGAAGAGCCGCCGTCCGCCCAACGCCTCGGTCACCTGGGCGCTTTCGGCCGACATCAGCGCCTCGAGGAAGGCCCGGCCGCGCTCCTCGGTGAACTTCGGCAGTACGAATCCGGACAGCAGCCGCACCCCCGCTCCGAGCCGGGTGACGAGATCGACGATCTGCTCGGGGGTGCGGACCCGGATGAAGAGCAGCGGCAGCGGGGTCCCGGGGGCGAGCCCGGACAGCTCCGCGAACTGCCGTATGAGGTTCTCCTCCGCCCCCGGCACCTCGGCGTCGTCGATGGAGTCCTCCAGGCACAGCACCATGGACACCACGCCGCGACCTGCCTGTTTGACGATGTCCTCGGCGAGCTTGGGCCGGGTCGCCGGGCAGTACAGGGTCGCGCCGAGCGCGACGGCCAGCGTCCGGGCGGGCGAGTCCACGCCGAATTCGACGGGCTCGCGATGAAAGACGTTCGCCCGCACCTCAGCCGGCAGATGTTCGAAATGCCGCATCTAACTCCCCGTACTGCCGGTACGCCGCCTCGGCCACGCTGACCCGCGGTTGGCCGATAATCGTACGTGCGACCCTGGGTCAAAAGTTCCCCAAGGGCGTGAAAATCACGTAACCCATGTGCGTCCGCATGGTGTCCGGCATACCCGCCCTGCCGTCCTGTACCACCTCCCCGCCGCCACCCGCCCCGCACCCTGCGTTGTCCCAGCACCCACTGGGAAGGCAGGATTGCCGCCATGACGCAGGCGATGCTGAAGGGATCGAACATCCCGCTGGAGGCCACGGCCATACGCGCGGTGTTGCGCTGGACCCCCGGCACGGACGTACCCGACGTGGACGCCTCGGCGCTGCTGCTGGACGCGGACGACCGGGTGCGCTCGGACGAGGACTTCGTCTTCTACAACCAGCCGAACCACCCCTCGGGTCTGGTCCGGCACCTCCCCAAGAAGCCGAACCAGGACGCGCTGACGGACACCATCGAGGCCGAGTTCACCGGGCTGGAGCCCGCGGTGCGCCGGGTGGTGCTCGCCGCGTCCGCCGACGGCGGCACCTTCGGACAGGTGAGGGATCTGAGCCTGCTGCTCTACGACGCCTCGTCCGGTGCGCCGCAGGAGGCGGACGCCGAGCCGATCGCGATCTTCGCGGTGCTGCCGGAGACCGGTAGGGAGGCCGCGCTGATCTGCGGTGAGCTCTACCGGCGCGGCGACACCTGGAAGTTCCGGGCCCTGGGACAGGGCTACGAGACGGGGCTGGTCGGGCTGGCCACGCAGTACGGGATCTCGGTGGAGGACGGCGAGGCCGCGGGCGGCTCGGACGGCGACGGAGCCGCGGCCCCGGCCGGGGCAGGGCCGGAAGGCGGCGCCGCTCCGGAGCCCCCGGCCATCCCCGCTCCCACCCCCGAGCCCCTGACCGCCGGCGCTCCGGAGCCCCTGGCCGCTCCCGAACCCCCCGCCACCGCGGCGCCCGCGGCCGCCGCCACCCACGCACCCCCGGCGGCCCCCGGCACACCGCCCCCGTCGTCCGAAGCGCCGACCCGGCCCCACTCCCCCGCCCCGGCGTACGGCTATCCGCACGCGGCGTCGCCCGACCCCTGGGATCCGCACCGCACCCAGCCCATGCAGCCCCCCACGGCGCACGGCGACAGCGGCTTCGGCTATGTGCCCCCGCAGGCCCCGCCCCAGCCGCCGCAGGCCCCGGCCGCGGGGTATCCGCAGCCGCCCGGCCAGCCCCCGGCGCAGCCCGGCTACGGCTATCCGCCCCAGCAGCAGACGTACGGCTATCCGCAGCCGCCCGCGTACGGCTATCCGCAGCAGGTGCAGCCGACGGGGCCGGTGGCGCCGCCCCCGCTGCCGATCCCCGTCCAGGTGCCGGACCCGCATTTCGTCCTGCCGCCGCAGGGGCCGCAGTTCCAGAACCGATAGCTCCGGAACGGACGGATGGGGGCGGGGCCGCGGGCCGGTCGGGTCACACCGTGACCCGACCGCACCGCCGGCAGCCGGTCAGCCCGGCCGCCCTGCCGGCAGCCGGTCACACCTTGGACTTGTAGCCCCGGCCCCATTGGAGGCCCCATCCGTACAGCCGGTCCAGCTCCGCCTGGAAGCCGTAGACGTACTTCACCTCGCGGCGGACCATCATCTCGCCCTTGACGTTCTCGATCAGCACGACGGCGCAGGAGCGGGCTTGCGGGGCCCGCTCGTCGAGCGCGATCTCCACCCGCGGCCCATTGCTCGGATAGAGCGTGACCAGGCCGTGGGTGCGGTCGAAGGCGGGGGTGCCGTCGTAGATGTAGACGAACACGAGCAGGCGCTTGATGTCGTCCTTGTGGTCCATGTTGACGTAGACCGTCTCGCCGGATCCGGAGCCGAACCGGTCGTCCCCGCTGAGCTTGACGTACGGCGCCTCGTTGAGATTGCCGAAGAACTCCCCGAGCGGCTGCACCACGCCCTTGGAGCCGCTCTTCAGCTCGTACATCACCGCGAGGTCGAGGTCGACATTGACCATCGCGGGCCCCTGGGCCTGCACCGGCTCGGGCTTGAACATCCGCAGGGGGTGGCGCAGCGAGCCGCGCCCCGCCCTGCTGTTGAAGTCCGAGGTGCGCATCTGCCAGGAGAGGTTGATCCGCAGATTGCCGCTGGCGGCCCCCTGTTTGGTCAGCGAGATCGTCGATTGCCGCTTGGTCAGCTCGACCACACCGGACGCGTCGCCGCTGTCGAACTCACGCCACGCGGACCGTCCCCAGTTGCTCCAGAACGCCATGGTGCGCACCCCACCCTTCGTGGCCCCGCTGCCTCAAAGCCGATCAACTGCCGCGGGGCGGCCGGGAGGTCGGAAGACCTCGGCCGCCCCGCTCAGAGCGTTCCTCAAACACCGCCGCGTCACACTCCCCGGAGGTCGGACTCCGGGAGTGACTTCGGTCGGACTCGGGCTCCGGACTCACGGACTCCGGACTCACAGACTCCGGACTCACGGACTCCGGACTCACGGACTCCGGACTCCTCCGGACTCCCGGACTCAGACTCCGGACGTGACTTCCGTCTTGGTCTCCGAGCCCTCGCCCGCGGCCGTCATCCGGCGGTTGCGCACCACCGAGGACCAGTACGAGGCGGCGATCAGCACCACGCCCACCAGACCGGTGATGACCTCGTTGATCTCGTACTTGATCGTGACCAGCAGGATGACGGCGAGCGCGCCGATCGCGTAGTGCGCGCCGTGCTCCAGGTAGACGTAGTCGTCCAGGGTGCCCCTGCGGACCAGGTAGACGGTCAGCGACCGGATGTACATGGCGCCGATGCCCAGACCCAGCGCCATCTCGAAGATGTCGTTGGTGACCGCGAAGGCGCCGATGACCCCGTCGAAGGAGAACGACGCGTCGATGACCTCGAGGTAGAGGAACAGGAAGAACGCGGCCTTGCCGGCGAGGCCGGCCACGGAGGCGCCGCTGGAGCCACGGCCGCCGCTGCCACCGCTGCCGTTGAGCTGGGCGTTCGCCGCGCTCTTCGTCTCCTCGCCGTCCTCGTCCGCGCCCTTGGCCTCGTCGGCCTCGTCCTCGTCTTCCTCCTCCTCTTCGAGTTTGTCCTCGAAGTAGCTGGAGATGCCGCCGACGATCAAGTAGGTGACCAGACCGGCGACCCCGGCCAACAGGACGGTGGAACTCTTGTCACCACCGCCGTGGGCCACGTCGGTGGCCACGGTGGTGGCGGAGATCAGCAGCACGACCAGGGCGACGACGACCGAGAAGGTGTCCAGCCTGCCCAGCTTGGCGAGCGGCTTCTCCAGCCACCCCAGCCACCTGATGTCCCGGTCCTCGAAGATGAAGTCGAGGAAGATCATCAGGAGGAAGATCCCACCGAAGGCCGCGATCGCCGGATGCGCCGCCGTGACCAGGTGCTCGTACTTGTCCTTGTCGTTGATCGCGAGATCGACGGCCTCGACGGGACTCAGCTTCGCCGTGATGGCGACGATGATCACCGGGAAGACCAGGCGCATACCGAAGACGGCGATCAGAATGCCGACCGTCAGGAAGATCTTCTGCCAGAAGGCGTTCATCTTGCGGAGAATGCCCGCATTGATGACCGCATTGTCGAATGAGAGCGAAATCTCCAGGATCGAGAGGATCCCGACGATTGCGAGCCCCTTCCACCCCCAGAGGACGCCGGCCAAGGCCAGACCGATCACCGTAATGGCGAACGACCAACCAAAGGTTTTGAGGAGCACTGCCAACCCATTCCTTCGTCGTAAGGTCTCCCCCGCGCGCCGTTTACGCGGCTTTACGAAACGTTGACTCCGAAGTCTAGAGCGATGCCACGCAGACCCGACGCGTACCCCTGCCCCACGGCCCTGAACTTCCACTCGCCCCCATAGCGATAGACCTCGCCAAAGATCATCGCGGTCTCGCCGGAGGCGTCCTCGGAGAGGTCGTAGCGGGCCAGCTCCTGGCCGTCCGCCTGGTTCACCACCCGGATGAAGGCGTTGCTGACCTGCCCGAACGTCTGGCGCCTGGTATCGGCGTCATGGATCGAGACCGGGAAGACGATCTTGTCGACCTGGGCCGGGACCTTGATCAGATCGATCAGCAGGGACTCGTCGTCGCCCTCGCCCTCCCCGGTGAGGTTGTCGCCGGTGTGCTCGACGGAGCCCTCGGGGCTCTTGAGGTTGTTGTAGAAGATGAAGTACTCATCGCCGAGCACCCGCCCCGACTGGCACAGCAGCGCGCTGGCGTCGAGGTCGAACGGCGCTCCGGTGGTGGAGCGCGCGTCCCAGCCCAGGCCGATGAGCACGTGTGTGAGATTCGGAGCGGCTTTGGAGAGGGAGACATTGCCCCCCTTGGCGAGTGTGACGCCCATGATGCTGATTCCTCCCCGGGGTGGTGCGTGGGTGATGCGCGTCCGGCGCCGCACCCCTGCCTCTGGGGCGCGGGGGTGCGGCGCCGGAATGGCTCGCGCGGAGGCCGCGTGCGGCCTCGTACGGGCCCCTGAACAGCCTTGGACGGCCGGTGACGGCCCTCGATGGCGCTCGACGGCTCGCTCAGACGTTGACGCCGAAGTCCTGCGCGATACCGCGCAGGCCCGAGGCGTACCCCTGGCCGATGGCGCGGAACTTCCACTCCGCCCCGTTCCGGTACAGCTCGCCGAAGACCATGGCGGTCTCCGTCGAGGCGTCCTCGGAGAGGTCGTAGCGGGCCAGCTCATTGCCATCGGCCTGGTTCACCACGCGGATGAAGGCGTTGCGCACCTGGCCGAAGCTCTGCTGCCGGGTCTCGGCGTCGTAGATCGACACCGGGAAGACGATCTTGGCGACATCGGCGGGGACGCCCGCCAGGTTCACCTTGATCTGCTCGTCGTCGCCCTCGCCCTCACCGGTGATGTTGTCTCCGGTGTGCTCCACGGAGCCGTCGGGGCTCTTGAGGTTGTTGAAGAAGACGAAGTTCTGGTCGTTGCCGACCTTGCCCTCGGCGTTGGTCAGCAGGGCGCTGGCGTCGAGGTCGAAGTCCGTGCCCGTGGTGGTACGGGCGTCCCAGCCCAGACCCACGACGACCGCGGTCAGGTTCGGGGCTTCCTTGGTCAGCGAGACATTGCCGCCCTTGCTGAGGCTGACTCCCACGAGTCCTCCCAAAAAGGTTCGTCAGGAGCACTGCGTGCCCCTTCATCAAAGGTTTCCCATCAGGATCAACGCGTCGATCCTAGTGAGCGGTTCCCCGCTACTACAGGGTTTCGAGGGCCTTGACGTAGTCGTTCAGGTCCCGGGCGTCGGGCAGACCGTTGACGATCGTCCAGCGCACCACACCCTCCTTGTCGATCACGAAGGTGCCGCGCACCGCGCAGCCCTTGTCCTCGTCGAAGACTCCGTAGGCGCGGCTGGTCTCGCCGTGCGGCCAGAAGTCCGACAGCAGCGGGTACTCAAGACCCTCCTGCTCGGCGAAGACCCGCAGGCTGAAGGGCGAGTCATTGGAGACCGCCAGCAGCTGGACCTCGTCGTTGACGAACGTCGGCAGCTCATCGCGGAGCGCGCACAGCTCGCCGGTGCAGACGCCGGTGAAGGCGAACGGGTAGAAGAGCAGCACGACGTTCTTCTCGCCCCGGAAGTCGGAGAGCCTGACCGACTCGCCGTGCTGGTTCTTCAGCTGAAAGTCGGGGGCCTTCGTACCGACCTCTATCGCCATGGGGACATCCCTTCGCTCACGTTCGGAAGATCACGTTCGAATGATCATGTGGTGCGCGTCCACCCTACGGGCAGAGCCCCCCTCCGAAAGGGAACGGAGGGGGGCTCTGAGGTGTGGATCCGCCAGCCTCAGCGCTTACCGCTGCGAGCGGCCTTCGGCGTGACCAGACGGCTGCCCGTCCAGTCCTTGCCCGCGTTGAAGCTCTTGGTCTGGGACAGGCCTGCGGTGGTCGCGGCCTCGTTGATGTCGCTCGGCTCGACGTAGCCGTCACGGCCGGTCTTGGGCGTCAGCAGCCAGACCGGTGCGCCGTCGTCGATCATCTGGATGGCGTCCACCAGCGCGTCCGTCAGATCGCCGTCGTCCTCTCGGAACCACAGCACAACGGCATCGGCCACATCGTCGTACTCCTCGTCGACGAGCTCCTGGCCGGTGATCTCCTCGATGGACTCGCGGAGCTCCTGGTCGACATCGTCGTCGTAGCCGATCTCCTGGACCACCTGTTCGGGCTGAAAACCCAGCCTCGCGGCAGGGTTGGTCCGCTCCTCCGCGTGGTCCGCGGTCGCGCTCACGGATTGCCTCCTGTCATCTTGCATTCACTCTTCGAGTCTGTGGGGCCCCGCGCGCGTACGCGAGGGCTTGGGCGTAGTCCACACGGGCCGGGCGGATCGCGCAAGTACCCGGCCAGCGATCCCGCCCAAACGTTGACGTGTCGCCGCAACTCCCATCATGGAGGAACGACACGCAACGGCGCGCGGCCGACCGGATTGCCCGAGGATGTCCGGCTTACGTGTGTGTCTAGCCACCCTACGCCGCCCCGGCGCCGAACGGCCGTACGCAGACGACCCCGGTCGTGGGCGTAAGGTTGCGATTCGGCCGTCGCACGCCGAACGGCCGCCGGAGCGCCCGTCTCACCTGGTGATGGTTACCACTCGGTAGAGGTGACGTATCCCGTACCCGAGGTACACGATGGACAACGGCGCTACAGCAGCAGAGCACGAATCCATGTGCGTGCACAGCACGACCGAAAAGCGAAGGAATAGCGTGGCTTCCGGATCCGATCGCAACCCGATCATCATTGGCGGCCTTCCCAGCCAGGTCCCGGACTTCGATCCCGAAGAGACCCAGGAATGGCTCGACTCGCTCGACGCAGCCGTCGATGAGCGAGGCCGGGAACGTGCCCGCTACCTGATGCTTCGCCTGATCGAGCGCGCCCGCGAGAAGCGTGTCGCCGTGCCCGAGATGCGCAGCACGGACTACGTCAACACCATCGCCACCAAGAGCGAGCCGTTCTTCCCCGGCAACGAGGAGATCGAGCGCAAGGTCCTCAACGCGACCCGCTGGAACGCGGCGGTGATGGTCTCCCGGGCGCAGCGCCCGGGGATCGGGGTCGGTGGCCACATCGCCACCTTCGCCTCCTCCGCCTCGCTGTACGACGTGGGCTTCAACCACTTCTTCCGCGGCAAGGACCACGACAGTGGCGACCAGATCTTCTTCCAGGGCCATGCCTCCCCCGGCATCTACGCCCGGGCCTTCCTGCTGGACCGCCTGACCGAGGACCACCTGGACGGGTTCCGTCAGGAGAAGTCCAAGCTCGGTCACGCGCTGTCCAGCTACCCGCACCCGCGGTCGATGCCGGACTTCTGGGAGTTCCCGACCGTCTCCATGGGCCTGGGCCCGCTCGGCGCGATCTTCCAGGCGCGGATGAACCGCTATATGGAGGCACGCGGCATCGCCGACACCTCCAACTCCCACGTCTGGGCGTTCCTGGGCGACGGCGAGATGGACGAGCCGGAGTCGCTCGGCCAGCTCTCCCTGGCCGCGCGTGAGGGCCTGGACAACCTGACCTTCGTGGTCAACTGCAACCTGCAGCGGCTCGACGGCCCGGTGCGCGGCAACGGCAAGATCATCCAGGAGCTGGAGTCGCAGTTCCGCGGCGCCGGCTGGAATGTGATCAAGCTGGTGTGGGACCGCACCTGGGACCCGCTGCTGGCCCAGGACCGGGACGGGATCCTGGTCAACAAGCTGAACACCACGCCGGACGGTCAGTTCCAGACGTACGCGACCGAGACCGGTGGCTACATCCGCGAGCACTTCTTCGGCGAGGACCAGCGGCTGCGCAAGATGGTCGAGGGCATGACCGACGACCAGATCCTGCACCTGGGCCGCGGCGGTCACGACCACAAGAAGATCTACGCGGCGTACGCGGCGGCCAAGGCCCACAAGGGCCAGCCGACGGTGATCCTCGCGCAGACCGTCAAGGGCTGGACGCTCGGCCCGAACTTCGAGGGCCGCAACGCGACCCACCAGATGAAGAAGCTGACGGTCGACGACCTCAAGCGCTTCCGCGACCGGCTGCACCTGCCGATCCCGGACCAGGAGCTGGAGTCCGGCCTGCCGCCGTACTACCACCCGGGCCGGGACTCGGAGGAGATCCAGTACATGCACGACCGCCGCAAGGCGCTGGGCGGCTACGCGCCGACCCGTGTCGTGCGCGCCAAGCCGCTGCAGCTGCCGGGCGACAAGACCTACGCGGCGCTCAAGAAGGGCACCGGCCAGCAGTCGATCGCCACCACCATGGCGTTCGTGCGGCTGCTGAAGGACCTGATGCGGGACAAGGAGATCGGCAAGCGGTTCGTGCCGATCGCGCCCGACGAGTACCGCACCTTCGGCATGGACTCGCTCTTCCCCTCGGCGAAGATCTACTCCCCGCTGGGCCAGACGTACGAGTCGGTCGACCGTGAGCTGCTGCTGGCCTACAAGGAGTCGCCGACCGGGCAGATGCTGCACGACGGCATCTCCGAGGCGGGCTGTACGGCCTCGCTGATCGCGGCGGGCTCCGCGTACGCCACGCATGGCGAGCCGCTGATCCCGGTCTACGTCTTCTACTCGATGTTCGGCTTCCAGCGCACCGGTGACCAGTTCTGGCAGATGGCCGACCAGCTGGCGCGCGGCTTCGTCCTGGGCGCGACCGCCGGTCGTACGACCCTGACCGGTGAGGGCCTGCAGCACGCGGACGGCCACTCCCAGCTGCTGGCCTCGACCAACCCGGCGGTCGTCGCGTACGACCCGGCGTACGGCTTCGAGATCGCGCACATCGTCCAGGACGGTCTGCGCCGGATGTACGGCGAGAACAGTGAGGACGTCTTCTACTACCTCACCGTCTACAACGAGCCGATCCAGCACCCGGCCGAGCCGGAGAACGTGGACCGCGAGGGCATCCTCAAGGGCCTCTACCGCTACCGGCAGGGCGAGAAGGGCGCCATCCCGGCGCAGATCCTCGCCTCCGGTGTCGCGGTGCCGTGGGCCATCGAGGCCCAGCGCATCCTGGCCGAGGACTGGAACGTCAAGGCGGACGTCTGGTCGGCCACCTCCTGGAACGAGCTGCGCCGCGACGCCGTCGAGGCGGAGGAGCACAACCTGCTCCACCCGGAGGAGGAGCAGCGCGTTCCGTACGTCACCCGGAAGCTGGCGGACGCGGAGGGCCCGAAGGTGGCCGTCTCCGACTGGATGCGTGCGGTTCCCGACCAGATCGCGCGCTGGGTGCCCGGCACGTACCAGTCCCTGGGCGCGGACGGCTTCGGCTTCGCCGACACGCGCGGCGCGGCCCGGCGCTTCTTCCACATCGACGCCGAGTCGATCGTGCTCGGTGTCCTGACGGAACTGGCCCGTGACGGCAAGATCGACCGCTCCGTCCTGAAGCAGGCGATCGACCGCTACCAGCTCCTGGACGTAGCCGCGGCCGACCCTGGCGCGGCGGGCGGCGACGCGTAGCCGTCTGCGACGGCGGGGAGCCGTGACGCGGTAGCCGTCCCCGCCGCGCAAGCCGTCTGCGACGGCGGTGACCCCCGACGCGGGGGCGGGCTGGATCCCCAGCCCGCCCCCGCGTCTTCGTGTGCCCCGGGGCCCCTGTCCGCCCGGGCCCCGCCCCGGGCGGACAGGGGGTGGGGTGCGGCGGGGGCGACGCCCCACACCTCGCCCGGGCCAGGGAGCTCCGCCCCACACCCCGACCCCAGGGGCTCCGCCCCACCACACCCCGTCCCCAGGGGCTCCGCCCCCGGTCCCCCGGCCCGAGCGCCGGACGGACCTGGCACCAGGCCGGATCCGGGAGCGGCGGAGCCGCACCGCAGAGCCCGCCCCACAGACGGCGATGGGGCCCGAACACCCAGACCCCGGACCGACCACAGCCACCCGACCAGCCCCCGGCCGGCGCCCTGGGACAACCCACCCGACCCGCGTCAGACGGAGCCCCGGGGCAGCGGAGCCACCCGATCGCGGCCACCCCAACGGAGGGTGGTGAACCCCCGTCCGCGCGGCGCGTGGCCACACACCCGCAGGGCCCCCGGGGCCCAGGGGCGAAGCCCCGGTTCGGGAAGGGGCGGGTAGGGGAACACCCAGACCCCGGACCGACCACAGCCACCCGACCAGCCCCCAGCCGGGCCCCGAGCAGCGGAGCCGCACTCGATCGCGGCCGCCCCAACGGAGGGTGGTGAACGCCCGTCCGCGCGGCGCGTGGGCACACACCCGCAGGGCCCCCGGGACCAGGGGCAGAGCCCCCGGTTCGGGAAGAGGCGGGTAGGGGAACACCCAGACCCCGGGCGGACCGGTCAGCGTTCCCAGATTTTGAAGGCCCGTACCTGGTACGGGGTTTCGGGGGCCCAGGACCCCGTGGGGTACGTGCGGAACTCGGCCGTCTCCGCGCACTCCCCGCTCTGATACGCCGTCACCGGACGGCCCGTCCGGTTCGCCAGCGAGGCCGCGGTCGTGCCGGACGGCAGGGGGACGCAGCTTTCGATGTCGACGCCGGCCAGTTCATGGGTCTGACGCGCCCCCGTGAAGCCGCCGCTCCGCCACAGGCACAGCTGACCGGCGGCGCAGTTCCCCAGGCGCGGTGGCGCGGCCGCGGCCCGGGCCGTCGCGGCCGAGGCCCCCGCCGCAGCCGGGGCCGCCGCGCGGCCGGGGCCGCCGCCGCGGCCGGGGCCGCCGCCGCGGCCGGGGCCGCCGCCGCGGCCGGGGCCGCCGCCGCGGCCGGGGCCGCCGCCGCGGCCGGGGCCGCCGCCGCGGCCGGGGCCGCCGCCGCGGCCGGGGCCGCCGCCGCGGCCGGGGCCGCCGCCGCGGCCGGGGCCGCCGCCGCGGCCGGGGCCGCCGCCGCGGCCGGGGCCGCCGCCGCGGCCGGGGCGGCCGCCGCGGCCGGGGCCACCGGCGCGAGGGTGGCGGCGAGAGTACTGGCGAGGGCCAGAGCCGAGACCGCGGCGGCGGCCGTAGTGATCTTGCGCATGTCGTTTTCGCTCCCCGTGTGGAACCTGTGGAAAGAACAGAACGGGAGCCAGCGTGTCCGCCGGCTCCCGTTCGCCACCATGGGGTCGATCAAGGTCCACCCTGATAGGGGGTTGACCGCGAGGGGTCAGATGTGGACGCCCCCGCCGGCCGCCTCCGCGTTCTCACCGCGCTTGGTGAAGCCCGCGACCAGCGCCGCGACCACCGAGACGACGGCGGCCACCGTGAAGGCGAGGCCCATCCCTGACACGAAGGTGTCATGCGCGACGGCCGTGATCTTCCCCGCGATCTCCGGCGGAGTGCTCTTGGTGACGGGCGCGATGCCGACCTCGACGGCGTCCGACGCCTTGGACTCCGCGCCCTTGGGCATCGGCGGCAGCCCGGCGTCGGCCCACTTCTGCGGCAGCGTGTTGTCCACCCTGCCCGCCATGACCGCGCCCAGGACGGCCGTGCCCAGGCTGCCGCCGACCTGCATCGCGGCCTGCTGGAGGCCGCCGGCGACACCGGCGTGCTGGATCGGGGCGTTGCCGACGATGACCTCGGTGGCGCCGACCATCACCGGGCCGAGGCCCAGACCCAGCAGGGCGAACCAGATGGACATCTCGAGCCCGCCGCTGTCCACGTCCAGCCGGGAGAGGCCGAACATCGAGACGGCGGTGATCACCATGGCGGTCACCAGCGGCACCCGCGGCCCGAACTTGGTGATCAGCGCGCCGGCCAGCGGCGAGGCGACGATCATCATCGCGGTGAGCGGCAGCAGCCGCAGTCCGCTGTCGACGGGGCTCAGCCCGTGCACGTTCTGCAGATAGAAGGTGACGAAGAACAGCCCGCCCATGAAGCCGAAGGCCATCAGCACCATCAGCACGGTGCCCGCGCTCAGCGCCACCGAACGGAACATGCTCAGCGGCAGCAGCGGCTCCCGCGTCCGGCTCTCCCAGAAGACGAAGACGACGAAGCAGACCACCGACAGGCCGAGGAAGAGCAGTGTGCGCTGGTCGGTCCAATGCCAGTCGGCGGCGTTGATCAGCGCCCAGATGAGGCAGAACATCGCACCGGACAGCAGCACGATGCCGGGGAGGTCGAAGGAGCGCGGGGCCTTCTCTGCGCGGTGGTCGACCAGCAGCAGGAGGCCCAGGACCAGCGCCAGGACGCCGACGGGCGCGTTGATGAAGAAGACCGACTGCCAGTTGACGTGCTCGACGAGCAGTCCGCCGACGATGGGGCCGGCGGCGGTGGAGGCGCCGATCACCGCGCCCCAGATGCCGATCGCCATGTTGAGCTTCTCGGCGGGGAAGGTGGCGCGCAGCAGTCCGAGCGCCGCGGGCATCAGCAGCGCGCCGCACAGGCCCTGCAGCACCCGGAACACCACGACGAGCGAGACCTCGCCGGAGAAGCCGATGGCGGCCGAGGAGATGGCGAAGCCGATGACGCCGATCAGGAAGGTCTGGCGGTGGCCGAAGCGGTCACCCAGCTTGCCGGCCGTGATCAGCGCGACGGCGAGGGCCAGCAGATAGCCGTTGGTGATCCACTGGACATCGGCGAGCGAGGCGCCGAGGTCCTTCTGGATGGCCGGGTTGGCGATGGCGACGATCGTGCCGTCGAGGGCGACCATCGTCACGCCGAGGGCGACGGTGAGGAGCGTCAGCCATGGATGACCCCGAAGCCCTTTGGGGGCATCGGCTATGGGAGGTTCCGACGCCGAATCGGCGACGGTGGTCGAAGAGGTCATGACCGGAGGCTAATGTCAGCGTCTGACAATTGACAAACCGATTCATCCGCCGGTAACTGACGTTTCTGTCACAGGTATTCTGAGCAGCCACAACGCGGCCCCGAGCCGACAGAAAGCGAGCCGATAGGTGACAACGGACGAGGCAGTGGCGGATCCGAAGACGCCACCACCGCCCGGGCTGCGCGAGCGCAAGAAGCAGCGGACGCGGAACGCCCTGGTGCGCTCCGCGCTGGAGTTGTTCACCCGTCAGGGATATGAGCACACGACGGTCGACGAGATCGCCGGGGCGGTCGAGGTCTCCCAGCGCACCTTCTTCCGGTACTTCGCCAACAAGGAGGAGGTCGCCTTCGCCAGCCAGGAGTCGGCCGAGTGCCACTTCTTCGCCGCCCTGTGCGGGCGCCCCGCGGACGAGGCGCCGCTGGCGGCGCTGCGCGGCGCGGTGCTCGACGCCTGGGGCAGCATCGGGGACGCCATCGAGCAGATGGTGCCGCCCGAGCTCCATATGCGGATGTACCGGGTGATCGAGTCGACGCCGAGCCTGCTCGCCGTGCATCTGCGCCGCACCGCCGAGATGGAGGAGCGGCTGGCGAGCGAGATCGCCCGCCGCGAGGGGCTGGACATCGACGCCGACCCGCGGCCGCGGCTGGTGGTCGCGATGTTCAGCGGAGTGATCCGGGTGTCCGGGAAGCTGTGGGGCGAGGGCGAGGAGGACAGCATGGTCACGTTGCGAGACCTCACCGCGTTCCATCTTGATTACGTGGGCCCTACCCTCGCCGAACAATGGGATAAATAGCACCAATTCCGACATACCTCCCTTGAATTCCCGCCGTCAAACGTGAGATGAATCACGGCATTTGGCGCGTGGCACCACGCTTCTCCTAGGGTGTGCCGCGGTGACTTCCTTCTCGGAGCTCGGCTCCCCCTCCCCCGGTTCCACCGCTTGGCGCGCCCTGCTCGCGCTGGCGGTGGTGTTCGTTCTCCTCGCCACCACCGGGTGGACGGCCGTACGGAGCCACAGAGGAGCCCCGTCCGCGCTCACCGCGTCGATCAACGCCTGGCGCAACGGATCGCTCGGCGGCCGTGCGCTGCCCGATCCGTACGGCTCGCCGCGCGCCCTCGGCCGCTGGTTCGACTCGCTCACCAGGGCCCAGACGGACCGCCTGGTGCGGCGCTATCCGCTGGCCGTGGGCAATCTCAACGGCGCGCCGGTGGAGCTGCGGTTCAAGGCCAACCGCGTCGCCCTGACCCAGGCGCGCGGCGACGAGCGCAAGCGGATGCACGACCCCCAGCTCACCCCGATGGGCCGCTCCGACGCGACCCGCCGGATGGATCGCTACCAGGATCTGCTGGGCGCCGGGCGGCAGATCCTCTCCTTCGATCCGTCGGGCGGCGGACGGGCCGCCGAGGTCTTCGGCGACCTCGCCCACGCCAACCGGGTCTCGATCGTGGTGCCGGGGGTGGACACCGACATCCTGACCTTCCAGAAGTCCGGGCGCCCGTACACCGCCACGGTCGGGATGGCCCACGCGCTCTACGAGAACGAGCGGGCCGACGCCCCGGACACCAAGACCGCCGTCATCGCCTGGGCCGACTACACCTCCCCCGCCGGAATCGGCATGGACGCGGCCACCGGCAAGCTGGCCGCCCAGGGCGCGGTGCGGCTGCGCGCGCTGGTCGACGCGCTGCCCGCGCTCTCCCGGGTCTCGCTGATGTGCCACAGCTACGGCTCGGTGGTGTGCGGGGTCGCCGCCCGCGATCTGCCGCCCAAGGTCACCGATATCGCCGTGGCCGGCAGCCCCGGGATGCGCGCCGACCACGTCTCCGACCTGGGCACCAGCGCCCGGGTGTGGGCGATGCGGGACTCCGGCGACTGGATCGGGGACATTCCGCATCTGGAGGTCGGCGGGCTCGGTCATGGCGCGGACCCGGTCTCCTCGGGCTTCGGCGCCCGGCTGCTGTCCGCGGACGGGGCGGATGGACACGCCGGATACTTCGAACCGGGCACGACCAGCCTGGACAACTTCGCGCGGGTGGGAATCGGTGCTGTCCAGTCCGTGAGCTGCGGCGACGGCGACGACTGCACCGCGGGGCTACGCTGACGGCCGGCGCAAACACCGGAAACTCTAGTGACGCGCGTAGCCTCAAAGGGGGACGGGCGGGCCACCGCCGCATACGATGAGCCGCATGGGTGATGTGCTGGCCGGTTTTCAGACCGTCTGGGAGTTCGACACCGACTCCATGCTCATCCGCTTCGAACGGGGGATCCGCACGCCGAAGCTGCTGCAGGCGCTCGGCGAACGCCGCATCCCCTTCGAGGCGCTGTCCGGAGTGGAGCTCGCTGTCGGCAAACGGGGAACGGTGGTGCTGCGCGCCGTGCCCAGACCAGGCGCCGACCCCCTGATGGACGCCGCGGACGGCCAGCTCAAGGAGGCGTACGACCCGTACCGCCTGGTGCTGCCGGCCGAGCGGGAGACGCTCGCGGACTACTACGCCGAGCGGATACGCGAGTCCCTCTGCCCGGACGCGGACGTCCCCGCCGAGACGCAGCTGGTGACCGTGCCCCCGGCGCCGCTGTCCTTCAAGGCCTACGACGGCAAGGCGTCCTTCGACGGCAAGGCGATCTCCTTCCGCTGGTTCTGGACCGGCGCCTCCTCGGAGAAGTGGAAGGTCGGGGACCAGCGCTTCCGGATCGACGAGCTGACCGGTGTGGAGTGGCGGTCCCCGGAGAGCCGGGGCTCGGCGGGCACCGTCCCCAAGGAGGGCTCCGCCAAAGGCGCATCGGCCAAAGGCGGTGCCGCCAAGGACGGCACGGCCAGGAACGGCACCGGCAGGGCCGCCCCCAAGGGCGGTGGCCACGGCTATCTGCGGCTGCTGCGGCGCTCCGCAGAGGACGAGCCCCTCGGCCGCCCCGACCAGGACCCGGCGGCCGTCGTGTTCGGGATGGGCTACGGCCTCGTCCACCAGTCGCTGCCGTTCGCCGCGGCCGTCCTGGAGGCGATACGGGCGTCCTCCCCGGTGCCGTGCACCGAGGGCGCCCCGAGCCCGAACCGGGCCGCCGCCCCGCGCCGCGACCCCGCCGACATCGCCGAGCGCATCCGTCATCTGGGCGAGCTGCACACGGCCGGGCTGCTGACCGACGACGAGTTCAGCGCGAAGAAGGCCGAGCTGCTGGCGGAGCTGTAGGTGTCCGGTCCCTCCTCCGGCCCGGCGTCCGGCGCCGCCTCCGCCACGGCCGCTTCCTCCACCGCGCACGAGAGCCTGCCCAAGGCCGCCCGGCGGCAGGCGGGCGCCCTCGCCCGGGCCCTGGTCACCCCCAGCTATCCGGCGACACCGCTGTTCGCCCAGTCGCCCCGGCGCTGGCTGCGCCGGGTGCCGTACGGCGTGGCGATGATCCTCACCACGATCCTGGTCCCCACCTCCGCGCAGGTCCTCTCCAACGACTACGGGGTGGGCGGCGGCGTGGCCACGCTGATCGGCATCGTCCAGACCACCCCGCTGCTGCTGTCCGTCACCCGTCCGCTGCAGGCGTGGTGGATCGTCCTGCTCTCCGACATCGTCTGCGCCCTCGTGGTGCTCGGCACCGCCGACCACCTGGAGAACCGGGTGTGGCCCTGGCTGCCGGGCCCCATCATCGGCTATCTCTTCCTGCTGCTCGCCCTCGCCCTGCGCGAGCCGCGCCGCACCCTGGTGGCGGTGTGGCTGGTCACCGGCACCGCCGGACTCTCGCTCGGCATGGCCTTCCCGGACAAGAGCAACGGCAGCAATGTGGTGCTGTTCGTGCTCGGCGGAGTGGTGCTGCTGGTCGCCGGGGCGCTGCGGGAGCGCGGGGACGCCCAGCGGCGGCTGGCCGAGCAGGAGACGATCAGCGAGGCCGAACGGGCCCATCGCACCCTGCTGGAGGAGCGCACCCGGATCGCCCGCGAGCTGCACGACGTGGTCGCCCACCATATGTCCGTGATCACCGTGCAGGCCGACAGCGCCCCGTACCGCATCGGCGGTCTGCCGTCCGAGGCGGAGCGGGAGTTCTCCACCATCGCGGCCACCGCCCGGGAGTCCCTCGCCGAAATGCGGCGGCTGCTGGGCGTGTTGCGCAGCGAGGAGACCCGCGGTGAGCGGGCGCCGCAGCCGGGGCTGCGGCAGGTGCCACAGCTGGTCGAGGCGACGGTACGGGCCGGCATACCGACCACGCTGACCATCGCGGACGAGGTGGCCGAGCTCGAACCGCTGCCGCAGGCCGTGGGGCTGTCCGCGTACCGCATCGTGCAGGAGGCGCTGGCCAATGTGGTGCGGCACGCCCCGGGCGCCACCACCCGGGTCGCCGTCTCGGCGGCCGAGGACCGCTCGGCGCTGACCCTGCTGGTGGTCAACGGCCCGCCGGTCAGCGCGCCCACCAAGCCCCTGGAGACCAGCGGCACCGGCCATGGCCTCGTCGGCATGGTCGAGCGCGTACGGCTCGTCGGCGGCATGCTCGACACCGGCCCGCTCCCCGACGGCGGCTTCCGCGTCGCGGCCCGGCTCCCCCTGGTAGACCTCGAAGAGACGGACCCGTCATGACCATCAAGGTGATCATCGTCGACGACCAGGCGATGGTGCGGGCCGGGTTCGCCGCCCTGCTCGCCGCGCAGAGCGATATCGACGTCGTCGGCGAGGCGCCCGACGGGCGGGAGGGCGTGGAGGTCAGCCGGCGCACCCACCCCGACGTGGTGCTGATGGACGTCCGGATGCCCGAGATGGACGGGCTCGAGGCGGCCCGGCAGCTGCTGGACCCGCCGCGCGGGGTCATCCACCGGCCCAAGGTCCTGATGCTCACCACCTTCGATGTGGACGACTACGTCTACGAGGCGCTGCGCGCCGGGGCCAGCGGCTTTCTGCTCAAGGACGCCCCACCGGCCGATCTGATCTCCGCGGTGCGGGTGGTCGCGGCGGGCGAGGCGCTGCTCGCCCCGTCCGTCACCCGCCGGCTGATCGCCGACTTCGCCCGCCAGCGCCCCGCCCCGCGCCGCGACGGCCCGTCCTCGCGGCGCGGCGGGCTGACGCCGCGTGAGACCGAGGTGCTGGAGCTGATCGCGCGGGGCCTGTCCAACCAGGAGATCGCCGAGTCGCTGGTGCTCGCGGAGCAGACGGTGAAGACGCATATCGGCCGGGTGCTGGCCAAGCTGGGGCTGCGCGACCGCGCCCAGGCGGTGATCTTCGCTTACGAGTCGGGCCTGGTGACACCTGGTCAGTGACCCCGGGCCGGGCCGCGACCCCCTACTGGGGTATGACATCCCACTTGGCACCGGGGGGTGACGTACCGCCACCCGACGGCTCCCTACCTTTCCCTCCGTTCACCGACTGAACCGCTGACGGAAGAGGATGCCCCGGCCATGTCCCAGACGCTACGCACCAGGCACTACGCGCGACGCCTGATCACCGCGGCGCTCACCATCACCGTCATGGCGGGGACGGCCGGCTGGACCGTGGCCCACGAGGAGCAGGCCATCACCGGCCCGCCGCCCGGCACCACCGCCTGGCTGTCGGACCATTCGCTGGGCGGGGCCGGGCGCGAGCTGCCCGATCCGGCCGCCACCTCGCCCGCCGGGATCGCCCGGTTCTTCGCCCGCCTCACCGACGTCCAGCGCGAGGCGCTGGTCATCCGGCATCCCCAGGTGGTGGGCAATCTGGACGGCGCACCGCTGAGCCTGCGGTACGAGGCCAACTCCCGGGCGATCCGGGCCGCCTGGCACCAGGAGCGGAAGGCCGACCCCGCGAGCCCGCTCGCCGAGCGGTACGCGGCGCTGCTCGCACCCGGCCGCCGGATCCTCGCCTTCGATCCGCGCGGACGCGGCCAAGTGGCCGAGGTGTACGGCGACTTGGCGACGGCCCGGCGCACGGCCGTGATCGTGCCGGGCTCGGACATCGACCTGGACGCCTTCGACCGCACGGGCGATCCCTACGGCGCCCCGGCCGGGATGGCGCGGTCGCTGCGGGCGCAGATGGCGAAGGACGCGCCCGCCATCCCGACCGCCGTCATCGCCTGGGTCGGCTATACGACCCCGGTCGGGCTGGGCCCGGACGCCGCCACCAGCCGGCTGGCCAAGGCGGGCGCGCCCCGCCTTGACCGGTTTCTCGCGGGACTCGCCGTGACCACCGCGGCGACCGCCGACGCCCCGCCCGCCGTCTTCTGCCACAGCTACGGCTCGGTGGTCTGCGGTCTTGCCGCCTCCGCGATGGACCGCGCCCGCGTCTCCGACCTGGTGGTGCTGGGCAGCCCGGGGATGCGCGCGGACAGCGCCGGAGCCTTGCGCACCGGGGCCCGGGTCTGGGCGGCGCGGGACCGCACCGACTGGATCCGGCGGGTGACCGGCTATGACTTCCTGGGCCTGGGCCACGGCGACGACCCGACCGATCCGTCCTTCGGCGCCCGGGTGGTCTCCTCCGAGAGCGCCCAGGGCCACACCGGCTATTTCGCACCGGGGACCGACTCGCTGCGCAACTTCTCGCGGATCGCGCTCGGGGACTTCGACGCGGTGCGATGCGCCGAGGAGGACGGCGGCAGTCCGGGCACGGGGCCGGACTGCCGCCAAGGTCTCGTCTGACCGCCGTCCCGCCCGCCAGGCAGCGGGTGGTGCCGGCTGCCGTCGGCCCGTCGGCCGTGCGCGCGTTTCTGGGCGCCGGACCGCCCGGACGGAGCGCCCCGGGACCGCCCCGGGCGGAGCGCCCCGGCGAGCCGACAGCCGCGACCCGCCGGGCCCTGGCGCCCGCCGCTACGACCCGACGCTCGCCATCACCAGCACGGCGACCGCCCGCCGCGCCCCGGACGTCCGCCCGGCGCGTCCTACCGGTCACACTCGGCACCCGGCAGCACCGCGCACCGGCGGCATCGTGGTTTCCCGGCCCCGGACGCCCGGGGAGCGCCCCGGCGAGGCGACAGCCGCGACCCGCCGCTACGGCCCAACGCCCGCCATCACCTCACGGCAACCGCCCTCCATTCCCCGGACGTCCGCCCGGCGCGTCCAACCGGTCACACTCGGCACCCGGCAGCACCGCGCACCGCGCACCGCGCACCGCGCACCGCGCACTGCGCACTGCGCACCGGCGGCATCGTCATGCGTGGTACGCCGTACAAGCCCAGGCACTGCCCGGCGCGCCGGGGGCACCGCGCACCGCGCACCGCGCACCGACGGCATCGTCATGCGTGGTACGCCGCACCTGGTCGGCACTTCCTTCGCTCCGGACAGGCCAAGGCACTGCCCGGCGCCGCAGGCTACTCGCGGCCCGCGCTCGTCAGGCTCATATCGGCGTAGCGGGCGCCCGCCACCTGTCCGGCGATCGGCTCCAGCGCGGCCAGCTCGTCCGCGCTCAGCTCGATCCGGGTCGCGCCGGTGTTCTGCTCGATCCGGGCGCGGGTGCGGGTGCCGGGGATCGGCACCACGGCGAGCCCGTGCACCTGGGCCTGCTGCTGCACCCAGGCCAGCGCGATCTGGGCGAGCGTGGCCCCGCGCGCCTCGGCGATCTTGCGGATCGGCTCCAGCAGCGCGGCGTTGGTGGCCGCGTTGTCGCCGGTGAAGCGGGGCTGCAGGCGGCGGGAGTCGTCCTCGCTCAGCTCCTGCTCGGCCTGGACGAAGGAGCCGGTGAGGAAGCCGCGGCCGAGCGGCGAGAACGGGACGAGGGCGACGCCCAGCTCGGCGGCGGTGGCCGCGACGCTGTTCGCTCCGCCGTCCTCCACATCGCGGGTGAACAGCGACCACTCCGACTGCACCGCCGCGATCGGATGCACCGCGTGCGCCGCGCGCAGCTCCTTGGCCGTGACCTCGCTCAGCCCGAGGTGCTTGACCTTCCCCTCGGCGACCAGCTCGGCCATGGCGCCGACGCTCTCCTCCAGCGGCACCTCGGGGTTGCGCCGGTGCATGTAGTACAGGTCGACATGGTCGACCGCCAGCCGCCGCAGACTGCCCTCGATGGCCCGGCGGATGTACGGGCGGTCGTTGTGGACTTGCATCTTGCCGAACGGATCGCTCTCGTCGCGCTCGATGGCGAACTTGGTGGCCAGGGTGATCCGGTCACGGTGGGCCCGGACGAAGGGGGAGATGAACTCCTCGTTCCGCCCGAAGCCGTAGACATCGGCGGTGTCGAAAAGCGTGACGCCCAGCTCCAGGGCCCGCTCCAGCGTGGCCCGCGCCTCCGCCTCGTCATGGGTCGGTCCGTAGCCCCAACTCATGCCCATGCAGCCCAAGCCCTGGACGCCGACCTCCGGTCCGCCGGCCCCCAGGCCGACGGTCGCGATGGTCTCATTCGTGCTGTTGCTCATACGGGGTCAAACCTCTCGGACGCCCGTCGGGCGTCAGCGTAGACATCGATCTTGTAGTCGAGGACTTCGAGCGTGCTCTGGAGCTCGGCGATCCGCTCCCGCACATTCGCGCGGTGCGTGGTCAGCAGCTCCTCGCGCTCGGCGAAGGTGTGCTCGCCCTCGCGCACCAGCTCGGCGTAGCGGACCATGTCCGCGACCGGCATCCCGGTCAGCCGCAGCTTGCCGACGAGGTCGAGCCAGTCCAGGTCGCGGTTGGTGAAACGGCGCTGGCCGGTGTGCGTACGGTCGACATGAGGCATCAGCCCGATCCGCTCGTACCAGCGCAGGGTGTGGGCCGTCAGCCCGGTATGGGCGACCACCTCACTGATCGTGTAGCCGTCCCGCCCGCTGGGCCGGGGGTGCCCGCCCCTCCCCGCGCAGGCGCGGACCTTCACCGGGGCGCTCTCCATCAGGGTCATGCCGATTCACCTCTCGCAGGTCGCCGATCCGCACACCTCATCGACGTCTTCAACGCTATTGACTTGGAGTGCACTCCAAGCAAGCGAAGATTTGGCGGAACCTTGGCACCCGCGGTGGGGCTGCTCCCCTCCCCTCCCCGCCCCTTCCCGGCACCGGCCGATATGCGGCTCCGCCGCGTGCGGGGCTCCGCCCCGGGCCCCTGCCGCGTCGCGGGCAGCGCGGCCGTCGCCCCGGCCGGCGAGCCGATCACGGCCACGGCCGACCCGCCACCCCCAGGTTCCAGGGGCGGAGCCCCTGGTAGCGGGAAGGGGCGGGGAGGGGAAAGGACCCCCGCCGGACACCCCGTAGGCTCATGGGCATGGAGAGCCTGCGGATGATCGAGAACTGGCCGGTTCCGACGGCGGCGGCCGCCGTCGTACGCGCGGACGGCACCCTGGCCGGATCGTACGGCCCGACCGGCCATCGCTTCCCCCTCGCCTCGGTCACCAAGCCGCTCGCCGCCTACGCCGCGCTGCTCGCCGTCGAGGAGGGCGCGGTGGAGCTGGACGAACCGGCCGGGCCCGAGGGCTCCACGGTGCGCCATCTGCTGGCGCACACCTCCGGGCTCGCCTTCGACGAGCACCGGTCGGTCGCCGCGCCGGGCAACCGCCGGCTCTACTCCAACGCCGGGTTCGAGGTACTGGGCGATCACATCGCCAAGGCCACGGACATCCCGTTCCCGGAGTATCTGCGCCAGGCGGTGCTGGAGCCGCTCGGCATGACCGCCACCGAGCTGGCCGGCTCGCCCGCCAAGGACGGCGTGTCGACCGTGGACGACCTGGTGCGCTTCGCGGCGGAGCTGCAGGCCCCGCGGCTGCTGGCGGCCGAGACGCTGGCCGAGGCCAGCTCCGTGGTCCACCCGGGTCTCACGGGTGTGCTGCCCGGCTACGGCCATCAGCGGCCCAACGACTGGGGGCTCGGCTTCGAGATACGCGACGGCAAGTCGCCGCACTGGACCGGCGCTTCCTCCTCGCCCCGCACCTTCGGACATTTCGGCCAGTCCGGGACGTTCCTCTGGGTCGACCCGGACGCCCGCGCCGCCTGCGTCGCCCTGGCCGACCGGGCCTTCGGCCCCTGGGCGGTCGAGGCCTGGCCCCCGTTCACCGACGCGATCCTGGCCGAACTGGGCGCGTAGACCGCCCTCGGCCACAGGCCCTCCGCCATAGACCCTCAGCCGTAGACCGGCTCCGCGTGCATTTCCCAGATCAGCAGCTCGGCGGGGCCCTCGGCGCGCGCCTCCAGCCCCTCCGCGTCCGAGAGCCGGGCCGCGTCGCCGGGCCCGAGGGTCTCCCCCTCGATCCGCGCCGCGCCGCGCACCGCATGCACGTACACCCACGGCGCGTCCGGCAGCGCGGTGCGCTCGCCGTCCGCCAGCCGCCGCACATGCAGCACCGCCTCGGTGCGCTCCAGTGCGTACGGGGTTCCGTCGGCGATGCCGCGCACCACCTCGTACCCGGGGTCCTTCGCGGCGTCCGGGCCCGGCACCAGCCACATCTGGACGAAGGTGAGGGGCTCGGCGCCCGCGTTGCGCTCGGTGTGACGCACTCCGCTCCCGGCGCTGAGGCGCTGTACGTCGCCGGGGCGCACCACGGTCCGCGCGCCCGTGGAGTCCTCGTGGGTGAGCTCGCCTTCGACGACCCAGGTGACGATCTCCAGATCGCGGTGCGGATGCTCGGCGAAGCCCGCACCGGGGGCGAGCCGCTCCTCGTTGCAGGCGACGAGGGACCCGAACCGCACGTTGCCGGGGTCGTAGTACCCAGAGAACGAAAAGGCGTGGCGCGTCTCGATGCCCACGCCCTCCCCACCCGGATACCGTGCACCGGACCGCTGTATCCACATCACCCGGTCCACGGTAGTGCGCCCCGACCCGTCCGCCCCCGGCCCCGCCCCTACCCCCGCGTAGCCTCCCGCCCCCAGCGCTCACCACCCGATAAGGCAGTCTTGTCCTCGTGCCTGAACCAGCCTCGAACACCCCGCATCCGCACAGTGCCACCCTGCGCCGCCTGGAGAAGTCCTCCGGGAAGCTCGCCGCCAACGCCATCGCGCGCATGGACGAGCAGCTGCCGTGGTACCGCGCGATGCCGCCCGAGAACCGCTCCTGGATCGGGCTGGTGGCACAGGCGGGCATCGCGGCCTTCACCGAATGGTTCCGCCACCCCGAGGCGCCCCAGGCGATCAGCACCGATGTGTTCGGCACCGCCCCGCGCGAGCTGACCCGGGCGATCACACTGCGGCAGACCGTGGAGATGGTCCGCACGACCATCGAGGTCATGGAGTCGGCGATCGACGACGTGGCGGCCCCGGGCGATGAGTCGGTGCTGCGCGAGGCGCTGCTGGTCTACGCGCGGGAGATCGCCTTCGCCACCGCCCAGGTGTACGCGCAGGCCGCCGAGGCCCGCGGCGCCTGGGACGCCCGGCTGGAGTCGCTGGTGGTCAACGCGGTGCTGTCCGGGGAGGCGGACGAGGGCGCGCTGTCCCGGGCCGCGGCGCTCGGCTGGAACTCCCCCGAGCATGTGTGCGTGGTGCTGGGCACCGCCCCCGACGGGGACAGTGAGCTGACGGTCGAGGCGATCCGGCGGGCCGCCCGCCACGCCAAGCTGCAGGTCCTCACCGGGGTGCTGGGCGACCGGCTGGTGGTGGTCGCGGGCGGCTCGGACAATCCGCTGCAGGCGGCGAAGGCGCTGATCGGGCCGTACGCCCCGGGTCCGGTGGTGGCCGGTCCCGTGGTCTCCGACCTGCTGGCCGCGACCCGCTCGGCGGGGGCGGCGGCGGCCGGGCTGAAGGCGTGCACCGCCTGGCCGGACGCGCCCCGTCCGGTGCTCGCCGACGATCTGCTGCCCGAGCGCGCGATGGCCGGGGACCCCGCTGCCCGTGACCAGTTGGTGGAGGAGATCTACAGACCGCTGGAGGAAGCCGGTTCGGCACTGCTCGAGACACTGAGTGTGTACCTCGAACAGGCGAGCAGTCTGGAGGGGGCGGCCCGGATGCTCTTCGTTCACCCGAACACCGTCCGCTACCGGCTACGACGTGTGACGGACGTCACCGGATGGTCACCTTCCGACGTCAGGTCGGCGTTTACTCTGCGCATAGCCCTGATCCTGGGCCGTCTCGCCGACGCGAACATATTGCCCTGACCGTTTGTTGGACCTCCACAATTCCCCTGACGGTTCTTCGTCCTTGTCCTCACGGGCGAGTCGGACCGTCCACAAGAGAGAGTGTGAGAGTGCTCGTACTCGTCGCTCCCGGCCAGGGCGCTCAAAAGCCCGGCTTCCTCACCCCCTGGCTCGACCTGCCCGGCGTCACCGAACGTCTGACGTGGTGGTCGGCCGTGTCCGGGCTGGACCTCATCCACTACGGCACCAAGGCCGACGAGGAGGAGATCCGCGACACCGCGGTGGCCCAGCCGCTGCTGGTGGCCGCCGGTCTGGTCTCCGCCCACGCGCTGTTCGGCGAGGGCATCGAGGGCGCGACCGGTCTCGCGGGGCTGCCGAGCCGTATCGGCGCGGTCGCGGGCCACAGCGTCGGCGAGATCACCGCGGCCGCTGCCGCCGGTGTGCTCACCGACGAGGCGGCCATGGTGCTGGTCCGCCGGCGCGGGCTCGCCATGGCGGAGGCCGCGAGCCGCACCGAGACCGGAATGGCCGCCATACTGGGTGGTGAGCAGGACGATGTCGTCGCCCATCTCGACAAGCACGGACTGACCGCGGCGAACGTCAACGGCGCCGGACAGATCGTGGCCGCGGGCACCGCCGAGCAGCTGGCGGCGCTGGCCGAGGACAAGCCCGAGGGGGTGCGCCGCGTCGTACCGCTCAAGGTGGCCGGCGCGTTCCACACCGATCACATGGCCCCGGCGGTCGCCGCCCTCGAGGCCCTGGTCGCGGGTGTTCCGGTGGCCGATCCGCGCACCGCTTACGTCTCCAACCGTGACGGCGGGGTCGTGACGTCCGGGGCCGGGGTGATCGAGCGCATGGTCGCCCAGGTGTCCAACCCGGTGCGCTGGGACCTGTGCATGGAGACCTTCCAGGAGCTGGGCGTCACCGCGCTGATCGAGGTGGCCCCGGGCGGCACGCTCACCGGCATCGCCAAGCGCGCGCTGCCGGGCGTCACCAACCTGGCGCTGAAGACTCCGGACGATCTCGACGCGGCCCGTGCGCTGATCGAGGAGCACGCCATTCCCGCCGTCGCCACACCGGCCGAAGAGGAGCTCCGAGAAGCATGACCGCGAAGATCAAGCCCAGTAAGGGCGCCCCGTACGCGCGCATTCTCGGCGTCGGTGGCTACCGTCCGACCCGGGTGGTGCCGAACGAGGAGATCCTCAAGCACATCGACTCCTCGGACGAGTGGATCCGTTCCCGCTCGGGCATCGCCACCCGGCACTGGGCCGGTCCGGATGAGACGGTCGCCGCCATGTCCGTGGAGGCGGGCGGCAAGGCCATCGCCGACGCCGGCCTGAGCCCGGAACAGATCGGCGCCGTGATCGTCTCGACGGTCTCGCACTTCAAGCAGACCCCGGCGATCGCGACCGAGATCGCGCATCTGCTGGGCACCGGCAAGCCGGCCGCCTTCGACATCTCGGCGGGCTGTGCCGGCTTCGGCTACGGGCTGACCCTCGCCAAGGGCATGATCACCGACGGCACCGCGGAGCATGTGCTGGTCATCGGGGTCGAGCGGCTTTCGGACCTGACCGACCTGGAGGACCGCGCGACGGCCTTCCTGTTCGGCGACGGCGCCGGCGCCGTGGTGGTCGGCCCCTCCAAGGAGCCCGCGATCGGCCCCACCGTCTGGGGCTCGGAGGGCGACAAGTCCGACACCATCGCCCAGACGCTGCCCTGGGACGTCTACCGCGACCAGGACGCCGCCGAGGTGCGCTACCCGGCGCTGCGCCAGGAGGGCCAGGCGGTCTTCCGCTGGGCCGTCTACGAGATGGCGAAGGTCGCCCAGCAGGCCCTGGACGAGGCCGGGGTCGCCCCGGAGGACCTCGACGCGTTCATCCCCCACCAGGCCAATATGCGGATCATCGACTCGATGATCAAAACCCTCAAGCTGCCGGAGCACGTCACGGTCGCCCGTGATGTGGAGACCACCGGCAACACCTCGGCCGCCTCCATTCCGCTCGCCATGGAGCGGCTGTTGGCGACGGGGCAGGCGAAGAGCGGCGACACCGCGCTCGTCATCGGATTCGGAGCGGGTCTCGTCTACGCAGCGACGGTCGTTACCCTCCCTTAGGCTCCATAGTCCATATCCACGCAGCTCGGCAGAAGTCGGACGCTGCGCCACCACCGCAACACACCGAAGAAGGAGCGCCGCAATGGCCGCCACTCAGGAAGAGATCCTCGAGGGTCTCGCCGAGATCGTCAACGAGATCGCCGGTATCCCGACCGAGGACGTCCTGCTGGACAAGTCCTTCACCGACGACCTGGACGTCGACTCGCTGTCCATGGTCGAGGTGGTCGTCGCCGCCGAGGAGCGCTTCGACGTGAAGATCCCGGACGACGACGTCAAGAACCTCAAGACCGTCGGCGACGCCGTCGACTACATCCTCAAGCACCAGGGCTGAGCCCCCTCAAGGCCGTTGTCGCCACCCATGCGGTGGCCGGTCCAGCACCTTCTACACGTGGAGTAGGAATTCCTGTGAACTCGACCAATCGCACCGTGGTCGTCACCGGTGTTGGTGCCACGACGCCGCTGGGTGGCGACGCCTCATCGACTTGGGAGGCCCTGCTGGCCGGCCGGTCCGGCGTCAACCTCCTGGAGGAGGAATGGGCGGCCGAGTTGCCGGTCCGCATCGCCGCGAAGATCGCGGTGGAGCCGGGCACGATCATTCCGCGCCCGCAGGCCCGCAAGCTCGACCGCTCCGCGCAGTTCGCGCTGCTCGCCGCCCGTGAGGCGTGGGCGGACGCGGGCTTCACGGCCAGGGCGGGCGAGGACTCCTCGATCGACCCCGACCGGCTCGGCGCGGTCGTGGCCTCCGGCATCGGCGGCGTCACCACGCTGCTCGACCAGTACGACGTGCTGCGCGAGAAGGGCGTCCGCAAGGTCTCCCCGCACACCGTGCCGATGCTGATGCCCAACAGCCCGGCGGCGAACGTCAGCATCGACCTCAACGCCCGCGCGGGCGCGCACACCCCGGTGAGCGCGTGCGCGTCCGGCGCCGAGGCCATCGGCTACGCCATCGAGATGATCCGCACCGGCCGCGCCGATGTGGTCGTCGCGGGCGGCACCGAGGCGTCCATCCACCCGCTGCCCATGGTCGCCTTCGGCAACATGATGGCGATGTCCAAGAACAACGACGACCCGCAGGGCGCCTCACGCCCCTTCGACGTCGACCGCAACGGCTTCGTGATGGGCGAGGGCTCGGGCGCCATCGTCCTGGAGTCGGCGGAGCACGCCGCGGCGCGCGGCGCCCGGGTGTACGCGCAGGCCATCGGCCAGGGCATTTCGGCCGACGCCCACCACATCACCCAGCCGGAGCCGTCCGGCAACGGCATCGGGAACGCGCTGCAGAACCTGGTGGAGAACACCGGCATCAGCGGTGCCGAGATCGTGCACGTCAACGCGCACGCGACCTCGACGCCGCAGGGCGACCTGGCGGAGATCAAGGCGCTGCGCAAGGTGTTCGGCGACGACGTGGACCACATGGCGGTCTCCGCCACCAAGTCCATGACGGGCCATCTGCTCGGCGGCGCGGGCGGTGTGGAGACGGTGGCCAGCGTGCTCGCGCTGTACCACCGGCTGGCCCCGCCGACGATCAACATCGGCTCGCTGGACCCGGAGGCGGACGCGGACGTCGTGACCGGCGAGGCGCGGGCGCTCCCGGCCCAGGGCCCGATCGTGGCGCTGAACGACTCGTTCGGCTTCGGCGGCCACAATGTGGTGCTGGCCTTCCGCTCGGTCTGACGCGCGGACGGCCTGACGGCCTGACGGTTTGATGCGCTCTCCGACGCGCTGATACGCGGGTGTGGCCCTACCCGAGTGTGGCCCTACCCGAGTGTGGCCCTACCCGAGTGTGGCCCTACCCGAGTGTGGCCCGCCTCCGGCTCCGGCCGGGGGCGGGCCGTTCGTATGTCAGGGGGCCTCACCGTCGAAGCTGGCGAAGTACGAGGCCACCATGTCCTCGTCGCCGTGGCCCGCCTCGATGGCCCGGCGGAACCGCTCCTGGCCCGCGGCCGCCAGGTCCAGCCGCACTCCGGCGCGCTCCCCGGCCTCCACGATCAGCCGGGCGTCCTTCTCGGCGGTCTTGGTCGCGAAGCTGGGCTCGAGGTCGCCGCGGAGCAGCTGGCCGGACTTGACCCGCATATAGCCGTTGTCCAGCGGTCCGCCCTCCACCCCGTCCAGAAAGCCCTGGAAGTCCACGCCCAGCCCCTTGGCGAGGGCGACCGCCTCGGCGGTGGCGTGGGTGACGTTCAGGACCCAGCTGTTGAGCACCAGCTTGAGCCGGGTGGCGGCGGCACCCTCCGCGCTGTCGCCGACCCACACCGTACGGTTGCCGATGGCGTCGAAGACCGGCCAGACGACCGGGCGGACGGGGTGGGGGCCGGCGGCCAGCACCAGCAGCTGTCCGTTCTCCGCGGGCTGCTTGGTGCCGAGGACGGGCGAGTCGATGAGGACGAGGTCCTTCTCCTGGGCGAACGCGGCGAGCGATTCCATCGCCTCCAGCCCCGCCGTGGTGGCCTGCACCCATACGGCCCCGGGGCGCAGCGCGGGGGCGGCCTGCCGCATCGTCTCGAGGGCCGCGGCGCCGTCGTAGAGGATCGTCAGGACGACATCGGCGCCGTCCACGGCCTCGGCCGGGGTGTCGGTGACGCGTACGCCGTCCTGGCCGAGCGGCTCGGCCTTGGACCGGGTGCGGTTCCACGCACGGACGTCGAGCCCGGAGCGGGCGAGGTTGCGGGCCATGCCGGAGCCCATGATGCCGGTGCCGAGGACCGCGACGGACGTTGCCGGGAGTTGTTCGGTCATGCCGCCACGCTAAGACCTGAAGCGCGCTCCAGGACAAAGGGGTGGCGGCGCGTCAGCCACCAGGACCAGCGCGGTCAGGCACTCGGACGACCGTGTCAGGCACTGGGACGATCGTGTCAGGCGCTCAGACGACCTGGTGCAGCCAGCGGACGGGGGCGCCCTCACCCGCGTAGCGGAACGGCTCCAGTTCGTCGTCCCAGGGCTTGCCGAGCAGCTTGGCGATCTCCGCCTCGAGGTCGCTCTCGCCGCGGACGGAACGGGCGAGGGCGGCGCGCAGCCGGTCCTCGGGGATCAGGATGTCGCCGTGCATTCCGGTGACGGCGTGGAAGATGCCCAGTTCGGGGGTGGAGCTGTAGCGCTCGCCCTCGGCGGTGGCGCAGGGCTCGGCGGTCACCTCGAAGCGCAGCAGATGCCAGCCGCGCAGTGCGGACGCCATTTTGGAGGCCGTGCCGACCTCACCCTGCCAGGAGAACTCGGCACGCCAGGTGCCGTTCGCCGCGGGCTGTTTGATCCAGTCGAGGGTGACACGCACGCCGAGGACGCCCGCGATCGCCCATTCGACGTGCGGGCACAGCGCGCGCGGAGCGGAGTGCACATACAGAACTCCACGTGTCGTCACCGGGGCCTCCTGTGCGGTTCGAGGTGCGCCTTCCCCAGCGGCCTCGCGCCCGTACCGGTCCCGCCCGGGACATCGGATCACATTCTGCCCTAGTGATCACTCCCACACCAGTCTCGACGTCACCTTCAGTGAAATTTATCGTGCAGAATTCTCTAGAAAGTGGACAGGATGTGACGGGGCGTAATGTGTTGGTACCGCATAGCGCGCCTTGTCGCCGGGATGACGCTCATCGGCCACAAGAAAAACGTACCGTGCGATCCAGCCGGAGGAGTGACGTACCGTCGGTCCGGATAGATATCACCCAACAGCCGGAGGGGGAACAGCCATGCGGGTCAGCGCGACACGCCGGAAGCATGCGGCGGCCGCTTCCTCGACCACGCGTACGGTCGTGCGCCCGACCCCGCGCACCACTTCGCGCACCGGCCGCCGCGCGGCCGGGCGCACCGCCGGGCGCACCGGCGTGGTGCTGTTCACGACCGCCGCCGTGCTGAGCTCGGCGGGCTGCTTCGGCAGCTCGGACGACCCCTCCCGGCACGGTCCGACCCGCGCCGGGAAGACCCCCGGCGCCAAGCGGACGATCGTCTGGAACACCCGGCCCAGCTCGATCGCCTCCTTGGGCGACTCCATCACCCGCGGCTTCGACGCCTGTTCGGTGCTCTCCGACTGCCCCGAGGTGTCCTGGTCCACCGGCACCGATGTGCGCAGCCTCGCCCAGCGGCTGCTGCCCGCCACCACCGCCCGTTCGGGCACCCACAGCTGGAACTTCGCCAAGACCGGCGCGGTCGTGGCCGACCTCCCCGGCCAGATCGAGGCGGCCGCGGCCCGCAAGCCGAAGCTGATCACCGTGATGATCGGCGCCAATGACGCCTGCCGGAACTCGGTCGACGAGATGACCTCCACCGAGCAGTTCCGCTCCACCTTCACCTCGGCGCTCACCCGGCTTCGCCGTGACCTGCCGAAGACCCAGGTGTATGTGGCCAGCGTGCCGGATCTGAAGCGGCTGTGGTCCGAGGGGCGGAAGAACGTCTTCGGCAGGCAGATCTGGAAGCTGGGCATCTGCCCGTCGATGCTGAAGGACTCCGAGCACCTGGACGCCGCCTCCAACGAACGCCGCCAGCGGGTGGCGGACCGGGTGACGGAGTACAACAAGGTGCTGAAGGATGTCTGTGGGCGCGATGTGCTGTGCCGGTACGACCCGGCCGTGCACGATTACCGCTTCACCACGTCCGAGCTGAGCAAGTGGGACTGGTTCCACCCCAGCAAGGCGGGCCAGCAGCAACTCGCCGAAATGGCCTACCGCCGCATCACCGCTTCCGCGTCCTGACCCCGAGCCGCGGCCCGGCTCCCGGCCAGGAGCCGGGAGCCGAGCGCGGGACGCGGTCCCCCTCCCTCCTTTATGCGGCTCCACCGCACGGCCGGGGCTGCGCCCCCGACCCCCGGGGCCTGGGTGGGGCGCGACCCCTGGCCCCCGGGGGCTGGGGCGCAACCGTCTAGGGCACAGCCGCGCCCCCCGGGGGTCTAAGGCGCAGCCCCGGCCCACCGGGGTCTAGGGCACAGCCCCGCCCCCTCGGGGTCTAAGGCGCAGCCCCGGCCCACCTGGGTCTGGGACGCAACCCCGGCCCCCCGAGGCCTGCGACGCAACCCCGGCCCACCGGGGTCTAGGGCACAGCCCCGCCCCCTCGGGGTCTAAGGCGCAGCCCCGGCCCTCCGGGATCTGGGGCAGAGCCCCGGCCCTCCCAGGTCTGGAGCGCAGCCCCGGCCCACCGGAGTCTGAGGTGCAGCCCGGCCCCCGGGCCTGGGACGCAGCCCCGCCCCCCGGAGTCTGCGGTGCAGCCCCTTGCCCCCGGGTCTGGGACGGAGCCTCGGCCCTCCCGGGCCTGGGGCGCAGCCCCGGCCCACCCGGGGTCTGGGGCGCAGCCCCGGCCCCCCGGGGTCTGGGGCAGAGCCCCAGGTTCGGAAAGGGGTGGGGAGGGGAACAGCCCGCCGCAGGCGTCGCGATTCGTCGGCCACCATCTGCCCGGCGGACGCGAGCGGGCTCGCCACGCGCCGGACGGCGTAGCTCAGGCTGTCGGCTGCACGGGCACCGGGGCCGACAGGCGGCGGTCGGCGACGCTGCGGCCCGCCTCTGCCGCGTAGATGCCGGGGATCAGGCGCCAGGCGCCCACCGTCTCGTCCCAGATCTCCGCCGCCCGGCGGGGCAGGGGGAGGGACACCTCCGCCGTCTCCCCCGGGCCCGCCCCGACCGAGGCGAACCCCGCGAGGCGCCGCACCGGCCGCTCCTCGCCGTCGTCCTCGGGCACGGTGAGATAGAGCTGTACGACCTCACGCCCCGCCCGGGGCCCGGTGTTGCGGACCCGCACGGTGACCGTTCCCAGCGCGGGTGCGCCGTCGGCGGGCTCCCCGGCGGTCTCCGCCGGGGTCTGCGCCGGGGTCTCCCCGGCGGTCTCCGCCGACGTCTCCGCGGGGGTGAAGTCCATCGCCTCGTAGGCCCAGTCGGTGTAGCCGAGGCCATGCCCGAACCAGTACGCCGGAGCGATCCCCTCCCGCCGCTCCCACGCGCGGTAGCCGATGAACACGCCCTCGTCGTAGACCAGTCGGCCCTCGCTCGGGGTCACCGCGCTGACCGGGGCGTCCTCGAGCCGCTCCGGCCAGGTCGTGGGCAGCCGGCCGCCGGGCTCCTCCGCGCCCAGCAGGACATCGGCGAGCGCTGCGCCCGCCTCCTGGCCCGGGAACCAGCTCAGCAGCACCGCGGCGACCTCCTCCCGCCAGGCCATCTCGACGGGCGAGCCCGCGTTGACCACCACCACGGTGGGGGTGCCGGTCGCGGCGACCCGCCGCACGAGCTCGTCCTGACGGCCCGGCAACTTCAGATGCGCGCGGTCGAACCCCTCGCTCTCGACCCGCTCGGTGGTGGCGACCACCACCACGGCCACCTCGGCCGCCGAGGCGGCGGCGACGGCCTCCCGGAGCAACTCCTCGGCGTCCCGCTCCGGGGCCCGGTGCAGCAGGCTGAAGCAGACGGCGTCGAGAAGGGCCTCCTCGGGGCGGGCCACCGCACACGTGAGGCTGACCTCCACCGGTTCACCCGCCGTGAGCTCCACCTGGCCCCGGGGCACCGGCGAGCCCATGAACGCCTCGAAGGGGTCGCCGACGTCCGGGGGCAGCTGCTCCCCTTCGAAGAGCACCGTGCCGTCCACGACCAGCCGGAGGCCGCCCAGCCCCCGGGTGCCGAAGGAGTGCGCGCCGCTCTCGCGCGGGGTGAAGGTGCCGACGGTCTCGACGGTGTGCAGCTCCTCGTAGCGCACGCCCTCGGGGAAGTCGCTGATCCACTGCACCTGCCCACTGGCCAGCCGGGACTCCCCCAGCACCCGCCCGTCGGCGGCCCGGACCACGGCGCGCAGCTCGAACCCCTGGGCGGCGGGGGTGAGTTCAACGGTGGGATCGGCCCCCACCGCGTAGCTGAACCGCACCTCCGGCGGCAGGGCGGCGCGCAGTCCGTCGAGCGGTGAGACCACATGGTCGGGGAAGACCACGGCCGAGCCGCCGCCCAGCACCCGGGCGTCGCGCGCCGCCGCCCCGATCAGGGCCAGCGACCGCACCCCGCCGGGGGCGCCGGCGTCGAGGGGCAGCACCGCGCCCCGGCCGCCCGCGCCCTCGTTCCGCAGCAGCACGAAGGAGCGCCGGGCGATCTCGCGGGCCAGCGCGTCCCCGTCGATCGGACCGGGCCGGTCGGCGGGGGCGACGGCCGGGGCCGCGCCGTCCAGGACGCCGACCCGGGCGGCCAGGGTGAGCAGCCGCCGCACCGCCTCGTCCAGCTCCGCCTCGGTCACCCGGCCGTCGCGCACCGCGACGGCCAGCGCCTCGCCGTAGACGGTCCGGGGGCCGGGCATCGCGACATCCAGCCCGCCCTTGAGCCCGCGCACGGTGTCGCGGGCCGCCAGCCAGTCGGAGACGATGAAGCCGTCGAAGCCCCACTCCTCGCGCAGCACTCCCTGCTGCAGCTCGCGGTGCTCGGTCATGGTGGAGCCGTTGACCCCGTTGTAGGCGGCCATGATGCCCCAGGGGCGCGCGTTCTTGACGATGGCTTCGAAGGGGGCGAGATACAGCTCGCGCAGCGCCCGCGCACCGATCTCGTTGTCGACGGTGAAGCGCTCGGTCTCGGCGTCGTTGGCCACGAAGTGCTTGACGGTGGTGCCCACTCCGCCGTCCTGCACACCCGTCACATAGCCGCTGCCGATCTCGCCGGTGAGATACGGATCCTCGCTGTACGCCTCGAAGTGGCGCCCGCCCAGCGGGGAGCGGTGCAGATTGACCGTGGGCGCGAGCAGCACATGGACGCCCTTGCGCCGCGCCTCCTGCGCGAGCAGCCGGCCCGCCCGCCGGGCCAGCTCCGGGTCCCAGGTGGCGGCGAGCGCGGTGGGGCTGGGCAGGGCGATGGAGGGGTCGTCGGCCGTCCAGTGGACGCCGCGGACGCCGATCGGGCCGTCCGACATCACCAGCGAGCGCAGCCCGATCGCCGGAACGGCGGGCAGGCTCCACATGTCCTGCCCGGACAACAGCCGTGCCTTGGTGTCCAGATCCAGCAGGCCGAGGGCCTTCTCCACGGCCTCCGCCGTGCCGTCGTCGCCGATCGCGTCCGCCATCGCTCGCCCCTCCCGGTGCGGGTCCTGCCCGGTCCTCGTCCCGGCCATCCTGGACCCGATTACCTGTCAGCAGGTAGGTACCGTTATCGATTCGTTATCAAACATGCTCTACGGTACGAGCATGGACAGGGCGATGGAGCGCGGTACGCGACGCGGTGCGGAACGACGGGCGGAGATCGTCCGGTCCGCGCTCGAAGTGATCGCCGAGCGCGGCTACCGGGGCGCGACCCTCAGCGCGGTCGCCGAGCGGGTGGGGCTCACCCAACAAGGGCTGCTGCACTACTTCCCGACCAAGGACTCCCTGCTCATCGCCGTGCTCAAGGAGCGCGACCAGTGGGACACCGGCTCCGCGCGGCGCGACGGCGGGGACGTATGGCCGCTGGACCTGCTCACCTCGCTGGTGGAGTACAACGCGATGCGCCCCGGCATCGTCCAGACCTTCTCCGCGCTCCTCGGCGAGAGCGTCACCGACGAGCACCCGGCGCGCGGCTTCTTCACCGAGCGCTATGAGAAGGTGCGCGCCGACATGGCGGCCACCCTGCGCGGCGAGTTCGGCGACCGGCTCCCCGGCGGTCTCACCCCCGAGGCCGCGGCCCCGCTGGTGGTGGCGGTGATGGACGGACTGCAGTTCCAGTGGCTGCACGACCGGGACGCGGTGGACATGCCCGCCCTCTTCCGGGCCTTCGTCTCCCTGCTGGGACAGGGAGACGAAGAGACCGAGGGGTGACCTCGGCCTGCGGACGTCGCGCGCGGGGCGGACGTCGCGCGGGCCGTCTCGTGACGGCGGCTCAGCCGTGGTCCGCCACCAGCTTGACCTCCCGCTCGACCCCGACCGCGTTCCTCGGCAGCGGCACGAAAGCGGCATCGGCGGCCGCGAAGGCATCGGCGGGGTCGAACCTCAGCAGCGTGCCCTCGGCCTGCGCCGATCCCGGCTGATACGCCCCCACGTCCACCGCGTCGATCAACCAGCGGTGCCGCTGCCCGTCGCAGACCGCGCTGTGGCCGCCGAGGCCGTGCCGCTCCCGGCCCTGGCTGAGGGTGATAAGAACGCTGGCCCGCGGGTTCTCCGCCCCTTCCCGGACACACCGATAGCTGCCGTACAGCGTGACGGCCCCGTCCGGGGTGACGTCCCCGGTGCGGTCGATGACGAGATCGTCGGTCCAGGGCAGGGGCAGACGCGGCGGGTCCAGCCGCTCTCCCCGAGTGGCAAGACCCGATTCGGGGCGCAACTCCGGGCGGTCGGGCCCGGCGGGCGCGGCATGGGCGGCCGGGGCCGCCATGAGGAGAACAGTGAGGGCGCCGAGGGCGCGGCGGTTGCGCATGGACGTACATACCTCCTGGGGCGGGGAGCGGACACCCGCCACGGACTCCGTCGCGTCCTTGCGAGCGGAGTCGCCGGACGGATGCCCGTGAGCGGGTGCCTGTGAGCGGGTGCTCATTTCCCCGTACAGCTACCGGGCCCTCGAATCCGTCCGGGGGAACCTCACCCCCGGGCGGCGTGTCCGGCACCGCCCAACGGGTGGCCACCGGGCGCCCGGTTGACCCGGCGGCGCCCTTACGGTGCGCGTGAAGCGCGCGAACCGTGCTCAGGGCGACCCGCTCCGCGGCGGGCAGCCGCGATGTGCCGGACGGGCCGGGCGCCGCGGGCGGCGGCTTACGGTCCCCGCGCGGCGCCCTTACCGTCCCCACGCGGCGCCCTTACGGTGCTCGCGGAGCGCGCTTACCGTGCTCGGGGGCGCCCTACGGTGCTCGTGGCCCCCTTACCGTTCCCACGCGGCGCCCTTACGGTGCTCGCGGAGCGCGCTTACCGTGCTCAGGGGCGCCCTTACGGTGCTCGTGGCCCCCTTACCGTCCCCACGCGGCGTCCCTACCGTCCCCGTGCCGCGCCTTACCGTCCTCGCGCGGCGCCTCACCGTCCCCCCCGCGCGGCCCTCACCGTCCTCGCGCGGCGCCCCTACGGTGCTCGTGGCGCCCTTACGGTGCTCGCGGAGCGCTTACCGTCCCCGCGCGGCGCCCCTACCCTCCCCGCGCAGCGCCTCACCGTCCTCGGGGCCCCCTTACGGTGCTCGTGGCGCCCTTACCGTTCCCCGCGCGGCGCCCTCACCGTCGCGCCGCGCCATTACCGTCCTCACGCAGCGCCTTGCCGTCCCCGCGCAGCGCCCTCACCGTCCCCGCGCCGCGCCCTCACCGCCCTCGGGAGCGCCCTTACGGTGCTCGTTCCTCCGGGGCCGCTTCCTCGAACCTCCCCGTCGCCGCGGCCACTTGGCGCGACGCCGCCGCCGGATCGCCCCGCAGCCCCGGGGCCAGGGTCAGCGTGACGGCGACCGAGACCGCCGCCATCGTGGCCATCGCCACGGCCGGCGAGGCGGGCTGGGCCAGTGCGCCCGCGAGGGCGGCGGACACGCCCTGCATGGTGAGCATGCCGGAGGAGTGCAGCCCCAGGGCCTGGCCGCTCATCGCGTCCGGGGTCAGGGCCATCAGCCGCTGCTGGAGCGGCAGCGTGGCCGAGAAGCCGATCGAGGCGAGGGCGACGGCGGTCAGCGCGAGGGGCAGCGGCGGACGCAGGGCGAAGACCAGATACGGCGCGGCGAGCAGCAGCCGCAGGGGCGCCGCGAGCCGCTCCCGCCGGTGCGGTGGTAGCAGCCGTCCGGTGAGCAGGTCGCCCATCAGCATGCCGAGGGAGCCGACGGCGAAGAGCAGTCCGGCGTGCCGGGGCGCGTAGGGCACGAAGAGGGATTCACAGCCGACGATCAGCCCGTTGGGCACCCAGAGCGCGTAATAGACGTGGCGGCGGGGCGCGGAGGACCACAGCCGTGCGTTGACCCGCCAGGTCTCGGTGACCGAGGGCCGTCCGCCGGCCCGGGCCGGGCGCCCGCTCAGACCGAACCGGGCGGCGGCCGCGGCCAGCAGATACAGCGCGGCGGCGGTGAGGAGGGTGCCGCGCGCCGAGAGGGCGGTCACGAGGAGGCCACCGGCCGCGTAGCCGCCGATCTGCATGGTGCCGCCCGACATGTTGATCACCGAACGGCCCAGCAGATAGCCCTCCTTGGGCAGGATCTCGGTGAGCAGTCCGTAGCGGACGGCGCCGCCGAGGGCCGCCGCGGCGCCCATCCCGAACACGAGGGCGAAGACGGCCGCCACCGGCAGCCCGGGGAGGGCCAACGCGGCGGTCCCCAGGGCGAAGAGCACCGCCAGCCCGGACAGCGCGGCGCGCGGTGGCAGCCGGTCGGCCGCCGACAGCAGCGCCAGCGCGCCCGCCACTTGGGCGAGCGAGGGGCCGAACATGCTGAGCGCCGAGAGCAGCGGTGAGCCGGTGGCCGCGTAGACCAGGGTGCCGAGGGCGAGCCCGCTCGCGGTCGAGGCGGCCACCTGGGTGGCGGAGATCAGGAACAGCGGGGTGAACTCCGGGGTCCGGAACACTTCCGAATAGGTGCGCATGGCCTTCAGGCTCGGGAGTCTCCGCGCGGTGGCGTTAATGTTTCGCGCGGACGCGAAACCACGTGGAACGACGCGAAGCGACGCGGTGGCGGCGGGGGTGGCCGGATGGGGCTGTGGCTGGTCGACGCGGACACGCTCGCGCGCAGCCGGTTCGTCCACTCCGCCCTGGCCGAGACCACCGCGGCCCTGGTCACCCTGGAGCGGGCGAGCGCCGCCCACCCGGGCGAGCGGGCCTGGCTGGATGCCCATCTGCCCGCCTACCGGGCGCGGTTGACCGACGACCCGGTCACCGCGCTGCTCGTCCGGGCCGCGCTGGGCCGGACCTGGCTCGCGGACTTCCTCACCCAGACGCCGGGCGAGGGCGAGCCGTCCCTGGAGGAGGAGCTGGCCCGGATGCGCGCGACGCCCCCCGCCGCCGCGCGCCGCGACCTCGCGGTCTCCCTCGGCCGTTCCCCGCTCCCGGCCGCGCTGTGCCGCGACGATCTGCCCGGGCGGCTCGCGGAGCTGCTGGAGTGGGTGTGGACGGAAGCCGTACGGCCCTCCTGGCCGCGCCGCCGCCGGATCATCGAGACCGATGTGGTGGCGCGCACCGGCCAGGTGAGCCAGGGCGGCTGGGCGGCTACGCTGGATGCCCTGCGGCCGGGGATGCGGTGGCTGGGCGGCAGCCGGTTGCAGATCAACGTCCATGACAACCCGCCCCGCGCGGTCCACGGCGCCCAGTTGCTCCTCGTCCCCGTCACCCCCGCCACGGGCTGGGTCTCCTGGGACGCGCCGCACCGCTACGCCGTGATCTATCCCTGCGCCGGCGCCCTGACCACCCCCGGCCCTCCCCCGGCCCCCGACTCGCTGGCCCGTCTCCTCGGCCCGGCCCGCGCGAGCGTCCTGGTCCTGCTCGACACACCGAAGAGCACGACCCATCTGGTGGCCCTGACCGGCCAGACCCTGGGCTCGGTCGGCCGCCATCTGCGCGTCCTGCGCGAGGCCCGCCTGGTGCGGCGGCGACGGGCGGGACGGTCGGTGCTGTACGACCGGACGACGGCGGGCGAGGTACTGGTCGAGGCCCAGCGAACCGCCTAGTCCCCGGACAAGCACAGCAACGAACATCCCTGGACCCATGTTGTCCAGTGAGATGATCGGTCATGATGGTTCTTGATCGGTCATGATGGTTCGTCACGTTCGAATGTCATTCGACGCACAACCATTGACACCCCTGACGGGGGCTGACTACGGTCACGCCAAGATTTCGAACGTGTGACGAAATATCGAACATCGCGAAGGGTCGATTGCTGTGCGCATCACCGGTATCAGTACGCATGTCGTCGGCACCCCCTGGCGCAACCTCACCTATGTGCAGGTCCATACGGACGAGGGGATCACCGGCGTCGGCGAGACCCGCATGCTGGGGCGGACCGATGCGCTGCTGGGCTATCTGCGCGAGGCCGAGCTCAACCACCTCGCCGGGTCGGACCCGTTCGCGGTGGAGGACCTGGTCCGGCGGATGAAGTACGGCGACTACGGCCGGGCGGGCGAGATCGTGATGTCCGGCATCGCCTGTGTGGAGATGGCCTGCTGGGACATCAAGGGCAAGGCGCTCGGAGTGCCCGTCTGGCAGCTGCTCGGCGGGAAGGTGACGGACAAGGTCAAGGCGTACGCCAACGGCTGGTACACGGTCGAGCGCACCCCCGAGGCGTTCCACAAGGCGGCCTCCACGGTGGTGGAGCGCGGCTACCGGGCGCTGAAGCTGGACCCGTTCGGCACCGGCCACTTCGAGCTGGACCACGCGGAGACCCTGCATTCGATCTCCCTCGTGGAGGCCGTACGGGACGCGATCGGGCCGGAGGCCGAGCTGCTGGTGGAGATGCACGGGCGGTTCAGCCCGGCGACCGCCGTCCGTATCGCCGGGGAGCTGGAGCGGTTCCATCCGTCGTGGCTGGAGGAGCCGGTGCCGCCGGAGAACCTCAAGGCGCTGGCGAAGGTCGCGGAGAAGACGCGTCTGCCGATCGCCACGGGTGAGCGCATCCACGACCGCATCGAGTTCCGCGAGCTGTTCGAGTCGCAGGCCGCCGACATCATCCAGCCCGACGTCGGCCACATCGGCGGCATCGGCGAGGCGCGCAAGCTGGCCGCCACGGCCGAGACGCACTACGTGCTGATCGCCCCGCACAACGTGGGCGGCTCGGTGCTGACCGCCGCGTCGCTGCAGCTCGCCGGCTGCACCCCGAACTTCAAGATCCTGGAGCACTTCAACGACTTCGCCGACGCGGAGATCAAGAAGGTGGTCAAGGGGGCCCCGCAGGTCGTGGACGGCTACTTCCAGCTCTCCCACGAGCCCGGTCTCGGCGTGGAGCTGGACACCGACGCGGCGGCCGAATTCCCCCAGCAGCAGGCCCACTTCGACCTGTGGGCCGAGGGCTGGGAGAAGAGGGATCCCTCCGGGGGGCGAGGCGAATGAGCGCCGTGGAACGTCGCGCCGTCGTCGAGATACGGCCGCCCGTGGCCGGGGCCGCCCGGCTTCGCCCAGTCGGCACGCGCCTCGCTCAGGGGCCGAAGGGCCGACGTCCGAACGGGCTGGAGACACACGGTGCCGAGGGGAGCCGACGCATATGAGCCGCACGGAAGACGTCCTGGTACTCGACAAGCCCGGCAGCCACCGGCTGGAGAGCCGGGCGATCGCCGAACCCGGCCCGGGTGACGCGCGGGTGCGCGTCCACGCCTCCGGGATCTGCGGCAGCGACCGCGAGCTGTACCAGGGCAACCGGCCCGAGGGGTACGTCCGCTATCCCGTCACCCCCGGCCATGAGTGGTCCGGGACGGTCGAGGCGGTCGGCGCGGGCGTCCCGGAGGCGCTCGTCGGCCGTAAGGTCGTCGGCGAGGGGTTCCGCAACTGCCAGGTGTGCGACCGCTGTCACGCCGGGGACACCACCTTGTGCACGGCCGGGTACGAGGAGACCGGCTTCACCCGGCCCGGGGCGATGGCCGACACCCTGACCCTGCCGGCCCGGCTCCTGCACCCGCTGTCCGACGACGCCGATCTGGGCGCGGCCGCCCTGCTGGAGCCCGCCGCCTGTATCGCCGCCGCCGCGCTCAAGGCCCGGGCCCGGCCCGGTGAGCGGGTCGCGGTGGTGGGCACCGGCACGCTCGGCATGATCGCCGTACAGTTCCTCGCCGCCGTCTCCCCCGGGCGGCTGCTGGTGGTGGGCACCCGCCCGGACCGGGAGCGACTGTCGCTGGACTTCGGCGCCACCGACTTCCGCACCCGGGACCAGCTCTCCGACCACCTCTCGGGCTACGACGTGGTCATCGAGACCGCCGGATCGGCCTCCGCCGCCCGTAGCTCCGCCTCGCTGCTGCGCCGGGGCGGCCGGCTGGTGCTCACCGGCATCCCGGCGGCGGGCGCCGACGGGCTGGACCCCACCGATCTGGTCGTCCGCCAGATCGAGGTGCAGACCGTCTTCGGCGCCCCGCCCGCCGCCTGGTCGCACGCCGTACGGGTCTTCGACGCCGGGCTGCTGACCCTGCGGCCGCTGATCACCCATGAACTGCCGCTCACCGACTTCGCCTCCGCGATCGAGCTGGTCGGCAGCGGCGATCCGGCCGTCGGCAAGGTGCTGCTGCGTCCGCAGGACCTCGACTAGCAGGGGGCTCGACCAGCACATGTGGCACGCCTCCCGCACCCGTCTCCCGTCATCCCACCAGCCTCCCGGACCGTCTCTAGTCATCCACCCAGCCCCACCCGGACAACGATGTCCTGGGCAGCACCAGCCGGACGCCGAACCACCGGCCATCACTCCACAGGGAGCACCGTGACCGCCGCCTCACCCACCACTCCCGGCCCCCGCCGCCCCGCCGACGCGGCCCTCGCCTCGCTCGGCCACGCCACGCCCGCCCCCGACCCCGCCGACGCCTCCGCGCACACCTTTCCCGACGGCGGCACCTGGCGCACCGAGATCCCGTCCGTCGAGGGTCCGGAGGCGCTGGCCACCGTGTTCAAGGAGGCCGGGCGGCTCGATGTGCCGATCCACCGGATCAGCCAGGGCAGCGGCGTGTGGATGCTCACCGATGCCGAGATCACCGAGATGGTGGAGTCCTGCGCCGAGCGGAACGCCGAGCTGTGCCTGTTCACCGGCCCCCGCGGCACCTGGGACATCGGCGCCGCCACCCGCTCCGACTCCGGCGGCGGCGGGCTGCGCGCCCGTGGCCATGACGCGGTGGCCGGATGTGTGGAGGACGCGCTGCGCGCGGTCTCGCTGGGCGTGAAGTGCCTGCTGGTCGCCGACGAGGGGGTGCTGTGGCTGCTGAACGGGCTGCGGGAGCGCGGCGAGCTGCCCGCGGACACCACCTTCAAGCTGTCCGCGCTGGTCGGCCCGGTCAACCCGGCCTCGTTCGCGGTGTACGAGCAGCTGGGGGCCGACTCCATCAACATCCCCTCGGACCTCACGCTGGAGCATCTCACCGAGATCCGCCGGGTCTCCCGCGCCCCGATGGACTTCTATGTCGAGGCCCCGGACGACCTCGGTGGCTATGTCCGGCTCTATGACGCGGCGGAGCTGATCCGGCGCGGTGCCCCCATCTATCTGAAGTTCGGGCTCAGCAAATCCCCGGGGATCTACCCCTACGGCGCCCAGCTGCGGGACGTGGCGCTGGGCAGCGCCCGTGAGCGGGTGCGCCGCGGGCGGCTCGTGCTCGACCTGCTGGGCCGGCTGGGCGCGGACGGCGGGATGTCCCCGCTCGGCTCCCGGCTGCCGGGCCCGCTGCGGCGTTTCACCGCCGACGCGGCCCCCTTGAATTCCTGACGCAACGACGCCCCAGGGAAGGACCCCAACACCATGCGCACGGTAAGAGGAGCACGAGCCGCGGCGATAGGCGCCGGCCTCCTCGCGCTCTCGCTGACCGCCACGGCCTGCGGCCAGGAGGCGGTCGGCGGCAGCCGGTACAAGAGCAAGGAACGCGGAGGAACGATCGGCATCGCGATGCCGACGAAGTCCTCCGAGCGATGGATCGCCGACGGCCGGAACATGGCCAAGCAGTTCCAGGCGGCGGGCTACAAGACGGACCTGCAGTACGGCGAGGACGACGTACGCACCCAGGTGGCCCAGCTCGAAAACATGATCACCAAGGGCCATCGGCTGCTGGTGGTCGCGCCGATCAACGGCGGGGCGCTCTCCGACGTCCTGAAGCAGGCCCATGAGGCCAACATCCCGGTGATCTCCTACGACCGGCTGCTCCTGGGCACCAAGAACGTCGACTACTACGCGACCTTCGACAACGAGAAGGTCGGCCGGCTCCAGGGCCAGTACATCGCCGACAAGCTGGGGCTGTCCAAGGGCCGCAAGGGCCCGTTCTCCATGGAGCTGTTCGCCGGGTCCTCGGACGACAACAACACCAAGTACTTCTTCAACGGCGCGATGAAGGTCCTCAAGCCGTACATGGACAAGGGTGAGCTGGTCGTCCGCTCCAAGCAGACCAGTCTCAACCAGCTCTACACCGAGAAGTGGAGCGGAAGCGCCGCCCAGGACCGCATGGAGGACCTGCTCAACAAGGCGTACAGCAGCCGCGATGTCGACGCCGTGCTCTCGCCGTACGACGGCATGTCCATCGGCATCCTCTCGGCGCTCAAGGGCGTCGGCTACGGCACCAAGGCCAAGCCGTATCCGGTGGTGACCGGGCAGGACGCCGAGCTCGCCTCCGTGAAGTCCATCATCCGGGGCCAGCAGACGCAGACCATCTACAAGGACACCCGCAAGCTGGCGAAGGCCACGGTCGACATGGCCAAGGCGGAGCTGACCGGCGGCAAGCCCCCGGTCAACGACACCACGTCGTACGACAACGGCGAAAAGGTCGTGCCGACCTTCCTGCTCAACCCGGTCAGCGTCGACAAGTCCAACACACAGGTACTGGTCGACCAGGGTTACTACACCGCGTCGCAGCTGAAGTAGGGCGGTTCCGGGCTATGAGCACCATTCTCGAATTGCGCTCCATCACCAAGACCTTCCCCGGTGTCAAAGCGCTCTCCGATGTCAATCTCCATATCCGCAAGGGCGAGATCCACGCCCTGTGCGGGGAGAACGGCGCGGGAAAGTCCACCCTGATGAAGGTGGTCAGCGGCGTGCATCCGCACGGCAGCTACGACGGCGAGATCGTCTTCGAGGGCGAGGCATGCGCCTTCAAGGACATCCGCGCGAGCGAGCAGCGCGGCATCGTCATCATCCATCAGGAACTGGCCCTGATCCCCTATCTGTCCATCGCCGAGAACATCTTCCTCGGCAATGAGCACTCCCGGCGCGGCCTCATCAGCTGGAACGAAACCCTTCGGCACGCCACCGCGCTGCTCAAGCGGGTCGGTCTGACGGATTCGCCGCAGACCCGCGTCACCGATATCGGCGTGGGCAAACAGCAGCTGGTGGAAATCGCCAAGGCGCTCTCCAAGGAGGTCAAGCTCCTCATCCTGGACGAGCCGACCGCGGCGCTCAACGACGAGGACAGCGGAAAACTCCTCGATCTGCTGCTGGAATTCAAGGCGCAGGGTATCTCCTGCATCCTGATCTCCCACAAGCTGAATGAGATCCGCCGGGTCGCCGACTCCGTCACCATCCTGCGCGACGGCCAGACCATCGAAACCCTGACCGTCCGGGAGACCCCGGAGGCCGACCCCGAGGTCTCCGAGGACCGCATCATCCGCGGCATGGTCGGCCGCGATCTGGACCACCGCTTCCCCGACCGCACCCCGTACGAGGGCGAGGACGCCTCCGAGGTGGCGCTGGCCATCGAGGACTGGACCGTCCACCACCCCATCGACCAGCAGCGCAAGGTCGTGGACGCGGTGTCGCTGAATGTGCGGCGCGGCGAGATCGTCGGCATCGCCGGGCTGATGGGCGCCGGCCGCACCGAGCTCGCCATGAGCGTCTTCGGCCGGGCGTACGGGCGCTATGCGGGCGGCCGGGTGTTCCGGGACGGCCAGGAGGTCCGCACCCGCACCGTGCCGGAGGCGATCGACCACGGCATCGCGTACGTCACCGAGGACCGCAAGACCTACGGGCTCAACCTCGACGACACCATCAGCCGCAATGTCTCGCTCTCCTCGCTGACGAAGGTGGCGCGCCGCGGCGTGGTCAACGAGCACGAGGAGTCGCGGGTGGCCGAGCGGTTCCGCACGACCATGAACATCAAGGCCCCCACGGTCTTCGAGCGGGTCGGCCGGCTCAGCGGCGGCAACCAGCAGAAGGTCGTCCTCAGCAAGTGGATCTTCGCCGGTCCCGAGGTGCTCATCCTCGACGAGCCCACCCGTGGCATCGACGTCGGGGCCAAGTACGAGATCTACACGGTCATCAACGACCTTGCGGCCCAGGGCAAGGCCGTCATCTTCATCTCCTCCGAGCTGGGCGAGCTGCTGGGGATGTGCGACCGGATCTACACGATGGCGGCCGGGCGGCTGACCGGGGAGGTGCCTCGGGACGAGGCGACCCAGGAAGTTCTGATGCGCCATATGACGAAGGACAGAGGAGACGAAGGATGAGCACGGCCACCCAGAAGACCGAGAGCCCGGCCCCACCGCCGGCCAAGGGCTCCTCCAGCGTCGGGACGCTGCTCCTGGAGAGCGTGCGGACCAATATGCGCCAGTACGGGATGCTGGTCGCGCTCGGCCTGATCATCGTCATCTTCCAGATCTGGTCGGACGACATCCTGCTGCGCCCGCTGAACGTCACCAACCTGGTGCAGCAGAACGGCTACATCCTCATCCTCGCGATCGGCATGATGATCGTGATCATCGCGGGGCATATCGATCTGTCGGTCGGCTCACTGGTCGCCTTCATCGGCTCGGCCGCCGGCGTGATGATGATCAAGCACGATATGCCGTGGGGCCTCGCGGTCGTCCTGTGTCTGCTGATCGGCGCGGCGGCCGGGGCCTGGCAGGGCTTCTGGATCGCCTATATAGGCATCCCGTCCTTCATCGTCACCCTGGCCGGAATGCTGGTCTTCCGCGGCGGCACCCAGATCCTGCTGGAGGGTCAGTCGCTGTCGCCGTTCCCCGACGGCTTCGAGAAGATGAGCACCGGCTTCATCCCGGAGATGGGCCCGTACACGCAGTACCACAACCCCACGATGGTGATCGGCCTCGTGGTCTGCGCCGCCGCCGTCTGGCAGGAGTGGCGCGCCCGGCAGCAGCGGGCCGCCTATGAGCTGGACGTGGTGCCGCTGGGTCTCTTCTTCGTCAAGTGCGCCGCGATCGTGGCCGCCGTGATGGCGTTCACCATGACGCTGTCCAGCTGGCACGGGGCGCCGTACGGGCTGCTGATCCTGGCCTGCCTCTTCGTGATCTTCAGCTTCGTGATGCGCAACACCGTGGTCGGCCGGCATGTGTACGCCCTCGGCGGCAACCAGCCGGCGGCCAAGCTGTCGGGTGTCCGGGACAAGCGCGTCACCTTCCTTGTCTTCGTCAACATGGGTGTGCTGTCCGCCCTCGCCGGTCTGGTCTTCGCCGCCCGGCTGGGCTCCGCCACCCCCAGCGCGGGCCTCAACTTCGAGCTCGAGGCCATCGCCGCCGCGTTCATCGGCGGCGCCTCGGCCAGCGGCGGTGTGGGCACCGTACTCGGCGCGATCATCGGTGGTCTGGTGCTCGGCGTGCTCAACAACGGCATGTCGCTGGTCGGCATCGGCACCGACTACCAACAGGTGATCAAGGGTCTGGTGCTGCTGGCCGCGGTCGGCTTCGATGTCTGGAACAAGCGCAAGGTCGGGTCGTAACCCATCAGCTGTCCCTCATGGAACTAGCCTTATGGAGCCGCATATGACCACGAGCAGACGCACGGTGATCACGGCTGCGGCGGCGGCCGGACTGGCGGCTTCGGCCGCCACGACCGGCACCGCCCACGCGAAGAGCGGAGGGGACTCCGCGGGCAGCGGGGGAGACTCCGCGGGCAAGGGAGGCGCGGTGAAGGAACACTTCGGCACGCTCGCGGACGGCACGGACGTCGACCGCTGGACGATCGAGAACGGCCGCACCCGGCTGCGCGTGCTCAGCTACGGCGGCATCGTCCAGGGCCTGGAGATCCCCGACCGCCACGGCCGCCGCGCCAATGTGTCGCTCGGCTTCGACGACCTGGACTCCTACGTCGCCGACAGCCCGTACTTCGGCGCCCTCATCGGCCGTTACGGCAACCGCATCGCCCGCGGCACCTTCACGCTGGACGGCGAGAAGTACCAGCTGCCGATCAACGACGGGCCGAACAGCCTGCACGGCGGCGACAAGGGCTTCGACAAGCACGTCTGGTCCGTGGAGGCGTTCCGCAAGGGCGCGGACGTGGGGCTCACCCTGCGCCGGGTCAGCCCCGACGGCGAGATGGGCTACCCCGGCACGCTCACCGTGCGCGTGGACTACACGCTCACGGCGGAGGGCGACTTCCGCATCGACTACGAGGCCACGACCGACAAGGCCACGGTCGTGAACCTCACCAACCACACGTACTACAACCTGGCCGGGGAGGGCAGCGGCTCCATCTACAACCACCGGCTGGAGATCGACGCCGCCCGCTACACCCCGGTCGACAAGACCCTCATCCCCACCGGCGAACTCGCCAGGGTGGCCGGGACCCCGTTCGACTTCCGCCGCGCCAAGGAGATCGGCCGGGACATCCGGGAGGCGCACCAGCAGGTGCTCTACGGGCAGGGGATCGACCACAACTTCGTGCTGGACAAGGGCATCACCAGCCGTCCCGAGCACTTCCTGACGGTGACCGAGCCGGAGTCCGGCCGGGTGATGAGGATCGCCACGACCGAGCCCGGTGTGCAGTTCTACACCGGCAACTTCCTGACCGGCACGTTCGCGGGCACGTCGGGGAAGGTCTACCGGCAGGGTGACGCCTTCGCCCTGGAGACCCAGCACTTCCCGGACTCGCCGAACCAGCCGTCGTTCCCGTCGACGGTGCTGCGGCCGGGGCAGACGTACCGGTCGACGACGGTGCACTCGTTCTCGACGCGCTGAGCGGCTCCGCCGCGCGCGGCCCGGTAGCTCATCGGTTCCCCTCCCGTACCGTGCTTCAGAGCACGGCACGGGAGGGGTTGTCGTTTCCCCCGGCCCCCCGGCCCCCGGCCCCCGGCGCCCGGCCCCAAGCCCCCGTCACCCGTCACCCGTCACCCGTCATTCCTCACCCGAGAGGACCCCGCATGAGACCGATACGCCCCCGGCTCGCCCTGCTCGGCGCCGCCCTGCTCACCGCCGCTCCCCTGAGCCTCGCCGCGCCGGCGACGGCCACAGCCGACACCACCGCCACCCCCACCGTGGAGGAGCGACGGCTCGACGAGGTCATGCCGCAGGAGATCCTGCGGCGCAGCGGGTTCGACGACGCGGCGCCGGACTTCGCCCGCGCACTGGCGGGCGTACGGTCCCCTGCCGAGGCCGAGCGCGTGATCACCCGCGAGGGCCGGGCCCTGTGGCAGCGCGCCGTGGACCGCGCACAGGGCCGGGGCCCCGCGGGCGGCGACCTCAGCAGGGACGACGACCGGCCGCTGTACTGGGCACGGCTCGGCATGACCCGCGCACTCGGCCAGTGGCAGCCGGGCTTCCCGCTCCCCGAGGCCCGCCGCGCCGCGCTCCTCACCACGCTGGAGCGCACCTCACGCGGCGAGGACTCGCTCGACCTCCCCGCCGGTCAGCACATCAAGCGCATCGTGGTCACCGGCTTCGACCCGTTCCAGCTGGACGACGACGTACGCCGCTCCAACCCCTCCGGCGCGGCGGCGCTCGCCCTGGACGGGACGACGATCCACACGGACAACGGCCCGGCCCGCGTCGAGACCGCCGTCTTCCCCGTCCGCTGGACGGACTTCGCGGACGGCACGGTCGAGCGCACCCTGCTGCCCGCCTTCCGGTCGGGCCCGCGCCGGGTGGACGCGTTCATGACGGTGAGCCAGGGCCGGGTGGGCCGCTTCGACGTCGAGCGCACCAACGGCGCCTGGCGGGGCGGCTACCCCGACAACGCCAACATCTCCCGCACCGAGACCGTGCCCATCCCGTCCGGTGTACCGACCCCGACCCCCCAGCCCCAGTGGACGACGACCAACCTCCCCTACGACAAGATCGTCTCGGCGAACACCGGCCCGGTCCGCGTCCACGACCACACCGAGGTCACCGAGATCCCGGCGGGCGCCACGACCCCGGTGGTCCAGCCGAACGGCCCGACCCCCGGCTCGACGGCCCGCGCGGGCGGTGGCGGCGACTACCTCTCCAACGAGATCGCCTACCGCGCCACCCTGCTGCGCGACGCGGTCGCCCTGAAGGCCCCGGGCGGCCATCTCCACACCCCCGTCCTCCAGTTCGGCCCGGGCAACACCGACCCCACCACGGGCCAGATCACCGACCCCGACTTCGTCCACCACCGGGAAGCCATCACCGCCCAGGTCCGCTCAATCCTCACGGTGGTCGCAAACACGACCCGCTGAGACCCCGGGCCCTCGATCGGCGAGCAACAGCGCCAAGGGCCCAGCCGGAAGCAGAAAGCGGCCCTGCCCGACCGCGTCGATCGCATCCCCCATCGACCACCACGAAAGCTTGAAGTCCTGTTTAGTAGGCGTGAGTTCCTGAGGCCCGACGGTCAGCCGTCGGGCCTCGAAAAGATGCACCCGCGCCGTGGAGCCGAGCGTCATCGCATACGACCCCAGCGAACGCCACTTCTCCGCCATGACCCCGGCCTCCTCCCGCAACTCCCGCCGCGCACACTCCTCCGCCGTTTCCCCCGCCTCCCTGCGCCCGCCCGGCAGGAACAGATACTCACCGCCATGGCGGGGGAAATCCGCGCTCAACACGGCCACCAGCCCATCGGCGTCGCGGGCCACCACGACAGAGGCGTCACGGACCGGCCCATGCCCCTTAATATCGTCGCTCATGGCCGGCGAGCGTAGCGGCCATCACCGCACCATCGCCGCGTACGGCACGTTCATCACGACGGGACGAGCGATTCCCCGGCCATGAAATCCGTCATCGCCGAAGGCGTCGCCGTGATCGTCCGGGCGGGCATCTACGCCTCGACGCCCGCCGCCCTCGCCGACGATGACCTTGTGGTGAGCGGCCCCGGCGGAGATGGCCGGGCCGCCTTCGTCACCCACGACGACATCGCCGATGTGATCACGGCCGTCGCCCTGGACGAGGGGCCCCGCTCCGCGCACGACGGGGCGACGCTGGAGGTCACCGGGCCCGAGGCGCTCACCCTTGAAGAAATGGTCGCCCGGATCGCCTCGGCCACCGGACGGCCCTACCGCTATGTCCCCGAGACCGTGGAGGAAGCCTTCGCGCGGCGGTGGCGGCTGGGCATCAACGGGGTGCAGATCGAGAGCTGGATCTCCTGGTACCAGGCCATCGCGAGCGGTGAGCTGTCCGCGGTGACCGATGTCGTCCCGCGGATCACCGGCTCGGCCGCGACCCCGGTCGAGCGGGCCGGCTGGTGGCCCACGCCCAAGACGGCCTGGTAACCCAACTGCGCCGCAGGGCGTTACGGCGCGCCGTTGAAGGCCGGGCCCACCGCCGTCTCGCCCTGCGGCGTCGCGTCCTCGTCCTCGCCCGTCAGGTCGCGGACCAGCAGGGTCGCGCCCGCGACGGCGCCCGGCATCAGGAAGACCGCGACCAGGGGGAGCAGGAAGAGGAGGGACAGCGGGACGCCGAAGCCGAGGGAGAGGAGGCGGCGGGAGCGGAGCATGCGGCGGCGCTCCTTCAGCAGGACTCCACGGCGCAGCAGGGCGATCGAGGTGAGTTCCTCGGTGAGGAAGAAGCCGGTCACGCAGAAGGCCACCGCGGGGATCACGGTCTGGCCGACGCCCGGGATGAAGCCGAGCGCGAAGAAGAGCACGCTCCAGAGGGTGACGCGGATGAGCAACGCGATGGCCTCGCGCAGCCCTATCCACAGCTCCGCCCAGATCGACAGGCCGGAGTCGGGGACCGCGCCGCCCTCGGAGCGGTCGACCTGCTCGGAGAGCGACTCGTAGAAGGGCTGGCCGACCAGGAGCGTGACCGCGGTGAAGGTGAGGACGGCGAGGAAGAGGCAGGTGGCGGCGAAGAGGATCGTGAGCGCGCCGCGGAAGATGCCGAGCCAGGGCGATGACCAGTCGTCGGCGAAGGGCGTGGCCCATGCGATGACGTCATCGGTCCAGAAGAAGAGGGCGACGAGGGCCGCCGCGTAGCCGACGAGGGTGATCAGGGCGGGAATCATCCCGAACCCCCACCATCTCCCGTGCCGGGCCGCCCAGCGCTGCCCCTTCATCAGATAACCGAAGCCATTCACAAGATCACGCATGGGCCGAAGCCTACTGGCCTAACGTGGCGCGAAAAGGACGCCGAGTTTATCGATCTCGTCACCGGCGCGGCCGGTGAAGCCCACGATCCGCCAGCCCGCGGGGGCGGTGTAGGTGGCGGCGTCCGACGTGGGCGATCCCGCCGTCACCGTACGGCCCGTGTCGGTGGTGAACGCCGCCGAGAAGACCCGGGTACGGCCGTCCTTCCGGCCCCGGGTGAGGGTCACGGAGGTGAGGTGTTCGGCGGGGCCGAGGGTGAGGGAGACCGGGGTGCCGCCCGTGCCGCCGTGGGTGAGGGTCGCGCCGCCGTCCATGGCCAGGGACACCGCGTCCAGCCGGGAGCCACCGCGCAGGGTGAGGGTGCGGGGCGCGGGCGGTGCGGCGGGCAGGTCGTCGGCGTCGTTGAAGGCCGTGCCGTGCGGGCCGCCGAACTGGTCGCTGGCGCGCAGGGCGCCGGAGGTGTGCCAGGACAGGTCCACGGTGTGCGGATAGTGGTCGGACAGCGGCTTGTCCTCGGCGTCCAGGAACGATGTGTGCTCGTTGTGATAGCGGGTGGCGGTGAGCGAGAGCAGCGGGCCGGAGCGGTAGAGGACCTTGTCCACGACCTCGCAGGTGTCGGTGACGTTCTCGGGGTCACAGACGAGCGCGTCGGAACCGGCGGGCGGCGCCGAGCCGCCCCGGACGAGATCCACCCACGCGTCGGTGAGGCCATTACGGGTGGCCAGATCGCGGATGTTGTCGGCGGTGCGGGTGTAGCGGGTGTTCGTGTCGCCCATGACGAGCACCGCGTTGCCGGCGGAGTTGGCGGTGATGTAGTCGGAGAGCTGGCTGATGTTGGCGCGGCGCGCGGCGAGATCGGCGTCCGTCGTCCCCGCGTTGGTGTGCACGTTGTACAGGTCGAGATACGCGCCCTCGGCCAGCCGCACCCGGGCGAGGGTGAAGCCCTTCGGGGTGAGGCAGTCGGTGCCGTTGCACCTCTTCCACGTCACCCGCTCGAAGTCGTCGTACGGCAGGTCGGAGAGGGTGTTGAGGCCGTCGCCGAAACCGGCGCCACCGCTGGTGGGGGTGCGGTACGGATGGTCGTCACCGGCGTAGAGCGCGGCGTGGTAGTTGAAGTCCTCCTGGACGTTGACGATGTCGTACGCGCCGAGCCGGGGCGAGATCAGCGGGGTGTTCTTGGCGGGGTGGCCGGAGGACAGGCCCTCGGGGAGCCCGGCCACGTTGTAGGTCAGGACGTTGAACGTGCCCGAGGTGGCCTGGTGGGTCCCGGTGTCCGCCACGGCGGGCGTGGCGCCGGATGTCGTGGCAGTGGCACAGAGGGTGAGCGCCGCCGCGGCAGCGACGGATAAGCGTCCGATGAGTCTCAAGGAGGCATCCTCTCGGCTGATGAACCGGTGACAAGGGGCTGTTGCACGTGCGGTGTTCGGCTGGTGTTCAACCGCGTTCCTTACCTTCGCGCTCATGGCCCCCGGACATCACCACCCTCATGATGAACACGCGGTGCACAGCCTTCCCCCCGCCCTCGACCTGTCCGTACGGGACGAGGAGCTGACCCCCGACCAGCTCTCCCGGCGTTCGATGCTGCGCCGCGCGGGGCTGCTGGGCGCGGGGCTCGGTGCCGTGAGCGTGCTGGACGGCGGCGCCGCGCGCGCCGTCGCGGCGACCCGTGCGGCGCCCGGCTCCCGGCAGCACGGCGGCGGCTATCTGTGGCTGGCCGGGGACCATCACATCCACACCCAGTACAGCAACGACGGCAAGTACCGGGTCATCGACCAGGTGCGGCAGGGCGCCCGGCACGGCCTGGACTGGATGGTGATCACCGACCACGGGAACATCACCCACGCCCGGATCGGGGTCGAGAAGGTCAACCCCGATATCCGCGAGGCGCGCGAGACCCACCGGGACGCACTCGTCTTCCAGGGGCTGGAGTGGAACATCCCCGGCGCCGAGCACGGCACGGTCTTCGTCCACCCCGGCCGTGACGAGGTGGCGGTGCTCAAGGAGTTCGAGACCTCCTTCGACGGGTCGGTCAAGAACGCCGGCGACTCCACCCCGCAGAACGAGGCCCTGGCCATCGCCGGTCTCGACTTCCTCTCCGACGCGGTGCGCCGGCGGCGCGTCAAGGCCGCGCTGATGCTCGCCAACCACCCCGCCCGCAAGGGCCTCGACTCCCCGCACGAGATCCGCGGCTGGCGGGACGCCCAGCCGCACATCGCCGTCGGCATGGAGGGCGCGCCGGGCCACCAGGCGGCCGGGATCCCGGCCTCCGCACACGGCCCGGGCGGTGCGCGCGGACTGTACGAAAACGCCCCCGGCCCGCAGTCCTTCGCCGCGTACCCGGCCGAGTCGTACCGCACCTGGGGCGGCTTCGACTGGATGACGGCGACGGTGGGCGGGCTGTGGGACAGCCTGCTCGCCGAGGGCAAGCCGTGGTGGATCACCGCCAACTCCGACTCCCACAACGTCTACGCCGACACCGCGATGCGCGGCCCCGGCAGCGACTTCGAGACCAACGGGCGGCAGGACGACCCGGTGTACCGGGGCGGGCTGGACCTGGAGGAGAACGACTACTGGCCGGGCCAGTACAGTCGCACCCATGTGGGCGCCGAGGACTTCTCGTACGCCGCCGTCATGGACGGCATCCGGGCGGGCCGGGTCTGGGTGGACCACGGCGGCCTGATCAGCGGCCTCGACGCGCGGCTCAGCGGCGATGGGCGTGACGGTGGGAGCCGGGGCCGCTCGGTCACCCTCGGCGGCACCCTGCATGTGGCGCGGGGCGCCCGGGCGCGGCTCGAGGTGGACATCGCGCTGGCGAACGGCACCAACTGGGCGGGGTTTGCGCCGAAGTTGGCGCGGGTGGACGTCATCCAGGGCGAGGTCACGGGGGCGGTCGGCGACCGCGACACGTTCGCGGCACCGCGCACCCGGGTGGTGAAGTCGTTCGAGATCAGCCGCACATCGGGGGCGGTGCGGCTCTCCTACGACCTCGGCGCCGTGGACCGTCCGCTGTACGTACGGCTGCGCGGGACCGACGGCAACCGGACGGCGGTGGGCGCGCGGGGCGCGGCGGTGGATCCGCACGGCCCGGCGATGGATGTGCCGGGCGATGCGGATCCCTGGCGCGACCTGTGGTTCTACGCCAACCCCATGTGGGTGCTGCCCTCCTGACGACCGGGCCGGGTGCGTCGTCCGTCCTGACGACCGGGCGGGGTGCGTCGTCCGTCCTGACGACCGGGCGGGGCGCATCCGCGCCTCAGAGCTTGCCCGGCTGCGCGCCCGTCCGGGAGTGCACACCGGTTTCCGCGTCATGGCCGGAGACCGTGGAGAGGCCGCCGAGGGCGAGCACCGCGGCAACGCCCGCCGCGACCGCCGTCAGCCGGCGCCGGTCGCGGGCGGTGACGGGGGTGCTCAAGGCGCTGGTGACACCGGTGGCGCCGGTGACACCACCGATGTCGCCCGTGGTGCCGTGGTCGTGCGTCGAGCGCATAGGGGAGTCCTCTCATTCGGAGGATCTCCACACGGGAGGGGTAATCGCTTGCGGGATGAGCGCGAATGAGCGGACAAGCACGCTGATCGCAAAGGCCGGTGGAGATCGCCAAAGGTGCGGCTCTGACGGGTGCGGGGCCCTGACGCCGGGCGGTGCGGTCAGGATCGCCCCGGCGGCCAGCAGCCATCCCGGAAGAAGCTAGTAAGCGCTTGTGACGCTGTCAACACCCCCTTGCCGCAAGGGAGTTGGCCATAAGGAGAGTTGACGGGGACGGACTTTGCCGAATCCACAGGCGTCCCACAGACACCGCCCCTACCTTTCCATGCCCATGACAGACTTATCCTCCGCCCCCATGGGGCGACGACGCGTCCTGGTCGCCGGAAGCGCGGCCGCCGCGGCCATCGGAATCGGCGCGGGCACGGCCGCCGCCCGCCCCGAGACGGCCTCCACGGCCACCACGAACGCCCGGGTTGCGGCGGCCCGCGACGCCGCCGCCATCTGCACGCTCACCAAGGAGCTCACCGAGGGCCCGTACTACCTCGACCACGCCCTCGTCCGTGCCAACGTCGCCGAGGACAAGAAGGGGGTCCCGCTCCAGCTCACCCTCACCGTCGTGGACACCGCCACCTGCGCACCGCTCAACAAGGCGCTGGTGGAGATCTGGTACTGCGACGCACTCGGCGAGTACTCCGGCTTCGTCGGCAACAACGGCCACCAGGAGCCGGACGACGGCACATTCCTGCGCGGTGCCGTGCTCACCGGCGCCGACGGGGTGGCCAACCTCACCGGCATCTATCCCGGCTGGTACCGCGGCCGCTGCATCCATGTCCACCTCAAGGTGCACACGGACGTCACGCTCACCCCGGACGGCTCGTTCACCGGCGGCAACGAGATCCACACCGGACAGCTCTTCTTCGACGAGAAGATCACCGAGGCGGTGGCCAAGCTCTCCCCGTACTCCACCAACACCGTCCCCCGCACTCCCCTGTCCGCCGACGGCATCTACGGCAACGGCGGCACCGCCGCCGGGCTGCTCGCCGTGACGGCGCTGGGCAGCACCCCGTCCGCCGGTTACCGCGGCACGCTCACGGTCGGCGTCGACCCGGACGCCTGACCCGCACCCAGCGGCCACCGAGCTGAATCCCAGGCCCAGAGTGGCGCTCGGCCGGGCGAGCCCGGCCGAGCGCCTCCCACGTTCCACACGATCACTCCCATCGGCGGGGGACGGGAGAAACCCAGTGGTGCGGTCGCCCTCCCCATGCTGGAGTGAGCGGAATGAACCCTGAAGAAGTACTTGCCTTGTTGGACCGCCAGCTGAGGCGCGACGCGCGGGCCGACGGCCACGGAACCCGTGTCGAGCGTGACGGCAACGTCGTGCGGCAGGTCGGCACGGATCACGACTGGAACGGCATCCTCTGGACGGACCTCGACGAGAGCACGGCGGACGCCGCGATCACAGCCCAGACGCGGTACTTCGCCTCGCTCGGCCGCGAGTTCGAATGGAAGGCATACGCCCACGACCGGCCCGGTGACCTCGGGAGGCGGCTGACGTCGGCCGGGTTCACGCCCGAGCCGCAGGAGGCGGTGATGGTCGCGCCGGTCCGGGACCTGCCCACCGACGCCACACTGCCCGAAGGCGTCCACCTGCGTCCGGTGACCGACCCCGCCGGGGTGGACCTCGTGGCGAACGTCCACGAACAGGCCTTCGGCACCAGCAGCGCCCACCTGCGGCAGCGGCTGCTCGCCCAGCTCGCCGAGAACTCCGAAACCCTCAGCATGGTCGTCGCGATGGCCGGCGACCTGCCCGTGTGCGCGGCGCGGATGGAACTGAACCCGGGCACCGACTTCGCCGGTCTCTGGGGCGGCGGCACCGTGGCTGCCTGGCGAGGCCGGGGCATCTACCGGGCTCTGGTCGCCCACCGCGCCCGGACCGCCGCCGACCTCGGCTACCGCTACCTCCAAGTCGACGCCACCGACCAGAGCCGCCCCATCCTGGAACGACTGGGGTTCACCGTGCTGAGCACCACGACTCCCTACATCTACGATCCCCACCACGAGGCGTAAGTCGCTCAGGCCAGGCGCTCAGGCCAGGCGGATGACGTTCCAGGACATCGGCTCCAGCGTGGTGCGCAGGGCGCCGTCCGCGAGCGCCGTGCCCTCGCCGGGGTGCGGGGTGACGCGCTCGGGGTCCGTGAGGGTGTTACGGGCCTCGGGGTCCGCGTCGGCGAGGACGGTGTGCTCGACGACGCGGGTCACCGGCAGGGCGTGCAGGGCGACCTCCAGCGGGAGGGGGCGCTGCTGGTCGCGGTTGACCGCGAAGACCGTCACCGCGCCGGTGGACTCGTCGAGGACGGCGGTGGCGTGCAGCAGCGGGACCTCGCCGTAGACGGCCGTCTCGTACGCCGGGCCGTCGACGTTGACCTGCAGCACCCTCCCCCGCCCATGGGCCGACGCCTGCGCGAAGGGGTAGAAGGTGGTCTGCCGCCAGGCGGGGCCGCCCGGTTCGGTCATGATCGGGGCGATGACGTTGACCAGCTGGGCGAGGCAGGCGACGGTGACGCGGTCGGCGTGGCGGAGCAGGGCGATCAGCAGCGAGCCGACCACGACGGCGTCGGTGACGGAGTAGTTGTCCTCCAGGAGGCGCGGGGCCTCCTCCCAGTTGAGCGGCTCGGCGTGGTGATAGTGGGTCTGGTACCAGACGTTCCACTCGTCGAAGGACAGGTTGATCTTCTTCTTCGACTTCAGCCGGGCGCCGATGTGATCGCAGGTGGCGACGACGTTCTCGATGAAGGACTCCATGTCCACGGCCGAGGCGAGGAAGGAGTCGCGGTCGCCGTCGCGCTCCTCGTAGTAGGCGTGCAGGGAGATGTGGTCGACCAGGTCATACGTCTCCCGCAGGACCGTCGCCTCCCAGGTGGCGAACGTCGGCATCGACTGGTTGGAACTGCCGCAGGCCACCAGCTCCACCTCCGGGTCGATCTGCCGCATCGCGCGGGCGGTCTCGGCGGCGAGCCGTCCGTACTCCTCGGCGGTCTTGTGCCCGGTCTGCCAGGGGCCGTCCATCTCATTGCCCAGACACCACAGCCGGATGCCGTACGGATCCTTGTCGCCGTGGCCGATCCGCAGGTCGGCGAGGGCGGTGCCGGACGGGTGGTTCGCGTACTCCTGCAGCTCAAGGGCGTCCGCGACACCGCGTGTGCCGAGGTTGAGCGCCATCATGGGCTCGCCGTCGACCTTGCGGACGAAGTCGATGTACTCCGAGAGACCGAACCGATTGGTCTCGGTGGACCGCCACGCGAGATCGAGCCGGCGCGGCCGCTCCTCCACCGGCCCGACGCCGTCCTCCCACTTGTAGCCGGAGACGAAGTTGCCACCGGGATACCGGATGACGCTGACGCCCAGCTCGCGGATCAGCGCGAGGACATCGGTCCGCAGCCCGGCCTCGTCGGCGGCCGGGTGGCCGGGCTCATGGATGCCGGTGTAGACGCAGCGGCCGAGGTGCTCGACGAACGAGCCGAAGAGGCGGGGGTTGACCTCGCCGACGGCGAAGGCGGGGTCGAGGGTGAACCGGGCGGAGGCGGTGGCAGAGGCGGCGGAGGCGGAAGGGGAAGGGGTCTGCGGCATGGCGGCCCATCTCTTCGGGTGCCGCGACCACGCGACGTCGCGGTTTCGCGGCTATTCGGCATATCGACCAGCGCTCGTTTCTTCGAACGTGACGGTAAGATCTCGCCGCCACGTGCGTCAATGGCGGGGCGGGGGTGCGTTGTTCGGGGTGCGCGGCTCGGTCGGGCGCGGGTTTCGTCTCGCGCCGCACACAACTCCGCAGCTCAGCCGCGCCGCCCGGCCGATCACCACCCGGCCGCGCCATCCGCGCCCCGCCCTACTCCGGGCGCATCCCCGTGCTGGACAGCCTGAGCCGCAGCTCCCGCTCCTGGTCACCCGCCACCGCACCCTGCTCGCGGACCTCGAAGGCGCGGGCCAGGACGTCCGCCACCTGTTGCACCTGGCGGGGGCCGCCCTGGAGGTCGGCGGTGACGGGGGCCGTCAGGGAGGCGGGTCGGGGCTCTTCGCGGGGGTCGGCCACCTCGAAGACGGAGGTCCACACCGTGGGCCGCCCCTCCCCCGCGTCCTGCGGAAGGTTCGTGGTCGCCTCGTCGGACTCGTAGCACGTGCGCAGCACACCGAACACGGCCTCGGCGTCGTAGCGCGAGATCCCGCTCACCGCCACCAGCACCTGCGAGGCGGACCGAGGCTGTTCCGGACCGGCCAGCGTGGACATGGGGGCCACCTTTCCGTTCGGTTCTTACGGCTCCGGCGAACGCCGGATCTCCTCGGGTACCCACCACCCCCGGGTACATCACCTCATGCGCGGGGCCGGTACCAGCGCCGGTGCCGGGGCGTTCGCCGGCGACGGTGGTGCCGCGGTAGCCGACCGGCCGACGCCCCCTGCCAGCGGATGGCAGGGGGCGTCGGATCCGTGGCCCGGCTCCTCGCCGGGTCCTCGGCTCGTCAGTCCTCGAAGGCGACGATCATCTTGCCGGTGTTCTCACCGCGGAGCATGCCGAGGAAGGCCTCCACCCCGTTCTCCACACCCTTGATGACGGTCTCGCGGTAGTGCAGCTTGCCCTCGCGGATCCAGCCGCCGACCTCCTCGAAGAACTGCCCCTGCAGCGCCTGGTGGTCCCCCACCAGCATGCCCTGCATCCGCAGCCGCTTGCCGATGACCATCGCCAGGTTGCGCGGGGCGGCGGGCGGCTCGGTGACGTTGTACTGCGAGATCATGCCGCAGACGGTGATCCGGCCGTGCACCTTGAGGCGGCCGATGGCGGCCTCGAGGTGCTCGCCGCCGACGTTGTCGAAGTAGACGTCGATCCCGTCGGGCGCGGCCTCCTTCAGCTGCTCGGCGACCGGGCCCTTCTTGTAGTTGAAGGCCGCGTCGAAGCCGTACTCGTCGAGCAGCACCCGGACCTTCTCGTCCGAACCGGCGCTGCCGATCACCCGGGAGGCGCCCTTGAGCTTGGCGATCTGGCCGACCTCGCTGCCGACCGCGCCCGCCGCGCCCGAGACGAAGACCGCGTCGCCCTCCTTGAAGGAGGCGACCTCCAGCAGCCCCGCGTACGCGGTGAGGCCGGGCATGCCGAGCACGCCGAGGTAGGCGGGGAGCGGGGCGACCTCGGGGTCGACCTTGACGGCGCTCTTGGCGCTCACCGTCGCGTACTCACGCCAGCCGCCGAAGTGCAGGACGTGGTCGCCGACGGAGAGCCCCTCCGCGTTGGAGGCGATGACCTTGCCGACCGCGCCGCCTTCCATCGGCTGGTCGAGCTGGAACGGCGGCGTGTACGACTTCACGTCGTTCATGCGCCCGCGCATATACGGGTCCACCGACATGTAGAGATTGCGGACCAGCGCCTGCCCGGGGCCCGGCTCGGAGACCGGGGCCTCGCGCAGCGCGAAGTCCTCCGGCTTCGGCCACCCCTGGGGGCGGGCGACCAGGTGCCATTCACGGCCGGTGGTGGGGATGACGGACATGGAAGGTGCCTCTCATACGTTTCAGCAGATGAAACAATCATGCTGCTGGATATTTCATGCTGTCAAGTAAATGGGTACGCTGGTTGGCATGACGTCCCGCATCGACCCGCTGACCCTCGAGGTCGTCGAGCTCATCGGCACCATCGTGGCCCGTTATCACGAGGAATACGAGGAGGCCGCGGCCAAGCACTCCCTCACCGGGGCACAGGCCCGGGTGCTGGGCCTGCTCTCCGGCGGCCCGACGCCGATGCGCCGGCTCGCCCAGCAGCTGAAGTGCGAGCCGTCGAACGTCACCGGGATCGTGGACCGTCTGGAGTCGCGCGGCTTCGCCGAGCGCCGCCTGGACCCGGCCGACCGGCGGGTCAAGCTGGCCGCCGCCACCGAGGCGGGCCGGGAGACCGCCGAACGGCTCCGGGGCTCGCTCGACTTCGCGCGCGAACCGCTGGCCGAGCTCTCGGACGAGGAGCGTACGGTGCTGCGCGATCTGCTCAAGCGGATGCTGGGCGTCGCGCCGTAATGGCCGTGCCGTAAGCCGCGCCGTAGAGCATCGCGAATGCGCGTCGCCGGGACGCCCGGCTGCGGGGTGTCCGGCGGATCTTTCCCCTCCCCGCCCCTTCCCCGACACCAGGGGCTCCGCCCCTGGGACCCCGGGGTCCGGGGCGGAGCCCTGATCCGGGGTCCGGGGCGAAGCCTCAGTTTCGGGAAGGGGCGGGGAGGGGAGCAGCTCGCCGCGGGCGTCAAGGCCCAGCGGATACCTAGGTGCACCACCACAGGAAGCGATTGCAGGTCTCCGAGGGCGACGGGGTCGGCGTCGGTGCGACGGTCGCCGGGGCGGTGGGCCCCGGATGCGACGGCGCGGTGGGCCCCTGGGTCGTACCGGGGCCGCCCGGGGCCGAGGAGGTGGCGTCCGAGGGATCCGAGGACGAGTCCCCGTCCGGATCGGACGAGGTGCCGTCCTTGTCGTCCTCGGACTTCCCGTCGCCCTTGTCCTTGTCCTTGGACGCGTCCTTGTCCTCGTCCTGGCCGCTGTCCGACGCCGAGGGGAGCTCGCTCGGGCCGGAGGTGTCCTCGGTGACCGGCTCGTCGGAGTCCGACACCCCGCCGCTGCGGTCGGCCACCGGCTCCTGCCGGCTGGGCGACGGGGAGGACTCCCGCCAGTGCCCCTCGGTGGCCAGCTCGGCCACGAACACCGCGGCCAGCACCGGGCCGAGCACCGCCGCCATGATCGTCACCCGACGGCCACGGCCCCGGCGGGCCCGACGGGCGCGGCTGCCGATGAGGCGGGGCTTGGGCTTGCGGCGCGAGGCGCGGGTGGCGCCGACGGCGGGGGACGCCTGCGCCGCGCGCCGGTCGGCTCTCCGCTCCGCCCGGGGCGCGGGCGTGTCGGCCCCGCCCTCGTGTGCCGTGTCCGATGCGGCGGCGGGCAGGCCGAGGTCCCCAGCGGGCGTCCCGCAACCAGGGCAGGAGACGGCACCGTTGAGATGGCGGCGGCAGGGAGAGCAGTAATCCATTTCGCCGGGCAGGTTATGTGACCAACGGGTAGGTCAGCAGGACGCGGGGTGTGAGGATCCTGTGCAAAGACCGTACGAAAGCCCTCGTCAGGCCGCGTTCCACCGGCCGTCGGCGTCCGCCCGGCCCCGCTCAGCCGGCGAAGGCGGGCTGCGCCAAACCTTGCCCCGCACCCGCGATGACCAGCAGCGACCCGGCGAGCGGCGGCGCAAAGGCGCCGAGTCCGGCCCGTGCCGAGGTCAGATAGAGATCGGTGAGGTCCGCACCGCCGAAGGCACACGCGGTGGGGCGCGGGAAGGGAAGCTCCACCACCCGATCGAGTGTCCCGTCGGGGGCGTAGCGACGGATCGCGGCGCCGTCCCACAGGGCGACCCACACCGCGCCGTCCGCGTCCACGCACAGCCCGTCCGGGAAGCCCGCGCCCTTCTCGACCTCGGCGAACGGCCTCCGGCCTGCGACCACCGGACCATCGGCGTCGTCCACGTCGAAGACGTCGATACGGCGGGTGGGGGTGTCGATGTAGTACATGAGGCGGCCGTCCGGGCTCCAGCCGATGCCGTTGCTGACCGTCACCTCGGGCAGGAACTCCGCATGGGCGCCGTCGGCCCCGATCCGGGAGAGCGTGCCGCCGCCGGTCCTCTCGTCGTACCGCATGGTGCCCGCCCACAGCGCGCCGTCCGGCGCCACCGCGGCGTCGTTGCCACGGCGGCCGGGGACCGCCTCGCGCAGCAGCCAGTCGAAGCCGCCGTCGGCGCCGTACGTCCCGATGCCGTCGCGGAGGTTGACCACCAGACCGCCGCCCGCGCGGGGCTTGGCCGCGCCGACATGCTGCTCGGTGGCCAGGGTGGTGCGGCGGCCGGTGGCGGGGTCGTAGGTGTGGACACGGGAGGAGAGGATGTCCACCCAGATCAGCCGCCGGGCGGCGGCGTCCCAGGTGGGTCCCTCACCGAGCGCGGCGCTCGCGCGCACCGCGATCTCGAGCGATGGCCGTGTGCTCATATGTCCCGCCTCCGATGCCCCAGCCGCACCGACAGCTCTCCCGCGCCCTTGGCCGCCAGCTCCTCCAGCTCGGCCTGGCGCTCCTCGCTCCAGCGGATCGTCGGCACCGAGATCGACAGCGCCGCGACCACCTTGCCCGTGGAGTCCCGTACGGGGGCCGCCACACAGCTCACATCCGGGTTGGACTCCCGCTGCTCGACCGCGATGCCGCGCTCGCGCACGGTGAGCAGGTGGCGGCGCAGTTCGACGGTGGAGGTGATGCTGTTGTCCGTCATCGCGGGCAGCGGCTGCTCGTCGGAGAGCCGCGCGTCCAGGGCGTCGTCGGTCAGGGAGGCGAGCAGCATCTTGCCGACCGAGGTGCAGTGGGCGGGCAGCCGGCGGCCCGCGGCGGAGACCATGCGGACGGCGTGGGTGGAGTCGACCTTGGCGATATAGATGACGTCCATGCCCTCGAGGATCGCGACATGCACGGTCTCGTCGCAGGTCTCCGCGACGCTCCGGGCCACCTGCTGGCCCTCGGCGGCCAGGTCGAGCTGCTCGGCGTAGCGGCTGCCGAGCTGATACGGCCGTACCCCGAGCCGATAGCGGCCGGGCTGGTCGGGCATCTGGACCAGATAGGAACGGGCGGCCAGAGTGGTCACCAGCTCATGGACGGTCGTACGGGGCAGGCCGAGCCGGCGGGTGATCTCGGGTGCGGAGAGGGTGCCGTCTCCGTCCAGGAAGAGCTCGAGTATGTCCAGAGCCCGTGTCACCGCGGGCACCAGCCGTCCCATAGTGCTCGCCCTCCCCTTCTGGTCAGATGGCAAGCGTTCGAGATTCCGGCCGGTGGCCGGTATCGCGAACACAGGTTATGCGGAGCGGACTTCCCCCGGCAATGGTCCGGCAAAGTAGGAGCCATGGATTCCGCGCCCGGCTCGTTCCCCCAGCCCGACTCATTTCCCACCCCCTTCCCCTTCGTCCTCGTACTGCTGCGGCGGATGGCCGACCATCAGCCGGGGCTGGTCGAGGACGCACTGCGCGAGCTGGGCTTCGGACGTGCGGTGATGCGCGAGGCCAACCGCCGCTGGCAGGCCATGCAGCGCTCGCCGCGACGGCGCTCGGCGGTCGCCCGCTACCGCTCGGTGCTGGGTCCGCCGGAGTCCACCTCCACCCGCCGGATCGGCGATCTGAGGAGCGAGGCGCTGAGCTGGTCCGTGCCGCTGTGGCCGGATCTGCGGTTCGAGGTGCTCACCGCGCCGAACGGGGCGGTGTGGAACGAGTGGCTGGTGCGCGCTCCGGGCGCGCCCGGGCCGCGGCTGCGGACGGCCGCCGACCTCGTGCCCTGGTCCTGCACGGTGGACGAGGTGGCGCGCGCCTTCGCGCCCGCGCGGCCCATGGAGGGCTCGGCGCCCACCCGCTGGCGGCTGGCCTTCGACGCGCCGGAGACGGAGAACGGCGAACTCCGCCACTATGTGGCGGAGTTCACCTGGGGACTGCTGCAGCGCGTGGAGGACGTCAGGCCAGCTTCGCCGACAACGTGATCTCCGTACCGGCGAGCGCCTGGCTCACCGGGCAGTTCTTCTTGGCGTCCTCGGCCGCCGCGGTGAACCCGGCCTCGTCCAGGCCCTCCACCGTGCCCTCGACGGTGAGGTGGATGCCGGTGATGCCGGTGCCGGGCTGGAAGGTGACGTCGGCCTGGGTGGTCAGCTGGGTGGGCGGGTTGCCCGCCTGGGTGAGGCCGTGCGAGAGCGCCATCGAGAAGCAGCTGGAGTGGGCCGCCGCGATCAGTTCCTCGGGGCTGGTCTTGCCGTTGGCCTGCTCGGCGCGGGACGGCCAGGAGACCGGCTGCTCGCCGATGCCGGAGGAGTCGAAGGTGACGGTCCCCTGCCCCTGGGCCAGATTGCCCTGCCAGACGGTGTGCGCGGTACGCGTCGTAGCCATGCTCGCTGTTCCCTGCTTCCTGTCGGACGTGCGGTATGCCAATACGGTCGGAGATGATCAACCGGCGGGGGTGCCACCGCTTCCGGTCGCCCCCTGCCCGGAGATCGAGTCCGAGCCTACGTTCCAGGCGACCACGGCCGGGCGACCATGCTCAGTTCCGAGTCGACTCACGGTCGCGGTGTCCAGCCGGAAGAGCGCACCGGCGGACGGGGGCAGGCCCAGCCGGCGGGCGGTGAGCACCCGCAGAACGTGGGCGTGCGCCACCAGCACCACATCGGGGCCGTCCTCCGCCGCCAGCTCGGCGGCGATCCGGTCGAGCACCCGGTCCACCCGGGCCCCGATCCGCTCGGGCGACTCCCCGGGGTGGTCGGGACCGCCCGGCGGGACGCCGTCGGTCCACAGGTTCCAGTCGGGGCGGGTGCGGTGGATCTCGGTGGTGGTGATGCCCTCGTAGCCACCGTAGTCCCATTCGTGCAGGTCGGGCTCGACGGTGAGGTCTTCCAGCCCGGCGAGCCGGGCGGTGCGCAGGGCCCGCGCCATCGGGCTGACCAGGGTCAGCCCCACCTTCCGCGCGGCGAGCGGCGGGCGCAGGGCGCGGGCCTGCTCCTCACCGCGCGGTGTCAGGGGCACATCGGTCCAGCTGGTGTGCTTGCGCGACCGGCTCCACTCGGTTTCGCCGTGCCGGATCAGCACCAGCTCAGCCACGGTTGCCGGAGGCCTTCTGGTCGCCCGCGGCGGCCTGCTCCTTCTCCTCGTCGATGGCCCGCTTCTCGTTCGACGCGGCGGCGATGGAGGCCCGCACGCTGTCCATGTCGAGGTCGCGGGCCTGGCCGATGAGGTCCTCCAGGGCCGGCTCGGGGAGGGCGCCGGGCTGGGAGAAGACCGCAATGTTCTCCCGCACGATCATCAGCGTGGGGATGGACTGGATGTCGAAGGCGGCGGCCAGCTCGGGCTGGGCCTCGGTGTCGACCTTGGCGAACAGCAGATCCTGATGGCGCTCGGCGGCCTTCTCGTAGATGGGCGCGAACATCCGGCACGGCCCGCACCAGGAGGCCCAGAAGTCGATCAGGACGAATTCGCTACCGGACACGATCTCGTCGAAGTTGTCCTTGGTGAGCTCGACGGTGCTAGTGCTCATGCCTGCGTTACCCGCTTCCGTACGTCGGCAGATGCCACATGCACGGTAACCCCGCCACCGCCCGTGGTTATTCCGGGGCCGTGGCGCCCCGACGGCTGCTCCGCGGGTCAGGCCGTCCGGAAGCGTATGCCCAGGTCGGCGGGGGTGAAACGGCGTACGTCCCTGGTGGACAGCCCGCGGTCGGTCCCCCGGAAGACCCAGAAGCCACCCGTCCTGCCGTGGCCGTAGCCGGGCGCGGCGGCGACCACCTCGTCGTGCCCGTCCCCGTCGACGTCGAGCAGCGGGGGCTGGGGGGCGAAGGCGTCGAAGCCGTACGGAGTGTGCCGGCCGGGCACCCCCGGGGTGTCCAGGTCCAGGGTCTGCTCCCCGCCGTCCCCCTCGTGCGCGCTCGCGGCCGGGTCGTACTCGCCGCCGTGCCCGCGCCGCGCACCGGGCAGCAGGGTGAGCCGGCCGTTGCCGTAGTTCTTCTCCGGGGTGGCCACCACCAGGTCGGGACGGCCGTCGCCGGTGATGTCGCCGACCGACGGGGAGCCGCCGAAGCCGTCGCCGCGCCGTGCGTCGCCGGGCAGGCCCGGCCCGGACGGATCGACCGTGAGCTCCGAACGCCCCCGGCCCAGACCGGACCTGGCCCCGTGGACGACGGTCAGCCGCCCGGCGCCGGAGTGCCGCCCGGGGCCGAGGGTCCCCTGGCCGGGCGCGAGCAGATCGTCGATCCCGTCGTGGTCGGCGTCCCCGGCCGCGGGCTCGCGCGGGCCGTCCTCCGTGCCGAGGGCGTGGGCCAGGCGGGCCTCGGGCCGCTTGTCCCGCACCAGGCCCTTGGGGCCGCCGCGGTAGTGGGCGACGGGGGTGTCGAGGGGGGCGGTGTCGTCGGGTTCCGGTTGGCCGGGCTGGTCGGGCTCGCCGGGCTTGTCGGGGCGTTCCGGCTGCGCGAGGTCGTAGCGATAGGTCAGCACCACATCGGTGCGACGGTCGCCGTCGAAATCGCCGGTGGTGGCGGTGGCGGGTGCCGCGCGGCGGGCCCGGCCGGTGGGGAGCGGGGTGGTACGGGCGGGGCCCGCCTTGGTGCCGAACGGCCCGTACAGCACCCGGACCGCGCCCCGGCCGTCCGCACCCCGGCCGTCCGCACCCCGGCCGTCGGCAGCCGAGGCCAGCAGATCGGCCGCGCCGTCCCCGTCGAAGTCCCCCACGGCCAGCGCCAGAAATCCGGCCGCGTCGCCCTGGAGCGGGCGCGGCGCGGCCAGCCCACGGGGGCCGCCGCGCAACATCACCGTCTCCCCCGTCCGCTCGCCCCGCGCCGAACTCCCGTGCCGGAAGCGCGCCGTCACCAGGTCGGTGAAGCCGTCGCCGTCGAGATCGGTGCGCAGCAGGGGCCCGACGTAATCGTCCTCGGCGCCGTCGACGACGAGGCGGTGCCGCCGCGGGTCGAGGCCGTGCGCCGAGCCGTAGACCACCGCGAGCCGGGCGGGCAGCGGGCCCCGGGAGGCGCTGGTGGGGCGGATGGCGGTGGCGAAGTCGTCGTAACCGTCGCCGTTGAAGTCCCCGAGCGAGACTCCGGCCGTCCCCTTCGTGGCCCCCTCGACCGGCTTCGGGCCCCCGTGGCCACCGCCCTCGCTGCATCCGGCGAGCAGCAGCACGGACACGGTCACGGCGGCGACGGGAACGGACGAACGCACGGCGGCACCTCGCGAGGCGGATCGAGCGGTCATGGACAACGGTCGGGGACGAACGGGCGGTGGTCGGGGACAAGGAGCACGGACAAGGAGCACGGACAGCGGGCACGGCTACGGACACAGCCACGGACACGAACGCGGATGCGAACGAAGGCTTCATCGCTCAAGGACTCCAGGAAGCACGATCGGGTTGCTTCGCGGAGGTCCCCCGCCGACGCCCCGCCGATGCCCTCCGACGCCCCTCCGACGCCCTCCGACGCCCCCGCGGAATGCACGCGACACCGGGCACCGAGGTTGCGATCATGGCGAGAAAACCTCTCCGGACGAGGAAGGGCGATGCCCGATGCCGGCCATACCCGCCGACCCGACCGTGCTGCACCCGATGCCCGAGCAGCCACGGGTGGTGCTGCTGAAGCCGCTGATCACCTCGCCGCTGATCGAGGTCGGGGAGTTCTCGTACTACGACGACCCGGATGACCCCACCGCGTTCGAGACCCGCAATGTGCTGTACCACTACGGACCCGAGCGGCTGGTCATCGGGAAGTTCTGCGCGCTGGGCGAAGGGGTGCGGTTCATCATGAACGGCGCCAACCACCGCATGGACGGCCCCTCCACCTTCCCCTTCCCCATCATGGGCGGTTCGTGGACCGACCACTTCGACCTGATCACCGGCCTGCCGGGCCGGGGTGACACCGTGGTGGGCCATGACGTCTGGTTCGGCTACCGGACGATGGTGATGCCCGGTGTCCGCATCGGCCACGGGGCGGTCATCGCCTCCGGTTCCGTGGTGGTGGACGACGTCCCCGACTACGGCATCGTCGGCGGCAACCCGGCCAAGCTCATCCGCCGCCGCTACGACGACGCGGACATCGCCCGGCTGCTGGCCCTGGCCTGGTGGGACTGGCCGATCGAGCACCTCACCGCCCATATCCGCACGATCATGTCCGGAAGCGTGGACGGGCTGGAGGCGGCGGCGCCGCGCTGAACCCCGAGCGGAGAGGCGGCTTGCTCTGCGGCCCTGGCCGTAGAGCAAGCCGCCCCCTCCCCTCAGTGCTCGAGACTCATGTACAGCCGGGTGCCCCGGGGCTGGTAGCCGACGCGTTCGTAGACCCGGCGGGAGCCGTCACCCGAGTACTCCAGCCATACCGACTGGGCTCCTCGGGCGAACATCGTCTCGGTCAGCGCGGCGGTGACCGCGGCGGCGATGCCCTGGCCGCGGAAGGCGGGCCGGGTGCCCACGCCCGCCAGTTCCGCGGTGCCCACGGCGGGCGCCGAGCAGGTGGCCCCGCCGGCGCAGCCCCCGTCGGGCGCCCGGACGAACCGGACCGCTCCCCCGTCCTCCTGGATCCGGCGCAGCCGGGCCGCCCCCTCCGGGGACGAGGCGAACTCACCGGCGAACGCCTCGGACAGCGCGGCGTCGATCGCCCGGTAGTCCTCGTCCGTGGACGGGACGGCGACCGGGACCGCCGTGGGGCCGGCCTCCGCGTCCTGAGGAAGGGTGAGCGTGTCCGGGGTGCACACCAGATACGCGTGCACCGCCTCCACGGTGAACCCCGCCTCCCGCAGCGCGGGCTCCACGTCGGGCGCGGCGTCCGGCGCGAACTCGAGCCGGGGCTTGAGATCGCGTACCCGGAACGCCTCGATCAGCTCCTTGACGTCCCGGGCGGTGGGCCGGGTGCCGGGGAGCGGGGTCGCGTAGTTGATGTACGGGCTGGTGGTGCTGGGATCGAATCCCGCCACGAAGCCTCCGGCTTCGACCAGCACGGGGCGGCGGCGGAGGTTGGCTACGGCAAAGCTCTGGACGTCGGTGCCCAAGGTGATGTGACCTCACGTAGAAGCGCGGCGGAAGGCGCCGCGAGAGGAATGGCGTGCGGATACGTGGGGCCGCCGTGAGGAGACGCGTGTGGCACCGATCGTTCAGTGCCGACGGCGGCCGCTGGGGGACGCCGAGTCCATGGGCTTCAGTCCTTTGACAGGTAGTAGGCAGAAGTGATCGCCATCCGGAACCTATCGCACGGCGTGGGCGAGTGGCAGTTCGTTTTTTGGGGCGGCGGCGCGAGCGTCGGCCAGTGCCCGGCCTTTTCTCCGTTCAGAGGATTGACGCGGACACACCACGACCTTACCTTCTCGACAGGTCTCGTCGTTCACAAAGAAACATCGTCTTCATGTATGTGGACGCGCGCCTACCCCCACCCCCCACGGGAAGGCATTCCCATGCGCCTCCGTACGCTGCTCGCCTCGCTGGCGACCGTGACCGCCGTCATCGGTGGTCTGGCCCTCGCGATGCCCGCCGGTGCCACCACCGCGGCCGCTCCCTTCGCCGACCCGTCGAAGGCGCCGGGCGGCAACTTCGACCTGTCGGTGTGGCAACTCCAGGAACCGGTCGGCTCCCCCGGCAAGCCGACGACCATCCCCTCGTCCCGGCTTCAGGGCTCGAACGGATTCCAGGACGACTACTTCTACACCGACAAGCGCGACGGGGCGATGACGTTCTGGGCGCCGGAGAAGGGCGTCACCACACCGAACTCCAACTACGCCCGCTCCGAACTGCGCGAGATGAACCGCGGCGGAAGCGCCGCGGACTGGTCGCTGAGCGGCTCCCACAAGCTCCAGGCGACGCTGCGCGTGGTGTCGGTGACGAAGAACGTCTGCGTCGGGCAGATCCACCTCGGCTCGGGCGGATCCTCCACAAAGCCGCTGGTGGAGCTGTACTACCGCGCCAACGGCGACATCGTCCTCGGAACGGAGAACTCGCCCGAGGGCGGCCAGACGCTGCACAACGTGGGCCATGTGTCGGTCGGCAAGACCTGGAACTACACGATCGGCGTCTCCGGCGGCGACACGATCGATCTGACGGTCAACGGCAGCACGACGCACTACGCCATCCCGTCGTCCTTCTTCCCATACAAGCAGTACTTCAAGGCCGGCTCCTACAACCAGTCGTCCTCCGACAGCACGACGAACGGAGCGCGCGTCGGCTTCTACGGCCTGACCGTCTCCCACAGCTGAGCACCTGAAGACCCGGCGGCCAAGGAAGCCGCCGGGTCTTCGGCTCGTCGGTGTCACCCACCCGGAAACCGAGCCACCCAGCGCCGCTGCCACGGCGTCTCGACGGCGCGGGGATGATGGTGAGCGCGCGCCCACGCGACAGCGTCGGCGGGCGCCACCCCCGCCATGATGGCCAGGCAGGCGATGACGGTCCCGGTGCGCCCGACGCCGCCACCGCAGGCGACTTCGACCGGCGTGCCCGCCCGTGCCTGCCGGTGCAGCGCGCGGATCTGCCGCACGGCCAGGTCGCGGTCGCGCGGCAGCAGGAAATCGGGCCACTCGATCCACGCCCGCTCCCACTCCAGCTCCCCGTCATGCCGGTCGCGCAGCCGGGTGGACCCCAGATAGAGCCCGAAGCCGGGCACCGGCCCGTCCGGTCGTGGGTGGCGCAGCCCCCGGCCGCGCACCCAGGAGCCATCCGGCAGCCGAAGGGCACTGGTCAGTGGTGCGTCACTCATCGGTCCCCGCTCCCCGCTCCCGGCCCGAAGACCCACATCGCTCGACGTGTCGAAACACAGCCGCCCTTCGGCAGCGTAGTCCGGTAGCGCGTCGCATAGCCCGCTCCCCCGCGGTTACCCGGACGGGACGAGCGGGGCGTGAGCAGAGTGCGGTGCGGTCCGGCGCGCTCGGTTCCACTCTCCGCCGGGAAGAAAGGGCCACGGCCATGACGACTCCCGGCAATTTGCCCTCACCCGAGCAAGGGCTCGTTCTCACCCACTTCCTGACCGTGCGCGATGTCGTGAGATCGAGACGCTTCTACGCCGACATCTTCGGCGGCGAGGTCGTACTGGAGGAGAACCCGGCCATCGTGCGGGTGGCCAACAGCTGGATCATCATGAACCCCGGCGGCGGGCCCACCCCGGACAAGCCCGAGGTGACGCTCGTGCCGCCGGAGAACGGCAACACCGTGTCCAGTTTCCTGAACGTCCGCGTCGCCGATATCGCCGCCTTCTACGCCGACGCCGTGGCCAAAGGAGCGCGGTTCCTCACGGAGCCCCTCGACCGCAAGGCCGAGCTGCGCTGCTATCTGCGCGACCCCGACGGCTATCTCATCGAGGTCGGCCAGGCCACCGGCATGCTCCGCGGCGTATTCGCCGACCGATGACCCACGGCCCCTCTTGGCCCGGACGGACAAACGAGCGCGAGTGCGCGGCGGCGCCCCGACCGGGCGCTCCTCAAGGTCAAGGGAGGGAGCTCCCAGCACCCGGTCGGTGCGCGCGCATCAGACGGTCGCGGCCAGCCAGCCGATGGTTTCGGTGGTGTGCTTGCCGTCGCTCTTGGTGGTGCCGGCGTACACCTCGTTCAGGCGGATGAGGAAGCCCGTGTTGGTGACGTCATGAACGCGGATGCCCGGTGTCTCCGGGCCGTTGAAGGTCTGGGTCAGTGGGAGGACGACGACGTTGGAACCCGCCGGAAACGGGGTGGGGAAGGTGACGCGCGTGAAGGTCGAGGTGTTACCGCCAGTCGTCTCGATGGCATTGTCCGAGTTCAGGTCGATCTTGCCGGTCTGGATGAAGCTCATCGACAACTTCCTTCGTCAGCGACCTGGTTGCCCGGCCGTCGTCGACGGCCGACAGGACACTCGTCACGAAATGGGCTTTGTATGCCGATGTCCCACAAACGAGTGATCACCTTTCAGACAGCGCGGCCGTGCACATCTCCTGGTGGTCTCCCTCGGCGCGAGTTCCGGAGCATGGGGCGAGAGTCGCGGGCATGGCACCGCGACGGCACAATCGCCGTCGCCTTATCCGCAGGCGAAACCGCCCCCCGGCTTTCAGTCCAAGTACACGGAGGTAAACGGCTTCCGCGGTCGCGTCGATGTGGCACTTCGGCCTGTTCCAGTTGCCGCTCGCCGAGCAGCTCATCGCCGGTCATGAGCGCGTCTTCGTCCGCGGCTTCATCGGGGGGCTTCTGGTCAGCAAGTCCGCGTTCACGCAGTCCGACTACGACTTCTACGCCCACTACCTGAAGGAGCCGGACCGCACACTGGCCTGGATGCGCATGTACCGCCAGCTCCGCGAGGACGTCCGGCAGAACAAGAAGTTCCTGGCCGAAGGCAAGCTGAGGATGCCCATCCTGGCGATCGGCGGCCAGGCGTCGTTCGGCGGCAAAATCGCCGACCGATGGCGCGACTACGCCCTGAACGTCCACGGCCGGGTCCTGAAGGGTTCGGGTCACTGGGTGACCGAGGAGAAGCCGCGGGAAGTGACGGCCATGCTTCAGTCCTTCCTGCGGAAGTAGTCCAGCGGTTCGGCATCCCCGACACCGGCCTGCCCTAACACGTGAAAGGTGAGGACGGGGCGGCCAGACCGATCGAGCGCCGGATTACCGATACGGCCGTTGCCTTCGGCAGGATGGGCGCCATGACCGAGATCCGTACACCCCGCCTCCTCCTCCGTCGCTGGCATGAGGACGACCTCGCGCCGATGGCGGACATCAACGCGGACCCGCGGGTCATGCGCTGGATCGACGACGGCTCGGTGCGCGACCTGGACTACACGGCAGAGGCCATCGAGCGGTGGGAGGAGGAGTGGGACGAGGAGGGCTTCGGACTCTTCGCCGTCGAGCTGCTGGCCTCGGGCGAACTGGCAGGCTTCACGGGTCTGTCCGTGCCCGAGTTCCTGCCGGAGGTACTGCCCGCCGTGGCCATTGGCTGGCGGCTCGGCTCACAGTTCTGGGGCCAGGGATACGCGTCCGAAGCCGCCCACGCCACGCTGGAGTTCGCGCTCCAGGACCGCGGCCTCGACCGCGTCATCAGCATCAACCGGGTGGGTGACGACGCCTCCGAGAACGTCATCCGCAAGCTCGGCATGGTGCCCGAGCGAGAGACGTCGCACCCGGTGTACGGCTACCCGCTGCGCGTTCGCGCCATCGATCTCACCGAGTTCCAGGCGTGAACCGGCCGCGAACCGCGGCCACGGCGCGCGGTCAGCGCAGAGCACGCCGCGCCGCGTACCCCAGCACACCGGCCGTCAGCAGGATCAGCCCGGCCAGCGCGCCCGTCGCCGCCCACTGCATGGCGTCCATGTGGGAGAACGGCAGATACTCCTTCGACCAGCCGACCACCCCCTCGCGCCGCAGGCAGGCCGACCTGTCGTCCGCGTTCGTGCAGGTGCCCCAGCCGCGCAGTGAGCCGTCGCCGGTCACATAGGAGGTGTCCACCTCCAAGGCGTTGGCGGGGATCTTCGGAGAGTCGCCCTCGCCGAACCGGCCGCCGCCCGTGGTCTTCGTCACCGTGGTCGCGAACATCATCCGCATCTGCGACCAGACGGTCTTCAGCGCCAGCAGGGCGACCAAGGTCACCACCATCGCGGGCAGCGTGCGCCGCGTCAGCAGCCCGGCGGCGGCACCGATCAGCAGGCCGAGCACGGCCAGGGCCACCGCGACCGGTCCCGTGGTGTCGAACCCGCCGGCACTGGTGAAGTCGGCGTTGACAGCCATGTGGTTCGCCAGCTTGGAACTGGTGGGATCTTATGGGGGAGTTAGGCGTGCCTGAGGAACGGACGGACCCAATGCAGCGACTGCACACCGAGAACTCCTTGTCCGACCGTTCGCACGTTGACGGTCCGGTTGTCCAAGCGGGCGTCATCCATGGTGGCGTCACCATCCACCACGCCAACGAGGCGCGAGAACTTGAGACGCCCTGCATGGCGACCGGTTCGAGCATCCGGACGACCAGTGACCTCTATGAGTGGGCAGACGAACCAGCTGACCCCGATACATCGGCAGGCCCGTGGACTCCAGAAGATGGGGCCAGGGTGCTCGTGGAAGGGCTTGCTATACAGGCCGTGGTGCTCAGGGGAATGCGTCCTGTAGTGCTCTCCCGTAAAGTCCCGCGTCCTGCGAAAGTTTGGAGGGTGGTCTTCGGCATACTGGAGACGCGGGGGTTCACCACCGACCTGGGCGCAGATCACCCGGTTCTCCGGCCCCTGGACGGCCCGGACTTCCCGTTCACTGTCACCAGCAGTGACCCTGAACTATTCAAGGTCTACCCCGCCGCCTCGGCCTTCGAGATCGAGTGGCACCTTGAATTGGAGTGGTCGAGTGCCGGCCGTCACGGGACGCTCACCGTTGACGACGGCGGCCGCCCCTTCCACTTCCTGCCGCGCCCCCGGTTGACCGAGCAGTGAGCGTGATTCAAGCTGAAGTTGCTGGTCAATGAGGCTGGTGTGAGACGGCTGGTCGGCGCTCGTGCTGACCAACACCGAGATCTCCAGGAGACAGATGATCTCCGCCGCAGACACCCGCCCGCCACCAGCACGAGCACCGGACCGTCACCTCACACCAGGCTTCGTAACCAGCAACTTCAGGTTGAACAAGGCTCATTGGCCTCGCCGTGGGCGGGAGCCAGTGAACCCGGCGGACTCGGTGCGGCTTAAGACGCCGGCTTCGAGATAGGCCATCTCCTGATCAGCGAGAGCCTTGAGCGCGGCAAGGACCCGTGCTCGGGCCAGGGTGGGGAGAGCTGCGGCGGCTTGCGCGGTCGGGAGCACCAGCAAGTCCGCTCGGCCGTCGAGGTAGGTGAGACAAGCTGCGTCGGCGCGGGTGAGGGGATTGGTGGCTACGACATAGCTGAAGACCTGTCGACGGCGCATCTGAACCCAGTCAGCGGCGATCCGTCGAAGGACGGGTATGCCGTTCGGGGCTCCCTGGAAGACATTTTGGGCGGCCTGCTCCGGGGCCTGCCCGTTGTGAACAGGACCCGAGGGCACGAGCAGGTCGCCGCGTAGCTCGGCGACGAGTAAGTGGGTGGTCCCTATGGGCACGAGCAAGGACACTCCTGCCACCGGTGGCCGCCAGTTCTCGTAAGGAGCCGATTTCCGTGAGTGGCGCTGACGAGCGAAGGGAGCCGCAGTGGTCGACCTGAGTGTTCGCGTCATAACCGCGCGCCCGTCACGACGGTGACGAGTTGGCGGAGGTGTTCTGGGGAGCTGGTGCTGGGTATGGGTGCGACGTGGTCTCCGAGGCGGAGCAGCCAGTTGAGAGCCGCGTCGATATGCCCCTGCCGTGCGAGAGCACCGGCATCGAGCGGCCGGTACGGCACATAGGGGATGGAGAGGTCCCGGCAGAGTTCGAGCGCCGGGTCGTGCCGGTCCCCGCTCATGTTGAGGACGTTCTGCACGGCGGCGACGGTGGTGTCATTGGTGACGGTACGGATCTGCTCGGGCGTGACCTTCGACAGACCGATGTGCCCGATCTTGCCCTCGTCCTTCAGGGCTTGGAGGGTGCCGATCTGGTCCGCGACGGGCACGTCGGGGTCGATGCGGTGGAGGTAGCAGAGTTCGAGCCGGTCCACGCCCAGTCGCCGTAGGCTCCCCTCGACACATGCCCGCAGGTAGACGGGGTGGCCATGCGGAACCCAGGTGTCCGGGGCGGGACGGGCCAGGCCCACTTTGGTCGCGATCAGTACGTGCTCGGGGTACGGGTGTAAGGCATCGTGGATGAGGTGTTCGACCGTGTGGGGCCCGTAGGCGTCCGCGGTGTCGATGTGCGTGATGCCGTAGGCGTGGACGGCCTGGCGGAGCACGGAGAACGCGGTGGCCCGGTCGGCTGGATCGCCCCAGATGCCGGGGCCGGTCAGGCGCATCGTGCCGAAGCCGAGCCGGGAGACGGTCTTCCCGGCGAGGGTGATGGTGCCCGCGGGCGGCGCGATGGTCATACGGCGGCCTCCTGGAGGCAGAGCTGAAGGGCGCGTTCGATGGCGCGGGTGTGACTTTCGGGGTCGCTGGTGACGCGCTGGTGCGGGATCCCGTCCTCGGCCAAGAGGCCGTGGACGTGGCGGTCGACCAGGAGGCGGTAGCGGTGGTCGTAGTCGTGGCTCTGGTCGACGGGTACGTCCGGGTCGAGCACGGTCGCCAGGAGGAGGTCGTACTTCGGCGCCTGCGTCGAGGCGAGGAGTCGCAGGCGTTCCCTCTCCAGTCGGTGGGCGTGCTCGCCGCGGTGCTCAAGGGCCGCGTGGTAGTACGCGAGGGCGTCGAAGGAGGCTCGGTCGACGAGGACGACGTCGGCGCCTTGTGCTGCGGCGGCGATGTCGTCGGCGATGCCCTGCGTGATGATCCACTCGGTGGAGGCCGCGGTGTGGTGCTGCATTTTCGGCAGGCCGATGGCGGCGGCGCGTTTGGCGAGTCGGCCTGTGCGGGCCACGGTGAGCCCGTGGCCGCGCAGTTCCATCTGGATCCGCTTGAGCAGTGTCGTCTTGCCGGTGGAGTGGGTGCCGAGCACGCCGATACGGATGGGCGTCTGCTGGTGGGTCACCACAGGGTGGGGTCCTCTTCTGGCATGGGGGCGCCTGGCAGGCCGGGCGGCACGGCCGCGGCGACGAGCTGGTCCCAGGTGTCGTAGTGGCTGGCCATGGCGATGAGGAGCTGTGCGGTGGCGTAGGCGTCGTAGGTGGCACGGTGCCGCTGGGCAGGAGCGGCCGTGAGGTCCGGCGCGGTGTGCTTGATCAGGGCGTCGAGGCTGTAGCGCGGCAGGTCCTTGTACGTGGCCTTGGCCAGGCGGAGGGTGTCGAGGACTCCGGCCGGTTCCCAGTTGGGCAGGTGGGCCTTGAGCACTCGGTAGTCCGTGTGGGCGTTGTGGGCGCAGATCCACGCCTTGCCCAGGAGCGCGTGGACCTGCTCGGCGATCTCCCTCCACGTAGGGGACTGCGCCAGGAGTCCGTTGGTCAGGCCGTGGATGCCGGCGGCGCGGGGGGTGACGGGCCGGGGTGGGCGGATGAGCCACGCTCCGGCCGTGCTGGTGTCCGGCCCGCCGTCGTGAACGGGAAGGGCGGCCACCTCGACCAGGTCGGGCGGGTTGGCGCCGTTGCCTTCGACGTCTACGACGAACAGGGTGGGCCAGGTGGCGAAGTTCATGGTGCGGGTGTTCCGTTCTGCGTCGGCCAGCCGATGGGGGCACGGCCGTGCTGGCGGTAGTGGTGAGGCTTCTCGCGGTCGTGGCACTGGTAGCCGTAGCCGTGCTGGAGGTAGTAGCGCGGCGGCTCGTCCAGGCCCTCGACGATGATGGCCCGGTCGGTGATCTCAACGGGCCCGGTCGCGCCAAGGGTTCGGGCGCTTTCGGTGACGTCCGCGAGGTCGGGTTTGTCCCAGGCCGCGTGGCACAGCGCGAGCTGCTTTTCCGGACAGATGTCGCACAGCTCGCGGACGCCGTAGTGGCCGTTGTAGTCGGCCTCGCCGTGGGCGTAGGCCACGCCGCAGCTCGTCTTGCGGAACAACGCTCCCCACGGGGCGGAGACGTCCTCGATGCTGCGGAAGGCATCGAGCACCCGCCGCTCGGCCGTCTCGGGAAGGATCTTGCGCCGGGCGGTGTCCTCGTACGGCACGGGCAGCCCGTGCGCCTGGTAGTAGGCGGCGATCTCCTGGCGGAAGAACAGGCCGGTGAAGACCGTGGCGTGCGCGTACCAGGACAACTCCCGCGCCCGCTCCAGATGGGCGTCGGAGTCGTTGAGCCCGGGGACGATCGGCCGCCAGTACAGGATGGTGCGGTACCGCTCGGCGTGCTCGTAGAGGGTGCGCAGGCTCTCGGCGGCGATCTGGGAGTCCACCGGCTCGATGGCCTCGTGGACGATGCCGGAGTGGGTGACCAGCACGGTCAGGCGCAGGTTCTTGAAGCTGTTGAGGACCTCGCAGTCGGCCGGGGAGACGCGCCAGCGGGTGATGACCAGGACATGGTTGGTCAGGCCCCGGTCGTCCAGGTGCCGCAGCACGGTGAACAGGTGCGGTTTGACGGCCGGAAGCATGGGGTCGGTCGCCCGGTTCAGAAGCTGGAGCGGCGTGGTGTGCGGCCGGAAGTACGGGTGCTCGACGAGAGCGGTAACTGCCGCCTCGTCGCTCATCAGTCGGCGGGGGACCTTCATGTCGAAGTTGTCGAAGGTGTGCCGGATGCAGTATCCGCAGTCCAGCGGGCAGCCGATGATCCAGTTCAGGGAGAGGCCGGACTTGCGGTACTCGATCACGTCCGCCAGGGCGGGCTTCAGCCCGCCTATCGTCTCCGTGGCAAGGATCGGTAACGGGCGTTGCTGGTACAGCTCGCTCATGATGCCTCCAATTCAAGGGAACGGCGTCAGTTCTCGACGGACGTGCGCTGGCGCGGGGGGCTCGGTGGGGAGAGCAGGGCGCGGCGATGGGCGCCGTACCAGGTGCCGAAGTCGCGACGGGCGGCGTCCGGGTCATCGCTGGTATGGACGAGGTTGCGGACCAGGCGCCGCTCGGCGAGCGCCGCGGCCAGGCTGTCGTCCCCGAGGTCGCCGCGGATGGTGCCGGCCGCGGCCCTGGTGGGGTCGAAGTGCCCCAGGAGCTGACGAAGGCGGTGGTGTACGCCTGGTTCTCCGTGGGCCAGTGCCACGGTGACGGGACGGTTGGCGTACTCCGCGTCCAGGCAGGCGGGGATGTCGCGGTCCGGGAACCAATCGGCGTCCACCAGCAGGTCCCAGTAGTGGACGTGCGCCTGCCACGCCTGAACGGTCAGGTCGAGCCGATCCGACACGGCGACCTGGGCTGCGCCGATCCGGTCCAGGACGGCGTCCACCAGGGCGCGCTCGACCGCGTCGGGCTTGCACAGGATGACCGAGCACCGCTCGAAGTCGGGATCGGCGGGGCGGCGGCCGTCGCTGAACCAGGTGGCGAAGTCGCGGCGGGCGGCGTCCGGGTCATCGCTGGTGTGGACGAGGTTGCGGACCAGGCGCCGCTCGGCGAGCGCCGCGGCCAGACTGTCGTCCCCGAGGTCGCCGCGGATCGTCCCGGCCACGGCCAGCGTGGGGTCGGTATGCCCGACGAGTTGCCGCAGACGGGCGTGGATACCGGGCTCACCGTGGGCGAGTGCCACGGACACCGGGCGGTCGGCGAACGCCTCATCGAGGTAGGTCGGCAGATCACGGGGGGCGCGCTTGGCGTCAGCGAGCAGATCGCGGTACACGACGTGGGCCTGCCACGGCTGCGCCACACGGTCCATGCGGTCCGTGACGGTGACACCAGAGGCTCGGATCATGTCGAGCACACGCTGGACCAGGCCACGCTCCACGCAGTCCGGCTTGCACAGAATGACCGCCCAGCGGTCGAAGTCGACGCCGTCGACCACAGCGCCGCTGGGTGGCTTCCGGCTCACTGCTCGCCTCCGTCCAGGGCGGCAGCGCAGGCCGACCAGCGGTGGCCGACGAGCCACCGCAGGCCCGGGTCCAGAGCATCGAGGACATCCGGGTTCACCGTGTCCACATGGTCGTGCTGGATCTGCCGATAGACCTCGAACAGCAGCACAGCCTGCTGCCAATAGGGATCGAGATCCGAGCTCGTGATGTGTGCCGCGCTGTAGTGGGCCTTGTTCGTGCGCAGCATCTCCTCGCGTTCAAGGACGTGCGCCACGGTCGCTTCGGTGGTGCTGGCTGGCATCGCCGGGAAGGGGAACTGGATCGGCGCCGAGCGGGTGACGGCTTCCAGAAGGACTCGGTGGACGCGGTCGGCGTTACGGTCGCAGATGTGGGCCGAGCCGATGAAGTGGGTGTAGGTGCCCAGCTCAAGGCCGAGCTGGACGGCCGCGAACTCCTGAACCATGGTGAAGCTGAAGACATCCGAGAGCAGACCACAGTCGAGATCGTTGGCCCGCATGTAGCACACCATGTGCAGCCGCTCATCCCGCACCAACAAGTGCAGCCCGGCAAGGCACGCCATATCCGGGTTGTCACTGATCGCCAGCTCGTCAGCGGCGAAGACGGGAAGGTAACCGCGCTTGCTGTCCTGCTCGCCGCGGAGCAGTTCCAGGACGTGGTCAAAGGGCGACACCGTGTCGCCGTCGGCCGGGTTGAAGATCGTGTGCCCGTAAGCGGAACCGCCCAGATGGATGCCGTCCCGGGAGCTGGAGCGCATCGACGGCGCGTAGTAGCCGATCATCTCCAGGTCCCTGCGGCCGGCCAGGTACCAGAGTGCTTCGGCGAAGTGGAAGACCGGGTTCGTCTTACGCGCTGCCAGGAAGGGCAGTCGCCGGCGCGGGTCCGACAAGCGGAAGCTCGCGCCGATCACCTCGCGGGCGTCGTTGCCACGGGCAGAGATGTGGTGATCGTGATCCTCGGATACCAGCCTCAGTAAGGCCAGGTATGCCTCTTCGAGGCCGGGGAGGCTGAGGGGTGTGAGCATGATTCTCCTTGGATGTGCAGTCGCGGCCGCGGCCGGTCGGCGGGGATGCTGAGCCCGGCCGCCCCTTGCCTCACCAAGGAGCAGCCGTCGAGGGCCGCCACGGGACCGAGCGCCAGCCCGGCCGTACCGGTTCGCGACAGCACAGGGCATTCGGTCAGGTGGCCATCGCGTCAACGGCCACCATGGCTGCGTGCTCCGTGGCCATGATCGTGTTGAAGGCGCGGTCGACGCGGTCCACCGCCTCCTCCTCACGGAAGCTCCCGAGCACCGCCCAATACGTCCGGCCGACTTGGCGTGCCATCACCCATCGCGCCTGGACCCGTAAGGAGGCCGTATCGAGCAGCCCGGCCCGGAACTTGGCCGAAAGGAAAGAGATCAGCCGGTTGCAGTGCAGGATCTTCGTGTACTCCTCGTCGGGCAGCTTGCCCGGGGCTGTCCACATCGCCCGCAGCGCGGGGTTGGACAGCGCCTCGGTTATCAGCTCCTGATGTATCTCCTCGGCATGAAGGGCGAGCCGCTGCCGGTTCTGCCTCTCAGACTGCACAAGACGCGCAATGCCGAACGCGGCGGCGAGAACGACGTATGAGGTCTTCATCCCACACCTTTCGTAGGGACTTCGTGAGCCCGGCACGAGACGTCGTGCCGGGAGATTGGTGCCGCTCGGGGCACCGGGACCAATGTCGACCGAGGCCCCGAGCGGGGCACTAGACGGAGGCCGATCTGACCTGCGGGCCGTGGTCCCGCTCATCGACCAGAGCGGTTGCCCCCTTGATAGGGAGACGGCTGCAGATACGGGCGGCAGCCTCCATCGCGCCCTTGATCACCTCACGGCCGTACGAGGCTTCGCGGCGTGTCTGCCGAGAGGGGCTGGATAGGGACAGGACGGCCGCCAGGTCTCCATCGCGGCCGCACACCGCCACCGCCAGGACCAGGCCGTCCTCGTCGGCGCCCTGTACCCAGCCGCGGTGCCGTATGCGGGAGCAAGCAAGGGCATCGTCCCGAGTCTCGTGCCCCCGACTGAGCCGCCGCCATGCGAGGAAGACACGCGAGACAGGGTCTGCATTCGCTATTGCCCTGGCTGAATTGCCCTCACCGGTAGCCGTCTTGAGTCGTAGGGCCTCGGCGACGCAGATCCGCTGATCGCCATACCGCTGATGAAGACGCACACTTGCGCCAGTTGTGGCCCGCAGTGCGCTGAGTTCCCGCCGCAGTTCACGATCCGCGATGGCGTGATGCGCCGCCATTGCCAGGCGGGTCAGCCTGGGACCGATGATGTACTGGCCCTGCTGGTCGGCTTCGACCAGGCCCAGTTCCTGCATGGCGAGAACGAGCCGGTGCACCGTGGGACGCGTCAAGCCGGTTTCTGAAACCACCGCCGGGAGGCACGCCGGTCCCTTTTCCAGCACAGAGAGAATCGCGGAAATCTTGTTGAGTACGCCGACGCTGCTCGGCAGCATACTCGGAGCAGTAATCGTCATTATCTCCCTTAGCAGAATCGCGAGACAGAGTGCGGAGTGGGCCCCGGGCCAAAACTTCTGGAGCTGGTTGCTTCATCCCGTGCCGGACCGAGTAAGCCGAGCTCCCAGCCACGATGGACAAGATGTGCCAGTGTTTTGGCGCCCACCAGGGCCATCAGCTCAAGCACATCTCTGCGGATCTCATCCGCCCAGATCCCGCTGTTCGCAGCAATCCACTCCAGATCCTGACCACCCGCCAAGCCGCAGAGAACTTCGTGCTGCCCCGCACAGAGCACAATGCCCCCATCATCGATTAACTCGGGCGGGGAGATTTCCCTCAGCATGTAAGCCCTGTGCACGGCACCCGGCCTCTCAGGTGAGTGGAGCTTTGCTGCGACGTATCTCAAGCAGCGGTTCACCCTGGAGGTACACACCCCCATTTCCGTGGCCGCTTCTGCCGGAGTCATACCAATCGCAGTGAGCCGTAGGGCCTCGCGCTCACGATCAGACAGCCTCAAACGGCCTGAGGATTCGGTCACAGTGACCCTTTCCAATTGCGATACCTATGGGTGCTATGGCGGGGAAATTGACGGCTCAGGCGGCGATCTGTTCGGGCAGGTATGCAAGGTCCACGACCGTGCAACCGTGTAGGGCGACCACTTCGCGGCAGGCGAGCGTCCAAGGCAGTCGCGGGTCGTCGTACGCCACGAGCGTGAACTGCTCGGCGGTGCTGGGCACGGGCTTGACGGGATCGGGCGTGTACACGATCCCGGCCACCCCCCAGGCGGTGACGTCCTCCACCAGCACCGCCACATACCCGCTCCGTAAGGACCGGCCCCGTACCGCTTCAGCGACACAGCCACCGCACGCAGGCGGCGTGGCGGTCCTTTCTCCATCCGTGATCAGCCTGCCGACCGCCGCCTGCAGCAAGAAGACATACCGTCCATCGGATCGGTCATCAGCGGGTCGGCCGCAGTACTGACACAGCATGTGAGCCATCGCCTGCCGCTGGCGCAAAGCGTGAACACGGCCGAGCAGTGGCGCGCCGGCCCCGCGCTTGACGGGGACTCTGATCCATAGCGCGCCCCGCCGACGATCGGCGATCCCGTACTCGTCCGCGTAACCGATTCCCACGCCGCCGCGGCGGTGTCGCGTCGTGATCGCGCCCAAGGGCGCGTTTTCTCCTGTCCACGGAGCGATGTACGGCACGCGCTCAGTGCCCGCGAAGTACTGAGGCGGTCGTGGACGCCGAACGGCAGTGCTGGGGCAGTCCGGCGGCAGCCAGGGGGTCGACGGCCACTGGTCCCGACGCATGTGTTCAGTCCTTTCGGAGGTCGCTCTTCGTGGGTAAAGCCCCTCTTCGGCGGTCTTGAGACTCCGCGGGGGAACGGGAATAAGTCGCCGAAGAGGGAGTAGTGGGTTCGCGTCACGCCTGGTGTAGCCGCCGCCCCTCCCTTCCTGGCAGTTGGAGCAGGGGCGGCGGCCAGCCCCCACCAGACGTGGGTCCGGTTAGCGCGGTCAGCAAGGTGCAGTCATGGAAGCGACATGGCGACTTCTGCGCTCATCAGGCGGCGCTTTCAAGCTGGGCGGCAACCTTCGGCAGTTGCTCCAGGAGCGCGCTGGTTAGCCACCCCAGCCGACGAAGTTGGCCGACTGCCTGCCAGTAGCCACCGGGTCTCACTTCGGAGCACAAGAGGTGGGCCCACTCGATCAACTCCGCAACCGACTGTTGTTGCTGGTCTGTCGCCAGCGCGATGTTTGCGAGTTGCCGCACGGTGACACGTAGGCGCCTGTCGAGCTCATCGAGCTCATGCTCTTCAGGCGCCTGGCTGTCCAAGACGTTGGCCAAATCCTCAAGGACTTGGTGCCCATCAAGCGGGTCCCAACCCCGCAATCCGTGCAGGACACGCAACAGAGTGGAGGCTTCGGGCTCGAGCCTCGATAGCCCCCCGATCCCGCACACAACGATCACTTTGCCGCTCACCAGCGCCCCCTCTCGGCGGCGATCGAGAAGGTGCACCAAGTAGTTGCGCCTCCGTCGCTGGTTCCCCACGCGCCGTTATGTGCGGTCGTCATCCACTCGACGAGCTGGAGTCCCCGGCCGCTCTCAGCGTCGCCGTCGACACGCCGGATGACGGGCAGCCATGGCGTCTCGTCGTGGACAGAGATACGTAATAGGTCGTCATCCTGGAGGCCGATCACGAGGGTGATCTCCGTCCCGTGGCTGTGCAGGATCGCGTTCGTGACCAGCTCGGAGACAGCCAGGACCACGTCATCCGACATGTCAGCCAGCCCCCAGTGCTCCAGGCAGGCTTTGGCCAGGTACCGCATCTCCTTGACGCGGCGGGCGTCAGCCTCAGGTAGCTGGTCGCGTGGGCCACGCTTGGCGACTTCGAAGCGGACCCTCATCGCATCGCCGTTGTCCGACATCTCCGGGGTGCCAAGCGAGGAGCAGTCCTGCCTCCCCCGCTTGGTGAAGGCGTTGACGGCTGCGGGCCTCATCAAGCCAGCTCCTCGTGAGTCGGACGGATATGCCGCCGAACGCCGGAGGGGGCCGCGGTTCGTCACGCGACGCGGTCTTCCCGGCGTCCACGCACCCAGGTAACCGCTACGAATGCCCTTTTGTTGATGCCAAGTTGCACAGATGCTGCTCGCCAGAGCAGTGCCATTTTGACTATCTCTTTACCCTGGGTGTAGGCGCGCGCCCTAACGTAGGGTCATGCCGGAGACACGGAACGAACAGCTCGCGGCGTGGATGCATACGCACAAGTTGAGCGCGGAGGAGCTTGCCGACCTCGTCAATGACGCCATCGGCACGCTGACGGGGACATACGGCACTGTCAGCAAACGACACGTCTTCAAGCTGCTGAACGGCGAGGTTCGATGGCCACACGGCAAGCTGCGAATGGCTCTCCAGACAATCACAGGTCACACGGCGCCGGAGTTAGGGTTCGCCCCGAGGGGCAAGAACCCCCAAAGCCCTGCTCCGGAAGAGGACCCCGTGTATCGCCGCGCCTTCCTTGCCGCCGCCACTGCAGCAGGCGTCTCGTTGCCCAAATCGCCCGCTGGTGAACAGCGCCGTCAGCGCCTCAGCTCCAACGACGTGGAGAAATTGAAGGCGGAACTCGCAGCTTGGACCAGTGCAGAGAACCAATACGGCGGCACCCCGGGACTAGAGCGGCGCGCCGCTGACCTCACCAACGAGGTCATCTCCCTCCAGCAGGAGCACTCCGCGTCGACGCGCATTCGCTCCGAGCTGTATATCCTCGGCGCAGCCTTCTCCAACAGCGCCATGTGGGCCGCCATCGACGGACGCCGTCTGGACTCCGCCCAGATTAATCTGGACCGGACCATACGCCTCGCTGGTCTGTCCGGCGACCAGGGCACCCAGTTCCGGGTATGGAACCATGGCTCGATCCTTTTCCAGCACCTCAAGCGCCCCACCGATGCATTGGCAGCGGCCCAAAGGGCCCAGGCATCTGTCATCACCCGGCGCGACCCGCTGTTTGCCTCGCTAGCCATGGCCCGTCTCGCGGTGAACCACGCCGAGCTCGGGGACGCCAGGAACACCATGCGCTACCTGGACTTGGCGCAGAAGGCACTTGACCGCGCCGACCCGCACAGGCACCGTCCGACCTGGATCGAGTTCTACGACCAAGCTGAACTCGATCATCTCGCGATGCTTGCGCATGTCCACCTACGGCATTGGCCTGACGCTGAAAAACATGCCCACCGCAGCCTCGCGTACTTGCGGCCGGACCTGAAGCGCAATAGTGCCCTGGTGCGCGCGCACCTTGCTGTCGCGCAACTCGGCCAGAACGAGCCCGAACAGGCTGTCGCCACAGCGCAGGGCATCTCCGACGAACTGGTGAGGCACGCCCGCGTCCGCAAGCTCCTGGACCGCTTCGCCCAGCAGGTCACCGCCCTCGATCCCGATAACTCCGAGGCCCGCGACTGGCAGGCCCACTACCGAACGGTGGTCGCATGACTGAAGCTGCTGCCCTGACGCTCGTCCGTACCAGCGAGGTCGAGACGTACCGGCAACTGTTTCTTGACATCCACGTGGAGGTCCGTACCGAGGTCGGGCTCATGGAAGATCCCTTCAACGCTGTGGACCTGTTTGATGAGCGTCTGACCAGATACGCCTCCCGAGACGGATGGGAGGCCGTGATCGGCTACAACGGAGAGGAGCCAGTCGGCTACGTCTTCGGCGTGCCGCTGGGCCCTGATTCACTGTGGTGGTCCAGCATGCGGCAGCCCGCGCCAGAGGACTTCACGCAGGAGACGGGCAGCCGCACATTCGCCGTCAACGAGATCCTCGTCCGCAAGCGGTGGCGGGGTACAGCGGGGGCAGGCACTTCCCGCGTGCTGCACGAGACGCTTCTCGCCGAGCGCATGGAGAAGCGCGCGACGCTCTTGGTCGATCCCACTCGCTCCGATGGGCGGCTAAAGGCGGTATACGAGTCCTGGGGATACCAGGACGTCGGCGAGCAACAGCCCTTTTCCAACTCCCCCGTGTTCGCGACCATGGTCCGCGATCCGCTCAGTGTCCCGACCGAGACATGACCCATTCGTCAGCTGCCTGAGCTGCCGCAGCCAGCCATTACCGGTAGCGGCGCGACGGCACCATGGCTGACGTCACCAGGGTGTTCTTCTCCTCACCTTCTTCCCGAGGGTCATCAGGAGCCGGAGCCCGACGTACGCCGTCGATCTGCCGCTCGATGCCACGCAGATTCTCCTGCAGATCCATGGTCACGACGCCGTCGACGGTGACCTTCAACGGGTCGGCAAGCAGCTTCGCTCGCCGCTCCCCCAGCACCTCCAGCGCCACCGCACGAGCCGATCGCAGCCGGAAGAACCGGCGCTCCAGGTCGGCCGGGTCCGTGTCCGGTCCGAGCTGCGCCAGCAGCCACGATCGCTGGAACTCATCCACCAGCGTGCCCTTCCTCTTGTACGGGAGCGGCCCGCCACCGAGGCGTTCCCGGTGGCGGGCCGCAGCTCACGGCGACGCCGAAGCAGATCGCGAGCGGCGTGGCGGCGACTTCTTCGAACTGCCTCCGCCGGCGCCCTCCGGCTCCGGGTCGACCGTCTTCTCTGCGGTCGGGTCCGGCTCGCCGACCGCGATCGGCAGCGACCCGCGCCCCTCGGGCGGAACTTCCCACGCGTCGGGGTGGGTCACCAGGCCAGCGAGGCGCGGTTCGGGCTCCTCGCCGGGCAGGAGAATCAGCTCCTCCCGCGTGGCCGGGTCCTGCACGTACACGGCCGCTTTCAGTCGAGACACCGGCATCACAGGACCTTCGCCACGATGTGCGCGTCCGGGGTGTGCATGACCGGCATACCGACCGCCGCGCCCTTGGTGTAGATCTGCACCGGATCATCCTGGACCCCGCGGGTGATGATGATGCCCGGCGCGTCCTCGCGGATGATCTCCGGGTTCGTGCCCCGCGAGAGCACCAGCGCCTCGGCCGTCACCCCGATCTGGGTCTGGGCCCACTTCTCCCGGTCCGGCGGGATCAGGCACCACAGGTCGTCCGGCAGCACCTTGCGTGGCTTGCCGTCCACCCTCACCTGCGCCTTGTAGAAGGTGATCGGCGGCAGCGAATAGTTGCCGCGCACCACGTTGATCTGCTGCGGGGTGAGCGTCGCCGTCGGCGTCGTGGACGGGTTCACCGACCCGTAGTAGGCAGCCCGGTAGGAGTCGTTCGCCGCCAGGTAGGAGAACGCCTTCCGGCTGGTGACCACCAGCTCCGGTTCCGGCGCGCCGACGTCGTCCAGGTGCTGGATCCACCGCAGCTCATCCGCGATCGGATCCGACTCCGGGTCCCACCACGGCCGCTGCGCGACCGGCATGTTCGCCGCGGGGACGTTCCAGTCGACCTCCAGCGTCAGCCCGTTCTCCTGCACCAGCGAGAACTTCCCGTCGGCCAGCACGTCGCCAGCCGCCATCTCCAGGCGTGACTGGATCGCCTCCACGTGCCGCTCGACGTCGTCGTACAGCAGCTCGATCAGCCGGTCCTGATCCGAGCCGTGCGAGGCTTCCAGCAGGATCTGCTCCTGCTCGGAGACCATCAGCTTCTGCCCCAGCGCGGGCAGCGCCCCCTCACGGGAGGTCTGCCACGCCTCACGGGTGGCGAACGGCACGCTCGCGTTGTACGCCCGGTACTTCGCCACGTTCACGTACCGGCCCGAGTCCTTCACCCGCCACTTGACCTCCCGCAGCACCAGCGTGGGGAAGATCTTCTGTGTGAGAAGGAAGTCCTTCGGAGAAGGGATCGCCCGCGCGAACGCTGTCAGGTCGACAACGCCCACGTCTTTCAACAGGTCCTGAATCGACACAGGTCAGGCCCCGCTCACACGAACCGGATCAGCGCCGCCCGCGGGTGCCAGGTCAGCTGCGACAGGTCGATACCGCCGGGCACCTTGGACGCCTTGACCGCCCCGTGCCACAGCAGTGCGGCCGGAACCCGTGTCTGCCCCGGCGCGAACGGCGCCTCGGCGATCACGAAGCCGCGGAGCACCTGGCGGCCGCAGTGCGCCTCCGGGTCGTAGGGCCCGTACAGGCCCGACTCGGTGACCTTACCGACCGGCACACCCGAGAAGACCCGGCCGTACGGGTCGCAGCACTCCCCGCACTGGTAGTGGACTCCTTCGGTGAACAGCGGCAGGTCGAGGGTGATCGTGTCGGTCTGGTCGGTGCCGTGCAGCGACGCCAGCCACTCCCGGTTGGCGGTCAGGTACTGCGAGGACTCAACGGGCTGAATGGACATGCTCTGTCTCCATGGACGATGCGGTCGGCTTCCGCACACCGCCCTCCAGGGCAGTGCCGTCCACGGGGAGAAGGGGCGTGGTCCCCTGTGCGTGCTTCCGATCAGCTCGTGGCGTCGCTGAACTCGGGTATCAGGCCACGGCGACGGGCCATCTCCAGCCCAGCGGTGCCCGGCTTCTGCGGGGGCGCTGTCCGCGACGGGCCTCGTCCGGCCGGAGCGCCCGCCGGGGCCGCTGGCACCAGACTCCGCACCTCGCCGAACAACTCCGGCCGCCGCGAGCGCAGGGCCTCGGCCGCCGCCTGGATCTGCGCCTCGTCGGCATCCTCGTCATCGACAGCCAGCAGCCGCTCAGCATCGGTAAGGTCGTCGCCTTCCGCGCCCAGCGCCACCAGCGCCGCCCGGCGAATCGCCTCACGCTCCCGCTCGGCGGCCAGCTCCTCACGTCGTGCGGCCTGCAACTCCCGCTCGGCCGCCGCCCGCTCCCGACGCTCGACTTCCGACAGCGCGGCCTGCTCAGCCTCCCGCTGCACGGTGACGAACTCCGTCAGGGCCTTCGGCGTATCGAACCTCAGAGTCGAGAGCAGCCGCTTGATCGCAGCACGTTCCCCCTGAGCCTTTTCCCGCGTGAGCATCTTGCCCAAGCGGTCCTGGGTGACGGTGACCTGCTGTTCCTGGCCGCCTTCCTCGGCGTCGTCCAGGCGGTCGTTCACCTCGTCCTCAGACGAGGCCCCGAGAATCGGAAAGATTGGCCGCCCGTCACGGCGAAAACCGACAGGGTGGCGCGGCGGCAGGGGCCGGACCATACAACTCCTCCAGGTGCGCGCCCCACGCTGTCGATCAGTCTAGCCATGGCCGCCGACAGCACTACCGCTTACCGTCCGACGACTAAGTCCTGTCGTCAAACTTCCGTCTACCCCACGACGCCTGGCGTTCGATCGCTCGCTAGGTCAGCCGTGTGCCCGATGCGGCGCCACAGGACCGTAGACGGAGGGCCTAACGTCATGCGGCAGGTGCAGCGCAGGGCAGTCCGGCTCATGTTGGATGAGACTGCAGCCGGTGCGGAGCCGGGAGGATGCACCCCCTTCCGTGAACAGGACTTCAGGAGGATACGTCTCGAACGGATCGCCGCCATAGTCGATAACGGCTGTTCCGTGATGATCGAGGCAGGTCCAGTCGATCTCCAGCCGCCAGCCAACCTCTTCAGCACCCACCGCCGGCTCGATCCAGAGTTGCTCCGGATCGACGGAACTGATCGTCAGGGGAAAATCCACCCCCTCGGGCCTTAACTCCGGTTGGCCCGCCTCAAGGTCGAGGGAGAACTTCCTCGGCTCCAGAGGGCCGCGAATGTGGGCTCGATAGCACGCCCGTCGTGGTTGGCGGCGAGAAACGATCACGGACCGGGCCCGGTGCAGGATCACCGCTCGCGTGGTCCGCGCCTGCAGCGTCACTACGTACACGCTGCCGCTCGGCGCCATGGGACGGGGCGGGGAGGCGTCCACGACGAGGTCCGCGTGCCACTCGCGTGGGTGGATTTCCACGCCGACGACGATCGGGTTCTCCATGTCGCCGACATCGTCGCCCACGGTCGGGTGAACGTGAACGCCGCCGGCGATGCTGCCCGCTTGAATCAAGTTCCGATGCGTTCCACCAACCACGCTGTTGTCGGTACTCCGCGGCCCGCCCTGCTGGGTGACGCTCGGGACCCGCCGACGTTCCTCACCGGACAACGTCACCGGGACCCCGTGCAGCTTCTCCAGTACTTGACGCCCGACCTCGGCTGCCCGCACGAGGTCGTCTGGGAGATCGAGCGCGGCACGCCCGGCATGGTAGACGGACTTCCGCAAGGACCGAAGCTCCGGCACCATCTCCTCTGCGGTCGACCTGTCGATCTTCGGGAACGCATGCGGCCACGTCACCGCCGAGGGAGTCAACACGCTTGCGAGAGACCCGATTCCCATGCTCAAGGCACCGAGGATATTCGTGGTGTAGTCGTCCAGGAAATCGACCAGTTCGGAGAGTTCGGCCGGACTGAGCGTCGTCTTGGGCGGGAAATCCGACATCACACCTCACAGCTGCCTTTGCGGCCCACGCAAGTGGCTTTGCGCCCGGGGTGTAACGTCACCCCAGTCATGTAGGGGGTTCCTCGTCAACTTGTTGCGACAGTAGTCAACTTGGGTCAAGAAGATGAGGAGCGACTGAAGCACGTCCGCACCTTCCCGGCCAACCGCGCTGGTTCCCCTAGGAGTTGTTGCCGCATCTTACGCCCACATCAGGAGCGAGGCGAGGGTGACAGCTGTCTGGTAGGACTCGGGCGTCTTGTTATATCGGGTCGCGGTACCGCGCCCTTGCTTGAGCCGGTTGAAACTCCGCGAGGTGGTTCTTGCCGGTCAGGCCGCCTCTGGAACGTCGGAGGGGGCTGCGCCCCTTTCTTCGGGCCCCGGCAGCGTGCTGATGGCCACGCACCACGGTGGAGTCGACCGAGACCAGCCATTCAAGGTCGCCAGCCCCGTCCGCCTGTACTTGGGTGGCCCGGAGCATCCGTTTGAAGGTGCTTGGCCCAGTGCCAGAACCGAGTGTGAAGCGTGGCCCACGACCCGAACCGCTCGAGCACGTCCCGCCAGGCCGTACGCGTACGGAACTTCCACACGATTCCGTTAAGAAGCCTCCGGTCGCCCAGCCGCTTACGCCCATGCAATGAGGTTGGCAACAGCGGCCGAACGAACTCCCGCTAGGCAGCGGACAATTCGTGACGCTGTATTACCCAACTGCGGTCCGTCGCGCAAGATCGCCCTTTGGCGACAAAGCCTGGTGCCGCCCGCTGGCAGACGCGAACCCGAATGGCACAGGCCGCCCGCCGCTGCTCCTCGACGGCTCTCCGCCTCCACCGGCGTCGCGCCTCGGCTCCTCCCCGTCCCCCGACTCTTCATCCACATCCCCGCGGCGGGCCACTGCCTCCGCCATCCGTGCTGCTGCCTCCTCCTGAGCCTTCGCGCGGATGCGCTCCACTTCCTCCACCGCATCCTTGATCGGGTAGCCCGCTTCAACCAACATCGCCACCGCCGTCTCCAACGACAGCACCCCGCCCCCGTACGCCTTGACGACCTCCTCCAACACCGCCCCTCGGTCCGTCGGAGATCTCCAATGAGGCGTTCCAAGGCGACGTCGCCGTCATCTTCGCCCACGCCGCCCGCGACACCGAAAACACGTGGGTCGTCGGGGCACAGACCGGGCCCCACTGCCCCCTGCTCGGCTAGATCCGCACTGTCGGCCGGGGCCAGGAGCACGCCGCCGACGCCGCCCTTAAGTGGGTCCGGGGCCACTGCGCCGACCGCGAACTGGAGATCCTTCGGATCCAGAACCTGAGCGATCAGTACCCGGAGGACCAGCGGCCGCACTTCGCGCTGCTCCGCTTCTTCATCGCCCGACCGGATGGGCCGGACGTGTCCCAATGGGGCCCGTCCGCCGGCCCCAGCACCCGCCCCGGCAGCTCACGAGGCCGCGCCGATAGGCGCGCTTCACGACGATCCCGGAAGGCCGCGTAGTCACCTGCGGACATCACCTGGGCCACTGGTGGGCCGTTCGGGCCACTGTAGGGCCACTTGATCTTGCTCTAAACGGATGAACGGGAGTCCCCGCGTCGGCGCGGCGACTCCCGTTCCTATGTCTGCGCAGGTCAGGATGGGTCTGCCCGCGTAGTGCCCTGGTGGGGCGGGTGGGACTCGAACCCACGGCCGACGGATTATGAGTCCGCTGCTCTAACCGGCTGAGCTACCGCCCCGTAACGGCGCGTCGTACACATCCGCGCGCGCCGTCTGCCGCAGCATAGCCGCTCATACGATCTGCTGCTTCGAAGGGCCGGTGGTGGGAGCCCCCCTGGCTTCGATCATGGCGTAGATCACGTCCACAGGGGCCCGGAAATGAAAAAGGACCCCTCGAGGGGTCCTCCTCACTGCTCCCCCGACTGGACTCGAACCAGTAACCCTCCGGTTAACAGCCGAATGCTCTGCCAATTGAGCTACAGGGGACCGAGCTCCCCCGACTGGACTCGAACCAGTAACCTGCCGGTTAACAGCCGGCTGCTCTGCCAATTGAGCTACAGGGGATTGCTCCGTGTGCCGCGACCGTGACCCCGCCCGGGGCTCCCGGACGGCGTGCGCTCGCTGCGACACATACATTAGCGCAAGCAGGGGGGTGCTCCGCCAATCGGTTCGCCGCGTCCGCCCTCGGGCGATCCGCGGCCGATCCAGGGATGATCTTCTACGTGATCGTGGGTGATCTGCGGCGCGGGCGGGTAGGCGCGCAGCACGACCCCGGGGTCCGGACGTGAAGGACAGCGAGAAGGGCAGGTCGATGCGCTACCGGCTGACGTTCATCACTGGGATGGCTGTGGGTTACGTGCTGGGCACGCGAGCAGGCCATGAGCGGTACGAGCAGTTGCGCGCCTGTGCGCAGAAGTTCGCGCGGAATCCAGCCGTCCGCAATACCGCCGAGTCGGCCGCGCAAGGAGGCCGAGTGGCCGCCGTGCGCGCGCTGGACAAGGTCCGGCCACTGCGCGAGAAGATCGGGCAGCGCGACGCCCGCGCGGTGGGCGAGGACGACTGGGGCACCAGCAACACCTGACCGCGGCGGTGGCATGATCTGATCCATGGGGATAGTCGCCGGGTTGGACAGTTCGTCCGAGAGCACACGAATCGTCGTCTGTGACACCGATACGGGTGCCGTGATCAAACAGGGGTACGCCCCGCACCCGGTCGGCGGCAGCGGCGATGTGGATCCGCAGGCGTGGCTGATGTCCCTCGGCGAGGCCGCCGAGGGCGGGCTGCTCGAAGGGGTCCAGGCCATCGGCGTCTCGGCGCAGCAGCACGGGCTGCTGGCGCTGGACGCGGGCGGGGTGCTGGTGCGCCCCGCGCTGATGGGCAACGACAAGCGCGCCCAGTCCGCGGCCGCCGACCTCACCGAGGCGCTCGGCGGCCGCACCGCGTGGGCCCAGGCGGTCGGCGCCGTGCCGACCGCCTCCCAGCCGGTGGCCAAGCTGCGCTGGCTGGCGCGGAGCGAGCCGGACTCGGCGCACCGCGTGGCCGAGCTGATGCAGCCGCACGACTGGCTGGTCTGGCAGCTGCTGGGGCGGCCGGTGCGGCGGACGACCGACCGCGGCACGGCCTCCAGCAGCGGCTACTGGTCGGCGGCGAACGGGTCCTGGCGCCCGGACCTGGTCCAGCTGGCCCTCGGTCACCAGGTGCGGCTGCCGGAGGTCATCGGCCCGGCCGACGCCGCCGGGCACACCCCCGAGGGGCTGCTGATCTCCGCCGGTACGGGCGAGACCATGGCCGCCGCCTTCGGGCTCGGGGTCGGGGCCGGCGACGCGGTGATCTCCCTGGGGGCCTCCGGCTCGGTCTTCTCCATCCACCACGAGGCGCTGGCCGATCCGACCGGCACGATCCTCTCGTACGCGGACGCCACCGGGATGCATCTGCCGGTGGTGCATACGCTCAACGCGGTACGGACGCTGCGCGGTACGGCGGAGCTGCTCGGTACGGATCTCGACGGGCTCTCCGCGCTCGCGATGAAGTCCACCCCGGGGTCGTACGGACTGGTGCTGCTGCCCTATTTGGAGGGTGAGCGGACCCCACATCTGCCGCATACGGCCGGCACGCTGACCGGGCTGCGGCGCGAGTCGATGAAGCCCGAACATCTGGCGCGGGCCTCGTTCGAGGGCATGCTGTGCGGGCTCGCGGACGCGCTGGACGTGCTGCGCGGGCGCGGCGTCCAGGTGCGGCGCGTCTTCCTGCTCGGGCCCGCGGCCGATCTGCAGGCCGTCCGCGCGATCGCGCCCGCGCTGCTGGGGGTGCAGGTCGTGGTGCCCCAGCCCGCCGACTACGCCGCCCTGGGCGCGGCCCGCCAGGCCGCGTGGGCGCTGGGCGTCTCGCACGGCACCCAGTCCCCGCACGAGCCGCCGCGCTGGCCGGCCGCGGCGAGCCAGGTCTTCGAACCGGGCGAGGAGCTGCCGGTGGGACAGGCGGTGCGGCAGCAGTACGTGGCGGTGCGCGAGCAGACCCACCCCGGGGCCTTCGAGCCCGGAGCCGTCGGGCCCGGAGCCATCGAGACGGGAGTCCAGGAGACCGTCGGCCATGCGGCAGGCAGTGGGTTCGAGACCGGCGGGTACGAGGCCGGGGGGTTCGAGTCCGGTGCGTACGAGACCGGTGGGTACGAGTCCGGGGGCGGTCATGACCATGGGGCGCCCGGAGGTTACGGGGCCATGTGAGGCCCGGGCCCTGGAGTCTCGGGACGCGGGGCCGGTGCCCGGATCGCTAGTCCAGATAGCCGCGGAGCTGATCGGCGAAGGCGTGGTCGCGGAGCTTGTTGAGCGTCTTCGACTCGATCTGACGGATCCGCTCCCGCGTCACCCCGAAGATCCGGCCGATCTCCTCCAGCGTGCGGGGGCGGCCGTCGGCCAGTCCGTACCGCAGCTGCACCACCTTGCGTTCGCGCTCGCCGAGCGTCGACAGCACGGCCTCCAGGTGCTCGCGGAGCAGCAGGAATGCCGCGGACTCCACGGGTGAGGCCGCGTCGCCGTCCTCGATGAGGTCACCGAGGGCCACATCGTCCTCCTCGCCCACCGGCGCGTGGAGCGAGACCGGCTCCTGGGCCAGCCGCAGCACCTCGCTCACCCGCTCCGGGAGGAGGTCGAGATGGGCGGCGACCTCCTCGGGGGTGGGTTCGTAGCCGCGCTCCTGGAGCATCCGGCGCTGGACCCGGACCACCCGGTTGATCAGCTCGACGACGTGCACCGGGACCCGGATCGTCCGGGCCTGGTCGGCCAGGGCGCGGGACATGGCCTGACGGATCCACCACGTGGCGTACGTCGAGAACTTGTACCCGCGGGCGTAGTCGAACTTCTCGACCGCGCGGATCAGGCCGAGATTGCCCTCCTGGACCAGGTCGAGCATGGTCAGGCCGCGGCCGATATAGCGCTTGGCGACGGAGACGACGAGGCGGAGGTTGGCCTCGATCAGGCGGCGCTTGGCCATCCGGCCCAGGACCACCAACCGGTCGAGGTCCACGGCGAGTTGGGAGTCGAGGTCGGGGGTGTTGCCGAGCTTCTCCTCGGCGAAGAGGCCCGCCTCGACCCGGCGGGCCAGCTCGACCTCCTCGACCGCGGAGAGCAGCGGTATCCGCCCGATCTCGCGGAGGTACTGGCGGAAGAGGTCGGCGGAGGGGCCACTGGTGTCGGCGCGGGCGGGCGGCTCGATCGGTTCGATCGGTTCGACGGGCTCTACGACGGTATCGGCGCTCTCGACGGGCTCGACCGGCTCGACGGATTCCGCTTCGGGGCCGGAGTCGGGAGCGGAGTCGGAATCGGAGTTGGAGTCGGGGCCGGCGGCCAGGTCGGCCATGGCGTCCGGTGCGGCGTCCTGGTCGCTCTCCGGTGCACCCTCCGGGGCGAGGTCCGCCGGGTCCTCGGGCACGGCCGGCGCTACCGGTGCGACGCCGGGCGGGCGGGCGGACACGGGGTGCGGCGAGGCCGCGAGGGCCGCGTCGGTGAGGGTCTGGGTCTGCACGGGGGCGACCTCCAGGGTGATCGCTGCTGAGGGGGCAGAACGATCGGGCACGGCACGGCGGCCGCGCCGCCGTCCGTCCCGTACATCATGAGCGGATCTGCGGGGGATTCCGGCCCTACCTGACCAACACCGCCGCGCTCCGAGGACTCAGGCACCGCACCCCAGTGTGGAGTACGACACAGGCCCGCCACGAGGGGCGTGCGAGCACTTTTTGCTCAGCGGCCCGTGACCGTACGACTACCCGGCGGCTACAGCGCCCCCTCCGGCCCGCCCGCCGAGCCATGAACGGGCTGGCCGGAACCCATCCATCGGCCCCCTGCCGCCCTCACCGACCTCGCTGCGCCGAGCGCCCGCTCGGCCTACAGGGCCGCCGCGCCCCGGTCCCGGAGGGACTGGCCGTACTGCTGCAGCACCCACAGCTCGTTCTGCACGGCGGCGAGATGGGCGGGGTCCGCATGCTGCCCCAGGCGCTGGAGGGCGCCCCGCACCTCGGTCACGCGCTGATTCACCGCGGCCAGCCGGACGGCCACCAACTGCACGCCCGCGTACACCTCGTCCGGGTCGCGGCGGGTGTGCGGCGGCTCGACGGCGAGCTCGGTGACCATCGCCCGGACCGTGTCGTCGGGCGCCACCTCCCGGACCCGGGCGAGATAGTCGGCGTCCGCGGCGGCCGTACCGCCCGCGTCCTCGATGGCGCGGCGCACCGCCGCGTACGGCGGGGCGGTGAACTCGTCGATGCCGTAGGCGTCGAAGGCCGGGGAGACCAGGTCCGGATGCTGAAGCGCCAGCTTGAGCAGCTCGCGCTCGACGCGGTGGGCGGGGCTGCGCAGATTCAGCGCGGGACCGCGCGGGACCGGCGGCGCGCCGCCGGCACCAGGGCCGCCGCCGGGCCCGCCATGGCCACCTTGCCCGCCCTGCCCACCTGGGCCGCCATGGCCGCCGCCCCGCTGGTCACCGCGGCCGCCGCCGTACCGGGACCCGCCCAGGCCGCCGCCGCGCTGATCGCCGCGGCCACCGTGCTCGGGGCCGCCCGGGCCGCCGTTCTGCCTGCTGCGGGCCAGCCCGCGCACCCGGCGGATGATCGACTGCTCCTCCGCCTGGGTGGCGATGCCGACCATCCCGATCAGCCGGATCGCATAGCGGTCCCGCAGCCCGGGGTTCTTGATCGCCGCGACGACCGGCACCGCCTCGTCGACGGCGGCGATGCGCCCCTCCTCGGTGTCCAGGTTGTACCGGGAGACGATCGACTTCAGCGCGAAGGCGAACAGCGGCGTACGGCTGTCGACCAGGGACGCCACGGCCTCGTCGCCGCGGGCCAGGCGCAGTTCGCACGGGTCCATCCCGTCGGGCGTGATCGCGATGGAGGTCTCGGCGGCGAACCGCTGGTCGTCCTCGAAGGCGCGCAGGGCCGCCTTCTGCCCGGCCGCGTCGCCGTCGAAGGTGAAGACGACCTCCGCGCCCGCGTTGTCCATAAGGAGCCGTCGGAGGATCTTGATGTGGTCGCCGCCGAAGGCGGTACCGCAGGTGGCGATGGCGGTGGTGACCCCCGCGAGATGGCAGGCCATGACGTCCGTATAGCCCTCGACCACCACCGCGCGGCTGGCCTTGGCGATGTCCTTCTTGGCGAGGTCGATGCCGTAGAGGACCTGGGACTTGCGGTAGAGCGGGGTCTCGGGGGTGTTGAGGTACTTCGGGCCGTTGTCGTCGTCGCGCAGCTTGCGGGCGCCGAAGCCGACGACCTCGCCGGAGATGTCCCGGATCGGCCACATCAGGCGGCCCCGGAAGCGGTCGATGGGGCCGCGCCGGCCCTCCTGGACGAGCCCGGAGAGGATCAGCTCCTTGTCGGTGAAGCCGCGGCCGCGCAGAAAGCGGACGAGGTGGTCCCAGCCGGCCGGGCTGTAGCCGACGCCGAAGTGCTGCGCGGCGGCCTGGTCGAAGCCGCGCTCGGCCAGGAAGGTGCGGCCGATCTCCGCCTCGGGGCGCTCCAGCTGCTCCACATAGAACTGCGCGGCCGCCTTATGGGCCTCGACCAGCCGGGTGCGCTCCCCCTGCTGGCGGCCGGGGGTGTAGCCGCCCTCCTCGTAGCGCAGGGTGATGCCGGCCTGGGAGGCCAGCCGCTCGATCGTCTCGGCGAAGGAGAGGTGGTCGATCTTCATGACGAAGTCGACGGTGTCGCCGCCCGCCTGGCAGCCGAAGCAGTAGTAGAGCCCCTTGCTGGGGCTGACCTGGAAGGACGGGGACTTCTCGTCATGGAAGGGGCACAGGCCCTTGAGATTGCCACCCCCCGCGTTGCGCAGCTGGAGGTATTCGGACACGACGGCGTCGATCGGGACCGCTGCCCGCACCGCCTTCACGTCGTCATCGTTGATCCTGCCTGCCACGCCCGAATTCTACGGCCGGGGTCCGACATGGCTGTCCGTCGCCTGCCGTACCCCGGCGGGAGCGTGCTCGGGGGCCTACGGGAGCGTGCCCGAGGGCCTACGGGAGCGTGCCCCAGGGCCTACGGGAGCAGCGAGGTCAGCGGGACGGACGGGTCGGCCAGGGCCACGGTGTCGAGCTGGTCGCCGCCGCGGATGAGCCGTTGGATCGATTCGGTGACGTCCCAGACGTTGACGTTCATACCCGCGAGGAGCCGGCCGTCGTTCAGCCAGAAGGCGATGAACTGCCGCTTGCCGACGTCGCCGCGCACCAGCACCTGGTCGTATGAGCCGGGCGGGGCGTAGCCGGAGTACTCCAGGCCGACGTCGTACTGGTCGGAGAAGAAGTACGGCACCCGGTCGTACGCGACGTCCTGGCCGAGCATGGCGCGGGCCGCCGCCGGGCCGCCGTTCAGCGCGTTGGCCCAGTGCTCGACGCGCAGCCGGGCGCTCTGCGGCAGCGCGGCCCGTACGGGGGTGCCCTCGAGGAAGCCGAGCGGGGCGGCGGCGACGTCGCCCGCGGCGAAGATGTCGGGGTCGCTGGTGCGCAGCGAGGTGTCGACCGCGATGCCGCCGCCCGCCGCGCGGTCCACCACCTCCAGGCCCGCGGCCTCGGCGAGGGCGGTGCGCGGGGCGGCTCCGATGGCGGCCAGGACGCTGTGGGCGGGGTGCTCCTCGCCGTCGTCGGTGAGGGCGGCCAGCACCATGCCGTCCTGGCCGGTGATCTCGGTAAGGCGGCCACCGAAGTGGAAGCGGACCCCGTGCTCGCCGTGGAGGTCGGCGAAGAGGGCGCCCAGCTCGGGGCCGAGGACGGGGTGGAGCGGGGTGGGCTCGGGCTCGACGATGGTCACCTCGGCGCCGTAGCCGCGGGCGGCGGCCGCGACTTCGAGGCCGATCCAGCCGGCGCCCGCGATGACCAGCTGGCCGTTGTCCCGGCCGAGGGTCGTCAGGACGCCCTTGAGCCGCTCGGCGTGGGCGAGCCGGCGCAGATGGTGGACCCCGGCCAGATCGGTGCCGGGGATGTCGAGACGGCGCGGCTCGGCGCCGGTGGCCAGCAGCAGCCGGTCGTAGTGGACCCGGGTGCCGTCGCCCAGGGTCACGGCCTTGGCGGCGCGGTCCAGGTGGACGGCGGGCAGGCCGAGGTGGAGCTCGATATCGGCCTGGGCGTACCAGGCGGGCTCGTGGACGAAGACGCTGTCGCGCTCCTGGCTGCCGGTGAGGAAGCCCTTGGACAGCGGGGGCCGTTCATAGGGGTGGTCGCGCTCGTCACCGATGAGGATCACCCGCCCGGTGAAGCCCTCCGCTCGCAGGGTTTCCGCGGCTTTCGCCCCGGCCAGCCCCCCTCCGACGATGACGAATGTCTGGTGTGCGTCGACCACTTGTGTCCTCCTCGCTGCCGAGCAGTGCCGAGCAGTGCCTCTATGAGTGCCTTACCCCGGTCGCGTCAGGTCGTGCTCCGAAAGCGGTGCCACATGCTGCGCCCATGGCTGTGCCGGGAATTTGTGCCCGAAAGCTGTGCCGAAAGCTGTGCCGAAAGCTCTGTCACAGGGGAGCCTCCCGCACCGCGCGTGCGTCCGGAAGGGCCCGTACGCCGGACGTGTGCACGCAAGCCGGATCCGGCGGGCGGCGGATCACGAGGTGAGCCGGGCATGGAGCCACCGGGCCGAGGTGTCGGTCAGGGAGGCGATCTGGTCGACGATCGCCCGCAGCCGGCCCCGGTCGTCCCCGGCCGCGTCGAAGAGCGCGCGGAACTGGGGGTCCAGGCCGACGGGGGCGCGGGCGATCAGGGCCTCGCCCAGCTCGGCGATGACGACGCGCTGATCGGCCCGGACCAGCTCCTGGTCGGCGCGCTGGATGACATACCGGTCGGCGACCGCCTTGAGGACCGCGCACTCCAGGCGGGCGGCGCGGGGGACGACCAGCTCGGCGTGGTAGCGGGTGAAGCGGCCCGTGCCGTACGCCGCGCGGGTGGCGCCCTCGGCGGCCAGGCAGAAGCGGCCGATGAGCTGGCTGGTGGCGTCCTTGAGACGGGCCTGGGCGACCGACGAGCCGTCGTAGCGATGCGGCCACCACTCCTGGCCCAGCAGCCGGTCCAGCGCCTCGGCCAGCTCGCCGGGCTCGGCCCCCGGGGCGTAGCGATCGGCGGCGACGGCGAAGACCTCGCGGCGCTCGGGCTCGGCGAGCAGGCTCTCGGGGTCGAGATGGCCCGCGTGCAGCCCGTCCTCGACGTCGTGCACCGAGTAGGCGACATCGTCGGCCCAGTCCATGACCTGGGCCTCGAAGGTCTTACGGCCCTCGGGGGCGCCCTGCCGGAACCACGCGAAGATCGGGAGGTCGTCCTCGTAGACCCCGAACTTCGGGGAGCGGGGGCTGTACGGATGGCCGCCGCGCGGCCAGGGGTACTTGGTGGCGGCGTCCAGCGCGGCGCGGGTGAGGTTGAGGCCGACGCTCACCGGCTCACCGGCCTCCGGGCCGGGGATGAACCGCTTCGGTTCGAGCCGGGCCAGCAGCCGCAGCGACTGCGCGTTTCCCTCGAAGCCGCCGCAGGGCTCGGCGATCTTGTTGAGCACCCGCTCGCCGTTGTGCCCGAACGGCGGATGGCCGAGGTCATGGGCGAGGCAGGCGGTCTCCACCAGATCCGGGTCGCAGCCGAGGGCGGCCCCCAGCTCACGGCCCACCTGGGCGCACTCCAGGGAGTGGGTCAGCCGGGTGCGGGGCGTGGCGTCGAAGGCCAGGGCGCGCCCGGCAGGGCCGGGGTCGGCGGCCGGTGCGGCGGACACCACCTGGGTCTTCCCGGCCAGCCTGCGCAGCGCGGCGGAGTGCAGCACCCGCGCCCGGTCCCGCTGGAAGGCGGTCCGGCCCGGCCGCTTGTCGGGCTCGGACGCCCAGCGCTCGAGGTCCGCCGGGGCGTAACCGGGCACGTGGCCGATGTCGGCCTCGGGGGCACCGGTCGGAGGGGCCGGATCCGGATCAGGTGGTGCGCTGCGACTCATACACCGACGGTAGCCGCCGGGGGTGACAAGGGCGCAAAGGCGAGGGTCTGTTCGTACCGGCGCAGTATGAGACGCGCCACCGCCGGATGGGCGCCGAGCGGGGCGGCCGCGACCCCGGGGGTGGCGCTCATGTTCTCAACGGCGTTCGCGCACTGCGTGGCGAAGCGGCCGGGTGCGGTGAAGTAGGAGGCGGCGGCGATCCGGTCATGGCCGAGGGCGGCCAGGGCCCGTACGGCCTCGGGCACGGTGGGCCCGGAGCCGGAGGCGTAGCCGGGCAGGACGGGCACACCGCCGAGCCGGGCGCTGAGCAGGGCGGCGGTCCGGGCCACGTCGACGGCCGCATCCGGGTCGCGGGAGCCCGCCGCGGCCAGGACGACGCCCACCCGGTGCGGAGCCGCGACGCCCGCGGCGGCAGTCCTGTCCGGAGCCCCGGCGCCGGTCCCGCACGGAGCCCCGGCACCGGTCCCGTACGGAGCCGCCGCGCTGGTCCCGTACGGAGCCGCCGCGCCCGGGCCGTACGGAGCCCCGGCCCGGTGGCCCGCCTCCGTCAGCCGGGCGTGCAGCGCCTCGGCGAGCAGCGGGTCCGGGCCGAGCGGGGCGGCGATCCGGGCGGCGAGGTGGGGCGCGGCGGCGACGGCGTCCGGGATGTCCTGTTTGGTGTGGTAGCCGCGGCTCAGGAGCAGCGGGACGAGCACGGCCTCACCGCGCAGCGCGGCCAGCGTGTCGGTCAGCAGCGGCTGGTTGAGCTCGATATGGCCGAGACGTACGGGCAGTCCGGGGCGGAGCGCGCGGACGCGGTCCAGGAGTGCGGTCACGGTGCGCAGCGCCTCGGGGTCCCGGCTGCCGTGGGCGACGGCGACGAGCGTCGGCGGCCGGTCGCGGCCACCCTGGCGGCTGCCCTGATGGCCGCCAGGGTGGCCGCCAGGGCGGTGGCCGTGGCCCAGCCGGTCGAGCTGGGTGGTGAGCTGTGCGGTGAACCGGGTCATGAGCCGCTGGACACTGTCGAAGTCCGCCGTGCTGTCGGGGCCAGGAGAACCGGAGTGGGGCGTCATGGCCAGAGCCTGGCAGCGGCAGATTGCACCGCCGTTGCGCGGCCGTGACGGGTGGTTGCGCCGATATCACCGGCCGCCGGACACCGCGCTGAGGTCCGCTTCCCGCAGGCGTAATCCGGGGCGACGCGGGTCGTAACACGGCCGTAGCACCCTCCTCGGCATGGCGCACGTTCCCGGGGAGCACTCCCTCGCCCCCGACCCCGCCCCCGACCCCGCACCCGTCGACACGCACTGCCCTTACTGTTCGCTGCAGTGCGGGATGACGCTGCGCCCGGTGCCACCGGATGGGGAGACGGGTGGCGTCGAGGTCATCGAGCGCACCGCCTTCCCCGTCAACCGCGGCGCGCTCTGCGGTAAGGGCCGCACCGCGCCCGCTGTGCTCTCCTCCCGGGTGCGTCTGACCGAGCCGCTGGTCCGCCGCCCTGACTCCGGTCGGCTCGAACCGGCCACCTGGGAGGAGGCCCTCGACCGGATCGCCGAGGGCCTGGCGGCCGCCGGCCGGGCGCACGGCCGGGACGCGGTGGGGGTCTTCGGCGGCGGCGGGCTGACGAACGAGAAGGCGTACGCGCTGGGGAAGTTCGCCCGGGTGGTGCTCGGCACCTCGCAGATCGACTACAACGGCCGGTTCTGCATGTCCTCGGCCGCCGCCGCCCATCAGCGGGCCTTCGGTCTGGACCGCGGGCTGCCGTTCCCGCTGGCGGACGTGGCCCGCACCGGATGCGTCGTCCTCGTCGGCTCGAACCTGGCCGAGACCATGCCGCCCGCCCTGCGCTATCTGACCGAGCTGAAGGAGGCGGGCGGCCGGCTGATCGTGGTCGACCCCCGGCGCACCCGTACGGCGGAGCAGGCGGATCTGCATCTGGCGCCGCGCCCCGGCACCGATCTCGCGCTCGCGCTGGGGCTGCTGCACCTGGTGGTCGCGGAGGGCCGGGTGGACGAGGAGTTCGTCGAACGGCGCACCAGCGGCTGGCCCGAGGCGCGGGCCGCCGCGATGGCCCACTGGCCGGAGCTGGTGGAGCGGATCACCGGCGTCCCCGTCCCCGACCTCCGTAAGGCGGTCACGATGTTCTGCGACGCCGAGAACTCGATGGTGCTGACGGCGCGGGGCCCCGAGCAGCAGTCCAAGGGCACCGATACCGTCGGCGCGTGGATCAACCTGTGCCTGGCCACCGGCCACGCGGGCCGCCCGCTGTCCGGCTACGGCTGCCTGACCGGCCAGGGCAACGGCCAGGGCGGCCGCGAACACGGCCAGAAGGCCGATCAGCTGCCCGGCTACCGCAAGCTGGCCGACCCGGCCGCGCGCGCCCATGTGGCGGCCGTATGGGGCGTCGAGCCCGACGCCCTCCCCGGGCCGGGGCGCAGCGCGTACGAGCTCCTGGACGCGCTCGGACGGGACGTCCGGGCGCTGCTGCTGATGGGCTCCAACCCGCTGGTCTCCGCCCCGCGCGCGGCCCATGTGGAGTCCCGGCTGCGATCGCTGGACTTCCTGGCGGTCGCCGACGTCGTGCTCTCGGAGACCGCCGCGCTCGCCGATGTGGTCCTGCCGGTGGCCCAGTGGGCCGAGGAGACCGGGACCATGACCAACCTGGAGGGCAGGGTCATCCTCCGCCGGGCGGCCCTCACCCCGCCGCCGGGCGTCCGCACGGATCTGTCGGTGCTGGGCGGGCTCGCGGCCCGGCTCGGCTGGGAGAAGGGGTTCCCGGCCGACGCGGAGGAGGTCTTCGAGGAGCTGCGGCGGGCCTCGGCCGGGGGCCCGGCGGACTACTCGGGCATCACGTACCGGAGGATCGCGGAGGAGGACGGGGTGTTCTGGCCCTGCCCGGAGCGCGCGGAGGAGAGCGCCCGTACGGGCACCGAGGGGCCCCATTCGGAGGGCGCCGAGCGGCCCGGCCCGCATCCCGGTACGCCGCGGCTGTTCCTCGACCGGTTCGCCACCGACGACGGGCGGGCCCGCTTCGCCCCCGTGAGCCATCGCCCGGCCGCGGAGGAGCCGGACGCCGCCTATCCGGTGCTGCTGACGACGGGCCGGGTGCTGGCCCAGTACCAGTCGGGCGCCCAGACCCGGCGGGTCAGCGAGCTCAACGAGGCCGCGCCCGGCCCCTACGTCCAGCTCCATCCGCTGCTCGCCGAGCGGCTCGGGGCGGCCGAGGGCGTGCCGATCGCGGTGGTCTCCCGGCGCGGCCGCGCCGTGGCCCCGGCCCGCATCAGCCGGGACATCCGGCCGGACACGGTGTTCATGCCGTTCCACTGGGCGGGGCCGGGGCGGGCCAACACGGTGACGAACCCGGCGCTGGATCCGGTGTCGCGGATGCCGGAGTTCAAGGTGTGCGCGGTGCGGCTGGAGCTGGCCGAGGGCTGATCGCCCCGGTCAGCCCCGGCTCCAGCTCTCGACCTCCTTCAGGTACGCCGCCCGCGTCTCCTCGTCCAGGAAGGCGGCCTCGAAGGAGTTGCGGGCCAGGGTGCGCAGGGTGGTCTCGTCGAGGCCGAGCGCGTCCCGTACGGCGGTGAAGTTGTCGGCCACGTAGCCGCCGAAGTAGGCGGGGTCGTCGGAGTTGACCGTCACCAGCAGACCGGCGTCCAGCATCGCGGGCAGCGGATGGTCCGCCAGGCGGTCCACGACGCGCAGCCGGACGTTCGACAGGGGGCAGACGGTCAGCGGGGTCCGGTCCGCCACCAGCCGGGCCACCAGCGCCTCGTCCTCCAGGCAGCGCACCCCGTGGTCGACGCGGTCCACGCCGAGGATGTCCAGCGCCTCCCACACATACGCGGGCGGCCCCTCCTCCCCCGCGTGCGCGACACACTTCAGCCCGGCCTCCCGCGCGAGCGCGTACACCTCGCGGAACTTCGACGGCGGGTTCCCGACCTCCGCCGAGTCCAGGCCGACGGCGGCGATCCGGTCCAGGTGAGGGCGGGCCGCCTCGAACGTCTCCAGGGCCGACTCGGCGCTCTCGTCGCGCAGGAAGCACATGATCAGGCGCGTGGTGATGCCGTACGTCCCCGGCGCCGCGTCCAGCGCGCGGCCGATCCCGCGGATGACCGCGTCGATCTCGACACCGCGCGCGGTGTGCGCCTGCGGATCGAAGAAGATCTCGGCATGGCGCACACCCTGCTCACGGGCGCGGGCGAGATAGGCGTGGGTGAGGTCGGCGAAGTCGTCCTCGGTGCGCAGGACGGTCATCAGCGCGTAGTAGAGGTTCAGGAAGTCCTGCAGATCGCTGAAGGAGTACGCGGCCCGCAGCTCCTCCTGGGTGGCGTACGGCAACTCGACCCCGTTGCGCTCGGCGAGCGCGAAGGCAAGATCGGGCTCCAGGGTGCCCTCGATGTGGAGATGGAGCTCTGCGGTGGGGATCGGGGGCATGGAGGGGATCACCTGCTGGTCCTCGGCGGTGCGGAATGACTGGTCAAGGCTATGCGGGAGCGGATGCATCACCCTTGTGGGGGTAATGCGAACGGAAGACGGATACCACCGGGGGGCCGTCGCTACGGTGAGCGAGACAGTACGCTCCGTAGCAGATGGAGGACACGGTGACCGCGATATTGGAGCGGCCGATGACCACAGAAGACACACCGGCAGCCGAGGGGCCCCGAAAGGCCCTGCGCACGGAGTTCGAGGAACTGCTCCGTACCACGGAAGAACTGAATACACCGGACGGCTACAAGGCCGAGCTCATCAGGGGGAAGATCGTCGTGTCGCCGTGGTCGAGGCCGTTTTACAAGCGGCACATGAGGTCACTGCGCCTGCAGCTCGCCCCCCATGTCCCCGAGGGCCATGACGCCGATACATCCCCCTTCCTCTTCAGCTTCCCCACATCCGAGCGCGCCTACGGCCCGGATCTTCACGTCGCGGACCTGAAGGCGTTCGTGGGTGACGCACGCCATGTGGACGGCGCGGCGCTGTCCCTCGTCGCCGAGCTCACGTCCGTCTCCACCCGGGATGTCGACTGGCAGGAGAAGCTCGAGGTCTACGGTCGCCATGTGCCGGTCTACCTCGTGCTCGACATGCAGACCGAAGAGATCACGGCCTTCTGGGACCCTTCGGACCACGGCTACCTCGCCCGTATGACGGTCCCGTTCGGTAAGCCGCTGCCCATCCCCGCGCCGTTCGGCTTCGAGCTCGAGACGACCGATTTCGTGGATGAGCCCGAAGAGGATCAGGAGGAAACGGCCAAGTAACCGACGCAACCGCCGCCCCCTCTCCCGCGTCCCACAGCGCGACCGGATCGGTGATGCGAAGAGGGGGAGAGCATGCGGGGGTGGGTGCGGGGGCGGTTGCCGCGGACTCGGCGGGGGTGGCGGCGGCTGGTGCAGGGGGGCGTCCTCGTCTGCGTACTGGCGCTGCTCCCCGCGACCTGGCTGCGGCTGAGCACGGACGACCGGATCCATACGGTCGCCGATGTGCCCTCGGCGCCGGTGGGCGTGGTCTTCGGGGCGGGGCTGTGGAACGGGGAGCCGTCGCCATATCTGGCGCACCGGCTGGACGCCGCCGTACGGCTCTACCGGGACGGCAGGGTCCGTGCGCTGCTGGTCACCGGGGACAACAGCCGCCATGACTACGACGAACCGGACGCGATGCGCGCCTATCTCGTCAAGCGCGGGGTCCCGGACCGGCGGATCGTGAGCGACTTCGCGGGCTTCGACACCTGGGACTCCTGCAGCCGGGCCCGGCGGGTCTTCGGGGTGCACAAGGCGGTGCTGGTGAGCCAGGGGTTCCATGTGCGGCGGGCGCTGGCGCTGTGCGGGGCGGCCGGGATCGACGCGTACGGGGTCGCGGTCGACGAGCCGCACGATATGACCTGGTACTTCGGTGGGACCCGGGAGGTCGTGGCGGCGGGCAAGGCGGCCCTGGACGCGGCGTTCGAGCCGGATCCGCACTTCCTGGGGCCGCGGGAGCGGGGGATCGAGCGGGCGCTGGCGGGGCGGGGGGCTTCCGGCTCCCGCTGAGCCCCCTCGGCCCTCGCCTCCGGGCGCCGGGCGCCGTCAGCCGATCGTGGTCTCCGACACCACCCACGCCAGATAGTCCTCGCTGCCGTTCACGATGGGCGTGGCGATGACCTCGGGCGTCTCGTAGTCGTGCGCCTCGCGGATATGGGCCTCCAGTTCGTCGTAGCGCGCGGCGGTGGTCTTGAACAGCACCTGCCACTCGGCCGCCGTCTCGACCTCCCCCTCCCACCGGTACACGGATGTCACGGGCTGGCTGATCTGCGCACAGGCCGCCAGCCGGGCCTCGATCGCCCCGCGGGCCAGCGACTCGGCCTTCTCGGGGGTGTCGGTCGTGGTCAGTACGGTCAGGTAGTCGGCCACTGCTGCGGTACCTCTCTCCACGGCGCGGTCGTACGGCGCGGCTGCTAACTGGCGCCCACCACGCTAGCCGGTGAGGATTGAGGGAACCCGCCAACGATCAGACCGGACCGTTCGAGGGGCACTCATGGATGACCTCACCACGCTCGCGCGCCACCATCTGGACCAGGCCAAGGCCGATCCGCACGGGCGCAGCGCACATCTGTTCCTGCACGACGGCCCGCTGCGGCAGAGCGTGATCGCCATGGTCTCCGGCTGTGAGCTCGATGAGCACAACGCTCCTCCGGCGGCCAGTCTCCAGGTGCTGCACGGGCATGTACGGCTGACCGGCGGCGGCGACCGGATGGATCTCATCGCGGGCCAGGTGCAGGAGATCCCGCATGAGCGGCACGGGTTGCGGGCGTTGGAGGACTCGGTGGTGCTGCTGACCGCCGTGACCGCCACACATGGCTGTCCCACCCCCTACGAGGACGCGGCCACCACCTGACGGCGGCCTAGTCGCTGCCGCCCCCGCCACCACCACCGCCGCCGCAGGAGTGGTGGCCGCCGCCGTGGCCACCACCGTGGTCGCCGCCGTAGCCACCGCCGTGGCCGCCCCCGTGGCCTCCGCCGACGCCTCCGCCGTGGCCGTCGCCCCACGAGTGCGTCTCGTAGAAGGACACGTGGTCGGGGTAGCCGGGGTCGTAGGCGATGAGGGTGTGCCGCTCCCAGTAGGCCGGATCGCCGTTCGGGATGGGGATCGCCGCGCTGACGGCCTTGCGCCGCGCCGGCTCCGGGAGGACGACGGGGCCGTGGAAGACGTACGAGGGGAGCGCCCCCTCCCGCACGGCCGCCTCCACGCGGCGCCGGCCGGTGCGGGTGGGGCGGCCCCGGAGCCGGGTGAGCAGACCGCCGGCGGCGAGCCGGTCTCGGATCGCCTCCAGCTCGGGTCCACCGAGCAGCGTGGGGACCACGCGGTCCACCGGCTTCGAGCGGGGGCACAGCGCGATGAGCGCGCGCTCGACCGGGTGCCCGGCCTCCCCCGCCGCCTTGGCGTGTATCCGGGAGCGGCGGAGGGTGATCACCTCCCGCTCCTGAAGCGCGATCAGGAGCGTCTGGATCACCCACCGCCGCCCGCCCACCAGATAGGCGATGTCATAGAGGTCCAGCGCCTGGCCCGCCGCCTCCTGTGGCTCCGCCGAGGCGGGGCGTCTGGATATGGCCCACATCGGAATGCCCCCGTCCATCCCTGTCCATCCGAGTCCATCCGCACTACTCACTTACCGTCAGTTTTGTCCTTCTGAACGGTGATGAACCCGGATCGACGCGGTTTCAGAGCAGGATTTGAGCTTTCCTGCCCTCACTGGACGGGGTCGCGTCCCTATTCGGACGGGGTCGTGACGGACACCTCGGCGGACGGTCCGGTGCCGGTGGCCGTCACCGCCGCGATCGAGAAGGTGTACGCGGTGGCCGGACGCAGCTTGCCGATCACCCGCAGCATCCCCTTGGCCCGGGGCTGGGCCGCCAGGACGTCGCGCCCGGTCACCGTGATGGTGCGGCCGTCGGAGACGGTGATCCGGTAGCCGATGACGGGGGTGTCGCCGGTGGTCTTGGGCGGGGTCCAGGACAGCCTGGCGGCCGTGGCCTCCGCGTTGGCCTTCACGCCGGTGGAGACGGCGGGCAGGGCGCCGGGGCCGTCGGCGGTGGGCGTGACGGGGGCGGCGGCCAGCGACCGCTCGCTCTGCCCCACCTGGTTCCGGGCGGTGACGGTCACCGTGTACGGCGTGCCGTTGGTGAGCCCGTCGACCACCGCGTACGCGGTGCGCTTGAAGCGCGCCGCCGGGACGGTGGTGGAGACGGTGTGGCTGCCGTTGGTGGCGGTGGCGGTGACGGCGTACGAGGTGACCGGGGACCCGCCCTCGACGTACGACGGGTTCCAGGTGACGTACGCCGAGCCGTCCGCCGCGAAGTCGCCCACCCGGGTGGGTGCTTCGGGCACCGAGCGAGTGGCGAACGTGCGGTCGAGCAGCCCCCGGTAGCGGGGTTCGAGACCGGCCGCGGCCACGATGTCGGCCGGTGCCTTCGAGGGGTCGGCCAGGATGTGGTTGCCGCTGGTCACCACGCCCTTGTCATTGCCGTCGCGGTCGCCCTGCTCCCAGTAGTTGCCGACGATGCGGGTCGGGTCGTTGTTGCCGAGGTCGTCGCGGTAGTCGACATGTGCGCTGAGGACGTTGGCCTGGGCGCCGTAGAGGACGTTGCCCTCGACCGTGACGTAGGTGCAGCCGTTGTCGGTGTAGACGGTCCGGCCCAGCCCCCACCCGTCGTGGATGACATTGCCGGTGATCTTCTCGCCGTTGTCGAGGGAACTGCCGGTGAGGCCCTGGGTGTAGACGCCCGCGCCGTCGTCGAGGGCCTGCATGTAGTCGTGGATGAGGTTGTTGGCCACCGCGTTGTCGTGCGACACATTGGCGGTGGCCGGTTTGCCGATCTTGTCGGGCCAGCCGCCCCAGCCCATGGAGATCGCCGAGTAGCCGACGTGGTCGATCTGGTTGTGGGCGATGGTGTTGTGCTGGGTGTAGCCGTTGAGGATGGCGACACCGCCGTGGTACTCGCGGGGCAGCGCGTAGAGGTGGTTGTTGGTCACCGACACCTTGCGGGTGAGGTCGGCGTCGCTGCCGGGCCGGGGGGCGTCGACCCCGCCGATCTCCATGCCGTTGCCGGAGATGTCGGTGAAGACATTGCCGCGCACGGTGGTGTTCTGCGTTCCGGTGCCGAGTTCGAGCCCGGCCGCGCCGAGGTGGACGAAGGCGTTGTCGGAGAACTCCAGGTCACGGCCGTGGCTGATGGCCACGTTGCCGGGCATCCTGGTCCAGGACGCGTACGGGCAGGTGCCGCCCGGGGTGTACTCGCACAGCCCCTGGGTCTTCCAGCCCTCCTTGCCGGTCACCGTGTAGCCCGCCTGCACCTCGGAGAAGCCCTCGGGCGAGGAGGGGGTGAGCCAGGTGGCGTACGAGAACTGGATGCCTCGCAGGGCGATGTCGTGCAGCGGCGCGCTTCCGGTGCCCCGCCCGTCGACCAGCTTCTCCAGGACCGGTGCCTCTATATCCGCGGTGCGCGGGTTCTCCCCGGCGCGCGGGCGGTAGTAGACGGTGCGGGTGTGCCGGTCGAGGTACCACTCCCCGGGCTGGTCGAGCACCTCGAAGGCGTTCTCGACATAGCCGGGCAGTGCGTCACTGGTGAGCTTGGCGGGGCCGACCATGTTGATGCTGCGGCCGGGGATGTCGGGGAACTCCACGCGCCTGGTGGAGTTGTCCCAGCACGGCTGGGCCATGGTGACGGTGGTGCCGCTCATCGAGCCGATCGGGCAGCGCGGTTCGGTCCAGGGGCCGAGGCCGTACTGTTGGACGTTCCACAGCGCCTCACCGCTGGGGTAGACGAACTCGATGTCCGACGGGTTGCGCCAGCGGGCGAGGGTGTCGGCGGACGCGGTGTAGCCGGTGGCGGTGGACGTGAGCGTCACCGGTATCGGCCCGCGCGCCCGCTGGGCACGGACGCCGTTCACATACAGCTGCCGGGTGTTGTCCAGCCCGGCCGGCGCGGACGCCGACCACAGCCCGGACCTGCCCTTGACCGGCTTCCAGCGCTGGACGGCCCGGCCGCCGCTGAACACGGTGCCCTTGCCGCCCTGCCAGATGACGCGGTGCCCCTTGCCCCCGGAGTCACGGGAGTCGAGGACGAGCGGCCGGGCGAGGCGGTACGTACCCGGCGCGAGGTGCACCGTGAGGTCGGTTTTCTGGTGTGGGACGCGCTTCCGTACGAGGTCGCGGGCGCGCTCGGGGGTGCGGACGGGGGCGGTGCGGGTGCCGGGCGCGCGGTCGTCGCCGTTCGGCGCGACATACACATCGGCGGCGGGGAGCGGCGCCCGCGCGACGGCGTCGGCGGTGCCGCCGAAGGCGGCGCCGAGGGTGGCGAGGACGGCCGCGACGGCGGCGAATCCGGGGGCCTTGCGGGCGGTCCGGGCCGTCCGGGCGGCTTGGGCGGCTTGGGCGGTCCGGGTGCGTGAGCGTACGTACTCCGACATGTCCCTCCCTGCGGAACCTTGCTGGAACCTGTTGGAACCCTGCTGGAACTCGTGGAGTGGCCCCGGGAAAGGTAGGATCTATAAGAGGAACACGTCAATATAGGCGGCGGAATCCACCTAGCTTCGCCTCTGCGGCATCAATTCATTGGATCTATCGGCTCGGTGGCTGCCTGATGACCGCGGCGGGAGCACCGGCCACCGCCCGCGCTCCTGCCGCGCTCATGAGCCCGACGGCGCGTCAGGACGCCGTGTCGTGGAGCACGGCGAACCGGCCGCGGGCCTCGCCGTCCTCCGACAGCCGCCAGCCCGCGCTGACATGACCCCGGACGCCGGCCGTCTCCGCACCGGACTCCGGACGCAGCACGCGCGTCACCTGGAGGGCGACCCCGTCGCCCAGCAGCAGCCGGGTGCCGTCCGGCCCGTTGGCGACGGCCGCCGCCTCGGCGGCCCCGGCCGGGACCTCGAACCCGGCCCCGGTCACCTCGGCGGTGACGGAGGGGTCGGGGGTGTCGGACACGCTCTGCGCCTGCGGCTCGGCACGACCCTGGAGGAGCGCGAGCAACTGGCCCACGAGCACCGGGTCGTGCGCCCCGTCGTAGATCCACCGCTGCCCCAGCACCCCGTGCTCGGTCGTGCCGATGAGGGCCTGCTCGGCTCCGGCGAGCGGAGCCGCGCGGTAGGTCATCGGTACGTGGTACCAGGCGGGCCGATCACCGGCGTCGTCCCGCACCACCATGAACTCGATCCCCACCTCGCCCTCCGGGTCGTCGAGCCGGAAGCCACCGACCCGCGACAGCTCGGGCGCCCGCTCGGCGGCGGCGTACCACGGCTGCCCGGGCAGCCAGGCCGTGAGCAGTTCCGTCTTGGTCGGACTCATCGTGGTCTTGTGAATGATCGACATGACGGGAGAACATTTCGCCCCGGCGTGTGCTTCCCACGGAACGTGTGCTTCCCCCGGAACGTGTGCTTCCCCCGGAACGCGCGAGGGCCCGGCGCGCCGTGCGCGCCGGGCCGGTGGCCGGTCCCCCCACGGGCCGGCCGGTTGGTTCGGGCCGATCCCCCCACGGGCCGGCCGGTTGGTTCAGGAGCGGGTCGCCCCGACCGCCGCGCTCGTCGCGTCCGCGGACCGGTCGTCGGCGCGGTGCCCCTTCTTGATCACCACGATCTCGCAGGTCTTGGACGGCTTACCGGGCTTACCGGGCTTGCCCGGCTTGCTCGGCACACCGGGCGTGGTCGGCTTGCCCGGCTTGGTCGGCGTCGTGGGGCGGGCGGGGACGGCGGAGTCGTCGTCCTTGGTCCCGGCCTTGCCCTTGATGATGACGACCGTGCACACCTTGCCGGGCTTGCCCGGGAGGCCGGGGAGGGTGGGGATGGCGCAGACGTCGCCATGCCCGCGGGTGCCGCCCTTCGGCGCCACGGTGACCTTCTTGCCGTCGGCCTTGACCCCCGCGGTGGCCTTGCCCACCTCGGTCAGCTCGACCGGCTTCGCGGGCTTGGCGGGCTTGGCGGGCTTGACGGCCGTGCCGCTCGGCACCGCCCGGCAGATGATCGTGTCACTGGGCTTCGACTTCGCCTTGGAGGCGGAGGCGGCGGCCGACGCCGAGGAGTGGGACGAGGACGAAGCCGAGGCGGGGACCGCGGCACCCAGCGCCAGGGCACCGGCCGCCATGGCGAGCACGACACCGCGCCGCTTCGCGGACGTGGCATGAGGCAGGAAACGAGACATGGGCACAGCTCTCCTTCGTTCGGGGAGTGGAACCGGCTGCCGAAGGACCTTGATCCGTCGGCACACTCACCGTGGCGCACCGATGCTGAGTCCTCGCTGAACCGCCTGAGGCCCCGCTGAAACCGCTGCCGGTTCAGCGGGGCCTCAGCTTGCCCATGCCATCCTGACCGCGTGCGCATACTGGTGGTGGAAGACGACGCCCGGCTCCGCGAACTGCTCACCGAGGGCCTGGAGCAGGAGGGTTTCACCATCGAGACGGCGGCGGACGGGCTCAGTGGCCTGGCGCTCGCCCGCTCCGGCGGATACGCGGCGATCGTGCTGGATGTGATGCTCCCCGGATGCTCCGGCTATCAGCTCTGCTCGCGGCTGCGCGAGAAGGGCGACTGGACGCCGATCCTGATGCTCACCGCCAAGGACGGCGAGTACGACGAGGCCGATGGGCTCGATGTGGGCGCGGACGACTATCTGACCAAGCCGTTCTCCTTCGTCGTCCTGATCGCACGGGTGCGGGCCCTGGTGCGGCGCGGCGGGCTGGACCGGCCCGATGTGCTGGAGCTGGGCGATCTGCGGCTGGAGCCCGCCGCGTTGGCCTGTGCGCGGGGGAAGGAGGAGGTCACGCTCACGGCCAAGGAGTTCGCCGTGCTGGAGTACCTCGCCCGGCGCGCGGGCCAGGTGGTCTCCAAGTCCGAGATCGTGCAGAGCGTCTGGGACACCGCGTACGACGGCGGGGCCAATCTCGTCGAGGTCTATATCCGGAGCCTGCGCCGGAAGATCGATGTGCCGTACGGACGGCGGTCGATCCGCACGATACGGGGCGCGGGCTATCTGCTGGCCCGCGACGGAGGGTGAGACGGTGGGGCACATCGGCGCGGACGCGGGGCGGACGGCGGACACGGGGCACATCGCGAACGCGGGGCAGGACGCCGGGCAGGACGTCGGACACCCGGCAGACGGTGACGACCCGGAGCACACGGGCCGCCGCCGCCCGCACCTGACGTCCGGGCTGAGCGTGCGCGCCAAGGCCGTGCTGGCGGCCGCCGGGACCGTGGCCTTCGCGATCGGGCTGTGCATGCTGGCCCTGGTGCTGGCCCTGCAGCACAACCTCCGCGCCAGCGCCGACCTGGACGCCAGGAACGCCGCCGTGGCGATCAAGGGCCAGCTGGCGCAGACCTACCCCGCGCCGCAGCGGGCGCTCATCGTCGCCCCCGGCGCGGTGACGATCAAGGACGTCTCCGGCCGGACGGTCACCCCCACCATGCCGACGGAGGCCGGCTCGCGGCGGACGGAGGCCACGCCGCGGGACTCGGCCGGTTCCACGATGCTTCCGGCCGAGCCTGTCAAACCCGTCCAGGCCGGGCAGCCGTACAGCGTGAAGGTGAGCCCCTCGACCACCGCCGTCGACAACGCCACCGGTCTGCTGCTGCGCCAGGCCGCGCCCGCGGCCGCCGGTCTGGTGCTGTTCGTGGCGGGGCTCACCTGGCTGCTCGTGGGGCGCGCCCTGCGTCCGGTCGCCGCGATGCGGCGGGAGTTCACCGAGATCACCGAGCGCGATCTGCACCGCCGGGTGCCGGTGCCCCGGGCGCGGGACGAGATCCACCGGCTGGCCCGGACCATGAACGCCACGCTGGACCGGCTGCACCGGGCCATGACCCGGCAGCGGCAGTTCGTGGCCGACGCCTCGCATGAGCTGCGCAGCCCCATCGCGGCCGTACGTGCCCAGCTCGAACTGGTCCTGGCCCGCCCGTCGCGTACCGACTGGCCGGCCGCCGTGCACAAGGCGCTGCGGGACACCGACCGGCTGCAGGCCGTCGCCTCCGATCTGCTGCTGCTCGCCCGGCTGGACGCGCAGGAGGCGCCGCGCACCGCGGCGGTGGATCTGGGCGCGCTGGCGGCCGAGGAGGTACGGCGCCACCCGGGCGCGCTCACCTTGGCCGGGGAGCAGGAGCGGGCGGCCGTGGTGACCGGCAGCCGGGTGCAGCTCTCCCGGCTGCTCACCAACCTCGCCGACAACGCCCGCCGGCACACCCGCACCACCGTCTCGATCACCGTGGCGGTCCGCGGCGGCCTGGTCGAACTGGCCGTGGACGACGACGGTCCGGGCATCCCCGAGGCCGACCGCGAGCGCGTATTCGAGCGGTTCACCCGGCTGGATGACGCGCGGGCCCGCCAGGACGGCGGCACCGGTCTCGGCCTCGCCATCGCCAATGACATCGCTCACGCCCACGGTGGCACCCTCACGGTGCTGACCAGCCCTCGGGGCGGGGCTCGCCTGCTGTTGTGCCTGCCGCGGACGGACGTCGCCCAACCCTGACCCCGGTGCGGACGCGGCGGCTCACTCGTGAGAGTTTGGCAACTACCGGACCAGACTGATCAGTTGGTCAGTAGTATCTGCCCTTTCCTGGCCGTGTCCCAGATGGAGGTGTCAAAGGTGCTGTCGGGGACGGAGGCCGTCGTCGTGGCCGCGTCCGCGGTGCTGGTACTGGTGCTGTCGCTGTGCCTCACCTGGGTGGTCAGACTCCGTCGCGCGCTGGCTGACGCGCGTACGGCGACCGAGCGAGAACGAGCCGTTTCCGAACGGGAACGAGCCAATACCGCGCGCGAGCGCGCGCTGGCGGCCGAGCGCGGCGAAGAGGTCGCGCGGCTGGCCGCCGTACAGAGCGATCTGGACGAGGCGGCGCGCCGGGAGCGGAGGCTGCGCGACTCCGTGCAGGCGTCGTTCGAGTCCGTGGCCCGCAATATGCACGCCATGTCGATGGTGCAGCAGCAGGTCCTCGACGGCCTCGAGCAGCATGTCGAGGACGCGCGGCTGATGGGCGAGGTGATGAAGGCGGACCACGCGGCCGCCCAGATGACCCGTAAGGCCCAGACGCTGCTGGTGATGTGCGGCATCTGGCCCGCGCGGCGGGAGACCCGGCCGGTGTCGCTCTTCGACTGTGTGCGCGGCGCGCAGTCGCGCATCGTGGAGTTCGGCCGGGTGGACGTCCACGGCGGGCAGACCCTCTACGCGGTGGCACCCGCCGTGGAGGGCCTGATGCACGCGGTGGCCGAACTCCTGGAGAACGCCACGGTCTTCTCCCCCTCCCGCACCCAGGTCGCGGTCGCCGTCCGGGAGGTCGCGGCGGGCGCGGTCATCGAGATCGACGACGCCGGGCTCGGCATGCCGCCGGACGTGCTGGAAAAGGCCGTGGGCCAGCTCCGGGACGGTCTGGACCTGGCCCAGCTGGGCGCCGTGCCGCGGCTGGGGCTCGCCTGTGTCGGGCGCTGGTCGCGGGAGCTGGGCTTCGGGGTGGAGCTGTCCACGGCGTCGGCGTACGGCGGGACGCGGGTGGTGGTCTTCGTACCGCACCGGCTGCTGACCGAGCCGACGAGCGCGGTCCGGGCGGCGGACCAACGGCCGGTGGTCGTGGAGCCGGTGACCGTCGGCACGGTGAGCCACGACGCGGGCGGCACCGGCCTCGGCCCGGCCGCCGCGGACCCGGCCGGAAGCGGCTCGTTCAACGGCCTGCCCCTGGAAGACGCCCCCGACTCCCCCGGAGCTCCCGCGCCGCTCGGCACCGGGCTGCCCCGGCGCCGCAACCGCCGCCGCCCGGCCTCCGGAACCGCCACGGCCGACGCGGCCGATGTGGCCACCGCCTCCGACGCCCCCGCCCGCGCCGCGCCCACCCCGCACACCAGCGCCTCCTGGACGCCGGAGGCCGCCCGCGCCTCCATCACCAGCGTCGTCTCCGGCACCCGCCGCGGACGGGTGGAGGCGGAGGCGGAGGACGCGGCCCTACCGCCGGCGGAGGAAAAGAGTCCGGACCGAGAAGACCGAGACCGAGGAGGAGGCCGGTAGTGGCCGGAACCATATCCAAGTTGCCCGATGTGGGATGGATGCTGCGTCCGCTGACGGGGATCCCCGGGGTGCGGCATGCCGTCGTCGTCTCGGAGGACGGTCTGCGCATGGGCCACGACTCCGCCGAGGGACTGTCCGGTGAGGTGTCCCGGCTCGGGGTGGACGAGGCCGAGTCGCTGGCCGCCGCCTGTGCCGCGTTGACGGTGACCAGCCAGTCCACCGTCTCGCTGCTGTTCGGCGAGGAGGCGGGGGTGCGGCAGCTGATGATCGAATCCGACAGCGGGTTCGTGCTGTTCACCTCGGCCGGTCAGGGCGCCTCGCTGGGGGTGGCCACCGACACCGAGACGGATGTCGGCCTGGTGGCCCAGCAGATGCAATTACTGGTCGCGAAGATCGGTGCCCATCTGAGCAGTCAGCCCCGGGACCCGATGGGCCGCCCGGCGTCATGAGCTCGCCCGGTGAGGAACGCACGACGGCCGCGGTGCGCCCCTACGTGATCACACGGGGGCGCGCCGGTTCCTCACGGGATGCTCTGCCGCTGGAAACGCTCGTCATGGCGTCCGGGAGCGCGCTGCCGCCGCATCTGCAGCCCGAGTACCGGCGGATCGCCGACCACTGCCAGGGGCTGCTGTCGGTGGCGGAGGTCGCCGCCCATCTCGGTCAGCCGCCGGCCGTGGTGCAGGTGCTGCTCGCGGATCTCATCGACTGGGGGCACATCGTGGCGCGTCCGCCGATCCGGGTGGTCAAGCGAAAACGTGCCGATTTGGACTTGCTGAGGAAGGTGCTCGATGGGCTTGAGAGCAAGCTCTGAGATCTCGATGGCCGGTACGGACGGCACAACGCAGACGAACCCCACGGCCCGCCAGGGCGACGCGGACCGCACGACCCGCACAGACCACACCAACGAGACAGGCGAGACGGACGAGACGGGCGATACGGACGACATGGACGACATGGACGACACCCCCGTCATGTACGTGCAGTCCAGCGTGGCCGGGGCCGCCAAGATCCTGGTGGTCGGCCCGATGGGCGTCGGCAAGACCACGCTGATCGGCACGGTGTCGGAGATCAAGCCGCTCTCCACCGAGGCGACGATGAGCCAGGCCGGGGCGCGGCTGGACACCAAGGTGCGGCCGTCGAAGACCACGACCACCGTCGCGCTGGACTTCGGGCGGATCACCCTCGGCGGCGAGCTGGTGCTGTATCTCTTCGGCACCCCCGGCCAGCAGCGGTTCCTCCCCGCCTGGAAGGACCTGGCGCGCGGCGCGCTGGGCGCGCTCGCGCTGGTCGACACCCGCGACCTGGAGGCGTCCTTCGACGCCATCGGGCATCTTGAGGACCTGGATGTGCCGTTCTCCGTCGCGGTCAACGCCTTCCCGGACAGCAAGCCGCACAGCGAGGACGATCTGCGCTCCGCGCTCGATCTGCTCCCGCACACCCCGCTGGTGATCTGTGACGCCCGGGAGCACCAGTCCTCGGTCAAGGCGCTGATCTCGCTGGTCTCGCATCTGATCGAGACACTCACGGAGGCGTCATGACCGCCCCGGCCCCCACCCGGGTGCCGCTGTACGGAACCGCGCTCGACGGTCCGCTGACCGACCTGTACGAGCGGATGCGCCGCGACCACGGTCCGGTGGTCCCGGTGGAGATCGCGCCCCGGGTCGAGGCATGGCTGGTCATCGGCCACCGCGAGCTGCTCCATCTCACCCGCGACGAGCAGTACTTCTCCCATGACCCGCGCCGCTGGAGCCCGCTGCGCGAGGGCCGGGTGGCCGCCGACTCCCCGCTGATGCCGCTGGTGGGCTGGCGCCCGGCGCTGCTGTTCGCCGACGGCGCGGCGCACCGCCGGATGCGCTCGGCGGTGGCCGACGCGCTGGGGCGGGTCAACGGCCATGAGCTGATCCGTACGGTGCGGGCCACCGCGGAGCGGCTGGTCGCCGGGTTCGCCGACCGGCACGCGGCGGATCTGGTGGAGAGCTACGCGCGTCTCCTGCCGCTGCAGGTCGTCACCGAACTGCTGGGGCTCGACGAGGAGAACGGGGCGCGGCTGGTCGAGACGCTCACCACGATCGTCGCCCCGACCGTGGCCGCCACCGGCGCCAACAAGCGGATGGGCCAGATTCTGCTGGAGCTGATCGCCGGGAAGAAGCGGCGGCCGGGCGCGGATCTGACGTCCTGGCTGCTGGAACACCCCGTCGGGCTCAGCGACGAGGAAGTGCTGCACAACCTCGTGGTGATCATCGTCGCGGGGAACAACACCACGGTGAACTGGATCGCCTCCACGATCCAGATCCTGCTCACCGACCCCGCGTTCCGCTCCTCGCTGACCCACGGCCATCTCACCGTCGACGACGCCCTGGACCTGGTGCTGTGGCGCCAGCCGCCCACCCAGAACTTCCCCGGCCGCTACGCCACCCGCGATCTGCGCTTCGGCGGCCAGGACATCCGCGCCGGGGACATGCTCATCCTGGGCCTGGCGGGCGCCAACGCCGATCCGGAGGTGTTGCCCGAGGACGGGCGGCCGGTGGTCGGCAACCGCTCCTACCTCGCCTTCGGCGCGGGCCCGCACACCTGCCCGGCGCGGGATCCGGCGCGGCTGATCACCCGCACCGCCGTGGACACCCTGCGCCACCGGCTGCCCGATATGGAGATCGCGGTGCCGGAGGAGCAGCTTCCGTGGATCACCTCGCCGTGGTCCAAGGGGCTGGCGAAGCTGCCGGTGCGGTTCTCGGCGCCGCAGCTCGCCGCCGACTCGCCGTCACCGGCGTCCGATTCCCCGGGCCGGACGTCCGATTCCGCGACTCCTTCGACCTCGCACTCCCCGGCTTCTCCGACCTCGCACTCCCCGGCTACGACCCCCGCCTTCCCGGCCCCCGACTCCCCCGCAGGAGACCGCAGATGACCGATGGCCGATGCCCCGTGTCGCACGCCGACCTCGCACCGCACCGCCTGGACCCCACCGGGGCACGCCAGCACGCGGTCAACGAAGAGCTGCGCGCCCGCGGGGCCGCGGTCCCGGTCCTGCTGCCCGGTGACGTACCGGGGTACGCCATCACCCGGCACGAGGAGCTGAAGGACTTCGTCACCCACCCCGACGTGGCCAAGAACGCCTGCCACTTCGCCGCCCTGCAGCGGGACGAGCTCCCGCCCGGCTGGCCGATGCGGACCTTCGCCACCGTCCGGGGCATGATCACCGCGGACGGCGAGGACCACAAGCGGCTGCGGTCCCTGGTGACCCGGGCGTTCACCCCGCGCCGGGTGGACGCGCTGCACCCGGTGGTCCACGAGCTGACCGGCACGCTGCTGGACCGGCTGGCCGCGGCCGCCGCCGCGGATCCGGACGGGGTGGCCGACCTGCGCCGCCACTTCGCGCTGCCGCTGCCGATGAGCGTGATCTGCCGGCTCCTGGGCGTCGACGACCAGTACCAGGACCGGCTGCACGAGCTGTCCAACGAGATCGTCTCCACCCACACCGCCCCCGAGCGGGTCCCGGACGCCAACCGCGAGATGGTCGCCATCCTCGGCCAGGTGGCGGCGGCCCGGGCGAAGGACCCCGGCGACGATCTGACCAGCGCGCTGATAGCGGCCCGTGAGGAGGACGGCGACCGGCTCGCCCAGGAAGAGCTGATCGGCACCCTGATGCTGACGATCATCGCCGGGCACGAGACCACGCTCAACCTGATCACCAACGCGGTGCGGGCGCTGTGCAACCACCGCGACCAGCTCGACCTTGTCCGCTCCGGCACCGCGAGCTGGGCCGATGTGGTCGAGGAGACGCTGCGGTACGACGGCCCGGTGAGCTACTTCCCGTTCCGCTACCCCACCAGGGACCTCCCGGTCGGGGACACGGTCATCCCCAAGGGCGCGCCCGTGCTCGTCTCGTACACCGCCGCCGGGCGCGACGAGCGGGCGTACGGCCCGGACGCCGGCCGCTTCGACGTCACCCGGGGCGCCCGCCATCTGTCCTTCGGCCACGGCGCCCACTTCTGCCTGGGCGCCCCGCTGGCCCGGATGGAGGCCGTGATCGCCCTCGAGGCCCTCTTCACCCGCTTCCCCGACCTCGATCTGGCCGTCCCGGACGAGGAGCTGGTCCCGCACCCCAGCTTCGTCGGCAACAGCCCGCAGCGGCTCCCCATCCGGCTCGGGGCGGCTCACAGCGCCTGAGCCGGTGCGCTGAGGGCAGCGTTGCCTCCGGGAAACGGCGGGGATGCGGCCGGGTAACAGGCACCCCGCACGCTTCCTGGCATGGAGTCGAACAGCGAGCGGAGCCCGCGGCAGCGGCGGCGGGTGGTGATCGTCGGCGGCGGGATGGCGGGCACGAGGCTGGCGCAGCAGCTGGCCGTCAGTGCGGGCGAGGGCTCCCTCGACGTCACGATCATCGGCGAGGAGCCGCACCCGGCGTACAACCGGGTGCTGCTCGCCGAGGTCCTCGCCGGGCGGTACGCCCCGGAGGTCATCGCCCTGCCCACCCCCGCCGGCGGGGCCGGGGCCGGGGTGCGGCGGCTCAGCGGGGTGCGGGTGGTCCGCGTCGACCGCCCCACGGCGGAGGTGCTGTGCGACGACGGCCGTAGCGTGCCGTACGACGCGCTGGTGCTGGCCACCGGCTCCAACCCGGTGCTGCCGCCGCTGCGCGGCCTGTTGGAACCGGACGGCCGCGACGACCTCCATGCCCTCCCGGGCGGCGTCCACGCCTTCCGCACCATGGACGACTGCCTGGCCCTCGGCGCGGCGGTACGGCCCGGGACGCGGGCCGTCGTCATCGGCGGCGGACTCCTCGGCGTCTCCGCCGCCCGGGCACTGGCCCGGCGCGGTGCCCAGGTGGTCCTGGCGCACCAGGGCGAGCACCTGATGGAACGCCAGCTGGACCCGGGCGCGTCACGGCTGCTGCGACGGCATATGGCGGCGCTGGGCGTGGAGATCCACACCGAGTGCCGGGCCCGGGGCCTGCGCACCGACGGGCAGCCGGTGCCGACGGTCCACGCCGTCGAACTGGCCGACGGATACGCCCTGGAGGCCGAACTGGTCGTGCTCGCGTGCGGAGTCCGGCCACGGGTAGGGCTGGCACGGGCGGCGGGGCTGGAGGTGGCGCGCGGCATCGTCGTCGACGACGAGCTGCGGACGAGTGACCCGCGGGTGTTCGCGATCGGCGACTGCGCGGAACACGCGGGCGTCGTGTACGGCCTGGCAGGCCCAGCCCAAGAGCAGGCCGACGTCCTGGCCCAGCTGCTATTCCCCACCCCGCCCCTCCCCGAACCAAGGGGGCTCCGCCCCCTAGACCCCCACCGGGGCTCCGCCCTCGAACCCGGCCAGGGCTCCGCCCCCAACCCCCGCCAGGGCTCCGCCCTCGAACCCGGCCAGGGCTCCGCCCCCAACCCCCGCCAGGGCTCCGCCCCCGAAGCCGACCAGGGCTCCGCCCCTGACCTCGACCGGGACTCCGCCCCCGAACCCACCCGGGGCTCCGCCCCCGGCCCCGCGCCTGGGGACCAGGTTGTGGGCAATCGTCCCGCGGAGGGGGCACCTCCCAGCGGTAGCTGGGGGAGGGACGGGTGGGCACAACCCGGCCACCGGGCCGCACCCGGCGCCGACACCCCAGCCCGCTACACGGGCACCCGTACGCTCACCCGCCTCACCCTCACCGCGGCGCCCGGCCCCGCCGGAGCGAGCGCTTCGGGCACCGATGGCCCCCTCGACCTCGCCGCCTTCGGCACCCCCACTCCCGCCCCCGGCGACGACGTCATCCACCTCACCGACGCCACCCGCAACACGTACCGCAAGGTCGTGGTCCGCGGCGACCGGCTCCTCGGCGGCATCCTTCTCGGCGATCTCGGCACCGTCGGCGCGCTCGCCCGTGCCTGGGAGGGCGACGAGCCGCTCCCGGCCACCCCTCTGCTCCACCTGCTGACCAACGATGGAGGCTCCTGACGATGAGCGCACCGATCACGACAAGCGCCCCGATGACCACGCCGAGCGCGCCGAAGACCGAGACCCCCGCCGCCCCCACCATCGTGCTGGTCGGCCACGGCATGGTCGGCCAGCGGTTCCTCGAAGCGCTCGTCGAGCGGAACGTCACCGAGACCCCCGCCCGCATCGTCGTGTTCTGCGAGGAGCCCCGGCCCGCCTACGACCGCGTCCAGTTGACCTCGTACTTCTCCGGCCGCACCCCCGACGAACTCTCCCTCGTCGAGGACGGCTTCATGGCCCGGCACGGCATCGAGCTGCACCTCGGCGATCCGGCCGAGTCCATCGACCGCGCCGCCCGCACCGTGACCGCCCGCTCCGGGCTGACCGTGGCGTACGACACGCTCGTGCTGGCCACCGGCTCATATCCGTTCGTCCCGCCCGTGCCCGGCAAGGACATCGACGGCTGCTTCGTCTACCGCACCGTCGAGGATCTGCTCGCGATCGAGGAGTACGCCGAACACCGCACCACCGGCGTCGTCGTCGGCGGAGGGCTGCTGGGCCTGGAGGCGGCGGGGGCGCTCAAGGGGCTCGGGCTGACGACGCACATCGTGGAGTTCAACCCGCGGCTGATGGCCCTCCAGGTGGACGAGGGCGGTGGCGCGGCCCTGCGCCGCACCGTCGAGGACATGGGCCTGATCGTGCACACCGGCGTCGGCGGCAAGGAGATCACGGCGGACGACAACGGCGCGGTCATCTCCATGGCGCTGTCCGACGGCTCGTCCATCGACACCGACCTCGTCATCTTCTCGGCGGGCGTCCGCCCCCGCGACCAACTGGCCCGCGACTGCGGTCTGGAGGTCGGCGAGCGCGGCGGGATCGTGGTGGACGAGCGGTGCCGCACCAGCGATCCGGCGGTGTACGCGATCGGCGAATGCGCGCTGGCCGCCGACGGCCGGGTGTACGGGCTGGTCGCGCCCGGCTATGAGATGGCCGAGGTCGCGGCCGACACCATCACCACCCAAGCCACCACCCAGGCCACCACTCAAGCCACCGCCCAAGCCACCACTCAAGCCACCAAGCGCTTCAAGGGCGCCGACACCTCCACCAAACTGAAGCTCCTCGGCGTCGACGTGGCCAGCTTCGGCGACGCCCACGGCACCGCCGACGGCTGCCTGGACGTCGTCTACTCCGACTCCCGCACGGGCGTCTACAAAAAGCTCGTGGTCGGCGCCGACGGCGCCCTCCTCGGTGGGGTGCTGGTCGGCGACGCCGACGCGTACGGCATGCTGCGCCCGCTCACCGGCTCGGTGCCGCCCGTCGCCCCCGAACAGCTCGTGCTCCCGGCGGGGCTGGGCGCGCCCGCCGCCCTCGGGCCGTCGGCGCTGCCGGACGAGGCGGTCGTCTGCAACTGCCACAACGTCACCAAGGGCGCGATCCGTTCGGCCGTCACCGACCACCACTGCACCACCGTCCCGGAGGTGAAGAAGTGCACCAAGGCGGGCACCGGCTGCGGCAGTTGCGTCAAGGCGCTCACCTCGCTCGTCAACGACGAGCTGGAGGCGGGCGGCATCAGCGTCGACAAGGGGCTGTGCGGCTGCTTCGCGTACACCCGCGCCGAGCTGTACGAGATCGTCCGCACCCTGCGCATCACCACCTACGCCCAGCTGCTGGACAGCCACGGCCGGGCCGAGGCCCGGCAGGGCGACGGCTGTGAGGTGTGCAAACCCGCCGTCGGCTCGATCATCGCCTCGCTGGCCCCGACCCTGGGCGCGAGCGGTTACGTCCTGGACGGCGAGCAGGCCGCATTGCAGGACACCAACGACCACTTCCTGGCCAATCTGCAGCGCAACGGGTCGTATTCGATCGTGCCCCGGATCCCCGGCGGGGAGATCACCCCGGAGAAGCTGATCGTGATCGGCGAGGTGGCCCGGGACTTCGAGCTCTATACGAAGATCACCGGCGGTCAGCGGATCGACCTCTTCGGCGCCCGCGTGGACCAGCTCCCGCTGATCTGGGCACGGCTGGTGGACGCCGGATTCGAGTCGGGCCACGCGTACGGCAAGGCGCTGCGCACCGTGAAGTCGTGCGTGGGACAGACCTGGTGCCGCTACGGAGTGCAGGACTCGGTCCGGATGGCCATCGACCTGGAGCTGCGCTACCGAGGGCTGCGCTCACCGCACAAACTGAAGTCGGCGGTCTCGGGGTGTGCCCGCGAATGCGCCGAGGCGCGCGGCAAGGACTTCGGCGTGATCGCCACCTCCACCGGCTGGAACCTGTACGTGGGCGGCAATGGCGGAGCCGATCCGCGCCACGCCGATCTGCTCGCCCAGGACCTGGACGATCAGGAGCTGATCCGGCTCATCGACCGGTTCCTGATGTTCTACATCCGCACCGCGGACCGTCTGGAGCGCACCTCGGCCTGGCTGGAGCGGATCGAGGGCGGCCTGGACCATGTGCGCGATGTGGTGGTCGACGACTCGCTGGGGCTCTGCGCCGAGCTGGAGGCGATGATGGCCGATCATGTGACCGGCTACCGCGACGAGTGGGCCGAGACCCTGGGCGACCCGGAACGGCTGCGGCGCTTCGTCTCCTTCGTCAACGCACCCGACGCGCCGGACCCGACGGTGAAGTTCGTCCCCGAACGCGACCAGGTCAAGCCGGACCTGACCATCCTGTCCGGCCCCACTCTCCCCGTCCGTACCCTCGAAGGGACTGCCAGCCGATGACCATGGCACCCGAGCGGACCGCCGTCCGCGTGGAACTCCTCGTCGACCAGCGGTGGTTCGCCGTCTGCGAGCTGACCGACCTCACCCCCGGACGCGGCGTGGCCGCCCTGCTGCCGGACGGCACCCAGGTGGCGGTCTTCCTGGACCGGTCGGGACGCACGTACGCGATCGCCAACCGCGACCCGTTCACCGGGGCGTACGTCCTCTCCCGGGGCTTGCTGGGCTCGGCGGGCGGCCGGCCGTTCGCCGCCTCCCCGCTGCTGAAGCAGCGCTTCGACCTGGAAACGGGGCGATGCCTGGACGACGAGGGGGTCGCCGTCCAGGCGTATGTCACGCGGACGCGGGAAGCGGCGGCGCGCGCCGCGTAGCGGGAGTCGGCGCCGTCGCCCGAGGGAGTCGGCGCACGTCCCGTGAGCGATCAGCGCACGCCCTGTGAGGGACCACCGCACGCCCCGCAAAGCGTCACCCCACGTCGCGGGAGACCACCACCCCGCACATCACAGGGTCGCTCTGGCAGCCCGCGGTCCCCGCGGCGAACACCCCGTTCGTCCCGGGGACCGCGGCGATGCCGGACACCGTGGACATCTCGCTGTGCTCGGTGACGTCGGCGGGCAGCGCCTCCGTCGCCCATTTCGTACCCGTCCAGCGGGACAGTACGGAGTGGCGGCCGCCGGCGGACCAGCCGGCGATCCACAGGCGCCCGGCGCCGTCCGCGCCCGCGGCGTTGGCCTCGTCGACGGGCAGTGCGGGCAGCGACCGCCAGCGGCTGCCGGTCCACTGGTTGGCCATGGTGGCCTCGGGCGCCTCAGCGTCGTTGGTCTTGCCGACCACGTAGACCGAACCGCGGCCGGTGGCCACGGCGTGGTTGGCGACCCAGCCGGTCGGGTGCTCGGCCGGGGTCGGCACCTCGCGGACCGTCCAGCCGCGGCCGTTCCAGTGGTAGAGCAGCGGGTCGGACACATCGCCGGTCACCGCCTCGGCGGTGATCCACACATCGTCAGGGCCGGTGCCGGTGATGTCCCACGGCCGCACCTCACCGCCACCGGGGGCGGCGGGGAGCGACACCTCCTGCCACGCGGAGCCGGTCCAGCGCTCCAGGCGGGACGTGGAAGCGCCGCTGTTCTGGTCCCAGTCGAAGCTCGTCAGCCAGGCCGACTTCTCGCCGAACGCGGCGATGTCGCCGACGAAGCTCATCCACCCCTCCGGGGGCGCGGCGTGGGCGGTGTCGGCCCACTTCTCGCCGTCCCAGTGCCGCACCACGACCGGTGAGGTGGTCTCGCCGGACTGGACACCGGCCGCCCAGACGTCGTCGGGTGCGGCGGCGCTGACCTTCTCCAGCTGCCCGGGCTCGTCTCCGGTCCCGGCGGCGGGCACGTCCGTCCAGGTGGTGCCGTTCCAGTGCTTGATCACGGGGGCGGGCCCATCGGCGCCATCGGTCTTCCGGCCCACCGCCCAGGCGTCCTTGGCGCCGGTCGCGGCGACGTCCCAGAACTCCGTGGAGACGGTCTCGCTCAGCGGCGTCCGCAGCGTCCACGGGGTGGCGGCGCGGGCCGCCGGGCCGGACGTGCCGCCGATCGCGGCGTTCGCGGCATTCGCGGGGGCGGCCTTCGCGGCATTCGCGGGGGCGGCCTTCGCGGCATTCGCGGGGGCGCCGTTCGCGGCATTCGCGGGGGCGGCGTTCGCCGGGGCGGCGAGGGTGCCGAAGGTACCGAGGGTGCCGAGTGCTACCGCACACACCGTTCCCGCGCTACGCAGCCATATCCGGCGGGCTCCGGGCCGTCCTGTGGTTCTGTCCATGACCTTCCTTCTGCTCGGGTGGGGCTCTCAGAAGGAAATGGCCGCCGCCCGGCCGTTCTTACAGCCCGCCCCGGCCGGTCATTCGGGGATTTCCGGGGTCTTCAGCTGCCGGTCGGTCCACTCCGACTGGACGGTGGCGGTGTAGTTGACCACCGTGCCCGAGGTGAGCCCCGCCTTCGCGGCCTTCGCGTCCGGCTCGGTCAGCACCTCCTGCTCGGACAGCAGGGCCCCGGTCGCCGGGTCCACGATCAGCTCGGACCGTCCGGTCCCGTAACCGGGCCGGTCGGACGCCGGCAGGGCGAAGCCGACGCCCTCGCGGCCCAGCGGATCGGTCACCTCGCCGAGCGCGCGAATGCCCGGCAGCCCCGCGATGACGCGATACGCGGCGGCCCGTACCTCGGCCTTCACCGGCAGGCCGATCAGCCCGGCCGCCTGCCGCCACATCCACTCGGTGCGGCCGCGGACCTCGCTCCCGCCGTCCTCCCGGTACAGGTCCGCCAGCACCTGCTTCAACTTCGCGCTGTCGCCCGGGAGTTTCCGCAGGTCCTGGTAGGTGACATTGCGCGCGCCGAGGGCGGCGATCCGGTCGCCCGAGTTGATCCGGTCCACCGTCGGCCGCTTTCCGGCCCCGGTCTCGATCCGCAGACCGAGTCTGCCGCCCTGTCCGGTGTCGGCGAGCGTCAGGTCCTTCGGCGAGCCGGCGGCCCGCCAGCGCGCCGCATCGCGCTCGCTGCGGGGCTCGGTGGTGGCGTCGAGCCCCATGACGTTGAGGCTTTCCGTGCCGGGCCGTACCCCGAAGGACTGCTGCTGCTTCTCCGAGGAGGACACCGCGAAGGTCTCCCCGGACGCGTCGACGACGCCGATCCAGCCCGACCGCGTGCTCACCTGCCAATAGGTGCCCTCGTCCGCCGCTGTCCGGTCCAGCCGGTCGGCGACGTGTTGCAGCGCCAGACGGCCGTCGGCGGGGATGTGCCGGGCGCCGTCCGCCGTGGGGCCGGGGCCGGCGGACGTCCGGGAGCCCTCGGCGCCCGAGCCGCCCTGCGGCAGGGTGGCGACCAGCACCCCGGCGGCGGCCGCGGTCGCCGCGACGGGCAGTGCCCAGCGCCAGGTGAACATCCGCGGGGACCGGCGGAGTTCCGGCGCCTCGGCCCTGCCGGCCAGGATGGTCTCCAGGTCGCGGCGGGCGCGGGCGGAACCGGCGAGGTGGTCCGGATCGAGCTCCGGGGGCCGCGCGTCCGCCAGGGTCTTCATCACATCGTGCCGCTTGCGTGCCATCTCAGGTCTCCTTCACTGTCACGTTCGCGCGCGGGGCGCGAGGGCGAGGGTCACGGCCGGGGGCGGGGCCGGGACCGGGACCGGGGCTGGAGTCAGGGCCAGGGGCGGGGCCAGGCCCGGGGCCGGGTTCGATTTCGGGGGAGGGTCCGAGCGCGTCCACGGCCCGTTCCAGCCGCCGTCTGGCCCGGTGCAGCCGCACCGCGAACGTGGCGCCGGAACAGCCGAGGACGCGCGCGGCCTGTCTCGGGCCGAGCCCGTGCCAGGCGACCAGCGTCAGCAGCTCGCGGTCGGCGGCGGACAACCCCGCCAGCGCCTGCAGCGCCACCGCGCGCTCGGTCACCCCCGCGGCCACGTCCTCGACCCGGTCGCCGGAGGTGATGATGCGCTGGGCCTCCTGAGCGGCCAGGTCGTACTGCCTGCCGTCGCGGCGCCGCAGCTCGCGGGTCAGATTGCGGGCCACGCCGAGCAGCCACGGCAGCGGCGGCGTGGGGATGTCCCGCATCCGCCGCCAGGCCACCGTGAAGGTCTCGCTGGTGATGTCCTCACCGACCTGCCGACCCACCAGGCTGGCCGCGTAGGCCAGCACACGGGGGTGGCACTCCTCGTAAAGGTCCCGAAAGCGTTGGGCGTCGGTCACGCCGTCTCCTCATCTCGGCTCACTCACCATGCAGTGGTCGAGCGCCGCGCTTTCTTACACCCGGGGAGAGGAAAGTTTGGGCGGCGAGGTGGCTGCACCCTGGGGCGGGGTGTCCGGCCAGGTGGGGCGGGGGGCGCTCAGCCGGCCGTACGAGGCCACCGGCCAGGCGGACGACGGCACCCAGCCGGCGGAGCGGCGCCAACGACCAGGCGGCCCACGGCGCCCGGCCCGGCCGCGCGGGGCCACCGGCCAGGCAGACGAAGGCGCACGGCCGGTGCAGCAGGTCAACCACCCGGCAGACGACGCCCCTCAGCCGGTCGGGCAGGGCGAACGACTAGACGTACGAGGTCGGTCAACCGGTCGAGGGCGGCCCCCGACCAGGCAGACCACGACCTCAGCCGGTCGGGTGAGGCCACGACCAGGCGGCCCACGACGCCCCACCCGGCACGCGGCGCCAACGACCACGCGGACCACGACGCCCCACCCAGCACGCGGCGCCAACAACCACGCGGACCACCGGCACACACCCGGCACGCGGCGCCAACAACCACGCGGACCACCGGCACCCAGCCGGCCGAGCAGGCGCCCCCGCCAAGCGTGAAGTCGCCCCGCGCGGTGGCGTGATGGCGGCGGAGGGCGACACCACGGCGCTGCGTAAGCTCAGGAGCTTGTGGGGACGTCCCTCTCTCGTCTCTTCACGTCCGATCCGGTTTTCCGGAAGACTTCTGCAAGGTTCCGAGGGTGCGCCCCGGAAAGCGAGAGGCGGGGGTGGCTCCCGTCAAGCGAGGAGGCGGAATGGCTACGGAGAGCAGGGGCACCGAGGGCGGCGCCCGGCCCAAGGTGACGATCACGGCCATCGCGCAGGAGGCCGGGGTGTCGGTGCCCACGGTCTCCCGGGTGGTCAACGGCCGTTCGGATGTCTCGCCCGAGACCCGGGCCCGGGTCGAGGACCTGCTGCGGGTCCACGGCTACCGCCGCCGCCAGCGCGTGCCCGGCGACCGCGCCGCCCTGGTGGACCTGGTCTTCAACGATCTGGACAGCCCCTGGGCGGTGGAGATCATCCGCGGTGTGGAGGAGATCGCCCACCAGGACGGGGTGGGCACGGTGGTCTCGGCGATCCACGGTCGTGCGGGCTCGGCCCGGCAGTGGCTGAAGAACCTGCGGGCCCGCGCCTCGGACGGGGTGATCCTGGTGACGTCCGTGCTGGAGCCGGTGGTCCACGAGGAGCTGCGGCGGCTGAACGTGCCGATCGTGGTCGTCGACCCGGCCGGCTCCCCGGCGCTGGACGCGCCCACCGTGGGGGCGACCAACTGGGCGGGCGGCATGGCCGCCACCGAACATCTGCTGAGCCTCGGCCACCGCCGGATCGGCCTGATCGCCGGTCCGCCGCGGCTGCTGTGCAGCCGCGCCCGGCTGGACGGCCACCGTGCGGCGCTGGAGGCGGCGGGCGTGCCGTTCGATCCGGCGCTGGTGGTCCAGGGCGACTTCTACCACGAGTCGGGTTTCCACGGCTGCGATCAGCTCATGGACGCCGACGCCCCGCCCACCGCCGTGTTCGCCTCCAGTGACCAGATGGCTCTGGGCGCGATCGAGGCTCTGCGGCGCCGGGGGCTGCGGGTTCCGGAGGATGTGAGCATTGTCGGCTTCGACGACTTGCCCGAGGTGCGGTGGTCGGCGCCGCCGTTGACGACGGTACGACAACCGCTGGCGGATATGGGGAAGTTGGCCGCGCGGACGGTGTTGCGGCAGGCGCGGGGGGAGGAGATCGAGTCGCCGAGGGTGGAGCTGGCCACCCAACTGGTCATCCGCGCCAGCACGGCCGCACCCGCCGAGGGCTGATCTCCCGCCCCAGGCGCTGCCCGCCGGGGGCCGATCCCCCACCCAGGCACCGCCCGCCGAGGGCCGATCCCCCACCCAGGCACCGCCCGCCGAGGGCTGATCCCCCACCCAGGCACCGCCCGCCGAGGGCTGATCCCCCACCCCGCCCCTCCCCGAAACGGGGGCTGCGCCCCCGCCCCCGCCGGGGCTCCGCCCCGGACCCCGGGCCTCAATCTCCCCGAGCTACCGCCGGGAGGTGCCCCCTGACGGGCTGGATTTTCCAGCCCGTCCGGCGATTGAGGACACGCCCGAAGGGCGTTCGGGGGCGGGGGCGCAGCCCCCGATACGGGAAGGGGCGGGGTGGGGAACAAACCCACCCGCCGCCGCACCCCTTGACACCGCATCAGCACCCCCATACCTTCCACGCAACCACTTCCGAGAATTATCGGGCTACTTCCGGAAGGCACACGATGCGCATACCTCGGTCAAGGTCAAGGTCAAGATCAAGGTCCACCCTCCGCGCGTCCACCCTCGCCGCAGCCCTGCTGCTGGCCGGGACGGCGCTCGTCGGCTGCGGGAGCGGCGGGCCCGGGGGTTCGGATGACGGGTCCCTCGATGTCTGGGTCTACCAAGACGCCTCGACCAAGGTGCAGCGCGAGGTCGTCAAGCGGTTCAACAAGACCTCCGACATCAAGGCGAAGCTCACCCAGGTGCCCGGTGAGGGCTATTCGGACAAGATGCGCACCTCCATGGGCACGCCCAACGCACCGGATGTCTTCTTCAACTGGGGCGGCGGCAGCATCAGCGACTTCGTCAAGAAGGACATGCTGCTCGGCCTCGACCCGGCCATGGCCAAGGACCCGGAGCTGAAGAAGGCGTTCATCCCCACGATCCTCGACGCGGGCGCGGTCGACGGGAAGCACTACGGCATCCCGATGCGCGGGATGCAGCCGGTGATCCTCTTCTACAACAAGGACGTCTTCGAGGACGCCGGGGCGAAGCCCCCGAAGTCCTGGGACGATCTGCTGAAGCTCATCGACACCTTCAAGGGCAAGGGCGTCACCCCGTTCGCGCTGGCCGGCACCGATGCCTGGACCGAGCTGATGTGGGTGGAGTACCTGGTGGACCGCTACGGCGGGGCCGGGGTGTTCCGGAAGATCCAGAGCCAGGGCATGGCGGCGTGGGACGACCCGGCGGTGCTCAAGGCCGCGCAGACGGTCAAGGACCTGGTGGACCGGGGCGCGTTCGGCAAGAACTACAAGTCGGTCAACTACACCGCCGACGGGGCCTCCACGCTCTTCGCCAAGGGCAAGGCGGCCATGCATCTGATGGGCAGCTGGGAGTACGCCAACCAGAAGGCCAACCAGCCCGCGTTCGCCAAGTCGGGTCTTGGCTGGACCACCTTCCCGGCCGTCCCCGGCGGCAGCGGTGACCCCAAGAGCGTCGTCGGCAACCCGACCAACTACTGGTCGATCAACGCCAAGGTCAAGGGCGACAAGCAGAAGGCCGCCCTCGAGTTCGTGAAGTTCGCGGCCCAGCAGGACTACTCCGGCGACCTCATCGCCAACGGGGACGTGCCCGCCACCTCCGACGCCACCTCCCTCCTCGGGAAGCATGAGAACCCGGACTACGCGCGGTTCCAGTACGACCTGGTCAAGCAGGCCCCCGACTTCACGCTCTCCTGGGACCAGGCGCTGCCCGCCACCTACACCCCGCCGCTGCACACCGCCGTGCAGAAGCTGTTCAACGGGCAGCTGGGCCCGGCCGCGTTCGTCGACGCCCTGAAGGGCATGTGATGGCGGACGCCGCCGCGCCGCGCGAGCCGCGCCGGAGCGTCGGCCGACCAGGTGACCGACCAGGAGGTGACCGACGAGGAGATGGCCGGTCGGTGATCGGTCGACCCGGCGTCGGCCGTCCTGGCGTCGTCTGGGCCCTGCCCGGGGCGCTGTTCTTCGTCTTCTTCGCGGTGGCGCCGATGGTCCTGGTCGGCGCCCTCGCCTTCACCGACTGGGACGGCATCGGCACCCCGAGCTGGACCGGGATGAGCAACTGGTCCCGGCTGTGGGACGACCCGGAAACCCATCAGGCCATCTGGCTCAGCCTGGTGCTGACGGTGCTGACCTGGGTGTTCCAGACCCCGCTCGCCCTGCTGCTGGGCGTATGGGCGGCCGGGCGGCAGCGCAACCGGGCCGTGCTGTCGGCGATCTTCTTCCTGCCGTTGCTGGGCTCCTCCGTCGCGCTCGCGCTGGTCTGGAAGTCGCTGCTGGACCCCAACTTCGGCCTGATCGCCGACATCGGGCCCGCCCTGGGCTTCGCGGACGGCGATCTGCTCGGCAGTTCCAAGGGGGCCTTCGGGGCGATCCTCTTCGTCACCGCCTGGCAGTTCATCCCGCTGCACACCCTGATCTACCAGGGCGGCGCCCGCGCCGTCCCGCGCTCGCTCTACGACGCGGCCGCGATCGACGGCGCCGGGACCGTACGGCAGTTCTTCTCGATCACCCTGCCCCAGCTGCGCAACACCATCGTCACCTCCTCGGTGATCATGGTGGTGGGCGCGCTGACCTTCTTCGACACCGTGCTGATCCTCACCAAGGGCGGACCGGGCACGGACACCACGATCGTGCCGTATCTGATGTACAAGAACGGCTTCCAGGCGTTCGACCTCGGCTACGCCAGCGCGGTCGCCACCATCCTCGTCGTCGTCGCCACCACCGTCTCGCTGCTGCTGGTGCGGCTCACCGGCTTCGCCGCGATGCGCAGCACCCGGGAGGGGATGTGACCGACGTCCTGCCCGGCCCCCCGAACCGCTCGCCGGACCACCCCCCGGACGGCGTCCGTACGCCGAACAAGACCGCGGCGGCCCCTGGCCCCCGCTTCCGCCGCCCGGGTCTGCCCCGCCGCCCGCGTCTTGTCGGGCGCGGCTCGCGGACCCCCAACTACCCCGCCGGGCTCGGCTCGCTGATCTGGCTCGGCATCGTCGGACTGCCGCTGTACGTCCTGGTGGCCGCCACCTTCCAGACCCGCGACGGCTATATCGACGACGGTCCGCTGGCCCTGCCCGACCACCCCACGCTCGCCAACTACCGGCGGGTGCTGCGCTCCGACTTCCTCTCCTACCTCCTCAACACCGCCCTGGTCACGGCCGTATGCGCGGCGATCGTGATCACGCTGTCGGTCACCGTCGGCTACACCGTCGTGCGCGCCCGGGGCCGCGCCTCCCGCCGGATCTTCCAGATCTTCCTGCTCGGGCTGGCGATCCCCTCCCAGGCGGTGGTGATCCCGGTCTATCTGGTGATCACCAAGCTCCAGCTGTACGACACGCTGCTCGCCGTGATCCTGCCGACGGCCGCCTTCTCCCTCCCGGTCAGCGTGCTGATCCTGGTCGGCACGATGCGCGATATCGACGAGGAGCTGTACGAGTCGATGGCGCTGGACGGGGCGAGCCCGACCCGGGTGCTGCTCCAGCTCGTCGTGCCGCTGTCGCGGTCCGGGATCTCCACAGTCGGGGTGATGTCGGCCCTGCACGCCTGGAACGGCTTCCTCTTCCCGCTGCTGCTCACCCAGTCCAAGAGCAACCGGCTGCTGACCCTGGGGCTGTACGACTACGTGGGCGAGTTCCGGGTGGACACCCCGGCGCTGCTCACCGCCGTGGTGCTCTCCATCCTCCCGATCTTCCTCGTCTATCTCTTCGCCCGCCGCCAGCTGATCAACGGACTGATGGGCATGGGCGGCAAATAGGCCGGCCCCGGCGCACGCAGGCCGCCTCCGGCGGCAGGCAAACAAGCCGTTCCCCCACCTCGACAAGGAGCTTCATGCCTCAGCCCTGGCAGGACACCTCCCTCTCCGCCGAGGACCGCGCGGCGGCCCTGCTCTCCTCGATGACGCTGGAGGAGAAGCTCGCCCAACTCGCCGGCGTATGGCCGGGATCCGAGGCCGAGGAGGGCGAGGACGTCGCCCCCCTCCAGCACGAGGTGTCCGAGGCCGTGGACCTCGACGGCCTCCTCCCCCATGGCGTCGGCCAGCTCACCCGCCCCTTCGGCACCGCCCCCGTCGAACCGGCCGAGGGCGCCGCCGCGCTGGCCCGCCTCCAGACCCGGATCGCCGCCGGGAACCGCTTCGGGATCCCGGCGCTGGCCCATGAGGAGTGTCTGACCGGCTTCTTCGCCTGGCGCGCCACCGTCTTCCCCACCCCGCTCGCCTGGGGCGCCTCCTTCGACCCGGCGCTGGTGGGGCGGGCCGCCGAGCTGATCGGCGGTTCGCTGCGATCGGCCGGTATCCACCAGGGGCTGGCGCCGGTGCTGGACGTGGTGCGGGACGCGCGCTGGGGCCGTACGGAGGAGTCCATCGGCGAGGACCCCTACCTGGTGGCGACCATCGGCACCGCGTACGTCCGCGGCCTGGAGTCCGCCGGGATCGTCGCCACCCTCAAGCATTTCGCGGGCTACTCCGCCTCCCGCGGTGGCCGCAACCACGCACCGGTCTCCATCGGCCCGCGGGAACTCGCCGATGTGATCCTGCCGCCCTTCGAGCTGGCGGTGCGGGACGGGGGCGCGCGGTCGGTCATGCACTCCTACAACGACATCGACGGGGTGCCCTCGGCCGCCAACCCGTGGTTGCTGACCGAACTGCTCCGCGACACCTGGGGCTTCACCGGCACCGTCGTCGCCGACTACTTCGGGGTGTCCTTCCTGGAGCTGGCCCACCGGGTCGCCGCCACCCGGGGCGACGCGGCCGGGCTCGCCCTGGCGGCGGGGGTGGATGTGGAGCTGCCCGCGGTGCGCTGCTTCGGCACCCCGCTGCGGGACGCGGTGCGGGCCGGGGAGGTGGACGAGGCGCTGGTGGACCGGGCGGCGCTGCGGGTGCTGCGGCAGAAGTGCGAGCTGGGGCTGCTGGACGCGGACTGGTCGCCGATGCCGTCGGCGCTCGCGGAGCCCGCCGAGGCCGCGGCATCAGTGGAATCCGCAGGACGCGTCGGCCTCGATCTCGACCCGCCCGGGATGCGGGCCGTGGCGCGCGAGCTGGCCGAGGAGTCGGTCGTGCTGCTCGCCGACGACGGCGACGTGCTGCCCCTCGCGCCGGATGCCCGGATCGCGGTGGTCGGCCCGCTCGCCGACGACCCGGCCGCCATGCTCGGCTGCTACACCTTCCCCCGCCATGTGGGGGTGGAACACCCCGAACTGCCCCTGGGCATCGAGGTGCCGACGCTGTTCGCCGCGCTGCGCGCCGAGCTGCCCGGTGCACGGATCACCCACGCCGAGGGGTGCGCCGCGCCCGGCCCGGCCGGGTCCGCCGGGGAGCCGGGGGCGGCGACCTCGGCCGGTGCGGCGGCGCTCACCGCCGAGAGCCGGCTGGCGCAGGCGGCCAGGACGGCGGCGGACGCGGATGTGTGTGTCGCGGTGCTGGGCGACCGCTCGGGCCTGTTCGGCCGGGGCACCTCGGGTGAGGGCTGCGACGCGGATGACCTCGAACTCCCTGGTGACCAGGGGGCGTTGCTGGACACCCTGGTGGCCACCGGCACCCCGGTGGTGCTGGTGCTGTTCACGGGTCGGCCGTACGCCCTCGGCCGCTGGTCGAGGCTGCTGGCCGCCGCCGTGCAGGCGTTCTTCCCCGGTGAGGAGGGCGGCCCGGCGGTGGCCGGGGTGCTGAGCGGCCGCGTCAACCCTTCGGGCCGGCTTCCGGTGAGCGTCCCGTACGCGTCCGGCGGCCAGCCCTGGACGTACGCACAGCCGCCGCTCGGGCTGCGGGGCGACTCCAGCTCGATCGACCCGACCCCGCTGTTCCCGTTCGGCCACGGGCTGTCCTACACCTCGTTCGCCTGGGAGCGCCCGGAGGCCGACGCGGCCGAGGTGCCGACCGACGGGGAGACCACGGTCCGGCTGACCGTGCGCAACACCGGTGACCGGGCCGGGACGGAGGTCGTGCAGCTCTATCTCCACGACCCGGTGGCCCGGATCGCCCGGCCGGTGTCCCGGCTGATCGGCTACGCACGGGTGCCGCTGCGGCCGGGTGAGTCGGCCGAGGTCCACTTCACCTTCCACGCCGACCTCGCCTCGTATCCGCTGCGGGCCGATGGCACGAGGGTGGTGGAACCGGGCACGCTGGAGCTGCGGTTGGCCTCCTCCAGCGCCGACTCCGGCGTACGGCATACGGTCCCGCTGACGCTGACCGGGCCCGAGCGCACGGTGGACCACCGGCGGCGGATGGTGTGCGAGACGCGGGTGAAGTAGGAGCGCGTGAGGTGGGGGCGGGTGACGTAGGAACGGGTGAGGTGGGAGCGGTGACGTAGCGGCGGGGCGGGGCCGGTTCAGACCGGCCCTTCCCCCTTCTCCACCAGCGCCCAGGCGTGGGCGAACAGCTCGGGCAGGGTGCGGGTGGGCAGCGGGAGGGGGTTCTCCAGCCGTCGGTTGTAGGAGCGGCGCAAGCCGATCAGCTCCGCCTTCCACGCCTCCATGGGCTGGTACGGCTTCTTGGCGTGGATCCACTCGCCCGGCAGGAACACCTGGCGGCCCGCCCGGGGGCGCTTGTCCTGGATGACCAGGCCGCGCCCGGCCAGCGCGGCGGCGGCCGTCTGGTGCCGGGCGGTCTTCCAGCCGTTCCAGGTGCGGACGTTCCGGTCGGTCGGCGCGGGCAGGGCCAGCAGCTGAAGGTAGAGCGCCGCCGCGTCCTCGTCGAGGCCGAGCGTGTCGGCGACGCGCGCCACGAGGTCGGGCGCGGAGGCCGCCGGGTTCGACTCGTACGCGCCGGGCGGCAGCGGGGCGCTCTCGATCCGCTCGACGATGCGCGCGCAGGCCGGACCGCGCAGCCACTCGACGAGGGGGAGATCCTCCCGGCCGGAGCCGGATGTGGCCTCCGCCAGGGCCCTGGACCGCTCGTCATCGCCGTAGTACGCGGGGCGGAAGTACACCCGGGGCGGGGATCGATCCCTCCTGCGGCTGACCATGCCGTCCGTGATGACGGTGAGCCCGTCGTCGATGCTCGCGACATCCAGCCGCTCCGGACCCGCGTACGGCCGGAACCCGAACCGCTCCTGGAGATCGGCGACCGTACGCCCGGAACCGGCCGGGAATCCGGCGCGCAGCAGCAGCCCCGGGTGGTCCAGCCGCTCGAGGAGCAGCCGCACCAGGCCGGGCACCCCCTCGCGGACCGGGTCGCCGGCGGGGAGTTCGGCGTAGACCCAGGACAGGTGCGGCACGACGGAGCGCAGGCGGTCCTGGAACCGCATGATGTCCCACCGGGCGTCGGTGAGCAGCGGGCCGTGCTCGCTGTTCTTGAGCCAGGTGTCAAGGGGCGCGCTGAGCCCGGGTTCGGCGGCGGGGTGGGTGAACGCGGCGCAGAACTCGGCCGCCGATACGCGGAGCAGCTGCAGCTCGACGACCGCTTTGAGCGTGCGCTCGGGCACCACGGTCCGCCGGCCGCGCCGCGCCTGCCACGCTGCGGCGAGCCGCTCCGCCACTCCCCGCATGCCGCCCGGCTCCCACAGCTCGGCCGGGTCCTCGGGCAGCACATCGGCCAGCAGCTCCAGCCGCTCCAGCGAGGTCAGCCGGGCCAGTTCGGCCGCGCCGTCCTCGGCCTCGGCGACCTTCAGCCGCAGTGTCGCCCGCTCATCGGCGTCCAGGAACGGGACGTACATCCGCTCCAGGAGCCCGGCGAGCGCGAGGGCCGCGGCGGGGCGCCCCAGGCCCGTACGCTCCCGCAGCAGGGCCACGGCCTCCTTGTCCCACGGCGCGGGCCCGCGCTCCCGCACCAGCGCCACCAGCCGCCGCAGTTGCTCACGACTCCCCCAGCCGCGCGGCGCCTCCCGCACCTCCTCGATCTCCCCCAGCCTCGGCGGCTCCGCGTCCCCCGTCCGCAGCTCGACGAAGCTGCGCCGCCCCTCACGGGGCCACCCCACGCTGACGGCCGCCCCGCGCTCGTCCCGCACCGCGGCCCGCTCGGTGACCACGATCCCGGTGCGCAGCCGGGCGGCCGGATCGGCGAACGGGCTCTCCGCCCACATCTCCAGCAGCGCCAGCAGCCGCTCGCGCCGCTCGGGGCGCGTGGACGCGACGGCGGCGCGGAGCGCCACGGCCCCGATCCGCCCGATGAACCGCAGCCACGACCCTTCCCCGGCGATCCCGGGCCCGTCCGCGCCCTCTCCCTCGCCCCCGGGTCCCTGTGGTCCCTGGGGATCCCACGTCCCGGTCAGAAAGCCGCCGGTCCGCTCGATGCAGGCCAGCGCCCCGGGCCGCCACATTCCCGTGCCGTCGATGAGCCCGCCCAGCGCGGGCACCACGCGTCGGTCATCCACAGCCGTCCACGCACCGGTCGCCATCGGACGTCCCCCGTCCTCCCCCGTCGAATCCGCCATGGGCAGATCATCGCTCATGGGACCGACCATCCAGCTACCCGCTTCACGCTCTTGACTATTTGCTATAGCAGGAGCACTCTTACCGCCATGAGCACTGACGCCCTCGGCCCCGTGGAAACCGTGTCGCTGGCCGACCAGGCATACCGGCGGCTGAGGGACGCGATCCGTGAGGGCATCCTGCGGCCGGGCGAGAAGATCACCGAGCGCGATCTCGCCGCCCGGCTCGGAGTGAGCCCCACCCCCGTCCGCGAGGCGTTGCGCCAGCTGGTGCATGAGAAGGTCGTCGAGCGCGTCGGCCCCCGGGCCCTGCGGATCGCCGACCATTCCTCGGCCGCCCGCTCCGAGATCGTCGAGGCCGAGGTCCGGCTGTCCGCCCTGATGGCCCGGCTCGCCGCCCGTAACGCCACCGCCCAGCAACTCACCGACCTGGTCTCCTTGCTGGCCCAGACCGACCAGATCACCGCGGGGATCGAACAGACCGTCGCCGAGGAGGGGTTGGACGCCGATGTGTCCGAGCGGCTCGCGGCCGTCTTCCACAAGCTGCGGCTCTTCCATCGCCAGGTCGAGTCGTGCGTGGGCAACCCCGTCCTGGAAGGCCTGCTCGGCCAGGCGAGGGCCTTCAGCTACGAGGAGCGGTTCGACCTCACCATGAAGCTCGCACCCGAGCACGCCGAGGCGTTCCGCGCCCGTTACCACGAGCACCGCCAGCTCCTGGACGCGCTTCTCGAACGGGACGAGGAGCGCGCCGAGGAGCTCGCCGCGCGGCACCACCGCGCCGCACTCGTCCAGCTCTCCGGCGGCTGACCCCGAACTCCGCCGACTGACCCCGAACTTCGGCGGCCGACCCCGGGCTCCGCCGACCGACCCCGAACCCCGCCGACCGACCCCGGGCTGCGGCGACCGACTCAAGACTCCAAGCTCCAGCAGCCCCCCGCGACTCCAACGGCCGACCGACCTGAAGACCGACCCCCGCCCCCTGGGCGCATAGCGCGCGCTCCGGCGGGCAGCCCCTTCCCTCACTTGCTATAGCATGTAGCACAGGAGTCCTCGCGATGCCCGAAACTCCCCCCATATCCCCGCCCGGCTCGGTGAGCACCCTCCCCCGCCCGGCACCCGGCGACCACATGAACCGCAACGCCGTGCTGTGGGTGGCCCTCGCCGTCTTCGCACAAGAAGCGGTGTGGAACTTCTACGACACCCAGGTTCCCGAGCAGCTGCGGCACTACTTCACCTCCGCGGGCGTGGTCGGCCTGATCATGGGGTTGGACCACTCCTGGGGCATCTTCACGCAGCCGTCCGTCGGGTTCCTCTCCGACAAGCTCGCCCGCCGCCGCACCGGCCGGTGGCCGATCGTGCTGATCGGGGCCGCGGCCGCGACCGTGCCGTTCGTCCTCATCCCCTGGGCGACGACCCTTCCCACCCTGATGGTGTGCGTGGTCGGTTTCGCCGCGATCGCCAACGCGTTCAAGGGCGTTACCGAGACCCTGGTGTCCGACTACGTCGCGCCGTCCAACCGCAGCAAGGCGCAGGGCTTCATCAAGGCCGGCGTCAGCCTGACCATCGTCGTGTCCTCCCTGATCAGCCTGCTCGTCGTCGACCGGTCCCTCCGCCTCGCGTTCGCCATACCGCCGCTGCTGATGCTGATCATGCTGGGGCTGTCATGGGCGTTCCTCGGGCGCCGTCACACCGCCGTGCTGCTGCCGGAGGACGAGGAGGAGAAGGCCGCCCCCGAGCGGGAGTTCGCCTCCCCGTGGGCGGTGCTGAAGGACGCGCTGCGTTCGCCGTCCAGCCCGACCCTGCTGCTGATGGTCGGCATCTTCTGCTTCGCCGGCATGTGGTCCGCGCTGCGCTCGCTCATGACCCCCTACGGCACGGAGGTGCTCGGTCTGACCCGCGGCGAGGCGGCCGGTCTGGCCCTGCCGGGGGCGGTGGCGTTCCTCGTCTGCGTGCTGCCGATCGCGTACGCCTCCAACCGGCTCGGGCAGCTGCGCGCGATGCGGTACGGCGTCGGGCTGTTCATCGCGGGCCTGCTCCTCGGGTTCACGGTGCCGACCGTGCCCGGCACGATCACCTCGATGGTGCTCTGCTCGCTCGGATACACCTCGTTCGCCGTCAACGCGCTGGTCGCGCTGTGGAACCTGGCACCGACCCAGAAGGTGCTGGGCACCTACACCACGCTCTACACGATCGCCTCGGCGTCCGGGATGGCCTTGGGCCCGGCGATCCTCGGCACCACGATCGACCTGACCCGCTGGCGCTATATGGACCTGAACGCCGCGGTGTTCGCCGGCGTCACCTTCCTCGTCTTCACCCGCCTGGTCCGCCGCGCACCCGACCGCGCCACCGACGGCGCCACCGACGGCGCCGCCGCCTGACCGGCCGAGATCCCCTCTTCCCGCACGATGAAAGGCACCACTTTCATGGAACTCCGCATCCTGGCCCCGACCGGCGCGCTCGGCGCCGGGTTCGACACCGACGCCTTCGCCCGCGGCGTCGCCGCCCTGCCGGACGTGATCGCCTGCGACGCCGGCTCCACCGACTCCGGCCCCGCCGCCCTGGGCTCGGGCACCCCGAAGCTGTCCGCCCAGGCCGTCACCCGCGATCTGCGCCTGCTGCTCAGGGCCCGCGACGAGCTCGGCGTACCGCTGATCATCGGCTCCTGCGGCACCTCGGGCCGCGACGACGGTGTCGACTGGGTCGCCGCCATCGCCCGCTCCATCGCCGCGGAGGAGAACCTGAGCTTCAAGCTCGGCCTGATCTACTCCGACCAGCCCGCCCAGCGCCTGCGCGACCTGTATGACGCGGGCAGGATCCGGCCGCTTCCCCATGCGCCCGCCATCGACCGCGACCTGTTCGACCGCGGCCACACCGTCGCCATGATGGGCATCGAACCCCTCCAGGACGCCCTGCGCGACGGCTGCGAGGTGATCCTCGCCGGACGTGCCAGCGACACCGCCCTGTTCGCCGCCGTCCCGCAGCTGCGGGGCGCCGACCCGGGCCTGACCTGGCATATGGCCAAGACCATCGAATGCGGTGCCGCCTGCGCGATCCCGCCGTCCGCCAACGGGCTGCTCGCCACGTTGCGCGAGGACCACTTCGACGTGACCACCCTCGCCGACGGCACCCGTCTGACCCCCCGCTCCGTCGCCGCCCACACGCTGTACGAGAACACCGACCCGTACCGTGTCGCCGAACCCTCGGGCGTACTCGACACCACCGGGGCCACCTACGAGGCGGTCGACGAGCGGACCGTCCGCGTCCGCGGCGCCCGCTACCTGCCGGCCGACGACTACACCAACAAGCTCGAGGGCGCCGAACTCATCGGCTACCAGACCGTCGTCTTCGGCGGTGTGCGCGACCGTGTCGTCATCGACGCCCTGCCCAAGCTGGTGCCGATGGCCAAGGAGTACTTCGAGGCGAAAATCCTCGACGTCTTCGGCGGAACGGTCGACCCCGCCGACGTGGACATCGACTACCGCCTCTACGGCGCCGGCGCGGTCCTCGGCGGCAGCGAACCCGATCCGCTCGCTCCCCGCGAGCTCGGCGTGCTCATCACCGTCACCGCGCCCGACCAGGCAACCGCCCACGCCATCGCCACGTTCGTCGCCCACGCCAGCAGCCACCTGCCGGTCCCCGAGTACGACGGCCTGGTCTCCACCCTCGCCTACCCCTACTCCCCGCCCGAGACGGACAGGGGCCCGCTCTACCGCTTCACCCTCCACCACGTCGCCACGGGCGTCGCCCCCACCGAACTCTTCCGCACCACCACCGAGGAGCTGTGAACCCCATGACCACCCTGCTCGACTACTGCTCCCTGGTCCGCTCCAAGAACGCCGGCCCCTTCACCCTCACCTTCGACTTCATGTGCCACGACCAGGCCGCCTACGACGCCCTCGTCGCCACCGGTTTCCTCAACCCCGCCCTCTTCGCCACCCTCTACGACGCCGACCCCGACCAGATCCTCGTCGTCAACCACCCCCTCGCCCTCGCCGTCAAGGTCTCCCTCCCCCGCCCCACCGTCCAAGGCGACCTCCGCGACACCGACTGCTACGCCGGGCAGCAGTACGCCCCGCTCATGGACATGGAGGTGACTCCCGCACCACTCCATTCGAGTTGAGCCGCGGGCCACCGCCCGCTTCTCTGGGGCCCAGCGGCACGCGGACGCCAACGTCTACCCGGACGTGCTCATGGATTTGATGGACCATCGTGAACTCCCCACGGTTGTGCAGCTACTGCGCAGCGCTCACGAGGCTGCTCGTGCGCGGTTCGCGCGGCGACACGAACCAGGACCTGCCTGATGCAGCGCTGGCGTTCGAATCCCGATCCACACGCCTCGCACCTTCACCACTCCACCCTTAGGCTGTCGCCGGACACTGGGGCTACCGGCGCGTAGGGCACACCGCGAAGGAGCGCGTGATGAAGGGCTGGACCGCGAGCGACATCCCCGATCAGACCGGCCGCACCGCCGTGGTGACCGGCGCCAACAGCGGCCTCGGCTTCGTCACCGCCCGGGAGTTGGCACGGCGCGGCGCGCAGGTGGTGCTCGCCTGCCGCAGTGAGGCGCGCGGGGCCGAGGCCGCGCAGCGGATCCGGGCGCAGGCGCCGGGCGCGTATGTGCGGGTCGCGCCGCTGGACCTCGCGGATCTGACGTCCGTACGCACCTTCGCGGCCGAGTACCAGGGCGACCGGCTCGACCTTCTCATCAACAACGCGGGCGTGATGGCCCTCCCGCGCCGCAGCACCGCCGACGGCTTCGAGATGCAGTTCGGCGTCAACCACCTGGGACACTTCGCGCTCACCGGGCTACTGCTGCCGAAGCTGCTGGAGGCGGGCCCGGGGGCGCGGGTGGTCAGCGTGTCCAGCTTTATGCACATGCTGGGGACAGTCGACCCGCGCGATCTGAACATGGAGCGCGGATACCGCCGTTGGACGGCGTACTCCCGCTCCAAGTCCGCCAACCTCCTCTTCATCCACGAGCTGTCCCGCCGCCTCCGCGCGACGAACGCCCACCTGGTGGCCGCCGCCGCACACCCCGGCTACGCCTCGACCAACCTCCAGACCGCCGCCCCGAAGATGGAGGGCCGCCGGGCGACCAAGCGCTTCATGGAAATCGGCAACCGCTACTTCGGCCAGAGCCCGGACCAGGGCGCCCTCCCCACCCTGTACGCGGCCACCGCCCCGGACGTCCACCAGAACGACTTCTTCGGCCCGCCCTTCCAGGGGCTGTGGCACGGCTCCCCCGTCCGCTCGACCCGCGCCAAGTGGACCCGCAGCGACACGGCGGGCCGGGGACTGTGGGCCGCGTCCGAGCGGCTGACAGGGGTGCGGTACGAGACGCTCGCGAACTGATTCACGGCGGCGGCTGCGGACAGCCGAGCTCGGGGCGCAAGCGGTGGGGACCGCAGGCGATCAGACATACGGAGAGAAACCGCTGCCCGGTGAGGTACCACCCTCCGGCGACGTCCTCCCCTCCCGCCACCGCCTTGGCGGCGCTCCGGACCCTCGCGGACAGCGTCTCGGGCGCACGGTCGTGGACGGAGGCGAAGGAGCCCGCGTGTTCGTGGGCCCGCTCGCCGAACCAGTCGGCGGCTTGGGTGGGGTCGGTCCAGGTCGCCTGGACGAAGGTGGGGGGCTTGAGCAGCCAGTGGGCGAGTTCGAGGGGGACGACTTTGGAGTGCTTGAAGTCCGGATGGAGGGGGCGTCGGGGGCCGTCCTTGAGAAGTTCGTGGCCCGAGCCGAGCCAGGTATAGCCGTGGTGGTGCCGCAATGTGCCGCCTTCACTGACGGAAGAGGGCAGCCCCCGCGATGGCCGGGACTGCCCTGCCTACCGGGGTTATCGACGGCCGCAGCCGTCACCGCCACCGCAGTCGCCACCCGAAGGGGGCGACGGTGCGTCGGAGTCGGGCATGGTGTCGCCGTCTTCCGGGTCCTGCCATAAGACGGCCTTGTGTCCTGCCAGCCGCATCGGGATGATTCCCTTCTGTGCTGTCGGCACGGGGGCTCTCCTCGCGCCGTGGTGCACCTGCACCCGTTCCGGCTGGGCTCGACCTGCCAGGGCTCCGGCCCAGCTGGTACGGGGGTTCATGGGGGAGGCGGGATGCGTACCGCTTACGCCGAGGCAGCGTTCTTCGTCTGCTCCTCCAGCGCGGCCCGCATCAGGACGTCCGCGAGCCGATTCGCGCTGTCGAGGGGGATGCGCCCCAGGGCCACCAGTGGATAGCCGGACACCGTGAGCTCGCCCCGCAGGGTCGGCCAGTACAGCTCCCCGCCTTCGACGCCATGCGGCACGTCCGGGGTGAAGCCGAGGCGATGCAGGGCCTGGCGCAGCAGATCGGCCACGGCCTGGGCCTCGGCTCTGGCCATGGCGTGGCCATCGGCACCCAGCGCCTCGATGTCCTGTTCGCGGATTCGCATCTCTCCCACTTCCGCCGTGTTCTGCATGAACAGGACGCTAGGGAGGGGCAGCTGGCGGGTGCCATGCAATGTTCTCGAATGTTCTCGCTTCCCTGGTGGATGTTCTTGATTGATCTCACGCAGGGTTAGGGAAGGCATACCGAGCGCACCCATAAGTGCGACATGCTCGGGGTGTCCAGATCAACAAGGGAGGGCGTGATCATGGCGCGACGACTGCGCTTCAACGGAACGGGTTCTGGCGTTGGGGGCTGCCCGGCCGTACACGAGGACTTGGACAGCGGAGAGATCGTCATCCACGGAACACCGCTTACCGACCCCGAGGACGTTGCCAAGCTCCAACACCTTGGAGAAGGCGAGACACCCATCGTGGTGCCGCGCGAACTGCTGGTCGACTTCGGCCCCAAGGAGGCCACTCGCCCGCCGCGCATCATCGACCTGGATGACTTCGGCAAGCTCTTCGAGAACTTCGAGCACACCGCCTGGCGGCTGGAGACCCGCCGCCGGTTCGCGAGTGATGAAACGGCGCCTGACTTCCAGGCGTTCGTCGAGACGGGCGAGGCTCCGCTGGACCTCTACCATCCGTTCTTCACCACGATCCGCAACCAAACTCAGCAGGGCAAGCGGTGCGAGCGAGTGCGCATCGTGGACGATCCGCCCACGATCGGCCAGCGCTACCTCCTCTACAGCGCCAAGCGGAACTGCGACATGGGAGAGGACATCCGTAATCTGTGGCGCGCCGATTCCGACCGGCTGCGGCTGCCCGCAGAGGACTTCTGGATCTTCGACTCTCGGCTCGTCGCTCTCCTCAACTTCGATGACGACGACAACCTGCTCAACGTGGAGCTGATCACGGAGCCGGTGGCGGTCAACCGGTATCTCCAAGTCCGTGACGCGGCATGGCACTACGCCGTGCGGTACGACACGTTCGCAGCGGGACTGACTACGTAGGTTGCAAGTAGCGTGTGACCGGTGAGCACTGACTTTCAGCAAGCACGGGTGGCCCTAGGAGCGCGGCTTCGGGAACTGCGTACGTCATGCCCTGGAGGTCGGCTCACCGGTCCACAACTCGCCGAACGGCTGGGCTGGCCGCACTCCAAGATCTACAAGTTGGAGAACGGGCGCCAGACCGCGACAGCCGAGGATCTGCGCGCCTGGGCCACGGCATCCGACCAGCCGGAAGCCGCCGAGGAACTGCTCTCCCGGTTCAACGGGCTGGAATCCCACATCCGATCGTGGCGCCGCCAACTGGCCGCTGGACACAAGCCCGTGCAGGACGCGATCACCGCTGAACACGACCGCACAGCCACACTGCGCATCTGGGAAAACTGTCTCGTGGCGGGCATGCTCCAGACGGCCGACTACGCGCGATCGGTCTTCACGCGGAACACCGACCTGCACAAGTCTCCGCGAGACATTGAGGCCGCAGTCCGTGCCCGGGTGAAGCGCCAGGAAGGACTGTACGACTCGCGCAAGCGGTACCACATCATCATGTGGGAGGGCGCCTTGCGCGCCCTCGTCTGCCCGCCGTCGGTGCTCGCAGCCCAGCTCGACCGGCTCATGAGCGTCATCGGCCTGGACACGGTCGAGCTGGGCATCGTCCCCTTCGCCGCGCCCTTGAAGATCCAGCCCGCCAACGGATTCTGGGTCCACGACGAGCGGCTGGTGCTCGTCGAGGACTGGCACGCGGAACTCTGGATCAACGACGCCGACAGCATCGCCCTCTATCTGCGCGCCTGGAACACCCTGCGCGAATCGGCCGTCTTCGGGGCCGACGCCCAGCGCTTGATCAACGAGGCCCGGCGGGGGCTGATCGGGTAGTGTGGCCGTCGCCCGTACGCACCGAGGAGGTGAGACCCATCAATGCCAGTTCAGGCTGGGTGCTCTCGCCGCAGGGATACACGGGATAGCTGACTGCCGGGAGTGCCCTCAAGGATTCCGAAAGGCCTCCAGGCTCCCATGTCGGCTTCATCAGCTTCACCTTCACTCATCACCTTCCCCGCCGTCGTCACCAGGCTCCGCGCCGCAGGGTGTGTGTTCGCCGAGGACGAGGCACGGTTGATCCTCGCCACGGCTCGTACCCCGGCCGGACTCCTCGCCATGGTGGAGCGGCGCGCCGCCGGGCTGCCGCTGGAGCATGTGCTCGGCTGGGCGGAGTTCCGGGGGCTTCGGATATCCGTCGACGCCGGGGTCTTCGTACCGCGCCGGCGCACCGAGTTCCTGGTCGATCAGGCCGTGGCACTGGCCCGACCCGGGGCCGTGGTGGTCGATCTGTGCTGCGGTTCGGGCGCGCTGGGCGCCGCGCTGGCCTCGGCCCTTGGCGAGGTGGAGCTGTACGCGGCCGATATCGACCCCGTCGCGGTGGCCTGCACGCGGCGCAACGTCGAGCCCGTGGGCGGCACGGTGTACGAGGGCGATCTCTACGAACCGCTGCCGGGCGCGTTGCGCGGCCGCGTGGACGTCCTGCTGGCCAACGTCCCGTACGTACCGACCGAGGAGGTCGGGCTGCTGCCGCCGGAGGCCCGGGTGCACGAGGCGCGGGTGGCACTGGACGGTGGCGTGGACGGCCTCGATGTCCTGCGCCGGGTGACCGCCGAGGCGGCCCGATGGCTGGCCCCGGGCGGCTCACTGCTCTTCGAGACGAGCGGTCGGCAGGCGACCTCGGCCCTCGCCATCGCCGCTGACGACGGCCTGGAACCGCGACTGGCCGAATGCGGGGAGCGGGAGGCGACGGTCGTCATCGGGACGAGGCCGTCGACACCTCAGGGGATGTCCGCCGCACGTTGACGCCTGAGGCACGGAGCCAACCCAGCCCCTCCGGCGCTTGAGGAGCCAACCCAGCCCCTCCGGCGCTTGAGGAGCCAACCCAGCCCCTCCGGCGTTTGAGGAGCGGGGACCTGGGGCGCAGCCCCGGCGTGGATCTGGCAAACCCCGGCAGGGGCCTGGGGCGAAGCCCCGGCGGGGGCCTGGGGCCAAACCCCGTCAGGGGCCTGGGGCGGAGCCCGGGCAAGGGTCTGGGGCGGGGATCTGGGGCGAAGCCCGGGCGGGGATCTGGGGCGAAGCCCGGCGGGCGTCTGGGGCGGAGCCTGGGGCGAAGCCCGGAGGGGATATCTGGGACGGAGCCCCAGCAAGGGTCTGGGGCGAAGCCCGGGCGGGGGCCTGGGGCGAAACCCCAGCAGGGGCCTGGGGCGAAGCCCGGGCGGGGGCCTGGGGCGCAGCCCCGGCGGGGGCCTGGGGCGAAACCCCAGCAGGGGCCTGGGGCGCAGCCCCGGCGGAGGCCTGGGGCGAAACCCCAGCAGGGGCCTGGGGCGCAGCCCGGGCGGAGGCCTGGGGCCAAACCCCAGCAGGGGCCTGGGGCGCAGCCCCGGCGGGGGCCTGGGGCGCAGCCCCGGCGGGGGCCTGGGGCGCAGCCCCGGCGGGGGCCTGGGGCGCAGCCCCGGCGGGGGCCTGGGGCGCAGCCCCGGCGGGGGCCTGGGGCGCAGCCCCGGCGGGGGCCTGGGGCGCAGCCCCGGCGGGGGCCTGGGGCGCAGCCCCGGCGGGGGCCTGGGGCGCAGCCCCGGCGGGGCCTGGGGCGCAGCCCCGGCGGGGGCCTGGGGCGCAGCCCCGGCGGGGGCCTGGGGCGCAGCCCCGGCGGGGGCCTGGGGCGCAGCCCCGGCGGGGGCCTGGGGCGGAGCCCCGGCGGGGGCCTGGGGCGGAGCCCCAGTTTCGGGAAGGGGCGGGGAGGGGAAAGAGCCGCCGGACACCGCGCGCACGGCGCGGGCAAGGGCCGCTTGGAGCCCCCTGGGCGTCACTCAGGTCGTGGCGGGCGACGTGGTCGGCCACAGCGGCGGCCCCCGGGCCACCGCGCACCCGGGCCCGGCGCACCCAAGGGCGCCCAAGGGCGCCCAAGGCGCCCTACGCGCGCAGTTCCTCCGCCGCATCCGTGACCCGGGCGATCAACCGCAGCAGCGTCTCGCGCTCCGTCTCGTCCAGCGGGGACAGGAAGACCCGGTTCATCCGCGCCGTCCGCCTGACCAGCTTCCGGTGGACCATCGCCCCTTCCTCCGTCAGCCGCAGGACATTGCGGCGGCCGTCGTTCGGGTCGCGGACCCGCTCCAGCAGGCCCCGGCGGGCCAGCCGGGCGACCAGGTCGGCGATGGTGGAGCGGTCGAGGTGGACGTGTTCGCTCAGCGTCCGCTGGTCGATCTCCGGCCTCTCCGTCAACGCGTTGACCACCGCGAACTGCGGCGAGGTGATCTCCTCGGAGACCATCGCGCCCCACAGCAGGGAGTGCGCCTGCTGGAAGCGGCGGGCCAGGTGCCCGGGGTGCGTGTTCAGATCCACCGCGCCGCCCATGCCGTGCCCTCCCGGCCTTCCCACTCCGCCATTCGTCCGTGCACTGAGTGATTCTGCCCTGTGGAAGACCCCATGTCGAGGGGCCGACATTCGACCTAGACTCTCTTGACGAGCGCACCAGCCAATGGCAGCGTGCGAAACCGGCACCACATTAGTCAGCACACTGAGTATCTGAGCTGAGCACCCTGACCGTGGACTGAGCGGAGTGACGATGGCCGACATCCGAAGCCTGCAGGACGCCGTGGCGGACCTCGTCCACGACGGGGACACCCTCGCGATGGAGGGCTTCACCCACCTGATCCCGTACGCCGCCGCGCACGAGGTCATCCGCCAGGGCATCACCGATCTGACCCTCGTCCGGATGACGCCGGACGTCATCTACGACCAGCTCATCGGCGCCGGACTCGTCCGCAAGCTGGTGTTCTCCTGGGGCGGCAACCCCGGCGTCGGCTCGCTGCACCGCCTTCGCGACGCCGTCGAGAACGGCTGGCCGCGGCCGCTGGAGCTGGATGAGCACAGCCACGCGGGCATGGCGAACCGCTATGTGGCGGGCGCCTCCAAGCTGCCGTTCGCCGTGCTGCGCGGCTATCGCGGCAGCGACATCCCGACCCGTACGGACACCGTCTCCACCGTCGTCTGCCCCTTCACCGGGGAGGAGCTGGCCGCCGTCGCGGCGCTCAACCCCGACGTCACCGTCATCCACGCCCAGCAGGCCGACCGCGCCGGCAATGTGCAGCTCTGGGGGCTCACCGGCGTGCAGAAGGAGGCGGCACTCGCGGCCGAGCGGGTGCTGGTGACCGTGGAGGAGATCGTCGAGGAGCTGACGCCACGCCCCGGCGGGATCGTCCTGCCGACCTGGGTGATCGACGCGGTCTCCGTCGTCCCCGGCGGTGCCCACCCCTCCTACGCCGCCGGGTATTCGACCCGCGACAACACCTTCTACCAGGCATGGGACCCGATCGCCCGCGACCGCGAGGCGTTCACCCAGTGGATCGACGAGAACGTGCGCACCACCGAGGGAGCTCTCACCCGATGAACGCGACCCCCACCGGCACGACCGGGTTCACCAGCGACGAGCTGATGGAGGTCAACGCCGCCCGCGCCCTCGCCGACGCCACCACCTGCTTCGTCGGCATCGGGCTCCCCAGCACCGCCGCCAACCTCGCCCGCGCCACCGTCAACCCCGGCCTCGTCCTCATCTACGAATCCGGGACCATCGGCTCCAAGCCCACCCGGCTCCCGCTGTCCATCGGCGACGGCGAACTCGCCGACACCGCCGACGCGGTGATCTCGGTGCCGGAGATGTTCAACTACTGGCTGCAGGGCGGCCGGATCGACGTCGGCTTCCTCGGCGCCGCCCAGGTCGACCGCTACGCCAACATCAACACCACCGTCGTCGACCGCGGCCCGGACAAGCCCGAGGGCCGCCTCCCCGGCGCGGGCGGCGCCCCCGAGATCGCCTCCAACTGCGGCAAAGTGCTGATGGTGCTGCGCCACTCCACCCGCAACTTCGTGCAAAGGCTGGACTTCGTGACGACCCTGGGCCACGGCAGCGGCCCCGGCGACCGTAAGAAGCTCGGCATGCCGGGCGCCGGACCCGTCGCCGTGATCACCGACCTCGGGGTGCTCCGCCCCGACCCGGCCACCGCCGAGCTGGTGCTCACCGCACTGCACCCGGGCGTCACCGTGGAGCAGGTGCGGGCCGCCACCGGCTGGGAGCTGACCGTCGCGGACACCGTGGACACCACCGAGCCGCCCACCCCCGATGAGCTGGCGGCGCTGCGCGCCCTCAAGGCCGCCGGGAAGCCCGCGAAGGAGACCCGATGAGCCCCACTCCCCTGCGTGACGTCTATATCGTCGACGCCGTCCGCACCCCCGTCGGCAAATACGGCGGCGCGCTGGCCGGAGTGCGCCCCGACGATCTGGCCGCCCATGTGGTGCGCGGCCTGCTCGCCCGCATCCCCGACCTCGACCCGGCACGCATCGACGACGTCTACTTCGGCAACGCCAACGGCGCGGGCGAGGACAACCGCGATGTCGCCCGCATGGCCGTGCTGCTGGCCGGGCTGCCCGTCACCGTGCCCGGCGCGACCGTCAACCGGCTGTGCGCCTCGGGCCTGGAGGCCGTGCTGCAGGCCGCCCGCGCGATCGCGGTCGGCGACGCCCATATCGCCCTCGCGGGCGGGGTGGAGTCGATGAGCCGCGCCCCCTGGGTGCTGCCCAAGCCCGAGCGCGCCTTCCCCGCCGGACATCAGCAGATGTACTCCACGACCCTCGGCTGGCGGATGACCAACCCGGAGATGCCGCCGGAGTGGACCGTCGCCCTCGGCGAGGGCGCCGAGCTGATCGCCGACAAGCACGGCATCACCCGCGAGGCGCAGGACGCGTTCGCGTTCGGCAGCCATGAGAAGGCGGCGCGGGCGTGGAAGGACGGGGCGTACGACGCCGAGGTGCTGCCGTACCCGGACAGCGATCTGCTCCGCGACGAGTCCATCCGCGACTCCACCTCGACCGAGGCCCTGGCCAAGCTCAAGCCCGCCTTCCGCAAGCCCGGCGGCACGGTCACCGCGGGCAACTCCTCGCCCCTCAACGACGGCGCGGCCGCGCTGCTCCTCGTCGACGAGGAGGGGCTGAAGGCCACCGGACGCGAGCCGCTGGCCCGGATCGGCGCCTCCGCCGTCACCGGTATCGAGCCGCAGTACTTCGGGCTCGGCCCGGTCGAGGCCGTACGCCGCGCCCTTACCAAGGCGGGCCGCTCCTTCGCCGATCTGGCCACGCTCGAACTCAACGAGGCGTTCGCCGCGCAGGTGCTGGGCTGTCTCGCCGAATGGTCCGCCGAGGACCCCGGCTTCGACCCCGCGATCGTCAACCCGCGCGGCGGCGCCATCGCCATCGGCCACCCGCTCGGCGCCTCCGGGGCCCGGCTCACGGGGGCCGTCGCCCATCAGCTCGCCGCCCGCGGCTCGGGAACGGGCCTGGCCACCTTGTGCATCGGCGTCGGACAGGGCCTGGCCCTCGTCCTGGAGAGGTAATCCCGAAACGGCACGGAACGGCACGGCCCAGCGCACCGCACCGCACGGCACCGCACGGCACGGCACGGCACAGCGGATGGCACGGCACGGCTGGCAATGGCTGGAACGGCTGAAAGGTAAGGCTGACGGCAGACATGGCTCTCACCCAGTCCGACATCGACCGCGAACTCGCCCACATACGGGAGTCGTACGACACGGCGCGCGCCGAAGGTGCTCCCGCCGCCGACCATCCGCCGCGCGACTTCCCCCCGTACCGCAGCAGTGTGCTGCGCCACCCCCAACAGCCGCTGGTCGCGGTCCACGGCGACCCGGAGACCGTGGAGCTGCACACCCCCGTCTTCGGCCACACCGACATCACCGCGATCGACAACGACCTCACGGCACAGCACCAGGGCGAACCGCTCGGCGAGCGCATCACCGTCTCCGGACGGCTCCTGGACAGCCGGGGCCGCCCCGTCCGCGGCCAGCTCATCGAGCTGTGGCAGGCCAACGCGTCGGGCCGCTACGCCCATCTGCGCGATCAGCACCCCGCGCCGCTCGACCCCAACTTCACCGGTGTGGGGCGGACGTTGACCGGCGACGACGGCTCGTACCGCTTCACCACCATCAAGCCGGGCGCCTATCCGTGGCGCAACCACGAGAACGCGTGGCGCCCCGCGCATCTGCACTTCTCCGTCTTCGGCTCGGCGTTCACCCAGCGCCTGGTCACCCAGATGTACTTCCCCGGCGATCCACTCTTCGGCTACGACCCGATCCTGCAGTCGGTGACGGACCCGTCGGCGCGGCAGCGGCTGGTCGCGGCGTACGACCACGCGCTGTCGCAGCCGGAGTGGTCGCTGGGCTACCGCTGGGACATCGTGCTGGACGGGCCGTCCGCCACCTGGATCGAGGAGGGCCGCTGATGGCCGAGAGGCTCGTACCCGGCGAGAAGCTCGTACCCGAGCAAGGGCTCGCACCCGAGCAGGGGCATGCACCGGAGCGAAGGCTCGCGCCCACCCCCTCCCACACCGTGGGCCCCTTCTACGGCTATGCCCTGCCCTTCCCCGACGGCGGCGAGATGGCCCCCGCGGGCCACCCCGACGCCCTCACCCTCCACGGCTACGTCTACGACGGCGAGGGAGCGCCCGTCCCGGACGCGCTGATCGAGCTGTGGCAGGCGGGCCCGGACGGCTCGCTCGCCGGCGCCGGCGGGTCCATGCGGCGCGACCCGGTGACCGGCGGCTTCCTCGGTCGCAACGGCGTGGACTTCACCGGTTTCGGCCGGATCGCCACCGACGCGGACGGCCACTGGACGGCCCGTACGCTGCCGCCGGGCGGCCCGGCCGCGCCCGCCGCCCCGTACATCAGCGTGTGCGTCTTCGCCCGGGGGCTGCTGCACCACCTCTTCACCCGCGTGTACTTCCCCGGGAACGCCGAGGCCAACGCCGCCGACCCGCTGCTCGCCGCGCTGGATCCGGCGCGCCGCGAGACGCTGGTGGCGACGGCGGGGTCCCCGCCGGGGACGTATCGCTTCGACATCCGCCTGCAGGGCGAAGGGGAGACGGTCTTCCTTGAGTTCCGGTAGTTCTCGCCCCTCGGACGGCCATGACGTGGGGCTGCTGTCCCCGGTGCGGGCCGGGTCGGCGGTGGAGGCCGCCACGGGCGACACCGCGTTTGTGCAGGCCATGCTGGACGCGGAGGCCGCGCTGGCGTGCGTGGTGGCACCGGCCGGGGCGGCGGAGGCGGTGGCGGGCGCGGCCCGCGTCGAGCTGTACGACGTACGCGATCTGGCGCTGCGCGCCCGCTCCGGGGGCAACCCGGTCATCCCGCTGGTCGCCGATCTCACGGCGGCGGTGGCCCATACGGACGGCGAGGCCGCGCCGTATGTCCACCGGGGCGCGACCAGCCAGGACATCGTGGACACGGCCATGATGCTGGTGGCCGCGCGTGCGCTGCCGCTGATCGTGGCCGATCTGGACCGTACGGCGGCGGAACTGGCCCGGCTCGCCGCCGCGCATCGCGACACCCCGATGCCCGGCCGCACCCTGACCCAGCACGCCGTGCCCACCACCTTCGGACTGAAGGCGGCGGGCTGGCGAGCGCTCGTCCTGGACGCCCGCGACCGGCTCGCGGCGCTGCGGCCACCCGCCCAACTGGGTGGCGCGGCGGGCACGTTGGCCGCCTTCGGGGAGGGGGCCGGGCTGCTGGCGCGGTTCGCCGAGGCGGCCGGGCTGGCCGAGCCCCAGCTGCCGTGGCACACCCTGCGCACCCCCGTCGCCGACCTGGGCTCGACGCTCGCCTTCACCGTGGGGGCGCTGGGGAAGGTGGCGGCGGATGTGCTGGTGCTGTCGCGGACGGAGATCGGCGAGGTGGCCGAGGGCGCGGGTGGCGGATCGTCCGCGATGCCGCACAAGTCGAACCCCGTACGCGCCACGCTGATGGCCGCCGCGGCCCGTCAGGCCCCGGGGCTCGCCGCGATCCTGCTGGGCGCGCTCGCCGCGGAGGACGAACGGCCGGGCGGGGCCTGGCACGCCGAGTGGCAGCCGCTACGGGAGCTGTTGCGGCTCGCGGGGGGCTCCGCCCGGGACGCGGTGGAGCTGACGTCCGGTCTGAAGGTGTTTCCCGAGCGGATGGCCGAGCATCTGCGGCTGACGGATGGTCTGATCGTGAGCGAGCGGATCGCGGCCGAGTTGGGGGAGGTCGTCGGCCGCGCCCGGGCGAAGGAACTGCTGAGCGAGGCGTCGCGGCGGGTCGCGGAGGGGGGTGTGGGGCTGGCGGAGGCGCTCGCGGGTGCGTTGCCGGCGGAGCGGCTGCGTGAGCTGATGGATGCGGGCGCGTATGTGGGTGCGGCCCCGGCCCTGGTCGACCGTGCGCTGGGGCGCGATGCGTAACGGTTCCGGGCGGCAAGCTCCCCTCCCCGCCCCTTCCCGAAACTGGGGACTCCGCCCCCAGCCCCCCACTCCGGGGACTCCGCCCCCAGCCCCCCACTCCGGGGACTCCGCCCCCGGGCCCCCGCTGGGGCTCCGCCCCAGACCCCGCTCCTCAATCGCCGGAGGGGCTGGATATGCCCCCGGGCCCCAGGTCCAGGGGCGCAGCCCACAGTTTCGGGAAGGGGCGGGGTGGGGGAGAACAACCCGCCGCAAGCGCACCCGCACACCCACCACCCGGAGCACCCCGTGACCGACAACCGTCCGCACCACCACCTCACCGGCCCCACCCACCCCACCCCCGCCCCACCCCTCATCCTCGGCCCCTCCATCGGCACCTCCCTGGCCGTCTGGGAGCCCCAGCTCCCCGCGCTCGCCCGTGAACACCGCGTCCTGCGCTGGGATCTGCCCGGCCACGGCCGCTCCCCCGCCGCGCTGCTGCCCTCCGACGGCTCGGCCGGCGGTTCGGCCACCATCGGCCGGCTCGCCGACCTCGTCCTCCGTCTCGCCGACGATCAGGGGTGGGAACGGTTCGCGTACGCGGGCATCTCGATCGGCGGCGCGGTCGGGCTGTACCTCGCCGCCCACCACCCCGACCGGGTGAGCTGCCTCGCCGTCGTCTGCTCCTCGGCCCGCTTCGGGGACCCCGCCGTCTGGCGTGAGCGGGCCGCGCTGGTGCGGGCCGAGGGGACGGAGGCGATGGTGGCGAGCCGTCCGGGCACATGGTTCTCGCACCACTTCGCCCACACACCCGCCGGCGCCGCGCTGATCGAGGATCTGCGCGCCACGGACCGCGCGGGCTACGCCGCCTGCTGCGACGTTCTCGCCACGTACGACATGACGGCCGACCTGGCGAGGATCACGGCGCCCACCCTCGTCGTGGCCGGTCGCGACGACCCCGCGACCCCGCCCGCGCACGCCCGCCGGATCGCGGACGCGGTGCCCGGCGCGAGTCTGCTGGAGATCGCCGGGGCGGCCCATCTGGCGGGAGTCGAGCGCCCGGAGGCGGTCACGGCCGCCCTGCTCGCCCACCTCACCAGCACGGCGCCACCGCAACCCGGTGACGACGCCTCCCGCCACGCCGCCGGAATGGCGGCGCGGCGGGCCGTCCTCGGGGACGCGCATGTGGATCGCGCGGTGGCCCGGACGACCCCGTTCACCGCCCGCTTCCAGGACTTCATCACCCGCTACGCATGGGGCGAGATCTGGACCGGCGACGGTCTGGACCGGCGGACCCGGAGCTGTATCACCCTCACCGCGCTGATCGCCCACGGCCATGAGGCCGAGCTGGCCATGCACATCCGGGCCGCGCTCACCAACGGGCTGACCCGGGAGGAGATCGGCGAGGTGCTGCTGCAGTCGGCGATCTACTGCGGTGTCCCGGCGGCCAACTCGGCCTTCGCCACCGCCCAGCGCGTCTTCGACGAGCTCGACGCCGACGGCAACGCCGACACCAGCGCCGATGCCGACGCCAGCGCCAACACCAGCCCCCACGTCGACTCAGCGTCACATTCCGGTACCGAAAAGTGACATCCCTTCGCAATACCTCTGTCGTAATCCGCCTCCATCGTTGATCGTTGGGTCGTACGGAGACCGGGAACGGAGACCGGGAGACGAGGGGGCGCACGCCGATGTCCATGAGCCGCCGAAGGCTGCTGGGTGCGGGCGGAGGGCTGGCCCTGACGGGGGCGCTGGCCTCCGCCTGTGGGTCGAACACCGGGCGGGACGGCGATGACCACGCCGGCCAGCCCGTCATCGAGCAGTGGTACCACCAGTACGGCGAGCCCGGCACCGAACAGGCCGTCAGGCGCTACGCCGACGCGTTCGACCGGGCCAACGTCCAGGTGCAGTGGCGGCCGGGCGCCTACGACCAGCAGACCGCCGCCGCGCTGCTCACGAAGTCCGGCCCGGATGTCTTCGAGGTCAACGGCCCGACGCTGGACCAGATCCAGGGCGGTCAGGTGGTCGACCTCACCGATCTCCTCAGCGAGGCCAAGGACGACTTCAACCCGGCCGTGCTCGCCCCGAAGACGTATCAGGGCAAGATCTGGGCCATTCCGCAGGTCATCGACACCCAGTTGTTCTACTACCGCAAGAGCATGCTGGAGGACGCCGGGGTGGAGCCGCCGCGCTCCCTCGATGCGCTGATCGACGCGGCGAAGAAGCTCACCACCAGGGACGTCAAGGGCCTCTTCCTGGGCAATGACGGCGGTCCCGGCGTCCTCGGCGGCACCCCGCTCAACGCCGCCGGGCTCACGCTGGTCACCGAGGACGGCAAGGTCGGCTTCGACGACCCGGCCGCCGCCCGGACGCTCGGCAAGCTGCGTCAGCTCTACGCCGAGAAGTCGCTGCTGCTCGGGGCGCCCTCCGACTGGTCGGATCCGGCCGCGTTCACCCAGGGGCTCACCGCCATGCAGTGGTCCGGGCTGTGGGCGCTGCCGCAGGTGAAGAAGGCGCTGGGGGACGACTTCGGGGTGCTGCCGTTCCCGCAGGACGGGGCGCACGGCGCACCCGCGGTGCCGGTCGGGGCGTACGGGGCGGCGGTCAGCGCCCGGTCCCGGCACAAGGCGGTGGCGAAGGCGTATGTGAAGTGGCTGTGGGTGGAGCGGACCGACTACCAGGAGGACTTCGCGCTCCGCTACGGCTTCCACATCCCCGCCCGGATCTCGCTGGCCACGAAGGCGGCCAAGCTGCGGCAGGGCGCGGCCGGTGAGGCGGTGCGCTACGCCACCGACCACGGCCATGCCGAGCCGCTGCTGTGGACCTCGGCGAGCAGGACGGCCTACCAGGACGCGCTCAGCCGGATCATCAAGGGCGGCGCCGACCCGGACGGCGAGCTGCGGTCGGTGGTCCGCAAGACCGAGGCCGAGCTGCGGCGCGTGCGGAAGAAGAACTGATGCGGGGGCCGCTGACCACCACCACACTGACACGCAAGCTGCTGGGGCCGCAGAACCGCCATCTGTGGTTCTGGATATTCGTCGGCCCCTTCGTCCTGGGGCTGACCCTCTTCACCTATGTCCCGCTGGCCTGGAGCGTGTATCTCAGCTTCTTCGACGCGCACAACACCGTCTCGCCCACGGAGTTCGTCGGGTTCGACAACTACACGGCGATGCTGGGCGACGACGCGTTCACCGGCAGCCTGGTGACGTTCCTGGTCTTCACGGCGTTCATCGTCCCGGCGACCTATGTGCTCTCGCTCGCGCTCGCGCTGATGGTCAACCGGCTGCGCTGGGCACAGGCGTTCTTCCGTTCGGTGTTCTTCCTGCCGGTGGCGTGCTCGTATGTGGTGGCGGCGCTGATCTGGAAGATGTCGATCTTCAACGGGGTGCGCTTCGGGCTGGCCAACACCGTGCTGGACTGGTTCGGCGCCGATCAGATCGCCTGGCTGTCGACCACGGACCCGCCCTGGTACTGGCTGGTCATCGTGACCGTACGGCTGTGGCTGCAGGCGGGGTTCTACATGGTGCTGTTCCTGGCCGGGCTGCAGCGCATCTCGCCCCGGCTCTACGAGGCGGCGGCCGTGGACGGGGCGCGGCCGGGGTGGCAGGTGTTCCGGCACATCACCTTTCCGCAGCTGCGGGCGACCTCGGTCGCGGTGGTGCTGCTGCTGGTGATCAACGCCTTCCAGGCGTTCGACGAGTTCTACAACCTGCTGTCGGACTCGCGTGGCTACCCGCCGTACGCCCGTCCGCCGCTGGTCTACCTCTACTACACGGCGCTGGGCCAGGGGCAGAACCTGGGCCTGGGCAGTGCGGGCGCGGTGATCCTGGCGCTGATCATCGCCGTGGTGACGGTGGTGCAGGCGCGGTGGTTCGGCCTGGGCCGGAAGGAGGACTGATGCGCACTCCCCGTAGCGCTTCCCCGAGCACTCGCCCGGGCACGCGCCCAAACGATCCCCCGAGGCCTCGCCCGGGCATCCCCCCGAACACGCGCGATGTCCGGGACGCCCTCGTCGGCGTGGGGCGCGCCGTGCGGCTGGTGCTGCTGCTCGCGCTCGCGCTGCTCTTCCTGATCCCCTTCTATCTCCTGGTGCGCAACGGTCTGTCGAGCGAGGCGGACATCACCTCGCCGGAGTGGCGGTTCTTCCCGAGCGAGCTGCACTGGTCCAACGTCCGCGAGGTGTTCGACGACCCCAATGTGCCGATGGCGCACGCGCTGCTCAACTCCTCGCTGATCGCGGTCCTCACCACCGTGGGCACCCTGCTGCTGGCCTCGCTCGCCGGATACGGCCTGGCCCGCATCCCGTACGCCTACGCCAATGTGGTCTTCTACTGGATCCTGGGCACCTTGATGGTCCCGGCGGCGGTCACCTTCGTGCCCAGCTTCGTGCTGGTCAGCTCGCTCGGCTGGGTGTCCACCCTGCGCGGTCTGGTGGTGCCGACGCTGTTCAGCGCGGTCGCGGCGTTCATCTTCCGCCAGTACTTCCTGGGCTTTCCGCGGGAGTTGGAGGACGCGGCCCGGGTGGACGGGCTCGGCTACTGGCGCACGTACTGGCAGGTCGTGGTGCCGAACTCCCGGCCGGTCTTCGCGGCGGTCGGCACGATCGTCTTCATCGGCGCCTGGAACTCCTTCCTGTGGCCGCTGGTCATCGGCCAGGACCGGGACGCGTGGACGGTGCAGGTGGCGCTGTCGACGTTCACCACCGCCCAGACCGTCAACATCCATGAGCTGTTCGTGGCGGCGGCGGTGTCGATCGTGCCGCTGCTGGTGGTCTTCCTCGTCCTGCAGCGGCATATCGTCGCGGGCGTCGAGCGCACCGGTATCGACGACTAGGCGCTCCGCGGGATGTGCCGTGATGTGCCGTCGTCCGGCCGCGGCGCCGTCGTGGCTGGTGGCCCACGCGGCGGAGCCGCATATCGACACGGCCGCGGCGGAGCCGCACATCGGCACAGCCCCGCGCCCCTTCGGGGCGCACCCGAACCGCACCGGACTTCATCGAGGCCGCTCAGACGCCGGTCAGTGGGCCGGGCCGCCGTCCGGGGCCGGGCCGTACCGCCGCAGCCAGACCTCGGTCTGGGACAGATGCGAGCTGGCGGCCGCGGCGGCGGCCGCCGGATCGCGGGCGGCCACGGCGTTGATCAGCGCCTCATGGCCGAGGTCGCTGGCCAGCCGGATGGTCTCGGCCTCGGGGGCGCCGTAGATGCTGTAGTGACTGCCCCGGGCGCGCAGCACATCGGCGAGGGCGGCCAGCGCCTCATTGCCGCCGGCCTGGCAGAGGGTGGAGTGGAACTCCCGGTCCAGCGCATGCCGTTCCGCCTCGTCCTCGGAGGTGGCCAGCCGCTTCTGCACCTCGCGCAGCCGGGCGAGCACCTGCTCGTCGGCGCGGGCGGCGGCCAGCGCGGCGGCCTGGGCCTCCAGGGGGCGGCGTACGTCGAACAGCTCCAGCAGTCCATCGAGCGGCAGGACGTCCACGGTGGCGGCGAATCCGGCCAGCATCTGCCCGGGGCGCAGCGCCGATACGAAGGTGCCGGCGCCGTGGCGGGACTCCAGCATCCCGAGGGCGGCGAGCGAGCGCACGGCCTCGCGCAGCGAGCCGCGCGAGACGCCGAGCCGCGCGCAGAGCTCGGGCTCGGCGGGGAGCTGCCGGCCGGGCGCCAGCTCACCCTTGGCGATCATGGCGCGCAGCCCGTCCGCCGCCTCATCGGTCGCGGCCATCCGGCCACCCCTTCCTGCCCGCCCGTTCCTGACCGCTCGGGCTCAAGTCATTAGATGACTCCATGCTACCGATCGGCTTCGTTACGCCCATTTTACGTCAAGGGCCTGTTCAGACCGGCGCGATCCCTCTACGGTTCCCGGGAGCTCGATGAAGTCATCGGACAACTCGTCGGACGACTCGTTCCGATACGTCATCGCACGAGTCGTCGGACAACTCACGCACCTCCCTCAGTGAACCAGGAAGGGACCCATGACCGCCGCCCCGTCGCACTGGACGCTCGATCCCTCGGTCGGCCATCTCAACCACGGCTCGTTCGGCGCCGTGCCGCGCACGGTTCAGGACGCCCAGCGGGCGCTGCGCGAGGAGATGGAGACCAACCCGGACGCGTGGTTCCGCGAGCTGCCCGAGCGGGTGGGCCGGGCGCGGGCCGCCGTGGCGCGGTTTCTGCGGGTCCCGGCGGAGCACACCGCACTGGTGGCCAACGCCAGCGCCGGGGTGAGCACCGTCCTGGGCTCCCTGGCGCTGCCGCCCGACGCCGAGGTACTGCTGACCGATCACACCTACGGCGCGGTGGCGATGGGCACGGCACGGGCCGCCGAGCGGGCCGGGGCCCGGGTGCGGACGCTGCACATCCCGCTGGACGCGACCGCCGAGGAGATCGCGGCCGTCGTCGAGGGGGCGCTGAGCGAGGTCACCGCGCTGGTGGTCGTGGACCAGATCACCTCGCCCACCGCCCGGCTCTTCCCCGTGGCGGAGATCGCCCGGCTGGCCCACGCGGTCGGGGCGAAGGTCCTGGTCGACGGCGCGCACGCGCCCGGCATGCTGGCCGATCCGGTCGGCCTGTCCGGGGCGGCCGACTTCTGGGTCGGCAATCTGCACAAGTGGTGCTGCGCGCCGCGCGGTACGGCGGCGCTGGTCGCGCGCGGCCCCGACGCCCAGGACCTGTGGCCGCTCACCGACTCCTGGGGCACCCCGGACCCCTTCCCCCAACGCTTCGACGTCCAGGGCACCTTGGACCTCACCGCCTGGCTCGCGGCGCCGCGCTCGCTGGAGTTCGTCGAGGAGACGTACGGCTGGGACGCCGCCCGCGAGCGGATCTCCAAGCTGGCCGAGGTGGCCCAGGGGCTGCTGGCCGACGCCCTGGGCGCGGACCTGACCGCCGTCGGGGGCAGCGAGGCCCCGGCGATGCGGCTGGTCCCGCTGCCCGCCGGGCTCGCCACCGACCACGAGGCCGCCCATGTGCTGCAGCGCGCGATCGCGGCCGGCACCGGCTGCGAGACCGCGATCACCTCCTGGGACGGGCGGGGCTTCCTGCGGCTCTCGGCCCATCTCTACAACACCGTCTCCGACTACGAGCGACTGGCCGAGCGCCTGCCCGAGGTGCTCAGGGCCTGAGCGGCCTCGATGAAGTCCCGCGCGGTTCGGGTGCGCCCCGAAGGGGCGCGGGGCCGTGTCGATATGCGGCTCCGCCGCGTGCGCACGACCAGCCACGACACAGCCGCGGATGAACGACCGCACCTCGCGGCACTTCCCGCGGAGCGCTAACGCAAGGGCCCAGCGAAGGAGTGACCACCGCCATGCGCAACAAATCCATCGAAGCCACCATCGAGGACGCCGCGAGCCCGGAGACGCGGCTGGCCCGCGCCCTGGGCCCGCTCCAGCTCACCCTCATGGGCATCGGCGTCACCATCGGCGCGGGCATCTTCGTACTGACCGGCACCGCGGCCGCGAACTACGCCGGGCCCAGCATCGCGATCTCCTACACCATCGGCGCGGTGGCCACGGCCCTGGTGGCGCTGTGCTACATGGAGTTCGCCAGCACCGTCCCGGTCGCGGGCAGCGCCTACACCTTCGCCTATGTCTCGCTCGGGGAGCTGGTGGCCTGGCTCATCGGCTGGGACCTCATCCTCGACATGACGATGGGCGCGGGCGCGGTGGCCAGTGGCTGGTCGCAGTACGTCACCGACTTCCTGGCGACCTTCGACGTCCACCTCCCGGCCTCCGTCTCCGGCCCGGACGCCGCCGTCAACATCCCGGCGGTGCTGGTCATCCTGGTGCTCACCGCCATCCTGGCCTCCGGGGTGCGCACCACCTCCCGGATCAACACGGCGATGACGGTGGTGAAGCTCGTCGCCATCGTCATCTTCCTCGCGATCGGGGTGACGCACATCGACGCGGCCAACTGGTCGCCGTTCATCCCGGCGTCCCAACCGGTGGGCGGCGACGGCGACATGTGGGAGCAGCCGCTGCTGGGGTGGGCCGGTCTCGGCGCGGACGCCACGTTCGGCATGGCCGGGATCCTGACCGGTGGCGCGATCATCTTCGGCGCGTACTCCGGCTTCGACATCATGGCCAGCAACGCCGAGGAGGCCAAGCGCCCGCAGCGCACCCTGCCCATCGCGCTGCTGTCCACCGTCGCCGTCTGCGCCGTGCTCTACGTCGCCGTCGCGCTGACCGTGACCGGGATGCAGCACTACTCCAAGCTGGACAACGCCGCCCCCATCACCGGCGCGCTGAAGGCGGCGGGCGCGGACTGGGCGGTGCGGATCGTGGGCATCGGCGCGATCTGCGGGCTGACCACGGTCGTGATGATCATGCTGCTGGGGCAGAGCCGGGTGTTCCTCGCGATGAGCCGCGACCGGCTGCTGCCCGAGTGGTTCTCCCACGTCCACCCGGTCACCCGCAGCCCGCGCCGGATCACCTGGACCCTCGGGCTGCTGGTCGCGTTCATGACGGCGGTACTGCCCATCGGGGACCTCGCCGAGCTGGGCAACATCGGCATGCTGACCTCTTTCATCGTCGTCTGCGTCGGCGTGGTCTACCTGCGCCGCTCCCGCCCCGACCTGCGGCGCGGCTTCCGCACCCCATGGGTGCCGGTCGTGCCCGCCGTCGCGGTGCTGCTGTGCCTGCTGCTGGTGGGCAATCTGCCGCTGATCACCTGGGCCCGGTTCCTGGGCTGGATGGCGGCCGGACTGCTGATCTACCTGTGCTGGGGCCGCCGGCACAGCAAGGTGGCCACGGGCGAACTCGCCGCGGGAGCCACACCGGGGACGGCGGAGGACCACGCGATGGCCGAGGGCCGAAAGGCCTAGCCGCGGCGGACGCTGAGGGCGACGACGGAGACGAGGAACCAGAAGGCGCCGAAGGCCGAGTATCCGGCGACGGTGGACAGGCCGCTGGTCGCCGAGGCGGACATGGCGGCGGTGGCGGCACCGGCGAGGACGGACTGTCCGCCGCTGATGATCATGGGCCACTGGCCGCCGACGGTGCGCCGGCGCCGGACCGCCACGACGAGCTGGATCGCCCCGGCGAGGAGGGCCCAGACGCCGAACACGAGAAGGGCCGTCCCGATGGTGGAGAAGACGGCGATGAGCATTCCGGCGGTGGTGGCGAGGCCGAGAGCGATGTTGATCGTGCTGACGCGGTTCGTGGCGCCGGTGGCGGCCATCCGCCGCTCGAGGAGCGTGGCGATCACGTCCCACAGGGGGTAGACGACGAGCAGCACGGCCGCGATCACCGTGGGCCTGTCCTTCGACACGAGCGAGGCGGAGGTCGCGAGGACGAGTGCCACCCAGATCAGCGAGAAGGCGATGCGGATCAGATAGAGCGATCGGAGCCCGGAGGGCGCCGTCGTGGTGCTGGTCGTGGACGTGGCCGGAGTTTCGGTGGTGTGAGTCATCGGGTGTCCCGTTGTGATCGTGACGATGTGAGACGGTCGCCTCGATGAGGAGTCTCAGCGGTCTCGGCAGGCGCGATGTACTTCGATCGAAGTAGTTCTGCCATCCGCTTCGATCGAATGAGCTCTGCCGTGTCCCCACCGGCCGGATCAGGTTCGCCGTCTACATCATTCGAAGTACACGGCCGCGGCACACGTGAACGAGAATCGGGGCATGGTCAAGGCGCAGAACAGTCCCGACGGGCCCGCGGCACCGCTGTGGGTCCGTCGCCCCGAGGCGCTGCACCGAGCCGCCTACGTGGTGGCCGCGCTGGTGTTCACCGGGCAGATCGTGGCAGTGGTGCTGAGGGGCTCGGACGGGCCGACGGCCCTCTCGGTCCTCCTCGCCGGTGGCGGTGTCGCCCTCTCCTGGTGGCAGCCGTGGGCCGGACTGGTCGTCACGAGCGCGGCATCCTTCGCCGTCACAGCGGTGGGCCACGACCCCCTGTCGGTGTGGATGATGGCGGTGCTCGTGCTCTTCTCGGTCACCCTCCGGGGAAAGCAGCCGCTGGCCGGAACCGGCATCGTGGCGGCGTTCTTCCTCGGGGCCTTCATGACCTTGGGAGGATTCCGTGGCGGCGCGATCGTGGGAGCCGCCGCCCTCTTCTCGGCCATAGCGGGAGGGGCGACGGGGGCCGCGCTCCGCATCCATCGGGACCACTGGTGGATCTTGGAGGAGCGGGCCGAAAGCGCCATCGCCACCCGCGAGATCGAAGCCACCCGACGGGTGACCGAGGAACGGCTCCGCATCGCACGGGACCTCCACGACGTCATCGGCCACCAGGTGGCGATGCTGAGCCTGCACCTCGGTGCCGCGGAGATCGGGCTGCCCGAGGACGCGGAATCGTCCCGGCAGGCCCTCGTCTCGGCCAGGTCCAGCGCTCGTACCGTCGTCGTCGAGACGCAACGGATCCTCGCGCTCCTCCGCGTCGGCGACGACACTTCCGACGGCGAGGCCCTTCGGCCGACGCCGTCGCTGAGCGGCCTGGAAGGGCTGATCGCCTCATACGAGAGCATCGGCCTCGACGTCCGGCCCTCCATCGACATCCCCACCGGTTTCGTGGAGCCCAGCGTCGGCGTGACGGTCTACCGGGTCGTTCAAGAAGCACTCACCAATGCCTACCGGCATGGAGAGGGGGCGGCGACGGTGGAGGTGCGCGAGCGCGAGGGCAGGATCTGCGTCACCGTGGAGAACCGTGTCGCGCATGCACTCCGCGGCTCGGGCTCGGGAACGGGAACGGGCTCGGCCTCCGGCTCCGGCTCCGGCACGGCCTCCGGCTCCGGCTCCGGCTCCGGCTCCGGCTCCGGCTCCGGCAGCGGACTCGGGCTCATCGGGATGCGCGAGCGCGTCGAGTCCTCCAGCGGGCGGCTGACGATCGACAGTGACGACGGACGATTCCGGGTCCACGCGGAGTTCAGCCCCCTGGGAGCCGTCGTCTGATGACACGCATTCTGATCGTCGACGACCAGGACGACATGAGGGCCGGCATCCGAACGATGCTCGCGCTCGACCCGAGTCTGGTGGTCGCGGGTGATCTCTCCGATGGACTCCAGGTCCTCCCCTTCCTCCGGGACCACCCCGTCGACCTGGTCTTGATGGACATCCGGATGCCCGGCATCGACGGTGTCGAAGCCACCCGCCGGATCCGCAAGGAGCACCCGCCCGAAGAGCTGCGGGTGATCGTGCTGACCACCTTCGACCAGGACGACATCGTCCTCGCCGCCCTTCGCGCGGGCGCCAACGGCTTCCTGAGCAAGACCGTGAGCCCTGCCGAACTCGTCGCCGGGATCAGTGAGGTCGTCCGCGGTGGCGGTGCGCTGTCGGCCGCCGCGACGGCCGCGCTCATCGGCCATATGACCGACAGCCCGCCCCCGGTGATCGACCGCGAACTGCTGCGCCGCTTCGACGCTCTGACCCCCAGGGAGCGGGACGTGGTCGTTCTCGTCGCGAGCGGTCTCGGCAACGAGGAGATCGCGGCCCAGATGTCCGTATCGCCGTTCACCGTGAAGACGCATGCGGTGCGGGCCATGACGAAGGTCGGCGCACGTGATCGGGCGCAACTCGTCTCGTTCACCTTCCGGGCCGGCCTCTATCCCTGAGCCACCGAGCGGAGCCTGCGGTACGGCCGGCAGTACGGCCCGCAGCACGGCCGGGCCGAAACGCCTCATCCGCGCCCGGACGGCCCCCGCCAGCTCGTGGCGACCGGCGGGAGCTGCGCCGGTGAGCCGAAGACGCGCTCTCCGGGCGCCCCACCGCGCAGCAGCGCCGCACCCAGCGGCGTCAGCGTGTGCAGGACGGCGCTGCCCTGGCGCAGGGTGTGCACCAGGCCCGCCTCGCGCAGCACAGTGGCGTGCTGACTGGCCGAGGCCAGCGATACGCCGACCCGGCGGGCGAGTTCACTGGTCGTACAGCCGCCGCCGACCTCCAGCAGCACGGCCGAGCGGGTCTGCCCGACCAGCTTGCCGAGCGTCCGGGCGGACCCGCCCCCGGGCGCGGACGCCGTCCCGGACCCGGCACCGGCACCGGCCCCGGGCCCCGGCGCGAGGGCGGGCCGCTGCCCGGGGCGGAGCGGAAGGCCGCACGGGGCGTGTTCGACGGGGTAGACCAGTACGGGCGTCAGATCCGGGTTCCGGAACGTCACCGGCGTCCCCCGGCAGAAGAACGACGGCAGGAGCAGCAACCCCCGCCCGCGCAGCCGCAGATCGCGGTCCACCGGATAGTCGACCTCCAGCACGGGCGCCCGCCACCGCATCGTCGCCGGCAGCGAGGCCAGCAGCCCATCGGCGCCCCCGTCCAGCAGGGCCCGGCCCCGGGCCACCCGGTCGGCCTCGATCCGGGCCTGTATATGCGGCCAGTACGGCGCGACGGCGGCCTGGTGGTAAGCGCGTAACGTGCCGATCAGCCGGTCCAGCGACTTCCGCTCGCCCTCCCCCAGATCCCGTATCCACCCCGGAAGCGCCCGGGCCGCCGGCAGTCCGGCGAGCTCCGCGTTCAACCGCTCCCCCGGGGTGGCGCGCAGCGCGGACATCGCGGCATCGCAACCGATTACCCCTTCCGCGGGGGTCAGGAAGTCCGGGAAATAGCCGCGCGAGGGAATGAGCGGCGCGAGCAGCCGCGCTTCGCCGTTGAGTCGGTTTCGCGCCTCCGAACGCCATTTCCCGTATACGGACTCAGCCCGGTTCTCCCGCAGGCGATGGAAACTTAAAACGGTTTCCCAGAGCGCGTCCGGTCGGACCGCCATCCGCAGCCGGGCCAGATCGAGTTCACTGAAATGAACACGGAGCACCAGACCCCCACACGTGACATTGCGACCGCCCCCCGATCACCGATGAGTATGCACGCTGGCACGGTCAGTCACCACGCCCTTTTGGCCAGATGTGAAACGGGGAGCGGTGCGGAGGCCGGAAGAGGAAAGCTGTTCCCCAGGAAAACCGGGGGCCGCCGGTAAACACTTCCAGGGGCCGTCCGGAATTCAACAGGCGGTGCTCAGAGCCAGTTTGCTCGTTCCCGTGGGGGGTGACGAGTACGTTACGGCGACTGGGCACTTGTGTTGCCGCACGTAGCCGATGCGCGCGGCAACAGCTCCCGTGGGGGGAGTGAGAGGGGGCGGCATCTCCGCACAGGATGCCGCCCCCTTTAAGTTCCGCGCCGACGATGACGCTGCGCGTTGCGCTGCGCTGTGCGGGGACGTCGGTGCCGGGCGCCCCGCACCCGCGCCGGTCGCGTCGTGTCAAGGAGGCACGACGGCTCTCACTGAAATGGGGGCCGATCAGCCGCACCGGCGGAGCGGGGCGCGGGTACCGTTCTGAGTGTCGGAGTCAGAACGGAGTTCAGCATGCCATACGGCAACGACGAACATACCGGCGGAATCGGGCAGCGCATCGCCGAACTGCGCGCCGTCCGTGGCTACTCACTACGACAGCTAGGGCAACGCTCGCATGTCTCCGCGTCCATGCTCTCGATGATCGAGAAGGGGGACCGGAACGCCAGTGAGGAGATCGTGGCGGCTGTCGCCCGCGCCCTCGACGTAGGCGTCTCCAACCTGCGCGGCCAGCCCTACCGCCAGCAGCTTCAGCAGGACCGTATCGACCGCATGATCGAGCCTCTCGGCGGGGCTCTCGACAACTGGGACCTCGACCCCGACCCGGCCGCACCCCCACCACGCCCGCTCGCTGACCTACGCGCCGACGTGGCGCGCACGATTCAGATGCGCGCCGCAGCCAACTTGGGCGGGCTCGCCGAGAAACTGCCCTCCCTCATCGCCGAGATCCTTCACGCCATCCACGTCCAGGACGACCCGGGTCATGCGCGCGAGGAGTTGTACGCCCTCCAGACCGAGGCGGCACGCGGCGTTTGGCGTGTGGCGTACCGGGTCGGAGAGATGCACCTTGCCCGCCTGGCACTGTCACGTATGGCGCAGGCCGCGGCCCAGTCAGGTGACCCGCGGCAGGCGGCGGTCGAACGATGGATGCGTGCGCAGACCAGCGTCGAGGGTGGGCGCCCGGGAGTCGATACCGGGCTCCGTCTGGTGAACCAGGCGCTCAAGGAACTGGACGACGACGGCTCCTCGAAGACCCGGGCGGTACGCGGGGCACTGCACTTGAAGGGCTCCATCCTCGCCTCCCGCCAGGGAGACAAGGACGGTTCCGACGCGTGGCTAGAGGAAGCGCGCGGGATGGCGCAAGAGACGGGCGAGACGCGCGTCTACGAGCTGACATTCGGGCCGACGAACGTGGAACTGCACGCGGTTGCTGCGGCGGCGGACCAGGACAAGCACGGACTGGCGCTGAAGCGTGCGGCCAAGGTGGAGATCCCGCAGGATTATCCACCGGGCCGGGCCGGGCACTTCTACATCGATCTGGCGAGGGCCCAGGTGTGGACCGCCCGCCATGACGAGGCGTTCGAGTCTCTGCTCAAGGCACGGGAGACGGCGCCGCAGATGACGCGGCATCATCCGCAGGTGCACGAGACGGCGGCGGCGTTGCGGAGGGCGCGGGCGCGAGTGCCCGATCCGTTGCGCGAGTTTTCCCTGTGGTGCGGCGTGTAGCTGGTCGATCACCCTAAGTCAAGGACCCTGGCGTTCACAGTCTGTGGACACCAGGGTCTTGCTGTGTAGGCAGTATGTGACGGTCAGAACACAGACCGTGCACGGAGCCGACCATGACGACCACCAGAACCCCACCGTGGACACCCCCGAACACCGAGGGCATCGAGCCCTTACCGGTGGGCAGATGGTGGGACGCCGTCTCCGCGCCCACCGCCGTCGCGGACCGCGCACTGGAGCTGCTGGGCCGGGACTCGGGCGCGGTGATCCAGGACGACACCTACAGCAAGACGTACTGGCTGATCGGCACCGGCACCGCCCGCAGCTGGTGCCTGCGCCAGATCCGCGTCCTCACCGAACTCGCCGACGAAAGCACCCTCCTGGGCGTACCGCCCGCCACATGGGGGCCCGAGCACCCAACGTACTGGCGGATCCCGCTCGGCCCCGACCGGTATCTCACCGACCCCGCCCACCTGGCCCCCGCCCTGCGCCAGGCCGTCACGGACGTACTCGGCCCCGTCCCGGAAGGCCGCCAGCTCTGCTACCGCTGCCAGTTACCCACCGACGAACCGGTCCCGGTCACGATGGAGCACAGCGGCAGCGTCGCCGGCGCGACCATCTACGCCTGCCCCACCCACGCCCGGGACTACCCACGCGACGCGGTAACCCAGGCCGCCGCCATGCGCCGAGCCCTCGACCAGGGCAGAACCCGATGACAGCCGCCGAGCACACCCCCGAGCAGACCACCGACCCGTTCTCCGACGAAGCCTGGCGCGCCGCCATCGAACACGCCGCAGGCTGCCTCGCCTGCCGCACACCCGGCGCCGAATGCGCAACCGGCGAGCGACTGCTCCGCGCCTACGAAGCGGCCACCCGGCAGGCCCGCTCGGCGGAAGCCATGTGAGTCCCCGTCAACCTGCACACCTCAGGAGGTAGAACCATGACTGTCGAGAACAAGCACAAGGGCGATCCCGCCCCGATCAAGCCGTGGACGCCCCCGCCGCCGCCCCCGCCGGACGGCACACCACCCCCGAAAGGGAAGTGAGGGCCCATGACCGAGGACTGGCGACCACGCCATGCGGCACTGCTGGAAGCCCTCGCCGCGTCCGGCGAACTCCCGGACGCATGGCGCCCGGCCTTCGACGCCGTTCCACGCCACCACTTCATCCCCGGCGACATCTGGGAGCAGCGGGCCACCTGCGTCCCCGTCACGACGGACGCGGCCTGGTGGGACCTCGTCTACCGGGATGTGCCGATCGTGACGCAGGTGGACGACGGACAGAGCGACGGCCCGGGGATCGCGACCTCGTCCAACTCCATGCCCACGATGGTGGCGCGCATGCTCACCGCGCTCGAGGTCGCGGACGGGCAGCGGGTGTTGGAGATCGGCACCGGCAGCGGCTGGAACGCCGCACTCCTCGCCGCGCGCCTGGGGAGCCGGAACGTCACCACCGTCGAGGTCGATCCGGTGCTGGCGGAGAAGGCCGCGAAGGTCATCAAGGAGGCCGGATACAGCCCTGACGTCGTGTGGGGCGACGGCGCCCAGGGGTGGGAGTCCGGGGCGCCGTACGACCGGATCATCGCGACCTGTTCGGTGCGCCGCATTCCCCACGCATGGGTGCGGCAGACCGCGCCGGGCGGGCTCATCCTCGCCCCGCTGGCGGGGGACTTCTGGTCCGGGACGCTGGTACGGCTCGACGTCGGCGGTGACGGGGTGGCCACCGGCCGGTTCATCGGCGGTGCCCGGTTCATGCCGATGCGCTCGGAGCGCCCCGGCCCGGATGCCCCGGTGGACAGCGAAACCGGGCGGCGCGGCAGCACCGGCCCGCTATCCGCCGACACCCTGACCGGCCTCGGCTTCGCCCTCTACGCGGGCGCGAAACTGCCGGGCGTGGTCATGGCCGACGGAGCACCCGAGGGCAGGTATCAGATCTGGCTCCACGATCGCAACGGGTCGGCGGCCACGGTCACCGACGGGGAGGTGTGGCAGTACGGCCCACGCCAGTTGTGGGACGAGGCCACCGCCGTGCACACCGCATACGTGAACGACGGCAGCCCGGGCTCCGGCGACTTCGGGCTGACCGTGTCCCCCGGCGGACAGCGGCTCTGGCTCCGCTCACCTGACGCGCCCCTCGGCTGAGGACGAATGAAGGGGGCGGCACCTCCGCACAAGGTGCCGCCCCCTTTGAGATCCGGAGCCGCTGCCGGGGATGAGGGTGGGTGTTTCCCGGCGTCGGCTCCGGTGGCCTGATCGGCTGGTGGCTACCGCCCGTTCGCCGCCGCTCGGCCGGCCTCCAGGCGGGCCACGGGGATGCGGAACGGGGAGCAGGAGACGTAGTCCAGGCCCACCTCGTGGAAGAAGTGGACGGACTCCGGGTCGCCGCCGTGCTCGCCGCAGATGCCCAGCTTGAGGTCGGGGCGGGTGGCGCGGCCGGCTTGGGCGGCGTCGCGGACGAGGGCGCCGACGCCGTCCTTGTCGATGGTCTCGAACGGGCTGACGCCGAAGATGCCCTTCTCCAGGTAGGCGGTGAAGAAGCTGGCCTCGACGTCGTCGCGGGAGAAGCCCCAGACGGTCTGGGTCAGATCGTTGGTGCCGAAGGAGAAGAAGTCGGCGGACTCGGCGATCTGGGCGGCGGTCAGCGCGGCGCGCGGCAGCTCGATCATGGTGCCGAGGGTGAGCTTGAGGTCGACGCCGCGGGCCTGCTCGACCTCGGCGATGACGCGCTCGGCCTCCTCGCGGACGATCTCCAGCTCCTGGACCGTGCCGACGAGCGGGATCATGATCTCGGCCCGCGGGTCGGCCTTGGCGTTGGAGCGCTCGGCGGCGGCCTCGGCGATGGCCCGTACCTGCATGGCGAACAGGCCGGGGATGACCAGGCCGAGCCGTACGCCGCGCAGGCCCAGCATCGGGTTCTGCTCATGGAGCCGGTGCACGGCCTGCAGCAGCCGCAGGTCGTTCTCGTTGTGGTCCTTGCGGGACTCGGCGAGCGCGACGCGCACCGACAGCTCGGTGATGTCGGGCAGGAACTCGTGGAGCGGCGGGTCGAGCAGCCGGACGGTGACGGGCAGCCCGTCCATCGCCTCGAAGAGCTCGACGAAGTCGTCCCGCTGCAGGGGCAGCAGTCCGGCGAGCGCGGTGTCGCGCTCCTCGTCGGTGTGGGCGAGGATCAGCCGCTCGACCATCTCGCGCCGCTCGCCGAGGAACATGTGCTCGGTGCGGCACAGTCCGATGCCCTGGGCGCCGAACCGCCGGGCGCGGGCGGCGTCCTCGGCATTGTCCGCGTTGGCCCTTACGCGCAGCCGGCGCACCCGGTCGGCGTACGCCATGATCCGGTGCACCGCGCCGACCAGCTCGTCCGCGTCGTCGGCGCCCGCGTGCATACGGCCCTCGAAGTACTCCACGACCGGCGAGGGCACCACGGGGACCTCGCCGAGGTAGACCTTGCCGGAGGAGCCGTCGATCGAGACGACGTCGCCCTCCTCGACGACGATGCCGTCCTTGCCGTCCCGGCCGGGCACCGTCATCCGGCGCCGCTTGGTGTCGACTTCGAGCTCCTCGGCGCCGCACACACAGGTCTTGCCCATGCCGCGGGCGACGACGGCGGCGTGTGAGGTCTTGCCGCCGCGCGAGGTCAGGATGCCCTCCGCGGCGATCATGCCGTCGAGGTCGTCGGGGTTGGTCTCCCGGCGGATCAGGATGACCTTCTCGCCCGAGCGCGACCACTTGACGGCGGTGTACGAGTCGAAGACGGCCTTGCCGACCGCGGCGCCCGGGGACGCGGCGATGCCCCGCCCGATCTTCTGGACGGTGTCGCCGGAGGCCACCTCGTCGTCGAAGCGCGGGAACATCAGCTGGGCGAGCTGCGCCCCGGTGACCCGGCGCAGCGCCTCGGCCTCGTCGATCAGCCCCTGGTCGACGAGCTGGGTGGCGATGCGGAAGGCGGCCCCGGCGGTGCGCTTGCCGACCCGGGTCTGCAGCATCCACAGCTTGCCGCGCTCGATGGTGAACTCGATGTCGCACAGGTCCTTGTAGTGCGTCTCGAGGGTTTCCATGATCTGCATCAGCTGGTCGTAGGACTGCTGGTCGATCCGCTCGAGGTCGGCCAGCGGGACGGTGTTGCGGATGCCCGCGACCACGTCCTCGCCCTGGGCGTTCTGCAGGTAGTCGCCGTAGACGCCCTGGTGGCCGCTGGCCGGGTCGCGGGTGAAGGCGACGCCGGTGCCCGAGTCGGGGCCGAGGTTGCCGAAGACCATGGAGCAGATGTTGACCGCGGTGCCGAGATCGTGGGGGATGCGCTCCTGGCGGCGGTAGAGCTTGGCGCGGTCGCCGTTCCAGGAGTCGAACACGGCCCGTACGGCGAGGTCCATCTGCTCGCGCGGCTCCTGCGGGAAGCCCCGGCCGGTCTCCTTGGCGACGATGTTCTTGAACTCGCCGACCAGCTTCTTCAGGTCCGCGGCGTCGAGGTCCACGTCCACGGTGACGCCCTTGGCCTGCTTGGCGTCCTCGATGGCCTCCTCGAAGAGGTCGCCGTCCACGCCGAGCACGGTCTTGCCGAACATCTGGATGAGGCGCCGGTAGGAGTCCCAGGCGAACCGGTCGTCACCCGCCTGCGCGGCGAGCCCGGCCACGGACTGGTCCGAGAGGCCGATGTTGAGGACGGTGTCCATCATGCCGGGCATCGAGAACTTGGCGCCGGAGCGTACGGATACGAGGAGGGGGTCGTCCGCCTGGCCGAGTTTCTTGCCCATCTTCGCTTCGAGGGCGTCGAGGTGCGCACTCACCTCGTCGCGCAGGGCCGCGGGTTCCTCACCGCTGTCGAGGTAGACCTTGCATGCCTCGGTGGTGATGGTGAAGCCCGGTGGCACGGGGAGACCGAGATTGGTCATCTCGGCGAGATTGGCTCCCTTACCGCCGAGCAGGTCTTTGAGATCCTTGTTGCCCTCGGTGAAGTCGTAAACGAACTTCTGCTGATCTTGTGTTTCCGGCACGGGACTCGATCTCCTCGGCTCGGCTGCCCTGACGGCGGGGAGCGTACCCAGATCAAAGGCCCCTGAGCAGGTCCACTCCACCGTCATACGGCCGTAACCACCCGCCTGCCACGTGTTCGAAAGTACGGCGCCCGATCGAGGCTCGCTTGAAGTGCCTTCAAGCCTCGAACACACACCCACCCTCCGCCCGCGATAGACGCTTGGAATTTCACTATACGTAACCGTTGGTTCGAGGTGTCGAACATCAAGTGGGTGGCACTGAGTGCCACGCATTGGAGAGGTGAGCACAGCGGAGGACCACCGGATCACCCCTCGATCACTGCTCATATGAGCGACACCCCGATCAGAGTGGCGAGAATCACGCCTTGTCAGGGCCCATTGTCTCGCCTTTTGGATACAACGAGAGAGGCGCTGCTCAAACGAGCGACACGCCGGGAAGGGGCGGCAGAGCCCCCGGCCAGCGCACGACCCCGCCGACCGAACTGGCGAGCGGTGCCGGGCGCGTGCCGAGGGCCGGCAGAGCGATCGGATCGCGCCATATTTCGCCACGGCGCGCGCGGCGGGAGCGGGAACGCCCGCCCGCGGCCCGCGGAGGACGGCGAGCGGATCCCCCGTCAGGACGCCTGACCGTTCCCCTCAGGACGTCTGAGCGTCGTCCGCCCCCCGCAGCCCGGCCAGGGCCTCGCGGGCCCTGACGGCGCAGTTGTGCTCCTCGCCCAGAACGCGCTCGGCGATCTCCAGCACGGCCCGCCACTCGGCCTCGGCCTCGTCGAGGCGGCCGAGGCCCTTGAGCGTGGTGCCGAGGTTGAATCGGGTCCACAGGGTGTTGGCACGCTCCGGTCCCAGGACCCGCTGCCGGGCCGTGAGCGTTTCCCGGATCTCCGTCTCGGCCTCCGCGAACCGGCCCATCTTGTTGAGCACGTTGCCCAGGCTGTGCCGGGCGGTCAGGGTGAGTCCGGCCTCCGCCCCCAAGGCCCGCGTGCGCCCCTCGACCACTCGGCGGTACAGAGCCTCGGACTCCTCGTAGCGCTCCTGGTCACGCAGCAGAGCGGCCAGTTGGACCAGGGTCAGCAGGGCGCTCGGGTCGTCCGGCGCCAACACCCGGGCCTCCCCCTCCATGGTCAGGCGGTACTCCTGCTCGGCCTCCGCCACGCGCCCGAGCTGAGCCAGGGCCCCGGCGCGGCTGTAGCGCGCGACCAGCGTCCCCTGCGCGCCTGGTCCCATCAGGCGGATCCGGTCCTGGAGCTCCTGGGTGAACGCCTCCAGCGCCTCCTCGTGCCGCCCGGCCAACCCCATGCTGACCGCCAGATGGTGCCGGGTGCTGAGGGTGCTGGGATGCTCGCCCCCGACCACGGCGGTCTGCCGTTCCAGAAGGTCGCGGTAGACCGCCTGCGCCTCGTCGTGCCGCCCCTGATCGTCCAGGACCAGCGCTCGTGTCCGCAGGGCGGTGAACGACTCTTGGTGCCGCTCCCCGACAGCGGCGAACGTCTCCGCCACCAGCACGTCGGCCTCGGACTCCGCCTCGTCGTACCGCCGCAGGCTGCGCAGGCGGTCGACGCGGTTGCGGCGCGCCCGGCGCACCCGCCAGTGGGTGGGGCTCAGGGCCGCCGACGTCCTGTCGACCAGGTCGTGCCACAGAGACTCCGCCTCTTCATGGCGCCGCCCGAGGTTCAGGATGTCGCCGAGCGTGAAGAGCGCCGTCATCAGGGCCGGGTCCACCTCCGACTCCGCCGCCGCGGCACATTCTTCGGCCGCCGCCCGCATCTCGGCCTCCGCCTCGTCGAGCCGGTTCTGCCGCCGCAGCGCGGTGGTCAGCCAGGCACGTGCGTTGACGGTCTCGTGGTTCGTGGGCCCGTGCAGTTCCCGCGCCATGGCCAGCGAGACCCGGAGTTCCTCCTCGGCCTCCTCCACCCGCCCGAGGTCCAGCAGCAGGCGCCCGCGCCTGAAGTGCTTGGCCTCGACATGCTCCCGGGCAGAGTCGGCGTCCCGCCGTCTCCACGCCTCGATCAGCGTGCGGCACTCCTCCTCCGCCGCGTCCGCCCGCCCGGCGTCGCTCAGCAGGTCGACGAGGTAACCGCGGGCGAAGAGCGTGTAGTCGTCCTCCGCGCCGTGCACCCTCGCCGAGATCGCGACCACCGCGCGCAGCTCGCGCTCCGCCTCGTCGTGCTCCCCGAGCTTGTTCAGGGTGATCGCCAGATGCCCACGGAGGTTGCGGGATTCCAGGTCGTCCCGGGACCTGAGCCCCCCGATCTGCTCCCGCGCCATCTCCCGCAGTTCGGCCACGTGATCCGTCCAGCCGGCGTCGATGAGCTGCTCGGCCAGGTCGGGCAGGGTCCGCACCCCCCGCCAGCCGGTTTCCGCGTTGCGCTCGTCGGCTTCGGCCAGCATTTTGTCGACGTAGTCGCGCACCGACTTCGGCAGCACCTCGTCCGCGCCGATCCGCCGCACCACCGCCATCACCGCCGGCTGGACCTGCTCGGAGGTGTAGGAGCGGGGCGGGAAGGCGGTGGCCGGTGGCACCGGCTGCCGTTCGGGCGCCCGCGGCGGCGGCGCCGGATCGTCCGGGCCCTCCTCCAGCAGTCCCAGCCGCTGCAGCAGCTCCGGGGACGCCGCCGCGAACGGGCGGGCCTCCTCGGCGACGCGGGAGTCCCCGTGGTCGCCGGAGAGCCGGGCGCGGAAGTCGGGGCCGCTGCCCTGGCGGTGCAGCAGGAACTCGGTGACCTGCGCCGCCGTCTCCAGCGCGTCCGACGTCCGGACCGCGTCCAGCAGCAGATCCGCGACCCCGTGGTGGAATTCGTACTCCTCCGCGCCGCCCTCCCGCCTCCGCAGCAGCCCGCCCAGGAACACCTCGGCCAGCTGGGCCGGGTGGAACCGCTCCCCACGCCCCGCGCCGGCCTGGTGGATCAGCCGCATCACCGGCAGCGTCAGGGGGTGGACGGTGGCCAGCGCCCCGGCCAGGCGCTGGGCCTCGGGTGAGGCGGCGCCCCGGAAGCGGCGCAGCCGCTCCTCGGCCGTCGGCTCGGGGACATGGGCCGTGGCCCGCGCGGCCACCGGCTTCTCCGCGCCGTCGAGCAGCATGACCGGCAGCGGCGCGCCGCTGCCGCCCGTACCGGTGAGCGCGGCCCAGGTGCCCAGTTCGCCCTCGGCCAGCTCCAGTACGGGCACGGGCGTCTTGCCGTCGTACGACACCAGGCCGCGCGGCAGCACCGGATGGCGCACGGACAGCGCGCGGCCCGGAGTGCCCTCCCGGCCACCGGCGTCGACCAGCAGCCGCTGGGTGGGCATTCCGCGCTCCGGCCACATCCGCGCGGGCAGCGGCTGGAGGACCGCCACCGGCGAGTGGCGGGCCCAGCGGCGCAGCAGCCGTGGAATCGCGCCGCCGCGCCACCCCGGGCCCACCCCGTCCGAGAGGACCAGCATCACGGTGCGGCCGGAGGTGTCGGTGAGCTGGCGCGGGGTGCGGCGCGGGGCGCCGGGGGCGTACGGACGCGCCCTGAGCACCGGCGCGGCGTCCTGGGCGCCATCCAGGCCCTGGGCGCTGTCCAGGCCGTAGGTCCGTACGGAGCGGAAGGCGCCCTGCCGCTCCAGCAGTCCGCGCACCTCGGCGGCGAGCTGCTGCCACAGGACCATCGACGGGCCGTCGTCCACGATGAGCGCGACACTCAGCCAGCGCTCCGGGCGGGGGCGCAGCACCACGTCCGGCAGCCCGGTTTCGGCGATCCACTCGGCGGTGGCGGTCTCGTCCACGCAGAAGGACGTGCGGGACGGCACGCTCCGCCGCAGGGGCCGCAGCGCGCGGGAGAGCCCGCGCGCCGCGGGGAGCGCCCGGACGCCCCGGACGCCCACGGCGCGCGCCGGGCGGGCCGCGGCGGGGCGGACGGCGCCGGGGGCGTAGAGCCCGGCGGGGGCGAGGGGGCCGGGCTCGGGTTCGCCCTCGGTGGGTGGCCCGGCGGGCTGCCGCTGGTCGGCCTTGCCGTCGTCGTCGCCGTCGGCCGCTCCGGGGGCGGGACCGGTGGACCCCGGGGACGACGCGGGCTCCCCCTCCGCACTCCGCGCCGTTGCCGTGGTCGCGGCGAACCACAGGGCGTCGCGCAGCTCCTCCTCGGAGAGCTCGACGCCCGCGTCCTCCAGCAGGGCGCACAGCCGCTCGATCATTACGCGTCGACTTCGTTCAGCGAGCGGAACAGCTTGTCGAGGACGTCCTGGTCGACCCGCACCCCGGAGGACCGCAGCCGGACCGCGTTGAGGAGCTGATCGGTGGCCAGCTCCCGCTCGTTGCGCCGGGCCACGAAGTCGGCGATCAGCTCCTGCGCCCGGGCGCCGATCTCCTCGCCCAGATGCATGGTGACGATTCTCTGGAGCTGCCGCTCATCGGGCTGCTTGAGGTCGAGCCGGACGCAGCGGCGCAGAAACGCCGGGGGGAACTCCCGCTCGCCGTTGCTGGTGATGACGACGACGGGGAAGACGCGGCAGCTGACCCAGCCATCGCGGATCCCGACCTTCGTCCGGGACCCGGAGATCTGCACCTGGATCGGCTCGTCCTCCCCCAGGCGGGCCAGTTCCGGAATCTCGAACTCGCCCTCCTCGAAGACCGTGAGGAGGTCATTGGGCAGGTCGACATCGCCCTTGTCGAGCTCGTCCACGAGCAGGACACGCGGCTTGTTCTCCGGGAGGAGCGCGGTGCCGAGCGGGCCGAGCCGCAGATAGTCGCCGATATCCGGTTCGGATCCGGTGGTCTCGTCGGCGCGCCGCTTGAGGGAGGCTTCGCGCAGCCGGCCCACCGCGTCGTACGAGTAGAGGCCCTCGGTGAGCGTGGAGCGGCTGTTGACCGGCCAGTGCAGCACCTCGCCCAGCTTGAGCTCGCGGGCGATGGCGTGGGCCAGGGTCGACTTGCCGGTGCCGGGGCGGCCGGTGACCAGCAGCGGGCGGTGCAGATGCAGCGCCATGTTGACGACGTCGCGGTCCTCGTCGGAGATCAGATACGGCAGCGGCCGCTCCTCGTCCCGGCGCCGCGCGTCCTCGCCGAAGCGCCGCCACGGCGGGGCGGTGGGCCAGGTTTCCACCTCGTGGGGCTCGGTGTCGCCACCCTGGAAGAGCCTCCAGTCCTGTGCCATCTTCTTCGTCTCTCCTCAGGGTGCGGACAGGTCGAGTGGGTCGGGGAGCGGGCGGTGCGGATCGTCCCACAGGAGCGCCATATGGCGGCCGTGGTGGCTCTTGTAGGGGTCGGTGTCCGACCGGAGTTCACGCAGCCGCTGGGGAAGGGACCGCAGTGGTCTCTCCTCGCCGAGCAGCTTGCGCACCTCGTCCTCCGCGATGGACGGCTCCGCCTCGCCGTGCCATATGAGGACGGGCACCCCGCCGAACAGACAGGCGTTGAAGACGTCCTGCCGGGCCCGCAGGGAGGTGGCTGTCATCGCGCCCGGAGTGTCCACGGACTGCTGGACGACGCGGTACACCTCACCACAGTCCATATGGCCCGGCAGCCAGCGCAGATTCCTGGTCCCGGCGGTGCCGACCTGCTTCCAGCGGCGCTTCCACAGGTCGCGTCGCTGGGGTTCGCGGAACTCGGTGCAGCGCATCACGACCGGGTAGTCCGTGCCCAGATGCCGCTCGACGGGCCGCGCGAACTGCCAGCGGTGCACGGCCAGGTCGAGATCGGTGGAGGGAACGAAGAACTCCACCAGGGTGTCCGGGGTGTAGGGCTGGGCGCTCAGCACGGCTTCCAGGCCGCTCCGTATCTCCTCCAGGGAGGCCGGGGTGTCCACCTTGGCCAGGGAGTTGACGTCCTCGCCGCGCCGCGTCCACACCTCGTACGCACGCCGCTGTCCGGGGCCGCTGGAGGGATGCAGCCGGATCTGGATCCGCTGCTCCTGTGCGAGTCCGGCGGCCTTGACGCTCTCGGCGTACTCCTTCGCCTCGCCGCGCCGCTCCTTCAACTGGCCCTTCAGCCCCAGCCGTTCGGCGCACCGCAGCGACCAGGCGCGCAGATCGGCCGCGACCGCCCCCTCATCGACGGCCGCGAAACGCTCCACGACCCTGAGCAGTTGGGGAAGCTGGTCCGGTTTGGGGAGCAGCTCCTCCAGCGCGTCGGCGAGCGGGGCCGGGTCGTGGAACGACAGATCGACGAGGCCGAACAGCACACGGGCCTCCTCGGCGACGTCGTACCGGCCCCGCTCGTCCAGCCGCCCCAGCAGCGCGACCAGCTCCACGTACTCGGCGCGGGTCAGCCACTGGCCCTGCAGGACATGGCAGGCCTTGCGGATCTCGGTGCGGACCGGGGCGTGGGCGCTCAGCTCGGTGAGGAGGGTGGTGGTGCCGTGCGGGTTCTCCAGCGCCCAGTCGACCAGCTCCTCGGCCGAGGGCGGCCTCGTGGCGGGCGGGGCGGTGGTGAAGTGCTCGGACAGCCGGGCGGCCACGCTCGCCGCCGATCCGGCCGGATCCGCCCCGAGCAGCCCGGACGCCTCCAGGACCAGCGTCTCCCGGAACCGCCGCTTCTCCGGATCGAGGGGCGGGGCGGGCGGGCCGAGCCGGACGGTCCGCTCCTCCTGCTCCCAGTTGATGACGTGCATCGTCGGGTACTGCCGGCTGCTCCCGCCCTCGCGCACCTGGGCGAACTCGTCCTGTACGCCCCTCCAGACCCGGTCCAGGTCCAGCCCCGCCCCGCCCGCGCCCGCCGCTTCGAGCTGGCGCAGCAGGACGGAGGTGAAGCGCCCGGCGCCGTCCTGCTCCATGGCGACGGCCCCGGCCTGGCAGGCCCGCATCCAGAAGACCGGCCGCTCGGATCTGGTCTGGGTCGCGTTGGTGAGCGGCTGCGGGGTGTCGGCCAGCTCGTGGACGTCGAGCGGAAGGGCGCGCCGGCAGGCGTCGATGACCACGGTGACCCGGTCCGCTCCGTCCCAGTGCACATGGTCGGTGCGGACCAGGTCCATCAGGCTGTCGGCGTCCAGCCCCTGGAGGTCGGTGTCGGAGGTCTCCGGGTACAGCAGGCTCCACCGGCCGCCCGGTGCCTGCACCCCGTGCCCGGCCCAGTAGATCCACAGCCAGTCGCCGTCGATCTCGCGCAGCCCGTCCCGGAAGACCTTGCGCACATCGGCGCGCTCCGCCGGGCGGTAGCCGGGGTGCGCCGCCTCCAGGGCCGCCCTGTTGCGTTCCATGGGCGAGGCCAGTAGCTGGATGTTCTCCGGCGGTACGCCCCGCCCGGTCAGCCAGGTGCGCATGGCGATGGCGTCGTGCACCGGGCCGTCGAGGTTCAGGTCGTCGCTGCCGTTGTACCGCTCGACCGCCACGATCACGGCATGGGTGCGCCGCCAGTCGTGCTCCACCGCTGTCACTTCGGCAGCTCCGGGGCCAGCAGTTCGTACAGCCGCTGGTGGGCGAAGTACGAGGTGTGGGCGCGCGGGAAGGGCTGGCGGGTGTTGACGCGCAGATCGGTGACCCGGTCGGGGAAGACCTTCTCCCCGACGAAACCGAGCAGATCCTGCTCGTCGTAGACGTTGATCCAGCGGGGGAAGGCGGCGGGCAGCGGCTCGCCGCGGCGCAGCGCGGTGAGCGCGTCCAGCTCGTAGAGGAACGGCGCCTGCGAGCCGACCGTCACCAGCAGGTCCACCCCGGCGGGTGGATCGGGCTCGGCGAGCAGATCGACGCAGGCGATACCGCCGAGGCTGTGCGCGAGCAGCACCACCGGGCCGCCCCCTGACGCGATCTCAGCGCGCACCGCCTCCCGGATCGCGGCGCGCACCCCGGCGCCGCGCACCTGGTAGCGGAGGATGTCGCCACTGGCCGGGACGGATCCCTTGGTGATCCCGCCGCGGAAGGTATGGGCCAGCGAAGACAGCGGCGAGAGGTAGGAGTTGAGCGCCCGTACGGCGATGCCCTGCGCGGCGCGGGCGGCGAATCCGCCCCGGTCGCGGCCGCCCAATTGAGCGGTGAGCGCGCCAACGACGGTGTCCCGGTCGGCGCCGTCCACCGCGAGCGGCTCCTCGTCGCCGTGCGGGCCCTCGGCCCGCTGGACGGCCAGGGCGTACACGGCGCGGGCCGCGATCGGCTCGATACCGTCGGCGGGCGGCGTACCGCCCAGGGTGCGGGAGATCTCCTGGGCCACGCGGCCACCGGCCGTGCGGAGGTGCGGGGCGAGGTCGGACACCAGCGCGTCCAGGCTCCCCCCGCCGCCGGTCACCGCCTCCAGGCTCCCCTCGCCCCTGGTCACCGCCTCCATGTTTCCCCCGCCGCCGGTCACCGCCTCCAGGCTCAGCCCGCGCGCCGTATCGGCGACGACCTGCCAGGGGTCCTGACGGCCGGGGGCGAAACCGGCCCGCGCGCCCTGGCCGCGCCGCGCCTTCGCCGCCGCCGCGAACTCCCGCAGCTCGGCGAGCGGATCCACCTCCAGCAGCGCCCATACGGCCAGCGGATCGTCCTCGTCCAGCAGCGCGTCACCGCCGACGCCGCGGCTCTTGGCCCGCACCGGGATCGACACCCCGTCCAGCCCCAGCGACGCTCCATGCCGCTCGCCCCAGAGGCAGCGGGCGACCCGGATATCGGCTCTCACCCGCCCCAGGCCGCTCACGACCCGCGCGAAGCTCTTCTCGTACGACTTGGCCCGGACCCCCGTGCCGTGGACGAAGACGACGCTTGTCACCGATCCCCCCAGATCGTCCAGATCCCACCGCGACCACGAGCCCAACACTTTATCCCGCGATGACCCCGTGTGGCCCCGGGACAACGGGACTGTTGAAGGCTGGATTGCTGGATTGCCGGGGGTCAGCCGCCCGAGGTGTCCAGCTCCGCGTCCGCGCCGATCCCCGCGCAGTCGTACGGGTCGTCCAGCCAGCCGTCGGGCAGCACCACACGGTTGCGGCCCGAGGTGCGGCCGCGCGGGCCGTCGGCGCCGATGGGCCACTCCTGGTCCAGGTCCAGCCCGGCCAGCAGGGCGTCCAGCTCGGCGAGGGACGAGGTGATCGCCAGCCGCTTGCGCATCTCCGAGCCGACCGAGAAGCCCTTGGTGTACCAGGCGACATGCTTACGGAAGTCGATCACGCCGCGCTCCTCGTCCTCCAGCCACTCTGCGAGCAGCTCGGCGTGGCGGCGCATCACCGCCGCGACCTCCTTGAGCGTCGGCCTCGCGTAGCCGGGCGCATCGGAGCCGGACACCGCCGCCCCGGAGCCGGACACCGCCGCCCCGGAGCCGTCCACCGCCACCCCGGAGCCGTCCACCGGCCCCTCCTGGCCGGGCTCGAACGCGGCCACCAGGTCACCGAAGAGCCAGGGCCGCCCGAGGCAGCCGCGCCCCACGACCACGCCGTCACAGCCCGTCTCGCGCATCATCCGGACCGCGTCGTCGGCGGACCAGATGTCGCCGTTGCCCAGCACCGGGATCTCCGGGACGGCCTCCTTCAGGCGGGCGATCGCGTCCCAGTCGGCGGTGCCGCCGTAGTGCTGGGCCGCGGTGCGGCCGTGCAGGGCGATCGCGGTCACGCCCTCCTCGACCGCGATCCGGCCCGCGTCGAGGAAGGTGATGTGGTCGTCGTCGATGCCCTTGCGCATCTTCATGGTGACCGGCAGCGGGCCCGCGGCGGTCACGGCCTCGCGCAGGATCGAGCGCAGCAGATGCCGCTTGTACGGAAGCGCCGAGCCGCCGCCCTTACGGGTCACCTTGGGCACCGGGCAGCCGAAGTTGAGGTCGATATGGTCGGCCAGATCCTCGTCCACGATCATCTGGACGGCCTTGCCGACGGTCATCGGGTCCACCCCGTAGAGCTGGATGGAGCGCGGCTTCTCGCTGCCGTCGAAGTGGATCAGCCGCATCGTCTTGGCGTCCCGCTCCACCAGCGCCCGGGTGGTGATCATCTCGCTGACGAACAGCCCCTTGCCGCCCGAGAACTCCCGGCACAGGGTGCGGAACGGAGCGTTGGTGATCCCGGCCATCGGTGCGAGAACGACCGGCGGCTGGACCATATGCGGTCCGATCCGCAGCTGCGCCCGCGGCTGATGCGGAGTCTGCGGCGGCTGCGGCGTCTGCGTCATGGGGTCAGCTTCCTTGTGCGTACTACGGTGGAGGGAACGGGCCGATCTCTTATTGTCCCGCACCCGCCAGGGGGACCGACAGGGCGGTTATGACCGCCGCACCGACAGTATCGATGTAGCGTTCAACCATGCGTGAGCTCAGCCATCGGCGGCGCATGCTCGTGCTGGCGATTTGCTGCATGAGCCTGCTGCTCGTCAGCCTCGACAACACCGTCCTCAATGTCGCCCTGCCGTCGATCCGAAGCGATCTGCACGCCTCCGTCTCCGGGATGCAGTGGACGATCGACGCGTACACCCTGGTCCTCGCCGCGCTGCTGATGCTCTCGGGCTCGACGGCCGACCGGGTGGGTCGCAAGCGCACCTTCCAGACCGGTCTGGTGATCTTCACCCTCGGGTCGGGGCTGTGCAGCCTCGCGCCCAACCTGGAGACGCTGGTCATCTTCCGCATGGTGCAGGCGATCGGCGGTTCGATGCTGAACCCCGTCGCCATGTCGATCATCACCAACGTCTTCACCGAGCCCAGGGAACGGGCCCGCGCCATCGGGGTCTGGGGCGGGGTCGTCGGCATCAGCATGGCCGCCGGGCCGATCGTGGGCGGCGTGCTGGTGGAGTCCGTCGGCTGGCGCTCGATCTTCTGGATAAACCTTCCGGTCGGGATCGCGGCGCTGCTCCTCACCGCCCGCTACGTACCGGAGTCGCGTGCCCCCAAGCCGCGCCGGGCCGACCCCGTCGGGCAGCTGCTGGTCGTCGCGGTGCTGGGCACCCTCACCTACGCGATCATCGAGGCGCCGGACCGCGGCTGGGACTCGCCGCTGATCGTGACCTTCGCGGCCATCGCGGCCGTGGGGCTCCTCGCGCTGATCCGCTACGAGCTGCGGCGTGAGGAACCGCTGATCGATGTGCGGTTCTTCCACAGCGCGCCGTTCAGCGGGGCGACGGTGGTCGCGGTGTGCGCCTTCGCGGCGCTCGGCGGCTATCTCTTCATGAACACGCTCTATCTGCAGGACGTACGAGGGCTCGACGCGCTGCACGCCGGGCTGTGGATGCTGCCCATGGCGTTCATGTGCTTCATCTGCGCGCCGCTGTCCGGGCGGCTGGTCGGCGCCCGCGGGCCCCGCCCGTCGATGCTGGTGGCCGGGGTGGCCATAACGGCCAGCGGGGTGTTGTTCGCCGTTTTCGACGTCCAGACGACCGATCTCGGGCTGCTGCTCGGCTATGCGATGTTCGGCCTCGGCTTCGGCATGGTCAACGCGCCCATCACGAATACGGCGGTCTCCGGGATGCCCCGCTCCCAGGCCGGGGTCGCCGCGGCCGTGGCCTCCACCAGCCGCCAGGTGGGCCAGTCGCTCGGCGTCGCGGTCATCGGCGCGGTGCTGGCGGCGGGCGCCGCGTCGGCGGCGGCGGGCCACATGGGCCACGCCGCCTCGCCCGCGGCCGCTGCCGCGTTCGTGGACGCCGCCCGTCCGGCCTGGTGGATCATCGCCGGATGCGGTGCCGTCATCCTGCTGCTGGGGATGGTGACCACGGGCCGCTGGGCCGAGAAGACGACCCGACGCGCGGCCGCGCTCCTCGAGGAGAGCGCGCCCGCGGGACGGGCATCGGCGAACGCGAAGGCGTAGTTGGCGCGAGGGGGGCGGGCGTCCGCTGAGCACGGTGCCGCCGTGCGGCGGGCTGTTCCCCTCCCCGCCCCTTCCCACAACATCGCCACGGAGCCCCGCCGCGCGGCGGGGCTCCGCCCCGGCCCCGGGCCGGACGCCCCGGAGGGGGTCCAGGGGCGCAGCCCGGGGAACGGGGTCCAGGGATGCAGCCCCTGGGAACGGGATCCTGGGCCCCGGGAACGGGGCCCAGGGGGCGCAGCCCCGGGAACGGGATCCAGGGGCGCAGCCCCCGGGGGAACGGGAGCCAGAGGCGCGGCCCCGGGAACAGGGTCCGGGGACGCAGCGAACGTGGCCCAGGGCCCGAGCCCCGGGGAGCGGGGCCCCAAGGGCGCAGCCCCTGGGAACGGGGCCCAGGGGCGCAGCCCCGGGGGAACGGGAGCCAGAGGCGCGGCCCCGGGAAACAGGGTCCGGGGACGCAGCGAACGTGGCCCAGGGGCCCGAGCCCCGGGGAGCGGGGCCCCAAGGGCGCAGCCCCTGGGAACGGGGCCCAGGGCGGAGCGAACGGGGGTCCAGGGGCCGACCCGGGGGAACGGGGCCCCGGGGCGCAGCCCCTAGGAACGGGGTCCAGGGGCGCAGCCCCCCGGGAAACGGGGTCCAGGGGCGCAGCCCCTGGTTACGGGAAGGGGCGGGGAGGGGAAAGATCCGCCGCACGGCGGCCCCGCGGCCCCGCGGCCCCGCGGCCCCGCGGCCCCGGCGAGTCAGACCGCAGCCGGGGCGGCCTCGGCCGTCGACGCGGGATCCGACTCGGCCGTCGACACGGGATCCGCTCCCGCCCCGCCCTCCGCCGCGAGCGCCAGCGCATGCAGCCGCTCCAGGCGCTCATGCGTCTCCGCGTCCGCCGGGGTGTACGTGAGCAGCTTGGGGCCCTGCCTCGGGCCCGTCCACAGGCTCGTGGAGGCCAGCCGGAGGATACCGACCTGCGACTGCCGGTAGACCTTGATCTTGTCGCCGGGCCGGACCACCTCATGCCGCGCCCAGATCTCCCGGAACTCCGCCGAGGCGTCCTCCAGCCGCTTCACCATCGCCTTCCAGGCGGGCTCGGCGACATGCTCGGCCATGACGGCGCGGAACTTGGCCGCCATGAGCCGGATCGTCTCGTCCCGGTCCACCAGGCTCGAACGCCACTCGTCATGGGTGAAGGCCAGCCACAGGCAGTTGCGGTCCTCCGGCGGCACCTCGTCCAGGTCGCACATCATCAGCCGGTAGGTGCGGTTGTAGGCGAGCAGGTCGAAGCGGCTGTTCTGCACGCAGGCGGGGAACGGCTCGAGCTGCTCCAGCATGCGCCGCAGCGACTGCGGAACGCCCGTGCACTCGCTCGCCGGGCTCGGATCGACGGTCCCGGCGAGCGCGAAGAGATGGGCGCGCTCGCTGCGGTCCAGGATCAGCGCGCGGGCGATGGCGTCGAGGACCTGCGCCGAGACATGGATGTCGCGGCCCTGCTCCAGCCACGTGTACCAGGTCACGCCGACGGTCGAGAGCTGTGCGACCTCCTCGCGGCGCAGGCCGGGGGTGCGCCGGCGGCGGCCCCGGGGCAGCCCCACCTGCTCAGGGGTGATCCGCTCCCGCCGGCTCCGCAGAAACGCGGCCAGCTCGCCCCGCCGTATCTCGGCCCCCGCACTCCTGCTCTGGGCCGTGGCGCCGGGCGTGGCACCGGCCGTGGCTTCCTGCACCATCGTGGTCATGGCTCCAGGGTGCCTAAGGGCTCAGCCGGTTGCCAGGTACTTCTTGTACCAGGATAAAGACACTCTGGTACCAGCTTGAGCGACCACGGATCTTCGTAAGCGTGACCGAAACGCAGATTTCCACGATACGAACGAGAAACGCCGCCCCGGACGCAGCGAAGACGACCGGCACGAAGAACACAGGCGGAAAGACCACCGGCGGGACGACCACAGGCGGGAACACCGGCGGGAAGACCACCGGGCACATCCACACCTCCTCCGGCCCCGCGCTGAGCCCCCTCGGGCTGTTCACCGTGTTGCTGGGCGCGGCGCTGCCGCTGATCGACTTCTTCATCGTCAACGTGGCCCTGCCCACCATGGACCACGATCTCCACGCCGGTCCGGCCGTCCTGGAGCTCGTCGTCGCCGGATACGGCGTGGCCTACGCGGTGCTGCTGGTCCTCGGCGGCCGGCTGGGCGACACCTTCGGACGGCGCAGGCTCTTCCTCGCCGGGATGGCGGCCTTCGGGCTGACCTCGCTGGCCTGCGGGCTCGCGCCGGACGCCTGGAGCCTGGTGGGCGCCCGGGTGGCACAGGGCGCCTCGGCCGCGCTGATGCTGCCCCAGGTGCTGGCCACGATCCACTCCTCGACCAGCGGGACGCGCCGCGCCCGCGCGCTGAGCATGTACGGCGCCACGGCCGGTCTGTCCATGGTCGCGGGGCAGATCCTGGGCGGTGTGCTGGTGGCCGCGGACATCGCGGGCACCGGGTGGCGCGCGGTCTTCCTGGTCAATGTGCCGGTCGCGGTGATCGGCCTGGTCCTCGCGGTCCGTACGGTCCCCGAGACCCGTTCCAACCGGCCCGCGCCGGTGGACGTGCCGGGCACCGTGCTGCTCGCGCTGTCGCTGATCACGCTGATGGTGCCGCTGACCGAGGGGCGGGCGGCGGGCTGGCCGCTGTGGACCTGGCTGGCGCTGGGCGCGTTCCCGTTCGTGGCCGCCGCGTTCTACGTCGTGGAGCGGCGCGCCGACCGGGCGGGAGGGACGCCGCTGCTGCCGCCGAGCCTGTTCGCGCTGAGTGGGCTGCGGCGCGGGCTGCCGATGGTGGTGCCGTTCTCGATCGGCTTCGGTGGCTTCATGTTCGTCATCGCGGTCGCGCTGCAGCAGGGCCTGCGGTACGGGCCGGTCGAGGCCGGGCTGGCGCTGGCGCCGATGGCCACGACGTTCTTCGTGGCCTCGCTGATGGGTCCGCGCCTGGTGGGCCGGTTCGGCAGCCGTGTGGTGACCGCGGGCGGGCTGATCCAGGCCGTGGGCATCGCGATGCTGATGGTGGCCGTATGGCGCGACTGGCAGGGCCTGTCGCTGGCCGGGCTGCTGCCGGGGGTGGCACTGGCCGGGTTCGGGCAGGGGCTGCAGCTTCCGGTGCTGATCCGGATCGTGCTGGCCGATGTGCCGAGCGAGCGGGCCGGAGTGGGGAGCGGCGTGATGGTCACCACCCAGCAGTCCGCGCTGGCGCTGGGCGTGGCGACGCTCGGCACGCTCTTCCTGTCCCTGGAGCCGTCGATGGGCATGGGCGACGCGCTGGTCATCACACTCGCGGCCCAGCTGGCGGCGATCGCGCTGACCCTGCTGCTGAGCCTGCGCCTGCCGCGCGCGGTGGCGTAGGGAGGGGCGCAGGGAAAGGGGCTGATGACTGGTAGGCGATGACAGATATTGAAATCTGTCATCGCACATGCCACGCTTTCCTTGGGAACGCCCCCACCTCGGCCCCCACGTCGCCATCCCAAGGAGCACCCCGTGCAGAACCGCCAGCTCGGCACCACCGGCCCCCAGGTCTCCGCGATCGGCCTCGGCTGTATGGGCATGTCCCCCATGTACGGCGCCGACGTCGACCGGGCCGAGTCCATCGCCACCCTCCACGCCGCGCTCGACGCCGGGATCACCCTGCTCGACACCGGCGACTTCTACGGCATGGGCCATAACGAACTGCTCATCAACGAGGCCCTGCGCACCGCCCCCGCCGCCCACCGCGAACGCGCCCTGACCAGCGTGAAGTTCGGCGCCCTGCGCGGCCCGGACGGCACCTGGCTCGGCCATGACGGCCGTCCCGCCGCCGTCAGGAACTTCCTCGCGTACTCGCTCCAGCGGCTGGGCACCGACCACATCGACATCTACCGGATCGCCCGCCTGGACCCGGCCGTCCCGATCGAGGAGACGGTCGGGGCCATCGCCGAGGCCGTACAGGCGGGCTACGTACGGCATATCGGCCTCTCGGAGGTGGGCCCCGAGACCATCCGGCGGGCCGCCGCCGTCGCCCCGATCTCGGATCTCCAGATCGAGTACTCACTGCTCGAGCGCGGCATCGAGGACGAGATCCTGCCCGTCTGCCGTGAGCTGGGCATCGGGATCACTCCGTACGGGGTGCTCTCGCGCGGCCTGATCAGCGGCCACTGGAGCCGGGAGCGCACCACGGACGCGCAGGACTTCCGCAACAGGGCCCCGCGGTTCCAGGGCGAGAACCTCGACCGCAACCTCGGCCTCGTGGAGGCCCTCCGCAAGATCGCCGACGGTAAGGGCGTCAGCGTCGCCCAGATCGCCATCGCCTGGGTGCTGGCACAGGGCATCCGGCACGCCACCGCCATCGTCCCGCTCATCGGGTCCCGCCGCCGCGACCAGCTCACCGAGGCCCTGGGGGCACTTGACGTTACGCTCGACGCCGACGATATGGCCGCCGTCGAGGAAGCCGTCCCGGCGAACGCCGCCGCGGGCACCCGCTACCCGGAGGCCCAGATGGCCACCCTCGACAGCGAGAAGAAGTAAGGGACCCGATGCCCCCGCCCGAGACCCCCCTGACGCCCGCCCGCATCCTCGAAGCCACTGAGGACGTGCTGCGCCGCTACGGCCCCGCGAAGGCCACGGTGGTGGACGTGGCCCGGGCGCTGGGGGTCAGCCACGGCAGCGTCTACCGCCACTTCCGCTCGAAGACGGCACTGCGCGAGGCGGTCACCGACCGCTGGCTCGACCAGGACCACGACGACCTGTCCCGCATAGCCCATGCGAAGGCCCCCGCGACCGAGCGGCTGGAGAGCTGGCTGCGCACCCTGTTCGCCGCCAAGCGCCGTAAGGCGGGCGCCGATCCGGAGCTCTTCGCCACGTACGTGGCGCTGGCCTCCGAGAACAGCGAGACCGTCGCGGGCCACGTCGAGACGATGCTCGACCATCTCACCACGATCGTCGAAAGCGGCATCGCCGACGGGGAGTTCACCATGCGGGACGCCCGCGCCACGGCCCGCGCGCTATGGGACGCGACGACTCAATTCCACGACCCCGTCTACGCGCCCCGGTGGTCGGACCCGGACATGGACCTGGCCTTCGCGGCCGTCTGCGAACTCCTCCTGGACGGCCTGCGAGCCCACTGAGCGCTCCGCGGGAAGTGCCGCGAGGTGCGGTCGTGCATCCGCGGCTGTGTCGTGGCCGGCCACGCGGCGGAGCCGCATATCGACACGGCCGCGGCGGAGCCGCACATCGACACAGCCGCGCGCTCCTTCGGGGCGCACCCGAACCACACCGGACTTCATCGAGACCGCTCAGGCCCGCCGGGGCTCGGGCCCCTCGCCCAGCCCGCCCGGGGCGGGGGCCCCTCAGCCCACGCCCAGGAACCGCAGCACGGCCAGCACCCGGCGGTGGTCCGCGTCGGCGACCGGCAGGTCCAGCTTCCCGAAGATGCTGTTGATGTGCTTCGCCACCGCGCTCTCGCTGATCACCAGCGCCCCCGCGATCCCCGCGTTCGACCGCCCGCCCGCCATCAGCTCCAGTACGTCCCGCTCGCGCGAGGTCAGCCGGTCCAGCGGATCGCTGTGCCGCCGCACCAGAAGCTGGGCCACGACCTGCGGGTCCAGGGCGGTGCCACCGCCCGCCACCCGCCGCAGCGCGTCGATGAACTCCTCCACGTCCGCGACGCGTTGCTTCAGCAGATAGCCGATCCCGCTCGTGTGCGCGGTGAGCAGATCGGCCGCGTAGCGCTCCTCCACGTACTGCGAGAGCAGCAGTACCGCCGTGTCCGGCCACTGCCGCCGGATGAGCAGGGCCGCCCGGACGCCCTCGTCCGTGAAGCCCGGCGGCATCCGTACGTCCACCACGGCGATGTCCGGGCGGTGCTCCTCCACCGCCGTCAGCAAGCCCTCCGCGTCCGCCGCCTCCGCGGTCACCTCGAAGCCCGCCATCTGCAACACCTTGACCAGGCCGATCCGCAGCAGAACCGAGTCCTCGGCGATCACAGCACGCACGGCAGCTCCACGGTGATGACGGTCGGGCCCCCGGAGGGACTGCTGATCCCGAACGTGCCGTCCACCGAGCCCACCCGCTTGGCGAGCCCGGTGAGACCGCTGCCCCGGGCGGCGTCGGCCCCGCCCTCCCCGTCGTCGGCGACGACGACCCGGAGCATGTCCCCGGTACGGACGACCGTGACATCGGCCCGCTCCGCCCGGGCGTGCTTGGCGACGTTGGTGAGGGCCTCGGATACGACGAAGTACGCGACGGCCTCGACGGTCGGCGCGGCTCGCTCCGGCACATGGACATGCAGCCGAACCGGCAGCGGGGCGCGCGCCGCGATGCCGGAAAGGGCGGCGTCCAGGCCGAGCTCGTCGAGGACGGCCGGGTGGAGGCCCCGCACCAGAGCGCTCAGCTCCTCGATGGCGTCCTTGGCCTCGCGGTGCGCCTCCTCGATCACCTGCCGGGCCTCGTCCGGCAGATCGGTCAGCGTGGCCTTGGCCAACCCCAGGTTGACCGCCATGGAGACCAGCCGCTGCTGGGCACCGTCGTGCAGATCACGTTCGATACGGCGGCGCTCGGCGTCCGCCACGTCGACCGCGCCCGCCCTGCTCTCGGTCAGGTCCTCGACCCGGCGCTCCAACTCCTTGGCGGGTACGGGGCCCAGCAGCGCGGTGGCGGCGCGCACGTCGAGCCGTGCGAGGGCGCCGACGAGCGCGTAGGCAAGGGCCAGCAGGATCACGCCCCCGACCGTGACATACGCGGCCTTGGTCGAGTACCCGACATGTTCGACCCGCCAGGACAGCGGGACGCCCCATATCCAGATGTACACCGTGGCGGCCGCGAGACCGACGAGGGCCATCGTGACGGCCAGCACCCCTCCCCAGGCGACCGCCGGTCCGGCCAACAGGTGGTACCAGAGTTGCCGCGGGGCCACCTTGGGCCCGGTGATCTCGATGTCGAGCAACGCCTTGAAGCGCCACCGCTGGACGCGCGTCAGCACGGGCGTGGCCAGAGCCGGAACGACGAGGGGGAGGGTGAGGGCGAGCATGACCTCCCCCAGGGCCGAGGTGTCCTCGTAGATCAGCCACGGAACGCTCATCGGCACCGCCCAGGCCACGAACTGCACCGCCGCGCCCGCGACACCGAAACCGAGGTCGCGTCGCAGCCGGTGCAGCGAACGCCCGAACGCGGGGCGTATCGCGGTGAGGAGGCTCATGCGACGACCTTAGAGCGGTCCCGATCGGCCGCGCGCTGGACCACATGCCCGGATTCGGGGTGCAACTAGTGCCACCCCAAGTCGGCAACTGGTGTGACCGACACCGGCGGCGGCGCCGACAAGGCTGGTGGCGTGCCCGGGACGACCGGCCGGGCCCGGAAGGAGACCCGCCCCATGACCGCCCTGTACGCCCCCACGCCCACCGCCGCTCCGGCCACCGCTCCGGCAGGCCCGACGACCGCGCGGAAGGCGCGCTTCGCGCTTTTGCTGCGGCGCGTACGCCCGGAGGCGGTGCTGCTGGCCTCGGGGGCGGCGCTGGTCCCCTGGCTGTACGTACTGGCCCGGACGGTGCCCTCCACGGCCCAGGTCGGCCACTGGAACACCGCCTGGGTGGGCCTGGACGCCCTCGAGGCGCTCGGGCTGCTCTCCACCGCCGCGCTGCGCCGACGCGGCGACGACCGCCATCGCCTGACCGCGGCGGCGACGGGAGCGCTGCTCGTGGTGGACGCGTGGTTCGACACGGTGACCGCCGCGCCGGGCGGGGAACTGGCGGTGGCGGTCGCGATGGCGGCCTGCGCGGAGCTGCCACTGGCGGCGCTGTGCACGGCGCTGGCGCTCGGCCGGGGACGGCGAACCGTCCGCGACGACCCGCGGCTCACCCCTGCGAGGCGGCTCACCCCTGCGAGGCGGCCCACCACAGAATGACCGCGGCCGCCGCGAAGCAGGCCAGCATGATCAGGAGGACCTGCCGCCGCGCCGCCGCGTCGGCGGTCATCCGCGGCGAGCCGAGGGCTCCGTGCGCCTGGGCGAGGTGGTCGAGTCCCTTGTGGCGGGCGCCGCCGGAGGTGATCCGCTCCTGCCAGTCGCAGTGCTGGCAGCCGAGCAGCCGCCGTTGCCCCGGACCGTAGCCGTAGCTCACCTCGAAGACCGTGCCGTCCTCGCGGGTGGCGGTGATGTGATGTGTCACGCCTCGCACGATTGGTGAACCCCCCGTTCTGCCGAGCCGACGGGCCCCGGTGCCACGGACATCGCGTCCGCGGCACCGGAGCCCGTCGTCGGGTATGTGTCCGGTGCCCGTGGTCCGGGCGCGATGGCCCGGGCCGGGTCAGCAGCCGATCAGGCGGCCGCCGAGGTAGGACTGGATCTGGTCGAGGGAGACCCGCTCCTGCTTCATCGTGTCGCGCTCACGCACGGTCACGGCGTTGTCGTCGAGGGTGTCGAAGTCCACGGTGACGCAGAAGGGCGTGCCGATCTCGTCCTGGCGACGGTAGCGGCGGCCGATCGCGCCCGCGTCGTCGAACTCGATGTTCCAGTGCTTGCGCAGGTCCGCCGCGAGCCCCTTGGCCTTCGGCGAGAGCTGCGGGTTGCGGGACAGCGGCAGCACCGCGACCTTGACCGGCGCCAGGCGCGGGTCGAGCCGCATCACGGTGCGCTTCTCCATCTTGCCCTTGGCGTTGGGCGCCTCGTCCTCGACGTACGCGTCGAGCATGAAGGCCAGCATCGCGCGGCCCACGCCCGCCGCCGGCTCGATGACGTAGGGGGTCCAGCGCTCGCCGGCCTCCTGGTCGAAGTACGACAGGTCCTGGCCGGAGGCCGCCGAGTGCGCCTTCAGGTCGAAGTCGGTGCGGTTGGCCAGGCCCTCCAGCTCGCCCCACTCCGAGCCGCCGAAGCTGAAGCGGTACTCGATGTCAGCGGTGCGCTTGGAGTAGTGGGAGAGCTTCTCCTTCGGGTGCTCGTACCACCGGATGTTCGCCTCCTGGAGACCGAGGTCCCGGTACCAGTTCCAGCGCTGCTCCATCCAGTACTCGTGCCACGTCTCGTCCTCGCCCGGCTTGACGAAGAACTCCATCTCCATCTGCTCGAATTCACGCGTCCGGAAGATGAAGTTTCCGGGCGTGATCTCGTTGCGGAACGACTTGCCGACCTGGGCGATACCGAACGGCGGCTTCCGGCGCGAGGTCTGCTGGACGGCGAGGAAGTTGGTGAAGATGCCCTGAGCGGTCTCGGGGCGCAGGTACGCGATCGAGCCGGAGTCCTGGGTCGGGCCGAGGTGGGTGGCGAGCAGCCCGGAGAACTGCTTGGGCTCGGTGAAGCTGCCCTTGTTGCCGCAGTGCGGGCAGTTGACGTCGGCCAGGCCGTTCTCGGGGAGGCGGCCGTGCTTGGCCTCGTACGCCTCCTCCAGGTGGTCCGCGCGGAACCGCTTGTGGCAGGAGGTGCACTCGGTGAGCGGGTCCGTGAAGGTGGCGACGTGGCCGGACGCCTCCCACACCTCACGGGCCAGGATCACGGACGAGTCGAGTCCGACGACGTCGTCACGAGAGGTGACCATCGAACGCCACCACTGCCGCTTGATGTTCTCCTTCAGCTCCACACCGAGCGGTCCGTAGTCCCAGGCGGCTCGCTGGCCGCCGTAGATCTCGCTGCACGGGTAGACGAAGCCACGGCGCTTGCTGAGGCTGACGATGGTGTCGATCTTGTCGGCGGCCACGGTGCTCTCTTCATTGATGACGACATTGACGACGAAGCGAATGCTTCAGGTTACCGGCGGCGGCACCCCCCGGATCAAATCGGTAGTCGAAGCGATCAACAAGAGGACAGTTGTTGACAATCGTTTCCATCTTTGTTGAAAATGAGAGTCATGAACATACGTCGCCTCAGGCCCACGACCGCCCTCGTCGGAGCCGCCGCACTGGGCCTGACCACCCTCACAGCCTGCTCCTCCAACGTCGGCGACGGAAGGACGGACGGCAAGCTGGATGTGGTGGCGTCGTTCTACCCCATGCAGTTCCTCGCCCAGCGGATCGGCGGGAGCGCCGTCCATGTGTCCTCCCTGACCAAGCCGGGCGTCGAGCCGCACGATCTGGAGATCAGCCCCCGGCAGACCGCCGATCTCAGCGAGGCCGGCCTGGTGGTCTACCTCAAGGGTCTCCAGCCCTCCGTCGACCGGGCCATCGGACAGGCCGAGCCGAAGCACGTCGCCGACGCCGCCTCGTACACCACGCTGGAGGACCACGGCACCGAGGTCGAGGGCGACCACGGGGGTGAAGGCGATCACGGGGGCGAGGTAGGGCACGGGGGCCACGCCCACTCCGGCGACGCCGCCGCCGACCCCCACATCTGGCTGGACCCGGTGCGCTACGCCCAGGTCGCCAAGGGCGTCGGCAAGGCGCTGGAGAAGGCCGACCCCGATCACGCCACGACGTACAAGAAGAACACCACCGCCCTGGTCAAGGAGCTGACCACGCTCGATCAGGACTTCCGGAGCGGTTTGAAGGACCGTTCTTCGGACACCTTCATCACGACCCACGCCGCCTTCGGCTATCTCGCCGAGCGCTACGGCCTGCGGCAGGAGGCGATCTCCGGGCTCGACCCCGAGTCCGAGCCCAGCCCGGCCCGGATCAAGGGGCTGCACAGCGTCGCCAAGAAGGACAAGGTCAACACCGTCTTCTTCGAAACCCTCGTGAGCGACCGGACGGCGAAGACGCTGGCGGGCGATCTCCATCTGCGGACCGATGTGCTCGATCCCATCGAGGGCATCGGCGACAAGTCCAAGGGTGACGACTACATCCAGGTCATGCGATCCAACCTGAAGGCCCTGCAGAAGGCGCTGGGCACCAAGTGACGGACCACCCCACGGAGGTCGAGGAGACGATGGCGACCGAGGAACCCATGAAAGCCGAGGAGCCGGACATAGCCCCGACCGCGCCCCCGCATCCGGCACCGATCTCCGACTCGAAGGCGGACCCGGCCGCCGACCCCATATCCCTGCGCGGCGCCACCGCCACCCTCGGTGGCCGCCCCGTGCTGCGCGGCATCGATCTGACCGTCCGCCGCGGCGAGGTCGTGGCGCTGCTCGGCGCCAACGGCTCGGGCAAGTCCACCGCCGTCCGGTCCATCGTCGGCCAGGTGCCGCTCAGCGGCGGTGAGCTGGCCCTCTTCGGCACGCCCCGCCGCCGCTTCCGCGACTGGGCCCGGATCGGTTACGTACCGCAGCGCACCACGGCCGCCAGCGGCGTCCCCGCGACCGTGCGCGAGGTCGTCTCGGCGGGCCGGCTGGCCCGCCGCCGGTTCGGCCCGCCGCGCAAGGCGGACCGGGCGGCCGTTCAGCGGGCCCTGGAGCTCGTCGGCATGGCCGACCGCGCCCGGGACCCGGTGAGCGCCCTCTCCGGCGGTCAGCACCAGCGCGTGCTGATCGCCCGCGCCCTCGCGGGCGAACCGGAACTGCTGATCATGGACGAGCCGATGGCCGGGGTCGACCTCGCCAGCCAGGAGATCCTCGCGGGCACCCTCCGCGAGCAGGTCGCCGCCGGCGCCACGGTCCTTCTCGTCCTCCATGAGCTCGGCCCGCTGGAGCCGCTGATCGACCGCGCGGTGGTGCTGCGCGACGGCTGCGTGGTCCACGACGGACCGCCGCCCAAGGCCGTGGGCCAGCACGCGCTGCCCGGCCATGACCACGTCCATCCCCATGCGGCGCCCGACGCCGAACCGATCCGGACAGGGTTGCTGACCTGAGATGCTCGAGATCCTCGACTACGCCTTCATGCAGCGGGCCCTGCTCGCCGCGGTCCTGGTGGGCATCACCGCGCCCGCCGTCGGCATCTACCTCGTCCAGCGCCGCCAGGCGATCATGGGCGACGGGATCGGCCATGTCGCCCTTACCGGCGTCGCCCTCGGCTTCCTGACCGGCACCAACCCCGTGTGGACCGCCGTCGCCGTCTCCGCCCTCGGCGCGATCGCCATGGAGCTGATCCGCTGGTACGGCAAGACCCGTGGCGATCTCGCCCTCGCGATGCTCTTCTACGGCGGGATGGCGGGCGGTGTGCTGCTGATCAACCTCTCGCCGACCGGCTCCAACGCCAACCTCACCACCTATCTCTTCGGCTCGATCACCACGGTCTCCCCCGAGGACGTCGTCGCGATCTCCCTCCTCGCCGCCTTCGTCGTCCTGATCACGCTGGGGCTGCGCCGCCAGCTGTTCGCGGTGTGCCAGGACGAGGAGTTCGCCCGGGTGACCGGCCTCCCGGTGCGCACGCTCAACCTGCTGCTGGCCGTCACCGCGGCCGTCACGGTCACCGTCGCCATGCGCGTCGTGGGCCTGCTCCTGGTCAGCGCCCTGATGGTGGTCCCGGTCGCCGCCGCCCAGCAGGCCACCCGGGGCTTCGCGATGACGCTCGCGCTGGCGATCACCATCGGCGTCGTGGTGACCCTGTCCGGCACGGTCTTCTCCTTCTACAAGAACGTCCCGCCCGGCGCGAGCATCGTCGTCCTCGCCATCGGCGTCTTCGCCGCGATCACGGCGCTGGCCGCACCTCTGGCGAAAAGACGCGCCCGACGGGTGGCCACGGCCGGGGAAGGGTGCACGGTGAGGGACGATGTACTCGTATAAGGACTCTCGTATGACGACGAACGAGGAGGTACTCGACTCGTATAGTCCACGTACTCGTCGCACACTCGACCACCCGGTCTGTCGCTCTCGTCCGTCCCCCGAGCGATAACTGGCACAATGGCCGGGCAGAAGACGCAGTGGGCGCGGAGAGAGCCCCGAGAGCGACGGAGCATGTGAGGTTGAGGAGGCAGCTGTGGTGACCGCGGGTCCCCCAGTACGCGGCCGGTCCACCAGGCAGCGCGCCGCGGTGGCGGCGGCACTGGACGAGGTGGACGAGTTCCGCAGTGCGCAGGAGCTCCACGACATGCTCAAGCACCGCGGCGACTCGGTGGGCCTGACCACTGTCTACCGCACCCTCCAGTCCCTCGCCGACGCCGGCGAGGTCGACGTCCTCCGCACCACGGAGGGCGAGGCGGTCTACCGCCGCTGCAACAGCGAGGAACACCACCACCACCTGGTCTGCCGCGCCTGCGGCAAGGCGGTGGAGGTGGAGGGCCCGGCCGTCGAAAAGTGGGCCGACGCGATCGCCGCCGAGCACGGCTTCGTGGACGTGGCCCACACCATCGAGATCTTCGGCACCTGCGGCGACTGCGCGGCGGCGAAGGCCGCACAGGATTGATCTCCCCTCCGCGGGGCTAGTCCCCACTTCGCAGGGCCACCTCCTACGGTCCGCGTCTCCCCCTCCACGGTCCGCTTCCAGGGTCGTCACGGCCTTGTACTGAAAGCACGGCCGAACGCGCTTCGCCCCGCTTCATCGGCGGGGCGCCGGGTACGGTGCCAAGTACATGAACATTACGGCTACTTGGGGGGAAGCCTGATGTCCTTGTTTCCTGATCTACCGGGGCTGCCGGACCTCTTCGTCGATCCGCCGTCTCCGAAGAAGAGCGCGGGCGCCTTCCACACCACCAGCGCGGCGGGGCAGAACAAGACCAAGCTGGACGACTCCGAGGCCGCCGGGAAGGCCCATTCGGGGTGGGCTCTCGCGGGGCCCAACCAGGAGTGCGTCACGGCGTGGCGCGACCGTCTGCACGAACTCGGCACGTCGGCCAGAGAGGCGGCCGCCGCCATCACCGATGCCATGGACGACTACATGGACACCGACCACTCCATCGAGGCGGAACTCCGCAAGGACGCCCGCTGGCTGGAGGGTGCCTGATGGTGTCCGTACCCGACCTCCGGTCCGCGAGCCCGCAAGCCTGGCGCGACGCCGCCACCGACGCCCTCACCGCTGCCAAGCACTGCGACGAGATCGGCACCTCCGCCCGCGATGATGTGGCCCGCACCATCGAGAAGCAGTGGGTGTCCGACGCGGGGCTCGCCGCCCGCCGCACCTTCGTCAAGCACGCCGAGGACTACGAAGCGGCGAACCTGGCGTTGCGCGAGCTCTGCCGCGTCTACGACGACCTGGCCGACGAGATCGAGGCCGCCCAGCGCGATCTGAGCAGCGCGCTCGGCTACGCCAAGGACCATGAGCTGTCCGTCGACGACAGCGGTCGCGTCTCCCACGCCAAGCCGGTGGCCTCCGATCCCGGTGACGACAGTCAGTCGGAACCGGTCCGGCACGCCCAGGGCATCATCGAGGGCGCCTTGTCCCGCGCGACCAAGGCCGACACCACGGCGGCGGCCGCGCTGCGGACCATCAGGGGCCTCACGGAGATCTCCGATCCGAAGCTGGTCAAGGAGGCGCTGAAGAAGAACAGCCCGCTGGCCATCGCGCTGCGCCTGACGGGAGCGCCGGACGGCCCGCATCAGATCAACGTCTCCCCCGCGCAGCTCGCCGCCGTGGAACGGGCCGCGAAAGAGACTGGAATGAGCAAGACGCTGCTGCTGTCGATCCTCTGGCAGGAGCAGCAGTGGTACCAGAACTACGACAAGGACGGCCGCGGCATCCTGCCGACCATCGGCAGGATGTTCAACTGGACGCTTCAGCAGACGATCAAGCCGGACAAGTCGCTCGGCATCACGCATATGAAGCTGGGAACGGCCCGGAACGTCATAGGGCAGCACCGACAGGCGTTCACCACGCCGGACGGCACCTATCTGGGAGACCTCAGCGATGCCCAGCTCACCAAGTACATCGAGGAGAACCCCGACGAGGACATCCGCCTGAGCGCCTACCACCTGCAGGAGTTGCGGAAGAATCCGTACGGCTCGGACACGGACAAGCAGTTGTTCATGCTCTACGCCGCCGACACTCCCGACGTCCGCGAGAAGAACGAGCAGTACGGGGACGACTCGGACCACCGAGGGGGCGACATCAAGGCCCGCGGCGAGAACTGGGACAAGCTCCAGCCGCGCCTCGAGGACGCCAAGGCATGGGAGGCCCTGAGCGACGAGGAGCGCCAGAAGGCCCTGGAGCAGTTGGAGGGCGACACCCCCAAGGGGCACTCGTTCACCATCGACCCGATCTACGGCGACGATGCGCACGGCACCGGCACCGGCGAGCCGGAGCCCGGCACACCGTCGCCGGAGCCCGGGCCCTCCCCCACCCCGCCGTCCGATTCCTCAGGCGGCAAGGATGACGGGGGCGGAGACAAGAAGCCGACCGAGCCCAGCCCCGGTCTCACACCGCGTCCCTCGGCGACGGGCTAGGCCCCCTGAAGAAGTGAGTTCATGAAGCGAGTGATCAGCGTGTTCGCGGCGGGGGTGGCCATGGCCGTCCTCGCCGCGTGCGGCAACACCACGCAGAACGGCACCGACTCGTCGCCCAGCCCGAGCGCCACGATGCCGGGCAACGTGCCCACGAAGCCCGAGTACGCGAACGCCGACGCGGTCGTGAAAGCCCTCGAAGCGGGGGGCGTCCCATGCGAGGTCACCCGCCGCTCGCAGGGCGGCAGCGCCGGAGGAAGCGGCCTCGGATGCGCCTCCGTCATCGACGGCACCAAGTTCGAGAACGACATCCAGGTACTGAACCCGAAGAAGTTCAGCCGCGCCGAGATCGGCGAGTCCATCGCCTCCCACAGAGAGCCGCCGACCAGCCACACGTTGGTTGCCGCTGGTCACTGGTTCGTATGGGTCACCGAGCCCCGCTTCGCGAACCGGATCGCGGCCGCTCTCGGCGGTGTCGTGCTGCCGCCCAAGAAGGCCAAGATCCCCGCGTATCCGCTCCCGGACATCCCCCGCACACCCCGCTACCGGACCGTCGGCGCCCTCGCCGACGACGTCGCGGAGGCGGTGGGCTGCGACGACCGGAAGCAGCGGTCGGACACGGTGCTGACCTGCACCACCGGCAAGAGCACCGGCGCGCCCAACTGCGCCACCCTCGCCCTGCACGCCTCGGACGCCGACCGTAACGCGGTGCTGCGCGAGGCCATCGCCTACAAGGGCGTGCCCGCGACGCTGGTCACGGCCGGCAACTGGACCGTCAACCTCTGCGACTACGACCTCGGTTCACGCGTCGCCGACGCCCTGCACGGCACGGTCGTGTCGTACGACGGAGGCTGACCGCCGATGCCCATGCCGACGCCCTCAGGAAACCCCGACGGCGCTCCTGCCCGCACGCCTCGCCGAGCGGGCTCCGCCCTCGGGCGCGGGAGGTCGGCGTTCGTACGCCACTGGTCCCATCCGTGCCTGAAGTGGCCCAAGCGGGTCGCCGCGGGCACCACCGTGCTCCTGGTCATACCCTCCGTGACCGCCGGAGTGTCGCTGCGGATGCAGTACGCGGGAGATCCCGCCCCCGGAACGCATACGCGCGAGCGGGACGCGGTGTGGCTCGGGCACGCCTGGGTGGACGGACGCAATGGCGAGGGCCGGCTCGCCGAGCTGGTCCAGCGGGTGCGCGGCACCGGCATCCGGGACGTGTATGTCCACGCGGGCCCGCTGGAGCACGACGGCTCCCTGCCCGCCTCGCGCTACCCGAAAGCCCGCTGGCTGGTGGACGCGGTGCGGCGCGACCTGCCCGGTGTGCGCGTCCAGGCGTGGCTCGGCGACGTCCTGTCCACCGAGGGCCAAACGGGGATGGACCTCGGCGAGCGGGCGACGCGCGAGCGAGTCGTGCGCTCGGCCCGCCAGGTGCTGGACGCGGGGTTCGCGGGCGTCCACTTCGACCTGGAGCCCCTGCACTCCGGCGACCGGGACTACCTGTCGCTGCTGGACGCCGTGCGCACGGTCACTCGCGCCCACCGCGCACCGCTCTCGGTGGCCGCGCACCAGATCGATCCCCTCCCCTCCCTCCACTCCGTCGCGGGTTTCGTCGCCGGTCACCCCAAGTGGTGGACGCAGTCGTATTTCGGCGCGGTCGCCCGCCGAGTCGACCAGATCGCGGTGATGTCCTACGACACGGCGCTGCCGCTGGAGAGCCTGTACGGGGGCTATGTGGCCCGGCAGACGCGACTGGCCCTGGAGGCGACCCCACGCGACACCGACCTGCTGATGGGCCTCCCGGCGTTCCATACCGACGACATCGGCCACCACGAATCGGCCGAGACGGTGGCGGCGGCCGTCCGGGGGGTCCGCCTCGGCCTGAGCCGCGAAGACGCGCGCCGCGAGCGGTTCGGTGTCGCGCTGTATGTGGACTTCGCGGCGACGCCGGGTGACTGGGCCGCGTACCAGAGGGGCTGGGGTGCGCCGGGATCGGATTGATCTCCGTCGCGGGCTTCGGTCCGGGGTCACGCTGTCGTGCGTCGCGGGTGTCCCCGCGGGCAACCCGAGATCAGTACAGCCGGGCAGCCGGGCAAGGCTCGCGGCTACCCGGCGGTCTTCATCGCAGCGCTGCTGCCGCAGTAAATGCCGGATTTACTGCGGCAGTGCCGATACGGCCTGCCAGCCGGTCAAAGGCGTGTCGCTACGCGGATCAGGTCGGCGACCGTGCGAAGCCGGCTCTGCGGCGGCCAGGCGATCACCGTGGTCACGGGCGGGGCATCCAGGACCGGCACGGCGGCGAGATCCCCGCGCAGGCCGGTGCAGGCGGACTCGGGGATGATCACGGTGGCGCGGCCGAGCGCGATCAGCTGGAAGAGCTGTGTCAGGTTCCGTACCTCGGGTCCTGGTCCCTCCGGGTAGCCGCCACCAGGGCCGGGCCAGCGCGCCATGGGAAGTTCCGGCAGTGCGGTGACCTCGGCCGCCCGGATCCGGGAACGGCCGGCCAGGGGGTGAGCGGTGGGCAGGAGGGCCACCTGTGCCTCGGTGCGCAGGGTTTCGGTGTCGAGTCCGGCCGTCGAATCGAAGGGCAGGTGCAGCAGGGCCACATCGGCTTGCCCGTTCCGCAGCAGTTCCTGATGCTGATGCGCCTCGCAGAGCAGCAGATCGACGGTGGCCGCGCCGGGCTCCGCGCGGTAGGCATCGAGGAGTCTGGCCAGCAACTCGTCGGCGGTGCCGGATTTGACGGCGAGAACGAAGCTGGGGCGCCCTCGCCCGGCTTGCCGGGTACGCCGCTCGGCCGCGGCGACCGCGCCGAGGATCGTGCGGGAGTCGGACAGCAGGACGGCCCCGGCCTCGGTGAGGGTGACCTTGCGGCTGGTGCGCTCGAGGAGCGTGACCCCGAGCTGTCGTTCGAGCCGGGCGATGGCGCGGGACAGGGGCGGCTGGGCCATCTCCAGGCGCTGGGCGGCCTTGCCGAAGTGCAGTTCCTCGGCGACGGCGACGAAGTACCGCAGCTCGCGTATCTCCATGGGTGCACGGTAGCCGCGAGGATGGCCGATCGATGCCGTCCGGGTATCGCCGCACTGCCGAGGTGGTGTTGGTGCCCGGTCGAAGCGCGGCCATGCTCGATGCCATGAGTGAGACGACGATCGCGCTGGTCACCGGCGCGAACAAGGGAATCGGGTACGAGATCGCGGCCGGCCTTGGCGCGTTGGGATGGAGCGTCGGTGTCGGCGCCCGGGACGAGCGGCGTGGGGCGGACGCCGTGGCGAAACTGCGCGCGGCGGGTGTGGACGCGTTCGGCGTGCCCTTGGACGTGACCGACGACGAGAGCGTGACCGCCGCGGCGCGGCTGATCGAGGAGCGCGCGGGGCGCCTTGACGTGCTGGTCAACAACGCCGGCGTCGCGGGCGGCTGGCCGGAGGAGCCTTCGACCATCGACCTGGGGACCGTGCGGCGGCTGGTGGAGACCAACGTCATCGGCGTCATCCGGGTCACCAACGCGATGCTGCCGCTGCTGCGCCGCTCGGCGCACCCGCGGATCGTCAACCAGTCCAGCCACGTCGGCTCGCTGTCCCTGCAGACCACGCCCGGCGTCGACCTCGGCGGGATCAGCGGGGCCTACGCGCCGACGAAGACCTACCTCAACGCAGTCACCATCCAGTACGCCAAGGAGCTGAGCGGCACGAACATTCTGGTCAACAACGCCTGCCCCGGCTATGTGGCCACCGACCTCAACGGATTCAGCGGTACACAGACCCCTGAACAGGGCGCGGCGATCGCCATCAGGCTGGCGGCGCTGCCCGATGACGGCCCCACCGGTCAGCTCTTCGACGACAAGGGAGTCGTACCCTGGTGATGTTCCGATGTGTTCCCGCTCGACCGGGGCTGCGGCTCAACACGCCCCACCTTGATCTCCGTCGGGGTTGTGGGTACGGTGCCCGACGTGACGAGCCCTGAATCAGACAGAGCGGAGCCGCCGGTCGTTCGGCGGCGAGCAGTTGTCTGAACCGCTGACCTGACTTTTGGGTCCATCTCGCTTCCAGCGACCGGACACGACTCCGTGTGTCTGGTTCCGTTTCGGGCTTGCCGTATCCAGGCGTAGTCATGACGTCTTCATGGTCGTCATAGCTCGTCGTGGCTCGTCGCGGCTCGTCGTGGCGTAGTCCGACATCCAGCACGCGGCTGTTCTTGCCCGCATCCGCTCTTCGCTGGAGTCGACCTCTTGCCTGTTTTCCTCTACGTCCTCGCGCTCGCTGTCTTCGCGCAAGGAACGTCCGAGTTCATGCTGTCCGGTCTCGTACCGGGCATTGCCCAAGACCTCGCCGTGTCGGTGGGAGCCGCGGCGAGCCTGACGTCCGCGTACGCGATCGGGATGATCCTCGGCGCCCCGGTGATGGCCGCGCTGAGCGCGCGTTGGCCACGGCGGAGGGCCCTGGCGGGGTTCTTGGCCGCGTTCGTCGTGGTCCATGTGATCGGGGCGGTGACGACGAACTTCGCCGTGCTGTTCGGTACTCGTATCGTCGCCGCCATCGCCAATGCCGGTTTCCTGGCCGTGGCGATGTCCGTCGCGACGACCCTCGTCCCGGCGTCGCGGCACGCCAGGGCCACCGCCGTGCTGCTGTCCGGGGTCACGCTGTCGTGCGTCGCGGGTGTCCCCGCGGGGGCGTTGCTCGGGGAGTGGTCGGGCTGGCGCTCGGCGTTCTGGGCCGTGGCGGCCCTGTGCCTGCCCGCGCTGGCTCTGGTCTTCCGCCGGGCGCCCGCCGACGCGGCCGGTCGGGAGGATGTGTCGATCAGGCGCGAAGCGCGTGTGGTGGCGTCGCGGCCGGTGCGGCGGGCCATGGTCCTCGCGGCGGTCGTGAACGGCGCGACGTTCGCGACCTTCGCCTACCTGGCCGTCATCGCCACGGACATCACCCACCTCCCAGGGGCCGCCGTCCCCGCCCTTCTCGCCGCGTTCGGGGTCGGCGCCTTCGTGGGGGTGACCACGGCCGGCCGTAGGGCCGACGGCGGGTTCGGGAGGGGCCTGCTCCTGGCCGTGTGTGCCCTGCCGGCCGGCTGGGCGGTCCTGGCCGCGACCAGCCCCTATCCGGTCCCGCTCTTCATCATGACGATCCTCCAGGGCGGCCTGTCGTTCGGCATCGGCTCGACACTCGTCACACGTGTCATGCGTACGGCCTCCCAGGCTCCCTCGCTGGGCGGCTCGTTCGCCACGGTCGCGCTGAACGCGGGTGCGTTCTCGGGCCCGTTGGCCGCGGGCGTCGTGACGGAGACGACGGGCGACTACCGGGGGGCGGTGTGGGTCAGCGCCGCGCTGGCCGCGATGGCGGTGGGCGCGGTTGCCGCTTCGCGGGGATGGGGTGCGGGCGTGGGGGTCGAGGAAGCCGGGTAGTGATGTCGGTCCGCGCTGCGGGGGCTGGGCTTTCGCAGCGCGGGTGCGGCGTGGGGGCTGGAGGCTCGCACGATCACGGCTGTCGCCGAGGGGTGCCCGTGGGGTCGGCTGCGAAGACTGGCGCCGCTGCCGCACGGGCGTGCGATGCTGGTCATCAGCGGCCAGCCATGCAGTTCGAGCGTTCCGTACTCTTCGTCAACCACGTCAACCAAGTCGTCTTTCAGCGCCTGATCGACCTCTTGGATGGACGATCCGGCGACACCGTTCACGCGCCCCCATTAGTGCTGCACAGCAACGGTCACATCCCGCGGGTCAGGCAGCGCTACCGGTGCCTCGTCGGGATTAGTCTTTGCACCCCATTCCGTCCGGTCAATCACTGGAACACTCCGATCGGCCACTTCAACCACCCCCACACGCCCCACCGGCGGACCAGGGGGAGGCGAATCGATGACGATGACCTGTAGGAGCGCACCAGTGTCCTGGTCAACCTTCACCTCCACGGATCCACCGTATGTGCCATCGATAATCCAATAGAGAGGCCGCCGGGGCCCCGCGGCATCCCAAATCACCTTGAATTCAATCCAAGGGTCTGACTCCAAAGCCGCATCGCCACATTCAAGCCAATCAAGAACCCGGGGCATTCTCTTCTCGCTCATCCTTTATAAAGTGCATGCACAAGTGCAGGAAGCGGGTCAGTCGGGCGCTGACTGAACTTCAACTCCCAGTCTCCGACATCGATCTGCACGTTGATCCGCGACCCCCAAACGGCTGTTCGCTCATTCTGCCGCTGAAAAGAGCTTGTTCGGCACATTGCATTCAGCCGCTTGTAGATGCCTGAACAGACGCTCGACAGCCGTCATCTTTCCTCGAAAGAGCCGGTTCACTCGGGGTCGACTCGTGTCAGATGCCCCCTGTGCGACCCGGTCGCCACCATGTCCTTCACGGCATTGAACATCTCACGAGCCCCCGGCTTCCTAACAATCACCAGATCCGAGCAGGCGAAGTACCCTCCGTTCAGGAACTCCCCAGTATGTGACCACCTGTCCAGAATTCTGCCAACTTCGGAATAGGTAAGGAAAGTGGCCGCCCACTTTTCACCATTGGGCAACTCGACCCACCCATCGGCGTTCTCGACCGTCTCGGGAGAGTCCCCACCAAGCTCGATCTCGATTTTGAGACCGTTCTCGCTGATTTGATACATGTCAGTGACCGTAGAGTTTCATGAGGCGATTGATGACCTGTTGCTCATTTTTCTTATCCGACTTACCGAGAATCTCTATTCCGTCGGAGGTCTCCTGGAAGAATACACGACCACCATTGCTGCCTCGCAGGTACCGTACGTTCGATCCCGGCAGGGTCTTGGTACCGATTCCCGGATTGTCGTTGCCTTCCCGATACTTGGCCACGAGGTCATCCAGGTCATGCTGGACCCGCTCGTCCTTTCCTGCCTTCTGGGCGGCCCGCACGAGGAGTGGGTCATCGTGAATCTTCGACGTGACCTTGACACACTTAAGGCCAAGCGGATCGGCCCACCCCATAGGATTGACCACATATCCGTGGTGGTTGGGGGCAGGGTCCAGGCCAAGTGGGTCTGGGCTGGTGTAGCGGGCTGTTTCGGCGTCGTAGTAGCGGAAGTAGTTGTAGTACAGGCCCGTTTCGAGGTCGACGTATTGACCAGGGAAGCGGAGAGGGCAGTCAACGGCCTCCAGGCTTATACGGGAGGGGAAGTCCGTCCCCCAGACGGTGGTGCGGTGTTGCCAGGACAGGTCACCGGCCGTGGTGACCAGCTCGGTTGGGGTGCCGACCAAGTCCGTGACGATGGCGTGGAAGCCGGGTGGCGTCTCGTCATCGGCGCCCGTGAATTTCTCGATGAGGGATGCGCCGGGCTCCCGGATCAGCGGGGTGTGATCGGTCTGGGCCAGGGGGCGGTGGGTGCCTGGGGCGTAGTCCCAGGTGGTGTGTTTGCCCTCGGGGGTGGATTGCTCGACCAGGCGGGTGTCTTCCCACGTGAAGTCCACCGATTCGGTGACCGTGCCGTCTTCGCCCAGACGTTGTTTGGATATGCGGCGGCCGAGTGGGTCGTATGTGTAATGCCAGTGGTCGCCGTCCGGCGTCGTCGCGTCGGTGAGGCGGTCTTCGGCGTTCCAGGTGTAGGTCCAGGTGCGGGTCTGACCGTTGAGAAGTTTGCGGGTGCGGCGGGTCAGGCGGCCCTGGGTGTCGTGTTCGTACGTCGTGCGGCCCGCTCGGTGGATGATCGTCCCCGAGAACTCCCGGTCGCCGGGTGATCCGTGCGCGGGGGCCGTTGCGTGGGTGAGGTTGCCTGCCGTGTCATACGCGTATGTCTCGGTCCAGCCGTGGGCGTGCACCCCCGTCACGCGGCCTACCGGGTCCAGGTCGAAGCGGCGGGTACCGGAGGTCAGTTCGCGGATCTCGGTCAGGTAGCCGTCCGGGCGGTACGCGTATGCACGGTGTTGGAGGATGCGGTTCGCTTCGCTGCCGCGGGCCTCGCCGATCGTTTGTGTCGTGAGGCGGTCCGCCTCGTCCCAGGTCTGGGTCAGGGTCACACCCTCGCCCAGGCGGCGTTCGGTTTCCCGTCCCGCCGCGTCGTACGTGAAGGAGAGGGTTCCCGAGCCGTTGTCGAGGCACGTGGGGCGGCCCGCCTCGTCGTAGGTCCAGGCGCTCGTCAGGCCGGACGGCGTAATGCGTTCGGTGCGGCGGCCAACCGCGTCATACGCGTACCTCGTCGTCCGGCCGTTGACCGTTTCTGACAGGACGCGACCCAGCGCATCGCGTTCGATGGTCAGCTCGGCGTCCGCGTTGGTCGCTTGGGCCAGTTGGCCGACGGCGTTGTAGGCGAAGGTCGTGGTCTCGCCCGCGTCGTCCCGCTGCTCGACGGCACGGCCCAGCGCGTCCCGGGTGAAACGCATCGTCTCGCCCGCGCCGTTGGTGCGGGTCAACAGGTCGCCGGCCGCATCGTGGGTGTAGGTGAGGGTGCGGCCGTTGAAGTCGGTCTCGGTGGTGAGGCGGCCCGCCGGGTCGTAGGTGTAGGTCCAGGTCAGGCCCTGGGGGTTGGTGACCTCGGTCAGGCGCAGCTCGGTGTCGTACGCGAAGGCGTACGTCGCGCCGTCCGGCTCCGTACGGGTCGCCGGGACGTCGAAGTGGGTGGACGTCTGGTGGGTGGTGTGGCCCGCCGGGTCCGTGTGGGCGAGGAGGTTGCCCTCGCCGTCCCAGGTCCAGCTCTCCCGGGCCCCATCCGGCTCCTCGCGCCACGCCGGTTTGCCCTCGGTCGTCCAGCCCATACGGGTGGTGTGGCCCAGCGGATCCGTCGCCTCGACCACCCGGCCGAAGGTGTCCCGGCGGACGCTCGTGGTGTGCCCCAGCGGGTCCGTTACAGCGATGGGGAGCCCGGCCCCGTCCGGGGTCAGACGCGTGGTGTTGCCCAGCGCGTCCGTCACCTCGGCCAAGTGGCCCCGCTCGGTGTAGCCGTAAGCGGTGGTCGCCCCCGCCGGATCGGTCGTCGAGAGAAGATTCCCCGTGTCGTCGTACGCGTGGCGCCACGTCCCGCCGCCCGGCTCGGTGACCTCCACCGGCAGGCACAGGTCGTTGTACGTGGCCTCCGCCCGCGCCCCGTCCGGCAGGGTGACGCCGGTCAGGTTGCCGTCCTCGTCGTACCCGTAGTGCGTCGTACGCCCCAGGGGATCCGTCACCGCGACCTTGCGGTCGCCGCGCGCGTCCCATTCCGTCAGCGTGGTGTGGCCCAGCGGATCGGTCTCCTCGATCAGCTGACCGTCGGCGTTGTAGCGGTACCTCGTCGCGTGGCCGAGCGAGTCCGTGTAGACGGTCGTCCGCGCCGCGTCGTCGTACTCCAGACAGCCGTTGTAGACGCCCTCGCTGCCCTCGGTGCGCACCACCCTCCCGTCCGGCCCATACACGTACCGGAACGACGTGCCGTTGCGGTCCGTCCACGACGTCACCCGCCCCTCGCCGTCGTACGTGAACCGCAGCGGCTCGCCGCTGGAGTTGATGACCTCGGTGAGGTTGCCCGCCTCGTCGTAGCCGTAGCGCATCACCACCGTGCCGCCCTCGCGGCTCCGCTCGGGGGCATAGACCGACGGCGCCTCATCCAGGAGCCGCAGCGCGGTGACCCGCTGGCCCTCGGCGTCAACGGCCAGGTAATAGCCCCCGGAATGGCGCACGGCCAACGGGGCGCCGCTCAGGGCGCGTTCGATCTCGATGCGGGCGCCGTTGCGGTCCTGCAGGCTCTCCAGAGCCAGGTAGACCGCGCCCGTCTCCTCCGTGGCGGAGGGACGCACGAACGTCCGCACCACACCCGTCTGCGGATCGGTGACGGTCATGACGCCGTCCGGTTTGCCGTCCCATTCCAGCGGCCACCGCGCGCCCTTCGCGGGCAGCGTCGGCACGCCCGGCTCCGGCACCGGATACACCAGCCGCATCCCGTCCGCGGCGGCGAACACCACGCCCTCCGCATCCAGTTGGATCCGCTCGTCCAGCAGACTGGCCCACGTCGGGCCGAACCACACCCCACCCCGGTACGAGGACACATGGGTGCGCTCGAAGACCAGCGGCAGCGAACCGGGCAGCGTCAGATCGGTCTGCTCCATCAACATCGCACCCGTCGCGATGTCGATCGGCTCACCCGTACGCGGACACTGTTTCGTCGGCCGGGCGGCCGGACCCTCCTCCACGAGATTCGGCCGCAGCGACGGCACCTTCGGCGGCTTGAGCAGGTCCGGGACACCAGTGAGCTTCGGCATCACACCGGGCTTGAGCACCCCCAGCCCCGCGCCGAAAATACCGCCGTCGATCATGCCGTCCTTGGCGGCCTGGTTGACCTCGTCCAGGCTGAAGCCCTGCTGCTGCCCCAGGGCGATCTTCACCGGCTGGGCCACCGCCGCGTCGATCGTCACCGACAGCACGCTGGTGAAGACCGCGCCGGTGAAGATCTCCGCGGCCAGCGTCGCCACCGCCTCCTCCACCGCGATGCCCAGCCCGCTCGCCATCGCGATGATCTCCGCGGCCACCTCGTCCGAGGCACCGCCGGTGAACGGGGTCAGCAAGAGACCACCGACCAGCGCGGCCGCGTCGATCGCGATCTGCGCCTTCAGCGCGTCGATGGCGTCATCGACCTTGTCGGCGAACTTCTCCAGGAACTTCGCCATGTTCCGGGCCGACTTGGCGAGATTGCTCAGCCACCCCTCGTCCTTGCCCTTGGCGTAACGCCCCCAGAACGTCTCAAAGGCGTCGATCGCCTCACCCTTGTTGTGGTGGATGAGCGTCGTGGCCGCCTTGTCGGTGGCCACCCGCACATCGTCCACACTGTCGGCGAACGTCCGCCAGGCGTCGGCCGCGTGGCGCAGCGTGCCGGAGTTGGCGTCCGGCCACCACATGCCGAGCTTCATGAGGAGGGCCTTGGCCTTCTCCTCGATCTCGCTCCCGAAACTCACCGATGACCGCCCGCGCCCGGACCCCGGTCATGACCGGAGCCGTGCTTGGCCTTGGTGAACATGCCCTCGATCAGCTTGTCGTTGTCGACATGACCGTCGGCCATGTCGTTCATCGCCTCATAGATGCTGGTCAGCCCGAGAACGAGAATGCCGGCCGCCGACTCGATGTGCTTCTGGTTCGGCTTGTACTGCTTGCCGAAGTCCTTCCCCGGCTTGTCATCCCCCCACGGCTCCCCATAGCCGTCCAGCGTCGTGATCAGCTTCGTCAGCGCCTCACTCAGCTTCACCGACTGGTGGTGGAAGGTGGGCGCGACGGACTTGATGTCCGCCACCTTGATGTCCAGAACCTCGCCGCCGCCGTGCCCGCCGCCGCTGCCGCTGCCGCCGCCCATGCGACGCCTCCCCCGTTGAGCGTTTGTCGTACAAAGCTTCCAGGCTAGGGCGGCGAACATCATGGACCGTTCAATGTGGTCTCTACAACGAGCAAAGAGTGCCGACCTGGAACGGCTCGGCCGCGACGTCACACCGTCGGGCTGGTGGGTTAGTGTCCTGGTCCCCGCGCCAGTCCTTCGAAGGAGGGTCATGTCCTTTCCCGAGCTTCCCCAGCCCGCGCCTGGTGAAGTGCTGTTGGTGTGCACCTGCTACAAGGACGGTGAGGCCCTGTGGGGCGGGCTGGTCGACGGGATCGGGGGCCGTCGAGAAGGCCATGCGCTCATCCTTGAGGGCGGGGTGCGGCTCCGCCTCGTCGAAGGCCAGGGGTGGGACTACCTGCACGGCGGTAACGTACCGGCGCTTGTCCCGGGCGGCGGCCTCGTGCCGCCCGTCGTCGTCCTGGCGGACATCCCCGTGGTGTACGGCGGGGACGGGCCGTTGCTGGTGGACCTGGCGGTGATACCCGGTCGCGGTGTCCGGGTCCCGCCGGCCCGGCTCGGCGAGATCCTGGCCGCCCTGCTGGGCGGCCGGCTCGCGTTCGACGACCTGGTGCGCGACATGGACGTGTACGGCATGTACCAAGGGGACGGTGGCCGACCGGCCTTCCCCACGCCGACGGTGCCGCCGCTCCGGTCCTTCCCCGCACTGCCCGCCACCGAGGCGGCCCTGCTGGTCCGCACCTCCTTCGACGACGAAGAGGGCTGGCGCGCTCTGCTCGACGAGTTGGGCGGGGCCGACGAGGACGGCTGGGTCGGCGCGGACGTGGACCCGGATGAGATCGATCCGGAGCACTACCCGTTGACCGCGCTGGTCGTCGACGACCGGGCCTTCGAGGGCCTTGGACCGGGCCAGGTCCCGGTGCTGGTCCCGCCCACGGAACACACCACGCTGGTCGCGCTCGCCGACGCCACAACCTTTGCCGAGCCCGGCCGACCGCTGACCGTCGTCGACCTGTACGACACCCCAGGGCAGTCCGCCGTGCTTCCGTGCCGCCACGTCGGATCGCTGGTGTGCAACCTGGAGATCAGCAACATGGACTTCCACGAGTTCGTCGCCGTGGAGGGCATCGAGCCGTGGTGGGAGGGCTGATCAGCGATGTCCGGCGGGATTGGTTCGGCCGTGGCGGCCAGGCCGAATTCGCTCCGGATTCCGCCCGCTTCCGTGACCAGCCGGTAGCGGTCTGCGGGTCCTTGACGGCGACGACATTGCGGCGGCCGGCAAGAGAGATAAGTCCATGGGTCATGCGGCATCAGCTGCGGGTGAGGTGGGTGAGGGTGACGCCGTTGGGGAAGGCCGTGCGCTCGGCGACGTCGAAGACGGTGGGGTCGAAGGCGCCGTCGAAGACCGGGACTCCGGCCCCCGCGACGACCGGGTAGCTCTTGATCACCAGCTCGTCGACCTCGGGCAGGAGGGCACCCGCCAGCTTGCCACCGCCGCAGAGCCACACGTCCAGCTCCGTGTCCTCCTCCCGCTTGAGCTCGCGTACGAGGGCGAGCGGGTCGCCCGGGACGACGGTGACGGCCGGGTCGATGTCGGGCTTGAGGGTGCTGGACACCACGTACTGCCGCAGATGCGCGTACGGACTGCCGACGCCCGCGTCCAGGGCGGGGCGGTAGGAGCCGAGGCCCATGACGACGGTGTCGAAGTGGCGGTTGGGGGCGTCGGCCAGGCCGGCCGCGTCACGGAAGGCGGTCGGGACCGTCTCGGGGAAGAGTGCGTTGGTCCAGGCCGCGTAGGCGGCGGACTGCTGTTCGTCGCCGCCGGGGAAGAAGTCGAACTCACCGCCGGGGCCCGCGATGCGGCCATCGAGCGTGACGGCGACGTAGTACACGAGCTTTCGCATCCTTTGGAGCTCCATCCGTAGTACTCTGCCTGAAGTGGTGTGAACGTAGTACTACAGATGGAGTGGTGTCAATGGTTCGACGGAACGACGAGCGGCGCGCAGCACTCGTCGACGCCGCGATCGAGGTGTTGGCCAGGGACGGCGCACGCGGCCTGACCTTCCGGGCGGTGGACACCGAGGCCGCTGTCCCCGCCGGTACGGCATCCAACTACTTCGCCAACCGCGACGATCTGCTCACCCAGGCCGGCGCCCGTGTCTATGAGCGGCTCCAGCCCGACGAGGCCACGATCGCCCGCCAGCGGGCGGCGGGCCGCGACCGGGAAACCTACGTGGAGCTGATGCGTGAACTCGTCGGCCGCGTCGCCTCGTTCCGCACCGGCTATCTGGCGCTGCTGGAGCTCCGCCTCGAGGCCACCCGCCGCCCCGCGCTGCGTACGGTCCTCACCGAGCGGGTGCGGGCCGACGTCGATGCCAACGTCGCCTACCACGAGGCGTCGGGGCTCCCCGGTGACGCCATGGCCGTCAAGCTGCTGATACTGGCGCTGAACTGGCTGATCGTCGAGCAGCTCACCTTGCCGGACGTCTTCACGGAGGCGGAGCGGGACCGGCTGGTGGCGGTCGCGGTGGAGCGCATCGTGGCGGCGGAGTAGGGCGGGCGGTGGCCTACGTGGCGGGCGGTGGCGTACGTGGCGGGCGGTGGCGTACGTGGGGCGCGGGGCATGCGGGCCCCGATCATGCCACCCGCGCGCTCACGGTCTGTTGCGGACGGTTCGACCTCACCGTGCGCACAACCGGTCCAATACCGCCCGGCTCTCCTCATCCGCAGGACGGAAGATCACCAACCGCTGCTCCGGATCTTCCAGCGGTATCAGCACTTCGAAATCCACCGCGATCACACCGCCGTCAGGATGCCGCATCACCTTGTGCCCGCGGCCATTGACCTTGATGTCCCGCTCGGCCCACAATCGCGCGAATTCCTCGTCATGAGCGATGAATTCGGCAATGCGGTCGGTCAACGCCCGATCCTCCGGATGCGTGGCCCACGCGGCGCGCAGATGGGCGACCCCCTCCCGTACGACGCGTTCCCGGTCGACGTAGAACTCGCGTATGTCCGGGTGCATCAGGCACAGCCACATCGCATTGCGCTGCGCCGGAGGCAAGGTGTCGAAATCAACGAGCACCCTCGTCATTTCGTGGTTCCAGGCCAGGATGTCGTAGCGGTGGTTCATCAGCATGGCCGGCAGCGGCGACAGGTCGGCGACCAGCCCGGCCAGCGGCGGCGCCGCGGTGGTGGCGGGCTTGTCGGCGTTGCGCGGGCGCTGCTGGGTCAGGTTGAAGAGGTAGGCGCGTTCGACGGGGGCCAGGCGCAGCGCCCGGGCCAGCGCCTCCACCACGTCCGCCGAGGGCCGCAGCCCGCGGCCCTGTTCCAGCCGCACGATGTAGTCGACGCTGACCCCGGCCAGCTCGGCGACCTCTTCGCGGCGCAGTCCCGGGGTCCGCCGGGCCTGCCGGCGCGACGGGAGGCCGAGATCGCGCGGGTCCAGCCGTTCGCGCCGGGCCCGCAGGAACGCGGCCAGCTCCTGTGTGGTGTCCACGGTGGGGGTCGTCATATGCGTTCCAACAGCGAGGGTAGGACTGGCCTTCCCAGGAACTTCTTTCCCTTACCCACGGCTCACGGCGGTCACAGGCTGGTGCTCGACAACGGATCACGAGCACAGGAGGACACCATGTCGCTCACCCTCGACACCTACCGGCTGTTGGGCCGCTCCGGGCTGCGGGTCTCACCGCTGGCGCTGGGCGCGGCGACCTTCGGCACCGAATCGGGCTGGGGAGCCGAACAGGACGAGGCGCGCAAGCTGTTCGACGTCTACGTCGAGCGAGGCGGCAATTTCATCGACACCGCCAACACCTACAGCAATGGCACGTCCGAGCGCATGCTGGGCGAATTCACCCGCGACAACCGCGAAAGCCTGGTGCTCGCGACGAAATACACGACGCTGCGCCGGCCCGGCGACCCGAATTCCGCGGGCAGTCACCGCAAGAGCCTGTTCACCTCGGTGGAGGCGAGTCTGCGACAGCTCCATACGGACTACATCGATCTGCTCTATCTGCACGTCTGGGATTTCACGACACCGGTCGAGGAGATTCTGCGCGGCATGGACGATCTGGTCCGGCAGGGCAAGATCTTGTACGTGGCGATCTGCAACGCCCCGGCCTGGCAGGTTTCCCGCATGCAGACGATCGCCGACCTGCGCGGCTGGTCGCCACTGGTCGCGCTCCAGATCGAATACAACCTGATCGAGCGCACCGGGGAACGCGACCTGATCCCCATGGCACGCGAGATGGGGCTGGGTGTGCTCCCGTATTCACCCCTGGCCGGCGGGGTGCTCACCGGCAAGTACAGCCGCGACGACCTGACCGCGGCGAACGTCGCCTCCGACGACGGCACCCGCAAGAGCTTCAACCTCGCCTTGGGCACGCTCACCGAACGTAACCTCGCCATCGCCGATGTCGTGAAGGAGGTCGCCACGGAGCTGGGCGTCACACCCGCCCAGGTCGGACTCGCCTGGACCCTGCGGAATCCGACCGTGACGGCACCCATCATCGGCGCCCGCACCCCCGCGCAGCTGGAGGACAATCTGGGCGCCCTGTCGGTCGACCTCACCGCCGCCCATCTGGCCCGCCTCGACGAGGCCAGTGCGATAGGGCTCGGCTTCCCGCACGACATGCTAGCCAGTGACCACATCCGCAATGTGACCGCGGGTGACCTGAAGCTCGAACCCCGCCGCTGACCGGGCGCTTACGCGGACGGCGAGTCGTCCTTCCGCTGCTCCTCGTTCGGGATCGCCCCACCGAAGCGGCGGTCCCGCGAGGCGTACTCCAGGCACGCCCGCCACAGGTCGCGGCGGTCGAAGTCGGGCCACAGCACGTCCTGGTACACCATCTCGGCGTACGCGCTCTGCCAGATCAGATAGTTGGACGTGCGCTGCTCGCCCGACGGGCGCAGGAAGAGATCCACATCCGGCATGTCCGGGTAGTAGAGGTACTTCGCGAACGTCTTCTCGTTCACCTTCGACGGATCGAGCCGCCCCGACCGGACGTCCTCCGCCAGCGCCTTCGCCGCGTCCGCGATCTCCGCCCGGCCGCCGTAGTTCATGCAGAAGTACATGGTCATGGCGTCGTTGTCCTTGGTCTGCTCCTGAGCGACCTGGAGCTCCTGCGCCACCGACTTCCACAGCTTCGGCATCCGGCCCGCCCAGCGGATCCGTACGCCCATCGCGTCCATCTCGTCGCGGCGGCGGCGGATGACATCGCGGTTGAAGTTCATCAGGAAGCGGACCTCGTCGGGCGAGCGCTTCCAGTTCTCGGTCGAGAAGGCGTAGAGGGAGAGGTTCTTGACGCCCATCTCGAGGCAGCCCTTGAGCACGTCCATCACGACGGCCTCGCCGACCTTGTGCCCCTCGGTGCGCGGCAGCCCGCGCTCCTTCGCCCAGCGGCCGTTGCCGTCCATCACGCACGCCACGTGGGTCGGCACCAGCTCACCGGGGATCTTCGGCGGCCGGGCGCCGGACGGGTGCGGCTCCGGGATCCGGTACTCGCGCCGCTGTCGGCCCAGAAACCCGCGTCCTGCCATGCCTGCCACGTCTCCCTCAGCTCTTGCTCTCTGTGCTACTGCTGCCTGCTGCCGCTTCTGCTACTTCTCTACGTACCGCAGCGACCGAAGCCCCCGCTCCAGGTGCCAGTGCAAATACGCCGCCACGAGCCCGCTGCCCTCCCGGGCGTGCCGCAGCTCACACGCGTCCGCCGTCTCCCAGTCCCCCGTCAGCAGCGCGCCCAGCAGCGTCAGCGACTCCGCCGAGGGTACGACGCTTCCGGGCACCCGGCACTCTCCGCAGATGACCCCGCCCGCGCCGACCGAGAAGAACCGGTTCGGACCGGGCATCCCGCACTTGGCGCAGTCGTTGAAACTCGGTGCGTAACCGTTGACCGCGAGCGACCGGAGCAGAAACGCGTCCAGCACGAGATGCGGCTCGTGCTCCCCGGCGGCCAGGGTGCGCAGGGCGCCGACGAGCAGCAGATACTGCTGTACGGCGGGCTCGCCCTCATGATCGGTGAACCGCTCGGCCGTCTCCAGCATGGCCGTACCGGCGGTGTAGCGGGCGTAATCGGTGACGATCGCCCCACCGTACGGCGCGATCGTCTCACTCTGCGTGCACAGCGGCAGCCCGCGGCCGATCAGCTCGCCACCACCGCGCGAGAAGAACTGCACGTCAACGTGGCTGAACGGCTCCAGCCGCGCCCCGAACTTCGACTTCGTCCGCCGCACCCCCCGCGCGACGGCGCGGACGCGGCCGTTGTTGCGGGTGAGCAGGCTGATGATCCGGTCCGCCTCCCCCAGCTTCTGGGTGCGCAGCACGATGCCGTCGTCGCGGAACAGACTCATGGCGCCCATTGTCCCCTAGCGGGACAGCTGATCGAACCGCCCCGCCTTCACGACCCGGGTCAGCGCCCGGAGGGCGGCGGGGGTGGTCGCGATCACGGTCTGGGGTTCGTCGCTCTCCCGGAGGAGGACGGTGCCCGGTATTCGAGCGAGCTCGACGCAGTTGTTGGCCGCGTCACCTGAGTACGAGGACTTCCGCCAGTGTTGTATGTCCGACATCTCCATGCCTTCAGAGCTGTTGCACGATGTCGCGAACGAAGTCGCGCGTGTCCTCAGGGCTGAGTGACAGCCCCTGCGTCCGGTCCAGGACTTCCCGGTAGTTGGCAACGAGCGTTTCCGCGTCCACCAAGGCGACTCCGGTCGCCACGTCGAGCTGAACGGTGTCCAACTGCGGCACCGGTCCGGCCGCATAGAGTACGGAAGCCCCCGCGCCAGGAAAACCTCCGGCCGCGAATGGAATCACGCGCACGGTCACGTTGTCGCGCTCGGACGCCTCCAGCAGGTACTCCAACTGGCCACGGGCCACCTTGGCGCCACCGAACCGCATCCGCAACGCGGCCTCATGGACGAGGAAGGTGCACTGCGGCGGATTGTCCCTGTCCAGTACGTCCCGACGCCTCAGCCGGTGGGACAGCCTGCGACGGTGCTCAACCGCGGTGAGATCGGGTACCGCGGTAGCGAACACGGCTCTGGCGTAGTCCTCCGTCTGCAGCAACCCCGGGATGTGCATCGGCTGCATCGTCCTCAGGCTCACCGCGTGGTGTTCCAGTTCGGCCAGATCGAGCGCGCCTGCGGGCAGCTTCCCTCGGTACTCCTCCCACCAGCCGTGCACCCGCTCCACGGCCATGGCCGACAGCGCGTCAACGTACGCCTGGTCCGCGCACGAGTAGATCGCCGCGAGCGTCCTGACTCGCTCCTCGCTCATGCCGAGGCGACCCGCCTCCATGTTGCTGATCCGAGTGCGATCCGCGCCCAGCTCCTCGCCCGCGCGGGCCACGGTCATTCCGGCGTGCTCGCGCATCTTGCGCAGTTCCGTACCGAGGCGCCGCTGTCTCGCGGTCGGGCCTGACCTGGGTGACACCAGCACGCTCCCCTTCAGTTAACGGTTATCGGAAGCATAGTGCACGCGTGCACTCAGATGCTCTATGGTCCTGGTAGCGCAGCGCATCGAACCAATCACGCACCGCGTTGGGAGCACCGTCATGCCCGAAATTGCCGAAACCCCGTACGCCTACCGCCTCAGCGCCCCCAACTCCCCCAAGAGCCCCAGGGTCTGCCGGGACGCCATCGCCGCCCTCCTCCAGGCCAACGACCTGCACGACCTCGCGGACACGGCGAAACTCCTGGTCTCCGAGGCCGTGACGAACGTCAACCGGCACACGAACACCCAACTGATCCACATCGACACCCTCGTCCGCGACCGCATCGCGACGATCGCCGTGCGCGACGGCTCCCCGGACCGCCACCCGTACCCCCGCGCCGCCAGGCCCGACGAGGAGGGCGGCCGGGGGCTGTTCCTGATGCAGGAGCTGGCCTACGCGTGGGGCGTGACCTGGGAATACGGGCTCCGCCCCACCGGCAAGCACATCTGGTTCGAGCTGCGCGACCCGCTCCCCGAATGAGAGCAGTTACGCCGAGGGATCGGCCAGATGCCCCTCGATGCGAGACCGCACGGCCACGGCCCGGGGATCGGTGTACGTGACCAGATGGGACAGGGCCTCGGCCCAGTGGACGCGGGCCGCTTGGGGGTCCTCCCCGTCCACGACGGCGGCCAGGTGGTCGAGTTCCAAGGCGTGCTGCCACGCATCGCCGAGCTGACCGTGCACGACGGCGGCCCGGCGATGAAACGCGGCGGCCTCGCCGTAGCGGTCCATCGCCGCATAGGTCTGCCCGGTGCCCCGCCAGGCGAGGGCTTCTCGGCTACGGTCACCGAGACGCTGATGGAGCTTGGCGGACCGCTGGTACGAGGTCAGTGCGTCGCCGTATTGCCGGGCGACACGCTGGATATCGCCCAGAGTGAGCAGCCAAAAGCCCTCCAGGACGTGACTCCTGAGGTTGAGCGCGATGTCGAGCGCCTCGTCGATCGCACGTCGTGCCGCTGCGAGCTCGCCTTGCTCTCGACGAAGCTCGGCGACGATATACAAGGCGTTGCCCACGCTTCTTTCGTTGTTCAGGGCTCGGTGGGCGACGAGCGCCTGTTCGGCGGCCTCCTCGGCCTCGGGCAGACGGCCCGCATCGAGACGGGCGCTGGCGATGTTGGACAGGGCCATGGCCGCCCTGCGGGGTTCATCCGCGTCACGGAAGATCGCGGCGGCACGCTCGAAGTGATCAGCCGCCGGGTCGAGTTGGCGGAGCTCAAGGTGAATCAGGCCGATGAGATTCAGCGAGCGCGCCTCTTCGAGGGGCATGGCTGCGCTATGCGCGAGTTCCCTGGCCTGTCGGTGACATTCCATGCCCTCGTCGAGGCGGCGGTATTTCCGGTAGGCCATGCCCAGGTAGTTGAGCAATCTGATGTGGGCACCCGGTTCGTCCGCCTGTTCGGCTGCCGCCAGACCGGCACGCATCGGGTCGATCCAGTCACTGTCTGGCGCTGACGGGTAGCGGGCAGTCCACAGCACCTCGGCCAGGCGCCAGGCGAGAGCGTCGATCCCGGCCGATACGGCGGCCGGAACCAAACGGAGCAGAGTCGTGTGTTCGCGGTCCGCCCAGTCCGCTGCCGCGTCGTAGTCGGCGAAGACCAGAGGAGGCACGGAAGCCGTCGATGCCGCGAGAGGGGAATGCTTCTCGGAAGGTCTGAGCCAGCTCTGCGCCGCGTCAGCGGTATGCAGATACCAGTCCAGTACACGGTGCAGGGCCGCGCTCCGCCGCTCGGGAGGCTCATCGCTCTGCGCCTGGCCGGTGGCGAAGGCACGCAGCAAGTCATGGAACTGGAATCGGTCCGGTGCTGTCTGTTCGAGCAGGTGGGCGCCCACGAGGTCGTCCAGGAGCTGCCTCGTACGGCTGAGGCTGAACTCGCAGAGGGCCGCGGCCGCGTGGAGGCTGAACTCGGGACCCGGATGAATCCCCAGCAGGCGAAAGAGCCGTGCGGAGGATTCCGGCAGGGCGCGGTAGGACCAGGCGAAGACCGAATGGACCGCTTCTGCTTCCTCATCGATGCCGGTGCTGAGCGCGTCCCACAGCGCCGACTCGTCGCGCAAGTCAGAGATGAGATCGTCGATCCTCATATGAGGATGACTGGCGGCGCGCTCTGCCGCGATACGTAAGGCGAGTGGCAGCCGAGCACACAGACGGGCCAGTTCTGTCAGCTTTTCCTCATCGTCTCCGGGCCGATAGCCGCTGGTGACCGCGCGAAGTAAGGCAATCGCCTCAGGCTCGGGAAGCGTGCCGAGCGTCAGACGGCGGGCCCCATCTCGTACGGTGAGGTCGGCGAGCCGGCTGCGACTGGTCACCACTACCAGGCTGGTGCCAGTGCCGGGTAGGAGCGGCCGCACCTGGCTGACCGTGGCGGCGTTGTCGAGCAGGATCAGGACGCGTCGCTCGGCGAGCAGGGAGCGATACAAAGCGGCGGCATCATCGACGTCCTGGGGAATCTGGTCGGCAGGCACGCCGAACGCACGCAAGAATCGGCGTAGCGCCTGGTCCGGCGTGACGGGTACGCCGGGGTCGTAGCCCCGCAGATTGACAAAGAGCTGACCGTCGGGAAAACGGTCCTTGACTTGGTGAGCCCAGTGCAGCACCAGCGAGGTCTTCCCCGCACCTGCCGTGCCGGCCACTACATGGATCGAGACAACCAGTCGGTCGCCGCTTTGGCTGGTCAGGATCGCATCAAGCTGATTCAATTCGTCGCTGCGGTTGACAAAGGCGTGCACATCAGCCGGAAGCTGTCGCGGTATGAGGCTGGCCGACTCCCCCGGCACCCGCTGGTAGAAGTTGATGCCGCCCGAGACGTTGCCGGCCTGTACGACATCCCGAGATGACCCTGACAGGTCATTCTGAGAACCTTGTGGACGACTTCCCTCGTCCCCGGCCGAGCCGTTGATTTGTTCTCCGCTCATGCCGCCGGGGGCGGCGGAAGATGCACAACCGCACGCTCGAAGTAGGTCCGGATATCCTCTGCTACCGCCCAAGCCTGCTTCACATAGGCCACCCAAGGTTTTACGATCTCGGGGTCGGTGAAACGGCGGGCGCTCTCGAAGGCTCCGGTCTCGGTGTAGAGAATCTCATAAAGGGTGCGATTGTCGAGGACGACGAACTCGGGCAGAAGGTGATCGCTTTCAGCGGCGGCAACTTCCTTCGCGGGCAGCACACGGGTGGGGTGCCCGGCCTCCGCGCGGAGGTGGAGCGAGTGCAGCTCCCATTGCATGTAAGGCGTCAGCGGCTCTTCCACCACGCGCAGGCGATGGAACGGGGAGCCATTCCGCCGGTCCTCTTCAGCCGCCTCCCGTGTGGCCTCCCGCCTCGCCTCGAAGAGCCGGAGCACTTCGTCCCAGTCGCCTCGACGGAGCGCGTCCCTGGCAGGACTGCCCTCCTCTTCGAAGTGCTGGAGCCGTTCCAACTTCCAGGACTCGCCGTGACGGATAGCTTTGCGTCGTGCCCGGAAGTCACTGACGTAGGCGTCGTCATCGAGTGGTTCGCCCTGCTCGGCCGGGAGCGCGGGGGCACGAAGATCAAGCAACGGGAATATCTCCCTTTGCCGCACTGAGCATGTTTCCGGGAATGACAACCAGCCGCTCATCAGGACCGATGGACACACCAGTGGGCAAACATGAGGCGTAGACGGCAGTGAGGTCGCGGCCGATCACGGCGATATCACCGTTGTCGAGCTGCCAGATATCCGGGCACTTTTCTTCGTCGTCGGAGTTCCCAAGCTCTGCCGCCGACTTTCCCAGACGCCTGGCGAATAACGCCGACGGGTCAGCTTCCCAACGACGAGTCATCGACTGCCTCCGTAGTCACAGCATCACTGACTGTCCATCATCTCAAGGGTGGCACATGAGGTGTCAGGCAGGCCATGGCCGCGGCGCCAACGGGGGCGTGTCAGAACATGTGCAGTACGTACATTCACGGCACACGGACGCTGATAGCTCCCCCGGGGCACGGATGGACACCCAATTGACGAGGCAGGACGTGCTAGACGCGCCCCGTGTGGGCTGTCGACCAGCGCATGCCACCGACCATGTGCTCCAGGTAGCCCGGGTCTCGCACCGTCGCCGTGAAGTCCGCGTAGGGACCCTCCTCGAAGGGGCGGGCGCCCACGAGCATCCAGGTGTGCCAGTCGGACAGATCCGCCTCGCCCTCCAGGTCCGCGATCTCGTCGAGGGCCCCCTCTTCCCACGGCTCGTCCGGGTCTTCAAACGCCATGACCTCACTCCACAGCGGCACGTTACGGATGGGGCCCGCCTCGTAGGAGGTCACGATCTCGGCGGTGCGCCGGGAGAACCCCTCGGGGTCGCTCTCGGTCCGGACGTAGTGGGAGATCTGGTCCTGTCCGCCGCCGCCACTCAGTTGTTTCCCGTACACGGCTTTCGCGGTGCGCCTGGGGGTGAGCACGGTCTTGCCGTCGTCCGCCAGCAGATATCCGTCTTCGTCGACTCGTATCCTCTTGCCGAGGACGGCGTCGTGGAGCTCACGGAACTCGCCCCTCAGCCGCATGCCGTCCACGATCTCCTTGCCCCGCTCGGAGGGTGCACCCTTCGACGGTGTCGATGGAGACAGCGAATACATCGGTCATGGCGGGTTCCCTCTCGCGGCGATGCGGTGGCCAAGGACGATCACACGGCTCACGGGTAATCGCCCCCGCCGACAACAACTCCCGTCCGCCGCCCGGGAAACCATGGTGCGTGCGAGCGCTCCGAAGTCGCTCCGAAGTGAAGGGCGGCCGGGCGGAATCGGACCACGTCCGGGCCCTCCGGCCACCCCTACCTCACCTCAACGGCTACGTTCCCGCGTCCGAGTTGCCGCGCAGTTTCACGTTCGCCGTGCTCGCGTTCTTGATCGCCGTCTCGATCTGGGCCATCGACGAGCCGGAGTTGATGCCGGGCACGGTCGCGCTGTTCAAGGCGTAGAGCGTGAAGGTGTACGGATGGGTCGAACCGCCGGGGCAGGGGCCGAAGTACTGCTGGGCGTTGGCGCCGCTGCCCATGGCCTTCTGTTTGGCGCCGCCCTGGCCGGGGACGCTGAAGCCGGAGCCCAGCGCCTCGGGCAGGGAGAGCTTGGCCGCCGGGATGTCCCAGATCGCCCAGTGGAGCTTGTTGCCGCCGCCTGCGACATCGGCGAAGACGATGGCCCAGCCGCGCGCGCCGGTGGTTCCGGCGCCCCAGGCGAGCGGGGGTGAGGGGTCCTGGCCCGCCGAACCGTCCCCGGCGCAGGTGTGGCGGTCCGGGATGGTCGCGTTGTCCTTGAAGGCGCTGCTGTTCAGCTTGAACTCACCGGCGGTGCCGTCGTCGGAGTAGACGATGTCGATCCGCAGGATGCGGTCGTTGCCGTCGGTGCCGTCCTTGTCGGTGGAGGTGGTGAGCCAGATGTCGCCGTCGTGGTCGACCTCGACCGTGCGCAGCCGGTCGTAGGTGCCCTGGAAGTACGTCTTCTGCTCGACGAGGTTGGCGGAGGAGTCGATGCGCATCCGGTAGACGCGCTTGCCCACGGTGGTGGCGACGAAGACATGGTCGTTGATGATCGTCAGGCCGCTGGGCGAGGCCGAGGAGGTCGGCCAGGTCTTCTTGGGCGCGATGTAGCCGGAGTTCGAGCAGTCGCCGTCGGTGCCCTCGCAGTTGGGCCAGCCGTAGTTGCCGCCCTTCTGGATGAGGTTGACCTCGTCCATGACGCTGTTGCCGAACTCGGACTCCCACAGCCGGCCCTTGGAGTCGAAGTCCAGGCCCTGCGGATTGCGGTGGCCCAGCGACCAGACGGCGTTGCCGAAGGGGTTGTCGGACGGGATCGAGCCGTCGGGGTTGATCCTGAGGATCTTGCCGTTGAGCGAGTTCCGGTCCTGCGCCCGCGATTCGGTCTGGGCGTCGCCCATGGAGGCGTACAGCTTGCCGTCGGGGCCGAAGCGCAGCCGTCCGCCGTTGTGGAAGCGGCTCTTCTCCATGCCCTGGAGCAGCACCTTGTAGCCGCTGAGGGTGTTGTTCTCCAGCGTCATCCGGGCGATGCGGTTGCCTTCGCTGGAGGTGTGGACGAAGTAGAGGTAGTGGTCGGTGGCGAAGGTCGGGGAGATCTCGAGGCCCAGCAGACCGCCCTCGCCGCCGGTGGTCTGGGAGTTGGGCACCTTGCCGACCAGGGTCTTGGTGCCGGACTTGGTCAGCTTGTAGACGTTGAAGGTGTTGCGCTCGGTGAAGATGCCGGTGCCGTCGGGCAGGAAGCCCAGGCCCCAGGCCACGTCCACCCCGCTCGCGATGGTGCTGACCGTGCCGGGGTCGGGGGTGCCGCCCGGCTGGGTTCCGGCGGTGGTCACCGTGAGCTCGGGCGAGAAGGGGGACTTGTTGCCCTTGAGGTCGTACGCCCGGACCTTGAAGGCGTACGCGGTGTTGGGGGTCAGGCCCGCGACGCTGGTGGAGGTGGTCTCCGAGGTGCCGGACAGGACGCCGTCGCGGTAGATCTCATAGCCGGTGACCTTGACGTTGTCGCTCGACGCGGACCAGCCCAGATCGACGGTGGTGGCGGTCTTCGAGGGGGAGGTCAGGTTGGCCGGGGCGGTCGGCGGCTCGTTGTCGGGCGGTGCGGGCAGGGTCGCGATGGTGACGGCGTTGGAGGCCTCGGAGGCGTTCCCGGCCGCGTCCCGGGCGAAGACGGTCCAGTCGTACGAGGTCTCGGGGTCGAGGTTCGTAACGGTCGCCGCGAGGACGTCCGCGCCGACCTTCTTCATCAACTGGCCGTGCTGATAGATGTCGTAGCCGGTGACGCCCACGTTGTCGGTGGCCGCGTCCCAGGCCAGCGAGACGGTGGTGGCCGTCGGCTCCTCGTCCTTGCGCAGATGCGCGGGGGCGGTCGGGCGCTCGGTGTCGGCGGGGCCGGTCGGGGTGACGGTCAGCTTGTCGAGGTTGGGGCCGTCGGCGCCGGAGGTGGTCGCGCGGACCGTGTTGCTTCCGGCCTTGAGCGTGGCGTTCACGCCGACCGTCTTCCAGGTGGTCCAGGCGCCGGTGGCCGGGAAGGAGAGGTCGTCGGCGACGGTGTCGCCGCCCACGGCGATGTCGAGCGGGCGGTCGGCGGTGGCGCTGGCGTAGCGGAAGTCGAGCCGGGCGGGGCCGGCCTGTGCCGCGTCGACGGTGAATTCGACGTAGGCGCCCGCGACGACGTCGAAGTTGACGAATCCGGTGCCGGAATGGCCGTCGTGGTTGGACTCGACGGAGCCCTGGGAGATCTTGGCGGATTCGGCCTCGTAGTCGGTGCCGGCCGGTCCGTCGGCGGCGGTGACGTCGACGTAGTCGAGGTTGGGGCCGCCCTCGGCCGCCGCCGAGGTGGTGCGGATGGTGTTGGCACCGGCCTTGAGGGTGACCGTGGTGGTCACGGAGTCCCAGTTGGTCCAGGTGTCGGTGGACGGGAACGCCAGGTTGTCCACCGCCTGGTCGCCGTTGACAGCGATGTCCAGCGGGCGGTCGGCCGCCGTGCCGTTGGCGTAGCCGAGGGTCAGGGTGGCGCTGCCCGCGGCCGGGGCGTTCACCGTGAACTCGACGTAGGTCCCGGCCGCGTTGTCGAAGTTGACGAACCCGGTGCCGGAGTAGCCGGCGTGGTTGGACTCGGCCGCGCCCTCGGAGATGACCGCGGACTCGGCCTCGTACCGCACGGGTGCGGCGGCGGCCTTCGCGTCGGAGGGCTGGGCCGCGCTGATGTTCGGCAGCGTGATCGTTAAGGCCGCGGTGGCCGCGGCCAGGAAGGCACCGACCGCTCGGCGCGGTCTGCGGGGGATGGGCGCCACAGGGTTTCCTCCGGACAGACTGATAGGAAAGGTTCCTATCAGTGACGCGTAGCGACGCGTCCACGTCAAGAGGCGTGCAGGGTACGGAATTTGGTGTGGGCGCTATGGAGCTACGCCACGGATATACCGGCGGGCCGTCCGAAGTGATCCGCGATGTCACAACTGTGTGCTGGGTGCGATCTGGAGCGGTCACAACCGGGCGGTGGGGCGGCAGTTGACGGCCGTGCGGCGTTCTCCATTGCGCACACTGGTTCTACGGAGCAGGTCAGCACGGGCACAACGGACGACGAGAGTGGGGGGAACACGCCATGGCGGACGGTTGCCGGGACTGTGAGACGTGTACGAGGTCATGGCTGGGGCGGCTGCTCCAGAACGCGGCGGTGGGGCTCATGCATGTGGTGACGATCGGCATCAGCTATCTGATCAAGAAGGGGTTCAGGCGGCACTGCCCGCAGTGCACGCACCTGCTGTCGCGGCACTCGCGCAGGGCGGACGGTTCGTTCCGGGACTGAGCGCTCCGCACGGCGCGAGTGGGCACGCCGACCGCGGCGCCGGGAGGGAGACGCAGGTCACATGCGCTCCGGTCACATCTGTCCGAGCCGTTCCGTCAGGGAGGTGTCAGCACCGCACACGGCATAGGAGAGCCCATCATGGACGCTCGCTTGAACCTCTTCGGCAGCCCGCTCCTCGGCACGGTCCTGAAGCACCTCAACTCCGCGGGCAAGGCGGTCACGGACTCGGCGCTGCCGGCCGCGACGCAGGAGCTGGTGAAGCTCCGCGCCAGCCAGATCAACGGCTGCGGCTTCTGCACCGACATGCACACCAAGGAGGCCGCGAAGGCCGGGGAGACCTCGACCCGCCTCCACCTGGTCGCGGTCTGGCGGGAGGCCACGGTGTTCACCGATGCCGAGCGCGCCGCGCTGGAGCTGGCGGAGCAGGGCACCCGCATCGCCGACGCGGCCGGGGGTGTCCCGGACGAGGCGTGGGCGAACGCGGCCAAGCACTACGACGAGGAGCAGCTCGCCGCCCTGGTGGCCATCATCGCCATCATCAACACCTACAACCGCCTGAACGTCATCGTCCAGCAGCCCGCCGGGGACTACCAGCCCGGTCAGTTCGGCTGAGCCCCGGTCCGGCCCGGCATCCGCCGCCGGAAACCCTCAAGGGCGGTCGAGCCGGAGGCGCTCGGCCTTCGGCAGCCCCGCGACCACCAGGTCGTAGGAGTCCTCGATGAGCTCCCGGACCAGCCGGTCCGGGAGTGCGCCGTCGACCGTCACCGTGTTCCAGTGGCGCTTGTTCATATGCCACCCCGGGACGATCAGCCCCGGATGCCCCTCACGGAGCCGGCCCGCGTCCGCCGGGTCGCACTTCAGGTTCACCGTGAGGGGACGCGCGTCCAGCGTCGTCAGGGCGAAGATCTTGCCGAGCACCTTGAAGGTCGAGACCTCCGGGTGGCGGGAGAACGGGGACTCCTCCACCACCGCGTTGAAGGAGAGGCAGAAGGCCCGCAGTTGTTCGGGGGTCACTCCGGATTCTCCTCGTACTCGACATATTCGACGTACTCGACGTACTCGACCGGAAAGGCTCGAGGGGTGCGGCAACGAACCCACCGTAGCCCAGCCCTCCGACAGCCGACGGGCGGGAATCGCGTGGAGGCCCGGCGGAACGGAAGACCGCACGGCCGGTGCGGTGGCGCGGGGAATCCCGGCCACCGCACCGGCCGCTCCCGGCCGCGAACGGACGCGCTCCCTCAGGTCATGGCGCCGAACATGCCCGCGAAGTACACCAGCGGCCGGGCCTCCGCCTGGTGCTCGAAGTGGCGGGCGTCGCCGACGAATATGGTGTGGTCCCCGCCGGGGAGTGCCGCCGACACATCGCACACGACGGAGGCGATGGCGTCCCTGAGCACCGGGACACCGTGCTCCTCGCTGACCCGCACGCCCGCGAACTTGTCCTCCTTGGAGGTCGCGAAGTTCTTGGCGAGCTCTTGAGCGCCTTCCCCGAGGATGTTCACGGCGAATCGTCCGTGCTGGGCGATCGCGCTGCGGGTGAAGAGGTGGTTGCTGATGCAGACGATCAGCTGAAGCGGTTCCATCGAAAGGGACGTGACGGCACTGGCCGTGATGCCGATGGGGACGTCCCCCGACCGGGTGGTGATCACGCTGACCCCTGAGGCGAGTCGGCTCATCGTGGCCCGGAAGGCGTACTTCATGTCAGGGGTTTCGGACATCTCAAGGGTCTCGGACATCGGTAGACCTCCCTGAAGATCGATCTGAGTTCTGTGCGGGTGAGGTGCGGCCTGCTCCTGCACCCTTGACCGGCGGGGAATCCGATGTGATCCACACCCGTGGTCCACACCGCGAAGCTCACCGCGGGCAACGTTCACCGGCGAGGGCTCAGCCCTGGTCGGGTGCGAGGACGAAGGTGTGCCGCAGCGAGGTGTAGGGCTGGTCCATGTGGTCGCCGTACGGCCCGGTGCCGGCTTCGTGGGAGGCGTAGTCGACCACGAGCGAGTCCTTGACGCCGAAGACCGGGTCCTGCTCCAGGTACAGGTCGTCGGAAGGGAACAGCATCGTCGTCACCCGCTGGAGCCCGGGCGCCTCGATGACCAGATGAACATGGGCGGGGCGCATCAGGGACCGGTCCGCGGCCCGCATGAACTCGCCCACCGTTCCGTCCCCCGGAATCGGGTAGCTCGCCGGACGGATGGAACGGAAGGCGAAGACACCCTTGCCGTCGGTCCGCAGCAGGGCGCGCATCGCGGTCTCCTCGAGGCCCGGGACATCGATGTCGTAGTGGCCGTCCCCGTCGCTGTGCCACACGTCGATGGTCGCGCCGGCGACCGGCTCGCCGTCGCGATCGGTCACCAGACCCTCGAAGAAGAGCGGGGTGCCCGCGAGGCCCGCGGAGATGTCGGCGGCGTGGGGGTGTTCCGGCCGGTCCTCGCGGAAGAAGGGGCCGATGACGCTGTTCTCGGTGGCCACCGACTCGCGCTGGTGGTTCAGCGCGTCCACCAGCATGGTGACGCCCATGACATCGGAGAGCAGGATGAACTCCTGCCGCTTCGGGGTGCACAGGTGACCGGTGCGGGTGAGGAAGTCGATGCCGGTGGCCCATTCCTCCTCGGTCAGTCCCACCTCGCGGACGAAGGCGTGGGCGTGACGGATGAGCGCCTCGAGGATCGAGGCGGTACGGGGGTCCTTGGCGCCGTCCAAGGTGGCGATCACCGCGTCGGTGATGGTTTCACTGTTGAGGTCACGCATGAGGGGGCTCCCTGGTGATGGGGTTGTCGTGGTGGAAGGTGCGCGGGAGGCGATCAGGCCGCGGGGCGTTCGCCGGCCCATGCCCGGGTCAGCAGCGCCCTGGCCGATGAGCGGTCCACCGGGCGCGGATTCCAGTAGGTGTTCTGGACGATCAGGTCGGCTGCCTGCTCGATCCCCGCCTCCGGCATGCCCAGGTCCCTCAGTGCGCGGGGGGCACCGAGTTCCCCGACGAAGTCGTAGAGAGCGGCGGCCGTACCGCCCTCGGAGCCGGGAAGCGCGCGCCCGACCCGCTCGACGGCATCGGGCGCGGCCGCCGAGTTGAAGGCGAGGACGTGCGGCAGCACCACCGTGTGGGTCTCGGCGTGCGGCAGGTTGAAGGTGCCGCCCAGCACATGGCACACCTTGTGGTGCAGCGCCATCCCGACCGACCCGAGGCAGGAACCGGCGAGCCAGGCACCGTACAGCGCCCCGGCGCGGGCCTCCGGGTCGTCCGGGCGCCGGATCACCGCCGGCAGGGAACGGATCAGCGCGTCGACCGCCTCACCGGCCATGAGGTTGGCGATCGGGTCGTGGTCCTGGGCATAGAGCGCCTCCACCGCGTGCGCCAGGGCGTTGACACCGCTGACCGCGGCCGCGGCGGGAGGGAGCGTCAGCGTCAGGTCGACGTCGTACACCACGGTCCTGGGGAGGACCTCGGGCAGTCGTCGCGTGGTCTTGCGGGCGCCTTCGGTCTCCCCCAGGATCGGAGTCGCCTCCGATCCCGCGTATGTCGTGGGCAGCGCCAGCTGCGGCAGTCCGGTTCTGGCCGTGATGGCCTTGCCGAGACCGATCGTGGACCCTCCTCCGACGGTGAGCACACCATCGGCCCTGACCGACCGGGCGTAGGCCACCGCCTTCTCCGTGACCTCGACCGGTGTGTGCATGGCCGCCTCGGCGAAGTACCCGGCCGTCGCCGCGCCCAGGAGGTCACCCGTCTCGGCGGCCTGCCGCGCCTGGCCCGGGGTGGACAGCACCACCATGCGCTCGCAGCCCAGGAGCGCGACCTCGTCGTGGACACTGCCGCGTGTCCCCCTGCCGAACACCACCTTGGTGACTTGTCCCCGATGAACGAACGCTTTCATCCGAATTCCTCACTCTGACACCGGATCGCGGAGCTCTGCCGATGTGCTCGGCCCGCACGATCCCGCGGGCCGAGCACATCGGTGGCGGTCACGCGTCCTGGATCTTGATGTAGTCGGGCTGATCCTTGTCGTCCAAGGAGAAGCCCTGGTTGGCCGTGGCGCCCCGAGCGGGGGCGGCCTTACCGGCGACGGGAGTCACCGAGGCGAACAACTCCTCGCGCTCGGCGACGGCCCGCGCGGTGATCTCGTCGGTGGAGCCGAGACCGGTCGCCTCGCGGGCCAGTTGGGTGATGGAGCCGCCGGGGTCGGTCGCGATGCGCTGCATCGTCAACAGCTTGATGAGGAACAACGGCGTGCCCTGGAACCTCTCGAACGCCCTGTAGCGTCCGGCCCAGTCGCTGAGGAACCGGTCCTTGACGAACTTGAAGAGCCGCATCTTGTCGTGCGCGCTCATCGTCGTGGCGTGGAACATCTCCAGAAGCCTGGTGCCGATCTCGGGATCCTCGAAATCCTTCTCGCTCGGCAACAACACCGCTGAGCGACCGCACATCTCGACGATCTTCTCCGACAGCCGGCCCACGTTCTCGAGATAGTGCGCGCGGCCGAAGTCATAGAAGATGTTGTTCGGCTTGCAGAGCCCCCTGGGCGTCACGAACGCGGTCGTCTCCGAAGCGATGGTGAAGGCGCGCAGCGTCTCGTGGAAGCGGACGAGGTCGGCGATGTCGGATCCCACGACCGGGTGCTGAAGCGTTCCCGTTGTCTGTGCGATCAGGACCGCCAGTCCGGTCATGAGCTCCGCGTTGACGATCATGTGGTGCAGGGTGTCGGCGTGCTCGAAGTCGAACGCACGCTGCGCGTACAGCCTGGCGTGATCGACGTCGCCCAGGTGGTAGATGTGCTCCCACGGGATGAAGACGTCATCGAAGAACGCCATGGTGTCGAGCTCGTCGCCCAGGCTCGACAACGGCCGCTCGAAGGCGGACTCGGAGGGCGTCGCGTTGGAAATGCGACCCACGTGTGTGACGTTCGGGTGGTTCACCGGGACGCTCGCCCAGATGATGTGCTCCGGCTCTGTCCCGGGCTTCACCACGTTGCCGAGCAGCATCGTGTCGGCGAAGATGACCGCGGTGGAGACCCCCTTCCAGCCGGTGACCACGATGCCTTCGTCAGTGCGCTCCTTGACCCGGAGCATCGGGTTGCGTGCCGCGGCCTCGGGGTCCGAGCGGTCGCGCTGCACGTCGTTCAGCAGGGGGACCGCCCAGAGGTCCGCATCGCGGTTCACCTCGAAGTCCGTGATGATGTTGCGGGCGAGGTCGACGTTCGCGGGCGTGTCCTTGGACTGCTCGGCCCAAACGGCGGGGTCGTCCACAAGGGCGTACCAGTTGCCGTTGTTGCTCTGGGGGAGGCGGCCGAACGCGCCGCCGCCAAAGCTGCGGATCATCTGGTTGGCGTAGTCGCGCCGTCGTTCCAGGTCGTGCTGGTTCCGCGGATACAACCAGCCGATCGGGCGTCGCGTGCCGTCCTCGTCGACGAAGGTCAGGGAGGCGTGGTTCTCGGGTTCGTGATGCAGGTCGTAGAAGCGCGCGGCCTGCTCGGCGTAGCCACGGGTCAGAGGATGCTTTGACACATCCTCGATGCGCTCACCGTCGATGACGACGTTTCGCCCGTCACTCAGGGATTCCAGGTATTCGGAACCGGTCCTCATGGTCATGCCTCCAGTTCTCAGGGACGCGGCTCATCCTGGCGGCCGGGGCGTTAACCACCCGCGAACAGGCTGTTAGCCGGATGTTTAACCGCGATCTCCCGTGACGGCCGGACGAGGCGGGTCGGGCCATCGCCGATCACTGTCGTCGTGGCCCCGAGGGGTTCCGCCGGCCATGACGCCGGGGCGGACACGGTCTCCCGGTGAGCACAGAGCGTCGTCACCCCATGATCAGCGGGCCCTGGTCCGCTACCGGGGAATCCCCCAGCGGCTCTCCGCGCGAGCCCTCAGCGGCGCAGCTGGGTGACCAGTCGGCGAACCTCGTCGGACGGTGCGACGCCGAGCTCGCTCATCCGCGCGACGTACCGCTGGTAAAGCGCCAACACCGCGTCGTCGTTGCCGCTGGCGTGCTCGATCTGGATGGCGAGCTGCCATGCCTGCTCGCGGTAGGGATCGTCCCGCAGGACGTGGTCGACCAGACCCCTCGCCTCACGAAGACGGTTCAGCCGATAGGCCAACTTGGCCGCGTCGACCCTCGCCGGCAGCAAGATCTCGGTCAGGGCCACGCGACGCTCCGCGACCCAGCTGCCCGACACCGTCGCCAGAAAGGCGCCCCGGTCCGCACTGCCGAGGGCGTGCAGGAGCGTCTGGAGTCGCACCTCCCCGTCCTGCCTTCCGGCCTGCGCGACGATGTCGACGGCGCGCTGGGCCGAGCCCGTGGCCAACTCCGGGCCGACCAGGCTGAAGACCTCCCCGTCCTGCGACGGCCCGAGGTCCGCGGGGAGCGCCTGGCGGAGCCGGAAGAGGGCCTGGCGCAGATAGCTTCGGCCGGCAGCGTCGTTGCGGCCGCCGAAGAGCGCGCCGAGAAGCTCATCGCGGGTAGCCCTCCGGCCGGGGCTTCCGAGCAGATAGCTGAGCAGCTCCACACTCTTCGTCAGGCGGGGCTGGACCACATTCCCGTCGACCGTGAGGACCGGCTCCCCGAACTCCTCGAGGACGAGACGTGGCGCACTCACGTTCACGCGCACGGGGTGCCGGCCGGAGAGCGCGGCGAGGAGCTCGTGCGAGCGCGACGTGCGACTGGACTCGGTGTCCGCCGCCCTGGAGGCGACCGATGGCATGTCCGCCAGCGCCGTCAGCAACAAGTGCTGGGTCCCGTTGGCCGAGGCGGAGGCGATGGCCAGCTCCGCCGTGGCGTCGGACTCGTCCTCGAGGCCGAGCTGCCACTGCGCCTCGGCCAGGTACACCGCGGCCGTCGGGAGATCGAGCTTGCGGTCCCCCTTCTCCATGCTGCGCAGGCATTCCGAGAGATGGTCCCGCGCCTCGGCGTCCCTGCCCTGCTGCAGCAGGGAGAGACCCGTCCAGATCTTCCACGTCTCACGCGTCAGGGCGTATTCCAGGGCCCCGTTGGCGGCGGCCGCCGCCAGCACGCCGTCGGCACGCTGCCTGTTGCCTTCGAGGCGCAGCCACAGCTTGGCCTCGGCGAGGAGGCTCATGTTCTGGTAGACCCTCGAGCCCGTTGCCGCGATGAGGTCCCGCCCCCGCGTGAGCAGGGACCAGGCCTCCTCTCCGCGACCGAGGTCCAGCATGAGATCGACGGCGTCGACGGCATGCAGCCAAACCGGCTGCGACGAACCCCGACGGGCCTCGTACATGGTCATCGCGGCGTCCAGGCGCCCGGTGGCGCGCAACGCGGCGACCACCCAGGGCCCCCCGAGGACGGTGCGCCACGGGTCGAACGATCCCGGTTCGTCGAGGCCGTCGAGGCGACCGCGGACGAAGGCGAGGCGCATCAGCAGACCGTCGAGCGGGCCGGAGGGCGTCGTCGAGTACTCCGGGAAGGGCGGCGGCTCCTCGCCGGTCGCGCCCGCGATCAACGTGTCGGTGATGCGCCGGTTCCGGCCGGGTGGCAGCTGGTCGCCGACGGATCGGGCCTCGTCGATCCGTCCGGAGTGCCAGAGGGACCAGCACGCCAGGACGCGGGCCTCCTCGGCGCCGGGAGCCCCCGGCTCCGGAAGCCAGCCGTAGCCGTGCCGATCGATGAACTCCACTCCGCGTCCCCATTGCTCCAGCGCGAAGGCGACGTGCAGGACGACGGATCCGATCTCCGGAGTCGGGGTCCGGACCGACGCGCCCAGCGCGTCCAGCCAACGTGCCGCCAGGGCGAAGTCCATCCGCGCGACCAGGCTCGGGAGGGCGGCGGCGGCCAGCCGCCCGGCCGCCTCCGCGTCGCCGAGCCGAAGCAGCTCGTCGACGGCCTCCTCGCGCGCGCCGTGGGCGATCAGGACGTCAGCGTGTCGGCGCCGCACCTCGTCGATCGTCCTGGCGTCCTCCCGCTCGAGAGCCACCTGCAGGAAGTCGCGGAATATGGGGTGGGGCGTCATGCGCGAACCATCGGCGGACCACGTCACCGGCAGATACCGGCCCCGGAGGTCGGCCATGATGTGCGCCGCGTTCTCCTGGCCCAGCGCCCGGGCCCGGTCGACCGATATCTCGTCCAACGGGCTCGTATGGAGCAGGAACGTTCGCTCGGCCAGGGAGAGCGAATCGAAGATGTTCGCGGCGACATAGGAGTGCAGTGAATCGGGATCCATCTCGCGGGACCGGGCATGCCGCCATCCCTTGAACAGGACGCCGGTCACCCATCCCTCCGTCGCCGCTACCGCCTGTACGGGGTCCACGTCGACGTCACCGGCTGTACGAAGTGCCGCGCTCGCCTCCTGGACGTCGAAGGCGAGGTCGGTCTCGACCAGCTCGCCGACCCGGTCGCGCTCGCTGGTCGAGCCCAGGTCGAGCTGGACGTCGACGCGCGAGATCAGTACGAGGTTGGCGTCGGACGGCAGGTAGCGGGCGAAGGAGGAGAGCACCGCGGTGCAGCTCTCGTCGGAGGCGATGCGCTCCACGTTGTCGCAGACCACGATGAGCCCACTGCCCTGCAGGCTCTCGGCAAGCAGCCCAGCCGCCTCACCGATCTGGAGGTTGCTGCTCAGGGCATCCGAGGCGACATCCGCCGCGCGGGGGACCGGCTCCTCGACGGCTGCCTCGACATAGACGAGCAGACGCCCCGCCGCCTGCTCCGTCCCGTCGAGCGACACCCAGGCCACCGGCCTGTCGAGGTCGCGGACAGCCTGAACCACCGCGGTCGTCTTGCCGGCCCCGGCGGTCGCGAAGACCTTCACCACCGTGTGGCGATCGAAGAGCTGGTGTATGCGTCGGCTGAGCCTGCGGCGGTACACCACTTCTTTCGCGGGCTCGGGGATGGCGAGCTTCCGTCGGATGATCGTGCGGTGGTGACGACCTGGCGTCTTCGGCCCACTCGGGGGACCGGGCCCGGGCTCAGCCATCGGAGCGACTTCGACGATCTCGGGCGGAGCGGACTCCTCTCCCAGCACCCCAGGCCATGTGTTCCGACATCGCCCTACCTCCGCGCTTCTCAGAGTGCTCCGCCTGGAGTGTAGGTGAACCGTCCCGGGTTCGGTAGGGATTCGAACACGAATACGGATGCGCGTCATGACCTGCTCCCGGACATACCGGCGCGCCCCGCTGTCCCACCGGTCGGCGATCTTGCCGTACGCGAGGTGCGGGGCCGCCGCGGCCCGAGTTGCGGGGCCGTCGGGGCCCGAGTTGCGGGGCCCCGGGCGTGGCGTGACGGTGGACATGAGGGGGACACGGGGGCGTGGGAGAACGTGGGGGCTGGGGGGCTGAAGAAGACGCACAGGACCGCGTCGGTACACGGGAGCACCGGACCGTCGTCCTTGGGGCATGGCTTTCCGCGCAGTGGCGCGTGTCCGCGTTTCGGGGGACGCACTGACCGCGACCGCGCACAGGAGCGGAGAAGACAATGACGAACGGACCTGGGCCCGCGGGGCCCATGGGCAGGGGCCCGAACGGGGAGCGGCCGCAGCGGGCCGGTACGCCGCTGGGGACGCAGCCGACGGAGTACACCGGGCGGTATGTGGTCCTGCTCGATCAGCAGGAACCCGAGCGCGGGATGGAGGCGCTGCGCTCGTCCGTCGGGATCGCGTCCGTGGAACGCGTCCGCGGGGCGGAACCCGGGGCGGCGGAGCTGCTGGCGCGGCCGGATGTGTCGGTGGTCTTCGACGAGCTCGGCGTCGCCGTCGTCGATGTGCAGCCGGACCAGCGGCATGCGCTGGTCACCACGGCGGAGGCGGAGCCGACGATCATCGCGACGGAGCCGGAGCGGGTGGTGTACGCGTCGGTGATCACGGAGCCGCACCACACGCTGACCGGCTTCTTCCCGACGTACCGCAGCGACGAGGACGAGGTGACCCGGCACACCCGGGCCGAGCTCGCCACCTCACTCGGACCGGCGTGGGACGAGCAGAACACCACCTGGGGGCTCCAGGGGATCCGCGCCAACTGGTCGCATCTGACGGGCAGCGGGGTGAAGGTTGCCGTGCTCGACACCGGTGTGGACACCGACCATCCGGATCTGGCCGAATGCGTCGAGGCGGCGGCCTCCTTCGTGCCCGGGGCGAGTGTCGAGGACGGCCATGGCCACGGCACCCACTGCGTCGGCACGGTGGCCGGTCCGGCCAAGCCCGGGCACGCGCCGCGGTACGGCGTGGCCGGTGAGGCCGGGGTGCTGGTGGGCAAGGTGCTCAGCGACCAGGGCGTGGGCTCCGACGGCCAGATCCTGGCGGGGATGGCCTGGGCGGTCTCCCAGGGCGCCCGGGTGATCTCCATGTCGCTCGGGGCTCCGGTGGAGCCGGGGGAGCTGTTCCCGCAGACGTACGAGAACGTGGCGCGGCGCGCGCTGCGGCTCGGCACCGTGATCGTGGCCGCGGCGGGGAACGAGAGCCGGCGGCCCGGCTTCGTGGCGCCGGTGGGGCGACCCGCCAACTGTCCGTCCATCCTGGCGGTGGCGGCGCTCGGCAAGGACCTGGGGACCGCGTTCTTCTCCTGCGGCGCCATCAACGGCGAGGGCGGGGAGGTCAATATCGCGGCGCCCGGGGTCGACATCTTCTCGGCCGCGCCCGGCGGGACGTACCAGACGATGAGCGGCACGAGTATGGCGGCGCCGCATGCCGCCGGTGTCGTCACGCTGCTGGCTCAGGCGCATCCGGAGGCCTCGGCGGCCGACCTCGGCACCCGTCTGCGGTCCGGGGCCCATCCGCTGGCGCAACCGGCCGCGGACGTCGGCGCGGGTCTGCTCCAGGCCCCGTGAGCGGGGACGCGATGGGGCAGGCGGCGCGGTCCGGGCCGGTCGGGGTCATCCTCTCGGTCGACCCGGACCGGTTCGACCAGGTCGTGGAGGCGGCGCGCCGGGTCGGGCTGACGGTCACCGGTGAGCAGCGGATCCTCGGGACGCTGTCCGGGACCATCCCCGAGGACCGGATCCCGGTTCTGGAGGCGGTGGACGGCGTCGAGTCGGTGGACCGGGAACAGATCGTCCGGCTGCCGCCGCCGCCCGACGCGCCGATCCAGTGAGCCCCGGCTCGGTGGTCCGGGTCTGGGGGCTCCGGAGGGGTTCGCGTTCCGGGCTGCGGGCTCAGACGTGGTTGAACGGCTCGGCGTACGCGAAGGCCCCCTTGAGGGTGGGCTGATAGGCGGTCAGGGTCCGGACCTGGAAGTAGTCGCCCCAGGCCGGGTCGGGGGCCGTGATGCCGTAATCGGTTGACGGGCGGAAGCCGAACCGGCCGTAATAGGCGGGGCTGCCCAGCAGGGCCACCAGCGATTCACCGAAGGCGTCCGCGGCGCCGAGCACCGCGTGGACGAGCGCCTGGCCGACGCCGCGGCGCTGATGGGCGGGGTGCACGCTGAGCGGGCCGAGACCGAGGGCGAGGGCCAGGTCGGGGCCGACATGGCCGCGGGTGCAGACGACATGTCCGATCACCTCGTCCCGGTCGCCGGTGGCGACGAACGACAGCGCGGGCAACCAGCCGTCGCTGATCCGGAGTTCGTCCAGCAGCGTGGCCTCGACCGGGACCGGGGTGTCCGTGGCGCCCATGGTGTCCGAGGTATCCGGCTTCGCGAACGCGGCCGAGGTGACGGCCCTGATGGCGTCGATGTCGGAGCGGGTCTCTCGTCGGATCAACATCGGGTCAGGATGCGTCCCAACGCGGTGCGGGAGCAAACCAATTGTGCGCCGTCGCGCGGGACGGGCTCCGGGGTCAGCCCTTCGTGGCGCGGGCGGTGAGGGCCCGTTCGACCTGTACGTACGTCACGTCGTGATCGGCCAGGACATGCGCGGCGACCCCGGGGCGGGCGGTGAGGGCGAGCAGCAGATGCTCGTCGCCGATGTACTTGTCGCCGCGGGCGAGCGCGATCCGCAGCGAGCGCTCCAGCACCGACTTGGCCTCCTGGGAGAACGGGCGGCGCAGGGGGCGCCTGCCGCGGCGGGGAGCGCGTGCGGAGGCGGATCCGGGAGCGGATTCGGACGTGGCTCCAGGGGTGGATCCAGGGGTGGATCCAGGGGTGGATCCGGCCGTGGCGAGGGCGCCGACGCCATGGGCCTCCTCCACCCGCGCGACGATCTCGTCCACGTCGATGCCGAGCCCGGCCAGCGCCTCCGCGTCGGCGCCGGTGATGCCCCCGCGCCGGCGGACCTCGGCCAGCGCCCGCTCGATCGATGCGCGGCGGCCGTGCGCGCCGAGGACGGCGAGAACTTCGCCGGCGGGGCTGCCCTTACGGTCGCCGCGGGTACGGCCGCGGTCCTTACGGCCGCCGGGATCCTCCGCACGGCTGCCGCCCGTATCGCTGCCGCCCGTATTGCTGCCGCCCTTACGGTTGCCGTCCGTACGGTCCAGGAGCGCGAGCAGCAGCTCGGCCTCGCCGACCGTGTCGGCCCCGGTGTCCTCCGCGTGGCGGACGGCGCCGCGTACGACCTCGCGGGCACTGGTGGTGAACCTCTCGAACATCAACGCCTCCCGTGCTTCTTGTGGACTGCCTGCCTGCTGACGCCCAGTTCGGCGGCGATCTCCTGCCACGACCAGCCCTGGGCACGGGCGCTGCGCACCTGCACGGCCTCCAGTTGCTCCAGCAGCCGGCGCAGCGCGGCGACGGCACGCAGTCCGACCCGGGGGTCCCGGTCGCCCGCGCGCTCGGCGAGATCCGTTGCTTCGGTCATGGTGTCAATGTAGGTTGACGCCTCGCCGCCGTCAACATGGGTTGACGAATGGGGCCGTAATTGGTTCGACGCGGCGGCCGTACGTCCGGCAGCCTCCCGTCATGGACCCCCATTACTGGCCCCTGTACGGGCTTCGCCTTCGTACGCCGCGCCTGGAACTGCGGCTTCCCGACCTCCCCCTGCTCGACGAACTCGCCGCGGTCGCGGCGGGCGGGGTGCACGACCCGGCCGAGATGCCCTTCAGCGTCCCCTGGACCGACACACCCCCGGAGGAGCGCGGACGCGGCACCTTCCAGCATGTGCTGGGCACGATCGCCGAATGGCGGCCGGAGAAGTGGGTGCTGAGCCTCGTGGTGCTGCACGAGGGCACGGTGATCGGGCGGCAGGACCTCTTCGCGGCCGAATTCGCGGTCACGCGGGAGGCCGAGACCGGCTCCTGGCTGGGCGTCGCCCATCAGGGCAAGGGCCTGGGCACGGAGATGCGGGCGGCGGTGGCGCACCTGGCGTTCGAGGGCTTGGGCGCGCTGTCGCTGACCTCGGGAGCGATGGTGGAGAACGGCCGCTCGCTGGGGGTCTCCCGGCGGCTCGGCTACCGCCCCGACGGGCTGTCCGTGGTCGCCGTAAGGGGCGAGGCACGCACCATTCAGCGGCTGCGGCTGGACCGCGCGGCCTGGGAGGAACACCGCACCACCCCGGTCGAGATGGCGGGACTGGAGCCGTGCCGCCCGCTGTTCGGCGCTCCGTGATGGGCCTGGTGGGCCCTGATGGTTCTGATGGGCACCGATGGGCACCGATGGGCCCTGACGCCCCGCTGATGCGCCCCGATGCGAGAGTGGGAGGCCGCATCGCCCTCTCTACGGTGGATCGAGGGGTCGGTGCGGCTCATGGACGTGGGCAAGGCCGGGTAGTCGCGTCCTCGTGCGGGCAACCGCGTTCGCACGGCGCTGGTTACCCTCCCTTCCGTGGTCAAACCTCATATAGCGAAGCCTCTGGCCAAGGGGCGCGCCTCACTCCGGCGTCTGCGCAAGGCGTTCCTGCGCCGCTGGCGCCATCCGCGGCTGAAATGGCCCAAGCGGATCGTGGCCGCCTTCGCCGGCTGCCTGGTGCTGGCCGTACTCGCCGCGGGGATCTCCCTGCGGCTGCTGTACGCGGGCGATCCCGGGCCCGGTACGCAGACCCGGGGCCGGGACGCCGTATGGCTCGGACACGCCTGGGTGGACGGCCGCAAGGGCGAGGCCGAACTCCAGGGGCTGGTGCGGCGGGTGCGCGGCACCGGGATCCGCGATCTGTACGTCCACGCGGGCCCGTTGGAGCATGACGGCAGCCTGCCCCGAGGGCGCTACCCGAAAGCGGGGTGGCTGCTGAAGGCGGTCCACCGCGAACTGCCCGGCCTCCGCGTCCAGGCGTGGCTCGGCGACGTGCTGGACACCGAGGGCCCGACCGGGCTCAGCCTCGCCGACGGCGACACCCACACGCGGATCGTGGCCTCGGCTCGGCAGGTGCTGGACGCGGGGTTCGACGGCGTCCACTTCGACCTGGAGCCGCTGCACTCCGAGGACCGCGCCTATCTCGACCTCCTCGACGCGCTGCACGCTCTCACCCGAGCCCGCCACGTCCCGCTGTCGGTCGCGGCCCACCAGATCGACCCGCTGCCCGCCCTGCACTCGGTCGCGGGGTTCCTCACCGGCCACCCCAAGTGGTGGTCGCAGTCGTACTTCGGGCAGGTGGCACGGCGGGTCGACCAGATCGCGGTGATGTCGTACGACACCTCGATGCCGCTGGAGAGCCTCTACGGCGGCTATGTGGCCCAGCAGACGGAACTCGCGCTCGAGGTCACCCCGCCGACCACGGACCTGCTGATGGGCCTCCCCGGCTACCACACCAACAACTTCGGCCGCCACGCCTGGGCGGAGACCGTCCCGGCGGCGGTCCGCGGCGCCCGGCTCGGCCTCGGCCGCGAGGACCGGCGGCGTGAGCGCTTCGGGGTGGCGCTGTACGTGGACTACGCGGCGACGGACGACGACTGGGCGGCGTACCGGGACGGCTGGGGGCGGCGCGAGGCGGACTGACCGGGCTCCGGGCGGCGCGTCCGGCTCGGGGCGTCCGGGCTTGGGGCGTCCGGATCAGAGGCGCCCGGCTTGGGGCGTCCGGCTCCGGGCGTCCGGCTCCGGGCGCCCGGGTCAGGAGCGGGACGGGGTGACCAGGCCGGACTCGTAGGCCGCGATGACCAGTTGGGCGCGGTCGCGGGCGCCCAGCTTGCCCATGATGCGGCTGACATGGGTCTTGGTGGTGAGCGGTGAGAGACCGAGGGTCTGGGCGGCCTCGGCGTTGTTGAGGCCGCGGGCGACGAGGGCGAGCACCTGGCGCTCGCGCTCGGAGAGCGCGGCCAGCGCGGCGGGGGCCGGGGCGCCGGGCGGCGGGGCGTCCGGGAGCCGCAGGACGCGGGCGATGAGGCGGGCGGTGGGGCCCGGCGAGAGCAGGGACTCCCCCGCCGCCACCGTCCTTATGGCGTCCAGGAGTTCGGCGGGCCGGGTGTCCTTCACCAGGAATCCGGAGGCGCCCGCGCGCAGTGCCTCGACGATGTGCTCGTCGGTGTCGTAGGTCGTCAGGACGAGGACCCTGACCCCGGCCAGGTCCTCGTCGGCGGCGATGCGGCGGGTCGCCTCGATGCCGTCGAGGTCGGGCATCCGGATGTCCATGACCACGAGGTCGGCGCGGGCGGTGCGGGCCAGTTCGACGGCCTCGCGGCCGGTGCCCGCCTGCCCGACCACGTCCATGTCGCGGGCCGAGGAGACCAGCATGGCGAAGGCGGAACGGACCAGCCTCTGGTCGTCGGCGAGCAGCACCCTGATCGGCGCGGCGGCCCCGGACGCCGGGCCCGGCGCGGTGGTCCCGGAAGCGGGATCCGGCGCGGTGGTCCCGGACGCCGGGTCCGGTGCGGCGGTTCTCGGGGCGGGATCCGGCGCGGTGGCCCCGGAAGCGGGATCCGGCGCGGTGGTCCCGGAAACGAGATCCGGCGCGGCGGTCCCGGACGCCGGGTCCGGCGCGGCGGTTCTCGGGGCGGGATCCGGCGCAGTGGTCCCGGAAACGAGATCCGGCGCGGCGGTCCCGGAAGCGGGATCCACGGGGGCATTACCTGACGCCGGGTCCGCTGGGCTGGTCCCCGGTGCTGGGTCCGGTGCGGTCGTCATGCGGTGGCCTCCCTGGGCGCTGCGGTGGTCTGTGCGGTGCCCGTACGGCCGCCGGGCGGGCCGCCCCGGCCCCACGGCAGCGCGGCCCTGATCGCGAAGCCTGGGCCGTCCTCGCGTGGTCCGGCGGTCAGGCTGCCCGCGACGCTGCGGGCCCGCTCGCGCATGCCGACGATGCCGTAGCCCGGTTCGGCGGGCGCGGTAAGGGGCTCACCGTCGCCGTCGGGGCCGTCGTCCACGGCGGCGACGCACAGCTCCCCCTCGTTCCGTACGAGCGTGATCCGCACCCTCGTGCCGGGTGCGTGGCGGACGGCGTTGGTCAGGGCCTCCTGCACGATCCGGTAGGCGGCGGCGCCCACGGCGGGCGACAGTTCGGCCGCCTCCACGTCGACCGTGAGGTCCACGCGTACGCCCGCCGCCTCCGCCGCCGCGGCCAGGTCGGCGAGCCCGGCGAGCCCCGGCAGCGGTCCGATGTCCTCCTCGTCCGCGCGGTCGGCCTCGCCGTCCGCGCCCCCGCGCAGCACCTGCAGGGTGGCCCGCAGCTCGGCGCGGGCGTCCCGGCAGGTGTCGGCCATCGCGTCGAGCGCCTTGGCCATCGCCTCGCGGTCCAGCCGCTCGGGGTCGGCGATCAGGACATGGGCCGCGACGGAGGTCTGGACGCCGATGAGGGTGATGCTGTGCGCCAGCAGATCGTGCAGATCGCGCGCGATGCGCAGCCGTTCCTCGGCGACCCGCCGGGCCGCCTCCTCCTCACGGGTCCGCTCGGCGCGTTCGGCCCGCTCCAGGATCGCGGCGATGTACTTGCGGTGGATGCGGATCGCCTCGCCGATCACCACGACCGACAGCACCCAGCCGGAGCTGCGCAGCATGTCGGCGCCGGCCCGCACATTGCTGCCGAGGGTCATCATCGTCACCATGCCCACGAGCAGGATGCCGACCGTGAGGAAGGACCGCAGCGGCGGGCCGATCACGGCGAGGGTGTAGACGGCGAGGAGCCCGGCCGGGACGACCGCGATATGGACGTTGCCCATGGCGTGGTACGGCCCGACCATGAGCACCACGGCCGCGGTGACCACCATCGGGCTGTGCCGCCGCCCCACGAGCGCCACGGCGCTGGCGGCGAGCAGCGCCCAGCCGAACGCGTCGGGCCGATGGCCGTTCCGATCGAGGTTGAGCAGGGCCAGCGTGATCTGCAGGACCAGCACCGCACCGGCGATCCCGGCGTCCACCCGCCGCCGCCTGCGGGCCTCGTCCAGGGTCTCGGCGGGGCGGGGGCCGCTGTGCAGGGCCCGCAGCACGGAGGCGAGCGCGCGGTGGGCGGTGAAGTGCGCGGTGGAGCGCCCGGCGGGGTGCGCCGGTGGGGTGGTCGCGGCCTGGGTCGCGGAAGGTGCGGGCACGGGCTCCATCCTCGGGGGTCCGCCTCGGGCGATCCATAGGGCGGTACGTACGGGGCGGTGCGAAAGGGGCGGTGCGAGCAGGCGCCACCAAGGGGCGGTGCGAAGGGGGTTCCGGACCGGCCGTCCCCTGTGCGGCCGGTCCGGGCTCAGGGGCGGCCTCAGCCGCCGCGTACGGCCGGTTCGGGACGGGCCTCGGGACCGGAGGGGCCGCCCCGGCCTCCCGGCGCCGAGGGGGCCGACGAAGGCGGCGAGGCAGGCGGGGCGGGCGTACGGCGGAAGAGGGCACCCGGCCACCACACCCACCGCTTCAGCAGCAGGCTCGCCGACGTCACCAGATACGTCCGCACGAGGAAGGTGTCGAGCAGCACGCCGACCGCCACCACGAACCCCATCTCGACCAGCATCACCATCGGCAGCGTGGCCAGCACCGCGAAGGTCGCCGCCAGCACCAGACCGGCCGAGGCGATCACGCCGCCCGTGGTGCGCAGCGCGGTCACGGCCGCGTCCGGGACGTCCGCCCCGCGCAGCGACTCCTCCCGCATCCGGTGCATCAGGAAGATGCCGTAGTCGACGCCGAGGGCGACCAGGAAGACGAAGGAGAGCAGCGGCAGCCCGGGGTCCACTCCGGCGAAGCCGAAGACCGGGTCGAAGAAGAGCCCGCCGACGCCCATCGCCGCGCCCCATACGGCGACCACGGCGACGACCAGGACCAGTGGCGCGACGAGGCTGCGCAGCAGGGCCGCGAGGATCAGCAGCACGGCGATCAGCACCAGCGGGATGACCAGCATCCGGTCGCGGGCGTTGGTGTCCTTCAGATCGAGCTGCTGGGCGCTGGGCCCGCCGACGACCGCGTCGGCGTCCTCGACCCGTACGAGACCGGAGCGCAGGGCGTGCAGGGTGGCGGTCTCCCCCGCCGACTGCGGGGCGCCCTTGGGGAAGACGTCGATCTCCGTCCAGCCGCCGCCGCTGCGTCCGCGGTCCGCCCGCGCGACCCCCTCCGTGTCGCGCGCCCGCCGCAGCACCTCGTCCGCCCCCGTGGTGCGCGTCATCACGCTGATGGGCTGGCTGCTGCTGTCCGGATAGGCGTGGGCGAGGGTCTGGGTCGCGGCCACCGACTCGGGCTTGTCGGTGAAGGTGTCCTCCTGCTTGAGGTCGCCGGGCAGATTGAGCACGCCGATGGCGAGGGCGCCCAGCAGCGCGGCACCGCCGAGCAGGACGGCTCCGGGCCGGCGGCGGGCCGAGCCGCCCATCGCCTCGAAGAACCCGCGCCGGTTCGTCCGCGGCTCACTGCCGTAGACCGGGATCAGCGGCCAGAACACCCGCCGCCCCAGCAGCACCAGCACCGCGGGCAGCAGCGTCATCATGGCCGCCAGCGCGCAGACGACCCCGACCGCGCCGACCGGGCCCAGGCCGCTGCTGCTGTTGAGGTCGGCGGCGAGCAGGCACAGCAGCCCGGCGGCGACGGTGCCGCTGGAGGCGAGCACGGCAGGACCGCAGCCGCGCAGGGCCTCGCGCATCGCGTCGTACGGGGCGCGGTGGCGGCGGAGCTCCTCGCGGTAGCGGGAGACGATCAGCAGGGCGTAGTCGGTGCCCGCGCCGAAGACCAGCACCGTCATGATCGAGGAGCTCATGCTGGTGACGACGAGGTCGAAGCCCTGGACGAGGCCGTAGACGATGGCCATCGCGGCCATGGCGGCGACCCCGACCACCCCCAGCGGAACCAGCCACAGCAGAGGGCTGCGGTAGGTGATGATCAGCAGCAGGGCGACCACCCCGGCGGTGGCGAACATCAGCGTGCCGTCGGTGGAGGCGAAGACCTCCTGTGAATCGGCGCTGAGCGCCCCTGGACCGCCGACCTGGACGCTCAGGCCCTCGGGGTGGGAGGCGAGCTCGGCGCGGACGTCCTTGACGGCCTCCGCCCGCTCCTTCTCGTCCGTCACGCCGGTGAGCGCCATGGGGTACATCAGGGTCGTGCCGTCCTTGGACGGTATGGCGCGCGGCGCCTGCCCACCGACGGTGTCGTGGCGCCCCGCCACCTCGGCGACCTTCTCGCCGGCCGCCTTACGGTCGGCGTCGGTCAGCCCGCCGTCGCGGTGGTAGACGAGGACGAGGTCGATGGTGTCGCCACCGGGCAGCCGCTCCTGGAGCCGGGCCACCTGGGTGGAGTCGGCGCCCGCCGGGAGGTAGTCGACGGCCGTGTCCCGCTTGACGCCCTCGAGCTTGCCCGCGAAGGGGACGGCGACGAGGAGCAGCAGCACCCAGCCCGCGATGAGCGCCCAGGGCAGTGAGCGGCGTCGCTTGCCGCCGGACCCGGAGGGCGGCCCGGCCGCGGAGGGTGGCGCCGCGTCCGATGGATGGGGATCGCTGGGGATCCCTGACGATGTCGTCTGCATGCCCCCAGGCTTCCGGCGCGGGGGCGCCGATACGTCGCGCCGGCGACGGAGATGGCGGCTACTGCGCCGGGGGCGGGAGGGGGCCGATTACTCCCGGGGGAGTACGGAGGCGAACCGGAATCTCCGTTTCAGAGCGCCTCCCTTGTGGCTTCAGAACGCGGCCCGCGTCGCTGCCAGCAGCCGGGCCGTGTCGTCCGGGCAGATCATCAGGGCCCGGCCGACGGTTTCCAGGACCGCGCGCTCGGCCGGGCGGTACGGCCCGTCGGCCACGGCGATCCGGGCGCCCTGGAGGAGGATCGCCTCCCGGCCGGTGGGGGCCAGATGCGGGGCCAGCGGCTCCAGGGCCTCATGCAGCTCGATGGCCAGCGCCGTACCGCACGGGTCCAGGCCGTCGCGCTCGCCGCACGCGCCCGGGAGCCGCCCGGTGTCGGCGGCGAGCGCCTCGATGAGCGCGAGGAGCTGGTCCTCGCTGCAGTCGGCGAACCCGGCGGCGCGCACCGCGCCGACCGCGACCTGCCGGACCGCCGTCGCCTCGGTGCCGCCCGCGGCGAGGACCGCGAGGGCCACGGTGTGCACCGCGTCGCGGAGCATCGCGGAGAAGCGGATGGTCGTGGGGTGGTCGAGCACCTCCGTGCCGTAGCGGCTGCCGCAGGCCGCGCATTCCACGATGGGTGCGACCGGTCCGCGCGGCAGCACGGGGAGGCCGAGCACCACGATGCGGCGGCGGCCGGTACGGCGGCGGAAGTTGCGGTCACCTCCGCATTCGGGGCAGAAGAACTCACCATCGCCGACGGTCCGCCACAGAGTGCGCACGCCTACCACACACAGGTCCCGGTCACGGCGGGCTCGCCGGTGCACCACGTCACACCTCCATAACGCTTCGGCCACGTTGCCGCGTTGACGTGATGCTAGCCACATCCATGATGTGACGTCAGTACCCCGAACGGAGACAACAGGCCAAACCCGAGGCCCCGCCCACCTCGCATGGTGAACGGGGCCCGTGTGGGTGACAAGGTCAACGGGGTGATGAGCCCGTCGGATCCGTCGGCCGAGAGATCATCGACGCGCCGAAAAAATCACCGGCGCGCCCGGTTCACCGCGGAGACGACCGCCTTGAGCGAGGCCCGCACGATGTTGGCGTCGATCCCGACGCCCCACAGCACCTGCCCGTCGATCGCGCACTCGATGTACGCGGCGGCCTGGGACGCGGCGCCCTCGCTCAGCGTGTGCTCGGAGTAGTCCAGCAGCCGTACGTCCACATCGATCGAGGCCAGGGCGTCGAAGAAGGCCGCCAGCGGGCCGTTGCCGGTGCCGGTCAGCACCGTCTCGGCGCCGTCCACGACCGCCTCGACGGTGAGCGCGTCGCTGCCCTCGCTGGTGGTGGACGTCTGCGCGCTGCGCAGCGCGATCCGGCCCCACCGGTTGTCGTCGGTCGGCAGGTACTCGTCCTGGAATGCCGCCCAGATCTGGCCCGGGGTGACCTCGCCGCCCTCGGCATCGGTCTTGGCCTGAATCGTCTTGGAGAACTCGATCTGCATCCTGCGCGGCAGGTCCAGGTTGTGGTCGTTCTTCAGGACATAGGCGATGCCGCCCTTGCCGGACTGCGAGTTCACCCGGATCACGGCCTCGTAGGAGCGGCCGACGTCCTTGGGGTCGATGGGCAGATACGGGACCGCCCACTCGACCTCGTCCACCGTCTTGCCCTGCTCGGCGGCGCTCGCCTCCAGCGCCTCGAACCCCTTCTTGATGGCGTCCTGGTGGGAGCCGGAGAAGGCGGTGTAGACCAGATCGCCCGCGTAGGGGTGGCGCGGGTGGATCTCCATCTGGTTGCAGTACTCGGCGGTGCGGCGGATCTCGTCGATCTGCGAGAAGTCGATCTGCGGGTCGACACCCTGGGAGAACAGGTTCATGCCCAGCGTCACCAGGTCGACATTGCCGGTGCGCTCGCCCTGCCCGAACAGACAGCCCTCGATCCGGTCCGCCCCGGCCATGATCGCCAGCTCGGCGGCGGCGACGGCGGTGCCGCGGTCGTTGTGCGGATGCACCGACAGGCAGATGTGCTCGCGCCGGGACAGCCGGCGCGACATCCACTCGAAGCGGTCCGCGTGGGTGGACGGGGTCGAGCGCTCGACGGTGGCCGGCAGATTGAGGATGATCTCGCGGCCCTCCTCGGGCTGCCAGACGTCCATGACGCCCTCGCAGACCTCCAGCGCGAAGTCCAGCTCGGTGTCGGTGAAGATCTCCGGGCTGTACTGGTAGCCGAAGACCGTCTCATCGCCGAGGATCTTGTCGGCGTACTCCACCACCAGCCGGGTGCCGTCCACCGCGATCTGCTTGACCTGCTCCTTGGTGCCACGGAAAACGACGCGGCGGAAGGTGGGGGCAGTGGCGTTGTACAGGTGCACGGTGGCCCTGTGCGCCCCGCGCAGCGACTCCACGGTGCGCTCGATCAGCTCCTCGCGCGCCTGGGTGAGGACGGAGATCGTCACGTCCTCCGGGATCGCGCCCTCCTCGATGATCGACCGTACGAAGTCGAAGTCGGTCTGGCCGGAGGAGGGGAAGCCGACCTCGATCTCCTTGTAGCCCATGCGCACCAGCAGGTCGAACATCTCGCGCTTGCGGGCCGGGGACATCGGGTCGATCAGCGCCTGGTTGCCGTCCCGCAGATCGGTGGACAGCCAGCGCGGGGCGACGGTGATGCGGTTGTCCGGCCAGGTGCGGTCCGGGATGTCGACGGCCTCGTACGGGCCGTACTTGTGGATGGGCATACCGGAGGGGCGCTGGGTGACGGTCGCGGCCGTGAGGGGGGTGGGACGGCCGACGGCGCTGCCGGAGGTCGCGGAACGGCCGGGCGTATCGGAGTGAGTCGTCATGGTGCGCGGGGCTCCTTGGGTAATCCGCTGTCCACAGGACGAATCCGCTGTCGCGGAGATCCTGGGGCGGCCGACAGGGCGTGATCACTGCAACGCCGAACTCCGCGGGGAGGGGGTCGGCCTTCGACTACAGGCCCTCGCCGCGGCAGCTAAGAAGAAGCAGCCCGAAACGCATGATGCGGAGCAGCCTAACCGAGACACCCCGACGCGGCGGACCTGTATCACCATGCGGACGACAACATGGTCTACGGAGGAATACACATCTTCCACTCGATTTCAGCAATCATGACCGCAAGGCGTGACACGCACCTCACGTGGTGCGACATTGCCAGCCATGGACGCCAACGCCAATGCCCCCGCGCAGGCCCGCAGTCACCGCCGTGGCACCTTCTGCACGATCGTGCCGCCGCATGTCCTCGACAAGCTGTCCCATGCCGAGGACGCCTCGCTGGCCGATCTCGCCCGCCGCACCCTGGAGCACGACGCCCTGCAGCGCACCCGCCGCCGGATCACCACCGTGCGCGGGGTCCCCGCCGCGCGGGCCGCCGCGCCCTCCGACAAGCCCGAGCGCACCGTCTACGACGCCCACCGCAAGACCTCGCTGCCGGGGAAGAAGGTGCGCGGCGAGGGCGACCAGGCGAGCGGGGACGACTCGGTGAACCGCGCCTACGACGGGCTCGGCGCGACCTTCGAGCTCTTCCTCAAGGCGTACGGCAGGCGCTCGATCGACGACTCCGGCCTGCCGCTGAGCGCGAGCGTCCACTACAGCGAGGACTACAACAACGCCTTCTGGGACGGCGAGCAGATGGTCTTCGGCGACGGGGACGGCGAGGTCTTCCTGGACTTCACCATCCCGGTCGACGTCATGGCCCACGAGCTCACCCACGGCGTCACGCAGTACACCGCCAACCTCGAGTACTTCGGCCAGTCCGGGGCGCTCAACGAGTCGATGTCCGACGTCTTCGGCTCACTGGTCAAGCAGCATGTGCTCGGCCACAGCGCCGAGGAGGCCGACTGGCTGATCGGCGCGGGGCTGCTGACGGACCGGGTCACCGGGGTGGCCCTGCGCTCGATGAAGGCCCCGGGCACGGCGTACGACGACGATGTGCTGGGAAAGGACCCGCAGCCGGGCACGATGGACGACTACGTCCGCACCTCGCGCGACAACGGCGGCGTCCACATCAACTCCGGCATCCCCAACCACGCCTTCTACCTGGCCGCCACCGCCCTGGGCGGCAACGCCTGGGAGCGCGCCGGGCAGATCTGGTTCGACGTGCTGACCGGCGGCGATCTGGCCTCCGACGCGGAGTTCGCCGATTTCGCCCACCTCACGGTCGCCGCCGCGCACGCCCGCTACGGCGAGGGCGAGGAGCAGACGGCGGTGCAGGAGGCGTGGGCCGGGGTGGGCATCACCGATCTGCGGGCCCGCGTGGGCGCGCGGTAGAGCACGCCATCGGGTAGTGATGGAGCCATGCGCATCTCCGTCACCCGCACCGGCGGTTTCGCCGGAATCGAGCGCCGGGCCGAGCTGGACACCACCGGCCGGCCCGACGCCACGCATCTGGACGCCCTGGCCCACCAGGCCGTCGAGACCGGCCACATCACGGCCGCCCGCGGCGTCCCCGACGGCTTCCAGTACGAGATCACCGTCGACGGCCGCACCGTCCACGCCGCGGACCCCCATCTGAGCGACGCCCAGCGGGAACTGATCCGCACGGTGCTGAAGGAAGGCGCGTAGGGGCGCTCGACGGGGGCTCAGAACCCCCGCCTCCGCGGCGGCGTGGGCCAGGCTCACCACGCCCATCTTCCGCAACGGCGTGGGCCCGGCCAGAACCCCCGCCTCCGCGGCGGCGTGGGACGGCTCAGAACCCCAGCTTCCGCAGCTGCTTCGGGTCGCGCTGCCAGTCCTTGGCGACCTTCACATGAAGGTCGAGGAAGACCGGCGTACCCAGCAGCGCCTCGATGTGCTTGCGGGACTTGGTGCCGACCTCCTTGAGGCGGCGTCCCTTGGGGCCGATGATGATGCCCTTCTGGCTGGGCCGCTCGATGTACAGGTTGGCGTGGATGTCGAGGAGCGGCCGGTCCGCGGGGCGGTCCTCGCGGGGCAGCATCTCCTCCACGACCACCGCGATGGAGTGCGGCAGTTCGTCCCGTACGCCCTCCAGCGCGGCCTCCCGGATCAGCTCGGCGACCATGACCTGCTCGGGCTCGTCGGTGAGGTCGCCCTCGGGGTAGAGCGCCGGGCCCTCGGGCAGCAGCGGGACCAGCAGATCCGCCAGCAGGCCCACCTGGCCGGCCCCTCTCCGGCCACCGCCCTCAGCCGAGGGACCGCGTCCCGCCCCCACCTTTTCCGCGTCCACGGCCGACACCGGGACGATCTCGGCCCATTCGATGCCCAGCTCCGTGCCGAGCCGGTCGATGGCGATCAGTTGCTGGGCCAGCTGCTCGGACTCGACGAGATCGGTCTTGGTGACGATCGCGACCTTGGGGGTCTTCTTGATCCCCGCCAGCTCGGTGGCGATATAGCGGTCGCCGGGGCCGAGCTTCTGGTCGGCGGGCAGGCAGAAGCCGATGACGTCGACCTCGGCCCAGGTGGTGCGCACGACATCGTTCAGCCGCTCGCCGAGCAGGGTGCGCGGCTTGTGCAGACCAGGGGTGTCGACGAGCACCAGCTGGGCCTCGGGGCGGTGCACGATGCCGCGGACGGTGTGGCGGGTGGTCTGCGGGCGGTTCGAGGTGATCGCGACCTTCGTCCCCACCAGCGCATTGGTCAGGGTCGACTTGCCCGCGTTGGGGCGGCCGACGAAGCAGGCGAAGCCCGAGCGGTGCGGGGTCTCCCGCTGCTCGGTCGGGGACGGGGAGGTACCGGCAGTCATGGACCCCATTCTCCCCGATGCCCCGGCCCGCTCGGACCAGTCGTCCCGGGCCTCGTGCGGCCGGTCGCCCCGGCCTCGTACAACCAGCCGTCCCGGCCCCGTACGGCCCGTCGTCCCGCGCCCCGTGAAACCAGCCGTCCCGCCCCCGTACGGCCCGTCGTCCCGGCCCCGTACGACCGCCGGTGGCCGGTGGGTCGGTCAGGCCGGCAGCGTGGCCCGCAGGGTGCCGTCGAGGCCCGCCAGCAGCACCGGCGTCCCGGCCCCACCGAGGTCCCGGACGGCCGCGCGGTCCTCGTCCGAGGCGCTCTCCGCCTCGGTCACCACGGCCGCGGCCTCCAGGGACGTGGCACCGCTCGCCACGGCCATGGCGACGGCGGTCCGCAGGGCGCTCAGCTTCAGCGAGTCGAGGGCCACGGTCCCGGCGACATACGTGCGCCCCGTCTCATCGCGGACGGCGGCGCCCTCCGCCACGGAGTTACGGGCCCGCACGGAGCGGGCCAGCGTGATGATCTTGCGGTCTTCGGGGTCCAGCTGCGCTGCTTCGCTCATGCGGATGAGCATATGCGGGGCGTTGACCGGCGATGACGCCGGTGGGGTGGACGGGGAGCCGGTCCCGGCCCGCCCCCGGGCACGCGGCGGCCCGCGCCGGGCCGCTGTGCGGCGGCCCGGCGCGGACGATACGCGGTGTGCGGGCGCCCTCAGCTCCTTACGGCAGGATCGGCGACGGCTGGAAGGTCAGCGAGGCCGAGCCGGACGACGGGCTCAGGCCCGGGGCGCCCGCGAAGGACGCGGTGTACGTCGAGGCGGTGAGGATGGTCGGGGGAACGGTCACATTGCTGAGCGTCGCCGTGCCGCTGGCGTTGGTGACCGCGCTGCCCAGCGCGATCGGGCCCACCAGCGAGTTGGCGACGAAGGTGAGGGTCTGGCCGGGGATCGGGTTGTTCGACGCGTCCCTCAGCGTCGCGCTCAGGGTCGGGATGACCAGCGTGCCGTTGAACCGCAGCCGGATGGTGGCCGGAGTGGCGGTCACGGTGGTCCCGGTCGGCGCCGCGGCCACGTTCTGGGTGATCGTCGGTGAGGTGGAACCGGCGAAGCAGGTGTCACCGCCGTAGGTGGCCGTGACCGTGTGCGCGCCGGGGGTGAGGGTGCTGGTGCTGGCCGTGGCCACACCGGAGGCGTTGAGCGTGCCGGTGAGGGTGGGCCCGCCGCTGATCACGAAGGTGACGGTCCCGGTCGGTGTGCCCGTCGCCGGCGGCACCGCGGCCACGGTGGCGGTGAAGGTCACGTTCTGGCCGGGGGTGGACGGGTTCGGCGAGGAGGTGAGCGTGGTCGTGGTGCTCGCCTGGCCGATGGTGACGGAGCTGGACGCCGACGAACCCGCCACGCCGGTGTTGCCCGCGTAGGCGGCCGTCACCGCATGCGCGCCCACCGGAATGGCACTGGTCGTCACACACGCCTGACCACTGGCGTTCAGCGTCCCGGTCAGCGTCGGACCACCCGCGATCGTGAACGTCACCATCCCGGTCGGGACGCAGGTGCCGGGCGACGTCGTGGTCACCTGCGCGCACAAGGTCACCGGCTGGCCGCACACCGGGGAAGCGGGCGTAATGGTCAACGCGGTCGTGGACGCCGCCTGGCCCACGGTGATGGTGGCGGAGCCCGACGAGCCGGCGACGCCTGTGTTGCCCGCGTAGGTGGCCGTCACCGCGTGCGCGCCCACCGGAATGGCACTGGTCGTCACACACGCCTGACCGCTCGCGTCGAGCGTCCCGGTCAGCGTCGGACCACCCGCGATCGTGAACGTCACCATCCCGGTCGGAGCGCAGGTAGCGGGCGACGTCGTGGTCACCTGCGCGCACAAGGTCACCGGCTGGCCGCACACCGGCGAGCTGGGCAAGAAGCTGACCGTCGTGGTCGAGGCGCCCTGACCGACCGTGACGGAGCCCGAAGCCGACGAGCCGGCGACGCCTGTGTTGCCCGCGTAGGTGGCCGTCACCGCGTGCGTCCCCACCGGAATGGCACTGGTCGTCACACACGCCTGACCGCTCGCGTCGAGCGTCCCGGTCAGCGTCGGACCACCCGCGATCGTGAACGTCACCATCCCGGTCGGAGCGCAGGTGCCGGGCGACGTCGTGGTCACCTGCGCGCACAAGGTCACCGACTCACCACACACCGGAGAAGCGGGCGTAATGGTCAACGCGGTCGTGGACGCCGCCTGACCGACCGTCACCGTCCCGCCGCCCGAGGAGCCCGCGACATCGGTTGATCCGGAATAGGTGGCCGTGACCGAGTGCGCGCCCACCGGAATGGCACTGGTCGACGCACACGCCTGGCCACTCGCGTCAAGCGTCACGGGGCCCACGGTCGGCCCACCGGAAACCGCGAACGTCACAGACCCCGTCGGGGCACACGTACTGGGCGAGTCCGTCGTGACCTGCGCGCACAACTGCACCGGCTCACCGCACACCGGCGACGCCGGCGACGAGGAGAACACCGTTGTCGACGCCCCCTGAGCCACCGTCACCGTTCCGTTGGCCTGCGAGGACCCCGTGCTGACGGTGCCCGGGTAGGTGACCGTGAACGCGTGGGATCCGGCGTTCAAACTGACGGTCGCACAGGCCATCCCCGCGGCGTCCAACGTCGCGAACACCGTCGGGCCCCCGGTGAACGCGAACTGCACCTGACCGGACGGCTGACACGTGCCCGGCCCGTTCACGGAAACCTGCGCGCACACCTGCACCTGCTGACCGCATACCGGTGCAGCCGGTGTGATAGAGGTGACCGTCGTCGTTGTCGCCGCCGCAACCACATTGAACGACACGAAGGGCGAGCTCGACGGGTCGAGGGTCGCGTCGCCCGGGTAGAAGGCCGCGGCGGTGTGACTGCCCACGCTCAGATTGCTGAGCGTGACGCTGGCCTGGCCGCCGCCCAGGGTCCCGGTCAGCGTGGGTCCGTCGGCGCTGATGATGAAGTCAACCGTCTCACCGTCCGGGGGCGCGGGTGCCACGGTCGCGGTGAGGGTCACCGTTTCGCCGCACTCCGCCGGATTCGGACCGACATTGAGCGTAGTGGTGGTTGGTGTGGCCATGAGAGGGGACCCTTCCGATTGCGGATGGGATGAGCCGCCCGGCTCCGCGCGGCGCATGCCACGCGGAGCCATGGCCTCTGCGCGGGGGTGCCCATACGGCCGACCTGTCTACGTCATGCACGACACGTCGGCTGTCCCCCGACAGAGGTATGGGCGACCCACCAGTCGGTATCTGCAAGTAAGCGGGTGCCTACGCCAGATGGGCCAGGGAGCGGACGGCTATTCCACTCGTATGGCGCAGCGCGGCCCGCGCGTTGCCGATGCGCTGGCGCGACGGCCCGCTGTCGCGCAGGCGGTGCCGCGCCCCGGCGCGTGCCCGCGGGAGCGCGGCGCGGCGGGCCGCGCGGCATGACGGCGCGGACGCGGTTTGGCGGCATGGCGGCGCGGCCCCGCCCACGGGGTGTGGACGGGGCCGCGTCACGGGCGCGTGGGGGCCGGCTGTTACCGGGCTACTCCGGCTCGGCCGCGGCGGTCTCACGGACCGGCTCGACCAGCACCGTGACAATGCGGTTGCGGCGGCCCGCCGGGGACTCGGCGGTCAGCCGCAGCGCCTTGAGCGCGGGGTCGACGCCGCCCTCGGGGACGTCGACCTGGGCCGTGGCGCCCGCGATCGGCACCCGGCCCAGCGCCTTGGCGAGCAGCCCGCCCACCGTCTCGACGTCCTCGTCCTCCAGGTCCGTGCCGTACAGCTCGCCCAGGTCGCCGAGGGCGAGCCGGGCGGTCACCCGGTGGGTGCCGTCGCCCAGGTCCTCGATGGGCGGCAGCTCGCGGTCGTACTCATCGGTGATCTCGCCGACGATCTCCTCGAGGATGTCCTCGATGGTGACGATGCCGGCCGTGCCGCCGTACTCGTCGATCACGACGGCGACGTGGTTGCGCTCCTGCTGCATCTCGCGCAGCAGATCGCCCGCGTTCTTGGTGTCCGGGACGAAGGTGGCGGACCGCATCGTGGTGGAGACCAGCTCGGCCTCGGCCTCTCGGTTGATATGCGTCTTACGGACGAGATCCTTGAGGTAGACGACCCCGACGATGTCGTCCTCGTTCTCCCCGGTGACCGGGATCCGGGAGAAGCCGGAGCGCAGCGCGAGGGTGAGGGCCTGCCGGATGGTCTTGAAGCGCTCGATGACCACCAGGTCGGTGCGCGGCACCATCACCTCGCGCACCAGGGTGTCGCCGAGCTCGAAGACGGAGTGGACCATGCGCCGCTCCTCGTCCTCGATCAGCGACTCCTGCTCGGCGAGGTCCACCAGGGCGCGCAGCTCGGCCTCGGAGGCGAACGGGCCCTTACGGAAGCCCTTGCCGGGCGTGAGCGCGTTACCGAGGAGGATCAGCAGCGGCGGGATGGGGCCCATGACCCGGGCCAGCGGGATCAGCACATAGGCGGCGACGGTCGCGGTGTTGAGCGGATGCTGGGCGCCGATGGTGCGCGGGGAGACGCCGACGGCCACATACGACACCAGGACCATCACGCCGATCGCGACGGTCAGCGCCTTCCAGGTCTCGTCGAACTCGCGCAGACTCGCGAACGTGACGACCGCGCCCGCCGCGACCTCGCAGGCGACCCTGACCAGCAGCGCCACATTGAGATAGCGGGTGGGGTCCTCGGCGACGAGCATCAGCTTGGCGCTGCCGCGCCGCCCGGAGCGCACGGCCTCCTCGGCCCGGAACCGGGTGGTGCGGGCGAGACCGGCCTCCGCGCAGGCGGCCAGCCAGGCCACCACGACCAGCAGGACGGTCGCGGTGACGAGCTGGGCGCTCATCGGACGGTGGGGGCCGGGGAGGGGCCGGTCACGCCCTGCTCCGCGCGCCAGCCGTCGATGATGGCGGCCTGCAGGCCGAACATCTCGGCGCGCTCGTCCGCCTCCTCGTGGTCATAGCCGAGGAGGTGGAGGACGCCGTGGACGGTGAGCAGCTGCAGCTCCTCGTCCATGGAGTGCCCGGTCGGCGCCTCCTCCCCCTGCTTCTTGGCCACTTCGGGGCAGAGCACGATGTCCCCGAGCAGGCCCTGCGGGGGCTCCTCGTCGTCCTTGGCCGGCGGGCGCAGCTCGTCCATCGGGAAGGACATGACATCGGTCGGCCCCGGCAGGTCCATCCACTGGATGTGCAGCTGCTCCATGGCGTCGGCGTCGACGACGATCACCGAGAGCTCGGAGAGCGGGTGGATACGCATCCGGGCCAGGGCGTAGCGGGCGACGTCGAGCACAGCCCGCTCGTCGATATCGGTACCGGACTCGTTGTTGACGTCGATCGCCATGGGGGTTCGTGGTTACTTTCCGTTGCGGCTGTCGTACTGGTCGTATGCGTCGACGATACGGCCGACCAGCTTGTGACGGACCACGTCGGTGCTGGTGAGCATGGAGAAGTGCACGTCCTCGACGCCGTCCAGGATCTCCCGCACCTGGCGCAGACCGCTCTTGGTCCCGCCGGGGAGGTCGATCTGGGTGATGTCGCCCGTGATCACTATCTTGGAGTCGAAGCCGAGCCGGGTGAGGAACATCTTCATCTGCTCGGGGTTCGTGTTCTGGGCCTCGTCGAGGATGATGAACGCGTCATTGAGCGTCCGGCCGCGCATATACGCCAGCGGCGCGACCTCGATCGTGCCCGCGGCCATCAGGCGCGGGATGGAGTCGGGGTCGAGCATGTCGTGCAGCGCGTCATAGAGCGGCCGCAGATACGGGTCGATCTTCTCGTAGAGGGTGCCGGGCAGGAAGCCGAGCCGCTCCCCCGCCTCGACCGCCGGCCGGGTGAGGATGATCCGGGTGACCTGCTTGGACTGCAGCGCCTGGACCGCCTTGGCCATGGCCAGATAGGTCTTGCCGGTGCCCGCCGGGCCGATGCCGAAGACGACTGTGTGCTTGTCGATGGCGTCGACATAGCGCTTCTGGTTGAGCGTCTTGGGACGGATGGTCCGACCGCGGTTGGAGAGGATGTTCTGGGTGAGCACCTCGGCGGGCGTCTCCTGCCCTCCGCCCTCTCCATTTTCGGCCGCGCGCAACATGGAGATCGAGCGCTCCACCGCATCCTCCGTCATCGGTTGACCGGTGCGGAGCACCAGCATCATCTCATCGAACAGACGCTGGACCAGGGCGACTTCCTTCGGGTCCCCGGTGGCGCTGACTTCGTTGCCCCGTACGTGGATATCGGTCGCCGGGAACGCGTTCTCGATCACACGCAGCAGCGCGTCACCGGATCCCAGGACCATGACCATGGGGTGCTTGTTCGGGACCGTGAACTGCGCATGCGCCTGCGGTGCTGTGGTTGGTTGCGTCATGGGCCGGCTCTCTGGCCTGCTTCTACCTCCTGGCACAAGGGTTCTCGCCGCTCGACAACCTTGGCTACAAGGGTACGACGGAGCACCGACAAGACCCGAGCCCTTTTACTCCTCATCCCTTCATCACCTCACCCACCTGGGGCTCCCCCGCCCCGGCCGCTCCCAGGGCCCGGGTCCCCGCGGCCGGGGCCCCGGCGCTACGCCTGGCGGAAACCGATCGTCGGAACGGCCCGGCGCAGCGGCCAGGGGCGGGCGGCGGCCGGCAGCAGACGGTCGAGGAAGGCATAGCGGCGCAGCGCGCGGCCGGGCTGGTCGTCGTAGGAGCGGGCGTGCTGCCACCAGGCGGCGATCTCGACCCAGCCGGGCGCGGACAGCGAGCCGCCGAACTCCTGCACCGACAGCGCGGCGGTCAGCCCGGCGAAGGCCAGCCGGTCGGCGAGCGGCCAGTCGGCGAGCGTGCCGGTGACGAAACCGGCGACGAACACGTCCCCGGCGCCGGTCGGGTCCAGGGCCTCCACCGAGATCGCGGGCACCTCGGCGATCTCGCCGGTGCGGCCGTCGACCGCGTACGCCCCCTCGGAGCCGAGCGTGACGACGGCGAGCGGGACCAGGTCGGCGAGGGCCCGGGCGGCGGCGCGCGGGCAGTCGGTGCGGGTGTAGCGCATCGCCTCCTCGGCATTGGGCAGGAACGCCTCGCAGTGCTCCAGCTCGGCGAGGTCGGCCGGGTCCCAGCGGCCGGTGTCGTCCCAGCCGACGTCCGCGAAGACCCTGCTGCCGCGGCGGGCCGCCTCGGCGACCCACTCCTGGCCGCGGCCGGGCACCAGGGAGGCCACGGCGGCGCGGGCCGGGGGCGGGCAGCTGGGCGCGGGCTCCTCGGGCGGCGGGGCCTCATGGCCGTGGGAGACCATGGTCCGCTCGCCCTCGTAGGCCATCGAGACGGTCACCGGGGAGTGCCAGCCGGGGATCGTGCGGGAGAGCGAGAGATCGATGCCCTCGCCGCGGTCCAGGGCGTCCTGGCAGTAGTCCCCGTAGTGGTCGTCGCCGAAGGCGGCGGCGAGCGAGGTGCGCAGGCCGAGCCGGGCCAGGGCGGTGGCCATATTGGCGACGCCGCCGGGGCTCGACCCCATGCCGCGGGCCCAGGACTCGGTGCCGCGGACAGGGGCGGTGTCCAGACCGGTGAAGATGATGTCGAGGAAGACGGTGCCGGTGAGATAGACGTCGCACGCCGGGTCACCGGGCCGGCGAACGGCCTCGAGCGGGTCGAGCAGGGGGTAACCCGCTGTGAGCTTGTCGCCGTTGTGTGTCGTCACCGCGCTCTCCCAGGTCTGACCGGTCCGCCTCCGTCGTCGGGTGCGGGTGCGGACAGTGTGCACGATGGCACGTACAACGGGCCGGGGACCGGCAGGCGTCACCCCCTCGGGGCGTCCGCCGTCCCCACGGCCGGGGCGGCCCCGCCGTAGCGCGGGCACGCACCGTCCCCAAGGTCCAGGCGCCCCCGCCGTAGCGCGGACACCCACCGTCCCCAGGGCCCAGGCGCCCCCGCCATGGCGCGGACACCCACCGGCCCCAGGGCACAGACGCCCCCGCCATGGCGCAGGCAACCCACCGCCCCCAAGGTCCAGGCGGCCCCGCCGTAGCGCGGGCACCCACCGTCCCCCAGGTCCAGGCGGCCCCGCCATGGCGCGGGACCCACCCCCCAGGGCCCAGGCGCCCCCGCCGCGGCGCCCTCAGCGCCGTTTGGGCAGCGCCACCGTCATCAGGTCCTCGGCGACCGTGAGCTCCCCCTCGAACCCGGCGGCCCGCGCCTGGCGCTCGAAGTCGGACGGATCCCCGTAGCGCTGTGAGAAGTGCGTCAGCACCAGATGCCGCGCCCCCGCCCCGGCCGCGACCCGGGCCGCCTGCCCGGCGGTCAGATGCCCGTACTCGACGGCCAGCGCCTCCTCCTCGTCCAGGAAGGTCGACTCGATGACCAGCAGATCGCACCCCTGCGCCAGCTCGGAGACGCCGTCGCACAGCCGGGTGTCCATGATGAACGCGAAGCGCTGCCCCCGACGCACCTCGCTGACCTCTTCGAGCGTGACCGTACGCCCCTCGATCTCCAGCGCCCGATCCCGCTGCAGCCGGCCGATGTCCGGGCCGCGGACGCCGAGCGCGGCGAGGCGCTCGGGCAGCATCCTGCGGCCGTCCGGTTCGATCAGGCGATAGCCGTAGGACTCGACGGGGTGCGAGAGCCGGGCCGCCTCCAGCGTGTACGCGGGGGTGCGGGCCAGCACCGCGCCGTCACCGGCGACCGGCTCCTCGGTGAGCGCCACCGTCTCGCGGTAGGCGGTCGCGTACCGCAGCCGCTCGAAGAACCGCTGTCCGCTCGCCGGGTAGTGGGCGGTCACCGGGTGCGGCACCCGGTCGAGGTTGATCCGCTGGATCACCCCGGCCAGGCCCAGGGAGTGATCCCCGTGGAAATGCGTGACGCAGATCCGGTCGATGTCATGGGCGGCGACCCCGGCCCGCAGCATCTGGCGCTGGGTGCCCTCGCCGGGGTCGAACAGCAGGCCCTCGCCGTCCCAGCGCAGCAGATAGCCGTTGTGGTTGCGGTGCCGGGTCGGCACCTGGCTGGCGGTGCCGAGGACGATCAGTTCCCGTGCGGACAAGGGTTATCCGGGGGGCCAGTTGAGCCCGCGGCCGCCCAGGACGTGGGCATGGGCGTGGAAGACGGTCTGGCCGGCGCCGGAGCCGGTGTTGAACACCACGCGGTAGCCCGTCTCGACGAGCTTCTCATCGACCGCGACCGAGCCCGCCTCGCGCAGCACATCGGCGGCGATCTGCGGTTCGGCCGCCGCGAGGGAGGCCGCGTCCGGGTAGTGCACCTTGGGGATCACCAGGATGTGCGTGGGCGCCTGGGGGTTTATGTCGCGGAAGGCGACGGTGGTGTCCGTATCGCGGACGACGGTGGCCGGCACCTCCCCCGAGACAATCTTGCAGAACAGGCAGTCGGCCTGCGGTTCTCCCGCCACCGGTGGCTCCTTACGGATCGTCGGCACATACGGTCCGGATGGTACCGGGAGCCCCTGCCGGCGGGAGAGATCGCGGCCTATTCGCCCTGACCGCCGCCCTCGATGCCGCCCTTACCGGCGCTGTCCCCGGTACCGGCCTGCCCGGCGCCGCCCTCGGTGGCCGGCTGGTCCCCGGGGTGGCTGCGGGTCGGCTGGGGGTTCTCGGTGCTCGGGCGGTCCCACGGGTGACTGCGGGTCGGCTGGGGGACGTCGGTGGTCCGGTGGTCCCACGGGTGACTACGGGTCGGCTGCGGGCTCTGCGTGCTCGGGCGGTCCGACGAGTGGCTGAAGGTCGGCCGGGGACTGTCGGTGTCCGGGCCGCCGCCCCGGCACTCCCCGATCACCTGCGCCCGGAAGACCTTCCGGCCGTCCACCTCGCCGGTCACATCGCCCCGGACGCAGTGGTCCGCCCGTACGTAGGTCACCCGGCCCTTGATCCTGATGTCCTTGTCGCTGTCGGTCCTGCCGTGGCAGTCCACCCGTGCGTCGGTCTCCCCGGACCGCTCGCTCCGCGAGGGCGAAGCACCGGCCGTATGGCCGTTCTTGAACTCGGCGTTGCAGCTCATCCAGCGGACGCCGACACCGCCCCGCTCCAGCGCCTCCGTGACGACCTGGTCCGTGGTGATCGCGACCGTCACGGAGCTGATGCCGCCGCCCGTCGGCTCACACGCCGTCACCGCGACCGCCGCGCCGAGGGCCGCGACGGACAAGAGCGCCCGTCCCCGTCTTGCCTGACTCAATACCCCCATAGGGGATAGGTTCCCATCGGCCGACGCGCAGCGGAAGGCCGTCCTCGGCCAGGTACGGGGGCACAGAAGCGCGAACAGACCCCGGAGGGGGCCTCTCGGCTCAGGGAGGCGTCTCTCATCCCCAGCGGCCGGTGCGGCCGAGCAGCAGCGCGGCGGCCGCCGTTCCGGCCGTGGAGGTGCGCAGCACGCTCGGGCCCAGCCGGTACGGCCGCGCGCCCGCCTCGGCGAAGGCCGCCAACTCCTCGGGGGACACGCCCCCTTCGGGCCCGACGACCAGCACGATCTCACCACTCGCGGGCAGTTGGGCCGCCGCGAGCGGCTCCCCGCCCTCCTCGTGGAGCACGGCCGCGAACGCGGCTTCGGCGAGAAGCCGGGCCACCTGCTTGGTCGTCATCGCGTCCGTGACCTCGGGGAAGGTCAGCCGGCGGGACTGCTTGCCCGCCTCACGCGCGGTCGACCGCCACTTGCCGAGCGCCTTGAGGCCGCGCTCGCCCTTCCACTGGGTGATGCAGCGGGACGCCGACCACGGAACGACGGCGTCCACGCCGGTCTCCGTCATGGTCTCCACCGCCAGCTCGCCGCGGTCGCCCTTGGGCAGCGCCTGGACGACGGTGATCCTCGGGTCCGGGGCCGCCTCCCGGCGCACCTCGTCCACCGCGATCTCCAGCCGGTCCTTGCCCTCGACGGCCGCCACGGTGCCCTGGACGCCCGTACCGTGGCCGTCCGTCAGCACCACGGGCTCACCGACCCGCAGCCGCCTCACGGACACCGCGTGGCGCCCCTCCGGGCCCTCCAGCCGGACCCGGGCCCCCGCGGCCGCGCCCGTCAGGGAGTCGGCCACGAACACCGGGGCGGTCACGACACCGCACCCCGCTGGACCTGAAGGCCCAACTCGGACCGCGCGGCGTCGAGTTCCACCGCGAGCGTCTCCACCAACTGGGCGGCGGGCAGTTCGCGCGCCAGCCGGTGCCCCTGCCCGGCCCACAGCGCCATGCCCTGCGGATCGCCCGCCTTGGCGGCCGCCTTACGGAGGCCGGACGTCATGTGGTGCAGCTGGGGGTAGGCGGCGGGCGCGTGCGGGCCGTGCTCGCGCATGAAGCGGTTGACCAGGCCCCGGGCCGGGCGGCCGGAGAAGGCGCGGGTCAGCTCGGTCCGGCCGAACAGCGGATCCGTCATCGCCTGCTTGTGCAGGGCGTTCGCCCCGGACTCTGGGCACACCAGGAACGCGGTCCCCAGCTGGGCCGCGACCGCGCCCGCGGCCAGCGCCGAGGCGATCTGCGAACCGCGCATGATCCCGCCCGCCGCGATGATCGGGATCTGGACGTACTCACGGACCAGCGTGATCAGCGACAGCAGGCCGAGCCCGGCGCCCATCCCGTCGACGGCCGGGTCATTGCTGTACGTGCCCTGGTGGCCGCCGGCCTCCACGCCCTGCACACAGACCGCGTCGGCGCCCGCCCACTGGGCGGTCTGCGCCTCGACGGGCGAGGTCACGGTCACGATCGTGCGGGTACCGGCCTGGGCGAAGGCGTCGAGGACGGCACGGGTCGGGCAGCCGAAGGTGAACGAGACGACCGGAACGGGGTTGTCGAGGAGCACGGCGAGCTTGGCGTCGTACGCGTCGTCCGTGCCCGCGTCCGGGTCGCCCAGCGGGGTCTCGTACCAGGCCGCCTCGCCCGTGAGGCGCGCCCGGTAGGCCCCGACGGCGGCCGTGTCGGCGTTGGCCGGCTGCGGCATGAACAGATTGACACCGAAGTGCCGACCGGTCAGCCCTCGCAGCTGTTTGATCTCCTCATACATCGCTTCCGGCGTCTTGTAGCCGGCAGCGAGGAAACCGAGGCCACCGGCCTCGGAGACAGTGGCGGCGAGCTGCGGGCAGGAGGCTCCACCCGCCATCGGCGCCTGCACGATCGGGTACCGGTAAAGATCGGTCAGCGCGGAGGACATGGCCACATCGTGCCATGCCCTCCACAAGGGCTCACCACCGGATCACCGTCCGTTGAACGCGTCCTTCAGCCGCGAGAACAGCCCCTGCTGCCCGGGCTTGAATTCGCCGACCGGGCGCTCCTCGCCGCGCAGCTTGGACAGCCGCCGCAGCAGCTCCTCCTGCTCCGGGTCGAGCTTGGTCGGGGTGGTCACCTCGACATGCACGATCAGGTCGCCCCGGCCGCCGCCCCGCAGATGGGTGACGCCGCGCTGGTGCAGCGGGATCGACTGGCCGGACTGGGTGCCGGGCCGGATGTCGACCTCCTCCAGGCCGTCCAGCGTCTCCAGCGGCACCTTGGTGCCCAGCGACGCCGCCGTCATCGGGATGGTCACCGTGCAGTGCATATCGTCGCCGCGCCGCTGGAAGACCGGGTGCGGGACCTCGTGGATCTCCACATACAGGTCGCCCGCCGGGCCGCCGCCCGGTCCGACCTCGCCCTCACCGGCCAGCTGGATCCTGGTGCCGTTGTCCACACCGGCGGGGATCTTCACGGTCAGGGTGCGCCGCGAGCGGATCCGGCCGTCGCCCGCGCACTCCGGGCACGGGGTCGGCACCACGGTGCCGAAGCCCTGGCACTGGGGGCACGGCCGCGAGGTCATGACCTGGCCCAGGAAGGACCGCGTCACCTGGGAGACCTCACCGCGGCCACGGCACATGTCACAGGTCTGCGCCGAGGTGCCCGGCGCCGCGCCCTCGCCGCTGCACGTGGTGCAGACGACCGCGGTGTCGACCTGAATGTCCTTGGTGGTCCCGAACGCGGCCTCGTTGAGCTCCACGTCCAGACGGATCATCGCGTCCTGACCGCGCCGGGTCCGGGAGCGCGGACCGCGCTGCGAGGCGGTGCCGAAGAACGCGTCCATGATGTCGGAGAAGTTGCCGAAGCCCCCGCCGAAGCCTCCGGCGCCACCGCCGCCGGCCCCGGACATCGGGTCCCCGCCCAGGTCGTAGACCTGCTTCTTCTGTGGGTCCGACAAGACCTCGTAAGCGGCGTTGATCTCCTTGAACCGCTCCTGGGTCTTCGGATCCGGGTTCACATCCGGATGCAGCTCGCGTGCGAGCCGGCGGAATGCCTTCTTGATCTGGTCCTGCGAGGCATCACGCGGCACGCCCAGGACTGCGTAGTAGTCCGTCGCCACTTACGACTCCGCCAGGATCTGTCCGACGTAACGTGCCACTGCGCGTACCGCTCCCATCGTTCCGGGGTAGTCCATGCGGGTCGGTCCGACCACGCCGAGTTTGGCGACCGCCTCGTCGCCGGAACCGTAGCCGACCGCGACGACCGAGGTGGCGTTGAGCCCCTCGTGAGCATTCTCATGCCCGATCCGCACGGTCATACCCGAGTCCTTGGCCTCGCCCAGCAACTTGAGGAGGACGACATGCTCCTCGAGTGCCTCCAGGACGGGCCGGATCGTCAGGGGGAAATCATGCACGAAACGCGTGAGGTTCGCGGTGCCGCCGATCATCAGCCGCTCCTCGGTCTCCTCCACCAGCGTCTCGAGCAAGGTCGACAGCACGATCGAGACGGTCCCCCGGTCCTCCTGTTCGAAGGACTCCGGAAGATCCTGCACCAACTGCGGCACATCCGCGAAACGCCGACCCACGACCCGGCTGTTGAGCCGGGCGCGCAGATCGGCCAGCGAGTCCTCGGTGATCGGAGTGGGGCAGTCCACCATGCGCTGCTCCACCCGGCCGGTGTCCGTGATCAGCACCAGCATCACCCGGGCCGTGGCCAGCGGCAGCAGCTCCACATGGCGCACCGTCGAGCGGGTCAGCGACGGATACTGCACCACCGCCACCTGCCGGGTCAGCTGCGCCAGCAGCCGGACCGTGCGGCCCACCACGTCATCGAGGTCGACCGCGCCGTCCAGGAAGTTCTGAATGGCCCGCCGCTCCGGGCTGGACAGCGGCTTCACTCCCGCCAGCTTGTCCACGAAGAGGCGATAGCCCTTGTCGGTGGGGATCCGCCCGGCGCTCGTATGCGGCTGGGCGATGAACCCCTCGTCCTCCAGAGCGGCCATGTCATTACGCACCGTGGCCGGGGAGACCCCCAGCCGGTGCCGCTCGGTGAGCGCCTTGGAGCCGACCGGCTCCTCCGTCCCCACATAGTCCTGGACAATGGCACGCAGCACCTCGAGTCTGCGTTCGCTGAGCACCCCGCGCACCTCCAGTCCAGCGGTCTCATCAGGTCGTCCGCCTGGCACTCACCGGGCACGAGTGCCAGAACCCCTCCGCCAGTGTACGGCGGGGTGCGGTGGCATGGGCAAGAGCCGCCGCTGGCAGCAACTCTCCCCCATCCCCGTTGAGCTAGCGTCGCGGTATGGAGACGTGTTGGGAAGAGGCAGGCTGGGAGCGGCTCGCGCCCGGTGTGGCCCGCCGTCGGCTGCCGGAGTGGGACGAGACGGTCGGCGTGGTCGTCGGCCGGACCGACATCCTCGTCGTGGACACCGGCGCGACCCTGCGCGCCGGGGCCGAGCTGCGCGCCGAGATCACCCGGCTGACCGGCCGCCGCCCCACCCGGATCGCGCTCACCCATCCGCACTTCGACCACGTCCTGGGCTCGGCCGCCTTCGCGGGCTGCCAGGTGTACGGGGCCACGGGCATGGACGAGCTGCTGCGCCGGGAGCGGGAGGCACTGCGCGAGGACGCGATGCGCCACGGGGTGGACCGCGACGCCGCCACCGAGGCCGTGGACCATCTGGTGGGCCCGCACCACCTGGTCTCCGGGGAGCTCACCTTGGACCTGGGTGACCGGCAGGTGCTGCTGGCCAATGTGGGGCCCGGCCACACCGCCCATGACCTGGCCGTTCTGGTGCCCGGCCGGCCCGAGGTGGTCTTCTGCGGCGATCTGGTGGAGGAGTCCGGCACGCCGCAGGCCGGGCCCGACGCGATCCCCGGCCGCTGGCCCGCCGCCCTCGACCGGCTGCTCGCCCTCGGCGGCCCGGACGCGCGGTACGTCCCGGGGCACGGCTCGGTCGTGGACGCCGGGTTCGTGCGCGCCCAACGTGATGAATTGGCGGCCCGCTTCGGCGTGTCCCGCTAGGCGTCCGCCCAGCCCTCCCTCCGGGCGTTCACCCGGTGGCCCAACTGGGCGCTCCCTAGGCGTCCACCTAGTCGTCCGCACGACCGGAGCGGGCGGCCGTCGCGCGCTATCGTCATCCGGATGCGACAGTACGACCCGGACCTGACCCCGCCCTGGAAGCGGCAGCGGCCCGCCCCCGAGGTCCCCGCCGAACCGGACCTCGTCGTGGAGGAGGTCACCACCGGCTTCTGCGGCGCCGTGATCCGCTGCGAGAAGACCGCCCAGGGCCCCACGGTCACTCTGGAGGACCGCTTCGGCAAACATCGCGTCTTCCCCATGGAGCCGCGCGGTTTTCTGCTCGAAGGGCGTGTCGTCACCCTCGTACGCCCGCGCGCGGCGGCCCCCAGCGCGCCCCAGCGCACCGCCTCGGGGTCGATCGCCGTTCCGGGAGCGCGCGCGAGGGTCGCCCGCGCGGGGCGCATCTATGTCGAGGGGCGCCATGACGCGGAGCTGGTGGAGCGGGTCTGGGGCGACGATCTGCGCATCGAGGGCGTCGTCGTGGAGTACCTGGAGGGCGTCGACGACCTGCCCGCCATCGTCGACGACTTCTCCCCCGGCCCGGACGCCCGGCTCGGCGTCCTCGTCGACCATCTGGTCACGGGCTCCAAGGAGTCCCGGATCGCCGCACAGGTCACCGGCGAGCATGTGCTGGTCCTCGGCCACCCCTACATCGACATCTGGGAGGCCGTGAAGCCGTCCTCCGTCGGCATCCCGGCCTGGCCGACGGTGCCGCACGGCCAGGACTGGAAGAAGGGCGTCTGCCGCGCCCTGGGCTGGCCGGAGAACACCGGGGCCGCCTGGCAGCGGATCCTGTCCTCGGTCCACTCCTACAAGGACCTCCAGCCGGAGCTCCTGGGGCGGGTGGAGGAGCTGATCGACTTCGTGACGGCCCCGCTGGGCTGACGGCTCCCGTCTCAGTCGACCAGGTCGCGCACCACCGCGTCCGCCAGCAGCCGCCCGCGCAGCGTGAGCACGGCCCGCCCCCGTCCGTACGGCTCCGGGTCCAGCAGGCCGTCCTCCAGCGCCCGTGCCGCGGCCGCCGCCCCGGCCGGGCGCAGCAGCTCCAGCGGGCAGCCCTCGACCAGCCGCAGCTCCAGCAGGATCCGCTCCACCCGGCGCTCCTCGGCGGTCAGCAGCTCCCGGCCGGCGCCGGGCGACCTGCCCTCGCCGAGGGCCTGTGCGTACGCCCCGGGGTGCTTCACGTTCCACCACCGCACGCCGCCCACATGGCTGTGCGCGCCGGGGCCGGCGCCCCACCAGTCGGCGCCGCGCCAGTACAGCTCGTTGTGCCGGCAGCGGCCGGCGGGCGAGGTGGCCCAGTTGGAGACCTCGTACCAGGCGAAGCCGGCGGCCGAAAGGATCTCCTCGGCGATCAGATAGCGGTCCGCGTGCACATCGTCGTCGGTCATCGGAACCTCGCCGCGTCGGATCCGCCGCGCCAGCTGGGTGCCCTCCTCCACGATCAGCGCATACGCCGACACATGGTCCGGCCCCGCCCCGAGCGCCGCCTCCAGGGAGGCCCGCCAGTCCGCGTCGCTCTCCCCCGGCGTCCCGTAGATCAGGTCCAGGTTCACATGGTCGAACCCGGCCGCCCGCGCCTCGGCCACGCAGGCCTCCGGCCGCCCGGGGGTATGGGTGCGGTCCAGCACCTTCAGGACGTGCTGCCGGGCGCTCTGCATCCCGAAGGAGATCCGGTTGAAACCCGCCTCCCGCAGCTCCGCCAGATAGCGCGGATCGACCGACTCCGGATTCGCCTCGGTCGTGACCTCGACGCCCTCGGCCAGCCCGAACTCCTCCCGGATCGCCCCGAGCATCCGCCCGAGGTCCGCCGCGGCGAGCAGGGTCGGGGTCCCGCCGCCGACGAAGACGGTCTCCACGGGCCGCGGGTCGTCGCCCAGCACCTTCCGCGCCAGCCGCACCTCCTCGACGACCTGCTCGGCGTAGTTGTCCCGCGAGGCGAGCACACCGCCGGAGCCGCGCAGCTCACTGGCGGTGTAGGTGTTGAAGTCGCAGTAGCCGCAGCGGCTGGCGCAGTACGGCACATGCAGATAGAACCCCAGCGGCCGCCGCTCCGCCCCCGCCAAAGCGGTCGCGGGCAGTGCGCCGTCCTCGGGCATGGGCTCACCATCTGGCAGTACGGAAGGCATGCCCCCATTGTCCGTCACGGCCCGCGCGACCCAGGACCACGAGGCGCGGGGCCCCGCCCGGGCCCGTCCGGCGGGGCCTCGCCGGACGGCGCCTAGACCCGCCTAGACCACCTTCAGGACCAGCATCGCCAGATCGTCGTCCGGAGGCTCCGCCGCGAACTCGTCCACCGCCTGCCGCACCCGCTCCGCGACCTCCCGCGCGCTCAGCCCCGCGCACAGCGCGAACGCCGCCGCCAGACCGTCCTCGTCGTCGAACTGCCGGTCGCCGGATCGGTGCTCCGTCACCCCGTCCGTCACACAGAGCAGCGTTTCCCCGGGCGCCAGATCGAACGATTCACTCTCGTACGTCACATCGTCCACAACGCCCAGCAGTATCTGCGGCGCCGCGACGGTCCGCACCTCGCCCTCGGGCCGCAGCACCAGCGGCAGCGGATGCCCCGCGCTGGCCAGCGTGCAACGCACCCCTTCGCCCTCGCCCAGCGGCTCCAGCTCCCCGTACAGCAGCGACAGGAACCGCGCGACCCCGCCGCCGGCCGGGAGGCCCGTGCCGACCAGGCCGCCGTCCATCAGCTCCACGACCCCGGCGGGGCCTCCCACGGCCTCCACACCGGCCGCCACGGCCTCCGCGGCGCCCTCGACCGCCTGTTCCACCGCCTCCTCGCCCAGGAGCTGGTTGAGCCGGTCCAGGACCTCTCCCACGCCGTATCCCTCGCGGGCGAGCAGCCGCAGCCAGGGCCGGACGAGGCCGGTCACCACGGCCGCCTCCGGGCCGTTTCCGCAGACGTCGCCCAGGACGAAGCACCAGCGGCCGTCACCGGCCGGGAAGACGTCGTAGAAGTCGCCCCCGGCCGAGATGTCGCCGGTCGGCTCGTACACGACCGCCGACTCGACGCCGGGGATGCGCGGGATGACGGACGGCAGCAGCCCGCGCTGCAGCACCCGGCTGATGGTCGCCTGCCGGGTGTAGCGGCGGGCGGAGGCGAGCGCCAGGGCGACGCGGCGGGCGAAGTCCTCGACCAGGCCGACCGCTTCGGCCGGCATCCGCACCAGCCCGGCCCGCCCGAGCAGCAGCGTGCCGAGCGCGCGGCCGCCCGCGACCAGCCGGCAGGCGAGGGCCGCGCCGCCGGGCCCGTACGCCGCGGGGTCGGCCGGCCAGGGCCACTCCACGGCGCTGCCGCGGACGGCGGCGGGCACCTGGGGCGGCTCCTTCTCCAGCACCCGCCGCAGGCCCTCGATGCGCCCCTCGCTGGCGTGCCAGACCCGGGCCAGCCGCGGCGGGCCGCTCGTGGAGTCGAGCCAGATCGCGCACCAGTCGGCGAGCCGGGGCACCAGCAGCTGTCCGGCCAGCGAGGTCACCATGTCCTCGTCGAACTGCCCGGCCAGCAGGTCGGACGCCTCGGCGAGGAAGGAGAGCGCGCCGCGCTGGATCCAGTCGGGGTCCACGCGGACGGGGGCGCGGCCCGGCGCGGGCGCGACGATCTCGACGGCCTCCTTACGGCCTTCACAGACGACTCCCGCGCCCTCGGGGACGGGGCCCAGGCCCTCGCGGACGGCGCCCGCGCCGAACCCGCCCTCGGGCTCGGCCACGGTGGCGGCCGCCGGGTCCATGGCGGCCGCGGCGTCCATGAAGGCCGAGCCCATGGCGCCCGCCCCCGTGGTGGCCGCGCCCGTGGGCGCCACCGCCATCTGGAACCACACCGACTTGGTCGCCCGCCGGTAGGTCGTCCCCCAGGACTCGGCGATCTCGGCCACCAGCCGCAGTCCGTGGCCACCGGCGCACTCCGGCCGCTCGTCCGGATCCGGCGGATCGCCGCGCACCACCCGGGTGGGATGGTGATCGGTCACCTCCACCACCAGGGACGGCGGTTCGCCCTCGCGGTCCGACACATCGAGCGCACAGCTCACCTCGACGGCGGTGCCGGCGTGCACCACCGCGTTGGTGACCAGCTCGCTCACCAGCAGTATGGCCTCGTCCGCGACCCGGTCGGTGACCCGGTCGGCGGCCGGGACCTCGAGCGCGGCCCAGTCGGCGAGGGCGGCACGGACGAACCGGCGGGCGGCCGAGGCCGCGAGCGGAGTGCCGGGCAGGCTGACGCGTGCCGAGGCACTGGTACGAACGGGGCCAACCCCACCCCCGACCGGTAGAACAACCCCACCGCCCTCAACCGACCCACCAGAAGTGGCAGAAGATGACGTCCCCACTGTGCGGCTCCTGAAGAAGCTCCGTCATAACGCCGTATCCGTAACCGTATCCGGCACGGACAGAGTGACAGACGGAGCGTCCTCATATGCACCGGGTTACGCAAGTGAACCGCGATAAGGGGAAAATTCATGTGTCCGGCGGGCCGGTCAACCTGAAATCCGGTGCGGGGTCGTATGCTTGCCCGTTAAACCTCCCGCGTGCCCGCGTACATGTCCTCGATCAGAGCCTTGTACTCACGCTCGACCACCGGCCGCTTCAGCTTCAGACTGGGCGTCAACTCCCCGTGTTCCACGTCGAGATCGCGCGGCAGCAGCCGGAACTTCTTGATCGTCTGCCAGCGCTGCAGCCCCTCGTTGAGCTGGAGCACATAGCTCTCGATCAGCTTCCGCGTCTCCTCGGTGGCCACGACCTCCGCGTAGGACTTGCCCCCGAGGCCGTGCTCGGCCGCCCACTTCATGATGGTCGGCTCGTCGAGGGCGATCAGCGCGGTGCAGTAGTTGCGGTCGGCGCCGTGCACCAGGATGTTGGAGACGAACGGGCACACCGCCTTGAACTGGCCCTCGACCTCCGCCGGGGCGACGTACTTGCCGCCCGAGGTCTTGATCAGGTCCTTCTTGCGGTCGGTGATCCGCAGATAGCCGTCGGGGGACAGCTCGCCGATGTCCCCGGTGTGGAACCAGCCGTCGGACTCCAGCACCTGCTCGGTCAGCTCCGGCAGCCCGTGGTAGCCCTGCATGATGCCGGGTCCGCGCAGCAGCACCTCGCCGTCGTCGGCGAACCGCACCTCCAGGCCGGGGAACGCCTTGCCGACCGTGCCCGTGCGGTAGTCCGCCGGGTTGAGGAAGCTGGCGGCGCTGGACTCGGTCAGGCCGTAGCCCTCCAGGATGTTGATCCCGGCGCCCGCGAAGAAGTAGCCGATGTCGGGGGCGAGCGCGGCGGAGCCGGACACCGCGGCCCGCAGCCGGCCGCCGAACGCCTCGCGCAGCTTGCCGTAGACCAGCTTGTCGGCCACCGCGTGCTGGGCCTTGAGGCCGAAGGGCACGGAGGCGGTGCCGGTGCGGCGGAAGGTGTCCTGCGAGGTCTTGGCGTACTCCCGGGCGACCTCGACGGCCCACTGGAAAATCTTGTACTTGGCGCCGCCGCCCTCGCGCGCCCGCTGGGCCACCCCGTTGTAGACCTTCTCGAAGATCCGCGGCACGGCGCACATATAGGTCGGCCGGACCACCGGCAGATTGTCGATGATCTTGTCGACCCGGCCGTCCACCGCCGTGGTGTGGCCGACGTAGATCTGCCCCGCCGTCAGCACCTTGCCGAAGACATGCGCGAGCGGCAGCCACAGGTACTGCACATCGTCGGGGAAGAGCAGCCCGTCCTGGGTACCGATCACAATGGCCATGTACGACCAGGAGTCATGCGCCAGCCGTACGCCCTTGGGACGCCCAGTGGTACCGGAGGTGTAGATGAGCGTCGCCAGCTGATCGCCGCGCAGGGCGTCCATCCGCTCCCGTACGACGCCCGGCTCGCGCTCCAGACGGGCCGCGCCCCGCTTCTCCAGCTCGGCGAGCGAGAGCACCCAGCCCTCGGGGTCCTCCTCGGCGGGAACCGCGTCCCCGGCCTCGATCACCACCACATGGGCAAGCTCGGGAAGTTCATCGCGCTGCGCCCGCACCTTGGCGAGCTGCGTCGCGTCCTCGGCGATCAGCACCCGGCTGCCGGAGTCGGAGAGGATGAAGGAGGTCTCGTCGGCGTTGGTGGTCGGATAGACCGTGGTGGTGGCCGCGCCCGCGCACAGCACGCCGAGGTCGGCCAGGATCCACTCGACGCGGGTCGAGGAGGCCAGCGCCACCCGCTCCTCGGGGCGGATGCCCAGTTCAATCAGCCCGGCGGCGATGGCGAAGACCCGATCCGCGCTTTCCCGCCAGGTCAGCGGCCGCCAGTCGTCGGGGCCGGTGCCCGAGGCGGGAGGCACCGGATAGCGGTACGCCTCCCCGTCCGGTGTCGCCTCGACGCGCTGGAGGAAGTGCGTCGCCAAAGACGGCGGCCGGTTCTCGAGCAAGATCTGTGTGTCGGTCACGGCATCCTCCGGGGCCCGCCTCATTGCTTGTTGACTCGCGAGTAACCTTCGAGTGGTGATCAGAGTAGGGGCCGAATCCTTACGGCGTAAGGGGTCCGCGTCACGTTGTTCTCACGAGATGGCCAAGAGGTTCCCCCACACACAGCAGGCCCGGCGCAACCTTCACGCCAGGCCCGCTGACCACACGCGTTCCGTGGGCTCCGCCCTCACCCCCGACAGGGCTCCGCGCCTGCCCGGGGCGGCCGCTACTTCTTCGCCTTGGCGTCCTTACCGTCGGAGTCGGAGGACAGCACCGCGATGAAGGCCTCCTGCGGGACCTCCACGTTGCCGACCATCTTCATCCGCTTCTTGCCCTCCTTCTGCTTCTCCAGCAGCTTCCGCTTACGGGAGATGTCACCGCCGTAGCACTTGGCGAGGACGTCCTTACGGATGGCACGGACCGTCTCACGGGCGATGACCCGGGAGCCGATGGCCGCCTGGATGGGCACCTCGAAGTTCTGCCGCGGGATGAGCTCGCGCAGCTTGGCGACGAGCCGGACGCCGTACGCGTACGCCTTGTCCTTGTGGGTGATCGCCGAGAACGCGTCCACCTTGTCGCCGTGCAGCAGGATGTCGACCTTGACCAGGTCCGAGGTCTGCTCACCGGTGGGCTCGTAGTCCAGCGAGGCATAGCCACGGGTCTTGGACTTCAGCTGGTCGAAGAAGTCGAAGACGACCTCGGCCAGCGGCAGGGTGTAGCGGATCTCGACCCGGTCCTCGGAGAGGTAGTCCATGCCGAGCAGCACCCCGCGGCGGTTCTGGCACAGCTCCATGATCGCGCCGATGAACTCGCTCGGGGCGAGGATGGTGCCCCGGACGACCGGCTCGTGCACCGTGTCGATCTTGCCCACGGGGAACTCGCTGGGGTTGGTCACCGTGTGCTCGCTGCCGTCCTCCATCTCCACCCGGTAGACCACATTGGGTGCGGTGGCGATCAGATCGAGATTGAATTCGCGCTCCAGGCGCTCACGGATGACCTCCAGGTGCAGCAGCCCGAGGAAGCCGACGCGGAAGCCGAAGCCGAGAGCGGCCGAGGTCTCCGGTTCATAGACCAGCGCGGCATCGTTGAGCTGCAGCTTGTCCAGCGCCTCGCGCAGCTCCGGGTAGTCGGAGCCGTCCAGCGGATACAGCCCCGAGAACACCATCGGCTTCGGGTCCTTGTAACCGCCCAGAGCCTCCTGCGCACCCCGGGTGACCTGGGTGATCGTGTCACCGACCTTGGACTGGCGGACATCCTTCACGCCGGTGATCAGATAGCCCACCTCGCCCACGGACAGCCCGTCGGCGGGGGTCATCTCCGGGGAGTTGGTGCCGATCTCCAGCAGCTCATGGGCGGCGCCGGTGGACATCATCTTGATCCGCTCGCGCTTGCTGAGCGTGCCGTCGACGACCTTCACATAGGTCACCACGCCCCGGTAGGCGTCATAGACGGAGTCGAAGATCATTGCCCGGGCGGGGGCGTCATGGACGCCCACCGGGGACGGAACGAGCTCGACGACCCGGTTCAGCAGCTCGGCCACGCCCTCGCCGGTCTTCGCGGAGACCCTGAGCACGTCGGAGGCGTCGCAGCCGATGAGGTGGGCCAGCTCGGCGGCGTACTTCTCGGGCTGGGCGGCGGGCAGGTCGATCTTGTTGAGGACCGGGATGATCGTGAGGTCGTTCTCCATCGCCAGATAGAGGTTGGCGAGGGTCTGGGCCTCAATGCCCTGGGCCGCGTCGACCAGCAGGATGCAGCCCTCACAGGCGGCGAGGGAGCGCGAGACCTCATAGGTGAAGTCGACATGGCCGGGGGTGTCGATCATGTTGAGGATATGGGTGGCCGGCTCGCCGCCCTCGTCCTTCGTCGGCGCCCAGGGCAGCCGGACCGCCTGGGACTTGATCGTGATGCCGCGTTCGCGCTCGATGTCCATGCGGTCGAGGTACTGCGAGCGCATCTGCCGCTGATCAACCACACCGGTCAGCTGGAGCATGCGGTCGGCGAGCGTCGACTTGCCGTGGTCGATGTGCGCGATGATGCAGAAGTTACGGATCAGCGCCGGATCGGTACGGCTGGGCTCCGGCACATTGGTAGGGGTCGCGGGCACGCAGGGTCCTGTGTCTAGGCGGGACTCGGTGTTATCGGTATGGGTCAGTCCCGTCCATGGTCCCATGAATGGCGACCTCTTCCGGGTTTGGGACGCCATGGACCCTGCTGGTAACCTGGCCGACTGTGTCTCGTGCCCCTCGCTGACGGACGGCTCCATGGACTCTCATGGACACCTCCACGGGTGGACACCTCCACGGGCACGGACGCACACCGAAGCAAGCGAAACCCAACGAACCTGCGAAGGCTTTCTACGTGGCGAACATCAAGTCCCAGATCAAGCGGAACAAGACGAACGAGAAGGCGCGCCAGCGCAACAAGGCGGTCAAGTCCGAGCTGAAGACCGCCATCCGCCGCACCCGCGAGGCCGTGGCCGCCGGTGACGCCGAGAAGGCCACCGAAGCCGCCCGCGCCGCCGCGCGCAAGCTCGACAAGGCCGTCAGCAAGGGTGTTCTGCACAAGAACAACGCCGCCAACAAGAAGTCGGCGATCGCCCAGCAGGTCGCCGGCCTCAAGGGCTGACACCCTCCCGGCCGGTCTCGAAGGCTGACCCTTCCGGGGCACACCGCCCCACCCCGCCGCCGGTTTGGGCACAGCGGTCCCTCTCACCCGCTCCGACCGGCAGCCGAGAGCTTCTTCGGCTCTCTCAGCGGCACCGCGCCGCACGCGGCCTGCGTTCGCCACGCGGGTGCGGCGCACTCGATCGACACGAAGGCCCCGCCCTGTCCTTTCCCCAAGGACAGGGCGGGGCTTTCGCGGTTAATTCGGGTATGTTCACGTCATGTCGACACCGGGGGAAACACCCAATCCGTACGGCCCGCCGCAGCCGCCCCAACCCCCTCAGCCACCTCAGCAGAGCCCACCGCAGAACCCTCCGCAGGGCCCTCAGCAGAGTGCGCCGCAAAGCCCGCCGCAGAGCCCGCCGGAGATTCTGTCGCAGGGGCGCCAGGAATCACCGCAGGGACCGCAGCAGAGCCCGCCGCCCGGACCGTACGGTCAGGTGCCACCTCAGCCCCAGCCACCCCAGCACCATCCGTACGCGTACGCCCAGCCGACGATGCCGTCCATCCCCCTGGGCGGTGGGTACGGGCCGATGGGCATGCCACCCGGGGCGCCGCCCACCGGCTCCGGAGGCGGGGGCGGCGGCAAGGGCTGGCTGTGGGGGCTTGGCGGGGCCGTCGTCGCCTCGGCGGTCTGGGCCGGGGTGCTGTTCGCCACCGGAGGGTTCGAGGACGAGACGAAGGCCGATCTCGCGGGCTACCGCTACTGGACCAATCTGTGCACCCCGACGGATACCCAGCCCTTCGAGGACGCCGGGTACGAGCAGAAGGACGAGAGCGGGTCGACGTCGACCTCGTCGTCGAACCCGCAGCACAGCAGCTCCGAGAACGTCGCGCTGGACTCGATGACCTGCAATGTCGACTTCGAGCCGAGCGGCTCGAGCAGCAGCGACTACTCCTCGGTCTGGCTCTACACCACCGCCTCGCTGCACAAGAAGACCAACCCCGGGCCGGAGTTCGAGGCCCAGTACCGGTCGTACGAGGACCAGAAGACGTCCACCTACAGCTACGACGTGAGCCCGGTCAGCGGGCTGGGCGACGAGGCGTATGTGGTGAAGCAGAACAACAGCAGCAGCTCCAACACCGGCGCCTATGTGATCCTCGCCGTGCGGGACGGTTGGATGACCTATCAGTCGACCTGGTCGCAGTATGTGTCGTCCTCGTCCAGCGCCTCGGCCAAGACGCCCGAGGAAGCCACCGAGCTGCTCAAGAAGAGCGCCGGGGCGACGCTGGAGAAGATGAAGGAGTAGCTCGCGCGGGGCTGAGGCGTCCTGTACGCGGCACCGCGGCCGGGGCTACGGCTGGCCGCGGCCCGCCCGGGCGGAGGCCAGGGCTACGGCTGGCCTCGGCCCGCCCGGGCGGCGCGGACGATCGTGACGACCGCCTTCTCCAGGGCATACGCCGGATCGTCTCCGCCGCCCTTGACCCCCGCGTCGGCCTCGGCGACGGCGCGCAGCGCGACCGCCACTCCATCCGCCGACCAGCCGCGCATCTGCTGCCGCACCCGGTCTATCTTCCAGGGCGGCATGCCCAGCTCACGGGCGAGATCGCCGGGGCGCGCGCCGCGCGGTGCGGAGGCCAGCTTGCCGATCGCGCGGACGCCCTGGGCCAGGGCGCTGGTGATCAGCACCGGCGGCACCCCGGTGGAGACGGCCCAGCGCAGCGCCTCCAGCGCCTCGGCCGCGCGGCCCTCGACGGCGCGGTCGGCGACGGTGAAGCTGGACGCCTCGGCGCGGCCGGTGTAGTAGCGGGCGACGACGGCCTCGTCGATCGTGCCCTCCACATCGGCCACGAGCTGGGAGACCGCGCTGGCCAGCTCGCGCAGATCACTCCCGATGGCGTCGACCAGCGCCTGGCATGCCTCGGGGGTGGCGGACCGGCCGGTGGCGCGGAACTCCGAGCGCACGAACGCCAGTCGGTCGGCGGGCTTGGTCATCTTCGGGCAGGCGACCTCGCGCGCCCCGGCCTTACGGGCGGCGTCGAGCAACCCCTTGCCCTTGGCCCCGCCCGCGTGCAGCAGCACCAGCGTGATCTCCTCGGCAGGGGTGCCGAGATAGCCCTTCACGTCCTTGATCGTGTCGGCCGACAGATCCTGTGCGTTTCGCACCACGACCACCTTGCGCTCGGCGAAGAGCGAGGGGCTGGTGAGCTCGGCGAGGGTGCCGGGCTGGAGCGCGTCGGGCGTCAGGTCGCGCACATCGGTGTCGGGGTCGGCCGCGCGGGCAGCCGCCACCACCTGCTGCACGGCGCGGTCGAGCAGCAGCTCCTCCTGGCCCACGGCGAGCGTCACGGGGGCGAGCGGATCGTCGGTCGTCGTCTTCCTGGCCATCGCGGACCAGCATCCCACGGACCACCGACAGCCCCGCCGCGTGCCGCCGTCCGGATGTCCGACAATGTTCCGGTGATCGATGAAGGACTGACCGGCGCCCGGCACATCCTGGTGCTGCCCGACCGCGACGCCGCGGAGGAGGTGGCCGAGGCGCTGCCGGAGCGCTTCGGCATCGCCCAGGAGCCCCAGCTGGTGCGGGACGCCCTGGCGGGCGAGGACGACGCCGAGGACGCCCAGTGGCTGGTGGTGATCGAGGACCCGGCCGGGAGCCTGGACCCGGCGGCGCTGGACGCGTTCGCGGACGAGTACGAGGGCTGGCTGGAGGCCGAATAGCCTGGCGCCCGGCCGGGGTCATGGCTCATCGTGGTCACGGAAAAGGGCCACTGAGGGTGATCACTGAAGGTGGTCGCCGACGAGGGGGGTTCCCAGGATGAGTGGGACAGTGACGGCAGTCAGCAGCAACGGCGAGTACTCGTTCACCAAGCCGAACCGGGACGGCATCACGCTGCTCGCCGGCCTCGGTGTCGAGGGCGACGTACACGCCGGTGTGACCGTCAAGCACCGCTCACGCGTCGCCCAGGACCCCACCCAGCCGAATCTGCGCCAAGTCCACCTCATCCATGAAGAGCTCTTCGTCGAGGTCGGTGCCGAGGGATTCACGGTGGTGCCCGGGGACCTCGGCGAGAACATCACCACGCGCGGTATCGATCTGCTCGGCCTGCCGGTCGGCACGCTGCTGCGCATCGGCGATGAGGCGGTGCTGGAGGTGACCGGTCTCCGCAATCCGTGTCTGCAGATCGACAACTTCCAGAACGGGCTGCTGAAGCAGGTCGTCGGCCGCGACGAGGCCGGGAACATCGTGCGCAAGGCCGGAATCATGAGCATCGTGAAGGAAGGCGGCACGGTGCGCCCGGGCGACACGATCACGGCAGAGCTCCCCACCGGCCCCCACCGCCCCCTGGACCGGGTCTGACGGCTTCCCGGCGAGGCCGGATGGTCCGGGGCGCTGTTCCGGAGGCACTCATATTCCCGTGCGCGGCATCGGGCCGGGTCCCACACTGCGGGCATGGATCAAAACGCCGACCCCGCGGCCGTCACGCCCGTAAAGCGGTCGAGTGAGCTGCTGGGGTATCCGCCCGATGCGCGGCTGCTGATCGTCAACTGCGATGACTTCGGCATGTATCCAGCGATCAATGCCGCGGTGATCGAGTCGATCGAGGAGGGCATCGCCAGTTCATGCAGTCTGATGGTCCCGTGCCCCGCGGCACCGCAGGCCATGGAACTGCTCAGCCGACGGCCGCGGATCCCGTTCGGAATCCATCTCACCCTGGTGTGCGAGATGCCCGACCACCGATGGGGGCCGATCGCCGCAAGGGACCGCGTTCCCTCGCTGCTGGACCCCGCGGGCGAACTCTTCCCGCCGACGCCCGCCGGACGCGCGGCCCTGCTGGGCCGGGCCCGGCCCGAGGAGATCGAGCTCGAATTCCGCGCCCAGATCGATGCCGTCGCCGACGCCGGGCTCGCGCCGACCCATCTGGACTTCCACTGCCTGGCCGACGGCGGCCGCGACGACATTCTCGAGCTGACGGTAGGGCTGGCCGCGGAGTACGGCCTCGCGGTCCGGGTCTGGCTCGAACCCGCGCGCCGGAGGATGCGGCACCGCGGGCTGCCGGTCGCCGATAACGACTTCCTGGACAGCTTCTCGCTCGCCATCGAAGGAAAGGCGGCCCGATACATTCGGATGCTGCGCGACCTGCCCGCCGGGCTCAATGAATGGGCGGTGCACCCGAGTGTGGGAGACGAGGATGCGCAGGCCGTCGACGATGGCCGGCGCGTGCGCCGGACGGACTACGAGTTCCTGATATCGCCGCGGGCCCGTGAAGTTCTCCGACAGGAGGACATCACCGTGATCGACTACCGGACGATCCAGCAGGTCTGGGGCAGGACGGTGCGGCCGTAGAGGACCGCCGCGGCCTTCACTCGGCGTGTGCCAGGGCCTTGATGAGCTCTTTTGCGAGCGGGCCCGAGGAAGCCGGATTCTGCCCGGTGAAGAGATTGCGGTCCGCGACCGTATAGGGCTCCCATGCGGGACCCCGCGAGTACTGGGTGGGCAGCGCCTTCAGCTCGTCCTCCAGCAGCCATTTGGCTTTGTCGGCGAGACCGACACCGGCCTCCTCCTCGTTGCAGAAACCCGTCAGACGGTAGTCGGCGAAGGGGGTGTCGCCGTTCGCGTCACGGGTGGCGAGGATGGCGGCGGGGGCGTGGCAGACAATGCCGAGCGGATTGCCGGAAGCGAGTGCCTTCCGCAGCAGTGCCCCGGAGTCGGGGTCGACCGAGAGGTCTTGCATCGGGCCGTGGCCGCCGGGGTAATAGATCGCGTCATAGTCCTCGATGCGCACGTCCGTGAGCGAGATGGGATGCCGCAGCTCATCCGCCGACTCGATGACGGCCTCCTCCTTGAGGGAATTCTCCTCGCCGCCCGCCATGCGGGCTTCCAGACTCATCGTGTCGACAACGGGGACGACCCCACCGGGAGTTGCCACGGTGACGTCGTGTCCGGCGTCGGTGAATACGGTGTAGGGCGCCACGAACTCTTCGGCCCAGTAACCGGTGGGGTGTCGGTGTCCGTCCTTCAGGGTCCAATAGCTCGCGCCGGTCAGTACGCACAGGATCTTGGCCATGAGACGCTCCTCTGAAGCCATTGCCCTGGAAATTGTGCTGGAAAGGGCTTGCGTCCGGGATTGCGCATATGCGGCAAGTCTGGGCGGGGTGGATGGGGGGCTGCAACTCGTGGCCGAGATGCCCCCGTGCGATCGCGATCAGGAGCTTCGCCAGACCACACCGCGCTGCTCGTACTCCATGATGGACTCGACGTTGATGGCGATGGATGCCCCACACTCCCGGGTGATCATCCATAGCGCCAGATCGATTCCGCTGGTGACACCGCCCGCGGTCACCAGGTTCCCATCGTCGACGACTCGTGCGTCGATCACCCTGCCTCCCTGGGCGGCCAGATCGGCCTTGGCGAGGTGGTGCGTCGTGCACGGGCGGCCTTTGGTCAAGCCTGCCGCGGACAGCACCATGACCCCTGTGCAGACACCGGCGACGATGACTCCGGCCTGCTGGGCCCGTACGAGGTCCCGGAGCACGTCCGGATCGTTGATCAGCTGGTCACCGCCGCCCGGCACGATCAGAAGATCGGCATCGGTGGGCTCCCAGGCGGCCGGCACCGTGACCCGGGTGCCGAAGAAGCATGTCACCTCGCCAGGTGCCGATGGCCGCACCAGGGTCGTTCGTATCTCGCCGCCCGCCGACTCGGCGTGCCCGAGAACGTCACGCGGCCCGATGAAGTCCTGCTCCTCCACCCCGTCGTACAGGAGGATCTGAACGCGCAGCGGCATCGGCTTGGTCTCCTTGGTCGGTGGAGCGTAGGCCCATATCGCTCTTCGGGAGCGCCGGCCTGCCCTACTAGTCGGGTGCGCCGGTGGAAAAGTTCCCGTCCGGCCATGCCCCGCTACGACGGCGAGCAGGACATGGTGGACATGAGTGAGGCGCCAGGGTCACCGACATTGCCTAGGCTTTCGCCGTGGACGAGACGACACCTGGCATAGACGTCAGACCAGGCAGCCCGGCCGACGCACCGGCCATCCTGGACATGCTCGACTCCGCGGTGGCCTGGATGAACGCCCGGGGCAACACCGAGCAGTGGGGCACCACGCCGTATTCGCAGAAGACGGGCGGGGTGGCGCGGGTCCAGCGGTACACGACCGAGAATGCCCCGTACATCGCGGAGTTGGCCGGAACGCCCGTCGGAGCCTTGGTGCTGGACTCCGGGCCCAGCCCGCAGATGCCGATCGCACCGGCCGGGGAACCCGAGCGGTACGTCCGGCTGCTGGTCTCCGACCGACGGCGCGCCGGCCTGGGCATCGGGGCGGCGCTGCTGGCCCATGCCGTCGAGGAGACCCGGCGGGCCGGCGTGGGACTGCTGCGGGTCGACTGCTGGGCGGGCGGCGGGGGCGAACTGGTCGCGTTCTACGAGCGCAACGGCTTCACCGCCACCGACCGGTTCCTGTCCGGGTCCTGGCCCGGACAGGTGCTGGCCCGGCGGGTCGACTGACGGCACGAGCGGGGCAGGGCCGAGCGGGGCAGGGCGGAGCGGGGCAGAGGTGCCACAGTGGCATCACGTGGCGCCACTAAAGGCGCCAGAGTGACCTAGCACGCCCTACTTGGCGCCGCATTGACACACTCCGACGTCAACACATTTCCCCAGGTCATAGACGCGTAGCGAGCCTGGACCCCACACCCACTCCCCATACCGCCTTGCGCGTGACGCCATCGTGGTGCCACTATGGCGTCATGGACCTCACGCCGTATGTCGACAACCTCCGCCGTGAACTCGCGGTGGCCGCCGAAGCCGGCGGCGAAGAAGCCCGCGAGCTGGCCGACCGGCTCACCGCTCCGCTGGAGTCGGCGACCCGGCTGACGATGCTCAATGTGCTCTCCGCCGCGATGGACGAGATCACCCGTGAACTCGCCCCCGGCTCGGTCGACGTACGGCTGCGCGGGCTCGACCCCGACTTCGTGGTGACGCGGCCGGCGGGCGACGAGGCGCACGAGGGCAAGCGCGGACCCGCCGAGCCGCTCAAGGCACCAGCCCCGGCACCCGCAGACGGCGACGACGGCGGCACCGCCCGCGTCAATCTCCGGCTGCCCGCCCATCTCAAGGCGCGCGCCGAGGAGGCCGCGAACCGCGAGGGCCTGTCGGTCAACGCATGGCTGGTACGAGCCGTGTCGGCCGCGGTCGACGGCGGCACCCCGTCCCGTACGGCGGAGCAGCCCCGCGCCACCCGCACCGTCGGACAGAGCTTCACGGGCTGGGTGCGCTAACCGCGCCCGCCTACGCCGCTTCACTCACGCCACTTCCCCCACCCCACTTCCCCCACACCACGTCCCACCAGCAGGGACGCCACAAAGACCCAAGAGGACGGGACAGCCATGCCTTCTTTCGACGCTCCCTTCGACACTCCCGAACCGATCTCGGTCACCGCCCATGTGGAGGCCGGATCCATCCGGTTCATCGCCGCCGACCGCCTCGACACCCTCGTCGACGTGCAACCCCGCGACCCGAAGAAGGACCAGGACGTACGGGCGGCCGAACAGTCCGAAGTGCGGTACGCGAGTGGTCTGTTGACCATCCGGACACCCAAGCAGCGCTATTTCGTCGGGCGCACCGGCACCGTCGACGTCACGGTCGAGCTGCCCACCGGCTCCCAGGTGGAGATGACCGGCGCCTGGGCCCAGGTGCACGGCGAGGGGCGGCTCGGCGAGGTCCGGGTGAAGACCTCGTCGGGCGATGTCCGCCTCGACACCACCGGGCCGCTGCACCTGGTCGCGTCCCACGGCACCATCACCGTGGACCGCGTCGAGGGGCCCGCCGAGATCACCACCAGCTCCGGCAGCCTGCGCGTCGGCGCCATCGCCGGCGCGGGTGTCCTGAAGAACTCCCACGGCACCACGACCGTCGGCGACGCCCTGGGCGATCTGCGGGTGAGCGGCGCCAACGGCGACATCTTCATCGAGCACGCCGAGGGCTCGGTCACCGCCACCACCGCCCACGGCACCGTACGCCTCGATGAGGTCGCGCGTGGCACCGTCCAGTTGGAGACCGCCTACGGCGCCATCGATGTCGGCATCCGTGAGGGCACGGCCGCCTGGCTCGACGTCAGCTCGAGCGCCGGCCAGGTGATCAACGCGCTCACCGCGTCCAACAGCCCGGACACGTCCGAGGACACCGCCGAGGTCAGGGCCCGTACCCGCTTCGGCAACATCAACATCCGCCGCGCCCGGGCCTGACCCGCCCCCTCTCCCGACGACCGGGATCACTTCACCGCTCACCATCGCCTTCAAAGGGGAGGGCTCCATGGAGTCACCTGTCATGCCCACGTCCAGGCAGGGCGGCGGCCAGCAGCCGCCCCCCGCCGTCTCCACCGCCGATCTGCGCAAGTCGTACGGCGACAAGACCGTCCTCGACGGCATCGATCTGCGCATCCCGTCCGGCTCCGTGTTCGCGCTGCTCGGGCCGAACGGCGCCGGAAAGACCACCACCGTGCAGATCCTGTCCACGCTGATCGCGGCCGACGGCGGCCAGGCCCAGGTCGCGGGCCACGACGTCGCCACCTCACCGGAGGGGGTGCGCGCCGCGATCGGCGTCACCGGGCAGTTCGCCGCACTCGACGACCTGCTCACCGCCGAGGAGAACGTGCTCCTCATGGCCGATCTGCTGCGCCTGGGCAAGCGCGAAGGACGCAGGCGGGCCAAGGAACTGCTGGAGCGGTTCGACATCGCTGACGTCGCGCACAAGCGCGCCGCCTTCTTCTCCGGCGGTATGCGGCGCCGACTCGACCTCGCCATGACGCTGGTCGGCGACCCGCGGGTGATCTTCCTCGACGAGCCGACGACCGGGCTGGATCCGCGCAGCCGCCGCACCATGTGGGAGACCGTGCGCTCGCTGGTCGCCGACGGGGTCACCGTCTTCCTCACCACCCAATACCTGGAAGAGGCCGACCAGCTGGCGGACCGGATCGCCGTGCTCGACGGCGGCCGGATCGTCGCCGAGGGCACCGCGGACGAACTCAAGGCGCAGATCCCCGGCAGCCATGTACGCCTGCGGTTCACCGACCCCGACGAGTACGAGCGCGCGGCCGCCGCCTTCCCCGGTGCGGCCCGGGACGATGAGCAGCTCGCCCTGCGTGTCGCGGGCGACGGCGATCTCGACGCGCTGCGCGCCCTGTTCGACCGGCTCGACGCCGCCGGTATCCGCGCCGCCGACTTCTCCGTGCACACCCCCGACCTCGACGACGTGTTCCTCGCCCTGACCGGCGACGGCCGCACCAACACCGCGCGCCACGCGAAGGAGACCCTGCGATGAGCACGCTCAGCTATGCCGTCCACGACTCGGTGACGATGCTGCGGCGCAATATCAAGCACGCGCTGCGCTATCCGGGCGTGTCGCTGGGCGCCTCCATGACGCCCATCATGATGCTGCTGCTGTTCGTGTACGCCTTCGGGGATTCGATCGGCTCCGGCATGGGCGGCGGCCGGGACGCGTATCTGGACTATCTGACGCCCGGCATCATCATCATGGGGGTGGCCGCCGGCTCGATGTCGACCTCGGTCGCGGTCTGCACCGATATGACCGAGGGCATCATCAACCGCTTCCGCACCATGAACATCACACGCTCGTCGTTCATGACGGGCCATGTCGTCGGCAGCGTCCTCACGACGATGGTGAGCCTCGTCCTGGTCGTGTGCGTCGCCCTCGCCATCGGCTTCCGGCCGAACGCCAACCCGCTGGAGTGGCTGGCCGCCGCCGGCCTCCTCACGGCCATCGCGTTCGCCGTGACATGGCTGTCGTGCGCGCTCGGCCTGATCTCCAAGACGGTGGAGTCCGCGAGCAACAAGCCGCTGCTGGTCCAGTTCCTGCCGTTCCTGGGCTCCGCGTTCGTACCGGCCGAGTCGATGTCCCCGGGTCTGCGCTGGTTCGCCGAGTACCAGCCGTTCACGCCGATGACCGAGACACTGCGCGGCCTGCTCTCCGGCTCGGAGATCGGCTACGACGGCTGGATCTCGCTCGCCTGGTGCGCCGGGATCGCCCTGGTGGGCTACGTCTGGTCGCGCTCGCTCTTCACCAGCAACACCAAGCGCTGAGCACCGGAACCCACCCGGGCAAGGTGCCCACTCATCGACGGGGAGTGGGCACCCCGCCCGGGTGTGTCCGCGCTCAGGACCCACCGTGGCCTCCGAGCACCGCGCGCAGCCCCGGGTCTCGTAGCACCGCGATCGGCCCGTCGGTGTCGGTCCGCAACACGGCGGCTCCCTGGGCGCGCAGAGCGGCGATGGTGCGGGGCGACGGATGGCCGTAGGGGTTGTCGGCGCCGCAGGAGATCAGGGCGAGGCGCGGTCTGAGGCGCCGGAGCAGCTGCGGGTCCTGGTAGGCGGAGCCGTGGTGGGCCACCTTGAGGACATCGACCTCGGGGAGGGTGGGGTGTGCCGTCCGCAGGGCCTGCTGGGCCGGGGGCTCCAGGTCGCCGAGGAGGAGCAGGGTCAGGCCCGCCGTGCGGACGAGGAGGGTGACGCTCGCATCGTTCGGCCCCTCGGCCCCGGCCGGGGCGGGCGGCGGCGCGGGCCACAGGACCTCCCAGGACAGCGGGCCCAAGCGCCGCCGCTCCCCCGGCACCGCCGCGACGACCGGGACATGCGCCGACCGGGCCCTGCGCCGTACGAACTCGGCCTGGCCCGGCGGCTCTTCCAGACCGGTCGTCTCGATGGCGCCGACCGCCCGCCCGCGTAACGCACCGGTCAGCCCGGCCACATGGTCGGCGTGGAAGTGGGTCAGGACCAGCAGCGGAATCCGGACCACGCCCAGCGAACGCAGACAGCGGTCGACGGCCCGCGGCTCGGGCCCGGTGTCCACGACGACGGCCGTACCGGGCCCCGCGGCCAGGACGAGGGCGTCCCCTTGGCCGACATCGCAGGCCACCATGCGCCAACCCGGCGGTGGCCAGCCGGTGATGATCCGGGCCAGGGGAGCCGGGCGTACGACGGCCAGCAGCACCAGCAGGGCGCACACGGCGCACAGCAGGCGGTGCCGCAACAGGCGGCGGCCGACGAGGACCACGGCCAGGGTGACGAGGGCCAGCAGCAGCGCGCCGGTCCAGCCGTCCGGCCAGTCCGCCTCGGCCCCGGGCAGCGCCGCACCAGTGCGGGCCACCTGGGCGATCCATCCGGTGGGCCAGCCCGCCGGCCAGGCGATCCACGCGGCGACCGGCGGCGCGACGGCGGCCACCGCGAGCGCGGCGAACCCGAGGACGGTGGCGGGGGCGACCGCCACTTCCGCGATGAGATTGCAGGGGATCGCCACCAGGCTCACCCGCGCGGCCATGGCCACCACGACCGGTGCGCAGACCGCCTGGGCCGCGGCGGCGGCCGCCAGCGCCTCGGCGAGCCGGGGTGGTACGCCACGGCGCCGCAGGGCCGCGCCCCATCCCGGCGCGATGGTGAGCAGGGCACCGGTGGCCAGCGCGGAGAGCAGGAAGCCGTAGCTCCGGGCCAGCCAGGGGTCGTAGAGCACCAGCGCGAGGACGGCGGCGGCCAGGGCCGGGAGCAGGGAGCGGCGGCGGCCGGTGCCGAGGGCGAGCAGCGTGATCAGCCCGCAGGCGGCGGCCCGCAGCACACTGGGATCGGGTCTGCAGACGATGACGAAGGCGAGTGTGAGCCCGCCGCCGAGGAGGGCGGTGGTCCGCAGCCGGATGCCGAGCGCGCCCGCGAGACCGCGCCGCTCGGCCCGCCCGGCCAGCTGCGGCGGACCCGTGAGCAGGGCGAGCACCAGCGTCAGATTGCTGCCGGAAACGGCCATGAGATGGAGCATGTCCGTGGCCCGGAACGCCTCGTCCAGCTCGGGCGGCACCCGTGAGGTGTCCCCCACGACCAGCGCCGGAAGCAACGCCCGCGCGTCCGGGGAGAGTCCGTCGCTCGCGGTGCGCAACCCGGCGCGCAGCCGCCCGGCCAGCCGCTGGACCGCGCTGGGCGGACCTATGACCCGCGGGGGCCCGCCGCCGTTCACTCGCACCACGGCCGCTATGCGGTCCCCGTCGCGCAGCGGCGGCGCCAGGCGGCCGTGGACACGCAGACGGGTGGACGGCAGCAGCCCGAGCCAGGCCGCCCGCCCCTTACCGGCCCTCGGGTGGACCGTCACCAGGACGGGGGCGCGGGTGGTGGTCGTGGTGCCGTCGGGGCCGGTGACCCGGTCGGCCTCGGCCTCCAGGACCACGGACGCGGGCGCGAGCGCCGCGCCCCGCACACGTGGCCGGGTGAGCCGTGGGTCCCCCGTGACCGTCACCTCGGCGGTGGCCTCGGCGTACTCCCGGGCCAGCGCGGGCACCGGGCCGCGGCGTACGTCCGCCCCGTGCAGCCCGGCGACCGCCCCCGCGGCGGCCCCGCACAACAGCACGGCCGCCACCGCCCCCGCCGTACGACGCCCACGCCATGCGCCGGTACGGGGCGGCGAAGTGGCCTGCCGCCGCCGCACGTTGTGGCTCCCGCCGGTGCCGGGACGTCCGTGAGTCCCGGGTGCGGCATTGGGCGCGGCACCGAGCGCCCGGTCGGCCGTCGGCGGCGGCGCCTCTCGCTCCCGCTGCCGAGGCTGGGCGACGCGCTGCCGCGGCGGGGCTGGTTCGAGCGCCCGTCGGCCGTCCGGGAGGGGCGCTGACGGGCGCACGTCCGGGCCGCGCCGGGGACGGGGTGCGCCGCGCCGTCGTCCACCCGATGCCGGGTCTCGTCGGCGAGCCCCGATGAGCAGCGCGGCCGCCACAAGGGCGGCAAACGTGCAGGCGAGGGCGACCATGTGGGCCGGTGCGTCCAGGGCGAGCGCCGCGGCCGCCCAGGCGGCCAGGGCCGGGGGCACGAGGCGGAGGTCGGGTGGGCCCTCCTGGTGTGGCTGTGACGCACCGCGCGGGGACGCGGCCGCCTCATGGACCGGGGCGCGGGTCCACGGGGGCCTCGCGACCGTCATGGCCGGACCAGCGGACGCAGATCGGCGAACCGGCGCTCACCGATGCCGTTCACCTCGCGGAGTTCATCGATGGAGCGGAAACCTCCGTGCTGGGTGCGGTAGTCGAGGATGTGCCGGGCCAGGACGGGGCCGACTCCCGGGAGGGTGTCGAGCTGTTCGGCGGTCGCGGAGTTGAGGCTGACCGAGCCACCGGGCGCCCCGGGACCGGCCGGTGCGTTCGCGCCGTTGGCCACGTTCGGGTCACCGGGCGCGTTCGGGCCGTCGGGTGCGTTCGGGCCGTCGGGTGCGTTCGGTGCGCCGGCGGCCGGACCTGCCGCCGCACCCGGTGCGGGTGGTCCGCCCGCGGGGGCGCCGACGACGATCTGCTCCCCGTCCACCAGTGGCCGGGCCCGGTTCAGCCCGCTCAGGTCGGCGCCCGGCCGTACTCCACCCGCCGCTTCGAGGGCGTCGGCGACCCGCGCCCCGGGCGGCAGCTTCCGCAGTCCCGGCAGGCGGACCTTGCCGGTCACATCCACCACGACCGTGCGACCGCCGCCGGTTGGGGTGAGCCGTCCCCTGGGCATCGAGCCGGGTTCCGAGGGCGCGGCGCGCGGGGGCTCCGGATCCGGTGCGCGCACGGTCTGGGGACGGCCGGTCCAGAAGTGATACGCCGCGAAGGCCACCGCGGCGAGCAGGGCGACGGCCAGGGCGGCGACCGTTCTCAGCTCCATACCGCAGCGCAGCTGAAGCCACACCGGCAGCCGCTCGCGCAGGGCGAGCCTTACCCGGTCGCGACGGCGCAGCGGACCGTCCCCGGGCTCGCCCTCAATCGCCTCCTCGAACAAGCCCTCGCGCGCGTCCCGAGGCGGCTCCTCGGGCTCGCCCCGGCGGGCCCCCTCGTTCCTGACCTCCCCGCTCCGTACCTCCTCCGCCTCCGCAGCAGACGCTTCCCCGGCCAACAGCTCCTCGTCCCGGGCCTTCGCAGCACCCCTCGGCCCGTCCCGGCTGCCCAAGGCGATCGACCCGACCGCGATCGGGGGCGCCGACGGTGTGGAGAAGAGCGCCGCCACGCGGCCGGCGCGTGCGGGGGCGGTGGGATCGGTCCGGCGGTGGTCGGTGCGGTGATGGCCCCCGGCGCGAGACGAACCGGCGCCGGAGAGCGGGCGTGGGCGGCGGCCGGCCCCGCCGTCGCGATGACGGCCGCGCCCCGGACCCGTGGTTACTGTGCGTGATCGTGTCCTCATGCACCCGACGGTAGGCACAAGCGGCCGATCGCGCCGAGCCGCCTCAATTCCCGGGGATAACCCCCAGGTTGTGGATAACTCCGTCACCCCGTCGGGTGGGGGCCTCGCTCAACCAGCTGCCGTCCGCCCACCCTCCGCTACCGCGGAGAGACCACCGCGCCCAGCAGCCCCGGCCCGGTGTGGGCCCCGATCACCGCGCCCACCTCGCTCACGTACAGCTCCGCCAGCCCCGGCACCCGGTCCCGCAGCCGCTCCGCGAGCGCCGCCGCCCGTTCGCCCGCCGCCAGGTGCTGCACCGCGATGTCGACCGGACTCCGGCCCGCCCGCTCCACCACGATCTCCTCGAGCCGGGCGATAGCCCTCGAAGCGGTACGGACCTTCTCCCGCAGCTCGATCCGCCCCTCGTCGAGCTGGAGCAGCGGTTTGACCGCGAGCGCCGAGCCGAGCAGGGCCTGGGCCGCGCCGATACGGCCGCCGCGCCGCAGATAGTCGAGGGTGTCGACGTAGAAGTAGGCGGCGGTGCCGTCGGCCCGTTTCTCCGCCGCCGCCACGGCCTCGTCCAGCGTGCCGCCGCCCTCCGCCGTCTCGGCCGCCGCCAGCGCGCAGAAGCCCAGCGCCATCGCGACCATTCCGCTGTCCACCACCCGCACCGGAACGGGCGCGTCCTGTGCCGCGAGCGCCGCCGCGTCGTAGGTACCGGAGAACTCGGCCGACAGATGCAGGGAGACGATGCCCGTCGCGCCCTCCTCGGCGGCGGCCCGGTAGGCGGCCGCGAACATCTCCGGACTTGGCCGGGACGTCGTCACCGGCTTCCGCTTCTGCAACGCCTGCGCGAGGGACCGGGCCGAGATCTCAGTGCCTTCTTCCAGGGCCCGGTCTCCGAGCACGACCGTCAGCGGCACCGCGGTGATGCGATGCCGCTCCATCGCATCCTGCGGCAAGTAAGCCGTTGAATCAGTCACGATCGCGACATGGCGGGACATGACTGGGAGGTTATCGGGGGATGGAGCCCGCCGACAGCGCGACCCCAGCGGATGATCAATTGCCTTACCCATCATGCCCTGTTCAGACGTGGCTCAGTTCCTGTTCTCGGGCCGGGTTCCGGGGTCTCGGGCCGGGGGTGTGGGGTCCCGGGCCGGATGATGGGAATCAGGCTGTGTTCTCGGGTCGGCGGGACTGCTGCTGCCAGGGCTTCTGCCACGCCTGGGGCTCCGTCTGGGGCCTCGCCCCCAGCGACGGACGCGGCGGCTCCGGCTCCCGCCCCGCCTCGGGCCCCGATCGCGTCCCCGCCTCAGGCCGGGATCCCGCCTCAGGTCGAGACCCAGCCGCCTCAGGTCGAGCCCCCGCCTCGGGCGGCGGCCACGACCCCGCATCCGTCCGCGGCTCCTCCGGCTCCACCGCCGTCCAGTGCCGCAGCGCCCCGGCCTCCATCTCGATCTCGCGGTTCAGCGAGTCCAGGTCGTCATGCGCAAACCGCTGCGTCCGCTCCTGCACCGCCCAGCGCAGCGAGTCGGCGGAGTGGGTGATCCGCTCCGTACGCTTCCGCACATCGGGCAGCAGGGCGGCGAGGCGGGACTTGTCGGGCTCCTGCTCCAGCCGCTTCAGATCCGCCTCCAGATCCTGGGCATGGGCGCTCAGCCGCTGGAACAGCACCAACGACTCCGACAGCGACTGGTCTTGCGGGGCGGCCGCCTGCAGTGCCTGGCTGGTGGCGCGCATCGAGCCACGCAGGGAGAGCCGGAGCTGGGCGAGCTCACCGGCCGCGCCCGGCTGCGCGAGCTGCCGGGCCCGGAGTCTGGTCTCCTCCACCGTGCGACGGGCCTGGTGCACCGTGCGGTCGATACCGCGCTTGGCCGCCCTGACCGCGCGAACGGCCGCATAGACCCCCGCCAGCATGATCAGGACGAAAAGCAGCAACAGGATCCAGATGGCTTCCATGTGCGCTCCTTGGGGCGGCTGGGGCGGCGGTCACGGCACGGTGGCGGTCGTCCTCTCAGCGTAAACGCGCCGGGCGGGCCAGAGGTTCCTGACGAACCCCCAACCCGCCCACAGGTGGCACTCCGCGGCGGGGACGGCCCCTTACAGCGCGGCCCCGGCCCCGCCCCGCATCAGGCCGGAACGATGTTGACCAGCTTCGGCGCGCGCACGATGACCTTACGGATACCCGCCCCGTTCAGCGCCGCCACGACCGCCGGGTCACCCAGCGCCAGCGCCTCCAGCTCCTCGTCCGAGATCGAGGGCGCGACCTCCAGCCGGGCCTTGACCTTGCCCTTGACCTGGACCACACAGGTGACGGTCTCGTCCACGACATACGCCGGGTCGGCGACCGGGAAGGGCTCGTGGACGACGGAGGCGGAGTGGCCCAGCCTGCGCCACAGCTCCTCGGCGACATGCGGGGCCAGCGGCGAGATCAGCAGCACCAGCCCCTCGGCCACCGAGCGGGGCACCTCGCGCACCTTGGTGACGTGGTTGTTCAGCTCGGTGATCTTGGCGATGGCGGTGTTGAAGCGCAGGCCCTCCATGTCCTGCCGGACGCCGTCGATCGCCTTGTGCAGGGCGCGCAGGGTGGCCTCGTCGGGCTCGGTGTCGACGACGGTGACCTCACCGGTGCCCTCGTCGACGACATTGCGCCACAGCCGCTGCAGCAGCCGGTACTGGCCGACCACGGCGCGGGTGTCCCAGGGCCGCGAGACATCCAGCGGGCCCATGGCCATCTCGTACAGCCGCAGGGTGTCGGCCCCGTACTCGGCGCAGATCTCGTCCGGCGTGACGGCGTTCTTCAGGGACTTGCCCATCTTGCCCAGCAGCCGGCTGACCTGCTCGCCCTGGTACCAATAGGCCCCGTCCCGCTCCTCGACCTCGGCGGCCGGAACGGCGATACCGCGGCTGTCCCGGTAGACATACGCCTGGATCATGCCCTGGTTGTACAGCTTGTGGAACGGCTCGACCGAGGAGACATGGCCCAGGTCGAACAGCACCTTGGACCAGAACCGGGCGTACAGCAGATGCAGCACCGCATGCTCGGCGCCGCCGACGTACAGGTCGACACCGCCGTGCGGCCGGCCCTCGCGCGGGCCCATCCAGTAGCGCTCGGCCTCGGGGTCGACCAGCCGCTCGCTGTTGTGCGGGTCCAGGTAGCGCAGCTCGTACCAGCAGGATCCGGCCCAGTTGGGCATGGTGTTGGTCTCACGGCGGAACGGCCGCGGCCCGCGCCCGTCGCCCAGGTCCAGCACCACGTTGACCCAGTCCTCGTTCCGGGACAGCGGGGTCTCCGGGGAGGTGTCCGAGTCGTCCGGGTCGAAGGTGCGCGGCGAGTAGTCCTCGACCTCGGGCAGCTTCAGGGGCAGCATCGACTCGGGCAGGGCGTGGGCCACGCCCTCCTCGTCGTAGACGATCGGGAACGGCTCGCCCCAGTAGCGCTGCCGGCTGAACAGCCAGTCGCGCAGCCGGAAGTTGACGGTGCCCTCGCCGATGGAGCGGGACTCCAGCCACTCGGTGATGCGCGCCTTGGCCTCGACGACACCCAGCCCGTCCAGCGATACGGACTCCCCCGTCGAGTTGACGATCTTCGCGTCGTACGAGGCGAAGGCGTCGTCCCAGGTGGACGGGTCCGTGCCGCGATCGTCGGACGGCTCGACGACGCAGCGCATGGGCAGCTCGAAGGCGCGGGCGAAGGCGAAGTCACGGCTGTCGTGGGCCGGAACGGCCATGATCGCGCCGGTGCCGTAGCCCATCAGGACGTAGTCGGCGATGAAGACGGGCACCCGCTCGCCGCTCACCGGGTTGGTGGCGTACGCACCGGTGAAGACGCCGGTCTTCTCCTTGACCTCGGCCTGCCGCTCGACGTCGGACTTGGCCGCGGCCTGCTTGCGGTAGGCGTCGACGGCCTGGGCCGGGGTGGCGTGGCCGCCGGTCCAGGCGTCGCGGGTGCCCTCGGGCCAGGCGTCCGGCACGATCTCGTCCACCAGGCCGTGCTCGGGCGCCAGGACCATATAGGTGGCGCCGAACAGGGTGTCCTGGCGGGTGGTGAAGATCGTGATCTTGGCGTCGGCGTGGTCGGTCACCGGGAAGTCGACCCGGGCGCCCTCGCTGCGGCCGATCCAGTTGCGCTGCTGCAGCTTGATGGCCTCGGGCCAGTCCAGCTCGTCCAGGTCGTCCAGCAGCCGGTCGGCGTAGGCGGTGATGCGCATGTTCCACTGGCGCAGCTTGGCCTTGAAGACCGGGAAGTTGCCGCGCTCGGAGCGGCCGTCCGCGGTGACCTCCTCGTTGGCCAGCACGGTGCCCAGGCCGGGGCACCAGTTGACGGGCGCGTCCGAGGCGTAGGCCAGGCGGTATTCGCCCAGGATGTCGGCGCGCTCGGATTCGGTCAGCTGGGCCCAGGGGCGGCCGTCGGGGGTCGGGCGCTCACCCGAGGCGAACTGCTGGACCAGGGTGTCGATGGGGCGCGCGGTCTGCGCCTCCGGGTCGTACCAGGAGTTGAAGATCTGCAGGAAGATCCACTGGGTCCAGCGGTAGTAGTCCGGGTCGATCGTCGCGAAGGAGCGGCGCTGGTCGTGACCCAGGCCCAGCCGGCGCAGCTGCCGCCGCATGTTCTCGATGTTGGCCTCGGTGCTGACCCGCGGGTGGGTGCCGGTCTGCACCGCGTACTGCTCGGCGGGCAGGCCGAAGGCGTCGAAGCCCAGGGTGTGCAGGACGTTGTGACCCGTCATGCGGTGGTAGCGGGCGAACACATCAGTGGCGATGTAGCCCAGCGGATGGCCCACGTGCAGCCCCGCGCCCGAGGGGTACGGGAACATGTCCATGACGAACTTCTTGGGCCGGGCGACGGCCTGGGCGTCGCCGGCCAGGTCCCCGCCCGGGTTGGGCGCCTCATACGTGCCGTGCGCGTCCCAGAAGTCCTGCCAGCGGGCTTCGATGTCGGCGGCCAAGGCGGCCGTGTAGCGGTGCGGCGCGGCCACCTCGGCCGCGGCATTGGTCTCGCTCATGGTCCTCAAAGCTCCATCGGTCGTCTCTGCCTGCGGCAACGCAGCGGATCCCTCACGCTTCCGAAACAAAAAGACCCCTCACACAGGAGGGGACGCCGCGCTGATGCCGACCGGGGCTGTTGTCGGTCGGTACTGGTCAGCGCGGCCCGCTAAGCAGAAGGCGTACGGCACGCATGGAGCCAGGTTACCGCAGGGCACTGACGGCCCGCACGGAGGTGACCCCCGTCACGCACGACGAAAAGCGGGCCGTCCGTACCGGACGACCCGCCTCCTTGATGTGGAGCTAAGGAGAATTGAACTCCTGACCTCCTGCATGCCATGCAGGCGCTCTACCAACTGAGCTATAGCCCCAGGTCTTGCTCCGCCCGGTTTCCCCGGCGGCGACGCCTACATTACACGGACGCCCCGGCCTTCCGCCAAATCGATTACCCGGAGGCCGGAGCAGAGCCCCGTTACGCCGTCGCGAACGAATAGAAACGCTTCAGCGTGCAGTGCTCGTCGAGGAGCCGACCATAGATCGGCTCCCCTTCGAGCTCGCGGTAGGTCTCAATGGGATCGCCCCTGATGATCAGCGCCCGCGCGCACTCCGCGCACCAATACTGGTAGTCGGAGTTGAGCGGCTCCATGTCGCGGACGATCGGTGTGCCGGTGCCGCACCAGTCGCACTTCCGGCTGTGGGCTCCCATCTCACTCAGCTCCAGCTATGGCCACAGGCCGTACACACGTAGGAAACACCACCGTTGTCACCGAGGACCTGGGCCACATGCTCGGAGCCGCAGGACGGGCACACAATGCCCGCTCGTGCCCTGCGGGACGGGTCCTCGATCGCATCGAGGATGCTGGTCCGCATCCCACCTGCCCTCCCCATCGGACGTGTCGGCCCCATCCCCCTCCGGCCGTCCGATTCTGCCACGGGACGACGCGCAGGTCAGCGGAGATTCCCCACTCGTCTCACCAGACTCATCAGTACTCCGCACAGCGCGCCCCCGGCCAAGGCGACGCAGGTCACCCACAGGGCGTCCGCGGAGGCGCCCACACTGGGCACCGTACCGTCCGTCGCGCCCAGGAACACGGCCCCGAAAACCGCGACGCCGGTGAGCAGGCCGAGTTGAGCCGCTGTCACCAGAACCCCGCTGGCGTCCGCCGCGTCCTGCTGCCTTACGGTCGTCAACGTCCGCGTGAGCAGGGGGCTGTAGGCGAACGAGAGTCCCGCGCCGGCGGCCGTAAGGGCGACGAGGAGCCACGGGCCGCCGTCCGTTCCCCCGCGCAGCACCAGACCGGCCCCGGCGAACGAGGCGGCCGCCAGCAGGAATCCGCCCGGTACCGTCACGGCCTGCCAGCGCGCGGGCAGCCGCTGCCAGTTGAGGCCGACGACGCCGAACGCGACCGCCATGGGGACGAACGTCAGCCCCGCCCGCAGCGGGCTGTAGCCGAGTCCGCCCTGCACATGCAGGGTCATGGCGAACATGAAGCCCGCGTTGGCCGCCATCCCCAGCGCGATACGGATCACCGCGAGCGGCATCCCCGGCGCCCGCACCACCCGTGGGGAGATCAGCGGCGTACCGCCACGCCGGGCCAGCCGTGTCTCGTACGCGGCGAAGAGCGCCACGAGGACCGCGCTCAGCCCCAGCGTGATCCAGCCCCACAGCGGCCAGCCCCGCTCCTGCCCGAGCACCAGAGGCACCGTGAACAGCAGCACGGCCGCCGCGAGGAGCACCAGACCGGGCAGGTCCAGGCCGGGCAGGTACGGGCCGCTCCGGCGGGCTGCCGGGCCTTCCGCGCGGGGGCGTGGCGGAGCGGCCGGGAGCGGCGGATCGGCGGGACGCGGCGGATCGGCGGGACGCGGCGGATCGGCGGGTTCGTGCAGCAGCCGCGGCCCAAGGATGAGCAGCAACAGCCCGATCGGCACGTTCACCAGGAAGACCGGGCGCCAGCCGAAGCCGAGGAGATCGGCCTCGACCAGCGCCCCGCCCACGATCTGCCCGCCGGCCGCGCCGGAGGCCAGCACCGCGGCGTACGCGCCCAGCGCCCGCGCCCGTGAACCGCCCGTGAACGTCCGCTGGATCAGGCTCAGCACCTGCGGCAGCATCAGCGCGGCGCCCCCGCCCTGGACGAACCGGAAGGCGACCAGCTGCCCGGTGGTGGCGGCCAGCCCACAGGCGAGCGAGGCGCCGGTGAAGACCGCGAGCCCGGTCAGGAACATCCGCCGGTGGCCGATCAGGGCGCCCAGCCGCGCGCCGGTGATCAGCAGCACGGCGTAGGAGATGGTGTAGCCCGCGATGACGAGTTGCAGCCCGGCGCCGGAGGCGTGCAGATCGGCGCGGACGGTCGGGGCGGCGATATTGACGATGAAGACGTCGAGGACGGCCATGAGCTGGCCGGTGAGGACGATCGCGAGCAGCCAGCCGGGGCGCGGCGGCCGCCGGCCGCGGACAACCGGGCCGCGGGTGGCCCGGCTGTCAGTGGCCGGGTTGTCAGCGGCCCGGTTGTCCGCGGCCCGGCTCTCGGCGGCCCGGCTGTCAGTGGCCTCGCTTTTACTGGATCCACCGAGGTCCCCCGTCGGAGGAAGGGTGGTCGGGGTGGTGTGTCTCATGGACCGAGCCTGTGGCCGGGCCGATACCGGTAACGAGAGCCCGCCGATGCTGGTAGTGGCAGCACCTGGCAGCCGCCCGCCGCTCCCGGGAGCATGGGGCCGTTCGGCCGGACGGCCAGGGGGATGTGGGGAGCGACGATGACCGCGAACACTCGGCGCAGACGGCCCGAGCTGGCCGCCTTCCTGCGCAGCCGCCGCGCCCGGGTCACCCCCGCCGATGTGGGCATGGCGCCCGGTCTGCGGCGCCGCACCCCGGGGCTGCGCCGTGAGGAGGTCGCCCAGCTCTCCGGCGTCGGCGTGACCTGGTACACCTGGCTGGAGCAGGGCCGTCCGATCAACGCGAGCGTGCAGGTGCTGGACGCGATCGCGCGCACCCTGCGGCTGGACCGGGCCGAGCGCGAGCACCTCTACCACCTGGCCGAGGTGCCGTATGTGCCGAACCGGGAGGGCGAGCCGCGGACGGTGGGCCCGGAGGTGCGGGGCATCATCGAGGCGCTCGACCCGCTCCCCGCGGTGGTCTACAACGCCCGCTACGACGTCCTGACCGCCAATGCCGCCTACGACGGCCTCTTCCCGGCCATGCTGCTCTCCCCCGCCCCCGAGCGGAACGCACTGTGGCAGCTGTTCGTGGCCCACCGCTGCTGTGCCCCGTATGTGAACCTCGATGAGGAGCTGCCGCTCCTGGTGGCCACGCTGCGCGGCGGCTACGGACGCCATGTGGGCGAGCCCGCGTGGGAGCGCTTCATCACCCGGCTGCTGGAAGCCAGCGACGACTTCGCCCGGCTGTGGCGGAGCGGGGACGTCGCGCCGCAGGGCTCCCGGATCAAGGTGGTGTGGCATGCCTCCGTCGGCGAGATCCGGCTGACCTCGACCTCGATGCTGGTCAGTGGGGCGCCGGAGACCCGGGTCGTGGTCTACACCCCCTGCGACGAGGAGAGCCGCGACCATGTCCGGCGGGTGCGCACCCTCCACGACCCGCTGATCGGCTGCCCGGTGCACGCCAAGCCGCTCTCGGTGATGCGAGCGGAACAAGCCGCGGCCAAGGAGACGGTCCCGGCGGCGGAACGAGCCCCGGCGGTGGACACGGCCCCGGCGGTGGAGCGAGCCGCCGGAAGCGGCGCGGAAAGCAGCGATCCCGCCTCCCTGTGAGGGAGACGGGATCGTGGGTCTGTGGAGCTAAGGAGAATTGAACTCCTGACCTCCTGCATGCCATGCAGGCGCTCTACCAACTGAGCTATAGCCCCGCTCTTCTCGGCGCCGAAGCGCTTCGAACGAGAAGGAGCATAGCCGGTGACCTGCCGGAAAAGGAAATCCGCTCAGTCGTCGTCGCCGAGCACCGGCTCGGGCAGCGATCCGGCGTTGTGCTCCAGCAGCCGCCAGCCCCGCGCGCCCTCGCCCAGAACGGACCAGCAGCAGTTGGACAGGCCGCCCAGCGCCTCCCAGGTCCGGGGCTCCAGGCCGAGCAGCCGGCCGATGGTGGTGCGGATCGTGCCGCCGTGGCTGACCACCACGAGCGTGCCGCCGTCCGGCAGCTTGTCGGCGGCCTCCAGCACCACCGGCGCCGCCCGGTCGGCGACCTCGGTCTCCAGCTCACCGCCACCGCGCCGGACCGGCTCGCCGCGCTTCCACGCCGCGTACTGCTCGCCGAAGCTCTCGATGATCTCCTCGTGGGTCAGCCCCTGCCACGCGCCCGCGTAGGTCTCCCGCAGCCCCGCGTCATGCGTGATCGACAGCCCCGTGACGGCGGACAGCTCGGCGGCCGTGGCCGCCACCCGCTTCAGATCGGAGGCGATGATCGCGTCCGGCTTCAGGGCGGCCAGCAGCCGGGCCGCCCGGTGCGCCTGCGCGACACCGGTGTCGGTGAGCTCGATGTCCAGAGAGCCCTGGAAGCGCCGCTCTATGTTCCAGGCGGTCTGGCCGTGGCGCCACAGGACGATGCGGCGGCCACGGCCGCCGTGCGTGCCGTTCAGCTCAGCTCACCGCCCACGCCGCCGTCCGCGGCCTGCGCCTGCGCGTACTCCTGCCCCTTGCCGCGGGTGGCCTCGGCGTCGGCCGGGAGCTCCAGCTGCGGGCAGTCCTTCCAGAGCCGCTCCAGGGCGTAGAACACCCGCTCCTCGCTGTGCTGGACGTGCACCACGATGTCCACGTAGTCCAGCAGCACCCAGCGGGCCTCACGGTCGCCCTCGCGGCGCACCGGCTTGGCGCCCAGGTCCTTGTTCAGCCGCTCCTCGATCTCGTCGACGATCGACTTGACCTGGCGGTCGTTGGGGGCCGAGGCCAGCAGGAAGGCGTCGGTGATGGAGAGCACGTCGCTGACGTCGTACGCGATGATGTCGTGCGCGAGCTTGTCGGCGGCGGCCTGGGCGGCGGCGTTGATGAGCTCGAGGGAGCGGTCCGTGGCGGTCACAGGCAAAGCTTTCGGTCGGTGGTACCTGGAAGGTCTGGCTTCCCCCAGGATCTCACGCCCCACCGTCACGCCGGATGGCCGTTCCTCGGCCGCCCGGCGTGCCCGGGGAGAACGCCGGGAGAACTCCGGGGTAACGCCCGCGGTGCCCAGGAGAACGCCCGGGGCGCCCGGGGGGGCCGGGCGCCCGGGCGCCACGGCTCAGCCCGTGGCGTCGTAGTCCGAGCCGAGGACGACCGTGATGTCCGCGTTGGCCGCGCCCTTGCCCTTCCGCACCGCCGTCTCCGGCAGCCCGAGCGTCTTGGCGACCTCCTTGGCCTGGCCCGCCTGTGCGGCGTCCGCGTAGGTCACCCGCGAGGCCGACTGCGGCGTACCGCCGCCCTCGGTGGCCGTGACGACCGTAAAGCCGCCATTGACCAGCGCGACCCGTGCGGCACCCGACCCGTCCTTGGGGCCTCCGGCGTTGGTCACGCTGACCCGGGGCGCCGTGTTCTTGTCGGTGTTCTTGACCGTGCCGCCCAGGATGTCCTTGACCACATGGTCGGTCGCCTGGCTGCTGAGCGTCCCGTCGGACTGGACCGGCAGCATGGCGGTGTCGTACGCCCCGCTCTTGGCCTGTCCGGCCAGCCTCGCCAGCGACGCGCCGAGCTGCTGCTCGGACAGCGACGGGTCGGGGATCTGCGCCAGCGACTCCACGGTGCTGGTGGCGCCCTTCGTATCGCTGGAGACCTTCTTCAGCGCCGCCTGCATGACCTGCCCGAACCGCGCGAGCTGTTTGGACTGTGCCTCGCCGGACGCCCGGTAGGTGGCGTACGCCACGGCCGCCTGACCGCTCAGGATCTGGTCCTTACCCCGCTTGACCAGGGGGTCCTCGCCCTTCTGCGGGCTGGGGACGGTCGCGTCGGTGTCGAGGGTGATCCCGCCGACCAGCTCCACGAGGTTCTCCAGATACGGAGTGTCGAGCCGCCAGGTGCCCTGGATCTTCGAGCCCAGCAGGGTGCTCAGGGACTCCCGGGTGGAGTCGGAGCCCTCGTCGGTCACCGACTTGCCGAGCGTGGTGGAGGCGCCGTCCTCGGTGGAGACGGACAGCGAGTTCGGCAGCAGGACCGTGGTGCCCTTCTTGGTGGTCTCGTTGTCCACCAGCAGGGCCGTGGAGGTGCCGCCGCCCTTGGTCTCGCGCAGATGGACGACGATCACATCGCGCTTCTGCGGACCGCCCGCGGCCGCCTGGTCCTCGGCGCTGTCGGAGAGCCCCGGGAGCTTGCCCGCGTACCAGAGGTAGCCGACACCGCCCGCCGCGGCGATGACCAGGACCACGACGAGCGCGATGACGCGGTTGCGGCCCTTACGGCGGCGCTCGTCACGGCGCTCGGAACGGGTCTCGGCGAACTTCAGCCAGTCGATGACGTCGTCGGATTCCTCGTCCTCCTCCTCGACGAAGGAGAACTGCTCGGTGTGGTACTCCTCCTGATCGGAATCCCCGGGGCCACCGGGTCCCCCGGGCCGCTTCGGCTGCGCGGGCCGGGGCCCCGCGGACCGGTGCTCCTCGGCCGAAGGCGCCTCGGGTCCGCCGCGCAGCTGCTCCGGGCTCAGCTCCTCGTAGGGGTTCGCCTCGCGCTGCGGGGGGACGGCGGCCGGGGCGGCGGCCTGTGGATAGCCATAGCCGTAGCCCTGCTGCTGTGGCTGCTGTTGCTGTTGCTGCTGTTGCTGGTGGTACTGCTGCGGCTGCTGTTGGTACTGCTGTGGCTGTTGCTGAGCGTATGGGTCGTAACCCTGCGTCTGGGTGTGCTGCTGCTGAGGCTGCTGGGGCTGGTGATGCTGCGGCTGGGCGTAGGGGTCGTAGCCGTACCCGTCCTGCTGTTGTTGCTCCCCGTACGGTTGCTGCTGTTGCTGCTGCTGTTGCTGGGCGTACGGGTCGTAACTCTGCTGCTGTGCCGCCTGCGGCTGGTAGACGGGACGCCCATAGGCGTCATAGCCGTAGATCTGCGGCTCCTGGCCATACGGGTCCTGTGCGTACGGGTCGTACGGATCCTGCCGGTCGTTCACCGGTACCCCTTCAGCAGTCGTGCCGGTACAGCTCGCGCTTGTCGATGTAGCGCACCACGCCGTCCGGCACCAGGTACCAGACGGGGTCGCCATGAGCGACCCGCGCCCGGCAGTCCGATGACGAGATCGCCAGCGCCGGAACCTCCACCAGCGACACCCCGCCCTCCGGAAGCCCCGGGTCGGCCAGTATGTGCCCCGGTCTGGTCACCCCGATGAAGTGGGCCAGCGAGAAGAGCTCTTCGGCGTCACGCCAGGTGAGGATCTGGGCGAGTGCGTCGGCCCCGGTGATGAAGAACAGATCCGCGTCACCGTTGAGCGCCCGTAGTTCCCGGAGCGTGTCGGTGGTGTAGGTGGGCCCGCCGCGGTCGATGTCGATACGGCTGACCGAGAACTGCGGATTCGACGCGGTCGCGATGACCGTCATCAGATAGCGGTCCTCGGCCGGGGAGACCTTCTTGTGGCTCTTCTGCCAGGGCTGACCGGTGGGCACGAACACCACCTCATCGAGGTGGAACTGCGAGGCCACCTCGCTCGCCGCGACCAGGTGACCGTGGTGGATCGGGTCGAATGTCCCGCCCATCACGCCGAGTCGCCGCTTGCCGGACCCTTTCTGCTCTTCCATGCGTGCAGACCCTACTGGGCCCGGCCCGGAGCCGGGGCCCATAGGGGCAATCGCCCAGCTCAGCGGTCCCGGTTGAAGCGCGTGGTGATCCACAGCAGCAGGAAGAGGATCACCAGGGCCGCACCGCCGGTCATGAAGGGGCTGATCGTCGGGTGGGTGTCGGTGTGCTCACCGCCCTCGGCCGCGAGCGTGGTCAGGGCAGCATGTGCGGTGCTGATAGCGGTCATCGCAGGCAGTACCTATCCGGGTCTAGGCGACACAACACGTCGGCCACATCGTATGCGAGGCGGTTTTCGGTCCCGCTGTCCGTCCCGCTGTCCGTGCTCTCGTCCGTCCCGCTGTCCGTCCCGCTGTTCCGTGCTCCCGTCCGTCCCGCCGGTATCCGCTCAGTCCTGCTTGTATCCGCGCAGCAGGAACCAGGCGAGCAGGGCGGCGCCCACCACGCCGACCACGATGACGATGCGCAGCAGCGCTCCCGGGCCGTCGTTGCTGTGGGAGGTGGCGGCGAGGGCTTCGGTGAGGCCAGTCATATCGGGCATGTCTCCACGCTAACCCTCGTACCCTCAGGGCCTAGGCTGGGGGCCGCCGGACGAGGGGCCCGGACCGGGCGTCCCGTCGAGCGGGCAATCGACCGAGGGGGCCAGATGAGCGACACTCATGAGACCGGCGGCGGAAGCGGGACGGGAGACGCCCGGGAGCATGTGCCCAGCCGGGAGCGGCGGCGATTCCCCGGGATCTCCTCACGGGCGTACGAACATCCGGCGGACCGCTCCGCGCTGGTCGCGCTGCGCAAGCTGACCGGTTTCGACACGGTCTTCAAGGCGATGAGCGGCCTGCTGCCCGAGCGGAGTCTGCGGCTGCTCTACCTGTCCGATTCGGTGCGGGTCAGCGACCGGCAGTTCGCCCATCTCCACGACATGCTGCGGGACGCCTGCTACATCCTGGACCTGGAGCGGGTCCCGGCCATGTACGTCACCCAGAACCCGCAGCCGACCGCGATGTGCATCGGCATGGACGCGCCGATCATCGTGATCTCCACCGGTCTGGTCGAGCTGCTCGACGAGGAGGAGATGCGGGCGGTCATCGGCCATGAGGTGGGCCATGCCCTCTCGGGGCACTCGGTCTACCGGACGATACTGCTGTTCCTCACCAGCCTCGCGATGAAGGTCGCCTGGATCCCCCTCGGCAATGTGGCGGTGCTGGCGCTGGTGACGGCGCTGCGGGAGTGGTTCCGCAAGTCGGAGCTGTCGGCGGACCGGGCGGGGCTGCTGGTCGGGCAGGATCTGCGGGCCTCGATGCGCGGGCTGATGAAGCTCGCGGGCGGCCACCACCTCCATGAGATGAACGTGGACGCCTTCCTGGAGCAGGCGGAGGAGTACGAGGCGAGCGGCGATCTGCGGGACTCCGTCCTCAAGATCATGAACATGCTGCCGCGCAGCCATCCGTTCACCACCGTGCGCGCCGCCGAGCTCAAGAAGTGGGCCGCGACCCGCGACTACCAGCGGCTCATGGACGGCCACTACCCGCGTCGCGACGAGGACGGGGACGCGTCGGTCAGCGACTCGATCCGGGAGTCCGCGACCCACTACGCGGAGTCGGTGCGCAACAGCAAGGATCCGCTGTTCGCCTTCGTCAGGGACGTGGCGGGCGGCGCCGGGGACCTGGGCAGCAAGCTGCGCGACCGGTTCACGGGCGGCGGGGGCAAGCAGGGCGGGGAGACCCCCGAGGAGGGCACCACGCCCCGGGACGAGCGCCAGGACGGCACTGACGGGGCTCAGGACCAGCGGCCGGGGGACGGACCGGACGAGCGGCCGGGGAACGGGCGGCCGGGGAACGACGACGGGCCCGGGGACACCCCGCCGCGGCGCTGAGACCGGCCGTGGCGTCACCAGGCAGCCTCTGGGGGCCCTCAGGGACCGCCCGAGGCCCTCAGGACCGCCCGTCGAGGGCGGGCTGGGTCCCGGGGGCCAGGACGCCGCACAGCGAGACCGCGGTGCGGCCCGTGGTGTACGGGTCGGTGCCCGTGGGGGCGTCGCCCTTGGCGCTCTGGCCGGCGAGCATCGGCCGCAGATAGCCGGAGGCGTTCGCGGCACATGCCTGCGGGCCCGCCAGCACGGTGCTCTGCACCAGCTCCAGATGGTGGTCGCGCAGATCGTTCCGGTCGAAGCGGAACCGCGCCTCACGGCGCACCGTGAACAGTGAGGCATGGTCCGGTGCGCGCTCGTGGGCCTGCTGGACCGCGTAGACGAAGACGTGGTCGGCGGCGACCTCCAGGGTCGCGGGGCTGCGCTCGACGACCGTAAGGCTGCCGCGGACCCGCACCGGGGTGTCGGCCAGCGTCACCTCGGCCGGGTTGAAGCGGGCCAGCCAGCCGGTGGCCGCATGCCGTCCGTCGTCGACCGGGTGGGCGAAGCTCTGGTCGAACTGGGTCTGCTGGGCCGGGTCCAGCAGCAGCCTTACGGCCTGCACCGGGCCGCCGGTGAGCACACCCGGGTCGATGGCGGACTTGACCAGGTACTCCTTGGCGGTGGTGAGCGCCGTCATCACCTGGCTCTCGGAGAAGCTCTGGGTGCGCCGGGCGCCGGGCACCGTGACCCCTTCGGCGCCGGTGCGGAACTCGGCGGCCGGGCTGCTGCGGAACAGCCGGTCCGGCGGCCCTCCGGGCACCTCACCGCGCGGTGCGAGCGGCACCACGCTGCTGTGCAGCGGCTCCACGGTCTGCGGCTGCGGCGTCTGGTACGGGTGGCGCACGCCCATGTAGACGGCCGCGGCGAAGGCGATGGCGATCAGCAGGACGAGCGCGACGGCCTGGCGCGACGCCCCGGCCCTGGCCCACGCGTGCCGGCTGCGCACCGCCCGCGCGTGCTCGCCCATGCGCTCCTGGGCGGAGAATTCCTGGAGCCGGGCAGCGCGGACAAACGACTCGTCGAATACGACGGAACGGTACTCGTCCTCACCACCTCCCGGGACGCCCTCGGGTGTCCCCTCGGGAGGGTCTCCACGCCCGGCCATATCTCAAGAGTAGGTCGCCAGGGGCGCCGGTAAACGCGGTGCTACTCCACAACTTGGGAGGCGAGTGGGGAGGAAACGCCCCATAGGCCACGACGTGCTAAGCGCTCCGCGGGAAGGGCCGCGAGGTGCGGTCGTTCATCCGCGGCCGTGCCGTGGCCGGCCACGCGGCGGAGCCGCGTATCGACACGGCCGCGGCGGAGCCGCACATGGACTCGGCCGCGGCGGAGCCGCACATCGGCACACCCCCGCACCCCCTCGGGGCGCATCCGAACCGCACCGGACTTCAGCGAGGCCGCTCAGCGATGCGCGAGGTCCTCACCGCGACGGCGGTACGGCGGAGGCGGGCAAGCCCTTGGAGCCGGACGGCTCCGGGGTGGGCGACTCCGACCCCGACGGCTCCAGGCGCGGCTGACCGCTGGGCGAGCCGTCGACGCCGCTGGTGGCGGGCGGTGGGGCGGGGTCCTGGCGGTTGCCCGAGGCGCCCCGGTAGACGGCCGTGAAGGCCAGGGCGACCACGCCGATGCCCATCAGAATGGCCAGCAACCAGGCCACCGGGCGGTGCCAGCGGGCATGACCGCGGTAAGGACGCCCCGCGCTGCCGTACCGCCCATAGGGGCCGTAGGCGTCGTCCGCGTCCCGCCCGGGGCCGAAGCGCCCGTCGGGGTCGTCCACGCCGTAGAACTCGGCCTCCTGGCCGTAGCCGTCCTCGAAGAGCTCGTCCTCGGGAGGCACCCCGGCCCTGCGGCGCCGGGACGCCTCGGCCTCGGCACGGGCCTCGGCGGCGGCCAGCATCCGCTCGATGGCGGTGGGCTCATGGATCGGGGCCGACCGCACGAAGTCCTCGTCGAAGACCACGGCGGCGAACTCGTCGTTCGTCTCGCCGTGGCTGCGCTCGTCGGGCTCGTCGCCGTCCGGGAACGGCTTGCCCCCCACGTCGTCCGGCACCCATTCAGAGTAGACCGGACGGGTCATTTTGGGCAGGGTGAAATGGTATTCGGGGGAAGATCCACCCCAGCGCCGCCGGGAATCGGATACCCCCCGAACGGGTGAGTCAGCGGGTGTGGCCGTCGCCGGTGACGATGTACTTCGTCGATGTCAGCTCGGGCAGCGCCATGGGTCCCCGGGCGTGCAGCTTCTGGGTGGAGATGCCGATCTCGGCGCCGAAGCCGAACTGCCCGCCGTCGGTGAACCGCGTGGAGGCGTTCACGGCGACCGTGGTGGAGTCCACCAGCTGGGTGAAGCGGCGGGCGGCCTGCTGGGAGGAGGTGACGATGGCCTCGGTGTGCCCGGAGGACCACAGGCGGATGTGGCTCACCGCGGCGTCCAGGGAGTCCACGACGCCCGCCGCGATGTCGTACGAGAGGTACTCGGTCTCCCAGTCCTCGACCACCGCCGGGACCACCGTGGCCTTGGAGCCCTCCGCGAGCGCGATCACGCGCTCGTCCGCGTGGACCGTGACCCCGGCCTCGGCCAGCGCCTCCAGGGCCCGGGGCAGGAAGCGGGGGGCGATGTCCTGGTGCACCAGCAGCGTCTCCGCCGCGTTGCACACGCTCGGCCGCTGGGCCTTGGAGTTCACCAGGATCTCGACCGCCATGTCGAGGTCGGCGTCGGCGTCCACGTACACATGGCAGTTGCCGGTGCCGGTCTCGATGACCGGGACCGTGGACTCCTCGACGACCGTACGGATGAGGGACGCGCCGCCACGCGGGATCAGCACGTCCACCAGGCCGCGGGCGCGCATCAGCTCGCGCACCGACTCCCGGCTCTCGCCCGGCACCAGCTGCACCGCGTCCGCGGGCAGGCCGGCCCCGCCCACGGCGTCGCGCAGGACCTTCACCAGCGCGGCGTTGGAGTGGGACGCCGACGAGGAGCCGCGCAGCAGCACCGCGTTGCCCGACTTCAGGCAGAGCGCCGCGGCGTCCACCGTCACGTTCGGCCGGGCCTCGTAGATGATCCCGACGACGCCGAGCGGCACGCGCACCTGGCGCAGGTCGATCCCGTTGGGCAGCGTGGAGCCGCGCACCACCTCGCCGACCGGGTCGGGCAGCGCGATCACATCGCGGACGTCGGAGGCGATGGCCCGCACCCGCTCGGGGGTGAGGGTCAGCCGGTCCACGATGGCGTCGCTGGTGCCGGCCTCGCGGGCCCGCTCCACATCGGCCGCGTTGGCCTCGACGATCTCCTTGGTGCGCACCTCCAGCGCGTCGGCCATCGCGAGCAGCGCGTCGTCCTTGACGGCGCGCGGCAATGGCGCGAGATCGGCGGCAGCGGCCCGGGACCGGTAGGCGGCCTGGAGGACCGGGGACTTCGGCCAGGGGTCGGTGAGCGGCGACGTGGGTGCGCTGGTCATGCACGAAGCGTACTGAGCCGACGGGCGGAAGCCGCGCGCTATTCCGCAGTTCGAGATGGCGTTCTCACATCCCGGCGCCGCACATCCGTCCTCAGAACGGATGCACGCCCACCGGGGAGGCCGGTGGCGGTCCGTACCCCTCCGCGACCCGCTGGTGGTACGTATCACGGTCGATGACCTCGAGCCCCACGATCTCCCAGGGCGGCAGTTTGGCCGAGGCCCGGTGCTCGCCCCACAGCCGCAGCGCGACCGCCGCGGCGTCGTGCAGATCACGGGCCTCTTCCCAGTAGCGGATCTCGGCGTGATCGACCGCATAGCGGCTGGTCAGCAGGAACGGATGGTCATGGGCCAGCTGCTCCAGAGCCCTGCGGACCTCCCGCAGCGGCGCCTCGCTCCCCGAGACGCTGAGGGTGATGTACCACAGCCGGGACGCCTCGCCGCGCTCGGCGGCGTGCGCCATGGCGTCGCCGGTCGCGGCGTCGCCCGCTCCGACACTGGTCAGGGTGCGCTCCGCCGCCCCTCTGGGCGACGCCCCCGGGCGCCCTCGTCTCACCGGCGGCCTCCTGTAACTCGCTGCTCCGCTCACGCGCGGGCGGAGCACTCGTGACGGTGCCATGGCGGCGGCGTTCCGCTCGGTCTCCGCCGCGTCTCCCACAGCCGGCGCGCTGCCCCGCGCGACCCCGTTGAACAAAGTTGACCAGCCCTCGCCCGCCCGCGGGGCGCTTTTGAGGTTTTTCGGAGGTGGGTGTTTTCCTCGGGCTCGGTTCTCCGCCGGCCACCGCCGGGAGGTGCCCCGCCGGGGCGCTCGGGCCGCCGGAGCGGCTCGGTCCAGGACGACGAGGCGGCTCAGTCCAGGACGACGAGGTCGTCGCGGTGGACCACCTCGCGCTCGTAGGCCGGGCCGAGTTCCCGGGCCAGGTCCCGGGTCGAGCGGCCGATCAGCTGGGGAATCTCCTTGGCGTCGAAGTTCACCAGCCCACGGGCCACGGGGCGGCCCCGGGTGTCCCGCAGCTCGACCGGGTCACCGGCGGTGAATTCGCCCTCCACGGCCGCGATCCCGGCCGGCAGCAGCGAGGTGCGCCGCTCCACGACGGCCCGCACCGCGCCGTCGTCCAGGGTCAGGGCGCCACGCGGCGCGGAGGCGTGGGCGAGCCACAGCAGCCGGTTCGCGGAGCGGCGGCCGGTGCGGTGGAAGAAGGTGCCCGTATGGCGGCCGAGCAGGGCGTCACCCGCCCGGCTGGCGGAGGTGAGCACCACCGGAACCCCGGCCGCGGTGGCGATCCGGGCCGCCTCGACCTTGGTGACCATGCCACCGGTGCCCACTCCGGAGCGGCCCGCGCTGCCGATGGAGACACCGTCCAGGTCCTCGGGCCCCCGGACCTCGTCGATCCGGGAGGTGCCGGGGGTCCTGGGGTCCCCGTCGTAGAGGCCGTCCACATCGGAGAGCAGCACCAGCAGATCCGCCCGTACGAGATGGGCGACCAGGGCCGCGAGCCGGTCGTTGTCACCGAACCGGATCTCGTCCGTGGCCACCGTGTCGTTCTCGTTGACGATCGGCAGCGCGCCCATGGCCAGCAGCTGGTCCAGGGTGCGGGTGGCGTTGCGGTAGTGGGCGCGGCGGCTGGTGTCGTCCGTGGTGAGCAGCACCTGGCCGACCCGGCGCCCGTAGCGCGCGAAGGAGGCGGTGTAGCGGGCCACCAGGAGCCCCTGCCCGACGCTCGCGGCCGCCTGCTGGCGGGCGAGGTCGCGCGGGCGCCGGTCCAGGCCGAGCGGCGCAAGGCCGGCGGCGATGGCACCGGAGGAGACCAGCACTATCTCCTTGCCACCCGCTCCGCCCTTACCGTCGCCGTCCCTGCCGCCGTCGCCCTTACCGTCGCCGTCGAGCACCTTGGCGAGCACGTCGACCAGCGCGTCCACGCGGTCCGCGTCCAGGCCCCCCGCCGCGGTGGTGAGGGAGGACGAACCGACCTTGACCACGATCCTCCGGGCGGCGGCCACCTCGTCCCGTACCGCCGACCCGTCCTGCTCCGCCACGCCGCTCCCCTGCTCGTCCCCGGCTCACCACACGTCCCGAAGAAACGCATGCCCTACACACTCATCATGACAAGGGGGCAATCTACGACAGACGAGGCCCGGCCCGCCTCGGCATTTCAGCCCCCGGACACCATCCGCGCACACCGCCTCACGCACCGGCGCGAGCGCCCCGCGGGCTCCCTCGGGTGACCATTGACACCGATTGCGACCGGTTGGCACCGGCGCGGATTGTCACCGGGCGGGGCGGCGGCATACGGTCAGGGGTCCCCCCATCAGTCCCTCGCCCTCCTGCCAGGAGCCCACCCCGTGCCCTCTGCCGGAATCGCCCCACGCCGGGTCGTACAGCTGACGGCGCTGCTCGCGATGCTCGTGTTCTTCGCCACACAGCTCGTCGGCGCCGTGCTTCCGAACGTACCGCTTTTCATCGCCGCCTCGGCGTGCGGTCTCGCGCTCGATCTCTTCCTTCAGCACAAGCAGCCCGGCCTGCTGGCACTGCTGGGCAAGATCCGCCTTGACGTCACGGTGCGCCAGCTGTTCCGCGACATGCTCATCATGGTCGGGCTGCTGCGCATCGAGGGCATCAATCCCCTGCACGAGCAGGCACCCCTGACCGTGGGACTGCTGCTCTTCTACCTGGTGCACTTCGCCTGCCAGGCGGCGGCCATCCTGGTCCGCCGGAGCCGGCAGCTGCCGTTCGTCACGCGCAACATCGACGCGTCCGCGCTGCGCCTGAGCGAGGCCCCGCCGCGGCTGTTCGCCCGTCAGCACGGGCGCCGTCTGCTGCGTCTCGCCGCGCCGGCCACCGCCGGTCTGCTGGTAACCGCCGGCACCAAGGACGCCGTCTGGGGCGGTGCCGGTCTGGCGATCGCGCTGCTGATCGGCATCGGTGGCACGGCGCACCTCGCCACCTGGATGCTGCCGCGCAAGCGCGTGGCCAACGAGGCCGCCGCCCTGCGGTGGCTCGACAAGTGGCTGGCCGACTACCAGCCGACCGTGGGCATGTACTTCTCCGGCGGCAACTCCTCGGCGTACCAGGCGAACATGTGGCTCTCCACGCTCGCCGCGCTCGACGGCAAGCCGATCATCGTGCTCCGTGAGCGGTTCATGGTGCAGAAGATCGAGGCCACGGACGTGCCGGTCATCTGCCTCCCCAAGGTGGCCCATCTGATGCGTCTGGAGCACTCGACGCTCAAGGTGCTGCTGCACCCGGCCAACTCCGGCAAGACCTCGCAGGTGCTGCGCATCCCCTCGATCAAGCACGCCTTCATCAACCACGGCGAGAGCGACAAGCTCTCCAGCTGCAACCCGTACGCCAAGGCGTACGACGAGGTGTGGGTCGCGGGCCCGGCGGCGCGCGAGCGCTACCAGCTCGCCGACATCGGCGTCGAGGACAAGGACGTCGTGGAGGTCGGACGGCCGCAGCTGGCCCCCATCCGCCCCTACGCGGGCGTGCCCACCGGCGCCCTCGGCGGAGCCGGTACGGAACACTTCACCACCGTGCTGTACGCGCCGACCTGGGAGGGCTGGGACGGCAACCCCGGCAACACCTCGGTGATCCTGGCCGGTGAGAACATCGTCCGCGAGCTGCTCACCGACCCCAAGGTGCGCCTGCTGTACAAGCCGCACCCGATGACCGGCTCGGTGGACCCGCGCGCGGGCCGCGCCAACGACCGCATCAGGGCGATGATCGCCGAGGCCAACACCAAGCGCACCGGCGACCGCCCCGGCCCGGAGGCCGCCGCCGAGCTGGCCCGGTGCGCCGATGCACTCAACCGGCTCACCAGCACCGCCTTCCGCCCCAGCGCGGACGAGGTCGAGCGCATGAAGCTCCAGGGGGCCCCGGACGGCGACCGCGCGGCGGCCGTCGCCGCGGCCACGACCGCCTGGGAGAGCGCCTATTGGGCCTCGCTGCCGGTCTGGGAGCACCAGACCGTCACCGGTCCGCGTCCGGCGATCTTCACCTGCTTCAACCAGGCCGACGTGCTGATCAGCGATGTCTCCAGCGTGGTCTCGGACTACCTGACGAGCGAGAAGCCGTACGCGGTGGCGAACACCAGCGGGATGACGGAGGAGGAGTTCCGGGCGGGCTTCCCGACGGTGCGCGCCGCCACGATCCTCAGCCCGGAGGCCGAGGGCATGGCCGCACTGCTGGAAGCCGTCCGCGACCCCGAGAAGGACACCCTCGCGGCCGCCCGCTCCGAGCTGAAGGTGCATCTGCTGGGCCCGTCCGACCCGCCGTCGCTGGTGCGCTTCAACCAGGCCACGCAGGCGCTGTGCGACAAGGCCGACGAGCGCCGGGCCCGGATGGCCACCCGGCTGTCCGACGAGATCCCCTCGCAGCGTGAGGCCCGGGACGCGGCGGAGGAGATGGAGCTGGAGCCCGGCTCGCCGGAGCCGGAGGAGACCGCGACGGTCTGAGACCGGCCGTACGCGGCTGAGCGCGACCGCCGAGAGCGACGACGAAGGGCCCGGGAGATCCCTCCCGGGCCCTTCGTCGTGCCACCTGCCGGGCGGCGCGGAGACGCCCTCACAGACCGCTCAGAGCCCACGTGGGGCCGGGGGGCGGCTACGCACGGCACGCGCCCCGGCGCAGCCCGCCCGGCACGGCCCGCGCCCCCTCAGAACGGCTTGAACGCGTCGTACTCCTGCTCCGCCTCGTCCCGCTCCACATCCCGCTCACGCCGCCGCTGAGCGGCCGGACGCGGGGCGTCGAAGCGGTGATCCTCGCCGCGGCGGCCCAGCATCTCCGCGCCGGTCGCCAGGCTCGGCTCCCAGTCGAAGACGACCGCGTCGTCCGCGGGGCCGATGACGACCTCGTCGCCCGAGTGGGCGCCCGCCTTCACCAGCTCGTCCTCGACGCCGAGACGGGCCAGGCGGTCGGCGAGGTAACCGACGGCCTCGTCGTTGGCGAAGTCGGTCTGGCGGACCCAGCGTTCGGGCTTCTCGCCCAGCACGCGGTAGAAGCCCTCCTCGGCGACGACCCTGAAGCCCGCGTCGTCCACGGCCTTCGGCCGGATGACGATCCGGGTCGCCTCCTCCTGCGGCTTGGCGGCCCGCGCCTCCGCGACGATCTGCGCCAGGGCGAAGGACAGCTCCTTGAGGCCGAGGTGGGCGACCGCCGAGACCTCGAGGACCTGGTAGCCGCGGGCCTCCAGATCGGGCCGGATGATGTCGGCGAGGTCCTGGCCCTCGGGGATGTCGACCTTGTTGAGCACGACGACCCGCGGCCGGTCGTCCAGACCGCCGTACTGGGCCAGCTCCGCCTCGATGACATCGAGGTCGGTCAGCGGATCGCGCTCGGACTCCAGGGCCGCGGTGTCCAGCACATGCACCAGCACCGAGCAGCGCTCGACATGGCGCAGGAACTCCAGGCCCAGCCCCTTGCCCTGGCTGGCGCCGGGGATCAGGCCGGGGACGTCCGCGATGGTGTAGACGGTCGAACCGGCCGTGACCACACCGAGGTTGGGCACCAGCGTGGTGAACGGATAGTCGGCGATCTTCGGCTTGGCGGCCGAGAGCACCGAGATCAGCGATGACTTGCCGGCGCTCGGGTAGCCGACGAGGGCCACGTCCGCGACGGTCTTGAGCTCGAGGACGACATCCCCGGAGTGACCCGGCTCACCCAGCAGCGCGAAGCCGGGGGCCTTACGGCGGGCCGAGGCCAGCGCCGCGTTGCCGAGGCCGCCGCGGCCGCCCTGGGCGGCGATGTAGGTGGTGCCCTGCCCGATCAGATCGGCCAGCACATTGCCCTGCTTGTCGAGGACGACGGTGCCGTCCGGGACCGGCAGGATCAGGTCGGTGCCGTCCTTGCCGGAGCGGTTCCCGCCCTCGCCGGGCTTGCCGTTGGTGGCCTTGCGGTGGGGGCTGTGGTGGTAGTCGAGGAGCGTGGTGACGGACTGGTCCACGACCAGGATCACATCGCCGCCCCGGCCGCCGTTGCCCCCGTCCGGCCCCCCGAGCGGCTTGAACTTCTCCCGGTGCACGGAGGCGCAGCCGTGGCCCCCGTTACCCGCGGCGACGTGCAGTTCGACGCGGTCCACGAAGGTGGTCATGACGGGTGCCTCCAGTTAATGCGGATTCAGGGGTGTTCTGATGTGCCTCACGCTCGTAACGCGCCGAGGGCGGACCCGCTTCCCGTCACGGGAAGAGCGGTCCGCCCTCGGAAAGGCTGTGCGATGTCGCCCGGGCTGATTACTCAGCGACGGGGACGATGTTCACGACCTTGCGGCCCCGGCTGGTGCCGAACTGCACCGCACCGGCGGCCAGCGCGAACAGCGTGTCATCGCCGCCGCGGCCGACACCCGTGCCCGGGTGGAAGTGCGTGCCGCGCTGGCGGACCAGGATCTCGCCCGCGTTGACGGTCTGGCCGCCGAAGCGCTTGACGCCGAGCCGCTGGGCGTTGGAGTCGCGACCGTTCCGAGTGGACGATGCGCCCTTCTTGTGTGCCATCTCTCCTCAGTCCCTTACTTCGCAGCCGAGTCGATGCCGGTGATCTTCAGCGCGGTGTGCAGCTGGCGGTGGCCGATCCGCTTCCGGTAACCGGTCTTGTTCTTGTACTTCAGGATGTCGATCTTCTCACCCTTGTGGTGATCGACGACCTCGGCGTGAACCCTCACGCCGGCCAGCACCCACGGGTCGCTGGTGACGGCATCGCCGTCGACAACGAGCAGAGTCGAGAGCTCGACGGTGTCGCCGACCTTGCTGCTGGCCAGACGGTCGACCTCGATGACATCGCCCACGGCCACCTTCTGCTGGCGGCCGCCGGTGCGCACGATTGCGTACACGCGGTTCTCACTCTCTCGCTAGAAATCAGGACCTCTGATGCCAGCCGCCCAACACGGCCCACGGGGGGTCGTGACAACCGAGGGATTCATGCGATTCACCATCGGCCGAACGGCCTCTTCCGGCGAAGCGGAAGGGATGTGCTCAGGGGTTTGGCGTATAGACGCCGAAGGTTAAGGCTACCAGAGCCCGGAGGGGCACCCTGCCACGTGGCAGGGTGCCCCCGGTCGGCCGTAGGGCCGGGTCAGTCGTCGGCGGCGGCCGAGACCGACTGCGGAGTCTGCTGCTCCGCCGCGGCGGTCTTCTTCGTCGCCGTCTTCTTGGCGGTCGTCTTCTTCGCCGTGGTCTTCTTGGCCGCCGTCTTCTTCGCCGCCGTCTTCTTCTCGGCGGTCTTCTTGGCCGCCGTCTTCTTGGCGGGGGCCTTCTTGGCGGCCGCCTTACGGGCGGTCTTCTTCGCCGGCGCCTCGGGCTCGGCCTCGCCCTCGGGCGCCGCCTCCGCCTTCGGCTCGGGCTCCGACTCCGCCGAAGACCCGCTCACGACCACCACGGCCGCCTCCTCGGAGCCCGTGGGCGAGCCCGCGGGGGCGGTCACCTTACGGGTCACCCGACGGCGCGTACGCGGCGCGGGAACGGCCTCCAGCGGGGCCGCGGACTCCGGCTCCTCGACGGGAGCGGGGGCCTCGGCGACCGCCTCCGGCTCCGCCTCGGGCGCCTCCTTCGGCTCGTCGGCCACCACGACCACCGAGCCCTCCGGCTCCTTGGCGGCCTTCGGGGCACCCGCCGGGGCGGACGCCTTACGGGTGGCACGGCGGCGCGTACGGCCACGGGTCGCGGCGGCCTCGGCCTCCGCGGCGCTGCTGTACAGCTCCTCGTCGGCGGCGAAGACCGGCTCGGGCTCCCGCTTCGGCTGGGTGGCCTCCGCCACGATCTCGGCCGCCGCCTCGGTGACGTCCTCCGGCTCGGCCTCGGCCACGGCGGCCTGCTCCTGCTCGGCCGGCTGCTGGGCGGCACCGGCCGACTTCTTCTTCTTGCGCTTGCCGCCACCGCCGCCGGCGGCCGACGCCTGGTCCATGTGGACGATCACGCCGCGGCCGTTGCAGTGCACACAGGACTCGGAGAAGGACTCCAGCAGCCCCTGGCCGACCCGCTTACGGGTCATCTGGACCAGGCCGAGCGAGGTGACCTCCGCCACCTGGTGCTTCGTACGGTCCCGGCCCAGGCACTCCAGCAGCCTGCGCAGCACCAGATCGCGGTTGGACTCCAGCACCATGTCGATGAAGTCGATCACGATGATGCCGCCGAGGTCGCGCAGCCGCAGCTGGCGCACGATCTCCTCGGCCGCCTCCAGGTTGTTCCTGGTGACCGTCTCCTCCAGGTTGCCGCCCTGGCCGGTGAACTTGCCGGTGTTGACGTCGATGACGACCATCGCCTCGGTCCGGTCGATCACCAGCGAGCCGCCGCTGGGCAGCCAGACCTTGCGGTCCAGCGCCTTCATCAGCTGCTCGTCGATCCGGTAGGTGGCGAAGACGTCGACGTCCGAGGTCCACTTCTGGAGCCGGTCGGCGAGGTCGGGGGCCACATGCGAGACATAGCCGTGGATGGTCTCCCAGGCGTCGTCACCGCTGACGATGACCTTGGAGAAGTCCTCGTTGAAGATGTCGCGGACGACCCGGACGGTCATGTCGGGCTCGCCGTAGAGCAGCGACGGGGCGTTGCCGCTCTTCGACTTCTTCTTGATCTCTTCCCACTGCGCCTGCAGCCGGGCGACGTCGCGGGACAGCTCGTCCTCGCTCGCCCCCTCGGCGGCGGTGCGGACGATCACGCCCGCGTCCTCGGGGACGATCTTCTTGAGGATCTGCTTCAGCCGCGCCCGCTCGGTGTCGGGCAGCTTGCGGCTGATGCCGGTCATCGAGCCCTCGGGCACATAGACCAGATAGCGGCCCGGGAGGGAGACCTGGCTGGTCAGCCGGGCGCCCTTGTGGCCGATCGGGTCCTTGGTGACCTGCACCAGGACGGACTGGCCGGACTTCAGGGCGGTCTCGATGCGGCGCGGCCCGTTGGAGAGCCCCAGCGCCTCGAAGTTCACCTCGCCCGCGTACAGCACGGCGTTGCGGCCCTTGCCGATGTCGACGAAGGCGGCCTCCATCGACGGCAGCACGTTCTGGACCTTGCCCAGGTAGACGTTGCCGACGTAGCTGGTCGCCTGCTCCTTGTTCACGAAGTGCTCGACGAGGACGTTGTCCTCCAGCACGCCGATCTGGGTACGGTCGCCGTTCTGCCGGACGACCATGACCCGCTCGACCGCCTCGCGGCGGGCCAGGAACTCGGCCTCGGTGATGATCGGAACGCGGCGTCGGCCCTGCTCACGGCCCTCGCGACGGCGCTGCTTCTTGGCCTCGAGACGCGTCGATCCCTTGATCGACTGCACCTCGTCGGCGCCGGACTCGGACTCCTTGCCGCGCCGCTCACGGGGCTCCCGGGGCTCGCGGACCTTGACGACCGTACGCTCCGGGTCGTCACCGCCCGCCTCCGCCTCGACCGCGTCACCGCTGCGACGGCGGCGCCGACGGCGACGACGGCTGCTGGTGCTGCCGGAGCCGCCGTGCTCACCGGCCTCGGCGTCCGCCTCGTCCCGGCCCTCGCCCTGCTCCTCGTCGCCCTCGCCCTCGGCGGACGACTCGTCCTCGTAGCGCTCACCGGTCTCGGTCTCGGAGCGCCCCTCGGCACCCTCGCCCTCGGCGGCCTCGCCCCGGCGGCGACGCCGCCCGCCACGGCGGCGGCGACGGGCCGGACGGTCGCCCTGCTCCTCATCGCCGTGCTCGCCCTCGGGCTGACCGGACTCGGCCTCGGCGGCCTCGGGCTCGGCGGCCTCTGTCTCCGGCTGCTCCTCGGCGGGCTCACCGCCACGGCGGCGGCGCCGACGGCGGCCGGTGGTCACCTCGGGCTCGACGACCTCGGTGGTCTCCTCGGCCACCGTCTGCTCCTCTTCCTCCTCCTCGGGCTCCTCCAGCGCGGCGGCGGCCTCGGCGGCGGCGCTCTCCGGCGTCTGGAAGACCGGCTCGGTGAAGACCGGCGCCTGGAACACGGCCGTCGGCGGGCGGACCGCCCGGCGCCGCGAACGGGGCGCGGGCTCCGGCTCGGCCTCGGCGGCCGGGGCCTCGGCCTCGGCGGCCTGCGGCTCCGGAGCGCTGCCCGGCTCCTCGGCGGTGCTGCCCCGGGTGGCGCGGCGGCGGGCGCGGCCGCGCGGCGCCTCCTCGGCCGGCGCACCGGCGGGCTCCTCGGCGCTCTCGCCCCGCTGCTCGGCGGCGGGCTCCTCGGCGGCCTCGGCCTCCGCGGGCGCTCCGGCGGGGGCGGTGGCCTTACGGCTCGCACGGCGGCGGGTACGGGCGGGCGCCGGGGGCACGGTCTCCGCCTCGGCCTGGGCCTCGGCGGCCTCCACGGCCTCATCGGGCTCTGTCGGCTCCACGGCCTCCGCCTCCGCGGGCGCACCCGCCGGAGCGGTCGCCTTACGGGCCGCACGACGACGCGCACGGGTGCGCGGCGCCTCGTCGGCCGGGGCATCGTCGGCCGGGGCATCGGCTGCGACTGCGGCTGGGGCCGTGGCCTCGTCACCACTGCCACCAGCGGCCGCCGCAGACGACGCGTCCGCGTCGGCGGCCTCCGCCTGCGGCGGGCCCGCGGGGGCCGTGGCCTTACGGCTCGCACGGCGGCGCGTACGGGCAGGGGCCGCGGGCGCGGTCTCCGCCTCGGCCTCCGGAGCCGCCGTAGGCTCCTCGGCCCGCTCGGGTTCGCTGGCCTGCTCCGGCGCCGCGGCCTCCGCGGGCGCACCCGCCGGGGCGGTCGCCTTACGGGTCGCACGGCGGCGCGTACGGGCGGGCGGAGCGGCCTCGGGGGCGGCCTCCGCCACGGGCTCGGCGGCGGCCCGGGGCTCCTCGCCGCCACGGCCGGCATCGGCCGTCACCACGGTCTCCGCGGCCTCCGGCGAACCCGCCGGAGCCGTCGCCTTGCGCGCCACCCGACGCCGCGCACGGGCGGGCGGAGCGGCGGATTCGGTGTCGGACCCGGATGCGGATCCGCTCGCGGTGACCACGGCGGCACCGGCGGCGACGGGCTCGGAAGCGGCCTCGGACGCGGCGATGGCGACGATCTGATCGGCCGGTATGGCCGGCGACGAGGGCGTGGTGACCTCGGCGCCGCTCACTCCGCCGACCGGCGGTCCTGCCGGGCGGGAGGCCGCACGGCGGCGGCGCGGCGGCAGGGTGTCGCTGGGCGTGCTCTCGATGGGATCCCCGGGCGCCGCGGCACGCGGCGCGGACGGCTCAAGGGGCTGGACAGGTTGGGTCGGCTCAATTGGTTCGAGCATGCGGGCGTTTCTCCCGTCACGCTCCCGGGCGCCGCGCCTGCCTCCGGCCGGCAACCCGCGCACTGTGCGCGTCTGCCGCCGCCCGGGGCGCGGTCGCCGCACGGGAGCTGTCGTCTCGCTCACCGGGACCGAATGTGTCGGGACCGGCGAAAGTCTCCTGGTCAGTGCGCCAGCCGGACCCGGGTGGCTCCCAAGTGCATCGGCGGCGCATCGACGGCGGCCCTACGCGGAACCTCCCGGCGCCATCGCGGCGGTCAGCTCGGCGGCCGTGGTTGGGGCGGCCTGAACTGCCTCGCGATCGGGCGCGAGCGGGTCGGTCACCGTGCCGGACTCCTCATCGAGCAGCCCCTGCGCCAGCCTGGTCACCGCTGCGGGGACCGGCGGCGCCAGGTCGGCCGTAGCGCGGAGACCGGACAGGACGTCGTCGGGTCGCACGGCAGGTGTCAGATGCCGTACCACCAGCCGCAGTATCGCACAGCCAGCGTCTCCGGGCCTATCGCCCCGGGGCGGAAGCACCTCCAGCCGGGCCACCGCCGCACGGGCGTCGAAGGTTCGCAACCCGTTTTTCGTCCGGCGCTCCACCTCGACCGTGTCGGCCTCGAGGAAGGCGGCGGCGGCACGCTCGGCGTCCGCCCGGGCGACCTGGTCGAGCCGGATCTCCCATACGGAGGCCTGCAGCCGGTCGGCAAGCCCCGAGGTGCGGGCCTCCACGGACTCGATCACATCGAGCCCCGCGGGCAGCGACTCGTTGAGCAGCGCCCGGAGCTTCTCGGGGTCGCGCGCCTCGGTCAGCTGGATCTCCAGGTACTCCGCCTCGCTGCCGGTGCCGGTGGGTGCGGCATTGGCGTAGGACACCTTCGGATGCGGGGTGAAGCCCGCCGAGTAGGCCATCGGCACCTCGGCGCGGCGCAGCGCCCGCTCGAAGGCGCGCTGGAAGTCGCGGTGGCTGGTGAACCGGAGGCGGCCGCGCTTGGTGTAACGCAAACGGATGCGCTGCACCGCGGGAGCGGGCGGCGGGCCTTCGGGCTGTCGCTTGCCCAGGGGACTGTCTCCTTGTGCTTTCTTGCGGTCGAGCACCAGGGCCGCGGGGCCCCGGTCTCTTCCAGCCTACTTTGTGAGCCCCCCGGTGACGGAGGGCCGCCGGACGGCTACGTCACCGACGGCTACTTCACCGACAGCGGCAGCAGCTTCCGGCCGGTGGGGCCGATCTGGATCTCGGTCTGCATCTGCGGGCAGACGCCGCAGTCGAAGCAGGGGGTCCAGCGGCAGTCGTCGACCTCGGTCTCGTCGAGCGAGTCCTGCCAGTCCTCCCACAGCCAGTCCTTGTCGAGGCCCGAGTCGAGGTGGTCCCAGGGCAGGACCTCCTCGTAGGTGCGCTCGCGCGTGGTGTACCAGTCGAGGTCGAGGCCGAACTGGGGCAGGGCCCGCTCGGCGCACTCCATCCACCGGTCGTACGAGAAGTGCTCACGCCAGCCGTCGAAGCGGCCGCCATCCTCATAGACGGCGCGGATGACCGCGCCCACCCGGCGGTCGCCGCGCGAGAGCAGACCCTCGACGATGCCGGGCTTGCCGTCGTGGTAGCGGAAGCCGATCGAGCGGCCGTACTTCTTGTCGCCGCGGATCTTCTCGCGCAGCTTCTCCAGCCGGGCGTCGGTCTCCTCGGCGCTCAGCTGCGGGGCCCACTGGAAGGGGGTGTGCGGCTTGGGGACGAAACCACCGATCGAGACGGTGCAGCGGATGTCGTTCTTGCCGGACACCTCGCGGCCCTTGGCGATGACCTTGGTCGCCATGTCGGCGATCTGCAGCACATCGTCGTCGGTCTCGGTGGGCAGACCGCACATGAAGTACAGCTTCACCTGCCGCCAGCCGTTGCCGTACGCGGTGGCCACCGTACGGATGAGGTCCTCTTCGGAGACCATCTTGTTGATGACCTTACGGATGCGCTCACTGCCGCCCTCGGGGGCGAAGGTGAGGCCCGAACGGCGCCCGTTGCGGGTCAGCTCGTTGGCGAGGTCGATGTTGAAGGCGTCCACCCGGGTCGACGGGAGGGACAGGCCGATCTTGTCCTCCTCGTACCGGTCGGCGAGGCCCTTGGCGATGTCGCCGATCTCGGTGTGGTCGGCGGAGGAGAGCGACAGCAGGCCGACCTCCTCGAAGCCGGTGGCCTTCAGCCCCTTGTCGACCATCTCGCCGATTCCGGTGATCGACCGCTCGCGCACCGGGCGAGTGATCATGCCCGCCTGGCAGAAGCGGCAGCCGCGGGTGCAGCCGCGGAAGATCTCCACCGACATCCGCTCATGGACGGTCTCGGCCAGCGGCACCAGCGGCTGCTTCGGGTAGGGCCACTCGTCGAGGTCCATGACGGTGTGCTTGGACACCCGCCACGGCACGCCCGAGCGGTTCGGCACGACGCGCGCGATCCGCCCGTCGGCCAGGTACTCCACGTCGTAGAACTTCGGGACGTAGACGCTGCCGGTGCGGGCGAGGCGGAAGAGCAGCTCGTCGCGGCCGCCCGGGCGGCCCTCGGCCTTCCAGTCGCGGAGGATCGCGGTCATGTCGAGCACGGCCTGCTCACCGTCGCCGATCACCGCGCAGTCGATGAAGTCGGCGATCGGCTCCGGGTTGAACGCGGCGTGGCCGCCCGCGACCACGACGGGGTGGTCCTCGGTGCGGTCCCGGGCGTCCAGCGGGATGCCCGCCAGGTCGAGCGCGGTGAGCAGGTTGGTGTACCCCAGCTCGGTGGAGAAGGAGACGCCGAGGAAGTCGAACGCGGACACCGGGCGGTGCGAATCCACGGTGAACTGCGGCACCTTGTGCTCGCGCATCAGCTCCTCGAGGTCCGGCCACACGCTGTAGGTGCGCTCGGCGAGCACGCCCTCGCGCTCGTTGAGGACCTCATAAAGGATCATGACGCCTTGGTTGGGGAGACCGACCTCGTAGGCGTCCGGGTACATGAGCGACCAGCGGACGTCGCAGCTCTCCCACGGCTTGACAGTGGAATTGAGCTCGCCACCTACGTACTGGATGGGCTTCTGCACATGCGGCAGCAGGGCCTCGAGCTGTGGGAAGACCGACTCGACAGACATCGCGGACTTTCGTGAAGCTGACAGGGGTGACCCTCTAGCGTACCTGCCGCGCCGGACTCCCTCGCCACGGAGCTATGCCTCCAGGGCCGCCCGGTGCTTCTTGCGGGAGACATCGGCCCACAGACCGGGCAGCTCGCGCTCGCGGGCGGCGGCCCGCGCCTCCTCCCTGCCGTACAGCAGGCCGAAGGTGAAGTCGCTCTCCCCCGCGCCATGGGCCTGGGTGGCCAGCGCCTGCAGCGCCTCGCGCACGACGACGCTGTCCTGGTGGTCGCCGAGCACGTCCTGTACGGCCTGCATACGGCGGGCGAACTTCTTGGCGGGCTTGCCGAGCGCGGGCCGGGCCGTCTCGGCGGCGTAGCGGACGCGCTTGGCGGCCTTACGGGCCTGATGGACGGCGACGTCGCGGTCCGTCCCCGGCGGCGTCTCCAGGGCGGTGGTCATACGGGTGGCGAGCCGCTCGTAGTCGCGCAGCACGGCCCCCACGACCACCGGCGCGGCCGGCTTCGCGGCGGCGGGGCGCAGCGGCGGAGCGGCCACCAGGGCGTCGAGGGTGTCCAGGAGCGTGAGATAGCGCTCGCTGTCCAGCGCGCCCAGGACGGCCGCGCGGGCGCCCTCGCGCCGCCCCTGCGACCAGTGCTGCAGCCGGGCCGGCACCGGGCCGAGCCGGAGGTCGTCCGGCAGCTCGGCGAGACGGCCTTCGAGGTGCTCGGTGAGCACCTCGCGGTCGCGCTCCAGGCCGAGCTCACCGGCCAGCCACTTCAGCTCGTCGCCGATCGGATCGGTCACCGTACGGTCCAGGACCTTGCGGTAGGAGCGGAAGGCGCTGCGCAGCCGGCGGGTGGCGACCCGCATCCGGTGCACCGCGTCCGGCAGGTCCCTGCGCACGGCGGGGTCGAGCCGCACCATGGCGTCGATCTGACGGCGTACGTAGTCCAGGACGACATCGTCGGCGCCGAGCGGCCGCCGGACCGCCGACGCGGCCTCCTCGACCTGACGGGCGCTCTTCGCGGGCTTCCCGGGCTTGGCGGACCGGCCGGGCCCGCCTCCGCCGGTCTCGACCGCGACCGCGACCTTCTCCGTCTCGGCCAGGGCCTTGGCGAGCTTGGAGGGGCTGTCGGCGCGGTGCAGACCGCCGTCGCGCAGCCGCCCCTCGACCGCGTCGAGCAGCCGCTGATCGTGGCCCCGGCCCTCGGCGAGCTCGACCTCGACCTCGGTCCACCGCACCGGCTCGCTCTCCTCCGGCGCCAGCCGCCGGGCCGTCACGCGGTCGACGGCCACCTCGGCGAGCACGGTGCCATCGGCGTCCACCAGGTCCTTGCGGTCCCGCTCGGTGTGCAGATGGGCGAGCGGGCGCAGCGGATCGTGGCGGACCCGCGAGCGCAGCAGCGCGGCCATCTCGGCGGGCACCTCGGTACCGAGCGGCGCCTGCAGCTCCTCGCGGGTGTCCTGGCCGACGGGCAGCTTCAGATGCCAGCCCTCGTCGGCGCCGCCGGTGCGGTGGCGCAGGGTGATGCCGTCGGCCAGCAGCCGTCGCCCGGGGGTGTCGTAGTAGGTGGCCTCCAGGGTCGCGACACCGCGGCTCACCACGGTCGCGACCGGACCCGCCCCGGTCAGTTCGGGCAGACCCGGCAGGTCGGGTCGCCCGGACGGACCGGCTTCTTCGGCGGTGGCCTCGTACTTGCGTTCTATCTCCTGCTTCGTGTCCACCATGTGGTGTCACGTACCCGAACTCGGGCCAATCAGCCCTAAGCGGAGACGGGCCTCTGCACCCGGATGGACTGCAGCAGCCCGATCGCGATCCAGACGGCGAACATCGAGGTTCCGCCGTAGGAGACGAACGGCAGCGGCAGACCGGCCACCGGCATGATGCCCAGCGTCATCCCGATGTTCTCGAACGACTGGAAGGCGAACCAGGCGATGATCCCGGCCGCGACGACGGTCCCGTACAGCTCCGTGGTGTCGCGCGCGATCCGGCAGGCGCGCCACAGCACGACCCCCAGCAGCACGATGATCAGGCCCGCGCCGAGGAAGCCGAGCTCCTCCCCCGCGACCGTGAAGACGAAGTCGGTCTGCTGCTCGGGGACGAACTGACCGGTGGTCTGGGTGCCGTGGAAGAGCCCCTTACCGGTGAGACCGCCCGAGCCGATCGCGATCCGCGCCTGATTGGTGTTGTAGCCGACCCCGGCCGGGTCGAGCGCGGGGTTGGCGAACGCGGCGAAGCGGTCGATCTGGTACTGGTCGAGGACGTGCAGCTGCCAGATGAGCAGCGCGCCGACCACGGCCGTCAGGATCAGCCCGGCGATCCAGCGGTTGGACGCGCCGGAGGCGAGCAGCACAGCGAGCACGATCACCGCCATGACCATCACCGAGCCGAGGTCCGGCATCAGCAGCACGATCGCGATGGGCAGTGCGGCCAGGCCGAGCGACTGGACGACGGTGCGGTGGTCGGGGTTGAGCCGGTCACCCGCGTCCACGCGCGCGGCCAGCAGCATCGCCATGCCCAGGATGATCGTGATCTTGGCGAACTCACCCGGCTGCAGGGAGAATCCGCCGCCGACCACGATCCATGCGTGCGCCCCGTTGATCGTCGAGCCCAGCGGGGTGAGCACGGCGAGGACGAGGACGACCGACAGGCCGTAGAGGACCGGGACCGCGCCGCGCAGGGTGCGATGGCCCAGCCAGACGGTGCCGATGGCGAGCAGCAGCCCGATGCCGGTGTTGAGGGCGTGCCGGACCAGGAAGTAGTACGGATCGCCCTGGTTGAGCTCGGTGCGGTTGCGGGTGGCGGAGTAGACGAGCGCCGCGCCGATCGCGGACAGGGCCAGCGCGGTGAGCAGCAGCACCCAGTCGAGGCGGCGCACGAGGGAGTCGCGCGCCATGAGCTTGCTCCAGGCGCCGCGCTCAGGGGTGAACCGGCGGACGGAGTATCCGTGCGTGGACGCGCTCACCGCTGCCTCCTGTTCGCCCCGCCGCGGCAGCGGCTCATGTCACTGTCGCCCGCGCGGCGCAGAGGTGCGGCCTTCGTCATCGTCTGCGACCCGGCGGCCGCGCGTGCGTCGCTCACGAATCCCCTCCCCGCCGCCGCTCACGGGAAGCCGCCTCGAACTGCTTGCCCAGGGGCTGGGGCTCGATGGAGCCGTCCGAGGAGATCTTCGGCAGGTTGGGCTGCGGCTGGGGCAGCAGCGCCTTCTTCTTGTCGATGCCGCCCTTGGCGTCGACCCCGTACAGCGCGTTGTAGATCTTGCGCACGGCCGGGCCTGAGGCGCCGGAGCCGGTACCGCCCTGGGAGATCGTCATGACGATCGAGTAGTCCTTGGTGTACGTCGCGAACCACGAGGTGGTCTGCTTGCCGTAGACCTCCGCGGTACCGGTCTTGGCGTGCATCGGGATCTTGTCCTGCGGCCAGCCCTGGAACCGCCAGGCGGCGGTGCCCCGGGTGGCGACGCCCGCGAGCGCGCTGTCGATCTTGTCGCGGGTCTGGCCCTTCATCGGCAGCTTGCCGTGCGACTCCGGCTTGATCTCCCGGACGTCCTTGCCGTCGGGGCTGACGATCGCCTTGCCGATGGTGGGGTTGTAGAGCGTTCCGCCGTTGCTGATGGCCGAGTAGATGGTGGCCATCTGGATCGGGGTGACGAGGGTGTCGCCCTGGCCGATGGAGTAGTTCACGGAGTCACCGGCGCGCATCTTCATGCCCTCGAGGCAGTTCTCGTAGGCGATCCGCTGGCCGTAGTTCCCGTCCTTCTTACCGGTCTTGCACCAGGCGTCCTTGTTGGCCTTCCAGTAGTCCTTCTTCCACTGGCGGTCCGGGACCCGGCCGGTGACCTCGTTGGGGAGGTCGATGCCGGTCTCCTTACCGAGGCCGAACTGGTGGGCGGTCCGGTAGAACCAGTCCCCCGGCTTCTTCTTGGGCTTGTTGCCGCCGTCCTTCTTCCACTGCTCGTAGGCCAGGTGGTAGAAGACGGTGTCGCAGGAGACCTCCAGCGCGCGGCCGAGGCTGATCCCGCCGTAGTTCTCGGACTCGAAGTTCTTGAAGACCTGGCTGCCGATGTTGAACGAGCTGGTGCAGGGATACGGTCCGTTGAAGGAGTAGCCGGCGTTGATCGCGGCGGTCGTCGGGACGACCTTGAAGATCGAGCCGGGGGCCGCCTGGCCCTGGATCGCCCGGTTGAGCAGCGGGTAGTTGGACTTCTTGCCGGTGAGCTGCTTGTAGTCCTTGCCGGAGATGCCGCCGACCCAGGCGTTGGGGTCGTACGTCGGGTTGGACGCCATGGCCACCACCCGGCCGGTCTTGGCCTCCATGACCACGACCGCGCCGGAGTCCGCCTTGTAGTTGGTGCCGGTGTTCCGGTCGTGCTGCTTGCGGGCGTCCCGCATCGCCTGCTCCAGCTCCTTCTCCGCGACCGACTGGACGCGCGAGTCGATGCTGGTGACGACGTTGTCGCCGGGACGGGCCCGCTGGCTCTCCCGCTGACCGATGACACGGCCGAGGTTGTCGACCTCATAGCGGGTCACCCCGGCCTTGCCGCGCAGCTCGCTGTCGTACTGGCGCTCGAGGCCGTTGCTGCCGACCTGGTCCGAGCGGAGCAGCGGCGACTTGGTGTGCTCGGCCTCCTTCACCTGCTCATCGGTGACCGGGGAGAGATAGCCGAGCACCTGGGCGGCGTTGGAACCGGCCGGAGCGGCGTAGCGGCGCACGGCGGTGGGCTCGGCGCTGATGCCGGGGAAGTCCTCTTCGCGCTCGCGGATCTGCAGCGCCTGCTTGGCACTGGCCTCGTCCGTGATCGGGATGGGCTGGTACGGGGAGCCGTTCCAGCACGGCTGCGGGGTCTTGGCGTCGCACAGCCGGACCTTGTCCATGACGTCCTTGGGCTTCATGCCCAGGACGTCGGCCAGGCGGGTGAGGGCGGCCTTGCCGTCGTCCGGCATCTTCATCAGCTCGGTGCGGCTGGCGGAGACGACCAGACGGGTCTCGTTGTCGGCGAGCGGCACCCCGCGGGCGTCCAGTATGGAGCCGCGCACGGCGGGGTGGACGACCTGCTGGACGTGGTTGTTGGCGGCTTCGGCGGTGTACTCGTCGCCGTTGCGGATCTGCAGGTACCACAGGCGCCCGCCGAGGGTCAGCAGCAGCGAGAAGACCAGGATCTGGAGGCCGACGAGCCGGATGGTGACCCGGGGGGTCCGTCCGGTCTCGGGGATATTACTCATGGCATCCCCTGAGGGCGGTGGTGGGCGACGAGAGGACGAACGGCGACGGCGGAGGGCAGGGCGGCGGGCGAGGGGAGGGTGGTGCTCACAGGCGCTTGACCCCCTTGATGCGAGCCGTCCTGTTCTTCCCGGTGCGGGCCAGCAGCCCGCCGCGCTGGCTGCCGATCCGGGCCGCCCGGCCCGGACGCCTCAGCCGGCTCATCCGGCCGATCCGGCCGGTGCTGACGCCACCCGCCGTGCTGATCCAGCGGGACGGGCTCTCACCGCCGCCGCCCGCGCTGTCGGCCATCGGATCGTTCTCACCCCGTCTGGCGAGCCCCATGATCAGCGGCACCGTGAAGGGCGCCAGCAGCAGGTCGTAGAGGGCCGCGGTGAACAGCAGCTTGCCCAGGCCCACCTGACGGGCCGCGTCGTCGCCGACGAGGATGCCGACCCCGGCGTACAGCAGCGTGGCGCCGATGGCGGCCGCCACGACCACCAGCATCGGCCCGGTGGCCGACCTGAGCTGGCCGGACTCCGGCTTGGCGAGCCCCGCCAGATAGCCGATGACACAGAGCACCAGGGCATAGCGGCCGACCGCGTGGTCGGCGGGCGGGGCGAGGTCGGCGAGCAGGCCCGCGGCGAAGCCGATGAGCGCACCGCCGGTGTGGCCGTAGACGAGCGCGAGGCCGAGCACGACGAGCAGCAGCAGGTCCGGGACGGCGCCGGGCAGTTGGAGCCGGGCCAGCACGCAGATCTGGACGACGAGGGCGAAGACCACCAGGCAGGTCGACAGGACGATCCGGTTGAGGTGCAGCATCGGTCAGCTCCTGTTGGCGGCCGGGCTCGTGGCGGTGGCGGAGGGGTTGGCCGTGACGGTGACCGTGGGCGTCGGCTTGGGCTTCGCGGGCTTGGGCGGCAGCACGGTGTCACGCGGGTTGCCGCGCGGCGGCTGGACGACGACCCCGACGATGTCCAGCTTGCTGAACCGCACGTACGGGCGCACTTGAAGCGTGCGGGTGAGATCCCCTCCGGTGGGGTCGACGCGCACGACCTTGCCCACCGGGACTCCGGGGACGAACGGCTTGTCCGCCTGGGAGCCGAAGGTGACCATCCGGTCGCCCTGCTTGATCCGGGCCTTGCCGTTGAGGAGCTGGACATGGAGCGAGCGGTCGCCGCGCCCGGTGGCGAAGCCGAGCTCGCCCGCCCCCTCCATACGGGTGCCGACGGTGAAGTCCGGGTCGATGGCGAGCAGCACGGTCGCCGTCGAGGAGCCGACGGTGGTGACCCGGCCGACCAGCCCGTCGCCGTTGATGACGGTCATGTCGCGGCGGATGCCGTCGTTGCTGCCGATGTCGAGGGTGACGGTCCAGGAGAAGCCCTGGGCGGCGCCGATGCCGATGACCTGGGCGCCCTTGATGCCGTACTGGCCGGCGCCCGCGGTCTTGAGCAGCTTGTCGAGCTCGGCCGAGCGGGCGCGGTTCCGGGAGTCGTTGCCGAGCTTTTGCTTGAGTTTGGTGTTCTCTTCCTCCAGGCGGCGGACCCGGTCGTGCCGGTCGCCCGATTCCCGTACGGCCGCGACGGCGTTGCCGACCGGGTCGACGGCGGACGCGACGCCGTCCTCCACGGGCCCGAAGACGGAAGCGGCGGCCTGACGGGCGCCGTCGAGGGGTGAGTCCTCGCCGCCGCGGATATCCACCGTGATCAGCGCGAACGCGATGGCGACCAGCAGCACCAGGAGCAGCCGGCTCTCTCGTGTGTCCCTCACGTGCGGCGACGTGCCTTCCTCGTCGAAGTCGGACCGGTGCCGGTGATGTGGTGACCGGCCGGTCCTGGGGAGCCTTATGCCTGTATATCAGCGTTCCGCCGCACGGGCAGCCAACCACCCGCACGGCCGGTTCGCCGGATTGTCATCTGCGGGGCTGGGCGTCCAGCACCTGCTGGAGCGCCTCGAACTCCTCCACGCACTTGCCGGATCCGAGCGCGACGGAGTCCAGCGGGTCCTCGGCGATATGGATCGGCATCCCGGTCTCCTGGCGCAGCCGCTCATCCAGGCCGCGCAGCAGCGCACCGCCGCCGGTGAGCACGATGCCGCGGTCCATGACGTCGCCGGAGAGCTCCGGGGGGCACTTGTCGAGGGTGGTCTTGACGGCGTCGACGATCGAGTTGACCGGCTCCTCCATGGCCTTGCGGACCTCGGCGGCCGAGATCACGACGGTCTTGGGGAGGCCGCTGACGAGGTCACGGCCGCGGATCTCGGTGTGCTCCTCCTCATCGCTCTCGAAGGCGGAGCCGATGGTGATCTTGATGTTCTCGGCGGTGCGCTCGCCGAGCAGCAGGCTGTACTCCTTCTTGATGTGCTGGATGATCGCGTTGTCCAGCTCATCGCCCGCCACCCGGATGGACTGCGCGGTGACGATGCCGCCCAGCGAGATGACGGCGACCTCGGTGGTGCCGCCGCCGATGTCCACGACCATGTTGCCGGTGGCCTCGTGGACCGGAAGGCCGGAACCGATGGCCGCGGCCATGGGCTCCTCGATGATGTGCACCTGGCGGGCGCCCGCCTGGGTGGACGCCTCGATGACGGCACGACGCTCGACTCCGGTGATACCGGACGGCACACAGACGACCACACGGGGCCGGGCGAGATAGCGGCGCTTATGAATTTTCAGGATGAAGTACCGCAACATCCGCTCGGTGATCTCGAAGTCGGCGATAACGCCGTCCTTGAGCGGACGCACAGCGACGATGTTGCCAGGGGTGCGGCCGATCATCTTCTTCGCCTCGGCGCCCACGGCGAGAATTCCGCCCGTGTTGGTGTTGATGGCGACGACGGATGGCTCGTTGAGGACGATCCCGCGGCCCCTGACGTACACCAGCGTGTTGGCGGTCCCGAGGTCGACAGCCATGTCACGGCCGATGAACGACATGTTGTTCCCCATGAGGATACGTCAGGCCTTCCCTGCTGGAGCGATTGCTTGCTAGAGATCGGCAGGATGGGTGTGCGCTGCGAGGCGCGGAAGCTTCATCGTAGTCACGCCCGCTCGAACACGCTGCGGGGGTCCTCCGCCATTGTCAGCAGAACACGACCCCGCCTCCTCTAATGGTGACGTCGTGTCGCGGAGATGCGTTCCCCCGAACGGCTCGCATATGCCGAAGGGCGGCCGGGCAATTCGGCCGCCCCCAGGTCAGCAGGGGTGTGGCAAGCTGATGATCAAACTGATGGCCGATCAGTACCGCTGGGGTCCAGATCAGGCGAGCCCGGGAAAGAAAATCTTGATTTCCCGTTCGGCGGACTCCTCCGAGTCCGAGGCATGGATCAGATTTTCCCGAACGATGGTGCCGAAATCGCCACGGATGGACCCGGGCGCGGCGGCGATCGGGTCGGTCGGCCCGGCCAGCGCCCGGACGCCCTCGATGACCCGCTCGCCCTCGACGACCAGCGCCACGGCCGGAGCGGAGGCCATGAACTCCATCAGGGGCTCGTAGAAGGGCTTGCCGACATGCTCGGCGTAGTGCTGCTCCAGGACCTCACGGTCCAGCTGACGCAGCTCGAGGGCGGTGATCGTCCAGCCCGCCTTCTTCTCGATCCGTCCCAGAATCTCGCCCACCAGACCGCGTCGGACGGCGTCGGGCTTGAGAAGGACGAGCGTGCGCTGGCTCACGGTGCGGGCTCCTTTGGGAAATGGCGTGCGGGTGGCGCTGTGAGGCAGAGGCTACATGGGTGAACGAGGGCCACGTCACGCAGTGTCAGGCGAGGCGGCCGAGGCCGCGGCGAACCGCGCCTTCGCCTCGTCGACCTTACGGCCGAAGTGGACCGAGGCCCACCACAGCGCGGCGAAGACCACCCCGAGGACGAACATGGTGGTCACCACGAAGCCGCTCAGCACCAGGCCGATCTGCAGGGCCCAGCCGATCTGCACCGCGCCCGGACGGCTCAGCATCCCGCACAGCAGCACACACAGCGCCATGGCGATCCCGCTGACCGTCCAGACGGTGCCCATCGACAGCCCGGACGTCTTCATCGCGACCAGCCCGGCGAAGCCGATCACAAAGAACTCACCGATGAGGGTGGACGCGCACAGCGTTCGCATATCAGCCCCTTCCCAGAAGCAGCCGGGCCTCGCCGACCGTGATCACCGACCCGGTCACCAGAACACCCGCTCCGGCGTATTCGCCCTCTTCCTCCGCCAGGGTGATGGCTTCCTCCAGGGCGTCGTCCAGCCGCGGCTCGACCTGGACCCGGTCGGGGCCGAAGACCTCGACGGCGATCGCGGCCAGCTCGTCCGGGTCCATCGAGCGATGGCTGGAATTGCGGGTCACCACGACCTCGGCGAAGATCGGCTCGAAGGCCTCCAGCAGACCGCGCACATCCTTGTCGGCGCTCGCCCCGACCACGCCGACCAGCCGGCTGAAGTCGAAGGACTCGGTGACCGCCTCGGCCGCCGCGCGGGCGCCCGCGGGGTTGTGCGCGGCGTCCAGCACCACGGTGGGGCTGCGGCGCACGACCTCCATCCGGCCCGGCGAGGTCACGGAGGCGAAGGCGGTGCGGACCGTGTCGATGTCGAGCGTGCGGGCGTGCTGGGAGCCGATGCCGAAGAACGCCTCGACGGCGGCCAGCGCCATCGCCGCGTTATGCGCCTGGTGGGCGCCGTGCAGCGGGAGGAAGACATCGGGGTACTCCCCGCCGAGGCCGCGCAGGGTCAGCAGCTGACCGCCGACCGCCACCTCCCGGGAGAGCACACCGAACTCCATGCCCTCACGGGCGACCGTGGCGTCCACCTCGACGGCGCGCTTGAGCACCACGGAGGCCGCCTCCACCGGCTGCTGCGCGAGCACCACGGTGGCGTCCTGCTTCACTATGCCCGCCTTCTCCGTGGCGATCTGCTCCGGAGTGGTGCCCAGCCGGTCGGTGTGGTCCAGCGAGATCGGCATGATCACCGCGACGCCCGCGTCGACCACATTGGTGGCGTCCCACGAGCCGCCCATGCCGACCTCGACCACCGCGATGTCCACGGGCGCGTCCGCGAAGGCCGCGTACGCCATCCCGGTGAGCACCTCGAAGAAGGACAGCCGGTGCTCCTGCTGGGCGTCGACCATGTCGATATACGGCTGGATGTCCTGGTACGTCTCGATGAACCGCTCGGCGGAGATCGGCGCCCCGTCCAGGCTGATCCGCTCGGTGATCGACTGGACATGGGGGCTCGTGTAGCGGCCGGTGCGCAGCTCGAAGGCGCCCAGCAGCGACTCGACCATACGGGCGGTGCTGGTCTTGCCGTTCGTGCCGGTGATGTGGATCGAGGGATAGGCCCGCTGCGGCGAGCCGAGGATGTCCATCAGCGACTCGATGCGCACCAGCGACGGGTCCAGCTTGGTCTCCGGCCAGCGCTTGGCCAGCTCGCCCTCCACCTCGCGCAGGGCGCGGTCCACCTCCGGGTCGGCCGGGCGGGAGGGAATGCCGTCCCCCTGCGGTGGCCCGGACTGCGCACGCAGCGTCCGGCTACCGGCCTCGATCACCGCCAGATCGGGGTCGCGGTCGGTCTCGGCTTCGACGATCTCTTCGAACTCGTCGGACTCGTTCTGGGGGCGCTCCTCGCTCACGCCGACCAGTCTACGAGGCAGGGGTGACAAGCCGGGCCAGCGCCATCCACCGGGTCACGACCCGGTATCGGCCAATGCGGCCTTCATCATCGACTTCGCGATCGGCCCCGCCAGGCCGCCGCCGGAGATGTCGGCGCGGGCCGCGTCGCTGTCCTCGACCACCACCGCGACCGCGACCTTGTGGCCGTTGCCGGCGTCCGCGTAGCTGATGAACCACGCGTAGGGGTTGGCGCTGTTGTTCTCACCGTGCTGGGCGGTGCCGGTCTTGCCGCCCACCGTCACCCCTGGGATCTTCGCGTTGGTCCCGGTGCCCTGGTCCACCACCGTCCGCATCGCGGACTGCAGCTCGGACGCGGTGTGCTTGGACATCGCCTCGCCGTAGGTCTTGCCCTGGTTACTGTCCAGGGCGGAGGCGCTGCCGTCCGTGGTGCGGTCGACCTCGTACGGGGTCATCAGCTTGCCGTCGTTCGCGATGGCCGAGGAGACCATCGCCATCTGCAGTGGAGTCGCCGTCACATCGAACTGGCCCATACCGCTCAGGGCCGTCTGCGAGTCGTTCATCCCGCTCGGGTACAGGCTCTTCGAGGCGCGCACCGGGATGTCCAGCTTGGAGTCGTCGAAGCCCAGCTTCTCGGCCTGCGCCGACACCTTGGACTGGCCCAGGTCCACGGCCATCTTCGCGAAGACCGTGTTGCACGAGTACTCCAGGGCGGTGCGTATCGTCGCGTTCTTACAGGGCGCCGACCTGTTCTCGTTGTGCATATCGGTGACCGTGCCCGGCAGCCGGTACGGATCCGGGCTCTTGGTCGGCTCGTCCACCGACGAGTACAGCCCGTTCTCCAGCGCCGCGGTGGCGACCAGGACCTTGAAGGTGGAGCCCGGCGGGTACGTCTGGCGCAGCGCGCGGTTCAGCATCGGCTGCTTCTCGTCCTTCTGCAGCGCGAGCCACGCCTTCTGGTCCTTGGTGGAGGAGCCCGCGAAGCTGCCGGGGTCGTACGAGGGCGTGCTGGCCAGGCCCAGGACGGCGCCGGTCGTGGGGTCCAGCGCCACAGCCGCGCCGGTCTTGTTGCCCAGGCCCTCATAGGCGGCCTTCTGGACGGCCGGATTGATCGTGGTGACCACATCACCGGGCTTGGACCGCTCCCGCGTCACCGCCTCGAGCGGGTTCTTCAGCCGACTGTCGGAGCCGTCGAGGACCTGCCGGTCCAGGGCCTCCAGCTGGGTGCTGCCGTAGGACTGGGAGGCATAGCCGGTGACCGGGGCCCAGAGCTTGCCGTCGGTGTAGGTGCGCTTGTACTTCAGGTCGCCGTCGGTGGCGGCCGAGCCGGTGATCGGCTTGCCGCCGGCCAGGATGTCGCCCAGCGGGCCGGCGTACTGGGAGATGGCCACACGGCTGTTGTGAGAGTTGTCCCGGAGACTGTCGCCTCTCGCCAGCTGCACATAGGTGGCCCAGGCGAGCAGGGACAGCACCAGCAGAAGCGAGAAAATGGAGGCCCTTCGCAGCGGCTTGTTCATGGAGGGTGGAGCTCCTTCCGGGACGTACTGCCGGAGAACTCCCGGAAGGCAGTCTTTGGTTCCCGGTGGGGCTTTGCTGTGAGGCCTCTGTGCGGCGTTTGTGCGGCTTCTGCGGGCGTCTGTGGCACATCGCACACACCACAGCGCCCCCGCCGGAATCCAGCGGGGGCGCCTCGTGCGATCAGTACCGACCGGCTTTTCGGTCAGCGCTCGGTCAACCCTTGTCAGCCCTTGGGGAGGGCCGCCAACTGGGCGGTGATCCGGGCGATATCGGCCTCGGCGGTCGCCTGCCGCGTGCGGATCTTCTCCACGACATGGTCGGGGGCCTTGGCCAGGAAGCCCTCGTTGGAGAGCTTCGCGGTCGTCTGCGCCTTGTCCTTCTCGGCCGCGGCGAGGTCCTTGGCCAGCCGCTTGCGCTCGGCCTCGACGTCGATCGCACCGGAGAGGTCCAGCGCCACCGTCGCGCCCGCGACCGGCAGCGAGGCGGTGGCCTTGAAGTCCTCACCGGCGGGCTGGAGGCGCAGCAGGGAGCGCATGGCGTCCTCGTGGGCGGCGAGCGAGGTGCCGGACAGCTCCAGCTTCGCCGGGACCCGCTGACCGGGCTGGAGGCCCTGGTCGGCGCGGAACCGACGGACCTCGGTGACCACCTGCTGGAGGTTCTCGATCTCCCGCTCGGCCGCCTCGTCCCGGAAGCCGCTGTCGCCGGGCCACTCCGCGATGACGACGGACTCCTGGCCGGTCAGCGAGGTCCACAGCTTCTCGGTGACGAACGGGACCACCGGGTGCAGCAGCCGCAGCGTGACGTCCAGGACCTCGCCGAGGACGCGCCGCGCGGCGTCGGCCTCCGCGCCGCCCTTGGCGAAGGTGGTCTTGGACAGCTCGACGTACCAGTCGAAGACCTCGTCCCACGCGAAGTGGTAGAGGACGTCGGAGAGCTTGGCGAACTGGTAGTCCTCGTAGTACGCGTCGACCTCGGCGACGACCTCGTTCAGCCGGGACAGGATCCAGCGGTCGGTGGCGGACAGCCGCTCGGGGGCGGGCAGTTCGCCCTCGACCGTCGCGCCGTTCATCAGCGCGAAGCGGGTCGCGTTCCAGATCTTGTTGGCGAAGTTGCGGGACGCCTGGACCCAGTCCTCGCCGATCGGGACGTCGACGCCGGGGTTGGCGCCCCGGGCCAGGGTGAAGCGGACCGCGTCGGAGCCGTACTGGTCCATCCAGTCCAGGGGGTTGACGACATTGCCGAACGCCTTCGACATCTTCTTGCCGTTCTCGTCCCGGACCATGCCATGCAGCACGATGGTGTGGAACGGCGGGATGCCGTCCATCGCGTAAAGCCCCATCATCATCATCCGGGCGACCCAGAAGAAGAGGATGTCGTAGCCGGTGACCAGCACCGAGTTCGGATAGAACTTCTCCAGGCTCTCGGTCTGCTCGGGCCAGCCCAGCGTGGAGAACGGCCACAAGCCCGAGGAGAACCAGGTGTCCAGGACATCGGTCTCCTGGTGCCAGCCCTCGCCGCTCGGCGGCTCCTCGTTCGGTCCGACGCAGACGACCTCGCCGTTCGGCCCGTACCAGACCGGGATCCGGTGGCCCCACCAGAGCTGGCGCGAGATGCACCAGTCGTGGAGGTTGTCGACCCAGTCGAAGTAGCGCTTCGACATGTCCTCCGGGTGGATCTTCACCCGGCCGTCGCGGACCGCGTCGCCCGCGGCCTTGGCCAGCGGGCCGACCTTGACCCACCACTGCATGGACAGCCGCGGCTCGATGGTCGTCTTACAGCGCGAGCAGTGGCCCACGGAGTGGGTGTACGGGCGCTTCTCGGCGACGATCCGGCCCTCGGCGCGCAGCGCGCCGACGACGGCGCTGCGCGCCTCCAGCCGGTCCAGGCCCTGGAAGGGACCGTGGGCGGTGATGACCGCGTGCTCGTCCATGACGGTCAGGTTCGGCAGGCCGTGCCGCTGGCCGATCTCGAAGTCGTTCGGGTCGTGGGCCGGGGTGACCTTGACCGCGCCGGTGCCGAACTCGGGGTCGACGTGCTCGTCGGCGACGATCGGGATCCGGCGGCCGGTGAGCGGCAGTTCGATCTCGGTGCCGACCAGGTGGCGGTAGCGCTCGTCGTCGGGGTGGACGGCGACCGCGGTGTCACCCAGCATCGTCTCGGCGCGGGTGGTCGCCACGATGATGGAACCGCCCGCCCGTCGCCCGCCACCACCCTCAACCGAGGCGCTACGCGCCGCCCCCTCTTCCAGATCGCCGTACCGGATCGAGACGAGCTCGCCGTCATCGTCGTCGTACTCCACCTCGATGTCCGAGATGGCCGTGAGGCAGCGCGGGCACCAGTTGATGATCCGCTCGGCGCGGTAGATCAGCTCGTCCTCGTAGAGCCGCTTGAAGATCGTCTGGACGGCCTTGGAGAGCCCCTCGTCCATGGTGAAGCGCTCGCGGTTCCAGGCGACGCCGTCGCCCAGGCGCCGCATCTGGCCGGAGATCTGGCCGCCGGACTCGCCCTTCCACTGCCAGACGCGCTCGACGAACGCCTCGCGGCCCAGGTCGTGGCGGGAGACGCCCTCCTTGGCCAGCTCGCGCTCGACGACGTTCTGCGTGGCGATGCCGGCGTGGTCCATACCGGGCTGCCAGAGCGTCTCAAAGCCCTGCATTCGCTTGCGCCGGGTGAGCGCATCGATGATCGTGTGCTCGAAGGCATGGCCGAGGTGGAGCGAGCCGGTCACATTGGGGGGCGGGATGACGATGGTGTAGGGCTCTTTGTCGCTCTTCGCGTCCGCCTCGAAGTAACCGCGCTCTACCCAGCGCTCGTACAGCGGCCCCTCTACATCGGCCGGCGCGTACTGGGTCGGCAGTTCGGGGTGGCTGTTCGGCCCGCTCGTGGGGCGCTGCGAAGAGTTCTCGGTCACCACCGCAGTCTAAAGGGCCGCGGCCTTCCGTTACGAACCCGTTGTGGCCCCGGGGCCAAGGCGCCCTGAGGCGTCGGGAAGGATGTTTGGAACTGTCATGCGCATAAGGAGAGGCACATGAGCCATCAGCAGCCGCCGCCGCAGCCCGGCCCCTATGGGGGCCAGCCAGGGGCGTACGGCGCCGGCCAGCCGCCGGTGCCCAATCCATATGCGCAGACACCGGGCTACGGCCGGCAGCCGCAGGGCGGCTACGGTCAGCCGAACCCCTACGGCGGGTCCGGCGGCTATGGACATCCTCAGCCCGCGCATCCTTACGGGCAGCCGCCGCAGCCTCCCCAGCCGGGCCCCGTGCCCCAGCAGGGCCCGGGCTACTACGGCGGGCCCCAGGTACCGCCGCCCCAGGGACCGGCCGCCGGTGGCCGCGGTAAGGGCCGCAAGGTGGCTCTCGCGGTCGGCGCGGTGGTGGTCGTGGGGGCGCTGGGCGTGGGGGCGTTCCTGCTGTTCGGCGGCGGCAGCGGCGGCCCGTACAAGCTGACCACGCCCAAGACCGTGGCCGCGGACTACGAGCGCCAGGGCTCGGGCACGGACGACAGCGATCTGTCCGCGGCGGGCCGCAAGGACCTCCAGCAGGTGCCGGTCGTCAAGGACCCGCATCTGGTGGCGGCCGACTACCAGACCTCCGGTAAGGAGATGCTGAAGTTCACCGGCGTCTGGGGCGATGTCACCGACCCGGCGCGGGGCGCGGACCTCGCACTGGCGGTCATCGTCAAGACGCTGCAGGACAACGGCACGGCGCAGGCCAAGGGCAGCCCCCGGACGTTCTCCCCGGACGGCTTCGACGGGGACGTCCTGAAGTGCCAGTCCATGAAGTTCACCTCGGACCAGGGATCCATGGAGGCCCCCGCGTGCGTCTGGGGCGACAAGGACACCCTGGGCGTCACAGTCATGGCGGACCCGGCGGCCGCGGTGCTCGGCGGTGGTATGTCCCTGGAGGACGCCGCCGGCCTCACGGCCAAGGTGCGCAGGGACGCGCGCGTCGAGATCGACGGCTAGCCCGCGACCGGCGAACGGCAACACAACAGCGGTTTCACCAACGAGGGATACAGATGAGCTACAACCAGCCGGGCCCCTACGGCCAGCAGCCCGGGCAGCCGGGTCCCTACGGCCAGCAGCCCGGGCAGCCGGGTCCCTACGGACAGGGTGGTGCGGCCGGCCAGCCCGGCTACGGCTACCCGCAGCAGCCGCAGGGGCAGCCGGGTCCCTACGGACAGCCGCCGCAGCCGCCGCAGCCGGGCTACGGCTACCCCGGGCAGCCGCAGGGGCAGCCGGGCCCCTACGGACAGCCCCCGAACCCGTACGGCCAGCAGCAGCCGTACGGTCAGCCGGGCATGCCGGGCCCGTACCAGCCGGACCCGGGCCAGGGCGGCGGCAAGAAGAAGGGTCTGTGGCTCGCGATCGGCGCGGTGGTCGTGGTGGCCGCGGTCGTCGGCGGCGTCCTGGTGGTCCAGGGCGGGGACGACAGCGGCGGCGGTGGCGGCGGTAAGGTCGCCGACGACGGCAAGCGGTACAAGCTCACCACCCCCCAGACGGTGGCCGGCGACTACACCAAGGAGTCCTCCGGCTCCGGCGGCGGGCTCACCTCCTCGGACGCGGACGACTTCGAGAAGTTCGGCGTCAGCAACCCCGAGCCGGTGAGCGCGGAGTACAAGTCCGGCGAGGGCATGAGCGTGAAGAAGCTCCAGCTCAACGGGGTCTGGGGCGAGGTGAAGGACCCGGAGGCGGTCGTCGACGGCGCCTTCGCGAAGATCGCCCAGGAGGCCGAGAAGGACTCCTCGACCGGCAGCGGGATGAAGGCCGAGCTCGTGGGCAGCCCGGAGTCGGTGTCGCCCAGCGGCTTCGAGAACGCCGTGATGAAGTGCCAGAACACCAAGTTCACCCCGGGCGAGGGCTCGAGCTCCAGCGGCATACCCAGCAAGGGGTTCACGATCCCGATCTGCATGTGGGGTGACAACAGCACGGTGGGCTATGTGATCGTCTCCGACGCGGCCGCGGCGCTGTCCGGCAACGGCATGTCGCTCGACGAGGCCGGTGAGATCACCGCGAAGGTCCGCAACGACGCGCGCGTGGAGATCAAGTAGCCCAGCGGGCCACTGAGTTCACAGCCCACAGCCGATCCGGAGGGGACCCCCACAGCCATGAGCCACAACCAGCCACCGCCACCGGGGCCCTACGGCGGCGGACCCAGCCCGTACGGGGGCGCCCAGCCCAATCCGTACGCCGGAGGGCAGCAGCAGCCCGCGGAGTCCAACCCGTACGCGCAGCCTCAGGGTTACGGCTATCCGCAGCAGCCCCCGCAGGGCTACGGCTACCCGCAGCAGCAGGCGGGTCCCTACGGCCAGCCGCCCTACCCCGCGCCGCCCGCGGCCGGCGGGGGCGGCAACCGCACCAAGATCATCGCGGTGACGGTGGCCGGGCTCGTGGTGGTGGGCGCGATCGTCACCGGCGCCGTGGTGCTGTCCGGCGGCGACGACGGCCCGAAGGCGATGAAGCTGGTCACCCCCAAGACGCTCGACGACGGCACGTACACGCTGGACAAGGGCACCGACGACCTCGACAACGAGGGCACCAGCGTGCAGGGCAGCATGCCCGAGGGCGCGACGTCGGTCCTGGCCCAGTACAAGCGGTCGGACGACGACAACTCGGGGCTCGCCTTCTCCGGGATGTACGGCGAGATCAGGGACCCGGAGGCGGTCCGGGACGAGATGTTCAAGGGCTTCGCGGGCGGCGACGGCTCCCCCACGGTGGAGGAGAAGCGCAAGCGGTTCCAGCCGGAGGGCGCTGACGGCCCCTCGGTGGAGTGCGAGGTGGTCAGGCTCTACGACCGGATCTACGCCCCGGCGTGTGTCTGGGCGGAGGAGACGGACGCGGCGATGGTGCTCGACGTCAACGCGGAGAACACCTCGGCGTCCGACGCCGACATGGAGTCCTTCGCCAAGGTGACCGCGGGCATCTACCAGGACACCCGCAAGCCCGCCTGAACCGCCCGTAAGACGCCCACAGGGCGCGTACGACACGAAGAGGGCCCCGGGAGACCGGGGCCCTCTTCGCATGCTCTGTGCGGGGCGGCTACGCGTGCGGGGCGGCTATGCGCTCTTCTCGTGCCGCTCGCCCGGCTCGGTGCCCCGGGTGCGGGGCACCAGCGTGGGATTCACATTGGAGTGCACGACGTCCTCGGTGATGACGACGCGGGCCACGTCCTTGCGGGACGGCACCTCATACATCGCCGACATCAGCACTTCCTCGATGATGGCGCGCAGGCCCCGGGCCCCGGTGCCGCGCAGGATCGCCTGGTCGGCGATGGCCTCCAGGGCCGGGCGGTCGAAGTCCAGCTCAACACCGTCGAGTTCGAACAGCCGCTGGTACTGCTTCACCAGCGCGTTCCGCGGCTCGACGAGGATCTGCAGCAGCGCCTCGCGGTCGAGGTTGTGGACGGAGGTGATGACCGGGAGACGGCCGATGAATTCCGGGATCATGCCGAACTTCACCAGGTCCTCGGGCATGACCTCCTGGAACTGGTCGCTCGCCTCGATCTCGCGCTTGGAGCGGATCGTGGCGCCGAACCCGATGCCCTTGGCACCCGCCCGCGACTCGATGATCTTCTCCAGACCGGCGAACGCGCCGCCCACGATGAACAGCACGTTCGTGGTGTCGATCTGGATGAACTCCTGGTGCGGGTGTTTCCGGCCGCCCTGCGGCGGCACCGACGCCGTGGTCCCTTCCAGGATCTTCAGCAGCGCCTGCTGAACGCCCTCACCGGACACATCGCGGGTGATCGAGGGGTTCTCGCTCTTGCGGGCCACCTTGTCGATCTCGTCGATGTAGATGATGCCCGTCTCGGCCTTCTTGACGTCGTAGTCGGCGGCCTGGATCAGCTTGAGGAGGATGTTCTCCACGTCCTCGCCGACATAGCCCGCCTCGGTGAGCGCGGTGGCGTCGGCGATGGCGAAGGGGACGTTGAGCATCCGGGCGAGGGTCTGCGCGAGCAGGGTCTTGCCGGAGCCGGTGGGGCCGAGCAGCAGGATGTTGGACTTCGCCAACTCGATGCCGTCGTCCCGGCTGTGACCGCCGTTCTCGCCCGCCTGGACCCGCTTGTAGTGGTTGTAGACGGCGACCGAGAGGGCCTTCTTGGCGGCCTCCTGGCCGACCACATAGCCCTCGAGGAATTCATAGATCTCGCGCGGCTTGGGGAGTTCCTCCCAGCGCACTTCGGAGGTCTCGGCGAGCTCCTCCTCGATGATCTCGTTGCAGAGATCGATGCATTCATCGCAGATGTACACACCCGGGCCCGCGATGAGCTTCTTCACCTGCTTCTGGCTCTTCCCGCAGAACGAGCACTTGAGCAGGTCGCCGCCGTCACCGATGCGTGCCACGAGGTGCTTCCCCTTCGCCTTGGATCCGCTTTGCTGCGCGGAACCGGGTGCTTGCGCTGCGCTTTCTGCTTCTTTTCCCGTGGGCCGGGGCCCCCAGCCCTCTACGACGGTACCTTGCCGGGCCCCCGGTTCGGGCCCCCCTTGGACCTACTCGGTCCAAGGGAGGTGTCACCACCGAAGATTCAGCCGAGACCGACCGACGTCTTGCGGGTGGAAACGATCTGGTCGACAAGACCGTACGACAGGGACTCCTCGGCCGTGAGGATCTTGTCCCGCTCGATATCGTCGCGGATCTTCTCGATGGGCGTGGTGGAGTGCTTGGCCAGCATCTCCTCGAGCTGCGAGCGCATCCGCAGGATCTCGTTGGCCGCGATCTCCAGGTCGGAGACCTGACCGCGCCCGGTCTCACTGTACGGCTGGTGGATCAGGATGCGGGCATTGGGCAGGGCCATCCGCTTGCCCGGCGTACCGGCGGCGAGCAGCACGGCCGCGGCGGACGCCGCCTGACCCATGCAGACCGTCTGGATGTCGGGCTTGACGAACTGCATCGTGTCGTAAATGGCGGTCAGCGCGGTGAACGAGCCGCCGGGAGAGTTGATGTAGACCGAAATGTCACGGTCTGGGTCCATCGACTCCAGGCACAGCAGCTGCGCCATGACGTCGTTGGCCGAGGCGTCGTCGATCTGGACGCCCAGGAAGATCACGCGCTCCTCGAAGAGCTTCGCGTACGGGTCGTACTCGCGGATGCCCTGGGAGGTGCGCTCGACGAAACGCGGAACGACATAGCGGGATTCGGCCATCGGGCCGGTGTACAGGCCGCTGCCGGGGAAGTTGCTCATCTGGGTCTTCACCATCCTGTGGCGATCTGGGGGCTGGAGGTCGGCTACGGGACGGCGGGACTCAGGCCCCGGTGCCGCCCCCGCCCGGAACGCTGGAGGCGGACGTCATGACGTCGTCGACCAGGCCGTACTCCTTGGCCTCCTGGGCGGAGAACCAGCGGTCGCGGTCGGAGTCACGGACGATCTGCTCAACCGTCTGACCGGTGTGGAAGGAGGTCAGCTCGGCCATGCGCTTCTTGGTGTGCAGCAGCCGCTCGGCGTGAATCTTGATGTCCGAGGCGGAACCCGCCAGACCCGCGGAGGGCTGGTGGATCAGGATCTCGGCGTTGGGCAGCGCGAAACGCTTGCCCGGGGTGCCCGCGCTCAGCAGGAACTGGCCCATCGAGGCGGCGAGGCCCATGGCGATGGTGACCACGTCGTTCTGGATGTACTGCATGGTGTCGTAGATCGCCATGCCGGCCGAGATCGAGCCGCCCGGAGAGTTGATGTAGAGGTAGATGTCCTTGTCCGGATCGGCGGCGAGCAGGAGCAGCTGAGCCGTGATCTTGTTGGCGATGTCGTCGTCGACCGGCTGGCCGAGGAAGATGATCCGCTCGCCGAGCAGCCGGTTGTAGACCTGGTCGCCGAGGCCACCGACGGTCGGCTCGCCGGCGGCGGAAGGCATCGTATTCGTCACGTATCCACCTGCTCGTCTCTGACGGCTGACTGGCCGTCTCAGCGTCTTCTTCTGGGGTGCGGGGGTGTGGCCGCCGGTGCGGCCCCGGCGGGCTTGCGAGACTCCCCTGCCCTCGTATCTACGGACCCTAACGCGCTGGTCGGCGGGCGCCATCCCGCATCAGGAACTGTTCGCTCTGAGCGCATGTTCCGGCACCGGACCGGCATCGCGGAACACGAACGGGCCCGGACGCGTGCAGACGTTCGGGCCCGTTCGTTACGGGCTGTGGAGCGGACCGGGATCAGCTCTCGGCCTTGTCCTGCTTCTCCTGGGACTCCGCGGGCTCCTCGGCGGCCTCGGTCGCGGCCTCGGCCTCGGCGGGCGCCTCGACGGCCTCGGAGGTGGCCTCGACCGTCTCGCCGGTCTCGTCCTCCTCGTCGTCCAGGTCGACGGTCTCGCCCTTGTCGTCGACGACCTTGGCGGCCTCGACCACGACGGCCAGCGCCTTGCCGCGGGCGACCTCGCCGACGAGCATCGGCACCTGGCCGCCCTCGACGACGGCCTGGGCGAACTGGTCCGGGCTCATGCCGGAGGACTGCGCACGGCGCATGAGGTGCTCGGTGAGCTCCTCCTGGCCGACGGACAGCTGCTCCTTGTTGACCAGCTCGTCGAGGACGAACTGGGTCCGGATGCCCTTCTCGGCCTGCTCCTTGAGCTCGGCGTCGAACTCCTCGGCGGTCTTGTCCTGCATCTGCAGGTACGACTCGAGGTTCAGGCCCATCTGCCCGAGCTGGTGGTGCTCGAGGTTGTGCTTACGGGTGTTGATCTCTTCCTCGAGGAGCTTCTCGGGGATCGGCACCTCGACCAGCTCCAGGAGGGCGTCCAGCACCTTCTCCTGGGCCTGGGTGGCCTGCTCGAACTTCTTCGACCGCTCCAGGCGCTTGCGGCTGTCCGCGCGCAGCTCCTCGAGGGTGTCGAACTCGCTGGCCAGCTGGGCGAAGTCGTCGTCGAGCTCCGGCAGCTCACGGGCCTTGACCTCGGAGACCTTGACCGAGACCTCGGCCTCCTTGCCCTGGGCGGAGCCGCCCTTGAGCTCGGAGGTGAAGGTGGCCTCGCCACCCGCCTCCAGGCCGGTCACGGCCTCGTCGATGCCCTCCAGCAGCTCGCCCGAGCCGATGGTGTAGGTGACGCCGGTGGCGACACCGTCCTCCAGGACCTCGCCCTCGACCTTGGCCTCCAGGTCGATCACGACGATGTCGCCCTCGGCCGCGGCGCGCTCCACCGGGCTGGTGGTGGCGAACCGCTCGCGCAGCTGCTCGACGGACTTGTCGAGGTCCTCGTCCGAGACCTCGACGGCGTCGACGGTGACCTCGATGCCGGAGTAGTCCGGGATCTCGATCGCCGGGCGGATGTCGACCTCGGCGGTGAAGGTCAGGAGCTCGTTGTCCTTGAGCTCGGTGATGTCGACCTCGGGCTGGCCGAGCGGGTTCAGCTCACCCTCGTTGACCGCGTCGGTGTAGAACTTCGGGAGCGCCTCGTTGACGGCCTCTTCCAGCACGGCGCCACGACCGAACCGCTGGTCGATGATGCGGGCCGGGATCTTGCCCTTACGGAACCCAGGCACCGTGACCTGCTGGTTGATCTTCTTGTACGCCGCGTCGAGGCTGGGCTTGAGCTCCTCGAAGGGCACCTCGACAGTGAGCCGAACCCGGGTCGGGTTCAGGTTCTCCACGGCGCTCTTCACGGTTCGGTCTCCTTGGGGGCTGACGTGTGGTGTTCAGCTGCGGTGCGCTGTCGCGTCGCAGCGGATTCGCGTCCGGTTAAAAAGACACAGACACGCAGCTTGCATAGTAACCGCAAGCATGACGGGCCCCACAACGCGATCTTGACGCCTGTGGATGGTCGGGGTGGCCGGATTCGAACCGACGACCTTCCGCTCCCAAAGCGGACGCGCTACCAAGCTGCGCCACACCCCGTCGGTGCGACACGTAGGGTACATGCCCGCGGACCCCCCGGCTGCCGGTTATTCGACTGGTGGGCAAGGGTGTGCGGGGAACGCTGGAGAACCGCTACGATGCATCTCGTGCCGCGATCCGGGTGATCATGCCTGGGCGGAGGTGTCCGGGCGACCGGTGCATCCGTGTACGCGGCGTGTGCGGGCGTAGCTCAATGGTAGAGCCCCAGTCTTCCAAACTGGCTACGCGGGTTCGATTCCCGTCGCCCGCTCCACTGCTTTCGGCCCGGCCCGGGGAACTCCCCGGAGCCGGGCCGTTTGCTTATGCGCACACGTGCGCACGCCCGGGCAGCCGCGCTCCGTGACGCGGGGCGCGGCTGCCTCAGGGGGTGAGCCAGGGCGGCGTCAGGGGTTGATGTCGGCGATCGCCTCGGCGGCCGAGTCGAGGAACTTCTGGATGTCCGGCGCGACGTTGGACGAGGCGAGCAGGAAGCCGAAGAGGATCGCGACGAGGGCAGGGCCCCACTTGACCCGGCCATTCCGGATCATTATCACCAGGATGATGCCCACCAGCAGCACCAATGACAGGGAAATGGCCACAACATCCCACCCTCAGTCGCACACGTCTCACAGGCCCCGGAAGCACGCGACCCCGCACACCCCCGCAGCCACCATCGTGCCATCAACTCCCGCCGCTGAGCAGCGGGATGGAGCGATATACGGTCACCTGTGCACACGCCACCCACCCTTCCGGTACCCATCCGGTAACCGCTCATTCAAAGGGTCCCGGGTGATACTGCCCACAACTCCGCGCGGCGCCCGGCCGATTAATTCCGACCGCTCCGGATGATCTCGGACGGGAATTCGGAATTCGTCCGGCGATCACTCGACGGGGTGACAAAACATCAATGAATCAGACATTCCGCCAGAGCCTCCTGCGGGGCATATGCCCCAATTAAGTAGGATGAAAGTGGCCAGAACGGACAGCTTTGGCCGAGATATCGAATGATCGCATCGCTTTGTCGACTCCCCGCCGACTTCCCGAGGCCGGCTATCAGTCGCGACGCGAAGAGCATGAACGGAAAGCAAACAGAACGAGGTTTTACGCAATACAGGTTTGAGCGCTATCGTGCCTTAGATGTTTCACGCTGCCATGACTCCCCCACGCGCAGTGAGGTCCCGGGTGGTCTCCCCCAGTTCCTGGTGGGAGGGCCTGTGACCAACTCCCTGCGCCCGCACGGTTATCAGCGGACCCCCCTCCCCCAGGAGGCGGCGCCCACTCCCCCTACGCCACGGGCCGAAGAACCCGGGCAGCAGGCGTCCACTCCGCCCGCCCCCAGCGCCCCCGCCGGACAGAAACCCAAACAGCGGGACGCGTTCTTCGACAACGCGAAGTACCTCGCGATCGTGCTGGTCGCGATGGCCCACTCCTGGGAGCCGCTGACCGATTCCAGCCGCACCGCGGAAGCGCTGTACATGGTCGTGTACACCTTCCACATGCCGGCCTTCATCCTGATCTCCGGCTACTTCTCGCGCAGCTTCGACATGCGGCCGGACCGGCTCAAGCGGCTGGTCACCGGCGTAGCGGTGCCCTACGTGATCTTCGAGGTCGCGTACACGCTGTTCAAGCGCTGGGCGGACGACGACCCGACGTACGACTTCAGCCTGCTCGACCCCTGGTACCTCACCTGGTTCCTGGTCGCGCTGTTCGTATGGCGGCTGTCCACTCCGCTCTGGAAGCTGGTGCGCTGGCCGATCCCGCTCTCGCTCGCGATCGCCACCCTCGCGGCGGTCTCGCCCGACATCGGCGACGACCTGGACATGCAGCGGCTGCTGCAGTTCCTGCCGTTCTTCGTCCTCGGCCTGTGCATGAAGCCCGAGCACTTCCAGATGATCCGCCGCCGCTCCGTGCGGATCGCGTCCGTGCCGATCTTCGCGTGCGCCCTCGTCTTCGCCTACTGGGCGGCGCCGCGGATGACCTCGGTGTGGTTCTACCACCGCGACAGCGTCCAGGAGCTGGGCGCGCCGCCGTGGACCGGCCCGGTGATGACGCTCGCCCTCTTCGGCTGCTCGGTCGTGCTGGTGAGCTGTTTCTTCGCCTGGGTGCCGCGGCGGCACATGTGGTTCACGGTGCTGGGCGCCGGAACGCTGTACGGCTACCTGCTGCACGGCTTCCTCGCCAAGGGCTCCCGCTTCTGGGGCTGGTTCGACAACGAGTGGCTGCACAAGCCGCTGGGGGAGATCGCGGTCACGGTCATCGCCGCCACTGTGGTCACCGTGCTGTGCACGCCTCCCGTCCAGCGCGCCTTCCGCTTCGCCATGGAGCCGAAGATGGCCTGGGCCTTCCGTAAGGATCCCGCCGAACAGGCCCGCAGCCGTACGACGACGGCCGCCTAGCGCGCCGACGGGCACGACGCGAAGGGCTGGACCGCGGACCCCACGGGCCAGCCCTTTCACGGCTCCGGCGCCGGGCCGGCGCCTTTCACGGCTTCGGCGTGGTGCGGCGCAGCGCCGCGCGGGCCGGGAGTGCCGTCGCCGCGAGGCCGAGCGCCACGGCGGCCCCCGCGAAGCCCGCGTAGGTGAGCGGCGGCACATACGGGTCCTCGCCGGTCAGGCCGCGCATCATCGGCACCAGCGTGGCCAGGGCGATCGCCGTGCCCAGGGCGATGCCCGCCGTGGCCACCAGCAGCGCCTCCCAGCGCACCATCCCGAGCACCTGCCGCCGGGTGGTGCCGATCAGCCGCAGGGTGCCCAGTTCGCGGCGGCGGTCCAGCACCGTCATCACCAGGGTGTTGACGGCGGCGACGGCGGCGAAGCCGCCGAGGACGGCCGCCATGACGGTGTTGGCCCAGGCGTTCAGCTTCCGGTCCTCGTCCTGGGCCGCCGCGTAGCCGTCCCGGTCGGTGACCCGCTCGCCGAGTCGGCCGAGCGCCGCCGCGACGGCCTTACGGTCGGCATCTTCGTCATCCCGCACCAGCACATCGCTGTCGAACGACGACGTCACATGGCCGGCCAGCGCCGTACGGGGCAGGGTGAGCTCGGCGATCCCCAGCCCGCGCCCGTAGATCGCGACCACGGTGGGCGAGATCCTCGTACCGTCCGGGAGGTGCAGGGCGAGCCGGTGGCCGATCCGGGCGTGGGCCGCCTTCGCCAGGAGCGCGTCGACCGCCACCCGGCCCGGCCCCAGGGCGTCCAGGCGCCCCTTACGGACGTCCAGGTCCTGTACGGCCGCCAGGTCGCGGCCGCTCCCCGAGACGCCCTGTGCCGACGCGGTCCGCAGCCAGCGGCCGTCGCCCGAGCCCACCGGGACCAGCACCCCCGTGCGCAGCAGCCCCACCGACGCGGCCACGCCCCGTACCGAACCGGCGCGGGCCGCGGTACCGGAGGGGAGCCCGTCGGGGGCGGAGATCACCTGGTCGGCGACGATGCCCGCCCGCCGCTGGCGGTCGCCCGCGTGGTCCTCGCTGGTGTGCATGAACACGAGCGTCGAGGAGAAGGCCATGGCCAGCACGATCGGGGTGATCGCCGAGGCCAGTCGGCGGGCGTTGGCCCGGCTGTTGGCCGACGCCAGATGGGCCGACGCCGGTCCGGCGCGCAGCGGCAGACCGATCAGCCAGGCGCACAGCCGGGCGATGACCGGGCCGAGCAGGGCCACGGCGAGCATGAACAGCATCACGACCCCGAGGGCGGCGTTGGCCGCGTCGTCGCCCGAGGCGGAGGCGGCGACGCCGGTCATGACGATGCCGCCGACCAGGGCCGCGACGCCGAGGACCGTACGGATCACACCGGGCCGCAGCCGTTCGACGGCCGCCTCGCCCAGCGCCCGCCCCGGCGGGATCCGCGCCGGGCGGCGGGCCGCCATCAGGCCCGCAAGGAGCGAGGTGAGGAGGCCCGCGCCGACGGCGGTGACCAGCGGGATCCAGGAGACGGAGAGCTCCACGGGCCCGGGGATGGCGCCCTTCTCCTTGAGCTGTCCGAACCACCAGTGGGCGAGCGCGTAGCCGGGCAGCAGACCGGCCGCGCCCGCGAGCGGGGCGACCAGCAGCGCCTCGGCCGCGACGGAGCGGCGGATCTGGCGCGGGGTCGCGCCGATCGCCCGCAGCAGGGCCACCTCGCGGCCGCGCTGGCCAACCGAGAGGGCGACGGTGCCCGCGGTGGTGAAGACGGCGACGGCGGTGGCGATGCCGCCGAAGGAGCCGCCGAGCCCCATGAGCGTCTCCCTGGCGTTCGCGAGCGCGGGCTCCTCGATGGCGCCGCGGCCGCCGCCGGTGTGCACGCGCGGGGAGTGCGCCGCGCCCTTCACGGCCCGCTCCAGCTGGCCGGCCAGCCGGTCGGCGGTGGTGCCGGGGCGAGGGCGGACGAGGACGGCGTCCACGGTGGTGGGGTGGCCGCTCAGCGCCCGGGCCCGGTGGTCGGTGAACCACGCCGTAAGGCCGTCGCCATCGGTGCCGCCCGCCTTACGGGTCACGCCGGAGACCCGGAACGTGTGGCGGCCGTCCGGCGCCGTCACCGTGATCCGGCCGCCGACGCCGGTACCCGCCGCACGGGCGGCCCCGGGGCTGAGGACCGCCTCGCCGTCCCGGGGCGCCGCGCCCGAGGCGAGCGCCACCCCCGTGGACGGCGCAGCGCCCCAGCCATGGCCGGTGAGCGCGCCGTGGGCGGTGCGGAGCGGGAAGGTCACATCCGGGGCCGCGGCCGCGGCCCCGGGAGCGCGGGCGGCGGTGGCCACCAGGGAGGCGTCGAGCCGGGCGCGATCGGGGACCTGCTCGGATTCGTCCGAGCGGCCGTCGCCGTGGCCGATGACGTAGTGCACCCGCTGGTCGGCGGCGATCACCACCGGGGCGCCCGCATAGCGCTGCGGCGGTACGGAGGCCCGGATCCCGGTCTCCAGCAGGATGCCGCACGCGGACACGATCGCCGCGGCCACGGCCAGGGCGATGAAGGTGCCCGCGAAGGCGGACGGCTTGAAACGGACGGCGGCGCGGGCCAGTCCGTTGGTGAGCGGCCTCACCGGACCCCCTCCGCGGCCCAGGCCGCGGCGGGAGCCGGAGTGCGGGCGGTGAGGCGGGTCATCCGCTCGGCGATCTCGTGGGCCGGGGCGCGGAGGAGCCGGTCGGCGATGGCGCCGTCGGCGAGGAAGAGCACGCGGTCGGCGTAGCTCGCGGCGACCGGGTCGTGCGTGACCATCACGACGGTCGCGCCCAGCGTGTCCACGGCCTGCCGCAGGAGGGTGAGCACCTCGGCGGCGGTGTTGGTGTCCAGGGCGCCGGTCGGCTCGTCGGCGAAGACGACATCGGGGCGGGTGACGAGGGCGCGGGCGATGGCCACCCGCTGTTGCTGGCCGCCGGAGAGCTCACCGGGCCGCCGCCGGGCCTGCTCCCCCAGCCCGACCTGGGCGAGCACCTCACGGGCCCGGCGGCGGTCGGGGCGGGTGCCCGCGAGCCGCATCGGGAGCAGCACGTTCTGCTCGACGGTCAGGGAGGGGAGGAGGTTGAAGGACTGGAAGACGAAGCCGAGGCGGGCCCGGCGCAGCGCGGTGAGCTTGTTTTCACTCATTCCGGTGATTTCGGTGCCACCGAGCCGCACGGACCCGGCGGTCGGCCGGTCGAGCCCGGCGGCGCACTGCAGGAACGTCGACTTGCCGCAGCCCGAGGGGCCCATGACGGCGGTGAAGCTGCCGCGCGGAAGGGCGAGGTCGATGCCGCGCAGGGCGTGGACGGCGGTGCGGCCACGGCCGTAGCGGCGCTGGATGCCGTGGAGTTCGATGGCGTGGGCGTCGTGGTGCGGCGCCGGTGCCGCCGTCTCTCGCCGCTTGCGCAGCCGCATGGTGGTGACCCTTCCGAGGAGTTCGCCCGATTCCCCTCGAACGTACGGATCGCGGCCCCTTGGCAGCCATGACGGCGACCGGCGTATCCGGGGTGGGGTTAGCCCCCGCCGTAAGGCGGCACCGGGCAGTGAGCGGGAAGGGTGCGGCTACTGGCGGCAGATCAGCAGCAGGGCCCGGTCGTCGTTGACGTCCTTCGCGACCGTCTCGATCAGATGCCAGGCCGCGCCGTGGAAGCCGGAGCCCACATAGCGGTCCGCCTCGCCCGTAAGGCGGTCGATGCCTTCGCTGATGTCCCGGTCGGCGGTCTCGACGAGGCCGTCGGTGAAGAGCATCAGGACGTCGCCGGGGCGCAGGGTGCCCTTGGTGGGGTCGAACTGGGCGCCGTCGTAGACGCCCAGCAGCGGGCCGTCGGCGGACTTCTCCTCCCACTTGCCGGTGCCCGCGCTCAGCTGGAGCGCGGGCAGATGTCCGGCGGAGAAGAGCTCGAAGTCGCCGCTGTCGAGGTCGAGGACGAGATGGATGGAGGTCGCGAAGCCCTCGTCCCAGTCCTGACGCAGGAGATAGCCGTTGGCCGCCGGGAGGAAGCCGTGCGGGGGCAGGGAGCCGAGGAGGCCGCCGAAGGCGCCGGAGAGCAGCAGGGCACGGGAGGCGGCGTCCATGCCCTTGCCGGAGACATCGGTGAGGACGACCTCGAGGGTGCGGCCGCCGCCGGTGCGGGCGGCGACGACGAAGTCACCGGAGAAGGACTGTCCGCCGGCCGGCCGCAGCGCCATCTCGCGGTGCCAGCCGCGCGGCAGACCGGGCAGCTTGCTCTGGACGCGGATGCGCTCGCGCAGGTCGAAGAGCATGGTGCCGCCGCGCCGCCAGGGCACCCCGACGCGGCTGCGGAACTGGGCGATCAGCAGCCCGAAGAAGCCGACGGCGGCGACGACCAGGATGGTGCCGGGGGTGACCCGGGAGGAGGCGTCCTCCTCGGTGTACGGGCCGAGCACGGCGGACTCCACGATCAGGGCCGTGGCGGCCGCCGCGTAGAGGGCGAGCAGGCTGGCGGGGCGCAGCAGCAGGCCGCCCGCGACGATGGGCAGGACGAGGGCGGACGGGGAGCACCAGTCGGGCTGGGCGATGGTGCCTCCGGCGATGGCGGGGATGCCGAGGAGCAGCGCCGTCAGGGCGAGTCGGTCGGAGCCCTCGCCGCGGAAATAGTCCACTCCGGCTTTGCGCACGCCTGTGCGAGCCCGGTGCAGAGCTCTGCGCATCCGGGCCCACGGAGTGTCCACGCCGCCAGTCATTGCATCGGGACCCTACCCACCCGTTCGGACGCGCGTCGATTCGTGGCGCGTTGAACCACCCAGCCAGGGGGGCAATAGTAAGCGAAATTCGTTCGCGTGTACGGGAAACGGCTGCTAGGGATGGGAATATGAGGACTGAGCTACGCGTGCTCGACCCATCGATTTGGGATGATTGGTACGGAAAACTGGTACTCGCATTCGGAGGAGTTCCCGAAGCGCCGGAGGAATCCGCGCTCTGGAGGGAGTTGACCGAATGCGAGCGCTCGATCGGCGCGTGGGACGGTGCCGACATCGTCGGCACGGCCGGGCTGTTCAGCTTCCGGCTGTCGGTTCCCGGTGGCGCGATCGTCCCCGCGGCGGGCGTCACCATGGTGAGCGTGCAGGCCACGCACCGGCGGCGCGGGGTGCTGCGGTCCATGATGCGGCGGCAGTTGGACGACATACGTGCGGCGGGCGATGAGCCGCTGGCCGTTCTGACCGCATCGGAACCGGACATCTACGGACGGTTCGGGTACGGCGCCGCCACCCAGAACGCCTACGCCGAGATCGACACCACCCGGGTGCGGCTGACCATCCCCGAGGGCACCGACGACGTGCGGCTGCGCACGGTGCCCCCGGAGTCCGCCGTCGAGGCGTGCGAGGCGGTCTACGCCCGGCGGGTGTCCGCGCGGCCGGGCATGCTGGAGCGGCGCCCCGGCTGGGAGCGGCTGCCGCTGCTGGACCCGCCCGGCGATCGCGAGGGGGCGTCCCCGCTGCGCTGTGTGCTGGCCGAGTCGGGCGGCGAGGTCACCGGCTATGCGCGCTTCGCGGTCAAGCCCGACTGGGATCTTGCCGGGCCCAAGGGCACGGTCATCCTGCGCGACCTGGAGGCCCTGGATCCGGCGTCCTACGCGGCGCTGTGGCGCCTTCTCTTCGACATCGACCTGACCTCGGTGATCCGGACCGGCTCCCGCCCGGTCGACGATCCGTGGCAGCACCTGATCTCGGACATCCGGCGGTGCGCCGTAAGGCTGCGCGACTCGCTGTACGTCCGCCTGGTGGACGTGGGGGCCGCCCTCGAAAGGCGGACGTACGCGACCCCGGTGGACGCCGTCCTGGAGGTCACGGACCCCTTCTGCCCCTGGAACGAGGGGCGCTGGCGGCTGAGCGGCGACACCAAGGGCGCCTCCTGCGAGCGGACGCAGGACGCCCCCGACCTCCGGCTGGGCGTACGGGAGCTGGGGGCGGCGTATCTCGGTGGGGTTTCGCTGACCGCGCTGGCGGGTGCGGGACGCGTCCAGGAGACCCGTCAGGGCGCCCTTACGGAGGCCGCGACGGCGTTCGCCTCCCCGGTCGCCCCATGGTTGCCCCACGGCTTCTGACGGCTGCGGGGCGGCGGATACGGCCGTGGGGGGAGCGGCCCGGCGACCGTCTCAAGGGCGCGGCCCGGCGACCGTCTCAAGGGCGCGGCCCGGCGACCGTCTCAAGGGCGCGGCCCGGCGACCGTCTCAAGGGCGCGGCCCTACAGCCGCCGCCTTACGGTCGCTGGCAGTCAGGGCACCAGAAGAGGTTGCGGGCGGCGAGATCGGCGGTGCGGATCTCGCCACCGCAGACATGGCAGGGCTGTCCGGCGCGCCGGTAGACATAGACCTCACCGCCGTGGTCGTCCACGCGCGGCGGGCGGCCCATCGCCTCGGGGGTGTGCTCGGGGCGGACCGTGTCGATCCGGTTGTTCCGCACCCCCTCGCGCATCAGTGCCACCAGATCGCCCCAGATCGCGTCCCATTCGGCGCGGGTCAGCGCACGGCCGGGCCGGTAGGGGTCGATGCCGTGCCGGAAGAGCACCTCGGCGCGGTAGACGTTCCCCACGCCGGAGATCACCTTCTGGTCCATGAGCAGCCCGGCCACGCTGACCCGGCTGCGGGAGATCCGGGCCCAGGCCCGCTCGCCGTCGTCCGCCGGGCGCAGCGGATCGGGGCCCAGCCGGTCGTGGATCGCCTGCTTCTCCCCGTCGGTGATCAGCGCGCAGGCGGTGGGGCCGCGCAGATCCGCGTAGCCCTCGGGGTTCGCCAGCCGCAGCCGGACGGTGTCGGTGGCGGGCGGCGCGGGGGCCGGGCCGAAGGCGTACGTACCGAAGAGCCCGAGGTGGACGTGGACCCAGCCGGTGGCCGCGAAGTCCAGGAAGAGGTGCTTGCCGTGGGCCTCGGCGTGGTGCAGCGGCTGGCCGTCGATCAGCCCGGCGCCGTCGGCGAACTTCCCCTGTGGGCTGGTGGCCCGGACGGGCCGGCCGCCGAAGGTTTCGAGGTGGTCGGCGGCCAGCCGGTGGATCGTGTGCCCTTCGGGCATCAGTCGCCTTGCGGGTGGTGGGCCGGGATGGGCGGCAGCTCGCCGGTGGTCTCGTAGGCGCTGAGCATCTCGATACGGCGGGTGTGCCGCTCCTCGCCCGAGTACGGGGTGTTCAGGAAGATCTCGACGAACTTGGTCGCCTCTTCCTGCGTGTGCATCCGGGCGCCGACGCTGATCACATTGGCGTTGTTGTGCTCACGACCGAGAGCCGCGGTCTGCTCACTCCAGGCAAGTGCCGCGCGCACCCCCTTGACCTTGTTCGCCGCGATCTGCTCACCATTGCCGGATCCACCGATGACGATGCCGAGGCTGTCCGGGTCGGCGGCGGTCCGCTCCGCGGCGCGCAGGCAGAACGGCGGGTAGTCGTCCTGCGCGTCATAGACGTGCGGGCCGCAGTCGACGGGCTCGTGGCCGGCGGCGTTGAGCCACTCCACGAGGTGGTTCTTGAATTCGAAACCGGCATGATCAGAGCCGAGGTACACGCGCATATTCCGAGTCTGTCATGGCCGTGTGACCCCCGTCGCCCCGGGTAGGCGTCGCATAAAGCTCTGTAGTGCCAAGGAACCTCATGAAAACCTCAAGTAACAATCTGGAATCAAAGGTTCAACTGGCGGACCTCCTGAGATTCACTGGCGTCGCTCGTAACGCGAGAGCAAAGGAATCCAGCACATGAGCGCACAACCTGCGACCACGCCGGAGCAGCAGGCTCCCGGCGATCCGGGGTCGCCCGACGGCCTCAAGGCGGGGCTCAAGAACCGCCATCTGTCGATGATCGCGATCGGCGGGGTGATCGGCGCCGGTCTGTTCGTCGGCTCCAGCGCGGGCATCGCGAAGGCCGGTCCCGGCATTCTCGTCTCGTATGCGCTGGTCGGCCTCATGGTCGTCTTCGTCATGCGGATGCTCGGCGAGATGTCCGCCGCCAATCCCACCTCCGGCTCCTTCTCCGCCTACGCCGACCGGGCGCTCGGCCGCTGGGCCGGTTTCTCCATCGGCTGGCTCTACTGGTTCTTCTGGGTCGTGGTGCTGGCGGTCGAAGCCACCGCCGGCGCCAAGATCCTGGAGGGCTGGTGGCCGGCGGTCCCGCAGTGGGGCTGGGCGCTGATCGTCATGGTGGTGCTCACCGCGACCAACCTGGTCTCGGTCGGCTCCTACGGTGAGTTCGAGTTCTGGTTCGCCGGGATCAAGGTCGTGGCGATCGCCGCGTTCATCGTGGTCGGCGGACTCGCGGTCTTCGGGGTCCTGCCGCATTCGGACAACGAGGGCGCGGGCCTGGCCCACCTCACCGATCACGGCGGCTTCCTGCCGAACGGGCCGGGCGCCATCCTCACCGGTGTGCTGCTGGTGGTCTTCTCCTTCATGGGCAGCGAGATCGTCACCCTCGCGGCCGGTGAGTCCGAGGACCCGCGGCGGGCGGTCACCAAGGCCACCAACAGCGTGATCTGGCGTATCGCGGTCTTCTACCTGGGCTCGATCTTCGTCGTGGTCACGCTGCTGCCCTGGGACGCCAAGGCGATCGCCGACGACGGAAGCTATGTCGCGGCGCTGGACTCGATCGGCATTCCGCACGCCGGCGACATCATGAACGTGATCGTGCTGACCGCCGTGCTCTCGTGTCTGAACTCCGGCCTCTACACGGCCTCCCGCATGGCCTTCTCGCTCGGCCAGCGCGGCGACGCCCCGGCCGCCTTCGCCCGCACCAACGGCCGTGGCGTACCGGCGGCCGCGATCCTCGGTTCGGTCGTCTTCGGCTTCGTCGCGGTCTGGTTCAACTACCAGTGGCCGGACACGGTCTTCACCTTCCTGCTGAACTCCTCGGGTGCGGTCGCGCTCTTCGTCTGGCTGGTGATCTGCTTCAGCCAGCTGCGGATGCGCGGGATCATCCTGCGCGAGAACCCCGAGAAGCTGATCGTCCGGATGTGGCTGTTCCCGTATCTGACCTGGGCCACGATCGCGATGATCTCGTTCGTCCTGGTCTATATGCTCACCGACAAGGACGGGCGCGAGCAGGTGATCCTCTCCGCGCTGGTGGCCGCGCTCGTGGTCGCCTTCGCCCTGGTCAGGGACCGCCTGACCGCCGGCCGCGCCGTCGACCCGGCCGCCTCCTCCGACGCCTCGGCCAAGGAGACGGCGGCCCCGTAAGGGCGCGCTCTGCTGAATTCCCCTGTGCCCCCGGGCGGCGGTATACCGGCCGCCGCCCGGGGGCACAGCCGTGTCCGGGGGGCTGGGGGCCGGTGGGCTGTTGTCCGGGGGCTGCGTACGGGAGCTGCCTTCGGGGCTGCGTACGGGAGCTGTCTCTGGGGCTGCGTACGGGCTGGGTGGCCAGCTCCGTCGTCGTCATCGACTGGCGCAGCAGCGCCCGGCACACCCGGATGCGCAGCGGCTCGTCCAGCGCCCGCAGCCCGCGCATCACCACGTCCAGGGCGGTCGGCTCGGCGCCCGCCGCGTCGCGCACCGGGTACTGCACCACGACCGGGTAGCCGGGGTAGTGCTTGATCGCGAGATACGGGGTTGATGTGCAGGATGCGCCGCACCGGCTATCCGGTCGCCCCGCTGATCCTGGGGGCCGTACTGGGTCCGATGGCGGAAACCCAGTTCCGGCGCGCGCCGGCCTCCAGCGAGGGCGACTGGACGATCTTCTTCAGCCGCCCGCTCTCCGCGGCGATCCTGTGCCTGTCGCTGATCGCCCCGGTCGGCCCGATGGCGGTGCGGGCGTTCCGCCGGACGCGGGGACGTGAGCCGAAAAGGGCGGGCTGACCACCGCGGACCATCGCGAACCACCGGGGCCCCCGCGCGAGTCGACCGCGCGGGGGCCCCTTTTCCGACCTGCCCGGTGTTCGGTGAGAAGACGATCACGCAAGCAGGTGGTCTGGCGGGCGCTCCGGGTTACGGGGCCAGCAGCAGGTTGTGGGCGCGCTCCTTGGCGGCCGTGTAACGGCGGGCCACATCCTGCCAGTTGACGACCTTCCACATGGCCTCGATGAAGTCCACCTTCTGGTTCTTGTACTGCAGATAGAAGGCGTGCTCCCAGGCGTCGAAGACCAGGATCGGCACCGAGCCCTGCCCCACGTTCCCCTGGTGGTCGTAGACCTGCTCGACCACCAGCCGCCCGCTGACCGGCTCGTACGCCAGCACCCCCCAGCCCGAACCCTGGGTGGTGGCGGCGGCCTTGGACAGCTGGGCCTTGAAGCCCGCGAAGGAGCCGAAGTGCTCGGCGATGGCGTCCGCCAGCTCCCCGACCCCGTCCCTCTCCAGCGGCTCGCCACCGCCGTCACCGGTCATGTTGTGCCAGTAGATGCTGTGCAGGATGTGGCCGGACAGATGGAAGGCCAGGTTCTTCTCGAGCCCGTTGATCGAGCCCCACTGATCCTTGTCCCGCGCCTCCGCGAGCTGCTCCATCGTGTCGTTCGCGCCCTTGACGTACGCGGCGTGGTGCTTGTCGTGGTGCAGCTCGATGATCTCGGGGCTGATGACCGGGGCCAGCTCCGAGTAGTCGTACGGAAGTTCAGGAAGTGTGTAGATGGCCATGCGAAGCCCTTCGGACCGCGTTATTGCAATTAACTTGCAAGTACACGCTAGCAGCAAGAGCGTTTTCCGCCAGCCGCAGTCGGATGCCTGGCCCCAAAGACGGAGGCGGGGCGGGTCCTCCGACCGAGGACCCGCCCCGCCTCCGTGCGCGGGATGGAGAGGGATCAGCTTCGCGCCGCCGCCGTCCGCTGGCGTACGTAGCCGATGATCGCGAGGGCGATCGCCATCACGGCCGTGGCGTAGAGCTGGCTGCGGGTGTCGCTCTCGCGCAGCATCAGGACCAGCACGCCGACCGTCGCGGCCAGGGCGACCCAGGTCAGGTAGGGGAAGAGCCACATCTTCACCACGAGCTTTTCCGGGGCCTCGCGCTGCAGGCGGCTGCGCATGCGCAGCTGGGCGGCGGCGATGAAGCCCCAGACCACCAGGACCGCGGCGCCGACCATGTTGAGCAGCCACTTGAAGATGGTGTCCGGCCACCAGTAGCTGAGCAGCACCGCGACGAAGCCGAAGAAGGAGGAGGCGAGGACGGTGAGGCGGGGGACACCGCCGGTGACCCGGCCCAGGAAGGCGGGGCCCTCGCCGCGGGTGACCAGGGAGTAGGACATGCGGGAGGCGCCGTAGATGTTGGCGTTCATCGCGGAGAGCAGCGCGATCAGCACGATCACGTTCATGATGTCGCCGGCCGCGGGGATGTCGAGGTGGTTGAGGACGGCCACGTAGGGGCCCTCGGCGACCACCGCCTTGTCGTTCCACGGGATCAGCGTGACCACGACCACCATCGAGCCGACGTAGAAGAGGGCGATGCGCCACATCGCGGTGCGCACCGCGCCCGCGACGCTCTTGACCGGGTTCTCGGACTCGGCCGCCGCGATGGTCACCGTCTCCAGTCCGCCGTAGGCGAAGACGGACGCCAGCAGGCCGACGACCAGGCCGTTCACGCCGTTGGGGAGGAAGCCGCCGTCACCGGTGAGATGGGAGCCGCCGGGGGCGTCGGTGCCCGGCAGGACGCCGAGGATCGCGAGGACGCCGAGGACCAGGAAGATCGTGATCGCGGCGATCTTCAGCGCGGCGAACCAGAACTCGAACTCGCCGAAGTTGCTGACGGCCGCGAGGTTCGTGCCGCAGAACATCGCCATGAAGAGGGCGACCCACATCCAGGAGTCGGTGCCCGGGAACCACTGGACCATGATCCCGGCCGCGCCGATCGCCTCCGCGGCGATGCCCACGCACAGCAGGATCCAGAACATCCAGCCGACCGTGAATCCCGCCCAGGGGCCGATCGCCCGCTCGGCGTGCACGGAGAACGAGCCGGAGGCCGGGTTGGCCGCCGACATCTCGCCGAGCATCCGCATCACGAGCATCACCAGCAGCCCGGAGAGCGCATAGGCCACCACGATCGACGGACCGGCGGCGGCGATTCCGGCGCCGGAGCCGACGAACAGCCCCGCGCCGATCACACCGCCGAGGGCGATCATGGACAGATGGCGCTGCTTGAGGCCGTGGGAGAGCGGTGGCGTGGCGGTCGCGCCCGCGCCGGTCGCCTCGGCGGTGCCGGATGGCCCGGAGGACGCGGATGTCCGGTTCATTCTTCTTCTTGTCCCTTACGAGGCGAGCGGGGGGATGCAAAACGTCCCTAGTGTGAAGGGCGCGTCCTATGAGGACAACATCAGGGCCAATCTTTTCTGGATATCGGACACCTGCGTCACGCTCCGTATCGGGTGTCTCTGCCAAAAGCCGCCAAGCCGATGCGTCCGGCTTTGTGGTCATCCGACGGTGTCCGCGGCCCGCGGGTTGGGTTAGCGTCGCGGTATCCACCCTCTGACCTGGGAGCATCGCTGATGAGCACGGTTTCTGCCGCCGCCACACCCGGTACGGTCCTCGCGGACGCGGTCTTTCCCGCCCGGCGCGTCCTGGCCCGGGACACCGCGCTGGTCATCGGGGGCGCCGTGCTCACCGGTCTCGCCGCGCAGATCTCGGTGCCCGTCCCCGGCTCGCCGGTGCCGGTGACCGGCCAGACGTTCGCCGCCCTGCTGGTGGGCACCTCGCTGGGCGCCCGGCGCGGCTTCCTGTCGCTGGCGCTGTACACCCTGGTCGGCATGGCCGGCGTGCCGTGGTTCGCCGAGGGCAGCTCCGGCGCCGCCATGCCGTCGTTCGGCTATGTGCTGGGCATGCTGCTGGCGGCGACCGTGGTGGGCGCGCTGGCCCGGCGCGGCGGCGACCGCGGGGTGCTGCGCACCGCGGGCACCATGGCGGTCGGCTCGGCGGTCACCTACGCCGTGGGCGTCCCGTACCTGGCGCTGGCCACCCACATCTCCCTCGGCGAGGCGGTGGCGGCCGGGCTCACCCCGTTCCTGATCGGGGACGCGCTGAAGGCCGCGCTGGCCATGGGCGCGCTGCCGGCCGCCTGGAAGCTGCTGGGCCGCCGGGGCTGAGCCCCCCCCGTACGCCCGGGCCCGGTGCCCGGGCATGGCCACTCAACCGCCCATGCGTGAGCCCATGCATGGGCGGCTTGGACGTGAAGGCGGCCGTGACATGAAAGCGGCTTGGACGTGAAGGCGGCCGCGACGCAAAAGGGCCCCCGCGCGGGGGCCCTGCCGTGGCGGTGGCGCGGAGCGGGGTCAGTCGAAGATCGGGCCGACCGTACGGGTCCGCTTGATCTCGTAGAAGCCGGGGATCGAGGCGACCAGCAGCGTGCCGTCCCACAGCTTGGCGGCGTCCTCGCCCTTGGGGGCGGGGGTGACCACCGGGCCGAAGAAGGCGACCTGCTCGCCGTCCGCGCCCGGGACGGCGATGACGGGGGTGCCCACGTCCTGGCCGACCATCTCGATGCCCTCCTTGTGGGAGGCGCGCAGCTCGGTGTCGTACGCGTCGGAGTCGGCGTAGTCGGCGAGCTCGGCGGGGAGACCGGCCTCCTCGAGGGCGGCCACGATCGTCTCGCGGTTCTTCTCCAGGCCCTGGTTGTGGAAGCGGGTGCCGAGGGCGGTGTAGAGCCGGCCGAGGACCTCGCTGCCGTGCTTCTGCTCGGCGGCGATGCAGACCCGGACCGGACCCCAGGCGGTGCTCAGCAGTTCGCGGTACTCCTCGGGCAGCTCATCCATCTTGGGCTCGTTGAGCACGGCGAGGCTCATGACGTGCCAACGCACCTCGACCGGGCGCACCTTCTCCACCTCGAGCATCCAGCGCGAGGTCATCCAGGCCCAGGGACACAGCGGATCGAACCAGAAATCAACAGGAGTCTTGGCAGTCTCGGTCACGGTTTCTCCTCGAGCGGGCGCGTCGTAGTCGCAAATGAATAGAGAGCTGTCTACCCCACCCAACGCGGGCGGGAGGGGAGCCCATTCCCCGATACCGGCTGTCGGTGCACCGTGACATGATTTCCGCTGTCCGATATCCGAGATGCGAGACATTGCCGAGGGAGTCGCGTCGTGCCCGGTGAGAACCTGACCCGTGACGAGGCCCGTGCACGGGCGAAGCTGCTGGCCGTCGAGGGTTACGAGGTGGCGCTCGATCTGCGGTCCGCGGTCGGTGAGCACACCGGGTCCGGGCCGCGCACCTTCCGCTCCACGACCACGATCCGCTTCCGCTGCGCCGAGCCGGGCGCGGCGACCTTCGCCGATCTGCTGGCGCCCTCGGTGACCTCGGTCCGGCTCAACGGGCGGGAGCTGGACCCGGCGGCGGTCTTCGACGGCTCCCGGATCGCGCTGGACGACCTCGCCGCCGAGAACGAACTGGTGGTGGACGCGCAGTGCGCCTACAGCCGGACCGGCGAGGGTCTGCACCGCTTCGTGGACCCGGAGGACGGCGAGGTCTACCTCTACACCCAGTACGAGCCGGCCGACGCCCGCCGGGTCTTCGCCAACTTCGAACAGCCGGATCTCAAGGGCCCGTTCACCTTCTCGGTGACCGCCCCGGAGGGCTGGACGGTGCTGAGCAACGGGACGGTGGACCGGGTGGAGCCGCCCGGTGCCGGCGATTCCGCCGCGACCAGCCACTTCGTTCCGACCCGGCCCATCTCGACGTACATCACGACCGTGCTCGCCGGTCCGTACCACCACGAGAGCGACCTCTACCGCCGCACGCTGCCGGACGGCTCGGAGCTGGAGATCCCGCTGGGCGCGCTGTGCCGCAAGGGGCTGGCCAAGCACTTCGACGCGGGCGACATCTTCACGGTCACCAAGCAGGGCCTGGACTTCTTCCACGACCACTTCGACTATCCGTACCCGTTCGGCAAGTACGACCAGGCGTTCGTGCCGGAGTACAACCTCGGCGCGATGGAGAACCCCGGCTGTGTGACCTTCCGGGAGGAGTTCATCTTCCGCGGCAAGGTCACCCAGGCGTCCTACGAGGGCCGGGCCAACGTCATCCTGCACGAGATGGCGCATATGTGGTTCGGCGACCTGGTGACCATGGAGTGGTGGGACGACCTGTGGCTCAAGGAGTCGTTCGCCGACTTCATGGGGGCCTTCGCCCTGGTCGGGGCGACCCGCTTCACCGACGGCTGGATCACCTTCGCCAACCGCCGCAAGGCCTGGGCCTACCGCGCCGACCAACTGCCCTCCACCCACCCGGTCACGGCCGACATCCGTGACCTGGAGGACGCCAAGCTCAACTTCGACGGGATCACGTACGCCAAGGGCGCGTCCGTGCTCAAGCAGCTGGTGGCCTACGTCGGGCAGGACGCCTTCCTGGAGGGCGCGCGGCGCTACTTCAAGCGGCACGCGTACGGCAACACCCGGCTGTCGGATCTGCTGTCGGTGCTCGGCGAGACCTCGGGGCGCGACATGGCCACCTGGTCGCGCGCCTGGCTGGAGACCGCGGGGGTCAACGCGCTCACCCCCCAGGCCACCTATGACGCCGAGGGGCACATCACCGAGCTGGCGGTGGGGCAGGAGGCCGCCGAGAGCCACCCGACGCTGCGGCCGCACCGCGTGGCCGTGGGGCTGTACCGCAAGGAGGCCCCGGCCGGTGAGCGCCCCGGCGCGCTGGTGCGCTACGCCCGCGCCGAGGTGGACGTCGACGGCCCCCGTACGGTCGTCCCCGAGCTGACCGGCGCCTCCCGGCCCGATCTGATCCTGGTCAACGACGACGACCTCACCTACTGCAAGATCCGCTTCGACCAGGGGTCGCTGGACACCCTGCGCCAGCACCTGGGCGAGCTGACCGACCCCCTCGCCCGTGCGCTGAGCTGGTCCGCGCTGTGGAACCTCACCCGTGACGCGCTGCTGCCCGCCCGCGACTATCTGGAGCTGGTGCGGCGGTTCGCCGGGGCCGAGAGCGACATCGGCGTGCTGCAGATGGTCCAGGCGTGGGCGCTGTCCGCCCTGCACCACTACTCGGCGCCGGACGCGCGCGAGGCGGCCGGCGCCCAGCTGTCCGAGGTCGCGCTGAGCGAGCTGCGGCTGGCCGAGCCGGGCAGCGGGCATCAGCTGGCCTGGGCGCGGTTCTTCGCCCAGGTCGCCGTCGCCGACTCCGAGCTGCGGATACTGAGCGGGCTGCTGGACGGCACGGCCCGGATCGACGGGCTGGATGTGGACCAGGAGCTGCGCTGGACGTTCCTGGCCGCGCTGGCCTCGAGCGGCCAGGCGGACGAGGCGCTGATCACCGCCGAGCTGGCGCGCGACGACACCGCCTCCGGCAAGCGCCACCAGGTGCGGTGTCTGGCCGCCCGGCCCTCCGCCGCGGTCAAGGCCGAGGCATGGGACGCGGTGGTGGAGTCCGACCGCCTCTCCAACGCCCTGGTGGAGGCCACCATCTCCGGTTTCGACCAGCCGGGCCAGCGGGATCTGCTGGCGCCGTACACCCCGCGCTACTTCGAGGTGATCGAGCGGATCTGGCAGGAGCGGTCGATCGAGATCGGGATGGCGATCGTGCGCGGGCTCTTCCCGTCCGCCCAGGGCGACGCCCGCGCCCTGGAGGCGGCCGACACCTGGCTGGACGGCCACCCGGACGCGGCGCCCGCGCTGCGCCGGCTGGTCCTGGAAGCACGCGACGACCTCGCCCGCGCCCTGCGCGGGCAGGAGTGCGACGAGCGGGCGGCCGCCTAAGGCATACGCCGACCGTTCGACGCCCGCGCGGCGCCCCCGGCTACCGCCGGGCAAGCGCCGCGCGGGCATCGGGGGCCCCGCGCCGGGACCTCGCGGCCGGGCCGTGCGGCAGCCCCTCGCGGCCGCTCTCCGCAGCCGGGCCCAGCAAGCCGGGCACCGCTGCGAGGCCTCTCGGCCGGGCTCCGTAACCGCACCGCACGACCGGACCTCGCAGCCGGGCCCCGGCTGTCGGGCCCAGCAAGCCGGATTCCGTAACCGGGCCTCGCAAACCGGGTTCCGTAGCCGGACCCCGCGGCCGGGCACCGTAGCCGGGCCGCACGGCCAGGATGGCGGGACGCGGCCAGGACAGCGGGACGCGGCCAGCAGCGGGGCGCGGCCAGGATGGCGGGGCGCGGCCAGGATGGCGGGGCGCGGCCAGGATGGCGGGGCGCCGCGGGGCACCCGGGCGGGGAGCCTATTCGGCATTCGAACTACCGTACTTTAGTGCGGGGTTGTCCGCTTTTGTCGACGACTCTGTAACAGGGGTTAGCCGGTGCGGCGGGCGCGGGAATGGCGGGGGCATGAGCCACAACACACCGCTGTCCCCCCGCCCCCTCCACCATCTCTCGGACGTCCAGCGCCGGGTGTTGACGACCCGTCAGCTCCGCGAGCACGGTGTGACCGCGTCCGTCGCCGCGGAGCGCAGCCGGGCCGGCGGGCCCTGGCAGCAGATCCTGCCGGGCGTCCATCTGCTCCACCCCGGCCCGGCGACCAGCGAGGAGCGGCTGCTGGCCGCTCTGCTGTACACCGCGAGCCGCGGCCAGAGTGCCGACGGCTCGGCGCCGGGCGACGGCGAGCCGCACGGCGAGGCGATGATCACCGGGCTGGCCGCGCTCGCCATGCACCACTTCTCCTCCGCTCCCCCGCTGGCCTCCCTCGACCGGATCGACGTCCTGGTGCCGCGCACCCGGCGGCTGCGCGCCACCGGCTTCGTCCGCTTCGTGCGGGCCGGCACCCTGCCCGGCCCCCAGTACGTCGCGGGGGTGCCCACCGCCCCGGTGGCCCGTGCCCTCGCCGACGCGGTCGCCCGGCTCACCGACGACGCGGTGCTGGTCCGCAGACTGCTCACCGAGTCCGTGCGCCACGGCCACTGCGAGGCCACGGCCGTCGTCGCGGAGCTGAACTCGGCCCGGCTGCTGTCCCGGCCGCATGTCGTGGACGCGGTGGACGCGCTGCTCGCCGAGGGCCGGGCGATCGCCGAGGGGCGGCTGTACGACATGATCCGCGGCAACCACCTGCCCGAGCCGCTGTGGAATGTGGAGCTGCGGCTGCCCGGCGGGCCCGCACTCGGCGGGGTGGACGCCTACTGGCGTGAGCAGGCGGTGGCGGTGGAGATCGACACCCGGGCGCCGCGCCAGGACGAGGAGGTCTGGCGCGGCGGTTTCGGCCGCAAGCGCGAACACCTGGAGCGGCTCGGGATCACGGTCGTGCGCGTCACCCCGAAGAAGCTCCGGGAGACCCCGGAGGAGCAGGCCGCGGTGGTCCGTACCGCCCTGATCGCGGCGGCCGACCGCGACCCGGCCTCCTATGTCGTGGTCCTGCCGCGCTGACGTCCCGATGCCCCGGCGCGGAGGCGGGGCATCGGGACGTCGGGGCATCGGGACGCCGGGGCATCGGAACGTCGGGACACCCCGGGAGAGCGGCAAGGGCTCAGGGCTTGCGCAGCAGCAGCTCGGTGTTGCGGTCCGTCGCGTCACCGGCCAGCTTCTGGCTGGCGCCGGGCGCGTTGAAGGACAGCTCGCGGTAGAGCGCCGCGAGCCCGGTCTGGGACAGGTCCGAGAAGTCCGTGCGGTGCGGCGCGGCCGACTCGATGAGCGTGGTGAACAGGGAGATCGTGCCGTCGTGGTTGTCCACGACCTCGAAGACCCGGGCCAGCTGGGGGAAGTCCACATGCGAGGCGGTGGTGATCTCCCAGAAGGTGCCGCGCGGGGTGATCTCGTTCTTGTGGCTGTGGCCGTTGATCCAGGCGAGCACCTTGGGGTGGCGCTGGAACAGGGCGACGACCTCGTCCCCGCCGTGGCGGGCCTCACCCGGCCGGCCCGGGTCCCGGTTCATGTTGTCCAGGCTGCGGCTGTAGTGGTGGCTGAAGACGATGACGTAGTCGTCCTTGTGGGCCTTCAGGGTCCGCTCCAGCCAGCGCAGTTGGGCGGTGCCGAGCGACCCGGTGTAGTGGCCGCCCGGGTCGGTGGTGTCCAGGCTGATGCCGATCACGTTCTCGGAGACCCGGAACGAGTAGTAGAGGGTGCCCTGCTCGAGGTTGTCCTTGGTGTAGCCGTGGCCGACCGGGCCGGGGCCGGTGGCGGCCGGGGCGAGGTGCGCGGCCAGGTACTCGGTCTGAGTGAAGGGCGCGCGGCGCTCGTCGGGGGTGACCGTGCGCATGTCCTTGGCGTGCGCGTCCAGCAGCGCCTTCATCTGGACGCCCTTGGGGTCGTCCCCGACGCGCGTGCCCTTGAACAGCCGCTCGGCGTCATCGGCCGGGATGATCTCCAGCTTGCGCTTCCCGGTGGCGAAGTCCGCGTAGTAGGTGTGGCCGAGGGAGTAGACACCGCCCGCCAGATCGTCGTGGTTGCCGATGGTGGAGTACCACGGCAGCCGCAGCCCGGGGCTGTTGACGGTGCGCAGCGCGGCCTTGAGGAAGCCGTCGATGCGCGGGAAGCCGAGCTTCTTGTCGGCGTCGCGCAGCGCGTCCTCGGGGTGCCAGAACTCCTTGAGCCCGCTGTTCTGGACGCCCTCGTAGTGGCGCGGATCGCCGGTGTTGGGGGTGATCCGGCCGCCGTTCATCGCGGCCAGGAACCAGTCCAGCTCGATCTTGGCGTTGTTGTCGGTGTTGTCGCCGGTGGTCATGACGAACGACAGCGGCGCCCCGGTGGCGGGTCCGCCGCGCAGTCCGTTGATCCGCTCGATGAGCGAGGCGACCCCGGCGATGGTCAGCGCCTCGTGCGGCCGCCACGCCCCGGCCCGCCCGCTGCGCAGGAACTCGTAGCGCATCGGGTGCTGGACGTCGGTCAGGTGCAGATCCGTGAGCTGGACGAACGAGGCGAGCGCGGTGCGCCGGTCCTCGCGTCCGCCCTTGGCGCCGGTGATCTCGGTGCGGACCTCGCGGGTCCAGGCGGGGCCGTCGGCCAGCCGCCGGTAGCCGGTGGCGCCCTGTGCGGCGGAGAAGGTCTCCAGCGTCGTGCCGGCCGTCGAGGGCGCCGCCGGGGCCTGCACCACCCGGCGGCCCGCGGCGCCCGCGGTGGCGGGCTGCGTGGCGTCGGCCGAACCGCTGCCGGGCCCGAAGGCGAGCCCCAGACCGGCCGTGGCACCGGTGGCGGCGGTTGCGGCGAGGAAGGTACGCCGGTCGAGGTGAGCGACGGCAGCTGCGGCGGACCGTATGCGGGACATGCGCGATCTCCCCGAGTGGACACGCGGAAACGGGCGGACAGCGACGGCTGCCCTCACCTCGGATCGTTGGCATCGGGAATGGCCTGGCGGTGAACGAGGCGGCAACGCCGGTCGCCGATCTCCACACGTGGATCTTGGCGGTAGCAAACGGTCATCGCGCCCTTGTGAACAGGAATTCTTTTCCTCACTCGGCGTTCATCCAGCCTGGGAACCGCACCCCGTCGTGGGATAAATCACGGGACGGTAACGGACCCGCCTGAGACACTTGCCAGGAGGGTAGGCGCCTCGAACAGGCACAACCAAGGAAAAGGGCTGATATGAGGATCGGAATCGTCGGAGCGACCGGCCAGGTCGGCGGAGTGATGCGCAGGGTGCTCGCCGAGCGTGACTTCCCGGCCGAGCAGCTGCGGCTGTTCGCCTCCGCCCGCTCGGCCGGCCGTACGCTCCCGTGGCGCGGCACCGAGATCACCGTCGAGGACGCCGCCACGGCCGACTACTCCGGTCTGGACATCGTCCTGTTCTCCGCGGGCGGTGCCACCTCCAGGGCGCTGGCCGAGAAGGTCGCCGCACAGGGCCCCGTCGTGATCGACAACTCCTCGGCCTGGCGGATGGACCCCCAGGTGCCCCTGGTGGTCGCCGAGGTCAATCCGCACGCCGCGGTGGACCGCCCCAAGGGCATCATCGCCAACCCGAACTGCACCACCATGGCCGCCATGCCCGTGCTGCGCCCGCTGCACGCCGAGGCCGGGCTCACCGCCCTGGTGGCCACCACCTACCAGGCCGTCTCCGGCTCCGGGCTGTCCGGCGTCGCCGAGCTCGACGGCCAGATCCGCAAGACCGCCGACCGCGCGGCCGAGCTCACCCACGACGGCGCCGCCGTGGACTTCCCCGAGCCCGAGGTCTACGCCCGCCCGATCGCGTTCAATGTGCTCCCGCTGGCCGGGAAGATCGTCGACGACGGCCGGTTCGAGACCGACGAGGAGCAGAAGCTCCGCAACGAGAGCCGCAAGATCCTGGAGATCCCGGAGCTGAAGGTGTCCGGCACCTGTGTCCGGGTGCCGGTCTTCAGCGGCCACTCGCTCCAGGTGAACGCCCGCTTCGCGCGTCCGATCAGCGTGGAACGCGCCTCCGAGCTGCTGGCCGCGGCCCCCGGCGTGGCGCTCTCGGAGATCCCGACCCCGCTCCAGGCCGCGGGCCAGGACCCCAGCTATGTGGGCCGGATCCGGGTGGACGAGACGGTCGAGCACGGTCTCGCGCTGTTCCTCTCCAACGACAACCTGCGCAAGGGCGCCGCGCTGAACGCGGTGCAGATCGCCGAGCTGGTGGCGGCCGACCTGAGCTGACGCCCACGCCTCGTCCGAGGGGGAGCGGCCGCCCGGCCGCTCCCCCTCGGTGTTCCTCCCGTTCGGTCACCCTTTGCCCTACCGACGCCGACCGGCCGACGTGCGAGGATGGCCATCCGCCTGACGCATGGCGTACCGCACATGACGAACGGGAGTTAGCCGACGTGCCTGGCACCAACCTCACAAGGGAGGAAGCGCAGCAGCGGGCGCGCCTCCTCACGGTGGACGCGTACGAGATCGAACTGGACCTGAGCGGCGCCCAGGAGGGCGGTACCTACCGCTCCGTGACCACGGTGCGCTTCGACGCCGCCGAGTCGGGCGCGGAGTCGTTCATCGACCTGGTGGCGCCCACGGTGCACGACGTGGTGCTCAACGGCGACGCGCTCGACCCGAACGAGGTCTTCAAGGACTCGCGGATCGCGCTGCCGGGGCTGCTGGCCGGGCGCAATGAGCTGCGGGTGGTCGCGGACTGCGCGTACACCAACACCGGTGAGGGGCTGCATCGCTTCGTCGACCCGGTCGACCAGCAGGCGTACCTCTACACCCAGTTCGAGGTGCCCGACGCCCGCCGGGTGTACGCCAGCTTCGAGCAGCCCGATCTGAAGGGCACGTTCCAGTTCACCGTGACGGCGCCCGAGGGCTGGACGGTGATCTCGAACTCGCCGGCGCCGGAGCCGAAGGACAACGTCTGGCGGTTCGAGCCGACCCCGCGCCTGTCGACGTATGTCACCGCGCTGATCGCCGGCCCGTACCACAGCGTGCACAGCTCCTACGAGAAGGACGGCCGCTCGGTGCCGCTGGGCATCTACTGCCGTCCCTCGCTCGCGGAGTACCTCGACTCGGACGCGATCTTCGAGGTCACGCGGCAGGGCTTCGAGTGGTTCGAGGAGAAGTTCGACTACGCGTACCCGTTCGCCAAGTACGACCAGCTCTTCGTGCCGGAGTTCAACGCGGGCGCGATGGAGAACGCGGGCGCGGTGACCATCCGCGACCAGTACGTCTTCCGCTCCAAGGTCACCGACGCGGCGTACGAGGCGCGGGCCGAGACCATCCTCCACGAGCTGGCCCATATGTGGTTCGGCGATCTCGTCACCATGGAGTGGTGGAACGACCTGTGGCTGAACGAGTCGTTCGCCACCTACACCTCGGTCGCCTGCCAGGCGCATGCGCCGGGCAGCAGGTGGCCGCACGCCTGGACCAGTTTCGCCAACTCCATGAAGACGTGGGCCTACCGGCAGGACCAGCTGCCGTCCACCCACCCGATCATGGCCGAGATCAACGACCTGGACGACGTCCTGGTCAACTTCGACGGGATCACGTACGCCAAGGGCGCCTCGGTGCTCAAGCAGCTGGTCGCGTACGTCGGGATGGACGAGTTCTTCAGCGGCGTCCAGGCCTACTTCAAGCGCCACGCCTACAAGAACACCCGGCTCTCGGATCTGCTCGGCGCGCTGGAGGAGACCAGCGGGCGCGATCTGAAGACCTGGTCGAAGAAGTGGCTGGAGACGGCGGGCATCAATGTGCTGCGCCCGGAGATCGAGACGGACGCGACCGGCACCGTGACCTCCTTCGCGGTGCGGCAGGAGGCCCCGGCGCTGCCGCCGGGCGCCAAGGGCGAGCCGACCCTGCGGCCGCACCGCATCGCGATCGGGCTCTACAACCTGAACGCGACCGGCAAGCTGATCCGCTCCGAGCGCATCGAGCTGGACGTGGACGGTGAGCTGACCCAGGTGGAGCAGCTGATCGGCGCGAAGCGCTCCGCGGTGATCCTGCTCAACGACGACGACCTCACCTACGCGAAGGTGCGGCTGGACCCGGACTCGCTGGCCGTCGTCACCGAGCACCTGGGCGACTTCGCGGAGTCGCTGCCGCGCGCGCTGTGCTGGGCCTCGGCCTGGGACATGGTCCGCGACGGCGAGCTGGCCACCCGCGACTACCTGTCGCTGGTGCTCTCGGGCATCGCCAAGGAGTCCGACATCGGCGTCGTCCAGTCGCTGCACCGCCAGGTGAAGCTGGCCCTGGACCTGTACGCGGCACCGGACTGGCGCGAGACGGGCCTGGCCAAGTGGACCGAGGCCACGCTCGACCATCTGCGGGCGGCGGCGCCGGGCAGCGACCACCAGCTCGCCTGGGCGCGGGCCTTCACCGCGACCGCCCGTACGGACGCGCAGCTGGACCTGGTCTCCGGGCTGCTCGAGGGCACCGAGACGATCGAGGGCCTGGCCATCGACACCGAGCTGCGCTGGGCTCTGCTGGAGCGGCTCGCCGCCACCGGGCGGGCGGACGAGGCCGCCATCGCGGCGGAGCTGGAGCGCGACAAGACCTCCGCGGGCGAGCGCCATGCCGCGACGGCGCGGGCCGCGCGGCCGACGCCGCAGGCCAAGGCGGAGGCGTGGGCGTCGGTCGTGGAGAGCGACAAGCTCCCCAACGCGGTACAGGAGGCGGTGATCGGCGGCTTCGTCCAAACCGACCAGCGGGAGCTGCTGGCGCCGTACACGGAGAAGTACTTCGCGGTGGCGAAGGACACGTGGAACAGCCGCAGCCATGAGATGGCGCAGCAGATCGTGGTCGGGCTCTACCCGGCGCTGCAGGTCTCGCAGTCGACCCTGGACGCGACGGACGCGTGGCTCGCGTCGGCCGAGCCCACGGCGGCGCTGAGGCGTCTGATGACGGAGTCGCGGGCGGGCATCGAACGCGCCCTCCGCGCCCAGGCCGCGGACGCCGCGGCGAGCTGACGGCATGGGTGGCGCAGTGCGGGGCATGTGGCCCCACACTGCGCCACCCCTGGTTGTGGGCAATCGTCCGGCGGGGCGGAGCGGTGCGCCGTCTTCCTCGTTGTGGGCAATCGTCCCGCGGGGCGGGACGGGTGGGCACAACCCGGCCACCGGGCCGCACCCGGTAGCGATGCCTTGGCCGGTGCCCGGCTCTGGTCAACGTTTCGTTGCCGAGTGCGGGCCGGTGGCCCGTTTGTGCCCACCTGTCCCTCCCCCAGCTACCGCTGGAAGGGGCCCCTGGCGGAACGATTGCCCACAAACCAGTCACCTAGGGTCGGGCATGGCCTGGCCGGCCATCGGACCGTATTGGCGCAAGAGATCCGGGTACGCCTCGGCAGCCACCCGAAGCCATCGCTCCGCCTCTTCCGCGCGGCCCAGCCCCCGCAGAGCTTGCGCAAGCCAGTACGGCGCCTCCTCGTGCTTCCCCTCGCACGCCACCCTGAGCAGCGGCTCGGCCTCCCCATAGGCACCGCGCCGAACCATGCTGCGCCCCGCGAGAAACGCGGGCGGCACCAGACCGCTGCGCGCGGCGCGCACGTACCAGCGCTCGGCGTGCTGCGGGTCGCCGCCCCGCTCCTCCGACGTCCAGCCGAGCCACCACGCGGCGCGCCCGTGCCCCAGGTCGGCCGCCCGGCGGAACCAGATCTGCGCCGTGCGCCGGTCCCCGGCCTCGTCGTGGATGCGGCCGATGTCGTACGCCGCTCCCGCGTCGCCCTCCGCCGCCGCGGGCTCGTAGTACGGCACCATCCGCAGTCCCGTGGCGCCGCCCACTTCGTACAGCATCCGGCCGAGGGCGAGCAGGGCGCGCGGAGTGCCCGCCGTGCGGTACCACTCGGCGGCCTCCGGGAGCCGGTACAGCCGGTCGAGCGCGTCGGCGTACGCGCACCAGGCGTCCGGACCGCCCTCCTCGGCGCGGGCCCGCAGCCCGGGCAGGCGTTCCTCCCACTCGGGGGGCGGCATCCGCTCGGGGTCGGCGCGGATCGCGGCGATGTCCTCCAGCGCCCTGACGATCCGCTCCTCACCCTCGTCGAACGACCCCCGCCCCTCCTCATCCACGCCCTCGGCGCCCCCGGCGCCTTCGGCACCGTCGAGCCCCGTGGCCCGCAGCCATCGCTCCGCCTCGTCCAGCCGCCGCTGCCGTACGCACAGCACACCGAGGTTGAAGCAGGCCCAGATGTGGCCGCCGTCCGCCTCGTCGGCCGTGCGGTACCACTCCTCTGCGGTGCGCAGTTCGCCGTTCTCCTCGGCCCAGACGCCGAGGACGTACGCCGCGCCGTCGTAGCCCCGCTCGTGGGCGCGTTCGACGAGCGCGCGGGCCTCGTCCCAGCGGCTGTCGTCGCGGGCGATGAAGAGGGCCTGGTCCACCAGTGCCTTGGCGCTGCCTACCGCGGCCGCCCGGGCGTACAGCGCCTCGGCCTCCGCGACCATCCGCGGGTAGCGCGCGAACATCGCCTTGCGCTCGGGGTCCAGCAGGTCGCGCAGCGCCTCGTACGCCTCCTCGGGGTCCCCCTCGGCCTCGGCCCGGGCGAGGGCTTCGCGCCAGCCGTCCAGGTCCCGCAGCATGGTCTGGATGGCCCCGCGGGTGCGGGTGGCGATGTCGTCGCCCTGGGCGGACGCCTCGGCCAGCCGCTCCAGCGCGGTGTCCCATTCGCCGCGGGCGGCCAGCAGCACGGCGCCGTTGGTCGTGCACTCGACGCTGCCGAGCGCGGCCCCGTGCTCGTACCACGTCTCGGCACCGGCGGTATCGCCGGCCTCGTGCAGCAGCCGGGCCAGACCGAACGCACAGCCGCCGTCGCGATCGGCGGCCGTGCGGTACCACCGCTCGGCCTCGGGGAACTCGCCGCGGTCCTTGTGACAGATCGCGAGCGTGCGCGAGGCGTCCGCGTCCCCGGCGTCGGCGGCCCTGGCCCACCACGGCAGGGCCTCGTCCAAGCGGCCCTGGCCGGTGAGGAGTTCTGCGTAGGCCCGGTACGCATCCGGCTGCCCGGCGGCCGCGGCGGCCCTCAACCGGGCCGCCTCGACCACCGGATCCACCACCGGGTCCACCGCCGGATCCACCGCCGGATTCACAGCCGGATCCGGCTCCTGATCCGCCGCCATCCGGTCCGCCATGGCGGGCATTTCACCGTGAGCCGCGCCGGACGTCCCTTGCGATGAATGTTCGACCATCACCCGATGGTGCCAGAGTGATCACGAACGTTCGGCACGGGCCCTGCGACGGGCCAGCAGCGCCTCGCGCCGCTCGTCGAACTTGGTGGCCTGATCGTCCAATCCACCCATGTAGAGCCCCAGTTCCTCCTGCGCCTTGAGCCCCTCCGGGCCCAGCCCGCCGATCTCCAGGACCTTCAGGAAGCGCAGCACGGGCTGCAGGACGTCGTCATGGTGGATGCGCAGGTTGTATATACCGCCAATGGCGATCTGGGCTGCGGCGCGCTCGAAGCCGGGCATCCCATGGCCCGGCATGCGGAAGTTGACCACCACATCGCGGACGGCGCCCATGGTCTGGTCGGGGGCCAGCTCGAACGCCTTCCCGAGCAGGTTCCGGTAGAAGATCATGTGCAGGTTCTCGTCGGTGGCGATGCGCGCGAGCATCCGGTCGCAGACCGGGTCACCGGAGTGATGGCCGGTGTTGCGGTGCGAAATGCGGGTGGCCAGCTCCTGGAAGGCGACATAGGCCACCGTGTGCAGCATGCTGTGCTGGTTGTCCGACTCGAAGCCCTCGGACATGTGCGCCATGCGGAACCGTTCCAGCTCCACCGGGTCGACGGCGCGGCTGGTCAGCAGGTAGTCACGCATCACGATGCCGTGGCGCCCCTCCTCCGCCGTCCAGCGGTGCACCCAGGTGCCCCAGGCGCCGTCCCGGCCGAAGAGGGTCGCGATCTCGTGGTGGTAGCTGGGGAGGTTGTCCTCGGTGAGGAGGTTGACCACGAGCGCGATCCGGCCGACGTCGCTGACCTTGGACTGATCGGGCGCCCAGGCCTCACCGCCCATGACACCGTCGAAGTTCCGGCCGTCGCTCCACGGGACGTACTCGTGCGGCATCCACTCCTTGGCGACCTTCAGATGCCGGTTGAGCTCGGTCTCGACGACCTCTTCAAGTGCGTACAGGAGCTGGGTGTCGCTCCATACGGCCTGACCGTGGCGGTGGGTAGGGGCGAGTGTCACGGTGGGGGCTCCAGGGGACGGGGGCGACGGGCTATACCTACGGATCCGTAGGTTACGACACCGTAGGTTAAAGCGAAAATAAACGGCCCGGGGCCTGTGGATGGCACACGGTGAACTCGACGTGACCCGGTCGCACTTGGGGATCCGGGGCGACGGGATGCGGTACGGCGCGGATGGCCTACCCGGCGCGGGCGGGCGGCCGGAGAGGAGCAGCCCCTCCCGGGCCGGAGCCCCTTACACGACAAAAGCGCCCCGGCCGGATGGCCGGGGCGCTCCGCAGCGGCGTGCGCGCTTCGTCGATCGATCGCCTCAGTCGGTCTGCTTACGGGACTTCCTGTCTCCCGCCATCACCAGACCCGCGATCACCAGGAAGAGAATGATCGGAGCGGCGACATAGAGGCCCAGCGTCTCGGCGACGCTCAGGCCCGGACCCGGGTCGTCACCGTCGTCGCGGGTGAGCGCGAACGCGGGGGACGACATCAGCAGCATCGCCGTCGTCGCGGCGATGACTGCACCGGCGCGCACGGCGTTCTTTTTGACCTTGTTGCTCACGGACTCAAGTTATCCGATGCCCCCCGGCGCCGTGTGCCCGGGGTGGCCTTTACCACCGTGTTGAGATGGCCATGACCGCGGCCCCGGACGTCGGCTCAGCGGCGGCCCGCCGCGCCGAGGTGGACGGTGGGCGGCAGCAGCCGTGGCGCGGCGCGGGCGGCGAGGACCCGTACCCGCAGCCCATCGGCGGTGACGGGCGCGGCCAGCGGAAGGATGCGCCGGGCCCCGATGGTCGTACCGGAGGCGATGTCCCGCCATGTCCCCGCCACCCGGGCCTGCACGGTGAACTCCTCCACCCGCTGTCCCCGGCGGATGTCCTCGCCGAGCCGTACCCGGTCGAAGGTCACCGGATGGCCGGTGGCCGGCCGCGCCCCGGTGCCGTATGTCGTCCTTACGGCTGTGCCGAAGGCCGTAAGGGAGGCGATGTCGGTGTCGTCGATCCGGCCGTTCTTCGCGGGCGGGACATTGAGCAGCAGCGAGGCGTTGCGGCCCACGCTGCGCTCGTACAGCGACATCAGCTGGCCGGGGGTCTTGGGCCGCTCCGCGGGGTCGTGGAACCAGCCGGGGCGGATCGAGACATCGGCCTCGGCCGGATACCACTGCAGATGGCGCACGCCCGGCGCGGTCAGCTTCGCGCGCGAGCCGATGTCGGCGTCGGTGGAGTCATTGGGCAGCCCGCCGCCGACGACCGTCCAGGGGTCGACGGCGGACGGGGTCACCGACCATTCGGTCTCCCGGGCGATGCCGTCCTCGTTGCCCACCCAGCGCACGCCCTGCGCGCCCTGGAAGACCACGGCGTCCGGGGAGAGCGCGCGGATCAGCTCGAACCAGTTCCTGACGTCGTAGTTCTGGGTGACGCCCGCACCGCCCCAGGGGTTGGCGCCGTCCAGCCAGAACTCGTCGATGGGGCCGTACTGCGTCAGGATCTCGTAGATCTGGTTGAGGTAGTACGCGTCGTAGTCGTCGGCGGTGAAGCGGAAGCTGGGCAGCGCGCCGGAGGCGACCTCGTCCGCCCGGTCGTCACCGGGGACGAGGGTGGGGATGGTGCGCTCGGTGGGCTTGCTGCCGTCGCCGTAGCGGCCCTGTCCGGCGGGCGCCCGGTCGCCGTCCTCCAGGGCCATGCGCTCGGGCAGCGACAGCTCCTCGCCGTTCTGTTGCTTCTCGCGGATCTTCTCGACCCACTGGGCGTGCCAGGCGTGCGGCAGCTCGGCCCCGTCGGCGGGCGAGAGATAGACGCCGACCTTGAGTCCCGCCTTACGGGCGGCCTTGACGTAGGCGCCCAGGACATCGCCGTCGGGATTCCTGCCGCCGGGGCCGTTCGTCCACCAGGGGCTGGCCTCGACGTCGTGGTCCGTGTAGCGGCTCGGGTAGAGCACGAAGCCGTCGTGGTGCTTGGCGGTGAGCATGACCTGCTGGGCGCCGCCGGCCTTGTACGCCCGCATCCACTGGTCCATGTCGAGCTCGGGCGGGTCGAAGAGCTTCTCGTCCTCGGCCCCGGAGCCCCACTGGCGGCCGGTCATGGTGTTCATGCCGAAGTGGGTGAAGGCGGTGATCTCGCGCTTCTGCCAGGCCCGCTGCCCGGGGGTGGGGACGGTGTGGACGGCCTTGTCGATGACGCGGGCGGGGGTGTCGCAGTCCTCGACGGTCTGCTGCGGGGCGGGGGTGATGGGCCCCTGGCAGCCGGTCGGCGCGGCCTGGGCGGGGGCGGCCTTGGCGGACGCGGCCTGCGCGGGGGCGGGAGGGACGGCGGCGGCCGCGAGGGCGGCCAGGGCGAGGGCGCGGAGCGCGAGCAGTGCTCGCCGCCGTCCGCGTGGTCGGTGGGTGCCGGGCGTTCCGCCCAGGGGTCGGGCCATGGTCCCCTCCAGCTCTCCGGTCGTCATTGATCGGATCTTTATGGCGGTGTCCATGACAGACTGCCAGAGGGGAGTCGTTCTGGGGAGACTGCGCAAAGCAGAGATCCAACCTATGAGCGGGCCGAGTCAGCTATGGCTGGCCTCGGGCAGCAATGGGTAGCCTCGGGCAGCTACGGCGCGGGTTCACGAGGCGCGAGGCGGGCCACCTCGGCCATCAGCTCGCGCAGCCGGGGTGAGGCGACCAGCTCCTCCAGGGACATTGGGCGCCCCTCGGCGTCAGCGATCGGCAGCCGCCAGTTCGGATACTGATCCCAGGTGCCCGGCAGATTCTGCGGTCTGCGGTCCCCCACGGCATCCGGCAGCCATACGCCGACCATCCTCGCCGGGGTGCGCAGCAGGAAGCGGTGGACCGCCTTGACGGCCCCCTCCTCGTCGCCCGGCCCCTCCGGCAGCAGCCCGAGCCGCCCCAGCAGCGCCAGCCACTCGGCGACCTCGACCGCGTCCGCCGCGCGCTCCTCGGCCAGGGGACGGGTCAGCAGGCCCAGCCGGTGCCGGAGTTCGACATGGTCGCCGGTGAGGCGGGCGGCCGTGCTCGGCAGATCGTGGGTCGTCACGGTGGCCAGGCAGTCCGCGCGCCACTCCGCGGGGGACAGCGGCCGGGCGGCGCCCGCTGCGGCGGCACCGTCGTAGTGGCGCTCGAACCACATCACCGACGTCCCCAGCACCCCACGCCGCTCCAGCTCCTCCCGCACGCCGGGCTCGACGGTCCCCAGGTCCTCCCCTATGACGACCGTCCCGGCCCGGTGCGCCTCCAGGGCGAGCACGCCGAGCATCGCCTCCGCGTCGTAGCGGACGTAACAGCCCTCGGTCGGCGCACGCCCCTCGGGGACCCACCACAGCCGGAAGAGGCCCATCACATGGTCGATGCGGAGCGCCCCCGCGTGCCGTAAGAGGCCGCGCAGCAGATCGCGGTAGGGGGCGTAGCCGGTGGCGGCGAGGGCGTCCGGGCGCCATGGCGGCAGTCCCCAGTCCTGGCCCCGGGAGTTGAAGGCGTCCGGGGGCGCGCCGATCGACATGCCGGCGGCGAAGACGTCCTGGAGCGCCCAGGCGTCGGCGCCCGAGGGATGGACCCCGACCGCCAGATCGTGGACGAGGCCGATGCCCATGCCCGCGTCGAGCGCGGCGCGCTGGGCGGCGGCGAGCTGGGTGTCGGTGAGCCAGGCGAGCCAGCAGTGGAAGTCGGTGCGGTCCAGGTGCTCGGTCCGGGCGCGGGCGGTGGCGGCCGAGCGCGGATCGGCCAGGCCGCCGGGCCAGGTGCGCCATTCGGGGCCGTGGGTCTCGGCGAGCGCGCACCACAGGGCGTGGTCCTCCAGGGCCTGGCCGTGCTCGGCGAGGAAGTCGCAGTAGGCGGCGCGGCGGCCGGGGCTGAGCGGGACGGTCCGCACCAGCTCCAGCGCCTCGCGCTTGAGGGCCCAGACGGCGTCCCGGTCGATGAGGGCGCCCTCGCGCAGGACGGACGTACGGAGGGCGGTGGCGGCCTCCAGGAGCTGATCGGCCCGCTCGCGGGCGCGGCCGCGCAGCTGGACGTATTCGGGCACGTCCTCGATCCGCAGATGGACCGGGTCGGGGAAGCGGCGCGAGGAGGGGCGGTACGGCGAGGGGTCGGTGGGGGCGCCCGGGGTGCCGGGCACGGCGGCGTGCAGCGGGTTGATCTGGACGAAGCCGGCGCCGAGCGCCCGCCCCGACCAGGCGGCCAGATCGGCCAGGTCGCCGAGGTCGCCCATGCCCCAGGAGCGTGCGGAGAGCAGTGAGTAGAGCTGCACCAGAAAGCCGTGGCTGCGGGCCGGGGATAACGGCATCCGGTCGGGGGCCACGATGAGGGGGGCGGTGGCGCGGCGGCCGTCGGGGGCCTCGGCGAGCAGGGTGTGGGCGCCGGGCGGCAGCGCGGTGAGCGCGGTAAGGAGGCCGTCGGCGGTGGGGCCCTCCGTAAGGACGCCACCCGTATGAGCGCTGTCCGTGCGGGGCTCCGTAAGGGGGCCATAGGCCTCACGGGTCCCCGCGGCCGCCCGCCCCCGCGTGTGCGGTGCGCCGTCTTCGGGGCGCACCCGCAGCGCCGTGCCTTCGGGCAGGCTCAGGCGTGGCGCCTTGCCGGGGCGCACCACCACGCAGGGGGGCAGCAGCTGGTCGCGCTGCCGGCGCTCATGCCGGTCCAGCGCTTCGCGTACCGATTCGGGGGTCGAGGCGTCCACGCCGAGCGCGGCCAGTACGGCGACGACTGTGTCCTCGGGCACCTGGACGGTGCGGCCCGGGGCGGGCTCGTAGGAGGTGGCGACACCGTGCAGCTCGGCGAGCCGCGCTCTGCCCATCAGTACTCCATCGGCTCGCAGCCCGCGCCCACGCCGGTGAGGGCGGCGGTCGGCTCACTGGTCAGGGGACGTTCGGCGGCGAGCGGGGGCTCGCTGGTCAGGGGAACGTTGTCGGCGAGCGGGGGCTCGCTGGTGAGGGGCGCCTCCGTGGCGCTTCCGGACCCGAAGCCGTCCAGGCCGCACAGTCCACAGTCGGGGTCGGAGACTCCGTCGAAGGGATCCGGTTCACTGGACGCCTCGGGTCCGGGTTTGGACAGGGCGGAAAGCAGAAGCTGAGCTGACGCGGCCACACGGACCTCCGTGGGGTTGTCGGCAGTGGGTCATCCCGAGCCCTACCCGCTCCGGACGGATGCAGACGTAAACGCCCCCCGTACGTGCTGTAGGTCACATCCCCTCTGGACGGCGATTTCACGGCTGTAAGGGATCGGGAGCACAGAGTTTACGAACAGGACCGCCCTTCATCCGTCAGACTTGCGCCGGGCGCGCCGCGCCGGGCCCGGTCCGCCCGATGCCTCGCGCACGCGGCAATGCCGACAGTTCGGTCGTCCGCGTTGACACCCTCACCGGCCTGGTGGTGGGCTCACGCCTATCGGCGCCGGCTACGGGGACCGGCTATCTGGATCGAGGAGAGGCCCGTGCAGTTCGGGGGGAAGAGGCCCAGGGCCGCGGGGGCGACGGCCATGGCTGCCGCGGTCATCGGCGGGCTGCTCGGCGGCGCCCCGGCGGCCGCCGCCGCACCGGTGGACCACGGCTCCCCGGGCGCCTCCACACCGGAGCGCGACAGCAGCGACGGCATACCGCCCGTATGGCCACGCCCCCAGTCGCTGCGGGCCCACGGGCCGGAGCTGGCCCTGGGGGACGAGGCCACGCTCATAGCCGACGGCGACGCCGATCCGTACGCCCTGGACGCGCTGCGCGGCCTGCTGCACGACGCGGGGGTGCGCACCGTCAACGAGGCCACACCCGGTGGCAAGGCCCCGACGCGCGGACTGGTGGTGCAGGTGGGCGGCCGGGGCGCGGCCGGCGCGCTGCGCGCCCTGCGCGCGCCCGAGCGCGGCGACCTCCCGTCCGGCGGCTATCTCCTGGCCACGGGCCAGGTGCGGGGGCAGCCCACGGTCGCGCTGTCCGGCGTCGGCCCCGACGGTCTCTTCCACGCCGTCCAGACCCTGCGCCAGCTGCTGGTGAAGCGGGAGGGCAAGGGCTCCGCCGTCGCCGGGGTGACCGTCCGCGACTGGCCCGGGACGGCCGTAAGGGGCACGACCGAGGGCTTCTACGGCTCCCCGTGGTCGCACCGCGACCGGCTGGCCCAGCTCGACTTCATGGGCCGCACCAAGCAGAACCGCTATCTCTACGCGCCCGGCGACGACCCCTACCGGCAGGCCCGCTGGCGCGACCCCTACCCCGCCGAGCGGCGCGAGGAGTTCCGCGAGCTGGCCACGCGCGCCCGGGCCAACCACGTCACCCTCGGCTGGGCGGTCTCCCCCGGCCAGGAGATGTGCTTCTCGTCCTCGAAGGACCTCAGGGCGCTGCTCCGCAAGGTCGACGCCATGTGGGCGCTCGGGGTGCGCTCCTTCCAGCTGCAGTTCCAGGACGTCAGCTACAGCGAGTGGCACTGCGGCGCCGACGCCGACGCCTTCGGCTCCGGCCCGGAGGCCGCCGCCACCGCACAGGCCAAGGTGGCAGGCGCCCTCGCCCGCCACCTGGCCGACCGCTACCCCGGCTCGGCCCCGCTGTCCCTGATGCCGACCGAGTACTTCCAGGACGGCGACACCGAGTTCCGGCGCGCGCTGTCCGGTGCGCTCGACGACAGCGTGGACGTCGCCTGGACCGGGGTGGGGGTGGTGCCCAGGACCATCACCGGCGGTGAGCTGGCCGGTGCCCGATCGGCGTTCGGCCACCGCCTGGTCACCATGGACAACTACCCGGTCAACGACTGGGCGCAGGACCGGATCTTCCTCGGCCCGTACACCGGCCGCGATCCGGCCGTGGCCACCCAGTCCGCGGCGCTGCTGGCCAACGCCATGGAGCAGCCGACCGCCTCCCGGATCCCGCTGTTCACCGCCGCCGACTTCGCCTGGAACCCGCGCGGCTACCGCCCCCAGGAGTCCTGGCAGGCGGCGATCGACGACCTCGCGGGCCCCGACGCCGAGACCCGCGCCGCCCTGCGCGCCCTCGCCGGGAACGACGCCTCCTCGACGCTCGGCGGCGACGAGTCCGCGTATCTGCGCCCGCTCCTCGACGCGTTCTGGACGGCCCTGGCCGGTACCGACGTGGGGCGGCTGGAGCGGTCCGGGGACCGGCTGCGCGACGCCTTCCGGACCATGCGCGACGCCCCCGAGCGGCTGTCCCGCACACTGGGCGACGATGTGCGGCCCTGGCTCGACCAGCTGGGCCGGTACGGCGACGCGGGCGTCCGGGCCGTGGACATGCTCACCGCCCAGGCACGCGGCGACGGAGCGGCGGCCTGGAAGGCGCGGCTCGCGGTGGAGGCGCTGCGCGAGAAGATCGGGGACAGCCGGGTCACGGTCGGCAAGGGCGTTCTCGATCCCTTCCTCGCCAAGGCCCTGACACGGGCGGACGCCTGGTCGGGCGTGGACCGGACCCCGAAGCAGGGGCTGCGGACCGGCAAGGACGACCACGCGGCCGCCGACGGTAAGGCGGCCACGCAGGTGGCGTCCCCCGGCCGCCCGGTCACGGTGCGCTTCGGCCGCAGCCGTCCGCTCTCCGCCGTCTCCGCGCTCACCACCCGGGTCCAGGACGCCTCACCGGGCACCGTGGAGGCGCATGTCCCCGGTCAGGGCTGGCGCAGCCTCGGTGCGCTCTCGGGCAGTGGCTTCACCCAGGTCAGGGCGGCCGACGGGGACAAGGACCTGCTGGCGGACGCGATCCGGCTCAGCTGGCCGGCCGGCACCACCCCGCCGGCCGTGCACGAGATCACGCCCTGGTTCGGCGACACCCCGGACGCCGGGCTCACGCTGTCCCACAAGACGGCGGACGCGGAGATAGGCGGCGGCGCGGCCGTCGTCGAGGCCCAGCTGGTCTCCCACCGCCCCGGCGATGTGAACGGCGACCTCACGGTGAAGGCACCGCGCGGCATCACCGTCCGTACCCCCGGCGGGGTGACGGCCCCGCGCGGCGGCGCGGTGACCGCCCGCTTGGAGATATCGGTGGCCCAGGGCACCAAGGCGGGCAGCTACTTACTCCCGGTCCGCTTCGGCTCGGAGGAGCGCATGCTGACCGTAAGGGCGTTCCCGGGCGCCGACGGCCCGGACCTGGCCCGCGCGGAGGGCACGAAGGCGACCTCGTCCGGCGACGAGACGGCCGATTTCCCGGCGTCCGCCGCGATCGACGGCAGGGCGGACACCCGCTGGTCCTCCCGGCCCGAGGACGGCGCATGGCTCCAGCTGGAGCTGGCCCGCCCGGCCCGGATCGGCCGCCTCGACCTGAACTGGCAGGACGCCTACGCCTCCCGCTACCGCGTCCAGGTCTCCGGGGACGGCCGCACCTGGCGCGACGCGGCGACGGTCGCCCATGGGAAGGGCGGGCGGGAGTCGATCGGCATGGACGCCCCGGACACGCGTTTCATCCGCGTCCAGGGCGTCGAGCGCGCCACCCGCTTCGGCTACTCCCTCTGGTCGGTCGCCGTCTACGCGGCCCAGAAGGACTAGGACCCGCTCAGGCCCTCTCCGCTTCGGCTCCCCGGTGTCCGGCCGGGCACCGGGAGCTTCCGGCCCCTGGGCCCTGCCGGCCAGGGGCGGATCGAGTCGTCAAAAAACATGACCCGGGTCTCAGGCAGATTTGCCGTCGATCCGGGCCATGGCGTCTTCCGCGCCGTATGCCTGCAGGTATGGCAGCCAGCGCGGGTCCCTATGCCCCGTGCCGATGATCCGCCACGCGAGCCCCGAAGGCGGCGCGGGTTGATGGCGCAGCCGCCAGCCGATCTCGGCGACATGGCGGTCTGCTTTGACGTGATTGCAGCGACGGCACGCGGCGACCACGTTTTCCCAGGTGTGCTGCCCGCCACGGCTGCGCGGGATGACGTGATCGACGCTGGTTGCGACGCCACCGCAGTACGCGCATCGACCGCCGTCGCGGGCGAACAGCGCGCGGCGGGTGAGCGGGACGGGGCCGCGAAAGGGCACCCTCACAAAGCGCTTCAGCCGGACGACGCTGGGTGCGGGGATCGCGCGGGTCGCGCTGTGCATCAGGGCGCCTGAGTCCTCAAGGCTGATGGCCTTGTCGTTGAGGACGAGTACGAGCGCGCGGCGGAGCGGTACGACGCCGAGGGGCTCGTACGACGCGTTGAGGACCAGGACATGCGGCACGGGGGCCTCCTTGTACGCCGGCGGCGCGTGGCTCGCGCCGGGACGATCTCCCCCAGTTTCCCCTGAACCCTGGCCGGAACGCCACTATCACCGGGTTAACGGTTGAGAGGCATTTCCGCGTACCGCGCGTATACCGCCCGCGCGCGGTAGGGGCGGCGGCCGCGTGACCACCGTCCCGACGGCCTTACGGCGGCCTCGCTCACGGGGCGCGGGCGGCGGGACACCACTGCGGAGTGGCAAGAATCACGGCCCCTGCCCGCCGGTGTCGCCGCACCCTCCCGGCCGGGGCAGAAGGTGGAATTGCGGCCTCCGGCCCCGCTCATACGCGCCCCCTGAGCACGCTCGCGCGCTCTCGAACACAGGAACGGCGCGTCTCGCGCCCGGCTACTGTGTGAGAGGTTCCGCGCGCGGGTGATCCGTGCGGGCATGTCGCATACGAAGGGTTTCTGCTGTGTTCTGGTCCGCTGCTCTGGCCGCAGACTCGACGCCTCGTCCCACGACTCTCGACGATGCGCATAGGAGCGCCACGAACGCCGCGGGCTGGGTGGAGGAGAACTGGTCCACCTGGCTCGGCATCGGCCTGCGCATAGCCCTGATCCTGATCATCGCCTTCGTGCTCCGGTCCGTCATCCGGCGGGCGATCACCAAGCTGATAGAGCGGATGAACCGCACGGCCCAGGCCGTCGACGGCACCGCGCTCGGCGGGCTGCTGGTCAATGTGGAGCGACGGCGCCAGCGTTCCGCGGCGATCGGCTCGGTGCTGCGCTCCGTCGCCTCGTTCATGATCATGGGCACCGCGGCGCTGATGATCCTCTCCGCGCTGCAGATCAATCTGGCGCCACTGCTGGCCAGTGCCGGGGTCGCGGGTGTGGCGATCGGTTTCGGCGCCCGCAATCTTGTCACCGACTTCCTCTCCGGTGTCTTCATGATCCTCGAGGACCAGTACGGGGTCGGCGACACGGTCGACGCCGGGGTGGCCTCGGGCGAGGTGATCGAGGTCGGGCTGCGCGTCACCAAGCTGCGCGGGGACAACGGCGAGATCTGGTACGTGCGCAACGGCGAGGTCAAGCGGATCGGCAACCTCAGCCAGGGCTGGGCGACGGCCGCGCTCGACGTCCAGGTCCGGGCCGAGGAGGATCTGGACCACGTCCGCTCCGTGATCACGCAGGTCGGTGTGGACATGGCCAAGGACGAGCCGTGGAACGAGCGGCTGTGGGAGCCGATCGAGGTCCTGGGGCTCGACGCGGTGTATCTGGACTCGATGATCGTCCGGGTGTCGGCGCGGACCATGCCCGGCAAGTCGCTCGGTGTCGAGCGGGAGCTGCGCTGGCGGATCAAGAAGGCGCTGAACGAGGCGGGCATTCAGCTCGTCGGCCGGCCCCTGGACCCGGAGCTGCAGACCGAGGCCGTCGATCCGTCGGCCGCCACGGCGGCGCCGTCGGCGCTGGCCAACCCGGAGTCACCGCAGTCCACGGCGGCCAGCCCGCTCTCCGCCCCCGCCGGTCCAGCCGCCGCCCCCTCCGCGACGGTGCCGCCGCCCGCGCAGAAGTAAGCGCGCCGCCCACGCGGAAGTAAGCGCGCCGCCCACGCGGAAGTGAGCCCGGCGGACATGGCAGGTCTCCCGCCCCAGGAAGGGACGGGAGCCCCATGGCAACCGTAAGGAGCTCAGCGCCCGCTCAGCGGCGGTGGTGGCCGCCGAACGAGGTGAGGTAGCCGGCCGCGGGGGTGCCCACGCCGGTCACATCGTCGTAGCCGACGACCGCGTGCAGCGAGCTGTCCCGGCCGAGGCTGCGCAGCGAGGTCACCAGCCCGTCGGAGTCGTCGTGGCTGTTGACGTAGTCGACCCGGACCACGCCCAGCGAGACACCGGCGCCCAGCGGGTGGTCGGTCACATCGTGGTACGAGGCGGTGCCGTACCGGTCGTAGAGCGACGGGTTGGCGAAGCCGATCGGCTGGCCGCCGCGGGCCTGCTGGGCGAGCGCCTGGACACCGGCGATCACGGGCGCGGCCAGCGAGGTGCCGCCGATGCGGTACTCGCCGTACTGGAGCGATCCGTCCGGGAAGGTCTGCGTCTGGCCGACCAGGAAGCCGGTGTTGGGATCGGCCACGGCCGCGACGTCCGGGGTCACCCGCTGCTTGGTCGTGCCGCCGCCTGCCAGGGCGAGCGAGTCCGGGACCACTCCGCGCTGGTAGAAGGGCTGGGCGACGGTCTTGCTGGTGCCGCCGCCGGCGCCGGAGGTGTATCCGCCGGGCAGCGCCTCCCAGTTGGTGCCGTCGGCCGAGAGGGTGGCCTTGGTGGTGCCCCAGCCGGTCTCCCACTGGTACGTGTCGCCCTTGCCGACGGCCAGGGAGGTACCGCCGACCGCCGTCACCCACGCCGAGTTGGCCGGGGTGTCGACCTGCTTGGTGCCGGTGGACGCCACGTTGTCGCCGTTGTCACCGGAGGAGAAGTAGAAGCCGATGCCCTCGACCGCGCCCTGCTGGAAGATCTGGTCGTAGGCGGCGGCCACGTCCGGCGTCTCGTTGGCCTCCACATCGCCCCAGGAGTTGGAGACGATGTCGGCCAGCCGGTTGTCGACGACCTTGGCGAGCGAGTCGAGCAGATCGTCGTCGGTGCAGGAGGCTCCGCCGACGTAGACGATGTCGGACGCGGGGGCCACCGCGTGCACCGCCTCGACGTCGAGGGTCTCCTCGCCGTACCAGCCGCCCGCGTCGCACTCCTCGGTGTACCGGTAGTCGGCCGGCAGCACCTGCGTCAGCTGGCCCTTGCGGTAGGCCGGGTCGCCGTTGCGCTGGGCGTACTTGGCGGCGTCCGCGGCGATGGTCGGCGAGGCGAAGGCGTCGGTGATGGCGACGGTGACGCCCTTACCGGTGTTGCGGCTCTTGGCGCCGTAGGCGGCGCGCAGCTGCTTGCCGGTGTACCCCTTGATCGCGTACGGCTGCTTGGCGCCGTACGCCGACGGCAGGCTCCGGTCGGTCCGGGAGCCGTAGAAGGTGGAGAACGGCCCGGCGTTCTTGAAGACCGGACCGGGGGGCGGGAGGGTCTCGTCGTGCTTGGCCCGCTTGGGCGCGTTGTCCAGACCGACGACGGTCAGCACGGCGCCGTGGAGCGAGGCGGGCACGGTGGCCGCGTTCGACGGCGCCCGGTAGACCTTGCCGCCCTTGGTGTAGTTGTGCAGCTGGGTGCCGAACGCCCGCTCGGCGGCCGCGACTTCGCCGGTGACGGACAGATAGTGCTGGTTGGCGCCGGTGACGTCGAGCCCTGCGCCCTTCAACCAGGCGGTCACGGCGTCCTTCTGTTGCCGTGTCGCTCCGAAACGTGCCTGGGTCTGCCGGGCCGAGAGATACCTGCCGTAGTCCGGCGAGGACGGGTCGGACACGGCCTTCGCGTAGTCGGCCAGCCCCTTGGCGTCCCGTCCGGCGAGGTAGACGCGGGCGGTGACCTTATTACCGTCATCGGTGGCGCCGCGGTCCGAACGCACCGTCGCCCAGGTGGGCTTGGTGCCGTTCAGGGTGTCACGGCCTTGCGGTGTGGAGTCGGCCTGGGCCGTGGGTATGCCCAGTGCCAGCGCACCGGCCACCAACGGCAGCGCCGCCGCCAGCCCCAAGGCCGTGCGCTGTCTGGAACGGGCCGCGCGCTTCCGGGAAGAAGATCTCACCAAACCCCCTGCGATACGAGTAGTCGCATTCCGGTGGGGGCCGACGATCACAGCCACCCCACCGGAGGCCACTCTTACGGTGACTTGTCCATGCCAGGTACATGCGAGATCCATCTCTTCGCCAAGAACCCGCCAAGGAAAGCCCACCCATGACCCATTGACGCCACCCCGGTCCGCCCCCTAGCTTGCTGTTCATCAATAGGAAACTTTCTTAACAGAGTGAGGACGGGGGCAGCACATGGCCGCACCACCCGGCAGCAGCACGCAGGGCGGCACGCCCGGGACTCCCCGCGTCCTCCGCGCCATGAACGACCGCGCCGCGCTGGAGCTGCTGGCCGCGCACGGGCCGCTCACCCGGACCCGGCTCGGGGAGCTGACCGGGCTGTCCAAGCCCACCGCCTCCCAGCTGCTGACCCGCCTGGAGTCCGTCGGCCTGGTCCGCACGACCGGGAACGTCACCGGACGGCCGGGGCCCAACGCGCAGCTGTACGAGATCGATCCGGCCGCCGCCCATGTGGCCGCGCTCGCCGTCGACCAGGAGGGCATCACCGCCGCCGTCGCCGACATCACCGGCCAGGTGGCCGGTGAGCACCGGGTGACGGCCCCGGCGACCGACGAGAGCCTGACCAACCGGACCGGAGAGCTGGTCGCCGAGGCGGTGGACGGCGCGCTGGCCGCCGCCGGGCTCGGCCGCGACGATCTGCACTCCACCGTGATCGGCACCCCCGGCGCGCTCGACCCGCGCACCGGGAAGCTGCGCTACGCCCCGCATCTGCCCGGCTGGCAGTCCCGCACCCTGCGGGACGAGCTGGCCCAGGTGCTGCACACCCCGATCGTCATCGAGAACGACGTCAATCTCGCCGCCATCGCCGAACAGCACCACGGCACCGCCCAGGATTTCGACGACTTCGCGCTGGTCTGGGCCGATGAGGGGGTCGGCGCGGCCATCGTGCTCGGCGGCACCCTGCTGCGCGGCGCCACCGGCGGGGCCGGCGAGATCGGCTATATGCCGCTGCCGGGCGCCCCGCTGGCCCGGGGCGGACCGGACGCCGCCGCCCGGCCGGACGGGGGCGGGGGGTTCCAGATGCTGGTCGGCTCGCCCGCCGTCGTGGAGCTGGCCCGCGGCCACGGGATCGACGCGCCCACGGCCACCAAGGCGCTCGCCGCCGCGCTGCGCACCCCGGGCGCGGGCGACGAGGTGCTGACCGAGCTGGCCCGTCGGCTGGCCACGGGGCTGGCCTCCGTCGTCGCCGTGGTCGACCCGGAGCTGGTCGTCCTTTCGGGTGAGGTCGCCCAGGCCGGCGGGGAGCGCCTGCGTCAGCTGGTCGAGGCGGAGATGACCGGTCTCGCACTGCCCCGCCCGCAGTTGCGGATCAGTGAGCTCGAGGGGGATCCGATTCTCATCGGCGCGCTGCGGACGGCGGTCGCCGATGCCCGTCAGACGGTTTTCGACACCGCCCGATTCGACGCCTGATCCACCGCCCCGCTCTCCCCGTACTTCCTCCTCGTACTTCCTCCTCCCCGTAACTTCCCCGTTCATCATCCGGCGCCCGCACCGCCGCTTCCCCCTGCCGTCCCCCCGTACCGCAGTAAAGGAAGTCCCCCATGCCACGAAAACTGGCCGCTCTCGCGTCGGTGCTGAGCGCCGGCGCCCTCCTCCTGACGGGCTGCGCCAATCCCAGCACCGGCAGCGCCGAGGATGATCCGACCAAACCCGTCACGCTGAAGTTCTGGCACGGCTGGTCGGAGAAGAGCGAGGTCAAGGCGATCGATGCCAGCATCGCCCGGTTCGAGAAACTCCACCCCAATATCAAGGTGAAGGCGACCGGGAACGTCACCGACGCCACCGTGAACCAGGCGCTGCGGGCGGGCGGAAGCGATGCCCCCGATGTGGTCTCCTCCTTCACCACCAACAATGTGGGGCAGTACTGCTCGTCCGGGATGTGGGTGGAGCTCAATCCGTTCATGCGGAAGACCGGGCTGGACAAGACCAAGGTCTTCCCGAAAACGCTGCTCGACTACACGAGTTACGAGGGCGACCAGTGCGCCCTCCCGCTGCTCGCCGACGCGTACGGCATGTACTACAACAAGGACGCCTTCGCGGAAGCGGGCATCAAGCGGCCACCGCGCACCATGTCGGAGCTGCGGCGCGACGCCGTCAAGCTGACCAAGCGCACCAAGAGCGGCGGCTATCAGCGGGTCGGCTTCATGCCCAATTTCCGGCTCTACCAGAACAGTCCGGACCGGCTCTTCGCCCAGTGGGGCCCGTCCTATTTCGGCAAGGACGGCAAGGCGCGGCTGGCGAAGGAGAAGGCGTCCAAAGAGTTCTACGCCACCACCCGGGAGCTGATCCGCGGCCAGGGCGGCTACGGCCCGCTGGAGACGTTCCGCACCTCCTTCGGCGATGAGATGTCGTCCCAGAACGCCTTTCTCACCGGAAAGCTCGCCATGCACATGGACGGCGAATGGCGCGGGCTCTTCATGAAGGGCGCGAAGTTCAAGTGGGACACCGCTCCGCTGCCGGTGCCCGACGACCGGCCCGAAACCTACGGCCGCGGCTATCTCACCGGCACCGTGGTCGGCATCGCGCACTCCAGCACCCATCAGAACGCCGCCTGGGAGCTGGTGAAGTTCCTGACCGCCGACACCGACCAGGTGGTCGCCTTCGCCAACGCCATTCACAATGTGCCGTCCACCAAGGCGGCGCTCACCTCCCCGAAACTGGACTCGGATCCCACTTTCCGGGCCTTCCTCGATATCGCGCAGAACCGCTACAGCACCGCCCTGCCGCCCTCGATCAACGGCGGTCAGTACGTCACCTCGCTGCAGGACTTCTCCTACGGCGTCGAGGCGGGCAAGGTGCACGATCTGGACGCGGGGCTACGGAAACTCGATGACGAGATAGACGCCGACAATCTCCAGGCACAGAACTGACGGAGTGCGATATGGCCACCTTGACGAACGCCCCCGCCCTGCGCCGCAAAGCACGGCGAGAGCGGCTGCGCACCCTCGGTTTTCTCTCCCCCTGGCTGGTCGGCTTCACCGTCTTCTTCGGCTACCCGCTGCTCGCCACCGTCTACTTCTCCTTCATGCACTACAACCAGATCGAGGCCCCGACTTTCGTGGGGCTGCGCAACTGGCGCTATGTGCTGGAGCAGATGCCGCTGTTCGGACCGGCGCTGTGGAATACGCTCTGGCTGGTCGTGGTCATGGTGGCACTGCGGGTCGTCTTCGGCCTGGGCATCGGACTGCTGGTCACCAGGATCAAGTCCGGGGTGGGATTCTTCCGCACCGCCTTCTACCTGCCCTATCTCGCCCCTCCGGTGGCGGCCACCGTCGCCTTCGTCTTTCTGCTCAATCCCGGTACCGGCCCGGTGAACGACATCCTCGGGAATATCGGGATCCACGCGCCGAACTGGTTCAACGACCCGGCCTGGGCCAAGCCGTCCCTCGTGCTGCTCTCCCTGTGGGGCATCGGGGATCTCATGGTCATCTTCATGGCGGCCCTGCTGGACGTGCCCAAGGAGCAGTACGAGGCGGCCGAGCTCGACGGCGCCGGGGCGTTCCACAAGTTCCGCTATGTGACCTGGCCGTCGATCACCCCGATCGTGATGTTCGCGGTCGTGACGGGTGTCGTCCAGACCATGCAGTACTACACCCAGGCGCTGGTCGCCGGAAAGCTCGCCTCCGGGGTCAGCATCGGACCCGGATCGGTCATCCAGCCCGGCTATCCCGACCACTCCACGCTCACCGTGCCGCAGCTCGTCTACTCGCTCGGCTTCCAGAACTTCAACACCGGAGCCGCCTGCGTGCTCTCGCTCGTGCTGTTCGCGATCGCGATGGCCGTGACGACGCTACTGATGCGCAAGCGTGCCGGACTGCTGTCGGCCGAGGACTGAGAGGACCGATCCGCCATGACCGCCACCACCGCCCTCTCGGCGCCATCCGCGCCCGCGCGCCCCGCCGCCGGCCGCTCCCCCGCCCCCGCCGCCCGCCGCCGCGCTGCGCTGCACTGGATCGCCGTGCACACGGTCGCCATCGCCGCCGCGCTCTTCTTCATCCTGCCCTTCGTCTTCGTCTTCCTGACCTCGGTGATGAGCGATGACCAGGCGCTGAGCGGCGATCTTTGGCCCACCGAATGGAACTGGTCGAATTACGCCGATGTCTTCAACACTCCGGGCTTCCTGGACTGGTGGCGCAATTCGCTGATGTACGCCGGGCTCGGCACCCTGTTCACGGTCTGTTCCTCCATTCCGGTGGCCTACGCCCTCGCCAAATTCCGCTTCCGCGGCCGCCGCACCGCCATGATCATGGTCATCTCCACGATGATGCTGCCGCCGCAGGTGATCGTGATCCCGATGTATCTGGTCTGGGCCCAGCAGCTTCATCTGTCGGGTTCGCTGTGGCCACTGATCATCCCGATGGCGTTCGGCGACGCGTATTCGATATTTCTGCTGCGGCAGTTCCTGCTGACGATCCCCCGGGAGTACCTGGAATCGGCGAAGGTCGACGGCAGCGGTGAACTCGGCACGCTGCTGCGCATCGTGGTCCCGATGGCCAAGCCGGGGATCGCGGCCGTCGCGCTCTTCCAGTTCTTCTACTGCTGGAACGACTACTTCGGCCCGCAGATCTACGCCGCGCAGAATCCGGGCGCCTGGACGCTCAGTTACGGCCTGGAGAGCTTCAAGAGCGCGCACAGCGTCAACTGGAATCTGACGATGGCCGCGACCCTGCTCGTCATGGCCCCCGTCATCATCATCTTCTTCTTCGCTCAGAAAGCCTTCGTCGAAGGCGTCACACTGACAGGAGTCAAGGGTTGAAGCTCGCAGTCGTGGGGGGCGGATCCACCTACACCCCCGAACTCATCGACGGATTCGCCCGGTTGCGGGACGCGCTGCCGCTGGAGGAGCTCGTCCTGATCGACCCGGCCGCCGACCGGCTGGAGCTGGTCGGCGGGCTGGCGCGCAGGATCTTCGCCAAGCAGGGCCACCCGGGCACCATCTCGTGGACCGACGACCTGGACGCGGGCGTGGACGGCGCGGACGCGGTCCTGCTGCAGCTGCGGGTCGGCGGCCAGGCCGCGCGGAACCAGGACGAGACCTGGCCGCTGGAGTGCGGCTGCGTCGGACAGGAGACCACCGGCGCGGGCGGGCTGGCCAAGGCGCTGCGCACCGTCCCGGTGGTGCTGGACATCGCCGAGCGGGTGCGCCGCCGCAACCCCGACGCCTGGATCGTGGACTTCACCAACCCGGTCGGGATCGTGACCCGGGCGCTGCTCACCTCCGGGCACCGGGCGGTCGGCCTGTGCAATGTCGCCATCGGCTTCCAGCGGAAGTTCGCGAAGCTGCTGGGTGTCACTCCCGGCGAGGTGACGCTGGAGCATGTGGGGCTGAACCACCTCACCTGGGAGCGCGCGGTGCGCATCGGCGGCATCGACGGCGAGGATGTGCTGCCCAAGCTGCTCGCGGAGCACGGCGAGGCGATCGCCGAGGATCTGCGGATGCCGCGCACGCTGGTGGACCGGCTCGGCGTCGTCCCCTCGTACTATCTGCGCTACTTCTACCAGCACGACGCGGTGGTGAGGGAGCTGCGCAGCAAGCCGTCCCGGGCGGCGGAGGTCGCGGCGATCGAGCGGCAGCTGCTGGAGATGTACGGCGATCCGACGCTGGACGAGAAGCCCGAGCTGCTCGGCAAGCGCGGCGGGGCGTTCTACTCGGAGGCGGCGGTCGATCTCACCTCGTCCCTGCTGGGCGACACCGGTGAGGTGCGGATCGTCAATACGCTCAACAACGGCACCCTGCCCTTCCTGCCCGACGACGCGGTGATCGAGGTCCCGGCGGCCGTCGACGCACAGGGCGCGAAGCCACTGCCCGTGCGCCCCCTCGAGCCCCTGTTCGCCGGTCTGGTCGCCAATGTCACGGCGTACGAACACCTGGCGCTGGAGGCGGCGTTGAAGGGCGGCCGGGAGCGGGTCTTCCAGGCGCTGCTGGCCCACCCCCTCATCGGCCAGATCGAATACGCCGAGAAGCTGACCGACGACCTCATCGCGCACAACCGGGAGCATCTGGCGTGGGCCTGACCCAGTCCGTATCGACCCCCTCTCCTTCCCCTTCGTCCCCTGCCTCCGATTCCGCCGCTTCCGCGCCGGAGCCGTCGGTCCTGGCGATCGACGCGGGCAACAGCAAGACCGATGTCGCGCTCGTCGGTCCGGACGGCTCCGTCCTCGGCGCGGCCCGCGGCGGCGGCTTCCGGCCGCCCGTCGTGGGCGCCGAGGCCGCGGTCGGCTCGCTCGCGCCGCTGGTGGAGGAGGCGGCGCGGCAGGCGGGCGGGTCCGGCCCACCGCGCGTGGGGCATATCTCGGCGTGCCTGGCCAACGCCGATCTGCCCAGCGAGGAGGAGGAGCTGACGGGCGTACTGGCCGAGCGCGGCTGGGGCGCCACCGTCACGGTCGCCAACGACACCTTCGCCCTGCTGCGGGCCGGGGTCGCCGACGACGGCGAGCCGACCGGCGTCTCCGTGGTCTGCGGCGCGGGCATCAACTGCGCCGGGATCGGCCACGGCGGCCGGGTGGCCCGCTTCCCCGCCATCGGCCGGATCTCCGGCGACTGGGGCGGCGGGGGCTATCTGTCGGAGGAGGCGCTGTGGTGGGCGGCGCGTGCGGAGGACGGCCGCGGCGAGCCGACCGAGCTGGCCCGCGCCCTGCCCGCGCAGTTCGGCCTGACCACCATGTACGAGCTGATCGAGGCGCTGCATCTGGGCCGGCTGGACGCGGCCCGGCGGCATGAGCTGACGCCGGTGCTCTTCGCGGTGGCCGACGCCGGCGACGAGATCGCCCGGGCGATCGTCGACCGCCAGGCGGAGGAGGTGGTGACCATGGCCGCGGTCGCCCTCGGCCGCCTCGATCTGCTGGGCGAGGAGACACCGGTGGTGCTGGGCGGCGGGGTGCTCGCGGCCCGCCATCCGCTGCTGGACGACCGGATCCGCGAACTGCTGGCGGAGCGCGCCCCGAAGGCCGAGCCGCGGGTGGTCACCGCACCGCCGGTGCTGGGCGCCGCGCTGCTGGGCCTGGACCGCACCGGCGCGCCCGAGGCGGCGTACGCCCGGCTGCGCGCGCACTACGCCCCAGCTGATGACGCGGAAAGTGGAACCGAAAGTCCGTCCGAAGCGTAATGAAAAGGGGAGGGAAGATCGCGATCCGAACAAGATCCAGGCTCGACCGGTGACCTCTCCTGGCGCCGCGGTCCATACTGCTGCGACACCGACCGCGACACCAACTACGGAATCCGGGCCAAGGGGGAGGTCTTGTGTCATACCCGCCGACCACCGGCAGAGCCGCGCCGCCACCCGCGCCCGCGGCCCCGCCGCGGACCGCGTGGCGTGAAGGGCTCGACCGGGCGCGGGCGGCGGCGACGACCGAGCCCGGCCGGCTGCGCGTCATCGGGGCCGTGCTGGCCGCGCTGGTGGTCGCGTTCGGCGCGGTCACGGCCTGGCAGGTCTCCGACCGGCAGACCGCGGCGGACGCCGTGGCCGAGCGCAGCCAGCCGCTGAGCGCCGACGCGGCGCAGATCTACCGCTCCCTGGCCGACGCGGACACCACGGCGACCAGGGGCTTCCTGGCGGGCGGCCAGGAGCCCGCCCAGGTCCGCAAGCGCTATGTGCAGGACATCGACACCGCCTCCGAGCTGCTGGTGAGCGCCGCCGCCAATACCGGTGGCTCGGCCTCCGCCCGCGAGGAGATACGGAAGATCAACCAGCTGCTGCCGGTCTACACCGGCCTGGTCGACTCCGCGCGCGCCAACAACCGCCAGGGGCTGCCGCTGGGCGGCGCCTATCTGCGCTATGCCAACGACACCATGCGCAGCCGGCTGCTGCCCGCCGCGGGCAGGCTCTACCAGGCCGAGACCGCCCGTCTCGGGGATGACTACGAGGACGCCGAGGCATGGCCGTGGGTGGCGATCGGCACCGGCCTGGTCGCCCTGGGCGCGCTGGGGTGGGCCCAGCGCCGCCACTACCAGCGGACGAACCGGGTGCTCAACCACGGCATGCTCGCCGCCACGGCCGCCTCCACGGTGGTGATGCTGTGGCTGGTGGTCGGCCATGCGGTCGCCAGCACCGAGCTCAGCGACTCCAACGACCACGGGGCGAAGTCCCTCCAGGTGCTCAACGAGGCGCGGATCGACTCCCTGCGGGCCCGCGCCGACGAGAATCTGACCCTGGTGGCGCGCGGCGCGGTCGTCGTCGACGAGGACGGCGCCAACAAGGGCAAGGACGCCTACGAGGTCAGCTACGGCTCGCGGATGTCCGCGCTCGTGGGGAAGTCGTCCGGCGGCAGCCCCGCAGAGGGCAGCCTGCTGGACAGGGCGCGCGCCCTCGCGGACGACGACGAGGGCCGGGAGCCGCTGGACAAGGCCGCCGACCGGGTCAAGGAGTGGCAGGTGCGGCACAAGGCCGCCCGCACCGCCGACGACGGGGGCGACTACAAGACGGCGCTGACCAAGGTCATCGGCGCCAAGGACAGCACCGGCGAGTCCTTCGACGCGGTGGACAGCCAGCTGGCCGAGGCCCTCGCCCACGAGCAGCGGGAGTTCCAGCAGGCCGCCGACGACGGACGCGGCGCGCTCACCGCCATGGCACTGGGCGCCGGGGTGCTGGCCGTGCTGGGAGCCGCGGGCGCGGTGCTGGGCATAGGCCGCAGACTGTCGGAGTACCGATGAGGACGATGGGGGGCGGAAGCATGCGATCGCTGCGATCGGCCGCCGCGGTGACGGTATGCGCCCTGGGCGTGGCCACGGCCATCGCGGTACCGGCGATGATGGACGACGGCGGCCACGGCGACACCAAGGGCGGTGCGGCGCGTCCGCAGACGATGCGGACCGGTGCCGAGGCCGAGGCCGCGGCGGACAGCTGCCGCAATCCCGAGGCGAGCCTGCGCCCGTCCAGCGCCAGCGGACCGGCCATCAAGCGGATCAAGAACCGTGAGGTCAACGGCCACAAGCTCAACAAGCTGATCGCCGGCGTCGACCAGAACAGCTACCGCTGGGGATACCGCGATCCGGCCACCGGCGACCTCACCGGCTTCGACATCGACCTGGTGCGCGCGATAGCCGAGGACATATTCGGCGATCCGGACGCGGTCATCTTCCGCACCATACCCACCAGTCAGCGCATCAAGGCCCTGCAGCAGGGCAAGGTGGACGTGGTGGTGCGCACCATGACCATCAACTGCGACCGGATCAAGGACGTCGCGTTCTCCACCGCGTACTTCCAGGCCGGGCAGCAGGTGCTGGTCGCCGACGACTCGTCCATCACCGGCTACAACAAGACCCTGCGCGGCAAGAAGGTCTGCACCGCGCAGGGTTCCACCGCCGAGGCCGAGCTGGACAAGCCGGACACCGGGGCCGAGCATCTGGGCGCGATCAAGGTCAAGCCCGTTCCCAACCAGCTGGACTGCCTGGTCAGGCTGCAACTCGGCGAGGTGGACGCGGTGATCACCGACAATGCGCTGGCGGCCGGCCAGGCGGCCCAGGACCCCTCCGTCAAGCTGGTCGGCTCGCGATTCACCGATGAGCTCTACGGCGTGGCGATGAACAAGGACGACGACGACCTGGTACGCCGGGTCAACAAGGTTCTGGAGAACTACCGCCAGGGCGGTGCCGGCAGCCCCTGGATGCAGGCCTACCAGAAGTGGCTCGCCAAGGACTTCAGCACGGCACAGGAGAATCCGGCACCACCCGCCCCCGAATACAAGGACTAGCGCCGGACCCGGACACATCGGGGACGAGCGAGGATCACGGACCGGCAAGGATTAGCACCCGCCTCACACGCGTAGGGATGACGCTGCAGACGGATCACACAACGGTTACGGACATGGAGAGGTGATCGATGGGGGTCCCGGGACCCTTCCCCAGCTTCGCGGGGGCACCCGACGGCCCGGTCATGGGCCGTGAGGAGGTGGACCGCGCGCTGGCGAAGCTCGCCGCCGAGCACGAGGCGATCGAGTCCTCGCTGCTCGCCCTCCAGGACCACGCGGGCAGAAGGCTTCTCGAGGGCGCCGAGCTCACGGGCGTCACCAAGGACCGGTGGTCCACCACCGAGCAGGCCATCTCTCTCCTGTGGAGCTACTTCGACGCGTACTCCGAGGCCCTCACCCGCGCCCGCGAGCTGCGCTCCCGTCACCGCTGGCCGACGCAGGAAGAGCTGACCGAGCTCACCGAGCTGCTGTGCGGCACCGCGATCACCCTGCCCAGCAGCGCCACCCTCGGCGGCTCGCCCCTGCTCAGCGAGGAGTTGAGCCTGGACCGGCTGGTCGACCGGATGAACCGCTGGTACGCCGAGGCCCTTGGCGTCATCGTCAGCGCCGACGCCGTATGGTCCGCGCTGCCCGCCCGGATCGACATGCTCTCCGCCGAGCTGCACCGCACCCGTTCGCTCGCCCACTCCGTCGGAGTGCGCCCCGGTGAGCACCCCTCGGGGGACGATCTGGAGCAGATCACCGCCGAGCTGACCGCGCTGCGCGCCGAGGTGGTCTCCGACCCGCTCGCCTTCTGGAAACCGGCCGGCGGCAGCTCCGCGCCCGGCGGCGGCAGCCCCGACACCCAGCGCTATGACCGCTCCGCCCGCGCCCTGGAGGATGTGCGACGGGAGATCGAGGCGGTCCTGGACGTGCGGCAGGACGCCGAGCGGCGGCTGATGCGGCTGCGGGATGTGCTCTCCCGCGCCGATCGCACCCTGGCGGAGGCGCGCCAGGCGCGCGGTGAGGTGCTCGCGAAGATCGCGGCGTCGGAGGTTCCGGCCGTCAGCGGCCCGCCGACGGCGCTGCACGAGCAGCTGGTCGCCGCCGCCGACTACCGCAGGCGCTCCCAGTGGCACCGGCTCTCGCCGCTGCTGGAGAGCCTGGAGCAGCGCGCCGACGACGAATTGCTGCGGGCCCGCGAGTCGTTGACCGCGGTCACCGCGCCGCTGGCGGTCCGCGCCGAGCTGCGCGGCCGTCTCGACGCGTACAAGGCGAAGGTCGCCCGCCACGGCATGGCGGAGGATCCGATGCTGGTGGAGCGGTATGACGTGGCCCGCCGGATGCTGTGGAGCGCCCCGTGTGATCTGCGGGCGGCCGAGCAGGCCGTGCTGCGCTATCAGCGGGCGGCGGCCGAGGCCCTGGTGCCACGCCAGACGGGCCCGGCCGACGAAGGTATCGAGGGAGGCACGAAATGACTGCGGCGGTCGCCGCCTGCCAGCGGCGTGACTGCGGCGGGTCCTACGAGGACGTGGGCGGAGGTGAGCTGTACTGCGATGTCTGCGGTATGGCCCCGGTCGTCTCACCGCAGGGGCTGGTGGCCTCACCGCCCACCGGGATCACCGGGCAGGGCGGGCCGGTCGGGGGCTCCTCGTCGTCGGGCGGCGGATCCTCGTCGTCGGTCAGGGGCTCCTCCCTGCCGTCCGGCCGAGGCTCCTCCCCGTCCTCCGGCCGGGACTCCTCCTCCAGCGCCTCGAGCCGGTCGCGTTCGGCACGCTCCTCCTCGTCCCGGCGCTCGGTGTCCGGGCGGCTGTCCCGCTCCATGTCCGGGCGTTCTTCGTCGCGTTCGGTCTCGGTACGCAGCTCCCGCTCCGCCACCTCGGCCTCCTCGGGGCGGAACGCACTGGGCGCCGGTCTGGTCAGCGTCCCGGATGTGCCGCGCCCCGATCCGCGGACGGCGGTGCTCGCGGATCCCGAGGTCCCCGAGCGGAAGCGGTTCTGCAGCCGCGGGGACTGCGGTGCCCCGGTGGGCCGCGCCCGCGGCGAACGGCCGGGCCGCACCGAGGGGTTCTGCACCAAATGCGGCCATCCGTACTCGTTCGTACCGAAGCTGAACCCCGGTGACATCGTCCACGGCCAGTACGAGGTCGCGGGCTGTCTGGCGCACGGCGGGCTCGGCTGGATCTATCTGGCCATCGACCGCGCGGTGTCGGACCGCTGGGTGGTCCTCAAGGGCCTGCTGGACACGGGCGACGAGGAGGCCCTGGCGGCCGCCGTCTCCGAGCGCCGCTTCCTCGCCGAGATCGAGCACTCCAACATCGTCCGGATCTACAACTTCGTCGAGCACCTCGACCAGCGCACCGGCAGCCTCGACGGCTACATCGTCATGGAGTACGTGGGCGGCAAGTCCCTCAAGGACATCGCCAACGCCCTGCGCACCACCGACGGCCGGCGCAATCCGCTGCCCGTCGAGCAGGCCTGCGCCTACGGCATCGAGGCCCTGGAGGCGCTCGGCCATCTGCACAGCCGCAATCTGCTCTACTGCGACTTCAAGGTCGACAACGCCATTCAGCAGCAGGACCAGCTCAAACTGATCGACATGGGCGCGGTCCGGCGGATGGACGACCACGACAGTCCCATCTACGGAACGGTCGGCTACCAGGCCCCCGAGATCGCCGAGACCGGCCCGTCGGTCTCCTCCGATCTCTACACGGTGGCGCGCACCCTGGCCGTGCTCACCTTCGACTTCCAGGGCTATACGAACGTCTTCGTGGACAGCCTGCCGGACCCCGAGCACATCGAGGTCTTCCGGCGCTATGAATCCTTCTACCGGCTGCTGGTGCGGGCCACCGACCCGGACCCGGGACGCCGCTTCGCCTCCGCGCGGGAGATGGCCGACCAGCTGACCGGGGTGCTGCGGGAGGTCGTGGCGCTGCAGACCGGGCGGCCCCGGCCGGCCCTGTCCACCCTCTTCGGGCCCGAACCGCGCGTCGTGGACACCGAGTTGTTCGCCGACGACGGCCAGGATCCGTCCCTGCTGGGCGCCCGGCCCATCGGCCGCGGCGCCACCGCGCCGGTCCCCGCGCAGCGGCCGCCGGGTCCGCTGGCCCTGCCGCTGCCCGCCATCGCCACCCTGGAAGGCGGAGCCACCGCGCTGGCCCTCCCGGTGCCGATGGTGGACCCGGACGACCCCAACGCCGGATTCCTGGCCGGGCTGCTGGCCGCCGACCCCGCCGAGGTGAGCGCCGCGCTGCGGACCGCGCCCGTCGACTCGGTCGAGCTGCGGCTGCGCCGGGTCCGCGCCCAGCTGGAGCTGAGCCAGGAGCATGACGCGGGCGTCGCGCTCACCGGCCTGGAGGCCGCGTACAGCGACGACTGGCGGATCGTCTGGTACCGGGGGCTGCACGCGCTGGCCACCGGCGACCGCGAGACGGCCGCGCTCTCCTTCGACGCCGTCTACGACGCGTTTCCCGGTGAGCCCGCGCCGAAGCTGGCGCTCGGCGTCTGCGCCGAGGTCCTGGGCCAGTTGGACAACGCGGCGGAGTACTACCGCCTGGTGTGGGCCACCGACCCCAGCTTTGTGAGCGCCGCCTTCGGCCTCGCCCGGGTCCTGCTGTGCTCCGGGGACCGGGCGGGCGCGGTGCGGGCCCTGGAGTCCGTCCCGGAGTCCTCGATCCACTACACGGCGGCGCGGGTCGCCGCCGTACGGGCCCGGCTGCGCCAGCGCGCCCCGTACGACGCCCTGCTGGGCGATCTGGCGGCCTCGGCCGCCCAGGTCGAGCGGCTGGGCGAGTTCGGGCTGGACGCGGTGCGGCGCGAGCGGCTGCGTACGGAGGTCCTGGGCAGTGCCCTGGATTGGGTACTGTCCGGCAGCAGCGGGGCGCCCCCGGGACACAACCGGCCGCCTCTGCTCGGCAGCAGCCTGGACGAGCGCGGGCTGCGCTTCGGATTGGAGCGCTCGTACCGGGTACTCGCCAGACTCGCGCAGCGAGGCGAGGAGAGGATCGAACTGGTGGAGCGGGCCAACCGTTTCCGCCCCAGGACGTGGGTGTGATCGATGTCGCAGATGCCGCAGCCAGCCCAGCTGTCAGCCTGCCCGACCTGTGATGAGCCGCCGCAGGCGGGAGACAGATACTGCGATCAGTGCGGTGCGGATCTGGCGGCGGCGGCCGCGCCGGCGGCGCAGGCGCCCGGCGACCTGCCGGTGCCCCCGCAGCTGAACGGCGCGGTGCGCTCCCCCCACTCGGAGCCGGAGCCGGACGACTACGAGCTGGCCGCCCCGGCCCCCGACGGGTACGGACAGCCGGCCGATCCGCGGGCCGCGGGGGCGCTCGGCGTGCCCGAGGCGGCGCCACCCACCGAGACCGGCACCCCCGCGGAAATCGACACGGGGGTCAACGCGAGTACGCACACCAGCGCGGCGACCAGCACGGGCAGCATGGCGGGCACCGGCGCCGGGGCGGACCCCCGGCTGCCCGGCGGCGAGCACCGTCCCCGGTGCGCCGCGTGCCAGGAGGGCACCATCGACCAGGACGGATACTGCGAGCGCTGCGGACACGCACAGGCACGGACACGCGACCATATGGAGAGCGAGTTGGAGGGCATCGCGGCGGCCAGCGACCGAGGGCTGCGCCATCACCGCAATGAGGACGCGTTCGCGGTGTCCGCCGCCGCGCTGCCCGACGGCTCCCCGGTCATGGTCGCCGTGGTGTGCGACGGCGTCTCCTCGGCCACCCGCCCCGACGACGCCTCGGCCGCCGCGGCCCATGCGGCCGGTGAGGCGCTGCGGGCCTCGCTGCCGCGCGGCGCCCATCCCCAGCAGGCCATGAACGAGGCGATCGTCGCCGCCGCCGAGGCGGTCAACTCCCTGGCCGTCGAGACCGGCGCGGCCGCCGCGCACCCCGAGGGCCAGCGCCATCAGAACGCACCGGCGTGCACCATCGTCAGCGCCGTCGTCACCAGCGACATCCTCACCATCGGCTGGGTCGGCGACAGCCGCGCCTACTGGGTCCCCGACGACCGTACGGCCCCGCCCGCCCGGCTCACCGAGGACGACTCCTGGGCGGCCCAGATGGTGGCCGCCGGGCTGATGTCGGAGGCGGAGGCGTACGCGGACGAGCGCGCCCACGCCATCACCGGCTGGCTCGGGGCGGACGCCTATGAGCTGGAGCCCCACACCGCCTCCTACAAGCCGGACCGGCCGGGCGTCGTGGTGGTGTGCACCGACGGGCTGTGGAACTACGCGGAATCGGCGGAGCAGATGGCCCGCGCGGTGCCGCCGGACGCCCGCTCCCGGCCGCTGAACAGCGCCCAGATCCTGGTCGGCCACGCCCTCGACGGCGGGGGCCACGACAACGTAACAGTGGCGGTCGTGCCGTTCCCCGCAGCCCCGGGCCGGGCAGGATCCGCCTGACGGTCGCCAAGGAGCGGATGATATGGCCCATTTCTCGACGCCCGACGCGCCGCGGTTCTCGGTCGAGGTCTATCAGAACGAGTACCTCCCCGAGGGAGGCCGCGAGGTGAACGCGATCATCACCGTCACCTCGTCCGGCGGCGGGGCCGCGGGAGGCCCGCCGATCCCCGCTCCCGCCGCCGCACCCGACGTGTACGACGGCGTCCCCGGTGCGTATGACGGCGTCCCGGGCGCGTCCGACGGCGTCCCGGGCGCGTCCGACGGCCTCCCCGGCGCGTCCGACGGCGGGGGCGTCCCGGGCGGGGCCGCCGCCCGCGCGGCCGTGGTGATCATGGTGGACTGCTCCGGCTCGATGGACTATCCGCCGACGAAGATGCGCCACGCGCGGGAGGCGACCGCCGCCGCCATCGACACGGTGCGCGACGGTGTCGCCTTCTCCGTGGTGGCGGGCACCCACAAGGCGGTCGAGGTCTTCCCTGGGAACGGGCAGCTGGCCATCGCCGATCCGCTCACCCGCGCCCAGGCCAAGGACGCGCTGCGGAGCCTGAGTCCGGGCGGCGGCACCGCGATCGGCACCTGGCTGCTGCTGGCCGATCTGCTGCTCAGCTCGGCCGATGCCACGATCCGGCACGGCATTCTGCTCACCGACGGCCGGAACGAACACGAGGAGCCGGCGCGGCTGCGGGCGGTGCTCGACGCCTGCGCGGGCCGCTTCACCTGCGACGCCCGCGGGGTGGGCACCGACTGGGAGGTCGAGGAGGTCACCGGGATCGCCTCCGCCCTGCTCGGAACGGCCGATATCGTCGCCGATCCCGCCGGACTCTCCGCGGACTTCACGCGGATGATGGAGGCGGCGATGGGCAAGGAGATCGCCGACGTCAGCCTCCGGCTGTGGACCCCCAAGGGCGCCGAGGTGGCGTATGTGAAACAGGTCGCACCGACGGTCGAGGATCTGACCGCCCGCCGGGTCGAGGCCGGTCCGCGCGCGGGCGACTATCCCACCGGGTCCTGGGGCGATGAGTCCCGCGACTACCACCTGTGCGTGAGAGTTCCGGCGGCGGAGGTCGGCCAGGAGATGCTCGCGGCCAGGATTTCCCTGGTCCAGCCGCCGCCCGAGGGGGTCGGCAGTCCGCCGAGCCCGCTGGCCCAAGGGCTGGTACGTGCGGTGTGGACGGCTGACCTGGCCGTCTCCACCGCGATGAATCCGCAGGTGGCGCACTATACGGGCCAGGCCGAACTGGCCCAGGTCATCCAACAGGGCATGAATGCCCGCAAGTCCGGCGATGCCGAACAAGCGACCGCGAAGCTGGGGCGTGCCGTACAGCTGGCGACCGCATCGGGGAACGAGGACACGGCGAAACTGCTTGCGAAGGTGGTGGACGTCCTCGATGTGGCGGCAGGTACTGTGCGACTGAAGGCGAAGGTCGCGGAGGCGGACGAGATGACCCTCGAAACGCGCTCCACCAAGACAGTTCGCGTCAAGAAGTAGCACATAACCAGCACTCACGTAGCACTTCTCGGCAGAAACACCGAGAAAGCCACAAGAGGGGGATCCGACATGCCGACCTGTCCCAACGGCCACCACTCGGCGGCCGACGACTGGTGCGAGGTGTGTGGCCACCGGATGTCGGGGACACCCATGCCCTCCGGTGCCGCCTCTCCACCTCCGCCACAGCCCGCGCCGGGTGGCCACGGCGTGCCCGTGCCACCGGGCGGCTACGGGAGTCCGGGGCCGGGCGGCCCACCGCCGCCCGGCGGCGCGGGGGGCTACGGCTATCCGGCGCAGCAGCAGGAGCTGTGCCCGCAGTGCCGTACGCCGCGTGAGGCGCAGGCTCCGTTCTGCGAGGAGTGCCGGTTCAACTTCCAGACGCATACGCCTTCTCCGTACGGTCCGCCGCAGGGCGGTTACGCGCCACCGCAGCAGCCGGGGCCCGGGGTGCCGCATGTCCCGCACCCGGGGCAGGGCGGCGCCGGCCACTCCCCCGGTCAGGGGTTCGGCGGCGACAGCGACTGGACGCTTCCGCCGCCGCAGCAGGGCGGCACGCCCCCGCACGGCGCACCGCAGCAGGGCGCCCCGGGCCATGGCCAGGGCGCGCCCCCGGCCGCGCCGCAGTACGGCTACGGCTACCCGCAGGCCCCCGCGCCCCCCGCCCAGCCGTACGGGAACGAGGGGTACGCCCCGCCCCAGCAGCAGGGGCCGGGCCACCAGCCGCAGCAGCAGCACCCCGGCGCCCCGCAGCACTCGACGCCGCCCGTCGGCGCCCAGTTCGGCCAGGGCGGGGTTCCGTCGTCGGCGCCCGGCAACTGGATAGCCGTCGTCGCCCCGGACCGTGAGTACTTCATGGCGATGATGAACCGCAGCGGCCCCGAGGCCGCCGGGCTGAACCTCCCGGCCTACTCCCCCGAGCAGCAACTGCCGCTCAACGGCGGCCAGATCACCATCGGCCGGCGCCGCCACAGCACCGGTGAGGCCCCCGACATCGACCTCGGGCGCCCGCCCGAGGACCCGGGCGTCTCGCATCAGCACGCACTCCTCGTCCAGCAGCCCGACGGCGTCTGGGCGGTCGTCGACCAGGACTCGACGAACGGGACGACGATCAACGGCGGCGAGGAGCCGATCCAGCCGTTCGTGCCGGTCCCGCTCCGGGAGGGCGACCGCGTCCACGTCGGCGCCTGGACGACGATCACGGTGCGCCGGGGCTGAGGCCAGGACGGGCGGGGCGGACGGCGCGGGCCTGGAGGATCTGGGCGGCGCGGCGCGGAGGGCCGGAGGGCTGGTGGCCTAGCAGGGCTGAAGCCCGGGCTGAAGGCCGCTGGGAGGGCCCAGCGGCCAGCCGTAGGCGCCCTCCGGGTCGTCCAGCCAGGCCCATTGGCGCTCGCCCCGCACCGTCACCCCGTAGCGCTCCCGCCCCGGCCTGCCCTCGTGCTCCCACAGCGCGAGGGCCTCGACCGGCTCCATATGGCCCGCGGCCACGTTCAGCAGGAAGCGGAAGGAGTCGTCCAGCAGCGGCCGGGACGGCAGGCCGTGCGTGGGCACCTGAGGCGGCGGGCCGCTGCCGCGCAGCGGAACGAAGTACGCGGGCAGGGCCAGAAAATGCCCCTCCGCATGGCGGGCGTCGGCGACCCTCAGGGCGATCAGCCCGGTCGCGAGCGGCGTCAGGATCAGCGCACCCGGCCGGCACTGGCCGATCCATGCGGACGGGATGGACGCCACGGCGCAGGTGGCGATGATCCGGTCGTAGGGGGCGTGCAGCGGACAGCCGCGCGCCCCGTCGCCCGTGACGACGGCGGGGCGGAATCCGGCGGCGGCCAGATGGTTGCGGGCGGCCTCGGTGATCTCCGGGTCGAGGTCGAGGGTCGTGACGTGGGTGTCGCCGAGCCGATGGGCCAGCAGCGCGGCGTTGTAGCCGGTGCCCGCGCCGATCTCCAGCACCCGGTCCCCGTCCCGCACCTGGAGCGCCTGGAGCATCCGCGCCATCAACGACGGCTGGCTGCTGGAGGTGATCAGCTCACCGTCGCGCACCCGCGTGGCGAGCGGGGCGTCCGCGTACGCGCCGGCCAGCCAGCGGGCCCGCCGCAGCGGATGGGGATCGTCGCGCCACAGCCGGGTGTAACCGACCGTCCCATGCGCCGCACCGGCCTTTGCCGCCCCTGCAGTCTCACGGCTGGGCCCACCAGCCGCGCCCGTGCCTGCTTCGCCCGCACCTGCCGCGCCCATGTCTGCCGAACCTGCACCGGCCGCGCCCGTGCATGCCGTAGCCTCCGCGCCTGCCGTGCCTGGCGTGCCTGTCGCACCCGCCGTACCTGCCGTAGCCGCCTCGTCCGCCGTGCCTGGCGCACCCGCCTCGCCTGCCGCACCCACCGCCCCTGGCGCGCCCGCCGTGCCTGTCGTGCCTGCCGCACCCGCCGTACCCGCCGCCGCGCCCGCCTCCCCCGCCTCACCTGTCGCACCCACCGCGCCTACCGCCCCTGGCGCGCCCGCCGTGCCTGTCGTGCCTGCCGTAGCCGCCGCACCTGCCGTACCCGCCGCCGCGCCCGCCTCCCCCGCCGCGCCTACCGCCCCTGGCGCACCCGCCGTACGTGGCGCCGTGCCCGCTTCCCCCGCCTCGTAGTAGTAGGGCACGAAAAGGTGTCGCGGCACCTCCTCGAAGGCCGCCCGCCAGGCGGGGTCCGTGAGCCCGCCGCCCGCCACGATCTCCCGGACCAGCCCGGCCCGTACCGCCGCGGCCTCCTCGGCGCACCCATCGGCCTCCCGGCCCATACGCCTCCCCCGCGCCACACGCTCCACGGCGTCCGGCGCACTGCGTGTGCCACCGCCCGTGCTGCCCATGACTCCACTCTCCTGCGCCCGCCCTTCGGCCGCGACCCACGCCCCCTTTTCCAGCCGGGGGTGTCTGAGACCATGGAGGCGTGAAAGAGATTCCGCGAGGCACACTTCAGGAGCAGACCTTCTACGAGCAGGTCGGCGGCGAGCAGACCTTCCGGCGTCTGGTCCACCGCTTCTACCAGGGGGTCGCCGAAGACCCGCTGCTCCGGCCGATGTACCCCGAGGACGACCTGGGACCGGCCGAGGAACGGCTCGTACTCTTCTTGATGCAGTACTGGGGCGGCCCCCGCACCTACAGCGACAACCGCGGCCACCCGCGGCTGCGCATGCGCCACGCCCCCTTCACCGTGAACCGCGCCGCCCATGACGCCTGGCTGCGCCATATGCGCGACGCGGTCGACGAGCTGGAGCTGGCCCCGGAGCTCGAGGGCCAGCTGTGGCACTATCTCACCTACGCCGCCGCCTCCATGATCAACACGGAGGGCTGACCCCGTAAAAGGCCCCGAGGGCCGGCCCGGCGGGCCCAGAGGGCTGATCCGGCGGGCCCAGGCGGCCTCAGGCGGGTGTGACGGACAGGCCGGAGAGGCCCGACGTACGCACCGCGATCGAGCCGTACGGAGTGCGCAGCCGCAGCCAGCCGCCCGCGGCGAGCAGCGCCAGCGGCTCGGCCGCGGTGTCGGGCGCGACCGTGGCCACACCGCCCCCGACACCGGCACCGGCACCGGTGGCGGAGGCGGCCGGCGCCGCCGCCCGGACCGGGCGCAGGAAGCCCAGCGACTGGGCGGCATGCACGGCGCGCAGCGGGAGCCCGGTGTCGCCTAGCGTGCGGGACCAGATCTCATGGCCGATGCGGTCGCGCTCGGCGCGCGTACGGCGCTCCTCGGGGAGTTCCGCGTCGCGGGCCCGGAACTCGGCGACGGCGGCGGCGACCGCCCCACGCACCTCGTCCACGCCCGGCAGGCCGTTCACCCGGCGCCAGCCGCCGCGCGGCGGCAGCAGCCCGGCCCACGGCGGACCGGTGACGGCCTGCGGCACGGTGACCACCAGGCCCCGGTCGCGGTCCTCGGTCCCGTCGGCGGTCCGCCCGGCCCGCGCCGTGTCCAGCGCGTCCCCGAGCTCGCCCGCCGAGACCGTCGTATCCAGCACGCCGGGCCCGCTCGCTCCGGCCTCCCCGGTCCCCCCGGCCGCCTCGGCCGCCTCGGTGCCGATGATCGCCTCGAGCCGCGCCGTACGGATCGCGAGGACCTCGAAGGACGGCGGCCGGCCGAAGACGGCGAGCACACCGCCGCCCGCCTGCAGCCGTACCGCCGCCGCCCGGTCGTAGTGGATCAGCCGGGCCAGGAAGGCGGCGAGATCGGCCGCCTCCCCGGCGTCGGCGAAGTGGAGCTCCTGGCCGGCGGCCGTCATACGGCGACGGCCCCCTCCGACCGCTCGGCCCCACCGGCGGGCTTCGCGGACGCCTTGCCGGAGCCCTTCTTCACCGGGTCCGGCTCCAGGTACTCGGTGAGGAACTTCTCCTCTTCCGGGGAGACCCGGCGCGGACGGCCCTGGTCGAGGTCGTAGGGCACGATGCGGGTGGCGGCACGCACATACAGTGCGTCCTCGTCCTTGATCTCGTAGCGCAGGGTGAGATACGCGGCCTTGATCTCCGTCACCCAGGTCTCGATCGTCACCGGGCTGTGCCGGTGGACGAGGGGCTTCAGATAGTCGATCTCATGCCGGGCCACGACCACGCCGCCGGTGAACGCGTCACTCCCGTTCCCCGGCGCCAGCCGCCACATGAAGTCGACCCGGGCCTCCTCCAGGTAGCGGAGGAAGGTCACGTTGTTGACGTGGCCGAACGCGTCCATGTCGGACCAGCGCAGGGGACAGGGGTAGATATGGCGTGCCATCCACTCAGCCCCGGGTGAGCTTCTTGTAGGTGGCGCGGTGCGGACGGGCCGCGTCCGGGCCGAGCCGCTCGACCTTGTTCTTCTCGTACGACTCGAAGTTGCCCTCGAACCAGAACCACTTGGACTCGCCCTCGTACGCCAGGATGTGCGTGGCGACGCGGTCGAGGAACCAGCGGTCGTGGGAGACGACCACGGCGCAGCCCGGGAAGTCGAGCAGCGCGTTCTCCAGCGAGGACAGGGTCTCGACGTCGAGATCGTTGGTGGGCTCGTCGAGGAGCAGCAGGTTGCCGCCCTGCTTGAGGGTGAGCGCGAGGTTGAGGCGGTTGCGCTCACCGCCCGAGAGCACCCCGGCCGGCTTCTGCTGGTCCGGGCCCTTGAAGCCGAACGCCGAGACATAGGCGCGGGACGGCATCTCGACCTGGCCGACGTTGATGTAGTCGAGCTCGTCGGAGACGACCGCCCACAGCGTCTTCTTGGGGTCGATGTTGGCGCGGCTCTGGTCGACGTAGGAGATCTTGACGGTCTCGCCGACCTTGATGCGGCCCGCGTCGGCGGTCTCCAGGCCCTGGATCATCTTGAAGAGCGTGGTCTTACCGGCGCCGTTGGGGCCGATGACGCCGACGATGCCGTTACGCGGGAGGGTGAAGGAGAGGTCGTCGATGAGGACCTTCTCGCCGAACGCCTTGGAGAGGTTCTCCACCTCGACCACGACGCTGCCCAGGCGCGGGCCCGGCGGGATCTGGATCTCCTCGAAGTCCAGCTTCCGGGTCTTCTCGGCCTCGGCGGCCATCTCCTCGTAACGGGTCAGCCGGGCCCGGGACTTGGCCTGGCGGCCCTTGGCGTTGGAGCGGACCCAGTCCAGCTCCTCCTTGAGGCGCTTGGCGCGCTTGGCGTCCTTCTGGCCCTCGACCTTCAGCCGGGCCTGCTTCTTCTCCAGGTAGGTGGAGTAGTTGCCCTCGTAACCGATGGCGCGGCCGCGGTCGAGCTCCAGGATCCACTCCGCCACGTTGTCCAGGAAGTACCGGTCGTGGGTGATGGCCACGACGGTGCCCGCGTACTTGGCGAGGTGCTGCTCCAGCCAGTTGACGGACTCGGCGTCCAGGTGGTTGGTGGGCTCGTCCAGCAGCAGCAGGTCGGGGGCCTCGAGCAGCAGCTTGCAGAGCGCGACCCGGCGCTTCTCACCACCGGAGAGGGTGGTGACCGGCCAGTCGCCGGGCGGGCAGCCGAGGGCGTCCATGGCCTGCTCGAGCTGGGCGTCCAGGTCCCAGGCGTTGGCGTGGTCCAGGTCCTCCTGGAGCTTGCCCATCTCCTCGAGCAGCTCGTCGCTGTAGTCGGTCGCCATCTGCTCGGCGATCTCGTTGAAGCGGTCCAGCTTGCCCTTGGTCACCGCCACGCCGTCCTGGACGTTCTCCAGCACGGTCTTGGACTCATCCAGCGGGGGCTCCTGGAGCAGGATGCCGACGCTGTAGCCAGGGGAGAGGAAGGCGTCACCATTGGACGGCTGCTCCAGGCCCGCCATGATCTTCAGCACCGTCGACTTACCGGCGCCGTTGGGGCCCACGACACCGATCTTCGCGCCGGGCAGAAAGCTCAGCGTGACGTCGTCGAGGATCACCTTGTCGCCGTGCGCCTTGCGCGTCTTGCGCATGGTGTAGATGAACTCAGCCAAGAGAAACCGTCCGGCAATCTGGTAGGTATCGAGGTGCGGCTCCGCCGCGGGGTCCGTATCCGTGGCAGCTCCACCGCATGAGGGTAGATACAGCCATCTTGCCGTACGCCAAGCCCGAGGCGGAAACCCGTTTGGTCCGGCGTGCGGGGTGAGTCCGGCATCCGCGGCTCCCGCGTACCCCGGCATCCGCCGCCACCGCGACACGAAGGGCCGGAACCTCCGCGAGGCTCCGGCCCTCCATCACCGCGTTTTCGACGGTCACCACACTCGGTGACCTTCGCTTCACTCAGCGATCACAGCTGCCCTGGCGTCGCCGCCCGGGCGTTTCACTGACCCGCGGGCGCCTTCTTCTTGCGGACGAAGAACACCGCGCCACCACCGACGACGACCAGCGCCACGGCGATGCCCGCGATCATCGGGGTGTTGCTGCTGCTACCGGTCTCGGCCAGGTCGCCGCCGGAGGTGTCACCGCCGGTGCTGCCACCGGCCGACGCGGCGCTCGGCTGCGAGGAGGGGGTGTCGCTGCCGCCGCCGCTGCTGGCGGTCTTGCAGTCGAGAACGCCGGAGAAGGTCTTCTCGAAGCCGTTCGGACCGGTGATGCTGAACTTGTAGCTCTGGTCCTCCTTCACCGGGGCGGTGACGGTCTTCGACTGACCCGCCTCGACGGTGTACTTCTGGCCCAGCAGCTCGAAGGTGAACGCCTCGTCGCCCTTGTTGCTGGCGGTGATGTCCACGCCGCCCTTGGCGCAGTCCTTCTCGGCGGAGACCGCCGGGACCGCGCCCTTCTTCGCCCAGTTCGCGGTGGCGGTGGCGGAGACGGTGCTCTCGCTGGACCCGGCCAGGATCTGGGTCTGGCTCTTGGTGGCGCTGGCGAACGCGCGGCCCACCGGAACCTTGGTGGCGGCCTGGGCGGTCAGCGTGGCGGAGCCGTCCGCCGCGCCCTCCGGGACGTCGAAGTACACCTCGCCGCCGTCGGCGGCGCTGGTGATGGTCTTGCCGCTCTTGTCGACGAGCTTGACGCCACTGCCACCGGCCTCGGTGCCCGGGGTCAGGGTGACGCTGTCGGCGTTGGTGTGGACCTTGACCGGGCCGAGACGCTCACCGGCCTTGCCGGAGACGGCCGGCGGGTCCAGGCTCAGCGACGCCTTGGGCTCCTCGAGGTTCTGGGCGCTCTTCTCGAGGTAGTCGGCCAGCTTCTCGGCCTGCGGGTCGACCGCGTCGACCTTCGCATTGTCGGAGAAGCGCCAGATGGCGACCTGCGTACCCGCGGCGGCGGTCTTCTCGGTGAGGGCACCGGTGCCGGCCGTCTTCGCCAGCGCGCCGAGGTCGTTCACCTGCGGGTAGGAGTTCTGCAGAACCCAATTGATCTTGCCCGCGTTGGGGTTGTTCGCCAGCGACGTCTCGGCCCAGGACTTCTCCTCGTACTTGGCCTTGCTCTGCGTCGGGTTGTGCAGATCAATGCAGTACGTCTGGATGGAGCCGCCGTTGTCGACCGACATCTCGAAAAGGCCGGCGCCGACCTGCTGGTCCTTGCCGTTCTCGTGGATGACGGCCTTGTCGAACGTCTTGAGACCGCCCAGCGTGGCGGTGGCGCCGCCCTGGCTCGGGGGCGCGTCATCGGCGGCGGCGGTACCGGCGGTGAACAGCGCACCCGCCGCGACCAGACCGGACGCCAGCACGGCGGCCGCAAGGCGGGCAGCGCCCCGCCTCCTAACAGAAATCATGATTTCCCTCCGGGCGAGCACCAGTCAGTTGGTGCGCCTCGCCAGCGAACTCAAAACTCAGGAACCCCCGTTGGGCACGCACGGATCCTAGGGAGAAAAGCGGGGCCTGTTCCCCGCCAATACCTAGACCCAACCGATCCGAATCGGAATCGTTATCAATCTTCAGATCCCATATGAGCTGGGTTTATCGACAAGTCTCCCGTGCTCGCGGCCGCTCACGGGGAGGTTGTCCCGGTCAGTGTGTTTAGAAGCGGTTTAGCCTGTGAAACCCGGCGAAAAGCGGATGTACCCCGCGTGAGGTCATGGCCGACGGCCATCGCGTCGATCTCCGCGGTGACCCAGCGCCTGGACTGATTCGCGCCGCCGCCGGAATCCGCCCCCGGGGCCGCGGGCGCGGCCGTGCCTCCCCCTTCTCCCTGAACCGGCCGGCCCCTCTCCCGCTCTCGCTCCCGGTCCCATTCGCGCTCCCGCACCCTCAACGTCCCATGGACAACGAGGGGTTCACCGAGCGATACCGACCCGGCGACATTCGCGGCGAGCGTGCGCCACGTCCAGACCGTATAGAAACTCGTGTACGCGTCCGCCCACGCTTCCCGCCCCCGGTCCCACCGGCGCACCGTCACCGCCAGCCGGAACCGGGCCACCGCGACACCCGCCGCCGTCTCCCAGAAGTCCGGCCGCGTCGCGGCATTGCCCACCACGGTCACCCAGCTCTCGTTCACCGGCTGCTCCCCCATCGATTCCCGGCTCTGTCGTGCTGTTCGTGGACCATGCTGCCCGGGATCGCGAGGCCGCGCCGGGCCCTGTGCACGACCCCGCGGTTGTGGACAACTCGGTCACCCGCCCGGGTGACCGCCCGTCACGCGTCGCCCGCCGCGATGACGTACTGCGCCCGTACCTCCCCGTACCGCGCCAGCTCCGCCTCCACCGGCTCCAGCACCCGCCTGGCCCCGCACTCGGCCGCCGCCTCCCGCAGCCGGCCCTCCACCGACCGGCCATGGCGCCGGGCGGGCCCTCGCGCCGCCACCCGGGAGCCCCACGCCAGCGCCGGGCCGACCGCCGCACCGCCCACCAGCAGCGCCGGCATCCACCACTGCGGCCCGCCGAACACCCCGGCGGTGGCTCCCAGCAGCCACAGCACCCCCACCACTTGCAGCACCAGCAAGGTCACCTGAGCCGCCGCCACCATCGACCACCACACGGGCCGGACCGGCTGCCGGTCCACCGCCGCGGCCGCCACCGCCTCGTCGACCGCCTCCGCCAGCCCCCTGCCGCCCCACCCCGCCGCCTCCCGCACGGCCTGCGCCCATGGGCCGGGCAGCCCGGCCGTCGCCTGGTCCCCGAGCGTCCGTACCGCCTCTTCCACCGCGGGGCGCGCCGTGACCGCCTCCGCCGCCACCGTGCGCGCCCGCGCGCCCGGGATCTCCATCCGCTCTCCGGCTCCGGGGGTTCGCGAGGTCCGGGAGCCGCCCGAAGCGCGGGCCTTCCTCGCCCGCATCCGACCCCATGGCGTTCCGCACCGCCACTCCGCGTCCCTCAGCCAGGCGCGCTCCGCCGCCTGTCCGGCCGCGGCCGCGCCCGCCGCCTCGGCCAGCCGGTCCTCGAACTCCGCCCGCGCCCGCTCGGTGAGCCCGACCGGCCCGTTGTCCGCCACATACTGCGGCCGCAGCCGCGTCATCGTGCCGTCCACATCGGCCGACAGCCGGCGCTCGGCCGCCCCGCACTCGGCCGTGAGCCGCCCGAGCGTCTCCCGCAGCTCCCCGACGCCCTCGCCGGTCAGCGCGGACAGCGCCAGCACGGCCGCCCCCGGCTCCCCGTGCTCCCCGAGGGCGAGCCCGTCCTCGTCCAGCAGCCGCCGCAGATCGTCCAGCACCTGGTCGGCGGCCTCGCCCGGGAGCCGGTCCACCTGGTTGAGCACGACGAAGGTCACCTCCGCATAACCGGCGAGCGGCCGCAGATAGCGCTCATGGAGGACCGCGTCCGCGTACTTCTCGGGGTCCACCACCCACACCACCGCGTCGACGAGCCCCAGCAGCCGGTCCACCCGCTCCCGGTGGCCCGGGGCGGCCGAGTCGTGGTCGGGCAGGTCGAGGAGGACGAGACCGCGCAGCGCGGGGTCATACGGATAGCCCGGATTGCGCCGGTCCACCGCCGGGATGCCGAGCCGGTCCAGCAGGCCGTCGGCGTGGTCGGTCCAGGCACAGGCGAGGGGCGTGGCGGTGGTCGGACGGCGGATTCCGGCCTCGGAGAGGGGGGCTCCGGCGAGGGCGTTGAACAGTGTCGACTTACCGCTTCCGGTGGCCCCGGCGACGGCGACCACGGTGTGCCCGTAAGGATGCCGTCCCCGCGCGTCCGCCTCGTCCAGCACCCGCGCGGCCCCGGCGAGCGTGCGCCCCTCGAGCCGGGACCGGGACAGCCCGACCAGCTGGCGCAGGGCCTCGAGACGGGGCCGCAGGGTGCCCGTGGCGAAGCTGCGGACACCCGCCTGGTACACGGCGTAGGGAGGGCCGCCGAAGGACCGCCGGGCGGTCTCCTCCCCCGGGAAGTAGCCCGCCGTGGCGTGGGGAACGCCCGCCGCGGCCTCCTCCGGCCTCCCCTCGTCCACCGCGCGGACTGGGCGGGCCCCGGTGCGGCCTCCGGTCCAGCGGTGCGCGCGCCGGGCGATCAGGCCGTCGTCCCAGGTGTGGCGGCCCCCCGCCGCCCGGTCTCCCCCGCCGCCCTCGTTGCCGCCGTTGCCCTCCGTGGCCGTCACCGTCGGTCACCTCTCCTTCTGCAGTACGGACAGCGCGGCGATCAGCTCGACCTGGTGCTCCGGGGACATGTCCAGGGCGTCCAGCGGAGCCAGCCTGCCGTCGCGCTCCGCCCGCATGGCGCGTGTGACACAGCTGTCGAGCAGCCGTCCGCCGCGGTCGCCCAGGCGCAGCGCCGCATGCGCGCCCAGGGTCTCGGCGAGCTTCTCGCCCGCCTTACGGGCGCGGCGTCCACCCAGCAGGGACGCGGCGAGCAGGGCGGCGATCTCCTCCGGCGCACAGCTGCCCCCGTATTCGGCGATCCGGGCCCGGGCCTCCTCCTCGGCCAGTTCCTCGGCACAGCGCCGCCAGTGCCGTACGGCCACGCCGATCCGCTCGGCGGCGCCGGGCGTGTCGCACGGAGCGAGCCCGGCCTGGGCGACCGGGTCCTGCCTGCCGGCCTCCGCGACCCGCTCGTCCGCGGTGGCGGCCGCACCGCGCAGCAGGGTGGCCAGGGAGTCGGTGAGAGCCGTAAGGAGCTCATCGGGGGTGCTGTCATGCGGCAGGCCGTGCCAGTGGGTCAGCGCACCGCCCGCGAGCGCCGCGCCCTGCGCGATCTCGCGCCGCACCCGCTCCACGGCCTCCCCGTACGCGCCCTCGACCCGCTGGACCAGCCGCACCGCGGCCGCGTGCTGTGCCGCCGCGGCCCCCGCCAGCGCGGGCATCCGGGAGCTCAGCGAGGCGAGCGTCCCGGCGGCCGTGCGGGCGGCGGCGACGGTACGGGCGTACGGATCCTGTGCGTGCTGGGTGAGCCAGGACCGCAGGGCGGCGACGGCGGTGGCCGGCAGCAGGCCACTGCCGCCGCCCGCGGACTCGGGGAGCTCGGGGATGGTGAAGCGCGGGATATCGCCGAGCCCGGCCGCCGTAAGGAGCGCGGCGTACTGCCGGGAGACCTCGGCGGCCACCTGGTGCGGCACCCGGTCCAGGACGGTGACGAGGGTGACGTCATACTCCTTCGCGGTCCGCAGCAGATGCCAGGGGACGGCATCGCCGTAGCGGGTGGCCGTGGTGACGAGCACCCAGATATCCGCGGCGCAGATCAATTCCGCGGCCAGATCGCGATTTCGCGCGACCAGCGAGTCGATGTCGGGCGCGTCGAGCAGTGCGAGCCCCCGCGCCAGCCCCGGGTCGGTCTCCACCCGCAGCGCCGCCGGCCCCTCCTGCGCCCGCCCCTCCTCGTCGTACGCGCTCTCCGCCCGCTCCCCCTGCGCCGGCACCCACACCCGGGTGAGCCGCGGCAGCACCCGCTGCCCGGCGAACCAGGGGTGGTCGTCGGGGTGGCACACCAGCACCGGCGTACGCGTCGTGGGCCGCAACACACCGGCCTCGGTGACCCGTCGGCCGACCAGCGAATTGACGAGGGTCGACTTGCCCGCCCCCGTCGATCCCCCGATTACCGCCAGCAGGGGCGCTTCGGGGGCGCGCAACCGGGGCACGAGGTAGTCGTCCAGTTGAGCGAGCAGCTCGGCTCGGCTGCGGCGAGCGCGGTCGGCGCCGGGAAGGGGGAGCGGAAACCGAGCGGCGTCGACACGGTCGCGCAGTGAGGTCAGCGCGTCGAGCAGCCGGGGCCGTACGTCCAAGATCGCCACGTGGTGAAGAATGCACGCTTTTGGTGCCTTTTTGAAGCGTATGGTCACTCGTGCGCGTCAAAGAGACCCACCCGGATCACCCTAAAAGGGGCATGAGGCGGACGTGACGACAGGGGCGCGGGCATAACGAGTACACAACACCCGTTCCCTGGGGCGTGAAAAACGATGCAAGTTTCGGACCTGCCTGCGATTATCAGACCGCTTCACCGAACCTCCACAACGTGCCACGGAGGTGAAGCAACCGGGGCGAGGCGCAAGGAGCCCTATCCTTGTCCCGGCAAGGTCACGGTCCGTCGAGCCCGGCCACCCGCACCACGGCCGCCCCGGCGGCCCCGCAGGCACCGGGGGCTCAGCAGCTCCGCGACCACCACCGGCCCCCGTAGCTCAGTGGATAGAGCAGGCGCCTTCTAAGCGCTTGGCCGCAGGTTCGAGTCCTGCCGGGGGCGCACTGGACCCTCTTCTCTACGCACGTAGCGAAGGGGGTCTTCTCGCCGTTCGGAGCGGTTTCAACGGCCGGGGCGCCGCCCCGGGCGTGCGCCCCGGCGGCCAGGGGCGGGCGGGGGCCGGCTGTCCTATTCCATGCCTCGCTTGCCCGGCGCCCAGAAGGGCTTGGTGAGGACCGCGCGGCGGTCCCAGCCCGCCTCTCGGACGAGCACCTGGCGCACTCGCTGCACGGTGCGGGCCTCACCGGCGACGTAGGCGATCCCGCCCGGTGCGGGGGCGAGGTGTCGTACCGCGTCCGGGAGTGAAGCCTCTCCTCTGGTCAGCCAGTTGAGGCGGTCCGAGTGGGGCAGCGGGAGGCGGTCCGCGGTCGTTTCGGTCTCCACGCAGCCGGAGACCCGCGCCTCGGGCGGCAGTGCGGCGAGCATCGCGCCGAAGGGGACGGACGCCGTCTCCTCCCCGACGAAGACGTGGTGGGCGGCCTCGGGACGGAGCGTGAAGGATCCCTCGGGTTTGCCCAGCCGCACCCGCTCGCCGACCCGGACGCTCCTGCCCCAGCGCGCCCCCGGCCCCGCTTCGGCGTGGTCCAGCACGCACAACTCGACGGCGCCGGAGGGGTCGTAGCGCCACACGGAGTACGTACGGCGGGTCAGCCCGGAGCCGACCAGGACGCGCACCTGCTGTCCGGGGCGGACGTCGAGCCCGGCGAGGGTGTCGCCCTCGATGCGCAGCCGGCGCATACGGGCGGCTATCGGCTCGGCCTCGGTGACGGTGCCGCGGAGCATCAGCAGGTCAAGGACCGGATCCAGCAGCGTGGGCATGGGGGTGCTCCTCGGGGAACTCAGGTGCGTGCGGGGGAAGTTGCGCAGCCACCGGCGGCCGGACGCGATAGTACGTGTTTCCGGCTGGATGCGATAGTGCGCGACTTTGCCCCGGCCCGGCAATCGAGATGCCCGGGCCGGCAACCGAGATCCTCCGGACCCGGTCCCGAGAGGGGGTCAGTCCTTGTGGGGTCCGGTGCCCGTTTCGGGGCCGGGCTCGCCCTCGCTGCGCCCCGCCCCGGACAGGGGCGGCCTGCTGGACGTGGTCACCTCGTGGGCGATGACCTCGGGGTGGTGGAGGTCGAAGGCCGGGGATTCGGAGCGGATCTTCGGCAGGGTGAGGAAGTTGTGCCGGGGCGGCGGGCATGAGGTGGCCCATTCCAGGGAGCGACCCCATCCCCAGGGGTCGTCGACCCCGACCTGCTTTCCGTACTTCCCGGTTTTCCACACGTTGTAGAGGAACGGCAGGGTGGACAGGCCCAGGAGGAAGGAGCCGATGGTGGAGACCGTGTTCAGCGTGGTGAAGCCGTCGGCGGCCAGATAGTCGGCATAGCGGCGCGGCATGCCGGTGGCGCCCAGCCAGTGGTGCACCAGAAAGGTCGTGTGGAAGCCGATGAACAGGGTCCAGAAGTGGATCTTGCCGAGGCGCTCATCGAGCATCGTGCCGGTGAACTTGGGCCACCAGAAATAGAATCCGGCGAACATCGCGAAGACCACCGTGCCGAAGACCACGTAGTGGAAGTGGGCGACGACGAAGTAGCTGTCGTGGACCTCGAAATCCATCGGGGGCGAGGCGAGGATCACCCCGGTCAGGCCGCCGAAGAGGAAGGTGACCAGGAAGCCGATGGACCACAGCATCGGTGTCTCGAAGGAGAGGGAGCCACGCCACATGGTTCCGATCCAGTTGAAGAACTTCACCCCGGTGGGCACCGCGATGAGGAACGTCATAAAGGAGAAGAACGGCAGCAGCACCGCTCCGGTGGCGAACATATGGTGGGCCCACACCGTCGCGGAGAGGCCGGTGATGGCGATGGTGGCGCCCACCAGACCGATATAGCCGAAGACCACCTTGCGGGAGAACACCGGAATGATTTCGGTGATGATGCCGAAGAACGGCAGTGCGATGATGTAGACCTCGGGGTGGCCGAAGAACCAGAAGAGGTGCTGCCAGAGGATCGGTCCGCCGTTGGCCCCCTCGAAGACGACCGCGCCGAATTTACGGTCCGCCTCCAGCACCAGCAGGGCAGCCGCCAGGACGGGGAAGGCGAGCAGCACCAGGATCGAGGTGAAGAGGATGTTCCAGGTGAAGATGGGCAGGCGGAACATCGTCATTCCCGGGGCGCGCATGCACACGATGGTCGTGATGAAGTTGACGGCGCCCAGGATCGTCCCGAAGCCGGAGAGGGCGAGGCCCATCACCCACATGTCACCGCCCACGCCGGGTGTGCGCGTCTTGCTGCTGAGCGGCGTATAGGCCGTCCAGCCGAAGTCGGCCGCGCCGCTGGGGGTGAGCAGACTACCGATCACGATCAGCCCGCCGAAGGCGAAGAGCCAGTACGAGAACATGTTCAGCCGGGGGAAGGCGACATCCGGGGCGCCGATCTGCAGCGGCATGACCTCGTTGGCGAATCCGGCGAAGACCGGTGTGGCGAAGAACAGCAGCATCAGCGTGCCGTGCAGGGTGAAAGCCTGGTTGTACTGCTCCGGACTGACCAGTTGCAGTCCGGGCCGGGCGAGTTCGGCCCGCATGACCATCGCCAGAAGGCCGCCGATGAGAAAGAAACCGAACGCGGTCACCAAGTACAGGTGTCCGATTTTCTTATGGTCCGTGGTGGTGAGCCAGTCGACCACGATGCTGCCGAGTTTGGTGGTTTCGGGGGGAGCTTCAAATTCGGGCTTGGTTGTCGTCGCCATGTCCGTGTCCGCTCCTCGGCAGGATGCATATGTGGGCAGCCGGCGGCACCGGCCAACGCATACGTTGTATGGATTCGCCCACCATTACCCGAAGCGGGACGGCGATTCGGACCCGACTCGCCGTAGAGGATTTATCTGTGCCGCCCTGATGGCTGTGGCTTTGTCCATGCCGTCTTTCCCGCCTCCAGCCGGGACTTCGCCTCGCGCAGCGCGGTCCCCGTAGCGCTCCAGCGGCTCCGGCAGCGCTTCGGCCCATACGTCCGTGGGCGGCCGGTTGACGGTGACCGTCTGCTATCGGCCGCCGTTCCGGGCCTCGGCCAGCCGGGCCATCCGCGACGGCCTGTGCCGCCATCGCCGGATCCCCGCGCTCACGACGATCGCCGCGGCGCTGAGCAGCGCCGATCTCACCCGACGCACACGTGACATCGGTTCCTCCTGTCTTCCGGCATTGAGGATGAACAGGCGCCCCAGGCGGCCTACACAGCGCCCCACGCAGGCGGCCCCACATCGGGGCACATGCCTCTGCGGACATACTCCGCCCTCCGCACGGCACCCGCCCGTCGTGGGCCCAGGATCGACCCCCGGTTACCCGTGGCCGGAGGCCCCAATCAGATGGCTCTGCGCGGGCGGGCGTTGGTGGAAGCGGACCGTTTTTCCCGCCCGATCCGGGTCACCCGGAAGGGTGGCACCGGGTCCGGCCGAACGGATTCCGAAAAACGTTCGACCGGACGAGAGGCCCGCCGAAGGGCATCTGAGCTGGGCCGTCGCGAACGGCGGCGGTCGGGGCCGCACCATCCCCGGCCGGTTTTGCCAGCCCAGAAGCCATACATGGGAATCCCTTTACCATCCCATTCGTTCCACGCATGCCCCCACGGAACAGAGAACGAACCCAGTGACAGTGAAGGAGTGGACGCCGCGATGGTGTTCAAACGAGTGCTCGGCTCGCTCGGGGTCGGCGGACCCGTCGTGGACACGGTCCTGGACCGGGAGCCGGTGCGCCCCGGTGGGGTGGTGCGGGGGCAAGTGCGCCTCCGGGGCGGCGGCCGGGCCCGCGATATCGAGCACCTCGCACTGGAGCTGGTCGCCTGGGTCGAGGCCGGGCACGGCGGCGAGGAGCGCGCGGGCGGCGTGGTCTTCGACCGCCTCCGGCTCAGCGGGGGGTTCCGGCTCGACACGAGAGAGCACAGAGACGTTCCGTTCACCCTGCACATACCGTGGGAAACCCCGCTCACCGAGCTCTCCGGGCAGCCGCTGGGCATCGTCCTGGGCATCCGGATCGAGCTCGCGTCGGCGGGCGCTACGGACCACGGCGATCCGGAACCGCTGATCGTGCGCCCGCTGCCGGTCCAGGAAGCCGTGCTGGGGGCGCTGGGGCGGCTCGGCTTCGGCCTCATCGCCGCCGATCTGCGGCTCGGCCATATCACCGGCACCGGGCAGACGCTCCCCTTCCACCAGGAGATCGAGCTCACCCCCGGCCCGCGGTACCTCGACGACATGAACGAGCTCGCGCTGACCCTTCTCACCGGCCCCGACGGCATGGGGGTCGTCCTGGAGGCCGGCAAGCGCGGCCGGCCCTTCTCCGGCGCGCCCTCCCCTGGCGAGCCCTCCCCCGCCCGGTCTTCCTCCGGCGAGTCCTCCCCCGCCGGGCCCTTCTCCGGCGGGTCCCTCGCCGGACCGTCCTCCCCCGGCAAGCGCCTCCCCGGTGACCCTGCCGCCCTCGGCCGCCACACCGTGAGCCATGAGGACCTCGATCATCGCGACTGGACCGCCGAGGTCGACTCCTGGATCCAGGCGCTCATCGAGGCGCGCACCGCCCACACGCCCCGCGCCGGGGCGGTCCCCTCGGGCATCACGGCCGGTACGGCGGCCGGGGGCGCGGGCGGCATGGTCGCGGCCGGGCTCGGCGACGCGTTAGGGAACTTAGAGGGCTTAGAGGGCTTAGGGGATTTAGCAGACTTAGACGACTTAGCGGACTTGAGGGACCTCAAAGACGTGAGGGACCCGGGGCGCGGGGAAGCGGACCAGGGCTGAGACGCGCGGAAGGGCCGCGGATCCCCCACGGCCCTTCCGGTGCACCACCCGTAAACGGCTAGGAACGGCGCCCCACGGCATCGGGGTCGTCCACCGTCTCCCGCGGCTCCTCCGCCACGCGATCGCCCCCGTTCTCGGCCCCGGCCACACCCCCACCCTCAGCCGTCGCCGGCGCCGGAGCGGACTCGCGGCGCGCCGCCAGCCGGGCCGTGACCCGCCGGGCGACGGGCTCCGTCCAGCGGGCGGTGAGCGGGCCGAGGACGACCAGGATCAGCACGTACGCCGTGGCCAGCGGTCCCAGCGAGGGTTCGATACCGGCGGTGACGGCGAGTCCCGCGATGACGATCGAGAACTCGCCCCGGGCCACCAGCGTGCCGCCGGCCCGCCAGCGGCCCCGTTCGGAGATGCCGGCCCGCCGCGCCGCCCAGTAGCCGGTGGCGATCTTCGTACTGGCGGTGAGGACGGCCAGCGTCATGGCGGGCAGCAGCACCGGGGGGATGCTGGCCGGATCCGTGTGCAAGCCGAAGAAGACGAAGAAGACGGCGGCGAAGAGATCTCGCAGCGGGCTGAGCAGGTGATGGGTGCCCTCGGCGACCTCCCCGGACAGGGCGATGCCCACCAGGAACGCACCGACGGCCGCCGACACCTGGAGCTGCTGGGCGATCCCCGCCACCAGCAGCGTCAGCCCGAGCACCACCAGCAGCAGCTTCTCGGGGTCGTCACTGGAGACGAAACGGGAGATGTGGCGGCCGTAGCGGACGGCCAGGAACAGCACCAGACCGGCCACACCGAGGGCGATGGCCAGGGTGACGCTGCCCGCCGCCAGGCCCGCACCGGCCAGCAGGGCGGTGACGATCGGCAGATAGACGGCCATCGCCAGGTCCTCGAGGACCAGGATGCTCAGGATCACCGGGGTCTCGCGGTTGCCGAGCCGGCCCAGATCGCCGAGGACCTTGGCGATGACGCCGGAGGAGGAGATCCAGGTGACGCCGGCCAGCACCACGGCGGCCACCAGCCCCCATCCCAGCAGCAGGGCCATGACGGCGCCCGGCAGCGCGTTGAGCACCGCGTCGACGAGCCCGGCCCGGTACTGGGTCTTGAGATTGCTGACCAGATCGCTGGCGGTGTACTCCAGGCCGAGCATCAGCAGCAGGAGGATGACGCCGATCTCGGCGCCGGTCGCGACGAACTCCTCGCTGGTCCCCAGCGGCAGCAGCCCGCCCTCGCCGAAGGCCAGTCCGGCCAGCAGATACAGCGGGATCGGGGAGAACTGAAGCCGTCCGGCCAGCCGCCCCAGCAGCCCCAGGCCCAGGATGACCGCGCCGAACTCGATCAGAAAGACGGCAGACGAATGCATGGGCCTACACCCGCCCGAGTATCGCCGCGGCCGACTCCACGCCCTCGCGGGTACCGATCACGATCAGCTCGTCCCCACCGGCCAGCCGGAAGTCGGGGGTCGGGGAGGGGATCGCCTCTGCCCTGCGCAGCACGGCCACGATCGAGACGCCGGTCTCGGTCCGCATCCGCGTCTCGCCCAGCACCCGCCCGTTCCAGTACGACGTGGACGCGAGCTCGATCCGCTCGGCCACCAGCCCCAGCTCGGTGGTGGAAAGCAGGTTCGGGCTGTGATGGCTTGGCATCAGGACCCCGACCAGCGCTTCCGCTTCCCCCGCGGTCAGCCTGGTGGACAGGGCACACTCATCGGGATCCTCCTTCCGGTACGCACTCAGCGTCCGGTCTCCGTCGCGGTGCGCGATAACCGACAGCAGCCGGTTTTCTCGTGTCGTCAGGTCGTAGCGAACCCCGATGCCGGGCAATGGCGTACTGCTCATCCGCGGAGCGCCCACAATCATCCCTCTCGTCGCTCGAGTCTCGTGCCACCCTAACGAATGGCAAAGAATTGGTAATGAGGGCCGGTGGGTGAGGGTGTGATGGGACGATGCCGACCGCATGAGGGTGGGGCGGCCATCGACAGGCGAGGAGGATGGTTGCCCGGAGGAGGATGGTGCCCATGATTGAGTGGAGGCGGCTCAGCACAGGCATCAGACCGGTTCCCGATCCGGTCGCCACTCCCGTCATCTGGGGCGGGGCCTTCCTCGGTGCGCTGGTGCTGGTCGCAACCCTGAACTTCCTCGGCGGCCACGGCCGCCCGGTGTTCGCCCTGATCGGGCTCTCGCTGCTGGCCGCCCTGCTGGGGCTGTGCGCACGTTTTGTCGCGGCGCCCGGTACGGCGGCGCTGTGCTGGCTGTTCCTCAACGGCTTCGCCATTCCGCCCGCGGGCCATCTCTCCTGGGCGGTCGATCGCGACGCCCGCTGGCTCGCCTGCCTCCTGGCGGCGGCCGTCGCGGGCACCGCGCTCGCCCGAATCGTCAACGCCCGGGCGGGGTACCGCCGCATCTCCCCGCTCGGCCGCCGGCCGGGGCCGCCGGATTGAGCGAGGGCCGGTCCGACTGCCGGCCCGAACGGCCGGCCCGACGTCCGGTCCGACGTCCGGTCCGATGTCCGGCCCGACGGCCGGTCCGACGTCCGGCTCATGGTCGTAGGTCCCACGGCCGTGGGACAGCCCGGCGAAAGGCCGATGCTCCGGGGGCGGGCCCGTCCCTACGCTGTGGGGCGCTGCCCGGCGGTCACGGTGCCGTCGATGTGTTCCTCACGACGTAGGAGACCCCATGCCCGCCGACGGTCAGAGCCACATTCGTATCGCCCGCCCCTCGCGCGACCTCGCGGCGGCGGAGCGCTTCTGGTGCGGTGGGCTGGGGTTGAGCGTGGTGTACCGGATCGAGGGCGGCGACCGGGCCGGGGAACACGACCTGCTGATGGTGGGCTGGCCGGACGCCTCCTGGCACCTGGAGCTCGTCCACGAGGCGGCCCACCCGGTCGAACCCCGGCCGACCGAGGAGGATCTCCTGGTGATCTACCTCGACGAACCGGTCCCGGAGGACCTGGTGGCCCGCCTCACCGAGTACGGCGGCACCCGCGTGCTCTCCCCCAACCCGTACTGGAACGAATGGGGCGTCACCATCGAGGATCCCGACGGCTACCGCCTGGTGCTCTGTCGGCGGGGCTGGTCGAATTCCTGACGACGCCGGGGCCGCTCACCGAGGTGCGGGGGCCACGCGCCCAGGTGCCGGGGCCACTAGCCCAGGTACTCGCCGAGCTGCCGGGTACGCGCCAAGCTGCCGGGTACGCGCAAGCTGCCGGGGCTACCCGCCGAGCCGCCGGGGGGCCGCTTCGCCAGGCGTCAGCGCCATGTCGCGGCGCGCCGGGCCCCTCGCGCTGAGCGGCCTCGATGAAGTCCGGTGCGGTTCGGGTGCGCCGCGAAGGGGCGCGGGGCTGTGCTGATATGCGGCTCCGCCGCGGCTGGTTCGACTGCGGCTCCGCCGCGTGCCGGCCACGACACAGCCGCGGATGCACGACCGCACCTCGCGGCACTTCCCGCGGAGCGCTCAGCGCGGCATCGTCAGGACCGCCACCCCGTTGACGCGGTCGGCGGCGAGGTCGTCGAGGGCGGCGTCCGCCCGGTCGAAGGGGTACGGGGTGATCGTGGCGCTGATGCGGTCCTCGGCGGCCGCGGCGAGGAATTCGCGCCCGTCCTCGCGGGTGTTGGCGGTGACGCTGCGCATGGTGCGTTCGCGGAAGAGGTGGCGGTCGTAGTCAAGGGACGGGATGTCCGAGAGGTAGATCCCGGCGATGCTCAGCGTGCCGCCGGCGTCCAGGGCCTCCAGGGCGACCGGGACCAGTTGGCCCACCGGGGCGAAGAGGATGGCGGCGTCCAGGGGCTCGGGCGGGCGGTCGTACGAGTCCTTCGCGGAGGCGGCGCCGAGCTCCAGGGCGAGGGTCTGGGCGGCGGGTGAGCGGGTCAGGACGTGGACGACGGCGCCCTGGGCGATGGCGACCTGGGCGGTGAGGTGGGCGGAGCCGCCGAAGCCGTAGATGCCGAGCCGGCCGCCCGGTGGGAGGTCGGCGCGGCGCAGGGCGCGGTAGCCGATGATGCCGGCGCACAGCAGCGGGGCGAGCTCCTCGTCGGTGTAGCCGGAGGGCAGCTCATAGGCATAGGCCGCCGGTACGGTGACGTACTCGGCATAGCCGCCGTCCGCGTCCCAGCCGGTGTACTCCGAGGACGGGCACAGGTTCTCCTGGCCCCGGAGGCAGTAGCGGCAGCGGCCGCAGGTGCGCCGCAGCCAGGGGACGCCGAGCCGGGTTCCGGGGCCGGGGCCGTGCGCCCGCGAGCCCGCCGCGACGACCTCGCCGACGGCCTCGTGGCCGGGGACGACGGGGCTGCGGTGCGGGGGCAGGTCGCCGTCGCGGACATGCAGATCGGTGCGGCACACTCCGCAGGCCCGGACCCGGATCAGCAGTTCGTCCTCCGCCGGCCGTGGCACCGGCAGCTCCACCTGCTCGATCCGGCCCGGGGCGGGGACCACCCATGCCCGCATGGTCGCCGGGAGGTCGGCGTTCGCGTCCGTCGTCACACCGTCAACGTAACGCCGTGGGGCCCGCGGCGACCGTAAGGCACGCGTTCAGGCCATGCGGCGCCAAAAGGGAAGAGATATGGCCGGAAACTGCCAACCGCGTGCGGATGCGGTCAGGCCGAGGTGTCGTCCATCGCGGTGATCAGGCTCTTGGGCCGCATATCGGTCCAGTGCTCGTTGACGTAGTCCAGGCACGCCTGGCGGTCGGCCTCGCCGTGGGCGACCGTCCAGCCCGCGGGGACCTCGGCGAAGGCCGGCCACAGGGAGTGCTGCCCCTCCTCGTTGACGAGCACGAAATAGCGGCCGTCGGGGTTCTCGAAGGGGTTGCTCATCGCTGTTCTCCTCGCTCGCGGTCGGCATCGACAGGCTTGACGGTACCGGCCGGAGCGGGCACCCGCCGAGGGGTCCCCGGGGGCCTGGGAAAAAGCCTGGGACAAGGAAATGGCACCTTCCTGACGGAATTCTGTGTTCCGGTATGTCCCTCGCCTACGGTCCACCCCATGGTCGCGTCCGCCACAACCGAGCCCAAGGGCTCCATGGCCATGGAACTCACCACCGGCGACCCCGCGCTCACGGCCCGTCTGGAACGCGGGATGGATTCCTCGGAGGAGCAGCTGCGCGCTCTCGCCACCGAGGCCCGGGACCCTTGTGTCGCGGAAGTCGCCGGACATCTCTTCGGCCCCGGCGGAAAACGGCTGCGCCCGCTTCTGGCGCTGGTCGGCGCGGAGTTCGGGGAGCGCGACCCTTCCGCCGCCGTGCAGGCCGCCACCCTGGCCGAGCTGGTGCACGTCGCCTCGCTCTACCACGACGACGTCATGGACCAGGCCCGCACCCGGCGCGGAGTGCCCAGCGTCAACGCCCGCTGGGGCAACACCACCGCCGTGCTCGCGGGCAATTGGCTGCTGTCGAAGGCGGCCCAGCTCGCCGCGGAACTCGGCCCGGAAGCCATTCGACTGCAGTCCAAGGTCACCAATCGGCTGATCATGGGCCAGATACGGGAACTCGTCGGCCCCTCGGACGACGACGATCCGCTCTCCCACTACTTCACCGTGGTGGCGGGGAAGTCGGCCTCGCTCATCGCCATGGCGCTGCAGCTCGGGGCGGTCCGGACGGGCGCCCCGGAGCCTGTCGTCCAGGCGCTCGCCGAATACGGGGAACATCTGGGAATCGCCTTCCAGATATCCGACGACATCCTCGACATCACCTCCACCTCCGAGGTCTCCGGGAAGGAACAGGGCAAGGATCTGACGATCGGCGTCGCCAGCCTCCCGGTGCTGCTGGCGCTGGCCGACGAGCGGCCGGAGGCGGGCGAGTTGCGCACCCTGCTGACCGCCGCCACCGCGGGCCCGGAGGGCACCGGGCTGCCCAGGGCCGTCGCGCTGCTGCACCGCTGCGGGGCGCTGGCGGAGGCGCGGACGGTGATGCACGCCCGGCTGCTGCGCGCCCGGACCGCGGTGAACGGGCTGCCGGACGGGCCGGCGACGCGGGTTCTGCACGCGCTGTGCGACTTCGTGGCACGCCGGGATCACTGACCGGCTCGCGTGGGCTCCCGTACATCCTCGCCGTCCTCCCAGGTCGGCCGGTGGCGGCGTCACGACGTAGCCTGATCCCTATGGGCAGCTCACGGTCGGATGTGGTGGACGAGCCCATCGACCCCGACACCGGCCCGACGCCGCCCGCCCGGCACCACCCCTGGCGGGGGCAGGGCCCCGTGGTGGGCGTGGTGGCGGTGGGCGGCGCGCTCGGGGCGACGGCACGCTACGGGGCGTCGCTGCTGTGGCCGACCCCGTCCAGCGCCTTCCCCTGGACGATCCTGCTGGTCAACGCCGTGGGCTGCGCGGTCATCGGCGTCTTCCTGGTGCTGATCACCGAGATGTGGACGGCCCATCGGCTGGTGCGGCCCTTCTTCGGCACCGGTGTGCTCGGCGGCTTCACCACCTTCTCGACGTATGCCGTGGACTTCACCCGGCTGGTCCAGGACGACCGTTTCGCGATCGCGTTCGCCTATCTGGCGGGGACGCTCGTGCTGGCGATGGCGGCCGTATGGGCGGCCGTGGCGGCGACCCGGCACGTCCTGGGCTCGTACGGCGGCGGACCCGGCGGGAGGGCGGTCCGGTGACCGGCGAGCCCGCGGGTCCGGTGACCGGCGAGCCCGCGCTGCGGCTGACCGTCTTCATCGGCGAGAACGACACCTGGCATCGCAGGCCGCTGTCCGCCGAGATCGTGCACCGCGCCCATCGCGCGGGGCTCGCGGGTGCGAGCGTGTTCCGCGGCGTCGAGGGGTACGGCTCCTCGTCCCTGATCCACACCTCGCGGCTGCTGTCGCTCGGCGAGGATCTGCCCATGGCCATCGTGGTGATCGATACGGAGGAGCGGGTGCGGTCCTTCCTGCCCGAGCTGGAGGAGATCGTGGGGGACGGCCTCGTGGTCGTCGACCCGGTCGAGATCGTGCACCCCCGGGGCAGGGCCCGGTGAACTGGCTGCTGGTGATCGCGGGCGGGATGGTCGGTGCCCCGCTGCGCTATCTGACCGACCGCGCGGTCCAGGCACGGCACGACTCGGTGTTCCCCTGGGGCACGTTCCTGGTCAATGTGGTGGGCTGTCTGGTGCTGGGCCTGCTGACCGGCGCGGCGGCGGAGGGGGCGGCCTCCCAGCGGGTGCAACTGCTGCTGGGCACGGGGCTGTGCGGGGCGCTGACGACGTACTCGACGTTCTCGTACGAGACGCTGCGGCTGACCGAGGAGGGCGCCCGGCTCTTGGCCGTGGCGAATGTGGTGCTGAGTGTGGTGGCCGGGGTGGGCGCCGCCTTCGCGGGTGCGGCGCTGGCCCACGCGATCTGGGGCTGACGGCACGGCCCTCGCGGCGGCCTTACGGTCGTCCCGCCCCCTCCCGGCACACACCTCGCGGCGGCCTTACGGTGCGCACCACTCCCGGCACACACCTCGCGACGGCCTTACGGTTCGCACCGCACCAGGCACACGCCTCGCGGCGGCCTTACGGTGCGCACCGGCCCTACCGTCCACAAGCCCCGCACCCTCACAGCTACGGCAGCAGTCGCGTCGCGCTCGGCGGCAGACCGAACTCCCCCGCGGCCGCCGTCCGCAGATGCTCCAGCATCACCCGGCGCAGCTCACGCGCGGCCCGGGGCGGCGCGACGTCCTTACGGTGGGCGACGGCGATGGTGCGCTGCATATCGTGGCCGGCGAACGGCGTGATCCGCAGCCCGGACCGGGCCGCCACCATCCCCGGCAGTACGGCGATGCCGAGCCCGGCCCGTACGAAGCCCAGCACCGCGTCCATCTCGCCGCCCTCCACCGTGAAGGACGGCTCGAACCCGGCCGCCCGGCAGACCGCCGTGGTGAACTCGCGCAGGTCGTAGCCGCGCCGGAACATCACCATCGGCCGGTCCCGCAGATCCTCGACCAGGATCCGCCGACGCCGGGTGGGCGGCGGGGCCGCGGGCGAGGAGGCCACCACCAGCTCCTCCCGCAGCAGCTCGGTGGCGGCGAGGGCGGAGGCCTGGCCGGGCAGCGGGGTGATGATCAGCGCGAGGTCCAGCTCGCCCGCGGAGAGCGTGCGGACCAGGTCCTGGGAGCCGCCCTCGTCCACGATCAGCTCGATGCCCGGGAACTCGTCATGGAAGCGGCGCAGCACATCGGGGACGAAGCTGGCGCACAGGCTAGGCGTGGCCCCCAGCCGCACCCGGCCGCGCCGCAGCTGGGCGACCTCCTGGACCTCGCGGTGCGCGGTCTCGGCGTCGGCGAGGATCTGGCGGGCCAGCGGGAGCAGGGCCTCTCCCGCGTCGGTGAGGGCGATATTGCCGCGCGCCCGGTGGAAGAGATCGGCTCCCAGCTCCCGCTCCAGGGTGCGGATCTGCTGGGACAGCGAGGGCTGGGCGACATGCAGGAGCTCCGCGGCGCGGGTGAAGTGCCGGGTCTCCGCGACGGTGGCGAAATAACGCAGCTGATGCAACTGCACACCACGATGATAGGCACCGACTATGGACGGGCTGCGGACACCTGGTCACAGCGGGCCCACGACATAGGGGCCAGGCCGGGTAGCCGTCCCCGGGGAACCAGGACACGGCGGCAGGGCGCCACCCGGCGATCGGCCTCGGGGTGGGCGGCCGTCGCCGGGTGACGACGCGCGCCCTACTGGTGGGCGGCCAGCGCCCGCGTGCCCGGGCTACAGGATTCGAGCAGCGGGGTGAGCTCCGCCTCGGGCAGCTTCCGCGCCGCGCCGGGCCGGCCGCCGTCGAGGTGGGCGATGGACGCGTCCAGCCAGGTGCGGTGCGGTTCCACCCCGATGAACTCGGCGAGCCGGATCAGCTCCTTCTCCGGCTCCTCCAGCAGCGTCTCGTACGACAGCGCGGCGCGCTGCTCCGCCGGGACGTCGTCCAGCTTCCGCAGACCGTCGACGATCGTCTCGGACCACAGGGTGCCGAACGCGCTGAGCGGGATGGGACGCTCCATCACCAGCGCCGGGTCGTAGCGGTCGCTCAGCAGCGGCGCCAGGTCGGGCGGGAGCTGGGCCGCGTGCTCCGGCGTCAGGTGCTGCGGGGTCTCCAGACCGAGGTGCACGGCCATCTCCCACAGCATCGGGATCATCCGGAAGCTGAAGTGGCGGCTCATGGAGACGGCGCAGTCGGGGCCCTCGCGGTAGAGGTGCACAAAGCGCGCCTCGGGGAAGGCGCGGTGCATCTCCGGCACGCGGCCGATGGACAGGCCGGTCCGCTCGACGACGGCATCGGGGTTGCCGAACCGTGCGCCGAGGAAGGCGAAAAGGGCCGTCCAGTGATCTGCCGGACGGCGGGTGGGCCAGGAGGTGACCTCGGACTCCAACTCGTCGAAGAGCGCGTCGGGATCGTCGGTCAGATGGGGCAGCACCATGACGCTGATGGCCGGAATACCGGTGGTCTCCGCGTCGAACCGCCGCTTGGGCAGCTTGTGGTAGAGGAACTCGGGCGGGGTGGCGCCATTTTTGATCATGCTATTGGTGATCGCATTGGGCCGGGACAGATATCCCCAGAACTCCGGACCGCTCAGCGGGGCCTCGTCCAGCATCTCCGCATCGGGAATGCTGGCGAACAATTCATTGATGCTGAGAACATCCGGATGAATATTGATGACCTGAGACAGAGCCGTCGAACCGCACCGGCCGGTGCCGACGACAAATGTCAACTTCTGGTTGACCACGCGCACTTCCTCCCGTTTTCTCGGACAACTAGTTGTTTCCCTAGTAGCCGTTCCCATAGTGGTCCATGACACACCGCAGCCCATTCGGCGGCCGCGGCGATGCTAATGGATGCCCTGGGCGACGATGGCTACGACCATGGAACAGGGGAAACACACACAACGGGATGCGAGGGGACGAACTCAAGGTTCAGTAGTTTCCGACACTTTTGCGCAACTTTCACATCCGACAGGGGTGTTACCTCCGGCAACCCCACAGCCACCAGCGTCGAAGCGCGATCTGAGAGTCGACGCCCAGCTTCACAACTCGGTTACGGGGCCGAAACCATAATCGAACAGTTTCTCCCGTGACGAGACGGTCATCTTTTCCTACCAACAGCACTGCTAGAGTGCGCATCCGCCCCATACCCCCGAACCAGGGCTGGCATGCCCAACCCGGCCGGGAGGGGCGGAAGAAGACGCGACATGACACAGAGCAGCCATGCCGCCGCACAGGGTGTCAGCTACGGAAGGGATCTGAGGGCACAACAGCGGCGCAGTAATTTCGACTCGGGGGACGATGCATTACCAGGTGCGCCATGCACGGTGATTCGCTTTCAAGACCCCTGCGCATACGTTAAATCGGGGAAGGTGTTTCGTACGTGTTGGTGGAGCGCGATCAGGAGATAGCCCGGCTCAATCGGCTCCTCTTCGAGGGCGCCCGCGAGGGAAGCCGGCTCGCCGTGATCAGCGGCGCCGTTACGTCGGGAAAGACCGCACTACTGCACACCGTGGCGGACACGGCGGGTGGACGCGGCGTCCGGGTACTGCCCGCGGTCGCCTCCGCCTCGGAGCAGAAGTTCCCCTATGCCGTGCTCGAGCAGCTCTACCAGGGCATGCCGGGCCATCTGCAGCACTCCGGGCCGCGGCCCGGCCTCGAGGCGCTCCGCGACCCGCACGGCCCGGTCGAGGCCGAACTCCCGCTGCTCCAGGACTTCCACCGCATGCTCGACGAGCTGACCGGTGACGCCCCCCTGCTGATCGCCATCGACGACGTCCAGTTCGCCGACCTCCCGTCGCTGCGCTGCCTGGCGTACGGCATCCGCCGCTGCCGCTCGGAGGCGCTGTCCGTCGTGGTCAGCCGCGGGTCGCTGACCGGCCCCGCCGCCACCGCCCTGGACGAGCTGCTGCACGAGCCGAAGGTGTGCCATGTGCGGCTCGCCCCGCTCACCGTCGCGGGCGTCTCCACGCTGCTGACCCAGGAGTTGGGCACCGAGGAGGCCGGGCGCCACGCCGCCGCGTACCACGAGATGACCGGCGGCAATTTGCTGCTGCTGCGCGGCCTGCTGGACGACCGGTTCTCCCGCCTCACCCGCGGCCCCCTCGACCCCGCGCCCGGCACGGACGCCCCGGTGGCCGGGGAGCTGTTCCGGCAGGCGGCACTGTCCTGCGTGTACCGCGGCGGCCCGGCCCACCGCCGGGTGGCCCACGGGGTCGCGCTGCTGGGTGACGCCACGTCCGTTCCCCTGCTGAGCCAGCTGATCGAGGTCGAGGAGCGGCTGGTCCGGCAGTCCGTCGGGCTGCTCACCGAGGTGGGCATCCTGCACGGCGGGCGGTTCCGCAGCGACGCGGTGCGCACCGTGCTGCAGGACGATCTGGAGCTGCACGAGCTCGGCCCGCTGCATCTGCGGGCCGCCCGGCTGCTGTACGAGGAGGGCGCCGACCCGATCGACGTGGCCCGCCATCTGCTCAGCCACGAGGCGCCGGGGCCGGTCGAGGAGTGGATCTCGCAGGCGCTGTGCGACGCGGCGGTGCACGCCATCGCCGCGGACCGCAGGGAACTCGCCATGAACTGCCTGCAGATGGCCGACCGGTACAGCACCGACGAGCGCGAGGCGCTGCAGCTCCAGGCGACGATGGTGCAGGCCATGTGGCCGTTCAACCCGCTGTCCCAGATGCGGCGGCTGCAGGCGCTGGCCGGTCCGGCCGGCAGCGGGCTGCTGCCCGCGCCGCAGACCATCCCGGTCGTCATCGGGCTGCTGGGGCTGGGCCGGATGGGCGAGGCGGCCACCGCGCTGGAGCAGGTCAGCCGGGCCGCCGACGAGCACCCGGGCACCGATCTGGACATCGCGCTGCGCGCCATCCGGCTCGCGCTGTCGTCCACCTACCCCGACCACCCCGAACTACGGCCCTTCCTGGACCTGGAGGAGTGCGACGGCCCGTGGGACATCGGGCCGCTGTCGCCCGGCCAGTCCCCGGAGTCGCCCCAGCTGACCGCGTTCCGGGCGCTGCGGACGGTGCTGAGCCGCGGTGTCGACGAGCGCGCGGTGCGCGCCGCGGAGCGGGTGCTGGAGACCGTCCGGCTCTCCGACCGGACGATGCTGACGGTGCACGCCGCGCTGCAGACGCTGGTGTACGCGGACCGCCACGCCACCGCCACCAGCTGGTGCGACCGGCTGATCGAGGAGACCTCTGAGCGCGGCGCCAAGGCGCTGCTGGCCTACTTCTGTGTGCTGCGGGCCCAGATCGCGCTGCGCGTCGGGCGGCTGCGGGACACGGTCCGGTACGCGGAGCGGGCGCTGGAGGAGCTTCCGGCGCGCGGCTGGGGGGTCACCGTCGGCATGCCGCTCGGGATGCTCATCAACGCGCACACCGCGATGGGCAACCACGACGCGGCGGCCGAACTGCTCGCCCGCCCGGTGCCGGAGGAGATGTACCGGAACCGCTTCGGGCTGCACTACCTCTACGCACGGGCCCGGCACCAGCTGGCCACCGGCCGGCAGCACGCGGCCCTGACCGACTTCCGCGCCTGTGGCGAGAAGATGGCCGCCTGGGGCCTGGACTCGCCCGCCACCCTGACCTGGAGGCTCGGCGCCGCCGAGACCTGGCTGACGCTGGGCGGCCAGGAGCGGGCGGCGCGGCTGGCGGAGGAGCAGCTGGAGCTGGCCGGGGAGTCCTCGTCCCGCACCCGGGGCGCCGCGCTGCGGGTGCTGGCCGCCACCCGGCCGCTGAACGAGCGGATCGCGCTGCTGCAGCAGGCGGTGGGGGTGCTCCAGGCGAGCGGCGGCTGGTACGAGATGGCGCGGGCGCTGGCGGATCTCGCGGAGGCGCACAAGCAGCTCGGCGATCTGGACACCAGCCGGCTGATGACCCGCCGGGCGCTGCGGCTCGCGGACAGCTGCGGCGCGGAGGAGCTGTCGCGTTCGCTGCAGCGCACTCCGGCCCGTTCGGCCCTGTCGGAAGCGACCCGTACCGGCGAGGATACGGCCGCCTTTTCCGAACTCTCCGACGCCGAGAGCCGGGTCGCAGCACTAGCAGCTTCCGGCTACACCAACCGGGAAATCGCCGCTAAGCTCTACATCACGATCTCCACGGTGGAACAACACTTGACCCGTGTCTACCGGAAGATCAACATCAGCCAGCGCCGAGAACTGCCCGCGAGCCTGGATTTCGATGTCGCTTACACCGCCTGATATCCCCGCGATGCCACTCGGCCCCAAGAGGTTGATGCCATGACGTGCGCTACCGCGTCCGCCACGACCATGCTCGTGCCGGATTTCCCCTATTCCTATGACAGGTGGCTGTCCCATCCGGCCGGTCTGGGCGCCCTGCCCGCCGCGGTGCACGGGACCGAAGTCGCCGTCATCGGCGGCGGGATGTCCGGATTGACGGCGGCCTATGAGCTTCTACGACTAGGGCTTTCCCCAGTTCTTTATGAAGCGGAGCAACTGGGCGGCCGGATGCGGTCCACGCCGTTCCCTGGGAATCCGGAATACAAGGCGGAGATGGGCGCCATGCGCTTTCCCGTCTCCGCCCGTTCGCTGTTCCATTACATCGATCTGCTGGGCCTGTCCACTCGTCCTTTCCCTAATCCTTTGGCACCGGCCACCGCGAGCACGCTGATCGACCTGAACGGCGGTCAGGACCGGGCGCGCACCGCCGGTGAGCTCCCGGACGTCTACCAGGAGGTCGCCGACGCCTGGGACAAGGCGCTCCAGGAGCGGGCCGACCTGGCCACGCTGCGGGACGCCATCCAGCGGCGGGACGTCGGCACGCTGAAGACCGTATGGAACTCGCTGGTCAAGGAGTTCGACGACCAGTCCTTCTACGGCTTCCTCGCCACCTCTTCCGCCTTCCAGTCGTTCCGCCACCGGGAGATCTTCGGCCAGGTGGGCTTCGGTACCGGCGGCTGGGACACCGACTTCCCCAACTCGGTGCTGGAGATCCTGCGGGTCGTGGTCACCGAGGCCGACGACAACCAGGTGGGCATAGTCGACGGCTCCTCCCAGGTGCCGAACGGGCTGTGGGAGCACCAGCCGGAGACGCTCGCCCACTGGCCGCGGGGCACGTCGCTCGCGTCGCTGCACGGCGGCCGGCCCCGCCCCGCGGTCACCCGGCTGCGGCGGACCGCCGACGGCGTCCGGGTGACGGACGAGAGCGGCGAGGAGCGCGAATTCCCCGCGGTGGTCTACAGCCCGCATGTGTGGACCCTGCTGAACCGGGTCGACTGCGATCCGTCGCTGCTGTCCACTCCGCTGTGGACGGCGGTGGAGCGCACCCACTACATGGGCGCGTCCAAGCTGTTCGTCCTGGTCGACCGGCCGTTCTGGCGGGACGCCGACCCGGCGACCGGCCACGACATGATGAGCATGACGCTCACCGACCGGATGCCGCGCGGGGTCTATCTCTTCGACGACGGGCCCGACCGGCCCGGGGTCATGTGCCTGTCGTACACCTGGAACGACGACTCGCTGAAGGTCGCCACGCTCTCGGCCGAGGAGCGGCTGGAGACGCTGCTGACCAAGCTGGCCGCGATCTACCCGGATGTGGACATCCGGTCGCACATCATCGCGGGGCCGCTCACCGTCACCTGGGAGACCGAGCCCCGCTTCATGGGGGCCTTCAAGAACAACCTGCCCGGCCACTACCGCTATCAGCGGCGGCTGTTCACCCAGTTCATGCAGGACGGGATGGATCCGGCGCAGCAGGGCTTCTTCCTGTGCGGGGACGATGTCTCCTGGACGGCCGGGTTCGCGGAGGGTGCGGTGACCACGGCGCTGAACGCGGTGTGGGGAGTCCTCCACCACCTCGGCGGCACCACGCATCCGGACAACCCCGGCCCCGGTGATCTCTTCGACACCTTCGCGCCGCTGGAGCTTCCGTACGACTGACGGCCACTGCCGTACCCATCCAGCACCCAGGGGGAGCCGACGCGCGTCGTCGGCTCCCCCTGTCGGGTCTCAGCCCTGGGCCATCTGCTCGAGCCGGCGCTTGTCCGGCTTGCCGTTGCGGTTGAGCGGGAAGCTCTCCAGCACCTCGACCCGGTTGGGCTGTTCGTAGACCGGGAGCACCTGGCACAGCCGCTCGCGCCAGTGCTTGGCGTCCCGCAGCTCGTGGTCCTCCACGAAGAAGACCAGCTGGGTGTCGCCGGCCCGGCGCTCGTCGGGGAGCGGCACGATCCGGGTGGAGATCTCGGCCAGGGCGGCCTTCCGCTCGATCAGCTCGGGGTGGAGCGTGTAGCCGGAGCGGTGCACCGCGAACTTCCGGCCCAGGACGAAGAGGTTGTCGTCTCCGTCGAGGTAGCCGAGGTCGCCGGTGGTCTGCCAGCCGGTGGGCACGGCGTCGATGGTGCCGTCCTCGGCGAGATGGCCCTCGAGCGCGTCCGGGGTGTCGACCTCGATCTCACCGGCCTGGCCGGGGGCGGCCGGGTGGCCGTCCTCGTCGACGACGCGCAGCTTGATGCCCTCCATGGCCCGGCCGCAGGAGACCGGGTTCTCCAGGGTGGCGAAGGCGATGTTGCCCAGCTCGGTGCTGCCGTAGCTGTCCAGCAGCGGCAGGCCGAACTCGGCCACATAGCGCTCGGAGAGCGCGCCGTCGAGCGGCGCGGCGCCCGAGCAGAACATCCGGACGCCGTCCAACTGCGCCCGCAGCGAGGGCTTGCGGCCGACCAGGTTGAGCATGGTGCGGTAGCTCGACGGGGTGGCGTCGATCACCGTGGCGCCGGTCCGGCCGGCCATCTGCACGGCCCGGTCCAGGCGCTTGTACGGGGCGATCACCAGCGAGCAGCGGGTGAGCCAGGCGATGAGCACCATGGACAGCCCGTACTGGTGGGCGAAGGGCAGCAGCGGCAGCAGCACGTCGTCCGGCCGGTGCCCGACCTGGGCGGCGTTGCGCTCCAGGTTGGTGAGGAATTTACGGCCGGACTTGACGGCGCCCTTGGGCTCGCCGGTGGAGCCGGAGGTCCACATGATCAGGCCGTCGCGGCGGTCGGCCCAGGCGTCGAAGGACAGCTCCCGGGTGTTGAGCGGGCGTCCGGCGGCCGGGGCGATCAGTTCGTAGAGGTTCACCGCATGGATGTCGGCGTGGATCGGGGCGTCGTCGTCCACGAAGGCGATCGCGGCGCCGGTGCGCTGGGCGATCCGCCGGGTCTCGTCCGGGTGCTCCTGCTGGTCGATCAGCACGATGGAGGCTCCCACGTGCATCAGCGCGAACAGCACACTCACATAGGCGGCGGAGTTGCCCGCCTTGAAGATGACGCGGTCGCCGTGGGTCACCCCGTGCTCGCGGATCACATCGGCGACGCGCAGCGCGTCCAGCTCGAAGTCGGTCAGGGTCTGCACCGAGTCGAGCGCGTAGATCTTCGCGGTCATCGAAACGTACTCTTTTCCTATTCGCTCAGGGGTTCGCTCAGGAGATACAGGCAGCCCTGGGCGAGTCCCCCTAGGCTCCCTGGTCTTCGAAGCCGGTCTCCCACTCGGCATCGACGGGGACGTGCGAGAGCAACTGGTCGTGCACCAGGTTGACGACCTCTCTCCGGCTCGAGTCGAGGTAGTAACGGGCGCCGGGAAACACCTCGAGGTCGAATCGTCCGCTCGTACGCCGCCGCCAGGCCCGTACGCCGCGCAGCGGGGTCTTGGGATCGCCCTCACCGGCGAGGGCGACGATCCGGCAGCCGAGCTCCGGGGGCCCCAGGGACATGCCCCAGTGCGCGGTGCGGCCGGATACGAACAGGGTCAGCAGCGCCGTCCCGGTCTCCCGTTCCAGGCGCTCGGCGACGCGGTAGGCGAGGTCGGCGCCGGCCCGGTGGCCGAAGAAGGCGAGCGGGCGGTCCATCCACTCCCCCAGCGCACCGAAGATCCGGTCCGCGAGGTCGGCCGAATCGGTCAGCCGCTCGTCGTCGTCGATGCCCACGTACAGGGGGTACTGGATCGCCAACACCTCGACGGTGGGCAGCAGCAGCTCGGACAGCGAGAGGTAGTACGCGGTGGAGTGGGCGGATTCCGGGAAACAGATCAGCCGGAAACTACTCGGAGTTTCCGTTTGCAATATCCGAATAAGGCCCACATCATCGGGCTTGATCTGGCTCAAGGAGTACATCCCCGCGATTGCACTGAGGGGCCGGGCACGAGTGCGATGGTGGGGCGCGTCGACCACGCTCGTCCGAGATGCTGACTCCGTGAGGCTATGAGCCCTTCTCCCGGCCCACAACCCCTAGTAACCGCTATTCGAGGTACGCGCTATATGCGGGTACCGCGCCATCCCGGCGTGGCCCGGGACACAGCGGGACACAGCAGGCGCCCCCTAAGGCCCCCTCACCCGTGCCACCACCCCCTAATCTGCAGGCAGTTAGGGGTCAGGAGTCAAGCGGCCGTGTTAAACAAGGGGAAAGTAATGTTCTCCTCAAGCCAATTAAATCGGTGCGACGACAGCGATGAACACAACACGCCCTATTGACTTCGCCGTCGTTGTCGACGGCTTGATCAAGAAGTATCCCGGCCGGCCCGTTCCGGCTGTCGACAATCTCAGCTTCACCGTCCGGCACGGTGAGGTCTTCGGCTTCCTCGGACCCAACGGAGCGGGCAAGACCACCACCATCGGCATCCTGACCACCCGGGTCGCGCCCAGTGGCGGGCGCGCCTTCGTGCAGGGTGTCGATGTGGTGCGCAGGCCGGCGGTGGCGCGGCAGTCGTTCGCCATCGTGCCGCAGCGCAACAACCTGGACCGGTCACTGACGATCCGCCAGAACCTCACCTTCCACGCCGGCTACCACGGTCTCCCCCGCTCGGAGCGCAACCGCCTGGCGGACGAGAGCCTGGAGTGGGTCGGCCTCGGCGACCACGCCAAGGCCCGGGCGGACCAGGTCTCCGGTGGTCAGGCACAGCGCGTGATGATCGCGCGGGCGCTGATGCACCGCCCCCGGGTGCTGTTCCTGGACGAGCCGGCCACCGGCCTCGACCCGCAGTCACAGATCTTCGTACGCGACCGGGTCGCCGAACTGAAGACCCGTGGCGTCACGGTGGTGATCACCACCCACGACATGGAGGAAGCCTCCAAGCTGTGTGACCGGATCGGCATCGTCGACCACGGCAAGCTGCTCGCCCTGGACACCCCCGAGGCACTGACCAGCCGGATGAGCAACACCGCGCTGACCGTCTCGGTGCGCCCGCCGCACAGCGGGATGAACGGTGTGGTCCACATGGTGCAGGGTCTCGGGGTCGCCGAGCGGGTCGAGGTGCTCAGCGCCGAGGACGAGATGGCCGCAGCCATGGGCGGGGCCGGGGCCGGCGACGGCACCTTCCGGATGAAGGTCTACAGCAACGCGTCGTCCTCCGTACTTCTGCCCACGGTCATCAAGGCCCTGACCGACACCGGCTGCGAAATCAAGGACCTGAATGTGAGCAAGGCGAGCCTGGAAGACGTCTTTGTCGACCTGACGGGGAAGGAGATGCGATGAGCTCCTCCTCTCGACCCACGTCATCGACGGACGGGACCACGGGTGGCAAGGCCGCGGAGGAGAAGCCCGCGGCCGGCGCCGGGGCACCCGCGTCGCACCAGGGTGGCGCCGCCAGGGGCGGTGAGCACCGGCCCGCCGACCCCAGGACCCCCGCCGCCCGGCCGGACGCGAAGGGCACCACCGACCCGCGGGCCGCGGAGCCCAAGTCCCCCGAGGACGACGGCTTCGAGGACACCCGGACCGTGCTCGTCCGGTCCAAGCCGTCGGCCCCGCGTCCGGGCGCCGAGGTGCAGAAGGCCACTCCGAACGCACCGGTCAAGCACGAGGGCAAGGCGCCGGACGTCCGGCAGCCCGACCCCCGGCAGCAGCAGAGCCGGCCGCAGGAGCACCGGCACCACGAGGCCAGGGGCATGGGCGCCCCGCACGGCGGCGGCGACATCGGGGACACCCTGACGCTCGTCATCAAGCCGATACCGGCCCCGTCGGCGACCCAGGCCGCACAGGACGCGAAGGCCGCGCTGAACGCCATCATCGCGGCGGCGGACGCCCGTTCGCCGCTCGTGGAGCCCGAGCCCCAGCCGCAGCCCGAACTCGAACTCGAACTGCCCGACGCCAAGCGCCGCGCCGGGCGCCACCGGCGCCGCGCCAACCGGTGGCGGACGTTCTTCTTCATCCTGTGGCGCGACATCTTCGTCACCGGCCGCGAGATGGGCCCGTTCCTGGGCCAGGTCATCGTGGAACCGTTCTTCATGCTGTTCGTCTTCGGCAAGGTGCTGGGTGAGATCGGCTTCACCCAGCCCGGCTTCCAGCAGGTGCTGCTGCCCGGTGTGGTGGCGCTCAACAGCTTCCTGGTCGCCCTGCAGAACACCGCGCTGCCGCTGGCCATCGACTTCTCCTGGACCAAGGAGATCGAGGACCGATTGCTCGCCCCCATCCCGGTCTCCCTGGTGGCCGTGGAGAAGGCGATCTTCGGCGCGATGCGCGGTCTGATCGGCTCGCTGGTCATGATCCCGATCGGTCTGGCGCTGCTGGACGACGTCTCCTGGCCGCTGGAGAAGATGCCGGTCACGCTGGGCATCCTGAGCCTGGGCGGACTGGTCGGCGGCTGCGTCGGCCTCACCCTGGGCACCCTGGCGCCCGCGCGCCACATCTCCATCGTCTTCGCCATGACGCTCACCCCGATCATGTTCACCGGGGCCACGCAGTTCCCGTGGCGGAGCCTGGAGACCGTCCGCTGGTTCCAGATCCTCTGCAGCTTCAACCCGTTGACCTACGTCACCGAGGCGATGCGCGGACTGCTGCTGGAACCCGGGCCCAAGGTGCCGGAATCGATCCCGCTGTGGATCTGCTTCTCCGCCATCGGAGCGGCGATCCTGCTCTTCGGGACCATCGGCATCCGCGGCTTCAACCGCCGGGCGCAGGACTGAGCGACGGCAGGATCGAGAGTAAGGCACCACACCATGACGGCATCCGAGCAGACGAAGACAGCCATCGTCTTCCCCGGTATGGGGCCCTCCGGCTTCTCCGAGGTGGGCAGGTTCCTCACGCTCGACCCGTTCGCCCGCAAGCGGCTCGCCGAGGCCGACGAGGCGCTGGGCTACTCGGTCTTCGACCGGCTCCGCGACTCCGAGGACGACTACTCCGAGGCCACCCAGATCGCCTTCCTGGTGAACTCGATGGCCTCGGCGGACCGCGCGGAGCAGGAGCACGGACTGGTCCCGGACCTGTGCGTGGGCCCCAGCTTCGGGCAGAAGGCGGCGGCGGCGTACGTCAGTTCGCTGCCGTTCCCCGAGGTGGTACGGCTCACCGCGGAGCTGGCCCGCTGTGAGCACGCGTACTTCGCCGAGGAGCACCAGGACGCGGTCACCCACACCTTCGTCCGCACTCCGCAGGAGAAGCTGACGGAGATCCTCACCGAGCTCGGCGAGCGCGGCGAGTGGTACGACTACTCCGGCTATCTCGACGACGGCTTCTTCATGGTCTCGCTGCGCGAGAAGGAGCTGGAAGGCTTCAAGAAGGCGATCAGCCAGGCCGGCGGCTACTCCATGTACACCATGGTCCCGGCGGTGCACGCGCCCGCGTTCGCGGAGCTGCGGCGCCGGGCCGCCGAGGAGATCCTGCCGAAGTACGACATCCTCGACCCCAAGCTGCCCGTGGTCACCGACCAGGACGGCACCATCGTGACCTCGGCCGACGCGCTGCGCACGATGCTTCTGGACACCTTCGACCTGCCGATCCACTGGCCGAAGGTGGTGGACACGCTCAAGGGTGAGGGGGTGTCGAAGATGTACATCACCGGGCCGGACAACCTCTTCCACCGGCTGGACCGCACCAAGTCCAACTTCGAGGTGGTGACGGTGGGTCCGGGCAAGCGCTCGCGCCCCGCCCGTAAGCGCTGATCCCCCACCACGCATCACGCACCACGCACCACGCACCACGCCAAAGGGCCGGGCCCCGCTCCCCTCCTCGGATGGGGCGGGGCCCGGCCCTTTGGCGGTTCGGGCCCGTGTGGGGGTGCGGGCCCGAACCCGTCAGTCCGCCAGCCAGTCGGCCACGGCCCGCGCCGTCGTCCCGGCGTGCTCCTCCATCATGGTGAAGTGGTTCCCCGGCACATCGAGCGCGGTGTGCGGCAGCTGCCAGTACGACCGCCAGTCGCCGTCGCGGGACCAGTCGAAGAGCCGCTCCCCGGCCCGGACCAGCAGCGTCGGCGTCTTGACCTCCTTGGGCCGCCACTGGCCGAACAGCCGGAAGTAGGCGCCCATGGCCAGCAGCCGGGTGTCGTCCACCGGCACCTGGCCGGCGCTGCGCTCGTCCATCCCGGCGCTCAGCCCGGGCTGGAGGGCCACGGCCGCGTCCCGGTCGTGCGAGTAGATGTCGAGCAGGACGACCGCGTCCGGGAAGACCCCGGTGCTCTCCAGCCGCGCGGCCACCTCATGGGCGAGCAACCCGCCCGAGGAGTGGCCCAGCAGCACGAACGGCGCCCCGTCGGTCTCCCGCAGCACCGCCTCGGCCTGCGCCTCGATCACCGCCTCCGGGTTGGCCGGGAGCCGCTCCCCGGCGACGAAGCCGGGGTTGCCCAGCGCGAGGACGTCCCGGTGGCCGCGGAATCCGGCGGCGAACCGGGCGTACTGGTGCGGGCCGCCGATCGACAGGATCGAGGAGAAGCACACCAGCGCGGGCCCGGTCTCCCCGCGCGACAGCCGCACCAGCGCGGGCGCCTTGTCCAGCTCGGCGGCGCTCGCGAACGAGGGCCGGAACCGCGAGACGTCCATCAGCAGCCGGGTGAACTCCTCCTGCTCGCCCAGCTGTCCGGCCTCCCGCATCATCGCGCCGAACACGGCCGACGGCTCCGCGCCCGCCGCCTCCGCACGCGCCGCGTCCGAGACCGCGCCGCCCTCGGCGGCCACCGAACCGGCCAGCTGCGCGAGCAGCTGCCGGGCGACCAGCTCGGGCGTCGGGTGGTCGAACAGCAGCGTCGGGGCCAGCCGCAGCCCGCTCGCGGCGTTCAGCCGGTTGCGCAGCTCGACGGCGGTCAGCGAGTCGAAGCCCTGCTCCAGGAAGCCACGCGTGGCCCCCACCGCCTCCGCGTCCGGGAAACCGAGGACCGCGGCGGCCTGGCCGCGGACCAGGTCCAGCACGGCCTTCTCGCGCTCCGCCTCGGCCAGCCCGGCCAGCTTCCGCGCCAGCGAGGGGCCGCCCGCGTCGGCCGCCCCGGCGGCGACGGTACGCCGCCGGGCCGGAGCCCGGACCAGCCCGCGGAACACGGCGGGCAGCCCGCCCTCGGCGGCCTGCTCGCGCAGCGGCGCGATGTCCAGGCGCAGCGGTACGAGCACCGCCTCACCGCCGACCGCGCACGCCGTGTCGAACAGCTCCAGACCGTCCCGCGAGGACAGCGGCGCCATCCCGGAGCGCTCCATACGGGCCACATCCGCGTCCGCCATACCGCCGGTCATCGCGCTGCGCTGCTCCCACAGACCCCATGCCAGCGAGAGCGCGGGCAGTCCGGCGGAGCGGCGCTGCGCGGCCAGGGCGTCCAGGAAGGTGTTGGCCGCCGCGTAGTTGGCCTGGCCCGGCGCGCCGAAGGTACCGGCGGCGGACGAGAACAGCACGAAGGCGGACAGGTCCAGATCGCGGGTCAGCTCGTGCAGGTTGTGCGCCGCGGCCACCTTCGGCCGGAAGACCGTGTCGATCCGGTCCGGGGTGAGCGTGGGCAGCAGCCCGTCGTCCAGCACACCGGCGGTGTGCACGACGGCGGTGAGCGGATGCTCCGCATCCACCTCGGCCAGCAGCATCGACAGCGCCTCGCGGTCGGCCACATCGCAGGCCGCGACGCTCACCCGGGCGCCCAGCGCGGTCAGTTCGTCGACCAGCTCGGACATCCCCGGGGCGCGCTGTCCGCGGCGGCTGTTGAGCAGCAGATGCCGCACGCCGCGCTCGGCCACCAGATGGCGGGCGAGCTGTCCGCCGAGAACGCCGGTGGCGCCGGTGATCAGGACCGTGCCGTCGGGGTCGAACTCCGGGAGCTTCTGCGGCGCGACGTCCTGGTTCTGCTCCTGGGTGGCGACCCGGGCCAGCCGGGGCGCGTGGAGGGCGCCCGCGCGGACGGCGAGCTGCGGCTCCCCGCCGGTCACGGCCGCCGTGAGCAGCTCGGCCGAGGTCTCGTCACCGTCCAGGTCGAGCAACAGGAAACGGTCCGGGTTCTCGGTCTGGGCGGTGCGGATCAAACCCCATACGGCCGACCGCGGCAGGTCCTGCACTTCGGCGTCCGGGGACGTGGCGACGGCGCGCCGGGTGACGAACGCGAGCCGCGCCCCGGCCAGGCCCTCCTCCCCGAGCCACGACTGCGCGCTGTCCAGCGCGGCATGAGTGGCCAGCCTGGCCCCCTCCGCCACATCGCCGCCCCCGGCGGGGCCGGTGTACGGGAGGAGGACGACGTCCGGGCGGGGGCTGCCCGAGGCCACCACGGCCGCGAGCTCGGCCAGGTCGGCGAAGACGGCGCAGTCGGCACCGGCGGACTCCAGCGCGGCGACGAGCCCGAAGGCGTCCGTGCCGCCCGTGCCGTGCGTGGCGTCCTGGCCGGCGCCGTTCGCAGTGTCCTGACCGGTGCTGTTCGCAGTGTCCTGACCGGCGCTGTTCGCCGCGTCCTGGCCGATCAGGGCCCAGCGGAGGGTCCCGGGGGCCGCCGAGGGCGCCGGCACCGGCGCCCACTCCAGCCGGAACAGCGAGTCGTGGTAGGTCACCTGGGCCGCGCGCAGCTGCTCCGGGGCGATGCGCCGCAGCACCAGGGAGTCCACCGACGCGACCGCGCCGCCGTTCTCGTCCGCGACGGTGAGGGCCACCGTGTCCGGCCCGGCCGGGGCGATCCGTACGCGCAGCGCCGTGGCGCCCGCCGCGTGGAGCGTGACCCCGGTCCAGGAGAACGGCAGCCGGATCCCGTCGGCCTCGCCGCCCAGGAAGTCGCCGAGCGCGACCCCGTGCAGCGCGGCGTCCAGCAGTGCCGGGTGCAGTCCGAACAGCGCGGCGTCGGCGTGCTGCCGCTGCTCCAGGCGCAGTTCGGCGAAGACCTCCTCGCCGCGCCGCCAGGCGGCGCCCAGCCCCTGGAACGCCGGGCCGTAGCCGAAGCCGCCCGCCGCGAACCGCTCGTAGAGGTCGGCCACGTCGAGGGCGACGGCCTCGGCGGGCGGCCATACGGACAGGTCGGCGCCGCCGTCCGTGGCCTCACCGGAGGCCAGGACACCGCTGGCGTGACGGACCCACGGCTGGTCCGAGGCGTCGCCCCGGTCCGCGTCCGGCTCCGGGCGGGAGTAGACCTCCAGCGCCCGGCGGCCGCTCGCGTCGGGCGCGCCGACCGTCAGCCGCAGCTGGATCCCGCCCCGGCCGGGCAGGATCAGCGGCGCCTCGAGGGTCAGCTCCTCCAGCAGATCGCAGCCGACCTGGTCACCGGCACGGATCGCCAGCTCCACGAAGGCCGTCCCCGGCAGCAGCGCGGTGCCGGACACGGCGTGGTCGGCGAGCCAGGGGTGGGTCTGGAGGGAGAGCCGCCCGGTGAGCAGGAAGCCGTCGGAGTCGGGCAGTTCGACGGCGGCGCCCAGCAGCGGATGCCCGGCGGCGCCGAGCCCGGCGGAGGCGACATCGCCCACCGCGAGCGGGACCTCGATCCAGTAGCGCTCGTGCTGGAAGGCGTACGTGGGCAGCTCGACGCGCTCGGCGCCCGTCCCCTCGTACACCGCGTCCCAGTCCACGCTCACGCCACGGGTCCATGCTTCGCCGAGCGAGACCCAGAAGCGGTCCAGACCGCCCTCGTCACGGCGCAGCGACCCGATCGCGGCGGCCTCACGGCCCGCGCTCTCGGCGGTCTCCTGCACACCCATCGTCAGGACGGGGTGGGCGCTGGACTCGATGAAGGCGCCAAAGCCCTCGTCCAGCAGACGGCGCACCGCACCCTCCAGTTCGACGGTGCGACGCAGGTTGGTGAACCAGTACTCGGCGTCCAGCTCCGGACCCTCGACCCACTCCCCCGTCACCGTGGACAGGAACGGCACCTGGGCGTTCCTCGGCTGTACGGGGGCGAGCAGTTCGAGAAGTTCCTCGCGGAGCAGTTCGACCTGCGCGGAGTGCGAGGCGTAGTCCACCGGCACCCGGCGCGCCCGCACCTCATCGGCCTCGCAGGACGCCAGCAGCTCGTCCAGCGCCTCGGGCTCACCCGAAACCACGGCCGACGAGGGGCCGTTGACGGCGGCGACGGAGATCCGCTCCTCGCCCCACGCCGCGATCCGCTCCCGGACCTCCGCCACCGGCAGCGCCACGGACACCATGCCGCCCTTGCCCGCCAGCACCCGGCCGATCGCCTGACTCCGCAGCGCCACCACGCGGGCAGCGTCCTGAAGCGTCAGGATTCCGGCCACGCAGGCGGCCGCGATCTCGCCCTGGGAGTGGCCGACCACGGCGGACGGCCGGACGCCCAGCGAACGCCACAGTTCGGCGAGAGACACCATCACGGCGAACAGCACCGGCTGGACCACGTCCACGCGCTCCAGCGACGGTGCGCCCTCGGCGCCGCGCAGCACCTCGACCAACGACCAGTCGGTGAACTCCGCCAACGCCGCGGCGCATTCGTGGATACGGGCCGCGAAGACGGGCGAGGCGTCCATCAGCCCCACCGCCATACCGGCCCACTGCGACCCCTGCCCCGGGAACACGAACGCCGTCTTGCCGGCCGTCCCGGTGCCCTGGACCAGCTGGGCCTCCGCCTCGCCCCGGGCGAGCGCCGTCAGGGCGCGGACGAAGTCGTCGCGGTCCGTGCCGACCAGCACCGCGCGCTGGTCGTGGACGGCGCGGGTGGTGACCAGGGAGTAGCCGACGTCGGCCGGGCGCAGGCCCGGGGCCGTGTCGAGGTGTGCCAGCAGCCGCTCCGCCTGGGCGCCCAGCGCCGCCTCGCTCCGGCCGGACAGGATCCAGGGCAGCACACCGGGCTCGGGCGCGTCGGCGTCGGCCGTGGGCCGCTCCGCCGGGGCCTGTTCGATGATGGTGTGCGCGTTGGTGCCGCTGATGCCGAACGAGGACACGGCGGCGCGGCGCGGGCGGCCGGTCTCCGGCCACTCCAGCTGCTCGGTGAGCAGCGACACCGCGCCCGCCGTCCAGTCCACGTGCGGCGACGGCTCGTCCACATGCAGGGTCCGGGGCAGGACGCCGTGCTCGATGGCCTTGACCATCTTGATGATTCCGGCGACACCGGCCGCCGCCTGGGTGTGGCCGAAGTTGGACTTCACCGAGCCCAGCCAGAGCGGCTCGTCCTCGGTCCGCTCCTGGCCGTAGGTGGCGAGCAGCGCCTGCGCCTCGATCGGGTCGCCCAGCGTCGTACCGGTGCCGTGTGCCTCGACGACGTCCACCTCGGCGGCGGACAGCCGGGCGTTGGCGAGGGCCTGCCGGATGACGCGCTGCTGGGACGGGCCGTTGGGCGCGGTGAGGCCGTTGGAGGCGCCGTCCTGGTTGATGGCGGAGCCGCGGACGATGGCGAGCACCGGGTGGCCGTTCTTGCGCGCGTCCGACAGCCGCTCGACCAGCAGCATGCCCACGCCCTCGCCCCACGCCGTGCCGTCGGCGGCGGCGGCGAAGGGCTTGCAGCGGCCGTCGGTCGCGAGGCCGCGCTGCTTGCTGAAGGCCACGAAGGTGCCGGGGGTGGCCATCACGGTCACGCCGCCCGCGAGCGCGAGCGAGCATTCGCCGCTGCGCAGCGCCTGAACGGCCATATGCAGGGTGACCAGCGACGACGAGCACGCCGTGTCGACGGTGACCGCCGGGCCCTCCAGACCGAAGGTGTACGACACCCGGCCCGAGGCGACACTGCCGGAGCTGGCCGTGCCCATGTAACCCTCGAGGCCGTCGGGGGCGCGGTGCAGCAGGGTGCCGTAGTCGTTGTACATGACGCCGGTGTAGACACCGGTCCGGCTGCCGCGCACCGCCGCCGGGTCGATCCCGGCCCGCTCGAACGCCTCCCACGTGGTCTCCAGCAGCAGCCGCTGCTGCGGGTCCATGGCGAGCGCCTCACGCGGCGAGATCCCGAAGAAGACGGGGTCGAAGTGGTGGGCGTCGTGCAGGAATCCACCGTTGCGGGCGTAGCTGGTGCCCTGCTGGTCGGGGTCGTCGTCGTAGAGCGACTCGATGTCCCAGCCACGGTCGGTGGGCATGTCGGTGATGGCGTCCGCGCCCTCGACGACCAGCTTCCACAGGTCCTCGGGCGAGGTCACCCCGCCGGGGAAACGGCAGCTCATCGCCACGATGGCGATCGGCTCGTCGTCGCCCGCGGTCGCGGTGGCCACGGGTGCGGCGGCGTCCTCCTGGCTGCCCTGGGCCTCGGCCCGCAGATACGCGGCGAGGGCGGCGGGGGTCGGGTAGTCGAAGATCAGCGTGGCGGGGAGCCGGACGCCGCTCACCGCGGTCAGGCGGTTGCGCAGTTCGACGGCGGTGAGCGAGTCGAAGCCGACCTCGCTGAACGCGCGCTGCGGCTCGACCGCTTCGGACCCGGCGTAGCCGAGCACGGCCGCCACCTGCGTACGGACCACGCCGAGGACGACCGCCTCGGCCTCGGCGTCGGACGCCCCGGCGAGCTGCTGGGCGAGCGCGCCGGACCGCGCCGCGGCGGCGGCCTGGGCCGCGCGGCGGGGCGGGACGCGGACCAGACCGCGGAAGAGCGGCGGCAGCATTCCGGCGCTCGCCTGCGTCCGGAGCGCGGCCAGGTCGAGGGGCATCGGCACGAGGAGGGCCTCGTCGGCGGTGTCCGCGAGGTCGAACAGCTCCAGGCCCTGGGCGGCGGTGATGGCGGCGACGCCACCGCGCCGCAGCCGGTCCAGCTCCGCCTCGTCCAGCTCTCCGGCCATGCCGCCGGACTCGGCCCACAGGCCCCAGGCGAGGGAGGTGGCGGGCAGGCCGCTGGCGCGGCGGTGCTGGGCGAGGGCGTCCAGGAAGGCGTTGGCCGCCGCGTAGTTGCCCTGGCCCGCACCGCCGAAGACACCGGCGGCGGAGGAGAACAGGACGAATGCGGAGAGGTTGCTGTTGCGGGTCAGGTCGTGGAGGTTCCACGCCGCGTCCACCTTCGGGCGCAGTACGTGGGCCATGCGGTCGGGGGTGAGGGAGGCGATGACGCCGTCGTCCAGGACACCTGCCGTGTGGATGACGGCGGTGAGGGGGTGGGCGGTGGGGATCGCCGTCAGTGCGTCGGCGAGGGCTTCTCGGTCCGCTACGTCGCAGGCGGCCCAGTGGGCTTCCGCGCCCAGCGCGGTGAGCTCCGCGGTGAGTTCGGCGGCGCCCGGGGCTTCCGCGCCTCGGCGGCTGAGCAGGAGGAGGTGGCGGGCGCCGCGCTCGGTCACCGCGTGGCGGGCGAAGAGCATGCCCAGTGTGCCGCTGGCACCGGTGATCAGCACCGTGCCGTTCGGGTTCCACGCGCGAGTTTGGTTCTCCGCCGCCACGGTGGCGCGGGCCAGGCGGGGGGTCTTGACCGTGCCTTCGCGTACGGCGAGTTCCTGTTCGCCGGATGCGAGGGCGGTGGGCAGGGCTTCGAGGGAGCCCGGGTGGGTGTCGGTGTCCACCAGGATGATGCGGCCCGGGTTCTCCGACTGGGCGGAGCGGATGAGGCCGTGGGCGGCGGCGTTCGCCAGATCGGTGACCGGTTCGTCCGTGGTGGTGCTCACGGCGCCCGACGTCAGCAGGACGAGACGGGAGTCCGCGAAGCGGTCGTCGGCCAGCCACTGCTGCAGCAGCCCCAGCACCTGAGTGGTGGCCTGGTGCGCCGCCGTGGCGGGCGAGGAGGAGTCCCCCACCCCGCCCCTTCCCGTAACCATGGGCTCCGCCCCTGGACCCCGGTCCTCAAACGCCGGACGGGCTCGAAGTGCCGCATCGGCCGAAGGCTCCGCCTCAAGGCCCCGGTCCTCAAACGCCGGACGGGCTTGATGTGCCGCACCTGGGCCTTCAGGTGCCGCGCTGTCCCCTGTCAGGGAAACCACGACGTGCTCCGGCAGCGCCGTTCCGGCTGCGACCGCTTCGGCGAGCGCACCCAGATCCGCGTACGCCGCGATCTCACCGCCGAGCGTTCCGAGACCGGGAACCTCGGCGCCCACCACCGCCCATCGGTCGGGGGACACCGGCTCGGACAGGGATGGGGCCGGGGTCCAATCGACGCGGAACAGGGCGTCGGAGGCGGTGCCCGGGGCGGTCAGCTGGTCCGGGGAGACCGTGCGCAGGGCGAGGCGTTCCACCTCGGCCACCGGGGCGCCGGTGACGTCGGCGAGTTGCAGGGACACCGTGCCGTTTCCGGCCGACGACAGCCGGACCCGTACGCTGTCCGCGCCCACCGAGTGGACCCGGACGCCGGTCCAGGAGAAGGGCAGTCCGCCCTGGCCCGGGTTCTCGGTCAGGTCGCTGAGGCCGATGGTGTGCAGGACGGCGTCCAGCAGGGCCGGGTGCAGTCCGAAGAAGGCGGCGCCGGGTTCGGCGTCCTCGGGGAGGGCGACCTCGGCGTAGACCTCGCCGTCGCCCCGCCAGGCGGCCCGCAGCCCCTGGAAGACGGGGCCGTAGCCGAAGCCCGCTTCGGCCAGGCCGTCGTAGAGGCCGTCGGTGTCGATGCGCTCGGTGCCCGCGGGCGGCCAGGCGCTCAGGTCGAACGACGGGGTCGCGGGCGTGTTCTGCGCGAGCACACCGGTGGCGTGGCGCAGCCACGGCTCGTCGTCTCCGGCCTCGTCGGGGCGGGAGTGGAGGGCGAGGGTGCGGCGGCCGGTGTCGTCCTGGGCGCCCACGGCGATCTGGAGTCGGACCCCGCCCCGCTCGGGCAGGATCAGCGGGGCCTCCAGGGTGAGTTCCTCGACCAGGTCGCAGCCGGCCTGCTCACCGGCGCGCACCGCCAGTTCCACGAACGCGGTGCCGGGCAGCAGCACCGCGCCCATGACGGCGTGGTCGGCCAGCCACGGGTGGGTGTCCAGCGCGAGCCGCCCGGTGAACAGGAAGCCGTCCGCGTCGGCCAGGGACACGGCCGTGCCGAGCAGCGGATGGTCGGCGGTGCCGAGGCCGAACGAGGTCACGTCGCCGTAGGCGGTGCCCGCGTCCAGCCAGTAGTGCTCGCGCTGGAAGGCGTAGGTGGGCAGTTCGACGCGCTCGGCGCCGGTCCCCGCGTAGTACGCCGCCCAGTCGGGGGCGGTGCCCCGGGTGTGCAGGGTGGCCAGGGCGGTGGTCAGGGTCTCGGCCTCGGGACGGCCGGACCGCAGTGCGGCGGCGAACGCCACGTGCTCGGACTCGCCCGCCAGGCACTCCTGGCCGAGCGCGGACAGCACCCCGTCCGGGCCGAGTTCGAGATAGGTGGTGACGCCCTGCGCCTCCATGGCGCGCATGCCGTCGAGGAAGCGGACGGCCTCGCGGACGTGGCGGACCCAGAAGTCGGCGGTGGCGATCTCGGCGGCGGGCGCGATGCCGCCGGTCAGGTTGGAGACCACCGGGATCTTCGGGGCCTCGTACGTCAGGCTCTCGGCGACCTTGCGGAACGCCTCCAGCATCGGGTCCATCCGCGGCGAGTGGAAGGCGTGGCTGACGGTGAGCCGCTTGGTCTTGCGGCCCTGGGCCTCGAAGCCCTCCGCGATGGCGACGGCGGCGTCCTCGTCACCGGCGATGACGACCGACGTCGGGCCGTTGAGCGCGGCGATCGAGACGCGCTCGGTCAGCAGCGGCGCCACCTCGTCCTCGGACGCCTGGACGGCGATCATCGCGCCGCCGCCCGGCAGCCGCTGCATCAGCCGGCCCCGGGCCGCCACCAGCAGTGCGGCCGCGTCCAGCGAGAACACCCCCGCCACATGCGCGGCGGCGATCTCGCCGATGGAGTGGCCGGAGACCACGTCCGGCTTCAGGCCCCACGACTCCACGAGGCGGAACAGCGCCACCTCGATGGCGAACAGCGCGGGCTGGGTGAAACCGGTCCGGTCCAGCGCGGCGGCGTCGTCGCCGAACAGCACGTCCTTCAGCGGCCGCTCCAGCCGCGGGTCGAGCGCGGCGCACACCGCGTCGAACGCCTCGGCGAACGCCGGGTAGGTCGCGTACAGCTCGCGCCCCATGCCGAGGCGCTGGCTGCCCTGGCCGGTGAAGAGGAACGCCAGCTTGCCCCGGGTCTCCACGCCCTCGACCACCCCGGCGGCGGGCTCACCGGCGGCGAGCGCGGCGAGGCGGTCGAGGAAGGTCGCGCGGTCACCGGCGATGACGGCGGCCCGGTTCTCCAGGGCGGCGCGGGTGGTGGCCAGGGAGTGGCCGAGGGACACCGGGTCCAGCTCGGGGTGTTCGGTCACATAGCTGTGGAGCCGGGCGGCCTGGGCGCGCAGGGCGTCCTCGCCCTTGGCGGAGACCAGCCACGGCAGCAGCGGGAGGGTGCGGGGCTCAGCCGATTCCTCGACGGGGGTCTCCTCGGCCTCCTCGCCGTCGGTCGCCTCCTCCGCCACCGGCGCCTGCTCGATGATCAGGTGGGCGTTGGTGCCGCTGATGCCGAACGAGGACACGGCGGCGCGGCGCGGACGGTCGGTCTCCGGCCACGGCCGGCCCTCGGTCAGCAGCGAGACGGCCCCGGCCGACCAGTCGATATGCGGCGACGGCTCGTCGATGTGCAGGGACTTCGGCACATAGCCGTGTTCGATGGCCTTGACCATCTTGATGATCCCGGCGACACCGGCGGCGGCCTGGGTGTGGCCGACGTTGGACTTGATGGAGCCCAGCAGCAGCGGCCGCTCCGGGCTCTTCTCCTTGCCGTAGGTGGCCAGCAGCGCCTGCGCCTCGATCGGGTCGCCCAGTGTCGTACCGGTGCCGTGTGCCTCGACCACGTCGATCTGGTCGGCGGTCAGCCGGGCGCTGGCCAGCGCCTGGCGGATGACGCGCTGCTGGGACGGGCCGTTGGGCGCGGTCAGTCCGTTGGACGCACCGTCCTGGTTGATCGCCGAGCCCCGCACGACGGCGAGCACCCGGTGGCCGTGTCTGCGGGCGTCCGACAGCCGCTCCACCAGCAGCATGCCCGCGCCCTCGGACCAGCCGGTGCCGTCCGCCGACGCCGCGAAGGACTTGCAGCGTCCGTCGAAGGACAGCCCGCGCTGGCGGCTGAACTCGGTGAAGGTGCCGGGCGTCGACATCACGGTGACACCGCCCGCCAGCGCCAGCGAGCATTCGCCGTTGCGCAGCGCCTGCATGGCCAGGTGCAGGGTCACCAGCGACGAGGAGCACGCGGTGTCGACGGTGAGCGCGGGGCCCTCCAGGCCGAAGGTGTACGCCACCCGGCCCGACGCGATGCTGCTGGAGCCGCCGGTGCCGAGGTAGCCCTCGACACCGGGCGGCACGGCGCGCAGCCGCGAGGCGTAGTCGTGGTACATGACGCCCGCGAAGACACCGGTACGGGTGCCGCGCACGGAGGTGGCGTCGATGCCCGCCCGCTCGAACACCTCCCAGGTGGTCTCCAGCAGCAGCCGCTGCTGGGGGTCCATCGCGAGGGCCTCGCGCGGATTGATGCCGAAGAACGCCGGGTCGAAGTAGTTGGCGTCGTGGAGGAAACCGCCCTCCCGGACATAGCTCGTACCCGCGCCGTCCGGGTTGTCGTCGAAGAGCCGCCCGATGTCCCAGCCGCGGTCGGTGGGGAACTCGGAAATGCCGTCCCCGCCCTCGGACACCAGCCGCCACAGGTCCTCGGGCGACTCGACGCCGCCCGGGTAGCGGCAGCTCATGCCGACGATCGCGATGGGCTCCTGGTCCTCCGACTCCACCTCCTGCAGGCGGCGCCGGGTCTCATGCAGGTCGGCGGTCACCCGCTTGAGAAAGTAGCGGAGCTTTTCCTCATTCATACGTGCGTTTCCCTCTCGAGGAATCCGGAAGACCTTGTCACTTCACGCCGGCCACGGTCATTTCAGGAGATCCCGAATTCCTTGCCGATGAAGTCGAAGAGGTCGTCGTCCGTGGCGGACTCCAGCTCCTCGGCGACTCCGGCGCCGTCTTCCGGTCCTCGGTCGTCATTCCATTGCGCGAGCAGCGCCTGCAGTCGCGCGGTGATCCTGCTCCGGCCCTCGTCGTCCGGGGTGGCCCCGGACAGGGACTTCTCCAGCCCGTCGAGCTCCGCGAGCAGCGAGGTGACCGCCGTCGCGTCGTCCGGCAGGATCTCACCGCGCAGGTACTCGACCAGTGCGTTCGGTGTGGGGTAGTCGAAGACCAGCGTCGCCGGGAGCCGGACTCCGGTGGTCGCGTTCAGGCGGTTGCGCAGCTCCACGGCGGTCAGCGAGTCGAAGCCGACCTCGCTGAACGAGCGGGCCGGGTCGACCGTCTCCGGGCCCGGGTAGCCGAGCACGGCCGCCACCTGGGTGCACACCAGCTCCAGCACCACTTCTTCCCGCTCGGGCTCGGAGAGCCCGCCGAGCCGCTCCCGCAGCGCCTCGGCACCGGCCGCGGCGGCCGCCGCGGACTCGGCGGCGCGGCGGGCGGGGGCCCGGACGAGACCGCGGAAGAGCGCGGGCAGCATGCCGCTTCCGGCCTGTGCCCTGAGGGCGGCCATCTCCAGCGGCAGCGGTACGAGGAGGGCCTCGTCCGAGCCCCGCGCGGCGTCGAACAGCTCCAGGCCGGTCTCGGCCGTGAGCACGCCGACGCCTCCGCGGCGGATGCGGGCGATCTCGGTCTCGTCCAGCTCACCGCCCATGCCGCCGCCGGCCACGGACCACAGGCCCCAGGCGAGGGAGGTGGCGGGCAGGCCGCTGGCGCGGCGGTGCTGGGCGAGGGCGTCCAGGAAGGCGTTGGCCGCCGCGTAGTTGCCCTGGCCAGGGCCGCCGAAGACGCCTGCGGCAGAGCTGAACAGGACGAATGCGGACAGGCCCGCGTCCTGGGTCAGCTCGTGGAGGTTCCACGCCGCGTCGGCCTTCGGGCGCAGTACGTGCGCCATGCGGTCGGGGGTCAGCGAGGCGATCACGCCGTCGTCCAGGACACCTGCCGTGTGGATGACGGCGGTGAGGGGGTGGGCGGTGGGGATCGCCGTCAGTGCGTCGGCGAGGGCTTCTCGGTCGGCCGCGTCGCAGGCGGCCCAGTGGGCTTCCGCGCCCAGCTCGGTGAGTTCCGCGGTGAGTTCGGCCGCGCCGGGGGCTTCCGCGCCACGGCGGCTGAGCAGGAGGAGGTGGCGTACGCCGTGGTGGGTTGCCAGGTGCTTGGCGAACAGGGTGCCCAGGGTGCCGGAGGCACCCGTGATCAGGACCGTGCCGTCCGGGTTCCAGGCGGGGGCCTGGTGCTCCGGTGCCACGGTGGCCCGGGCCAGCCTTGGCGCCCGGATGACGCCGTCGCGGATGACGGTTTGCGGTTCGCCTGTGGCCAGGGCGGCGGCCAGGGTCTTCTGGGTCGCCTCGCCTTGACCGTCGGTGTCCACCAGGACGATGCGGTCCGGGTTTTCCGCTTGTGCGGAGCGGACGAGGCCCCAGGCGGCGGCTTGGGCCGGGTCGGGGGCGGACTCGTCCGTGGCGGTGGTTACGGCTCCCGTGGTCAGCAGGACCAGACGCGAGTCCGCGAAGCGGTCTTCGGTCAGCCACTTCTGGAGGAGGGCCAGGGTGTGGGTGGTGACCTGGTGTGCCGCCCCGGCGGGCGAGGAGCTTTCCCCGACCCCGCCCCTTCCCGCAGCATCGATATGCGGCTCCGCCGCGTGGTGGGGCTCCGCCCCAAGGCCCCGGTCCTCAAGCGCCGGACGGGCTTCAAGTGTCCCGGCCGGTGCCCCGGCACGCCCTTCGGGCGTGTCCTCAATCGCCGGACGGGCTTGATGTGCCGCATCCGGGCCTTCAAGTGCCGCGTCTACATGGGCTTCGTGTGCCAGCGACACCACGATGTACTCCGGGAGCGCCTTGCCCCCTTCCAGCGCCTCTGCCAGCGCCGCCAGGTCCTCGTAGGCCGTCAGGCCCAACGTGTCGGCGCCCACTGCCGCCCAGCGGTCGGGGGCTACCTCGGCGGACGGTGAGGCCGTCACCGGCGCCCAGTCCAGGCGGAACAGGGAGTCGGACGCGCCGCCCGGGCGGGCCGCACCCAGCTGGTCCGGGGAGACCGTGCGCAGGGCCAGGCCCTCGACCGATGCCACCGGGGCGCCCGTTGTGTCGGCCAGTTCCAGGGTCACCGTGCCGGTGGCCGTACCGGCGAGGCGTACGCGTAGCGCCGAGGCGCCCACCGCGTGGAGGGAGACGCCGGTCCAGGAGAAGGGCAGGCGGCCCTGGCCGGTGCCCTCCTCGGTCGTCTGGAGGCCCAGCGCGTGCAGGGCGGCGTCCAGCAGCGCCGGGTGCAGGCCGAACGCGGCGGCGTCGGACTTGCGGTCCTCCGGCAGCCGTACCTCGGCGAACACCTCGTCGTCGCGGCGCCAGGCGGCCGTCAGGCCCTGGAAGACCGGGCCGTAGTCGAAGCCCGATCCGGCCAGGCCCTCGTAGAGGCCCGCCACCTCGATCTTCTCGGCGTCGGCGGGGGGCCAGGCCGTCAGGTCGAACGACGGGGCCGTGGTGTCCGACTCCACCAGCGCGCCCGTGGCGTGGCGCAGCCACGGCTCGTCGGCCGGGGCGCCCTCGGTGCGGGAGTGCAGGGTGAGCGCGCGGCGGCCGGTGTCGTCGGGCGCGGCGAGCGCGAGCCGCAGCTGGACGGCGCCCTGGTCGGGCACGATCAGCGGGGCTTCCAGGGTGAGTTCGTCCAGGCGGTCGCAGCCCGCGTGGTCCCCGGCGCGCAGCGCCAGCTCCACGAACGCGGTGCCGGGCAGCAGCACCGTGCCCATCACGGCGTGGTCGGCCAGCCAGGGCTGGGTCTGCGGGGAGAGCCGTCCGGTGAAGGCGATGCCGTCCGAGTCGGGCAGCTCCACGGCGGCGCCCAGCAGCGGGTGACCGGCCGCGTGCAGGCCGATCGCGGTGGCGTCGCCGCCGACCGGCCCGGCGTTCAGCCAGAACGAGCGGCGCTGGAAGGCGTACGTCGGCAGGTCGACCTGGTGCGGGCCGTGCGGCGCGTACAGCGCGGTGAAGTCCACGGCGGCGCCCCGGACCTGGGCGGTGCCGACCGCCGTGAGCAGCGTCTCGGTCTCCGGCCGGCCGCCCCGCAGGGCGGTGGCGAAGGAGCCGCCGTCCTCGGTGACGCAGTCCTGCGCCATCGCGGTCAGCACCCCGTCGGGGCCGAGTTCGAGGTAGGTGGTGACGCCCTGGGCCTCCAGGGTGCGGACGCCGTCCAGGAAGCGGACCGCTTCGCGGACGTGACGCACCCAGAAGTCGGCCGTCATGATCTCCTCGGCGGGGACCACGGCACCGGTCAGGTTGGACACGATCGGGATGCGCGGGGCCTGGTACGTCAGCTCGTGCGCCACCTCGCGGAAGGCGTCCAGCATGCCGTCCATGTGGGGCGAGTGGAACGCGTGGCTGACGGTGAGCCGCTTGGTCTTGCGGCCCTCCGCCTCGAAGGCCGCCGCGATCTCCAGTGCCGCGTCCTCGTCGCCCGCGACCACGACCGAGGTCGGGCCGTTGACGGCCGCGATGCTCACCCGCTTGCCGAGCTGCGGGGTCACCTCGTCCTCGGACGCCTGAATGGCGATCATCGCGCCACCGGCCGGGAGCCGCTGCATCAACCGCCCACGAGCGGCCACCAGCTTCGCCGCGTCGGCGAGCGAGAGCACACCGGACACATGCGCGGCGGCCAGTTCTCCGATCGAGTGGCCGGACAAATAGTCCGGCTTCACGCCCCAGGTCTCGACCAGGCGGAACAGCGCCACCTCGATGGCGAAGAGTGCGGGCTGGGTGAAGCCGGTCTGGTCCAGCACCTCGGCGTCGTCCCCGAACAGCACGTCACGGAGGGGCCGTTCGAGATGGGCGTCCAGCGCGTCGCAGACCGCGTCCAGCGCCTCGGCGAACGCCGGATAGGCGTCGTAGAGCTCGCGGCCCATGCCGAGCCGCTGGCTGCCCTGGCCGGTGAACAGGACGGCCAGCTTGCCGCCCTCGGCCACCGCGCCCTCGACGAGACCGGTCGCGGTGCGGCCCTCGGCGAGGGCGTCGAGACCGGCCAGGAAGCCGTCCCGGCCCGCGGCGACGAGCGTCGCCCGGTGCTCGAAGGACACCCGGGAGGTGGCCAGCGAGTGGCCGATGTCGGCGAGGGACAGCTCGGGGTGGTCGGCCACATGGGCCCGGAGCCGGGCTCCCTGGGCGCGCAGCGCCTCGGGGGTCTTGGCGGACATCGCCCACGGCAGCGCGGACGGCTCCACGGACGGCTCGCCGGCCGGAAGCGCGGGCACCTCCGCCGGTTCGGGCTCCGGCACCTGCTCGATGATGGCGTGCGCGTTGGTGCCGCTCATGCCGAAGGAGGAGATACCGGCCCGGCGCGGACGCCCGGTCTCCGGCCACTCCCGCGCCTCGCTCAGCAGCGAGACCGCACCCGACTCCCAGTCCACGTGCGGCGACGGCTCATCGATGTGCAGCGACTTCGGCAGGACGCCATGCCGCATCGCCAGCACCATCTTGATGATGCCCGCGACACCCGCGGCCGCCTGCGTGTGACCGAAGTTGGACTTGATCGAGCCCAGCCACAGCGGCTGGTCCTCGGTCTTCTCCTTGCCGTAGGTGGCCAGCAGCGCCTGCGCCTCGATCGGGTCACCCAGCGTCGTCCCCGTGCCGTGCGCCTCGACCGCGTCCACCTCACGAGCCGACAGACCGGCGTTGGCCAGCGCCTGGCGGATCACCCGCTGCTGGGACGGGCCGTTGGGCGCCGTCAGACCGTTGGACGCACCGTCCTGGTTGACCGCCGTGCCCCGCACCACCGCCAGCACCTTGTGGCCGTTCTTCTTCGCGTCCGACAGCCGCTCCACCAGCAGCATGCCCACGCCCTCACCCCAGGCCGTGCCGTCGGCGGCGGCGGCGAACGGCTTGCAGCGGCCGTTCCTGGCCAGTCCGCGCTGACGGCTGAACTCGGTGAACACATCGGGGGTGGTGATGATGGTGACACCGCCCGCGAGCGCCATGGTGCACTCGCCGTTGCGCAGCGCCTGCGCCGCGAGGTGCAGCGCCACCAGCGACGACGAGCACGCCGTGTCGACGGTGACGGCCGGGCCCTCGAAGCCGAAGGTGTACGACACCCGGCCGGACGCGATGCTGCTGGAGCCGCCGGTGCCGAGGTAGCCCTCGACGCCCTCCGGGACGGTGTGCAACCGCGACACATAGTCGTTGTGCATCTGGCCGACGAACACGCCGACCTGCTTGCCGCGCACGGCGCCCGGGTCCAGGCCCGCCCGCTCGAAGGACTCCCAGGAGGTCTCCAGCAGCAGCCGCTGCTGGGGGTCCATGGCGAGCGCCTCGCGCGGGTTGATGCCGAAGAAGGCCGGGTCGAAGTGGTGGGCGTCGTAGTAGAAGCCGCCCTCGCGGGCGTACGAGGTGCCGGGCCGGTCCGGGTCCGGGTCGTAGAACGCGTCGAGGTCCCAGCCGCGGTCCTCCGGCAGCCGGGCGATGCCGTCCCGGCCCTCGGCCAGCAGCTCCCACAGCTCCTCGGGGGTGCGCACATCCCCGGGGAAGCGGCAGCTCATCGCGATGATCGCGATCGGGTCGTCCTCGTCGGCCACGCCACCCGCCGGGCCTTCCGCCCGGGCGGGGACGGCCGCGGCCGCCTCGGAGCCCAGCAGCTCCTCCAGAAGATATCCGGCGAGCGCGGTCGGCGTCGGGTAGTCGAAGACCAGTGTGGCGGGCAGCCGCAGCCCGGCGGCGCCACCGAGGCGGTTGCGGAACTCCACCGCGGTCAGCGAGTCGAAGCCGAGGTCCTTGAAGGCCCGGCTCGCCTCGACCGCGTCGGGCGAGTCGTGGCCGAGCACCACGGCGACCTGGGCGCGCACCAGGTCGAGCAGGGTCTGCTCGCGTTCGGCCGCGTCCAGCCGGACCAGCCGCTCCACCAGCGAGGAGCCGTCCTGGGCCGCGCCCGATTCGGCGGTGCGGCGGGTCGTACCGCCGCGCACCAGACCGCGCAGCAGCGGCGGCACCATCTCGATGGGGGCGCCGGTGAGCGGCGCCAGGTCGAGCTGCATGGGCACCAGGAAGGCGTCGCCCACCTGCTGGGCGGCGTCGAACAGCGCCAGGCCCTCGTCGGAGGAGAGGCCGAGCACACCGGAGCGGGTCATCCGGGATTTGTCGGTGGCCTCCAGCTCACCGGTCATCCCGCTGGCCTCGGCCCACAGGCCCCAGGCCAGCGAGGTGGCGGCGAGGCCCTGGGCCTGGCGGTGGCGGGCCAGGGCGTCCAGGAAGGAGTTGGCCGCCGCGTAGTTGGCCTGCCCGGGGCCGCCGAACGTACCGGCGGCGGAGGAGAACAGGACGAACGCGGCGAGGTCCTGGTCGCGGGTCAGCTCGTGCAGGTTCACGGCCGCGTCCACCTTGGGGCGCAGCACCTTCTCCAGCCGCTCCGGTGTCAGCGAGTCGATCACGCTGTCGTCCAGCACACCGGCGGTGTGCACGACGGCGGTCAGCGGATGCCCGGCGGGGATGTCGGCCAGGACGGCGGCGAGCGCGTCCCGGTCGGCGGCGTCGCAGGCGGCGATGGTGACCTCGGCACCCAACTCACGTAGCTCAGCGGCGAGTTCGGCCGCGCCCGCGGCCTGCTCACCGCGCCGGCTGGTGAGCACCAGACGGCGGGCGCCGCGCTCGGTCACCGCGTGCCGGGCGACCAGGCCGCCCAGGGTGCCGGTGCCACCGGTGATCAGCACCGTGCCGTCCGGGTTCCACGGGGCGGGCACGGTGAGCACGACCTTGCCGATGTGGCGGGCCTGGCTGAGGTAGCGGAACGCGTCCGGGGCCTGCCGCAGATCCCATGCGGTGATCGGCAGCGCCCGCAGCGCGCCCCGCCGGAACAGCTCCAGCAGCTCGCACAGCATCTCCTGGATGCGGTCCAGGCCCGCCTCGGTGAGGTCGAACGCCTGGTAGGAGACGCCGGGGTAGGCGGCGGCGACCTCTTCCGGCGCCCGGACGTCGGTCTTGCCCATCTCGACGAACCGGCCGCCGCGCGGCAGCAGCCGCAGCGAGGCGTCCACGAACTCCCGGGCCAGCGAGTCCAGCACCACATCGACGCCGCGACCGCCGCTGGCCTCGCGGAACGTGTCCTCGAAGGCCAGGTCGCGGGAGGAGGCGATGCGGTCGTCGGCCAGCCCCAGCGAGCGCAGGGTGTCCCACTTGCCCTGGCTGGCGGTGGCGTAGACGTCCACGCCCCAGTGGCGGGCCAGCTGCACGGCGGCCATGCCGACACCACCGGCGGCGGCGTGCACCAGCAGCGACTCGCCGCCCTGGAGGTCGGCCAGGTCGCGCAGCGCGTAGTAGGCCGTCATGAAGACGATCGGCACGGACGCGGCCTGGGCGAACGACCAGCCCTCGGGCATCGGCGCGATCATGCGGCGGTCCACGACCACCAGCGGGCCGAAGCCACCGGGCAGCATGCCCATCACCCGGTCGCCGGGCGCCAGATCGGTGACGCCCGGTCCGGTCTCGAGGACGACACCGGCGCCCTCGCTGCCCATCAGGCCCGCGTCGCCGGGGTACATGCCGAGCGCGTTGAGCACATCGCGGAAGTTCACACCGGCGGCCCGGACCGCGACCCGCACCTGGCCCGTCTCCAGCGGCGCGGCGGCCTCCGGGCTGGGCAGCAGGGTGAGGTTCTCCAGGGTGCCCTTGTCCTGGATGTCCAGGCGCCAGGCCGGCTCGCCGGGCGGCGGCACCATGGGCCCACTGGCGGCGGTGCGCGCCAGCCGGGGGGCGTGTACGGCGCCCCGGCGCAGCACGAACTGCGGCTCGCCGGAGGCGATCGCGGTGCCCAGCGCCTCGTAGGAGGCGTCGGTGCCGTCGAGGTCCACCAGCACCAGCCGGTCGGGGTTCTCCGACTGCGCCGAGCGCACCAGGCCCCACGCGGGGGCGTGGGCCAGGTCGTGGGTACCGGCGTCGCCCGCGGTGGCCACCGCGCCCCGGGTGACCAGCACCAGCTGGGACGCCGCGAACCGGTCGTCGGCCAGCCACGCCCGTACGAGCGCCAGCGTCCGCTGGGTGGCGGTGTGGACGGCGGCGGTCACCTCGTCATCGGTGGCGCCGCGCGGGTCGAGGTAGGTCAGGACGTACGCGGGCGCCTCCCCGGCCGCGGCCAGCGCGTCCAGATCGGCGTGGACCGCGGCACCCGAGGTCAGCGCGTCGGGCGCGCCCTCGCCGAGGACCGCCCACGCCGCGGTGGCCGCGCCTTCGGTGGCCATCGGCACGGTGGCCCAGTCCAGCCGGTACAGCGACTCGTGGTACGCGGCGGACCGGCCGTCCGCGAGCTGTCCGGCCGAGACGGGGCGCAGCGCGAGCTGCTCGACCGAGGCGACCGGGGCACCGGTGCCGTCGGCCAGCTCCAGCGCCACCCCGTCGGCCCCGGCCGGGGTCAGCCGGACCCGGAGCGCGTCGGCGCCGACCGCGTGCAGTGACACCCCGCTCCAGGAGAACGGCAGCCGCCCCTGCTCATCGCCGCCCGCGCGGGCGAACGTGCCGTGCAGCGCGGCGTCCAGCAGCGCCGGGTGCAGCCCGAACGCGGTGGCCTCGGACTTCCGGTCCTCCGGCAGCCGCACCTCGGCGAACACCTCGTCGCCGCGCAGCCAGGCCGCGCTCAGCCCCTGGAACATCGGCCCGTACGCGAAGCCACCCTGCGCCAGGTGCTCGTAGAGCCCCTCGATCTCGGCGGGTTCGGCGCCCGGCGGCGGCCATGCCGTCAGGTCGAACGAGGGCCGCGGGGCACCGGCCACCAGCACACCGCTGGCGTGGCGGATCCACGGCAGCTCGGCGGGCGCGTCCTGCGCCCGCGAGTACAGCTCCAGCGTGCGGTGCCCGGCCTGCTGCGGGGCGCCCACGACGATCTGCAGCTGGACCGCGCCACGCTCGGGCAGGACCAGCGGCGCCTCGATGGTCAGCTCGTCCAGCCGGTCGCAGCCCACCTGGTCACCGGCGCGGATGGCCAGCTCGACGAAGGCGGTGCCGGGCAGCAGCACGGTGCCCATGACGGCGTGGTCGGCCAGCCACGGGTGGCTTTCGAGGGAGAGCCGGCCGGTGAACAGGAAGCCGTCGGAGTCCGCCAGCGGCACCGCGGCGCCCAGCAGCGGATGGTCGGCCCGGTCCAGGCCCGCCGACTCCACGTCGCCCACGAAGCCCGCGGGGGAGGTCAGCCAGAAGCGGCGGTGCTGGAAGGCGTAGGTCGGCAGGTCGACGCGGTGGGCGCCGGTCCCGGCGAAGTACGCGGACCAGTCCGGCGTCACCCCGCGGACCTGGAGGGCGGCGAGGGCGGTGGCGACGGTCTCGGCCTCGGGGCGGCCGCCGCGCAGCGCGGCGGCGAAACCGGCCGCTTCGGCGTCGTCGAGGCAGTCCTGGCCCATGGCGGACAGCACACCGTCGGGGCCCAGTTCGAGATAGGTGGTGACGCCCTGGGCCTCCAGTGTCCGTACGCCGTCGAGGAAGCGCACGGCCTCCCGGACGTGGCGCACCCAGAAGTCCGGGCTGGTGATCTCCTCGGCGGAGACGACGGTCCCGGTGAGGTTGGAGACGATCGGGATGCGCGGGGCCTCGTAGGTGAGCCCCTCGGCCACCTCGCGGAACGCCTCCAGCATCTCGTCCATGCGCGGCGAGTGGAACGCGTGGCTGACGGTGAGCCGCTTGGTCTTGCGGCCCCGCTCCTCGAAGGCCGCCGCGATCTCCAGTGCCGCGTCCTCGTCGCCCGCGACCACGACCGAGGCCGGGCCGTTGAGGGCGGCGATGCTCACACGGTCGGTGAGCAGCGGCAGCACCTCGTCCTCGGACGCCTGGACGGCGATCATCGCGCCACCGGCGGGCAGCGCCTGCATCAGGCGGCCACGTGCGGCCACCAGCTTCGCCGCGTCGGCGAGCGAGAGCACACCGGCCACATGCGCGGCGGCCAGCTCGCCGATGGAGTGGCCGGAGAGGAAGTCGGGCCGCAGGCCCCACGCCTCGGCCAGGTGGAACAGCGCGACCTCGATGGCGAACAGCGCGGGCTGGGTGAACCCGGTCTGGTCCAGCTCCTCCGCGTCGTTCCCGAACATCACCGTCTTCAGCGGCCGTTCGAGGTACCGGTCCAGCTCGTCGCAGACCGCGTCCAGCGCCTCCGCGAACGCCGGGTAGGCGTCGTACAGCTCACGGCCCATGCCGAGCCGCTGGCTCCCCTGCCCGGTGAACAGGAACGCCGCCTTGCCGTCCGCCACCGAGCCCTGCACCAGCCCCGGCGCCGACTCGCCACGCGCCAGCGCCTCCAGGCCCGAGACCAGCGCGGCGCGGTCCTGGCCGACCACGACGGCACGGTGGTCCAGCGCGGCACGGGTGGTGGCGAGCGAATACGCCAGATCGGTCGGCGACAGCTCCGGCCGCCGCCGAAGGTCGGCGAGCAACCGCTCGGCCTGCGCCCGCAGCGCCTCCGCGCTCTTGCCGGACACCGGCCAGGGCAGCACGGACGGGCGGGCGGCCGGAAGCGCGGACACCTCGGCCGGTACCGGCTCCGGCGCCTGCTCGATGATGGCGTGCGCGTTGGTGCCGCTGACGCCGAAGGAGGAGATACCGGCCCGGCGCGGACGCCCGGTCTCCGGCCACTCCCGCGCCTCGGTCAGCAGCGAGACCGCGCCCGACTCCCAGTCCACATGCGGCGACGGCTCGTTGATGTGCAGCGACTGGGGCAGCACGCCGTGGTCCATCGCCTGCACCATCTTGATGATGCCCGCGACACCGGCGGCCGCCTGGGTGTGGCCGAAGTTGGACTTGATGGAGCCCAGCCACAGCGGCTGGTCCTCGGTCTTCTCCTTGCCGTAGGTGGCCAGCAGCGCCTGCGCCTCGATCGGGTCACCCAGCGTCGTCCCCGTGCCGTGCGCCTCGACCGCGTCGACCTCGGCGGGGGTCAGTCGGGCGTTGGCGAGCGCCTGACGGATCACCCGCTGCTGCGAGGGACCGTTCGGCGCCGTCAGACCGTTGGACGCACCGTCCTGATTGACCGCCGTGCCCCGCACCACCGCCAGCACCTTGTGGCCGTTCTTCTTCGCGTCCGACAGCCGCTCCACCAGCAGCATGCCGACACCCTCGGCCCAGCCGGTGCCGTCCGCGTCGCCCGAGAAGGCCTTGCAGCGGCCGCTGGTCGACAGCCCGCCCTGGCGGCTGAAGTCGATGAAGGTGTCCGGGGTGGACATGACGGTGACACCGCCCGCGAGGGCCATGGTGCACTCGCCGCTGCGCAGCGCCTGCGCGGCCAGGTGCAGCGCCACCAGCGACGACGAGCACGCCGTGTCGATGGTGACCGCGGGGCCTTCGAGACCGAAGGTGTACGCCACCCGGCCGGAGGCGACACTGCCCGCCGTACCGGTGCCGAGGTAGCCCTCCAGGCCCTCCGGCAGGGCGGTCAGCCGGGAGAGGTAGTCGTGGTACATGACGCCCGCGAAGACACCGGTCTTGCTGCCGCGTACGGTCGCCGGGTCGATCCCGGCCCGCTCGAACGCCTCCCAGGAGCTCTCCAGCAGCAGCCGCTGGTGCGGGTCCATGGCCAGGGCCTCGCGCGGGTTGATCCCGAAGAAGTCGGGGTCGAACTCGCCCGCGTCGTAGAGGAATCCGCCCTCGATGGTGGCGCTGGTGCCGGTCTGCTCGGGGTCCTCGCCCAGCAGTCCGTCCAGCTGCCAGCCGCGGTCGGTCGGGAAGCCGGAGATGGCGTCCACCGAGCCGGTGACCAGCTGCCACAGCTCCTCGGGGCTGGAGACCCCGCCCGGGTAGCGGCAGCTCATGCCGACGATGGCGATGGGCTCGTCGTCGCCGACGGCCACGGTGGCGGCCGGGGCCGCGGCCGCCTCGTCGGCCTGGTCGCCGAGGATCTCGGTGCGCAGGAAACCGGCGAGCGAGGTGGGCGTCGGGTAGTCGAAGACAAGGGTGGCCGGGAGCCGTACGCCGGTGACGGCGCCGAGGCGGTTGCGCAGCTCGACGGCGGTGAGCGAGTCGAAGCCCAGCTCCTTGAAGGCGCGCCCGGCGCCGACGGCCTCGGGGCCCGCGTAGCCGAGGACGGCGGCCACCTGACCGCAGACGATCTCCAGCAGCAGCCGGTCCCGCTCGGGGACGGACAGCCCGAGCAGCCGCTCCGCGAGCCCGCCGGGGGCCGCGCCGCCGCCCGACTCCACCACGCGGCGGCCGGGGGCCCGCACCAGGCCGCGCAGCAGCGCGGGCACCATGGTGGCGTCGGCGTGCCGCAGCGGCGCCAGGTCCAGGTGCATGGGGACGAGCGTGGGGTCGCCCACCGCGAGGGCGGTGTCCAGGAGGGCCAGGCCCTCCTCGGAGGAGAGGGCGGCCACTCCGGCGCGGGTGATGCGCTGGATGTCGGTGTCGTCCAGGTCGCCGGTCATGCCGCTGCGCTCGGCCCACAGGCCCCAGGCGAGGGCGGTGGCGGGCAGTCCCTGGGCGCGGCGCCGGTGGGCGAGGCCGTCCAGGAAGGCGTTGGCGGCCGCGTAGTTGGCCTGGCCGGGGCCGCCGAGGGTGCCGGCGGCGGCGGAGAACAGCACGAACGCCGATAGATCCGGGTTGTCGCGGGTCAGCTCGTGCAGATTCCACGCGGCGTCGACCTTGGGCGGCAGGACGCGGTCGACGCGCTCGGCGGTCAGCGAGCCGATCACACCGTCGTCCAGCACACCGGCGGTGTGCACCACGGCGGTCAGCGGATGCTCGGCCGGGATGGCGGCCAGCGTCGCGGCGAGGGCGTCGCGGTCGGCCACGTCGCAGGCGGTGAGAGTGACGTCGGCGCCCGACGCGCGCAGTTCGGCGACGAGTTCGGCGGCGCCGTGGGCGTCGGCCCCGCGCCTGCTGAGCAGCAGGAGGTGGCGTACGCCGTGCTCGCTGACCAGATGGCGGGCGACGAGCCCGCCCAGGGTGCCGGTGGCGCCGGTGACCAGGGCGGTGCCCTCGGGGTCGAGCGCGGGGACGGTCTGCTCGGGGTCGGAGGCGACCTTGGCCAGCCGCGGGACCACCACGGTCCCGGCGCGGACCGCGAGCTGCGATTCGCCGGTGGCCAGGGCGGAGGCGAAGCCACGGTAGGACTCGTCCGTCCCGACAGCGCTATCGAAGTCCATCAGCACGAAACGGTCCGGGTTCTCCGACTGCGCGGAGCGCAGCAGACCCCACAGCGGGGCGTGGACCAGGTCCTCGGTGTCCGCGTCGACGGAGGTGGCGACCGCGCCACGGGTGGCGATGACCAGCCGGGAGCCCTCGAAGCGGGCGTCGGCGAGCCAGCTTTGGACCAGCTCCAGCGCGCGGTGCAGCGCCTCGCGTACGGCTTCCTCGACGGGACGGTCCGCCTCGTCCGCGAAGAACGGGGCGACGACGGCCTGCGGCAGCGGGGTCCCGGCGTCCACGGCCTCGCCGAGCGCGGCCAGGTCGGCGTAGCCGGCGGCGGTGGGCAGGGCGGCGGCGAGCTCGGGGTCCTCGGCGCCGAGGACCGCCCACTGCCCGGCCACGACGGTGGTGGCGGCGGGCACCGGGGCGGGGGTCCACTCGACGCGGAACAGCGCCTCGTGGAAGGCGGCGCGCGCGGCGTGCACCTGGTCGGGCGAGACGGGGCGCAGCAGCAGCGAGTCGACGGAGGCGACGGGCGCGCCGCTCTCGTCCGTGACCAGCACGGCCACGGCGTCCTGCCCGGCGGGCGAGAGCCGGACGCGCAGCGTGGCGGCGCCGACGGCGTGGAGCCGGACACCGCTCCAGGAGAAGGGGAGGCGGCCGTGTTCGGTGTCCTCCAGGAGGGAGCCGATGCCGACCGCGTGCAGGGCCGCGTCCAGCAGCGCGGGGTGCAGTCCGAACAGCTCGGCCTCGGCGCGGGCGCTCTCGGGCAGCCGCACCTCGGCGTACACCTGGTCCTCGTGCTGCCAGGCGCCCTGGAGGCCCTGGAAGACGGGGCCGTAGGCGAATCCGGTCTCGGCGAGCCAGTCGTAGAGGCCGTCGACGGGGACCTCGGTGGCGCGGGCCGGCGGCCAGGCGGCGAGGTTGTCCTCCGGGGTGGTGGCGCCGGTGCCGAGCACACCGGTGGCGTGGCGGGTCCACTCGCCCTCGCCCCAGGTGCCGTCGGCGGCGTCCTCCAGGCGCGAGTGCAGGGTCAGCGAGCGGCGGCCGGTCTCGTCCGGCGCGCCCACGGACACCTGGAGCTGGACGCCGCCCTGCGGAGGCAGGACCAGCGGGGCTTCGAGGGTCAGCTCCTCCAGGACGTCCGCGCCGACGTGGTCACCGGCGCGGATGGCCAGCTCCACGAAGGCGGTGCCGGGCAGCAGCACGGTGTCCATGACGGCGTGATCGGCCAGCCAGGGGTGGGTCTGGAGGGACAGCCGGCCGGTGAAGAGGAATCCGGCGGCGTCGGCGAGCGACACGGCGGCGCCGAGCAGCGGATGGTCGGCGGAGCCGAGTCCGGCGGCGGTGACGTCGCCGGTCCAGGGGCCGGGCGGCTCGGGCCAGTACAGCTCGCGCTGGAAGGCGTAGGTGGGCAGTTCGACGCGGCGGGCGCCGGAGCCCTCGAAGACCGCGGCCCAGTCGACGGCCACGCCGTGGACGTGGGCGCGGGCGAGCGCACCGGCCAGGGCGGTGGCCTCGGGGCGGTCGCCGCGCAGCACGGGGACGAACACGGCGCCGTCGGAGGTGACGCAGTCCTGCGCCATGGCGGAGAGCACCCCGTCGGGGCCCAGCTCCACGTAGGCGCCGACGTCGTATTCCTCCAGCCGGCGGATGCCGTCGGTGAAGCGGACCGCCTCGCGGACGTGCCGGACCCAGTAGTCGGGCGAGCAGATCTCGTCGGCGGAGACCGAGCCGCCGGTCAGGTTGGAGATGATGGGGATGACCGGCGGGGCGTAGGTCACCTGCCGGGCGACCTCGCGGAAGGGCTCCAGCATCCCGTCCATGCGGGGCGAGTGGAACGCGTGGCTGACGGTGAGCCGCTTGGTCTTGCGGCCCTGCGCCTGGAACGACTCCGCGATGGCGACGGCCGTGTCCTCGTCACCGGCGATGACCACCGAGGTGGGCCCGTTGATGGCGGCGATCGAGACCCGCTCGGTGAGCAGCGGCGCCACCTCGTCCTCGGACGCCTGGATCGCGATCATCGCGCCACCGGCGGGCAGTTCCTCCATCAGCCGGCCGCGGGCGGCCACCAGCTTCGCCGCGTCCGCGAGCGAGAGCACACCGGCCACATGCGCGGCGGCCAGTTCGCCGATGGAGTGGCCGACGAGGAAGTCGGGCTTGACGCCCCAGGTTTCCAGCAGCCGGAACAGCGCCACTTCGAGGGCGAACAGCGCGGGCTGGGTGTAGCCGGTGCGGTCCAGCAGTCCGCTGTCGTCGCCGAACATCACCTCGCGCAGCGGCCGCTGGAGGTGCTGGTCGAGCTCGGCGCACACCTCATCCAGGGCGCGCGCGAAGGCCGGCACGGCCGCGTACAGCTCACGGCCCATTCCGGTGCGCTGGCTGCCCTGGCCGGTGAAGAGGAACGCGACCTTGCCCTCGCCGACCTCGCCGCGCACCGCACCACCGGCGGGGGCGTCCTCGGCGAGCTCGGCCAGTCCGCGCAGCAGGTCCTCGCGGCCGCCCTCGCCCGCGAGGACCACGGCCCGGTGGTCCAGCGCGGCGCGGGTGGTGGCCAGCGAGTGGGCCAGGTCGACCAGGCCGAGGCCCGGCTCGTCCTGTACATGGGCGGTGAGCCGCTCGGCCTGGGCGCGCAGGGCCGCCGCGCTCTGCGCGGACACCAGCACCGGCACCAGACCGCCGACACCGGTCCACTCCGAGGGCGTGGCGTCGTCGCCGGGGGTCTCGCGGTCCTCGGCGGGCGCCTGCTCGATGACGGTGTGCGCGTTCGTGCCGCTCACACCGAAGGAGGAGATGCCCGCGCGGCGCGGCTGGCCGGTCTCCGGCCACGGGGTGTTCTCGGTGAGCAGGGAGACGGCGCCGGCCGTCCAGTCCACGTCCCGGGAGGGCGCGTCGACGTGCAGGGTCCTGGGCAGCACGCCGTGCTCGATGGCCTTGACCATCTTGATGATGCCCGCGACACCGGCGGCGGCCTGGGTGTGGCCGAAGTTGGACTTGATCGAGCCGAGCCACAGCGGACGGCCCTCGGCCCGGTTCTGCCCGTACGTGGCGAGCAGCGCCTGTGCCTCGATGGGGTCGCCGAGGCTGGTGCCGGTGCCGTGTGCCTCGACGGCGTCCACCTGGGCGGGGGTGAGCCGGGCGTCGGTGAGCGCCTGGCGGATGACGCGCTGCTGGGACGGGCCGTTGGGCGCCGTCAGACCGTTGGACGCGCCGTCCTGGTTGATGGCGCTTCCGCGGACGATGGCCAGCACCGGGTGGCCGTTCTTGCGGGCGTCCGACAGCCGCTCGACGAGCAGCATGCCGACGCCCTCGCCCCAGCCGGTGCCGTCCGCGCCGTCGGCGAACGCCTTGCAGCGGCCGTCGGGCGCCAGGCCCCGCTGGCGGCTGAAGTTGATGAACGCCCGCGGGCTGTTCATCACCGTGACACCACCGGTGAGCGCCATCGAGCACTCGCCGTTACGCAGCGCCTGGATGGCCAGGTGCAGCGCCACCAGCGACGCCGAGCAGGCGGTGTCGACGGTGAGCGCCGGGCCCTCCAGACCGAAGGTGTAGGAGATCCGGCCGGAGATGACGCTGGCCGCGTTGCCGGTGAGCAGATACTGCTCCACGCCCTGCGGCAGCGTGTGCATCAGCTCGGGGTAGTCCTGGCCGTTGGTGCCGACGAAGACACCGGCCTTGCTGCCGCGGAGCGTGGCCGGGTCGATCCCGGCCCGCTCGAACGCCTCCCAGGACGTCTCCAGCAGCAGCCGCTGCTGCGGGTCCATGCCGAGGGTCTCGCGCGGGCTGATCCCGAAGAACGCGGCGTCGAACTCGCCCGCGCCCTCCAGGAATCCGCCCTTGTCGGTGTAGCTGGTCCCCTGCTGGTCGGGATCGTCGGCGAAGAGCGCGTCGGTGTCCCAGCCACGGTCCGTGGGGAAGTCCGCGATGGCGTCGCCGCCCGCGGCCACGAGCTCCCACAGCTGCTCCGGAGACGTGACGCCTCCGGGGAACCGGCAGCTCATGCCGACGATCGCGATCGGCTCAGGCTCCTGCGACTCGACCTCGCGAAGACGCTGCCGCGTCTGGTGCAGATCGGCAGTTACCCGCTTGAGGTAGTCGAGGATCTTGTCCTGATCCGCCATTGGAGTCTCACCCATGCTTCTCGTCACAAACCTTGCGCCCGGGGACCTTCAGATCCTCAGATTCCGAGTTCTTTGTCGATGAAGGCGAAGACCTCGTCGGGCGTCGCCTCCTGCAACTTCTCCGTCACGGTCCCGCCCTCGCCGTCGGCCTCCTCGGCCTCGGCCGTACGGGGCTCCGCCCACTTCGCCGCGAGGTCCCGCAGCCGGGCCGCGATGTCGTCCCGTGCCGCGCTGTCGGGGTCGAGGACGGACAGCGCGGACTCCAGCGCGTCGAGCTCCGCCAGCCCGGGGGCGGCGGCCGTACCGCCGTCGCCCACGATCCGGCCGCACAGGAACTCGGCGAGGACCGCCGGGGTCGGGTAGTCGAAGACCAGCGTGGCGGGCAGCTTCTGCCCGGTGGCGGCGGTCAGCCGGTTGCGCAGCTCCAGCGCGATGAGCGAGTCGAAGCCGAGCTCCTTGAACGCCCGCCCGGCGCCGACCTCGTCGGTCGAGGGGTGGCCGAGCGCGGCGGCCGCGTTGGTGCGCACGACCTCCAGGACGACCACGGACTGCTCGGCCCGGGAGATCCCGGCCAGCCGCTTGCGCAGCGCCTCCGCCGGGGATCCGTCCGCGGCCGTACCGGGCTCACCGGCCGCGGCGCCGGGCTCCCGCAGCCGCCGGACCTCGGGCAGTTCGCCGATGAGGGGGCTGGGGCGGACCGCCGTGTAGCCGTAGGCGAAGCGGTCCCACTGGATGTCGGCCACGGCCACGACCGTGTCGGCGTGGTCCAGGGCCCGCTGCAGCGCGGTGATGGCCGCGTGCGGAGCCATCGCCGGGACACCGCCCCGGTCCAGCCGCTCGCCGATGGCGCCGTCGGCGGCCAGACCCGTCTCGCCCCAGCGGCCCCAGGCCACCGAGGTGGCGGGCAGGCCCTGGGCGCGGCGCTGTTCGGCCAGCGCGTCGAGATAGGCGTTGGCCGCCGCGTAGTTGCCCTGTCCGGCGTCGCCGAGGGTGCCCGCGATACCGGAGAACAGCACGAACGCGGACAGGTCGAGGTCGCGGGTCAGCTCGTGCAGATGGCGCGCCGCGTCGGCCTTGGGGCCGAGGACGGTCGCGAACCGCTCCGGAGTGAGCGCGTCCAGGACACCGTCGTCCAGGACGCCCGCGGCGTGCATGACCGCCGTGAGCGGCTGGTCGGCCGGGATGGCGGCCAGCAGCGTCTCGACGGCCTTGCGGTCGGCCACATCGCACGCGGCGACGGTCACCTTGGTGCCCAGTTCGGTCAGCTCGTCCCGCAGCTCGGCCGCGCCCGGCGCCTCCAGGCCACGGCGGCTGGTGAGCACCAGATGCTCGGCCCCGTTGGTGGCGAGCCAGCGCGCCACATGGGCGCCCAGGGCGCCCGTACCGCCGGTGACCAGCGTCGTACCGGCCGGCTTCCACGTCCGTGCGGCGGGGGCACCGGCCAGCGGGGCGTGCGCGAGCCTGCGGGCGAACACCCCGGCCGCGCGCACCGCGAGCTGGTCCTCGCCGTCGGTCCCGGCGAGCACCCCGGCGAGCCGGGCCAGCGCCCGCTCGTCGGGCGATCCGGGCAGGTCGACCAGTCCGCCCCAGCGCTCCGGGTACTCCAGCGCCGCGGTCCGGCCCAGGCCCCAGACGAGCGCCTGCTCGGGCGAGTCCACGGTGTCCGTCTGGCCGACGGCGACCGCGCCCCGGGTGGCGCACCACAGCGGCGCGTCCACCCCGGCGTCGCCCAGCGCCTGGATCAGTACGGCGGTGCCGGTCAGCCCGGCGTTGACACCGTCGGTGCCGGGCGCGGTGCCCTGGTCGAAGGCGAGCAGGGACAGCACACCCGAGACGGTCGCGGTGTCGGCCAGCTCCTCGCGTACCAGGCGGGTCAGCGACGCCCGGTCCGACTCCACGGCGGTCGGGGTGATCTGCCGTACCTCGGCGCCGCGTTCGGTGAGCATCCGGACCGCGCCGAGCGTCCAGTCGTCGATGGCGGCCGACTCGGGCACGGCCAGCAGCCAGGTCCCGGACAGCCGCGGGGCCTGCGCCTCGGTCAGCGAGGTCCAGGTCACGCGGTAGCGCCAGCCGTCCACCGTGGACCGCTCACGGGCCTGCTTGCGCCAGGTGGCCAGGGCGGGCAGGACGGCGCCGAGCGAGGACCGCTCGTCGCCGTCCGCGAACGCGAGGGTGTCGGCCAGCGACGCCAGGTCCTCGCGCTCGACGGCCTCCCAGAAGCGGGCGTCGACGGCGTGGGACGGCGCGCCCGACTCGTCGGCCGGGGTGTCGGCCGGCTGCGGCCAGTAGCTCTGGTGCTGGAAGGCGTACGTGGGCAGCTCGACGCGCTCCGCGCCGGTCCCCTCGTACACGGCGTCCCAGTCCACGCTCACGCCCCGGGTCCACGCCTCACCGACGGAGATCCAGAAGCGGTCCAGACCGCCCTCGTCACGGCGCAGCGACCCGATCGCGGCGGCCTCACGGCCCGCGTCCTCGGCGGTCTCCTGCACACCCATCGTCAGCACGGGGTGCGCGCTGGACTCGATGAACACACCGAAGCCCTCGTCCAGCAGACGGCGCACGGCACCCTCCAACTCGACGGTGCGGCGCAGGTTGGTGAACCAGTACTCGGCGTCCAGCTCCGGACCCTCGACCCACTCCCCCGTCACGGTCGACAGGAACGGCACCTCGGCCGCCTTGGGCTCCACGGGGGCCAGCAGCTCCAGCAGCTCCTCGCGGAGCAGTTCGACCTGCGCGGAGTGCGAGGCGTAGTCCACCGGCACCCGGCGGGCCCGCACCTCATCGGCCTCACACGCGGCGACCAGCTCATCGAGGGCGGTCGGCTCACCGGAGACGACCACCGAGGACGGCCCGTTGACGGCCGCCACCGAGATGCGCTCCTCGCCCCACGGCGCGATCCGCTCCCGTACGTCCGCCACCGGCAGCGCCACGGACACCATGCCGCCCTTGCCCGCCAGCACCCGGCCGATCGCCTGGCTGCGCAGCGCCACCACACGCGCCGCGTCCTTCAGTGACAGGGCTCCGGCCACACACGCGGCGGCGATCTCACCCTGCGAGTGGCCGACCACGGCCGAGGGCCGAACGCCCAGCGAACGCCACAGCTCCGCGAGCGAAACCATCACGGAGAACAACACCGGCTGAACAACGTCCACCCGCTCCAGTGACGGTGCGCCCTCCGCCTCGCGCAGCACATCCACCAACGACCAGTCGGTGAACTCTGCGAGCGCGGCGGCACACTCATCAATACGGGCAGCGAACACCGGTGAAGCATCCAACAGCTCCACGGCCATGCCTACCCATTGTGACCCCTGTCCTGGGAACACGAATGCGGCCTTGCCCCCGATTGAGGCCCCCTGCACCAGGTTGGGCAGGACCTGCCCCCTAGCGAGGGCGTCCAAACCACCGGCGAATTCGTCCCGGTCCGTGCCCACCAGCACCGCGCGCTGCTCGAAGGCGGCACGGGTGGTGGCCAGCGAGTGGCCGATGTCCAGCGGGCGCAGGGCCGGGTCGGCGTCGAGGTGGGCCAGCAGCTTGGCGGCCTGGGCGCGCAGCGCGGCCTCGCTCTTGCCGGACACCGTCCACGGCAGCGCGCCCGGCCGCCGGGTCGCCGGCTCGGTCTCGTCCGGCTCCTCGGCCGGGGCCTGCTCGATGATGGCGTGCGCGTTGGTGCCGCTGAAGCCGAACGAGGACACCGCGGCCCGGCGCGGGCGGCCGGTCTCCGGCCACGCGCGCGCCTCGGTCAGCAACTCGACCTCGCCCGCCGACCAGTCCACGTGCGGGGTGGGCTCGACGATGTGCAGCGACTCCGGCAGCACGCCGTGGCGCAGCGCGAGCACGAGCTTCATCACACCCGCGACACCGGCGGCCGCCTGGGCGTGGCCGATGTTGGACTTGATGGAGCCGAGCAGCAGCGGCTGCCCCTCGGGCCGCTCCTGGCCGTAGGTGGCCAGCAGCGCCTGCGCCTCGATCGGGTCACCGAGCGTCGTACCGGTGCCGTGCGCCTCGACCACGTCCACCTCGGCGGGCGAGAGCCGGGCGTTGGCGAGCGCCTGCCGGATCACGCGCTGCTGGGACGGCCCGTTGGGCGCCGTCAGACCGTTGGACGCGCCGTCCTGGTTGATGGCCGAGCCCCGCACCACCGCCAGCACCGGGTGGCCGTTCTTGCGCGCGTCCGACAGCCGCTCGACCAGCAGCATGCCCACGCCCTCGGCCGGGCTGAAGCCGTCCGCGTCCGAGGAGAACGCCTTGCTGCGGCCGTCGGAGGACAGCCCGCGCTGGCGGCTGAACTCGATGAAGGTGCCCGGGGTGGCCATCACGGTCACCCCGCCCGCGAGCGCGATCGTGCACTCGCCCTGGCGCAGCGACTGGACGGCCAGGTGCAGCGCCACCAGCGACGCCGAGCACGCGGTGTCGACGGTGACCGCCGGGCCCTCCAGACCGAAGGTGTACGAGAGGCGGCCGGAGACGACGCTCGCGGCGCTGCCGGTGGCCAGGTGGCCCTCGTAGCCCTCGGTGTTGTTGCGCATGACGATGGAGTAGTCGGAGCCGTTGGTGCCGACGAAGACACCGGACGGGGTGCCGTGCAGCGTGGCCGGGTCGATGCCCGCCCGCTCGAACGCCTCCCAGGACGTCTCCAGCAGCAGCCGCTGCTGCGGGTCCATCGCCATGGCCTCACGGGGCGAGATCCCGAAGAAGGTGGGGTCGAAGTCGGCGGCCCCGGTGAGGAATCCGCCCTCGCGGGTGTAGCTGGTGCCCTGGGCGTCCGGGTCCGGGTTGTACAGCGACTCGATGTCCCAGCCGCGGTCGCCCGGGAACTCCGACAGCGCGTCGCCACCGGAGGTGAGCAGCTGCCACAGCTCCTCGGGGGTGCGCACACCGCCCGGGAAGCGGCAGCTCATGGAGACGATGGCGATGGGCTCGTCGTCGGCGAGCGCCGCCGCGGTCGGCAGCGCGGCCACGGCCGCCCGCTGCCCGCCCGCGATCTCGGTGCGCAGATGGCGCGCGAGCACCGTGGGGGTGGGGTAGTCGAAGATCAGGGTCGGCGGCAGCTTCAGCCCGCTGGCGGCGCTGAGCCGGTTGCGCAGTTCGACGGCGGTGAGCGAGTCGAAGCCCAGCTCCTTGAAGGCCCGGCCCGCCTCGACGTCGTCCGCGCCCGCGTAGCCGAGGACGGCCGCGACGGCGGTGCGGACCAGCTCCAGCACCAGCCGCTCCCGCTCGGCCTCCGGCACCCCGGCCAGCTGCTGCGCCAGCGCGACCGCGCCCGCGCCGTCCGCCTCGGCGTCCCCGGCCATGTCCTGGATGACGTCCCGCGCCTCGGGCAGGTCGTGCAGCAGCGGACGGGAGCGGCCGGAGGTGAAGGCGAGAACGAAGCGCTTCCACTCCATGTCGACCACGGTCAGCACCGACTCGTCGCGGTCCAGCGCGTGCTGGAGCGCGGTGACGGCCGACCGCGGCGCCATCTCGATGACGCCGTGGCGGCGCATCCGGTCGCCGACGCCGCCCTCGGCCATCCCGCCCTCGCCCCACGGGCCCCAGGCCAGCGAGGTGGCGGGCAGCCCCTGGGCGCGCCGGTGCTCGGCGAAGGCGTCCAGGAAGGCGTTGCCCGGCGCGTAGTTGCCCTGGCCGGGCGCGCCGAAGGTGGCCGCGAAGGACGAGAACAGCACGAACGCGGAGAGGTCCAGCTCCCGGGTCAGCTCGTGCAGATGGCGGGTGGCGTCGACCTTGACCTTCAGCACCCGGTCCACCTGGTCCGGGGTCAGGCCCTCGATCACCCCGTCGTCCAGCACGGCGGCCGTGTGGACGACGGCCGTCAGCGGGTGCTCGGCGGGGATGTCGGCGAGCAGCGCCTCGACCTGGGCGCGGTCGGCCACATCGCATGCGGCGATGGTCACCTTCGCGCCGAGCTCGGTCAGTTCGGACCGCAGATCCGCCGCGCCCGGGGCCTCCAGACCACGGCGGCTGGTGAGCACCAGATGCTCGGCCCCGCCCGCGGCCAGCCAGCGCGCCACATGGGCGCCCAGCGCGCCCGTACCGCCGGTGACCAGCGTCGTACCGGCCGGCTCCCAGGACCGTACGGCGGGCGTGGCGGCCAGCGGGGCGCGCACCAGACGGCGGACGAGCAGCCCGGTGGCGCGGATCGCGACCTGGTCCTCCTCCTCGGCCCCGGCGAGCACGGTCACCAGCCGGGCCAGCGCCTTCTCGTCGGGCGCCCCGGGCAGGTCGACCAGACCGCCCCAGCGCTCGCCGTGCTCCAGCGCGGCCACCCGGCCGAGCCCCCAGACCAGCGCCTGCTCGGGGGATTCGAGGGTGTCCGTACGGCCCACGGAGACCGCCCCACGGGTGGCGGACCACAGCGGCGCGCCGATCTCGGCGTCGCCCAGGGCCTGGACGAGCGCGAGCTGCGCCGCCACTCCGGCGGGGACGGAGGGGTGGTGGGGGTGCGGGTGGCCGTCGAGGGCCAGCAGCGACAGCACTCCGGCGAACGGGATGCCGTCGGTTTCGGTGAGCGCGGCCCGCAGCCGCTCGATCAGCTCGTCGCGGCCGTCGGCGTCGGTGTCCACGGCGATCCGCCGTACGTCGGCGCCGCGTTCGGCGAGCACACCGGCCGCCGCGTCGGTCCAGGTGTCCTCGGTGGCCGGGGCGACGACGAGCCAGGCGCCGGACAGCCGCGCGGGCTGCCCGTCGGCGAGCGGCTTCCAGGTGACGCGGTAGCGCCAGCCGTCCACCGTGGACTGCTCACGGCTCTGCTTGCGCCAGGTGGCCAGGGCGGGCAGCAGCGCGCTGACCCGCTCGTCGCCGTCGACGTCCAGCTCGGCGGCGAGCGCCTGCCAGTCCTCGCGCTCCACGGCCTCCCAGAAGCGGGCCTCCACGGGGTCGGCGGCGGTGGCGGCAGCGGCGGGGGTGCCCGCCTCCAGCCAGTAGTGCTGGTGCTGGAAGGCGTACGTGGGCAGCCCGACGCGCTCGGCGCCCGTACCGTCGAACACCGCCTCCCAGTCGACGCTGACACCGCGCGTCCATGCCTCGCCGACGGAGGCCCAGAAGCGGTCCAGGCCGCCCTCGTCACGGCGCAGCGACCCGATCGCGGCGGCCTCACGGCCCGCGTCCTCGGCGGTCTCCTGCACACCCATCGTCAGGACGGGGTGGGCGCTGGACTCGATGAAGGCGCCGAAGCCCTCGTCCAGCAGGCGACGGACCGCGCCCTCCAGCTCCACCGTGCGGCGGAGGTTGGTGAACCAGTACTCGGCGTCCAGCTCCGGACCCTCGACCCACTCCCCCGTCACGGTGGACAGGAAGGGCACCTCGGCCGCCTTGGGCTCTACGGGCGCGAGCAATTCCAGCAGCTCGTCACGGAGCAGTTCGACCTGCGCGGAGTGCGAGGCGTAGTCCACCGGCACCCGGCGGGCCCGCACCTCATCGGCCTCACACGCGGCGATGAGCTCGTCCAGCGCCTCGGGCTCACCCGAAACCACCGCCGACGAGGGGCCGTTGACGGCGGCGACGGAGATCCGCTCCTCGCCCCACGCCGCGATGCGTTCCCGAACCTCCGCCACCGGCAGCGCCACGGACACCATGCCGCCCTTGCCCGCCAGCACCCGGCCGATCGCCTGGCTCCGCAGCGCCACCACACGCGCCGCGTCCTTGAGAGAAAGAATCCCCGCCACGCACGCCGCGGCGATCTCACCCTGCGAGTGGCCGACCACGGCCGCCGGGACGACACCCAGCGAACGCCACAGCTCCGCCAAGGACACCATGACCGCGAACAGCACCGGCTGAACGACGTCCACCCGGTCCAGCGACGGCGCGCCCTCCGCCCCGCGCAGCACCTCCACCAACGACCAGTCGGTGAACTCCGCCAGCGCCGCGGCACACTCCTCGATCCGCGCGGCGAACACCGGCGAGGCGTCCATCAGCCCGACCGCCATACCGGCCCACTGCGACCCCTGCCCGGGGAACACGAACGCCGTCCGGCCGCCGACGACCGAGCCCTGTGCGACGCCCGCCGCCATACCGCCCTCGGCCAGGGCGGTGAGCCCGGCCAGCAGCTCGGCGCGGTCGTGGCCGCGCACCACGGCGCGGTGGTCGAGCTGGGCCCGGGTGGTGGTCAGCGAGAGGCCCACGTCGGCCGGGCTCAGCCCGGGGTCGGCCTCGATGTGGGCCAGCAGCCGCTGTGCCTGGGCGCGCAGCGCCGCCGCGCTCTTGCCGGACACCGCCCACGGCACCACATCCAGCCGCTTGGCCGACGGGGCCGGTCGCTCGGTGGCTTCCTCGGCCTCCTCGATCTCCTCGGCGGGGGCCTGCTCCAGGATGGTGTGCGCGTTGGTGCCGCTGAAGCCGAAGGAGGAGACGGCGGCCCGGCGCGGGTGGTCGGTCTCCGGCCACGGGGTGGTCTCGGCGAGCAGCGACACCGCGCCCGCCGACCAGTCGACATGCGGGGTCGGCTCGTCGATGTGCAGGGTCCTGGGCAGGACGCCGTGGCGGATGGCCATGACCATCTTGATGATGCCGGCGACACCGGCCGCCGCCTGGGTGTGCCCGATGTTGGACTTGATGGAGCCGAGCAGCAGCGGCCGGTCCTCGGTGTGCTCCTGGCCGTAGGTGGCCAGCAGCGCCTGCGCCTCGATCGGGTCGCCCAGCGTGGTACCGGTGCCGTGTGCCTCCACGGCGTCGACGTCGGCCGCGGAGAGGCGGCCGTTGGTGAGCGCCTGGTGGATGACGCGCTGCTGGGACGGCCCGTTGGGCGCGGTGAGCCCGTTGGAGGCGCCGTCCTGGTTGATGGCGCTTCCGCGGACGATCGCCAGCACCGGGTGGCCGTTCTTCCGCGCGTCCGACAGCCGCTCGACCAGCAGCATGCCCACGCCCTCGCCCCAGCCGGTGCCGTCCGCGGCGGCGGCGAAGGGCTTGCAGCGGCCGTCGGCGGCGAGTCCGCGCTGCCGGCTGAACTCGGTGAACGTCGAGGGGGTGGCCATCACCGTGACACCGCCCGCGAGCGCGAGCGAGCATTCGCCGTTGCGCAGCGCCTGGACCGCCATGTGCAGGGTGACCAGCGACGACGAGCACGCGGTGTCGACGGTGACCGCCGGGCCCTCCAGACCGAAGGTGTACGACACCCGGCCGGAGGCGATGGAGCCGGAGCTGCCGGTGCCGAGGAAGCCCTCGACGCCCTCGGGCACGGAGTCGAGCCGCGAGGTGTAGTCGTGGTACATCACGCCCGCGAAGACGCCGGTCCGGCTGCCGCGCAGCCCGGTCGGGTCGACCCCGGCCCGCTCGAACGCCTCCCAGGACGTCTCCAGCAGCAGCCGCTGCTGCGGGTCCATCGCCATGGCCTCGCGCGGCGAGATCCCGAAGAGCGTGGGGTCGAAGCCGCCCGCGTCGTAGAGGAAGCCGCCCTCGTTCACATAGCTGGCGCCCGCCTGGTCGGGGTCGGCGTCATAGAGCGACTCGATGTCCCAGCCACGGTCCGTGGGGAAGCCGGAGATGGCGTCCTCGCCGCCCAGGACGAGCTGCCACAGCTCCTCGGGGGTGCGCACACCGCCCGGGTAGCGGCAGCTCATCGCGACGATCGCGATCGGCTCCTGGTGCCGCTCCTCGACCTCGCGCAGCTGTCGGCGGGCCTGACGCAGGTCGGCGGTGGCCCGCTTGAGGTAATCCCGGAGCTTGTCCTCGTTATTCACCATTGCGTCGGCTCCTTGCGAAGAGGGAGGGGGTGCTCATGTGTTCAGAACGCTCCCGTTCAGGAGGAGCCGAGTTCGTCGTCGAGCAGGTCGAAGAGCTCATCGTCGGTCGCGGATTCGAGGTCGTGGTCGTCGGTGTCGCCGTCTCCGGTCGCTTCCTGGGCGTCGTTCCACTTCGCCAGGAGCGCCTGGAGGCGCATGGTGATCCTGGAGCGGGTCACGCTGTCGTCGGCGGCCACCGCCAGGGCGGCTTCCAGGCGGTCGAGTTCGCCGAACACCGACGGGCCGCCGCCGTCCCCGTGCGGGAGTTCCGCGCGCAGATGGTCGGTGAGGGCGTCGGGGGTCGGGTAGTCGAAGATCAGCGTGGCGGGCAGCCGGAGCCCGGTGGCCGCGCCGAGCCGGTTGCGGAGTTCGACGGCGGTGAGCGAGTCGAAGCCCAGCTCCTTGAAGGCCGCGCCGGGTTCGATCGCGGCCGCGCTGCCGTAGCCGAGCACGGTGGCCACCTGGCCGCAGACCAGGTTGAGCAGGAAGCGGTCCCGCTCGGCCGCGGACATGCCCGCGAGCCGCTCGGCGAGGCCCGCCGCCTCGTCCGCCCCGCCGCCACCGGCCGCGGCCCGCCGTACGGGGGTACGGATCAGCCCGCGCAGCAGCGGGGCGACCCCGCCCGTGGACTGGGCGCGCAGGGCGGCTATGTCCAGGGCGGCGGGGATCAGCACCGCGTGTCCGGCGAGGGCGGACACGTCGAACAGCGCCAGGCCCTCGGCGGTGCTCAGCGCGCCCATGCTGCCGCGGCTCATCCGCTGCCGGTCGGCGTCGGCGAGGGTCGCGGCCATGCCGCCGTCGTCCTCCCACAGGCCGAAGGCCAGGGAGGTGGCGGGCAGGCCCTGGGCGCGGCGGTGCTGGGCGAGGGCGTCCAGGAAGGTGTTGGCCGCCGCGTAGTTGCCCTGTCCCGGGTTGCCGAAGACACCGGCCGCCGAGGAGAACAGCACGAAGGCGGAGAGGTCGCTGTCGCGGGTCAGCTCGTGGAGGTTCCACGCCGCGTCCACCTTGGGCCGCAGCACCCGCTCGACCCGCTCCGGGGTGAGGGATTCGATGATCCCGTCGTCCAGCACGCCCGCCGCGTGGATCACGGCGGTGAGCGGGTGGTCGGCGGGGATGTCCGCCAGGAGGCCGGCGAGCGCGTCCCGGTCGGCCGCGTCGCACGCCGCCCAGGTGGCCTCGGCGCCCAACGCGCCCAGCTCGGCGGCCAGTTCGGCGGCGCCCGTCGCCTCCGCGCCACGGCGGCTGGTCAGCAGCAGGTGGCGGGCGCCGCGCTCGGTCACCAGATGGCGGGCGAGCTGCCCGCCCAGGGTGCCGGACGCGCCGGTGATCAGCACGGTGCCGTTCGGGTCGAGACCGGGCACGGCCGTCTCGTCCAGGGCCGCCACCCGCGCGAGGCGCGGTGCGTGGACGGTCCCGGCACGGACGGCGAGCTGCGGCTCGTCCGTGCGCAGCCCTGTGACCAGGGCGGGGAGCCAGCCGTTGGCGGTGCCGTCGGCCGGGTCACCGTGGACATCCACCAGGACGAAGCGGCCCGGGTGCTCGGCCTGCGCCGACCGCACCAGACCCCAGGCGGCGGCGTGGGTCAGGTCGTCCACACCTTCGGCCCCTTCGGCCCCTGTCTCGTCGGAGGTGGTCACGGCCACCGCGCCACGGGTGAGGAGCACCAGCCGGGAGTCGGCGAACCGCTCGTCCGCGATCCACTCCTGGACCAGCGCCAGCGTCCGCCGGACGACGGTGTGCGCGGCGCCCGCGGTGTCCCCGGGCGTGCCCAGGTCGGGCAGGCACGGCACGAGGACCACGTCGGGCGCGATCCCCTCGGTCTCGACCGCCTCGGCGAGCGCGGAGAGCCCCGCGTAGGTCTCGGCCTCGATACCGGTGTCCGCGTCCGTCAGCGCGGCCGTGATCTTCAGATCGCCGCCGGTGCCGTCCAGGACGGCCCACAGGGCGGTGTCCTCCGACCGCTGCGGCTCGGCGGGCGCGGGCAGCGCGGCCCAGTCGAGCCGGAACAGCGCCTCGTGGTGTGCGGTACGGGCGGCCGCGAACTGCTCGGCGTCCAGCGGCCGCAGCGCCAGGGAGCCGACCGACACGACCGGGTTACCGGCCTCGTCAGTGATCTCCAGCGCCACCGCGCCCTGCCCGGACGGGGAGACCCGCACCCGCAGCGCGGTCGCGCCGACCGCGTGCAGCCGTACGGCGTCCCACGAGAACGGCAGCCGGGCCCGGCCCGCCTCCTCGGCCGGGAAGAACCCGCCGAGCGCCACCGTGTGCAGCGCGGCGTCCAGCAGCGCCGGGTGCAGCCCGTACGCACGGGCCTCGCCCTGCCGGTCCTCGTCGAGCGCCACCTCGGCGAACACCTCGTCGCCGCGCCGCCAGGCGGCCCGCAGCCCCTGGAACACCGGCCCGTAGGCGAGGCCGAGCGCGGCGAAGCCGTCGTACAGCCCGTCCACGTCGAGCGGTTCGAGGTCGGTGGCCGTGGTGGCGGCCGGGGGCCATTCCGCGGTGGCGGTGTTCACGGTGGCGGAGCCGGAGACCGTGAGCACACCGGAGGCGTGCCGGATCCACGGCTCGTCGGCGGCGTCCTCCAGCCGCGAGTAGACGGTCAGCGCGCGCCGCCCCTCGGGGCCGTCGGGCTCGTCCACGGCGACCCGCAGCTGCACCCCGCCACGCTCCGGAAGGATCAGCGGCGCTTCGAGGGTCAGCTCGTCCAGCAGATCGCAGCCGACCTGGTCACCGGCGCGCACCGCCAGCTCGACCAGGGCCGTACCGGGCAGCATCACGGTGTCCATGACGGCGTGGTCCGCCAGCCACGGGTGCGTACGGAGCGAGAGCCGGCCCGTGAAGAGGAAGCCCTCGGAGTCGGGCAGATCCACCGCCGCGCCCAGCAGCGGGTGATCGGCCGAGCCGAGACCGGCCGAGACCACGTCGCCCACGGCTCCGGCGGGAGCCTCCAGCCAGTAGCGCTCGCGCTGGAAGGGGTACGTCGGCAGCTCGGTGCGCCGGGCGCCGGTCCCCCCGAAGAACGCCTCCCAGTCGACTGCCACACCACGGACGTGCGCCCGGGCGATGGCGGCCGTCAGCGTCTCGGCCTCGGTGCGGTCCTTGCGCAGCGCGGCGGCGAAGGCGGCGTCGGCCTCGGCGTCGGTGACGCACTCCTGGGCCATGGCGGTGAGGACACCGTCGGGGCCGAGTTCGAGGTAGGTGGTGACGCCCTGGGCTTCGAGGGTGCGGACACCGTCGAGGAAGCGGACGGCTTCGCGGACGTGGCGCACCCAGAAGTCGGGCGTCGTGATCTCCTCGGCGGAGACCACGGTCCCGGTGAGGTTGGAGACGATCGGGATGCGCGGGGCTTCGTACGTCAGGCCCTGCGCGACCTCGCGGAACGCGTCCAGCATCCCGTCCATGCGCGGGGAGTGGAACGCATGGCTGACCGTGAGCCGCTTGGTCTTCCGACCCTGCGTCTCGAAGCCCGCCGCGATCCGCTCGGCAGCGTCCTCGTCGCCCGCGATGACGACGGATGTGGGCCCGTTGAGGGCGGCGACGCTCACACGGTCGGTGAGCAGTGGCAGCACCTCGTCCTCGGACGCCTGGATGGCGATCATCGCGCCACCGGCGGGCAGTTCCTGCATCAGGCGGCCACGTGCGGCCACCAGCTTCGCCGCGTCCGCGAGAGAGAGGACACCCGCCACATGGGCGGCGGCCAGCTCGCCGATGGAGTGGCCGGACAGGAAGTCGGCCTTCAGACCCCAGGTCGCGACCAGCCGGAACAGCGCCACCTCGATGGCGAACAGTGCGGGCTGGGTGAACCCGGTCTGGTCCAGCGCCTCGGCGTCATCCCCGAACAGCACCGTCTTCAGGGGCCGTTCGAGGTGGGTGTCCAGCTCGTCGCAGACCGCGTCGAACGCCTCGGCGAACGCCGGGTAGGCGTCGTACAGCTCACGGCCCATATCGAGCCGCTGGCTCCCCTGCCCGGTGAACAGGAACGCCACCTTGCCGTCCGCCACCGCGCCTTCGGTGAGCCCGGCCGCCGACTCGCCATGTGCCAGTGCCTCCAGGCCCGAGACCAGCCCGGCCCGGTCCCCGCCGACGACCACCGCACGGTGGTCCAGCGCGGCGCGCGTGGTCGCGAGCGAGTACGCCAGGTCGGTCAGCGACAGCTCCGGCCGCCGCTCGACATCGGCCAGCAACCGCCCGGCCTGGGCGCGCAGCGCGTCGGTGTTCTTGCCGGAGAGCATCCACGGCAGCACGGACGGCTGGACGACCGGGGCGGTGGGAGCCTCCGCCGGTTCGGGCTCAGGGGCCTGCTCGATGATCGTGTGCGCGTTGGTGCCACTGAAGCCGAACGAGGAGACAGCCGCCCGCCGGGGACGACCCGACTCCGGCCACTCCACCGACTCCTGCAACAACGACACCGCACCCGCCGACCAGTCAATATGCGGCGACGGCTCCTGGGCATGCAGCGTCCGCGGCAACACACCATGCCGCATCGCCATCACGATCTTGATGATCCCCGCAACACCGGCAGCAGCCTGCGTATGACCCATGTTCGACTTGATCGAACCGAGCAGGAGCGGCTTGTCCGCCTCCCGCTCCTGGCCATACGTGGCCATCAGCGCCTGCGCCTCGATCGGGTCACCCAGCGACGTGCCCGTGCCATGCGCCTCGACCGCATCCACATCACCAGTCGACAGACCCGCATTCGCCAACGCCTGACGAATCACCCGCTGCTGCGACGGACCATTCGGCGCCGTCAGACCATTCGACGCACCGTCCTGGTTGATCGCGGAACCCCGCACGACCGCCAGCACCGGATGCCCGTTCTTCCGCGCGTCCGACAGCCGCTCCACCAGCAGCATGCCCGCACCCTCGGACCAGCCCGTGCCATCCGCATCAGCAGAGAACGCCTTGCACCGGCCATCCCCCGCAAGCCCACGCTGACGACTGAACTCCACAAACGGCGCCGGAGTCGCCATCACCGTCACACCACCCGCGAGCGCCAGCGAACACTCACCGTTCCGCAGCGCCTGAACCGCCAGATGCAACGCCACCAACGACGACGAACACGCCGTATCCACCGTAATCGTCGGCCCCTCAAGACCAAACGTGTACGCCAACCGCCCCGAAATCACACTTCCCGCGTTGCCCGTACCGACGAATCCCTCCACGCCTTCCGGAAGCGCCGGCACCGAGGAGGCGTAGTCGTGGTACATCACACCGGCGAAGACACCCGTCCGGCTGCCGCGCAGCGCACCCGGGGCGATTCCGGCCCGCTCGAACGCCTCCCAGGAGGTCTCCAGCAGCAACCGCTGCTGCGGGTCCATCGCAAGGGCCTCACGCGGCGAGATACCGAAGAACGCCGGATCGAAGTGGCCCGCCCGGTCGACGAAGCCGCCCTCGCGGGAGTACGAGGTGCCCGGGTGGTCGGGGTCCGGGTGGTAGAGCCCATCCAGATCCCAGCCGCGGTCGGTGGGGAACTCGGAGATCGCGTCGCGGCCCTCCATGACCAGCCGCCACAGATCCTCCGGGGTCTCCACCCCGCCCGGATAACGGCAACCCAGCCCCACGATCGCGATCGGCTCATCGTCCGCGGCAGCCACCACAACCGGCCCGGACACCGCGGCAGCCGCACCCACCACCTCGGCGCGCAGGAACTCCGCCAACACCATCGGCGTCGGGTAGTCGAAGACCAGCGTCGCGGGCAGCCGCAGCTCACTCACCGCACCCAGCGCGTTCCGCAGCTCCACCGCCGTGAGCGAGTCAAAGCCCAGCTCACGGAAGGAGCGATGCGGTTCGACGGTGTCCAGCGAGTCATGGCCGAGTACGCCGGCGACCTGCGTACGGACCAGCTCCAGCAGCGCGTCGAGCTGCTCGGCCTCGCTCAGCCCGGCGAGCCGCCCCGCCAGCGCACCCGACGCCGCCGCACCTTCCGCCGCACGGCGCGCCGGAACCCGCACCAGCCCCCGCAGCAGCGGCGCGACCACACCGGCCGACGCCGCCTCGGCGCGCAGCACGGCCAGGTCCAGCCGGACGGGCACGAGCAGCGCCTCGTCCGTGCGGTACGCGGCGTCGAACAGCTCCAGGCCCTCGGTGGCGGTCAGCGCGGCGACGCCGCCCCGGCTCATCCGGGACACATCGGCCTCGTCCAACTCACCGGTCATCGCGCTGGAGTCGGCCCACAGGCCCCAGGCCAGCGAGGTGCCGGCCAGACCGTGCGCCCGGCGGTGCTGGGCGAGGGCGTCCAGGTAGGCGTTGGCGGCGGCGTAGTTGCCCTGCCCCGCATTGCCGAAGACACCAGCGGCGGAGGAGAAGAGCACGAACGCGGAGAGGTCGAGGTCGCGGGTCAGCTCATGCAGATTCCAGGCCGCGTCCACCTTCGGACGCAGCACCCGCTCCAACCGCTCCGGCGTCAGCGAACCGACCACCCCGTCATCCAGTACACCGGCCGTGTGCACGACCGCCGTCAGCGGATGCTCGGCGGGGACGTCCGCGAGGGTCGCGGCCAGCGCGTCCCGGTCCGCCACATCGCACGCCGCCCAGCGCACGCTCGCGCCCAACTCGGAGAGCTCAGAGCTGAGTTCGGCCGCGCCCGGCGCCTGATCGCCACGACGGCTCACCAGCAGCAGCTGCCGTACGCCACGCTCCACCACCAGGTGGCGGGCCAGCAGACCACCCAGCGTGCCACTCGCACCGGTGACCAGCACCGTGCCCTCGGCATCGACCTCGATCGGCTGTTCGGTGTCCACGGCGGCCCGCGCCAGACGCGGCGCCCGCAGCACCCCGTCCCGTACCGCCACCTGCGGTTCACCGGACCCCAGTGCGCCCGCGACCGCCGACAGCGAACCGGCCGCGCCGTCGACATCGACCAGGACGAACCGGCCCGGGTTCTCCGACTCGGCCGAGCGCACCAGGCCCCAGACGGCGGCATGGACCAGATCGGCCACCGGCTCGTCGGTACCGGCCGCCACGGCACCCGAGGTCAGCAGGACCAGCCGCGAGTTCGTGAAACGGTCGTCATTCAGCCACCGTTGCAGCAGGCTCAGCGCCTGGACGGTGGCGCGGTGCACCGCGTCGGCGGCAACCTGGGGCTCCGCCCCAGGACCCCGGTCCTCAATCGCCGGACGGGCTGAAATTGCCGAACCGTTCGAGGGCAGGGCGACCACCACGTCATCCGGCAGCGTCACACCGGACTCGACCGCCGCAGCCAGCGCGTCCAGGTCGGCATAGGTGTCGAACCGCTGCCCGGCCGACGCCAGATCGAGCACATCCGACCCCAGCAACGCCCAACGCCCCGCCAAACCCTGAGCCGACACCTCGACCCAGTCAAGCCGGAACAACGACTCCTGACGGCCACCCCGCGCACCCTGGATCTGCTCGACGGACACCGGCCGCAACACCAGCGAATCCACCGACAACACCGCACGCCCAGCACCATCAGCCACCGCCAACGACACCGCATCCGCACCCGCCGACGACAACCGCACCCGCAGCACCGAAGCACCCACCGCATGCAACGACACACCAGCCCACGCAAACGGCAACCGCGCCCCGTCCGCACCCTCGACCAGACCGCCAAGCCCGACCGCGTGCAGCGCGGAGTCCAGCAGCGCGGGATGCAGCCCGAACAGCCCCGCGTCGGACTGTCCGTCCTCCGGCAGCTCCAGCTCGGCGTAGACCTCGCCGTCGAGCCGCCACGCGGACGTCAGCCCCTGGAACACCGGGCCATAGGCGAGACCGAGACCCGCCATGCCCTCATACAGACCATCGAGCTCGACCGGCGTCGCACCGGCCGGCGGCCATGCGCTCAGGTCGAACGACGGCGTCGGGGCGCCCGCCACGAGCGCACCGGAGGCGTGGCGCAGCCACGGCTCATCGGCGGCCGCGTCCTCGAACCGCGAGTACACCTCGAACGCACGGCGGCCAGAATCGTCCGGCGCACCCACCGACAGCTGAAGCTGAACGCCGCCCACCTCCGGAAGCACCAGCGGCGCCTCCAGCGTCAACTCCTCCACCTGGTCACAACCCACCTGGTCACCGGCACGAACCGCCAGCTCCACAAAGGCCGTTCCCGGCAGCAACACCGAACCCATCACCGCGTGGTCGAGCAGCCACGGATGCGTCTGCACCGAGATCCGCCCGGTCAGCAGCAGCCCATCGCCACCCGCGAGCGGTACGACGGCACCCACGAGCGGGTGGTCGGCGGCGGCGAGGCCGAGTCCCGCCGTACCGCCGACGCCGTACGCCGACGCCTGCGGCCAGTACCGGCGGCGCTGGAAGGCGTACGTCGGCAGGTCGGTCAGCTCGACCCGAGCCGCACCCGTACCGGCGAAGAACGCCTCCCAGTCGACTGCCACACCACGGACGTGCGCCCGGGCGATGGCGGCGTGGACCGACCGCGCCTCGGGTCGCCCGGCCCGCAATACGGCGGCGAAGGCGGCGTCGGCCTCGGCGTCGGTGACGCACTCCTGGGCCATGGCGGTGAGGACACCGTCGGGGCCGAGTTCGAGGTAGGTGGTGACGCCCTGGGCTTCCATCGTCCGGACACCGTCGAGGAAGCGCACGGCTTCGCGGACGTGGCGCACCCAGAAGTCGGGGGTCGTGATCTCCTCGGCGGAGACCACGGTCCCGGTCAGGTTGGAGACGATCGGGATGCGCGGGGCTTCGTACGTCAGGCCCTGCGCGACCTCGCGGAACGCGTCCAGCATCCCGTCCATGCGCGGGGAGTGGAACGCGTGGCTGACCGTGAGCCGCTTGGTCTTCCGGCCCTGCGCCTCGAACGACGCCGCGATCTCCTGAGCCACGTCCTCATCACCGGCGATGACCACGGAGGTCGGGCCGTTGAGCGCGGCAATGCTGACCCGCTCGGTCAGCAGCGGCAGTACCTCGTCTTCCGACGCCTGGATGGCGATCATCGCGCCACCGGCCGGAAGCTCCTGCATCAGCCGCCCACGCGCGGCCACCAGCTTCGCCGCGTCCGCCAGGGAGAGGACACCCGCCACATGGGCGGCGGCCAGCTCGCCGATGGAGTGGCCGGAGAGGAAGTCGGCCTTCAGACCCCAGGTCGCGACCAGCCGGAACAGCGCCACCTCGATGGCGAACAGTGCGGGCTGGGTGAACCCGGTCTGGTCCAGCGCCTCGGCGTCATCCCCGAACAGCACTGTCTTCAGCGGCTGCTCAAGATGCGCGTCCAGCGCATCGCAGACCGCGTCGAACACCTCGGCGAACACCGGGTAGGCGTCGTACAGCTCACGGCCCATGCCGAGCCGCTGGCTCCCCTGCCCCGTGAACAGGAACGCCACCTTGCCACCGGCGGCCGATCCCTGGATCACCTCCGCACCGGACTCGCCGCGCGCCAAGGCGTCCAGACCGCGCAGGAAACCCTCGCGGTCGTCGGCCACCAGCACCGCGCGGTGGTCCAGCGCGGCGCGCGTGGTCGCGAGTGAGTAGCCGAGGTCGGCCGGTGCGATCTCCGGCCGCTCGTCCAGATAGGAACGGAGCCGCACGGCCTGCGCACGCAGCGCGTCGGCGGTCTTCGCCGACAGCGGCCACGACGTCACGCCAGGTGCGGTCGCCACCTCACCCGAGGCCTCGTCCTCGATGGCTGCCGGGGCCTGCTCGATGATCGTGTGCGCGTTGGTGCCACTGAAGCCGAACGAGGAGACAGCCGCCCGCCGGGGACGACCCGACTCCGGCCACTCCACCGACTCCTGCAACAACGACACCGCACCCGCCGACCAGTCAATATGCGGCGACGGCTCCTGAGCATGCAGCGTCCGCGGCAACACACCATGCCGCATCGCCATCACCATCTTGATGATCCCCGCAACACCGGCAGCAGCCTGCGTATGACCCATGTTCGACTTGATCGAACCGAGCAGGAGCGGCTTGTCCGCCTCCCGCTCCTGGCCATACGTGGCCATCAGCGCCTGCGCCTCGATCGGGTCACCCAGCGACGTGCCCGTGCCATGCGCCTCGACCGCATCCACATCACCAGTCGACAGACCCGCATTCGCCAACGCCTGACGAATCACCCGCTGCTGCGACGGACCATTCGGCGCCGTCAGACCATTCGACGCACCGTCCTGGTTGATCGCGGAACCCCGCACGACCGCCAGCACCGGATGCCCGTTCTTCCGCGCGTCCGACAGCCGCTCCACCAGCAGCATGCCCGCACCCTCGGACCAGCCCGTGCCATCCGCATCAGCAGAGAACGCCTTGCACCGGCCATCCCCCGCAAGCCCACGCTGACGACTGAACTCCACAAACGGCGCCGGAGTCGCCATCACCGTCACACCACCGGCCAACGCCAGCGAACACTCACCGTTCCGCAGCGCCTGAACCGCCAGATGCAACGCCACCAACGACGACGAACACGCCGTATCCACCGTAATCGTCGGCCCCTCAAGACCAAACGTGTACGCCAACCGCCCCGAAATCACACTCGCCGCATTGCCCGTACCGAGGAAGCCTTCGACTCCCTCCGGCACCCGCTCCAGCAGCGAGGCGTAGTCGTGGTACATGACGCCCGCGAACACACCGGTACGGCTGCCGCGCAGCACACCCGGATCAATCCCGGCGCGCTCGAACGCCTCCCACGACGTCTCCAGCAGCAACCGCTGCTGCGGATCCATCGCGAGGGCCTCACGCGGCGAGATACCGAAGAACGCCGGGTCGAAGTGGCCGGCCTCCTCCACGAAGCCGCCCTCGCGGGCGTAGCTCGTACCGCTGTGGTCCGGGTCCTCGTGGTAGAGCGCCCCGAGGTCCCAGCCGCGGTCGGTCGGGAATTCCGAGATGGCGTCCCGGCCCTCCATGACCAGCCGCCACAGATCCTCCGGGGTCTCCACCCCGCCCGGATAACGGCAACCCAGCCCCACGATCGCGATCGGCTCATCATCCGCGGCAGCCACCACAACCGGGCCCGCCACGGCAGCCGCCGCACCGACCACCTCGGCGCGCAGGAACTCCGCCAACACCATCGGCGTCGGGTAGTCGAAGACCAGCGTCGCGGGCAGCCGCAGCTCACTCACCGCACCCAGCGCATTCCGCAGCTCCACCGCCGTGAGCGAGTCAAAGCCCAGCTCACGGAAGGAGCGGTCGGGGTCAACCGTCTCCGGTCCGGCATATCCGAGCACCGTCGCGACGTTCGTCCGCACCAGGTCCAGCAGCACATCGAGCTGCTCGGCCGCGTCCAGCCCGGCGAGCCGCCCCGCCAGCGCACCCGACGCCGCCGCACCCTCTGCCGCACGCCGCGCCGGAACCCGCACCAGCCCACGGAACAGCGGCGCCAGCGCACCGCCGGCCGCCTGCGCCCGGAGCGCGGCCATGTCCAGCGCCATCGGCACCAGCAGCGCCTCGCCGAGGCGGCCCGCGGCGTCGAACAGCTCCAGACCCTCGGTCGCGGACAGCGCGAGGACACCGCCCCGGCTCATCCGGGACACATCCGCGTCGTCCAACTCACCGGTCATCGCGCTGGAGTCGGCCCACAGACCCCAGGCCAGCGAGGTGCCGGGCAGGCCACGCGCCGCACGATGCTGAGCCAGCGCGTCCAGGAAGGCGTTGGCGGCGGCGTAGTTGCCCTGCCCCGCATTGCCGAAGACACCGGCGGCGGAGGAGAAGAGCACGAACGCGGAGAGGTCGAGGTCGCGGGTCAGCTCATGCAGATTCCAGGCCGCGTCCACCTTCGGACGCAGCACCCGCTCCAACCGCTCCGACGTCAGCGAACCGAACACGCCGTCATCCAGCACACCGGCCGTATGCACCACGGCCGTCAGCGGATGCTCCGCCGGAATCGCCCTGAGCACCTCTGCCAACTGGTCACGATCGGCGACATCACACGCCGCCCATCGCACCGCAGCGCCCAGCTCAGTCAGTTCAGCGCTGAGTTCGGCCGCGCCCGGAGCCTCGCCACCACGGCGGCTCACCAGCAGCAGCCGCCGTACGCCACGCTCCACCACCAAGTGGCGGGCCAGCAGACCGCCCAGTGTGCCACTCGCACCGGTCACCAGGACCGTGCCGTCGGCGTCGAACTCCGGCGCGTCCTCCCCGGAACCCGAGCCCGCGGCGGCGGCCCGCGCCAGGCGCGGTGCCCGCAGCACCCCGTCCCGTACGGCCACCTGCGGCTCGCCCGACGCCAACGCGTCCGGCACCGCCCTCAGCGAATCGGCCGCGCCGTCGACGTCGACCAGGACGAACCGGCCCGGGTTCTCCGACTCGGCGGAGCGGGCCAGGCCCCAGACGGCGGCATGGACCAGATCGGCCACCGGCTCGTCCGCACCGGCCGCCACGGCACCCGAGGTCAGCAGGACCAGCCGCGAGTTCGTGAAACGGTCGTCATTCAGCCACCGTTGCAGCAGGTCAAGCGCCTGGGCGGTGGCGTGGTGCACGGCGTCGGCGGCAACCTGGGGCTCCGCCCCAGGACCCCGGTCCTCAATCGCCGGACGGGCTGGAATTGCCGCACCGTTCGAGGGCAGGGCGACCACCACGTCGTCCGGCAGCGCAGCACCGGACTCGACCGCCGCAGCCAGCGCGTCCAGGTCGGCATAGGTGTCGAACCGCTGCCCGGCCGACGCCAGATCGAGCACATCCGACCCCAGCAACGCCCAACGCCCCGCCGGACCCTGAGCCGACACCTCGACCCAGTCAAGCCGGAACAACGACTCCTGACGGCCACCCCGCGCACCCTGGATCTGCTCGACGGACACCGGCCGCAACACCAGCGAATCCACCGACAACACCGCACGCCCAGCACCATCAGCCACCGCCAACGACACCGCATCCGCACCCGCCGACGACAACCGCACCCGCAGCACCGAAGCACCCACCGCATGCAACGACACACCAGCCCACGCAAACGGCAACCGCGCCCCGTCCGCACCCTCGACCAGACCGCCAAGCCCGACCGCGTGCAGCGCGGAGTCCAGCAGCGCCGGATGCAGACCGAACGCGCCCGCCTCGGACCGCGCGTCCTCCGGCAGCTCCAGCTCCGCGAAGACCTCGTCACCCAGCCGCCACGCGGACGTCAGCCCCTGGAACACCGGGCCGTAAGCGAGCCCCAGACCCGCCATGCCCTCATACAGACCATCGAGCTCGACCGGCGTCGCACCCGCCGGAGGCCATGCGCTCAGGTCGAACGACGGCGCCGAAGCGCCCTCCACCAGCGCACCGGAGGCATGGCGCAGCCACGGCTCATCGGCGGCCGCGTCCTCGAACCGCGAGTACACCTCGAACGCACGACGACCGGAATCGTCAGCCGCGCCCACCGACAGCTGAAGCTGAACGCCGCCCACCTCCGGAAGCACCAGCGGCGCCTCCAGCGTCAACTCCTCCACCTGGTCACAACCCACCTGGTCACCGGCACGAACCGCCAGCTCCACAAAGGCCGTTCCCGGCAGCAACACCGAACCCATCACCGCGTGGTCGAGCAGCCACGGATGCGTGTCGACGCCCAGTCGGCCCGTGAGCAGCAACCCCTCGCCACCGGCCAGCGGCACGGCGGCCCCGACCAGCGGATGGTCGACGGTCGCCAGCCCCAGCCCGGCCGTACCGCCCAGGGCAGCGGCCGGGAGCTCGGGCCAGTAGCGCGCGTACTGGAAGGCGTACGTGGGCAGGTCGACCCGAGCCGCACCCGTACCGGCGAAGACGGCGTCCCAGTCGACCGCCACACCACGGACATGCGCCCGGGCGATGGCGGTGGTCAGCGTCCTGGCCTCGGGACGGCCCTTGCGCAGCACGGCGGCGAACGCGGCGTCCTCGCCGGTCACACACTGCTGGGCCATGGCGGTGAGCACACCGTCCGGACCCAGCTCGACGAACGTGGAGACGCCCTGCGTCTCAAGGGTCCGCACCCCATCGAGGAAGCGCACGGCCTCGCGCACGTGGCGCACCCAGAAGTCCGGGCTGGTGATCTCCTCGGCGGACACCACGCCACCGGTCAGATTCGACACGATCGGGATGCGCGGAGCCTCGTACGTCAGCCCCTCGGCCACCGCACGGAAGGCGTCCAGCATCCCGTCCATACGCGGCGAGTGGAACGCGTGGCTGACCGTCAGCCGCTTGGTCTTCCGACCCTGTGCCTCAAAGCCCGCCGCGATCTCAAGCGCCGCGTCCTCATCACCGGCGATCACGACCGACGTCGGCCCGTTCAGCGCGGCAATGCTGACCCGCTCGGTCAGCAGCGGCGCCACCTCGGCCTCCGACGCCTGCACCGCGATCATCGCGCCACCGGTCGGAAGCTCCTGCATCAAACGGCCACGCGCCGCCACCAACTTCGCCGCATCCGCCAGCGACAGCACACCCGCCACATGCGCGGCGGCCAACTCACCAATCGAGTGGCCCGACAGGAAGTCCGCACGCAGACCCCACGCCTCCACCAGCCGGAACAACGCCACCTCAACCGCGAACAACGCAGGCTGAGTGACCCCCGTCTGATCCAGCGCCTCGGCATCATCCCCGAACAGGACGCCCTTCAGTGGCCGTTCAAGGTGCGCGTCCAACTCACCGCACACCGCGTCCAGCGCCTCGGCGAACACCGGATAGGCGTCATACAGCTCACGCCCCATCCCCAGCCGCTGACTCCCCTGCCCCGTGAACAGGAACGCCACCTTGCCGCCGGCCACCGAACCCTGGACGAGCGCCGCGGCGCGACGTCCCTCGGCCAGCGCCCCCAGAGCCTTCAGCAGCCCGTCCCGGTCCTCGGCCACCACCACCGCACGGTGGTCGAAGGCCGATCGGCCGGTGGCCAGCGAGTAGCCCAGGTCGACCGCGTCCAGCTCAGGCCGGTCCGTCGCATGGGCGACCAGCCGCTCGGCCTGGGCCCGCAGCGCGGCCTCACTGCGCCCCGACAGCACCCACGGCACCACGGCGGGCGGGGCGGCGGGGGCCGCCGGAGGCTCCTCCGCCGCCGCCTCCGGCGCCTGCTCGATGATGGTGTGCACATTGGTACCGCTGATGCCGAACGACGACACGCCCGCGCGGCGCGGGCGACCGGTCTCCGGCCATGCCACCTGATCCGTCAGCAGCGCGACCGCGCCCGCCGACCAGTCGACATGCGGCGACGGCTCGTCCGCGTGCAGGGTCTTCGGAAGCACCCCGTGCCGCATGGCGAGGATCATCTTCATCACACCCGCGACACCAGCTGCGGCCTGGGTGTGGCCCATGTTGGACTTGATGGAGCCGAGCAGCAACGGCCGCTCCGCGTCCCGCTCCTGGCCGTACGTGGCGAGCAGGGCCTGGGCCTCGATCGGGTCGCCCAGCGTGGTGCCCGTACCGTGGGCCTCCACCACGTCCACATCGCCGACCGACAGCCCGGCGGCGGCCAGCGCCTGCCGGATGACGCGCTGCTGCGACGGGCCGTTCGGCGCCGTCAGACCGTTGGACGCACCGTCCTGGTTCACCGCGCTGCCACGCACCACGGCCAGCACCGGGTGACCGTTCTTGCGCGCGTCCGACAGCCGCTCGACCAGCAGCATGCCCGCGCCCTCGGCCCAGCCCGTGCCGTCCGCGTCCGCCGAGAACGCCTTGCAGCGGCCGTCGGCGGACAGGCCGCCCTGGCGGCTGAAGCCGACGAACGTGCCGGGGGTCGCCATCACCGTGACACCACCGGCCAGCGCCATCGTGCACTCGCCCGAGCGCAGCGCCTGCATCGCCCAGTGCAGCGCCACCAGCGACGACGAGCACGCCGTGTCGACGGTGACCGCCGGGCCTTCCAGGCCGAGGGCGTAGGCGACGCGGCCGGAGGCGATGGAGCCCGTGCTGCCGGAGCCGATCGCGCCCTCGCCGCCGCCGTCCGGGGCCTGCTCCACGAGCGTGGCGTAGTCGTGATACATGACGCCCGCGAAGACACCGGTACGGCTGCCGCGCAGCGTGGCCGGGTCGATGCCCGCGCGCTCGAACGCCTCCCAGGACGTCTCCAGCAGCAGCCGCTGCTGCGGGTCCGTCGCCAGCGCCTCACGGGGCGAGATGCCGAAGAAGGTGGGGTCGAAGTCGGCGGCGTCGTGGAGGAAACCGCCCTCGCGGGTGTACGAGGTGCCGGGGTGCTCCGGGTCCGGGTGGTAGAGCGCGTCCAGGTCCCAGCCACGGTCGACGGGGAAGCCGGAGATCGCGTCCTGGCCTGCGGACAGCAGCCGCCACAGGTCCTCGGGGGTGCGCACCCCGCCCGGGAAGCGGCAGCTCATCGCCACGATGGCGATCGGCTCGTCGTCGATCGCGCCCACGGCCTGGACGGGCAGGCCCGACCGGGCGCCGGTGCCCGCCAGTTCGTCCCGGAGGTGTTCGGCCAGGACGAGGGAGGTCGGGTAGTCGAAGACCAGGGTGGCGGGGAGCCGCATCCCGCTGACCGCGTTCAGGCGGTTGCGCAGTTCGACGGCGGTCAGCGAGTCGAAGCCCAGGTCGCGGAAGGCGCGGTCGGGGTCGACGGAGTCGGCGGTGCCATAGCCCAGGACGGCGGCGACCTGGGTACGGACCAGCTCCAGCAGCGTCTCCAGTTGCTCGGTCCCGTTCAGGCGGGCCAGCCGCTGCGCCAGGGCGCCCGTTCCGGCGGAGCCCTCCGCCGTACGCCGCGCCGGCACCCGCACCAGCCCGGACATCAGCGGGGCCACCACCCCGGTGGACGCCGCCTCGGCCCGTGCCGCCGCCAGGTCCAGCCGGACCGGGACGAGCAGGGCCTCGCCGGCCCGTCCGGCCGCGTCGAACAGCTCCTTGCCCTCGTCGGTGGCGAGCGCGGCGACGCCGCCCCGGCTCATCCGGGACACATCGGTCTGGTCCAGCTCACCGGCCATACCACCGGATTCGGCGGCCCACAGGCCCCAGGCCAGGGACGTTCCGGGCAGACCGAGCGCCGTACGGTGCTGGGCGAGCGCGTCCAGGTAGGCGTTGGCGGCGGCGTAGTTGCCCTGTCCGGCGGCGCCGAAGACACCGGCGGCGGAGGAGAAGAGCACGAACGCGGAGAGGTCGAGGTCGCGGGTCAGCTCGTGCAGGTTCCAGGCCGCGTCCACCTTCGGACGCAGCACCCGCTCCAACCGCTCCGGCGTCAGCGAACCGATCACCCCGTCATCCAGCACACCGGCCGTGTGCACCACGGCCGTCAGCGGATGCTCGGCGGGGACGTCCGCGAGGGTCGCGGCCAGCGCGTCCCGGTCCGCCACATCGCACGCCGCCCAGCGCACGCTCGCGCCCAACTCGGAGAGCTCAGAGCTGAGTTCGGCCGCGCCCGGCGCCTGATCGCCACGACGGCTCACCAGCAGCAACTGCCGTACGCCACGCTCCACCACCAGGTGGCGGGCGAACAGAGCGCCCAGCGTGCCACTCGCACCGGTGACCAGCACCGTGCCGTCGGCGTCGAACTCCGGCGCGTCCTCCCCGGAACCCGAGCCCGCGGCGGCAGCCCGCGCCAGGCGCGGTGCCCGCAGCACCCCGTCCCGTACGGCCACCTGCGGTTCGCCCGACGCCAGCGCGTCCGGCACCGCCCTCAGCGAATCGGCCGCGCCGTCGACATCGACCAGGACGAACCGGCCCGGGTTCTCCGACTCGGCGGAGCGCACCAAGCCCCAGACCGCGGCATGGGTCAGATCGGCCACCGGCTCGTCGGTACCGGCCGCCACGGCACCCGAGGTCAACAGGACCAGCCGCGAGTTCGTGAAGCGGTCGTCATTCAGCCACCGTTGCAGCAGGTCAAGCGCCTGGGCGGTGGCGTGGTGCACGGCGTCGGCGGCAACCTGGGGCTCCGCCCCAGGACCCCGGTCCTCAATCGCCGGACGGGCTGGAATTGCCGCACCGTTCGAGGGCAGGGCGACCACCACGTCGTCCGGCAGCGCAGCACCGGACTCGACCGCCGCAGCCAGCGCGTCCAGGTCGGCATAGGTGTCGAACCGCTGCCCGGTCGACGCCAGGTCGAGCGGGTCGGACCCCAGCAGCACCCAGCGTCCCGCCGGGCCCTGGGCGGACACCTCGGGCCAGTCGAGCCGGAACAGCGACTCCTGACGGCCACCCCGCGCACCCTGGATCTGCTCGACGGACACCGGCCGCAGCACCAGCGAATCCACCGACAGCACGGCACGCCCGGCGCCATCGGCCACCGCCAGCGACACCGCGTCCGCACCAGCCGCCGACAACCGCACCCGCAGCACCGAAGCACCCACCGCGTGCAGCGACACACCAGCCCACGCGAACGGCAGCCGGGCGCCCTCGCCCTCGACCAGACCACCCAGACCCACCGCATGCAGCGCCGAATCCAGCAGCGCCGGATGCAAACCGAACGCGCCCGCCTCGGACCGCGCGTCCTCCGGCAGCTCCAGCTCCGCGTAGACCTCGTCACCCAGCCGCCAGGCGGACGTCAGCCCCTGGAACACCGGGCCGTACGTCAGCCCCGCCTCGGCCAGGCCCTCGTACAGGTCCTCGACGGGCAGCGCCGACGCCCCCGCCGGAGGCCACGCCGCCAGGTCGAACGACGCCGCGGGCGCGCCCGTACCCAGCACACCCGAGGCATGCCGCGTCCACGGTTCGTCGACCGCCGCGTCCTCGTGCCGCGAGTACACCGTCAGCGCGCGGCGTCCCGAAGCGTCGGGCGCGCCCACCGACAGCTGGAGCTGGACGCCGCCCACCTCGGGAAGCACCAGCGGCGCCTCCAGCGTCAGCTCCTCCAGCAGCTCGCAACCGACCTGGTCACCGGCGCGGATCGCCAGCTCCACGAAGGCCGTGCCGGGGAGCAGCACCGAGCCCGCCACCGCGTGATCGGCCAACCACGGATGGGTGTCCAGGGCGAGACGGCCGGTGTAGAGGAAACCGTCGGAGTCGGCGAGCGCCACCGCGGCACCCAGCAGCGGGTGGTCGGCCGCGCCGAGCCCGGCGGACACCATGTCGCCCGCCCAGTAGCCGGTGTCGAGCCAGTAGGTGTCGCGCTGGAAGGGGTAGAGCGGAAGGTCCGTACGGGCCGTGTCCGTCCCGGCGAACACCGCGGCCCAGTCCGGGGAGACACCGTGGACATGCGCCCCGGCGACGGCTGCGGCCAGGCTCTGGAGCTCCGGACGGCCGGAGCGCAGCGCGGCCACAAGGGTGGCGTCGTCGCGGGTCAGGCAGTCCTGGGCCATGGCGGTGAGCACACCGTCCGGGCCCAGTTCCACGAACTTCGTGACGTTGCGCTCCTCCAGCGTCCGTACGCCGTCGAGGAAGCGGACGGCCTCGCGGACGTGGCGCACCCAGAAGTCAGCGGTCGTGATCTCGTCGGCGGACACCACGCCACCGGTCAGATTCGACACGATCGGGATCTTCGGCGCCTCGTACGACAGCCCCTGCGCCACCCGCCGGAACGCCTCCAGCATCCCGTCCATACGCGGCGAGTGGAACGCGTGGCTCACCGTGAGCCGCTTCGTCTTCCGGCCCTGCGCCTGGAACGACGCCGCGATCTCAAGCGCCGCGTCCTCATCGCCGGCGATCACGACCGACGTCGGCCCGTTCAGCGCGGCAATGCTGACCCGCTCGGTCAGCAGCGGCGCCACCTCGTCCTCCGACGCCTGCACCGCGATCATCGCGCCGCCCGCCGGAAGCTCCTGCATCAACCGGCCCCGCGCCGCCACCAACTTCGACGCGTCCGCCAGCGACAGCACACCCGCCACATGCGCGGCGGCCAGCTCACCAATGGAATGCCCGGAGAGGAAGTCGGGCCGCAGCCCCCACGCCTCCACCAGCCGGAACAACGCCACCTCAACCGCGAACAACGCAGGCTGGGTGAAACCGGTCCGGTCCAGCGCCTCCGCGTCGTCCCCGAACAGGACGTCCTTCACAGGCCGTTCAAGGTGCGGGTCCAGCTCCGCACACACCGCGTCCAGCGCCTCGGCGAACACCGGATAGGCGTCATACAGCTCACGCCCCATCCCCAGCCGCTGGCTGCCCTGCCCGGTGAACAGGAAGGCCACCTTGCCGCCGGTGACCTTGCCCTCGACCAGCCCGGTCGCGGGCTCCTCGCGGGAGAGTGCGTCGAGGGCGCGTATCAGGCCCTCGCGGTCGTCGGCGACGATCGCCGCCCGGTGGTCGAAGGCGGCCCGGCCGATGGCCAGCGAGAAGCCGACGTCGGTGAGGCGCAGTTCGGGGTGGGCCTCGAGGTGGGCGCGCAGGTTCGCGGCCTGGGCGCGCAGCGCGGGGCGGCTCTTGGCCGCCACGGTCCACAGCGGCAGCGCGGTGGCGGTGCGGGTCTCGGCGGGGGCGCCGTCGTCGGCCGTCTTCGCGGTCCGCGGCTCCTCGGCGTCCGGCTCGGGCGCCTGCTCCAGGATGGTGTGCGCGTTGGTGCCGCTGATGCCGAACGAGGACACCGCGGCCCGGCGCGGCTGGTCGGTGTCGGGCCAGGCGCGCCCCTCGGTCAGCAGCGAGACGGCGCCGGCCGACCAGTCGACGTTGGGGGTGGGCTGGTCGACGTGCAGGGTCGCCGGAAGCGTCCCGTGGCGCATCGCCATGACCATCTTGATGATGCCCGCGACACCGGCGGCGGCCTGGGTGTGGCCGATGTTGGACTTGATGGAGCCCAGCCACAGCGGCTGGTCCTCGGTGTGGTTGCGCCCGTACGTGGCGAGCAGGGCCTGCGCCTCGATGGGGTCGCCGAGGGTGGTGCCCGTGCCGTGGGCCTCGACCACGTCGATCTGCCCGGCGGAGAGCCGGGCGGAGGCCAGGGCCTGGCGGATGACGCGCTGCTGCGAGGGGCCGTTCGGGGCGGTCAGGCCGCTGCTGGCGCCGTCCTGGTTGATGGCGCTGCCGCGGACGAGGGCGAGCACCTGGTGGCCGTTGGCGCGGGCGTCGGAGAGCCGCTCCAGCAGCAGCATGCCGGCGCCTTCGCCCCAGCCGGTGCCGTCCGCGGCCGCCGCGAAGGACTTGCAGCGGCCGTCGGCGGCGAGGCCGCGCTGGCGGCTGAACTCGGTGAAGGTGCCGGGGGTGGACATCACCGTGACACCGCCGGCCAGGGCCAGCGAGCACTCCCGGCGGCGCAGCGCCTGGGCGGCGAAGTGCAGGGCGACCAGGGAGGAGGAGCAGGCCGTGTCGATGGTGACGGCCGGCCCCTCCAGGCCGAAGGTGTAGGCGACGCGGCCGGAGGCGATGGAGCCGGAGCTGCCGTTGCCGAGGAAGCCCTCGACGTCCTCGGGCGCGGAGAACAGCCGGGAGGCGTAGTCGTGGTACATCACGCCCGCGAACACACCGGTCTGGCTGCCCTGGAGCGAGGTCGGGTCGATGCCCGCGCGCTCGAACGCCTCCCAGGAGGTTTCCAGCAGCAGCCGCTGCTGCGGGTCCATGGCGAGGGCCTCGCGCGGCGAGATGCCGAAGAACGCGGGGTCGAAGTCGGCCGCGTCGTGCAGGAAGCCGCCCTCGTGGACGTACGGCTCCTGGCCGCTGTCCGGGTCCGGCTCGAAGAGGACGTCGGTGGCCCAGCCGCGGTTGGTGGGGTACGGCGTGGCCGCGTCACCGCCGCGGGCGACGAGCTCCCACAGCTCCTCGGGGGTGGTGACCCCGCCGGGGTAGCGGCAGCTCATCGCCACGATGGCGATCGGCTCCTGCTCACGCTCCTCGACCTCGCGCAGCCGCCGCCGCGCCTCGCGCAGGTCGGTGGTGGCCCGCTTGAGGTAGTCGAGGTACTTCTCTTCGTTCGCCGTCGCCATTACGCCGTCCCCGCGGTGCTGAGATGAGTCGATGAGCTCTTGTGGAGCAGGTCAGGAGAGCCCGAGCTCGTCGTCGAGGAGATCGAAGATCTCGTCTGCCGTAGCGGACTGGATTTCACGGTCTTCTGCGGTGCTGTCCGTAGCACTTTGCGTTTCATTCCACTTCGACAGGAGGTCGCGCAGGCGGGTGGTGATGCCGGGGCGCTCGATGTCGTCCGGGGCGATCGTGGCGAGGATCGCCTCGAGCTTGTCGAGCTCCGCGTGTACGGGCGGGTGTCCGGCCGCACCGGCGGCGCCGGTCGCGCCATGCAAGCCCAACTCCTCGCGCAGATATCCGGCGAGCGCGGTGGGCGTCGGGTAGTCGAAGATCAGCGTGACCGGCAGGCGCAGCCCGGCGGCGGCGCCCAGTCGGTTGCGCAGATCCACGGCGGTGAGCGAGTCGAAGCCGAGGTCGAGGAAGCCGCGGCCGGCGTCCACGTCATCCGGGGTGGCGTAGCCGAGAACGGCGGCCACATGGCTCCGGACGACCTCCAGCAGCTCCCGGTCGCGTTCGGTCTCCGAGAGCCCGGAGAGCCGTTCGGCGAGCGAGCCCGCGCCCGAGTCGGCCAGGGTCCCGGCACCGGTGGCCCCGGTGTCGGCGGAGCGCCGTACGGGGGTGCGGACCAGGCCGCGCAGCAGCGGCGGCAGCAGCCCGGCGGCGGCCTGGCCGCGCAGCGCGCCGGTGTCGATGCGGATCGGGACGAGCACGGCCTCGGGCAGGGTGCCCGACAGGTCGAACAGGGCCAGGCCCTCGTCCTGCGGGAGCGCCGCGAAGCCACCGCGCGAGATGCGGGTCACGTCGGAGGCGTCGAGGCTTCCGGCCATGCCGTCGGCCGCCGCCCACAGGCCCCAGGCCAGCGAGCTCGCGGGCAGGCCCTGGGCGTGGCGGTGCTGGGCGAGCGCGTCCAGGAAGGTGTTGGCCGCGGCGTAGTTGCCCTGTCCCGAGCTGCCGAAGGCACCGGCGGCCGAGGAGAAGAGCACGAAGGCGGCCAGGTCCAGCTCGCGGGTCAGCTCGTGGAGGTTCCACGCCGCGTCCACCTTGGGGCGCAGCACGGTGTCGATCCGTTCACCGGTCAGTGAGCTGATCACGCCGTCGTCCAGGACGCCCGCGGTGTGCACCACGGCGGTCAGCGGATGCTCCGCCGGGATCGCCGAGAGGGTGGCGGCCAGGGCGTCCCGGTCGGCGGTGTCACAGGCCGCCCAGGTGGCCTCGGCGCCCATCTCGCCCAGTTCGGCGGCGAGTTCGGCCGCGCCCGGTGCCTCGCCGCCACGGCGGCTCACCAGCAGCAGACGCCGCACTCCGCGCTCGGCCACCAGGTGGCGGGCGAAGAGTCCGCCGAGCGCGCCGGTGGCGCCGCTGAGCAGCACGGTGCCCTCCGGGTCGCCCAGTGTGGTCGGCTCGGGGGTGTCCGGCCGGACCGGGACGCGGGCGAGCCGGTAGGCGTGCCCGGTGCCGGAGCGCAGGGCGAGCTGCGGTTCGTCGGTGGCGAGGACCGACGGCAGGGCCCGCTGGGAGGCGTCGGTGCCGTCGAGGTCGACCAGGACGAAGCGGCCGGGGTTCTCCGACTGCGCGGACTTCACCAGGCCCCAGGCGGTGGTGTGGGCCAGGTCGGCGATGTCCTCGCCGGGGGCCGCCGCGACCGCGCCACGGGTGACGAGGACGAGGCGGGTGTCGGCGAACCGCTGGTCGCCCAGCCAGTTCTGGACCAGGTCCAGGGTGTTCCGGGCGACGGCCCGCGCGGTGTCGGGCAGGGCCGCCGCGCCGCCGGTGACGGCGAGGGGTGCCACGACCACGTCGGGGGCGGAGGCGCCACCGTCGAGCGCGGTGGCGAGCGCCGCGAGGTCCGCGTAGTCGTCCAGCCGCTCGCCCGCGACGGTGAAGCCGGTGGCCGGGAAGCCGGTGGCCGTGGAGCCGGTGGCCGGGAAGCCGGTGGCGGCGCCGAGGGTCACCCAGCGCTCGCCGAGCGGGATGTCGGTGGCGGACGTGGTGAGGGCGGTCAGCGCTGTCCAGTCAGGACGGAACAGCGACTCGTGGTGTGCGGAGCGCGAGGCGTCGAGCTGCTCGGTCGAGAGCGGCCGCAGCACCAGGCCGTCGATGGTGGCGACGGCGGCGCCGGTGCCGTCGGCGAGGTGCAGCGACACCCCGTCGGCGCCCGGCCGCAGCCGTACCCGCAGCGATGCGGCGCCCCCGGCGTACAGCCGTACGCCGGTCCAGGCGAACGGGAGTCGCGCCCCTTCGTTCTCCTCGCCCTCCGGGTCGAGGCCGAGGGTGTGCAGGGCGGCGTCCAGCAGCGCCGGATGCACCCCGTACGCGGCGGCCTCGGGCTCGGAGCCCTGGGGCAGCCGGATCTCGGCGAACAGTTCGTCGCCGCGCCGCCAGGCGGTGTGCAGCCCCTGGAAGACCGGGCCGTAGCCGAGTCCGGCGGCGGCCGCGCCCTCGTAGAACTCCTCGGTGGCCAGGGCCGTGGCGTCGGCCGGGGGCCATACGCCCAGGTCCACCCGCTCGGCGTCGGCCGCCTGCTCGCCCGGGGCGAGGAAGCCGGTGGCGTGGCGGATCCACGGCTCGTCGGCGGGCACGTCCTCCCGGCGGGAGTGCAGGGTGAGCGAACGGCGCCCGGTCTCGTCGGCCGCCGCGAGCTCCAGCCGCAGCTGGACGGCGCCCTGTTCGGGCAGGACCAGCGGCGCCTGGAGGGTCAGCTCCTCGACCGTGTCGCAGCCCGCCTCATGGCCGGCCCGCAGCGCGAGTTCCACGAAGGCGGTGCCGGGCAGCAGCACGGTGTCCATGACGGCGTGGTCGGCCAGCCACGGGTGGGTCAGCAGCGACAGCCGCCCGGTGAACACGAAGCCACCGGTGTCGGGGAGTTCCACCGCCGCGCCCAGCAGCGGGTGGTCGGCCGTGTCGAGGCCCGCGGAGATCACGTCCTCGACGGAGATGCCCACATCGAGCCAGTAGCGCTGACGCTGGAAGGCGTAGGTGGGCAGCTCCACGCGGCGGGCGCCGCGCCCGGCGTAGACCGCGGCCCAGTCCGGGGCCGCGCCGCGGACATGGGCGTGGGCGAGGGCGGTGGCGAGGGCCTGGGCCTCGGGGCGGCCGCCGCGCAGGGTGGGGACGAACACCGCGTCGGTGCCGGCCTCCCCTTCGGCCCCGGCCCCAGTCGCGGTCCCGGCCCCGGTCTCGGTCTCGGCGAGGCAGTCCTCGCCCATCGCGGAGAGCACCCCGTCCGGGCCGAGCTCCACGAAGGTGGTCACGCCCTGCTCGCGCAGGGTGCGGACGCCGTCGGCGAAGCGCACGGACTCCCGGACATGGCGCACCCAGAACTCCGGCAGGCGGATCTCGTCGGCGGAGACCACGGTGCCGGTGAGGCAGGACACCAGCGGGATCTTCGGGGCGTTGTAGGTCAGGCACGCGGCCAGCTTGCGGAAGTCCGCGAGCATCGGGTCCATGTGGGGCGAGTGGAAGGCGTGGCTGACGGTGAGCCGCTTGGTCTTGCGACCCCGCGCCTCGAAGTCCGCCGCGATCCGCGTCGCCACGTCCTCGTCACCCGCGATGACCACGGAGTTCGGGCCGTTGAGGGCGGCGATGCTCACGCGGTCGGTGAGCAGCGGCGTCACCTCGTCCTCGGACGCCTGGAGAGCGATCATCGCGCCACCGGCGGGCAGCTCCTGCATGAGCCGGCCGCGGGCCGCGACCAGCACGGAGGCGTCGGCGAGCGAGAACACACCGGCCACATGCGCGGCGGCCAGCTCACCGATGGAGTGGCCGGACACGTAGTCGGCCTTCAGACCCCACGCCTCGACCAGCCGGAACAGCGCCACCTCGATGGCGAACAGCGCGGGCTGGGTGAAGCCGGTCCGGTCGAGAGCCTCGGCGTCGTCCCCGAACAGCACGTCCTTCAGCGGGCGTTCGAGATGCCCGTCCAGATGCGCGCACACCTCGTCCAGCGCCTGTGCGAAGCGCGGGAACGTCCGGTACAGCTCACGGCCCATGCCGAGCCGCTGGCTGCCCTGGCCGGTGAACAGGAACGCCACCTTGCCCTCGGTGGCCACACCGCGCAGCGCCTGCGCCGGGTGGTCACCGCGGGCCAGCGCGTCCAGCGCGCCCAGGGCGTCGTCGTGGCCCTCGGCGACCAGGGCGACGCGGTGTTCGAGCGCGGCGCGGGTGGTCGCGAGCGAGAAGCCCAGGTCGGTGAGGGCGGCCCGGGGTTCGGCGGCGATCCGCGACCGCAGCCGCCGCGCCTGCGCCCGCACACCGTCCTCGGTGCGGGCCGACAGCAGCACGGGCACATAGGGCAGGGCTTCGGGCTCCGCCGCGGGCTCGCTCGCCTCGACGGCGGGCGGCTGCTCGATAATGGCGTGGGCGTTGGTGCCGCTGATGCCGAACGAGGACACCGCGGCGCGGCGCGGACGGCCGGTCTCCGGCCATGCCATTTGCTCGGTGAGCAGCGACACCGCGCCCGCCGACCAGTCCACGTGCGGCGACGGCTCGTCCACGTGCAGGGTCCGCGGCAGCACACCGTGCCGCATCGAAAGCACCATCTTGATGATGCCGGCGACACCGGAGGCCGCCTGGGTGTGGCCCAGGTTGGACTTGACGGAGCCCAGCCACAGCGGCCGGTCCGCGTCCCGCTCCTGGCCGTACGTCGCCAGCAGCGCCTGCGCCTCGATCGGGTCGCCCAGCGTCGTGCCCGTGCCGTGCGCCTCGACCACGTCCACCTCACCGGTGGTCAGACGGGCGTTGGCCAGGGCCTGGCGGATGACGCGCTGCTGGGACGGGCCGTTGGGCGCGGTCAGACCGTTGGACGCGCCGTCCTGGTTGACGGCCGAGCCGCGCACGATCGCCAGCACCTCATGGCCGTTGCGGCGGGCGTCCGAGAGCCGCTCCAGCAGCAGCATGCCCGCGCCCTCGCCCCAGCCGGTGCCGTCGGCGGCCGCCGCGAAGGACTTGCAGCGGCCGTCCCTGGCCAGTCCGCGCTGGCGGCTGAAGTCGATGAACGTACCCGGGGTGAACATCACCGTGACACCGCCGGCCAGCGCCAGGGAGCATTCGCCCTGCCGCAGCGCCTGCGCCGCGAGGTGCAGCGCGACCAGCGACGACGAGCAGGCCGTGTCGACCGTGACGGCCGGGCCCTCCAGACCGAAGGTGTACGCCACCCGGCCGGACACCACACTGCTGGAGCTGCCGGTGCCGAGATAGCCCTCGACCTCGTTCGGGACGGCGTGCAGCCGGGACCCGTAGTCGTGGTACATGACGCCCGCGAACACACCGGTCCTGCTGCCGCGCACGGACAGCGGGTCGATACCGGCGCGCTCGAACGCCTCCCAGGACGTCTCCAGCAGCAGCCGCTGCTGCGGGTCCATCGCCAGGGCCTCGCGCGGCGAGATCCCGAAGAACGCCGGGTCGAACTCGGCGGCGTCGTGCAGGAATCCGCCCTCGCGGGCGTAGGAGGTGCCCTGGGTCTCCGGGTCCGGGTCGTAGAGCGCCTCGAGGTCCCAGCCGCGGTTGTCGGGGAAGCGGGAGATGCCGTCCTCGCCCGCCGCGAGCAGCTGCCACAGCTCCTCGGGGGTGGTGGCCCCGCCGGGGTAGCGGCAGCTCATCGCCACGATGGCGATCGGCTCGTCGTCGGTGGCGGCCACGACCGGCACCGGGGTGTGCACCGCCGGGGTCCGCGTGCCGACGAGCTCGGTGCGCAGATGGCGGGCCAGGACCTGCGGGTCCGGGTAGTCGAAGATGAGCGTGGCGGGCAGCCGCAGCCCGGTGACCGTGTTGAGCTGGTTGCGCAGCTCGACGGCGGTCAGCGAGTCGAAGCCCAGCTCCTTGAACGCCCGGCCCGATCCGATGGTCTCCGCACCGGCGTAGCCGAGCACGGTGGCCACCTGGCCACGGACCAGGTCCAGCAGCAGCCGTTCCTGCTCGGGTTCGGACAGCCCGGCGAGCCGCCCGGCAAGACCGGTCTCACCGGCCGCCGCGACCGCGTCCACCGCGCGCCGCGCCGGGATCCGCACCAGACCGCGGAACAGGGGCGAGACGGCGCCACTCGTGGCCAGGGTGCTCAGGGCCGCGATGTCCACCCGCATCGGCACCAGCGACGCCTCGCGGACGGTCAGCGCGGTGTCGAGCAGCGCGAGGCCCTCCGCCACCGGCAGCGGCGGCAGTCCGGCCCGCCGCATCCGGGCGATGTCGGCCTCGTCCAGGGTGCTGCCCATACCGGCCCCGGACCACAGACCCCACGCCAGCGCGGTGGCCGGCAGGCCCTGGGCTGCGCGGTGCTGGGCGAGGGCGTCCAGGAAGACGTTGGAAGCGGCGTAGTTGCCCTGGCCCGGGCCGCCGAAAACACCGGAGGAAGACGAGAAGAGCACGAAGGCCGTCAGGTCCAGGTCGCGGGTCAGCTCGTGGAGGTTCCAGGCCGCGTCCACCTTCGGGCGCATGACGTGGTCGACGCGCTCGGGGGTGAGGGAGCCGATGACACCGTCGTCCAGCACACCGGCGGTGTGCACCACGGCGGTCAGCGGATGCTCTGCGGGGACGTCGGCGAGGGCCGCGGCGAGCGCGTCCCGGTCCGCCACATCGCAGGCGGCCCAGCGCACGCTCGCGCCCAACTCGACTAGCTGTTCGGCGAGTTCGGCCGCACCTGGCGCCTGGTCGCCACGACGGCTCACCAGCAGCAGCTGCCGTACGCCACGCTCCGCCACCAGATGCCGGGCCACCAGACCGCCCAGCGAACCGGAGGCGCCGGTGACCAGCACCGTGCCCTCGGGGTCGAGACCCCGGGCGTCCTCGGCTTCCGGCTCCACGGCCACCCGCGCCAGCCGCGGCACGGACACCGCGCCCGCGCGGATCGCCAGCTGCGGCTCGTCCGAGGCCAGGGCGGCGGGCAGGGCCCGCAGCGACTCGTCGCGGCCGTCGGTGTCCACCAGCACGAACCGGCCCGGGTTCTCCGACTGCGCCGAGCGCAGCAGACCCCACACGGCCGCACCGGCCAGATCCGCCACCGGCTCGTCGGCCTCGACGGCCACCGCGCCACGGGTCACCACGACCAGCGGGGCGTCCCCGAACCGCTCCTCCTCCAGCCACCGCTGGACGACATCGAGCGCCACGGCGGCGGCGCGGTGCGCCGCACGGGCCACCCGCTCACCGGTCTCGGCGGACGGCGACACGACGACGTACTCGGGCGCGGGCGCCGCGCCCGCGGCGACCGCGTCGGCCAGCGTCGTGAGATCCCCGTACGCCGTGGCCCCGAGCCCGAGCGGATCGGCGCCCAGCACCGCCCACCGGCCGTCGGCCGGCACCTCGGCCCCGGCCGCGTCGGCGAGCCCGGTCGGCGACGTCCACTCCAGGTGGAACAGCGACTCGTGGTAGGACGTGCGCGCGCTCCGCAGCTGCTCGGCCGAGACCGGGCGCAGCCCGAGCGTCTCGACGGCCGCGACCGGCGCACCGGTGGTGTCGGCGATCTCCAGCCGGACGCCCTCGGCGCCCGCGGGGGCCAGCCGCACGCGCAGCGCCGAGGCGCCGCTCGCGTAGAGCGACACGCCAGTCCAGGCGAACGGCAGCCGCCCTTCCCCGCCCGTGTTGCCAAGACCGGCCAGGCCGATGGCGTGCAGGGCGGAGTCCAGCAGCGCCGGGTGCAGCCCGAACGCGGCGGCCTCCTCGGCCGTGTCCTCGTCCAGCGCCACCTCGGCGAACACCTCGCCACCGCGCTGCCACGCCCTGCGCAGCCCCTGGAACGCGGGGCCGTACGCGAAACCGATGTCCAGCAGGCCCTCGTAGCGGCCGTCCAGCTCCACCTCGGCCGCGTCCGCCGGGGGCCATGCGCTCAGCTCGAACGACGCCTCCGGACGGCCGCCGGACGCCAGCACACCGGCGGCGTGCCGGGTCCACGGCTCCTCGGCGGGCAGGCTCTCCAGCCGGGAGTGCAGCGACAGCGGACGGCGGCCCGTCTCGTCGGCCGCGCCGACCGACAGCCGCAGCTGGACACCGCCCTGCGCGGGCAGCACCAGCGGCGCTTCGAGGGTCAGCTCTTCGAGGTAGTCGCAGCCGACCTGGTCACCGGCGCGGATCGCCAGTTCCACGAAAGCGGTGCCGGGCAGCAGCACGGTGTCCAGGATGGTGTGGCCCGCGAGCCACGGATGGGTCGAGAGCGCCAGCCGCCCGGTGAACAGCATCCCGTCGGCGTCCGGCAGTTCGGCGCTGGCGCCGAGCAGCGGATGCCCGGCCTCGCCCAGCCCGACCGCGGCCACGTCACCCAGGAACAGCGAGGAGACCTTCGGCCAGTAGCGCTGCCGCTGGAAGGCATAGGTGGGCAGCTCGACCTGTGCGGCGCCGGTTCGGGCGTAATACGCCGCCCAGTCCACCGCCACCCCACGCACATGCGCCCGCGCGACGGCCGACAGCAGCGCCTCGGCCTCGGAACGGTCCTTGCGCAGCACGGCGGCGAAGGCGGCGTTCTCGTCGGTGACGCACTCCTGGGCCATGGCGGTGAGGACACCGTCGGGGCCGAGTTCGAGGTAGGTGGTGACGCCCTGGGCCTCCAACGTGCGGACGCCGTCGAGGAAGCGGACGGCTTCGCGGACGTGGCGCACCCAGAAGTCGGGGCTGGTGATCTCCTCGGTGGAGACGACGTTCCCGGTGAGGTTGGAGACGATCGGGATGCGCGGGGCCTCGTACGTCAGCCCCTGCGCGACCTCGCGGAACGCGTCCAACATGCCGTCCATGCGCGGCGAGTGGAACGCGTGGCTGACCGTGAGCCGCTTGGTCTTACGGCCCCGCGCCTCGAAACCATCGGCAATCGCGACGGCCTCGTCCTCGTCACCCGCGATGACGACCGACGTCGGCCCGTTGAGCGCGGCGATCGAGACGCGCTCGGTGAGCAGCGGCGTGACCTCGTCCTCCGACGCCTGCACCGCGATCATCGCGCCACCGGCCGGAAGCTCCTGCATCAGGCGGCCACGGGCGGCCACCAGCGTGCACGCGTCCGCGAGCGAGAACACACCCGCCACATGCGCGGCGGCCAGCTCACCGATCGAGTGCCCGGAGAGGAGGTCCGCCTTCAGACCCCAGGCCTCGACCAGCCGGAACAGCGCCACCTCGATGGCGAACAGCGCGGGCTGGGTGAAACCGGTCCGGTCCAGTGCCTCGGCGTCCTCGCCGAACAGCACCTCCCGCAGCGGCCGCTCCAGCTGCGTGTCCAGGTGGGCGCACACCTCGTCCAGCGCGTCCGCGAACGTCGGGAAGGTGTCGTACAGCTCACGGCCCATGCCGATCCGCTGGCTGCCCTGTCCGGTGAAGAGGAAGGCCAGCTTGCCGCCGACCACCGCGTCCTGAACGAGCCCGGCGGCCGTACGTCCCTCGGCGAGCGCCGCCAGGCCGGACAGCAGCCCGTCCCGGTCCTCGGCGACGAGCGCCGCGCGCTCCTCGAAGGCGGTACGGCGCGTGGCGAGGGTGAACGCCACGTCGGTGAGGTCCAGTTCGGGGCGCTCGTCCAGGTGGGCGCGCAGCCGTACGGCCTGGTCGCGCAGGCCCTCGGGGGACTTGGCGGAGAGCACCCAGGCGGCCGGGACGCCGGACCGGGGCGCGGCGGCGGGCGCCGGGGCCTCGGTCTCGTCCGCGTACGCGGGGGCCTGCTCGATGATGGTGTGCGCGTTGGTGCCGCTGATGCCGAACGAGGACACGGCGGCCCGGCGCGGACGGCCGGTCTCGGGCCACTCCCGCGCCTCGGTCAGCAGCGACACCGCACCGGTCGACCAGTCCACATGCGGGGTGGGCTCATCGACGTTGAGGGTCTGCGGCAGCATGCCGTGCTGGATGGCCAGCACCATCTTCATCACACCGGCGACACCGGCCGCGGCCTGGGTGTGGCCGAAGTTGGACTTGATGGAGCCGAGCCACAGCGGCTGGTCGGCGTCGCGCTCCTGGCCGTAGGTGGCCAGCAGGGCCTGCGCCTCGATCGGGTCGCCCAGCTTGGTGCCGGTGCCGTGCGCCTCGACCGCGTCCACCTCGGACGCGGACAGACCCGCACCCGCCAGCGCCTGCCGGATCACCCGCTGCTGCGAGGGACCGTTCGGCGCCGTCAGACCGTTGGACGCACCGTCCTGGTTGATCGCGCTGCCACGGACGACCGCCAGCACCGGGTGGCCGTTCTTCCGGGCCTCGGACAGCCGCTCGACGAGCAGCATGCCGACACCTTCGCCCCAGCCGGTGCCATCCGCACCAGCGGCGAACGCCTTGATCCGGCCGTCCTCCGCCAGCCCACGCTGACGACTGAAGTCCACGAACGAACCCGGCGTCGACATCACCGTCACACCACCGGCCAGCGCCAACGAGCACTCACCCGCCCGCAACGCCTGAATCGCCCAGTGCAACGCCACCAACGACGACGAACAGGCCGTGTCCACCGTCACCGCGGGGCCTTCGAGCCCCAGCGCGTAGGACACCCGGCCCGACATCACACTGGCCGCGTTGCCCGTCCCCATGAAGCCTTCGGAGCCATCGGGGGCGGAGAGGATGACGGGCAGATAGTCCTGGCCGTTGGTACCGGCGAAGACGCCGACCTGCTGGCCGCGCAGCGTGGTCGGGTCGATCCCGGCCCGCTCGAACGCCTCCCACGAGGTCTCCAGCAGCAACCGCTGCTGCGGGTCCATGGCAAGCGCCTCACGCGGCGAGATGCCGAAGAAGACGGGGTCGAACTCGGCGGCGTCGGCGAGGAAGCCGCCCTCGCGGACGTAGCTGGTGTGCTCGCCCGTGCCCTCCGGGTCGTACAGCCTCTCCAGGTCCCAGCCGCGGTCGGCGGGGAAGTCGACCACCGCGTCCTGCCCGGACGCCAGCAGCCGCCACAGCTCCTCGGGCGAGCGCACACCACCGGGGAAGCGGCAGCTCATGCCGACGATCGCGATGGGGTCGTCGTCCAGGGCCACGCCCATCGACGACGCGCCGGTCACCGCCGGGCGCGAGCCGATGAGTTCGGCCTGCAGATGGTCGGCGAGGGCGATCGGGGTGGGGTAGTCGAAGATGATGGTGGCGGGCAGCTTCAGCCCGGTGAGGGTGGAGAGCAGGTTGCGGATCTCGACGGCGGTCAGCGAGTCGAAGCCGAGGTCGCGGAAGGCGCGGCTGGGCTCCACCGAGTCCGGTCCGGGGTGGCCGAGGACGACGGCCACCTGGGTGCGGACGAAGTCCAGGGCGATCTGGTCGCGTTCCTCGTCGGTCCCGGCGTCGGTCAGCCGCTGGGCCAGCGAGGTGGGCTGGCCGGGGATGGCGGGGCCGCCGGTGGCGGTGCGCGCCGCCTCGATCGCGCGGCGCGCCTCGGAGAGCTCGGCGAGCAGCGGGTTCGGGCGGTGGCCGGAGAGTCCGGGCGCGAAGCGGTCCCATTCGATGTCGACGACGAGGGAGAACGTCTCGCCGAGGTCGAGCGCGGCGCCCAGGGCGGCGGTGGCCGGTTCGGGGGCGAGGGCGGGCAGCCCGGACTGCCGGAGCCGCTCGGCCACCAGCTCGTCGGTGGCCATGCCGCCGTCGGCCCAGGCGCCCCAGGCCATGGAGGTGGCGGGCAGGCCCTCGGCGCGGCGCTGTTCGGCGAGCGCATCGAGGTAGGCGTTGGCGGCCACGTAGTTGGCCTGGCCCGCGGCGCCGAAGGTGGCGCCCATGGAGGAGAAGAGCACGAAGGCGGACAGATCGAGGCCGCGGGTGAGCTCGTGCAGATGGCGGGCGGCGTCGGCCTTGGCGCGCAGCACATCGGCCATCCGCCGCGGGGTCTGGGCGTCGAGGACCCCGTCGTCCAGCACTCCGGCGGCGTGCACGACCGTGGTCAGCGGAAGGTCCGCGGGGATGGTCGCCAGCAGCCCGGCGAGGGCGTCGCGGTCGGCGACGTCGCAGGCGGCGATGGTCACCTGGGCGCCGAGGGCGGTGAGTTCGTCGCGCAGTTCGGCGGCGCCGGGGGCGTCGGGGCCGCGGCGGCTGGTGAGCAGGATGTGCTGGGCGCCGTGGGCGACGAGCCAGCGGCCGACGTGGCCGCCGAGGGCGCCGGTGCCGCCGGTGATCAGCGCGGTGCCGTGGGTGCTCCAGCCGTCGCCGGTGGTCTCGTGGTGCGGTGCGCGGGCCAGCCGGCGGACGTGGATGCCCTGCGGGCGGATCGCGAGGTGGTCCTCGCCGCTGATGCCCTCGGGGCCGGCGAGGATGTCGGCGAGCCGCCCGAGGGCGCGGTCGTCGGCGGTCCCGGGCAGGTCGATCAGACCGCCCCAGCGCTCGGGGTGTTCGAGTGCCGCGGTGCGGCCCAGGCCCCAGATCTGGGCCTGGTCGGGGCTGCTGAGGTGGTCGGAGCGGCCGACGGAGACGGCGCCGCGGGTGGCGGCCCACAGCGGGGCGTCGACCTCGGCGTCACCGAGGGCCTGGACGAGGGTGAGGGTCCCCGCGAGCCCGGCGGTGAGGGAGGGGTGCCGGTCGTGCGGGCGCTCGTCCAGGCCGAGCAGGGAGAGCACACCGTCGGCGTGCGGGGCCCCGCCGGTCTCCCGCGCCGGGTCCGGGGTCAGGGCCGTGCGGATGCGCTCGGCGAGGGCGGTGCGGTCGGCGGTGGTGCCGTCGACCGCGATCTCGTGGACCGTGACGCCGCGTTCGGCCAGCAGCCGCAGCGACGCGGCCACCCAGGGGTCCTCCGTGCGGCCCTCGGGGGTGACCACGAGCCAGGCGCCGGTGAGCGGCTTGGCCTGGGTCTGCGGCAGCGGTGTCCAGGTGATGCGGTAGCGCCAGCCGTCGACGGTGGTGTCGACGTGGCTGCGCCTGCGCCACGCGGACAGGACGGGCAGCACCTCGCTGAGGGGCTGGTCGCCGTCGAGACCGAGGGTGTCGACCAGGGCGGCCAGGTCCTCGCTGTGCACGACCTCCCAGAACCGGGCGTCGGCCACGGCCGGGGCGGCGGCTTCGGCTTCGGCGGGGTCGGGGCCGTACGAGAAGGGGTTGGCGGGCCAGTAGCGCTGCCGCTGGAAGGCGTAGGTGGGCAGTTCGACGCGGCGGGCGCCGGTGCCCGCGTAGTACGTGGCCCAGTCCACGGGCACGCCGCGGACCTGGGCCTGGGCGAGCGCGTGGCCGAGGGTGCGGGCCTCGGGGCGGCCGGAGCGCAGGGCGGGCAGGAACGCGAACGTGCGGTTCCGGCCGCCGGTCACGCACTCCTGGGCCATCGCGGAGAGCACCCCGTCGGGGCCCAGTTCGACGAAGGTGGTCACGCCGTGGTCCTCGAGGCGGCGGACGCCGTCGAGGAAGCGGACGGCCTCGCGGACGTGGCGCACCCAGAAGTCGGGCGTGGTGATCTCGTCGGCGGAGACGATGGCACCGGTGAGGTTGGAGACGATCGGGATTCTCGGAGCCTCGTAGGTCAGCCGCTCGGCGACCTGACGGAAGTTCTCCAGCATCCCGTCCATGTGCGGGGAGTGGAAGGCGTGGCTGACGGTGAGCCGCTTGGTCTTCCGACCCCGCTCCTCGAACGACGCGGCGATCGCGAGCGCCGCGTCCTCGTCACCCGCGATGACGACCGAGGTGGGCCCGTTGAGGGCGGCGATGGAGACCCGCTCGGTGAGCAGCGGCGTCACCTCGTCCTCCGACGCCTGCACCGCGATCATCGCGCCACCGGCGGGGAGTTGCTGCATCAGCTGGCTGCGCGCGGCCACCAGGGCACAGGCGTGGGTGAGCGAGAGCACCCCGGCGACATGGGCGGCGGTGAGCTCGCCGATGGAGTGACCGGCCAGGAAGTCGGGGCGCAGTCCCCAGGATTCGACGAGGCGGAAGAGGGCCACCTCGACCGCGAACAGCGCGGGCTGGGTGAAGCCGGTCCGGTCGAGCGTGGCGGCGTCGTCGCCGAACAGCACGTCCTTCAGCGGCCGGTCGAGGAAGCGGTCGAGCTGGACGCAGACCGCGTCCAGCGCCTCCGCGAACACCGGGTAGGTCTCGTACAGCTCACGGCCCATGCCGAGCCGCTGGCTGCCCTGGCCGGTGAAGAGGAACGCGACCTTGCCCTCGGCCGCCAGCCCCTCGGCCAGCTCGGGGTGGTGGCGGCCTTCGGCGAGCGCGTCGAGGCCCGCGAGGAGTTCGTCGTGATCGGCCGCGAGGACCACGGCGCGGCGGTCGAGGGCGGCGCGGGTGACGGCCTGGGAGTAGCCGAGGTCGGCGAGGCGGTGGCCGGGGTTGGCGGTCAGATGGGTCCGCAGCCGGAGGGCCTGGGCGCGCAGCGCCTGCTCGTCCTTGCCGGAGAGCACGACCGGGACGAGGGGCACCTCGGCCCGCTCCGGCTCGGCCTCGCCGCTCTCGGCGGGGGCGGCGAGGGCAGGGGGCTCCTCGAGGATGGTGTGCACATTGGTGCCGCTCATGCCGAACGACGAGACGCCCGCGCGGCGCGGGGTCGCGCCCTCGGGGTCCCGGGGCCACTCGGTGGTGGCGGTGAGCAGTTCGACGTCCCCGGCCGTCCAGTCGACGTGCGGGGTGGGCTCGGTGAGGTGGAGGGTCTTGGGCAGCACCCCGTGCCGCATCGCCATGACCATCTTGATGACGCCGCCGACACCGGCGCCCGCCTGGGCGTGGCCGATGTTGGACTTGATGGAGCCGATGAGCAGCGGTTTGCCCTCGGGCCGGTCCTGGCCGTAGGTGGCGAGCAGCGCCTGGGCCTCGATGGGGTCGCCGAGGGCGGTGCCGGTGCCGTGGGCCTCGACGGCGTCGACCTGGTCGGGGCTGAGGCGGGCGTTGGCCAGCGCCTGGAGGATGACGCGCTGCTGCGAGGGGCCGTTGGGCGAGGTGAGGCCGTTGGACGCGCCGTCCTGGTTGACGGCGGAGCCGCGGACCACGGCGAGGACCGGGTGGCCCTTGCGCTGGGCGTCCGACAGCCGCTCGACGAGCAGCATGCCGACGCCCTCGCCCAGGCAGAAGCCGTCGGCTTCCGGGGCGAAGGGCTTGGAGCGGCCGTCGAGGGCCAGTCCGCGCATCTTGCTGTAGTCGACGAAGACGCCGGGCGCGCACATGAGGGTGGCGCCGCCGGCGAGCGCGAGCGAGCATTCGCCGTTGCGCAGCGCCTGGACGGCGAGGTGGAGGGCCACCAGCGAGGAGGAGCAGGCGGTGTCGACGGTGACGGCCGGGCCCTCGAAACCGAAGGTGTAGGAAAGGCGGCCGGAGGCGACGCTCGCGGCGTTACCGGTCCCGAAATAGCCCTCGAAGTTCTCGTTGGAACTGAGGATCGCGCCCAGGTAATCGTGATTGCTGGTGCCGACGAAGACGCCGATCTGCCGGCCGCGCACCGCGACCGGGTCGATTCCGGCCCGCTCGAACGCCTCCCAGGACGTCTCCAGCAGCATCCGCTGCTGCGGGTCCATGCCGAGCGCTTCTCGCGGGCTGATGCCGAACAGCGACGGGTCGAAATCGGCTATGCCGTCGACGAATCCGCCCTCGTGCACATAGCTGGTGCCGGGGTGGTCCGGGTCCGGGTGGTACATCGTGTCGACATTCCACCCGCGGTCCAGCGGGAACTCGCTGACCGCGTCGACGCCCTCGCTGACGATGCGCCACAGGTCCTCGGGCGACGAGACGCCCCCGGGGTAACGGCAGCCGATCCCCACGATCGCGATGGGGTCGTGGTTCTTCGCCTCGGCCTCTTGCAGGCGGAGGCGAGTCTGGTGCAGATCCGCCGTTACCAGCTTGAGGTAGTCCCGCAGCGTCTCTTCATTCGCCATTTACGCAATCCAATTACGGCAGACGGCATCGGAAATGCTCCACAGATCCTCGACAGGGGAGCCGGTAACCAACAACCAAATCAGTCGACTTCTCGCTGAGAGGCTATGCGCGAACTAACCCTCACAACAACCCCTAGATGCCCCCTATGACCCCCTGGAGACCCAGGGAGCGATAGGGGGCAACCGGTATTCAGCAACTCTATTGAAGGGTATGGAAAATCCTGGCCGACATCGGATACGACGTCAATAGCAGAATTCCTGTTACGCCCTTCCGAGACCCTTGTTGATGAATGCGAAGAGCTCTTCGTCGCTGGCCGACTGGAGCTGCTCGGCGTCGACCGTGTCCTTCGCCGGGCGCTCCGGCGCCGCCGTGGTGGCGGGTTCGGCGGTGACCGCCGTGCCGTCCGACTCGTTCCACTTCGCCATCAGCGACTGCAGGCGCATGGTGATCCGGGCCCGGGTGATGTTGTCGGGCGCGGTGCCGGTGAGCGCGGTCTCCAGCTTGTCGAGCTCTTCGAGCACCGCGGTGCCGTCGGCCGCCTCGTCGGGCGCGATCCCGGCCCGCAGATAGGCGGCCACGGCGGCCGGAGTCGGGTGGTCGAAGATCAGGCTCGGGGGCAGCTTCAGCCCGCTCGCGGCGCCGAGCCGGTTGCGGAGCTCGACGGCGGTCAGCGAGTCGAAGCCCAGCTCCTTGAAGGCCCGGCCCGCCTCGATCGCCTGGGCGCCGGAGTGGCCCAGCACGGCGGCCACCGCGCTGCGCACCAGATCCAGCAGCACCCGCTCCCGCTCGGTCTCCGGCAGCGCCGCGAGCTGTCCGGCCAGGGCCGCCCCGGCGGCCGCGCCGCCGCCGTCGGCCTCGGCGGTGGCCATCTCCTCCACGACCTCGCGGGCCTCGGGCAGGTCGTGCAGCAGCGGACGCGACCGGTCGGCGGTGAAGGCGAGGGTGAAGCGCCGCCAGTCCATGTCGATGACGGTCAGCGCGGTCTCGTCCCGGTCCAGCGCGTGCTGGAGGGTGGTGGTGGCCGGTTCCGGCGCCATCTCGTTGATGCCGTGGCGGCGCATCCGGTCGCCGACCGCGCCGTCCACCGTGCCGCCGTCGCCCCACGGGCCGAAGGTCAGCGTGGTGGCGGGCAGCCCGTCCGCGCGGCGCTGTTCGGCGAAGGAGTGCAGGAAGGCGTTGCCGGGCGCCTGGTTGCCCTGGCCGGGCGCGCCGAAGGTGGCGGAGAAGTGCGAGCACAGCACGAACGCGGTCAGGTCCAGGTCCCGGGTGAGCTCGTGCAGATGGAACGTGGCGTCCACCTTGAGCCGCAGCACCCGCTCGACCTGATCCGGGGTCAGCCCCTCGATCACCCCGTCCTCGATGACCGCGGCGGTGTGCACGACGGCGGTCAGCGGCTGGTCGGCCGGGATGGCCGCGAGGGTTTCGGCGAGCGCGGCGCGGTCGGTCACATCGCAGGCGGCGAGGGTGACCTTGGCGCCGAGTTCGGTGAGCTCGGCCTCCAGCTCGACGGCCCCGGGGGCGTCCGGGCCCCGGAGGCTCGCCAGCACCAGGTGGTCGGCGCCGTTACGGGCCAGCCACCGGGCGACCTGCCCGCCGAGCCGTCCCGTACCGCCGGTGACCAGCGTGGTGCCGGTCGGCTTCCAGGACCGTACGGCGGAGGTCTCGGCCAGCGGGGCGCGCACCAGGCGGGGCCCGAAGACGCCGGTGGCGCGGATCGCGGCCTGGTCGTCGTCGCCGTCGGAGGCGAGGAGGCCCACCAGCCGGGCCAGGGCGCGCTCGTCGGGGGTGGCGGGCAGGTCGATCAGACCGCCCCAGCGCTCCAGGTGCTCCAGCGCGGCCACCCGGCCGAGACCCCAGACGAGCGCCTGCTCGGGGGCGTCCGGCCGGTCCGAAGCGCCGACGGAGACGGCGCCGCGGGTCAGGCACCACAGCGGGGCGCCGATTCCGGCGTCGCCCAGCGCCTGGATCAGCGCGAGCTGGGCGGCGGTTCCGGCGGGCAGCGAGGCGTGCCCGGGGTGTGCGCCCTCGGCCGGGGCCAGCAGCGAGACGACTCCGGCGAAGGAGCCGCCGTCGGCTTCGGCGAGCGCGGTGCGCAGCCGCTCGGCCAGCTTCTCGCGGCCGTCGGTGCCGGTGTCCACGGCGATCCGCCGTACGTCGGCGCCGCGTTCGGCGAGCACACCGGCCACCGCGTCGGCCCAGGTGTCCTCGGTGGCCGGGGCGACGACGAGCCAGCCGCCGGACAGCCGCGCGGACCGCTCCTCCGCGAGGGGCTTCCAGGTGACGCGGTAGCGCCAGCCGTCCACCGTGGACTGTTCACGGGCCTGCTTGCGCCAGGTGGCCAGGGCGGGCAGGACGGCGCTCATCGGCTGGTCGGCGTCGACGGTCAGCTCGGCGGCGAGGGTCTGCCAGTCCTCGGCCTCCACGGCGGCCCAGAACTTGGCCTCCACGGGGTCGTGCCCGGTCTTCCCGGCGGCGCGCGCGGGCGCGGCCTCGGGCCAGTAGCGCTGCTGCTGGAAGGCGTAGGTGGGCAGCTCGATGCGGCGGGCGCCGGTGCCGTCGAACACGGCCTCCCAGTCGACGCTCACCCCCCGCGACCACGCCTCGCCGACCGAGGCCCAGAAGCGGTCCTGGCCGCCCTCGTCACGGCGCAGCGATCCGATCGCGGCCGCGTCCACACCGGCGTCCTCGGCGGTCTCCTGCACACCCATCGTCAGCACGGGGTGGGCGCTGGACTCGATGAACACCCCGAAGCCCTCGTCCAGCAGCCGCCGCACCGCGCCCTCCAGCTCAACGGTGCGGCGCAGGTTGGTGAACCAGTACTCGGCGTCCAGCTCGGCGCCCTCGGCCCACTCCCCCGTCACCGTGGACTGGAACGGCACCTGGGCACTCTTCGGCTGTACGGGCGCCAGCAGCTCCAGCAGCTCCTCGCGGAGCAGTTCGACCTGCGCGGAGTGCGAGGCGTAGTCCACCGGCACCCGGCGCGCCCGCACCTCATCGGCCTCGCAGGACGCCAGCAGCTCGTCCAGCGCGGTCGGCTCACCGGAGACGACCACCGAGGACGGCCCGTTGACCGCCGCGATGGAGATGCGCTCCTCTCCCCAGGGCTCGATGCGCTCGCGTACGTCCGCCACCGGCAGCGCCACCGACACCATGCCGCCCTTGCCCGCCAGCACCCGGCCAATGGCCTGGCTGCGCAGCGCCACCACGCGCGCCGCGTCCTTCAGCGACAGGACCCCGGCCACGTACGCGGCGGCGATCTCGCCCTGCGAGTGGCCGATCACCGCGGACGGGACGACACCCAGGGAACGCCATAGCTCGGCGAGGGAGACCATCACCGCGAACAGCACCGGCTGGACCACGTCCACCCGGTCCAGCGACGGCGCGCCCTCGGCGCCGCGCAGCACATCCACCAGCGACCAGTCGGTGAACTCCGCCAGCGCCGCGGCGCATTCCTCGATGTGGGCCGCGAAGACGGGCGAGGCGTCCATCAGCCCCACGCCCATCCGCACCCACTGGGACCCCTGTCCGGGGAAGATGAACGCCGTCTGCCCGGCGACCACCGTGCCCCGCTCCACACCGGCCGCCATGCCGCCGTCGGCGAGCGCGTTCAGCCCGGCCATCAGCTCCTCGCGGTCCCGGCCCTGGACCACACCGCGGTGGTCCAGCGCGGAGCGGGTGGTGGCCAGCGACAGGCCGATGTCCACCGGGCGCAGCGCCGGTTCGTCGTGGAGCCGGTCCAGCAGCCGCCGCGCCTGGGCGCGCAGCGCCGCCTCGCTCTTGCCGGAGAGCACCCACGGCAGCACACCCGGCTGCTTGGACACCAGCTCGACCGGGCCCGGCTCCTCGGCGGGGGCCTGCTCGACGATGGTGTGCGCGTTGGTGCCGCTGAAGCCGAAGGAGGAGATGCCGGCGCGGCGCGGGCGGCCGGTCTCGGGCCACGGCGTGGCCGACCTGACCAGCGCGACCTTGCCCGCCGCCCAGTCGATGTGCGGGGACGGCTCGGCGATGTGCAGCGACTCGGGCACCACCCCGTGCTCCATCGCCAGCACCATCTTCATCACCCCGGCGATGCCCGCGGCGCCCTGGGTGTGGCCGATGTTGGACTTCACCGATCCGAGCAGCAGGGGCAGTTCCTCGGGCCGGTCCTGGCCGTAGGTGGCCAGCAGCGCCTGGGCCTCGATCGGGTCGCCCAGCGAGGTGCCCGTGCCGTGGGCCTCGACGACGTCCACATCGCCGCCGGACAGCCGGGCGTTGGCCAGCGCCTGCTGGATGACGCGCCGCTGGGACGGGCCGTTGGGCGCGGTCAGGCCGTTGGACGCGCCGTCCTGGTTGACGGCGGAGCCGCGCACCACGGCCAGCACCTTGTGGCCCCGGCGACGGGCCTCCGAGAGCCGCTCCAGCAGCAGGACGCCCACGCCCTCGGCCGGGCCGAAGCCGTCGGCGTCCGCCGCGAACGCCTTGCACCGGCCGTCCCGCGACAGCCCGCGCTGGCGGCTGAACTCGATGAACAGACCGGGGGTGGACATCACATGGACGCCGCCCGCCAGGGCCAGCGAGCATTCGCCCAGCCGCAGCGACTGGACGGCCAGGTGCAGCGCCACCAGCGACGCCGAGCAGGCCGTGTCCACCGTGACGGCCGGGCCCTCGAGACCGAAGACGTAGGAGAGCCGGCCGGAGACGACACTGCCGGCGTTGCCGGTGCCGAGGTGGCCGCCGAAGTCGTCCTCGGCGTCGAGCGCCACCGACAGATAGTCGGAGGCGTTCATGCCCGCGAAGACACCGGTACGGCTGCCGCGCAGGGACGCCGGGTCGATCCCGGCCCGCTCGAACGCCTCCCAGGACGTCTCCAGCAGCAGCCGCTGCTGCGGGTCCATCGCCATGGCCTCACGCGGCGAGATCCCGAAGAACGCCGCGTCGAACCGGGTGGCGTCGCCCAGGAACCCGCCCTCGCGGGTGTAGGTGGTGTCCGGGGTGTCCGGGTCCGGGTCGAACAGGTTCTGCAGGTCCCAGCCGCGGTCGGCCGGGAACTCCGTCTGCGCCTCGCCACCGGAGGCCATCAGCTCCCACAGCTCCTCGGGGGTGCTGACCCCGCCGGGGAAGCGACAGCTCATGCCCACGATGGCGATCGGCTCGTGGGCCTGGTCGTCGACCTCCTGCAGCCGCCGGTGGGCGGCGGTCAGGTCGGTGGTGACCTTCTTCAGATATTCGCGGAGCTTGGCTTCGTTCGCAGTCGCCATGGACGTTCACCTATTCGCAATGCTCTGGTTCGTCGGGGGGTTCGGGTGGGTGTGCTGCCGCGCTTCAGCCGTTGCCGAACCTCTTGTCGATGAAGTCGAAGAGGTCGTCGTCACTGACCTCTTCGAACGCGTCCGCCTCGGCGTCCGCCCCGGCGTCGTCCGCGGTGCGACGCACGTCGTTCCACTTCGCGAGCAGCGTCTGGAGGCGCACCGCGATGTTCGCATGCGCGGCCTCGTCCTCCGTCACCGATGCCAGATCCTCCGGCGTCAGCGAGGACAGGCTGTTCTCCAGCCGCTCCAGTTCCTCCAGTACGGACACTCCGGGGCCGTCGGCCTCCGGCGCCACTTCCTGACGCAGATGCCGCGCGAGCGCCACCGGTGTCGGGTAGTCGTAGACCAGCGTCGCCGTCAGCCGCAGCCCGGTGGCCGCGTTCAGCCGGTTCCGCAGTTCCACGGCCGTCAGCGAGTCGAAGCCCAGATCCTTGAACGCCTGCTCGGCGCCCACCTGGTCCTTCGAGGCATAGCCCAGCACGGCCGCCACCTGGCGGCGGACCAGGTCCAGCGCGGTCAGCTGCTGCTGGGCCTCCGACTGTCCGGCCAGCCGCTGGGCCAGCGTGCCGTCCCCGGTGTCCGCCACCGCCTCCGGGGCGGCGGGGCCGCCCGTCGCGGCGCGGCGCACGGGCGTGCGCACCAGGCCGCGGTAGAGCGGCAGCAGTTCCCCGGTGGCCGCGGCGGCGCGCAGCGTCGCCATCTCCAGCCGTACGGGCACCAGTACCGCCTCGTCGGCCACGGCGTGGGCCGCGTCGAACAGGGCGAGCCCCTCCTCCGCGGACAGCGGCAGCACCCCGCCGCGCGCCGCCCGCTGCTGGTCGGCCTCGCCGAGCCGGCCGCCCATGCCCCGCTCCTCGGCCCACATGCCCCACACCAGGGACAGTGCGGTACGGCCGGTGGCGCGGCGGTGGCCGGCGAGGGCGTCGAGGAAGACGTTGGCCGCCGCGTAGCCGCCCTGGCCCGCGCCGCCCAGCGTGCCGGCCGCGGCCGAGAAGAGCACGAAGGCCGACAGGTCCAGATCGCGGGTCAGCTCGTGCAGGTTGACCGCCGCGTCGACCTTGGGCCGCAGCGCCGTGTCCACCCGCTCGGGCGTCAGCATGTCGATGACACCGTCGTCCAGGACGCCCGCGGTGTGCACCACGGCCGTCAGCGGACGGCCGGCCGGAATCGTGGCCAGCAGCCCGGCCAGCGCCTCCCGGTCGGCCGCGTCGCATGCGGCGACGGTGGCCTGAGCGCCCAACTCGGCCAGCTCCGCCACCAGTTCGGCCATGCCGTCGGCGGCGGGGCCGCTGCGGCTGGTGAGCAGCAGATGGCGGGCGCCGTGTGCGGTGGCCAGATGGCGGGCGAACAGCCTGCCCAGACCGCCGGTGGCGCCGGTGATCAGCACCGTGCCGTCCGGGTCGATGGCCTTGCCGGTGGGCTCGGTGGCCTTCTCCTCCGGCGTCTCCGCTGCCCGGGCCGTCTCGACCCTGGCCAGGCGCGGCGCGTACGCCGCCCCGGCGCGCAGCGCCAGCTCGGGCTCGCCCGAGTCCAGCGCCGCCGCGATCGCCGGGTAGGACACCTCGCCGTCCACGTCCAGCAGCACGAACTGGCCCGGGTTCTCCGTCTGCGCCGAGCGCAGCAGACCCCACACCGGTGCGTGCGCCAGGTCCGCCACCGCCGGGTCGGCGGCCGTGGCGACCGCGCCACGGGTGACCACGACCAGCCGGGCCGATCCGGGCCGGCCGCCGTTCAGCCACTCCTGGAGCAGGCCCAGGACGCGGTGGGTGGCCGTGTGCGCACCGGCGGCGAGGCCGCCCTCGGCGACCGGCTCCGGCGGGAACGGCACCAGTACGGTGTCCGGCACGGCCTCGCCCGCCTCGACCGCCGCGTTCAGCGAGCCGAGGTCGTCGTGGACCGCGGCGCGGAACCCGGCCGTCTCCAGGGCCACGCTGAGCTTGAGCTCATCGCCGCCGATGACGGCGAAGCCCGCCGCCCCGGTCCGCGAAGGCCCCTGCGAGGTGGCCGTTGAGAGCTCCTTCGAGGGTGCCGCCACCGGCGCCCAGTCGATGCGGAACAGCGACTCATGGCGGTCGGAGGCGGTCGCACCGGCGATCCGGTCCACCTCCAGCGCCCCGGTCTCCAGCGCGTCCACCGACGCGACGAGCGCACCCGTCTCATCGGCCGCCACCATCGACACCGCGCCGTCCTCGGTCAGCGCCAGCCGCACGCGCAGCGCCTCCGCGCCGACCGCGTACAGGCTCACCCCACGCCAGGAGCGCGCCACCGCGGCACCGCCCGCGCCCAGCGCGAGCGGCTGCAGCGCACCGTCCAGCAGGGCCGGGTGCAGGGCGAAGCGGGCGGCCTCGGGCTGCCGCTCCGCCGCGACGCGGACCTCCGCGAACAGCTCCTCGCCACGCTGCCAGACGCGGCGCAGGCCCTGGAACGCGGGACCGTGCAGCAGTCCGGCGCGCGCCATGCTCGCGTACAGCTCATCGGTGTCGACCGCTTCCGCGTCGGCGGGCGGCCACACGGACAGCGACTCGACGCCGCCACCCGCCGGGGCCACGCCCGCCAGGGCGTCACCCGCCAGGGCCTCGCCGGAAGCGAGCACACCGGCGGCGTGCCGGGTCCACGGCCGGTCCGCCTCCGCGCGCTCGTCCCGCGCGTACACACCCAGCGGGCGACGGCCATCGGCATCCGGCTCACCGACCGACACCCGCAGCCGCACCCCGCCGCGCTCCGGCAGGATCAGCGGCTCGTCCAGGGTCAGCTCTTCCAGCAGCCCACAGCCCACATGGTCCCCGGCGCGCACCGCCAGCTCCACGAACGCGGAGCCGGGCAGCACGGCCGTGTCCGCGACCGTGTGGTCCGCCAGCCATGTGTGCGAGGCGAGCGACAGCCGCCCGGAGAACACATACGCGTCCGCGTCGGGCAGCTCCACCGCCGCGCCCAGCAGCGGGTGACCGGCCGAGCCGAGCCCCGCCGAGGCGACCTCGTCCAGGCTCAGCTGGGCGTCGACCCAGTAGCGGCTGCGCTGGAAGGCGTACGTCGGCAGCGCGACCTTCCGCGCACCCGTACCGGCGAAGAACGCCTCCCAGTCGGGTGCCAGGCCACGGACGTACAGCCGGGCCAGCGCGCCGGTCAGCGCCTCGGCCTCCGGCCTGCCCTTGCGCAGCGCGGGCAGCAGCTCGGCCGCGTCGGGCCCGGCCAGGCAGTCCTGGGCCATGGCGGTGAGGACACCGTCGGGGCCCAGCTCCACGAAGGTGGTCACGCCCCGGGTTTCGAGGGTGCGGACGCCGTCGAGGAAGCGCACGGCCTCCCGGACGTGGCGCACCCAGAAGCCGGGGCCGGCGATCTCCTCGGCGGAGACCAGCTCGCCGGTCAGGTTGGACACGATGGGGATGCGCGGGGCCTCGTACGTCAGCCCCTCCGCGATGTCGCGGAACGCGTCCAACATGCCGTCCATACGCGGCGAGTGGAACGCGTGGCTCACGGTGAGGCGCTTGGTCTTACGGCCCTGCGCCTCGAACGCCGCGGCGATCGCGACAGCCTCGTCCTCATCACCCGCGACCACGACCGACGTCGGCCCGTTGAGCGCGGCGATCGACACCCGCTCGGTGAGCAGCGGCGCCACCTCGTCCTCGGACGCCTGGAGAGCGATCATCGCGCCACCGGCGGGCAGCTCCTGCATCAACCGGCCACGCGCCGCCACCAGCTTCGCCGCGTCCGCGAGCGAGAACACACCCGCCACATGCGCGGCGGCCAGCTCACCGATCGAGTGGCCGGACAGGAAGTCCGCCTTCAGACCCCAGGCCTCCACCAGTCGGAACAGCGCCACCTCGACCGCGAACAGCGCGGGCTGGGTGAACCCCGTCTGGTCCAGTGCGGTGGCGTCGTCGCCGAACAGCACCTCCCGCAGCGGCCGCTCCAGATGCGCGTCCAGGTGGGCGCACACCTCGTCCAGCGCGTCCGCGAACACCGGGAAGGTGTCGTACAGCTCACGGCCCATGCCGAGCCGCTGGCTGCCCTGTCCGGTGAAGAGGAACGCCACCTTGCCACCGGCCACCGAGCCCTCGACCAGGCCCGGCACCTCGGACTCGCCCCGCGCCAGCGCCGCGAGACCGGCCGGCAGCCCGTCCCCGCCGTCCGCGGTGAGCACGGCCCGGTGGTCCAGGGCGGCGCGGGTCGTGGCGAGCGAGTAGGCCACATCGGTGGCGGCCGGTGCGGTCCCGCCGCCGAGGTGGGCCAGGAGCCGTTCGGCCTGGCCGCGAACGGCGGCCGGGGACTTGCCCGACAGCACCCACGGCACCGTCGGCAGCTCCACCGCCGGAGCGACGGCGGGCTTCTCCTCCGCCTCCGGGGCCTGCTCCAGCAGGGTGTGCGCGTTGGTGCCGCTGATGCCGAACGCGGAGACCGCGGCCCGGCGCGGACGGCCGGTCTCCGGCCACTCCCGCGCCTCGGTCAGCAGCTCCAACTCCCCGGCGGACCAGTCGACATGCGGCGTCGGCTCGTCCACGTGCAGGGTCGGCGGCAGCACACCGTGCCGCAGCGCCAGCACCATCTTCATCACCCCGGCGACACCGGCCGCGGCCTGCGTGTGCCCGATGTTGGACTTGATGGAGCCGAGCAGCAGGGGCCGCTCGGGGTCCCGCTCCCGGCCGTAGGTGGCCAGCAGGGCCTGCGCCTCGATCGGGTCGCCCAGCGTCGTACCGGTGCCGTGCGCCTCGACCGCGTCCACCTCGGACGCGGACAGACCCGCACCCGCCAGCGCCTGCCGGATCACCCGCTGCTGCGAGGGACCGTTCGGCGCCGTCAGACCATTGGACGCACCGTCCTGGTTGATCGCGGAGCCGCGCACGACCGCCAGCACCTCATGGCCATGGCGCCGGGCGTCCGACAGCCGCTCGACGAGCAGCATGCCCACACCCTCGCCCCAGCCCGTGCCATCCGCACCCGCCGCGAACGCCTTGATCCGACCGTCCTCCGCCAGCCCACGCTGACGACTGAAGTCCACGAACGAACCCGGCGTCGACATCACCGTCACACCACCGGCCAGCGCCAACGAGCACTCACCCGCCCGCAACGCCTGAATCGCCCAGTGCAACGCCACCAACGACGACGAACAGGCCGTATCCACCGTCACCGCGGGGCCTTCGAGCCCCAGCGCGTACGACACCCGGCCCGACATCACACTGGCCGCGTTGCCCGTCCCCATGAAGCCATCGCCGCCGTCCGGCGAGTGGAGGACGAGCGACATGTAGTCCTGGCCGTTGGTACCGGCGAACACACCGACCTGCTGGCCGCGCAGCGTCGTCGGGTCGATCCCGGCCCGCTCGAACGCCTCCCACGACGTCTCCAGCAGCAACCGCTGCTGCGGGTCCATCGCCAAGGCCTCACGCGGCGAGATACCGAAGAACGCCGCGTCGAAGTCCCCGGCGTCGGCCAGGAATCCGCCTTCGCGGACATAGCTGGTGTTCTCGGTGGCGGAGTCCGGGTCGTACAGCGCCTCCAGGTCCCAGCCGCGGTCGGCCGGGAAGCCCGTCACGGCGTCCTGCCCGGAGACCAGCAGCCGCCACAGCTCCTCCGGCGACCGCACACCGCCCGGGAAGCGGCAGCTCATCCCGACGATCGCGATCGGATCATCGGCGACGGCCACCGTCGTGGACGGCACACCCGCGACCGCCCCGGCCGCGCTCTCCTCGCCCAGGATCTCCGTGCGGAGGTGGGCGGCGAGCGCCGAGGACGACGGGTAGTCGTACACCAGCGTGGGCGGCAGCCGCAGCCCGGTCACGGTGTTCATGCGGTTGCGCAGCTCGACGGCGGTCAGCGAGTCGAAGCCCAGATCCCGGAACGCCCGGTCGGCCTCCACCGCCTCCGCGTCGGAGTGGCCCAGCACATCGGCCACGGCCGAGCGCACCAGGTCCAGCAGCATCCGCTCGCGCTCGGCCGCCGGGACCGCCGCGAGCCGCTGGGCCAGCGAGGACTCGTCCGCGCCGCCACCGGCGGTACGGGCCGTCCGCCCGCCGTCGGCCTCCAGCGCGGTACGCACCTCGGGCAGCTCCAGCAGCAGCGGGCTCGGCCGGGAGGCGGTGAAGCCGGGGGCCAGCCGCTCCCAGTCGATGTCCGCGACCGTCACCGCGGTCTCGTCCAGGTCCAGCGCCCGCTGCAGCGCGGCGATGGCCAGGTCCGCCGCCATCGGCGGCACACCGGCGCGGCGCATGCGCTGCTCCAGCGCGTCGTCCGCGGCCATCCCGCCCTCGGCCCACGGGCCCCAGGCCACCGAAGTGGCGGGCAGGCCCTCGGCCCGGCGGCGCTCGGCGAGCGCGTCCAGGAAGGCGTTCGCGGCCGCGTAGTTGGCCTGACCCGCGGCGCCGATCGAGCCCGCGAACGAGGAGAACAGGACGAAGGCCGTCAGGTCCAGGTCCCGCGTCAGCTCGTGCAGATTGGCGGCGGCATCGGCCTTGGCGCGCAGGACGGAGGCGAAGCGCTCGGGGGTCAGCGACTCCAGAACGCCGTCGTCCAGCACCCCGGCCGCGTGCACCACCGCCGTCAGCGGCAGCTCGGCCGGAAGCCCGGCCACCAGTGCGGCCAGCGCCTCGCGGTCGGCGGCGTCGCAGGCCGCGACGGTGACCCTGGCGCCCGAGGCGGTGAGTTCGTCCCGCAGTTCGGCCGCGCCGGGGGCGTCGAGGCCACGGCGGCTGGTGAGCACGACGTGTTCGGCGCCCTTGTCGATCAGCCAGCGGGCCACATGCGCGCCCAGCGCGCCCGTCCCGCCGGTCACCAGGACCGAGCCCGCGCCCGGCCGCCAGTCGCGGCCACCCCCGGCGTTGGCGGACCGGGTCAGCCGGCGGCCGAAGACGCCGGAGGCGCGCACCGCCACCTGGTCCTCGCCCTGGCCACCGGCCAGCACGCCCGCCAGTCGCGACAGCGCCCGGTCGTCCACCGTCTCCGGCAGATCGACCAGACCGCCCCAGCGCTCGGCCAGTTCCAGGGCCGCGACCCGGCCCAGGCCCCAGACCCGGGCCTGCGACGGGTCCACCGGACCGTCCGCGCGGCCGGTCGAGACCGCGCCGCGGGTGGCGACCCACAGCGGCGCGTCCACGCCCAGATCGCCCAGCGCCTGCGCCAGGGCGGCCGTGCTGACCAGCCCGTCGGCGCCCTCGGCCAGGGCCGGGAGCGCGAACACCCCGGCCGGCGGAGCGTCGGCGACCGCCTCGGCCAGCCGCTCGGCCATGCCTGTACGGTCCGTGGCCGCCAGCTCGACCCGCTGGACCTCGGCGCCGCGTGCGGACAGCGTCCGTACGACACCCTCGGCCAGCGCGCCGTCCGCCTCTTCAGCGGTGGTGACGACCAGCCAGCGGCCGGTCGGCGCCGCCTCGGCGCGGGCGGCCACCGGCTTCCAGGTCACCTGGTAGCGCCACGCGTCCACGGTGGACCGCTCGCCCTGGCGGCGCCGCCACGAGGACAGCACCGGCAGCACGGCGCCCAGCGAGGAGAGCGCGTCGGCGTCCTCGGACTGGAGTGTCCCGGCCAGGGCCTCCAAGTCCTCGCGCTCGACGGCCTCCCAGAATCGCGCGTCCACGGAATCCATGGCGGCGACGGCCTCGCGGGCCTCTTCCGGGTTCTCCACCCAGAAGCGCTGCCGCTGGAAGGCGTAGGTCGGCAGCTCGATGGCGCGGGCTCCCGTACCGGCGAAGAACGCCGACCAGTCCAGGGCGAGCCCCCGGGTGTGCAAGGTGGCGAGGGCAGTGGTCATCGCCCCCGGTTCGTTACGTCCCTTGCGGAGCGCCGAGACGAAGGCGGCGGCATCGCCGGTGACGCACTCCTGGGCCATGGCGGTGAGGACACCGTCGGGGCCCAACTCGACGTAGGTGGTCACGCCCTGGGCTTCGAGCGTCCGTACGCCGTCGAGGAAGCGGACCGCCTCGCGGACGTGGCGCACCCAGAAGTCGGGGCTGGTGATCTCCTCGGCGGAGACGACGTTGCCGGTCAGGTTGGAGACGATCGGGATGCGCGGAGCCTCGTACGAGAGGCTTTGTGCCACCTCCCGGAACGCCTCCAGCATCCCGTCCATGCGCGGCGAGTGGAACGCATGGCTCACCGTCAGCCGCTTGGTCTTACGACCCTGGGCCTCGAAGCCCGCCGCGATCTGCAGCGCCTCGTCCTCATCACCCGCGATGACGACCGACGTCGGCCCGTTGAGCGCGGCCATCGACACACGGTCGGTCAGCAGCGGCGTGACCTCGTCCTCCGACGCCTGGACGGCGATCATCGCGCCACCGGCCGGAAGCTCCTGCATCAACCGGCCACGCGCCGCCACCAACTTCGCCGCATCGGCGAGCGACAACACACCCGCCACATGCGCGGCGGCCAGCTCACCAATGGAATGCCCGGAGAGGAAGTCGGGCCGCAGCCCCCATGCCTCCACCAGCCGGAACAACGCCACCTCAACCGCGAACAACGCAGGCTGGGTGAACCCCGTCCGGTCCAGCGCTTCCGCGTCCTCCCCGAACAGCACGGTCTTCAGCGGGCGTTCCAGATGCGCGTCCAGCTCATCGCAGACCGCGTCCAGCGCCTCCGCGAACACCGGATAGGCGTCGTACAGCTCACGCCCCATCCCCAGCCGCTGGCTGCCCTGCCCGGTGAACAGGAACGCCACCTTGCCGCCCTCGGCCACCGTCCCCTGGACCAGCCCCGCGGCCGACTCGCCGCGCGCCAGCGCCTCCAGGCCGGACAGCAGCCCGTCCCGGTCCTCGCCGGCGACGACCGCGCGCCGCTCCAGCGCCGCCCGGCCCGTCGCCAGTGTGTAGCCGACGTCGGTGATGTCCAGGCCGGAGTGGGTGCCGAGGTGGGCGAGGAGCCGTTCGGCCTGGCCGCGCAGGGCGGCCTCGGACTTGCCCGAGAGCACCCACGGCACCGTCGGCAGCTCCGCCACCGGAGCGGTCGCGGGGATCTCCTCGGGGGCCGGGGGCTGCTCGATGATCGTGTGCGCGTTCGTGCCGCTCACGCCGAACGACGAGATGGCCGCCCGGCGCGGCCGGCCGAGCTCCGGCCACGGCCGGGCCTCGGTCAGCAGCTCCAGGTCCCCCGCCGACCAGTCAACATGCGGGGTGGGCTCGTCGATGTGCAGCGTCCGCGGAAGCACGCCGTGCCGCATCGCCATGATCATCTTGATGATGCCCGCGACACCCGCGGCGGCCTGGGTGTGGCCGATGTTGGACTTCAGCGAGCCCAGCCACAGCGGCTGCCCCTCCGGCCGGCCGCGGCCGTAGGTGGCGAGCAGCGCCTGGGCCTCGATCGGGTCGCCCAGCGTCGTGCCGGTGCCGTGCGCCTCCACCACGTCGACATCGGCGGTGGTGAGGCGGGCGCTGGTCAGCGCGTCGCGGATGACGCGCTGCTGGGACGGGCCGTTGGGCGCCGTCAGGCCGTTGGACGCACCGTCCTGGTTGATGGCCGAGCCCCGCACGATCGCCAGGACGCGGTGGCCGTTGCGCCGCGCGTCCGACAACCGCTCCACGAGCAGCATGCCCGCGCCCTCGGCCCAGCCGGTGCCGTCCGCCGACGCCGCGAAGGACTTGCAGCGGCCGTCGGTGGACAGCCCCTGCTGGCGGCTGAAGTCGATGAACGTGTCCGGGGTGGCCATGACGGTCACACCACCGGCCAGCGCCAGCGAGCACTCGCCGTTGCGCAGCGCCTGAGCGGCCAGGTGCAGTGCCACCAGCGACGACGAGCACGCCGTGTCGATGGTGACGGCCGGGCCTTCGAGCCCGAAGGTGTACGCCACCCGGCCCGAGGCGATGGAACCCGCGCCGCCCGTGCCGAGGTAGCCCTCCAGCCCCTCGGGGACGGCGGTCAGCCGGGTCAGGTAGTCGTGGTACATGACGCCCGCGAAGACACCGGTCTTGCTGCCGCGTACGGCCGCCGGGTCGATGCCCGCGCGCTCGAACGCCTCCCACGACGTCTCCAGCAGCAGCCGCTGCTGCGGATCCATCGCCATGGCCTCGCGCGGGTTGATCCCGAAGAAGTCCGGGTCGAAGTCGGCGGCGTCGTGCAGGAAGCCGCCCTCGCGGGTGTAGCTGGTGCCCACCTGGTCGGGGTCGTCGCTGTAGAGCGCGTCGAGGTCCCAGCCACGGTCGACGGGGAAGTCGGAGATGGCGTCGGTGGCGCCGATGACGAGCTGCCACAGCTCCTCGGGGGTGGTGACCCCGCCCGGGTAGCGGCAGCTCATCCCGACGATGGCGATCGGCTCGTCCTCGGTGACGGCCGTCACCGGGACCGGGGTGTGCACCTCCGCCGACTCCTCGCCCACCAGCTCGGTCCGCAGGTGGCGGGCCAGGACCTGCGGGTCCGGATAGTCGAAGATGAGCGTCGCGGGCAGCCGCAGCCCGGTGACCGCGTTGAGCTGATTGCGCAGCTCAACGGCTGTCAGGGAGTCGAAGCCCAGATCCTTGAACGCCCGCCCGGAGCCGATGGTCTCCGCACCCGCGTAGCCGAGTACGGTCGCCACCTGCGCCCGGACCAGGTCCAGCAGCAGCCGCTCCTGCTCCGCCGTGCTCAGCCCGGCGAGCCGCCCGGCCAGGCCGGTCTCGCCGCCCGCCGCGACCGCGTCCACCGCGCGCCGCGCCGGGACCCGCACCAGGCCGCGCAGCAGCGGCGAGATGGCGGGCTGGTTGCGCAGCGCCGTGAGGTCCAGGCGCATCGGCACCAGCGACGCCTCGTCGACGGTCAGCGCCGCGTCGAAGAGCCGCAGTCCCTCCGCCACCGGCAGCGGGGGCACTCCGGCCCGCCGCATCCGCGTGATGTCGGCCTCGTCGAGGGTCTCGCCCATGCCGCCACCGGCCCACAGGCCCCACGCCAGCGCGGTGGCCGGCAGGCCCTGCGCGGCGCGGTGCTGGGCGAGGGCGTCCAGGAAGACGTTGGCGGCCGCGTAGTTGCCCTGGCCGGGGCCGCCGAAGACACCGGCGGCCGAGGAGAAGAGTACGAACGCCGAGAGGTCCTGGTCGCGGGTCAGCTCGTGCAGGTTCCAGGCCGCGTCCGCCTTCGGGCGCATGACGGTTTCGACGCGCTCGGGGGTGAGGGAGCCGATCACGCCGTCGTCCAGCACGCCTGCCGTGTGCACGACGGCGGTGAGCGGATGCTCGGCGGGGATGGTGGCGAGGGCCGCGGCGAGCGCGTCCCGGTCCGCCACATCGCAGGCGGCCCAGCGCACGTTCGCGCCCAACTCGGTGAGCTCGGCCGTGAGTTCGGTCGCGCCTGGTGCTCGGTCGCCACGGCGGCTGAGCAGCAGGAGCTGCCGTACGCCGCGCTCCGCCACGAGGTGGCGGGCGAACAGGCCGCCCAGCGAACCGGAGGCGCCGGTGACCAGCACCGTGCCGTCCGGGTTCCACTCCGTCGTCTCGCTGTCGGCCGTTGACGCGGCGCGGGCCAGGCGTGGGGTCTTGAGGACGCCTTGCCGCACTGCGACCTCGGGCTCCCCGCTTGCGAGGGCTGTGGGCAGCGCGGATCGTGCGGCCCGTGTGTCGTGGTGGCTGTCGAGGTCGATCAGGACGAGGCGGTCCGGGTTCTCGGACTGTGCCGAGCGCACGAGACCGTGGACCGCCGCGCCTGCCGGGTCCGTCACCGGCTCACCGGGCTCGGTGGCCACGGTGCCCGAGGTCAGCAGGACCAGGCGTGAGTCCGTGAAGCGGTCGTCGGCCAGCCACTGCTGCAGCAGGTCCAGCACCTGAGTGGTGGCCTGGTGCGCCGTGGTGGCGGGCGAGGGGGATTCCCCGACCCCGCCCCTTCCCGCAGCATCAATATGCGGCTCCGCCGCGTGGTGGGGCTCCGCCCCAAGGCCCCGGCCCTCAAACGCCGGACGGGCTTCAAGTGTCCCGGCCGGTGCCCCGGCACGCCCTTCGGGCGTGTCCTCAATCGCCGGACGGGCTTGATGTGCCCCACCTGGGCCTTCAAGTGCCGCGTCCACATGGGCTTCGTGTGCCAGGGACACCACTAGGTACTCCGGCAGCGCCACGCCGGAATCGACGGCCTCGCCCAGTGCCGCCAAGTCCGCGTACGCCGGGGCGCCCAGCCCCAACGTGTCCGTGCCCAGCGCCGCCCAGCGGCCGTCGGTCGCAACGTCCGCCCCGGTGGCGTCCACCAGCCCGGCCGTCGTCCACTCCACGCGGTACAGCGACTCGTGGTACGCCGTCCGCGCGCTCCGCAGCTGCTCGGCCGCGACCGGGCGCAGCACCAGCGAGTCCACGGCCGCGACCGGGGCGCCCGTGGCGTCCGCGATCTCCAGCCGGACGCCGTCGCCGCCCACGGCGGCCATCCGCACCCGCAGCGTGGCCGCGCCGCTCGCGTACAGCGACACCCCGGTCCAGGCGAACGGCAGCCGCCCCTCGGTCTCGGTGCCGCCGAGCCCGGCCAGGCCGAGCGCGTGCAACGCGGCGTCCAGCAGCGCCGGGTGCAGCCCGAACGCGGCGGCCTCCTCGGCCGTGTCCTCGTCCAGCGCCACCTCGGCGAACACCTCGCCACCGCGCCGCCATGCCTTGCGCAGCCCCTGGAACGCGGGGCCGTACGCGAAACCGACGTCCCGCAGCTCGGCGTAACGGTCGCCGACCTCCACCTCGGCGGCGTCCGCCGGAGGCCATGCGGTCAGCTCGAAGGACGCCTCCGGCGCATCGCCGGACGCCAGGACACCGGACGCATGCCGGGTCCACGGCTCCTCGGCCGACAGGTGTTCGGCCCGGGAGTGCAGCTCCAGCGGGCGGCGGCCGGTGTCATCGGCCGCGCCGACCCACAGCCGCAGCTGGACGCCCCCGTCCTCGGCCAGGACCAGCGGCGCTTCGAGGGTCAGCTCCTCCAGCACCTCGCAGCCGACCTGGTCACCGGCCCGGACCGCCAGCTCCACGAACGCGGTGCCCGGCAGCAGCACGGTGTCCATGATCGTGTGATCGGCCAGCCACGGGTGCGTGGACAGCGCCAGCCGTCCGGTGAACAACATCCCGTCCGCGCTGGGCAGTTCGGCGCTGGCACCGAGCAGCGGATGCTCGGCCTCGCCCAGCCCGACCGCGGCCACGTCACCGAGGAACAGCGACGAGACCTTCGGCCAGTAGCGCTGCCGCTGGAAGGCGTACGTGGGCAGCTCGGCCAGCTCGTCCGGCGCCAGTCGGGTGGCTCCGGTCCCGGCGTAGAAGGCCGACCAGTCCACGGCCACACCGCGCACATGCGCCCGTGCCACGGCCATGGTCAGCGCCTCGGGCTCGGGACGGTCCTTGCGCAGCACGGAGACGAACGCGGCGTCCGGCCCGGCGTCGGTCACACACTCCTGCGCCATCGCGGTCAGGACTCCGTCGGGGCCCAGCTCGATGAACGTGGTGACGTTGCGCGCTTCGAGGGTCCGGACGCCATCCAGGAAGCGGACCGCTTCGCGGACGTGGCGCACCCAGAAGTCAGCGGTCGTGATCTCCTCGGCGGACACCACGCCACCGGTCAGATTCGACACGATCGGGATCTTCGGCGCCTCGTACGTCAGCCCCTCGGCCACCTCACGGAACGCCTCCAGCATCCCGTCCATACGCGGCGAGTGGAACGCGTGGCTCACCGTCAGCCGCTTGGTCTTCCGGCCCTGCGCCTCGAACGACGCCGCGATCTCCACCGCCGCGTCTTCATCACCCGCGATGACCACGGAGGTCGGGCCGTTGAGCGCGGCGATCGACACACGCTCACCGAGCAGCGGCGCCACCTCGTCCTCCGACGCCTGCACCGCGATCATCGCGCCACCGGCCGGAAGCTCCTGCATCAAACGGCCACGCGCCGCCACCAACTTCGCCGCATCCGCGAGCGACAACACACCCGCCACATGCGCGGCGGCCAACTCACCGATCGAATGCCCGGAGAGGAAGTCGGGCCGCAGACCCCACGCCTCCACCAGCCGGAACAACGCCACCTCAACCGCGAACAACGCGGGTTGAGTGAACCCCGTCTGATCCAGCGCCTCAGCGTCCTCCCCGAACAGCACCGTCTTCAACGGCCGTTCCAGATGCGCGTCCAGCTCATCGCAGACCGCGTCCAGCGCCTCCGCGAACACCGGGTACGCGTAGTACAGCTCACGGCCCATGCCGAGCCGCTGGCTGCCCTGCCCCGTGAACAGGAACGCCACCCGGCCCCCGGCCACCGAGCCCTGCGCCAGCCCGGCCGCCGTACGCCCCTCGGCAAGCGCCTCCAGGCCGGACAGCAGCCCGTTCCGGTCCTCGGCGATCAGCGCCGCGCGCTCCTCGAACGCCGAGCGGCCCACGGCGAGCGCGTAGCCGAGGTCGGCGGTCCGCAGCCCGGTCCGCTCGGTCAGGTGGCCGTGCAGCTGCTGGGCCTGCTCGCGCAGCCCTTCCGCCGTCCGGGCCGAGAGCAGCACCGGCAGGGCCGCCCCGCCCTCATCAGCGGACTCGACGGTCTGAACGACGTCAGCCGCCGGGGCCTCTTCCACCACGGCGTGGGCATTGGTGCCGCTGAAGCCGAAGGAGGAGATGCCCGCGCGGCGCGGATGACCGGTCTCCGGCCACGCCACCTGCTCCGTCAGGAGGCTGATGTCGCCCGCCGACCAGTCGACATGCGGGGTGGGCTCGTCCACGTGCAGCGTCCGCGGCAGCACTCCGTGCCGCATGGCGAGGACCATCTTCATCACACCGGCGACACCGGCCGCGGCCTGCGTGTGGCCGATGTTGGACTTGATGGAGCCGAGCAGCAGCGGCTGCCCCTCCGCCCGGTCCTGGCCGTACGTGGCGAGCAGCGCCTGTGCCTCGATCGGGTCGCCCAGCCGGGTGCCCGTGCCGTGGGCCTCGACCGCGTCCACCTCGGACGCCGACAGACCCGCACCGGCGAGCGCCTGGCGGATGACGCGCTGCTGCGACGGACCGTTCGGCGCCGTCAGACCGTTGCTCGCACCGTCCTGGTTGACGGCCGTGCCGCGCACCAGCGCGAGCACCGGGTGGCCATTGCGGCGCGCGTCCGACAGCCGCTCGACGAGCAGCATGCCGACGCCCTCGCCCCAGCCCGTGCCGTCCGCCTCGGCCGCGAACGCCTTGATCCGGCCGTCCTCCGCCAGCCCGCGCTGACGGCTGAAGTCCACGAACACACCGGGCGTCGACATCACGGTCACACCGCCCGCGAGCGCGATCGAGCACTCGCCGCCGCGCAGCGCCTGGATCGCCGAGTGGAGGGCGACCAGCGAGGAGGAGCAGGCGGTGTCGATGGTGACCGCCGGGCCTTCGAGGCCGAAGGTGTAGGCGAGCCGGCCCGAGATCACGCTGGCCGCGTTGCCCGTGCCCATATGGCCTTCGAGGCCCTGCGAGTCGCCCAGCAGCAGGGACAGATAGTCCTGGCCGTTGGTGCCGACGAAGACACCGGCCGTGGAGCCGCGCAGCGTCGCCGGGTCGATCCCGGCCCGCTCGAACGCCTCCCAGGAGGTCTCCAGCAGCAGCCGCTGCTGCGGGTCCATGGCCAGGGCCTCGCGCGGCGAGATGCCGAAGAACGCCGGGTCGAAGTCGGCCGCGTCGCTCAGGAAGCCGCCCTCGCGGGCGTATGAGGTGCCCTCGACGTCCGGGTCCGGGTTGTAGAGCGTGCGGAGGTCCCAGCCGCGGTCGGCGGGCATGTCCACGATGGCGTCCGTGCCGGACACCAGCAGCTGCCACAGCTCCTCGGGGGTGCGGACACCGCCCGGGAAACGGCAGCTCATCGCGACGATCGCGATCGGATCGTCGTCGGCCGCCGCGCCCGCCACCGGCGACGCGCCGCCGGTGACCGCCACCTGCCCGCCGAGCAGTTCGGCGAAGAGGTGGTCGGCGAGGGCGAGCGGTGTCGGGTAGTCGTAGATGAGGGTGGCGGGGAGCCGCAGATCGGTGGCGGCGTTGAGGCCGTTGCGCAGTTCGACGGCGGTGAGGGAGTCGAAGCCGATCTCGCGGAAGGCCCGTTCGGCGCTGATGTCGGACGCATCGGCGTGGCCGAGGACCTCCGCCACATGGGTCCGTACGAGATCCAGCAGCGCCCGGTGGCGCTCCGCCTCGGGCAGGCCGAGGAGCCGGCGCGCGAGCGCGGAGGCCGTCTCGGCGGGCGCGGTCTCGCCGGTCGCGGCGGCGGCGCCGCGCGTGGTGGCCTGGCGCACCTCGGGCAGGTCGGCCAGCAGGGGGCTGGGGCGGCTCGCGGTGAAGCCGGGGGCGAACCGGTCCCAGTCGACATCGGCCACGGTCACGGCCGCGTCGCCCAGGTCGAGGGCGCGCTGCAGGGCGTCGATCGCGAGATCGGCGTCCATGGGCGGCATCCCGGCGCGGCGCATGCGCTGCTCCAGCGCCTCGTCGGCGGCCATCCCGCCCGCGGCCCACGGGCCCCAGGCGATCGAGGTGGCGGGCAGACCCTCGGCGCGCCGCCGCTGGGCGAGCGCGTCCAGGAAGGCGTTCGCGGCGGCGTAGTTGGCCTGGCCCGCGGCGCCCACGGTGCCGCTGGTCGAGGAGAACAGCACGAACGCGGACAGGTCCAGCTCGCGCGTCAGCTCGTCCAGCGCGAGCGCGGCGTCGGCCTTCGCACGCAGCACGGAGGCGAAGCGCTCGGGGGTCAGCGACTCCAGAATGCCGTCGTCCAGCACTCCGGCCGCGTGCACCACGGCCGTCAGCGGCAGTTCGGCGGGGAGGTCGGCCAGCAGCCCCGCCAGGGCCTCCCGGTCGGCCACATCGCAGGCGGCGACGGTGATCCGGGCGCCGGTGGCGGCGAGTTCATCGCGCAACTCCACGGCGCCGGGGGCGTCGATGCCCCGGCGGCTGGTGAGCACCACGTGTTCGGCGCCCTTGTCGATCAGCCAACGGGCCACCTGGCCGCCCAGCGCGCCCGTACCGCCCGTCACCAGCACCGTGCCGCGAGCGCTCCAGCCCTCGGCCTCCGCCACCTGCCGAGCGGTCGCCCGCGCCAGCCGGCGGCCGAACACCCCGGAGGCGCGGACGGCGATCTGGTCCTCGTCCCCGGCCCCGGCGAGCACCACCGCGAGCCGCGACAGCACCCGGTCGGTCATGGTCCCGGGGAGGTCGATGAGACCGCCCCAGCGGTCGGGCAGCTCCAGGGCCGCCACCCGGCCAAGGCCCCACACCTGGGCGCGGGCCGGGTCCACCAGCTCGCCCTGACGCCCCGTGGAGACCGCGCCCCGGGTGGCACACCACAGCGGCGCGTCGATCGCGGCGTCGCCCATGGCCTGCACGAGGGCGGCCGTGGGCAGGAGGGCATCGGTGTCCCCGGTGGCCAGCAGCGAGAGCACACCGGCCACGGCCTCGCCATCGGCCGCCGTACGCAGCCGCTCGGCGATGACCGCGCGGTCCTCGGCGGCCAGGTCGAGCCGCCGCACCTCGGCGCCCCGCTCGGTCAGCGTACGGACGACACCGTCCGTCCACGCGTCGGCGGCGGCGTCCTCGGCGGGGGCGGCGACGAGCCACACCCCGGACAGCCGGGCCGCGGAGCCCAGCGACAGCGGCTTCCACGCCACCTGGTAGCGCCAGCCGTCGACACCGGCGGCGGCCAGGCTCGCCACCGGCTCCTCGGGCCAGTAGCGGCGGTGCTGGAAGGCGTACGTCGGCAGGTCGACGCGGTGGGCGCCGGTCCCGGCGAAGTACGCGGCCCAGTCCGGCGCCACGCCACGGACGTGGGCCCGCGCGATGGCCGTGGTCAGCGCCTCGGTTTCGGGACGGTCCTTGCGCAGCGCGGAGACGAACGCGGCGTTGCCACCGGTCACACACTCCTGCGCCATCGCCGTCAGGACGCCATCGGGGCCCAGCTCGACGAAGGTGGTGACGCCTTGAGCTTCCAACGTCCGTACGCCGTCGAGGAAGCGGACGGCCTCGCGGACGTGGCGCACCCAGAAGTCGGGGCCGGCGATCTCCTCGGCGGAGACGATGGTGCCGGTGAGGTTGGAGACGATCGGGGTGCGCGGGGCCTCGTACGACAGGCCCTCGGCCACCTCGCGGAACGCGTCCAACATGCCGTCCATACGCGGGGAGTGGAAGGCGTGGCTGACCGTGAGCCGCTTGGTCTTCCGACCCCGCGCCTCGAAACCATCGGCAATCGCGACGGCCTCGTCCTCGTCACCCGCGATGACGACCGACGTCGGCCCGTTGAGCGCGGCGATCGAGACGCGCTCGGTGAGCAGCGGCGTGACCTCGTCCTCCGACGCCTGCACCGCGATCATCGCGCCACCCGCCGGAAGCTCCTGCATCAGACGGCCACGCGCCGCCACCAACTTCGCCGCATCCGCGAGCGACAGCACACCCGCCACATGCGCGGCGGCCAGCTCACCGATCGAATGCCCGGAGAGGAAGTCGGGCCGCAGCCCCCACGCCTCGACGAGACGGAACAACGCCACCTCGACCGCGAACAACGCAGGCTGGGTGAACCCCGTCTGATCCAGCGCCTCCGCGTCCTCCCCGAACAGCACCGTCTTCAACGGCCGTTCGAGATGCGCGTCCAACTCATCGCAGACCGCGTCCAGCGCCTCCGCGAACACCGGATACGCCTGGTAGAGCTCACGCCCCATCCCCAGCCGCTGGCTCCCCTGCCCCGTGAACAGGAACGCCAGCTCACCCTCGGCGACCGCACCCTCGACCAGCCCCGGCGCGGACTCACCCCGCGCCAGCGCGTCGAGGCCGCGCAGCAGGTCGTCCCTGCCGTCCGCGACCAGCACCGCGCGGTGGTCGAGCGCGGCGCGGCCGGTGACCAGGGTGTGGGCGACGTCGGCCGGTGCGAGGTCGGAGTGCGCGGTCAGATGGGCGTACAGCCGCTCGGCCTGGGCCCGTAGCGCGTCGGTGCCCTTGGCCGAGAGCGCGTACGGCAGCACACCGGCGCCGCCCCGCTCGGGCTCCTCCGCCACCGGTTCGGCCGTCATGGCCGGGGCCTGCTCGACGATGGTGTGGGCGTTGGTGCCGCTGATGCCGAACGAGGACACGGCGGCGCGGCGCGCGCGGCCGGTCTCGGGCCACTCCTGCGCCCGCGTCAGCAGCGCGATGTCCCCGGCCGTCCAGTCGACGTGCGGCGAGGGCTCGTCCACGTGCAGCGTCTGCGGCAGCACACCGTGCCGCATCGCCATCACCATCTTGATGATGCCCGCGACACCGGCCGCCGCCTGGGAGTGGCCGATGTTGGACTTGATGGAGCCGAGCCACAGCGGCCGCTCCGCGTCGCGGTCCTGACCGTAGGTGGCCAGCAGCGCCTGCGCCTCGATCGGGTCGCCCAGCGTCGTACCGGTGCCGTGGGCCTCCACGACGTCCACATCGCCGCTGGTCAGCCCGGCGCTGGTCAGCGCCTTGCGGATGACGCGCTGCTGGGACGGGCCGTTCGGCGCCGTCAGACCGTTCGACGCACCGTCCTGGTTGACGGCCGAGCCGCGCACGACGGCCAGCACCTGGTGGCCGTTGCGCCGTGCGTCGGACAGCCGCTCCACGAGCAGCATGCCGACGCCCTCGCCCCAGCCGGTGCCGTCCGCACCGGCCGCGAACGCCTTGCAGCGGCCGTCGGCGGCCAGGCCGCCCTGGCGGCCGAACTCGGTGAAGTGGCCGGGCGTCGTCATCACGGTGACACCGCCCGCGAGCGCCATCGTGCACTCGCCCTGGCGCAGCGCCTGGATCGCCCAGTGCAGCGCCACCAGCGACGAAGAGCAGGCCGTGTCGACGGTGACCGCCGGGCCCTCAAGACCGAGGGCGTAGGCGATACGGCCGGACATGACGCTGCCCGCGTTGCCCGTCATCACATGGCCCGCGACCTCCGTGCCGGCCTGCTCCAGGCCCGCGTCGTAGCCGCTGTAGGCCGCGCCCACGAACACGCCGACGGAGCGGCCACGGAGCGAGTCCGGGTCGATCCCGGCGCGCTCGAAGACCTCCCAGGACGTCTCCAGCAGCAGCCGCTGCTGCGGGTCCATGGCCAGGGCCTCGCGCGGCGAGATGCCGAAGAAGGCCGCGTCGAAGAGGTCCGCGTCGTGCAGGAAGCCACCGGCGCGGGCGTAGTCGGACGGGGCCGCGTCGGCCTCGTCGCCGTCCGCCGCCCACTGGCTCTCCCAGTTGCGGTTGACGGGGAATCCGGTGATGGCGTCCGAGCCGGTGGCCACGAGCTGCCACAGGTCCTCGGGCGAGCGCACGTCGCCGGGGTAGCGGCAGCCCATCGCGACGATGGCGATCGGGTCGTCGGCGAGGGAGGCGGCGGTGGCGGGGAACGCCGGGTCCGTCTGCTCGGCCTCGACCTCGGTCCCTTCGACGTCCAGGCCGATGAGTTCGGCGCGCAGATGGTCGGCGAGGACGGTGGGGTTCGGGTGGTCGAAGACGATCGTGGACGGCAGCTTGAGCCCGGTGGCGGCGGAGAGCCGGTTGCGCAGTTCGACGGCGGTGAGCGAGTCGAAGCCCAGCTCCTTGAAGGCGCGGCGGGCCTCGATGGCGTCGGCGGAGGCGTGGCCGAGGGCCGTGGCCACATGGCCGCGCACGAGGTCGAGCAGCGTCCGGCGGCGCTCGTTCGGGGAGAGCGCGCGCAACCGCTGGGCCAGGGACGAACCGGCGGCGAGCGCGCCCGCGGCGGTGCGCCGGCCGGTCGTGCGGATCAGCCCGCGCAGCAGCGCCGGGACCGGGCCGGATCCGGCGGCGGAGCGCAGCGCCGCGAGGTCGAGCCGGGCCGGGATCAGCAGGGTCCGGCCGGTGCGGCGGGCGGCGTCGAAGAGCGCCATGCCCTCGTCGTCGGTGAGGGCGCCCATCCCGCTGCGGGCCAGCCGCAGCAGATCGGTCTCGGTCAGATCGCCGGTGATACCGCCGGACTGGGCCCACAGGCCCCACACCAGCGAGGTGGCGGGCAGCCCCGCCGCGTGCCGGTGGGCGGCGAGCGCATCGAGGAAGACGTTGGCCGCGGCGTAGTTGGCCTGGCCCGCGCCGCCCAGCGTGCCCGCGATGGCGGAGAACAGCACGAACGCGGACAGGTCGAGGTCGCGGGTCAGCTCGTGCAGGTTCCAGGCCGCGTCCACCTTCGGGCGCAGCACCCTCTCCAGCTGCTCGGGCGTCAGGGCGGCGGCCGTGCCGTCGTCCAGCACACCGGCGGTGTGCACGACGGCCGTCAGCGGATGCCCGGCCGGGATGGCGGCCAGGGTCGCGGCGAGCGCGTCGCGGTCCGCGGCGTCGCAGGCGGCGAGGGTGACCTCGGCGCCGCGCTCGCGGAGTTCGGCGACCAGCTCGGTGGCGCCGTCGGCGTCCGCGCCACGGCGGCTGGTCAGCAGGAGGTGGCGTACGCCGTGCTCGGCGACCAGGTGGCGGGCGAGCAGCCGCCCCAGGGCGCCGGTGCCGCCGGTGATGAGCACGGTGCCGTCGGCGTCGAACGCCGGGGCGGCGGTCGCGGAACCGGTTTCCCCGGCCTGGGCCGAGCCCGGGGCCGAACCGGAACCCGGCGTCAGGACCGAGCCCGAGGCCGGGACCGAGGCAAGGGCCGGTGCCGAGGCACGGGCCAGCCTGGGCGCGAGGGCACGGCCCGCGCGCAGGGCGAGCTCCGGCTCCCCGGTGGCCAGGGCGTCGGAGAGCGCGTCGGCGAAGGTGCCGGGGACGTCGGCGGCGCCAGCCGTCCCAGCGGCTTCAGCCGTCCCGGCGACCCCGGCGACGCCAGCCGCCTCGTCGGACCCAGCGGCGCCAGCCGCCTCGTCGGACCCAGCGGCGCCAGCCGTCCAGACGACCTCGGCGGTCCCGGCGGTCTCGGCGGTCCCGGCGACGCCAGCCGCCCCAGCGGTCTCATCGACGTCCACGAGGACGAAGCGGCCGGGGTTCTCGGTCTCGGCGGAGCGCACCAGACCCCACAGGGGCGCGTGCACCAGGTCGGTGACGCCCTCCTCGGCGTCGGCGGCCATCGCGCCCCGGGTGACGACCACCAGGCGCGCGTCGGCGAACCGCTCATCGGCCAGCCAGCCCTGCACCAGGGCCAGCGCACGCCGCGCCTCCCGGTGCGCGGCCTCGGCCACGTCCTCGTCCGGGCCGCCGGGGGCGGGCGCGAAGGACGCGAGGACCAGCTCCGGGGCGGCGGTGTCGCCCGCCTCGACGGACGCGCCCAGCGCGGCCAGGTCGGGGGCGGAGGCGGCGGCCACTCCGGCCGGGACAAGGCCGAACGGGTCCTCGCCCAGGACGATACGGCGGGTGGCGGCGTCCGGACCGGCGGAGGCGGTCTGCGGAGCCACCCAGTCGAGCCGGAACAGGCTCTGCCGCGCCACGTCCGTGTCGCCGGTGAGGTCGTCGGGGAGCGGACGGCAGCGCAGCGCGTCAACGGCGGCGACCGGCTCGCCCGTGGCGTCGGCGAGCGCCAGGGTCACGGTGTCGGCTCCGGCGGGCGCGATCCGTACGCGCAGCGCGGACGCGCCCTCCGCGTACAGCCGGACGCCCTGCCAGACATCGGTCAGCTGGGCGCCCTCGCGGCCGTGGAGGGCGTGCAGGGCGGCGTCCAGCAGCGCCGGGTGTACGGCGAACTCCTCGGCGCCGGGCTTGACGTCGTCGTCCAGCCGGACCTCGGCGAAGAGGTCGTCCCCGCGCCGCCAGGCGGCCGTGAGCCCCTGGAACCCCGGGCCGTGCCGCAGCCCGGCCTCGGCCAGCCGGGCGTAGAGCGCGTCGGGCTCGATCGCCTCTGCGGCGGTCGGCGGCCACTGGGCCAGGTCGAACGACGGGCCGGGGGCGCCGGTGGCGAGCACACCGCTCGCGTTCCGCACCCACGCCGTGTCGGCGGCGGCGTCCTCCGGGCGCGAGGAGACGGTGAACGAACGACGCCCGGCGTCGTCCGGCGCACCGGCGGTGACCTGCAGCCGGACGCCACCGCGGACGGGCAGCACCAGCGGGGCGTGCAGGGTCAGCTCGTCGACCAGGTCGCAACCGACCTGGTCACCGGCCCGGACGGCAAGCTCCACGAACGCCGAGCCGGGGACCACCACCGCATCCCGGACCGTGTGATCGGCCAGCCACGGATGGGTGTCGAGGCCAAGCCGCCCCGTGAAGACGAGTCCATCGGACTCCGCCAGCGGCACCGCCGCGCCCAGCAGCGGGTGTCCGGCCAACTCCAGCCCGACGGAGGCCACATCACCCACGGACGCCGCACCCGGCTCCAGCCAGAACCGCTCATGCTGGAAGGCGTACGTCGGCAGGTCGACGCGCACCGCGCCGGTTCCGGCGAAGTAGGCGGCCCAGTCCGGCGCCACGCCGCGGACGTGGGCCCGGGCGACGGCCGTGGTCAGCGCCTCGGCCTCGGGACGGTCCTTGCGCAGCGCGGAGAGGAACGCGGCGTCCTCGCCGGTCGCGCAGTCCTGGGCCATGGCGGTGAGCACACCGTCGGGGCCCAGCTCGATGAAGGTGGAGACGTTCTGCGCCTCAAGCGTCCGTATGCCATCGAGGAAACGGACGGCCTCGCGGACGTGGCGCACCCAGAAGTCCGGGCTGGTGATCTCCTCGGCGGAGACCACGTTCCCGGTCAGGTTGGAGACGATCGGGATCCGCGGGGTCTCGTACGTCAGACCCTCCGCCACCTCGCGGAACGCATCCAGCATGCCGTCCATACGCGGCGAGTGGAACGCGTGGCTGACCGTGAGCCGCTTGGCCTTACGGCCCTGCGCCTCGAAGCCCGCCGCAATCGCGACAGCTTCGTCCTCGTCACCCGCGATGACCACCGACGTCGGGCCATTGAGCGCGGCGATCGACACCCGCTCGGTCAGCAGCGGCGCCACCTCGTCCTCCGACGCCTGCACCGCGATCATCGCGCCACCGGCCGGAAGCTCCTGCATCAAACGGCCACGCGCCGCCACCAACTTCGCCGCGTCGCCCAGCGACAGCACGCCCGCCACATGCGCGGCGGCCAGCTCACCGATCGAATGCCCCGACAGGAAGTCCGGCTTCAGACCCCACGCCTCGACGAGACGGAACAGCGCCACCTCAACCGCGAACAGCGCAGGCTGAGTGAACCCCGTCTGATCCAGCGCCTGAGCGTCATCCCCGAACAACACATCCCGCAGCGGCCGCTCAAGGTGCGCGTCCAGCGCCGCACACACCGCGTCCAGCGCCTGCGCGAACACCGGATACGCCTGGTAGAGCTCACGCCCCATGCCCAGCCGCTGGCTGCCCTGCCCCGTGAACAGGAACGCCACCTTGCCACCGGCCACCGAGCCCTCGACCACACCCGGCGCGCCACGGCCCTCGACCAGCGCACCGAGACCAGCCAGCAGCCCATCCCGGTCCTCGGCCACCACCACCGCACGGTGTTCAAAGGCGGAGCGCCCGGTCGCCAGCGAGAACCCCACATCCACCGGACGCAGCTCGCCACCCGCCTCCACGTGCGCGACCAGCCGCTCGGCCTGGTCCCGCAGCGCGGCCGCGCCCCGCCCCGAGAGCACCCACGGCACCACGGCCGGAGTCACCTCAGGAGCCGCAGCGGCCTCCGCCGCTTCGGTTTCCGGCGCCTGCTCGATGATGGTGTGGACGTTGGTCCCGCTCACACCGAAGGACGAGACGCCCGCCCGGCGCGGCCCGCCGGTCTCGGGCCACGGCCGCGCCTCGGTCAGCAGGGACACCTCGCCCGCCGACCAGTCGACATGCGGGGTGGGCTCGTCCACGTGCAGCGTCCGCGGCAGCACCCCGTGCCGCATCGCCATGACCATCTTGATGACGCCGCCGATACCGGCGACGTTCTGGGTGTGGCCGATGTTCGACTTCAGCGAGCCGAGCCACAGCGGCCGCCCGTCGGGCCGCTCCTTGCCGTAGGTGGAGAGGAGGGCCTGTGCCTCGATGGGGTCGCCCAGCGTGGTGCCCGTGCCATGGGCCTCCACCGCGTCCACGTCGGCGGGGGTGAGGCGGGCGTTCTCCAGGGCCTGCCGGATGACGCGTCGCTGCGAGGGGCCGTTCGGCGCGGTCAGACCGTTGGACGCGCCGTCCTGGTTCACGGCGCTGCCGCGCACCACCGCGAGCACCGGGTGGCCGTTGCGCCGCGCGTCCGACAGCCGCTCGACCAGCAGCACGGCGACACCCTCGGACCAGCCGGTGCCGTCCGCCGAGGCCGCGAAGGACTTGCAGCGGCCGTCGGCGGACAGGCCGCGCTGCCGGCTGAACTCCACGAACACATCCGGGGAGGACAGCACGGTCGCGCCCGCCGCCAGCGCCAGCGAGCACTCGCTCTGCCGCAGCGCCTGGACGGCCAGGTGCAGGGCGACCGAGGAGGACGAGCAGGCGGTGTCGATGGTGGCCGCCGGGCCCTCGAGCCCGAAGGCGTAGGAGAGCCGACCGGACGCGACGCTGGAGGCGGTGCCGGTGAGCAGATGGCCCTCGACACCCTCCGGGAGGTCGTACTCCCCCGCCCCGTACGCCTGCGTGGACGCGCCGACGAACACGCCGGTGCGCGAGCCCCGCATCGTGTCCGGGTCGATCCCGGCCCGCTCGAACGCCTCCCAGGAGGTCTCCAGCAGCAGCCGCTGCTGCGGGTCCATGGCCAGCGCCTCACGCGGCGAGATGCCGAAGAAACCCGGGTCGAACCGGCTCGCGTCGTACAGGAAGCCGCCCCCGCGGGCGTAGAACGTGCCCTCGCGCTCCGGGTCCGGGTCGTACAGCGACTCGATGTCCCAGCCGCGGTCGGTGGGGAAGCCGGAGATGGCGTCCCGGCCGTCCGCGACGAGCCGCCACAGCTCCTCGGGGCTGCCGACGCCACCGGGGAACCGGCAGCTCATGCCGACGATCGCGATCGGTTCCCGGGACGCGTCGGTGAGCTGCTGGTTCTGCTTCCGCAGCCGCTCGGTTTCCTTCAGCGAGGCCCGCAGCGCGTCAACGAGCTTTTCGTTGGGGGTTGTCATCGTGTACTCCGTGCTTGGGCCCGCGTCAGGAATCGTTGCCGTCGAGGCTGTCGAGGTCGAGCGCCATGTCGATGAGGTGCTGGACGTCCATCTCGTCGATGGACTCCGCCTCGTCCTCGACGCGGCTGGGATCGGAAGTGGCTGCTTGTGGATCGGCCAGCCGGAGCAGCGTGTCCAGCAGCCCCGCCTCCCGGATCCGCCCCATCGGGATGGTGGCCAGGGTGCGGCGCAGCTCGGCGTCCTGCGGATCGGTGTCCACATGGGCGGGGGCGTTGCCGGGGCCGTGGCCGGGTCCGTCCGGGATCAGCTCGGTCAGCAGATGCTCGGCGAGCGCGGCCGGTGTCGGGTAGTCGTAGACCAGGCTCGCGGGCAGCTTGAGGCCGGTGGTGGCGCCGAGCCGGGTGCGCAGTTCGACCGCGGTGAGCGAGTCGAAGCCCAGCTCGCTGAAGGCGCGTCCGGCCCCGACCTCGTCGGCGGAGGCGTGGCCGAGGGCGGTGGCCACATGGCTGCGGACCACCTCCAGCACCGCGTCCTTACGGTCGGCCACGGCCAGTTGGGCGAGCCGCTCGCGCAGCGCGGAGGCGCCGTCGGCCGCCGCCGTGTCGGCCGATTCGGCCTCGCCGCCGCCCCGCAGGGCCTTGGCGACCTGCGGCAGATCGTCGATCAGCGGGCGGGGGCGGGCGGCGGTGAAGGCCGGGGCGAACCGCTCCCAGTCGACATCGGCCACCGTCACGGCCGTCTCCTCGCGGGAGAGCACCCGCTGGAAGGCGACCATGTTCAGCTCCGGTGCCATCGGCGGCAGTCCACGGCGGCGCAGCTGCTCCTCCGCGTCGCCCTCGGCGGCCATCCCGCCCTCCGCCCACGGGCCCCAGGCCACGGAGGTGGCGGTGAGCCCGCGGGCCCGGCGCTGTTCGGCCAGCGCGTCGAGGAAGGCGTTTCCGGCCGCGTACGCGCCCTGGCCACCGCTGCCCCACACCCCGGCGATCGAGGAGAAGAGCACGAAGGCGTCCAGCTCGGCGTCCTCGCCGAAGAGGGCGTCGAGGTGGACCGCCCCGGTGGTCTTGGCCGCCACGATCCGGGCGAACTCGGGGAGTTCGGTGCCGGTGCCGGGCTCCTGGGAGATCCCGGCCGAGTGCACCACGGCACGCACCGGGGTGCCGTTGGCGGCCAGCTTCTCCACGAGCGCGGCGAGCGCGTCGCGGTCGGCCACATCGCATGCCTCGACGGTCACGGCGGTGTCGGTGCCGGAGAGTTCGGCCACGATCTCGGCCGCGCCCGGCGCGTCGGGGCCCCGGCGGCTGAGCAGCACCAGCCGCTCCGCGCCGTGGTGGGCCAGCCAGCGGGCGACATGCCGCCCCAGGGCGCCGGTGCCGCCGGTCACCAGCACGGTGCCGCGCGGCGTCCAGGGCTCGGCGGCGGCGGTGGCCGCGTCGCGCGGGGCCGGGACGAGGCGGCGTACGAAGACCCCGGTGGCGCGGATCGCCACCTGGTCCTCGTCGTCGGCCCCGGCGAGCACGGCCGCGAGCCGGTCCAGCGCCCGCTCGTCCAGGGTCTCCGGCAGATCGACCAGACCGCCCCAGCGCTCGGGCTGCTCCAGGGCCACGACCCGGCCGTAGCCCCAGACCTGGGCCTGGGTCGCGCTGTCCAGCCGGTCGGCGCCGCCGGTCGCGACCGCGCCCCGGGTGGCGCACCACAGCCGCGCCGGGGCGTCCTCGCCCCGCGGCGCCGGAGACCCGGGCAGCGCCAGCGCCTCGGCCAGCGCACCGGTCAGCGCGAGGCCGACCGGCACCGCCGGATGCTCCGGGTGCGGCCGCTCGTCCAGCGCCAGCAGGGAGAGCACTCCGGCCACCGGGCCGTCGGCCGACGCCTGGGCGAGGCGGGCGGCCACGGCCGCGGGGTCGGTGTCCGTGGCGTCCAGTTCGACGCGGACGATCCGCACCCCGCGCCGCGTCAGGTCCTCGGCCACGGCGGTGATCCGCGGGTCGTCGGCGTGGTGTGCGGGGACGACGGTCAGCCAGGTGCCGGCCGGGGCCGGGGAGCCCGACGGACCCTGCGAACGGGGCTTCCACACCACGTTGTAGAGGTGGCCGTCGGCGGCGGACCGCTCGCGCTGGGTGCGGCGCCACGTCGACAGGGCGGGCAGCACCGCGCTGAGCGGCTGGTCGCCCTCGACCCGCAGCTCGGTGGCGAGCGATTCCCAGTCCTCGCGCTCCACGGCCTCCCAGAACCGCGCGTCCACCGCGTCCACCGCGCCCTCGGCCGGGGTTCCGGTCTCCAGGGCGAACTCCGGCCAGTAGCGGCGGCGCTGGAACGCGTACGTCGGCAGGTCGACGCGGTGGGCGCCGGTCCCGGCGAAGTACCCGGCCCAGTCCACCTCGGCGCCCCGGACATACGCCTGGGCGAGCGCGGCGGTGAGGGTCTCGGCCTCGGGGCGGTCCTTGCGCAGCGCGGCGGCGAAGCCCGCCACCTCGGCGTCGGCGACGCACTCCTGGGCCATGGCGGTCAGGACGCCGTCGGGGCCCAGCTCCACGAAGGTGGTGACGCCGTGGGTTTCCAACGCCCGTACGCCATCGAGGAAGCGGACCGCCTCGCGGACGTGGCGCACCCAGAAGTCCGGGCTGGTGATCTCCTCGGCGGAGACGATGGCACCGGTGAGGTTGGAGACGATCGGGATGCGCGGAGCCTCGTACGACAGCCCCTGCGCCACCTCACGGAACGCGTCCAACATGCCGTCCATGCGGGGCGAGTGGAAGGCGTGGCTGACGGTGAGCCGCTTGGTCTTACGACCCTGCGACTCGAAACCAGCGGCAATCTCCAGAGCCGCGTCCTCGTCACCCGCGATGACCACCGACGCCGGCCCGTTCAGCGCGGCGATCGAGACGCGCTCGCTGAGCAGCGGCGTCACCTCGTCCTCCGACGCCTGGACGGCGATCATCGCGCCACCGGCGGGCAGCTCCTGCATCAGCCGGCCCCGCGCGGCCACCAGCGTGCACGCGTCTGCGAGGGACAGCACACCGGCCACATGCGCGGCGGCCAGCTCACCGATCGAGTGGCCCGACAGGAAGTCCGCCTTCAGCCCCCACGCCTCCACCAGCCGGAACAGCGCCACCTCGACCGCGAACAGCGCGGGCTGGGTGAAGCCGGTCCGGTCCAGCGCCTCGGCGTCGTCCCCGAACAGCACGTCCTGCAAAGGCCGTTCAAGGCGGGTGTCCAGCTCCGCGCAGACCGCGTCCAGCGCGTCCGCGAACGCCGGGTAGGCGTCGTACAGCTCACGCCCCATCCCCAGCCGCTGGCTGCCCTGCCCGGTGAAGAGGAAGGCGAGCTTGCCACCGGTCACCGAGCCCTCGATGAGCCCCGTGGCGCCGCGCCCGTCGGCCAGTGCCGCGAGCTGCTCGCCGAGGATGCCGCCGTCCCGGCCGAGCGCCACGGCCCGGTGTTCCAGGGCGGCACGGGAGGTGGCCAGGGAGTAGGCGAGGTCGAGCGGGCGCGGCCCGTCGGCGCCGGTGTCCCCGGAGGCGCCCACGAAGGCGTCCACGGAGGGGCGCAGCCGTGCGGCCTGGGCCCGTAGCGCGTCCTCGGTACGGCCCGAGACCGGCCAGGCGAGGACGGGCAGGGACCGCTCCGGAGCGGGCGCGGCGACCGTGTCCATGGCCGGGGCCTGCTCGATGATCGCGTGCGAGTTGGTGCCGCTGAAGCCGAACGACGACACCCCCGCGCGGCGCGGACGGCCGGTCTCCGGCCAGGGCCGGGCCTCGGTCAGCAGCTCGATGTCGCCCGCCGACCAGTCGACGTGCGGGGTCGGCTCGCTGACGTGCAGGGTCCGCGGCAGCACACCGTGGCGCATCGCCATGACCATCTTCATGATGCCGGCGGCGCCCGCCACGGCCTGGGTGTGGCCGATGTTGGACTTCACCGAGCCCAGCCACAGCGGCCGGTCCTCGGGCCGGTCCTGGCCGTAGGTGGCCAGCAGCGCCTGCGCCTCGATCGGGTCGCCCAGCGTCGTGCCGGTGCCGTGGGCCTCCACGACGTCGATGTCGGTGGCCGACAGACCGGCGTTGGCGAGGGCCTGGCGGATGACGCGCTGCTGGGACGGGCCGTTGGGCGCGGTCAGACCGTTCGACGCACCGTCCTGGTTGATGGCGGTGGAGCGCAGGACGGCGAGCACCGGATGGCCGTTCTTGCGCGCGTCGGAGAGCCGCTCCACCAGGAAGAGGCCCACGCCTTCGGCCCAGTTGGTGCCGTCCGCGTCACCGGAGAACGCCTTGATCCGGCCGTCGGCGGCCAATCCGCGCTGCCGGCTGAACTCCAGGAAGGCGCCCGGTGTCGACATGACCGTGACGGCTCCGGCCAGCGCCATCGAGCATTCGCCGTTGCGCAGCGCCTGCGCGGCCAGGTGCAGCGCCACCACCGACGACGAGCACGCCGTGTCGATGGTGACCGCCGGGCCTTCGAGCCCGAAGGCGTAGGAGAGCCGGCCGGAGGCCACGCTGGAGGAGTTGCCGGTGCCGAGGTGGCCTTCGAGGCCCTGCGGCTCGTTCAGCCACAGCGTCAGATAGTCCTGGTCGTTGGAGCCGATGTAGACGCCGGTACGGCTCCCGCGCAGGGACGCGGGGTCGACCCCGGCCCGCTCGAACGCCTCCCAGGTGGTCTCCAGCAGCAGCCGCTGCTGCGGGTCCATGGCCAGGGCCTCGCGCGGCGAGATGCCGAAGAACGAGGCGTCGAAGTCGGCCACGTCGTGCAGGAAGCCGCCCTCGCGGGTGTAGCTGGTGCCCTCGAGGTCGGGGTCGTCGCTGTAGAGGGTGGCGAGGTCCCAGCCGCGGTCGGCGGGGAACGGGGTGATGGCGTCGTCACCGTCGACCAGCAGCTGCCACAGCTCCTCGGGCGACCGCACACCGCCGGGGAAGCGGCAGCTCATCGCGACGATCGCGATCGGGTCGTCGCGGTCCACCGCGCTGATCACCCGGTCGGGGACGATCGCGTCGGCCGCCTCCCCGACGATCTCCTCGCGCAGATGGCCCGCCAGGCTGGTCGAGGTGGGGTAGTCGAAGACGAGCGTGGGCGGCAGCCGCAGCCCGGTCGCCTCGCGCAGCAGATTGCGCAGTTCGACGGCGGTCAGGGAGTCGAAGCCCAGGTCCTTGAAGGCCCGGCCCTCCTCCACGGCCTGCGGGCCCGCATAGCCGAGGACGGCCGCCACCTGCGTACGGACCAGGTCCAGCAGCAGCCGGTCCTGCTCGGCCGCGCTCAGCCCGGCCAGCCGCTCCGCCAGCGCGGAACCGCCGCCCGCGGCCGCGTCCACCGCGCGGCGCACCGGGACCCGCACCAGCCCGCGCAGCAGCGGCGCGAGCGCGCCCGCCGCGGCCTGGGCGCGCAGCGCCACGGCGTCCACGCGCATCGGGACCGGCACCGCCTCGTCCGTGGCGAGCGCGGCGTCCAGGAGCGCCAGGCCCTCGGCCGGGGACAGCGGCGGCAGTCCGGCGCGCCGCATCCGGCTGATGTCGGCCTCGTCCAGGCCACCGGCCATACCGGCGCCCGCCCAGGGGCCCCAGGCCGGCGAGACGGCCGGAAGGCCCTCGGCGCGGCGGTGTGCGGCGAGGGCGTCCAGGAAGGCGTTGGCGGCCGCGTAGTTGCCCTGGCCGGGGGTGCCGAAGACACCCGAGGCGGAGGAGAACAGGACGAAGGCCGTCAGATCGAGGCCGCGGGTGAGCTCGTGGAGGTTCCAGGCCGCGTCCACCTTCGGACGCATGACGTGGTCGACGCGCTCGGGGGTGAGGGAGCCGATCACACCGTCGTCCAGCACACCGGCGGTGTGCACCACGGCGGTCAGCGGATGCTCTGCGGGGACGGTGGCGAGGGCCGCGGCGAGCGCGTCCCGGTCCGCCACATCGCAGGCCGCCCACGCCACGTGGGCACCCAACTCGGCCAGCTCAGCGGCGAGTTCGGCCGCACCCGGGGCCTCGCCACCACGGCGGCTGACCAGCAGGAGGTGCCGCACGCCACGCTCGGCCACCAGATGCCGGGCCACGAGCCCGCCCAGCGAACCGGAGGCGCCGGTGACCAGCACCGTGCCCTCGGAGTCGAAGGCGTCCTTGGTGGCCGCCGTCTCCTCCGCGACCGGCACCCTGGCCAGCCGCGGGATACGGGCCACGCCCGCACGGACGGCGAGCTGTTCCTCGCCCGCCGCCAGCGCGGCCGGAAGCACGGCGAACGACGCGTCCTGGCCGTCGGTGTCCAGCAGGACGAAGCGGTCCGGGTTCTCGGCCTGCGCCGTGCGCAGCAGCCCCTGGACGGCGGCGCCCGCGAGGTCCACCACCGGCTCACCGGCCTCGATGGCCACGGCCCCCGAGGTCAGCAGGACCAGACGTGAGTCCGTGAAGCGGCCGTCGGCCAGCCACTGCTGGAGCAGCCCCAGCACCTGGGTGGTGGCCTGATGCGCCGTGGTGGCGGGCGAGGGGCTTTCCCCCACCCCGCCCCTTCCCGAAACAATGGGCTCCGCCCCTTGGCCCCGGTCCTCAAAACGCGCTGGAGATGCCGCACCCCGGCATTCGAGTGCCGCGCCGTCCGCGTGCGGGTGGGTACGCCCTTCGGGCGTGTCCTCAATCGCCGGACGGGCTTGAATTGCCGCACCCGGGCCTTCAGATGCCGCGCCGTCCGCATGCACGCCCGGACGGGCTTGATGTGCCGGGCACACCACTACGTACTCCGGCAGCGCCGTGCCGGAATCGAGGGCCTCGCCCAGCTCCGCGAGGTCCGCGTATGCCGTAGCACCCAACCCGAACGGATCCGTGCCCAGCACCGCCCACCGGCTGCCGCCGGGCGCGCCGGCGCCCGCTGCGGCCGGGAGTTCGGTCCACTCCACGCGGAACAGCGACTCGTGGTACGCCGCCCGCGCGGCCCGCACCTGCTCCGCCGACACGGCGCGCAGGACCAGCGAGTCCACGGCGGCGACCGGCGCACCGGCCGAGTCCGCGATCTCCAGCCGGACCCCGTCCGCGCCCCGCAGCACCAGCCGCACCCGCAGCGCCGAGGCGCCGCTCGCGTACAGCGACACACCGCTCCAGGCGAACGGCAGCCGCCCGCCCTGGCTCTCGCCGTCGCCCGGGCCGTCCATGCCGAGCGCGTGGAGCGCCGAGTCGAGCAGCGCCGGGTGCAGTCCGTACGCCTGCGCGTCGGAGGCGGCGGACTCCTCCAGCCGTACCTCCGCGAAGAGTTCGTCCCCGCGCCGCCAGGCGGCCGTGAGCCCCTGGAACACCGGGCCGTACCGCAGACCACCGTCCGCGAGGGCCGCGTACAGCTCCTCGGTACGGGCCGCCTCGGCGTCCTGCGGCGGCCACGCGGTCAGCGCGAACGACGGCCGGGGCGCGCCCGAGGCGAGCACACCGTCGGCGTGCCGCGTCCACGGCTCCTCGGCCGGGGCGTCCTCCGCGCGGGACAGCACGGTCAGGGACCGCCGTCCGGCGCCGTCGGGCGCGCCCACCGTGAGCTGCAGCCGGACGCCACCGCGTGCGGGCAGCACCAGCGGGGCGTGCAGGGTCAGCTCGTCGAGCAGGTCACAGCCGACCTGGTCACCGGCGCGCACGGCGAGCTCCACGAACGCGGTGCCGGGCAGCACCACCGTGTCCCGCACCACATGGTCGGCCAGCCACGGATGCGTATCCACACCCAGCCGACCCGTGAAGACCAGCCCATCGGTCTCGGCCAGCGGCACCGCCGCACCCAGCAACGGGTGTCCGGCCAACTCCAGCCCCACAGAGGCCACATCGCCCACCGAGCCGGCACCCGGCTCCAGCCAGAACCGCTCGTGCTGGAAGGCGTACGTCGGCAGATCCACCTGCTCCGCGCCCCGACCGGCGAAGAACCCGGCCCAGTCCACCGTCACACCGCGCACCTGCGCGCGGGCGATGGCGGTGGTCAGCGCCTCGGCCTCGGGACGGTCCTTGCGCAGCGCGGAGAGGAACGCGGCGTCCGACGCGGAGTCGGTCACACACTCCTGCGCCATCGCGGTGAGCACACCGTCCGGGCCCAGCTCGATGAAGGTGGTGACACCCTTGGCCTCAAGGGTGCGGACGCCGTCGAGGAAGCGGACGGCCTCGCGGACGTGGCGCACCCAGAAGTCAGCGGTCGTGATCTCGTCGGCGGACACCACGCCACCGGTCAGATTCGACACGATCGGGATCTTCGGAGCCTCGTACGACAGCCCCTGCGCCACCTGCCGGAACGCCTCCAGCATCCCGTCCATACGCGGCGAGTGGAAGGCGTGGCTGACCGTGAGCCGCTTGGTCTTCCGACCCCGCGCCTCAAAGCCCGCCGCGATCTCAAGCGCCGCGTCCTCATCGCCTGCGATGACGATGGAAGTGGGCCCGTTGAGGGCGGCGATGCCGACCCGCTCGGCCAGCAGCGGCGTCACCTCGTCCTCCGACGCCTGCACCGCGATCATCGCGCCACCGGCCGGAAGCTCCTCCATCAAACGGCCACGCGCCGCCACCAGCTTCGCCGCATCCGCCAGCGACAGCACACCCGCCACATGCGCGGCGGCCAGCTCACCGATCGAATGCCCCGACAGATAGTCGGGCTTGAGACCCCACGCCTCAACGAGACGGAACAGCGCCACCTCGACCGCGAACAACGCGGGCTGGGTGAAACCGGTCCGGTCCAGCGCCTCGGCATCGTCCCCGAACAGGACGTCCTTCACAGGCCGTTCAAGGTGCGGGTCCAGCTCCGCACACACCGCGTCCAGCGCCTCCGCGAACACCGGATAGGCGTCGTACAGCTCACGCCCCATCCCCAGCCGCTGGCTGCCCTGCCCCGTGAACAGGAACGCCAGCTCGCCCTCGGCGACAACACCCTGGACCAGCCCCGGCGCGGACTCCCCCCGCGCCAGCGCCTCCAGCCCGGACAGCAGCCCGGCGCGGTCCTCGCCCACGACCACCGCACGACGCTCCAGCGCCGCCCGGCCGGTGGCCAGCGAATAGGCCACATCGGTGGCGCCGAGGGCGGGGTGGCGGTCGAGGTGGGAGGCGAGGCGGCGGGCGTTGTCGCGCAGCGCCGCCGCGTTTCCGGCGGACAGGGCCCACGGCAGCACGGTGGCGGTGACGACCGGGGCCGGGGTGGCGTCCCCGTCCGTGGCCGACGGCTCCTCGGCCTCCGGCTCGGGGGCCTGCTCCAGGATGGTGTGGGCGTTGGTGCCGCTCACGCCGAAGGCCGAGATGCCGGCCCGGCGCGGCCTGCCGGTCTCGTCCCAGGGGCGGGCCTCGGTCAGCAGGGACACTTCGCCCGCCGACCAGTCGACGGTCGGGGACGGCTGGTCGACGTGGAGGGTCTTGGGCAGGATGCCGTGGCGTATCGCCATGACCATCTTGATGACGCCCGCGACACCCGCCGCCGCCTGGGCGTGGCCCAGGTTGGACTTGAGCGAGCCCAGCCACAGCGGCCGGCCCTCGGGCCGCTCCTGGCCGTAGGTGGCCAGCAGCGCCTGCGCCTCGATCGGGTCACCCAGGGTCGTACCCGTGCCATGCGCCTCGACGACGTCGATCTCGGCGGCGGACAGCCGGGCGTTCTCCAGGGCCTGGCGGATGACGCGGCGCTGCGACGGGCCGTTCGGCGCCGTCAGACCATTCGACGCGCCGTCCTGGTTCACCGCGCTGCCACGCACGACCGCGAGTACCGGGTGACCGTTCTTGCGGGCGTCCGACAGCCGCTCGACCAGCAGCACACCGACGCCCTCGGACCAGCCGGTGCCGTCCGCCGAGGCGGCGAAGGACTTGCAGCGGCCGTCGGGGGCGAGGCCGCGCTGGCGGCTGAACTCCACGAAGACGTCCGGGTTGGGCATCACGGTGACGCCGCCGACGAGGGCGAGCGAGCATTCGCGCTGCCGCAGCGCCTGGGCCGCCCAGTGCAGGGCGACCAGCGACGACGAGCAGGCCGTGTCGATGGTGGCGGCCGGGCCCTCCAGGCCGAAGGTGTAGGCGATACGGCCGGACAGCACGCTGGTGGCGCCGCCGGTGAGCAGCAGCCCCTCCAGCTCCTCCGGCGCGCCCGAAACGTCCGAGCCGTAACCCATCGCCGAGGCGCCCACATAGACGCCGGTGCGGCTGCCCTTGACGGAGGTCGGGTCGATTCCCGCGCGTTCGAAAACCTCCCAGGAGGTTTCCAGCAGCAGCCGCTGCTGCGGGTCCATGGCCAGGGCCTCGCGCGGCGAAATGCCGAAGAACGCGGGGTCGAATTCGGCGGCGCCGTCGAGGAATCCGCCGCCGCTGTTGTAGAAGGTGCCCTTGCGGTCGGGGTCCGGATCGGCCAGCCCCTCGATGTCCCAGCCGCGGTCGGCGGGGAATCCGGAAATGGCGTCACCGCCCTCCGCGACCAAGTGCCACAGGTCCTCGGGCGAACCGACGCCACCGGGGAACCGGCAGCTCATCGCGGTGATCGCGATCGGTTCCTGCGCGTCCGCCTCCACCTCGGTCAGGCGGCGACGGGCCCGGCGCAGCTCAGTGGTCATCCACTTCAGATTGTCGAGAAGCTTCTCTTCGTTCGCGCTAGCCACGGAAACGTCACCTCCTGAGGTCAGTTGAATTGTGGGCGGTCATCACGTCAGGACCTTCCGAATTCATTGTTGATGATGTCGAAGATGTCTTCGGCGGAGGCGGCGTCGAGGGCGAGTTCATCGTCCTCGCCGCCGTCGGCGCCCGCCGCGCTCTCGGTCTCGTTCCATGTCCGCAGCAGCGCTTCGAGTCGTGCGGTGACCCGTTCGCGTTCCGTCGCGTCGTCGGAGACGTGGGAAAGGGTGAATTCCAGCTTGTCGATTTCGGCGAGGGCCGGGAGTTCGGGGGTGGTGTCCTCGCCGAGGAGGTCGGCGCGCAGCACATCGGCGAGCGCGCCGGGGGTCGGGTGGTCGAAGACCAGGGTGGCGGTGAGCTGGAGCCCGGTGGCCGCGTTGAGCCGGTTGCGGAGTTCGACGGCGGTGAGGGAGTCGAAGCCCAGCTCCTTGAAGGCCCGGCCCGCCTGGACGGCCGTGGTGTCGTCGTGTCCGAGGACGGCGGCGACCTCCGTACGGACGAGGTCGAGCAGGACCTTGTCGGCCTCGGACCCGGTGAGCCCGGTGAGCCGCTGCCGCAGGGACTCCGCCGATGCCTCGGCCGTGCCGCCGTCCGCGCCCTCCGCCGGGTCCGGTGCCAGGGCGGCGCGGACCTCGGGCAGCTCGGCGATGAGCGGGCTGGGGCGGGCCGCCGTGAAGGTGGGGGCGAAGCGGTCCCAGTCGACGTCGGCGACCGTCACCACGGTCTCGTTCCGGTCCAGCGCCTGCTGGAGTGCGGCGATGGCGGAGTGCGGGGCCATCACCGGCAGGCCGCGGCGGCGCAGGTGCTCGGCCGCCTCGTCGTCGGTGACGAGTCCGCCGTCCGCCCACGGGCCCCAGGCCACGGAGGTGGCGGTGAGACCGCGGGCCCGGCGCTGTTCGGCCAGCGCGTCGAGGAAGGCGTTTCCGGCCGCGTAGGCGCTCTGGCCGCCACTGCCCCACACCGCGGCGATGGAGGAGAAGAGCACGAAGGCGTCCAGCTCGGTGTCGCCGAGCAGCGCGTCCAGATGGGCCGCGCCCGCGACCTTGGCGGCGACCACATCGGCGACATCGGCCGGGGTGGTCTCCGCGAGCGGTGCGAACTGCCCGGCGCCCGCCGTGTGGACGACGGCGGTGAGCGGGTGGACCGGGTGTTCGTCACGGATCCGGGCCAGCAGTCCGGCGACCGCGTCCCGGTCGGTGACGTCGCAGGCGGCGACGGTCACCCGGGCGCCGACGGCGGCGAGTTCTTCGCGCAGCTCGGTGGCGCCGGGGGCGTCGGGGCCCCGGCGGCTGGTGAGCACCAGATGCTCGGCGCCGTTCTCCGCCAGCCAGCGGGCCACATGGGCGCCCAGCGCGCCGGTGCCGCCGGTGACCAGGACCGTGCCCCGCGGCCGCCAGGGGGTGCCGGTGGCCGGGGTGGACTCGGCGTGGGCGAGGCGGCGGGCCAGGATTCCTGCCGTACGGATCGCCAGCTGGTCCTCGTGGTCGTCGCCGTGTCCGCCGAGCACACCGGCCAGGCGGTCGGCGGCCCGTTCGTCGAGCGTCGCGGGCAGGTCGATCAGACCGCCCCAGCGCTCCGGGTGCTCCAGCGCCACCACCCGGCCCAGGCCCCAGAGCTGCGCCTGTGCGGCGCTGCCGACCGGTTCCGAGGCGGCGGTGGAGACGGCGCCGGTGGTGGCGCACCACAGCGGGGCGGCCAGGCCCGCGTCCCCGAGCGCCTGCACCAGCACTCCGGTGCGCAGCAGCCCGGTGGCCACGGCGGGGTGGTCGGGGTGCGGGCGCTCGTCCAGCGCGAGCAGCGACAGCACGCCGTGCACGGGTTCGTCGGCCGCCGCCTTGCGGATCCGGTCGGCCAGCGCGTCCCGGTCGAGGTCCCCGCCGTCGGCCGGGGTGACGCCGATACGCCGGATGTCGGCGCCCCGGTCGGCCAGCGCGGCCACGACGCTCCGTACGGTCTCGGCGCGGCCCGCGGCCGCGGCCGGTTCGGCGACCAGCCAGACGCCGGGGGCGGCGGCGAGCCGCGGCTCCTCCAGCGGCTTCCAGGTGACGCGGTAGCGCCGGCCGTCGAGCGCGGACTGCTCGCGTTCGCGGCGCCGCCACGCGGACAGCGCCGGGAGCAGCGCGCTGAGCGGCTGGTCCACGTCGATGCCCACGGCGTCCGACAGCGAGGCGAGGTCGTCGCTCTCGACGGCCTCCCAGAACCGGGCACCGGCCGTGTCGACGGCCGTGGCCGCCTCGCCGGACACCTGGCGCGGAGTGCCGTCCAGCCAGTAACGCCGCCGCTGGAAGGCGTACGTGGGCAGTTCGACGCGGTGGGCGCCGGTCCCGGCGAACAGCGCCTCCCAGTCCACGGCCGCGCCCCGCACATGCAGCGTGGCGAGGGCGGCGGTCAGCGTCTCCGTCTCGGGGCGCCCGGCGCGCAGCACGGGCACGAAGGCCACCTCGTGGGCGCCGTCGCCTCCGGCCGTGACGCAGTCCTGCGCCATCGCGGACAGCACCCCGTCCGGGCCGAGTTCGACGTAGGTGGTGACGCCCTGGGCCTCCAGGGCGCGCACACCGTCGAGGAAGCGGACGGCATGGCGGACATGGCGCACCCAGTAGTCGGCGGCCATGCCCAGCTCGTCGGCGACCGGCTGCCCGGTGACCGTGGAGACGATCGGGATGCGCGGCGCGCGGTACGTCAGCCCCTCGGCGACCTTGCGGAAGTCGGCGAGCATGCCGTCCATCAGCGGGGAGTGGAAGGCGTGGCTCACGGTGAGCCGCTTGGTCTTGCGGCCGCGCGCCTCGAACGACGCCGCGATCTCCAGCGCCGCGTCCTCGTCACCCGCGATGACCACCGAGGTCGGCCCGTTGAGCGCGGCGATGCCGACGCGCTCGGTCAGCAGCGGCTCGACCTCGTCCTCCGCCGCCTGCAGCGCGATCATCGCGCCACCGGCGGGCAGTCGCTGCATCAGCCGGCCGCGCGCGGCCACCAGTGCGGCGGCGTCCTCCAGCGACAGCACCCCGGCCACGTGCGCCGCGGCCAGCTCGCCGATGGAGTGCCCGGCCAGGACCTCCGGCCGCAGCCCGGCGGCCTCGGCCAGCCGGAACAGCGCAACCTCGATCGCGAACAGTGCGGGCTGGGTGAAGCCGGTCCGGTCCAGCGACTCCTTGTCGTCCCCGAACAGCACGTCGTACAGCGGCCGTTCGAGGTGCCGGTCCAGTTCGGCGCAGACCGCGTCCAGCGCCTCCGCGAAGACCGGGCTGGCCTCGTACAGCTCACGGCCCATACCCAGCCGCTGGCTGCCCTGCCCGGTGAAGAGCACGGCGGTGCGGCCCTCGGCGGGCACGCCCCGGATCAGCTGGGCGGCGGACTCGCCGCGCGCCAGGGCGGTGAGGCCCGCGAGCAGCCGGTCCCGGTCCGGGCCGAGGACCACCGCACGGTGCTCCAGGGCGGACCTGGTGGTGGCCAGGGAGTACGCCACGTCCACCGCGCCGAGCGCCGTGTCGGCCTCGAGGTGGGCGCGCAGCCGCTCGGCCTGGGCCCGCAGCGCGTCCTCGCCCTTGGCCGACAGCGGCCAGGCCACCACATCGGGCCGGACGAGGGGGCTTCGCGGTGTGCTGTCGACCGGCTCGTCGTGGACCGGGGCCTGCTCCAGAACCGTATGGGCGTTGGTGCCGCTGAAGCCGAACGAGGAGACGCCCGCACGGCGCGGACGGCCGGTCTCCGGCCACTCCACCTGCTCGGTGAGCAGCGACACCGCGCCCGCCGACCAGTCCACGTGCGGCGACGGCTCGTCCACGTGCAGGGTGCGCGGCAGCACACCGTGCCGCATCGCCAGCACCATCTTGATGATGCCCGCGACACCGGCGGCGGCCTGGGTGTGACCGATGTTGGACTTGATGGCGCCCAGCCACAGCGGCCGGTCCGCGTCCCGCTCCTGGCCGTAGGTGGCCAGCAGCGCCTGGGCCTCGATCGGGTCGCCGAGCCGGGTGCCGGTGCCATGGGCCTCGACCGCGTCCACCTCGGCGGCGGTCAGGCCCGCGGCGGCCAGGGCCTGGCGGATGACGCGCTGCTGGGCGGGGCCGTTGGGCGCGGTGAGACCGTTGGAGGCGCCGTCCTGGTTGATGGCGGAGCCACGGACGATCGCCAGCACCGGATGGCCGTTGCGCCGCGCGTCCGACAGCCGCTCCACCAGGAGCATGCCCACGCCCTCGCCCCAGCCGGTGCCGTCCGCACCGGCCGCGAACGCCTTGCAGCGGCCGTCCGGAGCCAGCCCGCGCTGCCGGCTGAACTCGATGTACGCGCCGGGGCTGGACATGACCGTCACACCGCCCGCGAGCGCGAGCGAGCACTCGCCCTGGCGCAGCGCCTGGATCGCCCAGTGCAGCGCCACCAGCGACGACGAGCAGGCCGTGTCGACGGTGACCGCGGGACCCTCCAGACCGAAGGTGTACGCGAGCCGGCCGGAGACCACGCTGGCCGCGTTGCCCGTGCCCAGGTAGCCCTCGACCTCCTCGGGGACGGTGTGCAGCGAGGCGTCGTAGTCCTGTCCGTTGGAGCCGACGAAGACACCGGCGGAGGTGCCGCGCAGCGTCGCCGGGTCGATGCCCGCGCGCTCGAACGCCTCCCACGAGGTCTCCAGCAGCAGCCGCTGCTGCGGGTCCATGGCCAGGGCCTCACGGGGCGAGATCCCGAAGAACGGGGCGTCGAAGTGGCCCGCGTCGTAGAGGAAACCGCCCTCGCGTGCGTAGAAGGTCCCCCGCCGGTCGGGGTCCGGGTCGTACAGCGCGTCCAGGTCCCAGCCGCGGTCGGCCGGGAACTCGGCGATCGCGTCCCCGCCCGCGGTGAGCAGCTGCCACAGCTCCTCGGGGGTGCGGACACCACCCGGGAAGCGGCAGCTCATCGCGACGATCGCGATCGGGTCGTCATCGACCGGCGCCGTCATGGCCGCGGGCCGCAAGGCCCCGGCGGTGGTGGTGTCCGTCGTGATGAGCTCGCCGCGCAGATAGTCCGCGAGGGCGGCGGCCGTCGGGTAGTCGAAGACCAGGGTCGCGGGGAGCTGGACACCGCTGGCGGCGCCGAGCCGGTTGCGCAGCTCGACGGCGGTCAGCGAGTCGAAGCCCAGCTCACCGAAGGCGCGGTCGGCGGCGATGGACTCCGAACCGTCGTGTCCGAGCACCGCGGCCACCTGCGTACGGACCAGGTCCAGCAGCAGCCGGTCCCGCTCCGCCTCGCCCAGCCCGGCCAGCCGGGCGGCGAGCGAGGAGCCGTCGGCCGCGCTCTCGGTGGCGGTGTCCTCCGCCGTCGCGCGGGTCTCCGGGAGCTCCGTGAACAGGCGGCTGGGCCGGGCGGCGGTGAAGTCCGGTGCGAACCGGTCCCAGTCGATGTCCGCGACGGTGACCACGGTGTCGTCGAGGTCGAGGGCCCGCTGGAGCGCGCCCATCGCCAACTCGGCGTCCATCGGCGGCAGTCCGCCCCGGCGCAGACGCTGCTCCAGCGCCCCGTCCGTCGCCATGCCGCCCTCGGCCCACGGGCCCCAGGCGATCGAGGTGGCGGGCAGGCCCTCGGCGCGGCGCCGCTCGGCCAGCGCGTCCAGATAGGCGTTGGCGGCGGCGTAGTTGCCCTGGCCAGCGGCGCCGAACGTGCCGCTGATCGAGGAGAACAGCACGAAGGCCGACAGCTCCCGGTCGCGCGTCAGCTCATCCAGATGAGCCGCGGCGGCCGCCTTGGCGCGCAGGACGGAGGTGAAGCGCTCGGGGGTGAGCGAGTCCAGTACGCCGTCGTCCAGGACGCCCGCCGTGTGCACCACGGCGGTCAGCGGCAGCTCGGCCGGGATGTCGGCGAGGAGCCGCGCGAGCGCGTCCCGGTCGGATACGTCGCACGCGGCGACGGTCACCCGGGCGCCGGAGGCGGCCAGTTCATCGCGCAGCTCCACGGCGCCGGGGGCGTCGGTACCACGGCGGCTGGTGAGCAGCACATGCTCGGCGCCGCCCGCGACCAGCCAGCGGGCCACCTGCGCGCCCAGCGCGCCCGTACCGCCGGTGACCAGGGTCGTTCCGGCGCCCGGCGTCCATGGGTCGCCGGAGGAGGCGGTGGCGCGTACGAGCCGGCGTCCGAACACGCCCGACGCCCGCACCGCGACCTGGTCCTCGCCACCGGCACCGGCACCGACACCGCCACCGGAACCGGCACCGGCCAGCACCTCGGCCAGGCGCCCCAGCGCACGCTCGTCGGCGGTCTCCGGGAGGTCGACCAGACCGCCCCAGCGCCCGGGCAGCTCCAGCGCGGCCACTCGGCCCAGACCCCACAGCCGCGCCGCCTCGGGGCTGACCGCACCGTCCGAACGGCCCACGGCCACCGCGCCCCGCGTGGCCACCCACAGCGGCGCGCCGATGCCCGCGTCGCCCAGGGCCTGCGTCAGCGCGACCGTCCGCAGCAGCGCGTCGCCGTCGGCGGAAGCCGGACCGTCCGCAAGAGCCGGACCGTCCGCGAGGCCCAGCAGGGACAGCACGCCACCGGTCACGGGCTCGTCGCCGACGACCCCGGTCAGCCGCTCGGCCACCGCGGCGCGGTCGAAGTCGTCGGCGGTCAGCTCGACGCGGCGTACGTCGGCACCGCGCTCGTTCAGCATCCGTACGGCACCCGCGACCCAGGCGTCCTCGGCCGCCTCGGCCGGTACCACCACGAGCCAACGGCCGCTCGGGGACGCGGCGGAGCGGTCGGTGACCGGCTTCCACGACACCCGGTAGCGCCAGCCGTCCACCGTCGAACGCTCCGACCGCTGCCGCCGCCACGACGACAGCGAGGGCAGCAGGGCCTCCAGCGCGCCGTTGTCCTCGGTGCCGAGATTCAGGGTCTCGGCGAGCGAGGCCAGATCCGCGCGCTCGACGGCCTCCCAGAAGCGGGCGTCGACCGCGTCCTGAGCCGTGGCGTCGGGGGTGGCGGCGGAGGTCCGCACGTCCAGCCAGTAGCGCCGCCGCTGGAACGCGTACGTCGGCAACTCCACGCGCCGCGCACCGGTTCCGGCGTAGAACGCCTCCCAGTCCGGGGCCACGCCCCGGACCTGCAGCGCGGCGAGAGCGGTGGTGACGGTCTCGGCCTCGGAGCGGCCACCGCGCAGGGCGGCGACGAAGGCCGCAGCCGCGTCGCCCTCGGCGAGGCAGTCCTGGCCCATGGCGGACAGCACACCGTCGGGGCCGAGTTCGAGGTAGGTGGTGACGCCGTGGGTTTCGAGGGTGCGGATGCCATCGAGGAAACGGACGGCCTCGCGGACGTGGCGCACCCAGAAGTCGGGGCTCGTGATCTCCTCGGCGGAGACGACGGCACCGGTGAGGTTGGAGACGATCGGAATGCGCGGGGCCTCGTAGGTCAGCCCCTCCGCGACCTCGCGGAACGCGTCCAACATGCCGTCCATACGCGGCGAGTGGAACGCGTGGCTGACGGTAAGGCGCTTGGTCTTACGGCCCTGGGCCTCGAAGGTCGCCGCGATCGAGACAGCCGCGTCCTCATCACCCGCGATGACGACCGAAGTGGGCCCGTTGAGCGCGGCGATCGACACGCGCTCGTTGAGCAGCGGTGTGACCTCGTCCTCGGACGCCTGGACGGCGATCATCGCGCCACCGGCAGGCAGCTCCTGCATCAGACGGCCACGCGCGGCCACCAGCTTCGCCGCGTCCGCGAGGGACAGCACACCCGCCACATGCGCGGCGGCCAGCTCACCGATCGAATGCCCGGAGAGGAAGTCGGGCCGCAGCCCCCACGCCTCGACCAGCCGGAACAGCGCCACCTCGACCGCGAACAGCGCGGGCTGGGTGAAACCGGTCCGGTCCAGAGTCGTGGCGTCGTCGCCGAACAGCACCTCCCGCAGCGGCCGCTCCAGATGCGCGTCCAGGTGGGCACACACCTCGTCCAGCGCCTCCGCGAACACCGGATAGGCGTCGTACAGCTCACGCCCCATCCCCAGCCGCTGGCTCCCCTGCCCCGTGAACAGGAAGGCCAGCTTCCCGGCCACCGGCGAGCCCTGCACCAGGCCCGTGGCCGGTTCGCCGGAGGCCAGGGCCTCCAGGGCGCGCAGGAAGCCCTCGTGGCCGTCGGCCACCAGCACCGCGCGGTTCTCGAAGGTGGTGCGCCCGGCGGCCAGGGTGTAGCCGATGGCGGCCAGGTCCACGTCCTCGTCAGCGGAGTCGGCCGAACGCAGCCGGTCGCGTAGCAGGCGGGCCTGGTCGCGCAGGGCGTCCCGGCCCACGGCCGACAGCGGCCACGGCAGCACCGGCGGTACGGCGGCGGGCAGCGCCGCCCCCGCCTCATGGTCCTCGGTGGCCGGCGGCTGCTCGATGATGGTGTGCGCGTTGGTGCCGCTGATGCCGAACGACGACACACCGGCGCGGCGCGGACGGCCGGTCTCCGGCCACTCCATCCGCTCGGTGAGCAGCGCGACCGCGCCGTCCTCCCAGTCGACGTTGGCCGAGGGCGCGTCCACGTGCAGTGTCTGCGGTAGCACACCGTGGCGCATCGCCAGCACCATCTTGATGATGCCCGCGACACCGGCGGCGGCCTGCGTATGACCGATGTTGGACTTGATGGAGCCCAGCCACAACGGCCGGTTCCCATCCCGCTCCTGGCCGTACGTGGCCAGCAGCGCCTGCGCCTCGATCGGGTCACCCAGCGTCGTACCCGTGCCATGTGCCTCGACGACGTCCACATCGCCGGTCGACAGCCCGGCGGCGGCCAGCGCCTGCCGGATGACGCGCTGCTGAGACGGACCGTTGGGCGCCGTCAGACCGTTCGACGCACCGTCCTGGTTGATCGCCGAGCCTCGCACGACGGCCAGCACCGGGTGGCCGTTGCGGCGAGCGTCCGACAGGCGCTCCACGAGCAGCATGCCCGCGCCCTCGGCCCAGCCCGTGCCGTCCGCCGACGCCGCGAACGATTTGCACCGGCCGTCCGTGGCCAGGCCGCGCTGACGGCTGAAGTCGATGAACGTCTCGGGGGTGGCCATGACCGCCACACCACCGGCCAGCGCCATGGTGCACTCGCCCGCGCGCAGCGCCTGGATCGCCCAGTGCAGGGCCACCAGCGACGACGAACACGCCGTGTCGACCGTGACCGCCGGGCCCTCCAGACCGAAGGTGTAGGCCACCCGGCCCGAGGCGATGGAGCCCGCGTTGCCGGTGCCGATGTAGCCCTCGACACCGTCGGGGATGCCATCCAGCCCCGTCACGTAGTCGTGGTACATGACGCCCGCGAACACGCCGGTCTTGCTGCCCCGCACGGTCGCCGGGTCGATGCCCGCGCGCTCGAACGCCTCCCACGACGTCTCCAGCAGCAGCCGCTGCTGCGGGTCCATCGCCAGTGCCTCACGCGGCGAGATGCCGAAGAAGTCCGGGTCGAAGTCGGCCGCGTCGTGCAGGAAGCCGCCCTCGCGGGTGTACGAGGTGCCCGCGTGGTCGGGGTCCGGGTGGTACAGACCGTCGAGATCCCAGCCACGGTCCACGGGGAAGCCGGAGATGCCGTCGCCACCGGTGGCGACCAGCTCCCACAGCTCCTCCGGGGTGCGCACCCCGCCGGGGAAACGGCAGCTCATGCCGACGATGACGATCGGGTCGTCGTCGACCGCCGGGGCCGCGCCGGTCCGCACGGGGACGAGCGGCGCCGTGGTCTCCTCGGCGCCCAGCAGCTCCTCGCGCAGATGACCGGCCAGGGCGGTGGGGGTCGGGTAGTCGAAGACGAGCGTGGCCGGGAGCCGCAGCCCGGTGACGGTCTTGAGGTCGTTGCGGAGTTCGACGGCGGTGAGCGAGTCGAAGCCCAGCTCCTTGAACGCCCGCCCGGCCTCGACCGCGTCCGGGCCCGCGTAACCGAGCACCGCGGCGACCCGGCCGCACACCAACTCCAGCAGCTCACGCTCCTGTTCGGGCCGGGCGAGCCCGGCCAGCCGCCGGGCGAGCGAGGAGCCGTCGGCGGTGACGGTCGCGGCGGCGGCCCGCCGGACCGGGGTCCGCACCAGGCCGCGGAACAGCGCCGGGACGGTGCCGGTCGCCGTGGCCTCGGTGCGCAGCCCCGCGTAGTCGAGCCGCATCGGGAAGAGCACGGCGGCGCCGTCGGCGCGGGCCGCGTCGAAGAGCGCGAGCCCCTCGTCGGCGGCGATCGGGGCGACCCCACCGCGCGCGATGCGCCGCAGATCGACCTCGTCGAGACCGCTGCCCATGCCCGCACCGCCCCACAGGCCCCAGGCCAGCGCGGTGGCCGGAAGCCCCTGGGCCACGCGGTGCTGGGCCAGCGCCTCCAGGAAGGAGTTGGCGGCGGCGTAGCTCGCCTGTCCGGGCGCGCCGAACACGGCGGCGGCACCGGAGAACAGCACGAACGCGGACAGCTCGTGGTCACGGGTCAGCTCGTGCAGGTTGAGCGCCGCGTCCACCTTCGGGCGCATGACGCGGGTTATGCGCTCGGGCGTCAGCGAGCCCAGGATGCCGTCGTCCAGGACACCCGCCGTGTGCACCACGGCGGTCAGCGGATGCTCGGCCGGGAGGGCGGCCAGGGTCGCGGCGAGCGCGTCGCGGTCGGCCACATCGCAGGCCGCCCAGGTCACGGTGGCACCGGCCGCCGTGAGGTCGGCTGCCAGCTCCCCGGCGCCGTCGGCATCGGCGCCACGCCGGCTGACCAGCAGGAGCCGCCGTACGCCGTGGGCGGAGACGAGGTGGCGGGCGAAGAGACCGCCGAGGGTCCCGGTGGCGCCGGTGATCAGTACGGTGCCGTCGGGGTCGTACGACGGGGCGGCGGCGGTACCCGTGTCGGTGGCGGTACCCGCGTCGGTGGCGGTACCCGCGTCGGTGGCAGCGGTGACAGCGGTGTTCTCGGTGACCGGCACCCGGGCCAGCCGGGGCGCGAGCGCCACGCCCGCGCGCAGCGCCAGCTCCGCCTCGTCCACGCCGAGCGCGGCGGGCACCGTACGGTACGAGCCCTCCTCGCCGTCCACGTCCAACAGCACCAGGCGGCCGGGGTTCTCCGACTGCGCGGAGCGGAACAGCCCGCGCACGGCGGCGTACGGCAGATCCGCCACGCCCGCCCCCGGCGCGGTCTCCACCGCGCCCCGGGTCAGCAGCACCAGCCGCGACGCGGCGAACCGCTCATCGGCCAGCCACTCCTGGAGCAGGGCGAGGGTGGTCTGCGTGGCCTCGTACACGGCCGCCGCGCCCTCACCCACAGCGGCACCGGCCAGCAGGACGGTGTCGGGCGCGGACGCCCCGGCGTCCACCGCCGCCCGCAGCACCGACAGATCGCGGTACGCGGCGAGCCGGATCCCCGGCCCGAACGCGCCCTCCAACGCAGCCAATTGACCGGCATCGGCGCCGAGCACCGCCCAGTCGCCCGTGGCCGCGCCGGTCGCGGGCGCCGGAACCGCCGTCCAGTCCAGCCGGAACAGCGACTCGTGCAGCCCGCCGCGCGCCGCGCGGACCTGGTCGGCGGAGGCCGCCCGCAGCGCCACCGACTCGACCGTGGCCACCGGACGGCCCGTGCCGTCGGCCACCAGCAGCGAGACCGCGTTCGACGGCCGCTCGGACAGCCGCACCCGGAGCGCACCGGCCCCGGCCGCGTGCAGCTGCACGCCGTTCCAGGCGAACGGCAGCAGCGCGCCCTCGGCCAGCGCCGCCTCGCGGTCGGCGCTGTCGAGGCCGATGACGTGCAGCGCGGCATCCAGCAGGGCCGGGTGCAGCCCGAACCGCTCGGCCTCGGCGCCCGACGTCAGCGGCGCGTCCTCGGGGAAGCCCACCTCGGCGTAGAGGTTCTCGCCGAGCCGCCAGGCGCCCTTGAGCCCCTGGAACACCGGCCCGTAGCCGAGACCCGCCCCGGCCAGCTCCTCGTACAGCCCCTCGACCGCGATCGGGGTCGCATCCTGCGGCGGCCATACGGCCAGCTCATCGGGCTCGCCGGACGCGGCGATCCGGGCGCCGGGCGCGAGCACACCGGTGGCGTGGCGCGTCCACGGCTCGGTCCCCAGCGCGTCCTGCCGACGCGAATGCAGGCTGAAGGAACGGCGGCCGGACTCATCCGGCCCGTCCACCACGAGCTGCACCCGCACCCCGGTGTGCTCGGGCAGCACGAGCGGGGCTTCCAGGGTCAGTTCGTCCAGCCGCTCGCAGCCGACCTGGGCGCCCGCGGCGCCGGCCAGCTCGACGAAGGCCGTACCGGGCAGCAGCACGGTGCCCATGACCGCGTGGTCGGCCAGCCAGGGGTGCGTACGGATGGAGAGCACACCCGTGAGCAGGAGTCCATCGGCGTCGGCGAGCGCGACGGCCGCGCCGAGGAGCGGATGGTCGATGTCACCCAGCCCGATCGACTCGGGGTCGCCCGCCGCGAGGGCGGCGGCGCTGGGCCAGTAGCGCTGTCGATGGAAGGGATAGGTGGGCAACACAGCCAGCTCGGCCGGGTCCACGGGGGCGGCGCCCGCACCGGCGAAGACGGCCGCCCAGTCCGGCGTCACCCCACGGACATGCGCCCGCGCGACGGCCGAGAGCAGCGCCTCGGCCTCGGGGCGGTCCTTGCGCAGCGCGGCGGCGAAGGCGGTGTCCTCGCCGGTCACGCACTCCTGCGCCATCGCGGAGAGCACGCCGTCGGGGCCGAGTTCGACGAAGGTCGTCACACCCTGGGCTTCCAACGTGCGGACGCCATCGAGGAAGCGGACCGCCTCGCGGACGTGGCGCACCCAGAAGTCCGGGCTGGTGATCTCCTCGGCGGAGACGACGGCACCGGTGAGGTTGGAGACGATCGGGATGCGCGGGGCCTCGTACGACAGCCCCTCGGCCACCGCACGGAACGCGTCCAACATCCCATCCATACGCGGCGAGTGGAACGCGTGGCTGACGGTGAGCCGCTTGGTCTTCCGGCCCTGCGCCTCGAACGACGCGGCAATCTCCAGAGCCGCGTCCTCGTCACCCGCGATGACCACGGAGGTCGGCCCGTTGAGCGCGGCGATGCCGACGCGCTCGGTCAGCAGCGGCTCGACCTCGTCCTCCGCCGCCTGCACCGCGATCATCGCGCCACCGGCCGGAAGCTCCTGCATCAGACGACCACGCGCAGCAACCAGCTTCGCCGCATCCGCGAGCGAGAGCACACCCGCCACATGCGCGGCGGCCAGCTCACCGATCGAATGCCCGGAGAGGAAGTCCGGCGTCAGACCCCATGCCTCGACCAGCCGGAACAGCGCCACCTCGACCGCGAACAAGGCGGGCTGAGTGAACCCGGTCTGGTCCAGTACGTCCGCGTCATCCCCGAACAGCACATCCCGCAGCGGCCGCTCCAGATACAGATCCAGATGCGCACACACCTCATCCAGCGCATCCGCGAACACCGGATAGGCGTCGTACAACTCACGGCCCATACCGAGCCGCTGACTCCCCTGCCCCGTGAACAGGAACGCCACCTTGCCCTCGGCCACCGCCCCCTCGACCACACCCGAGGCGGACTCACCCTGGGCCAGGGCGTCGAGCGACCGCAGCAACTCGTCCCGGTCGCCGACGGTCAGCACCGCACGCCGCTCCAGGGCGGCGCGGCCGACGGCCAGGGCGTGGGCGATGTCGAGCGGCGCCGAATCCGGCCGCGACGCGAGGTGGGTGTGCAGCCGCGCGGCCTGCTCCCGCAGCGCCTCGGCGTTCTTGGCCGACAGGACGAACGGCAGGAGGCCGTCGAGGCCGTTCCGCTCGGGCGCCTCGGCCGCCGGTGCGGTCGGAAGAGCCGGAACCGGGTCCGGCGCCTGCTCGATGATGGTGTGCGCGTTGGTGCCACTGATGCCGAACGAGGAGATACCGGCACGGCGCGGACGACCGACCTCCGGCCACTCCACCTGCTCCGTCAGCAGCGAGACGGCCCCCGCCGACCAGTCCACATGCGGCGACGGCGCGTCCACGTGCAACGTCTGCGGCAGCACACCGTGCCGCATCGCCAGCACCATCTTGATGATGCCCGCGACACCGGCGGCGGCCTGCGTATGACCGATGTTGGACTTGATGGAGCCGAGCCACAACGGCCGGTCCCCATCTCGCTCCTGGCCGTACGTGGCCAGCAGCGCCTGCGCCTCGATCGGGTCACCCAGCGTCGTCCCGGTGCCGTGCGCCTCGACGACGTCCACATCGCCGGTCGACAGCCCGGCGCTGGTCAGCGCCTGCCGGATGACCCGCTGCTGCGACGGACCGTTCGGCGCCGTCAGACCGTTCGACGCACCGTCCTGGTTGATCGCGCTGCCCCGCACCACCGCAAGCACCGGGTGGCCGTTGCGCCGTGCGTCCGACAGCCGCTCCACGAGCAGCATGCCCGCGCCCTCGCCCCAGCCGGTGCCATCGGCCCCGGCCGCGAACGCCTTGATCCGGCCGTCGGCGGCCAGTCCGCGCTGACGGCTGAAGTCGATGAAGTTCTCGGGGGTGGACATCACCGTGACGCCGCCCGCGAGCGCCATCGTGCACTCGCCCTGCCGCAGCGCCTGCACCGCCAGATGCAGCGCCACGAGCGACGACGAACAGGCCGTGTCGACCGTGACGGCCGGGCCCTCGAGACCGAAGGTGTACGCCACCCGCCCCGACACCACGCTCGCCGCGTTGCCCGTGCCCAGATGGCCCTCCAGGCCCTCGGGCGCCTGCATCAGCAGCGACAGATAGTCCTGGCCGTTGGTCCCGGCGAAGACACCGATCTGCTGACCGCGCAGCGCGCCCGGGTCGATGCCCGCGCGCTCGAACGCCTCCCAGGAGGTCTCCAGCAGCAGCCGCTGCTGCGGATCCATCGCCAGGGCCTCACGCGGCGAGATCCCGAAGAACGAGGCGTCGAAGTCGGCGACGTCGTAGAGGAAACCGCCCTCACGCGCGTACGACGTGCCCGGACGGTCCGGGTCCGGGTCGTACAGCCCCGCCAGATCCCAACCACGGTCCGACGGGAACTCCGCAATCGCGTCGCCACCGGCCGTCAGCAGCTCCCACAGCTCCTCGGGCGAGCGCACCCCACCCGGGAAACGGCAGCTCATCGCCACGATCGCGATCGGGTCATCGGCCACCGCGACCGCAGGCGCGGCCACGCCATCGGTCACCGCAGCATCCGCCCCCAGCAGCTCCGTACGGAGGTGGTCGGCCAGGGCGGTGGCGTTCGGGTAGTCGTAGACGAGCGTGGCGGGCAGCCGCAGCGCGGTGGCCGCGTTCAGCCGGTTGCGGAGTTCGACGGCGGTGAGCGAGTCGAAGCCCAGCTCCTTGAAGGCACGTCCGGCCTCGACCGCCTCGGCCCCGTCGTGCCCCAGCACCGACGCGACCTGCGTCCGCACCAGCTCCAGCAGCGTCTGTGCGCGCTCGTTCTCCGTCAGACCGGACAGCCGCTCCGCCAGTGTGCCGCTCCCGGCGGTGGCGGCCGCGCGCGGCGCGCCCTCGGCGGCCGGCGCCGGACGCGCGGCCCGCACCTCGCCGAACAGCGCGCTCGGCCGTACGGCGGTGAACTCGGCCAGGAACCGGTCCCAGTCGATGTCCGCGACCGTCACGGCGGTGTCATCGAGGTCCAGCGCCTGCCGCAGCGCGATGAGCGCCGACTCGGGCGCCATGGGCGGCACGCCGTCGCGGCGCATCCGCCGCTCCAGCGCCTCGTCGGCGGCCATGCCGCCCTCGGCCCACGGGCCCCAGGCGATCGAGGTGGCGGGCAGGCCCTCGGCGCGGCGCAGTTCGGCCAGCGCGTCCAAGTAGGCGTTCGCCGCCGCGTAGTTGCCCTGTCCGGCGGCGCCCACCGATCCGGCGAACGAGGAGAAGAGCACGAACGCCGTAAGGTCCAGGTCGCGTGTCAGCTCGTGGAGGTTCTGCGCGGAGGTGGCCTTGGCGCGCACCACGCGCTCCAGGCGCTCGGCGTCCAGCGTGTCCACAAGGCCGTCGTCCAGCACACCGGCCGCGTGCACGACGGCGGTCAGCGGGAACTCGGCCGGTATAGCCGCCAGCAGCTCCGCGAGCGCGTCCCGGTCCGCCACATCACACGCGGCAACGGTCACCCGAGCGCCCGACGCCGCCAGCTCATCCCGCAGCTCCACCGCACCCGGGGCCTCCAGCCCCCGGCGGCTGGTGAGCACCACATGCTCGGCGCCGTTCGCCACCAGCCAGCGGGCCAGCTGCCCACCCAGCGCGCCCGTACCACCCGTGACCAGCACCGAACCCGAGGGCCGCCAGCCCTCGTCGTCCGACGTCCGGGCCCCGGAAGCCTCCGTCAGCCGGCGTCCGAAGACGCCCGAGCCACGCACCGCGACCTGGTCCTCGCCGCCGAGCCCGGCCAGCACACCCGCCAGCCGCCCGAGCGCACGCTCGTCGGCCGTCTCGGGAAGGTCGACCAGACCGCCCCAGCGCTCGGGCAGCTCCAACGCCGCCACCCGGCCGAGCCCCCACACCAGGGCCTGGTGCGGGCTCACCACACCGTCCGAACGCCCCACCGACACCGCACCCCGCGTCGCCACCCACAGCGGCGCACCCACACCCGCATCACCCAACGCCTGCACCAACGCGGCCGTCCGCAACAGACCCGTCGCATCGTCGACCGCCGCCAGCAGGGAGAACACCCCCGCCACCGAACCGCCCACGACCGCCGTACGCAGCTCATCCGCGATCCCGGCGCGGTCCGCCGCAGCCGACTCGACCACGCGCACATCCACACCACGCCCGGCCAGCATCCGCACCACACCCGTGGCCCACACGCCCCCGGCCTCGCCGGCCGGCACCACGACCACCCAACAGCCGCCCAGCACCCCGACCGGCGACCGCTCCGTCACCGGCTTCCACGCCACCCGGTAACGCCAGCCGTCCACCGTCGAACGCACCGACTCCTGCCGCCGCCACGACGACAAGGCAGGCAGCACATCACCCAGCGACACCCCCGGATCCACCGCGAGCTCCGCCGCCAGCGCGGCCACATCCCCGCGCTCCACCGCAGCCCAGAACCGCCCGTCGACGGCACTGCCCGACGCGGCGGCCTCCGCCGCCGGGGTCTCCTCCCACCAGTACCGCGTGCGCTGGAAGGCGTACGTCGGCAGCTCGACCCGTCGGGCACCGGTGCCCGCGAAGTAGCCGCCCCAGTCCAGGGACCGGCCCCGGACGTGCAGCAGGGCGAGGGCGGCGGTCAGCGACTCGGCCTCCGCACGCCCCTTCCGCAGCGCGGTCGCGAACGCGGCCTCGTCGCCGGTCACGCACTCCTGCGCCATCGCGGAGAGCACGCCATCGGGGCCGAGCTCGACGAAGGTCGTCACGCCCTCCGCTTCCAACGTCCGCACACCATCGAGGAAACGGACGGCTTCGCGGACGTGGCGCACCCAGAAGTCAGCGGTCGTGATCTCCTCGGCGGAGACGACGGCACCGGTGAGGTTGGAGACGATCGGGATCCGCGGGGCCTCGTACGACAGTCCCTCGGCCACCGCACGGAACGCGTCCAACATCCCATCCATACGCGGCGAGTGGAACGCGTGGCTGACGGTGAGGCGCTTGGTCTTCCGGCCCTGCGCCTCGAAACCGGCCGCAATCGCGACAGCCTCGTCCTCGTCACCGGCGATCACGACCGACGTCGGCCCGTTCAGCGCGGCGATGCCGACGCGCTCGGTCAGCAGCGGCTCGACCTCGTCCTCCGCCGCCTGCACCGCGATCATCGCGCCACCGGCCGGAAGCTCCTGCATCAAACGGCCACGCGCAGCAACCAGCTTCGCCGCGTCCGCGAGCGACAACACACCCGCCACATGCGCGGCGGCCAGCTCACCGATCGAATGCCCGGAGAGGAAGTCCGGCGTCAGACCCCACGCCTCCACCAGCCGGAACAACGCCACCTCGACCGCGAACAACGCAGGCTGAGTGAACCCGGTCTGGTCCAGTACGTCCGCGTCATCCCCGAACAGCACATCCCGCAGCGGCCGCTCCAGATACAGATCCAGATGCGCACACACCTCATCCAGCGCATCCGCGAACACCGGATAGGCGTCGTACAACTCACGCCCCATCCCCAGCCACTGACTCCCCTGCCCCGTGAACAGGAACGCCACCTTGCCCTCGGCCACCGCCCCCTCGACCACACCCGAGGCGGACTCGCCCCGAGCCACGGCATCCAGGCCCGCGAGGAACGTCTCGCGGTCGGTGGTGATGAGCGCCGCGCGCCGCTCCAGCGCGGTGCGGCTGGTGGCGAGCGAGAAGGCGACGTCCGTCGCGCTCAGTTCGGGGTGGGTGCGGAGATGGGTGGCCAGCTGTGCGGCCTGGGCGTGCAGCGCCTGCCCGTCCTTCGCCGACAGCAGCCACGGCAGCGCGGGCAGTTCACGCGGCGCGGGCTCCACGGCCGCGGCCGGAAGGACCGGGGCCGGGGCCTGCTCGATGATGGTGTGCGCGTTGGTGCCACTGAGCCCGAAGGACGACACACCCGCGCGGCGCGGGCGGCCGGTCTCCGGCCACTCCACCTGCTCCGTCAGCAGCGAGACGGCCCCCGCCGACCAGTCCACATGCGGCGACGGCGCGTCCACGTGCAACGTCTGCGGCAGCACACCGTGCCGCATCGCCAGCACCATCTTGATGATGCCCGCGACACCGGCAGCCGCCTGCGTATGACCGATGTTGGACTTGATGGAGCCGAGCCACAACGGCCGCTCCCCATCCCGCTCCTGGCCGTACGTAGCCAGCAGCGCCTGCGCCTCGATCGGGTCGCCCAGCGTCGTCCCCGTACCGTGCGCCTCGACCACATCCACATCACCGGCCGACAGCCCCGCACCGGCCAGCGCCTGCCGGATGACCCGCTGCTGCGACGGACCGTTCGGCGCCGTCAGACCGTTCGACGCACCGTCCTGGTTGATCGCGCTGCCCCGCACGACCGCAAGCACCGGGTGGCCGTTCTTCTCCGCGTCCGACAGCCGCTCGACTAGCAGCATGCCGACGCCCTCGCCCCAGCCGGTGCCGTCCGCACCCGCCGCGAACGCCTTGATCCGGCCGTCCTCCGCCAGCCCGCGCTGACGGCTGAAGTCGACGAACGCCTCCGGCGTGGACATCACCGTGACGCCACCGGCGAGCGCCATCGTGCACTCGCCGCCGCGCAGCGCCTGAACGGCCATGTGCAGGGCCACCAGCGACGATGAACACGCCGTGTCCACCGTCACCGCCGGGCCCTCGAGACCGAAGGTGTACGCCACCCGCCCCGACACCACGCTCGCCGCGTTGCCCGTGCCCAGGTGGCCCTCCAGGCCCTCGGGCGGGGTGGAGACGAGGGCGGCGTAGTCCTGGCCGTTGGTGCCCGCGAAGACACCGGTACGGCTGCCGCGCAGCGTGGCCGGGTCGATGCCCGCGCGCTCGAACGCCTCCCAGGAGGTCTCCAGCAGCAGCCGCTGCTGCGGATCCATCGCGAGCGCCTCACGCGGCGAGATCCCGAAGAACGAGGCGTCGAAGTCGGCGACGTCGTAGAGGAAACCACCCTCACGCGCGTACGACGTGCCCGGACGGTCCGGGTCCGGGTCGTACAGCCCCGCCAGATCCCAACCACGGTCCGACGGGAACTCCGCAATCGCGTCCCCGCCCGCCGTCAGCAGCTCCCACAGCTCCTCGGGCGAGCGCACCCCACCCGGGAAACGGCAGCTCATCGCCACGATCGCGATCGGGTCATCGGCCACCGCGACCGCAGGCGCGGCCACGCCACCGGTCACCGCAGCATCCGCGCCCAGCAGCTCCATGCGGAGGTGGTCCGCGAGGGCGGTGGCGTTCGGGTAGTCGTAGATGAGCGTGGCGGCCAGCCGCAGGCCGGTCGCCGCGTTCAGCCGGTTGCGCAGCTCGATGGCGGCCAGCGAGTCGAAGCCCAGCTCCTTGAAGGCACGTCCGGCCTCGACCGCCTCGGCCCCGCCGTGCCCCAGCACCGACGCGACCTGCGTCCGCACCAACTCCAGCAGCGCACGGTCCTGTTCGGCCTTGGGAAGGCCGCGCAGGCGCTCGCCGAGCGGGGTGGCGGAGTCGGCGTCGGTGACGACCTGTCCGGTGTCGGCGCCGGTCGCGGCGCGCGGCCCGGCTTCCGCCGCCGCCAGCTCGGCGATCAGCGGGCTCGGCCGTACGGCGGTGAGGGTGCGGGCGAAGTTCTCCCAGTCGATGTCCGCGACCGTCACGGCGGTGTCATCGAGGTCCAGCGCCTGCCGCAGCGCGGCGACGGCGGATTCGGGCGCCATCGGCGGCATACCCTCGCGGCGCATCCGCCGCTCCATGGCGTCGTCACCGGCCATACCGGAGTCGGCCCACGGGCCCCAGGCGATCGAGGTGGCGGGCAGGCCCTCGGCGCGGCGCAGCTCGGCCAGCGCGTCCAAGTAGGCATTCGCCGCCGCGTAGTTGCCCTGCCCGGCGGCGCCCACCGACCCGGTGATCGAGGAGAAGAGGACGAACGCCGAAAGGTCCAGGCCGCGCGTCAGCTCGTCCAGATGGCGGGCGGCGTCGGCCTTCGCCCGGAGCACCGAGGCGAACCGCTCGGGCGTGAGCGAGTCCAGTACGCCGTCGTCGAGCACACCGGCCGCATGGACGACGGCGGTCAGCGGAAGGTCTTCCGGCAGCCCGGCCAGCAGCTCCGCGAGCGCGTCCCGGTCCGCCACATCACACGCGGCAACGGTCACCCGAGCGCCCGACGCCGCCAGCTCATCCCGCAGCTCCACCGCACCCGGGGCATCCAGCCCCCGACGACTGGTGAGCACCACATGCTCGGCGCCGTTCGCCACCAGCCAGCGGGCCAGCTGCCCACCCAGCGCGCCCGTACCACCCGTGACCAGCACCGACCCGGCGCCCGGTGTCCACGAGCCCTCGGAGGCCGAACCGGTGGCCGAACCGGTGGCCGAACCCGTTGCGGACCCCGACGCCGCCGCCCGCACCAGCCGGCGTCCGAAGACGCCCGAGCCACGCACCGCGACCTGATCCTCGCCACCGGCCCCGGCCAGCACACCCGCCAGCCGCCCCAGCACCCGCTCGTCCACCGACTCCGGCAGATCGACCAGACCGCCCCACCGCTCCGGCAGCTCCAACGCCGCCACCCGGCCGAGCCCCCACACCAACGCCTGACCCGGACGCACCCCACCATCCGAACGCCCCACCGACACCGCACCCCGCGTCGCCACCCACAGCGGCGCCGCGCCCACACCCGCATCACCCAACGCCTGCACCAACGCGGCCGTCCGCAGCAGATCCGCCTCGCCCGCGGCCTCGCCCACGGCCAGAAGCGACACCACACCCGTCACCGGGGCGTCGCCCACGGCCGTACGCAGCTCATCCGCGATCCCGGCGCGGTCCGCCGCAGCCGACTCGACCACGCGCACATCCACACCACGCCCGGCCAGCGTCCGCACCACACCCGTGGCCCAGACACCCTCGGCCCCGTCCACCGGGACCACGACCACCCAGCAGCCACCCAGCACCCCGGCCGAAGACCGCTCCGTCACCGGCTTCCACGCCACCCGGTAACGCCAGCCGTCCACCGTCGAACGCACCGACTCCAGCCGCCGCCACGACGACAACGCAGGCAGCACATCACCCAGCGACACCCCCGGATCCACCGCGAGCTCCGCCGCCAGCGCGGCCACATCCCCGCGCTCCACCACATCCCAGAACCGACCATCGACCGCCGAGCCCGACGCGGCGGCCTCCGCCGGTCCGGCCAGGGCCGGGGCCGGGGCGTTGAGCCAGTACCGCTGGCGCTGGAAGGCGTAGGTGGGCAGGTCGATCGTGCGGGCGCCGGTGGTGGCGTACGGGGCGGCCCAGTCGGCCTTCTTGCCCCGGACGTAGGCCAGCGCCACGGCCGCGGTCAGGGTTTCGGCCTCGGGGCGCCCGCCGCGCAGCGTGGCGGCGTAGGCGGTGCCGTCGGCGTCGGGCAGGCAGTCCTGGGCCATGGCGGTGAGCACGGCGTCGGGGCCGAGCTCCAGGAAGGTGGTGGCGCCCTTGTCGGCCAGCGTCCGCACACCGTCCAGGAAGCGGACGGCCTCGCGGACATGGCGCACCCAGTACTCGGGCGAGCACAGCTCCTCGGCGGTGGCGACGCGCCCGGTGACGGTGGAGACCACGGGGATGCGCGGCGGTGCGTAGTCCAGCACCTGGGCGACGCGCCGGAATTCGGCGAGCATGCCGTCCATCAGCGGGGAGTGGAAGGCGTGGCTGACGGTGAGCCGCTTGGTCTTGCGGCCGCGCTCCTCGAAGGCCGCCGCGATCTCCAGCGCCGCGTCCTCCTCGCCGGAGACGACGACGGAGTGGGGGCCGTTGACGGCGGCGATGCCGATCCGGTCCTCGCATCCGGCGAGCAGCGGCAGCACCTCGTCCTCCGACGCCTGCACCGCGATCATCGCGCCACCGGCCGGAAGCTCCTGCATCAGCCGGCCGCGCGCGGCCACCAGCGCGGCGGCGTCCTCCAGGGACAGCACACCCGCCACATGGGCGGCGGCGAGTTCGCCGATGGAGTGTCCGGCGAGCAGTTCGGGGCGCAGTCCCCAGGACTCGACGAGGCGGTAGAGCGCGACCTCGACGGCGAACAGGGCGGGCTGGGTGTAGTCGGTGCGGTCCAGGAGGGCGGCCTCGGGGCTGCCCTCCTCGGCGAAGAGCACGTCGAGCAGCGGGTGTTCGAGCTGTTCCTCGAGGTACCAGCAGGCGTCGTCGAGGGCTTCGGCGAAGACGGGGTAGGCGTCGTAGAGCTCGCGGCCCATGGCGAGGCGCTGGCTGCCCTGTCCGGTGAAGAGCAGGGCGAGCTTTCCGGCGGCGGGGGCGCCGCGGACGACGGTCGGTCCGTCGCCGTCCTCGGCGAGGGTGCGCAGGGCGGAGAGGAAGCCGTCGCGGTCGCCGGCCAGGAGCACGGCGCGCTGTTCGAAGGTGGCGCGGGTGGTGGCCAGGGAGTGGCCGATGTCGGTGAGGGCGAGCCCGGGGTCGGCCTCCAGCAGCGTGTGCAGCCGCTCGGCCTGGCCGCGGAGGGCGTCGGTGGTCTTCGCGGACAGGGTCCAGGGCAGGACGGAGGGTTCCGCGGAGCCCTCACCGTCGGGGTCCTCGGTCTCGTTCCGCTCTTCGCCGTCGGCCGGGGGCTGTTCGATGATGGCGTGGGCGTTGGTGCCGCTCATGCCGAACGAGGAGATGCCCGCGCGGCGCGGGCGGTCGTTCTCCGGCCACGTCCGTGCCTCGGTCAGCAGCTCGATGTCACCGGTGGTCCAGTCGACATGCGGGGTCGGCTCGTCGATGTGCAGGGTGCGCGGCAGGACGCCGTGGCGCATCGCCATGACCATCTTGATGATGCCGCCGACACCGGCCGCGGACTGGGTGTGGCCGATGTTGGACTTGAGCGATCCGAGCCACAGCGGCCGGTCGGCCGCACGCTCCTGGCCGTAGGTGGCGAGCAGCGCCTGGGCCTCGATGGGGTCGCCCAGCGTCGTACCGGTGCCGTGGGCCTCCACGACGTCGACGTCACCGGACGACAGTCCGGCGTTGGCGAGGGCCTGGCGGATGACGCGTTGCTGGGCGGGACCGCTGGGGGCCGTGAGGCCGTTGGAGGCGCCGTCCTGGTTGATGGCGGTGCCGCGGACGACGGCGAGGACCCGGTGGCCGTTCTTCCGGGCGTCCGAGAGCCGTTCGACGAGCAGCATGCCGACGCCCTCGCCCCAGGCGGTGCCGTCGGCGGCGGCGGCGAACGGCTTGCAGCGGCCGTCGGCGGCGAGGCCGCGCTGGCGGCTGAAGGCGATGAACGAGCCGGGGTTGGCCATGACGGCCGCACCACCGGCGAGCGCCATGGTGCACTCGCCCGCGCGCAGCGCCTGGACGGCGAGGTGGAGCGCGACCAGGGAGGAGGAGCACGCGGTGTCGACGGTGACGGTGGGGCCTTCGAAGCCGAAGGTGTAGGCGATCCGGCCGGAGGCGACGCTGGCGGCGTTGCCGGTGACGAGATAGCCCTCGAAGCCCTGCTCGGCCTCGTGCAGCCGGGGGCCGTAGTCCTGGGTCTCGGCGCCGACGAACACACCGGCCCGGCCGCCGCGGAGGGTCGCGGGGTCGATTCCGGCGCGTTCGAAGACCTCCCAGGAGGTCTCCATCAGCAGCCGCTGCTGCGGGTCCATCGCCAGGGCCTCGCGCGGCGAAATGCCGAAGAACGCCGGATCGAACTCATCGGCGTCGTGCAGGAATCCGCCTTCGCGGGTATAGCTGCTGCCCGCCCTGTCGGGGTCGGGGTCGTAAAGCCCGGCGAGATCCCAGCCCCGGGTCTCCGGGAATTCGGAGATGACATCCTTTCCGCCCGCGACGATTTCCCAGAGTTCTTCGGGAGAGCCGACCGAACCGGGGAATCGGCAGCTCATTCCGACAATGGCGATGGGCTCGTCGGCGGCGATCGGGCCCCTTGTGGCGTCGGCCGGGGACGCGTCGGAGCCGTCGTTCTCGCCCAGCAGTTCGGCGCGCACATGGCGGGCGAGGTCGGCGGGGGTGGGGTGGTCGAAGGCGAGGGTCACCGGCAGCCGCAATCCGGTGGCGGCGGTCAGCCGGGCGTGCAGATCAACGGTGGCGAGGGAGTCGAAGCCCAGGTCGAGGAAGGGGCGCTCGGGGTCGAGGACATCCGGCGCCTTGTCCTTGAGGGCCTGCTCGACGATCTCGCCGACCCAGGCGGTGAGGGCCTCGGCGCGCTCGGCCTCGGGAATCCCAGCGAGCCGGTCCCGCCACGGGGACGCTCCTCGGGGGCTCGCGCCCCCCATTTCGGTGTGCTCGGGCGTGAAATCCACGGACTCACTCACCATCGCGCGCCCCATTACCCTCGCAGACATAACACCAAGACCGTACGTCAGCTTTACACAGGGCAGGGCGGCTAGAAACCCCTTCAAACCCCCTATGGACCCCTATCATCCCTTTGGGGTCCCGTATCCGAGGGGCATCGCGCAATGGCCACGCTTAATTCACCAGAGTGCATGAGAATTCCGGTGGCGACAAGGATCTCGAGCAAATAATGCGCCCAGTATTCAATTTTTTCGGCGGTGGCGGGGCTCAGCGGTGGAGCGGTTCAGAGGTGGAGGGGCGGCCTTTCGGTCCGCCCCTCCACCTCTCGGGGGATCGCCAGTTGGTCTCGGGGTGGGTGTCAGCCGCGGTCGGGGGCTCTCTCGATGAACGGAGCGAGCAGCCCCGGTACCGCGGTCTCTGCGAGGGCGATTCCCTGGCCTTCGGTCAGGTCGTACACGTGGTAGACGCCTTCACCGGCGGCGGTGGTGGCGCCGAGGGTGATCAGCCCGACCCGGCGCTGGAACGGCGTCCGGGAGAACTTCCAGCCGATGATCGCCTCACGCTGATGGGCGACGGTGCGGCGGGCGAACGCGCCGGAGCACATCACCAGGAAGCGGCCGCGCAGGATATGGCCGAGGCTGTGGTAGGCGTTGAAGGCGAACGCCACCAGGACCGGCACCAGCACCACACCGGTGATCACGCCGGTGATGACGAGCCAGGAGCCGAGCCACAGACCCAGGCCCACCGGGACGGCCGCGATCAGGACCGACCAGAGCAGGGCGCGGTTGATCCGGCGCCGCAGGGCCTCCCTGGGGTGCGGGAGCATTCCCTTGCGCTCGATCAGGCCGGGGCCGGTCGGCAGCGCGTCGGCGGCGACCCGCATGGCCTCGCCGCGCGGGGTGGGCGGGGTCAGGGCGCGGCGCCTGCGGTTGTCCTCCTGGTTGCCCAGGCCGCTGGCGACGGCGTTGAGCTTGGCACCCTTGGCCCAGCGCAGCGGGATGGGCTCGACGAGTTCGAGGCCGCGCAGATGGCGTTCCTCGATGCTCACGGAGCGGGTGGCCAGCAGTCCGCGGCGGATGCGGAGGATTCCGCCGTCCTCGCGGCGCAGTTCGTAACCGGCCCAGTTCTCGATGAAGGTGGCGGTGGAGCCGATCATGCCGAGGACGACGATGAGGACGGCGGCCAGCAGGGCTCCGTACCAGAGCGGAATGGTGCCGAACCGGTCCTCGAGGTCCTTGATGATGCCGAGGTCGAGCGGGTTGACCTGGAGTTCGCTCAGGGTGCGGTACGCACTGGCCGCGGCGATGAAGACACCGCCCACGCCCCACAGGGTCAGCGGGCCGTAGCGCAGCCAGGACCAGTCCAGCCGGCTGAGCACCCCGTCGCTGTCGGCCACCGGCCGGGCCTGGCCGGCGTCGCGCAGGGCGATGATGCGGCCGCGCAGCTCCAGGGCCTCGGCCTTGGTGATGCCGTCGAGGGCGAGCCTGCGCGCGGCGGCGTCGCTCTGGTCCCCGCTGTCGATGCGCAGCGTGGTGAGGCCGAAGATCCGGTGGACCGGGTTGGCGGTGAGGTCGACACCGCGGATGCGGCCGATCGGGACCGAGCGCTCGCTGCGGAAGAGCAGACCGGTGTGGAGCTCGAAGCGGTCCTCGGTGAGTCGGTAGCGGGTGGTGAACAGCCGCATCAGCCCGATGCCGCTGATGACCAGGAAGGTCACGAACAGCGAGCCGAGGGTGATGATGACCTGGAGGTTGGTGTCGCCACCGGTGACCGCGAGGCTGGCCAGGAACATGGCCACCGGTGCGGCCAGGATGGACAGGTTGACCAGGAGCAGCCGGCTGTTGAGCCGCCCCCAGTCCTGGCCGGGCGCGTGGGAGGGCGGCCGCACCGTGGTGTCCGACGTCATGTGGCGTCTCCCGGGACGGCCTGGGTGGACTTGGCCAGGTACTCGACCAGGTCCGACGCCATCTTCTGGTCGATGCCCTTGATCTTCACCGCGCCCGCGGCGGAGGCGGTGGTCACGGTGACACCGGAGAGCCCGAACATCTGCTGGATCGGGCCGCGCAGGGTGTCCACGGTCTGGACGCGGGAGAGCGGAACGACCCGCCACTGCTGCCAGAGCCAGCCGGAGGCCGCGTAGACCGCCTCGTTGGTGGCCTCCCAGCGGTGGACCCGGTAGCGCCAGGCCGGCATGACGGCCATGTAGAGCAGCCCGGGGACCAGCGAGATCAGCGTGGCCCACATGAAGAACTCACGCGTGGGGGGGATGGAGGCCCACAGGATCCCGAAGACGAGCGGCAGAGGCAGGGCGAAGACCGCGGACTGCACGGTCCACCAGCCGATCGCACGGCGGTCGACCCGGTGCCGAGGCGGTCGGAGCCTCAGGTTGTCATGGCGTTCCACTGCTTCACCCTGCTCTTGCGTCTGACGGGTGCCGGGGCGGGCCCGGCGGGGTTGGTGGACTATGAAATCAGGCCGTTCAGACCGAAGCGCCGGTGGTGGTCTGCTGCGGCAGCTGACCGCTCGCGGTGTCCTGGCCCTTGAGCTTGCGCATCTTGGCCAGCAGCACGGCGGTTCGGGTCAGCACCATGGCCAGCGACATGAACACGAAGGCGTTGGCGTAGGTGTCCTGACCGCTGATCTTGTAGTCGATGGAGAACTTGACCAGGTCCATGGTGAACCAGTGCTCGGCGCCGTAGGCGAAGAGGATGCGTCCGCTGGAGAGGACGATCCACACCAGGGCGTAGCCGATGCCACCGATGGTGTAAAGGTCGCCGGAGGTGGCGTCCTTGTAGGCGGGCAGCAGCACTCCGGCGATCAGACCGCAGATGACGCCGGTGCCGACACCCACGAGCTGCAGGGAGAGGTCGTTGCCCTTGGTCGGGAAGGACTCGACGAAGATCGCGATGACGATGGCCACGGCGATGACCGAGCGCACCATCCGCATCGTGGTGATGCGGCGGCGGCCGATGTCGGTCGCCAGGATGATGATGAGGATCGTGCCACTGGCGATCAGTGCGGACATGAACTGGCTCATCTGTGGCATACGGGACGTTCTCCAAGCCAAAAAGGGTGATGTGCAGGCGGTGTGACGACTCTCCGTCCCACCTGGCTCAACGCTAGAAGCGGACCGGCCGCCGCGAGACGACTGAACGGTGGGTTCTGGCTGTCAACCGTCCGGTGGACACGGTGGACACGCGTGGTAGTACTGAGCCCGTGCGCAATCACTCTCCGGGGGAGGGCTCGCAGACCGGGGCGTACTACGGTCCCGAGTCCGGCACCCGCTGGTTCGGCCTGTGGGACGGCTTCTTCGCCGTCTCCTATCTCGTCACCGCGATCCTGCTCTTCCTCTCCAGTGGCTCCCAGTCCAGCCACTCCATCCCCATCGCCGCGCTGACGCTGTGCGTGCCGTGGTACGCGGCGGTCGGCCGGACGCTGATGATCGAGGACACCTACGGCCCGCGGAACCTGGTGTTCGCGGTGGGTCTGGTGACGCTGTTCTGCGTCACCACGGCGTTCAACCTCGTCGGCGCGTTCGCGCTGTTCGCCGTCATCCCGATGCTGATCATGAGCCTGCCGATGATCTCGGCGGTGGTGCTGGCCACGGTGGCCAATCTCTGCCCCGTGCTGGTGGTGGCGTTCATCGGGGAGGACCTTGGGCTGAGTGTCCTGGGCGTCCTGCCCATCTCGCTGCTGAGCATCGCGCTGTCGATGCTGCTGGGGCTGTGGATCAAGCGGGTGGTGCGGCAGAGCAAGGGGCGCGGGCAGCTCATCGAGGAGTTGCAGCGCAGCCGGGAGCGGGTGGCGCGGCTCTCCCACGAGGCCGGTATCTCGGCCGAGCGCGAGCGGCTGGCCCGGGAGATCCACGACACCCTGGCGCAGGGTCTGACCAGCATCATCAGCCTGGTGCAGGCGGCCGAGTCGGAGGTGCGCGACGCCCCGGACCAGGCGGTGAACCATCTGTCGCTGGCCGGGCGGGTGGCCAAGGAGTCGCTCGCCGAGGCCCGTGACTTCGTGGCCGCCCTCACCCCGCCCGCGCTGCGCGGCGGTTCGCTCTCCCAGGCGGTGCGCCGGCAGGCCGAGGGGCTGATCGCCGAGACCGGCCTGGAGGTGCGCTGTTCGGTGATGGGCGAGGAGAAGTCGCTGCCGATGGCGGTGAGCGTGGTGCTGCTGCGCACGGTGCAGGAGGCCATCGCCAATGTGCGCAAACACGCCAAACAGGCCCGTACGGTGGATGTGATCGTGCTCTTCGACCAGGGCGGCGTCCGGCTGCTGGTCCGTGACGACGGCGAGGGCTTCACCCCGGACGGCACGCAGGAAGGCTACGGGCTGCGCGGGATGCAGGCCCGGGTGGAGGAGATCGACGGGGTCGCGTCCGTCACCAGCAGCCCCGGACGGGGCACCACCGTGGAGGTGAGCGTGCCGGTGACGGCGCTGACCGGGGAGGCAGTCAGTGGTTGAGGCTACGCCGGGCAATCCGAGCGGCGCTATCAGGGTCTTGCTGGCCGATGACCATCCGGTGGTGCGGGAGGGGCTGAGCGCCATGCTGGAGTCCGCCGAGGGGATCACGGTGGTCGGGCAGGCCGGTTCCGGCGAGGAGGCGGTGGTCCAGGCGGTCGCGCTGCGGCCGGACATCACCCTGCTGGATCTGCGCATGGGCGGGATGGACGGGGTCGAGGCCACCGGGCAGATCCTGCGGCAGGTGCCGGCCTGCAAGGTGGTCATCGTGACCACGTACGAGGACGACTCGGACATCCTGCGCGCGGTGGAGGCGGGCGCCGCGGGCTATCTGCTGAAGGGCAGTTCACGCCAGGAGCTGATCGACGCGGTGCAGACCGCGGCGCGTGGCGAGACGGTGCTCACCCCGTCCCTGGCGGGCAAGCTCTTCCGCTCCCGGGCGGTCGAGCCGTCGCCGCTCTCCGGCCGTGAGCGCGAGGTGCTGCGGCTGGTCGGCCGGGGGCTGACCAACGCCGAGATCGGCGCCGAGCTGTTCGTCAGCGAGGCCACGGTCAAGACACATCTGCTGCGCTCGTATCGGAAGCTGGGCGTCTCCGACCGCACGGCCGCGGTGATGAAGGCCATGGAGCACGGGTTGCTGAGCTAGCGCGGCCGTTGGGGGGGGCACGACCGCGGGTTTACGGTCGCGGGCTCACGACCGCGGGTAGCCCCCCTCTACACCGTCCCGGTCAAGCTGCTGTCCGAGAGCTTCGCGGGCAGGTCACGGCGGCGCTTGACGTTCAGCTTGCGGTAGATGCGGGTCAGGTGCTGCTCCACCGTGCTGACGGTGACGAACAGCTTGGAGGCGATCTCCCGGTTGGTGTTGCCGTGCGCGGCCAGCACCGCGATCCGCACCTCCGCCTCGGTCAGCGCCTCCACATCGCGCTGCTGCTCGGCGCCCTGGCCCGGCTGGGCGGCGGCCGCCGCGAACTCACCGGCGTCCGCGTGGCGGGGCATCAGCTCACGGCACAGCGGATCGGCGCCGCAGGTCTTGGCCACGTGCCACGCCTTGCGGACGAACACCCGGCCCCGGTTGAAGTCGCCCAGCGAGCGGTAGGCGCGACCGAGTTCACCGAGGGCGATGGCCAGCTGGATGCGGTCGTCGCCGCCCTCCAGGATCTCGACGGCCTCCTTGAGCCGGGGCACCCGGCGCTTGAGCTCGTCGGTGCGGGCCAGGACCACCAGCAGGGCGCCGCGCAGCCGGGGGTCCTCCGGGCCCAGCCGCAGCTGCTCCTCGGCCAGTGCGCGGGCGCGCTTGGGGTCGCCGAGGGCCAGCCAGGTCTCGGCGGCGTCCACCCGCCAGGGGGTCAGCAGGGGCATCTCCATCCGCCAGGCGTCCATCAGCTCACCGGCGGCCGTGAAGTCGCCGAGCGCGGCGTGGTAGCGGCCGGTGGCCAGATGGCAGCGGCCCCTGGCCCGCAGGTAGAGCAGGCCGGGGAGGGTCTGGAAGAGCTCGTCGGGCAGGGGCTGTTCGAGCAGCGCCATGGCCTCGTCGTAGTGGCCCATCCCGGTCTCGGCCTGGATCAGGGTGGACAGCAGCAGGCCGATGCCCACGCCCCAGCCCTGGACCGAGATCCGTGACATCGCGCTGCGCGCCTGGTGCGCGGCGACCTGCAGATCGCCCTGGCGCAGGGCTATCTCGGCCCGTACGGCGGACAGCAGCGCCTGCCAGGTGGGAACGCGGCGGGCGGAGCATTCGCCCAGCAGCCGCTCGCACCAGGACAGGGCCAGGTCGAGCCGGCCGGCCAGGACCAGCGCCAGCAGCGCGACGACCAGCGGCTGGAGGGTGCTGTCGCTCAGGTGGTGGCGCTGCAGGACCCGCTCGGCCTCGATGACGGCCCGGTCGGCCTGGCCCTCGGTGAGCGCGGCGGACATGGTGGCGGCGGCGTGGGCGTAGGCCAGGTAGGCCATGTCGCGGGGGGCGCCGGTGGCCGCCGTGACGCCGGTCCCGACGGTGGGGAGGCGGTCGCGCAGCGGGGGGCTGAGCATCGTCAGCCACTGGGCGGAGGCGGAGACGGCGGCGGTCATCGCGGGGTCGTCGCCGGTGCCGGCCGAGCGGGCCAGCGCGGCGACGGCGCCGGCCGCCGCGTCCAGCCGCCCGGACCAGACGAGGTAGGAGGTGATCGGGGCGACGTCGCGCGGGGCGAGCCGGCCCCGCTCGGCGTCGGCGAGGAGTTCCGGCAGATGGCTCTCGGCGGCGGCCGGGCCGATCCGCCAGGCGATGCCGACCAGCCGGGCCTTGAGCGCGGTGCGCTCGGGGCCGGGCCCACAGGCGTGGTGGGCGTGTTCGAGGCAGCGGAGCGCGAACTCCAACTCCTCCTCGACCAGCGCGAATTCGGCGGCCTCGCGCAGGACGGGGACGGTCCAGCGCTCGGCGTCCTGCGGCGCGGAGACCAGTTGGCGGGCGACGTCGAGGGCGGAGGCGCCGTCGGCGTGCAGCAGCCGGGCGGCGCGGGCGTGCAGGGCGCCGCGGTCGGTCGCGGGGGTCGCGTCGAGCACGGCGGTGCGGGCCACTTCGTCGCGGAAGGCGTTGTGTTCCAGGATGGCGCACTGGTGCAGGTCCTGGACGCCCTGCTGGACCGTGCTGACGCTCAGGTCGAGGAGCTGGCCGAGCAGCCGCGGCGAGCGGGCGTCGCCGAGGACGGCGACCCCGCGGGCGACCTCCAGCACCTCGGGCTCGCCGCGGTGCAGACAGCCGAGGACGGCGTGCGCGAACGCCTCACCGGGCGCGGGGCGCTGCTGGGCCTCGCCGTGTTCGCCGACGGTCCGCCAGTCCTCCAGCAGGGCGCGCAGCAGCATCGGGTTGCCGCCGGAGACGCGGTGGCATTCGGGGGCGAGGCGGGCGGCGACGGTTGGGGACAGGGAGCCGGACAGCGCCTCGGCGACGCCGGGCTCGGTGAGCATGTGCAGCCGCATGCGGACGCAGTTGGGCTGGCGGAGCAGTTCGGCGTGGAAGGTGAATTGTTCCTGACGAAGCCGGGGGGATTCGGTGAGGACGATGAGAACCTTCGCCTGACGCACCCGGCGGGCCAGGTGGAGCAGGAATTGCAGGGACTGGTCGTCGCCGCAGTGCACATCGTCGACGAGGACGACAAGAGTGCGATCGTCGACCATCCGCAGCAGTACCGAGGAAATCTGGGACATCACGTGCATGCGTCCCGCGGCGGTGCTTTCCAGCCCGTTTCCGTCAAGCAGTGCGGTCACTTCGGATCGCACATCGGAGGGCATCGCGCCGTTGTCGAAAATCTTCCGGATAATCCCGAACGGGAGATCTCTCTCGGCTCTCGAACCGGTCGCTTCCAGGAGCAACGCGCCGCTTTCGATGGCCTGTTCGGCAAAGGTGTTCAGCAGCGTGGTCTTGCCACTGGCCACCGCACCGCTGACCAAGGCCAGCCGGCCTCTGCCCTGTGTCGCGCCGCGCAGCATTTCGCGCAGGGCGGAGAGGTGGTTCTCCCATTCGAAGAGGTTCGCAGGCAAAGAATTCATCCCCCGATGAACGTCACCTGATACCCCCAACGGACCGCCGGGGGCAACAAGCGTGACGAGTGGTTTTTTCCAGTGCGTCGGCCAGGTTCCTGAAGCGCCCGGGTCAGGGTCTCGACCCCGAAAGCTTCTCCGCGACGAGACTCATAATCGGCTCTTGATGCCCGGCCAAGAAGAAGTGACCTCCCGGGAACACCCGGATGTCGAACGCGCCGGTGGTGTGCGACCGCCACGCCTCCGCCTCTTCGAGGCTGGTCCTGGGGTCGTTGTCGCCGGTCAGCACGGTGATCGGCGAGCGGACGGCGGCGCCGGGCACCGAGCGGTAGGTCTCGATCGCCTTGTAGTCACCGCGGATCGCCGGCATCGCCATGCGCAGAATCTCCTCATTTCCGAGGACGCGCGCATCGGTGCCGCTCAGCAGTTTCATCTCGCGTACGACGCCGTCGTCATCACGCCGGTGCACATTCTCGTCGCGGTAACGGGAGGGCGCCCGGCGGCCCGAGGCGAAGAGGGCGAGCGCGGAGAACTCCGCGTCGGCCTCCTCCAGCCGCCGGGTCACCTCGAACGCGAGAACGGCGCCCATGCTGTGCCCGAAGAAGACGACCGGGAGATCGAGCCACGGCTTCAACTCCGCGGCGATGGCGTCCGCGTACGCACCGATGTTCTCGATCAGCGGGTCCTGCCGCCGGTCCTGACGCCCCGGATACTGCACGCACAGCACATCCGCGGACGACGAAAGCGTTTGCGACATCGGGAAGAAGAACGACGCCGAACCACCGGCGTGCGGCAGACAGATCAGACGGGCGCGACTCTCGGGCGCCGGATGGAATCGTCGTATCCAGACGCTGTCGTCTCGCTGTGCACCCATGCGTAGGGAAGTTCTTTCACTCGTCAGGCAATCCGTGCGGACAGACGGCAGAGCCTACCGGGCGTGCATCCAGGGCACCTCGGCACAGCACTGCCCCTTCATGATTAACACGCCCATTGATGTAGGGGGCACCCCTAGTCTAGGGGGATTCTCCTTGACTGGGCCCCCGGGGCGTGCGTGACTGTCGCCCACTCCTGGTGAGCGCCTCCGCCAGATCGTCCAGGGCGTCGACGAGTTGCTCGGCGTCCCGCAGCGCCACCCCCGGGCGGTCCCCCGCCTTCTGCCGCCACCGCTCCAGCGACCGGTGCACCGCCTCCCAGTTCAGTGGCCGCCGCTCCCGTACCGCCTCGACCGCCTTCGGCATCGCCTCCCGCAGTGCCTCGGCGAAGTCCCGGGCCCCTTCGGACGGCGCCGCGTCGCGCTCCGGCAGATGCGCCTCCAGCAGCATGACGACTCGTCCCATCGTGGACAGCGCCGTCTGCGCCGCCCGCGCCGCGCGCCGCGACAGTCCGCGGTGGCGCACCGGTTCCCGGTGCGCCTGTGACTCGCTCTGCTCCCAGGCCGCCCGCGCCGCGCGGGCGTCCAGCAGGGCGTCCCGCACCTGGCGGGGGCGGCGGTCGGCGGGGCGGGCGTAGGCGTCGAAGACGGCGGTGGCGAAGGAGCCGTTCGCGGCCAGCCAGTCCGCGAGCCGGTCCCGCAGCCGCGGTGTCTCCCAGGCCGGGAAGACCGCGTACGCCACCATCGCCAGCACCCCGCCGAGCAGGGTCAGCGCCACCCGCGCCTGCACGGTCTGACCCCATGCCTCGCCCGCGATGCTGAGCAGGAAGACCACATACGCGCTCACGCACGCGGAGGTCACGATGAACCCGGTGCGCAGCAGCAGGTACATCGCCAGGACACACACCACGGCCAGCCCGGCGCTCAGATAGGAGCCGGGGTGGACCAGTGCCACCACCCCGCCGCCGACCAGCACCCCCGCCAGGGTGCCCAGGAAGCGGGCGACGCCGCGGGAGTACGTCTGGGCGAAGTCCGGCCGCAGCACCATCGTGGCGGTCAGCGGGGCCCAGTACGAGTGCCCCAGCGGCAGGGCCGTGCTCAGCAGATAGCCGCTGACGTCGACCGCGCACAGGCGCACCGCGTGGCGCAGCACCGGCGAGGACCAGCGGGCCTCGCGGCGGACGGCGCGCAGCGCCATGGCCACGGCGCCCGTGATACCGGGGCGGGGCCGGAAGCGGTGGACCGTGCGGCCTTCGGGGGACACCTCCTCCACCGGCTCATCGGACGCCTCCACCACGTCCGCCACCAGCGAGAAGAGCCGCAGCGCGGCACGGCGGGCGGCGCCGCTCAGCTTCGGCCCGTCCTCCGGCATCCGCAGGACGGACATGGCGTCGGAGGGCACCCGCACCGGTGTGCCGTGGCGGATGGCGTGGGCCACCGCGTCCAGCACGGTGCCCGTGGCGGCCAGCAGTTCCCGCACCCGGTCGCGCTCGGGCCCCTCCTCGGGGGCGCCGACCACCGGGTCGGCGAGCGAGGCGAGCACCGGGCGGATCCGCTCGGCCAGCAGCCGATAGCCGCGCAGCTGCCGAGGCCGCCGCCGGGCCTGACGCGGGGTGAGGGCGGCGGCGCTACGGGCCTCCATCAGCGGCTTGGGGTCGAAGTGCGCCACCGGCTCGTAGCGCAGTTTGCGGGCGTAGTCCGCGACGGCGGCGAGCGCGTCCGCGAGGGCGTCGCGCTGCACGCCCCACGGGCGGACCGGGAAGAGCACGATCAGCGCGGCCTGCACCACGCCGCCGAGCCCGACCAGCAGGGCGTGCCCCAGGGCGCCCAGGGTCGAGGTCGGGAGGGTGACCGTGATCAGCATGACGGCCACCATCTGGGTGGAGACCAGCCCCGAAACCGGGCCGACCGCCCATGCCATGCCCGTCATCAGCGTCCAGACGGCGAGCATGATGACGAAGGTGAAGGTGTGGGCGGCGGCCAGATAGCCGAGGAAGGTGCTCACCGCGAGACCGGTCGCGGCGGCCAGCGCCAGCCAGGGGCGGGGTCGCCAACTGCGCTGGAAGGTGGCGACCCCGGCGGAGAAGGCGCCGAAGGCCGCCGAGACGGCGAGCGTCGGCGAGCCGAGCCACAGCGCCATCCCGATGACGAGCGCGACCCCGCCCGCGGCACGGATCGCGACCAGCGGCTCCGTCCTGGTGCGCTCGATCGCAAGGCCGGTCCGGGCGGTCTCCTTCAATGCGTGCGACCAGGTCATACGGCGAGACTACGGGGTGGCCCCGGGAGAACTGAACCAACCGTTCCGGTCCCCGAGCGCCGCCTCCCGAGAGCCCCACCACCTCCATACCGCCCCTCACCTGCCGAGAGCCGCCCCTTCCGCAACGGGTCAATCTGCCGATGCGCCGCCGCGGCAAGTGCGGCGATGCCCCGAACGACATCGCCGAGGACCCCACGGCGGCCCAGGCGGACGGCTGGTCCTTCATCTTTGGACCACGACGAGCCGGGGTCTGGACATGCGGCCCGGCTTCTGAGTACGTGTACTCACGAGCCGCCGCATTGTTCCCTCTAGCCTGGCAGCGGCTGATACGGGTCATGCGCGGCTGAAGCGTAATGGAGGGGGACATGGGTTCGTTCGAGGAGGAGTGGGCGCGTCTCAAGGGCGCCGCTGCGGGCGGGCCCGGGATGCGGCTGGCGAGCGCCGGGGGCGGCGGCGGCGAGGGGGGCGTGAAGTCCAGCAAGGCCGCGTGGACGGCGGCGGGCAGCGCCGTCGGGGGCCTCAGCAGCAACGCGAAGAAGGTGCTGACCTCCCTCGAAACCGGCCAGCACGGTCTGGCCACCGGCGGAGAGGTGGAGACCGCGGCGGCACAATCCGAGGTCTACCAGAGCTGGAAGACGTACCTGGACAAGCTGTCCGGGCGGTGCACCACGCTGCAGGGCAACCTGGAGCGGGCGGGCAAGGACCTGCTCCTCACCGACGAGAACGTCAAGAGCCTTTTCGTGGAGATGGGGAAGCAGTACCGCGACACCCCGGCCGTCGGCGGCGAGGGAAAGTGACCTGAGCCATGGACATCGAGGCGCTGAAGACGCTCAAGCTGCACGAGTTCGAGGAAGCGGCGACCGGCTACCGCTCGGTCAGCGACATGGCGAGCCAGGCAAAGGACGCGCTGGAGCAGCGGATCACCACCCAGATGCGGAAGGCGCTGAAGGGTGAGGCGGTCGATGCCGCGGTCGTCCAACTGCGCGAGGTGGCGAAGGACTTCCATTACGTGCAGGTCGAGTGCGGCCTGGTCGGCACAGCCCTGAACGCCTTCGCGGCGGACACGCGCCCGGCGCAGGACAAACTGAAGCGGGCGCTGTCGGAGGCGGCCGAGCACACATTCACGGTGGACGCCGATGGCTCGGTGGCCTATCCGGCGGCCGGTGAGGACCCGGGCGGTTCCCCGCCGCAGCCCGGTTCGGCCAGCGGCAGCCTGTCCGAGCAGGTCCGGGCGATCCAGCGCCAAGCGGGCAACTTCGACCCGAACCCGAACTACGCGATAGCCCAGGGCATCGCCAACCGCATCGCGGAGGCCCTGAAGGAGGCCACAGACGCGGACCAGAAGTGGGCGCCGCAGCTGCGCAAGCTCAAGGCGGACGACGACCTGATCGTGTCCGCCGGGGACTGGGCGGACGCGGGGAAGGACACGGAGGGCGTCCGCGGGGCGGGCAAGGACTATCTGGACTCCCTGCCGCAGCCCCCGAAGGAGGGCAGCCCAAAGGCCAACGCGGACTGGTGGAAGGGTCTCGACCCCGAACAGCAGGCGGCCTGGACCGCGCTCCAGCCGAACACCGTCGGCGGGCTCGATGGCCTGCCCGCCACGGCTCGGGACGAGGCCAACCGTATCGTCCTCGACGAGAAGCGGGGCCAGTACCAGACGGAGCTGAACGGGATCCCCAAGCCGCCCGCGAACGAGTGGACGTGGATCACCTCCGGGATGTACCCCTCCAAGGTCCACACCGACGAGTGGATGGAGTGGGACAAGAAGTACGGCGACCAGTACCGGCACCTGGAATCGTCCCTCAAGGGCATGAACGCCATCCAGACCCGGTTCGACCAGACCGGCGAGGGCGGCTTGCCCGAGGCGTATCTGCTCGGCTTCAGTCCGGAGGGCAACGGACGGGCCATCGTGGCCAACGGCAACCCGGACACCGCTCGGCACCAGGCCGTGTACGTGCCCGGCACGACGTCGAACCTGAGCAGCATCGAGGGCAACGTCGACCGGATGACCGAGCTGTGGCGCCAGACACAGCAGGCGACACCGGACGCGTCTGTGTCGACCATCACCTGGCTCGGCTACGACGCCCCGCAGAGCATCGTCAAAGACGCCCCGTTCGAGCACTACGCCTATGACGGAGCGCCCGCTTACCGGAAGTTCATGGACGGTCTCGACGCCTCGCACAGTGGTTCCGGCGAGCCGCACCGCACGGCCATCGGGCACTCCTACGGCACCACCCTCATCGGAGCGGCGGCCCAGACAGGCGACCTCAACGCAGATGATGTGATCTTCGCCGGGAGCCCGGGGGTAAAGGTAGGTTCGGCCGATGAGATGGACGCTCCGAAGGGGCACGTGTGGAACGAGGAAGCAGACGGGGACAAAGTCCCGGACATCGGCCGCTGGGGTCATGGCGGCAGTCAGTGGAAGATGGGCGGCGGCGTATTCCTCATCCCCAGCGACGATGCCTTCGGCGCCCACCAGATGAACACGCACGCTGAGGGCAGTGGCCCCCAAGCGACCACGGGATCGGAAGGCCACAGTGAGTACTGGAACAAGGGCACGACCGCGCTGAAGAACCAAGCGCTGGTCGTGGTCGGCGAGTACGGCGACGTCACCGCTGCCCGGTAACGAATCCCCTCCAGGCGTGCAAACACCCACCGGACCACCACCGACCTGCCGAACAACACCAAGGACTCGCATGCTCCGCGCACTGCTCCCCACCTCTCATCGGCGTCGCCCGGGCAGTGCCCTGTTCCCTCTCGTGTTGACCGGCCTTCTTCTTAGTGGATGCGGCATGACCAACGACGACACCTCGGAATCCCCCGCCACCAACACCAGCGAGTCGGGCGACTCGGCCTCGGGGATTCCCCACGCGGGCACGGCCAGCACCGACGAGGCGGTTGCCGCCGTGAAAGCGGTCTCCAGCCAGATCTACGACTTCATCGGGGTACCCGGCACAGCATCCCAACCCGGGCCCGGTGTCAAGGCGTGTTCCGGCAAGGATCCGGACAAGTACTTCCAGGTCTACCACCCGTGGAACTTCAAGCCCGAGTCCGGCGCGGACAACGACGTCGCCATGAAGAACCTCAAGGAGAAACTCGGCACGGGCGATTGGGTGATCAAGAGCTCTCACCGCGACAACAGCGCGAACAAGAACCTCAATATCGTCGCCGACAACGACTCCAAGAAGATGAGTGTCTGGATCGTCGGGTACAGCAAGCGTGACACCCCGAGTATCGGCATCGAAGTCACCTCAGGCTGCTACCGAGTCCCTGAAGGAAAGACGATCGAGCACTCCTAGCCTGACGCCCCGGAGGAGGCTCGAATGGTGGTGCCTCAACTGTCCCTGGGACATGAGAACTTCCCCCGCGGCCCCCAGTGCGTGGCCCGCCCGGCCGGATTCTGGGTGAACGCGCCGCAGTACAGCACCGGCTCCGAGCCCCGGTCGGTGTGGTGCAGGATCACCAGCGGCTTGTCCCGGGGCACCGAGCGGCCCCGCCCGACGTCCAGATAGCCGCTGGCGCCCTGCTTCCGGATGCCGTTGTCGAGGCCGATCTGCACATTGGAGCGCTCCACGTTGTCGGTGCTGCGGAAGGCCCGGTTGGCCGCCTCGGCCATCAGCTGCATCGCGTCGTACGCCAGGGCGGCCCGCCCGTCGTCGCGCCACAGGTCATGGGCTCCGAAGTCCCTGGCGTAGTCGGCGTTGAACTTCTTGGCGATATCGCTCAGCCGCGGATGGCCCGCGGGCAGCACATGGACGGTGTGGTAGAGCCGCAGCCAGGGCCGGTCCGCGTACGCACCGGCGAGGGCGGCGGTGGTGAGGTCATTGCCGCCGAGCACCGTCAGCTTTCTGCCCTCGCACGCGGTGTTGTCCCCGAAGTCGTCGAGGAACGCGCTGAACTGGAGGGCGCGGGAGGCCCAGTAGACGACCGTACGGGGGTCGGCGATGACCCGCTCGCACACCGCGTCGGCAAGCTCGCCGATGCTGTCCTTACGGGCGACACGGTCCTGCCCCGGCCCCTGGGCGGCACCGCCGGACCGGCCGCCGGGGGTGTACTCCAAGGTGAACGGCCGGGCGCCGAACCGCTCGGCGAACAGCGTCCCTATCTCATCGCTGTACAGATCCCGGGGGTCCTTGACGACCACGGCGGCGCGGGCCGGGGAGCAGCTCCCGGTGCCGTCGTCCATGATGTTGCCCCGGTGGGCGAAGTCGGCCTCGATCGCGGCCTCACGGCTGTCGGTGGGCGCGACCCTGCGGTAGTACCCGTCCACCTGCATCAGATCCGCCGTGGCCGTGGTGCCGATGACCGGGATCCGCGCGCCGCCCAGGATCCGCACGGCCTCCTGGGTCTGCTTCAGGCTCTTGGAGAAGCCCACCACCCCGATGATCCCCGAGCCCTTCCTCCGGGCGTCCTCGGCGACCTGGCGGGCGATGCGCGGCGCGTTGGCGAAGTCGTCCCCCGCGTTACGGCTGTCGATGCGCAGCCACACCTTCTGGGAGTCGTTGCGCGCCTCGTCGTTCAGCGCGCGCTGGGCCAGTGCGATACCGCGCAGCTCGGGCACCGCCGCGTTGTACCGCTGCCCCTGCGGGTCGGCGGCCACGTCCGAGCCGATGTGCACCACCGTACGGGCGGTGCCGTCGCCGTCCCCGACCTCGCGGTCCACCCGTGCGTTCTCCTCGCGGATCAGCCGCCGGGCGTCCTCGTACTGCTTCCGGGGCGAGTCCGCGCTCAGCTGGGGCCGGCCCGCGACGACCTCGCTGGACGCCCCGCCCAGACAGCCGCGGTCCGGCTCGTCCGTGACCCGGTCCAGCAGCCATACACCCGGGGCGCTGAGCAGGGCCGCCACCACCACCCCGGTCAGGGTCAGCTCGGCGGCCGGGCCGAGCCGGAAGGTGCGCGGCGAGACGGGATCGAGGTCCAGCCCCTCCGACTCCGGCACGGGCGCGGGCAGCACGGCCCGCAGCGGCCGGGGCGCCCGCGACGGCGTCCCGCTCGCACCGCGCAGCCTGGCCGCCGCACGGCCCAGCCCGCCGCTCTCCCCCGCGGACGCCCCGCCCGCCGGAGATGAGGCCGCCCCGTCCGCCGGGGACACGCCCGCCCCGTCCGCCCCATCCGCCCGGGATACGCCCGCAACGCCCGCCGGGGAGACGGCCACCACCACGGCCGCCGCGCACCGGGTGTCCCGGGCGGCCTCCGCGTACCGCTCCAGGAAGCGCTCCCCGGCCGCCGCACCGGCGGCGTCCTCCGGCAGCTCCAGCAGAAAGACGCACCGGGTGCGCCGCCGGCGCCGCCAGGGCGAGATCCGGCCCGGCCGGGCCGCGCGCCGCAGATCCGCCAGCAGCGCGTGCAGCAGCAGCTCCTCCCACCGGCCGATCGCCGCCTCCGGGTCGCGTCCGCGCTCGGCGCGCAGCAGCCGCGCGGCGTTCTCGAAGAAGTCCTCGGCGGTGCGGCCGTGGCTGATGCGCCGCCAGTCGGCGTACCAGCCGCGCCGGGTGGAGCGCAGCAGCAGGCGGGTGCGGCGCCGCCCCCACCACCAGCGCGGCAGCAGCTGGAAGAGGGGGCGCATCAGCAGGCGGCGCAGCTCCGCGACCCAGCCCGGGCCCGCCGTGCCGCCCTCGGCGCTTTCGCCGCCGAGTGTCCATAAGGCCCGCAGCAGCGGCCCGCGGGCGATCCGCCGGGCGTAGCAGTGGTCGCGCAGCGCGCGGCCATCCGGCTCGGGGGCGCGCGGGTCCAGCGCCTGCTCGACGATGTCCCGCGTCAGGAAGAAGTCGGTGAGCCGCAGGCGGCCGGTGCGGCGGGGCACATCGACGCACAGCTCCCGGCCGAGGTCGAGCGTCAGCGGCCGCCGCCCGGCGGCGTCGCGGATCTCATCGGGGCCGAGCGCCGCGTACGGCACCCGCTTGGCGCCGTCAGGATAGAGCATCCGGCTCAGCCCCCGCATCGCCTGATGCGCGTGGGCCACCGCCCGCTCGCCCTCGGCGAGCAGCAGCACGGGCGGCAGCAGATCCCGCCCCTTGGCCTTACGGTCCCGAGGCACCACGGCGCCCTTGAGCGCCTCGATGAACTCCTCGGTCCCTTCCCCCTCCATGAACCCAGGCATGCCGCCCCCCGATGTCCCCCGTTTTCTCCGTGGGCCTGGGATCCCCGGCCCTCACGACGGCGAAACCCCCTGCCGGACCGGGTCCGGCAGGGGGCGGGGGAAACCACTCAAACGTGCGAATCACACGTCACATACGCCTCAGTGGTTCTGCGCATACGCCTCAGCGATTCGTCATATGCGCCTCGGTAGTTCGTCACATAGGCCTCAGTGGTTCGTCCCATACGCCTCAGTGGTTCTTCGGGAACCCGAGGTTGATGCCGACCTCCTCCGACGGCTCCGGCCAGCGGGTGGTGACGACCTTGCCGCGGGTGTAGAAGTGCACCCCGTCGTTGCCGTAGATGTGGTGGTCGCCGAAGAGCGAGTCCTTCCAGCCGCCGAAGGAGTGGTAGCCCACCGGCACCGGAATCGGCACATTGACGCCGACCATGCCCGCCTCCACCTCCAGCTGGAAGCGGCGGGCGGCGCCGCCGTCGCGGGTGAAGATGGCCGTGCCATTGCCCCACTTGGAGCTGTTGATCAGCTCGATGGCCTCGTCGTAGGTCTCGGCGCGCACCACGCACAGCACCGGGCCGAAGATCTCGTCACGGTAGGCGTCGGCCGTCGGCGGGACCTTGTCCAGCAGCGAGACGCCGATGAAGAAGCCGTCCTCATGGCCGTCCACGGTGTACCCCGTGCCGTCCACGACCACCTCGGCGCCCTGGGCCGCCGCCCCGTGCACATAGCCGGCGACCTTGTCGCGGTGCTCCTTGGTGATCAGCGGGCCCATCTCGGAGGCCGGGTCGTTCCCGGGGCCGATGCGGAGCTTGGCGGCCCGGTCGGCGATCTTCTTCACCAGGTCGTCGCCGATGTCGCCGACCGCGACCACGACGGAGACCGCCATGCAGCGCTCACCGGCCGAGCCGTAGGCCGCGTTGATGGCGTTGTCCGCGGCGAAGTCCAGGTCGGCGTCGGGCAGCACCAGCATGTGGTTCTTGGCGCCGCCGAGCGCCTGCACCCGCTTGCCGTGCTCGATGGCCCTGGACTGGATGTACTTGGCGATCGGCGTGGAGCCGACGAAGCTGACGGCCGCGATGTCCGGGTGCTCCAGCAGCCGGTCGACGGCCACCTTGTCGCCATGGACGACATTGAGCACCCCGTCCGGCAGCCCCGCCTCGGTGGCCAGCTCGGCCAGCCGGAGGGAGGCCGACGGGTCCTTCTCGCTGGGCTTGAGGACGAAGGTGTTGCCGCAGGCGATGGCCACCGGGAACATCCACAGCGGCACCATCGCCGGGAAGTTGAACGGCGTGATGCCCGCGACCACCCCGAGCGGCTGGCGGATCGAGGACACATCGACCCCGGTGGAGACCTGGGTGGACAGCTCGCCCTTCAGCTTCTCGGCGATCCCGCAGGCCAGCTCCACGATCTCCAGACCACGGGCCACCTCACCCAGCGCGTCCGAGTGGACCTTGCCGTGCTCGGCGGTGATCAGCTCGGCGATCTCGTCGCGGTGGGCGTCCAGCAGCTCGCGGTACTTGTAGAGGATCGCGGTGCGCTTGGACAGCGACACCGTGCCCCAGGAGCGGAACGCCTCCTTGGCCGCGGCCACGGCCGCGTCGACCTCTTCCACGGAGGCCAGGGCGACCTGGGTGTCCTGAGCGCCGGTGGCGGGGTTGTAGACCGGGCCGTACGCGCCGGTCGCGCCCTCGACGGTCTTTCCGCCGATCCAGTGGTTGACGGTCTTCATGGGTGCGGAGCCTTTCTCTCGAACAACGTCAGAAACGTCAGAGGTGGCGGCGGCGTGCGGCGGCCTGCCGGTCGTAGTCCTCGCGGGCCTTCACGGCGGCCGGACGGGTCGCGGTCTGGGCGACAGGCACATCCCACCACGCCTGTGCCTCGGGTGCGCCGGACACTGTGTCGGCCGTTTCGGTCTCCACATAGACACATGTGGGCCGGTCCGAGGCGCGCGCCGCGGCCAGCGCCTCGCGCAGCTCGCCCACGCTCCCGGCACGCAGCACGTCCATGCCCAGCGAGGCGGCGTTGGCGGCCAGATCGACCGGGAGCGGATCGCCGGTGTACTGCCCGTCGGCGGCCCGGTAGCGGTAGGCGGTGCCGAAGCGCTCGCCGCCGGTGGTCTCCGAAAGACCGCCGATCGAGGCGTAGCCGTGGTTCTGGAACAGCACGATGTTGATGTTGATGCCCTCCTGGACCGCGGTGACGATCTCGGTGGGCATCATCAGATACGTACCGTCGCCGACCAGCGCCCAGACCGGGGTGGCGGGCGCCGCGAGCCGTACGCCGATGGCGCCGGGGATCTCGTAGCCCATGCAGGAGTAGCCGTATTCGAGGTGGTACTGGCGCGGGGAGCGGGCGCGCCACAGCTTGTGGAGATCGCCCGGCAGCGACCCCGCCGCGTTGATCACCACGTCCTCGTCGCCGACGACCGCGTCCAGCGCGCCCAGCACCTGGGTCTGGGACGGCCGGGCGGTCTCGTCCCCGGCGGCGTACGCGGCGTCCACCCGGCGCTCCCACACGGCCTTCCCGGTGCGGTACTCGGCCTCGTACGTCTCGTCGACCCGGTCGCCTGCCAGCTCGGCGGTGAGCGCTTCCAGCGCGGCGCGGGCGTCGGCGACCACGGTGGTGGCGCCCAGCTTGTGGGCGTCGAACGGCGTGATGTTGAGGTTGAGGAAGCGCACGGCCGGGTCCGCGAACAGGGTCGCGGAGGCGGTGGTGAAGTCGCTGTAGCGGGTGCCCACGCCGATGACCAGGTCGGCGGTGCGGGCGAGATCGTCGGCGACGGCGGTGCCGGTGTGGCCGATCCCGCCGATGTCGGCGGGGTGGTCGTAGCGCAGCGAGCCCTTGCCGGCCTGGGTGGAGGCCACCGGGATGCCGGTCGCGTCCACGAGCGCGCGCAGGGCGTCCTCGGCCTCGCTGTGGTGGACCCCGCCGCCCGCGACGATCAGCGGCCGGCGGGCGGCGCGGATCGTCCGCGCGGCGGCGGCCACCTCGGTCGTCTCGGGGGCGGGGCGGCGGACGTGCCAGACCCGGTCGGCGAAGAACTCCTCGGGCCAGTCGAACGCCTCGGCCTGGACGTCCTGCGGAAGGGCGAGGGTGACGGCGCCGGTCTCGGCCGGGTCGGCCAGCACCCGCATGGCCTGCAGCGCGGCCGGGATCAGCGCCTCGGGGCGCATCACCCGGTCGAAGTAGCGGGAGACCGGGCGCAGCGCGTCGTTCACCGAGAGGTCGCCCGCGTACGGGACTTCGAGCTGCTGCAGCACCGGGTCGGCGGTCCGGGTGGCGAAGATGTCGCCGGGCAGCAGCAGCACCGGCAGCCGGTTGACGGTGGCGAGCGCCGCGCCGGTGACGAGGTTGGTGGCGCCGGGGCCGATGGAGGTGGTGACGGCCTGGGCGGCGAGCCGGTTGTTCTGGCGGGCGTAGCCGACCGCGGCGTGCACCATCGCCTGCTCGTTACGGCCCTGGAGATACGGCATGGTGTCCGGCCCGGACTCCAGCAGCGCCTGGCCGAGCCCGGCCACATTGCCGTGGCCGAAGATGCCCCAGGTGGCGTTGATCAGACGATGCCGCCGCCCGTCGCGCTCGGTGTACTGGTGGGCGAGGAATTCCACCAGCGCCTGGGCGACGGTCAGGCGGCGCACTGCCGAAGCGGTCATCGTGGGTCTCCAGCGGGTGCGGCGGAATCGGGTGCTTGATCGGGTGCTTGATCAGGGGCTTGATCGGGTGCTTGGTACAGGGGCAGCCGGGGATCGACGGGCTGGTCCGGCCAGGTCGAGCGGATCCAGGCGTGGTCCGGGTGGTCGCAGATGAGCCAGGCGCGCTCCTCCTCCGGGCCCGCCATGACGTTGAGGTAGTACATGTCATGGCCGGGGGCGGCGATGGAGGGGCCGTGCCAGCCGTCGGGGATCAGCACGGTGTCCCCGGAGCGGACCTCGGCGAGGACGTCGGTGCCGCGGCCGTGGCCCGACGGGGAGACCCGCTGGTAGCCGATGCCCTCGTTGCCGTGGGCCTCGGCGATCTCGAAGTAGTAGATCTCCTCCAGCTCGCTCTCCTCGCCGGGGCGGCACTGGTCGTGCTTGTGCGGCGGGTACGAGGACCAGTTGCCGCCCGGGGTGAGCACCTCGACGGCGATGAGCTTGTCGCAGGCGAAGACGCCTGCCGCGCCGAAGTTGTTCACCTGGCGCGAGCAGTTGCCGCTGCCGCGCAGCTCGACGGGGACGGCGGAGGCCGGTCCGTAGCGCGCGGGCAGCCGCCGCTCGCAGCGGGCGCCGGTGAGCGCGAAGCGGCCTCCCGCCCCGCTGGCGATCTGGGCATGGGAGTCGCGCGGCAGGTAGACGAAATCGCTCACCCCGCTGAACACGCTCTCCCGGCCGTGCAGTTCGAAGGCCTCGCCCTCGGCGATCACGGTGCAGCCGCCGCTCAGCGGCAGCACGATCCACTCGCTGTCACCGGTGGCCAGGGAGTGCGAACCGCCGGGCGGCAGCTCGAGGACCCGCAGGCTGGAGTAGCCCCAGCCGGCCCGCTCGGGGGTGATGTCCACGGCGTAGGGGCCGTCGGCGGCCTTGCCGGCCTGCATATGGAAGCCGGGGAACGGATCGTTGGTGGTCATGGCGTGAACCCTCTGCCTTTCTTACAGCGTCACAACAGGCCGACGGCGGTGTCCACGGCGGTCTCGACGCTGCCCTCCGCCGGATAGAGCAGCGACCGCCCGACGACCAGCCCCTGCACGGTGGGCAGCCCCAGCGCCTTGCGCCACTTCTCGTACGCCTCCTCCTGGTCCTGCGGAGACTTGCCCACGTCGCCGCCGAGCAACACCGCCGGCAGGGTGCTCGTCTCCATCACCGCCGCCATCTCGTCGGCGTCGTCGGTGACCGGCACCTTCAGCCAGGTGTAGGCGGAGGTTCCGGCGAGGCCGGAGGCGATGGCTATGGACTTGGTGACGGCCTCGGCGCTCAGGTCGTTGACGACCTTTCCGCCCGTGCGCCGGGAGATGAACGGCTCGACGAAGACCGGCAGCCGCCGCTCGGCCATCTCGTCGATGGCGCGGGCCGTGCTGACCATGGTGGTCAGCGAACCGGCGTCGTCGTAGTCGATGCGCAGCAGCAGCTTGCCGGCGTCGAAACGCAGCCGGGTCAGGTCCTGGGGGCGGTGCCCGGTGAACCGGTCGTCGAGCTCGAACGAGGCCCCGGCGAGGCCGCCACGGTTCATCGAGCCCATGACGACCTTGCCCTCGAGGGCGCCGAGCAGCAGCAGGTCCTCGAGGATGTCGGCGGTGGCGAGCACCCCGTCGACCCCGGGACGGGACAGCGCCACGCACAACCGCTCCAGCAGCTCGACCCGGTTGGCCATGGCCAGCTTGTGGCCACCGACGGCGAGGGCGCCGCGCGCCGGGTGATCGGCGGCCACGATCATCAGACGGCCGCTGTCACCGATGAGGGGGCGGCGGACCCGGCGGGCGGCCGCCTCCGCGATGGCCTCCGGATGGCGGCTGCGCACCGTCACGAGGTCCGAAATGCTGATGCTCAAGGGTTTTTCCTCGCATTCGCGATTCTTGAAAGGGCACACGGAGCGCGGGGACCGCGTGACCGGACGAGGGAAGGGCCTGGTGCCCTGGGTCAGCCCCCACCCAGCAGGGCCTCGACCTCCGCTTCCGTGGGCATCGCGGAGGAGCAGGCGAGGCGGGACGCGACGATGGCGCCCGACGCGTTGGCGTACCGCATGACGCGCTCCAGGGGCCAGCCGGAGAGCAGCCCGTGGCACAGGGCGCCGCCGAACGCGTCGCCCGCGCCGAGTCCGTTGACCACCTCGACCGGGACGGGCGGGACCTCCGCGGTGGTGCCGTCGCGGTGCACGGCGAGCACCCCGCGCGGGCCCTGTTTGACGACGGCGAGCTCCACGCCCGCGTCCAGCAGCGCCTGCGCGCACGCCTTGGGCTCGCGCGCACCGGTGGCGATCTCGCATTCATCCACATTGCCGACGGCGACGGTCGCATGGCGCAGCGCCTCGGCGTAGAAGGGCCGGGCGGTGTCCGGGTCGGCCCAGAACATCGGCCGCCAGTCGAGGTCGAAGACGGTGGTGCCGCTCTTGGCGCGGGCGGCGAGCGCGGCGAGGGTGCTGGTGCGGCTGGGCTCCTCGCTGAGCCCGGTGCCGGTCATCCAGAAGATCCGGGTGGCGCGGATGGCGTCCAGGTCCAGCTCGGCGGAGTGGATCTCCAGATCGGGTGCCTTGGGGCGGCGGTAGAAGTACAGCGGGAAGTCGTCGGGCGGGAAGATCTCGCAGAAGGTGACCGGGGTGGGGTACTGCTCGACGGGGGTGACGAAGCGGTCGTCCACTCCGAAGGCCCGCAGCTCCTGATGGATGTAGTCGCCGAACGGATCCGCCCCGGTGCGGCTGATCACCGCGGAGCGGCGGCCGAAGCGGGCCGCGGAGACCGCGACATTGGTCGCCGAGCCGCCCAGAAACTTACCGAACGATTCGACCTGCGGCAGTGGCACACCGGTCTGCAGCGGATACAGGTCCACTCCGATGCGGCCCATCGTGATCAGGTCGTACGGCTCACTCATGCCTGCCCCTTCGGGAAAGACGCAGCTCAGGGTCTGGTGCACAGAACTCCGGGAGGTGTGCCCCGGCCCTTCAGGTCTAGACGTGTCCCCCGGCCACTGTCAAGACTTTGTCCTTACATACTGACGTCATCATGCGGAGCCATGGGGGATGTTATCGCGTCGTTACGTCCAGATGAAATGTTGTCATGACAAAGCCTTGACAGAGGGCAGCCGCGGGGAGTTGGCTCCCGTTCTGCACGGCCGTGCCAACTCGACGGACCTGCCTTGAGAGGTGCTGGAACGGATGGACCTCAGACTCAATCGACACCGCAGAGCGGGCCTCGCCGCACTCGCCACCGCAGCCGTCCTCCTGGCCGCGGGCTGCAGCAGCCAGGGCGGCAAGAAGGCTCAGGAAGCCGACTCCGGCATCGCGGCCGGCAAGGCCGACACCCCGCGACTGAAGATCGCGATGATCACTCACGCGGCGCCCGGCGACACCTTCTGGGACACCGTGCGCAAGGGCGCCAAGTCCGCGGCGGCCAAGGACAATGTCGACCTCGTCTACTCCAGCAACCCCAGCGGAGCCGACCAGGCCAACCTGATCCAGAACGCGATCAACCAGAAGGTCGACGGCATCGCCGTCACCCTCGCCAAGCCCGACGCCATGAAGGGCGCGATAGCCAAGGCGAAGAAGGCCGGGATCCCGGTCGTCGCCTTCAACGCCGGACTCGAGCAGTGGAAGAGCATGGGTCTGCTGGAGTACTTCGGCCAGGACGAGAACATCGCGGGCCAGGCATTCGGCAAACATCTCAACGAGATCGGCGCCAAGCACAACATCTGTGTGATCCAGGAACAGGGCCATGTCGCCCTCGAAGCCCGCTGTGCGGGTGTGAAGAAGACCTTCAAGGGCAAGACGGACACCCTCTACGTCAACGGCACCGATATGCCGTCCGTCAAGTCGACCATCGCCGCCAAGCTCAAGCAGGATTCGAGCATCGACTACGTCGTCACCCTGGGCGCCCCGTTCGCCCTGACCGCCGTCCAGTCCGCCAAGGACGCGGGCGGCAAGGCCAAGGTCGCCACCTTCGACCTCAACAAGGACCTCGTCTCCGCCGTCCAGAGCGGCGACGTCCAGTTCGCCGTCGACCAGCAGCCCTATCTCCAGGGCTATCTGTCCATCGACTCCCTGTGGCTCTTCAAGAACAACGGCAACTTCAGCGGCGGCGGGGAGAAGCCCGTGCTGACCGGGCCCGCGTTCGTCACCAAGGAGAACGTGGACACCATCGCCGGGTTCGCCAAGAACGGAACGCGGTGACCCGGCCATGACCCATACCGCCACCCCGGCGGCCGCCACCCCGCCCGCCTCCCCCGCGGCCCCGCCGAAGAGCCGCACGACCGAGCGCTCGCTGGCCCGGCGGGCGCTGGCCCGGCCCGAGATCGGGGCGCTGGTCGCGGCCATCGGCGTCTATCTCTTCTTCTTCGTCGCCGCCCCCACCTTCCGCCAGGCCGACTCCTTCGCCACCGTCCTCTACCAGGCCTCCACCATGGGGATCATGGCGCTCGCCGTCTCCCTGCTGATGATCGGCGGCGAGTTCGACCTCTCGGCCGGGGTCGCGGTCACCTCCTCGGCGCTGACCGCGAGCATGCTCAGCTTCCAGCTCACCGCCAATGTCTGGGTGGGCGTGATCGTCGCCCTGCTGGTCTCGCTCGCCGTGGGGCTGATCAACGGACTGCTGCTGATCAAGACCGGGCTGCCCAGCTTCCTGGTCACCCTCGCCAGCTTCCTGATGCTGCAGGGCGCCAACCTGGCCATCACCAAGCTGCTGACCGACAACGTCGCCACCGACTCCATCACCGACATGGACGGTTTCGACCAGGCCAAGTCGCTCTTCGCCTCCGAGATCGGCGTCTTCGGCGTCAATGTGAAGATCACCGTGCTGTGGTGGCTGATCTTCGCCGCCATCGCCACCTGGGTGCTGCTGCGCACCAAGTTCGGCAACTGGATCTTCGCGGCCGGTGGTTCGAAGGAGAGCGCGCGGGCCGTGGGCGTACCGGTGAACCTCACCAAGATCGCCCTCTTTATGACGGTGGGCTTCGCGGCCTGGTTCGTCGGCATGCATCTGCTCTTCGAGTACAACACCGTGCAGGCCGGCGAGGGCGTCGGCAACGAGTTCTACTACATCATCGCGGCCGTGATCGGCGGCTGCCTGCTCACCGGCGGCTATGGCTCGGCGATCGGCGCGGTCCTCGGCGCCTTCATCTTCGGCATGGTCAACCAGGGCATCGTCTACGCCAACTGGAACCCCGACTGGTTCAAGTTCTTCGTCGGCGTGATGCTGCTGCTCGCGACCCTCGTCAATCTGTGGGTGCGCCGTCAGGCCGCCAGGAGGTGACCGTCATGGCAACGAAGGAATCCAAGAACGGCCCCGCCGACGCCGCACCGGCCGATGAGCCGGTGGTCCGGCTGCGGGGCGTGGGCAAGCTCTACGGGAACGTACGCGCCCTGGAGGGCATCGACCTGGCCGTCCGGCCGGGCCGGGTGACGTGTGTGCTCGGCGACAACGGAGCGGGAAAGTCCACCCTGATCAAAATCATCTCGGGGCTGCACCAGCACGACGAGGGCGAATACCTCGTCGACGGCGAGCCGGTGCGGCTGAACAACCCGCGCGACGCCCTGAACCTGGGCATCGCCACCGTCTACCAGGACCTGGCCACCGTGCCCCTGCTGCCGGTGTGGCGGAACTTCTTCCTCGGCTCCGAGCTGACCCGCGGCCCCTGGCCGGTGCGCCGGCTGGACATCCAGCGGATGAAGAAGATCACCGACGAGGAGCTGTCCGCCATGGGCATCCACCTCGACAACCTGGAACAGCCCATCGGCACCCTCTCCGGCGGCCAGCGGCAGTCCGTGGCGATCGCCCGGGCGGTCCACTTCGGCGCCCGGGTGCTGATCCTGGACGAGCCGACCGCGGCGCTCGGCGTCAAGCAGTCCGGTGTGGTGCTCAAGTACATCGCGGCGGCGCGCGAGCGCGGGCTCGGCGTCATCTTCATCACCCACAACCCCCACCACGCCTATATGGTCGGCGATCACTTCGCGGTGCTGCGGCTCGGCGCCCTGGAGCTGAACGCGGCGCGCGAGGACGTCAGCCTCGAAGAGCTGACCAACCATATGGCCGGCGGCACCGAACTGGCCGCACTCAAGCATGAGCTGGCCCAGGTCCGCGGGGTCGACGTGGACGAGCTGCCCGAGGAGGTGACCGCCCCTTCCGCCTGACCCCACACCTTCCCCTTGACAGGACGCCATCCTCCGGATGCCTTTCTCCTGACAAGACGTCCGAATGTCCTGACGAACTCTTGACGGCCGCCCGCCCGGCCGGTGAAGCTGCCCAAAACAGTACGACGCGGGCACCCCAGCACACCGAGGAGACCCTCTGCCATGACTGCCGACGCCTCCCCCGCACCCGCCCTGGACCGCATCCGGGTCGGCTCGGCCCCCGACTCCTGGGGGGTCTGGTTCCCCGACGACGACCAGCAGGTCCCCTGGCAGCGCTTCCTCGACGAGGTCACACAGGCCGGCTACCAGTGGATCGAGCTGGGTCCGTACGGCTATCTGCCGACCGACCCGGCCCGGCTCACCGAGGAGACCGGCCGGCGCGGCCTCACCGTATCGGCGGGCACCATCTTCACCTCGCTGCACCGGGGCCCCGAGGTCTGGGACGCCACCTGGGAGCACGTCTCCCAGGTGGCCGAGCTGACCCGGGCGATGAACGCCAAGCACCTCGTGGTCATCCCCTCCTTCTGGCGGGACGACAAGACCGCCGAGCTGATCGAGCCCCCGACGCTCACCGCCGGGCAGTGGCGCCATCTGTCCACCGGGATGGAGCGGCTCGGCCGTGAGGTGCGGGAGCGCTTCGGGCTCGACATCGTCGTCCACCCGCATGCCGACACCCATATCGACACCGAGGAGAACGTGGCCCGCTTCCTGGACGCCACCGACTCCGACCTGGTCAACCTCTGCCTGGACACCGGGCACTACGCCTACTGCGGCGGCGACAGCGTCAAGCTGATCGAGACCTACGGCGAGCGCATCGGCTATCTCCACCTCAAGCAGGTCGACCCGGAGATCCTGGCCGATGTGGTCAAGAACGAGGTGCCGTTCGGCCCCGCCGTCCAGCGCGGCGTCATGTGCGAACCGCCGAACGGCGTTCCGGAGCTGGGACCGGTCCTGACCGCGGCCCAGAACCTCGATGTGGACCTGTTCGCCATCGTCGAGCAGGACATGTATCCCTGCCCGCCCGACCAGCCCTTCCCCATCGCCGAGCGCACCCGGCGCTTCCTGCGCTCCTGCGGCGCCTGACCTCCCTTTCGCCCCCACGGGCCGCTTCGCCCCCACGGGCCGTCGAACCGTCCAGAGAGCAGAGAGAGAAGAGAGATCAGCCAATGACGCAGCAGGGAACGCTCGGGGTCGCCGTCATCGGGACCGGCAAGATGGGCGCCGACCATGTCCGCCGCATCAACGAGGTGATCAGCGGCGCCCGGGTGGCCGCCGTGGTCGACATCGACGAGGCGCGGGCCAAGGCCGTCGCCGACACCGCCGACGGCTGTCAGGCGTTCACCGACCCGGCCGCCGCGATGGCCGCCCCCGGCGTGGACGCGGTGCTGATCGCCTCGCCGGGACCCGCGCACGAGGCCGCGCTGCTCAGCGCGTTCGAGCGCGATCTGCCGGTGCTGTGCGAGAAGCCGCTCACCCCGGACTCCGCGTCCGCGCTGCGGGTGCTGGAGGCCGAGCAGAAGCTGGGCCACCGCCGGGTCCAGGTGGGCTTCATGCGCCGCTACGACACCGAGTTCATGAAGCTCAAGGCGCTGCTGGCCGGTGGTGAGCTGGGCCGCCCGCTGCTGCTGCACTGCCGCCACCGCAACGCCTCGGTCCACTCGTACTTCACCAACGAGATGATGATCACTGACTCGGTGGTGCATGAGATGGACCAGTCGCGCTGGCTGCTGGAGCAGGAGATCGCCGCGGTCACCGTGCTCAAGCCGACCCCCAGCTCGCTGTCGCCGGAGCCGCTCAGCGACCCCCAGCTGGTGGTCTTCGAGACCACCGGTGGGGCGATCGTCAATGTGGAGATCTTCGCCACCTGCGGCTTCGGCTACCAGGTGCAGGCGGAGGCGGTCTGCGAACGGGGCACCGCCCGCGTCGGCGACGCCCACGGCATGCTGGTCAACCGGCCCGGCGCCTGGGGCGGGGAGATCGCCCCCGACTTCGTGGCCCGCTTCGAGGAGGCGTACGACCGGGAGGTGCAGGCGTGGGTCAACGCCACCCGGCGCGGGGAGGTCGAGGGGCCCAGCACCTGGGACGGCTATGCCGCGACCGCCGTCAGCGAGGCGGGGGTCCGGGCCCAGGCCACGGGCGAGCGCACGATCGTCGAGATGATCGAGCGCCCCGCCTTCTACGGCTGACGCCTCACCAACTGCCCCACAGCGGACCGGCCGTCTCCCCACGGCCGGTCCGCTGTCGCCATGGCAGAGGACCGATCGTCCGGTGCGTCACTCGTGCGTCACAGCCGTCACATCTCCACACGTCTACGTCACAGGTGCTCAACAGCCCCTGGCCGCCCGTCACTCAGCGTCGTTGACCCGGGCACAGGCTGATGGAGCGTGAGCAGGCGCGCCGCGGCTCCCCCGACGGCCCCACTGGCCGTGGCCGCGACGACCTGCGGAAGGGCATACGAGATGACCGACCGGAGGCTGTGGTCCTACAAGGAGATCGCGGCGCATATCGGTGTGCAGACCGACACCGTGCGGTCCTACCGCAAGCACGGCCTGCTGCCGCCCCCCGATCTGGTGGAGGGCGGCAAGCCGTACTGGTACGCGGATACGATCCGCTCCTGGGTGGCCCGCAGACCCGGCAACCGCCGCGCCCGGCGGGACGCCAAGGATTAGCGGCGCCGCGGTGCCGTACCCCCGTGATCCGTCAGCGGCGGCCCGTGCTCACCCGGTCCCGCGCCGTCTCCCCGTCCCCGGACAGCCCGTCCTCCTCACACTGGCCGTCCGCCTCGCTGCCACTGGCGGCGGCAGCTGTGCCGGTCCCGGCGTCCGTGCGGCTTCCGGCGGGAGCGGACTCCCCCTCGCTCAGCCCGAACCGGGTGTGCAGCCGACGCAGCGGGCCAGGGGCCCACCAGGTGGCCCGGCCGGTCAGCTTCATCACCGCCGGCACCAGCAGACCGCGCACCACCATCGCATCCATGAGCACGGCCAGGGCGATGCCCAGCCCCAGCATCTTGGTGTTGGTGACCCGCGAGGTGCCGATGCCCACCATCACCACGGCGAGGATCAGCGCCGCCGCCGTGATCAGACCGCCGGTGCGCCGCAGTCCGAACTCGACCGCCGCCTGATGGTCCCCGCTGCGGTCGTACTCCTCCTTGATCCGGGAGAGCAGAAAGACCCCGTAGTCCATGGAGAGCCCGAAGGCGACGCAGAACATCAGGACGGGCAGGGTGGTCTCGATATCGCCGGAGGTGGTGAAGGAGAGCGGACCGGACAGATGCCCCTCCTGGAAGACCCACACCACCGCGCCGAACATCGCGGTCAGACTCAGCGCGTTGAGCAGCACCGCCTGAAGCGGTATCAGCACGCTGCCGGTGAGCAGGAAGACCAGCAGCAGGGTGACGGCGACGATGATGGCGGCGGCCCAGGGCAGCCGGTCGCCTATGGAGTCCTTGGTGTCCACCAGGACGGCGGCGGTGCCGGTGACCGAGGTGGTGAAGGGCGACTCCTGGGCGCGGATCGTCCGCACCAGGTCCTGGCTGGCCGCATCCACGGCCTCGCCCTTGGGCAGCACGGTGATGTCGGCCGAGCCACCGGCCAGCCGCGCGGCCTCCGCCGGCCCCGGCTCGGCCACCCGCCGCCCGTCCGCGAACCGGCCCGCCGGGCCGTCCACCCGCAGCACCTGGGGGAGGGCGGAGACCTTGGCGCTGTAGTCGGCGAGGGCCTTGGTGCCGGTGTCGCCCTCGGCGAGGACCTCCACCGCGCCCCCGGGACCGCCGGGGAACCCCTCCCGGATGTGCTGCTGCACCACATGGGACTCGGCGCTCGACGGCAGCTGGCGGTCGTCCGCGGTGCCGAACTCCACCCTCAGGAACGGCAGCCCCAGGGCGACCAGACCGGCGACGGTGGCCAGCGCGAACAGCGGGGCGCGCCGCATCACCAGCCGGGCGAGCCGCGCCCAGCCCGCTCCGGACTCACCCTTGCTGGCCGGGCGGCCGCGGCGCAGCAGCCGGGTGAGGTCCAGTGCGTTGACCCGGTCGCCCAGAAGAATGAGCGCCGCGGGCAGGACCACCAGGGCGGCGGTGGCGGCGATCAGCACCACCGCGATCCCCGCATAGGCGAAGGAGCGCAGGAAGTACTGCGGGAAGACGAGCATCGCGGCGAGCGAGGCGGCGACGGTCAGCGCCGAGAAGAGCACGGTGCGCCCGGCGGTGCGCAGCGTGGTCGCGACGGCGGGCAGCTTCTCCGCGCCCTGGGCCAGCTCCTCCCGGAAGCGGCGCACGATGAACAGGGCGTAGTCGATGGCGAGTCCGAGGCCGAGCGCGGTGGTCAGGTTCTGCGCGAAGACCGAGACGTCGGTGAACTCGGTGAGCCCGCGCAGCACCGCGTCGGTGCCGAGGATGGCGATGATGCCGACGCCGAGCGGAAGCAGGGCGGCCACGGCGCTGCCGAAGACCATCACGAGCAGCACCAGGGTGATGGGCAGGGCGATCATCTCGGCCCGCAGCAGATCCTCCTGGATGGTGGTCTGCAGCTCATGGCGGACCGCGACCATCCCGCCGATCGACACCTCGACCGGGCCATGGGCGCCCCGGTAATGGGGCGCTATGCGCTCCAGCGTCTTGCCGGCGGCGGACTCGTCGCCCACGATCCGCGCGGCGATGATCGCCTCGCCCCGGTCGCGGGCCCGCAGCGAGGGCGCGCCGGTGGCCCAGTACGAGGTGACACCGGTGACCGCCCGCTCGTCCGAGAGCTTTTTGGCCAGGGCCCGGGCCTCGGCGGCGACGGCCGGATCGTCCACGGTCCCGCCGCCGCTGTCGACGAGCAGGATCAGATTGGGCTGGGAGGCGGGGAAGCGCTTCTCCAATGCCTTGGTGGCATACGAGGACTCGGCCGCCGGGTCCTCCCAGCCGCCGCTTCCCAGCCGGTCGGCGACCCCGCTCCCGGCCACGACGGCCAGCGCCGTGAAGAGCAGAGCGATCAGGAGGGACAGCCGCGGCCGCGCGGTGACCAGGCGCGTCCACCCTCCGATTCGGTCCCCGGGTGGGCGGTTGACATCGGTCATGGTGCGGTGTCCCCTTCACCTGTGCCCCATGCCGCCACCCACACGTCCGTAGGCAGCATGGGTCGCTGATTACCATGGGTGGTAAACACGAGCGACCGCTCGCGTTTCTCAAGAATGCGAGCGGGCGCTCGTGTTTGTCAATCGAACACGGAGAGCCGGGGAAAACAGGTGAGCGAGAGCAAGGCGGACCAGCGCGACGAGACGGCGAAGCCGCGCCGCAGACAGGCGCGCGGTGAGCGCCGGATCCAGCAGCTGCTCGACGCCGCCGCCCATGTCTTCTGCCGCGCCGGCTACACCTCGGCGAGCACCAACGCCATCGCCCGCGAGGCCGGGGTCTCCCCCGGCACGCTGTACCAGTTCTTCCCGAACAAGGAGGCCATCGCCGTCGAGCTCGGCGAGCGCCTCAACCGCCGGATGGTGGAGACCCACGGGACGGTGCTCACACCCGAGAACGCGGGGCTGCCCCTCGGCGAGCTGCTCGACACGGTCCTCGACCCGATGATCGAGTTCAACTGCGCGAATCCGGTCTTCCTGGCTCTGATCCAGTCCTCCGACGCACCGGGCCAACTCCTCGAAGAACACGCCGAACTGCACGATTCGATCCAGGCCCGCATCAGCGAGCTGATCGGCCTCCGCAACCCCGACCTCTCCCCCGAGCGCCGCGCCCACACCACCACCATGACGTTCGCCCTGTTCAAGGCCGGACTGACGCTGATCCTCGGCCATGAGGGCGCCGAACGGGAGGCGTACGTCGCGGAGTTGAAGGCCGCCCTGTACGGCTATCTCGCCCCGGTGCTCGGCACCGAGGGAGTCGCCGCCCGCCCCTGACCCCGCACCACACCCCCTCCCCCCGGCCCCTCGTACGCCCCGGACCGGGGAGGAGTGCGCGCGGGCGCGACCCATCCGTCACGGACCGGCGCACCACCGGCTTCCATCGATACCCCCTAGGGGTATAAAGTGGGGATCGTCAGGAGACGCTGAGGCATTCCGGTGCCTCCTGCGCACCGACCGTCACGCTCACCCCGCACACACGCTCACCCCACACAGGAGAAACCCCATGAGCTCCGAGGCTGTCACCACCGTCTACCAGGTGACCGGTATGACCTGCGGCCACTGCGAAGGCGCCGTCGCCGAGGAGATCGGCGCCCTCGACGGCGTCACCTCCGTCAAGGCCGTGGCGTCCACCGGGCAGGTCACCGTGATCTCGGCCGCTCCGCTGGACGACGACACCGTCCGCGCCGCCGTGGACGAGGCGGGCTACGAGCTCACCGGCCGGGCGGCCTGAGCGAGCCCCCACCAAACCTCCGCCGGACCGTACCGCCCTGCTCATACAGTCGCCGTACGGCCCGGCCCTCCTCCCAGGAGACCAGACATGACCAGCACGGCACCCCCCGCCGGAGCCGCCGCCGACACCACGGCGACGACCGGCGGGCCCTCGCAGGTCCAGCTCGCCATCGGCGGGATGACCTGCGCGTCCTGCGCCGCGCGCATCGAGAAGAAGCTCAACCGCCTCGACGGCGTCACCGCCACGGTGAACTTCGCGACCGAGAAGGCCAAGGTGTCCTACGGCGCGGGGATCGAGGTCGCCGACCTGATCGCCACCGTCGTCAAGACCGGGTACACCGCCGAGGAACCGCGCCCCGTCGTGCCCGAGCCCCGCACCCCCGCGGACACCGGCGCACCGGAGGCCGACCGGGGCGGCGAGGCCGGGCCGGACCCGCTGCGCCACCGCATGCTCGTCTCGCTCGCCCTGTCCCTGCCCGTCGTGGTGCTGGCGATGGTGCCGTCGCTGCAGTTCGACAACTGGCAGTGGCTCTCGCTGACCCTCGCCGCGCCGGTCGTCGTCTGGGGCGGCGCGCCCTTCCACAAGGCCGCCTGGACGGGCGTCCGGCACGGCGCGGCCACGATGGACACCCTGGTCTCCATCGGCACTCTGGCGGCCCTTGGCTGGTCCCTGTGGGCCCTGTTCTTCGGCGACGCGGGCATGCAGGGAATGCGCCACGGCTTCGACCTCACCGTCTCCCGGGCCGACGGATCGTCCTCGATCTACCTGGAGGCGGCCGCCGGGGTGACCACCCTCATCCTGCTGGGCCGCTTCCTGGAGGCGAAGTCCAAGCGGCGGGCGGGCGCGGCGCTACGGGCGCTGCTGGAGCTCGGCGCCAAGGACGTGGCCGTGCTGCGCGGGGGCCAGGAGGTGCGGGTCCCCGTCGGCGAGCTGGCGGTCGGCGACCGCTTCGTGGTGCGCCCCGGCGAGAAGATCGCCACCGACGGCACGGTGGTCGAGGGCTCCTCCGCCGTGGACGTCTCGATGCTGACCGGCGAATCGGTGCCGGTGGACGTGGTGGCCGGCGACACGGTGGCGGGCGCGACCGTCAACACGGCGGGCCGGATCGTGGTCGAGGCCACCCGCGTGGGCGCGGACACCCAGCTCTCCCGCATGGCCAAGCTGGTCGAGGACGCGCAGAACGGCAAGGCCGAGGTGCAGCGGCTCGCCGACCGGGTCTCGGGGATCTTCGTGCCGATCGTGCTGCTGATCGCCCTCGGCACCCTGCTGGGCTGGCTGCTCACCACCGGCGAGACGGCCGCCGCCTTCACCGCGGCCGTGGCCGTCCTGATCATCGCCTGCCCCTGCGCCCTGGGCCTGGCCACCCCGACCGCGCTCATGGTCGGCACCGGCCGCGGCGCCCAGCTGGGCATCCTGATCAAGGGGCCCGAGGTGCTGGAGTCGACCCGCCGGGTGGACACCGTCGTCCTGGACAAAACCGGCACGGTGACGGCCGGGCAGATGCGGCTGCGCGGGGCCGTCACGGCGCCCGGCGTGGACGAGGAAGAGCTGCTGCGGCTCGCGGGCGCCCTGGAGCACGCCTCGGAGCACCCGATCGCGCGCGCCATCGCGGACGGCGCGGCCGAGCGGCTCGGCGACCTCCCGACGCCCGCGGAGTTCCGGTCCGAGCCCGGCCTCGGCGTCCAGGGCACGGTGGACGGTCACGCGGTCCTGGTCGGCCGCGAGAAGCTGCTCGGCGCATGGGCCGTCGAACTGCCCGAGGAGCTGGCCGCCGCCAAGGCGGCGGCCGAGTCGGAGGGCCAGACGGCGGTCGCGGTGGCCTGGGACGGCAAGGCGCGCGGCGTCCTCCTGGTGGCCGACGCCATCAAGGAGACCAGCGCCGAGGCGGTCGCCCAGCTGCGCGCGCTCGGCCTCACCCCGATACTGCTGACCGGAGACAACAAGCTCGTCGCCGAGGCGGTGGCCCGCGAGGTCGGCATCGACGACGTCATCGCCGAGGTGCTGCCCCAGGACAAGGTGGACGTCGTGAAGCGGCTGCAGGGCGAGGGCCGTACGGTCGCCATGGTCGGCGACGGGGTCAACGACGCGGCCGCCCTCGCCACCGCCGACCTCGGGCTCGCGATGGGCACCGGCACGGACGCGGCCATCGAGTCCGGGGATCTGACACTGGTCCGGGGCGACCTGCGGGTGGCGGCGGACGCGATCCGGCTGGCGCGCCGGACGCTCGGCACCATCAAGGGCAACCTCTTCTGGGCCTTCGGCTACAACGTCGCCGCGCTCCCGCTCGCGGCCGCCGGACTGCTGAACCCTATGATCGCGGGAGCGGCCATGGCGTTCTCGTCCGTGTTCGTGGTGACGAACAGTCTGCGACTGCGGACCTTCACAGCGTCCACATAGATTCACCAAGTCCCCATAAGCCGCACAACACCCATACGGCAGAGCCTCGATCTTCAAATCGAGGCTCTTGCCCTTTTATGGCCCCTATGGCAAGAGACGCAGATCACAGACAACCCAACGTAACCATCGAGGGGGGTCGCGAGTCTAATGGGACGGTGGGGATTCGTCTTGGGGGACGCATCCCGCTACGCGTAGCCGGGACGACGTACTCGGGGAGCTTTGAGCGGCCCTCCCGTAGGTACGCGTCCCGGCGGATCGCGTCACCATACGGCCCGCAAGGGCCCGTGGACACCCGGCCGGATCCCGTGGGGGGAATCCGCTCCGGGGCAAGGGAAGCGCCCCGCTCCGACCCGTGGGGGGATCGGAAGCGGGGCGCTTCTGCATTTTTTTGAGGCTCGGTTCGCCTCCGGGGCGCAAAAGCCTGTGCCGACGGTCGACGTGCTCGGTCGCCCACACGGCGGAGCCGCATATCGAACGCGGCCCTCGCTCCCTGCGCGCGTCTCCCTTTCGACACAGGCGCGCCCCTTCGGCTCGCCCCCAGCTACCGCTGGGAGGTGCCCCCGGCCGGAAGACCCAAGCACCCGGAGACCCGAAGGCACCCCGCTGGTCCCCCGGCGGGTGCCTTCGAACCTCAGGAGAACGCGAAGTGCCCCCGACCGGCCAGTCAGCCAGGACGGGGGCACCGGAGAAGCGAAGGTCAGCGCTCCTCGACCGGGACGAAGTCGCGCTCGACGACGCCCGTGTAGATCTGGCGCGGGCGGCCGATGCGGGAGCCCGGCTCCTTGATCATTTCGTGCCACTGGGCGATCCAGCCCGGCAGCCGGCCGAGCGCGAACAGCACGGTGAACATCTCGGTCGGGAAGCCCATCGCCCGGTAGATCAGACCGGTGTAGAAGTCCACGTTCGGGTAGAGCTTGCGCTCGACGAAGTAGTCGTCCGCGAGGGCGTGCTCCTCCAGCTTGAGCGCGATGTCGAGCAGCTCGTCGGACTTGCCGAGCGCGGAGAGGACATCGTGCGCCGCCGACTTGATGATCTTCGCCCGGGGGTCGAAGTTCTTGTAGACGCGGTGCCCGAAGCCCATGAGCTTCACGCCGTCTTCCTTGTTCTTCACCTTGCGGATGAAGGTGTCGACGTCGCCGCCCGAGGCCTGGATGCCCTCGAGCATCTCCAGCACGGACTGGTTGGCGCCGCCGTGCAGGGGGCCCCACAGCGCGTTGATGCCCGCCGAGATGGAGGCGAACATATTGGCCTGCGAGGAGCCGACCAGCCGGACCGTGGAGGTCGAACAGTTCTGCTCGTGGTCGGCGTGCAGAATCAGCAGCTTGTCGAGCGCGGAGACCACGGTCGGGTCGAGCTCGTACTCCTGCGCGGGGACCGAGAAGGTCATCCGGAGGAAGTTCTCGACATAGCCCAGGTCATTGCGCGGATAGACAAAGGGGTGGCCGACCGACTTCTTGTACGCGTAAGCGGCAATGGTCGGCAGCTTGGCCAGCAGCCGGATCGTCGAGAGGTTGCGCTGCTTCTCGTCGAAGGGGTTGTGGCTGTCCTGGTAGAAGGTCGACAGCGCGCTGACCACGGAGGACAGCATCGCCATCGGGTGGGCGTCCCGCGGGAAACCGTCGTAGAACCGCTTGACGTCTTCATGCAGGAGCGTGTGGCGGGTGATCTCCCCACGGAAGGCCGCCAGTTCATCGACGGTCGGCAGCTCCCCGTTGATCAGCAGGAAGGCGGTCTCCAGGAAGGAGGCACGCTCCGCCAGCTGCTCGATGGGGTAGCCGCGGTATCGCAGGATGCCCTGCTCACCGTCCAGATAGGTGATCGCGGATTTGTACGCGGCGGTGTTGCCGTAACCGGAATCCAGGGTCACCAGACCGGTCTGGGCACGCAGCTTGCCGATATCGAAGCCCTTGTCGCCGACGGTGCTGTCGACCACCGGGTAGGTGTACTCGCCGTCCCCGTACCGCAGTACTACAGAGTTGTCGCTCACGTCATCCCTCACCGACGTCTGGTTCTCTTCTTCGAGGTGCCCTGACTCCCCCCACCTTCCCCTACTCGGGTAGAGAACGTGCACTCGGGGTCGGCTGAAGAGCCTTTTGGCGGCACTCAGTGCCGCCTTCACGGCCATCCTGCCCCGTTCGTCATCGTTCGGAAACCCTCTTGACACGCTCGACTGTCACATCGCCGCCGAGTCGGTGATCCAGCGCGGTACAGCGCCTCCCCGCCGAGACGGTGCGCACCGCCTGCCCCAGCGCGCGGCGCGAGCCGACCAGCACGACAAGGCGCTTGGCACGGGTCACCGCCGTGTACAGGAGGTTGCGCTGCAACATCATCCAGGCCCCGGTGGTCACCGGAATCACGACGGCCGGGTACTCACTGCCCTGTGACCGGTGGATGGTCACCGCATAGGCATGAGCCAGCTCGTCCAGCTCGTCGAAGTCGTACGGTACCTCCTCGTCCTCGTCCGTCCGCACGGTCAGCCGCTGCTCATCGGTGTCGAGTGAGGTGACGACGCCAACCGTGCCGTTGAAGACCCCGTTGGCCCCTTTCTCATAATTGTTACGGATCTGGGTCACCTTGTCGCCGACGCGGAAGACCCGGCCGCCGAAGCGGCGCTCCGCGAGGTCCGGCCGGGCCGGGGTGATGGCCTGCTGAAGCAGTCCGTTGAGCGTGCCCGCGCCCGCCGGGCCGCGGTGCATCGGGGCCAGAACCTGCACGTCACGGCGGGGGTCGAGGCCGAACTTGGCGGGGATGCGGCGGGCCGCGACATCGACCGTGAGCCGCCCGGCCTCCTCGGTGTCGTCCTCGACGAAGAGAAAGAAATCCGAGAGGCCCTGGGTGACCGGCGGCACCCCCTCGTTGATCCGGTGGGCGTTGGTGACCACACCGGACTGCTGGGCCTGGCGGAAGATCCGGGTGAGCCGCACCGCCGGGACGGGGCTGCCGGGGGCCAGCAGATCGCGCAGCACCTCCCCGGCGCCCACGCTGGGCAGCTGGTCCACATCCCCGACGAAGAGCAGATGGGCACCGGGCGGGACCGCCTTGACCAGCTTGTTGGCCAGCAGCAGATCGAGCATCGACGCCTCGTCGACCACCACCAGATCCGCGTCGAGCGGGCGGTCCCTGTCATAGGCCGCGTCCCCGCCGGGCTTGAGCTCCAGCAGCCGGTGGACGGTGGACGCCTCGGCGCCGGTCAGCTCGGACAGCCGCTTGGCGGCCCGGCCGGTGGGCGCCGCGAGCACCACCTTCGCCTTCTTGGCGCGGGCCAGCTCCACCACGGACCGCACGGTGAAGGACTTGCCGCAGCCCGGCCCGCCGGTGAGCACCGCGACCTTCTCGGTCAGCGCGAGCCGCACCGCCTGGCTCTGCTCGGGCGCCAGATCGGCGCCGGTGCGGCGGGCCAGCCAGCCCAGCGCCTTGTCCCAGTCCACCTCCCCGAAGGCGGGCAGCCGGTCCTGCTCGGTGCGCAGCAGCCGCAGCACCTGGCCGGCGAGGGAGATCTCGGCGCGGTGGAAGGGCACCAGATAGACGGCGGAGACCGGCTCGCCGCCCTCCGGGCCCGGAACCGGCTCGCGCACCACGCCCTCGTCCTCGGCCGCGAGCTCCCCCAGGCAGTCGATGACCAGACCGGTGTCCACCTGGAGCAATTTCACGGCGTCCGCGATGAGTTGCTCCTCGGGGAGATAGCAGTGCCCCTGGTCGGCGGACTGGGACAGCGCGTACTGCAGACCGGCCTTCACCCGATCGGGGCTGTCATGCGGAATGCCCACCGACTGGGCGATCTTGTCGGCGGTGAGGAAGCCGATGCCCCAGACGTCGGACGCCAGCCGGTACGGCTCGTTCTTCACGACCGAAATCGACGCGTCGCCGTACTTCTTGTAGATCCGCACCGCGATGGAGGTGGAGACGCCCACCCCCTGGAGGAAGACCATCACCTCCTTGATGGCCTTCTGCTCCTCCCAGGCCGCTGCGATCATCTTGGTGCGCTTGGGGCCGAGGCCCGGGACCTCGACCAGCCGCTTGGGCTCCTGCTCGATGACATCGAGGGTGTCGACGCCGAAGTGCTCGGTGATCCGGTCGGCGATCCGGGGGCCGATGCCCTTGATCAGCCCCGAGCCGAGATAGCGCCGGATGCCCTGGACGGTGGCGGGGAGGACGGTCTGGTAGTTCTCGACGGTGAACTGTTTGCCATATTGCGGATGGGAACCCCAGCGGCCCTCCATTCGCAGCGACTCGCCCGGCTGGGCGCCCAGCAGCGAGCCGACCACGGTCAGCAGATCGCCGGAGCCCCGGCCGGTGTCGACCCGCGCGACCGTATAGCCGTTCTCCTCATTGGCGTAGGTGATCCGCTCCAGGACCCCTTCGACCACCGCGAGTTTGAGCATGCCCCGACCGTACCGCCGGGAGGCGACAGGCGGTTCGGGCCTGTGGACAACGCCTGTGGACAACCCGGGAACAACCCGTGGAGACCTCGGGGGCAACGCCCGCGGGGAAGAGCGGGGCCCTCGGCCCCGCGGCGGAATATCACGATCCGGTTTCACCGGCGACCGACCCCTTGTCTCCGTCGATGTAATCGATTCCAATCCATGTAATCGATTCCACAAGGAGGTGGACGATGCCGGCCATCAAGGACGTGGCGCGGCGTGCCGGGGTCTCCGTCGCGACGGTCTCACGGGTGCTCAATGACCACCCCTCCGTTCGCCTGGACACCCGTGAACGGGTGCTCGCCGCGGTCGCCGACCTCGGCTACCGCCCCAACGCGGTGGCCCGCTCGCTGCGCACCGATCAGACCCGGACCCTGGGGCTGGTCATCAGCGATGTGCTGAATCCCTTCTTCACCGAGCTGGCCCGCTCGGTCGAGGACGCCGCCCGCGAGCTGGACTACAGCGTGATCATCGGCAACGCCGACGAGCGGCCCGAACTCCAGGACCACCATGTGCGCACCCTGATGGACCGCCGCATAGACGGCCTGCTGGTCAGCCCCACCGACGGCGGCTCCCCGATGATGCTGGCCGCCGCCCGCGCCGGCACCCCCATGGTCTTCGTCGACCGCTGGATCGAGGGCGAGGGCCTGGACGCGGTGCCGGTGATCCGCACCGACGGGCGGGGGGCCATCCGCGATCTGGTGGACCACCTGTGCGGCCTGGGGCACCGCCGGCTCGCGATCATCGCGGGCCCGGCGGCCACCACGACCGGCCGCGAACGGGTGGACGCCTTCCGCTCCGCGCTGCGCGAGTTCGGTCTGGCGCTGTCCGAGGACCACATCGGCCAGGGGGACTTCCAGGCCGACAGCGGCCGCCGGGTGACCGCCCGCTTCCTCGATCTGCCGCACCCCCCGGACGCGATCTTCGCCGCGGACAACCTGATGGCTCTCGGCGCGATGGACGAGATCCGCGCGCGGGGGCTGCGGGTGCCGGACGACGTGGCGCTCGCCGCGTTCGACGACATCCCCTGGTTCGTCCACACCGATCCGCCGATCACCGCCGTCGCGCAGCCGACCGGAGCGCTCGGCCATGCCGCCGTACGCGCGCTGATCGACCTCGTCGAGGGGCGGCCCGCCGAATCGGTGACCCTGTCCGCCCGTCTGGTCACCCGCCGCTCGTGCGGCGAGCCCGAAGGGAGCAAGCAATGAGTTCCGAATCCGAGCCGTCCTCCCCCCGCGCCGCCGACGCGGTCGCGTCGGGGGCATCGAACCCGGGCCCCACGCCCCCGGACGACCAGTCCCTCACGTCCCTGCCCTCCCCCGGCAGCGCCTCGGCTCCGGGAGCCGAGGCTCCGGGAGCGGGCACGGGCGCCGAGTACGCGGGCGCCAGGGCCGGGGGCACGGGTGGCGCCGGGGCGGAACTGCTGCGCATGGAGGGCGTCCGTAAGACCTTCCCCGGGGTGATCGCCCTGGACGGGGTGGACTTCGATCTGCGCCGGGGCGAAGTGCACGTCCTCCTGGGCGAGAACGGCGCTGGCAAGTCCACGCTGATCAAGATGCTCTCCGGCGCGCACCGCCCCGACGGGGGCCGGATCCTGGTCGACGGCGGCCCGGTGCGCATCCACAGCGCGCAGGACGCCGAGCGGCTCGGGATCGCCACCATCTACCAGGAGTTCAACCTCGTCCCGGACCTCACCGTGGCCGAGAACATCTTCCTGGGCCGCCAGCCGCGCCGCTTCGGCATGATCGACCGCAAGACCATGGACGAGCGCGCCGCCGAGCTGCTGGCCCGGGTCGGGGTGGACGTCGCGCCCCGGACCCGCGTCCGGGACCTCGGTATCGCCCGGCTGCAGATGGTGGAGATCGCCAAGGCGCTGAGCCTGGACGCCCGCGTCCTGATCATGGACGAGCCGACCGCCGTGCTCACCACCGAGGAGGTCGACAAGCTCTTCCGGATCGTGCGCACGCTGCGCGCGGACGGGGTGGGCGTCGTCTTCATCACCCATCACCTGGAGGAGATCGCCGCCCTGGGCGACCGCGTCACCGTGCTGCGCGACGGCCGCAGCGTCACCCAGGTCCCGGCCACCACCGAGCAGGACGAGCTGGTGCGGCTGATGGTGGGCCGCTCCATCGAGCAGCAGTACCCACGGGAGCGCACGGACGCCGGTGACCCCCTGCTGAAGGTCCGGGGGCTCACCCGGAACGGCAGCTTCCAGGACATCGGCTTCGAGGTGCGCGCCGGGGAGGTGGTGGGCCTGGCCGGGCTGGTCGGCGCGGGCCGTACGGAGGTCGTCCGGGCGCTGTTCGGCGCCGACCCGTACGACTCCGGCTCCGTCGAGGTGCTCGGCCGCCCGCTGGCCCGGCATGACGTGGTGGCCGCCATGCGGGCCGGGATCGGTCTCGTTCCCGAGGACCGTAAGGGCCAGGGCCTGGTCCTGGACGGCAGCGTCCAGGAGAACCTGGGCCTGGTCACCCTGCGCGCCGCCACCCGCGCGGGGCTGGTCGACCGGGCCGCCCAGCGGAGCGCGGCGGCCGGTGTCGCCGAGCGGCTGGCCGTCCGGATGGCCGGGCTGGACCAGCGGGTGCGCACCCTCTCCGGCGGCAACCAGCAGAAGGTCGTCATCGGCAAGTGGCTGCTCGCCGACAGCAAGGTGCTGATCCTCGACGAGCCGACCCGCGGTATCGACGTGGGCGCCAAGGTCGAGATCTACCAGCTCATCAACGAACTCACCGCCTCCGGCCACGCCGTTTTGATGATCTCCAGCGATCTGCCCGAGGTGCTGGGGATGAGCGACCGGGTCCTGGTCATGGCCCAGGGCCGGATCTCGGGCGAGCTGACCGCGCGGGAAGCGACCCAGGACGCCGTGATGGCCCTGGCAGTGAAGGACGTCAAGGGCGCCGACGAAGGAGTCGGCGGCAACGAAAAGGAGGGCTCCCGTGGCCACTGACACGCTTACGAAGGACCCCGGGGGCTCGGCGGTGCTGCGCCGCGTGCTGCTCGACAACGGCGCCCTGAGCGCCCTGGTGCTGCTGGTGGCGGCCATGTCGCTGCTCTCCGGCGACTTCCTCACCACCGGCAATCTCCTCAACGTCGGCGTCCAGGCGGCGGTCACCGCGATCCTCGCCTTCGGCGTCACCTTCGTCATCGTCGCCGCGGGGATCGACCTGTCGGTCGGCTCGGTGGCCGCGCTGTCGGCCACCGTGCTCGCCTGGTCGGCGACCTCACAGGGGCTGCCGGTGTGGATCGCCGCGCTCCTGGCCGTCGTCACCGGTGTCGCCTGCGGTCTGGTCAGCGGGGCGCTGGTCGCCTTCGGGAAGCTGCCGCCGTTCATCGCCACGCTGGCGATGCTGTCGATCGGCCGCGGCCTGGCCCTGGTGATCTCCCAGGGCAGCCCGATAGCCATCCCCGACTCGATGTCCGGCCTCGGCGACACCATCGGCGGCTGGCTGCCCATCCCGGTGCTCGTGATGATCGGCATGGGGCTGATCACCGCGGGTGTGCTGGGCCGTACGTACGCGGGCCGCGCGATGTACGCGATCGGCGGCAACGAGGAGGCCGCCCGGCTCTCCGGAATCCGGGTGACCCGCCAGAAGCTGGTCATCTACGCGCTCTCCGGCGGCTTCGCGGCCGTCGCGGGCATCGTGCTCGCCTCCCGGCTGTCCTCCGCGCAGCCGCAGGCGGCCGTCGGCTACGAACTCGACGCGATCGCCGCGGTCGTCATCGGCGGCGCGAGCCTGTCCGGTGGCGTCGGTAAGGCGTCCGGCACGCTCATCGGCGCGCTGATCCTCGCGGTGCTGCGCAATGGGCTCAACCTGCTGGAGGTCTCCCCCTTCTGGCAGCAGGTCGTCATCGGTGTCGTCATCGCGCTCGCGGTGCTGCTGGACACGCTGCGCAGGCGGGCCGGGGCGAGCCCGGGCGCGCCGGGGGCCGCGGCGGGCGGATCGTCCGGTGGCGGCCGTAAGAAGGCCGTCAACGCGGGCAAGTTCGCGCTGGCCGCCGTGGTCGTCGCCGCCATCGCCGTCGGTGCCTCCGTCTGGCGCTCCGGCTCCTCCGGGGGCGCGTCCACCAAGGTCGGGCTCTCGGTCTCCACCCTCAACAACCCCTTCTTCGTGCAGCTGAAGGCGGGCGCCCAGGAGGAGGCCAAGCGGGCCGGGGTCAGCCTCACGGTCACCGACGCCCAGAACGACGCCTCCCAGCAGGCCAATCAGATCCAGAACTTCACCAGCCAGAACATGAAGTCGATCATCATCAACCCGGTCGACTCCGATGCCGCGGGCCCCTCCGTCCGGGCCGCCGACAAGGCGGGCATCCCGGTGCTGGCCGCCGACCGTGGCGTCAACAAGGCGAAGATCGCGACCCTGGTGGCCTCGGACAACATCACGGGCGGCAAGCTGGCCGCCAAGACGCTCGCCGAGCGGCTCGGAAAGAAGGGCACGATCCTGGTGCTGCAGGGCACCCCCGGCACCTCCGCCTCCCGTGAGCGCGGTAAGGGCTTCGCGGAGGGCCTGAAGGCGTACCCGGACATCAAGGTCGTCGGCAAGCAGACCGCCGACTTCGACCGGGCCAAGGGGCTGGATGTGACCACCAATCTGCTCCAGGGCCACCCGGGCATCGACGGGATCTTCGCCGAGAACGACGAGATGGCGCTCGGCGCGGTCAAGGCGCTCGGCTCCAAGGCGGGCAAGTCCGTCGACGTCGTCGGCTTCGACGGCACCCCGGACGGGCTCAAGGCCGTCGAGAACGGCACCCTCGCCGCGACCGTCGCCCAGCAGCCGAAGGAGTTGGGCCGGATGGTGGTGCGAAACGCCGTCAAGGCGGCCAAGGGGCAGAAGATCGACGGCACGGTGAAGGTGCCGGTGAAGGTCGTCACGTCGAAGTGACAAACGAAAGGACGTGCGGATGCACGACTACGACCTGCTGGTCGTGGGGTCGGCCAACGCCGATCTGGTGATCGGAGTCGACCGCCGCCCCGGGGCCGGCGAGACCGTCCTCGGGTCGGACCTCGCGGTCCACCCGGGCGGCAAGGGGGCCAACCAGGCCGTCGCCGCCGCCCGGCTGGGGGCCCGGACGGCGCTGCTGGCCCGGGTCGGCGACGACGACTACGGCCGGCTGCTGCTGGATTCGCAGGCGAAGGCCGGGGTCGACACCGTCGGCGTCCTCGTCGGCGGCGCGCCCACCGGGGTCGCGCTGATCACGGTGGACCCCTCGGGAGACAACAGCATCGTGGTCTCCCAGGGGGCCAACGCCCGGCTGACCCCCGGGGACGTCCGGGCCGCGGCGAGCCTGCTGGCCGCGGCGCGGGTGGTCTCGCTGCAGTTGGAGATCCCCCTGGAGACGGTCGCCGAGGTGGTCCGCGCTGCGTCCGCGGGCTTCGGCGGCCGGCCCGGGCCGCGGGTGGTGCTCAACCCCTCGCCGACCGCGCCGCTGCCCACCGATGTGCTGGCCGCCTGTGATCCGCTGGTGGTCAACGAGCACGAGGCGCGGTTCCTGCTGAGCGACGCCCCGGTGGGGTCCTCGGACGACCCCGAGGAGTGGGCCGACGCCCTGCTGTCGCGCGGTCCGCGCTCGGTCGTGGTGACCCTGGGTGCCGAGGGCGCGCTGGTCGCCGACGGCGACCGTACGGTGCTGGTGCCCAGCCCCGCGGTGACGGCCGTGGACACCACGGGCGCCGGGGACGCCTTCACCGGTGCGCTCGCCTGGCGCCTCGGCGTCGGCGACGACCTGCCGACCGCGGTGCGGTTCGCGGTGCGCGTGGGCTCGGCCGCGGTGACCCGGGCCGGGGCGCAGGCGTCCTTCCCGAACGCCGAGGAGGTGGCGGCGCTGTGAAGCGGTCCGGGATTCTCAACCGCCATCTGAGCGCGGGCATCGCCCTGTTGGGCCACACCGACACGGTGATGGTGTGCGACGCGGGCCTTCCGATACCGGACGGGCCGTTCGTGGTGGACCTCGCCTTCACGGCCGGGGTGCCGTCGTTCGAGCGGGTGCTCACCGGGCTGCTGGACGAGCTGGTGGTCGAGGCGGCCACGGCGGCGCGGGAGGTACGCGACCACAACCCCGGGGCGACCGCCCTGCTCGACCGTCTCTTCCCGGCTCCCGCGCTGGACCTGGTCCCGCATGAGGAGCTGAAGACGATGACGGGACGGGCGAGGCTGGTGGTGCGTACGGGGGAGGCGCGGCCGTACGCGAATGTGCTGCTGCGGTGCGGGGTGCCGTTCTGAGACCCGCGAACGCGCCGCCGAGGCGTGCGAACTGAGCCGCTGAGGCGTACGACGCGCCGCTGAGCCGCGGGCCCGGCGGGGCGCGGGACATTTCGAGGGGCCCGGCCGTGGTCCGGGCCCCTCGTTTTCCCCTCCCAGGGCTTCCTCTCGATCCCCCCCGGATCCCCCCGGAAGCCCGATGCCAGATACGACCCGCCAAGGGCCGGAACGGTTGCACGGCGATCGGCGAAAGATTTTTCCGGGGCGCGACAACCTCGGGTGGGGCCGGACGTCTGGTGGGATGAAGGCGGGTTCCGGAACGGGTCCTTCGGGCCCTCGGTGCGCGCCTCCCCATCAGCGTTCGCTCAATCCTTCCGGGAGTCGTTCCGTATGCAGCACGACCGCGCCAAGAAGCCCAACCGCCGTCTGCGCCCCTGGATCCTGGGGTCGGCCGCCGGTATCGCCCTGATCGTGGGCGGGGGCATCGCCGCCCAGGCGGCCACCGGCGACCACGCCGGCCCGGCCAAGCCGGCCCCGGCGGCAACCTCGAAGCCCGCGCCCACCAAGCCGGCGCCCACCGAGCCGCCCACCAGCAAGCCCGCGCCCACCAAGCCGGCGCCCACCGAGCCGCCCACCAGCAAGCCCGCGCCCACCAAGCCCGCGCCCACCGAGCCGCCCACCAGCAAGCCCGCGCCCACCAAGCCCGCGCCGACGGAGCCGCCGACCAGCGCGCCCGAGCCCACGAAGCCCGCGCCCACCGAGCCGCCCACCAGCAAGCCCGAGCCCACCGAGCCCGCCCCCGCCAAGGCCGGTCGCTAGCCACAACCACGGATGGGGCGGGGCCGGTTCCGGAGCCGGCCCCGCCCCACCGATGAGGTGAACGAGGACGATGCAGCTCACTCTTGTCCTGCCCTGGTGGACCCGGCTGCTCCGCCGCGCCCGGACGACCGCCTCGACACCGCCGGTGGAGACGGGGCGCGCCGGGCGGCGGCTGCGGGCGCTGAGGCCGGTGGGCGGCCGGGGCGACGGGGAGCCCGGCCCCACGCTGGCCGATCTGTACCAGGCCCGGCGGCTGGACATGATCCGGCTGGCGGTCTTCCTGGTGGACGATCTGCACACCGCCGAGGACGTCGTCCAGGACGCCTTCGCCGCCGTCTGCCGCCGGCACGGCTCACGGCTGGACAGCCTCCAGGACGCGCACGCCTACCTGCACACCGCCGTGGTCAACGCGGCCCGCTCGGTGCTGCGCCGACGGCGTACGGCGCGCGCCTACACCCCGCCGTACCAGGGGCCGGGAGCGCCGGTGGACGAGCCGCTGCTGCTCGCCGAGGAACACCGGCAGGTCCTCGACGCGCTGGCCCGGCTCACCGCGCGGCAGCGCGAGGTGCTGGTGCTGCGCTACTGGTCGGAGCTGACCGAGGCCCAGATAGCCGAAACGCTGGGCGTCTCCCGAGGCACCGTGAAGTCGACCGCGAGCCGTGCGCTCGTCACTCTGGAAAAGCTGCTGGAGGCGGCCCGATGAGCACTCCCCCACCCGTCGAGGAACGGTTGCGCGCCGCGCTCGACGCCCGTGCGCGGCTCATCGACGCCCATGAGCTGTCCCCGTACCGGCCGCCCACCGGCCCGGCCTGGGGCACCCGGCGGATCCGGCGGGTCGCGTCCACCGTCGCCGTGGCGGCGGCAGCGGCGGCGGCCGTGGCCTTCCTGCTGCTGTCCGGCTCCCCGGAGGACCACCGCCCGACCCCGCCCGCCCGCGACCCCCGCACCTCGCCTCCGGCCACCTCGGTCCCCTCGTCCCACACGGGGACGCCGACCCGGCCCTCCCCCACCTCACCGCCCGGAACCCCGACCTCGACCTCCGCCGCCACCCAGGGCTGACGCGATCCCGGACGCCCCCTCAGAGCACCAGCGCCCGATAGCGGTCGGCGACCTCGGCCAGGACCTCCGCGCCGTCCCGGGCCCACAGGTCCGGGTTGAAGATCTCCACCTCGATCGGGCCGGTGTAGCCCGTGGCGTCGACCTGTTCGCGGAACCAGCGGAAGTCGACCGAGCCGTCGCCGAGTTGGCCCCGGCCCAGCAGGACGCCCTCGGGGAGGGGCGTGATCCAGTCGGCGAGCTGGAAGGCGGCGATGCGGCCGCCCGCGCCCGCGCGGGCGATCTGGTCCGCCACGGTGTCGTCCCACCACAGGTGGTAGGTGTCCACGATCACGCCCACCTGGTCCGCCGGGAAGCGCTCGGCCAGGTCGAGGGCCTGGGCGAGGGTGGAGACCACACAGCGGTCGGAGGCGAACATGGGGTGCAGGGGCTCGATGGCCAGGCGGACGCCGTGGTCGGCGGCGTACGGGGCCAGCTCGCCCAGTGCGTCGGCGATGCGCTCGCGGGCGGCGAAGAGGTCGCGGCTGCCGGGCGGGAGGCCGCCGGAGACCAGGACCAGGGTGTCGGTGCCCAGGGTGGCGGCCTCCTCGATGGCCCGGCGGTTGTCGGCCAGGGCCGTGGCGCGCGCCTCGGGCTCGCTCGCGGTGAAGAAGCCGCCCCGGCACAGGCTGGTGACGGTCAGGCCCGCGTTCCGCACCAGCTCGGCGGCCTCCTCCACGCCGTACTTCTGGACCGGCTCGCGCCACAGGCCCACGCCCGTGACGCCCGCCTTGACGCAGCCCTCGGCCAGCTCGGGCAGCGACCACTGTTTGATCGTTTCCTGGTTGAGGCTCAGCCGGGACAAGGCGCTCATCGGGTGACTCCGTACACGGACAGCAGGTCCTTCATCCGGGACTCGGCCAGCCCCGGATCCGGGAACAGGCCGAGGCCGTCGGCGAGTTCGTACGCCCGCGCCAGATGCGGCAGCGAACGGGCCGACTGCAGGCCGCCGACCATCGTGAAGTGCGACTGGTGGCCCGCCAGCCAGGCCAGCAGCACCACGCCCGTCTTGTAGTAGCGGGTCGGGGTCTGGAAGAGGTGGCGGGAGAGTTCCACCGTCGGGTCCAGCAGCGCCCGGAAGGCGGTGGCGTCACCGGTGTCCAGCCTGCGCACGGCCTCGGCCGCCAGCGGGCCCAGCGGGTCGAAGATGCCGAGCAGGGCGTGGCTGAAGCCCCGGTCGTCGCCCTCGATCAGCTCGGGGTAGTGGAAGTCGTCGCCCGTGTAGCAGCGCACCCCGTCCGGCAGTTTGCGCCGCAGGTCGATCTCGCGCTGGGCGTCCAGCAGGGAGACCTTGATGCCGTCGACCTTGTCGGGGTGGGCGGCGATCACATCGAGGAAGGTGCGGGTGGCGGCGTCCAGGTCGGTGCTGCCCCAGTAGCCCTCCAGGGCCGGGTCGAACATCGGGCCCAGCCAGTGCAGGATCACCGGCTCGGCGGACTGGCGCAGCAGATGGCCGTAGACCTCGAGATAGTCCTCGGGGCCCTTGGCCACGGCGCACAGGGCGCGCGAGGCCATCAGGATGGCCTGGGCGCCGGACTCCTCGCAGACGGCGAGCTGTTCCTCGTAGGCGGCCCGGACCTCGGCCACGCTGTAGGGGTAGCCGATCTCGGTGGCGGGGAGCTGGTCGGTGCCGACGCCGCAGGCGATCCGGCCGCCGACCGCCTTCGCCTCGGCCGCCGAGCGGCGGATCAGCTCGGCGGCGCCCGCCCAGTCCAGGCCCATGCCGCGCTGGGCGGTGTCCATGGCCTCGGCCACGCCCAGTCCGTGCGACCACAGATGGCGGCGGAAGGCCAGGGTGGCGTCCCAGTCGACGGCGGCCGGGCTGTCGGGGGTCACATCGGCGTACGGGTCGGCCACCACATGGGCGGCCGAGAAGACGACGCGGGAGGTGAAGGGGGCCCCGGGGGTGAGCGACAGCGGTTCGGTGCGGGGTTCGTAGGGCCGGGTCGTGCCGCCCGGCGCGGGGAGGTGGACGGTCACAGGCTCAGCTCCGGTACGTCGAGCCGGCGGCCCTCGGCCGACGACTTCAGGCCCAGCTCGGCGAGCTGGACGCCGCGCGCCCCGGCCAGCAGGTCCCAGCGCCAGGGCTCGTCGAGCGCGACATGGCGCAGGAAGAGCTCCCACTGCGTCTTGAAGCCGTTGTCGAACTCCTCGTTGTCCGGCACCTCCTGCCACTGCTCGCGGAAGGACTCGGTGGCGGGCAGATCGGGGTTCCAGACCGGCTTGGGGGTGTGCGAGCGGTGCTGGACGCGGCAGTTGCGCAGCCCCGCGACGGCCGAGCCCTCGGTGCCGTCGACCTGGAACTCGACCAGCTCGTCACGGTTGACCCGGACCGCCCAGGAGGAGTTGATCTGGGCGATGGCGCCGCCCTCGAGCTGGAAGACGCCGTAGGCCGCGTCGTCGGCGGTGGCCTCGTACGGCTTGCCCCGCTCGTCCCAGCGCGTCGGGATGTGGGTGGTGGCCTGCGCCTGGACGGTGCGCACGGCGCCGAACAGCTCGTGCAGCACGTACTCCCAGTGCGGGAACATGTCGACGACGATGCCGCCGCCGTCCTCGGACCGGTAGTTCCAGGAGGGCCGCTGGGCGCTCTGCCAGTCGCCCTCGAAGACCCAGTAGCCGAACTCCCCGCGCACGGAAAGGATTCTGCCGAAGAAGCCGCCGTCGATGAGCCGCTTGAGCTTCAGCAGCCCCGGCAGGAAGATCTTGTCCTGGACGACCCCGTGCTTGACGCCCGCCGCCTCGGCGAGCCGGGCCAGCTCCAGGGCGCCTTCCAGACCGGTGGCGGTCGGCTTCTCGGTGTAGATGTGCTTGCCCGCCGCGACGGCCTTCTTGATGGCCTCCTCGCGGGCGGCGGTGACCTGGGCGTCGAAGTAGATGTCGACGCGCTCGTCCGCGAGCACGGCCTCCAGGTCGGTCGAGACGTCCGCGACCGGGTCGAGGCCGTGGCGCTCGGCCATCTCCTTGAGCGCGTGTTCCCGGCGGCCGACGAGCAGCGGCTCGGGCCACAGCACGGTGCCGTCGCCGAGGTCCAGGCCGCCCTGTTCGCGGATGGCGAGGAGAGAGCGGACGAGGTGCTGGCGGTAGCCCATCCGGCCGGTCACACCGTTCATGGCGATCCGCACTGTCTTGCGTGTCACGTGGGTTCTTCTCCTCACCGCGAGTAACAGTAAGCGCTTTCTAGAATCAACGCTAACCGCCCCGCCCCGCCCCTGTACAGAGCGAACACGGGGGCGAACGCGGGACAGTCAGCGCTTTAGCGCAGCGTCAGCCGATAGCGCAGGGGCGAACGCCCGGTGATCAGGACCCGCTGTCCCGCCGGGGTCAGATCGCCGGCCATCCAGCTGTAGCGCTCACCGGAGTCCACGACGGCGGGCTGGCGCGGACCGCTGCCGTTACCGGGCCCGAAGGTGATCACGTCATCGCCCGCCGTATAGGTCCCGTACCCCTTGACCAGCTGATACGTGTCCTTCTGGCCGGTCACGGGAGCGACCCCGGTCAGCTTTCCGCCGGAGCGGAAGCACAGTTCGAGGGCGAACGGGACCTCGGACTCGCCGATCTCGACGTCCAGGTTCCAGCCGCCGTCGGCCTCCGCGATCCGTATCTCGGTGCGCAGGGTGCGCCACTCCTTGGGGCGGTGCGGGAAGTCCATCGCGGACCAGAACCGGCCGTCGTCGGTGAGCGGATACCGCCCGTCGGGGCGGCGGTGCTGGGGCGGCAGCGGCAGATGGTATCCGGCCCGCACCTCGGCCCACAGCCGCCAGCCGTCCGCCGTGCGCTCCACGTCCTCGGCACGGAAGTGGCCGAGCGAGAAGAACTGCGGGGACAGCCGGAGCGAGTCCAGGACGGCCGCGCCCTTGCGCCATTTGAAGAACGTCGGGTTGGTGGACAGCCCCGAGGAGATCGCGTGGACGTCGGGGAAGTCGGTGCCGCCGAAGACGGTGGTCCTCCTGTCCCCCTTCGCGATCCGCACCAGCCCGCAGTCCCGGTCGTGGAAGGTGAACTCCCCGGGCGCCCCGGTGGCCTCGGGCAGCGGCGCGGCCAGCTCCGGATGGTCCAGCACCTCGGCCAGGAAGTCCCCGAGCGGCGTCTCGTCGAAGGTCTGGTCCGCCCCGCGCCGCTGGATGGTGGCGGCGACGGCCGCGAACCGCCCGTCCCGCTCCCGCAGCGCCAGCGCCCGGAACTGCAGCCAGTACTCGGACAGATGCTTGAGGCTCTTCTGATCCTGGCGGCGCGAATGCACCGTCTCCACCTCGCCGTTCGGCTCCAGGAGGTGCAGGGTGGCCTCCAGATTGCGGCGCACATGGTCATGCAGCCGCGGGCGCTCGGTGAGCCGGGCGAGGGTCAGCAGCGACGGGTTGGTGACGATGGGCGCGTAGGTGGCGCTGCGCTCGCTGTACTGGCCGCTGTCGTACTGGTCGATGCCCTCGGCCAGCCAGGCGTCGATACGGCGGGTGAAGCGGGCGTCGGGCCAGAAGGAGTTGATCCGGGCCAGCGCGGCGCACACCTTCCAGCGGTGGTTGGGGGTGTGCACCCCGCCGGTGGACAGGCCCTTGCCCGCCTTGAGCAGGATCGTCTTCAAGGTGGCGCGGATCGCCCGGGTGCCGCTGTGGCCGTCCGCGTCCAGCAGGCCGTACACCAGGCCCAGATCGACGATCGAGAAGGCGGTGTCCGGGGGCGAGTGGACCGCGCCCTGGTCGTAGAGGCCGTCGTCGAACTGGGCGGCGGCCAGCGCGTCCACGAGCCGGGTCATCGGCGCGAGCAGCGCGCCGTCGTGGTGATGGGCGGCGTCGCCCCACACATGCACGGAGCTGAGCAGCCGCAGGCTCCGGGCGGCGGGGCGCGCCTGGCCGAGGTGGTCGAGCTGGTCGAGGACCGCGTCGAGCCCGTCCACGACCTCGGCCACCCGGGCGTCGGCCGCCTCGGTGAGCAGGGCCAGGAACGGCTTGTCGACCCGGCCCTCGGCGGAGACCCGGCCCGCGGCCGAGGCGGCCCCCGGAGCGCCGACGGCCAGCAGCCCGCCCGCGACGGCGGTCCCGGCGAGGAAGTGACGGCGGGGCAGGGGTGTCATCGGTGGTGCTCCGTGGCTCTCATCGGTGGTGCTCCGTGGCCTCTCATAGGTGGTGCTCCGTGGCTCTGGCGGCGATCGCGAGGGGGCCGGGGACGAGGAAGAGCAGCGGCGGATAGGCCCAGGCGCAGACGGCGGCGGTGGCGACGGCCAGCAGCAGCACGGCGCTCGCGCGGGGCCCGCGCACGCTGGCGTACGCCGCCGAGCGCAGCGCGGCCCGCCAGCTCGTCGCCGACTCGGGCCGGGCGCAGGCCCGCAGACAGACGACGGCGAGCAGTCCGGCCACGGCGAGCAGCGCGGGCCGGAAGACCACCGCGCCCGGCAGCCCCGCCCCCGCCGCGAGCGCGTTGAACAGCAGCAGGACGCCGCCGGCCAGCAGCCCCGCCCCGGCCAGCAGATCGCCGGTGCGCAGCCGCCTCCGCAGCGCGCGGAGGTAGCCGCCCGCCGTGGTGGGCGCGTCCTGGCGCACCCGCCGGTCCAGCACGGCGCAGGCCGTGGACATGGCGGCCGGGGCGGTGATCAGCGGCAGCGAGGCGGCGGCCGTGGCCAGGCCCACCGCCAGGACGTCGGCGAAGAGGGCGAAGCGCGGGCCGAACAGCTCGCCGGGTTCACGTTTGGTGGCGGTGTCCATGCCCGGTCACCCCTTCAGTCCGGAGCTGGCCATGCCCTCGACCAGGAACCGCTGGAAGGCGAGGAAGAAGAGCACGATGGGCAGCAGCGCGAACACCGACATCGCGAACATCGGGCCGAAGGCCGACTGGCTGGAGGCGTCCACGAAGGACCGCAGGGCCAGGGTCAGGGTGAACTTCTCCGGCTCGAAGAGATAGATGAGCTGGGTGAAGAAGTCGTTCCAGGTCCAGATGAAGGTGAAGATCGCGGTGGTGATCAGCGCGGGCCGGGTCAGCGGCAGGATGACGCTGAAGAACGAGCGGAAGGGCCCGCAGCCGTCGATCCGCGCCGCCTCCTCCAGCTCACGCGGCAGTCCGCGCATGAACTGCACGATGAGGAAGACGAAGAAGGCGTCGGTGGCCAGGAACTTCGGCAGGATCATCGGCCAGTAGGTGTTCACCATGCCGAGCTGGTTGAAGATGATGTACTGCGGAATGAGGATGGCGTGGTGCGGCAGCATGATCGTCGCAATCATGAAGGCGAAGAGCGGACCGCGCATCCTGAACCGCAGCCGCGCGAAGGCGTACGCGGCGAGCGAGCAGCTGATGACGTTGCCGAGCACCGCACCGCAGGCGATGAGCAGCGAGTTCCACAGCAGCCGTCCGACGCTGACCTCGTTCACCCCGTCCAGGGCGGTGGAGTAGTTGCTCCATTCGAAGTGGCTGGGCAGCAGCTTGAGGCTGGCGATGACCTCGTCGGCGGGCTTGAACGAGGTCGCCAGCAGCCAGGCCAGCGGATAGAGCATCACCAGCAGCACGGCGATCAGGCAGGCGTGCAGCGCGATCCGGCCCGCGGGCCGCCGCCGCGCCGCCGGGCCGGCCGGGGCGGTGGAGATCGGGGCGGTGGTCATCGGCCCCCCTCGTTGGTGTCGTTGGCGTAGAAGACCCAGGCCCGGGAGGTGCGGAAGAGCACCGCGGTGACGACCCCGATGGCCAGCAGCAGCACCCAGGCCATGGCGGAGGCGTAGCCCATATGGGAGGCGGTGAAGCCGCGGTCGTAGAGGTAGAGCGTGTAGACCAGCGTGGAGTCGGCGGGTCCGCCCTTGCCCGCGCTGACCGCGAAGGCGGGGGTGAAGACCTGGAACGCCTGGATCATCTGGAGCACCAGGTTGAAGAAGAGCACCGGGGAGAGCATCGGGATGGTGATGGAGCGGAACTGCCGCCACCAGGAGGCCCCGTCGACCGCGGCGGCCTCGTACAACTCCACGGGTATCTGCTGAAGCCCGGCCAGGAAGATCACCATGGGGGCGCCGAACTGCCAGATGGTCAGCAGCGCGACCGACAGGATGGCCCAGCCCGGCTTGTTGATCCAGCCGCCGATGTCGATGCCCATACCGGAGAGCAGGTTGTCCACCGAGCCGCCGTCGTTGAAGATCGCCCGCCAGACCAGGGCGATGGACATCGAGGCGCCGAGCAGCGAGGGCGCGTAGAACGCCGAGCGGTAGAAGCCCTTGCCGCGCTTGACCGACTTCAGCGCGATGGCGACGGCGAGCGCCATGGCGAGCTGCAGCGGCACCGCGATCACGACGTACGTCAGGGTCGTGACGACCGACCGCCAGTAGCGGGGGTCCTCGGTGAACATCTGCGTGTAGTTGCGGAAGCCGATCCACTGGGGCGCGTCGAACATGTCGTAGTCGGTGAACGACAGATACAGGGACACGGCCATGGGCAGCAGGGTCAGCACGGCGGCGCCGAGCACCCATGGGGACAGGAACACCCAGGCGGCCCCCTGCCGCTCGCGCTTGGGCGCCCGCTTGCCGCCGGTGGCGGGGGGCGCGGCGCCCTGGGGGCGGGTCGCGGTCGCGGTCATTGCCTCAGCTCCGCCTTCGCCTCGGTGATGTAGTTCTCCGCCGCCTCGCGCGGCGACAAGCGCTCGTAGCTGACCTGGTCGTAGTCGCGCGAGAAGGTGCCCTGCAAGGAGGTGTCGCCCTTGGGCGGCGCGGGCGGCGGGTCCTTCAGCTTGCCCTCGAACTGCTTCTGGTAGGTGGAGATGACCTGGTCGAAGCCCTCCAGCTTGGGCAGCACGCCCTGCCGGATGGCGTCATTGGCCGGGATGCCGCGGGAGGCGCCGAGGATGGCGCCCGCCTCCTTGTCGTTGAGCAGGAAGTCGATGAACTGGGCCGCCTGCTTGGGGTGTCCGGTCTTCGCCGAGGCGCCGAAGAACATGGACGGCTTGAAGTACTGCCCGGGGGTGCCGTCCTCGCCGACCGGGAACGGTGCCATTTTCAGCCCCTCGCCGACGATGGCCGAATAGCCGCTCACGGGGGCGTCCCAGTTGAAGTCGGCGACCGACTTGAGCCGGCCCAGCGGGGTGTTCTCCACCGTGCCGTCCATCTGGGTGGTCTGCTCGGCGGAGGAGACCGCGCCCTCCTTGCGGAGCTTGGTGCACCACTCCCAGTAGCGGGTCAGATCGTCGGCGGTGAAGCCGAGCCGCGCGTCCTTGGTGTAGAGGGACTTGCCCTGGCCGCGCAGCCAGATCTCGAAGACGTCCTCGCTCTGGCCCGGATCGGTGGAGCCGACCCGCCCCTTCGTCGCCGGGGACGCCGCCAGCTTGCGCATCGCCTCCGCCCAGTCGTTCCAGGTCCAGGTCAAGGTGGGTTCGGGGACGCCCGCCTTGCGCCACAGGGTGGCGTCGTACGCCATCGTCTCGGTGCCGCGGGCCACCGGGAGCGCGTACTGCTTGCCGTCCACCACTCCGGTGGCCAGCAGCCCCTTGTCGATCTCCGAGGTGCGCAGCTCGGGGTGTTCGCCGAGGTTCAGCAGGATGCCGGAGGTGGCGTACTGGTTGATCTGCCGGTAGTCCAGCTGCATCACATCGGGGGCGTCGCCGCCCGCCGCCTGCGTGGCCAGCTTCGCCTTGTAGGTGTCGAAGCCCGCGAAGGACGTGCTGATGTCGATGTCGGGGTGGCGCTTCTCGAAGAGCTTGACAGCCTCTTCGGTGCGGGCGGCCCGGTCGGGGTTTCCCCACCAGGTGAACCGCAGGCTGACCTTGCCGCCCGAGCCGCCGCCGCCATCGCCGCCGCAGCCCGTGAGGGTCCCTGCGAGCGTGAGCACGAGAGCCAGGGCGCAGGACGCCTTTGTCCTGTTTCCGCGCATACCGGAGCCGACCTCCCTCCTGAATTGTCCGTTGAGCGTATGAGCGTGCGTGTTGGTGTTCTACGGCGACTATTCGCCGTAGTACGGGAGCGTGACACCCGGCAGTTCGTACTCGTCCCGGCGGCCGCACATGCCGTAACCGCCCCTGCGGCTGGGCCCGGTCGCGGTGACCCGCGCCTCGGCCAGATGCGAGGGGTCGCCCGCGGCGAGCGCGGTGAGCTGCTCACCGGTGCGCCGGGCGGCGGCGAGCGCCCCGTCCCGCCAGCGCGGCTCCCACTCCTTGACCTTGGGCGCGGCGATCCGCACCGCCGCCTCGTGGAAGGCGCGCAGCGGTCCCTCGTCGCCGCTCTCGGCGGCGGCCCGCAGCGTCAGATAGCCCTCGATCGCCAGGTCCCGGCGGCGCCTGGCCGCCGCGTCGGCCTCCGGCCCCTCCTTGGCGGGCAGCGCGGCGGCCGCCGCGTACCGCTCGGGGTCGGCCAGCACCTCGGGCGGGAAGGTGAAGACGGCGTCCCCGGCCTCCGGCAGCCCGCTGTTCTGCATCAGCACGGTCACCTTGAGACCGCCGCCCTGCACCATCCGGTGCACCGTGCCGGGGGTGAACCACACCACCGCGCCCGGCTCCAGCGGGGTCTCGGTGAAGCCGTCCTGGACGGTCAGGGTCTGCACGGCGCCACGCCCGGCGGTGACCACATACGCCTCGGTGCAGGCCAGATGGAGATGGGGGCTGCCGCCGCACACCCCGTCGGCGGCCTCCCACTCGTACGCGCTGATGTGAGACATCCCCACACCACCCGGCAGCGGGGCGGACATCTCGCTCATCCGGCTCACCACCCGTGGTTCTTGAGGTAGCCCTCGGCACGCGCCCGGTCCCAGGCGCCGTCCGCGACCACCACCCGGTAGCGGTAGCCGAAGGACTCGCCCGGCGGCAGCTCGAACTCCTCGAAGAACGCCCAGGAGGGGGCGACCGAGGGGATCGGCTCGGAGCGCACGAACCAGTGGGAGGCGTGGATGGATTCGGCGTTCTCCGGGGCGTGCGCGAACAGCAGCGTGGAGTGCCCGTCCACGCCGTCGTGCTCACCGGTGAAGGCGACCCAGGGGGCCTCGGCGGCCGGGGTGCCCATCAGGTCCGAGGCGCCCTTCTCGCCCTCGCCGCCGCGCCCGTCCGGGCCGATCACATCGCCGCCGGTGAAGTCGCGCGGGCCGCGCCAGTTGAGCCCGGTGTATCCGGCCATCTCCCGGCCGGCGGTGGTCGGGGAGCCGAAGTGCAGGGCCTCACCGCGGATGTTGGTGAGCTGAATGGACCAGTCCAGCGCCCAGGTGCCCTCCTCCGGTTCCACCGAGTGGAGTTCGATGGTGCGCACCTCACGCGCCCACTCCTGGCCTGCGTTCTCGACCCAGGTGAGGTTCTCCACGAAGCGCAGCCGGTCGTCCGCGACCGCGAACTCCTCGAAGCCGTCGTGGCGCATCGAGCCCACGCGCTCCTCGACGTGCTGGTAGCCCTGCTCGGGGCCGAGGTAGGAGTTGCCGCCCCAGAAGTTCTGGCCGGACAGATGGCTGGAGGTCATCTGCAGGCCCTTGTGCCAGCGGTGGTCGCTGGGCCGGTAGCCGGAGACCGGGTTTCCGGCGAGGGTGCGCAGCGGATGGGCGTAGGGCTTACGGGCCTCGAAGGCTTCCGGGTCGGGCCGGTAGACGTAGGCCATCAGCTCGACGCCGCCGGAGGCGACCGAGATCCGTTCGCCGTGGGTGTGGGTGACGGTGATGTGCTGGGTCATGGCGGCCTCAGCTCTCCTTGGTGGTGGCGGTCGCTGCCTTCGGCGCCCAGGCGGGGTGGTTGCCGTGCATGGCGTCGTAGTACGGGTCCCCGGGCACGATCTCGCCCGCGCGCACGGGCTGCCCGGTGAAGGCCGCCTTGTAGAGCGCGGCGATGAACTCGAGGGTGCGGCGGGCGTCCTGGCCGCTGCCGGGCGGCCGTACGCCGTCGCGCATCGCGTCCAGCAGCCCGGTCAGCTGGGCCCCGTGCGAGCTGGGCAGATCGGCGGCCGGGGTGCGCCAGCGCTGCTGCCGGGCGGCCTCGTCGCGGACGTGCGGGGCGGGGGTGTAGACCCAGTCGTCGTTGCGGTGGCCGTAGAGATGGGTCAGCTCGACGGTGGCGTCCGCGCAGTCGATACGGATCCGGCTGACCTCGTCGGGCGAGAGCACGCTGTTGACGACGGTGGCCATGGCGCCGCATCCGAACCGCACCAGCGCGGTGGACACGTCCTCGCTCTCCACCTCGTGGATCAGCCGTCCGGCCATGCCGCGGATCTCGGTCCAGTCGCCGAGGAGATGGAGCAGCAGATCCATCTGGTGGATGCCGTGGCCCATCGAGGGGCCGCCGCCCTCGGTCTCCCAGCGGCCGCGCCACGGCACCGCGTAATAGGCGGTGTCGCGGTGCCAGGTGGTCTGGCAGTGGGCCACCAGCGGCTGCCCCAGCGCGCCCTGGGCCAGCAGCTCGCGGGCGTGGACGGCGCCCGAGCCGTAGCGGTGCTGGAAGACCACCGAGGCGTACGGGCCGCCCGCCTCCCGCTCGGCCGCGGCTATCTCGTCGTACTCGGCGAGCGTGAGGCACAGCGGCTTCTCGCACAGCACCCAGGCGCCGGCCTTCAGCGCGGCCACCGTCTGCTCGCGGTGCAGGGAGGGCGGGGTGCCGATGAGGACAAGATCGGGGCGTTCGGCCTCCAGCATGGCCGCCACATCGGAGTAGCCGGTGACGGCGAAGGTGCCGTCCTCGGCCGCGGCGGCGCGGAAGGCGTCGAGTCGGTCGGCGGCCACGTCGACGGCGGCCACGAGGTCCACACGGTCGGCGTGATCACGTAGTGCGGGCAGATGGCTGCCGGTGACGATTCCTCCGGTGCCGACCACTGCGGCACGGAAACGGGCGGTGGCTGCTGCGGCCATGGGCTGAGGCTCCTCGCCGGGGGTAAGCGCTTGCTGGGGAGGACCCTAGGCATGGTCCGGATGACAGGACAAGACCCTGGACGGCAGAATCGCGCCGCTCATGGAGTGAGAGCATGGGGGCGCCAACCAGTGCGCGCGGGGTCCCAGAAGGTGACCATCGGGTGACCATCCAACGGAGGAAACATGGCAGTGACCCTGGCCGATGTGGCGGCACGGGCTCGGGTCTCGGCGGCCACCGTGTCGCGCGTCCTGAGTGGCAACTACCCCGTCGCGGAATCGACCCGGACCCGGGTGCTGCGCGCCGTCGATGAGCTGGAATACGTGGTCAACGGCCCGGCAAGCGCTCTCGCCGCCGCCACCTCCGATCTGGTCGGGGTACTCGTCAACGACATCGCGGACCCCTTCTTCGGCATCATGGCGGGCGCCGTGCAGGCCGAGATGGGCGCACCCGCGGGCGAACCGGGCCGCGGCGCCGAGAAGCTGGCGGTCATCTGCAACACCGGTGGTTCGCCCGAGCGCGAGCTCAACTACCTCACCCTGCTGCAGCGGCAGCGGGCCGCCGCCGTCGTGCTCACCGGCGGCGCGGTCGAGCACCCCGACCACGCCGCCGCCGTGGCCACCAAGGCGTCCCGGCTGGCCGCGTCCGGCACCCGGGTGGTGCTGTGCGGCCGCCCGCCGATCGCGGACGCGACCACCCTCACCTTCGACAACCGCGGCGGCGCCCGCCGCCTCACCGAACATCTGCTGACCCTCGGCCACCGCCGCATCGGCTATGTCGCGGGCCCCGCCGAGCGCACCACGACCCGCCACCGGCTGGAGGGCCACCGGGCGGCGCTCGGCGCCGCCGAAGTGAACAGTCTCGATGCCGACATGGAGCGGCTGACCGTGCACGGCCTGTACGACCGCGCCTCCGGCTATGACGCGACCCTCGAACTGCTGCGCCGCGACCGGGGGTTGACCGCCATAGTCGCCGCCAACGACACCATCGCGCTCGGCGTCTGCGCGGCCCTGCGCGACCAGGGCCTGCGGATCCCCGAGGACGTCTCGGTCGCGGGCTTCGACGACCTCCCCTTCAGCGCGGACGCGGTCCCGGCCCTCACCACGATGCGGCTGCCCCTGCACGAGGCGGGCGCCCGGGCCGGGCGCCTGGCCCTGGGCCGCGAGCCGCAGCCGCCGGGCGGGGTGGCGATGGTCCGCGCCGAACTGATGGCTCGCGCCTCGACGGCCCCGCCGCGAGGTTAGCCCCCTGCCCCGCACCCACCGGGCGGCTGAGCCCTGTGGTGTCCACCGGCTCCGGCCGACTCGTGGAGATCTCTTCGCCCGACGCGGTGCCCCGGTTTCCGGCCCGAGTTCCGGAAACCGGGGCGCGGACGTTCACCCGCGCAGCGTCGCGACCGGGCTGTTGTACGCCTGTGCCGTCAGCACCGGGTGCCGGGGCGAGCCGGCCGTGGACGGCCAGGACAACTCGACCGTGCGGGATTCGCCGGGGAGCAGCCACAGATAGTTGTCGCCGTAGAGCGTGGGGAGCACCCGGGGGCCGTTGGGCCGCTCCAGCAGGGACAGGCGGACCATCGCGGCCACGGACGAGCCCCGGTTGCGGATCCTCGCCGTCAGACCGTGGCGGTCCGCGGCGCGGGTCACCTCGGCCACCTCGCCGGTCAGCTTCACCTGCTTCGCCCTGTTGAGCTCCCGCAGTGCCGCGGGATCGCGGTAGCGCCAGTAGGTGTTCCGCGACAGCTCCCCGCCCTTCGCGTCCTTCAGGGTGAGGCGCAGCAGGTGCAGGGCCGGAAGGCCGTCCGACCAGGGGGCGGCGAACGCTTTCGTGGTGCTCGCCCGTGCCACGTTCACCAAGGTCGTCCTGGGCTTGCCGAGCAGGCGGCCGGACAGGTCGTACAGCTGGGCCGTGACGGTCGCGCCGTGCACCTCGCTCGCGGTGTGGTTCACCGCCATGACCTGCCAGTTCACCGGGTCGGCCTGCACATGCAGCGGCTCGCAGGCCGAACGGGCGCCGAAGTAGGTGCCGTTGACGTCGAAGTCGTAGTCGTACGTCTGCCAGACCGTGCTGTGCCAGGCCGGGTGGGACATCCACAGCATCAGTCCGGAGGCGTTGTCCCACAGGTTGGCGTTCCACGCCTCGAACATGGCGCGGGCGTTCTCGTAGTTGACGAACTGCGCCTTGCGGGCGAAGTCGTCCAGGTCACCCGCCTCGCCGAGGCGCGCCTCAATGGCGGCCTTGTACACCTGGGGCGCCTGGTTGCCGCGCTCGCTCCAGTCGTGGTGGTACCAGGCGCCCTTGATCGGCCACTCCGGCTCGTCACCCGTCATGGAGCGCAGGCTCGCCGCGGTGGAGACGACGGGCATGCCGATCTCGGTGTGGAAGCCGAAGTCCCTGCTGCCGTACGTCATGGGGTCGAAGTACTTCTCCGGCTCGACCCAGCCGTAGGGGCCACCGCCCGTGATGATGCCGCCGGCCGAGTTGTTCTGGTAGAGCAGGCCGGGCACCTGCTGCTCCACCGCCTCGCGCATCCCCTTGTCGATGGCGGCGGGCGGGTTGCCCTCGTTGGCGCCGCACCAGATCACGACGGACGGGTGGACGCGGTAGCGCAGCACCGTGTCGCGGGCGAGCGAGATGAACGCCTCGTGGTCCGGCGGGTCCATGCCCCAGGCGTTGGGGAAGTCGTTCCAGACCAGGATGCCGTGCCGGTCGCAGGCGGCGAAGAACTCCTCCCGGTCGCTGCTGCCCACCCAGTTGCGGATCATGGTGAAGTTCATGTCGCGGTGCATGCGCACCGCCGCGTCCATGCGGTCGGCGGGCATGCGGCGCAGCAGTTCGTCCCAGCCCCAGTTGCCGCCGCGGGCCAGCACGCGCACACCGTTGACGAGGATTTTCAGCGGGTCGGGCGCGTTCGACACGGACTTGACGTCGGTCCACCGCTCACCGTCGCCGGACACCTGGATCACATAGCTCTTGGGGTACGCCGACTCCCAGACGATCGCCACCCGGTCGAACGTCCGCGCGGAGCCCAGGTCCACCTGGATCCACTGGTGGTCCTCGTACTGCGACGACCAGCGGGTACCCGCGTCGCCGTCCGTGGCGTTCGAGGCGGGGTGATCGGATTCCTGCGTCGACGCCGTCACCGTCTTGCGCAGGGCGAGGTCGGTCCCGGGCTCGGCGCGGTCGATGACCCCCAGGGACCACAGCGAGTTGCCATAGCCGGTGTTGCGCAGACCGCAGCTGATCCGGACATAGCGGGCGGTTTGCTGGTCGAAGTCCTCGACCTGGAGGCTGGCGTTGCCGTTGTTGAACGGCAGCGGCACGGCCCCGTTGTCCACCGACGTCACATCGGCCCACTCGGCGTCGTCCGTGGAGACCTGCACGACGAAGGTCTTGGCGTACGCCTGCTCCCAGGTGAGGTCGACCTGGTCGACGGAGTGCGCCGAGCCCAGGTCGACACGGATCCACTGGTCGTCCTCGAACGCCGAGGACCAGCGGGTGTCCGGATCGCCGTCGGTCGCGTTGCCCGGACCGTGGTCGTCGCCGTCCGTGCTCGACGACTCGGCGGGCGCGTGCAGGGCGAGGTCGAGGGTCGGCCGGGTGCTGTCCCGCACGGCCAGGGTCCACAGCGAGCTGCCCCAGGAGGTCGCCCGCGTCCCGCACCTGATCCGGACGTACCGCGCCTGCCGCCGGTCGAAGGTGACCGTCTGGGTGTACGAGTCGCCGGACGCGGCGAACGGCAGCGGCACGTTGTACTCGTAGCCGAACTGGCGGATGCCGAAGCGGGTGGTGCGCCGGTCGCTCTCCGAGCCGTCGACCGACGCGGTGAGGGTGAGGTCGTGCAGGTTCGGCTCGCCGAGGCCGTTCGGCCACCACAGCTCGGGGTCGCGCAGCCGCAGCTGCCCGAAGGCGTCGGGGGCGAAGACGACGTCGACGCTCTTGCCGGCCGGCACGGTGACGGCCTTGGACACCCGGACGCCGCCGAAGGACGCGGTGACCGTCGTACGGCGGTCGACGGAGTCGGCGTTGCGGACCGGGACGACGATCGTCAGCTCGGCGACCGAGACGTCCGGCAGCTTCGGCAGGACGGTGTCCACCCGCGGGTCACCGATGACGATGTGCCCGGTCGACCGCAGCCGGACGTGGTTCCAGATGCCGGCCGCGCGGTCGCGCACCGCGGGCATCCAGTCCCAGCCCGAGGAGGCGAGGTACGTCGGGGAGTTGAGGTTCATCGACGACGCGCCGGCGTCCACCCACGACTCGCCCTCCGGGCCCTTGTCCCCCGGGCTGCCGGGCACCGGCATCGGGGTGATGCGCACGGCGAGCGCGTTCTCGCCGTCCCCCGCGAGCCGCCGGGTGACGTCGAACGCGGCACGGGCGAACGGGTACGTCAGGTCGCCGACCCGCTCGCCGTTCAGCCACACGTCCGCCTTGTGGTTGACGCCGTCGAACTCCAGCCACACACGCCGGCCGGCGCCGGTGCGCAGACCGCGGGGCAGCGCGAAGTCCCGCTTGTACCACCAGGAGTGGCGCGACAGGGCCTCCGGAATGCGGAGGTTGTTCAGGCCCGCCACCGGGTCGGGCAGCTTGCCCTGCTCCACGAGCGAACCGAGCACCGTGCCGGGGACGGTCGCCGGCAGCCAGGTGCTGGTGTCCACGGACGTCTTCGACAGCCGGGCGCCGTCGTCGTCGGCCCAGTCGTCCATGGTGAGCCGCCAGCCCGACGCCACGGGTACGGTGCCGTCGTGGGCGACCGTGAGCCGGGGCGCCTCGCCCTTGTGGGTGCCCCAGTCGGTCCAGCCGGTGACCGGGGGGCGGTGGTCCCCGGCAGTGCCGTACACCTCGAAGCCGTTGAGTCCGAGCGGCAGCGGGCTGGAGCGCTTCTGGGAGGTCAGGCGTACATGGCGGGCCCGCACCGGCCGGGCGGGCCGGATGTCCACGACACCGCCGGTGCCCGCCGTGCTGCGGTACGCGGTGGTCCAGGACGTGTTGTCCAGGGACGTCTCCACGACGAAGACCAGCGGGTAGCTCGACTGGATCTCCTTGCCGGTGGTGCCGCTGTGCACATTGCCCGAAGTGGGCGGCGTGTAGACCGGATCCGAGGAATCCGCCTCGAAGGTCAGACGGATGTGGGTGACCTCGCAGGCCGACTGGAGGTCGACGGCCACCCACTGCGGGTCACCGCCCTCGGCGCGCCATCCGCTGCCCCTGACGCCCGGGGAGGACAGCCGGTCGACCACGAAGGTGCCGGGCGTGGCGGCGTAGGCCGTCGAGGAGACCGAGACGGGGCGGTAGAGGGCCAGTTCGCCGGAGCCGGGGGGCTCGGCCGACGCGCCGGTGGGGACGGCGGCAGCATGCGGCACGGGGAGCACGGATCCGAGGCCGAGCGAGGCCAGCAGCGTGGTTCCCGTGGCGACGACGGTGCGTCGCGACGGAAGGCGTGACGGACCCGACTGTTCTGTCATGTTATGTGACGTCCCATCAGACAAACGCAAGCCGAACCGGCTCCGCACGCCCTCGCGCCGAACCGGGATGACAACGTTGCCAAAGGCTGTGCCGCCCAGCGATCCCTGTCAACCCCCGCGACCCGGATTGGCGGTTTCGGCGCCGGTGACGGGCGGGCCGGGTGCCGCGTCTCGACGTGGCCGAGCGATGCTTCAGCCGGGGTGGCCGCCTCTGCACGAGGCGGGGCGCGGGCCGGGCGCCTGGCCCTGGGCCGCGAGCCGCAGCCGCCGGGCGGGGTGGCGATGGTCCGCGCCGAACTGATGGCTCGCGCCTCGACGGCCCCGCCGCGCGGCTGAACGCTTCGGCGGAGCCGAGCCCGTGAGTGGCGCCCCGCCCCGTCTATGCCCCGGTCCGCTGGCGGGGCGCGCGGATCGCCGCGCTGCCGCCGTCCGGCGGGACGGGGCGCTGTGCGGCGCGGGCCGCCTCGCATGCGGCGCGGGCCGCCTCGCACGAGGGGGCGCAGACGTACAGCCGGCACGTCTCGGTGACGCCGCCGTAGTCCACCTCCACCGTGCAGATCGGCCGGTCCGCGTAGAGGCGTGCCGCGCACAGGGCGCAGTTCCAGCCCTGGAGCTGGCCGAAGACCCATTTCCGGCCCGGGGCCAGCAGTTCCGCTATCCGCTCCCGCTCCTGCTCGGTGCGCTCCTCTTCCGTCACCGGGTGTGCCCCCGTTCGCGGGCGCGGCGCATGGCGGCGGCCTCGGCGACCGGGTCGCGCCGGTGGGCCAGGGCGTGGGTCGGGCAGGCGTACACCGTGCGGCCGGGTCCGCTGCCGCCGTGCTGGACGTCCACGATGACCGGCTCGTCGGTGGGCAGCTCGCAGCGGTAGCAGGTCTGGCGCCCTTGCGGGACGGGGCCGAGTTCGACACGGTCGGCCTCGGCCAGCGCTCCCCACAGCTTCCAGGCATCGGTCAGGTAGTGATCGACGGAGAGCGGCACACGCCAGTGGGTGCCGGGCGGCGTGGTCCAGGAGTTGGGCGGCACGCCGAGGTAGGTGCACTCGTCCGCCAGCTCGGTCAGGACCCGCACCTGCCGCAGCTGCCAGCTCGTGGCCGAGCCCACCGCGACGAGCCAGTACAGGGTGCCGTACTTGTCCTGGATGACGGCGCCGTTCTCGTCGCCGAGGAGCTTTAGGGCGCGTTCCCCGACGGTCGGCGCGGCTCTTACGGCATCCCACCACTTGCCTGCGGGTAACGCCTGGACATCCGTGGCGGGCGGCGGTGTCCACGGTAAGGCTCTGGTCGTCACGTCGGGCTCCCCTGCTGATCTGCGAGGGGCGGCGCCGAACAAATTCCTGGCGGGAGCAAGGGGCAACGCCGCCGCGATACGGATCACGCTAGGTGTGCGCGCGATTACGCCCCAGTGACGAAGTGCCGTAGCCCAGCCTCAGTTTTCGGCGGGACTACGGCACTTGTTCATGCCGCCGGGTCCACGCCCAGCCGCACCGCGAGCTTTCGCAGGTCCCGGTCGCGGCGCCGCTCGGTCTCCAGCAGTCCCCCCACGGTGGAGGCGGCGAGCATCTGGTGGGTCAGCCACTCGGGATGCTCCTCGTCGAGGGTGAGCAGCACATCGCGGGCGCCCTCGTCGTCATGCGTCTGGTAGCGGGCGAATGCCAGATCCAGCCGGTGCCTGGCGCGCGAGATCTTCCACGGCAGCTCATCCATGTTGACCCCACTGGCTGTGGCCAAAGCCTTGTCCGGGTGGCCGAGCGACACCTGGACGGTGGTGGCCTGCATGCCCACGCTCGCCGGGCCGAAGGCGGTGCCTCGCACCCGTACCGGGCCGGACAGCGCGGCCGCCGCCTCCGCCTGCCTGAGGAAGGTGAGCGCGTCGTCCTTTGTGCTGTCGGACTCATCGCGGTTCGCCCGTGCCGCCGAGACGGCACCGGACAGCAGCAGGATCCCGAACATCGCGAACTTCTCAGGGTTGCGGTCGGAGAAGCGCGGCTCGATCTCGGCCGCCCTGCGGGTCGCCACCTGCTGGGCATCGCTCCATCGGCCCTGCCGCAGGAGCACAAGCGAAAGCGTCGAGACGGCGAGAGCGTGCCGCAGCTCGTCGCTCGCGCGCGCCGTGGCCTGCATGGCTCGCTCCACCGCGGTGTAGGCCAGGTCGGTCTGCCCCAACTGCGCGGCCACGTCGGCGACGATGATGTGTGCGGCGGCGGACATCGACCACACCGTGTCGTGGTCGGGGCCGCCCTCGGCCTCGCGGGTGGCCGCCTTCAGATCGCTCACGAGCCCGGGCAGCATGCCGACCAGGTCGGTGAACTGGCCGAGCCGATAGTGCCTCTGGGCCTGCTCCATGACCGGGCGGAGATCGTCCGGGCCGGGCGCGTCACTGTCCGCGCCGCACAGGTCCAGCCCCGGCAGATCGCCCGGGGCCTGGATGGCGGCCCGCAAGGCGATGACTCCGCCGTCGGGCGCGAGGGATCGCGTCATGGTGGGCTGGCCCAGCAGGCGGGCGAGTTCGATGTCGAGTGCGCCCGCCAGCTTCTGATACGTGGCGATTCTCGCTCCCCGCTGGGTGCCCTGCTCCAACCTGCGGATGGTGTCGACGGACACGCCGGCGCGGTCGGCGAGTTGCTCTTGCGTGAGGTCGCGAATGTCGCGAAGCCGGACCAGTCGCTTGCCAACGGACAGATCAGTCATCTGATACACCACCGCCAGAAGGTCTTTGGGCCACGGTACGCCCGGAGGGGGGAGCCGTGGGAAGCCCAGCAGGCATCGGGCACACGAAGGAGCGCCCGCCCGCCGCGCGGGCCGGGGGCGAACTCGAAACGCGTCCGCGTTGCGGTCGCCGCCGAACATCTCCCCCTCCCGCAGGGGACCCCCCCTTCCCAAATACTTGATCTGGCGCAACTATGAGGTCAAGCGAAATCGACACAGGGGTACGGAGGGGTGCCGGATGGGCCCGCGCGACAATCTCGATCTGGCCGTGGACGAGGTCCGCGACTTCAACCGGATGTACACCCGCCTGATCGGCGTCCTCGACTACCCCGGGCAGCTCAACACCCCGTACACGCTGAGCGAGGCCCGCATCCTCTACGAGCTGGCGCGGCGGGAGCGCACCCACGTCTCGGCCCTCCGGGAGCAGCTCGGGGTCACCGCCGCGCATCTGAGCCGGACGCTCAGCCGGTTCGAGGAGCGGGGGCTGGTGACGCGCGAGCGCCACCACCGGGACGCCCGCTTCCAGGAGGTGCTGCTCACCGCCGAGGGCCGGGCGGCGGCCGACGATCTCGACCGGCGGTCGCACGAGGCGGTGACCAGGCTGCTGGCCAAGTTCCCCCGGAACGAGCTGGGGCGGCTGCGGGAGGCGCTGGCGACCGCGCGGCACGCGCTCACCGGCCCGGCCGAGCCCGAGGTGCGGCTGCGCGGGCTGGAGCCGGGCGACCTGGGCTGGATCGTGCAGCGCCACGGCGCCGTGTACGCCCGGGAGTTCGGGTGGAACGCCGAGTTCGAGGCCCTGGTGGCCCGGATCGTCGGGGAGTTCGGCGCGGGCCACGACCCGGCCCGCGAGCGGGCGTGGATCGCGGAGCTCGACGGCCGTCCCGTCGGCTCGGTGATGTGCGTCCGGGACGAGCAGCCCGATACGGCCCGGCTGCGGCTGCTGCTCGTCGAACCGGAGGCGCGCGGACGGCGGCTCGGCGAGTGGCTGGTCGGCACCTGTGTCGACTTCGCACGCGAGGCGGGCTACCGCGATCTCGTGCTGTGGACCAATGACGTCCTGACCTCCGCCCGCCGGATCTACGAGCGCGCCGGGTTCGAGCTGATCGCCGAGAAGCCGCACCGCGGCTATGGCTCGCCTCTGGTCGGCCAGGACTGGCGACTCGCGCTACGGGGCCCGGAGCACGACTGACGGCCTGCGGTCCGCGTCGGTCCGCCTGCCGTCCACGTCGGTCCGCCCACGGTCCACGTCGGTCCGCCCGCGGTCCGCGTCGGTCCGCCCACGGTCCGGGGGATGCGCCGTGCGCGTCCCAGCGGACCTGGTGAAGTCGGCCGCGGTTCAGCAGCGCCGCCAAGGGGCGCGGGGCTGTGTCCATGTGCGGCTCCGCCGCGGCCGTGTCGATATGCGGCTCCGCCGCGTGGGCGACCAGCCACGACGGGCGCCGCGGACGAACGACGGGACGTCACGGCGCACCCGGCGGAGCACTCTGTGACGCAGATCACCGCAACGCGGTCCGCGCGGTGGACAGGGGGGAGTGTGGAGACATCACTGCGCACTCGCGTGCGAGCCGGGGATCCGGATGCCTTCGGGCAGCTCTTCGACGAGTGCGCCTCGGTGGTCTACCGGCATGCCATCCGGCTGACCGGCGACGGGGGCATGGCCGACGACATCGTGTCGCTCACCTTCCTGGAGGCGTGGCGGCTGCGGGAGCGGCTGCTTCCGGGGGACGACAGCCTCCGCCCGTGGCTGCTGGGCATCGCGACGAACGTCACGCGCAACACCACGCGGGCGGCGCGAAGACACCGGACCGCGCTCGCCAAACTCCCGCCCCCGGACCCCGTTCCGGACTTCGCCGACGAGGTGACCCAGCGCCTGGCCGACACCGAGGAACTGGCCGCCGCGCAGAAGGCGTTGCGCACGATGCGCCGCGGGGAGCGCGAGGTGTTCACGCTCTGCGTGTGGGAGGGGCTGGACGCCGCGACGGTGGCCGAGGCCCTGGGCGTGGCCACCGGCACCGTACGGGCCCGGCTCTCGCGCGCGAGAAAGCGCCTGCGCAAGCTCACCGAGCTCGAACTCGCCCGCGGCACGGGCGGCGGCAACGTCACGGGCAGCACGGACAGCGACGCCACGGGCAGCGACGGCGGCACGCGGGACGCGGACAGCGACGGCGGCACGCGAGGCGTGCGCAGCGGACTCCCCACGCGGGACGCGGACGGCGGCGCCGGGCAGGGCGCGGTGCAACGCGCGGCGATGGTCGGACAGATACCGGTCAGCCGCCATCAGGCGGCCCGGTCCACGCAGGAGAAGAAGCGATGAACACCAACCCGCGACGAGCCGATCAGCCGGTCGACCCCCAGGAGCTGGCCGAGTTGCTGCCCGCCCCGGGCCGTCCGGTGCTCCGGCAGGACCGCCACCGCGTCCTGAAGGAGCATCTGATGAAGCAGATCAGCGACGAGACCATCAGCAACGAGACCGTCTACGAACTGTCGGGTACGCCGGACACGGCATCCGCGCCGCCCGCACCCCGGCGCCCCCGACGCCGCCTCGTCCTCATCGCGGCACCGCTGGCGCTGGCCACCGCCGTGGTCGTGGGCGCGGTGGCGGTCGACGGTCTGCGGGACGGCGAGGGCGGCGCCACCGGCGTCGGCGGTGACCCCAGGGCCGAGCACCGGCAGGCCGTACAGCTGCTGGACCGGATCGCCGTGGCGGCGGCCGACCGCCCGGCGGTCAAGGCCCGTGACGACCAGTTCATCTACACCAGGTCCCAGGGACCCTCGTCCACGTGGGGCGGTCCCTCGAAGCTCGTACGGGACTCCAAGGGGAAGGTCACGGGCACCAAGACGTACGAGGGGAACGTCCGCAGTGAGGAGTGGCAGCCCGTGTCCGGCAAGCGGGACGGTCTCCGGCACCTCACCGGGTTGTCCCCCAGCGGCGAACCCGTCCACAACGAGACCGAGGACATCGCCATGTCTCCGGGAGTTCGGACCGTCCGGCAGCTCGAGGCCCTCCCCACCGACCCCGACGCGCTGCTGAAGAAGCTCAAGAGCGACAGCGGGGTGGTGAAATCCCGGCTGACCGAGACGGTCTTCGAGAACGTCTCAGCCATCCTCGATCAGGCCACCCTGCTGCCCGAGTTCAATGCCGCGCTCTACCGTGCCGTGGCCAAACTGCCGGACGTCCGCGTCGTGGAGAACGTCAAGGACGGCGCGGGCCGGTCCGGTATCGGCCTCACGTACACCCCTCGCGAGAAGCGTGACCAGACCACGACCGAGTGCTGGGTCTTCGACGCGAAGAACCTGACCTACCTCGGAACGAACACGAGCGCGCTCCTGGACGTCACCGTCGCCGATGAAAAGGGCAAGGTGACGCGGATCGACATCGACGCGTCCTGAGCCGCCCTGAGCCGTCCCGCACCGTCCCGAACCGGCTCGAACAGTCATGAACAGGCTCGAACCGCCACTAACCGGCCGTCAAGCCGCCGAACGGCGTCCGCCCCGGCGGGCGCCTTCCCGGTCGCACAGGTGACGAGTCGTCACCTCGACCGGAAATCCGCTCGCGCGGGCGGGTCCCGTACGGGAAGGATCGGCGCACACGCAGGCCCGTACAGCACGCGGGAATCACACGGGGAACGTCCATACGACGCACCCGTGCGGCACGTCGGAACGGCACAAGAGCAAAGGGTGTACCCCTGAGTACCCAGCAGGTCATCGAGTGGACCGAGGACGGCCGGACCCGGACCGCCCACTGGCGCTCCGAGAACGGCACGCCGCCGCCCCGGCGGATCGAGGTGGCGGACGACCGGATGCCCGCCGGCACCGCCCACCGCCGCGCCTGCGAGGGCACCGCGCTGCTGTGGCGCGGCGACTACCAGGGCGCCCGTCAGCTGCTCACCGCGCTGGCCCGCCGGATCGACCGCGGACCACGCCGGGCCAAGGAGCGGCGGGCCCCGGCGGCGTCACCGGCCGAGGTGTTCCACCGGCACCGCCAGGCCCAGTCCCGGCGGGCCCGGCTGCTGGGGATGCTGCTGGTGCCGCTGGACGCGGACTTCGGCATCCCGCTGCGCCGGGCGCCGGACGTGCGGCAGGCGTGCGCCGAGGCGTACGGCCCGGCGAGCGGGCGGGCGTCGGTGACCTCGCTGCCGGAGTTACTCGGGCTGATCGGCGCGCACCAGTGGCGCCGTAAGGGCGTCGAGGTGCCGGCGCTGGGCGGCGACCGCATCCATCCGCACTACGGGGTCTTCTCGCCGGTGCGCGGCGAGTACGTCGACCTGGTGGCCGAGGCCCCGCTGCCCACGCGGGAGCTGGCCTTCGACATCGGCACCGGAACCGGCGTCCTGGCCGCCGTCCTCGCCCGGCGCGGCATCCGGCGAGTGGTGGCCACCGACCAGGACGCGCGGGCGCTGGGGTGCGCCCGCGAGAACGCGGCCCGTCTGGACCTGTCCGAGCGGATCGAGGTGGTCGAGGCCGACCTCTACCCGCCGGGCCGCGCCCCGCTGGTGGTCTGCAACCCGCCGTGGGTCCCGGCCCGACCCTCCTCACCGCTCGAATACGCGGTCTACGACCCGTCCAGCCGTATGCTGCGCGGCTTCCTGAACGGCCTGGCCGGGCATCTGACCCCCGGCGGCGAGGGCTGGCTGATCCTCTCCGACCTCGCCGAACACCTCGGCCTGCGGCCACGCGCCGAACTCCTGGCCGCCTTCGCCACGGCGGGCCTGACGGTCGCGGCCCGCCTGGACATCCGCCCCGCCCACCCCCGCGCCCTGGACCCCACCGACCCCCTCCACACGGCCCGCGCGGCGGAGGTCACCTCGCTATGGCGGCTGACGGCGGGCTGAACTCATTCGGGTGCGCCCCGAAGGGGCGCGGGGCTGTGTCGATATGCGGCTCCGCCGCGTCGGCGCGACCAGCCACGACACAGCCGCGGATGAACGACCGCACCTCGCAACACTTCCCGCGGAGCGCTTGCGCCACAGCGAGCCCGGCTCAGTTCCCCACGCCGAGGCCGGACATGAACGCGGACGGGTAGCGGTCGCCGCGTGCCGCGCCCCGGGGCATCGCCTTCTCGATCTCGGCGAGGTCGTCGGCGGTGAGGTCCAGCTCCGTCGCGGGCAGTGCCTCGGCCAGCCGCTCGCGGGTGCGGGCGCCGATCAGCGGCACGATGTCCTCGCCCTGTGCGAAGACCCAGGCGATGGCCAGCTGGGCGACGGTGCACCCCTTCGCCTCGGCCACCCGGCGCAGCGCGTCCACGAGGGCGAGGTTGTGTGCCACGTTCTCGCTCGCGAACCGCGGGCTGAACGCGCGGGAGTCGCCGGGGTCGGCGGTGCGGTCGGGGGTCCAGTGCCCGGAGATGAGGCCGCGGCCCAGGACTCCGTACGCGGTCAGTCCGATGCCGAGCTCGCGGAGCGTGGGCAGGACGTCCGCCTCCACCGCGCGGGAGATCAGCGAGTACTCGATCTGCAGGTCGGCGACCGGGTGCACGGCATGCGCCCGGCGGATCGTCGCCGCGTCGACCTCCGAGAGGCCGAGGTGCCGTACGTACCCGGCGTCGATCATCTCCTTGATCGCGCCCACCGTCTCCTCGATCGGCACCGCGGGGTCCAGCCGGGCGGGGCGGTAGATGTCGATGTGGTCGGTGCCCAGCCGGGTCAGCGAGTAGGCCAGGAAGTTCTTCACCGCCTCGGGACGGCCGTCATGCCCAGCGGCGCCGGGGCCGGGCCCCCGCAGCATGCCGAACTTGACGCTCAGCGTGTAGCTGTCGCGATCGCGGCCGCGCAGCGCCTCGGCGAGCAGCAGTTCGTTGTGGCCCATGGCGTAGAAGTCGGCGGTGTCGATCAGCGTGACGCCGGCCTCCAGCGCGGCGTGCACGGTGGCGATGCTCTCCGTACGGTCGGCGGCGCCGTACGCACCCGACATGCTCATGCCGCCCAGCCCCATGGCGGATACGGCCGGGCCGGTGCTGCCCAGGGTTCGCGTCTGCATCGCGTTCTCCTTCGTCGTCGATCTGTCGTCGAGCTTTCGTCGATCTGGTCTCGATCTGTCGCCCACCCTGCGCCCGCGCCGCGGCCCATGGGAGCGGAGCGTTCATCGTGGGAGAGCCGCTCCCTGGATGGTCCGCCCGCCGCGAGGGACCCTGGGGAGATGGAACGTGACCAGCTCGCCGACTTCCTGCGCCGCCGCCGCGAGGCGATCCGCCCGGCCGAGGTCGGCATCACCGACGGCCCCCGGCGCCGGACCAGCGGCCTGCGCCGGGAAGAGGTGGCCATGCTCGCGGGCATGTCGGTGGACTACGTCGTCCGCCTGGAACAGGGCCGCAGCAGTCAGCCCTCGCCCCAGCTGCTCGGCGCGCTGGCCCGGGCGTTGCGCCTCTCCGAGGACGAGCGCGACCACCTGTTCCACCTGGCCGGGCACCGGCCCCCGCCCGCGGACGGGGTGGCCGGCCTGGCGCGCGCCGGTCTGATCCGCATGCTCGACCTGCTCGGCGACAACCCGGCCCTGGTCCTGTCCGACCTGGGCGAGGTCCTCGCCCAGAACCGTGCGGCCGTCCTGCTGACCGGCGACCACACCGGCTTCACCGGCGACCGGCGCTACATCGCCTACCGCTGGTTCACCGACCCCGCCGAGCGCGCCGTCGCCCCGCCCGAGGATCGGGAGCACCACGCCCGCCAGCTCGTGGCCGACCTGCGCGCGGCCGCCGGCCGCCGGTCCGGCGACCCCACGGTCACCGGACTCATCGACCGGTTGCGGGCCGCGAGCGCCGACTTCCGCCGGCTCTGGGCCGAGCACGAGGTGGCGGTCCGGCGCGCCGACCGCAAGACCCTGCTGCACGCGCGGGTGGGCCGCCTGGTGATGGACTGCGAGACCCTGGTCACCCCCGACCAGGGCCAGCTCCTGCTGGTGCTCACCCCGGCGGACGCCGAGACCCGCGAACGGCTGCAGCTGCTTCAGGTACTCGGCATCGAGGAATTCCCCACGGGGTCGACGGACACGCCCATCCGGTGAGGCGGCCGCCCCACGGGGGCGCGGGGCGCCCGCAGAACCGGGCGGTCGGCCACGACGTAACGGGCCGCCGAGGCAGGCATAGCCCGCACGCTGCGGGCCGAGCGGCCACGGCCCCGACGGGCCCGGACGACCGCGCAGGGCACCGGGCGCCCGCGGGCCCGGGCGGTGGGCCACGACCTGCCCGCCAAGACACGCCGTAGGCGTGAGGTCAGGATTGACCCGACTCGTGCCCCTGCTTAGCGTCCGGGATGCAGGGCAGGAAGATCCCCACGTACCGCACGACCCCCATCAAGGGAGCCCGCATGAAGCTCGCCTTCTCCACTCTCGGCGTCCCCGGTATGCCCATGCCCGACGTCGCCCGGCTCGCCGCCGGGGCCGGATACCACGGCGTGGAGCTGCGCGCCCACCCCGAGGAGCCGGTGCACCCGGGGATCGGCGCGGATGAACGGGCCAGGGTGGCGGCGGAGTTCCGGGACGCCGGGATCGAGATCCTCACCGTCGCCGGATATGTGCGCGCCGCCGAGGCCGGGCCGGACGAGCCGGTGCTGGCCGGGCTGCGGGAGCTGCTGGAGCTCGCCCACGACCTGGGCGCCCGCCATGTCCGGGTCTTCCCCGGCGGCGGGGAGCAGAGCCCGGAGGAGGCCGACGCCACGGCCGCCCGGCGGCTCGCCGCGGCCGCGCCCCGCGCCGCCGACCTCGGCGTACGGCTGCTGCTGGAGACCCACGACTCGCATCGGACGGGCGCGGACGCGGCCCGGGTCCTCGGCCTGGTGGGCCATGGCAGCGTCGGGGCGATCTGGGATGTGATGCACACCTGGCTGGGCGGTGAGGACCCGGCCACCAGCTATCCGGCGCTCTTCCCGCATCTGGGCTACGTCCAGGTCAAGGACATCGCCTCGGCCGACGACACCACCCCGCTGCCGCTGGGCGAAGGGGTGCTGCCGCTGACCGAGTGCGTGGAGCTGCTCAGCCGTGAGGGCTGGGACGGCTGGCTGTGCTGGGAGTACGAGAAGCGGTGGTATCCGCAGGCCCGGGAGTTCCCGGAGCTGCTGGCCCCGGGCCGGGAGCACCTGCTACGCCTGCTGACCGACGCGGCCTGACCACGCCGGGTCCCCGACAGCCCCGGGCTCGCGGCCGCTCGGCTCGGAGCCGTCCAGCTCGGAACCGACCGACTCCGGCAGAAGCGGCTCGGGGCGGCGGTCCGACTCGTTCGCCTCGGATCGGGGGCCCGACCCAGGCGCCTCAGGTCGGAGGCCCGACCCGGGTACCCCGGGACGGAGGCCCACCCCAGGCGCATCTGGCAGCGCGCCCACCCCAGGCACATCCGGCCGGGCGCCCGCCCAGCGCACCTCAGATCGGCGGCCCGCCCCGCGGGATCGGGGACCCGACCCAGGTGCCTCGGTACGGAGGCCCGACCCGGGTACCTCGGGACGGAGGCCCGACCCGGGCACCTCGGGACGGAGGCCCACCCCAGGCGCCTCAGGGCGGAGGCCCACCCCAGGCACATCCGGCCGGGCGCCCACCCCGGGCACCTCAGATCGGCGGCCCGCCCCGCGCCGAACGCGCGCCCCGCCCGCCCCGCGCCGAAGGCGCGGTGGGCGCGGGAGCGAGGTCAGGGCCACGCCGCCCACCAGCAGCGCCGCCGCCAGCCAGCGCGGTGCGCTGATCCCCTCCCCCAGCACCAGCGCCGCCGAGGACATCCCGAAGACCGGCACCAGCAGCGAGAAGGGGGCGACCGTCGAGGCGTCGTAGGTGCGCAGCAGAAAGCCCCAGACCCCGAAGCCGAACACGGTGGTGACCCAGGCGACATAGACGATCGCGCCCACTCCGGCCCAGTCGAGCCTGCTCAGCGCGTCCAGGTCGGGGTCCGCGCCCTCGAACATCAGCGAGAGCCCGAGCAGTGGCAGTACGGGCACCACGCTCACCCACACCATGAAGTTCAGGGCATCGGGCGGCGCCGCCTTGCGGGTGAGGACGTTGGAGACACCCCAGAAGGCGGCCGCCGCGACGACGAGGACGAAGCCGATGAGCGGCCCGGCGGTGCCCTCGTCCACGGCGGCCACCGCGATCCCGGCGAGGGCGACGGCCATGCCCAGCAACCGCCGCCGACCGGGGCGTTCGCCGAGCACGACGGCCGCGAACAGCGCGGTGAACACCGCCTGGATCTGCAGCACCAGCGAGGAGAGCCCGGCGGGCATCCCCTCGTGCATCCCGATGAACAGCAGCCCGAACTTGGCCACGCCCAGGGCCAGCCCCACCCCCAGGACCCATCGCCAGGCGACCCTCGGCGGGCCGACCAGGAAGACGGCGGGCAGCGCGGCCACCAGGAATCGCAGGGCGCAGAAGAGCAGGGGCGGGAAGTGGTCGAGGCCCATCTCGATGACCACGAAGTTGACCCCCCACAGGGCCGTGACCAGCACGGCGAGGGCTATGTGCACAGGTCGCATGGATCGAGGATCAGGCGCCGGGACCTTGTAGCACCAGCGCGGATGTCTTCATGCTTGGATGCAGTAACGGTTAAAGATGCGGGACCGGTCAACGATGTGGCGACAGCCAAAGGCGACAGCCAAGGAGGGGAGGGCCCATGCTGGATCTGGCCCGGCTGCGGGCGCTGCACGCGGTGTCCGTGCACGGCTCGGTCAGCGCCGCCGCGATCGCGCTCGGCTACACCCCGTCCGCCGTATCGCAGCAGATCGCCAAGTTGGAGCGGGAGACCCGGACGACCCTTCTGGAGCGGCAGGGCCGGGGTATCGCGCTGACCGACGCGGCCCGCCATCTGGCCGCCACCGCCCAGCAGTTGCTCGCCATCGTCGAGGAGGCCGAGACCACCCTGGAGGAGCGGCGCGGACAGCCCACGGGCCGGCTGGTGATCGGCGCCTTCGCCTCGGCGGCGCGCGGGCTGATGCCCGTGGTGCTGGCCGCTCTCGCGGCCGAACACCCCTCCCTGGACGCCCGGCTGCTCGAAGTGGATCCGCATCTGTCGGTGGACCTGGTGACGCAGGGAGTCATCGACCTGGCGGTGGCCCATGACTGGGACATCGCCCCGCTGCCCGCCCCGGAGGGGCTGGAACGGGCGGTCATCGGCGACGACCTGTGCGATCTGCTCGTCCCGGCCGGACATCCGCTGGCCGAGCGGGCCGCACGGCGGACGCTGCGCCGCGAGGACCTGCCGGGGCAGCGGTGGATCTGTCAGCCGCCCGGGTCGGTGTGCCACGACTGGCTGGTCCGTACGCTGCGCGCCTCGGGCCATGAGCCGGACCTGGCGTATCAAACGGCCGAGAACCACACCCAGATCGCCCTGGTGGCGGCCGGTCTCGGCGTCGCCCTCATGCCCCGCCTGGGACGCGGTCCGCTGCCGGACGAGGTGCTGGCGCTGCCCCTGGAGCCGGTCCCGGTGCGGCGGCTGTACGCCCTGTGGCGCACCGGCGCGGCCCGCCGCCCCGCCATCACCGAAACGGTGCGGCTGCTGGGCGACCTGTGGCCGCGGCGCACGGTCTGAGCACCGGCAGGCACCGGCAGACAACGGCAGGGCACCGGCAGGGCACCGACTCAACTGGCTGCCCGGCGCAACCACTCGGGGCGCGTACGCCCCACCCTGCCGAATCTCTCTCCGCACACCCGTCGCGGAACCGGCGCGCGCCGCGACGCGTCGAAGCGGTGTGCTGATGGGGAGTCTCCGCATGGCGGTAATCGGCCTCGCCGCTGGCTGCGTCGCTGACCACCTCTCCGCCGCCCGCGGCCAGCAGCACCCCGCCGCCGACGCGACACCCCTCCCAGAGCGTCGGCGGCGCCCAAGGGGCACACCGGGGGGCACCCTAGGGGCGCCCAGGGGGGCCGGTGCGCCCCTAGGGCGACCGTTCAGACGGGCAGCTCCGCCTCGATCAGGTCCGCCGCGCGGTCCGGTCCGCCCTCGGCGGCCATCCGCGCCTTGAGCGTGGCGCAGCGGGCGGCCACCTCGGGGTCGTCCACCAGGTCGAGCACCGCCTTGCGCAGCGCCGGGGCGGTGGCCTCCTCCTTGGGCAGATGGCGGCCGACCCCGAGCGCTTCGAGGGTGTCCGCGTTGCTGAACTGGTCGACGGCCTGCGGTACGGCGACCATCGGCACCCCGCAGGCCAGCCCCTCCTGGGCGCCGCCCGCACCCGCGTGGGTGACGAAGGCGTCGGCCTTCCGCAGGATGCTCAACTGCGGTATCCAGCTGTGCACTTCGACGTTGGCGGGGATCTCGCCGAGGTCGGCCGGGTCGACGAACTCGCCGATCTGCAGCACCACATGCCACCCCGGCAGATCGCCGAACGCCGCGACGCAGGCGCGGTAGAAGCCGGGCTCCTTGGTCCAGGTCGAGCCGAGCGAGACCAGCAGGATCCGGTCGGTCTCGGCAGCCCGCTCGGGGCGGCGCCACTCCGCCACCTCGCGGCGGGCGCTCTGGCAGCCGCCGACGAAGCTGTAGACGGAGGGGTCGACGCGGTCGGCGTTCGGCTGGAGCAGCTCGGGGATGAGGGCGAGACAGCGGCTGGGGCGGCCGATGAGCCGGTCGGGGTCGGTGCCGGCCAGTCCGTTGTCCTCCAGCCAGGCGCGGTAGCGCGCGTAGTAGGCGCGGCCGCGCTCGGAGCACCGCAGCCGCGCGTACATCGGCTCGAAGACCTCTTCGCGGTAGCCGTCCCAGGGCACGAAGCTGGGCGCCAGCTCGACGGCGGACACGCCCCAGCGATGGGCGAGGACATGCGCCGGGTACGCCGTGACGTCGTACATCACCAGATCCGGCTCATCGCCCTCGTAGGCCGCCAGATGCTGCGGCAGCGCCTGCTCGGCCTCGGTGAGAAACGGCTCGATGTAGTCGATCAGGTCGGAGCCTCTGGCGCCCGGCACATTCTCACCGTGGAGAACCGAGGTATAGGTCTTCGGCTCGGCGCCGGTCTCGGCGACCTTCTCGGCGAACGACTCGGGAATGGCGTAGGTAACCCGGTGCCCGCGGGCCACCAGCTCGCGGATCACCTCCAGGCTCGGGTTGACGTGCCCGTGCGCCGCGATGCCGAACATGGCGATATGTGTGGGGGGCTTGGCACCCGTCGATGGGGTCATGAAAACGGAACCTAAGCGAGACCGGATGCCGCGTACAAATAGTGCGCATACCCGATCGGTACATTAGCGCCGGTTTCGCACGAGCACCAGATCCCCGTCTTTAACGAGTCTTTTCCTTTACGCTTCCGGGCCGTCGGAAAGTCCAACTCTCCTTGACCCGGCCACGCTTTGTGTCCCAGCGTGTCCTGCACCACCTTCGGCCACCCCCTCCGAACGTCCCATGGAAGGAGTGCGGGTGCACACGACGACGTCTCGCCGCGCCCTGCTCACCGCCACCCTGGCCGCCGCCGCGGCCGGTGCCTGCAGTGCGCCGACGAACAGCTCCCCCGCGCCCGCGGCCCCCGCGCGCCGCACCACCGCCGGTTCCGGCGGCCCTTCGGCGACGCCCTCACGAGCCGCCACGGATCCCGGCCGGGACCATGAGCGCGAACGCCGGCGGATCGACGAGCTCATCGGCCGGATGACGCTGGACCAGAAGATCGGCCAGCTCTTCGTGATGCGGGTGTACGGCCATTCGGCCACCCACCCCGATCCGGCCGATGTCGCGGCCAACCGCAAGGACATCGGCGTGGACAACGCCGCCGAACTGATCGCGAAGTACCACGTGGGCGGGGTGATGTACATCCGCTGGGCGCACAACATCCGCGACCCCCACCAGGTCGCCGCGCTCTCCAACGGCATCCAGAAGGCCGCGCTGGCCGCCTCCGTGCCCGTCCCCGTCCTGCTCTCCACCGACCAGGAGTACGGCGCCGTCGCCCGGGTGGGCGCGCCCGCCACGCTGTTCCCGGGTGCCATGGCGCTCGGTGCGGGCGGCAGCGCCGCCGACGCCCGTACGGCCGCCCGCACCGCGGGGGCGGAGCTGGCCGCGCTCGGCATCCGGCAGGACTACGCGCCGATCGCGGACGTCAACGTCAACCCCGCCAATCCGGTGATCGGCGTGCGCTCCTTCGGGGCCGATCCGAAGGCCGTGGCGCGGCTGGTGGCGGCCCAGGTGGAGGGCTATCAGAGCGCCGGGGTCGCGGCCACCGCCAAACACTTCCCCGGCCACGGCGACACCTCGGTGGACAGCCATGTGGGGCTGCCGCGGATCACCCACTCCCGCAAGGAGTGGGAGCGGCTGGACGCGCCGCCGTTCCGCGCCGCGATCGAGGCCGGGATCGACTCGATCATGACGGCGCATCTGCTCTTCCCCGCGCTCGACCCGGCCGACGACCCCGCCACGCTCTCCCGCCCCATCCTCACCGGTGTGCTCCGCGAGGAGCTGGGCTACGACGGGGTGGTGGTCACCGACTCGCTCGGCATGGAGGGGGTGCGGAAGAAGTACGGCGACGACCGGGTGCCGGTGCTCGCGCTCAAGGCGGGGGTGGACCAGCTGCTCAACCCGCCGAGCCTGTCCCGCGCCTTCGAAGGCGTGCGCAAGGCCGTGCGGGCGGGCGAGCTCGACGAGGACCGGATCGACCGCTCGCTGCGGCGCATCCTGGAACTCAAGGCGCGCCGGGGGCTGTTCGACGATCCGTACACCAGCGACCGCGCGGTCAACCGCACGGTGGGCACCCGGGAGCACCGGGCCACCGCCGACCGGATCGCCGAGCGCACCACCACGCTGATCACCAACCGCGGCGGCCTGCTGCCGCTGTCACCGCGCCGCCATCACGACCTGCTGGTGGTCGGGGTGGACGCCGCCGCGCCCTCGGGCACCGGCGGCCCGCCGACGGCCGTCCTGGCCCGCACCCTGTCCGGGCTCGGCTTCCAGGCGGAGGCGCTGCCCACCGGCACGGGCGACTCGCCCGGCCCCTCGCCCGCGCGGATCGAGGCGGCGGTCGCGGCGGCGCGGGGCCGGGACGCGGTGATCGTGGCGACGTACGACATCGCGGCCGGATCCGCCCAGCGCACCCTGGTGGCGCGGCTGGTGGCCACCGGGGTGCCGGTGGTGCATCTGGCGCTGCGCGGTCCGTACGACATCGCGCGGCTGGTCGGACGTGGCACGGAGCCCGCCGCGTCGCTGGCCGCGTACTGCTGGACGGATGTGGAGCTGCGCGCCGCCGCCCGGGTGATCGCGGGGCGGGTCACCCCGCACGGCAAACTGCCGGTCGCGGTGCGGCGCGCGGACGACCCGTCCCGGGCGCTGTACCCGATCGGGCACGGGCTGGGGTATTGAGCCCCGGTCACTCGGGTATTGAGCGGCGGTCAGATCACCGAGCGGATCGTGCCGCCGTCCACGCGGAGTGTGTCACCGCTGACGTAGGCGCCGTGGGGGCCGGCCGGACAGGCGACGGCGCCCGTGATCCGCGATGGCCGCGCCGAGCCCGGAGCCGGAACCGGTCACGAGGGCCCGGCGGCCCGTCAGCTTCAGGTCCCTCGCGGTGTCCTTCGATCATGTCCACGGATACGGGCCCAGCGTGCCCGCGACGAGGGTGTCCGCCTCGGCGGACACCCTCGTCGCCCACGCATGGGCTCGCCTACGGCCGCAAGGCCGGTTCGCGCTCGACCTCGCGGCGGTCCAGCTTGGCGTCATGCCGGGCGAGCGGCTTGCTGGTCGGGCTGACGCCCGCCCACCGCTGCACCTCCGCCGTGGCCTCGGCCTTCTCCTCGCCCGTGAGCTGGGCGATGCTGGAGCCGTGGTTGCCGCCGGCGACCGTGTAGACGTGGGAGTCCTTGGCGCCCTTGCCGACCCGGAAGCGCTCGGCGCCCCACGGGTCGTTCTGGCCGTAGACGAAGAGCATCCGCCGGGCGTCGTGCCGCACCCAGTTGTCGACGTCCCGCATCACGCCCGGCGTGAACCGCATCGGGATGTCGCGCGGCACATAGTTGCGCGGGGCGTAGATGCCGGGGTAGCGCAGCAGCCCGTCCAGGTGCGGGGTCTTGAAGGTGGGCGAGCCGAGCTCGGTGCCCGCCTGGTAGTAGTACGGCGTGTAGGTCTCCAGGCCCTGGTCGGTGTAGGCGGAGAAGCCCGAGATCTCGTCGATGAAGCCGTACAGCTCGTCGGTGGACGCGGTCGGGGCGGGGACGTCCGCGCAGTCCTTCAGAAGGTGGTACTGCCAGAAGGCCCACACCAGGTCCAGGACGACGTTCTCGTACGCCTTGTCGGCGCTGCCGACGACGGTGAAGGTCTGCTTCTCGTCGTCCGCCCACTTCTGGTAGCGCCGCACGATCTCGTCGCGCCGCACCAGCGCCTCGCGCTGCACCGCGTTGAGCTTGGTGCGGCATTCGGCCGTGCCGACGCCCGCGAAGAAGCGGTCGTAGGCGGAATCCTCGTCGTTGGCCACGTCGTTGGGCGCGACATACGCGACGGTGCCGTCCATGTCGTGCGGATAGAAGCGGCGGTAGTAGGTGGCCGTCATGCCGCCCTTGCTGCCGCCGGTGGCCAGCCACTTCTTGCCGTAGATGGGCTTCAGGGCCCGGTAGAGGCGGTGCTGGTCGCTCGCGGCCTGCCGGATGTCCAGCTTGGACCAGTCGGCGGGCTGGGGCCGGGAGGGAGTGAAGAAACGGTACTCCATGGACACCTGGTTGCCGTCCACCAGCTGCGTCGGCTCACTGCGGCGCGGTGCGGTGGTGACGTTGTAGCCCGAGGTGTAGAAGACCGTGGGCCGGTCGGTGGCCTTGTGCAGCAGGGTGAACCGCTGCTGAAAGGTGCCCTTGGAGGGATGCCGGTGGTCCACCGGCTGGGCATAGGTGAAGACGAGGAAGCGATAGCCCTCGTAGGGCTGCTCCTCCACGAAACGCATCCCGGGAATCGCCAGGACGCGCTCCTTGATGTCCGGCTGGGCGGGGGCGGCCGGCTCCGCGGACGCGCCTCCGGCGCCCGCACCGACCACCCCCATCAGTATCGCGAGCGCCACCAGCCATCTGAGCATCTTGCGCATGCACCCTCCCCTTGTTGCCGTGATGACCCTTGTGGCCCGAGAATTCGCACAGGCCGCCGAGAACCTATCCGGGCACACACTCGGGTCGCCAGAGGTCGTCGGTGCTCCAACACGACGCCGAATACGGAGAGTTGTTACCGTCGCCCTCTTTCGTAGCGGGCTGTGATGGCTCATGCTGCCTGTATGGACCGAGACGAACGGCACGACCGGAGTGAACGGGCCGAGCGGCTGACGCGGTATCTGAACGAATTGCAGGAACGAATCGATCCCCGCTCGCTCGAGCTGCTGATGCGGCTGCTGCGCGAGTTGAGCACCTCACCGGCCGTCCGCGGGGGGACGTACGAGCTCGGTATGGGGCCGGAGGAGAAAGAGCTGTTCACCCCCGCTCTCCAGGCCGAGCTGCTGGTGCTGTTCGGCCTGCTCACGTCCCAGGACGAGCGGGTGGTGGTCGACCTCGGCGACAGCCCGCACGCCAAGGGCATGAAGGTGCTGGTGCCTCAGGAGCGGGCCGGGGACCCCGATTTCCTGCACCGCCACAAGCAGCGGGTGGCGGCCGAGGCGGAGCAGCGGGAGCAGGACCGGCGGGAGGTGGAGGCCATAGCGAGGGCCAGCGGCATGGAACCGTGATGTTACCGTACGTAACAGCGGGCGAACGCTGAGCGTCACCGCCGTACGGCGGATGACCGGTGCGCAGCGCCCCGAAAGGGGCGCGGGGCTGTGTCGATGTGCGGCTCCGCCGCGGCCGTGTCGACGTGCGGCACCGCCGCGTGGGCACGACCCGCCACGACGGCGCCGCAGACGGTCGACGCCAGGTTGGGGCACTTCCAACGGCGCGCTCAGACAGTCGCAGGGGCCGTCTCGCCCATGAACGTGCGCCACAGCGCGGCGTACCGGCCGTCCCGCGCCACCAGCTCCTCATGAGTGCCGTCCTCGACGACCCGGCCGTGGTCCAGGACCACCACCCGGTCCGCACGAGCGGCGGTGGTCAGCCGGTGGGCGACGACCAGCGTGGTGCGCCGTCCCGTCAGACGATCCGTGGCCTGGTTGACCAGCGCCTCGGTGGCCAGATCGAGCGCGGCCGTGGCCTCGTCGAGCAGCAGGATGTCCGGGTTCACCAGCTCGGCGCGCGCCAGTGCGATCAACTGCCGCTGCCCGGCGGAGAGATTGCGCCCGCGCTCGGAGACCTCGTGCAGATAGCCACCGTCCAGCGACGCCACCATGGCATGGGCGCCGACCGCCCGCGCGGCGGCCTCCACCTCCGCGTCGCTCGCGCCGGGCCGTCCGTAGGCGATGGCGTCGCGCACCGTCCCGGGGAAGAGATACGGCTCCTGCGGGACGACCCCGAGGTGGCCGCGGTACCCGGCGAGGTCGAGCTCGCGCAGATCCGCGCCGTCCACCCGCACGGCGCCCCCGGTCGGGTCGTAGAACCGGGCCACCAGCTTGACCAGGGTGGACTTACCGGCCCCGGTCTCCCCGACGAACGCCACCGTCTGCCCCGCGGGGATCGTGAGCGAGATGCCCGCCAGCGCCTCCTCGTCGTCCCCGTACCGGAACCGCACATCGTCGAAGGCGATCTCGCCGCGCGTGGTGCGCACCTCGCGCGGATCGTCGGCGACCGGTGTGGTGGTGGGCTCGCGCAGCAGCTCCTGGATGCGGCCCAGGGACACCGAGGCCTGCTGATAGCCGTCGAAGACCTGGGAGAGCTGCTGGACGGGGGCGAAGAACAGGTCGATGTAGAGGAGATAGGCCACCAGCGCGCCCGCCGTCAGCGTGCCGTCCCCGACCCGCCCGGCGCCCACGATGAGCACCAGCGCGGAGGCCACGGACGACAGCAGCTGGACGAACGGGAAGTACACCGAGATCAGCCGCTGACCGCGCAGCCGCGCCTGGCGGTAGGCGTCGCTGCGCGCCGCGAACCGCTCCCGGCCGGAGCGCTCGCGCCGGAACGCCTGCACGATCCGCAGCCCCGCCACGCTCTCCTGCAGATCCGCGTTGACCACGCTCACGCGCTCGCGGGCCAGTTCGTACGCCTTGACGCTGAGGCGCCGGAAGACCACGGTGCCGATGATGAGCGGCGGGAGGGTCAGGAAGACCACCAGCGCGAGGCCCACGTCGATGATGAGCAGCGCGACCAGGATGCCGAAGAAGGTCAGCAGGCTGACGACGGCGGTGACCAGGCCGGTCTGGAGGAAGGTGGACAGCGCGTCGACGTCGGTGGTCATCCGCGTCATGATCTTGCCGCTCAGCTCGCGCTCGTAGTAGTCGAGGCCGAGCCGCTGCAGCTGCGCGAAGATCTTGACGCGCAGTGCGTAGAGCACCCGTTCACCGGTCCGCCCGGTCATCCGCGTCTCGCCGATCTGGGCGGCCCACTGCACGAGGACGACGAGGAGCGCGAGCCCGGAGGCGGCCCACACCGCCCCGAGCGAGAGCCGCTGGACGCCCTGGTCGATCCCGTGCCGGATGAGCACCGGCAGCAGCAGCCCGGCGACCGCGTCCACGGCGACGAGCAGCAACGCGACCGCCAGCGGCGCCCCGAAGCCGCGCAGCAGCCGCCGCAGCCCGTAGCTCTCCTCGGGGCGGGCGGCCTGCTCCTCGTCGATGTCGGGGGTGTCGGTGGCGGGCGGCAGGGCGGCGACCTTGGCGAGCAGCTCGGGGGTGGCGGGCATTCCGGACAGCGCCCCGGCGATCCCGGGCCCGGCCACGGCCGCGGCTCCCGGTCCGGCCGCCGTGTCGTCCTTACGGCCGTCACCATCGGGCCGCACCCATAGCTCGGGGGTCACCCCGCCACGGCTCGGGCCCGGTGGGCGGCCCGTCCCGGCCCCGTCCGGCGCGCCGACGGTGCCGTCCCCGTCCAGCGCACGGACGGTGCTGTCCCCGTCCAGCGCACGGACGGTGCTGTCCCCGTCCAGCGCACGGACGGTGCTGTCCGCCTCGCGAACGGCGTGCGCGGGGTCGTCCCCGCCGTACGAACGGCTCCGCCCCTGCCCGTCGGACGGCATCCACGGTTGGGGCGCCGCCCCGTCACGGGCCGCCTCACCAGTGGCGTGCTCGGGATCGTCCCCACCACGCGCCCGCAGACCCGTCGTCGGGCACGGGCACTCCTCGCGGTCATGCGCCGCGCCGTCGCCGTCCGCGGACGGCCCGCCGTCGATGCCCGGCTCGGCCAGCCCCGTCGCGGCGGACTCCCCGCCGAACGCCCCGGCGAGGCCCACCGCGTGCGCGGAGGCGTCGCCGCCGCGCGGCTCGGCCCGGTCCGGGGCCGGGCCGTCGGCCCCGGGCCACGGCCGGGGGCCGTTCGCCGTCGGCGGCACGACCGCGTGGCCCGGGCCGTCGCCCCGGGCGGCGACGGCCTCGGACCCGTCCGCCAGCAGCCGCCGGTAGACGGCGCTCCGCGCCCTCAGCTCCTCATCCGTGCCCACGTCCACGACCCGGCCCCGGTCCAGGACCGCGATGCGGTCGGCGAGGGCGAGCGTGGAGGGGCGGTGGGCGATCAGCAGGGTCGTACGGCCCGCCATGACGCCCCGCAGCGCCTCGTGGATCTCGTGCTCGACGCGCGCGTCCACCGCCGAGGTGGCGTCGTCCAGGACGAGCAGCCGGGGGTCGGTGAGGATCGCGCGGGCCAGGGCCAGCCGCTGGCGCTGGCCGCCGGAGAGGGTGAGCCCCTGCTCGCCGACCTCGGTGTCATAGCCGCCCGGCAGCGCGGAGATGAAGCCGTCGGCCTGCGCGGCGCGGCCGGCGGCCCGGATCCGCTCCTCGCTCGCGTCCGGCTGCCCGTAGGCGAGGTTGGCGCGCACGGTGTCGGAGAAGAGGAAGCTGTCCTCCGGCACCAGCCCGACCGCCCCGCGCAGCGAGTCGTACGTCAGCTCCCGCACATCGTGGCCGCCGATCCGCACCGCGCCCGACGACACGTCGTAGAAGCGCGGCAGCAGCATGGACAGCGTCGACTTGCCGCTTCCGGAGGCGCCCACGACGGCCAGGGTCTCGCCCGGCTCGATCCGCAGGGACACCTCGGAGAGCACCGGGCGCTCGGGGTCGTAGCCGAAGCTCACCCGGTCGAACTCGACCGTCGCCGGGGCGTCCTCGGGAAGCTCCCGGGCGCCGGGGCGCTCGTCGATGACCGGCTCGGTGTCGATGAGCTCGAAGACCCGCTCGACCCCGGCCCGCGCCTGCTGCCCGATGGTCAGGAGCATCGTGAGCATCCGCACCGGGCCCACGAGCTGGGCGAGATAGGTCGAGAAGGCCACGAAGGTGCCGAGGGTGATCTGGCCGCGGGTGGCCATCCAGCCGCCGAGCGCCAGCATGGCCACCTGACCGAGGGCCGGGACGGCCTGGAGGGCGGGGGTGTAGCGGGAGTTCAGCCGTACGGTCCGCAGCCGGGCGGCGAACAGCCGGCGGCCGACCGCCCGCAGCTTGTCGGTCTCCTGCGCCTCCTGCCCGAACCCCTTGACCACCCGGACACCGGTCACGGCCCCGTCGACGACCCCGGCGACGGCGGCCGCCTGCCCCTGGGCGTACCAGGTGGCGGGGAAGAGCCGGATGCGGCTGCGCGAGGCGAGGATCCACAGGGCGGGGGCGACGGCGAGGGCGACGACGGTGAGCAGCGGCGAGAGCGTCGCCATCACGACGAGCGAGACCAGGAAGAGGAGGATGTTGCCGATCATCATCGGCACCATGAAGAGCAGGCCCTGGATCAGCTGGAGGTCGCTGGTGGCCCGGCCGATGATCTGGCCGGTGGAGAGGTTGTCCTGCCGTCGGCCGTCGAAGCGGGCGATGGACGCGTACATCTCGGTGCGCAGGGCGTGCTGGACGTCGAGGGCGAGCCGCCCGCCGTAGAAGCGGCGGATATAGGTGAGGACGTACACCACGAGGGCGGCGACGATCAGCAGGGTGGCCCAGGGGGCGAGCGACCGGTCGTGCTGGACGATCACATCGTCGATGATCAGCTTCGGCACCAGCGGGACGAGCGCCATGACGGCCATGCCGGCGAGCGAGGCACCGAGGGCGAGCAGCACGTCCTTGCGGTACAGCCAGCAGTAGCCGAACAGCCGCCTTACCCAGCCCTGCCCGGCGGTCGGCCCGTCCGCATCTGACCCACTCTTATCCCTTTTGCCCGTTTCATCCGTTGCGTCCGTCGCTACGTCCGCCACCCGTTGACCTCCCGATCCGCACACGCTTCCGGAAGGCACCAACACACTGATGTGCGGATTTCATCCTTCGGCAACAATCGGACCGGGTCACATCCGGCCGGGCCGCCCCCTCGGCCCGCTCCGCCCCCGCCCGGATACGTGTTCGCGGAATCGCCCAAAAGCGGACTGTTCAATACCGGACCGTTCATCAAACACTTAGCAGTGCCGTCTAAGGTCGCGTCCACCGAAAAGCTCACCACCGTACGGCGAAAGGGTGATGATCGTGACGGGACTCCAGATCGACGACATCCCGCCCGAGGAGCGATTCGCGGCCTGGCGCGCCCTGTGCGAGCTGACGGCGATCCCGATGGAGCTCCGCAGCGACCATGAGCACGACTTCCGCGCGAGCGTACGGGGCGGAGTGAGCCTCGGCGAGGTGATGCTGACCTCCACCTCCGTACCGTCACTGCGCAACGAGCGGACGGCGGCCCATATCCGGCGCTCCGACCCGGAGCTCTACCATCTGCGGCTCACCCTGCGCGGCGAGAGCGATGTGCGCCACGGGGACACCGAAGCCACGGTCGGCCCCCGGCAGCTCATGCTCACCTCGACCTCCACGCCGTACGTGGCGGTGTGCGAGCGCGGCAGGGTCGACGGGATGTCGATCACCCTCAGCCCCTCGCTGCTGCCGTTCCCGGCGGCCGAGCTCAACCGGCTGCTCGGGCAGCGGCTGTCCGGGCGGTCCGGCATCGGGGCCATGCTCGCCGACTTCCTCACCCGGCTGGCCGCCGAATCCGGCCACTACGGCCCGGCCGACGCACCGCGCCTCGGCACCGTCGCCGTCGATCTGCTCAACGCGCTGCTCGCGCATGAGCTGGACGCCGGTGCCGAGGCGCGCGCCGAGAACCGGCTCACCCCCGAGAGCCGTCGGCGCACCCTGCGGTTACGCATCGAGGAATTCGTCCGGCAGAACCTGCACAGCCCGGGGCTCACCCCGGCGTCGATCGCCGCGGCCCATCACATCTCGCTCCGGTACCTCTACCGCCTCTTCGAGGAGCAGGGGCACACGGTCTCCGCGTGGATCCGCGCCCAGCGCCTGGAGCGCTGCCGCCGCGACCTCGCCGACCCCGCCCTGCGCGACACCCCCATCCATGTCATCGCCGCCCGCTGGGGTTTCGGCCACGCCGCGGACTTCAGCCGTGCCTTCCGCGGCGCCTATGGCATCCCCCCTCGGGACTTCCGCCATACGGCGCTGTGGACGAACAGGTGAGCGGGGCTCCCCCCGTGGTAACCCCAGCTCACCCGTCACTGATCAGCATGGGCCGAACGGGGCCGGGATGTCATTGGCGTTCTGTGCACAGTGCCTTGATCCTCTGTGCACAGAACGCACTGCCCCGCCTGCCGGGCCCTCACTTGGCCCGGGTCACCCGCAACTCCTCGATGCCCGCGCGCTTCTTGTCGTCCGCCGACCGCACGGTCACGCGGACGTAGCGGGCCGGGCCGGTCGTCCCCTCCCGCCAGTGGCGGCCGTCGAGCGAGGTCCGCACCTCGTGGGAGGCGGGCCGAGTGCGGGTCCACTCCGGGCTGACCTTCGCCAGCCGTACGGCGCGGCCGAGATCGGCCGTGAGCGTGCCCTGTGCCGCGTCGGGGACCCAGGCGGTGGCCGCGTTGCCGTCCACGGCGGCGCCCGCGTACATCCCGGGCTCCTCCGTGCTCGCCGTCGCCTTTCCGCAGCGCGCGACGTTGTCGGTCGGCTCGAGGTCCGGGCGGCGGGTCTTGAGCACCGCGGGCGCTCCCCGGCTCACGAGCTGCGCTCCGCCCCGCGGGGTGTCGATCCGCATCGGCGCGCCCTCGGTCAGCCTTACGGTCGTCTGGTGCGGGCCGATGGCCACGTCGTAGGTGCGGCCCCGCCAGTGCAGCCCCCGCAGGGTGACGCCGTCGTGGAGCTGCGGCGGCAGCATCGGGTCGAGCCGCACCCCGTCCTCGCCCATCCGCATCCCGGTCAAACCGTGGGTGAAGACCTGCAGAAAGCCGCCCTTACCGGTGAGGAAGTCCTGCGCCGGGGAGCCGGACAGGGGGTCCTGCGCGCCCGCCTTCTCGCCCCGCGCCTCCGAGAACGTGTCGAAGGGGCCGCGCACGAACGGCTTGATGGAGCGCTGGAGGTAGGTGTACGTGGAGCAGCCGGGCTCGCCGATGGCGGCGGCGTCGATGGCGTGCACCGAGTCCGTCATGGCCGGGCCGTCCGGGTCGGTGCGGGCCGCGTAGTAGTCGAGGGTCCTGGCCGCCGACGTACCGGACATCGGCCACTCCAGCGGATACATCAGCAGCACGGTGTCCGCCTGCTTGATGGTCGAGCCCTTATAGCCGTCGTACTGCTGGAAAACCCGCTTCTTCTTGTCGTACGGAATCCGCAGCCTGTCCGCGATCCGGGCCCAGGAGGCGGGCGCCGCACGGCCGAGGACGCGGGCGGCGCGGGCGGCGTCGCGCAGCGCGGTGGCGGCTCCGGCGTTGGTGAAGACACCGTCGTCGACGCCGTTGCTGTACTCGTCGGGACCGGCCACGTTCTTGATCGAGTAGCTGCCGTCGGCGTTGTGCGTGGCGCGTCCGGCCCAGAACTCGGCGATCCCCTTGAGCACCGGCCAGCCGCGTCCGCGCAGCCACCGGGTGTCGCCGGTGGCCTCGTAGTACTGCCAGGCCGCCAGGGCGATATCGCTCTGGAGGTGGTTCTGGGTGCGGCAGTGCGGCGGGTCCCAGCTGTGGCATTCGGTCCACAGTCCGCCCTTGCTCGCGCTGGTCCAGGGGTAGAACAGGCCGGGATAGCCGAGCTTGCGGGCGTTGGCGCGGGCGCCCGCGCGGGTCTTGTAGCGGTACTCCACCACCGACTTGGCGAGTTCGGGATGGGTGGCGAGCAGCCCGGGGTACATCCAGGTCTCGGCGTCCCAGAAGATCAGCCCGCCGTAGTTGTCGCTGCTCAGCCCGGTCGGGGAGATGCTGTTCCGGGAGCCGGCGCGGGTGGCGGAGAGCAGTCCGTACTGCGTGGAGCGCACCCAGTCCCGGAGGTCGTTCCGGCCCCGCCCGGCCACCTCGACATCGGAGCGCCACAGCCGCCGCCAGGCGGCGCTGTGCGCGGCGAACAGCCCGTCCCAGCCCTGGTCCGCCGCGCGGCGGGAGGCGGCGCGGGCGTCGGCGCGCGGGGTGCGGGAGGTCAGCGCGGTGTCCACGCCCACGTACTTGGTGAACTCATAGGAACGGCCCGGACGGACGGGGAAGCGGAGGGCCTGGCGCGCGGACAGCTTCCGCGCCGCCTCCGACCCCTCCGGCCCTTCCGACCCCTCTGTCCCCTCTGTCTCCTCTGTCTCCTCTGCCCTCGCCTCGCCCGCCCGGACTCCCGGGCCCGGCCGCAGTGTGGAGGCCACGGCTCCGTCGGTCTTCGTGCCGTCCGTACGGAAGCCGACATCGACCGTGCCGCCCTTGTGGGCACCACCGCCGGTCCCGCTCATCCGCCGCGCACCGCGTCCGTCGAGGAGGTCGGTGACGGTCGCGTCCCCGCCCCAGTGCGGGGTCATCCGCATCCTTACGGCGCCCACGTGCGCGTTGGCGCGGTCGGCGACGATGTCATACGTGAGGTCGGTGGCGCGTCCGTCGGACGCGGTCCAGGTGAGCGAGGTCCGCACCAGCCCGCAGCGCATGAAGACCGTCTGCCGGTAGTGGGAGATCCGCCCGGCGGGCGTCCGGGAGCCGAAGGTCTCCGAACCGGCGCCCCCGGTGGCCACGTTCAGTGTGGACCAGGTGGGGATGGCGGCGGCGACCTGCCGGTTCTCGGTGGTCTTCGCGTTGTGCGCGTAGAGGCCCGAGACGAACGCGCCGTCGTAGCGGGGGGTGAACAGCGGCCAGCCGGTCTTGTCGCCCCCTCCGGAGTACCCGGTCCCCTGGGGCGGCACCCGCTGCCCGAGATAGCCGTTGCCCACATACGCGTGGGAGCTGTCCTTGGGGTCGATACGGCCGGACGAGAGCGCCCAGCCGTCGGACGGCCCGCGCGTGCAGTCCCCGCCGGCGGCGGCGTCGGCCGCCGGGGCGGGGTCGGATTCGGGGGCGGCGGACGCCGGGGGCACGGCGGCGATCAGCCCGCAGACGAGCAGCGGGGCGAGCAGCCGGGCAGGCCGGGGCGGCCGGAGGGGGGAGTACGTCATTGTTCTCCGTCGTGGTGGGCCGATGACGGTCCCGGTGACGATAAAGAGGTGAACACGACAGGTCAATGGATGGCGTGATGTCTTCAATATCTGAACGTGAGTTCACATGAGAGAACACGATCAATACGCCTGCCGGGTGCGCCGGCGCCAGGCGTCCCGGGCCCGTCAGAACGCGGACGGGCGCACCAGCCCCGTCTCGTACGCGAAGACCGCCGCCTGGGTCCGGTCGCGCAGCCCCAGCTTGAACAGGATCCGGCTCACATGGGTCTTCACGGTCTGCTCGGCCACCACCAGCCGCGCGGCGATCTCCGCGTTCGACAGCCCCTGGGCGATCAGGGTGAGCACCTCGGTCTCGCGCTCCGTCAGAGCGCCCACCCGGTCCCGCAGGGGACCGCGCGGGGCGGCGGCGCTCACCCGGGAGAACTCGCCGATCAGGCGCTTGGTGATGTTGGGCGCCAGCAGCGCGTCCCCGGCCGCCACCACCCGCACCGCATGGGCCAGTTCGTCCGCCGAGGCGTCCTTCAGCAGAAACCCGGACGCGCCCGCGCGCAGCGCCTCGTAGACGTACTCATCGAGGTCGAAGGTGGTGAGGACCAGGATCTTGACGGTGGCCCCGGCGGGTTCGGTGAGCCGGCGGGTGGCCTCGATACCGCCGACTCCCGGCATCCGTATGTCCATCAGGACCACGTCCGGGGCCAGCTCGGCGACCTGCTCGATTGCGTCGGCACCGTCCACCGCCTGGCCGACGACCTCGATGTCCGGTTCGGCGTTGAGGAGCACCGTGAAGCCCTGGCGGACCATCATCTGGTCGTCGGCGATCAGAACGCGGATGGTCGTCGTCATACGGGGTCCTCGGCGGTTTCGGTCGCGGCGGTGGACGGGTCGGGGTGGTGCGTGGGCAGCACGGCGGTCACCTCGTAACCGCCGTCCGGCGTCGGGCCGGTGGTCAGCTCACCCCCTAGCATCGCAGCGCGCTCCCGCATCCCGAGCAGCCCGTGCCCGGCGCCCGGCGAGGGCGGGGCGGGCCGGTCCGGGGTCGTGTTGACGATCCGGACGGTGAGCCCGCGCCGCTGGTACCCCAGCTCCACCCGCGCCTGGGAGCCCGGCGCGTGCCGCATCACATTGCTCAGCGCCTCCTGCACGATGCGGAACGCCGACAGCTCGACGCCCGGCGGCAGCGGCCGCCGCTCCCCCGTGACATCCGTAAGGATCGTGATTCCGGTCCCGCGCACCGTGCCCACCAGCTCGTCCAGCCGGTCCAGGGTGGGCTGCGGGGCGTGCCGGGCGCCGTCGGCCAGGGCGTCCTCGGAGCGCAGCACGCCCAGCACGCGGCGGAGTTCGGCCAGCGCCTCGACCGCGTTCTGGCGGATGCCCGCGAGGTTCTCCTTGAGGTCGTCGGAGGGGTTCTCGGCCAGATGCGGGGCGACCTGCGCCTGGATGGAGATCACCGACATGTGGTGGGCGACCACGTCGTGCAGCTCGCGGGCGATGCGGTTGCGCTCCTCCAGCAGGGTGCGCCGGGCCCGTTCCTCCGCGGTGAGCTCCTCCTGCTCGACCAGCCGCCGCCGCGCCACCCGGCGGCCGCGCAGCGCGGCCCCCACCACCACGGCGGTGGTGAAGGACACGAACGCCTCGTAAAGGCCATCCGTATGGGGCCGGGTGGCGAAGGCCGCGGTGGCCACCCCCACCAGCAGGGTCAGGATCAGCGCCTCGGCGGCGATCCGGGGGCGGACCCGCAGCGCGAGGAGGAGCAGCACGACGGTGTGCAGCGCGATCTGGCCGTAGTTCCAGGGGTAGAGCACGTATACGGGGACGCGGCCGTCCACCTCCAGCGCCGTCACCAACAGCATGGCGGTCGAGAGCCACCACGCCGCTATCGGGCGGGTCAGCGCCACCTGGACGGCCAGCGCTTCGAGCACCACGAAACCGATCATGGGCACCGGGTCCTGGGCCGTCCCCGGGCGGGCGGGCTCCTGGAACTGCGCCATGCTGAGCCAGGCCATGAGCACCGCGAACAACACCACATGGCCATGGGGCAGCCGGCCCAGCCAGCGCATCCGCGGCAGCGGGTCCCGCCGCATCGTCCACAGGTCCGCACGGAGGATGCCCGGCGCCGCGCGCAGCCTCTCGCCCATCGTGCGCGGCAGGGCGCGCGCCCCCTCCGCCAGCCGGTCCGCCATCCGCCCGCCCGTCATGCCCTTGACTCTAGACACCGGGCTTCTCCACCTGCCGGGCCTCCCGGGCCAACCGCCCCTCGCGGACGACGCGGCTCCCACCGCGAGTGACGCCGCCACCACCGCGAACGCCGCCACCACCGCGGACGACCCCGCCACCGCGGACGACCCCGCCGCCGCCCTTGGGCGGCCGTCCCGCCTCGTAGGTGTGGAACGCCGCCCAGCAGATCAGCAGCGCCCCCGCGAACACCGGAAGCCAGCACAGCCGCGTCAGCACCCAGCCGAGGCCGTCGGGCACGGTGTGCAGCCCCGGCAGCGGCCCGTACAGCCGCAGTGTGGTCACGCTGACCGCCATCATCGCCGTCTGGTGCCACAGGAACACGGTCATCGCGGAGAGGTTGACCAGCGCCACCGCCGCCCACGCGGCGGGCCGCGCCAGCACCCGGCGCAGCGGGCCGCGCAGCAGCAGGGCCGCGCCGCACTGGGTGAGACCGAAGGTGACGGCCGCCAGGGTGGGCGGGTTGAGGTTGGAGACCGGGGCGCCGGGCACCCCGACCATCGCCGCCGGATAGCCGCCGAACAGGACCAGCCCGGCGGTGACCACCGCGCCCCCGATCAGCAGCACCCACCCGGCCGTCCGGCCGCGCAGCAGGCCCCGGCCCCAGGTGGCGCCCAGGCAGTACGGGACCAGCCAGCCCGCCGCCAGATTGATCCAGCCGAGCCAGGCCGGGCCGCCGAAGCCGAACCGGATCAGGTCGACATGGAGCACGACGGCCAGCGGCCACAGCGGATGCAGCCGCGCCACCAGCGGGGTCGCGGCCGTGAGCACCGCGTAGACCAGCAGGAACCACAGCGGGGACAGGACGAGTTTGAGCAGTGTGTGCACGGTCAGCAGGCTCACCCCGGAGCCGAGCATCGCCCCCGCCGCCACGGCCCACACCGCGAGCACGGCGGCGACGGGCCGGAACAGCCGGGCCAGCCGGGCGCGCAGCCACCGCCGGTAGCCGATGCCCCGGGCGCGGGCACTGGCGTGGCTCTTGGCACCCATCTGCCCGCCGACCAGGAAGAACACCGCGAGGGTCTGGAACGCCCAGGAGACGGGGGTGAGTTCGGGCTGGTACAGCAGCGGGCTGGCCGCGCGCAGGGTGCCGCTGTCGGCGACCAGGGCGGTCACCAGCCAGTGGCCGAGCACCACGCCGAGGATGGCGAGGGCCCGCAGGGCGTCCACGGCGCGGTCGCGGTCGGGCGGGGTGGCGGCCTCGATCCGCCGCACGAGATCACGCAAACGGAACGTGTCACGCGTACGAGCCGTGTCACGCGGGCGAAGCCCCGCGCTCCTACGAACGGTGTCAGGCGTACGCACGGTGTCACGCATAGCGGCCCTCCACGATCCGGCCCATGCTCGCCAGGGCGGCGGATCCGGGCTTGAGATAGTCGCTGTGCCCGACGTCCCCCGCGTCGAATTTCCGTGCCCCGAACCGCCCGGAGACGGGATCGGTCCCGAAGCCGACGGTCGTGCCCAGCAGCCGGATCCGCACATGCGGCACCCCGCCGATCCAGTCGTTCCCGCCCCGCCCGGCCCAGACGGTGGCCCGGGTGTGCAGCTGCCGGGCGTCGTCGAACCCGGTCCCGGGGCTGCCGTACAGGACGATGTCCGCGGCGTTCAGCCCCCGCGCGGCTCGGGCGCAGACCACCGAACCGTAGGAGTGGCACAGCAGCGAGATCCGGGCCCGGGGCTTGGCCGCGTTCAACTCCCGTACGAATGCGGCCAGTCGGGGAGCGGCACCGGCGGCCAGGCCCGTGGTCAGCACCTCGGGTCCCACGGTGCCCGGCGTCTTGTACCCGAGCCAGCTGACGACGGCGGTACGGCTGCCGAGTTGATGGCTCAGCGCGAGGGCCCCGGCCCGGAACCGGTCGTATGTCTCCAGGTTGGTGTCCGACCCCGGCACCAGTACGGCGACGCGTGTGGCCCGGCCCAGGTCCCCGTACACCTCGACGGCGCGGCCGCCGTCCCGCCCGTCGAAGGACAGGAAGTGCCGCGACGGCTTCCGCATCTTCCGCAGCGCCCGCTCCCGCGCGCGGTCGCCGTGCCGGGCCGCCATCGCCTCGGCCGCCCCGATCCCCTCCCGGTTGGCCGCGTACCGGTGGTCCAGCCCCTGGACGCTCACGGGCCCCAGCGCCACGGGTGCGGGCGCCGGCACCTCGCTCGGCCCTGCGGCCCCCATCAGGGGCACCACCACCGAGGTGGTGACGAGCGCCACGAGCAGGGCGCGGCGAAGACGGGACGCCATGGCTGTTCCTTCCGTACCGACAGCTGGTGTGAGTACGGAAGTTATGGAGTCGGCCGTGTGGTTGGCGTCCCACCGGGGAGTGCATCCGCGCGGTAGTCCCCAGGTATGACGGGTAGGGGGTCGGGCCGCCGCGGTGATCGCCCTGCGCGCCGCGACGGTGCCCGGGCCGACGGCCGGTACCTACGTGGTGACGGCTGATACGCGGCTACGGCCGATACGCGGTTGATGCACAGCCGAGCGGCTCCGGAGGCCCCGCTCCGCCGGGGCGGAGATCTCCTTCGCCCAAGGTGACGCCGGTGCGCCGATGCGGCGCACCGGTCTCACCGTAGGAGGTCACGATGTCCCCTGCCCCCACCCACCACCGGGCGCGCCGCCGCCGTACCGTGCTCATGGCCATGGCGGCCTCGACGGCGGCGATGGCGACCGTCGCGGCCGGTCCGCCCGGCGGGGCCGGTGCCTCCGCGGGCGACCCGGCCCCCCCGACGCCCGGAGCGCCGGTGACCGGCTGCTGCCGTATCTGGGCAACGGCGGCTACGACGTCCACTCGTACGACGTCGGCTACACCTACCGGCCCGGCACCACGCTGATGGACTCCTCCGTGCGGATCCGGGCCACCGCCACCCAGGCGCTGTCCCGGTTCAGCCTCGACGCGGCCGTGGACGAGATCGAGACGGTCACCGTCCAGGGCGAGCCGGCCCGCTTCGCCGTGGACAAGGCGGGCGAGAAGCTGGACATCACGCCGCGGCAGGCGCTCGGCAAGGGCCGGCCGTTCGAGGTGAACATCGCCTACCGCGTCGACCGGAGCGACAACCGGACCCGGCCCGGCGACCCGACCAGTCCCGCACCACGCCTGACCCCGTGGGTGAACAAGAAGGACGGCTTCGTGGTGTTCGGCCGGCCGGACCGGGCGCATATGTTCTTCCCCGCCAACGACTACCCGACCGACAGGGCCCGGTTCACCTTCCGCGTCACCGCGCCGAAGGACCTCCAAGCCGAGGATCGACCACATACTCGTCCGCGGCGTGGACCCGCGCTCGTCCTGGACGCTGCCCGCCACCGACAGCGATCATCTGCCGGTGGCGGCACGGCTGAAGCTGTGACCCGCCCCGGGAGCACCGCACGGCGGACCCGCACGGCGGGTCAGACGACTACCCCTGGGGTACGTAGAACTCCGTGGTCGCCCGCATCGTCGCGGCCGCGACCTCCGCCGGAGCCCCCGAGGCTTCGTGCGCCGCGCCCCAGGCCGCGCTGGAGCGGGTCATGAACTCCCGCGCCTCGTCCGAGGTCTGCCAGGCCTCCGGGTCGGCGGGCGTCTGCCCCACCAGATGCAGGGCGAGGCCGAGCAGTGCCCCGTCCCAGCCGACGCCGACCGCGCCGGGGCCGAACTGGTCCCACATCTCGGGCGGTACGACGGCGACATGCTCCAGTTCGAAGACGGTCCGATCCTCGCCCTCGGCGCTCAGCCGCACCTCGACCTCGCTGAAGCCGGGGTTCTCGCCGAACAGCCAGCTCACCGCGAGCAGCCGCGGGGGTTCGCAGCGCAGGATCTCGCCGCCCGCGTTGCCCTCCAGCTGGTAGTGGCCGCCGAGCTTCAGGTCGCCGCTCACCGGCAGGAACCAGCGGCTGATCCGCTGCGGATCGGTGCACGCGTCCCATACGTCCTCGATCGCGGCGTCGTAGGTGCGCCGCAGCAGGACGGTACGGGCCTCGCCGTCGGGCACCTGACGGGTGCCGGCCTCGCGGTGGACGTCGTTGATCTGGTCGACGATCTCGCTCATGACTTATGTTTCCTCACCGGTTCGACTGTCGCCGCCACGCTCCTGATCGAGCCGCCGCCGGCGCTTGCCCCGCGCCAGTTCGGTCCCCAGCGCGTCCAGCCGCTGCTCCCAGAAGCCCCGGAACTGGTCCAGCCACCGGTCGACCTCCCGCAGGGGCGCGGCCTCGACGGCGTATAACCGCCGTGTGCCCTCGGCCCGTACGGAGGCGAATCCGCCCTCCCGCAACACCCGCAGATGCTGTGACACGGCGGGCTGCGAGATGCCGAACTCAGACCGGATCACGGTGCTGACCTCGCCGGAGGATCGCTCCCCCGCGGCCAGCAGCTCCAATATCCGGCGCCGAACGGGGTCTCCGAGGACATCGAGTGCGTGCACGCCAGGACTATGACAGTCGCCGCTTATATAAGTCAACGCTTAAGTTCGTGCATGGCCGCCATGGACGGCCGATGATGTGGCCCGCTCGCGGCAGCGCAGGAGGTCAGCGCCTTCTCGACGCCCTTACCGCGCCCGCGCCGCACCGTCGGGTGTCAGCCCTCCAGCGGCTTGCCCAGAAGGTCCGAGGCGGTCTCGACGGGGTCGGCCGCCGCGACCGCGGGCGCCGGGTGACAGGTGAAGCCGAGGCGCGTCATCGCCCGGATCACCTCGCCCGCCGTGAAATCGCGGCGGTCCTGGCGGGTGACCACGGCTCCGACCTGCTTGACCGGGTAGGCACGACGGCCGATCTGGACCGATGGGCCGGTGATCGGCTCCGGGCTGACGCCGCTCATCGCGTCCGTCACCTCGCGCGCGGTCAGGTCGAAGGCGAAATTGGCGATGATGCAGCGCATAGTGCCTCAACGGGGAGAGAAGGGAGCCGGGACGACCAGCGTGTCACACCTCGCAGCGGGATGGCACAGCCCGGCGGCAAAAATCGCTCACGTGGTTCCCGCCGTTCCGAGGTGGCACGTGATAGGGTCCTTACTAGTTGCAGTTTTGGTACCCATGGACTTGTGTGCGCCTGACGATATGTAGCGTCCGGCGCATTTTTTGTTTCCGCCGGTCATTTCCGGATGGGGTCATTTCGGCGACTCGGGGCGCGTTTCCTGCGCGTTCCGGACCGATCCCAGCAAAAAGGAGAATGACATGGCTACTGGCACCGTGAAGTGGTTCAACGCGGAAAAGGGCTTCGGCTTCATCGAGCAGGACGGTGGCGGCGCCGACGTCTTCGCCCACTACTCGAACATCGCCACCCAGGGCTTCCGTGAGCTGCAGGAAGGCCAGAAGGTGACCTTCGACGTCACGCAGGGCCAGAAGGGCCCGCAGGCCGAGAACATCGTTCCCGCCTGATAGCAGCGCCTGTCACGAGCCGGGGCCCGCACCTGAAGGGGTGCGGGCCCCGGCTCGTACGCATTTCCACAGACCACGCCCAGCCGAAAGGCACCGCGTTGACCCGAACCACCCGCTCGCACCGCCGCAAAAAACCCGTCCCCTCCCGTTCCGCCGTCAGTGGGCGCCCCCGCCCATCCGGCGCGGGTGAATTCGCCCTTGCGCCCGGTTCCACCCCGGTGCTGCCCGCCGTCTCCTCCTTCGCCGAGCTCGACATGCCGAAGGAGCTGATCACGGAGCTGACCGAGCAGGGCGTCACCGTGCCGTTCCCCATTCAGGCGGCCACCCTCCCCAACGCACTCGCCGGCCGGGACGTACTGGGCCGTGGCCGGACCGGCTCCGGCAAGACCCTCGCCTTCGGCCTCGCCCTGCTGGCCCGCACCGCCGGGCAGCGCGCGGAGCCCCGCAGCCCCCTCGCACTGGTGCTGGTCCCCACCCGGGAGCTGGCCCAGCAGGTCACCGAGGCGCTCACCCCCTATGCCCGGCGGCTGGGGCTGCGTGCGGCCACGGTGGTCGGCGGCATGTCGATCAACCGCCAGGCCGATGCCCTGCGCAAGGGCGCGGAGGTGGTCATCGCGACCCCCGGGCGCCTCTACGACCTGATCGAACGCGGCGACTGCCGGCTGGACCAGGTGCGCACCACCGTCCTCGACGAGGCCGACCAGATGGCCGACATGGGCTTCCTGCCCCAGGTGACCCGGCTGCTGCGGCAGGTCCCCGCCGACGGCCAGCGCCTGCTGTTCTCCGCGACCCTCGACCATGACATCAGCAAGCTGACGCGCCAGTTCCTCGACGACCCGGCCGTGCACTCGGTCGACCCGTCCGCCGGTGCCGTCACCACGATGGAGCACCACGTCCTGCACATCGCGGACACCGACAAGCGCTCCGTCGTCACCCGGGTGGCCGCCCGGGACGGCCGCGTCATCCTCTTCCTGGACACCAAGCGCGCCGTCGACCGGCTCACCCGGCATCTGCTGACCAGCGGCGTCCGGGCGGCCGCGCTGCACGGCGGCAAGTCCCAGCCGCAGCGCACCCGGACCCTGGACCAGTTCAGGTCCGGCCATGTCACCGCGCTGGTGGCCACGAACGTCGCGGCCCGGGGCATCCATGTGGACGATCTCGATCTGGTCGTCAATGTCGACCCGCCCGCGGACCACAAGGACTATCTGCACCGCGGCGGCCGCACCGCCCGCGCGGGCGGATCCGGCAGCGTCATCACGCTGGTCACCCCGGACCAGCGCCGGGAGATGGGCCGTCTCATGGCCGACGCGGGCATCACCCCGCAGACCGCCCAGGTCCACTCCGCCGACCCCGAACTCACCCGGATCACCGGCGCCCAGGAACCCTCCGGCGTGCCCGTGATCATCAGCGCGCCCCAGCCCCAACCGCAGCGTGCGCGCCGCCCCGGCGCCCCCCGCCGCTCCGGCCGGAGCCGTCGGCCCGGCCGCTAGGCCAGATACGGGGCCCGGGCGTGAGGCCCGATACGGGGGCCCGGGCGGCGGCCGTCCGGGCCGACATCCGGAATTTCGCCATGGTCGCATCACGCCCGACCGGCGGCGGATGTCCCCATTCCCCCGTCGGAGAGGCGACAATGGGCCACATGCCGATACCCAGCTCCGTGCCCAGCCGTGCCGAACTGATCGACCACCTCATCCGTACGCGCATCGCGGGCGATGTCGCCACTCCTCGTGAGAACAACCTCTCCCACTACCGCAAGCTCGCGAACGGCGACCGCCACTACTGGCTCGGCCTGGAACTGGGCGACCGCTGGACCGACGAGCAGGACGTGCTGGCGGTCATGGCGGAGCGGTGCGGCGTGGTGGACGACCCGGAGTACCGCTCGGGACAGGACACGATCGACCCGGAGCTGACGGTCGGCGCGCTGGACCGGATGGCCTCGGTGCTGCGGAAGGCGGCGGAGGCGAACGAGCGGGTGCTGTTCGCCACCGGGCATCCCGGCGGGCTGCTGGAGGTCCACCGGGCCACGGCGGCGGCGCTGCGGGCCGCAGGCTGCGAGATCGTGGAGATCCCGGGCGGGCTGCAGGCGGACGAGGGGTACGTCTTCCAGTTCTGCGATGTGGCGATGCTGGAGCGGGGCGCCACGCTGTGGCACACCCACTCCCCCGCGCCCATGGCGGCGATCCTCGACGGGCTGGCCCACGAGGGGCGGCCGCTGCCCGATCTGGTGGTCGCCGACCACGGCTGGGCGGGCTGCGCGGGCCAACGGGGCATCGACGCGGTCGGCTACGCGGACTGCAACGACCCGGCGCTCTTCCTCGGCGAGTCCGAGGGCACGCTGTCGGTGGTGGTCCCGCTGGACGACCACGTCACCAACCCGCGGTTCTACGACCCGATGACGGCGTACCTGCTGGACGCGGCGGGGCTGTCGGCCCAGTTCTGACGGCGCCGGGCCGCCGCGGCAGACGCCCGGCGGGCCCTGGCCGCCCCCGCGGGCGCCCGGCGGGCCCTGGCTGCCCCGCTCGCGCCCGGCGGACGGCGGATTCCGGCCGTCCCCGCGGACTACCGACGAGCCCGGGCGGCCCCGCCGCCCGCCGCGCTCACTTCTTCGCGCGCGGCACCCGCATGACCCCCTCCTGGATCACCGAGACGGCCAGCCGCCCGTCGGCGGTGAAGATACGGCCCTTGGCCAGACCGCGCCCGCCGGACGCCGAGGGGCTCTCCTGGTCGTACAGCAGCCAGTCGTCCACCCGGAACGGCCGGTGGAACCACATGGCGTGATCCAGGCTGGCCCCGACGATGTCGCCGACCGCCCAGCCGCCGCGCCCATGGGCGAGCAGGATGGAGTCCAGCAGCGTCATATCGGACACATAGGTCGCCAGGCAGACGTGGAGCAGGGGGTGGTCGGCGACGCCGTCCAGTTTGCCGTTGGTCCGGAACCAAACCTGCGACTTGGGTTCGCGCGGCCGTCCGACGCTGCCGAAGGGCGGCTCGTCCACGTACCGCAGATCGATCGAGGCCCGCGCCTGGAGCATCCGCTGGGTCACCCCGGGAGCGAAGAGGTGCTCATAGCGGGGCAGCAGCTCATCGGCGGTGGGCAGGGTGAGCGGGTCCGGTACGTCCGGCATCGGCTCCTGGTGCTCGAGGCCGTCCTCGTAGAGCTGGAAGGAGGCCGAGAGATGGAAGATCGGCTGCCCGTGCTGGACGGCGACCACCCGGCGGGTGGTGAAGGAGTGGCCGTCCCGGATCCGGTCGACGGTGTAGACGATGGGCGCCCCGGGGTCGCCGGGCCGCAGGAAGTACGCGTGCAGCGAATGCGCCGAGCGGTCCTCGGGAACGGTGCGGCCCGCGGCGACCAGGGCCTGGGCGGCGACCTGACCGCCGAAGACCCGCGGTACGAGGGGGGCGGCGTCGCTGGTGCCACGGAAGATGTCCTCCTCGATCTGCTCGAGATCGAGCAGATCGAGAAGGCTCTGAAGTGCGTCATTCATGGTTCAAGCAGTCTTGCAGACCTGGATTGCGGTCCTGTTGCCGCCGCTCATGACGGTCGTCACAGCCCCATCGACTTGGCGACGATGGACCGCATGACCTCGCTGGTGCCGCCGTAGATCCGGTTGACGCGGGTGTCCGCGTACAGCCGGGCTATGGGGTACTCCATCATGTAGCCGTAACCGCCGTGGAGCTGCAGGCACTTGTCGATGACGACGGCGGCGCGCTCGGTGGTGAAGAGCTTGGCGGAGGCGGCGTCGGCGGCGGTCAGCTCACCGGCGTCATGCGCGTCCAGGGCCCGGTCCACGACCGCCTGCATCGCGTCCACCTCGGACTGGCAGTCGGCGAGCACGAACTTGGTGTTCTGGAACGACGCGACCGCCTGACCGAAGACGGTGCGGTCCCGGACGTACTCGGTGGCGAACCGGACGGCCGCCGCGGCCTGTGCGTACGCCCCGACGGCGATGCCCAGGCGCTCCTGCGGCAGATTGTGGGTGAGGTAGCCGAACGCCTTGCCCTCCTCGCCCAGCAGGTCCTCCACCGGCACCTTGACGTCGGTGAAGGAGAGCTCGGCGGTGTCGGAGGTCTTCAGGCCCAGCTTCTCCAGCTTGCGGCCGACCGCGTAGCCCTCGCTCTTGGTGTCGACCACGAGGATGGAGATGCCGCCGCGGCGGTCCTCGGGGGTGGCCGGGGCGGTGCGGGCGCAGACCAGCACCCGGTCGGCCAGGACGCCGCCGGTGATGAACGTCTTGGCGCCGTTGAGGACGTAGTGGGTGCCGTCCTCGGAGAGCTTGGCGGTGGTCTTCATGCCCGCCAGGTCGGAGCCGGTGCCGGGCTCGGTCATGGCGATGGCGGTCATCAGGTCGCCGGTGACGAAGGAGGGCAGCCAGCGCCGCTTCTGCTCCTCGCTGGCGTACTTGAGGAGGTACGGCAGGCACAGCGCGGTGTGGACGCTGCTGCCGCCGAAGCTGACCCCGGCGCGGGCGGTCTCCTCGGTGATGACGGCGTTGAACTTGAAGCTGGTCTCGCCCGCCCCGCCGTACTCCTCGGGCACCTCGATGCCGAAGACACCCAGCTCGCCGAGCTTCTTGTAGAAGTCGCGCGGGGCCTGGCCGGCCTCCCGCCACTGGTCGTAGTACGGCACGACCTCGGCCGCGATGAAGTCGCGGATGGTCTCCCGGAACGCCTCGTGGTCCTCGTTGAACACCGTGCGGCGCATTGGCGCGGCCCTCCTTACGGCTGAGCCGCCGCCGCTGCGCGGACCGGCCGACCGCCGTCGTGATTCCTCAACTGGTAGCTTGGCGACACTCACCTAAGCGCTTGCTCAGTGAAAGCTACCCGCGAGTCACCAGGACTGTCCAGCCCCCCTCTCAGGGGGCTCGGTTCGCCTCCGGGGCGCCTCAGCCGCTGTCGACGACTCGACCGCGCTCGGTCCTCCACGCGGCGGCAGCCGCATATCGATCACAGCCTCAGGACCTGCGCGCGCTCTCCTTGTCGACAGCGGCGCGCCCCTTCGGCTCACTCGCCCGGCCGTCCGCACCGTGGGCACCGCCGAACGCGCCGAGGGCCAGCCGGTGCAGCAGGGCGGCGGTGGCCGCGCGCCCCGGGAGGGCGCCGGGGCGGCCGAGGTGGGGCGTGGAGTTGAGCAGTCCGAAGACGGCGTGGACACACGCGCGGGCCTCGGCCTCCGCGAGCCGGGGGTAGACCTCGCGCACCACCTCGACCCACAGCTCCACGTACTGCCGCTGGAGCGAGCGCACCAGCTTGCGGTCGGTGTCCCGCAGCCGGTCCAGCTCGCGGTCGTGGAGGATGATCAGCGGGCGGTCGTCGAGGGCGAAGTCGATATGGCCCTCGATCAGCGAGTCCAGCACCTCGGCGGGGGCGAGCCCGGCCCCCTCCCCCTCGGCGGTGCGCCGCTTGCCACCCGTCAGCAGCCGGCCGCTGATGCCGACCAGCAGCTCGGCGAGCATCGCCTCCTTGCCGGGGAAGTGGCGGTAGAGACCGGGGCCGCTGATGCCGACCGCGGCGCCTATCTCATCGACGCCGACCCCATGGAAGCCGCGCTCGGCGAAGAGGCGGGCGGCCTCCCTGAGGATCTGCTCGCGGCGGGTCGGGGCGGCTGCTTGCGTGCTCATGAAATCGATTCTAGACAGCCGGGTTAGTGGTCGTTAACCTGGTGGTAACTAGTTAACGTTCACTAACGGTACCGAGCGAGGGGGCTCGCAGCCATGGAGCAGGCACCGGCGCTGCACAGCGGCGCCGACCCGGCGTCCGACGCCTGGAAGGCCAATGAGGCAGCGCACCGCGAGCTGGCCGCGCGGCTGCGCGAGAAGCTGGCCGTGGCGCGGCTGGGCGGCGGGGAGAGGGCGCGGGCGCGGCACACCGCGCGCGGCAAGCTGCTGCCGCGCGACCGGGTGGACACACTGCTGGATCCGGGCTCCCCGTTCCTGGAGCTGGCCCCGCTCGCCGCCGAGGGGATGTACGAGGGCCAGGCCCCGGCGGCGGGGGTGATCGCCGGGATCGGCCGGGTGTCCGGCCGTGAGGTGGTCGTGGTCGCCAATGACGCCACCGTCAAGGGCGGCACGTACTACCCGATGACGGTGAAGAAGCATCTGCGCGCCCAGGAGGTCGCGCTGGAGAACCACCTGCCGTGCGTCTATCTGGTCGACTCCGGCGGTGCCTTCCTCCCCATGCAGGACGAGGTCTTCCCCGACCGCGACCACTTCGGGAGGATCTTCTACAACCAGGCGCGGCTGTCCGGCTCCGGGATCCCGCAGGTCGCCGCGGTGATGGGGTCCTGCACGGCGGGCGGGGCGTATGTCCCGGCGATGAGCGACGAGGCCGTGATCGTGCGCGGGCAGGGCACGATCTTCCTGGGCGGGCCGCCGCTGGTGAAGGCGGCCACCGGTGAGGTCGTCTCGGCGGAGGAGCTGGGCGGCGGGGAGGTCCACTCCCGGGTCTCGGGCGTGACCGACCATCTGGCGGAGGACGACGCCCACGCGCTGCGGATCGTCCGCTCCATCGTCGCCACCCTGCCGCCGTCCGCGATGCGCCAGGGGTCGCCGCCGTGGGCGCTGGAGCCCTCCCAGGAGCCCGCGGTCGACCCGGCGGGGCTCTACGGGGCGGTGCCGGTCGACTCCCGCACGCCGTACGACGTGCGGGAGGTCATCGCGCGGCTGGTGGACGGCTCGCGGTTCGCCGAGTTCAAGTCCGAGTTCGGCACCACGCTGGTCACGGGCTTCGCGCGGATCATGGGCCACCCGGTGGGCATCGTCGCCAACAACGGCATCCTGTTCTCCGAATCGGCCCAGAAGGGCGCCCATTTCATCGAGCTGTGCGACCAGCGCGGCATCCCCCTGGTCTTCCTGCAGAACATCTCGGGATTCATGGTGGGCCGCAGCTATGAGGCGGGCGGTATCGCCAAGCACGGCGCCAAGATGGTCACCGCCGTGGCCTGCACCCGCGTCCCCAAGCTGACGGTCGTGATCGGCGGTTCCTACGGCGCGGGCAATTACTCGATGTGCGGCCGCGCCTATTCGCCGCGCTTCCTGTGGATGTGGCCCAACGCCAAGATCTCCGTGATGGGCGGTGAGCAGGCCGCCTCCGTGCTCGCCACCGTCAAGCGCGACCAGATGGAGGCGCGCGGGGAGGAGTGGAGCGCCGAGGAGGAGGAGACGTTCCGGGCCCCGGTCCGCGAGCAGTACGAGGCGCAGGGAAACGCGTATTACGCCACCGCCCGGCTGTGGGACGACGGCGTGATCGACCCCCTGGAGACCCGCACGGTGCTCGGCCTCGCCCTTACGGCCTGCGCCAACGCACCGCTGCCCGGCCGTACGGCCACCGAGCCCGCGGCGCCCGGCTACGGCGTCTTCCGGATGTGAGGGGGATGCACCAGATGAGTCCGAAGAGCCCGATGAGCTCGGCGAGTGGTCGGCGTGCGGCGAGCCCGTCGCCCGCGATGTTCGACACCGTGCTGGTGGCCAACCGCGGTGAGATCGCCGTGCGCGTCATCCGCACCCTGCGGCGGCTGGGCGTGCGCTCGGTCGCCGTCTACAGCGACGCGGACGCCGACGCCCGCCATGTGCGCGAGGCGGACACGGCGGTGCGGATCGGCCCCGCCCCCGCCGCGGAGAGCTATCTGTCCATCGAGCGGCTGCTGGACGCCGCGGCGCGCACCGGCGCCCAGGCCGTCCACCCCGGCTACGGCTTCCTCGCGGAGAACGGGGCGTTCGCCCGCGCCTGCGCCGACGCGGGCCTGGCCTTCATCGGGCCGCCCGCCGAAGCCATCGAGCTGATGGGCGACAAGATCCGCGCCAAGGAGACCGTGCACACGGCCGGGGTGCCGGTGGTGCCGGGCTCCTCGGGCAGCGGGCTGACGGACGACCAGCTCACCGCCGCCGCCCGGGAGATCGGGATGCCGGTGCTGCTGAAGCCCTCGGCGGGCGGCGGCGGCAAGGGCATGCGGCTGGTCCGCGACGAGGCGCTGCTGGCCGACGAGATCGCGGCCGCCCGGCGCGAGGCGCGCGGAGCGTTCGGCGATGACACGCTGCTGGTGGAGCGCTGGATCGACCGGCCCCGGCATATCGAGATCCAGGTGCTGGCGGACGGCCAGGGGCACGTCGTGCACCTCGGGGAGCGCGAGTGCTCGTTGCAGCGCCGCCATCAGAAGATCATCGAGGAGGCGCCCAGTCCGCTGCTGGACGAGGCCACCCGGGCCCGGATGGGCGAGGCCGCGGTGGCGGCGGCGCGGTCGTGCGGCTATGTGGGCGCGGGCACGGTCGAGTTCATCGTGCCGGGCGACGATCCGTCCGCGTACTGCTTCATGGAGATGAACACCCGCCTCCAGGTGGAGCATCCGGTCACCGAGCTGACGGCCTCGGTCGGCGGGCAGGCCGGGCTGGACCTGGTGGAGTGGCAGCTGCGGGTCGCGGCGGGCGAGCCGCTGCCGTTCGGGCAGGACGAGATCGGCTTCAGCGGCCACGCGGTGGAGGCCCGTATCTGCGCCGAGACCGCCCGCGCGGCGGCCGACGGCCGGGTGGACTTCCTGCCGTCCGCCGGCACCGTGCTGGCGCTGGACGAGCCGGAGGGCGAGGGGGTGCGGGTCGACTCCGGGCTGAGCGCGGGCACCGAGGTCGGCACGGTCTACGACCCGATGCTCGCCAAGGTCATCGCCCACGGCCCCGACCGCCCCACCGCCCTGCGCCGGCTGCGCGCCGCCCTCGGCTCGCTGACCGTCCTGGGTGTGGACACCAACACCGGCTTCCTGCGCCGGCTGGCCGCCCACCCCTCGGTCACCTCGGGCGAGCTCGACACGGGCCTGGTCGACCGCGCGGCGGCCTCGCTGATCCCGCCGGCCATACCGGAGGAGATCTACGCGGCGGCGGCCTTGCTGCGCCAGGCGGCGCTGGAGCCCGCCGCTCCGCGTGGTGGCGGATCCGTTGGGCGCCCGGAGCCCGGCGGCTCCGGCCCCGGCGGCCCGGCCCCGGACGTTTGGGTCGATCCGTTCTCGGTGCCCACCGGCTGGCGCCTCGGCGGCGCACCCGCCTGGACGGTCCACCGCCTCCGCGTGGCGGGCCACCCCCCGGTGACGGTCCGCGTCCGCGGCCGCGCCCACGACGCGGAGGTGCGCATCGAGCACCAGGACGGCGGCGCCCCGGCGGCCCCCGCCACCGGCTGGACCGGCGAGCCGCAGGGTGCGGCGGCCGAGGCCGCCCAGCCCATGGGCGCGAGCGAGGGCGGCGCGGCGGCCCTGGTCACCCGGACCAGCCCCAATTCCACCGTCACCGGCGCCAGTGCGCGCATCCCGGAAGCAGAGGCGGACGAGCGGGCCGCCGCCCACCACCCGGCAGCGGACCGCCGCCCCGGCGGGGCGCACGCGGCAGCGGGCACGGCCCCGCGCGTGGCGGACCCGCGCCCGGCGGCCGACACGGACGCGGGCACCACCACTCCGGCCCCCGCAGACGCGGGCGCCGGCACCACCACCGCTCCGGCCAGCGCGGCGGCGGACGCCGCATGGCGCCCCACCGCCGACGCGGGCGTCACGGTGCGGGCACGGCTCATCGCCCTCGACGAGGGCACCGTGCTGCTGGACCTCGGCGGCGTCACCCACCGCTTCCGCCATGCCGCGCACGGCGCGAGCCACTGGCTGGGGCGGGACGGCGACACCTGGCGCGTGGTCGGGCACGACCCCGTGGAGGAGGCGCTGCGCGGAGGCGCCTCCGCCGCCCACGCCGGGGAGCTGACCGCGCCCATGCCCGGCACCGTCACCGTCGTGAAGGCGGCCGTCGGCGACGAGGTCACCGCGGGTCAGGGCCTGCTGGTGGTCGAGGCGATGAAGATGGAGCACCTCATCTCCGCCCCGCACGACGGCACCGTCACCGAGCTCGATGTGACCCCCGGCAGCACGGTCGCCATGGACCAGCTGCTGGCCGTCGTCACCCCGCACGAGAGCGAGGAGCGTGAGTGATGACCCTCCCCATGACCGTCCCGGCCCCCGGGCTGCCCACCCGGGTCCGGATCCATGAGGTGGGCCCGCGGGACGGGCTGCAGAACGAGAAGGCGCTGGTCCCGGTGGCCCTCAAGGCCGAGTTCATCCGGCGGCTCGCCGAGGCCGGTCTCGACACCATCGAGGCCACCAGCTTCGTCCATCCCAAGTGGGTGCCCCAGCTGGCGGACGCCGAGGAGCTGATGCCGCTGATCGACGACGTGGCCGCCCGGCTCCCCGTGCTCGTGCCCAATGAGCGCGGGCTCGACCGCGCCCTCGCGCTGGGCGCGCGCGAGATCGCCGTCTTCGCCAGCGCCACGGAGTCCTTCGCCAAGGCCAATCTCAACCGCACGGTGGCCGGCGCGCTGGAGATGTTCGAGCCGGTCGTCGCCAAGGCCGAGGACGCGGGCGTGGCCGTGCGCGGCTATCTGTCGATGTGCTTCGGCGACCCGTGGGAGGGTCAGGTCCCGATCTCCCAGACCGTCTCGGTCAGCCGCCGCCTGCTGGACATGGGATGCGACGAGATCAGCCTCGGCGACACCATCGGCGTGGCCACCCCCGGCCATGTGCGGGAGCTGCTGGCCACGCTCAACGAGGCGGGCGTCACCAACGACCGGCTGGCCGTGCACTTCCACGACACCTACGGCCAGGCACTGGCCAACACCCTCGCCGCGCTCGAGCACGGCGTGACCACCGTCGACGCCTCCGCCGGTGGCCTCGGCGGCTGCCCCTACGCCAAGAGCGCCACCGGCAATCTCGCCACCGAAGACCTCGTGTGGATGCTCGACGGCCTCGGCATCGAGACCGGGGTCGACATCGGCCGTCTCACCGCCACCAGCGTGTGGATGGCCCGGCATCTGGGCCGGCCCAGCCCGTCCCGCACCGTCCGCGCCCTCTCCCAGAAGGAGACCTGAGCCATGCCGATCGACCACCGACTCTCGCCCGAACACGAGGAACTGCGCCGCACCGTCGAGGCGTTCGCGCATGATGTGGTCGCCCCCAAGATCGGGGAGTACTGGGAGCACCATGAGTTCCCGTACGAGATCGTCCGCGAGATGGGCCGGATGGGCCTGTTCGGCCTGCCCTTCCCGGAGGAGTACGGCGGTATGGGCGGGGACTACTTCGCGCTCTGCCTCGCCCTGGAGGAGCTGGCCCGGGTGGACTCCTCGGTGGCGATCACCCTGGAGGCGGGCGTCTCGCTCGGCGCGATGCCGATCTTCCTCTATGGCACCGAGGAGCAGAAGCGCACTTGGCTGCCGGGGCTCTGCTCCGGGGAGACCCTGGGCGCGTTCGGCCTGACCGAGCCCGGCGGCGGCTCGGACGCGGGCGCCACCCGCACCACGGCCCGGCTGGACGAGGCCACCGGCGAGTGGGTGATCAACGGCACCAAGTGCTTCATCACCAACTCCGGTACGGACATCACCGCGCTGGTCACCGTCACCGCCGTCACCGGCCGCAAGGAGGACGGCCGCCCCGAGATCTCCTCGATCATCGTGCCGTCCGGCACCCCCGGCTTCACCGTGGCCGCCCCCTACTCCAAGGTGGGGTGGAACGCGTCGGACACCCGCGAGCTGTCCTTCGCCGACTGCCGGGTCCCGGCCGCGAATCTGCTGGGCGCCGAGGCCCGGGGCTACGCCCAGTTCCTGCGGATACTGGACGAGGGCCGGATCGCGATCTCCGCCCTGGCCACCGGGCTCGCCCAGGGCTGTGTGGACGAGTCGGTGGCGTACGCCAGGACCCGCGAGGCGTTCGGCCGCCCCATCGGCGCCAACCAGGCCATCCAGTTCAAGCTGGCCGATATGGAGATGCGCGCCCATATGGCCCGGGTGGCCTGGCGGGACGCGGCCTCCCGCCTCGTCCTCGGCGAGCCGTTCAAGAAGGAGGCGTCGATCGCGAAGCTCTACTCCTCCGAGATCGCGGTGGACAACGCCCGTGAGGCCACCCAGATCCACGGTGGCTACGGCTTTATGAACGAGTATCCGGTGGCCCGGATGTGGCGCGACTCCAAGATCCTGGAGATCGGCGAGGGCACCAGCGAGGTCCAGCGGATGCTGATCGCGCGGGAGCTGGGCTTCGCGAGCTGAGCCACCACGGAGTGGGTCCCGGGGACAGCGCCCCCGGGACCCACTTCCCGGCACCGGCACCGGCACCGGCCGGCATCACGGCCGTGCCGGAAGAGGCTCAGCTCGTGGGCCAGGGGATCTGCGGGGAGTGGTAGTAGGTGATGCCCATGGCGTCCCAGCGGGGGCCCTGTGCCGCCACCCGCACCCGGTAGCTCTCCCAGTCATGTGCGCTCGCGGGCGACCAGCCGAGTTCGGCGATGCCGGGGAGGCGGGGGAAGGCCATGTACTCGATGTGCGCGCTGGTCTCGAGGGTCTCCGTCCACAGCGGCGCCTCGACACCGAGCACCGAGGACGCCGGGGCGTCCTTGATGTAGGTGCCCGGGTCCCAGTCGTAGGACTGCTTGGCCTCGACGTACCCGGCCCAGTTCTGCCCCAGCGGCGTGTTGGCGTCGTACTTCATGTCCAGATAGGCCCGGTTGGCCGGTGAGAGGATCAGCTGGGTGCCCGCCTTGGCCGCGTCCGCGACCTCCTTCTCGCTCCCGTCCGTCCCCCAGTACTGGGCGATCGCGCCCTTCGCGGGATGCGCACCGGTCAGCTGATGCCAGCCGATCGCCGTCTTGCCGTACTTGGCGACCACCGGCTGCACCCGGTCCATGAAGGCCACATAGTCCTCATGGCTGGTGGAGTGGGCCTCGTCCCCGCCGATGTGGAGGTAGGGGCCGGGGGTGAGCGCGGCGAGCTCGCGGATGACGTCGTCCACGAAGTCGTACGTCACGTCCTTCGGCACGCACAGCGAGCTGAAACCGACCTCGGTGCCGGTGTAGAGCGGCGGGGCGACGCCGTCGCAGTTGAGCTCCGCGTAGGAGGCGAGCGCCGCGTTGGTGTGGCCCGGCATGTCGATCTCGGGGACGACGGTCAGCTCACGGCTGGCCGCGTAGCTCACGATCTCGCGGTAGTCGTCCTTGGTGTAGTAGCCGCCGGGGCCGCCGCCGACCTGGGTGGAGCCGCCGTGCGTGGCCAGCCGCGGCCAGGAGTCGATCGCGATCCGCCACCCCTGGTCGTCCGAGAGATGCAGATGCAGCATGTTGATCTTGTAGAGGGCCAGCTGGTCGATATAGCGCTTGACCTGGTCCACGCCGAAGAAGTGCCGGGAGACATCGAGCATCGCGCCCCGCCAGGCATAGCGCGGCTCATCGGTGATGGTGCCGGCCGCGATCCGCCAGGGGCCCGTCTGCCGGTGGGTGCGCTCGATGGACGCGGGCAGCAGCTGCCGCAGCGTCTGGACGCCGTGGAACAGCCCCGCGGAGGCGCGCGCGGTGACGGTGATCCCGCGGCCGGTCACCTCCAGCCGGTATCCCTCCGCGCCCAGCTTCGACACCGCGGCGGCCTTGGGCGTCAGCCGCAGCCGGATGCCGTCGCCGCCCGCCCGCGCGGTGACGGGCAGCCGGTAGCCGGTGGCGGGGCGCAGCACCGTCGCGAGGTAGTCGGCCACCCGGCGCCCCGAGCGCGCCGAGCCGTCGGAGCCGGAGACCCGGATGGGGGTGCCGGAGCGGATCGCGTACGAGCCCGCCGCGGGCCGTACGGACGCGGGCGCGGGCACGACCCGGTCCAGGGGGGTGGGGGCGGCCGCGGCGTCCAGGGCCGAGGAAGAGGAGGAAGCCGGAGCGGCGGAGGCGGAGGAGGCCGCGGTCCCCGCTCCGGCCACCACGGTCAGCAGGAGGGAACACAGAAGTCGGGCACGACGTCGTCTCACAGGGAGTCCCTTCAACGCAACGTGGCATCTTGGGTACCGCGACGCCCAGTTGCGGTCAAGGTGTAGACCAATGTGTCGCTGTGGGCCTGTCAGAATTCCCCGCATGGCGGAAATCACCCAGCGCGATGGCGCCTGGAGCTTTGACGGGGAAGCGATCCGGATCGTCCCGGGGCGGGACCGCAGCGTGCACGCCGTACGGCAGGCGCTCGGCGAACTGACCGTCCCCCTAGTGGCCTTGGCCGGTGTCGCCTATGAGCCGGGGCGCAAGTCGGGCCGACTGCGGCTGCGGCTGCGCGAGGGGGCGGACCCGCTGCTGCAGACCACCGGCGGCAAGCTGCCGGACGCCGCCGATCCGTATCAGCTCTCGGTGGAACCGGAGCGCAGGGATCTCGCCGAGTATCTGGTCGACGAGGTCCGCCAGGGCCTGGCCCTGGATCAGGTGCCGTCCGGTCCCTGCGACCGCTATGTGCTGCCCGGCCCCTCGGTGCCCGTCTCGGCCTCGGCGGGCGACGCCACGGCCTCGTTCGACGGTGAGCGGATCCGGCTGGACTGGAACTGGAAGACCGAGGAGTCGAAGAAGTCCGGCGGCCCCCGCACGATCCTCCTGCCGGACCTGGAGCTGGTGGAGTGGGTCCCGGCGGCCGGGCTGGAGAACGGCTACCTCCGCTTCGTCGTGGCGAAGGCCACGGCCACGGCGGCGCCCAAGTACGACCCGCATGCCGTGGTGCTGTACGGCTTCAAGAAGGATCCGCTGATGGCGCTGGTCGCGGCGGCCGTCGTCGCGCGGATGCCGCATCCGGGCGCCCCGGCGAAGTCGCTCCCCGCCCGGCCGCCCGCCCCCGAACCGCCCGCGGACACCCCGCCCACCGGGGGCGACGAGGGTGACGTGGATCACGACGTTCTGCTGCGACGGCTGCGCGAACTCGGCGATCTTCACCAGAGCGGGACCCTCACCGAGGCGGAGTTCACCACCGCCAAACAGGCCGTGCTCCGCCGCTTTTCCGGCCCCTGAGGCACGGCTTTCCCGGCCCCTGAGGCACGGTTTTCCCGTCACCGAGCCCCCTTTTTTTCCGTCATCGAGCCCCATTTTTCCGTCACTGAGGCCCACCCTTGCCCGATATCGGGCAGGAATGTTGCGAAACACCGCGCTGCATCGCAGTATCAACGGATGCTCGACCGCCGTATGTCCCACGATGACCTGATCGACCACCTGGTTCGCAGTACGCCGCTCAGCCGCGGCGAGGCGGGCCGGGTGGTGCTGGACGTACTGGCGTACTTCGACGAGACGACGGAGGAGTTCGTCCGGCGCCGCCACCGCGAACTGCAGTCCGGTGGGCTGACCAACGCGGACATCTTCGAGCGGATCACGGCCGAGCTGCCGTACCGCGCGGTGGCTCCGCCCGAACTCTCGCTGCGCCAGCTGCGCCGCATCGTCTACGGCTGACGGCGCCGGTCCACGGCGCCGGTCCACGGCATCGGACACGGCACCGGTCCACGATGGCGGCCGCCACCGCCGGACACGAGCACGAGCATGTACGAGCGATCAATGGGAGGGCCTGAACACCATGTGCGGAATCGTCGGATACATCGGCAAGCGCGATGTGGCACAGCTGCTGCTGGAGGGGCTGCAGCGCCTGGAGTACCGCGGCTATGACTCCGCGGGCATCGCCATCCAGGGCAAGCCCGCCAAGGGCGCCCAGAGCGCCGGGCTGAAGACCGCCAAGGCCAAGGGCCGGGTCCGCGAGCTGGAGGCCAGGCTTCCCAAGCGGTTCGCGGGCACCACCGGAATCGCCCACACCCGCTGGGCCACCCATGGCGCGCCCAATGACACCAACGCGCATCCGCATCTGGACGCGGACGGCAAGGTCGCCGTCGTCCACAACGGCATCATCGACAACGCCGCCGATCTGCGCGCCAAGCTGGCCGCCGACGGCGTCGAGCTGGCCTCCGACACCGACTCCGAGGCGCTCGCCCATCTCATCGGCCGCTCCCAGGCGCCCACCCTGGAGGAGAAGGTCCGCCACGCGCTCTCGATGGTCGAGGGCACCTACGGCATCGCCGTGCTGCACGCCGACTTCCCGGACCGCATCGTCGTCGCCCGCAACGGCTCGCCGGTGGTGCTGGGCATCGGCGAGAAGGAGATGTTCGTCGCCTCCGACGTCGCCGCGCTGGTCAGCCACACCCGCCAGGTGGTCACCCTGGACGACGGCGAGATGGCCACCCTCAAGGCCGACGACTACCGCACCTACACCACCGAGGGCAGCCGCACCGCCCCCTCCCCCACCACCGTGGAGTGGGAGGCCGAGTCGTACGACATGGGCGGCCACGACACCTATATGCACAAGGAGATCCACGAGCAGGTCGACGCCGTGGACCGGGTGCTGCGCGGCCGGATCGACGACCGCTTCTCCACCGTCCGGCTGGGCGGGCTCAACCTGGACGCCCGCGAGGCGCGCGGGGTGCGCCGGGTCAAGATCCTCGGCTGTGGTTCGGCGTACCACACGGGCCTGATCGGGGCCCAGCTGATCGAGGAGCTGGCCCGGATCCCGGCGGACGCGGAGCCCGCGAGCGAGTTCCGCTACCGCAACCCGGTCGTGGACCCGGACACCCTCTACATCGCGGTCAGCCAGTCCGGCGAGACCTACGACACGCTGGCGGCCGTCCAGGAGCTCAAGCGCAAGGGCGCCCGGGTGCTGGGCGTCGTCAACGTCGTGGGCAGCGCCATCGCCCGGGAGACCGACGGCGGGGTGTACGTCCACGCGGGCCCGGAGGTGTGCGTCGTCTCCACCAAGTGCTTCACCAACACCGCCGTCGCCTTCGCGCTGCTCGCCCTCCACCTGGGCCGGATCCGCGATCTCTCGGTCGCCGACGGCAAGCGGATCATCGCCGGGCTGCGCAAGCTGCCCGAGCAGATCGCCGAGGTGCTGCGCGGCGAGGAAGAGATCAAAAAGCTCGCCGCGGAATATGCGAACGCAAAGAGCATGATGTTCGTCGGGCGGGTCCGTGGCTACCCGGTGGCGCGCGAGGCGTCCCTGAAGCTGAAGGAGGTCTCCTACGTCCACGCCGAGGCGTACCCGGCCTCCGAGCTCAAGCACGGGCCGCTGGCGCTGATCGAGCCCGAGGTGCCGACCGTGGCGGTCCTGCCGGATGACGACCTGCTGGAGAAGAACCGCGCGACGCTGGAGGAGATCAAGGCCCGCAGCGGCCGGATCCTGGCCGTCGCCCACCGGGAGCAGGAGAAGGCGGACCACACGATCGTGGTACCCCGCAACGAGGTGGAACTCGACCCGATCCTCATGGGCATCCCGCTCCAACTCCTCGCCTATCACACGGCGCTGGCGCTCGGCCGGGACATCGACAAGCCCCGCAACCTCGCCAAGTCGGTGACGGTCGAGTAGCCCCGCACCCCCGCGCGACCTGGGCGAATCCTCCGCGAATCGCTCCGCGAGCCCCTTGGCGGTCCCCCGCGTGTGCCACCACGCACGCGGGGGCCGCCTCCCCTTCGCCGGCGTCGCCCTTTACGCCGGCGGCTGGCCGACGCGCGGGAACCGTCACTTCCCGCGCGTCGGCACGATCGAACGTTTTGTACCCCTCACAAACGCACAATCCACCTCTACGCGCGGGTAGGTTTGTCCGTTGTCAAGATGAACTTGACGCCATCTCACCTGCGGTCAAGGGGAGTTGAGGGTGTCCGGTTCCGGGCGTCTGGGCCAAGGCATGCCGACGGCAGAGGTTTTGGGCTGAACAACCGCGCTTGACGAACGGGCGCCGGAGCCACGGCGCGCAAGGGCGCGGGGACTTGAGGGACCTCGAGGACCTCGAGGGGCCGGGAAGGCCCGCAGAAGCCGCTCAGGGGCGCTCGGGGGCCTGTTGAGCGCCTGGAGCGCCTGGAGCACTCTGAGGCGCCAGAAGACACCCGGTGACACTCAGGAGATGCCCAGCGGACACCCAGAGGATGCCCGGCGGACGACAGGAGACGCCCAGCGAATGCCCGGCGGACGTCAGGTGAGAACAAGGGAATGCCCGGCGGGCGTCAGTCGACGCCCAGCCGGCGCTCAGGGGATGACGATGACGGGCCGCTGCGCCCGCCGGGCGAGCCGCCCCGCGACCGAGCCGAAGATCCGCCCCACCAGCCCGTGCGTGGAGCCCACCACAATGGCGTCGGCCGCGTACTCCCGGCCGACCTCCTCCAGCTCATGACAGATGTCCCCGCCTCGTTCGACGAGGATCCAGGGCACCTCGGAGAGATGATCGGCGCAGGCCAACTCGAGCCCCAGCACTTCGGTGCGGTGATCGGGGACATCGACGAAGACCGGCGGCTCACAGCCCGCCCACACCGTCGTCGGCAGCCGGTTGGCCACGTGGACGATGATCAGCCCTGAGCCTGAGCGCCGGGCCATGCCGATGGCGTAGGCGAGAGCGCGTTCGCTCGACGTGGAGCCGTCGAATCCCACCACAACACCGTGCTGGAACGCTGGATCGCAGGAATGACGTGTTTCTTCCGCCGCTTCGGGGGTCGCCATGTGATCGGCGACCCGCTTGCGGTCCGCGGGTTCGGGGATTTCGTGACCGGCCATCGGTGTCTCGGCGAAGGATGTCCTCGTGCGGAGGGATCGGCGGGGGCTCAGGTTGGGGGTCGTCGGGGGACTTGAGCTCCGCTGGAGCTCGGGGACGATCTCGAGGGGTCGAAATCCGTCCGGGATTCATCTTTCCAAGCCCTTACCCCCAAGGGTACGGCGGCATTCACCACCTGCCCAGAGGCAGCCACGGGAGCGGAGCCGCCCGAAGCGTTCCCCGGAGCATGCCGGAGGGCGGCCCGTAACGCAATGCCCCAAGTGGTCCCCGCCACGCCCGGTCCCCGGCCCGTCACCCGGCCCGTCCGGACCGCCGTGGCACGCCGCCCGGCGGCCCGGCAGTGACCTGGGGGCGGGCCGGGCGTTGTAGTAGCGGCAGCCGGTACGGCGGCCCCGGCCCGCCCCGCTCACCTGCCCGGATCCCCGGCCCGCCGCCCCTCCCCACCCCCGCGCGGAGCGCCCTGCCGACATCTCGCCGGCCGCTCGAGAGGAGCCTTGCCCGTGTCCGTCGCCCGCGAGTACGACGCCCCCGGCGGCATCCCCGGCGACACGGCCGGGACACCCGGACGGCCCCATATTCCAAGCCCCGCTCGAGCCCCGGTCCAGCCCACCGCTAGCGACGCGGTGAGCGAGGTGATCCGCTGGGCGGCCTTCAGCTGCGCCGTGGTCCCCATCGTCCTGCTCATGTGCGGATTACCCTTCGGCGGCGCCCTGGGGGCCGGTGCGGGCCTCGCCGCCGTGACCGCCGCCAGCCGCGCGCTGCTGCGCCATTCCGAACGCACCGCGGCCCGGCTGGACGCGGACGGCGCCAGCCCGCACCGGGGCCGCCACGGCCGTACGGGCATCGGCGCGCACCGGGGCGGCCGCCGCGTCTGAGGACGCGCGAGGACCCCGACGCCGGGAACGCGGTCCGTAGCGCTCCGCACACTCAGCGCTGATGGAGCGGCGCTGGAGCGTCGCTCGAGCCCCGAGGATGTACGAGCCGGCCGTACGCCGGTCGCATGACGCATCCGTACGCATGCGCCCGCTTGTTTTAAGCCAACTTCGGGCCACACTTCTTCCCTTGGCAAACGCCGTGCTCAACACCCGTCCGGCCAGCGTGGAAAGGGGTCCGCGGGGCACGTACCCCCTACGGGAAGTGGGTGTCCGCACAAGGCGTACTTCACAGCGAGGGCTACGAGTGCAACGCTTCGTGATCGAATGCTTCGCGCCAAGTTCCCATGTCGACATAGTGGCGGGTGGTGAACTGGTCACGGCGACCACACGCGACACAGTAGATTCGATCTTGGCCATGACCGGCGGGGGAACCGTTCAGGACCGAGGGGAAACGTGCAGGACCGAGAGGACGCGACCACCGAGGGGGGCTTAGTGCCATGAGCCAGGACTCCACGACCGTACCGGAGACCTCGCGCAAGCTCTCCGGACGCCGGCGACGAGAAATCGTCGCGGTGCTGCTGTTCAGCGGCGGCCCCATCTTCGAAAGCTCCATCCCGCTCTCCGTCTTCGGTATCGACCGGCAGGACGCCGGAGTCCCTCGGTACCGATTGCTGGTGTGCGCGGGCGAAGATGTGCCACTGCGAACGACTGGCGGACTGGAACTGACCGCACCATACGGCCTGGAGGCACTCTCCCGGGCCGGCACCGTCGTCGTACCGGCCTGGCGGTCGATAACCCAGCCGCCACCGGCCGCCGCGCTCGACGCGCTGCGCCGCGCGCACGAGGAGGGCGCGCGGATCGTGGGCCTGTGCACCGGGGCCTTCGTACTGGCCGCCGCCGGGCTGCTGGACGGCCGCCCGGCGACCACCCACTGGATGTACGCACCGACACTCGCCAAGCGCTACCCGTCGGTCCATGTGGACCCCCGCGAGCTCTTCGTCGACGACGGTGACGTACTGACCTCGGCGGGCACCGCCGCCGGGATCGATCTATGCCTGCACATCGTGCGCACCGACCACGGCGCGGACGCCGCAGGCGCCCTCGCCCGGCGCCTGGTCGTCCCGCCACGCCGCAGCGGAGGGCAGGAGCGCTATCTGGACAGGTCGTTACCAGAGGAGATCGGGGCGGATCCGCTCGCCGAGGTGGTGGCGTGGGCGCTCGAGCATCTGCATGAGCAGTTCGACGTCGAGGCCCTGGCGGCGCGCGCCTATATGAGCCGCAGAACCTTCGACCGCAGGTTCCGCTCGCTCACTGGGAGCGCTCCACTGCAGTGGCTGATCACCCAGCGGGTACTGCAGGCGCAGCGGCTCCTGGAGACCTCCGACTACTCGGTCGACGAGGTCGCCGGCCGCTGCGGCTTCCGTTCGCCGGTCGCGCTGCGCGGGCACTTCCGGCGGCAGCTGGGGTCCTCCCCGGCCGCCTACCGGGCCGCGTACCGCGCCCGCAGGCCCCAGGGCGGGCCGGCGGAGCGCACGGACCGCCCCGACCGCCTGGAGCGGCTGGAGCGGGCCGACCGGCCCGACCGCGCCGAGGTGATCGAACCCCGCTCGGGCGACCACTCCCTGCCGCTGCGGCGACAGGGCGCGCCCGGCGGTCCCACCGGTCACTCGGGGCATCCACCGCACCACCATCACGCTCCGCATCCGGACCCTGGCAAACCGGAGTCGGACGCCTACGCCCCACGTCTGCCCGAACAGGCCGCCGGCCGCGCTCCGGGCCGTCCGTCCCTGCCCGGCCAGCGGGAACGCCCCGTAGGGTGAGACGTATGAACGATCGCATGGTGTGGATCGACTGCGAGATGACCGGGCTCTCGCTGGCGAACGACGCGCTTATCGAGGTGGCCGCGCTGGTCACGGACTCCGAGCTCAACATCCAGGGCGAGGGAGTGGACATCGTTGTCCGCCCCCCCGCGGAAGCGCTGGTCACCATGCCCGAGGTGGTGCGCGAGATGCACACCACCTCCGGCCTGCTCGCCGAGCTCGAGGGCGGGACCACGCTCGAGGATGCCCAGGACCAGGTCCTGGCCTACATCCGCGAGCACGTCCCCGAGGCCGGCAAGGCCCCGCTGTGCGGAAACTCGGTCGGCACCGACCGGGGCTTCCTCCTCCGGGACATGCCGACGCTCGAGAGCTACCTCCACTACCGGATCGTCGACGTCTCCTCGATCAAGGAGCTGGCCCGCCGCTGGTATCCGCGGGCCTACTTCAACAGCCCCAAGAAGAACGGCAACCACCGCGCGCTCGCGGACATCCACGAGTCCATCGCCGAGCTGCGCTACTACCGTGAAGCGGTCTTCGTCCCCGCGCCCGGCCCGGACTCGGACACGGCGAAGACCATCGCGGCCAAGCACGTCCTGCCCGCCCGCCAGACCTGACCCGGGCCGGCCCGACCCGGTGCTCGCTCCCGACACCCCGAAAGCCGGGAGCGAGCACCCCTTCGGACCCTGTACACTTTTTCTCGGCCGGTGCGGAAAGCGCCGGTCGTGGTGGGTATAGCTCAGCTGGTAGAGCACCTGGTTGTGGTCCAGGATGTCGCGGGTTCGAGTCCCGTTACTCACCCTCTGCGAAGAGGCCGCTGACCTGTGTAAGTGGGACAGCGGCCTCTTTCTCGTATCTCCCTGCGGCCGATCTCCCCACGGCCGCGCCCGGAGTCAGTTCAGGGCCTCGATGGCCTTCAGGATCAACGCCCTCGCCTCGCCCCCGTACACGGCCATGCCGCGCAGCTCCTCGAACGCCTTCAGATACAGCGCGACCTCCGAGGGCTGGGTGATCCGTACCCTGGCGGACACCAGCTCCATGGACACCAGCTTGTCGTCATACACGTGAAAGGTCTCGCGTGGCCACTGGCAACGCAGGCGCGCGGCTGCCGGGATAATGCCCAGGGACACTGTGGGGATCGCGCCAGCAGTGAGGAGGTAGCCGAGCTGGGCTGCCATCGCATCGATGTCGGCGATCTGGCAATGCAGAACGGACTCTTCGATGAGCAGGGCAAAGCGGCGGCCAGGGTCGTGGATAACTCGCGAGCGGTCGACCCGGGCACGCGCGGCTTCGGTGCTGTCGTCAACAGGGAGTTCACGGAAACGGGCTGCCGCCCCGAGAACGCTGACCGCATAGCCCTCGGTCTGCAGTAGACCAGGGACGAGCGTGGACGAGTACACGCGGAAATGGCTCGTGGTGCGGAAGAGCTTGCCGGTGTTCTCCTGTAGCCCCGTAAGGCCCCTGCGGATCTGGTGACGCCACTCCGTGTACATCGACTCGGCGTTCACCGATTGCACGATGATGTCCTGCACCTGCGACTGTGCACCGATGGCAGCGCACCACTGGCGGATGTCCTTGGCCGTGGGGCCGGTGATCGCGTTCTCGATACGGGACGTCTTGGAGTGGTGCCAGCCGCACCGGTTTGCCAGCTCGGTGATCGTCAGTCCTGCCTCTTTGCGGAGGTCGCGCAGTCGTCCAGCGACAGCCTCGCGAGCGTCCTGGGCAGACGAGGATGGGGAGACAGGCATGAGCTGGCTTACCGATGCTTTCTACTAGTGGAGCTCGTACTGCTCGTGCGGGATGGCCGCGGCCCATACCTCGTCAAATGCGGCGGCGCACAGTTTGGCGGCGGCGGGATCGTCTGAGACGTCCTGGCCCGCCGATCCGCCGTCGCCAGTGAAGTGGTTCCACCGGATGATGCGGCTGTCGAAGAGCCAGAAGTCATTGCCGGGCAGGGCGATGTCGGACGCGCGGCGCCGTGGAAGCCAACGCACCTGTTCGCCTGCCGCGATGTTGGTGAAGGTGCCGGAATGCTCGAAGCGGATGTATTCGCTGACTGGCTCCGACACGATCCGGGCGCGGCGCACCACGACGCCGCGGGCAACGGTGTCCTGGATCAGGTCCAGCCACGGCCGCCACCAGGAGGCCCGGTCTGCCGGGTCATCGGCCGTCAGGCAGCTTGGTCTGCGGCTGCGGAAGACCGCCTCTTCTGGGGTGGGGATGTCGTAGGCGGCTGGTATCTGCGAGGTACTCGATTCGCCTCGGTCCAGGTGGTCGCGTGCAGCGCGAACCGCATCCGCCCGACCATGCCGTGCCCGATGCACTGACGACCGCATCAAGCCCCGCCGGGTGTCGCCCCCATGGCGTATCGAGGCGGCTCACACGGCCGGGACCCACACCGCTTTCCTCGGCGTACTGGATCAGCATGGATGGGGATCTTGGTGATGTCAGGGCGTCACGGGAAGGCTAGCGAGGTGCCGCGAGTACGTCCCGGAGTACGTTCGCGAGCGTGACGCGGGCCAGCTCGCGCCTCAGGGTCTCCTCGATGCCCTCGTAGACGCCCTGCATCGCCGGCTGGATGCCGTAACCCACCACGCATCCCTGGTCCGGGGTGGTGCGGTGCATCCCGAACAGCGGTCCGGGTTCCACTGCCTCGTACACGTCGAGCAGGGTCATCGACTCCAGCTCGCGCGCCAGCGACCAGCCCGCGCCCACGCCCCGCCGGGACTCCACGAGCCCGGCCCTGCGCAGCTCGCCGAGCAGCCGTCTGATCACCACGGGGTTGGTGTTCGCGCTGGTCGCGATCTGTTCGGAGGTGGCGACCTCATGGCCCTGGCGCTGGTAGAGACCGATCCAGGCCAGCGCATGGGCGGCGATGGTCAACCTGCTGTTGGCACTCATGAACCCCTCCTCTCGGCCGCAACGCTTTATGTTACGACAGCCCAGTCGTAACAGTGAAGGTTGCAACAGGCTGTCGTAACAATTAATGTTGCGACTGTCGGGAAGCGTCAATCAACGAGGTGAGAAGAATGAGCAAGCCACTCACGGGCAAGGTCGCCCTGGTCACCGGGGGATCGCGCGGACTGGGAGCCGCGACCGTACGACTGCTGGCCGAGCAGGGCGCCGACGTCGCCTTCACCTATGTCAGCTCCGAGAAGCAGGCGCAGGCTGTCGTCGACGAGGTGCGCGGCAAGGGAGCGAACGCCGTCGCCTTCAAGTCCGACCAGGCGGACACGAGTCGGGCGCCGGCGCTGATCGACGACGTGGTCGCGCATTTCGGCGGCCTGGACATCCTCGTCAACAATGCGGCGATCTCCGCGGCCGGCACGGTGGACGACCCTGACGCCGACACCGCCGCGCTGGACCGGATGCACGCCACCAACTACCTCGGTGTGATCGCCGTCATCCGGGCCGCCTCCCGAGTGCTGCGCGCGGGCGGCCGCATCGTCACGGTGAGTTCCGGACTGGGCTCCCGGGTCGGTGTCCCGGGAGCTGCCGACTACTCGGCGACCAAGGCAGGGATCGAGAGGTACACCATGGGGGCCGCACGAGACCTCGGGCCCCGGGACATCACGGCCAACGTCGTGGAGGCCGGACTGATGGACGGCGGCATGGACGCGCCGGACCCCGAGACCCTCAAGACCCTGGTCAGCTCGCTGTCCCTGCAACGCCTGGGTCGCCCCGAGGAAATCGCCGCGGCGATCGCCTTTCTGGCGAGCCCCGCCGCGTCGTACGTCACGGGCGCGGTGCTGGACGCCCACGGTGGCTACAACGCCTGAACCCGAACCCCTGCAGCGCGCCCCGAAGGACATCGCGCCTTCGGGGCGCGCACCGCCGACGGCCCGCGCTCCTGGCAGTGCTCGGGCGACCCGCCCCGTCGACACCGGCTGGCGGCGACATGTCCCGCCGTATCCCTCCACACCAGGCCAGACGACCGATACAGTGCTCATCCCCCCACACACAGCGCATCAGCACGCACTCAGGGGGGAACCATGCGCACTCGCGCCATCGCACTCACCGCCGCCATCCTCTGCCTGCCGCTCACCGCATGCGGCAACGAGGGCAGCAAGATCAGCACCAGCCCCAAGGTTCAGTCCTCCTCGCCGGCCGCAACCACCAGCGAGGCCGCAGACCCCGCGCGGACACCGGCCGCAACAGACGAACCCGAGCAGGCCCAAGACGCCCGCGTCGGCGACACGCTCACCCTCTCGGGCCAGAACGACGGCGACAAGCTCGACGTCACCGTGAAGAAGTGGCTGGACCCCGCCAAGAGCGCCGACGAGTTCACCGCGCCCGGGTCCGGCAAGCGCTGGGTCGCTGTTCAACTTCAGCTCACCAACACCGGCACCACCGTCTACAGCGACAGTCCGTCCAACTGCGTCCAGGCCGCTGACAGTGAAGGCCAGCGGTTCGACGCCACGTTCGGCGACATCACGGCCGGGCCACAGATGACATCCGACCTCAAACTCCCCGCAGGCGACAAGGCACTCGGCTGGATCGTCATCGAGGTGCCCAAGACGTCGAAGGTCGCCACGCTGCAATTCACGATGAACAGTGGCTTCGCCGACGAGACCGGCCAGTGGAAGATCGGCTAGCCCCCATCACGCCGAAGCGCCCTCTCACCTGGCCGCAGGTGAGAGGGCGCTTCGGCGTGTCCGGCGTCAGCTCGGCAGCGGAAGCTCCGCGAGCATCACGGCGAAGAGCGGAGAGTCCGCGGACGGGGCGCCGTACGCGAAGCCCACTGCCTTGTCGCCGTCGAACGCGATCACTCAGGAGAACTCCGGGTTGCCGCCCCAGTGGTCCACGAACCAGGAGAAGCGCTGGTTGAACTCGTCGTCCATCGCGTCCGCATAGGCCCCGGCGTGTACGTCGATCAGCGTCTGGCGGATCTCCGGGAAATCCGCGTGGGTGAAATGGCGGGCGTCCAGACCAGCGGCACTCAAGATCGGCTCCATTCGGTTCGGTAGCGGTCTCCCCACTCTCGGGCGACGCCCGCGTCGGGGGCGAGAGTGATCAAGTCGCGGTAGAAGTCACCGAGAAGTGAGCGCATTCGGCCAGGGATCGCGCTGGTGCATGCGACCGTACTGACGACGCTACGAAGCGGGCCCGGCAGGCAACAGAGCGCGATGGAAACACCGACCGGCGTGCGGTGACTTCCCGCGGGGCGCAGTCAGTCACCGGTGGGCGGCTGCACGTCCCCCGTCGTCCCTGGGCCCCACGGACCCCGTGCGTTCACGTCAGTCCCGTGTCGCGCCCGCTGGCCAGACCCTCTCCACGGGTACACCTGTCCTCTCCGCATAGGACACGACGTCCGCAGTGCCGCCGTATCCGCGAGCGGGTTGTCCGTCCCAGACGGCGATCAGCTTGTCCACCACACCCACGAGGATCTCACTGGCCGCTTGGTGAGCCTCCGAGGTGGACTCCTTGAGACCGGTCGAATGGGTCTCGGAAGCGCGCATGAGCAGGGCGTCATAGGCGGGGTGGTGCCAGGTGGGAAGGCCGGCGCGGTACTCGTCTGCCGGGATCACCACTTCGATCTGCCCTCTGTGGTCCAGAACGAACTCGGCGAACCAGGAGTCCGGACCGTCCGCGATGCACGAGACCCCGACCAGATCATCGCTGCCGTACTTCCGGACCACTACCGCGAGAGCGGTACGAACCAGGTTCCCGCTGTCCTTGGGCAGCCCCCGGTGCCCGGTGATCCCCAGTCGCATAGCCTCATCCTTCCGCTCACTGCTCACTGCTCACTGCTCACTGCTCACTGCTCACTGCTCACTGCTCACTGCTCACTGCTCACTGCTCACTGCTCACTGCTCACTGCTCACTGCTCACAGATAGATTCCGTGCAAGCGCTCGTCGAACTCCCTGACCACTTGTGGCTTGTTGGCCGAGGTGAAGGATCGGCGCAACGCGCGGGACCGCTCCACGATCCGTCCGGATCGATAGCGCACGCCCGTCTCCAATGCCCTGGTCGCCAGGGAGAATGCTCCGTCGAACCGCCCCGAGACCAGGTGAGCGGAGGCGAGATCGAGCATGATCAGGGCCCGCTGCTTCTCATGTCCGGAGGTCATGGCCTCGCCCGCCTCGTCCTGGGCTGCCCTGACCCATTCAGGGAGCCCGAGTCGCGCTCCGCAGGTCAAGCGCATGGCCGCGACCTTGGCGCCGTTGAACGTGAACATCCAAGGCCAGGGCGCGGGGTCCTCGGTGGACACCTGCTCGGCAGCCTTGGCTGCCTGGGCCAGGGCCCGGTCCGACATCCGGGCATCACCCGCTACGGCATGCGCCAGGGTCTCGGAGGCGCTCAGCCACGCGGTGGCCGTGGCGATGGGTCGTTCTTCGAGCCGGCTACGGACCTGGTTGAGGAGGTTCAGGCTTTGCACGGCATTGCCGGCATGAGCCTCGAACTGGGCGAGGGAGCCGAGTTGATAGGCGGCCAGGAGGCGGTCTCCGGAGCTGCGGGCCGCCTTGATGGCGTTCCCGTACCAGGTCCTGGCGGAACCGTAGTCACCCATGTCCCAGGCCAGCCATCCGGCCAAGCTCGCGACCTCGCTCCCGACCGCGGCAAGGCGATACCTGGCCTCCTGGTTGTCAGCCTCGCTGGCGATGGTCTGTGCGAGGCGAAGGTGGGCGAGTACGGGCTCCTGAAGCTGTCTGGACGGCGTTGTGCCGTCGAGACGCCGGAACGCCGTCGTGGCGAGCCTGAGGCTGGCTGCCTGGCCTCCGTCGCCGCCTTGATGACGGTGCGCCATGGAGGCCGGGGTGAGTATCGGAGCAGCGACTATCGCCGCCGACCCGTGAAGGAAGGTGCGCCTTTCCACGTCTGATCCGTCCACATCGGCGGTCTGGACCGCGGGTTGATCGGCGAGGCCGACCAGCCGCAATGGGATGTTCAGGTGGGTGGCCACCCTCGCCAAGAGGGTCATGTTGTAGGTCGCGGCGCCGTGCGCCTCCAGTCGCGAGATCGCGGACTGGCTCAAGCCACACGCCTGCCCCAACTGCTTCTGGGAGAGCCGCGCATCGACCCGGACGAGCTTGACCACACGCCCGTAGTCACCGCTGCGCGATGCGTCTCGTACCGCTTGAGTCGACCGGTTCATTGCTCTGGTTCCCCCCGACACCTTGGTACCTCGCCGCGAAGTGATTCCGCCAAGCGCATGCGCACAACGCATAACCGTATGCACAGGACGGGTCACGTTTGGTACAGACAGCATGTCTCACGCTTCAGTCGTCCCACCACATTCACGGACCGTAGAGGCATCTCCATGGGGGAGCGCTGATGACCGTGACCGCTACACCTCGCCCCACGGGGCACCCCGGATACTCCCAGACCATGCGCCGCTTACCGGCGAGCGCGGAAGCGGCCCGCAAGCTGGTGCGGACCGCATTGGCCGCCTGGGGCCAGGAGGACTTGATCGAGGACGCCGAGCTGGTGATCACCGAGCTGGTCTCCAACGCCGTCGACCACGCCCGTCTGGAGTCGATCCGGGTCGTCGTCAGCAGACCGTCCGAGAAATTCGTCCGCCTCGGGGTCGTGGATAGGTCCCGCAATGTTCCCTTCCTGCGGACGGACTCCAACGGCGACAACACCCGAGGCCGGGGGCTGCTGTTGGTCGACGCCCTCACGGACCGGTGGGGGACGGACCGGTACCGCTGGGGCAAGCAGGTCTGGGGTGAGCTGAGGTGCGATTGATCATCCGCCGCGCCGAGCACCGGCCGCACGGCCGACCGCGTGACCTCACCGCAGCGGCCCATCCCCGGCGGTGAGGCTCCCGAAAAGCAGTGGAGCAGCGCCGCCGTGCGCCATTACTGTGCTGCCGGACCAAGTCGCCCAGTCAAGGACGTGCCGTTGTACACCCTGTGAGACCTCCCGAGTGCTGATTCGTCGCGCGTCGCGCATGTGCGCCGCGCTCCTTTCTGCTGCGGATTTCTCACTGAAACCGGTGTACTTCTGTGCTCAAAAACTGGGTGGTCATGCCCACCTGCCTGCCGCTCGTCCTCCGCCGCTGCCACGCGTGCGCGTCCGAGCGCTTCCGGACAAGCGGCAAATTTCGCGTCAACGCGAACCACAAGCTCATCGACGCCTGGCTCCTCGCGCTCTGTACCACGTGCGGGGAAACCGCAAAGCTCACGGTCCTGGAGCGGATGCATGTGCGGTCCGTACGGCCTGAGCTGCTGGACCGGCTGCATGCCAACGACCCTGGTCTGGCAGCTGAGCTGCTCCAGGATCCGGTTGTGCGGCGCCGCCATCGCATCGCCCTCGACTGGGACAACGCCTGGCGCCTCGACACCGGCGGTTCGGATCACCTGGACCGCGACGTGATCGACGTCTCGGTCCGCTTTGCGGCGCGGATTCCCGTCCGGCCGGTACGGCTGATAGCGGAAGGGTGCGGACTCTCACGGGCCGAGACCGAGAGACTGATCACGGAGGGGAAACTCGTTTCGGCAGTCCGGCTGAACGGCAAGTTCTCCGGCGACTTCACCTTCACGCTCAAGCGCTGAGCCTCCTCGGGACCAGGGGTCTGTCCGGCACGATCCGCCGGGCATGCCCCTGGCCGCGGCTCGGGCCGCACCTCCTCCGAAGCGGGGGCGCGAGGAACTTCCGCCCCGGCTGGGTGAATTGGTTCGGGCAGCGATGCGCGCGGCGGGATACGGGGAACCATGAAGGTCCTCTTCGGCGTGGCACATGGCGAAGGCGGTCGTCCCGTCAGAAGCGAGGTGTCGCGTCCCGATGAAGCGCAAGACCAGAATCCTCCTGGCGGGCCTGGCGTCCGTGGGCGGCGCCGTCGTCGGCGCGGGCATGGTGCACAACCGGCGGCCCGATCGCAGGGAACGCCTTCAGGTCACGGTCTACAGCGAGCCCGGCTACACGGGCCGCTGGGAGAGGCTGACCTGGAACGGCGGCAAGCGCGAGGTCGTCCCGCTCAACCGGATGAAGCTGCCGCGCATCGGCTCGATCAGGCTGGACCGGCTGGTCTACCGCTTCCAGCCCGATGTGCGGCTGCCGAACCCGTACTTCCTGTGGCACGCCCTCACCGAGCGCCTGGCCTCCTCGGACTCCTCGGACCCCGAGGAGGGCATCGTCGGCTTCATCGCCATGCACGAGCTCGCCGGCATGTTCTCGATGGGCTTGTGGGAGCCGGTCCGTGAGTCCGAGGCGCGGTCGGGGGTGCGGCTCTGGGCCGGGCGCCCGGCGCGTGACCCGGGGGGCCCTTCCGGTAAGGCGGCTTCCGGTGAGGCGGCTTCCAGGGGCTCGCGCTGGCACGACGTCCTGGCCAACACGCCCGACCTCGGCTCCTGGAGCACCCGCGCCCGCTACCTCGAACTCGACTATCACGGCGGGAGCGGCGCCCGACGCTGACCGGCCGTCCGCCTCAGCCGTCGCGGTGGATCAAGCGCTTTGCGGAACGCACGCGGTCTCGCCGTCGACCATGCCGTCGCCCGCGGCCATGAGGGCCTCCAAGTGGTCGCGGGCCTTGGCCAGGTCGGCGATCTGGGCGTTCATACGGTCGCGTTCGGAGGTCAGGCGGGCGCGCATGGCGGGGGTGGCGACGCCGGTGTGCATGCAGGGGACGAGTTCACGGATGGTCTTGCTGGACAGGCCCGCGGCGTAGAAGCACTGGATCATCAGGACGTGGGCGACCGCGGTGTCCGGGTAGTGGCGCTGGCCGCTGGGGCTGCGCTCCGAGGTGAGCAGGTGCTGCTCCTCGTAGTAGCGCAGCGCTCGCACACTGACGCCGGTCCGGGCGGCGAGTTCGCCTATACGCACCATGACTCCTACCTCTGACGTCAAGGGTCGTTTCAGCGTAGTCGAGGTGTGGTGCGGCGGGGCCGGACCTCGCTCGGGCGGGAGCGTCAGTGCGCTGTCGGTTTCCCACCGCCGACGGACTCGTCGACGACGTGCTTGCGCCGGGCCTCGTCCTCGACGAGCAGGGAGAGGAGCGAGGCCACGGGGAGTCCGGCCTCGGCCGGGTGGCGCAGGACCTTCCCCGGCTCGATGCGGTAGGTGTTCGTACGCCCCTCACGGGTGTGGGACAGATATCCGTCCTGCTCCAGGTCGGCGATGATCTTTTGCACGGCACGCTCCGTCAGCCTGCAGTGCGCAGCGATGTCGCGAATCCGTACATTCGGGTCATCGGCGATCGCGGCCAGCACGCGGGCGTGGTTCGTCAGGAACGTCCATCCGATGTGTGATTCAGGCAGTCCTCCCATGGCCTCATGATATTGCCAAAGCGATGATGCATCTGGAAACATGAATCGCGCTTCGTGTAAAAGAAGTCGTGTAATGGTAGCCCGACGACTCGAAGGGAGACAGACAGATGCACGCACGAGAGGTCTCCTCACCCGAGCCCGGACACCGCTCGCCGTACCGGCCCATACACGAGGCGGCACCCGTGGTGTCAGCCGCGCCGACACCGTCGCTCCCGTCCCCCGCACCCTCGACCACCCTCATCACCGACAGCTACCAGGAGGGACCCCGAAAGGTTGCCGTGGTCCGGGGCGAAGTGGACTACGAGACCGCCCCCGCGTTGTCCGCCGCCCTGCGCGACGCCCTCCGCGCGTCCGCCGAGGGCGTCGACGTGGACCTGAGCGGGGTGGGGTTCTGGGACTGCTCGGGCCTCAACGCGCTGCTGAGGCTTCGCCGAGAGGCGCTCGCACACGGCAAGACGGTCACCGTACGCTCCCCGAGTCGCGCGGTCAGGCGAGTCCTCACCCTGACCGGCACATCACCGCTGTTCCTGCCCCCGCGTCCCTGCCGTCGGGCCACCGAGGGTCGCTCGGTCACGCCTCCATCTCGTCTTTGACGGCCTCGGCGATTCGGGTCAGCGTCCTGGTGAGAGTGTCCACGGCGGTGGCCTTGTCGATGCCCAGGCCGGTCAACACGCCCGCGCCGTCCTCGTGTTCGAGGAGGGCGAGGAGGATGTGCTCGGTGCCGATGTAGTTGTGGCCCAGCCGCAGGGCCTCGCGGAAGGTGAGCTCCAGGACCTTGCGGGCGCCCGCGTCGTACGGGATGAGCTCGGGCACCTCCTCGGCGGCCGGCGGAAGGGCCTCGGTGGCCGCCTGGCGGACGGTGTCGAGCAGGACGCCCTGGGCGAGGATCGCCTTCGCGGCGAGGCCGTCCGGGTCGTGGAGGAGGCCCAGGACCAGGTGCTCGGCGCGCACCTCGCCGTTGGACGCCGCACGGGCCTCGTTCGCCGCCGCCATCACGGCGTTCCGCGCCCGTGGGGTGTAGCGGCTGAAGCCCTGGCTGGGGTCGAGGTCCGACGGCTCGCCGGGCGCCTTGGGGACGAAGCGCTTCTGGGCCGCCTGCCGCGTCACCCCCATGCTCTTGCCGATGTCGGTCCAGGAGGCGCCGGAGCGGCGGGCCTGGTCCACGAAGTGGCCGATGAGGTGGTCGGCCACCTCATCGAGGTGCTCGGCGGCGATCACCGCGTCGGTGAGCTGCTCGAGAGCGTCGGCGTGGACCTTCTTGATGGCCTCGATCAGATCGTCGAGGCGTACGGGATGACTGAGTCCGACTGGTTTCGTCATGCGTCAACCATAGGTTGACACTTCGGGAAGCGTCAACGTTGGGTTGACAGTCAATCCACATCACCGGAGCCCGCCCCGCGGGACCGCCTGGCCCGGTGCTCGTGGTGCGACCCGTGCGACCCGTGCCACCCGTGCGGCCGGTGCGACCGGTGCGGGGGCCAGAACGACGTCCACGTGAACTTGTCGCCGCCCACCCACCGGACCACGTCCGGATCGTCCAGATCGACGTCGTCCAGCCCGACCTCCCGGGCGATCTCGATGACGTCCAGGACCGAGTGCGCCTTGCCCGCCAGCTCACCGGCGATCTCGACCAGACGGTACGGGGGGTCGTTCTGCTGCACGCCGAGCACCACGATCGGAGGCCGGTGAATGCGCGGGGCCTGGGATTCGGTCATATGTCCCAGGCTGCTCCCCACGCCCTCACACCGCACCTCGGAAACGCCGGACGCGTGAGCCCGCCGCCCCCACGCGGCACCACGGCGGGGCCCCCGGTCCCGGGAGCCCCGCCGTCGCGCGATGGTGACTACTCGAACGCGCGCTGGTGACTACTCGAAGAGGTCCGCGTACGACCCCATCGCCAGCGCGATATCCGCCTGGGCCCAGAACCGGTGGTAGGTGAAGCTGGGCACCGCGCCGCCCTTCAGATACGCCTCGACCTTCGACCAGGCCGGATCGTTCTTGTAGAAGGAGCGGATCGACTGGAAGGTGGAGCCGGAGTCGATCTTGTCACCGTTCGGCATGGTCCCCGTCCAGCCGCTGGGGACGTAGACCGGGTCGTCGAAGCGGTTGTAGTCGGCGCGGGACTCGGGGACCGCGATCCCGAGGGCGTCCTGGTCGTTGTTCCACATGCCGTCCAGCAGCGCCTTCGCGGTGTCCCTGGCCCGGGTGTCGCCGGACTTGGCGGCGTAGTAGGACAGGGTCTTGGCGTACGCGGCCGCCACGCCCACGTCATTGGTGTAGTCGGCGACGGTGACGTGCAGGCCCGCGTTGGCGCCGGGGCTGGAGGCGTTCCAGGTGTCGGGCCGGCCGGACCACTGGAGGGTGGACGGGATCTGGTAGGTGCCGTCGGCGTTGACGGTGGTCTTGGACAGCGCCCACTTGACCCACTTGTCCAGGACCGTCTTCGCCGAGGCATCACCGGTGCGGTTGTAGTACTCCGCGACCCGCTCCATGGACCACGCCTGGAAGCCGAACCACTGGTTGGACGGCGGATCGTGGTAGACGGGCTTCTCGTCGTAGTACATGCCGTAGAAGGTGGACGTGCCCGACGGCGGTGTGGCGTAGCGGCCCTGCCAGCTGTTGGTCGCGCCGCCCGCGATGGCGCCCTCGCTGGACTGCAGCCAGCGGTAGAACTCCAGCTGGCGCCCCAGGCTGGTGGACCAGTCGCTCGCGCCCGTCGCCGACTTGGGCTTGAGGTCGGCGTACGAGCTCAAGGCCCAGGCCGCCATCGGGTTCTGGTAGCCGCCGTGGGCGTGGCTGGAGCCGATGCGCCAGGACCAGCCCGCGGAGGTGTCGGTGGCGCCGCCCCAGGCGTAGTACCAGGACAGCAGGTAGTGGGAGCTGTTCTTGCCGCTGCCGGCCGGGCAACCGGTCTCGCCGACGCAGTTGCCGATCTTCTTGAAGTACTTGTCGTACATCGCGTAGCGCAGATAGTCGCCCATCTTGGCGGCCTTGGCGATGTTGCCGGAGATCTGGCCGCCCTTGCCCTGCGCCTTGGCCCACTCCGAGGCCCAGTAGGCGGCCTGGACGACGCGGGCGTCGGCGTCGGGGGCGTTGGTGAACTTCCACTGCTTGGCGTACGAGGCGTCGCCGGTGAACAGGTCCAGGTAGCCGTTCTTGCCGCCGTACTTGAAGCCGTCGCAGGTGGGCTGGGTCACGGTCTCCCAGACCGACTCCTGCGGGCCGCGCTGGAAGGTGTTGACATAGCTCGGGCCGGTGTCGCTCGGGCCCGCCTCGCACTTGCCGGGCGCGTTGCCGTAGCCGTAGACGTTGTCGACGTCCTGGATCCAGTGCATGCCGTAGATGTCATCGGTGCCGTACGCGCTCCTCAGCTCGGCGGCGATGGGGTCGTTGCCGACCGGCACATTGCCGTTGAGCTGCGAGGGGTACTGGGAGGGCTGGTCCCATTCGGGCGCGTAGGTGGCCGGCTTCGAGGCGTTGTAGAAGCTGTTGGTGGGCTGGTCGGCGTGGGTGGGGATCATGTACTTCTCCATGATGTCCCACGCGTTGTTGAACTTGGACCAGTCGCCGGTGACCTTGCCGTACATCGCCTGCAGCCAGATCAGATAGCTGTACGCCTCGGAGGTCGTCTCATGGCCGTGGTCAGGGGCCTCGACGATCAGGGTCTCCACCGAGTGGTACGGAATGCCCTCGGGCGAGAAGTAGCCCGCCGAGGGTGCGGTGATCTTGCCGTAGAGGTCCAGGAACCGGGCGTCGTAGACCTTCGCGGCGGCCAGCTGGGTGACGGTGACCTCGGCCTTGGTGTGGCCGGCGGCGGTCACCGTGAAGGTGGCGGCGCCGGTCCCGCTGGTGGCGGCGGCCACGGTCACCTGCTGGGCGGTGTCCCAGTTGGCGGGGGTGAAGGTGAGGGTGGCGCCCGAGGAGATCGTCAGCCCGGTGTTGCCCGAGGTGCGGGCCACGGAGACGGTGACGTCTCCGGAGGGCTTGGTGGACAGCTTGACGCCGAACGTCCCGCTCTTGCCCTGCTGCACCCCGAGCTGACCGGGGCTCGCCACCAGCGCGGGACCGGCCGCCACATGGATGCCGACGGGGGTGGACTCGGCGGAGGCGCCCTGGCTGTCGTACGCCTTGGCGTAGAGCGAGTAGTCGCCCGCCGGGACGTCCTTGTGGTCGAAGGCGTACGGGGAGGTGGTGTCGGTGCCCAGGAGCTTGGTGTCGCTGTAGAACTCGACCTTGGTGATCGTCGCCCCGTCGGCCGCCGCGGCCGTGGCCGTCATCGGAACGGTGCCGCCGGAGGTGAAGACAGCGCCGGGGGACGGGCTGCTCAGCACCGCGATGGGCGGCTGATGGGCGCCCCGGCATGCCACGCCGTTGACGGCGAACGAGGTGGGGGCGGCGTTGGTGCCGCTGTAGGTGAACTGGGCGCCGGTGGTGACATTGCCCCCGGCCGCGATCTTCGCGTTGTGCCCGGCGTTGGTGACGGTGACGGTCTTGCCGGACTGTGACCAGCTGCCGTTCCAGCCGTTGCTCAGCTTCTGGTTGCCGGCGTAGTCGTAGGTCAGCGTCCAGCCGTCGATGGCGTCGGTGCCGGGGTTGGTGAGGGTGAGGTCGGCGGTGAAGCCGGAGCCCCAGTCGTTGGTCTTGTAGTCGACCCCGCACTGGACCGCCGCGGCGTGAGCGGGGGCGGCGCCGCCCGCCGCGGTCATGGCCACGGGGAGCGAGAGCGCGGCGGCCAGGGCGGTCACCAGCCGTCTCATGCGTCGTCGTGCCCCGAGCCGTGCGCCTGAGAGCCGTGCCCTCGAAAATCGGGCGCCGGATAAGGGGGAGCCACGCTGTACGCGCATCGGGGGACCTCCTCGCGGTTCGTGCGGGTGGTGGGGGAAAGTGCGAACCAGTGGGAGCGCTCCCAAGGTTCGGGTCAGCCCGATGAGGTGTCAAGTCTTTGAACAACACCCGGTGCTCAGAGGTCTTCTACCGATAACTCCGTGAACGGGGACTGTTGACATGAGCTTGTCGAGCGCTACCTTCACTTTCAACCAGTGGGAGCGGTTCCAGCAGTCTGCGCCGTATCGAACGGCGCTTGGACCCCAAGGAGTCGCTCCATGCGAGCACCCCCGCGCCTTTATGCCTTGGTGGCCGCCGCGGTCTTATCCGTGGTGGGCGCCGCCCTGGTGCCCACCACCGCCACCGCCTCGGCTGCGAGCGCATCGGCCACGACCACCGCGTCGGTCGCCCCGGCCGACGCGCCGTCCAAGCCGCTCCGCCCGAACACCGCCGCCGCACCCCCGAAGCTGCGCGCCTCGGGCAACAAGCTCGTCGACGAGAACGGCGCCACCCGGCGGCTGCTCGGCGTCAACCGCTCCGGCGGTGAGTTCATGTGCGTCCAGGGCTACGGCATCTTCGACGGCCCCGTGGATGACGCCTCCGTCAAGGCCATCGCGGACTGGAAGGTCAACGGGGTCCGGATCCCGCTCAACGAGGAGTGCTGGCTGGGCCTGTCCCATATCAACCCGGCCTACGGAGGGGCCAACTACATCACGGCGGTCAAGGCACTCGTCGCCCGGCTGGAGGCCCATGGCATCACGCCCATCGTCGAACTCCACTGGTCCCACGGCACCTACACCGGTGGGGACAGCCACTGCCCCGGCACCGCGTACGCCACCTGTCAGAAGCCGATGCCGAACGCGCAGTACACCCCGGCCTTCTGGAGCTCGGTCGCCCAGACCTTCAAGAGCGACCGGGCCGTGGTCTTCGACCTGTTCAACGAGCCGTTCCCGGACCGCGCCACCTCCGACCTGACGGCGGCGTGGAAGTGCTGGCGCGACGGCGGGAGCTGCCCCGGAATCGACTTCCAGGTCGCCGGGATGCAGACCCTGCTGAACGCCGTGCGGACCGCGGGTGCCAAGAACCTGGTCCTGATCCCCGGCGTCGCCTACTCCAACGATCTGCGCCAGTGGCTGACGTACAAGCCGAAAGACCCGGCGGGCAATCTCGCCGCCGCCTGGCACACCTACAACTTCAACACCTGCTCGAGCGAGAGCTGTTTCGACGAACAGCTCGCCCCGGTCATCGCCCAGGTCCCGTTCGTGGCGGGCGAGATCGGCGAGAACACCTGCTCCCACGGCTATATCGACCGGGTCATGGCCTGGCTGGACGCCAAGGGCGCCTCGTATCTGGGCTGGACCTGGAACACCTGGGACTGTTCCTCGGGCCCGTCTCTGATCAGCGATTACAACGGCACGCCGACCAACTTCGGCGTGGGACTCCGTGATCACCTGAAGGGAATGCAATGAGCCGCAGAATCCGAATGGCGGGCACCTTGCTCGCCGCCTCCGCGCTGACCATGGGGGCGCTGACCGGTGTGGCCTCCGCCCAGGTGGACAGCGGCAGGGCGGCCGCCGCGAAGGTCGACAACCCGTACGCGGGCGCCAAGGTGTACGTGAACCCCGACTGGTCGGCGAAGGCCGCCGCCGAACCGGGCGGCAGCAAGATCTCCAACCAGCCCACCGGCATCTGGCTGGACCGGATCGCCGCGATCAACGGCACGGGCGGCGCGATGGGGCTGCGCGCCCACCTCGACAAGGCGCTGCAGCAGTCGGCCGGCAGCCCGACCGTCGTCCAGTTAGTGGTCTACGACCTGCCCGGCCGTGACTGCTCCGCGCTGGCGTCCAACGGCGAGCTGGGCCCGACCGAGATCGACAAGTACAAGACGCAGTTCATCGACCCGATCGCGGCGATCCTCTCCGAGTCGAAGTACGCCAACTCCAATCTGCGGATCGTCACCACGATCGAGATCGACTCGCTGCCCAACCTGGTCACCAACACCGGCGGCCGTCCCACCGCGACCCCGCAGTGCGACACCATGAAGGCCAACGGCAACTATGTGAAGGGCGTCGGCTACGCCCTGAACAAGCTGGGCGCCATCGGCAACGTCTACAACTACGTGGACGCGGGCCACCACGGCTGGATCGGCTGGGACGACAACTTCAACCCCACCGCCCAGGTGCTCAAGCAGGCCGCGACGGCCGAGGGCAGCACGGTCGACAAGGTGGCCGGCATCATCGTCAACACGGCCAACTACAGCGCCCTGAAGGAGAACAACTACACCGTCAACGACTCGGTCAACGGGACCACCGTGCGCCAGTCGAAGTGGGTGGACTGGAACCGGTACGTGGACGAGCTCTCCTTCGCCCAGGCGTTCCGCCAGGAGCTGGTCAACGTCGGCTTCCCGAGCAACGTCGGCGCGCTGATCGACACCTCCCGCAACGGCTGGGGCGGCAGCGCCCGGCCCAGCGGCCCCGGTGCGAAGACGGACGTGGACACGTACGTCAACGGCGGGCGCTACGACCGCCGGATCCACATCGGCAACTGGTGCAACCAGTCCGGCGCCGGGCTCGGTGAGCGGCCCAAGGCGGCACCGGCATCGGGGATCGACGCGTATGTGTGGATGAAGCCCCCGGGCGAGTCCGACGGCTCCAGCTCCGCGATCCCGAACGACGAGGGCAAGGGCTTCGACCGGATGTGCGACCCGACGTACACCGGCAACCCGCGCAACGGCAACAACATGTCGGGCGCGCTGGGGAACGCTCCGCTGTCGGGCCACTGGTTCTCGGCCCAGTTCCAGGAGCTGCTGAAGAACGCCTATCCGGCGCTGTAAGCGCCTGGCCCGTCCCCTGAGGTGGGGCCGGTGGTCGCGAAGACGCGACCACCGGCCCCACACGCTTTGCCCCTCAGGACGACTCGCGCCGCACCAGCTGGGTAGGAAGGACCATCTGCGGCCGCTTGGAGGTGCGGTCCGTCAGCCCCCCGATCTCCTCCAGCAGCACCCGCACCATCGCCCGGCCCATCTCCTCCGTGGCCTGCCGGACGCTGGTGAGCGGAGGGTCCATGTGGCGGGCGACGGCCGAGTCCTCGAAGCCGACCAGCGCCACATCGTCCGGGACGCGGCGTCCGCTCTCGCGCAGCACCTGCCGGGCGCCCGCGGCCATCACGTCCGAGGCGGCGAAGACCCCGTCCAGCTCCGGGCGCTGGTCGAGCAGTTGGCGCATGGCCCGGCGGCCGCCCTCCTCGGTGAAGTCCGCGGAGGCCACCAGCTCCGGTTCCACCTCCCGGCCGGCCGCGCGGACCGCGGCGCCGTAGCCCTCCAGGCGGCACTGTGCGACATACATGTCCAGCGGTCCGGTGATGGTGGCGACCGTCGAGCGGCCGCGGCCGATGAGGTGTTCCACGGCGGACTGGGCGCCCCCGGTGTTGTCCGAGTCGACGTACGGCACGGATTCGTGCGCGGAGCGGCGGCCGCTGAGCACCGCGGGCATCTCGATCCGCTCCAGCAGGTCCGGCAGCGGATCGTCCGCGTGCACGGAGACCAGCAGCACCCCGTCGACCCGGTGTGCGGAGAGGTAGTCCGCGAGCCGCTGCCGTTCCTTGGGGGTGCGGATGAGGGTCAGCAGCAGCTGCAGATCGGTGTCGGCGAGTTCGGCGCCGACGCCGCGGATGATGTCGGAGAAGTACGGTTCGGCGAAGAGCCGGGTCTCGGGCTCGGGGATGACCAGGGCGACGGCGTCGGCACGGTTGGCGGCGAGCGCGCGGGCCACCCGGTTGGGCACATAGCCGAGTTCGGCGACGGCCTGCTCGACGGCCGTCCGGGTGCGGTCGCTGACCCGCGGCGAACCGTTGATCACGCGGGAGACGGTGCCGCGGCCGACTCCGGCACGGGCCGCCACTTCCTCGAGGGTCGGCCGTCCCCGCCCCGCGCCATGCCGCCGCGTTCCTGCCATATCGCGCCTCCAGCCGTCCGTACCCCGCAGCTCCAACCCCCCAATGGGCGGCCGCGGGGCCATTCAACAGCAGTGTGGTTTCGGGAAGTTGTTTCGCGCGCTCCCTTGACACCCCAGCGGGGAGCCGCGACCCTTCAACACATCACAGCTGGGAGCGCTCCCACAGTACCTGAGCCATACACAACCCGCACGATGTCCACCCGGCTCGATGCATCTCAAAGAACCATGTATCGCTACGTATTGGCCGGAAGTCGTTGGGCGGGGCGCTAGGAGGACGGAATGCGCAGGAACACTGGTAGTCACCGCAGCACAGCCGTGGTCCTCGCGGCCGTCGCCGCTTTAGGAGCCGGGCTGCTCAGCGGCTGCGCCGATGACGGCGACGACGGATCCGCCGGCTCGTCCGGCGGCGGCGACAGCAACGGCAAGACGGTCGTGACCGTCGGCACGTACGGCGTCATGGGTTTCAAACAGGCCGGGCTCTATGACGAATACACAAAGCTGCACCCGGATATCAAGATCAAAGAGAGTGTGATCGACCCGGCCTCGAACTACTACCCGCAACTGCTCACCCATCTCGGCTCGGGCAGCGGGCTCGCCGATATCCAGGCGGTCGAGGTGGGAAACATCAATGAGGTGACCACCACCCAGGCCGACAAGTTCGTTGATCTTTCGAAGGCGGACGGCGTCAAAAAGGAGAACTTCCTCGGCTGGAAGTGGTCGCAGGCCACCGCCAAGGACGGAAAGACGATCGGTCTCGGCACGGACGTGGGCCCGATGGCGATCTGCTACCGCAAGGACCTCTTCCAGCAGGCCGGGCTCCCGGCCGACCGTGACGCGGTCTCCGAGCTCTGGGCCGGCGACTGGCGGAAGTACCTCGAGGCCGGCAAGGACTACGCGAAGAAGGCGCCGGGCGGAGCCGCCTTCCTGGACTCGGCCGGCGGGCTGTTCAACGCGGCGGTCTCCGGCAGCTCGGAGGTCTACTACGACAAGAGCGGGAAGCCCATCTACAAGGACAGCCCGGCCGTCAAGGAGGCGTGGAAGCTGGCGACCGACGCGTCCGCGGCCAAACTCTCCGCGGGGCTGCAGGAGTTCACCAAGCCCTGGCAGCAGGCGCTCGCCAACGGCAAGTTCGCCACCGCCTCCTGCCCGGCCTGGATGCTCGGCCAGATCAAGGAGTACGCCGGGGACAAGTACAAGGGCAAATGGGACGTCGCCGCCGCCCCCAAGCCCGCCAACTGGGGCGGCTCCTTCCTCTCCGTGCCGCAGGTGGCGAAGAACAAGGACGAGGCGGTCAAGCTCGCCACCTGGCTGACCGCGCCCGAACAGCAGGCCAAGCTCTTCGAGAAGCAGGCGAGCTTCCCCAGCGCCCAGGCCGCGTACGACCTGCCCCAGGTGGCCGACGCCAAGCTCCCCTACTTCAACAACGCGCCCATCGGCAAGATCTTCTCCCAGGCCGCGAAGGCCAGTCCGACGCAGGTCCTGGGCCCGAAGGACGCCGTCATCAAGCAGAACTTCACCGATGTCGGCCTGCTCCAGGTGGAGCAGCAGGGCAAGTCCGCCGACGAAGGCTGGAAGGCCGCGATCAAGACGAACGACAACGCGCTGGACCAGTGACCCGGACATGACCGCACCTTCCGGTTTCACCCCTGATACGGCCGCGCCCCCCGCAGGGCAGGGGGGCGCGGCCCCGCGCACCGCGACCGCGCCGGCGCCCGATCCGGCCGAGCAGCGGCGTCGCGACCGGCGCAGCCGCCGCTACCGCTGGGATGTGCGATGGAGCCCGTACGCCTTCGTCGCCCCCTTCTTCGTCTTCTTCGCCGCCTTCGGCCTCTTCCCCCTGCTCTATACGGGGTGGGCCTCGCTGCACCAAGTGGAGCTCACCGACCCGACCCATATGGAGTGGGCGGGGTGGCACAACTTCTCCAGGCTGTGGGAGGACGAGTTCTTCTGGAAAGCGCTGCGGAACACCTTCACCATCGGGGTGATCTCCACCGTTCCCCAGCTGATGATGGCCCTCGGGATCGCGCATCTGCTCAACTACCGGCTGCGCGCCTCGATGTTCTTCCGGGTGGCGATCCTCACTCCGTACGCCACCTCCGTCGCTGCCGCCACGCTGGTGTTCGCGCTGCTCTTCGGGCACGACTACGGCATGGTCAACTGGTCTCTGGGGCTGGTCGGACTGGACGGCATCGACTGGCAGAACGGCACCTGGACCTCGCAGATCGCGGTCTCCACGATCGTCATCTGGCGGTGGACCGGTTACAACGCGCTGATCTACCTGGCCGCCATGCAGGCCGTGCCGAACGATCTGTACGAGTCGGCGGCGCTGGACGGGGCCTCGCGCTGGAAGCAGTTCCTGCATGTCACCGTCCCGTCGCTGCGGCCCACCATCCTCTTCACGGTCGTCGTCTCCACGATCGGGGCCACCCAGCTCTTCGGTGAGCCGCTGCTGTTCAACACCGCGGGGACGGCCACCGGCGGCGCCGATCACCAGTACCAGACGCTCGGCCTGTACATGTACGAGCAGGGCTGGGTGAACCTGCACCTCGGCCGGGCCTCCGCCATCGCCTGGACGATGTTCCTGATCCTGCTGCTGATCGCCGCGGCCAACGCGCTGTTCGCGCGACGGCTGCGAAAGAGCCAGTGAGGGAGACGAGGAGAACCATGAGCGCCACTGTCTCTTCCCGGCAGACACGCGATCCGGCAGCTCCCGCGCACACCGCTCCGCGGGGCGGAAGGGGCCGCGGCCGAGCGGGCAGGCAGCTGCACGGGGGCAAGATCACCTATGCCGTGCTGATCCTGTTCACCATCGGCTCGCTCTTCCCGCTGGTGTGGACCGCCATCGCCGCCTCCCGCACCAACACCCGGCTGGCCCAGACACCCCCTCCCCTGTGGTTCGGCAGCAACCTCTTCAACAACCTGGACAAGGCGTGGAACGGCGCCAACATGGGCACCGCGCTGCTCAACACGACGGTGGTGGCGGGCACGGTCGCGGTGTCGACCGTGCTGTTCTCGACCATCGCGGGCTTCGCCTTCGCCAAGCTGCGCTTCCGCTTCAAGAACATCCTGCTGATGCTCACCATCGGGACGATGATGGTGCCGCCCCAGCTCAGCGTGGTGCCGCTGTACATGATGGTGGCCAAGCTGGAGTGGACCGACCAACTCCAGGCGGTCATCGTGCCGACGCTCGTCAGCGCCTTCGGGGTCTTCTTCATGCGGCAGTACCTCACCCAGGCGCTGCCGACCGAGCTGATCGAGGCGGCGCGGATGGACGGCGCGAGCAGCCTGCGGATCATCTGGCATGTCGTCTTCCCGGCAGCGCGTCCGGCGATGGCGGTGCTGGGAATGCTCACCTTCGTCCAATCGTGGAACGACTTCTTCTGGCCGTTCATCGCGCTCACGCAGAACGGCAACCCGACCATGCAGGTGGCATTGACGGGTCTGAGCCGGGGGTACACCCCGGATCAATCACTGATCATGGCGGGGGCGCTGCTGGGCACCCTGCCGCTGCTGATCGCCTTCGTCCTCTTCGGCAAGCAGATTGTGGGGGGCATCATGCAGGGCGCGGTCAAGGGCTGAGCCGCCCGCCACCACCACTCGGTCCTCCCTCCCCGTTTCCCCCTCCCCACGACCTCGAATGGGAGCGCTTCCATGACCCTTACCTTCCCGCCCGGATTCCTGTGGGGCGCTGCCTCGGCCGCCTACCAGGTCGAGGGCGCCGCCCAGGAGGACGGCCGCACCCCGTCCATCTGGGACACCTTCAGCCACACCCCCGGCAAGGTGCTCGCCGGTGACACCGGTGATGTGGCGGTCGACCACTACCACCGCTTCCGCGAGGACGTCCGGCTGATGGCGGAGCTGAACCTGGCGGCGTACCGCTTCTCGGTGTCCTGGTCACGGGTGCAGCCCACCGGCCGGGGACCGGCCGTGCAGCGCGGGCTCGACTTCTACCGCTCGCTGGTGGACGAGCTGCTGGGCGCGGGCATCCAGCCGGTGCTCACCCTCTACCACTGGGACCTCCCCCAGGAGCTGGAGAACGCCGGCGGGTGGCCGGAGCGCGAGACCGCCGAGCGGTTCGCCGAGTACGCGGGCATCGTGGCGGGGGCGCTCGGCGACCGCGTCGAGTTCTGGACCACCCTCAACGAGCCGTGGTGCAGCGCCTTCCTGGGCTATGGCTCGGGGGTGCACGCCCCGGGCCGCACCGAGCGGCTGGCCCCGCTGCGCGCCGCCCACCATCTGAACCTCGCCCATGGCCTCGGCGCCCAGGCGCTGCGCGCCGCGCTCCCCGCCCGCGCCCAGATCGCCATCAGCCTCAACCCGGCCGTGGTCCGGCCGCTCAGCGACAAGCCCGGGGACCTGGATGCTCAGCGGCGTATCGACGCGCTGGCCAATCGCGTCTTCACCGGGCCGCTGCTGCGCGGGGCGTACCCCACCGACCTGATCAAGGACACCGCCTCGATCACCGACTGGTCGTTCGTCCGGGACGGCGATCTGGCCGTCATCAAGCACCCCCTCGACGCGCTGGGCATCAACTACTACACCCCGTCATTGGTAGCAGCCGGCACCGACGACGAGGGCTCGCCCGCCCGCCACGACGGCCACGGCGCCAGCGCCCACTCCCCCTGGCCGGGCTCGGAGCAGGTGGCCTTCCACCAGACGCCGGGCGAGCGCACCGAGATGGGCTGGACGATCGACCCGACCGGACTGCACGACCTGCTGATGCGCTACACCCGCGAGGCGCCGGGCGTACCGCTGTACATCACCGAGAACGGCGCCGCGTTCGACGACAAGCCGGACGCGGAGGGCGCGGTCCACGACCCGCGGCGGATCGACTACCTCCGGGACCATCTGGCCGTCGCCCACCAGGCCATCGCGGACGGCGCCGATCTGCGCGGCTATTTCCTGTGGTCGCTGATGGACAATTTCGAATGGGGGTACGGCTACAGCAAGCGCTTCGGCGCGGTCTACGTCGACTATCAGACGCAAGGCCGGGTGCCGAAGTCCAGCGCCCGCTGGTATGCCCAGGTGGCCCGCACCGGAGAGCTTCCGGCGGCGTAGCGGACCCGCGTCCGCGGCGCCGCCCGCTGGGGGGCGGGCGGCGCCGCGGACGGCGGTCGAGGCGGCGCACAGGTGCGCAACCGGGCCGGTGCGTTCTTCCTTCAAAGGGGTTACACCCTGATCCACCCGGCCGAAGAGCGCCGTCATCCCTTGAGAATGCCTGGTAAACCCATTGAGACATGAGAGCATTTCCGGAGCGCCGCCAGAGGTTCCGCGATGAGGGATCCGGTCGGCGCGCGCCCGCCGGAAAAGGCGAGGCCCTCGCCGACTGGTTCGACGGCCGGGTGGGCCTCTACAAGATGGCCAAGGCCAATCTGCGCAAGGTCTTCCCCGACCACTGGTCCTTCCTGATCGGCGAGATCGCCCTCTACACCTTCGTCATCATCATCTTGACCGGCGTCTATCTGACCCTGTTCTTCAAACCGGCCATGAACGAGGTGGTCTACGACGGCCGGTGGACGCCGCTGAACGGCATCCGCATGTCGCAGGCGTACGAGTCCACCCTGGACATCAGCTTCGATGTGCGCGGTGGCCTGCTGATGCGGCAGGTCCACCACTGGGCGGCGATCATCTTCATCGCCAGCATGCTCGCCCATATGATGCGCACGTTCTACAACGGCGTCTTCCGCAAACCGCGCGAGATCAACTGGCTCTCCGGCGCCGGTCTGCTGATTCTCGGGATGTTCGACGGCTTCATGGGCTATTCGCTGCCCGACGATCTGCTGTCCGGCACCGGTCTGCGCTTCATGGAGGGCGCGATCCTGTCGATCCCGATCGTCGGCACCTATCTGTCGTTCTTCTTCTTCGGCGGCCAATTCCCGGGAACCTCGATCGTGCCACGGCTGTTCACCGTGCACGTACTGCTGATTCCGGGCATCATGCTGGGGCTGCTGGCGCTCCATATGATCCTGCTCGTCTATCACAAGCACACGCATCTCCCGGGGCCCGGCAGAAGGAACATGAATATCGTGGGGCCGCCTTTGTGGCCGGTCTATGTGGCCAAGTCCGGCGGTTTCTTCTTCCTGGTCTTCGCCGTCACCACCCTGATGTCGGCCATCGCCCAGATCAACCCGGTGTGGGCCTATGGCCCCTACCGGCCCGACCAGGTGTCCACCGACGCCCAGCCCGACTGGTACATGGGCTATTCGGAGGGGCTGATCCGGCTGATGCCGGGCTGGGAGATCAATCTGTGGGGCCACACCCTGGTGCTCGGGGTGCTGATCCCCTTCCTGATCTTCCCCACGGTGCTGCTGGTGATCTGGCTCTATCCCTTCCTGGAGGCGTGGATCACCGGGGACAGACGCGAGCACCATCTGAACCAGCGCCCGCGCAACGCCCCCACCCGCACCGCCTTCGGCAACGCCTGGGTCGCCCTCTACGGGGTCCTGCTGCTGGGCGGCGGCAACGACCTCATCGCCACCCACTTCGATCTGTCGATCAACGCGATCACCTGGGCCTGCCGGATCGGATTCTTCGTGGTGCCGGTCGTGGTCTTCATCATCTCCAAACGGATCTGTCTCGGCCTCCAGCGCAAGGACCGCGAGCTGCTGCTGCACGGCCGCGAGACCGGCATCATCGAGCGGCTGCCGCACGGCGAGTTCGTCGAAGTGCACGAGCCGCTGTCGCCGGAGGAGAAGTACACGCTGACCGCGTACGAACAGTACGAGCCGCTGGAGCTGCCGCCGACGGTCGACGAGGCCGGAGTCGCCCGCAAGCTCTCCTTCATGGAGAGGCTGCGCGTCTCGCTGTCCCGGAGCTACTTCGGTATCAACGGCCAGATCGCCAAGCCCACGAAGGAGCAGGTGGCGGAGCACGAGGAGCATGAGGAGCCGGAACGGGCCGAGGAGCCCCAGCGTCCCTAGGGGTCTCCACCGGATCGTGACGCCTGCGGCGGGCTGTTCCCCTCCCCGCCCCTTCCCGAAACTGGGGCTCCGCCCCAGACCCCGGCCCCTGCCACGCAGCGCCCGGGGTGCGGCTCGGCCGCTTGCAGGGGCTCCGCCCCGGGGTCCAGGGGCGGAGCCCCTGGTACGGGAAGGGGCGGGGAGGAGTAAACCGACGGAAGCGGCGGGGCGCGGTGGGTGGGGGATTCCTTCCGCGCCCCGCCGTGTGGGGGGTTTCCGTGGGGGGTGGCGAATGCGGGGCCTGGACGACTACGTCGTCGTCAGCCGTTGAAGGCGCCGAACGCCTTGGTGAAGGCGAGCTCCTCCTGGTCGATCGAGCTGCAGGTCGGCGACGCGGTGTCCTGCGGGCTGGGGCACTGCTTGTCGCGGGTCGCGGACCACATCGACAGCCAGGCCAGCCCCTTGGACTTGGCGAACTCCACCAGCTGGGAGGCGTCGTCGACCTTGAATATCTCGTTCTTGACGTCGTTGACGCCGATCATCGGGGTGACCGCGACGGCCTTCCACGCCTCCTCGTCGCTCAGCTCGAGGGCGCCCTTGATCTGGCCCTGGGTGGCCGTGGCGGCGTCGATGGCGTACTGGCCCATGTCGTCGTCGAAGGAGGCCCCGTAGTCCATCGCCATGATGTTGACGGCGGAGACCTTCACCCCGTTCTTCTTGGCGTCGGCGACGAGGTCGACACCGTCCTGGGTGAGGCCGGTCGGGAGCACCGGAAGGGTGAAGGAGACGTCCAGGTCGGGGTTGCTCTGCTGCAGCTTGGCGATGGCCTGGGCGCGGCGGGTGTTGGCCTCCTTGTTCGGGAGCGCGCTGCCCTCGATGTCGAAGTCGACCTTGGTGAGCTTGAGGGCGTCCACGACCTTGCCGTAGGCCGCGGCGAGCTCGTCCGCCGAGGTGCAGGCCAGGCCCAGCTCGGAGCCGGACGCGCCGCCGAAGGAGACCCGGACGTCGCCGCCGGCCGCCCGCAGCTTCTCGGTCTGCTTGGCCACCTCGTTGTCGCCGACCTCGGTGACGCCGCCCCACTTGGGGGTACAGCCGCCACCGGAGGTGATGAAGGCGAGGTTGAACTGCTTGACGCCGGTCTTCTCGGCGGTGCCCACCATGTCGTAGGCGGGGTAGAGCGAGGTGTCGATGTACGGGGCGAAGCCGCCGCTCGCCGCCGCCGCGGCCTTCTCGGACGCGGCGGGCTTCTCGGAGACGGTGCCGGCGTTCGCCGCCCCGCTGAGCGCGAACGCCGTGCCGCCGGCCACGACGGCGGCGACGGTCGCGCCGATCGCCTTGGTGGTCCGGCTCGCCTTGCGACGGTGCGTGCTGCTCATCAGGTCCCTGCCTTCGCTGTGCGGGTGTGGGGGGTGATGGTGCGGGCGCCACGCTAGCGAGGGGAAGTCGGACAAACGGCAGGATCCGTGCACCGGCCATGGATCTTATGGCTGCCTTAAGGAACCCATGGGCGGCGATTAATGCTCCGCGGTCTCCTTGGGCCGGGCGCGGCCCCGGGTCTTCCGCTTACGGCCGCGCCGCCGCTGCCCCGGGTCCGCGGAGCCGCCGCCGTTCAGCGAGAGCCACACCCGTACCTCGGTGCCGCCCAGCACCGACCGCCCGATCCGCAGATCGCCGCCCGTGGACTCCGCGACCCGGCGCACGATGTCCAGGCCGAGGCCGGTCGAGCCGGGGCCGCCGTCGCCGTGGCCGCGGCGGAGCGCCGCGTCCGGGTCGGCGATGCCGGGGCCCGCGTCGGAGACCAGGATGATCACTGAGTTGCTGGCGTCCCCACCATCGTGCACGTCGACCGCGAACGCCGTGCCCTCGGGCGTGTGCCGGAAGACATTGCCGAGCAGGGCGTCCAGCGCGGCGCCGAGTTCGGGGCGGGCCACCGGCACCCGTACGGTCCGGTCGACCCCGGCCAGCCGCACCCTACGGTCCTCGTCCTCGGCCAGCGCGGACCAGAACTCCATCCGGTCCCGGATCACCTCGGAGGCGTCACAGCCGGACGGGGTGTGCGTCTTCTGCTGGCGCGCGGTGCGGATGATCTGGTCGACCTCGCGCTCCAACTGGGCGACGGCGGCGCGGGTCTGGTCGGCCGCCGGTCCCTCGCCCAGCGAGGCGGCGTTGAGGCGCAGCACAGTGAGCGGGGTACGGAGCCGGTGGGAGAGGTCGGCGGCCAGCTCGCGCTCACCGGCCAGCAGCTGGACCACCTGGTCGGCCATGGAGTTGAACGCGGCGGCGGCCGCGCGGAGTTCGGCCGGGCCGTCCTCCGGGACCCGCACCCCGAGCTCGCCATGGCCCAGGTCGTGGGCGGCGTCGGCGAGCCGCCCGGCCGGACGCACCAGCCGGGTGCCGAGCCGGTCGGCGGTGGCGACCGCGCCGACGATCAGCGCGAGACCCACCCCCGCCAGCACCAGCCAGGACGTGGTCACCCCGCTGGTGACCACCCCACGCGGGACGAACACCTCCACGACCGCGACCTGACCGCTGCCCAGTGCGGTCGGCTGGAGCAGTGCGTAGCCCCCGGGGGCGTCGGACACCGAGGCGCGGCCCAGCCGCCGCGCGGTGGCCAGCTCGCCCTTGGCCGCACGGCTCTTGCCGAGGTCGTAGCCGCTCCCCGGCTCGCCCGGCTCATCGGGGACATGCACCGCCATCCGGCCGTCCCCGCCCGCCTGGGTGCTGGCCACCGCGCGCTGCAGCCGCGCCCGCTCGGTGGTGATGGCGAGCGCCGGGCCGATGGTGGCGGCCTGCCGCTCGGCGTCGGCGAACGCCCGGTCCCGGGCCAGCTCCTTGACGACGAGGCCGAGCGGTACGGCGAAGGCGACCACCACCATCGCGGTGACCGCCAGGCAGACCTTGACCAGGGCCCATCTCACGTGGGCTCCGCCGGGGGCTCCAGTTTGACGCCGACCCCGCGCAGCGTATGGAGATAGCGCGGCCGGGCGGCCGTCTCGCCCAGCTTGCGGCGCAGCCAGGACAGATGGACGTCTATCGTCTGGTCGTCCCCGTACGCCTGCCGCCAGACCTCGGCGAGGAGCTCGCGGCGCGGCACCACGACGCCGGGCCGCCCGGCGAGGTAGGCCAGCAGATCGAATTCCCGCCGGGTCAGATCGAGCGTCACCCCGTCCAAGTGGGCCTGGCGGCGCAGCGGATCGACGGCCAGCCCGCCGACCCGGAGCACCGCCGGGGGCGCCGCCGCCCGGCCCGGCTCGCCCGCCCCGCCCCCGCGCACCCGGCGCAGCACGGCGGTCATCCGGGCGGAGAGATGCGCCACGGAGAACGGCTTGACCAGGTAGTCGTCGGCGCCGTCGTTGAGCAGCCGGACGATCTCGCCCTCGTCGTCACGGGCGGTGGCCACGATGACCGGCACATCGGTGATGCCGCGCAGCATCTTGAGTGCCTCCGCCCCGTCCAGATCGGGCAGGCCGAGGTCCAGGATGACGACGTCGAATCCGATCTGTGCCACCTCGCGCAACGCCTCCAGGGCGGTGCCGACGCTGCGCACGGTATGGGACGCCTCGGTCAACTGCCGTATGAGGGCTGAGCGTACGAACTGGTCGTCCTCGACGACGAGCACACTTGCCATGAGCGGCACCGTACGCCATTCGGGTGAGGCAGGATGGGGAAGATGCGAAGAGGTCTGGTCCAATGTCTGGCGTGGGTCCTGGCGACCGGCGCCGCGGTCACGCTGTCGTGGTACGGCGTGCGGACCGTGCTGACCGGAACGGCCTACGATCCGCCGCGCGCACTGCCGATCGCGGACGGCTCCCGTTCGGCGAACGGGGCCTGGTCCTCCTCGACGCACCGGCCCAAACCGCCGTCGCCCTCGGCGACTTCACCCTCTTCGTCGTCCTCGCCTTCGCGCCCGGGGGCGGACGCGGGATCCGATGGGGATAAGGGGACGGGAGCTGGTTCGGCCGGGCGCGCCCGGAAGCCGACGCAGGCGCCGCCCCGGAAGGAAACGGCGCGGCCGGAGGAGAGCGGAGAGGTGCGCAGCTATCCGGCCAAGGGCGGCCGGGCGGTCTTCGACATCCGGGCGGCGTCGGCGGATCTGGTCTCGGCGACACCGGACGGCGGATGGCAGATGCAGGTGTGGAAGCAGACCGAGTGGATCCGGGTGGACTTCGTCTCCGGGGCCGACACCACCACGATCTTCTGCACCTGGCATGACGGCCCGCCGCAGGTCCGTATCGACGAGCACTGAGCGCTCCGCGGGAAGTGCCGCGAGGTGCGGTCGTTCCTCCGCGGCTGTGTCGTGGCCGCTTAGGGGGGCGGGCCGGCTGCCGGTCCGCCCCCGCTCAGGTGAAGACGGCGGGTGGCGGGGCCGGGGAGGGGGCGGCGGTCGCGTCGGTGACCGGGGCCGCGCCACCGGTGAAGTCCGCGAGCGCGCGACCGTGTTCGACCCGGGCGGGGTGCGGATCTCCGGCGGCCCGGCGGGTGAGCTCGGCCAGCGGCAGATCGCGGTCGGCGGCCAGCAGCACGGCGTTGCCGAAGCGGCGGCCGCGCAGCAGGGCGGGGTCGGCGGTCAGACACACCTCGGCGAACGCGGCGCGGGCGGTGGCGATCTGGGCCTTGAGATGGGCCAGCGGCGGGCCGTCGGCGAGATTCGCCGCGTACCACCCGTCCGGGCGCAGGGCGCGCCGCACCTCGGCGAGGAACTCCACACTGGTGAGATGGGCGGGCGTACGGGCCCCGCTGAAGACATCCGCGATGATCAGATCCGCCCAGCCGTCGGGCACCTTGGCGAGCCCGGCCCGGGCGTCGGCGCCGCGCACCCGTATCCGGTCGCCGGGGTCCAGCGGCAGCTCACCGCGGACGAACTGGACGAGCGGGGCGTCGATCTCGATGATCTGCTGGGTGGAGCGCGGGCGGGTCGCCGCGATGTAGCGGGCGAGGGTGAAGGCGCCGCCGCCCAGATGGACCGCGTGCAGCGGGCGGCCGGGAGGGGCGACGAGATCGGCGAGATGGCCGAATCTGCGCTGGTACTCGAAGTCGAGATACGCGGGATCGTCGAGATCCACATGCGACTGCGGCTTGCCGTCGAGCAGCAGCGTCCAGCCTCGCGGCCGGTCCCGGTCCGGCACGAGCTCGGCGAGCCCCCCGTCGACGGATGCGGTGACCGGCTCGGGGCTGCGCCCCCGCGCCGCTCCGCGCCCGCGCGCGGCTCGCTTGTTCGTGCCTTTCGCCATGTGTCCCAGTATGCGGCGGACCGCTGACAGCCGGTCGCCGGCAGGGAGGGGCGGATGGTCACCGCTGATGGCGGCGGTCACCCGGGGTCTGGATCACTGGCAGCGGTCGACGGCCTCGATCGTGCGGGCCGCCTCGCCGAGCGCCGCCCGGAGCTCGGCGGGATCGGTGGCGACCGTGTACGCCGCGTCGGGCGGCACCAGCCAGCCGGTGCCGATACCGGGCGGCGCGTCGTCCCCGGCCACTCCGGATTCGGTGCCTCCGGCTTCGGTGCCTCCGTGGGCGGCGTCTCCGGACGGGGTGTCCCCGGCCCGGGTCCCCGCGGTGTGGGTGTCTCCGGCTTCGGCGGGTGCGCCGGTGCCGGAGCCGATATTTATCCGGATGCCACGCCCGGATGTCTGGGTGCACGCCGAGCCCGGCAGATCCCAGCCGTCCGCCGTTCCGGGCGGTACCAGGAAGCCGAGCGTGTCGCAGGCGTTGTCATGCAGGACGGGACCGAGGCCGTCGCACGCACGACGCAGGATGTCCACCGCCTCCAGCCCCTGGCGGGCGGGCACGGTGACGAGATCGCAGTCCTGGCGCTGGGGGTGCTGGGCAGTAGTCCGCGAGCGGCTGATGTCCACTCCGGCCTCCCTCTTCATCGGGTCGCACCTCATTCAACGCGCGGCGGTGTCAACGGCTACGGCCGAATGCCGCCGTAAAGGATGGCAGTTCATGGCAGATCATGGGCGGTATATAACGTTTGCCGGGAATCTCCGAGTGTCGGAGATCTCGCAGCCGGTACGGTTCTCCCCCGCCCACCTGGCATCCCCAAGGGAGAGGCACAGCATGACGCCGCTTCCGGAGCCCCCGCCTCCCCGGCCGAACACCGCGTTCCGCCGACTGCGCGGACAGCTCTCGCCCGCCGAGTTCGCGGCGTCCGTGCGCCGCGCGGCCCTCGAGATCGGCGAGCAGGTCTCCTGCGACGCCCGCTATATCGGCCGTGTCGAGTCGGGAGCGATCCGCTGCCCCAACTACGCGTACGAGCGGGTCTTCCGCCATATGTTCCCCGGCCGCACCCTTACGGATCTCGGCTTCGCCTCCCGTGAGTCGGTGCGCGGCCACCAGGCCCGCGGCCCCATGGGCCCTCCCGTACCCGTACCCCTGTCCGTCCCCGTATCCCTCCCCGGCCCGCGCCCCGGGCCTCCCGAGCCCCAGGGCAGGGGGACCGTCGACATCTTCGAGGAGAGCGAACTGCTACGGCGCTCGTTCATGGCCGGTGGGGCGGCGGCCGCCGCCGTGGCCGCCGCGCCCCGGACCGGAACGCCGCCCCGGCGGGCGGGACGGCGAGTGGGGGAGGCCGAGGCCGCCGCCGTGGAGGAGGCCGTACGGCGGATCCGGTTACTGGACGACCGGCACGGCGCCGATTCCCTCTACGCGCACACCGCCAAGCCGCTGAGCGCCGCCTACGCGCTGCTCGACGCGGGCGGCTACAGCCGCTCCATCGCCGAGCGGCTCTTCGCGGGCGCCGGTGAACTGGCCATCTCGGTGGGCTGGCTGGCCCATGACTCCGGGCGGCTGTCCGACGCGCGGTCCCACTACGCCGAGGCCCTGGCCACCGCGCGGGTCTCCGGCGACGCCGCCCTGGAGACCCACGCGTTCTGCAACACCGCCTTCCTCGCCCGCGACGCCGGCCGCCCCCGCGAGGCCGTAAGGGCGGCACAGGCGGCCCAGCGGGTCGCCGAGCGGCTCGCCTCGCCGCGGCTGCTGTCGCTGCTCGCGCTGCGCGAGGCCGGGGGGCTCGCCTGGCTGCCCGACCGGGGCGGCTGCGAGCGGGCGCTGCTGCGCGCCCGGACGCAGTTCGGGCGCGGGCCCTGCGACGCCGACCCCGAGTGGATGAGCTTCTTCGGGGAGGCCGAACTGGAGGGGCTGGAGGCGCAGTGCTGGTCGGCACTGGGCGACTGGAAACGCGCCGTGGAGCACGCCCGGCACGCGGTCGCCCTCCAGAACCCGCACTTCACGCGCAATATCGCGCTGTTCACCACGGAGTTGGCGAGCGATCTGGTGGCCGGGGGCGCGCCCGACGCGGCCGCCGCCGCGGCCGGCCGGGCCCTGGGCCTGCTGGACCAGGTGAAGTCGTCGCGGATCCGCCGGATGCTCGACGACACGGCCCGGATACTGCGTCCTTACGGTCGCGATGAGGCGGTCGCGGACTTCCTCGACCGCCATGAGGCGACCGTCACCCGCCCTGAGACGGCCGGCCGCGCCTGCCCGGTCTGACACCGGTTCGGCTCTCAGTCGAGATGGCCGGTGTCGTTCCAGCGCTCGATGGCGGGTTCGCCGTAGGCCCAGCCGAGCACCGACAGGGACGTCGGATCGAGCCGGATCCGGGCGGCGAAGGAGACGTCATGGCCGAGCCAACGGGCGCCCAGTGTCCTCAGGATGTGGCCATGGGCGAAGACCAGCACATCGCGGTCGGCCGAGCGCGCCCACGCCACGACCTCGTCGGCCCGCGCCGCGATCGAGGCGATCGACTCGCCCTCGGGCACCCCGTCGCGCCAGATGAGCCAGTCGGGCCGGGCGGCCTTGATCTCGGCGGGGGTCATCCCCTCGTACGCGCCGTAGTCCCACTCCAGGAGCGCGTCCCACTCCCGCGCCCGGTCGCCGAAGCCCGCCAGCTCACAGGTCTCCTTCGCCCGCGACAGCGGGCTGGTGCGCACCTCGGCGTCCGGAAGGCCCGCCCAGGGGCCGTGGTGCAGCCGCTCGCCGAGCAGCTTGGCGCCGCGCCGCCCCTCGTCCAGCAGCGGGATGTCCGTACGGCCGGTGTGCTTCCCGGAGAGCGACCACCGCGTCTGTCCGTGCCGGGCCAGGAGGATGCGTGGGGGCATGCGTACTGCCTTCTTTCACCGGTTTCGCACCGCGGCGCCGCCGTGCCCCATTACACGTCGCTGCCTGCGGTTTCATGCACTCTTCGGGAACCGGCACATGGCCGATCACCATCCCTCCATCATCGCGCATGTGATCGGCAGGCAACCTCCGGGTCACTCCTGGCGTCTTCCTGTCTGCGCGCGGGTCCGCCAGGGGGGTTCCGACAGTGGGCGCCGCTCGCGGACGGGGGCGGTGCGTTGGTCGCTTCGCCTACACCGTACGGTTGACCGCGCGCCTTCTTGTGGCCGCCTGAACTTTGGAGAGCGTCCGAATGCCCCATACGGTGCCCCGTGCCGGAGCAGCACAGGGCAGTCGGCCCCGTTGGTGGACCGAACTGCCGCTCATAGCGGTGGTGTACGCCGCCTACTCGGCCGGTCGGCTGCTGGCCCGCGGCGACGTGTCCACCGCCGTCGATCATGGTCTGGCGATCCTCCATTTCGAACAGCGTCTGAACATCGACTTCGAGTCGCCGCTGAACGATCTGTTCACGGCCCACGCGCTCCTGGGCATACCGGCGGACTTCGCCTACGCCTCGCTGCACTACGTCCTGACCCCCGCGATCCTGCTGTGGATGTGGAAGCGCCGTAAGGCGTCGGACTACCGCTTTCTGCGCACCTGGCTGCTGGTATCCACGATCATCGGGCTCATCGGCTTCACGCTGCTGCCGACCTGCCCGCCGCGGCTTCTGGAGGCGGGCCACGGCTTCGTCGACACCATGGCGCAGTACCGCTCGTACGGCTGGTGGGGCGGGGACGCCAGCGCACCGCGCGGACTGGGCGGGCTGACCAACCAGTACGCGGCGATGCCCAGCCTCCATGTGGGATGGGCGCTGTGGTGCGGGGTCGCCCTGTGGCGGCACGGACGCTCCACGTGGGCCAAGATCGGCGCGGTCGGCTATCCGCTGACGATCACGCTCGTGGTGATGGGCACCGCCAACCACTACTTCCTGGACGCGGTCGCCGGCGCCGCCACCATGGCGCTCGGGGCGCTGCTGACGCGCCCCGCGCTGCGGCTCACGGAGTCGCTGCGCAGCCGCCTGCGTCCCGCCCGCGAGACCGTCACCGCCTCCCGAAACGCGGGTGTGCCCGCGAATGTCGGTGACAAGTGCGAGACTTCGGCGCGTGAACGGGAACGGATCCCCCGACAGCAGGGCAGGGGCGCGGACAGGCAACGCACCGACGGTGCCGCGGACGACGGCGGCCGGGGAGCCGGTGCCGGTACCAGCGGCCGGGGAGCCACCGCGGGCGGTTCGGCCCCCGCGGCAGGTGACGGGGCTGCGGCAGCGGCTCGCTGAGCTGCGCGGCCCGGCCACCGTTCCCCATCCGATGGACGCCCGCGCGCTGGCCGCGCTGGCCGCCAACCCGGGCTGCCGCCGCCGCGCGCTGCTGGACGGGGCCGGGGTCGACAAGGGCGCGCTGGCGTCGGCGCTGGGGGCTCCCGCGAACTTCGGGCAGTCGCAGTTCGCGCATCAGCGCGGCAACTCCTTCGAGGCCCGGGTCAAGGCGGACGGCGGCGCCGATCTGGTGCGGCTGCTGCACGAGCGGTTGCGTGACGGCTCGGAGGCGCCCGGTCCCGGCGCCGTGGCGACCCCCGATCTGACCGCGCCAGGGCCGCAGGGCCGCACGGCCCGTACGGCGCTCGCGCTGCGCGAGGCCACGGAGGCGGGGCGCTGGGCGCTGCTGGACCATCCGATGGTGAGCCTGGACGTCGCGGGCTCGCCCGCCTTCCTGGAGCCGGACGCGGTCGTGGTCCACCCCGACGGGTCGTGGACGGTCGTGGAGATCAAGTCCTTCCCCATGGTGGACGGCTCCGCCGACCCGGCCAAGGTGGGCGCGGCCGCCCGCCAGTCCGCGGTCTACACCCTGGCGCTGGAGCGGGTGGCGGCGATGACCGGCCGGCCGCCGGAGGGCGGGGACGACGCGGCGGCGCGCGAGGGCTCGGTGACCCCGGCGGAGGGCGCCTCCGTACGGGCCCGGGTGCGCCATCATGTGCTGCTCGTCTGCCCCAAGGACTTCTCCAACCTGCCGACCGCCGAAATGGTCGATGTGCGCAAGCAGCTCGCGGTCACCCGGCGGCAGCTGGACCGGCTGACCCGGATCGAGGACATCGCCGCCGCCCTCCCCGAGGGCACCACCTTCGATCTCCGGCTCACCGACGACGGCCGGACCCCGACCCGGCCGGTCGAGGAGCTGACGGCCGCCGTCGAGGCGGTGGACGCGGCGTACGCCCCGGAGTGCCTGTCCACCTGCGAGCTGGCCGCCCACTGCCGGACGCGGTCCCGCGCGGCGGGCCGGGTCGAGGCGCTGGGCCGTGGCGTCCGGGGCGAGCTGGGCGGGCTCACCACCATGGACGCCGTCCTTACGGCCGCCATGGAACGCCCCGCCGACGGCACCCCCACCGGCGACCCCACCGTGGACGCCCTGCGCCGCGCGGCGGCCCTGCGCGCCGAGGCGCTCGCGTCCCGCGCCGAGGCGGTGGCATGTCGCTGATCACCACCCTGGCCCGGATGGAGGCGGTCCGGGAGGGGCGGGCCCAGCCCCTGACCACCGTGCGCCACCGCCACCTGTCCGAGCGCCCGCTGGCGTTCGTCCCGCTCACCACCGCCGGTGAGGCGGGGGCACCGCTCGGGGCGCTGGTGGGCACCGACCGGGACGCGCCGCGGCTGCTGATCGTGGCCCAGCCGCGCGACCGCGACCTGCGGTTCGCGTTCCTCGCCGAGCTCGCGGAGGAGATCCAGCCGTATCTGGACTCGTACGCGGACCAGGTCGAGCTGGAGGAGCGCAAGGAGACCGATCCGGAGACCGGTAAGAAGGTGCCGGTCCAGGTCGAGCTGTGCGAGGACGCGCCGCAGCTGCTGGTGCCCAGCGCCGCGGGCGTGGCGTTCGTCCGGCTGCTGGGCCGGTCGATGCGGTTCCGGCGGACCGCCGAGCAGGACCCGGAGACGCCCTTCCCGGCACCCGCGCGGGTGCCGCTGCTCGGCCGCTGGCTGACCCACTACGGGGAGCGGTCGCGGGTGCCCGGCTCCTGTCTGCTGCTGTCGCTCACCGAGCTGCTGAGCCGTCACTGGGCGACCGGGCAGAGCAATCTGGAGGACCAGCACCTGGGCTCGCTGCTGGCCTGGATCGACCCCCCGCCGGGCGTGCCGGGGGCGGAGGCGGCGCTGCGGGCGGAGTCGGAGCGGGACGAGGCCGGGCAGCTGCGCTGCCCACCCGCCGGCCCGGCCACCGACCCCGCCTTCGACAACAAGCTGCTGGCACCGGCGATGTCCCGTTACGACGCGGCGCGTGCCGAGACGTCCCAGGGCGTGGCCGGGGGCGAGGCGCGGCTGCGGCTCGCCGAGGCGGAGCTGCGCGGGCTGATCGAGTCGCAGCTGCGGCCCACCTGGGACGCGCTGTGGCGCGGGGTGGATCTGCTGCGCTCCCTCCCGGAGGGCGCGCGGGTGGCGGACCGCTGGAAGCGCGATCGCTGGTCCTACACCGGCCACCGGGACCGGGTCCGGGCCGGGGAGCCGCCGCAGCCCAAGCGGGACGACGCGGTGACGGCGGCGCAGAAGCTCGCCGCGCGCGAGACCGCGCAGGCCCAGCTCGACGCCCATGAGGCGCTGGACGATCCGCTGGTCATGGCGGGGCGGCGGCTGGCCGGTGAGGCGTTCGCGGGCGAGGTGATCGATGTGGAGATGGCCTGGTCGGACGCGAAGGTGCCACGCCCGCGCCCGCTGGTCACGGTCCGCACCGAGGACCGTCCGCATCTGGCCGAGCGGGTCAAGCTGCACCGGGTCATGGCCGACGGCAAGGCGCAGAGCGGGGAGTTCGCCGGTTTCGCGGACACCGACGAGGCGGGCGCAGCCGATGAGCCCGACGGCCTCGACGGGGCGGACGCCCCGGGCTCTGCGGAGGACCCGGCCCGCGCGCTGGTGGTGCGGCTGACCGGTGGGATGGGCCGGGGCAAGCAGCCGGAGCCGGGCTCGGTGCCCGAGAAGGGCGACCGGGTGTGCTGGACGCTCTTCGAGCACGCCCCGCGCGGCGGCCCGGAGCTGCCCGACGCGGAGAGCACTCCGTGGACCCACGGCGGCCCGCCGGACGCCGCCGCGCCGGCCCAGGGCCCCGAGCCCGACGCGATGACCGAGGAGGACTATCTGTGATCGCCGCGGACCCGGCCGCCGGCGCGGCCCACGCCGGGCGCGCCCGAGCGGGCGAGCCGTTCGACCCGTCGGCCGCGGCGGCGCGCGCGACCGAGGCGATCCTGCGGGACACGCTGCAGGGAGCGGACCGCGGCGTCGTCGTGGACTCCCCGCCCGGTGCGGGCAAGTCGACACTGGTGGTGCGGGCGGCGCGGGAGCTGGCCGCCGCCGGGCGGCCGCTGATGGTGGTCGCGCAGACCAACGCCCAGGTCGACGATCTGGTGGACCGGCTGGCCACGGCGGACCCCGAGCTTCCGGTGGGGCGGCTGCACAGCAGCGATCCGCATCCGTACGACCCGGTGCTCGACGGCCATGCGTCGGTCCGCGCCTCCGCGAAGATCGGCGACCTCGCCGGGCTCGACATCGTCGTCTCCACGGCCGCGAAGTGGGCGCACATCAAGAACGTCGAGCCCTGGCGGCACGCGATCGTGGACGAGGCGTACCAGATGCGCTCCGACGCGCTGCTGGCGGTCGCCGGGCTGTTCGAGCGGGCGCTGTTCGTGGGCGACCCGGGGCAGCTGGACCCGTTCAGCGTGGTGGGCGCCGACCAGTGGGCGGGGCTTTCGTACGACCCGTCGGCGAGCGCGGTCACCACCCTGCTCGCGCACAATCCGCGGCTTCCGCAGCACCGGCTGCCGGTGTCCTGGCGGCTGCCGGCCTCGGCCGCGCCGCTGGTCTCGGACGCGTTCTATCCGTACACCCCCTTCCGCAGCGGCACCGGCCACGGCGAGCGGCGGCTGAGCTTCGGGGTGGCCTCCGACGGCTCGGGCCCGGACCGGGTGCTGGACGAGGCCGCCGCGTCCGGCTGGGGGCTGCTGGAGCTGCCCGCCCGGCGCACCCCGCGCACCGACCCGGAGGCGGTGGCGGCCGTGGCCCAGGTGGTGCGGCGGCTGCTGGACCGGGGCGCGGTGGCGGTCAGCGAGCGGTCCGACGAACCGCTGCCGGTCGCGGCGGACCGGATCGCGGTGGGCACGGCGCACCGCGACCAGGCGGCGGCCGTCCGGGCGGCGCTGACGGGGCTCGGGGTCTCCGGCGTCACCGTCGACACCGCCAATCGACTCCAAGGGCGTGAGTTCGAGGTCACGGTCGTTCTGCACCCGCTGTCGGGGCGGCCGGACGCCACGGCGTTCCATCTGGAGACGGGGCGGCTGTGCGTGCTGACGTCGCGGCACCGGCAGGCGTGCGTGGTGGTGTGCCGGGCGGGGGTGGCCGAGCTGCTGGACGAGCATCCGTCCACGGAGCCGGTGCAGCTGGGCGTGACGGTGAAGTTCCCGGACGGCTGGGAGGCCAACCACGCGGTGCTGGCGCATCTGGCCGAGCACCGCGTGACATGGCGGCCGTAAGGGCGCGTTGAGGGTGGCCATGGCCGCGTTGGGGGCGGATTTGGCTGGGCGCAAGGGGCGCCCTGGCGCTGTCGTGAGGGCGAGTCCGTGGCCGCCGTAAGGCCGTGACGGCGGGGCGGTGGCGGCTGTGAGGGCTTGTCGGCGGCGGCCGTGGGCGGGTCGGTGGCTGCCGTAAGGGCGTCGCCTCAGCGGCGGCCGTACGGCACGTCACCAGGGGCGACGGTCCGGCCATGGTTCAGGGGGCGGCGGGGTGGGGAGAGACCCCAGGTCGGCGGCGTACGGCGGGGGCGCCCTTGCCCTACGCGCGACAATGGAGACAACAGGACCACCGCGAACCGTAGGTGCCTCACGACCCAGGAGGAGAGATCACATGCCCGAGCCGGATTCGGCTCAAGGCCGGCACGGCTCCGCGCCCCGGCGGCTGAAACCAGCCCCCCTGCTCTTCGAACCGGCCGCCGCCGCCTCGGACGAGGCGCACTTCTTCGACCTGGAGTCGATCGAGGACCCGCGTGAGCTGCTGTCCCGCTCGACGGAGCTGGTGCTGGCGTTCCGCGCGGCGACGGACCGGGCCATGGAGTTCCAGGCAATGGCGGCCGCCCAGCTCGCCGACCCGAGGCGGTTCGATCGGCTGACCCCCGCCGTGATCGCCGAGCGTGCCGAGTGGACCGAGGACTACGCCAAGAAGATGGTCGAGTTCGGCCGTGAGCTGATGCGGAGCGGCGAGTTGCCGGACTGACGGCAGGCGTGAGCCTGGGGCATATGCGGGCGGAAGATACCCGATGCCAACACGCGATGTCCCGGTTTCGCCGCATCTCTCTACACCGTCATCGCCGACGGTAAAGGTGGAAACATGACCAGAACGCCGCAGGACGCACTTCACACCGCCGCCTACGTCACCCCGGCGGGCGCGGACTGGCTCGCCTCGGCCAGCGCCTCGCCGCGCGGTGTGCAGGCCCTGTGGGCCGCGGCCCCGACCGCCGCGGTGACGCTGCCGTGCGGTACGGCGTTCGACGTCATCAGCATGGACGCGCTCTTCGGCCGCCGGGTGGTGGGCCGGTTATGGACCGACGGCCCCGGCACCGGGCCGGTCGCGGCCCGGGGCGGCCGCGTCCTGCTCTTCGCCACCCCGGGGACCGCCCAGCGGCTGCCGGCGCTGCTCGGCTGGGAGGAGTGGGGCGCGACCGCTCCCCCACTGCTCTGCTACGGGCGGGGCGACGCGGTGACCGTGCCGCCGCTCTTCCCGCCGGACCCCGACCAGCCGGAGGCGGCGCCCCTGGAGCACGAGGCCCGGGGGACCGGGACCCCGGAGACCGGCGCCCGGAAGACCGGCGGCCGCGAGTCCGGCGACCGCGAGCCCGCCCCCGTGCCGTCGCCGCGCTGGCTCGTCGCGCCCGATGTCCGCAAGCCCTGGCTGCCCGGTCCCGAGGTGCTGCTGTGGGCCTGTGTGAGGGCGGCCCGCGCCGCCGGTGATGATCTTGTCGGCACGGCTGTGACCAGCACACCCGCCGTTTTTCCGGGCTGAAAGTTATCGATTTTCACTCCGTGGCGTCCGGGTGCTAAGGTCTCCTACGTCAGCAGGCGCCGCTAGCTCAGTTGGTTAGAGCAGCTGACTCTTAATCAGCGGGTCCGGGGTTCGAGTCCCTGGCGGCGCACAGACAGCGAAAGGCCCCCCACTTCGGTGGGGGGCCTTTCGCGTGGCCTGTTGCCCGAGGCGGGGCCCTCCTTACCCAGGGCGGGGCCGTCCGCGTACGAGGGTCCGGCCCTCACATCGCCGGGCCCGTGAGCCGGGTGACCGCCAGGACCGCCTTGTCCGGGCCGGGCATCGCCAGCGCCTCCCGCCGCAGGGCATGCGCCGCCGCCGCGTACGACGGCTGCTCCAGCAGGGCGAACAGGTCCAGGGCCAGCCGCCCGCCCACCGCCCGCGCCCCGCACCGGCTGCCGTCGAGGGCGTCGGCGGGCAGATACATCCCGGCGCCCGCCCGGGCCAGCCGCGCCCCGTTCAGCTGCTGCTCGAGGCCGGGTGCGACGACCAGCTGTGGCACCCCGGCAGTGGCGGCGGCCAGCACCGCCGAGCCCCCGCCCTGGTGGAGCAGGGCCCGGCAGCCCGGCAGCACCCGGTGCAGCGGCCCGGCGGGCGGCCGCCCCTCGGCGGCGCTGCCGACCCGGACGACCTCCACGCCCCGCGCCTCGGCGGCCCACAGCGCGGCCCTTACGGCGTCCGGCGGGCCACTGGCGTCGTCCCAGGCCGCGCACACCCGCACCGGCCCGGAGCGCCTGGGGCCGCCCGGCCCGCGCCGCCCGTTCGGCACGGCGGCCCGGCGCGCGGGGTGCGGCCCGGCGCGGCGGGCCTCGTAAGGCGATGGCGTCTCATGCGGCGACGGCCCGTCCTGCGGAACGAGGCGCACCGGCAGGCGCCGCGCCCGCGAGGGCAGCGCGAGGCTCGGCGGGCAGGGGTCGAGCCACAGGTCGGGCTCGCGCGCCGGGTCGGCGCCGTAACGCCGCATCAACCGGGCGTAGCCGGGCAGTGGCGGGCCTTCGAGCCGCTGCCGGTCCAGCCGCAGCACGGCCGCGCTCCCCCAGAGCTGACCGATGGCGGGCACCCCCAGCGCCCCCGCAGCCACCGTGCCCGCGTACGCGCTCGCGTCATGCACCACCAGCTCCGGCTGCCAGCAGCGGGCGAAGGCCACCAGCCCCTGGGCCATCGCCTCGGCGATCCGCACCTGCCGATCGCCCAACGCGCGCAGCACCCCGTGCTGTTCCGGGGTGAGCGCGGCGGGGCGCACCGGCCAGTCCGTCGGCCAGATGCCGCGCGGGCGCCGCGTCGCGTCCGGTGCCCTGACCACCGCCATGGGCAGGGCACCGAGCTGCACCGGCACCAGACCGGTCCGGGCGACGGCCGCCGCGCAGTCGGACGGCACCGCGACCCGCACCTGGTGCCCGGCCCCGAGCAGGGCGCGCGCCAGCGGCACCATGGGAACGAGATGGGCGCCGGAGGCCCAGGTCGTGAACAGGACGCGCACGGTTCACCTCCCGCAGAGGTCGAGCCGGCCGGACCGCCCCGTCCGGCCGATGGACATGACACCGAGCCGCCCCCTCGCATCCCTCGCCGGGCTCAGCGGCATCCCGTGAGCGTCAGCGCTTCGCCGGTGATCGTGCCGTTGGCCGCCGAGCACAGGAAGAGGAGGGCGCGGGCGATCTCCTCGGGAGCGGCAGGCGGCCGGTCGGGCGGGGTGAACGGCCGGTCGGGCGGGGTGGACCGCTGGTCGGACGCGGTCGGCGGCCGGTCGGGCGGGGTCGGCCCGGGGCACACGGCGTTGATCAGCACGCCGTCGCCGCCCACTTCGCCCGCCAGACCGCGGACCAGACCGTGCAGCCCGGCCCGTGCCACCGCATGGAACTCCCCGTCGGCCGCGCCGTCCGGTGGCCGCGCCAAGGCCACCAGCGCGATCCGGCCCCAGCCGCGCTTGCGCATCCCGGCGACGGCCCACTGGACGGTGCGGACCGCGGGCACGAAGCCGTCGGCGACGAGCGGCCGCCAGTGCTCCTCCGGTACGTCCTCGAACCGGGTGTGCGGATCGCGGCGCGCGCCCCGCCGCCGGGCGGCCGCCACCAGCACGTCCAGCCCGCCCCAGTGCTCCTCGACGGCGGCCACGACCCAGCGCGGCGACGCGGCGTCGTCCAGGGCGTACGGCACGGCGAAGGCCCTGCCGCCGTCCGGTCCGGAGAGCTCGGCGGCCAGCGCCTCGGCGGCCTCGCGCTGGTATCGGAAGGCGAGCGCCACCCGGGCGCCCTGCTCCGCGAAGGCGCGTGCGGCGGCCCGGCCGATGGCCCCGGTGGCCCCGGTGACCAGGACCGTGCGCCCCTCCAGGCCGAGGTCCAACATGGGCGCTCCTCGCGGTCGTTCCCACTGAGAAGGACATGGTCGCCGCCGTGACTCGAGTCCGCCTCGACCCGCGCCCGAGGCTGCCCAGGGGACCGCTCGGCGGCTATCCCGCGTTTCGCTGGAAGGCGGAGCGGTAGCTGTGCGGGCTGGTGCCGACGACGCGCTTGAAGCGGTCCCGGAAGGAGGTGGGCGAGCCGAAGCCGACCTGGCCGGCGATGCGCTCGACCGGGTAGTTGGTGGCCTCCAGCAGATACTGCGCCTGCCGGATCCGGGCGCGGTGCAGCCATTGCAGTGGGGTGGTCCCGGTGTGCTCCCGGAAGCGGCGGTTGAGGGTGCGGGTGCTCATGCCGATGTGGGCGGCGATCTCGTGGAGGGTGAGGTCACGCCCGGCGTTGTCCTCCATCCACCGCAGCAGGGGTTCGAACACCGATCCGCGCGGTACGGGCGGCTGGTCGTGAACGATGAACTGGGCCTGCCCGCCCTCCCGCTCCAGGGGCATCACGGACAGCCGCGCGGCGTCGGCGGCCACGGCGGAGCCATGGTCGCGCCGGATCATGTGCAGACACAGATCGAGCCCGGCCGCGGCGCCCGCCGAGGTGAGGAACTGGCCGTTGTCCACATAGAGCACATCCGGGTCGACCTGGATCTTCGGATGGAGCTCGGAAAGCAGCGCACCGGCGAGCCAGTGGGTGGTGGCGCGGAGTCCGTCGAGCAGCCCGGTGGCGGCGAGGACGAACGCCCCGGAGCAGATCGAGGCGATCCGGGTGCCCCGGTCGGCGGCGTCCCGCAGCGCGCCGATCACCTCGTCGGGGACCGGGAGCAGGGCGTCGCCGCGGCCGGGCACGACGATCGTGTCGGCCTCGGCGAGCGCCTCGAGCCCGTACGGGGCCTGGAGGGCGAACACCCCGGCGTCGACGCTGGGGGCGGGGCCGCAGACCCGGACCCGGTAGGGCTCCCGGCCGTCGGGCAGCCGGGTGCGGCTGAACACCTCGATCGGGGTGGCCAGATCAAAGGGGACCACCTGGTCCAGCGCCAGGATCACGACAGTGTGCATGGCCTCAACCTAGGCGGTGCGGCATGGAGGGTCGAAGTCGGGGTGGCGAGAAGTGGGCGCAGAGGTGGTTTCCGGCCATCGCGCTCCGGGGGTGTCATATCCGGCCGCACACTCCGGCGTCGGCGATGCGGATCGACGGGTTGCCGTAGGCCATGCGCCGCAGGATCTTGCGATAGAGCGGCGTACGACGCAGCGCCCGCGCGATTCGGGGGCGCACCCGGGTGGTGAAGGCGCCCTGCGAGAGGATCGCCCGGCTCTGCAGGGTCTGCATCCGCATCACCGCCGCGATATCGGGCCCTCGGCGCCGCTCGAACTCCGCCAGCCGCTCGGCGCTGGTGTCGCCCTCGGCCAGGGCGCGGGCCAGCAGGGGGTGCAGCACCACCGCGTCCTGCACCGCGAGGTTGATGCCCTGGGCGCCGATCGGGCTGTGGGTGTGGGCGGCGTCGCCGATCAGCACCAGCCCATCGGCGACCCAGCGCTCGGCGCGTGCCGAGAAGACCTCGAGCGCGCCGAGGTCGGCCGGGGTGCGGAGCTGATCGCGGATCAGCGTGGCGTACCCCGGCACGGCGCGCTCCAGGCGCTCCTTGACGTGGTCGAGGCCGAGGGCGGCGAGATGGCCGTGGCTCCGCTGCGGCAGGGTCCAGCCGATCTGGATCCGGTTCGGCCAGGAGCCGTAGACCAGCACCGGGCCGCCGCCGGTGCGGAACACCCGCACATCGCGGAGCGGCGGCTCTTCGCGGGGCGCGATGAGCGTGCACCACAGCACGTCCTGGGCGAACGCGTCGGCGCGGCCCGCCCCGATGCCCGCCAGCCGCCGGATCCGCGAGAACCGGCCGTCCGCGCCGACGACGACCCGGGCCCGTACGGCGCAGCGGCCCGGCGGCCCCTCGGCGACGACCCCGGCGATCCGCCGCTCGCGCCACAGCAGGGCCCCGGCCCGTCGTCCGGGCAGATAACGGAAGCCGGGCGAGCGGCGGCAGCGGGCGAGGAGCTCATCGAGCAGATGGGGGCGCGGGACGCTCAACAGGTGGTCGTACGGGGCCGCGAGCAGCCGGTAGTCGGCCTCCAGCAGCACTCGCTCGCCCTCGATCACCAGGAATCGGTCGTGCTCATGGGCGCCTCGGGCGCGGGCGCCGGCGAGCACATCCAGCGCGTCCAGCAGCGCCATCGCGCCGGGTTGGAGGATTTCGCCGCGGAACACGCGCTGATGTGCGCGGGCGCACTCCACCACGGTCACCCGGGCCCCCGACCGCAGCATCAGCAGCGCCAGCACCAGACCGGCCGGGCCGCCGCCGACGACGCACACATCGGTGTCGATCTCGCGCGTCATCGCGCCTCCTGCTGGTCGAGCTCCAGGGCATGGGCATCGGGCGCCTGTGACCTCCCCTGGACGCACTACGGCTCCGCTTGCCCGCGCGGGGGGATCGGGCAGCGGAGCCGTAGCAAGCCCGGCTGAAGGGCGGCGCCGGGCGTTCTTGGGGGGATGGTTCGCCGGACGGGGACGGCTGGTCGGGGAACTTACGGGGCTCCGGACGAGGGGCGGTGTCGGGGCTGTGGGGCTATCGGCTGTGGGGCTGTGGACTGTTGGCTGTTTGCTGCTGGCTATTGGCTGTTGGTCTACGCGGCGAACAGGTCGAGCACCGGGCGGCGCCAGTGACCGTCCAGGTCCAGATCGAGCGCCGGGTCGGAGGCGAGCACCGCCTGCTGGAGCTTCTGCAGCCGCGGCGACGGCTCCAGCCCGAGGTCCTCGACCAGTCTGGCGCGCAGCCCCTGGTAGACCTCCAGCGCCTGCCAGGGGCGGCCCGCGCGGTAGAGCGCGGCCATGCACTGGGCGTGCAACCCCTCGTGCAGCGGATGGCGGGCGGTCAGCTCGGTGAGCTCCGTGAGCAGCTCGGCATGGCGGCCCAGCCGCAGATCGGCCTCGATACGGCGCTCCAGGACGCCGAGCCGGCTCTCCTCCAGACGGGCCAGCTCGATCTCCAGGACCGGCCCGACCTTCACATCCACCAGCGCCGGGCCACGCCAGACGGCCAGCGCCTCGCGCAGCAGCAGGGACGCCTGGACATCGTCGCCGGCGTCCAGCGCGTCCCGCCCCGCGGCCACCAGCCGGTCGTACTCATGGATGTCCACCGCGCCCGGCTGCGCCTCCAGCACATATCCGCCGTAGCGCGTGGCGAGGACGTCCTTGGAAGCCTGCGGGGCCTGCGGGCCATAGGCCGCGGCCAGCCTGCGGCGCAACTGCAGGATGTAGGTCTGCAAAGTGGTGAGCGCGCTGCGCGGCATCTGCGTGCCCCAGATTTCCTCCATAAGAGTGGGCACCGGCAGCATCTGGTTGGCGTAGACGGAAAGCAGTGCAAGGATCTGGCGCGGCTTGCCCGCGCTGGGCACGATCGACTGACCGCACGCCTCGACGCTCAGCGGCCCCAACACCTTGATGTCCATGGTCGTGTACCTCCGTCAACGGTCCGTCAAGTGCCTCCTGGCCGCGCGGCCTGCCACCGAGGCATTTAAGAGCCTCGCTTGTGGGCGACCTGTGCGGCCAGTGCTGGAGTAACGAGCTCGATATGAGTTCCAGAGCGCCGCACCATGACAAATTCACACCCTGGCGATGAGAGAGTCCGCGATGACCGATACGCCCGTCCCCCATGAGTCCACGAGCCCCGCCGTCCTGGCTCATTCCGCCGAGAACACCGAGGTCACCCGGGTCACCGGGGTCGTCGAGATCGCCGAGCGCGCCAGGGTCGCCCAGCGCGCCGGGGCCGCCGGGACCGCCGCCGAGGCCGTTCAGCCGCCCGCCGAGGACGACGACCTGGTCATCGAGGACCTCTCCGACGCCGCCTGGCCCCTCGGCGCGCCCGCCATCTGCATCTGCACCGTCGGCGCCGAATGACCGGCCGATGACCGGCGAACTGGGCTTCACACCACATCTGCGGGTCGAGCCGGTGCCGGGCGAGGCCGTGTATCTGGTCTCCGAGCACGGGGTCACGGCGCTGCACGGACGGGCCATCGCCGCGCTCGCGCCGCTGCTCGACGGGTCGCGGGACCTCGCCCACATCCTCACCGAGGCCGCCGCGCCCGCCGGCGCCGCGGGTCCGCCCGGCGCGGTCCCGGCCGGGCAGGCCGAGCGCGTGATCGCCCGCCTCCGCGCGGCCGGGCTGGTCTCCGAGCGGGACCACGCCTGGACCCCCGAGGAGGCGTACTGGGAGCTGGCCGGGCTGCACACCGCGGGCGGCTCCGCCCCGGCCCCCGGACCCCCGCCGTCCCGCCCCGCCGTGGCCCCGCTGGTCCTCGGCTCGGCCGACCCGGGCGAGGTGGTCGGGGCGCTGCGGGCCGCGGGGCTGAGGATCGCGGACCTGAGGACCGTGGACGGGAAGGCGGCGCAAGGCGAGGCGGCGGGTGGCGAGGCGGTGAACGGCAAGACGGCGGACGGCGATCCGACGGCTTCCGGGGCCACTAGCCCTCGGCGAGAGATATGTCAAATCGCTCCCCGTCAACATGGCGACGCAGAACTCACCCTTGTGGCGTGCGATGACTACCTCGATCCGCGGCTCGCCGCCGTGGACGCCGCCCACCGCGCCGCCGGCCGTCGCTGGCTGCCCGTCAAACCGGTGGGCACCCAGGCGTGGCTGGGCCCGTTCCTCGGCGCCCCCGACGACCCGTGCTGGGTCTGTCTGGCCGACCGGCTGTGGCGCGGACGGCAGGCCGAGGCGTATCTCCAGCACCGGCTGGGCCGCCCCGGACCGGTGCCGCGCCCACCCGCCTCACTGCCCGCGAGCCGCGCCGCCGCGCTCCAGCTCGCCGCCCTGGAGGCCGCCAAGTGGCTGGCCGGGCACCGGCATCCGGGTCAGCGGGAGCTGCGCACCCTGGACAGCCTCACCGCCACCGTGGACCGCCATCCGCTCTCCCGCCGCCCGCAGTGCGCCGGCTGCGGCGATCCGGCGCTGGTCGCGGCCCGGATACGGGCGCCCCTGGCGCTGCCGTCGCCACGGGAGCCGCTGGCCGAACCCGGCACCGACACCTCCCCGCGCCGGATCATGGAGCGCTACGGACATCTGGTGGACCCGGTCACCGGGCTGGTCACCGAGATCCGGCGCGATCCGCGCGGCCCCGCCGTCCTCAACTGCTTCCACGCCCGCCACCCTTCGTACGCGGGAGCGGGTCCCCACAGCGGCCTGGACTCCGTAAGGGCCGGGCTGCGGGCTGCCGCCCACGGTAAGGGCCGCACCGCCGAACAGGCACGGGCGAGCGCGCTGTGCGAGGCCCTGGAGCACTACAGCGGCCATTTCCAGGGGGACGAGCCACGGCAGCGCGCCCGCTACCGCGATCTGCACCCGGACGACGCGGTGCACCCGGACACCGTCCAGCTCTTCGACCCGCGCCAGTTCCGCGACCCCGCCCTGCCCGCGCGCCACCGGATCCACGATCCGTTCGACGAGGACGCGGAGCTGGACTGGACCCCGGTGTGGTCGCTCACCGCCGAACGCCACCGGCTGCTGCCCACCGCGCTGCTGTACTACGGCGCCCCGCAGCCCCCGGGCCGCCGCTGCTGCCGGGCGGACTCCAACGGCGCGGCGGCGGGCGGCACACTGGCCGACGCCGTCGTACGGGGCTTCCTGGAGCTGGTGGAGCGGGACGCGGTCGCCCTGTGGTGGTACAACCGCACCCGGCAGCCCGCCGTGGCCCTGGACGCCTTCGACGACCCGTGGCCGGCCGAAGTGCGCGCCGTACACCGGGGGTTGCGGCGCGAGGTGTGGGCCCTGGACCTCACCACGGACTTCGGCATCCCGGTGGTCGCCGCGCTCTCCCGGCGCCTGGACAAGCCCGCCGAGGACATCACCCTCGGTTTCGGTGCCCACTTCGACCGGCACACCGCGCTGTGCCACGCCCTCGCCGAGCTGAACCAGATGCTCCCGGCGGTGGTCGAGGCCCGCGCCGACGGCGGGGGCTACGGCACCGCCGAGCCCGAGGCGCTGCGCTGGTTCCGTACCGCGACCCCGGCCGACCACCCGTATCTGACGCCCGATCCGGCCGCCGCCGTACCGCCCCGGGCGATATCCGGCCCCCCGGAGGGCGGCGCCCTGGCCGCCGTGAGGGAGGTGGTGCGGCGGCGCGGGATGGAGTTGCTGGTGCTGGACCAGACCCGGCCGGATGTGGGGCTGCCGGTGGCCAAGGTGCTGGTGCCCGGAATGCGCCCGCACTGGGCCCGGTTCGCACCCGGCCGGCTCTTCGACGTCCCGGTCGCGCTCGGACGGCTGCCGGGGCCCACGCCCTACGCGGATCTCAACCCGATTCCGTTTTTCCTGTGATCCCCCGTGATAACGCGTAACTCTGCGTACACCATGAGCCTTCCACGTGGCCTCTCCACCCCGAGTAAAGATCGGATACTCTCGGGCAAGCCACCCAATCCGGCCCGACCATCCGGAGGACGAGTGCAGGGGAGCCTCTTGCCCGACGATGCCGGGAACCACCCACCGCGCCACCACGACAATCTGGCGCCGCGCCTGGCCGTCGTCATCACGGTCCTGGTGCTGGTGGGCTACTTCGCCGTGGCCGTCACCTATGTGGTCGACGGCAATCGTTCGGGCAGGACGATCGACGCGGCGATGCTCGGGCTGGCGCTGCTGCCGATGACCATGCTGCTCTGCCTCCAGATGCTGCACTCCTTCCCCGGTCTCGCGCCCCGGCTCAGCGGCGCACGGCGCCGGACGCTGGCGCTCCAGGCGGTGCTGACCTTCGCCCCCTTCGCGGTCTTCAAACACGCCTGGCTGGGCATGCCGGGTTTTCTGGCCGGCTCCTCGCTGCTGGTGCTGGCACCGGCGCTGGCGTGGCCCGCGTTCGCGGCCATCCTGCTGTGCACGGATGTGCTGCTGTTCCAGGTGGGCTTCGGCTGGGGCCAGGTCGCGTACACCTCGGTTTCCACCGCGCTGACCGGGCTGGTGGTCTTCGGGCTCTCGCGGCTGTCCGGGCTGGTCTCCGAGGTGTCCCGGTCCCGGGCGGAGCTGGCCCGGCTGGCGGTAGCCCAGGAGCGGCTGCGGTTCTCCCGGGATGTGCACGATCTGCTCGGGTACAGCCTGTCCACGATCACCCTCAAATGCGAGCTGGTGCACCGGCTGGTGCCCCGCCAGAACTCCCGGGCCCAGCAGGAGCTTTCGGAGATCCTGCAGACCTCCCGTCAGGCCCTCGCCGACGTACGGGCCGTGGCCAGCGGCTACCGCAAGATGTCGCTGTCGGCGGAGTCGGCGACGGCCCGCTCGATGCTGGCCGCGGCGGGCATCAGCACCACCTCCGAGATCGACTGCGGACCGCTGCCGGAGCTGGTGGACACGGTGCTGGCGAGCGTCTTGCGCGAGGGACTGACCAATGTGCTGCGCCACAGCAAGGCCGACCACTGCGCGATCGAGGCGCGGCGCAGCGGACGCCAGGTGTGGCTGACCCTGGTCAACGACGGGGTCGGCCGGCCGTCCACGATCCTGCGCACCGACAGCACGGACGGCGGCAGCGGAATCGGCAACCTCCGGGTCCGGGTGGAGAACCTCGGCGGGCGGCTGCGCGCGGGCGTGCGGTCGGACGGCTGGTTCGAGTTACGGGCGGAGCTGGATGTGTCCGTGGACGCGCCGCCGCGGAGCGGCCGGGAGCGCCGTTCGAAGGACGCGAAGGACTCCAGGGAATCCAAGGACTCCAAGGACTCGAAGGAGGAGTACGGCCCGGGGCCGACCGTGACGGCGTGAGGGTGTGCTCCTACAGCCAGCCCGCCTCGCGGGCGATCCGGATGGCGTCGACGCGGTTGCGGGCGTCCAGCTTGGTCACGGCGGACGTCAGGTAGTTGCGCACCGTGCCCACCGACAGAAACAGCTTGGCCGCGATCTGCGCGGACTCCTCCCCCTTCGCGGCGAACCGCAGGACCTCCAGCTCACGCGGGGTCAGCGGCTGCGGACCGTCGTCCAGGGCGGCCAGCGCCAGCTGCGGATCGATCACCCGCTCGCCCCGGGCGACGGCGCGGATGGCGTCGCTCAGCTTGTCCGGGCTGCTGTCCTTGAGCAGAAAGCCGGAGACATGGGCGGCCAGCGCCCGGCGCAGATTTCCGGGGCGGCCGAGGCTGGTGAGCATCATGGTGCGGCATTCGGGAACGGCGGTGCTCAACTCGGCCGCGGCGGTGAGCCCGTCCATACCCGGCAGATCGATGTCGAGGACGGCGACATCCGGGCGGAGTTCACGGGCGCGCGGCAGGATATCGGCGCCGCTGGAGAATTCGGCCACCACCTCGATGTCCGGTTCGAATTCCAGCAGGGCGACCAGGGCCTTGCGCAACATATGCATGTCTTCCGCGATCAGCACCCTGACCATCCCGCCCCCTGCCTTCCCCGCCCCGTTATCCCCCGCATGCCGATTATTCCCCCACCCTCCCGGGCTCTTCCATGGATTCGCGGGCAAATGCGCCCGTCGAACACATATCTCGTCGCGCGCGAGCGCGACCGTGCGCCCCCTTGTCATGCCGCACCACCCCGGCAGGGCTCACCCACCTCCGGCCCGAACTCGGCGTGCAGGGCCCGCACTTCACCCCGCAAGTAGCGCTCGCGCAGCAGGGCGCGCCGCACCTTGGCGGCTCCCGCCCCGCGCACGGTGCCGGGGCGTACCAGCAGCAGCGCGCCGGTCACGACACCGAACTCCTCCGCGATCAGGGCGCGGATCCGCGCCGCCAGCCGGGGCAGCCCGGTGCGCGTCCCGCCCGCCGTACGGACGACCTCCTGGACGACCACCAGCGCCCCCGCACCGGGCCCCGCGCAGAACACCCGGGCCGACCCCAGCGCCCGCGCGCAGCGCAGCAGTTCGCGCTCCACGTCCTGTGGATGCAGGGTGTGGCCGTCCACCAGGAGGGCGTCACGGAGCCGGCCGGTCATCCGGAGCTGGCCGTTCACCGTAAGGCCGAGATCGCCGGTGCGCAGAAAGCCGCCCGGCCCCTCGGCGACGCGGGCGGCGAACAGCGGCGCGGTGTCCGGCGGACCGCCCCAGTGGCCGGTGGCGACGGCGGGGCCGCGCACCCAGATCTCCCCCGGCGCCCCGTCCGGCAGCCGGCGCCCGGTCAGCGGGTCCACGACGGCGAAGTCCGCGCCCGGCACCGGTGCGCGCCCCGTGGCCAGCGCCACCGGGGACCCCTCGGCCGGGACGTATCCGGCCACCAGGGCGCCCGGGCGCAGCCCCAGGGGCGCGCAGCGGTGGGGGAAGGCGGCCATGGTCCCGGCCGAGACGGGCTCCCCGGCGTTCAGCGCGGTCCGCCAGCGGGAGAGGTCGAGCCCGGCCGGTGGCTCGTCGCCGAGGAGGGCGGCGCAGCGGGCGTGGAGGATGTCGGGCGCGACGGTTTCGGTGATGCCGTGGCGGCTGATGGCCCGCAGCCAGCCGAGCGGATCGGTGCGGAACGGCTCCGCCGGAAGCGTCACGGCGGTGGCGCCCAGCCACAGCGGATGCAGCACCTGCCCGATCAGCCCGGGGGTGTGGCGGCGGGGCAGCCAGCCGCCGATCCGGGAGTGGCGGTCGGTGCCGAGCGTCCGCCGCAGTCCCGCCATGGCCGCCGTAAGGCTGCCATGGGTGAGCAGGGCACCACGTGGGGCGGTGGCGGGCCCGGAGTCGTAGGCGAGCAGCGCGAGGCTGTCGCCGGTGGTGCGGACGGGTTGCCGGGGCGCGCCGTCGTACCCGTCGCGGCGGAGTCCGTCGACGGCGAGGCAGGTCAGACCGGCGCGGCCGACCCGGGAGAGCCTGCGGGAGGTCTCGGTGGCGTGGGCGGTCTCGGTGAGGACGAGGTCCACGGCGGCGTCACGGACGATCGAGGCGGTGCGCTCGGCATCGGTCCGGGAGGCGGACGGCGCGGCGACGGGCACCGCGACGGCGCCCGCGTACAGACAGCCGAGCAGCGCCACCGCGGCGTGCGGACCGGGGTCCATGGCGAGCAGCACCCGGCGGCCTGCCGCGTCCCGGGCGCGCAGCCAGGCGGCCACGGCGTCGGCGCGGGCGTCGAGCGCGGCGTAGGACACGCGGTGTTCGGTGCCGTCGTCGGCGGGGTGGGCGAGCGCCGTACCGTCGGCGCACCGGAGGGCGCGTTCCTTCAGGGCCTCGGCCAGATTCGCGTGTCGCGGCATTCTCAACTCCCGGGCGCCCGACGTCGAAAAGGGGCCCACAGTCTCGAAGCGGCACCTCGAAGCCGACTTGATCACCGGTTATGCACGCGCCCCGGCCATCGGCGCGGCTCCGTCAGCCGCCCGACCTGGTCATCCGCGCGGCGTCGTCAGCGGGCCGAGGAGTGGTGGAAGACCGGCGCGGCACCGTCATCACCGCGCCCGGCGGTTGACCCGGACGGTCCAGCCCCCGTCGGCGGTGCGGCCGGCCACCGTGATCCGTACGGCGTCCTCCTTGACCGACAGGCTGTCGCCGACGCCGAGCGGTGCGTCGGCGAGTTCGGGGTAGACCGACTCGTTCCAGCAGGCGGAGGTGGCCGGGTGGCCGTCCAGCACCTGGACGGGGCCGTCGCCCGACGCCTTGTCGTTGTGGACGCGGTAGACCAGTACGCCCTCGGTGCAGGTGCCCGCGTCGTTGCCGCGGCCGCCGCGCGCCTCGATGGCCAGCGCCGTGGTGGGTCCGGTGCGGACGACGACCAGCCGGGTGCGGGTGTCGGCGCCGGGTCTGCCCCGCCCCATGGGGGCGGCGAGCGGCTGGAGGGTGTAGCGGCGCGGACCGATGGCGCGGTCGCAGGCCACCTGGCGCGCGCCGAGCCAGCCCAGCTTCCACTTGTGCCAGCCGAACGGATCGGGTGCCATGCCGAACTGGCTTCCCATCAGGTCCCAGTCGCCGACGTAGGTGTCCCATTCGGCGCTGGCGTCGGTGTCCTTCGGCCGGTGGTAGAGGTCGGGCAGGTCGAAGACATGGCCGGTCTCATGGGCCAGGACATTGCGGTCCGGCGGATGGTGTTCGAAAACGGTCACCAGACGGCGCAGATCAACACCGTCGGCGCGCAGCGGCTTTTCGAAGTTGACCACTTTCGTCGCGTCGGCGTCCACACCGGGGGCATCGGGGTCGGCGACCAGATAGACGAGGTCATAGCGGCCGAAATCGAGGTGCGGATCGGCGGACGCGATGGCGTCGCGCAGATACGCGGCCCGCCGCTTGGCGTTCCAGTCGCGCTGTATGGCGTACGCGGTGGAGCGCTGGGGCATGGTGAGCCAGCGCCGCAGCGGATGCACCCGCAGCGCGAACTTCCCGTAGGACGCCCGCTTGAAGAAGTCGGGGGTCGCCGGGACATGGTCGGCGGCCAGCCGGGCCGGCGTTACTCTGGGCTTGGCGTCCGGGAACGACAGGAAGACCATCGCCGCGTCCAGCCGGCGCACCGGGCGCGGGTAGCGGGAGTTCCAGGTGTCCAGGCCCTCCGAGTGGTGGGCGTCGGTACGTTCCAGGTCACAGGGTCCGCCGGGGCCGGCCGCGACAGCGGGGCCCGCCACCACGGTGGTCGCGATGAGCGCGCTCAACGAGGTCAGCAGGGCCCCGGTCCGACGCAGCCGAGGCTGCCGGTGCACCCCCTCGGGTACCTGAGGACGCACCATGTCGACCTCCCGGGCGTAGTCCGAACACCCACTCCACCCTGAGGTGAATTGGCGGGGTACGCCCTGTTGGGATGGGCTGGTCGAGTGAAGAGGCCGCGATCCGGGTACGTAACAGACGGTCACAATCGGTCAGAGCGGCTGTTGGCCCGCGCAGAGTCGAACAGATACGACCAAACACATTGTCAAGGCGGCGGTGAGCGCGATGACGTCGAGGAAACGCCCGGAGTACGAGCCCCTATGATCGGCACATGTCCAGCGGGGAATCCCCCTTCAGGCAGGAAATTACGGTCTGCCCGGCACCCGGTGTGAGACAACAAGATGCGTACGAACAACCTGGACACAACGAACGCCACGCGGGAGCGAGCGGTGAGCGGAATCCCTGACGGGCAGGGCCGCGCCCTGGGCGCGACGCTGCCGACGATCACAGAGCGTGATGCTGCCCCCAGCGTCCTCCCTGTTGCGGAGGACGCCGGCGCACCTCGCCCGGCCATCGACGCGCCGTCGCCCCCGGGCGCGCCCCCAGCGCCCGGGGCGCCCTCGGCGTCAGGCGCGCCCCCGGGCGCCGGCCCGGCCCCGGGCCCCGCGCCCGGCGACTACCGCGCCGCCTTCAATGTGGCGCGCCTCGCCATGGCCGTCGTCGACCGCGAGGGCAGAGTGCGTGACGCCAACCCCGCGCTCGGCGCCCTGCTGGGCACCGATCCGGCCGTACTGACCACCCGCAGCGCGGCGGATCTGGCCAATCTGCGCGAGGATCCGCGCACCTGGAAGGAGTACCGGGACGTCCTGGGCGGCCGTCTCGCCCGGCTGCGCCGCACCCGGCGGCTGCTGCGCGCCGACGGCCATGCCCTGTGGGCCGAGATCACCATCGAGCCCGCGCCGGACAGCTGCAGCCTGCTGCTGTCGATGGCCGACATCAGCGACCAGCGGGATCTCCAGGGGCGGCTGCGCCATCTGCAGATGCACGATCCGGTCACCCGGCTGCCCAACCGGAGCCTGTTCTTCGAGCGGATGACCTCGGCGCTGGAGGCGGCCACCTACGACCACGGGGGCACCGGCCGGATCGGGCTCTGCTATCTCGACCTGGACGGTTTCAAGGCGGTCAACGACACCCTCGGCCACCGGGTCGGTGACCGGCTGCTCGGCGCGGTCGCCCAGCGGCTCACCGAATGCGCCGCGCCCGGCGGCCATCTGGTGGCGCGGCTCGGCGGGGACGAGTTCGCCCTGCTGGTCCGCAACTCCACCGGCACCGAGCAGCTGTGCGACCTCGCCCGGTCGCTGCTGGCCGCCCTGCAGGAACCGTTCGACGTGGGCGGTCAGCGGCTGTCGGTGTCGGCGAGCATCGGCGTGGTGGAGCGGCCCGCGGCCGGCACCCACACCACCTGGCTGATGCAGGCCGCGGACACCACGCTGTACTGGGCGAAGGAGGACGGCAAGGCGCGCTGGACGCTCTTCGACCCGGAGCGCAACGCCCATCGGATGACCCGGCAGGCGCTGTCCAGCACTCTGCGCCCGGCGGTCGAGCGCGAGGAGTTCGTGCTCGACTACCAGCCGCTGGTGGGGCTGGGCGACGGGGTCGTCCGGGGGGTGGAGGCGCTGGTGCGCTGGGACCATCCGCAGTTCGGGCGGCTGTCGCCGAACCGGTTCATCCCGCTGGCCGAGGAGAACGGCGCGATCGTGCCGCTGGGCCGATGGGTGCTGCGCACCGCCTGCCGCCAGGCCCGCGCCTGGCAGCTGGCCAATCCGACCCATCCGCTGGTGGTCAGCGTCAATGTGGCGGTCCGCCAGGTGTGGGACTCCGACCTGGTCGCCGATGTCGGCACGATCCTGGCGGAGACCGGGCTGCCGCCGCATCTGCTGCAGCTGGAGCTGACCGAGTCGGCGGTGATGGGGTCGACGGGGCGTCCGCTGCAGGCGCTGCAGCGGCTCAGCGACATGGGGGTGCCCATCGCGATCGACGACTTCGGGACGGGCTACTCCAACCTCGCCTATCTCAGCCGGCTGCCGGTCTCCACGCTCAAGCTGGACGGCTCGTTCGTCCAGGGGTTCCGGGCCGAGGAGCATCCGAATCCGGCCGACGAGACCATCGTCGAGGCGCTGGTGCAGCTCGCGCACCGGCTGGGCCTGACCGTGACGGCCGAATGCGTGGAGAGCGCCGAGCAGGCGGAGCGGCTGAGGCGAATCGGCTGCGATACCGGACAGGGGTGGTTCTACTCCCGTCCGGTGCCGCCGGACCGCATACAGACGATGATCACCTGCCCGGCGTCCGGGTAGGGCTACGTCGGTCAGGGCTGGGCCGGGCCGGTGAGGGCTGCGCCGGTGAGGGCCCGATGAGGGCTGGGCCGGTGAGGGCCGGGTCGTGAGGACTGGGCCGATGAGGGCTACGCCTCCGTCTGCGCCGTCGGGAGATCGTAGGCATCCGCGATCAGCTCGTACGAGCGCAGACGGGCCTCACGGCCGTGCGCATTGGCCGTGATCTTGATTTCGTCCACTCCGGTGCGCTTGATCAGCCCGTCGAGCCCCTCGCGGACCTGGTCCGGGGTGCCGTACTCGACGTTGGCGAGCCAGCTGTTGATGAAGTCGCGCTCGATCTCGTTGAACTCGTACGCCTCGGCCTCCTCGGGCGTCGGCACCAGGCCGGGGCGTCCGGTGCGCAGCCGGATCATGGCCAGGGCGCCGGTGAGCACCTGCCGGTGGGCCTCCTTCTCGTCCTCGGCGGCGAAGGCCGAGACGCCGATCGAGGCGTACGGCCGGTCCAGCGCGGCGGACGGCCGGAAGGTCTCGCGGTAGAGATCGAGCGCGGGGACCGTATTGGCCGCGGAGAAGTGGTGGGCGAAGGAGAACGGCAGGCCGAGCATCCCGGCGAGCCGGGCGCTGAATCCGCTGGAGCCCAGCAGCCAGATCGAGGGCCGGTCGGCGGACTGGACCCCGCCGGGCACGGTGCCCTGCACCGGCCCCGGCACCGCGTGGATACGGGCGTAGCGGTGGCCGTCGGGGAAGTCGTCGTCGAGGAAGCGGGTCAGCTCGGCGAGCTGCTGGGGGAAGTCGTCGGCGCCCTCGCGCAGCCGGTCGGTGCGGCGCAGGGCGGCGGCCGTGGCCCCGTCGGTGCCGAGCGCGCGGCCGAGGCCGAGGTCCACCCGGCCGGGGGCGAGCGCCTCCAGGGTGCCGAACTGCTCGGCGATGACCAGCGGGGCGTGGTTGGGGAGCATCACTCCGCCGGAGCCCAGCCGGATCCGCTCGGTGTGCGCGGCGAGGTGGGCGAGGATCACCGCCGGGGAGGTGCTGGCGACTCCGGGCATCGAGTGGTGCTCGGCCACCCAGAAGCGGTGGAAGCCCCGGCGCTCGGTGAGCCGGGCGAGCTCGGTGGTGGTCCGCAGCGCCTCGGCGGCCGTCACCCCGCTGCCGACGGTCGCCAGGTCCAGCACCGACAGGGGCACCGGTGCGCTGCCGAGGGCCCGGGCCCGGATGGGGTCCTGCTGGTCGTCTCGCCGGTCCTGCTCATCGGCCACGGTGGCCCGCCTCCCTGGTCGCACTGCGGTGCGCGTACGTCGGTCTCGGTACGCCTCTACGTCTACCGCCCGCATTCAACCGGAGAAAGGCTCCGCTTTATTCCCCGCCGCTGTTTCCCCACCCCGGCCGCTCCGCCCCACGCCAAACGGCCGGGTCCGCCGCCACCTGGGGAGGAGGTGTGGCGGCGGACCCGACGGCGGTGTGCCGTGCGCGCGCGGACGGGCCTAGCCCGCGGTCCGCACGGTGCGGCGACGGTGGAGGGCCAGCGCCGTACCGGCGCCGCCGAGCACCAGCACACCCGCCGCGAGGCCGATGGGCAGGGCGACGGAGGTGCCCCGGCCGTCGGCGAGACGCCGGGTGGTCAGCGCGTTGGGGGCCGCCGCGTTCACGATCGGGGCGTGGGCGGCCAGTGCGGTGGTCGTGTAGTGACCGGCCTTGTGCACCGACGCGACCGAACCGTCGGACTTCAGCAGCACCTGGGTGTTGTTGGGGTGGCGGAAGTCGAACAGCCCGGAGAGGGAGTTCGCCCGGCTGTCGAAGGAGGCGTCACCGATCCGGCCGGTGTGCCAGTTGTCCTCGATGAAGCGGGTGATCGACGTCTGCTCGGTCTGGGTGTGGTCGACCTTGTTGGCCTTGCTGAAGGGGGAGATCACCAGCAGCGGCTGCCGGGGGCCGGGGCCGCAGCGGTCCTGGTAGCCGGCGGCGGGCTCGGGGCCGGACTGGCAGGCGGGGCTGTCGGTGGCCTTGCCGTTGGAGCCGGCGGTCTTGTCCTTCGACCCGTTGAGCGGCTTGGCGTAGGCGTGGTCGTACCAGCCGTCGCTGTCGTCGTACGCGACGACGACCGCGGTGTCCTTCCACTGCGGCGACTTCTGGATCGCGTTGATCTGCTTGACCAGGAAGTGCTGCTCGTCGATCGGGTCGGAGTAGGCGGCGTGGCCGTCCTGGTACTCGGCGGCCTTCAGGAAGCTGACGGCCGGCAGATGGCCCGTCTTGAGCGCCGCGTCGAAGTCGGTGAGGTCGTAGTTGTGGTTGGCCTGACCGCTCCGGCCGATCTCCCGCACGTTCTTCGGCGGGAGGTGATGCGGGTTGGCCGTGGACTTGTAGTACTGGAACGGGGCGTGGTGGGGGCTGTAGTCCACCGACTCGGCGCCGCCGACGTTCTTATGGGTGGTGCCGGAGCACTTGGCGTAGTGGTCCTGCTCGCCGTTCCAGGCGGTGCTGGGGCGGAAGCCGCCCTGGAACCAGCCCCAGGTCACCCCCTTGGCGTTGAGCAGATCGCCGAGGTTCCGGCCCTGCATGCGGGCCAGGGCGTTCGCGCTGGTGTGGTCCTTGTTGGAGCAGTCGTCGAAGGCGGGATCCGGGTCATTGATCACCGTGCCGACGCCCTTGGCATCCGGCGAGGCCACCGTGTACGCGTCCGGCTTGTCGGTCTGCCGGGGGTCCTCGGTGGAGGACTTGGGGTCGGTGGAGATCACGCCGTGGGTCTGGCCCGAGACCAGTTCCAGCGCCCCGGGGGTGGAGGGGCCGTAGGCCGAGCTGAAGGAACGGTCGCTCATCGCGTAGTGCTGGGCGTAGTTCCACAGGCCGGTGACGGTGTTGCCGTCGTAGTAGTCCATCACCAGGCCGGGCTCGCCGAACAGCCCGGTGCACTTGCTGACCTCGGTGTTCTCCACGAACTTATCGGCCTTGCCGCCATTGGCCGCGTACTGCTCGGGTCCGTAGGAGTGGTTCTGGTCGCAGGTCATGGCCTGGTCACTGGCCAGCCGCTTGGGCTTGTAGAGATTGGGGTTCTTCTTCAGCAGCCCGGCGTGCGCCAGGGTGTCGATGTTCTTGGGCGTGTGCTTGGAGGGCGTGAACTTCGTGCCGTCCGTGTTCGCCGCCTTCGGGTACGTGCCGAAGTAGTGGTCGAACGAGATGTTCTCGTCGAAGATCACCACCACATGCTTCACCGGGGTCGCGGTGTCGCCGCCCTTCGAGGGCGCGGCCCATGCGGGGGCCACCCCGCCCACGGTCGCCAGGGCCGCGGCGCCGGCCAGGGCACCCCAGCGCGCTACCCGGCCACGCCGTCGGCCGCCTTCGGATCCTGCCGTGCCGCCCATCCCATGCCTCCACATGTTTCGCGATTCACGCCTGCGCCTGATCCTGTGCCGCGGGCAGGACTCTCCGATGGAATCCATGGAGGCGGCCGAGTGAATAGAGGGTCAGGAGAATCCAAGGAACTCTTGAGATGTTCTTGACCGGATGGTGGGGCGGTGTCAGGACAGAAGGGTCCGTCCCAGCCAGTCGGAGCGGTCCTTCACACCGGGAAGCGCGAAGAAATAGCCGCCGCCGAAGGGGGTGATGTAGTCCACCAGCGGCTCCCCCGCCAGACGCTTCTGCACGGTTTCGAACTGGCGCGCGAGATCCTGCTGATAGCAGCAGAACAGCAGCCCCATGTCCAAGTTGCCGTTGGCGTCCATGCCCCGGTCGTAGTTGTAGGCACGGCGGAGTATGCGCTGGTCCTCGGTCCGGGCGGTGCGCGGATTGGCCATCCGTATATGGCTGTCCAGCGGAATGATGTCGCCCTTGGGGTCCTGTGCGTAGCGCGGGGTGTCGAACTCGTGCTGACCGTCCAGCGGGGCGCCCGAGTCCCGGTTGCGGCCGAGCATGCGCTCCTGCTCGCTGATCGAGACCCGGTCCCAGAACTCCACCAGCATCCGGATCAGCCGGACCACCTGATAGCTGCCGCCGGCTGCCCAGGCCGGCTCCCCGGAGTGGGCGCCCACCCACACCAGACGGTCCATCGCACGGGCGTCATCGGTGTCCGGATTGGCGGTGCCGTCCTTGAACCCCATGTGGTTGCGCGGGGTGCCGGACGGGCGCGGCGGGCTGACGAAGCCGTCGACGCGCCAGCGGATCTGCAGCGCGCCCCGGGTGTGGCGGGCGATGTCGCGCAGCGCGTGCAGCACCGCGTCCGTGCTGTCGGCGCACAGCTGGAGGCTCAGATCGCCGTGGCACCAGTCGGGGTCGAGATCGTCGTCGGGGAAGGACCGCATCGCGGTGAGCCGCCGGGGCTTGCGGTCCCGCAGCCCGTACCGCTCGTCGAAGAGCGAGGCGCCCACGCCGACCGTGGCGGTCAGCCGGTCGGCGGCCACCTGGGGGCCCAGGGTGCCGGAGTCGGCGGGCGGCGCGGTGATCCCGACCGGGTCGGGGGTGCCTCCGGTGGTGAGGAAGCGGCACCGCTCGGTGAGCGTACGGAAGGCGTCGGCCAGCTCCTCGCGCCCCTCGGCCATGGTGTCGAAGGCGATGAGCGCGGTGGCCCGCTGGGGCGGGGTGAGGATGCCGGCCTGATGGGTGCCGTGGAAGGGGACGTGGGTGGGCTTCTTCTCCCGCTCCTCCTCGTTCGCGGCCGCCGTGCCCCCGGCCACGCCCGCCACCGCGCCGACCGTACCGGCGGCCGCGCCCAGCAGAAAGCCCCTGCGCAGCACCTCGCTCACCGGGTCCTCCGCACATCCATCAGCGCCGCCACCTGCGCCAGCCGCTCCACCAGCGCCCCCGCGTCCGCGTTGAGCCGCTGGTGGCCGGTGCGGCTCAGCCGGTCCAGCGGGGTCCAGCGGTCCCCGTGGTGCGAGCGCTCCAGGGTCCGCTCGGTGCGGTCGAGGTCGCTCTTCAGCTCGGGCAGCCACGGGGCACGGGGCTTGAGCAGCGGCTCCAGCCGGGTCAGCACGGCCCGGGTGCCGTCGAGGTTGGCCCGCGCGGTGGCCAGGTTGGTGCCGCTGCCGTAGTCGGTGCGGCCGGTCAGCTCGAACTGCACGGTGTTCTCCATGATTTCGTGCGCCCGCAGGCCCAGGTCGGCCGGGTCCATCCGTTCCTGCGGCCAGTCGTCCCGCAGCCCCCGGACATCCTTGACCAGCCGGTCGGCGACCGGGCGCAGGGAGCTCGCGGACTGGCCGTGCCACAGGCCGTACTCGAGGCGGTGGAATCCGGTGAAGTCCGGGTCCTGGACCCCGCCGGACAACCCCGCCGTGGTGCCGTTGATGGCCCCGTCGGCATCGCCGAAGGCACCATAGGCGGCGCCCATCCGCTCGTACACCAGATGGGCGGGCAGCCAGGCCGCACGGGCCGTGGCCAGATCACCGCAGCGGATGGCCGAGCGCAGCGCGTCCGTGCGCCGCACCAGCTCGTCCATCCGGCTCGTCACCCACTTCTGGTAGGCGATGGTGGGCGGGATCAGATCCTGCTGGCCGACCGGAACCGCGGCCGGTCCACCGCCCCGCGCCGGTCCGGGGACGGTGATGGTGGGTCCGGTGACGGCGTCCGCGTCATCGGGCAGGCAGACGAAGGCGTAGGAGCCGCCGCCGAGCGTGACGCTCAGCGGTCTGCTGGTGCCGGGGCCCAGGCCCTCCACCTCTCCGTAGACCGCGCCGTTCGCCGGATCGGTGAGATAGACCTCGGCCGGTCTGCTGGAGGTGTTCCGCAGCTCGAAGACCTGCTTGCCACGGGTGGGGTCGGTCCAGCCACGGCCGCAGCCGCCCTCGGACACCTCGACGGAGGTGTGCCGAAGCCCGTCCGATGCCTTCGCGGGCGCGCTTCCGCTCGTGGAGGGGTTCGCACCAGGGCCGTCCGAGGAGTCCCCGCCGACCGCCAGCACGCCGATTCCGACCGCCGTGGCCACTGTCACCGCACCGGCGACCAGCAGATAACGTGCCGGCGGGACCGGGGAGAGATGTTGGCGACGCACGGCTGCATGCTAGGCGCAGTCCGATAAGCGGAATGCCCCGATGGCGAAAGAGCGACATGGAATTCCGCCGGGGTTCAGCTCCCCGTCACCGCCTCTCGGCCACCGTGCCGCGCCCCTGCGCGGCCGGACCAGCCGCCGCTATCCGCCGCTCCGGGCGAAGAGCGTGCCCAGCCGGTCATGGACCGGATCGCGGCCCAGCAGCCGCAGCCCCTCCCAGACCGTGACCTGGTTGGCCGTGAGCACCGGCTTGCCCAGCTCCGCCTCCAGATCCGGAATCCAGGCGGCGGTGTGCAGGGCGGTGTCGGGAAGGAGCACCGCCTGGGCCTCGGAGTGGTCCCCGGCGCGGGCCAGCTCCAGCACCTCTTCCCGGCCCCAGGTGCCGACCTCCGCGGCCGTGATGATCCCGCTGCCGCGCATCGAGACCACCTCGGCGCCCGCCGCCTTCAAAAATGCCCTGAAGTAGTCGGCGACATCCTCCGGATAGGTGGCGGCGATGGCCACCCGCTCGGCGCCGAGCGCCTGCACCGCGTGGGCGAAGGCGAAGGAGGTGCTGGAGGCGGGCAATCCGGCCGTCTCGCCCAGCTCGCGCACCTGCTCATGGGCGCCCTCCCAGCCGAAGACGAAGCTGGCGCTGGTGCAGGCCCAGACCACGGCCCGGGCACCGCGCTCGGCCAGCTCGGCGACCCCGGCCGCGAGGCGGGCCGCGGACCCCATCTCCAGCAGGGCGTCCACCCGGTGGGCGTCCTCCCCGATGTCGGTATGGACCAGGGGGAGCCGGACATCGCCGCTGTCGCCGCCGAGCATGCCTTCCAGGCGGGGGTATTCGTCCTCGGCGGAGTATCCGGGGTAGAGAAAGCCGACCGTGTCCGGGGCCGGGCGCGTCGAGTCCACCATGACTGCCTCCTTACTGGCGGCCCCCGCGAGCGCCGCCCCCTGCACTGCTCTTACTTCTCCTACACCGCGCAGGCCCGGCGGGTTCCCACCCGCCGGACAACTCCCCTCGCGCAGGTGACGGGCCCGCCTCCGCACCGGCGACGGACCTGCCCGCCACACCGGCGACAGACCTGCCGGCCGCACCAGCGACAGACCTGCCCGCCACACCGGCGACGATCGGCCGTCACAACGGCGACGGGCCGCCCGAATCATCGAGGTAGGGGCCCTCGCCGAGGCCGGTTCCAAAACCCGGGTCGAGCCCGTCGGCCGGATCGCCGTCCAGCCCGGGCGACGCCGCCCCGGCCAGCGCCGCCTCCGGCTCGTCCACCGCGGCCTCGACCGCCTCCACGGCCTCGATCACCGATTCGACGACGGGGTCCGTCACCGGGAGCGGGCGGCTCATCGGCGACACCGACATCCCCGCCGGACCGGATCGGGCGGCCGGGTCCATCAGCGCCTGGTACGGCCCGACGGCCTCGGCGCCGATCGCCCGCAGCGCCGCCCACATGGTGACCTGGTTGGCGGACAGCACGGGCATCCGCAGCTCCGCCTCCAGCTGCGGAATCACGTCGTAGGTCGGCAGATTGGTGCAGCTGATGAAGAGCGCGTCGGTCGCTCCGACCACCGCCTGCCGGGCCATGTCGACCACGTCGCGGTACGGCACCTTCCAGATGTGCCGGGTCAGGCCGAGGTACGCCCGTCCGGTGACGGTCATGCCGCCCTCGGCGAGATACTCCTCGAGCGAGTCGGTGACCGACCGGGTGTACGGCGTCACCACCGCGATCCGCCGGGCGCCGATCTCCCGCAGCGCCTCCAGCAGTGCGCCCGAGGTGGTCAGCGACGGGATCTCACCCGCCTGGGACATGGCCGCGCACATCGCGCGCTCACCGGCCACGCCGCCGACGAAGCTGCCCGAGGTGCAGGCGTACGCCACCACTTCCGGTGCGACGGCCGCCAGCGCCTGCACGGCGTCGTGCAAGGTCTCGTGTTCGCTCACGAGCCGGGCCAGGTCGAGGCTGACCTCGACGGGTACGAACGGGGTACGGGTGAGGTGCAGGGAGACCTCGTCGGGTACCCAGCGCCATAGTTCACGATCGAGTGCGAAGTCGAACGGTGCCACCACACCCACGCCGCGCTGCGGCTGTGGGCCACCCAGAAAAGAGACGTCCAAAGCGAGCCCCAATACGGAACGGAGGGACTGGACCATTGGCCAGAGGTTGCGATGGAGAGGGACCGGCCTACTGCCGGGGACGCCGGGACAGATGCCGTTGTTGACGACGGTAGTTTCCGCTGCCTAGCGTGGTCAATCCTCAAACTGAGGCGCCTGCCCCCTCCTTCTTCAGGCAAACCCATCCACGTTTCGAAACGGTTTCCCGCCTATGTCCGAAAGCACAGTTGTCGTCTTCGGCGACCAGCCGCCGGTCCGCCTGGACCGGGTGGCCGACCGGGCGAAGGTACTTGTCTGCGACGAGAATTCGCTCCCCCAGGCGCTCCCCGCCGCGGATGTGCTCCTGGTCTGGGACTTCACCTCCGACGCGGTCCGCGACGCCTGGCCCGGCGAGGGCCCCCGGCCGGCCTGGGTCCATACCGCGAGCGCGGGGGTCGACCGGCTGCTCTGCCCCGAACTCATCACCTCCGACACGGTGTTGACCAATGCCCGAGGGGTCTTCGAGCAGCCGATCGCCGAGTATGTGGCCGGCCTGGTGATCTCCATGGCCAAGGACTTCCACGGCACCTGGGAGCTGCAGCGGCAGCGCCGCTGGCAGCACCGGGAGACGATGCGGCTGGCCGGGACGCGCGCCGTGGTCGTGGGCGCGGGCCCCATCGGCCGGGCGATCGACTCCACCCTGGCCTCGCTCGGCGTGGTGGTCGACCTGGTCGGCCGCACCGCGCGGCCGGGCGTGCGCGGCGGCGACGAGCTGCCCGAGCTGCTTCCCTCGGCCGACTGGGTGGTGTGCGCGGCGCCGCTCACCGACGCCACCCGCGGCATGTTCGACCGGACGATCTTCGACCGGATGAAGTCCACCGCCCGGTTCATCAACGTCGGCCGCGGCCCCCTGGTCGTCGAGAAGGACCTTACGGCGGCCCTGGTGGCCCGGCGGATCGGCGGCGCGGCCCTGGATGTCTTCGAACACGAGCCGCTGACCTCGGACGATCCCCTGTGGGACGTCCCGGGGCTGTTCATCTCGCCCCATATGAGCGGCGACACGGTCGGGTGGCGCGACCATCTGGCCGAGCAGTTCCAGGACAACTACGAGCGCTGGTGCGCGGGCGAGCCACTGCTCAACATCGTCGACAAACGCCTCGGGTACGTACCGGTGGACTGATCGCAGGACCTGAACGGAGAGCCGGATGACGGACATTCACAACCTGACAGCCGTTCAACTCATCGAGCGCTATGCCTCCGGCGAGCTCTCCCCGGTCGAGGCGACCCGTGCCGTCCTCCACCGGATCGAGCAGATACAGCCGGAGGTGAACGCCTTCAGCCGGGTGGACGCCGAGGGCGCGCTGCGGCAGGCGGAGGAGTCCGCCGAGCGGTGGCGGCGCGGGGCCCCCGCGGGGCTGGTGGACGGCGTTCCGGTGTCGGTGAAGGACATCCTGCTGCTGCGTGGCGCGCCCACGCTGCGCGGTTCGCGGACCGTACGGCCCGAGGGCCAGGCGTGGGACGAGGACGCGCCCTCGGTGGCGCGGCTGCGCGAGCACGGCGCGGTGTTCGTGGGAAAGACCACGACCCCGGAGTTCGGCTGGAAGGGTGTCACCGACAGTCCGGTCTACGGGGTCACCGGCAATCCGTACGACCCCCAGCGGACCGCGGGCGGCTCCAGTGGCGGCAGCGCGGCCGCGGTCGCGCTGGGCGCGGGTCCGCTGAGCCTGGGGACGGACGGCGGGGGTTCGGTCCGTATCCCGGCGTCCTTCTGCGGCATCTTCGCGTTGAAACCCACCTATGGGCGGGTTCCGCTCTATCCGGCGAGCGCGTTCGGCACCCTGGCCCATGTGGGGCCGATGACCCGGGACGCGGCGGACGCGGCGCTGCTGATGGATGTGATCTCCGGTCCGGACTGGCGCGACTGGTCCCAGCTGGCGCCCTCCGGGGGCGGCTTCCAGGAGGCGCTCGCCTCCGGCGGGGGCGGGGTGGACGGGCTGCGGGTGGCCTACAGCCCCTCGCTCGGCGGTGCGGCCGTGGTCGACCCGGAGGTGGCCGCGTCGGTGCGGCGGGCGGTGGATCTGCTGGCGGAGCTGGGCGCCGTGGTCGAGGAGATCGACCCGGGGTTCGAGGATCCGGTGGAGGCGTTCCACACGCTGTGGTTCAGCGGCGCGGCCCGGGTGGTGCAGCCGCTGGGCGCGGAGGCCTGGGAGCTGCTGGATCCGGGGCTGCGCGAGATCTGCGCCCAGGGGGCGTCGTACAGCGCGCTGGACTATCTGGCGGCCGTGGATGTGCGGATGGCCCTCGGCCATGCGATGGGGCGGTTCCACTCCGCGTACGACCTGCTGGTCACCCCGACGCTGCCGATCACCGCGTTCGAGGCGGGGGTCGAGGTGCCCAAGGGCTCGGAGCACACCCGGTGGACGGGCTGGACGCCGTTCACCTACCCGTTCAACCTGACCCAGCAGCCCGCGGCTTCGGTGCCGTGCGGCCTGAGTGGGGCGGGTCTGCCGATCGGGGTGCAACTGGTGGGCGCGCGCCACGCGGACGCGCTGGTGCTGCGGGCGGCGCACGCGCTGTTCGAGGCCGGGCTGGCGGACGGGGTGCGACCCGCGGCTGCCTGAGGCGACCTGGGCGCCTGACACGGGCGGCCGGGCCCGGGGCGCAGCCGCCCCGGGCCGGGTCCGTGCGCTACGCCGGGCGCAGGCGGCCGAGGACCGCCGCCCGGCGAACGCTGAAGCTCTCCGACCGGCGGAAGCCGAGGGCCGCCGCCCGGCGGAAACCAACGGCCCCCGCCCGGCGGGCCCCACCGGGCGGAAGCCAAGGGCCCCTGCCCGGCGGGAACCGAGGTCTACGCCCGGCGGAAACCAACGGCCCCACCGGGCGACAGCCAACGGCCCCCGCCCGGCGAACGCCAAGGCCCCCGCCCCGCGGACGCCAAGGCCCCCGCCCCGCGGACGCCAAGGCCCCCGCCCGGCGAACGCCAAGGCCCCCGCCCCGCGGAAGCCGAGAGCTACGCCCGGCGAACGCCGAGGGCTACGCCCGGCGGAAGCTGAGGGTCTCCCCCAGCGCCCCGGCGCGCCACAGGTCCTGGCAGGCGTCGGCCATCCGGTCGAGGCCGTCGACCACCGAGCCCCAGACGATCCCGGGCACCCAGCCCGCGTCGCCGTTGATCAGCAGGTTGTTCCGCTCGTAGAAGAGCGCCAGATCGACGACCTGCCGTCGTCCCTGGTGCTTGGCGTCGGTCTCGTATCCGTACGACTTGGTCCCGAGCTGGGTGTCCGTGAAGGTGAAGTAACACAGGTCACCGGGGATCGGGGTGATCGTCGGGTTCTCCAGGGGCGGCTCCTCGGGCGCGAAGGGGGGCAGTAGCGCATAGATCTCATTGCGCGCGTACTTCGCGTGATATACGTCACCCCCCAGCGGCAGTGCGTTCCACACCGCCTCGCAGGTGATCGGCGCACGCTCGTCAAGGAGCTTGGCCGTGCAGCTCACCCCACGCTTCTCGAGCGAGACCTCGATGAACCGGTCGGCTCGGTCAACCATCGACTTTCCTCCAGGTCGCTTCGGAACCAGTCCTGCCGTAGGGGGCCTACCCAGGCATCGGCTGTATCAAGGGCCGGAAACAGCCTGCATACATTTGCCGGAGTCGGGTAGCCGCGCGCCCATGGCTCCACCACGTGAGAAAGACACCGATAGCAGAGAAATAGCGAAAATGGGACCCAGCCGCCGCTCTCTTCTCGCCGGCGGCGCGGCCCTGGGTCTGCTGGGCGCGGTCGGCTGCAGCCGGGTGTCCGGCTCCGGCGCCAAGGACGGGGGCAATCTGCTGGAGCGGCTGCGGTCGCAGGGCACGGTCCGACTGGGAATAGCGGGGGAGATCCCATTCGGCTATATCGACAAAAACGGCGAGTTCACCGGCGAGGCGCCGGAGATCGCGAAGATCATCTTCAAGCGGCTGGGAGTGCCCAAGGTCCAGCCGGTGCCGACCGAGTTCGGCTCGCTCATCCCCGGCCTTCGCTCGCAGCAGTTCGACGTGGTCTCGGCGGGGATGTACATCAATCCCGACCGCTGCGCCCAGGTGATCTTCTCCGACCCCGACTACCGCATGCGTGACGCGTTCATCGTGCGCAAGGGGAATCCCAAGAACATCCACAATTACCAGGACATCGTCAAACAGAAGGCCAAAATGGCTACTGGCACCGCATATGCCCAGATCGGGTACGCGGAGGCCGTCGGGATCAAGCAGAGCGACATGCTGATCCTCCCCGACCAGCTCGCCGGGCTGCTGGCCGTGGAACAGGGCCGGGCCGATGTCTTCGCGGGCACGACCGTGACCGTCCACAACGTGGTGAAGCAGCGGAACAGCCGACAGGCCGAGGCCACCGAGCCGTTCCAGGCCTACGTCGACGGCAAACCGGACATCGGCGCCGGCGGTTTCGCCTTCCGGCCGGAGGAGACCAAGCTCCGGGACGCCTTCAATGTCGAGTTGCACAAGATGAAGAAGAGCGGCGAGCTGTTGCGCATCGTGCGGCCCTTTGGCTTCACCAAGGAAGAGATGACCGATCTGACCGCCAAGGAGCTGTGCTCATGACGGCCGGACTGTGGGAAAACTGGCTTCTTCCGGGCGTCTGGATCACCATCCAGCTGACCCTGTTCAGCGCGGTCTTCGCGGCCGTCGTGGCGTTCGGCATCGGGATCGCGCGCACCTCACGGCTGTGGATCGTCCGCTTTCTGACCGGCTTCTATGTGGAGATCTTCCGCGGCACCTCGGCCCTGGTGCTGATGTTCTGGCTGTTCTTCGTGATGCCGCTGGCCTTCGGGTACCAACTGGTGTCGATGTGGGCGGCGGTGCTGGCGCTGGGCCTCACCTACGGGGCGTACGGCTCGGAGATCGTGCGCGGCGCGATCGCCTCGGTGGCCCCGGCGCAGCGTGAGGCGGCCATCGCGCTCAGCTTCACCCCCGCACAGCGGATGCGCCGGGTGATCCTGCCGCAGGCGATCCCGGAGATGATCCCGCCCTTCAACAATCTGCTGATCGAGCTGTTGAAGGCGACCGCCCTGGTCTCCGCGGTGAGCGTCGCCGACATCACCTTCGCCGCCCAGCTCTCGCGGCTGGCGACCGGCGACAGCCTGGAGATCTACGCGATCATCCTGGTCCTCTACTTCGTGTTGGCCTTCGTCCTCACCCGGCTGATGCGGCTGCTGGAGCGGCGCGCCAAGGCGGGCATCGGCCAGGCTCCGGTGAAGTCCGACAAGGGCCCGCTGGTCACCCGGAAGCTGTCCGCGCGCCAGGAGTCCGAGCAGTCGTCCAACATCATCACGGGAGGTGCCCAGTGACCTGGAACTGGGATGTGGCCAAGGACTTCCTCCCCGAGCTGGGCCGCGGACTGCTGATCACCCTGGAGGCGACCGCGCTGGGCTCGATCCTGGCGTTCGCGCTCGGCCTGGTGTGGGCGATGGCCTTCCGCTCGCCGACCCGCTTTGTGCGTTGGCCGGTGGCCGCGGTCGTGGAGTTCATCCGCAACACCCCGCTGCTGGTGCAGCTGTTCTTCTTCTACTACGTGCTGCCGACCTGGGACATCAAGTTCTCGGCGCTCACCACCGGCGTGATCGCGCTCGGCCTGCACTACTCGACGTACACCGCCGAGGTCTACCGGGCCGGTATCGACGGTGTGCCCAAGGGGCAGTGGGAGGCGGCGACCGCGCTCAGCCTCTCCCGCGGCCGTACCTGGACCGCGGTGATCCTGCCGCAGGCCATCCGCCGGGTGGTGCCCGCCCTGGGCAACTACGTCATCGCGATGCTGAAGGACTCCCCGATGCTCGCGCTGATCGGCGTCGTCGACATGCTGCAGAAGGCGCGCGCCGAAGGCGCGTCGTCCTTCCAGTACATCGAGCCCTACACGATGGTCGGCATCGCCTTCATCGTCATCGCCTATCCGGCTTCCCTTCTGATGCGAGCCCTGGAGCGTCGTCTTGGCCACTGAAACCGACCACACGAATCCTGCCGTGGACGGCAGTGAACTGATCCGCTTCGACCAGGTGACCAAGCGCTTCGGCAGCAATACGGTCCTGGACAACCTCGACTTCTCGGTGTCCTCCGGCAAGCACGTCACCCTGATCGGCCCCTCGGGATCGGGCAAGACCACGATCCTGCGGCTGCTGATGACGCTGATCAAGCCGGACGAGGGCACGATCAAGGTCGACGGCGACTACCTCACCCATGAGGACAGAGGCGGCTCGCTGGTCCCGGCGGGCGAGAAGCACACCCGTGAGGTGCGCAAGAAGATCGGGATGGTCTTTCAGCAGTTCAACCTCTTCCCCAATATGCGGGTGCTGCGGAACATCACCGAGGCCCCGGTGCATGTGCTCGGCCTGAGCAAGGACGAGGCCGAGACCCGCGCCCGGGAGCTGCTCGACCTGGTCGGGCTCGGCGACAAGTGCGACGCGTACCCGACGCAGCTCTCCGGCGGGCAGCAGCAGCGGGTGGCGATCGCCCGGGCGCTGGCGATGCGGCCGCAGGTGATGCTGCTGGACGAGGTCACCTCGGCGCTGGACCCGGAGCTGGTGGCCGGGGTGCTGGATGTGCTGCGCGACATCGCTCATACGACGGACATCACCATGCTGTGCGTGACGCATGAGATGAACTTCGCCCGGGACATCTCCGACGATGTGCTGATGTTCGACGCGGGCCGGGTGATCGAGTCCGGGCCGCCGGAGAAGATCTTCACCGAGCCGGAGCACGAGCGGACGAGGGAGTTCCTGAGCGCGGTTCTCTAGATCATCCGCCGCCTGCCAGGTAGATCACCCGGCCCCTGTCGGCACTGCCCCCGCGACCCATCCGCGGGGGCATGCCTATGTCATATGCCATGGATATACGCCCCGGCTGGCCGGGGTGCGGCGGCTCGGCAATATCCTCAACAGCCGATCCGGATAAGCCCCTTGGCGGTTATCGTGATACAAAGCCACGCCAACCTGCGAGGGGGGAAATCGTGGCGCTCAGGCCCGAGCCGACCGCACCGTTCCACTCGGTGCAGCACGCCCTCCGGATCCTGGAGGTCGTCGCCAAACACTCGTCCGGCGTCAGCGACATCATGATCGCCCGGGAGACCCGGCTGCCGGCCCACCAGCTCGCCGATCTGCTGCTGATGCTGCGCCGCGAGGGCTATGTGGAGCAGATCGCCGACGGCGCCTATGTCGGCGGGATCTCCCTGGCCCTGCTGGGCTCCGCAGGCCCCGGCCGCGGCCACGCCGTCCAGGACAAGCTCCAGAGCTCCCTGACCGCACTGCGCGACTCGGTGGGCGCGGCGGTCTACCTCAGCCGCTATGTGGACGGCGAAATCAAGATCACGCAGTATGCGGACGGCCCGCGGACGCCCAAGGTCAACGAGTGGGTGGACTTCCGCTCCGCCGCCCATGCCATGGCGCTCGGCAAATGCCTGCTCACCCAGCTCGACCACGACAGCCGCCGCGATCACCTCTCCCGCCACAAGACGGTGCGGCTCACCTCCCGGACCACCACCAACGAGAAGGTGCTGTTCCGCAAGCTGGACAGCCAGCCCGCCACCGTCCCCGTCCTTGACCTGCAGGAATACGCGATCGGCACGGTCTGTGCGGCGGTTCCGGTCAGCGCAGGCCGCTCGGTGGGCTGTCTGGCCCTCTCCCTCCCCCTGGCCCATGCCCACCGGCTGCGCCAGGCCGCCGACGCCCTCAACCGTGAGGCGGCCCCGATGCTGCTCTCCCTCTCGATCTGAGCTCGGAGGGCTCCGGCCGCCCGGAGGGCTCCGCTATGCCCTGGCGAGCGGTGGTCAAAACCACCCTCCCGGACCAGGTAGTATTTACTTCGTCAGCAGGCGCCGCTAGCTCAGTTGGTTAGAGCAGCTGACTCTTAATCAGCGGGTCCGGGGTTCGAGTCCCTGGCGGCGCACAACTGATCAAGCGAATGGCCCGGGTGCTCAAGAGCCTCGGGCCATTCAGCGTGCGGCCCCGCCCCGCACCTCGAGCGAGTCCAGCAGCTCGCCCGTGGCGGCGGCGATCGCCTCCACGGCCTTGTCGAACGCCTCCGCGTTATGCGCGGCCGGCCGGCGGAAGCCGGAGATCTTGCGGACGTACTGCAGCGCCGCGGCGCGCATATCGTCGTCGGTGACCGCTTCGGCGTACGGCGGGCGGAGTGTCTTGATGGATCTGCACATACTGACGACGGTACGCCGGGGGTCCGACAGTCCCCAGCCCGTAATCCCTAGGCCGTGGCCGCGCCGCCCAGGATGAACGCGCGGATCAGCTCGGCCAGCGGCCCCGGCTGGTCCTCGGGGATCAGGGTGTAGCTGTCGGGGATCTCCACCAGGCTGCCGTGGGGCAGCAGACCGGCCAGCCGCAGACCGTGCTCGGGGGGCATGACGCGGTCCTCGGAGGCCCAGGCCACCAGGGCGGGGCGGTCGAAGGTGCGCAGCGCGTCGGCCCAGCGGAGCAGCTCGTCCACCGGTGGCACCCCGAGAACGTACTTCCGCAGGTCACGGCGGATCTCCGGGGAGGTCCACAGCGGCTGGAACCAGGCGTCCATCACCTTCCGGTCCACCGGGCGCTTGGTCATCCACCCCCAGGTGATCGGAAGCCGCCGCAGGGGCTCTATCTTCAGCAGCTTGAAGGCCACGTTGAGCCCGCCCGGCAGCTTCGCGGCCAGCACCAGGTTCCGGCCGGGCAGCCCGGGCGGGAAGTTCTCGAACGCCTCGCAGGAGGTGATCACCAGGCGGCCGATGCGCTGGGCGCGGCCGTCGGCGATCAGCGCCTGGGCACCGCCCCAGTCGTTCATGGCCAGCGTGACGTCCGTAAGGTCGAGCCGTTCCAGGAACTCGGCGACCAGCCGGGCCACCCCGAGCACCGACAGATCCGCGTCGGGCCGCATCGCACGGCGGTGTCCGCCCAGCGGGAGGGTGGGGACGACACAGCGGATGCCGGGGCCCAGCGCGGCGACCACATCGCGCCACAGCGAGCCGTTCATGGCGACCCCGTGCAACAGGACCGCGACGGGCCCCTCGCCTCCCGTGTCCTCGTACTCGACCGTGCCTGCCGAGAGTTCCACCTCGAGATGCGGCATGGCGCCGACTGTACCCGGGACGATCAGCCCAGGGGCAGACCGGCCACGGTCACCACCGGCCGCGCCGGGCCACCGCTCGCGGCCTCGTCCCGTACGGCGATCGCCGCGTGGTAGCCGGGCGGTGCCTCGATGTCGGCGAAGGCCCAGCCGCCGGGGCCGGACGGCGCGTCGGCGGGGGCCAGCCCCTCGGCGAGACCCACATGGTGGGCGCTGATCCCGCCCGGCAGCCCGGTGCCGATCCCCTTGAGGTACGCCTCCTTACGGACCCAGCAGCCCAGGAACGCCTCCGCCCGCAGCTCCTCCGGAAGCGCGTCGATCGCCGCCCGCTCCTGCGGGTGCAGCTGCCCGATCAGCCCCGTCAGCCGGGTCCCGGTGCGCTCGGGGTCCCGCTCCTCGACATCGGCGCCCACGGGCACCCCGGCGACGGCGCACAGGGCGGCGTCCCCGGAGTGGGAGAGGGAGAAGTGCAGCGAGTCCTCGCCCGCCAGGGCCGGGCGGCCGTGCGGCTTGTCGCAGTCCGGCATTCCGCAGGTCTCCCGGACGAACTCGACCGCGCCCGGGGCGATGCCGAGATAGCCCCCGAGCAGCGTCCGCAGCCCCACGTGGGAGGTCACATAGCGCTCGCGCAGCAGGTCGGTCCGCAGCCTCCCCGCGCGCTCCCGCTCCCGCTCGTCCAGCACGGACTCCGCGACGGCGGTGGCAGCGGCGGCATGGGGCGGTATCCGCAGCAGCCATACGGCCACCTCGCCGGGGCCGGGACGGCTCCCCGGAGTGGGCAGGGCGCCGACCGGGGCCCATCGCCGGGGTTCTTGTGCGGGCTGAACCGGGCTGGTGAAGGACACTGTTCGCTTCCCCCGTGCTATCGGCCGATGATGCGCTCGCTGTGGACGTACCGACGGTACAGCGGCGCGCGCGGCACGCCGTGGGCACCCCACCGTCCGCACGCGCCGCCGCGACCCGTTCCCGCGCCCCCAACGCCCTTGCCGCGCGGCGGCGTTGCCGATCGCGGACCCCCGGTGACTTCGGCCACGTTCGCCTCCCGGCCGACGCGGTCACCTGCCCGTCCGCACTACGATCGCGCACGTCCGGGCACGAGCGGTGATAGGGGTTTGACGACCATGGCGACGGGATTCCTGGCCAAGGCGGCCTCGGCGGTGACCCTCCCGGTGGCACCGTTGTACGGCGCCTTCCTCTCGTACATGATCTACCACCCGCCCCGCAGGCCGCATCACAAGAAGCCCGCCGACCTGGGGCTGACCAGCACGGATGTCAACGTTCCGCTGAACGGTCAGCAGGGGCGCGGACTGCATGTCTGGCTCATCCCCGGCGACACCGAGCGTGTCGTGGTCCTCGGACACGGCCTGGGGCTGAGCAAGTCCGCGAGCCTGGCGCAGGCGCGGCTGCTCAGCGAGGCCGGCTATACGGTCGCGATGTTCGACCACCGCAACCACGGTAAGAGCGTCGCGGACCGGGCGGGCTGGGGCATGAGCGACCGTCACACCGACGATGTGGTCGCCGTGGTGCGGCACATGCGGTCGATGGACGAGTACGCCACGGCGCGCATCGCGATCTACGGCTTCTCCATCTCGACCTTCCCCTCCTTCTACATGCTCAAGAGGGAGGACTGCCCGGTCGACGCGGTGATCTTCGACAGCGGTCCGGCGCTGGAGCTGGCCCCGCTGTTCCGGAACTTCGTCGCGGCCGGCGGCGTGCCGATCCCCGGCCCGCTGGGCGCCGGGCCCTCCCGCGCGGTCGTGGAGACGGTCGCCTCGTCGGCCGCGGTGGCGATGCTGCGGGTGCAGTGGCCGCCGCCGCTCGGGGGCGCGTACGAGCGCACCCCGATGCTCTTTCTGGCCGGTGATCTCGACACCATGATCCCCGCGTCCGGGGTGCGGGCGCTGGCCGAGCGCTATCCGCTGGCCGAGGTGCACACCCTGCCGGACACCGAACATCTGCAGGGGATCAAGACCCAGCCGGAGATGTACGCGGAGACGGTCCTGGGCTTCCTGGAGCGGACGCTCAAGGACTGACCTCACATTGCCGGTCCTTGAACGGCGGGCCCCGCTCGGAGCCCGCCGTAAGGGTGTCATCGCGGCGGGTCAGTCCTTGAGTTCGCAGATCACGGCGCCCGCGCTGACCGAGGCGCCGACGTTCGCGTTCAGGCTCTTGACGATGCCGCCGCGGTGGGCGTTGAGGGGCTGTTCCATCTTCATGGCCTCCAGGACGACGATGAGGTCGCCCTCGGCCACGGTGTCGCCCTCATTGACGGCGACCTTGACGATGGTGCCCTGCATCGGGGAGGCCAGGGCGTCGCCGGAGGCGGCGGAGCCGGACTTCTTGACCGCCTTGCGCTTCGGCTTCTTGGTCCCCGCGACCTCCCCGGGCGACACCGCCAGGCCGAGGACTGCCGGAAGCGAGATCTCCAGCCGCTTGCCGCCGACCTCGACCACGACGGTCTCCCGGGCGGTGGGCTCGTCGACCTCGTCCATCCCGGTCGGGGCGAAGGGGGCGATGGTGTTGTTGAACTCGGTCTCGATCCAGCGGGTGTGGATCGTGAACGGCTCGCTGGTGAACGCCGGGTCCACCACCACGGCCTGGTGGAACGGGATCGCGGTGGCCATGCCCTCGACCTGGAACTCCGCCAGGGCACGGGCGGCGCGCTGGAGGGCCTGGGTGCGGGTGGCGCCGGTGACGATCAGTTTGGCCAGCAGCGAGTCCCACGCCGGGCCGATGACGCTGCCCGACTCCACGCCCGCGTCCAGCCGGACACCGGGGCCGGCGGGCGGGACGAAGGAGGTCACGGTGCCGGGGGCGGGCAGGAAGTTACGGCCCGGGTCCTCACCATTGATCCGGAACTCGAACGAGTGCCCCCGCATCGGCGGATCGTCGTACCCCAGCTTCTCCCCGTCCGCGATGCGGAACATCTCGCGGACCAGGTCGATGCCGGTGACCTCCTCGGTGACCGGGTGCTCCACCTGGAGACGGGTGTTGACCTCCAGGAACGAGATCGTGCCGTCGTTGCCCACGAGGAACTCGACGGTACCGGCGCCCACATAGCCGGCTTCCTTGAGGATGGCCTTGGAGGCGGCGTAGAGCTGGTCGTTCTGCTCCGGGGTCAGGAACGGGGCCGGGGCCTCTTCGACGAGCTTTTGGTGGCGGCGCTGGAGGGAGCAGTCACGGGTGGAGACGACCACGACGTTGCCGTGGGTGTCGGCCAGGCACTGGGTCTCCACGTGGCGGGGCTTGTCGAGGTAGCGCTCGACGAAGCACTCCCCGCGGCCGAACGCCGCCACGGCCTCGCGGACCGCGGAGTCGTAGAGCTCGGGGACTTCCTCCATGGTGCGGGCGACCTTCAGGCCGCGGCCGCCGCCGCCGAAGGCGGCCTTGATGGCGATCGGCAGGCCGTGCTCTTCGGCGAAGGCCACGACCTCCTCCGCGCCGGAGACCGGGTCGGGGGTGCCGGCGACCAGGGGGGCGCCGGCGCGCTGGGCGATGTGGCGGGCGGCGACCTTGTCGCCCAGGTCGCGGATGGCGTGCGGCGGGGGGCCGATCCAGGTCAGGCCCGCGTCGAGGACGGCCTGGGCGAATTCGGCGTTCTCGGAGAGGAATCCGTAGCCGGGGTGGACGGCGTCGGCGCCGGATTCGGCGGCCGCGGCCAGGACCTTGGCCTGGTCGAGATAGCTGGCCGCCGGGGTGTCACCGCCCAGCGCATAGGCTTCATCGGCCGCGCGCACATGACATGCGTCCCGGTCCGGATCGGCGTAGACGGCTACGCTCGCGATCCCGGCATCCCGGCAGGCACGGGCAACACGGACAGCGATCTCGCCACGGTTGGCGATGAGCACCTTTTGCATGCTCTCTCTTCCCTCTTCCCGAAAAGTTCCGTCCCGGGAGGGACGGTCAAGGTTGCTACCCCAGGGCCCGCTCAAGGAAATCCAGCACCACGCTCGCGTAGCCTTCAGGATCGGTCTCCAGCCCGAGCAGATGCTCGGCTCCCGGCAGGACGTGCGTCTCGGCCTGGGCATAGCGCTCGGCCAGCGCGTCCACCGAGGAAGGCGGCACGATCGCATCGTGCTCGCCCGACATGAACAACAGGGGGATCTTGGCGAACTTGCCCGTCGCGGGCGGGGGCCACTGGGCCCGGAGCATGGCCGGGCCCACCGCGCACAGCGTCCGCGCCACCACCGAACGGGCCGGCTCGCCCTTCAGCACGGCGGGCAGCGGCAGCGCCTCGGCCTCCAGGAACTTGCGCAGCAGCGGCGGGACGTCGTGCCCCGGCCCGCTGTCGCACACCAGCGCGTCAAGTTCGAACCCGTCGTGCGTCAGCGCCCACATGGACGAGAAGCACGAGAACGAGAAGCCGTAGAAGGCTATCCGCGCCGTGCCGTACCCCCGCCGGCCGCGCAGATGGGACACCACGGCGGTGACATCGCTCGCGAACCGGTCGCCCAGCCCGAACAGCGCCCAGTCGTCGCTGCTGGCCCCGTGGTTGCGGTGGTCGAACAGACAGACGGTGTACCCGGCGTCGTGCAGGAACTTGGCGTGGCGCAGGCTGTGGTCCTTCGCCGTGGCCATGCTGTGCCCGAGCACCACCACCTTCTCCGGGGACGCCGGGCACAGCCAGGTGTCCAGGTGCTTGCGCGCCGCGAAGGGCACCTTCAGCTCCGTGCAGGGCAGCCCGTGGTCCCGTGGGTGCTCCCGCTGTTCCCGGCGCCGCGGATGGAAGGCCAGATACGCCAGCGAGGCCCCGTACAGCGGGGCGATCGGCAGGGCCGCGGCCGAGAGGGCGCGGGCTCCCAGGGAGGGGGAGCGCGCCGACGTCTGGCGTGGCTCGGGCATCTGCGTCCTCCAGGAGGGGGAGTGTCCGTCGGCGGTCAGGGCGTTCTCGTCTCGGTCGCGGCGGGCGGTGGACGGGGCGGTCGGGACGGGCAGTTGGACGGGCGGTCGAACGGGCAGTTGGACGGGCGGTCGGACGGGCAGTTGGACGGGCGACAACGTGTGAACGAGCGGGCGGGCGAAGAGTCAGCCACAGCCTCCGGCATGGCCCGGATCGGCCGACCGGGCGGCGGCGAAGTCGGTGTCCGACGGCACGGCGGCGGGCGTGTCCCGGGAGCGGGGCCCGGACCGGTCACCGGAGCCCGGGCGCGGCCCGGAGCCGGAGCGGACCGCGTCGACGAAGGCCGGCAGCCGGTCCACGCCCCAGAACTTGTCATAGCCATGGGTGAAGAACGGCACGCCGAACGCCCCGGCGTCGCTGAGCGCGAGCAGGGCCTGGAGTCCCCGGCCGCCGCGCAGCTCCTCGTCATCGGCGGCCGCCGCCGCCCGGTCGGCCGGAAGCCCCAGCTCACCGGCGATGGCCGCGATGGTCGTACGGTCGCAGATGTCGCGGCCCTCCTGCCAGCGCGCCCGGTAGACGCGCTCGATGTAGGCGGGGCCGAGCCCCGCGTCCAGCGCCAGGAAGTACGGCAGATGCGGCACCTCCCAGACCGGGTCGAGATCCACCGGCCAGTGGACCGCGAGGCCGCGGTCGGTCGTCAGCCGGCGCACATCCTGGAGGATATAGAGATGCTTCTCCCGGGACATCGCCGTATACGGAAAGTGATGGCGTTGTTCGGCCATACGGCGCTCACCATCCGCGTCCGGCTCCCACCACGGGTGCCATTCCACCGCCTGTGCGACATCCGGATAGCGGTCCATCAGATCACGGTAGGCGATCCAGCTGTACGGGCTGCGGAAATTGAAATAGAAGCGCGGTACTTTGCTGCGCTTGGCTGCCACGTCCGTACCCCCTCGCTCGTCCGTCTCGTGCGTGACGCTCATGGAGCGGCCCTCAGCCGGCGACCACCGTTCGAACAAAGGTGCCGACGGCGCCCGTCAGAGGACGATGCCGCCGTCGACCTGGAACACCGCTCCGGTCACATACTCCGCTCCGACCAGGTACGCGACCATGTCGGCGACCTCCTCCGGACGGCCGAAGCGGCGCAGCGGGATGCTCTGCTCCGCCTCCTTGCGCACCCGGTCGGAAAGCTCCGCCGTCATATCGGTCTCGACGAAGCCGGGCGCCACCACATTGGCCCGTATGCCATACCGTCCGACCTCCTTGGCGAGCGACTTGGTGAAGCCGATGATCCCCGCTTTGGACGCCGCGTAATTGCTCTGGGTCGCATTGCCGTGGACCCCGGCGACCGACGAGATGTTGATGACGCATCCGGACTTGCGTTTCATCATTCCGAACACCACGGAACGGCACAGGTGATAGGTGCCGTCCAGGTTGACCTCCAGAACGTCCCGCCACTCCTCGTCCTTCATCAGCAGCAGCGGATTGTCCCGGGTGATCCCCGCGCTGGTGACCGCGACATCGACCGGGCCGAGCGACTCCTCGGCGAAGGCGACCAGTTCGCGCACCGCGCCCGCGTCGCGGACGTCCGTCTGCCGGCCGATCACCCGCCCGCCGCCGTGCCGCGCCGCCTCCTCCTCCAGCTCACGGGCGGCATCGGGGCTGGAGTGATGGCAGAACGCCACGTCGAAGCCGTCCCGGGCCAGCCGCAGCACGGTGGACCGGCCGATGCCGCGGGAGCCGCCGGAGACCAGCGCGACGCGCGGCGTCGGCTCGTTGTCACCGGATGCGCGGCCCGTGTCGTCGGATATTCGGTCGGACATACGGTGAGGTCCTTCTCCCGGAGGTGATGTCGGTCAGAGGGGGTCGGGCACAGGGGGGTCGGGCACGGGCGGCGCGGCCGCCGGCGGGGCGGTCACGGGCGGGGCGGTCACGGGCGGGGCGGTCACGGGCGGGGCCTCCAGGTCGGAGGCCGGGCGCATGGTCATCGTCAGCCGCCCGATGGTGAGGACGGTCTCCTTCCCGACCAGGCTCTCGCCCTCGAAGACGAAGGTCTCGCCGACCTGGCGGGCCAATCGCACATGATGCTCCACCACATCGCCCGGCACCACCGGGCGGTGGAACTCGGCGTCGGTGATCCCGCCGAGCAGCATCGCCTTGCCCTTGCGTACATCGGGGTTGGGCCGGTCCCAGGCCACCAGCACCCCGGCCACATGGCACCAGGACTCGATGAGCACCGTCCACGGATAGTGGTAGTCCTCCGCGGACGCGGTGTCCGGCATCCCCTCGTACCAGGGCTCATTGCAGGTGACCGCCTTCAGCCCGCGCGCCCGCTCGCCCGGCACCAGCTCGGTGACCCGGTCGACCAGCAGCATGGGGTAGCGGTGCGGCAGCACCCGCTTGATCTCATCGACAGTGATCATCCGGCGTCCGCTCCTCGGCCCTGGTCGCTCCGCTCCCCCGCCCCGGCCTCCGCGCCCCGGGCGTCCCGGTTCTCGAAGCGCAGCCTTATCTGCGCGGCGGGTCCGCGCCCGGTGGCCGCCGAGGCCCGGCAGCGCACCGCGCCGTCCTTGCGCGACCAGACGTATTCGCTGGTCAGCTCGTCCCCGGGGTAGACCGGGCTGAGGAACCGGGAGGACTCGACGGCCGCCAGGACCCAGCGCCCGCCCGGTTCGCGCTCCGGCAGTGTGGCGAGGGCGCCGCGCTGGACGTACTCCACGACACATACGCCGGGGAAGATGGCGAACCCCGGGAAGTGCCCGGCGAACACCTTCTCCGACGCGCCGACCACGGCCACGCACCGGGCGGGCCGCTCACCGGGGACGCCGGGGTCCACGACCTCCACGGTGCCGTCGACCGGTCCGCAGGCGGCCGCCGTCATCTCACTTCCCCAGCTTCGAGGCGAGCAGATCGTGCACCTTGCGGAGCGTGGTGATGTCCTTCATCTCCCGCTCCTCCAGCTTCACCGAGTACTTCTTCTCCAGGACGACCATGACCTCGAGGGCCATGAGGGAGTCCACGCCCAGCGTCTTGACGAAGTCGGCGTCGTCGGTGACGTCCTCCTCGTCCACATCGAGCACATCCGCGACGAAGGTGCGCAGTTCGTCCATGTCAAGGGCGGCGGTGGCGTCGGCCATGCGGGGGTCTCCTTCCGCTCTCAAAGGGTGAGGCTCAGCGGGGTACGGGGGTTCCGGACGCTCCGGAAGTTCCAGCGGTTTCAGGGGTTTCGGGGGTTTCAGAGGCTTCAGGGACTTCGGGGGCCGTGAGCTTGGCGAGGGCGGCGGACGACTCGACCGGGACGGTGAGCGCGCCCTTCGCGATCCGGCGGATCATGCCGGTCAGCTGGCGCCCGGGGCCCAGCTCCACGAACCGCGTGCAGCCGAGTTCATCGGCCAGCGTGCGGACGCTCTCCTCCCAGCGCACCGGGCTGGTGAGCTGGTTCAGTTCGAGCTCCCGCCAGCGTTCGCCGCTCGCGTACGGGCGGGCGTCCACGTTGGCGACGACCGGAAGGTGCTCGGGGGCGAACCGCACGGCGGCCAGGGCCTCGCGCACGTCGTCGGCGGCCGGGGCCATCAGCGGGCTGTGGAAGGCGCCGCCGACGGCGAGCCGGATCACCTTGCCCTCGTTCTCGACGGCCAGTTCGGCGAGCCGGTCCACGGCCTCGGCGGTGCCCGAGAGCACGATGGCGCCGGGTGCGTTGACATTGGCGATCCAGACCTGGCCGCCGTCCTCCTGGACCTGGGCGACCAGCGCCGCCACGGTCTCGGGGCCGAGCCGCACCACGGCGGCCATGGTGCCGGGCGACCGCTCGGCGCACGCGCGCATGGCCCGGCCGCGGGCGGCGACGAGGCGGGCGGTGTCGGCGAGCGGCAGGGCCCCGGCGGCGTGGAGCGCGGTGTACTCGCCCAGGCTGTGCCCGGCGCAGGCCACCACATCGCCCAGCAGCCCGGCGGCCTCCGCCTCGCGGTGGGCGAGCACCTCCGTGGTGAAGACGGCGATCTGGGCGAGATCGGTGCGGCGCAGCGTCTCGTCGTCGGCCTTCAGCAGGAGTTCCTCGACGTCGATACCGGTGTACTCCGATACCTCGGCCACCAGCGCCCAGGAGGGGGTGTCCCGCCAGGCCTCGCCCATGCCCGCCTTCTGGGCGCCCTGCCCGGGGAAGACCAGTGCCGTACGGGGCGCCTCTCCGCCGGGCGCGCCGCCCGTCGTCTCTCGGTCCGTCATCTCAACCAGCTCCTTCAGCTCAGGGGGCGGCCGGCCCGTCACCGGATCCGCAGCAGGGCCGCACCGACCACGCCGTCCCGGTCCACGGTGGTGACCAGGGCGAGGTCGCCATTTTTCAGAGGCTCGGTTCGCCTCCGGGACGCTTCACTGTCCCCCAGCTGCCGCTGGGAGGTGCCCCCCGTCGACGGTCGACCGTGCTCGGCCATCGCCAGCACGGCGGCGATCTGGAAGGCCGCCGCGGCGGCGCAGGTGTCCCCGACGGTGTCGGCTGCCGTGATTCGCGGCGGCTCCGCACCCCCGAGGGCGTCGGCGAGGGCGCCGCGCTCGGCCTCCCCCTCGGCGCCGGGGGCGCCGGAGTCGGCGACGGCGCTCAGCTCGCCGGGGGTCACGCCGGTGCGGTCCAGCAGCCGGCCGAGCGCCTCGGCGAGCACCGTACGGGCCCGCTTCGCGTCCGCCGCGCAGCCGAACTCCAGGCCCAGGACCTCGGCGAGCGGCTTACGGCCGTGTTCGCGCGCCGCGGCGTCGGGCTCCAGCAGCCACACGGCCGCGCCCTCGCCGAGCACGGCGGCGCTGTCGGCGCTCTCCTCATCCGTGCGGGCGTGCCACTCCAGCCAGGCGCGGGCGGAGGAGAACTCCTCGACCGCCCCGCACAGCACGGCCTTGGCCCGTCCGGCGCGCTGCAGCCGCAGCGCGTACCGGAGGGCGAGCAGTCCGGTGGCGCGGCCGCCCGCGATGGTGGTGTTGGGGCCCCTGAGCCCGTGCCAGATGGCGGACTGGCCGGCCGCGCAGTTCATCACGGTGTTGGGGAACCGGGCCGGGTCCACGTAGAAGGGCTTCTCCCCCACCAGCGAGTCCCGGGTGAAGTCCATGATGCTCTGCGCGGAGCCGGTGCTGGTGCCGAGCGCCAGTCCGGTGTCCTCGCCCACCCCCGGCAGCCGCTCGGCCTCGTCGTGCTCCCGCTCCCCGGTCAGCAGGTGGCGGATCGCGGTGACGGCCAGTCCGGTGGCCCGGTCCATCGAGCGGGTGCCCTTGCGGCCGAGGATCTGCCGGATGTGGAAGTCGGGCACGAGGCTCGCCTCGCGGAACGGCACCGACCACTCCTCGGGGTCCAGCGGACGGCCGGCCGCCCGGCCGGACCGCAGGGCCGCGGTGAAGTCGGCCCCGCGCAGTCCCAGGGGCGATACGGCGGTCCAGGCCGAGATGACCGGGACTGCCCCGCCGGGGGCGTTGACCATGGGTTCGGGTACTCCTTCGGTAGCGGCCCGGGGGCCGTGGGAGGGGCGGGTCACAGGAACCACACCTGTTCGTAGGAGGGCCAGCGGGCCGCGAGGTCGTCGCCCTCGATGACGCGTACGCCGGGCAGCAGCCGCTCGGCGGCCGTGCGGCCGAGCGCGGCCAGACCGTCCTGCTCGACCAGCACGGTCACCCCGGCGGCCAGCAGCTTCGCCACGGAGGCCGGGGGGTGGGGCAGGGTGTCCAGGGTGCGGTTGCCCAGGCGCAGCGTGGGCCGCGGGCCCGTGTCGAGGGCGTAGCCGACGGCGGGGCCGCGCAGCGCCACATCGCAGCCGCCGCTCTGCCGGTGCAGATCGGGCACGCAGTACAGCACGTCGGCGTACTGGGTCTCGATCGAGCCCCGGTACGCCTTCTCCACGATCAGCAGCCAGCGCGCCTGGTCGCCCATGGCTCAGCACACCCCCATGAGCAGGCTCTTGTCCGCCGCGTTCACATGCTCGGCGAAGACGAAGGGGGCCCGCGTGCGCACCTGCGGAATCTGGTCCGCGGCGCCCCGCTCCTCGGCGCAGAAGCGGCACACGTACCAGTACAGCCGGTCGGGGTGATCCTCGATCAGCTCGCGGACGACGCGGGCGGTGGACGGATGCTCGCGCCCCAGGTCGGTGTAGTCGCGCGGTTTGGTGTCGCCGAGGGCCGCGCCGGTCAGCCGGGTGGCGTCGCCGCAGGTCCAGATCTGCACCCTGGCCCCCCGGGCGAGCAGCGCGGACGCCAGCCGCAGCGCCGAGGTGACCAGGTCGCTCTGGTGAGGCGCGCCGAAGAGGTTGAGCAGCACATCGGTACGGGGAACGGGCCTGGGCATCAGTGCCACACCGCCCTGACCCGCGGTTCCAGCAGCTTGGCGGCCACGTCGTCCATCTCCACCAGCCGCGCCCGGGGCGTCAGATCGGCGGCGGGCAGGGCGCGCTGGGCGGCGGAGAAGGAGTCCACCCACAGCTCGCCGCCGTCGCCGAGGAACGTCTCGATGCCCGGCGCGGTGCCGGGGACGGCGGCGGTCACGCCGTTCTCGACGAGGAACAGCACCACCTGGTGGCCGTCCCTGGCCAGCCGCGCGGCGTCGCCGAGGAAACGCTCGCAAGCGGGTCCGGCCTGCGGCCCGCCGCTCTCGATCAGCAGATGGGCCGTCATGTCAGCAGCTCACCCCCGTCCACGCCGATCACATTGCCGGTGATCCAGGAGGAGTCGGTGCGCGAGAGCAGCGAGACGGCTTCGGCGACGTCCTCGGGGCGGGTCAGCCGCCGGTGCGGATTGAGGTCCCGCGCGTGGACGGCGAGCCGGTCGCTGCCGGGGATGCGCTCCATGGACGGGGTCGGGGTCACCCCGGCGCGCAGCGCGTTGACGGCGATACCGGAGGGGGCGAGCTCCAGCGCGAGCTGGCGTACGTGGGACTCCAGGGCGGCCTTGGCCGCGGAGACGGCGCCGTAGTGGGGCATCACCCGGGTGCCCCCGGCGCTGGTCATCGCGTACACCTTGGCGCCCTCGCGCAGCAGCCCCGCGGTGAACAGGTCCTGGGTCCAGTAGACGAGGGAGTGCGCCATCACGTCGAGCGTCATGTTCATCTGGCGGGAGGTCAGGCTGTCCTCGCCCTCCGCGCCGACGTACGGCAGCAGGGTGCCGAAGGCCAGGGAGTGCACCACGATCCGGATGCCCGTGCCGCCGGTCAGCTCCTCGAACCGGGGCAGCAGCTCCTCGCGGGTGCGGGCGGAGGCCGCGTTGGCGTTGAAGAAGTGGGCCTCGACGCCGTGGCCGCGCATCTCCTCGCGGGCGACGGCGGCCTTCTCCTGGCCGTCGGTGGTGTCGAAGTGGACGCCCAGGATGTGGACGCCCTCACGGGCCAGTTCATGGGCGATGGCCAGGCCCATTCCGCTGGAGGCGCCCAGGACCAGGCACCAGGAACCTTCGAGTCGGGTGATCATCGGCCGCTCGCCCTCCGTCGTCCGCTCATCGGCTGCTCGCTTCCGCGCCGCCGGCTTCCGCTCCGGCGGTGCTGCCCGGGGTGACGCCGCCCGGGATGACCAGGCAGACCGCGGCGTTCCCCTCGGCCGCCGCGGTGACGACGGCGTGGACATGGCCCGCCGGTGCGCCGAGGGCGGCGGCCACGCGCGCCACCGGCTCCAGGGCGCCCGCGCCGGCCAGGACCCGCTCGGGCTTCCCGGCGGCCGTCCGCCCGCCCGGCGCCCGCTCGTCGAGCACCTTCTCCTCCAGCGCTGCCGCCACCGCCTCGCCGACCGGGGAGCCGTCCAGGACGGCGGTGACGGCCAGGGGCTGGTCCGGCCGGTGGCCGAGGGCGTCCAGCGCGTCCCGCAGCAGCGCCGCGGCCCGCTCGACCCCCTCGGCGGAGGCGGCCGACCGCGGCGGCAGGAAGAACGAGCGGACGTCCACCCGGCCCAGCGCCGCCGCTCCCCGGCTCCGGGCGGCCGCCTCGGGTTCCAGCACCAGCGCGACGGCTCCGGCCTCCGAGGTCTCCGCCCCCGGTTCGCCCTCGGGCAGCGCCTCCTCGGTGGCCCCGGCCAGCAGCCACCGGGCCCGGCCGGTGACGAGGGCGCGCCGGCCGTTCTGCAGCGCTTCGAGGCCCGCGACACGGGGGCTGGTGAAGGTGAGGTTGAAGCCCTTGAGGTCGTGTTCGGTGGCCAGCCGGCTGCCGAAGAGGTTGATGGAGAAGTAGGGCGCGGTGACCGGGGACAGGTTTCCGGCCCCGGTGGCGGTGACCGTACGGTCCATCGTGTGGTGCAGGGCGACGGCCGCGCTGTTGGTGCCCACCGCGGCGCCCCGCTCCTCGGGCCCCACCGCGTCCAGGGCGTCCGGGCCCGCCTGTGCCAGCGCGCGCTTGGCCGCGGCGAGGAAGTACTGGGAGGCGGTGGGCAGGTACTTGTAGCCGTGCCGGCCGAGCGCCGTACGGAAGTCGAAGCCGTCCGCGCCCACGGTGCCGATGCCCGTCACCACCAGGCCGACGGCCGGTTCGCCGCGCGCGGCCTCCTCGTTCGCTCCTCCGCCCACGCGGCGCAAAGGCGCGGCGTTCGTCGCCATCCGCGGCCCGGCGGCCGCATGTGCGTCGCTCACGCGGCGGCCTCCCCGAAGACGAGCGAGATGTTGTTGCCCCCGAACGCGTAGGCGTTGACCAGCCCGTACGCCCCTGTCATGGGCGCGGAGCCGGACGGCAGCGGCACCGCGCACTCCGGGTCCGGCGTGCCGACCGGCACATTCGGCGGCAGCGTCTTGTGGTGCAGCACCAACGTGGCGGCCAGCGCGGCGAACGCGCCCGCCGCACCGCCGGTGTGCCCGATGAGCGCCTTGACACTGTAGAGCGGCGTCCGGGGGGTCAGCGCGTCCAGCACCTGGCTCTCGACCACGTCGTTGAGCGCGGTGCCGGTGCCGTGCGGGATCACGAACCCCAGCCCGCCCGAACCGGATTCCGTCCCGGGCCCCGAGCCTGTCCCGGCCCCCGCCTCCCGCAGCGCCACGCGCATCGCGCGCTCGATCTGCTCGCCGGAGGGCTCGGGGGCGGTCGGGTGGTAGGCGTCGCAGCTCCAACCTGCGCCCGCCAGACGGCCGTAGACGGTGCGCGCGCCGCGCGCGCGGGCGTGCGCGGCGGACTCCAGGACGAGCACGGCGGCACCCTCGCCGAAGAGAGTGCCGCGCCGCTCGGCGGCGAACGGGCGGCAGCGCTCCGGGTCGATGGCGCCCAGCCGGTTGAAGCAGGCGAGGGCGACCCGGGAGTACGCCTCGGCGCCGCCCGCGATGACCACGTCGGCCTCGCCGGAGCGGATCAGATCGGCGGCCATCGAGAGCGCGTAGCCGCTGGCGGCGCACGCGTTGCTGACACAGGTGTTGACGCCCTGTGCGCCGAACCACCCGCCGACCACCGAGGCCAGCGGAAAGGCGGGCGCCCAGCGGCCGGACGCGGGGGCCCCGCCGGTCCACCAGCCCTCGTGCAGATCCGTGTCGCCCATACCGGTGCTGAGGGCGACGGCCACCCGGCGCGGGTCGAGCCCGGCGCGCGTGGTGCCCGAGGCGTCCGTGGCCTCCGAGGCGGCGTCCGAGGCGTCAGGCCCCGGCAGCGCGGCGAGCCCCGCGTCGGCGACCGCCTCGCGCGCCGCCGCGAGCGCGAACTGGGAGCCGCGTCCCAGCGGCAGCCCGTCCTGCTCCTCGGGACCGTCCGGAAGGTCGGCCTCCGGCACCAGGTACATCAGCGGATGGTCCATCCGCGCGAGCGGATCGGGGACCCGCACCGGCGCGGTGTCCGCCGCGTGCATCCCCCGCCAGAAGGCGTCCACGCCCGTGCCCAGCGGGGACAGCGCGCCGAGTCCGGTGACCAGTACGTCGTCCATCAGGTGGCGCTCTGCTTTCCCGCCAGGGCGTCCAGCACCCGCTGGTCGAAGGGGACCAGCCGCCAGTCGCTGCGGTTCTCGATCACCGCGTAGCCATGGGTGATCCGGCCGGTGGCCGTGAGGGTGAGCGCGCCGTCGCGGACGACGAAGCAGTCCATCCCGGCGGTGTAGGTGAGGTCCTTGAAGATCTCCTCCACCGTGTAGACGGTGTAGAGGTCCTCCTCCATCACCGCCTCGTCGATGACGCGCACCGAGGACTGGGGGACCACCGGTATCCACCTGCGGTCGTCCAGCAGGGTCTTGATGGAGATGCCGCGGTCCAGGACGAAGCGGTCCTTGGCCTCCTCCATCAGCCGCAGATAGCCGGACATCTGCAGCCGCTCGGTGAAGTGGCAGTACGGATAGGGGATGTTCCACTTCCAGGCGTAGGCGTTGCGGCCCTCGGTCAGCGAGGCCAGGACGGCGTCCTCGCCGCCGTCCGGCAGCGACACCCGGATCCGCGCGAGCTCGCCGGCGGACCCCTCCGCCCCCAGCCGGTCCACCACGAACGGCGCGAATTCGGCGGGGGCTTCGGTGGGCTCCGGCAGATAGCTGTCGGCACGCAGCGAGACCCGCACCTTGGCGGCGACGGCCTTGAGGACCGAGCCGCCGCGCTCCACGCGGAGGGTCACCAGGAAGCCGAGGGTGCGGTCGTCGTCGGCGGTGTCCGGCGTCACCTCGGCCTCGGCCACGTCGTCCATGTGGAAGGCGTGCAGGATACGGGTCTCCAGGGCGACGATGTCCAGCCCGAGACCGTGCTCCTCGTACAGCCGGCGGGCCGGCGCCCCGGAGTCCGCGAAGTGCACCAGCACGGCTTCCTCGACGAGGTAGTTGACGTGTTTGAAGCCGATCCAGGTGCAGATGTTCGAGCCCTCGTAGCGCGGGCGCAGCCGGACGGTGGTGACGTCCGTCAGCAGGGCTTTGGTCGACATCGGCGGGGCGGCGGCGGTCATCGGGAACACTCCATGGAGATAAGGGGGGCACGTGGGGGGGTGCGGGTGGCACCGGTCGGGCGCGGGGCGCAGCAGCAGTCCGGCCACGGCGTCCGCGGTGTCGTCACCGCTGGTGATCAGCGCCTGGCGGGACGCGGGCACGGGCACCTGACCCGGCGCGGCCCCGGGACCGGCGTCGAAGGCGGTACCGCTCCCGGCTACCGCTTCCGGCCCGACGGCTTGCGGCCCGACGGCTTGCCGCCCGGCGTTTTGCCGCCCGGCGGCTTGCGGCCCAGCGTCTTGCGGTCCCGCGTCTTGCGGCCGCGCGGCTTGCGGCCCGGCGCCGGTCTCGGCGTCCGTCCCGGCCTCGGCGCGGGCCAGCCAGCCGATGGCCGCCACGCACTGCAGCACCCCGAGGGCCCCGGAGGCCCGGCCCACCGCGCTGGTGACGTCGTAGCGCGGCACGGCCTCCGGCACCGGTACGGCCCCGGCCGACCCATCGGCCCCGGGCTCGGCCCCGACCCCGACGGGCCCATCGGCCCCGGGCTCGGCCCCGGCCGACCCATCGGCCCCGGCGGGCCCCTCGGCGTAACGCTCGGGGGTGAACCAGACGCCGGGCGCGGCGCCGCCGGGCAGCAGGGCCGCCACACAGCCGCTGAGCCCGGCCCGCCGTTCGTACGGGCCGAGGGTGGCGGCGGCCCGCGCCCCCCGGTCCTCGGCCCACCGGGCGCCCTCGACCACGAGGGCGGCCGCGCCGTCCAGCAGCTCATCGGCGGACCGGCCGAGCAGGTCCTCCACGACGGCGTTGTGCGTCTCCACGCCGATCACCACCGCACGCCGGACCCGGCCCGCCGCGACCAGCGCGGCGCCCCAGTGGACGGCGTCCAGGCCGGATGTCGCCCCGTTGCACAGCATCAGGTTGGGGCCGCGCAGTCCGTGGCGGATGGCGACCCAGGAGGCGATCACATTGCTGGAGGCGTTCGGCAGGCTCATGGGGCTGAGGTCCACGGCCGAACGCTCGGCAATGGCGGCGGCGGTGAGGCAGGCGGTGTCGAGGTTGCCCAGGTTGGAGCTGGCGACCACGCCGACGGTGTCGCCGGGCACCGTCACCTCCTCGCCGTCGGAGGGGATCAGACGGGCGTCCCGCAGCGCGTCGAGCGCGGCGCACAGCGCCAGCCGGGTGGCCCGGTCCTTGTAGCGGTGGCCGCGGCGGCCGATCCGGGCGGCGGTGTCGAACGGTGCGGCGGCGGGTCCGCTGACGGGGCGGGCGGCGCGGCGCAGCAGCGCGTCGGGGGTGTCGGCACCCGGGAGGGCCAGGCCGACGCCGGTGACGACGACTTCGCCGGGGCCTCGCGTCATCGGCCGGCCCTCTCCACGATGGCGACCGCGTTGACACCGCCGAAGCCGAACGCGTCGATCTGCGCGACCCGCAGATCCCCGCCGTCCCGCGCCTCCTCCCGGACGAACCGGAACGCCTCGGCCTCGGGCAGCGGTTCGGCCAGGCCCAGGGTGGGCGGCACCCGGCCCGACGCCAGGGACTCCAGCGCGACGATCAGGCTGAGCAGACCGGAGCCGCCCGAGGTGTGGCCGGTCATGGACTTGATGGCGGTCATCAGGGGCCCGCGCACCTCGTGGCCGAAGACCTCGGCGATGGCGGCGGCCTCGGCGGCGTCGTTCAGCTGGGTGCCGGTGCCGTGCAGCAGCACCAGATCGATGTCGCCCGGTTTGACGCCCGCCCGCCACTGCGCCTCGTGCACCGCCCGCGCGATGCCGCGGGGGTCGGGGGCGGTCACATGGCGCGCGTCGCAGTTCATGCTGACGGCGCGCACCCGGCCGAGCGCGCCACCCCCCGCGCCGGGCTCCTCCCGGCGCAGCACCACGGCCGCCGCGCCGTCGCCCATCAGCACCCCGCGCCGGTCCCGGTCGAACGGCCGGACACGGTCGGGGGGTTCGCTGTTGACCCGGTCCAGCAGCCCGTACATCGACTCGGTGAGGGTGTCCACACCGGCCACCACCACGGTGTCCTCGGCCCCCGTGGTCAGCAGGTCGGCGGCGAGTGCGAGCGCGTAGAGGGAGGCCGAACAGGCCCCGGAGAAGGTGTGGGTGCGGACGGCGCCGAAACGTCTCCGCAGTGCGGTGCCGAAGTGCAGCCGGCCGATGTCGAAGGGCGCGCCGTCGCGCCAGGCGAGTTCGGCGGAGCGCAGTTCCCGCAGCCCGGTGCCGACGAGGACGGGCACCTCGCTCAGGTCCTCGCCGAGCCCCGCCTGGGCCGCGGCCTCGCCGACCGCGCGCAGCAGCCAGTCGGTGGCGCGGCCCGGGAGGTCGGCGCCGGGCGCGGGGCGGTCGTCGATCTCGTACGCGTGGCGGGTCCGGTACCGCTCCCGGTCGAAGCCGCGCAGTTCCCCGAGTCCGCTGATGCCGGCGCACAGAGCCTGGAAGACCTCGTCGACGCCCTCGCCCACGCTCGCCACGGCTCCGGCGCCGGTCACCAGCTGACTCATGCCCAGTCCGCTCGGCTCTTGCCGAAGATGACGACGGCGTTGTTGCCGCCGAAGGCCAGGCCGTTGTTCTGGACCACCTTCAGATCGGCGTCCACGGCCTGGTTGGGCACACAGTCCAGACCGCATTCCGGGTCGGTCTCTTGGTGGTTGATGGTCGGCGGGATGAACCCCTCGGTGAGCGCGAGGGCGCAGGCGATCGAGGCCAGTGCCCCGGCGGCGCCCATGGAATGGCCGATCATCGACTTGATGGAGACCGTGCGCGGCGGGGCGGCGTCCCCGAACACCTGGCGGATGGCGCGGGCCTCGGTGATGTCATTGGCCTTGGTGCCGGTGCCGTGCGCGGAGATGAAGTCGACTTCTTCCGGCTTGACCTGGGCGTTGTCCAGGGCCAGCCGCATACAGCGGGCCACGCTGTCCTGGTTGGGGGCCACGGGGTGGTCCGCGTCGCAGTTGAGTCCGTAGCCGAGGACCTCGGCGTAGATACGGGCGCCCCGGGCCAGCGCCGACTCCAGGCTCTCCAGCACCAGGATGCCCGCGCCCTCGCCGGTGAGGATGCCCTTGCGATCCTTGTCGAAGGGCTGGCAGCGCTCGGGGGCGATGGTGCCGAGGCGGTAGAAGCCGGTGAAGGTCTTACGGCACAGGGCGTCGGCCCCGCCGCACAGCGCGAGGTCCACGTCCCCGGCGCGGATGGCGTCGAAGCCGTAGCCGATCGCGTAGTTCCCGGCAGCGCATGCGGTGGGGAGGGTGACCGCCTCGGCCCGGGTGAGGCCGAACTCCTGGGCGATCGCGCTCGAAAGCCGTCCGGCGGGCACCCGCCGGGCGACCGTGGGATCCATCCGCTCGGGCCCCAGGTCCACTTCCTCCTCGACCAGATGGTCCAGGTCCCTGGACTCGCCGTCGGTCGTGCCGACGGAGATCAGACAGGGGATGTCGCGCAGCGCGCTCTCCGACTCGGCGAATCCGGCGTCGGCCACCGCCATACGGGCCGCCGCGACCGAGAACCGGCTCGCCCGGCCCAGGGTCCGCACATCGAGATTTCGAATCCACCGGTCCGGCTCGAAATCCTTGACCTCACACGCCGTAGAGCGGTCGAAGCCCTCCGTGTCGAACGCGGTGATGGGGCCCGCCGCGCTCTTCCCGGCGCGCAGTCCGGCGAGGAATTCCGCCGCGCCGATGCCGATCCCGGACACCGCACCGAGGCCGGTGACGACGACCCTGCGACCCGGCTCACCACGCATTTCGCCCTGCCTTCCGAGAGACCGCCTGGACCCGGCGGTCACCAGCCCGCCGCGTCGGAGACAACCTCGTAGACGCCTCGGAGGTTCACCATCCGGCTGAGTTCGGACTGCTCTATGACGATATTGAAGGTCCTCTCCAAAGCCGCGAGTATTTCAATGGCACGCAGTGAATCCGCGTCATGCTCTTCTTTGAAGAGACTGGTCTCAGTGACCTCGTCGGGGTCGATCTCAAGAATATCGGTGACGATTTCCTTGATGGTTTCACGACGCTCTTCGACGATGGCGGTCATTACCGCGCACCTCCATTTTCGGGCATGGGCAAAGCGACGAAGCTCCCGCTGACGCTAGGCGCCGGTCCGGGAGGGGACAACCCCAGAGTCCACTAGCTGTCACGCGCCGGGTGAACACCAGCATGCGACTGGTCCGGGTGTCATAAAGCTGCAGACGGCAGCCGGTTACCCCGCGGTCAGAAGTTGGATTCTGCAGGAAGCTGCCAGGTCGTCAGCGGACAGAAACGTGCCAATAACGTTCAAACCACCAACAACCCGGCTGCTGCCCGGGTGTGCGGTCGCGCCCCTATTCGGGGTCGGACTCCATCAGCCCGGCGCGCACGGCGCGCACTCCTGCCTGGAACCGCGATTCGACCTGCAAGTCCCGCATGATGTCAGCCACATAGCGACGGTAGGTACGCACCGAAAGACCGAGTTTGCGGGCCGCGGCGTCGTCCTTGTAGCCCTCGGCCATCAGCTTCAGCACCTCGCGCAGCACCCGGCCGCGCGCGCCGCCCTCGAACGACAGGGGCCGCATCGGGCGCTGGGCCGTGTCCCACATGCCGCTCAGCAGCTGGTGCAGCATATCGGCCACGGTCGAGTTCTGGATCATCGAGGCGCGGGAGCCGCCGGGCTCGCCCGGCGAGGCGTCGGGCGCGATGACCGCCGCGCCGTCCACGACCACCAGCTCCTGCCGCACCCCCTCGCAGACGCGCACCTCGAGCCGCGCCACGGTCCCCACCGAGCGCTGCCAGGCCGCGCCCCGGATGACGCCCGGCGGGCAGAGCATCCGGGTCCTGACCCCCTTGCCCGCCAGCTGGGCGAGCGTCTGTCCGACCAGCCGGGCGTGGTCATCGCCCGTCACCTCGGGCAGGCTCCAGATCACATCCCGCTCGGCGCGCAGCACCAGCCGCGCCACCCACCCGGCCACGGCCTCCCCGTCCACCGGCAGTTCGGCCGACGCCGAGGCCAGCGCGGAGCGGCGGTGGTGGTGCACTGCGGACTCCAGCAGGCGTAACGCCTGGCCCAGAGTCTCCTCCAGGTTGTCCGACCCCATGTCCGGCTCCGTTCGAACCGCTCTCCCCGCACCCACCTCCGCGTCAAATCCGTCAATAGGCACTCGCCCATTTGGTTGAATTCCGAAATGGCTCAAAGGACACCCCCGTTCCCTTTCCGGGAACAGTAACGAGCCCCCTGGCACACGGCAAGGAAGATCGTTCCTTATGGGACACTTCCCGCCGGGAAATACCCTCGCGTTCCGGCCACGACACCTCCCCGTGTCGGCAAGGGGCTGCGCCCCCGCTCGGCGGATTGGTAACTTCCTCTAGAGCCAGCACGCCATCCCTTGCCATACGACGCGGACCCCCCCACCTTCCCCCGGGTCCCGAAAGGCGCCGCCCCCATGGCTGCACAGAACACCGCGACCACCGATGCCGCGCAGGCCGGTTCCGCGCACTCCCCCACCGGCCGCCAATGGCTCGCGCTCTCGGTGCTCGTCCTGTCCCAACTCGCGGTGTGGCTGGACAACACCGTGCTCAATGTGGCCCTCAAGACCCTCGCCGATCCCGACGAAGGGCTCGGCGCGAGCCCCAATCAGCTGCAGTGGAGCATCAGTTCCTACACCCTGGTCTTCGCGGTGCTGCTGTTCACCGGTGGTGTGCTCGCCGACCGCTACGGCCACCGCCGCTTACTGCTGACCGGCATGGTGCTCTTCGGCGCGGCCTCCGCCTGGGCCGCCTACTCCGGCTCCGCCACCGAACTCATCGTGGCCCGCGGCGCGATGGGCATCGGCAGTGCCCTGATCATGCCCGCGACCCTGGCCCTGATCGCCCAGGTCTTCGACGAGCGGCACCGGGCCACCGCCATCGCGATCTGGTCGGGTTCCAGTGGAATCGCGATCGCCACCGGGCCGATGCTCAGTGGAGCGCTGCTCGACCACTTCTGGTGGGGGTCGGTCTTCCTGGTCAATGTGCCGATCGTGGTGCTGTGCGTGGCCGGTTCGTTCGTCTTCCTGCCCGGTGTGGTCACCCGGGTGCGGCAGAAGTTCGACCCGCTGGGCGTGGTGCTCTCCACCGCCGGGCTCTTCGCCATCGTCTGGGGCGTCATCGAGGGCGGCCACCGCAACGACTGGACCGATCCGGCCATCGTCGCCTCGCTGGCCGGGGGCGTGCTGCTGGTCGTGGTCTTCGTCCTGGTCGAACTGCGCGTCGCCAACCCCAGCTTCGACGTCCGGCTCTTCCGTGACATCCGCTTCACCGGCGCCAGCGTCGCCGTCATGCTCACGTTCTTCGGGCTCAACGGCTCGATGTACTACACCAGCTTCTATCTGCAGGGCGTCCAGGGACAGACACCGCTGGAGTGCGGGCTGTCCATCGCCCCGGTCGCCCTCGGCGTGCTGCTGGGTGCCCCGCTCTCGGCCAAGCTGGTACGCAACCACGGGGTGCGCCCGGTGGTCACCGCGGCCATGCTGATCGCCACCACCGGTTTCGTCGCCTACGTCTTCCTGGACGAGAACAGCGGACTGCCGCTGTTCTGGGTCTTCCTCATCCTCCAGGGCCTGGGGATGGGCGCCGCCGTCGCGCCCACCACCGAGGCGATCATGGCCATCCTGCCCGCCGACCGGACCGGCGCCGGCTCCGCCGTCAACAACTCGCTGCGCCAGATCGGCGGGGTCCTCGGGGTGGCGGTCCTCGGCTCCGTGCTGGTCAGCGTCTACCGCGACCGGGTCACCCCCCGGCTGAGCGGACTGCCCTCCGGTACCGCCGACGCCGCCGGGGAGTCGCCCGAGGCCACCCGGCTGCTCGGCGCGAAGATGCGGCTGCCCCGGCTGTCGGACATCGCCGACGAGGGGTTCGTCCACGCCATGCATGTGGCCTCCATCGTCGGCGCGGCCGCCGCCGCGGCCGGAGCAGTGATCATCTGGTGGGCGTTCCGCAGGACGTCTTCCGGCGCGCGATCCAGCATGTGATCGTTCTTCCTTGCCACCCCTGTCGCCCCGGCATAGCCTCCCGGCACAACATCCGTAATCCGGAAGGCAGTTCACATGCGTTCAGCTGTCATCACGGCGGCAGGCCAGGTGGAGACCAGAGAGATACCTGTCCCCGACATCGGTGACTCCGAGGTGCTGGTACGCATCGCGGCCTGCGGTATCTGCACCATGGAGGCCAATCTCTACGCGGGCCGGATGACGGTCTATCCGGCCGCCGCCGGGCATGAGATCTCCGGCTGGGTCGAGCGGATCGGCGCCAAGGCCGCCGCGCTGGAGGACATGCCCGCCGTCGGCTCCCTCGTCACCCTCGACGGACTGCCGCGCTGCGGGGCCTGCCGCAGTTGCCGGCGCGGGCAGACCGCCATCTGCGTCGCGCTCCAGGGACACCAGCGCGAGGACGGCGCGATCACCATGGGCGCCGGACTCGCCGAATACATCGCGCTGCCCGCCTCACGGGTGTGGTCGGCCGGCGACACCGACCCCGCCGTCGCCGCCATGGGCGAACCGCTGGCCTGTGTGGTCCACTCGCTGCGCCGCGGCGGCTTCCGCGCCGGGGACCGGGTCACCGTCATCGGCGCCGGCTATATGGGCCATCTCCACCTCGCCGTCGCCGCGCAGCTGCAGGCCCGCGGCGTCGCGGTGGTCGAACGCGACGAGCAGCGGCTGGCCGCCGTCGCGGCGGCGGGCGCCGACGCGGCCGTCACCCCCGAGGACGTCGGCCAACTGCCCCCGGCGGACGTGGTCGTCGTGACCATCGCGTCCAAGGAGGCCATCGCCGCCGCCCTCGCCGCGGTCGCCGACGGCGGCACGATCGTCCTCTACGGCGGCGGCCCCGGCGGCCCGCCCGCCGAGCTGCCCGGCTACGAGGTGCACCGCCGCCAGCTCACCGTCACCGGCTCCTTCAGCCATGAGCCGGACGACTGGCGCGCCGCCGCCGAACTGCTGCGCGGCGGCGCGCTCTCCGCACGGCTGGAGACGCTGGTCACGGCGCGCTACCCGCTGGACGAGGTCGAGAAGGCGCTCAAGCAGGCCGCCGAGACCCCCGTCTACCGCGTCGTCGTCACGCCGTAACGGCCCCGCTTCGGGCGCGGCGCCGGCAGAACCACCAGCACAGTCCCCCCACAGAAAGGATTCACCTCCGTGTCCCTGCGCGTAGGCGTGCAACTCCACCCCCAGCACACCGGAATCGCCGAGCTGCGCACCGCGTGGCGCGAGGCCGACGCCCTCGGGGTCGACTCGCTGTGGACCTGGGACCACTTCCTGCCGCACACCGGCGACCCCGCCGGGCGCCACTACGAGTGCTGGTCGCTGCTGTCCGCGATGGCGGTCGAGACCCGGCGGGCCACCATCGGGCCGCTGGTGAGCTGCACCGCGTTCCGCAATCCGGATCTGCTGGCGGACATGGCCCGCACCGTCGACCAGCTCAGCGGCGGGCGGCTGGTGCTGGGGCTGGGCGCGGGCTGGTTCGAGGCCGAGCACACCGAGTACGGGCTGCCCTTCCCCGGACCGGCCGGGCGCATGGACGCCTTCGCCGCGTCCGTCACCGCCGTCAAGGAGCGGCTGGCCAAGCTCAACCCCGGCCCCGCGGGCCCGCTTCCGCTGCTGATCGGCGGCGCCGGGCGGCGGCGCACCCTGGAGCTGGTGGCCCGCGAGGCCGACTGGTGGAACTGGTACGGCTGGGCCTCCGAGGACCCCGTCGCCGACTTCCGCGAGCTCAGCGGCGTCCTGGACCAGTGGTGCGAGCGGGTCGGCCGGGACCCGGGACAGGTCGCCCGCACGGTGATGGTCAACCCGGACCAGCTGCCGCTGGTCGAGGGGTTCGCCGAGGCCGGGGCGGTCCATGTGGTGCTCTCCCTCCCGGCCCCGTACGACTTGCGCAAGGCCGAGGAGCTGCTCAAGGTGCGCGCCGCGCTCACCTCGTGACGGCCCCGCGCGCGACGGCGCCCCGCACGCCCCTGGGGCGCCGCTTCGGCCTGCTCATGGGCGCGCTGCTGCTGTCCAGCCTGGGCAATGGGCTGTGCTTCCCGTTCACCTCGATCTACATCAGCCGGCTGCTGGGGCTCGGCGGCCGGGCGGCGGGCGGCTACTTCATCGCGATGGCCGCGGCCAGCCTCGCCGCCGCCCTGGCCGGTGGGCCGCTGGCCGACCGGGGCAGCCCGCACCGGGTGGGCGCGCTGGGCGCCGCGGCGCTCGCGGCCGGATACGCCCTGCTGGCGCCGGCCGGCTCGGTGCCGCTGGTGCTCGCCTCGGGGGTGTGCGTCGGGGTCGGCTTCGGGCTCTTCTACGCCTCGATCGTGGGCATCGTGGACACGGCCGTCCCCGAGAGCGGCCGCCGCTCGGCCTTCGCCATCCGGCACATCGTCAACAACGCCGGGATCGGGCTGGGTTCGGTGGCGGCGGGGCTCGCGCTGCACGGCGCGCACACCCCGGCGGGGACGCTGCGCTGGCTGTACCTGGCCAACGGGCTGGCGGCGCTGCCGCTGATCGCGGTGATCCTGGGCGTACGGCCCCGGGTCGCGCCCGAGCCCGCTACGGGGGGTCCGGCGGACCACGCGGCGGAGCCGCATATCGATGCTTCCCCCTCTCCGCCCCTTCCCGAAACTGGGGCTTCCCCCCAGACCCCGGGGTCCAGGGGCGAAGCCCCTGGTAGCGGGAAGGGGCGGAGAGGGGATCCGACGCCACCTGAGCCGTCCGGGAGCGGGCCGACCTATCGCTCGCTGCTGCGCGCCCGCCCCATGGCCCTGCTGATCCTGGCCCAGGCGCTCTTCGCGATCGTCGGCTTCACCCAGATCGAGGCCACCGTACCGCTGCTGCTGCATGACCGGATGGCGGTCACGCTGGGCTGGGTGAGCGTGGTGGTCGCGGCCAACTCCTTCGCCCTGATCGCCCTGCAGCCGCTGCTGCGCGGCCGGCTGGAGCAGCTGCCGGAGACCGTGGTCCTGGCGGGCGGTCCGGTGCTGTGGGCCGTGGCGTTCGGCTGCGGTCTGGGCGCGGCGCTGGCCGGGGAGGCGGCCCCGGCCGCCGTGCGGTACGGGCTGCTGCTGGCCTTCGCGGTGGTCTTCGCGGCGGGCGAGCTGATGTACTCCTCCGCGTTCTATCCGCTGCTGCTGCGCTGGTCGGGCGAGGAGGCGGTGGGCCGGGCGAGCGCGCTGGCGTCGCTGGCCTGGAACCTGGGCACGGCCTCCGGGCCACCGATCGGGCTGTTCATCGTCGCCCACGCCTCGGCGACGGGCAGCTGGCTGGCGCTCGCGCTGGGCGCGGCGGCCGCGTTCGCCGTGACCGCCGCGCTGCGCGGCCGGACGGCGGACACCTGATCGACCGCCGCCCGAACTGCTTTGGAGAGCTTACGACTTGGGCAGGTACGACGTGTCGTAGGCGTCCTCCGGCGTGACCGTCTTCTCCAGGAGCCCCTGGTCGTACATGAAGTCGGCCATCCGGGTCCAGGTCTGCGGGTCGATCGCGCCCAGCTCGCCCTGGTCGTTCTTCATCAGCGGCGCGGTGGCCTTGAGCACGGCGCGGGCGTTGTTCCGCTGCTTCTCGCCGCGCAGCCCGGGTACGTACTTCTCGCTGAGCTCGATGGCCTCGTCCTGGTGGTCGATCGCATAGCGCAATCCACGCAAAGAGGCGTCGACGAACTTCCCGATGTCGTCACCGCGCTTGTCGAGCGTCTTCTTCTTGGCGCCCAGACCCACGCCCACCAGCTGATCTCCGGCCGCGCCCGAGTCGAGGGTAATCGACCGGACGTCCTTGCCGGCCTCCTTGAACGAGACGGCGTCATTGTTGAGATAGCCCATCACCCCCTCCACCTTGTTTCCGGTGAGGGCCGCCTGCTGGGTGAAGCCGATGTTCTGCACCTTGGCGTCCTTGGCGGAAAGTCCGCCCTCCTTGAGGAGCGCCAGCAAACCGAAATAGGTCTCGCCGAAGGGACCGGGTGTGCCGATCTTCCGGCCCTTGAGGTCGGCGGGGGTGCGGATGTCGGAATCCTTGGGCACGATCAGCCCCACCGGATATTTCTGGTAGAAGGTGGCGATGTCCACGACGGGCACATTTTTGGCGCGCGCCTGGAGCATCTCGTCACCGCCCGCGTAGATCACATCTTCCTTGCCCGAGGAGAGGGCCCCGAAGAGATCTTCGGCCGCGCCGTGGTGGCGCAGCGTCACATTGAGTCCGGCGTCCTTGTAGTAGCCCTTTTCGGCGGCCACATAGAACGGGGAGAACTGGATGTTGGGGGTGTAGGTGAGCCCCACCGTGATGCTCGCCCCGCCCTTGCCCCCCGCGTCCTTCGGCTCCTCGGCGCATGAGGTCAAGGTGGCCAGGGCCACCATGGACGCGAGGGCCGCGCCCATGACCCGGTGTCTGCGAGCACGCCTCATGGACGTCTGCACGAAACGCACGTACTTCTCCTCTGGGATGAAAGTTGTCAGTCGCGCTGAACGAGCCGCTCGACCAGGCGGACCACTCCGTACAGGACGGCGGCGAGAAGGCCGAGCATGACGAGCGTCGAGAACAGTCCGATGGTGTCGGCCTCCTGGCGCTGCACCGACAGCAGCTGTCCCAGTCCGTCGCCGCCCATCACGAATTCGCCGACGACCGCGCCGGTGATGGAGAGCGTGAGGCCGTTGCGCACCCCCGCGAGAACGCTGGGCAGGGCGAGCGGAAGCTCGATGTACCAGAGCATCCCCCACCACCCCACCCCGTCCACCCGCGCCGCCCCCATCACATCGGGGTCCAGCGAACGCAGTCCCAGCACGGTGTTGACGAGGATGGGGAAGAAGACCAGCAGCGCGCAGAGGACCGCGATGGGCAGCAGTCCGTAGCCGATCCACAGGGCCAGCAGGGGGGCCAGCGCCACCGCGGGCATGGCCTGCGAGGCGGCCACATACGGCTGGAGCGCGGCCGCCGCGAGCTCACTGCGGGCGATCAGATAGCCGAGCGGCAGCGCCACTCCGATCCCGATACCGCTGCCCGCCAGCGCCTCCCACACCGTCTCCTTGGTGTAGTCGACGAGATCACCGTGGAACACGTCGTCGAGGAAATGCCGCGCGAGGTCGAGCGGAGCCGGAAGATAGAACTCCGCAACGGCGCCGGTCCGGGTCACGATGTCCCAGACGACAACCAGCAACAGCCCGAATACCAGCGGCGGCAGCACACCCCGGAACAGCGTTCTCCGTCGGTCGGCGGAGGCCGCGCCGGATGCCGGTCCGGTCATTTTCCGGCGGTCACCGGCCCATGACTTCTCACCATTTCCGCCGCTGTCGCCGGTCTTTCGCGCATGTCCCGGTCGGGGTGAATGCGGCTCGTCCGTACTCGGCTCGCCGTCCGCGCCCGCCGTGGCGGTCGCGCCCCTTCCGTGCCCTTCGGTCATCCCCAAATCCCCTTGCATTACCGGCTGTTGCCAGATCTCGGCACGCCCGCAGGCAACCTATCGCCAGCACGCTCCCGATCACAATGTCGATGGGGAAAACGAAATAATCATGTTGATGTATTTCCGAGGATGCCGAGCTCAGTGGCGCGCACCCCCGCCTGGAAACGGGAGTTGGCCGCCAGCAGCTCCAGGATCCCGGTGACATAGCGGCGGTACGTACGCACCGAGATCGCCAGGTCGCGGGCGGCGGCCTCGTCGGTGACCCCGTCGCGCAGCCGGGCCAGCACCCGGCGCACCATTTCGGTACGGGCGCGGTTGCCGAAGTCGAGCGGACGGGCGGCGGGCACCGCGCCGCCCCAGATGGAGCCGAACATGCCGTACAGGGTGGCGACCACCACCGGGTCCTCGATGACCGAGGTCTGCCGCCCCTCCTCGGCCTCGGTGCACACCAGGGCGGTCCGGCCGTCCGCGATCACCGCGGTGGGCAGCGCGACCGCCGCGATCCGCACCTGCACGGGGCGCGCGGCCGAGCCGGCGCCGGGTGCCTCGGCGGGCGGCGCGGGCCCGGGGATGGGCCGCGGCACGGGCCCGGGCGACGTTCCGGGGCCCGTCGTGGAAGCGGCAGTCCCGGGGCCCGTGCCGGAAGCGGCGGCCCCGGATCCGGCGGTGCCGGCACCGGCAGCGGATCTGCCGCGCAGCACCCGCACCCCGACCGGGTCGCCGAGGTCCTCCACCAGCGCGCCGAGCGCGGCCTGCACCGGCGCCATCCGGGCCGAGCACTCGGGGAAGACGGCGTCCACGCTCCGCCCCGCCTGGCCGATCACCTCCTCGGCGGCGGCGAGGAACGCGGCGTCCTCCACCCCCACCTCGGTGAACCGCGCGTCCCGGCTCCGCCGGGCGCGGTGCTGGATCACCGTGGACTCGATGAGGTCCCGTACCTCCCGTAGCGTCCCCTCCAGCAGGTCCCCCGCGAGCGCGGCCTCCGGTCCAGGATCGCGTCCGCGGTCCTTCATGTCGACATTCCCGTACTTCCCGCCTCGTGACGTGGTCAAGGTCTCGAGCGCCGTCAGTGACGGCCGGGCAGCAGCCCCAGTTCCACCGCCCGCACCCCCGCCTGGAAGCGGGAGTTGGCCCCCAGCTCCCGCATGATCTCCGCGACGTACCGGCGGTAGGTGCGCAAGGAGACCTGCATCGTGCGCGCCGCCACCTCATCGGTGTGGCCGGTGCGCAGACACTCCAGGATCCGCCGTACGGAGTCCGGGCACAACCGCCCGCCCAGCCGCGGATGGTCCGCGAGCGCCACGGCGTTCCCCCAGGTCCCGGCGAACATCATCTCCAGGGCCCGCACCGTGGCGGGGTCCTCCACCAGCGACGCCTGCCCCGGGCCCCGCCCCGGCTCCGACGGTCCCCGTCTGAGGTAGACCACCTCGCCGTCGATGAGCAGCGCCTCGGGTAACGGCGGCAGGCCGCCGTCGCAGATCCGGATCTCGCACCGCGGATCGGTGCGCGCCAGCGCCCGGACCGCGCCCGAGGCCAGCACCGGCTCCTCGCACAACAGCCGTACGACGACGGCGCGCCGGCTTCCCCTGGCCGGGCGGGCGAGCGCGGCGCAGACGGCCCGCGTCTGCTCCTCGTTCCCCGACAGCACCACGCCGACCGTCCGCTCGGCGCAGTCGACCAGCGTGTCGACGACCTCGGCGAGCGGCACCTTCCCCAGAGCCGTCCCCGCCCAGGAGTCCTGGGCCAGCTCCCTGCGGTGCCGGGTGACCGTCGACTCGATCAGATCACGGGCGGCCAGCAGCGCGTGCTCGACATAGTCGACGGCGCCTGACGAGGGAGTCTCCGCGCTCAGCGGCGAAGGCTCGGACACCCTCACAAGACCAACCATGACTTCCCCTGCCGGGCGACAGTGACCTGGTTATGCGAATACCGGCCTGATTCTCGTCAATTTCGCCGCCCCGAATTGCGGAGGCAGCATTGTGCGAAATCCATGACGACACTAATTCGCGCACAGCGACCACGTCAACGCGGGGCGTGAGGTAAAGAGTTGACCAAACCGGGTGCGCCGGCTCGTATTCTACGGTCGCGCCGCCGATACGCCGGGGGCGCATGTCCACAAGTTACCGGCGAGTCCGCCTTCCGGACGCGGCGGGACTACGGACCGCAGCGATTCGGCTCCGTTCGACGACACGGAGTGGGGGACGGTGTCCGGTTGCTGCCAGCTCGGCACCCCGCCCCGGGACGGCCGCCGGGATCAGCCGAAGTTGATCGGCCCGTGGAAGTCCCGCCCCTGGACGACCGGGCCGGTGATGCGGGCGTTGCCCGAGACGGTGTTGTGCACGGCGCCCGCCTCCCCGCCCCGCGGGCCGTGCTCCCGCATCCAGGAGGCCAGGGCACGGCCGAACTCCGGGTCCTGCCGGGCCCGTTCGACCAGCAGCTCGGCCAACTGGCGCAGCCGCTCGCCGTCGTCGTACGGAATCGCCACCGGCTCCGGCTCACCGGCCGGTTCGCCCTCGCCCCGCCGCACCACCCGGCGGACCAGCGTGCCGAAGGACTCCAGGGCCCGCCGCCCGGCCTCGCCGCCGGCGCCCGACACCGCCGCGTTCACCGCCGTGACCAGCGCTCCCGCCGTCACCGGGTCCATGGCCCACCCCCCGCCCTCGATCGCGGCTCCACGCTACCGGCGCCGCGGGTCACGGTTCCACCGATTCCGCGCGCAGGGTGAACCAGACGGTCTTGCCCGTCGGGGTGAGGTCCGTGCCCCATTCATGGGCGGTCTTGCTGAGCAGGAACATCCCCCGGCCGCTCTCGGAGAGGAAGTCCGGCTCCTTGACCACCGGCAGCGCGGATTCGAAGTCGCTGACCGCCGCGCGGATCCCGTGCGGAAGCCTCTCCAGGACGAGGACGCATTCGGGAGAGGCGGCGTGCTTGTGGACATTGGACAGCAGCTCGGTGACGCACATCCCCGCCGCGCTGATCAGCTCCTCGCGCCCCCACAGCCGCAGGCGCGCACCGACGGCACGGCGAATGTCGGCAAGCATCCGCGGATGAGCGCGAAGGCGCAGTTCGTATCGCTGCGAGATGTTCTCAGCCATATGATCCGGGGCCCCTCCACACCACGGCGCGCTGCCGTGTCCCCTAGCGATCCTGGCCTATGGAACGTCCCACTCGCAATGTTTCGACCCAGTCGCACAAGACTGGCATATGCCCGGCTGGTAGGCGTAGTTGGCAATACGACAGACTGGCGACATGTCCTACCAGCCAGTGCCCACCGTTCGGCGCAGGCGCCTGGGCTCCACGCTGCGACAGCTGCGCACCGAAGCGGGGATGACACTGGACGCGGCGGCCGCGGCACTCAATGCGGCCGCGAACGGATCGGCCGACGCCCGCCGCTGGACCGCGCCGAAACTCTCCCGGATCGAGAACGCCAACGCCACCATCCGCGCCGCCGAGGTCGAAACGCTGCTGAGGGCCTACGCCGTCACCGACCCCACCACCCGTATCGCCTTGGAGGGACTGGCCAAGGACGCGGGCAAACGCGGCTGGTGGCAGACCTACCGTGGCGTCGTCGCCCCCGCCTATGCCGACTACATCTCGCTGGAGAGCGACGCGGAGAGCGTCCGCGACTACGCCCCGCTGGTCGTCCCCGGTCTGCTGCAGACGGCCGACTACGCCCGCGAGACCATCGCGGCGAACGCCGTGGCCCGCACCGCCACCGAGGTCGACGCCCTCGCCGAGGTGCGCCTGGCCCGCCAGGCCGTCCTCACCCGCTCCTGCCATCCGCTGCGGCTGTGGGCCGTCATCCATGAGGCGGCGCTGCGCCGCCGGTTCACCGGGCAGCCCGGCATCATGACCGCTCAGCTGCGGCGGCTGCTGGAGGTGGCGGAGTGGCCCACGGTCACGCTGCAGGTGATGCCGATCGACGCGGCGCCCAATCCGGGGGACGCGGGCGCGTTCACACTTGTGGCCTTCCCAGGTCCGATGCCGGATGTGGTCACCCAGGAGAACCTGCGCGGCCCCTCGTACGTCGAAGGAGTCGACGACGTCAATGTCTTCGCCGACGCCTTCGGCCATATCGTGGACTGCGCGCTGTCCACGGATGAGACGAAGGCCCTCATCGCTGGTCTGGTATGAGAAAGAGGGCCCCACATATGAACACCTCTGAAACGGCCACGCACCACCGCCCCCACTGGCGCAAGTCCTCGTTCTCCGCGGGCGAGGGCCAGTGCGTCGAGGTCGCCGTCACCGGCGGCCGCGTCCAACTGCGGGAGAGCGACGCCCCCGGCACCGTCCTGACCACCGTGCCACCGGTCCTGGCCGCCTTCGTCCGCAGCGCCAAGGCGGGCGCGTTCGACGCCTGATCGTCACGTCGGTGCGGTGCCGTCCCGGGACGGCACCGCACCCACCCGCACTACCGGATCGACCGGACGACGATCAGAACTGGACGTCCGAGCAGGCGTAGAAGGCGTTCGAGGTGTCCGCGATGGTCCACACGGCGAGAATCACATGTCTGCCGCTCTTACCGCTCGGGATGGTGCCCGAGTGGGAGAGCGTGGACGGCGGCCGCTGGCCGTTGTACGGCACGGTCAGGAAGGGCTGGGACTCCAGGCTCGCACGGGTGAGCTTCTGGCTGGGGTTCCAGCCGTTCTTGGTGATGTAGTACTTGAAGTCCGTGGTCGCGTGGGAGGCCGTGAACCGCCAGTTGAAGGTGTAGCTCCGGCCGGCGGTCATCCTGGTCGCGGGCCAGTTGCCGCCCCGCGGGTCGTCGAGCTGGGAGAACCGGCTGTTGCCACCCGCACAGATCGTGCCGTCCGCGGGACCGCCGGACGGGAAGCCCTTCGGGCCCTCGACGCTCTGGGGCTCGTACTGGATGTCACCGCAGCCCGTCACCGTGCCGTTGGCGCACAGCTTCTGGCGGCTGATGGGTGAGTCGGTGTAGCCGTGGCTGGAGGCGCTGCCGCCGGTCGCGAGGACGGAAATCGCCGCGAGACCGATGCCGATGACGGCGGCGCTGATCTTCTTGCGCATGCTTCGCTCCTGAAGACGTGGGGAGTGCTTCGATGAGCCGTGCACGGCGGTCTAGACCAAGTTGAGAGTATCCAGGGCCAATAGTCATGTCCATACCAATGGAGCAAGGCCGCGGCGGGGCTCACGGCGTCCTGACCACCGTCCGAGGTCGGGTAGAATTTCCACGTCAGCAGGCGCCGCTAGCTCAGTTGGTTAGAGCAGCTGACTCTTAATCAGCGGGTCCGGGGTTCGAGTCCCTGGCGGCGCACCGTGGCTTCGCCACTGACCTGGGGCTTCTCGGTTCTCCGAGGGGCCCCTTGCGCATGGTGACGGGACGTCACGGGCCGCCGGACGGCCTGCCCGCAGAGTCCAGAGATAGTGACCAGCAACACATCTCAACCCTCTGTATACCGAGCTCGTTGCACATGAGTCGCTTTATCCCCTCATAGGGGATGCACCGCGACGCACCCCATACCGCCTCCGTGACCACCCGCAGGCGGAGGCTCGGACTCCGCTCCCCAGGCCCGTTCAGACCTCTTGTCCAAGGCCATGACCAGTGCATATGTTCCGTGCGACCACAGCGCGGCAAGCGCTTGTTCCCACGTCCGGGCCTTGGGGAGAGGCCCCGGCGATCTCCGCATTCACCAGGTTCCAGCAGCCTTTACGGGAGGGGTACGTCCATGTCCAGAATCCTCAGATCCACCGTCGGTGCCACCCTCGCCTCCGCCGCGGCGGCCGTGCTCACCCTCACCGCGCCCCAGGCGTCGGCCGCCGAGCGCCCCGCGGCGCCCAGCGTCAAGGTGGCGCCGACCGCCTCCGCCGAGACCAAGGCGTTCGCCAAGGCCAACCCGGCGCCCACCGCCGCCGCCGCGACCGTGTGCGGCACCGGCTACACGCTGAACAAGGCCATTCCGCTGCCCGTCGGCACCGACCCGAGCCAGCGCCTGGCCACGCTGTTCAGCTACACCAACGGCGGCAAGGGCTGCGCGATCCTCGACAACAACTACGGCGCCTCGCAGTACATGTACCTCAAGGTCTGCAAGGTGGACGGCACCGGCTGCGACACCGACTCGGGCAACTTCAGCGAGTACGCGGGCCCGGTCTACGTCTCCAGCATCGCCTGCGCCCCGGTGACCGCCAAGATGGGCAAGACCTCCAGCAGTCTCTACATCGACTACAAGTCCGACTACGTCTTCCCGTGCAACTGACCCCCGTCACCCGGCACTGAAGGAGACGTCATGGCCGACGCCATGGTCATGCGGGCGCAGCAGTTCATCAACGACACATACGGCGGGAAGCTCGGCATCCCGGCACTCGAGGTCGACGGGAAGACCAGCTGGACCGTGATGTACGCGCTCACCCGGGCGCTCCAGTACGAACTGGGCATCACCAGCCTCTCCGACAGCTTCGGCCCCACCACCCTGAGCACGCTGCAGTCGAAGTACCCCAAGGTCAACGCCAGTACGACGCCCTCGGCCAAGTTCACGAAGATCGTGCAGTCGGGGCTGTACTGCAAGGGGTACAACGGCGGTGGAATCGACGGGGTGTTCAGCTCCACGGTGGCGGGCTCGATCACCGAGCTGATGACCGACATGGGTGTGGCGGGCGTCTTCGAGGCGGGCAGCCTCGCCCCCAAGGTCTTCAAGGGGCTGCTCACCATGGACGCCTATGTCGTCACCGGTGACGGCGGCGCCGACATCCGCACGGTGCAGCAGTATCTGAACGCGAACTACGTGAAGCGCCAGGACTACTTCGTCATCCCGTGCGACGGACACCACTCGCGGACCGTCGCCAAGTCCATGCTGCTGGCCGTGCAGTACGAACTCGGCATGGCCGACGGGGTGGCGAACGGAAACTTCGGCCCCGGCACCCAGTCCGGGCTCAAGCAGCACCCCGTCTCCTCGGGCGAGACCAGCACCTGGGTGCGGCTGTTCTCCGGGGCGATGATCCTGAACCAGCGGCCCAATGTGCCGTTCAGCTCCTCGTTCGGATCGGCGCTCGGCTCCGCGGTGAACAGCTTCCAGGGCTTCGCCAAGCTGCCGGTCACCGGCAGGGGCGACTACTCCACCTGGGCATCGCTGCTGGTCTCCTACGGTGACCAGGACCGCCAGGGCCAGGCCTGCGACGGCGTCACCAAGATCACCCAGGCCCGTGCCAACACCCTCAAGGCCGCCGGGTACACGTACATCGGCCGCTATCTCACCAACCCCAGCACCACCGATCTCCCCGAGAAGGCCATCCAGATCGGCGAGCTCCAGACCCTCGCCGACAACGGGCTCCGCTGCTTCCCCATCTATCAGACCTTCGGCCGCGACGCCTCGGGCTTCAACTACGCCGCCGGCAACGCGGCGGCCATCGCGGCGGCGAACGCGGCCGATGACCACGGCTTCAAGGACGGCAGCCGGATCTACTTCGCCGTGGACTTCGACGCCTACGACTACGAAGTCACCGACAATGTCCTGCCCCACTTCAAGGGCATCGTGGACGGCATGGCCATCGCCGGGAACCGCTACAAGATCGGGGTCTACGGACCGCGCAATGTGTGCATCCGGGTCTCCGAGGCGGGCCATGCCACGGCGAGCTTCGTCTCCGACATGTCCAGCGGCTTCTCCGGGAACTACGGCTATCCCCTGCCGCCCAACTGGGCCTTCGACCAGATCGTCACCAAGACCATCGGCTCCGGCGACGGCTCGATCAACATCGACAACAACATCGCCTCCGGCCTGGACACCGGACAGGGGTCCTTCAACCCGCCGGTGGCGTCGATGCCGGACAGCCTCTTCAACCAGGCCTATTACCCGGGGCTGCTGGCCGACGTCCGGTCGTATATGCAATCCATCGGCTTCGCCGAGGACGACGGCAAGATCTACACCACCGGCCAGTGCCTGGAGACCATCATCGCCGGGGATGTCGCCGTGACCAATACGGCACGGGCCTACGGCATGCGCAAGGCCCTCATCCAGACCACGGCGTTCTGGGAGTTCCGGCACTACGGCAATGAGGACCTGGTCAAGGACGCGGGAGTGTGGCTCTACCACAACGGCTATGTGCCGGACTGGGCCAAGGACTTCCCCAAGGTCGACGCGTTCCGGGACAGCAGCACCGGCGTGGGCCAGATGTTCGGCCGGGCGGGCGTTCTCTGCTGGAACAACTCCATCAGAAGCGGCCTGGTGACCGGCACCCCGAAGGACCCGGACAAGGACTCCGACATCTTCTCGGTGTGGGACAAGCTCCGTACGGACAACGACTTCGCCCTCACCTCCGTCGGCCACGCGCATATCTGGGGAGCCGACGGCAAGCCGGGTGGCACCGCCGCGGAGCAGGAAACCGGGATCCGCCGCCCCTCGCTGGACTACAAGGAGTCCGAGATCTACGAGGTGCTGCGCCGCTACCAGGGATATGAGGAGCCCGCGTTCACCGACGCCAGGAAGCGCATGCCCCTCTACTACATCTTCGAGAAGTACAACAGGATGATGCGGTGAGCGAAGAACCTTCCCTGCTGGCGGCCGATTCGGCGGGCGGGCACGATTCGATCCTGCTGCTCTTCATCTGCCTGATCGGCGTCATCGTCATCTTCACCCTGATCGGCATACTCGGCTCCGGCGTCTCCAAGCGCACCGGCCGCCGGAAGACCCGGGCCGACTGGCTCGGCGGAATCGCCCTGCTGTCCGTCTGCGCCACCATCGCCCTGTACATCTGGGGCGCACTCCACGTGATGTTCATGGAGAACGCCAATATGCGCGAGGAGTGCGCCCAGGCGGGCGGGGCGGCGAAGGCGGCTCAGGTCGACCGCTATGAAGCGCACTACCTTCCCCTTCGCTTCACCTGCCATCTCGACGAGGGCGGAAGTTACGACGCCGCGGTCCCCGGATACGTCAACCCGGCCATGGCCATCGCCTTCATCCTGGCCATCGCCACGGGCGCGGTATCCGTAGTGGCCCGCGACCAGGACCGGTCCACCAGCCCTACCGTCACGAGGGGACGATGAATGAGCGTGTTCGACCCATCCCGTAGGCAGCTGCTCATCCGCTCCGGTGCGCTGGCCGGCGCGGCGGCGCTGGCCTCCCTTCCCGGTTCGGCCCTGCTGGCGACGCCCGCGTACGCCGCGTCCTCGCATTCCAAGACGCCCACCGGCGAGGAGATCCGGAAGGCATACCGCCGTTTCCAGGCCAACCAGGCCCGGGTGCTGACGGGCAGACCGAGCCCCAACGGCTGGGAGATGGAGAAGGTCACCGACGGCGGCGGCACCATCTGGTCCCGTCCGGTGCCCGGCACCCCGCTGGTGGGCGTCACCGTCCGCATCGGCGCACCGGAGGCCGTACTGGTCCATGTGATCCGCCGCTTCCACTACGAGATCGACGAACTGCGCAAGGGCGATGTGGTGGGCTGGCGCAGCCCCGGCACGGTTCGCAAGGGGCTGCCGGAGGGCAACCTGGCGTCCGGTACGGCGGTCCGGATCCGCCCCGGCCACTACCCGCCGGGCGTCAAGGGCGGCTTCTTCCCCCAGCAGGAGGTCGTGCTCCGCGACATCCTCGCCGAGCTCGACGGCGTGGTCCGCTGGGGCGGGGACGACCGGAAGCCGGACGAGTCGCTCTTCTACCTCGCCGTGAAACCCGGCGATCGGCGGCTGGCCGAGGTCGTGGCCAAGCTGGGCCGGTGGCGCGAGACGCCGGGCAGCGGGGCGGGCGCCCCCGTGGACGTCCTCGCGCCGGGGCGCCGTAAGGCGGCGGCGTCCTTGGCACACCGCCAGCGCGCGGCCGCCTGAGCGGCGGGCCGCGGGGCACCCCTGAGGTGCGCGCCTGGTCGGCGCGGGCCGACAGGGCGCGGGCTGACCAGGCGCGCGCTCAGAGAGAACGGGGAGCCCCCGGCGCGTGGGGCGCCGGGGGCTCCCTTTGGCGATCAGCCGCAGGAGGGACAGGGCGTGCAGTCCCGGACCATGACGTCGTCGATGACCGGCCCGTAGGCGGTGTTGTTCGTGCTGGCGAAGGCCAGCGTCGTGGAGGTGCCACGCGCCACGAAGGTCACCTCCTGGGTCACATAGCCCATGTTCCCGAAGGACTTTCCGGTGATGTCGAAGCTGAAGTTCCGGAAGTTCTGGCCGTCGACCAGCACCGATCCGGTCTTCACGGTGGGACCGCCCGCCGGGTTTCCGGCCAGGGAGTACGTGACCGTGTACCGCTTCCCCGGCACCGTCGTGAAGGTCTGGGCCACCGTGCCGGCGCCCGTACCGTTGAGGTCCACGGACTGGCCCCCCTCGGCCGCCTGCCAGAAGCCGTCCCCGATGTGGTCCACGTTTCCGGATGTGACCTTCCACGGCCCGATGGTCCCTCCGGCCGCCACGGTCCCGAACGTGTTGGCCCCCACCGCGGGCGTCTCGAAGCTGCCGTCGTCGAAACGGCTGATGGCGGCGGCCGACGCGGTGCCGGTCCCCATACCGGCGAGCACCCCGGCGACGGCGACCGATAAGACAAAGATGCGAATAGGCGACATGTTCCCCTCCAGTGCGACACATTCGGCAATGCACCGAATTATTGGCGCCGCTGAATCTTCCGTACCGGAGGATCACACGCCAGAGCCGGACCCCCGGCGCACCGTGGTGCGGACCGGATCGATCGCGGCCGATGCGCCGGTCCATCGCCCCAGCCGCCCCTCGGGAAGGGGGTGTTGGGTTGCGCGGCTCGGGCGAGTGCGGCGCCGCCTCGCGCCTTCGGCGCATTTGAGCAGCGGGGCAGGGGATGGGGGGCGCGGCCGCGTCGCCGGGCGCCGGGCGGCCGGGTGTGGCCGCCGGTGGCGGCAACGGCCTTCCGAGGCGGGGCCGTTGCCGGGCCGCCTGCCGGGGTGGGGGTACCCCTCTCGAAACTGTTTGACAAATTAGTTGCTTCAGATCAAGCGTTTTTTAGGGGGTACCCGGAGGGGACCGGCAGCCCGGATCGGTCCGAGCCCCCACACCGCCGAGCCGCCACGGCATCGGCCCCACCGGCCCGGCGGCCGGCGGCGAGGCCCCGGCCCCCATCCCCCGGACCCATGCTCAAAGTCACCTCGCCTCCATACGGTCTTGCCCGGACTCCGGAACCCCCTGGGGGGTCGGCTCACCGTCTCCCCCGAAGCCTGGGCCGCTTCATCGCGCACATCTGACCCGCTCGCGCCGCCGCCGCTAAGCTGTTCGGATCGGAGGTGGCGGTGGCGGCGCACTCACATTCGCATTCCCGTACGCGGGGGGTTTCGCGGGGGATGACGAACGACATCCAGGAACGCATCAAGCGGCTGATCATCGACCAGCGGCTTCCCTCGGGCGCTCCGCTGCCCACCGAGACCGAGCTGATGGAGCTACTCGGCGTCAGCCGCAACTCCGTGCGCGAGGCGCTCAAGGCGTTGCAGGCGATGGGGATCGTGGAGATCCGGCACGGCTTCGGGACGTACGTCGGGCCCATGTCGATGGCGCCGATGATCGAGGGGTTGATCTTCCGTACCGTCGCCGGGCACTACCGGGGCGAGGACAGCCTGCTGGAGCTGCTGGAGCTGCGCGAGGCCGTCGAGACCGGGCTGATCGCGCGGCTGGCCGGGCGCATCCCGGAGGCGGACCTCGCCGAGCTGGACGCGGTCGTACGGCGGATGGAGGCGGAGGCGGCGGAGGGTGCGGTGCGGGCCGAGACGGACCGGGCGTTTCACGCCGCGCTCTACGGGAGCCTGGACAACACGCTGCTGAGCGAGGTGCTGGAGGCGTTCTGGGACGCCTTCCACCGGGTGCGCACCGATCTCGTGGACGTCCCCACGGATCCGAGGGTCACCTGCAAGCAGCACCGGGAGATCCTGGAGTCGGTGCGCTCGGGGGACGCCCTGCGGGCCGAGGGCGCGATCCGCGATCACTTCGGGAACATCCGCATCCGACTGCGTTCGGCGCATCGCGACTAAGGGGCTGCACCGGCATGCGGTGGCGGCCTGCCGGGGGAGTTGGGGTTCGGCTCGGGCCCATGCTGGTGACGCCTGACCCCGCTTTATGGGCATGATCCGGCGTGGAGCGGGCCGCGGACCGCCGCTTGTCGATCTCGCTCATCCATCGGTCGATTGATGAGCGGCGCTGACGAGCCCTGACTCGTAGGCGCTGATCACCAGCTGCGCGCGGTCCCGCGCACGCAGCTTGCTCAGCAGCCGACCGATGTGCGTCTTGACGGTGCCGTGGCTGAGATGGAGGTACTCGGAGATGTCGGCGTTGGAGAGGCCACGCGCCACGAGCACCAGGACCTCACGCTCGCGCTCCGTGAGGTTCGCCAGCGAGGAACCCGGCGCATGGTGGGCATGCGGAAGACGGGCGAACTCGGCGATCAGGCGTCGGGTCACCGAAGGGGCGAGAAGGGACTCTCCGGCGGCGACAGTGCGGATGCCGGCCAGCAGCGCCTCGGGAGATGTGTCCTTCAGGAGGAACCCCGCCGCCCCGGCACGCAATGCGCCGTACACGTACTCGTCGAGGTCGAAGGTGGTGAGAATGAGAACGCGTGTCCCGGCTGTCTCAGGAGACCCGACTATGCGACGCGTCGCCTCGATGCCGTCCATGCCGGGCATCCTGATGTCCATCAGCGTCACGTCCGGGCAGAGCCGCTGTGCGCTCTCGACAGCTTCGTCCCCGGTGCCCGCCTCGCCCACCGCTGTCAGACCGGGGGCGGTGTCGATGAGCACCCGGAAGCTGCCTCGGAGCAGGGGCTGGTCATCGGCGACAAGTACCCGGATCGGTTCGGTCACGCGGTCCCCTCCTTCCGGCTCGTAGCCGTGCCGTGAGCGGGCTCGGACGGGAGGCGAGCCGACACAGCGAACCCGCCGCCGGGCCGTGGCCCGGCGGCGAACGTCCCGCCATATACCATCACGCGTTCGCGCATTCCCACGAGTCCGTGCCCACCATTGAGTTCCGCCCGGTCGGTCGCGACCGCGTTCCCGGCCCCGTCGTCCACCACCTCTATCCGCACATCTCCTTGCGAGTCGACTGTGATCTTCACCTGGCAGTGAGTTCCGCCGCCGGCGTGCTTGACCACGTTCGTCAGGGCCTCCTGCACGATCCGGTAGACGGCCAGCGCCGCCCCCGCTGGGATGCCGACGGCCAGTTGGGTGCTGAGCTCGGTGCGAACTCCCGCCCGCTCGGCACGCTGGACGAGTCCCGGCAGGTCGTCCAGCCCGGGAGGGGGAGCCGTCTCCGCCGATCCGGGTTCTCGCATGCGCCGTCCAGCGGTGTCGCCGCGTAGCACCCCCAGGGCACGGCGCATCTCGGTGAGCGCCTCCCGGCCGGTCTGCTCGATCACCTGGATGGCCTCGTGCGTTTCTTCGGGGCGTGCCTCAGCCACATGATTGGCGACCGCCGCCTTGACGACGATCACGCTGAGGCTGTGCGAGACGATGTCGTGCAGTTCTCTGGCGATGCGCAGGCGTTCTTCGGCCAGTGCCTCCTCCGCAAGGCGACGCTCCCTTCGGTCCGCTCGGGATCTCCGCTCTCGCACGACACGGCCTGCTGCCCCCGCGGCCCCGATGACCAGCCAGACCAGGGCGGACGTTCCGGCGGCTTCCGCCCACGGGCCGGAGGGCGTCAGGGCCGCTTCACCCGTGATGACCGCGGCTGCCGAGACAATCAGCGTCAGGGCGAGCGTCGCCGAAGCCCGGCGTGTCGGCTCGACGAGCGCCACCACGTAAACGGCCAGGGCCGCGGAGATGTAGGGGTCACGGGTGATGTCGAGCAGTGTCGCCGTCACCGAACCACCCAGAATTACCGCCAGGGCAGGCAGGGGCCACAGGCGCCGAACGGCCAGCGGCACTCCGACACAGACGGCCACCAGCCAGCCCAGCCACCATGGGCCGGAAAACCGGGGCAGACCGTCTGTGGCACCCCGGTCGGCCAGCGTCACGTACCCGGCTGTCACGACGGCCGCCAGGCAGGCGTCGATCGCCAGCAGATGCGCGCCGGTCCGCAGGGGCCGCCCCATTCCGTGCATCGTTGGACGATACCGATGGCCGCTCATCCGGCCTGTCCGAAGAGGAACATCGCGGTACCCACGGCGACCAGCACGAGAAGCCTTCCCGCGACCGTGGCCGCCCGCGGGGTCGGCCCATCGCGCAAGACGGCCACGCCCAGGGGTACGAGCGCGAGGCACAGTCCCGTGGCGGCGGCGACCGATAGAGGGGTCGTTCCCTTCAACACCCCCAGCGGCATCGCCGATGCCAATGCCAGGGCCGCCGCGCGCAGGGGGCCCAGCACTCGGGACCGGTATGCGCCGATGGCCAGCAGGAGCCAGCCGCCCATGATCGCGGCGTTCAGTGTGCTGAAGATGTGGAACGCGCCGTAGGTCTCGCTCACCGTTCGCGTCGCCGATGCCGCCCCCTGGACGGCCACCAACTGGAAGCCCAGGTGGTCCATACCGGCGTGAAACGCGCGGGCGAAGAGGCCGAGGACTGTGAGTGCGCCACCCCAGACAGCGAGGTCCCGGAACCTCTCGCCGATCCTGGCGGCGAGGAGCATGACTCCCGGCCAGAGCAGCACCCACCCGGCGGACACAAAGCTGTATGAGGCCGTCATGAGGTCCGGATGGTGCTCGTACGCGCTCAGTTGCGCAGGGAAGAAGAAGTCGAAGCGCAGGCGTAGCAGTACGCCGGTGAGTAGCAGCAGGGGGCCGAGGACGAGGGAGGCACCGCCTGTCCAGCGTCCCGGAATGGGAGGGGCAGGAACGGCGCTTGACGGAGTCGTGACGGTCATGGGGCAACGATGCTGCCGTCGCACGTACCGCGTCGTCGGAGCATGGACCACACTTTCGGATCGGACCGTGGTCGTACTGCTTGCCTCGTGTTCATCTCCTCGCACGCGACATGCTCGGCGAGCCAGGCAACGGCGTGTCAGGGCACTCCCGGCGGAGCGCTTGGACCGATTTCAAGCCGGGAGTCGTCGCCCTTCCCTTGACCATGTTTGTCCGATAAACAGACCGTTCACACTTGCGATCGCCGACGCCCGTTCGATACCCGACGGTGAGGCGCATCGGCGTCAACTCCGCCTGATCAACGGGCGGTTGGAGCGCAGCCCGACGGCTGCCGACCAAGCAAGTTCGTTTACTGCGCAAACATCCGGAACGTAGCCATTCCATGTCCGTAAGGTCGGCTGCCTCCACTATCGTTCCCCTGCGGCCGAAGGGGGGCCGGGGGGCCGACAGAACGTGACGGCACGCACTCAGTCATGCGTGCGGGGGGATTAACTCATGACGTCGACGCCGACCGGCGCCCGCCATCCGTCGTACGGCGGGTACGACTCGTCCAGGACGACACGCCTGCGCATCCCGCGGCAGCACCAGACCGCACCGGACCGGCAGCGGCACCGGCCCCGGCGGCGGCCGCTGCCGAAGTACGACTACGAGCACTACAGCAGGCTCGCCGGACCGCTGACCCGGCCCGAGCCCGGCACGCCCTACCGGGTGCGCTACCGCAGCCTCCTCGCCGAGGAGCCGCACCGGATCCGCGCGGCGCTGCTGCTCGGCGCCGCGCCGCTGGTCTCGCTGGGGCTGCTGATCTGGCTGATGCAGCCCGCGCACTGGACCAGCCGGGAGGGCACCAGCCCGGTCCTGGCCGTCATGGACGTGGTGATGCTGGCCTCGATAGGGCTGATCGAGTTATTCCGGACGATGAACGTCGCGTCCAACGCGCACGCCACGCTCGTCGCCCGCGACCCCGTCCCCGTCGTGCCCGAGACCGGCACCAAGGTCGCCTTCATCACCACCTATGTCCCCGGCAAGGAACCGCTGGAGATGGTGCGCAGGACCCTGGAGGCCGCGATCCGCGTCCGGCACCGCGGGGTGATGCATGTCTGGCTGCTGGACGAGGGGGACGATCCGGAGGTCAAGGAGGTCTGCCGGCGGCTGAACGTCTACCACTTCACCCGTAAGGGCGTCGAGAAGTGGAACCAGCCCAAGGGTCCGCACCGCGCCAGGACCAAACACGGCAACTACAACGCCTGGCTGGACGCGCACGGCGAGGAGTACGACTTCTTCGCCTCCGTCGACACCGACCATGTGCCGCTGCCCAACTATCTGGAGCGGATGCTCGGCTACTTCCGCGATCCGGACATCGCCTTCGTGGTCGGCCCACAGGTCTACGGCAACTACGACGCGGCCGTCACCAAGGCCGCAGAGAGCCAGCAGTTCCTCTTCCACGCACTGATCCAGCGGGCCGGGAACGCCTATCGGGCGCCGATGTTCGTGGGCACCAACAACGCGGTGCGGATCAGCGCCATCAAGGGGATCGGCGGGCTGTACGACTCGATCACCGAGGACATGGCCACCGGATTCGAGCTGCACCGCCACCGCAATCCGGCGACCGGCCGCGCCTGGGGGTCGGTCTACACCCCCGATGTCCTGGCGGTCGGAGAGGGGCCGAACGCCTGGACGGATTTCTTCACCCAGCAGCTGCGCTGGTCACGGGGGACCTACGAGACGATCGTCCAGCAGTTCTGGAAGGCGCCGTTCTCGCTGCCGCCCGGCAGGCTCTTCAACTACTCCCTGCTGGTGATCTTCTATCCGATGTCGGCGCTCAACTGGATCCTGGCCGCGCTGAGCTGCGCGCTGTTCCTGGGCTTCGGCGCCTCCGGCGTCGAGATCGACCCCGCCATCTGGATGATGCTCTACGGCAATGCCTCCGCCCTCCAGATCGGTCTCTACGTCTGGAACCGGCGCCACAACGTTTCTCCCCATGAGCCGGAGGGTTCCGGCGGGGTAGCCGGAATGGTGATGTCGGCGCTGGCCGCGCCCATTTACGCCCGCTCGCTGCTCGACACCGTGCTGCGCCGCAAGAGCCGCTTCGTGGTGACGCCGAAGGGCGACTCCGCGAGCCCCGACACCCTCTTCGGCACCTTCCGGACCCATCTTTTCTTCCTGGCGGTCTTCGGCGGGTCGCTCGCCTCTTCCTTCTACTTCGGCCACAGTCATCCAGCGATGACCGTTTGGGCATCTATTGCCCTGGCTGTCACAGCCGCGCCGATCATCGCCTGGCGGTGGACCGTCCGCCAGGAGAAACGGAATCCGCAGCCCGCTCTTGGGGGACGATAAGAAGTGAAGTACCGACCGAGTCGCCGCACCCGTCGCTTCGGGATCGGTGCGGCGGCGATCACCGTACTGGCCGGGATGAACGGCCCGGCTCTCTACCGTTTCAGCTCGGACAAGTACCACGCGTACAAAATCAACCAACCGGAGTACAAGGCGGAGAACGGCCACTGGGATGTGGTCGACGTCCCCGAGCAATACCGGATCAATACGATCCACGCCGCCCTGCTGCATACGGGCAAGGTGCTGCTGGTGGCCGGCTCCGGGAACAACGCCAAGAACTTCGCCGCCAAATCCTTCCGCAGTGTCCTGTGGGATCCGGAGAAGAACACCTTCACCAACATCCCGACCCCCAGGGACCTCTTCTGCTCCGGGCACTCCCAGCTCCCGGACGGAAAGCTGCTGGTGGCGGGCGGCACCCAGCGCTACGAGAAGCTCAAGGGCGATGTCGAGAAGGCGGGCGGACTGATGTTCGTCCACAACGAGGACCCCGACAAGCCCAAAACCCTCCCCGCCGGAACCCGCTTCACCGGCAAGGAGAGCGGCAAGACCTTCGTGTCCAAGGACCCGCTGCTCGTTCCGCGCGCGACGAAGAAGACGAACCCCAAGACCAAGAAGGTCACGGTCAGCGCGAGCACGGCACGGGTCTATGTGGAGGCGCTGCGCAAGGGCAGGAAGTACCAGACCGGCACCGAGGACAATTACCGGATCGCCGGACTGAAGGGCAAGGACCGGCGGAACTTCTACGGCATCGCGCAGAAGCTGTCGTTCGACAAGAAGGACTTCCAGGGCATCAAGCAGGCATATGAGTTCGACCCGGTGGCCGAGCGGTACATCCCGGTCGATCCGATGAACGAGGCCCGCTGGTACCCGACCCTGACCGGCCTCCAGGACGGCAAGGTGCTCGCGGTCTCCGGACTGGACGAGATCGGCCAGGTGGTCCCGGGGAAGAACGAGATCTACGACCCCAAGACCAAGAAGTGGAAGTACCTGCCCAAGAAGCGCTTCTTCCCGACGTATCCCGCGCTGTTCCTGACCGGCAAGGGCCGGATCTTCTACACCGGCTCGAATGCCGGATACGGCCCCGACGACAAGGGCCGTACCCCCGGCATCTGGGACCTGAAGAGCAATCGGTTCGACGTGGTCCCGGGCATCAGCGATCCGGACGCCCTGGAGACCTCGATGTCCGTGCTGCTGCCGCCCGCACAGGACCAGCGGTACATGGTGCTGGGCGGGGGCGGGGTCGGCGAGGACGTCAAGTCCACGGCGAAGACCCGGATCGCCGATCTGCGTGCGGACAAGCCGCGCTTCGAGAACGGGCCGGATCTCTATGCGAAGGCGCGCTATCCGAGCAGTGTGATCCTGCCCGACGACACCGTCCTGACCACCAACGGCTCGGGCGACTACCGGGGCCGCGGCGACACCAATGTGCTCAAGGCCGAGCTGTACACCCCCAAGACCAACACCGCGCGGCAGGTGGCCGATCCGCTGGTGGGCCGCAACTACCACTCGGGGGCGCTACTCCTGCCGGACGGCCGGGTCATGACCTTCGGCTCGGACTCGCTCTTCGGCGACAAGGCCAACACCAAGCCGGGTACGTTCCAGCAGCAGATCGACCTCTACACCCCGCCGTATCTCTTCCGCGACTCCCGCCCGAAGCTCACCGACACCGCGCCCAGGACGGTCAAGCCGGGCGCGAAGACCACGTACCGGACCGCGCACGCATCGGCGATCACCAGGATGCGGCTGATCCGGCCCGGGTCCTTCACCCATGTGACCAATGTCGAGCAGCGGTCGATCGCGCTCGACTTCACGCGGACGAAGGACGGGGTGACGGTGACGCTGCCGAAGAACGCGTCACTGATGCCGCCGGGGTGGTACATGCTCAACGCGGTGGACGACCAGGGCACACCGTCGAAGGCGGTGTGGGTCAAGGTGCCCGCGCCGGCGCCCCCGAAGAAGTAACGGCCTTCGGGCCGGCCTTCAGCTGTCCTTACGGTTGGCGTTACGGGCGAGATCGAGCGCGTACCGGGGCCACCACCGACCCGCGGTGGGACCGCCCTTGCAGGTGCCGTCCGACTCGCCCGGACGCTTGATCCACAGATAGGCGTCGACCAGCTTGTCCCCGGTGTCGGTGGTCGGCCGCTCGCCCAGCGCCCGGCCCTTCGGATTGCACCACGCCTGCGGGTCGTTCTTACCGGGGGCCGGACCGTTGCCATTACGGCTGGTGTCGATCACGAAGGGCTTGCCACCGGTGAGCGCGGACAGCCTCCTGCCGTACGCCCTGTTCTCCTGGGTCGTCTGGTAGTTGGAGGTGTTCAGCGCGAAGCCGTCGGCCTTACGGATACCGGCCCGCTTCAGCGGCTCGACCATCCGGCGCGGGTCCTTGATCCAGTGGGGGTTCCCGGCGTCCAGATAGACCTTGGTGCGCGGCAGCCCCTTGAGCTTGTCCACAGCACCGGTCAGTAAGTCGTACCGCTCCTCGTGGAACTGCTTGGGCGTACAGCCGTCCACCACGTGCGGCAGCGCGTCGGGCTCCAGGATGACCGTCGCCCGGCGGCCGCCGATCCCCCGGACCACCTTGTCCAGCCAGGTGCGATAGGCGTTGCCGTCGGCGGCGCCGCCCTTGGAGTACTGCCCGCAGTCGCGGTGCGGGATGTTGTAGAAGACCAGCAGCGCGTCCCGGTTGACGTGATCCGCGGCCGCGGTGAACCCCCGCGCCTGCCCCTCCGGATCGTCCACCCCGAGCCACTCCGCGACGGGCTGCTCCGCGATCTTCTGTATCAGCCTGGCCTCGCCGTCCGCCCCCTTCTTGCGATACGCCGCCACCTGCCGCGCCGCGCTGCCGTCCGGATTCACCCAGTAGGGAATCGTGGACTTGGGCCGCTGCTTCGCCTGCCCGGCGAGGGAGGCATGGTCGCTGTCCCCCTTCGAGGCCCCGAAACACCCGGAGAGGACGACGCACGACAGCAGCGCCCCGGCCGCGGAGAGCGCGCGGATACGGGTACGCGTACGAGTACGAGTACGAGTGCGGGCAACGTGACGCGAACGGCCGGTGCAACTGCCGTACATCCACTCCCCCTTGGGTGCACGCTCCGGGGAACAGGCGGTGATCCCCCGGCGGGACAAGACCGGTCGAATCAATCCTTACACACCACCCCGAACCACCGTGCCCTCATCCACAACCCACCCCGTTTTTCGCCCGTACGCCATGACGCGATGCGCTGCGCGGCGGGGACGGGACTCCGGGGCGGAACCCCGGGAGGGGGTGCGGGCAGGGCCCCGAGCGGGGGTGCAGCGGGCGGGCCCCGAGCAGGGCGGTCTGGGGCGCAGCCCCGGGTGGGGGTGCAGGGGGCGTAGCCCCCTGGTTTCGGGGAGGGGCGGGGTGGGGGCTTTGCCCGCCGCAGGCGCCCGCACCCGCACCCGCACCGGACTAGTGCGCACTGCGGCTCCCGGCCGACATGTTGTGGGCGGAGCCCGTCGTGCCGGTCAGGTACGCCGAGACGACGACGTTCGCCGTATACGTCCGGGTCGAGCGGTTGAACTTCCCTCCGCAGGTGATCAGCCGCAGCTCCGCGCGGTCATGGGACCGCGCCCCGTACACCCGTCGCGCGTCGAAGTGCTTCTCCGGCACCACCTCGACGTCCTCGACCGTGAACTCCGCCGTCGTACCGTCCGATCGCGCGACCCGCACCCGCTCGCCCCGCTTGAGGTCGCTCAGCCCGTGGAAGACCGCCGGTTTGCTCTTCGTGTCCAGGTGGCCCACCAGCAGCGCCGCGCCCGGGGAGCCGGGCTCGGGGCCGGCCCGGTACCAGCCGACCGTGCCGGGGCGGCTGACGGACGGCGGCTTCACGGCTCCGTCGCGGTCGAGGCCGCTCGCGACGATGGGGGCGCGGACCCCCGCCGCCTCGATCACGACCCGCTTCGGCCGGGCGGACGCCAGCGGCGCGTGCGCCGGGGGCAGCGGATGGGCGGGCGGTCGGCCGACCGCGGCCACGTCCCCGGTCATCGGCGCCGGACCGCCCGTTCCCTCCGTGGTGTCCCGGCCCCACATCCACAGGCCGAGCAGCAACGCGACCCAGGCCACCCCCGTGGCCAGCCGTCCGAGGCCGGAGAAGCGATTCCCGTCCACGTTCCCGTCCATCTCGGTGTCCAGGTCCATGGCGATCAGCCCGCCGTACCGGAGGGATGGCGGCGGCGGTGGACCGCGAGGCCGCCGACGGCCAGGGCCGTACCGCCCGAGAGCACCAGGCCGTACGCCTCCGCACCGCCGATGTCATCGCGTGCCCGGGTCTCGTCGGATGCCGTGCCGCCGCCGCCCGCGCGGACGGGGGCGACGGGCGAGGGCGGGCGTTCCACGGCGAGGGAGACCCCGCTCATGCCGCCCTTACCGTCCTCACGTGCCTCACGGTCCTCACGCGAAAGGCCGTCCGCGCAGTCCACGGTGACCCGGTGCGCCCCCTTGGTCGCCGTCGAGCGGATCGTCGCCTCGCTGAAGAGCGCGTTCCCCTCGGGCGTCAGCTCCGCGTCGTCCACGAACACCGGTGACGAGGCCGTGCCCTCCCGGTCGGGGCAGCCGAAGGCCCAGACCTCGACCTCGGCGCCGGGGGCGAGGGCGTGCGGACTGATCCGGATCGTGGTGGTGGCGGAGTGGTGCTGGTCGGCGAGGGCCGGTGCAGCGGCCGTCACCGCCGCGACGGCGGCGCATGCTGCGGTACAGAGAGTGAGTGCGACGATGCGCATGGTGAGAACCTCCCGATACCAAGAGGCTCACGCGCCCGGCAGGGGCCCGCATCCGCTGCGGGCGCCTACTGCGCCATCCGGGGCACAAGGGCGGCATCTCGTCGCCGGTGGGTCAGGCACGGGTCCCCGGCGGATCAGGCAGAGCTCCCCGGCGGATCAGGCAGAGGCCGCCGGCGGGTCAGGCGATGCGTTCCACGAGATTCGCGATGGAGTCGACGACCGTGGACGGGCGGTACGGATACCGGTCCACCTCCCCCGCCTTGGTCACCCCGGTGAGCACCAGGAAGGTCTCCATACCGGCCTCGAGCCCGGCCCGGACATCGGTGTCCATCCGGTCGCCGATCATCGCGCTGGTCTCGGAGTGGGCACCGATCGCGTTCAGCCCCGAGCGCATCATCAGCGGATTGGGCTTGCCGACGAAGTACGGCTTCTGGCCGGTCGCCTTGGTGATCAGTGCGGCCACGGAGCCGGTGGCGGGCAGCGCGCCCTCCGCGGAGGGGCCGATCTCATCGGGGTTGGTGGCGATGAACCGCGCACCGTCGTTGATCAGCCGGATGGCCTTGGTGAGCGCCTCGAAGCTGTACGTACGGGTCTCGCCGAGCACCACATAGTCCGGCTCGACATCCGTAAGGACGTAGCCGATGTCGTGCAGTGCGGTGGTCAGCCCCGCCTCCCCGATCACATACGCGGTGCCGCCGGGCCGCTGCTCGTCCAGGAACTGGGCGCTGGCCAGCGCCGATGTCCAGATGTTGGCCACCGGGACGTCCAGCCCGATCCGGGACAGCCGGGCGTGGAGGTCGCGCGGGGTGTAGATGGAGTTGTTGGTGAGCACCAGGAAGGGCGTGCCGGACTCGCGCAGCCGCTTGACGAAGGCATCGGCACCCGGCACCGGTATGCCCTCGTGCATCAGGACACCGTCCATGTCGGTGAGCCATGACTCGATCGGCTTGCGCTCTGCCACTGGTTGCTCTCCGCTCGGAATCGACCTCTGGCGACGACCTCAGCCTAACCGGGGAAAGTCCCGGGGAGACCGCCCCGTGTCCGGGAGCACTATGCGTTCGCCGTCCGTTCGCGCCCCGTCCCAGCGCGACAGATCCGCACAGGTGTCTGATCCTGAGGGAGGGGCGGGTTCCACCCCTCCCTGGAACGAGCCGGACCGTAAGGAGGCCGCGATGGGCATGATGGACAAGCTCAAGGGCGCGATCAGCAAGAACCCGGACAAGGCTCGGAAGGGCACTCGCAAGGGGGCCGAGGCCGCTGACAAGAAGACGGGCGGCAAGTACTCGGAGCAGATCCAGTCCGGCTCGGACAAGATCGACGACGAGCTGCGCCGCCGGGGCGAGGGGCCCCGGGGCCAGTAGCTCGGAGTTGAGGGCGTCGGGGACGTCGGGGCTTCAGGTCCCCGAACGCCGGGATTTCACCACGAGGACGGTGCCGCAGGTCACGAGCGCGGCGCTGATGACGCCGAGCCCCGCGAGCAGCGCGGTGTGACGACCCGTCGCGGCGAGTTCGGGCACCCGCTCGCGCTCGTGGCCGCCGTCCTCCTCATGACGTCCATCCGTGCCGGTGCCGGTGCCGGTGCTGGGGTCGGCTTGGGGGTCCCGTCCGGGGTCGGTTTCGGCTCCGGGGTCGGTCTCCGCTCCGGGGTCGGTCTCCGCTCCGGGGTCGGTTTCGGCGCCCGGATCGGTCTCGGCTCCGGGGTCGGTGCCCAGGTCCGTCTCGGTGCCCAGGTCGGATTCGGCGCTGGGGTCGTCGGTCTCCGTGCCCAGCTCGGTGTCGGTGCCCAGGTCGGTGTCCGTACCGAGATCGGTGTCCGCGTCGAGGCCCTCGTCGAGGTCGGTACCCGCGTCGGCGTCCGCGTCCGAGCCGAGGTCCGCGTCCGCGTCGGCATCCGCACCCACCTCGGTATCGGTACCCGCATCGGTACCCGTATCCGTATCCTTCTCGGCATCCACTCCGGTCCCCGTGTCCGTCTCGGCACTGGGATCGGTATCGGCGTCGGCCTCCGCGCCGACGTCGGCGTCCGCCTCCGCGTCGGCATCAGCGTCGCTGTCGGCACGGGGCGGCACCGTGGCCGGATGGCTCTCCTCATGGCTTGCGCCGGCGCTCGGCGTCCGGCTCGGCGCGGCGGAGGGCCGGGTCTTCTCGGGCGTTCGCGTCGGAACGGCCGTGGGGCTCTTGGAGCGGGTGGTCGGCCGCGGCGCGGGCTTGGTCTCGGCTCCGTCGGTGGCGGCACCGGCGTCGGCACCGGCGTCCGTCTCCCTGTCCCTGACGGCGCCCGTAGCCGCCCTCGTCCGCGTTCCGGTACCGGTCAGGGCCTCCGTACCCGCCCCGGCCTCCGTACCCGCGCCGGTATCCGAAGCCGTGCCCGAACCGGTGCCCGCGGCCGCCCCCGTCGCCGCCGGGCCGATGCGGAACGCGTAGTCGTTCGACTGCCCCACCCAGTCGCCGTCGTCCGCGCGCCGCTGTACGGCGATGGCGTTGGCCGTCACCGGCCCCTCGGGCGCGTCCTCGGTGAAGCGCGTACGCACCTGCACGTCGACGGTCTTGTGCGCGGGCACGGTGAAACCCTTGAAATGGCTGTTGTCGAAGACGCCGATGTTCTCGTCCTCGTCCGTCGTCTGGAAGGAGACGGCCCGCCAGGTGGCGCCGCCCTCCGCGGCCGGGTCCAGGAACTCGAAACCAATATGGCGGGGCCGCAGTTCACGGGCCTCGTCGATCAGGACGGCGATGGGGTGGATGGCGCGGCAGCCGGTGTCCGTGGCATTGCGCAGTTCGAGGTGCCAGCCGCGCCAGCCGCCGCCCCGGGCGTACTGATCCGGCCCATCGCGCAGATGGGCTTCGATCGGGAAGTCGGAGGCGTTCCGGCCCCCGCAGGCGGCGGACTCGGCCTCGGCGGCGTGCACCGGGATTCCATAGAGGGCGGGGGCGACCGCGAGCGCGGCCGCCGGAAGGACAGCTCGTAGGGACAGTGCGGTGGGCAAGCGCATGAGTGACCTCTGCTGTGCGGGGTTTCCCCGAGCACTGCGCTACATTCCGCGTCCGCACGCCGACACACCGCACCAGCCCCGGATTGCCCCCGACTGGCGGTCAGGATCCCCCTCGATCAGCCCAGTGCGAACAGCGGTGCGAGGACGAGCCGGGCGGCGCCCTCGACGACGGCCCGCCCGCCCCGCTCCACGACATCCACGGGCACGGTGAGGCGGCTGGCGCGGGCGGAGTCCTCGGCGATCATCGTGGCCACACCGCGAACGTAGGGCTCGGGGTCGGCCAGCACCACCCGGCCGCCCAGCAGCACCCGGTCGATGTCGAGGAGCCGTACGAGGTTGGCCGCGCCGACGCCGAGCAGCCGCGCCGCGTCCGTATGGTCGTCGCGTGCGACGGCGGCCAGGCACAGCGCCTCCAGGCAGCCGCGATTGCCGCATTCGCAGGGCGGCCCGTCGAGCTGGATCACCTGATGCCCGAACTCGCCCGCGTCGGTCCGCGCCCCGCGGTACACCTCCCCGCCGAGCATCAGACCGGCGCCGAGGCCGGTGCCCAGATGGAGATACGCGGCCGATGGGGCGGTCCCGGCGGTCACCAGCCCGAGCGCCGCGGCATTGGTGTCCTTGTCGAGGACGACGGGCAGGCCGAGCCGCTCGGCGAGCGCGTCGCGCAGCGGGAAGCCGTCCCACTGGGGGAAGCCGGTGACGCGGTGCAGCACGCCCGAGCCGTGGTCGAGCGGTCCGGGCGCGGCGACGCCGACGCCGAGCAGCCCGCCCGCCAACCCGCCCGCCAGCCCGCCGCCCGCCGCGCCGCCGATCGCGCCACCCGTCTCCGCGCCGGTCTCCGTAAGGCCGGTCCCGGCGGCAAGGCCGGTCCCCGTGTCAAGGCCGGTCCCAGCCGCAAGGTCGGTGCAGGCGTCCGCGAGGAGCGCCCTGACCTCGGCGGTGGCCGCCGTGAGCGCTTCCTCCGCCCCCGCGCCGAAGTCGAAGGGGGCGGTGCGGGCGGCGACCGGTGTGCCCGCGAGGTCGACGAGAACGGCCGTCAGCTCATCGCGGTCCAGGTGCAGCCCGATCGCATGGCGGGCGCCCGGGACCAGGCGGAGCACGGCGGGCGGTTTGCCGCCGGTCGAGGCGCGCTGACCGGCCTCCACCGCCAGCCCCTCCGTCCTCAGCCGCGCCGTGATCTTGCTGACGGCCTGGGGGGTGAGGCCGGTGTGGCCGGCCAGCTCCGGTCGGCTGACGCCGTCCTCGCCCGCGTCGCGCAGCAGACGCAGGACGAGCGCGGCGTTATGGCTGCGCAGGGCGGTCAGATTGGCTCCGGGCCCGGCCGCCCCCGACATGGTGCTGTTCACCCCTCCATTGTGGCCACCGCTTGCACTTTGGCAACACTGTTGCCAAAGTGGCCTTCATGGATGCCATGGATGACAGCAGCACCGTCCGCGTGGGACTGATCGGCTACGGCCTGGCCGGATCCGTCTTCCACGCCCCCTTGATCGCGGCCACCGAGGGACTGGTGCTGGACACCATCGTCACCTCCAGCCCGGAGCGGCAGCGGCAGGCACGCGCCGAGTTCCCCGAGGTTCGTTTCGCGGACTCCGCCGATGAGCTGTGGGGCCGGGCGGATGAGCTGGACCTGATCGTCATCGCCTCCCCGAACCGCACCCATGTGCCGCTCGCCCGCACCGCCCTCGAGGCGGGGCTGCCGGTCGTCGTGGACAAGCCGCTGGCCGCCACCGCCGCCGAGGCCGAGGAGCTGGCCGCGCTCGCCGAGGCCCGCGGGCTGCTGCTGAGCGTCTTCCAGAACCGCCGCTGGGACAACGACTTCCTCACCCTCCGCAAGCTGCTCGCCGAGGGCGCGCTCGGCGACGTGCAGCGCTTCGAGTCCCGCTTCGAGCGGTGGCGGCCGCAGCTCAAGGGCGGCTGGCGGGAGTCCGGCGACCCGGCCGAGGTCGGCGGACTGCTGTACGACCTGGGCAGCCACCTCGTCGACCAGGCGCTCACCCTCTTCGGCCCCGTCGAGTCCGTCTACGCCGAGGTCGATGTGCGCCGCCCCGGGGCGCAGACCGACGACGACACCTTCATCGCCCTCACCCACACCAGCGGGGTCCGCTCCCATCTGTGGATGAGCGCGATCACCGCCCAGCTCGGCCCGCGCTTCCGGGTGCTGGGCAGCGGTTCGGGCTATGTGAAGTACGGCCTCGACCCGCAGGAGGCCGCCCTGCGCGAGGGGCTGCGCCCCGGCGACCCGTCCGCCGCATGGGGCGTCGAGCCGGAGAGCGAATGGGGCCGGCTGGGCGCCGGGGAGTCCCCGCTGACCGGCGGCGGGGTCCCGGTGCCGACCCTCCAGGGCGACTACCCCGCGTACTACGCCGCCGTCGCCGCCGCCCTCCGCGACGGCACCCCGCCGCCGGTCACCGCCGCCGAGGCCGCGGCCGCCCTGCATGTGCTGGAGGCGGCCCGGGTGTCGGCCGCGGAGCGCCGTACCGTCCGGATCGAGGTCCCCGCATGAGCGAGCACGCCGAGCTGATATCCCGCATCGAGGAGCAGGAGCGCCGGCTGCGCCTGCCCCGCTTCGACAACGACGACGCCTGGCGTCTGGGCTGTCTCATCGCCGACCTGGCCCAGGAGCGCGGCGCCGCCGTCACGATCGGCATCCACCGGGCCGGTCAGCGGCTCTTCCACCGCGCCCTGCCGGGCACCTCCCCCGACAACGACGCCTGGCTGGAGCGCAAGTGCCGGGTCGTGGAGCGCTACGGGGCGAGCTCGTACCTGGTCGGCGCCCGCTTCCGCGCCAAGGGCGCGAGCTTCGAGGAGTCCTCCCGCCTCGACCCCGACCGGTACGCCGCGCACGGCGGCGCCTTCCCCCTCCACGTGACGGGCACGGGTGTCATCGGCGCGGTCGCCGTCTCGGGGCTGCCGCAGGCCGAGGACCACGCGCTGGTGGTGGAGGCGCTGGAGCGCTATCTGGCGGCGACGGCCTGAGGCGGGCATGCGGAGGGGCGGCCCCGACCGGGCCGCCCGACCGGTATCCGGGCCCGGCGTCCGGGCCCGGCGTCCGGGCCCGGCGTCCGGGCCCGGCGTCCGGGCCCGGCATCCGGCTACGCGTCCTTGAACTCCTGGCGCTGGCGCCCCAGCCCGTCGATCTCGAGCTCGACGACATCGCCGGAGCGGAGGTACGGCTTGGGCTCGGGGCGGCCCATGGCCACGCCCGCCGGGGTGCCGGTGCTGATGACATCGCCGGGGTAGAGGGTCATGAACTGGCTGAGGTAGCGGACCACATGGGCCACCCCGAAGATCTGGTCCGCGGTGGTGCCGTCCTGCTTGACCTCGCCGTTGACCCACAGGCGCAGGCCCAGGGCCTGCGGGTCGGGGATCTCGTCGGCGGTCACCAGCCAGGGGCCCAGGGGGTTGAACGTCTCGCAGTTCTTGCCCTTGTCCCACTGGCCGCCGCGCTCGATCTGGAAGGCGCGCTCGGAGACGTCGTGGGCGATCGCATAGCCCGCGACCGAGGCGAGGGCGGCCTCGTCGGAGTCGAGGTAGCGGGCGGTGCGGCCGATGACGACGGCGAGTTCGACCTCCCAGTCGGTCTTCACGCTGCCGCGCGGCACGAGGACCGTGTCATCGGGGCCGACGACCGTGTCCGGGGCCTTCATGAAGATGATGGGCTCTTCGGGGGCGCTGGCCCCGGTCTCGGCGGCGTGGTCGTGGTAGTTCAGCCCGATGCACACGATCTTGCCGATCCGGCCGAGCGGCGGGCCGATCCGCACCCCGCCGTCCTCGATCACCGGCAGCGCGTCGTCGCCCTCGGCGGCCGCCGCCGCGCGCAGCCGCGCGAGGGCGACCTCGTCGGCGAGGAGCGCGCCGTCGATGTCCGGGACCAGGGCGGACAGATCGCGCAAGGTGCCGTTCTGATCGAGCAGCGCGGGGCGTTCCGCGCCCGTCGGTCCGACTCGCAGCAGTTTCATCCCAAGACTCCCGAGGTCACAGGCCGGTGCGAGGCGCCTACCGGCTGATCGATCCTCCCTTCAGGGGCGTCCAGCCCGCAAGACCTCATTCACGGACTGGGACGGCGGTTTCACTCATGACTTCGACGGGCGCCGTTGCGGGCGCCCGTCGCGGGCCCCGCCACGGCCCCGCCATGGGTGCCCGTCATCCGCGGTGCAGCAGGGCCCGCTCCACCGCCGTCCAGGTGGTGCTGGTCGCCAGGTACAGCGCCGCCGCCAGCGGGACCACGGCGGCGGTGACGAGGGTCCCGAACGACAGCAGCGGCAGCGCCCGGGCCACTCCGGGCGCCCCGGGGGCGGTCGTCCTGCGGGCGCGGAGGTACGTCCAGGTCGCCACGGCCGCGATCAGTGCGAAGAGCCCGAGGTAGACCAGACCCGGCGCACCGCTGAGCGCCCCGCCCCACCGGTCGCCGAGCGGGGCCCCGGCGAGCGTGTGGTCGAGGAGGTCTCCGGCGCCGCTGCCGGTGGAGAACACGTGGTACATCACGAAGAAGACGGGAAGCTGGGCGAGCGCCGGGAGACAGCCCGCCAGCGGTGACGCGCCCTCCTTCGCCCGCAGCTCCGTCATGGCGCGCCGCAGCCGCTCGGGGTCGCCCTTGTGCTTGCGGCTCAGCTCGGTGAGCTTCGGCGCGAGCGCGGCCCGCGCCTTCTCACCGCGCACCGCGGCCCGGGCGAGGGGATGCAGCGCCGCGCGGACGCACAGCGTGAACAGGACGATGGCGGCCGCCGCCGCGGACGCGCCGAAGAGCGGGTCGAGGCCGCCCGCCATGGTGGTCAGCAGGGAGCCGAGGGAAGAGAAAAGGGACATGGGAGCCCTCCGCGGGTCTCGTCGTGCCGGAGTGAGGAAGACATCGGCGTGACGAGCCGCGTGGCGCGGCGGTACGAATGCCGGAGCGGCTGGGGTCCGCCGTACGGCGAAGTGGTTGCGCCTACGCGGCCGTCGGCAGACGACGGCCCGGCGCTCGCGGCCTCGGGCGTCCGGAGGCGTCGGGATCCCGCTGGGGCAGGAACGCCGTACGGCGCTCGCGGTCCCGTATCGCGGTGCGAATCCGCCCGGCGGGGGCGGGTATTCGGCCGCGGGAGGCGAGGATCGCGCAGGTGAGCAGCGCCGTGGCGACGGCGGCCGTGGTCGCCACCGTGGCGGCGAGGGCGACGGCGCTGACGGCCCCGCTCTGCGCCAGCAGCACCCCGGTCAGCAGAAACAGGCAGACGCCCAGCTGCATGCGCAGCGCTTCCAGTCGTCGCGACACCGTCACACCCCCTCTCCCGGCCGGTCTCCCCACCTGGCTCCCGCCAGTCTAGTCGCCCCCGCCGACAGCGCGTGGGGCGGCGGCCCGCAGCCGGGCCCAGACCACCAGGCGGTAGCGGGAGGTGAATTCGGGGGTGCAGGTCGTCAGCGTGAGGTAGTAGCCCGGTTCGGTGTAGCGGTGGCGGGGGTGGGCGGAGCTGTACGGCACCCGGGCGATCACCGTGCCGTCGGCGGGCGAGGTGCGCGGCAGGGTGCGCTCGACCGTGTACGTGAAGCGGGCGTCGGCGGTGTCGATGCGCACCGTGTCGCCCGGGCGCACCTCGTCCAGTTGCCGGAAGGGCTCGCCGTGGGTGTTGCGGTGGCCCGCGAGGGCGACATTGCCCGCCTGGCCCGGCTGGGCGGTCCGCGGATAGTGGCCCACATACCCCTTGTTGAGCACCGCCGCCCGGCCGATGCCCTCGGCGATGGGCACCGTAAGGCCGATGCGCGGGATCCGGAGCACGGCGTACGCCTGGTCCCGGCGCGGCCCGCGGCCCCCGCCTCCGGCCGCCCGGTCACGGTCGCGTCCGTCCCCCCGGGGGGATGCGGAGGAGCGCGGCGCCCCCGGCGCCGGCGTCGCGGATTCTGCGGCGCCGTCGCGCCATTGCCGCTCCAGTACGCCCACCTCGTGCCGTGCGCCCGCCCTCGCCTGCCGGTTGGTCCACCACAGCTGGTGGACGACCAGGAGCAGCACCACGACCCCGAGGGTGACGGCGAGTTCACCGGCCGTCCACAGCCCCCGGGCGAGCACGGCCCGCCCTCCACGACGTCGCACGCGCGCACCATAGGCCAGGCCGCGCACACCTGCCAGAGACGGGGCGCGGCTATCCGCCCAGCGCCCGCGAGACCGTATAGATCACCAGCCCGGCCAGGGCGCCCACCACCGTGCCGTTGATCCGGATGAACTGCAGATCCCGGCCGATATGGGCCTCGATCTTCCGCGAGGTGTGCTCGGCGTCCCAGCCCGCCACCGTCTCGGTGATCAGCGAGGTGATCTCGTCCCGATACGTCGTCACCACATAGACGGCGGCGTCCTCCAGCCAGCCGTCGACCTTGTCCCGCAGCCGTTGGTCCGTCACCATCCGCCTGCCCAGCGACAGAATCGCCGCCCGCGCCCGCTGCCGCAGCTCGCTGCGCTCGTCCTCGGCCGCCGTGACGATCATCGCCCGCACCGAGGCCCAGGCCGTGGCGATGATGTCCTGGACGTCGCCGCGCCCCAGCACCTCGCTCTTCACCCGCTCCACCCGCGCCCGGGTGTCGGTGTCGGACTGCAGATCCCCGGCGAAGTCGGTGAGGAAGCGGTCCAGGGCGCCGCGCGCCGGATGGGCGGGCATATCGCGCATCTCGGTGACGAAGCGCAGCAGTTCCTTGTAGACGCGGTCGCCGACCTTGCGGTCCACGAACCGCGGCGTCCAGCCGGGGGCGCCGCCGGTCACGGCCTGCATCACCGAGTCGTTGTGCTCCACCAGCCAATCGTGGGCCCGCAGGCACACCAGGTCCACGGCGCGCCGGTGGCCGCCCTCCGCGACCACGCGCTCCAGCAGCTTGCCGAGGCCCGGCGCGACCTCCTGGGCGTCCGCCCGGCGGGTGATCGCCTCGCCCACCACCGCCTGCACATCGGAGTCGCGCAGCACCGTGAGCGCGCCGCGCAGCGCGGTCGCCAGCTCGGCCGTCACCCGCTCGGCATGCTCGGGCTGGACGAGCCAGGTGCCGAGCCGGCCGCCGATGCCGACCGCGCGCAGCCGCATCCGTACGACGTCGCCGGAGAGGAAGTTCTCCCCGACGAACTCCCCGAGGCTGGCCCCGAGCTGGTCCTTCTTGGTGGGGATGATCGCCGTATGGGGAATCGGCAGCCCCATGGGCCGACGGAAGAGCGCGGTGACCGCGAACCAGTCGGCCAGGGCGCCCACCATGCCCGCCTCGGCGGCCGCGGCGACATAGCCGGGCCAGCCGTCGACACCGGAGGAGCGCGCCCAGGTGGCGAGCACGTACACCAGTGCGACGCCGAGCAGCATGCCGGTGGCGAGCGCCTTCATCCGGCGCACTCCGCGCCGCCGCTCCACGTCCAGCGGGCTGTCCGTGACGAAGGGCACAGCCGCGCCCCGATGCGGCGGGGCCGCCGTCTCACCAGTCGTTCTTCGCTCCATACGCTCCACCCGGTCGACCCGTCCCCTCATGCATTGTCTCTTTCCGGTCTCAGTCGCCCATGGGTGGAACGTACGGTGAGTTCCCGTCGTCTGTCTGGGGGAGCGACCCAGCACATTGGGGGCAGGCCGACAGGCGGAGCCGGGTCCCACCATGGGATCATGAGTCACCGACCGGACCGCATCGGCGCTGCCGGACACCACCCGCCGTTCCCGTCCACTTCCGGAGCCTCGGGCTCCGTCCGCCCGAGGAGACAACCCGCTCATGAGCATGCCCCCAATGCCCAGACGCACGGGGTATGCCGTGCTCGCTGCGCTGGCGGCTGTGGTGATCCTCGTCTCCACCGCGATATTCATCGGGCTCGGTGGTGACAAGGGCGGTACGGACTCCCGTGCGCAGGGGGCCCGCGGCTCGGCCGACCCGGCCTCGGCCGGGTCCTGGGTGGGCACCTGGTCCACCTCGGCGGCGGCCGCCGAGCCGCGGACGCTGCGCGGCCTGTCGGGCATGTCGATACGGAACGTGGTGCACACCACCATCGGCGGCACCAGTGCCCGGATCCAGCTCTCCAACTTCTACAGCAGCCGTCCGCTGACGATCACGCATGCCTCGGTGGCGCTGGCCGCCGCGCCCAGCAACCCCACCGCGGCGACCGGCACCATGCGCCGCCTCACCTTCAACAACCGCTCCTGGGTGACGATCCCGCCCGGTAAGGCCGTCACCAGCGACCCGGCGCGGCTCGCCGTCCCGGACGCGGCCGATCTGCTGGTCACCACCTACACCCCGCAGGCGTCCGGCTCCGTCACCTACCATCCGCACGCCCGCCAGACGTCGTACATGGCGCGTGGCGACCGTACGGAGGACACGGCGGGCGCCGCCTACACCCAGCAGAGCCCGTACTGGCGCTATCTGACCGGCGTGGACGTGTGGTCCAAGCAGGCCGAGGGCGCGGTCGCGGTGCTGGGCGACTCGATCACCGACGGCATCACCTCCACCGCCGGGGCCAACCACCGGTGGACCGACTTCCTCTCCCAGCGGCTGCGCAGCGAGCCCGGCGCGCCCCGCTTCGGCGTGCTCAACCAGGGCATCAGCGGCAACCGCGTGCTGAGCGACGGCACGCAGTACCCGCCCAACAACCCCAGCGGGCTCTCCCGCTTCGACCGCGACGTACTGTCCCGTACGGGCGTCAAGGCCGTGATCGTCGAACTGGGCGTCAACGACATACTGCGCATCCCCCACGAGACCGACCCCAACCGGATCGTGTGGGGCCTGAAGCGGCTGACCGAACAGGCCCACGCCCGCGGCCTGCGGGTCATCGGAGCCACCCTGACGCCCTTCTACGGGCACCGCGGCTACACCCCCCAGCTCGACGCCGTACGCGAGCGGGTCAACGCGCAGATCCGCGCCGGGAGGGTCTTCGACGAGGTCGTGGACTTCGACAAGGCGCTGCGCGACCCGATCAGCCCGCTGCGGCTGCGCCCGATGTACGACTCGGGCGACCATCTGCACCCGAGCGACGACGGCTACCGGGCGATGGCGCGGGCGCTGGACCTGGACCACCTGCGGGGCCGCACGGCGGCCGAGCTCTAGCCGCAGGCTCAGGCCGAGCTCTCGCCGCAGGCTCAGCCGGTCAGCCCGGAGCCCTCAGCCGGATCAGCCCCGGGCCTCTCCAGAAGCCCGGCAAGAGCCCTAGTAGTCGTCGCGGCGGCGTTCCTTCTCCAGGGACAGCCGGCGCTCCTCCCGCTCCTCACGCCGCCCATCGCGCCGTGCGCCCCGCAGCTCCCGGCGCTCGGTGCGCAGCTCCTCCCGGCGCTCGGCCTTCAGCCGGCGGCGCTCCTCCTTCATGCGCTTGTGCTCCTCCTTGCGGAGCTTGCGCTCGACGCTGACCCCGCCGAAGAGCGCGAGGCCGGTGACGGTCACCCGAGGACCGGTGGGGTCCCCATCGGCGGACCCGGTGTGGTCGAAACCACCCATCAGCCCGATGCCGCTGACATGCGTCTCCAGGTCCGGCGGGACGATGATCTGCACCCCGCCCATGAGCGCGAAGCAGCGGATCACCACATCGCGGTCCTCGAAGCGGGCCTCGCGCAGATCGATCTCGCCGCCGCCCATGAGGGTGAACGCGGTGAAGCGGCGCGGCACGGTCCAGGTGCCCTTGCGCTGGAAGCCGCCCATGATCGCGATCCCCATGCGGGACGTCGGGGTGCCGCCGATGCGCTCCCGCCAGCCGGTGGGATCGGCCGGGGTCGCCGGGGCGGGCGCGGCGCTGCCGGGCACCGGGAGGTCCCGTACCAGCGGCTCCAACTCGCCATGGGTGCGCGCCGTGTAGGCCGCGTTCAGCCGCTCGTCGAACTCCTCCATGTCCAGGCGGCCTTCGGCGACGGCCTCGCGGAGGACCTCCGCGATCCGCTCGCGCTCGGCGTCGGAAGCCCGCATCGCGGCCGGGTCCGGGAGGTCGGGGCTCGCCCCCTGGGAAGAACCAGCGCTCGTCATACGGACAGACTAACGGCGGGCACCGGCCGTGGCCCGTATCTCGTACGGGGGCGCCGCCCCCGATCCGTCGTGCGCGCGTACCGGCCCCAGCGCCCCGCTCACGCTCCGCGCCCGGCCGCCCCGCTCACGCTCCGCGCCCCGGCGCCCCGCCGTGCAGCATCCTCGCGATCACGTCCTCGATCTCGGGCTCGCGCACCGAGAGGTCCACCAGCGGATAGCCGTCGGCGACCGCCGAGACGATCGGCGCCGCGCTGCTGGTCGCCGGGAAGGCCAGCCACTGCCGGGGCCCCTCGACCCGCACCGTCCGGGAGCCGGGGATCTCGATGGGCGGCAGCTCCTGCTCCAGGTCGACCACGAGGGTGCGTTCGCTCTCCCCGACCGCGTGCAGTCCGTCGAGCCCGCCGTCGTAGACCAGCCGGCCGTGGTCGATGACCATCACCCGCTTGCACAGCAGTTCGATATCGGTCAGATCGTGGGTGGTGAGCAGCACGGTGGTGCCCTGCTCGGCGTTCACATCGCGCAGGAACTCCCGCACCTTCGCCTTGCTGACCACATCGAGCCCGATGGTCGGCTCGTCGAGATAGAGCACCTCGGGGTCGTGCAGCAGGGCGGCCGCGATATCGCCGCGCATCCGCTGGCCGAGCGAGAGCTGACGCACCGGCACGTCCAACAGCTCGCTCAGGTTGAGCAGTTCCACACAGCGGTCCAGGTTCTCCCGGTAGCGGTCGTCGGGGATCCGGTACATCCGCCGCACCAGCGCGTACGAATCGCGCAGCGGCAGATCCCACCACAGGGTGGTCCGCTGCCCGAAGACCACCCCGATCCGGCGCGCGAGCCGGGTCCGCTCCCTGGAGGGATCGATCCCGGCGACCCGCAGCCGTCCGCCGCTGGGCACCAGGATCCCGGTCAGCATCTTGATCGTGGTGGACTTCCCGGCGCCGTTCGGGCCGATGTAGCCCACCATCTCGCCGCGCGGCACCCGGAAGCTGATGCCGTCCACGGCGCGCACCTCGCGCCGCTCACGGCGCATCAGCCCGGCTCTGCGCCGCACCTGGAACACCTTCTCGACACCGTCGAGCTCGATCAGATCGTCCATGGCCGTCCTCCCCTCAACTCCCCGTTCAGCTCCCCGTGCTCTGATACGCCCGCAGCCCCGCCCGCCAGGCCAGTCCCGCCACCGCACAGCAGCCGCAGGCGACCAGCGGCGCCGCGAAGCCGATCCGGGCCGGGAGCCCCAGCGGATCGGGGCGGCCCAGGATGTACAGCGCCGGCAGCCAGTTGACGAAGGCCAGCGGGATGACGAAGGTGACGCCCCGCAGCAGCTCCTTGCCGAAGACCGTCGGTGGGTACTCCAGCAGCGTGGTCCCGCCGAAGGTGAAGGCGTTCTGCACCTCGGAGGCGTCCTTGGCCCAGAACTGGAAGGCTCCGCCGAGCACGAACAGCGCCCCGAAGATGGCACCCCCGCTCAGCAGCATCACCGGCATCAGCAGCGCCCGGTCCACCGTCCAGTCGATGTCCAGCCGGCTCAGCGACCAGCCGAGCAGCACCGCCCCCTGAGTGATCCGGCCCAGCCGGCGCAGCGCGAAGCGGTCGGCGGCGACCTGGGCGAGTATCGGCACCGGCCGCACCAGCAGGGTGTCCATCGTGCCGTCGCGCACCCGCCGGCCCAGCCGGCCCATGCTGCCCAGCGTGAGATCGGCGAGGCCGAAGGCGACGCTGGTGGTGCCGTAGAGGAAGGCCACCTCGTCAAGGGTGAAGCCGCCCAGTTGCCCGATGTGGGTGAACATCAGCGCGATCGCGACGAAGTCCAGGCCGGTCGCGAGGAGGTTCCCCAGCGTCATGATCAGGAACGAGGTGCGGTACGCCATCGTGGAGCGCACCCACATCCCGACGATCAGGACGTAGGCCCGCAGCCCGGCGGACACGGCCGACTCAGCCACCCTGGACCACCACCTTCCGGGTCGCCACCGACTGCAGCACCCGCCCGGCCGCCAGCAGCACCACCATCCACCCCGCCTGGAAGACGAAGGCCGCCAGCAGCCCCGCCCCCCGGTGCTCCTCCAGGAAGACATCCGCGGGCACCTGGAGCATCGCCGCCCAGGGCAGCGCGCGGGCGATCTCGCCCAGCTGCCCGGGGAAGACATTGAGCGGCAGGATCATCCCGGAGAAGAACAGGCACAGCAGCCCGCTCAGCATCGACAGCCCCGTCCCGTCCAGCAGCCAGAAGGAGGCGAGCGAGACCACATAGCGCACCGCGAAGCCGACGCACACCGCGAGCGCCACCGACAGCAGGAACCACAGCCAGGTCAAGGGCGAGGCGGGCATGCGGAGTTCGAAGACCAGCGCCCCGACCGCCATCGGCACCACGCCGCGCCCCAGCAGCTGGAACAGCGCCCGGCCGAGCTCGGCGGCCAGCCACCAGGTCTGGAGGTCGACGGGGCGGTAGAGGTCCACGGCGATGTCACCGGAGCGGATGCGCTCCTGCAGCTCCTCCTCGAAGCCGCCGCCCAGCAGCCCGACGGCCGCCAGCAGCGCCTGGCCGAGCCAGACGAAGGTCAGCGCCTGGGCGAGGTCGTAGCCGCCGAGGTGCGGCCGCTCGTCCCACAGCGCGGTGTAGGTGTAGGCGAGGATGAAGCCGAAAACGGTATTGGTGAAGACCCCGGCCACGGTGGCGACCCGATACGTCGCGTAGCGTTTGAAGCCGCTGACCGCGACAGCCGCGTACAGCCGCATCCGCCCCGCCCCTCCCTCCCCCGACCGCGGCGCCCGGCCGGCGCCAAAATCCGGAGCCTAGTGGGGTGACCGGAGGGACGGCCAGGCAATATTCACCGGATGGTGTGAGCGGAATCATCCATATGGCCGGTCACAGACCAGTCACGGGTGCGCGCCACGTCCTCGGCCCGGAACGGATGATGCGACAGTGTTTTATCGGGCGTACGACGCGAATCGCCCGACCGTGCACGATCCTGCCGCCGCGCAACCCTCGACGGCGGCCGAGGAGTCTCAGGAGACATGAGCGACGAGCCCCAGTTGATCGACGGTGGCGCGGCCGGAACGGGTGCCCGGCCCGGCATCGACGATGGCAACCACGACACGCCGCACCACGCGGACGGCCTCCCCGCGGGCAAACCGGCCAAGGGCAGAAAGGGCCGTCCCCAGCGCACCGGATGGCGCCGGCTGCTGCCCACCTGGCGCATGGTCCTCGGCGGCTTCCTCCTGATCGTCCTGCTGATCGCGGGCGGGCTCGTCACCGGCTATCTGCTCGTCGACATCCCCCCGGCGAACAGAGCCGCGATCGCCCAGAGCAATGTCTACCTCTACTCCGACGGCTCCCAGCTGGCCCGCGAGGGCAAGGTCAACCGGGAGAACGTCCAGCTCAGCCAGGTGCCCAAGCGGATCCAGCACGCGGTGCTCGCGGCCGAGGACCGGGACTTCTACTCGGAGTCGGCCATCAACCCCGAGGCGATGGTCCGGGCCGCCTGGAACACCGCCACCGGCAAGGGCAAGCAGTCCGGCTCCACCATCACCCAGCAGTACGTGAAGAACTACTACCTGGACCAGGAACAGACGGTTACCCGCAAGGCCAAGGAGTTCTTCATCGCGATCAAGCTGGACCGGGAGGTGAGCAAGGACAAGATCCTCGAGGGCTACCTCAACACCAGCTACTTCGGGCGCAACGCCTACGGCATCCAGGCCGCCGCCCAGGCGTACTACGGCAAGGACATCGGCGAGCTCGACACCGCCCAGGGCGCGTATCTGGCGACCCTGCTGAACGCCCCCAGCTCCTACGACATCGTCGCCCATCCCCAGAACAAGGGTCGGGCCACGGCCCGCTGGCACTACGTCCTGGACGGCATGGTGAAGAAGGGCTGGCTGACCAGGGCCGACCGGCAGAAGATGACCTTCCCCGCGCCCTCCGAGGCCAGGGCCCCCTCCGGCATGTCCGGCCAGCGCGGCTATCTCGTCGAGGCCGTCGAGGACTACCTCACCAGCAACGGGATCATCGACGAGCAGACCCTGGCGCGCGGCGGCTACCGCATCACCACCACGATCGACAAGAAGAAGCAGGACGCCTTCGCCGAGGCCGTGCGCGACCGGCTGATGAGCAAGCTCAGCCCGGAGGACCGCAAGGTCGACCGCTATGTCCGCGCGGGCGGCGCCTCGATCGACCCGAAGACCGGGAAGGTGGTCGCGCTCTACGGCGGGATCGACTACACCAAGCAGTTCGTCAACAACGCGACCCGCCGTGACTACCAGGTGGGATCCACGTTCAAGCCATTCGTCTTCACCTCGGCGGTGCGCTACGGGTCCACCACCCAGGACGGTCAGACGATCACCCCGGACACCCTCTACAACGGCGACAACAAGCGCGAGGTCATCGGCCCGGAGGGGCCCACCGGCTACTCTCCCGCCAACGAGGACGACGTCGACTACGGCGACATCGACGTCACCACGGCCACCGACAACTCCGTGAACTCGGTGTACGCGCAGATGGCCCAGGACGTCGGCCCCGCCAAGGTCAAGCAGACCGCCATCGACCTGGGCGTCCCCAGGAACACCCCCGATCTGCACGCCTCCCCCTCCATCGCGCTCGGCCCCGCCACCGCGAGCGTGCTGGACATGACCGAGGCGTACGCGACCCTCGCCAACCACGGCGAGCACGGCAGGTACAGCCTGGTCGAGGAGGTCACCAAGGACGGGGCGCGGGTCGATCTCCCGGACCGGGAGAACCGGCAGGCCATCCCGCGCAGCGCCGCCGACACCACCACCTCGATACTGCAGAGCGTGGTCGACGGCGGCACCGGCACCGCCGCCCAGGCCGCCGAGCGCCCCGCGGCGGGCAAGACGGGCACCGCCGAGGAGGACAAGGCCGCCTGGTTCGCGGGCTACACCCCGGATCTGGCGACCGTGGTCGCGGTGATGGGCCAGGACTCCAATACCGGCGTACAGAAGCCGCTGTACGGGGCGACGGGCCTGGAGCGGATCAACGGCGGCGGCTATCCCGCCGAGATCTGGGCGCAGTACACCTCGGGCGCGCTGGACGGCAAGCCACCGGCCGAGTTCGATCTGCGGCTGGAGGACGGGGCGAGCGCCCCCGACGGCTCCCAGACCGGCCAGCAGCCGCCGGGCTCCCTGCCGCCGGTGGTCACCACTCGCCCGACCGGCGCACCGCCGGACACCTCGGTCCCCACGGCGCCGACCGACACCCCGCCGACGCCGCCCACCACGCCCCCGACCATCCCCACCCCGCCGACGGACATCCCCACCGGCGGGCCGACGACCGAGCCGGGGCCGGGCGGTCCTGGCGGGCCGGGTGATCCGGGTGGCGATCCGGGCGGCCCAGGGGGGCCGGTGGGCGGCTGAGGCCGCGGGCCACGAACGGCGGAGGGTGGTGACGGAGACCGTCACCACCCTCTGTCATGTCCGATCCCGCGGTGTCCCTACGGGTAGAGCATGTCCGATCCCGCGGTGTCCCTACAGGTAGAGCCCCGTGGAGTCCTCCGCGCCCTCCAGCCGCTCGGCGGCCACCGCGTGCAGATCTCGCTCCCGCATCAGGACGTAGGCGACCCCGCGGACCTCGACCTCGGCCCGGTCCTCCGGGTCGTAGAGCACCCGGTCACCGGGCTCCACGGTCCGTACGCTCTGCCCGACCGCGACCACCTCGGCCCAGGCCAGCCGCCTGCCGACCGCCGCGGTGGCGGGGATGACGATGCCGCCGGACGACCGGCGCTCGCCCTCCGGAATGTCGGTGCGGACCAGCACACGGTCGTGCAGCATCCGGATGGGCAGCTTGTCATGGGTCGTGTTCGCACTCACGCCATGACCGTACCTGGCCGGACGGCGCGATGACGCCTCAGGGCCGGTGCGGGCCGCCTTCTCGGCGGCGCCGGCCGCCGTTCGTTCAGCGGTGCCGCTTGGAGCACCACGAGGAGCGGGACGCCTTGGCGGACCGGGAGGACCGCGCCGAGAGCGCGAGCAGCCCGGCCAGCCCGGCCACGGCGAGCGCGACCGGCACGATCCGCTCCATGCGGGGCCGGCCCTCCTCCGACACCAACTGGCCCCGCACGCCCGCCACCACGCGGTTGGCGGACACATAGGCCCGTCCGGCGGTCCGGTCCACGGCCGACGCCGCCTTCGCCTTCGCGTCCCCGATGATCGTCTTCGGGTGCACCCGCACCCCGATCTCGTCGAGCGTCACGGCGAGCTCCTGCCGCCTGCGGGCGATGTCCGCCTCGATCTGCGCAGGGGTCCTGGCATCCGACACCGCGCTGCCTCCGTCAGTCTCGATGATTCGTGATGGACAGTCTGTCAGCTCGTCCTCCTCCCCGCCCCACGGCACCCCCGGACGGGAAGCTGGCTAATGTCGGGTACGTACCCCCGATGCCACGAGGAGCACCAGACCATGAGCGAGCGACTGCAGCCCGGCGACACCGCCCCCGCCTTCACCCTCCCCGACGCGGACGGCAGGGAGGTCTCGCTCGCCGACCACGCCGGCCGCAAGGTGATCGTCTACTTCTACCCCGCCGCGCTCACCCCCGGTTGCACCAAGCAGGCGTGCGACTTCACCGACAACCTCGCCTTCCTGTCCGGTCACGGCTACGACGTCATCGGCATCTCGCCCGACAAGCCCGAGAAGCTGGCCAAGTTCCGGGACCAGGAGGACCTGAAGGTCACGCTGCTCGCCGACCCCGCCAAGGAGACCCTCGAGGCGTACGGCGCCTTCGGCGAGAAGAAGCTCTACGGCAAGACGGTCCTCGGCGTGATCCGCTCCACCGTCATCGTCGACGAGCAGGGCAAGGTCGAGCGCGCCCTGTACAACGTCAAGGCCACCGGCCACGTAGCCAAGATCATCAAAGACCTGGGGCTGTGACGGGGACCTGGAGCTGTGACGGGCCCGGGGCTGCCGCCCCGGCCCCCGTTCACCAGGCAGTACCATGACCGTGCCGAGCGGCCGTGATGGAATTGGCAGTCATGCTGGGTTTAGGTCCCAGTGGGGTAACTCCCGTGAGGGTTCGAGTCCCTCCGGCCGCACGCCGCGCGAACGCGGGCCCGGCCCGCCTCAGCGCGGGCCGGGCCCGCGGCGTCCTACGGGGCTCACCCCAGGAGTTCGCGGACGATCGGGGCGATGGCGCGGAACGCCTTGCCGCGGTGGCTGATGGCGTTCTTCTCCTCCGGGTCCAGCTCGGCACAGGTGCGGGTCTCGCCGTGGGGCTGGAGGATCGGGTCGTAGCCGAACCCCCCGCCGCCCACGGGCTCATGACGGAGCGTGCCGGAGAGCCGGCCGGAGACCACGCGCTCGGTGCCGTCGGGGAGGGCGAGGGCGGCGGCGCATTCGAAGTGGGCGCCGCGGTGTTCGTCGGGGACGTCGGAGAGCTGGGCGAGCAGCAGGTCGAGATTGGCGCGGTCGTCGCCGTGCCGGCCCGACCAGCGGGCCGAGAAGATGCCGGGGGCGCCGCCGAGGACGTCCACGCAGAGGCCGGAGTCGTCGGCGATGGCGGGGTGACCGGTGGCCTGGGCGAGGGCGTGGGCCTTGAGGAGGGCGTTCTCCGCGAAGGTCACGCCGGTCTCCTTGACGTCCGGGACCTCCGGATAGGCGTCGGCGCCGACGAGTTCGGCGTCGAGGCCGGCCTCGCCCAGGATGGAGCGCAGTTCGGTGATCTTGTAGGCGTTGCGGGTCGCGAGGACCAGACGGCGGGGGTGCGGGCGGTGTCCCTCAGTGTGTTGCTGCATAGCTCTCGATTATCGAGGGGAGATCAGGGCGAGCAGACACCGGTCAGCTCGCCCGCCGCGTCCCTGACCGGAGTCATATCGGGGTGCTTGCCGCTGTCCACGGACTTCTGGACATTGTCCAGCGCCTTCTGGAGGTCGTCCACGGCCTTGCCGACGTCCGCGCTGTCGGTGCGGTCGCCCACCTTGTCGACGTCCTTGTCGAGGGCGTCCAGGATCTTGTCGGCGTCCTGCGGATCGGCCGCGGCACCGCTCAGGGCGTCCTGGAGGTCGTCCACGTCGTTGGTTATCTCGACCGCGAGCTGGGCGCAGTCGAGGGCCTTCTCCACCGCGCTGCACCCGACGCCGACCGGCACGATGAGCGCGACGGCGGCGAGTGCGGTGACGGCGGTGGTACGGCGGTGACGGTGGCGCGGCGCCATGGAGTGGGTCCTTCCCCGGGAACGGTGCTGGTACCTGACTAAACGCCGGGCGCCGCGCGACGGTTGCTTCGTGCCGCCGTCACATCTCCTGGGCCAGGGCCGCGCGCTGGATTCCCGCCAGGGTGTCGCAGCCGGCCACGGCGAGGTCCAGCAGTCCGTTCAGCTCCTCGCGGGCGAAGGGCTCGCCCTCCGCCGTGCCCTGCACCTCGACGAAGCGTCCGTCACCGGTACAGACCACGTTCATGTCGGTCTCGGCGCGCACGTCCTCCTCGTAGCAGAGGTCGAGCAGCGGGACGCCGCCGACGATGCCGACGCTCACGGCGGAGACGGTGCCGGTCAGCGGCTGCCGGGTGGCCTTGATGAGCTTCTTGCCCCGGGCCCAGCCGATGGCGTCGGCCAGGGCCACATAGGCGCCGGTGATGGCGGCGGTGCGGGTGCCGCCGTCGGCCTGGAGGACATCGCAGTCCAGGACGACGGTGTTCTCGCCGAGCGCCTTGTAGTCGATCACCGCGCGCAGCGAGCGGCCGATGAGACGGGAGATCTCATGCGTACGGCCGCCGATCTTGCCGCGGACGGACTCGCGGTCGCCCCGGGTGTTGGTGGAGCGCGGCAGCATCGCGTACTCCGCGGTGACCCAGCCCTCGCCGCTGCCCTTGCGCCAGCGCGGCACGCCCTCGGTGACGCTCGCGGTGCACAGGACCCGCGTATCGCCGAAGGAGACGAGGACCGAGCCCTCGGCATGCTTGCTCCATCCGCGCTCGATGGTCACGGGTCGGAGCTGGTCAGGGGTGCGGCCGTCGATACGAGACATGAGATGAGCCTATCGGCATCGCGGAGGCCCCCGGTCCGCGTCCGGCGAGGGCCCCGCCCCCGGGGGACGGCGCTCCGGGCCGGGAGGTCGCCTCGGGTCCCGGCCGGGAAGGTCACCTCAGGTCCCGGAAGGTCACATCAGGTCTTCGATCTCCGCGGCGACCGGGTCCGCGTCGGCGCCGATGACCACCTGGATCGCGGTGCCCATCTTCACCACGCCATGCGCGCCCGCGGCCTTCAGCAGGGCCTCGTCGACCAGGGCGGCGTCCTTGACCTCGGTACGCAGGCGGGTGATGCAGCCCTCGATCTCGACGATGTTGTCGATCCCGCCGAGCCCCTCGACGATCTTGTCAGCCTTGGTGGCCATGTTCGCTCCTGTCGTCCTGCTGTCCGCGTGGTGTCCGCGTGCTGTCCGCGTTGCGGCAAGTGGTCTACACCATTATGCGGGTGAGGAAGTCACTCGTCACTTGGAACGATAGATTCCTTTAGCGGATCCCTACGTGCTACAACAGGTCTACACCACATGTGGTTTAGACCATAGCGCGGGCCGCCCTTCCCCTGAGAGCCCGCCTCACCAGGAGGAATCCGATGAGTACGGCCACCGCGCCGGCCGCGCCCGCCCAGAAGCGGGGTGCCGGTCTGATCAAGGGTATGCAGAAGATCGGGCGCAGCCTCCAGCTGCCCGTCGCCGCTCTGCCCGCCGCGGGCATCCTGAGCCGGCTCGGCCAGGACGACGTCTTCGGCAAGACGGGACTGGGCTGGAACAAGCTCGCGGAGATCTTCGCCCACGCGGGCGGCGCGCTCTTCGACAACCTGGCCCTGCTCTTCTGCATCGGCGTGGCCATCGGCTTCGCGAAGAAGTCGGACGGCACCACGGCCTTCGCGGCCCTGGTCGGCTTCCTCGTCTACAAGAACGTCCTGACCGGCTTCGTCAGCGAGGTGACCGGCAAGCCGGAGGACCCGGGCGTCCTCGGCGGCATCGTGGTCGGCCTGACCGCCGCGGTGCTGTGGGAGAAGTACCACCGCACCCGGCTGCCGGACTGGCTGGGCTTCTTCAGCGGCCGCCGCTTCATCCCGATCCTGATGTCCTTCGCGGGCGTGATCTACGGCGTGCTCTTCGGCTACCTCTGGGGCCCGATAGGCGACGGCCTCAACAACTTCTCCGAGTGGCTGTCGTCCAATGGCGCGGTCGGCTCGGGGATCTTCGGCGTGGTCAACCGACTGCTGATCCCGGTCGGCATGCACATGCTGCTGAACTCCTTCGCCTGGTTCCAGTTCGGCGACTTCAGCTCCGGCGGCCAGACCTGGCACGGCGACATCGCGCGCTACTTCCACGACGACCCGTCGGCCGGAATGTTCATGACCGGCTTCTTCCCGATCATGATGTTCGCGCTGCCCGCCGCCGGTCTGGCGATCGCGCACTGCGCCCGTCCCGAGCGGCGCAAGGCCGTGATGGGCATGATGATCTCGGTCTCGCTGACGGCGTTCGTCTGCGGTGTCACCGAGCCGATCGAGTTCTCGTTCATGTTCATCGCGCCGCTGCTGTACGGCATCCACGCGGTGCTGACGGGCCTGTCCATGGCGCTGACCTGGGCACTCGGCATCCGCAGCGGCTTCACCTTCTCCGGCGGGCTGTTCGACTATCTGCTGGGGTGGTCGCACAGCGAGAAGGCCTGGATGCTGATCCCGATCGGGCTGGCGTTCAGCGTCGTCTACTACGTGGTCTTCCGCTTCGTGATCACGAAGTTCAACATCCCGACGCCGGGACGAGAACCGGAGGACTCCCTGGACGACGCCGCGGTGGCGGACGGCAAGAAGTAGCCACCGGGCGTACGAAACGGCGAAGCGCCGGGCTGGTCCGCCAGCCCGGCGCTTCCGCGTTCACCGCCCGTTACACCTCGTAGACCGCACCCGCCTTGGCCAGCTCCACCGGGCCGCCGAAGACCGCCTGGGCGTCGCGCTGGTTGATCTGGGGGTCCGTCCACGGCGGGATGTGGGTGAGCACCATGCTCCCGACCCCCGCCCGCAGCGCGTGTTCACCCGCCTGGCGGCCGTTCAGATGCAGCTCCGGGATGTCCTCCTTGCCGTGCGTGAAGGCCGCCTCGCACAGGAAGAGGTCGCCGCCCCGGGCCAGGTCCACCAGGGCCTCGCAGGGGCCCGTGTCGCCCGAGTAGACCAGCGAGCGGCCGCCGTACTCGATCCGGAAGCCGAACGCCTCCACGGGGTGGCAGACGCGCTCGGCGCGGATGGTGAAGGGGCCGATGTCGAAGCTGCCGGGCGTCAGGGTGCGGAAGTCGAAGACCTCACGCATCGACTTCTCGTCGGGCAGGTCGTCGTACGCCTGGACCAGCCGCCGCTCGGTGTCCTCGGGGCCGTAGACGGGGATCGCCTCGGCCCGGCCACCGTCGTGCCGGTAGTAGCGCGCGACGAAGTATCCGCACATGTCGATGAAGTGATCGGGGTGGAGATGGGACAGCAGTACGGCGTCGAGGTCGTAGAGACCGCAGTGGCGCTGCAACTCGCCAAGGGCGCCATTGCCCATGTCGAGGAGCAGCCGGAAGCCGTCGGCCTCTACGAGGTAGCTCGAGCAGGCCGATTCCGCGGACGGGAACGACCCTGAGCATCCGACGACGGTGAGCTTCATGAAGCAGGAACCTCCTTGAGGGGTCCCCATGCCGAAGGCCATGGGCGGTGCGGGGGGTCATGCGGTGCCCACGAGCGTAAGGCGCAAAAGCCCAGGCAGCTCCTCCACGGGGCCGCGTTGTGGGCGGAATCACCAGGACGGAGCCGGGCGTGCCCGGCCCTGCCCCCCGCCGGCCGATCGGCCCGGACCACTACGCCCAGAGCTGCCCGTGCAGCGTCGCGATCGCCTCCTCGGTGGTGGCCGCCGTGTAGACACCGGTGGACAGGTACTTCCAGCCACCGTCGGCGACGACGAAGACCACATCGGCACTCTGCCCGGCCTTGACCGCCTTACCGGCGACACCGAGGGCGGCGTGCAGGGCCGCGCCGGTCGACACGCCCGCGAAAATGCCTTCCTGGGCCAGGAGTTCCCGGGTGCGGGCCACCGCGTCCTCGGAGCCGACGGAGAAGCGGGTGGTCAGCACGGACTCGTCGTACAGCTCGGGGACGAACCCCTCGTCCAGGTTGCGGAGTCCGTAGACGACGTCGTCGTAGCGCGGTTCGGCCGCGACGATCTGGACGTCCGGCTTGTTCTCGCGCAGGAAGCGGCCGACGCCCATCAGGGTGCCGGTGGTGCCGAGACCCGCGACGAAGTGGGTGAGGGAGGGCAGGTCAGCAAGGATCTCGGGGCCGGTGGTGGCGTAGTGGGCACCGGCGTTGTCCGGGTTTCCGTACTGGTAGAGCATCACCCAGTCCGGGTGCTCCGCCGCCAGCTCCTTGGCCACCCGGACGGCGGTGTTGGAACCGCCGGCGGCGGGCGAGGAGATGATCTCCGCGCCCCACATGGCGAGCAGCTGGCGCCGCTCCTCGCTGGTGTTCTCCGGCATCACGCAGACGATGCGGTAGCCCTTGAGCTTGGCCGCCATCGCGAGCGAGATCCCGGTGTTGCCGGAAGTGGGCTCGAGGATGGTGCAGCCGGGGGTCAACCGGCCGTCCTTCTCGGCCTGTTCGATCATATGGAGCGCGGGGCGGTCCTTGATCGAGCCGGTCGGGTTGCGGTCCTCCAGCTTGGCCCAGATCCGTACGTCGGAGGAGGGCGAGAGCCGCGGCAGCCGGACGAGCGGCGTATTGCCGACCGCGGCCAAGGGGCTGTCGTACCGCATCAGACCATTCCGCCTGCGACCGCCGGGAGGATCGTCACATTGTCGCCGTCCGAGAGCTTGGTGGAGATGCCGTCGAGGAAGCGGACGTCCTCGTCGTTCAGATAGACGTTGACGAAGCGGCGCAGCTCACCGCCGTCGACCAGGCGCTCCTGGATGCCGGAGTGCCGGCTCTCCAGGTCGGCGAAGAGCTCGGCGAGCGTGGTCCCGCTGCCCTCGACCGCCTTCTGGCCGTCGGTGTAGGTGCGGAGGATGGTCGGGATGCGGACCTCGATGGCCATTCTTAAGCTCCTGTCGGAGGGCGGGGTGGACTCCCGGGCCGGAGCGGCCGGGAGGGCGTCGTCGAAGGGCGTCGGGGCGTCTCGGGCGCGCGCTCAGGCGGCCACGGCGCGGCGCGGACACATCGCGCTGGCGAGCCGGCACAGGTCGACGTGGAGCCGCGCCACGAGCAGCATGCCCGGCGTCTTCTCGCTCACGTCATCGAAAACCATGGACTCATCGTATCGATTCCCGGTCCGGGCTCCGGTAGGTCATCCCATGATACGGACGGGTAACGACCATGACGCGAGATACGCAGGCCATTCAGCCGCCCGGGACGATCTCGACCTCTTCCTCGGCGACCTCGCCGTCCACGATCCGGAAGGACCGGAACTGGACGGGTCCCTCGTCATTGCCGCATTCGGCGGTGGAGACCAGCACGTAGTGGGCACCGGGCTCATTGGCGTAGGAGATATCGGTACGGGAGGGGTAGGCCTCGGTGGCGGTGTGCGAGTGGTAGATGACCACCGGCTCCTCGTCCCGGTCATCCATCTCGCGGTAGAGCTTGAGCAGGTCACCCGAGTCGAACTCGTAGAAGGTGGGCGAGCGGGCCGCGTTCAGCATCGGGATGAACCGCTCGGGGCGGCCGCTTCCGGCCGGGCCCGCGATCACGCCGCATGCCTCGTCGGGGTGGTCGGCGCGGGCGTGCGCGACGATCTTGTCGTGGAGCGCCTGGGTGATGGTCAGCATGACAGAAGAATAGGAGGCGGGCTCCGGACAGTGGTCCGGAGCCCGCCTGCTGAGATACGGCGCCCAATGGGCGATACGGCTTACTTGCGCGCGTACTCCGGCTCCACCGTGTCCGCCTGGCCGAGCGGCTGGGCACCGCCGCGGGCCTTGAGGACGTACCAGCCGATCACCAGGCATACGGCCCACCCGGCGCCGACGTACAGGGAGACCCGGGCGTCCTTGTCGTAGGCGACCATGCCGGTCACGATCAGCAGGAAGACCACGGCCACCCAGCTGAAGACCGAGCCGCCGGGAGCCGGGAAGGACGAGGCGGGCAGCCGGCCCGCGCGGACCGCGCGGCGGTACTGGATGTGCGCGAAGAGGATCATCAGCCAGGACCAGATACCCGCGGCCGTGGCCACCGAGGTGACGTAGGTGAACGCCTTCTCGGGGACCACATAGTTGAGGACCACGCCGATCCCCATGAGCAGGACGGAGAAGGTGATGCCGATGGCCGGGGACTTACGGGCGTTGAGCCGGGCGAAGACACTCGGGGCCTCGCCGCTCGTCGCCAGGTCACGCAGCATCCGGCCGGTGGAGTACATGCCGGAGTTGCAGGAGGACAGGGCCGCGGTCAGGACGACGAAGTTGACGATACCGGCGGCGAAGGGGATGCCGATCTTGGAGAAGCCGTGCACGAAGGGGCTCTCACCGGCCGAGAACTCGGTCCACTTGACGACGGCGAGCAGCACCACCAGGGCGCCGACGTAGAAGATGATGATGCGCCACGGCAGGGTGTTGATCGCCTTGGGCAGGGTCTTCTCGGGGTCCTCGGACTCGCTCGCGGTGACGCCGACCAGCTCGACGGCGATGTAGGCGAACATCACGCCCTGGAGGGTCATCAGGCTGTCGCCGATGCCGTGGGGGAAGAACCCGCCGTGCGACCAGAGGTTGGAGGCGGCCGCCGTGTCACCGGCGTCGGAGAAGCCGAGGGTGAGCACGCCGAGGCCGATCACGATCATGCCGATGATCGCGGTGACCTTGACCATCGAGAACCAGAACTCGACCTCACCGAAGATCTTGACCGAGATCAGGTTGACCCCGAAGAGCACCACCAGGAAGACCAGGGCGCTGACCCACTGCGGGATCGAGGGGAACCAGTAGTTGATGTAGATGGCGGCGGCCGTCAGCTCGGCCATACCGGTCACCACCCACAGCAGCCAGTAGGTCCAACCGGTCGCATAACCGAAGAACGGCCCCAGGAACTCGCGGATGTACTCCGCGAAGGAACCCGTGGAGCGCCGGTACAGGAGCAGCTCACCGAGCGCTCTCATGATGAAGAAGATGACCACACCCGCGAGGGCGTACATCAGGATGATGCTCGGGCCGGCCTTGGCGATGTTCGCACCGGCGCCCATGAACAGGCCGACGCCGATGGCGCCACCGATTGCGATCATCTGTACCTGGCGACTGCCCAGGCCGCGCTCATAGTCCTCTTCAGGAGCCGCTGAGGTCATTTTGCTGCGCCTTTCTCCCTGTGGCGGCTGGCTGGCGATCGTGAAGATTTACCACGACCGCAACACTGATCGACTGAGCCGCGTGTGGTGCACGCCACAGGAAGAAGCGGACAAAAGTTATTCAGGGCAACAAAGTTCACAACCGCAGTGATGCGATCGTTATCCGGAGTTGAGCATCCTCTAAACGAACGCTCAGTAATCGCCGGAGGGAGTTATTCCGGCATCAGGGTCTCGACCAGGGTCTCCTGCAGCCCACCGAGCCAGAAGTAGGCCATCACCATCGGCTTGCGCGGATCGGAGTCGGGCAGCCGCAGCAGGTCACCGCCGTCGTCCTCGTCGGTGACCTCCAGCCGGGTCCCGATGGCCAGCCGCAGATCGTTCAGGGCGGTCAGCCAGTGCCGGGCCTTCTCCGGCGCCAGCTCCAGCACCCCCGGGGCCCCGGCGGAGGCTCCGGAGGCCAGCGAGTCCAGGTCGCGCACCACCGTCAGGGCGTCGTCGCGCTTGCGCGCCCGCAGGTCGTTCTCGGTGAAGCGGCGGAACTCCGCGGACGCCTCCCGCGCCTCCTTATCCTCCCGCGCCCCCAGCTCCCGGTCCGGGGGGCTGTAGGCGTCCGGGAACAGCCGGGCCAGCGCCGGATCGGCCGGCGGCTTGCTGGGGCCGTCGGCGAAGAGCGCGTCCAGGGGGTCACCGCCCCCGGCGGGCTGGTCGCCCGGGCCGATCAGCTCGGCGAGCTGCATGGCCAGGCTGCGCAGAATGGAGATCTCGACCTCGTCCAGCGCGAGGGAGGCACCGCCACCGGGCAGCGGCTCGAACCGTCCCGACATCAGCGCTCCTGCTGGAGGGTCGCCCACAGGCCGTAGCCGTGCATCGCCTGCACGTCGCGCTCCATCTCCTCGCGGCTGCCGCTCGAGACGATCGCGCGGCCTTTGTGGTGGACGTCGAGCATCAAACGGTGCGCCTTGTCCTTGGGATAGCCGAAATAGCTCTGGAAGACGTAGGTCACGTAGCTCATGAGATTGACGGGGTCGTTGTGCACCACCGTCACCCAGGGAACGTCGGGCTCGGGCACCGACATCGGTGCTTCACGGGATTCGGGACGTTCGGTCTCCACGGGCGTGACACTCACACGTCCCATGCTGCCACCCGGCACTGGCCGTCGCATAAACCGGCACCCAGATCTCGTCAGTCTGACGAGTACGGGAGGTAGCATCGTCAACCATGGACACTGCGGACTTGGGACTGCCGGTGGACGTGCCGTCGACCGCACTCTTCACCGACCGGTACGAACTCACCATGCTGCAGGCCGCGCTGCGGGCGGGCACCGCCGACCGCCGCTCGGTCTTCGAGGTATTCACCAGGCGCCTCCCCGAGGGCCGCCGCTACGGTGTCGTCGCCGGCACCGGGCGGGTGCTGGACGCCGTCGAGAACTTCCGCTTCGACGGCGCCGTCCTGGACTTCCTCGCCCAGCAGCGGATCGTGGACGAGCCGACGCTCGCCTGGCTCGCCGACTACCGCTTCCGCGGCGACATCTGGGGCTACCCCGAGGGCGAGGTCTACTTCCCCGGCTCGCCGATCATGCGGGTGGAGGGCACCTTCGCCGAGGCGGTGCTGCTGGAGACGGTCATCCTCTCCATCGTCAACCACGACTCCGCGGTGGCCGCCGCCGCGTCCCGGATGTCCACCGCCGCCGGCGGCCGGCCGCTCATCGAGATGGGCGCCCGCCGCACCCATGAACTGGCCGCCGTCGCCGCCGCCCGCGCCGCCTATGTCGGCGGCTTCGCCACCACCTCCGACCTCGCGGCCGGATTCCGCTACAACATTCCCACCGTGGGCACCAGCGCCCACGCCTTCACCCTGCTGCACGACAGCGAGCGGGACGCCTTCACGGCGCAGGTCCAGGCGCACGGCAGCGGCACCACCCTGCTGGTGGACACCTATGACGTCGCCGAGGCGGTGCGCACCGCCGTGGAGGTGGCCGGCAAGGACCTGGGCGCCGTGCGGATCGACTCCGGCGATCTGCTGCTGCTCGCCCACCGGGTGCGCCAGCAGCTCGACGAACTGGGCGCCAAGAACACCAGGATCACGGTGACCAGCGATCTGGACGAGTACGCGATCGCCTCGCTGGCCGCGGCCCCCGTGGACGCGTACGGGGTCGGCACCCAGCTGGTCACCGGCAGCGGCCACCCCACCTGCTCGATGGTCTACAAGCTGGTCGCGCGCGCCGGTTCGGACACCCCGGACGCGCCGCTGCTGCCGGTGGCCAAGAAGTCCATGGGCGCGAAGTCCTCGGTGGGCGGCCGCAAATGGGCGGCGCGACGGGTGGACGAGCACGGTGTGGCCGAGGCCGAGGTGGTCGGCACCGGCGCGGTCCCCGAGGAGCTGGCGGACCATCAGCTGCTGGTGGAGCTGGTGCGCGGCGGCGAGATCGTGGCCCGGGAGCCGCTGGACGCGGCGCGGGACCGGCATATCGCGGCCCGGGCCGGACTGCCGCTCTCGGCGACCCAGCTCTCGCGCGGCGAGCCGGTCCTGCCCACCGAGTACCTGACGGCCTGAGGCGCGACATGAGGGGGAACGCGGGGCATGCCCACTGCCGCAATCGACGCGGAGTGTCTACCCTCGGTGACATGCACCGGGCACTGATCGTCGTCGACATCCAGAACGACTTCTGCGAGGGCGGAAGCCTCGCGGTGACGGGGGGCGCCGATGTCGCGGCCGCGATCACCGATCTGATCGGGGAGGCGACGCCCGGTTACCGCCATATCGTCGCCACGCGTGATCACCACATCGCCCCGGGCGATCACTTCTCGGACAACCCGGACTACGAGCACACCTGGCCGGTGCACTGCGTCGCGGGCACCGAGGGGGTCGGGTTCCACCCGAACTTCGCGCCCGCCGTCGCCTCCGGCGCGATCGAGGCGGTCTTCGACAAGGGCGCGTACAAGGCGGCGTACAGCGGTTTCGAGGGCATCGACGAGCACGGCGCCTCGCTCGCCCAGTGGCTGCGCGAGCGGGAGGTGACCGAGGTGGACGTGGTGGGCATCGCCACCGACCACTGTGTGCGGGCCACCGCGCTGGACGCGCGCCGCGAGGGGTTCGCCGCGCATGTCCTGCTGGACCTGACCGCGGGCGTCTCCCCGGACACGACCGAGCGCGCCCTGGGCGAGCTGCGGGCGGCCGGGGTCGAGCTCAGCGGCAAGCCGGTCGTCTGAGGGCGCCGGAGGCGCTCTGCGCGCCTCCCAGCCGCCCCGGCGGCCCGGCGCGGCCCGTGCTGCGGCCGCCCTCCGGGCCCCGGCGCCACGAGGGGTCGGCGCCACGAGGGGCCGGCGCCACGAGACACCGGCTACGAGGGCCCGGCCCCTACGAGGGTGGGCCGGCGCTACGAGGCCGGGGCCGACGATCTGAGCAGAGCGGCGATCGGATGCCACAGCTCCCCTCCCCGGTCCGGCGCGGTGCGCCAGACCAGCCCGTCGGGATGGTGCAGCACCGCCGTCACCTCGTCGGGTGTCGGCGGGGCCATATTGCCGCGCAGGTAGATGGCGCGAAGCCCGAGATTGCGCAGCCTGGTCAGGGCGCGCTGGCGGTTCACGGCGTGTACCAGGACGCGGACGCCGCCCTCGCCCAGCGGGCTCGGCAGCGTCAGTGCGACCACCACGCTGCCGCCCGGCAGCTTGGTGAATCCTCCGTTGGCCATTGCGGGTCATGTCCCCCGTGAGACGTCGTGTCAACAAGTTGGTCGTAGGGGCATCTAAACGCGAACGGCCGCCGCCCGCTAGGGGGCGACGGCCGCTACCGCTCTGACCTGCGAAAACGCAGACGGTGTGGATCTAGGAGGTGGACGGTCCGACCTGGACGGTCATCGTCGAGCCGCCCGGGAGCTCCTTGAGGATCTTGATCCGGGTGTTGGTGTCAGCAGTCTTCACGCTGCCGGTCGGATTGCTCTTGTCCCAGTACGTCCCCTTGTGGTCGTCGAAGACCGGGATGCCCGGCTTCGGCTTCACCTTGGCGGCCTTGCCGTCGTTGTGCAGCGTGAAGCCGTCCGACGGGAGCCGGCTGAAGGGCGAGTCGTACGCCTGGATCCGGTTGCGCATCAGCGTGCCGTTCGCCCACTTCTCGGGGGTGGCGTGCGCGTCGATCGGCAGGATCTGACCGCTGCCCGGGTGGACGCCGACGTTGTTGTCCGGCTGCGAGGTGTCCCACTGCCAGATCAGCAGGCCGTTCTGGTACGGGAAGTGCTCGACCCAGTCGGGCCGGGTGGAGGCCCAGCCGAAGTTGTACGGACCGGTCTTCAGAGTCGTGTCGTACGAGACGTACTGGCGGTTCTCGGCGATGTAGTACTGCGGGTAGTCCTTGCTGAAGGACGCGCCGATGCGCGAGAAGCCGTTCGCGGTCCAGCCGTTGTCGTCGCCCTCGGCGCCGTCGCTGAAGACCGGGGCGCCGTCGGCGGTCAGGGTGATCGCGTCGGCCGCGAAGCCCTTCTGCGCCACACCGCCGTCGGTCTGGTAGCGGAAGCGGAGCTCGATCTTCTTGCCCGCGTAGGCGTCCAGCGGGAAGGAGAGCTTCTTGTACGCCCCGGCGGTGCCGGTCAGCGCGGGCTTGTCACCGGCGTCCCGCGGAATGGCCTTGCCGTCCGCCGTACCGTCGATCGGCGTCCAGTTGGCGCCGCCGTCGGTGGAGACCTCGGTGTAGAGGTAGTCGAAGTTCTCCTCGATGTCCCACCAGCCCTGCAGGTCCAGGCTGGCCTTGGACTTCCCGGTGAGGTCCACGGACCGGGTGAGGGTGTTCTTCAGGTCGTCCCCCATCCCGCTCCACCACTGCTTGGTGCCCTCGGCGGGGGCGACCACCTCGGTGGTGACGGGCTTGGCGGGCAGCTCGACGACCAGCGCCTGCTTGTTCTTGGTGTTGTACTCGGCGACCCCGAGGGTGTGGGTCGACTTCTTCCCGGCCTTGGCCGAGGCGTAGTTCAGCCACCCGAGCTGCAGCTTGTCCCAGGCGTTCATATCGCCGGGCAGATCGCCGATGGCGTCCTTACCGGTGCCGAGCCAGGATCCCGCGGACATCAGCGACCAGTAGGCGACGGACGACTCCCCCTTACCGGTGGTGTCGTACTCGTCCGGCAGACCCAGGTCATGGCCGTACTCATGGGCGAAGACACCGAGGCCGCCGTTCTCCGGCTGCATGGTGTAGTCGCCGACCCAGATGCCGGTGTCGCCGATCTGGGTACCGCCCGACTTGTTCTCGCCCGGGCCGGTGTTGCCCGCGTCGGTGCCGTACGCGTACCAGCGGTGCGCCCAGATGGCGTTCTCGCCCTCGGCGCCGCCGCCCGCGGACTCGTCCTCACCGGCGTGGACGATCTGGAAGTGGTCGATGTAGCCGTCGGGCTCGTTGAAGTTGCCGTCGGCGTCGTAGTCGTAGCGGTCCCACTGGTCGTACTGGGCCAGGTCCGCCTTGATCTGCGCGTCGGTGCGGCCGGCCGCCTTCTGGTCCTTGGCCCACTGGTTGACGCCGTCGCGGATCAGGTCCCAGGCGTTGGCGCAGTTGGTGTCGCCGCAGTAGTTGGAGCCGTACCGGGCCTCGTTCCAGTCGACCTTGACCCAGTCGGAGACCTCGCCGTCCACGGAGTAGCGGCCCGAGGACTGCTTCTCGTAGTACTTCTTCAGGGACTGCTTCTTCTTGTCCTTGGAGAAGTAGAGGTCCTGGAAGTGCTCGCGGTTGTAGTCCTTCTGCCAGGCCGTGCTGTTGTCCTTGGCGCGGTCCGGCTCGGCGATGGTGTTGTGCGCCGGGCCCGGCTCGCCGCCGTACTTCTTCACCGGCGGCTGGGGGCCGTCACCGTCCGGGTCGTACATGGTGGTGTCGTCCACCTTGTCGCCGAACTCGACCAGGATGGTGAAGATCTTGTCGGTCTTCTCCCGGGCCAGCTCGACGTACTTGCCCTTGCCGAGCTTCACCACCTTCGACGCCCCGCGCGTCGTCGCCTTGGCGTCGCCGGAAATGACCTGACGCAGCGCCTCCTGGCGCTGCGCCTCCTGCTGCTTGCTGTACGGGCCCTCGAGATCGTGCTGGACATCCGTCTTCGCGGGCGCCGGGTCATGGCGCTCAACACGCGTAGACGGCGCGTCCGCCTGAGCCATGCCAGTCGAGAGTGCCGCCGCGCCGAGCGCGGCCACCACGGTGGCTATGGCGGCCGATCTGGCCGTTCTCCATTGGCTGTTCACTCGCTCAGTCCTCCCCTTTCACACCGGTGCCGGACATTTGACCGGAGTGGCAGGAGAAAAGACAGACCTTGACTTGGACTGATGAGACAAGTACGTTCTGCGATCCCGGCGTTCCGGTTAACGGACAGCAACGGGCGCGCCGTGCGCGCCGGTTGGAGAAGCCGATGATTCCGTGCGCCCCCTGTGCAACGGCGCCGTGGGTGAGGTCACGCTTACTTCCGCTCCCCCTCGGGCATTCACCACCGTAGAGTCGAGCTGACGGTCACATCAGCCTGACCCATGCCCCCTGCATATCGCCCCCGAGGACGGATACCGCCATGCCGCGTCCGACTCCTGCACAGCTTGTCTATGGTTCGGCCACCGTCGTTCTTTCGACCTTCGCCATGCTGCTGCTGTCCCAGACCCGATCGGGACTCGGTATCGCGGTGGTCACGGTGGTCGGGCTCGCATCCGGGCTCCTCGTCGCCGTCACCGTGCCGGTGGCCCGGGTCTCCCGCCCCAGCCGCACCGTCCGCACCAGCAGCCCCGCGGCGGGGTCCGGACCGGCCGACGCGGCGGGGGCGCGCACCCGGGCGCACGCCGACTCAATGCGCGGCTGACACCACCACGGTCCGCGCGGCCTTGTCGTGCAGACAGCGCTGGAACGGCTTGTCCCACAGCAGTGACGCCGAGTTGACCAGCCAGAAGACCGTGCCGACGAGCAGCGGGATCAGCATCCCGGGCAGCACGTAGACCGCCGCGCGGACCCAGCCCTGACCGGCCGGCACATCCCCGTCGGAGAGCATCGCCACCCGGATGCGCAGCGCCTTCTTGCCGAGCGTCTGTCCGCTGCGGGCCAGCATGACGCCCTCGTAGCCGAAGTAGAGGGCCATCGTGATGATGAGCGCGAGGGTCACCTTGCCCATGTGCTGCTCGCCCGGGTGGTCCATCGTGTACTGGAGCGCGCCGGTCGCGATGAGCGCCACCGTCCAGATGGCGCCGAGGACGATGATGTCGATGAGCCGGGCGGCGAAGCGCTGACCAGGGGTGGCCAGCGGGGGCATCCCGGCGGGGAACGCGTGCGGGGGCGAGGACAGCGGGTCGGGGGCCATGCCCCGATTACATCAGCGCTCCCGGTGGACCGGAAGCTCAGGGTGGCACCTCAGGGGCTCACAACCTCAGGGCACGGCCGAGACCACGAGCGTCTTGGCCGCCTTGTCGTGCAGGCACTGCCGATAGGGCCGGTCCCAGGTGCACCACAACACATTGATCAGCCAGAAGACGAAGCCGCAGCAGGGCACGATCTCGGGGAGGGCGTACACCCCGGCGCGCACCCAGCCGGCCGGGCCGGCCGGCGGCTGGCCGTTCTCCAGCAGGGCGACCCGGATCTTCATCGCCTTCTTGCCGACGGTCTGGCCGTCCCGGGTCAGCATCAGCCCCTCGTAGACGAAGTAGACCAGGACGTAGATCAGCGTGACGATGGTCGAACGGGCGCTGCCGTCGACCGGGTCGTAGCCGCCGGCGATCGCGCTCAGGACGAGCCCGACCGGGATGCCGATGAGCAGCGCGTCGATGATCCGGGCGATCAGACGGCGGCCGAGGTGCGCGAGCGGGGGCATCCCCGCGTACGGCTCGGCCCCGGCGGTGTGGTCCCCGTACGGGGAGCCGTTCGCCCGCGGATACTTGGCGAACGGATCGCTGCTGTCCCGGTCCCGGGACTCATCGGGCCCGGAGGGCGGCTGGTCGGTGCTCATGGCCCGAGTCGACCCCGGAGCCGGGCCTGTCGCATCCGGCGCGCACCGTTCGGGCGACCGGGATCGTCCATCCGCCTCAGCGGGGGCGGGCGGGGCGGGGGCTCAGGGGTCGGGAGGGGAGCGGCGGCGCTCAGTCGGCCGCCGCGACGAAGGTGCGGGCCGCCTTGTCGTGCCAGCACTGCCGCCACGGGCGGTCGAACAGGCACCACAGCACGTTCAGCACGCCGATGACGAGCACGCCCAGCACCGAGTAGACCAGCCAGCGGCGCAGCGCGGCGCCGAAGGACGGGGTGTCGTGCCCCTCGATGTCCAGCACCCGCACCCCGCTCAGCCTCTTGCCCAGCGTGCGGCCCCACTTGGCGGTCGGCAGCGTCTCCAGGACGATGCCGAGGACGAGCAGCAGACCGAGGACGATGCCCAGATAGCCGCTGGTGGTGCCGTCCAGGAAGTAGACCGTGACGGTCTCACCGCTCTGCTTGGCCGTCTCGACCTTCTCGTCGATGTGATCGCTCGCCTTGCCCCACAGCGGGAGCGCGACGGCGCCGACGACGCCGAGCAGCACGACGGTGTCGATCAGCCGGGCGGCGAGGCGGCGGCCGAGCGGGGCGGGCCGCCCCTGGGCCTGGGCGGCCCGCAGGAAGGGGTTGTCGACGGGCGGCTTCCACGGGATGACGCCCTCGGGCGCACCCGGCGGGGCGCCATGCGGTGCGGCCTGCGGGGCGCCCTGCGCCGGACCGGGCTGCTGGGCGAACGGGTGCCCCTGCTGCTGCCAGGCCGGGCCACCTCCCTGGGCGGGGATTCCGCCGAAGGGCTGCTGGGGCTGGTACGGCTGCGGGGGCTGCTGAGGCTGGTGTGACTGCGGAGGCTGGTGTGGCTGCGGGGGCTGCTGAGGCTGGTGCGGGGGCTGGGCCGGGGGTGCCGCTTCGGCACCCTTGCGCGAGCCGCGACGGCCGACCGCCCGGATCGCCATCGTCCCGTCGTCGCGGCCGGACGCCGGATTCCGGTCCTGGCCCGGGCCCGGACCCTGGTGGCCCTGCCCCTGGCCCTGGCCCGTCGTGGGCGCCGCTCCATCACCGCGTCCCACCGCGCGGATCGTCATCGTCCCGTCGCCCGCCGCGGCGGGCGTCTCCGCGTCGTCCGCCGCGGGCAGCTCCGGGGCCCGGCGCACCGGCGGCAGCGCCTGCGTCGAGCGGTCCACCGGCCCGCCGCTGCCGCCCCCGCGCATGGTCAGCGTGCCCTCATCGCGACCGGCGCCCTCGCCCGGGCCCGCCCGCCGCGGGTCGGGCACGCCGGGCCACTGCCCGCCACCGGCCTGCCCGCCATCGGCCTGCCCGCCACCGGCCTGGGCATCCCCGGGGGCGTCCGTCTCCGAGCCCCAGGAGATCCGGCGGTCCTGCTCACCGCCGAAGCCGCCCTGCCGGGACGCGTCCGCCTGCCAGGCCGACCCGGCATCGGGACGGGTGCCGTACAGCCGCTGGGGATCGTTCCAGTCCACGGACGCCGGGACGCCGCCGGGCGGCACCGGCTGAGCCCCCATGCCGCCGGCCGCCGCCTCGGGCGGCCCGCCCGCGCCCCGGACGTCCATCTCGGCGCTCCGGCGCAGCTCGGGCAGGGCGCTGCCGGTCTCCTCCGCGGGCCGCGGTGCCGGTTCCTCGTCCAGGAACATCGGGCCCGTCTCGTCCGGCGCCGGGCTGATCACCTGGGTATGGGTGACGCCGGGCGGCGGCGCGGGCATGGCCTCGCCCGCGGCCGGGGCGGGGCGGCTGGTGCCGGGCACCCAGGCGGCACCGTTCCAGTAACGGATGTAGCCGGGGATGGACGGATCAGGATAAAAGCCAGGAATGGAGCTGCCGTCCGCGGATCCTGAGGTAGGGGCGCTCATGATCTCCGATGTCCCATATCTGCTCGGCCGTGCTGTACTGCGCTGCGCCTTTACGGTGCCTCGCGGTGAGGGGGCGTAAGCAGTTTGCCGTACAGGAGCCGCTGTGCAACCCGGAACGCGCGCTGTCATGGTCTATCAGACCGGCCCGCCGACGGCGCCCTCAGCTCCTCGCCACCACTCTCCCGTGCGAGCGCCGCCAAGCCTTACGAGCGGCGACGGCCCGCCTGGCACCGCCCGGCCTAGGTTCAACAGACCTACTCTGACACGCTCGGATGGCCTTTCCGTTGCCAATACTGGAACCCATGGACCGCAATACCGAGCTCAGTGAGTTCCTGCGGACCCGCAGGGCCCGCCTGAGCCCTGGGGACGCGGGCGTGAGCGTGACCAACGACAGCCCCCGTCGAGTGCCGGGGCTGCGCCGCGAGGAGCTGGCGCAGCTGGCCGGGGTGAGCACGGACTACTACACGCGTCTGGAACAGGGCCGTCACCTCAATGTGTCGGAGACGGTGCTGGACGCCGTGGCCCGTGCGCTGCGGCTCGACGAGACCGAGCGCGCGTACCTCTTCGAGCTGACCCGGCCGCGCCCCCGGCGCACGGTGCGCCGCCGGCCGCCCCGCCCCCAGCGGGTGCGGCCCGGGGTGCACGCACTGCTGCGGACACTGGACGGGATCTCACCGGCCTTCGTCCTCGGGCGCAGGGGCGATGTCCTGGCCTCCAACCAGCTGGCCCGGGCGCTGATCATCGACTTCGAGGCGCTCCCGTACCACGAGCGCAACATGGCCCGTTTCATGTTCCTCGACGAGGCGGCCCGCTCCCTGTGGCCGGACTGGGAGACGGTCGCGGCGGAGATGGTGGCCTCCCTCCGGCTGGAGGCCGGACGCCATCCCGAGGATCCCCGGCTGACCGAGCTGGTGGGCGAGCTCACCATCAAGAGCGCGGACTTCCGCAAGTGGTGGGCGGACCACAACGTGCGGGAGAAGACCCACGGCATCAAGCGCTACCACCATCCGGTGGTGGGGGACATGACGCTCTCCTACGAGAACGTGGCCGTTCCCGGCGATCCCGACCAGGCACTGTGCATGTACACGGTCGAGCCCGGCTCGCCCTCCGAGGCGGCCCTGCGGCTGCTGGCGAGCTGGACCGCGCCTCCTTCCGCCCGTTCCTCCGCGCCCGCTTCCGATGCGCGTCCTTCGGGGGGACCGTCCTCCGACGTTTCCCCCTGATCCCACCCATCTCCCTTTTCCACCAATTTCCTCCTTCACCCCATTCGCCTCACTACCCCCATGCCTATCAACCCCCCACATTCATCGCATTCCCCTCATTTCTTCCAGGGAGACAGTTCTATGACCACCAGCGTCACCGCCTACGCAGCCCCCGCTCCGAAGGCCCCGCTGGAGAAGACCACCGTCGAGCGCCGCGCACTGCGCGAGCACGACATCCTCATCGAGATCGCCTACGCCGGCATCTGCCACTCCGACATCCACCAGGCCCGGGAGGAATGGGGCACCGCCCAGTTCCCGATGGTGCCCGGCCATGAGATCGCCGGTGTGGTCGCCGAGGTCGGCCCCGGTGTGACCAAGTACGCCGTGGGCGACCGGGTCGGCGTGGGCTGCTTCGTCGACTCCTGCCGCGAGTGCGCTAACTGCCTCGCGGGCGAGGAGCAGTTCTGCCTCAAGGGCGAGGTGCAGACGTACAACGACAAGGAGTACGACGGCGCCCCCACCTACGGTGGCTACAGCACCCACATCGTGGTGGACGAGAACTACGCCCTGCGCATCCCCGAGGGGGTGTCGCTGGACGTCGCCGCCCCGCTGCTGTGCGCCGGGATCACCCTCTACTCGCCGCTCGCCCACTGGAACGCGGGTCCCGGCAAGAAGGTCGCCATCGTCGGCCTGGGCGGCCTCGGCCACATGGGCGTGAAGATCGCCCATGCGATGGGCGCCGAGGTGACCGTGCTGAGCCAGACGCTCCGTAAGAAGGACGACGGGCTGCGGCTGGGCGCCGACCACTTCTACGCCACCGGTGACGACTCCACCTTCACCGAGCTGGCCGGCAGCTTCGACCTGATCGTCAACACGACCTCGGCGAACCTCCCGCTGGACAGCTACCTGTCGCTGCTGAAGGTCGACGGCACGCTGGTGCACGTGGGCGCGCCGGAGAACCCCAGCTCCTTCAGCCAGTTCTCGCTGATCATGGGCCGCAAGTCGATGGCCGGGTCGAAGATCGGCGGCATCCGGCAGACGCAGGAGATGCTGGACTTCTGCGCCGAGCACGGGCTCGGCGCGGAGATCGAGGTGATCAACGCCGACCAGATCAACGAGGCCTACGACCGCGTCGTGAGCAGCGATGTGCGGTACCGCTTCGTGATCGACATCGCCTCCCTGAAGGCGTGATCGACGCCGCCTTCCTGAAGGCGTAGGCAGGTTCTGAAGTTCTGGAGCCGAGGCCGTCCGGACCACCCCCGGGTCCGGGCGGCCTCAGAACAGTTTGCCGGGGTTGAGCAGGCCCAGCGGATCGAAGACCTGCTTGATCCCCTGCTGCAGCTCCACCGCCACCGGGCCCAGTTCCCGCGCCAGCCACTCCCTCTTGAGGACGCCGACGCCGTGCTCACCGGTGATGGTGCCGCCGAGCTCCAGACCCAGCGCCATGATCTCGTCGAACGACTCCCGGGCCCGCCGCGACTCGTCGGGGTCCGCCGGGTCGAAGCACACCGTCGGATGGGTGTTGCCGTCCCCGGCGTGGGCCACGACGCCGATCGTGAGCGCGTGCTTCTCGGCGATGGCGGCCGTGCCGTCGATCATCTCGGCGAGCCGGGAGCGGGGCACACAGACGTCGTCGATCATGGTGACGCCCTTGACCGCCTCCAGCGCCGGAAGCGTCATCCGGCGGGCCTGGAGCAGCATGTCGGACTCGGCGGCGTCCTCGGCCGGGACCACCTCCGTCGCACCGGCCACCGTGCACAGCTCGGCGACGGCGGCGAGATCGGGGGCCGGGTCCGGGGTGTCGAACGCCGCCATCAGCAGGGCCTCGGTGGACTCCGGGAGACCCATGTTCCCCATCGCGTTGACCGCGCGGACGCTCGTCCGGTCCATCAGCTCCAGCAGCGAGGGGGCGTGGCCGCGCTCCATGATCCGGCAGATGGCGTCGCAGGCGGACGCGGTGGAGGGGAACTCGGCGGCCAGGACGAGCTGTTCGAGTGGGGCGGGCTTGAGGGCGAGGACCGCGCCCACGACGATGCCGAGGCTGCCCTCGGAGCCCACGAAGAGCCGGGTCAGGTCATAGCCCGCGACACCCTTGGCGGTGCGGCGGCCGGTCTTCAGCAGCCGCCCGTCGGCGAGGACGACATCGAGCCCGAGGACGTATTCGGCGGTGACGCCGTACTTCACACAGCACAGCCCGCCGGACGCGGTGCCGATGTTGCCGCCGATCGTGCACTGCTCCCAGCTGGAGGGGTCCGGCGGGTAGTAGAGGCCCTTCTCCATGACCGCGCGGGACAGCGTCGCGTTGATCACGCCCGGTTCGACGACCGCGATCCGGTCGACCGGGTTGATCTCCAGGATCCGGTCCATCTTGACCAGGGACAGCACGATGCAGCCCTCGGACGCGTTGGCCGCGCCCGACAGGCCGGTGCGCGCGCCCTGGGGCACCACCGGGACGCGCAGCGCGGTGGCGGTGCGGCAGACATGCTGGACCTGCTCGACCGTGCGCGGGAGGACGACGACGGCGGGCGCGCCCGCCTCGCAGAAGCTCGCCATGTCGTGTGCGTAGGCCCCGGTCACATCCGGGTCGGTCAGCACGGCCTCCTCGGGGAGGCCCTCCCGCAGCAGCTCGATGAGGTCCGTCATGAGTCCAGCCTCGCACCCGGGAAGCCCGCGGGGAAGATCGTGGAAGCGGACGGCTTACCGCGAAAATCGCCGGACTACTGTGCCTTGTAGTAGACGCTGACCTTGCGGTCTCCGGCGGCGCCCGAGGCGAAGCCCATGCACAGCCGGCGGGGGCTGGACAGCTGGACGGCCATGCCCTCGGGCTCGCGGTAGCTCAGCGAGTAGGCGGCCTCGGTGCGGGCGCGCTGGACGAGTTCGCCGGTGCGCAGATCGATGCAGGAGACGTAGGTGTTGCCATGGCCGGAGGGCGGGTTGGCGCCGTCCTCGCCGGTGTAGGCGGTGCCGGTCAGCTGGTACACGTAGTCGCCGAGGACCGTGAAGCCCTGGAAGACCTCGCCGTCCTCGACGCCGGTCTGGGGTATGTCCTCGTACACGGCGGTGTAGTCGCCCGCGCTGACCCCGGAGAGGCTCATCAGCCGGTAACGGACCGCTCCGTCGAGGCGGTGGCGCAGCAGCAGCCGGCGGTTGAGCATGTCGACGGCGGGCTGGTTGCTGGTGGAGCCCGCCACCGGGCGGTGCTTGACCAGCGAGGACGAACCGGACGACAGCACGGTGCCATCGGCGAACTTGAAGCGGCTGATGGCGCGGCCGTAGCCGGAGTCGGGGTTGGCGTCCGACTCGGTCCACAGATACGCGGTGGAGCCCACCGGCTCGCAGCCCATCGCCACGCCGTGCCCGAACCCCTTGAGGTACATGGAGCCCAGCTCCGCACCGGCCGGGGACAGCTTGGTGACGCACAGATCGCCGTGGGCGGCGCGGTCGGCGCCCGAGACGGGAGCGGACTCCCCGCTGAGCTGGATACCGCCCTGCATCAGCTGGACGGTGTAGACGTGGCCGCCCACGTCATCGAACGCGAAGGACTGCAGCACGGTGGCGTTGTGCGGGGTCTTCTCGCGGATCAGCTGGGTGGAGGGCACCGACAGATCGAAGCGGCCCCCCGCCACGGTGGCGGCCCCCGCGCGGGCGGCGAAGGCACCGAGCGCGCCGGCCGCGGCCACGCCCCCGCCGAGGGTGAACCTACGCCTGGTCAAACGACCCGCAGTGTACTTTTCCGTGTGCATTGATACTCAACAACTCCCATGCGATCACGCCGTGTTGGAGTGAACAGATCGCCGAGAGTGTAGACGCTGGGAAAGCGCTCCCATTCACGTGTTCGGGTTTTCTGGCATGAGCCGCGCATGCGCATAACGGAGCAAGGGTGCATGTCCACACGAGTGCGGGGGGGGGACGGACGCGGCCGCGTCACGCGGGGCGGGCCTCAACCCGCCCCGCGTCGTAGCGGTCAGAGGTTGCCGCGCTTCTCCTGCTCGCGCTCGATCGCCTCGAAGAGCGCCTTGAAGTTGCCCTTGCCGAAGCCCATCGAGCCATGCCGCTCGATCAGCTCGAAGAAGACGGTCGGCCGGTCCTGGACCGGCTTGGTGAAGATCTGGAGCAGATAGCCGTCCTCGTCCCGGTCGGCGAGGATCTTCAGCTCGCGGAGGGTCTCCACCGGGACGCGGGTGTCGCCGACCCACTCCCCCAGGGTTTCGTAGTACGAGTCCGGGGTGTCCAGGAACCGCACCCCGGCCGCGCGCATCGCCCGCACCGTGGCGACGATGTCGTTGGTGGCGAGCGCGATGTGCTGGACGCCGGGGCCTCCGTAGAACTCCAGATACTCGTCGATCTGCGACTTCTTCTTGCCGACCGCGGGCTCGTTGAGCGGGAACTTCACCTTGCGGGTGCCGTCCGCCACGACCTTCGACATCAGCGCGGAGTACTCGGTGGCGATGTCGTCGCCCACGAACTCCTTCATGTTGGTGAAGCCCATGACGTTGTTGTAGAAGCCGACCCACTCGTCCATCCGGCCGAGCTCCACATTGCCGACGCAGTGGTCGATGGCCTGGAAGTTCCGCCGCGCCGGCGGGTCGACGATCGGCTCGGCCTCCGCGTAGCCGGGGAGGTACGGGCCGTCGTAGCCGGTGCGCTCGACGAGGGTGTGGCGGGTGTCGCCGTAGGTGCGGATCGAGGCCACCACCACCGTGCCGTGCTCGTCCTTGAGCTCGTGCGGCTCCTCGATCCCGGCGGCGCCGTGCTCGACGGCGTACGCGTAGGCGGCGCGCGCGTCCGGCACCTCCACCGCGAGGTCGATCACACCGTCGCCGTGCTCGGCGACATGCTCGGCCAGGAAGCGGCCCCAGGCGCTCACCGGTTTGATGACGGAGGTGAACACGAAGCGGGCGCCGCCCGAGACGAGGACGTAACTGGCCGTCTCCCGGCTGCCGTTCTCCGGCCCGGAGTAGGCGACGAGCTTCATCCCGAAGGCGGTGGCGTAGTAGTGCGCGGCCTGCTTCGCGTTGCCGACCGCGAAGACGACCGCGTCCATCCCCTTCACGGGGAACGGGTCGGCGTGCCGTGCGTCCCCCTGCTGCAGCATCTCTGTCGTCTCAGTCATACTTCGCAGCGTCCTCCCAAGGCTCAAGGTGCGCAACACTTCGCGAAATCGCTGGTCAGGATGTATAGCCAGGGCACGCGGCTATGGAGCATCCTGTACAGGGTGACTACCGTCACAGGGAACGCCACGGAGAACGTCACAGAGACCACCGGAGACCTCAAGGGGGGACCGCCATGGGGATCGACGGCCTCGACGCTCGCCTGATCGAGTTGCTCGCCGAGGAACCGCGGATAGGCGTGCTGGAGGCGTCGCGCCGCCTCGGTGTCGCCCGCGGCACGGCGCAGGCGCGGCTGGACCGGCTGCGCGCCCAGGGGGTGATCCGGGGCTTCGGCCCCGATGTGGACCCGGCGGCGCTCGGCTATCCGGTCACCGCGTTCGCCACGCTGGAGATCAAGCAGGGGCAGGGGCAGGACGTACGGGCCCATCTGGCGACCGTTCCGGAGGTGCTGGAGCTGCACACCACCACGGGCCACGGGGACATGCTCTGCCGGCTGGTGGCCCGCTCCAACGCCGACCTTCAGCGGGTGATCGACCTGGTGGTGGGGTTCGAGGGGATCGTCCGGGCCTCGACGGCGATCGTGATGGAGAACGCGGTTCCGCTGCGGATCATCCCGCTGGTGCGGCAGGCGGCGCTGGACTGAGGACGAGGGCCCGTGGCGGCCCCTGAAGTGGATCCAAAGACTCCGTTGCAAAGAAAGTGTTGCAACTGAGTCTTTGCATGCTTACGCTGCCGCACATGGCACAGAACGAAGAGCCTGCTCCCGACGACGTCCGGGTGCTCGACCCCCGCTCCTTGCGCGGGCTCGCGCATCCGCTGCGCATGCGGCTGCTCGCCGCGCTGCGCGAGTACGGACCGGCCACCGCGTCCCAACTGGCCGACAGATTGGGCGAGTCCAGCGGTGCCACCAGCTACCATCTGCGACAGCTGGCCGCCCATGGCTTCGTCAAGGACGACCCCGAGCGGGGCAAGGGGCGGGAGCGGTGGTGGAAGGCGGCGCAGCGGGGCGTGCGGGTGGGAACCGACAGGTTCCTGACCAGCCCCGACCCGGCCGTACGGGGAGCGATGAACACCCTGCTCCACGAGTGGGCCACCATCCACGGCCAGGACCTGTCCACCTGGTTCAGCACCATGCACGACTGGCCCTCAGCATGGCGCAGCGCTTCGGACATGAGCGACTTCGCCATGCGTCTCACGCCCGAACTCGCCAGCGAAATGCGCGACAAGGTGCACGAAGTGATCGAGAGCTACCGCGAGAAGGAGGTGGACCGGGACACCGAGGGCTCCGCCCCGTACCGCGTCCATCTGCATGCCTTCCCGCGCGAAGAGGACTGACCGATCCCTGGGGGGAACGACATGTACGGCGACGAGATCCATCTGTGGCTCCACCGAATACGCGCCGAGCGTCTCCAGCACGAGGCCCACGCGGCGCCCCGGCCCCACCGCCGAACGACCCACCGCACCCGCCCCGCCCGCGCCCGCGCCCGGGCGCTGCGCGCCCGGCTCGGCTGGACGCTGGTGGAGGTCGGGCTGCGGCTGGCCACCCCGCGACTGCCGCAATCCGGTCTGACGGCGCGATTCGACCACTGACATGGCCGACGACACAGGAGACAGAGAGCGTCGGGGAAACAGCGGTGACCGAAGACCGCTCATGCTCGTCCTCGCCGCCAACACCGTTTCCATAGCGGGCAATTCGCTCACACTGATCGCCGTCCCGTGGTTCGTCCTGGAGACCACGGGCAGCGCGGCCAAGGCCGGATTCGTGTCCTTCTGCGCGACCCTGCCGGTGGTGGTCTCCGCCGTCATCGGCGGGCCGGTGATCGACCGGGTCGGCCGCAGGCGGGTCTCCATCGCCTCCGACGCGCTGTGCGGGGTGGCCGTGGCCACGATTCCGGTGCTGCACTTCGCCGGGCTGCTGCGGTTCTGGCAGCTGTGCGCGCTGATGGCGTTCTGCGGACTGCTCCACGCACCGGGCGAAACCGCCCGCCAGGTGCTCGTACCCGCGCTGGCCGAACGGGCGGGCACCACCCTCAGCCGCGCCGCCAGCTTCTACGACGGGGCCTCGCGCGGGGCCCGGATGCTGGGCGCGGCGGTCGGGGGGCTGCTGATCGCGCTGCTCGGCCCGCCGGCCGTACTGCTGCTGGACGCGGCGACGTTCGCGGCCTCCGCGCTACTGATCATGGCGGGGCTGCGCGGGCTGCCCGCCGCCGCGCCGCGCAAGCCCGTCGTACCGGTGTCCGCCCGCGCCTACCGCGCGGAGCTGCGCGAGGGGTACCGCTTTCTGCTGCACCACCGGCTGCTGCTGGCCATCGTGCTGATGGTCATGGTCACCAACGGCCTGGACCAGGGGCTGTCCTCCGTCCTGCTGCCCGTCCACGCCGAGCGGCATCTGGGCGGTTCGGTGCAACTGGGGCTGCTCACCGCGCTGTTCGGCGGCGGTGCGCTGGTGGGCGCGCTGCTGTACGGGGCGGTGGGCGACCGCTTTTCGCGCCGGACCGTCTTCGCGGTGAGCTTTCTGGTGTGCGGGCTGCCGCGCTTCCTGATCGCCGCGTTCGTCCCCGGGGTCTCCCCGCTCGCCGTGACGATGGCGGCCAGTGGGGTCGCGGCGGGGATGCTCAACCCGATCCTGACCACGGTGACCTACGAGGCCGTCCCCGATGAGCTGCGCAGCCGGGTCTCGGGCGCGCTCACCGCGGGGGTGTGGGTGGTGATGCCGCTCGGCGGGCTCGCGGCCGGGTGCCTGGTGGAGGGGGTGGGGCTGACCGCCGCCTTCCTGGTGACGGGCGGTGTCTACTTCCTGGCCACGCTCAGCCCGCTGGTCTTCCCGGCCTGGCGCGGGATGGACGAGGGGGCGGTCGCGGGTCAGGGGGCAGCGGCGGGCAAGGCGACGGCGGTTGACGAGAGGACGGCGGCGGACGAGAGGACGGCGGCACCGCTCAGCAGTGCGGGACCGCGCCGCCCGACCGCAGCGCCCGCAGAGCCGTCACGGCACCCTTGAGCGTGCTGACAGGGATCAGCCGCAGCCCCTTGGGCAGTTCGGCGGTGGCGTCGGCGCATTCGGCCTTCGGCACCAGGAAGACCGTGGCGCCGTCCCGCTTGGCGGCCTGCGTCTTCAGCGGGACCCCGCCCACGGCCCCGACCTTGCCCTTGGCGTCGATGGTGCCGGTGCCCGCGATCGTCCGGCCGCCGGTGAGATCGCCGCCGCGGCCGTCCCCGTCCAGCTTGTCGATCACGCCGAGGGAGAAGAGCAGCCCGGCGCTCGGCCCGCCGACATCGGCCAGGCGCAGCGTGACCTTGACGTCGCGCGGGGAGCGGTGAAGATAGCCGAGCGCCGCGCTGGTGGCCGAGGACTGCGACTCCCGCATCTCCTCGGCGTTGTGCCGCTCGATCTCCTTGGTGGTGCCGCCGACGTAGACCGAGTCATGCGGCATGACGGCACGGTCGGTGGCGAACCAGCCGCTGATCACGTCCTTCAGCCGCACGGTGGCGTCCGGGCCGGTGGCCAGGATCGTCGTCATCCGCAGCTGCCCGGTGGTCTTGCGGGTGTCGCTCCCCGAGACGCTGATCACCTGCTTGCCGCGGTCGGCCCCCAGGACGTTCACCGTCGAACCGGGCTGGGCCACGGTGAACGGCAGCGGGGCGAACGCGGCCACCGCGAGCAGGGCGAGCACGGGCGCGGAGCAGAGCGCGAGGATGCGGGCGCGGGGGGAGACGGCAGGCATGGTGCGAATCTAGTTGACCGCCGGGACGGACGGGGCGCCGCCCCGGCTACCGGGCATGACGACGTCACGTCGCCCTGCCCGGGCCGCTCCGCTGTCCCCGGGGCGCTCAGCTCAGGGCGTCCGAGACCTCTCGGGCCGCGTCGACGACCCGCGGGCCGACCCGGTCCGGTACCGAGTCGCAGAGCATGACGACCCCGACGCTGCCCTCGATCCCCGTCACCCCGATGAGCGGGGCGGCCGCGCCGCTCGCGCCCGCCTCCAGTTCGCCGTGGGTGAGGGCGTACCCGGGGTCGTCGGGGCGGCCGGCGCGGGCGGCGAGGATCGCGCGCCCGGCGGCGCCCCGGTCGAGCGGATGCCGGAATCCGGCCCGGTAGGCCACGTGGTAGTCGGTCCAGGTCGGCTCGACGACCGCGACGGCGAGGGCCTCGGTGCCGTCGACCAGGGTGAGGTGGGCGGTCGCGCCGACGTCCTCGGCGAGGGAGCGCAGCGCGGGCAGCGCCGCCTCCCGTACGAGCGGATGCACCTGGCGGCCGAGCTGCAGCACCCCCAGCCCGACGCGCGCCCGTCCGCCGATGTCCCGGCGGACGAGGGAGTGCTGCTCAAGGGTGGCCAGCAGCCGGTAGACCACGGTGCGATTGACGCCGAGCTTGTTGGACAGCTCGGTCACGGTCAGCCCGTGGTCGGTGTCGGCGAGCAGTTTGAGGACGCGCAGTCCCCGATCGAGCGTCTGAGAGGTCTCCGCGGTCACGACGCCCCCTCCTCGGTGATGAGTGGCGGCTCTTCGCGCGGTGTGCCCGCCGGTCCCGACGACGGCGCGCGAAGAGGCCGCCGGTCGCGGTGGTCACGCACCGGCTGCGCTCCGCGGCGGCGCTGCCACGGGGCGTGTGCGTGCCCGAACGCTAGCGAGCCGGTCCGCTTTGCGGAAGGGTTTGTCCAGAATCCGAGCAGAGCTGCCAAAGAGAACGCCATGGGAGCATCCCGAATCGCCCCGGTTCGTCCGGATTGACAAGGGGGGTGTGCGACCGGTTCATGAAACTTTTCGAAAAGGGATTGCGCGAGGCGGATAGCCCGCCTCAGCGCTTACGCACACGGATGCGCATCCCCGTCACCGCATCCGCGTCGCCCACTCCTGCACCTTCTTGATCCGCTCACGGATCTGCCCCGCCGTCGCCTCCGCGCTCGGCGGACCGCCGCAGACCCGGCGCAGCTCGGTGTGGATCACGCCATGCGGCTTACCGCTCTGGTGGACATACGCCCCGACCAGCGTGTTGAGCTGCTTGCGCAGCTCCAGCAGCTCCTTGTGGGTGACCACCGGCCGCCGCTCCGCCGGGAGCTCCAGCAGATCCGCCTCCTCGTCCGGCTTCTTGCGGCTGTGCGCGATCTGCTTGGCCTGCCGCTTCTGGAGCAGCATCTGCACCTGGTCGGGTTCGAGCAGCCCGGGGATGCCGAGGTAGTCCTGCTCCTCGTCGCTGCCCGGATGCGCCTGCATGCCGAACTCGGCGCCGTCGTACAGCACCCGGTCGAAGACCGCGTCCGACTCCAGCGCCTCGAAGGGGAGTTGGTCCTGGTCGCCGGTGTCCTCGTCCTGCTGCTTCTCGGCCTCCTCGAGGAGCTTCTCCTCCTCCGCGTACGGGTTCTCCTCCTCGCCGTCCTTCTTCGGCTTGTCCAGGACGTGGTCGCGCTCGACCTCCATCTCGCCCGCGAAGCCGAGCAGCATCGGGATGGTGGGGAGGAAGACGGACGCGGTCTCGCCGCGCCGCCGCGACCGTACGAAACGGCCGACGGCCTGGGCGAAGAAGAGCGGGGTGGAGATGGTGGTCGCGTAGACCCCGACCGCCAGCCGGGGCACGTCCACCCCCTCGGAAACCATGCGGACCGCGACCATCCAGCGGTCGTCGGAGTGGCTGAAGTCCTCGATCCGCTGGGACGCCGCCGCCTCGTCGGAGAGCACGAGCGTCGCCTTGCTGCCGGTGATCTCGCGGATCAGCTTGGCGTACGCACGGGCCGAGTCCTGGTCGGCGGCGATGACGAGCGCCCCCGCGTCCGGGATGCCCTTGCGGACCTCGGACAGCCGCTGGTCGGCGGCGCGCAGCACATTCGGCATCCAGTCGCCGCGCGGATCGAGCGCGGTGCGCCACGCCTGGGAGACGGCGTCCTTGGTCATCGGCTCGCCGAGCCGCGCCTCGAGCTCGTCGCCCGCCTTGGTGCGCCAGCGCATGTTGCCGCTGTAGGAGAGGAAGATGACGGGGCGCACCACACCGTCGGAGAGCGCGTTGCCGTAGCCGTAGGTGTAGTCGGCGGAGGAGCGCCGGATCCCGTCGTTGCCCTCTTCGTAGGTGACGAAGGGGATGGGGTTGGTGTCGGACCGGAACGGGGTGCCGGTGAGCGCGAGCCGCCGGGTCGCCGGCTCGAACGCCTCCAGACATGCCTCGCCCCAGGAGCGGGAGTCGCCGGCGTGGTGGATCTCGTCGAGGATGACGAGCGTCTTGCGCTGCTCGATCCGGTTGCGGTGCAGCATGGGCCGGACGCCGACGCCCGCGTAGGTGACGGCGATCCCGTGGTACTCCCGGCTCAGCGGACCCGCGCTGTACTCCGGGTCCAGCTTGATGCCGATCCGCGCGGCGGCCTCCGCCCACTGCTTCTTCAGATGCTCGGTCGGCGCGACGACCGTCACCTGCTGGACGACGTGGTGGTGCAGCAGCCAGGAGGCGAGGGTCAGCGCGAAGGTGGTCTTACCGGCGCCGGGGGTCGCGACCGCGAGGAAGTCCCGCGGCTGCTCCTGGATGTACTTGTCCAATGCGCCCTGCTGCCAGGCGCGCAGCTTGCTCGCGGTACCCCAAGGAGCCCGGCCGGGGAAGGCGGGCGAGAGGTGATGGCTGGTGGAGGCGGCAGTAGTACTCACGGTCTCCGTCGGGCTGGCTCGGCGGGGTCGATCGGGAACCGCGTCAGCCTACCGGTGCCGTCGTTCACGCTCCGGGGTACGGGCCGATCCCACCCGAGGGTGGGATCAGACTCACATCGCCTCGTGCAGCCTCCGCAGTCTGGACGCGATGTCCGCCACATCCTCGAGCGCGCCCGAGGCCACGCCGACCACCAGCTTGTACGCCTCGTCCTGGTCGACGTCGAGCATCTCGGTGCCGTTGACATCGAGGAAGGCCACCGTGCACATCCACGCCATCCGCTTGTTGCCGTCCGCCAGCGGGCGGTTGACGGCGAGCGACTGGAGCAGCGCCGCGCCCTTCTCGAAAAGGTCGGTATACGCCTCTATGCCGAACATCTGCGACTGCGGACGATGCACAGCCGAGCTCAGCAACCCCAGATCGCGCACCGCGATCCGCTGCCCCCCACAGGCGATTTCCGCCAGGTCCAGCACTTCCTGGACCGTCAGGTACTTCACTTACTCCCCCAGCCTCCGCAGAAGGTCCGCGTGGCGTGCCGCGTACTTCGCCCCCAGGCGCTGGACCGACTCCCGGTCCGCCTCTTGCTCGAGATACCGATCGATCGCCTGAAGCACTATGGCGTGCATACTGCGGCCCTCCTCCTCGGCCCGCTGCTTGAGCGCCTCTTGCTGGTCGTCGCGCAGTCGGAGATTCATAGCCATACCAAAACGGTACCACTGTTGGGGCCAGAATGGTACTACGCGGTGACGGGCCGCAACCGCGTCGTCACCCACGCCCCCACCAGCGCCACCGCCGTCATCGCCACATAGACCGCGCCGAAGGCGGCCGGCTGGTGGGAGGCGGTCGAGCCGGTGGCGGCGACATCGCCGCCGCCGAAGGAGACGAAGAGGACGCCGCTGAGCCCGACCAGCGTGATGTTGCCCAGCGCGTCGGAGACCTGGAGCGAGGCGGAGTTGCTGCCCGCGTCCTCCGGACGCGACAGCTTCAGCAGCAGCACGCTCCCGCTGGAGATGGCCAGCCCCATCCCATAGCCGCCGATCACCCAGGCCACGGCCACGATCCAGGCCGGGACGGAGTCGCTGAGGGCCAGGAGCACCATGGCGATGGACAGGGCCATGAGGAGCAGGCCGAGGCCCATCAGCCGTTCGCGGTGCGGCTCCAGGCGGGGGCGGCTCTGGGTGTACGAGCCCAGGGCCCAGGTGAGTCCGCCACCGGTGAGGGAGAGCCCGGCGGCGGTCGCGGACAGGTCGCGCTGGGTCACCAGCATCAGCGGGACGAAGCTCTCCGCGCCCAGGAAGGACCCCGCCGCCACCCCGCGCAGCAGGATCACCGACGGCAGGCCGCGCGCGGCGCGGAAGGTGCCCTCGGGGAGGAGCCGCAGGACACAGGGGACGAGCAGGGCGAGACCCGCGGCGGCCGGGACGAGCGAGAGCCAGCTGAGGTCCTGACCCGCGTACTGCAGCAGCCCGGCGCCGGCCGCGACGGCGAGCGCGAGGAGGATGCGGCGGCGGTTCATGCCCGCCGAGAGCTCGCTCGGGGGCAGGGCGCGCAGCGCGGGGAGCATCACCGCGAGCGGCGGCAGCACCAGCACCGGGATGGCCAGGAACACCCAGCGCCAGCCGACGTGTTCGGTGACGGTCCCGGCGGCGAGCGGGCCGACGATCACGGGCAGCACCCAGGCGGCGGAGAAGGATGCCAGCACGGCGGGCTGCAGCCGCTGCGGATAGGCGCGGCCGACCACCACATACAGCGCGACGATCACCAGCCCGCCGCCTATGCCCTGCACCGCGCGCCCGCCCACGAACATCCACATCTGCTGTGCCGAACCGGCCACCAGCAGCCCGGCGGCGAACGCCGCGATCCCGGTGAACAGCGGCGCCAGCGGCCCCTTGCGGTCACACCACTCCCCCGACAGCGCCATCGCGAACAGGCTCGCGGTGAAGTAGCCGGAGAAGGCGTACGCGTAGAGCTCGACCCCGTCCAGTGCGCGGGCCGCGACCGGCATCGCGGTGTTGACCGCGCTCGCCTCGAAGGCGATGAGGGAGACGACGGTGACGATGCCGAGGGTCAGGGCGCGGTAGCGCCGCCCCAGTACGGTGTCGCCGATGTCGTCGCCGCCCTCCAGACCCGGGTCCAGGACCGGGTCCAGGTCCAGGTCTCCGTCGTGCGGCTCGGGTGGGAGGGGGGACGCCTGGGGCGGCAGAGGGGCTGCGCTGTCCGTGACGGCGGCGTCGGCGTCATGGGGGTCGCGAGGGGTCATGGCGTCAGAGTAAGTGGCGTTCCCGGACGTCACACCTGTCGCGGGACGGAGCCGGGCTCGGCCGTTGGCCCTAGGCACCCCGTCCGCGACGCGGGCCCCACGTCCTGGCCGAGCCCCCGGCACCTTTGGCAGTACCGCCGGGCCCTGGGCCGCGCGCCCGCGCCTGGCCGCGCCCGGGGCACTCCGGCCCTCGCCGCGCTCCCCCGGCCCTGACCGGGCCCCGGCCCTGACCGGGCACCGGGCCCCGGCCGTATCCCGGGCCCCGGTCCTGCGGGCCTGGCCGTGACCCCGGGCACTCGAAGGCCGCGCCACGCGCCTTACGTGGTGAGCAGGACCCCCGCGTACGACGCCCCCGCGATCACCACCCACGCGCACAGCCCCAGCGCCGCGACCCGGGCGCCGGTGCGGGTGAGTGAGGGGAGGTGGACGGCGCTGCCGAGGCCGAAGAGGGCGGCGGCGAGGAGGAGTTCCTGGGCATGGGCGGCGGTGTCCAGCGCGGCCGTGGACAGGAGGTCCGTGCTGCGCAGGGCGGTCATCGCGAGGAAGCCGAGGACGAACAGCGGCACCAGCGGCGGCCGCCGCTTCGCCCCCTCGCCCGCTGTCCCCTCTCCGGCCGCCGCCTTGGCGCGCCCCCGGGCCCGTACGGACGTCGCGAGCGCGGCGACCAGTGGGGCGAGCATGGCCACCCGCACCAGCTTGACCAGCACCGCGTCGCCCAGCGCCGCCGGCCCGGCGGTCTGCGCGGTGGCCACGACCTGTCCCACGTCGTGCACGCTCGCCCCCACCCACCGGCCGAACGCCACGTCGTCCAGCCCCAAGGGGTGCTGGAGCAGCGGCAGGACGGCGATGGCGAGGGTGCCGCACAGCGTCACCAGCGCCACGGAGGTGGCCACGTCGCGCTCATCGCTCTCCGACACCTCGCTCACCGCGCCGATGGCGGAGGCCCCGCAGATCGAGTAGCCGGTCGCGATCAGCAGCGGCTGATCACCGCGCAGCCCCATCCGGCGGCCCAGCCACCAGGTGCCGCAGAAGGTGGCCGCGACCACGCCCAGGACCATCGCGACGGTGGCCCAGCCGAGGCCCAGCACGTCGTTCAGGCTGAGCTTGAGGCCGAGCAGCACGATGCCGAGCCGCATCAGCCGCTTCCCGGCGAAGGACAGCCCGGCGCGGCAGACGCCCCGGACGAGTCCGCGCGCCCCCGGCAGATGCGCCGCGACGATGCCCAGCACCACGGCGGCGGTCAGCAGGGGTACGGCGGGGAGCAGCCAATGGACGCCCCAGGCGGCCGCGACCCCGGCCACCGCGAGTCCGAGCCCGTACGCCGTGGCGGGCGGCCGCCATCCGGCAGCCTGCCGCGCCCGGCCGGGCGCGGCGGTCAGCGTCACTGGCCGTCCGCCGTCCGAAGGCCGTGGGCCTCGTCCGCCGTCCGAAGGCCGTGGGCCTCGTCCGCCGTCGGGAGGTCGTAGACCCGCCGGACGCTGCTGCCCAGGCGGGCGATGTCCGCCCCGTAGACATGGATCGAGATCGCCTTCGTCCCGCAGGCGTTCCACACCCTGTGGATATCTCCGGGCGGCGCGAACCCGCACACCGCGCCCCGCGGGTTGACCACGTCCTCGACCGCGACCAGCCGCGAGCCCGGGCCGTCGGGGACGAGGCGGTAGCGCCGCTCCTGCTCCTCGCCCTCGTGGACGCCGGTCACACACCAGGACACATGGTCATGGATCGCCGTGCGCTGACCGGGCAGCCACACCAGCGCGACGATCGAGAAACTGCCGTCGGGCTCGGCGTGCAGCACGTGCTGGCGGTAGCGGTCGGGGTCGCCCTCGCGCTGCTCGGGGGTGAGCAGATCGGCCGCGCCGAGGTGGGGCGCGAGCCGCTCCCCGACGAGATAGGCGGTCACATCGGGCGCGAGCCCCCGGTCGACGGCCTCGCGGACGTCGCCGACGAGCTCGCCGAGGCGTGCCGTGAGAAGACGGGAGGACGGATACGCGGTCGGGGTGCTCATAGTGGCAGCGTCCTGCCGCCCACTCCATCACGTCCAACGACAGCTTGTTGAGCCGTCCCCAAGCGCTGCTTATGGATGGCGCCCATGGACGGCGCCCATGGACGGCGCCCATGGATGCGCGCTCAGCGCACGGCCGGGCTCAGCATCCGACCCGGTTCCCCGCCACCGTCTTCAGCTCCTCCAGCACCCGCGCGGTGGCCGGTATCTCCAGATGTTCGCGCAGCACATACGCCGAGACATGGCGGCGCGAGGCGGGGTCCAGGGCGCGCCCGGTGACCTTCTGGTGGCACAGGAACGAGAGCACCAGCCCCGGCATCATCGCCACGCCCAGCCCCGCCGCGACCATGCTCTGCACCACCAGGTTGTCGTCGGTGGTGAAGGCGATGTCCGGGGCGAAGCCCTGCTCCGCGCATTCGTGCAGGAAGTTGGCGCGGCACCGCAGACACCCGGCGATCCAGCGCTCCTCGCTCAACTCCGCCAGCTTGACCGCCCGCCGTCTGGCCAGCGGATGCCCGGTCGGCAGCAGCACCGTCAGCTGGTCCTCCAGCAGCGGGATCTCCACCAGCTCGGCGGGGGTCTCCTCGCGCAGCCCGGGATAGGTGAAGGCGAGCGTGATGTCGCACTCCCCGCGCACCACCCGCCCCAGCGAGTCCGGCGGCTCGCCCTCCAGCAGCTCCACCCGCACCCCCGGATGGGCGGCGGCGAGCCGGGCCATGGCCTCGGGGATGAGGGTCGCGTTGGCGCTGGGGAAGGCACAGACCCGCACCCGGCCCGAGCGCAGCCGGGTGATGGCGCTCATCTGCTGCTGGGCGGTGGAGATGCTGGTCAGGATGGTGTCGGCATGACGGGCGAGGGTCTCCCCCGCCTCGGTCAGCCGCATGCCGCGGCCGACCCGGATGAACAGCGGACTGCCGACGGCCCGTTCCAGCGCCTTCATCTGCTGGGTGATGGCCGGCTGGGTGTAGCCGAGCGCGCGGGCGGCCCCGGAGTAGGAGCCGGAGCGGACCACCTCGTGGAACGTCTTCACGTGCCGGGAGTCGAACACATTGGCATCATACGGAGAAGCGGGCGGAAACCATAAGCGTAATTTGGGCCCGCGCAAGATCACCCCAACCGATGCTTTTGCGTCACCCGGGCCGCCGCCCACGACCCATGCGCCACACCCGGCACACCACGCCCCCCGGTCAAGCACGGTCAAGATGACGATGCTGGGGCAAGCTGACTCCATGCCGCACTACACCTCGTACGACGGAACCGAGCTGGCCTACCGCGTCCTGGAGGCCCGGGACGGCTCAGCGGGGCCGCCGCTGATCTGCCTGGCGGGCGGGCCGGGGCGCAGCGCCGCGTATCTGGGCGACCTCGGCGGACTGAACGCGCATCACACCCTCGTCATCCCCGACAGCCGCGGCACCGGGGACTCCCCGCCCGCCGTCGACCCCAGTGGCTACGCCTTCCCGGGACTCGCCGAGGACCTCGAGGCGCTCCGTCGCCATCTGGGCCTCGCCCGCTTCCCGCTGCTCGCCCATGACGCGGCCGCCGCGACGGCCCAGGCGTACGCGGCCGCCCACCCCGAGCGGCTCGCCCGGCTGATCGTGGTCTGCCCGGGCGCGCGACTGCAGGGCGAACTCCCCGAGGACGCCCGGGAGATCTTCGAGTCCCGCGCCGACGAGCCGTGGTGGCAGGAGGCGTACACGGCCGTCCAGCTGCTGCCCGACACCACCGACCTCGCCGAGGTGCGCAGGCTGCTGCTGCGGGCCGCCCCCATGGCGTACGGCCGCTGGGAGGAGCCCCAGCGGGCGCACGCCGAGAGCGAGGGCGAGCAGCTCGGGCCGGTGCCGCGGGCCGGTTTCTGGCAGGGCGTCGACGAGGCGGGGCGGCGCGCGGTGCTGGCCCGGCTGCGCGAGGTGCCGTGCCCGGTACTGGCGATCACCGGCGACCGGGACGCGGTGACCGGGATGCGAGCCGGGGAGCTGGTCGCCGAGTCCTTCCCGGACGGGCAGGCGCGGGCCCTGCCCGGGGTGGGCCACTATCCGTGGGTCGACGACCCGGATCTCTTCCGCCAGGTGGTCGAGGACTTCCTGGGGACGCACCGCCCCACGCCGTGAACCGGAGCCCGGCCGCCCCCGGGCACGCGTATCCGGGCGGACGTATCCGGACGGGCACCCCAGGCGGGCGCATCCGGACGGGACCCCCAGGCATACGTATCCGGACGGGCGCCCCAGGCGGGCGCCCCAGGCGGACACATCCGGGCGGGCGCCCCCAGGCATGCGTATCCGCGGCCCTATCCCGGCGGCCATGAACGCAGTGTGTCAGTCGTATGGCAGCCCCCGCCTCGGCGTTGTGCCCGCCCCACCCCCGCCCTATCGTCGGGAACAGAGCACGACATCGGCCGTGTGCCCGAGTGGTTGAGGGGCTCGACTGCAAATCGAGTTACGTGGGTTCGATTCCCGCCACGGCCTCCACACGCCCTGCGCGGGCGCCCTCAGGGGCGTCCGCGCAATGCGTTGCCGCTCGGTGAACTCTCGGACATGCTCTGGACACACGCGCCCTCCTGACGCATGCTCATCCACGCCATCGGCCGTCTCGGCGCCGGGGATACCCCAGGTAAATCCCTAGGACTTCGGCGATTTTCACACTCTCGCCACCGAACGGTCTCCTGACCCCCTCACTGAGTGCAATTGCGTCTCATAGGGTCAGCGTGGTGCCTGCGGCCGCGTGGAAAACGACTCCCGGTCGACAGGCACCTTTTTCGACCGTGGTTCCATCCTCAATGGGGGAAATGTGCAGCCCGCCGCACCGGCCGCCCGTCTGCCGCTCTCGACCGGCCAGAGTGAGATCTGGTTCATTGAGCAGCTGGAGCCGCCGGAGAGCACCACCTTCAGGGTCGGCGAGTACCTGGAGATACAAGGACCGATAGACACCGAGATATTCGAGCGGGCGCTGCGCCGGGCCGTGGCGGAGGCCGAGCCCTACAACGTGCGGGTCGGCGAGGACGACGGGGAGCCCTGGCAGATCCTGGACCCGGTGACCGACTGGGAGCTGCCGAAGCTGGACCTCACCGGCGAGGACGACCCGTGGGCCGCGGCCGAGCGGTGGATGAAGAACGACCTGGCCACGGGGGCGCTCAAGCTGGGCGACTACCCGGCGTTCTCGTTCGCCCTGCTGAAGGTGGAGCCCGAGCGCTTCCTCTGGTACCAGGGCACCCACCACATCGTGTCGGACGCCGGATCGGCCGCCCTGCTGGGCCGGCGGACCGCCGAGGTGTACACCGCGCTGGTGGCGGGGACCGACCCGGCCGAGGGGGAAACGGTCTTCGGCTCCCTGCAGGCGATGGTGGACCAGGACGCGGAATACCGGGCCTCGCCGGATTTCGCCAAGGACCGTGCGTACTGGCTGGAACACGTCGGCGATTCCCCGCGCCCCGCGCGGCTTTCCACCCACCCCACCAGGGAGCTTTCCACCGTCCTCCGGCAGACCGCCTACCTGACCGAGGAGGAAGCGGTCGAGCTGCGGGCCGCCGCGCGTAAATACGCCACCCACTGGTCGGCTATGATCATCGCAGCGACCTCTCTTTATCTGCATCGATTGACCGGTAAATCGGACATCATTCTCACGCTGCCGATCTCGGGCCGTACCGATGCCACCTCCCGCGCCATTCCCGGGATGTTCGCCAATGTGGTGCCGCTGCGTATCCAGGTGCGCGCCGATATGCGAATACGGGAGCTTGTGCGGCAGATCTCACGGGAAGTCAGGCAGGCCCTGCGGCATCAGCGTTACCGCCGTATCGACCTGGCCCGGGATCTGCGACTTCCGGACGGCGGAAACGGATTGCTCGGCCCGCACGTCAACATCATGACGTACGACTACGACTTCCACTTCGCCGGTCACCGGGTCAAGGGCCACAACCTCTCCAACGGAACCGTCGAGGACCTCTCGATCATGGGATACGACCGGTCCGACGGGACCGGTATCCGGATCGACCTCAACGCCAATTCCAACCTCTACACCGAGGACGCCCTCATCGCGCACCGGGAGCGCTACCTCGGCCTGCTGCGCTCCCTCGCCGACACCTCGGACCCGCAGCGCACCGTCGGCTCCCTGGAGCTGCTGTCCGCCGAGGAGCGCCGGCGGGTCCTGGACCCGCCGGGCGAGACGGCGCATCCGACCTCCGGCGCCCTCCTCCCGGAGCTGCTGGCGGCCCAGGCCGCCCGGACCCCCGACGCCCCGGCCCTGGTCTGCGCCGACACAGTGGACGACACCGTGCTCAGCTACGCGGAGCTGGACCGGGCGGCGAACCGGCTGGCCCGGGTGCTCATCGCACGCGGCGCCGGGCCCGAGCGCACCGTCGGGGTGGCCCTGCCCCGCTCGACCGACCTGGTCATCGCGCTGATCGCGGTGCTCAAGACGGGGGCCGCGTATCTGCCCCTGGACCTGGACTACCCGGCCGAGCGGCTGGCGTACATGCTCGACGACGCGGGCCCCGCCCTCGTCGTCACCCGCGCCGACAGCGCCGGGGCGCTGCCCCCGCGCCACGGGGTGGGGCGGCTGCTGCTGGACGTCGTGGACATCACGGGCGCCCGGGGCGCGGCGAACGTCTCCGCTCCGGCGGTGGCGATCGGCCCCGAGCACCCCGCGTACATCATCTACACCTCGGGCTCCACCGGCCGTCCCAAGGGCGTCCTGGTGCCCCACCGGGCCGTCGCCAACTGCCTGGAGTGGATGCGAGACGCCTACGAGCTCACCCCCGGGGACCGGATGCTGCAGAAGACCCCGGCCGGGTTCGACGCCTCGGTCTGCGAGTTCTTCCTGCCGCTGCTCAGCGGCGCGACCCTGGTGGTCGCGAAGCCCGGCGGCCACAAGGACCCGGCGTATCTGGCGCGCACGGTGCGCGAACAGGGCATCACCGTGCTCCAGTTCGTCCCGTCGATGCTCCAGGCGTTCCTCGCCGACCCGGAGGCCGCCGACGCGTGTGCGGGCATCCTGCGGCGGGCCTCCAGCGGCGGTGAGGCGCTGCCGCGCGAGACCGCCGAGCGGTTCCACGAGCGGTTCCCCGGCGTGCCGCTGAGCAACCTCTACGGGCCCACCGAGACCACCATCCAGATCGCCCACCACCCCTCCGCGCCCGGCGGTGAGGGGCCGGTGCCGATCGGCCGGCCGGTGTGGAACACCCGGATGTACGTCCTCGACACCGCCCTGAAGCCCTGCCCGGCCGGGGTCACCGGCGAGCTGTACGTGTCCGGGGCGCAGCTGGCCCGCGGCTATCTGGGGCGGCGGGCCCTGACCGCCGAGCGGTTCGTGGCCGACCCCTACGGCCCGCCCGGCACCCGGATGTACCGCACCGGCGATCTGGCCCGCCGACTGCCGGACGGCGACGTCGAGTACGTGGGCCGCACCGACGGCCAGGTCCAGCTGCGCGGTTTCCGGATCGAGCTGGGCGAGGTCGAGGCGGCGCTGCGGACGCTCCCCCAGGTCGCCGAGGCGGCCGCGGCGATCCGCACCGACCGGCCCGGCGACCAGCGGCTGGTCGCCTATGTGACGGCCGCAGGCGACACCCCGCCGGACGCCGCCACGGCCCGCGAGGCGCTGGGCGAGGTGCTGCCCGAGCACATGGTGCCCAGTGCGGTCATGGTGCTCGGCGCCCTCCCCCTGGACGCCAACGGCAAGCTGGACCGGGCCGCGCTGCCCGCGCCCTCCTTCGAGGCCGCCACGGGCGGGCGGGCGCCCCGCACCCCGCGCGAGGAGACGCTGTGCGCGCTCTTCGGCGAGGTCCTGGGCGTCGACGGCGTCACCATCGACGACGACTTCTTCCTGCTCGGCGGCCATTCGCTGCTCGCCTCCAAGCTGGCCAGCCAGGCCCGCGCCGCGCTGGCCACCGAGCTGTCGATGCGCGACCTCTTCGAGGCGCCGACCGTCGCCCGGCTGGTGGCCCGCCTGGACGCCGCGGGACCGGCCGCGGCACAGCGGCAGCAGCCGCTGGACATCCTGCTGCCGCTGCGCGGCGAGGGGCAGCGCCCGCCGCTGTTCTGCGTCCACCCCGGCGGGGGCCTGGGCTGGTCGTACACCGGGCTGCTCCGCCATCTCGCCCCGGACCAGCCGGTGTACGCCCTCCAGGCGCGCGGGCTGACCGAACCGGACGTCCTCCCCGCGAGCGTCGAGGAGATGGCCGCCGACTATCTGCGGCAGATCCGGACCGTCCAGCCGGCCGGCCCCTACCATCTGCTCGGCTGGTCCTTCGGCGGGCTGATCGCGCACGCCATGGCCACCCGGCTGCAGGAACAGGGCGAGGAGGTCGCCGTGCTGGCCGTGGTCGACGCCTACCCCGACAACGCCCAGGCGCTGCCCGAGGCGCCGGAGCTCGGCAAGCGCCAGTGGCTGGGGGTGCTGCTCGACGACATCGGGGGCGGCGACATCTTCGCCCCGGGCTGGCTGGAGGCGCACCCCGACGGGGCGGACGGCACCGCCGACCTGGTGGCGGACCTCTGCCGGGAGACCGGGCTGCCCGCCCGGCTGCTGGAGGGCGAGACCAGCTTCCCGCTGCTCGACATCCTGCTCAACGACCAGGAGCTGATGCGCAAGTTCGCGCCCGACCGGTTCCACGGCGACATGCTGCTGTTCCGGGCCCTGGAGGAGATCCCCGGCTACCGGCGCGATCCGCTGCATGTGGCGGACGCCTGGCTCTCCTACGTGGACGGCGCCCTGGTGGTGCACGGCGTCCCCGACCACCACTACCGGATGATGCGCGAGGAGTCCCTGGACCGGATCGGCCCGGTGGTGGCGGCGGCGCTGGACCGCGCCCGGAGCTGACGGGCCGGGGCTCGGGGCCCGGGCCGGGCCGCTCCCTCGGAGCGGGTGGGCGGGCCGCCCTGCCCACCGGAGCGGCGGCCCGCAACAACCCGATTTCGCCGATCGGGCCCTCGCCGATCACAATTCAGCCAGGCGACCCATCTCGTTCTCCTGCTCTCCTGCGCAGGTGAGCAGGGTGGGCGCCTTCATGTGGAGAAGGAGATGAGCTCCCGGCGAGGAGGCACGTAGTTGGAAGGAAGGCTGGCCATGACGGTGGACGCAACGGACGAGGTGGAGCGGTTCATTCTGGGGGAACGATTCGCCTGCCTGGCGGGACGGTCCGCCTGGCGCAAGGGTGGCATCACCCATCGTCACTACGACCTGATGGGATCCCACGATTCGGCCCGGCTGATGGCACTCGATCTCGCGGATTTCGTGGCCTCGGCCGACTGGAGCCACCGGTCGTTCACGAGCTTCATCGCGACCTTCGAGCAACCTCGCGGAGTGGATGAGCTGCGGTTCGAGGAGCTGCTGTGGAAACAGCTCCAGCTACTCCACGATCAGGACTCCCGGTCCTATCGCTGGGCCGAGGGCCGTTCGTCCGATCCGCAGACCAGGGAGTTCGCCTACAGCGTCGCCGGTCACCCCTTCTTCGTCATCGGCCTGCACGAGACCCACCGCCGCTGGGGCCGCCGTCCTCCCTTCCCGATGCTGGCCTTCAACTCGCATGAGCAGTTCGACCGCATCAAGGGCGCCAAGATGTGGGACCGGCTCGCGGAGAAGATCCGCAAGCAGGACATCCAGCTCCAGGGCGACATAAACCCCAACCTGCTCGAGTACGAGGAACTCTCCGAGGCCCGCCGCTACTCCGGCCGCCCCAAGCCCGCCGACTGGCAGTGCCCGTTCGCCGCCCGCGAGGGCGAGCGCGAGCCCGCTCTGACGGGTCCGCCCCCGGCCTGAGCGGAGTGCCTGTCACCGGCGGGCGGATGGCGCCCGCCGGTGACGGACACGGCACTGGCTCGGCGGTGCGGGGCGCGGCCCGGACAGGCAATCGTCAGCGCACCGGGAAACCGAAGCTGTAGCCCTGCTGCTTCAGCCACGGCAGGGTCTGGCGCAGCGCCTCGACCGTCTGGCCGCGGTCGCCGCCCGCGTCGTGGAAGAGCACGGTGGGGCCGTTGGATATCTCGTTCTTGACGGTGTTGACCATGGCCGCGACCCCCGGCTGCTCGAAGTCCTTGGAGTCCACGTTCCAGCCCAGCGGACGCATGCCCTTCGAGGCGGCGATCTGACGGCTGTACGGGGTGAACGCACCGCCCGGGGCGCGGTAGTAGAGCGGCTTGACGCCGCCCGACGCCTTGGTGATCATTCGCTGGGCGTCGAGGATCTCCTTGGACTGGTACGCGGGTGACTTGGTGTCCATCGTCGTGTCGTGCGACATGGAGTGGTCGCAGAGCCGGTGTCCGTCCGCGACCACATCCTTGACCAGGTCCGGGTGGGCCTGGGCCTGCGGACCGACCATGCAGAAGGTGGCCTTGACGCCGTTGGCCTTGAGCACCTGGAGGACCTGCGGGGTCCAGGTCGGGTCCGGGCCGTCGTCGATCGTGATGTTGACGCCCTTGGCGCCCTTGTCGGAGCCGTGGGCGATGTCCATGTTGACCACGGGAGCGGGCAGTTCGGGGTCCGGCTTGGAGGTCTGGCCCACGATCGGCGTCGGCTTCGGCGTCGGTGACGCACCCGACCCCGCCTCGGCGGTTCCGGCCTGGGCGGTCCACACGGCGGCCAGGGCGGTCACCCCCATCACACCGAACGCCGCCATCAGAACCCGGCCGTTCGTCCCCATGATCCGGTGCCGTGCCATGTCCGCTTCGCTCCCCATGTCTGCTGTGCCGCTCTGGCATCCAGGAGGATGGAGTCGGGGCGGGGAGCGATCCCTCTGTTACACATCTCGTACAGTTCCGCGCCGTTCCACGGCGCGGAAGGGGCCGCGGCGCGGGCGGCGGGCCCGCGCCGCGGCCTGTGCCGCAGGCGTCTAGCCCCGGTTGACGACCGCCGCCTGGGGGCGGATCGGGAGGCGGTTGACCGGACGGCCGGTGGCCGCGCGGACCGCCGCCGCCACCGCCGCCGGGGAGGTGACCACCGGCACCGCGCTGACCGGCTTGGCGCCGAAGGGGGCGACCACGTCCCGCTCCTCGACCAGCTTGACGATGCGGATGTCGGGGACGTCCAGCGCGGTCGGCAGGGCGTAGCCGGTCAGGTCGGGGTGGCGGACCACACCGCGCGAGGTGCGCAGGTTCTCGGTGAGCGCCGCGCCGATGCCCTGGGCGACGCCCGCCTCGATACGGGCCCTGAGCTGACGCGGGTTGAGGATCCGGCCCACGTCCTGCGCCACCGTCATGTCGACGACCCGTACCGCGCCGATCTCGATGTCGACGTCCACCACGGCCCGCACCGCGCAGTAGGCGAGCCCGACGAAGGCGTCACCCTGCCCGGTCTCGTCCAGCGGCTCGGTGGGGTGCGGACGGCACTGCGCGGTGGCCCACAGCTCCTTGCCCTCCAGCGCCTCCTCGACGGTGGTGCTGAGCACCCCGTCATACGAGGTGATCTTGCCGTCGGCGATGCTGAGCAGCTCGGTCGACATGCCGAACGTATGCGCGAGCGGCTGCAGGAGCTGGGTGCGGACCATCTTCGCGGCCCGCTCGACCGCACCGCCGGAGACCCAGGTGTGGCGGCCGCGCGAGGCGGGCCCGGCCGGGGGCTGGTCGGTGTCGATGGGCGCGATATGGACCTCCTCGATACCGAGGACGTCCTGGACGATCTGGCGGGCCAGGGTGGCGAAGCCCTGGCCGGTCTCGACGGCCGCGCAGATGACCGTGGCCACCGGGCCGGTGACCTTCACGGTGGCGGTGGAGACCTCGTCGGCCCCCTCGGCACCGAGCATATGGACCATGCCGAGGGCATAGCCGACCCCGCGCCGCACGGCGGCCGGGTCGCCCGCGCCCTCCAGGCCGCCCGGCAGCAGCCACTCCTCCTCCGGGTCGTCCTTGGGGAGGGCGGGCAGCGGTGCGTCCCTTACGGCCTGCAGCAGTTCGGCGACCGGGGCCGGGCAGGTGACGGTCTGTCCGGTGGGCAGCAGATCGCCGGTGGCCATCACATTGCGCATCCGGATCTCGACGGGGTCGATGCCCAGCTTGGCCGCCAGCTTGTCCATCTGGCCCTCGTACGCCGCGCACACCTGCATCGCGCCCTCGCCGCGCACATGGCCGGAGGGCGGGTTGTTGGTGCGCACGGCCCAGCCCTCGATGAAGGCGTGCGGGACGACGTAGGGGCCGCAGGCGAAGGAGACGGCGGCGGCCAGGGTGTCGCCCGAGGAGTCGGCGTAGGCCCCCGCGTCCAGCAGGATCTGCGCCTCGACCTTGACCAGCTTGCCCTGGGCGTCCGCGTGGTGGCGGTAGCGCAGCAGGGTGGGGTGGCGGTGGGCGTGGCCGAGGAAGGACTCCTCACGGGTGGCGGCCAGCTTCACCGGATGGCCGGTGCGCAGCGCCAGCAGCCCGAGCGGCAGCTGCATCCCCGGGTCCTCGCGCTCGCCCATGGCGCCGGGGACGCCGGTGACGACGACCTTCACCCGCTCCGGCTCCAGCCCGAAGCAGGCGGCGGCCAGGTCGCGGTCGGCGTGCGGATCGGTGGAGGCGGTGTAGATCTCCACCCCTCCGTCGGGGCGCGGCACGGCCAGGCCCGCCTCGGCGCCGATGGGCGCCGGGTCCTGACGGCCGATGCGGTACAGCCCCTCGGCGATGACCTCGCCGACCACGTCCGGGTCGCCGAAGGACAGCGGGATATGGCGGACCAGATTGCCGTCGGGGTGCAGCGGCTCGGCGGAGAACGCCTGCTCCGGGTCGGTGACCGGCTCCAGCACCTCGTACTCGACGGCGATGGCGGCGGCCGCCAGCCGGGCCGTGTCGGGGTGGTCGGCGGCGACCGCGGCGATGGGCTCGCCGTGGTGGCGGACCAGGTCCTTGGCGAAGACCGGACGGTCGGCGACCCGGCGGCCGTGGGAGGCGTCGCCGGGCACGTCGGCGTGGGTCACCACGGCCCGTACGCCGGGCATCTCGACGGCCTGGGTGGTGTCGATGGAGACGATGCGGGCGTGCGGGTGCGGGGAGCGCAGCACCGCGGCCCACAGCAGCCCCTCGGCCCACAGGTCGGCCGCGTACGGGAAGGTGCCCGTGGTCTTGGCCGCCGAGTCGGCGGGCGGCAGGGAGACGCCGAGGCCCATGGTGGACGGGGGCTGGATGGGCGTTCCGGCGGCGGGGGTGGCGGTGACGGCGCCCCCGCCGTCCGCGATTCCGGTCATGCCGATGCCCTTCCGCTACCGCTTCCGTTGACGCTCCCGCCGTTGCCGGTGATGCCGTGCGGTCCCGTCTGGTGCGGGATACGGGCCGGGTCCTGGTGGGCGTCGGGTCCGCCGTCCGGCTCGGCCTGCGCCGCCTCGTCGGCGGCCTCGCGGCCCGCGACGACCTCGCGGACGGCGTCGAGGATCCCGCGGTAGCCGGAGCAGCGGCAGAGGTTGCCGGAGATCGCCTGGCGGGTCTCCTGGTCGGTGGGGGCGTGGTTGCCCTCGAGGAGGTCATGCATGGTCATCGCGAGCCCGGGCACGCAGAAGCCGCACTGCACGGCCCCGCATGCGGCGAGCGCCCGCTGGACGTCGGAGGGCTGTCCGCCGGTGGCCAGGCCCTCGACGGTGCGGACCTCGCTGCCCGCGGCGGTGGCGGCGGGCACCAGGCAGGAGGCGACGAGCCGCCCGTCGACCTGGACGGAGCAGGCCCCGCACTCGCCCTGTGAGCAGCCGTCCTTGGCCCCGGCGAGGCCGAGGCGCTCGCGCAGGACGTAGAGCAGCGACTCGCCGATCCAGACGTCGGTGACGGGGCGGTCGGCGCCGTTGACGCGCAGCACGTAGGAGGCGAGCGGATGCTCGCTGTGGCTCGGCTGCTCATCGGCGGCCGGGGCCGCCTCGGCGGAGGCGGGCTCCGTAAGGGGCTCGACGGGGGCGCCGGCGGCCTCGGGAGCGTCGGCCGGGATCCCGGCCGGGGCGGGCACCGCGGCGGCCTCAGGGGCCGCGAGATCGCCCTCGGCCGCGGTCGGTTCGGGCTCCTCGGCCGCGGGCTCGGCGGGCTCCGGCCCGGTGTCGTCCGGCAGCGCTTCGGCGGGGGCCTCGGCGGCGCTCGGCGCGGCGTCGGGGGCGTCGGTGTGGCCCGCGCCGTCCTCGGGTCCTGGGTGCGGGGCGTGCCCATGGGCGTCGCCCGCGAACCCGTCGTCCGCGAACCGGTCGTCCGTGAACCGGTCGTCCGCGAACGCGCCGGGCCAGCTCGTCTCCTGGGGCAGTCCGGGCGCCGGGCTGCCGTGCGGCGGGGTCTCGAGACCGGCGTGCTGACCGTCGACCGGGAACTCGCCGGAGTCCCCGGCGGCCGGGCCGTCGGGCCGCCGCCCGGGGTCGTCGGCGGGCATCCGCTCACCGGGCGCCGGGCCGCTGTGGGGCGGGGTGCCGCGGGGCGGGGTGTGCGGCCCCTGGTGCCCCTCGGCCGCGAACTCGCCCGAGTCCCCGGCGGAGGGCTCCGGCCACGCCGGATCCTGGCGGTCGGGCATGCGCAGCCGGCGGCGGGCGGGCGGCTGCGCGGGCGCGGCCGGGCCCGGGTGGCCCTCGACCGCGTACTCCCCGGAGTCCTCCACGCCCTCCTCGGCGGCCGGAACCGACCACTGGCCGGTGTGCCCCTGCTGCTGCCCGGGCTGCGGCTGCGGCTGCTGGGGCTGATGCGGCTGCTGGGGCTGATGCGGCTGCTGCCGGGGCGCCGACCCGGCGAAGGGCATCCGCAACTGGGCCGTCGTCTGCGGGTCCTGAGGGCCGTCCGCGTGGCCGCCGTACGGCGGGGCGGCCGGGCCGGGGTGGTCGTCGACCCGGTACTCACCGGTCTCGTCCACACCTTCGTCGCCCGCGACCGGGATGGTCCACTGGCTGGTCTGCACCGGCCCGCCCGCGCCGTTGTCGGACGAGGCGGGCACCGGCCAGTCGTCGACCGGCCAGTCGTCCACCGGCTCCTCGGCCGCCGGGGCCGGCCAGTGGCCGGTGTGCGGCGGGTGGTGGCCCTGCTGGTTCTCGGCGGGCACCGGCCACTGGACGGAGCCGTGCGGATCCTGCCGGCCGCCGTACAGATAGCCGCCGTCGGTCTCCGCGGTGGTCCACTGCCCGGTCATGCCCTGGTCGTGGGCGGACGGCTGCCACTGGCCGCCATGGGACGGGTCGCCGTGGCCCACGTCCATCGGCGGGGGCGCGTAGCCCGTGCCGGGGGCCGCGAGCGGGTCCCAACGGCCGGACGGATCCGTCGGGTCCGGGTGGGCGTAGTCCGGCGGCAGCTGTACGAACGCCGTCGACTCGGCGTCGTACTCCGGGCCGTGCGGCATCGGCTGCCATCCGCTCCCCGGATCCGGCCGGTGCGGCTGCTGTTCATCACTCACGCGAGTGCCCTCCCCAGAGCTCGGCGGGCCAGGGCCGCCACGGTACGCCTCAGGTGGATCGCGGCAGGTGGCAGGGGGACCGGCTCGCTTCCGTCCTGCGGGGGCAGCGGATCGGGGATGCACGCGGCGGCGACGTACTCGCCGAAAGCGGTGGTGACCTGCGGATCGAGATGGCCGCGGTCGCCGTCCCAGTCGATGAGCGAGGCGACCCAGCGCTCGGCGTCCAGGGGGCGCAGCGGCATCGGCGCGACCGCCCCGACCGCACAGCGCACCCCGCGCCGCGCCGGGTCGAGGACGAGGGCGACCGAGGCGGTGGCCCGGCCGGGCCCGGTGCGCCCGGTGGCCTTGATGAAGGTCTGCGGGGCGTGCAGCAGCGGAACCCGGACGAATCCGACGAGTTCACCGGGGTTCAGCAGATCGACCCCGGCGAGCAGATGGCTGACCGGGATCTCGCGGCGGGACCCCTCGGGCCCGGCGATGATGACCGTGGCCTCCAGCGCGGCGAGCACCGGCAGCGCGTCGCCGGTGGGGGCGGCGGTGACGATGTTGCCGCCGAGGGTGCCGGCGTTGCGGATCTGCGGTGGTCCGGCGGCCCGCGCGGCCGCGGCCAGCGCCGGGATCAGCGCGGCGAAGTCGGGGCGGCCCATCCGGGCGTGGGTGAGTCCGGCGCCGAGGAGGGCGTGCCCGTCCAGATAGCGCCAGCCCCGGATTTCGCTGATCCGGCCGAGGCCGACGAGCGCGGCGGGCCGCAGCAGGCCGGAGTTGACCGCGGCCATCAGATCGGTACCGCCCGCCACGGGCACGGCGGCGGGCATGGCGGCCAGTGCCGCCACGGCCTCGTCGAGCGTGCCCGGCAACGTCACCGTGTGCGCCGCCTGCGGTGCGTGCGTGGTCAACCCAGCTGCCCCTTCCCCGGTGTCCCGGCTGTTGCGCCGTACGGTACGTGCTGACAGCCCGGACGTGGCAACTCTGGCACATCTTGCGAGCCCGCCGTCGCGGGGGTCCGCGATCCGTGGATCCGTCCCTGACCTGGGGGATGGTACGGGTTTGGGGCGAGGTCTCCGCCGGGAGTGGATTGCCACGTTTCAGGGACCCTTGTGCGATTTGGTCTTGCGCCGGAGGGACTACGCCGCCGGGGGCGGCGGGGCGTCGGCGCACACCTTTCCAGGGCCCGGTGACCCGCCGCGGCCGGGGGTGCCCCCGGCCGCGGCGGGGCGGCTCACACGATCGGGGGCGCTCCCTCGCGCGGGCGTCCGAGCACGCCGGGGCGCCGCTGCCAGGGGTGCGGACCGGCGGGCGGGCGGTAGCTCACGCCGAGCGCGTCCAAACGCGCGTAATGTGCCTCCATGCGCCCCTGGAACGCACCGAAGTCCCGTTCGGACGACGGCGGCAGCGCGGACCAGACGACCTCGGCGAAGGCGGCGAGCCGGGGGAAGGCCTGGTAGTCGACGCGCCGGCGGTCCTCCATCACCTCGGTCCAGAGATTGGCCTGGGCGCCCAGCACCCGGTCCGCGTCGGCGCCGGCCAGCTCCGGTGGAACCGGTTCGAAGCGGTAGACATCCTCCAGGGTGCGGACATAGCCGATCGGGACCGGCTCGTCCTCGCCCGGAGCCTGCCGGTGGTCGAAGTACACCTGCTGCTCGGGGCACATGACGACGTCGTGGCCGGCCCGCGCGGCGGCGATCCCGCCCGCGTAGCCGCGCCAGGAGGAGACCGCCGCGCCCTCGGGCAGCGGGGCGTCGGCCGCGCCGCCCTCGAGGATCTCGTCCCAGCCGATCAGCCGGCGCCCGCGTTCGGCGAGCCAGTGGCCGAAGTGGCGGACGAACCAGCTCTGCAGCTCGTCCTCGTCGGCGAGGCCCAGCGCGCGGATGCGCTCCTGGGCGGCCGGGGACGCCTTCCACTGGTCCTTGGGGCACTCGTCGCCGCCGATGTGGACGAAGGTGCCGGGGAACAGCTCCAGCACCTCCTCCAGCACCTCCTCGAAGAAGCGCAGCGTGTTGTCGGTGGGTGCGAGTACGTTCGGGTTGACGCCCCAGGTGGTCCAGACTCCGAGGGAGGCGGTGTCGATGACATCGGTGTTGCCCAGCTCCGGGTACGCGGCGATGGCGGCCTGCGAATGCCCGGGAATGTCGATCTCCGGCACGACGGTGATATGCCGCTCGGCGGCGTAGGCGACGATCTCGCGGATGTCGTCCTGGGTGTAGTAACCGCCGTGCGGCCGCTCGTCCCACAGCGCGGACGCCCGGTGGCCGAGCTTGGTGCGCTCACGCCAGGCGCCGGTCTCGGTCAGCTTCGGATGGCGGCGGATCTCGACGCGCCAGCCCTGGTCGTCGGTGAGATGGAAGTGGAACACATTGAGCTTGTGGGCGGCGAGCAGATCGAGGTAGGCGAGGACGCCGTCCTTGGGCATGAAGTGACGGGCCACATCCAGCATCAGCCCGCGCCAGGCGAACCGCGGCGCGTCCTCGACCGTCCGCTCCGCCAGCTCCCAGGTGGCCTCCGCATCCCTGAGCGGGGCGCGGCGGAAGGCGTCGGGGCCCAGCAGCTGACGGAGCGTCTGGGTGCCCCAGTGGACGCCCGCGGCCGTGCCGCCCGCGATCTCCACCCGGCCGTCGGCGACGGTGAGCCGGTAGCCCTCGGGCTCCAGCGCGGTGTCGATCCGCAGCGTGACGGTGTCGGGGCCGCCGGGTTCGCCGTCCGGCAGGGACAGGCCGAGCGCCTGGCCGAGGGTGGTGCGCAGCAGGCGCGCCACGCCCTCGGTGCCGGGGCCGGCGGCCAGGGCGGTGTGCCGCGGGTGGATCCGCGCGCCCGCGCGGCCCGTACGGCTCTGGTCGTGGCGGGGCGCGGGGATCAGCCCCGCGGTGTCGTGTGTCATCTGCTCCCTCATCGGCCCTCGTCAGCGCTTGCCGGCGCTTATCAGCGCGTGTCGGCCCGTTCGTCGGTCGCTTCTTCAGTCCTTCACGGCGCCGCCGAGACCCGAGACCAGCCGGCGCTGTACGAGGACGAAGAAGATCAGCACGGGGATGGTCATGACGGTGGACGCCGCCATGATGCCTCCCCAGTCGTTCCCCTCGGCCTTGAAGAAGACCAGCAGCGCCATCGGAAGGGTGGAGTTCTCGGTCGCGCTGATGATGAACGACTTGGCGAACAGGAAGTCGTTCCAGGTGGAGATGAAGGAGAAGACGCTCGTCGCGACCAGGCCGGGGAAGACGAGGGGGAAGAGGATCTGCCACAGGAAGCGGGAGCGGCTGGCCCCGTCCAGATAGGCCGCCTCCTCCAGCGCCTCGGGCACCGCCTTGACGAAGCCGCGCAGCATCCAGATGGCGAACGGCAGCGAGAAGGCGATATGCGGCAGGATCAGCGAGCCCAGGGTGTTGAGGCCGATCCCCGGCACCGACTCCCCCAGATCGCGCATCAGGAAGAACAGCGGAATGGTCAGCGCCTCGATCGGCACCATCTGCGCGACCAGGAACATGATCAGCAGCGTGGTGCGGAAGCGGAACCGGAAGCGGGCGACCGCCGTCGCCGCGAGGAAGGCGATCAGCGCCGAGGCGACCACCACCACTGCGGCCACGAAGAGGCTGTTGAGGAAGTAGCGCCCGAAGTCCTCCTGCTGGAAGACGCGTCGGAAGGAGTCCAGCGACGGGGCCGTCGTCCACGGCCGGGGCTCGGTGGACTGGATCTCCCCCTCGGGCTTGAAGGCCGAGAGCACCATCCAGTACAGCGGGAAGGCGACCACGGCCGCCACGATCAGGGCGGTGGCCTCGGCGGCGAGGCGCCAGGGACGGCGGATGCGCAGCGAGACGCGCGAGTGGCTCACAGTTCTTCTCCCTGGCGTCGCAGCAGCCGCAGATACACCAGCGTCACGACCAGCAGGATCAGCAGCATCACCACGCCGATCGCCGAGCCCAGGCTGTACTGCGAGGACGCGAACGCCTTCTGGTACGCGTACACGTTGAGCACCATGTTCTGGCGCGCGATCCCGCCGCCGTCCGTCATGACGTAGATCTGGGTGAAGACCTTGAAGTCCCAGATGATCGACTGAATGGTCACCACGACGAGGATCGGCCGCAGCATCGGCGCCATGATGGTGCGCCAGATCCGCCAGGTGGAGGCGCCGTCGAGGGCGGCGGCCTCCAGCACCTCGGTGGGGATGGCCTTGATGCCCGCGTAGACGGTGACCATCACGAACGGGAACGAGCACCACACGACCTCGAACAGCACCAGGGCGAAGGCGCTGTAGCGGTCGTAGGTCCAGGAGTAGTTCTCGAACCCGGAGAGCCCGAACCACACCAGGATCTTGTTGACCGGCCCGAAGTCGGCGTCGAAGAGGAAGACCCAGACCGTCGAGCCGGTGACCGCCGGGGTGGCCCAGGCGCCGAGCGCGGCCAGCATCAGGGCCAGCCGCGGAATGGCCCGTACGCGCGTCAGCAGCACCGCGAGCGCGCAGCCCACCGCGAGGGTGGAGATCACGCAGACGGCGGCGAAGAGCAGCGTGGCCACGACCACGTTCCAGAACTCGCCGTCGCCGAACAGCTCGGCGTAGTTGGCGAATCCCTGGAAGGTGGTCGGCTCACCGCCGCTGACCTGCGCCTGGGTGTACTCCAGGAAGGAGATCAGACCGAGCTGGTAGATCGGGTAGACGAGCAGCCCGCCCAGGACCACGAGCGCCGGGGCGAGATAGAGCCAGGGCGTCCAGCCTCCCCGCCGGGAGCCCCTCCTGGTTCGGCCCCCGGCCGGGACGACGGGGCCCGGCCGGGACCGGCGGACCTTGGCGGGGGCGCGCCGGGCGTGCTGTGCGGTGCCGGAGCTCACTGCTGGAATGCCTCGTCCATCTTCTTCGCGGCGTCCTTGGTGGCGGTCGCCACGTCCTTACGGCCGCTCACGATCTCCTGGAACATGGTGGGCAGGACGAGCTGCGCGTCGATGGCCGCCCAGCCGGGCGAGGCGGGCACGAACTTGGCGCTGTCGTTGAGGGTCTTCACGAAGGGCTTCACGAAGGGGTCCTTCTGCGCCACGTCGCCGCGCACATCGGTGAAGGTCGGCAGGAAGCCCATCGCGTCGTAGAGCTTGCGCTGGGTCTGCTTCCCGGTGAGCGACTGCAGCAGGTCCACGGCGAGGGTGCGGTGGGTGGTGCTCTTGAGCACCCCGACGTTGTTCCCGCCCGCGAAGGCCGGGGCGATGTCGCCCTTCTTGACGCCCGGCAGCGGCACGACCTTGTACTTGCCCTTGACCTTGCCCGCCTCGATGGCCTGACGGCTGAAGTCGCCGCCGATCGCCATGCCCGCCTTGCCCGAGGCGAACGCCTCGATGGTGTCGTTGCCGCCCCACTGGGCGCACTTGGCGGCCGGGCAGTTGTCGTTGCCGAAGAGCGAGGTGTACGCCTTGACGCCCTTCTGGGCGTCGGCGCTGTCGATGGCCGCCTCGTACTCGTTCGAGCCGAACTTGCCCTTCTCGCTGGCGAGATCGCCGCCGTTGGCCCAGATGAAGGGCATCGCGCCGTAGGTGTAGGCGCCGCCGACCGCGAGACCGTACAGATCCGACCGCTCCGAGTGGATCCTCTTCGCGGTCGCAATCAGTTCGTCCTGGGTGGTGGGCGGCTCCAGGTCGAGGTCCTTGAAGACGTCCGTCCGGTAGTACAGCGCCCGGACGCCGACGAAGAGCGGGGCGCCGTAGACCTTGCCGCCGATGGTCAGCGAGTACTTCGCGGTGGGGTCGATGTTCGTCGAGTCGCCCCAGGCGCCGAACTCCTTGCTGATGTCCAGCAGTCCGCCGTCCTTGACGTAGCCGGCGGTGTCGGTGTTGCCGTACTCGATGATGTCGGGCGCGCTCTTGGGGTCGTTGAAGGCCGCCTTGATCTTCTGCGCCCGGGTGTCGATCGGGATGTAGGTCACCTCGACATCGGTCCCGTCGTGCTCCTTCTCGAAGCCGGCGACCGCCTCGTCGATCACCTTCTTCTTGGGCGCGTTGTTGACCTCCTGGAAGAGCCAGACACGCAGCTTGCCGCTCTTCTCATCCTCCTTCGAGCTGTTGTCGGAGGTGGAGGGAGCGCATCCGGTCGCGGCCAGCCCCGCCAGGGTCAGTGCCGCCAGGGGCACGGTGACGCGGGAGGAGAGCCGGGAGAACGCGGAGAGATGGGACGACGTCATGAGGACCCTTAAACATTTGGCGTTGCAGCATATGCAACGCATGTTTCGCTCAGCACAATACGCGTGAGGCTAGGGAACCTTGAGCGACCCCACAAGAGGTCTGAACCACTCCGTGACCAAATAAGCCCGAACCGCTGTGCCGCACAGCGAAGTTCGCGCTAGCGACGCGGCAACTCCTCGCCCGGATAGGCGGGTTCAACATACGGCACGGCCTCCACCCGCGCACCCGCTGCCTCCAGGCGCGCGATCACCCGGTCCCAGTCGGGCCAGGTCTTCCGGATCCGCTCGAGAACGCGGTCGCTGGCCACCAGCACCACGTCACAACCCGGGTCGGCCGCCCACTCCAGAAGTCTGGGAAGGGTCGGCTGCGCGACCGACATCACACAGCTTCCGGCGGGCCGGTAGCCCCGCTCGGCGGCCAGCCGCCCGCACTGCTCCAGCTGGGCGTCCCAGTCCTTCTCGAACTGGCAGTAGGCGCTGGCGCCTTCCGCATCGGGCTCGTCGACCTCACGCGCCCCGAACACCAGATAGGCGGCCCGCGCCGCCCCGTTCTCCGTACGCCCGCTCATGGGCCGACCCTACTGGGGTCATCCGGCGCACGGCAGGGCGCACAAGCACGGCTCGCCCGGCCCGCGACCCCCGAGTGGGGCCGCGGGCCGGGCGAGCCGTCTGTCGCGCGAGGCGTTCCGTCAGGGCCTGGGCCCGGCGGACCGGCTACTTCTTGCCGTCGCCGCCGTCCTTGCCCTTGTCCCCGCCGGCGCCCATGCCCTCGAAGATCTCCTTGCACATGGGACACACCGGGTACTTCTTCGGGTCACGACCCGGGACCCAGACCTTGCCGCAGAGTGCGACGACGGGAGATCCGGAGAGGGCGCTCTCCATGATCTTGTCTTTCTGTACATAGTGGGCATAGCGCTCGTGGTCGCCGTCACCGTGCGACACCTGAGGTGTCGGCTCAACGAGGGTCCCCGTGCCTGCCCCGCGCTCGGGCTCAAGAGTGCTCATACAGCCCTAGGGTACTCATGCCTAGTTGAGAGAAGGGTCGTCCGGATACGTGGCGACCATGGCCAGCTCACTGCGCTGGCGGCGCAGCACCGCGCGCCACAGCCGCTCGGGGGCGGGCGAGGACACATCGCCCGGTTCGGACTCCACCACGTACCACGCGCCCTCGGCGAGCTCGTCCTCCAGCTGGCCGGGCCCCCAGCCCGCGTAACCCGCGAAGATCCGCAAGGACCCCACGGCGGCCGCCAGCAGCTCCGGCGGCGCCTCCAGATCGACCAGCCCGATCGCCCCGTGCACTCTGCGCCAGCCGAGTGGCCCGTCCTCGGTGCGCGCCGGTGACCGGCCCGATTCGCCCGGGACGACGGCCACACCCAGCGCGGAGTCCAGCGAGACCGGACCGCCCTGGAAGACCACCCCCGGCTCCCCGGCCAGCTCGGCCCACGATTCCAGGATGTCGCCCACCCCCACCGGGGTCGGGCGGTTCAGGACCACACCGAGCGAACCCTCCTCGTCGTGATCGAGGAGGAGCACCACCGCGCGGTCGAAGTTCGGGTCAGCAAGCGCCGGTGTCGCGACAAGCAGCCGTCCTGTGAGCGAGGACACCTCGGTCATGGCCACATGATCCCCCATATCCGGGCCGGAGGGGGAGTGGAAGACGAGTCCCGTATGAGAGCAGGTCGGGGCGCAAGACAGCAGATGCGGCGCACGTGACTGTGGGCTCTTCGAGGGGGACGGAACGTGTTGCCGCCCCCGCATGAGTACTCAATGCGCGCAAGAGTCTTACGGAGGCGGTCTCCAGGGCCATTACTCTTGCCTTTTGGCCCCTGTGCCTTTTGGCCCCTGCCCGTCTCAGGAACGCGAGACCCGATGACCCGCTCGAACGATGTCCTGCTCGTCCACGGCGGCACCCCGCTCGAAGGCGAGATCCGTGTCCGCGGCGCGAAGAACCTCGTGCCGAAGGCCATGGTGGCCGCCCTGCTCGGCAGTGCGCCCAGCCGGCTGCGCAACGTCCCCGACATCCGCGATGTGCGGGTGGTGCGCGGGCTGCTGCAGCTGCACGGCGTGACGGTGCGCCCCGGTGACGAGTCCGGTGAGCTGGTGCTCGACCCCACGCACGTGGAGAGCGCCAATGTCGCCGACATCGACGCGCACGCCGGTTCCTCGCGGATCCCGATCCTCTTCTGCGGCCCGCTGCTGCACCGCCTCGGCCACGCCTTCATCCCGGGTCTGGGCGGCTGTGACATCGGCGGCCGGCCGATCGACTTCCACTTCGACGTGCTGCGCCAGTTCGGCGCGACGATCGAGAAGCGGGCGGACGGGCAGTACCTGGAGGCCCCGCACCGGCTGCGCGGCACCAAGATCCGGCTGCCGTACCCGTCGGTGGGCTCCACCGAGCAGGTGCTGCTGACGGCGGTGCTCGCCGAGGGTGTGACGGAACTCTCCAACGCGGCGGTCGAGCCGGAGATCGAGGACCTCATCTGCGTCCTGCAGAAGATGGGCGCCATCATCTCCATGGACACCGACCGCACGATCCGGATCACCGGTGTCGACAAGCTCGGCGGCTACAACCACCGCGCCCTCCCGGACCGCCTGGAGGCCGCCTCCTGGGCCAGCGCGGCGCTGGCGACCGAGGGCAGCATCTATGTGCGCGGCGCCCGCCAGCGCGAGATGATGACCTTCCTGAACACCTACCGCAAGGTGGGCGGCGCCTTCGACATCGGCGACGAGGGCATACGGTTCTGGCACCCCGGCGGCAAGCTCAACGCGATCGCCCTGGAGACCGACGTCCACCCCGGCTTCCAGACCGACTGGCAGCAGCCGCTGGTGGTGGCCCTGACCCAGGCGTCGGGCCTGTCCATCGTCCACGAGACGGTCTACGAGTCGCGGCTGGGCTTCACCTCGGCGCTCAACCAGATGGGCGCGCACATCCAGCTCTACCGCGAATGCCTGGGCGGCTCCGCGTGCCGCTTCGGCCAGCGCAACTTCCTGCACTCCGCGGTCGTCTCCGGCCCCACCAAGCTCCAGGGCGCCGACCTGATCATCCCCGATCTCCGCGGCGGCTTCTCCTACCTGATCGCGGCCCTGGCGGCCCAGGGCACCTCACGGGTCCACGGCATCGACCTGATCAACCGCGGCTACGAGAACTTCATGGAGAAGTTGGTCGAGCTCGGTGCGAAGGTAGAACTCCCGGGCGGCACGGCCCCCGCATAGACGCGGTGGCGCCCGACACGACGCCTCCGTGGTGGCGGGCTCGGGCGCCGTACGGCCTCGTGGTGGCGGGCTCGGGCGCCGTACGCCTCGTAGACGGGCCTCAGGGCCCGTAGGAGCGCCAAAAGGGGCGGTCACCCAGTGGGTGACCGCCCCTTTTGTTCGCGAGGGCTTACTTGCCCTTGGCGGCTTCCTTGAGCTTGGAGCCCGCGGAGACCTTCACGCTGTAGCCGGCCGGGATCTCGATCGGCTCACCGGTCTGCGGGTTGCGCGCGGTGCGAGCGGCACGGTGGGTGCGCTCGAAGGTCAGGAAGCCGGGGATGGTGACCTTCTCGTCGCCCTTCGCGACGACCTCACCGGTCACCTCGGCGAGGGCGGCCAGCACGGCGTCGGCGTCCTTTCGGGTCACCTCGGCGCGCTCGGACAGAGCGGCCACCAGCTCACTGCGGTTCATGTTGTACTCCCGTGTTCATCTTGCCAATGAGGCGTGAGATCGAAGCCGATGCTGCCAGGGCCCTCGGACAGTCCCCGGACCCGGGTCTGCTGTTCAGACCCTCGCGCCCGGAACGCATCCTGCCCGCACCTGTGGCGGGAAAGCCAATCCGGAGCCCTCGAGAGTCACACGAAAAGCGCCGTGGCGGTCGTTTTCCTGCCCGCCACCCTATGGCTGCCTCCGGGACCCCACAGCGCGCGACGCGCCGTGCCGGGCCTAGACCGCAGTGGTACCGGTCACAGGGCGCGCCGCGTCCCGTACGGCTCCGGCGACCGCCCCAGCGACCTTGTCGTTGAAGACGCTCGGAATGATGTAGTTGGCATTGAGCTCGTCGTCGTGGACGACATCCGCGAGCGCGCCGGCAGCGGCCAGCATCATCTCGGTGTTCACCGTACGCGACTGCGCGTCCAGCAAACCACGGAAAACGCCCGGGAACACCAGCACGTTGTTGATCTGGTTCGGGAAATCCGAACGTCCGGTGGCCACGACCGCGGCGGTCTGGCGGGCGATCGCCGGGTCCACCTCGGGGTCGGGGTTGGCCAGCGCGAAGACGATCGCGCCGTCCGCCATGGCGGCCACGTCGTCGCCGGAGAGCACGTTCGGGGCCGAGACGCCGATGAAGACGTCGGAGCCCCGCACGGCCTCGCGCAGGGTGCCCGTGACGCCCTCCGGGTTGGTGTTGTCGGCGATCCAGCGCAGCGGGGACTCCGGGTCGGCGGAGACCAGGTCCTCGCGCCCGGCGTGCACCACACCGTGGATGTCGGCGACCACCGCGTGGCGCACGCCCGCGGCGATCAGCAGCCGCAGGATGGCGGTGCCGGCGGCGCCCGCGCCGGACATGACGACCCTCACATCCTCGATCTTCTTGTCGACCACCCGCAGCGCGTTGGTGAGGGCTGCCAGCACCACGATCGCGGTGCCGTGCTGGTCGTCGTGGAAGACCGGGATGTCCACGGACTCGCGCAGCCGCGCCTCGATCTCGAAGCAGCGGGGGGCGGAGATGTCCTCCAGGTTGATCCCCGCGAAGCCGGGGGCGATGGCCTTCACGATCGCGACGATCTCGTCGGTGTCCTGGGTGTCCAGGCAGAGCGGCCAGGCGTCGATGCCCGCGAACCGCTTGAAGAGGGCCGCCTTGCCCTCCATGACCGGCAGGGCGGCCTTGGGGCCGATGTTGCCGAGACCGAGGACCGCGGAGCCGTCGGTGACGACGGCCACACTGTTGCGCTTGATGGTGAGGCGCCGGGCGTCCTCGGGGTTCTCCGCGATGGCCTGGCAGACCCGGGCGACACCCGGGGTGTAGACCATGGAGAGGTCGTCACGGTTGCGGATGGGGTGTTTCGACGACATCTCGATCTTGCCGCCGAGGTGCATCAGGAACGTACGGTCGGAGACCTTGCCGAGCGAGACACCCTCGATGCCCCGCAGCTTCTCCACGATTTCCTGGGCGTGCGCGGTCGAGGTGGCGGCGATGGTGACGTCGATACGGAGCTTCTCGTGGCCGGAAGCGGTCACATCGAGGCCCGTGACCGAGCCACCGGAGGACTCCACGGCCGTGGTCAGCTGGCTGACCGCGGTACCGCTCGCGGGCACCTCCAGCCGGACCGTCATCGAGTACGAGACGCTGGGCGCCGTTGCCATGGCCTGCTTCCTCTGCTTTCCCTTGTTCATGCCGTCCGGGCCGCGGGAATGCCGGGCCACGTCCTCAGATAGTTGCACCTACCTCTCGGTACGGGGTAACCCGGCCCGACTTTCGGACATATTGTTCTGACATAGCAGAGTGGGGTCAGCCGAGTGGAAAGCCCCACTCCTTCGCGGGAACGCCTGGCGAGGCGGGCCGTCCGCCGCATCCGCCGTCCTAGGCTCTGGCGCGCTACAGCGTCTGAGGAAGAGACAAGAGGAGCGCGGGCATGGCTCAGGGCACCGTGAAGTGGTTCAACGCCGAGAAGGGCTACGGCTTCATCGCCCAGGAGGACGGCGGACCGGACGTCTTCGTCCACTACAGCTCGATCGACGGCAGCGGCTACCGCAGCCTGGTCGACGAGCAGCGGGTCGAGTTCCAGATCGTGCAGGGCCGCAAGGGCCCGCAAGCCGAAGAGGTCCGCATCCTGGGCGGCTGACACCGCCCGGCGCGGACCTCTTCGGGAAAAGAAGAGTGGCACCGACCCGCCATGCTCGCCTCGCGGCAAGTGGTCGCTCGAAGCGACGAAGGTTGGGCCCGGGGGCTTGGATCGGGCCGGTGCCACATCAAGGCTAACAAACAGGTCCGGGAAGGGATTCCCCTCCCGGGGGGTTGATTTCGCCCCCCGGCCGGGCCCGGCGGGAGATTCACTCCCGCAGCAGGTCGGGGACGCCGTGGGGGTCCGGCTCGTCGCGGGTCCCCGACACCACCGTCAGCCGCTGGGTCGCGCGGGTGAGCGCCACGTACAGCACCCGTAGCCCGGCGGGCGACTCGTCGGCGATCTCGGCGGGCGAGACCACGACCGTCGCGTCGTACTCCAGCCCCTTCGCCTCCAGGCTGCCCAGCGCCACCACCCGGTGGCCCAGGCCGGTCAGCCACTGCCGGGCCTGCTCACGGCGGTTCATCGCGACGACGACGCCGACGGTGCCCTCCACCTCCTCCAGCAGCCGCAGCGCCTCCCGGCGCGCGGCCGCGCCGAGGTCGCCGTCCACGCCCGGTGCGAACCGCGGCTCCACGCCCGTGGAGCGGACCGCCTCGGGCGCGGGGGTGCCGGGCATCGCCAGCGTGAGGACCCTGGTGGCCAGTTCGGCGATCTCGGACGGGTTGCGGTAGTTGACGGTGAGGGTGAAGCGGCGGCGCGGGCGGCTGCCGAGCGCCTCGTCCCGGGCCCGCCCCGCCTCGTCCGGGTCGGACCAGGAGCTCTGGGCCGGGTCGCCGACGACCGTCCAGGTGGCGTGGCGGCCCCGCCGTCCCACCATCCGCCACTGCATGGGGGTGAGGTCCTGCGCCTCGTCGACGATGACGTGGGCGTAGTCGGTGCGCTCCTGCTCGGCGCGGTCGGCGCGGCTGCGGCGGGGGCCGACGCGGTCGGCGTAGGTGGTCAGCTCCTCCAGACCGGTCAGCTGGTCCAGCGGATCCACCTCGCGGGGGGCGGCGGGGCGGGCGGGGAGGCCCAGGAGGGTGTTCAGCTCGTCCAGCAGCGCCACGTCATGGACCGACAGCGGGCCCTGTCCGTCCGGGCCGAGCCGGGCCAGCGACCGGGCCACCTGACGGACCTCGCGCGGGTTGAGCACCCGCCGCGACCAGCGCCCCAGCCGCTTCTCATCGGCCATGGCGGCGAGGACGGAACGGGGGGTGAGCTCGGGCCACCAGGCGTCCAGGAACTCCTGGAAGACGTCCTCGGAGGAGATGTCCTCGTCGAAGCCCTCGCGCGCCTCGGCGGCCAGCTCGGGGTCGGTGTAGCGCCGGGGGGCGCCGGAGCGGGACCACAGCGCGTCGAGGAGCAGCCGGCGGGCGCGGGGGCGCAGCAGATTGACGGGTGCGGTGCCGCCCAGCACGTTCTGGCGGATGCGGCGCAGCTCATCCGCGTCCAGCTCGATGCGGGCGCCGAAGGCGACCACGCGCAGCCGCTCGGGCGGGCCGCCGGGTCTGGTCCCGGAGCCCGCGCCGGGTCTGCCGCCGTCGTTCGACGGGGCCGTGGCGGGGGCGCCGAGCGCCGCGTCGAGCGTCAACTGACCGTCATCCGAGGACGAGGCCGACGAGGGGTCCGCCGAGGGGTCCGCGGCTCCCCTCGGCATCTCCAGCGCGCCGCGGGCGGCCTTGCGCAGCACCCTCAGCATCCGGGAGGAGCCCTTGACGCGGGCCACGGCCGGGGTGTCGTACGTGGTGGCCTCGGCGCCCTCCACCAGGGAGCCCACCGCGCGGATGGCCACCTGGCCCTCCTCGCCCAGTGAGGGCAGCACGCCCTCGGTGTAGGCGACCAGCAGCGGGGTGGGGCTGACCACGAGGATGCCGCCCGCGTAGCGCCGCCGGTCCTGGTAGAGGAGGTACGCCGCGCGGTGCAGCGCGACCGCCGTCTTCCCGGTGCCGGGTCCGCCCTCGACCTCGGTGATGGAGGCGGCGGGGGCGCGGATCACCTGGTCCTGTTCGGCCTGGATGGAGGCGACGATGTCCCGCATGGTGTGGCCGCGGGCCTGGCCGAGCGCGGCCATCAGCGCGCCGTCCCCGACCACCGGCAGCGCACTGCCGTCCAGGGTGGCGCTGAGCTCCGGGCGCAGCAGGTCGTCCTCGACGCCGAGCACCCGGCGGCCCTTGCTGCGGATCACCCGGCGGCGCACGACACGGCCGGGGGCGACCGGGGTCGAGCGGTAGAAGGGCGCGGCGGCGGGCGCCCGCCAGTCGATCACCAGCGGGGCGTAGTCGGCGTCGAGTACGCCGATGCGGCCGATGTGCAGGGTTTCGGCGATCTCCGCCCGATCGCCGTCCGGGCCGGTGCGGATGGCGTCGTCGGCGGGCTCGACGGAGGTGTAGGCGCCGTCGGGGCCGCGTTCGCCGTCCTTGCCCGGCAGCAAGTCGATGCGGCCGAAGAGGAAGTCCTCGAACTCGCTGTTCAGCCGGTTGAGGTGGACCCCGGCCCGGAAGACCTGGGCGTCCCGTTCGGCGAGCGCCCCGGGCGTACCGACCTGGCCGCGTTTGGCGGCGTCGTCCATGAGGAACTCCGCCTCGTGGATCTTCTCCTCGAGGCGGTGGTACACCCGGTCCAGATGCGTCTGCTCGATCCGGATCTCGCGGTCCCGGACCCCGTCCCCGCCGTCCCGCCGCGGTGCCGTCCGGTCGTCATGCGTGGCGTTCTGCGCGGCCACCCAGGCCCCCTTCTGTGTTCTTAAGGGCAGCCGTCAACCGTACACCCCTGGGGAGAGGGATTCTCAGAGCCTGACCTCGGCCAGCCGCTGGCCGTCCAGCGTGCGGACCTCGAACCGCTCGATCTCGTCGGTGTTCATGGCGGCGCCGCCCTGGGCGTAGAGCGGCTCCTTGCTCCAGCGCGAGCCGTCCCCGTCCGTGATGCCGTAGCCCGATGTGGGCACGGCCCAGGTGGTGATGGTCTCCTCGTGGCCGTCCTTGCCGATGGCCACCAGGTCGCAGGTGCGCGGCCCCTTGAGGTTGCCCAGCTTGAGGGCGACGGAGGTGCCCCAGCCCTTCTGCTGCAGCGAGACGGACGCGTCCACCTTGGTGACCGGGTCCACCGCGCCGAACTTCTTCCCCTGGTCGTAGACCTGCTGCGAGGTGGAGGCCACCGCCTGGGTCTTCCCGTCGTCGGAGCTCGCGGTGAGCGCCGCGCCCGCGAGCGGGCCGCCGACGATGAGGACGGCGGCCGCGGCGACGAGGTAGAGCCGCCTTCTGCCGGCTGCCTTGCGGCTGACGGTGACGTCGTCCAGGAGCCGGTCGAGCAGTTCGGGCCCGGGGCGGGCGGTGACCACCGACGGGTCCGGGAGCGCCGTGCCGTCGGCGGCGGTGGCGTACTCGGCCAGCAGGGGCGGCAGGCCCATCAGCTCGTCGAGCTCGGCGGCGCACCGCTCGCACCCGATGAGGTGATCCTCGAAGCGCGCCGCGTCCGCGGGGTCGAGCACTCCGAGCGCATAGGCGCCGACCGCGGTGTGCTGCTGGTCGTCCGCTGCCGGCATCATGCCGTAACCCCCCGTTCCTCGAGCGAGAGCTTCAGGGAGCGCAGCGCGTAGAAGACCCGGGACCGTACCGTCCCGGCGGGAACGCCCAGCACTTCGGCCGCCTCACTCACCGTCCGTCCCTTGAAGTATGTCTCCACGAGGGCCGCTCTATGTGCATCGGTGAGGTCATTCAACGCATCGGAAATGGTCATCTGGCGCAATGCGCGGTCGATGTCGTCCGCGGCGGGCATCGCGTGGAGCGGTGCCGCGTCCACTTCATGGGGACGTGCCCGGCGCTGACGGTGGCCGTCGATGACGATGCGGCGGGCCACGGTCACCAGCCAGGGGCGTACCGACCCGCCGGAGCGCTGGAGTTGGTCGGCGTTGCGCCAGGCCCGGAGCAAGGTTTCCTGGACCACGTCCTCGGCACGATGCCGGTCGCCCGCGACCAGGCGCAGGACGAAGGCGAGAAGCGGGCCTGCGTGCTCCGCGTAGAGCGCGCGCATGAGCGCGTCGTCCGGTGTCGTCCTCTCGGTCACGAGGGCATCTTTGCGTACGCAAGCCGCCGGGTCGAGGGGGGTACGGGCTGGAAACGCTCGGCGTTCATCGGCCACCGTGTGATGTACGTCCCAATTCCGGGCTGAACATCTCCCCCTGTGCGATGCGTACTTGAGTCCGAGTAGGCCGACGCCGGGCGGGTGTCGGCCATCAGGAAGGGCTCCCTCCCCAAATCCGCCCCGCAGGCCCCGGTCCCCCCATCCGGGGCCTGCGTCATGTCCGGATCTGGTTCATGCTTTGCTGAAGTTTGGGTTTAGGCGCTGTTCGGGGCCACCCGACGGCGGTGCCGGGCAACTCGTTCGCGGTTCCCGCAGATCTCACTGGAGCACCAGCGCCTCCGGCGACCGCGCGAGGTGTCGAGGTAGAGCAGCGAACAGGTCTCCCCCTCACACCGCCGCAACTGCCCGCGTGCCACCGGGTCGGTGAGCAACTGCACCGCGTCCCGGGCGATCTGGGAGAGCAGCGCACCGCAGTCGGGCTTCCCGGCCAGGGCGCGCACCAGGGTGCCGTCGGGGGTCCGTACGGCGCGCAGGGCGGGCGGCGCGGTGACGGCCAGCGCGTTCATCCGCTCCAGGTCGGCACCGGCGGCGTGGCCCTCGACCTCGGTGTGGACGATGCGGTGCAGCAGATCGCGGGCCGCCCGGAAGCGGACGAGCCAGCGGTGGTCCACGACGTCGAGCGAGGTGCCGCCGGGCACCAGGCCGGCCCCGAGCAGCCAGGCTCTGAGGGGCTCCACGCCACCGAGCCGGTCGACGGGGGCCTCGCTGAGCCGGCCGCCGACCGTGGCCACCAGGTCCAGGCAGATCCGTCCCGAGTCGAACCGCAGGTCGTAGCCCGACGCCGCCGCCATGTTCCTGTCACCCCTTGGGGAAGGCCCGATCCGGTCACCTTTCAGAGTGCCCGCCTCGCGTGGCCCCCGGAACCCCTGCGGGGGCGGGGTGGGCGAACGCCTCGCGAACGCTTTGCGTGCGGCTCCGCCGTGGTGGCCCTGTGGCGTTGTGGGTGGGCGCGGGGCCGCGCCCACCGCCCGGCCATGCGGATGCGCCGCGCGGGACGGGCTCCGCCCAAGGCCTGGGCCCGGCCGCACACCGGGTGCGGGCCGTGGGCGCCTCCGGCGGGAAGCCCCCACCCCGCCCCTTCCCACAGCATCAATATGCGGCTCCGCCGCGTGGGGGGCTCCCTCACCCCCGCCGGGGCTCCGCCCCGGACCCCGCTCCTCAAACGCCGGAGGGGCTGGATTTTCCCCCCGGGACGCACAGACGCCCCGCACCACCGGCGGGCAGCCACGAGACGGCGGGAGGGGCGGGGCCGCACCCACCCCCGCCGAACACTCGGCCCCAAGCCGAGCACGAAACGGGCGGGCGCCCTGGGGCCACCGGCGGGTGGCCGCCGACGAGACGGGAGGGGGCGGGGTCGCAGGGGTGGTGTCCTGGACGCTCGGGGTTCCCCATGCCGAAGGCCAGGGGCGTATTTGTGGCGCCAACCCCCGGCCCACCCCACGCCCCCGGCCAACGGCGCCGTAAATATACGGTCCAGGGCGCCGCCCCGGAGGCCCCGCACCCGGCACCCACCACGAACAACAGGCGCACCCACAGCAACCACCACACACCCGCACCCGCAAGCCGAACCCGCACCCACCCCACACCCCAGCGCACCACCCACGCACCCGCACACAGCGGAACCCGCACCCACAAGCCGCTACGCGTCCGCGTACTTCGTTTCGGCCGCAGGATCCAGCGCCAGCCTGTACCCCCGCTTGACCACGGTCTGGATGAGCTTGGGAGAGCCAAGAGCCGTACGCAGGCGGGCCATCGCCGTCTCCACCGCGTGTTCGTCGCGGCCCGCGCCCGGCAGGGTGCGCAGCAGTTCCGCGCGGGCCACGACCCAGCCGGGGCGCCGGGCCAGGGCGCGGAGCAAAGCCATGCCCGCGGGTGGCACGGTGCGCAGTTCGCCGTCGACGACCACCGCGTGGCCGCGGATCTCCAGGCGTCGCCCGGCGACCGGCAACGGGCGCACCCGGGCCGGGAGTTCCGCGGTCAGCAGCTGGACGAGGGGGCCGAGGCGGAACCGTTCGGGCTGGGAGGTGGGGATGTCGTGGGCCTCCAGCGGGAGCGCGGTGACGGGGCCGACGCAGGCGGGCAGCACGTCGTGGCGGAGGGCGTCCAGGAGTTCCTCGCGCATCCCGCGCCGTTCGGCCCGGTCCAGCAGGCTCGCGGCGGCGGGGGCGCTGGTGAAGGTGACGGCGTCCAGGGCGCGGGCGACCGTGGCGTCCAGCAGGCGGTCGACGGGCCCGATGTCCTCCGGTGGCATCCAGCGGTAGACCGGCACCCCGACCACCTCCGCTCCCCCGGCGCGCAGGGACTCGATGAAGCCGGGCAGCGGCTCGCCGTGCAGCTGGATGGCGATGCGCTGCCCCTCGACGCCCTCGTCCAGCAGTCGCTCGAGCACCTCGGCCATCGACTCGGAGGGCGGGGACCACTCCTCGGTGAGCCCGGCGGCCCGGATCGCCCCGCGCACCTTGGGCCCGCGGGCCAGCAGCCGCACCTCGCGCAGCCGGTCCAGGAGCGCGTCGCCCAGGCCCCAGCCGTCGGCGGCCTCGACCCAGCCGCGGAAGCCGATGGCGGTGGTGGCGATGACGACGTGCGGGGCGTGGTCGATCAACTGCTTGGTGGCGGCCAGGAGTTCGGAGTCGTCGGCCAGCGGCACGATCCGCAGCGCCGGCGCGTGCATCACGGCCGCGCCGCGGCGCCGCAGCAGCGCGCCGAGCTCATCCGCGCGCCGTGCCGCGGTGACGCCCACGGTGAATCCGGCGAGAGGGCCGACGGGCGCCTCGGCGGCGGCAGCGGCTCCGGTCTGTTCTCGGTGCATGGCTCTCGTCCCGATCTCCCGATTCACTCACGTATGGGCGCCTCCGGTTCCGCATCCTGTCGCCGTCCCGTGACGGTGGCGGTTCACGGAGGTTTCCCACCTGTAACGGAGCGTACGGCCGAGGGCCGGAGGCCGGGGGCCTCCCCAGTCGAGGGCCGAAGGCCGGGGGCTTCCCCAGCCGACCGTCGTACGCCCCGGGGGCCGACCGTCGTACGCCCCCGGGGGCCGACCGTACGCTCCGGGCCGCTCGCTCACACATCCGCGTACGCGGGTTGCCGCTCCGGCCGCGGATCATGCACGCCCGGCTCGCCGGCGGCGGGCGGCGCCGGGGCCGGACGGGCGCCGCGGAGGTATACGGCCCAGGTCACCGCGGAGCACACGGCGTAGAAGGCGAGGAAGGAGACGAAGGCGGGGGTGCCGGAGTGGGCGCTCGCGAACGACTCCCGGAAGACGAGGTTGATCCCGAGCCCGCCGAGCGCGCCGACCGCCCCGATCAGCCCCATCGCCGCGCCCGAGAGCCGCCGCCCGTAGGACGCGGCCTCCTCGCCCTTCAGGCCCCGGGCGAGGGCCTTCGCCCGGAAGATGCCGGGGATCATCTTGAAGGTGGCGCCGTTGCCGAGTCCGCTGAGGGCGAAGAGGGCGATGAAGCCGGTGAGGAAGACGGGCAGCGACTTCTGCGCGGAGGCGTAGACGACCACGAGGGTCGCGGCGGCCATCGCGGCGAAGGTCCACAGGGTGATCTTCGCGCCGCCGCGGGTGTCGGCGAGCCGCCCGCCGACGGGGCGGATGAGCGAGCCGAGCAGCGGGCCGATGAAGGTGAGCGAGGCGGCCTGCAGCGGGGTGCGGTCGAACTGGTTCTGCAGCACCAGGCCGAAGGCGAAGCTGTAGCCGATGAACGAACCGAAGGTGCCGATGTAGAGCAGCGACACGATCCAGGTGTGGGCGTCCCGCGCCGCCTCCTTGGCCGCCCCGGAGTCGTTGCGCACCGGCGCCAGGTTGTCCATGAACAGCGCGGAGAGCGCCACCGCGACCACGATCAGCGGGAGGTAGACGGCGAGCACGAGCCGTGGATGGGCCGCGCCTGCGGTGCCGATGACCAGCAGCCCGATGAGCTGGATCACGGGCACGCCGATGTTGCCGCCGCCCGCGTTGAGCCCGAGCGCCCAGCCCTTCTTCCGCAGCGGATAGAAGGAGTTGATGTTGGTCATGGACGAGGCGAAGTTGCCGCCGCCGACACCGGTGAGGGCCGCCACCACCATGAAGGTGGTGTAGGAGGTCCCGGGCTCCATCACCACGGCGGCGGCGATCGCGGGCACGAGGAGCGTCGCCGCGCTGATGATCGTCCAGTTGCGCCCGCCGAACCGGGCGACGGCGAAGGTGTACGGGACCCGCAGGATCCCGCCGACCAGCGTGGGCATGGCCACCAGGAAGAACTTCCCGGCCGCGTCGACGCCGTACTCCGGCCCCATGAACAGCACCATCACCGACCACAGGCTCCAGATGGAGAACCCGATGTGCTCGGAGAGGATCGAGAAGACCAGATTCCGGGTGGCGATCCGCTCCCCCTTCTCCCTCCAGAACGTCTCGTCCTCCGGGTCCCACTGCTCGATCCAGCGGCCCCCCTTGCGCGCGGCGGTGGTGGTCGGGGCAGTCATCACGCCTCCACAGTTCTCGGTGTCGCTGCCCGACGGTAGGGACGGCGCATTACCGCGCTGTGGCGGCAGGTGACGCGGACGAAACCTTGCACTCACCCGCGGGGGCGGGGGGCGGTGAGGGGGTTGCCGGAGGCTCGGGGTGCCGGGGCCCGGGGCCGGGGTGCGGTCCCGGGGCCGGGGTGCGGTCCCGGGGCCGGGACCGGCGCCGGAGCCCCGCAGGGGCCCGGGCCTCGGGGTCCGGTCCCGGAGCCCCGGAGCCTCGGGATCCCGGAGCCCCGGGACGCCGGGATCCCGAGGCCGGGGTGTCGGGGCTGGAGTCCTGGGGCCGGTGTCCCGAGGCCAGGAGCCGAGGTCCCGAGGCCGGGAGCCGGTGCCCCGAGGCCGGGAGCCGGGGCTGGGGTCCTGGGGCCGGGGTCCCGAGGCCGGGGTGCCGGGACCGGCGCCGGGATCCCGAGGCCGGGGTGTCGGGGCTGGAGTCCTGGGGCCGGTGTCCCGAGGCCAGGAGCCGAGGTCCCGAGGCCGGGAGCCGGTGCCCCGAGGCCGGGAGCCGGGGCTGGGGTCCTGGGGCCGGGGTCCCGAGGCCGGGGTGCCGGGACCGGTGCCGGAATCCCGGGGCCGGGCCCGGTGCCGGAGTCCCGCCGGGGCCCGGGCCTCGGGGTCCGGTCCCGGAGCCCCGGGACGCCGGGATCCCGAGGCCGGGGTGCCGGGGCTGGAGTCCTGGGGCCGGTGTCCCGAGGCCGGGGTGCCGAGGCTGAGGTGCCGGGGTCCCGAGGCCCGGCCGCCAGGGTCCCGAGGCCCGGCCGCCAGGGCCCTGGGCCTCGGGGTCCGGACCCGGAGCCCCGGGAGGCCGGGACGCCGGGATCCCCGGGACTCCCTCATGCGGTGGAGTCGTGGCCATCGCATACGCGACGCGAGGTATCGCCCGGTACCGTACGCGGTGCACCGCCCGCCCGCCCCGCCGGAGGATCGCATGAGCAGCCAGCCGGACCACCCGCACGACCCGGTGGTGCCACAACCCGCCAGCACACCGGAGGCGCTGCGCGCGGCAGTGGCGCAGGTCGCCCCTGGGTCCCTGGCCGCCTTCGACGCCGAGCGCGCCGAAGCGGTGGGGCAGGCCCGCGCCGATGTGAGCGCGGCCCCGCTGCGCCGCTTCACCCGGCAATGGGCGGTCAATGTGGCGATCGCGCGCCACCCGGCGCGCGCTGCCCGTCTCCGCAAGTTGGAAGCGCTGATCGCGGAAACGGACGACCTCGTCCAGGCTCGCGAGGCCGCCACGGAAGTCGGCCGGATCCTGGACGTCGCGTTCGCCGAGGCCGGGCTGAAACGAGGAGACGCGTGAGCGACGCATGGCGCTGGGAGTACGACCCGGACGAAGCGCATGTCGTCGCCGGGTCGCCCGGCCACGTGATCAGTGAGGTCGAGCGCCTCGCGCATGAACTGGTCGACCTCGCCGGCCTGGGCGTCGACGTCGCCGATATCGGCAAGGGCCCTCAGCCGGGTGTCCCGGGCGGGCTGCGCCGCCTCGGTATCGGCGGGGATGGCTGGCTGTACTTCCTGGCCATGCCACGCCTGCGGCTCATCGTCATCACGCGCGTCATTCCGCCATACGAAGATCTCTGATCCCGCCCGCCTCCGGGCCTGGCAGCCAGGCGCCCGGTGGGCGGGTGAGCCAGTCGGACGTGGTGGCGAGCGTGTGGGCCGCCGCGTGGAGGGCGTCCAGGCCGGGGTGGTGCAGGTCGCGGCGCCAGAGCAGGGAGACCGGGGAGAGCGGGACCGGGTCGGTGAGGGGGCGCAGCACCGTGCCGGGGAGGTGGATGAACACCTCGCTGGCCAGCACCGACCAGCGGCGTTTGGTCACCACCCGGATGAACTCCTCGTCCCCCTCGATCTCCGGGAACGGCTCCGCCATCGCGATCCCGCGCCCCGCGAAGAGCTGTGCGGCCAGGTCGGTCCACTCGGTGGTGGTGGGGTTGCCCGCCGCCGCGTACAGGGTCTCGCCCGCGAGCGCGGCCAACGGGATCTCCTCGAGTCCGGCCAGCGGATGGTCCTCGCGCAGGACCACGGCGATGCGCTCATAGCGGATGAGGCGGTGTTCCAGCCGGGCGAGCAGGGCGGGGTCGAGGCCATGGGCCCGGCCGAAGGAGACGTCGAGGCGGCCGGCGAGGAGTTCGCCGGCGGCCCCGGCCAGCCCGCTGTGGAAGCGGGCCACCAGCTCGGTCTCGGGGCCGAGGCGGCGCCGCGCCTCCGTCAGCACCTGGCTCCCCGTGCTCACCGGTGCGCCCACGTCCACCAGCAGCGGGCGGCGCTCGGCCCCGCTGAAGGCCGCCGCCAGGTCGTCCTGGGCGTGGAGCACCCGCCGGGCGTACGGGAGCAGCCGCTCGCCCGCGGCCGTGAGGGCGACCTGGCGGGTGGTGCGGACGAACAGCTCCGCGCCCAACTCCCGCTCCAGACGGCGGATGTCGCGGCTGAGGGCCTGCTGGGCGACGTAGAGGCGGGCGGCGGCGCGGGTGAAGTGCAGTTCGTCCGCGACGGCGGTGAAGGCGCGCAACAGGCGCGGTTCGATGTCCCGGTTCACCCGCACCATGGTGGCCGACGCGATCCTCGGCCCTTCACCCGACCGGCATCACCCGCTCCGCATTGACAACGGTTATGCGTGAATGGGCCCGGATCAGGTGTTGGACCGGCCCCGGGCGGCCCCGCGACCGTGGTGGGGTGATCCTCTTCCTCGCCTCCCGGCCCGTCGTGCCGCGTCCCACCCGCCCCGCCTCCCGGCCCGCTTCCCGGCCAGCTTCCCGGCCCGGCGCCGCTCCCGCCCCACCGCGCCGCCGCCGGTCGCCGCTCGCCCCGTACCGCCGGCTCTTCGCCGCCCCCGGTGCGCTCGCCTTCACGCTCGCGGCCCTCGTCGGACGGCTGCCGGGCTCGATGCTCGGCGTCTCCACGGTGCTGATGATCGCCACGGTGCGGGACTCCTACGCGCTCGCGGGCGCCGTCTCGGCGACCGGAGTCGCGGTGACGGCGGTCGCGGGGCCGCTGCTGGGGCGGCTGGTCGACCGGTACGGGCAGGCCAGGGTCGCGGTTCCCGCCGTCCTCGTCTTCGTGGCCGGGGCGACCGCCATGGTGCTGTGCGTCCACCTCGCCGCCCCGGCCTGGGCGCTGTTCTGCTGCGCGGCGGGCTCGTCCGGCGTGCCCAGCCTGGGCGCGATGACCCGCGCCCGCTGGGCCGCGCTGCACCGCGACGACCCGGCCGCCCGGCACACCGCCGCCTCCTTCGAGCAGGTCGTCGACGAGGTCTGCTTCATGGCCGGGCCCGCGCTGGCCATGGTGCTGTGCACGGCGGTGCTACCCGAGGCGGGGCTGGTCACGGCGGCGGCGCTGCTGCTCACCGGCACCCTGCTGTTCGCCGCCCAGCGCCGCACCGAACCACCGCCGGAACCGCACTCCACCCGGGGCCGCGTGCTCCTCACCCCCGCCCTGCGGGTCGTCCTGCTGACCTTCCTCGCGACCGGTGCGGTCTTCGGCTCGATGGAGGTGGCGACGGTCGCCGCCGTCGGCTCGTACGGGGGCTCCACGGCGAGCAGCGCCGTCCTCGCCCTCCAGGCCGCCGGGTCCTGCGCCGCCGGGCTGGTCTTCGGCGCGCTGCCACCGCGCGGTACGGCCGGGGGCCGCATGGTGGCGGGCGTGGCCGCGATGGCCCTGGCCGTCCTCCCCCTCCTGACCGCCCACAGCCTCGCCACCCTCGCCCCGCTGCTCTTCCTGGCGGGCATGGCCACGGCCCCCACGATGATCACCGGCATGACCCTGGTCCACCGTCTGCTCCCGTCGTCCCGCCTCAACGAGGGGATGACCACCGTGTACACCGGCCTGCTCATCGGCATCTCCACGGGCGCCGCGGTGGGCGGCTGGACGGTGGACCACCTGGCCCCCACCTCGGCCTATCTCACCCCGGCGACGGCAGCCGCCCTCGCCTTCACCATCGCCTGGTCGGGCCGGGGTCGTCTGCGGGCCCCGCTACCGTCGGCCTGATTCCTCATACACGTCACCGAGCCGCGCGCGGGCCTCCTCAAGGCCAGTACGGTGCGTACGGACACCGATCAGCCCGGAGGAAACCATGAGCGCACATCCCGTCGAGCCGCCCGCCGATGGCCTCATCCCCCGGCCAGAACGCACCCCACAAGCGCTGCGCCTCGCACTCGCCCGGGTAGCGCCCCATCGGCTCGGCGAGATGGACCTTCAGAAGGATGAGGCGTTCGCATTGGCCGCCGAACATAACAACCTCGGCCCCATCCGTCAGTGGCTGACCATCTGGGCCGGGGAAGTCGAGATCGAACGCCGCCCAGACCTGGCCGCGCGACGGCGTAACGCGGAGCACGCGGTGCACACTCTCGACAAGGACGATCCAGCCTGGCGGGCCGCTACCAAGGAGCTCCTGGCCGTGGTGAACGAAGCTCGGGAGAACACGGCGTGAGCTGGGCTTGGGAGTACGAGCCCAGCGAAGATCATGTCGTGGACGGCGCCCCCACCAGCTCTGATCGCCGAAGTGGAGAAGAAGGCGGACGAACTGGTCCGCGCGGCTGCCGCCCTGTACCTGGACGGCACGGCTTACCAGGGATCCTCCCCTCGCGGCGAGAACGTTCTTGTGCCCGGCGGCATGTTCTTCTGCCAGGTGGTTCCCCGGCATGAGCGTGTCTACATCTTCCAGATCACTGTCTGGTGATCTGGAAGCGTCATAGCGGTACGGACCCGTCCGCCTCCGCCAGGAAGGGCCTGAGCAGCGACAGCAAGGGGCCCGGGCGCTCCTCCGGGAGGTAGTGGCCGCTGTCGTCGAGCACGGCACCGCGGGTCGCCGGGGCGACCTGGCCGAGGCTGTGGAGAGGGGCCGCGCCCCCGGCCCGGCCGCAGCCGACGGCCAGGGTGGGCATCGGCAGCCTCGTGCGGGCGAGTTCGGTGAGGGCGGCCGTGTCCGCGGGGGCGTTGCGGTAGTACGCGAAGCCGTTGGCCAGCCGGCCCGGCCGGGTGTAGCTGCTCAGATAGGTGTCGACATCGGCGGGGCGGATGGCCCCGCTCTCCATGGCGTGTGCGTAGAAGTGCTCCAGCAGGATCCGCTCCCGGCCCGCCGCCAGCTGCTCCGCGAGACCGGGCACCGAGAAGAAGCCGAAGTGCCAGAGCCCGGCGCGGGCGATCAGCTCACTCAGCCCGAAGCCGTGCAGCGGCACGGCGAGCAGGGTGAAGCTGCGCACATGGGCGGGGTGGGCGGCGGCCCACGCATAGCCGATGGGGCCGCCCAGATCGTGGCCGACGACATGGACCTGATCCAGGCCCAGTCCGGCGCGCCAGTCGTCGAGGAGGTCGGCGGCGATCCGGACGCCGTGGCCGCGCGGGGAGGAGCCCGAGTCGCCGAGGCCCGGCAGGTCCACCGCGAACACCTCGTGGTCGCGGGCGAGTTCGGGGATCACCTTGCGCCAGGCGTACCAGGTCTGCGGCCAGCCGTGGAGCAGGACGACGGGGGTTCCCGACCCCGCCCGTACCCAGTGCAGCCGTACGTCCTCGATCGTCGTTTCGCAATGTTCTTGGTGGTCTTGGTGCTGTTGGTGCTCTTGGTGTTCCCGGCGTTCCTGGTGCTCTCGCTGTTCTCGTGTCACGTTCATGCGGGCCAGTCGAGCACCGGCACCCCGGTACTTTCTCCTTTGATATATGAGAGGTGAAGGGATTATTCGCGATCAGATATAGGCTTGGCCCTCATGGAGCTGCGCCATCTGCGTTATGCGCTCGCCCTCTCCGAGCACGCCCACTTCGGCCGGGCCGCCGCCGCGCTGGGCATCCGGCAGCCGCCGCTGTCCCAGCAGATCAAGGCGCTGGAGACCGAGTTGGGCGTACAGCTCTTCGACCGCACCGGGCACGGGGTGCGGCCCACCGCCGCGGGTGAGGCGTTCCTGGCCCGGGCCCGGCAGGTGCTGGACCATCTCGACCTCGCCGTACGGGACGCGGCCGACGCCGGCCGGGGCGAGACCGGTTCGCTCGCCATCGGCTTCCTCGGCACCGCGCTGGCCGCCGTGCTGCCCGAGGTGCTCACCGCCTTCCGGACCCGCCGCCCGCAGGTCCGGCTGGAGCTGCGCGAACTCCCCAGCACCCGGCAGATCGAGGCGCTGCTGGACGGCAGCCTGGACGCCGGGGTCATCTGCGGCCCGCCGCCCGCGGCCGCCCGGCGGCGGCTGGCCAGCGTCCCACTGGGCCGGGAGACCCTGGTGGCGGCGGTGCCGTCCGGCCATCCGCTGACCGGCGCCGCGTCCGTGCCCGTACGGGCGCTGGACGGCGAGCCGCTGATCCTCTCCTCGCGGCAGGCCGAGCCCGCCGCCGCCGATGTGGCGCTCGCCGTTTGCCGCGCCGCCGGGGTCGAGCCGAGGATCGCGCATGAGGCTCACAATCTGCACACCCTGCTCGGGCTGGTCGCCTGCGGGCTGGGGATCGGCATCGGACCGGCGGGGATGCGGCGGTTCCGGCATGTGGGGGTGACCCTGCTGCCGCTGGAACCGGCCGCCGCCGGGCTGGAGTTCCACCTCGCGCATCGCTTCGGCACGGTGCCGAGCGTCCTGGGCGCCTTCCTCCGCACGGTGCGCCAGGTCCATCGGGGCTGAGACCTTCCCGCAACGCTCATGCCCGCTCCCTGCCCGTTTTGTCAATGGCATTGACATATTCATCCCACCCCTCGTATACCTCTCCCCATCGAAGCGCTTCGACGAACCTCGACGAACGTTGCACGTGCGCCATTCCTTCCCACCCTCCCGGAGGCAGCGGATGTTGACGGCACGGAAACGGACGAAACGAACGGTGGCCTTCATCGCGGCCGCACTCGCGGGAGCCCTGGTCATGGCGGGTTGCGGGGGCGGCGGGGACGAGGCCGGGGACGGCAAGTCGCTCAGGCTGTGGCACTACGAGGCGCCCAACAGCGCCATGGGCATCGCCTGGAAGCAGGCGATCGCGGAGTTCAAGAAGAGCCATCCGGGCGTCACGGTGAAGGTCGAGGAGAAGGGCTTCGAACAGATCCAGAAGACCGCCTCGATGGTCCTCAACTCCGGTGACGCACCCGACCTGATGGAGTACAACAAGGGCAACGCCACCACCGGGCTGCTCTCCAAACAGGGCCTCCTCACCGACCTCACGCCCCAGGTCACCAAACACGGCTGGGACAAGCCGCTCAGCCCCGGGGTGCGCACCACCAGCCGCTACGACGCCCAGGGCGTGATGGGCTCCGGCAATTGGTACGGGATTCCCAACTACGCCGAGTACACGATGGTCTTCTACAACAAGACCCTCTTCGCGAAGCACCACATCAAGGTCCCGACCACCTTCGCCGAATTCACCGCCGCCCTCCAGGCGTTCCAGGACAAGGGCGTCACCCCGCTCGCCAGCGCGGGCGCCGAATACCCCGCCCACCAGTACGTCTACCAGCTCGCCCTCACCAAGGCCGACCGGTCCTGGGTGGACGCCTACGAGCAGTACCAGGGCAAGCCGGACTTCCACGACGCCGCCTGGACCTATGGCGCCACCACCTTCGCCGACTGGGTGAAGAAGGGCTATGTCGCCAAGAGTTCGAGCGGGGCGAAAGCCGAGGACGCGGGCGCGGCCTTCATCGCGGGGAAGTACCCGATGTTCTTCTCCGGCAGCTGGTGGTTCGGCCGCTTCACCTCCGAGATGAAGGACCAGTGGGGCACCTTCCCCTTCCCCGGCTCCAAGCTCACGCTCGGCTCCGGCGGCAATCTCTGGGTCGTCCCCAAGGGCGCCAAGAACAAGGAGCTCGCCTACGACTTCATCGACATCACGATGAAGAAGGGCATCCAGAACACCCTCGGCAACCACGGCGGCGTGCCCGTGGCCGCCGATCCGTCGGCGATCACCGATCCCCAGTCCAAGCGCCTGATCCAGGACTTCACCGCCTACGCCGACGGCGACGGCCTGGCCTTCTACCCCGACTGGCCGGTCCCCGGCTTCTACGACACCCTCGTCTCCGAGACCCAGAAGCTGATCACCGGCAGCGCGGATCCCGAGGCGTATCTGGACGCGCTGAAGAAGGCGTACGACGCGGGCGCGCCGAAGGGATGAGCTCCCGATGAGCACCCACAGCCCCGGCGTACCGGACAGCCACGCCGTACAAGGGCGCCGCCGCGAGTATCCGTACGCCCTCTTCCTGCTCCCCGGCGCGCTCGCCTTCCTCGCCGTCATCGTCGTCCCGTTCCTGATGAACACCGGGATCAGCCTCACCCACTGGCAGGGGGTGGGCAGCCCGAAGTGGGCCGGTCTCGACAACTACCGCGCCCTGCTGGACGACTCCGCCTTCTGGGAGTCCTTCCGGCACAGCCTCGCCATGGTGGTGGCGATGGCGGTGCTCCCCACCGCGCTGGGCCTGGTGCTGGCCGCCGCGCTCTTCGACTACATCGCCAAGCACATCGGCACCCGCACCGCGAGCGTGCTGCGCGCCTGCTTCTATCTGCCGCAGGTCCTGCCGATCGCGGTGGCCGGGATCGTCTGGAGCTGGATCCTGGCCCCGGAGGGCGGCGCGCTGAACGAGGCGCTGGACGCCGTCGGCCTCGGCTCGCTGCGCCATGACTGGCTGGGCGACCCGGACTTCGCGCTGTACAGCGTGATGGCCGTGATGGTGTGGGTCCAGCTCGGCTTTCCGCTGGTGGTCTTCATGGCGGGGCTGCAGCGCGCCGATCCGTCCCTGCACGAGGCGGCCGAGCTGGACGGGGCCTCGTGGTGGCGGCGGTTCTGGCATGTGACGCTGCCGCAGATCCGCCCGGAGATCTCCGTCGTGCTGCTGTGGTGCACCATCGCGGCGCTGAAGGTCTTCGGCGCGGTGTATGTGCTCACCAAGGGCGGGCCCGGTGGGGCCACCAATGTCCCCTCGTACTTCTCCTTCCAGTCCTTCTTCGAGAAGACGCAGGTCGGCTACGGCTCCGCGGTCTCCACCGCCCTCACCGTGATCATCCTGGCGCTGGCCCTGGTGGCCTTGCGCCTGCAAACCCGGGCGGAGGACCGGTGAACGCCGTCAAGGGACATCGCGCGCCCACCCGCTACCCCGTCTTGGCCGCGCTGACCGTGGCGGCCGCTCTCATGGTGCTGCCGTTTCTCGTGGTGGCCCTCAACGCGGTGAAATCGCCCGCGGAGTACTCGGCGAACGGCCCGCTGAGCCTGCCCGAGGGGATCCATCTGGACGGGCTGCGGGACTTCTGGCAGCGGGTGGACTTCGGCCGGAAGCTCTTCAACTCAGCGCTGATATCGGGCTCGGTGGCGGTGCTCGCCGCGCTGCTGTCGGTGCTCAACGCGTATGCGATCGGCATCGGGCGGGTCAGGGGCCGCCCCTGGGTGCTGGCCTTCTTCGTGCTGGCCAACATGCTGCCGCAGGAGGCCCTGGTCTATCCCGTCTACTACCTGTCCAAGCAGGTGGGCCTGTACGACACCCGGCTGAGCGTGATCATCGTCTTCACCGTGATCCAGTCGGCCTTCGGCACCTATCTGCTCTCCTCCGTGCTCGGCGCCTTCCCCAAGGAGGTCATCGAGGCGGCCCGGATCGACGGCGCCAACAAGTGGCAGGTGCTGTGGCGGGTGGTGGTGCCGGTCAGCCGCCCCACCCTCGGGGTGCTGCTGGTCTTCTTCTTCATCTGGACCTGGAACGAGTTCCTGCTGCCCCTGGTGATGCTGATCTCCAACGACAACCAGACGGTCTCGGTGGCGCTCGGCGTCCTCCAGGGCCAGCGGCTGATGGACGCCACCATGACCAACGCGGCGGCCCTGCTCGGGGTGCTCCCCGCGTTCTGCTTCTTCCTGATCTTCCAGCGGACCCTGACCCGTGGCATCGCCATGGGCGCGGTCAAATGACGAGGAGGGCCGCATGAAGTTCAGCGACGGCTACTGGCGGCTGCGCGAGGGCGTCCGCGCCGCGTACCCGCAGGGGGTGCTCGATGTGGAGACCTGCCCCGGCACCCTCACCGTCCACGCCCCCACCCATCCCGTCCGCCACCGCGGCGATCTGCTCAAGGGCCCCGCCCTCACCCTGACCTGCACCTCCCCCATGCCCGATGTCATCGCCGTCCGGATCACCCACTTCGCCGGCGGGGTGGAGCGCGGCCCGTCCTTCGAGATCGCCCGCCAGGAGTGCGCCGCCGAGGTGAGCCGCGACGCCGAGGAGGCCCGGCTCACCTCGGGCGCGCTCTCGGTGCGCTTCGCCCGCACCGGGCCCTGGCGGATGGACTTCGAGGCGGCCGGGCGCACGCTCACCAGCAGCGGCGCCAAGGACATGGGCATCATGGAGACCCCCGACGGCCACCACCACCTGCGCGAACGGCTCGCGCTGCGGGTCGGCACCTCCGTCTACGGCCTCGGCGAGCGCTTCGGCCCGCTGGTGCGGAACGGCCAGGCCACCGACATCTGGAACGCCGACGGCGGCACCGCCACCGAACAGGCGTACAAGAACGTCCCGTTCTTCCTCACCGACGCGGGCTACGGCGTCTTCGTCGACCACCCCGGGCGGGTCTCCTTCGAGGTCGGCTCGGAGGCGGTCTCCCGGATCCAGTTCAGCGCCCGGGACCAGGAGCTCACGTACTACGTCATCCACGGCCCCACCCCCAAGGAGATCCTGCGCCGCTACACCGCACTCACCGGCCGCCCCGCGCTGCCGCCCGCCTGGTCCTTCGGGCTGTGGCTGTCCACCTCCTTCACCACCTCCTACGACGAGGAGACGGTCACCGGCTTCGTCGACGGCATGGCCGAGCGCGGACTGCCGCTGTCCGTCTTCCACTTCGACTGCTTCTGGATGCGCGAGTACCAGTGGTGCGACTTCACCTGGGATCCGCGGGTCTTCCCCGACCCGGAGGGCATGCTGCGCCGGCTGCGCGAACGGGACCTGCGCATCTGCGTCTGGATCAATCCGTACATCGGCCAGCGCTCCCCGCTCTTCGCCGAGGGCAAGGCGGCCGGCCATCTGCTCAAGCGGCCGGACGGCTCGGTGTGGCAGTGGGACCTGTGGCAGCCGGGCATGGCGCTGGTGGACTTCACCAGCCCCGACGCCCGCGCCTGGTACGCGGCCAAGCTGACCGCGCTGCTGGACATGGGCGTGGACTGCTTCAAGACCGACTTCGGCGAGCGGGTGCCGTTGGATGTGGTGTACGCGGACGGCTCCGACCCCGAGCGGATGCACAACTACTACACCCACCTCTACAACCGCACCGTCCACGAGGCGCTGCGCGAGCGGCGCGGTGAGCGCGAGGCGGTGGTCTTCGCGCGCTCGGCCACGGCGGGCGGCCAGCGGTTCCCGGTGCACTGGGGCGGCGACTGCGAGTCCACCTACGAGGCGATGGCCGAATCGCTGCGCGGCGGGCTCTCGCTGGGTCTTTCCGGCTTCGGCTTCTGGAGCCATGACATCGGCGGCTTCGAGGGCACCCCGGACCCGGCCCTGTTCAAGCGGTGGATCGCCTTCGGGCTGCTGTCCTCGCACAGCAGACTGCACGGCTCGTCCTCCTACCGGGTGCCGTGGCACTTCGACGAGGAGTCGGTCGAGGTGCTGCGCCACTTCACCCGGCTGAAGCTGCGGCTGATGCCGTATCTGTACGAGGCGGCGCGGCAGGCGCACACCGAGGGCGTCCCGGTGATGCGCGCCATGGTCCTGGAGTTCCCCGACGACCCGGGATGCGCGGGTCTGGAGCGGCAGTACATGCTCGGCGGGGAGCTGCTGGTCGCCCCGGTCTTCGACGACGAGGGCGAGGTGAGCTACTACGTGCCCGACGGCGTCTGGACACATGTGTCCAGCGGGCGGACGGTGCACGGCCCGCGCTGGGTGCGCGAGACCCACGGCTTCCTCAGCGTCCCGCTGCTGGCCCGGCCCGGAGCGGTGATCCCGTTCGGGGCGGCCGACGACCGCCCCGACGCCGACTGGGCGGACGGGATCACCCTGCGGGTGTACGAACCGGCGGCGGGCCGCCCGGTCACGGTGCGGGTGCCGCGGCCGGACGGCACGACGGCCGCCACCTTCACCGTCGTCCGGGACGGGGCGGAGCTGCGCGCCGAGGCCACCGGCACCTCGGCGCCCTGGCGGCTGGAGGTGGCCGGCGGCCCGTCGGCCGAGGCGGCGGCGGGAACGGCGGCGCTGACGCTGTCGCTCTGACGATGTGCGGCTCCGCCGCGGCTGTGTCGATATGCGGCTCCGCCGCGTGGCCGGCCACGACACAGCCGCGGAGGAACGACCGCACCTCGCGACACCTCCCGCGGAGCGCTCAGCAGCGCCGGGGCTTGGCCCAGGCGCATTCGAGTCCGGCGTCGGCCGTGGGTCCGGCGTCGGCCGTGGCGCCCCGTACGGCACGGGGCCGCACCGCCTCCGCATGGCCCGCTCCGGACTTCGCGAGCGTCACCACGATCGCGTCCTCCAGACTCTTCACCGAATCCGCGAGGTAGTTGTTGAGGACGACGCTGTAGACCAGCTCCCTGCCGTCCGCGTCGGTGACATAGCCGGAGAGCGCGGAGGCGCCGGTCAGGGAGCCGGTCTTGCCGCGTGCGTTGCCGGCCGCCGGGGTGGCGCACATCCGCGTCCGCAGCGTGCCTCCGACGAACCGGTCCGGGGCGCAGGCCACCGGCAGCGAGGCGTACCAGTCGGCGTACCAGGGCTCGTCGCGCACCGACAGCAGCAGTTCGGTGAGGCGCCCGGCCGCGATGTTGTCCATCCGGGACAGCCCCGAGCCGTCGACCTGGCGCACCGCGCCGGTGTCCACGCCCTGCTTCTTCAGCCAGTCGGCGATGGCGGAGAGCCCCGCGTCCCAGGTGCCGCGACCGGCCGTCGCATAGCCGATGGCCTTGGTGAGCGCCTCGGCGTGGATGTTGTTGGACAGCTTCATGAAGGGGATCAGCAGCTCCTTGAGCGGCATGGAGCGGTGCTCGGCGAGCGTCCGGGCGTCCGCCGGAGCGGCCCGGCCCACGCGGGTGGGCCCGGCCACGCGGACGCCGTGCCGGTCGAGGGCGTCGGCGAAGACCGAGGCGGCGTAGCCGGTGGGCTCCCAGACGCTGACCCACTCCTTGGCGGTCGCCGCCCCGGCCGGAATCGCGCCGCTGACGGTGATGGTGTTGGAGCCGTGCCCGCGCTCGACGGTGAGGCCGCCGTTTCCGGTGGTCGCGCGGTTGTCGATCCGTACGTAGGAGTTCGGCGGCGTGACGGTGACCTTCGGCCGGTCGCCGGCGGCCGCGCCCGGGGCCACCTCCACGATGACGCTGCCCGCGTCGTAGTCGGTGTCCGGGGCGAGCGTCAGCGCGGAGATCTGCGCCGCGTAGTACGAGGACTCGTCGTCGGCCGCCCAGGAGCGGCCCACCCGCTGCGCGTCGAAGCGGGTGTCATCGGCGATCAGCCGCCCGGTGACCTTGGTGAAGCCCGCGTCGGCGACGCTCTTGGCCAGGCGGTCGTAGTCCCCGGCCAGCATCGTGGGATCGCCGGTGCCGCGCAGATACAGATCGCCCCGGAGCGTACGGCCGTGGCGGCTGCCGTCGGTCAGCACATCGGTGCCGAAGCGGTGGTCGGGGCCGAGCAGCCCCATGGCGGCGGCCGAGGTGAACAGCTTGGTGTTGGAGGCGGGCATCAGCCGGTCGTCGGCCCGGTGCCGGTAGAGGGCGGCGCCGGAGTCGGCGTCGGCGACCACCACCCCGGCCGCGCCGCCCTTCAGCAGGGGGTCGGCGAGGATGGTGTCGAGGGCGTCGCCGATCCCGGCGCGGGAGGTGTCCGCACCGGCGGGCGAGCTCCAGGTGAGGGTGCAGGCGAGTCCGATGACGAGGGGCCAGATCCAGCCGCTCACACGACGCTTCATGGGTCTGCTCATGTCACGGGAGGATCCCGCACGCCGTCATTTCGCGACAGAGCGCGCGGGCGGCAACCGAAGCTCCGGATCGACGCGTCTCCTGTGGTAGGCAGGGGACGCGAACACAGGGATGCGAACACTCCGAACGCTTTGAACACTCCGAACACTCCGAACACGACGAGAGGCGGTTCAGCGATGGCCGTGCCCGGAGCCGATCTGCTGTGTATCGCGGTCGGCCTGCTCACCTACGCCTGCGCCGTCCGCGACGTCCGGCTGGTGCGACGGCTGCGTCGCGAGGGGCTCCGTACGGAGGGGCTGGTGGTCGCCAACGTCGTGAGCCGCAGGGACGACAGCACGATCCAGACGCCGGTCATCCGGTTCCACGACCACCAGGGCTATGTGGTGGAGTTCAAGACCGCGATCCAGGGCGTCGGGATGGGGCTGGCGACCGGCCGGAGAGTGGGCGTGGTGTACCTCCCGGGCAGCTCGCACAAGGCGCGGGTGGACATGCGGCGCCAGTTGGTGGGCCCGGCGCTGGGCATGATCCTGATGGGCTCGCTGTTCCTCGGCCTCGGCCTGCTGATCGCCTTCATGTGACCGTGGCCCGCGGGGCGGAAGGCGGGGGCACCGCCGTGGGCGGGCCACTTGGGCCGGCCACGGGCGGCCTGGTCCGGCTGCCGTCAGCCGTCGCCGGCGCAGAGGGCGCGGGCCCCAAGGGCAGGCCGACGTGGGGCGTCACTCATCAACCGCGCACGGCGGCAGGCCGCCCGAGGCGACGCGAAGCCGCAGGGGCCGTACACGGGCGGCCAGGCCCGAACATCAACCGCCGTCCCCGCCGGGCGTGGTGGGCAGCGCGAGGCTGCCGGGGAGGGCGGCGACGGCCTCGCGGAGGCGGGCGGCCAGCTCCTCCGTGGTGGGCGGCTCGTCACGTACCGCGTCAGTCGCCTCTTCGGCCTGTGCCACCCAACTCGCCAGCGCCCCGTGGAACGCGGCGATCAGCATGTCCACGGCCAGCCGCGGCCGCAGATCGCCCGGCCCTCCGAGGCCGAACCTGCGGTGCAGGATCTCCAGCGCCTGCTGCGTGGTGGCCTCGCAGAACTGCAGACCGTGGGCGCCCATCGAGGGGGTCCGCTCGGCCAGCCGCCGGCTGAGCAGCATCCGCCGGGCCCAGCCCTCGTCGTCCATCCGCTCCAGCGCGGCCAGCAGCGCGTCCCGCCCCAGCTCCACCACGGGCAGCGTGCCCGGGTCCGCGGTCTCCAGCTCCTCCAGGAAGGCCCGCCACAGGTCCTGGTCGGGGGCCATCGCGACATCTTCCTTGCTGGTGAAGGTGCGGAAGAAGGTGCGCTTGGAGACCTCCACCTCCTCGCACAGCTCATCCAGCGTCACCCCGCCGAAGCCGCGCCGGGTGAACAGCTCCAGCGCGGTGTCTATCAGGGCCTGGCGGGTGCGCCGCTTCTTGCGTTCGCGCAGTGAGGAGTGAGGAGCGGCAGTCACGGCGAAAAGTGTAACCGTCAACGACGGTGCCACTTGCGCGCTTTTGCCACTCAGTGGCATAACTGTGATCGTCACCCTTCACCGAAAGGCGAACCACCATGCGTGCCCTGCTCGTTGACCACTCCGCCCCCTCCGGCCTCCGCCTCGGCGAGGCCGCCGACCCCGAACCCGCCCCGCACCAGGCGCTGGTACGGGTGACCGCCACCTCCCTCAACTACGGCGAGGTCGCCCACCGCACCGAGGCCCCCGAGGGCACCGTGCTGGGCTGGGACGCCGCCGGGGTGGTCGAGCGCGCGGCCGCCGACGGCTCCGGACCGGCCGCCGGAACCCCCGTCGTCACCCTGGGCGCGGACGGCGGCTGGGCGGAGCTGCGCGCGGTGGACACCGCGATGCTCGGCGTCCCGCCCACCGGCGCCGACCCCGGCGCGATCAGCACCATCCCGGTCGCGGGCGCCAGCGCCCTGCGCGCCCTGCGCCGGATCGGCGACACCCTCGGCCGGCGCATCCTGGTCACGGGCGCCACCGGCGGCGTCGGCCGCTACGCCGTCCAGCTCGCCCGGCTCGGCGGCGCCCATGTCATCGCCTCCACCGGCGACCCGGCCGCCCACGGCGACGGCCTGCGGACACTGGGCGCCCACCAGGTGGTCAGGGACCCGGCCGAGATCGACGAGCCGCTGCACGGAGTGGTCGACAACGTCGGCGGACCGCAGCTGGTGGCGGCGTACGACAAGCTCGCCGCGCACGGCACCCTGGTCTCCGTCGGCCATGTCACGGGCCAGCCCGAGACCTTCCCGTTCGGCGCCCTCTACGGCAACGAAGGCCGCCACGACCGCTCGATCGTCACCTTCTACCTGCTGGACGGCGCCGCCATCGGCCCGGACCTCGGCTGGCTCGCGGAGCGCGTCGCGGCGGGCGACCTCGACCCCCAGATCACCTGGCGCGGCGGCTGGGACCGGGCCGAGGAGGCCGTCACCGCACTCCTGGACCGCCGCCTCCACGGCAAGGCGGTCCTGGACATCGGCTGACCGCCGACGGCCGACGTCACCGCACCACGCTCCTGGGCGTACGGCACCGGCCTCGCCAAGGTCACCGTGAACGAGGACGGCACAGCCGAGGGGCGGATCATCGGGGAGTCGTCGTTCATGCAGGCCCGCTCCCAGGTCGTGGTACCGCTCGCCGCGGGACCTGTCGGCGCGCACCGCCTACGCCGACAGCGAGCGTGCGGCGAAAGTGCCGCCGGCGCTGCTGGAAGAGTGGATGCCCGCCCTCCTCGCCCAGCTCGCCGCACCCGGCGCCCAGCTCGTACGCGCCACCGGGAGCGATGGCCGCCGACAGCTCTACGTCTTCGACGCCGACCGTGAATCCTTCGCCACGTTCGCTGGGAACGGCTCCGGCTGGACCGTCCGGCAAGGCGGACCGGTGGCACTGTGGGACGACATCCAGCGGGCGCTCATCGCCTGGCAGGACGCCGGACGCCCCGACATCAGTGCGATGCGGCTCCGCATCACCCCCCGCTCCCATAGGTACTGGATCGGCGACAGCCCCGCGTTGCGCTGGGAACACCGCCTCACCTGAGCTGAGGGCCGATTTGGAGGAGGAACCCCACCCTTGGGCGCGGACGGCGGATGGGCGGGCGGTCAGGGCGGGCGGTGAAGCGTTTGGCGTGCTGAGGCTGTTCACAGCCGTGACGGAACCAGCCCCTGCAGCAGCAGGGTGAGGGTGAAGGTGAACCGGTCGTGTCCGGTGCCCGAGGTGAGCTCCCGCGCATGGGCGACGGTATGGGGGAACAGGTCGGGCGGCAGCATGCGGAGCCGCTCCTCGATCTCGGCGCGGTCGATCACCCGGCCGTCGACGTCCTCGCTCTGCCGCCGGGCCGCGGATGCCTCCAGGCAGTAGCCCGTGATGTAGAGGAAGGCCGCGTCACTGGTCCAGGCCGCCTGGCGGGCGGGCGCGCCACTGGCGAGCAGGATCGCGAGCATCCCCTCGCCGACCCGCAGGGTCGCCAGATCGGCGGGCACCACGGCGAGGGCGGCCTGCGCGATACCGGGGTAGCGCAGAAACTGATCGCGCAGCTGTGCGCATACGTCCATGAACTGGTCCCGCCAGCACGCGGGGTCCGGTGCGGGGAGCGCGACCTGGGAGCAGAGCCTGCCGATGAGCAGGTCGCCGAGTTCCGCCCGGTTACGCACATGCGCGTACAACGAGGCGGGGCCGGTCCCGAGCCTCGTCGCGACCATGCGCATCGTCAGGTCCTCGAAGCCACCCTCCTCGACGGCCTGGAGAGCGGCGTCGATGATGCGCTCCACCGTGATGGGGGTCTTCTCCCGGCCGGCGGCCCGGCGCGCCCCGGTTTCCGAGGCGCCGTTCTGGGCCGAGATCAGCGCCGCCCACTGGTCCCGGGAGATTGCGTCACGTGCTGCCCGTCGTCCTGCCACGGCGCCACTCTACTCGTTGACGAACAATGATCGGCGTCAGAACAATGTTCGTCATAGGGTGAGAGGCAGCCCATCGCGAAAGGACTTCCCATGACGCCCTCGGTCTCGATCATCGGCGCCGGCCTCGGCGGACTCACGCTCGCCCGGATCCTGCATCTCCACCACATCCCCGCCACCGTCTACGAGGCCGAGAAGTCCGCGGGCGTCCGCACCCAGGGAGGACAGCTCGACCTCCACGAAGAGGACGGCCAGCTCGCCCTGGAGATGGCCGGGCTCACCGAGGAGTACCGCTCGATCATCCACCGGGGCGGCGGGGCACGACGCGTCGTCGACGAGCGGGGACGCGTGGTCGTCGACCGGCCGGACGACGGCTCCCTGGCACGGCCGGAAACCCTGCGCGGCGACATCCGCCGGATCCTGCTCGAAGCACTGCCGCCCGGCACGGTGCGATGGGACAAGAAGCTCGTCTCGGCGACCCCCGTCGGGGACGGACGGCACCAGGTGTCGTTCGCGGATGGTTCGTCGGCCGTGTCCGACGTCCTCGTGGGCGCCGACGGGGTCTGGTCCAGGGTCCGGGCGCTGCTGTCGGACGCACGGCCGGTGTACTCGGGCATGAGCTACGTCGACACCTACCTGCACGACGTCGACACGGCCCACCCGCGCGTGGCGGGCCTCGTCGGGAACGGCGCCCTGTACGCCCTGGTCCCGGGCAGGGGATTCCTCGCCCACCGGGAAGCCGGTGACGTCATCCACACCTACGTCGTGCTGCACCGTCCTGTGGAGTGGTTCGACGCGATCGACTTCACCGACGCCCCGGCGGCGAAGGCACGGGTGGCGGCCGAGTTCGACGGCTGGGCACCGGAACTGCTGGCCTTGATCACCGACGGCGCGTCCGCACCCGTCCTGCGCAGCATCTACGAGCTGCCGGACGACCACCGCTGGGACCGGGTCCCCGGCGTCACCCTCCTCGGCGACGCGGCGCACGCGACCGTCCCCGGAGGAGACGGAGCCAATCTCGCGATGCTCGACGGCGCCGAACTCGGTACGGCGATCGCCGCCCACCCCGACGACACCGAGCAGGCCCTCGCCGACTACGAGAGCGGAATGTTCCCCCGGAGCCGGAAGGCGGCCGCCGCCGCCCACCGCACCATCGACTTCGTCTTCGGCGCCAACGCCCCCGCCGGGGTCATCAGCCTGTTCTCGGAAGCCGCTCGCTCGCCGGACCCGGCCGAGCGGCGATGAGCACCGGAACACGACGAGGGCCCCGCCGGATGGCGGGGCCCTCGTCGTACATGGGATGAGTGGAGATGGCGGGAATCGAACCCGCGTCCACCGGTGTGGAATCAGGACTTCTCCGAGCGCAGTCCGCTGTGCTTTTCTCGGCCCCGGAGATCACGCGGACAAGTCTCCGACGGGCTCAGTCACTGTTTGATTTCCCACTACGCCCCGTGACCGGGCTTAGTGGTTTAGTTCCCTAGCTGATGCCAGGATCCGGGTCGGGAACAGCCCCGGGCTGACACTTCGCAAGTCGCTACTTAGGCAGCGAGGGCGAAGGAATCGCGCTTGGTGTTGGCGATTATTGGTTGCGACATATGGTTAACGAGATCATTGCCGCTTCCTCGGCTCGCTTCTCCTGCTTCGACAGCCGCTGTCGAAACCGATCATCCCCATGTGGCTCGCTATTGAATTGGATACTGCTCAAAGGTGGTGCCGCGCCCTCGGAGGGGCACAGCGCCATCATAGGTGAACAACGCGCGACGGGGCCACATCATTCCCGTCCCCCGGGGGGCGCGTGCCCGGCCGGTCAGGCCCACTGCCCTGACCAGGCCCGCTGGGCAGAGCGGGCCCGCTGGGCAGAGCAGGCCCCCTGGGCGGTCAGGCCCGCTGCCGCCGCCGCGCCGCGGACATCGCCCGCTCGGACTCCCGGCGGTCCTGCCGCTCGCGCAGCGTCTGGCGCTTGTCGTACTCCTTCTTACCCTTCGCCAGCGCGATCTCGACCTTGGCCCGGCCGTCCTTGAAGTACAGGGCCAGCGGCACCAAGGTGTGCCCGGTCTCCTGCGTCTTGCCGATCAGCTTGTCGATCTCCGCCCGGTGCAGCAGCAGCTTCCGCCGGCGGCGCGCCGAGTGGTTGGTCCACGTCCCCTGGCTGTACTCGGGGATGTGCACGTTGTGCAGCCATGCCTCGCCGCCGTCGAGCTGGGCGAAGCCGTCCACGAGCGAGGCGCGCCCCTGGCGCAGCGACTTCACCTCGGTCCCGGTCAGCACCAGACCGCACTCGTACGTATCCAGGATGTGATAGTCGTGCCGCGCCTTCTTGTTCTGCGCGATCAGCTTGCGACCCGTCTCTTTAGCCATAGCCAGGCCATTCTCGCACTAGGACCCGCCCCCGAGGCCACTCAATACCGTGCGCGCCCGCGCCTCGGCCGACGGGCCGTCGTCGCCCTTGACCGCCAGGTCGGGGTCGATGCCCTCGCCGTCGACGTTCCGCCCGGCCGGGGTCCGGTAGTGGCCCACGGTGAGCTCGGCGACCGAGCCGTCGGGCAGTTCGCTCGGCATCTGCACCGAGCCCTTGCCGAAGGTGCGGGAACCCACGACCACGGCGCGGCCGCGGTCCTGCAGCGCGCCGGTGAGCAGCTCGGCGGCGCTCATGGTGCCGCCGTCGACCAGCACCACCAGCGGGCTGTCGGTGTCGCCGCCCGGCCGCGCGTCGAGAACTCGCTGGTCACCACGGACGTCATAGGTGGCGACGAGGCCACCGTCGAGGAGCGAGGAGGCGGCGGTGACGGCCTCGGAGACCAGCCCGCCGGAGTTGCCTCGCAGATCGAGCAGGATGCCGTCGCCCCGGGGGGTGGCGCGCACCGCCCGCCGGATCCGCTCGCCGGTGCCCTTGGTGAACGAGTCGACCTTGATCCGGACGGCGCCGGGTCTATGGGCGTCGTAGCCGCTGAGCCGGTCGACGGTCACCGGGTCCGTGGTCAGCCGGGCCCGGCGGAGCTCTTGCGTCCACTTGTGTCCGCCGCGCCCCAGCCCGAGCTCCACCCGGGTGCCCGGGGAGCCGTCGGCGGGGCCGCGCAGCAGGGCCACGACCTCGGTGACCGGCCGCCCGGTCACGTTCTCGCCGTCGACCGTGCGCAGCCGGTCGCCGGCCCGGATCCCGGCCTTCTGGGCGGGGCTGCCGGGCTCGACGCGCTCGACCGCGATCCGCCCCTGGGCGTCCCGGTGGGCGGAGATCCCGACGCCGACGTACGCACCGTCGAGCTTCTGGCGGAAGCCCTCGTACTCACGGGCGCTGTAGACCGCGCCCCACCGGTCTCCGCTGCGGCTGACCACCTCGCGGGCGGCCTTCGAACCGGACTTCCCGTCCTCCTGGGCCGCGGCCGCGGCCGCCTTGACCTGGTCGCTCTCGACCGCGCCGACATAGGCACGAGCGGGCATCCCGGCGGGCTGGGGGTCCTTGCCATGTCCGGGCTCGGCGCCCCAGGAACCGACGGCCGCCCCGGTGGCGAGCACGCTCACGAAGACCAATGTCAGGGCGGCCCCGCGGCGAATGCGGCGGGGATGGACGAACAAACACGGGCCCGACATGCCGGTGAGTGTAGGGCACCAACAGGCGCCGTACCGGGGGTTGTCCGGTACGGCGCCGTAGGCGAATGTCACACCTTGAGGTACTTGCGCAACGCGAAGAACGCCGCGAGCGCGGGCATGAGCAGGCCAATCGCGAGCACCAGCGGCAGCTTGGCGAGCACCGCGTCCCAGCCGATGAAGTTGATCACATCGATCTTGTCCACCAGCCAGTTGTTGACCAGGAAGTACTGCCCGCTCACCAGCAGTACACAGGCGAAGCCCGCGCCCAGCAGCCCCGCGATGGCGGCCTCCATGATGAACGGCATCTGGATATAGAAGCTGGACGCGCCGACCAATCGCATGATCCCGGTCTCCCGGCGGCGGCTGAACGCCGACACCCGCACCGTGTTGACGATCAGCATCAACGCGACGATCAGCATCAGCGTCATCACGCCGAGCGCCGCGAAGTTCATGCCGTTGAGCAGATTGAACAGGTCGCCGACCAGTCTCTTCTGGTCCTGGACCTCCTGCACCCCGGGGCGGGCGGCGAAGGCGGTGGAGATGACGTCGAAACGCTCGGGGTCCTTCAGCTTGATGCGGAAGGACTCCTGCATCTGGTCCGGGGTCAGCGAGGAGGCCAGCGGCGAGTCGCCGAACTGCTCCTTGTAGTGCTTGTAGGCCTCCTCGCTGGTCTCGAACTGAACGGACTCGACGATGTTCATCCGCTTCAGCTCGGAGCTGATCTCTGCCTTCTGGGCCTCGGTGACCGCGCCCTTGGCGCAATTGGCCGCGGTCTCCTTGTCGTTCTTATTGCAGAGGAAGATCGAGACGTTGACCTTGTCGTACCAGTAGCCCTTCATCGTGCTCACCTGCTCGCGCATGAGCAGGGACCCGCCGAACAAGGCGAGCGAGAGGGCGACGGAGACGATGACCGCGAAGGTCATCGTGAGATTGCGGCGGAGACCGACGCCGATCTCCGACAGGACGAACTGGGCGCGCATGGCGTCCTTTCAGTGCTGGTAGCCGTAGACGCCGCGGGACTGGTCGCGGACGAGGCGGCCCTTCTCAAGTTCGATCACGCGCTTGCGCATCTGGTCCACGATCTGCTGGTCGTGTGTCGCCATGACGACGGTGGTGCCGGTCCGGTTGATCCGGTCCAGCAGCTTCATGATGCCGACGGACGTCTGCGGGTCCAGGTTTCCCGTCGGCTCGTCGGCGATCAGCAGCATCGGACGGTTGACGAACGCGCGGGCGATGGCCACCCGCTGCTGTTCACCACCGGAGAGCTCGCCGGGCATACGGTCGTCTTTACCGCCCAGTCCCACCAGATCGAGCACCTCGGGGACGGTTTTCCGAATGGCGGTGCGCGGCTTGCCGATCACCTCGAGCGCGAAGGCGACATTCTCCCCGACCGTCTTGTTGGGGAGCAGCCGGAAATCCTGGAAGACGGTCCCCAACTGGCGGCGCATCTGCGGCACCTTCCAGTTGGACAGCCGCGCGAGATCCTTGCCCAGCACATGGACCGCGCCATGGCTGGCGCGCTCCTCGCGGAGGAGCAGCCGGAGGAAAGTGGACTTCCCCGACCCCGAGGAGCCCACGAGGAAGACGAACTCGCCCTTCTCGATCTCGAGCGAGACATCCCGGAGTGCGGGACGGTTCTGCTTGGGGTATGTCTTGGATACGTTGTCGAATCGGATCACTGGAGCACCACGGTGACCTGGGTAGCGGTACGGGCTGCAGCCGAAGCGGCTCCCGTCGGTGAGCGTGACCATACGCGAAGCGCGTACGGGCGCGCAGTCCGCCGTCCGGCGTGGGTGGGTTTCTTCACTGCACTATTGGGGTCAAACGGTTGACAAACCGCCTGTCGTGGCGGCTGAAACGACCACGAAACCGGTACGGATGCGGCACGGAATCGTGCGGGGCGCGCCGAACCGGACGGAAGCTGGCACAGTGGAAGGGGAACAAACCCATTTCGCTGGGCGTTGGTCCCGTGTCTACTGCGGCACCGCCGCGCGGGAGGAGAAAGCGCATGACGTACGACAGGCTCGTCTGCGCCAACTGCGCGAGCCCCGTCAGCGAGGGCCGCTGCCCGGTCTGCCGGGCCAGCAGGGAGCGCCTGCAGCAGGACGGCATCTTCGGTGGGCTGACGCCGGCCGCGCTGATAGCGCTGCTGGTGGCGCTCATCGCGGTGGCCGTGCTCGCGCATGAGATGGCGACCGCGTAACCGAGCGTTACGCAGACTGTACCTCGGGTGTGGCACACCCTCTGAACGCACGGCACACCCTCTGAACGCGCAAGGGGCCCGGAGCTCTGGAGAGCTCCGGGCCCCTTGCTGTGCGTAGAGCGCGCGATCAGGCCACGTTGTTGCGGTTCACCAGACGCGGCACAAAGCGGAAGCCGATACCGCCGGCGATCATCGTCGCGGCGCCGACCAGCAGGAACGTGGTCTCGGAGGAACCGGTCTCGGCCAGCTGCTCCTTGGCCTTGCCCTGCTCCACCGGCTTGGAGCCGACGTTGTCGGTGCCGGTGTTGTCGTCGCAGTTGGTGCTGTCGAGGTCCACCGTGCAGGTGTTCTCGTCGCCACCACCGCTGCCGCCACCCTGGCCGGGCGAGCTCGGCCCGGCGGTCGGCTCGTCGGTGGGCTCGTCGGTCGGCGGCTGAGTCGGCTCGCCGGTCGGCGGCTTGGTGGGCTCACCGGTCGGCGGCTTGGTGGGCTCGCTCGTCGGCGGCTTGGTCGGGTCACCCGTCGGCGGCTGAGTCGGCGGGGTCGGCTCGGTCGGCCCAGTCGGAATCCCGGTCGGGTCGTCGGTGGGCCCGTCGGTCGGGTCGTCCGTGCCGATGCCGACACCGACGTCCAGACCCTTCTCGTCCGCGTTGGCGGAAACGTTCACACCGCCGATACCGACATCCACACCAACGGCCGATGCGGCGCCGGCGGCGGTGAGCGATGCGCCGGCGGCGATCACCGCACCGGCAGCTATACGCGCAACGCGCAGCCGCGTCTTCTTCGTCATCTGCCTGCTACCCCCAGTAGCTGTACTCGTCAATGGAGCAGCTATGCACGGGGCAACGGCTCGGGGTGTCGCATTCTCCGCGGTCCCCATCCCTCTGAGGCGGTCCGCCGGCCCCCGTTCACACGCGCCCCAGTCATACGCATGCCGCGCGTCAGCCTTCCCAGTTTTCAGATCATCGTCAAGGCCATTGCATGCGAGATGTCCGCTATGGAAGTGGATGCGGCATGCATGGGTACAGGACTGTGACCAAAACCGTGGTGTGCGGGGCCCGTTGGGGGCGGAGCGGGAAGGTTACTTCCCCTGCTCCTGCTGCTTGCGCCAGCGGATCCCGGCCTCCAGGAAGCCGTCGAGCTCACCGTCGAGCACCGCCTGCGGATTGCCGACCTCGAACTCGGTGCGCAGGTCCTTGACCATCTGGTACGGGTGCAGGACGTACGAACGCATCTGGTTGCCCCAGGAATTGCCGCCGTCGCCCTTGAGCGCGTCCATCTTGGCCTGCTCCTCCTGGCGGCGCCGCTCGAGCAGCTTGGCCTGGAGGACGTTCATCGCGGTCGCCTTGTTCTGGATCTGCGAGCGCTCGTTCTGACAGGAGACGACGATGCCGGTGGGGATGTGGGTCAACCGCACCGCGGAGTCGGTGGTGTTGACGCCCTGGCCGCCGGGGCCCGAGGAGCGGTAGACATCCACCCGCAGCTCGGACTCGTCGATCTCGATGTGGTCGGTCTGCTCGACGACCGGCAGCACCTCGACGCCCGCGAAGGAGGTCTGGCGGCGGCCCTGGTTGTCGAACGGCGAGATCCGCACCAGGCGGTGGGTGCCCTGCTCGACCGAGAGCGTCCCGTAGGCGTACGGGATCTGCACGGCGAAGGTGGTCGACTTGATGCCGGCCTCCTCCGCGTACGACGTCTCGTAGATCTCGGTCTTGTAGCCGTGGCGCTCGGCCCAGCGCAGATACATCCGCTGCAGCTGCTCGGCGAAGTCGGCGGCGTCCACCCCGCCGGCCTCGGCGCGGATGTTCACGACCGCCTCACGGGAGTCGTACTCACCGGACAGGAGGGTGCGCACCTCCATCTCGTCGACCGCCTTGCGCACGGCCTCCAGCTCGGCCTCCGCCTCGGCGCGGGCGTCCGCGTCGCCCTCGGCGTCGGCCAGCTCGAACAGCACCTCGAGATCGTCGATCCGGCCGCGCAGCTCCTCGGTCCGGCGCAGCTGCCCCTGGAGATAGGAGAGCTTGCTGGTGATCTTCTGCGCGTTCTCCGGGTCGTCCCACAGGGACGGGGCCGCCGCCTGCTCCTCGAGCACGGCGATGTCGGCCCTCATCTTGTCGAGGTCCAGGACGGCCTCGATCGACCCCATGGTCGAGGAGAGGGACTTCAGCTCTTCGGATACATCGACGACTGCCACGGGACCAGCGTAACCGCTACCGAAGACTGACCGTCCCCGGTCATGGCGTACCGGGGTCCTGGGAGGCGGAGTGCTCGCCGCCCTTGGGCGGATCGCCGCCGTCGTCGCCGCCCGCCACCAGCCAGCCGCCGAGCCCCACCGCGACCAGGGCGGCCAGCGTGACCGCGGCCACCTTGAGCCGGCGGCGGCGCAGCGCGCCCGCGACCGCGGGGTTACGGGCCGAGCCCGCCCGGCGCTGGCCGTGCACCCGGGGGGCGCGGGCGGTGCCGTGGGCGCCGCCCGCGAGCTCGTCCGCGCTGGGCACCCGCATGCTGGTGTGGGTCTCGCGGCTGGAGTCCGGCACCGCGCCGGGAACCAGCGGCACCGCGCCGCGCCGTCGCGAGGGCGTGGGCGTGGGGGCGGGCCCGGCGGCGGGCACCGAGACGCCGCGGTGCGGGGTCTGTGCCTCCGCGCCCTCCCGCCGCTCGCCCTCCTGCTGCTCATCGGGCTCGTCGATGTCCAGCGGCGGGTATCCGGCCAGGCTGGGCAGCAGCTCGCGCAGCCGGGTGGCCAGCTCGGAGGCGCGCAGCCGGGAGGCGGGCGCCTTGGCCAGGCACTGGAGGAGCAGTTGCCACAGCTCGTCGGGGATCCCGGGCAGCGGCGCCACGGTCTCGGTCACATGGCGGCGCAGGATCGCGCCCGGATGGCCGCCGCCGAAGGGCGTGAAGCCGGCCAGCATCTCGTAGAGCACCGTCGCGAGGGCGTACACATCCACGCTGGCCCGGGGCGGCAGCCCCTCGACGATCTCGGGCGCGAGATAGTCCGGGGTGCCGATCACGCTGCGCGGGTTCGGCGAGCGGCCCTGGGAGGAGGCCCGGTCGCGGGCCGGCTGGGCGCGGATCGGGGTCGGCTCGTCCACCAGGCGGGCGATGCCGAAGTCGGTGAGCAGGGCGGGGTGGGCACCGCCGGGGCCGAGCGGGCCCCCCATGTCCAGCAGTACGTTCTCCGGCTTGACGTCGCGGTGGACGACCCCGGCGGCGTGCGCGGCGGACAGCGCGTCGGCGATGTCCACCGCGATCGCGACGGCGGCCTCGGGGGCGAGCCGGCGCTCGCGGTCGAGCCGGGTGCGCAGATCCGTACCGCGGATCAGGTCCATGACCAGCGCGAGGTCATTGCCGTCGACCACCAGGTCGCGCACCCCGACCACCCGGGGGTGGTCGAGGCCGAGCAGTACGGTGCGCTCCTGGACGAAGCGCTCCACGAGCTCCTGGTCGGAGGAGAGGTCCTCACGCAGGAGCTTGATGGCGACGGGGCCCTCGGGTCCCTCGCCCAGCCACACCGTGCCGGCGCTGCCGCGCCCCAGGAGCTGGTGCGCGGTGTACCGACTGCCGATCTTCCGTGACAAGACTGCTCCGAATCCTCCGACAAGGGGGGCACGTTGGCGACAAAGCTACGCGGCTACTGGCGCGTTGGGTGCACCAGACAACGCCAACTGTCACTTCTGCGGCGGAAAACACCCTTCGGATGTCGACAAATCACCGGAGTCGGAGGTGGGGAGGCGAGGATCCGGCCGGAGAGTCGGGCCGGAAACGGCGATGGGTGACGCCGACGGATCAGCTGCTGGGGCCGCCCAGGTCCTCGATCCACTTCTGGACGTCCTTGGCCCAGCCGGTGACCGCGTCCCAGTAGCTCTGCCCCTCGGCGATCCAGTCCTTGAGCGGGGTCAGCTCCCAGACCAGCCAGGAGCCGATGATCAGGACCACGATCACGAACAGACAGCCCTTGAGGCACCCCAGGCCCGGGATCTTCATCCGGTTGGGGCTGGAGCCGCGCTGCCGGGGCTCCCGGCGCGGCTCCGGCTGCTGCGGCGGCGGGGCGTAGCGCTGCGGCTGGGGCTGCTGGGGGTGGTGCGGCGCCGGGGCGTACTGCTGCGGCTGCTGCTGGGCGTACGGCGGCGGCTGCTGGCGGCCCCGCTGGCGCTGCGGCGGCTGCTGGGGCTGCTGATACTGCTGCGGCTGCTGGTATTGCTGCTGCTGATACTGCTGCTGGGGCGCCGGGCGGTGCGGGCGGCGGCGCAGCGGGTCCTGGCTCGGGTCGAGGTACTGGACCTGGGTCTGCTCATTGCGGTCGCGGGCCGCGCGCAGCTGGTTCTGCCAGGGGTGCGGATCGTCCTGGCCCGGCGGCACGGGCGGCATGGCGCGCGTCGGATCGGCGCCTCCGGCCGGGCCGGAGCCGCTCGGCAGCACCTGGGTGGGGTCGGCGTTGCCCCCGGCGTTCGCCCCGGTGGTCGGCATCACATTGGTGGCCGCGGCAGGGTCGTACGAGGGGGTGCCCCCCGGTGCGTTGGGGAGCACCTGGGTCGGGTCGGCCGAGTCCCCGGGCCCGGTGTCCGGGACCGGCGCGGGCGCCGGGTCCGGGGCGAGCAGCGCGGCGACGCCGAGCGCCGCCTCGGCCTGCGCGGCGGAGGCGTGCACCCCGACACCGGCGGCGACCACGCGCAGCGCCTGGGCCAGGTTCTCGGCGCTGGGGCGCTCCTCGGGCCGCTTGCGCAGACAGCGCTCTATGACGGTCCACAGCGGCTCGGGCACGGTCGAGGGGCGGCGCGGCTCCTCGCTGAGGTGGCGGTGGAGGACCTCGAGGGCGGTGTTGCCGGCGAACGGCGGACGGCCGGTGACCAGCTCGTACAGCATGATGCCCGCGCCGTAGATGTCCACCGCGGAGGTCTGCGGACGCCCCTCGGCGGACTCCGGCGCCACATAGGCGGGGGTGCCGACGAACTCCTGGGTGCGGGTGAGGCCGGGTGAGTCGGCCAGGCGCGCGATGCCGAAGTCGGTCAGCATCGGGTGCATCTCCTGGCCCTCACCGGTGCCCGCGAGCAGCACGTTGGCGGGCTTGAGGTCGCGGTGCACGACGCCGTCGGCGTGGCTGGCGGCGAGCGCGTCCGCGATCTGGGCGGTGAGCAGGGATGCGGCGACGGGGGTGAACGGGCCGTTGCTGCGCAGGTACTTGTGCAGGTCCGGGCCGTCGATCAGGTCCATGACCAGGGCCAGCAGATCACCCTCGACCACCAGGTCACGGGTGCGGACGATATTGGGGTGGGTGAGCCGCAGCAGCACCGAGCGCTCGCGGAGAAAGCGCATGACGATGTCCGCGTCGTTCGCGAGCTCCTCCTTGAGGACCTTGATCGCGACGGTCTCGCCGGGCTGCCCGGCCACGGCGGCCTCGGCCCCCGCCGCCTCCCGCTGGCTGGCCCGCCATACGGTGCCCGTGGCTCCGCGCCCGAGCGGCTCCTCGAGCAGGTATTTGCTGCCTACCGGCCGCACGTCATGCGCTCCCTGATCGTGGTCTTACATCGGTGGTCTGCGATGGTCTGCTTGCTGCTCTGCTGGACTGCTCTGCTTGCTGCCTTGTTCGCTGCCCTGCTTGACGGTCTGCTTGTGGTGCTCGTCCGCACCACTGTAATGGCGACGCACGGTGAGCCCTATCCGATCACCACACCAGGGCCCGGCGCGGGGGAAGACGTGTGATCCGGACAGATGGTTGCCAGTGTTGGTCCGGGCCGCTCGATCGCCGCTCGAACCGGCACCCGCGGGCGTCTCAAGGGCGGCCGTTCCGGTCGCAATCAGCCAGTTTCGGCCGACTAGCCGACCAATCAAGATCATGTGGCGCCGGGCGGCGGGCGAAGTGTCGGTGGCAGGTGCGAGGATGCAGGCAGCACGAAGCGCCGAGCGGTTGGGGGCTCACGCTCCGTGACCCGTACGACCCCGTACGGACCTGTACGTGCCGAAGGGCCTGGGGGCGGTGGTGGGGGTCGGCACCCCTGCCCGGCCCCCCGGACAGAAGGGACCGTTGACGGCGATGCAGATTCGGCTGACCGTCCTCGGGCCGCGCAGCGCCCACCCGGGCCGTTCCGGCCACCATCCTGCGCCCGCGTCCGCGCCGCATGCCCTCATGGGCGCGGTGGACGTCCTGGTCACCGCCCCGGTCGGCACGGCCCTCGCCTCGGTGGCCAGTGGGCTCGCCGACGCGGTCGCCGCGGCCGGGTACGAGGCGGGGGGCGGCAGCGGTGGCGGCGGCGCGGTGGTGCTGTACGCGGGCGGTGAGCGGCTGGACCCGCAGCGCTGTGCGCTGGGCGAGCCGCCGCTGGTGGACGGCGCGGTGCTCTCCCTGCACACCCCGGCCGACCCCGACTCCGGCCACTACCCCGGCTATCCCGGCCTCCCCGAGACCGCCGTGGCCGACGCCACGGTCCATCTGGACGTGGTCGCGGGGCCCGACGCGGGCGGCGTCCATCTGCTCCACGGCGGCCAGGTCCGCATCGGCCGCTCCGCCGACGCGGACGTCCCGCTGGACGACCCCGACGTCTCCCGGCTGCACTGCGCGGTCACGGTCGCCGAGGACGGCCGCGTGACCATCGCCGACCTCGGCTCGACGAACGGCACCGCGGCCGACGGCGTCCCCGTGGGCACCCATCCGGTGCCGCTGGAGCCGGGGGCGCTGCTGCGGATCGGCGAGTCCGCCCTGCGGCTGCGCGTCCCCTCCGCGGATTCCGCGCTCCCGTCGGCCCCCGCGCGCCTTCCGGTCCACGCGGACGGCGAGGGCCACCTCCGCGTCACACCCGCCGGTGACCACCCCACCCACGCCGAGGGCCCCTGGACCGGCGCCCCCCAGTCCGCCCCCACCCACTCCACCGAGGGCACCTGGACACCCCCGCCCCACCACCCGGGCACCGGCTGGACCCGAGTCACCCAGCCCGGTGACGAGCCTCACTCGGCCTCCGGGGCGCGCGACCCCCGCGGGGGCGAGGAGAGCTGGAGCCCGGGCCCGGGCGCCGCCGGAGATCGCGGCAGGGGCGCCGCCGGAGCGCGCGGCGCGAGCGCGGGGGCCCCGGGCCGCGGCGCAGGCACCGGGGCCCCGGGCGGAGCGGGCGGCCAGGGCCACCGGGGCGACGACGGCTGGAGTCGCCCCGGCACGGGCGCCGCCGGAGCACGCGACGCGGGCGCCGGGGCCCGGGGCGGGACGGGCCGCCACGACCACCAGGACGACGGCTCAGGTCGCCCCGGCACGGCAGCCACCGGAGCGCGCGGAGCGGGCGGCCAGGGCCACCGGGACGACGATGGCTGGGGTCCGGGCACGGCAGCCACCGGAGCGCGCGGAGCGGGGGCCGGGGCCCGGGGCGCGACGGACGCCCATGGCCACCGGGACGACGGATGGCACCCCGGCGAGGGGGCCGCCGCTGGGAGACGCGGCGGCACGGGCGGTCACGGGTCCGGACACGATGACCAGGACAGGCGTGCTGACCGCCGGCCGACCGGGGACGGCTCGGTGAGCCCGGGCGGATCCCCTCACGGCGCCGCGGGCGCCGGTCGGCGCGGTGAGCGGCCACGTGGCGAAGAACACGGCGAAACGGGCGGACGCGGGCGGGGCCAGCAGGGGCCCACAGCCCTTGGCGACCAGCCGTACGACGACCCGTCCACCACCCCCACCCGACGCGGCGAGCGCGTCCCCCGGCCGGGAGCCGCCGGACACGGCCCCGCGGGCCAGCCCGAGCGGCCCGCCCAGGACCGGCCCGGCACGGGCGGCAGCGGCGGGCAGCCGCACGGTCGAGGGCGCGGCGAAGCCCCCGAGCGTGCGTACCCCGGCGGCCAGCCGGGGTCGCGCGGCGGGCAGGGCCCGGCCGACCGCTCGGCCGACCCCGGCCGCACAGGCCACGGCCCGCCCCCTCGCGACGGGTACCCCGACGACTCGCCGTACGGCGGCGCGGGCGCGGGCCGCGACGCGGGTTACGGCGCCACCCCGGGCGGCGGGCAGCCGTACGGCCAAGGGCGCGGCGACACGGACGGACGCGGCCGACGCCCCCAGCGGCCCTGGTCCGCCGGCAACCAGCCCGCCGACGCGAGCCCCGGCGGCTCGCCGTACGGCGGCGCGGACGCAGACCACAGCCGCCACCACGGCGGCGACGCCGACTCCGAGCGGCAGCCGGGTCCGGGCGCGGGTTACGGCGCCGCCCGGCGCGGCGGGCAGCCGTACGGCCAGGGACCCTCCGCCACCGGCGGACAGCCCGCCGACGCGGGCCACCAGGGAGCGCCGTACGACGGCCCATCAGCCGCTTCCGGACAGCGCGGCCCCTACCCCGGCGGCCAGCCGGGCGCTGGACGGCGCGGCGGCCACAGCTCAGCCGACCCCGGCCACGCGGGCCGGGGCGGGGCTCCAGCCGACAGCGGACAGCGCGGCGGACGCGGCCCGGGCGACCGATCGGCCGACGCCGGGCGGCCGGAAGCCGGGGGCTCCGGGGCCGGCGGCCCCGGGCGGCGTGGGGCAGGCGATCGTACGCATGCCGGGGCCTATGCGCTGGATGCGCCGGGGGCGCAGGCGCGGCGGCGGGGGATAGGGGCCTGGGTGCGGCAGTTGGCCGGGGGGAAGGCGGCCGAGCGGGTCGGGGCGCGGCAGGACGGGGGCGGGCGGGGCGCGGCGGAGCGGGCGGCCGCGGAGGCGGAGCTGCTGCAGCGGCGGTGGCCGGATCCGGCCACCGTGTTGATGACGGCGCTGGGGCCGGGCTCCCGGTTGTGGGAGCGCACCCAAGGACATCCGGACGCGCTCACCGTGCGTCTCGGCTCGGCCGACCAACTGGCGGCCGACGGCGGGCTGCTCGTCGCCGCGCCCGTGACCGTCGATCTGCGGCGGTGCGGTTCGCTGGGGCTGGCGGGGCCGCGGGCGCGGGTGGCGGGGCTCGCCCGGTCCGTCGTGGCGCAGTTGGCGGCCCTGCACTCACCGGCCGCGCTGGAGATCGTCCTGATCAGCGGCGAGGAGCGGCTCGCGGAGTGGTCGTGGCTCGGCTGGCTGCCGCAGCTCCAGCCGATGCGCGGCCAGGACTGCCGCCTGCTGCTCGCGTATGACGGGGAGCAGGCCACGGCCCGTACGGACGAGTTGACCCGACGGCTGGAGGACGGGCCGCTGGGCCCCGGCTGGGCGAGTGCCTCCCCCGCCGCCGCGGCGGCCGCGGCGGCGCGCCACGTCGGGCCGCGCACCGTGGTGGTCGTGGACGGCGCCCCCGGTCCGGCCGCGCTGCACAACACGCTCGCCCGGCTGGCGGTGAGCGGTTCCGCGGCCGGGATCCATCTGCTCTGTCTGACCGAGGCGCCCGCCGCGTCGCCCGTGTCCCCGCTGCCGATGAGCTACGAGGCCGCGTGCGCCGCGTCCCCGGCCTTCGCGGCCTCCGGGGTGGCGGCCGTGCTGAGCGGCGATGTGGCCACGGGGCTGCAGATCGTCCATGGGGACAGGGAAGGGGACGGGGACGGAGCCACGTCCGGCATTGCCGGGGTCACCGGTGTCTCCGGGATCACCGGCGCGACCGGCGCCACCACGACCGTCACCGTGGACGCGGTGTCGGCGGCGTGGGCCGAGCGGTTCGCGCGGGCGCTCGCGCCCCTGCGCCCGGCCGCCTCCGCGCAGGGCGGCGCGTTCGGCGGCTCCGACGGCCCGCCGACCGTTCCGCTGCCGGATTCGGCGCGGCTGCTGGACGAGTTGGGCCTGGCGCGGGCCACTCCCGCGTCGCTGCTGGCCCGTTGGGCGGCCGCGGCGGACGAGGCCCCGGCGGGCGGCCGGGCGCTGGCGGTGCTCGGCGCCGGGCCGCGCGGCGCGCTCGCGGTCGATCTGGCCGCCGACGGTCCGCACGCGCTGATCGACGGCACGGCGGGCACCGGTAAGACGGAGTTGCTGCGCTCGTTCGCCGCGTCGCTCGCGGCCGCCGAACGGCCGGACCGCCTCGAGCTCATCCTCGTCGACGGCGCCGGGGCCGGAGCGGGCGAGGGGTTGCGGGTCTGCACGGATCTGCCGCATGTCTCGACGCATCTGGCGGCCACCGACCCGGTGCGGATGCGGGAGTTCGCGCAGGCGCTCAGCTCGGAGCTCAAGCGCCGCGCCGAGTTGCTGGACCGGCTCGACTTCACCGCCTGGCACGCCAGCCCGCGGCACGGCGATGGCGAGGGCGACGGCCGAAGTGACGGCACCGCCGACCCGAGCAACACCGCGGGCTCCCCCGGCGCCGGTTCCGCCCGGGTCGTCTCGCCCCGCCCGCCCGGCGACATCGATCCGCCCCCGAGCGACACCCTCCACACGCTCAATCTGCGCGCTCAGCGCACCGCGAGCGCGGCAGCGGCAGCGGCAGCGGCAACCACCCGCTCCCGCCCCTTCCTCCCCCGTCTCGTCGTGCTCGTCGACGACTTCGACGCGCTGGTGGCCCCGGCCCTCGGCAGTCCCGGGCGCCCGGCGGCCGGTTCGGTCGTCCGTGCCCTGGAGGCGATCGCCCGCGACGGCGCCCGCCTCGGGGTGCATCTGGTCGTGGCGTCCGGCCGCCCGGACCGTACGGCGGACACGGTGGCCGTCGAGCGGGCCGGACTCCGGATCGTCCTGGACCCGCGCCCGCTGGACCCCGCACACCCCGCCCACCACGGGGAGGCCGAGCGGCCCGATACGGCCCCCGCCGCCTCGCCACGCTCGGTCACATCCACCCCCGCAGCCGCAGCAGCCCCGGGCGGCGACCCGGCACCGGGCCGTGGGCGGCTCTTCCGCCCGGAGGACGCCGGAGGGACCCCGTTTCAGGCGGGCCGGGTGACCGGACGGATACCGCGCACCGCCACCCAGCGGCCCACCGTCGTGCCGCTGGAATGGCGGCGGATGGGCGATCCGCCCGCCCGCCGGCCGCTGCGCGAGCTGGGCAACGGCCCCACCGACCTCGCACTTCTCGCCAGTGCGCTGCAGCGCGCCGCGCAGTCCGCGGACGCGCCCACCGCACCCGCACTGATCTGACCGCCCCCGATCACCCGCTGTCCGCCCCTGCCCGCCATACGCCACACCCTGCCCGTTTCCTGACCGTTCCCGGGCGATCCCGTCGCTCCTGACCGGCTTTCCGAGCCGTTCTGCCCAACCTCCCGTCTGACCCGCCTGCCCCGTTCTCTGCCGATCGTTCATCACGGCCCGGTCACGATCCGTGAGTGAACGCCGGACGCAGTATTGCCACGTTCGGTGACCGGGCGTAGGACTACTCGCACGGGACACGGCCGCACGGGGGCGGTCGGCATCGGAGGGAACACGGGGATGCACGTATCGCTTCCTGCGAAGCGTTCGACACGAGCTGCGGTGGCCCTGCTGGCGGCGGGAGCACTCATGCTCACCGCCGCGGGCTGCGGCGGTGGCGACGGAGACACGGTCAGCGGCGGTCCGCCGCCGAACACCGTGAAGCTGCCATCTCTCAAGGGGCAGAAACTCCAGGTCACCGCGGTATGGACGGGCACCGAGCAGGAGAACTTCACCAAGGTGCTGAAGGAGTTCGAGAAACGCACCGGCGCCAAGGTCTCCTTCGTGCCCAGCGGTGACGACATGGCGGGCTTCGTCGGCTCGAAGGTCGCGGGCGGCGCCCCGCCGGATGTCGCGATGGTCGGGCAGGTCGGCGTGATGCGCGAGTTCGCCCAGAAGGGCTGGGCCAAGCCGCTCGGCGCCGAAGCCAGCGCCGAGCTGGCCAAGAACTACGCCAAGGGCTGGCAGGACCTCGGCTCGTACGAGGGCAAGCCCTACGGGGTGTATTTCAAGACCAGCAACAAATCCCTGCTCTGGTACAACACCTCCGCGTTCGACTACGCGGGCGCCAAGGTGCCGAAGACCTGGCAGGAATTCCTGGCCCAGGCCCAGCTGATCTCCGACTCCGGCACCGACGCGGTCGCGATCGGCGGCCAGGACGGCTGGACGCTCACCGACTGGTTCGAGAACGTCTATCTCTCCCAGGCCGGCGCCGAGAAGTACGACCAGCTCGCCCAGCACAAGATCAAGTGGACCGATCCGTCGGTGAAGAAGGCGCTCGAGACGCTCGCCGAGCTGTGGGGCACCAAGGGTCTGGTCGCGGGCGGCCGGAGCGGTGCGCTGCAGACCGCGTTCCCGGACTCGGTCACCAAGGCGTTCGGCAACAAGGCGGAGCCGGACGCGGGCATGGTCTTCGAGGCCGACTTCGTCGCCGCCAACGTCGCCGACGCGGGCGCGGAGCTGGACCAGGACGCGAAGGTGTTCCCGTTCCCGGCGGTGGGCGGCAAGGCACCGGTGGTGACCGGCGGCGACGTCGGCGTGGCGCTGAAGAACAGCAAGGCGGCGCAGGCGCTGCTCACCTTCCTCGCCTCCCCGGACGCCGGGACGATCTGGGCCCAGTCCGGCGGATTCATCTCGGCGAACAAAAACGTCAAGTTCAGCGCCTATCCCAATGCCTCGATGCGCAAGATCGCACAAGCGCTGATCGCGGCGGGCAATGACTTCCGGTTCGACATGTCCGACCAGGCTCCCGCCTCCTTCGGTGGCAAGCCGGCCCAGGGCGAATGGAAAGCGCTCCAGGACTTCCTCAAGAACCCGAGGAATGTCGAAGGCATCCAGCGCCAGCTGGAAGCGGATGCCGCCAAGGCGTACAAGAACTGACCACTCGACCGGGAGAACCACATCATGTCGACCGCGACAGCGGACGGCGCGGCCACACCTGGCCGGGCATCGTCCGCCCCACCGGCAAAGCGACCGAGCGCCAAGAAGAGGAAGAGCGTCATGGGCACCCGCCCCTGGCTGGCGGCGGTGTTCCTGCTGCCCGCCCTGGTGCTGCTCGGTGCCCTCGTCGTCTATCCGATCGGCTACTCCGTCTACCGGAGCTTCTTCGACGCCTCGGGCAATGGCTTCGTCGGCCTGGACAACTACCAGGAGATGTTCTCCGACGACGCCACCAAGACGGCGATCAAGAACAACATCATCTGGCTGATCCTGGCCCCCACCGTCTCCACCGCCCTGGGCCTGATCTTCGCCGTGCTCACCGAACGGGTGCGCTGGGCCACCGCCTTCAAGCTGGTCGTCTTCATGCCGATGGCGATCTCGATGCTGGCGGCGGGCATCATCTTCCGGCTGGTCTACGAGCAGGACCCGGACAAGGGCGTGGCCAACGCCATGTGGGTGAGCGTGCATGACTCCTTCAGCGAGTCGCCGCCGTTCCCCGGCGCCCATCCGCGTCCCACCGCCGGGCTGACCGAGGCGCCGGGCGGCTCGTTCACCACCCGGGACACCGTCCGCGCCGGCACCCCCGCCTCGCTGCCGCTGGTCGCGGCCAAGCGCGGGGACATCAGCGGGGCGCAGGACGCCAAGGCCGCCAAGGCCGAGCCGGGGAAGGTGACCGGCACCGTCTGGTTCGACTTCACCCGGGGCGGCGGTGGCGAGCAGGGCGCCATCGACAAGGGCGAGAAGGCGATGGCCGACCTCAAGATCGAGGCGGTCAAGGACGGCAAGGTCGTCGCCCGGACGACCTCGGCGTCGGACGGTACGTACACCCTCCCGGCCAAGGCCGAGGGCGCCCAACTGCGGCTGCCCGCCTGGAACTTCGCCCAGCCGTACAACGGCGTGGACTGGCTCGGCCCGTCCATCGTCACCCCCGCCATCATCGGGGCGTACGTCTGGATCTGGGCCGGTTTCGCGATGGTGCTGATCGCGGCGGGGCTCGCGGGGGTGCCGCGTGAGCTGATGGAGGCCGCGCGGATGGACGGCGCCACCGAGTGGCAGGTCTTCCGGCGGATCACGGTGCCGATGCTGGCGCCGGTGCTCTCGGTCGTCGTCGTCACACTGATGATCAACGTGATGAAGATCTTCGACCTGGTGTACATCATCGCGCCGGGCCCCTCGCAGGACGACGCCAACGTGCTGGCGCTCCAGCTCTTCCAGTCGTCCTTCGGCACCGATGTCAACCAGGGCCTCGGCAGCGCCATCGCCGTACTGCTGCTGTTGCTCGTGCTGCCCATCATGTTCATCAACATCCGCCGGATCCGAAGGGAGAGCCGCCGATGACCAGCGCGGACACGGTCGTACAGGCGAAGCAGTCCCTGGTCGCGCGGATCGCCGCCCGCGCCGGCGGCGGGGTGATGCGGGTCGTCCTCCTCCTGATCGGCCTGCTGTGGCTGATGCCCACCGCAGGACTGCTGCTGTCCTCCCTGCGGGACCCGGCCGAGGTGGACCTCTCGGGCTGGTGGAAGGTCTTCACCGACCCCGGGCAGCTCACCTTCAGCGGCTACGACAAGATCCTGGGCAATCAGCAGATCACCGACTCGCTGTGGACCACCCTCGCGATCACCGTCCCGGCGACCCTGCTGGTCGTGGTGATCGGCGCGCTGGCCGGTTACGCCTTCGCCTGGATGGACTTCCCCGGCCGCGACTGGTGGTTCCTCATCGTGGTCGGCCTGCTGGTGGTCCCGGTCCAGGTCGCGCTGATCCCGGTGGCCAAGCTCTTCGGTGAGATCGGCATCTTCCAGACCACCACGGGCGTGGTCCTCTTCCACACCGCCTTCGGCCTCCCCTTCGCGATCTTCCTGCTGCGGAACTTCTTCGCGGAGATCCCCCGGGAACTGCTGGAGGCGGCCCGCCTCGATGGCGCGGGCGAACTGCGCCTGTTCCTGCGCGTCGTGATGCCGCTGGGCGGCCCGGCCATCGCCTCGCTGGGCATCTTCCAGTTCCTGTGGGTCTGGAACGACATGCTGGTCGCCCTGATCTTCGCGGACAGCGGCAACCCGCCGATCACGGTCGCCCTGCAGCAGCAGGTCCGGCAGTTCGGCAACAACATCGACATCCTCGGCCCGGGCGCCTTCGTCTCGATGCTCATCCCGCTGGCGGTCTTCTTCGCCTTCCAGCGGCAGTTCGTGGCGGGCGTGATGGCGGGCGCGGTGAAGTAACACCACCCCCCGAACGACGGGCGGCCCGGCACCTCCTGGGTGCCGGGCCGCCCCCTTTTGCGGTCAGTGACAGCCGGACCGCGTCCCGGCGGTGGGTCCTTGCCCCGGCGGTGCCCGTGCCTCGGCGGTGCCCGTGCCTCGGCGTGCCCTTCAGCCGTCGCCCCAGTCCTCGAGGCCCACGTCGAGGTCACACCGATAAACTTCGGGGTGTAAGGTTACGGGGTGGAGAAGACCAGCGCGGCAGGCCCGGCCGCACCGAAACGGGCGCGCACGCGCAACCGTCGCGGCGAGGGCAGCCGCCTGCGCGAGGACATCATCTCCGCCGCCGCGGCACTGCTCGACGAGACCGGCGACGAACACGCCATCACCCTGCGGTCGGTCGCCCGCAAAGTGGGCATCGCCGCCCCGTCGATCTACCCGCACTTCCCCGACCAGCCGGCCATCATGCTGGCCGTCGTACAGCGGGAATTCGCCCAACTGGAAACCCTCCTGCGCTCCGTCGCACAGGAGGCCGGCGATGACCCACGAGAACAGCTGTATGCGGTCTGCCGGTCCTACCTCGCCTTCGCGAAGAGCCACCCCGAGCGCTACCGCACGATGTTCGGCGGCCTCTGGATGCCGACCCTGGGCGACAACTCCCTGACCGAGGAGGACCTCGTCAGCCTCGGCTCGGGGGCCATTCAGGTACTCGTCGACGTCCTCACGGACTGCGCCGCCGCAGGCCAGTGCGCCACCAGCGACCCGTCGCTCGACGCGATCACGCTGTGGCTCAGCCTGCACGGTCTCGCGCACCAGCGTGCCGTCATCCGGGCCTTCCCCTGGTCCGAGGAGAGCATCGCGGACTCCATCATCACCGGAATCACCCGGCTCAAGGACGCCTGATCACCGACCCGGGCACCACCTGATCACCACCTGGTCACCACCCCCGGGCAACGCCTGATCGCCACTCCCGGCGACCCACACACCCGCCTGGGACGACGGGTGCCGTCGCGACGGCACCCCACCCGCACGGCGCCATGCCGGTCGCACGGCGCCGAGCCCGGCGATCCCCTCTTCGAGCGCCTTCATCCCCTCCTCGGGCCGGTCCGCACCGAGCCCCGCGCCGGCCCTCTTCGTTCCGTAACCTTACAGCGCGAAGTTTACGGTCGTAGCCCCTTGCCCGCACTCGACTTACATGCGTAGCCTTACTCGCGTAAACACACAGTCGATGCCTCAAGGAGCCCCCATGAGCACGCCGGTCGCCACCCGTGCCACCGAGATCGTCCTGCCCGGCGCGGTCGAGCCGAGCGGCCTGGAGGTCCGGACCCGCGACCTTCCCGCTCCGGACACGGGCCAGGTCCTCCTGCGGATGGACGCGACCGGAGTCTGCTTCGCCGAGCAGCAGATGCGCCGCGGCAAGTACTACGACCAGCCACCGTTCCCCTTCGTGCCCGGGTACGACGTGGTGGGCACCGTCACCGCGACGGGGCCCGGCGTGGACGCCGGGATGACCGGACGCCGGTTCGCCGCGGTCACCAAGGTCGGCGCGTGGGCCAGTCATCTGCTGATCGACGCCGCGGAGTTGATGCCGGTGCCGGACGGCATGGCCGCGGCCACCGCGGAGACCGTGGTCGTCAACGGGATCACCGCCTGGCAGATGCTGCACCGGACGGCCAAGGTGCGCGCCGGCGGAACCGTGGTGGTGCTGGGCGCCAACGGCGGTGTCGGCTCCATCCTCGTGCAACTCGCCCGGCACGCCGGGATCACGGTGATCGGCACGGCCGCGGCGCGGCACCACGCAAGCGTGCGCGAACTGGGCGCGATCCCGGTCGACTACCGCGACCCGGACATGTACGACCAGATCCGGAAGATCGCACCGGACGGCGTCGACGCGGTCTTCGACCACGTCGGCGGTCCCGGAGTGGTGCAGTCGTGGCGGCTGCTGCGCCGGGGCGGAACCCTGGTCTCGTACGGCACCGCGGCGACGAAGGACGAAGAGGGCAGCTCGCAACTGCCGGTGCTGAAGCTGTTCGGGCAGCTCGCGGCATGGAACTCACTGCCCAACGGCAAGAGCGCGCACTTCTACAACTTCTGGGCGGGCCGGCGCTGCCGGACGGAATGGCGGCGCCGGCTGACCGAGGACCTCACCGAGGTACTGCGCCTCGTGGCCGACGGCGTCCTCACCCCGCGGATCGCCGCCGAGATCCCGCTGCACGAGGCCGCTTCGGCGCTGGCGCTCGCCGAGTCCCGCACCGTCATCGGAAAGGTCGTCCTCGTCCCGGGGGCCTGACCGGCGCGTTCTCGTCCCGCCCGCCTCCGACCACGACGGCCGCACGCCTCTGACCACGACGGCCGCGCGCCTCTGATCACGACGGCCGACCCGCTGATGCCGCCCCCCGCATCGCGCGGCCCACCGCCAGCCACGCACCACCCACCCAGCCCGATACGGGCAGCTTCCCGGACCACGTACGACGTGTATACGTGCCGACTCTCGGCCACCTCGGCCACCTCTGCCGGTCCGCCCGTCCGCCCGTCCGCCTCATCAGTTCACCCACCACTCCGGAGGTTCCGTCATGCCTTTCGCCACCGCCGTCCCCCAGGTCACCGCCCCGCACACCGCCGCCGCGACGCGCTCACCGGGCGAGGTCGACAACCGCGCGGCCTACATCGGCTTCGGACTCGCCTACGTGTTCGGGCACGGCTCCGCCGCGCTCTCCAAGGGCACCAGCCCGCTGCTCGATCTGCCCGGTTGGCTGCCCATGGCACTCCTCGGCGCCGGACTCGCGGCCGGCACCGTCCAGGCCACCCGCGCCGCCCTGCGCGCCCAGCGCGGCGCCGCCGGGCCGGACCTCCTGTCCGGCAAACTGCTCGGCGCCTCCTGGCTCATCGGCTTCGCCGCCCTGTTCCTCGCCATCACCGGCCTGTCGTCCGCCGTCGAGATGCCCGACCTGCAGTCCATGCTCTGGCCCACCGGATCCGGCCTCATCGTCGGCCTGCTCTACGTCAGCGAAGGCGCCGCACGCCGCAACGTCCTGCATTACGGCCTCGGCGTCTGGCTCGCGCTGACCTCCACCGCCGCGCTCTTCCTCGGCACCCCCGGCCTCTACTGGGTCCTCGCCATCGCCGGTGGGGGCGCCTACGCCGTCGCCACCGTCCTCGAACGCCGCCGCCTCGGCATCCGCTGACGCCCCACCTTGACCCACCACGTTCACCCGCCACGTTCACCCACCACGGCAAGGAGAACCCGATGATCTACCACGGCATCCGCATGAAACTCAGGAAAGGCGTCACCGCCCAGCAGATCGACGAGGCGCTGGACTGCCTCAAGGACCAGGGCCGGGCCATTCCCGCCGTGAAATCGTTCATCTTCGGCCGCGAATACAACAGCGACTTCGACTGGAGTGCGGTGTTCGCCCTGGAAGATCTGGACGCGTACTGGGAGTACCTCATCCACCCGGTGCACGTGACATCGGAACGGGTCGGCTTCCCCCTGATCGAAAGGTTCGAGAGCTTCGACATCTCCGACACCCCCCACCCCGAACTGGGCGCCAAGATCGCAGAGCTGCAGAAGCGGCACTACGAAGCCGACCCGGGGCTCGCCGAGCTGTTGTCCGGCCTCGACTCCCACACCGGCAGCAGCGCTCTTGGGCACAGCGGTTGACCCGCACCCGAGCCCCTATCTGAGCTGTGCGCACCGCATAAGTCCGCCCAATTCGGCCACACTTGGGAGCCTGAATGTCCGAAATAGGCTCTCTGCCGCACGGAACCTCCCCCGGGCACCGCCCCTCTTCCGGTGCACAGGCGCCAACTGACACCGCGCGCCGATTCGTATGCGAGGGGAACCCCGAACTTCATGAAGAACAAGCTGACCGCCGTGGCCCTTGCGGCCCTCGTCGTCGCCGGCACCGCCGCCACGGTCATCCCGGCCTCGGCCGCCACCGCCAAGGCCGCGCCGACCCGCTGCCACACCGCCGATCTGAAGGCCGGCTTCGCCATGGGGGAGGACGCGAGGCCGGAGATGGATCAGGCCGAGAAGGAAACCCAGGCGCACATCTGGTTCAGCAACAAGAGCACGCGCACCTGCACCCTGTCCGGCTTCGCCGGTGTCGACATGATCGGCGCTCAGGGGACCGACGGCACCTGGTCGCTGGCACGCTCCTCCAAGACGCCCGAGAAGATGGTCCTGGAGCCGGGAGACACGACGGACTTCAGCATCAATCTGCTCCCGGTGGCCGCGTCCACGCCGCAGAAGGAGAAGTTCGTTCCGGCGAAGTTCCTGGTCACCCCGCCGAACGAGACGGAGCACTTCACCCTGAAGTGGCCGTTCGGCGGCCAGATCCTCAAGCAGGACGGCGCCACCCACCCCGGCACCTACCTCAACCCGGTCGGCCTGTAACCAAGCCGGACCGGCCCCTCACCGCCGTCCCCGAGTCGGCCAGGGGCCGGTCCGCGTCGTCCTTCCGGGCCCGCCGGGCCCTCGTACGCGGGGGTCCGGCGGGCCACGAACTCTCCCAAAGAACCGGGACAAAGAACTCCCGCCCACCCACCCTTCCTGCTGCTCACCCGTACGAGTGACCAGCTTGCGGGCGAAGCACACCGGTCGTTACGTTCACCGCAACACAACCGCAAACAGACGACGGCCCCCGGCCGGGACTGGCATCCCGATCGAGGGCCTGACCGATCAGGAAGTAAAGGCCCTTCCCGATGGCTGAGCCGCAGTCTAACGCGCGCCCGCGCGCCGACGCCGGAGCTCCGACCTCCGGCGTGATCCACGTCCGTACCCGCCTCACCGCCGACTTCACCGTGATCGCCAACGCCCTCGCACAGCGGCGCGGAAGCGCGGTCACCATCGGCGTCGCGGCGTACATCTCCTCGCTCCCCGACGGCACACCCGTGAGCATCGCCGCACTGTGCGAGCACTTCACCGAGGGCGAGATCCTGATCTCGCGGGCGTTAAGAGAGTTGGAGTCCGCCGGCTACCTGGAGCGCCGACGCGAACGCGGACCCGGGGGCATCATCCGCACCCGGACCTACTTCTACGACGTACCGGACCGTGGCTCGCCCACCCCACCGCGCCCCCGAAAGCCCCGCCCGAACGCGGCACAAGAGGCACCCGCAGCACACACGCCCGAGCCGGAAGCCGCTGCCGACACCGGCCGCCCCGCGCCCTCACTCGCTGAGAGCGACGAGCGGGCCGTCGCCATCCTCACCTCGCTGCGCATCGCCGACCCCCGGCTGATCCTGTCCCGACGGGAGGTGGCAAGCCTCGCTCCGGCCGTTGGGCAGTGGCTCGCTGCGTGTGTGGGACCCGCGCAGATCACCAATGCGCTCACCACACGCCTCCCCGACCGCCTCCTGACCCGCCCGGCCCGCATCCTCGCCTTCCGCCTCAGCGAGCCCCCACTCCCCGTACCCACCCCGGCCGCCCCGCCCAGCCCACCGCCCGTCCTCCCCTGGCGCACCTGCAAAAGCTGCGACCGCGCCTTCCGCTCCGCAAACGGCGGCCACTGCCGCGACTGCCGAGCGGCACCCGAAAGGCCCTCCGGGGAGGATCTGCGGACGGCCTGCTGAGCGCAGGATTTCCCTGGCAAGTCTTGGCAAGTTCCTCGCTCCACTACGCAGTCACGGGCAAGCTCGGGCACAGAGAGCGTTACGGGCATCCCAGGAGGACTGCATGGCCCTGCGTAGGCTCGGTAAGGACCCGGAGAGCCCCAGTGGTGGCTCCCCCACCATCTACCTCGACGAGGAGAAGGACAACTACCTCGTGCAGGGGTGGAAGGTGGAGGACGCGGAACGACTCGGGCAGATGGACATCCCCGGCCATGAGTCGGTGGTGGAGATCCCCCGACGCATGGTGCAGTTCTTCTTGGAGGTGCAGGATGACGAGGATCCCGACGTTTGAGGAGCTGTTCCGCGACTGCCGGCGGACTGCCGTCCATCTGGAGATGCGCGACGCCTATATGAAGTCGGACCCGGCCTTCATCGATTGGAAAGCCGGTGAGGTCCTCGACCCCGCCGAGCGCTGGGCCGACTGGCACGCCATCGTCACGGAAGCGGCCTCACGAGGCGTTGAGGTCCGACGGGCCCGCGTCGTTTCGACACCTGTCAGCGAGTACATCCGCTTCGAGTACGACGTGACGAACGGACTGAACATCATTGCTGGTGAAGAGGTGCGCTGGCTCTCCCGGCGTAGCGCGTCCGACCTCGCTCTTCCAGGCAACGACTTCTGGCTGTTCGACTCCAGCCTCGTCCTCGTCAATCACTTCGACGGCGAGGGCGAGAACATGGAGGTGGAACTCGCAGAAGATCCAGAGGTGGCGAAACTGTGTGAGTCGGCCTTCGAGGCCGTGTGGAAGCGGGCTACGCCACACGCGGAGTTCGAGTTGGTCTGACGGCCTCAACAGCAGCTTCGCACCGAGATGACATCGCCATCATCGAGCGTTCAAGAAGCCCGCAAGGCGCTCGGTCAACGCCTCGGCGAAATGCGGCAAGCGGCCGGTCTCACCAAGCGAGCACTCGCCAACAGTCTAGGTTGGCATGAGTCGAAAGCTTCACGCTTCGAGAGCGGAACCCGCGCACCCTCGGAACGCGACCTTCGCAATTGGTGTTCGGCGTGTGGCACTGAGAGTGAAACAGAGGATCTCATCTCGACAGCCCGCGGAATTGAGGGCATGTATGTCGAGTGGCGCAAGATGGAACGCAATGGGCTCAAGTGGGCCCAGGAGTCCGTCCTCCCTCTCTGGGAGCGCACGCAGCGATTCCGCATTTACTCGCCGTGGCTCATTCCCGGGCCAGTGCAGACGGCTCCATACATTACCGCGCTTCTCACCTCCATTCGTAATCGCCGTGGGCTCATCGACGACGTCCCGGCGGCCGTCAAGGTGCGCGTGGAGAAGCAGCGGGTCGTCTACGGTCATCACACGTTCGCCATTCTCCTGGAAGAGAGCGCGCTCCGATATCGCATCGGGGGAACGGATGTGATGGCCGGGCAACTCGGCTATCTGCTGAGTGCAATGGCGTTTCCGTCAGTGAGCATCGGCATCATCCCCCAGGACGCGGACCGCTCAGCTCTTTGGCCCGTCGAGGGATTCTTCTTGTACGACGACAGAACAGTGAACGTCGAACTCGTCTCGGCCCATCTCACCGTTGTGCAGCGACATGAACTTGCCATGTACGCCCAGACGTTCAGCGAGCTGGCCGAAATCGCCGTCCACGGCCCGGCGGCGCGGGCAATAATAAACGCCGCCATCGAAGCTCTGGAGTGAATGTCGGGCAAGTTCCGGCACACTCGTGGAGCGTCATTCGTCCCCTCCCTAAGTTTATGAGCACGGCTGGAAAGCCGCAGCTCCGGCGGTCAGCAGCCCCCGTGCCGGTCGCTCGCCGAAACGGCAGGAACGTTACCCAGGCGGCCGGTCGGGACGGGTCCACCCGCTCTATCTCGGAAAAGGACCATCGTGACGGCGATCATCGAAGAGCCGACGGCTCTGCAAGGGCCCACCGAGTTCCTGTGGCTCGACCTCACCCGTAAGTGCCAACTCCAGTGTGGCCCGTGCTTCAACTCCTCAGGGCCCGAGGGGACGCACGGCACCATGACGCGCCAGGACTGGATCAGCGTTATCGGCCAAGCCGCCGGAGGTGGCGTCCGCCGTCTGACGATCATCGGCGGAGAGCCGACACTGCACCCGGATGGTGTTTTCCTGGTGGAGCGCGCGCTGAGCCTCGGCCTGAACGTCGAGGTCTACAGCAACCTCGTACACCTCTCCCCAGGCTGGTGGTCGCTCCTACAACGAGAGGGTGCCTCACTGGCCACGTCGTACTACTCAGACCGGGCGAAGGAGCACAACACAGTGACCGGCCGCCCCAGTCACGCCCGGACCATGGCGAACATCAGGAAGGCCGTACAACTCGGCATCCCTCTGCGCGCCGGGATCGTCGCGACCACCGGGACACAGCGAGTCGACGAGGCGCGGCGGGAGCTGGAGGCGCTCGGAGTGAAGCGCATCAGCATGGATCACGTCCGCCCCTTCGGGAGGGGCTCGAAGGGCGCGGCGCCGGACGCCTCGGGACTGTGCGGGCGGTGCGGTACCAGCAGGGCTTCCATCGGCCCGGACGGCGGCGTGTCGCCATGCGTGTTCTCCGCCGGCTGGATGGATGTCGGCAACGTCCGGGACACGCCCTTGGTCACTATCCTCGGCGGCGACGCGATGGCCGAGGCCAACACAGTCATTCGTGCGGCTACGGGCTCCGACCCCTGCGACCCGGACTCATCGAGCGGCTGCGACCCGGACAACGTCCCCGACGAGTGCTCGCCGGGCTTCCCAGGCAGTGAGTGCACCCCACGGAACTGAGCGAAGGACTCAATGAGCAACAGCCTTCCCCCGGAAGAGTTCTGGAGCCTTGTTCACCCCTACACGGGGCCCGTGACCGACGTGGAGACCGCCTCGCGCGGTTTCAGTTCGGACCTCACAGCCCTGGTCCGCTGCGGGAAGGGCCCGTTCTTCGTCAAGGCAATGCTTAACCGGCCGGGCGGGCGGCGGGACTCCCTGGTTCGAGAAGCGCTGGTCAACCCAACGGTGAAGCCGGTCGCCCCGGCTTTGCTGTGGCACGCGGAGAACGAGGGCTGGGTTGCTCTGGGGTTCGAGGTGGTGGAAGGGCGGTCGGCAGACTTCGAGCCCGGGTCACCGGATCTGCCCGCTGTGGTCGACACCTTGAACTGGATCAACGCGCTCGACCCGCCCGAGATCGCACGGGACTGGCCTGAGACCCGGTGGGACCGGTTCGCCCGCGACAAGGCGGAGGCGGATCTGTTCCGAGGCGAGGGCCTGCTTCATACGGACATCAACCCGAGCAACCTGATCGTCGGCCAGGATCGCATGTGGGCTGTGGATTGGGCCTGGCCGACGAGGGGGGCCGCGTTCATCGACGTGGCCTGCCTCGTCCTTCAGCTCATCGCGGCCGGGCACACGGCCCAGGGGGCCGAGTCCTGGGCCGCTCACTGCCAGGCATGGAGGAATGCGGACCCCGCCGCGATCGACGCGTTCGCCACCGCCACCTTCGGCATGTACCGGTCGCGGGCCAGCCGGTTCCCTGATGCCTCCTGGCTCGATGACATGGCCACAGCCGCTCGGGCGTGGGTGCTTCACCGAGGAGTGGCGCCCCGCCCGCCATCCCCGGCCCATGCCAGCTGCGACGGCTGCTCCGCAGACGCCGACGCCCACGACCTCGGCTTGGGCGCGGCCGATCGTTAGTCCAGGGCGGCCGGGCGAAGCGTCGGCCGCAGTCCGGGGGTGATCGGTCAGTCGCTGCCGGACGTGTCGGGGTGCTCCATGGCGGAGAGCCACGTCGACAGCAACGTTTCCAGCGCCGAGGCGTCCGTGGGCGTCAGGAGATCCAGCAGGCGGCGTTCGTTGCGCATGTGGTCGGCGAAGGCTCGGTCGATCAGCTCCAGCCCGGGGGTGGTCAGGGCGACGATGCGGCCTCGTTGGTCGCCGGTGGAGCGGCGGCGGGTGACGAGGCCGGCGCGCTCCAGGCGGTCGATTCTCTTGGTCATCGCGCCGGTGGTGACCATGGTGTGCACGGCGAGCTCGCCGGGGGCGCGTTCGTACGGCTCGCCCGCGCGGCGGATGGCGCACAGCACGTCGAACTCGCCCTCGCTCAAGCCGTAGCGGCTGTAGACGAGGCGGAGTTCTTCGCTGAGCCGGTCGGCCAGGCGGTGCAGTCGGCCGATCACTCCTTGCGGGGTGACGTCGATCTCGGGTCGCTCGCGGCGCCACTCGGCCTGGATCCGGGCCACATGGTCCATCGGTCGTCGGTCCTCCATGGAAGACAATATAGCTTCCATGGAAGTTATATTACCTTCCATGGAAGCTAATATGCGTTGGGTGGCGCTGACCGCGGTCGCGCCGGTGGCCTGGGGGGCCAACTACTACGTCACCCGGGAGTTCCTCCCGGCGGACCACCCGCTGTACGGGGCCGCCCTGCGGGCGCTGCCCGCGGGGCTCGCGCTGCTGGCCGTGCGGCGGCGACGGCCTCGGGGCGTGTGGTGGTGGCGGTCCGCCGTGCTGGGGCTGCTCAATGTGAGCGTGTTCTTCGTCCTGGTCTACGCCGCCTCGCAGTTGCTGCCGACGAGCGTCGCCTCGACCGTCATGGCGGTGTCCCCGCTGACGATGATGTTCATCGCATGGCCCCTGGTGGCCGAGCGGCCCCGGCCCGCGCATCTGTCCGGTGCGGTGATCGGGCTCGCCGGTGTGTGTCTCATGTTGCTCATGGGGGCGGGGGCGAGCGTGCCGGGGATCCTTGCCTCGGGGACGGCCGTGCTGGTGTCGTCCTTCGGGCACGTCCTCACCAAGCGGTGGAGCGGCAACGCCGACCTGCTCGCCTCGACCGCCTGGCAGCTCACCGCCGGAGGGCTGTTCCTGCTTCCGGTGGCCGCGGCCGTGGAGGGCGCTCCGCCCGCGCTCTCGCCATCCGTCTTCGTCGCGTTCTGCTACGTCGCCCTGGTGGCCACCGCGCTGGCCTTCACCGCCTGGTTCACCGGGCTGCGGCATCTGCCCGCGGGCACCGTGGGCCTGATCGGACTCCTCAACCCCGTGACGGGAGTGCTGCTCGGCACCGCGCTCGCCGGGGAGGCGCTGACCGTTCAGCAAATATGCGGGCTGGCCATGGTCCTGGCGGGCGTCACCCTGGGGCGCCCCACGCGCGTCCGCCGACGCGCCGGTGGTCGGGCATCCGGCGACGGGAACGTCAGCTCCCCCGGCCCACGGGAACGTCAGCTCCCCCGGCCCGCATCAGACGCCCGCCCTGGCGGCGCACACCTGTGACCCGGCCGCGGAGCGGCCTGGCCACGGCTGATCAGGCGTCGGGGCGCTCCGCGGCCGCCCGCCGCGACTCCTCCACGACGCGGTGCAGCGCCGCCACATGTCTTTCGAGGGCGGCCCGTCCGGTCGGGGTGAGGGCGAGCCAGGTTCGGGGGCGCTTGCCCACGTAGCCCTTCTTCACCTCGACATAGCCCCGGGCCTCGAGCGTGCTGACCTGCTTGGAGAGCGCGGAGGGCGACATTCCCACCGTCTCGCGCACCCAGCCGAACTCGGCCCACTCCACGCTCACCAGCAGCGACACGATCGACAGCCGCGTCGGGTCGAGCAGGGCGGCGTCGAAGTCAGCGGGATCCATGGGCGACACCGCTCATGCCGTCCTTACCGTCGCCACGCATCGCCAGGGAGTTCAGCCCCCGCTGCAGACTGCGGCCGAAGATGATGAGGGTGGCGCCGAGCACCGCACCCGCCACCGTCCCCGCGTACGGGAACAGATGGTCCGGCATGAAGAGTGCGCCGACGAACCCGAGCAGCACGATGGCGAGGATCGTGAGCTGGGACGTCCGAGCGAAGCGCGGGGAGATCTCGCTCCTGCGCACCCGGGTGGGCCGGCCCAGGAGGGCGGCGCCGCGCGGGGTGCGCAGCATCACCGCGTACGCCACGACCAGTGCGGTGACCGCAAGGGAGACCCCGGAGCGCACGCCGTCGCCGAAGAAGTCGGGTGCCGCCAGCTCGGCGAAGATCGCGAGGCCGAACACGACGCCGACCCAGCGGGATTGCCGCTCCGAGGCGCGGCCCTGGGCTCGGAGCCGCTCGATGTCGCGCAGTGCGCGGGCGGCCTCGGCGGGCGGGGGGACGGGGTCAGACATGGGGGACCTCCAGGAGCTTGCGCATGCTTCAACCGAACCAGTTTCCTGAATGGAAACTAGTTCCCCGCAGTGGAATAGTCAACCGAGAGGACAGGTCATGCACACGGAGGCGGGCGGGCCCACGGGAGCGGCCGGGCGCTGGGCCGAACGGGGGGCTTTTGCGGGGCGGTCCGCCACGTCGCCGCCCCATCTGACAGGCGTTCAGATGATGGTGTGAGGAATCATCATTGCCGCGTCGACCGATGGGATGCGCCGTGCCCCGGTTCAGCGTCATCGTGCCCGCATACGAGGTCCAGCCGTATCTGAACGACTGTCTGCGGTCCGTGCTGGAGCAGGACTTCACGGACCTGGAGCTGATCGCGGTCGACGACGCCTCCCCGGACGCCTGCGGCGCGATCATCGACGAGGCGGCGGCGTGCGACCCCCGGGTGCGGCCCGTGCACCTGCCGGAGAACGCGGGGCTCGGCCGGGCCCGGAACGCCGGGATCCGCCGGGCCACCGGTGACTATCTGCTCTTCCTCGACGGCGATGACATCCTCGCCCCCGGCTCGCTGCGCGCCATCGCCGACCGGCTGGCGCGGACCGGCGAACCACAGGTACTGGTCTTCGACTACGCACGCGTGGACTGGACGGGCGAGGCCGTGCGCAACGTCCGGGCCGAGCTGCTCCGGCAGGGCGATCCCGAGAGCGTCCGGCAGGTCTTCCGGCTCGACCAGCGGCCCGAGTTGCTGCGGCTGCTGATGGTCGCCTGGAACAAGGCGTACCGCCGGGACTTCGTCCGTAAGGAGGGCTTCGCCTTTCCGCCCGGCTTCTACGAGGACACCCCCTGGACCTTCCCCGTGCTGCTCACCGCCGACTCCATCGCCGTCCTGGACCGGGTGTGCGTCCACTACCGGCAGCGGCGGCGCGGCGGGATCCTGCGCACCACCAGCCGTCGCCACCTCGATGTGTTCGAGCAGTACGACCGGGTGTTCCGGTTTCTGGACGCCCGGCCCGGGCTGGCCCACTGGCGCCCGGCACTGTTCCAGCGGATGGTCGACCACTTCGGTGTGATCGCCGCCGCGCCGGGGCGGCTGCCGGTGCGGGCCCGGGCCGAGTTCTTCCGCCGGGCGGGCGCCCACCACCGGCGCTACCGGCCGCTCGGCGCGGCCACCCCGCCCGGCCGCGCCCGGTGGCGGGGGCTGCTGCTGCGGCTGGGCGCCCGCCGGGCGTACGAGCTGCTGCGCGGCGCCGACCGGCTGCGCCGCCGCACCGCCGACCGCGGCCGTACGGCGTACGCCAGGGCCCGCCGGGCGGCGCTGTGGCTGCACTACCGGCTGCAGCGGTGCCGGCCCGTCGATCCCGGGCTCGCCGTCTTCGCCGCGTACTGGCACCGGGGCTACGCCTGCCATCCGGCGGCCATCGAGGCGAAGGTCCGCGAGCTGGCGCCGGGGGTGCGCACCGCCTGGATCACCACCCCCGAGTACGCGCACACCCTGCCGCCCGGGGTGCGGCGGTTGCACCCCGGCTCGGCCGCGTACTGGACGGCGCTGGCCCGCGCCCGCTTCCTCGTCAACAACGTCAACTTCACCCAGGGGATGCGCAAACGGCCCGGTCAGATCCATCTCCAGACCCATCACGGCACCCCGCTCAAGCACATGGGCCTGGATCTGCGGGACCGCCCGGCCGCCGCCCGCGGCATGGACTTCGGCAAGCTGATGGAGCGGGTGGACCGCTGGGACTACAGCCTCTCCGCCAACCGCCACACCACCCTGGTCTGGGAGCGGGTCTACCCCTCCGGCTACACCACGCTCCCCTACGGCGCCCCGCGCAACGACGTCTTCCAGCACACCACCGAGGACGAGGTGGCCCGGCTGCGCGCCCGGCTGGGCATCCCCGCCGGTACCGTCGCCGTGCTGTACGCCCCGACCCACCGCGACTACCAGCGCCGCCATGTGCCGCGGCTGGATCTGGAGCGGGTGGCCCGCGCGCTGGGCCCCGGGTTCACCCTGCTGGTCAGGACGCACTACTTCCATGCCGCGACCACGGGCGTGGCGAGTTCCGGCGGGCGGGGGCTGGGCGTCCTGGGACACGGGCAGGTGCTCGACGTCCCGGGGCACGGGCGGGGGCTCGACGTATCCGGGCACCGGCAGGGGCTCGACGTCCCGGGGCACGGGCAGGGGCTCGACGTCCCTCGGCACGGGCAGGGGCTCGACGTCCCGAGGCACGGGCAGGGGCTCGACGTCCCGGGGCACGGGCAGGTGCTCGACGTCTCCGGGCACGCCCGGGTGGAGGAGCTGTGCCTGGCGGCCGACGCGCTGCTCACCGACTACTCGTCCCTCATGTTCGACTACGCCAACCTCGACCGCCCCATCGTCATCCACGCCGACGACTGGGACGCCTATCGCGCCGCCCGCGGCACCTACTTCGACATCACCGCCGCCCCGCCCGGCCCGGTCTCCCGCACCGAGGACGAGCTGATCGCCCTCTTCGCCGGAGGCGCCTGGTGCGGGGCACGCTCGGCCGCGCTGCGCGCCGCGTTCCGGGCCCGCTTCTGCCCGTACGACGACGGGCGGGCGGCCGAACGCGTGGTGCGCCGGGTCTTCCTCGGCGAGCGCCCCGCGCTGCTGCCGCCCGTCGTCCCGCTCGCCGAGCGCCGCCCCGCCCCCGCCGCCGTCCGCACCCTCCCGAACGTTCCCGCCGGTGCTGCCGGTGCTGCCGGTACTGCCGGGACTGCCGGGACTGCCAGTACTGCCGGGACTGCCAGTACTGCCGGGACTTCCGGTACTACCGGGACTGACCGGGCCGCCGAGCCCCTGGCGGCGCGGCGCGCCGGGGTGGTGTGCGCCCCATCGGCCGCCCCACCGGCCGTCACCCCCACCAACGCCCCCGCCCCCTCACTCCCCCACCGGAGCCGCCCCCACTAGCCCCCGCCAACCCCACCGGCGGCCCCCGCGCCCCACCCGCCGCGAGGACCCCGCGCCCGCCGTCCCGACGCCTCGACCCAGGACGCACGATGCCCCTCACCGCACCGCCCGCCGCCCCCCGCCCCTGGCTCGCCGACCCGCCGCCGCTGGTGCGCGGATACCGGCGAACGGTCCCGCTGCCACTGCGCCGCGCGGTCGTCGCCGTGACCGGTCCCGGGCTGCGCCGGGCGGCCATGCGGGGCCTCGGCGGGCTGTCGGCCGCCTCCGGCGCGCTGCGGCTGCGCCGGGCGCGGCGGCGGATGCGCCGGGCCGGGCTGCTGGCGGGGGGCGACCGGATGGTGATCGCGAGCCGGCGGGGCGCCCTGGTGGCGACCCTGGTCCCCTCCCCCACCCCGCTGTTCGCGCGCGGAGAGAATCTGCGGCTGGTGTGCGAGGCGCTGGACCGGGCACGGATCGACCACTTCGTGGTCCGCTGCCACAGCAACGTCGGCTCGGCCGTGGGCGTCCGGGCCGATCAGCGGGCGGAGGTGGTCAAGGCGCTGTCCGCGCTGTGTGCCGAGGAGGCCGGGTATGTCTCCCTGCCCCCGCGGCGGGGCCGGGCGGCGGCCCCGCCCCGGCTCGGCGGTACGCGACGGGCCTGGCGGCGGCTGGCCGCCGCCCCCGTGGTCCGCTTCACCCGCTTCCACGCCGGGCCGGGCGGACGGCTGGTCCTCGGCCCGGCACACGGCTGCGACATCGAGTTCTGGGAGCCCGGCGGGCAGGGCGAGGAGCGGGTGCTGATCGCGCCGCGCTTCAACCGCACCACCGCGTCGGTGCCGCTGGTGGGCGAGCCGGTCCGCGCCCCCGACCATGTGTTCACCCGGCTCGCCCCGGCCATCGGCTGGCAACCGGGGCCGCTGGTGCGCACCCGCCCGGAGTTCCTCACCCGGCTGCCGGACGAGGTCCGCTTCCCCATCGACGTGGTCTACACCTGGGTCGACGGCTCGGATCCGCAGTGGCAGCGGCGGCGGGCGGCCCTCGCGGGCGCGGGCTATCACGCCCAGGCCGCCAACGCCGCCCGCTACGCCAACCGCGACGAGCTGCGCTACTCCCTGCGCTCGCTCTATCTGTACGCCCCCTGGGTGCGCCACATCTATCTGGTGACCGACCGTCAGGTGCCCGACTGGCTCGCCGTCTCGCACCCGGGGATCACCGTCGTGGACCACCACGACATCTTCGACGACGCCAGTGTGCTGCCCACCTTCAACTCCCACGCCATCGAGACCCGGCTGCACCACATCGACGGACTCGCCGAGCACTTCCTCTACTTCAACGACGACGTCTTCCTCGGCTCACCCGTCACCCCGCAGGACTTCTTCCTGGCCAACGGCGTCTCCAAGTTCTTCCCGTCCCGCGCGCTGATCCCGCTGACCCCGGTGGGCCCCGGCGACGTCCCCGTATCGGCGGCGGGCAAGAACAACCGGGCGCTGCTGGAGAAACGGTTCGGCCCGGCCGTCACCCAGAAGATGAAGCACACCCCGCACGCCCTGCGCACCAGCGTCCTCACCGAGATCGAGAAGGAGTTCCCGGACGCGGTCCGCGCGACCATGGCCAGCCGGGTGCGGTCGACGTCGGACATCTCCGTACCGTCCTCGCTCCACCACTACTACGCCTTCCTGACCGGACGCGCGGTCCCCGCCCAGCTGCGCTACGACTACTTCGACCTGGCCCAGCCCACCATCCGCGCCCGGCTGGCCAAACTGCTGCGGGCGCGCCACTGCCAGGCGTTCTGCCTCAACGACACGGTCTCCTCCGAGCACGACCTCGAGGACCAGCTGGCTCTGGTCCGCCCCTTCCTCGACGCCTACTTCCCCCTCCCCAGCCCGCTGGAGCGGGCCGTCACCCGACAGGAGACGCGGCAGCCATGCCCCTCGCCATCACTCTTCCCCTGAACCCGGACGTCCTCGAGGCGGGCGGACCGTACCCGCGGGCGCTCAATGTGCTCAGCCGCAAACAGACCGCCGTCCAGCGGCAGTTGCGGCGCGCCGGGCTCGCGGGCTACGAGCCGACCACCCAGGCCACCTTGCTGGCCCTGGCCCAGCAGGCGCCAGCGGGCAGCGTGGTGTACGACATCGGCGCGCATATCGGGCTGTACTCGGCGCTGATCAGCGCGGTGTACGGGAACGGCGGGCGCGGGCCGCGAGCCATCGCCTTCGAGCCGACCCCGGAGACGGCCGCGCTGTGCCGCCGGATCCGGGACTGCAACCGCCTCGGCTTCGAGGTGCAGCAGACCGCGCTGGCCGCCGAACCGGGCACCGCCGAGCTGTACTTCTCCCACAAGTCGGAGTCCTCCAACTCGCTCAACCCGGCCCACCGCCGGCACACCGAGTCGGTGACGGTGCCGGTCACGACGGTCGACGCGTTCACCGGGGAGCGCGGTATCGCCCCGCATCTGATCAAGATCGATGTGGAGACGTTCGAGGCGGCCGTGTTGCGCGGATCGTACGAGACGATCCGCCGCCACCGGCCCTGGATCGTCTGCGAACTCCTGCCCGGGGCCGACCACAACGCGCTGCGCACCGCGCTCGCGCCGCTGACCGCCATGGACTACGGGCTCCACCCGATCACCCCGGAGTCGCCCTGGCACCGCTACGACGAGACGACCTACCGGTCCGCGGTGAGCGGGCAGTGCCGCGACTGGCTGCTGGCGCCGCGGCCGCTGACCCCCGCCTTCCACCGGGCGGTGCGGCGGTGGCTGATCGCGATCCTGGCGTGCGACGAGACGACGAACATCATCAGCACGGACAAGGCGTCGTTCCCCTACGGCTGGAACGCGCCGTACCGCTCGCCGCGAGGTGCGACGCGGGTGCCCCGGACGGGGCTGCTGCGGCTGGCGGGCGCGGCCGCGCTGGCCCGCCGGGCGGTGGTCCCGGCGCGGCGGGCGGTGGTCCCGGCGCGGCGGGCGCCTGGCGCGCAGGCGACGGGCAGTGGGTCGTTGCGGGGGTGAGGGGGTGGGGGCTTGTGGTGGGGGTTCGCCGGTCGCGGGTGGGCCGTGGTTCTCCCCACTCCACCCCTTCCCGATGCTCCAGACGGGTAGTTCTGGAGCATCGGCAGTGGCGGTAACGCGGCAGGTCAAAGCAGCCTCGCACCTCTTGCGCCCCCCGGAGGAGACGAATACGACGGTAGGGGTCGGCGCTGCTCGGTAGCCCGCCCGCTCCGGCCCCGCTCGGACTCGAGGCCATACCCGGCGCCACGACCGTAACCGCCGGGGTGGCCCGCGTGACGCTGATGACTCCTACCGTCAGGGCTGCCGAATCGTCCGACGGCTGAAACAATTTCGGTTCAAGGGCATTTGACAGGTTCGTAAGACTGCTCGGCGATCCAGTCCGGCCAACATCGCGATCGAAGTTATTCGCTGTCAGGTGTTGCTCGTCAAAGCGATGCCCAGAATTGGCGGCGCGGCGGTGCCGAACAAAGCAACGCCCCCGACCACAACGGGGCAGACTGAGAACATCAGTCGTACTCACGGAGCGCCGTGACCAACTGGCGACCTTCTTTCGCACCTCGTCGCATGAGTACGGCGGCAGCGGTATGCAGCTCATTCCATGAGTGCGGACGCCCCAGGGAGGAGGCATCAGGAATGCTCGCCACAGCCACCGACACGGCTTGTGTCGACTCACCCGCCCCGGCGAACGCGTGTGCCAGGCACGCGCGATACCAGGTCTTGTCACGGCGGTACTCGTCCGGCAGCGCGCCAAGACCGACCGTGAGGTGATCCACCGCCTCACGCCAGTCGCGTAGGTGCAGCGCCGCCATGCCACGTTGCAGGGTGAACCATGTCTCGTCGTAGAAGTACATCCAGACAGGCTCGGCCTCGGGGCGCTCGGACGCCCGGGTGATGAGCGCCTGCGCTTCGTCGAGGAGGCGGCGGGCGTCGTCCGCCTCACCTTCAAGCGCGTGTCCTCGGGCGGCCATCTGCGCGGCCATGCCCTGTACGCCGAGAGACGTGCCAGGGGCCGACCAGCGGGCGGCCTCGGCCAACCGTACGCACCGGGTTCCACGCCCGCCCGACCATGCCATGTGTGCCTTCATGCTGAGCGTCGTTGCGGCCATGTTGGCATCCCCGGCTTCCAGCGCCCATTCATGAGAGCGGTCGTACCACGCCAGTGCGGAGGCCGTCTGTGCCTGGTCCTGTGCCATCCACGCGAGGAACTGCGCATGTTCGGAGGCGAGCCGTACAACGCGGCCCGTCAGCCGGCCACGAGCACCCGCGTACAAGTTGACGACGGTATGGAGCTGCTGACGCATCACATCGACAAGCGGCCTTGATCCAATTCGGTCCTCAGCTCTGCGATGCTCGGCAAGCAAGCGGTCAAGCCAATCGAGGGTTGCGGCGTCCACGCGATGTGATTCGTTCACGACGCCAGTCACCCGAGTCAACAAGTCTTCGTCCGGAGCAGCTCCAGGGAGGGCCAGTCCCGCGACCGGGGCTGTGTCCATTGCGAGTTGCGCCGCTGTGGCTTGCAGATCAAGGGGAACGTTGATCCCCGCCACAATGCGTTGCCGCACCTCCACAGAGGTCACCCGGCGACGGCCCCGCTCGATGTCGGATACGTCGGGTTGAACAAGCCCGACACGTTCCCCCAGCTTCATCTGACTCAGACCGGTGAGCTTCCGGTACGTGCGGAAGACGGCGCCCCAATCTTCACTGGTGACTGCCGCTACTAGCTGGGGATGGGACCACAGGTTCTCGGGACTCTCTCCCATACCTCCAATATAGGGCGGCTCTATAGGGCCATGGGATGGGAGCGACGGAGGGTAGCCCGGAAGGGTCTTGGGGACACGAGACCCCCGCGACCGTGGCGACGGCCCGGGGGCATGTCCACCAACCCCGTGGAGGTTGACGACGTGCACCACGCTATCGGGTGGATCTTCGAATTACTGATGTCTCCGGTGCTGCGCACACGGGGTGGTCAACGACGCTCTCAGCCATCCTCTGCCGACTCCTGGTCCGCCACTTCTGTTGTGGTGGACACACCGAAGGTGCGCTTGCCGCATGTGCCTGCTCCTGTGCTGCGGGGCGGTGAGGTGAGCCAGGTCCGGCCCTACGTGACGGCGTACGAGCGGCAGCGGGAGGGACAGTGTCGGTGTGCGCAGGTACTCGCCACGTACGGCTTCGATCCCTGTCCGTGCCGGATCCGCGGGGGGCAGGCAACGGGATGACGGACGAGGTCTCCGAGGCCCCCCGAGTAGCTGACATCGAGCAGCTTCAGGCGGCCTACCTGATGCACCGCCAGGAATGCCGACAGTGCACCCGTAAGCGGTCATGCCCGATGGGGCGACGGCTGGAAGAAGCGTTCCGAAAGGCGGAGTCAACATGACCCCCGGGAAGGCAGCCTGTGATGCCTGCGCCCGCCTGGAGCGCGAGAAGGAAGCGGCGCGTCAGGCGGGGGACCTGAGCAAGGTCACCGACTGTGCCGTGTTACTCAAGCGCCACCCCGGCCACAGCAAGAGGAGCACCCTCTCAGGAAGGGGGCGGGCATGAACCGGGCCACGTACCGTTTCCGTGAGTTCCAGCTCGTCCCCGACACCGAGCCTGACGCCGAACCGATCACGTTCGCCATGCAGTGCGCGGTATGCGAGCAGACCGGGGAGCCCAGCGACGAGCAGGCCGCCGCGCACGCGTGGGCGACCAGCCACCTGAGAGCGAACCCGGAGCACTTCACCTATCGGGAGATCATCACCCGCCCCTGCCGGTTCGAACCGGGAGCGTGGCAGTGACGCGAACCATCCTTGAAGGCTCGGACCTGGTGCTCAGCGCCGAACGCGCCCAGGGAGCGCCGGACGGGATCTATCTCGCCGAATGCATGACGTGCCCCGCCACGTCGGGGAGGGTGGACAGCGATTCCGGTCCCGTCGCGCGCTGGTCCATCCTCCACACCCAGCAACACGGCCTGAATCATGGGCAGTTCCTCGTGACCGTCGAGCGTCACTGGCGCGTGGACCTCATACGGTCCCAGGACGGAAACGGCACGGCCACGCTGCCCCTGGCCCGCAGCGCCAGCCAGGCGCCAGCCACGCGCCGCGCCCCCGGACGCTGGGGCGCCTGCTGGCGACGCACCGTGGCGCGGCTGGGGCGATTCGCCGGGCCGCTGGTCCTGACCACGTTCATCGTGGCCGCCGGACTCGGCGGCTACCTCATCGGGACCGGCCAGGACACCGGCTGACCCGCTGATGACGCCCGCGCGGCCGGAGGTGCTCCCCCGTAGCCTCCAGCCGCGTGGGATCGGTGACGCTCCCGACCGGACAAGCCCCGAGCCCGATGGGCAGACATGCCCACACCGAGCGGACGCGCTTGAGGCTCCCGCCCCGGTCCGCCCCTTCACCGGAGTGCCGCGCACCGCGCGGTGAGAGCGCCACCGGCCAGCCCCGTCCCAGCCTGATCACCATCGGGGGCGGGGCACTTCCATGCCCTCTGACCTGCCCGTATGCTCAAGAACGCTTACTTACGAGCATCGGGGCTTCCCGAACCAAGGGGCTCAAGCCCCCTGCCTCCGCCGGGACTCCGCCCCAGACCCCGGGACGATCCGCTGTGTGGGGCAGGCCCTCGGTCTCAGCCGGCGGGCTCCGCCCGCACATAGTGCTCCAGCCGGATGCCGGGCAGGCACAGCGAGTACGCCAGTTGGAAGCGCCCGGTCAGCACGGTCGCCTTCGCCCGGTGGGTCTCCCGCTCATCGGCCGCGATCACCCATGCCGACCGCGCCCCGCCGAGCCGCCGCAGCAGCTCGGCGGGGCCGACGTCGACCCCGTAGAGGGTGCCGGAGGCGGGGCCGGGCGTGCCCAGCGCGATGTCGCGCAGCCCGGCGAGGGGGCGCGGATAGGCGATCGCGATCCGCCGTTCCTTGGGCGGGTCGTACAGCACCGGCTCACCCGGCCGGGTGAGCCTGCCCACCGCTGCGGCCAGCGCCGCGAGGTCGTCCTGACGGCTCAACGGCTCACGCTCCCGCTGATGCAGCGGAAGCTGCCAGACGAAGCCGCAGCCGACCACGAGGACCCCGGCCGCCACGACCACGGCCCGGCGCCTGCCCACCACGGCGCGGCGCCAGTCGGCCGCCACCCCCGCCAGCCGGTCCACCCCCGCCGCTGCCAGCAGGGGGATGCCCGCCAGAGCGAAGAGGAGATAGCGCTCGTGAAAGCAGGGGCGGTGGAGGGCGAGGGCGAAGAGGAGGACGGGCGGGACGCAGAAGAGGGGCAATGCCACCGCGGTCAGTGAACGCCATCGGGGACGGACCACCGCGACCACGATCAGCAGGAGGTTGAGGGCCAGGACGAGAGCGCTCGGGCCCGCGAACTCCTCCACCACCGCCCACAGCCGACCCGGCGTCGGATGGCGGATCCAGGCGATCTGCGCGCTCTGCCGCCGGGCCAGCGCCGCCAGTGGCGCCACCGCGGCCACCGCCCCGGCCGCCGCGCTCCCCCAGCCCCACCACACGCGGCGCGGGGCGCGCGAGACGAGCAGCGTCAGGGCGTGCGCGGCGAGCATGAGCACCGCGAAGACGTGCAGCAACGCGGTCACGGCCACGACAGCTCCGTACGCCGCCCACCGCCACCCCGCTCCCGACGCCGCCCGCTCCGGGCCCGGCGCCGAGGCCACCCGCGCGACACGAGGCACGCCGCCGCGGACCAGTACGGCCGAACGGACGCGTGCGCCCAATGCCGCCCTGCCCGCCTCCCCGGCCGCTCGGTCGGGCGCGGCCGAGCGGGCAGACCCGCCCGCGTCCCCAGCCGCTCGGGCCACCCCGCCCGCAGACCCAGCCGCTCGGGCCGCCCCGGGCCCGGCGGCCACGCCCGGACCCACCCCCGACCCAGCGCCCATCCCAGACCCAGCGCCCGCCCCCGCTCCCGCCCCCGCCGCGGGCCGGCCCGCTCGGGCGGCCCCCCGACCCGGCGCAGGCCGGTCCGCCGGGACGCCCCCCGAGGCGCCCCCCGGGGCGGCCACCCAACCCGCTCCCGGGCCGAGCCCCGCCGCGCCCACCAGCAGGTACGTCGCCCACGCCGCGCCCGCCGCGACCAGGGCGTAGGAGCGGCCCTCCTGGGCGTAGTGGGTGGCCACGGGCGTGGTCGCGTAGAGGAGTCCGGCCCAGAGGCCCACCCGGGGGCGGGCCAGGCGGCAGCCGAGGGCGGCGACCAGGGCCGTGGCGGCCACGGCGGCCAGGACCGAGGGCAGGCGCATGGTCACCTCGGAGGGGTGCAGCGCCAGCAGGGGGTGCATCAGGAGGTAGTAGAGGCCGTGGACGGCGTCCACGGTGCCGAGTGTGTCGCGGATCTGAGGGAGGGTCCGCCGCGCCATCTGGTACGTCGCGGACTCGTCCCGCCACATCGTGCCCCGGTCCAGGCCCCACAGGCCCAGCCCCAGCATGACGGCCATCGGGAGCACGATCGCCGTCGGCGCGGAGATTCCGTCACGCTTCCGCGCGCTCGCCCTCATACCCACCTCCGACCTCCCACCTCATCCACTCCACACGACAACAAAAGGCATAAATACGACTATTCGCCTACAGTGTGCAGTCAGGACGACACATCCGCCGCGAAGGGCACGCGTCATGAACCGCCTCGGTATCGAAAACCCCCGCGGTCTCGTGGCCTTCGCCACGCTGACCGGGTGTCTGGTGACCCTGGCGGTGGCCGCGCTCACCGGGGCCGGAGAGGTGTTCGCCGGGGCGGGGCTGGTCGGCTGCGGCTGTGAGCTGCTGCTGCATCGCACCGAACCGGGGCTGATGGCCCGTCTGGGGCGGCTGCACATGGGCGCCACGTCCCGGTTCGAGATCCGCTGCGTCCTGCTGCTCCTGCTGCTGGGCCGACTGCATGTCACCGGCCCGATCGGGCTGGCCGCGGCCATGACGCTGGTGCTGTGCCTGCTGGCCGGGCAGGCCCTGCACGCCGCGCTCATCACGCTGATCCGGCGGCGCCGCGCCCTCGCGGTCGCGGCCCGCAACATCGATCTGCGCCGACTGGACATCAGCGACCGGCCGCCCCGCCGACTCACCGAATGGCCCGGTCAGCGGATGCTGGTCTACGAGCTGTCGGCCCTGCTCGGGCTGACCGCGTCACTGATGACCGGCGATGCCCGCTGGGTGGTGGCGGCGCTCACCCTGGCCGCCGGATCCTGCCTGATCACGGTCGTGGCCCTCGTCCCGTACCTCGTCCGGGCCATCCGCCGGCTGCCCGGCGCCGCGCAGGTGCTGGCCGAGGTCGACGCCTGGCTGATCCAGCGCCGCCCCCGTACGGTGCTGTACTTCTCCGGGCCGCGCGACCGCGCCGACCAGCTCACCCGCTGGCTGGGGCCGGTGGCCGCGCTGCCCACCCCGTCCCTGGTCATCGTGCGCGAACGGGAGTTGCTGGAGGCTTTGGAGCCGACCCCGCTGCCGGTGCTGTGCGTGCCGAGCGCCGCGCACCTCTCGCAGTTGGACCTGAGCGGGGTGCGGGTCGCGCTCTACCCCGCCAACACCGGCCGGAACATCCACCTCCTGCGGATCCCCACCATGCAGCACGTCTTCCTGGCCCCCGGCGGCGACGGCGACGAGGCCACCGCCGTCGACCCGTACAGCAAGGTCTACGACCAGGTGTGGGTCGCGGGCGAGGCGGGGCGGCGGCGCCACGTCCAGGCCGCGGTCGGTGTCGAGGACGCCGACATCGTGGAGATCGGCCGCCCCCAGCTCGACGGACTGCGCGCCGCCGGAACCGGAACCGGAGCCGGAGCCGGAACCGGGACCCGGGCCGGGACCTGCCCCACCCCCGCGCCCCTGCCCACCGTGCTGTACGCGCCCACCCGGGACGGCGCGGCGGGCGCGACGGGTGAGGCGGACGCGACGGGTGAGCCGGGCGCCGCGGACGAGGCGATCGTACGGGCGCTGCTGGACAGCGAACGCCCCCTGCGGCTGCTCTACCGGCCGCATCCCCCCACCGGCCACCGCACCCCCGAGGCCCGCGCCGCCCACCGCCGTATCGTCGCCCTGATCGACGCCGCGAACGAGCGGCGCACCGCGGACGCCATCGGCGAGGCGCCCGAGGACGCCGAGGCGCAGCGCACCGAGGCGCGGCGCACCGAGGACGCCCGCCGCCGCGCCGAACTGGCCAAGCGCATCGCGGCGCTGGACGCGCGGCTGCGCCGGGCCGACGCCGACGAGGCCATGCTCACGCGGGACCGCGCCGCCCCCGATCCGGCCCTGCTCACCGAGGCCGAGGGGCTGCGCAGACAGTGGCACCAGGCCCACTGGGCGGCCTCACCGCCCTGGCTCCACCAGGTGATCGAGGGGGAGATGCCCACCCTCCACTCCTGCTTCGACCAGGCCGATCTGCTGATCGGCGATCCCTCCGACGTGGTCGGCGACTTCCTGGCCACCCTCAAGCCGTACGCGCTCATCGCCCCGGCGGGGCTCGGCGCGGAGGAGTTCCGGCGGCAGAACGTCGTGGCCAGGGCGGCCTATCTGCTCGGTCCCGGGGCATCCGGTATGGAGGACCTCCTGCGCCGGCTCTTCGACCCGTGCCTCGACGAGCTGCGCACCGCCCGCCACGAGGTGAAGGAGTTTCTGCTCGGCCCCACCACCCCACCGTCCATCCAGCGCTTCACCGACGCCGTGGACGCGCTCGCCGAGAAGGGCGAGACGGTCGTCCGGCTGCGTGACCTCCACACGGCCCCGACCCCCGGCGCCGGACGCTGGCCCGTCATCCGATAACAAGACATCCCACAGGTACGTCATCCGATACGTCATCCGACAGCACGACACCCCCCGTGCACGTCGCCCGACATGTACGTCGCACCACATGTACGTCACCCGGTAGCAGCACATCCCACACCCGGACCTCACCCCAGGCCCTCACCATGAGCTTCCACCCCAGACCCCGCCCCCAGGAGCCCCCCTCCCACGTCTCCTGAGCCCCCCGCACCCCCTCCGGAGCCAGCATGCCGCGCAATCACCGCCCCGGCCCGCCTCCCCGTGTCAGCGTGATCGTCCCCGCCCGTGACGCCATGCCCGGGATCACCCGGGCCGTCACCTCCGCCATGGAGCAGACCCTCGGGCTCAGCCGACTCGACATCATCGCCGTCGACGACGGATCGGCCGACGGCACCGCGGAGGAGCTGGAACGGCTCGCCGCCGGCTGCCCCTCGCTCCATGTCGTCCGCAACCCCCACCCCTGCCGCGGCGGCGCCGGCGGCCCCCGCAACACCGGACTGGCCCGCGCCCGCGGCGACTTCGTCTTCTTCCTGGACGCCGACGCCCGCCTGGCACCCGACGCACTGCGCCGCATGGTCGCGATGGCCGACCAGAACGGCACCGACGTGGTCCTGGGCAAGATGGTCTCGCCGGACGGACGCGGCGTCCCCAAGGCGGTCTTCCGCCACAACCAGCTGCGCACCGACGCCCACAGCTCCCACGCCTACGCCACCCTGGAGCCCTGCAAGCTCTTCCGCCGCTCCCTGATCGAACGGCTCCGGCTGCGCTTCCCCGCCCACCTCCACCACGGCGAGGGCAAGCCCTTCACCGCGGCCGCCTACCTCAACGCCTCCGGGATCTCCGTCGTCGCCGACTACGACTGCTACCACCTGGGCCCGGGCCGGGGCCGTACCGCCACAGGTCTCGCCGACCGCGTCGACGCCATGCGGCCGCTGTTCGAGACCGCCGCCCGGCACACCCGGCCCGGCACCCGCCGCGACACGGTGATGCTGCACCACATCCGGCGGGAGCTGTGCCCGGCGCTGCGCGCGCTGCCGCGCGAGGACGAGGCCGAGGCCCGCGAGCGGTTCCTGCCCGAGCTGCGCCGGTGGGCACTGGCCCACTGCTCCGACACGCTCTTCCCCACCCTCACCGCCCCCGAGCGGCTGATGGTCCATCTGCTGCGCACCGGCCGCTTCGAGGATCTGCTGTCCGTCGTGCGCAACGCCAAACGGGACGCCCGGAGCGGCCATCTGGTCGAGAAGGGCAGCGTCTACTGGCTCCACCCCTTCTTCCGCGACCCCGACGCCGAGGTCCCCGACGCCTGCTTCGACGTCACCGACCGGCTGCCGGTGCGCCACCACCTCGCGGGCGCCGCCTGGCACGGCCGCAGCACCTTGCGGGTGCGCGGCCGGGCGGCCATCGACGGGCTGGAGACCGACCCCGAGGAGGACCGCGCCGAGCTGGTGCTGCGCCGCCGCGAGGCACGGGACGAGGTGCGGATCCCGGTGGTGGCCACGGCGGAGGACGACCCGGCGGAGTTCGCGGCCGATGTGAACATCGCCGCCGCGGACGGCGGCGCACCGCTGCGCCCCGGTGTCTGGGACGTCTTCCTCGACGTCCGCGCCCAGGGCATCAGCCGCACCGTGCGGTTCGGCAACCGCCATGACGACACCCTCGACATCGGCACCGCGCGCCGGGTGGTGGCCGCCGGGCCCGGGCTGCGCGCCCGGGTCACGCCGTACTTCACCAGCCCGTACCGCAATCTCTCCCTCGACATCGGCCCGGCCCCGCGCGGCGCGCCCTGCGAGGTGACCGAGGCCGTATGGCATCCGTCGGACAAGGGCACGCTGGTCGTCGCCGGACGGCTGCTGCCGCCCGGCACCCCGGCGCGCGGGCGGCTGCTGCGGCTGCGCGCCGAGCACGCCGACGGACGGGTCTTCGACCATCCGGTGCGGTTCGCCGCGGGGCATCCGGCGGGTGCGTTCACCGCCCGGCTGCCGGTGCGGGACCTGGGCCGCGGCCGCTGGACGGTGACGCTGGCCGTCATCGGCCCGGGCGACCAGGCCCCGGGTCGGCCCGCGCCCGCCGCGCCCGTGCCGCCACCCGCCCGACTGCCCGGCGCCCGCTGGGTGCGCCGCGGCCGTCCGTACTACGCCAAGCCGCTGATGGGGCGCGGCGAGGTGACGCTGGAGCTGCGGGTGGCGCCGGTGCGGCTGCTCGCCGCGGTACGCAACCGGCTGCGGCTGAACTGACCGACGCCCGCGGCAGGCTGTTCCCCTCGGTCCGTTTCCGGTCCGATCCCCGCCCCTTCCCGCGGCATCGATATGCGGATCCGCCGCGTGGCAGGGGCTTCGCCCCTGGACCCTGGGGCCTGGGGCGAAGCCCCGGTCGTGGGAAGGGGCGGGGAGGGGAGAATATGCGGCTCCGCCGCGTGGCCCGCCCGGACATGGCCACGCTCACCCCCGCAGCCGCCGCCGCACCCCCGTGGCCACCTTGATCGGAGCCACCTCCAGGCCGAGGGCCCGGGCCGGGCCCAGAGCCACCGGCTTGGCGTAGTACGGACGGCAGCCGAACCGCAGCCAGCGGGTCGCGGCCAGCCGGTCGAAGTACGGCACGGCCGCGGCACGGCGCGGCGCGTCCTCGTCGCGGCCGTCCATGATCAGCGTCAGGGTCCAGCGGCCCGCGCCCAGCCTGCCGACCGGCAGCCGGGCGGTGAAGACGGACATGGCACCGCCGGGTTCACAGCGCACCGGCAGCTCGTGCACCGTGCCCGTCCCGCCCTCGGCGCGCAGCAGCAGCGTCCCGCCGTCCCGCGCGGCCTCCTCGGTCAGCCGTCCGCCGACGAGCAGGGTGCTCCGGGTGTGCCAGATGGTCCGGAGCACCTGGCAGGGCGGGTCGAGGGGATGGGCGACCTCGCCCACGTCGAGCGAGAGATTGCCGTACGGGGTGTAGTACGGCACCACCACCTCCGCCCCCCGGGACGTGGTGACGCGGCGCCGGGTGGGATGGGTGACCTCACCGCCCTCGCGGCGGTTGCCGAACCGCACCGTACGGCTGACGCCCTGGGCGCGGACGTCGAGGTAGATGTTCCACAGCCCGCGCTCCAGCGGGGCCCCGCCGTCGGCGGTGGCCGGGTCGATCTCGGCGGTGAAGCCCGCCATCTCGTACCGCCGCCCCTCCCCCGGCAGCGGGTTGGCGGAGAGGCACGGCGTGGTGGGCAGCCGCACCTCGGGGCGGTCGGACCGGTACTTGCGCAGCACGATCTCGGTGGCCGGGTCCAGGGCGTCGACGTCCTCGACATAGGCGTGGCCGGCCAGCCGCAGCGCCCCGCCGTGCCAGCTCGCCGCCTCCAGGTAGTGCTGGACCGGCAGCCGGTCGGTGACGTCGAAGCAGACGTCGGGGACGGCGGCGGCGTGGTCCCGGAAGAACGGATGGAGCCAGTAGACCCGGCCCTTTTCGACGAGATGGCCGCGCCGCGCGTCCCGCCCCGCGTTCCGGACCACGGTCAGCACCTCCTCGAAGCGGTCGGCGCGCAGCAGCTGGATCAGCAGCCGGTCGGGGGCGTCGAGCCGCTGGAAGAGGGCGTCGCTCACCCACGTCCTCGCCCAGTGCCGGAACTCCGGGAAGAACCGCTCCCGCGCCTCCTGTTCGCTCTCGCGGGGCAGCAGGGCGCGCAGCGGACCGCACAGCTCCCACTCCACATGGCGGCGCATGATCTGGTCCCGCCGCGGGCCCGGTTCCAGATAGCGGGCCACGGTCTCGAAGCACAGCCGGCTGCCGTCCATGCGGTGGGCGAGATCGGCGGCGGTGAGGGTGAGGTTGTTGCGGTTCTCGCGGTAGCGGACGTAGTAGCAGTCGTAGTCGGCCACCACCGAGATACCGGCGGCGTTGAGGTAGGCGGCCGCGGTGAACGGCTTGTCCTCGCAGTTGCGGTAGGGCGGGAAGCGCAGGTGCAGCCGCTCGATGAGGGAGCGCCGGAACAGCTTCCACGGGCCCAGGGTCAGATAGGCGTGGGAGGAGAAGATGTCGGTACGGGGCTGATTGTGCTGGAAGACCGCCCGGGGCACGGCCCGTCCCCCCACGGAGGCGATCTTGCCCAGCACGATGTCGGTGCCGTGGGCGTCGGCCATGGCGACCATGCGGCGCAGCGCGTCCGGCCCCAGGTAGTCGTCGGAGTCGAGGAAGAAGACGAATTCGCCCCGGGCGTGGTCCAGTCCGGTGTTGCGGGGTATGCCCGCGCAGCCGGAGTTCTCCTGGTGGATGACGCGCAGCGCGGAGCAGGTACGGGCGAGCCGGTCCAGCTCCTCGCCGGTGCCGTCGGTCGAACCGTCGTCCACCGCGATGATCTCGACCCGGTCCGGGCCCAGGGTCTGGTCCATCGCGGAGGTGACGGCGCGGGTCAGCTCCGGCAGGGCGTTGTAGGCGGGGATGATCACACTGACACGAGGTCGGGACGGAGAGGGCATGACGGCCTCCTGACTCCGGGCTCTCGACGGGGCGGGGGTCGGGGTCGGGGGTCGGGGTGAGGGGTCGGGTCACTCGGCGGTGAGGACGCCGCCGCGCGGCCCCGCCGGGGCGCTGTCGCCACCGGCCGGCAGCGGCCGCGGCCGTGGCGCGGACGCGATCGGGAGCGCCATCTCGTCCTGGCCCAGCATCAGGGTCCGTACCACCCGTTCGGCCGCGTGGCCGTCGTCGAACGGGCAGAACCGGGCCCGGAAGGCGGTGCGCAGCGCGGTAGCGTCCGCGTCGCACCAGCGGCCCTCGCGGAAGACCTCGGCCAGCTCCCGCCCGGTGCGGGCGACGGCTCCCGGGGTCTCGCCGGGGGATCCCGAGAGGAGGTCGAAGTAGACCCCGCGGGAGGACCGGTAGATGTCCCAGTCGTCGGCGTAGATCACGATGGGTCGGTCCAGGAGCGCGTAGTCGAACATCATCGACGAGTAGTCGGTGATCAGCGCGTCGGCCGCCAGGCACAGGTGCTCCGCCGACGGGTGGTGCGAGACGTCGATCACCAGCCCGGCCTCCTGGAGCCGGGACAGGTGGTCCTGCGGCCGGTAGGAGTAGTGGGCCCGCACCAGCAGCGTGGTCCGCGGGCCGAGTTCGCGGCTGAGCCGCTCCAGGTCCAGCCGGGGGGTGAACCCCTTCTGGTAGTCGCGGAGGGTGGGCGCGTAGAGGAGGGCGGTGTTCCCGGCCGGGATGCCCAACTCCCCGCGGATCCGCCGGATGTCCTCCTCCGACGCCGTGAAGAAGACATCGTTGCGCGGATATCCGTATTCCAGCAGCCGGTACGCGGCGGGATAGACCCGCTCCCAGATCTGGCTGGAGTGCGGATTGGAGGAGAGGGCGACGTCCCAGCGGTCGATGCGCTTGAGCAGATTACCGAAACTCATGCCGCCCGCGGCGGCCGGATAGTGCTGCTGATCCAGCCCCATGCATTTGAGCGGAGTGCCATGGAAGGTCTGCAGATGCACCGTGCCCGGCCGCTTCACCACCTCATTGGGGAAGTTGACGTTGTTGATGAGGTATTTCGCGCGGGCCACGGCCCGGTAGAAGTCGCGGGTGCCGGTGACGACGTAGTCGACGCCTTCCGGAAGCGCTTCGATCTCCGACTTCTTGACCGCCCACACCCCGTGGACCTCCGGTGCCAGCTCCCGCGCCTTGTAGTAGATGGCCCCCGGATTGCACAGCACCCCACGGCCCCAGTACGCGGAGTAGACGGCCAGGTGGGGGTCCACGGGGCGCTGCCGGTGCAGCCGGTACAGCCCCCGCTTGGCGCGTGCGGCCAGGGGCGGCCGGACGGTCCGGCGCAGCTTGCGGGCCCCGGCGGCCGCCCGCACGCCCAGCTCGCGCTCCCGGTAGCGGAGGAAGGAGCCGGACGCCAGCGCCTCGAAGCGCCACCGGCCCTCGACCGGCGGGGTGAACCCGGCCGGCAGCCGGCGGCGGTACCACGCGGCGGCCCGTGCGAAGAAGCGCGGCCGGTCCGCCGTCGCCACCCGGGACGTCCGGTCCAGGCAGAACAGGAAATGCGAGATGGCCCGTTCGAAGAGCAGCGGGCGCAAAGGGTCCAGCCGCGGATGCTCGTCGAGGAAGTCGAAGAGCCGGGCGTACTGCTGGAAGATGACGAAGTGCTTCTCCCCGGGGCTTGCCGTACTGGCCCCGACCCGCCGCTGCCGGTATTCCAGACCCACCAGATCGATACACGCTATTCGCCGCGCGGTGAGCATCGTCTTGTACGAGAGCAGGGCGTCCTCGTAGATGCCCTCGCTGAACGCGAAGCCATGACGGGCGTAGAAATCCCGGCGATAGACGCGGTTGGACGACATCGCGAACAGCCGCAGGAATTCCGGGCGTTCGACGACGGAGAAGACATCGGTGCCCGCCGAGGCCAGCAGCTCCCCGAAGAGGCTGGGGGCCCTCCGCTCCGACCAGTAGGTGCGCACATGGTTGAAGTAGAGGATGTCCGGGTCCTGGGTGAGGGCGATCCGGTCGGCGAGGCCCTGGAGGGTGCCCGGGGCGAGGGTGTCGTCCCCGTCCAGGAAGAGCAGATAGTCCCCGCGGGCCCGCTCGACACCGGCGTTACGGGCCTGGCCCGGCCCGGAGTTGACCCGCTGGTGCACGGGCACGACCCGGCTGTCGCGCGCCGCGTACGCGTCGATGATCGCGCCGCAGTGGTCCGGTGAGCAGTCGTCGACGGCGACCACCTCCACGTCCTGACACGACTGCGTCAGCACGGAATCCAGGCAGGCGCTCAGATAGCCCTGGACGCGATAGGCGGCGATGACGATGGTGAAGCGGGGCATAGGGCTCCTCGGGACGCGACGGCGGTTCGAGGTGCGAAGCACTCACTGACCACCCACGCTAGGTGGGTTCGTCCCGGTATGCCCGCTCGGTCGTTGGACGGACGCCCAAGCGGGTGACAAACGCCCCCGGCGGACATGAAGTCCACCGGGGGCGCCGGTACTGCCTTCTGCTGAGCCTCAGCTGTGGGTGCGCAGCAGCGTCCGCATCGTCCGCATCGCGACCGACAGATTCGCCAGGTCGAAGGTCTCCGACGACTGGATCTCATCGAGCGTGGTGCGCGCACGCTGCAGGATCGCGGCGTTCTTCTCCTCCCACGCCTTGAAGCGCTGCTCGGGCGTGGAGCCGCCGTTGCCCACCGACAGCACATCGGAGGTCAGGGCGGCCTGGGCCGCGTACAGGTCCTCGCGGATGGAGACCCGGGCCATGGACTGCCACCGGTCGGCGCGCGGCAGCTCGATGATCCGGTCCATCAGCTGGCTGATCCGCAGCCGGTCGGCCAGGTCGTAGTAGACCTCGGCGACCGCCAGCGGCTCCTTGCCGGTGCGGTCCGCGATGGCGACGATGTCCAGCGTCGGGAAGGCCGAGGAGAAGCCCGCCACCCGGGTGGCCAGGTCCTCCGGGACGCCCGCCGCGGTGATCTCGTCGTAGATCCGCTGGTACCACTCGATGTCGGAGCCGCGCAGCAGCTTGGGCATCTGCGCCCGGACCGCGGCGACCCGCTCGCCGAAGAAGTCGATGGTCTCGGCGAGCTCCAGCGGCTGCGGCCGGTTGTTGAGCAGCCAGCGGGTGCCGCGCTCGACCAGCCGCCGCGAGTGCAGCCGCATCCTGGTCTGGATCTCGGCGTCGACGACCGTGTCCAGCGCCTCGACCTCGTCCCACACCTGGTTCAGCTCGAAGATCGCGCGGGCCGCGGTCTGGGCGCGCACGACCTCCTCGGTGGAGGCCCCGCTCTCCTCCCGCATCCGGTGCAGGAAGGTCGTCCCGGCGGTGTTGAGCGTGTCGTTGACCAGCACCGTGGTGATGATCTCGCGCCGCAGGGCGTGAGCGTCGATGTACTCGGGGAACCGCTCGCGCAGCGCCTGCGGGAAGTAGGCGTGCAGCAGCCGCTGCAGATACGGATCGTCGGGCAGCCCGGTGGCGATCAGCTCATCGGCCACCGTGATCTTGACGTAGGCGAGCAGCACGGCCAGCTCGGGCTGGCTCAGACCGCGCCCGGCCGAGAGCCGCTCGCGGATCTGGCGGTCGGTGGGCAGGAACTCCAGCGCCCGGTCCAGCCGGCCCTCGCGGCCCAGGCGGCGCATCAGCCGCTGGTGGGCGTGGAGCAGGCTGGGGGCCTGGGCGACGGAGTTGGCCAGGGCCACGTTCTGCGCGTAGTTGTTGCGCAGCACCAGCGCGCCGACCTCGTCGGTCATCTCGGCGAGCAGCTTGTTGCGCTGCTTGAGGGTGAGGTCGCCCTCGGTGACCAGGGCATTGAGCAGGATCTTGATGTTCACCTCGTGGTCGGAGGTGTCCACACCGGCGCTGTTGTCGATCGCGTCGGTGTTGATCCGGCCGCCGTTGGCGGCGAACTCGATCCGGCCCAGCTGGGTCAGGCCCAGGTTGCCGCCCTCGCCGACGACCTTGACCCGCAGGTCCTGGCCGTCCACCCGGATCGCGTCATTGGCCTTGTCGCCGACATCGCCGTGGGATTCGGTGGACGCCTTGACGTAGGTGCCGATGCCGCCGTTCCACAGCAGGTCGACCGGGGCCTTGAGGATCGTCTTCATCAGATCGGCCGGGGTCATCTTGGCGACCCGCTTCTCGATGCCGAGCGCGGCCCGCACCTGCGGGGTGATTGGGATGGCCTTGGCGGTACGGGGGTGGATGCCGCCGCCCGCCGACAGCAGCTCGGTGTCGTAGTCCTCCCACGAGGAGCGCGGCAGCTCGAACAGGCGGCGGCGCTCGGCGTAGGAGGTGGCCGCGTCCGGGTTGGGGTCCAGGAAGATGTGCCGGTGGTCGAAGGCGGCGATCAGCCGGATGTGCTCGCTGAGCAGCATGCCGTTGCCGAACACGTCACCGGACATGTCGCCGACGCCCACGACCGTGAAGTCCTCGGTCTGGGTGTCATGGCCCAGCTCGCGGAAGTGGCGCTTGACCGACTCCCAGGCGCCGCGGGCGGTGATGCCCATGCCCTTGTGGTCGTATCCGGCCGAGCCGCCGGAGGCGAAGGCGTCGCCGAGCCAGAAGCCGTACGACTGGGCCACGTCATTGGCGATGTCGGAGAAGGTCGCGGTGCCCTTGTCGGCGGCGACGACGAGATAGGTGTCGTCCCCGTCGTGGCGGACCACGTCCTTGGGCGGCTCGACCTGGCCCGCGACCAGGTTGTCGGTGATGTCGAGCAGACCGGAGATGAAGGTCTTGTAGCAGGCGATGCCCTCGGCCATCCAGGCGTCGCGGTCGACGGACGGATCCGGCAGCCGCTTGCCGACGAAGCCGCCCTTGGCGCCCACCGGCACGATGACCGTGTTCTTCACCATCTGCGCCTTGACCAGGCCCAGGATCTCGGTACGGAAGTCCTCACGCCGGTCGGACCAGCGCAGACCACCGCGCGCGACCTTGCCGAACCGCAGATGCACACCCTCGACCCGCGGCGAGTACACCCAGATCTCGTACGCCGGGCGGGGCGCGGGCAGATCGGGCACGGCCTGCGGGTCCAGCTTGATCGACAGATACTCGTGGGGCTTGCCGTCCCCGTTCATCTGGAAGTGATTGGTGCGGAGGGTGGCCTTGATCAGGGTGAGGAACGAGCGCAGGATGCGGTCCTCGTCCAGCGAGGCCACCTGGTCCAGCGCCGCGTCCAGCTCCTCCAGCAGGGCGTCGGTCAGCTCCACGCCCGCCCGCTGCCGCTCCGGCGACATCCGCGCCTCGAAGAGGGAGACCAGCAGCCGGGTGGTGTGCACATTGTTGCGGAGGGTGTCCTCCATGTACGACTGGCTGAAGGTGGAGCCGGCCTGCCGCAGGTACTTGGCGTAGGCCCGCAGCACCATCGCCTGCCGCCAGTCCAGCCCGGCGCCCAGCACCAGCTGGTTGAAGTTGTCGCTCTCGGCCCGGCCGGTCCACACCGCGGCGAACGCGTTCTGGAAGCGCTCACGGGCGTCGTCGGCCAGCGCCTCGCCCTCGCGCAGGGGCAGCCGCAGCCCGAAGTCGTAGATCCAGGCGGTGCTCTTGTCCGAGCAGCGCAGCTCGTACGGGCGCTCGTCGACCACCTCGACACCGAGGGTGTTGAGCACCGGGAGCACCGCGGACAGCGAGATCTGGGCACCCGCCCGGTAGATCTTGAAGCGGCGCTCGGCGTGGGCCGCGCCCACCGGCTCGTAGAGGCTGAGCCCGAATTCCTTGCCCCGGTCCTTCAGCCGCTCCAGGTGCTGGAGGTCGGCCACGGCGCCGCGCGGGGTGTGGTCCGCCTTGTACCCCTCGGGGAAGGCGTGCTGATAGCGGCGCAGCAGCTCCGCCGCGCGCTCCTCGCCGACCTCGGAGACCAGCGCCTCGGAGAAGCCGTCGGCCCAGGAGCGGGCGGCCTCGATCAGCCGGTTCTCGATCCGTTCCACATCGGCGTCGGTGAGGTCGGGCAGCTCGGTACCGGGCTGGAGGCGCACCACGAAGTGCAGCCGCGAGAGCACCGACTCGGTGTGCAGGGCGGTGAAGTCGACCGGCGGACGGCCGCTCAGCTCCTCCAGCAGGATGTCGGTCAGCCGCAGCCGCACATCGGTGGTGAAACGATCGCGCGGAAGGTAGACCAGCGCGGAGTAGTAGCGCCCGTACTCGTCCTGGCGGAGGAACAGCCGCAGCCGGCGGCGCTCCTGGAGGTAGAGCACGCTGGTGACGATCGAGCGGAGCTGGTCGACCGGGGTCTGGAACAGCTCATCACGCGGGTACGTCTCCAGGATCTGCAGCAGATCCCGGCCGTCATGGCTGTTGGGGGCGAAGCCCGCGCCCGCGAGCACCTCGACGACCTTGCGGCGGATGACCGGGACCCGGCGCACCGACTCGGTGTACGCGGCGGAGGAGAACAGCCCCAGGAAGCGGCGCTCGCCGATCACATTGCCCTCGGCGTCGAACTTCTTCACGCCGATGTAGTCGAGGTACGAGGGGCGGTGGACGGTGGCGCGGCTGTTCGCCTTGGTGAGCACCAGCAGCTTGCGCTCACGCGCCTTGGCGCGGGCGTCGGCCGGAAGCCGGTTGAAGGACGGCGACCCCGGGCCCCCGTGGGTGCTCTCGTCGCTGTCCTTGTGCTGCGGATCGGAGCGGAGGATGCCCAGGCCGGTGCCGGGCACGGCGGTCAGCACGTCCTCCTCGCCACCGGCCTCGGTGGGGACCTGCGTCAGCTCGTACTCGCGGAAGCCGATGAAGGTGAAGTGGTCGTCGGCGAGCCAGCGCAGCAGCTCCCGCGCCTCCTCGACCTCCTCCTCGCGGACCTCGGCGGCCTTGGGCTCGTCCGGCAGGCCCTCGGCGAGGCGCAGCGCGGACTCGCGCATCTTCTCCCAGTCCTCGACCGCCTCGCGGACATCGGACAGGACGCGCAGGAGGTCGGTGGTGATCTGCTTCAGATCGCCGCGGTCGGTCTCGCGGTCGGTCTCGACATGGATCCAGGACTCCACGACCGCGTCGTGCGGGAGCTTCTTCCTGGCCGGGCCGTCCGGGGAGACATCGAGCAGCTCGATCAGCTTGCCGGTGATGTCACGGCGCACGATCACCTGCGGGTGGATCACGACATGGATGCCGCGCCCCTGGCGGGTGAGCTCATTGGTGACCGAGTCGACCAGGAACGGCATGTCGTCGGTGACGACCTCGACCACGGAGTGGCTGCAGGTCCAGCCGTGCTCCTCGACGGTCGGGGTGTGCACACGGACGTTCGCCGTGCCCTGCGGACGCACCTCGGCGAGCCGGTAGTGGGAGAGCGCCGCCCCGAAGACGTCGACCGGGTCGCGGTCGGCGAGGTCCTCCGGAGGCGTGTGCAGGTAGTAGTGCTGGAGGTATGCGGTCAGGGTCTCCGGTCCTGGGCCCTGAACCGGTTTTCCACCGGCAGGGCTGTTCTCAGCGACCCGGGCGGCCCGTTCGAGCAACTCGGCCTTGGCTTCGTCCAGCTTGGTCTGCATGTCCTCTGGCTCCTGTCGCGCGCCGTTGCGTGACATCGATGGCGGTGGCATGACGCCGCGACGCGAAAAATCCGGTCGTTGACGACGGTATGCCGGATCGGGGAATGGCCGGGGTGTACTGGGCCGTAAGTGACCAAGAACCCACGCGCCACGGGTCAGCGGCGGCTCGGGCCCGGGGCCGGTGCGGCTCCGGGCGCGGAGCGAGGGCCTCGTTGCCCTCACGGACTATCGCGCTGATCACGCAGTAAGGCTATCGCTCCTCCCCAGGGGGTCGTCATGAGCCGTTCGTGTACAAAACCGAGCCCTGAAGTTTGACGAAATGGACAGCGACCACGGGCGCGCGCGAACCGATGATGTGCCGGTCATGCTGTCTGGTGCCCTCTGGCGCCGTCTTGCGCCGTCTGGCGCCTACTTGTGTCCTCTGGTGCCCTCTTGGCAACGCGTCGGCGCGGATGCACCGTGATCGGGACGGTGGTAAGCGTGGACGTGAAGGTGGAGGTGGGCGGTATGAGCGGCAACGGCACGGGCGGCGCGGGCGGCATGGGCGGCGCGGGCGGCATGACTGCGAAGATCCTTCTGGTGACCGGCGACGCGGCCGAATCCCTGGAGGTGCTCTACCCCTACCAGCGGCTGCGCGAGGAGGGGTACGAGGTCCATATCGCGGCCCCGACCCGCAAGACGCTGCGCCTCGTGGTCCATGACTTCGAGGAGGGCTTCGACACCTACACCGAGAAGCCGGGCTACACACTCCCCGCCGACCTCGCCTTCTCCGAGGTCGACCCGGGTCAGTACGGAGCCCTCGTGATCCCGGGCGGCCGGGCCCCGGAGTATCTGCGCAACGACCCCGAGCTGCGCAAGATCTGCAAGGCGTTCTTCGACGCGGACAAGCCGGTGGCGCAGATCTGCCACGGCCCGCTGCTGACGGCGGCCGTGGGCGGCCTGAGCGGGCGGCGGGTCACCGCGTATCCGGCGCTGGAGCCGGACATGCAGGCGGCGGGCGCGGAATACCAGGACGCGGAGGTCGTGGTCGACGGCTCGCTGGTCTCCTCACGGGCCTGGCCGGACCATCCGGCGTGGATGCGGGAGTTCCTGGCGGTGCTGCGGACGAAGGCGCCGGTGGTGTGAGGGGGGCGGGGGCCGTCCGTGGCGACGCGGGGGGCGTATGGAGGCAAGAGGGGGCGCACTAGGGGGGTGAAGAGCCCGAGACGGACGCCGAGGAAGCCAAGAACGGACCCCGAGGAGCCCAGGACGGGCCGGCGCGCTCCGGATGGCCTCGCCACGCCGGCCCGCCTCACCACTCCGGCCTACGCCTACTCGCGCCTACGCCTACTCGTGCTCACACCTGCCCGTGCCTACGCCTACCCGTGCCACGCCTACTCGTCGGCCATGCGCTCGGCCTCCCGTACGGCCTCCTCGAGCGTGTCCACGACCGGCACCCCGGCCGCCTCCAGACTGACCCTGCTGTGCGAACCGCCCGTGTAGAGCACGGCCCGCGCCCCCACATGGCGCGCCGCCAGCGCGTCGTCCACGGCGTCCCCGATCACCACCATCCGCTGCGGGGGCACCCCTTCGAGCTCGGCGATATGGCGCATCATCTGCTCGGCCTTGCCGGTGTTGCTCTGGCCGACGCGGCCGTCCACCCGGACGAAATGGCGCTCGATGCCATGCGTCCGCACCAGCGGGACCAGATGCTCATGCGGGGCCAGTGAGCACAGCGACTGGGTGAGACCCGCCTCCTGCCACTCGACGAGCAGCTGCCGGGCGCCGATCGCCAGCCCGGCGCTCTCGGCCAGCGCCCAATAGTGCCGGTGGAACGCCTCGTCCATGACCACCCACTCCTCGTCGGTGGGCAGCCGCCCCATCAGCCGCTCATAGAAGCGCGGGACCGGGACGCAGTACAGGTCGCGATAGCGCTCGAGGGTGATCGGCGGCAGCCCGACCTCCCCGAACGACGCGTTCGTCGCCGAGATCACGGCGTCGATGTCGTGGAACAGCGTGCCGTTCCAGTCCCACACCAGGTGCGTCACGTGGTTCTTCCCCATTCCACGACCGTACCTGCCGGGTCCGACAGCGGGCATCACTCGATGAGATTGGGGATCTCCTGGGTGGCGTACCAGAGCAGCTCATGGTCCTCGGCGCCGTCCACGGTGAACTGCGCGTCGTCGTCACCGAGGTCCGCCGCGCCCAGCGCGTCGGCGGCCGCGGCGATGTCGCGCTCGGCGTCATCGGCGTCCAGGTGCACGGCGGCGGCCTTCGCCAGCGGTACGGCGGCCTTGATCCGCACCTCGCCCAGCGCGGACTGGTCCAGCCCCCGGTCCGGATCGGCGACCGCCTGCCCGTCGGGCACGTCCACGGCCACCACGACCCGACGGCGCGGCGCTTGCGGGTCGACGGCGAGCAGCCGCAGCGAGGCCTGCGCGGCCCGGCTCAGCGCCGCGTACTCCAGCTCCTCGATGTCGTCGGACACGTACCACTCGCGGAGCGCGGGGGTGACCGCGTAGGCCGTCAACGGCGTCGGCCCCAGTTGGCCCTCCTTGTGCGCCTCGGCGAGAGCGGAGAGGGTCAGGGGGACGTAGACGCGCATGTCTGCCGCTTTCATCAGAGACCAATAGGTTCCCAGCATACGATCGCCCGTCCGCTGGCCCGAGCCTTCCGCTAAGGCCCGGCGGTCCCCTTTCGGGCGACGAACCGCGTCGCCGCCGCACAGAGCTCCGAACGGGCCCGCCCCGAGCCCGTGACCAGCGGCGATGAGCCCCCGTATGCCCCAAATAGGTGAACCGCGACGTCGCCCGCGACCAGTGGCCGCCTGCATTGCGGAGGCCGAAAACCCCCCGGTAGAAGACTTTCCTACGAAAGCTACCGCCCGGTATTCGACCGGGCCGGCGAGAACGGGGCGAGCGGCATGCGCGAGGGCGTCCGGACGACGGATCGGACCACGACGACCGGGGAGGCCGCCGTACGACGGCGCGCCGGCAGCGGCCCAGGCCGAAGCGGCCCTCCGCCCCGCAAGGACCCCCGCCGCCCCCGCACCACCCCGACAACGGCAGCACCACCACCCACCACGACGGCAGCACCACCCCCCGCAACGTCGGCACCACCCACCCAGGCCGCACCATGCAGCGCGACCGCCACCAACGACACCGCCACCTCGCACGACGTAGCAGCCACGCCACCCGCCCAGGCCGCCCCGCACAGCACGACCGCCACCAGCGGCACCCGCGCCGCGGCGGTATCGCGTACTGCGGTCACATTGCCCACCACGAAAACCGCAACCGCACCCCACGCCCCCACCGCACCCCACGCCCCCACCGCATCCCGCGCCGCCGCCGTATCGCGCACTGCGGCCGCCGCCGCGGCGTGTCGGCAGCGAGACCGGTTGCCGCGCTACTGGTTCGCCAACCGGCTGGTGCTCACCCTCAGCGGTCAGCGCCCCGTCCACACCCTCCTCGGCCACGCCCTCCCCGCCGCCTACGACCAGCTGATCGAACTCGCCCCGCGCGCCCCGCTGCGCCCCGCCGGAGGGCGCGCCACAGCGCCCGTCGTGCGGCGCTGTGGCGAGTACCAGCCCCGGCACGGGGTTATCGAGGCGTTCGCCCGGATCGCCTCCGGAGACCGGCTCAGCGCGCTCGCATTCCGGCTGGAACTCGGCGCCGACGCCCGCTGGCGCTGCGCCGCCATCGATCTCGGCCCACTCGCCCAGGCAATGTCCGACGGAGCGTGACGCCTACAGCAGGCTGCTCCCCGCCCCGCAGCATCGACGCGGCTCCGGCCCAGCCGCCCGGCGCCCAGGACACTTCCCGAAACCGGGGCGTAGCCCAGGCCCCGCGTTCCAGGGACGGAGCGCTAGCCCACCCCCGGCGTTTGAGGAGCGGAGCCCCGCCGGGGGCCGGGGCCAGCCAGGCCCCCGGTTTTCCAGCCCCTCCGGCACTTGAGGAGCGGCGCCCGGGGGCGGAGCCCCGGCGGGGCCGGGGGCCGGTATCCCCGGTTATCCAGCCCCTCCGGCACCTGAGGAGCGGGGCCCGGGGGCGGAGCCCAGCCGGGGGCCAGGAAGCCAGACCCCGGTTATCCAGCCCCTCCGGCGCTCGAGGAGCGCGGCCCACCGGCGGAACCCCGCCGGGGGCCAGGGGCCAGGCTCCCGGTTTTCCAGCCCCTCCGGCGATTGAGGAGCGGGGCCCGGGGGCGGAGCCCAACCGGGGCCGGGGGCCGGTATCCCCGCTTATCCAGCCCCTCCGGCGATAGAGGAGCGCGGCCCACCGGCGGAGCCCCGCCGGGGCCAGGAAGCCAGACCCCGGTCATCCAGTCCCTCCGGCGATTGAGGAGCGGGGTCCAGGGGCGGAGCCCCGGCCGGGGTCTGGGGCGGAGCCCCGGTCTTCCAGCCCCTCCGGCGATTGAGGAGCGGGGCCCGGGGGCGGAGCCCCGGCGGGGGCCGGGGGCCGGGTCCCCGGTTGCGGGAAGGGGCGGGTAGGGGAAAGACCCGCCGGACACCCCATAAGCCCGCAGCCACAACCACAGCCACGGCCAACACCCACACCCACACCCACAACGCACCGGGCCGAGGCGCCGCGCCCCGCGCGGCACCCCGGCCCGTCAAACCAACCCCCGCCGGACTACTTCTTGCGGCGCCGCCCCTTCTGCGCCTTACGCCGCTCCGCCCGCGTCAACCCGTCGGACTCCGACCGCGGCGCCGGCGGCGTCTCCCCGTTGGGGAAGTCGCCCTCGACGACACCGCCCTCACCGTCCACCGTCGGGGCGGAGAAGTGCAGCCGGTCCGGCCGCTGCGGGGCCTCCAGGCCCTTGGCGCGGATCTCGGGGCGGCCCGAGGAACCCGCGGCCGGCGCGGCCGGCGCCGCGGGCGCACCCGCCGGCACCGCAGCGTCCTCCACGTCCTTCGCGAGGGCGACCTTCTCGTCCGCCGCCTCGACCGGAACCTCCTCGACCTGCTGCTCGACCTGGACCTCCAGGTTGAACAGGTAGCCGACGGACTCCTCCTTGATGCCCTCCATCATGGCCTGGAACATGTCGAAGCCCTCGCGCTGGTACTCGACCAGCGGGTCCTTCTGGGCCATCGCGCGCAGCCCGATGCCCTCCTGGAGGTAGTCCATCTCGTAGAGGTGCTCGCGCCACTTGCGGTCCAGGACGGAGAGCACGACCCGCCGCTCCAGCTCACGCATGATCTCGGAGCCGAGCTGCTCCTCACGCGCTTCGTACTGCTGGTGGATGTCGTCCCTGATGGACTCTTCGATGAACTCGGCGGTGATCCCGGCGCGGTCGCCGGCCGCGTCCTCCAGCTCCTCGACCGTCACGCTGACCGGGTAGAGCTGCTTGAAGGCGCTCCACAGCCGGTCCAGGTCCCACTCCTCGGCGAAGCCCTCGACCGTCTCCGCCCGCACATAGGCCTCGATGGTGTCGTCCATGAAGTGGCCGACCTGGTCCTGCAGGTCCTCGCCCTCCAGGACGCGGCGGCGCTCGCCGTAGATGACCTCGCGCTGCCGGTTCAGGACCTCGTCGTACTTCAGGACGTTCTTACGGGTCTCGAAGTTCTGCTGCTCGACCTGCGACTGGGCGGAGGCGATGGCCCGCGTGACCATCTTGTTCTCGATCGGGACGTCGTCCGGGACGTTCGCCATCGCCATGACGCGCTCGACCATCTGCGCCTTGAACAGCCGCATCAGGTCGTCGCCGAGCGAGAGGTAGAAGCGGGACTCGCCGGGGTCTCCCTGACGGCCGGAGCGGCCGCGGAGCTGGTTGTCGATCCGGCGCGACTCATGGCGCTCGGTGCCCAGCACATACAGCCCGCCGAGCTCCTTGACCTCTTCGAACTCGGCCTTGACCGCGGCCTCGGCCTTCTCCAGGGCGGCGGGCAGCGCGGCGGCCCACTCCTCGGAGTGCTCCACCGGGTCCAGACCGCGCTGGCGCAGCTCGGCCTCGGCGAGGTCGTCGGGGTTGCCGCCGAGCTTGATGTCGGTACCGCGGCCCGCCATGTTGGTCGCGACCGTCACGGCGCCCTTACGGCCGGCCTGGGCGACGATCGTCGCCTCCCGGTCGTGCTGCTTGGCGTTGAGCACCTCATGCGGCACCCCGCGCTTGGCGAGCTGCTGGGAGAGGTACTCGGACTTCTCCACGGAGGTGGTGCCGACCAGGACGGGCTGGCCCTTGGCGTGCTTCTCGGCGATGTCGTCGACCACCGCGTCGAACTTCGCGACCTCGGTGCGGTAGATCAGGTCGGACTGGTCGATGCGGGCCAGCGGGCGGTGGGTCGGGATCGGGACCACGCCGAGCTTGTAGATCTGGTGGAACTCGGCGGCCTCGGTCATCGCCGTACCGGTCATGCCGGAGAGCTTGTCGTAGAGGCGGAAGAAGTTCTGCAGGGTGATCGTGGCGAGCGTCTGGTTCTCGTCCTTGATCTCCACCGCTTCCTTCGCCTCGATGGCCTGGTGCATGCCCTCGTTGTAGCGGCGGCCCGCGAGGATACGGCCGGTGTGTTCGTCGACGATCATGACTTCGCCGTCCATGACGACGTAGTCCTTGTCCTTCTTGAAGAGCTCCTTGGCCTTGATCGCGTTGTTGAGGTAGCCCACCAGCGGGGTGTTGACCGACTCGTAGAGGTTGTCGATCCCCAGCCAGTCCTCGACCTTGGTGACACCGGACTCATGGATGCCGACGGTGCGCTTCTTCTCGTCGACCTCGTAGTCCCCGGTCTCCTCCACGCCCTTCTGCGGCTCGGCGGCCTGGCCCCTGCTGAGCCGGGTGACCAGCTTGGCGAAGTCGCCGTACCACTTGGTGGCCTGGTCGGCCGGGCCGGAGATGATCAGCGGCGTACGGGCCTCGTCCACCAGGATGGAGTCGACCTCGTCGACGATCGCGAAGTTGTGCCCGCGCTGCACCAGCTCGTCCTGCGACCACGCCATGTTGTCGCGCAGATAGTCGAAGCCGAACTCGTTGTTGGTGCCGTAGGTGATGTCGCACGCGTACTGCTCACGGCGCTGCGCCGGGGTCATGTTGGCGAGGATGCAGCCGACCTCCAGGCCGAGGAACCGGTGCACCCGGCCCATCCACTCGGAGTCGCGCTCGGCCAGGTAGTCGTTGACCGTGATGAGGTGGACGCCCTCGCCCGACAGCGCGTTCAGATACGCCGGGAGAGTGCCGACCAGGGTCTTGCCCTCACCGGTCTTCATCTCGGCGACATACCCGAGGTGCAGCGCCGCGCCGCCCATCAGCTGGACGTCGTAGTGACGCTGGCCGAGCACCCGCTTGGCCGCCTCGCGCACCGTGGCGAACGCTTCGGGCATGAGGTCGTCGAGGCTCTCACCGTCGGCGTACCGCTGCTTGTACTCGTCGGTGAGGGCGCGCAGCTCGGCGTCGGAGAGGGACAGGAAGTCCTCTTCGATGGAATTGACCTGGTCCGCGATGCGGTGCAGCTTGCGCAGGATCTTTCCTTCGCCTGCACGCATGAGCTTGTTGAGGACGGACACGTAGGCTGGCTCCTTGCCGGTCGGGCCTGGCACGGTCGGGGTGCGCTGGCGCGGCATTGTCAAGGGGCGCAGGCCCCGCCGCAACGGCCATCGTAAGACAGACCCCGGCACGCCGGGAGGTCCGTCACCACGAGGACCGGATGTCACCTCACCGTGTCAACGCCCGAGAGCTCCCCCAGGTGCCCTGGAATTCACGGAAACCGCTCGCGGTGAGTGACGACGGCGGCGCAGACTCAGGACGCATGGAGCCCGTCACCCTCACCACCGAGCGTCTGGTCCTGCGCCCCTTCCGGCCCATCGACACGGACGCGGTCTTCGCAGCTTGTCAGGACCCGGACATCCAGCGATGGACCGCCGTGCCCTCTCCGTACGAACGCGCGCACGCGGAGGACTTCACCGGCCGGATCTGCCCGGAGAACTGGCGCGACGACGTGACCTACGACTTCGCGGTGGTCACCAAGAGTGACAGCATCCTCGTCGGCGCCATGGGCCTGGTGCGGCTGACCCATCTGCGCACTCCCAGGCACCAGGCCGAGCTCGGCTACTGGACGGTACGGGAGCACCGGCGGCGCGGCTATACGGACGAGGCGGCGCGGGCCGTGATCGAGTGGGCGTTCACCCGGCTGGGGGTGGAGCGCCTGGAGTGGAGCAGCGAGGCCGGGAACGAGGGCTCGCGGGCGGTCGCCCTCGGGGTGGGCTTCCGTATGGAGGGGACGGACCGCGCCCGGATCGTCCATCAGGGGACCCGGCGGGACGCCTGGCGGGGCGCGCTGCTGCCCTCCGACTGGGGACTGCCGTCGACGACGCCCTATCTGCCCTCCAAGGCGTCGGAGACGTCCAACGCACCTCAGGCCTCCGAGGCGTCCGGCCGGGCGTCCACGGCGCCGTCAGCGGTCTGAGAGAGGCCGTGAGAGGCCGTCGGCCGGGGGCCGCGGCCTCTCACGGGACAGTCGTCCCGGGGCGGCGGTGCTCGGTGTCGGGCGGGCGCGGGCGGGGATCGGCGGCGTTGTCAGTGGGTGCTACTACGGTGGCGCGCATGACGAACGCCGCCACCGGGTCCGCCGTGGACCGCACACCCGAGGCCACGCTCTCCGCCGACGAGGCACGCCGGATCGCGCTGCGCGCCCAGGGGCTGCTGGGCGCGCCCGACCGGCGTGGCGGGGTGCGCGGCGTGCTGCGCCATCTGGGCGCGGTGCAGCTCGACACGATCTCGGTGCTGGCCCGTTCGCATGAGCTGATTCCGTACGCACGGCTGGGCGCCGTCGGCCGTAAGACGGTCGAGTCGGCCTATTGGAGCGACACCCACGCCTTCGAGTACTGGTCGCATGCCGCCTGTGTGCTGCCGATCGAGGAGTGGCCGCACTTCGCCTTCCGGCGCCGCGCCTACCGCCTCCGTCCGCACTGGCACCACGAGCTGCCGGACGGGGTGTACGAGACGGTGGTGAAGCAGCTGCGCGCCGAGGGCCCGCTGACCGCGACCGAGCTGGGCGGGGCCAAGAACGGCGGGCCGTGGTGGGACTGGTCGGCGGCGAAGATCGCGGTCGAGCGGGCGCTGATGTTCGGCGAGGTGGTGTGTGTCGAGCGGCGCGGCTGGAAGCGGGTGTACGACCTGGCGGAGCGCGCCGTTCCGGACGCCCTGCTCCATGACGACCTGGACGACCGGGAGTGTCTGCGCCGGCTGGTCCGGCTGGCCGGGCAGTCCCTGGGCGTGGGCACTCGGGCGGATATCGCCGACTACCACCGGCTCAAGGGCGAGCAGGTGGACGCGGTGATCGCGGACTCCGGGCTGGTGCCGGTGGCGGTCGAGGGCTGGGACAAGCGGGCCTGGGCGGACCCCGAGGCGCTGGCCGCCCCGCCGCGCGGCCGGCACCGCACCACGCTGCTGTCGCCCTTCGACTCGCTGATATGGGACCGGGCGCGCACCGAGCGGATCTTCGGCTTCACCCATCGGCTGGAGGCGTATGTGCCCAGGCCCAAGCGGATCTACGGCTACTTCGCGATGCCGCTGCTGTCGGGCGGGCGGCTGCTGGGCCGGGTCGATCCGGCCCGGGAGGGGACGACCCTGATCGCCCGGCAGGTGTCCCTGGAGTCGCCGAAGGCCGTGGCCCCCATGGCGCAGGCGCTGCGGGAGGCGGCCGACTGGGTGGGCTGTGACTCCGTACAGGTCGAGCGTGTCGACCGCCCGGAGCTCGCCGCACCGCTCGCGGCGGCCGTCGCCTGAGCCACCCCGGCGGACGCCCGGCCGGGGCTCCGGCTCATCCGGGGCTCCGGCGTATCCGGGGCTCCGGCGTATCCGGGGCTCCGGCGTATCCGGGGCTCCGGCTCACCCGTCACCTGATCTCGAGGATCTTCTCCCGCATCGCATAGACCACGGCCTCCATCCTGGAGTGCAGCTGCAATTTCTCCAGAATGTTCCGCACGTGGTTCTTCACGGTGTTCTCGCTGATGAACAGCTCCTTGGCGATATCCCGGTTGTTCATTCCGGTCGCCACCAGCTTGAGCACCTCCAGCTCCCGGTCGGTGAGCCGGGGCGCGGGCACCAGCCGCCGCTCATCGGTGCGCTGGATCATCGACTTGAACTCGGTCAGCAGCTTGGCCGCCATCGACGGGCTGATCTGCGACTGGCCGTCCGCCACCGCCCGGATGGCGGTCGAGACCTCGTCGGTCGAGATCTCCTTCAGCAGATAGCCCGTGGCACCGGCCTTGATCGCGTCGTAGAGGTCGGCTTCCTCATCGCTGATCGTCAGCATGATGATCTTGGCGCTGGGTGCCACCTCCTTGATGGCGGTGCAGGCCTCGATCCCCCCGCGCTTGGGCATCCGCACATCCATCAGGACGATGTCCGGCAGCAGATCCGCCGCCTTGTCCACGGCCTCGGCCCCGTCCCCCGCCTCGCCGATGACCTGGATGTCCTCCTCCTGAGCCAGGACGATCTCCAGCCCACGCCGGAAGAGCGCGTGGTCGTCCACGACGAGGACCCGAATCGGCTCCTTGCGCGGCTCGCCGCGCGGCTCGCCCCCGTCCGGACCGACGCCATGGTGTTCACCGGCGTCGGACACGGGCCCGAAGCTGTCCGCCATCGTTCCTCCCCCTGAAGGCCATGGCCCTTGCGGTGCGCACCCTGGGTGCACTCGGTCTGGCGTCAACCGGTGCATTCGCTACACCGGTTGGCCGCCCGGCCATGATTTCATGCCCGGACGGCGGAATGTTCCTACCTTGGTCGCACGGCGGTGCCCCGGGAGGCGCGCACGCGCTCCGGGGCACCACTTACATATCAGGCTGGATTCGGCTGAATTTCTCGGTCAGCCGCCGAGTGCGCCACCGGCGCCGCCGGGCGCCTCTCCGACGAACGCTTCCGGCTGAAGATGAATCACCCCGTAGTCATAACCATGCCGCCGGTAGACGACGCTGGGCTGGTTGGTGTCGGAGTCGACGAACAAATAGAAGTCGTGCCCGACCAGCTCCATCTCGTAGAGAGCCTGGTCGAGGCTCATCGGAGCCGCGGCGTGGGTCTTCTCCCGGACCACCAGGGGGCCCTCACCCTGGACTTCCAGGGGGCCCATCCGAGTGGTGGGAACGGTCTCCGTCGTGCGCTGGGGTGCGATATCGCCATGCCCGTTGATACGGGCCGCGTTGGGCACGGTGACAGCCACATCGCTGGCCGGAATGCGACCGTTTCCACGGCGCGTATGGCGCTTGTCGTGCTGCTTGCGCATCCGTGCTTCCAGCTTGCTGGCCGCCAGGTCCAGCGCTGCGTACGGATCGGCCGCGGCGGCCTCCGCCCGGATCACCGGGCCGCGCGAGCGGAGCGTGATCTCCACCCGGTCGGCGCGGTCGGACTGCCGCGGGTTGTGCTCCTTGGACACCTCGACGTCGAGGCTGATCACCTTGCCGTCGAGCTTCTGGATCTTATCCAGCTTCAGCTTCTCGGCCACGTGCTTCCGGAACCGCTCGGGCACCTCAGTTTTACGGCCCTTGACGACGATGTCCACGCAGAACTCCGTTCCCGGGTAGCTCCAGTCAGTATCGGAGCGTCATCCCTTGTGCACTTGGCTCCGGCGTCCTCCGGAGCCATCGGCTTGGCGCTTTCAGCTCCTCCTTCCCACGGAGAGGATCTCAACCCCGTTTGTTCCAAGCCTCACCAGAATGCAGGCAAAACACGCCAAGCGGATGAGCGAGTCATAGCACCCGCCTTTCCTCACAACCGAACATAGCTCGACCGGTCGGAAGTCGGCACCCCCTACCGGCACGTACCTCCGATCAGGTGCTTTGCCGCGCTTACCACCTGCAACGATGCGGCTTCGTATTCAGTTCCGGTTGATACGCGTCAGGGGTGCGGCCACCACGGCCGCGCCGATGACCAGCCCACCGGCCGCCGTCACCGCCCGCGCCGCCTCCGCGAGCGAGGCCCCCGTCGTCATCAGGTCGTCCACCAGGACGACCGGACCTGCCGCCAGCAGCCGGCCGCTGCCGGGGACCGCTCCCAGCGCCCCCGTCACATTCGCCCGCCGCTGCCGAGCGTCCAGCCTCGACTGGTCGCTCACCCGGCGCCGCTGGCGCAGCACCGCCGGGACCCGCGCCGGACACCCACCACCGCGCAGCACACCCGCCGCGGCGAGCGCGATCCGCCGGGCCGGGTCATGCCCCCGGGCGCCCACCGCACGCCGGGCCGATGGCACCGGCACCAGCAGCAGCGGACCGCCGCCGGGTCTCGCCCCGGATCCGTACCCGGGTCTCGCCCCGGCACACGCTCCCGATCCAGTACCCGGTCTCGCCCCGGATACCCGGTCCGATCCCGCGCCCGGCCGCCTTGGGGACCCCGCACCGGGCCGTGGGCCGGGCTCTGAGCCGGGCAGTGGGCCAGGCCCCGGCCCGGGACAGGCCGCCCGCACCGCCCCCGCCAGCGCCTCGCCCAGCGGCCGCGCCAGCCGGAGCGCTCCGCGCTCCTTGTGCGCGAGCAGCACCGCCCGCGCCTCGTCCACGTAGTCCACCGCCGCATGGACCACCGGCAGCCCCGGCGGCACCGGGCTCGGCTCCACCCGGCGCGCCCCGGACCCGCGCAGCGCCCCACGACAACGCTCACACAACGCGCCGCCCGGCCGACCGCATCCGGCACAGTCGCCCGGCAGCACCAGATCGGCGATCTCCTGCCACCAGCCCCGCATGAACACCACTGTCCCGGCGGCCAAGCCCGCGCGCCACCCCTTGTGGACAACCGCGCACATGTGGACAACCGCGCCACCCCGACCGGTGTCCTCGCCCAGAAGCTGCCGCCGCGGCCCCGGCTAGCCGGGGTAGACCGGAGCCGAACCGTCCTGGTCCACGGTCTTCCAGTCGGTGTTCGGCAGCAGCCGCACGATGCCGTTCTCCCTGGTCTCGGCGATCAGCGGCCGGGTCTGGTCCTCCGAGGCACCGATCGACTGCACGCCGTTCGGACCCGGCACCTCCGGGATGTTCGCCGGCGAGCCGTCCGTCTCCACGTACTGCAGCTGCTGCACCCCGTCCGATTCCCGGCCCGCGACCACCAGCCGGCTGTCGCCCGCCCAGGAGAAGGTGTCCACGTCCTCCAGCTTCGGCGCGACCGCCCGCAGCGCCCCCACCGACAGCTTCGGGGCCGCCTCGGTGCCCCGCCGCTCGATCCGGCCGAGCCGCAGCGTGGTGTGGCCGGACCGCTTGACCAGCATCGCGATCCTGGATCCGTCCGCGGAGACCCGCAGCGCCGTGATCCGGCCGCCGTCCAGCCGCGGCAGCGCCACCTCGTCCGCCGCTCCGGTGCCGCCCCGCAGCCGCAGCAGCCTCGGCCGCTGCGGATTGCGGTCGGCCACCCACAGACCGCCCAGCCCGTCCCAGCTCGGCGCCGTCAGACCGTGCTCCACGCTGCCGCCCTGGCTGCGCAGCCGCACCTTGCCGCGCTCGGCGCCCGGGGCCATCTGGCTGACGTACAGCGCCTGACCGTCGGCGGTGACCCCCGCCGCGTCCCGCTCGTCGCGGGAGACCGCCACCGTGCCCAGACCCGCGCCATCGGAGCCGAACGGCCCCGGAACCGGCTGTGGCTGATCCTCGTCGTCGGACAGCCGGACCATCCGATGATCGGAGTCCACGAAGTACTGGTGGCGCGGATGGCCCTCGACCCCGTCCGGGGCGTAGGCACGCGCCCCGTCGCTGGAGAGGGCACACAGCTCCGAACCGTTCTGCCGCTCCAGCCGCACCCCGCTGACCTCGGACGAGCCCTCGCCCAGATCCTGGACCGTGAACAGCGTCTGCGCCGCCATCCGGGCACACCGCGCCGCGCTGACCTGCGCCGCCCGGTCACTCAGCCGGACCTTCAGCGTGTTCGAGTCGTCCAGCGACAGCCGCTCGTCCCGGCGGCCGAGCGCCGAACCGCGCGGGAAGGAACTGCTGACCACCGGCTCCAGCCACTCCGTCGGACCGCCCAGCAGCGCCTTGACGGTCGCGGTCACCGGATCGATACGGCGCCGCACATAGACCGGATCGGCCACCAGCACGTTGTCCCCGGCCGTCGACTCCTCGGCGTCCGGACCCAGATCGGCGAAGTAGTACTTGTTGACCGAGCGGTAGATGCGCTGGAAGTCCGACTCACCGAGGATCAGCCCCCGCGGCGGCCCGTCGATCCGCCACTCCGAACCGCTCAGCGTGAGATGGATGCGCTCCTCGTACGGCTGCTCATCGGGCTTGTAGGCGTGCGTCTCGTCCACGACGGCGATCCGCTTGCCCGACAGCACGACCGTCTTACCGCTGCCGTCCCGGTCCCCCGGGTCCGTCTCCACCCGCACATCCGGAGCCTGCTCCAGCACGGTGGTGGCCGCGAACGGCTGCCACCGCTTCACCGCGCTCTTGGTCAGGTACTCCTTCGCGGTGCCGAAGTTCTCCTCGTCGCTCGTCGTGGCCTCCAGGAAGCCGGAGACCAGCTCCGCGGGCTGCTCACCCTTGCCCGGGCTCACCCCGTACACCCGGACCTGCGAATCGACGTCGGAGCGCGGTGAGGAGTCCACCCGCCGCACATCGCCGCTGTCGGGCATCGAGGCACAGCCGGACAGCAGCAGGGCGCCACAGGCCAGCAGCGCGGGCGTGCTCAGGGCCCGGCCGTCCGGGCGGCGCCCACGGCGGCGGAAGCGGCGGCGGTCGGCACGGTCAGCGCCCACGAGGGCGGCCCTCCCCTTCGTTCGATGTCGTCGGCCGGGCGGCCGGCGCCCTGCCGCCCAGCGACCCGTCGGACGGCGTCTCCGGGGCGCCACGCACCACCCGCGCCCCATTGCCCGGCAGGGCCGTGGGGTCGGCCGACGGCGCCGCCGCTTCGGCGGGCAGCGCGGACCGCGGCTGCGCGGGCACCGCCGCCAGCCGCTCCGCCGGGGGCTGCGGGTCCCCGGCGTCATCCGTACGGCGGTTGCGCCGGGAGTCCTCGGGCTCCAGCGGGATCGGCGAGCCGCGCAGCAGATCGCCCGCGGTGCGCGGCACCGTCAGCCGGAACTGCGAACCGCCGCCGGGCTCACCCCACGCCTGCAGCCAGCCGCCGTGCAGTCGCGCGTCCTCCACCGCGATCGACAGGCCGAGACCGGTGCCGCCGGTGGTGCGCGCACGGGCCGGATCGGCCCGCCAGAAGCGGTTGAACACCCGCGTCGCCTCGCCGGGCTTGAGCCCGACGCCGTAGTCCCGCACCGCGACGGCCACCGCACCGCCCGCCGTCGCGAGCCGCACGACCACATCGCGGCCCTCGCCGTGCTCCACGGCATTGACCACCAGATTGCGCAGCACCCGCTCGACACGGCGGGTGTCCACCTCCGCGATCACCGGCGCCTCGGCGCCCCGCACCAGGATCCGGGTGCCCTTGGCCTCGGCGAGCGGCTCGGCCCCGTCCACCACCCGGTGCACCACATCGCGCAGATCGATCGGCTCGGCCTCCAGCGCGGCCGCTCCCGCGTCGAACCGGCTGATCTCCAGCAGATCGCTGAGCAGCGACTCGAAGCGGTCGACCTGGCCCCACAGCAGCTCGGCGGAGCGCGCGGTGATCGGGTCGAAGTCCTCACGCGCCTCGTAAATGACGTCCGCCGCCATCCTTACGGTCGTCAGCGGCGTGCGCAGCTCATGAGAGACATCGGAGACGAAGCGACGCTGCATCCGGGAGAGCTCCTCCAGCTGCTGGATCTTGAGCTGGAGGTTCTGCGCCATCTTGTTGAACGACTCCCCCAGGCGGGCGATGTCGTCCTCCCCGGTGACCTTCATCCTCTCCTGGAGCAGACCGGCCGCCAGCCGCTCGGAGATCCCCGCCGCCATCCTTACGGGCGTCACGACCTGCCGGACCACCACCCAGGCGATGGCCCCCAGCAGCACCACCACGAACACCCCGGCCGTGGCCAGGGTGCCCTTGACCAGGCTCAGCGACTTCTCCTCCTGGCTGAACGGGAAGAGGTAGTAGAGCTGGTAGGCGTCGCCGTTGTTGTCGTCCAGACGCTTGCCGATGATCAGCGCGGGCTCGGAGTCGCCGGAGCCCGCGTGCACGATCTTTCCGTAGCGCTCATACGGCGCCGTCCGGCCCTCGTCCACCCGACGGCGCAGATCGGCGGGCACGCTGTCCGGCTGGACATCGCCCGAAGCCCGCGGCCCCCGGCTGGCCACATAGGGCGTCTCACCGGAGTCGGAACTGAGCGCCACCACCGAATACGCGCCCTTGCCACCGCTGGAGAGCTGCTCCACCAGCGCGTTCAGCCAGGCGCCGGAGTCCTCGGGACCGGCCCCCGGCCCGTCCTGGCCACGGGAGTCGCTCTTGCGGTCGGCCATCTGCTCGGCCACCTCGAACCCGCCGACTGCCTGCCCCTGCGCCGCATGGCGCTTGGCGTCCAGCAATCCGTTGCGCACCTGCCCGATGACCACCAGGCCCAGCAGCAGCACCACACCGAGCGACATCAGCAGCGTGGTGGCGACCACCCGCAGCTGGATGTTCCGCCGCCACAGCCGGGCAGCGGGCAGCAGCGGACGGCGCACCCACCGTCCGAACAGCCGGATCACCGGATGGGCCGGCCCTCCGGAAGCCCCGTCGGGCAGCAGATGTCCACCGCTCCACAACCTGCGCAGCAGCGGTATCTCACCCGCCGGATCGGGCCGCCCCATCCGGGCACCCTCCGGAGCCCCGCCTCCCGGTCCTCCGGGCTGCGGCGCCGTACCACCCGTCATCTCAGCTTGGCCCGGCCTTGTAGCCGACACCGCGCACGGTCACCACGATCTCCGGCCGCTCCGGGTCCTTCTCGACCTTCGACCGCAGCCGCTGCACATGCACATTCACCAGCCGGGTGTCGGCGGCATGCCGATAGCCCCAGACCTGCTCCAGCAGCACCTCACGGGTGAACACCTGCCACGGCTTACGGGCCAGCGCCACCAGAAGATCGAACTCCAGCGGGGTCAGCGCTATCGACTGGCCGTCCCGCTTCACCGAATGCCCCGCCACATCGATCACCAGATCGCCTATGGCCAGCTGCTCCGGCGCCGGCTCCTCGGAACGCCGCAGCCGCGCCCGGATCCGGGCCACCAGCTCCTTCGGCTTGAACGGCTTGACGATGTAGTCATCCGCCCCGGACTCGAGCCCGACCACCACATCGACCGTGTCGCTCTTGGCCGTGAGCATGACGATCGGCACCCCAGACTCGGCCCGGATCAGCCGGCAGACCTCGATGCCGTCCCGGCCGGGCAGCATCAGATCGAGCAGCACCAGATCGGGCTTGGTCTCGCGGAAGGCGGCAAGAGCCTTGTCGCCGTCCGACACGAACGACGGTTCAAAGCCTTCGCCGCGCAGCACGATGCCGAGCATCTCTGCCAGTGCGGTGTCGTCGTCGACGACAAGGACGCGTCCCTTCATATCGACATCATCCCATTACCCGATCGTGACCTGGCCCACAGCTCGGCGATACCGTCCGCTGTGACCGGAGAGATCACACCGTCCTCGGTCACGATCGCCGTCACCAACTCGGGTGGTGTGACGTCGAAAGCCGGATTGTGGGCCTGTGTCCCCAGCGGAGCGACCGGCACTCCGGTGCCCGCCTCATGCCCGGCGATGGGGGCGTAAGGAATTGTGATGTCTGTCACCTCATGTCCAGGGCGCTGCTCGACCTCGATCGAGGCTCCGTCGGGAGTGGCCGGGTCCACCGTGGTGGTCGGGGCTACCACCACAAAGGGCACATGGTGGTAGCGGGCCAGCACCGCGAGCGGATAGCTGCCCACCTTGTTGGCCACCGAGCCGTCCGCGGCGATCCGGTCCGCCCCGATCAACACCGCGTCCACCTCACCGGCCGCGAACAGCGAACCCGCCGCGTTGTCGGCGAGCAGCGTGTACGCCATACCGGCACGCGCCGCCTCGTACGCGGTCAACCGCGCCCCCTGGAGCAGGGGCCGGGTCTCGTCCACCCAGAGCCGCCGCAGCTGCCCAGCCCGGTGCACCGCCTTGACCACGGCGAGGGCGGTCCCCTCACCCCCGGAGACCAGTGCGCCGGTGTTGCAGTGCGTGAGGATCCGATGACCACCGGCAGGCAACAGCTCATCGAGGAGCGCTTGACCATGGGCCGCCATGCGGTCGCTGGCCTCGGCATCCTCCCGGTGCAGGGCCCGGGCCTCGGCGAGGGCGGCCGCGGCGGCCTGAGCGTCGTCCGCGTCGTCCCGGATCGCCGCGTGATAGGCGGCGACGGCCCGGCGGACGCCATAGCCGAGGTTGACGGCCGTGGGACGGGCATGGGCAAGCGATTCGGCGGCCTCGTCCACATCGAAACCCCGGGCCGCGGCGAGCGCGATCCCGTATGCCCCGGCGAGGCCGAGCAACGGGGCGCCGCGCACGGCGAGCGAGCGGATCGCCTCCACCAGCGCCGGCACATCGGTGCACACCAGATCGACCTCTTCGGCCGGCAGCCGGGTCTGGTCGAGAAGTACCAGTACGGGCCCCTCCGGGGGCTCCTCCCAGCGCAGCGCCAAGGCGGTGGGAGGTATGGGGGCTTCCGGGGACACCGGACGCTGATCAGCCATCCGCCCAGTCTGCCCTGTGCGCCACCGACTATTGAAGTGCCGGACCGCCCCCAGTGACCGGTACGAGGCGGAATACGCCGTGGCACGATGGCTGGCATACGGCCGCCGCGGACGCCGCGGCCGGTCAACGAACAACCTACGGAGCGACGATGAATGACACTCCGGGCTGGGCCCCGCCCGGATCGTCCCCTTCCGACGAACCGGACCACGGCGCTCAGCAGCAGGACGAGCCCGCCGACCAGCCCGCCCCGGAGCAGCCCACCTGGGGCGGCCAGTGGGCCCGTCGCCAGCCGCCGCCGGGCCGCTGGACCGCGTCGGGAAGAGGCCCCACGCCACCACAGGTGCCGCCCGCTCCCATGCCGGGCGGCGGGTGGGGCGCCGGCCGGCGTCAGCCGCCTGCTCCCCGCCCCGGTGTCATTCCGCTGCGGCCGCTGGCCGTCAGCGAGATCCTGGACGGCGCGGTGTCCATCATGCGCGCCCACTGGCGCACGGTCCTCGGCATCTCGCTGATCGTCTCGATCGTCACCCAAGGTCTGATCACGGCCGCCACGGGACTCTGGTTCAACGACGCCCGCGGCAACGAGAGCAATGTCCTCGACGATCCGGACGCCACCGTCAGCCAGGCGATGCGCGCCGTCGGCGCCGCACTCGGGGACAGCGGAGTCACCCTGCTGCTCGGCGTCCTCGGAACGATCGTCACCACCGCCCTGCTGACCGTGGTCACCGCCCAGGCGGTGCTGGGCCGGTCCGTGTCCGCCAAGGAGGCATGGGGCGGCGCCCGCCCGCACCTCCTTCAGCTGTGCGGGCTGCTCCTTCTGATCCCCACCATCGCAGTGGCCGTCATCGCGGCCGGTATGACGCCGGGTCTGCTGCTGGCCTTCGCGGGCGTGCACAGCGAGGGCGCCGCACTCGCCTCTCTGGGCGGGTTCGCCGCGGCCGGCGTCGCCGCCTGGCTCTGGGTCCGCTTCAGCCTCGCCCCTCCCGCGCTGATGCTGGAGAAGCAGGGGATCATCAAGGCCCTGCGACGCTCTTTCAAGCTGGTGCGCGGTGCGTGGGGGCGCGTCTTCGGCATCCAACTGCTGGCCGTCGTCCTGGTCTTCATCGTCGGTGCCATCGTCGAGATCCCCACCAGCCTGATCGCCATGGTCATCGGCGGGGACAACGCCATGGACTGGCTCTCCGGCGAATCCGTCTCCGTCAGCTGGACCTTCCTGATCGTGGTCGGTGTCGGCGGAGTGCTCAGCTCGACCATCACCTTCCCGATCAGCGCGGGTGTGACGGCCCTTCTCTATATGGACCAGCGCATCCGGCGCGAGGCGCTCGACCTCGAGCTCGCCCGCGCCGCGGGAATGGCGGACGACCCCACGCAAGGCCATGGCAAGGACCAGCCGACCGTCGCCTCGACATCCGGGAACTGACGGCACCACAGGCGGGCACGAAGGGGACGTCACCCGACGCCCCTTCACCGCACAGGTCGTCACTCTCACAGGCCCTCACCTCCCCCGTCCGCCCGCTCGGCGTCGCGCCTGCGGTCTGCTGACCGGTCGTCAACGGGCTTGTCGGCCCCCGGCCTCACAGACAACTCTGCGTGCCATCCACCGCGCCACGCCAGGACGCTGAGCCTTATTCACTCGATCCGGTGGAACATCCGATCGAATGGGAACGCAAAAAAGCCTCGGTCCCGAGCACTATGTGTGCTCGGGACCGAGGCTAAAAATTGTTCGGCGGCGTCCTACTCTCCCACAGGGTCCCCCCTGCAGTACCATCGGCGCTGAAAGGCTTAGCTTCCGGGTTCGAAATGTAACCGGGCGTTTCCCTAACGCTATGACCACCGAAACACTATGAAGTTGAACCGGAACCACACCCCAAAGGAACAACAAAGGGGGGCTCAATACGGTTCGTTGCTTCAGAACCAACACAGTGGACGCGAGCACCTGAGGACAAGCCCTCGGCCTATTAGTACCAGTCAACTCCACCGGTTACCCGGCTTCCATATCTGGCCTATCAACCCAGTCGTCTACTGGGAGCCTTAACCCATCAAGTGGGTGGGAGTCCTCATCTCGAAGCAGGCTTCCCGCTTAGATGCTTTCAGCGGTTATCCCTCCCGAACGTAGCCAACCAGCCATGCTCTTGGCAGAACAACTGGCACACCAGAGGTTCGTCCGTCCCGGTCCTCTCGTACTAGGGACAGCCCTTCTCAAGACTCCTACGCGCACAGCGGATAGGGACCGAACTGTCTCACGACGTTCTAAACCCAGCTCGCGTACCGCTTTAATGGGCGAACAGCCCAACCCTTGGGACCGACTCCAGCCCCAGGATGCGACGAGCCGACATCGAGGTGCCAAACCATCCCGTCGATATGGACTCTTGGGGAAGATCAGCCTGTTATCCCCGGGGTACCTTTTATCCGTTGAGCGACGGCGCTTCCACAAGCCACCGCCGGATCACTAGTCCCGACTTTCGTCCCTGCTCGACCCGTCGGTCTCACAGTCAAGCTCCCTTGTGCACTTACACTCAACACCTGATTGCCAACCAGGCTGAGGGAACCTTTGGGCGCCTCCGTTACTCTTTAGGAGGCAACCGCCCCAGTTAAACTACCCACCAGACACTGTCCCTGATCCGGATCACGGACCCAGGTTAGACATCCAGCACGACCAGAGTGGTATTTCAAGGACGACTCCCCCTGAACTGGCGTCCAGGGTTCACAGTCTCCCACCTATCCTACACAAGCCGAACCGAACACCAATATCAAGCTATAGTAAAGGTCCCGGGGTCTTTCCGTCCTGCTGCGCGAAACGAGCATCTTTACTCGTAGTGCAATTTCACCGGGCCTATGGTTGAGACAGTCGAGAAGTCGTTACGCCATTCGTGCAGGTCGGAACTTACCCGACAAGGAATTTCGCTACCTTAGGATGGTTATAGTTACCACCGCCGTTTACTGGCGCTTAAGTTCTCAGCTTCGCCACACCGAAGTGTGACTAACCGGTCCCCTTAACGTTCCAGCACCGGGCAGGCGTCAGTCCGTATACATCGCCTTACGGCTTCGCACGGACCTGTGTTTTTAGTAAACAGTCGCTTCTCGCTGGTCTCTGCGGCCACCACCGGCTCACACCGCAAGGGTGATCACCAGCAATGGCCCCCCTTCTCCCGAAGTTACGGGGGCATTTTGCCGAGTTCCTTAACCATAGTTCACCCGAACGCCTCGGTATTCTCTACCTGACTACCTGAGTCGGTTTAGGGTACGGGCCGCCATGAAGCTCGCTAGAGGCTTTTCTCGGCAGCATAGGATCATCCACTTCGCCTCAATCGGCTCGGCATCGGGTCTCACCCATGTGAGGGACGGATTTACCTACCCCTCGGGCTACACCCTTACCCCGGGACAACCACCGCCCGGGCTGGACTGCCTTCCTGCGTCACCCCATCGCTCACCTACTACAGGTCTGGTCCGTCGGCTCCACCACTCCCCTTTGCCCGAAGGCTCCGGGGCGGCTTCACGGACTTAGCATCGCCTGGTTCGACGTTGGCGCTTCAAAGCGGGTACCGGAATATCAACCGGTTGTCCATCGACTACGCCTGTCGGCCTCGCCTTAGGTCCCGACTTACCCTGGGCAGATCAGCTTGACCCAGGAACCCTTAGTCAATCGGCGCACACGTTTCTCACGTGTGTATCGCTACTCATGCCTGCATTCTCACTCGTGAACCATCCACAACTCGCTTACACGGCTGCTTCACCCGGCACACGACGCTCCCCTACCCATCACAGCGGTCGTTGGACCTCATGCTGCAATGACACGACTTCGGCGGTACGCTTGAGCCCCGCTACATTGTCGGCGCGGAATCACTTGACCAGTGAGCTATTACGCACTCTTTCAAGGATGGCTGCTTCTAAGCCAACCTCCTGGTTGTCTCTGCGACTCCACATCCTTTCCCACTTAGCGTACGCTTAGGGGCCTTAGTCGATGCTCTGGGCTGTTTCCCTCTCGACCATGGAGCTTATCCCCCACAGTCTCACTGCCGCGCTCTCACTTACCGGCATTCGGAGTTTGGCTAAGGTCAGTAACCCGGTAGGGCCCATCGCCTATCCAGTGCTCTACCTCCGGCAAGAAACACACGACGCTGCACCTAAATGCATTTCGGGGAGAACCAGCTATCACGGAGTTTGATTGGCCTTTCACCCCTAACCACAGGTCATCCCCCAGGTTTTCAACCCTGGTGGGTTCGGTCCTCCACGAAGTCTTACCTCCGCTTCAACCTGCCCATGGCTAGATCACTCCGCTTCGGGTCTTGAGCGCGCTACTAAAACGCCCTATTCGGACTCGCTTTCGCTACGGCTTCCCCACACGGGTTAACCTCGCAACACACCGCAAACTCGCAGGCTCATTCTTCAAAAGGCACGCAGTCACGAGACACCAGCAAGCTGATGTCCGACGCTCCCACGGCTTGTAGGCACACGGTTTCAGGTACTATTTCACTCCGCTCCCGCGGTACTTTTCACCATTCCCTCACGGTACTATCCGCTATCGGTCACCAGGGAATATTTAGGCTTAGCGGGTGGTCCCGCCAGATTCACACGGGATTTCTCGGGCCCCGTGCTACTTGGGAGATGAGCAAGCAAGCCATCACGATTTCAGCTACGGGGGTCTTACCCTCTATGCCGGACCTTTCGCATGTCCTTCGCCTATCGCAATGGTTTCTGACTTGCCCAGTCGCCGGCAGACGACTGAAGCTCATTCCCACAACCCCGTATGCGCAACCCCTGCCGGGTATCACACACATACGGTTTGGCCTCATCCGGTTTCGCTCGCCACTACTCCCGGAATCACGGTTGTTTTCTCTTCCTGCGGGTACTGAGATGTTTCACTTCCCCGCGTTCCCTCCACATACCCTATGTGTTCAGGTATGGGTGACAGCCCATGACGACTGCCGGGTTTCCCCATTCGGACACCCCCGGATCAAAGCTCGGTTGACAGCTCCCCGGGGCCTATCGCGGCCTCCCACGTCCTTCATCGGTTCCTGGTGCCAAGGCATCCACCGTGCGCCCTTAAAAACTTGGCCACAGATGCTCGCGTCCACTGTGCAGTTCTCAAACAACGACCCGTACCCCGTCACCCACACCCATTGATGTGGTTCACCGGGACCGGTCGAAGGGACGAGCGTCATAGCCCGTGCCCTCAGACACCCAACAGCGTGCCCGGCCCGACCCCTGCATCCAGCGGTCTCGTTCCACGCCCCGAAGGGCAGTACTAGAGACGGCGGACCAGACGGCCGTGCCGAATAGTCAACGTTCCACCCATGAGCAAACCGTGCGAGACATGCGCTCGCAGTCGGCTATGCGCTCCTTAGAAAGGAGGTGATCCAGCCGCACCTTCCGGTACGGCTACCTTGTTACGACTTCGTCCCAATCGCCAGTCCCACCTTCGACGGCTCCCCCCACAAGGGTTGGGCCACCGGCTTCGGGTGTTACCGACTTTCGTGACGTGACGGGCGGTGTGTACAAGGCCCGGGAACGTATTCACCGCAGCAATGCTGATCTGCGATTACTAGCGACTCCGACTTCATGGGGTCGAGTTGCAGACCCCAATCCGAACTGAGACCGGCTTTTTGAGATTCGCTCCACCTCACGGCTTCGCAGCTCATTGTACCGGCCATTGTAGCACGTGTGCAGCCCAAGACATAAGGGGCATGATGACTTGACGTCGTCCCCACCTTCCTCCGAGTTGACCCCGGCAGTCTCCTGTGAGTCCCCGGCATAACCCGCTGGCAACACAGGACAAGGGTTGCGCTCGTTGCGGGACTTAACCCAACATCTCACGACACGAGCTGACGACAGCCATGCACCACCTGTACACCGACCACAAGGGGGCCTCTGTCTCCAGAGGTTTCCGGTGTATGTCAAGCCTTGGTAAGGTTCTTCGCGTTGCGTCGAATTAAGCCACATGCTCCGCCGCTTGTGCGGGCCCCCGTCAATTCCTTTGAGTTTTAGCCTTGCGGCCGTACTCCCCAGGCGGGGAACTTAATGCGTTAGCTGCGGCACGGACGACGTGGAATGTCGCCCACACCTAGTTCCCAACGTTTACGGCGTGGACTACCAGGGTATCTAATCCTGTTCGCTCCCCACGCTTTCGCTCCTCAGCGTCAGTATCGGCCCAGAGATCCGCCTTCGCCACCGGTGTTCCTCCTGATATCTGCGCATTTCACCGCTACACCAGGAATTCCGATCTCCCCTACCGAACTCTAGCCTGCCCGTATCGAATGCAGACCCGGAGTTAAGCCCCGGGCTTTCACATCCGACGCGACAAGCCGCCTACGAGCTCTTTACGCCCAATAATTCCGGACAACGCTTGCGCCCTACGTATTACCGCGGCTGCTGGCACGTAGTTAGCCGGCGCTTCTTCTGCAGGTACCGTCACTCTCGCTTCTTCCCTGCTGAAAGAGGTTTACAACCCGAAGGCCGTCATCCCTCACGCGGCGTCGCTGCATCAGGCTTTCGCCCATTGTGCAATATTCCCCACTGCTGCCTCCCGTAGGAGTCTGGGCCGTGTCTCAGTCCCAGTGTGGCCGGTCGCCCTCTCAGGCCGGCTACCCGTCGTCGCCTTGGTAGGCCATCACCCCACCAACAAGCTGATAGGCCGCGGGCTCATCCTGCACCGCCGGAGCTTTCCACACGCATCCCATGCGGGAGCGTGTCATATCCGGTATTAGACCCCGTTTCCAGGGCTTGTCCCAGAGTGCAGGGCAGATTGCCCACGTGTTACTCACCCGTTCGCCACTAATCCCCGGCCGAAACCGGTTCATCGTTCGACTTGCATGTGTTAAGCACGCCGCCAGCGTTCGTCCTGAGCCAGGATCAAACTCTCCGTGAATGCTTCCGGGATATCCCGGTCACACAGTCACGAGAGCGGAGCAGACCGGAGGAATAATCCAGTCCGCTCACAGCGTCCTCGCTGTGTATTTTTCCAAAGGAACCTCGTCCGAGATGGACGGGGTTATCAACATATCTGGCGTTGACTTTTGGCACGCTGTTGAGTTCTCAAGGAACGGACGCTTCCTTCGAAACCGTTTCACCGGTTTCTCCGGGCGCTTCCCTTCGGTGTTTCCAACCTTACCAGATTCTTTTCGGTCCGTTTCCGGTCCGAATTTTGATTCCGGTGGCCGTTGGAGTGGCCTTTGCCTTTCGGCGTGTTTTCGACTTTAGCAGACACGCATCCGCCGAACCTAATCGGCTTCGGATGATGTCCGCGGGTGTCAAAAGGTGCTCCGTTGGATTTCCATCCGTCTGCGGAGCGAGTTCAGATCAAGCGTCCGTGAGTGAGCAGACACTGCTCACCACAACCGTTTAAACCTACCTCCCTGGGCGAACCTCGTCAAGGACCCCGGGGAAGATTTTTTCTGTGGCGTCGTCGGAGGGCCTAGGCTCTCCGTCCGCCGCGACATTCCAACGTACGCATCCGTGCTCCCTGCGTCAAGGGAATCGCGGAAGATTCCTAACGCCGCAGGTCAGAGGGGATGCGGCGGCGGTCAGGCGGCGAAGGACGACGGCGGGCTCTCCAGGTCCTCCAGCTCGATGCCGGGGGCGGCGAGCACCACGTCGCCGGCGATATGGACCGTCCTGACCTCTCCGGTGTCCAGCTCGCTGACCTCGTATTCATCCACGACGAGTGGGCCCGTGTCCGTGGTGTGTCCGGCTCGGTCGCGAAGTGCCCAGGACTGGTCCAGGGTCAGAGGCGCGAGGACCGGATCGGTGAAGGCCACGAGGCGGACGCGGACGGCCCCGGCGCCCGGCTCCAGCCTCAGCAGACGGGAGACGGCGACCAGGAAGGCGGGGGAAGCGCCGGTGAAGGCGTGGGCGCCGACATTGCCCTCGGTCGCGTGCTCCCCGGTGGGATCGGTACGGACCCAGGTGACCCCGTCCAGTGCGGCGCCCTTGACCTGCCAGCTCGACGCGTGCAGCTCGACCCTGAGCGGCCGGCCCAGTTCGTCGAGGGTGAGGTCCACGGACCCGGCGTGATCGCCGGAAGGTGAGGTTCGCTGTGCGACATAGCGCCATCCGCTGGGACCGGGCGCGCACTGGAAGTGCTCCTCACCCAGCGGGGTGTGGTCGTGCGGGTCGTGGAGGGAGTAGCGGCCGCGGGGCATATGAGGTCCTTGACGAGCGTCGGGCCCGCCCGGCCGGACGGCGCGGACGGGCCCTGGGGCCCCCGCCGGGGCGCGGGCCGGGTCAGCGGCCGCCGACCGTGCGGTCGGCGGCGCCGGTGCGATCAGCGGATGCGATCAGTAGCGGTAGTGCTCGGGCTTGTACGGGCCCTCGACCGGGACGCCGATGTAGGCGGCCTGATCGGGCCGGAGCGTGGTCAGCTTCGCCCCGAGCGCGTCCAGGTGGAGGCGGGCGACCTTCTCGTCCAGGTGCTTGGGGAGCACATAGACGTCGGTCGGGTACGACTCCGGCTTGGTGAAGAGCTCGATCTGGGCGATGGTCTGGTTCGCGAAGGAGTTGGACATCACGAACGACGGGTGACCGGTCGCGTTGCCGAGGTTCAGCAGACGGCCCTCGGAGAGCACGATGAGCGTCTTGCCGTCGGGGAAGGTCCAGGTGTGGACCTGCGGCTTGACCTCGTCCTTCACGATGCCCGGGAGGGCGGCGAGGCCGGCCATGTCGATCTCGTTGTCGAAGTGGCCGATGTTCCCGACGATCGCCTGGTGCTTCATCTTGGCCATGTCCGCGGCCATGATGATGTCCTTGTTGCCGGTCGTGGTGATGAAGATGTCGGCGGTCTCCACCACGTCGTCCAGGGTGGCGACCTGGTAGCCGTCCATCGCGGCCTGCAGCGCGCAGATCGGGTCGATCTCGGTGATGATCACCCGGGCGCCCTGGCCGCGCAGCGACTCGGCGCAGCCCTTGCCCACATCGCCGTAGCCGCAGATGACCGCGACCTTGCCGCCGATCAGCACGTCGGTCGCACGGTTGATGCCGTCGACCAGCGAGTGGCGGCAGCCGTACTTGTTGTCGAACTTGGACTTGGTCACCGCGTCGTTGACGTTGATCGCCGGGAAGAGCAGCAGGCCGTCCCGCTGCATCTCGTAGAGGCGGTGCACGCCGGTGGTGGTCTCCTCGGTGACCCCGCGGATCTCGGAGGCCAGCTGCGTCCACTTCTGCGGGTTCTCGGCGATGGTGCGGTTCAGCAGCTCGAGGATGACGCGGTGCTCGTCGTTCTCGGCGGTGGCGACGTCAGGGGCGGCGCCGGCCTTCTCGTACTCGACGCCCTTGTGGACGAGGAGGGTGGCGTCGCCACCGTCGTCCAGGATCATGTTGGGTCCGCCGGTGGGGGTGCCGGGCCAGGTCAGGGCCTGCTCCGTGCACCACCAGTACTCCTCCAGGGTCTCGCCCTTCCAGGCGAAGACCGGGATGCCCTGCGGGTTCTCCACAGTGCCGTTCGGACCGACGGCGATCGCGGCCGCGGCGTGGTCCTGGGTGGAGAAGATGTTGCAGGAGGCCCACCGGACCTCGGCGCCGAGGGCGACCAGGGTCTCGATCAGCACGGCGGTCTGCACGGTCATGTGCAGGGAGCCGGTGACACGGGCGCCGGCCAGGGGCTGCTGCTCGGCGTACTCCTTACGGATCGCCATCAGGCCGGGCATCTCATGCTCGGCGAGGGTGATCTCCTTACGGCCGAAGGCAGCCAAGGAGAGGTCCGCGACCTTGAAGTCCTGACCGGAGACGGCTGTCGTCATGAGTGCTGCTCCTCCTCGATCGTGTGCGAGCGAGAGTGGTTTCGGCTGGGCATGTGAGGCGCTGGGCAGGGCCCCGCACAGCGGGCACACCTGTCCCCTTCTACCTCACAGTGCGCAGTCCGTCGGAGGCCCTCTCTCCCTCGGCCGACCCGCTGTACGGGCCGCCCGACCGCCATCAGCAGCGACGTCTGGCTCGGTCACGAATCTACACCGATCGGCGCAGCGAACCCCAGCCCCCATGGGCCATCTTCGGCCGTAAGGCCATGACCTGCGCCGACGGCCAAGCCGCTCGGGAAGCCCCGGTGGCTCACCCCGTCGCTTTGATCCTGGCCGGATGTATTGCACGATGCCGCGAGCGCGGGGACGCTGGCAGCCTTCCGCGCCCGCCCAATGCGTTGTTAAGGAGAACCACGTGACCAGTCCAGCCGATCCCCCCAACGGTGCGGGGGCCAGCGGACCGGGGCTCAAGCTGCTCGCGGTGACCGCCTGTCCCACGGGTATCGCCCACACCTATATGGCCGCTGAGAAGCTGGCTCAGGCGGCGGAGTCACTCGGCCACAGCATGAAGGTGGAGACCCAGGGCTCGATCGGGGCCGAGAACGTTTTGTCTGACAACGATGTCAGTCAGGCCGACGGCATCATCATCGCCGCCGACAAGGACGTCGACCGCAGCCGTTTCATCGGTAAGAGAGTGCTCGTCGTCGGGGTCGCCGATGGCATCCACCGCCCGGAACGGCTGATCGAGCAGGTGCGCAACGCGCCGGTGTACCGGGGCGACGGCCATGAGGCCCAGCGCGGCGCCGCCTCGGCGGCTTCCGGCGGCGGTAGGGGGCGCAGCGTCACCTATAAGGCGCTCATGAACGGCGTCTCGTACATGATCCCGTTCGTCGTGGTCGGCGGTCTGCTGATCGCGGTCTCGCTCGCCCTGGGCGGTGATACGACGTCCAAGGGCATCGTCATACCCGACGACTCCTTCTGGAAGACGGTCAACGACATCGGGAGCATCGGCTTCGAGCTGATGATCCCGGCCCTGTCCGGCTATATCGCGTACGCCATCGCGGACCGGCCCGCGCTGGTGCCGGGCATGGTGGGCGGCTGGATCGCGGCCCACGGCGAGCTGTACGACAGCGAGGCGGGCGCCGGCTTCATCGGGGCGATCGTCACCGGCTTCCTGGCCGGCTATCTGGTGTTGTGGATCAAGCGGGTCAAGGTTCCGAAGTTCGTCCAGCCGATCATGCCGATCATCGTGATCCCGATCGTGGCGACCTCGGCGCTCGGCCTCTTCTTCATCTATGTCCTCGGCGAACCGATCTCCTGGGTCTTCGAGCGCCTCACCGACTGGCTCGGCGGACTGACCGGCACCAGCGCGGCGCTGCTCGGCATCATCCTCGGACTCATGATCGCGTTCGACATGGGCGGTCCGGTCAACAAGACCGCGTTCCTCTTCGGCGCCGGGCTGGTGTCCAAGAACCCCGAGGTCATGGGGGCGTGTGCGGCGGCCATTCCGGTTCCGCCGCTGGGCCAGGGGCTGGCCACGCTGCTGCGCCGCCGGATGTTCGACGACCAGGAGCGGGAGACCGGGCTCGCGGCGCTCTTCATGGGCTTCTTCGGCATCACCGAGGGCGCGATTCCGTTCGCCGCGGCGCGTCCGGCACGGGTCATCCCGGCGAACATGCTGGGCGGCGCGGTCGCCGGGGCGATAGCCGGGGTGGCATCGGTCGAGGACAACGTGCCGCACGGCGGGCCGATCGTCGCGGTGCTCGGCGCGGTCGGCGGGGTGCCGATGTTCTTCGTCGCGGTCGTCGTCGGTACGGCGGTTACGGCGCTGGTCACGATTGCGCTGATGTCTGTGGGCGGTGGCGGGCGCGGTGCGGACGCGGATGCGGGTGCGGGTACGGGTGCGGGTACGGGTGCCGAGGGTGTGGCGGAGGCTGCGGGGGCCGCGGAAGCCGTCTCCTTGGATCCGTCGCCGGCGAGCGCGCCAGTACTGGCCGGGGTGGGCAGCGGTGCCGTGGCCGCCTCTGACGCGACTGCCGCTAAGGCCGTGGCCGTCTTGGCCGCTGAGCCGCGGGGCGGCGGTAAGGCTGCCGCCGAGGCCGCTGCCGAGGCCGCGGCCGCTCCCGAGGCCGCTCCCGAGGCAGCAGATGCCGCTCCCGAGGCCGGGGGCCAGGTGCTGTCCGGCTATCTCACCGAGCAGACCGTGAAGGAGCGGCTGACGGCGGACGGTAAGGACGCCGCGATCCGCGAGATGGCCGAGCTGCTGGCCGGGGCCGGCAAGGTGGCGGATACGGCGGAGCTGGTCCGGGCCGTGTTCGCCCGGGAGGACCAGGGCACCACCGGTCTGGGCGAGGAGATCGCGATTCCGCATGCCAAGACGGACGCGGTGACGGCTCCGGTCGTCGGCTTCGCGCGCTCCCCCGAGGGCATCGAGTGGGGCGCGCCGGACGGCACGAAGGCCCGGCTGGTGTTCATGATCGCGGTGCCGGAGGCGGCCGCGGGCGATGAACATCTGCGGATTCTGGCGCTGCTGTCGCGCAAGTTGATGAGCGCCGAGTTCCGGGAGCGGTTGCTGGGGGCGGCGGATGTGGAGGCGATTCTGCGGGTGCTCGGGGAGATCGAGTAGGCCCCCCTTGCTGGGCGGCAGGTGCGCCCCGGTCGCGAGTGCGGTGTACGCCGTCGGCGGCCGGGGCGTGCTTATTGGTGCGGGCCGAGTGGTCGTGCGGGGCGCCTTGTCTGCGGCCGAGGTGCGCTTCCAGGTGCGGCCCGGGTGGTCGTACGGGGCGCCTCGTCTGCGGCCAAGGTGCGCTTCCAGGTGCGGCCCGGGTGGTCTTACGGGGCGCCTCGTCTGCGGCCGAGGTGCACTTCCGGGTGCGGCCCGGGTGGTCGTACGGGGCGCCTCGTCTGCGGCCGAGGTGCGCTTCCGGGTGCGGCCCGGGTGGTCGTACGGGGCGCCTCGTCTGCGGCCGAGGTGCACTTCCGGGTGCGGCCCGGGTGGTCGTACGGGGCGCCTCGTCTGCGGCCAAGGTGCGCTTCCGGGTGCGGGCCGGTGGCCGGTTTGTGCCCACCCGTTCCGCCCGGGGGCACCTCCCAGCGGTAGCTGGGGGAGGAACGAATGCCCACAAACCGGCGTTCGGTGCCGGTCCCTCGCGTCCGTGTCAGGTTCGAAGGGCGGCGGCGGGGCGGCTCTGCCGTATGAGTTCAGGTGGTCGGGGAGGTGCGGAAGATGTCTGGTTCCAGGTAGATGACGCGGGCGATGGGGACCGCCTCGCGGATGCGTGCCTCCGCGGCGTCGATCGCGCGGGCGACCTCCGCCGCCGTGTCGTCGTGCTGCACCGCGATCTTGGCGGCCACCAGCAGCTCCTCGGGGCCGAGGTGGAGCGTACGCATGTGGATCAGCCTGGTGACGGTCTCGCCGTCCACGACCGCTTCGCGGATCTTGGCGACCTCGTCGACGTCGGCCGCCTCACCCAGCAGCAGCGACTTGGTCTCGGCCGCGAGCACCAGGGCGATCAGCACCAACAGGACGCCGATGCAGAGGGTGCCGATGCCGTCCCAGACGCCGTCGCCGGTCAGCAGCGCGAGCCCGACGCCGCCGAGCGCGAGGACCAGTCCGACGAGGGCGCCGAAGTCCTCCAGGAGGACGACGGGCAGCTCGGGGGCCTTGGCCCGGCGCACGAACTGCGACCAGCTCAGCTTGCCCCGGATCTCGTTGGACTCGTTGATGGCCGTACGGAAGGAGAAGCCCTCGGCGATGATCGCGAAGACGAGCACCCCGACCGGCCAGTACCAGTGCTCCACCTCATGGGGGTGCTTGATCTTCTCGTAGCCCTCGTACAGCGCGAAGACACCGCCGATGGTGAACAGCACGATGGAGACGAGGAAGCCGTAGATATAGCGCTCGCGGCCGTAGCCGAAGGGGTGCTCGGGGGTGGCCTCGCGCTTGGCCTTCTTCCCGCCGAGGAGCAGGAGCCCCTGGTTGCCCGAGTCGGCGAGCGAGTGCACGCCTTCGGCGAGCATCGACGACGAGCCGCTGAAGGCGAACGCCACGAACTTGGCTGCGGCGATAGCCAGGTTCGCGCCCAGCGCGGCAACAATCGCCTTGGTTCCGCCTGATGCACTCATATGTGCCGAATGTCCCTTCCGGTTCAATACACCTCATGGCGGCTTTGCCAGCGCTTTACCGCCTCACGGCGCGCCATTGTTCCAGCCCCTCGAACGGGCCGTACGTCAGGCTGTCACTGTGGCCCTGAACACAGTGCCGTCGCCGCCCAGTACGACCTCCTCGCCGGCCGGTACGAAGGCCGACTCCCCGCGCTTCAGCGGGAGTTCGCCGTCCGCGCCGCGCAGGGAGACCTCGCCCGAGGCGCACAGCAGGATCTGCGGGCCGGTGGCAGGCAGCGGGCGCGCGGCGGCGCCGTCGGCCAGGACGTGGCGGGAGAGCCGGAACTCGCCGATCGGGGTGGTGTAGAGCTCCTCACCGGAGGGGTCCGCCTCGGGCCGCAGGACGGCGGGGGCGGCGCTTTCGAAGCGGACGATGCGCAGCAGCTCGGGGACGTCCACATGCTTGGGCGTGAGCCCGCAGCGCAGCACGTTGTCGGAGTTGGCCATGATCTCGACGCCCAGGCCGTCGAGATAGGCGTGCGGAACGCCGGCGCCGAGGTAGAGCGCCTCGCCGGGCTGGAGGGTCACGAAGTTGAGCAGCATCGCGGCGATCACCCCGGGGTCGCCCGGGTAGTGCTGCGCGATGGAGGCGTACGCCGCGTACGCCGGGGCGTGTGGCCCGTCCAGCGCGCCGAGGCGCTCGGCGGCGGCCGCTGCCTGCCTTACGGTCTCCGTCATCGCCTCCGGATCGGCCGTCAGCACGGCGGTCAGCACCTCGCGCAGGGCGTGCGACTCCGGGTGGGCGTGCAGGATGTCGACGTACGGCTTGAGCGAGTCGACCTCCAGGGCGGCCAGCAGTTCGGCCGCCTCGTTCGGGTCGCGGAAGCCGCACAGCCCGTTGAACGGCGTGAGCGCGCATATCAACTCGGGCTTGTGGTTGGCGTCCTTGTAGTTGCGATGCGGGGCATCGGCCGGAACGCCGCGCTCCTCCTCGTCCGCGTAGCCCTCCTTGGCCTGCTCGAGGTCGGGGTGGACCTGGAGCGACAGCGGCGAGGCGGCGGCCAGCACCTTCAGCAGGAACGGCAGCCGCGGCCCGAAGAGGCTGACGGCGTCCGCGCCGAGCTCGCCCTCGGGGTCCGCGGCGATCACCTCGGAGAGCGCGACGGGGCCCGTGCCCCGGTCGACCCGGGACGGCGCCCCGGGGTGTGCTCCCATCCACATCTCGGCCTGCGGCTCCCCGGTCGGCCGGACGCCTAGCAGCTCGGGGATGGCGGTGGTGGAGCCCCAGGCGTAGGGGCGCACGGTGTTGACGAGGCGGTCCATGCGGTGCGGTTCCTGACTGTGCAGTGAGGGACGTGGGGCGGGTGGTGCGTGGTCTTACGGCGTCATGTCGTCGCGGTCCACGGCGTCACGTTCTGACGGCGTCAAGTTCTATCGGCCGAAGCGAGCGCGAGGTAAACGGCGGCGAAATCCGTGATGGCGAGAAGTTCCGCGGCGCTCTCCAGCGGGGTGCCCTCGGCCGGTTCCAGCTCGCTGAAGGCGGTGTCATGCGCCAGGGCGAGCTCCCGGGCGGTCGGCACCGCCGAGACCGGGCCCACCGGCTCCTCGTGGAGCAGCACGATCCGGGCGCGGAGCGACTCGGCCTCCTCCACCCGGTCCCGGAAGAAGTCGTCCGGGTCGGCCCCGCCCGCGAACGCCCCGGTCAGCATCGCGCCATGCGCGGCGAGCGCCCCGGGGAGCTCGGCGACGAGCGCGGGGCGCCCGGCGAGCGACGCGAGCAGCCGCGCGAAGCGCCGTCCGGTCGCGGCGGCGACCGGGCCCTCGGTCCACAGCAGCGGAAGCGCCCCGGCGAGCTCGGCCGCGAGCGTCTTGGCGGGGTTGGTGTAGGTGGCGATGGCCGGGCCGCAGCGCTCGGCGACCTGGTCGAGCCGGTCGGCCACCTGCAGCAGCGCGGCGGGCGACGCGGACACCAGGCCGATCCGGTCGACCAGCAGGAGCAGCGGGGTGAGCAGGGCCCACAGCGTGCCGGGCAGCGCGGGGCCGGTCATCTCGTCGGGCGCGGTGCCGGGCGGCTCGACGGGGTGCGGGACGGAAGGCGTCCCGTACGAGCCGGGGGCATCGCCCAGGGCGCCCTCGGCGCGGGCGGTGTCGTCGTCCTCGTCCGCGCCGGGCGCGTGCGGGTCCCTGCGGTACGGATCGGTGCTGTACCCGCCCGTGGCATACGGGGCCGAGGCGTACGACGCCGCGGCCAGCGGCACCATCAGGCCGCGTGCCTGCGCGACCGCGTCGGCCAGCGGGGACTGGCCCGGGGCGACCGCGACGATCGCGCAGCCGCGGCGGTAGGCCTGCTCGACAAGGCGCGGAAGGCCCGGTTCCGTACCGTCCGGCGTCGCGACGACCAGCAGGTCGAGCGGGCCCGCCCAGCCGGGCAGCGTCCAGCGCAGGGCGCCCGGCGCGGGGGCCACGCCGGTGGGTCCGATCAGGCTGACCGGGCAGTTGCCCCCGCTGAGCGCGCCGAGGAGGTCGGCAGTGCAGGTTCCGGCCGCCCCCGGGCCCGCGACCATGACGGCGCGCGGCCGCCCGTCGGGCTTGAGGTCGCCGATCCCGGCCTCGGTGGCGTGCCGGGCGGCGGTGCGGATGCGGGCGCCGGATTCGGCGGCTCCGCGCAGCAGCCCGCGGCTATCGGCGCGGGCCAGTGCCTCTGGGGCGTCGAGGAGGGATTCGTCGAGCATCGTGCTTCGGCCTCCGATCGCCGTGGCGGGCGGTACGCGCGGGACCGCGCGGGGCTGGGGCTCCGGCGGGCCGCCGGGTCAGGCCGGGCGGCGGGCCTCGTCGACGAGCAGCACGGGGATGCCGTCCCGGACGGGGTACGCGAGACCGCACCCCTCGCCCGTGCACACCAGCTCGGGGGTCTCCGGGGACTGCTCCTCGCGCAGCGGGGCGTGGCACGCCGGGCAGGCGAGGATGTCCAGAAGACCGGCTTCGAGCGGCATGGGGCGTCCCTTCGGGTATGGGTCCAGCCGGACATCGGCCCGGCGTGGTCAGCGTACCGCCGGGCGGGGGCGGGGCGCGGCCGGTGGGGGGCGGAGCCCGGGGACCGGCCCCGGGCTCCGGCAACGGCGTGCGCCCCGCGCGCGGTACCGCCGTCCTTACGGCGACGCCGCGCGCGGTGCCCGCCGTAAGGACGCCGACGGCCGCGGGGTTCCGCGCGCGGGCGGCCGTAAGGGGATCACGAGGACCGCGGGGAGCCGGTCCTCGGCGGGCCGCGCGCGGGACGGCCGGAAGGTTACGCCGACGGCCGTAAGGCTTACGCGCGGACGACGGCCGTAAGGCTTACGCGCGGACGATGGAGAGGACCTCGTCGCGGACCTCGGCCACCCGCTCCGCGTCCCGCGCCTCCACGTTCAGCCGCAGCAGCGGCTCGGTGTTGGAGGGACGGAGGTTGAACCACCAGTCGGCGGCGGTGACCGTAAGGCCGTCGAGTTCATCGAGCTCGACGCCTTCGCGGCCCTCGTACGCCGCCTTGACGGCCTCCATCCGCCCGGTCTGGTCGTCGACGGTGCTGTTGATCTCCCCGGAGGCCGCGTACCGGTCGTACTGCGCGACCAGCTCCGACAGCGGGCCCTTCTGACCGCCGAGCGCGGCCAGGACGTGCAGGGCGGCCAGCATGCCGGTGTCGGCGTTCCAGAAGTCGCGGAAGTAGTAGTGCGCGGAGTGTTCACCGCCGAAGATCGCGCCGGTGCGGGCCATCTCGGCCTTGATGAAGGAGTGGCCCACGCGGGTGCGGACGGGGGCGCCGCCGTTCTCCTTGACGACCTCCGGGACCGACCACGAGGTGATGCAGTTGTGGATGACCGTCCCGCCCGGGTGCTTGCCCAGCTCGCGGGCGGCGACCAGGGCGGTGATGGCGGAAGGGGACACCGGCTCGCCGCGCTCGTCCACGACGAAACAGCGGTCGGCGTCGCCGTCGAAGGCGAGCCCGAGGTCGGCGCCGGTCTCCAGGACCCGGGCCTGCAGATCGACGATGTTCTTCGGGTCGAGCGGGTTGGCCTCGTGGTTGGGGAAGGTGCCGTCCAGCTCGAAGTAGAGGGCGTCGAGCTCGAGCGGGAGCCCCTCGAAGACGGTCGGGACGGTGTGGCCGCCCATGCCGTTGCCCGCGTCCACGACGACCTTCAGCGGCCGGATGGCGGTCAGGTCCACCAGCGAGCGCAGATGGGCGGCGTAGTCGGCGAGGACGTCCCGCTGGGTGATGGTGCCGGCCTCGGCGGCGGGCTCGGGCGCGCCGCTGTCGGCCCATTCCTCGACCAGGGCGCGGATGTCGGCGAGCCCGCTGTCCTGGCCGATGGGGGCGGCGCCCGCGCGGCACATCTTGATGCCGTTGTACTGCGCGGGGTTGTGGCTGGCGGTGAACATCGCGCCGGGCAGGTCGAGATGTCCGCTCGCGAAGTAGAGCTGATCGGTCGAGCACAGCCCGATCTCGGTCACATCCACCCCGAGCGAGGCGGCGCCGCGCGCGAAGGCCCGCGACAGACCGGGTGAGGAGGGGCGCATGTCATGGCCGACGACGATCGCGTCCGCGCCGGTCACCCGGGCGAAGGCGGCGCCGAAGAGTTCCGAGAGCGACTCGTCCCACTGGTCCGGGACCACACCGCGCACGTCGTACGCCTTCACGATCTGCGACAAGTCGGGCACAGCCAACCCCTTCTGGAGGTCCTGGTGAAGATGTCTCGGCGGACGCCTCTGGGGACGTCCCCGCGGACCTCAAAACCTACCCGCAGGACCTGGGCCGGAACTGTGAGCCCCGTCGCGCGGCGTGCTGCCGGGCGCCCCGGGCCGGGTCACGGCGGCAGGGCGTCCCCGGCCGGATCGCGGCGGCATGGCGTGCCGCCGGCGGGCCGCGTCCGGGTCACGGCAGCATCCAGCTCAGCAGGAACGACGACTGCGCGACGACGATCAGGCACATCACCAGCAACAGCGCGAGGCTCCACGGCAGCACCTTACGGAGCAGATCCCCCTCCCGCCCCTTCAGCCCGACCGCCGCGCAGGCGATGGTGAGGTTCTGCGGGGAGATCATCTTGCCGAGCACCCCGCCCGAGCTGTTGGCGGCGGCGAGCAGATCGGGGGAGAGCCCGGACTCATGGGCGGCGGTCACCTGGAGGGCGCCGAAGAGGGCGTTCGCGGAGGTGTCCGAGCCGGAGACGGCGACGCCGAACCAGCCCAGCACCGGGGAGAGGAAGGCCAGCCCGGCCCCGGCGGCCGCGACGAAGTGCCCGATGCTGGCGGCCTGCCCGGAGAGATTCATGACATAGGCGAGCGCGAGCACCGAGGTGACCGTAAGGATCGCATGACGCAGTTCGTGCACCGTGGCCGTCCACTCCCGCACGGCGTCGCGGGCGGTCACCCCCAGCACGGCGACGGTGGCCACCCCGGCCACCAGCACCAGGGTGCCGCCGGTGGCGATCAGCGGCAGCGAGAAGACATTGGCGCCGACCGGCTTTCCGTCGGGCGCCGCGACGTCCAGGAAGGGCCAGTCGAAGGTGCGGGTGGCCTTGGCCAGGAGATCCTTGACCGGGCCTATCTGGGCGATGGAGAAGATCGCCACGATGAGCGCGTACGGCGCGTAGGCGCGCAGCACCTCGGGGCGCGCGTCCTCGCGGTCCAGGTCGTCGCTGCGTACGCCGGTGAGCACGGCGGCGCGCACCGGCTCCTCGGCGGGGCGCCGGGCGGCGGGCATGGCCACCAGCACGGCCGCGCCGACCAGCGCCGCCGCGATGTCGGCGAGCTGGACGGAGAGGTAGTTGGAGACGGTGAACTGGGCGACGGCGAAGGCCACCCCGCAGGCGAGCGCGGGCGCCCAGGTCTCGCGCAGCCCGCGCCGACCGTCCACGAGCGCGACCAGCAGCAGCGGGACGACGAGGGCGAGCAGCGGGGTCTGCCGCCCCACGACGGAGGCGACGGAGTCCAACGGAAGCCCGGTGACCTGAGCCAGCGTCACCACGGGGGTGGCCATGGCGCCGAAGGCGACCGGCGCGGTGTTGGCGACGAGCGCGACGACGGCGGCGCGCACCGGGTCGAAGCCGAGCGCCACGAGCATGACCGAGCAGATCGCCACGGGCGCGCCGAACCCGGCGAGCGCCTCCAGGAGCGCACCGAAGCAGAAGGCGATGACGAGGGCCTGGACGCGGGGGTCGTCCGAGAGCCGGCCGAAGGAGCGGCGCAGCACGTCGAAGTGGTCGGTGCGGACGGTCATCCGGTACACCCACAGGGCGTTGACGACGATCCACATGATGGGGAAGAGACCGAAGAGCGCCCCCTGGACGGCGCTGGAGAGGGCCTGGCCGACGGGCATGCCGTACGGGAGGCAGGCGACGAGTGCGGCGACGACGAGCCCGATGGGGCCCGCGTAGTGGGCGCGCATCCGCACCCCGCCGAGCAGAACGAGGACGGTGACGAGGGGAAGGGCGGCGACGAGGGCGGACAGGGAGAGTGAATCGGCGACGGGGTCCAACTGCTGCACGAACACACGGGCCTCCCGGCATGGGCCATCCCTGGAAGGTCACATCCGTAATGCGGAAACGGAGGACCCTGGGGTGCACGCATGGTCGTGTCCGCGCCAAGTCGCAGTCAATGCTCCGTCAGCAAGTGATCCGAACAAAGGGCCGGAGAGGACCGCGAGACGTTCGCGAGAAGATCGCGGGGGAAGTGCGGGTGATCGCGGGGAACGTCCGGGGTGATCGCGGGGGAAGTGCGGGGAGGAGCCGATCAGGGCTCGGGCGACCGCAGGACCCGCAGATGGCCGCGGCGCGCGACCTCGCGCGGGTCGCCCTCCCGGCCACCGTGCCCGGCCCCGGTCCCGGAGCCTCCCGAGCCGGACGCCGCCCCCGCCGCGCGCTCATGCGGGCGGGCGGCCTCGCGGACCGCGTTGGCCAGCGCCTCCAGATCGTCACCGCTGGGCCGCGTCGGACCGGTGTCGACGGCGAGCCGGACGACCTCCCAGCCGCGCGGGGCGGTCAGCCGCTCCGAGTGCTCCGAGCACAGGTCGTAGCAGTGGGGCTCGGCGTAGGTGGCGAGCGGCCCGAGAACGGCGGTCGAGTCCGCATAGACGTACGTCAGCGTCGCGACGGCGGGGCGGCCGCAGGCGGTGCGCGAACAGCGACGTACAGGGCTCACGACGTTGGACGGTACCGCACTCTTGAGCGGGCCGCGACGACTCTCCACCAGCTCACTCCGCCGTGTCGTCCTGGTTCGCCCCGTGCACCCGAAACGTGAACTTACCGGTTGACCAGCGCGGACTCCCGGCGCGCCGAAAACCGGCGACAACGAATCCGGTCAGCACTCGAACCGAGAGGGATCATCCTGGGCCAGAGAAGCGACGCAAGAGACGTCCGTTTTTGGACCCAAGCATGGCTGGAATGCTCATTTGGCGACATCCGGCACGGCTGTCCGCTAAGCGCACGGGGGGCGGGCGGGTGACGGCTACCCTCGTGAGTGATGACCAGGCCCGTACATTCCCATCAGTCCGAGCCGCGCCCTCGCCGTCGCGACCGCCACGGACGAGGTATGCGCGGCCCTATCGCGCCGCCCCAGGTGCCGCTCTCGGTCAGCCGCGCGGAGTCCTTCGTCGATCTGGTGCAGGACTCGGCCGAGCGGCTGGAGAGACGCTGGCCACAGCTGTCCGGAGTCGACTTCACGGTGCTGGAGGTGCCCACGTCGGGACTCGGCGGCCCGGGGTCGGGCGGGGGCCCGGACGGGCACGGCGGACCGGACGGCTGGGACGGCGAGTCCGTGCCGCTCGGGCGCTTCATCGCGGCCCGCGGCGACGCGCCGGACCGGATCGTGATCTACCGCCGCCCGGTCGAGATCCGGGCGAAGAACCGGGACGAGCGGGCGCTGCTGGTGCACGAGGTCGTGGTCGAGCAGGTGGCGGAGCTGCTGGGGCTGGCCCCGGAGTCCGTGGACCCGCGGTACGGGCAGGAGTAGCCCGCGCGCGGTACGGGCGGGAGTGGTGGGCACGCCGGGTGGCGGGGGCTCCGCCCCTGGACCCGGGGTCTGGGGGCGGAGCCCCCGCCACACGGAGCCCCCGCCACACGGAGCCCCTGCCCCGCGGCGAACGCCTCGTAAGGGGGCAGCCGAGGCTCCAGCCCCGCTCTAGTCGTCGTTGAGCAGGGACAGGTCCTGGCCCGCCTCGGGCACCGCGACCATGCCCCGGTCGTCCGGCAGCGGCTGGATCGTGAACATCGGCACCCCGCCCTGCGGCAGCGCCAGCATCCGCGAGGCGTGCACCGGGCCGCCGGAGAGCCGCTCGACCGTCACCGCGTACGGGCCCTTGCCCGAGGCCGGGCGCGGCGGCTCCAGGGCCTGGGTGGTGCCGCCCTTGACCTCGTAGGTCTTGCTGACCGGGCTGCCGCCGCCGGTGCCCGCGGAGGCGGTGATCCGCACCTTGGCGGTCGCTCCCGGCGCCACCAGGGAGAGCGTCGAGCCCTTGGTGCGGTTGTCGGCCGCGGTGGCGCTGCGCTCGATCGCGCCGGTCGCCGGGATGAACGCCGTCTCCTGGTCGCTCCCCTTGCCCCGGGTCACCTGGAGCCCGGCCACCACCGGTGTGGCCGGACCGTCGCCGCCCTCGGGGGTGAGCAGCAGCGAGCCGGGCTCGCCCTTGGTCACATCGCCCAGGTCGATGGCGGTCGTCATCCCGCTCTTGACGTGCAGTGACTCATGTCCGGCGGGAGTGATCGAGTTGTTCGGCCCGGCCAGCCGCACCTTGAGGTCCGCGTCATCGGCGCCGGGCGCGAAGACGACCAGGCGCGCCGAGGTGGCGTCCTTGGGGATGCCGGGGATCGCCACGCTCGTCGAGGGCACGGCGGAGGCGGGGAGCCAGTCGCTGCCGGCCTTCTGGTCCACGGCCTGTACGGCGGCGCCGAGCCGGCCGGTGCGGGCCGTCACGCGGAGCGAGGCACTGGCCGCCCGCTGGTCGGTGAGGGTCGAGAGCAGGACCGGGACGGTGGAGCGCGGCGGGACCGTGATCGACTCGTCGGTCGAGGGCTGCAGCCGGCCGCTCGGTCCGTAGAGCTTCAGATCCACCTCGGCCGCGGCGTCGTCCGGGTTCGTCAGATGGACGAAGTCCTGACGGTTCTTGTCGGTGCTGACCCCGGGGAACCAGAAGTCCGTGTCGGGCGCCGTGCACGCGGTGCCCAGGATGCCGCGTCCGCTGCCCGCGTCGATCGTGGTGGTCTGCTGGACGGTCCAGCCGGGCGCGAAGCGGCCGTCGGCGGTGCCGATGAGCGCCGGGGCGCCCTCGCTGTCCACGTCGGTGGTGACGGGCTTACCGGGCTCCTTCAGGGGCAGTACGGGCTTACCGCCGCCCGGGGACGCCTGGCCGCCCTTCTCCCCGCCCTTGTCGTCCTTGCCGTTCTTGCCGCCCTTACCGCCGTCATCACCGCCGGGATCCGCCACGTCATCGGCGGGGTTCTGGGCGGGCAGCAGTTCGGCGGTGCCGTCCTTGGCGTCCGCGCCGTCCCGCTTGGGCGTGTACGCGGTGTAGGTGGTGCTGCTCACATCCGAGGAGGAGGGCGTCGGGCACAGCAGCGTCGAGCGCTGCACGGGCAGCCTGGTGGCGGCCTTCGCGGCGGAGTCCGTGTCATCGGAGGAGCCCCCGGTGAGGGCCGCGACGCCGGTGACGGCGGCCAGGGCCGTGGCGGCGCCGATCAGGGACAAGGTGGTGCGGTTCATCGCTGCTGCTCGCTCCCGTCGCGGCGGTCCTCGGGGTCGGCGCCGCCGTACGTCGTATCGCCCTGCGGGGGGTAGCCGCCGTCGGGGTAGGGCTGCTGCTGGTCGTAGCCGTAAGGGTCGGCGTACTGGCCGCCCGCGTACGGGTCCGCCGGGTACTGGCCCTCCTGGAACTGGCCCTCCTGATAGCCGGCCGGATAGCCAGCATCCTGATAGCCGCCCTGGTAGTCACCGGCCGGGTACTGGCCGCCGGGGTACTGACCCGGGTAGCCCTCGCCCTGGTACTGCTCGCCTTGGTACTGCTCCCCCTGGTACTGACCGGCCGGGTACTGGCCGTATCCGGCGTCGGCGTACGTCTGGGCGTCCCACTGCTGCCCGTACTGCTGCTGGTGCGGCACGGCCTGCTGCTGATGCTGCACGGCGGCGTACGGGTCACCGGCGGCCGTCTGGTCGCCGTAAGGGTCGTTCGCCGCTGCCTGGTCGCCGTACGGATCGTTCGCCGCCGCCTGGTCGCCGTAAGGGTCGCCCATGGCGGCCGGCTCGGCGGGCGGCTGCAGCGGCGGCTCGCCCGGCCGCGGGGGGATCTCGTCCGGCCGCGGGGGCATGGCGTCCGCGGCGGCCGGATCCGACTCGGGCCGCCCCTGGGTGGCCTCGGCCTGCACGGCCTGCGCCTCCGCGGCGGCCCGCAGCCGCCGCGCCCGGCGTCCGTCGCCCGCCAGGTCCTCGGCGGTGATGACGGCGGCCGCGGCCTCCGCCTCCGGCAGGTCGTCGTCGACGTTCCGGCGGCGGCCCGGCAGCGCGAGCACCAGCAGCACGACCGCGAGCAGCCCCTGCGCCCACACCCACGCGGTGTGCGTGATGGGCGTGTCGTAGGTGAGGTCCAACCGGCCGCCGGTCGCCGGGAGTCCGAAGCCCTGCGCCCAGCCGTCGACCGTCGTCGCCTTCAGCGGCTTGCCGTCGAGCGTGGCCTGCCAGTCGGGTGCGGACCGGTCGGCGATCCGCAGCACCCGCCCGGCCGCGCCGTCCGGCACCGTGGTGTGCGCCTCGACCGGGCCGGACGCCACATGCACCGGCTTGGCCGCCGCCCCGCCCGCCGGACGGCCCGAGGACTCGGCCGGGACGATGGAGACCCGCGAGACCCGCTGGTCGACCCGCCACAAGACCCCGCCGTGCTCCCGGCTGAGCTGGGTGAGGCCCGGGGTCGCGTTCAGCACCCGCTCCATCTCGGACGGCGCGCCCTTCTGGACGTACACATAGCGCACCGCGTAGCCGCCGAGCTGACGCGTCTGGTCGGCGCCGGAGCCCGCGATCAGATTGGCCACGACACCGTCGAGCCGGGTGTCGGCGCCGCCCGCCGCGGCGAGTTCGCCCTCGCCCAGCCGGGCGCCTGAGCCGCGCACCAGGGCGTAGTCGGCGTGGGCGGTGCTGCTGCCGCCGCCCAGCACCAGGGTGCGGGCCTGGTCCTCGGTGGCGCTCTCGGCCGCCACGAACGCCGGAACCTGCGAGGGGTCGCGCCGCCCCACCGGGCCGTCCGCGCCGCTCACCATCCAGCTGACGGCGGCGTACAGCGGCGCGGCGACCGTGGCGACCGCGATCAGCAGCGCCACCGGCTGGCGCCAGCCGAAGCTCTGCGCCGCGACCCGCTCGCGCGCGTCCTCGGCGCCCACCACACCGGCGGTCAGCAGCGCCAGACCGTAGACGAGGGTCGCGGGCCCGGCCCAGCCGGAGCCGCCCGTGAACGCCGCGAAGAGGAAGCCGGTGAGCGCCACGGCCCACGCGGTGCGCACCACCGTCTGCCGCTCCCCGCGCATCAGGGCGGCGAGGGCGGCCAGCACGAAGCCGAGCAGCAGCAGCGTGCCGCCGCCCTTGGGGCCACCGGGGCTGAGCGCGAGCAGGTCCAGGGCGGACGCCGAGCCGGCGCCACGGTCCAGCCCGGCTTCCTCCAGGAAGCGGGCGGGGTCGGTAAGGAGGTCCAGCGACCAGGGGGCGAGCACGACGAGCGGGGTGACGACCACGGTCAGGAACCGCAGCCCGTATCCCATGAGCTGCTCGGTGCCGCTCTGCCGCTGACGCAGCACGAGCACGCCCGCGCCCAGGAGGAGCGCCATCGGCCAGACGACCGGGGTGAAAGCCATGGTGAACGTGAGCAGCAGCGCGTAGGCCCACGCCGCCCGCCAGCTCGGCAGCCGCGTCCCATTGCTCGTGAACCCGCTCGCGGCGGCCGCGGCCCGGGCCATCAGCGGCAGCAGTATGGCGAGCACGGCGGTGCCCAGCCGCCCGCCCGCGAGCGCCCCGGTCGCGGCCGGGAGGAAGGCGTACGCGACACTCCCCCAGGCACGCAGCAGCCGGGACTCGACCAGCGGCCGGGAGGCGAAGTACGCGATGAACCCGGCCAGCGGCACCGAACAGACCAGCAGCAGGGTCAGCGTGAAGCCCGTGGAGCCCAGGAAGACCGTGCCCAGCGCGGCGAGGGCGGCCAGATACGGCGGCGCGGACTGCGTTCCGCCGGTGCCGACCGGATGCCAGCCGTCCACATAGCTCGACCACAGGTCCGAGACATGAGCGGGCGCGGGCAGCAGGGCGCCGCCCGCGAGCGCGCCCGCGCCGAGCAGATCCCGGCAGGCGACCAGCGAGACCACCAGCAGGACGAGGAAGAGCATCGGCCCGGGCTTGCGCGCGATCCGCTTGAGCCGGGCGAACTGCTCGATCTCCAGGAAGTCGGCGTCATCGCCACCGGGCCCGGACTCGACCGCGCCATGCCGCCCGCCGGAGGAGAGTTCGGGCTCGGAACGGCCGCCTATATTGCTGGCGACCTGCTCCACCGTCGCCCTTACGGTCGCGCCGGGCGGCGGGAACAGCGGCCGCAGCTCGCTCGGCTCCGCCTCGGGGCGGCCTCTGCGCTTGCGCGCGGCGAGGATCCGCCCCGGCCGCAGCAGGATGCCGAAGAGACCGGCGACCTCGTCCAGGGCCTGCCCCGGCACCTTGCCCACGAGATAGGCCAGGGTGCGCAGCAGCGTGCCGAACAGCAGCCGCAGCATCACATAGGGCAGCAGCGCGCCACTGGTGTTGACCAGCAGGGTGTAGACGGCGCCGGCCTTGTCCACGCGATGCGGGTTCGCCACGGAGCGCCCCACGCAGTCGATGGGCCGCCGCTCGCGGGCGGACGCCTCCGCGTGCCGCAGTACCGCGTCCGGAGCGATCAGCACCTGGTGGCCGGCCGCCTGGGCACGCCAGCACAGGTCGACGTCGTCCCGCATTAGGGGCAGCCGGGCGTCGAAACCGCCCAGCTCCTCCCACACATCGCGGCGCACCAGCATGCCCGCGCTGGACACCGACAGCACGGGGCGCACCTGGTCGTGCTGGCCCTGGTCCTGCTCACGCCGCTCCAGACCGGTCCAGCGGCGGCCGCTGCGGGCGATGCTGACGCCGACTTCGAGCAGCTGCCGGCGGTCGTACCAGCCGCGCAGCTTGGGGCCGACGATCGCGGGCTCGCGGTTGGCGGTGAGCTCGGCGTCGACGACCCGCAGCAGCTCGGCCAGCGCGTCGGGCTCGGGTGCGCAGTCGTCGTGCAGCAGCCACAGCCACTGGACGGGTTCGCCGTGCGGCAGCTCCGGCAGGTCGTACGCGTCGTCGCGCCAGGTCCGGTTGACGGGGTCCCAGCCGCTGGGGCGCTTGAGGTAGGTGAGCTCCTCGGGGCCGAGCACCGGCGCCGTACGGACCGCCTCGGCGACGGCCGCGCCGAAGCCGCTGCGGCGCGCCATATGCAGCACCCGCTCGTCGCCGAGGGTCTCGGTGAGCAGCCGGGCGGAGTCGTCGGCGCTGCCGGTGTCGGCCGCGATGACGCTCTGGACGGGGCGCTCCTGGCCGAGCAGACCGGCCAGCGCGTCGGGCAGCCAGCGGGCGCCGTCGTGGGCGACCAGGACGGCGGTGACGACATGACGCGGATAGGCCGGTGTCTGGACCGGTTCTTGAGCGGGCGCAAACGCGGCGTTGGCGGCCGGATATTGGGCCGCCTGGTGGCTGTGCACGGACATCGAGGTACGGGCCCCGGTTCGCTGGACTGCGGTGGACGCGCGCGCCCCCTGGGGGCGTTGGAGCGTCTCGGACGGGGCCCCACACTAACGGCTGTGTATGCGACCGGTCCGCCTCCCGTCACCATGCGGGCGGGGGGCGGACCGGTCGCGGTGGCTCACTCCGCCGTGAACTGTGCGGATATGTCAGCGCGGGTCATACGGTTCCGGCAGGGCTGACGGGGCCGGTGAGTCGGCGGAGCCGACGGGCGCCACGAGTCGGCGCAGCCGACGGGGCCCACGAGTCGGCGGGGCCGACTGCCCGGACAGGACCGACAGGACCGACGGGTCCGGGGAGCCGGACGGGTCCCGCGGCGGGTGTCAGACGGCGGCCTTCTTCAGTCGGCGGCGCTCACGCTCGGACAGACCACCCCAGATGCCGAACCGCTCATCGTTGGCGAGGGCGTACTCGAGGCACTCGGAACGGACCTCACAGGCAAGGCAGACTTTCTTCGCCTCACGGGTGGATCCGCCCTTTTCCGGGAAGAACGATTCGGGATCGGTCTGGGCGCACAGCGCGCGCTCCTGCCAACCGAGCTCCTCGTCCGCCTCTTCGACCAGCAGTTGCTGGAACAACTCGGTCATGTGCGCCCCTCGTCTGTCTTTGCGTCCCCGTGCCTGATGCCGTCGGTGAAGCGGCAGAACGACACGAGTGAAATTACAAGTGTGCCGATCCGGGCCAGTCAAGCCGAGATCTGCTATTGGGCCTCTTATTCACTCTGCGGAACCAAGGCTGCGCGGAAAGTGTTCAAATCGGCCTAAACGCGACACCTTCCCCATCCGACGCCCGAGTTCCCCCCTCTCACGCTCACTGAGGAGGACGCCATCGACGCCGGTCCCGTTGCATCGCACGGGAGATGGGGCGGGGTGGCGCAGAGGTCGTGCGGGGGTCGTGCAGGGGTCGTGCGGGGGTGGTGCGCGTCGATGCGCGTTGATGCGCCGTCTCACCGGTACAACGCGCGCACAAACCTTTCTGCCTCCAGAGCGACCGGATGAGGTGAACCTTGAGCTGAAACGTGAGATCAAGTTGACAGCGGCGCGGCGATCCGGGTCTCCTTGGTCGCATGTCAGTGACCCACGCGCCCCTGCCGACCCGTGACCACGGGTTCCGCTGCGCTGTGCAGGCTCGCTGTCGCTGTTCGAGCTGTTGACGCCCTCCGAGCTCCAGCTTTCTCCGCGTTTCTGCCGCTTCGCCTACGGCGTCTCCTTCTGAGACCCCGTTCGCACCGCACTTCGCGCCCTTACCGCTACCGCGTCCCCACGGCGCACCTCTCCGCGCCCTTCCCGCCGAGGAACCCCCGCCATGAACAGCGACGTCCAGATCGCCGGCGACCCGCTCGCCATCCCGCATCTGCTGCCGCCCGTACCCGCGCACCCCTCCACCGTCTCCGCCTTCGCGGGCCTGGCCCGCACCATCGCGGCCGACCGCGACGGCTGGGCGTCCCTCGTCCAGTACGACGCCACCAGCCGCTGGTACCACCGGCTGCGCACCGGCCCCGGCTACGAGGTGTGGCTGCTCAGCTGGGTGCCCGGACAGGGCAGCGGCGCCCATGACCACGGCCGCTCCTCCGGGGTGCTGACCGTGCTCCAGGGCGAGCTCACCGAGCGGGTGGGAACGCGCGGCGTGCGGCATGCGCTGCGCGCCGGCGCACAGCGCGTCTTCGCGCCCGGTTATGTGCACGACGTCGTCAACGACGCCCTCGAACCGGCCGTCAGCCTGCACATCTACTTCCCCGGGTTGACCGAGATGCCGCTGCACCCCACCCAGAGCGCCGAGTTGTCCGCCCCCACCGCCCCGGTCGCGGCCCCCGGCACGCTGGGCGTCCCGGGCCGCTGAACCGCCCCGAACGCCCGCGATGTCCGGGGCTGCTGCAAGACTGTCTCCCATGCGCATTGTGGTTCTGGCAGGCGGTATCGGCGGCGCCCGTTTCCTTCGCGGTCTGATGTCGGCGGCTCCGGACGCCGACATCACCGTCATCGGGAACACCGGCGACGACATCCACCTCTTCGGCCTCAAGGTCTGTCCCGACCTCGACACCGTGATGTACACCCTCGGCGGTGGCATCCACGAGGAGCAGGGGTGGGGCCGGGCCGACGAGACCTTCACCGTCAAGGAGGAGTTGGCGGCGTACGGGGTGGGGCCCGAGTGGTTCGGCCTCGGCGACCGCGACTTCGCCACGCACATAGTCCGTACGCAGATGATCGGCGCGGGCTATCCGCTGAGCGCCGTCACCGAGGCGCTGTGCGCCCGCTGGCAGCCGGGGGTGCGGCTGCTGCCCATGACGGACGACCGCGTCGAGACCCACGTCCTGATCGACGACCCGGACGCCCCGGGCGGCGTGCACGACCCGGATGCCCCGGGCGGCGCGGGCCGTAAGGCCGTCCACTTCCAGGAGTACTGGGTGCGGCTGCGCGCCTCCGTGCCCGCCCACGCCGTCGTTCCCGTCGGCGCCGACCAGGCCAAGCCGGCGCCCGGCGTCCTGGAGGCCATCGCCGACGCCGACGTCGTCCTCTTCCCGCCGTCCAACCCGGTCGTCAGCGTCGGCACGATCCTCGCCGTGCCCGGTGTGCGCGAGGCCATCGCCGACGCCGGGATCCCGGTCGTGGGCCTGTCCCCCATCGTGGGCGACGCGCCCGTGCGCGGCATGGCCGACAAGGTGCTCGCCGCCGTCGGCGTCGAGTCCACCGCCGCCGCCGTCGCCAAGCACTACGGCTCCGGGCTGCTGGACGGCTGGCTCGTGGACACCGTGGACGCGGGCGCGGTCGATGAGGTCGAGGCCGCCGGGATCCGCTGCCGGGCGATCCCGCTGATGATGACGGACCTCGAGGCCACGGCGGCGATGGCGGCCGAGGCGCTGAAGCTGGCGGAAGAGGTGCGGGGATGAGCGGGTTGCGGGACGGGGCCGGTGGCGGGTCGGGAGACGCGGCGCGGGAGCTGCCGTCGTATCAGGTGTGGGCCCTGCCCGGTATGCCCGAGGTGCGGCCCGGTGACGACCTCGCCAAGCTCATCGCCGACGCCGCCACCTCCGGCGGGCTGCCAGGGCTCGCGCACGGCGATGTGCTGTTGGTCACCTCCAAGATCGTCAGCAAGGCGGAGGGGCGCGTCGTCGAGGCGACCGACCGTGAGGCGGCCATAGACGCCGAGACGGTGCGGGTCGTGGCGCGGCGCGGCCGCACCCGGATCGTCGAGACCCGCCACGGGCTGGTCATGGCCGCCGCCGGGGTCGATGCCTCCAACACCCCTTCCGGCACCGTCCTGTTGCTCCCTGAAGACCCCGACGCCTCGGCGCGGGCGATCCGGGCCGGGCTGCGGGAAGTGCTCGGCGTGGAGGTGGGCGTCATCGTCACCGACACGTTTGGTCGACCGTGGCGGACCGGGGTCACCGACGTCGCCATCGGGGCGGCGGGGGTGCGGGTCCTGGACGATCTGCGCGGCGGCGTCGACGCGTACGGAAACGCGCTGAGCGCGACCATCGTCGCCACCGCGGATGAGTTGGCCGCGGCGGGTGACCTGGTCAAGGGCAAGGCCGAGGGGTTGCCGGTGGCGGTGCTGCGGGGGCTTCCGCAGGTGGTGGCGTTCGAGGGGCTGGATGACGGGTCTGGTGAGCTTGGCGGGTCTGGTGAGCCTGGCGGGTCTGATGGGCTTGGTGGGTCTGATGGGCTTGGTGGGCCGGATGGGCTCAGCGGGTCTGATGGGCAAGGGGTCGATGAAGGTGCGCGGGCTTTGGTGCGCGGTGCCGCGGACGACATGTTCCGGCTGGGCACCTCCGAGGCCGTACGGGAGGCCGTGACGCTGCGCCGTACGGTCCGGGAGTTCACCGACGAGTCGGTGGACGGCGCGGCGGTGCGGCGCGCGGTCGCCGCCGCCGTCACTGCGCCGGCGCCGCACCATACGACGCCGTGGCGCTTCGTCCTGCTGGAGTCGGAGGAGCCGCGGACGCGGCTGCTGGACGCGATGCGGGATGCCTGGATCGCCGACCTGCGGGGGGACGGCTTCTCGGAGGAGAGCATCGCCAAGCGGGTGCGGCGCGGCGATGTGCTGCGCAAGGCGCCGTACCTGGTGGTTCCGTGCCTGGTCGCGGACGGCGCCCACACCTACCCCGACCCGCGGCGGAACACGGCGGAGCGCGAGATGTTCGTGGTCGCGGCGGGCGCCGGGGTGCAGAACCTGCTGGTCGCGCTGGCGGGTGAGGGGCTGGGGTCGGCGTGGGTGTCGTCCACGATGTTCTGCCGCCCTGTGGTGCGTGAGGTACTGGGCCTGCCGGACGACTGGGACCCGATGGGCACGGTCGCGGTGGGCCAGGCGGCCGTTCGGCCGGCGGCGCGGCCGGAGCGGGGGGTCGAGGGGTTCGTGGTGGTGCGGTAGGTAGGGCGCGTCGGGGCGGGTTCTGGGGTTGATCGATGGCGCGGGTGAGTTGAGCGGAGCGGTTGCGCGTGGCGGTTGTGCGTGGCGGTTGTGCGGTGGGGTCGTGTGCGCGGGGGTAGGGGGGCGCGCGTTGTGCGGGGTGGGGGCACGGGTGCGGGAGCGTTTGCTGGGGTGCGCCGCGGGGTTGCCCCGGGGCGGGGGCGCCCTGCGAGTTCCGCTGTGTGCGGGTGCGTGGTGGGGTGCGCCCGGGGTTCGTGGTGGGTGGCGGGTGCGGGGCCTCCGGGGCGGCGCCCTGGACCGTATATTTACGGCGCCATTGGCCGGGGGCGTTGAGTTGGTCGGGGATTGGCGCCACAAATACGCCCCTGGCCTTCGGCATGGGAAACCCCGAGCGTCCAGGACACCACCCCTGCGACCCCGCCCCCTCCCGTCTCGTCGGCGACCGCGCCCCGGTGGCCCCAGGCCCAGGCCCGGGCCTGCGGTCTCGTGGCTTCCCGTTGGTGGCATGGGCCGCCTGCCCGCCCGGCGTTCAGCCCGGGGGCGCTGGCGGGGGTGGGTGCGGCCCCGCTCCCTCCCGCCGTTCCGCGGCTGCCCGTAAATCCAGCCCCTCCGGCGTTTGAGGAGCGGGGTCCGGGGCGGAGCCCCGGCGGGGGTCCAGGGGCACAGGGCGTCCGGTCCGGAACCGGGTGCCGATCCTCGGCGCGCGCGGTGGGTCGTAGGGTGGCGGGGTGTGTGTGAGACGTACCTGGAGCCCTTCAGGGCCCTGCGACCTCGCGCGTAACCTCGGCGTGCTGCAGCGAGGCCCAGGGGATCCCGCGTTTCAGGTCGGCGCGGACGGCGCCTTCTGGCGGGCGAGCCGGACGCCGGCCGGGCCCGGGACCATACGGATCGCGCGCAAGGGTGCGGAGGTCGAGGGCCGGGCCTGGGGGCCGGGAGCGGAGTGGCTGCTGGACGGCCTGCCCGCCCTCCTCGGGGCGGACGACGACCCGTCCGCGTTCGTACCCCGACATCGGCTCGTCCACGAGGCGCACCGCCGCCACCCCGGCCTCCGGCTGATCCGCACCGGGCTGGTCCTGGAATCCCTGATCCCCTCGATCCTGGAGCAGAAGGTCACCGGCGTCGAGGCGTACCGCGCCTGGCGGCTGCTGCTCCAGCGCCATGGCGAGCCCGCGCCCGGTCCGGCCGAGGGGATGCGGATGCGGGTCATGCCCGATCCGCGCACCTGGGCGCTGATCCCGTCGTGGGAGTGGCATCGCGCGGGCGTGGACACCAAGCGTTCCTCGACGATCCTGCGGGCCGTCCGGGTCGCCCGACGGCTGGAGGAGGCCACGTCCATGGACCTCGCCACCGCCTCCGCCCGGCTGCAACTGATCCCGGGTATCGGGCCCTGGACGGCGGCGGAGACCCTGCAGCGCAGCAATGGCACCCCGGACGCGATCACGGTCGGGGATCTGCATCTGCCGCGGATCGTGGGCTACGCGCTCACCGGAGAGCGGGGTGCGGACGATGAGGCGATGCTCGAACTCCTGGCTCCCTACGCGGGGCAGCGCTACCGTGCGACCCGCCTGATCCTTCTGTCGGGCCGTACTCCGCCGCGCCGCGCGCCGCGCTTCGCGGTCAGGGACTTCCGGACGATGTAGGCCCCCCGGGGGGCCTCGGTTCGGGCAGGGGCCCCGGCCCCGCCCCTTCCCACAGCATCAATATGCGGCTTCGCCGCGCGGCACGGGGCCCCGCCCAAGGCCTGGGCCCGGCCGCACACCATGTGCGGGCCGTAGGCGCCTCCGGCGGACAGCCCCCACCCCGCCCCTTCCCGAAACGAGGGGCTCCGCCCCTCGCCCCCCGGCGGGGCTCCGCCCCGGACCCCGCTCCTCAGACGCCGGAGCGGCTGAATTCACGCCCCCGGGCCGAATACGCAACGGACGGGCGCCCTGGGGCCACCGGCGGGTGGCCGCCGACGACCCGCCACCCACCACGCACAGCGGGCACACCCCACCACGCACCCGCACACAGCGGGAACGCGCCCCCGTCACTGGTCGGACGAGAAGCGCACCGCCCCCGCCGGGATGTCCGCGCCGCACCACACCCGTACGCCGTCCCGCAGCTCGTTGTCCGGGCCGACCAGGGCGCCGTCGCCGACCACCGCGCCCTGCAGCACCGTACGGGCGCCGATGCGCGCGCCCGCGCCGACGAGTGAGTCGCGCACCTGGGCGCCCTCCTCCACGACGGCGCCCTCCAGCACCGTGCTGCCGTCGATGCTCGCGCCCGCGCCCACCCGGGCCTGGGGGCCGATGACCGTGCCGCCGGTCAGCTTGGCGTCGCCCGCGACCGACGCGCTGTCCAGGACGAGGCGGTCGCCGCAGCGCCCCGGGACGGCCGGGGAGGGGGCCCGGCCGAGCACCAGGTCCGCGGAGCCGCGGACGAAGGCCTGGGGGGTGCCGAGGTCGAGCCAGTACGTGGAGTCGACCATGCCCTGCAGATGCGCGCCCGCGGCCAGCAGGCCGGGGAAGGTCTCGCGTTCGACGGAGACGGGGCGGCCGGCGGGGATGGTGTCGATGACCGAGCGGTTGAAGACGTACGCGCCCGCGTTGATCTGGTCGGTGACGATCTCCTCGGGGGTCTGCGGCTTCTCCAGGAAAGCGGTGACCCTGCCCTGTCCGTCGGTGGGCACCAGCCCGTACGCGCGGGGGTCGGGGACCCGGGTGAGGTGCAGGGAGACATCGGCGCCCGTCGTGCGGTGGTTGTCGACGAGGGCGCGGATGTCGAGGCCGGTGAGGATGTCGCCGTTGAAGATCAGTACCGGGTCGTCGGGGCCCGAGCGCAGCCGGGAGGCGACGTTGCGGATGGCGCCGCCGGTGCCGAGGGGTTCCTCCTCCGTGACGTATTCCAGGTGCAGACCGAGCGCGGAGCCGTCACCGAAGTACGGCTCGAAGACCTCCGCCAGATAGGAGGTGGCGAGCACGATGTGCTCGACCCCGGCGGCGCGGGCGCGGGCGAGTTGGTGGGTCAGAAACGGAACGCCCGCCGCCGGGACCATCGGCTTGGGAGTGTGCACCGTCATCGGGCGCAACCGGGTTCCCTTGCCGCCGACCAGGAGGATCGCCTCTGGCGATGGCGTTGCTGGCGCAATGGTCACGTAACGTCTCTGCTTCCTGCTGGGGCTCGCCGGTCGGCGGCCAGTGTATGCAGATCCCCGGACCGCGCCTGATCAGCGCCCCTGGAGGCGGGCGGCGGTCTTCCGCACCGAACCGAGCTTCTTGTAGAGGTCCTTGCCGGGGCACTCGGTGGCGAAGCCGTCGCGGTGACCCGCGATCACATGGAGCTTTACGTTGGCACCCTTTTTGTACTTGTTGCCGCCGCCGGACACCAGATGCGTGGTGCCACGCGGATTTCGCTTGAAGAGACCCAGTTTCCACGCGGTGAGCTTGGCGATGGCCTTCACGGCCTTTGCCGGGGGCTTCTTGGCGGAGAAAGTACCGAGGACGGCGACGCCCATGCTGTTGGTGTTGAAGCCCAGCGTGTGCGCTCCGCGTACGGCTTTGGCCACACCGCCGGAGCGGCCTTCGTAGATTTTTCCGCACTTGTCGATGGTGAAGTTGTAGCCGTAATCGCGCCATCCCAGGCTCTTCACGTGGTAGCGGTAGATACTGCGCAAAACGGAGGGCGCCTGGGAGCAGCTGTACTTATTGCCCGTCACGGTGTGGTGGATGAAGGCGACCTTCACGGTCTTGCTGTAGACGTGGCCCGTTTCACGGATCTTCTCGTCGGCACCCCAGCCCGCGCGGGTGACGATGCTGGGCCGCGGCGCGCTGTAGCGGGCGGCGTTCGCCTTGGTCGCCTCCTCGGCGAGGACGTCGGGCGGCGGGGTGGAGGGAATGGCGTGGGTGGCGGGGGTGGGGGGGTACGGCAGTGGCTTGGCGGATGACCCGGAGGGCCTGGGGGACGCCGGCTTCGCGGACCATCTGGAGGGCCAGGGCGGCTTGACGGAGGGCCTGGAGGGTCTGGAGGGCCTGGGCGACGGCCTCGCGGACCACCTCGCGGGCCCGGAGGGCTCCCAGGCCGGCTTCCCGGACGACCCCGCCGAGGGCCTCACCGATGGCCTCGCGCCCGGCGCGGCGCCCTCCGCCGTCGGCACCGGATGCGCCGGGAGGGCGCTCAGTACGGCCCGGTCCGGGGGCGGCGGCGCCGGGGCCGCGCCGGGGTCGATCAGCTCCAGCCGCAGCCCGGACGGCAGAGCCGCCGCCCGGGCATCCGCGCCAGCACCCCCGTCCACATCCGCACTCGCGCCCGCGTCCGCACCGGCACCCCCGCCGCCGTCCGCACCGGCACCCCCGTCCACGGCAGTGCCCCCACCCCCGTCCACGGCAGTGCCCCCACCCCCGTCCACCACCGCCGCCCCTTCCGGCCGCACCCGCGCCTGGACGCCGTCCGAGTCGCCGACCCACAGCGGCGCCGTGCCGCCGTGGGCCCGTGCGCCGCGGAGTTCGGGCGAGTCGGGGTCGGGGGCCTCGTCCCCGTACGGCAGCAGTTCGCGCCATGGGGACCACGCGCCGCCGACCGCACGGGTGCGGACCTGTACCCGGCCGCGGAGGTCGGCGGAGGGCCGGTCCCAGACGACGCCGACGAGCGAGAACGGCCGCACGCGCGGCGCGGTGACCCCCCGGTCGGCCGGGGCCGGGGCCGGGGGGTCGCCGGGTGCGGTCACACCCCGGTCGAGCCCGTCCGCCGCGAGCGGAAGAAACGGCAGCGATTGTGTGGAGCCGGGTGCGGCGATCCGCTCGGCCCGGGCGTGGGCGGGGCCGGGGTAGACGGCGAGGGGCAGGGCGAGGGCGGCGGTGCACGCGACGCCGATCGAGGATGCCAGGTATGCACGCATGATTGAAATCGTCTACATAAGGGGACAAACCTGTCCATTCGGAAGAGCGGACACGTCGCGGACCGTTCACTGAGCCGAGCCCCACCGACCCCGTCCGCGCCGCATCTTCGGCGCGTAGTCTTGCGCGCGTGAACGCCACCGATCGCACCCCCGCCGACCTGCTGGGATCCGCGCTCGCCGCGGACCCGCCCCGCCCGCTCGTAACCTTCTACGACGATGCCACGGGCGAACGCGTCGAACTCTCCGTGGCCACCTTCGCCAATTGGGTGGCGAAGACCGCCAATCTGCTCCAGGACGATCTGGCCGCCGCGCCGGGCGACCGATGCGCACTGCTGCTGCCCGCCCACTGGCAGACCGCCGTGTGGCTGGTGGCCTGTTCCTCGGTCGGGGTCCTCGTGGACATCGGGGGCGACCCGGCCTCCGCCGATCTCGTCGTCAGCGGCCCGGACACCCTCAAGGAGGCACGCGAGTGCTCCGGTGAGCGGGTGGCGCTGTCGCTGCAGCCGCTGGGCGGCCGGTTCCCCCAGCTGCCGGAGGGGTTCGCGGACTACGCCGTGGAGGTGCCCAGCCAGGGCGACCGCTTCGCCCCGTACTCCCCCGTGGACCCGGAGGCGCCCGCGCTGACCGTCGGCGGTGTGGAGCTGACGAGCGCGGAGGTGGTGGAGCGGGCGCACGCCGACGCCGCCGCGCAGGGGCTCGGGCCCGGTTCCCGAATCCTCTCCGGGCTTCCGTACGACAGCTGGGAGGGACTGTCGTACGGGCTGTACGCACCGCTGGCCACCGGCGGTTCGGTGGTGCTCTGCCGCCATCTGGACCGGCTGGACGAGAAGGGGCTGGCCGGGCGCATGGAGAGCGAGCGCGTCACCGCCACCACGCCCTGAGGCCACGGCCGCAGCCACAGCGCCTCCACCTGGGACCGACCACCCCACCCCGAGACTTCCCCCGAGACCACCCCACCCCGAAACCACGCCGAGACCGCCCCGAGCCGCCGTAACCGCCCCACCCCCAGACCCAGAACCCACCCCCTTCCCACCCCTGACCCGTCCGGCGGACCGCGGGCCGAGTCCACGGGCCGTGCCGCCCACCCCGCGCGATGATCGACGGATACGTACAACCATGTACGGGCTTCGCATGTCTGTTCCGTTAATCGGTATCCGGTCAATCGGTATCCCGGTGATCGGTACCCGGTAATCGGTATCCCGGCATGCGATGCCGCTCCGCCCCCGGGCGGAAGACGGGTGGGAGGACGCGGACGTGACGACCGACAGCTCTGAGCCTGCGCCGAGACGCAGGCGCCGCTGGCCGCGTGTTCTCGCGCTGGGCGTGGCCATGCTGGTGCTGTCGGTCGCCGGGGTGGGGTGGTGGTTCTACGAGCGCCTCGACGGCAATATCCGCACCGATACCCGGACCGCGGACGAGCTGAGGAAGTACGAGGCCGAGCGGCCGGTGTCGGTGGTGCGGGACGCGCAGAACATCCTGCTGATCGGCTCCGATAACCGGGGTGGCAAGGGCAACGGCAAGTACGGCAGGGACACCGGCACCCAGCGCTCGGACACCACGATCCTGCTGCATCTGCAGGCCGGCGGAAAGAGCGCCACCGCCGTCTCCATCCCCCGCGATCTGATGGTGGACATCCCGGCCTGCGACCGGCCGGACGGAAAGCGGACCCAGGCCCGGTTCGCCCAGTTCAACTCGGCGTTCGAGGCCGGTGGCGCGGCCTGTTCGATCCGCACCGTCGAGAAGCTGACCGGGATCCGCGTCGACCACCATCTGATCGTGGACTTCAGCGGCTTCAAGCGGCTGGTGAACGCGGTCGGCGGGGTGGAGATGTGCCTGAAGGAGCCCGTGGACGACGATGAGGCGCATCTGAAGCTGCCCGCGGGCCGTCAGGTCCTCCACGGGGAGCAGGCGCTGGGCTATGTGCGCGCCCGGTACAGCATCGGCGACGGCAGCGACACGGAGCGTATCGGCCGGCAACAGGAGTTCATGGGCTCGCTTGTGAAGAAAGTGCAGAGCAATGGTGTGCTGCTCAATCCTGCGAAGCTGTACCCGGTGCTCAACGCGGCGACGTCCTCGCTGACCACGGATCCGGGGCTGGATTCGCTCAAGGATCTGTACGCGCTGGTGCGCGGGGTGCGGGACATCCCGCGGGAGAAGATCCGGTTCCTCACGATTCCGCGGCAGCCCTACACGTACAACAAGAACCGGGATGAGCTCGTCCAGCCCGACGCCGACCGCCTGTTCCGGCAGTTGCGGCTGGATCGTCCGGTGCCGGTGGCCCACACCGTCACCGCCTCGACGGGCGGCGACCAGAAGGCCGGCGACCTCAGCCCGTACCAAGGGACGACGGCCGCGCGAGGCATCTGCGAGTAAAAGCACGTTAAGGGCGGGCCACGAATCGTGAAGGATGAGATAAGGATTGAGCAGATTGCCCAGTTGTAGGGAAGTGGAATTTGTCACCGGCGTCGCTTGACGCTGATCCGGGCGGATAGTGTGAGCGATCCGGTGCGCTCTACGAGGTGGCCGCGCACTGCACGAAGACAGATGGAGCGCCTTGAGGGGGAGGCGCCGCGTGGCACCGACGGAGGACACAAACGACCGTGGACGCGCAAGGCCCTGGCGGGGCGGGTGACTTCGACCCAGCCGATCAGTGGGTGTTCGACCCGAATACGGGCAATTACGAGCTGCGGCTGAACCCCGCCGAGACATCGGAGGACACCACCGAGCTGCGACGGGTCACCAGATCGTCGAGCGGTGACGGCGCCGCCGACTCCGAGCCGAGGGGGCGCCGGCGCGCGGCCAGACGGGAGTCGGAGAAGGAGAAGGAGACCGGCCCGGTCAGCCGTCGCAAGCCGAAGCCGAAGAAGTCGAAGACGAAGAAGGCGCTCTACTGGGGCAGCGGCACCCTGGCCTTCCTGCTGGTGGGCGGTTCGGCCGCGGCGTACTTCGTCTATCAGCACCTCAACAACAACATCAGCAAGGTCGACGTCGGCGAGAACAACGCCGCGGTCTCCGACGGCCCGATGAACATCCTCCTCATCGGCACCGACCGGCGCGACGGCAAGGGCAACGAGGGGTACGGCGACGCGGGGAGCGTCGGTCACGCCGACACCACGCTGCTCTTCCATGTCTCCGAGGACCGGTCCAACGCGACCGTGCTGTCCATCCCGCGCGACATGATCACCGACATCCCGAACTGCCGTACGAAGCAGAAGGACGGCTCCTTCAAGAGCATTCCGGGCGAGTCGGAGGTGCGCTTCAACACCAGTCTGGGCCAGGAGGGGCGCGACCCCGGCTGCACCTGGCAGACGGTCGAGAAGCTCACCGGGCTGCAGATCGACCACTTCATGATGGCCGACTTCAACGCGGTCAAGGAGATGTCCTCGGCGGTCGGCGGGGTCGAGGTGTGTCTCGCCAAGGACGTCAACGACCCCAAGTCGCATCTGAACCTCAAGAAGGGCCGCCACACGATCAAGGGCGAGGAGGCGCTGGCGTTCGTCCGGACCCGGCACACCGTCGGCTTCGGCGGCGACCTGGACCGCATCAAGCTCCAGCAGCAGTTCCTGAGCTCGCTGATGCGCAAGATGAAGGACAGCGGAACGCTCACCAGCCCGGGCAAGATGTGGGACCTGGCCCAGACCGCCACCAAGGCGCTCACCGTGGACACCGGGATCGGCACCGTCAACAAGCTGGCCTCACTGGGGAAGAACCTGAGCAAGGTCGACCTCAAGAACGTCACCTTCGCGACCGTCCCGGTCGTCGACAACACCGACGGCGCGACCGTGCTGCTCGACAAGACCAAGGCCGAGCCGCTGTTCTCCATGGTCCGTCAGGACGTCTCCCTGACCGAGGTCAAGAAGAAGGAGAAGGCGGCCAAGGACGAGCAGGCGGCGCGGCTGAAGGGGCCGAAGTCCGACCCCGCCGAGGTCCGGGTCAAGGTGCTCAACGGCAGTGGGCAGTTCGGCGCCGCCCAGGAGACCGTCGACTGGATGCAGAACACCGAGGGGATGCTCCTCACCAGCAACGGCGGAAACGCTCCGTCAGAGCTGAAGAAGACGACGCTGGAGTACGCTCCCAACCAGGCCGACCAGGCGCGTCGGCTGGCCGACAGCATGGGGCTGCCCGCCTCCGCCATGAAGGAAGGCACCAAGGACGCCGAACCGAAGGCGGAGATGAACCTGACGCTGGGCGCGGACTTCAAGGGCGCCGGCACACCGATCTCCGCTCCGACGCAGGCGCCGAAGGACATTCAGAGGGTCGAGGCCGACGACAAGAACGTCTGCGCCAAGTGACCGTCGTCGGCCGGCGGACCCCTCGCGTCCATCGGGGTCCTGCGGGCCGGACGACCCAGAGAGTGCGGGGAGGGGCCCGATGGGGCAGAGCAGTGTGCGGGGGGAGAGAGGGCGGCGGGCCGCCGTCCCCGAGCCCCGCGAGCCCGGTGAGGACGGCAGCCCGCAGAAAGGCAAGCGCCCCGCGTCATCGGACGCGGGGCGCCGCTCGAGCGGTGGAGGGCGGCCGGGCGGCGACGGGCGGCGCGGCGAGGAGCGGCCGCGGCGCGGTCGCGGGGTGCGGATCCTGCGCTGGACCGCCCTGACGCTGGCCGTGCTGGTACTCGGCGCGGCCGGCGCCGGATACTTCTACTACGAACACCTGAACGGCAATCTGAAGAAGGAGGACCTGGACCTCGGCGACAGCAAGATCGGCAAGCCCGAGCCGAACGCCGCCGGCCAGACCCCCCTCAACATCCTGCTCATAGGCTCCGACAGCCGGAACACCGCGGAGAACGTCAAGCTCGGCGGGGCCAAGCAGGACGCGGACCGCAAGCCGCTGGGCGATGTGCAGATGCTGGTGCATGTCTCGGCCGACCGCAGCAACATGTCGGTGGTCAGCATCCCGCGCGACACCCGGGTGACCATCCCCCAGTGCACCGATCCACACGACGGAACGGTCTATCCGAAGACCGTGGGGGCCATCAACGAGTCGCTCCAGCACGGCGGTCCGGGCTGCACGGTCGCCACCTGGAAGGAGCTCACCGGCCTCTACATCGATCACTTCATGATGATCGACTTCTCCGGGGTGGTCTCCATGGCGGACGCCATCGGCGGTGTCCCGGTGTGCGTGGACAACAACGTCTACTCCCATGACAGCAAGGGCCATGGCTCCGGGCTGAAGCTCACCAAGGGCACCCACAACGTGAAGGGCGTCCAGGCCCTCCAGTGGCTGCGCACCCGCTACGGCTTCGAGGACAACACCGACATCGGCCGGGCCAAGGCCCAGCACATGTACATGACCTCGATGATCCGCCAGCTGAAGTCGGGCACCAAGCTCAGCGACCCGGGCAAGCTGATGGACCTCGCGGAGGCCGCCACCGAGGCGCTGACCGTCGACCACGGCCTCGGCACCGTCAAGAACCTCTACGACCTGGGCAATGACCTCAAGCGGGTGCCCACCAAGCGCACCACCATGAGCACCATGCCGTGGGAGTACGGCGGCGGCGGGGAGTATGTGCTGCCCAAGCCGGGCGACGCCGAGCAGACCTTCTCGCTGCTGCGCAACGACATCGCGCTGGACGGCAAGGACAAGAAGAAGCCCGACGCCACCCCGGCCCCCACCGCGCCCAAGGAGCAGCTCCCGGTGGTGGTGCAGAACGGCACCGCCAGCACCGTCCTGGGGCCGGTCTCCGGCCGGGCCTCGGTCATCACCTCCGAGCTGGTGCGGCTGGGCTACGCCAAGGCCACCGCGAACACGGAACTCATCTCGCAGGCCGACACCACCGTCCTCTACCCGGGCGAGGACCGGCAGGGCGACGGCCTGGCCGTGGCCAAGGCGCTGAAGCTGCCGAAGTCCGCGGCAAGGTCGTCCGCGTCGGTCCAGGAGATCACCGTGGTGGTCGGCAACGACTGGCGCGAGGGCACCGCCTATCCGAAGCCGGCGACGGACGACGACGGCAAGGCGCCCGAGAGCGCGGACGCGCTCAACGGCGAGGAGAAGGGCTGTATGAAGGTCAACCCGGGCTACAGCTTCTGACGCCCCCGTGACGGCACGGCGAAGACGCCCCCCGTGACGGCACGACAAAGGGGCCGGGCCCGCGACGGGTCCGGCCCCTTCGCGTACGGCTACGAGGCCATGACCGCCGGGCGGCGGCTGGCGATGACCCGCTTGGCCAGCGCCCGCGGGCTGGTCAGAAAGCCCCAGCCCCAGGACATGTGCATGGTCGCGAGCGCCACCGGGACCCGCAGCCGGGCGGCCACCGGAAGCCCCTTGCCCGCCGGGATCGAGCCCGCGACGATCGCGGCCAGATAACCGCCGGGGATCACCAGGGCCCACGGGGTGACGGCCGCGCCCGCCACGAGGCCCGCCGCGATGGCGACGACGGCGGTCGGCGGGGCGAGATAGCGCAGGTTGATCGAGCCCTGGTGGAAGCGGGCGACGACATGGCGCCAGCGCCCGTAGTCCTTGTACTGCTTGGCCAGGGCCCGCACGCTCGGCCGCGGCCGGTAGGAGACCTTCAGCTCGGGCGAGAACCAGATCAGCCCGCCGGCCTCGCGGATCCGGAAGTTCAGCTCCCAGTCCTGGGCGCGGATGAACTCCTCGTTGTAGCCGCCCTGTTGTTCCAGCGCCTCGCGCCGGAAGACGCCCAGATAGACGGTCTCGGCGGGGGCCGCCTCGCCGCCGGTGTGGAAGGCCGCGTTGCCCACGCCGATCTTGGAGGTCATGGCGGCGGCGACGGCCTTCTCCCAGTCGTTCTCGCCCTCGGCGTGCATGATCCCGCCGACGTTCTGCGCGCCGGTCTCCTCCAGGAGCCGGACGGCGGTCGCGATGTAGTTCGGCGAGAGCATGCCGTGGCCGTCGACCCGCACCACCACCGGATGGCGGGATGCCTTGATCGCCGCGTTCAGGGCGGCGGGGGTGCGGCCCGTGGGGTTGGGGACCGTATGCACCCGGGGGTCCTCCGCCACCAGTTCGGCGGCGATCTCGTCGGTACGGTCCGCGGACGGGCCGAGCGCGATCACCACCTCCATCTCGCCGTCGTACTCCTGCTCCAGGATGTGCCGCACGGCATTGCGCAGATGGCGTTCCTCATTGAGCACCGGCATGATCACGGAGACGGCCGGGAGCTGATGCGGGGGCATGGCACCTCGGGGTTCGGGGGCCGGGCCCCAGGAGACTGGGGGTGGGGCCCCAAAAAGACTGCGATATCGCGCCCACGTTACCGCGAATGGTGGACACCGGAGCGCGCCGCCCGGGTGGCAGCGCGCCACACGGGCGGCGTGGGGCCGTCAAAGCGATCGTCGTATGGGCCTACGGTGAGGCGGTTCCGCCCAGCCCACCCGTTCACGGAGGTCCCCGGAGTGAGTGCACCGGCCCGATCGCCGCGCCCGCCGCGCCCCCGCTCCCGCCGCCCCCGCTGGGGGCTGCGGCTCGCCACGGGCGGCGCCGCTCTGGTGCTGGCGGTCAGCGGCATCGGGCATCTGCTGGTCAGTGAGCTCGAATCCGGGATCCACCGGGTGGATGCCTTCGGCGGCCTGGACAACCGGCCGAAGAACACCGGCGGCGGCGTCAACTTCCTCGTGGTCGGCACGGACGGACGGGAGAAGATCACGCCTCGGGAGAAGGCGCTGTACCGGCTGGGCGGAGCCCCCTGCCGCTGCACCGACACGATCATGCTGATGCATCTGTCGGCCGACCACCGCCGGGTCAGCGCGGTCAGCCTGCCCCGCGACTCCTACGCCCAGATCCCCGCGTACACCGACGCCACCGGGAAGCGCCATCCGCACCATCCGCGGAAGCTGAACGCCGCGTACGCCGAGGGCGGGCCGAGCCTGACCGTGCGCACCGTGGAGCATCTGACCGGCATCCACATCGACCACTACCTCGAGGTGGACTTCACCAGCTTCATGAAGACGGTCGATGTGCTCGGCGGGGTCAAGATCTGCACCGCGCGGCCGCTCAAGGACGACCACACCGGGCTCGACCTGGCGGCCGGCACCCATGTGCTGAACGGCGGCCAGGCGCTGCAGTACGTCCGCTCCCGGCATGTCGACGGCACCTCCGACCTGGGCCGGATCCAGCGGCAGCAGCGCTTCCTGGCCGCTGTGGTCCACCAGACCACCGCCGGTGGCCTCCTGCTCAACCCGGTGCGGTTCAACCGGGTGGCCGGGGCCCTGCTGGGCTCGGTCCGCGCCGACCACGGCTTCGGGGCGGCGGACATGGTCGCCCTGGGGCGGGCGATGAGCGGCGTCACCCCCGCGTCCTCCGAGTTCGCCTCGGTCCCGGTGATCCTGCCCGGCGTCCCGGTGAAGGGGTCAGGCTCCACGCTCCGCTGGGACCAGCCCAAGGCCGAGCGGCTCTTCGCCACCCTCCGCGAGGACCGGCCGCTGGTCGCCCACCGCCCGAAGCGTTCCGGCGCCACCGCGGTCGACGTGGACCCGGACCGGGTCCGGGTGCATGTGCTCAACGGCACCAATACGGCGGGGCTGGCCCGCCGGGCGGACCGCGCGCTGCACGCCACCGGCTTCGCCACCACCGGCTCCCCCGCCGACGCCGCGACCCCCGACGTCCGGCACACGGTGATCGCGTACGACCCGGTCTGGGACCGCTCGGTGCGCTCGCTGGCGGCCGCGCTGCCCGGGGCCCGGCTGAAGCCGGTGGTCGGGCAGGGCGCGGTGATGCAGATCACCATCGGCGCGGACTACGCGGGTGTGCGGCGGGTCCGGGTCGAGAAGCCGCGGACCGACGCCGCCGGGTTCGGGGCCGTCACCGGCGACGAGGTCGTCTGCCCCGAGGGCGCCACTCGCGCCCTGTGACCGGGGTCACCCCCGGCCGGCGTCCTCCGTGTCGTCGTCGACGCGCGGGGCGACGCGCCGGGCGCGGAGTTCCTTGATCGCGCGGCGGCGGGCCAGCCGGTGGGTCCGGCGGATCTCGGCCTCCTGGTAGCGCCGCTTGTCCCGCTCGGTCTCCGGGATGACCGGGGGCACGGGCCGGGGCTTGCCGTCGGCGTCGACGGCGGCGAAGACCAGATAGGCGCTGCCGACCTGGGTGGCGGGCGTGGACTCGTTCCACCGCTCGGCCAGCACCCGCACCCCGATCTCCATGGAGGACCGGCCGGTCCAGTTGACCTGGGCCTTCACATGGACGAGGTCGCCGACCCTGACGGGTTCGAGGAAGGCCATCTCGTCCATCGACGCGGTGACCGCGGGCCCCTCGGAGTGGCGTCCGGCGACCGCTCCGGCCGCGTCGTCCACCAGTTTCATGATCACGCCGCCGTGGACGGTCCCGAGCAGATTGGTGTCACTGCCCGTCATGATGTGTGACAGCGTGGTACGGGAGGCGGAGGTGGGCTTTCCCGGAAGCTCCGGTTCCGCACCGTGGGCCTGATTGGTCATGCCGTCCACCTTATGCGGACCGGATTCTTATCAGGTCTGCAACAGCCGTGCCCCGATCCGGCACCCGCCCTGTAAGGCGACCCACCCGACCAGGCACACTGCCTTGCATGAGCGAATGGCCCCAGGGATCGACCGGCGACCGCAGCGGCCGGTACGGACGTGGTAGCGGCAGCCCCGACCCGGAAGGGGCACGCGCCATGCCACAAGTGAGACGTACGGCGCCCGGTGCGGGCGGTCCGTACAACGAGCCGCCCCTGCCCCCCGACCTCTCGCCGCACGGCACCATTCCGCGGCAGCAGGCGTCCCAGGGCTATGACGACTACGACGACGGCTACAACACCGGGCAGGTCTACGGCCGCGGCAACGGCGGGCCCGGCGGCGGCGACCCCTACGGCCCCGGCGGTCCGGGCGGCCCCGGGCCGCGTCCGGTGAGGCCGAAGAACTGGAAGCGCCGGATAACCATCGGCCTGGTCACCCTGCTCGTCCTGCTGCTCGCCGTCGGTATCGGCACCTACTTCTGGGCCGACTCCAAGCTCCGCCGCGAGGTCGACCTCAGCAAGGTCGAGGACCGGCCGGGCGGCGGCAAGGGCACCAACTACCTCATCGTGGGTTCGGACAGCCGCGAGGGCATGTCCGACGAGGACAAGAAGAAGCTGCACACCGGTTCGGCCGACGGCCGCCGCACCGACTCCATGATCCTTCTCCATGTCGGTGACAACGGCAACACCATGGTCAGCCTCCCGCGTGACTCCTGGGTCACCATCCCGGCCTTCACCGGCTCGGAGAGCGGCCGGCGGATCCCGCAGAGCCAGAACAAGCTGAACGCCTCGTACTCCTCCGAGGGCCCCTCGCTGCTCGTCCGCACGATCGAGTACAACACCGGTCTGAAGATCGACCACTACGCGGAGATCGGCTTCGACGGCTTCGCCAGCCTCGTGGACGGGGTCGGCGGCGTCGACATCGACATCCCGCAGGACATGAAGGACAAGAAGTCCGGCAATGACCTGAAGAAGGGCAAGCAGACGCTGAACGGCCAGCAGGCGCTCGCCTTCGTCCGGCAGCGCTACGGCCTCGCGGGCGGCGACCTGGACCGCACCAAGAACCAGCAGAAGTTCCTCTCCGCGCTGGCCAACAAGGCGGCCTCGCCCGGCACGGTCATGAACCCCTTCAAGCTCTACCCGACGATGGGCGCCGGCCTGGACAACCTGGTCGTCGACAAGGACATGAGCCTGTGGGACGTGAAGGACATGTTCTTCGCCATGAAGAGCGTCTCCGGCGGTGACGGCAAGCAGATGAACATGCCGATCTCCAACCCCGGCCTGTCCACCTCCAAGGGCAGCGCGGTGCAGTGGGACATGGCCAAGGTCAAGCAGCTGATGGGCGAGCTGAAGAACGACGACAAGGTCACGGTCTCCAGCAACTGATCCAAGACGAATGAGCGGCGCCGGGCCCGTCGGGCCCGGCGCCGCTCATTCGTTGTGACGGGCTACGGAAGGTTGCGCGCCATCACGATGCGCTGGACCTGGTTGGTGCCCTCGTAGATCTGCGTGATCTTGGCGTCGCGCATCATCCGCTCGAGCGGGTAGTCACGGGTGTAGCCGTAGCCGCCGAGCAGCTGGACGGCGTCCGTGGTGATCTCCATCGCGGCATCCGAGGCGTAGCACTTGGCCGCGGCGCCGAAGAACGTCAGGTCCTCCTTGCCGCCTCCGGCGGAGACCCGCTCGGACTTGGCCGCCGCCGCGTAGGTGAGCTGCCGGGCGGCCTCCAGCTTCATGGCCATGTCGGCGAGCATGAACTGGACGCCCTGGAAGTCGCCGATCGGCTTGCCGAACTGCTTGCGCTCCTGGACGTACCCCTTGGCGTAGTCCAGGGCACCCTGGGCGATGCCGAGGGCCTGGGCGGCGATGGTGATCCGGGTGTGGTCCAGGGTCTTCATCGCGGTGGCGAAGCCGGTGCCCTCTTCGCCGATCATCCGGTCCGCGGGGATGCGGACGTTGTCGAGATAGACCTCACGGGTCGGGGAGCCCTTGATGCCGAGCTTCTTCTCCGGGGCGCCGAAGGAGACGCCCGGGTCGGACTTCTCGACGACGAAGGCGGAGATGCCCTTGGAGCGCTTCTCGGGGTCGGTGACGGCCATCACCGTGTAGTACTCGGAGACCCCGGCGTTGGTGATCCAGCGCTTGACGCCGTTGAGGACGTAGAAGTCGCCGTCGCGCACCGCCTTGGTCTTCATCCCCGCCGCGTCCGAGCCCGCGTCCGGCTCGGAGAGGCAGTACGAGAACATCGCGTCGCCCTTGGCGAGCGGTGCCAGGTACTTCTTCTTCAGCTCCTCGGAGGCGGAGAGGATGACCGGCAGCGAGCCCAGCTTGTTGACCGCGGGGATCAGGGACGAGGAGGCGCAGACCCGGGCGACCTCCTCGATGACGATCACGGTGGCCAGCGCGTCCGCGCCGGAGCCGCCGTAGGACTCGGGGACGTGCACCGCGTGCAGATCGTTCGCGACCAGGGCGTCGAGCGCCTCCTGGGGGAACCGGGCCCCCTCGTCGACCTCTGCGGCGAAGGGGGCTATCTTCGCCTCGGCGAGAGAGCGGACGGCGTCCCGGAGCATGTCATGCTCCTCGGACGGCCGGTACAGGTCGAAGTCGTTCACCGAGGACGCCAAGCCTCTCACTCCCCAAGAGTGCTAACTACCGTTAAGTAACTGAATTCTAGGGGCGACGCCCCGGTAGGTATACGTGAGTTACCTGACAGAGTCGCTGAGGCCGTCCCGCGGTCCCGACTATGCTCAGGCACCGCATCTGCGATCGACCGTTCTGGAGCACTGCATGGCCCTCAAGATCACTGTGATCGGCACCGGCTACCTCGGCGCCACCCACGCAGCGGCCATGGCGGAACTGGGCTTCGAGGTGCTCGGCCTCGACATCGTGCCCGAGAAGATCGCGATGCTCACCGAGGGCCGGGTGCCGATGTACGAGCCCGGTCTCGAGGACCTGCTGCGGCGCCATGTCGCGGGGTTCGAGGGCGCCACCGGGCGGCTGCGCTTCACCACCTCCTACGAGGAGGCCGGGGAGTTCGGCGACATCCACTTCATCTGTGTGAACACCCCGCAGAAGCACGGCGAGTACGCCTGTGACATGAGTTACGTCAACGCCGCGGTGGACTCGCTCGCCCCGCATCTGCGCCGCCCCGCGCTGGTCGTCGGCAAGTCCACGGTGCCCGTCGGCAGCGCCGACCTGCTCGCGGCCCGGCTGGCCGAGCTGGCCCCGGTGGGGGCGGACGCGGAGCTCGCCTGGAACCCGGAGTTCCTGCGCGAGGGGTTCGCCGTCCAGGACACCCTGCACCCGGACCGGATCGTGGTCGGCGTCGCCGGCGACCGGGCCGAGAAGCTGCTCCGCGAGGTGTACCAGACGCCCATCGCCGAGGGCTCGCCCTTCGTGGTGACCGACTTCCCCACCGCCGAGCTGGTGAAGGTCGCGGCCAACTCCTTCCTGGCGACGAAGATCTCCTTCATCAACGCCATGGCCGAGGTCTGCGAGGCGGCGGGCGGCGATGTGGTCAAGCTGGCCGAGGCCATCGGCTACGACGAGCGCATCGGAAGTAAGTTCCTGCGGGCCGGCATCGGCTTCGGCGGCGGCTGTCTGCCCAAGGACATCCGGGCCTTCATGGCACGCGCCGGTGAGCTCGGCGCCGACCAGGCGCTCACCTTCCTCCGCGAGGTCGACTCGATCAACATGCGGCGCCGCGGCCATATGGTCGAGCTGGCCCGCGAGGCCGTCGGCGGCAGCTTCCTGGGCAAGCGGGTCGCCGTGCTGGGCGCGACCTTCAAGCCGGACTCCGACGACGTCCGGGACTCCCCCGCACTCAACGTGGCCGGTCAGATACAGCTCCAGGGCGCCCAGGTCACCGTCTTCGACCCCAAGGGCATGGAGAACGCCCGGGCCCTCTTCCCGACCCTCGCCTACGCGGCGACCGCGGCCGAGGCGGCGCGGGGCGCCCATGCGGTGCTGCATCTCACCGAGTGGCGCGAGTTCCGCGAGCTGGACCCGGCGGCCCTCGGCGGCGTCGTCGCCGAGCGCCGCATCCTGGATGGGCGCAACGCCCTGGACCCCGACCACTGGCGCGAGGCCGGCTGGACCTACCGCGCCCTGGGGCGCCCGCTGGCGTAGCCGTTCGCCCACGCGTGAGCGATCGTCATACCGCTTCGGCTCTCTCGCCCGCCAGGCGACGGGGAAGAGGAGAAGCCTCGGGCTGGGGTGCCTGAGGTTGGTGCGCCGGGCCGGTGGGGTGGGTGTCAGGCGGTGGGCGCGGCGTCCAGTTGGTCGATGGTCGCGAGGGACGGGCCGCGGGTGCCCTGCGCGGCGCGCGCCGCGTCCTCGGCGCCGCGCAGCGTACGGACCGCGTTCTGCCAGGTCAGCTTGGCGAGGTCGGCCGGTGACCAGCGGCGGCCGAGCAGCTTGGCGATCAGGTTCGGATAGCCCGCGACATCGGTGAGGCCCTCGGGGGTGAAGGCGGTGCCGTCGAAGTCGCCGCCGATGCCGATGTGGTCGATGCCCGCCACCTCGCGCATATGGTCGAGATGGTCGGCGACGGTCGACACGCCGGCCAGGGGGCGCGGGTTGGCCTCCTCGAAGGCGCGCTGGACCTTCATCCCGGCGGGCGTCATCTCCAGCGGATGCATTCCGTGGGCGCGCATGTTCTCGTCCGCCGCCCGGGTCCAGGCGACCGCCTCGGGCAGGACGAACTTGGGGACGAAGGTGGCCATCGCCACGCCCCCGTTGGCGGGCAGCAGGGCCAGCACGTCGTCGGGGATATTGCGCGGATGGTCGCAGACGGCGCGCGCGGAGGAGTGCGAGAAGACCACGGGCGCCTCGGTCACCCGGAGCGCGTCCCGCATGGTGTCGGCCGAGACATGGGAGAGGTCGACGAGCATGCCCAGGCGGTTCATCTCGCGCACCACCTCCTCGCCGAAGCGGGTGAGGCCGTGCGCCTTCGGCTCGTCGGTCGCCGAGTCGGCCCAGGGGACGTTGTCGTTGTGGGTGAGCGTCATATAGCGCACGCCGAGGTCGTACAGGGTGCGCAGGGTGGCCAGGGAGCAGTTGATGCTGTGGCCTCCCTCGGCGCCCATGAGGGAGGCGATCCGGCCCTCGGTCCGCGCCGCCTCCATGTCGTCGGCGGTGAAGGCCGGGCGCAGGTCGGTGGCGTAGCGCTCGGTGAAACGGCGGACGACATCGATCTGTTCGAGGGTGGCGCTGACCGCGGTGTCGCCGCTGAAGTCCGAGCGCACGTACACCGACCAGAATTGGGCACCTACGCCGCCGGCGCGGAGGCGGGGGATGTCGGTGTGGGTGTGCGCGGTGAGGTCGGCGGCCATGTCCCGCTGGTCGAGGTCGTAGCGGACTTGCTCGCGCAGGGCCCAGGGGAAGTCGTTGTGGCCGTCCACGACGGGGTGGGCGGCCAGCAGGTCGTGGGCTTGCGCGAGGTGATCGGTCATCCTCGTAGTCTCGTATGCGGGCGGGGCGAAGTCACGTGTTGGGGGGCGTGCGTGGGGTGGGGCGCCTGCGGCGGGCTGTGCCCCACCCCGCCCCTTCCCGAAACCGGGGGCTCCGCCCCGGACCCCGCTCCTCAGTCGCCGGAGGGGCTGGAAGTCAGCGGCCGAAGCCGAACGCGTCCGCGCCGTCCACCTTCGCCCGCAGGCGCTTGCCCTTTTCCGTGGCCTGGGCGTTGAGTTCGTCCTGGAACTCGCACATCCGCGCCTGGAGTCCGGGGTCGTGTGCGGCCAGGATCCGGGCGGCGAGCAGGCCCGCGTTGCGGGCGCCGCCGATGGAGACGGTGGCCACCGGGACGCCCGCGGGCATCTGGACGATCGACAGCAGGGAGTCCATGCCGTCGAGGTACTTCAGCGGTACGGGCACCCCGATCACCGGCAGCGGGGTGACGGACGCGAGCATGCCCGGGAGGTGGGCGGCGCCGCCCGCGCCCGCGATGATCGCCTTGAGGCCGCGGGATGCCGCGTTCTCCCCGTAGGCGACCATCTCGCGCGGCATGCGGTGGGCCGAGACGACATCCACCTCGTACGGGACCTCGAACTCGTCGAGGGCCTTGGCCGCTTCTTCCATGACGGGCCAGTCGGAGTCGGAGCCCATGACGATGCCGATCACAGGAGCGCTCATTCGGTGATGGTCCCTCGGAGGTAGTCGGCGGCGTGCCGGCCGCGCTCGCGCACATCGGCCAGGTCGTCGCCATAGGTGTTGACGTGGCCGACCTTGCGCCCGGGCTTCACGTCCTTGCCATACATATGGATCTTGAGCGCCGGGTCGCGCGCCATGCAGTGCAGATACGCCCCGTACATATCGGGGAAGTCCCCGCCGAGCACATTGGTCATCACGGTCCACGGGGCGCGCGGCCGCGGATCGCCGAGCGGGAGGTCGAGCACGGCCCGCACATGGTTGGCGAACTGGGAGGTGACGGCGCCGTCCTGGGTCCAGTGACCGGAGTTGTGGGGGCGCATCGCCAGCTCGTTGACCAGCAGCCGGCCGTCGCGGGTCTCGAACAGCTCGACCGCGAGATGGCCGACCACCCCGAGCTCCGCCGCGATCTTCAGCGCCATCTCCTGCGCCGTGCCGGACAGCTCCTCGGAGAGGCCGGGGGCCGGGGCGATCACGGTGTCGCAGACCCCGTCCACCTGGATCGACTCCACGACGGGGTAGGCCACGGCCTGGCCGTGCGGGGACCGTACGACATTGGCGGCGAGCTCACGGGCGAAGTCGACCATCTCCTCGGCGAGGACGGGCACCCCGGCGCGGAACGGCTCGGCCGCCTCCTCCACACCGCGGACGACCCAGACGCCCTTGCCGTCGTAACCGCCGCGCACCGTCTTGAGGACGACCGGAAATCCGTCGCCCTCCCCCGCTTCCGCCGCGAACCGCGCGACGTCCTCGGGGTCGGCCACGATGCGGTGGCGCGGGCACGGCACACCGGCCTCGCTCAGCCGCTCGCGCATCACACCCTTGTCCTGGGCGTGCAGCAGCGCCTCGACTCCGGGGCGGATGACCACGCCATCCGCCTCCAGGGCGCGCAGATGCTCCGCCGGGACATGCTCGTGGTCGAAGGTGACCACATCACAGCCTTGTGCGAAAGCACGAAGGACGTCCAGGTCGCGGTAGTCGCCGATGACGACATCGCTGACCACCTGGGCCGCCGAGTCCTGGGGGGTGTCACTGAGCAGCTTGAACCTGATGCCGAGGGGGATGCCCGCCTCGTGGGTCATACGGGCGAGCTGGCCGCCGCCGACCATGCCGACTACCGGGAATGTCACCCTCCCAGGGTAACTTCCCCCTCCGACCGGCCCTGACCTGCGTTGGAGGAACCTCCAGACATACCCGCCGGACACCTGACCGCGGCCTGAAAGGCACGGGGTGCGGCCGCTGGTTAGCATGGGGGGATGGACGACACCGACGGGACGGGGCTGAACGATCACCATGAGTGAACGGAGCACACTCGGCGGGCTGCGCGCCCAGATGGGGCAACTGGCTCGCGAGATCGCGAAGTTCGGGGTGGTCGGCGGTGCCGGCGTCTTCGTCAATCTCGCGGTGTTCAACCTGGTCCGCAGCGTCACCGAACTGCCGGTGGTGCGGGCCAGCATCGTGGCCACGGTGGTCGCCACCGGCTTCAACTACGTGGGATACCGCTACTTCACCTACCGGGACCGCGACAAGCAGGGCCGCACCAAGGAGCTCAGCCTCTTTCTGCTGTTCAGCGCCATCGGCCTGATCATCGAGAACGGTGTGCTCTACGCCGCCACCTATGGCTTCGGGTGGGACAGCTCACTGCAGAGCAATGTGTTCAAGTTCCTCGGCATCGGGCTGGGCACCCTCTTCCGCTTCTGGTCCTACCGGACCTGGGTGTTCCGGACGCTGCCGGCGCGGGACGCCGTCGTGCGCGCGGAAGCCTTCCTGTCCGACGCGCCGCCCGCCCAGGCCACCCGTAAGCAGCCGGTCCGCAAGTAGGTCCGCCCGTAGCCCCGAGGGGCCCTCCGGCGCGGCTCACGAGTCCGAGGCGTCCTCGGCCTCCCGGCTGAGGAAGAGCGCGAACACCGGCGGATGCTGCTGCAGCAGCTCCAGCCGTCCGCCGTCCGCCTCGGCCAGGTCCCGCGCGACGGCGAGCCCGAGCCCGGTGGAGTTCCGTCCGCTGACGGTCCGCTCGAAGACCCGCGCCCCCAGGTCCGGCGAGACCCCAGGGCCCTCGTCGGAGACCTCCACCACGGCCTGGTTGCCGGTGACCCGGGTACGCAGCGCGACCGTACCGTCACCGTGCATCAGCGAGTTCTCGATCAGCGTCGCCAGCACCTGGGCGACCGCGCCCGGAGTGCCCACCGCGCGCAGCCCCTTCTTGCCCGAGCGCACGATGGCCCGGCCCTCGCTGCGCGAGGCCGGGCGCCACTCCTCGATCTGCTGCTTGACGACCTCGTCCAGGTCGAAGGCGACCGCGGAGCCGCTGCGCGGATCGCGCGAATTGGTCAGCAGCCGCTGGACGACGTCGGTGAGCCGCTCCACCTGGCCCAGCGCGATCGTCGCCTCTTCCTTGACCGTTTCCGGGTCGTCGGTGAGCGTGATCTCCTCCAGCCGCATCGACAGCGCGGTCAGCGGCGTACGGAGCTGATGCGAGGCGTCGGCGGCCAGCCGCCGCTCCGCGGTGAGCATCCGGGCGATCCGCTCGGCGCTCCCGTCCAGCACATCGGCGACCCGGTCCAGCTCCGGCACCCCATAGCGCCGGTGGCGCGGCCGGGGGTCTCCGGAGCCCAGCCGCTCGGCGGTCTCGGCGAGGTCGGTGAGCGGGGCGGAGAGCCGGTGCGCCTGGCGTACGGCGAGGGCGACGGCGGCGAGCACGGCGAGCAGCGCGACCGCGAGGATGATCAGCATGGTGCGGCCGACCTCGCGGCTCACCGTGGTCCGGGACGCCTCGACCCGTACGACCTCGCCCTGCTCACCCGGCTCCTCGGCGGAGATGACACTGCCCTCGGGGCGCTTGCCGATCTCCACATTGCGGTGGTCGGGCATCCTGATCACGGCGTAGCGGCCGGGCTCGATCTGCTCGCGCAGCACTCTGGGGGTGACCCCCTCGCCCCCCAGCAGCCTGCTGTCGACGATGCTGACCAGGCGCACCGCGTCGGAGCTCACGCTCTCCTGGGCGCTGTTCTCGATGGTCCGCGTCTCGACGATGACCAGCGACAGACCGAAGACCGCGATGACGACGAGCACCACGGCGAGCGTGGAGTTGATCAAGCGACGGCGCATTGCCCCACCGTGTCAGTACTGGTCAGCTTCTTCAGCTTTTCTCGAATCGGAAGCCGACACCACGAACGGTGGCGATATAGCGGGGATTGGCCGCATCGTCACCGAGCTTCTTGCGCAGCCAGGAGATGTGCATGTCGAGGGTCTTGGTGGACGACCACCAAGTGGTGTCCCACACCTCGCGCATCAGCTGATCGCGGGTGACGACCCGCCCGGCGTCCCGCACCAGGACGCGCAGCAGGTCGAACTCCTTGGCGGTCAGCTGCAGCTCCTCGTCGCCCATCCAGGCGCGGTGCGACTCGACGTCGATCCGCACCCCGTGGGTGGCCGGCTGCTGTTGCTGTGTCTCGACGGCACCGCGCCGCAGCAGCGCCCGGACCCGGGCGAGCAGTTCGGCGAGCCGGAACGGCTTGGTGACGTAGTCGTCGGCGCCGGCGTCCAGGCCGACCACCGTGTCCACCTCGTCCGCGCGGGCCGTGAGCACCAGCACCGGAAAGCCGTGGCCCTCCGTACGGAGCCGACGGCAGACCTCGAGCCCGTCCATCCCGGGCAGGCCGAGGTCGAGGACGAGCAGGTCGACGCCTCCTTGCAGACCGGCGTCGAGCGCGGTGGGTCCGTCCTCGCGCACCTCGACCTCGTACCCCTCGCGGCGCAGGGCGCGGGCGAGCGGCTCCGAGATGGATGCGTCATCCTCGGCGAGCAGTACTCGGGTCATGGGGGTGATGGTAGTCCGCTGAGGTCGGGGCACGGGGCGCGTACGGCGCGACGGACGGTGCACGGACGGTTGCACGCCTCCGCCGTGAGCTATCTCTCACCGTCTCCAAGAGTGTCAAGTACGTGTCGTATGGTGAAACAACGTCTGTAGCACTCCTCCGGGGCCTTTGGTGACGACGACGCGCCCAAAGGTCTCTGTCATGTCCGGAGCGGGGAAGGGGTCGGCACGACCGGCCCGGACCACATCCGGCGCTCAGTCGCTCAGCCATCCCCCCATGGGCGCTGGCCCGCTCGGCAGCGCTCTCTGAGCACGCAAGGAAACCACCATGGCGTCCAGCCTGACGAAGGGCGCCACCGCGCAGGGGACCCCTGCCGGCGGCAAAACCTTCTTCGGCCACCCCCGCGGCCTGGCCACTCTCTTCATGATCGAGATGTGGGAGCGGTTCAGCTTCTACGGCATGCGGGCCCTCCTCGTGGTCTATCTGATCTCCGGCGGCCCCGACGCCAAGGCCGGCGGGCAGGGTGGCGGACTCGGGCTGACCGAGGGCAACGCGGTGGCCATCTACTCGGTCTACCTGGCCATGGTCTATCTGCTGGCCATGCCGGGCGGCTGGTTCGGCGACCGGGTCTGGGGCCCGCGCAAGACGGTGGTCATCGCGTCCGGGATCGTCATGGCCGGACATCTGGCGCTCTCCGTTCCCGGCCAGGCGACCTTCTTCGTCGGCCTCGCCCTGGTGGCGCTCGGCTCCGGTCTGATCAAGGCCAACATCTCGACGATGGTGGGCCAGCTCTACGACGGTCCGCAGGACCCGCGCCGGGACGGCGGCTTCACCCTCTTCTACATCGGCATCAACCTCGGTGCCTTCGCCGCCCCGTTGGTCATCGGCACCGTCGGCCAGTCGTACAACTGGCACCTGGGCTTCGCGCTCGCCGCGCTGGGCATGGCCCTGGGCCTGGTCCAGTTCCTGATCGGCACCCGCCATCTGAGCCCGGAGAGCAACGTCGTCCCCACCCCGCTGGCGGCCGAGGAGCGCCGCTCCTGGCTGCGCAAGGCGATGCTCTGGCTGATCGTCGCCGCGGTCTTCTACACCGGCGTGGTGCTCAGCGGCAGCTGGACCCTCAACTGGGTGCTGATCCCGATCACCATCCTGGGCCTGATCATCCCGACCGGCGTGCTCATCCGGATCAAGCGCGACCGGGAGCTCTCGGCGGTCGAGCAGACCAAGGTGAGCGGCTACATCTGGTTCTTCGTGGCCGCCGCGGTGTTCTGGATGATCTACGACCAGGGCGGTTCGACGCTGTCCGCCTTCGCCGAGGGCAAGACCGCGGACACGATCTTCGGGCTGCACTTCCCGTCCTCGTGGTTCCAGTCCGTCAACCCGCTGATGATCATGGCGCTGGCCCCGGTCTTCGCCTGGCTGTGGCTGTGGCTGGCGCGGCGTGACCGGGAGCCGAACACCACGCTGAAGTTCGCGATGGCCCTGGTCCTGATCGGCGCCTCGTTCTTCGTCTTCGTCGTGCCGATGGGGATGGCCCAGGACGGGACCAAGGTCAGCCCGCTGTGGCTGGTGTCGATCTACATGGTCCAGACGATGGGCGAGCTGTGCCTGTCGCCGGTCGGCCTGTCGGTGACCACCAAGATGGCGCCGGCGAAGTACGCCAGCCAGATGATGGGCGTGTGGTTCCTGGCCGTGACCGCGGGCGACTGCATCACCGGGCTGCTGTCCATCGCCGGGGTCGACCTCAGCGGAGTCGGGGTGATCACGCTGGAGGCGGCCATGGCGGCGCTCGCCGGCTTCGCGGTCTTCATGTACCGCAAGAAGGTCGTGGCCCTGATGGCCGACGTCCACTGACGTCCGGGGCGGTAGGCGGTACCGCGTAGCGATACGAGGGGCCCGACGCGGGAAGACCGCGCCGGGCCCTTCGCCGTTCGGAGTGGCTATTCGGTTCAGCGGGTGGTGGTGCCGCGCAGCTTGCGCCACGGGGTGAGGGTGAAGATGGCGCCGCCGAGCAGCACGGTGGTACCGGCGATCAGGGCGAGCGCCTTCAGCCCGCCGTGGTCACTCGCACCGGTGTCGGCGAGCCCGCCGCTGGTGGCCGAACCGCCGCTGCCCGAGCTGCCGCTGCCACCGGAGGTGCCGCCCCCGGAGCCGCTGCCCCCGCTCGTACCACCGCCGGTCGTGTCACCGCCGGTGGTGCCGCCGGGCTGGCCTGTGGTGTCCAGCTCGAGCGAGACACCGGGGTCCTTGGACGGGGTGCAGGTGGTGGTCGTACCGAGCGCCTTGACCGTCAGCACCCCGGGGGTGAGCGTCGACTTGCCGCTCGCGCCCGGCTTGTAGGTGCCGGTGAGGTCGGGGATCTCGATCGGATCACCGGACTTGATGGGCTCCTTGTTGGTCGGCCCGGCCACGGCGACGGTGCCCTTGTCGGCACCGCCGACCTTGACGGCCATCGACGGCTTGACCGAATCGGCGGGTATATCGGCCGGGCTGTCCATCACGGACTTGCCGAACTTCACGGTCAGCGCGAAACTCCCGCCGCTCTTGGTGGCGTTGATCTGGACCGGGGAGGTCGCGTTCTTGTCGCCGATGGGGGTCTTGCAGGCGTAGGCGACCTCAACCTCCTTACCGGTGTACGAATCGTCTCCGCCGCCCCCGCCGCCGGTGTTCCCGCTGGTCGTGCCACTGGTGGTGCCGCTGGTCGTACCGCTCGTGGTGCCACTTGTCGTGCCGCTGGTCGTCCCGCTCGTGGTGCCACTCGTCGTGCCGCTCGTCGTGCCGCCCGGACCGCCGCCGCCGTCCGTCACCTTGATGGTCGCGGCCGCCTTGACGTCCTCCTTCGCCGAGCACTTGGTGTCCGTGGGCAGCGGCTTGCTGACGTTGATGTTGTAGCCGCCGGGCGTCAGCGTCACCTCGCCCGCCTTCGTGAGCTTCAGCTTCCCCTTCATATCGGACAGCTTCATCTCACCGCCCTTGGGGATCGCCGGGTTCTCCCGCGGCCCCTCCAGGGACAGGTCACCGGTCTGTGCGCCGCCCACCGTGATGGTGCCGGTCGGCAGGATGGTGTTGGCCTCCAGGTCGAGGATCGGCGGGTTCTTGGAGGCGGCCTGCACCGTCTTCCACACCACCTCGACCTCCTCCCCGACCTTGGCCGTCGCCGGTGCCGTGACGGCCACGGTCGTGGTGCCCTCCACCGGCGGCATACCGGAGATCGGAGGCGGTAGACACTCGGTCTTGTACGAGACCTCGGCGCCCGCCGCGCTGCCCGCGCCGAGCAGCACGCCCGCACCGCCGAGCAGCAGCGCGACGGCGGCCGCACTCACTCTTCGTCGCATCTCAGGTGGTTCCTTTCGGAGTCGATCGGATCTCCTCGGACGGTGCGGAAATCTGGTGGTGCGGCGGTGCCTCCGGCGCCGTGTCGGGGGTGAACCAGGGCAGCGCCGGACGCGCGCCGTTCGCCCCGGCCGGTCCGGTGGAGGGGGGCGCGGAGGGGGGCGGCGGTGGCGCGGCCCGGGCCGTACGGGGCCGTACCTTGTCCACGACGGCCATGCCGATCCGGAAGACCGTCGCCGCGACCACGACGCACAGCAGCACCCAGAAGAGCGTGACGCCCCACGGCCGTCCCACCGCCCACGGCTGTTCGACGAGCAGCTTGGATCCGTAGCGCAGCGAGATCAGATAGTCGCCATGGGCCCCGGCCGACAGTTCGACGTTCAGCTTGACCTGCGCCTTCTTCCCCGGCTGGATCGTCCCCCGCCATCGCTGCTCCTCCCAGGAGGGGGCGAAGACGCCGTGCGAGGTGCCCACGTCGAAGACCGGATCGCGGGCCGGGGTCGAGCCGAGATTGCCGACGGTGACGACGAGCCGTCGGCTCGGCGGTGCGCCGAACCAGGTCAGCAGCCCGCTGGAGCCGTCGAGCCGGGCCGAGAGCACGCTCAGCCGCTCGCCTCCGCTCCGCTCCTTCGGCAGCGGCGCGACCGGATGCCCGGCGACCTTGAACGCCACGTCCGCGGCGGCGGCTTCACCGGTGACGGTCGCTATATGGATGACACAGGGACAGGGTTTGGGCGGCTCGGAAACCGGGAGCTTCTTGGTGAAGGTGCCGTCCGCGCCGACGGTGACGGCCCTGCCGTCGCCGTTGGCGCAGGAGTTGGTGCCCCCGATCATGTTCTGCCCGCAGATGAGCAGGGTGAGCAGGGCACGCGGCCGCCATCGGGCGCCGGTCACGGTGACCGTGCCGCCGGTGCCCGCCTCGGCCCGGGAGACCTTCGCGGTCGGGCCCTCGGCCGCCTCGGCGCCGCCCGTAAGGGGTGCGCCGAGGCTGAGAAGGACCAGGGCGAGCACGGTGACCACGGCGGAGGGCCGGGCCGGGGTGCCTGCGCGTCGGCATGGGTTCACGTGGTCGCTCCTGCCCCTGTGCTCTGCGGTTGCGGCTGCGGTCCCGGGGTGCGGCGTCGGCGCCGTCGTCTTCGCCGCAGCCAGACGCCTCCGCCGGCGCCCGCGCCCACCAGAGCCGCCGCCGCGGGGGCGAGCAGCCACCACGGGACGGCCGTGTAGCGGGCGGTCGCCGTGGCGTGCGCGCCCCCGCCCGCGGTGACCGTGAGCCGCACGTCCACCGAGTCGAGGGCGGGCGGGTGCGGCCAGCTCTCGGTGAGCCGCACCCGTTTGCCCGGCGGCAGCTCGACCGGCAGGGTGCGCGGGTCCCGGCGCAGCACCTGGCCGAAGAGCCCGTCGGCGCGTACGGCCAGCCGAGGGGTGAGCACGGTGTTGCCGCGGTTGACGAGGGCGTAGCGGATGGCCGCCCGGTCGCCGCGGCCCTGGATCGTCACGTCCTCCACGGCGAGGGCGGACAGCGTCGCACCGCTGATCCGCAGCCGCAGCCGGACCGCGATCTCGCGGCCGCCGGAGGAGACCATGACCGCGCCGGGGCGTTCGCCGGGCACCGCGTCGGAGGGGACGGTGAGGGTGAAGGGGATGTCGGCGCGGGTGCGGGGCGGCACCGTGACCCGCTGTTCGGCGAGCGCGATACGGACGCCGTCGGCGCCGCGCAGCCGGACGGTGCGGGGGCGCTCGCCCTTGTTGGTGACCGACAGCTTGTCCTCCAGGACGGCGCCGGGCCCGCCTTCGAGGTAGATGTACGGCCGGTCGCCCGCGCCCGGTGCGCTGCCGCCGCCGGCGGCGGGAGCCGCCGACCAGCCGGGTCCGGCGGCGCCCGCCGGGGCGGCCCAGGGCGCCGGGGTCACCAGGAACGCGGCCAACAGGGCCGGGACACACACGCGGGCGGCTGGACGGGCGACGGCATGCACGGCTGTACGGCCGAGCGCTCGGCCGGCTGTACGGCTCACCGCACGGCCGGCTGTACGGCCGACCGCTCGGCTCACGGCACGGATACGCGACGGCATCGGCGGCTCCTCGGATGCCGCGAGCGTCAGGGCGTCCGCTGACGGCGGGTCAGCCAGAGCGCCCCGGCCACTCCGGCGAGCAGCACCGTGCCGCCGAGGGTGCCGAGCGCGACGGCGGAGTCCGCTGGTCCGGTCTGTGGCAGCTGGTCGCTGCCGGAGCCGCCCTGCGCACCGCCGGAGCCGCCCGTACTCGTACCGCCCGTGCTGCCCGTACCGCCGGTGGAGCCGGAGTCCCCGCCACCGCCCGCGCCCTTGACGTCCAGCGTCAGCGAGGGCTTGGGGTTGTTGCCGGGGGTGCAGGTCGTGGTCGTTCCCAGCGCCTTGATGGTGAGGGTCGAGGCGGTGAAGGTGACCTTTCCGCTCTTCTTGGGGGTGTAGGTGCCCGACAGGTCACTGATCTTGATCGGGGTGTTGGCCGGGATGGCCTTGTCGTTGGCGGGCCCCGCCACCGAGACCGTGCCGCTCTCCGCCCCGCCCAGTTTGATGAGCGCGCTGGGGTGCATGGCGCCCTTGCCGAGCTCGACGGGGCTGGAGGAGACGCCCTTCTCGAAGGACATCGTGAGCTTGTAGGCGCCGCCGCTCGCGGTGCTCTTGATGTCGATCGGCGATACGGCGCTCTTGTCGCCGATCGGCGTCTTGCACTGGTAGTCGACGTCCACGGTGTCGGCGTGCGCGGCCGGGGCGGCGAGGAGCACCACGGAGCCGGCCAGGGCCGCCGCGAGCGTGAGGGCGCCGCCACGGCCGGCCGGGCGCCGTTGGTTGTGGGACACCACGAGATCCCCTCTCGTCAAGCGCCGCAGCCGAATGTAACTGACGGCACATCAGATTGGGCGCTGACGGTACGCCGGGGACCTTGCCAAGGGAAGACAAAAAGCACGCCGGATCGGCGCGAAGCGGAGAAGAGGGGTGAAGCGGCCGCCGCGGCGGCGGGATCAGGCGGACCCGGGGCCGGAAATGGGACGGGGGTCAGGCGGGCCCGGGGCCGGACATGCGGCGAGGGTCAGGCGGACCCGGGGCCGGGCCTGCCGGAGGAGACCCCGGCCGTGGTGGGCACGGCCGGCTCGGCGCGGCGGATCAGCCGGGCCTGCGGGCGGACGGCGGCATCGTGGTGGGGCGTGAGCCGCGCTCTTCAGCCCGGCGCGGCGAGTTCGGCCCAGACCGTCTTGCCGGATCCCTCCACGTTCCGCACGACCCCCCAGTCGAGGCACAGCCGCTGGACGATGAACATGCCGTGGCCGCCGGGCCGGCCGGCGCGGTGCGGGGTGCGCGGCGCGGGCGTACCGGTGCCGAGGTCCACGACCTCGAGGCGGAGCACTTTGGCGTTACAGCTGACGCGCAGCTCCTCGGGACCCTCGGCGTGCAGACAGGCGTTGGTCACCAGCTCGGAGACGACGAGCAGGACGTCCTCGGCGGCGGCCCGGTGGTCGGCGGTCGCGGCCGGAAGCCACCCCCAGTCGCGCAGCGCCTCGCGTGTGAAGTCGCGGGCGCGCGGAACGGCCCCGCTGGCCCCGATCAGAGCGAGCCTGCGGGTCTGGCGGATGGGGCCGGCCGTCGGGGGTGCCGGGGGTGCCGGTGGGGAGGCCGAAGCCGCGGGGCCGTCCGGGTCCGGGCCGCGGTCGCCCGGCGGGTACGGCCGGGTGGTGCTCATCAGCGCTTCACCTCACCGATTCACCGATTCAGGGTCAAGGGATACCTGATCTCTTCAACAGTTTCAGCCTGTCTCCTGCCCGGCCAAAGCGTGAGAACACCCACTACTTCCGCCCCACTGATGTGACGCAGGCAACGCATCGATGACCCATCGATGACACGCCGGGAACAGGAGTGACCTATGTCACTCGACAAGCGCTGCGTCGAGCGACTCATGCACCGTAAAGACGGCGTCCGCGCCCGTGATCTCGAACACTCGGGCAACGATCGGCAGCATCCCGGCCAGATGGACGCCGCCGCCTTCGGCTTCGGCCTTGAGTCGTGCACCGAGAAGGACATTGAGCCCGGTGGAGTCGCAGAACTCCAGCTTCGAGCAGTCCACCACCAGCCGGACACGTCCCCCCTCTACGCACTTCTCGAGCGGCTCGCGCAACACTTCGGCGGTGTGGTGATCCAACTCACCCGCCGGTGTCACGACCGCGCTCGCCCCGTGGTGCCGAACCTCGACCTGGAGCCGGCCTTTGCTGGCGCTGCCGACCATCCCGCGGTCCATCTGCGCACCTCTTCTGGCGTCTCGTTGCTTTCGATTGCGCGCATCGAACCCTACGCCTTCTACCCGGTCCTCTGGTAGCTGAACATTTCGCATAGTTCGGCAAATTCGGCAAATATGGACAACGCGGACTTGCCACTTGGTGGCTGATGCAGGTAGGCGTAGAGGGTCACATCCGCTTACGGCCCGGCTTTGGAGGCGCCGCTCACCGGAGCAGCACGTTATGGCACCGGCAGCCATATGCCGAGAACGATGGAGGAGACTATGTCACCCCGCCTCGACGACACGCGTACCGAACCCTCGGGGAGTACCCGGACCACCGTTTCGTCGGCCCCCCTGCCCGAGCAGTTCACCCCCGACGCGGACGCCCAGGCGACCGTTGGCCTCTTCGATGAACTGCCGGAATTGTCCGATCTGCCGGAAATACCTCCTTATGACACGGTAGCACCGGTAGACGCGAGGGCTCTGTCGAAGACCCTTTTCGAACGTCTCGAGGTGCTGGAGGAAGGCACCCACGAGTACGCCTATGTGCGTAACACCCTGGTCGAGCTCAACTTGGCGCTGGTCAAGTTCGCCGCCTCCCGGTTCCGCTCCCGCAGCGAGCCGATGGAGGACATCGTCCAGGTCGGCACCATCGGCCTGATCAAGGCCATCGACCGCTTCGAGACCGGCCGGGGCGTCGAGTTCCCGACCTTCGCGATGCCGACGATCGTCGGTGAGATCAAGCGCTTCTTCCGCGACACCAGCTGGTCGGTGCGCGTACCGCGGCGGCTGCAGGAGCTCCGTCTCGACCTGGCCAAGGCCGGCGACGAACTCGCCCAGCGGCTGGACCGCGCCCCCACCGTCGGCGAGCTGGCCGAGCGGCTGGACATCAGCCAGGCCGAGGTCGTCGAGGGCATGGCCGCGAGCAACGCGTACACCGCGAGCTCGCTGGACGCCCAGCCGGAGGAGGACGACTCCGAGGGAGCGCTGGCGGACCGGATCGGCTACGAGGACCACGGACTCGAAGGCATCGAGTACGTCGAGTCCCTGAAGCCTCTGATCGCCGATCTGTCCGCGCGCGACCGGAAGATCCTCTCCCTGCGCTTCGTGGCCAATATGACGCAGTCGGAGATCGGCGAGGAGCTGGGCATCTCCCAGATGCATGTCTCGCGGCTGCTGTCGCGCACCCTCCGTCGGCTCCGCAAGGGTCTGATGATCGAGGAGTGACGTCTCCGCAGACGAGTAAGGGCCCGCCCCCGGCCGACCGGGACGGGCCCTTATCCGTGCGTGCTGCCGCTCCGTCAGCTCACATCACGTCACGCGTCAGAGCAGAGTGCCGCCCAGCCACACCGCCGAGATCAGCGGGACACCGGGGCGGTAGGCGAGGTGCACATGGGACGGGGCGTCCAGCAGCGCCAGATCGGCGCGGGCGCCCGGGCTCACCCGGCCCACGTCGGTACGGCGCAGGGCCCGCGCCCCACCGGCCGTGGCGGCCCACACCGCCTCGTCGGGGGTCATCCCCATCTCCCGTACGGCCAGGGCCACACAGAACGGCATGGAGCTGGTGAAGGACGAGCCCGGGTTGCAGTCCGGGGACAGCGCGACTGTGGCGCCCGCGTCGAGCAGCCGGCGCGCGTCCGGATAGGTCGAGCGGGTGGAGAACTCCGCCCCGGGGAGCAGAGTGGCCACCGTCTCCCCCTGGGCCAGCGCGTCGACGTCCGCGTCGGTCAGATGCGTGCAGTGGTCGGCCGAGGCGGCGCCCAGCTCCACCGCGAGCTGCACCCCGGGGCCGTAGGAGAGCTGGTTGGCGTGGACCCGCGGGATCAGCCCGCGCTCCTTGCCCGCGGTCAGGATGGTGCGGGCCTGGTCGCCGTCGAAGGCGCCCTGCTCGCAGAAGACATCGATCCAGCGGGCGTACGGGGCGCAGGCGTCCAGCATCGGGCCGGTGACCAGATCCACGTACGCGGCCGGGTCGTCGGCGAACTCGGGGGCGACGATATGTGCCCCGAGGAAGGTCACCTCGTCGGTGTGGGCACCGGCGATGGTCAGCGCGCGGGCCTCGTCCTGCGAGGTCAGCCCGTAGCCGGACTTGATCTCGAGGGTTGTGGTGCCCTGGCGGCGCGCCTCGGCCACATAGCGGCCGACGTTGGCGTGCAGCACGTTGTTCGACGCGGCGCGGGTGGCGGCGACGGTCGTGCGGATCCCGCCCGCGCTGTACGGGCGGCCGGACATCCGGGCGTTGAACTCCTCGGTCCGGTCGCCCGCGAAGACCAGATGGGAGTGGGAGTCCACAAAGCCCGGAATGGCCGCCCGGCCACCGGCGTCGACCCGGTTGTCGGTGGCGGGTGCTTTGCTGGACTCACCGACCCAGGCGATGCGGTCGCCGTCGATGACGACGGCCGCGTCCCGGATCAGGCCGAGGGGGCCTTCACCGAGGGAGGGGTCATTGGTGACCAGACCGGCGATGTCGGTGATGGCGGTCGTGGTCGGCGCGGTCGTCGCAGTCGTCGCGGTGGTCATCGTGGGGGTGTTCTCCTTCGTCGGCCGTTGCGGTGGCGGCCGGGTCACCGTCCGTGCAGGGCTTCGATGGCTTCGGCCAGTGCTTGCGGGACGCGTGGGACGAGCTGATGGGTGCCGTCCCGTACGACATGGCGGCCGCCGACCACGGTGTGCCGGACGTCCGCGTTGGTCGCCGCGAATACGGCGGTCTCGGCGCCCAGCCGGGGCGGCGGCCCCGCCGTGCGCACCGAGTCCAGCGCGACCGTGGTGAGGTCGGCGAGCGCGCCCACCTCGATCCGGCCGGCCTCCGCGCCCCAGCCGAGCGCCGCGTGACCGTCCACGGTGGCGGCCCGCAGCAGCTGGGGCGCGGTCCAGTGGCCCCGGGCGCGGGTGCGCAGCCGCTCGTCCAGCTCCATGGCGCGGGCCTCCTCCAGGATGTCGATCACGGCATGGCTGTCGCTGCCCAGCGAGAGCGGTGAGCCCGCGCTCTGCAGCTCGGCGGCCGGGCCGATCCCGTCGGCGAGGTCACGCTCGGTGGTCGGGCACATGCAGACACCCGTGGCGGCGTGGCCCAGGAGCCGGATGTCGCCGGGGGTGAGATGGGTGGCGTGCACGGCGGTCGTCTCCGGGCCCAGCACACCGTGGTCGGCCAGCAGCCGGGTGGGGGTGAAGCCGTGCGCCTCCACACAGGCGTCGTTCTCGGCGGTCTGCTCGGAGAGATGGACGTGCAGGGGCGCCGTGCGCTCCTGGGCCCACCCCGCCACGGTCGCCAGCTGATCGGCGGGGACGGCCCGCACCGAGTGGATCGCCGCGCCGATGCGGGTGTTGCCGTCGCTCTTCAGCTCCGAGACCCGCTCGGCCCAGGCGTCCGCCGTGCCGTCGGAGAAGCGCAGCTGGTGCTCGTTGGGCTCGGCCCCGAAACCGGAGGAGAGATAGCAGGTGTCGAGCAGGGTGATCCGGATACCGGCCTCGGCCGCGGCCGCGATCAGGGCCTCCCCCATCGCGTTGGGGTTGCCGTAGCGGGTGCCGCCGGGCGCGTGGTGGAGGTAGTGGAACTCCCCCACGCAGGTGATCCCGGCCATCGCCATCTCGGCGTAGACGGCGCGGGCCAGCTCGAAGTAGCTGTCCGGGGTCAGCCGGTCGGCGACCCCGTACATCACCTCGCGCCAGGTCCAGAAGGAGTCCGGCGCGCCCGCCGCCTTGTTCCCCGCCCTGTTCCCCGCCTCGGCCCCCGCCTCGCTCTCCGCCTGTACGACACCGCGCAGGGCCCGGTGGAAGGCGTGGCTGTGGGCGTTGGCCAGACCGGGGATGGTCAGACCGCGGAGCGTGACGGACCCGGCGGGCGGCCGTGGGCTGCCGGGCACCACCGCCGCGATCCGTCCGTTGGCCGCGGCCACGATCACCACGTCCGACCGCACGCTTCCGTCCACCCAGGCGTGCTCCGCCCAGTACGTCTGCGCCGTCAGTGACACGCCAGGCCCTCCAGTACCTCCGCAAGCGCGGCCACACCGGCGAGGCAATCGTCCTCGCCCGCCGTCTCCGCGGGTGAATGCGAGACGCCGGTGGGGTTCCTTACAAACAGCATGGCCGTAGGAACGGACGCCGACAAAATGCCGGCGTCGTGCCCGGCCCCGGTCGGCAGCACCGGAACGCCGCCCAGCAGCCCGGACAGCCGGTCCCGCAGGTCGTGGGCGAACTCGACGACCGGGGTGAACGACTCCCGGGTGACCCGCACGTCCACCCCGTCGCGCTCTCCGCGCTCCAGCGCGGCGCGCTCGATCTCGCCGACCACGGCGGCCAGGGTCTCCTCGTCGGCGGCGCGCGAGTCCAGCCAGCCGCGGACCAGGCTCGCGATCGCGTTGACCCCGTTCGGCTCGACGCTGACCTTGCCGAACGTCGCCAGCGCCCCGGCGATCCTGGCCTTCTTACGGGCCGCGAGGACGGTGTTGGCGTAGGTGAGCATCGGATCGCGGCGGTCCTCGATCCGGGTCGTCCCGGCGTGGTTGGCCTCGCCGTGGAAGTCGAACCGCCAGCGGCCGTGCGGCCAGATCGCGGACGCGACGCCCACGGCGTCGTTGCTGGCGGCGGAGCCGCTGTCGGACCGCGCCGCCAGGGCACGCCCCTGCTCGATATGCAGCTCGACGAACGCGCCGATGCGGGCCAGCCGCTCCGGGTCGGGCCCGATGGCGTCCGGATCGTATCCGGCGCGCTCCATCGCCTGGGGGAGGCTCAGCCCGTCCCCGTCGCGCAGCTGGTGCGCCTGGTCCAGGGTGAGCTGCCCGGCGGTCAGCCGGGAGCCCACGCAGGCCAGACCGAAGCGGGCGCCCTCCTCGTCGCCGAAGTTGACGATGGCGAGCGGTTTGGCGGGGTGCGCGCCCCGTGCTCGCAGCTCGTCGAGGGCGGCGAAGGAGGAGACGACGCCCAGCGGGCCGTCGAAGGCGCCGCCGTCCGGGACGGAGTCGAGGTGGGAGCCGGTGACCACGGCGTTTCCGGCGGTGGGGTCGCCGAGCCAGGCCCATTGGTTGCCGTTGCGGTCCACTTCGTAGGTGAGGCCGCGGTTCTGGGCTTGCTCTTTGAACCACGTTCTGCAGTCGGCGTCGGCTTCCGTCCAGGCGTAGCGGCGGTAGCCGTTTGTTGTTGTGTTGCGACCGATGGGGGCCAGGTCGCGCCACATCTCGTGGAACGACGCGCCGGTCGTGTTGGGTGCGCCCACGCCCGTCTCAGCCTCCGTTTCATGTGCGAGTACGGGCCGGTGGGTGGGTTGTGCCCACCCGTCCCTCCCCCAGCTACCGCTGGGAGGTACCCCCTCCGCGGGACGATTGCCCACAACAGTCACTCCGTCTCCCTCATCGGGATCCGTACGTTCCGCTCCTCCGCCACCTCGTCCGCGCGGTCGTAGCCCGCGTCCACGTGGCGGATCACGCCCATGCCGGGGTCGTTCGTCAGCACCCGGCGGATCTTCTCGCCCGCCAGCGCCGTGCCGTCGGCGACCGTGACCTGGCCCGCGTGGATCGAGCGGCCCATGCCGACGCCGCCGCCGTGGTGGATGGAGACCCAGGACGCGCCCGAGGCCACGTTGACCATGGCGTTGAGCAGCGGCCAGTCGGCGATCGCGTCCGAGCCGTCCAGCATGGCCTCGGTCTCGCGGTACGGGGAGGCCACCGAGCCGCAGTCGAGGTGGTCGCGGCCGATCGCCAGCGGTGCGGCGAGCGTGCCGTCGGCGACCATCTCGTTGAACCGCTCGCCCGCCTTGTCGCGCTCGCCGTAGCCGAGCCAGCAGATACGCGCGGGCAGCCCCTGGAAGTGGACCCGCTCCCCCGCCATCTTGATCCAGCGGGCCAGCGACTCGTTCTCCGGGAACAGCTCCAGCATCGCCTTGTCCGTGGCCGCGATGTCCCTCGCGTCGCCGGACAGGGCGGCCCAGCGGAAGGGGCCCTTGCCCTCGCAGAACAGCGGCCGGATGTAGGCGGGCACGAAGCCGGGGAAGGCGAAGGCGCGGTCGTAGCCCGCGAGCTGGGCCTCGCCGCGGATCGAGTTGCCGTAGTCGAAGACCTCGGCGCCCGCGTCCATGAAGCCGACCATGGCCTCCACGTGGCGGGCCATCGCCTCGCGCGCCCGCTGGGTGAAGTCGGCGGGCTTCTCGGCGGCGTACGACGCCATCTCGTCGAAGTCCACGCCGATCGGCAGATACGACAGCGGGTCGTGGGCGCTGGTCTGGTCGGTGACGATGTCGATCGGGGCGTTCATCGCGAGGAGCTGCGGGACCAGCTCGGCCGCGTTGCCCAGCACGCCGATCGACAGGGGGCGCCGGGCGTCGCGCGCCTCGGTGGCCAGCTGCAGCGCGTGGTCCAGGCTGTCGGCGCGGACGTCCAGGTAGCGGTGCTCGATACGGCGCTCGATGGCACGCGGGTCGCAGTCGATGCAGATCGCGACGCCGTCGTTCATGGTGACGGCCAGCGGCTGGGCGCCGCCCATGCCGCCGAGGCCCGCGGTGAGGGTGATCGTCCCGGCCAGGGTGCCGTGAAACTTCTTGGCCGCCACGGCCGCGAAGGTCTCGTAGGTGCCCTGGAGGATGCCCTGGGTGCCGATGTAGATCCAGGAGCCCGCGGTCATCTGGCCGTACATGGTCAGGCCCAGCGCCTCCAGGCGGCGGAACTCCTCCCAGTTGGCCCAGTCGCCGACCAGGTTGGAGTTGGCGATCAGCACCCGCGGCGCCCATTCGTGCGTCTGCATGACGCCCACCGGGCGGCCCGACTGGACCAGCATCGTCTCGTCCTGCTTGAGCGTGCGCAGGGTGCGGACCATGGCGTCGAACGAGCGCCAGTCGCGGGCCGCCTTACCGGTGCCGCCGTAGACGACGAGCTTGTCGGGGTGCTCGGCGACCTCCGGATCGAGGTTGTTCTGCAGCATCCGCAGGGCGGCTTCCTGCTGCCACCCCCGAGCGCTGAGCTCTGCACCACGCGGCGCCCGTACGGGTCGCGGTCCTGTCATGGGGCCAAGCCTCCCTGCCATCGATTGGATCGAGTTATTCACATCTTGATGCCGATGAATATGACTAGTCAATACCGCGGAGCTGCGCATACACCCGGGTGGTTCAGCGGCGCGGGCTCGCGGGCGACGCGAACGGCACGGTCCGGCCCCCCGGGGTAGCGTCACCGGAAGGTGTCCGCTCCGCCCGCCGAGGAGCCCTGCGTGTCCCTTCCCGCGACCCACCGCGAGGTCCGTCTGGCGGCCCTGCCCGAAGGGGCACTCACCCCCGCTCACTTCGAGGTCGTCACCGCTCCCGTCCCCAGCCCCGGCCCCGGTCAGGTGCTGGTGCGCAACCGGCTGATGAGCGTCTCCGCCGTGATGCGCCCGCTCACCCTCGCCGACCCCGACACCCTCGGCCTTCCCCGGCCGCCGCACAAGACCGGCGAGGTGATGCGGGGCCCTGCCCTCGGCGAGGTTCTCCGCGCGCCGGGCACGGAGCTCGCCCCCGGGACCCTCGTCCGCCACCGCGCGGGCTGGCGCGAATACGCGCTGCTCGACGCCGCGCAGGCGGCGTCCATCGACCCCGAGGCGCTGCCGGACCCCGCCGCCCATCTGTCGCAGGGGTTCGCCGCCTGGCTGGGGGTGGTGCGCGGGGCCGGGGTACGGCGCGGCGACACGGTGTTCGTCACCGGCGCGGCGGGCGGCGTGGGCTCCCTGGCCGGGCAGTTCGCCCGGCTGCACGGCGCCGAACGGGTCGTCGGCTCCACCGGCTCCCACGACAAGGCCGACCGGCTGACGCGGGAGCTGGGCTACGACGCGGTCGTCCTCCGCGGCGCCGGACCGATCGAGGAGCAACTGCGCGCGGCCGCCCCCGACGGCATCGACGTCCTCCTCGACACCGTCGGCGGCGAACAGCTGCGGGCCGCCCTGGCGGTGGCCCGCCGCAACGCCCGTTTCGCCCTGGTCGGCGCGCTGGCCGCGCAGCTGTCCGACGACGCGTCGGCCCCGACCGGGATCAGCACCCTGGCGCTCATCGCCCGGGGCATCACCCTGCGCGGCATCAGCGCGATGGACCACCAGGACGCCATGCCCGCGTACACGCGCGAGTTCGGCCGGGCGCTGCGCGAGGGCACCCTCAGCTATCCGTACACCCGGCTGACGGGGATCGGCCAAGCGCCGCGCGCGCTGTGCGAGTTGGTGGCGGGCCGTCACCTCGGGGCGGTGCTGGTGGAGCTGTAGCCCTCGGACGGTGTGCTGGAGCTGTAGCCCGGTGTGCCGGGGTGGAGCCCTCGGGCGGGGTGCCTGCCGGGGAACCCTCGGGGCGGGGCTGGTGCGGGTGGCCGAGCGCGGTCGGTCCGAGGCCATGAGCCGCTCCGACGTGATGCGCGTTTCGTCATGGTTCATGCCCCCAGCGTCACCTCGCCCATCGCCCCCAGCCGGGCCCCACGCATCCTCGGAGCCACCAGGGCAGGCTCAGACCGCGCCGGGCGCCTAGCGTGGAGGTATGGCGGAGAGCACGAATCGGCTGGGCGCCTGGCGCTGCTGTCGGGGCTCGCGGCCGACGCCGGGCAAGACCCCCGGAACGGCTCTGGGAACGGCCCCGGGAACGGCCCCGGGGCAGTTGGTCCGCAGCCGTCCCCGGATGGTTGGCTGAGGCCATGACTTCGAAACCGGTGACGATGGCCGCCCGGCGCGAACGGGCCGTTCGGGCCGCCGTGGAGCAGGGGCTGCTGGGCCCGGATCGGCCCGTCGTCGGGCTGCTGGACGTGGCCGGGATCCGCGCCGCCGCGGCCGAACTGCGCGCGGCCTTCGAGGACGTCGTCACGCCCGGCACCCCCGTGCTGCACGCGTTCGCGGTCAAGGCCGCCGCGCTCGTCCCGGTCCTGCGGCTGCTGGCCGACGAGGGCCTGGGCTGCGAGGTGGCCAGCCCCGGCGAGCTGGCGCTGGCCCGCGCGGCGGGGGTGACCCCCGACCGGATCGTCCTGGACTCCCCCGCCAAGACCCCCGCGGAGCTGTGCGAGGCCCTCGACCTGGGCATCGCCGTCAACGCCGACAACCCACAGGAGCTGGACCGGCTCGGCGCGCTGGTGGGGCACAGCGCGGACCCGCCCGCGCCCCTGGGCCTGCGGATCAACCCGCAGGTGGGCGGCGGCAGCATCGACGCGATGAGCACGGCCACCGCGACCTCCAAGTTCGGCGTCGCCCTCCAGGACCCGGGGGCGCGCGAGTGGGTCGTCCGCGCCTTCGCCGAGCGCCCCTGGCTCACCCGGCTGCACGCCCACGTCGGCTCCCAGGGCTGTCCGCTGGAGCTGATGGCGGCGGGCATACGGGTCGCCTATGAACTGGCCGAAGAGATCAACGGGGCGGTCGGCCGACAGCAGATCGACGCCCTCGACATCGGCGGCGGCCTCCCGGTGAACTTCGCCTCCGACGAGATCACCCCCAGCTACCGGGAGTACGCACAGCTGCTGCGGACCACCGTGCCGGGCCTCTTCGACGGGCGGTACAAGCTGGTCACCGAGTTCGGGCGGTCCCTCCTGGCCAAGTCCGGCCTGGTGCTGGCGCGGGTCGAGTACGCCAAGTCCGCGGGCGGCCGCCCGATCGCGGTCACCCACGCGGGCGCCCAGCTCGCCACCCGTACGGTCTTCGCCCCCGAGGCCTGGCCCCTGCGCGTCACGGCCTACGACCCGGAGGGCCGCCCCAAGGCCGGGGGCTCCTCCGACGGCCAGGTGCCCCAGGACATCGCCGGTCCCTGCTGTTTCGCGGGCGACCTGGTCGCCCGCGACCGGCCCCTGCCGGAGCTGGCGGCGGGCGATCTGGTCGGCCTGCTGGACACCGGCGCGTACTACTTCTCCAACCACTTCGCGTACAACAGCCTGCCCCGCCCCGGGATCTACGGCTTCGACGCGACGAGTCCCGACGGCGATGTGCGCTTCGCGACGGTACGGGAGCCGCAGACGGTGGACGAGATCGTGACCGAGAGCGGTGCGAAGCATGCGCTGGGCCTGAGCCGGTTGCGGTAGGGCGCGGGGCGCCCAGGCTGTGGGGCTCCGAAGTCCGAACCGTACAGGTGGCGCTTTCGTCTGGGCTGGCGTTGATTGAGCATCGGGCCAGGTGGGGGCGGGCGCGGGCCACGTCGCCGACCACCGGCCAGGTGGGGGCGAAGCCCGGTGGCGGCCTCTGTGACCCGGAGCCGAGGCCGTTGCCGGACTGCGGGCCCCGCGTGGCCCGGCCCCCTCCACCGGGGGCGGGGGTACCCCCTTCAGGAAAACGCTTGATCTGGCGCAACTAATTTGTCAAACATTTTCGAGAGGGGTACCCAACCCCCCGGCAGTCCGGAGCGGCGCGAAGCCCGGGCCGGAGGGGCGCCGCGACCGGGCCCGCCCCCACGGGCGGGCCGTCGGCGACGGACCCCGGCCAGGGCACCCCCGCCCCCATGCTCAAGGCGCCGAAGGCGCGAGACGGCGCCGCACCGACCCACGCCGCGCAACCCCGCCGGGGCAACCCCCTCAGACCCCCTCAGACCCCCTCAGAGGCGACCCTCGACGCCGGGCACTTCTCAGCGCCCGGCCGCCGCCATCGCGCGGGAGCGCCTCGCGCCGCCCGGCCCCGCGTCGCCGGCCACGATGCCCGTCGTCTGGTAGGCGTCCACCGCCTTGCCCGCGGGGCGCCCGCCGGAGACCCGCTCGGTGCGGACCCACAGCAGCACCTCGTTCGCGCGCTCCCAGCGGCCCAGCCACAGCGCCTTGGCCCACAGCCCGGCGCCGAGCCCCGCCAGCAGCATCCCGCCCGCCGCCGGAACGGCGAAGGACGAGCCGATCGCGGCGAGGAAGGCCAGCAGCAGCCACCACCGCAGGGCGCGTCGGCGCGTCCTTACGGTCACCGCGCGGTCCTGGAGGAAGACCGACTTGCCGGCACGCGAGGCACCGCGCGCCAGCTCCAGATACCGCTTCCTGCGCATCACGAACACCACGACCGCGGCGATCAGGAAGAGCGCCGCCCCGGCGAGCACTCCGATCCGGCGCCCGGTCAGCCCCGGCACCAGCGCTCCGATCCCCGCGGCCAGCACACCGGGCCACCACAGCCACCCCGCAGGGGCCCTCACGACAACCGCCGCCCGTGCCAGCGCATACGCCCCGCGCCCCACGACCGACCTCCTCACCCTGGCGAATCCCTGATGAATCCCTGTCGAATCGAGGAATCTAGCCAGGATGCCTGAGAATTGGGTGAGAGGGACGGGATCGGGACACAGAGCGGGCCGGAAAACCCGAGCAGCCCAAGAGCCCACAGGCCCCGAGAGCCGTCAGGACCCCGAGAGCCCTCAACCCCGCTTCAGCCGCGGCTCGGCCGCTCACTCCACGAACAGTCCCCGCTCCGCCGCCTTCGCGTCGAACTCCTCCAGCCGCGCCTGCGCATCCGGCAGCGCGTCGCACATCGCCTCCAGCAGCACCCGCCCCAGCAGCATCGGCGCACACGCGGTGTCGAAGGCCAGGCCCGTGCCGACCGCCGCGGGCAGCAGCAGATCGCTGTGGCGGGCGATCGGGGCGAAGGCGCTGTCGGCGACGGCGACCACGGTCAGCCCCGCCTCCTGGGCGTACTCCAGCCCCTCCACGACCTCCCGCGGATGCCGCGGCAGCGCGAAGCACAGCAGCGCCGTGGCGCCCGCGCGCTTCGCCGCGTCGACGCGGTCGGCGAGCATCGTGCCGCCCTCGTCGAGCAGCCGCACGTCCGGATGGACCTTGCCCGCGAAGTAGCTGAAGCCGCGCGCCTGCGCGGAGGCGGCGCGCAGCCCGAGGACCAGCAGCGGGCGGGAGTCGGCGAGCAGCCGGCCGGCCCGGACGACGGGGGCGGGGTCGGCCAGCAGCGCGGCGAGATGGCGCAGATTGTCGATCTCGGACTGCACGGCCTGCTGGTACTCGTTGTACGACCCCTCGTCCGCCTCCGGCTCGGCGGGGGCGACATCGCGCAGATGCTTGCGCAGCGCCGGATAGCCGTCGAAGCCGAGGGCGACCGCGAAGCGGGTCACGGACGGCTGGCTGACGCCCGCGAGTTCGGCCAGCTCGACGCTGGAGAGGAACGGCGCGTCCGCGGCCCGCCGCACCATGCAGTGGGCGATCCGCCGCTGGGTCGGGGTCAGCCGGTGGCCCTCGAAGAGCGCCTGCAGCCGGGCGGCGGTCGAGGCACCGGAAGCGGCCGAGGCGACCGAACCCGCCGAAGCGGCCGTCGCAGCGACCGGACCGCCCGCGCCCACCGGCACCCCCGGTGGCGCCATCCGGGCACCGCTCACCCCGTCGCTCACCCCATGGTCCGTACTCATCGCGTCCTCCTGACCCTCGTACCCTCGTCCCTCATACCCCTGCCAGCCGGTCGAGCAGGCGCGCGGCCACCGCCACATCCTCCGTCAACGGCCGGTCCTCCATGCGGGGATCGAGCACTTCCGACGCCATGGCGAAGGCGACACCGGCCGGGAGCTCCGGGTCCGGTTCCAGACCGCGCTGGCGCAACGCCCGTACCGCCGCGACCAGTTCGCAGCCCAGCACCAGCCGGTAGTGGTCGGCGACGCGGAGCGTCTGGCGGGCGCCGAGCGAGGCGAAGCTGGCCTGTTCCTCGACACCGCGGGAGAGCACGGCATGGCCCAGCGAGGCGGGGTGGGAGACCGCGCGCATCTCGCCGAGGGCCGCCCCCGCCGCGTATTCGAGGATCATCACGCCCGAGCTGGCGGGCGCGGCGTCGCCGAGGAAGGGGCGCAGCCGGGTGAAGTCGGGTTCGCTGAGCGCGGCGAGCCGGGCCGTGGAGAGCCGGGCGGTCTGCAGCGCGGCGAGCCGGAAGGCGTCCAGGGCGAGGGCGGCGTGCGCGGCGTAGAAGTTGCCGTGGTGGTAGGCGGCCTCGTCGGCGGAGCTGATCAGCGGGTTCTCGGTGGCCGCGTTGAAGTCGACGGTCAGCACCCGCTCCAGCGCCTCCGCCGCGTCCAGCGCCGGTCCGTGGATCTGCGGCAGACAGCGGAAGCCGTACGGGTCCTGTATGCGCCCGAGCGGTGGGGTGGGCCGGGCCGGAGCGCCCAGCAGGGCGCGCATCCGGGCGGCGGCCTCGACGGAGCCGGGGTGCGGCCGGGCGGCGTGCACGGGTTCGGCGTACGCCTCGTACGACCCGCCGACCGCGATCAGCGAGAGCGCGGCCACCGAGAGCGAGGCGGACAGCAGCCGCCGCAGCTCGGCGAGGGCGAGCGCGGACTGGCCGAGGGTGAGGGCGTTGCTGCTGATGAGCGCGAGTGCGTCGTTGCTGTCGAGCACGATCGGGTCGGGGGCGCGGCGCCCCGGGGCGGCCTCGGTGAGGTCCCAGGGGTGCTCGCCGACGAGCGCGAGACCGGTCTGGGCGAGCGCGGCGAGGTCCCCGGTGCCGACCGCGCCGTATTCGTTGATCACCGGGTGGGCGCCGCTGTCGAGCCCCTCGACCAGCGCGGTGACGACGGCGGGGCGCAGTCCGGCGCCGCCCGCCAGCAGCTGATTGGCGCGGACGGTCATCATGGCGCGCACCTCGCGCGCGGGCAGCGGTGCGCCGATCGCGCCCGCGTGGCTGCGCAGCAGCCGCAGCCCGTGGTCGGAGTCGGCCGGGCCGACGTCCTCGGTACGGTTGGCGCCCACGCCGGTGCTCCGGCCGTAGACGCGCCCGGTGGCGGCCAGCCGGTCCGCGGTCTCCCAGGCGCGCTCGGCCAGGGCGAGCGCGGTCGGGTCGGGCGCCGCGGGCCGGCTGACGCGGTCGGCCAAGCGGGCGATATCGACGACGCGTAGGCTCCGGCCGTCCAATGTGATGCGCTGAGCTGTGCCGCCTGTGCCCTCGGCCGCCGCGGCATCAGCATCCAGCATGTGAGACAACATCCAGGGCAACCCCTCTCGAAACGCCCATTCCGGGCCAGCCGCCAGGCACTTCGTCCACATCGCGAGCAGAAGTAACCGGTGATTAACGCAGACCTCTTGACTTCTATTCACTCGACTATGACTGTGCATGACTATATGCAGACAGGGCAAGGGGAAGCGGATGATCAGCTTCAAGGACGTCAGTAAGCACTACCCGAACGGCACCACAGCCGTGGACCGGCTCAGCCTCGAACTCCCGGAAGGGGGCATCACGGTTCTTGTCGGCTCCTCGGGCTGCGGCAAGACCACCACCCTCCGCATGGTCAACCGCATGGTCGAGCCGAGCAGCGGCACGGTGAGCGTGGCCGGGCGTGATGTCCTCGCGGCGGACGCCGCCGAGCTGCGGCGCGGCATCGGCTATGTGATCCAGCAGGCCGGGCTCTTCCCGCACCGTACGATCCTCGACAACATCGCCACCGTCCCGCTGCTGCTGGGCTGGGGCCGCCGCAAGGCGCGGACCCGCGCCGCCGAGCTGCTGGAGCTGGTCGGGCTGCCCGGCGACTCCGGCAAGCGCTATCCGCACCAGCTCTCGGGCGGTCAGCAGCAGCGCGTCGGGGTGGCCCGCGCGCTGGCCGCCGATCCGCCGGTGCTGCTGATGGACGAGCCGTTCGGCGCGGTCGACCCGGTCGTACGGACCCAGCTCCAGAACGAGCTGCTGCGGCTGCAGAGCGAGCTGCGCAAGACGGTCGTCTTCGTCACCCACGACATCGACGAGGCGGTACGGCTCGGCGACCGCATCGCGATCTTCCGCACCGGCGGCCATCTCGTCCAGTGCGCACCCCCCGCCGAACTGCTGGCGAGCCCCGCCGACGACTTCGTGGCGGGCTTCCTGGGCGCCGAGCGCGGGCTGAAGCTGCTCTCCCTGTCCACTCTCGCGGATCTGCCGCGGGAGCCCGTCCCCGCCGACGGGGACCGCTGGCGGCTGGTCACCTCCGAGCGCGGTGAGCCGCTGGGCTGGCGCGACACCGAGGGGCCGGAGGGCGACCGGGCGCCGCTGCTGCCGGTGCGGGCGCTGCGGGACGGCGATTCACTGCTCACCGCCCTGGACGAGTCGCTGGCCTCCCCCGCCGGTCTGGTGGCCCGGGTGGACGCCGACGGCGTGCTGACCGGGGTCACCGGGCGCGAGCGCATACATGAGTTCGCGGGGCGCCGCCACGCGGAGGCGGGCCGCGCGGCGGCCCTCAAGAACGCTGCCGAAGCCGACGAAGCCCCCGGCACCGCTGAAGCCGCCGCGCCCCATGGCGAGACCGACGACGAGGGCACCCCGGCCTCCGACCCGAGCGTGACCGCATGACCGTCGACTGGGGCTGGTTCCCCGATCACCAAAGCGACCTGGTCACGCTCACCCTCGACCACCTCTCCACCGCCGTCCCCGCCGTCCTCTTCGGTCTGCTGATCGCACTGCCGCTGGCCGTGATCGCCCACCGGGTGCGGGCCCTGCGCGGACTCCTCCTCGGGCTCTCGAACATCCTGTTCACGATCCCGTCCATCGCGATCTTCGTCCTGCTGCTGCCGATCACCGGCCTCACCCGCACCACCGCCATCACCGGCCTGACCATCTACACCCTGGTCGTGCTGCTCCGGAACACCGTGGAGGGGCTCGACAGCGTCCCCACCAAGGTCCGCGAGGCATCCACCGCGATGGGCGCCCGTCCGCTGCGCACCCTGCTCACCGTCGAGCTGCCGCTCGCCTTCCCGGTGATCATGGCGGGCGTACGGGTCGCCACGGTGATGGCGATATCCCTGGTCAGCGTGGCCAGCTACATCGGGTACGGCGGTCTCGGCCAGCTGTTCACCGACGGCTTCCAGCGCAACTACCCCACCCCCGTCGTGGCCGGGGTCCTTCTGTCCCTGCTGCTCGCGCTGGTCGCGGACGCCGTGCTGGTCACCATCCAGTGGCTGTGCACCCCGTGGCTGAGGAGGCGTGCCTGACATGATCGAACTGCTCAAGGACCTCCTCCGCTGGCTGACCAGCGGCTCCCAGTGGTCCGGGACCGACGGCATCGCGACCCGCCTCCTGGAACACCTCCAGTACTCCCTGCTGGCCACCCTGGTCGCCGCCGCCATCGCCCTCCCGGTCGGGCTGCTCATCGGGCACACCGGACGCGGCGCGTTCCTCGCCATCAACCTCTCCGGCTTCGGACGGGCGCTGCCCACCGTCGGCCTGGTCACCCTGGTCTTCCTGGCCAGCGGGCTGAGCATGTGGCCGGTGTACATCTCGCTGGTCGCCCTCGCGGTCCCGGTGATCGTCACCAATACGTACGCGGGCATGGCCGCCGTCGACCCCGAGGTCCGGGACGCGGCGCGGGGCCAGGGCATGCGCTGGTACCAGGTGCTGTTCCAGGTCGAGCTGCCCCTCGCACTCCCGCTGATCATGACCGGGCTGCGGCTGGCCTGCGTCCAGGTCGTGGCCACCGCCACCATCGCCGCGTACGTCAGCTTCGGCGGGCTCGGCCGCTACGTCTTCGACGGGCTCGCCCAGCGCGATCTGGTGCAGGTGCTGGGCGGGGCGGTGCTGGTCGCCGTGCTGGCCATCGCCCTGGACCTGGCGCTGGCCGGAGTGCAACGCCTGCTGTTCCGCAACCGCCCCCCGCGCGCCCACGCGCACTGACGTCACCGACCCACTCCGGATCCGAGGAGAGCACCCCATGAACCGCAGGAAACTGCTCGGCGGCCTGCTCGCCGGCGCCTCCGTACCCGCGCTGGCCGCCTGTAGCGGCGGCGTCACCTCGCTCAAGGGCGACGGCGGCAGCGGTGGCTCGGGCGGCGGCAGCAGCCTGGGCGGCCTGGTCATCGGCACCGCCAACTTCACCGAGAACCAGCTGCTGGGCTATCTCTACGCCGAGGCGCTGAAGGGCGCGGGCATCAAGACGAGCGTGCGGCCCAACCTCGGCTCCCGCGAGATCGTCATCCCCGCCCTCCAGCAGGGCGATATCGATCTGCTCCCCGAGTACCAGGGCAATCTGCTGCTCCACTTCGACGACAAGGCCCCCCAGACCGAGGCCGGCGACCTGCAGAACGCCCTCACCGTCGCCCTCCCCAGCGGCCTGGAGGCCCTGTCGTACGCGGCCGCCGAGGACAAGGACGTCTTCTGCGTCACCCATGAGGCCGCGCAGAAGCACGGTCTGCGCAGCTTCGCCGACCTGGCCAAGCAGAACGGCAAGCTGGTCTTCGGCGGCCCGGCCGAGGACAAGAAGCGCGTGGTCGGCCTGGTGGGCCTCAAGGACCGCTACGGCGTGACCTTCAAGGAGTTCAAGGCCCTCGACGCCTCCGGCCCCCTGGTCAAGGGCGCGTTGAAGAAGGGCGATGTCGACGTCGCCAACCTCTTCTCCACCGACCCCGACATCGAGGCCAACGACTGGGTGATCCTCGCCGACCCCAAGGCCCTCATCCCCGCCCAGCACATCGTGCCCGTCATCCGCTCCGCCAAGGCCGACGCCAAGGTCCGCAAGGCCCTGGCCCGCCTGGGCGGCGCCCTCACCACGCAGGAACTGGCCCGGCTCAACAAGCTGGTGAGCAACGACAAGAAGGACCCGGACCGGGTCGCCGCCGACTGGGCAGCCAAGAACGGCCTCACCAAGAAATAGCGGCAGGAGCACACCGTCATGACCGACTCTCTCGACTCCCGCGGCTCCCGCGACGCCACCGACTCCCGCGCCGCCCTCGACTCCCTCGTCGAGAAGCGCTCGATCGACGTCGTCCCGGACGCGGAGCGCCATGGCACCGCCTTCAGCCAGTTCACCCTGTGGCTCGGCGCGAACCTCCAGATCACCGCCGTCGTCACCGGCGCGCTGGCCGTCGTCTTCGGCGCGGGCGCCTTCTGGTCGATCATCGCCCTGCTGCTCGGCAACCTGCTCGGTGGAGCCGTCATGGCGCTCCACTCGGCCCAGGGCCCCCGGCTCGGCCTCCCCCAGATGATCTCCTCCCGGGCCCAGTTCGGGGTCCGGGGCGCGATCGTCCCGCTGCTGCTGGTCATCGTCATGTACGTGGGCTTCTTCGCCAGCGGCAGCGTGCTGGCGGGCCAGGCGGTCGGCGAACTCACCCATCTCGGCGACACCACCGGCATCATCATCTTCGCCCTCATCACCGGTGTGGCGGCCGCCGTGGGCTACCGCCTGATCCACACCCTGGGCCGGATCGCCGGCGTGGTCTGCGCCCTGGCCTTCGTCTACCTGGGCATCCGGCTGCTGGACCGCACCGACCTGGCCACCCTCCTCCACGACCGGACCTTCGACTTCCCGCTCTTCCTCCTCGCGGTGTCGCTGTCCGCCTCCTGGCAGCTCGCCTTCGGCCCGTACGTCGCCGACTACTCCCGCTACCTGCCGCGCGCCACCTCCCCCAAGGCCACCTTCTCCTGGACCCTGGCCGGCACCGTCCTCGGCTCGCAGTGGTCCATGACCTTCGGCGCCCTCGCGGCCGCCGCGGCCGGCCACGCCTTCGTCGGCAACGAGGTCTCCTACATCGTCGGCCTCGGCGGCGGCGCGGCCGTGATCACCTCACTGCTCTACTTCGTCATCGCCCTCGGCAAGCTGACGATCAACGTCCTGAACACCTACGGCGGCTTCATGTCGATGGTGACCAGCATCAGCGGCTTCCGCGGCAACGCCACCCTCTCGCCGCGCGGCCGGGCCGCCTACATCGCCGGGATCATGGTCGCGGGCACGGCGGTCGCGCTGCTCGGCAAGGACAGCTTCCTGTCGTCCTTCAAGGACTTCCTGCTGTTCCTGCTGACCTTCTTCACCCCGTGGAGCGCGATCAACCTCGTCGACTACTACGCCATCGCCAAGGAGCGCTACGACATCCCCGCCCTCAGCGACCCGGACGGCCGCTACGGCGCCTGGCGCTGGAAGGCCCTCTCCACCTACGCGGTGGGCGTCCTGGCCCAACTCCCCTTCCTGTCAACGCACTTCTACACCGGCCCCCTCGTCGCCCCGCTGGGCGGCGCGGACATCTCCTGGCTCGTCGGCCTCGCCGTCCCCGCCGCCCTCTACTGGCTCCTGGCCCACCGGGACACCGCTCACGTTCCCGACCACATGATCCTCGCCCCGGGGCCGACCCCCGACCGCCCGTACGCCACCGAGCCCGGGTGACGGCGAGGCCCCCGGGTGACCGCGGGGCCCCCGGGAGCCAGGGACCGGGTCAGGCCGGGGGCAGGAGCTTCTTCTGGGGCTTGCCCATGGCGTTGCGGGGCAGGGCCTCCAGGAAGCGGACCTTGCGGGGGCGCTTGTGGACGGAGAGCTGGGTGGCGACGAAGTCGATCAGCTCCTGTTCGCCGATGCCGTCGGCCACGACGTAGGCGACGATCTCCTGGCCCAGATCCTCGTGCGGGGCGCCGACGACGGCGGCCTCGCGGACGGCGGGGTGGTCCAGGAGGGCGTTCTCGACCTCGCCCGCGCCGATGCGGTAGCCGCCGGACTTGATCATGTCGGTGGAGGCGCGGCCCACGATGCGGTGGAAGCCGTCCGGGTCGACCGCGGCGATGTCGCCCGTGCGGAACCAGCCGTCCTCGGTGTACGAACCGGCCGTGGCCTCGGGCCGGTTCAGATAGCCGTCGAAGAGGGTGGGGCCGGTGAGCTGGAGTTCGCCGATCTCGGCGCCCTCCTCGGTGGCGATCCGGGTGCGGATGCCCGCCAGCGGGGTGCCGACGTAGCCGGGGCGGCGCTCGCCGTCGGCCCGGGTGGAGATCGTGATGAGGCTCTCGGTCATGCCGTAGCGCTCGATGGGGCGCTGGCCGGTGAGCCGTTCGAGGTCGCGGAAGACCGGGGCGGGCAGCGGGGCGCTGCCGGAGACCAGCAGCCGGGCGGAGGCCAGGGTGCGGGCGGAGTCCGGGTCCTGGACGATCCGGTTCCAGATCGTGGGCACCCCGAAGTAGAGGCTGCCGCCCGCGGCCGCGTACGCCGCCGGGGTCGGCTTGCCGGTGTGGACGAGGCGGCTGCCCGTGCGGAGCGCGCCCAGGACGCCCAGCACCAGGCCGTGCACATGGAACAGCGGCAGCCCGTGGACCAGGGTGTCCTCCGCGGTCCAGGCCCAGGCCGCGGCGAGCCCGTCCAGGTCGGCGGCGACCGCCCGCCGGGAGATCAGCGCGCCCTTGGGCGCCCCCGTGGTGCCCGAGGTGTAGAGGATGAACGCCGTGGACTCCGCGTCCGGCTCCGGCTTCGTCCACGCGGCCCGCTCGGCCGGGTCCACCGGGACGGTCTCGATCGGGGCCTCCACGGCCTCCCCGGTGAGCAGCAGGGTGGCGCCCGAGTCCCGGAGTATGTGGTCGCGTTCGGCCGGGCCGGAGTCCGGCGGTACGGGCACCACCGGCACCCCGGCCAGCAGCGCGCCGACCACCGCGACCACCGTCTCCGGGGTCGCGGTCGCCCGGACCGCGACGACCGGCGCACCGGCGATACGGGCCGCCACCGCGCCCGCGGCACCGAGCAGTTCCTCGCGCGAGAGGGAGCGGCCGCCGACGCTCAGCGCGTCGGGGCGGTCGCCGCCGGGCGCGGCGAGGGACGTGAGGAGAGGTGCGGTCACGGAACTGACTCCTTCCACAGCGGGCCGGGGGTACCAGGGTGTACCTCTTCGCGCCCGCGCGTCTTTCGGGGGCTAGCCCTACCGACAAAGCGTCCCCGCGACCGTACCGTCATTGAGTATGGACGCCCGTGACCCGGATCTGAAAAAAGAACTCGACGCGGCCCTGCAGACCCGTAAGGAGCTGGGTGCGGAGTACGAATCGGAACTGGTCGACTCCTTCATGGACAAAGTCGAGCAGCGCTTCAACGATACGGCGGACCGGCATGTCCGCCGCCAGCTCGCCGAACAGCAGATGGCGGCGGCCCGCGGCACCCGCCCGTACGCCACCGGCACGCATGCGGACCAGGCCCATGGCATGGGCGTCGGCGAGCGCTTCGCCTTCGTCGGGATCTCCTTGGTGCTGGCGATCCCGCTGTCGGCGATCGGCGTGGTGAACGAGGGTCTGCCCGGCCTGCTGATCACCTGGGCGGGGATCTTCGGGGTCAACGCGGTCCACGCCGCGGGGGGCTTCTCCTGGCTGCGGCGGGGCCGTGGGGCGTCCGCCGACAGCGAGGAGGTGTAGCCGGCCGGGCCCCGGCGGGGTAGCCGACCCGCGCCCCGGCGGGTTACGGCCGTACCGGCGGGAGTGTGGGTATTACGCCTGCTCCGCGGTGACGATCCGGGGCAGGTCGAATGCCGTGACGGCGGGGGGATCGTCGCACTTCTCGACCTCCACCAGGCATGTCTGGGCCACCGAGCCCTGCGCGAGCCGTGAGGTGCCCTTGTCGAGCGTCACGACATTCGGATTGCCGTGTTTCTCCAGGCTCCCGGGCACCCCCGGTTCCATGGGGTCGTACCACGAGCCGGTGGAGACCTGGACCACTCCGGGCAGCAGGTCCGGATCGCAGCGGACACCGGCGAGGAATGCTCCCCTGTCGTTGAAGACCCGCACCACATCGCCGTCGGCCAGTCCGCGGGCCGCAGCGTCCCGTGGGGTGATGTGGAGCGGTTCACGGCCGCCGATCTTGGCCTTCCGGCTCAGCGGGGCGTGGTCGAGCTGGCTGTGCAGCTTGTTCTTCGGCTGGTTGCTGAGCAGGTGCAGCGGGTAGCGCTCGGCGAGCGCCCCGCCGAGCCACTCGGCCGGCTCGATCCAGGAGGGGTGCGGAGGGCAGTCGTCGTAGCCGAAGGACCGGATCGTCTCGCTGAACAGCTCGATACGGCCGGACGGTGTGTTGAGCGGAGCGGCGTCCGGGTCGGCACGGAAGTCCGCGAACAGCGCCGGCTCGGCCTCCCGCACCGCGAACTCGTAGGCCTCGCCCTTCCAGAAGCTGTCGAAGTCCGGTGGGTCGAAGCCGCGCTCCTCAGCGATGAGCCGCGCCTCGTCGTACATATGGCGCAGCCACTGCATCTCGTCGCGGTTCTGGTGGTACGCGAAGCCGAAGCCCAGCCGGTCGGCCAGTTCGCCGAACATGTCCAGGTCGTTGCGTGACTGGGCGTACGGCGGCACGACCTGGTGCATCGCGATCCAGTACTTGCCGTGCGCGGGAGCGGCGATGTCGTTGCGCTCCATCGTCGTCGTGGAGGGCAGCACGATGTCGGCGAACCTGGCCGGCGGATTCCACCACTGCTCGTGGACGATCACCGTTCCCGGCCGCTGCCAGCCCTCGAGGAACCGGTTGAGATGCAGGTTGTGGTGGAACGGGTTGCCGCCGGCCGAGTAGATCACCTCGGTGTGCGGCAGGTCGATGACCTTTCCGTTGTACTCGAGCCGGCCTCCCGGGTCGAGCAGCGCGTCGTTCAACCGGCCCACCGGCACCCGGAACGGCACCGGATTGCGGCCGATCGGCTTCGTCGGACGGGGGATGCCTGCCGGGCGGGCCAGGTTGCTCCCGCTCAGCGCGCCGAACCCGATGCTGAAACCGCCGCCGGTCAGGCCGATCTGACCGAGCATCGAGGCCAGCGCGACCGTCATCCACACCGGCTGCTCACCATGGTCCGCGCGCTGTACCGACCAGCTGGTGTTGATCAGCGTCCGGGTCCCCGCCATCCGCCGGGCCAGTCCGGTGATCGTCGCCTCGGGCACTCCGGTGATCCGTGACGCCCAGGCCGCGTCCTTGGGGACTCCGTCGTCCAGGCCGAGCAGATAGCGCTCGAACTGTGGATAACCGGAGCAGTAACGGTCCAGGAAACCGGCGTCGTGCTGTCCCGTGGAGACCAGAGTGTGGGCCAGGCCGAGCATCATCGCGGTATCGGTATTGGGGCGGATCGGCACCCATTCCGGACCGGCCGAGTCCATCACATCCGCGCGGGACGGACTGATGTTGACGACCTCGATGCCCGCCTGCCGGGCTTTTGCGTACCAGTGGGCGTTTTCGTGGTTGACCGCGCCGCCGTTATCGATCTGGGTGTTCTTCACATGCGCGCCGCCGAACATCACCAGCAGCCGGGTGTGGCCGATGATCTCATTCCAGCGCACCACGAGATGCGGGATGTCGGCCCGCCCCATGACATACGGCATGACCCCCGCCGCGGCGCCGAAGCTATGGTCACCTGCCTTCTCGGTGAAGCCGCCGAACAGCGACAGAAAGTGCTTGAGCGTGCTCTGCGCGTGGTGCAGACGGCCGGCACTCGCCCAGCCGTAAGAGCCGCCATAAATCGACTCGTTCCCGAACTCCTCCCGGGCTTCCAGCAACGCTTCGCAGATCAGCTCGTACGCCTGGTCCCAGCCGACCGGGACAAAGCCTTCCGCGCCGCGGCCGCGGCGGCTCGCCTTACGCGAGCGCAAATAGCCCTCACGGACATACGGGCGGTCGATACGCAGTCCACCGTGCACGACATCCGGCAGGCTGCGCTGGATCGGGGAGGGGTCCGGGTCGAAGGGCACTCCGCCGACGGACAGAACTCGGTGCGTCTCCGGATCGGTCTCGACCCGATAGACACCCCAATGTGACGCCGTCTGCGTGGAATTTCCCGCCCTGTCGCCCATAAAGTCTCCCTTGCCTTTCCGGCGGTACGCACGGTACGTGCGGTATACACGCGCGCCGCCTGATCAGTCTAAGCCTCGATCCAGGTGCGTCACGAACGCCAAAAGGGGTTTACATTCATCGCTCGGCGCGCATCAACGCCTAGGTGGTTATCGAGCGTTATCCCGGAATTTTCGCGCAACGAGCGCCAAAAAGACTGCGCGGGGACCGCCGCACCCCGGTGCTGGGCACCGAGGGCGGGACGACGGCGGTCCCCGCGGGGGACGCGGGCCGGGTCAGGGCCGGACTTCCGCGTCCAGGCGACCATGGAGGTCCGGGAGCCGCTCCGGAGGTCCTGTCGCCTCATCCTGGGTGTCGGTGTCGTCCTTCCGACACCCACTAATCTGCCGGAGCTGTGTTAACCCTGTGCTGCGGGCGCGTGACACGTGCGTACCACTTCCCCGAAGCCCTGGCGGGCCTCCCCCGGAGGGCGAGTTGGGCCCCGTTGAGCCCGCTGCTGTGCGCTTACTTGACGCCGCTGGCCAGGTACGCCAGCAGGTCCTGCCGGCTCACCACACCCTTCGGCTTTCCCTCCACCAGCACGATCGCCGCGTCCGCCGTGCCCAGCACCGCCATCAGGTCCTCGACCGGCTCACCGGAGCCGACGTGCGGCAGCGGCGGGCTCATGTGCTTCTCCAGCGGGTCGGTCAGCTCCGCGCGGCGGGCGAACAGGGCGTCCAGCAGCTCGCGTTCCACCACCGAACCGATGACCTCGGCGGCCATCACATCCGGGTGCCCGGCGCCCGGCTTGACGATCGGCATCTGCGAGACGCCGTACTCCCGCAGGACGTCGATGGCCTCGCCCACCGTCTCGTCGGGGTGCATGTGGACCAGCGAGGGCAGTCCGCCCTGCTTGCCCTGGAGGACGTCGCCGACGCGCACCGAGGGGCCGTCCTCCTCCAGGAAGCCGTAGTCGGCCATCCACTCATCGTTGAAGATCTTGGACAGATAGCCACGGCCGCTGTCGGGCAGCAGCACGACCACCACATCGTCCGGGCCGAGCCGCTCGGCGACCTTCAGCGCGCCCACGACCGCCATGCCGCAGGAGCCGCCGACCAGCAGCCCCTCCTCCTTGGCCAGCCGCCGCGTCATCTGGAAGGCGTCCTTGTCGGAGACCGCGACGATCTCGTCCGCGACGGTCTGGTCGTAGGCGGTCGGCCAGAAGTCCTCACCGACGCCCTCGATCAGATACGGGCGGCCGGAGCCGCCGGAGTAGACCGAGCCCTCGGGGTCGGCGCCGATCACCTGGACCCGGCCCTCGCTCGCCTCCTTCAGATAGCGCCCGGTGCCGGAGATCGTGCCGCCGGTGCCGACGCCCGCGACGAAGTGGGTGATCTTCCCGTCGGTCTGCTCCCACAGCTCGGGGCCGGTGGACTCGTAGTGGGAGAGCGGGTTGTTCGGGTTGCTGTACTGGTCGGGCTTCCAGGCCCCCGGCGTCTCGCGGACCAGCCGGTCGGAGACGTTGTAGTACGAGTCGGGGTGCTCGGGATCCACGGCGGTGGGGCAGACCACCACCTCGGCGCCGTAGGCCCGCAGCACGTTGATCTTGTCCGTGGACACCTTGTCCGGGCAGACGAAGATGCACTTGTAGCCCTTGCGCTGGGCGACCATGGCGAGGCCCACGCCCGTGTTGCCGGACGTCGGCTCGACGATGGTGCCGCCCGGCTTGAGCTCACCGGAGCGCTCGGCTGCCTCGATCATCCGCACCGCGATCCGGTCCTTCACCGAGCCGCCGGGATTGAAGTATTCGACCTTGGCCAGGACGGTTGCCCGGATGCCCTCGGTCACGGTGTTGAGCTTCACCAGCGGGGTGTTGCCGACCAGCTCAATCATCGATTCGTAGTACTGCACACCTGCTCCTGGTCCGGTTCCGCGGGATCTCCGCGTCGGGGCGGCCGCCGTCGCGGCGCCGTGCTGTCAGCTTATTGCGCGCCTGCGCGCTGCGGCCCGTGCGTGGGGAGGAAGCCCGTGCTCGGGGAAGAAGGCTGTGCTCGGGGAAGAAGGCTGTGCGTTGGGAGGAAGGCTGTGCGGGGCAACAAGTTGTTAGCGAGGCGTACAAAGGAGAAAGAAGCGCGTGCGCGTGCGGACGGAGGTGGGCTGGACCCATGTCGATGTCGAGGGCGAGGGTGGCGCGGCGGATCGCGGCCGCGGCGGCGTACGGGGGCGGCGGGATCGGGCTGCTGGGCGGGGTGACCGCCGTGTTGTTGCTCACTGAGGTGTCCCATGCGAAACGGGTCGTGGGCGGGTCGGACGACCCTCCGCCGCGCGCGGACGGCCGATATGGCTTCGCCTTCGCCCGCAGGACCGGCCAGCCCCCACTGCGGCTGGCCTTTCTCGGCGACTCCACGGCCGCCGGACAGGGCGTCCACCGCCCTAGTCAGACACCGGGCGCGCTGCTCGCCTCGGGGCTCGCGGCGGTCGCCGAGCGCCCGGTGGACCTGCGGAACGTGGCACTGCCGGGGGCGCAGTCCAGCGATCTGGAGCGCCAGGTCACGCTGGTGCTGGAGGATGCGGAGCTGCTCCCCGACGTATGCGTGATCATGATCGGGGCCAATGACGTCACCCGCCGGATGCCGCCCGCCAAGTCGGTGCGGCTGCTGTCGGACGCGGTGCGCAGGCTGCGCGAGAGCGGCTGCGAGGTGGTGGTGGGCACCTGTCCCGACCTCGGCACGATCGAGCCCGTCTATCAGCCGCTGCGCTGGGTTGCGCGGCGGCTGAGCCGACAGCTGGCCGCCGCGCAGACGATCGGGGTGGTGGAGCAGGGCGGGCGTACGGTCTCGCTGGGCGATCTGCTGGGCCCCGAGTTCGCGGCCAATCCGCGCGAGCTGTTCGGCCCGGACAACTTCCACCCCTCGGCGGAGGGGTACGCGACGGCCTCGATGGCCGTTCTGCCGACCCTGTGCGACTCGCTGGGCCTGTGGCCCGAGGAGGCCCCGGAGACGCTCGACGAGGGCATCCTGCCGGTCGCCACGGCGGCGGCCGAGGCGGCCGCGGAGGGGGGCACCGAGGTCACGGCGGCTCGGGGCCCCTGGGCTCGGTTGCTGCGGCGTCATCGGCCCGCGACGAGGGAGCCGGCGGCCGTGTCCGGCTCCACGGACACCTCGTCCCCGAGCCCCCCGCCCCCGTCGGGCTGCTGACCCCGGCCAAGCCCGGGCCCCTGGGCTAAGCGGCCTCGATGACGTCCGGTGCGGTTCGGGTGCGCCCCGAAGGGGCGCGGGGAACTGCGCGACCAGCCACGACACCGCCGCGGATGAACGACCGCACCTCACGGCACTTCCCGCGAGCGCTTAGCGGCTCGGGTCCCTGGACCAGCGGCGCGGGCCCCTTCGGTGGGAGCTGGTCTGCCCGGCCGGGCGCGAGTCTCGCCTCGCGCCTTCGGCGCAATTGAGCAGCGGCGGCGGACGTGCCCCGCCGAGCCCTCGCCGCCGACCGCCGGGCCGCAAGGGCAGAGGCCGGTGGCGGCCCCACCGCCGGGACCGAGGCAAACGCCGGACAGCGGGCAGTGCCGCGCCGGGCCCGCGCCGCCGCCGGACCGGAGTCGGCGAGGGCCGGTGGCGGCCTCCGCCGGCGGGGGTCAACGGCAGCGCCGGACAGGAGGAGGTGCCGGGCCGGGCCCGCGCCGCCGGGCCAGTAGCAGCCTCTGTGGCCGCGCCCCGGCCGCCATGTCCCTCCAGGGCGGACTGATTTGCCCGGCCGGGCGCGAGTCTCGCCTCGCGCCTTCGGCGCAATTCAGCAGCGGCGGCGGACGTGCCCCGCCGAGCCCTCGCCGCCGACCGCCGGGCCGCAAGGGGCAGAGGCCGGTGGCGGCCCCCGCCGACGGGGCCAAGGCCGACGCCGGACAGCGGGCCGTGCTGGTCCCTCGCCACCGGCCGCCAGGGTGGGCAGCCTCCGTGGCCCGGGCGCCAGGCCGACACCGGACAGCGGGCCGTGGCCGGCCGGGCCCTCGTCACCGTCCGCCGAGTGGGTGGCAGCCTCCGTGGCCCGGGGGGTGGGGTATCCCTCTCGAAATCGCTTGATGAATTAGTTGCACCAGATCAAGTACTGGGCGCGCCGGGGGCGAGGGCGTCGGCCCCGGAATCGGCCGCCCGCCCGGGTAGCGGGCGCTCGGCCCATATTCAGGGCCCGGGGGCACTGGGCCCCGGGCGGGCGGCGCCCGGGGGCGTATGGGCGCCCCGTGGGGCGTGAGACGAAGCGTCGCGGGCGACGCCAACCCGGGGGCGCTGAGCGTACGCTTGGAAAAAAGAGTTCCGCGTCACAGCCCGCACCCCGTGACCCTGTCGATACGTGCAGGTAACTTCCCTCACAGTCCCAGCCCGCACCCCCGCCCCCATGGAGCCGTGATGCCCGAAGCAGTGATCGTCTCTGCAGCCCGTTCTCCCATCGGCCGCGCCTTCAAGGGATCGCTCAAAGATCTGCGCCCGGACGACCTCACCGCCGAGATCATCCAGGCCGCGCTCGCCAAGGTCCCCGAGCTCGATCCGCGCGACATCGACGACCTGATGCTCGGCTGCGGGGCGCCCGGCGGTGAGCAGGGGCACAACCTGGGGCGGGTCGTGGCCGTGCAGATGGGGATGGACCACCTCCCCGGCTGCACGATCACCCGCTACTGCTCCTCCTCCCTCCAGACCTCGCGGATGGCGATGCACGCCATCAAGGCCGGCGAGGGCGACGTCTTCATCTCGGCGGGCGTCGAGATGGTCTCGCGGGCCAAGAAGGGCACCTCGGACGGGCTGCCGGACACCCACAACCCGCTGTTCGCGGACGCCGAGGCCCGTACGGCCACGCGCGCCGAGCAGGGCGGCGAGGACTGGCACGACCCGCGCGAGGACGGCCTGCTCCCCGATGTGTACATCGCCATGGGCCAGACCGCCGAGAACCTGGCCCGACTCAAGGGCGTCACCCGCGAGGACATGGACGCGTTCGGCGTCCGGTCCCAGAACCTCGCCGAGGAAGCCATCAAGAAGGGCTTCTGGGAGCGCGAGATCACCCCGGTGACCACCCCGGACGGCACGGTCGTCAGCCAGGACGACGGCCCCCGCGCGGGCACCACCCTGGAGGCCGTGCAGGGCCTGAAGCCGGTCTTCCGCCCCGACGGCCGGATCACCGCGGGCAACTGCTGCCCGCTCAACGACGGCGCCGCGGCGCTGGTGATCATGTCCGACACCAAGGCGCGGGAGCTGGGCGTGACCCCGCTGGCCCGGATCGTGTCGACCGGCGTCTCCGGCCTCTCCCCCGAGATCATGGGGTACGGACCGGTCGAGGCGTCCAAGCAGGCGCTGGCCCGCGCCGGGATGTCGATCGGCGACATCGACCTGGTGGAGATCAACGAGGCGTTCGCCGCGCAGGTCATCCCGTCCTACCGCGATCTGGGCATCGACCTGGACCGGCTCAACGTCAACGGCGGTGCGATCGCCGTGGGCCACCCCTTCGGCATGACCGGCGCCCGGATCACCGGCACGCTGATCAATTCGCTGCAGTTCCACGACAAGCAGTTCGGCCTGGAGACCATGTGCGTCGGCGGCGGCCAGGGCATGGCGATGGTCATCGAGCGTCTGAGCTGAACCGGCCTGAGCCGGGCGGCCGAGCCCGGCCGAGCCGCTGGACCGATCCGGACCGGGCCGGGGGGCCCGGCCGCCCCGCGTCTGAGACACTGGTTTCGATCGAGCCGTGACCGAATCTCCCCCAGGATGTGACAAAGGTCCTGGGGGAGAGCCGTCTGCCCAGCTCAGCACCGGTGACCAAAGGCCCTTCCGGTACCGAATTCTGTCCATTTGGTGATGGTATGCACTGACGTCGGGAGGCGATAAGCCTCAAGCTGAGGTAGGAATTCGGGGGATCAACAGCCAACCGGGAGTACGTCAGTGAGCCCCACGACTCTTGCCCTCCTCCTGGCCGCGGTGACCGCCACGGCCGTAGGGGCGGCCGCCCTGCACACCGCGCGCGGTATGCGCCGGCAGATCTGTGAGCTGCGCGCCGAGCTCGCGGCCACCGTCGCCGCCGGCGCCCGGGCGGCCGGAGGCGGCGAGGAGAACGGCGTGACGGTGCCCGCACCCCGCGCCACCCCGGCCGCCGAGATACGCGCGGCCGTGGCCGAGGCGCTCGCCGAGGAGCGGGAGCGCGAGCTGGCCGAGGCGCGGGCCTTCTGGGCCGCCCAGGAGGCCAGGGACTCCGCCGGAACGGCCGACGCCCACTCCCTGCTGGGCGGGGCGGGCGGATACGGCGAGGACTCCGCCCAGGACGCGCAGCTCTTCGTGCCCCGCCAGGCCGATCTGGCCGGGCTCGAACCGCTGCTCGGCCTGGACGCGCTGGGTCCCGAGGCCCTGGACTCCGCCGGGGACCAGGAGCCCGAGGTCGAGGCCGAGGTGGAGCTGGAGCTGGGCGTCGAGCCGGAGCCGGCGGCCGAGCCCCGGGAGTCGGCCGAGCTCGCGGCGGCCCGCCGGCGCCATCCGTCCCACCCCGACTTCTCCCCGTCGTCACCCGTGGCCGACCACGACCGTACGGTGACCCGGATCACCGAGCTGGCCGACGCCCGCACCCCGCTGTCCGATGTGCGCCCCGGGCCCCTCGGCACCCTCGATGTCTATGTCTTCGCCGACGGCACCACGATCTGCATGACCCCGGGCCACCGCGAGACGGCCGACCGGCTGGCGGACGCGCTGCGCGAGGGCACCACCCCGGTGCTGCTCGGCGGCTCCGGCGTCTCCGGTGCGTATGCGCTCACGTTCGGTTGCGGCGAGGACAATGTGTACGTCCTGGCCGACCGCGTCATCGCCTCGCTGTAAGGGCAGCCCCCGGCCTCCGGCCGGCGCTCTCAGACCCCGCAGCGCCGGGCCGTCTCCACCACCAGCGCCACCGCCTCGGTGACCCCCTGCGCCGCCCGGCCGCCCCCGGAGCCGCCCGGCGCACGCTCCAGCGCATGCACCAAGTCATGTCCGGCCACCGCGACCTGGTCGGCGATCACGAACAGCCCCGCGTCCGGCATGGTCCGCGGCGGGGTTCCCGGCTCCTCCAGGCGCTGTGCGCGCGCCGACAATTCCCTGGCCAGCGCCAGCCCTTCGGCCGCCGCGCCCGCGCGAAGCCGGGATTGCGGAAGGGCCCGCAGCCGGTCGGCGAGCCGGTCGACGGCGGTCAGGAGGGGGGTCGTATCATCCACGCTCCGAGCGTATGCGCCACTGAGGGACTGTTGCCAACGGGCGAACACTCAGGCACGGTGAGCTGAAGGAAACCCGGGCCATGGACCCGGGGGCCGGCATGGAAGCGTCCGGAGGCGCCGATGTCCCAAATCTTCTCCGACGAGACTCACCGGAACCTACTCTCCCGCATCCCCCAGTGCACGGGCCGTGAAGTTGCCGACTGGCTGCGCACGGTCGACGACGGCCCCGCTTTCTTCCGCTTCGAGGAGAAGGTCAGCTGGTTGCGCGGCGAGCACCAGCTCGCGTACGGCCACGCGAAGGCCATCATCCATGAACACGACTTGAGGCGTGCGGCGCGCAAGCTGCTGTAGCCGCTGCCCGGAGGCAGAAGCGTGTATGACAGACCCACCGAACCGGGCGGCTTAAGCCGCACAGGAAGAAGGGCCCGCGGAGGTCATCGCCTCCGCGGGCCCTTTCAGGTGGTGCGGGTGGGAGCGGGTGGTGCGGACGGGGCCCGCACCACGGGCGCTAGTCCCTGAAGATGGAGATCAGCCGGAGCAGCTCCAGGTAGATCCACACCAGCGAGAGCGTCAGCCCGAAGGCCGCCAGCCAGGACTCCTCGCGCGGAGCGCCGTACCGGACGCCGTCCTCGATCTGCTTGAAGTCCATCGCCAGGAACGCCGCGCCGAGCACGACACCGACGAGGCCGAAGACGATGCCGAGGCCGCCACTGCGGAAGCCGAGGCCGTCCCCGCCGCCGAAGGCGGCGAACAGCAGGTTGACCGCCATCAGCAGCACGAAGCCGATGGCGGCGGCGAGCACAAAGCGCTGGAATCGCGCGTTCACCCGGATGAGACGGGTCTTGTACGCGACGAGCACACCGACGAACACGGCCATCGTGCCGAGCACGGCCTGCATCGGGATGCCGGACCAGCGCTCGTTGTACACCTGGCTGATGACGCCGAGGAAGAGACCCTCGAAGAGGGCGTAACCCATGATCAGCGCGGGCGAGGCCGTGCGCTTGAACGACTGGACGAGACCGAGCACCATCGCCACGAGCGCGGCACCGATGCCCACGCCCACCGGAAGCTGCGCGATCCACGCGGCCGCGGCGGCGACGATGACGGTGCCGAGCGTCATACCGGTGCGCATGACGACGTCGTCCATCGTCATCCGGCCGGTCTGCGGCGGCGCCGTCGGCGGCGCGCCGTACATCTGCTGCAGCTGCTCGGGGGTCAGATTCTGCTGGTCGCCCGCCGCGTAGGGGTTCGTGGGCGCCTGTGTCTGCGCGTACGGATTGCCCTGACCGGCGACGGGGCTCCCGGCCTGCGGCGCCGCGCCGAAACCGGCGTAGCCGCCGCTGCGGCTGAACCCCCGTCGCGAGAAGACCGGGTTGCTGCTCCTCATCTCACTCCTCCATGGCCGCCGGGCGCGACCTTGACTCAAGAGTAATAGGTAAGCAAAGAAAGCACCCTAGTGCCCAAGGAGGATCTTTTCACGCAGGGAGAGACCGCGCGAGGCCCCTGCGGGCCCCGCGCACGCACATGGGGCGACCATCCACACACGCTGAGTGCGCCCACCGGATCTGAAGGTGCCCGGAACCGGACTTGAACCGGTACGCCCGCGAGGGGCAGCGAGGTTTAAGCTCGCCGTGTCTGCATTCCACCATCCGGGCGGCGGTTCCCCCTGGGCCGTACGGAGCGCATACGGCCCTCCCCTGGAAGAGAGCAGCACGAGCCTATCCGGGGACATGCCCCCGCACAGTGAATCCGCGGACCGAGGTTGTCTTATTTTATTGGCAACTGAGGGTGCATCAGCAGCGGGGCGGGGTACCCGAAGATGCCGACGGCCATTGGACCTGCCGATATGCCCTGAACCCCCATTAACTGGGGATTGACGCAATCTCGACGCCCCGCCCGGGGTGTCTTCTCCTCCTCAAGGAGGACTCCGCCACCACCACCTACATCGCGAGACCCCCCGCAGAACCGGAGCACGGGCTGATCCCGTCCCCCTTCACAACCGGAACCATGGAGTGACGTCCCGCCCACTCCCGTAGAGCACGACAGGAGTCATCCACCGTGACCACCACCCCCTTCGGCGTCGAAACCGCCCACCGCACCTCAGCGGCGGCCGCCCGGGCCACCGATCTCTCCAAGGTCTACGGCGAGGGCGAGACCCAGGTCATCGCCCTGGACTCGGTCTCGGTCGAGTTCCGCCAGGCGGAGTTCACCGCGATCATGGGCCCCTCGGGCTCCGGCAAGTCGACGCTGATGCACTGCATGGCGGGTCTCGACACGATCTCCAGCGGCTCGGCCCGGATCGGCGACGTCGAACTGACCACGCTCAAGGACAAGAAGCTCACCCAGCTGCGCCGCGACAAGATCGGCTTCATCTTCCAGGCGTTCAACCTGCTGCCGACGCTGAACGCGCTGGAGAACATCACCCTCCCGATGGACATCGCCGGTCGCAAGGCCGACTCCGCGTGGCTGGACAAGGTCGTGGCCACGGTCGGCCTGGCCGGGCGGCTCAAGCACCGGCCCAACCAGCTGTCGGGTGGTCAGCAGCAGCGCGTCGCGGTGGCCCGCGCCCTGGCCGGCCAGCCGGAGATCATCTTCGCCGACGAGCCGACCGGAAACCTGGACTCCCGCTCCGGCGCCGAGGTCCTGGGCTTCCTCCGCAACTCGGTGCGGGAGATGGGCCAGACGATCGTGATGGTGACCCACGACCCGGTCGCCGCGTCCTACGCCGACCGCGTCGTCTTCCTCGCCGACGGCCGGATCGTGGACGACCTGCGCAACCCCACCGCCGACTCGGTCCTGGACCGCATGAAGCGGTTCGACGCCAAGGGCCGTACGAGCTGACGCGAGGCGCGCCCCCATCCGCCTTTTCGGTTCGCCGCCTCGCACTCCCCTCCCCACCCCTCAGGACTGACACCCATGCTCCGTACAGCCCTGCGCAATGTGCTTGCGCACAAGGCCCGGTTGCTGATGACCGTGCTCGCCGTGATGCTCGGCGTGGCCTTCGTCGCCGGCACCCTGGTCTTCACCAACACCATCTCCGACGCCTACCAGAAGAGCTCCCAGAAGGGCTTCCAGGGCGTCGACGTCGCCATCAGCCCGGACAAGAAGGACGACGACTCCGCCATCCCCGGTGAGGCCCCCCGGCTGAGCCAGCAGGTGCTCGACAAGGCGGCCAAGGTGCCCGGCGCCGCCTCCGCCTACGGCGTCGTGAACGGCTACTCCGCCCTCGCCGACAAGAAGGGCGACCTGCTCGGCGGCGGCTTCTCCAACCGCGGCGGCAACTACTACCCGGGGGCCGACGGCAAGGACCCGCGGTACACGATGACCGAGGGCCGCGCCCCCAAGGCCGCGGGTGAGATCGCGCTCGACTCCAAGACCGCCGAGCGCGGCAAGTACAAGGCCGGGGACTCCATCCGGGTCTCCGTCGACGGCCCGGTGCGCAACGAGAAGGTCGTCGGCGTCTTCACCACCGACGACGGCAATGTCGCGGCCGGCGGCACCCTCGCGCTCTACGACACGGTCACCGCCCAGAAGCTGTTCGCCAAGCCCGGGCAGTTCGACGAGATCGACGTGAAGGCCGCCGCGGGCACCTCGCAGGCGACGCTGAAGTCCGCGCTCGACAAGGTCCTGCCCGAGCAGGCCAAGGCCACCACCGGCGAGAAGCTCGCCAAGGACCAGGCCAAGGCGATCGAAGAGGGCATGAGCAGCATGCAGACCGCGATGCTGGTGTTCGCCGGGATCGCGCTCTTCGTCGGCATCTTCATCATCGTCAACACCTTCTCCATGCTGGTCGCCCAGCGCACCAGGGAGCTCGCCCTGATGCGCGCGGTGGGTGCGACCCGCCGTCAGGTGACCCGGTCGGTGCTGATGGAGGCCACCTTCGTGGGCGCCGTCGCGGCCGTGGTGGGCCTCGCGGCCGGTGTCGGCATCGGCGCCCTGCTGCGCTCGGTGCTCAACTCCACCGGGGCCAGCGTCCCGGACGGTCCGCTGATCGTCGCGCCGACCACCGTGCTGGTCTCGGTGCTCGTGGGCGTCGTGGTGACCGTGCTCTCCGCCTGGCTGCCCGGCCGCCGCGCCGCCAAGATCCCGCCGGTCGCCGCGATGAACAGCGTGCACGCCGCGCCGACCACCCGTGGTCTGGTGCTCCGCAACACCATCGGCTCGATCCTGGCGGCGGCCGGTGTCGCCCTGGTGGTGGCCGGTGCGGGCATGGGCGGCAGCGACGGCCAGGGCCCGATGGCGTTCGGCGCGGCCGTCCTGGTGATCGGCATCTTCGTCCTCACCCCGCTGCTGTCCCGGCCGCTGATCGCGGCCGCCTCCCCGGTGCTGCGGATCTTCGGGATGCCCGGCAAGCTGGCCCGGCAGAACGCGGTGCGCAACCCGCGCCGTACCGCCGCCACCGCCTCCGCCCTGATGGTCGGGCTCACCCTGATCACCGGTATGACGGTGATCGCGGGGAGCATGCAGAAGGGCATCAACAACATGGCCGCCGACGGACTGAAGTCCGACTACGTGGTCAGCATGGGCGGGGACGGCACCCGGCCGCTGTCGCCGGAGGTGGCCAAGACCCTGGCCAAGGTGGACGAGGTCAGCGCGATCAGCCCGCTGCGCTCCTCCCCGGCCCGGGTCGCCGGTGACACCGACACCCTGATGGGCGTCGACCCCAAGGCCATCAAGGAACTGGTGAACGTGGACTTCACCGAGGGCTCCTTCGGGGCGCTCGGGGGCACCAAGGTCCTCGTCGACGACAAGATCGCCGACAAGAACCACTGGAAGGTCGGCTCCACCATCCCCGTGACCTACGAGGACGGCAGCAACGGCAAGCTGACCGTGGGCGGTGTCTACGAGGGCAACCAGATGGTCCACGGCGTCATGCTCGACAGCGCCACGGTCACCCCGCACATGACGACCGTCGCCGACTTCCAGGTGATGCTGAAGACCAAGGGCGGCGCCACGCAGGACACCCAGGACCTGCTGAAGAAGACGCTCGGCGACAACCCCGCGATCAAGATCCAGAACAAGCAGGACCTCTCGGACGAGATCGCCAAGGCCTTCACCCTGATGCTGAACATGCTCTACGGGCTGCTCGGCATGGCCGTGATCGTCGCGGTGCTCGGGGTCATCAACACCCTGGCGATGTCGGTCTTCGAGCGTTCCAAGGAGATCGGCATGCTGCGGGCGATCGGCCTGGACCGCCCCGGTATCAAGCGGATGGTGCGGCTGGAGTCCCTGGTCATCTCGCTCTTCGGCGGGGTGCTCGGCATCGGCCTCGGCGTCTTCTTCGGCTGGGCGGCCGGTGAGCTGATCGCCGCCGAGCTGCCGACCTACGAGCTGGTGCTGCCGTGGGCCCGGATGAGCCTGTTCCTGCTGATGGCCGCGCTGGTCGGCGTCATCGCCGCGCTGTGGCCGGCCCGGCGGGCCTCCAAGCTCAACATGCTGATGGCCATCAAGGCCGAATAGCGGCGAGCCGATCGGCCGGCCGTTACCGGACGTCCCCGTCCGCCCCCTCACCGGGGCGGGCGGGGACGTCCGCGTTTCAGCCGCGCCAGTCGCGGGTGCGCAGCGGCAGCCCCGACGTGCCGCTCTCGGGGGTGCGGACGGCGAGGATCTGGTTGACCCCGATCCGGTTGCGTTCGAAGGAGAGGGCGGAGGCCGCCATGTAGAGCCGCCAGACCCGGGCCCGGCCCGGGGAGGTCAGCCGCACGGCCTGGGGCCAGGACAGCTCCAGATTGGCGACCCAGCCGCGCAGCGTGAGCGCGTAATGCTCGCGGATGGCCTCCACATCGCGTACCTCGAAGCCCGCCTCCTCCAGCTGGGTGACGGTCCGGCCGACCGGGGCGAGCTCACCGTCGGGGAAGACATACCGGTCGATGAACTCGTCCACGTGGTACGCCTCTTCGTCCGGCTGGGGGCGCCGGGCGATCTGGTGGTTCAGCACCCGGCCGCCGGGCCGCAGCAGCCGGTGCAGGATGGCGGTGTACTCGGCGTAGCGCACGGAGCCCACGTGCTCGGCCATGCCGATGGAGGAGATGGCGTCGTAGGGCCCGTCCGGCACCTCGCGGTAGTCCTGGACCCGGATCTCCACCTGGTCGGTGAGCCCGGCGTCCGCGATGCGCTTACGGGCGTACGCCGCCTGCTCCTCGGAGAGCGTGACGCCGACGGCGCGCACCCCGTACTCGCGGGCCGCGTGCAGCACCATCGAGCCCCAGCCGCACCCCACGTCCAGCAGCCGCTGGCCCGGCCGCAGGGCCAGCTTGCGGCAGACGAGGTCCAGCTTGGCGCGCTGGGCGTCCTCGAGCGCCGCGTCCGGGCTGTCCCAGTAGGCGCAGGAGTAGACCATCGAGGGGCCGAGCACCAGTTCGTAGAAGTCGTTGCCGACGTCGTAGTGGTGGCTGATGGCCTTCTTGTCGCGGCGCAGGGAGTGCAGCGGTCCGAAACCGGTCCGCGCCTCCTCACGGGGCGGGGGCGGCGGCAGCCCGGGCCCGGCGAGCGCGATCAGCTTACGGGCGGCGGTGCGCAGCGCGGGGTCGCGCAGCACCTGGATGCCGGTGCTGAGCCGGGACCGCGGCGCGGTGGCGGGGCCGCGCTCCCACAGCAGCCCGGACAGGCGCTCCAGGGCGTCGTACAGATCGCCCTCGACATCCAGGTCTCCGGCGACCCAGGCGCGGGCCAGGCCCAGCTCGCCCGGCCGCCACAGCAGCCGGCGCAGCGCGCGGCGGCGCCGGATGACCAGGGTGGGGGCGCCGGGCGGGCCGGTCTCGCTGTGGTCCCAGGCGCGGACGCGGATCGGGAGGGGGGCTCCCAGCATCTCCTTGGCCAGGGTGTCGATCCGCCCAGCGGCGTCGGACATGTCACACCTCCGTGATGGCGAGTCAGGAAGATTCACTCACCACGTAAACACCATGGAACCCGCTTTACAGTCCCGCCGACACGTCTGGAATCGGCAAAACAGCTTCAAAAGGCGGGCCATCGGCGGGCAGACGAAAGGGCGTCCGCCCCACGGATGGCGGACGCCCTCGGCGTCAGATGTGCGGGTCCGGCCCGGAGGTCAGGACGCCTTGGCCTTCTCGGCCGGTGCCGACGGCTTGACCGCGGCGGCGGCGCTGACCGGGGAGGCGGCCTCGTAGAACTCCTCGCGGGGGTTCTCGATGGCACCGAGCGAGACGACCTCGCGCTTGAGGAACATCCCCAGCGTCCAGTCGGCGATCACCCGGATCTTGCGGTTGAAGGTCGGCATGGCCATGCCGTGGTAGCCACGGTGCATGTACCAGGCGAGCCGGCCCTTCAGCTTGATCTTCATCTTGCCGAAGACGATCATCGCGACGCCCTTGTGGAGGCCCAGGCCCGCGACGGCGCCCTTGTTGGCGTGCTTGTACTCGCCCTGCGGGAAGCCCCGCATACCGGAGATCACGTTGTCACCGAGGACCTTGGCCTGGCGCAGCGCGTGCTGGGCGTTCGGCGGGCACCAGGCGCCCTCGCCGACGGCGAGGTCCGGGACCTGGGCGTTGTCGCCGGCGGCCCAGATGTAGTCGGTGCCCTGGACCTGGAGGGTCGGGGCGGTGTCCACATGGCCGCGCGGGCCGAGCGGCAGGCCGAAGCGGGCCAGCGCCGGGTTGGGCTTGACGCCCGCGGTCCACACGATGGTGTTGGAGTCGACCTCGAGGCCGTTCTTGAGGACGACATGGCCGTCGATGCAGGAGTCCATCGAGGTCTTGAGGTAGACCTCGACACCGCGCTTCTGCAGGTGCTCCAGACCCCACTGGCCGAGCTTCGGGCCGACCTCGGGGAGGATCTTGTCGGCGGCGTCGACGAGGACGAAGCGCATGTCCTCGCGCTTCACGTTCGGGTAGTACTTGGCCGCGTCGCGGGCCATGTCCTCGATCTCGCCGATGGTCTCCGCGCCGGCGAAGCCACCGCCGACGAAGACGAAGGTGAGCGCCTTGCGGCGGATCTCCTCGTCCGTGGTGGAGTCGGCCTTGTCGAGCTGCTCGAGGACGTGGTTGCGCAGGCCGATGGCCTCCTCTATGCCCTTCATGCCGATGCCGTTCTCCGCGAGACCGGGGATCGGGAAGGTGCGGGAGACCGCGCCGAGGGCGATGACCAGGTAGTCGAAGGGCAGCTCGTACGTCTCGCCGACGAGCGGCTGGATGACGGCGACCTTGCGGTCCTGGTCGATGGTCGACACTCGGCCGGTGAGGACCTCCGCCTTGGGGAGCACGCGCCGCAGCGGAACCACGACGTGGCGCGGGGAGATGCTGCCGGCCGCAGCTTCGGGGAGGAAGGGCTGGTACGTCATGTACGAGCGGGGGTCGACGACCGTGACGGTCGCCTCGCCGTACCGCATCTTCTTGAGGATGCGGCGTGCCGCGTACAGGCCTACGTACCCACCGCCTACAACGAGGATCCTGGGACGCTCCGTGGTGCTCATGTTTCGAGTATCCAGCACCTCCCGAGGGGGACCTCGTGAGCCCCTTCACAAGCATGGTGACGGTATCTGCTACACTCCGCCGCCCCCGTGACGGATGCCATATCCGCGGAGGGGAACCATGAGGCGGATCGGCACGTTCCCGACCCCTCTGAGCAGGGCTTGTGGTTGAACTCGGGAGTAGACCAGGCGGTCCGCCCCGGGGCCCGCGACACCCCCCTGACACCTCACGATCCGGTCAATGACGGGGCCCGGCCACCGAAACCGCCCCGGAGGGCCGCATCGGCCGGCCACCAGGCGCCTTTTTCATGTGAAGAGTTTCACGAACTTTCTCGGAGGCGGTTCACGGAAGGCCCCCGAAGGGGGGTCCGTGGCCGCTCATACGTTATTCCGCCCGCTCAGGCGATGCTCCAGGCGATGCCGTCGAGGATGTCATGTTCGCTCACCACGACCTCCTCGGCGCCGGTCCTTTCCATGATCGAAAGCAGGATGACCGCCCCCGCGCCGATCACATCGACCCGCCCCGGATGCATCACCGGAATCTCCGCCCGCTCGGCGTGGGTGGACCCGAGCAGCTTCGCGGTGATCTCACGGACCTGGTCGACGGTGATCCGCGAGTGGTGGATCGCGGAGGAGTCGTACTCCTGCAGACCCAGCGCGATCCCGGCCACGGTGGTGACCGAACCGGCCAGCCCGACCAGTGCGTGGCCGTCCGCGGGGCGGCAGGCGCGGGTGAGCGGCACGGTCCGCTCGGCGAGGTCCAGCGCCGCTTCCACATCGCGCTTCATGGCGGCGAGCTGATCCTCCGTCGGGGGATCGGTGATCCGGCCGTCGATCACCAGATGGCGCTCGGTCAGCCGGACGCAGCCGATGTCCACACTGCGGGCCGCCCGCACCCCCTCGCCGCCCTCGACGAACTCCGTCGAACCGCCGCCGATGTCCACCACCAGATACGGCCCGGCCACATGATCATGGCCCATGAGCTCCTTGGTGGCCCCGGTGAAGGAGAACTCCGCCTCCTGGTCCCCGGTGATCACCTCGGGTTCCACGCCCAGGATCTCCACGACCCCGCGCACGAACTCCTCGCGGTTCTCGGCGTCCCGGGAGGCGGAGGTGGCCACGAAGCGGATGCGCTCGGCGCCCAGCTCCCGGATCACCTCCGCATACTCGCGGCAGGCGGCGAAGGTGCGCTCCAGCGCCTCGGGGGCGAGCCGGCCGGTGCGGTCCACACCCTGGCCCAGCCGGACGATCTTCATCCGGCGGTCGAGCTCGCTCAGCTCCCCGGTGGCCGGATCGGCGTCCGCCACCAGCAGCCGGATCGAGTTGGTGCCGCAGTCCACGGCGGCGACGCGGGTCATGCGCTCTCCTCCCGGCCCGTGTCCTCGGCCCCGCAGAGGCTCACACACGGGCCCTTGCGCCACCACTCCGGCAGCATCGCCAACGCCTCGTCCCCGAGCGGATTGACCCCGGGCCCGGCCGCGAGGGCGTGGGCGACCAGGACGTGCAGGCACTTCACCCGGTCCGGCATCCCGCCCGCGCTGGGAAAGCCCTGGAGCACCTCGATGGCGTCGCGGCGCGCGATGTAGTCCTCATGGGCGGCGCGGTAGGCGGCGGCGAGCTCGGGATCGGAGGCCAGCCGGGCCGTCATCTCCTTCATCACGCCCTCGGCCTCCAGCGTGCCGATCGCGGACGCGGCGCGCGGGCAGGTCAGGTAATAGAGGGTCGGGAAGGGCGTACCGTCCTCGAGCCGCGGCGCGGTCTCCACGACGTCCGGATTGCCGCAGGGGCAGCGGTGCGCGATCGCACGCAGACCCCGGGGCACACGGCTGAGCTGCTCCCGTACGGCGTGAATGTCCGCGTCGGTGGGCGCGGTGGGCTCCGTCTGGGGCGGGGGCGTATCCATGAGTGGGAAGTTCTTCTTCTTCGTTTCGATTCGTCACCGGGTGCGACCGGCGGCCACAGCGCGGCGCCTCAGCGGCGCGCGCTGCCCGCCCCCGCCGCGTCCGCCGTGTCCACGGCGTCCCAGAGGTTGGAGTACCAGGGGCGGCCGGCCGCGCCCTGGTCGGTGGAGCGCTCGGTGGCGCCGCTGCCGTCCACCATGCTGTAGCCGGTCTCCCCCGGCATCAGGAAGTGCAGCCGCTCCCGGGCCTGCTGCTCGGTGTAGGCGGGGTCGCGCAGCCGGGCCTTCCGCTCCCGCAGCTTCTTCACGTCCTCGCGGGCGCGCTGGGCCTCGCTCCGCTGCTCGGCGATGTCGGAGCGCTGGGAGATGTACTGCCGCATCGGGTAGGCGAGCGCCACCACGAGGGAGCAGACGACCAGCGCGAGCAGGGCCGCGCGGCCGGTCAGCCGGCCCCGGCGGCGCTTGGTCCGCACCCGGTAGACCCGGGCGGCGGCATGTTCGCCGAGCGCCTTGAGCCTGGTCGCGGTGGAGAACCGTTCGCGATCCGCCGGCACGTCGCCTCCCCGATGATGACTTCGCTTGAGTGACGCGTAACGCCGTCCCCGGTCACGGTACGGGACCGCGGCCGGGGACGGGTGTCAGACGTGTCTGCTACTTGAGGACGTACGCGGGTCAGCCCTTGAAGCGCGGGAAGGCCGAGCGGCCCGCGTAGACCGCGGCGTCGTCGAGGATCTCCTCGATGCGCAGCAGCTGGTTGTACTTGGCCACCCGCTCGGAGCGGGCCGGGGCGCCGGTCTTGATCTGGCCGCAGTTGGTGGCGACGGCCAGGTCGGCGATGGTGACGTCCTCGGTCTCACCGGAGCGGTGCGACATCATGCACTTGTAGCCGCTGCGCTGGGCCAGCTCGACGGCGTCCAGGGTCTCGGTCAGCGAGCCGATCTGGTTGACCTTGACCAGCAGGGCGTTCGCGGTGTCGTTCTCGATACCGCGGGAGAGCCGCTCGGGGTTGGTGACGAAGAGGTCGTCGCCGACCAGCTGGACCTTGTCGCCGAGCTGCTCGGTGATGGTCTTCCAGCCGTCCCAGTCCTCCTCGTTCAGCGGGTCCTCGATGGAGACCAGCGGGTACGCGGCGACCAGCTCGGCGTAGTACGAGGTCATCTCGGCGGCGGTGCGGGACTTGCCCTCGAACTCGTACGACCCGTCCTTGTAGAACTCGGAGGCGGCGACGTCCAGCGCGAGCGCGATGTCCTGGCCCGGCTGGTAGCCGGCCTTCTTGATCGCCTCGAGGATCAGGTCGAGGGCCTCACGGTTGGAGCCGAGGTTCGGCGCGAAGCCGCCCTCGTCGCCGAGGCCGGTGGACAGGCCGCGCTCCTTCAGCACGGACTTCAGGGTGTGGTAGACCTCGGCGCCCCAGCGCACGGCCTCGGAGAAGGACTCCGCGCCGATCGGCGCGATCATGAACTCCTGGATGTCCACATTGGAGTCGGCGTGCGACCCGCCGTTGAGGATGTTCATCATCGGGACCGGCAGCAGATGCGCGTTCGGCCCGCCGAGGTAACGGAAGAGCGGGAGGTCGGACGCCTCGGAGGCGGCGTGCGCGACCGCGAGGGAGACGCCGAGGATGGCGTTGGCACCGAGCGAGGACTTGTCCGGGGTGGCGTCCAGGTCGAACATCGCCTGGTCGATCAGGCGCTGCTCGGTGGCGTCGTAGCCGACCAGCTCGGGGCCGATCTGCTCGATGACGGCGAGGACGGCCTTCTCCACGCCCTTGCCGTTGTAGCGGTTCTTGTCGCCGTCACGGAGTTCGAGGGCCTCGAAGGCGCCGGTGGAGGCGCCGGACGGAACGGCGGCACGGCCGGTGCTGCCGTCGTCGAGGCCGACCTCGACCTCGACCGTGGGGTTGCCTCGCGAGTCGAGGATCTCGCGAGCTACGACGACGTCGATGGACGGCACGAGGTTCTCCTTCGTATGGGTCTGCGGTAGCAGCACGAGCCTAACGGGCCCGGAGGGCTGCACCCCGCGTTCGCCCGCCCCACGAGACAGGGGCGTGACACAAAAAGCCAGATTCCGAATCACATATCCAGATTTCTGATGAATCCGGTCATGGGGGAGCCCCGGCGGGGCGCGCCATAGGGGCGGCACGCCCGACCGGGGCTCGGCTCTCAGGTGCTCACCCGGCTCAGCCGAGGTGGAGCTTCTGGCCCGGGTAGATCAGGTCGGCCTTCTCCACGATGTCGTCGTTCAGCTTGAAGAGCTTCTTCCAGCCGCCCTTGACGTGGTGCTCCTTGGCGATCGAGCCGAGGGTGTCGCCGGACTTGACCTTGTACTCGCCGTCACCCTTCTTGATCGGGCCACGGGGCTGCTCACGCGTGGCGCGCTCGGGCGCGGAGTGCGGCTGCGCCTTCGGCTGGGCAGGCTGGGCGGCCGGCGCCGACTTGGTGGAGGCCGACGGCTGGTCCTGCGAACCGGAGGGCGCGGAGGGCGCGGAGGGCGCGGAGGGCGCGGACGGGCTGCCGCCGGAGGTCAGACCCTTGCCGCAGACCGGCCAGGCGCCCTTGCCCTGGCTGCCGAGGACCTTCTCGGCGATCTGGATCTGCTGGCTCTTGCTGGCCTTGTCCGCGGTGGGGGCGTAGGCGGTGCCGCCGTACGCGGCCCAGGTGGAGCTCGAGAACTGCAGGCCGCCGTAGTAGCCGTTGCCGGTGTTGATCGACCAGTTGCCACCGGCCTCGCACTGCGCGACCTGGTCCCACTGGGAGCTGGTGGCCGCGGAGGCGGAGGTCGCCCCGATGAGGGGCGCGGCCACGGCGGCACCGGCGAGACCGGTGAGCGCGGCGATACGGGTGGCCTTGGAGGGACGGCGGTGCTTCCCGTTGGACTTCAGCATCGTTGGTTCGTTTCCTCACCGACGCCTACGAGGTGAGCTGTCGGGTTCGGACGTGAGTTGCCCGGCCGGTCGCGATGTGATCGCGCCCGGCTTCACCCCTAGCCGACGAGCCCGTGTCCACAGGCCACTCGGCACCTACCTTGGGTCCCCCGCTCCTGCCTTCGGCGCTGACGCGTCGGATTCCCCCCGACCGCCGGCAGGATTCGGCGTGACGATCGACGGTGCTCGCGGTGGCGAGCGGAAAGACGTTAAACACACCTCCCGAGAACGTTCAAACACCCCAAGGGCAGCGAATGGGGCTGTAATTGATCTCACCCGGCCCACATCGGCGCAGGTAGGGCCGGGTGAGGAGAGATCGGACAGGAGGTGTGGCCCGGAAATTGTGACGAGATGTATGTCTCACCGGAACCAGATCGGGCAATTCCCCCCGAATCACTGCTCCCTGATGGAGAGGTCAAGTCGCTGACCAGGGATGATCAGGTCGGGGTCGATTCCGATGAGCTCCTCGTTGCTCTCGTAGAGCCCTTCCCAACCTCGGGCCACATTCCGGTCCTCGGCGATCCCTGACAGATTGTCACCGGGGCGAACAGTGTAATCGTCGCCCGCGGGGCTCTGGTCGCGGTCCGCGGCGCCCCGCGAAGCGTGGCGGCCGGAGGGCTGGCCGTCCGCCGCGCCGCCGTCATCGGCCCGCTCCCCGGCGTCCGGGGAGCCGCGGTGGCGGCCGGAGGGCGAGGGGTCGGCGGAGGGATCCGCCGAGGACCCCTTCGAGCCGTCCGACGCCGAGTCGCCCGAGCCGTTCGAGCCGTCCGATGCCGGGTCGTCCGAGGCCGAACCCCCCGGCGTCCGGGTGCCCGATGCCGAGCCGTCCAGCCCGTCGGGGGACTTGGAGGTGTGGGGGACCTCCGGCTCCTCGGTCGATCCGGACGAATCCGGCTCACCGGTGCCGTCGGACGTACCCGAACGGTCCGCCTCCGGCGAGGAGGAGCCGTCCCGGCCCCGGTCCCCCGCCTCGCCCCGGCCGGTCCCCTGGTCGGGGGTGGCCGTGCCGCCGGGGTTCACATCGGGGGCGCCGGAGCCGTCGGTGAGCCCGGCGCCCAGCGCACAGCTCGGCCAGGCGTCGGGGCCGCGGTCGCCGAGGATCGACTGGGCGACGGATATCTGCTGGGAACGGCTGGCCAGGTCGGGGCGCGGGGCGTACTCCGTGCCGCCGTAGTCCTTCCACATGTCGAGGGTCAGCTGCAGCCCGCCGTAGAAGCCGTTGCCCTCGTTGGCGCTCCACATACCGCCGCTCTCGCACTCGGCGACCTGGTCCCAGGTGGCGGTGTCGGCGGCCTGGGCGCCCGAGGCCCCGAAGAGGGGCAGGGCGATGCTCGCTCCCGTGACCCCCGCCGCGACGATGATGGCCGGAGCCTGACGGGGGCGACGGTGTCGACCATTACCGGAACGCATGCGATTGCCCTCTCTATGGCGAACTCGGTTGCCGGTGAACATAGCGAGGGCACTCGATCATCACAAGCCGATGTATCCCAGGTCACGCCGAGGTCACACGGCTGATCATTCGTCACCAATGTCCGTACGAAAGGGGCTTGGACGCCTCAGTGGTCCGCGGAATTCCAGGTCACCGGGAGCGTGCGCAGCCCGCGCATGATGAGCCCGCCGCGCCACCGCAGATCCTCCGGATCCGCCGCGAGCCGCAGCCCGGGCAGGCGCCGCAGCAGGGTGGCGATCGCGGTCTGCGCCTCCAGCCGAGCCAGCGGGGCGCCGAGGCAGTAGTGGATGCCGTGGCCGTAGCCGAGGTGCTGGTTGTCGCGGCGGGTGAGGTCGAGCACATCGGGCTCCGCGAACCGCTCGGGGTCCCGGTCGGCCGCGGCGAGCACCACCAGCACCGGCTCCCCCTCGGCGATGCGCTGCCCCGCGAGGGTGAGCGGCTCGGTGGCGAACCGCCAGGTGGCGATCTCCACGGGACCGTCGTAGCGCAGCAGCTCCTCGACCCCGGCGGCCAGCAGCCGCTCGTCCCCTTCCTCCAGGGCCCGCTGCATGACGGCACGCTGCTCCGGATGGCGCAGGAGTGCGTAGACGCCGTTGCCGATGAGATTGACGGTGGTCTCGAAGCCGGCGAACAAGAGGATGAAGGCCATGGCCGCGGCCTCGTTCTCGGTGAGGTGCTCCCCGTGGTCGCCGGCCCGGATCAGCCCCGAGATCAGATCCTCCCCGTCCTCTTCTTCCCTCCGCTCCACGAGCTCCAGGCGCTTGCGGTGGATCAGCTCGCCCAGATACGCGCGGATCCGCTTCACGGCGCGGGCCACTCCGCCGCGCGGGCCTCCGCCGTGCCGGATCATCGCGCCGGCCCAGTCCCGGAAGTCGTCCTGGTCCTCGCGCGGCACCCCGAGCAGATCGCAGATCGCATAAATAGGGAGAGGGAAGGCGAACTCATGGATGAGGTCCGCCTCTCCCCTCTCCTCGAAGGCGTCGATGAGCTGATCGGTGAGGGTCTGCACCCGAGGGGCGAACGCGGCCACCCGGCGCGGGGTGAACGCCGTGGAGACCAGCCGCCGCAGCCGGGTGTGGTCGGGAGGGTCGATATTGAGCAGATGTGTCATCAGATCGGCACGTTGTTCGCCGGGAATGCCCACCTTGCCCTTTGCGTGGGCCGCCGCGCTGTGCCGCTGGGGGTTCTTGGAGAGCCGGGGATCGGCCAGCGCCTTCCGGGCATCGGCGTAACGGGTCACCAGCCAGGCGTCGACACCACTGGGCAGCGTGGTCCGGTACACCGGGGCGTGCTCGCGTAGCCAGGCGTACGCCGGGTAGGGATCGGTGGCGAACTCCCAGGTGAAGAGGGTGGGAGCGGAGCTGTCACGGGGCTGTTCCGACACGCCCCGACGATACCCGCGACCCGTCACCCCCTCCGGCCTGTCGGAAGTAACGGGCAACACGAGAAATAAGTGAATAAGCAGAACAAAGAGAATAAGAGAGTAATGACCGGGATGAATGTCCGGCGGAATTCCCCATTCATCTCCACACACCCTTCACCACCCACGCACAGCGCGGGTCGAATGCCCGGATATCTGATGGCTGCGACCGCCGTTCGGCGGTTGCCCGCGCCGCCCCGATACGAACCCCCGGGACATGCCCTGACGTCGGTCAACGCGGTGAACTGGCGGTGTGGCTGAAACGACGTCAGGTGAACGAATGGGACTGGGGCACATGCACGGGGCCCAGTGATACCGGTGATACGATCACCGCGCTTGCCAGGCGAGCCAAGGGCGCGTAAGACACACGGCGATCCGGCACATCAGCCGAGAGGATCCCCACTCTGAGGAGCATTATGCCGCCAGTTGGGCATATGGAGCCGTTCCGGCGCACCGACGCCTGCGCGCTGCCGCCGGCAAGACGAGTGCGATGTCCCCGGAACCCGCGGGCGCCGTACGGGCGCTGACTTACCGCTGCTCAGGAACATTCCAGACGCATAACGCACCACACCTCCCTAAAGTCCCTGGCGGTCTAGTCGTTTAAAGAGAGTCTCAATGACGCAATATCTACAGGATCCAGCGCTCTGGGCCCTGATCGCCGGCACGCCTCTCGCCGCAACCGCCATTGTGCGCGGGCGAAAGGCGCGAGCGAATCTGCGCCAGGAGAAGGCGGAGCTAGAGAAACGCGCGGCCGATCTCGAGAACAATTACGCCGACGCGGTGCAGGAGGCTCACAACCGCGCCGAGGAGGCCACCAAGAGCGCGCTGAAGTCCGCTATGCGTACGCTTCAGGGCCTCGCCAACGAGCAGCAGCTGGCGATCTCCAAGACACAGGACAAATACGGCGAGCACCAGCTTCTCCAGGACCTCCTGGAGATCGACCACATGAACTCGCAGTTCGGGCGGCGCGCACAGTCCATCGCGGTGCTGTGTGACGGCTGGCTGGGCCGGCAGCGCGCGGTCGCGTCGGTGTACGACGTGGTCCGCAGCGCCAAGGGCCGCATCCGTCACTACACCCGGGTGGAGATCCGCTCACAGAGCAACTTCGCTCTGGTCAGCCGGGCCGTGGAACCGGTCGCGCTGGCGCTGGCCGAGCTTCTGGACAACGCGACCAGTTACTCCGCGCCCGACTCGCCGATCGACATCACCATCCGCACCGTCCCCAAGGGCGTCTGCGTCATCATCGACGACGCCGGTGTCGGTATGAACGAGGAGGAGAAGAACCGGGCGGACAAGCTGCTCTCGGCCACGCACGCCACCGGTGTAACGGGACTCGGCAATCCGCCGCAGTTCGGTTTCGCGGTGATCGGTGTGCTCGCCGCGCGCTATGGCTTCACGGTGTCCGTCGATTCGGCCTCTCCCTACGGTGGTGTACGCGCGGTCGTGCTTCTCCCCGAGGACCTTCTGACCAATATGCCCGAGCCGGAAGAGCAGCCGACGACCCACGTTCCCGCCGCGGCCGAGCAGCCGCAGGCGAGCGGTTCCACCATGACCGGTTCCACCGTCAGCGGTTCGACCGTCAGCGGTGCCACCGCCGGGGGCCTGCCCAAACGTCGCCGTAAGGGGTCGATTTCCATCGTTCCCAGAGCAGACTCCACCAGTGCCCCGGCCCGGACGAGCGAGGAAGCCGCTTCGATCATGGGCGCGTTCCAGCGCGGGACGCAGTCCGGACGCTCAGCAAACCCGAACAGGGAAGGGCATGATCCTCAGTGAACAACGACCTGTCATGGATGCTTGAGAGCGCCCTGGAAGTACCAGGGGCTCGTCATGCGATCCTGGTCTCCGCCGACGGTCTGCTGATGGCCCGTTCTCAAGAGGTCCAAAAGGACGAGGCCGACACCGTTGCCGCGGCGATGAGCGGCATCCAGTCGCTCAGCCGCACCATGGCCGGCTTCTGCGGTGGCACCCATATGACATGGCGCCAGACCCTGGTCGAGTTCGACGGTGGCTGGGTCTTCCTCATCTCCGCGGGTGAGGGCGCGTATCTGGCGGTCTCCTCCGCCCCGGATGTCGACATGGCCGACATCACCTTCCGGATGCAGCAGCTTGTCGGGCAACTCGGCAAGGCGCTGACCACACCACCTCGCGAAAACAGCGGTATTCAGGCATGACGGCACCAGGCGAGCAGGAGCCCGAGTCCGCTCAATTAGTGCGACCGTATGTCATCACCAACGGTCGAGGGCTCCCGGAGAATGACCAGTTCAACCTGATCACGCTGGTCACCGCCTCCGAACAGAGACCTCCCAGTCATCTTGATCCGGAGAAGCGCAGGCTCTTGGAGCTGTGCGCGGGTGGTTATCTCTCGGTTGCCGAGATAGCGGGGCATATGGGGCTCCCGATCGGCATCGTGAAGGTACTGCTGTCCGATCTCTCATCGGACGGGTACCTCATCACCCGTGCCCCCGCGCCTCCCGCGCAGCTTGTCGACGTTTCGCTCCTTCAGGAGGTGCTGGATGGGCTCCAGGCCCGTTTCGGATGACGGCGTCTATCTGAACGAAGCGGTGCAGATCGCGGCCAAGATCCTGGTCGTGGGGCATTTCGCGGTCGGAAAGACGACGTTCATCGGCACCATGTCCGAGATCCCTCCGCTGCGCACCGAGGAGCGGATGACTCAGGCCGGGGCCCACGTCGACGACCTGATGGGCACGCGAGGCAAGACCACGACCACCGTGGCCATGGACTTCGGCCGTCTCACGCTCAGCGAGAGACTTGTCCTGTATCTCTTCGGCACGCCTGGACAGGAACGCTTCGTCCAGGTGTGGGAGGACATGACCCGAGGCGCTCTCGGGGCACTGATCCTCGTCGATCCCGAACGCATCAAGGAATCCTTCCCGGTGATCGACCTGGTGGAGCACTACGGACTCCCCTATGCGATTTCCGTCAATCACTTCGACGGCACGCCGACCCGCCCCGACGAGGAATTGCGCGAGGCGCTCGATCTGCTGCCCGAGACCCCCATCGTCACCTGTGACGCACGTGACGAGAAGTCATCGGCCAATGCCCTGATGGCGCTTGTCCGTTACCTACAGGAACGTACCCGCTAGGAGCACCTGATGAACATGCAATCGGATTTCTCGGCGGTGCCACCACCCGGCTGCCCCGCCCATGGCAGTGGCAAGCGGGTGCCGCTGTACGGGCCGGAGTTCGCCGCCGATCCGGGTGCCTATTACACGTATATGCGCTCGTACGGCCCGGCCGCACCGGTCGAGCTCTCCCCGGGGGTCGAGGCCACCCTGGTCACGGACTACTCGGCGGCCCTTCAGCTGCTGCAGAACCCCGACACCTTCCGGAAGGACTCGCGCCGCTGGCGCGATTACAACGAGGGCAAGGTCACCCGGGACAATCCGGTGGTCCCGTTGCTGGAATACCGGCCGAACTGCATGTTCACCGATGGCGCCGAGCATATGCGGCTGCGTCAGGCGGTGACCGACAGCCTGGCCAAGGTGGATACGCATCGACTGAGCCGCCATGTCGAGCGGGTCGCGGACTATCTGATGGACCAGTTCATCGCCCGCGGCTCGGCCGATCTGCTCAATGATTATGCCAAACTGCTGCCGCTGTTTGTTTTCAATGAGCTCTTCGGATGCCCGGCGGAAATCGGCGACCGGGTCATCTTCGGCATTTCCGGGATTTTCGACGGAATCAATGCGGAGAAGGCGAACGAGGTGCTCGGCCAGAGCGTCAGCGAACTCGTCGCACTGAAGCGCAGGCAGCCCGGGGAAGATGTCACCTCCTGGCTTATGCAGCACCATTCCCAGCTGACCGACGAGGAAATGGTTCACCAGCTGGTCCTGCTGCTGGGTTCCGGCGCCGAGCCGCAGCGGAACCTCATCGCCAACGCGCTGCTCCTGCTGCTCTCCGACGAGCGGTACGCGGGAGCCGGGCTGCTGGTCGAGGACGCCCTCGACGATGTGCTGTGGAACAGCCCGCCGATGTCCAACTATGCCCCCCATTACCCGGTTTCCGACGTGGATTTCGCCGGGACCCGGCTGCGGGCGGGCGATCTGGTGCTGGTCTCCATCGCGGCGGCCAACACCGACCCCGCGCTGTCGGCCTCCCGGCAGCAGCTCAGCAAGCGGGCACACCTCGCCTGGAGCGCGGGTCCGCACGCCTGCCCGGCCAAGGACACCGCTCAGCTCATCGGTGTGGTGGCCATCGAAAAACTGCTCAATCAGCTGCCCGATATTGAGCTCGCGGTGCCCGAGTCGAGCCTGACGTGGCGCCCCGGTCCGTTCAACCGCGGACTGACCGCACTGCCTGCCCGATTCACTCCGATACGTACGGACAAACAGCCCGTTGCACAGCAACAGATCCCGACGGGCGACCATCGCGGCCACGCCCAGAATAAGCAGGAGAAGGGCGGCTTGTGGAGTTCGTTCCTCTCGTGGTGGAGAGCGTGATCCACACCACATCCGGAACCCATTTCATACCGCATGAATGTTCAACTGAACGGGTAGGCACTATCGCGCAATTTTTGTTGGCCCATTCCTAAGAGGAGCTGTCGTGAGGTCTCCCGCCGCCGACGACACCACTGTCGGTCGACGATCCGCGGTTTCACTCATATCCCGACCGCACCACCCCCGCGGCCAATCGAACACCTACCCTAATTTCGCGGAAGCACACGCGATGGGAGCCGAGATACCCGCCCCACGGGGCGGGTATCTTCTCGTGGGGCATGACCGCCCGATAACCCCGCCACACAAACCCAAACTGCCGTTCCTCTCGATTCAGCGGGAGGTTCGATGAACGGTTTCCGTTCGGGTGAGACGCTGCTCGGCGACCTCGCCACGGGTCAGCTGACCCGGCTGTGCCAGGTGGCGGGGCTGAGCGAGGCCGATGCGGCCGCCTACACAGGGGTACTGATCGAGAGTCTGGGCACCTCGGCCGGACGGCCGTTGTCGCTGCCGCCCCCGTCACGGACCTTTCTGTCCGACGACCACAGCCCCGTGGAGTTCTCCCTGGCCTTCCTTCCGGGCCGGGCCCCGGACCTGCGGGTCCTGGTGGAACCGGGCTGCTCCCTAGGCGATGACCTCGCGGAGAACGGCCGGGCCGGTCTGCAGGCGATCCATGCCATGGCGGACCGCTGGGGGTTCTCGACCGACCAGCTCGACCGGCTCGAGGACCTGTTCTTCCCCCACTCCCCCGAGGGCCCGCTGGCCCTGTGGTGCGCCCTGGAGCTCCGCCCCGGCGGCGTCCCCGGGGTCAAGGTCTACCTCAACCCCTCGGCGAACGGCGCCGACCGGGCCGCCGAGACGGTACGCGAGGCGCTGGCCAGGCTCGGCCATCGGCAGGCGTTCGACTCGCTGCCCCGGGCGGACGGCTTCCCGTTCTTCGCCCTGGACCTCGGCGACTGGGACGCCCCGCGGGTGAAGGTCTACCTCAAGCACCCCGGCCTGTCCCCCAGCGAGGCGGGCTCCCTCCCCCGGATGTCCCCCGCACCGGGCCGGGAACTGCTGGAGGAGTTCTTCCGCACCGCGGGCGACCTCCCCGCCGCCGACGACCTCACCGCCGATGAGGACGCCGACCGGCTCACCGGACGCCCCGCCCTCACCTGCCACTCCTTCACGGAGACGGCAACCGGACTGCCCAGCGGATACACCCTCCACGTGCCCGTCCGCGACTACGTCCGGCACGACGGCGAGGCCCGGGAACGGGCCGCGGCCGTGCTGCGCAGTCATGACATGGACAGTGCAGCGCTCGACCGGGCACTGGCCGCCGTGAGCCCGCGCCCCCTCGGCGACGGGGTGGGCCTGATCGCCTACCTGGCGCTCGTCCACGAGCGCGGCCGGCCGCAGCGGGTGACCGTCTACGTCTCCTCCGAGGCGTACCGGACCCGGCCGCCCCGCGAGACGGTCCCCACCCGCGACCGGGTGCGGGCACGGCTGTGACATCCGCCGAGACACCGAACAACGAAACGAAGACAGGAGCAGCGGTCAGCGTGGAGCCGTACAGGATCAAGGTCGTCGAACCGATACCCTTCACCACCCGGCAGCAGCGCGAAGAGGCGCTGCGGCGGGTGAACTACAACCTCTTCGATCTGCGCGCCGAAGAGGTGACCATCGACCTGCTCACCGACTCGGGCACCGGAGCGCTCTCCGCCGCCCAGCTCGCCGCGGGGATGGCCGGCGACGAGTCCTACTCGGGCTCCCGCTCGTTCTACCGGTTCCACGAGACGGTCACCGAGCTCACCGGTTACGCGCATATCCTCCCCGCCCACCAGGGGCGCGCCGCCGAGCGGGTGCTGTTCACCACCCTGCTGGAGCGCGGCGACCTCGTGCTGTCGAACACCCACTTCGACACCACCCGGGCCAATGTCGAGCTGAACCAGGCCGAGGCGCGCGATCTGCCGTGTCCCGAGGCCAAGAACCTCGACAGCACCGAGCCGTTCAAGGGCAACATCGACCTGGACGCGCTCGCCCGGACGCTGTCCGGGCCCGACGGCTCCCGGGTCGCGGTGGTGGTCATGACCATCACCAACAACGGCGGCGGCGGCCAGCCCGTCTCCATGGACAACCTCAAGCGGACGGCGGCCCTGTGCCGTCAGCACGGCGTCCCGCTCTTCCTGGACGCCGCCCGGTTCGCCGAGAACGCCTGGCTGGTCACCCGCCATGAGGAGGGCTACCGCGACCGCACCCCCCGGCAGGTCGCGGAGGAGGCGTTCCGGCTGGCGGACGGCTGCATGATGAGCGCCAAGAAGGACGGCATCGTCCACATCGGCGGCTTCATCGGCACCAACGACCCGGAGCTCGCCCAGAAGTGCGAGCTGCTCCTCATCGCCACCGAGGGGTTCGCGACCTACGGCGGTCTGGCCGGGCGCGACCTCGACATGATGGCGCAGGGGCTGACCGAGGTGACCGAGCCCAGCTATCTCGCCGAGCGCGCCGAGATCGCCTCGCACCTCGCCCACCGGGTCCGCGCCGCGGGCGTGGACATCGTCGAGCCGCCGGGCATGCACGCGCTCTACCTCAACGCCGGGCGGTTGCTGCCGCACATCCCGGCGCACCACTACCCCGGACACGCCCTGGCCGTCCAGCTCTACCTGGAGGGCGGCATCCGCTCGGCCGAGCTGGGCTCGCTCTACCTCGGTGAGGAGGACGAGCACGGGAACCCGATCAAGAGCGCGCCGTACGAGCTGGTCAGGCTCGCCCTGCCGCGACGGGTCTACACCCGCAGCCACTACGACCACGTGGGCGAGACGCTCGCGAAGATCGCCAAGAACGCGGACCAGGTGTACGGCTTCCGGATCACCGACCAGTCGCCGATCCTGCGCCACTTCCGCGCCACGCTGGTGCCGGTGCCCGTCACGGGCTGACCGCCGCACCACAAGGGGCATGGACGCGGGCCCGGCACCGGACACCACCGGTGCCGGGCCCGCGTCGTAGGCCTGCGCCGCGAAGGACAGCCCATACCCCGGCGCCCTGTGCCGGCGCCACGTGGCCGGGGCCGCGCCTCAGCCGTTGCCGAACGAGCCGCTGCTGCCCTCGGTCCAGGTCGGCCGGGCCTCGGCGCCGCCCTTGCCGGAGTCCCGCGTCCCCGAGCCGCCCAGCTCGGACGGGAACCGGCGGCCGCGGTCCCGGTCCAGCTCATCGGGCTCGCGGTGCTGGGTGACATAGCCGACGCTGTCGTCGTCGTCCTGATGCCCCGGCCCATGGCCCGCCTCCCGCGCCTCGTGGTCGGCCTCCTGGGCCTTCTTCCAGGCGCCGGCGCGGGGCTGCGGATGCTGGGGCGGGACCGGCTCACGGGCCCGTAGCCGTATCCCCCACCACACGGCCCCGAAGCACAGGATGACGACCACCAGACCGACGATGAACGGACCGGTCCCGACCAACAGGTCCCGGGTCACGGCGAGATCCTCGGTGTACGTATCCATGACGGCCGGGTACCCGGACCCGCCCGGATATCACTCCGGCCCCACGGGCGTCACACCCCGCCCGCGTCACCGCCCCGCGGCACCGCGGCGCAGCACCGTCCCGCGTCACCGCGTCACCGCCCCGCGGAGCCCTCCGCCGCCCGTATCGCGTCGCGGTAGGCGCGGGCCGCCGCGCGCAGCGCCGCCTCCGGGTCCACGCCGTCCGCCTCGGCGCGCACCGCGAGCGCCAGCAGCTCATAGCCGACGCCCGCCCCGTCCGGCAGGGCCACGTCGAGGGCGGCCATACGGGCGCGAGAGGCCAGCTTGGCGGTCAGTGCGAGCGCCGGCTGACCGAGTGGCACCCCTTCGGTGACCGAATCGCGTTGCTTTTCGGCCGCCTTGGTCCGCAGCCAGTGCCTCTTGACGTCCTCGGGGGTCTCGGCGGCCTCGTCGCCGAAGACATGCGGATGGCGGTGGATCAGCTTGTCCACGATGCCGCCCGCCACATCGTCGATCGAGAACGGGTCCTCGGGGTCGTCCTGGGCGATCCGGGCGTGGAAGACGACCTGCAGCAGCACATCGCCGAGCTCTTCCAGCAGCGCCTCGCGGTCGCCCTCCTCGATGGCCTCGACGAGTTCGTACGCCTCCTCGATGCCGTACTTCACCAGCTCCTCGTTGGTCCGGGTGCCGCTCCACGGGCACTCGGCCCGGATCCGGTCCATGACCTGCACCAGATCGAGCAGCCGCGCGCCCGGCAGATCGTAGGAACCGGGCAGCAGCTCCAGGTCCGGCATCGCCTCACGGCCGGATCCGGCCAGCCGCGCCAGCCCGTCGGTCAGCTCGGACTCGCCCTCGGCCGAGGTGAGCACGACGGCCGTGCGGCCGCCCTCCGCCACGCAGTAGTCGACCAGCTCGCGCGCGGTCGGTGAGCCCGGCTCCACCGCGACGCCCGCCTCCCGCAGATACGGCAGCTGCGGATGGTCCGGATCGCCGGAGAGCACCCGGTCCGCGCCGTGCAGCGCCTGCCAGGCGGGCCAGGACAGCAGCCCCGGCGCCACCCGGTGGGTGGTGGTGAGGAGGACGATGCGGCCGGTGGGGGCGGCGGCGTCGGCGGGGACGGGCGAGTCAGCTGCGGTCACCCTTGCAACGTAACTTACGCCTGCTCCGGAGTGCCGCCGGAGGTGCGCAGCCATGCCTCCTTGGCGAGGACGGCGGTGCCCTGGGTGTTGTCCCACTTTCCGTAGCGGGGGTTCACCTTGATGTCGAGCGCCTTGGAGGTCCGGGCGAACACCTGGTTGACCTTGGAGGTGCCCAGCTTGCGCAGCAGGGCGTTGCGCGTGAGGTCCATCCGGACGGCCTCGTCGATCCCGGCGGGCGCGATGCCCTGCTGCAGGTACAGGGCGCGCAGGGCGGTGGCCCCGCCGCTCTGCGTCTCGGCGGCGGAGCGGGCGCGCTGGATCTCGCGGCGGGTGAGGTGGATCCCGTTGTCCTCACCGGCCCGCTCGATCACCCGGAACTGGATCATCCGGATCAGCGTGTCCTGGCTCAGCCGGCCGCTGCCCGCGACCATTTGAGCCGCCCTCGGGTCATTGCGCTGCGCCTCCCGGACGGCCTTGACCTGCCCCTGGAGCTGGGACACGGTGATCCGGCCGCCGTCCATCACCGCCGCGGCGCCGGGCCGCGGGGCCTCGCCGCACGCGGTGAGCAGCGGGGCGGAGAGGAGGAGCGCGGACGCGGCGGAGACGGAGAGCGCAGTATGGCGGCGGATCATTGAGCCTCCCGGCAGAGATCGTGCGGCGCGACAAACGATCTGGCGTTGATCGATGGTATGGAGTCGGCGCGGCCTAGGCCACTGCTTGGACAACGATTCACCGCGGTCTTGGTCAGCCTCCGGCCGCCATCGGCCGCGGCGGGCCTAGCGGCCGCCCGAGCGCGCGGGCAGCTTCGCCGTCGGGCAGCCGCCCAACACCCGCTTCATCGCACCCTTCTCGGCCTCGGTCACCCACAGCCCGTACGCCTTCTTCACGGCCACCTGATGCGCCACGTAGTCGCAGCGGTAGGCCTTGTTGGGCGGCAGCCAGGTCGCCGCGTCGCCGTCTCCCTTACGGCGGTTGGCGGACGCGTCCACGGCGATCAGATTCAGCGGATCGTTGGCGAACGCCAGGCGCTTGTCCCGGTCCCACTTCTGGGCGCCCTTCTGCCAGGCGTCCGACAGCGCCACCACATGGTCGATGTCGACCTTGCTGTGGCCCCGGACGAACCGCACATCGCGGCCGGTGTACGGATCGTCGGTGAGCGTGCCCGAGGCGACCAGGCAGTGGCCGTCGCGGAACCTCACGTCCTTCAGGTCGCGCTTGAGGATGTCGTCGCGGGTCCCGCAGCCGTTGTCGTCGGTGTCCACCCACGAGCTGCCGAACTCGCTGCGCTCATAACCCGTCTTCGGCGCACGCCCTTTGACTGTGAGCGAGGACACAGCCGTAAGGGCCGATCCGGACGCCGCGGGCGCGCTCGAAGCGCCCCCGCCCTTGCCGCCACCCCGGTCACTGTCCTGGTCACCGCCCTGGTCACCGGCCTTGCAGCCGCCGACCGCCAACAGCGCGACCAGCACCGCCACAGAACCGCGCATCGGTATGCGAAACCGTCCCTGCAACCTTCCCGCCCCCTTCGCGTATCTTTTCGCACAGACCGCCCACACGATAAGGACCCTGGATGGACACGGCCGCAACCGCTCCGCCCGGCACCGGCGCCGAGAGGGCGACCGCCGTCACCACGGGGCGTACCCGGCTCGTCGCGAGAGCGGGTTTACTGCGGCATCCGCGGGCCGATCCGTACTGGCTGGCCCTCGCCCTCTTCGCCGCCTTCACGGCGCTGTCGGTCTGCCGCTACCGCCGCATGGCCACCATGTCCTGGGACCTGGGCATCTTCGAGCAGGCGATACGGGCGTACGCCCACTTCCAGGCCCCCATAGCCGATCTCAAGGGCCCCGGCGCCAATATCCTCGGCGACCACTTCAGCCCCATCACGGCGCTGCTCGGCCCCCTCTACCGGCTCTTCCCCGGCCCCGTCACGCTGCTGGTCGCGCAGGCGGCGCTGTTCGCCGTCTCCGCCGTCCCCGTCACCCGCGTCGCCGCCCGGCTGCTCGGGCGCGGCCGGGGGCTCGCGATCGGCATCGCCTACGGGGTCTCCTGGGGCATCCAGCGCGCCGTGGACTTCGACTTCCACGAGATATGTTTCGCCGTTCCGCTCATCGCCTTCTCGCTGGAGGCGGTGATCCGCAAGCGCTGGTACCCGGCGATGCTGTGGGCCGCCCCACTGGTCTTCGTCAAGGAGGACATGGGCGCCACCGTGGCCGCGATCGGCGCGGTCGTGTGGATCCGCGCCCGGCGCGACCCCGAGCGCGGCCCCCGCGCCGTGCCGCTCGCCGTCGTGCTGATGGGCTTCGGCGTCATCGTCTCGGCGCTCGCGCTCGGCGTCGTCATCCCCGGCTTCAACGGCGGGGGTTCGTACGACTACTGGGACAAGGTCGGCAGCGGCGGTGAGCAGACCGGCACGATCCCCTTCGGCACCGCGCTGCGCACCCTGCTGTGGATCCTGCTGCCGACCACCGGTCTGCTGGCGCTGCGCTCCCCGCTGATGCTGGCCGCCGTGCCCACCCTCGGCTGGCGCTTCCTCTCCCACGACGACCACTACTGGGGCACCGACTGGCACTACAACGCGGTGCTGATGCCGGTCGTCCTGCTGGCCCTGGTGGACGCCCTGGACCGCACTCGCGCCACCCGGCGGCCCTGGCTCGCCTCGTACGCCCGCCAGCTGCCCGCCGCGGTCTGCGGCGCGGCCCTGGCGCTCTCGTCCTCCATGCCGCTGTACGGCCTCACCCAGGGCGCCACCTACGACAAGCCGCCGCAGGCCGCCGCGGTGGAGCGGCTGCTGGACCGGATCCCGGACGGGGCGACGGTGGAGGCCAACGTCGGGCCCATAAGCCGTCTGACCAGCCGCTGCCGGGTGCTGTGGGTCGGCGCCACCGAGGACGTACAGCCGGACTACATAGCCCTGCAGGAGCCGCCGGAGCGCACCGTGCGGCAGGTGCTCGACTACGCGGGGCAGCTCCACCCGGACACGCGGTACACGCCCGTCGGCGCCACCTCGGGCTACTTCGTCCTCAAGCGGGGCTGAGGCCCCTGGAAGCGGGGCTGAACGGGGCCGGGCGGGGGGCCGTGCCGGTTCGGCCCGTGGCTCAGCTCATGGGCTTCGGCGCGATGAGGGCGAACGGCGCCCCCTGCGGGTCCTTCACCAGGGACATCCGGCCCGCGATCATGTCGTACGGCGGGCGGAGGACCGTGCCGCCCTCCGCGGACACCTTGGCCGCGGCGCGGTCGGCGTCCTCGACGGCGAAGTAGACCAGCCAGTGCGGCGGCACCTCCGGCGGCATCCCCTCCCGCAACGGCTGGAGCCCGCCGACCGTGCGGCCGTCGACCGAGAGCGCGAAATAGCCCTCGGCGCCCTCCATCGGCGTCGACTCCAGGCCCAGCGCCTCCGCGTAGAACGCCGAAGCCGCCTCCCGGTCGGTGGTGTTGAGCTCGTTCCAGATCAGCGTGCCCGGCTCGTTGACGAGACCGGCGCCGGGGAAGCCGAGCGGCTGCCAGACGCCGAAGACGGCCCCCAGCGGGTCGGCCGCCACCACCATCCGCCCGAGGTCCATCACGTCCATGACCGGCAGCAGCACGGTGCCGCCGGCCCGGCTGATGGCCTCCGAGGTGGCCTGGGCGTCGGCGGAGCAGAAGTACGTGGTCCACACGGTCGGCGGCGGGCCCTCACCGGACATCGACTGCGCGGACATGGCCCCCGCGACGGGCTTGCCCTTCAGGGTGCATATCGCATAGCCCCCGGACTCCGGAGGGCCGACCTCCGCCTCCCAGCCGAACAGCCCGGAGTAGAAGTCCAGGGCGGCCTGTTGGTCGGGGACCATCAGATCGATCCAGCAGGGCGTTCCGGGCTGATAGGACGTGACTTCGGGCATGGGGCCGCCTCCGTATCGCCACCTCCGGCCGGGCGCGGCCGGATGGGATGGCCCCCTTCGGCCCATTCTCCTCCGGCCGGGGCGGCACGCCACTCGACGGGGCTCGCCACGGCGCGCACCGGTCCGTGACCGGCCGTGCCCACGGCTTCCGGCCGTTCGACGGCCGGTCGTGAGACCGCCGGGCGGCGGCCGGCCCGAAGGCCGGCCGCCGCCCGGCGGTGGTGAGGAGACGGTGTGTCAGGCGCTGCCGACGGCGCTTCCGGACACCCACTGGCTCCAGTCCATGTTCCATCCGTTGAGGCCATTGTCCGGCTGGATGGTCTTGTCGTTGGAGTTCTTCACGACGACGACGTCGCCGACCTGGGAGTTGTTGTAGAACCAGGCGCCGTCCGTGTTGGGGTCGCCCGCTCCCTTGGTGTCCGACAGGCCGACACAGCCGTGGCTGGTGTTGACGCTGCCGAAGATGGACTTGGCGCCCCAGTAGTTGCCGTGGATGAAGGTGCCCGAGGTGGACAGCCGCATCGCGTGGGGGACGTCCTTGATGTCGTACTCGCCCTTGCCGTCGTCGTCCGTGAAGCCGACCGTCGCACCGTTCATCCGGGTCTCCTTGAACTTCTCGGAGATCACCATCTGACCGTTGTAGGTCGTATTGTCGGGGCTGCCGGCCGAGATCTTGATGGTCTTCAGCAGCTTGCCGTCGCGGACGACCTTCATCTCCTTGGACTTGGCGTCGACCGTCGAGACCTGCGAGTGGCCGATCTTGAAGTTGACGGTCTTCTCCTGGACGCCCTTGACACCGGGCGCCGCCTCGACGCCGTCCAGGTCGAGCTTCAGGGAGACGGTCGAGCCCGCCTTCCAGTAGTCCTTCGGGCGCAGGTCCAGCCGGTTCCCGTCGAACCAGTGGCCGACCACCTGCTGGCCGCTGCTGGCGGTGACCTTGATGTGCGACTCGACGTCCTTCTTGTTGGTCACCGCCTTGTCGAACCGGATCGAGACCGGCATGCCGACGCCGACCGTGGAGCCGTCCTCGGGCGTGAAGTTGCCGATGAAGCTGTTGGCGGGCGAGACGGTGGTGAAGGACGAGTTCTCGGTCGCCTTACGGCCCTTGGAGTCCTCGGCGGACGCGGAGATCTTGTACTGGGTGGCCCGCTCCAGCTGCCCGCTCGGCTTCCAGGACGTCTTGTCGGGCGATATGGTCCCGGCCACGGTGTTGCCGGTCGCCGCGGACGTCATCGTGACGGAGTTGAGCTTGCCGCCACTGACCGTGACCTTGGTGTCACTGTTGATGCCCGCGTTCGTCGCACCGGCCTTCGGCGTGATCTTGATGTGGGCGTCCGACGCGTCCTTGGCCGCTGCCTCGTCGACCTGCGACTGCGACTTGTTCCCGTCGTTCTTGGCGTCGTCGCCGCCGCCATCCCCGCCGCCGCAAGCGGCGAGAGTGAGTACGCCGCCGAGCACGGCGGCCGCGGCCACCAGCCCCTTACGGCGCTTGCCGTCCGTCATCACACGCTTCTCCATTTGACCTGGATCTTGATCTGGACCCCAGAAACCCCGGACCTGCCTGAAAAGAACGCCTGTACCTTTTGGCCGGTTCCACGCACAGTAAAACTGTGCGCAAGGCCACTTAGCAAAGACACCGGACAAGCCTAAGACCCGTCGGCACCCGGACTCGTACGGCTCAGCCGTCTTCGGCCCCGTCTTCGCCCCGTCTTCGCCGCCCTGAGCCCCCTCGATGCCGCCCTGAGCCGCCGTGTGCGCCGCCCCGAGGGCCGCCGTGGGCGCCGCCACCCGGCTCCTCAGCCGCCCTCAGCCGTCCTCAGTCGTCATCAGTCGTCCTCAGTCGTCCTCATCGTCCTCGTCCAGCTCGGCGAAGGCCCCGGACCACTCGGCGGCGCGAGGATCGTAGTCGATGTGCTCGCTGCTCCAGGACGCCTGGGCCAGTTCGACCCCCGGCACCTCCTCCACCATTTCGAACGGATCGACCAGATACGCCAGCGCCTCGGCCTCGTCCGACTCCACCATGCGGCGGGCGTGTCCCCGTTCCTCCGCGGCCAGGGACTCATCGCCGTCGATCCGCTCGTACGTCGCGCGCCGCAGCTCGTCCGGATCGGTGATCTCCACCACGAGCTCCACGCGAAGCCGGACAAACCGGGATGTCTCGGTACTCGTCATGCGACGGAGGTTAGGGGTCCTACCCGTCTCGCTTCCGCACGACCCGCAGTTGTCACTACGATCGGCGCACGGGGTCAATTTGCCGCAGCCTCAAGGAGGATGCCGTTGTCCGCACGCCGACCGCTGCTGACGGCCGCCGCTGCCGGTTCGCTGCTGTGCGCCCTGTGGTTCGTTCCGTCCGCCAACGCGACGGTGGAGGACCCGGGGTCGTCATCGGCGTCCTCGCAGACCTCGCCCGGATCGCCGGGCTCGGGGCCCAGGACCGAGGCCGTGCCCGACGGGGATCTGGCCGACACCGGCAGTGTGGACGTCACCCCGTATCTCTTCGGCGGCACGGCCTTTCTGGGCCTGGGCGTCGCGATGGTGACGGCCTCCGTGCGGCGGACCCGCCCGGAGGCGTACTGACGCCGCGGACGCGGCGCGTTCGGCCCGGGCGGACCGCTCAATCCACGCGGCCTCTTCCGTCCACGCGGCCTCAGCCGTCCACGCGGCCTCAGCCGTCCACATAGCCTCAGCCGTCCACGCGGCCGGTTCAGTCCAGGTGGCCCGTCACCGACTCCACGGCCTCGATCAGCTTTCCGGATCGTACGAACGCGTCCGCCGCCGCCAAGTCGGGCGCCAGATAGCGGTCCCCGCCCGGCCCCTCGACGCCCGCCCGGCGCACCGCCGCCAGCACCGCCCGGCTCGCGGGCGCGGGCTCCAGCCCCTCGCGCAGCTCGACGCCGCGGGTGGCGGCGACCAGCTCGACGGCCAGGACACGGGCCAGGTTGTCCACCGCCGTACGCAGCTTGCGCGCCGCCGACCAGCCCATCGAGACATGGTCCTCCTGCATCGCGGAGGACGGGATGGAGTCGACCGAGGCGGGCACCGCCAGCCGCTTCATCTCGCTGACCAGCGCCGCCTGGGTGTACTGGGCGATCATCAGCCCCGAGTCCACGCCCGGGTCGCCGGCCAGGAAGGGCGGCAGGCCGTGGGAGCGGTTCTTGTCCAGCAGCCGGTCGGTGCGGCGCTCGGCGATCGAGGCGAGGTCGGCCGCCGCGATGGCGAGGAAGTCCAGGACGTACGCCACGGGGGCGCCGTGGAAGTTGCCGTTGGACTCCACCCGACCGTCCGGCAGGACGACGGGGTTGTCCACCGCGGAGGCCAGCTCGCGGTCGGCGACCAGCCGGGCGTGCGCGAGGGTGTCCCGGCCCGCGCCCGCGACCTGCGGGGCGCAGCGGATCGAGTACGCGTCCTGGACGCGCGGCGCGTCGTCCTGGTGGTGCCCGGTGAGCCCCGAACCCTCCAGCACCCGCAGCATGTTGGCGGCGCTGGCGGCCTGCCCCGGGTGGGGGCGGATGGCGTGGAGCTCGGGTGCGAGGACGCGGTCGGTGCCGAGCAGCGCTTCCAGCGAGAGGGCGGCGGTCACATCGGCGACGGTGAACAGCCGGGCGAGATCGGCGCAGGCCATGATCAACATGCCGAGCATCCCGTCCGTGCCGTTGAGCAGCGCGAGCCCCTCCTTCTCGCGGAGCTCGACCGGCTCGATACCGTGCTCGGCCAGCAGCTCGCCGGCCGGGCGCACCACCCCGTCCGGACCCTCGGCCTCGCCCTCGCCCATCAGGGTCAGCGCGCAGTGGGACAGCGGCGCGAGGTCCCCGGAGCAGCCCAGCGAACCGTATTCGTGCACCACGGGGGTGATCCCCGCGTTGAGGAGCGCGGCCATCGTCCCGACCACGACGGGCCGGACCCCGGTACGGCCGGACGCGAGCGTCTTCAGCCGCAGGAACATCAGCGCCCGCACCACCTCGCGCTCGACCCGCGCGCCCATGCCGGCGGCGTGCGAACGGACGATGTTGCGCTGCAGCTGGGCGCGGAGCTCGGGGCTGATGTGACGTACGGCGAGCGCGCCGAAGCCGGTGGAGACGCCGTAGACGGGCTCGGGCTTGGCGGCGAGATCGTCGATCACCTGCCGCGAGGCCGCGACGGCCTCGAGCGCCGCCTCGGAGACCTCGACGCGCGCTGCGCCGCGTGCCACGGCGATGACATCGTCGGCGGTCGTTCCGGACGTCCCCACGACCACAGAGTGCATATCCATATTCAGGCACCCTAGAGAGTGAATCGCACCCTGTCACCCCGCCAACCCTCCCCGAACCGGGGTCCGACCCTTCCCGAAGGGGGCCTCCGCCCCGGACCCCGCTCCTCAATCGCCGGAGGGGCTGAGAGTTGGGGGCTCAGCCCGTCGGTCCCGAGGGGGCGGCTCGTTGGATCCGAGGGGGCGCGGCGCCCCGTCTTCCAGCCCCTCCGGCGTTTGAGGAGCGGGTCCGGGGCGGAGCCCCGGTTACGGGAAGGGGCGGGGTGGGGAACGAAACGCGTCTCGCGCGTACGCCGGGGCCGGGGCGGAGCCCCATCGGGGTCCCGGGCGAGCCCCGCCCGGGGTGGGGGAACGGAGCGCGCCATGTGCGCCCTAGCGGCGGCCCCGGAAGCGGCGCCGCTCCGGCGGGTGCGCAGCAGACGTATCGGCCAGGCGGATCACCGAATCCTCCGTACCCCCATCCCGCCCCGCCACCACCGGCTTGAGCGACCGCGCCGCCTTCGCCCGATACTGCGCCGCGTCCGCCAAGCGGAAGAGGCGGCGGGCCGACGGCACCGGCCCGATCGGATCGCCCGTGGAAGCGATCCCGCAGGCAACCCCCTCCCCCATCTCCAGCTCGGCGGCCCGCCGGCACAGCTCATCCGCCACCCGCACCACCTCGTCCGCCGGGGGCCCGACCCCCAACAGGCAGAACTCGTCGCCGCCCAGCCGGGCCACCAGCGCCCCGGGCAGCATCGCGCCGCACAGCGAGAGCAGCGAGCCAAACCGTTCCAGCAGGCGATCGCCCACCGCATGGCCCAGCGTGTCGTTGACCCGCTTGAGGCCGTTGAGATCGCAGACCACCAGGCTCACCACGGTGCCGTCCGCGTGGTACGCCTCCAGCGCCTCGTCCAGCCGTATGTCCACCGCGCGGCGGTTGCCGAGGCCGGTCAGCGGATCGGTGAAGGCGAGGCGGCGGGCCTCCTCCAGGCGTTCGGTCTGGGCCAGCCCGGCGGCGGTCACCGAGGCCAGCACGGTCGCGAAGTCGGCGTCGTCGCGGTCGAAGACGGGACGTCCGGCCGCCCGGGCCACATACAGCTCGCCCCACGCCCGCCCGTGCAGCACGATCGGGGCCACCACACAGCTGCCCCGGCCGCGCCGCCGCAGGGCGGCCACCCTCCCCCAGCTACCGCTGGGGGGCGCGCCCTGACGGCCGGGCGGGGCCGCGCCGGGACGTACGCCGTCGGCGGTCTCGACCCAGGCGTGCGGCTCCCCGCCCGCGGCCCAGTGCTCATGCAGGAACTCGGCGATCTCCGGGAAGTCGTGCACCGGATACGACTCGTCCTCCGGCAGCGGCTCCTCGCCCGCCATCAGCTCACCCACGTTGACCAGCACCCGCAGCCGCCCCCGCGCACGCTCCCACACCGAGATCGCCGCGAAGCCGCCGTCGAGGGCCCGGCGGGCCGCCTCGGCCGCCGCACCCACCGACTCCTGCGGGGTGTGCGCCGCCGCCATCCCCTGGGCGAGCCCCACGACGGCCCGCAATCGTCCATCGACCCCGACGGGCCGTCCGCCGATCTCCCCGTTGTCCGTCACGACGGCCTCGCATTCCTCACGGCCATGCATCGTTCGCTCTGCTCTCCAGCGTAAGAACGTCGAGAACAATCCGCTGCGGGCCGTTCACCCCGGGTATCCGAGCGAACGGTCACCCCCGGTGACCGCGCGCTCCCCGGGCCGGGGCCACTCCCCGGATCCGGTCAGCTTCCCCGGTCCGGGATCCCTACTCCCCCGGCCCCCTACTCCCCCGGCACAGGCCGGTCCGACGGACGGTGAACGTGCTTCTCACCCCCGGCCAGCCCAGCCGGTCCGACGGACGGCGGACGTGCTTCTCTCCCCCGGGCCAGCCCAGCCGGTCCGACGGACGGCAGAGGTGCTTCTCAGCCCCCGGCCCGCCCGGCCAGACCGGCCTCCCCGGCCCGCCCAGCCAGACAGGGCCGCCCGGCCGACCCGCCGCTCACTCCCCCGGCCAGTTCGGCGACCGCTTCTCGTTGAACGCGGCAACACCCTCCGCCCGGTCGCCGGAGAAGGCCACCGTCCGCCACGCCGCGTCCTCGACCTCCAGACCGGCCCGCAGATCCAGCCCCTGCCCCAGCCGCAGCGCCTTCTTGGCGGCCCGCAGGCCCACCGGGGAGTTGGCGGCGATGCCGCGGGCCAGCTCCAGCGCCTCGGCCCGGTCCTCGCCCTCCGCCGCCAGCCGGTCCACCAGGCCCAGCTCATGGGCCTCCGCGGCGGCCACCCGGCGGGCGGAGAAGATCAGCTCGGCGGCGCGCGCGGCGCCCACCCGGCGCGGCAGCAGCTGGGTGCCGCCGCCGCCCGGGATCACCCCGACCGACACCTCCGGCAGCCCCACCACGGCGGTGGGGTCCGCGACGATCACGTCGCAGGACAGGGCCAGCTCGAAACCGCCGCCCAGCGCGAAGCCGTGCACCGCGGCGATGGCGGGCATCGGCAGCTCCAGCACCCCGGTGTAGGCGGCGCGGGAGACCGGCCGGTGCCGCTGCATCTCGGCGTCGGAGAGCGAGTTGCGCTCCTTGAGGTCCGCGCCCACGCAGAAGGCCCGCTCATGGGTCGAGGTCAGCACGACGGCCCGCACGTCACGGTCCTCGGACAGGGCCGCGCAGGCCGCCGTGATGCAGCGCGCCATCTCGGAGGAGACGGCGTTCATGGCCTTGGGCCGGTCCAGCACCAGCTCGGCCACGAAGCCGTCCCTGCGGACCGCGACCCACTCCCCGTACCGCTGCTCACTCATCACGCACTCTCCCGGTTAACGACCGTGAACCCAATGCGGCGATCATTTCAGCTCCCCGGGGCGTGCGGAACCTGTGAGCCACCCGGACCGGGCCTAAGCAGGTCAGAGGAAGTCCGCTACGGTTCGGGCAGCGCCCCGAAGGGGCGCGGGGAACTGCGCGACCAGCCACGACGGCGCCGCGGTCGGCCGACGACGCATCGCGACACTTCCAGCGGAGCGCTTAGCGGGCCCGCCGCCACCGGTTCAGGAAGCCCAGCAGGACCGACTGTTTCTGCCCGTCCTCCGCCTGCTCCTCCAGGTCCGTCCCCTCCAGGGGCTCACCTCCGGACACGGACGCCCCCTCGGTGGCGAGCGGCAGCGAGAGCGGCGGCGGCGCCCCCGGTGGCATCGCTTGCGGCGTGCCCTGCGAGATCCCTTGCGGCATCATCCCCTGCGGTATCGCTTGCGGCATGCCCGGTGGCGCCTCGTGCCGCTGGTCCTGCGGGTCCCGCTCGCCCGGGCGGGCGGCGGGCGGGCCGGGGCGCCGGCCCCCGGGCCTGGCGACGGGGGCGAACCGCACCGGCAGGGAGACCACCCCGCGTACGAAGACCCCGGACAGCCACTTCAGCTCCTCGACATCCCCGGCCAGCGCGAGGTCCGGGATCCGGTCCAGCAGCTTCTCCAGCGCGACGGAGGCGATCAGCCGGGCCGAGCTCCGGCCGGGGCAGGCGTGGGGGCCCGCGCCGAACGCCAGATGGGCCCGGTTTCCCTGTTTGTGCGGGGACCGCAGCAGGGCGTCCCGGTTGGTCGCCGCGAAGCTGATCATCACGGCGTCGCCCGCGCGCAGCCGCTTCCCGGCGAGGTTGGTGTCATGGACCGGGAAGTAGAGCCCCATGTTGGCCAGCGGCGGATCGGTCCAGAGCACCTCGTCCAGGGCGTCCTCGACGAGCATGCTGCCGCCCATCAGCTCGCCCGAGAACCGCTCGTCGGTGAGCAGCACCCGCAGCGAGTTGCCGATCAGGCCGGGCACCAGCCCGGTCACCATGCCGATCAGCAGCAGCAGCTGCTCGACCAGTTCCTCGTCGGTCAGCCGCGCCGGGTGCGCGATCAGCCAGGACGTGATGTCGGCGCCCGGATCGCGCCGCTTGAGGTCGATCAGCTCGCGCAGCGCCGCGGCCGCGGCCCGGTCCCCGCCCGCGGGGTCCGAGCCGTCGATGAACGCCACCACGCCCCGCAGCAGCGGGTCCATGGCCTGCTGCGGGAAGCCGAAGAGCTGGCTGGTCACCAGCACCGGGACCAGTGCGCAGTAGGTCCCGATCAGCTCGGTCTCGCCCGCCTCGCAGAACTGGTCGATCAGCGAGTCGGCGATGCGCTCGACATAGTTCCGCAGCGCGCCGGAGTCGATCCGGCCGGTGCAGTCCTCGATGGCGCCGCGCAGCCGCCGGTGCTCCTCGCCGTCCACGAAGTCGACCTGTGGCCGGGGCCTGATGACCTGCGGGGCATAGCTGGTCCCGGGCAGTACGCCCTCGTTCCTGGCCCGCCAGTGGCGGGGGTCCTTGGAGAAGGTCTCGGGGCGCCGCATGATCTCCAGCGCCGTGTCGTACCCCAGGCACAACATGGCCGGGACGCCTCTGTCCAGCTCCACCGGGGCGAGCTGGCCGTGGGTCTCGCGCAGGCGCCGGTAGACCGCGAAGGGGTCTCTTCCGAACTCGGGCGCGTGGAGCGGCTCGGCACCGGCTCCCTCATGGGCGGGGCAGCCCGGCGGAGGTAAGGCGCCCGGACGCTGAGCACTCGAATCGTAAAGCGGGGTCACACGTGCTCCTGGACACCGCCGGGCCCACCCCGCGGGCGGACGCGCACGGTGCTTCTTCGACGACAGGACCTGGGATCCACCGAGTGGATCTTGCGGACGTAGGCTAGCCCAACAGGCCCGGATCCGCGCCCAGTTCAACGATCCGGCCGCAGCCACCGAAGGGATCCGGACGATGGCCGCCCCGGCGTCCCGCCCACCGCGTCCCGCCCGGCGTCATGCGCCAGAGCGTTCCGGCGTCATGCGCTACAGCGTCCCGGCGTCACGCGCTATCGGCGTCCCGGCGTCACGCGCTATCGGCGTCCCGGCGTCATGGTCATGCGCGACAGCGTCCCGGCGTCATGAACGGCGGCTCAGCAGCCACGGCTCCACGACCCCCAGACCACGCACCGGCCGCTGCCACATCGGCTGGAGCGCGAACCGGTACGAGGGCGGCTCCTCGCCCTCCTTCTCCGCCGCGGCGGCCGCCTCCGCGGCCTCCGCCTCCGACACCGGGGCCTCCCCGGTGCGGCTCAGCTCCTCCGCGAACGCGCCGTCCACCAGGACCGCGTTCTTGGGGGCTATGGACGTCAGCCGGCTGGCCAGGTTCACCGTCGTCCCGAAGACGTCGCCCATCCGGGTCGTGACCGTGCCGAACGCGATCCCGACCCGCAGCTCCGGCATCGTCTCGTCATGCGTCAGCGTCTCGATCAGCCGCAGCCCGATCTCGGCGGCGATGCCCGCGTCGTCGGCCGCGTAGAGCACCTCGTCGCCCAGGGTCTTGATCAGCCGCCCGCCGTGGGCCGCCACCAGGTCGGCGGCCGTGGTCTCGAACGCCTCGACCAGCTCGCCGAGCTCCTCCTCCTCCAGCCGCCGGGTCAGCCGGGTGAAGCTCACCAGGTCCGCGAAGCCGACCGCCAGCCGCCGGTCCACCATCTCCGCGTCGTCCGCCGCCTGCACCACCCGGCCGGTCGCGGCCGCGAGCTGGCGCCGGTAGACGTAGACCAGGAACTCCTCCAGCTCCGGCAGCAACAGCTCGACCAGCGGATACGCGATCTCGGTCCGGGTCATCCCGGTCTCCTGGGGGTCGGTGAGCCCCTCCAGGAACGAGTCGATCTGCCAGTCGGCGAGCCGGGCACTGGTCTGGCCGGTGGACCGCGCCACCTGGATGGCCATCGGCTCGCTCAGCAGCCCGGCCTCCACCAGGCCGGACAGCCGGCGCAGCGCCAGCACATCGGCCTCGGTCAGCGCCTTGGCCTGGCCGATGTCGGCGAAGCCCATGGCCCGCCAGAAACGGGTGGCCAGCTCGACCGAGACGCCCGCGCTGCGAGCGGCCTGGAAGGGGGTGTAGCGCCGCTCGGCACCGAGGATCAGCTGCTCCAGCCGGAGCGCGATGGGATCCGGCTGGTCCTCCTCGTCGAGGGCCTCGTCGGGGGCCTCCTCGGGAGCCTCCGCGGCGGCGCTCTCCCGCGCCCCGGTGTCCCGTACGGCCCCGTCCGGCGCGGCGGCGTCCCACGCCTCGCGCTCCTCGGCCGTGCCGGAACCCGCGTCGTCGGCGGTCACCGCCCGCCCCCTGTCAGATCCCTGCGCACTGCCCTTCCGTTCCCTCTTCCCGGTTGGGGTTCCGAATCGCCCACAGCCGCCCCGAGCTGGACCGACCGCGACCACGATACGTCAGGTGTGCCGTAGCTCACTCTCCACGGCAGGGGTTCATTCCTCCCTCGGTACGGAGCGTAGATGCACGATGTCCCCGGCGGAGACCGGCTCCTGAACCCCGCCCTCGGTGGCCAGCACCAGCCGCCCGTCGCCGTCGACCGCGACCGCCTCGCCGACCCGCTCCCGGCCGCCCGGCAGCTCGGCGCGCACCTGCCGCCCGAGGGTCGCACAGCCCGCCGCGTAGCTCTCCTGGAGGCCGCTGGCCCCGGGGTCGCCCTCGAAGCGGCACCACTCCCCGTACCACTCCGCGATCGAGCGCAGCACGGCCCGCAGCAGTGGATCGCGGTCGGTGGAGATCGCGTCGGCCAGGGCCAGCGACCCGGCGGTGGGCACCGGAAGCTCATCGGCGCGCAGCGAAACGTTCAGCCCCATGCCGATGACCACCGCGTCCCCGGCCCGCTCGGCGAGGATCCCGCCGAATTTCCGCTCCTCGCCCGCGACCGTCACCAGCAGATCGTTCGGCCACTTCAGCGCGGTGTCCACGCCCGCCGTGCGGCTGAGCGCCCCGGCGCTCGCGACCCCGGCCAGCAGCGGCAGCCAGCCCCAGCGCTCCGTGGGCACGCCGGCGTCGGCGGGCCGTAGCAGGATGGAGAAGAAGAGCCCGGACCTGGCCGGGGCCGTCCAGGCGCGGTCGAGCCGGCCGCGCCCCGCGGTCTGCTCCTCGGCGACGAGCACCGCGCCCTCGGGGGCTCCGGCCCGGGCCCGGGTGACCAGATCGGTATTGGTCGAGCCGGTCGCCTGCACCACCTCGAACTCGGTCCACAGCCCGCCGGGACGCACCAGCCCCCGGCGCAGCGCGGTGGCGTTCAAGGGGGGCCGCTCGAGGTCGGACCAGCGACCGGGCCCGTCACCTGGGCTCCCTGAGGTGTCAGAAGGCGTCATGAGGGCCAGCCTAGGGTCAGGAGGTGTGGCCAACGACGCAGTGCCACCAAGCGGTGCCGCCGATACGCTACGTGCCGGTAGCCCAGCCGGCGCAACAGCTGCCGAACGGTCCGTAACCACCGAACGTCCGTAGGCCCCCACTGATCACGATTCCGACCCCGTACCCCGTTTCCGCCGATTCCCCCCGACCCTGAAGTAGTCCGCCGTATCGAGAAGTCCGCCGTATCCACCCCCAGGACGAGCAGGAGCCGCATCCCGATGTCCGAGCCGGAGATCGCCCCCGAGATTCCAGACCGTCACACCACCGCGGGGAAGCTCGCGGATCTGCAGCGCCGCATCGAAGAGGCGACCCATGCGGGGTCCGCGCGCGCGGTGGAGAAGCAGCACGCCAAGGGCAAGCTGACCGCGCGTGAGCGCATCGACCTCCTCCTGGACGAGGGGTCCTTCACCGAGCTCGACGAGTTCGCCCGGCACCGTTCGACCAACTTCGGCATCGAGCAGAACCGGCCCTACGGCGACGGGGTCGTCACCGGCTACGGCACGGTCGACGGCCGCCCGGTGGCCGTCTTCTCCCAGGACTTCACGGTCTTCGGCGGGGCGCTCGGGGAGGTGTTCGGCGAGAAGATCATCAAGGTCATGGACTTCGCGCTGAAGACCGGCTGCCCGGTCGTCGGCATCAACGACTCCGGCGGCGCCCGCATCCAGGAGGGCGTGGTCTCCCTCGGCATGTACGGCGAGATCTTCCGCCGCAACACCCATGCCTCCGGAGTGATCCCGCAGATCAGCCTGGTCGTGGGCCCGTGCGCGGGCGGGGCGGTCTACTCCCCGGCGATCACCGACTTCACGGTGATGGTCGACCAGACCTCGCACATGTTCATCACCGGCCCCGATGTGATCAAGACGGTCACCGGTGAGGACGTCGGCTTCGAGGCGCTGGGCGGCGCCCGGACGCACAACACCACCTCCGGTGTCGCGCACTACATGGCCGGGGACGAGAAGGACGGCATCGAGTACGTCAAGACCCTGCTGTCCTACCTCCCCTCCAACAACCTCTCCGAGCCCCCGGCCTTCGCCGACGAGGCCGATCTGGAGGTCTCGGAGGAGGACCGGGAGATGGACACGCTCATCCCGGACTCGGCGAACCAGCCGTACGACGTGCACAAGGCCATCGAGCACGTCCTGGACGACAACGAGTTCCTGGAGACCCAGGCGCTCTTCGCGCCCAACATCATCACCGGCTTCGGCCGGGTCGAGGGCCATCCGGTGGGCATCGTGGCCAACCAGCCGATGCAGCTCGCCGGCTGTCTGGACATCGACGCCTCCGAGAAGGCCGCACGCTTCGTGCGCACCTGCGACGCGTTCAACGTGCCCGTGCTGACCTTCGTGGACGTGCCCGGCTTCCTGCCCGGCACCGACCAGGAGTACAACGGCATCATCCGGCGCGGCGCCAAGCTGATCTTCGCCTACGCGGAGGCCACCGTCCCGCTGATCACGGTCATCACCCGCAAGGCGTTCGGCGGCGCCTACGACGTCATGGGCTCCAAGCACCTGGGTGCCGACCTCAACCTGGCCTGGCCCACCGCGCAGATCGCGGTCATGGGCGCCCAGGGCGCGGTCAACATCCTCCACCGGCGCACCATCGCCGCCTCCGACGACCCGGAGACCACCCGCACGGAGCTGATCGCGGACTACGAGGACACCCTGCTGAATCCGTATATCGCGGCCGAGCGGGGGTATGTGGATGCTGTGATCATGCCGTCCGAGACCCGCCGCCACATCGTCCGCGGACTGAGGACCCTGCGGAACAAGCGCGAGTCGCTGCCCCCGAAGAAGCACGGCAACATCCCCCTCTAGCCCCCTCGAGCGAAGGGCTAATTCCATGATCCGAATTGTCCGGGGCAACCCGACCCCCGAGGAGTTGGCCGCCGCACTGGCGGTGGTGCAAGCACGCGCGGCGGCCGTCACGGCCGCTGCGCAGAGCGAGGACGATCCGGAGGAGTGGTCCGACCCGGCCCGCACCGTCCCCAGCCACCGGGTGCCGCACCCCGGCCCCAAGGCCTGGCGTACCACCTACTGGCCCGCCTGAGAGCCGCGCGGCAGGACCGGAAGGCCGGAATGGCACCTTCGCGCCGGGGCGCCTGAGTACGCGTACTCAGGCGCCCCGCCGTCCGCGGCCTCAGGATCGGTCCCATGCTGTGGTCCGAGCCGCCCGACGAGCCGCCCGAGGAGCTGCGGCGCGCCGAGGCCATGCTCCGCCGCGCCCGCACGGTGCTGACCGTCTCCGTGCTGCTCGCGATGTGCCTCCTCGGCCTGTGGCCGTGAACGCGGCCCCGATCCGCACCCCGGCCCGATCCGGCTCGATCCGATCTCGTCCGGCCCTACCTCACCGAGGGCCGGTGCCATGGCCCGGTTCCGGCCCCCGGCCGGGCCGTCCCGGGGGCGGCTTACCCTGGTGCGCATGACTGCGCAGCGCACCCTCATCCTCGCGTCCGCCTCGCCCGCCCGGCTCGGACTGCTGCGGCAGGCCGGAATGGCGCCGGAGGTGATCGTCAGCGGGGTGGACGAGGACGCGCTGAGCGCCGGGACACCCGCCGAGCTGGCCCGGGCGCTGGCCGAGGCGAAGGCCACCGCCGTGGCCGGGCTTCCGGAGGCGGCCGACTCCCTCGTCATCGGCTGCGACTCGGTGCTGGAGCTCGACGGTCAGGCGCTCGGCAAACCGGCGGACGCCGAAGAGGCCACCGCCCGCTGGAAGTCGATGCGCGGCCGGGCCGGAGTGCTGCGCACCGGACACTGCGTGATCGACACGGCGAGCGGCCGCCGCACCTCGGCCACCGCGTCCACCACCGTCCGCTTCGGCGAGCCGACGGACGAGGAGATCGCGGCCTACGTCGCCAGCGGCGAACCGCTGCATGTGGCGGGGGCGTTCACGCTCGACGGCCGCTCGGCGCCGTTCATCGACGGCATCGAGGGCGACGCCGGAAACGTGATCGGGCTCTCCCTGCCGCTGTTCCGCCGACTGCTGGCCGAGTTGGGCGTGGGGATCACGGCCCTCTGGGACTGAGAGTCCCCCGGCATCGGGAGCGACTAGGGATTCCCCTGAGTCGGGCCTGGCGGGGGCTAGGGATTTCCCCCGAACAAGCCCGGGACCCGGCTAGGGATTTCCCCTGAATCAGGCCGGGCTGGGGGCGTCCTGACCGCCGCCCGCGGCCTCCGCGGCGGGCTCGGCGGGCGGCTCCGCCTCGTAACCCAACAAGCTCAGCACGATCAGCCCCAGCACCACCATCAGGAACGCGAACGCCGGCCAGCCCACCAGCCCCACCGCGAACGCGCCCACCAGCCCGTGCACCACCGCACAGGTGACCAGCAGGATGCGGGCGAGGCGGCCGGGGGCCCGGTCGCGCACGGCGGTGCGCAGCAGCACCACCCCGCACACCAGCAGATAGAGGCCGAAGAGGCCGCCCCCGACCCAGGTGCCGATGGACATCGCATCGGTGTCCAGGCCGCCCATGGACATCTGCTGACGGTCCACGACCAGGCCGAGGATCCAGTTCAGCAGCGCTATACCGACCGCTTCGAACATGAGCGTCACAGCCGCTATCGCGGCCACTGGTCTGCGCGCCACCGTCTTCCCCCTCCACTCCGTCAGTGCCGAAGCACGCTACTAACGGGTAAGCGCCGCCACAAGAGGTGCGGACGAGCTGAACGCCATGGCAAAGTTTCCGCCCGGCATTCGTAGGGTTTCCACAAAGAAACGCGAAGCGCCGCAGCACGGCGGGCCAGAGACCTTGCCCACACCGTGGACGGCGCACCAGCCCCGAAAACCGGGCGTACGGTGGAGCGACGGGGGATCTGGTCGCTCGCCCAACGCGAGGTTCACGCTCCGTGTGGTCAAGCTCACGCCCGGGATCTTCTCGGCGCGAGGTGTCGCCTGTACCTAAACTCGGCTTGTTTCAAGGAGGGAGCCATCGTGCGCAAGGTGCTCATCGCCAACCGTGGCGAGATCGCTGTCCGTGTTGCCCGTGCCTGCCGGGATGCCGGGATCGCGAGCGTAGCCGTCTACGCCGATCCGGACCGGGACGCTGTGCATGTGCGCGCGGCCGATGAAGCCTATGCGCTGGGCGGTGACACCCCGGCGGCCAGCTATCTCGACCAGGCCAAGGTCCTGGCCGCGGCCGCCGAATCCGGCGCCGACGCCGTCCACCCCGGCTACGGATTCCTCTCCGAGAACGCCGAATTCGCCCAGGCCGTCCTCGACGCGGGCCTGACCTGGATCGGCCCCCCGCCGCACGCCATCCGCGACCTGGGCGACAAGGTCGCCGCCCGCCACATCGCCCAGCGCGCCGGCGCCCCCCTGGTCGCCGGCACCCCCGACCCGGTCTCCGGCGCGGAGGAGGTCGTGGCCTTCGCCGAAGAGCACGGCCTGCCGATCGCCATCAAGGCCGCCTTCGGCGGCGGCGGCCGCGGCCTGAAGGTCGCCCGCACCATGGAAGAAGTCCCCGAGCTCTACGACTCCGCGGTCCGCGAGGCCGTGGCGGCGTTCGGCCGCGGGGAGTGCTTCGTCGAGCGCTACCTCGACAAGCCCCGCCACGTGGAGACCCAGTGCCTGGCCGACACCCACGGCAACGTCGTGGTCGTCTCCACCCGTGACTGCTCCCTCCAGCGCCGCCACCAAAAGCTCGTCGAAGAGGCCCCGGCCCCGTTCCTGACCCCGGAGCAGAACGACCAGCTCTACGCCGCCTCCAAGGCCATCCTCAAGGAAGCCGGCTATGTGGGCGCCGGTACCGTCGAGTTCCTCGTGGGCAACGACGGCACGATCTCGTTCCTGGAGGTCAACACCCGGCTGCAGGTGGAGCACCCGGTCACCGAGGAGGTCACCGGCATCGACCTGGTCCGGGAGATGTTCCGCATCGCGGACGGGGAGAAGCTGGGGTACGACGACCCGCCGATGCGGGGGCACTCCTTCGAGTTCCGGATCAATGGTGAGGACCCGGGCCGTAACTTCCTGCCCGCCCCGGGCACCGTGACCTCCTTCGTCCCGCCCGCCGGGCCCGGTGTGCGGCTGGACGCGGGCGTGGAGTCGGGCAGCGTCATCGGCCCGGCGTGGGACTCGCTGCTGGCCAAGCTGATCGTCACCGGCGCCACCCGCACCCAGGCCCTCCAGCGCGCCGCCCGTGCCCTGGCGGAGTTCCAGGTCGAGGGCATGGCCACCGCGATCCCGTTCCACCAGGCGGTGGTGGTGGACCCGGCGTTCACCAGCGAGCCGTTCACGATCCACACCCGCTGGATCGAGACCGAGTTCAACAACACCATCGCCCCCTTCGCCCCCGTCAGCCCCGACGAGGACGAGGAGCCCACCGCCCGGGAGACCGTCGTGGTCGAGGTCGGCGGCAAGCGGCTGGAGGTCTCGCTGCCCGCCTCCCTGGGCGTGGCCACCGCCCCGGCGGGCGGCTCGAAGAAGCCGAAGCGCAAGGCGGTCAAGAAGTCCGGCTCCGCCGCCTCCGGCGACGCCCTGGCCTCCCCGATGCAGGGCACCATCGTCAAGGTCGCCGTGGGCGAGGGCGACACCGTGGCCGAGGGCGACCTCATCGTCGTCCTGGAGGCCATGAAGATGGAACAGCCCCTCAACGCCCACCGCGCGGGCACCGTCAAGGGCCTGACCGCCGAGGTCGGCGCGTCCATCACCTCGGGCGCGGTCATCTGCGAGATCAAGGACTGACGCAGGGATCAGGGACTGAGGCGGGAATCAAGGACTGACCCGCCCCCCGCACATGACGGCGGGCCCCGACCGGAATCCTCCGGCCGGGGCCCGCCGTCGTCGTGCCCGGTCCGCTCAGCGGCCGTGCACCACGTCCTGGGGGAAGGTCAGCTGGCCGTTCATCCACCGCAGGGCCGTGGGCAGCTCGCGGCGCCAGGTACGGAAGTTGTGGCTGCCCCGGTCCAGGATGATCGACTGCGCGCTCATCGGCGGCCGGACCGCGGCCAGGAAGTCGCGGGTGGCCGCGTAGTTGGGCTCGCCCCGGCGGCTGGAGGAGACCAGCACCGACACCTGCGGCTGGGGCAGCCGGCGCAGCCGCCACAGCAGATCGTGCTCCCGCTTGCCGCGCTCGCCCTCCGGACCCGGGCCGAAGAGGTCGCCGGTGGTGGGGTCGTTGACCACGCGGTAGTCGGGCGACAGGGCCGCGGCCGCGCTGTAGACGCGGGGATGACGCAGGGTCAGCTCAAGGGCGCAGGTGCCGCCCGAGGAGTAGCCCAGCACGCCCCAGGCGCTGGGGTCATGGCCGATCCGGTAGTGCCCCCGCAGCGCCTCGGGCAGGTCCTGGGCGAAGTAGGTCTCGGCCTGCGGGCCGCCGGGGACGTCCACGCATTCGGTGTCGCGGGGCGGGGCGATGGTGGGCCGCACCATCACGATGACCGCCGGCTGCACCGCCCCGGTGCGGATCAGCCCGCCCGCGGTCTGGGGCAGCCGCAGATGCTGGGCGAGCAGGAAGGATCCGCCCGGATAGCCGCTGATCGCCACGATCACCGGGAAGCGCTGCCGGGCGTACTGGCGCTGGTAGTACTGCGGCGGCAGATACACGTACGCCGGGTTGGCCACCTGGCTGCGGCGGCCCAGGATCCGCACCGACTCGACCTTGCCCGCCTTGTCGGGGGGCCCGCTCGGCAGTCCGTGCACCGTGTCCAGCCCCTGCGGCGGGGCGGGCCGCACCAGCCCGCCCGACGTCCCGACCGGTCCCGCGGCGCCGCCCTGCACATGGGACAGGGCCGCCGGAGCCGCCTCGTCCTCGCCCAGCAGTTCGTCCCAGGACCCGTAGAACTGGAAGGTGGTGTTCACCGCGAGGGCCAGCGCGGCCACGATCGCGCATTGCGTCACGGCGAGGGCGGCCAGCCGGCCCAGCCAGGCCCGTACGCCCCGGCCCGCGAAGCGCGGCCACAGCCAGAGCGTCAGCCCCGCGCACCCCACGGCGAGGGCGATCATCACATACTCGAGTGAGCGACTGGTCAGTCCCATCGTTCTTCCACTTCGGCGCACCGCAACGCACGATGCCGTCACCCCGTTTGATGCCGTTCGCGGTACCCGCGTTGCCTGGCCAGGGCGTGCCTCCGGTCACGAAATGGCATGCTTGACTCACGGGCAGCCACGGCAGGGAGGACCGCGATGGCGATCGAGACAGCCACGGCGCAGATGCCACCGCGCCCCATGCGCGCCGACGCGCGCCGCAACTACGAGCGGCTGCTGACCGAGGCGCGCACGGCCTTCACCCGGCACGGTACCGATGCCTCGCTGGAGGACATCGCACGACGCGCGGGTGTCGGCATCGGCACGCTCTACCGCCACTTCCCCAACCGCACCGCGCTGATGGGCGCGGTCTTCCAGGTCGAGATATGCGCCCTGCTGGAGCGGTCGCGGGAGCTGGCCAAAGAGCCGCGGCCGTGCCAGGCGCTGATCGACTGGCTGCGCGCCATCGTCGACCACGCCAGCACCTACCGAGGGCTCTCCCGGGCCCTGATGGCGTGCTCGGGGGACGAGACCTCGGCGCTGTCCCGCGGCTGCGGTCTGCCGCTGCGCGAAGCGGGCAGCGAACTGCTCGCCCGCGCGCAGCAGAGCGGTGCCGTACGGTCCGATGTGGTCATCGCCGATCTGATGCAGCTCACCAACGCGATCGCGCTGGCCGTGGAGCAGTCGCCGGACGACCCGGAGTTGGCCGACCGGCTGCTGGCGCTGGCCTTCACCGGTCTCAAGGCCCGCTGACACCGGGGGCTCTGGGCCCGCCGCCCGCGGGGCCCCACGACCCACGGGCACCAGAGTCTCCGGGCCCACGGACGTCCGTCGGCGACCACCCACTCCAGGGGCCCGGCGGACCACGCGGCGGAGCCGCATATCGACGCTTTCCCCTCCCCGCCCCTTCCCGCGGCGCCGATCCGCGACTCCGCCGCGCGACGGGGGCTTCGCCCCGGACCCCGGGGTCCGGGGCGAAGCCCCCGTCGCGGGAAGGGACGCGGAGGGGAACAGCCCGCCGCAGGCCTCACTGTCCGTCGGACACCCCTAGCGACGGCGCGGCGCCAGATCCGCCACCCGCCCCGGCTGCTCCGCCAGCGGCACCGCGCTGCGCAACTGCGCGGAGCCGGGGCCGCCCGGCGGATGGGGGTGGTTACGGCGCGGCCCCGGCAGCGGCAGGCCCTCCTCGCCGCCGCCACGGCCCTGGGACGCGCCCAGCCGCCCCGACTGCCGGCCCGCCGAACCGCCGCCCTCACCGCCCCCGACCGGGCCGGACCCCGCGCCCGGCCCGGCCACGGCGATCTGAACCCCCTGGTCCGCGAGGGCCTGGAGCTCGGTCAGGGCACGGTCGTCATGGGCGGGTGGCTCATCGGTCACCAGCCGCGTGATCACATCGGTGGGCACCGTCTGGAACATGGTGTCGGTGCCCAGCTTCGTATGGTCGGCGAGCACGACCACCTCCGCCGCCGCCTGGACCAGCGCCCGGTCGACGCTGGCCGAAAGCATGTTGGAGGTGGACAGGCCGCGCTCGGCGGTCAGCCCGCTGCCGGACAGGAAGGCGCGCGAGACCCGCAGCCCCTGGAGGGACTGCTCGGCGCCGCTGCCGACCAGGGCGTAGTTGGAGCCGCGCAGGGTGCCGCCGGTCATCACGACCTCGACCCGGTTGGCATGCGCCAACGCCTGTGCGACCAGCAGGGAATTGGTGACCACGGTCAGCCCCGGAACCCGCGCGAGCCGGCGGGCCAGCTCCTGCGTGGTGGTTCCGGCGCCGACGACCACGGCCTCGCCCTCGTCGACGAGACCGGCCGCGAGATCGGCGATGGCCGTCTTCTCCGCGGTCGCTAGATGGGATTTCTGCGGGAAGCCGGACTCCCTGGTGAATCCGCCCGGCAGCACCGCACCGCCGTGCCGGCGGTCGAGCAGTCCTTCTGCCTCCAGCGCCCGCACATCACGCCGTACGGTCACTTCGGAGGTCTGGACGACGCGGGCGAGCTCCCGGAGCGACACCGCTCCGTTCGCGCGCACCATTTCAAGGATCAATTGGCGACGTTCTGCAGCGAACACGAAACTGACAGTAACGCCAACGACCGTCTGTTTTCAGCAGCTTGCACCAATTAGCAGAAGTTGGACATCTCTGAAGGCGCGAAGTGCTATAAGGACCGGATCTATGACTCTTCCTGAGTCTTCCGGGTGTGCAACTGCCGCGCCACCTCGGCGACCGAACCGGACAGCGAGGGGTAGACCGTGAACGCCTTGGCGATCTGCTCCACCGTCAGGTTGTTGTCGACCGCCAGCGACATCGGGTGGATCAGCTCGCTCGCCCGCGGCGCGACCACCACACCGCCGACCACGATGCCGGTGCCCGGACGGCAGAAGATCTTGACGAAGCCGTCCCGGATGCCCTGCATCTTCGCCCGCGGATTGCGCAGCAGCGGCAGCTTCACCACCCGGGCGTCGATCTTCCCGCCGTCCACGTCCGCCTGCGAGTAGCCGACCGTGGCGATCTCCGGGTCGGTGAACACGTTCGCGGAAACCGTCTTCAGGTTCAGCGGCGCCACCGCGTCCCCCAGGAAGTGGTACATCGCGATCCGGCCCTGCATCGCCGCCACCGACGCCAGCGCCAGCACCCCGGTGCAGTCACCGGCCGCGTAGATGCCCGGCGCGCTGGTCCGGGACACCTTGTCGGTCAGGATGTGCCCCGACTCGGCCAGCTTGACCCCGGCCTCCTCCAGACCCATGTCCGCCGTGTTCGGGATCGAGCCGACCGCCATCAGACAGTGGGTACCGGAGATGACCCGCCCGTCCGAGAGCGTGACCTCCACCCGGTCCCCGACCCGCTTGGCGGCCTGTGCCCGCGAGCGGGACATCACGTTCATCCCCCGGCGCCGGAAGACGTCCTCCAGCACCGCCGCCGCGTCCGGGTCCTCACCCGGCAGCACCCGGTCCCGGCTGGAGACCAGCGTGACCTTCGACCCCAGCGCCTGATACGCACCCGCGAACTCCGCACCCGTGACACCGGAGCCGACCACGATCAGCTCCTTGGGGAGCTCGTCCAGGTCGTACACCTGCGTCCAGTTCAGGATCCGCTCGCCGTCCGGCTTCGCGTCCGGGATCTCCCTCGGATGGGCACCGGTCGCCACCAGCACCGCGTCCGCCACCAGCGTCTGCTCGGTGCCGTCCACCGCCCGTACGATCACCCGCCGCGAGCCGTCCAGCGACTGCTGCGGCTCCACCCGCCCATGCCCACGCATGACCCGGCCGCCGGCCCGGGTGACCGACGCCGTGATGTCGTGCGACTGGGCGAGCGCGAGCCGCTTCACCCGGCGGTTGACCTTGCCGAGATCCACCCCGACCACCCGGGCCGCCTGCTCCATCGGCGGGGTGTCGTCGGCGACGATGATCCCCAGCTCCTCGTAGGAGGAATCGAAGGTCGTCATCACCTCGGCCGTGGCAATCAACGTCTTCGACGGCACGCAGTCGGTGAGCACCGACGCGCCGCCCAGACCGTCGCAATCGACGACGGTCACCTCCGAGCCGAGCTGCGCGGCGACCAGCGCCGCCTCATAGCCGCCGGGTCCGCCACCAATGATCACGATCCGAGTCACATGCTCCATTGTCCCGCACCGGTGCGACCGGCTTCAGCCCGGGGGGTTTCGCAGGGGCGACTGACGTACGAACCTCCCACCCCGAGGGCCGTTCCGCCCCACTCCCGTACCCTCAGACCCATGTCGCTCTACGCCGCGTACGCCGGCAACCTCGACGCGCGGCTGATGTCCCGCCGCGCACCGCACTCCCCGCTGCGCGGAACGGGCTGGCTGAACGGCTGGCGTCTCACCTTCGGCGGAGAGCAGATGGGCTGGGAAGGCGCCCTCGCCACCATCGTGGAGGCCCCGCGCTCCCAGGTCTTCGTCGCCCTCTACGACATCGCGCCCATGGACGAGGACTCCATGGACCGCTGGGAGGGTGTCGGCCTCGACATCTACCGCCGGATGCGGATCCGCGTCCACACCCTGGACGGCGACGAACCCGCCTGGCTCTACGTCCTCAACGGCTACGAGGGCGGCCTGCCTTCGGCCCGCTACCTGGGCGAAATCGCCGACGCGGCGGAATCCGCGGGGGCGCCGCACGACTATGTGATGGAGCTGCGGAAGCGTCCTTGCTGAGTCCGGTGTTTCCGGTGTTTCCGGTCTGTCTGTGTTTCCGGTCTGTCTGTGTTTCCGGGTGAGCTGTGTTTCCGGGCGGCCCGGGAGCCTGGGGGGTTCGCGTCTCCGGCGGCCGGGGTCCAGGGGTCCGGCCGGTCCAGGGATTATGCAACGATCCGAATACCTCCACGGACTCCGTCTACGCGCGTAGGCAGTTACCGGCTACCCTCGTGCGCGTGAACGCATCAGTTTCTTGGGACGACATCCAGGGCGACCCCCACGCCGCCGCCGACGACGCCGCCACCCGCCTGCGCGAGCTGACCGGTGCGGAGACCCACGACGTCGCGCTGGTCCTGGGCTCCGGCTGGGTCCCCGCCACCGACGCCCTCGGCGCGCCCGAGCACGAGTTCCCCGTCACCGAGCTGCCCGGCTTCCCGCCGCCCGCCGTCGAGGGCCACGCGGGCCGGATCCGCTCGTACCGGATCAACGACAAGCGGGCGCTGGTCTTCCTTGGCCGTACGCACTACTACGAGGGCCGCGGTGTCGCCGCCGTCGCACACGGCGTACGCACCGCCGTCGCCGCCGGCTGCAAGACCATCATCCTGACCAACGGCTGCGGCGGCCTCCGCGAGGGCATGCGCCCCGGCCAGCCGGTACTGATCAGCGACCACATCAACCTCACGGCCACCTCCCCGATCGTGGGCGCGAACTTCGTCGACCTCACCGACCTCTACTCCCCGCGGCTGCGCGCCCTGTGCCAGCAGGTCGACCCGACCCTGGAAGAGGGCGTCTACGCCCAGTTCCCCGGGCCGCACTACGAGACCCCGGCGGAGATCACCATGGTCCGCACCCTGGGCGCCGACCTGGTGGGCATGTCCACCACCCTGGAGGCCATCGCGGCGCGCGAGGCGGGCGCGGAGGTCCTGGGCATCTCCCTGGTCACCAACCTGGCGGCCGGTATGACCGGCGAACCCCTCAACCACGAGGAGGTCCTCCAGGCCGGCCGCGACTCCGCTTCCCGCATGGGCAGCCTGCTGTCGCAGGTCCTCGACCGCATCTGACCTCGCCGGCCGGGGGACGCTGTTCCGCGTTCCGCGTTCCGCGTCTGGCGCTGGCGGGGGTGGGGGTGGCGCGCTGGCGGGGGGTGGGGGTTGCGGTGGCGGCGTGCTGCGCGGGTACTCACCCCTCAGCCAACTGAACAGAGCGTCGCGGCACCCTCTGCCGGGCCGGGCCGGGCGCGGTGGGGTGCGTGGTGGGTGCCGGGGGCGGGGCCTCCGGTGCGGCGCCCTGGACCGCACATTTACGGCGCCGGTGCCCGGGGGCGTGGAGTTGGTCGGGGATTGGCGCCACAAATATGCGAAAGCGTCCAGGACACCACACCTCCGACCCCACCCCCTCCCGTCTCGTCAGCGGCCACCCGCCGGTGGGCCCAGGGCGCCCATACGGTTCCGGACGCCTGGTGGCGAGTGCCGGACGGGGGTCGGTACGGCCCCCGCCCTTCCGGCTCACCGACGGCCACCCGCCGGTGGGCTCCGGTCCTGGCCCGGTCCCAGGCCGCCGGGTGGCGAGCGCCGGACGGGGGTGGGCACTGCCCCCGTCCTCCCGGCTCACCCGCGGCCACCTGCCGGTGGCGCCCAGACCCAGTCCGGGGCGCCTGGTGGCGGGTACGCCCTCGTACCTCGTCGGCAACCGCGCCCCGGTCGCTCGGGTCCTGGCCGCCCCCGGATCGTCCGATGGCAGTCCCTCCCCGCCGCGAGGCTGGAGAGGGGCTCACCCGAAGCGGACCCGGTGTCGCTCATGCCCGCCCCAAGGCGGAGGGAACGGTCGCCCACGAGGCCGGAGGAGGCGGGGCCCAGCGGCACTGGCCACGCGGACACCGACGAGCGGCAGGGAGAGGAGCCGCACCCGGGGCGATCCCGGTCGGAGCCCTTGCCGCCAGCGCACGGGCGCCGACGAGACGGGGAGAGGGCCTCCGGACACGCGCAGCGACCGACGAGTGGGAGGGAGAGGAGCCTCACCCGGGCGATTCGGATCCGGGCCGGGGCAGCCGATCCACCACGGCGCGGACACCGACAAGCGAGCGGGAGGCGGGCCGCAGCCGACACCCCGGCGGTCCGGAAACAGGCCGGGGCCTGGGGCCACCGGCTGGTGGCCGCCGACGAGACGGGAGGGGGCGGGGTCGCAGGGGTGGTGTCCTGGACGCTTACGTGTATTTGTGGCGCCAATCCCCGACCAACACAACGCTCCCGGCCAATGGCGCCGTAAATATACGGTCCAGGGCGCCGCCCCGGAGGCCCCGCCCCCGGCACCCACCACGCACAGCAGGCGCACCCACAGCAACCACCACGCACCACGCACCAGCACCAGCACCAGCAAGCCGAACCCGCACCCGCACCCGCACACAGCGGGACCCGCACACAGCGGAACCCGCACCCACCAAACGACCACCCCCAAACGACCACCCCCCAGGAGGCCCCCATGGCCACGGAGCCCGATCTCATCGCACAGGCCCGCGCATGGCTCGCCGAGGATCCCGATCCCGAGACCCGCGACGAGCTCAGCACGCTGCTCCAGGCCAACACGGACGGCGCGGACGGCGCCGAGGACGCGTTCGACGAGATCGCCGACCGGTTCTCCGGCATGCTGCAGTTCGGTACCGCCGGTCTCCGGGGTGAACTCGGCGCCGGGCCCATGCGGATGAACCGCGCCGTCGTCATCCGCGCCGCCGCCGGGCTCGCCGCGTACCTGCGCAAGCATCACGATCAGGGGCTCGTCGTCGTCGGCTACGACGCGCGCTACAAAAGCGCCGACTTCGCCCGCGACACCGCCGCGGTGATGACCGGCGCAGGCTTCCGCGCGGCCGTGCTTCCGCGGCCCCTCCCCACGCCCGTCCTCGCCTTCGCCATCCGTCACCTCGGCGCGGTGGCCGGTATCGAGGTCACCGCGAGCCACAACCCGCCGCGCGACAACGGCTACAAGGTCTACCTCGGCGACGGCTCCCAGATCGTGCCGCCCGCCGACGCCGAGATCGCCGCCGAGATCGCCGCCATCCGCAGCCTGAACGACGTGCCCCGCCCCGAGAGCGGCTGGGAGACGCTGAACGACGACGTCCTCGACGCGTATCTCGCCCGTACGGACGCCGTCCTCACGCCGGGTTCGCCCCGCAACGCCCGCGTCGTCTACACCCCGCTGCACGGCGTCGGCCGCGAAACGCTCACCGCGGCCTTCGCGCGGGCCGGTTTCCCGGCGCCCGCGGTCGTCCCGGAGCAGGCCGAGCCCGACCCGGCGTTCCCGACCGTCGCGTTCCCGAACCCGGAGGAGCCGGGGGCGATGGACCTGGCCTTCGCGACGGCCCGCAAGGTCGCTCCGGACATCATCATCGCCAACGACCCGGACGCCGACCGCTGCGCCGTCGCCGTGCCCACGATCACGAACCCCACCGCCCCCACGGACGCCGCCGGCTGGCGGATGCTGCGCGGGGACGAGGTCGGCGCCCTGCTCGCCACCCACCTTGTCCACAAGCGCGCCCGCGGCACCTTCGCGACCACGATCGTCTCCTCGTCGCTGCTGTCGCGGATCGCGGAGGACGCCGGGCTCCCGTACGCCGAGACGCTGACCGGCTTCAAGTGGCTGGCCCGGGTGGACGGGCTGCGCTACGCGTATGAGGAGGCGCTCGGCTACTGCGTGGACCCGGCGGGCGTACGCGACAAGGACGGCATCACGGCCGCGCTGCTGGTGGCCGAGCTGACGTCCGAGCTGAAGGAGCAGGGGCGCACCGTCACCGACCTGCTGGACGACATCGCGGTCGCCCACGGCCTGCACGCCACCGACCAGCTGTCCGTCCGCGTCACGGACCTCTCCCTGATCGGCACCGCGATGAAGCGGCTGCGCGAACAGCCGCCCACCGAGCTCGCGGGGCTCGCCGTGACCTCGGCGGAGGATCTGTCACGGGGTACGGAGACGCTGCCCCCGACGGACGGGCTGCGCTACCAGCTCGCCGGAAAGGACACCGTCCGGTCGGCCCGCGTGGTCGTCCGGCCCAGCGGCACCGAGCCGAAGCTGAAGTGCTACCTGGAGGTGGTCGTCGATGTGCAGGGGGCGGTCGCCCTGGTCCCGGCCCGCGCCACGGCGGACAGCGTGCTGGCCGCGCTCAAGAAGGATCTCTCGGCGGCGGCTGGAATCTGATCGGTGCCGGTGCCGGAGCCGCGTCAGATCCGGCTGAGGTAGCTGAACCCGGTATCGGGTCCGACGCAGGACTGGAGGGTGAGGTCGCCCCAGTAGAGGCCGTGGGCGGAGGCGCCGCGCCCGGGGTTCAGGTAGTGGGCGTAGACGCGGTGGCGGAAGGTGCCGCGCGGACCGGTCACGGTGACGACCGTGCCGATGGGCAGGGTGGCGAACTGCTGGAACCCGCAGTAGTCATGGCCGACGACGACGGCCGTACGCATCAGGGCGCCGTTCTCCGTGCCGTAACCGAGGGCGCCACCACGCTGCGCATCGGCTCATGGTCCGCGCGGTCGTCCGCGGCGGCCAGGACGCCGTGGACGCCTGCCTCGACGCCGCCGGAAGCCAAGCCGCCAAGCGGCCGAGAGCCGGGCAGCCCCAGCCGAGAGGCCGGGCGGCCAGGACCCGAAAGCCCGGGAGCCGGAGAGCCAGGACCCGGGGCCCAGGACCCGAGCCCCGGACAGCCAAGCACCCGGAGAACCAAGCACCCGGACAGCCAAGCCCCCGAAACCGCGCCGCCAGGCGCTCGCTCGCTCAGCCGATGGCCAGCATGATGACCAGCAGCACCGCACCCGCCAGCGTCGGCGCGATGACCTCGAACGCCCACCGGACCTCGGGCGCCCCCTGGGCGCCTTCCCGCTGGGCGTTGAGTTCGGCCATTTCGCGCAGGTCGCCGATGGCCGCGTCGGAGGGGGCCCGCCGGTCCTCCCCGGCGTTGTTCGCCGACACATGGGCCGACGTACGGCTGAAGGGGTCCTCGGAGGCCGCCCTGGCCTGCTGCCTCGCGGCCCGCTTGCGCTGCCGCAGCGAGACCGGGATCGCCCAGAGCTGGTACGTCGCCCCGCCCGCCAGCACCTCGCTGGTGTAGCCGGCGCGCAGCCCCTCGACCGCGGCCCAGGGCAGCGTGACCGTACGGAACGGGTTGCGGACGAGCAGCCGGTCCTGCCCCGCGTACACCGCCGGGCGCACCGTGAAGGCGATCACCACCGGCACCGCGAACAGCAGCCCGGCCAGCGCCAGCCACGGCGTCCGTCCCTCGCCCCGGATCATCGCGTCGATGCCCAGCCAGCCGCTGAGCGCGAGCAGCAGCACCCCGCCTCCGATGCCGCTCGGGGAGCGGTAGACCCGGTCCGAGAAGGTCTCGGGCATCGAGGAGGATGAGGCGGGGGCGGAGTCGTCGTCCGGGCTCGTCATGCGCCCGATTGTGCACCACACTCCCCATACGGGGGACGCCCAGGGATCGCCCGCCCCGGCCCGCACGGAATCCGGGGCCGGGGGTGACATCCGACTACGCGCGTAGATATGCTCGTCTGGTGACCATGCCCACCACAGTTCCCGCATACGGCAAAGAGGCCGCGGAGCGACTCGCGTCGATGGCGGACGTGACCGCCGACGACCGCGCCCTGCGCCGCTTCCTGCACGGCCTGCCGGGCGTCGACGCGGTCGGCCTGCAGGCCCGTGCCGCGACCCTCGGCACCCGCTCGATCAAGACCACGGCGAAGGCGTACGCCATCGACCTGGCGATCTCGATGATCGACCTGACGACCCTGGAGGGTGCCGACACCCCGGGCAAGGTCCGGTCCCTGTGCGCCAAGGGGATCAACCCCGATCCCACCGACCGCACCGTCCCCCAGGTCGCGGCGATCTGCGTCTACGGCGACATGGTGGCCACCGCCAAGGAGGCCCTGAAGGGCGGCGGCAGCGGCATCCACGTGGCGGCCGTCGCCACCGCCTTCCCCTCCGGCCGGGCCGCGCTGCCGGTCAAGCTGGCCGACACCCGGGACGCGGTGGCCGCCGGGGCGGACGAGATCGACATGGTGATCGACCGTGGCGCCTTCCTCTCCGGCCGCTACCTCGAGGTCTTCGAGGAGATCCGGCAGGTGAAGGAGGCCTGCGTCCGCGAGGACGGCACCGCCGCCCACCTCAAGGTCATCTTCGAGACCGGTGAGCTGCAGACGTACGACAACGTCCGCCGCGCCTCCTGGCTGGCGATGCTCGCCGGCGCGGACTTCATCAAGACCTCCACCGGCAAGGTGGCCGTCAACGCGACCCCGCCCGTCACCCTCGTCCTGCTGGAGGCGGTCCGCGACTTCCGCGCCGCGGTCGGCGTCCAGGTGGGCGTGAAGCCCGCGGGCGGCATCCGCACCTCCAAGGACGCGATCAAGTACCTGGTGATGGTCAACGAGACGCTGGGCGGCGAGTGGCTCTCCCCGGATTGGTTCCGCTTCGGCGCCTCCAGCCTCCTCAACGACCTGCTGATGCAGCGCCAGAAGCTGAGCACCGGCCGGTACTCCGGTCCCGACTACGTGACGGTGGACTGATACGCCATGCCCGTTTTCGAGTACGCACCGGCGCCGGAGTCCCGCGCCGTCGTCGACATCGCCCCGTCCTACGGCCTGTTCATCGACGGGGAGTTCGGCGAGGCGGGCGACGGCAAGGTCTTCAAGACCCTCTCCCCCTCCTCCGAGGAGGTCCTCTCCGAGGTCGCCCAGGCCGGCGCGGAGGACGTGGACCGCGCCGTCAAGGCCGCCCGTAAGGCGTTCACGGCCTGGTCGGCGCTCCCCGGCTCCGAGCGCGCCAAGTACCTCTTCCGCATCGCCCGCATCATCCAGGAGCGCTCCCGCGAACTGGCCGTGCTGGAGTCGCTGGACAACGGCAAGCCGATCCGCGAGTCGCGCGACACCGATCTGCCCCTGGTCGCGGCCCACTTCTTCTACTACGCGGGCTGGGCCGACAAGCTCGCCTACGCGGTCCGCGGGCGTAGCCCGCTAAACGGCACGAGCGGCACGGACCCGAAGCCCCTGGGCGTCGCCGGCCAGATCATCCCGTGGAACTTCCCGCTGCTGATGCTGGCCTGGAAGATCGCCCCGGCGCTCGCCACCGGCAATACGGTCGTCCTCAAGCCCGCCGAGACGACACCCCTGAGCGCCCTGTTCTTCGCGGACATCTGCCGCCAGGCCGGGCTCCCCAAGGGCGTGGTCAACATCATCACCGGCGACGGCTCGACCGGCGCCGAGCTGGTCGCCCACCCCGGGATCGACAAGGTGGCCTTCACCGGCTCCACCGAGGTCGGCAAGGCCATCGCCCGTACGGTGGCCGGTACGAAGAAGAAGGTCACCCTCGAACTCGGCGGCAAGGCCGCGAACATCGTCTTCGACGACGCCCCCCTCGACCAGGCGGTCGAGGGCATCATCGGCGGCATCTTCTTCAACCAGGGCCATGTCTGCTGCGCGGGCTCCCGCCTCCTGGTCCAGGAGTCCGTCCAGGAGGAGCTGCTCGACGCGCTCAAGCGCCGGATGGGCACCCTGCGGCTGGGTGATCCGCTGGACAAGAACACCGACATCGGCGCCATCAACTCCGCCGAGCAGCTGGCCCGGATCCGCGCGCTGGCCGACGCGGGCGAGGCCGAGGGCGCCGAGCGCTGGGCCCCGGCGTGCGAACTGCCCACCTCCGGCTACTGGTTCGCGCCCACCCTCTTCACTGGCGTCACCCAGGCCCACCGGATCGCCCGCGAGGAGATCTTCGGCCCGGTGCTGTCGGTGCTGACCTTCCGCACCCCCGAAGAGGCCGTGGCCAAGGCCAACAACACGCCGTACGGACTGTCGGCGGGCATCTGGACGGAGAAGGGCTCGCGCATCCTGTGGATGGCGAACAAGCTCCGGGCGGGCATCGTGTGGTCCAACACGTTCAACAAGTTCGACCCGGCCTCCCCGTTCGGCGGCTACAAGGAGTCGGGATACGGCCGCGAAGGCGGCCGTCACGGCCTGGAGGCATACCTCGATGTCTGAACGACTCTCGGTCCTGAAGACCTACAAGCTGTTCGTGGGCGGCAAGTTCCCACGCTCGGAGAGCGGGCGGGTGTACGAGGTGACCACAGCAAAGGGCCAGTGGCTCGCCAACGCCCCCCTGGCCTCCCGCAAGGACGCCCGGGACGCGGTCGTCGCCGCGCGCAAGGCGTTCGGCGGCTGGTCCGGGGCCACCGCGTACAACCGGGGCCAGATCCTCTACCGCGTCGCCGAGATGCTGGAGGGCCGCCGCGACCAGTTCGTCGCGGAGGTCGCCGAGGGTGAGGGGCTGAGCAAGGCCAAGGCCTCCGCCCAGGTCGACGCCGCGATCGACCGCTGGGTCTGGTACGCGGGCTGGTCGGACAAGACGGCCCAGATCGCCGGGTCCGCCAACCCCGTCGCCGGGCCGTACTTCAACCTCTCCTCCCCCGAGCCGACCGGCGTGGTCACCCTCCTCGCGCCCCAGGACTCGTCCTTCCTCGGCCTGGTCTCCGTGATCGCCCCCGCGATCGTCACCGGCAACACGGCCGTGGTGGTGGCGAGCGAGAAGTCCCCGCTGCCCGCCCTCTCCCTGGCCGAGGTGCTGGCCACCTCCGACCTCCCGGGCGGCGTGGTCAACATCCTCTCCGGCCGCACCGCCGAGATCGCCGCCCCGCTCGCCGCGCACCAGGACGTCAACGCGATCGACCTCGCCGGCGCGGACCCGGAGCTCGCGGTCGAGCTGGAGAAGGCCTCCGCGGACAACCTCAAGCGGGTCCTTCGTCCACAGCCTGTGGATTGGGCGGCCGACCCCGGCACCGGCCGTCTCCTGGCCTTCCTGGAGACCAAGACCGTCTGGCATCCGATGGGGGTCTAGCCTCCGGCTTCACACCACCGAAGCTCCGCCCCCGCGGCGTCCGTATCCCGGACATCGCGGGGGTCTTTTTCGTCGCACATATTGTCAACAATTTCATCGACAGTTAGGTTGCGAGGAACCGCACGCCGAGAAGGAACCGCGAATGATCATCGACTGCCATGGCCACTACACCACCGCGCCACCGGCGCTGGAGGCATGGCGCACCCAGCAGATCAACGGACTCACCGACCCCGCCCGCACCCCCTCCCGCGCCGATCTCCGCATCGGTGACGACGAGCTGCGCCACAGCATCGAGCCCAACCAGCTCCGGCTGATGGACGAACGCGGCATCGACCTGACGGTCTTCTCGCCCCGGGCGTCCTTCATGGCCCACCACATCGGCGATCTCCACACCTCCACCGCGTGGGCCGCCCTCTGCAACGAGCTCTGCTTCCGCGTCAGCACCCTCTACCCGGAGCGCTTCGCGCCCGCCGCGATGCTTCCGCAGTCGCCGGGCGTCGACCCGGCCACCTGCGTGCCCGAGCTCGTCCGCTGCGTGGAGGAGTACGGAGCCGTGGCGGTCAACCTCAACCCCGATCCCTCGGGCGGCCACTGGACGGCCCCACCGCTGACCGACCGCTCCTGGTACCCGGTCTACGAAAAGCTGGTGGAGTACGACCTCCCGGCGATGGTGCATGTGAGCACCAGCGTCAACCCCGCCTTCCACACCACCGGGGCGCACTACCTCAACGCCGATACGACGGTGTTCATGCAGCTGGTGCAGGGCGATCTGTTCGCCGACTTCCCCACCCTGCGCCTGATCATCCCGCATGGCGGCGGCGCCGTCCCGTATCACTGGGGCCGGTTCCGCGGCCTGGCGATGGCCCTCGGCAAGCCGCCCCTGGAGGAGCACGTCCTGGGCAATGTCTTCTTCGACACCTGCGTCTACCACCAGCCCGGCATCGATCTCCTCCTCGACGTCATCCCGGCCCGGAACATCCTCTTCGCCTCCGAGATGATCGGCGCCGTCCGCGATGTCGACCCCCGGACGGGCCGGCACTTCGACGACACCCGCCGCTACACCGAGGCCGCCGGGCTCTCCGCGGCCGATCTGACCGGCATCTACGAACATAACGCCCGTACCGTCTACCCTCGCCTGGACGCCCTGCTGACCGAGCAGGGCCGCTGATGGCCACCGCCTGGTCCGCCGATCGCGATCACAGGTCCCCTGATGACGACCTCCGGTCCGCCATGACGGCCGCAGGGTCCGCGACGACGACCGCACGGCCCACGAGGACGACCGCAGGGCCGCTCACTCGCCCGGAGGAGCCCTCATGAGCACGCTCTCCCCCAAGACCCCCGGCTGGCTGGACTGGCACCCCGACCCGTCCCGGCCCGCCTTCGCCCTGCCGCCGGGCACCGTCGACACCCACTGCCACGTCTTCGGCCCGCAAGCCGCGTTCCCCTTCGCACCCGAGCGCAAGTACACGCCCTGCGACGGTGGCAAGGACGACCTCTTCGCCCTCCGCGACCACCTCGGGATCGACCGCAATGTGATCGTCCAGGCGACCTGCCACGGAGCGGACAACAGCGCCATGGTCGACGCCGTCCGCGCGTCCGGCGGCCGGGCGCGCGGTATCGCGACCGTACGCCCGGATGTCACCGACGCCGAGCTGCGCCGACTGGACGCGGCGGGGGTGCGCGGAGTGCGCTTCACCTTTCTGCGGCGCCTGGCCGACGCCGCGCCCCAGCACGATCTGGCCGCGATCGCGCGGCGGATCGCCCCGCTCGGCTGGCATGTCGTCCTCTACTTCGAAAGCGCCGACCTGCCCGAGCTGGAACGTTTCTTCACCTCCCTGCCCACCCCCCTCGTCGTGGACCACATGGGACGCCCGGATGTGACCGCACCGGCCACGGGGCCGGACTTCACCCGCTTCCTGCGGTTCGCCGAACGCCACGAGGTGTGGGTGAAGGTCACCTGCCCCGAACGCCTCAGCGTCACCGGGCCCCCGGCCCTGAACGCGGAGCGGCACCCGTACACCGATGTCGTGCCGTTCGCCCGCCGCGTGATCGAGGAGTTCCCCGACCGGGTGCTGTGGGGCACGGACTGGCCGCACCCCAACCTCACCGGCCATATGCCCGACGACGGACTGCTGGTCGACTACGTGCCCCAGGTGGCGGTCACCGCCGAGCAGCGGCGGAAGCTGCTGGTCGACAACCCCATGAGGCTCTACTGGCCCGGCGAAGGCGCCTGACCCCGGTCCCCCGCCGAGACCCGCCCCCGTCCCGTCCCGGCCTCTTCCTCCCCGCCTCTTCCTCTCCGCCCTCCCCCCGCTCTCCTCCCCGCCTCCTCGACAAGGGCCGCCCATGCAGCACTCCAATGCGGTGAACCGGCTGAACAGACTCCCCATCTCCCGGTTTCACAAGATCACCTTGCTGGCCGTCTCGTTCGCCTACTTCTTCGAGTTCGCGGACATCAACACCTTCGCCACCACCGCTCCCCAGCTCATCGACCTCTGGGGCATCACGGTCGACCAGATCGCCTACGTCACCTCGCTGTCGTTCGTCGGCATGTTCATCGGCTCCGTGGTCGCGAGCACCCTCGCCGACCGCTGGGGCCGCAAGAGGGCGCTGATCCACACCACGCTCTGTTTCGGGGTCTTCTCCCTGGCCTCGGCCTTCTCCTGGGACCTCGCCTCACTGAGCGTCTTCCGGGTGCTGACCTCGGCCGGTCTTTCCGCGATGACCGTCGTGGCGGTCATCTACGTCAACGAGATGTATCCGGCCGCCGTACGCGGCAAGTTCCAGGCGTACGCGATCGTCATCGGCATCTGCGGCACCCCGGCCACCAACCTCATCGCCAGCGCCGTCGTACCGCTCAGCGACTGGTCATGGCGGCTGGTCTATCTCTGGGGCGCCGTCGGCATCCTCTTCGTCCTCTTCACCCGGCATCTGGAGGAGTCCCCCCGCTGGCACGAGAGCAGGGGCGAGTACGACGCGGCGGAGGCGATCCTCACCGGAATCGAGACCCGGGTCGCCGCCGAGAAGGGCCCGCTGCCCGAGCCCGCGCCGCCCATCGACGAGACCCGGCCCGCCAAGGCGTCGCCCCGCCTCCTCCTGCGGAAGCGCTACCTCGGGCCGACGCTGCTGCTCACGGTCCTGTGGGTGACCCAGACCATCGGCTTCTTCGGCTACTCGAGCTGGGCGCCCACCCTGCTGGCCAAGGAGGGCTTCAGCGTCGAGAAGTCGGTCTTCTATGTGGCGCTCACCACCGTCGGCGCCCCGCTCGGCTCGTTCCTGGCCTCCCTGGTCACCGACCGCTTCGAGCGCAAATGGTGCCTGGTGGCCTTCGGCGCGGTGATCGCGCTGTGCGGTCTGCTGTACGGACTGACCTTCAACCCGGTCCTGATCGTGGTCTTCGGCTTCCTGGTGAACCTCTTCGAGCGCGGCTACACGGCCCTGGGGTACGCCTACTCCCCCGAACTGTTCGACACCCGCGGCCGCTCGCTGGGCACGGGCGTCTCCTACGGGCTCGGCCGTCTCTCCAACGCCGCCGGACCGCTGATCATCGCGGCCCTCTACCACCGCACCGGCTATCAGAGCGTCTTCTACTTCATCGCCGGCACCTGGCTCCTGGGCGCCCTCATCCTGGCGGTCTTCGGCCCCCGCACCCGCCCGGCCCGCACGGCGACGGGGGAACGACCGCGCGCGGTCGTGTGACGGCGGGGCGCACGGGCGGCGACGCGGTAACAGGACGACGCGGCGACACGGCGACGTCGGACGTTACGTCGTCGGTCACGCGGGGGTCACGTGTGCGAAAGAATGCGTCACACTGGTGTTCCGTGACCAGCCAACCGCCTTCCGCCCGTGTCGTCCTGCTCACCGGCCCCTCGGGCTCGGGAAAGTCCTCGCTCGCGGCCCGCACCGGGCTGCCCGTGCTCAACCTCGACGACTTCTACAAGGAGGGCGGCGACCCGACGCTGCCCCAACTCGCCGACGGCGGGGGCGCCGACTGGGACTCGCCACGCTCCTGGGACGCGGACGCGGCGGTCGCGGCGATCGAGACGCTGTGCCGTACGTCACGGACGACCGTGCCGCTGTACGACATCGCCACCAGCTCCCGCGTCGGCGAGGAGGCGCTGGACATCGGGCGGGCGCCGCTGTTCATCGCCGAGGGGATCTTCGCCGCCGACATCATCGGGCGCTGTGCCGATCTCGGGGTGCTCGCGGATGCGCTCTGTCTGCGCGGCCGTCCGTCCACCACGTTCCGGCGCCGGCTGCTGCGCGATCTGCGGGAGGGCCGTAAGCCCCCGCACTATCTGCTGCGGCGCGGCTGGCGGCTGATGCGCGCGGAGCGCGGGATCGTGGCCCGGCAGACGGCGCTGGGCGCGTACGCGTGCGGCAAGGGCACGGCGATGGGCCGGATAGCGGCCGCGACGGCGGGAGGGCGGATCCCCGCCTCCGGCGAGAAGGCGTCCGTGTAGCGAAGACGGCGCGAGAACAGGCGCGAGGCCGGACGATCCTCCTCGGATGTCCGGCCTCGCGCCTGTTTCCCCCGTACTCCCCCGATTTCTTGTTCCCCTCCCGTTTCCCCCGTGTTCCCCCGATTTTCCCGTTTCCCCCCGGCCTTCGGTCGTCCCGCCGCCGTCAGGCGACCAGTTCGCCGAAGGACTCCTCCTCGTCACGGCCGAAGCTGAGGCTCTCGTCCTCGCGCAGCCGGCGCAGCGAGCGCCAGATGCTGCTTTTGACCGTTCCGACGCTGATGTTCAGGATGTCCGCGATTTCCGGATCCGTCCGGCCCTCGTAGTAGCGCAGCACCAGCATCGTGCGCTGCAGCTCGGGCAGCCGGGCCAGGGCCTGCCACAGCACGGCGCGCAGCTCGGTGCCGCGCATCGCGTCATGGTCGCCCACCGTCTCCGGCAGCTCCTCCGTCGGGTACTCGTTGAGCTTGCGCCGACGCCAGGCGCTGATGTGCAGATTGGTCATGGTGCGGCGCAGATAGCCGCCGACCGCCGCCTTGTCGCTGATCCGGTCCCAGGCCCGGTAGGTCGAGAAGAGCGCGCTCTGCAGCAGGTCCTCGGCCTCGAAGCGGTCACCGGTCAGGTGGTAGGCGGTTGCGTACAGGGAGGCGCGGCGCTCCTGGACATAGGCGGTGAACTCCGCCTCCGACGCGGTGCGCCGCTCCCCCTCCGCCTCCCTGTACGAGCTTCCCCCGTGTCCCCCCGGTCCCCCGTTGTCCCCCCCGAGGCCGTGACCGGCCTCCTTCTCCCCCGTGATCGCGTCAATGGCCACCATGTAAGGAGGCCGCTGACGCCCGGCGCCGCGAGCGCACCCCCGCCCGCTCACGGCACCGGACTTCTCGTTGCCCCGGCCGGTGTCATGGAGGCGCGTGCGAACTGCGCTGGTGTTCGTGAAGTGCAGTGTGCTCATTTCGCGCCCCCCGTCGGTGGAGCCTGATCGGTCTGCTGGCTGCCCCGGCCGGTGGCGTTCCGCCCGGTGCACAGAAGACTTTGCCGGGTCAGTTTCATGGGGCTGTCTGCCGACTGTCACAGGCTCGTCACAGCGGAACGGACCGATAAACCCCTGACGGTCGAACTACAGGCCCCTTGTAGGCCAGAATGACCAACGTGCCTTTCCTGTTGCTGATCGAGGACGACGACGCCATCCGCACGGCCCTCGAACTCTCTCTGTCCCGCCAGGGCCACCGTGTGGCGACCGCGGCGACGGGCGAGGACGGCCTGAAACTGCTGCGTGAGCAGCGGCCGGATCTGATCGTGCTGGATGTGATGCTGCCCGGGATCGACGGCTTCGAGGTGTGCCGCCGGATCCGCCGTACCGACCAGTTGCCGATCATCCTGCTGACCGCGCGCAGCGATGACATCGACGTCGTCGTCGGCCTGGAGTCCGGCGCCGACGACTATGTGGTCAAACCCGTCCAGGGCCGGGTGCTGGACGCCCGGATCCGTGCGGTGCTGCGGCGGGGCGAGCGGGAGGCCAATGACTCCGCGGCCTTCGGCAGTCTGCTGATCGACCGTGCGGCCATGACGGTCACCAAGAACGGCGAGGATCTGCAGCTCACCCCCACCGAGCTGCGGCTGCTGCTGGAGCTCAGCCGCCGACCGGGGCAGGCGCTGTCCCGGCAGCAGCTGCTGCGGCTGGTCTGGGAGCACGACTACCTCGGCGACTCCCGGCTGGTCGACGCATGCGTACAGCGGCTGCGCGCGAAGGTGGAGGACGTCCCGTCGTCGCCGACGCTGATCCGTACGGTGCGTGGGGTCGGATATCGCTTGGATGCGCCCTAGTGACGACAATGCGTGGTGTGCACGGGGGCGGAGACGTGCGGAATTGAGCGCAGTGAGCGATGAGCCCGGTCGGGCCCGGGGCTGGGCCGCTGGGCTCTTGCGGTGGTTCAGCCTGCGGTTGCGGCTGATGCTGGTCTTCGGCCTGGTGGCGCTGACCGCCGCCGTGTCCGCGTCGGCCATCGCGTACTGGCTGAACCGTGACGCGGTGCTGACCCGTACCCAGGACGCGGCGCTGGACGAGTTCCGTAAATCGCTGAAGGACGACACCGATCCGTTGCCCTCCGTCCCGACTTGTTCCGAATTGCGGGATGCCGCGGGTCGTATGGCGGACAACACCCAGAAGTACGAGGTGCTGCTGATCACCCGGACCCGGGATGCCGGAAGCTGTCCGGCCGCCTCGGACAAGCGCCTGTTCACCCTCGACGCGGTGCCCGCGTCACTGCGGCGCGCGGTGGACCAGAAGCGCCCGGTGGGCAAGGGGAACACCTCCCCGTACCACCTCTACTGGCAGCGGATCACGCTGGACGGCACCCCGTATCTCGTCGGTGGGGCCAAGGTGAACGGTGGCGGGCCGACCGGCTACATGCTCAAGTCCCTGGACACCGAGCGCCAGGATCTGAACTCCCTCGCCTGGTCGCTGGGGATCGCCACCGGGCTCGCGCTGATCGGCGCCGCGCTGCTGGCGCAGGCCGCCGCGGCCACGGTGCTGCGGCCGGTGCAGCGGCTCGGGGAGGCGGCGTACCGGCTGGGCGAGGGGCATCTGGACACCCGGCTGCAGGTCTCGGGCTCCGATGAGCTGGCCAATCTCTCCCACACCTTCAACCGGGCCGCGGAGCGGCTGCAGAAGCGGGTGGCGGAGCTGTCCGCGCGGGAGGCGTCCAGCCGACGCTTCGTCGCGGACATGTCGCATGAGCTGCGGACCCCGCTCACCGCGATCACGGCCGTCTCGGAGGTGCTGGAGGAGGAGGCCGATTCGCTCGACCCGATGATCGCTCCGGCGGTGCAGCTGGTGGTGAGCGAGACCCGGCGGCTGAACGACCTGGTGGAGAACCTGATGGAGGTGACCCGCTTCGACGCGGGCACGGCCCGGCTGGTGCTCGACGATGTCGATGTCGCCGACCAGGTGACGGCGTGCATCGACGCCCGCGCCTGGCTGGACGCGGTGGAGCTGGACGCGGCGCGCGGGATCGTGGCCCGGCTGGATCCGCGGCGGCTGGATGTGATCCTGGCGAATCTGATCGGGAACGCGCTCAAGCACGGCGGCTCGCCGGTGCGGGTCTCGGTGCGCACCGACGGCGATGAGCTGCTGATCAAGGTCCGGGACCACGGTCCGGGCATCCCCGAGGATGTGCTGCCGCATGTCTTCGACCGGTTCTACAAGGCGAGCGCGTCCCGCCCGCGCTCGGAGGGCAGCGGGCTCGGGCTGTCGATCGCGATGGAGAACGCGCATATCCACGGCGGTGACATCAGCGCCGCGAACTCCCCGGAGGGCGGGGCCGTCTTCACACTGCGGCTGCCGATGGACGCCTCCCGGATCGCCTCCGACGAGGCCGAGGACGAGCTCGGCGATCTCGACGATCTCGACCGCGAGGGCGCCGCCGAGGGCGAGCGCGACGGCGACGGTGACGGCGGCGGCAGGGCCAGGGACAAGGGCAGGACCTGGAGCAAGGGCAAGGGCAAGGACAAGGGCGGGAATTCGGCCAGGGGCACGGGCCGGAACGAGGAGGGCAGGCCATGAGCGCGCGGTGGAGCCGGTCGAGCCGGTCGGCCGCTCTTCTGCTGGCCGGCGCGGTCGCCCTGCTGGCGGCCGGCTGCGGGATACGCGGCACCTCGGTGCCGGTGGACGCCGGGGCCGCGCCCTCGCGGGCGTCCTGCCGGGCGCCCGAGTCGGAGCGGGCCGCCGAGGGGATGAGCCGGGGCTCCGTACGGATCTATCTGCTGTGCTCCTCGCGGATCCTGTCGGTGAGCCGGACGACCCGGCCGGGCGAGGAGAAGACGTCCCCGGAGCCGGTGCGGGTAGCCCAGGCGCTGCTGGAGCAGCTGCGGCTGCCGCCGACGGCGGCCGAGGCGGCGGCCGGGTTCTCCACGGCGGTCGAGGACTGGGTGGAGATCTCCGGTCCGGCCAAGGACGACCCGGACAGCGCGCTGCGGCTGAGCCGGTCGCCGGAGGAGATCCAGTCCCTGGCGCTGGCGCAGATCGTCTGCACGCTCGCGGACACCACGGTGGCCGGGGAGGACGGCAAGGTGGTGCTCGGCGGCCCGGACAGCCAGCGGGATCCGCTCAAGGCGTACCGGTGCACCGAGGAGATGCGCCGCAACCCCATGATCGCGGTCAACTCCGGGGTCCTGGTCTCCTGATTCGTCACCTGTCGGTACCGCCTCGTCCCAGGTCGGCGACTTATCGGTAACAAGGTGCTGACCAGCGGGGTGCGAGCGGAACCACGACCCCCGCGGGCGGCGTCCTGATTTTCGTGCAGGGTCCCTTCGGCCGCAGGGCCGCCTTTCGCTACCGCGTCGCGGGCTTCGTCCTCCTCGTCGCACATCTCGCGTTCGTCTGCTGGCTGACCCTGCGACCGACCAACGTGCCCTGGGTGTCCGCCGCGACCCTCGAACCCCTGGCCACCATCCGCGCCGATCTGGCGCTCAGCCCCTGGGAGGCCGTCCGCTCCATCGGAGGCGGGCTGCTGCTGCTCGCGCCGCTGGGGGTGCTGCTGCCGCTGGCCGGGGGCCGGGTGGCGGCGTATCCGCTGGCCTCACTGGCCCGTACGGCCTTCAGCGGGGCGATGGCGGCCCTGGGGGTGGCGCTGCTGCGCAGCGAGGTGACCGGGCAGATCATGAACGTGGACTCGGTGCTGCTGAACACCGTCGGGGTCGCCCTCGCGCACGTACTGGTGGTCCCCGCCGTCCGGACGCGGCTCCGCCGTCGGGCCGACCGGGGTCGGGCCGCGCCCCTCCGCCGGGACGACGGCGCCCAGGCTCCGACCCCGACGATTCCCAGGGTCGGGATCGCACCGTGGAGCGACGTCTCCTCCGGCACGCGGACATAGCGTTGAGGACATCGGGAACTTGGCTCTTCCCGAGCCCACTCGACAAGGAGGAGTCCCCTCATGAGCGCACCGCTGGTCCGCCCCCGCCACGAGAAGAAGATCGCCGGTGTCTGCGCGGGTCTCGCCCGGCGCTTCGGGACCACGCCGACGACGATGCGGGTGCTGTTCGTGGTCTCGTGTCTGCTGCCGGGGCCGCAGTTCCTGCTCTATCTCGCGCTGTGGTTCCTGCTTCCGGCGGAGGACGCCTACCGCGAGGCGTGGTGACCCGGCTCGGGCGGCATCGCGGCCCGGCGGCGTAACGGCCGGGCGGCCCAGGCCCAGCGGCCTAGCGGCGCAACGGCGCAACCCTGGCATACGGAAACGGCCGGGCCGCACACCCCATCGGGATGTGCGGCCCGGCCGTGGTGCCAAGGCGGAGATCAGCCCAGCTTGATGAGGTTGCTGGTCGGCAGACCCTGCAGCGGGAGCTGACCCAGCATGCCCTGGCCGGGCTTGGCCTGGGCGGCGGGCTTTCCGGGCTGGGCGGCGGGCTGCCCCGGGGCGGCGACACGGCCCGCGGAGCCGCCCGGAACCGGCGCGCTGGGGGCCGCGGACGCGGCGCTGCCTCCGGTGATGACGGCGACGGCGCCGAGGGCAATGACACCGAGAGTCTTGAGCGTTCCCTGCTTCATCAGAAATCTGTCCTTGAGACGGGGGCTTGACCGATACGGAAACGTAGTCATGGATTTCGGCTGCCCGCAAACGTCGAAAACCGCCCCCGAAACCCCGCCCGGGCCCTGGGCCCAGTGCGCCCGGTCAGCTGCCCTCGGACGCGGAATCCCTGGTCACAGCCGACGCGGAGGCCACATTCCGGAACAGCCATTCGGACTTCAGCTCGGCGTATCCGGGCTTGATCACGTCACTGATCATCGCCAGACGTTCGTCAAAAGGAATGAAGGCCGATTTCATGGCATTGACCGTGAACCATTGCATGTCGTCGAGCGTGTAATGGAACGTTGATACAAGATGCTGGAATTCCGCGCTCATGCTCGTCCCGCTCATCAGACGATTATCCGTATTCACGGTGGCACGGAAATGCAGTCGGCGGAGCAGCCCGATGGGGTGCTCGGCGTAGGAACTGGCCGCGCCCGTCTGGAGGTTGGAGGTCGGGCACAGCTCCAGCGGGATGCGCTTGTCGCGGACGTACGAGGCGAGGCGGCCGAGGGCGAGGGAGCCGTCGTCCGCGACCTTGATGTCGTCGATGATGCGGACGCCGTGGCCCAGCCGGTCGGCGCCGCACCACTGGAGCGCCTGCCAGATGGACGGCAGCCCGAACGCCTCGCCCGCGTGGATCGTGAAGTGGTTGTTCTCCCGCTTCAGATACTCGAAGGCGTCCAGGTGCCGGGTGGGCGGGAAACCGGCCTCGGCGCCCGCGATGTCGAAGCCGACCACGCCCAGGTCGCGGTAGCGGTTGGCGAGTTCGGCGATCTCCAGGGCGCGGGCCGCGTGCCGCATCGCGGTCAGCAGGGCGCCCACCCGGATGCGGTGGCCGTTCTCCCAGGCCCGCCGCTCCCCTTGGCGGAAGCCCTCGTTGACCGCCTCGACGACCTCCTCCAGGGTCAGCCCGCCCTCCAGGTGCTGTTCGGGGGCGTAGCGGATCTCGGCGTAGACGACGCCGTCCTCGGCGAGGTCCTCGGCGCATTCGGCGGCGACCCTGACGAGCGCGTCGCGGGTCTGCATCACGCCGACGGTGTGGGAGAACGTCTCCAGATAGCGCTCCAGCGATCCGGAGTCCGCCGCCTCGCGGAACCAGACACCCAGCTTGTCGGGCTCGTTCTCCGGCAGCGCGTCGTACCCCGTCTCCCTCGCGAGGTCGACGATCGTGCCGGGGCGCAGCCCGCCGTCGAGGTGGTCGTGGAGCAGCACCTTGGGGGCGCGGCGGATCTGTTCGGGGGTGGGCTCGTGGCTGTGCTCGCTCGTCATCTGGGCACCATAGCCCCTACGCGCGTAGAACGTGAGGGATAGATACGGAACAGTGACCCGCACGGGTAGTGGAGTACACCAATCCTTCTGCGATCGTGTCGCCATGGCTCAGCAAGCGTTGCCCGAGCGGGGCGCACGGCTGGGGCGGCCGATGGGCGCGGCCGCCGCGCAAAGGACCGTACACGGTGTGGTGCTGCTCCTCCCCGAGGGCGAACCCAACGGGACGAGACGGCCCTCCAGACTCTCGGTGGCCGCCGCCCTGCCACTGGCCCGGCGGCTGGTCCGGGCGGGCCGGGAGGAGGGGCTGGCCGGTCATGTCGTCCACTACCGGCGCCGGGGCTGGAACGGGGCCGCCGCCGATCCCGCCTCCGATGCCACGTGGGCCGTGGAGGAGGTGGTGCGGCGCTACGGCGATGTGCCGGTCTGCCTCGCGGGCCACGGCGTGGGCGGGCGGGCCGCCCTCCGCGCCGCCGGGCACCCGGCCGTCACCTCGGTGGTGGCGCTGGCGCCCTGGCTTCCGGCACCGGACGAGGTGCTCGAACCCGAGCCGGTGAAGCAGCTGGTGGGACGGCAGGTGCTGATCGCTCACGGCACGAACGACGAGCGGTCCGACCCCGAGCTGTCCTACCGGCTGGCGGAGCGGGCGAAGAAGGCCAACCGCGATGTGTGCCGCTTCGAGGTGCACACCGACGGGCACGGGCTGCATCAGCACCGCTCCGAGGTGCAGGCGCTGGCCGTGGACTTCCTCCTCGGCTCCCTCTTCCACTCCGGCTTCTCCCGCCCGGTCGCCGACGCCCTGGCGGCTCCGCCGCCGCTGGGGCTGCGGATGCCGCTGGCTTCGGGGTTCGGGGCGAACCTGCGGCGCTGAGGGCGCTTGCGCTTTGGGGTGCCTCGGGGGGCTGGTGTTCGCTGCCGGGTGCGGCGACACCCCGCCCCCCATGGGCGAAGGGGCCGGCCCCGCCGGGACAGTGGCGGAGACGGCCCCTTCGGGCTTCGGAGGGCTGCGGCTACAGAGGGGCGCTGCCGCTTCGGAGGGCTGCGGCTACAGAGGGGCGCTGCCGCTTCAGAGGGCTGCGGCTACAGAGGGCTGCCGCTTCAGCTGCGCCGGGCAAGCGCCCGGGGTCGGGTCGGGCTAGGCCGGTGCGCCGACCAGCTCGCGGCGCGCGGCCTCCGCGCGCCGTTCGGCCTGTGCCTTGCGCGTCGCGTACACCGTGATCGCCGCCGCGCCGCCGACCGCCACCAGGCCCATGGCGACCGTGCCGCCCCATCCGGCCGCGTGGAAGGCGAGCGCGCCCAGCGCACCGCCCACGCTGCTGCCGATGTAGTACGACGCCTGGTAGAGCGCCGCGGCCTGGGCGCGTCCGGTCTTGGCCGTACGGCTCACCGCCGAGGAGGCCGCCGCGTGGCCCGCGAAGAAGCCCGCGGTGATCAGCACCAGACCGGCCAGCACCGCCGGGATCGAGTTCAGCAGGGACAGCAGCAGTCCGGCCGCCGTCGTGGACACCGCGACGTACAGCGCGCCGCGCCGCCCGAGCCGGCCGACCAGCTTGCCGGTCGCCGCCGAGGAGACCGTGCCGACCAGGTAGATCAGGAAGATCGAGCCGATCAGGCTCTGCGAGAGGCCGAAGGGCTCGGCCACCAGCCGGTAGCCGATGACCGTGTAGACCCCGCCGAAGACCGTCATGAACAGCGCGCCGATCGCGTACAGCCGGCACAGCAGCGGATCGGAGAGATGCCCGGCGAGGGTGCGGGCCAGGGCCCGCGGGCTCACCGCGGCCGGGGTGAAGTTCCGGGCCTTGGGGAGCAGCAGCCGGAAGGCCACCGCGCACAGCAGCGCCATCGCGCCGACCGCGGCCAGCGCGGCCCGCCAGCCCCAGGCGTCCGCCACCCAGCCGGTGAGGATCCGGCCGCTCATACCACCGACGCTGTTACCGGCCACGAACAGCCCGATCGCGCCGACCAACGCCTTCGGGTGAACTTCCTCCGCGAGATACGCCATCGCGGAGGCCGGGATCCCGGCCAGCGCCACGCCCTGGACCGCGCGCAGTCCGATCAGCCAGCCCAGGTCCGGTGCGAACGGCACCAGCAGGGCGAGGAGGACCGCGACCGTGAGCGAGCCGGTCATCATGGCGCGTCGGCCGAACCGCTCGGACAGCGCGCTCAGCGGCACGACCGCGAGCGCCAGGCCGAAGGTGGCCGCGGAGACGCTCCAGCTGGCCTGGTCCGCCTGGACCCGCAGATCGTCGGAGATCGCGGGGAGCAGCGCCTGGGTGGAGTAGAGCAGGGCGAAGGTGGCGAGTCCGGAGGTGAAGAGGGCGAGCCGCATCCGGACGTAACCGGGGTGGCCCGGGCTCATCTGCTTGGGCGCGGAGCTCGCGTCGCTCGAGGTGCTCGCGTTGCTCGAGGCGGCGGGCTGGGAGGAGTTCGGGTTCGTCGGCATCGAAGTCATCGAAGGCATCGAAGCGGAGGCGTCCACACGGTGGGTTCCGGTGGACGCCCCGGTATCAGCGGGAGGCATGCTTCGACCGTACGTAAGCACGGTTGATGCGTCCAATGCACGGAATGGCGATAATCAATCCACTGCAGCATGAGTAAAGGTCAGGGTCGCAGGTGTCACGCATCAGTTACGAAAACGACATTCCGGTGACAGTAGATGTCGAGGCGGAGTCCTGGGCCGCCACCCTCACACCGCGCCTCGCCCAGTTCGCCGCCGTCGCCCGCCATGAGCATGTGACCCGGGCCGCACAGGAGTTGGGGGTGCCCCAGTCGACGCTCAGCCGGGCGATGGTCCGGCTGGAGGAGGACCTGGGCGTGGCGCTCTTCGCCCGCCGGGGCCGTACGGTGGCGCTCACCCCGGCGGGACGGACGTTCCTGCGCTCGGTCGAACGGGCCCTCGCCGAGGTCGACCGCGCCGCCGAGTCCGTACGGGCCGACGCGGATCCGGCGGCGGGCCTGGTCTCGTTCGGCTTCCTGCACACGCTGGGGACCGAGACCGTGCCCGGTCTGATCCGGAGCTTTCGGGTGGACCATCCGCGCGTGCGGTTCCAACTGGTCCAGAACTACGGCGAGGCGATGATCGAGCGGATGCGCGCCGGCGGGCTCGACCTGTGCCTGACCTCCCCGGTGCCGGACGCCCCCGACCTGGTCGCCCGCCGCCTGGACGAACAGCGGCTGCGGCTGGTGGTCCCCGACGACCACCGCCTGGCCGGGCGCCGCCGGATCCGGCTCGCCGAGGCCGCCTCGGAGCTGTTCGTCACGCTGGAACCGGGCTACGGGCTGCGGCGCATCACCGATGCGCTGTGCGCGGAGGCGGGGTTCACGCCGCGGATCGCCTTCGAGGGCGAGGAGGCGGAGACACTGCGCGGCCTGGTCGCGGCGGGCCTTGGGGTGGCTCTCCTCCCGCCGCCCGCGGTTCCCCGCCCCGGGGTGGCCGAGCTCACCGTCACCGCGCCGCGTGCCGTCCGCGAGATCGGTGTCGCCTGGCTGGACGGACACCCGGACACGCCGCCGGTGGCGGCCTTCAAGAGGTTCCTGCTGGGGCGGCGGGGTCAGCTGCTGACGTAGTTGGGTGCGGGTTCCGCTGTGTGCGGGTGTGTGTGGGTGCGTGGGTGGTGCGCCGGGGTGTGGTGCGGTTCGGGTGCGGGTGCGGGTGCGTGGTGGTTGCTGGGGTGCGCCCGCTGTGCGTGGTGGGTGCCGGGGGCGGGGCCTCCGGGGCGGCGCCCTGGACCGCATATTTACGGCGCCATTGGCCAGGGGCGTTGAGTTGGTCGGGGATTGGCGCCACAAATACACGTAAGCGTCCAGGACACCACCCCTCCGACCCCGCCCCCTCCCGTCTCGTCGGCGACCTCGCCCCGGTGACCCAAGCCGCCTCCGGCCGTTGCGCGGCGGTCCGGTCCACGTTCGGCCCGGGGGGCGTGAATCCAGCCCCTCCGGCGTTTGAGGAGCGGGTCCGGGGCGGAGCCCCGGCGGGGGTGAGGGAGCCCCCCACGCGGCGGAGCCGCATATTGATGCTGTGGGAAGGGGCGGGGTGGGGGCTTTCCGCCGGAGGCGCCCACGGCCCGCACCCGGCGTGCGGCCCCGGGGCCGCGCCCGATCAGGCGATGCGTTCCAGCACGATCGGGGTGGGGGTGAAGTCCGTGTCCTGGGGGGCGTAGGTCACCGCGTCCTTCAGCGCCTCCAAGGCATAGGCGAAGGTCGACGGCGTGTCGGTGTGGAGCGTGAGGAGGGGCTGGCCCGTGGTGACGCGGTCGCCCGGTTTGGCGTGGAGCTCGACGCCCGCCCCCGCCTGGACCGGGTCCTCCTTGCGGGCGCGGCCCGCGCCCAGGCGCCAGGCGGCGAGGCCGACCGCATAGGCGTCGAGGCGGGTGAGGACGCCGGTGGACTCCGCGGTGACGATGTGCTGTTCGCGGGCCACCGGCAACGACGCGTCCGGGTCGCCGCCCTGGGCGGCGATCATGCGGCGCCAGTGGTCCATCGCCGTGCCGTCGGCCAGGGCCTTGGCGGGGTCGGCGTCCGGCAGGCCCGCCGCGTCCAGCATTTCGCGGGCCAGGGCCAGGGTGAGCTCGACGACGTCGGCCGGGCCGCCGCCCGCCAGGACCTCCACGGACTCGCGGACCTCGAGGGCGTTGCCCGCGGTGCGGCCGAGCGGGGTGGACATGTCGGTGAGGAGGGCGGTCGTGCGGACGCCGTGGTCCTTGCCGAGGCCGACCATCGTGGTGGCCAGTTCGCGCGCGGAGTCGATGTCCTTCATGAAGGCGCCGGAGCCCACCTTGACGTCCAGGACCAGGGAGCCGGTGCCCTCGGCGATCTTCTTGGACATGATCGAGGAGGCGATGAGCGGGATCGACTCGACCGTCCCGGTGACATCGCGCAGCGCGTACAGCTTCTTGTCGGCCGGGGCCAGGCCCTCGCCCGCCGCGCAGATGACCGGGCCCACGTCGCGCAGGACGGCCAGCATGTCCTCGTTGGAGAGCTGTGCGCGCCAGCCGGGGATGGACTCCAGCTTGTCGAGGGTGCCGCCGGTGTGGCCGAGGCCCCGGCCGGAGAGCTGCGGTACGGCGGCTCCGCAGGCGGCCACGAGGGGGGCGAGCGGCAGGGTGATCTTGTCGCCGACGCCGCCGGTGGAGTGCTTGTCGGCGGTCGGGCGCGGCAGCGAGGAGAAGTCCATCCGCTCACCGGAGGCGATCATCGCGGCGGTCCAGCGGGCGATCTCGGCCCGGTCCATGCCGTTGAGGAAGATCGCCATCGCGAGGGCGGACATCTGCTCGTCCGCCACCTCGCCGCGCGTGTAGGCGTCGATGACCCAGTCGATCTGGGCGTCGGTCAGGCGGGTGCCGTCGCGCTTGGCGCGGATGACGGAGATGGCGTCCATGGGGCGGTACGGGGCCTTTCGTATGCGGGGGGCCGACCGGGTGGGCCGGGGCGGCGCGCGGTCGTCAGCCGTGGGTGGCGGCGCGGCGCAGATCGGCGGGGCCGAAGGCGTCCGGGAGGAGTTCGGCGAGCGGGCGGATGCCGGTGAGGGTGTCGATCTGGAGCTCGGGGCCGCCGTGCTCCCACAGCAGCTGACGGCAACGGCCACAGGGCATCAGCACGGCGCCCTCGCGGTCGCAGCAGGTGAAGGCGGTGAGGCGGCCGCCGCCGGAGGCGACGAGGGAGGAGATCAGCCCGCATTCGGCGCACAGCGCGACGCCATAGGCCGCGTTCTCCACATTGCAGCCGCTGACCGTGCGGCCGTCGTCGACGAGCGCGGCGGCGCCCACCGGGAAGTCCGAGTAGGGGGCGTAGGCCCGGGACATGGCGTCCCGGGCCAGTGCGCGCAAACCGTCCCAGTCGGGGGCGGAAGTGCTCATGTGCCCTGCCCCTTTCGATAGGGCCTGTTGTTCGCCTTGGGCATCCGCAGCCGCTGTGAGGCGAGCCCCATGACCAGCAGGGTCACGATGTACGGCGTGGCGCTGACCAGGTCGTTGGGGACCGTGTCGGTCAGGGCGTACCACAGCAGCAGCGCGACGGCCGCGGCGCCGGACACCGCGCCCGCGACATAACTCTTGCGGACAATCCGCCAGACCGCCAGCGCGGCGAGGCCGAGTGCGACCAGGAGCAGCAGGGCGTGGACGGTCGCCCCGCCGTTGCGCAGCTGCAGGGCGTCGGAGTAGCCGAAGAGGCCGGCGCCCATCGCCAGGCCGCCCGGCCGCCAGTTGCCGAAGAGCATGGCGGCGAGGCCGATGTAGCCGCGGCCGCCGGTCTGGCCCTCGTTGTAGATGTGCGAGCGGACGAGGGCGAGGAAGACGCCGCCGAGCCCGGCGAGGGCGCCGGAGATCACCACGGCCGCGTACTTGTAGAGGTAGACGTTGACGCCGAGGGATTCGGCCGCCGTCGGGTTCTCACCGCAGGACCGCAGCCGCAGTCCGAACGAGGTCCGCCACAGGGCGAAGAAGCTGCCCACGACCAGGAGGATGGAGACGACGGTCAGCGCGGAGATGTCGGTGACCAGACCGCCGAGGATGCCGGCGACGTCCGAGACCAGGAACCAGTGGTGGTTCTCCAGGTCCGCGAGCCAGTCGGACAGTCCGGGGACGGTGAACGTCTGGATGGGGTCGACCTGCGGGGAGTTCTTCGGGGAGCCGCCGATGTCGGACAGCGGCTCGAACCAGCGCTTGGCCAGATAGGTGGTGGCGCCGAGGGCGAGGATGTTCATCGCCACACCGGAGATGATGTGGTCCACCCCGAAGGTGACGGTGGCCACCGCGTGGACCAGACCGCCGAGCGCGCCGCCGAGGACGCCCGCGAGCACGCCCACCCAGGGGTTGGTCTGGTAGCCCGCCCAGGCGCCGAAGAAGGTGCCGAGGATCATCATGCCCTCGAGGCCGATGTTGACCACACCGGCCCGCTCGGACCACAGCCCGCCGAGGCCCGCGAGGCCGATGGGCACGGCCATGGAGAGCGCGGCGGCGATCTGCCCGGAGGAGGTGACGCGGTCGAAGTCCGCCTGCTGGGCGGCGTCGACGAATGCCCGCAGCACCGACAGCGCGACCAGCGCCCCGGCGACGATCAGCAGCACCTTGCCCAGGGACATCCGGGAGGCGGGCCCGTTCCCCTTGCCCGGCGTGCTCGTGCTCTTGGTGGTGGTCACCGTGGCACTCATGCCGGCACCTCCGTCTTGTCGATGCCCTTGTCGGCCCTGGCCTGGGCGGCGAGCTCCGCGCCGACCCTCTGCTGCTGGCGCTTGAGCCCGTAGCGGCGCACCAGTTCGTACGCGATGACGACACACAGGACGATCACGCCCTGCATCACGCCGACGATTTCCTTGTCGTAGCCCTCGAACTCCAGGCGGTTGGCGCCACGCTCCAGGAAGCCCCACAGCACGGCGGCCAGCGCGATGCCGACCGGGTTGTTGCGGCCGAGCAGCGCGATGGCGATACCGGTGAAGCCGATGCCGGTCGGGAAGTCGGAGGTGAACTGGTGGGTGTCGTTGAGCAGGGTCGGCATGCCGATCAGACCGGCCATCGCGCCCGAGAGCAGCATGCTGGTGAGCACCATGCGCTTGACGTTGACGCCGCTGGCCTGGGCGGCGGACTCGGAGCGGCCCACCGCGCGCAGGTCGAAGCCGAACCGGGTGCGCCCGAGCAGGAACCAGAAGCCGACGCCCGCGAGCGCCGCGACGACGATGAAGCCCCAGATGGGGTCGAGGTCGCCGCCGGCCGGGAAGGTGAAGAAGTGGCTGGAGGACGGCAGCGGGTCGGTGGCCACGATGTTGGTCTGCTTGTCGAGGTCGGCCAGCCGGCCGTCCACCAGCAGATAGCTGATGAGGATGCCGGAGAGGGAGTTCAGCATGATGGTGCTGATCACCTCGCTGACGCCCCGGTAGACCTTCAGCAGACCGGCGATGGACGCCCACATGGCGCCGACGAGCATGGCGACCAGGATGATCAGCGGGATCTGCACCAGCCCCGGCAGCTCCAGCGCCCCGCCGACGACGGCGGCGAAGAAGGCGGCGAGCCGGTACTGGCCGTCGACGCCGATGTTGAAGAGGTTCATCCGGAAGCCGATGGCCACCGAGAGCCCCGCCAGGTAGTACGTCGTCGCCTTGTTGAGGATGTAGACCTGACTGTCGGCCTTCACCCCGTAGTCGAACATGATGCCGAAGGCGTTGAACGGCTCCTTGCCGGTCGCCAGCAGCACCAGCGCGGTCACCACGAACGCGGCGGCGAGCGCCAGCACCGGGGCGGCGACCGCGAGCAGCACCCGCTCCTTGTCCAGCTTCTTCATCGGGCCTCTCCCCCGGTCGCGGCCTCGGTCCCGTCGTCGGCCGGGTGGTCCAGACGGCCGGAGGCGGCGCCGGTCATGGCCGAGCCCAGCTCCTCCGGGGTGATGGTGGCGGGGTCGGCGTCGGCGACCAGCCGGCCGCGGAACATCACCCGCAGGGTGTCGGACAGGCCGATCAGCTCGTCCAGGTCGGCCGAGATCAGCAGCACGGCCAGCCCCTCACGGCGCGCGGTGCGGATCTGATCCCAGATCTGCGCCTGGGCGCCCACGTCCACACCCCGGGTGGGGTGCGCGGCGATCAGCAGCTTGGGGTGGTGGCTCATCTCCCGGCCGACGATCAGCTTCTGCTGGTTGCCGCCGGACAGCGAGGCCGCGGTGACCTCGATGCCGGGGGTGCGGACGTCGTACTCGGCGACGATCCGCTCGGTGTCCCGGCGGGCGGCGGACGGATTGAGCAGCCCGCCCTTGCTGTTGGGCACCTCGGTGACATGGCCGAGGATGCGGTTCTCCCACAGCGGCGCCTCCAGCAGCAGTCCGTGCCGGTGGCGGTCCTCGGGGATGTAGCCGATGCCGTCCTCGCGCCGCTTGCGGGTGGGGGCGTGGGAGATGTCGGCGCCGTCGAGGGTGATGGTGCCGGCGTCGGGGTCGCGCATGCCCATGATGGCCTCGACCAGTTCGGCCTGGCCGTTGCCCTCCACACCGGCGATGCCGAGGACTTCGCCCTTGCGGATGGTGAAGGCGATGTCGTCGAGCACGGCCCGCTCGACCCCGTCCACGTCGGTGGCGCTCAGCCGCAGTGCCTCCACGACGAGCATCTCGGTGTCGGTGACGGTGGATTCGCGGGTCTCCGGCGAGGGCAGCTCGCTGCCGACCATCAGCTCGGCCAGCTGCCGGGGGTTGGTCTCGGAGGGTGCGACGGAGGCGACCGTGGTGCCGCGGCGGATGACGGTGATGTCATCGGCCACCGAGAGCACCTCGCCCAGCTTGTGCGAGATGAACAGCACCGTCAGGCCCTCGGACTTGAGTTCGCGGAGGTTGTCGAAGAGCGCGTCGACCTCCTGCGGTACGAGGACGGCGGTCGGCTCGTCGAGGATGAGCGTCCGGGCGCCCCGGTAGAGGACCTTGAGGATCTCCACGCGCTGACGGTCCGCCACGCCCAGGTTCTCGACGAGGACATCGGGGCGCACCCCCAGCCCGTAGGCGTCGGATATCTCCTTGATCCGGGCGCGCGCCTTGCCGCTGATGCCGTGCAGCTTCTCCGCGCCGAGGACCACGTTCTCCAGCACGGTGAGGTTGTCGGCGAGCATGAAGTGCTGGTGCACCATGCCCACTCCGCGGGATATGGCGTCGGCCGGGGAGTGCAGTTCCACCGTCTCGCCGTCGATCGCGATGGTGCCCTCGTCCGGGCGCTGCATCCCGTAGAGGATCTTCATCAGGGTCGACTTGCCCGCGCCGTTCTCGCCCACGAGGGCGTGCACGGTGCCGCGGCGCACAGTGATGTCGATGTCGTGGTTGGCGACGACTCCGGGGAACCGCTTGGTGATTCCGTGGAGTTCTACGGCGACGTCGGTGACGGCACCGGCGGGAGCGCCCTTGGGTGGGCTGGCGGCTTCGATGGCGCACTCCTGAGGGGCGACGGAGGTGGGGCGGGCCGGGGGCCGGGCCGGCCGGGTGTGCCACGGACCCGGGCGGACGCCCGGGAGGGGGTGCCGTACGGGTCCGTGGCCCGAGGGTCAGTCCTTGTAGGTGTCGTTGACCTTGATCTGGCCGTCGACGATCTTCTTCTTGGCCGCCTCGATCTTCGGCTTGATGTCGTTGATGAATCCGCCGGAGTACGAGAGGGAGACGCCGCCGCGCTTGAGGTCGTAGGACTGGACGCCGCTCTCGGGCTTCTTGTCCTTGATGACGCTCTTGATGAAGTCGTAGACCGAACCGTCCACGGTCTTGACCATGGAGGTCATGATCGAGTTCTTGTACTGGGCCAGGCCCTTGTCGTAGTACTGGTCGCCGTCGACGCCGATCGACCAGGTGCCCTTCTTCCCGGCGGTCGCCTCGATGGCGCCCGCGCCGGAGCCGCCGGCCGCGGAGAAGATCACGTCGACCTTGTTGGAGAGCATGCCCTCGGCGATGTCCTTGCCGCGGTCCGGCATGCCGAAGCCCTTGGGCGAACCGACCTGCACCCACTGGACGTCCAGGGACGCCTTGGGGTTGGTGTCCTTCAGGCCCTGCTGGAAGCCGCCCGCGAACTTCTTGATCAGCGCGCTGTCGGTGCCGCCGATGAAGCCGACCTTGTTGGACTTGGTCTTCAGGCCCGCGGCCACACCGGCGAGGTAGGAGCCCTCGTGCTCGGCGGAGACCAGGCTGGCCACGTTCTTGGCCTCGACGACCGAGTCGACGATGGCGAAGTCGGTGTCCTTGTACTTCTTGGCGGCCTTGGTGAGCGAGGGGGTCCACGCGTAGCCGACGCCTATGACGGGGTTGTAGCCCGCCTCGGCGAGGCTCGCCAGCTTGTCGTAGCGGTCGGCGTCGGTGTCGCCGTCCTTCGCCGTCAGCTCCTTGCCCTTGACGTCGAAGTCCTTCAGGGCCTTGTCATAGCCCTTGGCGGCGGAGTCGTTGAAGGAGTGGTCGCCACGGCCACCGACGTCGTAGGCCAGGCCGATGCCGGCGTCCTTGCTTCCCTCTTCGGAGCTGCTGCCACACGCGGTGACGGAAAATGCGAGAGCCGCGGTGGCAATGCCCGCGACAGCTATCGTGGATACCCGGCGCACGAGGGTCCCCTCTGATGATCTCGAAGCGCCCCTTGCGGCGCTGGCTCCGCCGCATCGTAACGCGCGTAGATGCCAGATAAAGGCCCCCTCGGAAGCCGTTATCGGATCGTCGCGAACCTCTCGTGTCCGCGAGGTCTACGGACCGTTTCGGTTACATGACGCGACCGTACCCGCGCCCGGTACGGCCTCGTATGCGGCCCGCCGGATGAGGCGCCGGGACCAGCCTTCGCTCCGGTCGCGTGCGCGCACAGTTGGCACAGCTGTACCCCTACCCCTACACAGTGGGAGACGGCGTACCCCGGGCCGTGGCGGACGTGCGCGGTAGCATCCGGGGCCTGCTGACCGCATGACGAGGAAGGCGCGATGACGACGATCGCTGTGACGGGGCACATGGACATCAACGACGCGTCGGTGCCGCTGGTGCGAGGAGAGCTGGACAAGATCCTTGCCGCCTATGAGCCCGCCGGCCTGGTAGGTGTGTCGTGCATCGCGCAAGGCAGCGACAGCCTCTTCGCGGATGCGGTGCTGGCCGCGGGCGGGCGCCTGGCTGTGGTGATCCCTTCGGAGGACTATCGGCAGGCGAAGGTGAAGCCGGAGCATGCCGATACCTTCGACCGGCTGGTGGAGGCAGCGGACGAAGTGCTGGTGATGCCTCATGCCACGGCGAACCGTCAAGCGTACGAAGCGGCGAACGCCGTGCTGCTGGAGCGTGCCGATCGGCTGGTGGCCGTGTGGAACGGCCGGCCGCCCACGGGCAAGGGCGGCGGGACGGCGGACGTAGTACACCAGGCGCGCGAGGCGGACATCCCCGTGGATGTCGTCTGGCCGGACGGCGCATCGCGCCGGGCATGACGAAAGCTCCTCGCCCGGCCCGGCGGCAGGACGAGGGGGCGTACGTCAACAAGCAGCGGGTGGGCCGGTGCGGACCCGGCCGCGGAGATGCCGGGTCCGGGCGGCGTAGGCCATCCGCCCGCCCGGGTCTACGCGTTCCGGTCGAGCAGGACCGCGGCAGTGAACAGCTCCACGCCCACCGCGATGGCGCCCTCGTCCACGTCGAAGTCGCCCGCGTGGAGGTCGCGGCGGGTGGTGTCGCCGACCGTGCGGACGCCCAGCCGGGCCATCGCGCCGGGCACCCGCTCCAGGTACCAGGAGAAGTCCTCGCCGCCCAGGGACTGTTCGGTGTCCTCGACCGCGTGCGCGCCGCGGCGGGCGATCATGGCGTCCCGGAGCAGCTCGGCGGAGCTCGCCTCGTTGACCACCGGCGGGACCCCGCGGATGTAGTTGATCTCCGACTTGGCGCGGTGGAGGGTGGCGATCTCGTCCACCGCGGCATGCACCAGGTCGGGGGCCTCGCGCCAGGCGGGCAGGTCCAGGCAGCGGACCGTGGCGGACAGCTCGGCGTGCTGCGGGATCACATTGCAGGCGTGGCCCGACTCCACCCGGCCCCAGGTGACGGCCAGGCCCGAGCGGGCGTCGACCCGGCGGGCCAGCAGCGCGGGCACCTCGGTGATCACCTTGGCGGTGGCGGTCACCAGGTCGGTGGTCAGATGGGGGCGCGCGGTGTGGCCGCCCGGACCGTTCAGCGAGATCTCCAGCCGGTCGCAGGCCGAGGTGATCGGCCCGACGCGCAGCCCGATCCGGCCGACCTCGACCTTCGGGTCGCAGTGCAGTGCCAGGATCCGGCCGACGCCGTCCAGCACGCCCGCCTCGATCGCGTCGGCCGCGCCGCCGGGCAGCACCTCCTCGGCGGGCTGGAACAGCAGCCGCACCGGACGCGCCAGCCGTCCCTCGCGGGCCAGCTCGGCCAGGACCAGACCGGCGCCGAGCACCACGGTGGTGTGCACATCGTGGCCGCAGGCGTGGGCGCGGTCGGCGATGGTCGAGCGGTAGTCGACCGTCTTGGTGTCGGGAATGGGCAGTCCGTCGATGTCCGCGCGCAGCGCCAGCAGGGGCGCTACGCCATCGCGCGGGCCGATGTCACAGATGAGGCCGGTGCCGGAGGGGAGCACCCGCGGCTCGAGTCCCGCCTGCTCCAGCCGCGCCTTGATCGCGGCGGTGGTGCGGAACTCGCAGTTGCCGAGCTCGGGGTGCATGTGTACATCGCGCCGGAAGGCGATGAGTTCGGCACGCAGCTCGTCGGGGAGCGTGCCGGGCAGGGCCGGCGCATCGGCGGGTGTGGCATCGGTCGCATCGAGGGACATCAATTGCTTCACCTGAAGAAGCGTAGAACGCCAGGTGGGCCCACCGAATGTCGATCAACAAAAATTCAATCTCTTCGGGTACGCAAAAATATCCGGCCCGGCGCATGATCCCCCTTGTCAGGGGGTATAACAGCTCGTTTTCCGAGCGGCCGCGGGTGATCAGCGCCACACGGCCGTACGGGCGACGGTCTCAGGACCCGAGACAGTTCCAGGAGGTCCGAGGACGCGGCGAGCGGTCTCCGGACGCCGCTCGCGCTCTCAGGACGCCGCCCGCTCTCAGGAGGCCGCGACCGGCTTCGCGGGCGGGCTCGGCTTGGCCGGCGGGGCCGCCTCCCGCTGCGGGATGGTGTCCCTGGGCGGCGCCGCCTCTCTCGGCGGCGCCGCGTCCGTGGACGGCCCCGAGTTCAGCCGGCGCACATCGCGTGCCGTCCCGGTGACCCCGGACAGAAAGCCCTGGGCGCGCGGGGAGGCGTTGCTGGTCAGCCAGGCGGGGTCCACATCGCAGACCGCGACCTGCACACCGGTGCCCACCAGCGCCAGCGGCAGGGTGTGCACCACGGTCGAGGGGAAGCTCACGATCGTGTGGCCGATGGGGCCCCGGCGGGCTATCAGCTCGAGCGGCAGATCGGGCCGTACGATCTCCAGCCCCACCTCGGCCGAGACCCGGTGCAGCTTCTCGGCGCTCTCGCGGCGGTGGGCGAAGTAGCGGGTGGCGCCATGGGCGCGGGTCAGCGAGCCGACCGCCTCCAGATAGCGCTCCAGGTCCACCACGCCCGTCTCCACCAGGGAGGTCCCGACCAGGTCGGTGCCGCCGGTGAGCCGGGGCGGGCCGAACCGGGCCCGGGTCCAGGCGAAGTCGTTGGCGGTGACGGTGACCCCGTCGGGCGCCTCCACCGGCATCGAGCTGAAGACCTCGACCCGGCGCTTGGCGCCCGGGGTGAGACGGCGGCGCGCGGTGGCGGAGACCGGCGCGAACACCATGTCGCGCGGTCCCCGGTTGCCGCGCCGGTGCCAGCGCACCAGGGGCTCGCCCTTGGCGATCTGGGAGATGAACTCCATGGTGGCCGTGCCGTCGTCCACCACGACCAGGTCCTTGGCGCGGGTGAGGGTCAGCAGCAGCTGGACATAGCGGGAGAACGGATCGCCTATCACGATCCGCGCGGCCCGGCGCAGCGGTCCGCGCAGCCCGCTGATGGTCTTGACCGGCGCACCGGCCCCGCCCCGCGCGTCCTCCCAGCGCACGGCGAAGCCCTCGTCCCGCGCCAGCTCGGCCATCCGGCGCAGCTGGCCGCGGGTCATCGGGTCGTGCGGGGAGAGCACCACGACGGTGAGGTCCTGGGGCGCGGTGGCCTCCGGGCCCTGGGCGCGCCGGGCGTCGGCGTACGCCCACTCCAGCACGTTCAGCAGCTGAACCGGGCTCTCGACGAAGGCGAGTGTGGCCGGAGGGGCAAGGGGGGCAGCGGAGACCATCGCACCGTCCAAAGGCAGGGCCCGGAGGCGGCGGGCAGCCTCTGACGCGTCAGAGGTGCCCGCCGCTTCCGGGCGAGGGCCGGGCACACCGGCCGGAGGATTCACGGCAGAGTGCCTCAGACCGCGGCGGGCTCGCGGTCGGCGGACTCGGACTCGGCGACGACGCCCGCGACACGGCGGAGCTTCTTCATCGGGCCGAGCTCGCTCTCGTAGACCTTCTTGACGCCGTCACCGAGGGACTCCTCGATGGTGCGGATGTCGCGCACCAGCCGCGTCAGGCCCTGCGGCTCGACGGAGGCGGCCTGGTCCGAGCCCCACATGGCGCGGTCGAGGGTGATGTGGCGCTCGACGAACGCGGCACCCAGCGCGACGGCGGCCAGCGTGGTCTGCAGACCGGTCTCGTGGCCGGAGTAGCCGATCGGCACGTTGGGGTACTCGGCCTGCAGCGTGTTGATCACGCGCAGGTTGAGCTCCTCGGCCTTGGCCGGGTACGTGGAGGTGGCGTGGCACAGCAGGATGTTGTCGCTGCCCAGCACCTCCACCGCGTGGCGGATCTGCTTGGGGGTGGACATGCCCGTCGACAGGATGACGGTGCGGCCGGTCGCCCGCAGGGCGCGCAGCAGCTCGTCGTCGGTCAGCGAGGCCGAGGCCACCTTGTGGGCCGGGACGTCGAACTTCTCCAGGAAGGCGACGGCCTCGGTGTCCCACGGGGAGGCGAACCAGTCGATGCCGCGCTTCTTGCAGTGCTCGGAGATGGCGGTGTACTCGTCCTCGCCGAACTCCACGCGGTGGCGGTAGTCGATGTAGGTCATCCGGCCCCAGGGGGTGTCACGCTCGATGTCCCACTGGTCACGGGGGGTGCAGATCTCCGGGGTTCGCTTCTGGAACTTGACCGCGTCACAGCCGGCCTCGGCGGCGACGTCGATCAGCTTGAACGCGTTCTCCAGGTCGCCGTTGTGGTTGATGCCGATCTCACCGGTGACGTAGACCGGGTGGCCGGGTCCGGCGATCTTGTCACCGAGGGTGCGGAGGCGAGAGTTGGAGCTCACTTAAGACAGTTCCTTTCCGAGAATCCACGAGGCGATCTCGCGGATCGCGCCGTCTCCTCCGGGGGTGGAGGTGACCGCACGTGCAGCGCCGCGCACGACGTCGTGCGCACCTGCGACCGCCACGGGCCAGCCGACGAGGCCGAAGCACGGGAGGTCGTTGACGTCGTTGCCGACGTAGAGCACGCGCTCCGGCGCGATGCCCTGCTCCTCGCACCATTGCTTCAGTGCGAGATCTTTTCGGTCGATGCCGTGGAGCACGGGGACCTGGAGTTTGCGGGCCCGTGCGGCGACGACCGGGTTCTTTTCCGTGGACAGGATCAACAGCGCCAGCTCCGCGCGGCGCAGGGCGGCGATCCCGAGCCCGTCGCCGCGGTGCACGGCCACGAGTTCGCGTCCTTCGGAGTCGACCAGCACCCTGTCGTCGGTCTGGGTGCCGTCGAAGTCGAGTACCACCGCGTCGATGTCGTCACGTGTCGGCAGGTGAGCGAGGGCGCCCGGCCGCTCGGCGTCGAGCAGTGGGGCGAGCGCGCGGGCGCGGGCCAGATCGTGCGGATCGTCGATCTCCAGCACCCGGGCGGGGTCGGTGCGCACCAGGTCGGTGCGGCCGAAGAAGCGGTGCCCGGCCTCGCGGAAGCCGCGGGCGTCCATCGCGTAGGCGGCGCCGGTCTCCAGGAAGTCCTGGGGGCGGTCCTGGCGGCGCGGGCGGTAGGACTTGTCGTGGTTGACGCCGTCGCCGCCGTCCGCCGCGGGGTCCTCGCCCTCGCGCCAGACGAAGCCGTGGAAGGGGGCCACGGTCAGGGCGGTGTCGGCGCCCTTCTCGGCGACCGCCGCGGCCACTCCGTCGATGTCCTCGCGGATGATGAACGGGCTGGTGCACTGCACCAGCAGGACCACGTCCACGGTGGTGTCGTGCGACGCCTCGTACGTGTCCATGGCGTGGATCACCGCGGCCTCGCTGGTGGCGGTGTCACCGGCGATGTCGGTGGGCCGCTGGATGACCACGGCGCCCGCACCGCGGGCGGCGGCGGCGATCCCGGCGTCGTCGGTGGAGACGACCACGTCGGTCACCAGCCGGCTGGCCCGGCACTCCATGACGGCGCGAACGACCAGCGGCACGCCTCCCACGGCGGCGAGGTTCTTCGCGGGGACGCCCTTCGACCCGCCGCGGGCGGGGATCACGGCGAGCACGCACGGGCTCGGGGCGGTCATGGCGGCTCCTTCAGGGGTTGCAGAGGTGATCGAGGCCGTCCCGGCCTCCTCTTGGTTCGCGCGTACGTCGCTCACAGCTCCCCCATTCGCCGGATGACCGGGGCCACCCGCTGCACGCCGTGGCGGTAGGCACCGCGGGCCGCTTCGCGCATCGTGTTGCGCACCACCCGGCGCAGCGCCGAGACCTGCGCCTCGTCCTCGGCCGAGGCCCCGGGGCGGGGCGAGCCGTCCGGCTCGAAGCCGTACCGGGCGAGCCGGCCGGGCAGATAACCGGGCGCGGTGGTGGGGGTGTAGAAGGGGGCGAGCGGCGGGAGGGTCGGTGCGGCGGCCAGCTCGGCGACCCGCTCCCGCGCGGCGTCGAACCAGGTCTCGTACGGCCCGTCGGCGGCGACGCCCTGGCGGCCGAGCCACTCGGCGTTCGGCTCCGGCAGGTGCCCGGCGTCCAGCTGGTCCCAGGAGGCGAGACAGCCGGAGCCGAGGAAGTGGTGGTTGCCGAGCGTCTCCCGCACCCCGAGGTCGGTGAGGACGGCGGTCGGTATGGAGCGGTGCAGCGACTCCAGGGCGGCCGTGGAGCTGACCGTGACCAGCAGGTCGGCGGTGTCCAGGACCTCGCCCATGTTCCCGTAGGCGAGCCGGAAGTTGGCGGGCAGATCGTCGCCGAACTTGGCGATCAGCTTCTGGTAGGGAAGCTCTTCGATATGCGTGGTGTGCTCGCCCGGCTTGCTGCGCAGCTTGACCACGACCTCGCGGTCCGGATGGCGGCGCGCGTGCTCCACCGCGCGGCGCAGCAGATAGGTGCGGTCGGCGCGGTTGTCCGGGACGGACGGCTGGACGGCGAAGACGACCGTGCCGCCGGGGTACTTCCGCGCCAGCCGTGCCTTCGGGTCGTAGCGGTCACCGCCGAGGAAGGGCAGCGCGCATTCGACGACGCTGTTCCCGTCGGCGCCGACGCCCGTGTAGACGTCGCGGAAACGGTCCGCGTCATGGCGGGAGTTGGCCAGCACCACATCGGCGCCGTGGCGCAGCAGCAGACCGTCGGCCAGCTTCTCGTAGACGACACCGACGTAGCCGGTGACGACCACGGGGCGGCGCTCGTCGTCCTGCCAGGCGTGGCGCAGTCCGTGCAGCATGGCCTGGACGGCGCCGCCGACCAGGGAGAGCACGATCACGTCATAGCGCTCACGGTCCACGGCCCGGACGAATTCCACGCCCGTGACCTCGCGCATCGCATCGGCGCGCACCCCGACCTCGGTGAGCTGCCGGGCGGTCGGCGTGGCGCGGCCGCGCAGCAGGAAGCCGTCGAGGCGACGGCCCGAGGCAGAACCCGACTCGTCCGGTACGAGGCGATGCGCGGTGAGCGCGCCCCATTTCCACCGGGTGTCGGAGTCGGCGAGCACGGCGACTCGCACAGGGGATTTGGTACGTGAGGACACGTCGCAGACGCTAGGAAGCGTTGTCGATTCACGGCCCAACGCAAGAGCAACAAAGGGTTAACAGAACGTCGACGATTGGAGAATCGGCTGGCTGGAGCGGCGGGTTAACCGTTCCGACGTGTTTCGTTCACCTCTACGTACACCCTAGGTCAAGACGAATGCCGACCAGCGACCTAGCGTCACCCGCGTGGTTAAGCTCTCCGTCATCGTGCCGTTCTACAACGTGCAGACCTATGCCCCCGACACGCTCAGAAGTCTGCGCGCGAACGCGCGTGAGGACTTCGAATTCATTCTCGTCGACGACTGTGCCACCGACGGGACGCCGGAGATCCTGGAGCGCGCCGAACGCGACCTTCCGGGGGCCGTCTACGTACGGCATGAGAAGAACGGTGGGCTGGCCACCGCCCGGAACACCGGCCTGGACAAATCCACCGGCGAGTACATCACCTTCCTCGACGGCGACGACTGGCTCGCCCCCGGCTACTACGAGCAGATGCTCGCGGCGATGGAGGACCTGGGGTGCGACTTCGTCCGCACCGACCACGTCCAGTGCACCGCGCGCGCCCGCTCGATCACCCGGGTGCCGCAAGGCCGCCGCAATGTGGTGATGAACCCGCGGGACGCGATCCTCCCGGCCGACCGCTCCACCTCCGTCGACTACCCCTACGCCTGGGCGGGCATGTACCACCGCCGGCTGGCCGACGAGGGGCTGCTGCACTTCACCCACGGGCTGCGCACCGCCGAGGACCGGCCCTGGATCTGGCGGCTGCACCGCGAGGCCCGCAGCTTCGCCGTCCTCGGCGTGCACGGGGTGTTCTACCGGCGCGGCGTCTCCTCCTCGCTCACCCAGATCGGGGATGTCCGCCAGCTCGACTTCATTCGCGCATTCGACCAGGTCATCGAGGAAACCGCGCGGGACCGCGACGCCGACGCGCTGCTGCCGAAGGCCGTCCGCACCTACTGCGCGATCATTTCCCACCACCTGGGCAACATCGAGAGATTCGAACCACAAGTGGCCCGCAAACTCCGATCCATGTCGGCGGCGGCGATGAAACGCATGCCCCAGGACGTATTGAAGGACGCACTGGATTCCATGGACTACGAGCGCGCCGCACGCCTGCGGCGAGTCAAGCGCCGGCCCGCCGGGGCGGAGGTGGCGGCCTGATGTCCGCCTACAAGCCGCTGGCGGAGCGCAAGCGCACCCAGATCTTCCTCGCCTCGACCCTGTACGGGGCGGCGACCCTCGCGGCCGCGATCGACGCGGACAGCGTCGGCCCGGCCGACCGCCGGCTGCTGCTGATCAGCAATAACGCCGCGACGCCGGAGACCACCCCGCCGGTCGACGAGATGCCCGGCTTCGAGCGGCTGCGCGGCCGCTTCGACCGGGTGCTGTCCTGGAACGAGACGATCTCGCCGTTCCACCCCGGCGGCTGGGCCCCGCGCGTGGACGACGCCCCGCTGTGGGAGCGCCATCTGCGGCTGCTGTGGAACCTCGGCGACGACAACATCGAGCTGGTCCTGGAATCCATCCAGGTCAACCCGGCCATGGCGGTCGCCAATGTCTTCCAGGGCGCGCCCATCGACGTCTACGCCGACGGTCTGATGAGCTACGGCCCGACCCGCAACAAGCTGGACCCGCTGATCGGCACCCGCATCCGCCGGCTGCTCCACCTGGACCTGGTGCCCGGGCTGCGGCCGCTGCTGCTGACCGAGTTCGGCGTCGAACCGGAGATCCTGCCGACCGAGGTGTTCACCAAGGTGCTCACCGAGGTCGCCGACGCCGCCCCGCGCGGTGTCGTCTCCGCCAGCGAGCGGATCGCCGTCGGCAACGGCCCGGCGCTGATGCTCGGGCAGTATCTGTCCGCGCTGGACATCCTCACTCCGCAGGAGGAGGAAGAGCTGCATGTGCGGATGTTGCGCGGCGCCGTGGCGCTGGGCCACCGCACCGTCGTCTTCAAGCCGCACCCCACCGCCCCGGCCCGCTGGTCGCGGATGCTGGAGAAGAAGGCCGCGGAGCTGGGCGCGGAGCTGACCGTCATGGACACCCCGGTCCTGGCCGAGGTGCTGTACCAGCGGATGAGTCCGGCCCTGGTCATCGGCTGCTTCTCCACCGCGCTGCTCACCGCCGACGTCTTCTACGGACTGCCGGTGGCCCGGATCGGCACCGATACGCTGCTGGAGCGGCTCACCCCGTACCAGAACAGCAACCGCATGCCGGTGACGATCGTGGACGCGCTGCTGCCCGACCTCGAGGACCACAAGGCGGTGGCCGCGGCCCAGCCGGTCGACGAGCGGGCGGGCAAGCGGCTGACCGGGCTGATCGCCGCGGTCGGCTTCTGCATGCAGGCCAAGATCTACCCGGATCTGCGGCCCGCCGCCGAGCGCTATCTGGCCGCCCACCTGGACAACCAGACCTGGCGCTACTTCAAGAAGCGCCGGCTGACCGCGCTCGCCCTGCCCGGGGCCGTCCCCTCGCAGCTCGCCTTCATCCCGCGCAATGAGACGGTGCGCAAGGTCGCCCGCCGGGCCCGGGCCATCAAGCGGGCCGCCCTCAAGCGGACGGTCACCGGATGAGCGCGCCGCCCGCCCCCGACGCCGGGCCGATATCCACCGCGGCGGCGACGGCTCCCACGCCGACGCCGCCGCGCGCCCCCGACCTCGCTCTGGAGCGATCCGCCGAGCGCACCGCCAAGGCGGCCGCGCGCGGCGGCGGCCATCCGGTGCGGCTGCGCGCGCTGGACGGGCTGCGGCTGCTCGCCGCGCTGATGGTGGCCGCGTACCACTACGGCGGCCGCGACGGTGAGATAGCCCAGGCGTGGGGCTCCTCGCCCCGCGCCCAGTTCCCCACCCTGTCCAGCACCTTCGCCTACGGCTGTCTGGGCGTCCAGATCTTCTTCGTCATCAGCGGCTTCGTCATCTGCATGAGCGGATGGGGACGGCCGCTGCGCTCCTTCTTCGCCTCGCGCGTCTCCCGCCTCTACCCCGCCTACTGGGTCGCGATCATCCTGGTGACCGCCGTCTTCGCACTCCCCTGGGTCACCTACAAGGCGGTGTCGCCCAGCGACGCGCTGGTCAACCTCACCATGCTGCAGCAGCCGCTCGGGGTGGACCGGGTGCTGGGCGTGTGCTGGACCCTCTGGGCCGAGCTGCGGTTCTACGCCCTCTTCGCGCTGTTCGTGGTGCTGCCGGGCGCGACCCGGCACCGGGTGGTGCTCTTCTGCGCCGTCTGGACGCTGGGCTCGGCGTTCGCCGAGGCGGCGAACCTGCCGCTGCTGGACGTCGTCCTGATGCCGGAGTACTCCTCGTACTTCATCGGCGGCATGGGCATCTACCTGCTCCACCGCTTCGGCCACGACGCCCTGTCCTGGGGCATCATCGGGATCAGCTTCCTGATCGGCCAGCACTACGCGATCCGCGAGCTGTGGCACCCGGCCAACATCGACGCCTTCTCCTACCGTTCGGCCGTCGGCATCATCGGCGTGGTCGCCTTCGGCTATGTGGCGGTGACGCTGATCGCGCTCGGCAAGCTGAACTGGGCGAACTGGCGCTGGCTGACCGTCGCGGGCGCGCTGACCTACCCGTTCTATCTGGTCCATGAGCATCTGGGCTGGGTGGTCGTCTGGGTCCTCCACCAGAAGCTGGGCATCCCCTCCTACGGGACGTTCGCCCTGACCGTGCTGGTGATGCTGGGCCTCGCGTGGCTGCTCTACCGCTTCGTCGAACAGAAGCTCACCCCGGTGATCAAGCGCTCGCTGACGACGGTGCGGCTGTAAGGGCTGGACGTACCCCTCAGGTCGGGGTCGGGGTCAGGGTCAGAGTCAGAGGCTCCCCCCGCCGGTTTCAACGGCGAGGGGAGCCCCGCTCGTCGAGGCCATTGACGACGTTTCCGACTGCACCTCCTGAATCACATGGCGCGCGTTGGCCGCCATCGCCGGATTGGTCTCGCGGTAGTACGGAAGCTGGATCAGCGCCATGCTCAGGGCCCAGCCCCGGCCCCGCGCCCAGGTGGCGTCGTCCACGCCGAGCACCGTACGGAAGTCCTCCCGTACGGAGGCCGGAAGCAGATTCCAGGCCGGGATCAGATCGCAGGCCGGATCGCCCACTCCGGCGGTCCCGAAGTCGATGACGGCGCTCAGCCGGCCATCCGCGACCAGCAGGTTGCCCGGCATCAGATCGGAGTGCGTCCACACCGGCGGCCCGTCCCACCCGGGCGCCGCGAGCGCCTCCTGCCACGCCGCGGTAGCCGTCCCGGTATCGATCGTCCCCTCCAGGAGGCCGATCGCGGTACGGGTCTCCTCGTCGACCTCCCGCAGCGGCCCGCCCCGGTAGGCGGGCGGCCCGTCCGCGGGCTCGATCCGGCGCAGCGCGACGATGAACTCCGCGAGATCGGCGGCGAGCCGCGCGGGCCGGGCGACGTGCCCCTCCCGCGGATTCTCCCCGTCGAGCCACCGATGGACCGTCCACGGCCAGGGGAAACCGTCCCCCGGCACGCCCTTGCCGAGCACGGCGGGAATGGGAACCGGCAGCTTGGGGGCGAGCCACGGCAGCCACCGGTGCTCCCGCTCCACGTCCCCGGCACCACCCGCGATCCGCGGCAACCGTACGGCGAGGTCGTCCCCGAGCCGGAACAGCGCGTTGACGGTGCCCGACGAGGCGAACCGCTCAATGGGCAACTCGGCCCACCGCGGAAACTGCGCGGCGAGCAACCGCCGTACGAGAGCCACGTCGATGGGCCATTCGTCGGCATGCATGGCGCTCGCGCTCATCGGCACCGCCCTTTCCGAGTCGTGTGGGACACCACTACGCGTCAGGGGAGGGCTTGGCGGCAACTCAATTTGGTGGCGGGGGCGTCAGGGGGCCCTGCCGATCGTGACGCCTGCGGCGGGCTGCTCCCCTCCCCGCCCCTTCCCGAACTGGGGCCCAGCCCCAGCCCCCGCCGCCCGGTGGCGAAGCCCCCTGGTCGCGGCGAGGGCCGGGCAGGCTGCACCCCACTCCGCCCCTTCCCCCAGCACCGACATCCGGCTCCGCCACGTGGCAGGGCTCCGCCCCAGCCCCGGCCGGGCCCGGGGGGGCGAAGCTCCCGGAACGGGAAGGGGCGGGGAGCCAAACCAGCCCCTCCAGCGTTTGAGGAGCGGGGTCCGGGGCGGAGCCCCGGTTCGGGGAAGGGGCGGGGTGGGGAAAAATCCGCCCCGGGCCGAGCTCAGAGCCAGCGCGCGGCGTCCGCGCCCAAGCGCCCAGGTGGACGCGCCCAGTCCAGCGGGCCGTCCGCCGTAGCGATCGGCGAGCGGGCGTACCGCAGAACTCCCTGGTCCGAGGCGGTCTCCGCCAGCCAGGGCGCCGGATCATGGGCAGGGCCGTCGCCCCGGGGCACGGGGGCGATGCCGTGCAGAAGCCACGACGCCGTGCCCGCGAGAGAGAACCGCAGATGGCGCCCGCCACCCACCTCCCCCCGCTCCGTCAACCCCCGCAGCACCCCCGCCGCCAACAGATAGCCCGTGCCGTGGTCAAGCGCCTGTGCAGGCAACACACCAGGGTGACCGCCAGCGTCCGCGTCGGCGTCCGCCTCGATCGCGGCGATCCCGGTCCCCGCCTGCACCAGACTGTCGAAACCGCGCCGCCCGACCCAGGGCCCCGACCAGCCCCATGCGCACAGTTGGGCGACGATCAACCCGGGGTGGCGCTCCAGCAGGGCGTCCGGGGCGAGCCCGAAGCGGTCGAGCGCACCGGGGCGGTAGCCGGTGACCACCACATCGGCGTCGGCGAGCAGCGCCTCGAAGGTCCGGCGGCCCTCCGGCGCACCGAGATCGAGTGCGGCGGAGCGCTTGCCGAAGCCGGTGTCGGCGTGCGCGTCCGGGTCCTCGGGCAGCCCCGGGGAGTCGATGCGCAGCACGTCGGCGCCCAGCAGCGCCAGGGTGCGGGTGGCCACCGGCCCGGCGATGACCCGGGTCAGATCGAGCACGCGCACCCCGCTCGCGGGCAATGGCGCCGCCAAGAGCGGACGCGGCGCGCCCTCCCCGATTCGCTGGGACTCGACCAACGGCAGCCCGTCAAGCGGGATCTCGCTCTCGCCGGGCTCCGCCACGGCCACCGCCAGCCCACCCCCCGCGTACACGGTCTCCTGGATCGCCCGGGCGGGCCGGGCCGCGAGCGCCGCCGCGAGCTCGTCCGGCCCGCTGTCGCCGGGCAGGCCGAGCGCGGCGAGCAACCGGGCCCGGTGGTGCGGGTAGTTGGCGTGCGTACGGACCCACCCGTCGGCCGCGCGCCAAAAGCCGGACAGCGGGGCGAAGTTGGTGGGCTTCCGGCCGTCGATACGAAGGTGCCGTTCGCTGACGAACGCGGTGGCCACGGCACCTTCGTCGACCCGTACCGCCGCAACGGCCCCGCCGGAGCGCCGCGCGCCCAGTTCGGCGGCGGCCAGCGAGCACACACCCACGGTGGCGCGGGCCAACTCGGCCACGGGCAGCCGGGCGGGCAGTCCCCCGCTCACCGCGCGGTACGCCACGTTCCCCAGCAGCGCCGGATCGCCGCCGAGGGCGGTCCAGGCGTGAGCGGTGGCCGGGTCCGGTGGCACGTCACTGGCGACACTTGCGTCACTGCTCGTCATGCGCTCATTGTGCGCCGCCGCACCGGACCGCCCCACGGCCAGGGCCCCGCCCCCTCCTCCTGGTCGGGGACGGAGAGGGCGGGCCGTACACAATGGGCCGTACAAAGTGAGCGGTGGGCCTACGCCGCGCCCGCCCGCCGGTAGAGGTCGAGGGCCTCGTTGCCCAGCGTCGGGTGGTATTCGTTCGCACCGGCGCTGACGCTGATGTTGCCGATCAGATAGCCCCCGCCGCCCGAGAAGTCGGCGAGGAAGCCGCCGCCACTGGACCCTCCGGTCTGCACGCAGTCGATGCCCCACATCGTGGAGCCGGGACGGCCCGCGTCGGGGAACTCATTGCCCTCGCAGTGGTTCAGCCGCTCGCCGTTGCCCTCGGCCGCCGAGCCTCCGTAGCCGAAGGAGTGGACATGACGGCCGGTCTGCGAGTTGAAGGCGATGCCCTGCGCACCCACGGTCTCGGCCAGGGTGCGGCCGTTCAACGTGTTCATGACGGCGAAGGCGTAGTCCCAGTTGGCGTTGCCCCGCGTGGAGACGTACTGGGGCTCCCAGAACAGACTGCGGGCGGAGAAGGTGCCGTAGGGGCGGTTGCCGCCTGTGTAGCCCGGGATGAAGACCCAGTTGCGGTAGCCGGTGCCGGTGGCCGCGTCCACGACGCAGTGGCCGGCGGTGAGCACAACGGACCGGTTGTCGCTGTTGGCGACGGTGGCCGAGCAGGCGAAGGTCCCGCCCGAGGCGTTCTGGAAGAAGACCTTGCCCGCCGTGGTGCTGATCAGGCCACCGCCGGTCCAGGCGGTGGGGGAGGTGGCCCGGGTCGAGGGCGCGGAGGTGGGCGCGGCGGGGCCCGGGAGCGGGGGCACGCTCACCCGCTCGCCCGTGGTGGGCGGGGCGGTCGCGAGTTTCGCGGTGCGGGCGGCGGGCAGGGCGGTGACGTCCTGGGCGGCGCGCAGCCGGTCCGTCGTCCAGAAGCGGACGGCGGCGCGCTGCTCCCCGGTGGAGACGGAGGTTCCGGCTGCCCCCTCGGCGGAGGTGGAGGGGGTCGGGGACGGGGCCGCGTGGGCGGCGGTTCCGGCGGTCCAGCCGAGAGTGGCGAGAGTGAGGGCGCTGAATAAGGTGGCGACACGTCTCATGCGGTGAACTCCACGTCCGTTGGAGGTACCCGAGAGCGTGGGACAACGTTGTCCGACGCTTTGTCGCCGACAGGGTGCCACGACTGGTCCAGACCTGCCATGGCACCGGACATCACAATGAGGGATCCCCCTAGACGTCCGTCGAGGCGCTGGTGATGTGGCAGTTGTATCTGTCGCCGTCCACCAAGGAGCCCGGCGCGTTGGTCTGGCCGCCGCTGCAATCACCCTTGGAGAAAAGGCAGTTGGGAGGGACCGGGGATCTGCGCCCTACCGCGGGCCCGGCGGCGCCAGGGTCGCCCCGATGCCCGCCACGACCGTGCGCAACCCCCGGCGCACCCCAGCAACCACCACGCACCCGCACACAGCGGCACGCGCACCCGCCAAGCAACACGATCAGTTGGCGAAGTCCAGCAGCACCTTGCACGACCGACTGCGGTCAGCCGCCTGACCGAACGCCTCCACCGCCTCCCGCGCCGGCCGCACCCCGCTGATCAGCCCGTCGAACGACGACTCCGCCGCCAACAGCCGCAACGCGTCGTCGAACTCGGTATGGAAGCGCAGCGCCCCCCGCAGCTCGATCTCCCGGGCAACCAAGAGGTTCCCGGCGAACGGGCTCCGCCCGGGCGGCAGCATGCCGAGCTGCACCACCACACCACCCCGCCGCACCCGCCGCAGACAGGTGTCGAGCCCAGCCGCGACGCCCGACGCCTCGATCGCGACGTCCATCTCGTCCGAGGGCCAGTTCGGGTCGTCCGGATCGTCGGCCCGTACGCAGGCCGTCGCCCCGGCCGCCGCCGCGAACTCCAGGGCGCGGGGCAGCAGATCGGTCGCCGTAACGGTCGCCGCCCCCGCCGCGCGGGCCGCCGCGACGGTCAGACAGCCGATCGGACCGGCGCCCGTGACCAGCACGTGGCGGCCCTTCACCGCGCCCGCCCGCCGCACCGCGTGCAGCGCAACCGCCAGCGGTTCGGCGAGCGCGGCCCGGCGCGGCTCCAGCCCCTCGGGCAGGGCCCGGAGCTGCACCGCCGGGACCGCGATCCGGGAGGCGAAGCCGCCCTGGACATGCGGGGTGCGCGCGGCGCTGCCCAGATAGCGGGTGTCGCGGCAGACGTTGGCGCGGCCGTCGGAGCACTCCGGGCACACCCCGCACGGCGTGGCCGGGTGCACGGCGACCGGGGTGCCGACCGCGGGCCCGGCCGCGCCCTCGCCGTACGCCACGACCGTGCCGACGACCTCGTGCCCGAGCACCATCGGCTCCTGGAGCCGGAAGTCGCCCACCCCGCCGTGCCGGTGGTAGTGGAGATCCGATCCACAGATCCCGCCGTACCGGATCGCCACGAGCGCCTGCCCTGGCGCCGGTTCCGGCTCGGGGAGTTCCTCGATCCGCAGATCACCCTGCCCGTGGATCACACAGCCCAGCACCATCCGCCCAGCCTCCTCAAAACGATTCACCGAAGCGATTCACCACGGCGATGCACGGAAGCGATCCGCCAAAGCGGTTCGCCAAACCGACCGATGCACCAATGTCACCGCGCCCACCCCGCTCACAGCACGCTCGTCATGCCGCCGTCGACATACAGCACCTGCCCGCTCACGAAGTCCGCCGCGGGCGAGGCGAGATAGAGCAGCGCGCCGACCAGGTCCTCGGTGCGGCCCCAGCGCCCGGCCGGGGTCCGGCCGCGTACCCAGGCGCTGAACTCCTCGTCCTCGACCAGCGGTCGGGTCAGCTCGGTCTCGATATAGCCGGGGCCGAGCCCGTTGACCTGGATGCCGTACCGGCCCCAGTCCGCGCACATGCCCTTGGTGAGCATCTTCAGCGCGCCCTTGGTCGCCGCGTACGGGGCGATTCCGGGGCGGACCACTTCGCTCTGCAGGGAGCAGATGTTGACGATCTTGCCGTGGCCGCGTCCGGTCATCCGCCGGGCGGCCTCCCGGCCCACCAGGAAGGCGCTGGTGAGGTTGGTGTCCAGGATCTGCCGCCAGGCGTCGTCGGTGAACTCCAGCAGGGGCGCCCGGTTCTGCATCCCGGCGTTGTTGACCAGGATGTCGAGCGGGCCCACCCGCTCCTCGACGTCGGCGATACCGGCGGCCACGGCCGGGCCGTCGGTGACGTCGAACGCGGCGGTGTACACCCCCGCGTCGGCGCCGCCGAGCTCCGCGGCGGCCTTCTCGAGGGCGTGCGGATCGCGCCCGTTGAGCACCACCGTGCAGCCGGCCTCCACCAGACCGCGCGCGAGGGCGTGGCCGATGCCCCGGCTGGAGCCGGTGACCAGTGCGGTGCGGTCCGCGATGTCGAAGAGCGGATGTGCCGTCATGACCTGCGTACCTCTACCTCTCCGGTGCTCAAGTCACCAGTTCCTAGATCACCAGCGACAGCAGCAGGACGAAGACGAGCCCGACGACGGAGATGATCGACTCCATCACCGACCAGGTCCGCACCGTCTGCCCCACGCTCATCCCGAAGTACTCCTTGACCAGCCAGAATCCCGCGTCGTTGACATGGCTGAAGAAGAGCGACCCGGCGCCGATGGACAGCACGAGCAGCGCCACATGGGTGCTCGACATATCGGCGGCCAGCGGCGTCATCAGCCCGGCGGCCGAGATCGTGGCCACCGTCGCGGAGCCGGTGGCGAGGCGGATGGCGACCGCGATCAGCCAGGCGAGCAGCAGCGCGGAGACGTTCCAGTCCTGCGAGATGTCCATGATCATCTTGCCGACGCCGATGTCGATCAGCGTCTGCTTGAAGCCGCCGCCCGCGGCGACGATCAGCAGCATTCCGGCGATCGGGGCGAGCGAGTGCTCGACGGTGGCGGAGATCCGGTCCTTGGTGAAGCCCGCGGCCCGGCCGAGGGTGAACATGCCCACGATCACGGCGGCCAGCAGCGCGATCAGGGGAGCGCCGATGACGTCGGCGACCCGCTGGACGGTGTTCTCCGGGTCGTCCACCACGATGTCGACCAGTGCCTTGATCAGCATCAGTACGACCGGGAGCAGCACGGTGAGCACGGTGACGCCGAACCCGGGACGCCGCTCCAGCTCCTCCGACGGCCGTGTGGGCATCAGCCGGTCCGGCGGGGTGACGTGCACCCAGCGGTCGGCGACGCGTGAGAAGACCGGGCCCGCGATGATGGCGGTCGGCACGGCGATGAGGACGCCGAGCGCCAGGGTGATCCCCAGGTCGGCGTGGACCGCGTCGATCGCGGCGAGCGGGCCGGGGTGCGGTGGCACCAGGCCGTGCATCACGGACAGGCCCGCGAGCGCCGGGATGCCGATCCGCATCAGGGAGAAGTTGCCGCGCTTGGCGACCAGCAGCACCACCGGGATCATCAGCACCATGCCGACCTCGAAGAAGAGCGGCAGCCCGATGATCCCCGCGATCAGCACCATCGCCCAGGGCATCGTCCGGTTGCTCGCCTTGGCGAGGATGGTGTCGACGATCTGGTCGGCGCCCCCGGAGTCGGCGAGCAGCTTGCCGAGGATCGCGCCGAGCGCGATCAGCACGCCCACGCCCGCGACGGTCGACCCGAGGCCGGCCGAGAAGCTGGTGATGACCTTGTCGAGCGGGGCTCCCGCGACGGCGCCGAGCGCCAGTGAGCCGATCGTCAGCGACAGGAACGCGTGCAGCTTGGTCTGGGTGATGAGGAGGACGAGGACGGCTATGCCGACGAGGACGGCTATGCCCAGCTGTGCGTGACCTGCCGACGTGATCGGGTCGACGGTGTCCGCTGCCAGCATCTCGACGCTGAGTCTGGTCACGGGGGTTTCCTAACCTGCGTTACTGGTGTTCGAGCCGCCGCAGTTCGGCGGCGGCCCGCTCGGTGATGAGCTCGGGTTCCGGGCCGACGTCCACGGCGACGCCGTACTCGTCCGGCTGCAGCGGTTCGAGCGTGGCGAGCTGGGAGTCGAGCAGTTCCCCGGAGAAGAAGTGGCCCTTGCGCTCCTTCATCCGCCCGGCGATCAGCTCGCGGTCGCCGGTCAGATGGAGGAAGACGATGCCGGGCGCGGCGGACCGCAGCCGGTCGCGGTACTTGCGCTTGAGCGCGGAGCAGCTCACCACGCCTCCGCCCTCGGCGTGGTCATGGGCCCAGGCACCTATGGCGTCCAGCCAGGGACGCCGGTCTTCGTCGTCCAGCGGGGTCCCGGCCGACATCTTGGCGATGTTGGCCGGCGGGTGGAAGTCGTCGGCCTCGGCATACGGGACGCCGAGCTCCTCCGCCAGCAAGGGGCCGACCGTGGTCTTGCCCGTTCCGGACACTCCCATGACCACGACAACCTGGGGGGCGTGCATTGTGTGAAACCTCGCTGTCTTCTTCGACCTCGGCGCCGGGGACACTCAACCCCACAGATACGACGTATTCAAGAGTCCGTGACTTAAAAGTCATACTTATTTGATGGGTGGGCGGCCGCGTAGGCTGAGCGCATGGACGAACAGGGGCCCCAGGGCCGTGGTCAGAGGCCCAGGGCCGGAGGGCTGCACGACCGGCTCCTGGAGTCCCTCGGCCCCGCGATCACCGGGGGCGACTATCCGCCGGGCACCGTCCTGCGCACCGATGAGCTGGAGCGGCGCTACGACGTCTCCCGCACGGTCGTCCGGGAGGCGGTGCGGGTCCTGGAGTCCATGCACCTGGTGGAGTCCCGCCGCCGGGTCGGGGTGACGGTGCGCCCCACCGAGGAGTGGGACGTCTTCGACCCCCAGATCATCCGCTGGCGCCTGGCCGGCCCCGACCGACCCCGCCAGCTCCGCTCCCTCACCGCCCTCCGCTCGGCCATCGAACCCGCCGCGGCGGCGCTGGCCGCCGGGCACGCCACGCCGGAGCAGTGCGCCGAGCTCACCGAGCACGCGCTCAACATGGTCGCCACCTCACGCGGCCAGCAGCTGCCCGCGTACCTGATCCACGACGTCGCCTTCCACCGCGTGATCCTGCGCGCCTCGGGCAACGAGATGTTCGCCCGCCTGGGCGACGTCGTCGCCGAGGTCCTGACCGGCCGCACGCAGCACCGCGTCATGTTCACCGACCCCGACCCCGAGGCGGTCACCCTCCACGTCCGCGTGGCCGAAGCGGTCCGCGCGGGCGACGCGGAGGCGGCGGAGCGCTATACGCGGGAGATCACGGTGGGGGCCCTGCGCGAGCTGGACATCCTGGCGCCGTAACGCGCGGCGCGGGCGGGGAACTGCGGCACCGGCGGCTCGGGCCGCGTCGGGCACCCACTCCGCGAGAAGTCGGGTGCCCACCGTGCGAGAAATCGGCTACGGAGTGACGAACGCGTCGACGTAGCATGCGCCGCTATGACGACTCCAGCCCACCAGGGCATCCAGCCTTTCCGTATCGATGTCCCCCCGGACGAGCTGGACGACCTCCACCAGCGCCTCGACCGCACCCGCTGGCCGGACGAACTGCCCGGAGTGGGCTGGGCCTACGGCATCCCGCGCGACTACCTGAAGGAGCTCGTGCACTACTGGCGGCACGCGTACGACTGGCGCGCGGCGGAAGCCGGATTGAACGAGTGGCCGCAGTTCACCACCACCATCGACGGGGCGAACATCCACTTCGCCCATATCCGCTCCCCCGAACCGGATGCGACACCGCTGGTGATGACCCACGGCTGGCCGGGCTCGATCGTCGAATTCACCGAGGTCGTCGGCCCGCTCACCGACCCGCGAGCGCATGGCGGGGATCCGGCCGACGCCTTCCACCTGGTGCTGCCCAGCATCCCCGGATTCGGCCTTTCCGGCCCCACCACGGAGACGGGCTGGGAGTTCTGCCGGGTGGCCGCCGCGTTCGCCGGACTGATGGAGCGCCTGGGCTATGAGCGATACGGGGTCCAGGGCGGCGACTGGGGCGCCGGCATCTCCCGCGAACTCGGCCGCACCCGGCCGGACAAGGTCATCGGCGTACATCTGAACCTGCTGCCGAACTCGGCCCCGACGCGGGAACCCGATGCGGCGGAGATGGCGGCCCTGAGCCCGGACGAACGCGAGCGCACGCTCGCCTCCTGGGACCGCATGCGGGCCTGGAGCCGTGACCGCCAGGGCTACGCCGACATCCAGTCCACCCGCCCACAGACCCTGTCATACGGTCTGACCGACTCCCCGGTGGGCCAACTGGCCTGGATCGTCGAGAAGTTCAAGGAGTGGACCGACTCCGAGGACCGCCCCGAGGATGCCGTCAACCGTGACCACATGCTCACGAACGTGATGCTGTACTGGCTGACCGGCACCGCCGGCTCCTCCGCCCGCATCTACTACGAGCGGGCACACGCCGACTACTGGGGCACCCCGCCCGAGCCGTCGACGACACCGACCGCCCTGGCCGACTTCCCTCGGGACAACTTCATCCCGCTGCGGCACATCGCGGACCGGACCAACAACATCGTGCAGTGGACGACATACGACCGAGGCGGCCACTTCGCGGCAATGGAGCAGCCGGAGCTGCTGGTCGACGACGTGAGAAGGTTCTTCCGAACGCTCCGCGAAGGCGCCTGAGCAACCGCCGCCGGCGCCACGACGCGTGATCCATGATCGCCTCCGGCACCGCCTGGGTGGGGCGATCCGGGAAGGTGTCACAAATGCCGGGGTGATCGGTCTCTTCTGTAGCAGCACGCCCGACGGAGGGTCCGGGGGCAGTCGTCGTCCCGCGGCCACGGCAGCGGTCCGCGCATGCCCCCGCCGACACACCGTTGCGCGTCCGACCTAGGGAAGGGATGGTCTGCGTGTCGTACCCGAAGCAGGTGTACACGGGAGATGACGGCGAGATCAGCGCGAGTTTCCGGCCGGTGAACACCCCACCGAATGTCGGAACAGACGAAAGCGACGCCATTCACTACTTGGCGACCACCTCCACCACACGGGGCGAGTTCGGGCTCTATCGATTCCGGATGAAGGCGAAGGCCGGCGGCCCCAAGACCCACTACCACAAGACCATTTCGGAGTCCTTCTACATCCTCGACGGCACCGTTCGCCTTTTCAACGGCGCACAGTGGATCGACGCGCGGAAGGGCGACTTCCTGCATGTGCCGCAGGGCGGACTGCATTCCTTCCGTAACGACTCCGACGCTCCTGCCGAAATGCTGCTGCTCTTCACACCGGGCGCGCCGCGTGAGGAGTACTTCGAGCAGGTGTCGCAGTTGGCCGATGCCACGGAGGAAGAGCGTGCCAGGTTCTTCGACGAGCACGACTCCTATTTTGTCGAATAACCGGCGGATTCCCCTCGCATACCGCGGCCGCCGGCCGGCGGGCGCCACCTTCCCACCCCACACAGTGAGGATGACGGACCATGACGGCTCACGGTGATCTGCCCGCCCCGCAACAAGGGCTTGTTGTCACGCACTTCCTGACCGTGCGCGACGTGGAGAAGTCACGGCGCTTCTACGCCGACGTGTTCGGCGGCGAGGTCGTGATGGAGGAGAATCCGGCGATGGTGAAGGTGGCCAACACCTGGATCATCATGAATCCCGGGGGCGGACCCACCCCCGACAAGCCCGGCGTCACCCTCGAGGTGCCCCGGAGCACCGAGCGGGTGTCGAGCTTTCTCAATGTCCGCGTCGCGGATATGGCCGCCTTCCACGCCAACGCGGTCGCCAAGGGTGCTCACTTCCTGACCGAGCCCCTCGACCGCGGTGCGGAACTGCGCTGCTACCTGCGCGATCCGGACGGCTATCTCATCGAGGTAGGTCAGTCGACCGGCCTGCTTCACGGTGTCCATGCCGATTGACGCCCCCTCTCTTTCGACGACCTTCCAGGGCATATTCGGGACGAAGAGGTCGCGGATTCGGATTCCGCCACCCCGAGCGGCGGAATAGCAGGTGAGGGACCTACGGATTTCCGTAGGTCCCTCCGCTGATCAGCGGCGGTTCCTCGCAACGGCTCATCGCGTACGGCTCACCGGCTGATCGTTCCGCAGCCGCTCGAAGGGCCATTTCGCCCGCCCCTCGTCCCACTTCAGCGCGCTGCCCTTGGCCGTGGCGATCCCACGACCAGCCACAGGAACATTCAGCCGGTTGCCGCTGCCATCCGCGACACGCTTCATCGCCTCGAACAACGACATCAGCGTCCGCAGATCCATGCCCTTGTCCACGACGAGCGTGTCCAGGCCCGCGCCCACGGTCGGGAAGACCTTCCACGGGACGAGCGCCTGGCTCGGGCGCGCGGCCTGCTTCGCCAGCGCGGACAGGAACTTCTGCTGGTTCCGGCTGCGGCCGAGGTCTCCCTCGGCCTCCTGGTGGCGCTGGCGGACGAAGGCCAGCGCCTGGCGGCCGTTGAGGGTCTGGCAGCCCTTCTTCAGGTTCGCGCCCGACTTCTTGTCCTTGATCGGCTCGTCGAGACAGAGATGGACGCCGCCGACCGCGTTGACGACGTTCACGAAGCCCGCGAAGCCGATCTCCGCGTAGTGGTCGATCCGCAGACCGGTGTTGTGCTCGATGGTCCGCACCAGCAGTTCGGGGCCGCCCGCCGAGAACGCGGCGTTGAGCTTGTTCTTCGACGGCCCGGGGCGCTTTCCGGTCATGGGGTAGGTGTACGGCGGGATGGTCACCCAGGAGTCGCGCGGCAGGCTCATCAGCGTCGCGCCGTGGGCGCCGGTGTGCAGCACCATCATCGAGTCGGTGCGGCGGCCCTCGGCGGAGCCGGTGTGCAGGGTCTTCTTGTCCCGGACGGAGAGCCCGTCGCGGCTGTCGGAGCCCACGACGAGGTAGTTGGTGCCCTTGCCCTTCGCGGGGCGGTGCTCGACCTTGCCCAGGTCGACGTCGGTGTTGAGCTTGGACCGGGCCCAGCCGTAGGTGGAGGCGCCGCCTGCCAGGGCCACCGCGAGCAGGACGACCACCGTGCGCCGCAGCCGCCGGGGCCACCGGCGGCGGGGCGCGGGCTCGCCGTAGCCCGCGTCGTACGCGTACTCGTACGCGTACGCGTGGTCATCACCGGACTGGTTGCCGTTGTCCGGCCAGCCGTGGGACATCGTTCTCCCTCACCTCCTCAGTTGGACGACAGACGGCGCTCGGCGGGCCCGGCGGGCCCCGCGGTCAGCCGGTCCGCGGCCGAGCCGGAGCGGTGGATGCGGTGCCACCGCAACCGCGTGCCGAACAGCGCGCTGACCACGGACTGGATGATCACCAGATACATCAGCTGCCGGTAGACGAAGAGCTGCAGGGGCATCGCCCACAGCGCCGTCAGCCGCTCCTTGTCCAGCCGCAACGCGTATCCCGCACCGAGCAGTTGCACCACGAGGAAGGCGAGCCACACCCCGATCGACTCCACCGGATTGGCGAACAGCACGCCGTACAGCGCGAAGACGTCCACGATGGGGGCGAGCAGCGGCAGCGCGACCTGGAAGAGGAAGAGATAGGGCAGCGCCCGGCGGGCGAAGCGTCCGGCCTGGCCGACCTCGCGGAGGGCGCGGCGGTGCTTCCACATGGACTGGAGCGTGCCGTAGCACCAGCGGTAGCGCTGGCGCCAGAGCTGGCCCAGGGAGGTCGGGACCTCGGTCCAGGCGATGGCGGTCTCCTCGTAGACCACCCGCCAGCCGGCCCGCCACAGGGCCATCGTGAGGTCGGTGTCCTCGGCGAGGGTGGCCTCGCTGACGCCGCCGACGCCCATCAGCGCGTCCCGCCGGAAGGCGCCGATCGCGCCGGGCACGGTCGGCATGCACTCCAGCACCTCGAACATCCGGCGTTCGAGGTTGAACCCGAAGACGTACTCCAGGTGCTGCCACTTGCCCAGCAGCCGACGGCGGTTGCCGACCTTGGTGTTGCCGCTGACCGCGCCGACGGCCGGGTGGGCGAGCGGCTGGACGAGGCGGTGGACGGTGTCCGGTTCGAAGACGGTGTCGGCGTCGACCATCACCACGATGTCGTGGTGCGCGTGGACGAGGCCGGTGTTGAGGGCGGCGGCCTTGCCCGCGTTGGGCTGGCGGACCACCAGCACCCGGGGGTCGTCGATCAAGGTGGCGAGGTCCGCCGTCCGGTCCGTCGAGCCGTCGTCGATCACGATGATCTGGAGCTGCCAGTGGGTGGAGGCGAGCAGCGAACGGACGGTGGACTCGATGCCCGCCTCCTCGTTGTACGCGGGGATGAGCACCGTCACCGGCTCGTCCACCTCGCGCAGCCAGGGCGCGCCCGGCCGGGAGCGCCGGAGGCGCCGCACATGGGCCCGGGCGTAGAAGACGAGCAGCACCAGCCGGAGCAGGGCCAGGGCGCCCGCGATGCCGAGCACCCAGGACATGGCCTGGACGAAGAGGTGCCCGATGCCCTGGACCTGGATCAGCGCCTCGCCCTGCAACCGGCCGACGGTCGACACCGGAGTGTTGACCGGGGGCCCGCCGAGCCCCTCGGACACCGTGGCGAACTTCTCGATCTTGCGGTTCCGCAGGAGCTTGTCCGCCTCGGCGTAGCCGGTGTCGTTCTGGCTGTACTGCCGGACGACGCCCCGCTCCGGTTTCCGCAGCGGCCGGTCCGCCGCGACCAGGAGATAGCCCTGATCGGCCGCGCGCCGGGCGGCCGTCCACTCGCCGCCGCACATCGTGTCGGCCTGGGTGGTGAGCGGCAGCCGTACGAGCTTGGTGTTGATGCCGGCGGTGCCCGCGAGCGCGGTCTGGGTGAGGGACAGCTCCAGCCGGGTGCGCGGGGACGAGGCCGAGCCCAGATCCGATCCGGTGTAGGCGCCGGAGCCGATCTCATGCCCCTCGGCGCGGATCCGCTCGACGAGCGCGGGGTGGCGGACCGCCTGCGCGCCGGAGAGGAAGAAGGTGGCATGCGCGTGGTGGCTGCGCAGCAGGTCCAGCAGGCGCGGGGTCCATACGGGGTCGGGGCCCCCGTCGAAGGTGAGGGCCACGGTGCGGTCCGGCATCCCGGCCGTCTCGACCGTGCGGCCGCCGCCTCCGATGCGTACGACCGGCTTCCCGGTGTCGGCGGCCTTCGGGATGGGGCTCGTACAGGGGCGGCGCGTCGACTGGGAGGCGACCTCATGGGTGGTCCAGCCCTCGAAGACCAGCGCGGCGGCGATCGCGGAGACGACGACGATCAGCAGCAGCCAGTGGCCGCGCGGCTCGGGGCGGTGTGCGTGCCGGGGGCTCACCAGGGGCCGCCCCTGGACGGCTCGGCTTCGGCCAGGGGCGCGGTCACCTCGGCGCCGTAGGAGTAGGTGCTGGGCCAGGGCCCGGCGGCCTGGTCGCCGCCGGTGGTGCCGCCCGTGGTGCCAGTAGTGCCCGTGGTGCCCGTGGTGCCGGTGGTGTCGCCCGTGGTGGGCCGCTCGACGGTCCTGGGCGGCTCCCGGTCGGCCTGCCACAGCACCCCGGACAAGGCCGTGCCGAGAAGCAGCAGATAACCGAGGCAGGCACAGCCGACGGCCAGCGCCACGAACGCCAGAAGCCGGCGCCGCCCACCGGAGGCGTTGACGAATATCTGCCCGGTCTGTTTTCTCCGCCGCCGTCTCTTTTCGGCCACTGTCGTCACCATGTGGCGGAAGTCTAGCCAGAGCCCCGCCCACCGCCGACCGACCGCGACCGCGCCCTTCCGGCCGCCACATACCCCTATGACCTGGCCTTTTTCGCCTGCGCGGGCTCCGGGTCCGGAGCCCCGGCGGACCCCCTCGACGGCGGGGGCCGACACCCCGAACGGCGCCCATGGCCGACGAGTTGGGGCACCGCCGAAAATGAGACAAGGCTCACGAAGCCGTCCGAGGCGACGGCTACGCGGCGACGGCTACGCGGGGTCCGGGGCGGAGCCGGGGTTTCGAGACGAGTCGGTGAGGCGCTTGAGGCGGTCGAGGAGCGGCCCGGTGGCGTCCGGCCCGCTGGAGCCGACACCGAACAGCAGCGCCGCGTACAGCGGGGCCAGGACGATCTCGAAGACCTCCAGCGCGCTGGGGGCGTTCTCGCCCCGCGCGGCGGCGCGGTCCAGCAGGGTCCGCAGGTCGTCGAATCGCTTGGTCAGGGCGGGGGGCAGCTTCTCCACGCCGCCCCCGTCGGCCTCCAGCCGTATGGCGGTGAGGGTCTGCAGCAGCATCTTGCCGACGGGGCCGGCGACATCCTCGGCGGCCCGCCGCACATAGCGGTCCAGGTCCTCCCACAGGGATCCGGTGTCGGGCATGGGTGCGCTCAGATGTTCGTTGACGACGTCGAGGATCAGGCCGTCCAGGGTCTTCCAGCGCCGGTAGAGGGTGCCCAGGTGCACCCCGGAGCGCTCGGCCACCTGGGTGAGGGTCAGCTCCGGCAGGGGCTGGGTGCGGACGAGTTCCTCAACGGCCCGGTGGACGTCGGCGCGCACCCGGGCGGTCCGCCCGCCGGGGCGGCGGAGAGTCGGCTCCTCGGTCATGCCTCCACCTTAACGCGAGAGGCTTCACGTTTGCTTAACGCGAGAGGCTTCACATTTACCCATGGCGCATGTACCTTTGCCATCGTTCCGCGTAACACGAAACTCTTCGCCTTAAGGGGTCGTCATGCGTCCTGTGCTCTTCGAGAACAACCCGTCGTTCTGGTTCGAGACCCTCCGGTCCTTCGGCCACATCGCCTACGGCGGCGCCGACTTCGGCGAGGTGCTCACCACCTCGCAGCGCATCCGCGAGGGCGACTTCGACAGCTGGTACGACGAGTGGCTGAGCACCGCGGACCGCGTCGCCGAGGTGGCCCGCGAGGCCGAGCGGAAGCGGCACCCCGCCTCCGCCCGGGACGCCTGGCTGCGCGCCTCGAACTACTACCGCTCGGCGGAGTTCTTCCTGCACGGAAACCCCGGCGACCCGCGGATCGACCACGTCTACGAGGCGAGCGTGGCCGCCTTCCGGGCCGCGATGGCGCTGTCCGAGCGCCCGGTGACCCCGGTGGAGATCCCGTTCGAGAACACCACGCTGCCCGGCTACTTCTACGAGGCCGCCGACGACGGCCGGGGCGAGCCGCACCCGGTGGCGCTCATCCACAACGGCTTCGACGGCACCGCCGAGGAGTGCCACTTCTTCGGCGTCCCCGGACTCGTCGAGCGCGGCTACCACGTCCTCGCCTTCGACGGCCCCGGGCAGCCAGGGCCCATGCACCGCGAGAAGCTGGTCTTCCGCCCCGACTGGGAGACCGTCGTCGGCGCCGCCATCGACTTCGTCCTCACCCGCGACGGCGTCGACCCCGAGCGCATCGCCCTGATCGGACTGAGCATGGGCGGCCAACTCGCCCCCCGGGCCGCGGCCTTCGAGCACCGCGTCAAGGCCGTCGTCGCCATCGACGGCGTCTACGACAACGCCGCGAACTTCATCGCCGACATCCCCGGCGACACCCGCGAGGAGAAGGCCGCCGTGCTACGGGCCGAGAGCGCCCCCGACGTGGACGCCCAGTTGGAGCGGTCCATCGCCAACTCCCCCGTCACGCGCTGGGCGATGTCCCACGGCGCCTGGGTCTACGGCGTCGACACCCCGCGCCAGGTCCTGGCCGCCATGCTCGACTACCACCTCGGCGACGGCATCGCCGAGCGGATCAAAGCACCCGTGCTGGTCTGCTCGGCGGAGGGCGACCTGTTCTTCACGGGCCAGCCCGAGGCACTGCACGAGCACACGCCCAACAGCACCCTGCTCGTGTTCGGCGACGAACTCGGCGCCAACGCCCACTGCCACGTCGGCGCCCAGCGGCTGGCCACCGCCCGCGTCGCCGACTGGCTCGACGAGACGCTGCGCCCGACCGCCTGAACCACGGCCGTGCGGGACCGGCACGGGACCGCGCCCTGGAGCGGGAATCGGGAAGGGGAACGGGGGACGGGGGACGGGGGACGGGGGACGGGGGACGGGGAACGGGGAACGGGAACGGTCGCGTGCGGTGTCCCCGGCGGCTAGATCGACGGCCGGTGCTCGTACCACCGCTGATCGGCCTCCAGCTGGGCCGCCAGCGAGATCAGCACGGGCTCGCTGTTGGCCGGGCCGAGGAACTGCGCGCCCAGCGGCAGCGTGCGCTCGGGGTCGGCGAACCCGGCGGGGACGTTCATCGCGGGCCACCCCAGCACATTCCACGGCCAGGCGTACGGACACGCCGCGATCATGGCCCGATCGGTCTGCCACCCCGACAGCGCGGCCATGGCGCCGATCCGCAGCGGGGGCGTGGCCGTCGTCGGGGAGAGAACGACGTCGAAGCGCTGGAAGATCGCCCCGACCCGGCGCCGCAGCGGCTCCTCGTACGACCGCGCCCACCGCAGCGCGGCGCCGCCCAGCAGCCGGCCGTTGCGGGCGGCGTGGCGGGTGCGGATGTCCAGCAGCAGCGGATCGGGGACGCGGCCGGACCATTCGAAGAGCCCGGCCGTGGCCCGCGGCAGAAACGAGAACCCCACGAGCCCGTAGCGCGGCTCGGCCTCCACGACCTCATGGCCGAGGGCCGCCAGCCGCTCGGCCAGCCGGACGACCGAGGCCCGCACCAGCGGGTCCAGCCTCTTGGGGGTGCCGGTGAAGGCCGTCTTGAAGGAGAGGGCGATCCGCAGCCGCCCCGGGTCGCGGCCCACCGCCGACAGCACGTCCACCGGCTCCGGGCAGTGCAGATCCCCCTCGCAGTTGCCGCTCACGGCGTCCAGCAGCAGCGCCGCGTCGGCGACCGTACGGGCGAGCGGGCCGTTGCAGGTGATGCCGTTGAAGGACTCGGCGTCCGGCCAGGTGGAGATCCGGCCACGCTGGGGCTTGATACCGATCAGGTGCGTCCAGGCGGCGGGGATACGGACCGAGCCCGCGCCGTCGGAGCCGAGCGCGGCGGGGACCAGCCCGGCGGCGACGGCGGCCGCGGCGCCGCCGGACGAGCCGCCGGGGGTGTACTCCGGGTTCCACGGATTGCGGGTGTCGCCGAAGGCGGGGCCCTCGGTGAACGGCCACTGGCCCAGCTCGGGGGTGTTGGTCTTGCCGACGATCACGGCCCCGGCCGCCCGCAGCCGCCGCACCGCCTCACCGTCCTCGACCTTGGCCGGGAAGTCGCCGCAGCAGCCGAAGGCGGTGGGCTCGCCCGCCACATCCGTATCGTCCTTGACCGCGAGCGGGACCCCGAGCAGCGGCAGCCGCTCCCCCGCCGCCAGCCGCCGGTCGGCCTCCTCGGCCTCGCGCAGGGCGGCCTCGGCGCGGATGCGGCGGAAGGCGTTCAGGGTGGGCTGGGTCTCGGCGATGCGCCCGAGCGCCTGCTCGACCAGCGCATGGGAGGTCACCTCGCCTCCGGCCAGGGCGCGGATCTGCTCGCCCAGACCCTTGGGAATGACGCTGGTCACCGTGGTCCTCCTCGGGTGAGTTCGGCCACTTCCCCTTTACCCCTGGCGGCTGCCACGCGCACCCTGGGCAACGGTGATGACCCGTTTCATCACTTTCATCACGATCATCGCTGAGCACAGAGGACACCCGCATGACCGACATCGCGGCGCGCCGTACCGGCCTCCACTCCCGCACCGGAGGCCCCTCCGACGGCGAGGATCACCTGTTGGAGCAGCTGCTCGGCTGGTCGCTCGTCGTCGTCCTCGCGTTGCTCACCACCCAGCTCGGACTGTTTTAGGCCTGCTCGGCCCGGCCCCTGGGCCCTAGTCGACGAATCGCACCTCCGGGTAGCGGGCCGACGGCCCGTCCAGCAGCCCCGCGTCATCGCGCCGGCGCAGCACCTCAGGGGTGGGGCTGCCCCCAGCGCCCGTGCAGGGGGCCCGGCGCCCGTACAGGGGCCCGGCGCCCGCACAAGGTGGCCCCGGCGCCCGTACATCACACTGCACCGCACCGTATGCCATAGTGGACCGCATGACGAACGACGCCGCAGGCTGGCTGGACTCCGCCGCCATTGACCCCGCCGTGCACGCCCTGCGCCCCGACTACCGGGCACTGCTCATCACCGCCGAGGGGCTGCGTCCCGGGCCGAGCGACGAGCTGAGCGAGCGGCTGCTGGCCGACGCCGAGCGGGCGGCGCGGGAGCGGTTCGGGGACGGGCCGGTGGAGGAGCATCCGCATCTGGCCGCCTGGCGCGAGGCGTTCCGCGCCTTCGGGGCGAAGCCCCAGCGCACCCGGCCCAGCGCGGAGGCCCTGCTGCGGCGGGCACCCGCCGGGCTGCCGCGGGTGGACCGGCTGACCGACCTCTACAACGCGATCTCGGTCGCGCATGTGATCCCCCTCGGTGGCGAGGACCTCGACCACTACGTGGGCGCGGCCCGGCTCGTGCGCGCCGAGGGCGACGAGACCTTCGAGACGACGGCCGGGGGCGAGCCCGTGGTGGAGCACCCGTCGCCCGGCGAGGTGGTCTGGCGCGACGAGGCGGGCGTCACCTGCCGCCGCTGGAACTGGCGCCAATGCACCCGCACCCGGCTCACCCATGCGACTACCCGGGCGATGTTCGTGCTGGACGCGCTGGGGCCGATGGACGACACGGCGCTGAAGGCCGCCGGCGACCAGCTCATGGAGGCCCTGACGACCGCCAGCCCGGGGGCGACGCTCGCCTCCCGGTTGGTGGGCGCGGCGGCGTAGCGGGGCCGCTGGGACGGCGGGTCCGGCCGATCTTTCCCCTACCCGCCCCTTCCCGAACCAGGGGCTCCGCCCCTGGACCCCGGAGGTTGAGGCAGGGCCCCACCTCGGCAAGAGCCGGGGCGGCCCGGACCCCAGGGGCTGGGGCGGAGCCGCATATCGATGCCGCGGGGAAGGGCGGGGCGGGAACAGCCCGCTCGACCGTCCCCCGCCGCCAAGGGCTTGGCCCGGGCCCCCGAGGCTGGGGCGAAGCCCCGAACACCCCCAGCGCGCTGGCCCGCCAGAGCGACGAGGCCCGGGCGCTGGGCCAGCCGGGCCCGGGTTCTGGGGCGGAGCCCCGGACACCCCCACGCACGCTGGCACGCCAGAACGACGGGACCCGGGGCCCTCGGACCCTAGGCCAGCCTGGCCCGGGGCCTGGGGCGGAGCCCCCATTGCGGCCCGGCTGCGAAGGGCTTGGCCCGGGGCCTGGGGCGGAGCCCCAGTTGCGGGAAGGGGCGGGTAGTGGAAAGACCCACGAGTGTGCCCACCAGGCCCCCAGGGCCTGGGCCGCAGCCCCAGCACGCGGCGGAGGCGCGTATCGGCGCTGCGGGGAGGGGCGGCACAGGCCCTGGGGGCTAGAACAGCGGCTGCTGGCCCGGCGTCGGGGGGTCGGCCTCGCCGAACAGCTTCGGCGGGGTGCCGAGCAGCGGCGCGATCCGCCGCGAACCGGGGCAGGAGATCAGCTCGAGGGCGGAGCGCCGCCCCGGCGGGTCGTGGCGGGCGAAGCGCCCGCCGACGACCGCGATCTCACGGGTGCAGACCGGGCAGGCACGGCGGGGTGACGACGACATGGGTCCAGTGTTACCCAAGCCCCTGACAACCGGCCCCGGACGGGGCCCCGGACCGGCCCCAGCCCCGACTCCGCCCGGCCCCAGCCCGACTCCGCCCGGCCGCCTCAGAACGCGTCCACCGGCCGATACGTCCCCCACACCTCCCGCAACGCATCGCACACCTCGCCCAGCGTGGCCCGCGCCGCGAGCGCGTCCTTCATCGGGTAGAGCACATTCGCCGTGCCGGGCTCGCTCTCGGCGGCCTTCCGCAGGGACGACAGGGCCGCGCCCACCGCCGACCGGTCGCGTTCGGCGCGCAGCCGGGCGAGCCGGTCGCGTTGCCGGGCCTCGATCTCCGGGTCCACCCGCAGCGGCTCGTACGGCGCCTCCTCCTCCAGCTGGAAGCGGTTGACGCCGACCACCACCCGTTCGCCCTCGTCCGTCTCCCGGGCGATCCGGTAGGCGCTGCGCTCGATCTCCTCCTTCTGGAAGTTCCGCTCGATGGCGGCCACCGCACCGCCCAGGTCCTCGACCCGCCGCATCAGGTCGACGGCCGCCGCCTCGACGGCGTCGGTCAGCGACTCGACGGCGTAGGAGCCCGCGAAGGGGTCCACGGTCGCCGTCACATCGGTTTCGTACGCCAGCACCTGCTGGGTGCGCAGCGCCAGCCGGGCGGAGGTGGCGGTCGGGAGCGCGATGGCCTCGTCGAAGGCGTTGGTGTGCAGCGACTGGGTGCCGCCGAGCACGGCGGCCAGGCCCTGGACGGCGACGCGTACGAGATTCACCTCGGGCTGCTGGGCGGTGAGTTGGACGCCCGCGGTCTGGGTGTGGAAGCGCAGCATCTGGGACTTCGGATCGCGGGCGCCGAACTCCTCCCGCATCACCCGCGCCCAGATCCGGCGCGCGGCGCGGAACTTGGCGACCTCCTCCAGCAGCGTGGTGCGGGAGACGAAGAAGAAGGAGAGCCGGGGTGCGAAGTCGTCGATGTCCATCCCCGCCGCGACGGCCGTACGGACGTACTCGATGCCGTCGGCCAGGGTGAAGGCGATCTCCTGCGCGGGCGAGGCCCCGGCCTCCGCCATGTGGTAGCCGGAGATCGAGATCGTGTTCCACTTCGGCAGCTCGGCCTTGCAGTACTTGAAGATGTCCGCGACCAGCCGCAGCGAGGGGCCGGGCGGGAAGATGTAGGTGCCGCGGGCGATGTACTCCTTGAGGATGTCGTTCTGGATGGTGCCGGTCAGCCGGCTCCCGGCCACGCCCTGCTCCTCGGCCACGAGTTGGTAGAGGAGCAGCAGCAGGGCCGCGGGCGCGTTGATGGTCATGGAGGTCGAGACCCGGTCCAGCGGGATGCCGCCCAGCAGCACCCGCATGTCCTCGACCGAGTCGATGGCCACGCCCACCTTGCCGACCTCGCCGTGGGCGAGGGGCGCGTCGGAGTCGTAGCCCATCTGGGTCGGCAGGTCGAAGGCCACCGACAGTCCGGTGGTGCCGTGCTCGATCAACTGCCGGTAGCGGGCGTTGGACTCGGCGGCGGTGCCGAACCCCGCGTACTGCCGCATCGTCCAGGGGCGGCCGGTGTACATCGTCGGATAGACCCCGCGGGTGAAGGGGTACTCCCCCGGCTCGCCCAGCCGCGCGGCCGGATCCCAGCCGCTCAGCGCGCCGGGCCCGTACACCGGCTCGACGGGGAATCCCGACTCCGACTCGCGCGCCATGGGTCCACGCCTCCTGGTGGCTGATACCGGGCGTTCTCCCGGTACGGGGCCTTGCTCACAGCATGCGTCGATGTTCGCCTCCTGGCAGCTTCGGGAAGCATTCAGAGCAAAAAGATCAGGGAGTGGGGGATTCAGATGCACCGGACAGCGGTGGTCGGCACGGCGCTGGCCACGGCCACGGCGGCGGCACTGGTCGCGGGGTGCCGGGCGGGGGAAGCGACCGTGGACGGCCGGGGGCAGGAGAGACCGCAGGCCAGGGCCAGTACGAGCGCACCCGCGCGGGAGACGCCCCGGCCGCATCGCACGTTCACGCACAAGGCCAAGCCCAAGCCCAAGCGGGTCGTGGCGCCCCCGCCGCGCACCACGACGCCGGTCACACCGCGGCGCACCGCGCCGAGGGTGGCCCCGCCCGTGATCGCCGTCGGCACCAGCGGGGACCGGGTGCGCGAGCTCCAGGCGCGGCTGCGCGCGCTCGGCCTCTTCAACCGGAACCCGACGGGCTACTACGGCACGATCACGCAGGCGTCGGTCAGCGCGTACCAGCGGGGCCACGGCCTCTCGGTCACCGGCTCGGTGAGCCGGCGCACCTGGACCTCACTGCGCTCGGCGACCAAGACGCCCACGCACGACCAGCTCTATCCGCCGACCACCCTTCCGCTGGCCAAGCCGGATCCGCGGTGCCTGACCGGCCGGGTGCTGTGCATCAGCAAAAGCAGCCGCACCCTGGCGTGGATGGTCAACGGGCGGGTGATGTCGGCGATGGACGTGCGCTTCGGCTCGGAGTACACCCCGACCCGGGAGGGGCTGTTCCAGGTCAACTTCAAGAGCCGGGACCATGTGTCGACGATCTATCACACCCCGATGCCGTACGCGATGTTCTTCAGCGGCGGCCAGGCGGTGCACTACTCATCGGACTTCGCCGCCCGCGGCTACAGCGGCGCCTCGCACGGCTGTGTGAACGTCCGCGACAAGAAGAAGATCGCTGCGCTCTTCGCCAAAGTAAAGGCGGGCGACAAGGTCGTCGTGTACAAGTAGGGCCGCGACCATCAACTGAGCAACCCCGACGGCGAGGACCCGGTCCGCGAGAGCGGCGCCGGCTTGGGCGCAAAGGCTTAGGCGCAAAGAGGGGGCGGCGCGGGCAGAGCCGGGGGAACGTGCTCTGCCCGCGCCGAATGCGCGGAGCCGTCGGTACGGGGGGAACCTCGGCTCCCGCGCGGCCGATGACCAGTCGGCCCATTTCTTTCAGCGTCACCGCTGAAAAAAACGTCACACCTGGGTGCCGCAGCCTCAGTCGGCACCCGTTTCCGTGGCCGTCACCGAGTCGGTCGACGCCGCGGAGTCACTTGCGGGCGTCGGTGTCGTGGTGGCGCTCGGCGTCCCGGTGGTGCCGGTGGTGTCGCTCGGCGGAGGCGGGGGCTGGGGGACTGTGGTGTCGTCCCCGCCACCTTTTCCCGAATCGCCGCCGCTGTCCGACCCGCCACTGTCACCGGAGCCGGAGCCAGAGCCATCGGACCCGCCGTTGCCGCCGCCGTTGTCCGAACCGCTGTCCGTGCCGTTGTCCCCGCCGCCGTTGTTGTCCGTGCCGTCGTCGCCGCGCGGGGCGTCCGTGCCCTCGTCGGCGAGGATCTGGGTGCAGTAGCCGTGGATGGCGGACTCGCTGCCGGCCGCCTTCGTCAGCTTCTTCAGCGACTTCTTGTCGAGGTCCACGCCCGCCAACTCGGCGGTCAGGTAACGGGGGCAGATGCGGAGGGCCCATCCCGGGGCGCCGTGCCTCCCCTTCGACGAGGGGTCCTTCGTCTTCCCGTCCTTGCCCGTGCCGTCACCCTGCGGACCGGAGGTGACCGTTCCGCCCTGGGCGCCGTTCGAACCCACATCGCTGGCATCGTTGTCGCTTGAACCACTGGGGCCGGGCGCCGTCGTACCGCCGTTCTCGGAGATCTCCGGATGAGCGGATTCCCCGCCGGGTCCGGCGTCCGACATGCTCACCGAGGGGCCCGGAGTGTGGTGACTCGGCCCGAACGGGGTGGGCAGCACGCCCGCCGCGGCCGCGACCGCGAAACCGCTCAGCGCACAGCCGGCCACCATCGCGATCATGCCCGCCCGCAGGGGGCGGCGCAGCCGCGGCTGTCTCTCCCTGAACTTCCGGATCCGCTGCGGCCGCCGGGCCACCCCCGGCTCGGCGACGGCCTCCGCTTCGGCCTCGACGGCGACCCGGGCCGCCCGGAAGGCGGCCATGGCCGCCTCCTCGCCCGGGAGCGCGGACGCGTCGGAGGGGGCCGCCGGGCGGCCTGCCCCGGCGACGGCGCTGAGGACGGCCGCCAACCGCTCCGCTTCGGCATATGACTCGTCGCCCCGGCCGTCGGGAGCCCCGGGCTGCCCCTCGACCGGTTCGCCGCGAAGCAACCGCTCCGCGGCACTGTCATCCAGCCAGCTATAGCGGTGGTCTTCGGCCATCACATGTCCTTCTGCGTTGGCGCGCGTGAATCCGTCACACCAGCAGACTTCGCCGCACCCGGCTTGGTTGCTCCGCCGCCGTGTGACTCACGTTGCCCCGGGATCCCCTCGAGCACCGCCGGATCGCTCCCCGCCGCCGGGCCGATCAAGTCCGCGAGCCGCCGCAGACCCCGGTGGGCGGCCGTGCGCACCGCCCCCGGCCGCTTGCCCAGCACCGCGGCCGCGCTCTTGGCGTCGAGGCCGAGGACCACCCGGAGCACCACCGCCTCGGCCTGGTCCTGCGGTAGCTGGGCGATCAGCCCGAGCGCCCGGCCGGTGCCGAGGGCCTCCATCGCCTCACCGGCGGTGTCCGCGTCGGAGGCGCGGAACTCCAGCTCCGACTCATCGCCGCCGATGGCCGGACGGCGGCCGCGCATCCGTATGTGGTCCAGTGCCCGATTGCGGGCTATCCGGGCCGCCCAGCCCCGGAAGCGGTCGGCGTCTCCGCTGAAGCGTTGCAGGTCACGGGCGATCTGCAGCCATGCTTCCGAGGTGATGTCCTCCGCGTCTCCGTCACCGACCAGCGTGCGCACGTAGCCGAGGAGGCGAGGGTGCACGGACCGGTAGACGGTCCGGAAGGCGGTCTCGTCCCCTTCCTGCGCCGCGAGTACCGCGGCGGTCAGTTCCGCGTCGTCCGCCTGCACGCTCTCTTCCTGCCCCACTCGGAGAATCCGTGGTCCAGTCGATTCCGGCGTAGCCGCGGGCTAGCCCTGCCCGTAGGGCGGGTACTGCTGACCGGGCTGGCCGGGTGGCGGGGTCGGTGGCATCTGGGGGGCACCGTACGAGCCGGGCCCGGGGGCCGGGGCGCCGTACGGGGCCGGTCCGGGCGCCGGGGCGCCGTACGGGTTCGGCGCCGGCATGCCGTACGGCGCCGGGCCGCCCAGCTGCGGGGGCAGTGAGGCGCGCTGCTCCTGCATCGCGGTGATCTGCCGGACCAGCAGCAGCGCGAGGACCGCCGCGGCCATGAAGATCACGATCGCGAACATGTCGAAGGCCAGGATGGAGCGCAGGCTCTCGATGTCGCTCTTGGCCTCGGAGGGGGAGGGGGCGTAGTCGTCGCCCTCCACCTTGCCGCGCAGCAGGTTGTAGCGGATGCCGCCGATGGCGTTGGTGATCAGCGCGACGATCCAGGTGACCCACCAGCCGTTGAGCAGACCGCGGCTGACGGCGTGCGGCCCCTGCGGGGAGCTGGCGCGCCAGATGTCGTTGGCGATCTGCTTGGGGAACCAGAAGTTGACGACGGGGGTGAACCAGGAACCGGCCGCCCAGCCGCTGCTGAAGCGGTGCTGGCCGGGCGCGAAGACCTCGGCGTTCAGCCGCAGCCGCCGGAACCAGATCGCCCAGACCACGGCGATCGCGACGGTGAGCAGCCAGTAGATGACCTGTGCGGTGGTGAACAGGTCGTCGGCGTCGTTGAGGTCCTGCTCGGTGATGGAGACGGACTTGCCCTCGACCGCGTCCAGCATGTCCCCGATCACGCTGTACTGGCCGGAACGCCCCACGAAGAGGAAGACGAGCGCCGGCAGCGCCACGCCGAACAGCGCGACGAGCGTGGTGGAAAGCCCGCGCCGCAGATCGACCCCGCCGGTCGGCATGCCCATGGGTGGGGCAGCCGGGTAGCCGCCGGGCGCCGGCGGCATCTGCCCCATCTGCGGCGGGACGGACGGCTGCTGCGGCGGCGCGGAGGGCTGCTGCAGCTGCTGCTGGTACGTCCCGCATGCGGCACAGCGCCCGTCGGGGCCGACGGCGACAGCGCGGCAGTTCCCACACGGATACATGGTCTTTTGAGTCCCCCTGGGAACGTGGCCCGCTGCGGGCCACGCGAGAAAATGAAGCCTCTGACCGCGCCCAGAGCGCGGACCTGCACGTTACGGGCATCCGACCGGTCAAGTCCAGAGCGGAACGGACCCGGGACGCGGGGTGAAGTCCCCGGTTTCGCGCAAGGGGAGGTGTGACGCAATCGAGGCGTGCGACGCTGTAAGGGGTGCGAGCCTTTGACGGCTCTCCCTGATCGACGGTCGGGGCCTCTCCTGTGGGGGGTGGCGGCCCCGACCGTCCTTCTTTTCTCCCTCTTCTTCTCCCGCCCGGGCCGCGCGCTCAGACCCCGAGCCGTTCGGCGAGCCGGGTGAAGTCCGACCAGCTCAGCGGCGGCTTCCCGGGATCCCACACCCGCTGGGCCAGCGCCGCGAGCGGCAGCCGGATGCCCTGGGCCACCTGTGCGGGCGTCTGGGCCTCGGGCCGGTCGCCCCAGATGGCGAAACGGGCGCCGAGGATCCGGTTCGGTCCGGTCAGGGACTTGTCGGCGACGGGCGTGGAGCTGCGCAGTACGGCGGGGGACCAACTCTCGTAAATGCGTTCGCCGGTCGGGTAGGTGAAGCCGCCGGGCTCGCCGAGGACGTAGTAGAGGTACGAGTCGTTGAGGTTGACCACCTTGCGGCCCTCCTTCAGATATTCCAGCGGCTGCCGTGCCGCCTCCTTCAGCCGTCCCGTCCAGTACTCGACCTCGATGTTCTTGTCGGGCTTGACGACGCCGCCGGTGAAGAAGCCGTCGTTCCACGCCTTGGGTTGCTTGCCCAGCTGCCGGGCGAGCCGGGCGCGGTCGTTCAGCCAGCCGGTGACCAGGTCCTGCACCCGGGCGTTGGGTCCGTACTTCGCCTTCGCGGCGGCCACCAGCTTCGGGAACGACGCCTGGGGGTCCTTGACGGTCAGCGCGAGGTACTCATCGGCGCCCAGATGCCACCAGCGGCCGGGGAAGAGCGGGGCGTACTCGCGCATCAGCTGATCGACGATGCGGGCCGCGGCCGGATTGGAGATGTCCACCGACCCCTGGAACGTGGTGCCGCCCGCGTTGCGCAGCTGGAGCTGCGGATGGGCCCTGATGACGGCGCCGAGGTGGCCCGGCGAGTCGATCTCGGGGATGACGGTGATGTGCAGCCGCTGCCCGAGCGCGACGATCTCCCGGACCTGGGCCTTGGTGAGGTGCTGGGCCGAGACGATCTCGGGGTGGCTGGTGCTCTGGATGCGGAAGCCCTGGTCGTCCGAGAAGTGCAGGGCCAGCTGGTTGAGCTTGAGGTCGGCCATCTCGCGCATCCGGGCCTCGATCCACCCGGCCGAGAAGAACTTGCGCGCGATGTCCAGGTTGAGGCCGCGCTGGGGGCGGCCGGGCCGGTCGTGGATCACGCCTTCGGGGAGGCGGCCGCCGGAGCGCAGCGCCTGTTTCACGGTGCGGGTGCCGTAGAAGACGCCCGCCTCGGCCGGGCCGGTGATCCGGGCGCGGCCGCCGCCGACCGTCAGCTTGTACGCCTCGCGGCCCCCGCTCTGCTCCGGATCGAGGGCGAGGGAGAGATCACCGGTGCGGGGGGTGCCGGAGGCGGTGCGCATCCCCAGCTCCGTGGCGATCATGTGGGCCTCGTCGGCGAGCGGACCGTCGAGGTCGGCCACCACCCGGCTGCCGCTGCCGGGCCGCCAGCCCGGGCCCGTGGTCGGGGTGAACTCGCGGACGGAGGGGATGGTGCGGGGCGGGGCGGAGGCCGCGGTGCCGTGCGGCGGAGTGGTCGAGGGGGACCGCGCCGAGGTGGCGGTCGTGGCGTGCGCGGAGTGCGCCGGCGAGGAGCGGGTGCCGGCCTGGCCCTGGCCGCCGTCCGTCTGCTGGCAGCCGAGGGCCGCCAGGACGAGGGTGGCGACGGCACCCGCGATGAGACCGCGGACGCAGGACGCCTTGGTGGCTCTGAGCGGCAATCCCATGGCGGTGTACCTCCTTAGGCCCTCCCCGCTTCGGGCATTCGGCCGCCTTGTGACCGAAAAACACCCTGCGCCCCGAATGCCGTCCACCGCATGCAGTAAAACCTCCCCGTTCGGGTGATATCGCGTTCCCCCCGGCACACCCACCTCCCCGCCTCGTTAGCGTGTACTGCTCACACGCCCCAGCCATGTCTCCCACGCCTCTCACGCGTGCCCGAGGAGTCCACGCTGTCCAGGTCCAGGTCCCGCGCCGCCGCTTCCCGCCTCGACCGGCTCAACACCGCCACCGCCGACGCGGCCGAGGCCGCGCTGCTCGCCTGTTGCGGCAGCCGCCGCTGGGCCCGGCTGATCGCGGCCCACCGCCCGTACCCCGATCTGGAGGCGCTGCTGGCCGCCGGGGACGAGGCCAGCTATGACCTCACCCCGGCCGATCTGGACGAGGCGCTCGCGGACGAGTCGGTCGTCGGCCATGAGCTGCCGCCCGCGGAGAGCCTGGGGGCGCTGGCCGCCCACACCGCGCTCCAGGCCGCCCACGATGCGTACGAACGTCGATTCGGTCACGTTTTCGTCATCTGTCTGGATGGTCTGCGGCCCGAGGAGCGGCTCGACCGGCTGCTGACCGGAATCCGGAGCCGGCTGGGCAACGAACGGGAGCGGGAGCGCGACAACACCGCGGAGGAGCTGCGGCGCATCGCCCGCGGCCGGCTCGTCCGGCTGGCCGCGACCACCCCCCGCTTGCCGGATGTGTCCGGGTTCCGTATCGCATGATCGCCCGTTCGTGCTTGATAGATCACACCTGAGCCCCCCGGACGAACCTGCCGACAGCACGTCGGTACGATGTCCAGGGCCGGTGGACCGTACCCGGCCGGGCCCGACCGACCCCGAAGCCGGCAGGCCCCAAATCCGCTTCCGGAGGGTTTTTCCGTGCCGGCTGGAACGCTGTATCGCGGCCGGGAAGGCATGTGGTCCTGGGTGGCTCATCGAGTCACCGGCGTCCTCATCTTCTTCTTCCTGTTCGTACATGTGCTGGACACCTCGCTGGTCCGCGTCTCGCCCGAGGCGTACGACAACGTGGTTGCCACCTACAAGAATCCCGTCGTGAACCTGATGGAGTACGGCCTCGTGGCCGCCATCCTGTTTCACGCCCTCAACGGCCTTCGCGTCATCGCCGTCGACTTCTGGTCCAAGGGAGCGAGGTACCAGCGGCAGATGCTCTGGGGCGTCGTCGGTATCTGGGTCGTGCTGATGGCCGGTGCCTTCTACCCGATCCTCCAGCACACGCTGCGCGAACTGTTCGGGAGCTGACGCACATGTCCGCCGAGACCACCACCCCCGCGAGCGACGCGGTCAGCGCGTACGACGTGGATCATCCGGCCCCGGTCATCGAGCCGCCGCGGGCCCGCACCCGCAAGACGCCCAGGGCGACCCGTACGAACTTCGAGATGTACGGCTGGCTGTTCATGCGCCTGTCCGGCGTCCTGCTGGTCGTCCTGGTCCTGGGCCATCTGCTGATCCAGCTGGTGCTGGACGGCGGTGTCACCAAGATCGGCTTCGCCTTCGTGGCCGGCCGCTGGGCCTCGCCGTTCTGGCAGGCATGGGATCTGATCATGCTCTGGCTCGCCACGCTGCACGGCGCGAACGGCCTGCGCACGATCATCAACGACTACGCGGAGCGGGACAACACCCGCCTCTGGCTGAAGGCGCTGCTCTACACGGCGGCAGGATTCACCATCGTGCTCGGCACTCTGGTGATCTTCACCTTCGACCCGAACATCCGCTAGGCCCCGGGGCTGAGGTATCCACTCATGAAGATCCATAAGTACGACACCGTCATCGTCGGCGCCGGCGGGGCCGGAATGCGCGCGGCCATCGAGTCGACCAAGCGCAGCCGCACCGCGGTGCTCACCAAGCTCTACCCGACCCGCTCCCACACCGGCGCGGCCCAGGGCGGCATGGCCGCCGCCCTCGCCAACGTCGAGGAGGACAACTGGGAGTGGCACACCTTCGACACGATCAAGGGCGGCGACTACCTGGTCGACCAGGACGCCGCCGAGATCCTGGCGAAGGAGGCCATCGACTCTGTCCTCGACCTGGAGAAGATGGGCCTGCCGTTCAACCGCACCCCGAACGGCACCATCGACCAGCGCCGCTTCGGCGGCCACAGCCGTAACCACGGCGAGGCCCCGGTCCGCCGGTCCTGCTACGCCTCGGACCGCACCGGCCACATGATCCTCCAGACGCTGTACCAGAACTGCGTCAAGGAGGGCGTGGAGTTCTTCAACGAGTTCTACGTCCTGGACCTCCTGATGACCGAGGTCGACGGGGTCAAGCGCACCGCCGGTGTGGTGGCGTACGAGCTGGCCACCGGTGAGCTGCACGTCTTCCAGGCGAAGGCCGTCGTCTTCGCCTCCGGCGGCTGCGGCAAGTTCTTCAAGGTGACCTCCAACGCGCACACCCTCACCGGTGACGGCCAGGCGGTCGCCTACCGGCGCGGGCTGCCGCTGGAGGACATGGAGTTCTTCCAGTTCCACCCGACCGGCATCTGGCGCATGGGCATCCTGCTGACGGAGGGCGCCCGCGGTGAGGGCGGCATCCTCCGCAACAAGGACGGCGAGCGCTTCATGGAGAAGTACGCGCCGGTCATGAAGGACCTGGCATCGCGAGACGTGGTGTCGCGGTCGATCTACACGGAGATCCGTGAGGGCCGCGGCTGCGGTCCGGAGGGCGACCACGTCTATCTGGACCTGACCCACCTGCCGCCGGAGCAGCTGGACGCCAAGCTGCCCGACATCACCGAGTTCGCGCGGACGTACCTGGGCATCGAGCCGTACACGGACCCGATCCCGATCCAGCCGACCGCGCACTACACGATGGGCGGCATCCCGACCAACGTCCAGGGCGAGGTGCTGGCGGACAACGACACCGTCGTCCCCGGCCTGTACGCGGCCGGCGAGGTCGCCTGCGTCTCGGTGCACGGCGCCAACCGGCTGGGCACCAACTCGCTGCTGGACATCAACGTCTTCGGCCGCCGGGCGGGTATCGCCGCCGCGGAGTACTCCGCCAGGGCCGACTTCGTCGAGCTCCCGGAGGACCCGGCCGGGTTCGTCCAGAGCCAGGTGGAGAACCTGCGGGACGCGACCGGCACCGAGCGGGTCACCGAGGTCCGCAAGGCGCTGCAGGAGACCATGGACAAGAACGTCATGGTCTTCCGCACCGAGCAGACGCTCAAGGAGGCCGTCGAGGAGATCGGCCACCTGCGGGAGCGATTCAAGAACGTCAGCGTCCAGGACAAGGGCAAGCGGTTCAACACCGATCTGCTGGAGGCCATCGAGCTGGGCAACCTGCTCGACCTGGCCGAGGTCATGGCGATCTCGGCACTGGCCCGCAAGGAGTCGCGCGGCGGCCACTACCGCGAGGACTACCCGAACCGCGACGACGTCAACTTCATGCGGCACACCATGGCGTACCGAGAGGTGGGCGCGGACGGCTCCGAGTCCATCCGCCTCGACTACAAGCCGGTCGTGCAGACCCGCTACCAGCCGATGGAGCGTAAGTACTGATGAGCACCCCCACCCTCGAGAAGTCCGACCAGGCCCCCGAGGCGGCCGACGCCACCGCCTCGCACCTGATCACCGTCACCTTCCGGATCCGGCGCTTCAACCCGGAGGTCTCGGACCAGGCGGTCTGGGAGGACTTCCAGATCGACATGGACCCCAAGGAGCGCGTCCTCGACGGACTCCACAAGGTCAAGTGGGAGCTGGACGGCACCCTGACCTTCCGCCGCTCCTGCGCCCACGGCATCTGCGGCTCCGACGCGATGCGGATCAACGGCCGCAACCGGCTGGCCTGCAAGACGCTGATCAAGGACATCAACCCGGAGAAGCCCATCACGGTCGAGCCGATCAAGGGGCTCACGGTCCTCAAGGACCTCATCGTGGACATGGAGCCGTTCTTCCAGGCGTACCGCGATGTGATGCCCTTCCTGATCACGACGGGCAACGAGCCGACGCGTGAGCGGCTGCAGTCCGCCGAGGACCGCGAGCGGTTCGACGACACCACCAAGTGCATCCTGTGCGCCGCGTGCACCTCCTCGTGCCCGGTGTTCTGGAACGACGGCCAGTACTTCGGCCCGGCGGCGATCGTCAACGCGCACCGCTTCATCTTCGACTCCCGCGACGAGGGCGGTGAGCAGCGGCTGGAGATCCTGAACGACAAGGACGGCGTCTGGCGCTGCCGCACCACCTTCAACTGCACCGAGGCGTGTCCGCGGGGCATCGAGGTCACCAAGGCCATTCAGGAGGTCAAGCGCGCCTTGATCACGCGCCGCTTCTGAGCTGCCGCTTCCGAACGGCCGCTTCTGCGCTGCCGCTTCTGAGCGACGGAGCTTTTGGCTCCAAGCCTGTGGGCGAGGGCCCCGCTTCCCGGATTCCGGGGGCGGGGCCCTCGTCGTATCGGCGCACGCCGGAGAGCTATACACGCGGTGTATACGCATGGCGTATAGTCCTGTGCATGGCCACCGCCTACCTTCTGCCGATCAAGACGGCCGCAGCCCTCTTCCCGCTGCTCGCACTCGTGTTATTGCTGCCGACAGCCGTCCTCCTCTACCGCCGGCACGGCGTGATGTCCCCGGGGCGGACGCTGTCGCTCTACGGCTTCCTCTACTACCTGCTCACCGCCTACTGCATGACGATCGTGCCGCTGCCGAAGCAGACGGGCGACATGTGCGAGCGGTTCGCGCCCGTGGCCCATCCGCAGTGGATGCCCGGGAACACCTTCGGCGACATCTGGAAAGAGGCCCACCACAAGGTCGGGCTCAACTCCCTCGTCCTCCAGAACCCCGCCGTCGCCGGGACCCTCTTCAATCTGCTGCTGCTTCTGCCGCTCGGCGTCTTCCTGCGCTACCACTTCGGGCGCTCGCTGCGCGCCACCGCCGTGATCGGCTTCGTGGTCGCCATGTCCTTCGAGCTGACGCAGTGGACCGGGGTGTGGGGTCTCTACAACTGCCCGTACCGCCTCTTCGACGTGGACGACCTGATCGTCAACACCTCGGGAGCGATGATCGGTTGGCTGCTGGCCGGGCCGGTCGCGCGGATGCTGCCGGCGCTGGAGGCGCTGGACGGGCGGGCGCTGGCGGCACGTCCGGTGCCGTTCGGGCGGCGGCTGACGGCGCTGGTCGTGGATGTGGCCGGATATGTCGTCGCATCGGTGTTTGCCGCGGCCGTGATGACCTATCAGGGCGGCGCGGCTCCCTCATGGATACCGGTAGGAATCTTCGCGGCCTGGTTCATCCTCCTGCCGCTGGCGACCGGCGCTACCCCCGGAAAGCGGCTGTTGCTGCTGAAGCTGGTGGCGGACGACGGTGGCCCGCTGGTGCCCTGGCGGCTGACCCTGCGCGCGCTGCTGCTCGGGGCGCTGGTGATGCCGTTCCTGTCAGGGCTGTTCCTGGCCATGCTGACGCTGCTGCACGAGCCGTGGCCGTCCGGTCTGTTCGCCACCGTCCGCGACTCGGGCGCCCAGGGCGCGGCGGCGGTCCTTACGGCGCTCAGCCCCGTCCAACTGCTCGCGGTGATGGCCGGGTTCACGCTGACCGCCACCTGCGTACGCAAGACGCTGCGTCACCCGGACCGGCTGGCCCCGCACGACCGTATCTCGGGCATACGCAACGCCTCGCTGCCGCACCGCCGCGCCAAGCGGGCCGACGCGCAGGGCGGTGGCGTACGAGTTGCCGGGCAGGGCATCGACCGGTCGGAGCCGGTCGCGGTGGCGGTGGCGCGGGCGGCCGACGACGGCTCACCGGCGGGGGACCTCGACCGTCCGCTGGTCAGCAAGGGTCCCGCCGGTTCCGCCGGTTCCACCGGCTCGCCGGAGATTCAGCGGTCCGCCGCCGACTCCCGCTGATGCGGGGCGGGGCCGGGATGGCGGGCGCTCAGACGCTCAGGTACGGGTCGAGGCCAGCTCCACCACGGTGACGTCCGGTGGCGCCCCGACCCGTACCGGCGGGCCCCAGGCGCCCGCGCCGCGGGTCACATAGAGCTGGGTGTCGCCGTACCGCTCGAGACCGGCGGCGGTGGGGTTGGCCAGCTCGGCCACATAGGTGCCGGGCCACAGCTGACCGCCATGGGTGTGGCCGGACAGCTGGAGATCGACGCCCGCCTTCACCGCGTCGTGGATCACCACCGGCTGATGGGCGAGCAGCACGGAGGCGCGCGAGCGGTCGCGGTCGCCGAGCGCCTTGCCAAAGTCGGGGCCCCGGCCCTCGCTCTCGCCCGCGACGTCGTTCACCCCGGCGAGGTCGAAGCCGGGCAGCTCGGTGCGCTCGTTCTCCAGAGGACGCAGGCCCAGCTCGCGCACATGGTCCACCCACGCGTCGGCGCCCGAGTAGTACTCGTGGTTGCCGGTGACGAAGTAGCTGCCGTGGCGGGCGCGCAGCGCCCGCAGCGGCTCGGCGGCCGGGCCGAGGTCCGCGACACTGCCGTCCACGAGGTCGCCGACGACGGCGATGAGGTCGGGATTGGTGCGGTTGACCGCCTCGACGACCCGCTGGGTGTGGGCGCGGCCCAGGATCGGCCCGAGGTGGATATCGCTGACCACGGCGATCCGGAAGCCGTGCGCCCGGCGCGGCAGCTTGGCGAGCGGCACGGTGATCCTCTTGACCCGCGGCCCGCGCAGCACGGTGTACGTGCCGTACCCCACCGTTCCGGCGGCCACGGCGGTGGCCCCGACGGCCACGGCCCGGGCGACGAACAGCCGCCGGGAGGCGGCGGGCGGCGGGCCCGCGGGGCGGTCCGTGGCGGCCGCCTTGGCAGCCGTCTCAGCGGTCTCAGCCGTCCGCGCGGCGGACTCGGCGGCGACGCCCTGAGCAGTCTCATCCGTTGCCGGCTCAACCGCCACGGCCGCGGGGGCGTCGGCGGCCGTGCCCTCGCAGCCATCCGTGCGGACAGCCGACGAAGCGGGGGCGACGGCGGTCACCGCCGAACCGTCGTCCACTGTCCGCCCGGCGGCGGCAGCCACCTCCGCGCCCGCCGCGGGGCCCTCGGCCGACCGCACATCAGCGGGTTCGGCGGGCTTGCGACGGCCCAGCCAAGCGCCCAGCAGCGGCCGTACCGCCTCGCCCACGAGCAGGGCCAGCGTCAGGTACAGGAGCAGGGCGAGCCAGAGGTAGCCCGGCCAGGCCAGGACGCGCTGGAGCGGGAAGGGCGCGCCCGCGCGGCCCGAGATCACCGCGCCGACGCTCATCAGCGGCAGCACGAAGGCCGCCGCCGTGCCCGCACGGCGCGCCCACCCCCCGCGCGACGTCGTGTCGCCGACGAGCCGCCGCCACAGATACCAGTGGACGCCGGTCAGCAGACCGACGACGACCAGCGCGATCAGGACGTAGAGCACGACCATCCCCGGTCCCCTCCCCCAGCGATTACCCGACGGCTGCCTGGAACGGCTACTCGGAGGCGTCGTTTCGACGCAGAGCGCGCACCCCACGCAACCCGATCACCCCGATCGCCGTCCCCAAGAGAAACGAGGTGATCGCGAGCAGCAGATGCACCCAAAAGTACGTGGTGGGGTCGCCGGAGTCGTCGAAGGCGAGTCCGCTGGCGTCCTTCCACAAATTTTTGACAAAGGTGAACCAGATGACCCAGCTCCAGACCCCGAAGGCGAGCAGGAACCAGGACACGGGGCGGCTGAGCTTCATGGGTTCCAGTATGGGCACGGCCCCGGATACCTCCACGCGGGGGTCTGCCGTCAATACGTCGGCGCTGCTGTCGCTCTCCTCAGCGACGCCAGGTACGTTCACCTCCGTGCCCACACCTTCCTTCACCAGCACTCACGTCCGAGACCGCACCCGTAAGAGCACCGGCAAGAGCGTCCGCCAGAGCAGTCGCCGTACCCCCGCCCGCCGCGCCGCCGCGCCGCTGGCCGCCACCGCCGCCGCCCTCCTGCTGTGCGGGCCGCTCGCCGCCGCCCCGGCGCACGCCGCCGACCAGCCGGGTGGCGCCACCGACGCGGTCAAGCCGCCCGCCCATATGTCCACGGTGGGCGGGAAGCGGCTCGGCCGCCCCGGGACCCAGGTGGACCCCAAGGCGGGCGCCCCCGCGCTGCCCAGGGAGCTCAGCGGAAAGTCCTGGCTGGTGGCCGACGCCGAGTCCGGTGATGTGCTCGCCTCGCACAACGCCCACTGGCAGCTGCCGCCCGCGTCCACGCTGAAGATGCTGTTCGCGGACACCCTGCTGCCGAAGATGCCGAAGACGAAGACCCACAAGGTGCAGCTGTCCGACCTGGAGGGGATGGGCGAGGGCAGCAGCCTGGTCGGGGTCAAGGAGAACTACACCTACTCGGTCCACGACCTGTGGCTCGGCGTCTTCCTGCGCTCGGGCAACGACGCGGTGCATGTGCTGTCGGCCATGAACGGCGGTGTCCCGGCGACCGTAAGGGAGATGCAGGCACACGCGAAGCATCTGAACGCGCGCGACACCCATGTCGTCACACCGGACGGCTACGACGAGAAGGGCCAGGTCAGCAGCGCGTACGACCTGACCCTCTTCGCCCGCTCGGGGCTGCAGAAGGCGGACTTCCGGGAGTACTGCTCGACGGCGACGGCGCAGTTCCCCGGCACGTTCGAAAAGGGCAAGAAGAAGCGCTCCAGCTTCGGCATCCAGAACACCAACCGGCTGCTGACCGGCTTCGGCGTCGAGCCCTACAAGGGCATCGCCGGGGTCAAGAACGGCAACACCACGAACGCGGGCGCCACCTTCACCGGGGTCGCCCAGCGCGGAAGCCGGGTGCTGCTGGTCACGGTCATGAATCCGCAGGAGAAGGAGGCGAACGAGGTCTACAAGGAGACCGCGAGGCTCTTCGACTGGGGCTTCAAGGCGGCGGGCTCGGTGAACCCGGTCGGCACCCTCGTCCGGCCGGGCGCGCCGGGCGCGAGCCACCCCTCGGCCGGCGGCGAGGACGGCCACAAGCACGCCCAGGCGTCCGTCTCCACGGACGACGAGGGCTCCGGCGGGGCCTGGACCGCGGTGGGCATCGCGGGCGGCTCCCTGGCGCTGCTGGGCGCGGTGGCCTTCGGGGTGCACCGCCGCTGGCCGCTGCCGGAGCTGGTGCGGCGCCGCTCGCGCGACTGAGCGAAGCCCACTGGGCGAGCCCACATTGAGCGAGCCCATTGAGCGAGCCCATTGAGCGAGCCCTTACGGCCGACGCGGCCTTCTTACGGTCGCCGTCACGCCGCCGCCTGCGGGCCTTCGGGCCCGCGGGCGCGGTGCTTTCCGACCTCCGGCTCGGACGGCCGGGCGCGGTCCGGCTCGGCCTTGTCCGGCTCGGACGGCTCGGCCTCGTCCGCCTCGGACGGCTCGGCCATGTCCGCCTCGGACGGCTGGGCCATGTCCGCCTCGGCCGCCCATTCGGCCTCGTGCTCGGCCTGGGCGGCGGGCGGGGTGGCGGTCCAGGCGGAGCAGTACAGCGTGAGTTTCGCGGTGAAGTTCATCCACAGCAACAAGGCGATGGGCACCCCGAACGCCCCGTACATGCTCTTGGCCGCCACGTCCTTCAGATAGCTGCTGAGCAGCACCTTGAGCAGTTCGAAGCCGATCGCGCCGATGAGCGCGGCGATCACGACCGTACGGCGCGGCGGCTGCACACCGGGCAGCCAGGTCAGGACGTAGCTCAGCAGCACGAGGTCGGCGCAGACGGCGATGGCGAACGCGGCGATCCGCAGCAGCCAGCCCCCGATCCCGTTCTCGGGGATGCCGATGAGCCGGACGATCCGGCCCACGGCGGTGGCGGCCAGGGCGGACACGGCGAACGACACGAGCGCCACACCGCCCAGCCCGATCAGCACGAAGGCGTCCTTGACCTTGCGCACCAGCGGGTTGCCGGGGTCCTCCTCCAGCTCCCATACGGCGCGCAGGGACTCGCGCAGCGAGCCCACCCAGCTGATGCCGGTGAACAGCAGCAGGGCGCCCGCGACGACTCCGATCGTGGCGGCGTTCTGGACGAGTCCGCCCAGGTCGAGCTGGCCGGAGATGCCCGGGATCTGCTGGGCGATCTTCTTCTGCAACTGGGCCATCTGCGATTGGCTGAGCGTCGCCGCGCCGATGGCCGCGCCGACGGCGATGAGCGGGAAGAAGGCGATGAAGCTGGTGAACGTGATCGCGGCGGCGAGCCGGGTCCAGTGGACGCGGTCCAGCCGCTCGTAGGTACGCCAGGCATGGGTGCGCATCAGCCAGGCCATCGCGGGGCCGACGACAGGCAGCCGGGTCAACGATTCCATGATCAGCAAGTACCCTTCCGCGCGGTGTCACTCCTCGGCGCGCCGGTGCGCGATATGGATATCCGGGTTCCCCGGACAGCCGCTCCGCCCATCACTCTTTTCGGTGAGGCCGTGAGTACGGGCGCACGATCACTCCATATACCCCGTATCGGGGGATACGTTCCCCCCATGAAGGACGTGATCGGTTCCCCGCAGTCGGTGCTCGTCCTGGGCGGCACGTCCGAGATCGCCCTGGCGACCGTCCGCCGCCTGATCAGCCGTCGCGCCCGTACGGTCTGGCTGGCCGGCCGCCCCTCCCCCGCCCTGGAGTCGGCCGCCCGGCAGCTGCGGGACCTCGGTGCCGACACCCTTACGGTGTCCTTCGACGCGCTCGCCCCCGAGGCCCACGAGGTGACCCTGGGCAAGGTCTTCGCCGAGGGCGACATCGACCTGGTGCTGCTGACCTTCGGCGTCCTGGGCGTCCAGCCGCGGGACGAGACCGATCCCCCGGCGGCGGTCCGCGTCGCCCAGACCAACTACACCGGCGCCGTCTCCTCGGCCCTGATCTGCGCCAACGCCATGCGCCGCCAGGGCCACGGCTCGCTGGTGGTGCTCTCCTCGGCCGCCGCGGGACGGGTCCGCCGCACCGACTTCATCCACGCCTCCGCCAAGGCCGGGCTCGACGCGTTCGCGCAGGGGCTGGGCGAGGCGCTGCGCGGCACGGGCGTCCATGTGATGGTCGTCCGACCCGGCTTCGTCCGTACGAAGCTCACGGCCGGGCTGCGCCCCGCACCGCTGGCCACCACGCCCCAGGCGGTCGCCGAGGCCATCGAGGAGGGCCTGCGCCGGCGCGCCGCGATCATCTGGACACCGGCCGCACTACGACTGACGACGGCGGCCCGCCACCTGCTCCCCCGGCGGCCCCAGTAGGGCGCTCCGCAGGGGCGCGAGGAACTGCGCGCCCAGCCACAACGCACCCGCAGACGACGAACGCACCGAAGCCCCGCAGGGGCGCGAGGAACGGCGCGCCCAGCCACAACGCACCCGCGGACGACCAACGCACCAGAACCAACCCCGGCAGCACGGCCTACCGTGGCGCCGCCGGACGCGAGAGATCAGCCTGACGCGGCACCACGGGCGAGGCACCGCCCGGCAGTTCGTCCGACCCGAACGGGTATTCGCGGTCCAGCCGCCAGACCCCGTCCTCCCCCTGCTCGTACAGCGCGAAGCCGGTGATCGTCCAGGCGGCCTCGTACTCCTTGAGCTCGACGAACGCCCGGTCCATCGCCTCCTCGTCGATGCCGTGGGCGATCGTGACATGCGGGTGGTACGGGAACTGCAGCTCCCGCGCGCACGGCCCGGACTCCACCCGGATCCGCTCCTGCAGCACCGCGCACTCCTCCGCGCCCTCGACGATCCTGACGAAGACGACCGGCGAGAGCGGCCGGAAGGTGCCGGTGCCCTCCAGCCGCATCGGGAACGGCCGCCCCTCGGCCGCGACCCGCGCCAGATGGTCCTCCACGGCGGGCAGCGCCGAGGTGTCGACCTCGGTCGGCGGCAAAAGGGTGACGTGAGTGGGGATGCCATGGGCGGCCGGGTCCCCGAAGCCCGCGCGCCGCTCCTGGAGGAAGCTGCCGTACGGCTCCGGGACCGCGATCGAAACGCCGAGCGTTACGGTCCCCACTGCGTTCTCCCTCCTGGCCCTCCCGGGCTGCTGAGTTGTGGCCGCTGCACCCGTGTCAGTGTGGCGGCTGCGCCGCCTTCGCGGCTAGATTCCTCGGTTCTTCCACACACCGATCCACAGGCCCCCTGGTCAGGGGGCCGGACCGGTGTGTTCCGCTGTCCGCGCGGGTCCGTATCCATACGTGCGCGGGGTGCGCCGTGCTCACCGGGTGGTGCGCACGACGCTCGACGTGCCGCTCAGCGCACCGGGGGCAGGAAGCCCACCTTGTCGTAGGCGGCGGCCAGCGTCTCGGCGGCGACGGCTCGGGCCTTCTCGGCGCCCTTGGCCAGGATTCCGTCCAACGTCGCGGGGTCGGCGAGGTATTCCTGGGTCCGCTCGCGGAACGGGGTGACCCACTCGACCAGCACCTCGGAGAGCTCGGTCTTGAGCGCGCCGTAGCCCTTGCCCTCGTAACGGCGCTCCAACTCCGGGATGGCGGTGCCGGTCAGGGTGGAGTAGATGGTCAGGAGATTGCTGACGCCCGGCTTCTTCTCCTCGTCGTAGCGGATCTCCGTCTCGAGGTCGGTCACCGCGCTCTTGATCTTCTTCGCGGAGACCTTGGGCTCGTCGAGGAGGCTGACGATGCCCTTCGGCGTGGACGCCGACTTGCTCATCTTGATCGTCGGGTCCTGGAGGTCGTAGATCTTCCCGGTCTCCTTGACGATGTACGCCTCGGGGACGGTGAAGGTCTCGCCGAACCGGCCGTTGAAGCGGTCGGCCAGATCCCGGGTGAGCTCGATGTGCTGGCGCTGGTCCTCGCCGACCGGGACGTGGTTGGCCTGGTAGAGCAGGATGTCCGCGACCTGCAGGATGGGGTAGGTGAAGAGGCCGACGGTGGCCCGGTCGGCGCCGTGCCTGGCCGACTTGTCCTTGAACTGCGTCATCCGGGACGCCTCGCCGAAGCCGGTGAGACAGTTCATCACCCACCCGAGCTGGGCGTGCTCGGGCACATGGCTCTGGATGAAGAGCGTGCAGCGGTCCGGGTCCAGGCCGGAGGCGAGCAGCTGGGCGGCGGCGAGCCGGCTGTTGGCGCGCAGCTCCGCCGGGTCCTGCGGCACGGTGATCGCGTGCAGGTCGACCACGGTGTAGAACGCGTCGTGGGTCTCCTGCAGCGCGACGTACTGCCGGATCGCACCGAGGTAGTTGCCGAGGTGGAAGGAACCTGCGGTGGGCTGGATACCGGAGAGCGCACGGGGACGATCGAGGGCCATGGCACCCATTCTCTCAGGTGTGGAACCAGACTCCGTCCGCCGGTGTATGAAAGGTGTGAGGACTCGTGAAGCACAGATCATCGCGCGGGTGCGGGCCGGCGACACCGAGGCATATGCCGAGCTGGTGCGGGCCCATGCGCCGATCGCGCACCGCACCGCCCGGCTGCTCGGGGCGGGCGCGGATGCCGAGGATGTGGTGCAGGACGCCTTTGTGAAGGCGTATCTCGCGCTGGGGCGGTTCGAGAGCGAGGCGGCGTTCCGGCCCTGGCTGCTGCGGATCGTCGCCCATGAGACGAGTAACGCGGTGCGTTCGGCGCGCCGGAGGCGGACGGCGGCGGACCGGGAGGGAGCGCTGCTGTCCGGGGCCGAGCCGGTGATACCGGAGTCCGCCGATCCGGCGGCCGTGGCGCTGGCGGGCGAGCGGCGGGAGCGGCTGCTGACCGCGCTGGAGGAGCTGAGCGAGCCGCAGCGGCGGGTGGTGATCTACCGCTATCTGCTGGATCTGGACGAGGGCGAGACCGCGGAGGCGCTGGGCTGGCCTCGCGGCACGGTGAAATCACGGCTGAGCCGCGCCCTGAGACGGCTGGAGCGGCTGCTGGGGCCGTCGGAGACCGCCGAGGAGACGCGGTGGACGGCTGATGGGACCGAGTGGGGAGGCGAAGGAGATGGCCGAGGAAGGGCTGCCCGGAGAGCTGCGGGCGCTCGGGCAGGCGTTGGAGATACCGCCGTCCGGCGGCCCGTCGCGGCACGGCGTGTCGCGCGCGGGCGGGGAGACGCTGGTCGAGCGGGTGCTCGCCCGGATCGTGGGCCTGCCGGTGCCGGTGGCCGACGACCGGATCCGGGAGGAGCAGTGGTGGCGGCCGCTGCCCGGCCTGGAGGCCGGGCAGGGGCCCGCGGGCGGCGTCAGCCGGTCGGCAGACCGGGAGCCGGGTAGGCCGCCATCAGCTCGGACACCTCGGCCCTGATCTTGATGAGGGCGCCCTGGTCACCGCTCTTCGCGGCGGTCACCCCGCGGTCGATCCAGTCGGCCACGGCGGGCATGTGCTCGGTGGACAGACCGCGCGAGGTGAGGGAGGGAGTGCCGATCCGGACGCCGGAGGGGTCGAAGGGCTTGCGCGGGTCGTAGGGCACGGTGTTGTAGTTCACCACGATCCCCGCCTGGTCCAGGGCCTTGGCCGCGACCTTGCCCGGCACCTCCTTGGGCGTCAGGTCCATCAGGATCAGATGGTTGTCGGTGCCGCCGGAGACCAGATCGAAGCCGCGGGCGAGCAGTTCCTCGGCGAGCGCCTTGGCGTTGGCGACCACGGCATGGGCGTAGTCACGGAAGGCGGGCTGGGCGGCCTCGTGCAGGGCCACCGCGATGGCGGCGGTGGTCTGGTTGTGCGGACCGCCCTGCAGCCCGGGGAAGACGGCCTTGTCGATGGCCTTGGCATGGGTCTCGCGCGCCATCAGCATGGCGCCGCGCGGGCCCCGGAGCGTCTTATGAGTGGTGGTGGAGATGACATCGGCATACGGAACGGGCGAGGGATGGGCGCCGCCCGCGATCAGACCGGCGATATGCGCGATATCGGCGACGAGCACCGCGTCCACCTCGCGGGCGATCTCCGCGAAGGCGGCGAAGTCGATGGTGCGGGGCACCGCCGTGCCACCGCAGAAGATCAGCTTGGGCCGCTCCTGGAGGGCCAGCTCGCGCACCTGGTCGAAGTCGATCGCGCCGGTGTCCCGGCGCACCCCGTACTGGACGCCGCGGAACCAGGTGCCGGTGGCGGAGACGCCCCAGCCGTGGGTGAGATGACCGCCCATGGGCAGTGACATGCCCATCACGGTGTCACCGGGCTGGGCGAAGGCCAGATAGACCGCGAGGTTGGCGGGCGAGCCGGAGTAGGGCTGGACATTGGCGTGCTCGGTGCCGAAGACGGCCTTGGCCCGGTCGATCGCCAGGGTCTCCACCTGGTCGATGACCTGCTGGCCCTCGTAGTAGCGGCGGCCGGCGTAGCCCTCGCTGTACTTGTTCTGCAGCACCGTCCCGGAGGCTTCCAGGACGGCGGCGGAGACATAGTTCTCGCTCGGGATCAGGCGCAGGGTCTCGGACTGCAGCAGCTCCTCGGAGCCGACGAGGGAGGCGAGTTCGGGGTCGGCGGCCGACAGGGCGGGATGGGTCAGGGGCAGGCTCATCGAGTCCTCCGGGGCGATCGGTGACGGTCCGGTCGTGTCCCGGGGTGCCCAGGCGGGCGGCACCTCGTGGCGCTGAGGCCGCGCATCGCTTCCTCGTGGTCGGTTCCACGCTCGGCTCGCCAGTCACGGTGCGCACCCCCACTCTAGCTAGTGAGACAAGGAGGACAAGATGGGACCGGGACGCTCCGCGGAGCGGGCCATCGCCGCCGCCGAGGCCCATGGCGCGCACAATTACCATCCGCTGCCGGTCGTCGTCGCGTCCGCCGAAGGCGCCTGGATGACCGATGTCGAGGGCCGCCGCTATCTCGACCTGCTCGCCGGATACTCGGCACTCAACTTCGGACATCGCAACCGACGGCTGATCGAGGCCGCCAAGGCGCAGCTGGACCGGGTCACCCTCACCTCCCGCGCGTTCCACCACGACCGCTTCGGCGCCTTCTGCTCCGAGCTGGCCGAGCTGTGCGGCATGGAGATGGTGCTGCCCATGAACACGGGGGCGGAGGCGATGGAGACGGCCATCAAGACCGCCCGCAAATGGGGCTACCGGATCAAGGGCGTACCGGACGGCCGGGCCAGGATCATCGCCGCCAGGGACAACTTCCACGGCCGGACGACCACCCTCATCAGCTGCTCCACCGATCCGGAAGCCCGTGCCGACCACGGCCCCTTCACCCCCGGGTTCTCGATCGTGCCGTACGGGGAGCTGGCGGCCATGGAGGCGGCGCTCGACGCCGCGCCCGAGGAGACGGTCGCCGTGCTGCTGGAGCCGGTCCAGGGCGAGGCCGGGGTGGTGGTACCGCCGCCCGGCTATCTGGCCGGGGTCCGGGAGCTGACCCGGGAGCGGAATGTGCTGTTCATCGCCGATGAGATCCAGTCGGGCCTCGGGCGCACCGGCACCACCTTCGCCTGTGAGCACGAGGGGGTGGTCCCCGATGTCTATGTGCTGGGCAAGGCGCTGGGCGGCGGGGTGGTACCGGTGTCGGCGGTGGTGTCCTCCCGCGAGGTGCTCGGGGTGCACCGCCCCGGGGAGCACGGCTCCACCTTCGGCGGCAGCCCGCTCGCCTGCGCGATCGCCCTGGAGGTGATCGCCATGGTGCGGACCGGGGAGTTCCAGCGGCGCTCGGCCACGCTGGGCGAGCTGCTCCACCGGGAGCTGGGGCTGCTCGTGGGAAGGGGAGTTGAGCGGGTGCGCGGCCGGGGGCTGTGGGCGGGGGTGGACATCCATCCGTCTCGGGGCACCGGGCGGCAGATCTCCGAGCGGCTCATGGACCGCGGAGTGCTGGTCAAGGACACCCATGGCGCCACCATCCGGATCGCCCCGCCCCTGGTGATCAGCGAGGAGGATCTGGAGTGGGCGCTGGACCAGCTCAGGGCGGTGCTGGCCGAATGACCCGGTGCGGCTCGGTGGGCCTGCGCTGCTTGGAGGATCCGTCGTGTTCAGACGATCGATCGTGTTCAGAGGATCGGTCGTGTTCAGAGGATCACATGGGGGATGAAGCGCGCGTACTCATCCGTCACCAGCCCCGCCGACTCGCGGATGCCGAGTCCCGCCGCCTCGCCCGCGACGACCCAGGTGCCGAGCACCACCCGGTTGCCGTCGAAGTCGGGCAGCGGCGCCAGTTCCTGGTAGCAGCACGGCTCGTCGCGGAGGACGGGCTCCTCCCCCGGCGGGTGCACGGTGACCCCGGCCCCCTCGCGGCCGAGCAGCGGTTTGGCCACGTAGCCGGTGGTGCGGGCCAGTTCCCGGGGGCCGTCGAGGTAGGCGGGCAGCAGATTGGGGTGGTCCGGGAAGAGCTCCCACAACACGGCCAGCAGCGCCTTGTTGGACAGCAGCATCTTCCAGGCCGGTTCGATCCACAGCGTGGATCCGGTGCCGCCCCCGTTGTCGAGGGTGTCCAGCACCTGCGGGCCGAACCGGTCGGTGGTCAGCCACTCCCAGGGATAGAGCTTGAAGCAGCTCCGGATGAAGCGGAACCGCTTGTCGACGAAGCGGCCCGACAGCCGTTCCCAGCCGATGTCCTCCATGGAGATCGCCTCGGTGCTCAGCCCGGCCTGGTCGGCCGTCTCGCGGAGGTAGGCCACCGTCATCAGGTCCTCGCCCAGCTCGTCCCCGGCCGAATGGGCGAAGTACAGGGGCGTCCCCGGCGGCAGCAGCGCGGCCTGTTTCCGCCAGGCGTCGACCAGCCGTTCATGGAGGGAGTTCCACTGGTCGGCGCCCGGGAAGCGGTCCTCCATCCAGAACCACTGGGCGCTCGCGGCCTCCACCAGCGAGGTCGGCGTATCGGCGTTGTACTCCAGCAGCTTCGCCGGGCCCGATTCACCGTCGTGGCGCAGATCGAACCGGCCGTAGACGCTGGGCTGTTCGGCCCGGCGGTGCCAGGACTCGGCGATCAGCCCGGCCAGCCGCGGATCGTCGATGCCGAGGTCGGCGAAGCGGCCGGTCTCGACGATATGGGCGGCCGCGGCCAGCGACATCCGGTGCAGTTCCTCGACCACCTCCTCCAGCGCCTCGACCTCGGGCAGCGAGAAGGCGTAGTAGGCGCTCTCGTCCCAGTAGGGGCGCAGCGAGCCGTCCGGGTAGCGGGTCAGCGGATAGATGACCCCCTGCTCCTCCACCGTGGACTGCCAGTCGGGGCGGGGGTCGATGGTATGGCGCTTCATCGTGGGGCGGCCCGCTCAGCCGCCGCTGGAGCCCGAGCAGCCGAAGCCGCCCCGGTCGGCCGCCTTGCTCTTGTCGAAGGTGCCGTCGTCCGCCCAGCGGCCGCTGACCTCGGAGTCGTAGTACCACTGGCCGTCGGCGCTCTTCGTGCCCCGGCTCTTCTTGCCCTTGCCGCCCGTGGTGGACGAAGAGCCCTTGCAGGCACTGGAGTCGACCACCCGGTATCCGTTCACCGCGTCATAGCTGTTCCGGTCCACACAGCGCTTGTCCGGTTCCGAACCACAGGAGGTGAGCGCCGCCGCCAGCGCGCCCATACCGCCCAGGATCACCGTGCTCGACCGCAGTCGCCGCGTCGTCTTCCGTTCCATCCCCGTCTCCCCCGTTCCTGTCCCCCGAGCCATCGTCCCTCCCGGGGGCGTCGTCTCCCCGGTCTCCCCGAGGCCGCGACCGTCCACCCTAGGGGGAGCCGCCGGGCTGATGGACGGCGGGGCTCGGCCGAAGCGTGTGGCCTCACGCGTGGCCTCAGGCCGCCGAAACGCATGGCTTCAGGGCAGCACCCGGCACAGCGCCTCCAGCGCGCCCGCGAAGGCGTGGTCGGGTGCGGTGCCATAGGCGAACACCAGCGCATCGGGCTGCCCGCCCGGCTCCTGTCGCCGCTCCTGCCACTGCCCCTGTTCGTCGCGGTAGCGGTAGCGGGACAGCCCGTCCAGCGCCAGGCCCTGCCAGGCCGCGCCCCGCACCACGGACTGCTCGGTGCCCGGCGGCAGTTGGAGCACCGCGTGCAGACCGGCCGCGATGCCCGTGACCCGCACCCGCGGGGCGCGTTCGGCGAGCGCCGCCACCAACTGGTCGCGGCGGCGCCGGTAGCGCATCCGCATACCGCGCACATGGCGGTCGTACGCCCCGGAGTCGATGAACTCCGCGAGCGTCAGCTGGTCCAGCCTGCCCGACTCCCACTCCCCCGTTCTCTTGAGCGCCAGGAGGTCGTCCATCAGATGGTCCGGTACCACCATCCACGCCAGCCGCAGCGCGGGCGCCAGGCTCTTGCTCGCGGTGCCCAGATAGACCACATGCTCGGGGTCGAGCCCCTGCAGTGCCCCGACCGGCTGACGGTCGTAGCGGAACTCCCCGTCGTAGTCGTCCTCCAGCACCAGTCCGCCCACCCGCGAGGCCCAGTCGACCACGGCGGCGCGCCGGTCGGGGTCCAGCGGAACGCCGGTGGGGAACTGATGCGCCGGGGTGAGCAGGACGTTCCGCAGCCCGGCCGACCGGTCCAGCTCCGATGTCCGCGCCCCCTGTTGGTCGACCGGCAGCGGTACGGTGCGCAGCCCGGCCCCGCGCATCACGTTCCAGTGGACGTCGAGCCCGTAGGACTCCACGGCCACCTCCCGGTGTCCGGCCTTCTCCCGCACCTTGCTGAGCAGGGCCAGCCCCTGGACGAACCCGGCGCAGACCACGATCCGTTCGGGCGCGGCCCGCACCCCGCGGGCGCGCGCCAGATAGTCGGCCAGGACCCGCCGCAGCTCGGGCCGTCCGGCGGGGTGGCCGTAGCCGAAGGCGTCGTTCGGCGCGGCGATCAGGGCGCGCCGGGCCGCGGAGAGCCAGGCGGTCCTGGGAAAGGCCGAGACATCGGGTTCGCCGGGCCGCAGATCGTAGGTGGGCCGGGTGGCGGCCACGGCGGCGGCCGGGGGCGTGCGCGGCGGGGCGGGCTCGGGCGGCACGACGCGCTCGGCGACCCGGGTGCCCGAGCCCTGCCGGGCGGTCAGCCAGCCCTCGGCGACCAGTTCCCCATAGGCGTCGGCGACGGTGTTCCGGGCGATGCCGAGGTCGGTGGCGAGCGAGCGGGAGGAGGGCAGCCGGGTGCCCGGGGCGAGCCGCCCGGTGCGGACGGCATCGCGCAGGGCGCCGATGAGCGCGACCCGCACCCCGCTCCCGCCGCCCGGCGGCAGATCCAGATGCAGATCCGTGCCCAGCCCGCCGCGGCCGTCCGTCCGATGCCCGGAGCTGTCCGTTCGCTGCCCGGAATCGCCCGTCCGTTGTCCGGAGCCGGTCGTCCGCTGTCCGGAATCGCCTCTTCGAGTGGCCCATGAATCTGCCATGGAAATGGACCATACTCCTGGGCCGCCGGGCCTCTAGCGTGGAGGCATGACGACCGGAACTTCTCATGCACATGGCCCCCGGATGGAGTTCGCCAAGGCGGCCCCCGAGGTCTACAAGGCCATGATCAGCCTGGACACGGCCGCCCGTAAGGGCCTGGACCCGGTACTGGCCGAGCTGGTCAAGGTGCGTGCCTCACAGCTCAACCACTGCGCCTTCTGCATCGACATGCACACCAAGGACGCCCGCGCGGCGGGCGAGTCCGAGGACCGCCTCTACCTCCTCAACGCCTGGGAGGAGGCCGGCGACCTCTACACCGAGAAGGAGCAGGCCGCCCTCGCCCTGACCGAGGCCGTGACCGTCCTGACCGACGGCTTCGTCCCCGACGAGGTCTACGAGCGCGCCGCCAAGCACTTCGAGGAGCGGGAGCTGGCGCAGGTGATCGCCCTGATCTTCACCATCAACGCCTGGAACCGCATCGGTGTGACCACCCGCATGGTCCCCGGCGCCTACAAGCCCGCCGGCCACTGAGGCGGGTCCGCCATGACGGCACCCGCGACCACGGACGGGGCCCGGGCGCTCCGCGCGCTGCACCACGGCCGGGAGCCCGGTGATCCGCTGGTGCTCCCCGGGCCCTGGGATGCCGCCTCGGCCCGGGTCTTCGCCGACGCGGGATTCCCCGCGCTCGCCACGCCGAGCGCGGGGATCGCGGCCTCCCTCGGCCACCGGGACGGCCACACCCCGCCGGAGGAGATGTTCGCCGCGATCGCCCGGATCATCCGGGCCGTGGACGTCCCCGTCTCGGCGGACGTGGAAAGCGGCTACGGCCTCGCCCCCAAGGAGCTGGTCGAGCGGCTGCTGGAGACCGGCGCGGTGGGCTGCAACCTGGAGGACTCCGACCACGCGACGGGCGGGCTGATCGAGCCCGCGCGCCAGGCGGACCGGCTGGCGGCGGTGCGGGCCGAGGCGGGCGAGGATCTGGTGATCAACGCCCGTGTCGACCTCTTCGTCCGCGGCGGCCCGGACCTCGACCCCGAGACCGCGGTCCCGTCCGCGGTCGAGCGCGGGCGGCTCTATGTGGCGGCGGGCGCGGACTGCGTGTACCCGATCTTGGCGCCCCCGGAGCTGCTGCCCCGCCTGGCGGCCGCCATCGACGCCCCGCTCAACGCGGCGGCGTTCGACCCGGACGGCCCGTCCCCGCGTGAGCTGGGCCGGCTGGGCGCCACCCGGATCACCTTCGGCCCGCGGCTGCTCCGCCAGACCATGGCCGAGGCGGGGCACCTCGTCAAACGGCTGGACCCCGCCCCGTAAAACAGGGCCGCCCCATAAAGCGGCCGGGCCCCGCTGCGTCCCGTGCACGAGTGCAGGAGGACGAAGCGGGGTCCACCCCGTGGGTCCACGGCTGGAGCGCCGCCCTTACGGCATCCACTTCTTCCAGACGTCAGGGTGCGCCTCGACCCACTTCTTCGCGGCGTCCTGGGCCGACATCCCCTTCGAGGCGATCAGCTCCGACACCTCGTTCTGGTCCTGCTTGGTCCAGTGGAACTTCTTCAGGAACGCCGACGCCTTCCCGCCCTGCTTCGCGAAGTCCGCGTTGAGGTACTTCTGCAGCGGAGTGGTCGGGTAGGCGCAGTCGATGGACTCGGGGTCCTTGGTGCCCTCGTTCGCACACTCGTCGGTGTACTTCGGCAGCTTGACCTCGACCATCGGCACCTGGTTGAACAGCCACTGGGGCTCGTACCAGTAGGTCAGGAACGGCTTCTTGCCCTTGGCGAACTGCTTGATCTGGGTGATCTGCGCCGCCTCCGAACCCGAGAAGACGATCTGGTAGTTCAGCTTCAGGTTCTTCACCAGCGCCTTGTCATTGGTGACATAGGACGGGGACCCGTCCAGCAGCTGGCCCTTGCCACCGCTCTCCGCGGTCTTGAAGGTCTTGGCGTACTTGTTGAGGTTCTTCCAGTTCAGCACGTCCGGATGTTTGTCGGCGAAGTACTTCGGCACCCACCAGCCGATATGGCCGGTGACGCCGAGCCCGCCGCCCGGCACGATCAGCTTCTTGTCCTTGACGTAGCGCTGTTCCTGCTCCGGGTGGCCCCAGTCCTCCAGGATCGCGTCCACCCGGCCCTGGCTGAGCGCGTCCCACGCCGGAATCTCGTCCACCTGGACGGTGTCGACGCGGTAGCCCAGCTCATGCTCCAGCAGATACTGGGCGACCGCGACATTGGACTGGGCGCCGACCCACGACTGGACCGAGAGCGTGACGCTCTTGGCCCCGCCCACATTGGCGTACGGCGAGGACTGCTTGGTCATGTCCGCCGCGCCGCAGCCGGTCGCGGTGAACACGGCCGCGATCCCGGCGGCGGCCGTCAGCAGCTGAATTCGGGTGCGAGCCATCTCAAGCCCCCTTCCTGTCGCGGCGCGAGGTCGGCTGGGTGACGCGGTCGAGCATCAGCCCCAGGCAGACGATCGCCGTGCCCGCCACCAGACCGGTCGCCAGATCGCCCTGCGCCAGGCCGAACAGCACGTCGTAGCCGAGCGCGCCGGATCCGACCAGACCGCCGATGACGACCACGGCCAGCACCAGCACCACGCCCTGGTTGACGGCGAGCAGCAGCGCCGGGCGGGCCAGCGGGAGCTGGACCTGGCGCAGCTGCTGGCCCTGGGTGGCGCCGAGCGAACGCGCGGACTCCAGCGCGGCCGGGTCGACGTTCCGGATCCCCTGGGTGGTGATGCGGATGACGGCGGGCAGCGCGTAGACGATGGCCGCGGCCGCCGCGGGGGCGCGGCCGACGCCGAACAGCGCGACCACGGGGATCAGATACACGAACTGCGGCATGGTCTGGAACATGTCCAGCACCGGTCGCATCATCCGCTCCAGCCGGGTGTTGCGCGCGGCCCAGATGCCGATCGCGAAACCGAGGACCAGCGTGACGAAGACGGCCGCCAGCACCTGGGAGAGGGTGTCCATGGACGGCTCCCACACGCCGAGCACACCGATCGCGGCCATGGCGGCGGTGGCGGTCAGCGCGGTGGCCCAGGTGCCGATCAGCCAGGCCAGGGCCGCGACGATCAGCAGCACCGCGTACCACGGGAGGCCCTGCAGCCCCTCGCGCAGCGGGTCGAGGATCCACTTGACGTAGTCCGCGGCCCAGTCGGCGGTGCCGCCGACGACCGGCACTCCGGTGTAGAGGTGGTCGACCATCCACTCCTTGAACTGGTTGACGGGCTCCTCGATGGCGACGGTCCAGCCGGTCGGCCAGGTCTGGGAGCCGGTCAGCCGTCCGACGACGGTGATGACCGCGGTGGCCACCGCGGCCCCCGCCCACGCGGGCCAGCCGCGCAGCAGCCGGTGCCCGCCCTCGGCCGGGGGCGCGCCGAGCCGCTCGCCCGCCGTTCCGATGGTGCGGTCCATCACGATGGCGAGGAGCACGATCGGGAGGCCGGCGGCGAGCGCCTTGCCGACGTCGACGCTGGACAGCGCCTGGTAGACGCGGTCACCGAGACCGCCGCCGCCGATCACGGAGGCGATGACGGCCATGGACAGCGCCATCATGATCGTCTGGTTGATGCCCAGCAGCAGTTCCTTGCGGGCCAGCGGCAGCCGGGCGGACAGCAGCCGCTGCCGCCAGGTCGCGCCGAGCGAGGTCACCGCTTCCAGCACCCCGGCGTCCGCGCCGCGCAGGCCGAGGGCGGTGAGCCGGGCCATGGGCGGAGCCGCGTAGATCACGGTGGCCAGCACCGCGCCGGGCACGCCATTGCCGAAGATCATCACGACGGGGAGCAGATACGCGAACGCGGGCAGCACCTGCATGGTGTCGAGCACCGGCCGCAGCACCCGGAAAGCCCATTCCGAGAGGCCGCCGGCCAGACCCAGCAGTCCGCCGATGACGACGGAGGCGGTGACGGCGATGGCCATCAGCGCGAGCGTCTGCATCGTGGGCACCCACATGCCCAGCAGTCCGCAGATGGCGAAGGACACCAGGGTCGTGACCGCGATCCGCACCCCGGCGACCCGCCAGGCGATCAGGGTCAGCCCGGCGGTGACACCGGCCCAGCCGAGGGCGAGCAGGGCCACATAGACGGCGCGGACACCGATGATGATGACGTTGCTGATGTGGCCGAAGAAGTAGAGGAAGATCCAGTGACTGTCGCGGTTGTCGAGGATCCAGTCGCTGGCGTCGCCGAGCGGTCCTGACACATCGACGGTCAGCGCATGCGGCCAGCTGCCGCTCGCCCACTTGGCGTGCGCGAGCGGTATGAGCACCGCGGCGATCACCACGAGCACCGCCAGCTTGCGCGCGGCGGGGCTGCGGACGGCGGAGCTCAGCAGGGACGGACGCGGTTCGGCCGCCGCCGTCCCGGGGGCGGCGGGATCGGTGGTGGGGTCGGTGGAGGGGCGAGTGGCCGTGGCACTCATACGCGCCCCCCGGTGCCGCCCGGCGGAGCGAGGGTCGAGGCGATGGTCATGCCGCGGCCACCTCCTCGCCGTCCAGGCCCGCGACGACGCTCAGCAGACAGGCGTGGTCGACAACGCCCAGGCAGCGGCCCTCGTCCACGACGCGCGCGGGGCCGCCGGTGCGGGCCACGGCCTCGATCGCGTCGGCCACCGTGGTGCCCGGGGCCAGCGCGGGCCCGCCGTCCTGCTCGTCCGAGGTCGCGGGGCGCATGGCGCGGCGCACGGTCAGCACCTGCTCCCGCGGAACATCGCGGACGAAGTCCCGTACGTAGTCGTCCGCCGGAGAACCGACGATCTCCTCCGGGGTGCCGAGCTGCACGATCCCGCCGTCACGCATCAGCATGATGCGGTCGCCGAGCCGCAGCGCCTCGCTGAGGTCGTGGGTGATGAAAACCATCGTCCGGCCCTCGTCGTGGTGCAGGCGGATGACCTCCTCCTGCATATCGCGGCGGATCAGCGGGTCGAGCGCGCTGAACGGCTCGTCGAAGAGCAGCACCTCGGGGTCGACGGCGAGCGCCCGGGCCAGGCCCACGCGCTGCTGCTGACCGCCGGAGAGCTGTCCGGGGCGGCGGCGCTCGAGACCGGTGAGACCGACCTTCTCCACCACCTCGGCGGCCTTGGCGCGGCGCTCGGCCTTGCCCATGCCCTGGATCTCCAGGCCGTAGGCGACGTTGTCGATGACGGAGCGGTGCGGCAGCAGTCCGAAGTGCTGGAAGACCATGGCGGCCCGGTGCCGGCGCAGATCGCGCAGCCGGGCCTTGTCCATGGCCAGGACGTCCTCGCCGTCGATCTTCAGGGTCCCGGAGGTGGGCTCGATCAGCCGGGTGAGGCAGCGGACGAGGGTGGACTTGCCGGAGCCGGACAGCCCCATGACCACGAAGACCTCGCCGGGCTGGACGTCGAAGGAGACGTCGCGGACGGCGGCGGTGCAGCCGGTGCGGGCACGCAGCTCGGCGGCGGGCAGCTCCGCCTCGGCGGAACCGGGGATGCGCTCGGCCTTGGGGCCGAAGACCTTCCACAGGTCGCGGACCGAGAACACCGGGGCACGCTCGCCGCTCTCGGGGATCTCGGGGGTGTCGGGCGTCTCGGGGACCAGGGTCGTGGCCATCACGCCTCACCTCCCGGCGCGAGCGTGGCAGCCCGGTCGTCGGGCCTGTGCCGTTCCCGGTCGCGATCCTCGAACAGCAGCTCAGCGCACTTCTCGCCCACCATCAGGACTCCGATCATCGGGTTCACGGCCGGCATCGTCGGGAAGACGGACGCGTCGGCGATACGGACGCCGTTCAGACCCCGGATCCGCAGATCCGGGCCGACCACGGCGAGTTGGTCCGACGGGGCACCCATACGACAGGTGCCCGCCGGGTGGTACACGGTGTGCGCGACCTTGCGGGCGTACTCGCTGATCTCCTCGTCCGAGGTGATCTCCGGGCCCGGGCACACCTCGCGCTTGAGCCAGCTCGCCAGCGGTTCGGTCTTGGCGATCTCACGCGCGACCCGGATGCCGTCGACCAGCGTGCGGCCGTCGTAGTCGTCCTCGTCGGTGAAGTACCGGAAGTCGAGGGCGGGCTTGACGGACGGATCGGCGCTGGTGAGGTAGAGCCGGCCGCGGCTGCGCGGCTTGGGGATGTTGGGGGTCATCGACACGCCGTGCTCGGGCTTTTCGTAGCCCAGCCGCTCCGGATTGTCGGTGAACGGGATCTGGTAGAAGTGGAACATCAGGTCCGGGCCCCGGGATTCGGGGTCCCGCCGGATGAACAGGCCCGCGTCGGAGTCCATCGCGGAGTTGTCCGGGATCGCGCCGTCCGTCTCCCACACGATGACCGACTCGGGGTGGTCGAGCAGATTCTCGCCGACACCCGGCAGATCGTGGACGACCGGAATGCCCAGCGCCTCCAGATCGGACTTGGGCCCGATACCGGAGTGCATCAGCAGCCGCGGGGTGTCCACGGCGCCCGCGCAGACCAGGACCTCGGTCTCGGCCCGCACGACGTTCTCCTCGCCGTCCTTGGTGCGCACATGGACGCCGGTGATCCGGCCGGTGTCGTCCAGCTCCAGCTTGTACGCCCAGGTCTCCAGCATCAGATGGAGGTTGGGCCGGTCCAGGAACGGGTGCAGATAGGCGACGGACGCCGAGGAGCGCTTGTTGTTCTCCGGGTGGTACGCGAGGTCGAAGAAGCCGACGCCCTCATGGAACGGCTTCTTGTTGAACCCCTCGACCCGCGGCACCCCGGCGGCGGCCTGGGCGGCGTCGACGAAGTCCCGCGCGATCGCGTTCCGGTCCTTCTCGTCCACCGGGACGATGTTGTTGCGCAGCCGCTGGAAGTACGGGTCCATGGACTCCGCGTCCCAGCCCTCGGCGCCGGCCTCGGCCCACTCGTCCCAGTCACCCGGCAGCGGCTTGAAGGAGATCAGGGTGTTGTGCGAGGAGCAGCCTCCGAGCACCCGCGCCCGGCTGTGCCGGATATGTGAGTTTCCGCGTGGCTGCTCGGTGGTGGGGTAGTCGTAGTCCAAGTCCCCGCCGAGCAGGCCGAGCCAGCGGCGCAGGGTCAGCACATCGGGCCGGTCGACATCGGACGGTCCGCCCTCGATGACGGCGACACGGATGTCCGGGTCCTCGGTGAGCCGGGAAGCGATCACCGATCCTGCGGTGCCGCCGCCGATGACGACATAGTCGTATACGACAGGTACGGACATGTGGGGTTACTCCTCGCGGTCTTACCCAAACGGCTCGCGCCGGTGCGGGACGGGGGCTGCCGCCCCTGGGGGTGGGGGTGTTGCTGGGTGCCTCGGTGTCCACGGGCCGATCCCCGCCGGTCGCCGTGATCGGGTACGGCCGGGCCCGGGCCCCGGGGACGAGTCCGGGCCCGGCCGAGCCGCGGGCGGGCCCGGCGGCGGGACGTCAGCCGGCGAACCAGCGCACCGGACTCGGTCGCAGGTTCTCGTAGACGTGCTTGGTCTCGCGGTATTCGTCAAGACCCGCGGGACCGAGCTCGCGCCCGACCCCGGACTTGCCGAAACCGCCCCATTCGGCCTGCGGAAGGTAGGGGTGGTAGTCGTTGATCCACACGGTGCCGTGCCGCAGCCGGGCGGCGACGCGGCGCGCCCGCGCGGTGTCGGCGGACCAGACGGCGCCGGCCAGTCCGTACTCCGTGTCATTGGCGAGTGTGACGGCCTCGTCCTCGGTTTGGAAGGACTCGACCGTCAGAATCGGCCCAAAGGTTTCCTCCCGCACCACCCGCATCTCGCGGTGACACTGGTCGAGCACGGTCGGGAGGTAGAAGTAGCCGGTGGCCGGGCGGACCTCGTTGGGCTCCGGCTGCTTGCCACCGCACCGCAGCAGGGCGCCCTCCTCCAAGGCGGACGCCACATACGCCTCGGTCTTGTCCAGCTGCTGGGCCGAGACCAGCGGACCGCATTCGACACCGTCCTCGGTGCCGCGGCCCAGCTTGATCTTCTCCGCGCGGCGGGCCAGCTCGGCCACGAACCGCTCGCGCACCGACTCCTCGATGATCAGCCGGGCACCGGCGGAGCAGACCTGGCCGCTGTGGATGAAGGCGGCGTTCAGGGCCTGGTCGACGGCGGTGTCAAAGCCCTCGGCGGTGGCGCAGGCGTCGGCGAAGACCACATTGGGGTTCTTGCCGCCCAGTTCCAGCGCGACCTTCTTGACCGTCGGCGCGGCGGCCTGCGCGACCTTGGTGCCGCTGATCAGCCCGCCGGTGAAGGAGACCAGGTCCACATCGGGGTGCTCGGACAGCCGGGCCCCCACGGGGTCGCCCGTGCCGGTGACCAGGTTGGCCACCCCGGCCGGCAGCCCGGCCTCGGCCAGCAGCCGCACCAGATGGACGGTGGACAGCGGGGTCACCTCGCTGGGCTTGATCACAAAGGTGTTCCCGGCGGCCAGCGCCGGGGCGATCTTCCAGCTGGCCTGGAGCAGCGGATAGTTCCAGGGGGTGATCATCGCGCAGACGCCGACCGGCTCATGGACCACGACGCTGTGCACATCGGGGGTGCCCGCGTCGATGACCCGCCCGGCCGACTCGCCCGCGGCCAGGTCGGCGAAGTAGCGGAAGGCATTGGTCACGTCGTCGACGTCGACCCGCCCCTCCTCCAGGGTCTTGCCGGTGTCACGGCTCTCGATGAGCGCGATCGTCTCGCGGTCGCGCTGCAGCAGCTCGGCGACGCGGCGCAGCAGCGCCGCCCGCTCGGCCACCGGTGTCCCAGGCCAGGGGCCCTGGTCGAAGGCGCGCCGCGCGGCCGCGACCGCCGCGTCGGTGTCCTCGACACCACCCTCCGCGACGACGGCGAGGGTCTTGGCGTCCGCGGGGTCGAGAACCTCCCGCTGCGCGCCGGACGCGGCTGCCCGCCACGCCCCGTCCACATGAATGGTCTCGACTGCCGCCACGTGAATTCTGCCTTCCGGTTTTGCGTGCTTTACCGCTGGTCCAAGCCAGCAACATGGACCCCTAACCGGAAGGCGGGAACCTATGCGTGATTCGCAAGAGAAAGTGGGCCGGCTCACGTGATCCGAAGGCAGAGACGGCCCACAGGTCATGATCGGCCGATCTGTCAAGAGCTGATGCGCCTAGTCGGTCGGTGTCATAAAGCGATGCCGAAGGCAGCCCCGCGTCAGGAAGCCGTGCAGTAGGCGGTCGGACAGAAGGTGTCCACCGCCGCCTGATGGACCTCCCGCGCTTCCGCCCGGTCCCCCGAGGGACTGATCACCAGCACCGCGTACATCGTGCCGTTGGGGGCGGCGAAGCGGCGGTCGAGTATCCGGCGGTGGCCGTCGCTCTTGGACTCGTACGTGTACTCCAGCTGTGCCGGGTCCAGGGCGTCCGAGCCCAGCCGGGTGAGGGCGATCTGCTCGTAGTCGCGGTGGGTGGAGGCGATCCGCTCGGCCTCCTGGGCGGACTCGTACGGCGTCGACTCGGGGCCGTGCAGCTCGAAGACCTGGATCACGGTGCTGTCGTCGGGCGAGGTGTAGTAGACGCTGGGGCCCTCGGTCGTCCGCTCCCAGCCGTCCGGGACCGCGAGGTGGTATCCGGCGGGGTCGGCCTGGGTGCGGTAGCCCGCGGGCGGGGCGGCACCGGTCAGGGAGGGGGAGGACGGGGTGCCGAAGGGCGTCGCGGACGGGGACGCCCCGGTCGGCAGGTCCGTGGGGAGATCGGTCGGGAGACCGGTGGGCCCACCGGTCTCGGGGCCGGGCGAGGGATAGAGATCGCTCGGCTGCGAGGCGTCCGCGCTCGGCGTGGCCGTGGGGCTCTCCTGGTCCCAGGGCAGCGGACCCGCCTGATGGCGGGAAGTGCCGTCGCCGCCGAAGGCCACCCAGCCGGAGAACGCGATCCCCGCGGCCAGGAAGATCGTCACCGCCAAGGCCCGCAGTGCCCGCCTGGCGTCCTGCCGGGGCCCTCCCGGCGCTTCGGGCGCCCCCGGCACTCCCCCGTCATGCATGCTCATCTATCCCCCCGATAGTGGAACTCTGCTCCCATAAGCCGACAACCCGTGCCGGCCGACATCGGTGTACCCGGTTCGAGGGCCTCCCCACCCTCGGTCACCCCACCGATACGGATATGTCGCCTAAGGCGCCCCGCCCTGTGCCCACCCCGCCGCCCCGGTCAGCTGGCCGGGCAGTAGGCGGTGGGGCAGAAGGACGCCAGCACGATGCGCTGCCGCTCCCGCTGCTGCGGCCAGTCGTCGGCCGGGCCCGCGACCAGCACCGCGTACTGCACCTGGTCCGGGCCGGTGAAGGCGCGGTCGAGTATGCGGCGCGGGCCGTACTTGGCGCTGCGGTAGCCGTACTCCAGCTCCGCGTCCGCGTCGTCGCCGGGACCGAGCCGCTTCAGCTCATACCGCTGGTAGCCGGGGTTCTTCTTGAGCCCCGCCTCCGCCTGGCGCAGCGCCTCGTACGGGGTGACGTCGGGCTCGGTCAGCGCGAAGACCTGGATCAGGCTGCTCGCGTCGGACGATTCGTAGAACACTCCCGTATCCCGCTTGACCCGCTGCCAGTCCCTGGGCACATCCAGCCGGAACCCCTCAGCGTCGGTGGTGCGCACATAGTCCGCCGGCGGCCCCTGTGTGCTGTCCACGGACACCGACGGCGGCGCCGAGGTCGTCTCCGAGAACGGCTCCGACGGCACCGCCGAGGGCTGCTCCGGCGACGGTGACCAGGACGAGGCCGAGGGCGAACCGCCGTCCGCCCCGGACGTGTCATCCCCGCCGCCCGACACCAGCTTCCAGGCGCCGACGCCGATCCCGCCGACCAGGACCACGGCGAGCACCGCCAGCAGCACCGTGCCCAGATGCGGATTGGGTGGTCTTCGGCCCGGGGCGGGCGGCTCCGCGCCCTCCCCCACCCACCGCTGGGCCTCCTCGTCCCATCGACGGCCCCCCTCGCCGCCCGGTGTGCTCATCTCAGCCGCCCAGGAGCGCGCCGACCGCCTGTCCGACGGCGACGCCGGAGGCGAGCATGCCGACACTGGCGCTCGCGTCCTGCAACATCACCCGGATCCTGGCCAGTCGACCGGCCCCGGCCCGGCCGGTGCGCTGGATCTCGTCCTGGGTCTGGTCCAGTTCATCGGAGAGCGCGCCGACCTCCGGGCTCGGGACCATCCGCCGCAGATCCTCGGCGAGCTGCCGAACGGCCTCCAGCAGCTCCTGATAGGCGGGGTCGCAGGGGGCCTCCCCCTGCGATCCGTTCACAATGTGGTTGTGGTCGCCGATGCCGATGGCACTGCCGCTCACCTTGCCGAACCTGATGTCCCCGAAGGTGCGTCCGCCGCCGCCCGCCGGGCCCTCGCCACCGCCCGCGCCGGTCGTGTGGTCCGCACCGCCGCCACCCACACCGCTGCCGTCCTCCGTATCAGCCATCGCCATGGCCGCCTCCCGCTCCATTGGTTCCGGTGGTGTTGCTGATCGTGTTGTGGTCACCGAAGCCGAAGGCGCTGTTCGCCGCGGACTCGATGAAGACCCCGCCGCCGCTCACATTGATGACCTTCTGCTCGAACTCGCCGGTCTCCCAGCCGGCTTCGTCGAGCGCCCTTCGCACGCCATTGGCCACCCGGTCCTCGACGCTCTTCAGATAGCGGCTGACGTCCATCTCCTGGAAGAGCGATGCGCCGGCGTCGCTGCCCAGCTCCCGCACCGAGATCCAGGGCCCGTCGGGGATGGCCGCCTCATAACCCCCCGCGTACATCCGCCAGACGAAGGCGGCCGAGCGGAAGGCGTGAATGACCGCCCGGCCCGCCGCCGTGGGGGTCCTCCCGAGCGCCCAGACCGCCTTCCCCGGCAACCCGCCGCGGCGGTGCGAGTCGGAGAGCCGGTCGACCGCCCGGAAGTCCGGCCGGATCGGGCGCAGCACATGCGGCGCGAACTCCAGCATCAGCATGCCGCCCTGCGTATGCACCCGCACGAAGACGGTGGTGACCACCTCTTCCCGCCATGCGCCGACGCGGATGCGCAGAAAGTGCCGGCGGACCTCTCCGCCCTCCTCTACGGCCTCCGCCCGCTCCCGGGCGAAGTCCGCCTCGCCGTACGGCACGAAGGAGCGGCTCCGCAGTCCGGTGACCTTGAGGAAGACGCATTCGTCGAGCTCCAGGCCGCGCAGCCGGTCGCGGCTCGCGGCGGCGGGCCGGGCGGTGCCCTGAGCGGAGGCGGCGCCCTGAACGGCGGCGGTGCCCTGGGTCGAGGGGGTGCGCAACTTCTCGACCAGCGGGCGGATCCGCTCCAGGATCACGCGGTTGTCCAGCGGCGCCGGATCGCCGCCCTCACGCGGCCGCAGCTCGACGGCGAGGGTCCAGGTGTCATGGGCGGTGCCGGCCCCGAGGAAGGGGTGGCGATCGTGGTAGAGGATCACCGGTGAGTGCTGCTCGCGGCGGATGAGGGCCCGCACCCGCTGGAAGCGCCCGCCCTCGAACCGCTCCGCGGGGTCCGCGGCGAGGTCGGAGAAGGTCTCCGGCTCCAGGTCGGTGGCCAGCACCCGGGCAACATGCTCACGGTGCAGGGCGACCGCGGCGGCCATCACGGCCGGGATCACCAGCGCGAACCAGGCGGCGCTGGTGTCCGACCCGGCCGCCAGGGCCGGTGCGACGTCCTGCAGCCCGCTCGTACCGGGCTCGCCCGTGAACGCCTGTGTCCCGGCGGAGACCGCATAGGACAGCAGGATCAGACAGCCGAGCACGCGCAGCACCGCGGCCGCCCGCCGCCGGGTGACGGTGACCCCGTCGGCCCCGGGATAGTCGGCGCGGAAGGGGCCCATGGCGCCGCCCCTGGCCCAGGCCGCCAGCAGAAGCAGCGCGCAGGACAGCAGGAACAGATAGAAGAAGCCCTGCGCCAGCAGAAAGTCCAGCACCCATAAGGACACCAGCAGCGCGGTCCAGCATGCCTCCAGACGGCGAGCGCGCAGCGCGTGCGCGAGCACCCGGGCCGCGTCGACGCCCAGCGAGGGCGCCACGGCCCGCTCCTCGTGGACATACAGCTCGTCCAGGACCGCGTCCCGGAAGTCGTCGTCCAGATAGGTGCCCGCGCACAGCAGCCGGGTGGCCTCGCTGGTGGCATAGGGGGACGCATCGTCGGCTGCAGGAGGAGAGGGGACGACCGGTGAAGAGTCCGGCCGCGGCCGCGGCAGATGAGCGGAGTGATCGCCTAAAGAATGATCATCGCGCGTGTTGGCCATGTTTCCCCCCGAGGCCGTAGCAACTACCTCCACGCTAGGGGAAGATGGCCCGCAATTACAGCGAATAGCCGAAGGGTCACACTCCGGAGTGAAAACCGGAGTGTGACCCTTCGGAAACGGCCTCGGTGGGGCGCGTCAGATCAGGCCGAGACCCCGCACGGCCTCGCGCTCCTCCTCGAGCTCCTTCACCGACGCGTCGATGCGGGTCCGCGAGAACTCGTTGACGTCCAGGCCCTGGACGATCTCGAACTTCCCGTTCGCGGCGGTGACCGGGAACGAGGAGATCAGGCCCTCCGGCACCCCGTACGAGCCGTCGGAGACCACACCGGCGGAGGTCCAGTTGTCGGCGTCGGTGCCGTTGACCCAGGTGTGGACGTGGTCGATGGCGGCGTTGGCGGCGGAGGCGGCCGAGGAGGCGCCGCGCGCCTCGATGATCGCGGCACCGCGCTTGGCGACGGTCGGGATGAAGGTGTCGGCCAGCCACTGCTCGTCGTTGACGACCTCGGCGGCGTTCTTGCCCGCGACCTCGGCGTGGAAGACGTCCGGGTACTGGGTGGCGGAGTGGTTGCCCCAGATCGTCAGCTTCTTGATCTCGCCGACCGGGACGCCGGTCTTCTTCGAGAGCTGCGACAGGGCGCGGTTGTGGTCCAGCCTGGTCATCGCGGTGAAGCGCTCGGCCGGTACGTCCGGCGCGGCGGCCTGCGCGATGAGCGCGTTGGTGTTGGCCGGGTTGCCCACGACCAGGACCTTGATGTCGTCCGCGGCATGGTCGTTGATGGCCTTGCCCTGCGGCTTGAAGATGCCGCCGTTGGCCTCCAGCAGATCGCCGCGCTCCATGCCCTTGGTACGCGGGCGGGCGCCGACGAGCAGGGCGACGTTCGCACCGTCGAAGCCCACGTTCGGGTCGTCCGAGATGTCGATGCCCTGGAGGAGCGGGAAGGCGCAGTCGTCGAGCTCCATCGCGGTGCCCTCGGCGGCCTTCAGCCCCTGCGGGATCTCCAGGAGACGCAGCTTGACCGGCACGTCCGCGCCGAGGAGCTGACCGGAGGCGATGCGGAAGAGCAGCGCGTAGCCGATCTGGCCGGCCGCGCCGGTGACGGTGACGGTGACGGGAGTGCGGGTCATGGCGGTCTCCTGCGCTGTGTTGTCAGTCCAAGATCTCTTGGTGTCGAGATACCTGCGTCAGGCTATCCGACGGCACCTGGCCCAGGTTCTCTCGGGCCACTGTGTAACCGCTCACCGCGCGTCCGGACCTCGCGCACTTTGGCGGCCGCCTGCCAGGAGGGGGAGTGCAGGCGGCCGCCCAGTGCCGCACCCGTGGGGGGCTCGGACACCGCCTGCCCCGATTCCCCTGGCTCATTCCCCCTGTTTCCGAATTCCCCCGGACGGGCCTCCCCCGCCCGCGCTCACCCCTGATCGCCGGGGGCCGTGCAGCCGCGCGTACCGCCCGTGAGCGTGGCGCACGCGGTGGTCCGCGCGGTGGCGTCCACCGGGATCATCGTGGTGTAGGCGTCGCCGTCGGCGCCGGCCCTGCCGTTCCGGGCGCGGTCCGCGCCACCCCGCGCGCCCGGCGCCTTGATCTGGATCACATCGCCCGGGGCCGCCCGGGTGATACGGGCCCAGGCCGCCCGGCAGGTCCTGCTGTAGCGGACCTCGACATACGCGGTGCCGACGGTGGCGTCCGCGGTGGTCGTCGCGGCGGTGCCGCACCCCATGGCCTGCGGATCCTGGCCGCCGCAGTCCTCCCCCGCGCACTTGACGCCCGCCGGCAGCTGACGCGCGCTGGTGGCCGGTGCGGTGGTCGGCCGCTCCCCGCGCTTCTCGCCGTCGCCGCCCGCATCGATCAGCAGGACGGCACCGGCGACGAGTAAGAGCGCGCCGACGAGGCCCCCGGTGAACAGCGCGACACGCTTCCGTACCGTCCCGGAGGGCGAGGGGGACGGCGAGGACGGCGACGGAGGGGACACGGCGGGCGACGGCGGGCCGGAGGGGCCCGGCACCCGCTCGGCCGGTGCCGCGTGAGCCGAGAACACCGGGGCCGTCGCGACCAACGGCTGATCGGGTTCGGGCAGTTCCACGCTCGGCCGGCTCTTCTTCGAGGGGCGGCCGTTCTTCCGGGCGCCCGCCCCCTGCGCCGCCGGGTCGAACTCCTCGATGGCGGCCCGCGCCTGCGCGACGCTGATGGCCTCCATCGTGACGTCGTGCCGCATCTCGGAGCGGCTCCAGGCCCGCTCCGCCAACTCCCACAGGGTGCTGAGGTGATGGACATCGGCGCCCGTGGCCTCGGCCAGGGCCTCCACCGCGCCCTGCGGCGGCAGCAGCCGCCCGCCCAGATAGCGCTCCCATGAACTCTTGCTGTAGCCGGTGCGGTCGGCGACGGCGACGACGCTCAGCCCGCTGCGCTCGACGATCGTGCGCAGCTGACCGGTGAACTCCTGTACCTGCGGATCGAGTCCCTCCGGCAGGTCCCTCCAACGAGGCATTGCCTCCCCCTGTCCCCCCGCACGTGCTGTCAATCCCCCGCGCTACGGCCCCTGTTGGCGTCCCCGGGCCCCGAACTGCCTACCCAAAGGGACGCCTTGCCCCAGGATGTCAGCTCCTCGGGTGGGGGCGCATCGGAGCATTTCGTGCACCGGTGCGCACTCCGCCGCGCCCGGCTCGTCGTTGCACGGCCGAGATCTCGTGCTGGAACGGTCACTTCCGCGCCACAGGGTTCCGACGGTCATTGCCCCGGCACAGTCCACACACAACCCTGATTACCAGGTGGTCCGTCCTTCTTCGGGGGAGAGGGCGGACCGCCGCCGGACCGTTCGGATCCGGCCACAACGACGGCGGCCCGTCCTTCCACGGGGGAGAGGACGGGCCGCCGTTTCATGCCATCGGCTAGCGCACCGTGAAATGCACCACGTCATCCAGGAACGGGATCGACACCCATGGATCCGGCTGGGCCATCAGGGACAGCAGCACGATCGCCGCGCCCAGCAGCCCGTAGGTCAGCATGTCGGTGAAGCGCGACCGCACCGCGAGCATCCCCACCTCGGGCAGAGCCCACCGTATGAAGGCGCCCGCCAGCAGGGACAGCCCGATCAGCACGGTGCCCGCCCGGAACGCGTCCAGGGCGACGATCAGCAGTCCCAGGCCCACCCCGCCCATCACCGCGAGCAGCGGCCACTGCCGGGCGGGCGCCGGAGCGGCACCGGGCGCGGCCCGGCCGCCGCCCTCCGGACGCGCGGTGTCCCGGGTGATCAGCGGGAAGCGGCGCGACTTACGGATGAGCCGGGCGGGGCCGGAAGGCTGCGCCGGCGGCGTCTGCCGCTGCTCCCCGGCCGCCGGCTCGCTCGCCTCAGCCGTCATGGCCGGCACCGGCGTCGGCGTCCGCCTTCGCGTTCCGCTCCGCGGCCTCCACCACGTTGACCAGCAGCTGGGCGCGGGTCATCGGGCCGACGCCACCCGGGTTCGGCGAGATCCAGGCAGCGACCTCGGCCACACCGGGGTGCACATCGCCGGCGATCTTGCCGTGCTCGTCCCGGCTGACGCCCACGTCGAGCACCGCCGCGCCCGGCTTCACGTCATCCGGGCCGATCAGATGCCGCACCCCGGCGGCCGCCACGATGATGTCGGCCTGGCGCAGGATCCCGGGCAGGTCGCGGGTGCCGGTGTGGCAGAGGGTGACCGTGGCGTTCTCGGAGCGGCGGGTCAGCAGCAGCCCGATCGACCGGCCCACGGTGATGCCCCGGCCGACGACCACCACATGCGCGCCATTGATCTCCACACCGTGGTGGCGCAGCAGCTGGATGACGCCCTGGGGCGTGCACGGCAGCGGGCCGCTCTCATTGAGCACCAGCCGGCCGAGGTTCATCGGGTGCAGTCCGTCGGCGTCCTTGGCCGGGTCCATCAGCTCCAGCACCCGGTTGGTGTCGATGCCCTTGGGGAGCGGCAGCTGGACGATGTAGCCCGTGCAGGCCGGGTCCTCGTTGAGCTCCCGCACCGCCGCCTCGATCTCCTCCTGGGTGGCGGTCTCGGGCAGGTCGCGCCGGAGGGACTCGACGCCGATCTCGGCGCAGTCGCGGTGCTTGCCCGCGACGTACCACTTGCTGCCGGGGTCCTCGCCCACCAGCACCGTGCCGAGGCCGGGATGGATGCCCTTGGCCTTGAGCGCCTCCACGCGGCTGACGAGATCGGACTTGATCGCGGCTGCGGTTGCCTTGCCATCGAGAATCTGGGCGGTCATGGCTTCATCCTCCCGGATGCGGGGACGTCGGATCCAATCAGGGGCCGGTCGGTGCCGGACCGGCGAAGGCCGCACCCCGTGGTCCGGTCGGGGTGCGGCCTCCTGTGCTCGCTCGGCGGTCACTCAGTGGAAGAAGTGGCGTGTGCCCGTGAAGTACATGGTGACGCCCGCCTTCTGGGCGGCCTCCACCACCTGCTCGTCACGGACCGAGCCGCCCGGCTGCACCACGGCCGTGACGCCCGCCTCGGCGAGCACCTCGAAGCCGTCCGGGAACGGGAAGAAGGCGTCGGAGGCGGCGTACGAACCGGCGGCGCGCTCGGCACCGGCCCGCTCGACGGCCAGCTTCGCCGAGTCCACGCGGTTGACCTGGCCCATGCCGACGCCGACCGTGGCGCCGCCCTTGGCGAGCAGGATCGCGTTGGACTTCACCGCGCGGCAGGAGCGCCAGGCGAAGGCCAGCTCGGCGAGGCCGTCGGCGTCCAGCGCCGCGCCCGTGGCGAGGGTCCAGTTGGCCGGGTCGTCGCCCTCGGCCTGGAGACGGTCCTTGGCCTGCAGCAGCAGGCCGCCCTCGATGGGACGCTGCTCGGCGAGGTCCGCCGGCGCCTCCGCGCAGCGCAGCACGCGGATGTTCTTCTTACGGGCCAGCACCTCGACCGCGCCGTCCTCGTACGCCGGGGCGACGATCACCTCGGTGAAGATCTCGGCGACCTGCTCGGCCATGGCGACCGACACCGGGCGGTTGACGGCGATCACCCCGCCGAAGGCCGACAGCGGGTCGCAGGCGTGCGCCTTACGGTGCGCCTCGGCGACATCCGCCCCGATCGCGATCCCGCACGGGTTGGCGTGCTTGATGATCGCGACACAGGGCTCGGTGTGGTCGTACGCGGCCCGGCGGGCGGCCTCGGTGTCGGTGTAGTTGTTGAACGACATCTCCTTGCCGTGCAGCTGCTCGGCCTCCGCGAGCCCCTTACCGCTGCCGTCGGAGTAGAGCGCGGCCGGCTGGTGCGGGTTCTCGCCGTAGCGCAGCACGTTCTTACGGGTGACGGTGGCGCCCAGGAACTCCGGGAAGGAGGAGTCGTCCGCCGCCACGTAGTCCGCCGCGAACCAGTTGGCCACCGCCACGTCGTACGCCGCCGTGTGCTGGAACGCCTCGGCCGCCAGCCGCTTGCGCCCCTCCAGGTCGAAACCGCCGTCCGCGGCGGCCTTGAGGACGTCGTCGTACCGCTCGGGGTTGACGACCACGGCCACGGACGGGTGATTCTTGGCGGCCGCCCGGACCATGGAGGGCCCGCCGATGTCGATCTGCTCGACGCACTCGTCCGGCGAGGCGCCCGAGGCGACCGTCTCGCGGAACGGATAGAGGTTGACCACGACCAGCTCGAAGGGCTCCACGCCCAGCTCCTGGAGCTGCGCACGGTGCGAGTCGAGCCGCAGGTCGGCCAGGATGCCCGCGTGGACGCGCGGGTGCAGCGTCTTGACGCGGCCGTCGAGACACTCGGGGAAGCCGGTCAGCTCCTCGACCTTGGTGACCGGGACGCCCGCGGCGGCGATCTTCGCGGCCGTCGAGCCGGTCGAGACGAGCTGGACACCCGCCGCGTGCAGCCCTCGGGCCAGCTCCTCGAGACCCGTCTTGTCGTAGACGCTGACCAGCGCGCGGCGGATGGGCCGCTTGGTACCTTCGGCGGTCACGGGATCCTTACCTTTCGTCCCTCTATGCGGTAGCCGTGACGCGCCAGACGCCCCACGACCTCGACGAGCAGCGAGCGCTCGACTTCCTTGATCCGCTCATGAAGAGCGGACTCGTCGTCCTCGTCCCGGACCTCGACCACGCCCTGGGCGATGATCGGGCCGGTGTCGACCCCGTCGTCGACGAAGTGGACGGTGCATCCGGTCACCTTCACACCGTGCGCGAGCGCGTCGCGTACGCCATGGGCACCGGGAAAGCTCGGGAGCAGCGCGGGGTGGGTGTTGACGCAGCGGCCCCCGAACCGGGCGAGGAACCGGGGCCCCAGGATCTTCATGAACCCGGCCGAGACGACCACGTCCGGCTCATGGGCGGCGGTGGCCTCGGCCAGCGCCGCGTCCCACTCGGCGCGGTCGGCGTGGTCCTTGACCCGGCACACGAACGTGGGGATCCCGGCGCGCTCGGCGCGCGCCAGGCCCTCGATGCCGTCGCGGTCGGCGCCCACGGCCACCACCTCGGCGCCGTAGCGGGCCACGCCCTCGGCGGCGATGGCGTCGAGCAGCGCCTGCAGATTCGTACCGGAACCGGAGACGAGTACGACGAGGCGGACCGGGCGCCCGGGGCGGGCAGGGCTGGCGGGGGAAGGCGGGGAGGCCACGGCGGGGCTCTTTCTCGCGGGCGGTGCTGCCGTTTGTGTGGTCGTACAAGGTCGCGGACTCATCAATTCCGGGGAACTCTACGAAGCCGCCGACCGTCAGCAACGATACCGGCACACGAAGCGGCCCCCAGGGGACGGGGGCGGGCACGGGAGGTAGCGTCTGGACTGCGTATCCAACTGACGCCGTGGGAACGACCGCCTCGAGCCGTACACGCCCCCGGCGTGCAGGACGACGACACAAGGGGAAGACACACTCCACATGCCGGACCGACGCCGCCGCGCGGCTCATCACCTCACTCCGTCTCCCGCCACGACCGGGGGGCGGCGATGAGGCGCGCCCGCATGTCGCGTACGACGCCGCTGCTCCGGGAGCAGCAGTCGCCGTCCTCCTCGGCCCCCGGCGGGCGGAACGGGGACCAGCACGAGAACAATCCGTCCTCCTCGGCCCCCGGCGGGCGGAACGGGGACCAGCACGAGGACAATCCGTTCGCCCCGCCGCCCGAGGGCAGGCCCGACCAGCCGTGGCAGCCCCGGCCGGACGACACCGACGGGCAGAGCGGTGAGGACGACCAGCAGCCTCCGGCCTGGGGCAGCCAGTGGAGCAGCCGCCAGCCCAGCCGCCAGGGCGGCAGCTTCGGCACCGGCCCCAACCGCCCCGCCGGCCCCAGCGGCCCGCGCTGGGACCCCACCGACCCGGCCCAGCGGCGCGCCCGGTACGCGCTGCTCGCGGGCATGTGGGCGTTCTTCTTCGCGCTCTTCAGCCTGCCGCAGATCGCGCTGCTGCTCGGGACGCTGGCCCTGTACTGGGGCATCAGCTCGCTGCGGGCCAAGGCGCGCCGCGCAACGCCGCCGCCGACCGCTGCCGCGCCCCTGAACGCCCCGCCCCCGCCCCCGGGCGCCACCCCGGCGCCACTGCCCGCGCCCGGCAGCGCCAAGCCGCAGGCGACGGCGGCGATCAGCGGTCTGGTGACGGGTGGGCTCGCGCTCGCCATCGTCGCGGCGACGTTCAGCTTCCAGGTCGTCTACAACGACTACTACACGTGCGTGGACGACGCCCTTACCCAGAGCTCCCGTCATGACTGCGAAACGCTGCTGCCCGAGCAGCTGCGTCCCTTGCTGAGCACGCAGGACTGACGGCGGCCTCGCCGAAGAGGCGCCCGGTCCCGGGGCCGAATACCGGGTACGGGTCGTGGGCGCCTCCGGCGGAAAGCCCCCACCCCGCCCCTTCCCGAAGGAGGGGGCTCCGCCCCCTCACCCCGCCGGGGCTCCGCCCCGGACCCCGCTCCTCAAACGCCGGAGGGGCTGGATTTTCCGCCCCGGACAGGCCCCTGCGGCCACCGGGGCGAGGTCGTTACGGTTCGCGGCGGGTGTCGTCCAGTGGGGGTGGCAGGTCAGGCGTCGCGGGCTGGGGCTCGGTGGGTGGCTGCGGGTGCGGGTGCGGGTGCGGGTGTGGCTCGGGGGTGCGCTTTCGGTTCAGCGTCCAGCGGCGTGGGCGGTCCGCCGTCCCGGCGGCGTTCGGGGTGCCCGCCGGGGTCGCGAGCCCGGCCATCGTGCTGACCCCCGCCTCCGTACCAGCACCACCGCCAGCATCCAGCTTCCGGTTCCGCTTGCGTTGGGCGTCCGATGCCCCCGGCCGCAGCCACTGCCACCACGGCTCGGCCATCGCCTCGCGCACCTCGGCGGACTCCATGGGCGAGGCCACCGGAGGCCGCATCGCCGCCCGGGCCTCTGCCTCCTCCGCCTTGGCCGCGGCCCGCACCGCACGGGCCTCCGCCTTGGCGGCAGCCCGCACCGCACGGGCCTCCTTGGCCTCCGTTCGGGCCTGTGCGCGGGACGCCCGCCGCGCCGCCCGCGTCGCCTTCCACTCCGGCCAGGAGGCCCTCGTAGGAACGCACAACCGGTACCAGCGCAGCACCACCGCACCGGGCACCCCGATCACTCCCGTCCAGGCCAGCGTGATCATGCCCGTACGCCACCAGCTCGGGCCCAGGTCGGCGAGGATGCCGATGCCCAGCGGGCCGCCCGAGACCCCGGCCAGCAGCGCCATCGCGGCCGCGCAGCCGCCCGCCGCCAGCCCGGCGAGGATCAGCGTCTCGCCCCAGCCCCAGGGCGGCCTGGGCTCGCCCTTGCCGGGGCGCCGCACCGCCGCGACCCCGATGAACCAGGCCACCGACGCCCCGGCCGCGATTCCCGTGAGCCAGACCAGTGGCCCGCCGGAGCCGTCCGTGGGCAGCGCGGCGACCAGGGGGAAGTGCGGCAGCTGGGGGTAGGAGGTGATGCCCAGCGGCGCGACCACACTGCCGCCGCCGACCGTGAAGCCCGCGCCGACCCCGTACGCGGCGCCCCAGACGATGGCGTTCGGCAGCAGCGCCAGGCTCACCAGCAGCACCGCGAACCGCCCCGACCACACATCGCTGAGGTTGAGGAATGTCACTTGGACGGCGCCCGCGTGGCTCAGCATCGAGGTCGCCGTAAGGAGCGCACCGCTGCCGAGCAGGACGACGAGACCGCTGGTCCCCGCCCGTAGCGCCGCGGTCAGCCGGTGGCGCCGGCACCAGCCGCGCGCGGCCAGGGAGGCGGCCAAGGACGCGGCCAGGGACGCGGCCGTCCGTACGGTCGGGCCGATGCCGGGGAGCCGCCGCAGTCCGGCGTTCACACGGCCGGGCAGGCGGAGCGGGAACCGTCCGCTCGCCGTCCAGACGCCGACGGCGGCGATGGCCGCGGCGACGACCGGCAGATGCAGCAGCGCGCTGAGCAGGTCGACATGCAGCGGCCCGCCCGAGGCGTACAGCGCGGCCGCGGTGCCGACCATCAGATAGCCGCCGGTCACCCAGGCGAAGGCGGTGCGCGGTTCGACGACGGACTCCGGATCGACGACGGAGCCCTCGGGCACCCACTGCCCCTCCCGCCCCTCCTGCCCCTCGCCCTCGTCCGGTTCCGCCTGGTAGACGGCGTGCTGGGCGGCCCGGTAGAGCAGCCAGCACGGCACCATGCCGAGCAGCAGCGGGGTCAGCCCGACGGGCGCGGTGTGGCCGGAGAGCGTCTCGGTGCGCACGAGGTCGGCGCCATGGCCGAGCAGCCACAGGTCGGCGGCGACATGCAGGGCCCCGTCGGGGCTGCTGGCGGGGGACGAGGAGGTGATCCACAGGAGCAGTACGACCACGGCGAACGTGCCGAGGCCGAGCCCCGCGGCGACCACACCGCCGAGGAACGCCTCCCTGATGGCGGAGGAGCGCCGGGGCGTGGAACGGTCACGTGAGGACACCGACGGGCTGCGATCGGTCGTTTGCGTCACGTGACCATGCTGCCAATAACAGCCGTTTCATCCTCACATCAAGGGTTTGGTCGCCGTGTCGCGGCTAGTCCGCTTATGCGTCTTTTATGGCGCTGTGGGACGAATGGGTGGCTTGTCGATGTCCGCCCCCGGGTATCCGTCGCCCGGGAACGGCGCGGGCCCGCACCACCCAGGGTGGTGCGGGCCCGTGGCATCGAGCCGTGGCGGCGTCAGCCGGCCAGGGCGGCGCGCGCCAGGCGCGCGGTCTCGGACGGGGTCTTGCCGACCTTCACGCCCGCGGCCTCGAGGGCCTCCTTCTTCGCCTGAGCGGTGCCGGAGGAGCCGGAGACGATGGCACCCGCGTGGCCCATCGTCTTGCCCTCGGGCGCGGTGAAGCCCGCCACATAGCCGACGACCGGCTTGGTGACGTTGGCCTTGATGAAGTCCGCGGCCCGCTCCTCGGCGTCGCCGCCGATCTCGCCGATCATGACGATCAGGTCGGTGTCGGGGTCGGCCTCGAAGGCGGCGAGGGCGTCGATGTGGGTGGTGCCGATGATCGGGTCACCGCCGATGCCCACGCAGGACGAGAAGCCGATGTCCCGCAGCTCGTACATCATCTGGTAGGTCAGGGTGCCGGACTTCGACACCAGACCGATCCGGCCGGGCTTGGTGATGTCGGCCGGGATGATGCCCGCGTTCGACTGACCCGGCGTGATCAGACCCGGGCAGTTCGGGCCGATGATGCGGGTCTTGTTGCCCTTCTTGCCCGCGTAGGCCCAGAAGTTCGCCGAGTCGTGGACGGCGATGCCCTCGGTGATCACGACGGCGAGCGGAATCTCGGCGTCGATCGCCTCGATGACCGCGCCCTTGGTGAACTTCTCCGGGACGAAGATGACCGTGACATCGGCGCCGGTGGCGTCGATGGCCTCCTTGACGGAGCCGAAGACCGGGATCTCGGTGCCGTCGAAGTCCACGGTGGTGCCGGCCTTGCGGGGGTTCACACCGCCGACGATGTTGGTGCCCGAGGCAAGCATCCGACGGGTGTGCTTCTGCCCCTCGGACCCGGTCATCCCCTGGACGATGACCTTGCTTTCCTTGGTGAGGAAGATAGCCATGGTTTCTGGTGACCTCGTCCCTTACTTCGCAGCCAGCTCGGCGGCACGCTCGGCCGCGCCGTCCATGGTGTCCACCTGCTGAACGAGCGGGTGGTTGGCGTCGGTCAGGATCTTGCGACCCAGCTCCGCGTTGTTGCCGTCGAGGCGCACGACCAGCGGCTTGGAGACGTCCTCGCCCTTGGACTTCAGCAGCTCCAGGGCCTGGACGATGCCGTTGGCGACGGCGTCACAGGCGGTGATGCCACCGAAGACGTTGACGAAGACCGACTTGACGTCCGGGTCGCCGAGGATGATCTCGAGACCGTTGGCCATCACCTCGGCGGAGGCGCCACCACCGATGTCGAGGAAGTTGGCGGGCTTCACATTGCCGTGGTTCTCACCGGCGTAGGCGACGACGTCGAGGGTCGACATGACCAGACCCGCGCCGTTGCCGATGATGCCGACCTCGCCGTCGAGCTTGACGTAGTTGAGGCCCTTGGCCTTCGCGGCCGCCTCGAGGGGGTTGGCCGCGGCCTTGTCCTCGAGCGCCTCGTGCTCCGGCTGACGGAAGGCGGCGTTCTCGTCCAGGGAGACCTTGCCGTCCAGCGCGATGATCTTGCCGTCTTCGGTCTTGACCAGCGGGTTGACCTCGACGAGCAGCGCGTCTTCCTTGATGAAGACGACCCACAGCTTCTGCAGGACCTCGACGACCTGGTCCGCGATCTCGGTCGGGAACTTCGCGGCGGCGACGATCTCGGCGGCCTTCTCCTGGGTCACACCCTCGATGGCGTCCACCGGGATCTTGGCGAGCGCCTCGGGGTTCTGCTCCGCGACGACCTCGATCTCCACGCCGCCCTCGACGGAGGCCATGGCGAGGAAGGTGCGGTTGGTGCGGTCCAGCAGGAAGGAGACGTAGTACTCCTCCTTGATGTCCGCGGTCTGGGCCAGCATCACCTTGTGGACCGTGTGGCCCTTGATGTCCATGCCCAGGATCTGGCCGGCCTTCTCCACGGCGTCGGCCGGGTCGGAGGCCAGCTTGACGCCACCGGCCTTGCCTCGGCCGCCGACCTTCACCTGCGCCTTGACGACCGCGCGGCCGCCCAGGCGCTCGGCCACCTCGCGCGCCGCCTCAGGCGTGTCGATGACTTCACCGGCCAGCACCGGTACACCGTGCTTGGCGAAGAGGTCCCTCGCCTGGTATTCGAACAGGTCCACGCGCGTCCGTCCCTTTTCCATGGATATCGCGGTCGTTATCTGCGCGGGCGTGCCGCGGGGGCAGCGTGAGGACGCGATCTATAACGAGGGCGGCACACGTTCGCCGGGTACGCGGCATGTCCGTCTCGCAGGTTATCTCCGCAGGACGTGCGGCCCTAAATCGCAGATCACACTGGAGCGGTGATTACGGTCACAGATCGCGACCGTTTCCATCTATCTCCATACGGCAACCGGGCAGCCCCCTCCCCAACGAGGGCTGCCCGGTCGATGACGCTCGCCTTACGGTTTTACTGCTTTCCGGCCTTCATGGCGTGACCGCCGTACGCCCGCCAGGGCGATCAGACGGTCGGGAGCGTGCCCGGAACGGTCGGCAGCTGGGCCGGGACGGCGGGCAGGTCCGCCGGGACCTGCGGGAGCTCGGCGGGGAGCTGCGGCAGCTCGGCCGGAACGGAGGGCAGCTCGACCGGGAGCTGCGACAGGTCGGCCGGAACGGTCGGCAGGTCGGCGGGCAGGTCCGCCGGAACCTGCGGGAGCTCGGCGGGGAGCTGCGGCAGCTCGGCCGGAACGGTCGGCAGCTCGACCGGGAGCTGCGACAGGTCGGCCGGAACGGTCGGCAGGTCGGCGGGCAGGACCGGGAGCGCCGGGATGTTGGCGGCGTCGGTCAGGTCGGTGGGCAGCGCGGGGAGCAGGCTCAGCGCACCGTCCGTGACGTTCCCCACGGTGGTCTGGGCGTCCGCGACCGTGCCCAGGGCCAGGTCCTGGGCGAACGGCACGGTGGTGCCCGCCAGGTCCTGCGCGAACGGGATGGCGGTGGACGGCACGCTCACCACGACCGGCACCAGGCGGTCGACGGTGTCCTGGGCGGCCGGAACGACGTTGGAGACGGTGCCCAGCGCGAAGCCCTGGGCGCTGCCGGTCACGACGCCGACGTACGGGGTGGTGCGGGTCACGGCGTCGCCGGCCAGCGCGCCGGTGTCACCGACGGTCCGCTGCGCGACCGGGACGACCTTGACCACGATGCGGTGCACGGCGGGCGGCAGCACGTCCGAGGCCACACCGTCGACGACCGGCTTGGCGGTGGTGCCGACGACACCCTGGACCTTGCCGGTCAGCTCCTCCGGGCGGATGCCGGCGCCGGAGAGGCAGGCGAGCAGGTCATTGACCGAGCCCGGGGCGGCGGGCAGCTTCGGGGTGGCGGGGAGCTGGACGGGCAGCTTGCCCGTGACGCCGTTGACGTCCGTCAGCTCGCCGGTGGGCAGCGTGGAGGTGTCGGGCAGGGTCGGCAGCGAGCCGAGGCCGGGGAGGCTGGGCACCACGCCGGGGACCTCGCCGGTGGGCAGGTCGAGGTCGGTGGTCTTCTTGACGGTCTTCTGGAGGCCCTTGACGGCCTTGTGGGCCTTCTTGACGACCTTGTCCGGCTTGGCGGCGTCGCCGGTAAGGCCGTCGGTGGTGCCCTCGACGGTCTTGGTGACGTCCGAGACCCGCGGCAGGTTGGCGGCGCCGGGGACGCGGTCCCGCACGGGGGCGGTGACGCCGTCCACGGTGGAGGCGGCGCCGTCCACGGTCTTCTTCGCGGTGTCGGTGACCTTGGAGGTGTCGGCCACACCACCGGTCACGCCGTCGACCGTCTTGGTCACCTTGTCGGTCGGCAGGGTCTTGTTCACTGTCTTGGTGACGCCGTCCACGGTGCTGGTGACACCGTCGGTGGCGGGAACGGCCGGGTTCTCGGCGGCGCTGGCAGCGGCGGAACCGAGGGCCCAGATACCGGTGGCGGCAGCGGCTACGAGGATGGAGCGGCGAAGGTTGTTGCGCATGGTGGAGGAAGTCCTTCGAAGTCAAGAGGGGTGTCGGACGGGCAGACCTGACCCGCCCCCGCGCGGCAGGTCTCTACAGACGGGGGTGAGGTCTGCCCTAGCCGGGGAATTCGAGGACTTCGTTGAACCGCTCGCGCGTCGGCGCCGAGCTCTCCGCGCGGACCGTGCCGGGCTTCAGCCCGAACGACGCCGCGCCGGACGGCGGAAGAGCGGCCTGGGTGTTCCCACCACGGGAAGCGCCGCTGTCGCCGGTGCACTGGGAGGTGGCCCCGAGCGGGGACCGCGGAAGGGGCAGCGGCGCCGGGGCGCCACCGTCCGGACCGGTGCCGGAGGCTGCCACCCGGACGACGGGGCCGTGCCCGGCGTGGGGGGCGGCCGCGTCATGGTGCGTGGTGACGGCCGGGGTGTGGGCCACGGGCCCTATCGGCTGCGCGGCGGCGGGCGCCGCCTTGTGCACGGTCACCGGCTCGGCCTTTGCCGCGTGGTGCTCGGCGGCCGGGCCGTGATTCGCCCCGGAACCAGGGGAGTCCAGGCCGATGGCGTCACCGATGCCGACGTCGGGCAGCCGCACCGGCAGCTCGCCGTTCGTGGCGCCGCCGACCAGATCGTCGATCGGCTTGGTGATCTTCTGCGCTTCCCGCTCGACCGGCTCCTGGATGGGCCGCACGGTCTTCCGTACGACGTCCTGTGCCGTGTGAGTGGTGCGCCCCACCACGGGCGGTGCGTGCCGCTCCACCTGCTGCCGCGCCCGCTCGACACCCGAGGGGTCGAGCAGCCCGGAGACGGCGGAACGGCCGGCCGACGCGCCGCCGGCAGCGCCCTGTTCGCCCCGCTCGGCGGCGTGAGCGCTGCCGCCGAAGAGGAACGCCAGGGCCAGGAAGCCACCGAGGAAGAGCGCCGCCAGCAGCGCCCGCCGCGCGGCCACCGTGCGCGGCAGGCGCACGGTGACAGGCATGGCGGACACGACAGACAAGAGCGGGGCCTTCCCTGAGTACGGGGCGTACCTACGAGCCGTACAACGGCACGTAAGCGTGGCGATATGGCTTTGAGGCCGCACTGAGCAGGACGACAATCACCAACCGGAAGGCTGGATTCACGTCCTGGGCGACGGGGTTGATCCTTGCACGACCCACAGGGGTCGGCGCAAGCCCTGGATCACTGATGGACAGCCATGTCCGGTATGGGCAGTTGGCGTCGTTCGATGGCCGCCGCCATCACCTCCGGGAAGAGATCGGGGGTGCAGGCGAAGGCGGGCGCGCCCAGCGCGGCGAGCGCCGCCGCGTGCTCGCGGTCGTAACTCGGCGCCCCCTCGTCGGACAGCGCGAGCAGCGTCACGAACTGCACCCCGGACGCCTTCATCGCGGCGACCCGCCCCAGCATCTCCTCGCGTATACCGCCCTCGTAGAGGTCGCTGATGAGGACGACGACGGTGTCGGCGGGCCGGGTGATCTTCGACTGGCAGTAGGCCAGCGCGCGGTTGATATCGGTGCCGCCGCCGAGTTGGGTGCCGAAGAGGACGTCCACCGGATCGTCGAGCTCCTCGGTCAGATCGACCACGGAGGTGTCGAAGACGACCAGCCGGGTGGCCAGGGAACGCATCGAGGCGAGCACGGCGCCGAAGACCGAGGCGTAGACCACGGACGCGGCCATCGACCCCGACTGGTCGACGCAGAGCACCACGTCCTTCTTCACCCCGCGCGCCGCCCGCCCGTATCCGATGAGCCGCTCGGGGACGACCGTCCCGTGCTCGGGCAGGTAGTTCTTGAGGTTGGCCCGGATGGTGCGGTCCCAGTCGATGTCCCGGTGGCGCGGGCGGCTGATCCGGGTGGAGCGGTCGAGCGCTCCGGTGAGAGTGGCGCGGGTGCGGGTGGCCAGCCGCTTCTCCAGATCCTCGACGACCTTGCGGACGACGGCCCGAGCGGTGTTCTTGGTCGTCTCCGGCATCGCCTTGTTGAGGGACAGCAGGGTGCCCACGAGGTGGACGTCCGCCTCCACGGCCTCCAGCATCTCCGGCTCCAGCAGCAGGGCGGAGAGCCCCAGCCGGTCGATGGCGTCACGCTGCATGACCTGGACCACGGAGGTGGGGAAGTACCTACGGATGTCGCCGAGCCAGCGGGCCACTTGGGGCGCGGATCCGCCGAGCCCGCCGGAGCGCGCACCGCTCCCGGCGCCCTGAGGGCCGCCACTGCGCCCGGCGACCGTGCCACCGCCGCCGTGACCGTCACCGCCTCCGGAGCCGTAGAGGGCCTCGAGGGTGCGGTCCATGGCGGCGTCGGTCCCGCTGAGCGAGCAGCCGGTGCCGTCGGCGCCCTGGCCGCCGAGCACCAGCCGCCAGCGCCGCAGCCGTTCCTGATCGCCCTGACCGCGACCGTGGTCGTGGTCGGCGGCGGCGGTGGCGTTGGTGTTGGAGGCGGCATGAAGGCCGGGGTCGCCGTGAGGATTGCCGTCGCCGTGAGGGTCGCCGTGTGTCATCGGGCTGCCTCCATGGTGTCGTTGCCGTGCGGGGCCGGGTCGAGGCCCAGGAGGAGGCGCACCGTCGGGACGACGGCCGCCGCGCGGTGCGGGTCCAGCCCGGGGCCGAAGCCGGGTGCGGCGGGGGCGCCTTGGCCGCCGTCGTGCCCCTCGGCCGTGGGGCCCCGGCGGACCAGCTCGCCCAGGGTGCGACGCACGCCCATGTCGTACGCGGAGAAGGTGCGCCGCAGCAGGGGCAGGACGTCGGTGAACGCCTCGGCCGGAACGGAGATCAGCCAGCGGTCGACCAGGCCGAGCAGCCGCTCGTCATGGACGAGCAGCATGCCGCCGCCCGCGCCGCCGCCGATGAACCCCTCGATCCAGGAGGCCGCTTCGGGCGGCTCGGTGCCGGGTGAGAGCGCGAGCCCCATCAGCCGGGCCGCCTCGTCCTCGTCGAGCCGGGCATCGTCCAGCAGCAGCCGCGCGGCGCGGCCCCGGATCAGCCCGGGGGTGGCGGGGGTGCCGTCCCGCCCGGCGAGGGAGCGCAACATGGCCGCCCAGCGCCCCCGCAGGCCGTGGGCCGCGCCGGACCCGGCCGAGCGCGGCTCCGCCGTGCGCGTACCGGCCCGCGGCTGAAGCTGCGGCTGGGGCTCTGTATCTGGCCCGGCCCCCGGTTCTGTCCCGGCCCCTGCCTCCGCTTCTGTCCCGGTCCCTGCCTCTTGCTGTGTTCCGGTCTCCGGCTCCGACTCTGTCCCGGTCTCCGGCCCCGGCTCCGGCTCTGTCTCGGTCTCCGGCTCCGGCTCCGGCTCCGTCGCCGTCTCCGACAGCAGTCCGATCGCCCGGTGCACGGCCTCCATATGGCCGCGCATCTCGGCGGCGCCGTCGGCGTCGAGGCCGACGCAGGCGGGCGGCAGCCCGACCAGGATCCGCTCGGCCAGCCCCACCGCGACCTCGCCGAGCGCGGCGGTGTCGGTGCCCCGTACGTCCCCGTAGCGCACCGAGCGCACCAAGGCGGGCAGGGCCTGGGCGAGATGGCCGACGTCCGCGTCGAGCGCGGCCCGGTCGGCGAGCGAGCGCATCACGACGGGAAGGGCCCCGGAGAGCGCGCCGAGCAGACAGCGCTCGGCCAGCTCGGTCACCTCGGCGAGCCCCTTGGCGCTCCGGGCCTCGGTCTCCGCCTTGGCGGTGGCCGCCGACAGCACCGTGGTGCCCCACACCCCGGCTTCGGCGACCCGCACCGACAGCTCCGGCTCCCACCGCAGCCGCCAGGTCTCCCGGAAGGTGCCGGTGCTGCCGCGGGAGACGGCCGGGCTGCCCCAGTCGACCCCGAGCAGCCGCAGCCGGTGCAGCAGGCGGCTGCGCCCGGCGTCGGTCTCCTTGCGCAGGTCCAGCTCCAGCTCGCGCTCCAGCGCCTCGGGCTTGAGCCGCAGCGAGCGCTGGGTGCGCGTCAGGTCGCGCTGGAGCGGCGCCGCCGGAGCCGACTCGGGTACCTCGCCCAGGACATCGCCGACCACCAGCCGGTCCCACACCAGCGCCATCGGCACGTCGGAGCCCTCGCACATCACCGCCCTTACGGCGTCGAGGGTCTCGGCGAGCCCGGCGAGCGGACGTCCGCGCATGGCGGCCAGCGTTTCGGCGAGCCTCACGGCCTCGATGACATGGGCCGAGGACACCGCGAAGTCCTCGGCCCGCAGCAGCCCGGCGACCTTGGTGAGCCAGCGCTCGACGGGCCGGTCGGGGGCGTGGAAGAGATGGTCGTACCAGCCCGGCGAGGTGATGCCCGCCCCGTATCCGCTGTGGCGGGCCAGCCGCCGGTGGGTCCACGGCACCCAGCTGATCTCGGCCTTGACCTTGGGCAGCCCCTTGAGGAGCTTCCGGTCGGCGGTCGCGGTGGTCCGCTCCCCCAGCGCGGGCACGTGCCAGGCCCCACAGACGACGGCGACCTCGTCCCCGAACTCCCGCCGCGCCTCGCGCAGCCGCAACCGCATATGGGCCTCGCGCACGGCGTCGTCCTCGTGCCCGCCGTGTCCGTACTCGGCGCGCAGCGCCTCCATGGCCTCCGCCACGGCCGTGAACGCCTCCGCGCCGCCGGTGCCGCGGTGCTCGATGACGTCCTCCCACCAGCGCTCCGGATCGTCGTATCCAGCCGTCTCGGCGAGAACGGACAGCGGATCGACGCGCAGCCGCTCATCGGAGCCGGCGCCCGGAGCGGCCTGGTGACCCGGCTCCACCGGTTCGAGCGGGGCGGCCGGGTCGGGGAGCGCGGCCGGGGACGGCGGTCCCGCCGGAGCGGGCGCGGCCGCCGGGGTCTGCTTCGCCGACATGGCCAGCGAGTTGGCCGCCGGGAGGTCGATGAACCGTACGGGGACCTCGTGGGCCAGCGCCCACTGGATGGCCGCCCACTCCGGGGAGAACCCGGCCAGCGGCCAGAATCCGGCGCGCCCCGGGTCGTCCGCGGCATGGGCGAGCAGCGCGACGGGCGGACGCATGTCCTTCTCGGCGGCGAGCCGCACGATCGCGTCCGCCTCCGGCGGCCCCTCGATCAGCACCACACGCGGGGCGCACGCCTCCAGCGCCGCCCGCACCGCCCGCGCCGACCCGGGCCCGTGATGGCGCACGCCCAGCAGCAGCGGGCCGGCGGCCCGCGCCCGCGGGGCGCCCGTCATGCGGTCACCTCTCGGCACGAGCGGTAGAAGTCCTTCCAGCCGTCGCGCTCGCGGACCACCGTCTCCAGATACTCCTGCCAGATGACGCGGTCGGCCGCCGGATCGCGGACGACCGCGCCCAGGATGCCCGCGGCCACATCGCCCGCCCGCAGCACGCCATCGCCGAAGTGGGCGGCGAGGGCCAGGCCGCCCGTGACCACGGAGATGGCCTCGGCCGTGGACAGCGTGCCCGAGGGCGACTTGAGCTTCGTACGGCCGTCGCCGGTCACTCCCTCGCGCAGCTCGCGGAAGACCGTGACCACCCGGCGGATCTCCTCGACGCCCTCCGGGAGCTCCGGGAGCTCCAGCGAGCGGCCGATCTGGGCGACGCGGCGGGAGACGATGTCGACCTCGTCCTCCGGGGTCGCGGGCAGCGGCAGCACGACCGTGTTGAAACGGCGGCGCAGGGCGCTGGAGAGTTCGTTGACCCCGCGGTCGCGGTCGTTGGCGGTCGCGATCAGGTTGAACCCGCGGACCGCCTGGGCCTCCTCCCCCAGCTCCGGGATCGGCAGCGTCTTCTCGGACAGGATGGTGATCAGTGTGTCCTGCACATCGGCCGGGATGCGGGTCAGCTCCTCCACGCGCGCGGTCATGCCCTCCGCCATCGCGCGCATCACCGGGCTCGGCACGAGCGCGTCGCGGCTCGGGCCGTGGGCGAGGAGCTGGGCGTAGTTCCACCCGTACCGGATGGCCTCCTCGGGCGTCCCGGCGGTGCCCTGGACCAGCAGGGTCGAGTCGCCGCTGACCGCGGCCGCCAGATGCTCCGAGACCCATGTCTTGGCGGTGCCGGGCACGCCCAGCAACAGCAGGGCGCGGTCGGTCGCGAGGGTGGTGACGGCGACCTCGACGATGCGGCGCGGACCCACGTACTTGGGTGTGATCACGGTGCCGTCGGGCAGCTTGCCGCCGAGCAGATAGGTGGCGACCGCCCACGGCGAGAGCCGCCACCGCGCGGGGCGCGGACGGTCGTCGGCGGCGGCGAGCGCGCTCAGCTCGTCGGCGAAGGCGTCCTCCGCGTGCGGACGCAGCGCTTCCGCGGCTCCGGCGGCCTCGGCGGGCCCCGCCGCTCGGCTGCTGTCGGTGGATTCGGTTCCGGGCACAGTGACGGTCACAGCTCCCCCACGACTTGTTTCCTCGTTCCGTTTCCGGACGTGTGAACCACCCTGCACCACCCCACTGACAACCGGACCCCGGCCAACTAACGCCCAGGTCAGGGCGATTGTCAGTGGGTGCCCGTACCGTCGCAGACATGAATCCGCAGGGGGAACGCTGGACGGCGGAGCAGGTGCTGGCCCTGGCTCCTGACGCGACGTCACGCACGGCGGGCGGCAAGCTCGCCGCGGCCGGCACATGGTCGGGCGCGGGGGCGCACGGCCAGGCGGTGTGGGGGCTGTGCTCGGGCAGCGGCAGCAAGCCGTACCAAACGGTGGTCGATCTGAACGGACCCGGATATCGGTGCAGTTGCCCGAGCCGGAAGTTCCCGTGCAAGCACGCGCTGGGCCTGCTGTTGCTGTGGGCGTCCGGCGAGGGGGGCGTGCCCGGGGGCGGGGAGCCGCCGGAGTGGGCCGAGCAGTGGCTCGGCGACCGGCGGGAGCGGGCCGAGAAGCTCGCCGCCGCGGCCCGGGATGGGGGCCCGGGCCGCGGCGGCGGGACGGGGGACGGCGCGGGGAGAGGGGAGAAGGGGGAGAGCGGGGGCGCGGCCGATCCGGAGGCGGCCCGCCGCCGCGCGGAGCGGCGGGCCCAGCGCATCGCCTCGGGCGCCACGGAGTTGGAGCGGCGGCTCGCCGATCTGCTCCGCGACGGTCTGGCCTCCGCCGACCGCGCCGGGTACGGGGCGTGGGACGAGACGGCCGCGCGGATGGTCGACGCCCAGGCCCCGGGGCTCGAGACGCGGGTGCGGGAGCTGGCCGCGATTCCGTCGTCCGGTCCGGGGTGGCCCGCCCGGCTGCTGGAGGAGTGCGCGCTGGCCCACCTCCTCAACCAGGGCTTCCTCCACCTGGACGGGCTGCCGGAGAAGCTGGCCGCCACCACGCGCACCCGCGTGGGCCTCACGACGCCGGTGGCCGAGCTGCTGGCGACCGGGGAGCCGATCCGGGACCGCTGGCTGGTCCTGGGCCGCCAGGACGGCACGGACGGCAGGCTGACCACCCGCAGGATCTGGCTGCGGGGCGAGCGCACACACCGTATGGCACTGCTGCTCTCGTTCAGCGCCCCCGGCCAGTCCCCGGAGCTCGCCCTGCCCACCGGCCTGGTCCTCGACGCCGACCTCACCTATTACCCGGCGGCCCGGCCCCTGCGTGCCGCGATCAGCACCCGGAACGAGGAGGTGCCGCACGCCCCGTCCGCCACGACGCCTTCGGCCCCCGAGGGGTGCGATGTCGACACCGCGCTCGCGGCCTATGGGGCGGCGCTCGGGGAGGATCCGTGGCTGGACGGCTGGCCGGTCGTGCTCGCCGATGTGGTGCCGGTTCCGGGGGACGGCGGATGGCAGCTGGCGGATGAGCGGAGCGGCTCGGCCCTGCCCGTCGATCCGCGCTGCGCGGGGCGCGCCGACCTGTGGCAGCTGATGGCCATATCCGGCGGTGGCCCGGTCACCGTCTTCGGCGAGTGCGGCCATCGCGGCTTCTCGCCCCTCACGACCTGGGACCCGACCCCCGTCCCGCTCCTCGACACGGCAGCGCAGGGAGGCATCCGTTGACCACTACGACCCCCACCGCGTCCTGGGACGATCTCGTCGCGGCCGCGCTGCTCGGCACCGAGCGGCGCACCCCGCCCGTCGCGCCGCGCCCCGGGCAGGACGCGCCGTCCGCCCTGCTGGACGCGGCCGCGCTCAGCACCGTGCGGCGGCGGGCCGGGCTGCGGCCCGCGCCCGCCCGGCCGGGGCCCGGCCGGGCGCCCGAGGATCCGCGCCCGGCGCTGCCCACGGCCGCCCGCAGCAGGCTGGCGATGCTGCTCGCCGACCGCTCGGCGCCGGGGCGCGGCGGTCCGCGCTCCGCCCCCGACCTCGCCGAGCTGCTGCCGCAGTGGCTCGTCCTGGCCAATCACCACGGCTATCGCGTGCCCGACGCACTGCTCCCGGCGCTTCTCGACGCGGCCCGCGCCCGCACCGATCTGCGGCCCGAGGCACTGACCCTCGGCGGACCGCGCGCGCTGTGGCTGGCCCGGCTCAACCCGGACTGGAAGTTCGCGCTGCGGGGCACGGCGGGCCGGGCTCCCACAGCGCTCCCGGAGCCGTCCGGGGTGGCCACCGGCCCGGAGGACGAACAGCGGCTGTGGGAGGAGGGGTTGTTCGCCGAGCGGGTCTCGCTGCTGGCGGCGGCGCGCCACCGCGACCCGGCGGCGGGGCTGGCCCTGCTCAGCGGCACCTGGTCGACCGAGCGGGCCGAGGACCGGCTGATGTTCCTGGACTCGCTGCGCGACGACCTCTCCCCGTCCGATGAGCCGTTCCTCGAACAGGCGCTGTCCGACCGCAGCCGGAACGTCCGGGCGACCGCCGCCGAGCTGATTTCCGCGCTCCCCGGCTCCGCGCTCGCCGCGCGCATGGCCGAGCGGTCACGGGGCTGCGTCTCGCTGACCACGGACGAGGTGACGGCCGGCGAGCCGACCGGCGGTGAGCTTGCCACCGGCGAGCCGGCCACCGGCAAAGTGACCGCCGCCGAGTGGATAACCGTCCGGCCGCCGGACGAGTGCGACAGCGGGATGCAGCGCGACGGCATCGTGCCCAAGCCGCCCTCCGGCCGGGGGGAACGGTCGTGGTGGCTGGGTCAGTTGGTGGAGGCGACCCCGCTGGACCGCTGGAGCGCGTGGTTCGGCGGACGGGGTGCCGCCGAGATCGTGGCGCTGCCCGTCGCGGACGGCTGGCAGGCGGATCTGCACGCGGCCTGGTGCCGGGCCGCGGTGCGGCAGCGCAACACGGAGTGGTCCCGCGCGCTGCTCGGCACCCCGGCGGTGGCCCCGGTCACGGCCGGGGAGGCGGCCCCCGCCGCCTGGCGGGACCCGGCGAAGCTGCTGTCCGCGCTGCCGGCCCGGGAGCGGGCGGAGTGGGTGGCCGAGTTCATCGCGTCCCACGGCCTGTCCGATGCCTTCCGGCTGCTCGGGGTGTGCACGGTGCCCTGGGCCGAGCCGCTGGGCCGGGCCGTCGTCGACGCGCTGGACATCGCACGCGACGCGGGCAGCTACCCGTGGAGCTTCAGCGGGGTCATGGGCCTTGCCGAGCGCTGTCTGGACCCGACGCAGGCGGATCGGCTCGAGGTGCTGACGGCGATACCGGACGAGTCGGAGGGGGCGGCGCCAGGAGCCGGGGGCTATTGGGCGGAGGCGTTCCAGCGGCTGGTGGGCACCCTCCGGCTGAGGGCGGCCATGCAAGCCGAGCTCGAACCGGGGTGATCCGCGCACCGGGCCCGGGGCCCGTGGATGCCTTGGCCTCCGGCGTGCCCGAGTGGCGCCGTACGGCCGACGCGGAACGGCCGGGCGCGGAACGGCCCGACGCCACACGGCCCGACGCGGAACGGCCCGACGCCGCACGGCCCGACGCGGAACGGCCGGCGCCACACGGCCCGGCGCCACACGGCCCGACGCGGAACGGCCCGGGTGCCACACGGCCCGGCGCGGAACGGCCCAGCACCACACGGCCCGGCGCCACACGGCCCGACGCGAAACCGGGCGCCACACGGCCCGACGCGAAACAGCCCAGCACCGCACGGCCCGGCGCCGCACGGCCCGGCAGCGCACGGCCCGGCGCCGCACGGCCCGGCAGCGCACGGCCCGGCGCCGTACGCCCCAGGCCTACCCCCCACAGAACCGGCAGGTCAGGCGGCTACCGGGCGGACGTTCTCGCGCACCCACTCCACGATGGACGTCGTCGTCGCGCCCGGGGTGAAGATCTCCGCGACGCCCTGCTGCTTGAGCGGGGGGATGTCCGCCTCGGGGATGATCCCGCCGCCGAAGACCTTGATGTCCTCCGCCTCGCGCTCCCGCAGCAGCTCCAGCACCTTGGCGAACAGGGTCATATGGGCACCGGAGAGGATGGACAGCCCGATCGCGTCGGCGTCCTCCTGGATCGCGGTGTCGACGATCTGCTCGGGCGTCTGGTGGAGCCCGGTGTAGATGACCTCCATGCCCGCGTCGCGCAGCGCCCGCGCGATCACCTTCGCCCCGCGGTCGTGGCCGTCCAGCCCCGGCTTGGCCACCACCACACGGATCGGACCGGTCACACCCATCGCAGCCTCCAAGCCCTCGAGCCCTTCGAGCCCTCGCCCGCATCGACGTGAACGAACGTTATCTCCAGCATCCCCTACCCGGCAGTTTCGCGGCGCGCCGCGAGGGGGAAATCACACGTGGGACACGTTCACTGAAGGCCGCACCCGTACCCGCATCCGCATCCGCGCACGCCGCGCATCCACCGCGCGGACGCCGCATACGCTTCGGGCCGGCCACACCAGGGGAGCCGCAGCGGGGACCGTCGCACCGCGCAGCGCCGTCGAGAGCCGCATGGCGCCGCGGTGCGACGGGCGGTCCTGCGTCATGCGGTCACAGCACCCTTCACCGTGCGGTGCCGGAGGACATCGGGCCACCGCACGGTCGAAGCCGCCATGACCCGCGCCCTGACCGACGCCCTGACCAGGGCTCATGGCCGGGGCTCATGACCACGGCCGAAGCACGCCCGAAGCGACCGGCTGCCCATGAGGGCATGCGGGGGGAGCCTCCAGCCGCCTCCTGTGCGCCGCATCGCGGGAGGTCGGCCGCCATGGGCCTCGTACAGATCCGCCAGCTCCGGGCCATCGCCCTCGACCTGGCGCTGCTCGCCGGGCATCTGCTGCTCTACCCGACCGGGCTGCGTCAGGAGCGCCCGCCCGCTCCGCCGCCGCCCGGTGCGGCGGCGCGTCTGCCCATGGACGGCCGGGCCCACCGCCCCGTCCTCCTTCTCCACGGCTTCATCGACAACCGGTCCGTCTTCGTACCGCTGCGCCGCTCGCTCGGCCGCCACGGCCGGCCGCACATCCAGGCGCTCAACTACTCGCCGCTGCTGTGCGATCTGCGCACCGCCGCCGCGCTGCTCGGCCGCCATGTCGAGGAGGTCTGCGCGCGCACCGGCCATGGCCAGGTGGACGTCATCGGGCACAGCCTGGGCGGTCTGATCGCCCGTTACTACGTCCAGCGTCTGGGCGGGGACGCCCGCGTCCACACCCTGGTGACACTCGGCACCCCGCACAGCGGCACCCGGATCGCGCCCTTGTTGTCCGCACATCCACTCGTGCGCCAGATGTGCCCGGACTCCGAGGTGATAACGGAGTTGCGGCAACCTGCCCCTGATTGCCGTACGCGTTTCATCGCTTTCTGGAGCGATGTGGATCAGTTGATGATCCCGGCGGAGACGGCCCGGATAGACCATCCGGATGTGATCTCCCAGAACATCCGCGTCAACGGAATCGGACATCTCGCCCTGGCGGTGCATTCCTCCGTGGCCGTACGGATCCGCGAGGCCCTGGATGCCGCCGACGAGGCGCCGACGGACGCCTCCGGCGCGGCCTCGGTGGCATGAGACGAGGGGCCGCCGCACGGCGGCACAAGGCCCCCTCGCGGTAGTTCGGCGGGCCCGGAATTGCCGAACGCCAATCGAACACCCGGCCAAGGAACTGCGTACAGTCAGCCGAAAGGCGGCCAAATGCCCTTTGCCGTACTGCTCAAAACTCACTGAAGATTGTCGCTGCCGCGTACCGCCGGGTACAGTCGCCGCTAATTCTCCTGCAGCCGAGGCGAAAGAGAAGTTGGTGGTGAACGACCGTCACCCGTCGGGGGCCCCTCCGACCGTCCCCGCTCCTGACGCCTCGTATCCGTACGACGAGGCCTACGGTCAGCGACAGGACACAGCGCACGGCTACGCCGGGTACGACGGCTATTCCACCGGCAGCTTCGCCCACCTGGCCACGGCCTACGGCGACGGCGATCCGCTCTTCGGCACGCTTCCGGGCGCGTACGACGACACCCAGGGCGCCCACAGCGGGCAGTACGACGCCTCGCAGTGGGCCGCGGCCGACCAGCATCAGACCGGGTCGTACGAGACGGGTCACTACAACACGGCCCACTACGACACCACTCAGTACGACTCGGGCTCCTACGACACCACCGCGATGTGGGCCGCCGCCGGCTATCACTTGCCGACCGGTATCCCCGCCCAGCAGGACGCCGAAACCGGCGCTCAGTGGGACATCGGCGCGTGGGACACGGGAGCCACCGGTCACACCGAGATGCCGGGCCAGTGGGACCAGGGCGCGGGCGGCGCGGGGTACGAGGCCGAGGCGTACACCTCGGGTGTGGACACCGGCCAGACCCAGTTCTGGGACGCCACCGCCTACGGGACCGTGGGCGAGGGGCAGCAGCACTACGACCACTCGGGGCTGACCCAGGCGGGGCACGAGCACTCGGGCTTCGACCAGCAGGGGTTCGACCACCACCCCGGGCTCGAGCAGACAGGGTTCGACCAGCATCAGCACCAGCCCGAGCACGAGGCGAACAGCTTCGAGCAGACGGCCGTGTTCGAGCCCAACTCCTTCGACCAGACCGGTGCCTTCGAGCAGACCGGTGCCTTCGAGCAGACCGCCGCGTTCGACGAGACGGCCGCGTTCGAGCAGGCCGCCGTCGCCGAGCAGGCCGGGGGCTTCGAGCACACCGCCGTCTTCGACCCGGTCCATGAGCCCGACCAGTCGTACGATCCGGGCCCCGAAGCGGAACCTGAACCCGAGGCGGCGGCCGTGCGGGAATCCGCCCCCTCCCCCCGCCGGGAGGCGAGCCGCGGCCGCCGCCGTACCCCCTCGCCCCGTCCCAAGCGCTCCGCGCTCCTCACCGTCGCCGTCCCCTCCGTCTGCGCGCTGGGCGTCACCGCCGTGGCCGCCGCCTCGGTCAGCGGCGTGGGAAGCGACAAGAAGGACGAGTCCACGACTCAGGCCGCCCCCGACACCGCGGCGGCCCCCGTGAAGCCCTCCGTGGCCAACAGCAAGCTGGACTCCCAGCTCGCCGGGGTCCGGGAGGGCGCCGACGACTTCCGCGACCGGGCCAGCCGCACCCAGGAGCGCATCGACCTCCAGGCGCGCCAGGCCGCCGAGAAGAAGCGCAAGGCCGCCGAGGCGGCGCGCAAGGAGGCGCTGCGCCCGAAGTTCGCGCTGCCCGTCGCGCAGCACGGCCTGAGCGCCATGTTCGGCCAGGCCGGTATCAACTGGATGTCCGTGCACACCGGCATCGACTTCCCGGTGAGCTACGGGACGCCCGTGATGGCCGCCACCGACGGCACCGTGACGACGCAGTGGAACGACGCCTACGGCAACATGGTCGTCCTGACCAGCCCGGACGGCACGGAGACCTGGTACTGCCACCTCAGCAGCGCCAAGATCCGCTCCGGGACCGTCAAGGCCGGGGAGACCATCGCGTACTCCGGGAACTCCGGTAACTCCACCGGCCCGCATCTGCACTTCGAGGTCCACCCCGGCGGTGGCTCGGCCATCGACCCGCTGCCCTGGCTGCGCGGAAAGGGCCTCGACCCGACCTGACCGGCTCCGGGCCCGGGTCCGACCCCGTCCCCGACCCGGATCACCGCTGTAGCGCGCCACCGGCGCGCTACAGCCTCAGCCCTTCAGGTCGCTGCGGCTACAACTTCTCCACCGGTGCGTACCGCAGCAGCAGCCGCTTCGGCTTCTCCTCGCCGAAGTCGATCGTCGCCTCCGCGTTGTCCCCGCTGCCCTTCACCGCCACCACCGTGCCGAGCCCGAACGAGTCATGGGTGACCCGGTCGCCGATGGCCAGCGCGACCACCGGACGCTCCTTGGCCCGCCGGGTCGCGAACCCGCTGCCCCCGGTGCGCGAACGCGACGACGACAGACCGGACGACAGCCCCGACGGCGGGGTCGAGGCGACGCTGCCCATGGACGCCGAGGGGGTGGCGGGCCCGGTGCGCCGCCAGCGCACATACTGGTCCGGGATCTCCTCCAGGAAGCGGGACGGCGGGTTGTACGCGGGCTGGCCCCAGGCGCTGCGCATGGTCGAGCGGGTCAGATAGAGCCGCTCGCGGGCCCGGGTGATGCCCACATAGGCCAGCCGCCGCTCCTCCTCCAGCTCCTTGGTCTGGCCGAGCGCCCGCATATGCGGGAAGACGCCGTCCTCCATGCCGCTGAGGAAGACGACCGGGAACTCCAGGCCCTTCGCGGTGTGCAGCGTCATCAGCGTGATCACGCCGGAGCCGTCGGTGTCCTCGTCGGGGATCTGGTCGGAGTCGGCGACGAGCGCGACCTGCTCCAGGAAGTCCGCGAGGGTGCCGGGGTTCTCCTCGCCGCGGTCCTGCTCGAACTCCAGGGCCACGGCGGCGAGCTCCTGCAGGTTCTCGATCCGGGTCTCGTCCTGCGGATCGGTGGACGCCTGGAGCTCGGCCAGATAGCCGGTGCGCTCCAGCACCGCCTCCAGGACGGTCGCCGGACCCGCCCCGGACTCCACGATGGTGTGCAGCTCCTCCATGAGCGTGTTGAACCGCTTGACGGCGTTGGCCGAGCGGGCGGCCATGCCGTACGCGTCGTCGACCCGGCGCAGCGCCTGCGGGAAGGTGATCTTCTCGCGCAGCGCCAGTGCGTCGATCATGGCCTCCGCGCGCTCCCCGATGCCGCGCTTGGGCACGTTCAGAATCCGGCGGAGCGGGACGGAGTCCTCGGGGTTGGCCAGCACCCGCAGATAGGCGAGGACGTCCCGGACCTCCTTGCGCTCGTAGAAGCGCACGCCGCCGACGACCTTGTACGGCAGCCCGACCCGGATCAAGATCTCTTCGAAGACACGGGACTGGGCGTTGGTCCGGTAGAAGACCGCCACGTCACCGGCCTTGGCGTCGCCCGCGTCGGTGAGCCGGTCGATCTCGTCGGCGACGAACTGGGCCTCGTCGTGCTCGGTGTCGGCCACATAGCCGGTGATCTCGGCCCCGGCGCCGGCCTCGGTCCACAGGTTCTTCGGGCGGCGGTTCTCATTGCGCTCGATGACCGCGTTGGCCGCGCTCAGGATGGTCTGGGTGGAGCGGTAGTTCTGCTCGAGGAGGATCGTGCGCGCGGTGGGGTAGTCCTCCTCGAACTGGAGGATGTTGCGGATCGTGGCGCCCCGGAAGGCGTAGATCGACTGGTCGGCGTCGCCCACCACGCACAGCTCGGCGGCCGTGGTCTCCTCGGTGTCCGTGCCCACCAGCTCGCGCACGAGGGTGTACTGCGCGTGGTTGGTGTCCTGGTACTCGTCCACCAGGACGTGCCGGAAGCGGCGGCGGTAGTGCTCGGCGACGTCCGGGAAGGCCTGGAGCAGGTTGACCGTGGTCATGATGATGTCGTCGAAGTCCAGTGCGTTGGCCTCGCGCAGCCTCGCCTGGTACATCGCGTACGCCTCGGCCAGGGTCTTCTCGAAACCTCCCCCAGACTCCGTCCGGGAGGTGCCCCCTGCCGCCTGTCCGGCGAAGGTCTCCTCGTCGATCAGCTCGTTCTTCAGGTTGGAGACCTTGGCGCTGAAGGACTTCGGCGGGAACCGCTTGGGGTCGAGATCCAGATCCCGGCAGACCAGCGACATCAGCCGCTTGGAGTCGGCGGCGTCGTAGATCGAGAACGATGAGGTGAAGCCGAGCTTCTTGGACTCGCGGCGCAGGATGCGGACGCAGGCGCTGTGGAAGGTGGAGACCCACATGGCGTTCGCCCGCGGGCCGACGAGCTCCTCCACCCGCTCCTTCATCTCGCCCGCCGCCTTGTTGGTGAAGGTGATGGCGAGGATCTGGCCGGGGTGCGTCCCGCGGGCGCCGAGCAGATAGGCGATGCGGTGGGTGAGCACCCGGGTCTTGCCGGAGCCGGCGCCCGCGACGATCAGCAGCGGCGAGCCGGTGTGCTCCACGGCGGCTCTCTGCTGCTCGTTCAACCCCTCGAGCAGGGCGGACGGGTCCACGACGGGCCGCGCCGCACCGTCCCGGTAGTGGGCCTCCCGGGGCACGGGCGCGTCGAAGCCGCCGCTGAAGAGGTGATGCGGCACGTCCTCGGCGCCATCGGGGCCGGGGTGCGCCGAATCCTCGGGCGGCGGCGGTGGCTCCTCGTTCGAAGGAGGCCCGAGGTCCGCCAGGAAGCTGTCGTCAAAGAGGCTGCTCATCGCTCCCCGAGTCTAGGCCGCCCCACTGACAGCCGATGCCCGAACATCACGAAACGGTTTCGGGCAAAACGGCCACCAGTCTTCACAGGAGCCCCACGTGTTGGCTACCGTCCTGCGTCAGGCGGCCCGGAAGATCCGTCGGCGAACCACGCCGGCACGGGCTGCCTCCGCCGAGTCCGGCACCGCCGCAAGGCGCCCGGAGCCGGGGACCCGACAACGCAACACCGGGGTGAATCGGCCCGAACGGCGTGGCACGCAGGTGCCGCCCGGACACGGCCGTAGGGCAACCTTCCGTACCGCCCGAACCCGACAGCTAACCCGGTAGGCGGTCCACGGAAGGAGTCGCCTCCCTTGGCGTCGCACCGCAAGCCGCGGAGCCGAATACCGGCCCCGCTCACCGGTCACGGCCGCCGTACGGCCGTCGGGTTCACCACGGCCGCTCTCGCATCCGTCACCCTCCTCTCCCAGACGGCCAACGCCGCGCCGGGCGACCCCAAGCCGGCCGCCCAGTCGATCGAGAAGGTCAAGGAGAAGGTCGACACCCTCTACCACCAGGCCGAGAGCGCCACCCAGCGCTACAACGCCGCCAAGGAACGCGCCGATCAGCAGCGGGCCAAGGTCGACAAGCTGCTGGACTCCGTCGCCGAGCGCACCGAGAAGCTCAACGAGGCCCGACGCACGCTCGGGGCCTACGCCGCCGCCCAGTACCGCGACGGCGGAATGGCCCGCTCCGCCGCGACCCTGCTGTTCTCCAACGATCCACAGGACGTCTTCGACCAGTCGCATCTGATCGACCGGCTGACCGGTCGGCAGAAACAGGCCGTCGACGACTTCCAGAAGCAGCAGGCGAGCGCCGCCAAGGAGCGCGGTAAGGCCAGCGAGAGCCTCGCCTCGCTGACCGCGTCGCAGAAGCAGCTGAAGACCCAGAAGAAGACCGTCCAGGACAAGCTGACCGAGGCCCGGCGGCTACTGGCGAATCTGACCGCCAAGGAGAAGGCGCGCCTGGCGGCGATCGAGAAGAAGAAGGCGGAAGAGGCCCGCCGTAAGGCGGCCGCGCTCGCCGAGAAGCAGCGCCAGGAGGCCGCGCGCAAGAAGCAGCAGGAGCAGCAGGAACAACCGAACGGAGACAGCGGCTCCGGTTCGACGACGCCCTCGGCCCCGGCCAACAGCTCCAAGGCGGCCCAGGCCATCGCCTTCGCCAAGTCGCAGCTCGGCAAGCCGTATGTCTGGGGCGCCACCGGCCCCAGCTCCTTCGACTGCTCAGGGCTGACGCAGGCGGCCTGGAAGACGGCCGGGATCTCGCTGCCGCGCACCACCTGGGACCAGGTGAAGGCCGGTACGCGCGTCTCGACGTCCGAACTCCAGCCGGGCGATCTGGTCTTCTTCTACGACGACATCAGCCATGTCGGCCTCTACATCGGCGACGGGATGATGATCCACGCGCCGAAGCCGGGCGATGTGGTGAAGAAGGCGCCGATCACCGAGATGCCGATCTACGGGAGCGTGCGGCCCGCGTAGGACGCGGACGGGGGGCGTGCGGACCCTTGACGTGCCGCTGCCCGGGGCCGGGGCCCCGGGCAGCGGCATGGTCACGTCATCGGCTCAGGCGCCGCTCACGTGCCGGGCTTGCGCCCGTAGACGTACACGTCGTCGCCGTTCTTCAGCAGGCTCCAGTACTTCTTGGCCTCGCCCGTGCGCATATTGACGCAGCCGTGGGAGCCGGGCGGGGACCATACGCTCCCGGCGATCGAGTGGAACGCCTGACCGCCGTCGAAGAACTGGCTGTAGGGCATGGCGACCTTGTAGAGCGTCGACCAGTGGTTGACGTCGCGCCAGTAGATCTTCTTCAGGCCGGTGCGGGTCTCGAAGCCGTCCCGCCCGGACCGCACCGGCACCGGCCCGTAGACCAGCCGGGAGCCGTCCTGGATCCAGCTGAGCTGCCGGGTGAGGTCGACACAGGCGATGCGGCCCTTGTTGGTCGGGCACTTCTTCGCCGCGTTCGGGTTTGTTCCGGCGGCCTTCTGGGTGTTGATCAGGCTCATCACGCCCCAGGTGATCGGGCCCGCGTAGCCGATCGTCGGGCTGATGCCGTGGTTGACCTGGAACTTCTGGATCGCGAGACAGTCCGCCCGCGACTGCCGCCCGTCCACGGGGCGGCCCAGGAACCGCTCGGCCTGCCGCTGGTACGGCCCCACGCCGGCCGTACACGATGACGCGGCCATGGTGGCCGGTGTCACCGATCCGGCCGACCTGCCCAGCGGCCGCGCCTGGGCCGGCCGTGCCTGAGCCTGCGCGGGACCGGCGACGGCGACCGCGAGCGGCACCGTCATTCCCGCCAGTCCCAGCACGAGGCCCGCGCGTCGGCCACGCCCGCCATGCCTGCTTCTGACTGCCCCCACTGCCCCCATGGCCACTCCTCTCGACTGCCTCGCTCTTTACCAGGACAGCTCACGAGTGCAAACGGTTGCCTCAGGATCGTGTCGAAAAGGTGTCGGAATTGTCTCGTGATTACCTCAGATGATCAGCTCGTCAGGTCCACAGCACGGCGATGAAAATGTTTGCCGTTGTCAAGGCACCCACCGTGCCGAAGGCGGCAGACTCTACCTTCTCCTCGTCGCGCTTCACATACACCAGGCCGAGGACCACGATCAGCAGCGCCAGCTTCACCCCGATCTTGATGTTGTTGACGCTGTTGTCGTCGGCCTGATGGAGCCCGACCAGCGCCGCGCCGGTCACCAGCATGGTCAGCGCGCCGTGCAGCATCGCCGGGGTCATCCGGGCCTCGCCCGCGCCCATCGCCTTGAGCTGCGAGAAGAAGCCGCCGAGCAGCGCGCCGATGCCGACGATGTGCAGGCCGACGAACACGTGAATGAGTACGTCCATGGCTCCGGAGACTAACCGCGCGCATATCATCACCCGGCACTCGGGTGGGCCCCTATCGGCGCTTCGGTCACGGCCGCCCCACACTCCCGACCACCCCACTCGCCGGGCGATCAGCCACCGTCACGGGAGCGACGAAATACGTGCACTCCCGTTCAATCCCCCGCACGACCCCCGGTTTCCGGCCTAACTTCCTCCTCCAGGTGGCAGTCCGCTTCCCGTCAACTGAGGGTCCCCGCCTCACGGCGGACTGCCACCTGTCCGTCCGCTCCCCACGAGGGTCCAGGATCAGCGGAATGTCCTGGAATGCCCAAGAAAGACCAGGTGAACCGCCGCAGTGGCGTCGCACAGGAAGCCCAAGCAGCGCTCGCTCACCAGCAGCACCGCCCGCGCGGCCGCGGTCCTCGCCCTCACCGGCGCCGCGTCCGCCACCCTCCTCGACGGCACCGGGCACGCCGAGAACCGCCTCACCCCCGCTCAGGTGAAGGCGAAGGTCGATGAGTACCAGCGGCAGGCCGAGGAGGCCACCGAGCGGTACAACGGCGCGAAGGACAAGGCGGACAAGGCCCGCGAGGCGCTGGACGCGCTGCGCGACCAGGCCGCCCGCCGCACCACCCGGCTCAACGCCGCGCGCAACGCCCTCGGCGCCTTCGCCACCGCCCAGTACCGCTCGGGGACGATCGCCCCGGCCCTCCAGCTCGCCCTGTCCTCCTCCCCCGGCCAGTACCTCCAGCGCGCCTCGCTCGCCGAGCGCGCGGGGAGCCGCCAGGCCGCCCTGATCGCCTCCGTCGGCCGTCAGGAGCGGAAATTACGCCAGGTCCGCGGCGAGGCGGCCGACCGCCTCGCCGCTCTGCGCGCCTCCCAGACGGCGGCCGCCCGCCACAAGCGGACCGTCCAGCAACGGCTCGCCGCCGCCGACCGCCTCCTCGACCGGCTGACCCTCGAGCAGCGGCAGCGCCTGCTGGCGGCCCAGGACGGCGACAAGGCCGGTGCCGACACGATCGCCTCCCCCACCGCGGGCCGCGCCGCCCGCGCCGTCTCCTACGCGTACGCGGCCCTCGGCAAGCCGTACGTCTGGGGCGCCGCCGGCCCGCACGGCTATGACTGCTCGGGGCTCACACAAGCGGCCTGGCGCGCCGCCGGGGTCGCCCTGCCCCGCACCACCTACACGCAGATCAACGCCGGCCGACGCGTCACCCGCGACCAACTGGCCCCCGGCGACCTGGTCTTCTTCTACTCCGGCGTCAGTCATGTGGGCCTCTACATCGGCGACGGCCGCATCATCCACGCCCCGCGCCCGGGCGCCCCCGTCCGGGTGGCCTCCGTGGCCGACATGCCCTTCGCGGGGGCGGCCCGCCCGGCGTAGCGGTCCCGCCGGTGCAGCCCTCCCTGGGCGGTGTAGTAGCCCTCCCTGGGCGGTGTAGCCCTCCCTGGCCGGACTTGTCGGCGGGAGGGCGGCGGCTGACGGGGGCCTGTCGGCGAGTACCACCGTTTTGACGGCGCGCTGTCGGTGGGGCGTCGGTCGCGACCGTAAGGCTGACATGTAGCCGCGTCAGCCACATCCGGTCACCGGCCCGTCGCCCTTACGAACGCCAGGAGCCCCCGTATGCCTTCCGCCGCCTCGTCCGAAGCCCCCTCCGAAGCATCGACCGCGCCATGGGACGTCCATCGGCTGCCGCGTGCCGACGGAAAGACCTTTCTGGTGACCGGCGGCAACGCGGGGATCGGGTACTTCGTCGCCGAACAGCTCGCAAGTACGGGAGCCGGCGTCGTCCTCGGCAGCCGGGACGCGGACAAGGCGGACGCCGCCGCGACCTCGATCCGCTCCCGGGTCCCCGACGCCCGGGTGCGCCATATCCGGCTCGACCTCGCCGACCTCGGCTCGCTCAAGGCCTCCGCGCAAGCGCTGCGTTCGGACCGTCTGGACGCGGTCGTCCACAACGCCGGGGTGAAGTTCGACGAGCCGCCCCGCCGTGAGACCGGGGACGGCCATGAGGCGATGTTCGGGATCAACCACCTCGGGCACTTCGCGCTGACCCACTGGCTGGCACCGCTGCTGGCGGCCGCCCCCGAGGGCCGGGTCGTCACCACGGGCAGCTTCGCGGCCACCTCCGAGCGGCTGGACCTGGACGACCTCGAAAGCACCCGGGACTACCGGCCGGACCGCACCTATGGACGGTCGAAACTGGCCCAGATGCTCTTCGGGTTCGAACTCGACCGCCGTCTGAGGACGGCCGGCAGCACGGTGCGGAGCGTGGTCACCCACCCCGGTGGCGCGCTCGACTCCCTCACCCCGCCCCGTCCGCCCCTCCACGCCCCCACGACCGGCGAACGGCTGCGCGGGCTGCCCGCCGGACTCCTCGTCCAGGGCAAGGAGGCGGCCGCCTGGCCCGCCGTACGAGCCGTCCTCGACCCGTCCGTCACCGGCGGCCAGCTGTGGGCCCCGAGGATCTTCGGCCTCCGCGGCACCCCCCGGCTCCGGCCCGTCCGCGGTCATCTGGCGGATGCGGAGGTCGCGGCCCGCCTGTGGTCGGCGAGCCGCGATCTGACGGGGGTCGAGCCGGAGTTCGGCCTCGGATGAGGCCCATCCGGGTGCGGCCCGGGGCGGGTGCGGCCCGGGGCGGGTGCGGCCCGTCCGAGTGCGGCCCGGGCGGTGCGGCCCGGGCGATCAGTCGCACCCGGCCGGCGGTGCCGGCGGGCTCAGGCCCGGCTGCCGCCGTCCACCGGGAGGACCACGCCGGTCACATACGAGGCGCGGTCGCTGAGGAGCCAGGCCGCGGCCTGGGCGATCTCGTCCGGGTCGGCGGCGCGGCGCAGCGGGGCGTGGGTGGTGATCCGCTCGACGACGCCGGGGGATTCCGCCTCCCATTCGCGGATCATCTCGGTGAGCGTGGCCCCGGGCGCGATGGCGTTGACGCGGATGCCCTCCGGACCGTAGGTGATGGCGGCGGACTCGGTGAGGCTGTTGACCGCGCGCTTCGCGGCGCCGTACGCGGGGAGTTCGGGGTTGCCCCTGAGGCTGCCGACGCTGGAGTTGTTGACGATGGCGCCCGTTCCCGCGGTGGCGCGGATGGCAGCGACCTCGGCGTTCATGGCCAGCCAGGGGCCCCGGAGATTGACGGCGTAGACGTGGTCGAAGTCGGCCTCCGCCAGCTGGTCCATCGGGCCCGGCTGCTGGATCGTCGCGCCGTTGTTGAAGGCCACGTCGAGCCGGCCGTACAGCTCCACGGCCCGGTCGACGGCGGCCCGCACGCTCGCCGCGTCGGCCAGGTCGCACACCACGTGATCCGCGGTGCCACCGGCCGCCCGGACCTCCTCGGTGACGGTCTTGAGCTCGGCCTCCGTACGGGCCGCCAGCAGTACCCGGGCGCCCTCCCGGGCGAAGAGGCGCGCCGCTGCGGCGCCGATGCCGCGCCCGGCGCCGGTGATGAAGGCGACCTTGCCGGCCAGCAGTCCGCCGGCCGCGGCGGGGGTCGAGGGGGCGTGGGTGGTGTTCGGTGTGTTGTCCATGGTCACGAGCCTGCTGCGGACGCCGGAGCCCAGCCAGGCACCGGCGGTACCTGGCTGGGCCCATCGCCGCGCCGCACACTGAAGGCGTGGACAGACGAGAACTGGCGGCCTTCCTGCGCAGCCGGCGCGAGCGGATCACCCCCGCCGATGTCGGGCTGCCCGCCGGGACGCGGCGCCGCACCCCGGGGCTGCGGCGCGAGGAGGTGGCGCAGCTGGCGTTCATCTCGACCGAGTACTACACGCGGCTGGAGCAGGCCCGCGCCCCGCGTCCTTCCCGCGAGGTGCTGGCCGGGCTGGCCCGGGCGCTGCGGCTGGCGGACGCCGAGCGCACCCACCTCCACCATCTCGCCGGCGCCCCGCCGGGCCCCGCGGCCGGGCCCCCGCGGGAGGTGCGGCAGAGCATCGTGGATCTGCTGCGGCGGCTGCCGAACGCGGCGGCGATCGTGGTCTCCGCGATGTACGAGGTGATCGCCTGGAACGACCTGGCCGCCGCGCTGATGGAGGACTTCTCCGCGCTCCCCCGCCGGGACCGCAACCTGGCCCGCCGCGCCTTCCTCAGCCCGTACCAGGATGAGCGGCGGCTGTACGGGGTGACGGACGCGGGGGAGTTCGCCCGGGCCACGGCCGAGAATCTGCGCGCCGCGGCCGCCCGCTACCCCGACGACCCCGAGCTGACCGAGCTGGTGGCGGAGTTGCGCGCCGGGAGCGAGGAGTTCGCCCGGCTGTGGGACTCCCATGACGTGTGCGCCCGGCCCACCCTGTGCAAGACGTTCCGCCATCCGCTCGTCGGGCCCGTCTCCGTCAACTGCGATGTGCTGGACCTCGCCGACCGGGATCAGCGGGTCGTCATCTACACCGCCGACCCCGGTTCACCGTCCGAGGAGGCCCTGCGGCTGCTGTCGGTGATCGGCACCCAGCGCATGGAGGTGCCGGGCTGAGCGGCGGCCGCCGTACGCCCCCGCTCCCGGCTCAGACCAGGCGGCGGGCCGTCGCCCAGCGGGTCAGCTCATGGCGGTTGGAGAGCTGGAGTTTGCGCAGCACCGCCGAGACGTGGCTCTCGACCGTCTTCACCGAGATGAACAGCTGCTTGGCGATCTCCTTGTAGGCGTAACCGCGCGCGATGAGGCGCAGCACCTCGCGCTCGCGCTGGGTGAGCCGGTCCAGGTCCTCGTCCACGGGCGGAGCGTCGGTGGAGGCGAAGGCGTCGAGGACGAAACCGGCGAGGCGCGGCGAGAAGACCGCGTCGCCCTCGGAGACCCGGAAGATCGCGTCGACGAGGTCGGTGCCGGTGATGGTCTTGGTCACATAGCCGCGGGCGCCGCCCCGGATGACCCCGATGACGTCCTCGGCGGCGTCCGAGACGGAGAGCGCGAGGAAGCGCACCGGGCGCTCCGGGTCGGCCATCAGGGAGGCGCTGCGGCGCAGCACCTCGACGCCGCCCCCGCCGGGGAGGTGGACGTCGAGCAGCACGACCTCGGGGCGGGTCGCGGTGATCACGGTCACGGCCTGGTCGACATCGGCGGCCTCGCCGACCACCTCGACGCCGGTCCGGGCCGTCTCGCCGATCTCGGCCTGCACTCCGGTACGGAACATCCGGTGGTCGTCGACGAGCACGACGCGCACGCGGCGCGGCACGGCGGCGTCGTCGTCCCCGGCGCCTCCGGCCCCGGCCGGACCGGGCGCGGGACCGCCACCGGACGCGGGAACGCCACCGGCCGGTCCCGCCGCGCCCGGACCGCTCGGGCCTCCTGCCGCGCCGGAGCCTCCCGTGCCGCTTGCGCCTGCCATGCCCGTGCCTCCTGCGGCCGCTGCCATGCCCGTGGGGCCCGTGCGGCCCGGCGTGCCCGTGCCACCCGACGTGCCCGTGCGGCCCGACGCCCACGTACGGCCCGGCGTGCCCGTGCCACCCGACGCCCCCGTGCCACCCGACGTGCCCGGGTTCCCCGCCCTGCCCGTGGCGCTGGAGGCCGAGGTTCCGCCGGACGCAGCTGTGCCGCCGGGCACCGAGGCGCGGCCGGAGCCGCCGGGCGCCCGAGAGCCACCGGCCGCGGAAGCGCCAGCCGACACGCGAGAGCCGCCCGCCCGGGGGACTCCGCCCGCCGCGGAAGCGTCGCCCCCCGTGGGGACACCGCCCGCCATGGGCGCGCCGCCCAGGGCCCCCTGGGCCGCCGTGGAACCCGGGCCGCCGAAGGCCGGGGTGCCGCCGAAGGCCGACCGGCCGCCGAAGGCCGGGGTGCCGCCGAAGGCCGGGGTGCCGCCGAAGGCCGACCGGCCACCGAGGGCCGACAGGCCACCGAGGGCCGACAGGCCACCGATAGCAGGACCGCTGCCCCCGAACGCCGGGAGGCCACCTGGCGCGGCAAGGCCCCCCTCGCCGCCTGAGCTACCGGCCGACAGGCCATACGCGTCGGTCATGTCGTCGCCGCCCTCTCCATCTCCAGCTCCACTTCCGTGCCCCCGTCCGGCGCTGACCTCAGCCGGGCCGTGCCGCCGTTCCGCTGCATCCGGCCGATGATCGACTCGCGTACGCCCATCCGGTCCTCCGGCACCGCGTCCACGTCGAAGCCGGGGCCGCGGTCGCGCACGGAGATGAACACCGTGGCCCCCTCGACCTCGGCGAAGACCTGGACGGCCCCGCCGTCGCCACCGTACTTGGCCGCGTTGACCATCGCCTCGCGCGCCGCCTGTATCTGTGCGCCCAGTTTCTCGTCCAGCGGGCAGTCGCCGACCACCACCACCTCGATCGGGACGCCATGGTGGTCCTCGACCTCCGCCGCCGTCTTCTTCACCGCCTCCGCGAGGGTGTCCGGCTCCTCGGCCTCGTCCTTGCCGGTGCCCTCCGGCCGGTAGAGCCACGCGCGCAGCTCCCGCTCCTGGGCGCGGGCGAGCCGGGCCACCTCGCGGGGCTCCTCCGCGTTCCGCTGGATCAGGGTGAGGGTGTGCAGCACGGAGTCATGGACGTGGGCCGCCACCTCCGCCCGCTCCTGCGCGCGGATGCGCATCAGCCGTTCCTCGGAGAGGTCCTGCGTCATCCGCACCACATACGGACCCACCAGCAGCGCGATGCCGACGAGAACGGCCAGGGCCGCCTGCAGCACGGCCCCCAGGTGCTTGGCCGAACCCTGCAGGACGACGATCCCGGACACCCCGGCGGCCACCAGCACGACCCCGGCGGCGCCACGGGCCAGGGGCAGGACCCGCTTGCTGCGGCTGAGCTCGACCCACTGGGCGCGGCGCGCGTTGTCCGCCTGGCGCCAGAAGAGGGCGACGCCCGCACCGATGAGGAGGAGCGGCCAGATATAGGTGTTAGCACGGCCGAGGTGGAAGCCCTGGATGAAGATGCCCATGCCGACGCAGAGGGCGACCAGCGCGATGATCTGGCCCCGCTCCGGCCTGCGGGCCAGGATCCGGCGGCGGCCGTCGGGGCCCACAGTGGTGAACGGGCGGGTGGTCATCGTCTCCACGCCGCCGACGCCGAGGGGGACGATGAACCAGAAGAGCGCGTAGACGAGCGCGCCGAACCCCTCCGCCATGACCAACGCGACGAAGACGATCCGCACCCACAGGACCGGCAGCCCGAGATGCCCCGCGAGCCCTCGCGCCACACCGCCGAGGAGGCGGCCTTCGGCACTGCGGTAGAGCTTGCGCGGGGGTGGCTCGGGGGTCGTAGGGGGCACGGCGGCGGTCATGGCTCGATCGTCACACGTCCGGCCGACAACGGGCATCAGGGTCGCCCCTGATCGTTCCCCGACCCGGCGCCCAGGGTCCCCGAACCCCGGGTCCCCGAACCCGGCGCCCAGGGCCCCTCCCCGGTCCCCCGGTCCCGGCGCCCAGGGCCCGGCCCCACAACCCCCTCAAGGCATCCACATCCACCCCATACACCCACACACATCCCCACACACCCACACACGCGCCCCGGCCACCGCCCCCGCAGACGCCCTCAGCCCCGCCGCCAGCCCTCAGCCCCCGCCCTCAGCCCCGCCGCCAGTCCTCAGCCCCCGCCCTCAGCCACACCCTCCTCGGGCGTCGCACGCCGCGACCGGCGGCGGAGGGCGTAGGTGAGGGCCGAGGTCAGGGCCGCCACGCACAGGCCGCCCAGGAGCGTCGGGAGGGCGATCTCCGGGCGGACGTCCCACTCTCCGGCCGCGTCCATCCCGTACGCGGCGGCCATGCCCAGGACCACCAGCCCGGCCACCAGCTTGCCCGGCTCGAACGCATGGCGGGTCCGGTCGGGGGCCGAGTGACCGAGCGAGTGGTCACACGAACGATCGAACGAATGACCGAATGAATGGCGCCTCATGATCGCTTCACCTCCACGGTGCCCAGCCCCAGCTCCAGCTTCAGCGAGACCGTGCCCTCGGCCTTACCGCCGTCCGCCGGGCCCAGGGTGAGCTTGCGCTCCCGGCCCGGCCCGATGTCGACGTTGTTGGTCTTCTCGCCCGGAAGCCAGATGTCGCCGATCCCGACCTCGATGTCCAGCTTCACCCGGGCGTCGCGCGGGACCGTCACGGCCAGCTTGCCCGCGCCCATCTCCACCCGGCTGGAGACGGTGCTGCCCGCCTCCAGGGGCAGGCGGTTCAGCTTCAACTCGGCGACACCGCCGCCCAGCTCATAGCCGCCGCGCAGGGAGCTCACGGAGGTCGGGGCCCAGGTCCGGCGGGCCCAGTCGGGGGTGACGGAATCGGGGAGGGCCGCCGAGCCGGCCAGCAGCCCGCTCGTGAGGAGCGCGAGGAACACCGTGCCGCCACCGGCGCGGCCCCAGCGGGAGCTGATGACCAGGGCCAGCCCGAAGACGCCCAGCGCGCAGGCGAAACCGATCTCGAGGCTGGTGCCCAGCGGCTGGGAGGACCACCCCGCTCGCGCACCCACCACGGCCGCGGCGACCGCCACCAGGAAGGCCCAGCCGCCGATCGACGCCCGGTCCCGCACCCGGCGGGCCCGCTCCGCCTTCGCCTCCGCCTTGTCGTACGGGCCGTCGTCCGGCCCCCACAGATAGCCGGTACGCGATCCGGCGCCGGACCCCGCGGCGAAGCCGAGCGGCCCGGTCGTGCCGTCCTTGACGATCGGATCGCGCCACCAGGACGGGGCGGGGCCGCCGCGCGTGGGCGGGGCCTTGGTCTCGGGCGGCGCGTCGGCGACCGCCTGGGCCGTGGCCGGGTCCACCGCGCCCACGCTCACGGCCTGGCGGCGGTGGTGCGACCAGTAGCCCGCACCGGCGGCCGCGAGGGCGAGCATGAACGAGAAGTACATGACGCCGCCGTTGTTGAGCATCGACAGGAACAGCCCGCAGCCCACCAGCGCCACCAGCACCGCCGTCAGCCCCGGGCCCTCGACCCGCCCCGAGAGCAGCCGGCGCCCCTCGTTCTCGTCCTCGCCGTGGAAGGGGATCAGCAGCCAGCAGAAGCCGTACACGATCAGGCCGAGGCCGCCCGCGACGCCCAGCACCGACAGCACCACCCGGAAGATCACCGGGTCCAGGTCGCAGTACCGGCCGAGCCCTCCGCACACCCCCGAGATCACCTTATGGTCACGACTGCGCCGCAGTGGCGTCGGTGACAGGCGGGAACCGGACGCGGCCTCGGCCTCGTCCGCCACGGTGGGTGCTTCTGTCATGCGTCCATGGTGACAACAGGGCCGTACCCGCGACATCCGGCATGCCCCTAGGTCTTCCCTGAGATCCCCCCAAGGGTCACGGCGGCTATCGTGTCGCATCGAACGTGTGCGGGAGGGGACAGCGGTGTCGGACGAAGGCCACCTGATAGCCGGACGTTACCGCCTGGTCGAGAAGATCGGCCGTGGCGGCATGGGCACGGTGTGGCGCGCGGAGGACGAACTGCTGGGCCGTCAGGTGGCGGTCAAGCAGCTCTACGTCTCTCCCCACCTCGCCGAGGACGAGCTGACGACGCTGCACGAACGCACCCGTCGCGAGGCGCGCAGCGCGGCCCGCATCACCCACCCCAACGTGGTCGTGGTCCATGACGTGGTGGACCACTACGGACTGCCGTGCATCGTCATGGAGTACGTGCCCTCCACGACCCTCGCCGACCTGCTGAAGAACGGCGGACGGGTCGCCCCCGACGAGGCCGCCCGCATCGGCCGCGGCATGGTCGCCGCCCTGCGCGCCGCGCACGCGGCCGGGGTGCTGCACCGGGACGTCAAGCCCGGCAATGTGCTGCTCGGCCCCGAAGGCCGGGTCGTGCTCACGGACTTCGGCATCGCGATGGCCACCGGCACCTCGACGCTGACCAAGACCGGCGAGGTCGTCGGCTCGATCGACTACATCGCGCCCGAGCGGGTCAGGGGCCGCAAGCCCGGCCCCGCGTCGGACCTCTGGGCGCTGGGGGCGACGCTCTACCAGGCGGTCGAGGGGCGGCCGCCGTTCCGCAAGGCAACGGCGATCGAGACGGGTTACGCGATCGCCGTCGATCCGCTGGACCCGCCCAAACAGGCGGGGGCGCTGGGGCCGCTGATCGAGCGTCTGCTGGCGAAGGAGCCGGAGCTGCGGCCCTCGGCGGAGGAGACCGAACGGGCGCTGCGGATGCCGGCGGCGGAGGCGGAGACCACCTCGCTGTCGACGCCGCCGATCGACGCGACCATGAATCTGTCGACGCGACGGGAGTCCGGCACGGCCACGGGCGGGACCACGGGCACCACATCCCACTCCTCGCCGAACCCGCCCACGACATCGACCCCGTATTCACACACGTCCCACACACCGAGCACGCCGCATACGCCGAGCGCGCCGAACGCCCCGCACACGCCGAGCACTCCGCACCCCTCGGACCCACGGCTTCCGCACCACACCCCGCCGGGCACCGGGAACACGCCGGGTCCGCAGCACACCTCGGGCACCGCGAACATCCCCGGCCAGCAGCACACCCCGGCCACGTCCACGCCGTTCACCGCGTCGACGCCGTCCATGACGACCCCGACGCCCATGCCCCCGTCCGCTCCGGCGGGCAAGAGCCGTAAGACGGTGTGGACGGCCGTGGCGGCCTCCCTGGCGGTCGTGACCGTGGCGGGCGGCGTCTATCTGTTCGGCTTCGACCATGACAACGGCCAGAAGGGTGGCGGAGGTCAGTCCTCCGCCACGGACACGCCGTCGTCCGCCGCGAACAAGCCGTACACCCCGCCGTCCGGCTACCACATCGTCACCGAGAAGAAGTTCGGCTTCTCGCTGCCCATCCCCGACGGCTGGTCCCGCCAGGAGCAGTCCGACCCCGACGGCAACACGGTCGACCGCACCCAGGAGGTCCGCTACCTCGCCCCCAACGGGCTGGTCGGTCTGCGGATCAACGTCCTGGACTTCGCCTCCGGTGACCAGGTCCAGCACTTCGAGGACCTCGAGGTCGCGTTCAAGGACAAGAAGGAGTACCCGATCTACGAGCGGTTGCGGCTCCAGGAGACGAAGTACCAGGGCATGCCCGCCGCCATCTGGGAGTTCAAGTTCCGCGGCGAGGTCCGGATGTACCGCGCGCTCGACCTCGGCTTCGGCAAGGAGGGCGAGAAGGAGTACGCGATCTACCTGAGCGGCCCGGACGCGGACTGGGGCACCACCCGGCCGATCTTCGACGAGGTCCGGGACGGCTTCCGCATCCTCAACAACTGACGGGACGTGGCCCGGGGCCCCGGCCACGTCCCGCGCGAAGCGGCACGCCCCACGTACCGCGTTCCTACGTGAAGAGCTGCGAGCCCTGCCGGCGCCGGCGCCTGGAGATGGCGACGTCCAGGGAGAGATACGGCGCACCGGCCAGCACCAGCGGCAGCCACGCCATCAGATAGGCCAGGTCGTTGCCGTAGTAGTAGGGGTCCGACTGCCAGCTGACCGTGAGCCACAGGCTCAGGGAGATCAGCGCGCCGCCGAAGGCGGCCAGGCGGGAGAGAAGGCCCACCAGGATGCCGAGGCCGACGGCCAGTTCGCCGTAGGCCATGGCGTAGCCGAAGGCGGTGGGGTCCTTGAGGGCCTGGTCGACCATCCACGGCAGGGCCGAGCTGTCCCGCACCTGACGCATCAGCTCGCCGATCGAGCCGGTGCCCGAGTCGGACAGGAAGGCCGAGTCGGTGAGTTTGTCGATCCCGGCGTAGACGAAGGTGACGCCGAGGAAGATCCGCAGTGGCAGCAGCGCGTAACGGGCGGCCGTGGCCCGAACTCCCACGGGCTGCTGCCCGCCTATGCCGTTCACGCCGCTCACCCCGTGCACGCTGCCGCCGCTGCCCGCCGTGCCCGAACCGGCCATACGATCCGCGTGTCTCATGCCGCCCGCCTCTCCCGTCGCGCCGCTATTTCGTTGCGCGTTCGACAAAACCATACGGAGCGGCAGGCCGGAACGACTCAGTCCATAACATCGATGGGATAGGGGTTGGTCTCCGCGCCCGAGGCCGTCACGACCTGTACATCCACCCGGCCCGGCTCCACGTCCACCGGGACCGGCACGGTGAGCGCGGTGTCGGTCGGGCTGCTGAAGCCGCCGGCGACCGGGACCAGCGGCACATGGACGTGCACCCTGCCGATGCGGACGACCAGCTTGGCCAGCCGGTCCGGGTCCTGTGCGCCCGGCGGGACGAAGCCGCTGCCGCGGATCTCGATGTCGTCGCCGGTGCGGATCGGGGCGTCGCGGTCGATGGCGCCCTCCTCGGGGCGGACCCGTACGACGGACAGCACGGTCGGCCGGCCGCCCTCCGCGTACTTCCCGGTCAGGTACATCACCACCGATACGGCCGCCAGCAGCGTCAGGCCCCAGGGCACATCGGGCAGCCGCCACGGCTCGCGGCCGAGGCGGACGGCGGTGCAGGCGAGGGCCGCGGCGTGGACGACGACATACTGCACATCGGCGAAGCTGCCGCGGCCCGCGTCGTCGGTCAGCAGATCGGCGGCGCGCGGGCGCACGGCCCGCACCTTCTGCAGCCGCTGCGCCCGCACCCGGGCCGCGACGAAGAGCCGTGCCAGCACGGCGGTCACACACGTCAACGCGGCGACCGTAAGGAGCCCGGCGGCGTGGTCCAGGGCCAGCCCGTCGGTCAGCCGCTGCCGGTCGCCGGGGGCCACGGCCAGCTCGACGCCGAGCACCAGCACCGCGAAGACCGCGATCAGCAGCCAGGCGGCGGCGACGGCGCGGGAGGTGGAGAGTCGGTTGTCCTCGCCGACGAGCGGGGCGAGCGGGCCCCCGTCCGCGCGGTGCAGCCGGGCGGTGAGGGTCAGCAGCGCGGCGGTGACCACGGCGGCGGTGAGCCCGGCCGTCCGGGCGACCGACCAGCCCGCGCCGATCGCCGTGGCCAACTGGCCGATCAGCAGCACCCCGACCGCGCCCCACACCACGAACACGGTGCGCCGCCAGACCCGGTGCCGCCATGCCGAGGTCTCGGCGCGGCCGCTGTCGGCGACGGAGCGGGCCGCCTGGGACAGCTCGTCGGAGACCCACTGCCGGGACGCTCCCGCCGAGTGGACGAGAGCCGCTGGAAGGCCCTCTCCGGCCGCGAAACGCTCCCGCAGGGCCACGAACGCGGCCACCGCCCGCCGATGGCCCTCACGGGCCCCCTGGGAGCATTCACAGCCCGTGTGGCCGTGGGGATGCCCATGGGGGTGCTGTCCTTCTGCCGTCGTGGCGTTCTTCGCCGTCTCCACCGCCACGCGGGTCGCTCCGTCGTTCACTCGTTCCGTACGGGACCGCGGGTTCGCGCGGCACCGCCCAACTGACAGGTATTGAGAGGGGATTGTGCCGCACCGCGGAGGGTGTCAGCTCAGCAGGTCCGGCTCATCGCGGGTGATCTGCAGATACAGAGGCTGGTAGTTGATCCAGGCCACAAGATCGTTTCCCAGCTGTTCACGCGTCCGCATCGCGTCGGCGTAGTCGATGGGCACCGGCTTGCCCGACGCCTTGGCGGTCAGCTGCACCTGGGCGGCCCGCTCCATCGTGATGAACCACCACGCGGCCGCGTCGACCGAGTCCCCGACCGTCAGCAGACCGCGATTGCGCAGGATGAGGGCCTTGTACCCGCCGAGCGCCGCGGCGATCGCGCGCCCCTCCTCCTCGTCCACGACGACCCCCGTGGTGCCCCCGTAGACCGCGTGGTCCTCGAAGAACGCGCAGACCTCCTGGGTGATCGGCTCCAGCGGCTCGCCGAGCGCGGCCAGTGCGCGGCCGTGCACCGAGCGGCTGTGCGCGACGGCCACGACGTCCGGCCGCGCCTGATGCACGGAAGAGTGAACGACAAAGGCCGCCTGGTTGACGTGGGAGCGCCCCTCCACCACCTGGCCCGCCTGATTGACGAGGAGCAGATCGCTCACGGTGATGTGGCCGAAGGGCATGCCGAACGGATTCACCCAGTAGCAGTCGGTGAATTCCGGGTCCCGCACGGTGATGTGCCCCGCGACCCCCTCTTCGTACCCGAACCGCCCGAACAGGCGCAGCGCCGCCGCCAGCCGCTCCTTGCGGTAGCGGCGCTCGTCCTGGGGCGAGGCGTGCTGCGGGGGCATGGTGAACCGCAGCTGGTCGGTCGGTATCGGGGTGGGGGTCTGCGGCTGGTTCGTCATCGGCAGCTCCGCTCCTCAGGTGTGCTGGAGCGGAAGCTACCTCTGGGTATCGCAGGAGGCCAGAGTCAGGGCCTACGGCGATTGATCGCGGTGAGGTCGATCTCGATGGGGAACGGAAGGGTCAGGCGGAGCTTGTCGTGGTAAACGCCGGCGGGTTGGTACGCCTTAACAGCGGGATCGAGCTCATAGACGTAGACCACGGGGAGGCCGCAGTCGTCCTCCACCCGCCAGAAATGCGGCACGCCCGCACCGGCGTACTTGCGTGGCTTGACCTCACGGTCACGCGCCTTGGAGTCCAGCGACACTACTTCGATGGCCAGCACGAGATCCTCCACCCTGTAACAGGTGTTGCGGGGCCCGGCATCCGCACCGGCCTGAAGGACCAAGACATCGGGTTCCAGGCGGTTGATGTCGTCCAGCTTGACCGTCATCTCCCGCATGACGTCCAACGCGTCCGGTGCCTGGTCCAGCAGGGCGAACTCGAATAGTCGCATGGCACGTGCGTGGAATGCGGTCTGCGGACTCACGAGGACGAGACTCCCGTCGATCAGCTCCGTGTGCGGAGGAAGATTCGGAAGCCGGTCGAGGTCGTCCGCCGTCCAGCCGCCCTGCGGCGGGCGGGCCCACTCGTACTGCTCGTCCAGCCCGTACTCGCGTGCGGCGCTCATGATTGCTCCCATGGGACGGAGTCTCGCCTCTGCGGTCAGAGTACCCAGCGCGAACGCCGACGCCGCCACTCAAACGAATGAGCGACGGCGTCGGCGTTTGACGATCAGATGACCATCCGACCCAGAGGGGGCGCGGCGGTCACTCCCACTCGATGGTGCCGGGCGGCTTGCTGGTGATGTCCAGCACCACCCGGTTCACCTGGTCCACCTCGTTGGTGATGCGGGTGGAGATCCGCGACAGCACGTCGTACGGCAGCCGCGACCAGTCGGCCGTCATCGCGTCCTCCGAGGAGACCGGGCGCAGCACGATCGGGTGGCCGTAGGTGCGGCCGTCGCCCTGGACGCCGACCGAGCGGACGTCGGCGAGCAGGACCACCGGGCACTGCCAGATGTCACGGTCCAGACCGGCGGCGGTCAGCTCCTCGCGGGCGATGGCGTCGGCCTCGCGCAGCAGGTCCAGGCGCTCCTTGGTGACCTCGCCGACGATGCGGATGCCCAGGCCCGGGCCCGGGAAGGGCTGGCGGTGGACGATCTCGTCCGGGAGGCCGAGCTCCTGGCCGACCATCCGCACCTCGTCCTTGAACAGCCGGCGCAGCGGCTCGACGAGCTGGAACTCGATGTCGTCGGGCAGCCCGCCCACATTGTGGTGGGACTTGATGTTGGCGGTGCCGGTGCCGCCGCCGGACTCCACGACGTCGGGGTAGAGGGTGCCCTGGACCAGGAACTCCACGGCCTCACCGGCCGCGCCCGCCTCGGCCACCAGCTCGGCCTGGGCCTGCTCGAAGACCCGGATGAACTCCCGGCCGATGATCTTCCGCTTCTCCTCGGGGTCGGAGACCCCGGCGAGCGCGGTAAGGAAGCGCTCCTCGGCCTCGACGACCTTCAGCTGCACGCCGGTGGCGGCCACGAAGTCCTTCTCGACCTGCTCGGACTCGCCCTTGCGCATCAGGCCGTGGTCCACGTACACGCAGGTCAGCTGGTCGCCGATGGCCTTCTGGACGAGGGCCGCGGCCACCGCGGAGTCCACTCCGCCGGACAGTCCGCAGATCGCGCGCTTGGTGCCGACCTGCTCCCGGATCGCGGCCACGGACTCCTCGACCACATTGGTGGTGGTCCAGGTGGGCTCCAGACCCGCGCCCCGGTAGAGGAAGTGCTCCAGCACCTGCTGGCCGTGGGTGGAGTGCATCACCTCGGGGTGGTGCTGTACGCCGTACAGCTTGCGCTCATCGCATTCGAAGGCCGCGACCGGGACCACCTCGGTGGACGCGGTGACGGTGAAGCCCTCGGGGGCCTGGGAGCAGGCGTCGCCGTGCGACATCCACACCTGCTGCTCCTCGGGGGTGCCCGCGAAGAGCGTCGAGCCCTGCTTGGTGACGGTGAGCGCCGTACGGCCGTACTCCCGCGCCCCGGTGTTGTCCACGGTGCCGCCGAGCGCCGTGGCCATCAGCTGGAAGCCGTAGCACATGCCGAAGACCGGGACGCCCGCCTCGAAGATCGCGCGATCGAGCGAGGGCGCGCCCTCGGCGTAGACCGACGAGGGGCCGCCGGAGAGGATGATCGCCTTGGGGTTCTTGGCGAGCATCTCGGCCACCGGCATGGTGGACGGAACGATCTCGCTGTAGACCCGGGCCTCACGGACCCTGCGGGCGATGAGCTGGGCGTACTGCGCGCCGAAGTCGACGACCAGGACGGTGTCGGGGGCGGCAGCAGGGGACGCTGATGGCACTTCGGCGGCCTTCCGGCGGTGGTGGCGTGCTGTGGAACCGTCTGCGGCGGAACCGCGGGTTTGGACTTTCGATTCTAACGGGCTCATAATCGACGCCATGTCCACGCACATGACCTTCGTCTTTACCTATGGCACCGGCCCGTCCGGCTGCCATGGTCGTGCTGCGTAAACACTGACAGCGACTTCCCAGGCGCCCCGGGCCGGCAAAGGCCCGGGGCGCTCTGTCTTTCCACCGGGCCGTTGCCGGACTCCAGGGCTCCGCGACCATGGACCAGGAGATACGGACATGAGCGGCAGCAGTACGGCGGCGGAGAGCATGGAGAACACGGAGACCACCGAAACCGCGAAGCCCGCGGATGTGATCGGCAGCGCGCGGGAGCGGATCGACGCCCTCGACGGGCAGATCCTCGATCTCGTCCGGGAGCGGATGGGCGTCTCGGCCGCCATTCAGGAGGCGCGGATCGCGTCGGGCGGGCGGCGGGTGCAGCTCTCCCGCGAGATGGAGATCCTCGACCGCTACCGGCAGCGGCTGGGCAAGCCCGGTACGACGCTCGCCATGACGCTGCTGGAGCTGTGCCGGGGCCGGGTCTGACACCGCTGTCTCCCGGCCGGGCGGAGAGCCCGGCGGAGAGCCCGGCGGAGGACCTGCCCACGGGGCGACGGGGCCCCTCGGACAAGCGAAGGGCCCCGGGGGCGCCCGAACGGGGCGGGCGCCTCCGGGGCCCTAGGCGGTCAGCACCGGCGTCAGGGCAGCGCCGGTGCTGAGAGGCGGCGCCGGGGGGTTGCGCCGCTGGCTTCTGGGGCCCGTATGTCAGGGGTGTCTGAACGGCGTACGCCCGCGTGGTCGGACCAATGTCGGGGTGTGACCGGGGGCGTTCTCCCTCTCAGCATCGTGGTGGATGCGGAGCGCCGGGCGCAACCGTTTCGACCGGATACGGTCGGCCCCAGGCGTCCCCGGGACCGACCGTCCTTGAGGTGATGACCGGGCTGCTGTCCCCTGCCGACCGGTCACCTCGCCGATGCGAGGTCCCACGACGCGCCGCCTGAATCACCACAGGGGCCGCGTCTCATCGCTTCGGCGGATCTGAGCCACGCGTGGTTTTCTCCGGGCCGCTCCTGGCTGGCGCGGCACCGGGCACAACGAGCCCCCGCGCGGGCCGGTCACGCGCCGTACGGGTGATGACGTGCGGGCCGGGCACCCGCGGCGGATTCTGTGACCATTCTGTGAGCAACCGTGAAGGCAACCTTTCGGCCATCCGCCTGGTCATGTACGTGCAAAGCACGGCCATCCCGCGCCCCACCGCGACGGCCCTCCACATGCGTATCGCCCCCAGGGGCTACGTACGGACCCAGAAGAGGTCTTCATGAAGCTACGCCGCGCCTTGGCGGCTGCCGCAGCGACGGCCGCCATAGCCCCTGCCGCGCTCCTGGCGGCGCCCGCTGCCTTCGCGGATTCGTCGCCGAGCGAGAGCCCGTCGCCGTCCGCCCCCGAGACGGTCACGCCGTCCCCGCAGGACCCGTCGCCGTCGCCGACGGAGACCACTCCGACCGCCGAGCCCACGCCGACCACCCCGGCGCCGTCCACGAGCGCCACGCAGGCTCCGACCCCCGGCGACCCCTCCGGCGGCCCCTCCGGCACCCCCACCGAGACCGCCACGCCGACCACCGGGCCGACCGACGAGCCGGGTGACGAGTGCGCGGACGACGGGGACTACAACGAGGACCCGGAGCTCAGCACGACCCTGGTCGGCCTGCCGTCGAAGGTCGTGGCGGGCAGCGGCTTCCACGGCTTCACGTTCCAGGTGAAGAACGACTCGGACCGCAGCTACCAGCGGGTCGACTTCGGGCTCTTCGCGGGCACGGTGCACGAGTCCGCCCCCGACGGGACGGGCAAGTACCTGACCCTGCAGTACAAGGACCCCGAGACCGGCGCCTGGAAGGCGATCTCCACCGACGAGAACGACGCGGGCGCGGGCTACATCGGCTACACCGACGTGCGGCCGCACGAGACCCTCAAGGTCGACCTCCGGCTGAGCGTCGCCAAGAGCGCGCCCGAGGGCTTCGGCTACGCCATCAGCGTCGGCGTGTACGCGGACGACGAGGGCAACTGCGTCTACTCGACCGGTGAGTACTACGAGTTCGACGTGCTGAAGGCGGGTTCGGAGCCGGGCAAGGTGCCGCCGGCCGACCCGAAGCCGCAGGGTGGCAAGAAGCCGCTGCCGCACAAGCCGGAAGGCAACACGGAGATCAGCCCGCAGGGCAGCCTGGCCGAGACGGGCTCCTCCTCGGCGCTGCCGATGATCGCGCTCATCGGTGGTGTGGCGATGGCCGCGGGCGGAGGCGCGGTCTTCGTGGTCCGCCGCCGTCGCGCGACCGTCTGACGGTCCTGCGCCTGACGGTTTTCCAGGGGCGGGGCGGGCCGGTCACCGGCCCGCCCCGCCCCCTCCGCTCAGGCCGCCGGGCCCGGCGGGACCTTCGGCACCGGCAGCAGCGGGAGCCGCAGGGCGCCGAAGGCGTCCGCCGGTACGGCGGGGCTGCCCGGCGGGACGGGCTGGAGGCGTTCGTACGGCGCCTCGGGGGCCGGGCGGGGGTCGGGCTCGCCCTTGTTGGGCCACAGGGACATCGCCCGCTCGGCCTGGGCCGTGATGGTCAGGGACGGGTTGACGCCCAGGTTGGCCGAGACGGCGGCGCCGTCGACCACATGGATGCCCGGGTGGCCGTAGAGCCGGTGGTACGGGTCGATGACGCCCTCCTCCGGGGACGCCCCGATCGGGCAGCCGCCGAGGAAGTGGGCGGTCAGCGGAGTGCCCATGAGCTCGCCCACGTTGCTGCCCGCGAAGCCGTTGATCGAGTCGGCGATGTGGCGGGCCGCCTCGGCGCCCTCGGGGATGTGGTCGGGGTTGGGCTCGCCGTGCCCCTGGCGGGCGGTGAGCAGCCCCTTCCCCGGCCCCTTCGGCTTGCGGTAGGTGGTCAGCGAGTTGTCGTGCGTCTGCATGACCAGGCCGATGATGGTCCGCTCGGACCAGCGGCGGTTGGACAGCGAGCGCACGGCCAGGCTGGGATGGCGGAGGTTGGCGCCCAGGAAGCGCAGCCAGCGCGGAAGCCGGCCGCCGTGCGGGATCTGCAGGATGGAGAGCATCCCCATCGCGTTGGAGCCCTTGCCGTAACGGACCGGCTCGATATGGGTGTTCTCGTCGGGGTGGATGGACGAGGTGATCGCGACACCCCGGGTGAAGTCCGCCCGCTCCTCCCCGCCCCGGGCCCGGCGGTAGCGGCGGTCGGTGGTCTGCGCACCCACCAGGGCCTCGGAGTTGGTACGGGTGAGGATGCCCAGCCGCTCCGAGAGGCGCGGCAGCAGCCCCTTGTCCCGCATCGTGTGCAGCAGCGTCTGGGTGCCGTACGTACCGGCGGCCAGGACGACGTACCGGGAGCGCAGCGCCTTCGGCTTGCCCTTACGGCGGTTGTCGGTGGGGACGGTGGTGACCGTATAGCCGCCGTGCGGATCGTCGCGGAGGGCGACGACGGTCGTCATCGGGTGGACGACGGCGCCGGCCCGCTCGGCCAGGTGGAGATAGTTCTCGTTGAGGGTGTTCTTGGCGCCGTGGCGGCAGCCGGTCATGCACTCACCGCACTCCGTGCACGCCTTACGGGTGGGACCGGAGCCGCCGAAGTACGGGTCTGGCACGGCCCGGCCCGGTTCGGCCCGCGTGGTGCCGTCGGCGTCGTGGCCGTCCCCGAAGAAGACCCCCACGGGCGCCATATGGAAGGTGTCCCCCACGCCCATCTTCTCGGCGGCCGCCTTGAGGTGGACATCGGAGGGGGTGAGGGTGTGGTTGAGGCGCGCCCCGAGCATCCGCCGCGCCTGGTCGTAGTAGGGGCGCAGCTCGTCCTGCCAGTCGGTGATGTGCCCCCACTGGCGGTCCCGGAAGAACGGCTCGGGCGGTACGTAGAGCGTGTTGGCGTAGTTGAGCGAGCCGCCCCCGACCCCGGCGCCCGCCAGCACCATGACCTTGCCGAGCACATGGATGCGCTGGATGCCGAAGCAGCCGAGGGCCGGGGCCCAGAGGTAGTTGCGGAGGTCCCAGGAGCTCTTGGGCAGGGTTTCGGGGGTGAAGCGGCGGCCCGCCTCCAGGACGCCGACCCGATAGCCCTTCTCGGTCAGGCGCAGGGCCGATACCGACCCGCCGAATCCCGAGCCGATCACGATCACGTCGTAGTCGAACTCACCCTCATCGGGCCCGGTCTCTCGCTCCCGGCTGTGGGCAGACTTCTCCCCTGACACGGGTACCTCCCTTGAACTGTGCTGGTCAGCGCAGGCGCAGTGCCTTGAGCGCGCGCAGGCTGCGGGTCATGAAGTCCGCGTATTTCTCGTCCGTCATCCCGAAGGCCGGGCCGAGCGGCATCAGCCGCTGCTGGGCGACGGTCTGCGGCTCGGTGAACCGGAGGATGCCCTCGGAGCCGTGGCGGCGGCCGAGTCCGGAGTCGCCCATGCCGCCCATGGGGGAGGCGACGCTGCCGAAGGCGGCGGCGTAGCTCTCGTTGAGGTTGACCGTGCCCGCGCGCAGGCGGGTGGCGATCGCGCGTCCGCGCCGGGCGTCCTTGGTCCAGACGCTCGCGTTCAGGCCGTAGGACGTGGCGTTGGCGCGCTCGATCGCCTCGCCCTCGTCGCGGAAGCGGTAGACGGAGACGACCGGGCCGAAGGTCTCCTCGGCACAGACGGCCATGGGGGACTCCACGCCGTCCAGGATCGTCGGCTCGTAGAAGTACGGGCCGATGTCCGGGCGGGCGCGGCCGCCGGCGAGCACCGTGGCGCCCTTGGAGACGGCCTCGTCCACATGGCGGGTGACGGTCTCCAGTTGGCGCTCCGAGACGAGCGAGCCCATCTCCGCCCCGTACGCGAGGGCGGTGCCGAGCCGCATGGCCTTCGTACGGGCCACGAAGCGCTCCAGGAAGGCGTCCGCGATCGACTCGTGGACGTACAGCCGCTCCAAGGAGATGCACAGCTGCCCGGCGGAGGCGAAGCTGCCGCGCACCGCGCCGTCGACCGCGCGGGCGAGGTCGGCGTCGCGCAGCACCAGCATGGCGTTCTTACCGCCGAGTTCGAGGGAGCAGCCCACCAGGCGGGCGGCGGCGGCCTGGGCCACCTCGCGGCCGGTGCGGGTGGAGCCGGTGAACGCCACGTAGTCGGCGTGCTCGACCACGGCGGGGCCGACCACCGGGCCGTCCCCGATCACGATCTGCCACACCCCGGCCGGGAGTCCGGCCTCCACCATCAGCTCGCGCGCCCACAGGGCGGACAGCGCGGTCTCGGTGTCGGGCTTCATCACCACGGCGTTGCCCGCCACGAAGGCGGGTATCGCATCGCCCACGGAGAGCTGGAGGGGGTAGTTCCAGGGGGCTATGAGGCCCACGACGCCGCGCGGGTGGCGCAGTTCGGTGACCTTGGTGAGGGTGGGCACCGCGCCCAGATGGCCCTTGGGGCGCAGATAGGCGGGCGCCTTACGGCCGTAATGACGGGCCACGATGGTGACGCCCTGGACCTCCTCCTGGGCGTGCAGCCGGGTCTTGCCGGTCTCCAGCTGGATCAGGTCCAGGATCTCCGGCTGGCGGCGCAGCAGCAGATCGTGGAAGCGCAGGAGGACGGCGGCGCGCCGGCGGACCGGGGTGGCGGCCCAGGCGCGCTGGGCGGCGCGGGCGTTCTCATACGCGGTGGCGACGTCCTCGGGGGTGGACTCGGGCAGGGCGGAGGCGAGGACGTCCCCGGTGAACGGGGTGTGGCTGACGGTGGTACCGCTGCCCCCGACGCCCCGGGTGAGCCGGGTGATCAGCTCGGGAGTGACGACGTCGGCGGCGGTACGGGTGCCTTCGGGGGCGACCGGGTTTCCGGTGCCGCCCTGCGTGATGTGCGAGTCCGTCATGGGGGCGAGAGTAGGCCCGCCCGGCGGCTTTGGGTACCCGGCGGTAACAACTTTCGTCCGGCGGCCCCGGCGGACCCGCCCAACTCCCTCAGAGCTTGTCGATCTTCAGATTCCGCACGATCCGCTCGTACAGCTTCGCGCCCTCCTCATGGGCGTCGCCGTCGGCGGGGAGGGAGACCGTCAGATCCCACGCGACCTTGGCCTTGTTGACGTAGAGGTGATCGCGCTTCTGGTAGCGGATGGGGTTCTTGTTGCTGCTGGTGCCGTACGGCAGATACGAGGTGGTGACGTCCCGCGCCTCCTTCCCCTGCTGCTCGGTCTTGGCCGTCTCGCTCGTGGCGTCCTCGACCGTCGACCCTCCGCCGTCCTTGTAGAAGGCGACGATCTGGTTGGCCGCCGCGTCGAGGCTCGCGGGGTCGTTCTCGCCGTCGGGTGTGGAGCGCCGCAGGGACACGGTGAAGACACCGCTGGGGTCGTAGTAGGTGACCACCGGGTTGTCCGAGTCGCTGTCGTCCTGGACCCGCCGGTACTCGCCGGGCACGGCCAGGGACGCGCCCACGACATCGCGCTCCTCCCGGACCGTCCAGCCCGCCGGCAGCCCCTCGCGGGAGAACGGCTTCATGACCACCAGCACCACGGCGGCGGCCACCACCAGCACCAGACCGCCCAACCCGAGCTGCGCCTTACGGTTCCTGTGCAGGATCGGCGGCACGAAGCGGCCGCCGGTGGACTGCCCGCCGCCCGGCGCGAATCCGGCCGACGCGAACATGGTGGGCACCGACTGCGGCTCCCGCGCCGCCGCTTCCAGGGCCTGCCGCACCTCGGGCGCCGCCGGGCGCATCGCCGGGTCCTTGCGCAGCAGTTGCATGATCAGCGTGGCGAGCGGCCCGGTGGCCCGCGCGGGGACCTGCGGTTCGGAGCCGAGCACGGCCTGGAGGGTCGCGGGGGCGTGGGAGCGGCGGAACGGGGACATGCCCTCGACCGCCGCGTACAGCACGACACCGAGCGACCACAGGTCGGACTCCGGCCCCGGCCGCTGGCCCAGCACCCGCTCGGGCGCGATGAACTCGGGCGAGCCGACGAAGCCCCCCGTCTCGGTGAGCCGCTGCTCGCCCTCGATCTGCGCGATGCCGAAGTCGGTGAGCACCACCCGCTCGCTCCGGCCGAGCAGCACATTGTCCGGCTTCACATCGCGGTGCAGCACGCCCGCCTCATGGGCCGCCGCCAGCGCGCCGAGCACGGCCAGGCCGATCCGGGCCGCCTCGCGCGGATCCAGCGTGCCCTCCATCAGCCGGTCGCCCAGCGACTGGCCGCGCACCAGCTCCATCACGATCCAGGGGCGGCCGTCCTCGACCACCACGTCATGGACGGTGACGACGGAGGGATGGTCGATCCGGGCCGCGGCGCGCGCCTCGCGCTCCATGCGCTGGTAGACGGTCTGCCGCTCGCGCTCGGGGAGATCGTCGGGGACGCGCGGCTCCTTGACCGCGACATCGCGGTCCACGATCTGGTCATGCGCCCGCCAGACGGTGCCCATACCGCCGTGGCCGAGGCGGGAGACGAGCCGATAGCGGCCGCCGATGAGCCGCCCGCTGTTCGAGTCCTGGGCCCCGGGGGCGGGTTGCCGTCCGGCGGGCGGCTCTGCGGCGGATGGCTCTCCGGCGGATGGCTGTCCGGCGGGCGGCTGGGTGCCGCTGCGCGGATCGGCGAACCGCGTCGGCTCGTACGCGCCCCGCCCCGGCCCCGCCGCCCCGGCCCACCCCTCCGGCTGCTGGGCACCCTCGGACGCCGCGGGCGCCTCGGGCGGCGGCTGGGGCGCCGGCACCGGGGCGGCCGGTGCGTGCGGCGGCCGCAGGCTGTAGCTGGTGGGCTCGTTCGCCCGTCCCCCGTCGTTCGTCATGCGCCCATCATTACCCAGGGTGCGGCACCCTCCGCCACCGCTGGGAAGCCGCCGTGGACGCTCGTGACAAAGCCGTTGCGACCCCGTTCAGTTCGCCGCGCCGGGGCGCGCGAAGGTGGCGGCGGCGGTGTCGAAATGCTGTTTACCCACGGACTTCTCGCCAACCGGGGCGGACAGCCACAGGTCGTACATCTTCCCGTTCTCGTTCCAGCTCAGGTCGTATGTCTGCCGTGAGCCGCCGTCGTCGGCCGAGCCGTTCCAGATGAACGCCCACAGGGCGGCGGGGCGGCCGTTGTGCTCCGTCTCGATGACCTGGCCGCTGCGGTACCCCGGATAGTCCTGCGGGCCCTTGGCGTCCGCCGCGCGGCTGAGCCCCAGCGGACCCTCGGCGCTCTGCTCCTGGACGTGGATCCCGATCCGGAACTCCATACCGGGCGAGTTGTAGTAGACCCGGGGCGCCTTGTACTCGCGGGCGAACCCCTCGGGCACGGCGAGCGAGAAGCCGAGCGGGTCGCTGACCAGCTCATAGCCGTCGGGGATCCGGGCCGACGGGTCGGCCGTGGGGCCGGAGTCCTTCACGGGCCGCTGCGGTGCCTTCGCGGGGGCACTCGGGCTCCGCGCACCCCCCTTGTCGGCGCTCTGGCTCGTACCCCCGCCCTTCGCCGTACCCCCGTCGCCGCCCCCGTCGTCCAGCAGCGCCACGACGCCCGCGGACACACCGGCGAGCGCGACCACCGCTGCGGCCGCCGTAAGGACGGCACGACGGCGCCCGCCACGATCCGAACGGGACCCGGCCGCCGGGGCGGCCGCCGGAACCGAGGCGGACGCGGGCGCGGCCGCCGGGGCGGGGGCAGGGACGGGAGCGGGCTCGGGGACGGGAGCGGGCTCGGGGACGGGAACGGGAGCGGGCACGAACGCCGAAGAGCCCCGGCCGTCGGGCCCGATCGGCACGCTGGGCTGGGTCGGGGTGTACTCCAGGGGGATCTCCGGGGTGTCGCCCACCTCCTGGGCCATCCGCAGCATCCGCTCGACCTCGTCGCCGCTCAGCCGCTCCTCCGGGTCCCGCCGCAACAGCCCCTCGATGACCGGCTTCAGCGGTCCGGCCGCCTCCGGCAGGGGGATCTCGTCGAAGACGACGGCGTGCAGCACCGCGGCCAGGGACTCGCGGTGGAACGGGGATTCACCGCCCACCAGCGTGCAGAGCAGCACCCCGAGCGACCACAGGTCCGACTCCGGCCCGGTGCGCCGCCCCGACATCCGCTCCGGCGCGGTGTATTCGGGCGAGCCCACGAACGAGCCGGTCTCGGTGATCGTGGTGGACCCGGTGACCTGCGCGATCCCGAAGTCCGTCAGCACGACCCGGCCGGTGCCGGACTCCACCAGCACATTGGCGGGCTTGATGTCCCGGTGCAGCACCCCGCGCGCGTGCGCGGCCCGCAGGGCGTCCAGCAGCGCGGCCGCGATCCGCCCGGCCTCACGCGCTCCGACGGGGCCGTGCGCGCTCAGCCGGTCGGCGAGCGAGAGCCCGTCGACCAACTCCATGACGATCCAGGCGCATTCGTCCTCCTCGATCACATCGTGGAGGACGATCACGTTCGGATGCTTGATCTGTGCGACGGTCCGGGCCTCGCGCAGGGTGCGCTCGCCGCGCAGCTGCGAGTCGAAGGCCGTGAGCCCCTCGTCCACATGGAGTTCCTTGACCGCGACATCACGGCCCAGAAGCTCGTCGACGGCCCGCCAGACCGTGCCCATCCCGCCGCGTCCGAGCCGCGTGCCCAGCCGGTAGCGGTTGGCGATCAGACGGCCTTCTCCCCCGGTACCCATGGGCTCATCTTGCCTCACCCCGCCGAAGCCCTCGAACACCGGACCGCGGAGCCGCCCTTACGGGCGATTGAGCATCGGCGCGGCATGGAGGAACGTAGATCACGCCGATGTTAAAGGGGGCGGACCGCGGCCGCCCCCCATCGGGCACCTTCGCCCTTCCGGTCGATTGGGTCTCCCTCCGGGGACACCTCCCATGGGCGCTGGGGTGAGCCGATGGGCGCCGTAGCGCTTCCGGCCTGTTGGATCTTGAGGCGAACCGAGCCTCAAAAGTGGGGCTGGGGCCGCCCCGCGGCGGGGGTCCACGGGGCGGCCAGTCAGGGGGTCGGAAGGGTCAGTTCGTGACCTTCCAGGTGCGGGAGTCCGTCAGCAGCTTGCGCAGTGCCGGGTCCTTCACCGCCTTCGTGCCGTCCGTCGCCTTCGCGGTGACGGTGTGGGTCTCCCCGTCGCCCGGGACGCCCAGCGTGGCCGGGGTGACGCTCGTCCTACCGTTCGCGGCGGTGACCTCCACCCCGTCCACGTACCACTTCAGCGACGCGCTCTTGGGGACGCTCACCTGGATGCCCGCCGACCGCTTGAGGGCGGTGGTGGTGGCCGTACGGCTGCTGAGCACGCTGGCGTGGCGGTTGAAGCCCGCGATCATCGCCTCGCGGCCGGGGAGGCTGAACTCCCGCCCCAGGGTGCGCATGATCGAGTTGTCGGTGGGGCGGTTGATGCCCTTGGGGTAGTAGCGGCCGCCCTCGTAGGCGCCGACCGTGCCGCCGTCGGGCGAGGTCTGGCCGATCCAGCGGTACCACTTCTTCTGCTGGGCGGTCATCTGCGCCGCGGTCAGCTTCGTGGCGTTGCCCTCGTCGGGCTCGGCACCGGTGTAGGTGCCGTACTCCGGGTAGAAGTACTCGTCGGCCAGTTTGCCGAGCGAGTGGCCGGTCTCATGGACCGCGATCTGGTCGGAGTCGGCGTGGTCGGAGGAGGCGGTGGCGATGCCGTCGTAGCCGACCTGCGAGGTGAGGGTGTAGCCCGCGCCGCCGTACTTGGTGGAGTTGCCCAGGACGACCACGAGATCGGCCGCGGGCGCCTTGGCCGCGTACGACTCGACCTTGGCGGTGTCGACGCACAGCAGCCGCTCGATGTCGTCGCACCAGAAGTACGAGCCGAGGGCGGTGTCCTTGACGACGTCCCTGGACGGGTCGCCGGAGACGCCGGACTGGTTGGAGACGGCGTCCACGGTCCAGACGTTGAAGAGGTCCTTGTACGAGGCGTACGGCTGCACGGCGGACATCTGGTCCCACTTGGAGCGCGCGTCGGCCTGGAAGTCCGCCTGCTGGCCCGCGGTGTAGCCGTCGCCGATGAAGACGACGTCCAGCTTGTCGGCCGTGGTGCCGTTGCCGATGAGCGAGGTGACCTTGCCGTCGGCGGCGGCCTCCTTGGCGGACAGCGAGCGGGCGGCGCGGTTCAGCCGCTCGGGGGCGGCCGCCGGGACCTCGGTGTGGCGGGGGTGGGCGCCCGGCCCGGTGAAGTACTCCACGTCCAGGGCGCGCTGCGAGGAGGCCGCGTCGGCCGGGCCGGACGAACCGGCCGCCCACCGCGGGCCGGCCGCTCCGGGCGAGGCGGTGGCCGGCCCGGTCATGGCTGCGGCCGCCGCCAGGACGATGCCTCCGGCGGCGGCCGCGGTGCGCAGGGAGATGCGGCTGCGTATGCGGCTCCGTATGCGTCTGCGCACGGTGACTCCCCAAGTCTTCGCGATAAGCGGCCAGTTAAGCAGGATTAATTCGCCGCTCAACCTAAGGGGTCCGGGGGTCGTGGGCAATGGTAATTAGGGAAGTGGCTAGGAAACCGGGCGCCGCACAACCATGTGGGGCCGCCACCGCTCCTCATCCCCTCGCGTCACGCACCAGCCACAACAGCCGGTCCAGCACCCGGCGGCCACCGGCCCGGATCCCGTCGTGCTCGAACTCGTCCGTCACCCAGGTGCGCAGGCCCCGGATCGCCCGCGCGGTGGCCAGGGAGTGCCCCGTGTCCACGTACAGGTCGTCGTGGTAGATCACGGCGGCCACCGGCACGGTGTTACGGGCCAGCCGCTCGGTGTCGTACAGCGGGCCCCAGCCGGTGCGCGCGGCGAGCAGCTCGGCGGTCTCGCGCAGCGGACGCAGCGCGGCGTGGGTGTCCAGCATCCAGGGGTGCACCGTCTCGCCCGTAAGGAGCACCGGGCGGTCCTCCGTGACCGCCTTACCGGCGTCGAACGCGGGGAATTCGGCGCGGACCCGCTCCGCGGACCAGTTCGTGGCCCGGCCGTCCTGGGCGTAGGTCGCCTCCAGCAGGAGGCTGTAGAGCGGGGTGGCGGCGCGCGAGAGGACGGCCGCCGCCTGCTCGCGGAAGGCGTCGCTCAGCCGCGGCCCGTCGGCGGTGGGGACGAACGCGTCCTCCAGGAGGTAGTGCAGCCGGTGCGATCCGTCGCCGGTGCCGAGCAGGAAGCCGAGCTGCTGGAGGGCGGGGACGGTGAGCCGGGACCCGTCCGTCAGGACCTCCTCGTGGTCGGCCAGATGCCGCACCAGGGCCCGGACGGTGTCCGCGTCCCGCGGATAGCGGGCGTAGTGGGCGAGGGTCTTGCGCTCCATCCGCGGATAGGCGGTCCGGTAGACGGCGTCCACGTCGGTGCCGGGGCCGATCGCGGGCAGTCCGCCGGCGATCAGGACCGCGTCGAGCCCCTCGGGCGCCTGGGACAGATAGCTCACGGCGCAGAAGCCGCCGAAGCTCTGGCCGAGGACGGTCCACGGGCGGTCCCCGATCAGCCTGCGCCGGATCAGCTCGCAGTCGCGGACGATCGCGTCGGCACGGAAATGGGAGAGGTACTCGGCCTGTTCCGCGGGGCCGCCGCGCAGCGGCAGGGTCTGGCGGTTGGCCGGGGTGGAGCGGCCGGTTCCGCGCTGGTCGAGGAGGAGCACCCGGTATTCGTCGAGCGCGCGGTCCAGCCAGCCGTAACGGCCCACCGGACGGTCCGCGCCGCAGCCGGGCCCGCCCTGGAGGTAGACCAGCCAGGGGAGCCGGTCGCGCTCGGCACCGGATTTCCCCGCGGCGACGACCTCTCGTGCGTAAAGCCGGATCAGCTCGCCCTCGGGAGCCTTATGGTCGAGCGGTACGTCGAAGTGATAGTCGGCGAGGAGCAGTTCCGGCTGACGGACGGTCGTCACGGCGCCCGGCCCGGCCGGTACCGCTGTGCTTGCCTGCTGCATCCTTCAATCCTCACGTTAAATGAAATTAGCCCGGCGCTTAAGCTACCGCCGGGGAGAAGAGGGCACGGTGGCCGACAGAAGCGCCGGTGACGGGCGGACGGCGGGAACGGTGACGGGGGCGGCCGCGGGGGCGGATTCGACCACCGAGATAGGGCGCCGGGTTCTCAGACTCCGTACGGAACGCGGCTTCACCCAGCGGCAGCTGGCCGAACCCGCCTACACCGCCGCCTATGTCTCCACCCTCGAGGCCGGGAAGGTGCGCCCCTCCGAGGCCGCGCTGCGCCATCTCGCGGACCGGCTGGGCGTCAGCTACGAGGAGCTGACCACCGGCCGCTCACCCCGTGACGCCACACGGCTGCGCGCCGCCGTCACCGACGCCCGGCGGGCCCTGGCCACCGGCGCCGCCGAGGACGCGGCCGAGCTCTTCGCGGAGGTGCGCGACGAGGCGGAGCGGCTCGGGTTCGCCGAGGAGCGGGGGGCGGCCCTGCTGGGGCTCGGCGACTGCGCGCTGGAGACCGGTGAACTCACCGTCGCCCGCGACCACTTCGAGGCCGTGGAGCGGCTGCTCGCCGGGGAGCCGCTGCCCCGCCGGATCCCCGCGATCCGCGGCCGGGCGGTGGCCCATCTCCTCGCGGGCGAACTGCGCTACTCCTGCTATCTGCTGGAGAGCGCCATCGACGAGCTCAACGCCTCCGGGCTGCACGATCCGTACGCACTGCTGCTGCTCTATACGGCGGCCATCGCGCCCTATATGGACATGGGGGCGCACGCCCGTGCCGTACGCGCCGCCGAGTTGGCGCTCGCGCTGGCCCCGAGCGTGGACGACCCGGGGCTCATCGCCCGGATGCACCGCGGGGTGGCCCGCACCCTGATCGCCGAGGGGCGCACCGCCGAGGCCGACGCCTCCCTGGCCAAGGCGCAGGAGCTGTACGAGCAGCTGCGCATCCACACCGACCTGGCGCACTGCCACTGGATGCGCGGCTATGTGCACGCCCAGGACGGCAATCTGGAGCGCGCCGAGCGCGAACTGCGCACCGCCCGGGACATGCTGGCCTCCAAGCGGGCCGCGCTGTTCACCGTGCAGGTCGAGGTCGAGCTGGCGGACGTACTGCGCCGACGCGGCCGTACGGCCGACGCGGAGGCCCTCTTGCTGCCGCTGCTGGCCCGCACCCCCGCCGAGGGGGCCGCGGACGCCCCCCGGGAGCCGGAGGCCGCGGCCGACGAGGTCGGGCTGACCGCGGACCGCGGCGCGGTCCACGCGGGCGGCGCCCACCGGCTGCTGGGCCTGATCGCGGACGAACGGGGCGACGCCGAGGCCGCGGAGGAGCACTACTGCGCGGCGCTGTCCCTGCTCGAACGCACCGGCGCGGCCGGTGACCTGGCCGACCTGTGCCGGCTGCTGGGCGATCTGCTGCGCCGGGAGGGCCGCCTGGAGGCCGCGATGGACGCCTACCGCACCGGGCTCGGCCACCGCGCCGCGCCCGGCACCACCACCCTGGGCCCGGCCCCCGCCGAGCCCCCCATGTGAGGCGTCCATCGGCCCTCCCCGCCCCCCGCCGACCGCCCACCCGGCCCCTCCCCGTACCTTCTCGGGGGGCCGGGCGGCGCCTGGGCCACCGGTCGGAGACCGGCGCCCGGGGCGCCGGTGGAGCGCCTGGTCGGGGCGCACCACATGGCGGGCGATCGGAGAAACGAGTCAGGCCGCCGCGTGTGGGGGTCGCGGCGGCCTGACCGCGGCAACACTCCGCCTGCCGTTTCCGCCGACCGCGCATCGGGAGGCACTCCGGCGCGTTCACGGGGCTGGGGTTTCGGGACGACCCCACGGGGTGATGCGGCTTGAGATCCACTCTGCCCGGCCGCGGCCGCCGGGGAAATCCACCATTGGGCGTCCGTCACCCCCGCCGGTCGGCGGGGGTGTTCCCGCCCACTGACGGAGCCAACCACTCCATATTCGCTCTCCGATGAGGCAGGCTGTCCGGGCAATGGGCATGACAGCTGAGGTGAGGGAGCGGCCGGTGATTCGTGTTGCTGTTGTGGACGACGAAGCGCTCGTACGATCCGGTCTGCGACTGATCCTGGGCACGGCCCCGGACATCGACGTGGTGGCGGAATGTTCCGGAGCCTCCGCGGTGGCCACGGTGTTGGGCAGTAAGGCCGATGTGGTCCTCCTCGACATCCGGATGCCGGATGCCGACGGGCTCACCGTGCTCAGACAGTTGCGGGCCGCGCCCCGCTCCCCCGCCGTGGCCATGCTGACGACCTTCGACGTCCAGGAGTACCTCGCGGCCGCGCTGCGCGCCGGAGCCGCGGGCTTCCTCCTCAAGGACACCGATCCGGAACAGCTCGTACGGGCCGTACGCACCCTCGCCGAGGGCGGCAGCGTCCTCGACCCGGCCGTCACCCGCGCCGTGATCGGCGGCTATCTCGCCGCCGAGGCGGAGACCACGGCCGCCGAGGCCGTCGAGGCGCTCACCCCGCGCGAACGCGAGGTGCTGGCCCTGCTGGGCGAGGGACTGGCCAATCCCCAGATCGCCGAGCGGATGGGGCTGGCGCCCAGCACCGTCAAGGACCATGTGCGGGCGGTGCTCGGCAAGCTGGGCGGGCTCAACCGCGTCCAGGCCGCGATCGTCGCCGACCGCGCCGGGCTCGTCACCAGCCGGCCGCCGATAGGCGGCGCCCGATGACCGTCTCCCCGCTGCCGCCCCGGAGTTCCTCGCCGGACACACCGGGCACGCCGGGCGCGCCCCCGGCGCCGTCCCCCGCACCCGCCTCCTCCGCCCCCTCCGCCTCCTCGCCGCCGTCCGTCTCCGCCGGCCGGTGGCGGCCGCCGCGCCGGGTCATGCGCTGGGGGTCGCTGATCGTCCCCGTCCTCCTCGCGGTGGCCGACGCGCTGCTCGTCAACGGCGTCACCTTCGGGCTGGAGCTCAACGTCTCGCTGGCGGCGGCCGCCGCGCTGCTGGTGCGCCGGCGGCTGCCCGCGCTGGTCTTCCTGATCACGCTGCCGGGAATCCTCATCGGCTACGTCTGGTTCGCGCCGATGATCGCCCTCTACACGGTGGCCCGGCTCCGCCCCAACCACCGGCTGCTGGGGATCTCCGCGCTGCTGCTGGCCGCCGCGCACTTCATCCCCTGGCCGGTCTCCGACTTCGAGCCGACCGCGTACCGGGAGAACACCCTCACCCTCATCGACGCGTGCGTGACCTCGGTGGGGCCCATCGCACTGGGCCTCCTGGTGCGTACGCGCGGGGAACTCGCCGCCCGGATCGAGGATCTGACCCGCAGCCGCCGCCATGCGGACGAGCTGATCGCCGAGCAGGTGCTGTCCACCGAACGCGCCCGGCTCGCCCGCGAGATGCACGACGTGGTCGCCCATCAGGTCAGCCTCATCAGCCTGCAGGCCGGGGCGGTGCAGATCAGCGCGGAGGACGCGAAGGCGCGGGAGGGCGCGCGGACGATCCGCGAGCTGTCCGTGCGGACCCTGGACGAACTCCGCCATATGGTCGGGATCCTGCGCGCGGCGGGCGGTGACCACGAGGAGCTGACCCCACAGCCCCGGCTGGCGGATCTGCCCCGGCTGATCGAACTGAGCGCGCTGAACGTCAGCTTCGAGACGGACGGGGCGACACGGCGCCCGGGCCATCCGGAGGCGGTGGAACGGGCCGCCTTCCGCATCGTCCAGGAGGCGCTGACCAACGTCCGCAAGCACGCGCCGGGGGCGCGGGTGACGGTACGGGTGAACGACGCGGAGGCCGAAGGCGCGGCTCAAACGGCGGCTGAGGAGGCGGCCCCATCAGCGGCCCACGGCGCGGCTCACGAGGCGGCCGAGAAAGCGGAGGAGACAGGGGGCCTGCGGGTCGAGGTGCGCAATGGCCCGCCCGACGCCTCCGCCGTGGCCCCGGGGCTGCCGGGCGGCGGTCACGGCCTGGTCGGGCTGCGGGAGCGCGCCCAACTACTGGGCGGCACACTGGAGGCAGGACCCACGGAGGAGGGCGGCTTCGTCGTACGGGCCGACTTCCCCAAGACCCCGCGCGTCACGGGAACGGCATGAGCGGGCCACGAACAGCCCTGGAACGGGGAGGCGGACGAACGCGCCTGGACGGACGAGTGCGCCTGGACGGACAGACGGGCGCGCCTGGGCGGACGGACGGCACAGCCGCGGATGAACGACCGCACCTCGCGGCACGTCCCGCGGAGCCCCTAGGCGGACAGCGGGTCGGCCGCCTCCTCGTCGTCCCCGTCCAGCTCCGTGGCGGCTCCCAGGTCGGGGTAGACGTCGAACAGCCGCCGCACCCCCAGGGCCGCCAGCACCCGGTGCACATGCGACCCGTGCGCGGCGTCCTGCGGCGGCAGGATCAGCCGCAGCCGACCCGAACACGACCGCATCAGCCGACGCGCCGCGATCAGTACGCCGACCCCGCTGGAATCGCAGAAGCGAACCTCCGAGAGGTCCAGAACCAGCCAGTGGCGGCCCTCGGCGACCGCGTCGTGGATGTGCTGCCGGACTGCGGGCGAGGTCACCAGGTCCATCTCTCCCGAGACCTGGAGAACGACCCACTCCCCCCGCCGGTCCTCCATCACCTTCAACGTCACGCGCCCGAAGCCCTTCGCTCGCCCCTAACCGGAATTTGCTGTTCACGGGCGGCTGCCCGCCCGTCGGCGCATGAAACTCCCCCAGGCATACGCCTTGAGGGACGACCCTATGCCGCGCCGAAGCGTTTCGTCTCCCCGTTGCTGCGCAAAGCGACCACGCCAATACCATGCGCGGCCGGTTTCTCGCGCACTTTGCCTGATGGACGCGTGTTGTGTGAGCAACCGGCATTACATTCGATATGAACGTGGGCATAGTGCCTGCAGGGCCGGCCGGACGACTCGGGAATGGGGGCCGCATGGCGAATGACGCACCGCCCCGCTGGGACCGCAGGATGCAACAGCGTCTGGCACGCGGCGAAGCGGCCGCACTCGCCGAGCTTTATGACCGATTCGCGTCACTTGTCCATAATCTCGCACATCGGGTCCTGGAGGACGAGACCGCCGCCGACCGCGTCACCCGGGAAGTCTTCGGCTACGTCTGGGAGAACCCGGACGCCTACGACCCCCAGCAGGGCTCGCTGCGCGCCTGGATCGCCATGCTCACCCAGCGCCAGGCGGTGCACCGACTGCGCGAGTCGCAGACCGCCCCGGTCGACGGGGGCACGCTCACGGCCGAGGCCCTGGAGGAGCGGATCCGCGAGGTGTCCGTGGCCGCCCGTGCCGACTACATCGTCACCTCGATGCCCGCCCCGCTGCGGGCCGCCCTGGAACTGGCCTACTTCGACCGCCGCGACTACCGCGAGGCCGCGGCCGCCCTCGGGGTGACCGAGGACGAGGCCAGGCGCCGCCTCCGGCTGGGCCTCCAGCTGCTCTCCACGGCCCATGTCCAGCCGCCCCGCGCGGTCTCGCCTCCCGGCTACGGACGGGCGCTGTGACCGGGCGCGGCGGGCCGGACCCGTACGACGACGCCTACGGCGAGAGCTCCGGCCCCGGGGACGGGGACGGAAGAGACGGGCCCGGACGGGGCAGCGATCCGGGTCTGCCGTCCCACCCCGCCGGGCCACCCCGCATACCGCCGCCGCGGTCGGCCGCCGAGGACAGCGGCCACTGGCCGGGCGCCCTGGACGGCGGCATCCCCGCCCCGCGCCCGCCCACCGCCGCCGAGACACCGGCGGGACGGGCACCGGAGCCCGCCCCGAAACCGGCCGCGAACCCGGAGCCGGAGCCCGCTCCTCGCCGCGAACCGGGCGACCCCACCCTGGGTCCCGACCCCGACCAGGAGCCGACCCCGGACCCCGGCCAGGAACCGGCCCTGAGCCGCGACCCGGCACCGGACCCGGCGCCGGAGCCGCCCGCCTCCGCGCCCCTGCCCGCGCCCGCACCACAGGTCGCGCCCCCGGCCGCACCACGGGTCGCGCCGCTGGCCGCACCACCGGTCGCGCCGCTGGCGGCGCCCACGCCCTCGGCGGCGCATCCGCTCTCGCACGATCTGCTGCGCTCGCTGCTCGGCGCCTGGGCGCTGACCGCGTGCTCGCCGGAGGAGACCGCCGCCGTCGAGGCGCATCTCAACCACTGCCCCTCCTGCGCCGAGGAGGCGCTGCGGCTGCGCGACGCCGTCGGGCTGCTGCACACCGAGCACAGCCTGGACCTCGATCCGATGCTCCGCTCCCGGGTGCTCGCGGGCTGTCTGGGCCGCCGTCCGGCCCGGATACCCATGCCCGGCTGGGCCGGTGCGTACGACGCCGAGGCCGCCCGGCTGGACGCGCTGCTGCGCGACATGGGCGAGGCCGAGTGGCGTGCGCCGGTGCGGCTGAAGTGGTTCGACGGACGGCGGCTCACCGGCCGGGACACCACCGTCGCCGGGGTGATCGGCCATCTGATGGTCGTGGACGGCATCATCGCCGCCTCCCTCGGCCTCCCCGATCCGCTCGGCGCCGACGCCCCCCGCTCGCCCCAGGTCCGTACGGAGGCGTACTGGCACCACGAGCCCGGCGCCTCGTACGGGGCCGGTCCGCCCGGGGCGGTACGGGAGTTGTGGCGTGAGCAGGGCCATGCCCTGGTCCGTACGGTGTCCTTCGCCGGGCGCGGGGTCGCGGAGCTCGACGTGCCGTACGGGGACTTCGCGCTGCCGATCCGCGACGCGTTCCTCGACCGTGCCCTCGAATGCTGGGTGCACGCCGGGGACATCGCCGAGGCCATCGACTACCCCTATGAACCACCGGCCTCCGCCCACCTCAGAGCCATGATCGACCTGTGTGCCCGGCTGCTTCCGGGGACACTGGCCGAGCGGCGCCGGGCCGGGCTCGCGGCCCCGCCCCGCCGGCTGGTCGAGGCGGGCACCCCGGGCCGTACGCTCCATCTGCAGGTGGAGGGCACGGGCGGCGGCGACTGGTACATCGCGCTGGACTCCCCGGCGGCGGTGGCCTCACCGGAGGAGGCGGTGGCGACGATCGCCCTGGACCAGGAGGCGTTCTACCTGCTGGCGTCCGGGCATGTGCCGCCCCAGGAGGCGGCCGCGGGCCTGTCCGGGGACACCGAGGCGATCCGGGACGTCCTCTTCGCCGCCGCGTCCCTCTCGCGCCTCTGAGCCGCCCGACTTCCGAGTCGGCCGAAGGGTCCCGAAGGGTTCCAAGGGGTCCCGAAGGGTTCCAGGGGGTCCCGAAGGGTCAGCCGAAGACGACCGTACGGTGGCCGTTGAGCAGCACCCGGCGCTCGCTGTGCCACTTCACGGCGCGGGCCAGCGCCTGGCACTCGACATCGCGGCCGACCGCCACCAGCTGGTCCGGGGTCAGCTCATGGCCGACGCGCTCGACCTCCTGCTCGATGATCGGGCCCTCGTCGAGATCGGCGGTCACATAGTGGGCCGTCGCCCCGATGAGCTTGACCCCGCGCGCATGCGCCTGGTGGTACGGCTTGGCGCCCTTGAAGCTCGGGAGGAAGCTGTGGTGGATGTTGATGATCCGGCCCGACAGCTCCTTGCACAGGTCGTCCGAGAGCACCTGCATATAGCGGGCCAGCACCACCAGCTCGACACGCTCCGTACGCACCAGGTCCAGCAGCCGGGCCTCGGCCTCCTGCTTGGTGTCCTTCGTCACGGGCATGTGGTGGAACGGAATCCCGTAGGAGCCGACCAGCTCCTCGAAGTCCGTGTGGTTGGAGACCACGGCCGCGATCTCGACCGGCAGCGCGCCGATCCGGGACCGGAAGAGAAGATCGTTCAGGCAGTGCCCGAACTTGCTGACCATGAGCAGAATGCGCATCTTGCGATCGGCGCGATGGATCTCCCAGTCCATCCGGAAGGACTCGCCGACCGCCGCGAAGCTGGCCCGCAGATCCTCCACCTTCACCGGCGAGACGGCGCGGAAGGCCACCCGCATGAAGAAGAGCCCGGTGTCGCGGTCCCCGAACTGCTGGCTGTCCTCGATATTGCAGCCGGTCATGAACAGATAACTCGACACGGCGTGCACAATGCCCTGCTTGTCAGGACATGACAGCGTGAGGATGTACTGGTCGGGGACGGAATGCGGCTCGCTCATGACTCCATAGCGTCCCACACCCGCGACATCGTTCAGACCGCCTGCGTCATGATCGCCAGTACTTCGAGGGTGCGCGGCGGCACATCCGGGTCCTCGCCGTCGTTGGTGGCCAGCCGCACATGGGCCTCGCGGGCCGCCCGTACGGCCTCCGGCCACCCATGGTGTTCGAGGTACGCCGAGACGAGGGCGTCCGCGCCCACCTGGTGCATGATCCTCAGCACCCGCAGCACGGCGACATCGACCAGCGCCGCCTCCTGCGAGTCACGGAAGATCGTGCCGACGTACTTCTCGGCGGACCAGTTGTCCAACCAGGTGTCCTCGACGAGCCGGTAGACGGCGTCCGTCACATCCCCGTACCCGGCCTGGCCGGCCAGCCAGCACTCCTGCTGAAAGACGGGATCCGAGAGCATGTGCAGCGCCGAGCGCACATTGGTGCGCCAGCGCCACCAGGGCATGTCGTTGACAGGCATGCCTCCCATGGTGGTCGAGCGACGGGCGCGACGGGAAGACTTCTCCGAACCTTGCACAATCACCGATCGTACGTTCTTCACACATAGCGACGGATCGGCCCCCGGAGTTCACCTCTATGACACCGTTCATTGTCTTGTCATAGCTGCGCCGTTCCTCACGACGGGACAGGCTCGCGTGTCATGACCGGTCGGCGACGCCCTTCCTCCCGCCCCTTCCGAGCCGCCGTCGCGGCACTGTGCACGGCGGTCGGTGCGTCGCTGCTGACCGGCTGCGGCGGGGTGCTGTCGAGCAAGAGCGACAGCGACCCCATCACCGTCATGACCTGGGCCCCGGAGGGCACCAAAGCGACCAATATGCCGGGAATGCCCGCAATGGCGAAGGCATTTGCCCGCTGGGTCAACGACTCCGGTGGCATCCACGGCCGCAAGCTGCAGGTCGTCACCTGCAACGAGCGCAACGACGCCGTCCAGGCCGCCCGCTGCGCCCAGCAGGCCAAGGACGAGAAGGCCGTCGCGGTCGTCGGCTCGTACAGCCAGTACGGCCGGGCCTTCATCTCGCCGCTGGAGGTCGCCGGCATCCCCTACATCGGCGGCTACGGCGTGACGCAGGAGGAGTTCGACAGCCCGTACTCCTATCCGGTCAACGGCGGCCAGGCCGCCCTGCTGGTGGGCAACGGCCGTCAGCTGGCCTCCCGCTGCGAGCGCACCGCGCTCGTCCGTCCCGACACCATCGCGGGCGACGAGCTCCCCCAGCTCCTCAACACCGGCCTGCGGGCGGGCCAGCGCGACGCCGCCCATGACGTCCGCGCCCCCGAGGGCGCGGGCGACTACAGCGACCAGGCCGCCACCGCCCTGAAGAGCGTCGGCGCCGACAGCTCCCTCGGCAGCGCCGCCCAGGGCGCGGCCCTGGACAGCTCCTGCGTCACCGCGGCGCTCGGCAACCGCACCGGCACCTTCTTCGACTCCTTCCGCCGGGTGCAGGAGAACCATCCGAAGGTGCGGATCGCCTCCATACTCGGCGGTGTCCGGCAGTCCCTCATAGACTCCACCGGCGGCAGCTCCAGCCCCCTGGAGGGCACCTACGCCACCGGCTGGTACCCGGCCGGGGACGATGCGCGCTGGAACCCCATGAAGAAGGTCATCAACAAGTACGCCTTCGACGACAACCGCATCGACCCGGCCGACCCCGGTACGCAGACCACCTGGATCGGCTACACCGTGCTGCGCTCGGTCCTGATGTCCCTGCACGCCGACGACATCAGCGCCCGCACCGTGCGCAACGCGCTGGACAACGGCCACGCGGTCAACACCGGCGGGCTGACGCCGACGCTGCGCTGGGGCTACGACGACACGCTGCACGTGCCCAACTACTCGCGGATCGTCAACGCGGACGTCACCTACCAGATGGTGCGCGACGGCCGGCTGGTGGCGGTGCGCAAGGGATTCGTCAACGTGTCCAAGATCCTGGAGCGTTACCACCCGGCGGACTGAGCCGCTGACACCCGGCGGGACGGGCCGGGGACGGCGGCGCCGCCCCCGGCCGTCCGGTCACAGCTCGGTGGCCTGGTGCGCGGTGAGGCCGTACTGGGAGGCGATCGGGTTCCACAGCCCCGAGGCCGTTTTCTTGGCCTGGGTCGCCTCGCCGCTCGCCCGCTCGGCCGCCCCGACCCGGGGTGTACGGCGGGCCTTGCCCTTGGGGCAGCCCCTCTTGCCGCCGACCTGATCGGCCCAGGCCGCGTACTCGTTGTCGGCCCTGGCCGAGGACTTCCACGCCTTGGTGAGAGCCGCGGTCAGCCGCGCGTTGTCGGGCAGCTTGTCCACCTTCAGCTTGCCCAGCCGGGTGACCAGGCCATTGCGCTGGCCCGCGGCCGTCCGCAGATCCGATGCCGCCGTGGACAGGTCCTTGCAGGACTTGATGTTGTCCACGGCCTTGATCACCGACGCGCGGCTGTTGTTGCTGTCGGCGAGCAGCGCGTCCAGGGCCTTCGCCTGCGGCTCGGCGGGGTCGGCGGATTTGGACGGCTCGTCCTCCCCGGCGCTCGGCGAGGAGCTGCTCAGGGTCGAGTTGTCCTTCTTGTCGTCGTCGCCGCCCATGCTGAGCGCGGCTCCGGCGGCGAGCCCGGCGATGCCGCAGCCCGCCACCACGATGCCGATGAGCATGCCGCGCGACATCCGGCGCCGCCCACCACCGCCGCCACCACCGGAGCCCGGCGACGGCTGCGGCTGCGGAAAGTCCGGGGCGAACTGCGGAAGCTGCTGGGTCTCCTGGGCGCCGCCGCCACCGTCACCGCCGCCGTCACGGAACAGACCGTCGAACTCCGAGGGCGGCGGCCGGTCCCCGGGGCGGCCGGGACGGATCGCGTACGGGGCGCTGCCGGGCCGCTCCGGGACGTTCGCCGCGGACGCGGGCACGGGCGCGTACGGCGCGGGTGCGGGCGGCGTGGGCGGGAGCACCGCGGTCTCTTCCGCGGCGGCCGGCTGCCGGTGGGCGCCCCGCTGACCGGGGCGGACGGCGCGCAGCTGGGTGGTGGACTCGGCGGGCGACTCGGGCCGGTTCTCCGGCGGCAGCGGCGCGCTCTTGACCGGGGCGAGCGTGGTGGTGGGGGTGTCCAGAGGCGGCGGGGCCTCACCCGGGACCGGGGGTATGAACTGGGTCGCGTCGGCGTCCCCGGCGGGCTGCGGCGGCAGTACCTGGGTCTCGTCGGCGGCCTGGTACGGCGGCTGAGCGGGTCTCTGGGGGGCCGGCCAATTCTGCTGCTGGCCGTAAGGCTGTCCCTCGGGCGCCCCGTAGGGCTGCCCGCCAGGCGATCCGTAAGGCCCGTCGGGCGACCCGTAAGACCCGTCGGGCGACCCGTAAGACCCGTCGGGGGCCCCGTAAGACCCGCCGGGGGCCCCGTAGGACCCCTCGGGCGCCCCGTAGGGCTGTCCCCCGGGCGGTCCGTAAGGCTGCGCCCCGGGCGGCCCGCCGTAGGTCTGTCCCTCGGGCGGTCCGTAAGGCTGTCCTTCGGGAGGCGGCGGCGCGCCGAACTCCCCCTGCGGCGGCGGTTCCGGAGCGCTCTGCGGCCCCCAAGGCTGCCCCCACGCCTGTCCCCCGGCCGGGGCCGCCTGGTGGCCGTCCGAGGGCTTGTAGTCCCCCTGGGCAGGCAGCACAACCCCCTCGCGCACAGGCTGCGCGGGCGGGACCGCGGGAAGCCGCGGCTCATTCCCCTGACCGCTCTGTGTCACCGGGACTCCTTGGTTATACGGGACTACGGAATCGTCGGCTCACGCTACCGGTTCCCCAGACGGCGCGATGCCCATGAGCCCATGGGGACGGCGAGAGACTGGTCACCGCGACAGGGGGCACACCGCCGCGACCAGGGGCGATATGAACCCCATCCGTACCCCCGGTAATCACAAGGCAACGCACACCCCAACGCACATCTCCCGCGCACGCGCCTCATCAGACCCACCGACACCACACGCACCAGCGGCCACACCGCGACACGCCCCATAACTCCCGCGCCCCGCCGGGCCCCACAACGCCCCCGCGCCCAGCGGAGGTCTCAGGCGACCTGCATCTGCAGCCGCGCCCCGAACTCCCGCACCACCGGCTCGTCCCGATACGGCTCCAACCGCTGCTGGAAGTCGTCCAGATACTCCGCCCCCCGGTTGGACCGCAACGAGCCCAGCAGATCCACCGCCTGGGTGCCGACATGGCACGCCTGCTCCACGTCGCGCTGCTGCACATGCGCGGTGGCCAGCAGCAGCAGCCCGATCGCCCGCCGTCGCACCCGCCCCTCCGCAAGCCCCTCCAGGGCCTCCTCGGCGCGCCGCCGGGCCTGTTCGGCCTGGCCCAGGTCGCGGTGACAGTGGGCCAGCTCATCGGCGAGATAGGCGTGGTCGAAGTGGCGGATCCAGATGGGGTCGTCACCCGTGACGGAGCCCGAACCGCTCCCCACCGCCCGCTCCAACGCGTCCAGCGCGCGCCCGGCCGCGGACTGGCAGGCCCGGGCGTCCCCCATCAGGGCGTGGCCACGCGCCTCGGCCGCCAGGAACATCGATTCGGCGCGCGGCGGCACCTGGCCGCGCGCGCCCTCCTGCGCGGCCTTCGCCAACTGGGCGATCTCCCGGGGATTCCCGAGCTGGGCGGCGAGATGGCTCATGCTGGCGGCGAGCACATAGCCGCCGTAACCCCGGTCCCCGGCGGCCTGGGCGAGCCGCAGGGCCTGGATGTAATAGCGCTGGGCGAGACCCGACTGCCCGGTGTCGACCGCCATATAGCCCGCCAGCTCCGTCAACCGAGAGACGGCCGCGAACAGTTCACGCCCGACCGCCTCGGTGTACGAGCCGGCCAGCAGCCCGGAGACCACGCTGTTCAGATAGTGGACGACGACGGGGCGCACATGGCCGCTGCCGTAGCGGTGGTCCAGATCGACGAGGGCGTCCGTGGTGGCCCGCACCGCCGCGACGTCCGAACGCCCCACCCGGGCACCCGCGGTGCGCGCGACCTGGGTGTCCGCACCGGTGATCAGCCAGTCGCGGCTGGGCTCGACCAGCGCGGAGGCGGCGACCGTCGAGCCGCTGAGGAAGTCGCGGCGCCCCACATCGCTGCGCCACAGCTCGCAGACCTGCTCTATCGCGCCGAGGACGGTGGGCGAGAACTGCAGACCGACCCCGGAGGCAAGGTTTTTGCCGTTGGCCATGCCGATCTCGTCGATCGTGACCGTGCGGCCCAGCTTGCGGCCGAGCGCCTCGGCGATGATGCCCGGCGCCCGGCCCCGGGGCTGCTGGCCACGCAGCCAACGGGCCACCGAGGTCTTGTCGTACCGCAGATCGAGACCGTGCTCGGCGCCGCACATATTGACCCTGCGCGCCAACCCGGCGTTGGAGCAGCCGGCTTCCTGGATGAGCGCCTGCAGCCGTTCGTTCGGCTGCCGCGCCACGAGCGGCCTAGCGGCCATGGCGTTACCCCCTGTGACTGCTTGCGTCCTCGGCGTATCCGTCTCTGTTGCTGAGTGATGCCCCGCAGATATCGCAGGTATACGGCGAATGCGGAACTTGCCCGTATTGACCGCATCGACCGCATCGTTCGCGTACGGCGCCGATACGAGTCCGGGACCGCCCTCCCCCTGGCGCCGCGGCATGGCCGCCGGACACTCGCACGCCTGTCACGCATGGTGGTTACCCGCTTACGGAGCCGCAACCCCACACGCGCCCCCGACTGTGCACCCATGCGCCCCGCCGTGCCGTCCCCGCGCACCCCGGGCCCCCAGGCGGCCCGCCCGTGCGGGGGTCCGGCCGTAACCCCCGTTGACGGCGGAAGTTGTCCTTGCGTGGAAGAGACCATGGACGTGACAGGACCATCGCGACTCCCGGCGGGAACCTCGCAGATCCCTCAGCAGCGCGGGGAGCGGCTGCGCGACGCGGCGGTGCGATATGCCGAGGAGCGGCATTGGGACGTGCTCTCCGGCGCCTGGCTGGAGACCGTGGACGGAGTGGAGCGCTGCTCCTGCGGAACCGCCGACTGCCCGGCCCCCGGCGCCCATCCGACCGGCCGGGACTGGGTGAACCAGGCCACGGGCAGCGCGGTCGTGGTCCGCCGCATGTGGGCCAGGGCGCCGCGCGCCTCCATCCTGCTGCCCACCGGCCGCACCTTCGACGCGCTCGACGTACCGGAGTCGGCGGGCTGTCTGGCGCTCGCGCGCATGGAGCGCCGCCAGGTCGAGCTGGGCCCGGTCACCTGCACCCCCGGGCGCAGGATGCTCTTCTTCGTCCTCCCGGGCGCCGCCGCCAAGGTCCCCGACCTGGTGCGGAATCTGGGCTGGCCGCCGAACGCGATCGACCTGACCGCGCGCGGCGAGGGCGACTATGTGGTCGCGCCCCCGACCCGGGTGGGCCTGCGCGGCCCGATCCAGTGGGCCCGGCGACCCACCGCCGCCAACCGCTGGCTGCCCGACGCCCAGGAGCTGGTGAGCGCCCTCGCCTACGCCTGCGGCCGCGAGCGCCGCTGACACCCCCGGGACGCTGATACCCCTGGCCCGCCGACACTCCTGGGACGCTGACGCCCTTGGGACGCCGACACTCCTGGGACGCTGACGCACCGCGCCCCCGGCACCCCGCACCGCTGCGACACTCCGCACCGCCGACACCCCCGGAGCGCTCCCCGGCTCGGCCCCTATCGTGGAGCGACGGACGGGGGCGTCACGACCGGCCCCCCGAGATTCGTCCCACAGGAAAACGGGGGAAGCCGGTGCCTCAGGAACAGACAGCAGCCAGCACAGAGCCGACCAGGGCCGCCGCCGTGCGGGTGAGCGGCCTGTGGAAGCGCTACGGAGAGCAGATCGCGGTCGCGGGGATCGATCTGGAGCTGCCCGCCGGGCAGTTCATCGGGCTCGTCGGGCCCAATGGCGCCGGTAAGACCACCACGCTCTCGATGATCACCGGCCTGCTGCGCCCCGATTCGGGGACCGTGGAGATCGGCGGGCACGACGTCTGGCGGGACCCGGTCGAGATCAAGGCACGGATCGGGGTGCTGCCGGAGGGACTGCGGATGTTCGAGCGGCTCTCCGGCCGGGAGCTGCTCACCTACACCGGGCGGCTGCGCGGGCTGCCCGGTGACGAGGTCGACAAGCGCGCCACCCAGCTGCTGGACGTCCTGGATCTCGCGGGCTCGCAGAATAAGCTGGTCATCGACTACTCCACCGGTATGCGGAAGAAGATCGGACTCGCCGCCGCGCTGCTCCACAACCCGGAAGTCCTCTTCCTCGACGAGCCGTTCGAGGGGGTCGACCCGGTCTCCGCCCAGACCATCCGCGGCGTCCTGGAGCGCTACACCCGCTCCGGCGCCACGGTCGTCTTCTCCAGCCATGTCATGGAGCTGGTGGAGTCGCTGTGCGACTGGGTCGCGGTGATCGCGAGCGGCCGGATCCGGGCCCATGGCCCGCTGGCCGAGGTGCGGGGCGACGCACCGTCCCTGCAGAACGCCTTCCTGGAGCTGGTCGGCGCGAACCGGCGCGAGGCGGGCCAGAGCCTCGACTGGCTGGGCGGCGGCGCCCGATGACGCTCACCGACCCGCTCGACGCCAAGGGCCCGCTCGGCACCGCCGCGCCCGCGCCGCCCACCGTTCCCACCGCCTCCCCCACCCCCGTCTTCGTCTCCCTGAAGCTGGCGCTGCTGCGCAACGGGCTGCGCCAGTCCAGCGGTCGGCGGGCCGCGTACATCACCTCGCTGGTGCTGGCGATGCTGTTCGCCGTGTTGCAGCTGCTCGGTCTGGTGCTGTTGCGCGACACGAACCACGTCGACGCGCTGGTCACCCTGCTGACGGCGGTGCTCGCGCTCGGCTGGGCGGTGATGCCGCTGTTCTTCCCCGGCGGCGACGAAACCCTCGACCCGACCCGGCTGGTGATGCTGCCGCTGCGGCCGCGCTCACTGATCACCGCGCTGCTGGTGTCCTCGCTGATCGGCATCGGACCGCTGTTCACGCTGACTCTGGCGGCCGGTTCGGCCGTCGCCGTCGCGCACGGGGCGGCGGCCGCGGTGGCGGCGGTGGTGGCCGTCGTCCTGACGGTGCTGGTGTGCGTGGCGCTGGCCCGCGCCGTCGCCACGGCCAACACCCGCCTCCTCACCAGCCGTAGGGGCCGCGACCTGGCGGTGCTCAGCGGTCTGTTCGTGGCGATCGGCGCCCAGTTCGTGAACCTCGGGGCCCAGCAGCTCGGCGGCAAGAACGGCCTGGCCGTGCTGGAACCGGCCGCGCAGGTGCTGCGCTGGGTGCCGCCCGCGGCGGCGATCGACGCCGTCCAGGGCGTGAGCGACGGCGCCTACGGGGTCGCCGCGGCCCAGTTCGCGCTGACGGCGGGCGCGTTGGCGCTGCTGATGTGGTGGTGGACGGGCACCCTCACCCATCTGATGACCACCCCGGACTCCTCCACGCTCCAGGCGGCGGCACCGCGCGAGCGGCGGGGCTCCGGCGCGGCCGACACCCCGGACGCCTCGGGCCCGTTCGCCCGGCTGCTGCCCGCCGGCCGCTCCGGCACGGTGCTGCTGCGGACGCTGCGCTATGCCGTACGGGACCCGAAGACCAAGTCGGCCTGGGTCACCTCGCTGGGCGTCGGCCTGCTGGTGCCCTTCGTCACGGCGGTCCAGGGAAACGGCTCGATCTACTGGGCCTGCTGGGCGTCGGGGATGCTCGGCATGCTGATGTACAACCAGTTCGGCCAGGACTCCTCCGCCTTCTGGATGGTCGCCCAGACGATCTCCTCGGGCCGTGACGCCTATCTGGAGCTGCGGGGCCGTGCGCTGGCGCTCCTCCTGGTCGCGGTGCCGTATGTGGCGGTGGCGGTGCTCGGCTCCGCCGCCCTCCAGAAGAACTGGCCGGCCGCTCCCGAGGCGCTCGGCATCGCCCTGGCGCTGCTCGGCTCGATGATGGCGACGGGCGCCATGACCTCCGTGCTGGCCCCGTACTCCATTCCGCAGGACAGCGGTTACAAGAACGTCGTCCCGGCGCAGGCGGGGATCGCCTGGCTCAGCATCCTCGGCGGCATGGTCGTGGGTGCCGTGCTGTGCGCGCCGGTGCTGGGCCTGACGATCTGGCTGCATGTCTCCGGGACGCACGGCTGGCTGTGGGTGGTGTTCCCGCTGGGCGCGGTGTACGGCGCGGCCCTCGCGGAGACCGGACTGCGGCTGGCGGCGCCGCGGGCCGCGGCGCGGCTGCCGGAGATCCTGGCGGCGGTCAGCAAGGGGTGAGCCCGGGGCACACAGCGCATCGGCGGGGCCGGGGACTCACCCCGGCCCCGCCGATGCGTCGTGGTGTCGCACGAACCGTCCGCGGCTCAACTGCCGTAACGTTCCGGCTAGTCGAGATACTTGCTGTACACCCAGCCTCTGGTCCCGGCCCGGATTCCGGTCGTCGTCCGCTTGAGGATCTTTCCGTAGGACCAGCTCTTCTCGAAGCCCCGGGTGCGGCAGAAGTACCGGAAGGAATCCCCCCGGTAAAGCGTCCCTATAGCGCGGTACCGCTTTCCCGGTCCGGTACGGAATCTCGCCCCGCTGGTGGAGACCTTGAAATTGACATCCGGGGAATTGAACTGACACGCCGATGACCCCACCGCCGACGCCGTTGGCGACAGGGCCACCGAACCGCCCAGCATCAGCGCCGCCGCGAGCACGACCATCGAGGCTTTACGTTGGATCTTCACGCAACCACCCCCCGTGATCGGTTAATTCACTGCATGATCGGTTAATTCACTGCGCGCCGATGAGCGTAGCACCCGGCAATCCGGAAGCTCATGACCCGGTAAAGCCCCGACGGCCCCACGGCGAGTCGCCGACGTACCGGTGCATCTGACAACAAGTTGAAAGCCGAAGGGAATTGTCGGCCGAGCGTCAGCCGAGTGCGTCCGGGGTGAGCCCCGCCGCATCCGTATGGCCCGACAGCGCCATCGTCAGCTCGAACTCGGCCAGCAGGGAGCGGATCACATGCTCCACCCCCGGCTGCCCGTCCAGCCCCAGCCCATACGCGTACGGCCGCCCCAGCAGCACCGCGCGGGCGCCGAGGGCGAGCGCCTTGAACACATCGTCACCGGTGCGCACCCCGCTGTCGAAGAGCACCGCGAGCCGGTCGCCGACCGCCGCCACCACCCCCGGCAGCGCGTCGGCCGCCCCGATGGAGCCGCCCACTTGGCGGCCGCCGTGGTTGGACACCACGACGCCGTCCATCCCCGCCGCCTCCGCGCGCCGGGCGTCGTCGGGGTGCAACACCCCCTTGAGCACGATCGGGCCCTCCCAGTGCTCACGCAGAAACGCCAGGTCCTCCCAGGTCTTCCCGGGGTCGCCGAACATCTGCACAAAGTGCAGCACCGCGGCGTCCCGGTCCTCGTGGACCGGCTTGGCGAGCCCGGCCTGGAACGCCGGATCGGTGAAGTAGTTCGCGGTTCCCACGCCGTGCAGAAACGGCAGATACGCCTGGTCGAGATCGCGCGGCCGCCAGGCCAGCAGCGGAGTGTCGAGGGTCACCACAAGGGCCGTGAAACCGCATGTCCGCGCCCGGTCCAGAAAGCTCCTGGTGACCTCGCGGTCCTTGCCCCAGTAGAGCTGGAACCACCGCTCGCCGACCCCCATCGCCTCCGCCACCCGCTCCATCGGCGTACTGGACGCGGAGGACAGGATGAACGGCACGCCCTGCGCCGCGGCGGCCCGCGCCGCCGCGCACTCGGCGTCCGGGTGCATGATCGACAGGACGCCGATCGGCGCGAGCGCGAGCGGCGCGGGCAGCCGGGTGCCCAGCAGCTCGACCGAGAGATTCCGCCGCCGTACGTCACGGAGCATCCGCGGCACGATCCGATGCCGGTCCAGCGCCGCCCGGTTGGCCCGCTCGGTGCTGCCGTTGCCCGCGCTGCCCGCGACATAGCCCACCGGGCCGGGCCCCAGCCGGGCCTCGGCCAGCTCCTCGAGCCGGGTCAGATCGGCGGGCAGCCGGGGAACGGCGCCGGTCATCCCGTTCAGATAGATCTCGTACTGAAATGCCGCCCAGTCCCGGCCGGGTTCCGGATCCGTGATGTCGCCGCCGATCATGTGCTTCCCTTCACTTGTTCATTACTGGTCAATTTCCCATTGCCGCACGGGAGTAGAGGACTCGTAGGATCAACGAACCGTCGGTCGCGTTCAAGGGATCACACCGGGACGCGACGGAGACAGTTCCCGCATTGGAGTTCCACCGTGCCGCTGACCAAGACAACCTGGCTGCGGGTCGGCGCGCCCGTTGCCGTACTGGCTCTCGCCCTGACCGCGTGCGGACCATTCGGGGAAAAGGGCGATACATCCGAGAACGCACGGCATACGTCCCGCTCGGAGGCGGTCGGCGGAGATCAGGGTGGGGCGCAGACGGTGGGAATGCGGTCGGGGGGTGGGGTGTTCTGGCCGGGTCAGACCGGTACGCGTGCGTTCAAGGAGGACACCGGGGTCGAGCCCGTCTACCGGATCGCCGCGGAGAAGGTCGACATCGGCACGGCGGAGGAGGCGAAGGCGCTGGTGCCGGACCCGGCGGATGCCAGGGGCCTGGTGCCCGCGGTCGCCTCGGTGAGGTACACCCATCTGCGCGGGGCGACGGTGCGGGAGTATCCACGGGTCGGGGACTACGCGGAGGTGTACGCGGACGGCCGGCGGGGAGCGAAGGTCGTGGGCGATGCCGGGCGGCCCGAGGGCTGCGCGGACCCGGACGAGATCAAGGACTGGAAGAACGGGCAGAGCTATCTGCTCTGCACCACCTTCCTGATTCCCGCGCGGGCGAGGTCGGTCGAGGTCATGTGGACGGAGATCGGCGGGGAGCCGTTCACCTGGGCGTTCTGAGGCGGGGCTCGCGGCGGCGAGTCGCGTCGTCGGGTCGCCGCGGCGAGTCACGTCGTCGGGTCGCCGCGGCGAGTCACGTCGTCGGGTCGCCGCGGCGAGTCACGTCGTCGGGCCGCGGCGTCCGGTCGCGCCGTCGGGCCGCGGCGTCGTCAGACGGGGAGGGCCGAGGCCAGGAAGGGCTCCACGGCGCGGCGCCAGCCGTCCGGCTGGTCGTAGTGGACCAGATGGCCCGCGTCCACCACCTCCGCATACTGCCCGCGCGGCAGGACGCGGACCATCTCCTGCGCCTCCGCGCGGCCCAGCTGGCCGTCCAGCCCGCGAACGACCAGGGTGGGGCACTCGACCAGGGCGAGCTCTTCCCAATGGGCGTCCCGGACCCAGGTCTCACGGGCCTTCAGCATCTGGCGGCAGGAGAAGGCCGGGCGCCAGCCGTCCGAACGCTCGGCCATGACCTCGGCGAAGAAATCGCCCCGGGCCGGATTCGGCCGCTCCAGCGTCGGATCGTCCTCGCCGAACCACTTGCGCACATCGGCGAGCGTCGCGAACGGCACCGGCCAGGAGCGGAACCATTCGGCCCACTCGCGCTGTGAGGCGGCACCGAGGGCCGAGGCCCGCATATCGCAGATGACCAGCGCCCGGACCAGATCGGGGCGGCGGGCCGCGAGCTGCCAGGCGGTGAGGGCGCCCATGGCATGGCCGATCAGGGTCACGGGGGCGAGGCCGAGCTGCTCCACGGCCGCCTCGGCGTCGTCCACATAGGTGGAGCGGTCGAAGGGCCCCTCGGCCGGCTTGTCGCTGCGGCCATGGCCGCGCTGGTCGAGGGCGACCGCCCGATAGCGGGTGGAGAGCCAGCGGGCCGTCTCCGCCCAGTGGGCCGCCCGGCCCAGCAGCCCATGGAGCAACAGCACCCCTGGGCCCCGCGCTCCCTCGCTGCCGGCACCTGCCTTGGGCGGATCGGTGAACTCCCAGGCGGCGAGCCGCACGCCGCCGGTCCCGCTCACCTCGATGCGTCGCACCATGTGGTCTGGCACCTCCAGCCCTCTCTCGAACACCCTCACAGTATCGAACTCGTATTCGAACACGGTGCTGTTACGTCCAACACCCCTCGTTCGAGTGACCACCGTCAGGGATTGATCGTCTGCGCCATGGGGAGACAGCTAGCGGGAGGCGGACTGCTCGGGGAAGGGAGTCCGCGGGGGACGACCCTGAGAGCTCGGGGCTCCGGGTCACCAGGGCTCCGGGTCGCACCGGCCGCGTTCGCGCGGTCCGTGCGACCCGGGGTCCAGCGGGGGGATATGGGGAAGCGGGGCCCCGGCACCTGACGGCACCGGGGCCCTCGCTGAAGATCTCCCCCTCGGCGGCACAGCCTCTCGGGCCCACCGCGGCCCCCTCCCCTGACGGCCTGAGCGTCAGCGACAGCGTCGCACGCGTCGGCCCCGCCCGCTCGGTTTCTTTCGACTCCGGTTTCGGGAAAGTCCGTCGTCGCAGGTCGTGACGGTCGAATCGACTGAACGGGGTGTATCGGTCAGCGTGTCGAAGCGCGTGAGGTTGTGCGGGGGTGTATGCGGGAGCCGTTGGGCCGCCGGGCCTCCGGCCCCCCGGAGCCCCGGGTCCCGGGCCCCGGGGCAGGAGCGGACCGGGACCGGGCCGGGAGCCGGCCGGGTCGGGAGCCAGCCGGGCCGGGAGCCGGCCGGGTCGGGAGCATCCGCGCGCCGGGGGCGGGGCGGTCGGGCCGGGGGCTGTGGGGGTCAGCGATCAGGGTCTGGACCAGGGCAGGGGGTCCGGAACCAGGACGCGAGAAGCCGGCACCCGGCCGGGGTCAGCGCTCGACCACGAAGGCGGCAGTCAGTCAGCGCTTGGCCACGAAGACCGCAGACAGCGCTCGACCACGAAGACCGCAGTCAGCGCTTGGCTACGAAGGCCGGGTCAGCGCTTGGCCACGAAGACATGCGAGGCGATCTCCGCCTCCAGCTCCGCCGCCTCACCGCTGCTGCCGACCAGCACCCCGCCCGGCGACTCCGTGACGCTCACCACGGAGCCCGGCTGCACCCCGGCCCGCCGCAGCGTGTACATCACCTGGGCGTCGGCCTGGATGGGCTCGCCGATGCGGCGCACCACCACCGTCTTGCCCTCCGCGCCCGGCTCCAGCTCACGCAGGCTCACCATGGACTCGTCCAGGAACGGATCGGCCTCGGCCTTCTCGCCCAGCTCCTCCAGGCCCGGAATCGGGTTGCCGTAAGGCGACTCGGTCGGATGACGGAGCAGCTCCAGCACGCGCCGCTCCACCGCCTCGCTCATCACATGCTCCCAGCGGCACGCCTCGGCGTGGACCTGCTCCCACTCCAGCCCGATCACATCGACGAGCAGGCACTCGGCGAGCCGGTGCTTGCGCATGACCCGCGTGGCCAGCCGACGGCCCTCCTCGGTCAGCTCCAGATGACGGTCGCCCGCGACCGTGACCAGCCCGTCGCGCTCCATGCGCGCCACCGTCTGGCTGACCGTCGGGCCGCTCTGCTCGAGCCGCTCCGCGATCCGGGCGCGCATGGGGACCACGCCCTCCTCCTCGAGCTCGAGGATGGTGCGGAGATACATCTCCGTGGTGTCGATCAGTCCGGACATGCGTGCCCCTCGAAGTGTCGTGCGGTGGCCCTCAGCCAATTCTGACGCATCCCGCCGACAACGGGGCCGAGACGGCCTCTTCCGCCGCAAGGGACCGGGCTGCTATTGACAGCGTCATGATCGGAAACCCCCACAGGGAAGGCGACGCGTTGATGAACGAGTCCAAACCGGCCGGGCAATTCTTCGACGCGGCCATCGGCCTGCTGCGGCAGGTGCGGGACGAGGAGGGCGAGCATATCGCCGCGGCGGGCACCCTGATCGCCGATACGGTCGCGGCGGGCGGCCGCCTCTTCGCGTTCGGCGCCGGGCACTCCTCCCTGCCCGCGCAGGACGTCGTCTACCGCGCGGGCGGACTCGCGCTGATGAACCTGCTGCCGGTGCCGGGGGTAGTGGGCGTGGACGTCGTCCCCGCCACCCTCGGCAGCGCGCTGGAACGCGTCGACGGGCTCGCCACGACCGTCCTCGAGACCAGTCCGCTCCGGTCCGGGGACCTGCTGATCGTGATCTCGCTGTCCGGGCGCAACGCCCTGCCCGTGGAGATGGCGATGAGCGCGCGGGAGCGCGGGGTCAGGGTGATCGGGGTGACCTCGGTCGGCTACGCGACCGGCACGACCTCGCGCAACTCCTCCGGTGGCTTCCTGAAGGACCACTGCGATCTGGTCATCGACAACAAAATCGCGATCGGCGACGCGGAGCTCACGGTGGACGGCGTCGGCGCGCCCTTCGCCCCCGCGTCCACCGTCGTGACGAGCGCGATCATGCAGTCCATGGTGGCGGCGGGGGTCTCGGAGCTGGCCGGACGGGGGATCGAGCCGCCCATGCTGAGGTCGGGGAACGTGGATGGTGGGCATGAGTGGAACCGCAAGGTGATGACCGAATACGGGGACCGGATCTACTACCGGAGGTAGGGCGCTCGCCGTTGCGGGTGCCTTCCCCCACCCCGCCCCTACCCGAATCCCGGGGACGGCCCCGGACCCCGGCGGGGGCTCCGCCCCCGGACCCCCGCTCCTCAATCGCCGGAGGGGCTGGAGCAAACCCCGGGAGCGGTGCCCCAGACCCCAGCCGGGGCTCCGCCCCGGACCCCGCTCCTCAAACGCCGGAGGGGCTGGGTTGGCGCAAACGCCGGAGGGGCTGGTTTGGCCGCGGGCGGCGGGGGCGCGGTGCCTCCGGGCCCGGGGCTTCACGGCGCAGGGCCGCACGGCCCAGAGCTGCACGGCCCAGGACCCCACGGGCCAGTGCCTCTCGGCCCAGGGCTCCACGGGCTGCGGCTCCATGGCCCGGTACATCAGCGGCGGCCCGGTACGTCAGTGGCGCGCCGGACGGTGGCGGAACGTCGCCGTGGATTCCGGGCTGCCCTTCGGGGACACCTTGCGGGACCGCCGGGCCCGGTACATCAGTGGCGGCCTACGGCCAGGTCTACCGAGGCTGCGACCCTGGCCGCGACGTCCTCCGCGTACGTCGCGTCCGTGCGGTCGAAGGCCCGGCGGCTGGAAGTGCGCAGGAAGGTGACCACGCCTAGGGTGCGGCCGCGGCTGCGGAGTACCGCGCACAGGCCGTGCACCGTGCCCTCCGGCCATTTGCGGGCCACCGCCCACTGGGCCGCCGCGGGCTCGTCCGAGCGTCTTGTGCTCGCGCGTACCGAACCGCAGCGGTCGACCGCCTGGAGCGCCGGATGGCCCTCCGGGTAGCCCAGCGGGATGCCGCCGGGGACGACGGGCGGGCAGGGGCCGGGGGCGCCGATGGGGGTGGCCGCCGCCCGGACGAGTCGGACCCGGCCCTCCGGGGCGCCCGGCGGCGGGTCCAGGACCAGGTCGATCAGGGCGTGATCGGCGAAGCCCGCCAGCGCGAAGTCCAGATGGACCGAGGCCGCCTCCATCGGGTCCTCGCATTCGGCCGCCGCCCGTGCCGCCCGGTGCAGCTGGTTGCCCCGGAAGCGCATCCGGGCGCTCTCCTGCTCCCGGCCCTTCGCCTCCGTCACGTCCTGGAAGATCCAGGCCACGCCGAGCGGCGTCGGCTCCTCGGTGAGTGGTGAGGCCAGCCGGAGGAAGCCGCTGCGCCAGCAGCGGCGCCGGGCCGCCGCGCCGGCCTCGCCGCGGTCGGCGCCCTCACCGCGCACCGCCTCGTCGTCGTCGAGCAGTTCGTAGCGCACGCTGTCCGCGCCCTCGAAGCCGTCCGCCGCGTCGGCGTCCCGCAGCGTCACCCACAGCTCGGTGGGGGCCGGGGGCGCGCCCTCCGCCAGGACGTGCTGCAGTGCGGCCTCCGCCTCCTCGACGCCCTGGTCCAGGAAGTCGCCCAGCGGCCGGCCGGGCGCGGCCTTACGGGCCGTACGCAGCGCCCCCGCCGCGCTGGCGTTGACCACGGCCACCCGCAGATCCGCGTCGACCAGGACCACGTTCCACGACGCGTCGTCCAGCAGCGCCTCGCTCAGCGCGATCGACCGCTCCAGGTCGACCTGCGCGTGCACCTCGCTGAAGGCGCAGTACACCCCGGCCGGGCGGCCGTCCGCGCCCGCCACCGCCGAGGACTGCGTACGGACCAGGACCCGGCCGCCGTCCTTGGTCAGCAGCGCGAACTCGTGCACCCGGCGCCCCGTGGAGCCCATGGCCTCCGTAAGGCGCGCGTCGACGTCCCGTGCGTCCCCCGGTCGGGTGGCCCAGCCGCCCAGCCCCTTGCGGCCGACCGCCTCCGCCGCCGTCCAGCCGAGGATGCGCTCGGCCTCGTGGTTCCAGTGGGTCACCGTGCCGTCGGCGTCGAACGCGCACAGGGCGGCGTCCATGCCGTCGAGCAGCGCGGCGAGCAGTTCGGAGTCGGGCCGCTCGGGCCCGTCCGGGCACTCGGGCCGGACGGGCGCCGACGCGGCGGCGGCCGCCTGTCCGGGGACCCCCCGCGCGGATCGGGCGGAACGCGCCGGCCCTGCGGGTTCGGAACGTTGTGAAGCGCTCACCTGACACCCCTTGCTCGACGTGGCTGTCCGTGGTGGGGCACGTCGGACATTGAACTCGAACGTGACACGCGCCACACCGCATTCGCCGAAATCGTTGCCACACGGAAATTCGCTTGTGTGTGGCAGGAGGCGGTTCTTAGGCTTGCGATACACGAGAAGGGAGGTGGTTCGGCAGATGTATGAAATCCGGACGCGTGAGGTGACTGCGGGCTAGCAGTCCGTCGTCGCGCTCTGCGCATCGCCGGACTGGCGCACGAAAGAAGTGCGCAGCCGGCCAATCCCAAGCAGTCACCCGACCCGCGGGTCGCCGGTACGTCCGACCGGCCCCCTTCCGCCTCAGGGCGTCAGGGGAAAGACCCGCGGGTTGTCCGCGTTTTGAGGGCTCTTCAGGGGCGTCATGGGTCCGAGGGGCTTCTTCTCGGCGGCTACGAGCCCGTTCTCGGCGGCTACGAGCCCGTTCTCGGCGGCCTTACGGTCCGCACCGACCCGGGCCCCGCGCCCTACGGGTACAGCCGCTCCACCCGCCAGCCCTCCTCCTCGGGCAGCCGCACATACCGCAGCCGGTCGTGCAGCCGGTTCTCCCGGCCCTGCCAGAACTCCACCGCCTCCGGCACCACCCGGAACCCGCCCCACTCCGGCGGCACCGGCACCTGCTCCCCCGGCGGATAGCGGTCCGCCAGCTCCTCGTACGAGCGGTCCAGCTCCTCCCGCGAGCCCACCACCGAGGACTGCCTGCTCGCCCACGCCCCGAGCTGCGAGCCATGCGGCCGGGTCCGGAAGTACGCCGCCGTCTCGTCCCGCCCGGTGCGCCGCGCGGTGCCCGTGACGATCACCTGCCGGGCGATCGGATGCCAGGGGAAGAGCAGCCCGACCTGCGGGTTCTCACCCAGCTCACGGCCCTTGCGGGAGCCGTAGTTGGTGTAGAAGACGAAGCCGCGCTCGTCGAAGCTCTTCATCAGGACGGTGCGGGAGCTGGGGCGGCCCGCCGCGTCGGCCGTCGAGACGATCATGGCGTTCGGCTCGAAGAGCCCGCTGCCGACCGCGTCCTCGAACCACCGGGTGAACTGCCGGAACGGATCGCCCGCGAGTTCCGCCTCGTCGAAGCCGGCCGCGCGGTAGTGCTCGCGCATGGCGGCCGGGTCGTACGTACGCGCGGAGGAAGCCGAGGGCTCCGAGTCAACGTGAGGCACGGGCATATCTTGCAACATCATCGGTCCTTCGCACGGGCTGCCCCGTGAGAGCGATCTCTCTCCCCCGCCCTACCGCCCCGTAACCCTCGCGCGACGCGCACCGCGTGTGCCGCTTCTCACGCTTCCCCGTGGCGTGCGCACGGACCAGACTGAGGCTGACCATGCGTCTGTGGGCGCATGGCAGGCACCACCCCCCGTGTTGCGGAGGTCACTCCCCGCCGCGGTTGGGTGACCACCACCCGCACGGGGCACATCACCGGGGTGACCGGTACGGACCGCGAGCCGTGTCAGGCGGCCGCGTAACCGTTCCGGCACCGTTGTCGTCCGCAGCATGAGGAGCCGCCTGATGTCCGACTTCGTACCCGGACTCGAAGGAGTCGTCGCGTTCGAGACGGAGATCGCCGAACCCGACAAGGAAGGCGGCGCGCTGCGCTACCGAGGCGTGGACATCGAGGACCTGGTGGGCCATGTCTCCTTCGGGAACGTATGGGGTCTGCTGGTCGACGGTGCCTTCAACCCGGGGCTGCCGGCCGCCGAGCCGTTCCCCATCCCGGTCCACTCCGGGGACGTCCGGGTCGACGTGCAGTCCGCGCTGGCCATGCTCGCGCCCGTCTGGGGCCTCAAACCGCTGCTGGACATCGACGTGGAGCAGGCCCGTGAGGACCTGGCGCGCGCGGCCGTGATGGCCCTGTCCTACGTCGCCCAGTCGGCCCGCGGCCAGGGGAAGCCGATGGTGCCGCAACGGGAGATCGACAAGGCCGGGACCATCGTGGAGCGCTTCATGCGGCGCTGGCGCGGTGAACCGGACCCCAAGCATGTCGCCGCCGTCGACGCGTACTGGACCTCGGCCGCCGAGCACGGGATGAACGCGTCCACCTTCACCGCCCGCGTCATCGCCTCCACCGGCGCCGATGTCGCCGCCGCGCTCTCCGGTGCGGTGGGCGCCATGTCGGGGCCGCTGCACGGCGGCGCGCCCTCCCGGGTGCTCGGCATGATCGAGGAGATCGAGCGCACCGGGGACGCCACCGGCTACGTCCGGCAGGCCCTCGACCGGGGCGAGCGGCTGATGGGCTTCGGCCACCGGGTCTACCGCGCCGAGGACCCGCGGGCGCGGGTGCTGCGGCGCACCGCGAAGGAGCTGGGCGCACCGCGTTTCGAGGTCGCCGAGGCGCTGGAGCGGGCCGCCCTGGACGAGTTGCACAACCGGCGGCCGGACCGGGTGCTGGCCACGAACGTGGAGTTCTGGGCGGCCATCGTGCTGGACTTCGCCGAGGTCCCGGCGCCCATGTTCACCTCGATGTTCACCTGCGCCCGCACGGCGGGCTGGAGCGCGCACATCCTGGAGCAGAAGCGCACCGGCCGTCTGGTGCGGCCGTCGGCCCGGTACGTCGGCCCCGGCACGCGCGGCCCGCACGAGATCGAGGGGTACGGGGACACGAAGCGGTAGTCCGGGCGGCCGGCGGCCAGGGTCTGATCCAAACGGCAGGCCCTAGTCCCGCGGGGTCAGGATCGTCTCCAGGATCCTCGACCACTGGGCCACCACCCGCTCCCGGCGGTGGCCGTCGTCCGTCAGGAGGTTGGCCAGGCCCAGGCCGCGGCCCATGTCGAGCAGGCCCTGGACGGCCTCCCGGACGCCCGGCACCGACTCGTCGGCGCCCAGCAGCTCCACCGCCATCCGATGCGTCTCGCGGCCGATCTTCGCCTCCAGGGCGGTCACCCGGGCGCCCAGCTGCTCCTCGTACGAGGCCGCCACCCACAGCTGGAGCGCGGCCCGGAAGAGCGGGCCGGTGTAGAGGGTGACCAGCGCCTCGACCACCGTGTGGACGCGGCCCTCCCCGTGCGGGGCGGGGAGGGCGCGCAGCTCGGCCGAGCGCTCCTCGGCGACGTGCTCGACGGCGGCCGTGAAGAGGTCCTCACGGGTCGGGAAGTGGTGCTGGGCCGCGCCCCGCGACACCCCGGCCCGCTCGGCGACCACCGCGACCGTGGAGCCTGCCCAGCCGCGCTCGGCGAGGCAGGCCACGGCGGCTTCCAGCAGCCGCCTGCGGGTCGCGCGGCTGCGGTCCTGCTTGGGGTCGCGCAGTGCCGTACGGGGGGTCATCGGGACGCCCCCGCGGCCCCGGCGCCCGGCACGGCCCCGGCGCCCGGCACGGTCCCGGCCGCCCCCGCGGCCCCGGCGCCCGGCCCGGTCCCCGCGCCCCCCGCCGTCTGAGCGTCCGCCCCCGCGTCCGCCGCCGTCTGCCGCACCCACTCCGGCTCGCGCCGCTCCAGGAACGCCGTCATGCCCTCCCGGGCCTCCTCGGAGGCGAAGAGGCGGGCCGACAGCGCGGCCAGCGGTTCGCCGTCCCGGTCGAAGGCGCGCAGCACCTCGGCGGTCACCAGCCGCTTGGACTCGGCGAGGCCCTGCGGGGAGCCCCGGCGCAGCCCGTCGAGCACGGGCGCCAGCGCCTCGTCCGCGTCGCCCTCCGGGTCGGCGATCGTCACCAGCCCGATCCGGGCCGCCTCGGCGGCGTCGAACCGCTCCCCCGTGAGGTAGTAGCGGGCCGCCGCGCGCCGGTCCAGCCGGGGCAGCAGCGGCATCGATATGACGGCCGGGGCGAGGCCGAGCCGCGCCTCGGTGAAGGCGAAGCTGGCGCCGCGCCCGGCCGCCGAGATGTCGCAGGCTCCGAGCAGCCCGAGCCCACCGGCCCGCACATGTCCGGTGACCCGCGCGACGACCGGCTTGGGCAGCTCCACGATCGACCGCAACAGCGCCACCAGCCCGGCCGCCCCGGACGCCGAGGGCGGTTCGCTCAGATCCGCGCCCGCGCAGAAGGTGGTGCCGGTGTGGGTGAGCAGCACCGCCCGGACGCGGTCGTCCCGCCCGGCCGCCGCCAGCGCCTCGCGCAACTCGGCGACCAGGCGCGTCGAGAGGGCGTTGCGGTTGTGCGGCGAGTCCAGGGTGAGGGTGGTGATACCGCGCGCGGAGGCGGACCGGACGAGGGGCTTCGGCGCCGCGGTGGGGTCTCCGGCCGGCGGGCCATCGGTCGTGGGGCCGTCGGTCATGGGGTGGTCGAGCTCCTTTCCCTGGCGCGAAGTTCACGCCTCAGGATCTTGCCGGTGGCCGAGCGCGGCACGGTGTCCGTGAACTCCACGCGGCGCACCTTCTTGTACGGGGCCACCTGTCCGGCAACGTACGCGATCAGGTCGTCCTCCGAGATCCGGGTCCCGGGCCGGCGCACCACATACGCCTTGGGGATCTCGTTGCCCGCCCCGTCCGTCACCCCGATCACGGCGGCGTCGGCGACGGACTCATGGGCGAGCAGCACGGCCTCCAGGTCGGCCGGGGCGACCTGATAGCCCTTGTACTTGATCAACTCCTTCACCCGGTCCACCACATACAGCCAGCCGTCCGCGTCCACATGCCCGACGTCGCCGGTGTGCAGCCAGCCCTCGGCGTCGATCAGCGCGTCGGTGTCCTCGGGGCGGCCCAGATAGCCCTTCATCACCTGCGGTCCGCGGATGACGATCTCGCCGTCCTCGCCCACGGCCAGGTCCTCGCCGGTGTCCGGGGCCACGATGCGCATCTCGGTGCTCGGAAGCAGTTTTCCGACCGTCCCCGGTGGCGCGTTCTTCGCGTCGCGCGGCACCAGGTGGCAGCCCGGCGACAGCTCCGTCATCCCGAACGCCTGCAGCAGCGGCGGTACGCCGAGCCGCCGGGCGCACGCCTCCGCGAGCCGGGCGTCCAGCGGGGCCGCCGCGCTCAGCACGTACCGCACCGACGACAGGTCGTGGCCGTCCACCGACGGATGCTTGGCGAGCGCGAGCACGATCGGCGGGGCCACATAGAGCGCCTGGGCCCGGTGCTTCTCGATGGCGGCGAGGAAGGTGTCGAGTTCGAAGCGGGGCAGCACGATCACCGTGCCGCCGTTGCGGAGCGGCGCGTTCATGAGCGCCGTAAGGCCGTAGCTGTGGAAGAACGGCAGGACGGCCAGCACCCGCTCCCCCGGTTGGTTGGGGACGAGCGTCTCCACCTGCGCGAGGTTGGTGGAGACATTGCGGTGGGTGAGCATCACGCCCTTGGGGGTGCCGGTGGTGCCCGAGGAGTACGGCAGCACCGCGATGTCCTCGGCCGGGTCGATGTCCACCACGGGTTCGGGCGCGGTGCTCCGCATCATGGAGCGCAGCGAACGATGGCCGCTCGCCTCGTCGCAGACGAAGATCTCCCGTACCCCGCCCGCCCGTTCGGCGGCCTGCCGGGCCACCCCCAACAGCGCCGAGACGGTGATCACCCAGGACGCGGCCGCGTCCCGGAGCTGCTTGGCGAACTCCTCCGGCGTCGCCAGCGGATGCACCGTGGTGACCGCGGCCCCGGTGCGGGTCGCGCCGTAGAAGGTCGGTGGGTACATGATCGAGTTGGGGCTGTGCAGGGCCACCACATCGCCCTTGCGCACCCCCGCCTCGGCCAGCGCGGCCCCGATCCGGCGCGAGGCGCGATCCAGCGCGGCATAGCTCAGGGCCGCCCCGGTCACGCCGTCCACCAGCGCGGGCAGATCGCCGAACTCCCCGGCCGCGCGGGCCAGTACGGCGTCGTGGATGGGCAGATCGACAGGCGGGACATCGGGATACTCGCTGCGCAGCACCATGGCCGTTCCCCTCAGCTCTGATGGACCTACCTGTCCGTTCTGCCCAACTCGTGAGGCCGGTACGACGCCGTCCGGTACGGCGCCCGTAAGGCCGGTACGGCGCTTCCCGCCCGGCCCCCGTCGAGAGGTCAGTACGACTTCGGCAGCCCCAGCGTCTGGTGGGAGACGTAGTTGAGGATCATTTCCCGGCTGACGGGGGCGATCCGGGCCACCCGGGCCGCCGTGATCAGCCGGGCCAGCCCGTACTCGGCGGTCAGGCCGTTGCCGCCGAGGGTGTGCACGGCCTGGTCCACCGCCTTCACCGTGGCCTCCCCGGCCGCGTACTTGGCCATGTTGGCGGCCTCGCCCGCCCCCGCGTCATCGCCCGTGTCGTAGAGGTACGCCGCCTTCGCCATCATCAGCCGGGCCAGCTCCAGCTCGATATGGGACTGGGCGAGGGGGTGGGCGATGGCCTGGTGGGCGCCAATGGGCTCCTTCCACACCTGCCGGGTACGGGCGTAGTCCACGGCCTTGTCGAGCGCGTAGCGGCCCATCCCCAGCGCGAACGCCGCCGTCATGATGCGCTCCGGGTTGAGCCCCGCGAACAGCTGCAGCAGCCCGGCGTCCTCGTCGCCCACCAGCGCGTCGGCAGGCAGCCGTACGTCGTCCAGCACCACCTCGAACTGCTTCTCCGCGGCGGCCAGTTCCATGGGGATGTGGTGGTAGGAGAAGCCGTGCGCCTCGCGCGGGACGATGAACAGGCAGGGCTTGAGCTTCCCGGTCCGGGCGTCCTCGGTGCGGCCGACGATCAGGGTCGCGTCGGCGATGTCCACACCCGAGATGAAGACCTTACGGCCGTTGAGTATCCAGCCGCCGTCGTCCTCCCGGCGGGCGGTGGTGGTGATGCGGTGCGAGTTGGAACCGGCGTCGGGCTCGGTGATGCCGAAGGCCATGGTGAGGCTGCCGTCGGCCAGACCGGGCAGCCAGCGCTCCTTCTGCCCGGCGGTGCCGAACCGGGCGATGACGGTGCCGCAGATGGCGGGCGAGACGACCAGCATGAGCAGCGGGCAGCCCGCGGCGCCCAGCTCCTCCAGGACGATGGACAGCTCGGTGATGCCGCCGCCCCCGCCGCCGTACTCCTCGGGGAGGTTGACGCCGAGATAGCCGAGCTTGCCTGCCTCGGCCCACAGTTCGCGCACGCCGTCGCGCTCCTGGGGGCCGCCCGGGGCGTGTCCCTTGGCGAACGACGACACCGCCGCGCGGAGCGCCACGCGCTCCGGGGTGTCCACGGGCGTATGCGGGCTGGTCATGGACGGCTCCTCCCACTTGCGATGCGTTGTGCGGGCCGTGTGCGGTCCCGCACGGCCCGGACGGTCTGTCCGGGCCCCGACCTACTGAGTGGTGCGCGGGGGTTCGTCACTCCCCCGCCGCCACGACGGCGAGCAGGGCTCCGACCTCGACCTGGCGGCCGGTGGTGGCGTGCAGGGCGGTGAGCACCCCGGCGGCGGGCGCCGTGACGCGGTGCTCCATCTTCATGGCCTCCAGCCACAGCAGGGGCTGTCCGGCCTCGACCCGGTCCCCGACCGCCACCTCGGCGACCCGGACCACCGTGCCCGGCATGGGCGCCAGCAGCGAGCCCGGTTCGGCACGGGCGGTGGGATCGGGGAAGCGGGGCAGCGCGGTGAACACGAAGCCGCCCCGGGGGGTGTCGACATAGCGGCGGTCCCCATGGGCCGTCACCTCGAACGTCCGCCGGACCCCGGCCACATCGAGGACGACCGACTCCGCTGCCGCGTGCAGCACCCGGACGTCCGGAAGGCGCTCCGCGTGCAGCCCGCCGCGGGTGAGGCGGTAGCGCACCTCGTGCTCGGTGCCGCCCGGTTCGGCGCGGTAGCTCCTCGACTGCGGCTGGGAGGGCACGTTCCGCCAGCCGCCCAACCGCCCGGCCACGGTCGCGGTCCCCGGCCGCCGCGCCGCGTCGGCCAGGGCGGCGGCGAGGGCGGCGAGCCCGGCGGGCGAGGCCGCCCCGTCGTCCTCGGAGGCGGCGGTCAGCTCGGCCAGATGGCGTTCGAGGAAGCCGGTGTCCATACGGGCCGCCTCGAACTCCGGATGCCGCAGAGCACGTACGAGCAGCTCCCGGTTGGTCACCGGGCCGTGGATCCGGGCCCGCTCCAGCCCGTGGGCCAGCCGCCGCACGGCCTCCGCCCGGGTGGGCGCGACGGCGATGACCTTGGCCAGCATCGGGTCGTAGTGGACGCCGATCGCGTCGCCGTCGGCCGGTCCGGAGTCCACCCGCCGCCCGGGGATCTCCAGCCGGTGCATGATCCCCGTCTGCGGCCGCCAGTCGCGCGCCGGGTCCTCGGCGTACAGCCGCGCCTCGACGGCATGTCCCCGGGGCGCCGGCGGCTCGGCGTCGAGGCGCTCCCCCTCCGCGATCCGCAGTTGCAGCGCCACCAGGTCGAGGCCGTAGATCTCCTCGGTGACCGGGTGCTCGACCTGCAGACGGGTGTTCATCTCCAGGAAGTACGCCCGCCCCGCCGACGAGACCAGGAACTCCACCGTGCCCGCGCCCTCGTAGCCGATGGCGCGCGCCGCGTTCGCCGCCGACTCGGCCAGGGTGCGCCGCAGTTCCTCGTCCAGGCCGGGGGCCGGGGCCTCCTCGATGACCTTCTGGTGGCGGCGCTGGAGGGAGCAGTCGCGGGTACCGAGCGTCCAGACGGTGCCGTGGGCGTCGGCGAACACCTGGACCTCGACATGGCGGGCGCCCTCCATATAGGGCTCCACGAAGATCTCGCCGTCGCCGAAGGCGGAGGCCGCCTCGGCGCGGGCGGAATCGAGTTCGGCGGGGAGCGCGTCCAGTTCGCGGACCACCCGCATGCCCCGGCCGCCACCGCCCGCCGCCGCCTTGACCAGCAGCGGCAGATCGTCGGCGGTGGCCCCGGCCGGGTCGATCGCGTCGAGCAGCGGCACGCCCGCCTTGCGCATGATCTCCTTGGCGCGGGTCTTGGAGGCCATCGCCTCCATCGCCTCGGGCGGCGGCCCCACCCACAGCAGCCCCGCGTCCCTTACGGCGCGCGCGAAGTCGGCGTGCTCGGAGAGGAAGCCGTAACCGGGGTGGACGGCGTCGGCCCCGGCGGCCAGGGCGGCCCGCACGAGCAGATCGCCGCGCAGATACGTGTCGGCCGGGGCGTCGCCCGGCAGCCGTACGGCGGCATCGGCCTCGTGTGCGTGGGGCGCGCCGGCGTCCGCGTCGGAGTGGACCGCGACGGTGGCGATGCCGAGGTCACGGCAGGTGCGGACGATACGCCGCGCTATCTCGGCGCGGTTGGCGACCAGGAGGGAACGGATCACGGGTTCCTCACTCACATCCGGAAGACGCCGAAGCCACCGCGCGCGCCCTCGACCGGCGCGGTGTGCAGGGCGGACAGACACAGGCCGAGCACGGTGCGGGTGTCGCGCGGGTCGATGACGCCGTCGTCGTAGAGCCGCCCGGAGAGGAAGAGCGGCAGCGACTCGGACTCGATCTGCTGCTCCACCATGGCGCGCAGCGCCGCGTCGGCCTCCTCGTCGTACGGCTGCCCCTTGGCGGCGGCGGACTGCCGGGCGACGATCGACATCACCCCGGCCAGCTGCTGCGGGCCCATCACGGCCGACTTCGCGCTGGGCCAGGCGAAGAGGAAGCGGGGGTCGTACGCCCGGCCGCACATCCCGTAGTGACCGGCGCCGTACGAGGCGCCGATGAGCACCGACAGATGCGGGACGCGGGAGTTGGAGACGGCGTTGATCATCATGGCGCCGTGTTTGATGATCCCGCCCTGCTCGTAGTCGCGGCCGACCATGTAGCCGGTGGTGTTGTGCAGGAAGAGCAGCGGGATGTCGCGCTGGTTGGCGAGCTGGATGAACTGCGCGGCCTTCTGGGACTCCTCGCTGAAGAGCACCCCCTGGGCGTTGGCCAGGATGCCGATCGGATAGCCGTGCAGGGCGGCCCAGCCGGTGGCCAGGCTGCGCCCGTACAGCGGCTTGAACTCGTCGAAGTCCGAGCCGTCCACGATCCGGGCGATCACCTCGCGCGGATCGAAGGGGACCTTGAGGTCGCCGGGGACGACGCCGAGCAGCTCCTCGGGGTCGTACTTCGGCGGTTCGGCGGGCCCCGGATCGGCGTGCGCCTTGCGCCAGTTGAGGCGGGCGACGACCCGGCGGGCCTGGCGCAGCGCGTCGGGCTCGTCGGTGGCGAAGTAGTCGGCGAGGCCGGAGGTGCGGGCGTGCATCTCGGCGCCGCCCAGCGATTCGTCGTCGCTCTCCTCGCCGGTGGCCATCTTCACCAGCGGCGGACCGCCCAGGAAGACCTTGGAGCGCTCCTTGACCATGATCACGTGGTCGGACATCCCGGGGATGTACGCGCCTCCGGCGGTGGAGTTGCCGAAGACCACGGCGATCGTGGGGATTCCGGCGGCGGACAGCCGGGTGAGATCGCGGAACATCGCCCCGCCCGGGATGAAGATCTCCTTCTGGGACGGGAGATCGGCGCCGCCGGATTCGACGAGGCTGACGAGCGGGAGCCGGTTGGCGCGGGCGATCTCATGGGCGCGCAGCGACTTCTTGAGCGTCCAGGGGTTGCTGGCCCCGCCGCGTACGGTCGGGTCGTTGGCGCTGATCAGGCACTCCACACCGGAGATCACCCCGATACCGGTGACGAGCGAGGCCCCCACCGGATACTCGCTGCCCCAGCCGGCCAGCGGCGACAGCTCCAGGAAGGGGGTGTCGGGGTCCAGCAGCAGCTCGATCCGCTCGCGGACCAGCAGCTTGCCGCGCTTGCGATGGCGCTGGACGTATTTCTCACCGCCCCCGGCGAGCGCCTTGGCGTGCTCGCCCTCCAACTCGGCGAGCTTGGCGAGCATCGCCTCCCGATGGGCCGTGTGATCGGCGCCTGCGGGGTCGAGCGCGGACGCGAGCGCGGTCAAAGCAGTACCTCCGGTATGTCCAGCCGGCGTGAGCGCAGCCATTCGCCGACGGCCTTGGCCTGGGGGTCGAAGCGGGCCTGCGCGGCGACGCCCTCGCCGAGCAGGCCCTCCACGACGAAGTTCAGGGCCCGCAGCCGGGGCAGCGGATGACGGGTGATCTTCAACGGGGCCGTCTCCGGGAGCAGTTCGCGCAGCCGGTCGACGGTGAGGCAGTGGGCCAGCCAGCGCCAGGCGTCCTCGCTTCGCACCCAGACGCCGATGTTGGCGCTGCCGCCCTTGTCGCCGCTGCGGGCCCCGGCGACCGCGCCCAGCGGGGCACGGCGGGTCGGCCCCGGCGGCAGCGGCGGCGGAAGGGGCGGCTCGTCCGCCGGGCTCCCGGCTGCGGGCGTGGTGGGGGCCGGGGGGATGGTCAGCCGGGAGCCGTCCGGCAGTACGGCGGTGTGCGGCACGGTGTCGGCCGGGGATTCCACGGCCTCGAAGACGCCGTAAGGGGAGCCCTTCCCGGGCGGGGCGGTCACATGGAAGCCGGGGTAGCTGGCGAGGGCCAGTTCGACGGCCGCGCCGCTGATCGCCCTGCCCACCGCCGCCGCGTCCCGGTCGCGGACCACCAGCCGCAGCAGGGCGCTCGCCTCCTCCTGCACGGCCGCGTCGGAGTGGTCGGTACGGGAGAGGGTCCAACGGACCTCGGCGGGGCGGCGCTTGCTCATCGCCCCCTCCATCTGGTCCCGCACGAGCGCCGCCTTGGCCTCGATGTCCAGGCCGGTGAGCACGAACACCACCTCGTTGCGGTGGCCGCCGAGCCGGGTCAGCCCGGTCTTGAGGGTGCGCGGCGGCGCCTCGCCGCGTACGCCGTGGACGCGCACCCGGTCCGGGCCGTCCGGAGCCAGCCGAACCGAGTCCAGCCGGGCGGTGACGTCCGGGCCCAGGTAACGGGCGCCCGCCGTCTCGTAGAGGAGCTGGGCGGTGACGGTCCCGACCGTGACGGCTCCGCCGGTGTGCGGATGTTTGGTGATCACGCTGGAGCCGTCGGGGTGGATCTCGGCGAGGGGGAAGCCGGGGCGGCGGAGGTCGTGCTCGGTGAAGAACGAGTAGTTGCCGCCGGTCGCCTGCGTACCGCACTCCAGGATGTGCCCGGCGACCACGGCTCCCGCGAGCGCGTCCCAGTCGTCGGCGGCCCAGCCGAAGTGCGCCGCGGCCGGGCCCGTCACCAGCGCGGCGTCCGTCACCCGCCCGGTGACCACCACGTCCGCGCCACCGCGCAGACAGGCCGTGATACCGGCGCCGCCGAGATAGGCGTTGGCGGCGAACACTCCCGGCCCCCAGTCGCGGACGCCCAGGAGGTCGTCGCCCTCGACATGGGCGACCCGGCACTCGATGCCGAGCCGTTCGGCCAGGGCGCGGATCGCGTCGGCCAGCCCGGCCGGGTTGAGCCCGCCCGCGTTGGTGACGAGCCGTACGCCGCGCTCCATGGCGAGCCCCAGGGTGTCCTCGAGCTGGCGCAGAAAGGTGGTGGCATAGCCGCGCGCCGGGTCCTTGGCGCGGTCCCGGCCCAGGATGAGCATGGTCAGCTCGGCGAGATAGTCCCCGGTCAGCACGTCCAGGGGGCCACCGGTGAGCATCTCGCGCACCGCGTCGAAGCGGTCGCCGTAGAAGCCGGAGGCGTTGCCGATACGCAGGGGTGGGGGCGGCGGCGTCACGGGGCGCCTCCGGCGCGGTCGCCGCTCGCGCCGCCGTCATCCGCCGGGTGACCCGGTCTCTGCCCCGGGGCGCGGCCCTTGCCGGGCGGGCCCGCGAAGGCCTGCGCGATGTCCAGCCAGCGGTCCGCGTCCGCCCCTTCGGCCCGTACGGCCAGATCGTCGCGGTGCGCCCGCTGGGTCACCAGCAGACAGAAGTCCAGCGCGGGCCCGGTCACCCGCTGGGCCGCGTCCTCCGGGCCGTACGTCCACACCTCACCGTCCGGGCCGGTGAGCTCGACCCGGAACTCCTCGGCCGGCGGCTCCAGCTCCCGCGCCGCGTACGCGTAGCCCCGCGCCCGGACCCCGATCCGGGCCACATGGCGCAGCCGGGCGGTGGGGGCCCGGTGCACCCCCAGCGCGTCGGCGACGTCCTGGCCGTGCGCCCAGGTCTCCATCAACCGGGCGGTGGCCATGGACATCACGCTCATCGGCGGCCCGTACCACGGCAGCCGGGCGCGCGGCGGCTGCGCGGCCAGCGTCCGGAGCAACCGCTCCCGCCCCGCGCGCCAGAGCCGCAGCAGCGCCTCGGGCGGCTCGGCCGCCCCGCGCTCCGCGCCCTCGTCCACGAACGCCTCCGGCGCGGTCCACGCCCGGCGCACCTCGTCGGCGAACCCCTGCGGGTCCTCGGCGGCTTGTACGGCCCGCTCGTCGGTCCACGCGAGATGGGCGATCTGGTGCGCGACGCTCCACCCGGGCGCGGGCGTCGCCGTACGCCACTCCGCGTCCCCGAGCCCGGCCACCAGGCCGTCCAACTCGTCCCCCTCCGCCCGCAGATCGCCGAGCAGAGCCTCCGTCTCGGACACGCGTCGCTCCCGTCGTCGGGTCAGTCGTGTGTCGGCTGTCTTTCGTTCTTGTCGAGCGAGGGTGGCAGTGCGGCGAGAAACAATCAAGCACGCTTGCATGATTCAGCCGGTTGGGGATCGCGTCTTGGAAAGGTGCGTTGGGGGTGTGCGTTGTGGGGGGGTGCGTGGTGGGGGGTGCGTGGTGAGGTGCGCTGGGCTGGACGGCTCGGTCGGGTGCGGGTTTCGTCTCGCGCCTTCGGCGCAATTGAGCAGCGGGGCAGGGGCGCCGGGGCCGGCCCGCGTCGCCGGCCGCCGGGCCGGTGGAGGCGGGCGCCGGTGGCGGCTTCCGTGACCGGCGGGCGAGGTCGATGCCGGACAGCGGGGGGGTGGGGTACCCCCTCTGGAAATCGTTTGATGAATTAGTTGCGCCAGATCAAGCATTTTTCAGAGGGGGGTACCGGGAGGGGCGGTCGCACCGGTGGGGATCTTGCCGCCTGCCGCCCGCAGTCCGGAGGGGCCCCGGCCGACGAGCGCCGAAGCCGCCACCGGCGCGCGCCCCCACCAACCCGGCGGACGGCGGCGGTGCCTCGCCCCCGCCTCCCGCGCCCGTTGCTCACATGCGCCGAAGGCGCGAGACGAAAGCCGCACCCGACCGAGCCGCCGCCACCCCTCAGGCGCTGCCCCACCCGCCCCCACTCACCGCAAGCGCTCCGCCAGGGCCTCCGCCAGAACCTCCGCCAGGTGGCGGCTCTTCCGGCCCGCCAGTTGGTTCAGTTGGGTACGGCAGGAGTAGCCGTCCGCCAGGATCTCCGTGCCGGGCTCCGCGGCGCGCACCGATGGCAGCAGTTGCTCCTCGGCGCAGGCCACCGAGACGTCGTAGTGGCCGTCCTCGAAGCCGAAGTTGCCCGCCAGTCCGCAGCAGCCGCCGCTCAACGTGCCCGTGAGGCCAGCGCGTTCACGTAGACGGCGCTCGGCGGCGTCGCCGAGGACGGCGTGCTGATGGCAGTGGGTCTGGCCGACCACGGGGCGGTCGACCTTCGGGGGCCTCCAGTCGGGGGCGTAGTCCTCCAGGGCCTGGGCGAAGGTCGAGACGGACTCGGCCAGGCGCGCGGCGCGGGGGTCGGCGCCGAAAAGTTCGGGGAGGTCGGTGCGGAGGGCCGCGGTGCAGCTGGGTTCGAGGCCGACGACCGGAAGCCCGGCGTCCAGGGCGGGGGCCATGACGTCCAGGGTGCGCCGCATGACCGCGCGGGCGCGATCGAGCTGGCCGGTGGAGACCCAGGTCAGGCCGCAGCACACGGGCTTGGGCGGGACGACCACCCGCAGCCCGGCCGCCTCCAGTACGGCGACCGCCGACCGGCCGACGGACGGGGAGAGGTGGTTGGTGAAGGTGTCGGGCCACAGCACGACGGTGCGGGCGCCGTTCCCATCGCGGGGCACCGTGCGGGCATGTTCCCGCCACCACCGCGTGAAGGGCTCCCGGGCCAGCTCCGGGATGTCCCGCTCTGGCGCGATCCCGCCCATCCGCTTGGCCAGCGCCGCCAGCGGGGGCACGCCCGCCAGGGCGTTGGCGGCGGGCGCGGCCCTCAGGTGGGAGGCCGCGCGGAGCCATACCGGCAGCCAGCCCATCGAGTAGTGCGCGGCGGGCCGCACCCGTCCCTCGTAGTGGTGGTGCAGGAACTCCGCCTTGTACGTGGCCATGTCGACCTCGACCGGGCAGTCGCTGCGGCAGCCCTTGCAGGACAGGCACAGGTCGAGCGCGTCCCGGACCTCCTCCGAGCGCCAGCCGTCCTCGACGACCTCGCCCGCGAGCATCTCGTGCAGCAGCCGGGCGCGGCCGCGGGTGGAGTGCTTCTCCTCGCCCGTCACGCGGTACGACGGGCACATCACCCCGGAGCCGGACACCGATTCGTTGCGGCACTTGGCGACGCCCACACAGCGCCGGACGGCCGCCGAGAAGTCCCCCTTGTCGTGGGGGTAGCCGAATTCGACGTCCACCGGGCGCCTCGGCAGGGGATCGAAGCGCAGGTTCTGGTCCAGGCGCTGCGGGCGGGCCAGCACACCGGGGTTGAGGCCGCCTTCCGGGTCCCACAGGTCCTTGAAACGGGTGAAGAGGCCGACCATCTCGTCCCCGTACACGCGCGGCAGCAGCTCGGCACGGGCCAGCCCGTCGCCGTGTTCACCGGAGAGCGAGCCGCCGTGGGCGACGACGAGATCGGCGAGGTCGGAGGAGAAGGCGCGGAAGATCCGGATCCCGGGCTCGGTCAGCAGGTCGAAGTCGATGCGGACGTGGATGCAGCCGTCCCCGAAGTGGCCGTACGGCGTGCCGCGCAGCCCGTGCTGGGCCATCAGGGCGCGGAAGTCGCGCAGATACGCGCCGAGCCGGGGCGGCGGCACCGCGCAGTCCTCCCAGCCGGGCCATGCCTCGCCGCCGTCCGCCCTCCCCGGAATACGCAGTCGGGTGGCGGTCCCGGAGGCGTCCTCGCGCACCCGCCACAGGGCGCGCTGCCCGGCCGGGTCGGCGACGACGGTGTGGCCGGTGGTGGCCTCGGCGGCGGCGCGGGCCACTTCCTGGGCACGGGAGAGGGCCTCTTCGCGGGTGGCGCCGCCGACCTCGACGAACAGCCAGGCGCCGCCCTTGGGCAGCCCGGAGGCCCCGGCGACGAGATCGGCGGCCATGCCTTCGACGGTCAGCGGACCGTACGGCAGCAGGGTGTGCGCGGCCTCGGCCGCCGCGCTCTCGTCGGGGTAGCCGAGCACGGCCAGGGCGCGGGCGCCGGGCGCCTCCACCAGCCGTACGGTCGCCTCGGTCAGCACGCCGAGGGTGCCCTCGCTGCCGGTGAGGGCGCGGGCCAGATCGGCGTTCTTCTCGGGCAGCAGCTCGTCCAGGGCGTAGCCGGAGATCCTGCGGGGCAGCTCGGGGAAGCCGGTGCGCAGCAGGGCCAGGTGGTGGCCGGCCAGGGACCGTATGCCGTCGCGGAGCCGGGCGGGCAGGTCGTGGAGGCCCTGGGCGGCGCGCACCCGCTCCCCGCCGTAGGTGAGGACGTCCAGCTCGTGGACGTTGTCGGCGGTGGTGCCCCAGGCCACCGAGTGGGAGCCGCAGGAGTTGTTGCCGATCATGCCGCCGAGGGTGCAGCGGCTGTGGGTGGACGGGTCGGGGCCGAAGGTCAGCCCATGGGCGCCGGCCGCCGTACGAAGGTCGTCGAGGATCACGCCCGGCTGGACGACGGCGGTCCGCCGCTCGGGGTCGAGCGAGACGATGCCGCGCATATGGCGGGTGAAGTCGAGGACGACGCCGAGCCCGGTGGCCTGTCCCGCGATCGAGGTCCCGGCGCCGCGCGCGACCACCGGCACCCCACGCTCCCGGCAGACGGCCAGCGCCGCCGCCACATCGTCCGCGTCCCGGGGCGCGACCACTCCGTCCGGCACCCGTCGGTAGTTCGACGCGTCCATGGTCATCAGGGCCCGGCTCGCCGTATCGAAGGAGACGTCCCCGCGGACGGCCCGTCGCAGCGCCTGCTCCAGCTCGTCTGCCTGGTGATCAGCCATGCCTCCATGGTCCACGCCGGGAGGGCTGTTGAGAATGTCCAATTCCGATTCATGGCCGCCGCGTTCCCCGATCGCGCCTACACCGCCCTCACCTCCCGCGTCAACAGGATGTGGACCTACCGTCTCACCCGCTGGACGCGCGGTCGGACCGCGGGGGCCGACGGATTAGGCTTCGGTCGTGGCTGACATCCGGATTCCCGATGACATCAAGCCCGCCGACGGACGCTTCGGCTCGGGCCCGTCCAAGGTGCGCACCGAGGCGCTGAGCGCCCTGGCCGCCACCGGAAGCTCCCTGCTCGGCACCTCCCACCGCCAGGCCCCGGTCAAGAACCTGGTCGGCGCGGTGCGCGAAGGGGTGCGCGAGCTCTTCCAACTCCCCGAGGGGTACGAGGTCATCCTGGGCAACGGCGGCTCCACCGCCTTCTGGGACATCGCGACCCACGGGCTGATCGACGCCAAGTCCCAGCACCTGTCCTTCGGCGAGTTCTCCTCGAAGTTCGCCAAGGCCGCGAAGCTGGCGCCGTGGCTCGAGGAGCCCACGGTGATCTCCTCCGACCCCGGCACCCACCCGGAGCCGCGCGCCGAGAGCGGCACGGACGTCTACGCCCTCACCCACAACGAGACCTCCACCGGTGTCGCCATGCCCATCCAGCGGGTGGCCGGCGCCGACGAGGGCGCGCTGGTGCTGGTGGACGCGACCTCCGGGGCGGGCGGTCTGCCGGTCGACATCGCCGAGACGGACGTCTACTACTTCGCGCCGCAGAAGTCCTTCGCGGCCGACGGCGGTCTGTGGATCGGCGTCTTCTCGCCCGCCGCGCTGGAGCGCGCCGCCCGGATCCACGGCTCGGGCCGGCACGTCCCGGAGTTCTTCTCACTGCCGACCGCGATCGACAACTCGCTGAAGAACCAGACGTACAACACCCCGGCGCTGGCGACGCTCTTCCTGCTCGACGACCAGCTGAAGTGGATCAACGGACAGGGCGGTCTGGACTGGGCGGTGCGGCGCACCGCGACCTCCTCGCGCACGCTGTACGGGTGGGCCGAGGAGTCCAAGTTCGCCACCCCGTTCGTGGCCGACCCGGCCAAGCGGTCGCAGGTCGTCGGCACGATCGACTTCACCGAGGAGATCGACGCCGCCGCGGTCGCCAAGGCGCTGCGGGCCAACGGCGTCGTGGACACCGAGCCGTACCGCAAGCTGGGCCGCAACCAACTGCGGGTGGCGATGTTCCCGGCCGTCGACCCGGCGGACGTCCAGGCGCTGACGGCATGCGTGGACTACGTCATCGAGCACCTCTGACGAGCGCCCTTACGCCCGTACGCAAGGGGCCCGCGGCCGGTGGTCGGCCGCGGGCCCCTTCGTATGCGCCGACGGTCAGGATCGGCCCCGGCGGAAGAGCCTGCGCAGGCCGAGGAAGACGACCAGCGCACCGGCGAAGGTGACCCCGGCCTTGACCAGGTTGCCGTTCTTGTCGTCGTCGGTGAGCTTGCCGTCGACGCGGTCGGAGTACTCCCCGTTCTTCTTCTGCTCCTTCGCGGTGGCGTCCGGCAGCAGTTCCCCGCCGAGGTCCACCGGGGTCACCTTGGAGCCCGCGCCCTCGGTGCCGTACATGAGCGTGCCGCCGTCGGGGGTGAAGGTGACCGACTCGCCCTGCCGCTGCAGCGGCAGCCCCGGCTCCTCCTCGAGCCGCGTCGGCTTTCCGTCCCGCCAGCGGTACTCGGCGGCCGAGAAGTAGCCGCGGAGCACCAGCCGGGTGCCGTCCGGGGCGAACGCCCCGTCCGTGACCTCCATGTCGAGGTCGGAGACCCGCCGGAAGACATTCACCCCCGAGGGGCTGAGCGTGGCCGGTCCGGCGTACAGCCCAGCGTCCTCGTCGCTCTTGCTGGCGATATAGACGCGGCCCGTCTTGGGATGGACCATCATCGCCTCGGCGTTGCGCGGCCCGCCCTGGTACTTGACGGTGAACTGGGTCGCGGTGACGGTGACGTCCTTGAGCTGCTTCGGCTCGGGGAAGCGGTAGATCCACACATGGGACCACGTACCGCCCAGGTTGTCGCCGATGTCGCCGACGTAGACATTGCCGTCGGCCCCTATCGAGATCGCTTCCACATCGCGGGGATCCCCTATGCCCCGCAGGGTGACCCGCGCGACCGTCTTCCCGGTCTTGCCGTCGACGGCGTAGACGTACGGCCCGTCCGAGCTGTCGTTGTGCGTCCAGTAGACGCCGGGGTGGAGGCGGCTCGCGGCCAGGCCGCTGGACTCGGTGATCCGTGGATCCTCGATCGTGAAGGGAGACGGCGACGACGAGTCGTCGGCGAAGGCCGGGGCGGCTGCGGACACGGTCAGCAGCGCGGCGGCACCGAGTACGAACGGAAGCGGACGCATGGGCCCAAGCCTGCCATCCCGCCGGGGGCGTCCGGCGCCGGAACCACGCCGGGGGACTCCCTCCGGCCAGGCACGCAGAGGGCTCTCCTGGCCACCGGTGACTCCCCCGTGCATGACTTCGGCGATCACGGGCAGATAACGTCTGTCAATTATTTGTGCGGGCGGCCGGCCCGAAATAACCCGCAGATTATTTGACCTCATCCGGGGATTATTTCGGCGAGAAATTTATCGGTCATTGGCGGCATAGCGGGCGTCGGCATTGCAATGCAGAAAGGCCCCGCTTACGGTCTGAGCTCATGAGCGAATACAGCCAGTCCTCTTATGCGCAAAGCGCGCCGCCCATGCATTCCGCAGGGGCCCCGAACGGCGGTGCCGCACATGCGTCACCCGCACCGGCCGCGCCGTCCAAGAAGATCGCGATCTTCGCGATCGTCGGCTCGGTCATCGCGCTGGCCGGCTCCATGGTGAACTGGGTGGTCTCGGACGCCGAGGGCGCCACCGGGGGCATCAAGGGCATCGACGGCGACGGCATCATCACGCTGATCATCGCCCTGGTCGCGGCGATCCTGTTCATCGCCGCCATGACCACCAAGAAGGCGGCGCTCTACCTGGTCGGCGGGGTTCTGGGGCTGGCCATGGCGATCGTCGCGGCCATCAACATGGCGGACCCCGAGCGGCTGGTGACCCAGAAGCTGAAGGACGACGAGGGGGTGTCGCAGAAGGTCGCGGAAAAGGCGGCGGAACAGGCCGCGAAGCTGTACGAAATGACCGCTGGACCGGGGCTCTACATGGTCCTGATCGGGGCACTGATGGCGCTGGCCCTCGGCGCTCTCGGCTTTATGAAGGCCCGCGCTGCGCGCTAACCGGAAAAGGTCGGCCCCGAGAAATCCCAGGACGCCCGCTTTTTGACCGCACGGGGGGCCAAAAAGCGGGCCTTCGGGTTTTCCGCGGGAATTCAGGGCCGTCGGCAGTGGCCGGGTCATTCGACGCCCCGGCCCGCCCCCCTTGATTAGAGCGCACTCCAACGGCTTGGCTGATCCCATGGAGTACACGCAGCTCGGACGCACAGGTCTCAAGGTCAGCCGGATCGTCCTCGGCACCATGAACTTCGGTCCGCAGACCGAGGAAGCCGACAGCCACTCGATCATGGATGCCGCGCTCGACGCGGGCATCAACTTCTTCGACACCGCCAATGTGTACGGCTGGGGCGAGAACAAGGGCCGCACCGAGGAAATCATCGGGAGCTGGTTCGCCAAGGGCGGCGGGCGGCGCGAGAAGACCGTCCTCGCGACCAAGGTGTACGGAAACATGGCCGCCGAGGGTGAGCCGTGGCCCAATACCGACAAGCTCTCGGCCGTCAACATCCGCCGGGCCGTGGACGCCAGCCTCAAGCGGCTCGGCACGGACTACATCGACCTCTACCAGTTCCACCACGTGGACCGCTCCACCCCGTGGGACGAGATCTGGCAGGCGATCGACGTCCTCGTCCAGCAGGGAAAGATCATCTACGCGGGTTCCTCCAACCACGCCGGCTGGCACATCGCCCAGGCCAATGAGACCGCGGCCCGCCGTGGCTCGTTCGGGCTGGTCAGCGAGCAGTGCCTGTACAACCTGGCCGAGCGCCGCGCCGAGATGGAGGTCATCCCGGCCGCGCAGGGCTACGGCGTGGGCATCATCCCGTGGTCGCCGCTGCACGGCGGACTGCTCGGCGGCGCGCTGCGCAAGGAGCGCGAGGGCGGCGGTGCGCGCAGCACCTCCGGGCGCAGCGCCGACGCGCTGAAGAACACGGCGGTGCGCGATCAGGTCCAGCGGTACGAGGACCTGCTGGCCAAGCACGGCATCGAGCCCGGCGAGGCGGCACTGGCCTGGCTGCTCACCCGGCCCGGGGTGACCGGCCCGATCGTGGGCCCGCGCACGGCCGAGCAGCTGGCGTCGGCGGTGCGCGCCGCGGAGCTGAAGCTGAGCGAGGAAGTGCTGACGGAGCTGGACGAGATCTTCCCGGGTCCGGGGCCGTCGCCGGAGGCGTTCGCCTGGTAACCGAGCCGCCGCTGGGCGGTTGCCGCTGGGGCGGCAGCCGCAGAGGCGGTAGGCGCTGGGGCAGCAGCCGCAGAGGCGGTAGGCGCTGGGGCAGCAGCCGCAGAGGCGGTAGGCGCTGGGGCAGCAGCTGCCGCTGAGGCGGTAGGCGAAGGCGCTGAGGGGCGTGGGCCGTGCGCGGCCCACGCCCCTGCCTGTTGCCTCCTACGGCGGCGTCAGCCGCCCAGCGCGGCCGCGGCGGCGACGACGACGAGAATCAGCACCAGCGCGCCGCTCATGATCATGTTTCTGGTCTTGGGATCCACAGGCTCGAGATTAGCCGGACCGCTCAGCCGCTCATCAGCCGGACCGCCGCTCAGTGCCCCAGCGGCCAGGCCGCCACCACCTCGTAGCGCGGCTGCCGCCCGGGGACGCCCGGGGCCGGTGGATGGCTGCGCACCAGGCAGAGCTCGCCCACGGTCCACTCCCGGCCCGCGAAGTCGGTGAGCCCGTCCACGTACGGCCCCAGGCTGGTGGCGGAGCGGTGGCGGGAGGACCGGGCACGGGCGATGGTCAGATGCGGGTGGTACGGACGGTGCCGGTCCATGGGGACCCCGACCCGTCGGCCCCCCGCCTCGGCGGAGTCGGCCAGCCGCCGCAGGGCCTCGCTGTCGCCGTCGACGCCCACCCACACCACCCGGTCGTCGAACCGGCCCCCGCCCGCCAGCCGCAGCTCATGGGCGTGGTGCCGATGGGCGGCGCGGGCCAGCCGGGTGTGCAGCTCGGGCAGCACCTCCTCGGCCACCTCACCGTAGAAGGCGAGCGTGAAGTGCCAGCCCTCCCGCTCGGTCCAGCGCAGTCCGTCCGCCCCCGGCAGCGTCTGGAGCGTCTTGACCCGCGCGGCCAGCTCGGCGACGGCCGCGTCCGGCGGCAGGACGGCGGCGAAGAGTCTCATCCGCCCAGTCTCCCGCACGGAGGGTTGGGAACTCAGCCCCTCCAGGGGGCACCTCCCAGCGGTAGCTGGGGGAGTTCGAGGAGCGGGGTCCGGGGCGGAGCCCCGGCGAGCCCAACGGCGTGGCTCAGGCCGTGGCCGCCAGTGGCTTCTCCTCCGGTGTGCGGGGGACGAAGACCACACGCGGGTGGCCGCGCCGGAGGTCCAGCTTCACCCGCAGACCGCCGGCCCGGACCAGGAGCAGCCCCACCGTGCCCGCGGCGGCGGCCGAGATCAGACCGCCCGCGGCGAAGCCGATGCGCGCACCGCAGGTGTCGGTCAGCCAGCCCACCAGCGGGCCGCCGATCGGCGTACCGCCGACGAAGACCATCATGAACAGGCTCATCACCCGGCCCCGCATCGCGGGATCGGTCGCGAGCTGGACGCTGGAGTTCGCGGTCACGTTGAACGTCAGGCTGAAGATCCCGATCGGCACCATGAGCGCCGCGAAGAGCCAGAAGTACGGGGTCGCCGCCGCGACCATCTCCAGCACGCCGAACATCAGCGCGGCCCCGACCAGCAGCCGCCGCCGGGCCACCACGCGCCGGGCGGCCAGCAGCGCACCGGTCACCGAGCCGATCGCGATCAGCGTGTTGAGCAGGCCGTACGTACCGGGTCCGGCGTGGAAGACATCGTCGGCGAAGGCGCTCAGCCAGATCGGGAAGTTGAAGCCGAAGGTGCCGATGAAGCCGACGAGCACGATCGGCCAGATCAGATCGGGGTTCCCGGCGACATAGCGCAGCCCTTCCCGCAGCTGCCCCTTGCCGCGCGGCGCCCGCTCGACCTTGTGCAGCTCGCTGGTGCGCATCAGCAGCAGCCCGATGATCGGGGCGGCGAAGGAGAGTCCGTTGATCAGGAAGGCCCAGCCGCTGCCCACGGCGGTGATCAGCACACCGGCGACCGCCGGGCCGACCAGCCGGGCGGACTGGAAGTTCGCGGAGTTGAGGCTCACCGCGTTCCGCAGGTCCTTGGGTCCGACCATCTCGTTGACGAAGACCTGGCGGGTCGGGTTGTCGACGACGGTGACCATGCCGAGCAGGAACGCGATCAGATAGACATGCCAGACCTGCACATGGCCGCTGAGGGTGAGGGCGGCGAGGGCGAGCCCGCACAGCCCCAGCGCGGTCTGGGTGAACAGCAGCAGCCGCCGTCGGGGACATCGGTCCGCGAGCACCCCGCCGTACAGCCCGAAGAGCAGCATGGGCAGGAACTGCAGCGCGGTGGTGATACCGACGGCGGTGGAGGAGCCGGTGATGCTGAGGACCAGCCAGTCCTGGGCGATCCGCGACATCCAGGTGCCGGTGTTGGAGATCATGGCACCGGTGGCGAACAGCCGGTAGTTACGGACCTTCAGCGAACGGAAGGTCCCGCCCCGGGTGCGTCCCGTGGTGACGGGGGAGGCGGGGTCGGGCGCGGGGTGTGTGGGGTGCTTCGGTGCGGGTGCGGAGTCTGCTCCGGGTCCCGTACTCAAGTGTGTTCGCCTCCTGGCTGCCTCGGTTGTTCTTACAAATGCGCAAGCTTCTCCAGCACGGGCGCGGCGGCGCGCAGCACCTCCCACTCGTCCTCGGTCAGCTCCCCGACCAGCTCGGCCAGCCAGGCGTTGCGCTTGCGTCGGCTCTCCTCGAGCATGGCCTCGGCCCGCTCGGTCGGCGAGACGACCTTCTGCCGCCGGTCCTCGGGATGCGGCTCGAGCCTGACCAGTCCCTTGGCCTCCAGCAGCGCCACGATGCGGGTCATCGACGGCGGCTGGACATGCTCCTTGCGGGCCAGCTCACCGGGGGTGGCGGAGCCGCACTGGGCCAGCGTGCCCAGGACCGCCATTTCGGTCGGGCTGAGCGACTCATCCACCCGCTGGTGCTTGAGCCGCCGCGAGAGGCGCATCACTGCCGACCGCAGGGCGCTCACGGCGGCCGCGTCATCGGGGGGCGCCTCCGCGTTGTGCTGGGAGCGGGACAGATCCGGCATGGTCTTTAGCATAACTCATTACCTCGCCTAATGAAAACCCTGGTGACTTCCCTATTTCTATTTCACCCGAACGAGTGAGTTGACTCCGGGTAGTAACGCGCAGAGAGACGTGAGAGCGCCCAGAACCCTCGGAGGTTCTGGGCGCTCATGCGGGGATGACGCGACGTGTGAGGCGACTCAGGAGACGCCGAGCGCCTGCTCGATCGGGTTGAGCAGGAAGTACACCAGGAAGCACAGCCCCACCGCGCCCAGCAGCCACGGGATCTCCCGGGTCCGCCGGGTGGCGATGCGCAGCAGCAGGAACGAGAGCACGCCCAGCCCGATCCCGTTGGTGATGCTGTAGGTGAACGGCATCGAGATCATGGTCAGGAAGGCCGGGATCGCGACCGTGAAATCGCTCCAGTCGATCTCCTTGACGTTCGCCGCCATGATCAGGAAGCCGACGACCACCAGCGCGGGGGTCGCGGCCTGCGAGGGCACCACCTTGGCCAGCGGGGTGAAGACCAGCGCGAGCAGGAAGAGACCGCCGGTCACCACGTTCGCGAGGCCCGTGCGCGCCCCTTCCCCGACGCCCGCCGTGGACTCGACGAAGCAGGTGTTGGCCGAGGCCGAGCCGAAGCCACCGCCCGCGACCGCGACGCCGTCCACCATCAGGATCCGGCCCATGCCCGGCAGCTGCCCGCGCTCATCGGTCAGCCCGGCCTCCTCGCCGACGCCGATGATCGTGCCCATCGCGTCGAAGAAGCCGGAGAGCAGCACGGTGAAGACGAAGAGACAGCCGGTGAGCAGACCGACCTCATGGAAGCCGCCGAAGAGGCTGACATGGCCGACCAGGCCGAAGTCCGGGGTGTCGACCACCTTCTCCGGCACCTTCGGGATGGTCAGCCCCCACTTCGCGTCCGGGATGTGGGCCAGGGAGTTGATCACGATCGCGACCAGGGTCATGGTCACGATGCCGATGAGGATCGCACCGCGCGTCTTGCGGACGATCAGGATGAACGTGAGCGCGAGACCGACCACGAACACCAGCACCGGCCAGCCGTCCAGCCGCCCGGCCACTCCGAGCCCCAGGGGGACGGTGGTGTGCGCGGAGTCGGGGTTACGGGTGACGAAGCCGGAGTCGACCAGGCCGATCAGGGCGATGAACAGCCCGATGCCGATCGCGATCGCCCGCCGCAGCCCGGCCGGGATCGCGTCCATCACCCGCTGCCGCAGCCCCGAGGCGACGAGGATCATCAGCACCAGACCCGCGAGCACCACCATGCCCATCGCGTCCGGCCAGCTCATCTTGGGTGCGAGCTGCAGCGAGACCACGGCGTTGATGCCCAGGCCCGCGGCGAGCGCGATGGGGACGTTGCCGATGATCCCCATGAGCAGCGTGGTCAGGCCCGCGACCAGGGCGGTGGCGGTGACCAGCTGGCCGTTGTTGAGCTGATGACCGAACTTGTCCGTACCGGCCCCGAGGATGATCGGGTTCAGCACGACGATGTAGGCCATCGCAAAGAAGGTGGCCAGGCCGCCACGGATCTCCCGGGAGACCGAGGAGCCACGCTCACGGATCTTGAAGAACTTGTCGATGCCGTTCATAGGGGGAATCGGAGCCTGTTCGCTGGCGTCGACCGGCGCGGGGGCCGAGGGGGACATGGATGACCTCAGTCTTGCGTGAACATCAACAGCGGGTCTCTTGGACGATCGAACAAGACATTCCAGCCAGACCCGAAAGCATTCAGTATGAAACTATTAAGGCCAGATCGCCAAACCGGTCCCGGTACGGCCCCGACCGGGCCCATGACCGGCCCCCTTAAGCTGTGGCCATGACGAAGTGGACCCCCAAGCACGAGGCGCCGGAGCCGCTCGAGGGCAATGTCGTGGCCACGATCACCGGCGGCACGATCGTGTGGTTCGTCCTCTTCCTCGTCCAGCTGCCCTTCTACCGCTGGTTCGACGAGCACGGACATCTGTGGTGGCTGTGGACCTGCCTGGCCGGCGGCGCCCTCGGACTGCTCGGCGTCTGGTACGTACGGGCCCGGGACGCGGCGATCAACGGCTCGCGGAACGGCGACGCGCAGAACGGCTGACGCGCAGAACGGCTGACGCGCCCACCCCGAGCGCACACACCACACACCCGCGACGGAGAGACGCACCCGCGACGACGGCGCGCACCTGCGACGGCGGCACACCCGCGTCGGCGGCGCGCGCCCGTGACGGCGGCGCGCACCCGCGACGGCGGCACACCCGCGTCGGCGGCGCGCGCCCGTGATGGCGCGGCGCCGGACCGTCGCCGTTCCCGGCGGCGATCCGGCGCCCTGGCCTGGTGCGCGGGCGCGCTCCCCTCCTCGCGACGCACCCGCTCACCCGTCTGTGGTGCACACAGAAAGATGAGGGCCCCGCCGCGAAGACGCGTGGGCGGAGCCGGATGCGACAACTGTACGATCTTCACGGGCCGTTCACAATGTTGCGGAAGCCTCACGGCGCACACTTTGTTCGGGAACTACCGTCTTGTGGCGGCCAACTCACCAGTAATGTGAGGGATATGACCGGTAACCGCTTTCGTGCCGATGAGATCGACACCAGCAAGCCGCACTCGGCCCGCATGTATGACTACTTCCTGGGCGGTAAGACCCACTACGCGGTCGACACCCACGCCGCCGAACAGGTCGAGGCCGTCTGGCCCGACGTCAAGCCGTGGACCCGTGCCAACCGGTCATTCATGCACCGCGCGACCCGCTGGCTCGCGCGCGAGGCGGGCATCCGGCAGTTCCTGGACATCGGCACCGGTATCCCGACCGAGCCCAACCTCCACCAGGTCGCCCAGGAGATAGCCCCCGACTCCCGGATCGTCTACGCGGACAACGACCCCATCGTGCTGGCCTACGCCCAGGCCCTGTTGCTCTCCACGCCCGAGGGCCGCACCGCCTACATCCACGCGGACGTCACCGAACCGGAGGCCATCCTGGCCGCCGAGGAGCTGACCGACACCCTCGATCTGTCCCAGCCGATCGCCCTGTCGCTCAACGCGATCATGCACTTCATCGCGAACGAGCAGAAGCCGTACGAGATCGTGCGACAGCTGGTCGAGCCCTTGGTGTCGGGCAGCTACCTCGTGCTCTCGCACGGTGGGCTCGACCCCCGCGGCGGGGTCTCGGACGCGGTGACCAACCTCTACCGCAGCAGCGGCATCCATGTGCAGGGCCGCACCCAGGAGGAGGTCCTTCCGTTCTTCGACGGGCTGGAGCTGGTCGACCCGGGCGTGGTGATGCCCCACCGCTGGAAGCCCGAGAACGAACAGGCCAGGGCGGAGGCGGAGGCCAAGGACCTGTGGATCTACGCGGGCGTGGCGCGCAAGCCCTGACGCGGACGAGCAAGCCCTGACCGGGGGCGCGGGGGCCCTGACCGGGGCGCGAGACGTGGCCCCGGGCGCGAGCCCGGCCCCGGGCAGGACCTGACCCGGGGCGCAAGCTCCTCCCCCGGGCAGCCCCCGGCGTCCGTCAGCCAAACAGCCCCCGGGCGTCCGTCAGTCGAACCAGCGGGCCCGCGCCAGCTCCTCCGTACGGGTCAGATCCTCCAGCAGGGCCGCCACCTCGAACCGGCGCGACCAGTGGCCCGCGGCCCACGCCAGACCGGCCGCGACACCCTCGACCGTCGAGGCGTGCAGGGTGCCGTCCACGTACCGCCAGTCCAGCTCGTCCTCGCCCTCGATCAGCAGCTCTTCGTGCTCGACGTACGACAGCGGGGCGCCCGGGAGGAGTTCGCGGACCGCCTCGGGCACCTCGTGCGGATCGCCCTGTGAGGTCACCCGCGCCGGGTACGCCTCGCTCAGCCGCCGCACCTGGAACAGCTCGGCCAGCTCCGCCGCCCGGGTGGGCCGTACGGGCAGCAGCGCCCGGCCGTCCGCCTCGGCCAGCGGCATCAGGTCCGGGGCGTCCGCGACCAGCGCCTCGCCCGCCTCGACCACCGTCGGTTCGCCGTCCACGATGGCGCGTACGTCGTCCGGCAGGGTCACCTGCTCGGGTTCCAGGTCGGCCAACTGCCCGTAGATGGCGTGCAGCTGGGCGGGGGTCACCTCGCGGTCCGGGTCGGCGAGGCGGGCCAGCAGCTCGGCGGCGCCACCCGGCTCGTCCAGCAGCGCGGCGACGGAGGTCCGTACCCCCAGCGCCCGCAGCACCTGCTCGTCCTCGAACCCGGCCGCGTCCACCGCCTCGTACAGCCCCGCCAGCAGCGGATCGCCCCCGGCCGCGCGCAGCCCGGCGGGGCGGCGGCCGTCGAGCACCGGATGGCCGCGCAGCCACCACGCGGTGTACGAGCGCACGGTCTCCGTCGTGCCGTCCGGCAGCAGCACCCGCACCGGCGCGGTGAGCGCGTCGCGCAGCGGCGGCTGGGCGAGCATGGCGAGCGCCCGCGGCCAGGCGTCGTCGTCGACCAGGTCCAGGTCCCGTACGGCCACGATCTCGGTGGCCACCGGCGGCACCGGCGTCTGCGGCAGCCGGTCCAGCACGTCCTCGCACCACACGTCGACGGCGTCCAGCACGCCGACGTCGTCGGGCTCGGTGAAGTCGCCCTCGCGCGGCTCCAGTTCATCGGGGTCCAGCACCACATCGGTGGCCCTGACCAGCGTGAAGCCCGCCAGCACACCGACCGCGGCCAGCGGCTGCTCGCCCCAGCGCTCGGCCAGTTCGGCGTCGCACGCGGCCAGTTCGCCTTCCCGCATCACCTGCTCGAAGGCGCTGCCGGGAAGGACCAGTTCACCGGCCGGGGCCAGCTCCCCGTCCTCGTCCGGCAGCGCGAGCGCGGCGAGCCACGGCTCGTCGCCGGGCGCCAGCCGGGCCTGCTGGACCAGGCCGAGAACGGTGTCGGCCAGCGTGTCGGCGTCCAGCGCCGCGCCCAGGGCCTCGCCCTCCTCCGCGAACGGGTCGTACTCGTCCTCCGCCTCCAGCGAATGCGCGACGGCGGCCCGCACCTGCGGGGTCGTCAGCACGGCGCGGGGGGTGGCGGGGGTCGCGCCGAGCTTCTCCAGGAGTGGATGGGCGGCGTCCGGATGTGCAACTTTCAGGCCGAGGCGGGCGAGGGTGCGATGCGTGGCGCTGACCGCGCCGCCGCGCTCGGGGGCCTCGGTGGTCCCGGCGAGTCCGGCGGACTCGGCGGTTCCGGCCATCCCCGCCATCCCCGCCATCCCGGCGGGCTCGGCAGGCTCGGCGCCCCAGGCGGACTCGGCGGACGGTGCGGACTCGGCGGTTCCGATGCTGTCCAGGTCGCCGTCGGCCTCGCCCGGCAGCGGCAGCAGCACCTGCCGGGGCCCGATCGTCGTCCGGCCGTCCGCCAGCGGCACCGGCAGCCCGCTGAGCCGGTCCGGGTCGATGCCGCCCAGCGAGTCGTACAGCCGCCGCCACCAGGCCGGGGCCCGCTCCACACCCGCGAGCCGGTCGATGAGCTCGCCCAGCGGCACCCGGGCCACGCCCAGCACCCGCAGCTCCGAACGGCGCTCAAGACCCGCGGGCAGCAGCGTGGGGAACAGCTCGGCCAGCACCTCCACCGTCTCCGCGCCCGCGCCCTCGACGACCTCGGCGTCCCGGGGCCGCAGCGCGTGCGGCTCGCCCTCGAAACCGCCGCGCGCCAGCACGTCGTCGTCCCAGTCGGCCGGGGAGTCGGCCGCGGCGACCGGCGGGGCGGACGCGGACACGGCCGCATCGCCCGCCGCGGGGCCGCCCTGGGCGGCGTCCGGCCCGAGCGCGTCCGGCGACCCGAGCCAGCCCGCCACGGCTTCGGCGCCCGCGCCCACCGCCGGTGCGGCGGCGCTGGGCAGGAACGGCACCCTCGGCAGCCGCTCCAGCACCCTCCGGCGCAGCTCCCCGTCCAGCTCGCCCTTGCCCAGCTGGCCCGGGACCAGGTCGATCGTGCCGACCGAGACCGGATGCCAGTCGCGCAGCAGCGTCGCGTACGACTCGGCCGCGCGGTCCAGCAGGAAGTCCGTGAGCGGGCCGGGGGCGGTGTGGCGGCGGGTGGGCTCCAGCGGGAAGGACGCGATCAGCAGCGCCGGCATGCCCAGCGGCTCATCGGTCGGGGTCGGGGCGTGGACGACCGGGGCGGTCGCGGACCGTACCGGCGCGCCCTCCGCGTCCACCGGAACCGCCCAGGTCACCGACCACACCGGGCGCAGCCGCTCCTCCACCGGGCGGTCGGCGAGCAGCTCCGGCTCCAGCCGCCCGCCGGCGCTCTCGGTGCGCCAGCGCGTCGTACCGCGTGCGCCGCCGCCCTCACGGCTGCCCTCGCCGCCGCCCTCACGGCTGTCCTCGATGACGGTGTACGGGCCCTCCTGGCGGCGGCGCAGCGTCCGGGTGCCCTCGACGGTCTCCACCACGACCTCGGCCAGACCGGGGAGGGTGAGCAGCAGCGCGTCGTCGATCCCGGCCAGCAGCCGCTCGGCCACGTCCATAGCGGCACCGTCGCGCAGCGGCAGCACCACGACGGTGTCGTAGCCGTCCGGGGCGATCCCCTCGGCGGGCAGCGGCAGCCGCAGCAGCGGCACGTGCCCGTCGCGGCGGCGCAGCTCCTCGGCGAGGCCGGGGCTGGTGGCGGCGGCGTGCTGGGTCAGCTCCCGCGCCTCGGCCAGCGACCAGCGCACCCCGCCGGTGCGGCCCACGACCGCGGGCTCGTCGCTCACCGCGAGCACCGCCGCGAAGCCGACGCCGAACCGCCCGACCGCGCTCTCCGGCTCGTCCCGCTTGGCCGACGCCCGCAGGGTGGACAGCGACTCGACCCCGACCGCGTCCAGCGGCGCCCCGGTGTTGGCGGCGGCCAGCACGGCGGGCTCGCCGTCGGTGGCCGGCCGCAGGGTCAGCCGGAGCCGTCCGGGCACCCCGGCACGGGCGGCGGCGTCCGCCGCGTTCTGGGCCATCTCGACGACCAGCCGGTCGCGGTGGCCGCCCAGCGCCAGGTCCTCCTCGGCGTTGGCGTCCTCCCGGAACCGGGCGGGCGAAGCGGCCCAGGCGTCCAGCACGCCGCGCCGCAGCCGCGCGGTCCCGAACGGGTCCGCGTCCTCGGTCGCGCCTCGCACCATCGCCGTGCTGCTCACGTCTCGCCTCCGGAGTTCCTGGTCGGGGTCCGTCCTGCGCCGCGGCGCCACACCGCCGAGTCCCCCGCGGTGCGGCTCGCCCCACCGCGCTCGTCGTTCCCTCGCGTGTCGCCCTTGCTAGCCGCGAACGTACCGCTATCCGCGCCCAAACGACGCCTCGGGCTCCAGACAACCGGATTCCCCACCTCAGCCCCGAGCCCTCCCCGCCTCAGCCCCGAGCCCTCCCCGCCTCAGCCCCGAGCCCTCCCCGCCTCAGCACCAGCTCCTCCCCGCCGCGCCCCGAGCCCATCGGCCCCCGGGCGCCCGGCCCCGGCCGCCCAGCCCCTCCGCCCAACTCGGCCGAGCCTCCACCGGCAGACCGCCCCGCGGGGGCAGAAACCGAGGCGGCCGGACTCGCTGTTGGGCCCGACGACGGGCGGCCACGGGCAGACCGGACGCGCGGACCGAGCCGGGCACGGCCGGGCCATGACGCACGGGGCCGCCCGCCGGACGCGCGTCGCACGGGCCCGCCTCACGGGGGCCCGCCTCACGGGGCCCGCCTCACAGACCGCCTCGTGCTGCGCCGCCCGGCCCAGGCGCGTGGGGCTCCCGGCAGGGCGGGACCAGGCGTCGCCGGACGAGTCCGGGGGGCGCGTATCCGGGGCAGCCGCGAGGGCTCTCGGCCGCCAACGCAGCGACCAGCCGCGGCAGCACGTGCCCCGACCGGGTCAGCGGCCGGACAGCAGCCGTCACGGCCGCCCCACGGGGCGGCGGCAGCGGGGGTCCGCAGACGCCATCGCGGCGACCGGCGCGGCCGCCGGGGCGGACCGCCCGGCCGGGCCTGAGGCGAGTCTCAGCGATGGGCGACGGCACGCCCGCCCAGGCGCCCGCCAGGGCGCCCCGCAGGCCGCCTCAGCCGACGGCCCACAGGCCCCGCGGGCCGCCTCAGCCGACGGCCCACAGGGCGCCACAGGCCGCCACAGGGCGCCACAGGCCGCCACAGGCCGCCTCAGCTGTGGCCCAGTTCCTCCGGCGGGGTGTCCGCCTCGACCGAGCCGCTCGCGCGGTCCGGGTGGAGGGGGAGCGGTTCGACGACGGTCTCGTCGACCACCGGCGCGGACGGGCGCGGGGGCTTGGGCATGACGGCCGCCTCGGAGTGGGCGCCGCAGCCGTACGAGAGGGAGACGACGCGGCCGTCCGCCGGGCTGAACTCATTCGCGCACACCCCGAACGCCTGTCCCAGCGAGCCGCCGAGGGGCATCAGGAAGCCGCAGGTCGCGCACGTGCCGGGGGCCGCCTGGGCCATGGGGGTCTGGGCGCCGTACGCCTCGTCCCAGCGGTCGGCCGCGACGTGGAGGCCGTAGCGGGACAGCACCCGGGCGCGGCGCATGCCCAGCTCCTCGGCGATGGCCGCGATCGAGCCGGTCTTGGGCGCGGCGGTCTGGGAGCCGGGGGCGCCGGCCGTCACATCGGCCTCCTCCACCGCCGCGAGCTGCTGCATCTCCTCCGAGACCACGGAGTTGGGCGGCGGGGCGTCCTCGCCCGAGTAGCCCGGCTCCAGGCGCAGGTCCTCGGCCTCGGTGGGGAGCAGATCGCCCGGCCCCATGTCGCCGGGGCGCAGCCGCTCGCTCCAGGGCACCCACTCCGGCGCGAGCAGCGCGTCGGGGCCGGGGAGCAGTACCGTCTCGTCCAGGGTGACGGTCTTCGCGCGGGAGGCGCGGGTCACGGTGACCGCCCAGCGCCAGCCGCGATAGCCCGGCTCGGGGCTCTCGAAGAGATGCGTGACCACGCGGTCGCCCTCGGCGACAGCGCCCATATACTCGCCGACCTTCCCCGGAAAGGCGGCTTCCATGGCCGCCTCACGGGCGAGTTCGACCGCCTCGGCGCACAGGCGGTCGGGGGTACGGCTTCGCATCGCACTCACAGGATCGATTCTCTCTTCCACGCCGTCGCAGCCGTCTGACCTGGTGCGCCAGCCGTACGGCCGGAACGCGGGACCGCGGACGGAGCGGACCATGGGGCCGCGTCGACGTCCGCGCCCATCCGGCCTTCGGGCGCACCTTGTACGTCCCATTCTGCGGGATGGCTACTCGGCACACGGCCAGGAACGACCCTCGGTGGCGCGGTTACGCACGCTACCTTGTCCGGCCGCGCAGCCCCTACCCCCGTCCCATGCCCGTCCCCGGCCGCCGCACCGTCCACCCCCTGCCCGCCCACCCCGGGGAAACCACATTTCCGCTGGACAGCGCGGTGTTGCCGATCTCCGCCGACGGCGCCGCCATCCGGAAAGCGGTCGAAGGTCTGACGCCGGGGCCGCGTTGGCTGCACCATGGTCAGGTGGCAGGCACGCGGTGGTACAGCGGCGGTTCGACCAAGCGGTCGGGCCGCTGGGTCGTCCATGCGCTCCGTCTGCCCTTCGCGCTCCGTCTCCCCTTCACCGCGGCCGGGCGGGGCATCCGCCGGGCCACCCACGCCCATGGGGCCGGGGAGTCGGGGCTGGGCAAGCTGATCGAGCTGCACGCGGTGAACTCCGCGGGCGACATGATGATCACTGTCGCGCTCGCCTCCACGATCTTCTTCTCGGTCCCGACCGACGAGGCCCGCGGGCGGGTCGCGCTCTACCTGGTCATCACCATGGCGCCCTTCGCGCTCCTCGCGCCCGTCATCGGCCCGCTCCTGGACCGCCTTCCGCACGGCCGCCGCGCGGCCATGGCGGGCGCGATGCTGACCCGTGCGGTGCTCGCGCTGACGATGGCGGGCGCGGTGGTGGGCGGCGGGCTCGAGCTGTATCCGGCGGCGCTGGGCGTGCTGGTGGCGTCCAAGGCGTACGGAGTCGTCCGTTCCGCCGTCGTGCCACGGCTGCTCCCACCCCACTTCTCCCTGGTCAAGGCCAACTCACGGGTCACCCTCGCCGGGCTGCTCGCGACCGGCGTGGCGGCCCCGCTGGGGGCCGTGCTGCATCAGATCGGCCCGGGCTGGCCGCTCTACGGGGCGTCCGTGATCTTCCTGCTGGGCGGATTCCTGTCGTTCACCCTTCCGCACAAGGTGGACTCCGCGAAGGGTGAGGCCAGGGCGCAGCTGACCTCCGGACAGCGCCATCTGCATCTTCCGGTGACGGTGCGTAAACCCAAGGCCAGGGTCGGCGGGTCCAGAACAGCCTTCTGGGCCCTCTTTTGGGACTCCATCCGGAGGAACGGTTCCGGGCGGCTCGGCCTCCGTACGGTCGGCCCCTCCGTACTGCACGCCCTTCAGGCGTGCGCCGCGCTGAAGGCCCTGTCCGGGTTCCTCACCCTCTTCCTGGCCTTCCTCCTCCGCGACCAGCCCGTGGGCGGGCTCGGCCCCGAGGTCTCGCTCGGCCTGGCCGCCGTCTGCGCGGGCGGCGGCAACGCGCTGGGCACCGCGATCGGCGCCTGGCTGCGGACGCGCGGCCCGGAGCGGATCATCGCGGTGGTGCTGAGCTCGGCCCTGGCCGTGATCATCGTGTCGGCGACCTTCTACGGCGCGGTGACGGTGGCCGCCGTGGCCGCCACCGCCGGAATCTCCCAGGCGCTGGGCAAGCTGTCGCTGGACGCGCTGATCCAGCGCGACGTCCCCGAGGAGGTTCGCACCTCCGCGTTCTCCCGCTCCGAGACGACGCTCCAGATGGCGTGGGTCCTCGGCGGCGCCATCGGCATCGTGCTGCCGCTCCACGGGGTGCTGGGGATGGCGGTCGCGGCGGCGGTGCTCGCGCTGGGCGTGGCGCTGAGCGTCCGCGGGCTGCTGAGCGCCTCCCGGCAGGGGACGCCGTATCCACGGGTGGCTTGAGGATCCACGGGTGGCTTGAGGCGCGTGGGCGACGGGGCTTGTCGCGCGTGGGCGACAGGGAGCTTGAGGCACGGCGTGGGCGACAGGGAGCTTGAGGCGCGTGGGCGACAGGGGGCTTGTCGCGCATGCGCGACGGCCGGCCGGACTCGTATGAGCGGCGGCCGGCCGGATTCACCTGCACGGCGGCCGGCCTGAATTGCACGCACGGCGGTCGACCCGACCCGCCTCCGCGGCTCGCGCGGGTCAGGCGACCCGCCTCCGCCGCTCGCCTGACCCGCGCGCGAAGTGATCAGGGCGGCCCGATAGCCTGCCCGCATGACCGCTGCGCTGTTTTCCAGGGGCAAGGGCCGCCGCGCCGCCACCGCCGCCTGTGCTGTGTCCCTCGGGCTCGTCGCCCTCTCCGCATGCGACAAGCCGACCCCGCTGGCAACGGTGACGGTCGGTTCGGAGACCGTGACGGCCGAGGCGAGCGACGGCTGCTACGGCGACGGCAAGGACCTGAGCTCGGCGAAGTTCAAGGCGTGCCTGTCGGCCAAGCCCGAAAAGACGATCAAGGTGACCCCCGGGGACAAGGTGCGGATCGGGGTGGACCCCGAGATCGCCAAGTCGAGCTGGGGCCTGATCGCCAACAACCCGGTCATGGCCGAGGCGAGCAAGGAGACGTACCGCAGCTTCGACAGCGACACGCTCTTCGCCAAGCAGAACCCGCAGACGGGCCAGACCACGCTCGAGAAGAAGGTCACCATCACGATCGCCGAGCTCGGCAAGAGCAGCCAGGGCGTCAAGGGCATCTGGCGCTTCACGCTGGAACGGGACTCCTGACAGGATTCCTGACGTACGGGGCTCCGCAGGACGAAGCGCCGCGCTGACGGGGCCCGGCCGCACGGGGAAGACTGGGCACGTCGGGAGAGCCCGACGCACCAGGAGCACCAGCCACGCCGTGACAAGGGGGAATCGTCCATGCGCGTACTGATCGTCACGGCTGTGCCCGCCGAGCGGGACGCCGTGGTGCGGGGCGTCGGCGGCACGGCCCCCGAGGTGGCCGAACTCCCCGTCCCCGGCGGGATGATCCACCGGCTGAGCCCGGTGCCGCCCGCCGGGCCGCCGCTCACCGTGGACGTCCTGGCAGCCGGGGTCGGCCCGGCGGCCGCGGCGGCCGGCACCGCCGCCGCCCTGACCGCGGCCGCGGTCGCCCGTACCCCCTACGACCTCGCCGTATCGGCCGGTATCGGCGGCGGCTTCACCACCGCGCTCCCCGACGCCGCCGCGCGGCCCAACCCGACCGCGCTCCCCGACGCCACCGCGCGGCCCGACGGCGCCGAGCGCCCCAACCCGACCGCGCTCCCCACCGCCGAGCAGCCTGCCGCCGAGCAGCCCGCCACCGAGCAGCCCGCCACCGCGCGCCTCGGCTCCATCGTCGTCGCCGACGCGATCGTCGCCGCCGACCTGGGTGCCGAGACCCCCGACGGCTTCACCGCCGTCACCGATCTGGGCTTCGGAACCGTCGAACACCTCCCGCCCGCCCCGCTCGTCGCCGCCGTCGCCGAGGCGACGGACGCCGTGCGCGGCACCGTGCTCACCGTGTCGACCGTGACCGGGAGCGCCGAACGGGCCGCGGAGCTGCTGCGCCGCCATCCGCACGCCGCCGCCGAGGCCATGGAGGGCTTCGGCGTGGCGGAGGCCGCCGCGGCCCAGTCGGTACCCGCCCTGGAGGTACGGGCGATCTCCAACGCCGTCGGGCCGCGCGACCGCGCCGCCTGGCGGATCGGGGCGGCGCTCGAGGCGCTCACCAGCACCTTCGAAACCATCGCCCCCCTCCTCGGCACCTGGACCTTGGACCCGGAAGGAACCCGGCAGTGACTGAGCCCCTGAAGATCGCCTACTCCCCGTGCCCCAACGACACCTTCGTCTTCCACGCCTGGGCCCACGGCCAGGTCCCCGGCGCGCCCGCGCTCGATGTCACCTTCGCCGACATCGACATCACCAACGGGATGGCGGAGCGCGGTGAGTTCGATGTGCTGAAGGTGTCCTACGCCGTACTGCCGTGGGTGCTGGACGACTACGCGCTGCTGCCCTGCGGCGGCGCGCTCGGGCGCGGCTGCGGTCCGCTGGTGCTCACGCGGCAGCCCGGCGAGGGGCAGCAGCTCACCGGCAAGGACCTGGCGGGGAAGACGGTCGCGGTGCCGAGCGAGCGTTCGACCGCGTATCTGCTCTTCCGGCTGTGGGCCGCCGCCGAGGTGCCGGGCGGGGTCGGCGAGATCAAGGTGCTGCCGTTCCACGCGATCATGCCCGCGGTGCGGGACGGCGAGGTCGACGCCGGGCTCGTCATCCACGAAGCCCGGTTCACCTATCAGAATTACGGGCTGCACTGCCTGGCTGACATGGGCGAGCACTGGGAGCAGACCACCGGTCTGCCGATCCCGCTCGGCGCGATCATCGCCAAGCGGTCACTGGGCGAGGAGCGGCTGCGGGAACTCGCCGACGCCGCCCGGTCGTCGGTGCGGATGGCCTGGGACGACCCGGAGGCGTCGCGGACGTATGTCCTGGAGCACGCCCAGGAGATGGACCCGGCCGTCGCCGATCAGCACATCGGGCTGTACGTGAACGAGTTCACCGCCGACCTGGGCGAGAACGGCTACGCCGCGGTGCGCGGGCTGCTGACCCGCGCGGCGGCCGAGGGGCTGGTGCCGCCCCTCGGCCCCGGCGCGCTGGACGCGGTCTGACGTTCCGGCGGATTCCGGCGCTCCCATGGAATGCGGCTGAGGGAATTCCGCCTGACGGGATGTCGTATGTGCGGGGCCGATCAGGCCGGCCGATCGGATCGGCGGTCAGGTCATACGTCCAGCTGGTCGGCCACCGCTCGCAACATGCCCGCGATCTTGTGGCCGTGCGCCTTGTCCGGGTAGCGGCCGCGCTCCAGCTGCTGCGTCACGTTTTCCAGCAGAGTGGTCAGATCCTGGACGATCGACGCCAGCTCATCCGGCTTGCGCCGCTGGGCGGCCGCCACGGAAGGGGTCGGGTCGAGAACGGTGACGGACAATGCCTGGTCCCCGCGATTTCCGGCCACCACGCCGAATTCCACGCGCTGCCCCGGCTTCAATGCGTCGACGCCTTCCGGAAGCACCGACGAGTGAACGAAGACGTCGCCACCGTCATCGCGGGAGAGAAAGCCGAAGCCCTTCTCACTGTTGAACCACTTGACCTTGCCGGTAGGCACGTCTGTCTCGTCCTCGTCGCTCGTCGGAAAACACGGAAAAACAGCTCTCGATAGCACTACAGCGGGTCGTAAGACCCGCCACCACCAAGGCTAATGGTCCCGAGCCTGGTGACAAGACGTACCCGGGTGGTTCCTATGCGCGCTCTGGCACGGATCTACCCTGGTGCGGTGAGTAATGAAACCCCGCACGCTGGCGGCTCCCCCCGCTCCCCCCGGGAGGCGCCCCTTCCCGGCGACCGGCTCATCCGGTCCGGCGTCATCGTCTTCGCCATCGGGGCGGTGGCCACGCTCGTCACCGTCGCGCCGCTCTTCCTCGGCGCGGATCCGCTGCCCTCGGTCGCGTACTTCATGTGCATGCTGATGGGCGTCGGCTTCGCCCTCGCCGGGGCCGGGCTGCTGCGCTCCATCGCGGCGCAGCGGCGGCAGGCCGCGGCCACCCGGGCACCACGGACGGCCGTACCGCCGAACGGGTGAATCAGCCCGGGGTCTGTTTCAACCCCGGGAGCCGCTTCACCCCCGGGATCCGCTTCACCCCCGGGATCCGCGTCCGCGAGCCGGTCACCGAGCCGATCGGCCCGCTATGTGCCCCGCCAGCCAGGCCGGGAACGCCGTCAGATCGTCCAGGACGACATCGGCGCCGGCCGCCAGCAGCTCATCCGCCGGGCAGGGCCCGGTGGCGACCGCCACGGACAGCGCACCGGCCGTACGGGCGCCCCGGACGTCACCCGTGTGGTCCCCCACGTACACCGTCGCGCCGTACTCCCGCAGCGCCTCCGCCTTGGCCTCGGCCCACAGCCAGCCGATGACCGCGTCGGCCTCGATGCCCAGGTGGCTCAGGTGCAGCTTGGCGTTGGGCTCGTGCTTCGCGGTGACGACGATGGCCCGGCCCCCGGCCCGCCGCACGGCCTCGATCGCCTCACGGGCCCCGGCCATGGCGGGGGTCGGCGCGATCGCGTACTCCGGGTAGAGCTCGCGGTAGAGCTCGCCCATCTCCTCGACGCGCTCGTCGGGGAACCACTGCACCAGCTCCTGCTCCAGCGGCGGGCCGAGCCGGGTGATGGCGAGGTCGGAGTCGATGTAGGTGCCGGTCCGGGCCGACAGCGCCTCGTACGCCGCCTTGATGCCCGGCCGGGAGTCGATGAGGGTCATGTCGAGGTCGAAGCCGACGGTCACCGTGTGGGAACCGGCCTCCGCGGCGAGGCCCGGGTCGGTGGTGGGGGCGGGGGACGGAGCGGAGTACGAAGACATGCCCGCCATTGTGCCTCGACCCACCCCATACACTTAGCCTCGCCTAACTTCGTAGCCGACGAGCGAGAAGAACGAACGGACGCGATGACCGCCGACCGGACCAGCAGCCGCCCTCCCAGAGCCTCACTGGTCCGCCGCCGCCTCGGCTGGACGGCCACCGCCGTCGTCGCCCTGCTGCTCGCCACCCTGCTGAGCCTCGCCGTGGGCAGCCGCCAGATCGCGCCGAGCGCGGTGCTGGACGCGCTGCTGCACGGCGGTTCGAGCGATGCCGCCGACATCGTGCGGTCCCTGCGGCTGCCGCGCACCGTCATCGGGCTGATGGTCGGCGCGGCACTCGCCATGGCGGGCACCGTGATGCAGGGCGTCACCCGCAATCCGATCGCCGACCCGGGCATCCTCGGCGTCAGCCAGGGGGCCTCGGTGGGCGTGGTGCTCGCGATCGCCTTCGCCGGGGTGCACACGCTGGGCGGCTATGTCTGGTTCGCCTTCGCGGGCGCGGGGCTGGCCTCGGTGGCCGTCTACGCCATCGCCAGCAGCGGGCGGGGCGGCGCGACCCCGGTCAAACTCGCCCTCTCCGGCGCCGCGATCAACGCGCTGCTGGTGTCCGTGACGACGGGCGTACTGACGACGAAGGCGGCGGCCCTGGACGAGTTCCGCTTCTGGCAGATCGGCTCGCTCGCCGGGCGGGACACCGAGATCGTCGGCCAGATCTGGCCGTTCCTGCTGGTCGGCACGGTGTTGGTGATCGCGGTGGCACGCGGTCTGGACGCGCTGGCGCTCGGCGAGGACGTCGCGAAGGGGCTCGGCCAGAACGTGGCGGTCGTACGGGTCGTCGCCGCTCTCGGCGCCACGATCCTCACCGGGGTCGGGGTCGCCGCCGCGGGGCCGCTCGCCTTCGTCGGCCTCGCGGTCCCCCATATCGCCCGCGCGATCGTCGGCACCGACCACCGCTGGGTCCTTCCGATGGCCGCCCTGATCGGCCCGGTGATGCTGCTGGTCTCGGATGTGGTGGGCCGGATCCTCTTCCCGCCCAGCGAGGTGCCGGCGGGCGTGATGACCGCGCTGATCGGGGTGCCCTTCCTGGTCACGCTGGTCCGCCGGAAGACGGTGGCCGCATGACCGCGACCGACAGCCGCACCGGCCGTCCGGGGGGCCGGGCGGGTGTCCGCCCCGCCGGATACGGCCTCATCCGCGTCAAGGGCCGCGGCCGTGGCGGACCCGGCGGACGAAGCGGCCATGACCTGCGTGACCGCCGTGGCGGATCGTTCCTGCTGCATCGTCGCTCGGCCCTCGTCGCGCTCGGGCTGGCCCTGGCCACCGTCGCCGTCTGTGTGGCGTATCTGTGCGTCGGCGAGAGCTTCATCGCCCCCGCCGACGCCGTGAAGGCCGTCCTGCACACCCAGTGGGGCCTCGGGCAGGCCACCCCGAACGATCTCGTCGTCGGCACGCTGCGGCTTCCCCGGATGACGCTCGGTCTGATGGTCGGCGCCGCCTTCGGCATCGCGGGCGCGCTGATCCAGACGGTGGCCCGCAACCCCCTCGCGAGCCCGGACATCATCGGTGTCAGCCAGGGCGCGAGCGCGGTGACCGTGGGCGCGATGACCTACGGGGTCACCTCCTTCGCCGTCCTGCCCTATCTCTCCGTCGCGGGCGGTCTCGCCGCCGCCGCGCTGGTCTACGTCTTCGCCTGGCGCGGCGGGCTGCAGGCGACCCGCTTCGTGCTCATCGGCATCGGCTTCGCCGTCGCCCTGCGCTCGATCACCCATCTCTTCCTGACCAAGGGCGACTATCTCGTGGCCCAGCAGGCGAAGGTGTGGATGACCGGTTCGCTCAACGGACGCGGCTGGGCCGAGGCCGGTCCGCTCGGCTGGGCGCTGCTGGTGCTGCTGCCCGGGGTGCTGTGGGCGGCGCGGGCGCAGCGCACGGTATCCCTGGACGACGACACGGCGACGGCGCTGGGCGTACGGCTCGGCCGGGTGCGGCTGGGCCTGGTCTCCCTCGGCGTCGTGCTCGCGTCGACGGCGACGGGCGCGGCCGGCCCGGTGGACTTCGTGGCGCTGCTCGCCCCGCAGATCGCCCGCCGGATGACCCGGACCGCCCAGATCCCGCTGCTGTGTTCGGCCCTGGCCGGGGCGTTCATCGTCGTCACCGCCGATCTGCTGGCCCGCAAGCTGTTCGCGCCGACCGAACTGCCGGTGGGCGTGCTGACCGCCGCGGTCGGCGCCCCGTATCTGATCCACCTGCTGCTGTCTTCCGGGGGACGCGGCCGTAAGGGAGGCACCGCCGCATGACCGCTTCGGCGTCCACAACGGGTACGACGGGACCGGGTCCGGTGGCACCCGCCGCCCCGAACCGGCTCACCGCGCGTGAGCTGACCCTCGCCTACGAGGACCGGACCGTCGTGGACGGGCTGGACCTGGCGATACCCGACGGCGAAGTCACGGTCATCGTCGGCCCCAACGCCTGTGGCAAGTCCACCCTGCTGCGCGCCCTCGGGCGGCTGCTGCGGCCGCGCGGGGGCGCGGTACTCCTCGACGGCACTGACCTCGCCCGTATCCCCACCAAGAAGATCGCCCGGGCCGTGGGGCTGCTTCCGCAGACCCCGGTCGCGCCCGAGGCGATCACCGTCGCCGATCTCGTCTCCCGTGGCCGCCAACCGCATCAGCACTGGTGGCAGCAGTGGTCGGAGGAGGACGAACGAGCCGTCACGGACGCCATGGAGCGTACGGACGTGACGGCGCTCGCCGACCGCCCGGTGGACGAGCTGTCCGGCGGGCAGCGGCAGCGCGTATGGATCGCGATGGCGCTCGCGCAGGAGACCGATCTGCTGCTGCTGGACGAGCCGACGACGTATCTGGACATCTCCCACCAGGTGGAGGTGCTGGACCTGGTGCGCCAGCTCAACCACGAACGCGGCCGTACGGTCGTCGCCGTCCTGCACGACCTCAACCAGGCCGCCCGCTACGCCGATCATCTGATCGCGATGAAGGCGGGCCGGATCGTGGCCCGCGGCCGCCCGGCGGAGATCGTCACGGCGGAGCTGGTGCACGAGGTCTTCGGCCTGGACTCGGTGGTCGTTCCCGACCCGGTCACCGGCAGCCCCCTCGTCGTCCCGGCCGCGCCTTGGCGGGCCGAGCGGGACAGAGCGGCGCGGGCCGAGCCGGGCTGAGCGGCGCGGGCCGAGCCGGGCTGAGCGGAGGGCGGGGTGCCCCGCCCCCGGGGTCAGCCCTTGGCGGCGTCAGCCCTTGCCTGCGTCAGCCCCTGCCGGCGTCAGGCCCCTGCCGGCGTCAGCCCTTGCGTCGCCTCGCGCGCCACAGCAGGAAGAGCACCGAGGCGATGGCCGCGCCCCGGACGACGAACGGCCAGGTGCCGGTCAGCGCGTCCTTCCACCCGTCCTCGGGGATCGGCTGACCCCATTTGCGGGCGGCCCGGCCCCACAGCCAGACCCCGGCCCCGGCCGCGACCAGACCGGGTATGCCCAGCGAGGCCCACTTCGCCCCGGCCGGAGAGTGGCGGTAGGTGCCGTAGTACGCGATCACCCAGCCGAAGGCGATCGGGATGATGTTGCCCATGACGGCGCCCGCCACCAGGAGTCCGACCGCCACCAGCAGCACCGGGCCGAGCCCGGCCAGCCAAGTGGCGACGCCGCCCGCGCCCCCGCCCGCGGGCTGATCGGCCGCCTTACCGGGCCCGAGGAGCACCCGGCGCAGCCCACCGCGCTGCTTGCCCCGGGCCCCGGCCGCGGCCTTGGCCTCCGCCTCCTCGGCGGCCTGGGCCTCGGCGGCGGCGGCCTCCTCCGCCGCCGCCTTCTCCTCGGCCTCCCGCCGCTCCTGGCGTTCCTGCTCGGCCGTCTTGCCCTGGCCGAGCAGTTCGGGGATCTCGATTCCGCCGGTGAACCCCTCGACCGAGCCGTACTGCGCGTCGCGCCGCTCGGACTGGGCGAACGGGCCCGCCTCCACATGCCACCAGTCCATGTTGGACTCGCGCGGGCTCAGTTCGTCCTCCCCCGCGAGATGCGGCGGCGAGGCGGCGTTGGACGGGGGTGTGGCCGGGGTGGCGGGCCTCGGCTTGATCAGGGAGGGGGAACCGTCGCCCGGGCCGCCGCCGTTCCGGCCCGCGCCGGGCGCCCCCGGGGCGTCCTCCTCGCGCGGGGTGGGGACCTTACCGGTGAGACCGCTGCTCTTGGCGAGCCCGGCCAGCTTGTCGCGGGCCGCCCGCGCCGCCCCGGCGGCTCCCCGCGACGACGCACCGCCGCCCGCGCCACTGCCCGCACCGCCGACCGCGCCACCACCCGCCGCGCCCGGCTCGGCGCCCGCTCCCGCGCCCGGGTCGGGGGGCCGGCCGCCCGCGGCGGCCACCACGTCGGCCGGTGAACCCAGCTTGGACAGGATTCGCTTCACCCCGGCCGGGCTGTCCGCCCCTCCGGTGGTCCGGCGATGGTCGATATCGGCACGCAGCCCGGAGACCAGTCGCATGCGTTCACCGGACGACAGACCCTGCTGCTGAGCCAGGTCACCGACACGGCTCAGATAGTCGTAGACGAGCTTTTCGCTCTCGATCCCCACCAAGACCCCTGAGAATGCGCACGGTCGGCGTATCAGTCGGCTCCGACCGTACCGCGCGGAAGCGGAGTCCCGCCGCATCCCCTGCGTCCCGCACCCCGCGGGTACTGTGGATCGAATGAGCAGTTCATGGAATCGGGAGGGCTGAAATGCCCGAAGAGACCAGCTCGCGCAACCGGGAGGCATGAGTTGCCCGCAGACACCGGCCGTGGGGACACCGGCCACGGGGACGGCGGCCCACGGGGCACCGGCCCAGGGGACGGCGGCCACGGCAACCGCGGCCGCGCGGTGCCGCGCACACTCGCCGAGGAGCTGCGGACCCGGCCCGACGACGCCCTCGCCGCCCTGCTGCGCGCCCGCCCCGATCTGCTCTCCCCGGTCCCGAACGACCTCACCCAGCTCGCCACCCGGGCCGGCACCCGCGCCTCGGTGGTACGGGCCGTGGAGCGGCTCGACCGGTTCGCGCTGCAGACCGCGGAGGCCCTGGCGGTCGCGCCCGACCCGTGCGCGTACGCAACCCTGCGGGATCTGCTGACGGGTGATGAGGGCGCGGCGGAGGCCGACGGTACGGGGGCTGCTCTTCAGGGCCCCGGGAGTGGCTCGCCCGCGGCACCCCTCAGCCCCGGCTCCTCCTCCAGCCCCGCATCCGGCACCGACGCCGCCCTGGGCGCCGAGGAACGTGCCGCGATCGCGGCCGAGCTGCCGCGCGCCATGGCCACCCTGCGCGACCTGGCCCTGGTCTGGGGCGGTGACGACCGGCTCCGCCTGGTCCGCACCGCCCGCGAACTGCTCGCGCCCTCCTCCACCTCCCCCTCCCCGACCGGTCTCGGCCCGACCGTCCAGGAGGCCACGTCCGGGATGTCGCCGGGCCGGCTGCAGGAGTTGCTGGCGGGCGCCGGGCTGCCGCCCACCCACGACCCGGTCACGGCGGTGGCGGCCCTGGCCGAGCTGTTCCAGGACCGCACCCGGATGGCGGCGCTGCTGGACGGGGCTCCGGCGGGCGCGGCGGCCGTGCTGGCCAAGCTGACCTGGGGACCGCCGTACGGGGAGGCGTCCGTCGCCTCGCCCACCCCGCCCGTCGGCTGGCTGCTGGACCGCGGACTGCTGCTCCCGTCCGGGCCGCGCAACGTGGTGCTGCCCCGCGAGGTCGCCCTGCATCTGCGCCACGGCCGGGCGCACCGCGCCCCCGAGCCGCTGGCCCCGCCGCTCTCGCCCGTCACCGAACACGATCCACAGGTTGTGGATAACACCGCCGCGGGCCAGACCTTCACCGCCCTGGCCACCGTCGAGGAGTTGCTGGGGCAGTGGGAGAGCGCCGGACCGCCCGTGTTGCGCGCGGGCGGGCTGAGCGTCCGCGACCTCAAGCGGGCCGCCGTGGCACTCGATGTGTCCGAACCGGTGGCCGCCTTCTGGATCGAGCTGGCCTACGCGGCCGGGCTGGTGGCCTCCGACGGCGAGACCGACGAGCGCTACGCCCCCACCCCCGCCTACGACGACTGGCTGCGGCTGCCCGCCGAGGAGCGCTGGGCGCGGCTCGCCGCCGCCTGGCTGCCCGCGACCCGTACGGCGGGGCTGATCGGCGGCCGGGACAACCGGGGCCGCACCCTCGCCGCGCTCGGCCCGGACCTGGACCGCTCCCCGGCCCCCGAGGTCCGCCGCCGGGTCCTCGAACTCCTGGCCACCCTCCCACCCGGTACCACGGCCACCCCCGACGTCCTGCTGCGTCGGCTGCGGTGGGAGCGGCCGACCAGCCACCGCGGCACCCCCGCCGCGGCCACGGCCGGTGCCGCCCCCAGCGCCGCCGCCTCCCCCATCGGGGCCGCCTCCCCCACCAGGGAGGACCTGCGCTCGCGGCTGGCTCGCTGGGCCGTGGCCGAGGCCGAAATGCTCGGGATCACCGGCCGGGGCGCGCTCTCCTCCCACGGCCGCGCCCTGCTGGAACCCCACCCGGACGAGCCCCCGGCCGCCAGGATCGGGACCGCGTCCGCACACGCCGCGCGGCTGCTCGCGCCGCTGCTCCCCGAACCCCTCGACCACGTCCTGCTCCAGGCCGACCTGACCGCCGTCGCGCCCGGCCCGCTGGAACGGCCGCTCGCCGAGACGCTGGGCATCCTCGCCGACGTGGAGTCCAAGGGCGGCGCGACCGTGTACCGCTTCACGCCCGAGTCCGTGCGCCGTGCGCTGGACGCCGGGCGGACCGCCGACGACGTGCACACCTTCCTCGCCGCCCACTCCCGCACCCCGGTGCCCCAGCCGCTCAGCTACCTCGTCAACGATGTGGCCCGTAAGCACGGGCGGCTGCGCATCGGCGCCGCCTCCGCCTATCTGCGCTGCGACGACGACGCGCTGCTCGCCGAGATCCTGGCCGACCGCCGCTCGGCGGGGCTGCGGCTGCGCCGCCTCGCCCCCACCGTCCTGGCCGCCCAGGCGCCGCCGGACACGCTGCTGGAGGGGCTGCGGGCGATGGGGTACGCCCCGGCCGCCGAGTCCGCCGAGGGCGATGTGCTGGTCAGCCGCCGCGAAGCCCAGCGCACCCCGCCCCGTACACCGCCCGTCCCGGTGCCGGAGGGCCCGCCGGTGGCCGACGCCACCCTGCTGGGCGCGGCGGTACGCGCCATCCGCGCCGGGGACCTGGCCGCGACCGCGCCCCACAAACCGGCTGTCGCGTCGGAGGCCGGGTCGGTGCCGGATGCCGGTTCCGGGGCCGGTTCTCGGCCCGGCTCCGGGGCCCGTTCGGGGGCCGCGGGGTCCGCCGCCACCGGCGACCGGCTGCCCCGCACCACCTCCGCCGACACCCTCGCCACCATGCAGGCCGCGGCCCTGACCGGCTCCAACGTCTGGATCGGCTATGTCAACGCCAACGGCGCGGCCACCCAGCGGGTGATCGCCCCGGTCCGGGTCGAGGGCGGCTTCGTCACGGCGTACGACCACACGGCGGACGAGGTCCGTACGTACCCTCTGCACCGCATCACGGGCGCCGCCGAACTGGCCGAGGACGCGACGTAGGACTACGGCCGGTGACCGGGGCTCCGCCCCGGACCCCGGTCCTCACGCGCCGGACGGGCTGATTCATGCCGTGGGCGGTACCTCGGTCCCCCGTCGGGTCCAGCGGTGCCACCAGTGGCGGCGCCGGGGGTGCAGGGCGTGGCCGAGCCAGCGGCCGACCACGACGTAGCCGAGCAGCGCACCCGTGGTGTTGAGGATGACGTCGTCGATGTCGAAGGCCCGGCCCTCGACGATGAGCCCCTGAACGGTCTCGACGGCCACCATCACCAAGGCCGTCACGACGACCACCCGCACCGCGCCCCGCGCCTTGGGGAACAGCATCGGCAGCAGCACCCCGAAGGGGGCACCGAGCAGCACATTGCCGCCGATCTGCTTCACCGTGTCCCGGAAGGCGGGCTGGTCGATGTACGCGCGCAGCGACCGCCCCGGATGCAGATTGGTGTGGACGAGGTCGACGGAGCCGGGCGAGGGCACGAGCGTGGCCTTGGCGAGCGCCGCCGCGAAGCCGACCATGCAGACGAACGCCACGAGCAGCACCAGCAACCGTGCGGCGCGCGCGCCGAACGACTTGCGCTGCAGCAGCGCCGTCTCCGGCGTGCCCTCGGGCTCCATGGGCTCCACGGGCTTTGCGGGCTTCGCGGTCCGGGCCTTCGTCGACGCGGCCTTCGCGGACTCGGGCTTCGCGGCCTGGGCCTTCGCGGTCCGCGGCTTCGTGGACTGCGGCTTCGTGGACTGCGGCTTCGTGGACTGAGCCTTCGCGGTCGGCGACTTCGCGGTCCGCGGCTTCGTCGTCCGGGCCCCCTTCGTCAGAGCCCCACCCGCCCGCGGCCCCTTCTTCTGGCCGCTCACCCGCTTCTCGCCGCTCGCCGTCTTCTGGCCGCCCGTCGTCCGGGAGCCCTCCCCCGGCTTCTTCTCCCCCGACCGCTTCTCCGCCGCCCGCTTTACCGTCGTCCTCTTGTCCGCCGTCCGCCGGATCTCCCATCCAGCGATGCTGATCACAGGGACTCCCTCCCGCCCATGGCTCTGTTGTCGCGGCGCTGTCGTCGCGGTTCCGTCGGTCCGTGTTCGTCTTCGCCGCTTGCCCGTAGCCGCCGGTTGTATCCCTGCGGCTCTCCGCCACGCCTCCTCGATGGGGGACACTGGTTCTTTGGCCGGCAGCACGAAAGGACCCAGGCGCGTGAATGGACCCCTCATCGTCCAAAGCGACAAGACGCTCCTGCTCGAGGTGGACCACGAGCAGGCCGGCGCCTGCCGCCGCGCCATCGCGCCCTTCGCCGAGCTGGAGCGGGCGCCCGAGCACATCCACACCTACCGGGTGACCCCGCTGGGGCTGTGGAACGCCCGCGCCGCCGGGCACGACGCCGAGCAGGTGGTCGACGCCCTCGTCGCGTACTCCCGCTACCCCGTCCCGCACGCCCTCCTCGTCGACGTCGCGGAGACCATGGCGCGCTACGGGCGGCTGCGGCTGCTCAAGCACCCCACCCACGGTCTGGTCCTGGAGACCAGCGACCGCCCGATCCTCGAGGAGATCCTGCGGTCGAAGAAGATCCAGCCGCTGGTCGGCGCCCGGATCGACCCGGAGACCGTCGTCGTCCACCCCTCCGAGCGCGGACAGATCAAGCAGACCCTGCTGAAGCTGGGCTGGCCCGCCGAGGACCTGGCCGGGTATGTGGACGGCGAGGCCCACCCCATCGAGCTGCACGAGGACGGCTGGGCGCTGCGGCCGTATCAGACGCAGGCCGTGGAGGGCTTCTGGCACGGCGGCTCCGGTGTCGTCGTGCTGCCCTGTGGCGCCGGAAAGACGCTGGTCGGGGCGGGTGCGATGGCCACCGCCAAGTCGACCACGCTGATCCTGGTCACCAACACCGTCTCCGCCCGGCAGTGGAAGCACGAGCTGGTGCGCCGCACCTCGCTCACCGAGGAGGAGATCGGTGAGTACAGCGGTACGCGGAAGGAGATCCGCCCGATCACCATCGCCACGTACCAGGTGCTGACCACCAAGCGGAAGGGCATCTACCCGCATCTGGAGCTGTTCGACTCCCGCGACTGGGGCCTGATCGTCTACGACGAGGTGCATCTGCTGCCGGCGCCCGTCTTCAAGTTCACCGCCGATCTGCAGGCCCGGCGGCGGCTCGGGCTCACCGCGACGCTCGTCCGCGAGGACGGCCGGGAGTCCGATGTCTTCTCGCTCATCGGGCCCAAGCGCTTCGACGCGCCCTGGAAGGAGATCGAGGCGCAGGGCTATATCGCGCCCGCCGACTGTGTCGAGGTCCGGGTCAACCTGACCGAGGCCGAGCGGCTGACGTACGCGACCGCCGAGACCGACGAGAAGTACCGCTACTGCGCCACCACCGACTCCAAGCGGAAGGTCACCGAGGCGCTGGTCGCCCGGCACAAGGGGCAGCAGACCCTGGTCATCGGCCAGTACATCGACCAGCTCGACGAGCTCGGCGAGCATCTGGACGCGCCCGTCATCAAGGGCGAGACCACCAACGCCCAGCGGGAGAAGCTCTTCGACGCCTTCCGGGAGGGCGAGCTGTCGGTGCTCGTCGTCTCGAAGGTCGCCAACTTCTCCATCGACCTCCCCGAGGCCACGGTCGCCATCCAGGTCTCCGGCACCTTCGGCTCCCGCCAGGAGGAGGCCCAGCGGCTCGGCCGGGTGCTGCGCCCGAAGGCCGACGGCCACCCGGCGGTCTTCTACTCGGTGGTCGCGCGCGACACGATCGACCAGGACTTCGCGGCGCACCGGCAGCGGTTCCTGGCCGAGCAGGGGTACGCGTACCGGATCGTGGACGCGAGCGAGCTGCTCGCGGACGAGGACGTCTGACGTTCGGCCCACCACGAGTCACCCGGCCGCCCGGTCGCCGATCACCCGGTCGCCGGTCACCCGGTCGCCGGTCTCCCACGGCCGTTGGGCACCCACGGCCGTTGGGCACGCTCCCATGGCCATGACATGTGTCATGGGTGACCGGTGATCGCCGACTCTGCCCGGGGCGTTCCCCGCCCGGAAGGATCGTGAGTGTCAGCAGGACACGGCACCACGACGCCGAAGGGGCGGGGACATGGGCATCAGCATCCGCAAACGCACGACCGCGACCACCGACATCGACCTGAGCGACATCAAGCCGCTGCCGCTGTGGTTCTTCGGCTTCGAGGGCGTCATGGGTGCCGCGTACGACCTGACCAAGGCGTGGGACGACGCCTGGATGGTGCTCATCGCGATCGCCTTGGTGAACGTCGTCGTCGGGGCGACCGTGCTGCGCCGCCGGGTGAAGCTGATGCGGGCGATGCTCAAGAACGCCCACACCCGGAAGATCGCCATCGGGCTGCTCGTGCTCCGCGTCGGCCTCCATCTCGTCCTCGCCGCCCTCGGCGCCCCGGTCACCTCGGTCGCCGGGCATCTGACCGTCGCGGTCCTGATGGGCGCGACGACGGTGACGCTGCTGTGGTTCAACCAGCGCGTGACCTTCCGCGCCCTGCGGCTCGCCTGAGACGCCCCGCGGCTCGCCTGAGGCAAGGACGGGGCCCGCACGGGGGCCCAGCCCAGCCCACACCAGGCCCGCCATAATTCATTCGCCTCCCGGACATGCCCTGGCTACAATCGCCGGTCTTGCCGCCTCCCGCGTTCCCGAACGGGAGAGCCGCCGTCCGGACGGAAACCGGTCGGCATCTCTGACCGCGCATCCGTACCGCGCACCCGCTTTGTGTACTCGCTCTGTGCACTCGTTGTGTACTCGCTCGCCGGAGGCTACGCCGTGCCCTCGCACGCCCCTGACCACGCAGATCCCCTCTCAACCCCTCACGCAGACCCTCTTCCGGCCCCCCAGGCGGCAGACCCCCTCGCGCGGGAGCGCGCCCATCTGACCGACTCCCGCGCCGCGCTGCGCGCCATGCGCGCCGACGTCGAGGCCCTCGACCTCCGGGACGTCGCCGCGAACTGGGTCAACGCCGCGGCGCTGCACCACCAGGTCAGCGAGCGCATCAAGGCCCTCGCCGACCTCGCCGACACCCCGCTCTTCTTCGGCCGGCTGGACTATCTGCACGCGCCGGGCGCGGAGACGGCCGAGGGCGCGGAGGGCGAGCGCTTCTACATCGGCCGCCGCCATGTGCACGACGCGGACGGCGACCCCATGGTCATCGACTGGCGTGCCCCCGTCTCCCAGCCCTTCTACCAGGCGTCCAAGACCGCGCCGATGGATATCGCGCTGCGCCGCCGCTTCGGCTACACGGGCGGCGAGTTGACGGCGTACGAGGACGAACGGCTCTCCGACCCCGGCGAGGCGGAGCAGACCAGCAAGCTGCTCCAGTCCGAGATCGAGCGCCCGCGCGTCGGCCCGATGCGGGACATCGTCGCGACGATCCAGCCGGAGCAGGACGAGATCGTCCGCCAGGGGATCGGCGGCACCATCTGCGTCCAGGGGGCGCCGGGCACCGGTAAGACGGCCGTGGGGCTGCACCGGGTGGCGTATCTGCTGTACGCGCACCGCGAGCGGCTGGCCCGCTCCGGCACCCTCGTCATCGGCCCGAACCGCTCGTTCCTCCACTACATCGAGCAGGTCCTGCCCGCCCTCGGCGAGTTGCAGGTGGCCCAGGCGACCGTCGAGGACCTGGTGACCCGCCCGGCCCTGGGCGCGGAGGCGCGGGGCACCGACTCCGCCGACGCGGCGCGCATCAAGGGCGACGCACGGCTGGCCGAGGTGCTGCGCCGCGCCCTGCGCTCGTATGTCACCGCCCCCACCGAACCCTGTGTGGTGGTGCGCGGTTCACGCCGCTGGCGGGTGCCCGCGTATGAACTGGAGGAGATGGTCGAGGAGTTGCTGACCCGCGACATCCGCTACGGCGCGGCCCGCGAGGCGCTTCCGCAGCGCATCGCGCACGCCGTGCTCGTCCGGATGGAGCAGGCGGGCGAGGCGCCCGACGACCGGGTCCAGGACGCGGTCGCGCGCAACGCGGCCGTCAAGGCGGCGGTCAAGGCGGTCTGGCCGCCGGTCGACCCGGCCAAGCTGGTGCTGCGGCTGCTCTCCGACGCCGGCTTCCTGGCCGAGCACGCGGAGGGCGTCCTCGACGCCGACGAGCAGAAGACCGTCCTGTGGGCGAAGCCCGGGCGCGGTGTGAAGTCCGCGAAGTGGTCCCCGGCGGACCTGGTGCTGATCGACGAGGCCGCCGACCTGATCGAGCGCACCCCGTCCCTCGGACATGTGGTCCTGGACGAGGCGCAGGACCTGTCGCCCATGCAGTACCGCGCGGTCGGCCGCCGCTGCAGCACCGGCTCGGCGACCGTGCTCGGCGACATCGCCCAGGGCACCACGCCATGGGCGACCGCCAGTTGGGAGGAGGCGCTGACCCATCTGGGCAAGGACGGGGCGGCGATCGAGGAGCTGACCCAGGGGTTCCGGGTGCCGCGCGAGGTGATCGCGTACGCCTCACGGCTGCTGCCCGCCATCGCCCCCGGTCTGACGGAGGCCACCTCGATCCGCGAGGCGGCGGGCGACTTCTCCGTACGGGCCGTGGACCCGGCGGAGCTGGACGCGGCCGTCATCGCCGCGTGCCGGGACGCGCTGACCCACGAGGGTTCGGTCGGCCTCATCGCGGCCGACGCCCGCGTCCCGGCCCTGGCCGAGGCCCTGGACGCGGCGGGCCTGACCCCTCTCTCCCCCGGCGAGGAGACCAGCGCCGAGGCCCGGCTCACCCTCGTCCCGGCGACCCTGGCCAAGGGGCTGGAGTACGACTACGTGGTGCTGGACGAACCGGCCGCCGTGGTCGACGGCGAGCCGGACGAACGCACCGGGCTGCGCCGCCTGTATGTCGCCCTGACCCGTGCGGTCTCGGGGCTGACGGTCGTCCACGGGGCGGCGCTGCCGGAGCGGCTGAGCTGAGCCGGCGTGACGTGACCGTTATGCGTTGGCTTCGGCGGTCTGCTGTTCGAATCGCTTGAGGGCCTCCGGGGTGACGGGCGTGAAGAAGTTGACGAGATTGCCGTCGGGGTCCTTGAACAGCAGCGAACGGTTGCCCCAGGGGTGGGTGGTGGGCTCGTTCACGATCTCGATGTCGAGCTCCTTGAGCCGCTCGTACTCGCCGTCGACATCGGCGACGTGGAACTCCACGATCACGCTCTGGTTCGCCGCGGGCCTGGGGGCCTGCTCACCGAGCCCCCGCACCGTGCGGGTGCTCGCCAGGGCGAGGGTTCCGCGCGATGTCATGAACTCGGCGAAGTCGTCCGTGTACCGCTTCGCGGTCAGGCCCGTGGCCCGCTCGTAGAAGTCGGTGATCCGGGCGACGTCCTCGGTGATGATGCGGATCGAGGCGAAGTGCATGGCAGGCTCCCGTGAGGTGTTGTGTGCCGTGCGGATGACCGTACGGTCGATACCGGGCAGAAGCCGCCCGGTATCGATCACGGGTTTCCGGGGCCGGTTTCCGGGGCCGGTTTCCGGGGCGGGAAACGGGCCCGGTTTCCGGCCCGGTGTGCAGGCCCGGCACCCCACAGGAGCTTGTCGGCACAGCCGCCGCGCAGGCCGCCTCAGCGCCGCGCACCCCGATCTCATCGCCACGCAGACCGCCTCAGCGCCGCGCGGCCGCCCTTCAGGCGACCGGAACGGGCGCGTCCAGGGCCGTACGCCACCGGCCGACCGCCGCCGCGTCCACCGGACCGGCCCATCCCGCCGGACGGGCCGCGCCGCCGATGTGGAAGGCGTCGATCCCGGCGGCGCGCAGGGCGGGCAGATGGTCGAGGCGCAGCCCGCCACCGGCCATGACGCGCGGCTCATAGCCCGGCGTACCGATCCGCGCCGCCTCCTCGGCCAAGGTCGGCAGACCGTCGTCGACGCCGTGCGCGGACCCGGCGGTGAGATACGTGTCGAGGCCGGGGAGGTCGGCGAGCCGCTTGCGCAGCCCGTCGCGATCCGCGGCACGATCGATGGCCCGGTGGAAGGTCCAGCGGCTCTCGTCCACCCCGCCACCCGCCCGTACGACCTCGGCCAGCGCGGTCACGGCGGCCAGGTCGACCCCGCCGTCGTCGGTCAGGAAGCCCAGGACGAACTCGTCCGCGCCCTCCGAGTGCAGCGCGGCCGCGGCCTCGCACAGCGCGTCGAACGCGACGGGGTCCCCGGCCGCGAAGCCGTCGGCGGCGCGGAGCATCACCCGCACCGGCAGGTCCACGGCCGAACGGACGGCGGCGAAGGTCTCACGGGAGGGGGTGAGCCCGTCGGCGGCCATGTCGGTGACCAGTTCGAGGCGGTCCGCCCCTCCGGCCTGTGCGGCGATCGCGTCCGCCGGGTTCAGGGCGATCACCTCGAGAATTGGTCTAGACATGCTCCACAGCTTGCCACACCGCGCAAGAGGGCAAACCGCTACCCCACAATTGGCCCATGCCCGCACCCGCGCCCGCCCGCCATCCGGCCCATGACGCCCTGCTCACCCGCTGGACGGACCTCCTCACCAGCGCCCGCGAAGCAACGGATCCCTCTCCCCTGCCCTACGGCGAGGACCTGCTGACCCGCTGGGCCGAACCCCAGCGCCGCTACCACACCACCGATCACCTGCTCGCGGTCCTGGACCGGGTGGACGAGCTGCTCCCCCACGTCCAGGCACCCGACCCCGCCGCCATCCGGCTCGCCGCCTGGTTCCACGACGCCGTCTACCTCCCCGACCGCTCCACCAACGAGGAACGCAGCGCCCGCCTCGCCGAACGCGCCCTCACCGAGGCGGCCGTCCCGGCGCCCCGCACGGCCGAAACCGTCCGCCTCGTCCTCGTCACCCGCGACCACGACCCCGCCGAGGGCGACACCAACGGCGAAGTCCTCTGCGACGCCGACCTCGCCGTGCTGGCCGGCTCCCCGGCGGCCTACGGCGCCTACGCGGCGGCGGTCCGCGAGGAGTACGGCTTCGTCCCCGACGACGCCTTCCGCGAGGGCCGCGCGAACGTCCTCCGCCACCTGCTGGGCCTGTCCCGCCTCTTCCGTACGCCGGAGGGCCACGACCGCTGGGAGGAGGCCGCGCGCCGCAACATGGCCACGGAGCTGGAGCTGCTCGGTGCGTAACCGCCGTTGAAGGAATGCCGAGGTCAGGCCATGGTGTTGAGCCTGGCATGCCCTCCTCCTCCCCAGCGGATTCCGCTCGCTCCCGCATGCCCCTGGCGGTCTATGTCCTCGGGCTGTCCGTCTTCGCCCTCGGTACCTCCGAGTTCATGCTGTCCGGGCTGCTGCAACCCGTCGCGCGCGACATGGGCGTGTCCATCCCCACGGCCGGATTGCTGATATCGGCCTTCGCGATCGGGATGGTGGTCGGGGCGCCGGTGCTGGCGGCGGCCACGCTGCGGTTGCCGCGGCGGACGACGCTGATGGCGCTGCTGGCGGTGTTCGGGCTCGGGCAGATCGCCGGGGCGCTGGCGCCGTCGTACGGAGTGCTGTTCGCCTCGCGGGTCCTCAGCGCGCTCGCGTGCGCCGGGTTCTGGGCGGTGGGCGCCGCGGTGGCCGTATCGCTGGTGCCGGTGAACGCGCGGGCGAAGGCGATGGCGGTGATGGTCGGCGGGCTGAGCATCGCGAACATCGCCGGGGTCCCCGCCGGGGCGCTGCTCGGGCAGCACGCGGGGTGGCGGGCCGCCTTCTGGGCGGTGGCCGGGCTGTCTGCGCTCGGGCTGGTCGGGGTCGTCGCGCTCGTACCGCGTACGGAGGTGCCGACCGGGGACGACCGGCCGCGGCTGCGGGCCGAGTTGCGCATCTACCGCGACCGGCAGGTGTGGCTGGCGCTGGCCGCCACCGCGCTGAGCGGTGGCGCGGTCTTCTGCCTGTTCTCCTACCTCGGGCCGCTGCTGACCGATGTGGCGGGGCTGGACGAGAGCTGGGTGCCCACCGTGCTCGCGCTGTTCGGGGTCGGCGCGCTGCTGGGGACGGTGCTCGGCGGGCGGATCGCGGACGCGCATCTGTTCGGCACGATGCTCGGGGGCATCTCCGCCTCGACGGTCGTGCTGAGCGCACTGGCGCTGACCGCGCACAGCGCGGTCGCGGCCGTGACCTTGGCGCTGCTGCTCGGCTTCACCGCCTTCTTCACCGCGCCCGCGCTCAACGCCCGGATGTTCAACCTCGCCAACGCCGCGCCCACGCTCGCGGGCGCGACGAACACCTCGGCCTTCAACATCGGCAACACGGTGGGCCCGTGGCTCGGCGGCCTCGTCATCGACCTGGGCTGGGGCTACCCGGCCGTCGCCTGGACGGGCGCGGCGCTCGCCGGTACGGGCGCGGTGACGACGGTCGCCGCGATGCGGCTGCACCGGGCGGCGGGGGCCTCGCGCGTCATCGCCACGTCGGCGACGTACGACCTGGCGGATACGGAAGCGGCCCCCGACCCGTCGCGCACAACGCACTAACCGGTCGCGGCGACGCCGCCGCCCGCGCGGGGCACTCACCTTGGCCCCAAAGCTGGGCTTGATGCCCGCCATACCACCGCGGTGCGGCCGCCCCCGGGGTCACGAGCGACGGCGCGGCAGCGCGCCCAGACCTACGCGCGGCGAGGACGCGGCGGCCGTACCGGGCGGCCGGTGGACAGGGCCCGCCGCGGGCCCGCCCGCACCGGTCAGTCCGCGTTCGCGCCCCGCTTGCGGCGGCGGAGGCCCGCGGACTTCAGACGGCGGAGGAGTTCCTTGCTGCCGACCTCCTCCGCGCCCGCCCCCACCGCCTTCGCGTACAGCTCGCTCGGCAGGTCGTAGTGGTCACGGTCGAAGCCTCGGCGCGGGGCGCCGATGCGGGCGGCGAAGGCGTGGAGTTCGGCGTAGGAGACATCGCTGACCAGGTGGGACCACAGACGGCCGTGGCCCGGCCACGAAGGCGGGTCGATCAGTACGGCCATCAGAGGGTGGTGCCCAGCGAACCCACGGGCGCCACCGCGACCGCCGTCTTGCCGCAGACCCAGTGCGGGTCGGGGCCCAACTCGGGTTCCACGTCGAGGGCGTGGAGGTCGCCGCCCTGGGTGCAGACGGGGCACAGCGGCCATCGGCCGTACCGCTCCAGCAGGGCGTCCTGGACGTCCTGGGCGACCAGACCGGCCACGTACGCAACGCCTTCCGGCCACTGCTCGACCCACCACCGGCGGTGCGCGATCGCGTCTTCGACCAGCGAGACGATATCGGCCCGGGCGACCTCGCCCGCCGCGAGGTCGGCCAGGACGAGGGCACGGGCCGCGTGCAGTGCGTGTTCGAGCTTCATGGGTCCCATTGTCACCTTTGCTTCCTCCTGGCGCCTGTTTGCTTCGTCCTCGCTCTGCTCGCCCCGCCGCACCGCCGCACCGCCGCACCGCCGCACCGCCGCACGGAGGGTTGACGAGCCCAGTGGCCGGAAATAGTTTTCGCGAATGAGAAGCGACCTGAAGGAAACTTTCATGCCACCTCCGCAATCCGATCCCACCCCGCCCGCTCCGGCAGCCCTCGCCGCGAAGGTGCGCACGTTAGGCCCCTCCATGACCCGCTCCATGCAGCGCGTGGCCGAGGCCGTGGCGGGGGATCCGGCCGGATGCGCGGCGCTCACCGTCACCGGGCTCGCCGAGCGGACCGGCACCAGCGAGGCCACGGTCGTCCGCACCTCCCGGCTGCTCGGCTACCCCGGATATCGCGATCTGCGCATCGCGCTCGCCGCGCTCGCCGCACACCAGGCGGCCGGGCGGGCCCCGGCCGTCACCGCGGACATCGCGGTCGACGATCCGATCGCCGATGTGGTCACCAAGCTGGCGCGCGAGGAGCAGCAGTGTCTGGCCGACACCGCCGCCGTCCTGGACACCAGCCAGGTCGAGGCCGCCGTATCGGCGCTGGCCACGGCCCGCCGGATCGATGTGTACGGGGTGGGGGCGTCCAGCCTCGTCGGCCAGGACCTGGTCCAGAAGCTGCTGCGGATCGGGCTGATAGCCCATGCCCACGCCGATCCGCATCTCGCGGTCACCAACGCGGTCCAGCTCCATTCCGGCGACGTCGCCATCGCGATCACCCACTCCGGGCGTACGACGGATGTCATCGAGCCGCTGCGGGTGGCCTTCGAGCGCGGCGCCACCACCGTCGCGATCACCGGACGGCCGGACGGCGAGGTCGCGCAGTACGCGGACCTGGTGCTCACCACCTCCACCGCCCGGGAGAGCGAGCTGCGCCCGGCGGCCATGTCCAGCCGCACCAGCCAGCTGCTGGTGGTGGACTGCCTGTTCATAGGGGTCGCCCAGCGGACGTACGAATCGGCCGCGCCCGCTCTCTCCGCGTCGTACGAGGCCCTCGCGCACCGCCACGACCCGCGTCCCGGGCATCGCTGAGCCGGGCACCGATCATCGCTTCGCCCGGTGGCTGCCCGCCAGTCAGTCACCGTCACCCCCACCCCCGCCCTGACGTACCGGAAAGAGCCGCTTCGCCATGACTTCCGCCGACTTCGCAGCCGACCCCACCGACTCCGCGGCCGACCAGGACTCCACCCGGCTCCGCGCCCAGCTCGACACCCTGACCACCGAGGCGTTCCGCCCCGAACTCGCCGAGATCGACCGGCTGGAAACCCTCGAGATCGCCCGGATCATGAACGCGGAGGACGCCGGCGTCCCCACCGCCGTCGCCCTCCAGCTCCCCCGCATCGCCGCCGCCATCGACGCCATCGCCGCGCGGATGTCCCGCGGCGGCCGTCTCCTCTATACGGGCGCGGGCACCGCCGGACGGCTCGGGGTGCTCGACGCGAGCGAATGCCCGCCCACCTTCAACACCCGGCCCGAGCAGGTCGTCGGGGTGATCGCGGGCGGCCCGGACGCCGTGGTGACCTCGGTCGAGGGCGCGGAGGACAGCGCGGAACTGGCCGCCCGGGACCTCGACCTGCTCGGGGTCGGCCCCGACGACACGGTGGTCGGCGTCTCGGCCTCCGGCCGCACCCCGTACGCCGTGGGCGCGGTCGAACACGGCCGACGGCTCGGCGCGCTCACCGTCGGGCTGTCCTGCAACGCCGGCTCGGCGCTCGCCGCCGCGGCCGACCACGGCATCGAGATCGTCGTGGGACCGGAGCTGCTCACCGGCTCGACCCGGCTGAAGGCGGGCACGGCTCAGAAGCTGGTGCTCAACATGATCTCGACCATCACCATGATCCGGCTGGGCAAGACCTTCGGAAATCTGATGGTCGATGTGCGCGCCTCCAACGACAAGCTGCGCGCCCGCTCGCGGAGGATCGTCTTCCTGGCGACCGGCGCCTCCGACCAGCGGATCGAGAGCGCGCTGGCGGCCACGGACGGCGAGGTGAAGAACGCGATCCTCACCATCCTGGGCGAGGTGGACGCCCCGACCGCCGAGAAGCTGCTCGCCGAGGCACACGGCCATCTGCGCGCCGCCCTCGATGCGGCTGAGCGGTAAGCCCGGATACGCCTGCTCCCGCAGCCGGGGCCCGGCCCCCAGAACGCCGTCGGGGCGGCACCCCTGGGAGAGGGTGCCGCCCCGACGTCCTGGACGGTACGACCGACCGGCGAACGAACGCGCCGAGTCGATCAGAAGTCCATGTCACCGCCCGGCATACCGCCCGGAGCGCCCGCCGGGGCGGCCTTCTCCGGCTTGTCGGCGATGACGGCCTCGGTGGTGAGGAACAGCGCGGCGATCGACGCGGCGTTCTGCAGCGCGGAGCGCGTGACCTTGGCCGGGTCGATGATGCCCTCGGCGATCAGGTCCACGTACTCACCGGTCGCGGCGTTGAGGCCGTGACCCGGGGTCAGGTTGCGCACCTTCTCGACCACGACGCCGCCCTCGAGACCGGCGTTGACCGCGATCTGCTTCAGCGGGGCCTCCAGGGCCAGGCGCACGGCCTGGGCACCGGTGGCCTCGTCACCCTCGAGCTCCAGCTTCTCGAAGACCGAGACGGTCTGCAGCAGGGCCACGCCACCACCGGCGACGATGCCCTCCTCGACGGCCGCCTTGGCGTTGCGCACCGCGTCCTCGATGCGGTGCTTGCGCTCCTTGAGCTCGACCTCGGTGGCGGCACCGGCCTTGATGACGGCCACGCCGCCGGCCAGCTTCGCCAGGCGCTCCTGCAGCTTCTCGCGGTCGTAGTCCGAGTCCGAGGACTCGATCTCGGCGCGGATCTGGTTGACGCGGCCCTGCACCTGGTCGGTGTCGCCGGCGCCGTCCACGATGGTGGTCTCGTCCTTGGTGACGGTGACCTTGCGGGCGCGGCCGAGCAGGTCGAGACCGGCGTTCTCGAGCTTGAGGCCGACCTCCTCGGAGATGACGGTGCCACCGGTGAGGATGGCGATGTCACCGAGCATGGCCTTACGGCGGTCACCGAAGCCCGGGGCCTTGACGGCGACGGACTTGAAGGTGCCACGGATCTTGTTGACGACCAGGGTGGCCAGGGCCTCGCCCTCGACGTCCTCGGCGATGATCAGCAGCGGCTTGCCCGACTGCATGACCTTCTCGAGCAGCGGGAGGAGGTCCTTCACGCTGCTGATCTTGGAGTTGACGATCAGGATGTACGGGTCGTCGAGCGACGCCTCCATACGCTCCATGTCCGTCGCGAAGTACGGGGAGATGTAGCCCTTGTCGAAGCGCATGCCCTCGGTGAGCTCGAGCTCGAGCCCGAAGGTCTGCGACTCCTCGACGGTGATGACACCTTCCTTGCCGACCTTGTCCATCGCCTCGGCGATGAGCTCGCCGATCTGGGTGTCGGCGGCGGAGATGGAGGCGGTGGAGGCGATCTGCTCCTTGGTCTCCACGTCCTTGGCCTGCTCGAGGAGCTGGGCGGAGACGGCCTCGACGGCCTTCTCGATACCCCGCTTGAGCGCCATCGGGTTGGCACCCGCGGCGACGTTGCGGAGGCCCTCCTTGACGAGCGCCTGGGCGAGGACGGTCGCGGTCGTCGTGCCGTCACCGGCGACGTCGTCCGTCTTCTTCGCGACCTCCTTGACCAGCTCGGCGCCGATCTTCTCGTACGCGTCCTCGAGCTCGATCTCCTTGGCGATGGAAACACCATCGTTGGTGATCGTGGGGGCGCCCCACTTCTTCTCGAGGACGACGTTGCGGCCCTTGGGGCCGAGGGTGACCTTGACGGCGTCGGCGAGCTGGTTCATCCCGCGCTCGAGGCCGCGCCGCGCCTCCTCGTCGAACGCGATGATCTTGGCCATGTGAAGTGGTCCTCCCAAGACGGGGTGGATTGCTCCGGACCGCGCTGGCGCCCGCGACGGACGGCCTGCCTGCCGTACGGTTCCTTGCCCCGCATGGCCTGGCGGGCCTCACCGACCCGGTCCTTCTGTCACTCTCAACGTCAGAGTGCTAACGCCAATGATTAGCACTCGGGCCTATAGAGTGCAAGCGGCCGTGACGGGTGGGCACAAGCGCTCCCGTCCGCATCAACCCCCGCGCCAACCCCGTAATGATCAGCGCGGACACGCCGAAGGGTCCGTACCCTGGCCGGGACACGGACCCTTCGGACTGTACTGTTCAGCTGCGTCGCGTCGGCGCGTCAGCCTACGGCCACGCGGACCATGTCGGCCTGCGGGCCCTTCTGACCCTGCGAGATCTCGAACTCGACCCGCTGGCCTTCCTCGAGGGTGCGGTACCCGTCCATCTGGATCGCGCTGTAGTGGACGAACACGTCCGCACCACCGTCGACCGCGATGAAGCCGTACCCCTTCTCCGCGTTGAACCACTTGACGGTGCCCTGAGCCATTCCTAACTCCCCTATTGCTGGCCCTTGCGCAGGACCGCACTCCGCGGACCCGGGTCAGACCTCACCCCCCGGATGTGGGGGGTGTGCGCCGGAACGCGTCGACCGCCGCTGAATGTATCCGTCCCAACGCCCTCTGCAACAGGTCAATCGGACGAGAATTCTGGGCGCGGTCGAACGGTTAAAAGTGAGAAATTATGTGAAGTCCGGGCAAGCCGGGCGGGACATAGGGAACCAACCCGACAATTCGTGCTCACACTTTACGCACAACTTGACGAGTTCTCATATGTGGTTCCGGCCCGGGGGCCATCGGGGAATCCGGGCAACTGTATCGCGATTCCACACACGGAATCGCCCCGTCCGGTTGTCCCCGGACGGGGCGATGCCAAAGGTGAGGAGGGTGGGCGCGGGGTCAGCAGCCGCCCGCGACCGCCGGGATGATCGAGATCCCGGCACCGTCCGGGGTCGCCGTGGCCAGGCCGTCGGCGAAGCGGACGTCGTCGTCGTTGACGTAGACGTTGACGAAGCGGCGGAGCTTGCCGGTGTCGTCCAGCACGCGGGCCGCGATGCCCTGGTGGTTCTTCTCCAGATCCGCCAGGACCTCGGCGAGGGTCGCACCCTCGGCGGGAACCTCGGCCTGACCGGCGGTGTACGTGCGCAGGATGGTCGGGATTCGGACGTTGACGCTCATGCGAGACCAGCCTCTCGGAACGAGTCAAGGGTGGGGCGGATGATGGCGGAGGGACCCGTGGTGGGGGCCACCGCGTCGAGGGTCTTGAGGCCGTCGCCGGTGTTGAGCACGACGGTCGTCAGGGACGGGTCGAGCAGACCGTCCTCGATCAGCTTCTTGGTCACGCCGACGGTCACCCCGCCCGCGGTCTCCGCGAAGATCCCCTCGGTGCGGGCGAGCAGCTTGATCGCGTCGACGATCTGCTCGTCGTTCACGTCCTCCACCGCGCCGCCCGTGCGGCGGGCGATGTCCAGGACGTACGGGCCGTCCGCGGGGTTGCCGATGGCCAGTGACTTGGCGATGGTCTGCGGCTTCTGCGGCCGCACGACGTCATGGCCGGCCTTGAAGGCGGCGGAGACCGGGGAGCAGCCCTCGGCCTGGGCGCCGAAGATCTTGTAGGGCTTGTCCTCGACCAGCCCGATCGCGATCAGCTCCTTCAGCCCCTTGTCGATCTTGGTGAGCTGGGAGCCGGAGGCGATCGGGATGACGATCTGGTCCGGCAGCCGCCAGCCGAGCTGCTCGCAGATCTCGTAGGCCAGGGTCTTGGAGCCCTCGCCGTAGTACGGCCGCAGATTGACGTTGACGAAGCCCCAGCCCTCGCCGACCGGGTCGCCGATCAGCTCGCTGCAGAAGCGGTTGACGTCGTCGTAGGTGCCCTCGATGCCGACCAGCTCACCGCCGTAGACCGCGGCCATGACGACCTTGCCCGCCTCCAGGTCGTGCGGGATGAAGACGCAGGAGCGGAAGCCCGCCCGGGCGGCCGCGGCACCGACCGCGCCGGCGAGGTTGCCGGTGGAGGAGCAGGAGAGGGTGGTGAAGCCGAAGGTGCGGGCGGCCTGGACGGCGATGGCGACGACCCGGTCCTTGAAGGAGTGGGTCGGGTTGCCGGAGTCGTCCTTGATGTGCAGCTCACCGGTGACGCCGAGCTCACGGGCGAGGTTGTCGGCCTTGACCAGCTGGGTGAAGCCCGGGTGCAGGCTGGGCAGGTCCGCCACGTCCGCCGGGACGGGCAGCAGCGGGGCATAGCGCCAGATGCTGTTCGGACCGGCCTCGATCCGCCGGCGCAGCCCCTCCGGGTCGCCGGCCGGCAGCTCGTACGCGACCTCGAGCGGCCCGAAACAGACCTCACACGCGAAGATCGGGCCCAGATCGAACCGCTCACCGCACTCCCGGCAGGACAATGCGATGGCGGGACCGAAGGCACCGGAGGCGTCGGAGGCGGAGGACGCGGAGGAAACAGTTGAGCTTTCTACTGACTGCACAGCCATGGATGGCGAGGCCCTTTCTCCTCATCTTCCTCGCGACGCATTTCGCCACGAGACGGAATTGGCACCTTCCCGAGCTGGGAGCCTCGCTGCGGAATGCGAGATCAGCTGGAGGGTTGCCGGGGCTTCAACGGGCCGTTCCCTCTGCCCCTCTGGATGAGCGGTATGGCACCGGGCGGACCCGGGCGTTTGTCAGCACGGCATCATCACGGGCTTCCTCGGTAAACACCGAGGTCGACCCCGACATACGACGGTCACGTGCGTTGTTCAAGACTGTAACCGAAGGCCCGGATGGTTGAGCTAGCCGTCCGAAGCGCGAGATGGATCACAGCGACCACGGCAGGGAGAGACACAGGTGCTGGAAGAGGTGGAGCACTGGCTGAAGCACCGCTCCTGGTCGGCCGACGACCGGCCGCTGGACCGCCTGCTCGACGCGAAGCGGGGCTCGGCGACGACCCTGAGCGTGGTCCTGCCCGCCCTGAACGAGGAGGCCACGGTCGGCGAGATCGCCGCGATCATCCGCCGGGAGCTGATGGGCGAGGCGGCGCCGCTGGTGGACGAGCTGGTGGTGCTGGACTCCGGCTCGACGGACCGCACCGCCGAGGTCGCCGCGGCGGCGGGCGCCACCGTCGTCCCCCGCGACTCGCTGCTGCCCCGGCTGCCCGCGCTGCCCGGCAAGGGCGAGGTGCTGTGGCGGTCCCTGCTGGCCACGCGCGGCGACATCATCTGCTTCATCGACGCCGACCTGCGGGAATTCGATCCGCGCTTTGTCTCCGGGATCGTCGGGCCGCTGCTGACCGACCCCGCGCTGCAGCTGGTGAAGGGCATGTACGACCGCCCGCTCGGCGATGTGGCGGGCCAGGGCGGACGGGTCACCGAACTGGTCGCCCGCCCGCTGCTGAATCTGCACTGGCCCCAGCTGGCCGGATTCGTCCAGCCGCTGGGCGGTGAGTACGCGGCCCGCCGCACGCTGCTGGAGCGGCTGCCCTTCCCGGTCGGCTACGGGGTCGAGCTGGGGCTGCTGGTCGACGCGCTGCACACGGTGGGCCTCGACGCGCTCGGCCAGGTGGACATCGGGGTGCGCAAACACCGCCACCAGGACGGGCTGGCGCTGGGCCGGATGGCCGCCGCGATCTACCGCACCGCGCAGCTGCGGCTGGCCCGGGGCCATTTGGTGCGGCCGCGGCTGACCCAGTTCGACCGGGGCGAGACCGGCTTCGAGCCGCGCACCACGGACGTGGACACCGAGGAACGGCCGCCGATGATCGAGATACCGGAGTACGCGGAGCGGCGCGCGGCGTGACGCACCCGGGCGGCGCGGGATAGCGGCCACTGGTCGGAAACAGGCCGCCCCCTACCGCCTACGGGGCAAGAAACCGTACGTACGTTTGCGCGGGGTCGTGGCTGGCTAGGCTCGCGACATGGCAGTTCCGCGCACCGCTCCGATCCTGGTCGCCTCCAACCGCGGTCCGGTCTCGTACACCCTGGGCGAGGACGGCTCGCTCACCGCCCGGCGCGGCGGTGGCGGGCTGGTCTCCGGCCTCAGCGCCATCGGCCCCGACGCGAACGCGGTGTGGGTGTGCGCGGCGCTCGGGGAGGATGACCGCGAGGCGGCCCGGCGCGCCGGGGACAGCCATCTGAACCCCGGTGACACCGGCGGCCAGCAGGTGCGGATGCTCGACATCGCGCCGGATGTCTTCGCCGCCGCGTACAACGGCATCGCCAATTCGGTGCTGTGGTTCATCCACCATCTGCTCTACCAGACCCCGGTCGAGCCGGTCTTCGACGCGGAGTTCGCCGACCAGTGGGCGGCCTACGAGGCGTATAACGCGGCCTTCGCGGACGCGCTCGCCGAGGAGGCGGTGGACGAGGCCGTCGTCCTGGTGCAGGACTACCACCTGGCGCTGGTGCCCGCGATGCTCCGCGAGCGGCGCCCCGATCTGCGGATCGGTCACTTCTCGCACACCCCCTGGGCCCCGCCGGACTACTACCGGCTGCTGCCGGACGACGTCGCGGCGGGTGTGCTGCGCGGCATCCTCGGCGGCGACCGCGCCGCGTTCCTCACCGAGCGCTGGGCCGGTGCCTTCGCCGACTGCTGCGCGGCCGTGCTGGGCGCGGAGATCGTCCGCGACGGCGACGGCGACAGTGACGGTGACGGGAACGGCGAGGGCGCGGCGACGGCCGTGCGCTTCGAGGGGCGGGAGACCCGGCTGGGCGTCCACGGCCTGGGCGCGGACGCGGACTTCCTGCGGCAGCGGTCGCGGCAGGAGGATGTGGACGAACGGCTGACCAGTCTGCGGGCGCAGATCGGGCCGGACCGGAAGTCGATCGTCCGGGTGGACCGCACCGAGCTGTCCAAGAACATCGTGCGCGGGCTGCTGGCCTACCGGCGGCTGCTGGAGACCCACCCCGAGTGGCGGGAGCGCGTGGTGCACGTGGCCTTCGCCTACCCCTCCCGCCAGGACCTCGCGGTCTACCGCGACTACACCGAGCGGGTGCGGCGGATCGCGGAGGAGATCAACGCCGAGTACGGCACGGAGGGCTGGACCCCGGTCGCCCTGCATGTGAAGGACGACTTCGCACGGTCGCTCGCGGCCTACCGACTGGCGGACGTGGCGCTGGTCAACCCCATCCGGGACGGGATGAACCTGGTGGCCAAGGAGGTCCCGGTGGTCTCCGAGCGGGGATGTGCGCTGGTGCTGTCACGGGAGGCGGGGGCCCACGCCGAGCTGGGCGACGACGCGCTGGTGGTGAACCCGTACGACGTGGAGGCCACCGCCCGGGCACTGGACGAGGCGCTGCGCATGAGCGACGGCGAGCGCGCGGACCGTACGAAGCGACTCGCCGCCGCCGCGACCGCGCTGCCGCCCCAGGCATGGTTCCTGGCGCAGCTGCGGGCGCTGTAGGGCTCTTACGAGGCGTTGGCGCCGCCGACCGCGTTGGCGCCGCCGACCGCGTCGGCCAGGGACGACAGCAGCTCCACCACGCCCGCCGGGCCGTCGACCACCAGGTCGGCCCGCTGGGCGAGTTCGGTCACCTCCGTGCTGCCACTGCACACCAGCACCCCCGGCACACCCTCCTCGCGCAGCCGCTCCACCGCCCCGAACGCGGCCAGGTCGCCCAGGTCGTCGCCCGCGTAGAGAACGGCCTCCGCGCCGGTGCGCCGTACGTACTCCGTGAGGGCGACGCCCTTGTCCATGCCCGGCGGCCGCAGCTCCAGCACCAGCCGGCCGGGCTCGACGATCAGCCCATGGCGCTCGGCCAGGGCGTGCAGCGGCGCGCGCAGCAGCTCGAACGTGGCCTGCGGGTCCTCGGCACGGCGGGTGTGGACGGCGACGGCGCGGCCCTTGTCCTCGATCCAGGTGCCCCGCGAGGCGCCGTACTCCGCGAGGACGGCGGGGAGTTCGGCCTGGACGGCGGCGACGCCGGGGTGCGGTTCGGGCGCCTGGACGGCGCCACTCGCCGCGTCCCAGCGCTCGGCGCCGTAGAGACCGAGGACGACGAGCCCGTTCAGCCCCTCGGCCCCGGCGAAGCCGCCGTACCGGACGGCGACCTCGGCCGGACGGCCGGTGATCACCGCGACGGAGCGCAGCCGCGGGGCCAGCCGGGAGAGCGCGGGGACGGCGCCGGGGTGGGCGCGGGCCTGGTCGGGGTCGGGGACGATCTCGGCGAGGGTGCCGTCGAAGTCGAGTCCGACAACGGCGCGGCCGGGCCGTTCGAGGAGGGCGGCGAGGCCCTCGCGGCCGGCGGCGGTGGTAGGTACGGGGAGGGGGTGACTGCCCATAGCGCTGCCCATGCCGGTGACCCTACCGGGCCCGGCGGCCCCACGGGCTTCCCCCGGACGTCCCCCCGGTGAACGGCCCGGACGGCCCACCGCTGAACGGCTCGGGCGTCCCACCGGTGAACGGCTCGGACATCCCACCGGTGAACCGCCCGGGCGTCCCCCGGCGGACGGCCCGGGAGGGTACCCGTCAACGGCCCGGGGAGGTCCCGGCGAACGGTCCGGGGAGGTCCCGCCCGGGCATGGCCCCGGCGAACCGCCCGGGAGAGTCCCGGTGAACCGCCCGGGGAGGTCCGCCTCAGCGGCGTTCGCGGCGCTCGTCCCTGACCCGCCGCAGCCGGTTGACGGTCACCGGGTCGTGCTCCAGGGCCCTGGGGTCGTCCAACAGCGCGTTCAGCAGCTGATAGTAGCGGGTCGGGGAGATGCCCAGCCGCTCCCGTATCGCCCGCTCCTTGGCGCCGGGGCCCGGCCAGCCGCGGCGCTCCACGGCGAGCACGGCCTGGTCGCGGTCGGACAGCCCGGCCTCCGGGCCCTCATCCCGCTCCTGGCCGGCGGGGTCTTCGGAAGGGTCGGGGCCGGGGCCGGGCGTGTCCACTGTCATGCCCCCGCATTCTCCATGGCGTCGGCCTCGCGCTGGATCTGGCCCAGCACGCTCGTCGGGTCGCCGCCCTTGGTCACCGTCGAGCCGATCTTCTGCTTGATCAGCTTGCTGACCTCCGCCCAGGAGGTCTTGTCGGCCGGGTAGAACTCGGCACTCTCCAGTTCGTCGAGGAACCGCCACAGCCGCTTGTACTCGCGGTCGCCGAGCATCGTCTGCTCGACGGCGGTGGTCACCGGCAGCAGGTCGTACTCGGTGACGAAGTCCAGCACGTTCTTCTCGGTGTAGACGAAGTCGAGGAACTTCCCGATCTGCGTGCGGTGGCCGTTCTGCTTGAAGGCCATCAGCCAGTCGGCGACGCCCATCGTCGACGGGGACTTGCCCCTGCGGCCGGGGAGCGGCGCGGTGCCGTAGCTGATGCCGTGGCCGGACGCCTGCTGCATCAGGGTCGGGTGGCCGTTGAGCATGCCGACCTCGCCGCGGGTGAAGGCGTCGAAGGCGTCCTGCCGGTTGGTGCGGGCCGGGGAGCCGGGGCCGGTGAGGTCCGCGCCGACCAGCTCGTCCCGCAGCCATTCGAAGGTCTCGATGTTCTCGGTGGAGTCGATGGTGTAGCTGCCGTTGGCGTCGGTGTAGCCGCCACCGCCGCTGAGCATCCACATCATGGTCTCGGCCTGGCACTCCTCGGGGCCGAGCGGCAGCGCGTACGGGATCTTCACCCCGCCGGCCTTGAGCCGGGCGGCCGCCTCCTTGAGCTCGTCCCAGCTGGTGGGGGCGGAGGATATGCCGGCCTGGTCGAAGAGCTTCTTGTTGTAGAAGAGCAGCCGGGCGCTGGCCACGAACGGCACCCCGTACTGCACCCGCCGCACCTCGCCCGCATGGGCGATCGAGGTGATGAAACCGGCCTGGGTGGGGATGGCGAGCATCTCGTCGGCGCGGTAGAGCTTGCCCTGCGCGGCGTAGTCGGCGTACGCGCCGATCTGCGCGATGTCCGGGGCCTGACCGCTCTTGACCATGTCGGCGACGCGCCGGTCCACTTCGGTCCAGCTGTAGACCTTGACGTCGACCTTGGTCCCGCTGTTCTTGGCCTCGAAGGCCCGGGCCAGCTTGTTCCAGTACTTCTGGGAGCTGTTGGCGGTGCTGTCGCCGTAGTCGGCCGCGACCACCTTCAGCGTGGTGTCACCGTCCGAGCCGGAGCTGTCGCTGCCACAGGCCGTGAGCCCCGGTGCCGTCGTCACCGCCGCGACACCCGCCGTTGTCAGACCCAAGAACCGTCGCCGCTGCACCGCTGTTTTCCCACCCTATGGCTTGTTTCATCCTCCAGGGTCCTCCCCCGAGGTCGAGCGAGTCTGCCTTGCAAACCTCCACAAGGTCTACACCATGGGCATATCGCTTCGATATCGGCGGTTCACTTTCCCAGGTGAGCGGGTTGTTACACGCCAAAGTGCGATGTGTCACCCACTCACAAGCGGAGGAGTAGGTTCATACCAACTCCCTTACCGGCAACGGCGTGATCTCCTGACGAGAAGCGGCGAGTGGACTAGACCTCTCATGGTGGATCGCGCGAGACTGTTCCATGTGAAACACGTCATCGCCCTGGATGTGGGCGGCACCGGTATGAAGGCCGCCCTGATCGGGGCGGACACCACACTCCTCCACGAGGCCCGGAGGCCCACCGAGCGGGAGCGCGGACCCGAGGCGGTCGTCGCCGCGATCCTCGACTTCGCCGCCGAGCTGCGCGAGATCGGCGAGCGGCGGTTCGGCGGGCCCCCGGTGGCCGCGGGCGTCGGCGTGCCCGGGGTCCTGGACGAGGACCGCGGGGTGGCCGTCTTCGCCGCCAACCTCGGCTGGAGCGACATCCCGCTGCGCGCGCTGCTCACCGAGCGGCTGGGCGGGATCCCGGTCGCGCTCGGCCACGACGTCCGGATGGGCGGGCTGGCCGAGGGGCGGATGGGAGCGGGCGAGGGCGCGCGGCGCTTCCTGTTCGTCTCCGTCGGCACCGGCATCGCGGGCGCCATCGGCATCGACGGGCGGATCGACCCCGGAGCGCACGGCTCCTCCGGCGAGATCGGCCATATCGTCGTCCGGCCCGGCGGCCCCGCCTGCGGCTGCGGCCAGTCCGGCTGCCTGGAGACGCTCGCCTCGGCGGCGGCGGTCGGCCGCGCCTGGGCCGCTGCGAGCGGCGATCCGGCGGCCGACGCCGCCGACTGCGCCAAGGCCGTCCGGTCCGGCGAACCGCGGGCCGCGGCCGTATGGGGGGAGATGGTGAGCGCGCTCGCCGACGGCCTGGTGACCGGCCTCACCCTGCTGGACCCCGGTGTGCTGATCGTCGGCGGTGGGCTGGCCGAGGCCGGGGAGACCCTGTTCGCGCCGCTGCGCACCGCGGTCGAGGAGCGGCTCACCTTCCAGCAGCTTCCCCGTATCGTCCCGGCGGCCCTCGGGGACACCGCCGGCTGCCTGGGCGCGGGACTGCTCGCCTGGGATCGACTCTCCACGGAGGTAACCGCCTGATGGTCCAGCGAACGGTTCTCACAGGCGCCCGGGTGGTCCTGCCGGGAGGCGTGGTCGACAACGGGCGGGTGACGGTCGAGGGCACGCGCATCACCGCGGCCGGACCGCCGGCCGACCCCGCGGCCGGCCGGGGCGGGGAGGCGGTGGAGGCGCTCGACCTGCCGGGCCGCTGGATCGTCCCCGGCTTCGTGGACCTGCATGTGCACGGCGGCGGCGGCGCCTCGTTCTCGGCGGGCACCCCCGAGGAGTCGCTGACCGCCATCCGTACGCACCGGCAGCACGGCACCACCACGATGCTCGCCTCCACCGTCACCGGCGACCTGGACGACCTCGCCCGGCAGGCCGCCGCCCTCTCGGAGCTGGTGGAGCAGGGCGAGTTGGCGGGCATCCACTTCGAGGGGCCGTTCATCTCCCCCCACCGCTGCGGCGCCCACCAGCCATCGCTGCTGCGCGCGCCCGATCCGGCGGATGTGCGCAAGCTGGTGGACGCGGCGCGCGGCACCGCGCGGATGATGACCCTCGCGCCCGAACTGCCGGGCGGGCTGGAGTCCGTACGGCTGCTGGCCGACAGCGGCGTCCTCGCGGCCGTCGGCCACACCGACTCGACGTACGAGGCGACGCGGGAGGCCGTGGAGGCGGGCGCGACCGTGGCGACCCACCTGTTCAACGCGATGCCGTCGCTGCTGCACCGCGCCCCCGGCCCGATCGCCGCGCTGCTGGAGGACGAACGGGTCACCATCGAGCTGATCAACGACGGCACCCATCTGCACCCCGCCATGCTGGAGCTGGCGTTCCACCGGGCGGGCGCGGACCGGGTCGCCTTCATCACCGACGCGATGGGCGCGGCGGGCATGAACGACGGGCGCTATCCGCTCGGCCCCATGGAGGTCGAGGTCAAGGACGGCGTCGCGCGGATCAGCGACGGACCGACGGCCGGCTCCATCGCGGGCTCCACCCTCACCCTGGACCGGGCCTTCCGGCGGGCCGTCACGATCGACGGGCTCGGCGTGGAGCAGACCGTGCGGGCGCTGTCCGCGACCCCGGCCCGGCTGCTGGGCATCGCCGACCGGGTGGGCTCGCTCGAGGTGGGCAAGGACGCGGATCTCGTCGTGCTCGACGACGACTTCCGGCTGCGGGGCGTGATGCACCGGGGCGGTTGGGTGGTCCATCCCGAACTGGGCTGAAGTGCCCTGATTCCGGGGGGCGATGACGGTGTCCAGAACGACACGGAGGTCTGGGCCGAAGCCACTCGTTTTGGCATGATCGCTCGGGCACGGGCTCAGGTACGGGCACGCGCTCGGGCACGGCTACGGACTCGGGCACGCGTACGCACGGCTCGGCACACAGTCGCGTTCAGCACAGGAATCTCCGTCCGGCGGGGGGACGGGAGAGGGGATGCCAGGGTGATCCTCACGGTCACGCTCAACACCGCCCTCGACGTCACCTACCGGGTGCCGGAACTGCGTCCGCACGCCACCCACCGCGTCACCGAGGTCACCGAACGGCCCGGCGGCAAGGGCCTCAACGTGGCCCGGGTGCTGGCCGCCCTGGGCCACGACACCGTCGTCACCGGCCTCGTCGGCGGGGTCACCGGCGGGGTGCTGCGGCAACTGCTCGGCGGAATCGCCGTACCCGGCACCGGCCCCGGGGCACCGCACGGAACGATCACCGACGCACTGGTCCCCATCGCCGGCACCACCCGGCGCACCATCGGCGTCGTGGACGCCACCACGGGCGACACCACCCAGCTCAACGAGCCCGGCCCGATCGTCACCACCCCCGAGTGGTCCACCTTCATGGACGCTTACGGCCGGCTGCTGCGCGAGGCGTCGGCGGTCGCGCTGTGCGGCAGCCTGCCACCCGGGGTCCCGGTCGGGACGTACGCCCAGCTCATCCGGGAGGCGCATGCGGCGGGCGTGCCCACCCTGCTGGACACCAGCGGCGAACCGCTGCGCCGGGGCATCGCCGCCCGCCCCCATCTCGTCAAGCCCAATATCGATGAGCTCGCCGGGCTCACCGGCTCCACCGACCCGCTGCGCGCCGCGCGCGACGCCCGGCGGCGCGGGGCCCGAGCGGTGGCCGCCTCGCTCGGCCCGCACGGCATGCTCGCGGTCACCGCCCACGGCGCCTGGCGCGCCGCCCCGCCGCGCCGGCTGGCGGGCAATCCGACCGGGGCCGGGGACGCGGCGGTCGCCGGGCTGCTGTCCGGGCTGGTCGAGGAGGCACCCTGGCCGGACCGGCTCGCCCGCGCGGTGGCCCTGTCGGCGGCGGCCGTACGGGCCCCGGTGGCGGGCGAGTTCGACCGGGCGGTCTACGACGAGGTGCTGGCGGGCGTCGAGGTGACGGAGCACCCGGCGGCGGCATGAGGCCGCCGCGGGCACCTCCGCACGTTCAGGAGCCCCGCACCCTCGCGGGACCCCGGCGGCCTCTCCGGGACCCCGGCCCTCGGCGGTCGCCCCCGCCTGGCCCTCGGTCTTGCCTAGCCCTTGGCCTTGGCCAGCCACATCTGGTCGATGTTGGCGTTGCACTTGTCGCCGCTCTCACACGACACGGTGATCGTGTTGGTGCCCTTGCTGAGCTGGACGATCGACCAGGTCTCCGTCCAGCCCTTCTCGAAGTCACCCTTCGGCGCGCCCGCGAAGTTCTTCATGTTGAGCGGCCGCGCCTCCTTCTTGCCGTTGATCGTCAGCGACATGCTCTGATCCTCGCCGGGCACGCCGTACGTGACGTACAGCCGGTACGACTTCGCCTTGGCCACGTCCACGCTCCAGGTCGCGGACGCGCCCGGGGCGTTGACGCCGACGTAGGAGCCGCCGTCGGCCTTGGCGCCCTGGATGGCGCTCGCGGGGGCCGCGCCGCCGGTCAGCCGCATCTTGGCGGCGTCCTCGGTGGGCAGGTTCTCGTCCGGGGCCTTGGAGGGTCCGGAGGACTCGCCGGGCTCGACGCTGGAGCCCGCCGTGGGCTGGTTCGTCGGATCGGCCTGGTCGTCCTTCTTGTCGTCACCGTTGGTGATCATGGCGACGCCGATGCCCACGAGGACCACCGCGACCACCGCGATCGCACCGATCAGCAGCCCCCTGTTGTTGGGGCCGCGGCCGCCTCCCCCATGGCCGCCGCGCGGGGCGTCCGCACCGGGCTGGCGGGGTGCCCCGCCGGGCAGGGTCTCGGGGGCGGCGTAGTGGGCGTTCTGCCGGCCGTAGCCGCCCTGCTGGCCGTACCCCTGCGGCTGCTGGTTGGGGATCTGCTGGCCGTAGTTGCGCTCGCCCACCGCACGGACCTGGTTGTAGGAGGTGCGCGGGACCCCTGGCTGGGCCGGACCCGGGTAGCCGTAGCCACCGGTGCGGGGGGCGGCACCCGGCTGACCCGACTGACCGCCCTGGTCCCCCTGGTCGCCTTCCGAGCGGTACAGGTAGGCGAACGGGTCGTCGTTCTCCGGTGTGCCCGAGCCGTTGTTGCCGGCCGTCATCCCTCGTCACTCCCCTATGCATATGGCCATCGGCGCAGGATCAGAACGCGCCACGACAGCTCATATCAGGGTCGAGAGGGCCTCAACAGGGCGTGTGCTGTCCGGATGGCCAATATTCACGATCGGTTCACTGTCGGCGGCAGGGCCGCATCGGCGCAGCCTACCGCGACCGACCGCTCCCACACCTCATTCGGCCGGTCGGTGCACCCCTCCTACCCCCCGACATATCTCACAACCATCCACCGGCACCGCTACCCGGCCCGGCGGCGCTCCTTGGAGCGGGACCGCTTCTCGATGTACATCCGCTGGTCAGCGGAGTGCAGCACCTCTTCGGCCGACATTCCGCAGCCCGCCCAGCCGATGCCGAAGCTGGCGCCCACCCTCACGGCCCGGCCGTCGACCCGGATCGGCGGGGTGATCGCGTTGCGCAGCCGCACCGCCAGGTCCTGGGCGTCGGCCCGGCCGAGGCCGTCGGCGAGGACGACGAACTCGTCACCGCCGAGGCGGGCGACCGTGTCCCCCTCGCGCACCCCGTTGGTCAGCCGGCGGGCGACCTCGATCAGCACGGCGTCGCCCGCATGGTGCCCGAAGCGGTCGTTGATGGACTTGAAGCCGTCGAGGTCGCAGAAGAGCACCGCGAGCCCCTTGTGGCCGTCGTCGGCGTTGGAGTCCTCATTCGGCGGGATGGTGTGCACATGGCCGTCGAACGGGACGCTCTCGGCGGGGGGCGGGGTGCCGAAGCACTCGAAGTCGTCGAAGCCGTGCAGATGCCCCGCCGCGTCCACATAGACCCCGCCGGCGCCCGCGCCGTCGGGCGAGACGGCCTCCTCGTCATAGCCCCCGCCCGGCCGGGGAGGGGTGGCGCACAGCCGGGCGGCGAGCCGGGCGCGCAGCTCGGCGCTGTTGGGCAGCCCGGTCAGGGAGTCATGGCTGGCGCGGTGGGCGAGCTGCAGCTCATGGCGCTTGCGCTCCTCGATGTCCTCGACATGGGTGAGCAGGAAGCGCGGGCCGTCGGCGGCGTCGGCCACCACCGAGTTGCGCAGCGAGACCCAGACGTACGAACCGTCGCGGCGGGCCAGGCGCAGCTCGGCGCGGCCGCCCTCGGCGGAGGTGCGCAGCAGGGTGCCGATGTCCTCGGGGTGGACGAGGTCGGAGAAGGAGAAGCGGCGCATCGCGGAGGCGGGGCGGCCCAGCAGCCGGCACAGGGCGTCGTTGGTGCGCAGCAGCCGGCCGTGCTGATCGCCGCCCATCTCGGCGATGGCCATACCGCTGGGCGCGTACTCGAACGCCTGCCGGAAGGACTCCTCGCTGGCGCGCAGCGCCTGCTGCTCGCGCTCCAGGCGCAGCAGGGCGCGCTGCATATTGCCGCGCAGCCGGGCGTTGCCGATCGCGACGGCGGCGTGGAAGGCGTACATCTGAAGCGCCTCGCGGCCCCAGGCGCCGGGGCGGCGGCCGTTGCGCGGTTTGTCGACGGAGATGACGCCGATGAGCTCGCCGCCGGAGGCGCCCGCCGCGTAGAGCGGGGCGAACAGGCGGTCCATGGGGTGCCATTCGTCGGGAAAGCGGGGCGCGGGGCCGGGGGTGTGCCACTGCGGGACATCGTCGTCGTCGAGGACCCAGCCCTCGCTGTACGGGATGAAGCGCAGATCGCCCCAGCGGTCCCCCATGGACAGCCGGCGCTCCCAGGAGCAGCGGGAGCCGACCCGCCCGGCCATCAGCGCCTCGGCCCCGGCGCTGCCGCCGACGGCGGCGACGACAAGGTCTCCGTCGGGGCGGACGAGGTTGACGGCCGACAGCTCGAACCCGAGTCCCTTGATGACGCCGTCGGCGACGGCCTGAAGCGTGTCGGCGAGGCTGCGGGCGGTGTTCAGATCGGCGACTACCTGGTGCAGCTGCCGCAGTGTCGCAAGGCGGATGTACGGCTCCGACTCGGTCTCCATCGATCGCACTCCCCCGAGACCTCGACAGCAAACTCCTGGCGTCTTGTCGTCCGATTGCCACGGCCACTGAATCACAGCGAGCTGTTCACTCGGTACACAGGGTCAACAATTACTGCCTGCTGTGACTCATGTCACAGAACGTATTCACTTCTTTAACAAAGGGGGTGGGAGCGCTCCTAGTTTTTGTGAACGCAAATTCCGGAACGCAGATACCTGGCCATGCAAGGCGGCCGCCCGAATAGCCCGGGCGCCTTCCGCCCGGCGCCCGGCCTACGGCCGATGACCTAAGCCCGCCGTGGTCCCCGGGCCCGATGCGGGGAGGGGGCGGGGGCGGTTAGCGTCGAAGGGTGTTCCCGACGACTCCTTCCAGTCCAGCCGAGCCCGCCGTCCCCCATGCTGGTGGGGTGAGTGAGGACGAGTTCCGTGCCGCGCTGTCACGGCTCACCGCGGGCGTGGTGCTGGTGACCGCACATGATCCGGAGGAGGGGCCGCGCGGCGAGGACGTCGGCATGACGGCCACCGCGTTCATGTCAGTGTCACTTGACCCGCCGCTGGTGATGGTGAGCGTTCGCAACGGTTCGCGGATGGATGAGCTGCTGGAGCGACAGCCGCATTGGGCGGTATCGGTCCTGTCGGAAGGTCAGCGACACATCGCGGGACGATTCGCCATGAAGGGGCGTATCAGCGACAGGTTGCTGTTCGAGGACATGTCCGTGGTGCGGGGCGAGCACACGGACGCCCCGCTCGCGGTGGGCGCGCTGGCGACGCTGGAGTGCCGCACCGAGCAGCGGGTGACGGCCGGGGACCACACACTGGTGGTGGCACGGGTGCTGGACGCGGCGACACCGGCCGCGGAGGGCGGACCGCTGACGTACTTCAGGGGGCGCTACCGGGCGCTGGGGTGAGGGCGGCGGGGGCGGCAGGGACGGCGGCCGAAGAGTCCGGTCGGCCCAGGCCCGGTGCCGCGTCCTACGTCCTACGTCCAGCCCCGCCCCGTACGCCCCCGCTTGACGTCACTGCGCTGCTTCTTCTCCCGCAGCCGCCGCTCGTTGAGGCCCCGGGGGATCCGGGTGGGGCGGCGCGGCTTGGGCGGTGGCGCGGTCGCCTCCGCGAGCAGCGATGCGAGCCTTACGGCGGCCGTCTCGCGGTTGCGCCACTGCGAACGGTGCTCGGAGGCCCGTACGCTCACCACCCCGTCCACCAGCCGGCCGGCCAGCCGCTCCAGCGCGCGCTCCTTCCATACCGGCGGCAGCGCCTCGGTGCGGGCGAGGTCGAAGCGCAGCTCGACCCGGCTGTCGCTGGTGTTGACGTGCTGTCCTCCGGGCCCGGAGGACCGCGAAAAACGCCACACCAGCTCGGCCTCCGGCAAGGAGACAGAACCTCGGATGACATAGGGCGCGGGCATGTGTCCATGGTCGCCTGCCGACCCCGGCGGCGTCATCCGGTTATCTCGTCACACCGCCGCATCAGGGTTTGGCAAAGAAAGTAAAGGGAGCTGGAACCTGTCGGGCCGTTCGTGGCGTTGTGGAGGGTGACGACGGCTTCGCCCGTCGCCTCGAATCATCGAGACCACGAAAGGGACTCCCCATGGCTGTAAGCCTGTCCAAGGGCGGCAACGTCTCGCTCACCAAGGAGGCACCGGGCCTGACCGCCGTCACGGTCGGCCTCGGCTGGGACGTCCGCACCACCACGGGCACCGACTTCGACCTCGACGCGAGTGCCATCGCCGTGAACGCGAACGGCAAGGTCTACTCCGACCAGCACTTCGTGTTCTTCAACAACAAGTCCACGCCGGACCAGACCATCGTCCACACCGGTGACAACGTCACCGGCCAGGGCGAGGGCGACGACGAGCAGATCAACGTCAACCTGGCCGGTCTGCCGGCCGACGTGGAGAAGATCGTCTTCCCGGTCTCGATCTACGACGCCGAGTCCCGCAGCCAGAACTTCGGCCAGGTGCGGAACGCGTTCATCCGCATCGTCAACCAGGCCGGCGGCACCGAGATCGCCCGCTACGACCTGAGCGAGGACGCCGCGACCGAGACCGCCATGGTCTTCGGCGAGTTGTACCGCAACGGCGCGGAGTGGAAGTTCCGTGCCGTGGGCCAGGGCTACGCCGCCGGTCTGGTGGGCATCGCCCAGGACTTCGGCGTCAACGTCTGAGGTTTCACCGGCGCGACAACACTGAGGGCCGCCCCATACCAGGGGCGGCCCTCGCCATATCGGCGCCCATAAGGCACCTATGGAGACGCTTCTGAGGCGCTCAAAGGAGAACGGGGTCAGAACTCGCTGGTGTCCAGGTCGAACCCGAGCGGTTCCGGCAGCGACAGCGGCTGGGAGATGTCGACCTCGACCTTGCGGGTGTACCTCTTCCCGGCGGGCAGGGAGTGCAGCACGGCCTGCTTCCGCTCCCGGTCGATCAGCAGGTAGAACGGAATGCCCGCCGCCGCGTAGCCCCGCAGCTTGGGCCCCCGGTCGTTATCGGCGGTCGCATGCGAGGTGACCTCTCCGACGAGCATCACCGCGCCGGGGTCGTGATACTCCAAGGAGTCGTCAAAGCTCCCCTTGGGCGCGATGACGATATCCGGGACCACCTTGCCGGTGGCCGAAGCTCCAGGAACGAGGAGCCCAAGCCCGGTACGTGTCCGCAATTCCTTGTTCGTACGACGGCTGGTCACCTGGTCCGCGACCTCGGACACAATCTCTTCGTGCTCACCGTTAGCGGGAGGCACCACGTGGATTTCTCCTTCGATCAGTTCCACGCGCCATCCCTCGGGGGCTGCCGCGCTCAACGCCACGAAGGCTTCCTCGACCGATGAAGCGGTGCTCTCGCCACTGTCCGCGCGCGCCTCGCGCTCGGGGGCCGTCAGTACCACGGTGGACCTCCTTCGTACGGAGCGATGCTTCCAGCGTAGGCGAGCGGTCCCGGGCGGTCCGGCCCGTAGTCACCCTTTCGGAGGACGATCAGCCCCGCGTGCCGAAGGCGCCCGAGACCGCCCGGGAGAGGGCCTGCTTGCGGCGGTCGTGGGCCGCGGGCGGGTCGTCCGGGGCGGCTGTGGCGGAGAGGCCGGAGGCGGACCAGGTCAGGGCCATGGCGAGCACCAGCGCGAGGACGTCCTGAGGGTCCATCGAGTCGGTGACCCGGCCCTCGCGCTGGGCATCGGCGATCGCCTGGAGTTTGGTGGCGACGGTGGCCGATGACTCGGTCACCAGGTTGTCGGTGGCCACTCCTTCGAGCCTCGCCCAGGTGGCCAGGCGGATCAGCTCCGGCCGTTCCATGGCGGTGTCGTAGAGCCGCACGGCGTACTGGGGGAGGTCGTCGGCCGTGAACGGCACGGAGTCGACGACGACATCGGCGTGGAGGCGGAAGACGGCGCGGAAGAGGCCGAGCTTGTCCCCGAAGTAGGCGTAGAGCTGCGCCTTGTTGATGCCCGCGGCGGCGGCGATGCGGTCGACCCGGGCGCCCGCGATGCCATGGGCGGCGAAGTCGGCGGTGGCCGCGTCGAGCAGGCGGCGGCGGGTGGCATCGCTTTTCCGGGGAGACACGGGGCTCAGATTACCAACTGGTTAGTTGCGCTACGCGGGCACGGCCGCGTAGCGTACCGAAAACCAACCAACTAGTTAGTTAGAAACGAGGTGGGGACGCATGACCGTGCGCGCCTACGCGGTGGAGCGGGCCGGTGGCCCTGTTCAGCGGCTCGAGTACGAGCCGGAGCCCCTGGGGCCCCTGGAGGTCGACGTCGCCGTGACGCACTGCGGCGTCTGCCAGACCGACGTCGGCATGGTCGACGACGCACACGGCTACTCCCGGTTCCCGCTGGTCGCGGGCCATGAGGCGGTCGGCGTGATCGAGGCCGTGGGCAGCGCCGTCGACGGCGGGCAGCTTGCCGTCGGCCGGCGGGTGGGCGTCGGCGCGGTGGCGGGGGCGTGCTTCGCCTGCGAGTGGTGCCTCAGCGGTCGGCAGTATCTGTGCGCGGACAAGGACGACACGGTGCTGCGCGGCCACCGCGGCGGGTTCGCCACCCGGGTGCGGGCGAGCGACTGGCGCTATGCCCAGCCGATCCCCGACTCCCTCGCCTCCGAGCACGCGGCGCCGCTCCTGTGTGCCGGGATCACCGTGTTCTCGGCGATCACGCGGAACGGCGTCCGGCCCACCGACCGGGTCGCCGTGGTGGGGGTGGGCGGCCTGGGCCACCTCGCGATCCAGTTCCTCACCAAATGGGGCTGCCATGTGACCGCCATCTCCTCGACGGCGGCGAAGGCGGAGGACAGCCGCCGGTTCGGCGCCCATGAGTTCGTCGCCGCGGAGGAGGGGCTCGAGCGGGTCTCGGGCTCGTTCGACTTCATCCTCTCGACCGTCTCGGCCGATCTGCCGTGGGACGCGTATCTCGCGGCGCTGCGCCCGCAGGGGACGCTGTGCGTGGTCGGCGTTCCCCACGGGCCGTTCACCTTCCACCCGCTGAGCCTGCTGCTGGGCGAGAAGCGCCTGGTCGGCGGCCTCGTGGGGTCACCGGCGGAGAACCGGCAGATGCTGGACTTCGCGGCGCGGCACGGCATTCGCCCGGCCGTCGAGACCTTCCCGGTGGCGGGCATCGACGAGGCGCTCGACCATGTCCGCCGCGGACGCGCCCGCTACCGCGCCGTGTTGGAGTTCTGAGCCGGGGCCGCACGCCTCCCGGACGCCGGGCCGCGCACCTCCCCGAAGCGGGGTCGCGCCCGTCCCCGCCGCCGCTAGGGCCTGTCGTGTTGGCGGAGGCCACCGTCGAGTGGCGGGACGGTGCGGGTAGGGGCCGCCGGCGACGCCGGCCCGGGTGCCCGCCGCGCCGGGGCCGCTGCTCGCCGCCGGCAGGAGGCAGCTCGCCCCGAACGGGCCCACCAGGACGGCGGAATCCCGCCGCGGAAGGCGCGGCTGCGCGCCGTTCGGCACACAGATCGTCTTCTCGTCGCGTACGCGGCGACGCCGCCCTCCGGGGCCACCGAGCGGCCCGCCGGGCTCGCCACCTGGGCGATCGGCCGGTACCCGCCCCCGGAGCGGCCGGGGGCGCCGATCCAACAGGGGCATGACGTAGCGCCATAAGTCGGCATCAAACAACTGTTGTTGTCTCATGCCTCGCTGACCGAATTCGCCCCCACTTGAACAACGTCGAGTCAAATTCTTGTTACGCGCCTACCCGAATCGATCGTTCGATGACAATCTCTGGTCGGCCCGCTGCGCGTCCTCTGACTCCGCGGTAGGGCCCTCTCGCACCGCAATGTGCACCACTCGCACCACTCCTGCTCGACCGGACGGCCCACCCATAGCCGTCCGTACCCCCTACACAGGGCCGCGACCCGGCGGCCCCAAGGCAAGGAGACCGAGTGAGACCCATCGCTTCCTCCCCCCGTAAGAAGACCGTCCGCGTGGCGGCGCTCGTCGCCTCCGCCGCCATGGTCGTCATCGGTGTGCAGTCCGGCCAGGCCAGCGCCCAGCCGGAGCGCTCCCGCGAGGCGGGCGCCACGGCGCTTCCGCTGACCGCCGGTGAGCGCGCCACCGCGATCAAGGCGGCCCAGGCCGACGCCTCCGCGCAGGCCGAGTCCCTCGGACTCGGGGCCAAGGAGAAGCTCCTCGTCCGCGACGTCATCAAGGACGCGGACGGAACCGTTCACACCCGCTACGAGCGCACCTACGCGGGGCTGCCGGTCCTCGGTGGCGACCTGGTCGTCCACGAGAAGGCCGGCGGCGCGCGCTCCGTCAACAAGGCCACCGGCGCGCGGATAGCCGTCAAGACCACCGACGCCGCCGTGGCCCCGCAGGCCGCCTCCGGCACCGCCCTGAAGGCCGCGCCGAAGGCGACCACCGGCGAGAAGGCCAAGTCGCCGCGGAAGGTGGTCTGGGCGGCCACCGGCAAGCCCGTCCTGGCCTGGGAGACCGTCGTCACCGGGACGCAGGCCGACGGCACCCCGAGCGAGCTGCACGTCGTCACCGATGCCACCACGGGCGCGAAGCTGTCCCAGTGGGAGGGTGTCGAGACCGGCACCGGCACCAGCAAGTACAGCGGCACGGTGCCCCTGGGCACCACCAAGAGCGGCTCCACCTACAGCCTCACGGACTCCGCCCGGGGCAACCACAAGACCTATGACCTGAACCAGGGCAGCTCGGGAACCGGCACCCTGTTCACCGACGCGGACGACGTATGGGGCGGCGGGCGCCAGACCGCCGGCGTCGACGCGCACTACGGCGCGGCCGAGACCTGGGACTTCTACAAGGAGTTCCTGGGCCGCAACGGCATCAAGAACAACGGCGTGGGCTCGTACTCCCGCGTCCACTACGGCAACAACTACGTGAACGCCTTCTGGCAGGACTCCTGCTTCTGCATGACCTACGGCGACGGCTCGGGCAACGCCAACGCGCTGACCTCGATGGACGTGGCCGGCCATGAGATGAGCCACGGCGTGACGGCGGCCACCGCCAACCTCAACTACGCCGGTGAGCCCGGCGGTCTCAACGAGGCCACCTCCGACATCATGGCCACCGCGGTGGAGTTCTACGCCGGCAACTCCGCGGACGTCGGTGACTACCTCATCGGCGAGAAGATCAACATCAATGGGAACGGCACCCCGCTGCGCTACCAGGACAAGCCCAGCAAGGACGGGGCGTCCAAGGACTACTGGTCCTCGACGCTCGGCAACATCGACGTCCACTACTCCTCCGGTCCCGCCAACCACTTCTTCTACCTGCTGTCCGAGGGCAGCGGCGCGAAGGTCATCAACGGCGTGAGCTACAACAGCCCGACCTACGACGGCTCGACCGTCACCGGGATCGGCCGGGACAAGGCCATCAAGATCTGGTACCGGGCCCTGACCACGTACTGGACCTCGACGACCAAGTACGCGGGCGCCCGCACCGGCACCCTCAGTGCCGCGTCCGACCTCTACGGGGCCAACTCCACCGAGTACAAGGCGGTCGCCGCCGCCTGGACCGCGATCAACGTGAAGTAAGCGGTCCGCCCAAGCGGTGACGGGCCGCACCGGGGAACACCGGTGCGGCCCGTTCCGGGCGTGCCCCGTCATCCCTGTCGTAGCCGCTGGTCGGCACTTACGCTGCTGTCATGACTCAACAGGTACGCGGCGTGGTAGCCCCCGGCAAGGGCGAGAAGGTCAGGATCGAGACGATCGTGGTGCCGGACGCCGGCCCCGGCGAAGCGGTGGTGCGGGTCCAGGCGTGCGGCGTCTGCCACACCGATCTGCACTACCGGGAGGGCGGGATCAACGATGAGTTCCCCTTCCTGCTCGGCCATGAGGCGGCGGGCACCGTGGAGTCCGTGGGCGAGGGCGTCACGGAGGTGGCCCCCGGCGACTTCGTGATCCTCAACTGGCGGGCCGTCTGCCACGAGTGCCGGGCCTGCCGCCGCGGCCGCCCCTGGTACTGCTTCAACACCCACAACGCGAAGCAGCCCATGACGCTGACCGACGGCACCGCGCTGACCCCGGCGCTCGGCATCGGCGCGTTCGCCGAGAAGACCCTGGTGGCCGCCGGGCAGTGCACCAAGGTCGACCCCTCGGCCTCGCCCGCCGCGGCCGGGCTGCTCGGCTGCGGCGTGATGGCCGGCATCGGCGCCGCGCTCAACACCGGCAACGTCCAGCGCGGTGACTCGGTCGCCGTGATCGGCTGCGGCGGTGTCGGCGCCGCCTCGGTCGCCGGGGCACGGCTGGCCGGGGCCGCGAAGATCATCGCGGTGGACCTGGACGAGCGGAAGCTGGATTGGGCCCGTTCGCTGGGCGCCACCCACACCCTCCACGCGGGCAGTGTGGACGTCGTCGAGGCCGTCCGGGAGCTGACCGACGGCAACGGCGCCGACGTCGTCATCGAGGCGGTGGGCCGCCCCGAGACGTACCGGCAGGCGTTCTACGCCCGCGATCTGGCCGGCACGGTCGTCCTGGTCGGCGTCCCCACCCCCGAGATGAAGCTGGAGCTGCCGCTCCTGGACGTCTTCGGACGCGGCGGGGCGCTCAAGTCCTCCTGGTACGGGGACTGTCTGCCGTCCCGCGACTTCCCCATGCTGATCGACCTCTACCAGCAGGGCCGCCTCGACCTCGACACGTTCGTCAGCGAGACGATCGGGCTGGAGGACATCGAGGAGGCGTTCGCCAAGATGCACCGCGGAGAGGTGCTCCGCTCGGTGGTGATGTTCTGATGACCCCTCCGCCCGTACGCGTCGACCACCTCGTCACCTCCGGCACCTTCTCGCTGGACGGCGGCACCTGGGAGGTGGACAACAACGTGTGGCTGATCGGCGACGACCACGAGGTGTACGTGATCGACGCCGCACATGACGCCGACGCCATCGCGCACGCCATCGGCGACCGCCGGCTGCTCGGCATCATCTGCACCCACGGCCACGACGACCACATCGACGCGGCCCCGGCCCTCGCCGAGCGCACCGGCGCGCCGATCCTGCTGCACCCGGAGGACGAGGTGCTGTGGCGGATGCGCCACCCGGACCGCGCCCCGGACAAGCCGCTGGCCGACGGCGACGTCCTCACCGTCGCGGGGACCGAGCTGCGGGTGCTGCACACCCCCGGCCACTCCCCCGGTGCGGTCTGTCTGCACGCCCCGGCGCTGACCACGGTCTTCTCCGGGGACACCCTCTTCCAGGGCGGCCCGGGCGCGACCGGGCGCTCCTACTCGTCCTTCCCGACGATCATCGAGTCGATCCGGGAGCGGCTGCTGACCCTGCCCGCCGAAACGCTGGTCCGCACCGGCCACGGCGACTCCACGGTCATCGCGGACGAGGCCCCGCACCTCGACGCGTGGATCGCGCGGGGGCACTGAGCGGTGTGCGCGGGACCGCCCTCTCCCGGGCGGTCCCGCGCTCCATGACACCATCGACCGCGTGATCGACCTGGGCTACTCCCTTTCGCGCCGCTTCCCGGATCCCCCGCAGACGGACTACCGGACCGCGGATGTGCGCGCCCTGCGGCACGACCTGTTCTGCGGGGACGTGTACATCGCCGATACGGACACGGACCGCGAATTGTCCACAGCCTGGGGATGGGTGCCGGTGCTCGACTTCGCCTGGGCGCTGTGCGACATCGTGGAACGGCTCGACCGGGATCCGCGCGGCAGCCGCTCGGCCACCGTGGTCCACGCCGAGCTGGACTTCACCGAGTCGACGGACCGGATGCTCTTCGAGCGCCGCTTCGGATGGGTGGACATCACCGCGGACTGGGTGCCGCTGGAGGAAGCGCCGCTGACCTTCAACCACGCGGCGCTGCGCCGCGAGGCCCGCGACTTCCTGCACGATCTGACCGCCGACCTCATCGACATGCACGAGGGGCTCGGCGACAACCCCGTGGTGTGGGATCTGCAGTCGCGCTTCCCGCGCGTATAAGGCGCTGCGCGGCTCCGTGAGGTGCGGCGCGGGCCCGTGAGGTGCGGCACGGCCCCGTGAGGTGCGGCACGGCCCCGTGAAGCGTCGATTCAGCCCCGTGAAGCAGCGATTCAGCGGAGGTCCGGTGCGGCTGGAATCCGTCGCCGAACCTCCGCTCCGGCAGCGTTCTCGGGGGTTGAATGCCGCCGGTGGGAACTCTCCCCCGCGCCGCGGCACGGGGGCTGAATTCCCTCGCCGCCATATGTATCGACCGCCGAGAACCCTCCGCAAAGGGCACTACAGGAAGCTGCCAGACCCGGGCAGGGCCTCCCGGTCACCGGCCTTTCCGGCCTCCGGAGGCCCTGCTCCGCTCGCCGTTTCCGGCCATCATCTCGAGGGCTTCGGAGCGTCCTGGGACGGCGTCATGGGCAGCAGGCCCAATTCCGCCGCCCGTACCCCGGCCTGAAACCGTGAGTTGGCGCCCAGCAGGTCCATGATTTCAGCCACATAGCGGCGGTATGTGCGGACGGAGACCGCCAACTCGCGGGCCGCGACCTCATCGGTGGCCCCCAGCCGCAGCCGCTCCAGGATCGGCCGCACCATCTCCCCGCGCGATCTCTCGCCCAGCTCGATGCGCTCGCCGGCCGACAGCGCGGTCCGCCAGATGCCGTCGAAGAGCGTCTGGAGCGTCTCGATGACCCCCGAGTCGCGAAGGGTGGAGGCGCGTCGGCCCGCGGCCGAGTCCGCGCACACCAACGCGGCTTGGCCGTCCACGATGAGGGCGGCGAGCAGCGGGATGCGCGCCACCCGCACCTCCAGGGAGTTCCCGTCCCTCACATGCCGCTGTACGAAGCCCCAGTCCACGGTGTTCCGGGCACACAGCATCCGGGTGGGTACGGTGTCGCCGCCCGACCGCAGCCAGTGGTCGAGGACGCCGTGCAGAACGTGCACATGTGCGGCCTCCGCCGCCAGCACCACGTCCACCCGGTCGGTGGCCGTTCGCAGCAGGTCCTGCGCGGCGGCGTGCACTTCCTTGTCGTCCGCCTCGACGGCCGCCACCCACGAGTTCCGCAGCTGCCGGTCGCGGTGCTTGACCACCGTGGATTCGATGAGCGCCTGGACCGCCAGGAGTTCCTGGGTGATGTCGTCCCCGGGGTGCTCGTCGTCACCGTCGCCGTCGCCGTCCTCGTGCTGTCGCTGGACTCCGGCCCCCTTTGGCGTAGGAACCCTCATTGCCCTCACCCCCGTGAATTCGCTCAATCCACCAGCTCGCTGCCCGATGGGGTGAGCAGCCCGAGCTCGACCGCGCGCACCCCTGCCTGGAAGCGTGAGCTCGCGCCCACGTCCCGCATGATGGTCGCCACATGGCGGCGATAGGTTCGCAGCGAGATCTGGATCTTCTTGGCCGCGACGTCGTCGGTGTGCCCCTCGCTGAGCCGCTCGAGGATCACCCGCATGGAGTCCGAGCGGAGCCGCTCGGCCAGCCTCAGATGTTCATGCACCGGCATCGCGCTGCCCCAGACCCCGGCGAACATCAGGTAGAGCGCGCGCACGGAGGCGAGATCGGTGTTGACCGTGGCGTAGCGACCGTCGCGCTCGGGCCCCGAACGCCCGAACGCCGCCTTGCCGTCGACGATGACGGTCCCGTGCAGATCGGCGTCGGTGACCCGGACGTCGAAGCCCAGCTGGCCGCCGCGCGCCGCGGCGAGGACGCCGTGGGGGACCGCGAGCACCTGCGGGGTGCACAGCAGCCGGACGGTGACACCGGACTTGGCCACCGCGGCGAACCGTCCCATCAGCGCGAGCATCGGCCTGGCCCGCTCCAGCGCGCCCGGAACGATCACGCTGACGCTGTACTTGGCACCGGCCAGCAACCGCCCGACGGACTGCGCGACCGCCACTCCGTCGGTGACGAGCACCATGGGCGAGGGCTGCGGCGGAATGCTGCGGTGCAGGGTCACCGCCGATTCGATGAGCTCACATACCTGCTGGAGCGTCTCTTCTACGCCGTCGGATCTTCCACTTGAATTCGACAGTTCTGACATGACTCCCCCATGCGGTACGCGACATCCCTGCCGCGTACCCGTCGATGAAACGCCGAGCGGCCGGACGGCCGGGGCTCAGCCGTATGACGCCGACGCATTCCCCAGTGTTCTCATCCCCGAATGACTCGGGCATCGGAACTGCCCACTCCCCCTTGCACCCCCGCACATTCACATACATTCACATACGTTCAAGTGCGGGTTAACTTGCGTGCGCTCTCCCCAGAAGGCCGCCCCCTAAGCCGTGCGGCGGCGAGATTAGTTCGCTGGCCGCACCTCAGTCAATGCATCATAGTTGATAACGTTCAGATAAATCGGTCACCCCTCGAACGGAAACTGATCCCGCTCCGTTCCCGGGCCCCGGGATTGACATCAAGTTGCACATCTGCCGGGAAGCGCGGCTCGGACGATCGCGCTCCGGACGCAGAGCGCAGTCGGAGGGAAACGGTGAGCTATCAAGACAGGGCCCGATGACCGCTTGCTGTCAGCTATCCGCCGACGTCGGCCTCGATACGACCCGCTAACTTCGCCGACCACCGGCCAACGTCGCGAAACCGCAGGTCAATCAGGTGTTCACCGGACCGAAAGCAAGGTCTGCGCAGAGCCGCCGCACCCCGAAGGTGACGCACTTTACAGTGATGACAGCGCTGTCCATGCATGGGCGCGGATATGCCGCAAGGGTGCGATCCGGACTGTACCGGTCGAGACCGGTGCACCGGGCCCACTGTGGGACTTCCGGTGACACGCCCCTCAGGCCGCCGCACACGCGTCCTTCATGTCGTCGATGAGGGCCAGCACTGCCCGCGCGGACGGAAGAATCGCGCGCCCCGCCTTGGTCAACTGAGTACCGGTGGAGTCACGCGTAAAAAGCCGCACACCCAAAGCCTGTTCAAGGCATTTGATCTGGTAGCTGATGGCCGGCTGTGAATAATCCAGCGCCTTTGCCGCCTCATCCATGCGTCCGATCTCGGCGATGGATACGAAGGCACGAACCTCACGCTCATGCATTTCTTCCCCCTTATCCGCGTCCAGGCCATATCAACGGATCGAATCCCGTTCGGCAACAGCGGATGCAGGAAGCTGCAAGTGGCAACATCATCCGACGCCGCCGTCCGGGCGACGCCCGGCCCATGAACCCGGCCCCGCGGCCCCGGCCCGGCGGCCCCGGTCCCGCTCGACCCGCGCCACCGGCTGGCGGCGGGCCGCGGGCCAGCGGGCCCACGGCCCACGGCTCCGGCTCCGGAAGATGCCGCCGAGAGCGCCGCGGCAAGGAAAAACCGCAGAATCACGTGTGTGATCTGCGGTTTCGCAGAGCCGACTGTCGGGTTCGAACCGACGACCTTCGCTTTACAAGAGCGGTGCTCTACCAGCTGAGCTAAGTCGGCATCCCCAGCAGTGTACCCGCCCCCGGGACATGATCCGTTCGAAAATTCTCGTGGCCTGCCTAGAGACATGGCCGCCCTCTGCGGTATAGCGTCACGCCAATCCACCTCCGGTGGACTAGACCCCTCCTTTACTCGGATCGTCCGGCACGTTCCTGCCGGTGAAGGGACAGATCACCATGGCCACGGTCACGTACGACAAGGCAACCCGGGTGTACCCGGGCACTGAGAAGCCCGCCGTCGATCAGCTCGACATCGCCATCGAGGACGGCGAGTTCCTCGTCCTCGTCGGCCCCTCCGGCTGCGGAAAGTCCACCTCCCTGCGGATGCTCGCGGGGCTGGAGGACGTCAACGGCGGGACCATCCGGATCGGTGACCGGGACGTCACCCACCTGCCGCCGAAGGACCGGGACATCGCCATGGTGTTCCAGAACTACGCGCTGTACCCGCACATGTCCGTCGCCCAGAACATGGGCTTCGCGCTCAAGATCGCGGGCGTCAACAAGACCGAGATCCGGCAGAAGGTCGAGGACGCGGCGAAGATCCTCGACCTCACCGAGTACCTGGAGCGCAAGCCGAAGGCACTGTCCGGTGGTCAGCGGCAGCGTGTGGCGATGGGCCGGGCGATCGTCCGGGAGCCGCAGGTGTTCCTCATGGACGAGCCGCTGTCCAACCTGGACGCCAAGCTCCGTGTGCAGACCCGTACGCAGATCGCCAGCCTGCAGCGGCGGCTCGGGATCACCACGGTGTACGTCACCCACGACCAGGTCGAGGCCATGACCATGGGCGACCGGGTGGCGGTGCTGAAGGACGGCCTGCTGCAGCAGGTCGACTCGCCCCGCAACATGTACGACCGCCCCGCCAACCTCTTCGTCGCGGGCTTCATCGGCTCGCCGGCGATGAACCTCGTCGAGGTGCCGATCACCGACGGCGGTGTGAAGTTCGGCAACAGCGTCGTCCCGGTCTCGCGTGAGGCGCTGAGCGCCGCGGCCGACAAGGGCGACCGCACGGTCACCGTGGGCGTCCGGCCCGAGCACTTCGACGTGGTCGAGCAGAACGGCGGCGCCGCCAAGGCCCTCACCAAGGCGTCCGACGACGCCCCGGCCGGTCTCGCCGTCACCGTCAACGTCGTCGAGGAGCTCGGCGCCGACGGCTATGTCTACGGCGCCGCCGAGGTCGGCGGCGAGGACAAGGACCTGGTCGTCCGCGTGAACGGGCGCCAGGTGCCGGAGAAGGGCGCGCAGTTGCACGTCGTGCCGCGGCCGGGCGAGATGCACGTCTTCTCGACCTCCACCGGGGAGCGGCTCAGCGACTGAGGCCGCTTGGCCAGGTAGTCGTTCCGACGGCGCCGTTCGTCCGCTGCACGCGGACGGGCGGCGCCGTCGCGTTGTGCGGGGGCGGCTGTTGGGTTGTGCGGGGCGGCCGTCGCGTTGTTGCGTTGTTGCGTTGTCGATAAATTCCCCGACATTTCGACCATTTCGGCCCCGAGCGTCAACCTCCCGATCGCCAAGGGTGGTTTTCCATCACCCAGCCTGGTGACGGAATGTCGCCAAATCGTCGCTCCTCGCTACGATCGCCGCGTACCGCAGTCCCGTACCACCCACCCGCGAGGAACTACCCCGTGAACACCGCAGCCCGCCGCATCGGCAGAACACTCGCTCTCGTCCTCCCCGTCGTGCTCGTCCTCTCCGGCACCCTCGCGGTCACCCGCGTCCCCTGGGCCTCGCCGAGCGCCGAGTCGCAGATCCTCACCGCCTCCTCCGACCGGGCGTCCACCCACGCCACCCACCGGGCCCCGCACGAGCTGCTGCGCGACCGGCTGCTGGCCGAGCTCCAGGAGAAGAACCCCTCCGTGGCGCTCACCCACCTCCAGGCCGCGACCGCCGAACGGCCCTCGCTCGCCCAGCACTGCGCCTCCATCGCCCGTGCGCTGGGCCGCGCCGCGGTCGCCAAGTACGGCGGTGTGAGCCGCGCCCAGGCGTACGCCCGGCCCGTCTGCGACACCTCGTTCGCCTCCGGTATCACCCAGGCGTACCGCTGACCGCGTCACCCGTCCCGCCGAGGCCGCGCGGCTCCCGCCGCGGCCCGTACCGCCCGTGCTCTTCCCGCTCTTGCCGCCGTTCCCGCTCCGGCTCCGCCTGCGGCGGTCCTCCCACCGCATATGGTGCGGTTCATGAGCGATGACGACGAGCGCAGACCCGGGCATCCCCACCAGACCGCGCGCCCCACACAAGCCGTCGTCCTGGCCGGAGGCCAGGGCTCACGGCTGCGTCCGTACACCGACGACCGCCCCAAGCCGATGGTCGAGATCCCGGGCACCGGGACCCCGATCATCGGCCATCAGCTGGCCTGGCTGGCCGCCGAGGGCGTCACCGACGCCGTGGTCTCCTGCGGCCACCTCGCCGCCGTCCTCCAGGACTGGCTCGAGACGGCGGACCTGCCGCTGCGGGTTCGGACCGTCGTCGAGAAGGAGCCGCTGGGGCGCGGCGGCGGCCTGAAGTTCGCCGCCGCCAGGCTCCCCGAGCCCGACCAGCCCTGGTACGCCACCAACGGCGACATCTGGACCCGCTTCTCGCTCCGCGACATGGCGGACTTCCACGACGAACGCGGGGCCACCGCCACGCTCGCCCTCGCCCGGCCGCGGATTCCGTGGGGCGCGGTGGAGACCAATGAGTTCGGGCACGTCCTGGACTTCATCGAGTCGCCGCCCTCGCCGTATCTCATCAACGCGGGCGTCTACGTCTTCTCCGCCGCCTTCACCGCGCTGCTGCCCGACCGGGGCGACCATGAGCGCACCACGTTCCCGCGCCTGGCACGGGAGCGGCGGCTGGCGGGGTTCCCGCTGCCCCAGGGCGCGTACTGGCGGGCCATCGACACCGCGAAGGATCTGACCGAGGCCGCGAAGGAACTCGCCTCGGGCCCAGCCCCACAGGGCCACGGCTCCTTCGACACAGCCCCGGTGCCACACGGCTGAGCGGCTGCGCGCGGGCGACTGTGCGTGGAGGCGGGGGCTCCCCGTTCCCGGTGCCGGGGGCTTCGATGGCCGGGGGCTTGAGTGCCTCGGTGCTCGGGGGCTCGGGCGGTGCCGGCCTGGCTCGTCGCCCGCCCGCGGGCGGGGCGGTGTTGAGCGCCTCAACAGGCGTCACCCGCCCGTTGATCCCTCGTCCGCCTGCGGACTCGCTGTCCGCTCACGGGCGAGGCGGGTTGGTGAGCGCGGGCACCGGCCGCCGCCCACCCGCTGGGCCCTCGCCCGCCTCGCCCGCCTCGTCCGCCTCGTCCGCCTCGGACTCCTCCGGCCCCTCGGGCTCCTCGGGCTCCTCGGGCTCCCCCGGGGCGGTGCCCCGTTGGTCCTGGCCCGGCTCAGCCGAGGAGGCCGCCCAAGGCGGCCTCGTCGGTGGCCGGGTCGCTGTAGCTGGACGTGTTGTCCTCCGGCGGGCCGCCCTCCGGGCCGCCCGCCGACATCCCGCCCCCGGCGCCGCCCAGCGACGACGGGCCCGCCGTCGGGGCCAGGGGGTGGCGCGGAGAGCGGGGGGTGGTGCCCAGGCCCGGGCGCGACCGCGATCCGTTGCTGGGGCGGTCGGACGTACCGGACGCGGGCCCCGTCGCACTCGGCACCCCGGAGGAGGACGCCGACGCCGAGGCGGACGGCTTGGCGCGGTGCGGCAGCCGCTCGCGCGGCGACGGCGCACCGGCCGATCCGCCGCCCGTGCCCATCGGCCCGCGCTGCCCGCCGCGCGGGCTCTCCACGGACTTGCTGGGCAGCGGCGAGCCGGGCAGGTTGTTCGTCGGCAGATCGCTCGGCTCCGGCGCCTTCACGACCTCCGAGGACCGTACGGCGGTGCCCAGCATCGAGCCCATCAGCAGCGTCAGCCCGGCGACCACCATCGCCATCACACCCCCGCGGCGCAGCACCCGGCGCCGCAGCTCCCACAGCTCGGCCCGGGGGCCGAGCCGCCGCCATGCCTCGCCGGCGAGCCGGGCGTCCGCCGAGTAGACCGGAGCGCCCGCGATGACCAGCGGGCTCCAGGCGGCGAGGTAGATGATGTCGGGCGCGTCGTAGACCGGCACCGTACGCCAGCTCACGGTGAGGATCAGCGCGGCGGACAGCAGCGCCCCGAACGAGGCGGCCAGCCGCTGCCACAGCCCGAGCACGGTGAGCACCCCGACCACGATCTGCAGGAACGCCACGGTCAGCCCGGCGCCCACCGGATGCTCCAGCGCCAGGTCGCGCAGCGGCTCCGCGATCGGCCAGGGGTGCAGCGTGCGCAGCCAGGTGACCATCGAACCGCGCTCGCCGCCGTCGAAGTAGACGGGGTCGGAGAGCTTGCCCATCCCCGCGTAGACGGAGATGAAGCCGAGGAAGATGCGCAGCGGGAGCAGGACGACGCCGAGGTTCATCCGGCGCCCGGGGTGGTAGGCGTGGCGTACGGACTCGGAGTGGCGGCGCGGACGCGGCACGGTGGCGCTCCGCGGCTCGGACCCGTCGTCGCCGTCGATGGCGCCCGGTCGTCCGGAGGCCGCGCCGCGCCGCTCCGCCCCGGCCGCCCGGGCCGCCGCGCTCGCCCCGCTCGCCCCGCTCGCCCCGGCCGGGCCGTCCGCGCCCGGACGGCGCCGCCCGCCGGACGACCGGGGCGCGTTCTCCGTACGGGAGCTGCGCGGGCCGATGACCGTGGGGGCGTCGTCGTCGAAGGCGATCCGCGGCAGCACCTGCGTGGCGCCCACGTCCTCGGCGCCCTCCCCGGCCCGGGAACGGCCCAGGCCATCGGACAGGCCATCCGACAGGCCGTCGGACAGCCGGTCCGAGAGGCCGTCGGACAGACTGTCGGTCAACCCCTCGGCGGAGTACCGCACGGCCTGCAGCAGCCGGGTCGCCGCGGTGTCCCCGCCGGGGCGGGTGCGGCCGCTCCACACCACGGGCGGCCGACGCCGGCCCGGGGCCGGGACGCGGGTGAGCCGGGCCGTGTTCGTCAGCGCGCTGCTGACGACCGGGGCGCTGAGCTGCACCCGGAAGCTCGGGGCGTTGACGGCGACCTGCGCGGGATCGCATGGCACCTTGGCCATGGTCAGCTGTGGCTCGTCGTCGAATCCCCGCGCGCTTCCCGCCAGGGGCGAAGGCATGCGGGCTTTTCTGGTCTCCACGCCCAACTAACCGAGTGACGGACGGGAAAGACACTGCCGGGGACGTCCCGATCTGTCCGAGGCCCGTCAAGATCATCGGCCACGGGACCAGCCCGGGCCAGGCCACCCACACCCCGGCCCACGGCCGAACCGTGCACGCCATACGCCCGCCCCGGGCCCGCACCACGGCCTAACCGCACTGGCCTCGGCCCGGCCGGACCCACACCACGACCAACCCGGACCCGCACCACAACCGCCTCGGGCCCGCCTTACGGTCACACCCGGCCCACACCACGACCGCGCCGCGCGCGCCATACGACCGCCCCGGGCCCGCACCACGGCCTAACCGCACCGGCCTCGGCCCGGCCGGACCCGCACTGCGCCCGCCCCTGGCCCACGCCACAACCGCACCGTGCACGCCTTGCGCCCGCACCGGGCCCGCACCACGGCCTAACCGCACTGGCCTCGGCCCGGCCGGACCCACACCACGACCAACCCGGACCCGCACCACAACCGCCCCGGGCCCGCTCGGTCGCGGGGCGCCTGGCGGACCCGGCGAAGTCGGCCCTGGTCCGGCGGACAGCCGACAGCGGCTCTCGGTCCGGACCGGGGGCAGCCGCCACGCAGGCCCTGGGGGCGGCCGCCGTCGGCCAACTCAGCGCCTCCGGCGGTCGAGGGGCCCAACCCAGCCCCTCCGGCGATTGAGGAGCGGGGTCTGGGGCGGAGCCCCAGCCGGGGGCCCGGTCAACCGCACCGAGCCTGCTCCACGACCGGAGCCAGCCGACGGCACCCCTGCCAGGGGCCCACCGGATCAAACAGACCTGCCGCCGGCCAACGCCCCCGCGCCCAAGGCCCCCGCCCAAGGCCCCGCGCCAAAGACCCGAACACCTACGCCCGCCGCCGAGCCGCCTCGTACAGGACGACCCCCGCCGCCACCCCCGCGTTGAGCGACTCCGCGCCGCCCGGCATCGGAATCCGCACCCGCAGATCGCAGGTCTCGCCCACCAGCCGCGAGAGCCCCTTCCCCTCGCTGCCGACGACGATCACGAGCGGGCCGTCCAGCGCCTCGACGTCCTGCAGTTCGAGCTCGCCGTCCGCGGCCAGCCCGACCACCGTCAGGCCCGCCTTCTGGTAGGCCTCCAGCGTCCGGGTGAGGTTGGTCGCGCGGGCGACCGGGGTGCGGGCGGCGGTGCCCGCGGAGGTCTTCCAGGCGCCCGCGGTCATCCCGGCCGCGCGCCGCTCCGGTACGACCACGCCATGGCCGCCGAAGGCGGACACCGAGCGGACCACCGCGCCCAGGTTGCGCGGGTCGGTGACGCCGTCGAGGGCGACGATCAGCGGGTCCTCGCCCTCGTCGAAGGCGGCCGCGCTCAGGTCCTCGGGGTGGGCGTACTCGTACGGCGGGACCTGGAGCACCACACCCTGGTGGTTCAGGCCGTTCGTCATCCGGTCGAGCTCGGGCTTGGGCGCCTCCATGAGGTGGATGCCGCCGCGGTCGGCGGCCAGCTTCAGCGCCTCGCGCACCCGGTCGTCGCTGTCGATGAACTGCTGCACATACAGGGTGTTCGCCGGAACGCCCTCGCGCAGCGCCTCGACCACCGGGTTACGGCCCACCACCAGCTCGCTCGAGCCCTTGCCGCCGCGGCGCGCGACGGGGCGCTTGGCCGCCTGGCGGGTCCGCGCGTTGGCGATCCGCTGCTTGGCGTGTCCCTTGCGCATCTCGGCGGGCGGGGTCGGCCCCTTGCCCTCGAGGGAGCGGCGCCGCTTACCTCCGCTGCCGACCGTCGCACCCTTCTTGTTGCTGGTACGGCGGTTCCTGCGCTGGCTGTTGCCGGCCATGAATGGTCACCTGTCTCTTCACTGCTCAGCGCTGCTCAGCAAGCGGCTCGGACGCCGAACGTCACCCGTCTGTGAGGTCAAAGGCGTCTGTGCGGTCATTTGTACGGTCACAAGTGTGCCGCCCGGGGCGCCGGGCGGCACAACACAGGAGGTCAGGGCCTCACGGAAGCCCAGGGCCGCACCGGAGGTCAGGGCCTCAGCGCTGGCCCAGCTCCCAGCGCGGTCCGGACGGGGTGTCCTCGATCACCAGCCCCGACTGCTGCAGCTGATCGCGGATCGCGTCCGCCGTCGCGTAGTCCTTACGGGTCCGCGCGGCCTGCCGCTGCTCCAGGACCAGCCGGACGAGCGAGTCGACCACGCCGTGCAGATCCTCACCGCGGTCCGAACCGCCCGCCCAGTGCTCATCGAGCGGGTCGAGGCCCAGCACGCCCAGCATGGCCCGCACCTCGGCGAGCCGGGCGACCGCCGCCTCCTTGTCGTCGGCGGTCAGGGCGGAGTTCCCCTGGCGGACGGTGGTGTGGACGATCGCGAGCGCCTGCGGCACCCCGAGGTCGTCGTCCATCGCCTCCGCGAAGGCGGGCGGCACCTCGGCGGCGGGCTCGACGCTCCCGGCCTTCTCCACCACTCGCTGGACGAAGCCCTCGATCCGCGCGAACGCCGACTCGGCCTCGCGCAGGGCCTCCTCGCTGTACTCGATCATCGACCGGTAGTGCGGGGTGCCCAGGTAGTAGCGGAGCACGATCGGACGCCAGCGCTTGACCATCTCGGAGACCAGCACCGAGTTCCCGAGCGACTTGCTCATCTTCTCGCCGCTCATGGTCACCCAGGCATTGTGCGCCCAGTAGGCGGCGAAGTCGTCGCCGAACGCCTTGGCCTGCGCGATCTCGTTCTCGTGGTGCGGGAAGATCAGGTCGACGCCGCCGCCGTGGATGTCGAAGGCGCTCCCGAGGTACTTGTGCGCCATCGCCGAGCACTCCAGGTGCCAGCCGGGACGGCCGCGCCCCCACGGGGTCTCCCAGCTCGGCTCCCCCGGCTTCGCCGCCTTCCACATGGCGAAATCACGCCGGTCGCGCTTGCCGATCTCGCCCTCGCCCGAGGGCTGGCGCAGCCCGTCCAGATCCTGGTTGGAGAGCCGCAGATACTCGGGGAACGAGCGCACGTCGAAGTAGACATTGCCCTCGGCGGCATAGGCGTGGCCCCGGTCGATCAGCTCCCGCATCATCTCGATCATCTCGGGGACATGACCGGTCGCCCGCGGCTCATAGGTCACGGGGAGGCAGCCGAGGATGTCGTACGCCTGGTTGAAGGCGCGCTCGTTCTCGTAGCCGATCGCCCACCACGGCCGCTTCTGCTCCGCCGACTTCGCGATGATCTTGTCGTCGATGTCGGTGACATTGCGGATGAACGTCACGTCGTAGCCGCGGTGGGCGAACCAGCGGCGCATGATGTCGAAGTTCAGCCCCGACCTGATGTGCCCGATGTGCGGGGCCGCCTGCACGGTCGCGCCGCACAGGTAGATCGAGACACAGCCCGGCCTGAGCGGGGTGAAGTCACGGATCTGCCGGGCGCTGGTGTCGTACAGGCGAATAGTCACGCATCAAGGGTAGTGGGAAGTGAACGGTGCCCTGTGCGGCTTCCCCGGCGGGGACACAGAAGCGTGACACTCGGGACGAAACCGGGGGCGTGGGACGCGTGGGCGGCAGCCGAACGTCCCCGCCCCGCTACCGCCGGACCACCAGCGTCCCCACTACCGCCGGACCACCAGCGCCCCCGCTACCGCCGGACCACCAGCGCCGTGGCGATCGCCGCGAGGCCCTCGGCGCGGCCGGTCAGGCCCAGGCCGTCCGTGGTCGTACCGGACACCGAGACGGGGGCGCCCACCGCCGCCGTCAGCGCCTTCGTCGCTTCTTCGCGCCGCTTGCCGATCTTGGGTCGCACGCCGATCACCTGGATCGCCACATTGCCGATCTCGAAGCCCGCGTCCCGCACGATCCGGGCCGCCTCGGCGAGCAGCGTGGTGCCCGCGGCGCCGGACCACTCGGGGCGGTCGGTGCCGAAGTGGGCGCCGAGATCGCCGAGCCCGGCGGCGGAGAACAGCGCGTCACAGGCGGCGTGCGCGGCCACATCGCCGTCGGAGTGGCCGGCCAGTCCGTACTCTCCGTACTCCTCACCGTCCCACAGCAGCCCCGCGCACCACAGCTCACGGCCCTTCTCGAAGGCGTGCACATCCGTGCCGATGCCCACCAGGGGGAGCGCTACCGGGTCAGAAGCCATCGTTCGCCCTCCTGCGCGCCAGAACCGCCTCGGCCAGCACCAGGTCCAGCGGCCGGGTCACCTTGAACGCCTCCTCATGGCCGGGGACGACCACGACCTCGACGCCGAGCCGCTCCACCATGCCCGCGTCGTCCGTCGCGCCCTCGCCCTCCAGGGCGATCTTCTCGTGGGCGGCCACGAGCGTGGCGCGGTCGAAGCCCTGCGGGGTCTGGACGGCGCGCAGCAGGGCGCGCTCGGGGGTGCCGACGACCGGTTCGGGCTCGCCGGCCCGCTCCCCGGTGCGCGGCTCGACCTGCTTGACGGTGTCGGCCAGCGGCAGCGCCGGGACGACGGCGGGCGATCCGTCCCGTACGGCGGCGGCGACCGCGTCCACCGTGTCCACCGGCACCAGCGGCCGCGCCGCGTCGTGCACCAGCACGGTGGTGACGGTCTCGGGGACGGCGGCCAGCCCCTTGCGCACCGACTCCTGGCGGGTCTCGCCGCCGGGCACGACCACCACCTCGGTGGTGTCGCTGAGGCTGCCGCTCAGCGGATACGCGTCCAGCAGCCGCCGTACCTCGTCGGCGCCGTCCGGCGGGGCGACCACGACGACGAGGGAGACGGAGCGGGATCCGGCCATCGCCCGTACGGCGTGGACGAGCATGGGTGTGCCGCTCAGCGGACGCAGCGCCTTGGGGGCGCCCGGGCCCAGCCGCACGCCGCGGCCCGCGGCGGGGATCACGGCGGCGGTGCGGGCGGGTCGGCCGGACGCGCCGGAGCCGCCGTGATCCGGGGTCGCGGACATTGAGTTGGCGTTCAGGTTTGCTTCCTCAGCCGAGATGGGTATGGCCACAGCGTGCCGGGCGCGATGGCCCGACCGGCCCCTTCCGTGACGTCCGGTCGAGTCAGCTGCCCGGGCCCGGCACACCTTGTACCGCGCACCGTGGCGTGGCTGAGCGCACCGGCACAGAGTGCGACGACCGGGGGCTCGTCAGAGATCACCACGTGGAGATCCAAGGGATCACCGCATGGGGATCACGGCGTCCGGTGCGTACGCATGCCGCAGCGCCCGGCGACAGACGACTTAGCGGGAATAAGAGGTCTGAGTCACTCGGGCACCACGGCATTGATATTCAGGACGCGAGAACCTCGTCGAGCAGAGCCTCGGCCTTGTCCTCATTGGTGCTCTCGGCGAGAGCGAGCTCGCTCACCAGGATCTGGCGGGCCTTGGCGAGCATGCGCTTCTCACCGGCGGAGAGTCCGCGCTCACGCTCTCGGCGCCACAGATCGCGCACGACCTCGGCCACCTTGATCACATCGCCGGAGGCGAGCTTCTCGAGATTTGCCTTGTAACGACGGGACCAGTTCGTCGGTTCTTCCGCATACGGTGCACGCAGCACCTCGAAGACCCGATCCAGCCCGTCCTGGCCGACCACATCACGCACACCGACGAACTCCGCATTGTCCGCCGGCACACGAACCGTCAGGTCACCCTGAGCGACCTTCAGCACCAAGTAGGTCTTGTCCACGCCTTTGATCTGGCGAGTTTCGATGGCCTCGATCAGCGCGGCCCCGTGATGGGGATAGACCACGGTGTCGCCAACCTTGAACGTCATGTGACAGGTACCCCTTCCGTGGCTATCCAGGGTAACACGGGAACGCCTTCTTCTGAATGGCGTTTTCGCAGGTCAGGGCATATCTCGGGGCTTGACAAGTGCGGCCGGAACGTGCTGCACGAGGCGTGCGGAACCGGGTATTCGCAGGTGGGAGCGGCTGTCCGGGCACCCGGAAACCCGCCCGTTACGCACCCGAAGAAGCCCGGACGAGTGGGCGTACGTCCCGTTTTGCCGGAGTCCAGTCGATGGACTTCCGCTACTCCGTTCGGATCAGGAGCGAGCGATCCGGCCCCGATTCGCGAATTGATCACAGACTTGATCACACAGAGCGCATCAAGTGTGTGATCAATTCTCGGACATGCATGGATTCCTTACCGATAATCTCCCGCGTGAACGGCCGAGCCGATATTCGGGACTTCAGGACGGCGCCGTACGGGCGTCGTACGGACCCCGTACGGACCTCGTAACGCATGCCGGAACCGGCAGCGCACGGATGCGCCGGCCGGGGCCGAGCGCCTTGGGGCGGGTCGGGTGCAGGCCGAAGAGGGCGGATCGGTAATCTAAGCGCGCTGATCCAATCTTTACCTCGTCTACCTCGTCCTAGGAGATGCCGCCGCCGTGAGCAGCAGCCTTCGACGCGGCGCCCTCGCCGCAGCCGCCATCGTGGTCTCGGTCGCCCCGCTCTCCGCCTGCGGAGCCGGGAACGACGCGCAGACGCTGGAGGTCAAGCCCGACAACGCCGCGACCGCTGTCGGCGATATCAAGATCCAGAACGCCACGGTGGTGACCCAGCCGGACCGCAAGGCGAAGGGCCCGGCCGTCGTCACCGGCCGGCTCTTCAACAACGGCAAGGGGGCCCAGACCGTCAAGGCCATCACCCTCCCCGGCACCAAGGCGCGGGTGAAGCTCAGCCCGGCCAAGGGCAAGAGCGGCCCGGTCGTCGTCCCGGCCGGCGGCTCGGTGGCCTTCGGCGGCAAGGGCAACGCCTCCGCCGTCATCAGCGACGGGCGCGAGGCCGCCAAGGACGGCAACGCGGAACGGGTCGTCTTCGACCTCAGCTCGACCGGCAATATCCCGGTCACCGCGTTCGTGGTCCCGGCGACGAGCTACTTCAAGGGCTGGGGCCCGTCCCAGCTGCCGACCGCCAAGCCGTCGGGCTCGGCGACGCCCGGTGGCACGCCGAGCGGTACGCCCAGTGGCAAGCCCAGCGGCACCCCGTCCGGCACGGCGACCAACAAGCCGGGCGACACGGCGAGCGGCCAGCCGGGCTCCGAGAGCGGCGGCGCCACGAACGGCATCGCGACGGGCGAGCCGACCCCGAACGGCGGCGGTCACTGAGACCGTCACCGGGGCCGGTCACCGAGACCGGCCCCGGACATGCGCGAGGGCGGTCCTGGAGCTTTCCAGGGCCGCCCTCGCGCATGGGTCCGGCTTCACGGATATGGCTTACGGCTCGAACTTGTAGCCCAGACCCCGCACCGTGACCAGGTACCGAGGCGCACCCGGGTCGGGCTCGATCTTGGCCCGGAGTCGCTTGACGTGGACGTCGAGCGTCTTGGTGTCGCCCACATAGTCCGCGCCCCAGACGCGGTCGATCAGCTGCATCCGGGTCAGCACCCGGCCCGCGTTCCGCAGCAACATCTCCAGCAGGTCGAACTCCTTCAGCGGGAGGTCCACCTTGCCGCCGCCGACCGTGACCACATGGCGGTCCACGTCCATCCGGACCGGACCGGCCTCCAGGGCGGCGGGGGTGATCTCCTCCGGCTCACCGCGGCGGCGCAGTACGGCTCTGATCCGGGCGACCAGCTCACGTGAGGAGAAGGGCTTGGTCACATAGTCGTCGGCGCCTATTTCCAGCCCGACCACCTTGTCGATCTCGCTGTCCTTGGCGGTCACCATGATCACCGGGACATTGGACCGGCCGCGCAGCTGGCGGCAGACCTCCGTACCGGGCAGGCCCGGCAGCATCAGGTCGAGCAGCACCAGGTCGGCGCCGTTGCGCTCGAACTCGTCGAGGCCCTCGGGCCCCGTCGTCGCGATCGCGACCTCGAATCCCTCCTTGCGAAGCATGTACGACAGCGCGTCGCTGAACGATTCCTCGTCCTCGACGACCAGAACTCGGGTCACGGAAGGACCTCCGGGGCAGAGAGTGGTTCATTGGTGAAGGTCTCGTACGGCCGGCCGTGGTCCTCGCCATCGAGGTCTGCTCCGGTGTCGTACGACTCGCTCGACTCGCTCGGCTGGCTCCTCGAGCGGTCCCGGTCCCGTGCCGCACCGGCTTCCGGGAGTCTCAGGGTGAAGGTGGAGCCCTGTCCTTCGGCGCTCCACACGGTGACCTCCCCGCCGTGCGAGGCGGCCACATGTTTGACGATGGCGAGACCGAGCCCGGTCCCGCCGGTCTGCCGCGAGCGGGCCGGATCGACCCGGTAGAAGCGCTCGAAGATCCGCTCGCGGTCCTTCTCGGAGATGCCTATGCCCTGGTCGGTCACGGCGACCTCGATCAGGTCCCCGCCGGTGGCGGGGATGCGGCGGGCGGCGATGCCGACGCGGGTACGGGCCGGGCTGTAGTTGACCGCGTTCTCGACGAGGTTGCCGAGCGCGGCGGCCAGCTGGCCGCGGTTGCCCCAGACGTGCAGATCGGCGGTGCCGCCCGTGGCCATCGTGATCTGCTTGGTGCCCGCCTGGTGGCGGCACCGGTCGATGGCCTCGGCGACGAGCTCGTCCACCCGGACCGGCTCGGCGTCCTCCAGCGGGTCGTCGTTCTGCACCCGGGAGAGGTCGATGAGCTCCTGGACGAGGCTGGTCAGCCGGGTCGCCTCGACCTGCATCCGGCCGGCGAAGCGGTTGACCGCCTCCGGGTCGTCGGACGCGTCCATCACGGCCTCGGACAGCAGGGACAGGGCGCCGACCGGGGTCTTGAGCTCATGGCTGACGTTGGCGACGAAGTCCCGTCGCACGGCCTCGATCCGGCGGGCCTCGGTGAGGTCCTCCACCAGCAGCAGGACCAGCCGGGAGCCCAGCGGGGCCACTCTGGCGGACACCGCGAGCGCGTCCCCGCCCCGGCCGGTGCCGCGGCGCGGCAGATCCAGCTCGATCTGGCGGATCTCACCGTCCCGCCGGGTGTCTCGGGCCATCGCCAGCATCGGCTCCACGGCCAGCTTGCCGCCGCGCACCAGGCCCAGCGCGTACGCGGCCGAGCTTGCCTTGACGACGGCGTCCGCTTCGTCGAGGACGACGGCCGAGGAGCGCAGCACCGACAGGACGGTGTCGACGCCGGGCGGCAGCACGGCGTCGGTATGCAGTGAGGAGCGCGTAGGCTTCGCCTGTTCACGCTCGCTCCAGCGGAACGCCAGCATGGCGATGACGCCGGTGCACAACCCGGCGAGCGCCGCCACTGCGGCGATCGCCGCGTTCACGTTCATGCGTCCAGGTTATGCGGGCGGCGAGACCGCTCCACAGCCCCGTGACGATCCCCTTGGTCATACGTTGCCGAGAGTTCACCGCGGCGTCGGTATCGGTTCACTCCGGACGTTTCGCCGGGCAGGTGTCACACGGGGCGGCCGGGGTCACGTTGCCGAGAGTTCACCTGGGAGTTAGGTGTGATTAACGCCCGATGCCGGAAGCGGACGCGTTCCGGCCGGAGCGTGGAAGTGTGGGGCCCTCGAGGGCAAAAGCCACGGAGATCTGCCAGAAACCTGTCAGAGATCGTCACCGAGAGTCAGTGAAAGAGGTCAGTGATGCGGGACGCGTACCACGAGGAGCTTGATTCGATCGGGGACGGCCTGGTCGACATGGCCCGGCTCGTCGGTTCGGCCATCGGCCGTGCCACCACTGCCATTCTCGACGCGGACCTCAAGCTCGCCGAGAGCGTCATCGCCGCCGATGAGAAGGTCGATGATCTGCAGCGGGATCTGGAGGGACGGGCGATAGCCCTGCTGGCCCGGCAGCAGCCGGTCGCCACCGATCTGCGGATCGTGGTGACCAGCCTGCGGATGAGCGCCGATCTGGAGCGCTCCGGCGACCTCGCGCAGCATGTCGCCAAGCTGGCCCGGCTCCGCTTCCCGGACTCGGCCGTGCCGCACGATCTGCACGCCACGATCCTGGAGATGGGCCAGCTCGCGCAGCGGCTGATGGCGAAGGCCGCCGAGGTCATCATCACCAAGGACGTCGACCTCGCGCTCCAGCTGGAGCAGGACGACGACGCGATGGACCTGCTGCACCGCACCCTCTTCCAGCACCTGATGGACGACCGCTGGAAGCACGGCATAGAGACCGCCGTGGACGTCACGCTGCTGGGCCGTTACTACGAGCGGTTCGCCGACCACGCGGTCTCCGTCGCCAAGCGCGTGGTCTACCTGGTCACCGGTGAGCACGCCGACGAGATGTCCCCGCAGGGAGACGTCGAAGGGGCGTGAGCGTCCGCGACGGCGTGCATCGAAGCGCCGTCGACGCGCCCCTGCGCGCGGCCGCCGGGTCGTCGGCACCATGAAGAGCAGGTGACGTGACCCCTCCCGAGGAGGCGACGCATGGCGGACCTCTCCAAGCCCGAAACCCCTCCGACCCAACCCGTCGGCAACCCGGTCGGCGCATGCGGCTGCGGATCGGGCTGCGGCTGCGGCTGCCAGTCCGGCGGTCCGTGCCAGTGCGGCGGCTGCTGCGGCTGACGGGCACGACCGCACGACGTACGACCGGCAGGATCGGCGCGACCGCACCACCGCACGACCGGCATGACGGAGGGCCTGGGACCGGGTGACCGGTCCCAGGCCCTCTGCCGTCGGCCCCGTGGGCCGGGCCCTCTGCCGTTCGGCCTCGTCGGTACGTCCCTCTGCCGTTCGGCCTCGTCGGTACGTCCCTCTGCCGTTCGGCCTCGTCGGCGTCCCGCCCGAGGTGCGGGCGGCGCCGGATGCGGCGAGCCTGGTGCTATGGAGGACAAGACCCCGGCCCCTGCCCGCGTCGTGGTGGACGAACCGCTGGACGGCCGCCGTCGTGTGCTGATCGACGGCCAGGACGTCGGCGTGGTGGTGAGCGCGGACGAGCTCCGGCGGCTCCTGCAGCGCGCGGGTGTGCTGGAAGAGAACGCGACCCTCGACAACCCCGAGCTGATCGAATGGAACGGCGGCGGCCCCGGCGACTGGCCCGCCGCGCCCCGATGACCTGACCCGCTCCCACGTTCGGCGCCGGTCCCTCCCCTCGTGGGGACCGGTGCCGAACCGTGGGGCGGTGGCGATCCGCGCCGTGCCGGCGCGGATCAGGTGCGGAGGCCGGATCCGTGGTCGATGCGACAGCCGTCCGGACGGGACCGGCTCCACGGATCTCTCGAACTCATGCGACGGGCCCGCGACCGCCGTCTCGTGGCTCCGGCGAAACGTATGACGTCGACGAAAGCTGACCGAGAACTTGCGGTGTCATGGGTTGTCTCTCCGTGCGCTGAGCTGATGGCCTTGCCGGGCGGCTCGTGGTGGGGTGCGCTACTGCGCCATGATCCTGCCAGTTGTGCCTCTCACCGAGGAGGTTCCGGTATCGCATTACCGGCTTCACCGCTGGTCAGCCGTATAAAGTGAGTTTTCCGGTCCGGATGTTCAGAGCGCGGGGGAAGTAAGGAGTGGAGACCTTGAGTTCCGACTCGGGGGCACGCACAGCCTTCGCGGAACGCCTCGCGCTGCTGTACCGGGAGGCCGGCAACCCTCCCCTCAAGAGCGTGTCCGAGGCGGTCGTCCGACTCCAGCGGGCCGATGAGCGAGGGCGTCCCGTACGGGTCTCCGCCCAGCGGATCAGCGACTGGCGACGGGCCAAGAACGTACCCGCCCAGTTCATCGCCCTCGCGGCCGTCCTGCTCGTCCTGATACCCGACGCCCGCCGCGCGCGGCCCGTGCCGGTGTCCAAGGGCCTGTACGACATGGCCCACTGGCAGCGGCTGTGGGAACGCGCGGTGGCCGACCCGGTCGGCGAGCGCCCCGACGCGTCCGCGGAAGAAGAGGAACGGCCGCCGGCCGAAACCCCGGCCGTCTCCGGTGGCGTCTGCCCGTACCGGGGGCTGGCCTCCTACCGTCAGCAGGACGCCCGGTGGTTTTTCGGCCGCGAGCGGAGCACGGACGCCCTCGTCGCCCAGCTGTGCGCGGCGGAGGAGACGGGCGGCCTGGTCGTGCTCGTGGGCGCCTCCGGGGCGGGGAAGTCCTCCCTGCTGAACGCCGGGCTGGTGCCCGCGTTGCGCGAGCGGCGGGTGCTGCAGCTCGTGCCGGGCGCCGATCCGCTCGCCGAGCTGGCCCGCCGGATACCCGAACTCGCGGACGTCGTCCCCACGTCGGCCGAACCGGAGGCGCGCGAGCCCGGCACCGAGGCGCGGGAGTCCGGCACCGAGGCTCCGGAGCCCGGCACCCGCGGGTTCGCGCGGGCGGTGCGCGAGGCCGTCACGGCGTGGGCGGACCGCGAGACGTCCACCGCCGCCCGTCCGGTGGTGATCGTGGATCAGTTCGAGGAGGCGTTCACCCTCGGCTCCGACGAGGCGGACCGGCGCGCGTTCATCCAGCTCCTCCACGCCGTCTGCACGCCCGACGGCCCCGGCGAGCCGCCCCCTGTGCTCGTCGTCCTCGGCATCCGCGCCGACTTCTACGAGCTGTGCCTGGCCTATCCCGAACTCGCCGACGCGCTGCAGCACCGGCACATGGTGCTCGGGCCGCTGACCACCGCCGAGTTGCGCGAAGCGGTGACCGGCCCGGCCAAGGCCGTGGGGCTGGAACTCGAACCCGGGCTGGCCGAGCTGATCGTCCGTGAAGTGAGCGCCGACAGCCCTCGGGGCACGCATGACGCGGGCGTACTGCCGCTCCTGTCCCACGCCCTGCTCGCCACCTGGCAGCGGCGCAAGGCGGGACGGCTGACGCTGGCCGGCTACCGCGCGGCGGGCGGCATCCAGGGCGCCGTGGCGGCCACCGCCGAGCGCGCCTGGTCCGACCTCGACACCGAGGCGCGCACGGCCGCGCGGCTGCTGCTGCTGCGGCTGGTCCGGCTGGGCGAGGACACCCAGGCCACCCGCAGGCGGGGGACGCGGCACCAGCTCGCGAAGGAGTCGACGGACCCGGGCAAGACGGAGGAATCGCTCGAAGCGCTGGTCCGCGCCCGCCTGGTGACGCTCGACGCGGAGACCGTGGAGATCACCCACGAGGCGCTGCTGCACGCCTGGCCACGGCTGCGCGACTGGATCGACGAGGACCGGAACGACCATCTGGTGCGCCAGCGGCTGGAGGAGGACGGCCGGGCCTGGGAGGGCTCGAACCGCGACGCGTCGCTGCTCTACCGGGGCTCCCGCCTGGAGCAGGCCCACACCTGGGCGAAGACCGCCGGCGGCACCTATCTGACCCGCAGCGCGGTGGAGTTCCTGGCCGCGTCCGTCCGGCTGCGCCGGCGCACGGTGTGGCTCAGCCGGGGTGCGGTGTCGGCTCTGGTCGTCCTGGCGGTCCTGGCGGCCGGTACGGCGGTGGTCGCCTGGCAGCAGCGGGACGACGCGGTGTTCGAGCAGGTGGTGACCGAAGCCGATCGCTTCCAGTACACGGATCCGTCGCTCTCCGCCCAACTCGCGCTGGTGGCACACCGGTTGCGGCCGGACGACGAGGCCACGAAGAACCGGTTGCTCTCGGTGGTGAACGCGCCGCTGGCCACCCCGCTCCACGGCCACACCGGCGCCGTCTACCTCACCACCTTCAGCCCGAACGGACGGCTGCTGGCCACCGCCAGCTACGACCGGACCGTACGGCTGTGGGACGTGAGCGACCGGGCCCGCCCCAAACCGCTAGGCAAACCCCTCACCGGCCATACCAGCTGGGTGAGCAGCGCGGTCTTCAGCCCGGACGGCCGCACCCTGGCCAGCGCCGGCGACGACGGCACGGTCCGGCTGTGGGACGTGCGGAACCCCCGCCACCCGCGCCCGCTCGGCGCGCCCCTGTCCCGCCACGACGGCACGATCTATCTGCTCGCCTTCAGCCCGGACGGACGCACCCTGGCCACGGCCACCGAAGATCGCGTCGTTCGCCTCTGGGACATGAGCCGCCCGGGCCGGCCGAGGCCGCTCGGCGCGCTGACCGGCCACACCGCCGCCGTACGCTCCGTGGCGTTCAGCCCCGACGGCCGCACCCTGGCGGCCGGTGGCGACAACGGCACGATCAGGCTCTGGAACATGGCCGATCCGCGTCGTCCGAAGCGGATCGAGACGGTGCTGACCGGCCATAAGGACCTGGTGCACTCGGTGGCCTTCAGCCCCGACGGCCGGACGCTGGCCAGCGGCAGCGCGGACAACACCGTCCGGCTGTGGAAGGTCGGCGATCCGCGGCGCGCGGAGCCACTGGGCTCGCCGCTCACCGGCCACACCGGCCCCATCTGGTCGGTGTCCTTCAGCCCGGACGGATCCATGCTCGCCGCCGCCAGCCAGGACAGCACGGCGAGCCTGTGGAACGTCAGCGATCCGGAGTACCCCTCGCAGGTCGGCGAGCCGCTCGCGGGCAGCAGCGGCGAGATGTACGCCCTGGGCTTCAGCCCCGACGGCCGCACCCTCGCCACCGGGACCGGCGACAACACGGTCCGCCTGTGGACGCTGCCGACGTCGGACATGGTCGGCCGCAGCGGAGCGTTCCGCCCGGATGGACAGGTGCTCGCCACGGCCGGGCGGGACGAGAAGGTCCGGCTGTGGGACGTGGAGAAGCCGCGCCGGCCGGTGTCGCTGGGCAAGCCGTTCAGCCCCGGCGAGGGCGCGATCCGTGAACTGACCTTCTCCCCCGACGGCCACACCCTCGCGATGATGACCGGCGACCGCGAGGTGCGGCTGTGGAACGTCGCCGACCCGGCCCGCCCCGTCGCCTACCGGCCGCCCGTCCCCCTGCGGACCCGGTTCGCGGGCGCGCTGGCCTTCAGCCCGGACGGGCGCGTCATGGCGACCGCGTACAACGACAACACCATCCAGTTGTGGAACGTCGCCGACCTGTCCCGGGTCCGCCGGCTCGGCGCGCCGCTCACCGGCCACAAGGGCTATGTCAACTCCCTCGTCTTCAGCCCGGACGGCCGCACCCTGGCCAGCGGCAGCGCGGACAACACCATCCGGCTGTGGAACGTGACCGACCCGCGTCACGCGGTCCGACGAGGCCCGCGCGTCACGGGACACCTCGGCCCCGTCAACGCGCTCGCCTACAGCCCGGACGGCCGCACCCTGGCCAGCGGCAGCGACGACAACACCGTCCGGCTCTGGAACGTCACCGACCCCGGCAGGGCGACCCGGCTGCGCTCCCCGCTCACCGGCCACACCGACGCGATCGTGTCGCTGTCGTTCAGCCGGGACGGCAGCACCCTGGCGAGCGGCGGCAACGACAACACGGCCCGCCTGTGGGACGTCACCGTCCCCTCCAAGGCCGCGTCCATCGGCCAGTCGCTGAGCCCCAACGCCAAGACCGGCAATTTCCTGTCGTTCAGCCGCGGGAACCGGATGCTCGGGGTGTCCAGCGGCGCCGACACGGTCCGGCTGTGGAGCCTGGACGTGGACGAGGCGGATCGACGCATCTGCTCGATGACCCGGGGCGTGCTGACACCGGGGAAATGGGACGAGTATCTGCCGCGGCTGTCGTACGAGCCTCCCTGCGGTCGGTGACGACGTTGCGAGAACGTTGCGTGATCGCGGTCACAACTCCTTATCGGAGGGAGGAGTCGGCTCCCACACGCGAGGAGCCGCGTTACTCTTAGGTACAGCCCGACCGCTGGTGCATCCCCCGTCGCCAGCGGTCGGGCGCTTCCATGTCAGGGGGAGGCTCGACGCCGAACGAGCGACGAGCGCGCACCCCCGGGAGGCCCCGTGATCAACAGGCTCGACCAGGCCGCTCTGGACCTCGGCCGCGAGTACGTCCGCCATGCGCCCTGGAGCGCCGGAAAGCGGGCCCTGGTCGAGCACCACCTCAACGCCGCCCTGCGGGACCGCCCCCTGCACCGCCTGGCCCGTACGCGCTTCGGCGCCACGTTCGCCGTCGACACACAGGACCTCATCCAGCGCTACCTCTACCTCTTCGGCGTCTGGGAACCGCACATGACGCGGTGGCTCCAGCGGCGCCTGAAGCCCGGGGACGTCTTCGTGGACGTCGGCGCCAACATCGGCTACTACAGCGTCCTGGCCTCCCGCCTCGTCGGGGCACGCGGCAAGGTGGTGGCGATCGAAGCCTCGCCGGCCTTCCACCGCATCCTCCTGCGGCACGCACGGCGCAACGCATGCGCCAACATCCGCGCGATCAACGCGGCCGTCTCCGACCGCGACGAGCTGCTGACGTTCATCCTCGCCAGCTCCCGCAACATGGGCGCGAACAGCGTCGTCCCCTACGACGGCCCGGCCGAGTCCACCTTCGAGATCGCGGCCCAGCCCCTGCCCCGCCTCCTCACCGAGGAGGAGATCGCCCGCGCCAGGGTGATCAAGGTCGACGTGGAGGGCGCGGAGGGCGGGGTCGTCCGCGGCCTCCTCCCCCTGCTGGACAAACTGCGCCCCGACGCCGAACTGACCGTCGAGGTCACCCCCCAGCGCATGGCCGACCTCGGCGACTCCGTGGACGAACTGCTGACGGCCCTCAAGACCCACGGCTTCCACGTCTACCGCCTGACCAACGACTACGCGGCGGGCACCTACCCGGACGCACTCCGGCGCGCGCCGGAGGTGCCGATGCGCCGGCGGGGCCCGGTCACCGAGGAAAGCGACCTGGTCTTCTCGCGGGTGGACGCGGAGACCTTGCCCTGACGCAGACGGTGCGTGGCGGACGGTGCTACTGGTCGTCCCGGGGCAGGTGGACCTTGGCGTCGTCGTACGTCGCGTCGCCCGTCGGCTCGGCCAGCGCGTAGACCAGGTGCAGCACGCCGGTGCGGAAGGTCGCGGAGGACAGCAGTCTCAGCGGGACCGTGGTGTCGGCCTCGTCGAACAGCCGCATGCCCTTGCGGACGGCGATCGGGTGCACCAGCAGGTGCAACTCGTCCAGCAGGCCGTGCGCCAGGAGCTGCCGGACGACGGAGACCGAGCCGCTGAGGGCGATGTCCCCGCCCGGTTCGCGCTTCAGCGCGGTGACGGCGTCGGCCAGCTCTCCCTTGAGCAGTTCGGAGTTCCGCCAGGTGAACGTCAGATCCTGGCGGGAGGCGACGATCTTGCGGGCGTCGCCGAGCTTCTTGGCGAAACCGGCGTCCTCGCCGCCCTCCGCCTCACGGCCGGGCCACGCGCCGGCGAAGCTGTCGTAGGTCTTACGGCCCAGGAGGAGGGTGTCGGCCGTGGCGAAGGACGCGTCGACGGCGGCGCCCATCTCGTCGTTGAAATAGGGGAAGTGCCACTGGTCGGGAGCTTCCACGACCCCGTCGAGCGAGATGAACAGGCTGGCGGTGATCTTCCTCATGATGCCCCTCCGGGGGAAGCGGTCGGTGAGCTCCTCCTGGGTCGGTGAGCTCCTCCACCTCTCAGACCGGGGAGGCCGCACAAACTCATCGGTGCCGCCGCCCGGCAGGTCCAGCTGTTCTACCCACAGAGGTTGGTGACAGGGTGGGGTCGACCAGGGGAAGCTGCGATCGCGGCGCTGTGGCTTACGGCGCCCCGGGGCCGGACGTCTGAATCTCTGACTGCTCTGGCCGGGTCTCCAGCGAGTTGAGTCCGACGTCGATGAGTCGGGCTGCGCGTTGGACGTCGGCACTCACGGCGTCGTGCAGTTCTTCGAAGGTCTGGGTGCGGTTCAGGTGCTTGCGCAGCGCCCGGAACTGGATGGGCCACAGAGCGAGCAGGGCGGTTGCGGCGATCTGCGATTCGGGGTCGTCCGAGCTCATCCCGGTTCGCTGGGCCAAGGCTTCGGCGGCTACGGCGACTTGCTTGTCGGCGGTGTCGCGCTGATAGGCCCGCAGAGACGGAGTGGATCCCACCAGCATGCCGAAGCGCAGAAGCATGGCCTTGGCCTCGGCCGGGTCGTTCTGAGAGCTCAGCCATGACGTGATGTTGGCCAGCTCGCTGGAGAGGATCTTCAACACCGCGTCGACCGGCGACAGGCCTGGATCGGCCAGGATGGCTCTCAGCGAGGCCATCGTGGCCTCGCCCAGATCGAGGACGAGGGATTCCTTGGTCGGGAAGTAGTTGAACACCGTCTTCTCCGAGACCCCGCAGGCTTCTGCGATCTCGGCGACCCGTACCGCGTCGAAGCCCCTCTCCATGAACATCTCGGTGGCTGTGTCGGACAGCTGCCGTCGAAGAAGCCGTTTCTTACGCTCCCGTAGCCCCTCGACGGCGGGTACCTCGTCACGCGGGCGCAGGGCCGTCCAATCCACGGTGCGCATGGTCATCACCGAAGCATAGTCCAGTCCCTAAAATATTTTCTGCTACTGTAAGTTTACCATCACTGAAATATGCGCTGGCTTGACGCCTGCATGCGACAGGAGCCCTCAATGAGCGTCATCCACATCGTCCGCGACTACCCGCATCCACCGGAGAAGGTCTGGCGCGCGGTCACCGATCCGGAGCTGATTCCGCTGTGGACGGCCACCGGCGCCGGCGCTCGGCCAGCGGGCTTCGCCACCACGGTCGGCACCAAGTTCAAGTTCATCGCGAACCCCAAGCCGGGCTGGAGCGGCGTCGTACTGTGCGAGGTGCTGGAGGTACGCGAGCCTTCGCTGCTGCGCTACTCGTGGCAGGACGAAAGCGGTGGCGAGGTCACTGAGGTCGCCTACCGACTCACACCGCACGGCAGCGGAACGCGCTTCACCTACGACCACACCGGCTTCACCGGGGCCGGAGGCTACTTCATGGCCAAGATCCTTGGCACCATCCGCACCAAGATGCTCACCAAGGGGCTGCCTGCGGTGCTGAACGACCTCGACGACCAAGGCAACCTGCGCCCGCAAAGCCCCCTGGATCCCAAGCGGCCCTAAGCAGGCGCGACAACCCGCTGAACATCGACCACTTCGACACCACACCGTTCGTGAGCGCCCGCGAGATGGCCGGGGCCTCGGGACACCACCCGTGCCCGGCCCATCGTCATCCTCAAACCAGAAAGACCCACATGGTCCACCGCACACCCGCCCCCACCGCTCACAGACCAACGGGAAGGTCGAACGCTACAACCGCACCCTCCTTGACGAATGGGTCTACGCCAGGCCCTACCTCAGTGAACAGGAACGCCGCGACGCGTTCCCCGCGTGGCTGCACAACTACAACCACCATCGGAGACACACCGCCCTGAAGGGGTTGCCACCCGCCAGCCGCGTCCCCAATCTCTCGGGTCAGTACATCTAGCGCGCGTCGTAGCGCCAGCCGTCCATGGCGGCCAGGACCCGGGCCCGGGCCTCGACCACCGCGAAGCGGGCCGCGCGCTCGGCCTCGTCGGTGTGGGCGGACTGGCTGGTGACCTGGCCGGGCCACTTGCGGTAGAGCAGGCCGGTCTCGGCGGTGAACCAGCCGCGGCTGACCGCGTTGAGGGCCATGAGGAGGCCGGTGTCCTCGGACGCGGGCAGGGCCATCCAGCCGCCGAGGGCGAGGAGCAGGTCCCGGCGGACGAAGAGGGTGACGGGGTGGACCTGGGCACGGTAGTCGTTCGCCCGCCAGAACTCGAGGAGGGCGCCGCGCGCGATGGGCCCCTGCGGCGGATCGCCCTCGAAGCCGACGGTGGAGCCGTCGGGCAGCAGGTCCAGGGCGCGGCAGGTGGCCCAGCCGAGATCGGGGTGGCCGGTGAGCGCGCGGAGGTCGCGGGCGAGGGCGCCGGGGGTGAGCATGTCATCGGCGTCCAGCACCTTGACGTACTCGCCCTCGGCGCGGGAGAGCCCCATCGTGCGGGCCATCGCGGCCCGGCCGGCCCGGCCCTGGCCGAAGCTGACGCGGGCGTCGTCGGGGACGTAGGGGCGTACGGCGTCGGTCTCGCCGTCTTCCTGGATGACCCACTGCCAGTCCCAGCCGTCCGGCAGCTCCTGCTCGCACAACGACTTGTAGGCGTCCGGCAGATGCTCGGCGCCCGGGGCGTGGACCGCGGTGATGACGGTGATGGTGTTCATATGGTCCTCAGGGTGTGCGGCATGGTCACCATCAGGGGGTTCGGCATGGTCACCATCTCTTCAGGGACGTGGTGAAGACGAGCTCCGTACGGTCTCCGCACAGCGTCACGTCGGAGACCTCCACGACCCGGTCGCGGATATCCGTACAGATCTTGCGCAGGACGATCACCGACACCCCCTTCTTCAGCCCGAGGGCTTCTGCCTCTTCCACCGTCGGCGGCCGGGCCGTGATCCGTTCCTCTACGCGGTCCAGCTCGATGCCGATCGTGTAGAGCTGATTCTGGGTGCCGCCGGGCCAGGGCTCGTTGGCGGCGTCGAGCAGATCCGGATTGGCGGCCACCACGTCGTGGACGAGGTAGGAGTGCACCAGGGCGAACGGCGCGTCCTCCGCGCGGCAGTTGGTGCGGTAGATACGCTCCAGCACCCGCGTGCCCATGGGGACCCCGAAGACCGACGCCAGGTCCTCGTCGGCCTTCGCGTCGCGGTACTCGGCGTGGAAGGCGAGGTCGGTCACCTCCAGCCCGGTGTCGTGCTCGGTGGACCCGGTCCGCAGCCGCTCCGCCGTGGACCGGCGCACCCGGTCCTTCTCCCACTGGTGCCGGTCGTTGCTCCGCATGACCCGCCGGCGCGGAGTGCGGACGAACGTCCCCACCCCGTGCCGCCGGTCGATCAGCCCCTCGGCCACCAGCTCCGACAGCGCCCGCTGCAGCGTCGGCACACTGGTCCGATACCGCGCCGCGAGCTTGTCCTCGGCCGGAAGCCGCTCCCCGGGCAGCAGCTGACCCGCGCGGATGCTCTGCCGCAGGGCATCGGCGATCTGCTCGTACTTGGCCATGCGTAGCTCACCGTCCCGTCCCTCGGTTGTGCGGCCGCAGCGGACGATTTCAGCGTAAGTCCTTAAGAGGTCTTATGGCCCGATGAGCCACCGCCCCCGGATTGGCCCGCGACCCGGTCCCGGCGCCCGGGGGACACTGAGCCGCTTATCGAGCCGCCTTACCGCACGTGAGGAGATGCCATGCCGCAGGTAGCCGTGGTCACCTTTGACGGATTCAACGAGCTCGACAGCTTCATCGCCTCCGCGCTGATCAACCGATGCCGCAAGGACGGCCTGGAGGCCTTCATCACCACACCGACGCCGGTGGTCGCCTCCATGAACGGCGTCGAGGTCACCGGCCAGCGCCCGATGGAGTTCGTGACCGAAGCCGACGTCGTCCTGATCGGCAGCGGCGTGAAGGCGCGCGAGGTAGTCGCCGACGACGAACTGATCTCCCGCCTCCCCCTCGACCCCTCACGCCAGCTGATCGGCGCCCAGTGCTCCGGCGCGCTGGTGCTCTCGCGGCTCGGGCTGCTGAACGGCATGCCCGCCTGCACGGACCAGAAGAGCCGCCCCTTCGTCGAGGCCGGCGGCGTCACCGTACTGGACGCCCCCTTCCACGCCGAGGGAAACATCGCCACGGCGGGCGGCTGCCTGTCGTCCCAGTACCTCGCCACATGGGTCATCACCCGCACCGTCGGCGAGACCGCGGCACGCGGCATCCTGGACTACGTGGCCCCGGTCGGCGAAAACGAGGAGACGGTCGAGCGCGCGCTGCGTGCGGTGTACTCGGGCGAGGCGGCGCTGCGCTGAGAGTTCGCGCATCGGCCCTCGCGGCTGCCGTGCACCGAAGCCCCCTGCCCGCGATGAAGCCGCAGGTAGGGGGCTGACGTCAGTTGGCGTCGATGTCCAGCACGATCCGGCCGCGGGTGCGGCCCTCCTCCTGGACAGCCCGCCAGGCGTCGGCCGCCTGCTCCAGCGGGAAGGAACGGTACACCCGGGATCGCGTCGGAGGGAGGGACCGCCGGGTGCCGGCGAGGGCCGTCAGTCGGCGCGGATGATCATGTCGACCAGGGTCTTGACCGCGGTCCGCAGCCGGGACGGATCCCGGTACACGCTTTCGATGACGACGTTGCCGCGCGTCATGGTGACCAGGACCCGCGCCGCCTCGACCGGCGGGACCGTGAGCAGACCGACGGCGTCGTCCCGGGAGAGCCGCTCGGCGAGGACGCGTTCCAGACCGTCCAGCAGCCCGCGGAGCGCGGCCCGGATGAGCTCTGTTCCGGCCCGGGCGTCGGTGGCCGTCTTGGTCGACAGACAGCCGCGGGCGGGGATGCCCGCGGTGTCGTCAAAGTTTGCAACAGTGTCAAACATGACGGGCCTGTCAAAGACGGCAGCCCACTCTTCGGGCCGGGCCCCCGGCCCTCACCCGCGATCGGTGCGCGGATCCGCGCAGCAAAGGAGTGAACCCATGCCCCGTAGGCGAGTACTCATCACGGGCGCGTCCAAAGGCATCGGCCGCGCCCTCGCGGAGCAGCTGGCAGGAGACGGCCACACTCCCGTGGGCATCGCCCGCAGCGCACCGCAGTCGTTTCCCGGCGAGTTCTACGAGGCCGACCTTGCCGACCGCGCGGCCACCGATCAGGTCCTGGGCGAAGTGATGGGCGCGGGACCGGTCGACGCCGTGGTCAACAATGTGGGTATGGTGCGACCCGCGCCCGTCGGGCAGGTCGCTCTGTCCGACCTCGACGCGGTTCTCGACATGAACGTGCGCACCGCGGTCCAGATCGTCCAGGCCGCCTTGCCCGGCATGCTCGAACGGTCCTGGGGCCGCGTGGTGAACGTCACCAGCCTGGTCACCCTGGGGTTGCCCGATCGAACGTCCTACGGTGCGGCCAAGGCCGCCAATGAGTTCTTGACGCGGGGCTGGGCCGGAGAGCTCGCGGCACACGGGATCACCGTCAACGCCGTCGCCCCGGGCCCCACCGAGACCGAGTTGTTCCGGGAGAACAACCCGCCCGGGTCCGCCTCAGCCGCCCGCTACCTGGCGGGTGTTCCCATGAGAAGGTTCGGGCGCCCGGACGAGCTCGCGGCCGCCATCGCCTTCCTGCTCTCCAAGAAGGCGGGTTTCATCACCGGTCAGATCCTGCGCGTCGACGGCGGTGCGAGCATCGGCGCGGCCTGAGCACGACGCTAGACGGCGGACACCGCCGACGTGGTCGGGTCCTGGGCGGGAGAGCCGGCCGCGTGGCGGTGTGCCGCCAGTTCCTTCTCCAGCCGCTGGATGTGGTAGTGCTGCACCCGCGCCGTGCGCTGCAGGGCCATCACCGCGGTGAGGAAGTGATCCATCTCGGCGGCCCGGGTGAGGATGTCGTCGGGCACGCGTTCGTCCGGCAGGCAGGCTTCCGCGTCCTGGCCGAGCACGGCCTGTGCCCAGCCACGGCTGATCGGCTTGAACAGGCTCGGGTGGTTGGCCACGATCCGCGCCCGGATGGCCAGGTCGTTCTCGGCGGCTTCCACGTGGAGGCCCGTGTCCTTGTTGCGCGCCCCGAACAGCGGCTCATGGATGTGGTGGGCATCGAAGCCGTGCTCGACGCAGCCGACCCAGAAGTCCCAGTCCTCTCCGGCCCGCATGCTCTCGTCGTAGCCGCCCACGGTCCGCCAGACCTCCCGGCGGTACAGCGAGCAGTAGAACATGATCAGCCGCTGGAGCATCAGTTCCCGGCTGTAGGCGGGGAGGGACATCGCCTGCGGGGGCAGATCGTCGTCGGTGAACGTGAACACATCCGTGGAGGCGATCGCGATGCCGGGGCTGTCGTCCAGGACCGCGACGGTCTTCTCGAGCATCGTGGGAGCGATCACGTCATCGGCGTCCAGCGGAAGGACGTAGCGGCCGGTGGCCGCCTCGATCCCGGTGTTGCGGGCGGCCGAGACGCCGCCGTTCGCCCGCTGGACGATCCTGATGCGCCGGTCGGGGTGGCGGGCGATCAGGGACCGGGCGACCTCGAGGGTGTTGTCGGTGCTGCCGTCGTCGACGATGAGGAGCTCCCAGTCCCGGAAGGTCTGGGCAAGGATGCTGGACACGGCCTGGGGAAGGTAGCGGGCGTAGTCATGGCAGGGGATGACCACCGAGACCACGGGGTCGGGGTTGTGTGACATGCGCGGTCTTTCGGTTCGGGGCGGGAACGGGATCGGGAGTGGGGCCGGGGGTGATGGGAGTGGGTGGGCGTGGGATCGGGAGGGGGAATCGGGCGGGCCGGGCGCCGGTGTTCCGCGCGCCGGCCGTCCCCCCGGGCCGCTTCCGCGGGCCCACGGCCGGACACGGCGAACGGATCCCGCGTCAGCGGTGCGTGCGCTCCGCACGCTGGGGGGCGTGGGTGCCGGCCGCGTGCTCGTGCTGGTGGCCGAACCCGCGCTCGAATCCGGGGTCGTCGTCCTCGACCCTGCAGAACCAGCCGTAGTCGGGGATGGTGACGTTGCCGACGTTGCAGCAGTGCCCGTAGTCGGTGATGGTCATGTTGTTCACGGGCGGGCAGCAGTGCCCGTAGTCCGTGATGGTCATGTTGTTCACCGGCGGGCAGCAGTGCCCGTAGTCGGTGATCGTGACGTTGCCTATCGGGTCACAGGGGTGGCTGGTCCCGGGCGCAAGGGTGACATCGCCGCTCATCGGCTGTCCTGAGTACCCGTACGCCGCCGTCCCGGTCTGCGTGTCCGGAGCGATGGCGGCGTAGGCCGCCTCCGCGGTGCTGAGCAGTCCGGCCGTGGCCAGCGCGGCAGGCAGCGCCAGTGAGGTCATGACACGGGATTTCACGGTGGCACCTTTCCTTGGGGTGCGGGGGATCTGCCCAGGAATGCCGGTGTATGTCGCGGCGTGGGCAGCAAAGTCACCGTAAGTTTTGTCACTCGATGTGTCAAAACGACTACCTACTGTGCGTGACGGTCAGGAGGGCAGGCTCCGGCTGCGGTGTGCCGTGGTGCGGATGGACCACTTCCAGATCGGGCAGCGCCCAGCAGGCGGTTCCCATGTCCAGGGCCATCGCGGCCAGCCCCTCGGTCTCGATGAGCTGCCGGTAGGGGAAGGACGGGAAATTGAGGCCGTCGCGGTGCAACTCCGCACGGACCAATAGCGCCGTTCCGCCGACCGAATCGACGCGGACGAGTCCGCGTCCGCGCAACTCGTCGAGATACGTCCGGCCGAAGCCCCTGGGCGGTTGAAGGATGCCGTCGCGCAGCCACTGGGCCCAGTTGAGCGTGGCGGCTCCGGGCGCCAGGACGAAGGTGTTGAGGTCGTACGTCGGCCCGCCGGGTGCCGTGGCGCAGTGCGGGACGACGATGTCCTTGCCCGCGCCGAGCAGGCGCTGGACGAGGTCCGCCGGGTAGCCGGTGACATCGACGTCGAGCCACAGCACCCACTCCTCGTCGGCCAGGGCCCGGGCGAGGAGGTGGTTGCGCACCTTGGCCAGCACCGACCGGCGCCGGCGCTGGATGCCCGGCTCCCAGCGGGCCCCGGCCAATTGGAGGCCGACGTCATGGTGGACGAGGGTCACCCGCCGGAACTCCCCCTCGATGCCGGGCAGGAGCTGCCGGAGCAGTTCCGGGGTCGAGTCCCTGCTGTCGCCCTCCAGCAGGCCCAGCGAGATCGCCTCGCGCGGGTAGTCCAGTGTGCGCAGGCGGTCCAGATAGCCGGGCAGGAACGCGGCCGCGTCCTTGAGGGGCGTGAGCACCAGCACCGGGGGCCGCTCGCTCGCCGGTGCCGGGGGCGGCTCGGGGACCGGCCGCGGCTTGCGCTCGTACGTGCTCGCGACGGCCGCGGCGGTCTCGGCGTGCGCGATGTCCCCCGGCTCGAGCGGCAGCCGGGCCGCCATGGCGAGCAACTGCCCGGCGTAGGCGCCGGGTTCGGCCCACACCTGGGTCGCCACCTCGAAGTGCTCCGCGAAATGCGACTCATCGAAGGTGTTGTTCCCGTGGCATACGTAGGTGTACAGGTCGGACGCGTCCACCGAGACGGCCCGGCAGCTTCGGACGATCTCCTCGGCCACCGGGGTGTCCTCGCCACGGCGCTCGGCCGGATAGCGCGGGAGCCGGTCCTTCGCGCACACCATCGACCCTTCCCAGACCCGCGCGCAGGAGATGGCGAGCTTGCGCCGGGCGGGCCACCACAGCCGCTCACGGGCGAGGAAGCACGCGTCGGCGCCGAGCGCGAGAATCGCCGCCATCTGGGTCTCCACCCGCTCCGGGTCGTACAGGTCGTCGTCGTCCCACTGGCACACATACGGCCCGGTGGCCCGGTCCACCGCCTCATTGCGCAGCTCCCCCAAGGTCCGTCGCTCCGGGGGGAGCCGGTGGTGGCGGATCCGCGGGTCGCCCAGGTCACGGATGTGCCGCTCGAGCGTGTCATCGGTGCCGTCCTCCAGCACCACCAGCTCCAGGTTCGGGTAGGTCTGAGCGGTGAAGCACCTGATCGCGCGGCGTGCCGTCGCCGAGCGGTCCTTGGTCACCATCAGACAGGACACGGCCGGCGCCGGTGCGCCCGAGGCCCAACGGCGGCGCTGCGCCTCCAGGTTGAGCAGCCCGTCGGCGACCGGTTGCCGCTCCTGGCTCGCCCAGAACGGGAGCCGTCGGCCCGCCGAGACCCTCGGCGCGGTCGCGGTGTCGCAGGCCCAGCTGCCCGACCAGTGGTGCACGGCGTAGGCACGGTCGTAGTCGGCCTCCTGCGGGCCGAACAGCTCTGTCGCGTACGGGCTCACCTCGGGGTACAGGGCCTCCGGGCCGACCACCGTGATCGATTCCGGCTCCGGGGCACTGTCGACCGCTCTGGTGAGGAAGAAGGGGCCGGTCGCATCGAGCGTGTGCGGCAGCTTGTGGGCGCCGACCAGTCGACGGTGCACATGGGCCGCCCAGAAGGGGTGGCCCGGCCGTGACGCCATGAACGCGTTGCCGACGATCCGGGTGAATCCGCGCTGCCGGGCCAGCAACAGGCGGGTGTGTGCCTCGGGTTCGCAGCCGAGGACGAGTTCGCGCCCGTCAAGGAGGTCGGAGACCGGCTTCAGGCACTCGAAATCCAGATCCACGTAGAGGCCGCCGAAATGGTCGAGCAGGAAATAGCGGATCGCGTCGGCCCGCATGATCGGTTCGGGATAGCCGTCGTAGACCGGCAGGAACCACGGATAGTGCTCCTGGAGGAAGGCGCGATTGTCGGCGTCCGTCCACAACCGGTAACCCCATCCGGGGTGGTTCCGCCGCCAGGACTCGGCCCACTTCTGCCATGCCGGAGGGAGGTCGGCGTCTTTCCATGTCTGGTGAATCAAGGGGGGAATTGTCTTGTGTGTAGTCATTAGCACAGTATGTCGGGTTATCCGAAGGGTCGGATATCCGGTGGTGCCCGTCGCCGGAGCAATCACCCGAACGGTGGGCTCGGCGCATCGGGCAGGGCAGGGACTGACCCGCCGCGTAGACCGGGCGAGCTACGTACAGGCTTCGTACCCCTGACGGGTGAACGACTCGTGGGCGGCACACCCCGCGGCGTAGCGTGGATGGACCATCCACCGGGGCGGGGGCACACGCAGTATCAGAGCGCAGGACCGCTGCAACTGCCACTACCAGCGGCGTTGTCCCACGTTCGAGGGGCGGTCTCCACGAGACCGCCCCTGACCAGCTATCAGCCCGATGCACTCCAACCGTCTGACCTCGTCCCAGGTCGGACTGCAAAATCCTGCTGGAGCGCTAAGGGGGCTAGGGGCGCTGCTTCAAGCGGTCGACGATCGCCCAGTCCGCCACGTGCGACAGCTGGATGTACGTCTTCTTCCCGGAACGCGAGGTCCGCTCGTCGCGGAAGCCCAGGAATTCATAGGACTCCGGGTCGAAGATGAGGAACTTGCCCTTCTCGGACGCGCGCTTGGGGTAGGAGATCCCCACCCCGGTGCGCCCGGCGGAGTCCTTCATTCCCGGGGTCGCCTTGACCCCGGGCACCAGGGCCAGCGCCTCGTACGCGGCGGGACGCAGCCCCTCGGGCAGCACCGGCCACTTCAGGAGCTCGCCGAGCATGAAGTAGGCGTCGTACCAGTCCCACGCGGTGAAGTCGTCGATCGTCTTGTCGGACGTGCCGACACCGATGATGCGCGGGATGAGCTTCTCCGGATCGGTGGGCAGCTTCTTCAGCCGGCTCCACTCCCGAGGCGGCCACACGCCCTCGTTCTTCCCCATGGGCTTTTCCCAGATCACCCGGCCGAGCTCCATGGTCAAAGATCGCTTGGAGCCGTCCACCGAGTCCCAGTTCACGTCCACGTAGGTCTTGACCGCGCCGGTCTTCCGCTCCGTCTCCTTGATGATCCGCTTCCAGTAGATGAACTGGTCGTCGCGCGGCGCCACGGGCTTCTCGTGCTCACTCGCCCGCGCTGCCGCCCCGTTCAGCACCGTCACGGCGGCGGCGTTGCGCATCTGCGGGGCGTTCGTGCCCGCGCGGTCGGTGCGGCCGCGCTCGTCGGCGCCGTCCGCGGCGATCAGTACCGCCGTGCTCGTAACCGCCATGGTGACCACCGCGGCTGTCGCGAGGCGCAGCGCGTGGCGGCGGCTGGGTGCGGCGTCGGGGTGCCGCTCCGTGCGCGTCATGGTGTTGAGCAGTCGATGGCGGGCCCGCGCTCGGGCCGGTTCGGTGAGCGGGGCCGCGTCCGCGTTCCAGTCCCGCAGGAGTTCGAGTTCGTCAGTCATGGCCGGATACCTCTCGCAGTGTCGTCGGATCGGATCCGCCCAACGCTTCGCGTAGCTTGCTGCGAGCCCGGTGCAACCGTGATCTGACCGTGCCGATGGGGACACCGAGGGCCTGGGCCACCTCCTCGTAGCCGAGACCGCCCCACGCCACCAGCAGCAGCACGTCCCGGTAGCGCGCGGGCAGTGCGGCCAGCGCCGCCGCCAGCTCGCGACGTACGGCCTGTGCCCCTACCCGGGCCGCGGCCCGGTCGGCCAGCGGCTCCTCGTGGTCGGCGGGAGCCGGGGTGCGGGCCAGGGCCTTGAACCGACGGGCCTCGGCCCGCCGGTGCCGGCCGACCAGGTTGGTCGCTATGCCGAACAGCCAGGGCCGGGCGTCGTTGCCCGTGATCCGCGCGGGGTCGTACCGGTGCCGCTGCTGGAAAGCAGTGGTGAAGGTCTCCGCCATGAGGTCGTCGGCCGACTCGCCGCCGATCCTCCGGGCCAGATAACGGTGTACCGCATCCGCGTGCCGGTCGAAGAGCACGGCGAATGCCTCGGGCACATCCCGGGACCGCGCAATTACCGAGGCATCGCTCTCCGCCCCCGTGCGGACGCCTGGCTCGACGGTCATCGGGGCTCCTCTCGTCCTGAGAAACGCTTCGAAGGCTTGGGCTTTCCTCTCTCCTTCGCCCGTCGCCCCCGGCGAGTTCCCTCGGAGCCCTGGCCGCTGGTCCCTAGTAGCGCTTGGTCAGGTTGGTATCGGACGCCTCGCGTAACGCCCAGCCAGGAGCGCACTCGTACGGCCGTCGCTGCCGCCTTCGGCGGAGGCCGCAAGGCCGACCGAGTGCCGCCGCGAACGCCTCGGCGCCGTACCCGCGTCCCCACGTCTCCGGCAGGAACAGGTAGCCGAGTTCGGCCTCCCCGACACCGGACGGACGTGTCCGTGGAGGGCTCATGGATCACGAGCCGCTCGGTTCTGAACGGGGCAGGTGGCCAGGCAACGGGTCCCGCGTCATGGCGGGGGGGGCGCACGCCCGTGAGGTCGACCCGAAAGAGAAGGCCCAGGGGCGCTGAGGCCACAGTGGGCCCAAGCCATGAAAATGCCCCCGAACCGCGCCATAAGCGCAGGTCGGGGGCATGATCACAAAGGCTACTTCTTCTTGCCCTGGTTCTTGACCGCCTCGATGGCGGCCTTCGCGGCCTCCGGGTCGAGGTAGGTGCCGCCCGGGTTGACGGGACGGAAGTCGGTGTCCAGGTCGTAGGAGAGCGGGATGCCGGTGGGGATGTTCAGGCCCGCGATGTCGGCGTCGGAGATGCCGTCGAGGTGCTTGACCAGGGCGCGCAGGGAGTTGCCGTGGGCGGCGACCAGGACGGTGCGGCCGGTGAGGAGGTCCGGGACGATGCTGTCGTACCAGTACGGCAGCATGCGGTGGACGACGTCCTTGAGGCACTCGGTGCGCGGGCGCAGCTCCGGCGGGATGGTCGCGTAGCGCGGGTCGTCGCTCTGGGACCACTCGGCGCCGTCCTCGAGCGGGGGCGGCGGGGTGTCGTACGAGCGGCGCCACAGCATGAACTGCTCCTCGCCGAACTCGGCGAGGGTCTGGGCCTTGTCCTTGCCCTGCAGCGCGCCGTAGTGGCGCTCGTTGAGGCGCCAGGAGCGGCGGACCGGGATCCAGAGGCGGTCGGCCGCCTCGAGGGCGAGCTGGGCGGTGCGGATGGCCCGCTTCTGGACGGACGTGTGGACCACGTCGGGGAGCAGGCCGGCGTCCTTCAGCAGCTCACCGCCGCGGACGGCCTCCTTCTCGCCCTTCTCGTTCAGATTGACGTCCACCCAGCCGGTGAACAGGTTCTTCGCGTTCCACTCGCTCTCGCCATGGCGGAGGAGGATCAGCTTGTACGGTGCGTCGGCCATGCTGCCGAGCCTACTGGACCGGCCTGAGGCGGTCGGTTGACGGACCCCATCAATTCACTGGCGGCGCGGGGGCGGCATCGGTAACTTGCGGCTGCTACTGGTGCCACTTACCGATGCGGCTTGTGTCGCGCACAGGGGGGAGTCGTCCGGTGTCCGTCACTCGACTGAGACAGGCCGCGAAGGAGAGCGTCTCGGGGCTGCCCCGGGAGTTCTGGTGGCTGTGGACCTCCACGCTGGTCAATCGGCTGGGCGGGTTCGTGGCCACCTTCCTTGCCATGTACCTGACCGTGGACCGGGGCTATTCGCCGATGTTCGCCGGGCTGGTCGGGGCGCTGCACGGGCTGGGCGGGGCGGTGTCGGCGGTGGTCGCCGGGGTGCTGACCGACCGGCTGGGGCGGCGGCCCACGCTGCTGGTCTCGCAGGTGTCCACGGCGGTCACGGTCGCCGTACTGGGCTTCGTCCAGGATCCGGTCGCCATCGCCGTCGTGACCTGTCTGGTGGGGATGACCAGCAACGCGTCACGGCCCGCGGTGCAGGCGATGATCGCCGACATCGTCCGCCCCGAGGACCGGGTGCGGGCCTTCGCGCTCAACTACTGGGCCATCAACCTCGGCTTCGCCGTCTCCGCGGCGGCGGCCGGGCTGATCGCCAGCCACGGCTATCTCACGCTCTTCCTGGGCGACGCCGGGATGACGCTGCTGTGCGCGGTCATCGTCTTCGCCAAGGTGCCCGAGTCCCGGCCGGAGCGGGACGTCGCCCTCACCGGGAGTGTGGCCGAGGCGGAGCCGGAGGTCGGGCTGGGTTCGGTGCTGCGGGACCGGCGGTTCATGGCCGTGGTCGGGCTGTCGTATCTGGTCGCGACCCTCATCCAGCAGGCGTTCGTGGCGCTGCCCGTGGCGATGGGTGCGGAGGGGCTGTCCAGCACGGATTACGGCATCGCGATCGCGACCAACGGCGCGCTGATCGTGGCCGTACAGATCCCGGTGACGCGGTTCCTCGAACATCGTGATCCGGCGCCGCTGCTCATGGCCTCCGCGCTGCTGACCGGAGGGGGCTTCGGGCTGACCGCCTTCGCCGGGTCGGTCGGGATGTACACGGTGGCCGTGACCGTCTGGACGCTCGGCGAGATCATCAACTCCCCCACCCAGATGGGGCTCGTGGCCCGGCTCTCCCCGACCCATGCGCGCGGCCGCTACCAGGGGATGTACAGCCTGTCCTGGTCCCTCGCCTCGCTCACCGCGCCGCTGGTGGGTGGCGCGGTCATGGACCGCTTCGGGGCGGACGCCCTGTGGGCGAGCAGCGCCGTGGTGGGGGTCGTGGCGGCCGGGGGGTACGCGGCGCTGGGGCGTGCGATGCGGAGTCGGCCTGCGGCCGACGGATCCGGGGGCGAGGGTTCTGCGAGCGGTGTGGGTGTGGGTGTGGGTGTGGGTGATGGCGCGGGTGCCGAGGTGGGCGCGGGCACTGAGGGTGAGATCGGTGCCGGAGACGGGGCGGGTGCGGTCGACGTGGCTGCCGGTGGCGGGGCGGTCGGGGCCTCCGATGGCGGGCCGCGCGCCGTCGGCGCGGGGCCGGTGGCGGGATAGGGACTGCCTGACGTGCCGGGGCGCGCGGTCGGGGCGGGGGCTGCCCCACCGGTGGCGGCACAAGCGGTCGGCGCCGCCTCCGGGGGCGGCGTCCGGGCCGGGGCGGGCGAGGGTGGCGGTGGGCTAGGGGGCGCACGGCCCGGTGCGCTTACGGTCCCGTGCGCTTACGGCCCGGTGCGCTCGCGGCCCAATGCGCTTACGGCGCGGACCTGGGGATGATGGGCTCGATGTGGACGGGCGGGGGCAGCGGGGGCTGGTACGTCGGCCGCGTCGCGAAGGTCGGGTACGGAACGGGAACCGTACCGGTGCCGCCGCCCGGCTGGTAGCGGTCGTTCCACCGGGTCACCGGGATCCGGGGGTAGCTCGGCTCGTCCTTGTGCGCCCACAGCGCGAACGTCCACCCCGTCATCCCCACCAGCACGATGAGCGCCAGCGCCCCTACGGCGACGATGCGCCGGCGCGCGGGGGCGGTCACCTCGGGCGCGATGCTGATCCGCCGCGCCTTCTCCCCCGGCAGCGGCCCGGCCGCCGTACTCCTGGCAGGGCAGGGCAGGGGTGCGCGTTCGTCCACGCCCAGGGCGGCCAGGTGCAGCCCGAGCCGCTGGGTCTGGCCGGGCAGCCGTACGGCGGTGTCGGCCCAGGTACGGATGGTCTCGGGGGCGATGCCGTCGGGCGGTACGAGGATGCTGGGGCCGGTCCAGTTCATGGCCCAGTACGCGGTCCCCCGCGCGACCAGTTGTGCTCCGATCAGCACGGCCAGGGCGTCGGCCAGGGCGCTGAGCGGATCGTCGCCTTCGGTCTGCTCGGGGTGGGGCGTCCGCTTGCCGTGCGACAGACGGGAGTTGAGAGCGCGGGCCAGCGGCATACGGCGGCCGCTGTCCAGCAGCCGCAGCACGCGTTGGATGGTGAGCGCCGCGTCCGGCTGGGCGGCCGGTCCCGCTTCCGGTTCCCCGGCCCACCTCGGGTCCGGCCCCGTGACCGGCCCCGCCTTCTGGCGTCCCGCCCCCTCCGCCTCCTCGACCCCGCGCACCACCTCGGCCAGCGGGGTCAGGATGCGCGTCGCGCGGTACGCGGCCAGCTCGGTGAGCCAGTCCCGCCACGGCACCCGCTTCCCCGCGTCCGGGCCGGAGAGCATCACGCGGCCCAGCGCGACCGCGTACCGCGGCGGCAGGGCGAGGGGGTCCGGAGCGAGGCGGTCCGGAGCGAGCGGATCCGGGGAGAGGGCGTCCGGGAAAAGGGGTTCGGCGCCGGGCTCCGGGGCGGGCAGGCGCGCCAGCCGTTCCAGGCGGGTGGCCAGCGCCGGATGCGCGTCGCCGGGGTCGGCGGGCCGCTCCACGGCGAGGGCACGTAACACGGCCAGCGGCTCCCGTACCTCGGGGGCCTCGACCATATGGGCGAAGGCGCGGAACGGATCGTCGGGGATCCGGCCCGTCGCCCGGCGCATCGGGGCGAGGAAGTCCGCCAGGAACTCCTGCCACGCCGTCTCCAGCGCCGCCGTCGAGCGCAGCGCGTCGGCCATGGCGCCCGGACCGGCCACCCGGGCGGCCTCGCGGTCGGCCTCCAGCTCCTGCCGCCGCCGGACCGGGCGGGTGAGCCAGCGGAAGACGCGGGTGTAGAGGCCGAGCAGCAGCAGGGGCCAGCCCGCGTACAGCCGCACCAGGTGGTTGGCGGCCGACGCCTCCTGGATCGCCTGCCGGGCGGCGTCCAGCCCCGCCGCGCCCCGGTGGGCGACCGCGCCGAAGCGGCTGTGGCGGCGGGAGAAGTGGCCCAGCTCATGGGCGAGGACGGCGCGCAGTTCGGCGGGTGACAGACAGGCCAGCAGGGGCATGCCGAGGTAGAGGACGCGTCGGCCGGGGGCGAGCCCGAGCAGCGGTGCGTCCTCGGTGACGGAGGCGTTGACCTCGGCGGTCAGCCGGATACTGGCGGGCGGCCGGGTGCCGACGGCGCGGGCCAGCTCCTCGACCGTGCGCCATAACTCCGGCGCCCCGCGCCGGGTCACCGCCACCGCGTCCTCGCGCGATACGGCGGGGCGGGCGGTGCGGATGACCGCCCACACCATGCCGAAGACGATCGGGGCGAACGCCGCGCAGGCGGTGACGACGCTCATGGGCGGCGCCTGGACGCCCGGCTCCGCCGCGGTCCACAGGGCAGCCGCGAGGAAGGCGCCCCAGAGCAGCACCATGGCCGCGACGAGCGCGTAGAAGACGGTGACCAGGGCGAGGGCGAGGAGAGCGCGGGCGGCGGCGATCATCCGAGCTCCCGAATGCCGTCGGGACCGCCGTGCCGGGCGTCGCCCTGGGAGCCCTTCCGCGCGTCGGACCGGAAGCCGTTCCGCGCGTCGCCCAGGAAGCCGTTCCGCGCGTCGGACCGGAAGCCGTTCCGCGCGTCGCCCAGGAAACCGTCCCGCGCGTCGCCCCGGAAACCGTCTCGCGCGTCGCCCCGGAAACCGTCCGACAGCCACTCCGCCGCCCCGTACAGCGCCGCCGTCAGCGGGTCCTCCGGCGTGCGGGTCAGCAGGCGCTCGGTCGGGCGGCCGGGCTCCGGGGAGATGTCCAGCATCAGGCTCAGCCGGGCGCGGGCCTTGTTGAGGTTGCTGCCGACGCTGCCGACCGAGATCCCCAGCTCGTCGGAGATCGCCCGATAGCTCATCCCCTCGAGCGAATGCATGACGACCACCTGACGCTGGCGCGGCGGCAGCGTGCCGAGGGCGCGCAGCGCGGCCAGTGCCTCGGCGGTCTCCTCCACGGTGGCGGTCGTGGCGGCCGGGACGGTCGTCCCGGCCATCTCGACCGGCTTCCAGCGGAACCACCAGCGCCGCCCGTCCTTCGAGAGCTTGCGCCGCATGGTGGTGGTCACCCATGCCTCGGGCGAGGCGTACGCCCTGACCTTGGGCCAGCGGCGCATCGCCTCGATATACGCCTCCTGCACGGCGTCCTCGGCGTTCTGCCGGTTGCCGCTGAGCATCACCGCGCGGGCGGCCAGCCAGGGGTAGGTGCGGGCGTAGAAGGCGTCGAACTCCTCCTCGAACTCGCCGCCACGCGCGGTCTCCTCCACGGTGTCACTCACCCCGATCGCCCCCGTCCCGCTCCTCCGCCCGCCGCCTTATGGTCAGCGCCGCGCCGTCGGGGCGGCGGTCGGTGAGCACCGTGCCCGGTGCCGTTCTGCCCACCAACTCGGCCAGCGTGCGCGCCCGGAGCCGTTCGCCCGAGCGCGCCGCCAGCCAGCGGATGACGTCCCCCATCAGCCGTAGCACCCCCACCGTCACGACCGTTGCCACCGTGAGCCACGGATTGTCCATGAGCACCGTTGTGTCTCCTCTTCATGGTTCCCGGCCGCCGGGGCCGGTTCACCATGTAGAGGCGTCATGGACCGTATTTCTTCACCGCGTTTCTCACCGTGTTTTCGGGGAGATGTCAGCCGATCGCGCGCTGCGCCTCGTACAGATTGCGGGGGTGGACGGCCTCGGGGTGGCCATAGGACTCGCTACGGGAGTGCAGCGGACCGGTGAAGTCCGGGACGTCGATCTGGCCGAACGGCCGGACCTCGCTGATCCCGACCGTCGCGCTGTACGGCGCGACGTCGTCGATCTTGACGCAGCCGGCCCGCTCATTGCTGACCGTGACGTTCCAGTGGGTGAACCGCGCACCGTAGAGCGGGCCCGCGCTCGCGTCGCCGCCGTGCGCCCCCGTGTTGTCCACGGTGATCTCCGTACGGACGTTGGCGAAGGGCATTCCGCGGTGGGTGTCGAAGGTGCCCATCTCCATCCGGCCGCGCGACCAGACGTTGTAGCTGGACAGCCCCTCCACGTTGATGCCGTGCAGGGACGTCCCCGCCGGGGCCGGGACGGTGCGCTGGGCCAGCACGAAGTCCTCCACGAGGTTGTCGTGCGAGCCCTCGCGGCAGCAGTAGGGATGATGGCTGCCGCGCCCCGTCACCCGGGTGCGGCGCAGGGTGCACGCCTTGGCGGCGACGAGCAGGAAGCCGTTGTCGACGTTGTTGACGGTCACGTCGTCCACCCAGCAGTCCCATGCGCACTGCAGCGCGACGCCGTTGTACCCCTTGTCCAGCAGATGCTGCGACTGCGGGGTCTCGACGACATCGAGGGTGATGCCCTCGACCCCGGAGCCGGTGACCGGGCGTACGAGCGTGGTGAACCGGGGCTTCCAGGCGGGCCGGGCGTCCAGCGGCAGCGGACGGTCGAGGGTCACCCGGCGGCGCCACCGGTCGACGGAGACGACGCGGCACGGCCATTCGTAGGGGACGTACGAGGTGAGCTTGGTCTTGTCGGCCCAGACGTAGTCGGCGGCGCCCTCGACGTCACCGGCCATATGGCGCAGGAGGGAGTGGGTGTCGTCGTCGGCGAGCTGGAACAGCACGCGGTCGCCGCGGCGCAGGGCGGACGGGTCCTCGACGCTCACGGTCCAGTCGCCGCGGCGGGCGGGGGCGGCGAGGTCGGTGAGGGTGTGCCACTCGTCGCGCTCGTTGCCCGTCCAGCCCTCGAACGGCCACGCCTGGGCCCGGATCGCGTCGGTCAGGGAGCGCCGGCGGGCGTCCGGGCAGATCCAGATGAGGCCGCCGGCCCAGGACCAGGACGACTTGTTCCCGCCGTAGCGGCTGCCGTACGGGCCGATCAGCTCGGTGAGGCTGCGGGTCGCGTGGAGGGTGGTGCGGCCGCTGCCCGCGCCGCGCAGCACGACGTTGTCGTAGCCGAGGCGGATGACGTCGTCCACGCGGTACGTCCCGGGCGGCACCAGGACCGTGCCGCCGCCGCGCCGCCCGGCCGCGGCGATGGCGCGGTTGATCGCGGGGGCGGCGTCGGCCGAGCCGTCGGGCCGGGCGCCGTAGTCGCGGACGTCGGCGACGACGGGCAGGCGGGGGAAGTGGGTACGTCCACCGAGGAATCCGGCGCGGCCGACGTAGGGAATCTGCGGATGGGTGTACGGCCGGGCGCGGAACTCACGCCAGAGGGGGGACGTCTGCGCCCCGCCGGAGGAGCCCGCCGCGCCCGAGGTGCCCGGTCCGGCGGCGGTACGCGATGCGGCCGCCGCGTCCGTGGCGGTCAGGAACGGGGCGCCCGTCCCCAGGAACGTGGCGCCCGCCGCCGCGCCCATCGCCCCGCCGAGCAGCCGCCTTCTGTTGATCTCCGTGCCCATGAACCAGCCCCGCCTTCCATGGATGTGAACGCAGTTCAGGTGAGAGACGGCGTGAGAATGCCATGGGGCAGGGGTGTGCGGAAGGGGTCGCGTCAGGATGGACCTACGTCAGCCATGGCGAGGAGGCGCGTCAGGGCCGTACATCAGGCGTGCGCGGAACGCGCCCCGCCGACGGTTACTTCGCCGCGTCCCGGGTCAGATTGCTGAACGCCTCAAGGTTGCGCGTGGATTCGCCGCGCGCCGTGCGCCAGGCGTACTCCTTGCGGATGGCGGTCGCGAACCCCATCTCCAGCAGGGTGTTGAAGCTGCCGTCCGCGTTCTCCAGCACCGTGCCGAGCAGCCGGTCCACTTCCTCCGGGATGACCGCGGCGAGCGGCAGCTTGCCCACCAGATAGATGTCGCCGAGCTGGTCGATCGCGTAACTCACCCCGTAGAGCCGGGTGTTGCGCTCCAGCAGCCAGCGGTGGACGGCCTCGTGGTTCTCGTCGGGATGGCGGACGACGAAGGCGTTGACCGAGAGGGAGTGCCGGCCGACCCGCAGCGAGCAGGTGGTCGACAGCTTGCGGGTGCCCGGGAGCGTGACGACGTAGGTGCCGTCCTCCGGGCTCTCCCACTCCAGTTCGGCGTCGTTCAGCGTCCGCTCGATGACGGCCCGGGGGTCGGTCTTGGGCGCGGTGTCAGCCTTGGGGTCAGCCATGGGCCGATCGTAGGCGACGCCGCTCACGCATCGCCTCCGCGTAGACCTCCGCCGTCGCCGCGGCGGCCGTGTCCCACCCGAAGGCCTCCGCGTGCCGGGCCGCCGCCGCGCCCATGCGCTCCACCCTCCCCGGCTCACTCGCGAAGGGGCGCAGGGCGCGGGCGTAGTCGGCCGGGTCGTGGCCCTGGATCAGCGTGCCGCTGACCCCGTCCCGTACGGCCACCGGCAGCCCGCCCACCGAGGCCGCCACGACCGGGGTGCCGCATGCTTGGGCCTCGATGGCCACCAGCCCGAACGACTCGCTGTAGGACGGCATGACCAGCACGGACGCCGCCCGGTACCAGTCCGCGAGCTCGTCCTGCGCACAGGGCGGCCGGAACCGGACCACATCGCAGATCCCCAGCCGCGCCGCCAGCTTGTGCAGCCCCTCGGGCTTGGCCAGGCCGCTGCCGCTGGGGCCGCCCACCACGGGCACGACCATGCGCTCGCGCAGCGAGGGGTCCTCCTCCAGGAGGTGGGCGACCGCGTGCAGCAGGATGTCGGGGGCCTTGAGCGGCTGTATCCGCCCGGCGAAGAGGGGTATGAGCGCGTCGGCCGGGAGCCCCAGCCGGGCCCGGGCGGCGGCCCGGCCGTCGGCGGGGCGGAAGCGGTCGAGGTTCACCCCGGGGTGGACGACCGCGACCAGCTCGCGCGCCGCCTCGTAGTGGTGCACCAGCTCATCGGCCTCCCCGCCGGTGTTGGCGATCAGCCGGTCGGCGGCGCGGACGATCTGCTGCTCGCCGATCACGCGGGCCGCGGGCTCGGGGGTGTCGCCCGCCGCCAGCGCGGCGTTCTTGACCTTGGCCATGGTGTGCATGGCGTGCACCAGCGGCACTCCCCAGCGCTCCGCGGCCAGCCAGCCGACGTGGCCGGAGAGCCAGTAGTGGGAGTGGACGAGATCGTAGTGGCCCGGCCGGTGCCCGGCCCACGCCCGCATGACCCCGTGGGTGAAGGCGCACAGCTGCGCCGGCAGCTCCTCCTTGGCCAGCCCCTCGTAGGGCCCGGCGTCCACATGCCGGACGAGTACCCCGGGGGCCAGCTCGACGGAGGGGGGCAGCGCGGCGGTGGTGGCCCGGGTGAAGATCTCCACCTCGATGTCGATCGCGGCCAGCCGCTTGGCCAGCTCGACGATGTAGACGTTCATCCCCCCGGCGTCGCCGGTGCCGGGCTGATGCAGCGGCGAGGTGTGCACACTGAGCATCGCGATCCGCCGCGGCCGCCGTGGAATGCGGCGAAGCCGCTGGTGGGGCGGTGTGCCGAACGGTATGTGGGACCGGCCTCGCAGACCGCCGAGCCGGGACGCGTGCTGGCTCACCGAGCGTTACCTCCTTGACGGGGCGGGCTCCCTCCTCGGGCGTTAACACCGGAACTGCTGGTTCCCATTTCCGCTTTGCCAAAGCGTGACGTTCCGATACCCGTCGGCCACACCCCGTCCGCCCCCGCATAGGCTCTGCGCCATGCCCGCCCGCGTTCCCCCGCCGTCCCGTCCTATCGGTTCGGCGACCCGCGGGACGACCAATCCCAATCGGCTGCGCCGGATGGACCGGTGGATCGCGGCGGCGCACGGGGCCGCGCTCCGGCGGGCCGGGGAGGCGCCGGTGGCGGTGGATCTGGGGTACGGGGCGGCCCCGTGGACCGCCGTCGAGCTGCTGGACCGGCTACGGACCGTACGGGCCGGGGCGCGCGTCGTGGGGGTCGAGATCGACCCCGGGCGGGTGGCCGCCGCGCGGCCGTACGAGCGCGAGGGGCTCACCTTCGCCCACGGCGGCTTCGAGGTGCCGCTGCCCGGCGGGGCCCGCCCGGCGCTCATCCGCGCGGCCAATGTGCTGCGGCAGTACGAGGAGGGCGAGGTCGCCGCCGTGTGGCGGCGGCTGTGCGCCCGGCTGGCGCCCGGCGGGCTGCTGGTGGAGGGCACCTGCGACGAGATCGGGCGGCGGCACGTGTGGGTCGCGCTCGACGCGGCGGGCCCGCGCACCGTGACCTTCGCGGCCCGCCTCGGCTCCCTGGAACGCCCCTCCGACCTGGCCGAACGGCTCCCCAAGGCGCTGATCCACCGCAATGTGCCGGGCGAGCCGGTGCACACCTTCCTGCGCGACTTCGACCGCGCCTGGGCGGCCGCCGCCCCGTACGCGCCGCTCAGCGCGCGTCAGCGCTGGATACGCAGCGCCCAGACGCTGCGCGCACAGGGCTGGCCACTCGCGGACGGCCCACGGCGCTGGCGCCAGGGCGAGGTCACGGTGCGGTGGGAGGCCCTGGCGCCCCGGCCCCGGGGCTGACGGCTCCGGCCGGGGCCTGCGCCCGTGCGGCTCTAGGCGTCCCCCGTGGTGCCCCGGGCCTTCGCCACGCCCGGCGTGCCCGGGGTGCCCGACGTGCCCGGGGTGTCCCCTTCCGCGTCGGGGTCGGCGCCCGCCGCGTACTCCTCGCTGATCTCCTTCGGCCCGAATGGCCACACCTTCTCCACCCGCGCCCACAGCACGAACGCCACGCACCCCGCCGCGACCCAGGCCAGCGACCATTCGATGGGGTGCCGTCCGGGGGAGTTCTTGTCCGCGTAGCCGTAGATCACCACCCAGCCCACCAGCGCCACCACGCTCGGCAGCGGATAGAGCCACATCCGGTACGGCCGCCGCAGCCCCGGCTGGCGGCGGCGCAGCACCGTGACGGCGACGATCTGCGCCAGGGCCTGCACGATCACCATGACCGTGGTCAGCAGCTGGATCAGCGTGGCCAGATCGGTGTGGCGGCCGATCAGGAAGCCGATCGCGGTGACGACACCCATCGTGGCCAGGCCCAGCATGGGGAAGCGATGGCGCGGGTGGAGCGTGCCGTACGGACGGAAGAAGACCCGTTCGCGGGCGGCGTCGTACGGCACCCGGGAGCCGCCCAGCAGCCCGGCGAAGACGGACGCGAAGGCCGTGATCAGGATGAGCACGGTGACGACGTCGGCCGCGCCCTTCCCCCAGGTCTCCTCCAGCACCGCCGAGGCGACGGACTGGGAGGCCACCGAGCCGGGCTCGGTCATCTCGTGCCAGTCGACGACGCCGAGCGTGCCGATCTGCAGCAGCAGATAGATCCCCATGATCCCGGCGATCGAGGTGACGATGGCCCGCGGCAGGGTGCGGCCGGGGTCCTTGATCTCCGCGCCCATGTACGCGGCGGTGTTGTAGCCGAGGTAGTCGTAGATCCCGATGGTCAGGCCCGCGGCGAACCCGGTCCAGAAGTGACCGCTGGTCAGCTCGAAGGCGTGGGCCGGATAGGTGAACGCCTGCCCCGCGTCGAAGTGGCTGAAGGCGGCGACGATGACCAGGACCACGGAGGCGATCATCACGCACCACATGACGGCCGTGATCCGGGCGATGTGCTCGACCCCCCGCCACAGCAGGCCGACGACCAGGACGATGACGCCGAGTCCGACCAGATCGCCCTGGGTCTGCGTCATATCGGGCCACAGATAGCCCAGATACTGCACCAGACCGACCACACCCGTGGACATGATCAGCGGGATGAACAGCATCGCCGTCCATACGAACAGGAACGGCATCAGCTTGCCGCTGCGGTACTGGAACGCCTGGCGCAGATACACATAGCTGCCGCCGGCCCCCGGCAGCGAGGCCCCCAGCTCGGCCCAGATCAGTCCGTCGGCGAGCGCGAGTACCGCGCCCGCGACGAAGCCGATGACGGCCTGCGGTCCGCCGAAGGCGGCGACCATGAGGGGGATGGTGACGAACGGGCCGATGCCGCACATCTGGCTCATGTTGATGGCTGTCGCCTGGAACAGGCCGATACGGCGGACGAATCCGCCCTCGGTGCCGGACATCCGGACCTCCATTGCCCTAGCGCGCCACCGTGAGAGGAGTTGAAAGTAAGGAAACTTTCCAGTCGCGTCAAGGAGGTTGGACGAAACAGGGTCGGGGCGCAGCGCGGGGCGCGGGGCGGCGGCTCGGGGCGGCGGCCCGGGCCGTCAGGCCACCGCCGCCGCGCCCGCCAGCACCTTCAGCGCCTCCGCCGTCGCCGACCCCTCGTCGGCCGTGTAGGTGCACAGCATCTGCCCCGGATCCGCGGGCAGCACGAACGCCTCGAACCGCAGCACCAGCTCCCCCATCTCCGGATGGCGGAACCGCTTGACGCCCCGCGTCCGCTCCTGCACCTCCTGTGCCTCCCACCGCCGCCGGAACTCCTCGCTCCGCTCCAACAGCTCATGGATCACCCGGCACACCCGTGAGCTGCCGGGGTGGCGCCCGACCTCCGCGCGCAGCCCGGCCACCGTGTCGTCGGCGACCTCGGCCCAGTTCGGATGGATCTCCTTGAGCCGGGGGTCGAGGAAGACCAGCAGCGGGCCGTTGCGCCGCTCCTCGGGGATCGCGGGGTAGTCGATGCAGAGCTGGGTGCCGAGCCGGTTCCAGGCCAGGACGTCCATCGCCGGGCCGTAGACATACGCCGGGACATTGCCGTCCATCGCGTTCAGCAGCTGCTGGATCTCCGGCCGCACCCGCGGCCGCGGGTCGGGGTCGGTCGCTCCGCGCCGCCGCGGCAGGGTGATGTTGCGCAGATAGGTGTGCTCGGACGGGGTCAGCCGCAGCGCCCGCGCCAGTCCGTCGACCACCGAGTCCGAGATGGCCGGGGCCCGGCCCTGCTCGATACGGGTGTAGTAGTCGACGCTGATCCCGGCCAGCTGGGCGACCTCCTCACGGCGCAGCCCCCGCACCCGGCGCCGCACGACCCCCTCCGGCAGCCCGAGCTCGGCCGGGTCGAGCGCGGCGCGGCGCGCCTTGAGGAATGACTTGATCTCCGGTTCGCCATGGCCCATCCGTCCATTATCCGCGCGCCGCCCGATTCTGGGCCGGACAGGTGGTTCTGCCAGACCCAGGTTGAGCCGGGCCTGGTGAGGTCTCCGCCCGGACCCGAGGCTGAAGCGCACAGGGCCATGGGCGGCGGACGCCATGGACAGCAGAGACCGGCCATGGACAGCAGACGCCATGGAAATCAGCGGAAGGCACCAGCCATGAAGCGCAGGATCCTCGGTGGGACGGGCATCTCGGTGAGCGAGTACGCCCTGGGCGCGATGATGTTCGGCGCCATCGGCAACCCCGACCACGACGACTCGGTACGGATCATCCACCGCGCCCTCGACGCGGGCATCAACTTCGTCGACACCGCCGACGCCTACTCCGAGGGCGAGTCCGAGGAGATCGTCGGCAAGGCCCTCAAGGGCCGCCGCGAGGACATCGTCCTGGCCACCAAGGCCCATTTCCCGATGGGCGAGGACCCCAATGAGGGCGGCAACTCACGGCGCTGGATCACCCAGGAGATCGAGAACAGCCTGCGCCGCCTGGGCACGGACTACATCGACCTCTACCAGATCCACCGGCCGGACCCCACGACGGACATCGACGAGACGCTGTCGGTCCTGTCCGACCTGGTCCGGGCGGGCAAGGTGCGCGCCGTCGGGTCCTCCACCTTCCCGGCCGAGCAGATCGTGGAGGCCCAGTGGGTCTCCGACCGGCGCGGGCACGTGCGGTTCCGCAGCGAGCAGCCGCCGTACTCGATCCTGGCGCGGGGCGTGGAGGCGGCGGTGCTGCCGACCGCGCAGAAGTACGGGATGGGCGTGCTGAGCTGGGGCCCGCTCTCCGCGGGCTGGCTCACGGGCCGCTACACCAAGGCGTCCGACGTCGATCTGTCGGGCGGCCGGGCGGCCGTGGAGAAGCACAAGTTCGACCCGTCGCTGCCCGGCAACGCACGCAAGCTGGAGGCGGTCGGCGCGCTGTCCGAGCTGGCGTCCGACGCCGGGCTCTCGCTGCCGCACCTGGCCATCGCCTTCGTACGGGCCCATCCGGCCATCAGCTCGGTGATCATCGGCCCGCGCACCATGGAGCAGCTGGAGGATCTGCTCGCCGGGTCCGAGGTGGAGCTGAGCCAGGACGTCCTGGACCGGATCGACGAGATCGTCCCGCCGGGCACCGACCTCAACCGGGACGACAGCTACTACCTGCCGCCGGCGCTCGCGGACAAGACCCTGCGCCGCCGCTGACCCGGGCCCGAGGGCGGTTCAGGACGGCCGCAGGGCGTGCAGCAGCGCGTCGATGAGCGTGCGGTCGTGGTCGTAGGAGAGGCGGTGGCGGGCCGCGTCCGGGGGCAGCCAGAGCAGGCGGTCGACCTCGCGGTTGGCTACGAAGGGCTCGTCGTCGACGGCCTCCGCCGCCCAGTAGCGGACCTCCTTGGGGCGGCCCTTGGCCATGTAGTGGAGGGTGGGCAGCACCGCCCCCGGGGCGCAGCCCATACCGGTCTCCTCGACCACCTCGCGCACCGCGCCGTGCAGCGCGTCCTCGCCGGGCTTCAGCTTGCCCTTGGGGTGGGACCAGTCGTCGTAGCGGGGACGGTGGACGAGGGCGATCTCCAGCCCGCCGCCGTGCGGGGACCGTCGCCACAGCACACAGCCCGCCGCCAGGACCGTCCCGGTGTCCGCTCCCCCGTCACCACGGGAATCCGACCGGTTCATCCGCGTCTCCCTCCCCGGTCTCCGCCGCGTTCTTCGTGCGTTGTGCGTCGTCTCTTGTTACCGCTCGCTCTTGTCACCGCTCGCGTCGGGCGTCCGCCGTCAGGAGGCTCTGGTGGCCACGCGCCGCCAGATCCGGCCGAAGGCGAAGCGGGCCGCCTCGACCTCATGCCGCTGATCGGCGTGGAGTACGCCCAGCGCGTACGCCGTCGCCGGGGCGATCCGGGGCGTACGGGCGGCTGCCGCGGCGGCGGCGGCCGCCTCGGCCGCGTCGCGGTGGCGCTCCAGCGCCTGTCCGGCGGCCAGCAGCCGTACGGACAGCGGCGGCTCGGCGTCCGCGGGGCCGGACCCGGCCGGCCCGGACCCACCCGTCCCGCCTGCCCCGTCCGGCTGCTGCCACACCTGGTCGAGCACCTCCAGGGCGTACCGCCGCAGCCGCAGCAGATGGCGCACCTGGTGCCAGGGGGCGTCCTGGCGCTCGCTGGCAGGTGGGGCGTCCGCGGCCGAGGTCGCCGCCAGGCCGTGGACCAGAGCCTCCGCGTTGTACGGATGTCCGGCGCGGATCAGCGGCAGCGCCTCCACCGCCTCGGCCAGCCGCCGGTTCGCCAGTTCGGCGAGCGGCGGCAGCACCTGTCCGGCGGGGCGGGCGGCGTTGGCCTCGTCGAGCGGGGCGTCGGAGGCGAGCAGGGCGACGGTGTCGGCGACCGCGTGGAAGCGGGAGGAGCCGAGCGCCTCCAGGGCCGCCGTGTGGGCCCGGGTCCGGGCCAGGGTGAGCTGGCGCTCCAGCAGCGCTCCGGCGCGGGCCGCACCCACGGTCAGCGCACCGCCGCGGGCCTCCTCCTCGGCACCGGCCCGCTGGTGGGTCGCGCCCGGCTGGCCGGGCCGGTCGGTCTTCTCGCCCTTGGCTCCCCGGCCGCTCTTGTCCCCGCGCTCGCCGCGCTCGCCGCGCCGCCGTCCGGCCGCCCGGCCCTCGTCCCTGGACGTCCCGGCCGCGCCCTCGGCGCCGCCTGCCTCAGCCTGACCGGGCCGGGCACCCTGCCCCCCGACAGGGTCCGCGGCTCCGCTTCCCGGCGCACCGGCGGCCAGGGAGACACTGCGGCGCGCGGCTCGGGTGGAACGGGGCGGGACGGCGGCGGCAGCGCCGCCGGTGCCCGCGGTACCGCCCGCGGCACCGGAGGGGCCGCCCGCGCCGTCGACCGCGACCGTGACCCCGCCGCGCGCGGTGCGCACCGCGCTCGTGGCATGCGCGCCGTTCGTGGCGCCCTCGGCGGGCCACTCGCCGGAGCCCGCGAACTCGGCGGCCGTCGCCTCGCCCTGCGACGACCGGTCAGAGGGGCCGCCCGCGCCCGAGAGCCGGTGCAGGGCGCCGCGCAGCCTCTCCAGCCGCTCCGCGTAGGCGTGCTCCCGCGCCAGCGTGCCCGACAGCCAGGCCAGCTCGGTCCGCAGCTCATCGGACCAGGCCGTATCGGTGAGCGGGCGGTAGACGTAGAGTGCGCCGCTGATCCGCCGCGCGGCGCGGCGCAGCAGCCGGGCGGCCTCGGCCGCCTCCTGCACATCGGAGCCGCTCTCGCGGTGCAGCCGCAGGCTGCGGAGGAAGTCCCCGGCCTGGGCGTGCAGATACGCCGACAGCACCTCACCGGCCGTCGCCGACTCCCACGAAGGTGCCGCCGCGGCCTCCGCCGCCCGCTCCGCCGTGCCCTGGTCCGGCACGCTCCGGCCCGTCGTCGCACCGCGGCCCGTCGCACCCCGGTCCGTCGTCGCACCGCGGCCCGTCGCACCCCGGTCCGTCGTCGCACCGCGGCCCGTCGCACCCCGGTCCGTCATGCCGTCCGCCCCTGGGCGGGGCGGGGCGGCGGCCGGATCCGCGGCGTCCGTCATCCCGGCCGGTGACAGGTCATGTCGTTGAACCACGCCGTCGCCTCCGGGCGTCGATGAGCATCTCCTGAACGTTCCGCAGCGGCTGGCCTTCCGCGTCCGTCGCATGCCGTGTCCACTCGCCGTCCGGGCCCAGATGCCAGGAGGAGGTGGAGTCGGACATCCCGGTCTCCAGCAGGCGGTTGAGGGCGGCGCGGTGGCCGGGGTCGGTGACCCGCACCAGCGCCTCGATCCGGCGGTCGAGGTTGCGGTGCATCATGTCGGCGCTGCCGATCCACACCTCCGGCTCGCCGCCGTTACCGAACGCGAATACGCGCGAATGCTCCAGGAAGCGTCCGAGGACCGAGCGGACCCGGATGTTCTCCGAGAGCCCGGGGACGCCCGGCCGCAGCGCGCAGATGCCGCGCACCCACACATCGACCGGCACTCCGGCCCGCGAGGCCCGGTAGAGGGCGTCGACGACGGCCTCGTCGACCATCGAGTTGACCTTGATCTTGACGTAGGACGGGCGGCCCGCGCGGTGGTGGGTGATCTCCTTGTTGATCCGGGTGACCAGCCCGTCGCGCAGCGACTTGGGGGCGACCAGCAGCCGCCGGTAGTTCTCCCGCCGGGAGTAGCCGCTCAGCCGGTTGAAGAGGTCGGAGAGGTCGGCGCCGACCTGGGAGTTCGCCGTCAGCAGCCCCAGGTCCTCGTACAGCCGGGCGGTCTTGGGGTGGTAGTTGCCGGTGCCCACATGCGAGTAGCGGGTCAGGGTGTCGCCCTCCTGGCGGACCACCAGCGACAGCTTGCAGTGGGTCTTCAGCCCGAGCAGGCCGTAGACCACATGGCAGCCGGCCTCCTCCAGCTTGCGCGCCCACTTGATGTTGGCGTGCTCGTCGAACCGCGCCTTGATCTCCACGAGCACCAGCACCTGCTTGCCGGACTCGGCGGCGTCTATCAACGCGTCGACGATCGGGGACTTGCCGGAGGTGCGGTAGAGCGTCTGCTTGATCGCGAGCACGTCCGGGTCGGCGGCCGCCTGCTCCAGGAACGCCTGCACGGAGGTGGAGAACGAGTCGTACGGGTGGTGGAGGAGGACGTCCCGCTCGCGCAGCGCCGCGAAGATGTCGGGCGGGGACGCGGACTCCACCTCGGCGAGGTCCCGGTGGGTGCCCGCCACGAACTTGGGGTACTTCAGCTCCGGCCGGTCCAGCGCGGCTATCCCGAACAGCCCGGTGAGGTCGAGCGGCCCCGGCAGCGGATAGACCTCGGCGTCCGAGATCTTCAGCTCGCGCACCAGCAGGTCCAGCACATACGGGTCGATGGACTCCTCGACCTCCAGCCGCACCGGGGGCCCGAAGCGGCGGCGCAGCAGCTCCTTCTCCAGGGCCTGCAGGAGGTTCTCGGCGTCGTCCTCCTCGACCTCGAGGTCCTCGTTGCGGGTCACCCGGAACATGTGGTGCGCGAGCACCTCCATCCCCGGGAAGAGGGCCTCCAGATGCGCCGCGATCACGTCCTCCAGCGGCACATACCGCTGCGGCGCCGCCTCCAGGAACCGGGAGAGCGACGGCGGGACCTTCACACGTGCGAAGTGATCGTGCCCGCTCACGGGGTTGCGCACCACGACCGCGAGATTGAGCGAGAGCCCCGAGATATAGGGGAAGGGGTGGGCCGGGTCCACCGCGAGCGGCGTCAGCACGGGGAAGATCTGCTGCCGGAAGAGGGTGAAGAGGCGGGACTGCTCCTTCTCGGTCAGATCCGGCCAGCGGACCAGATGAATGCCCTCCTCCGCGAGCGCCGGGGCGACGTCCTGCTGATAGCAGGCGGCGTGCCGGGCCATGAGCTCACGGGACCGGTTCCAGATCAGATCCAGCACCTCGCGCGGCTGCAGCCCGGAGGCCGAGCGGGTGGCGACCCCGGTCGCGATGCGCCGCTTGAGGCCGGCGACCCGCACCATGAAGAACTCGTCCAGGTTACTGGCGAAGATCGCCAGGAAGTTGGCCCGCTCCAGCAGCGGGGTGGAGGGGTCCTCGGCCAGCTCCAGCACCCGCTCGTTGAACGCCAGCCAGCTGCGCTCCCGGTCCAGGAACCGCCCCTGCGGCAGCTCCCCGCCCACCAGGTCGGGCCCGGCCCCCTCCTCGTAGGAGTCCAGGTCGGCGTCGAGGTCGGGGTCGAGCGAGCGCACCGGTGGCGCGACCACGGCACGCGGCCGATGGGCCGCGATGGACCCGACCGAGGGCTGGGGCTGGGGCTGGGGGGAAACCGATGCCTGACCGCTGCTTTCGCTCATGAATTCATTGTTCCGCGCCGGAGGCGAAGACGGCGTGGCGGAAGCGGGTGCGGAAACGGCACGGAGCCTCCGGTTCGACGAATTCGGCACAGCGGGCTGCATTCAGTGATGCTCGCAACCAAGGTTGAATCGCCGGTAACGGACACATGGCGCGTAGGAAATCGGGACCCATCCCCCAGGGGTGCGGGACCCGTCCCCCAGGGGTGCGGACCCCGGGGTTCCGCCCCCGTCAGCCCCCGGGGCCGGGGGCTCGCTCAGGTCTCGGTCCGGTACATCAGGTCCGTCTCATGGGTGACGAAGCCGAGCCGTTCGTAGACCGCGACCGCGGCGAAGTTGTCGGCGTCCACATAGAGCATCGCGGTCGGCAGCCCCTGGGCGGCCAGATGCCGCAGTCCGACCGAGGTGAGCGCCTTACCGAGGCCGCCACCCTGCGCGTCCGGGCGCACGCCCACGACGTACACCTCCCCCAGCCGCTCCTCGGCATGCACCTTGGTCCAGTGGAAGCCGACGATCTCGCCCTCGCGCTCGGCCAGGAAGAACCCCGCCGGATCGAACCACGGCTCGCCCTTACGGTCATCCAGGTCACGCTGGGTGAGCGAGCCCTGCTCGGGGTGGTGGGCGAAGGCCGCCGCGTTCGCCGCCAGCCAGGCGGCGTCATCCGCACCGGGCCGGAAGGTCCGTACGGTCACGCCCTCCGGCCAGGTGGGCTCCGCGAGGCCCAGCTCCGCGAGCGACCCCAGGGGCCGGCGCATCTGCCGCAGCTCCCGGAACAGCGTCAGCCCCAGCACCTGCGCCAGATGGCGCGCCGAGGCATGCCCCCCGTGCGCCCACACCCGCAGCCGCTTCCCCGATTCCCTCAGCAGGGTCACTCCCAGCGCCCGGCCATGCCCCTGCCCGCGGTGCGCCGGGTGCACGACCAGCTCGGCGGCCGGGGCCTCCACCGGGTCGGTGTCCTCCAGCTGCGCGTAACCCACCAGCTCCCCGCTCGGCTCCCGCAGCACCAGATGCCGCACCCCCTCCCGCCGCCCCCGCAGCTGCAGCCGCCCCTGCTCGGACACGGCCTGCTGACCATCGGCGTGCGCGGACTCCGCGACCAGCCGCAGCACATCCTGCGCCTCGGTGGGCGCCAGCTCCTCCAGCACATCGAGCCGCCGGGCACCGGATGTCTCGTTCACCACGTCATTCATGGGGCCGAGCCTACGGCGGCCCCCTGGTGCGGCAAGCCGCTGCACAATTTCGTACCGGCGAGTCACCCGGCTGACCCATCGGACCACCCGTCGACGACCGGCCATCAGCTCTTCACCTCATCCCCCTGCCCCGCTACGCGCGTTGACCGTAAGCTGCGCCCCACCATCCATCACGGGGCACACAAGGGGACGACATGCCAGCGAGACCTCAACGGCGCGGGGCGGCACGCCGGTTGGCCACGGGAGTAGCGGTGCTGGCCGCCGCGGCCGGGGTGCTGACCGCCGTGGGCCCGGCGGGCGCGGACACCGCCGCCGCCTCGGACAAGCACCGGCCCGGGCGCACCGTCGACGTACAGCTGCTGTCCTTCAACGACCTGCACGGAAACCTGGAGCCCCCGCAGGGCTCCTCCGGCACCGTCACCGAGACCCAGCCGGACGGCACCACCAAGGCCATCCCGGCGGGTGGCGCCGAATACCTGGCCACCTCCCTCCGTAACGCCCGTAAGGGCCACGACTACTCCGTCACCGCCGCCGGCGGCGACATGATCGGCGCCAGCCCGCTGCTGTCCGGTCTCTTCCACGACGAGCCGACCGTCGAGGCGCTCAACAAGCTGGACCTCGACGTCACCGCGGTCGGCAACCATGAATTCGACGAGGGCCGCGCCGAGCTGAGCCGGATTCAGAACGGCGGCTGCCACCCCAAGGAGGGCTGCTACGAGAAGGGCAAGACCTTCCCGGGCGCCGACTTCCCCTACCTCGCCGCGAACGTCACCGACGAGAAGACCGGCAAGCCCATCCTCAAGCCCTACACCGTGTGGAAGCACAAGGGCGTGAAGATCGGCTTCATCGGGGTCACCCTCGAGGGCACCCCGGACATCGTCACCGCCGAGGGCGTCAAGGGCCTGAAGTTCCACGACGAGGTCGAGACGGTCAACAAGTACGCCAAGGAGCTGCAGCGCAAGGGCGTGAAGTCGATCGTCGCGCTCATCCACGAGGGCGGACTGCCCGCCTCCGCCGCGTACAACGACGACTGCGACAACGGCGGTGCGGGCAAGGGCATCTCCGGCCCCATCGTCGACATCGCCAAGAACATCTCGCCCACGGTCGACGCCCTGGTCACCGGCCACACCCACCAGGCGTACACCTGCACCATCCCGGACCCGTCCGGCACCCCGCGCACCGTGACCTCCGCGGCCTCCTTCGGCCGCCTCTACACGGACACCACGCTCACCTACGACCGCCGCACCGGCGACATCGTGCGGACGAACGTGAAGGGCGCGAACGCGGCGAACCACGTCGTCAACCGCGACCAGCCCAAGGCCCCCGACATGACCTCGCTCATCGGGCGCTGGAACAAGCTGGCCGCCCCGATCTCCAACAAGCCGGTCGGCTACATCTCCGCCGACGTCAACGGCCGCGGCTCCACCGCGTACGAAACGCCGCTGGGCGACGTCATCGCCGACGGCCAGCTCGAAGCGCTCTCCCCGGCCGACAAGGGCGGCGCCCAACTCGCCTTCATGAACCCCGGCGGCATCCGCTCCGACCTCGCCCACAAGGCGTCGGGCAGTGAGGGCGACGGGGTGGTGACCTACGGCGAGGCGTTCACCGTCCAGCCGTTCACCAACATGATGAACGTGATCGACCTGACCGGCTCCCAGCTCATCACCGCGCTCCAGCAGCAGGTCAGCGGCTCCAACGAGGCGTCCCCGAAGATCCTCCAGGTCTCCAGGAGCCTCACCTACACCCTGGATCTGACCAAGTCCGGCAAGGACCGGATCGTCACGGACACGGTGAAGCTGAACGGTGAGCCGATCGACCCCGCCAAGACCTACCGGGTCGCGATGAACGAGTTCCTCGCGGGCGGCGGCGACGGCTTCCCCGCCTTCAAGGAGGGCAAGAACAAGCTCGTCGGCGCCTCCGACCTGGACGCGTTCACGGCCTACCTGGGCGCGCACTCGTCGCAGTCCTCGCCGCTGGACCCGCCGAAGGCCGACCGCATCACGATCGTGAAGTAGTCGCCCGACGCCTGCCGATGGCCCGGCCGCCCCAAGCGGCCGGGCCATCGTCATCTCACCGCAGCGCGGCCTCGATCAGATCGGCGGCCCGCCCGGTGCCGCCCTCGGCCCGCGTCTCGGCCTTCAGCCGCGCCGAACGCCGCGCCACCTCCGGATCCGTGGTGAGTTCGGTGAGCGCCGCCCGCAGCGTCCCGGCGGTGGCATCCGCCGTGTCGATACGGCGGGCCACCCCCAGCTCCACGAGCCGGTCGGCGTTCATCGGCTGCTCGGCGCCCTGCGGTACCGCGATCATGGGCAGCCCGCAGTACAGGCCCTCACTGCTGCCGCCCATCCCCGCGTGGGTGACGAACGCGTCGGCCCGCTCCAGAATCGCGAGCTGCGGCACCCAATTGCGCACCTCGACATTGCCCGGGATCTCCCCCAGCTCACCGGGGTCGACGTACTTGCCGATCTGCAGCACGACATGCCACCCGGGCAGGTCCCCGAAGGCCGCGACGCACGCCCGGTAGAAGTCGGCCTGCCGGGTGTACGCCGAGCCCAGGGAGATCAGCAGCACCTTCTCCGCGTCGGCGGGGCGCTCCCATCCACCCTGGTCCGCACGGTCGCCGAGGCAGGGCCCGACGAACGTCACGACCTCGGTGTTCACCCGGTCCGCGTTCGGCTGCATGGCGCGGGGAACGAGCGCGACACAGCGCGGCGGCAGGCCGGAGAAGGCGTTCGGGTCCGTGGTGGTGGCGCCGGACTCCGCGAGCCAGGTCGCGAACTTCTCCTGATACGCCTCCGCCCCGGGAAGGCTCATGATCTGCGCCCCGAACTCGTCGTGATACCCCTCCCAGGCCACGATCGTCGGTGACAACTGGACCACCGGGCGCCCCTGCGCCTCGGCGAGCGCACGGGCGGCGTACGCGCCGATGTCGTACAGATACAGATCGGCCGGGTCTCGGTCGTACACGGCGCGCAGCTGGGGCAGGACGCGGATGGCATCGTCCAGGAACAGCGTCATCGCTGCGATCGGGTCTTCCGGCCAGTCGTTGTCGGCGACCGGGAGGGTGGACTCGAACGGCACGAACTCGGCACCGGTCGGCTTGATGACGTCCGCCATGAAGGCGTCGTTGGCGTACGTCACCCGATGCCCGCGCGCCACGAGCTCACGGATGACCTCGAGGCTGGGCAGGGTGTGGCTGATGGCGGGGATGCCGACCATGGCGATATGGGCACGGCGACGGGACATACGGAATCACTCGTTTCAGATCTAGGGCGAAATGGACACGACGGCCCAGCGCACGGGCGTGGTCGCCGATGCGCGGGGCGGAACGGCGTATCAGCCGTAGATCTGACGGAAGGAGTCCATGCGGGGACGGTACCCGGACCGACGCCCGGGCCGCCTCCCCTTTTACGGCCCGGCCTCAGCGAGCGGTAAGTGCCCGCTCAGCGCCCGTCCCTAGGCTCACCCACGCGACGGGCCGTCTGTTCTCCCTCCCTCTCCGACGGGCCGTCGCGCTTTACGCCCCACCTCGCTGGATGCGGTCGAACGCACCGGCCTTGGCGCCACGTATGAAGGCGCGTAGTGAGGCGCGCGTGGTTCTCAGGATGACCTCGGGGTCATCGCTCTCCCGGAGCCTGATCTTCCCGTTGCCTGTGACCGCAACGTAGACGCAGGACGATGCCTCTTCACTGAACGTGGACTTCCGCCAGTCGAGCCTGGACACAAACCTTCCCCTTCAGATCTCCCGCGCAATGCGGCGAATGAGGTCCCGTGACTCGTCCGGCCCCAGAGCGGCCTGCTCCATGCGGTCGAGCACCAACCTGTACTTCTCCAACTGAGCAGCAGCATCAACCAGTTCAACGCCATGCGCTGTATCGAGCTGGACAGTGTCGAGTTGGGTCACCGGACCGCAGAAGTAGTCGACCCCGTGTGCCGAGATGGGGAAGGACGCGCCGCCGAAGGGGATGACGACGACTGTCACATGGTCCCGCTCGCTCATGCCGATGAGGTGTTCCAGTTGGGCCTTGGCCGTAGCCGCACCGCCGAACTGCATCCTCAAGGCGGCCTCGTGGATGATCGCGGTGTACGGCAGCGGCTCGTCTCGGAACAGGACGACCTGACGCTTGACCCGGTACGACACCCGATGTTCCACCTCAGGCGGCATGAGCGGCGGGACGACGTCACGAAAGATCGCCCGGGCGTGCTCGGGAGTCTGCAGCAGACCGGGAACAGTGATCACCTGGGCCACTCGAGCCGCGACGGCGTGGTGCTCAAGCTCTGCCAAGTCCAGAAGCCCAGAGGGGAACGTCTCCCGATACTCCTCCCACCAGCCTCGTTTTCGGTCTCCCGTCATTCCGGCGAGCGCGTCCACGAGCGCCTGATCCGAGCAGCTGTAGTTCTGCGCCAGAACACGTACCCGCTCCGCACTCACCGCGTAGCGGCCTGCCTCGATATTGCTGATCCGCGCTTGGTTGCCGCCCAGGAGAGCGGCGGCCGCAGTCGATGACATTCCTGCGCGCTCTCGCAGTTTGCGCAGCTCGGCGCCCAGCCTTTGCTTCCGCGCGGTGGGCGTACTACTTGGCGGCACCGGCCGTCTCCTCCTCGGAATGCGCACGCTGCGCGAACGTCACCCACACGAGTCAACTTGGAATGACTTCCCTGGCTTCAATGGAAGACATTACAGCGAGCGCAATATGGTGTGACCCAAGGCACTCAACTTAATCAGCCGAGGGAGACTCGCATGGCAACCGTAGCGCCGCAGGAGCCGACCGCAGGACCGTCGGAGGGACCCTGGACGTACTCCCTCCGCCTGCCCAACGACCCACGGGCGGCCAGGATCTCGCGGGTGACTCTGCGGGCCGTCCTGGCCTCCCACGGCATGGCCGAGCTGACCGACACGGCGGAACTCCTCACCTGCGAGCTGGTCACCAACGCCGTGCGCCACTCCGACGGCCCGGCCCAACTCCGCATCCGCCACCTCTGCGAAAGCCGCCTCCGCGTCAGCATCTGGGACACCAACCCCACCATCCCCGCACCCTTCGACGCTCCGCCCAGTCCCCTCGACCGCTTCACCGCGCTCACCGAGGCCGCCACCCGCCTGGACGCGACCTCCGGCCGGGGCCTGCTCATCGTCCGGCTGTGCGCCGACAACTGGGGCGGCTACCCCCTCGCCGACGACCTCTTCGGCATCAACGGCAAGCTGCTCTGGTTCGAGCTCACCCCTCAGCAGCAGGCATACGAGATCGCCGCCTGACCCCACACGGACCTTTCCCCCAATCGGGTGATCATCGGTCATTTGCCCCGTGCACATGCTCCGATGACCCTACGTTCACATGCATGGTCAGTTCGCGGCATGAGGCCGCACACCGCATCTTTCAAGAACGCCCGGAGTTACTCGCTCCGGTGTTCCGCATATTGGACGTCCCGCTGTCGGAGAATGCGGCCGTCGAGGTGCTCACCCCGGATGCCACGGAGATCCGTCCGTTGGAACGGCGCGTGGACAGCGTGTTGCGCGTGGTTCCGCCTGACGGCGGCGGCTTCCTCCTGGCCATCGAGGCACAGGGGCGCCGCGACCCGGACAAGGCGTTCAGTTGGGCGTACTACCTCTCATACATGGCAGCGAAGCACGAGCTTCCGGTGCTGCTACTCGTAGTCTGCCAGGACAAGAAAACCGCCGACTGGGCAGCGGGGCCCTTTCGGATCGGCGTGGAGGGGTGGACAGCACTGTCCGTACACCCGCTGGTGCTGGGCCCCGGAAACGTCCCGGTGATCCTCGACCCCGAGGAGGCGTCCCAGGATCTGACCCTGGCTGCCTTCTCGGCATTGACACATGGGCGCGACCCAAACGCTCCGGCCATACTGAAAACACTGGCTCAGGCCCTCGCCAAGGCCGACCCGGAGTCCCGCCCGTACTACTCGGAGCTACTGGAGATCGGCCTGGGGAATACCCCAGCACGAGACGTCTGGAGGAAACTGATGAGCGTGGTAGGCAGCTACTTCCCTGGTCGCGGCACCCTTGTCGAAGAGACCTTCCTCAAGGGCCAGGCCGTGGGTGAGGCTGTGGGGGGTGCGCGTGCCGTGCTGCGCATCCTGGAAAACAGGCGGATCCGCACCTCGGCGGAGATCCGCGAGCGCATCACCAACTGCACCGACATCAAGACACTGGACCACTGGCTCGACCGTGCCATGACCGTCTCCACCGCCAACGAGCTCTTCACCGAGGACGGCTGACGACACCATGGCCGTAGTAGGTAGCTACTTCCCCGGCCGGGGAACCCTCATCGAGCAGACCTTCCTCAAGGGCCAGGCCCACGGGGAGGCGGCAGGGCTGGCCGAGGGAGTCCTGCGCATCCTCGAACATCGGGGGATCGCCGTCCGGTCCGAGACACGCCGCCGCATCAGCGAATGCACCTACCGCGACACCCTGCGGCAGTGGCTCGACCGCGCGTTCACCGTCTCCCAGGCAGACGAGCTATTGGACGAGCTCTTCGCGGTGGAGGAGTCGGACCGGTAGTCACCGAGCGGGCCCGGGCCACCCCGGGAGCCGTGCTACCGGGGCGCGGTCGCCGACGAGGCGGGAGGGGGCGGGGTCGCAGGGGTGGTGTCCTGGACGCTCGGGGTTCCCCATGCCGAAGGCCAGGGGCGTATTTGTGGCGCCAATCCCCGGCCCACCCCACGCCCCCGGCCAATGGCGCCGTAAATATACGGTCCAGGGCGCCGCCCCGGAGGCCCCGCACCCGGCACCCACCACGAACAGCAGGCGCACCCCAGCAACCACCACGCACCCGCACCCCGTGCACCCCCACCCAACAACGCCCCCGCGCCCGGCAACGCACCGCAACCACCGCCCGGCGCACCCACCCCGTGCCCCCGCCCGCCCCCGGAACCCACGCCGAACCCCCACCACCCCCGGACCGTCCCCGCCTACCCTGGTGGCTTCTTCGATACGGCGAACAACAGTCACCGGGGGGACGGGGCCTCATGGATCCCGCAGCCATAGCCACATTGGTCCAGGAACTCTTCGTCGCCGACGGGCCGGTGAACCGGCCCGTCCGCATCGCCTCCCTCGTCGCCTTCCAGGGCGACCACCGCACGCTCACCGAACGGGACCTGCCCCGGATCGCCGCCGCACTCGTCAACGCGGAACAGGGACAGGGACACCCCGCGCCCGAGCAAGCACAAGCGCAGTCGCAGACGCAAGCGCTCACCGACGCCCTCGCCCGCACCCTCCACGCCCTCGGCACCGTCGACCTGGACGATCTACGAGCCGTCCGCCTCGGCCCCGAAGCCTTCGCCCGCCACCTCGCCATCGCCGCCCCCGACGCCGACGAAGGGCTGGACGCGGACGACGCCAGCACGCACGCCTCACTACGCGAGGCCGTCTGCGCGCACATCCTCCGCTTCCTGATCCGCCGCTCCCCCTTCGTCACGGCCGCCGAGGACGCCGCGTTCGAGCAGCGCTACGCCCAGGACATCATCGCCGCCCACGACCACCTCACCATCTACGGCATCGATCTGGCCCACTCCCCCGACAGCTGGCCGCTGGACGCCGCCTATCTCAGCCTGGAGACCGAGACCGACGCGGGAGGCCCGAGCGCCCCCGCCGAACAGGCCCTCGCCGGACGCGAAAGGGTGCTGCTGTGGGGCGTTGCGGGGTCGGGCAAGACCACGCTGGTGCAGCGGCTCGCGGTGTCCGTGGCCCGCGGTGACCTCCCGGTCCCGCTGGCGGGGCTGCGCGGGCGGGTCCCCTTCGTGCTCCCCGTGCGCCGGTTCCGCCGCGACGGCTTCCCGGAGCCGGACGCCTTCCTGTCCGCCGTCCGCTATCCGCACACCGCCGCCCAGCCGCCGGGCTGGGCCGAGCGGGTGCTGTCCCACGGGCGCGGGCTGCTGCTCGTGGACGGGGTGGACGAGGCCCCGGAGGGGGAGCGTGAGCGGCTGCGGGAGGCGCTGCGCGAGCTTCCGGCGCGCTATCCGGGAAATATCTGGCTGGTCACCTCGCGCCCCTCGGCCGTACGGGAGAACTGGCTGGCCTCGGAGCGCTTCACCGAGCTGAAACTCTCCCCGCTCAGCCGCGAGGGCGTCACCGCGTTCATCCGGCGCTGGCATGCGGCCGCCCGCCAGGACATCACCGACGGTGCCGATCTGGACCGGTTGAGTGGTTACGAGGAAACGCTGCTGGACGCCGTGAGGATTACCCGGGACCTGGGCCGGCTGGCCACCAATCCACTGATGTGCGGTCTGCTGTGCGCGCTGCACCGGGACCGCCGCGGCTATCTGCCGCGCGGCCGGAAAGCTCTCTATGACGCGGCCCTTTCCATGCTGCTGGAACGGCGCGACCGCGAGCGCGCCATGCTGCCGCCGGAGGGAATCGACCTCCCCCAGGAACCGAAGATCCAGCTGCTGCAGAAGCTGGCGCACTGGATGCTCGTCAACGGCCGGTCCGAAATGGACCGGACCACCGCCGTCGAGACGCTCGGCCGGCACCTCCCGGCCATTCCGCACGCGGCGCAGCAGGGCGGGCCGGAGGAGATCTACCGACATCTGCTCAATCGGACCGGTCTATTGCGCGAGCCCACACCCGGTTCGGTCGATTTCGTGCACCGAACGTTCCAGGACTATCTCAGCGCGAGAGCGGTCGTCGAACGGCACGATTTCGACTTCCTGATCGACCACGCACACCTGGACGACTGGGAAGAAGTGATCAGAATGTCGGTCGCTCTCGCCCGCCCCGATGAATGCGGCTACCTCCTGGAGGGGCTGCTGGCGGCCCGTAAAGACGCCCGGCCGGTCCATGCCCGCCATCGCAAACTCCTGGCGGCCGCATGTCTGGAACACGCGACGGAGCTGGACCCCGAGGTGCGTTCCCGGGTGCATCGCTATACCCGCGATCTGGTACGCCCGACCTCGCTGGAAGCGGCCCGCGCGCTCGGCTGGATCGGGCCTATCGTGCTGGAAATGCTGCCCGATCCCAGCGGCGTATCCGATGAGGAAGCCCACCGGCTGGCCGTCACCGCCACCTCGATAGCCGACGACCGCGCCATCGACTATCTGGTCCGGCTGCGGGACCGCGCCTCCTGGGCGGTACGGGCGCGGCTCGCGGGCGCCTGGCGGCGATATGACACCGATCGTTACGCCGAGGAAATCATCGGCCATCTCGATGAGCGGGAACTCGACTTTCCGGTGTCGGACCTGGAGGAGCTGCGGGCCCTGCGCCGGCTCGGCGGCCGCCCCTGCGTCCAGATAGCCGGTGCGCTCACCCCGGACCAGCTGGCCGAGGGCCTGGTGGCGGAGCGGCTGACCGAGCTGTGGCTCGCCTACGACCTGGGCGCGGACCTGGACCTGAGCTGGCTGGCCGCCTTCCCCCGGCTGCACACCCTGCGGCTGAGCCACCGCAATACGGGGGTGACCGGAGTCCCGGAGGGCGTCCAGGTGATCGTGGCGGGCGCGTAAGGGCAGCCGCCCGAGGGGGTCGCCGCCGACCGCCTGGGCAGCCCCTGCCTCCCGTTCGCCCCCGTGCCAGGGGAGAAGTCCAGGGAAACCCCCAGGGCCCGCAGAGCCCCGTCAGGGCCCCTCAGGGGCCTGCCTACGGACAAGACCGCTGCCCCGCCCACGCAAAAGGGAGCCGCCCCGGACCGGAACGGTCCGGGGCGGCCCCGTGGCGAGGGACGGCGCCGCGTTGCCGCGGCTCCGCCTTACGCCTCCTTGCTGAGGTTCGGGCCCGCGCCACCGGCGGCGGACTCGATCGGCGGGGTGTCGGGCAGCGCCGACTTCTCCTCGCCGCGGAAGGTGAACTTCTTCTCCTCACCCTCGCCCTCGGTGTCCACGACCACGATGTGGCCCGGACGCAGCTCGCCGAAGAGGATCTTCTCCGAGAGCACGTCCTCGATCTCGCGCTGGATCGTCCGGCGCAGCGGCCGGGCGCCCAGCACGGGGTCGTAGCCCCGCTTGGCGAGCAGCTTCTTGGCGTCACCGCTGAGCTCGATGCCCATGTCGCGGTCCTTGAGCCGCTCGTCCACCTTGGTGGTCATGAGGTCGACGATCTGGATGATGTCTTCCTCGGTGAGCTGGTGGAAGACGACCGTGTCGTCGACACGGTTGAGGAACTCGGGCCGGAAGTGCTGCTTGAGCTCCTCGTTGACCTTGTTCTTCATCCGCTCGTAGCCGGTCTTCACATCGCCCTGGGCGGCGAAGCCCAGGTTGAAGCCCTTGGAGATGTCCCGGGTGCCGAGGTTGGTGGTCATGATGATCACCGTGTTCTTGAAGTCCACGACCCGGCCCTGGGAGTCGGTCAGCCGACCGTCCTCCAGGATCTGCAGCAGCGAGTTGAAGATGTCCGGGTGGGCCTTCTCGACCTCGTCGAAGAGGACCACGGAGAACGGCTTGCGGCGCACCTTCTCGGTGAGCTGGCCGCCCTCCTCGTAGCCCACGTATCCGGGCGGGGAGCCGAAGAGCCGCGAGACGGTGTGCTTCTCGCTGAACTCCGACATGTCGAGCGAGATCATCGCGTCCTCGTCGCCGAAGAGGAATTCGGCGAGGGTCTTGCTGAGCTCGGTCTTACCGACACCGGACGGGCCCGCGAAGATGAACGAGCCACCGGGGCGCTTGGGGTCCTTGAGGCCCGCACGCGTGCGCCGGATGGCCTGGGAGAGCGCCTTGATGGCGTCCTTCTGGCCGATGACGCGCTTGTGCAGCTCGTCCTCCATGCGCAGCAGCCGGGAGGACTCCTCCTCGGTCAGCTTGAAGACCGGGATGCCCGTGGCCGTGGCCAGGACCTCGGCGATCAGCTCCTCGTCGACCTCGGCGACGACGTCCATGTCGCCGGCCTTCCACTCCTTCTCCCGCTTCGCCTTGGCGGCCAGGAGCTGCTTCTCCTTGTCGCGCAGGCCCGCGGCCATCTCGAAGTCCTGCGAGTCGATCGCGGACTCCTTCTCCCGGCGCACATCGGCGATCTTCTCGTCGAATTCGCGCAGGTCCGGCGGTGCGGTCATCCGGCGGATCCGCATCCGGGAACCGGCCTCGTCGATCAGGTCGATCGCCTTGTCCGGCAGGAAGCGGTCCGAGATGTAGCGGTCGGCCAGGGTGGCGGCCGCGACCAGGGCCGAGTCCGTGATCGAGACGCGGTGGTGCGCCTCGTAGCGGTCCCGCAGGCCCTTGAGGATCTCGATGGTGTGGGGCAGCGACGGCTCGGCGACCTGGATGGGCTGGAAGCGGCGCTCCAGGGCCGCGTCCTTCTCCAGGTACTTGCGGTACTCGTCGAGCGTGGTCGCGCCGATGGTCTGCAGCTCGCCCCGCGCCAGCATCGGCTTGAGGATGCTGGCGGCATCGATCGCGCCCTCGGCGGCACCCGCACCCACCAGGGTGTGGAGCTCGTCGATGAACAGGATGATGTCGCCGCGGGTGCGGATCTCCTTGAGCACCTTCTTCAGGCGCTCCTCGAAATCACCGCGGTAGCGGGAGCCGGCGACCAGGGCGCCCAGGTCCAGGGTGTAGAGGTGCTTGTCCTTGAGGGTCTCGGGCACCTCGCCCTTGACGATGGCCTGGGCCAGTCCCTCGACGACCGCCGTCTTGCCGACGCCGGGCTCGCCGATGAGGACCGGGTTGTTCTTGGTGCGGCGCGAAAGCACCTGCATGACCCGCTCGATCTCCTTCTCGCGCCCGATGACCGGGTCGAGCTTGGATTCGCGGGCGGCCTGGGTGAGATTGCGGCCGAACTGGTCCAGGACGAGCGAGGTGGAGGGAGTGCCCTCCGCCGGGCCGCCGGCGGTGGCGGCCTCCTTGCCCTGGTAGCCGGAGAGCAGCTGGATGACCTGCTGCCGCACCCGGTTCAGATCGGCGCCCAGCTTCACGAGGACCTGGGCGGCGACGCCCTCGCCCTCGCGGATCAGGCCGAGCAGGATGTGCTCCGTACCGATGTAGTTGTGGCCGAGCTGAAGGGCCTCGCGGAGCGACAGCTCCAGGACCTTCTTGGCACGGGGGGTGAAGGGGATGTGCCCGGACGGGGCCTGCTGGCCCTGCCCGATGATCTCCTCCACCTGCTGGCGGACCGCCTCGAGCGAAATCCCGAGGCTCTCCAGGGCCTTAGCGGCGACACCCTCACCCTCGTGGATCAGGCCCAGGAGGATGTGTTCGGTGCCGATGTAGTTGTGGTTGAGCATCCGGGCTTCTTCCTGAGCCAGGACGACAACCCGCCGCGCGCGGTCGGTGAACCTCTCGAACATCGTTAATCGCTCCTCAGAGCGGTCAGAAAGATCGGGGACGATCCCCTCCCTGTCCTTCCGCATGCTAGTCCCGCAACCCGGGACAGCTCATTCCAACTGCCGACAACCGTCCGGATCACCCCCGCTCGCGCGGGGCAAACAGCCACTGGCTCCCTGCCCGAACAGCCGACAACTGCCTTAACCCGATGGTGCGAGACGATGTTCCCGCAGGCCAGGCATCTACGCCCACCGCCAGTACGCCGATGGCGAACGCCGCTTCCTCCCGACACGCGGACCGCCCCTCCCCACTAGGGATGTCTTACCCGCAAGCACAGATACTCCATGCCGGGGAGGCCGGTTCCATCCGCTACGGGCGAACACCCTTGCGCCCGTTCACCGGCCCTGCACGGCCCCCTACGGGCACGGTGCGCACACGGGCCCGCACGGTAGGTCATCCGGAGCGTAACCAAGCGGGCGGGCGGAGAGTTCTGCTGGGCATGATCCACAGGGTCCACGGCGCGAGGCCGTCCGCACCGGCACCGGCCCCCTCGGCACACCGGTGCCAGTCGTCGCGCCGGTGCGAGTCGTCACTCCGGTACGAGCGGGAGCTGGGCTGGCCGACGGCCGGCAGCGATCCCGTCGAATTGCTCACGGGGGTGGCCTTCGACGTCATCGAACTGCCGGCCGTGGCCGGACGGGCGATGCTGCGGCGCGTACCGCGGACCGGTCCGGTCGCGGTGGAGGGCGCCTGGATGCGACTTCTGGTGGCCCCTGGCAGCGCCGACGAGCTTCCGGGGCTGCTCGACTGGCTGGAGTGGGGCGGTGTGGCACTGGACCTGGGCGCGATCGGCGCCGGTGGCCGGATCACCGCGCCATGCCCCTCCCGCTCCTGGCCGCCGGCCCTGGACGCCGGGGCGCCCGGAGAGCGATGCCCGCAGGAGGCCGCCGTATGGCTGCGACCTCCCGACCCGAAGGGCGAGGTGGAGCCAACGCTGCCGAGGACAGGCTTCGGGGGCGATGGGGGCGCCCCCGATCTCGTACGGCTCGTGAACGCGGCGGCCACCGAATGCCACCGCACCCGATTGGTGCGCGCCCGGCCGCTGCCGAGGCAGCGGCGAGCCGGGAAAGGCTGACGCGCTCAGCCGTTGGCCTTCTCGTATGCCTCACGAACGGTCGCCGGAACACGGCCGCGGTCGTTGACCTCGTAGCCGTTCTCCTTCGCCCAGGCGCGGATCTTCGCGGTGTCCTGGCTGCCGCCCGACGCCGCGCGCGCCTTGCCCCGGCCGCCGGAAGCCCGGCCACCGGTGCGCCGGCCGCCCTTGGTGTAGGGCTCCAGGGCGTCACGGAGCTTGTCCGCGTTGGTGGTGGTGAGGTCGATCTCGTAGCTCTTGCCGTCAAGGGAGAACGTCACGGTCTCGTCCGCCTCGCCGCCGTCGAGGTCGTCGACAAGAAGGACCTGAACCTTCTGTGCCATGGGGTTCCTTTCAGGGAAAACGGGGGGCTCGGGGGTGCGGCGTTAGCCGCTGATGACTCACCCCCCAGGTAATTACACTACGAGAGAATAGGAAACCGCCTTTCCCGGAAAAACACAAACCCCCCGGGAAGGTTCGACCGATCCACCAAGCGGGAAGCCTCATGGAAGGTCATGTTCCGGAGCTATGTGATAGGGGAGCGATTCGGACATAGGGCCCGCGATCACAGTTGCAGAAGCATCCGGCTGTTGCCAAGGGTGTTCGGCTTCACCCGTTCGAGACCAAGGAACTCGGCGACGCCCTCGTCATAGGAACGCAGGAGCTCGCTGTACACATCGCCGTCGACCGGCGTCTCGCCGATCTCCACGAAGCCGTGCCTGGTGAAGAAGTCGACTTCGAAGGTGAGGCAGAAAATGCGCCGCACCCCCAGCCAGCGCGCCGTCTGCAACAGCTTGTCGAGCACCAGGTGGCCTACGCCGGTGCCCTTGAGAGTCCGATCGACGGCGAGAGTGCGGACCTCCGCGAGGTCTTCCCACATGACGTGCAGCGCTCCACAGCCAATGACCTCAGCGTCCTCGTCGCGCTCGGCGACCCAGAACTCCTGGATGTCCTCGTAAAGCGTCACGGTGGCTTTGTCGAGCAGGATGCGATCGTCCACGTAGGAGTCGATGAGGCGGCGCACCGCTCGTACATCGCCGGTCCGGGCACGGCGGACGGTGACTACTTTTGATAGTGGGGAGGACATGCCCGGACGCTATCGCCCTGGGTCATCGCCCCGACTCACCGGGGCTCTCCCCGGTCTCCCCCAGTTGTGCGACGCGCATGGCATCCCGTAGTGCGTCGCGCTGCTCTTCGGACATCATCCCGAAGAACGCGACGAGAGCGGCCGCGGGGTTGTCACTGGTCGACCACGCTTCGTTCATCAGTGCGGCCGAGTAGGCGGCGCGCGTGGAGACCGCGGCATATCGATAGGCGCGGCCTTCCACCTCCCGGCGCAGCCAGCCCTTGTGATGGAGGTTGTCCATTACCGTCATGACGGTGGTGTAGGCGATCGAGCGTTCCCGCTGAAGGTCTTCCAGCACTTCGCGGACCGTGACCGGGCGGTTCCACTTCCACACCCGCGTCATCACCGCGTCTTCGAGATCTCCCAATGGCCTAGGCACACGGAGAATAATAGTGGGAGATGTCCCGAATGTCGGGAGGTCTGCGCGGGAAAAGCCGCACGCCCCGGAACGCGATGCGTCCTGGGGCGTGGTCCGGCGTGCTGCCGCCGTGCGGTGCGGGGGCGGCGGCGCGCGATGGGCCCGATCGATCCGATCAGGCCGTCTCGCGCTCCGGGGCCGGGCCCTCGGCCTCGGAGCGGGCCGCCAGCACCGCGTCCACCGCGGCGTCCTCCTTGGACTTGTTGGCGCCGCCCTGGCTCTTCACCATCGTCACGATGAGCGCGGTGAAGGCCACGGCCATAACGACGGGCGGGATCAGCGCGGAGACATAATCCATGGCTCTCGGCCTCCTTATTGCTCGAGACCACCAGATTACGCGGCGCGCCGCGGCCTCCCGGAGCCGGGCACCGGTCCGGGCGCGGCGGGCCGGGGGCGGGCCCGGCGGGCTCAGGCGGAACGGGCCCCGGCGCCGAGGCCCGACCCGTGCTCCGGGGGCGGCGAGGGGCGGCGCTTGGGCGGGAAGACCTCCGCCGGCGTGGGCACCGGACGCCCCGGGCGCGGCGCCCGGCGGCCGGGCTCCCGTCGCTTCGGCTCCTCGCGGTCGCCGTGTTCCGGCGCCGCGGGCTTCTTGCGCGGCTGCGGCTCCCGCTTGGGCTCGTCGGCCTTCTGAAGGGCCTCCCGCACGGTCTCCGCGCCCTTTCGCGCCACTCCCCGCGCGGCCGCCCCGGGCGCCGCCGAGACCCCGCCGGGCAGGGCACGCAGCCGAGGGCCCACGGGGCTCGTGCGCGGCTGCACGACGGCGCCGGCGCGCTCCGCGAGCCGGGCGCGCACGCCCCGCTCGGCAAGGCGCTCGCAGTGGCTCAGCAGCGCGCGCCGGCGCGTCGCCTCACCACCCCCGGCGGCCGACCCGCACAGTGCGCGGAGCGCGGCCAGATCCTCGGCCAGCGGCTCGTAACCGGCCGCGAGGGCGCCCTGGAGCTGCTCGAGATAGCCGACGGCGGCGCCGGGCAGGGCGGCGCGGTAGCGGGCGAGCTCGTCGAGCAGGAACGCTCGCAGCCGCCCGCCCTCGCGGACCGCTTCGTCCACGGCCTCGGCGAGCCGGAGACAGTCCTGGACCTCCTCCGCCCGGTCCGGGCCGAGGGGGCCGGCAGAGGGAGTGACGGGGTCGGGTCGGAGGGCGATGGCGAGGGCGCGTCGGAGCACACGCAGCTCATCCGCACTGAACGCCATTCCGCCGCGGGATCCATATGGCGTGGGCATGGAGCGACTTTAAGTGCTAAGCGGACAAATTTCGCTCAGCGCCGGACGGTGCGGCGCGTTGCGGACGTCGAACCGCCATACGGGGGAAGCGCCGGACGGGGCCGCGCCGAGGCGGCCCCGTCCGGACCCGGCACCCGGGGCGGACCGTCGCATCCGGGTGCCGGTGTACGTGGTCGACGGCCCTTCCGCTTGTCAATACGGAATTCGAAGTGCCGTCTTTCCCTTGACCGCTCCGTGACCAATGGCGAAGAGCGATCGGCGCCCCCGGCGAATCCAGAGCGCGGGAATTCGTTTCGGAATGCCGTCAATACGGCCGAGCACGCAGGTGAAGAGCTGATCGCCGGTGCTCAGCCGCGCGAGACGTTCCGCTCGTAGACCAGTCTGAGGCCGATCAGGGTCAACCAGGGTTCATGCTCATCGATCACTGAGGATTCTCCTAGCACCATGGGCGCCAGCCCGCCGGTGGCGATCACGGTGACGTCCTCCGGGTCCTGCGCCAGCTCCCGCGCCATTCGGCGGACGATCCCGTCCACCTGGCCCGCGAAGCCGTAGAGGATGCCGGACTGCATGGCCTCCACCGTGTTCTTCCCGATCACGCTGCGCGGGCGGGCCAGCTCGATCTTGCGCAATTGCGCCCCGCGTACGCCCAGCGCCTCGACCGAGATCTCGATGCCCGGCGCGATCACCCCGCCCACGTACTCCCCGCGCGCGCTCACCGCGTCGAAGGTCGTCGCGGTGCCGAAGTCGACGACCACGCACGGACCCTCGTACAGCTCGACCGCGGCCAGCGCGTTGATGATCCGGTCGGCGCCGACCTCCTTGGGGTTGTCCATCAGGATCGGCACGCCGGTCTTCACGCCCGGCTCGACCAGGACGGACGGCACATCGCCGTAGTAGCGGCGGGTCACCTCGCGCAGCTCGTGGAGGACCGAGGGGACGGTGGAGCAGATGGAGATGCCCGCGATGCCGTCGCCCAGCTCCTCGCCGAGCAGCGGGTGCATGCCCATCAGACCCTGCAGCAGGACGGCGAGTTCATCGGCGGTGCGGCGGGCGTCGGTGGAGATCCGCCAGTGCTCGACGATCTCCTCGCCGTCGAACAGGCCCAACACGGTGTGCGTGTTTCCGACGTCGATGGTCAGCAGCATCGATTACTTCCCCTCGGCCTCGCGCAGGTCCAGGCCGATGTCCAGGATCGGGGAGGAGTGGGTGAGCGCGCCGACCGCCAGATAGTCGACGCCCGTCTCGGCGTACGTACGGGCGCCTGCCAGCGTCAGCCGCCCCGAGGACTCCAGCGCGGCCCGCCCGGCGACCAGCTCGACGGCCTCGCGGGTGCGCTCCGGGGTGAAGTTGTCCAGCAGGATGAGGTCCGCGCCCGCCTCCAGGACCGGCGGGATCTGGTCGAGGGTGTCGACCTCCACCTCGATCGGCACATCGGGGAACTCGGCCCGCACGGCGCCGAACGCCTCCGCGACGCCGCCCGCCGCGATCACGTGGTTGTCCTTGACCAGCGCGGCGTCCGAGAGCGACATCCGGTGGTTGACCCCGCCGCCGCAGCGCACCGCGTACTTCTCCAGGGCGCGCAGCCCCGGGGTGGTCTTACGGGTGTCACGGACCTTGGTCTTCGTCCCGTCGAGGGCATCGGCCCACGCACGGGTCGCCGTCGCGATACCGGAGAGCCGGCACAGGAGGTTGAGCGCGCTGCGCTCACCGGTGAGCAGGTCGCGGGTGCGGGTGCGGACGCTGAGCAGCTTCTGGCCCGCCGCCACCCGGTCGCCGTCCTCGACATGCCGCTCGACCTCGAACTCGTCCGTACAGACGACGGACAGGATCGCCTCGGCGATCCGCAGCCCCGCGACGGTGCCCGCCTCACGGGCCGTGAAGTCCCCGGTGGCGAAGGCGTCCTCGGGGACGGTGGCCACGGTGGTGACGTCCACGCCCTGGTCGAGGTCCTCCTCGATGGCCATGTGCGCGATGTCCTCGACCTGGATGGGGTCGAGTCCGGCACCGATCAGCAGCTCGGCCAGGTCGGGGTCCAGACCGCACTCCATCGGGTCGAGCCCGGAGCCGTCGGCGTCGTCGCCGCAGCCGCAGGCGTCACCGCAGCCCGCCGCCTCGCCGGGGCGGCCGATCTGCAGCAGCGGCAGGGACACGGATGGCTGGCGGTCTTCGGAGGTGCTGCTCACGGGCGGGACTCCGTCTCGGTTCGGGGGGTGGTCGATGGGGGAAACGCTTCGGAGTCGGTGGCACGGACATCGAGGGCGCCGTCCGGGCGGAGGGTGACCAGGAGGTGGCGGCGCCAGGCCGCGTCGTCCCGCTCGGGGCGGTCCTCGCGCCAGTGGCAGCCGCGGGTCTCCTCCCGGCGGAGCGCGGCGGCGACCAGGACCCGGGCGACCAGATGGAGGTTGGTGGCCTCCCAGGTCTCGACCCCGGGCTCGGCCGTCTTGCCGTCCCGCCGCAGCTGCGCCACGGCGTCGTCGTGGACGCGCTCCAGGCGGTCGGCGGCGCGGGCCAGGCTCTCGGCGGAGCGCAGCACTCCGGCGCCCTGGGTCATGATGTGCTGGATCTCGTAGCGGGCCTCGGAGGCGAGCAGGGGCGCCTCGCCGGGGACACCCGCGTACGGCCGCTCGGGGGGCGCGGCGGGGCGCGCGGGGCCATCGGCTCCGGCGGTGATGTCCTCCGCGATGCGCTCCGCGAAGACCAGGCCCTCCAGAAGGGAGTTGGAGGCCAGCCGGTTGGCGCCGTGCACGCCGGTGCAGGCGACCTCCCCGCAGGCGTAGAGCCCGGGGACGGTGGTGCGGCCCCGCAGATCGGTGCGGACCCCGCCGCTCGCGTAGTGCGCGGCCGGGGCGACCGGGATGGGCTCGGTCACCGGGTCGATGCCGTGCGCGCGGCAGGCGGCCAGGATGGTCGGAAAGCGCCGCTCCCACATCCGGGCCCCGAAGTGGCGGGCGTCCAGGTACATATGCTCGGCGCCGCGCTCCCGCATCCGCCGCATGATGCCCTTGGCGACGATGTCACGGGGCGCCAGCTCGGCCAGCTCGTGCTGCCCCTGCATGAAGCGCACCCCGTCGGCGTCGACGAGATGGGCGCCCTCGCCGCGCACCGCCTCCGAGACCAGCGGCTGCTGGCCCTCCGCCTCCGGGCCCAGCCACAGCACCGTGGGGTGGAACTGCACGAACTCCAGATCGCTGACCTCGGCCCCGGCGCGCAGCGCGAGCGCGACCCCGTCGCCGGTGGAGACGGCGGGGTTGGTGGTCGCGGAGAAGATCTGGCCCATGCCGCCGGTGGCGAGGACGACCGCGCCCGCCCGCACCGCGCCCACGCCGTCCCGCTGGCCCTCGCCCATGACGTGCAGGGTGACCCCGGCCGTCCGGCCGGAGCCGTCCCCCAGCAGGTCGAGCACCAGGGCGTTCTCCACGGTGTCGATACCGGCCGCGCGCACCGCCTCGACCAGGGCCCGGGAGATCTCCGCGCCGGTCGCGTCGCCGCCCGCGTGGGCGATCCGGCGGCGGTGGTGGCCGCCCTCGCGGGTCAGCAGGATCTCGCCGGTGTCGTCGTCGGCGTCGAAGCGGGCGCCGGTGGCGATGAGCCGGCGCACCGCGTCGGGTCCCTCGGTGACCAGCGTCCGTACCGCCCGCTCGTCGCAGAGCCCGGCGCCGGCCACCAGGGTGTCGTCCAGATGCTGCTCGGGGGTGTCGCCCTCGCCGAGGGCGGCGGCTATGCCGCCCTGGGCCCAGCGCGTGGAGCCGTCGTCCAGGCGGGCCTTGGTGACCACGGTGACCTTGGCCCCGGCCGCGGCACAGCGCAGCGCCACGGTCAGCCCGGCGACCCCGGAGCCGACGACCACGACATCGGCCTCGGTGGCCCAGCCTGGGGCGGGCGCGCGCAGGGCCGTGGCGGGGGACGCGGCGTCGGGCCGCCCGGTCGGATGGGTCATCGGGCGGCTCCGATCCACAGGCGGATGTTGTCTATCAGGCGGGTGGCGCCGACCTTGGCCGCGACGGCCAGCACGGCCTCGCCGGTGTATCCGTCGGACACCTCGGTGAAGTCGGCGGGGTCGGCCAGGCCCAGATAGTCGAGGACGAGCGGCGGTTCGAGCCGCGCCGCCTCGTCCAGCACCACCCGCGCCGCGGACCGCACCGCGGCGGGGGACGCGACCCGTATCAGCTCGTGCTCCTCGGCGCCTGCCGGGCCTTCCCCGGCCGCCAGCAGCCCCGCGTCCCGCCCCGCGAACAGCGCCCGGGACAGGGCCAGCGCGGTGTCCCGCTCCTGGGCCGACAGATAGCGGTTACGGCTGGAGAGGGCGAGGCCGTCGCCCTCCCGGACGGTGGGGACGCCGACGATCTCGACCGGGAAGTCCAGGTCGCGCGCCATCCGGCGGACCAGCGCCAGCTGCTGGGCGTCCTTCTCGCCGAAGAAGGCGGCGTCGGGGCGGGTGAGATGGAGCAGCTTGGCGACGACGGTGAGCATCCCGTCGAAGTGGCCGGGCCGCGAGGCGCCCTCATAGCGCTCGCCCATGGAGCCGGCGGTGATCCGGATCTGCGGCTCGCCGCCCGGATACATCTCCTCGGCGGACGGGGCGAAGACGATGTCCGCGCCCGCCTCGGCCGCGACCTCGAGGTCGGCGTCGAGGGTGCGCGGATAGCGGTCGAGGTCCTCGCCCGCGCCGAACTGCAGCGGATTGACGAAGACGGTGACGGTCACCAGGCCCTTGGCGCCCACCCGGTCACGGGCGGCGCGGATGAGCGAGGCGTGTCCGTCGTGCAGCGCGCCCATGGTCATCACGACGGCCGTGCGCCCCGGCACGGCGAAGTGGGCGAGCGCCGCGTCCAGATCCGAGCGATGGCGGAACAGCTCCACATCCGGCTCCCCAGGAAGCGCCTTGGTCCACAGCTTCGGGCTCATGACTCACTGCCTCCCCGGCCCCGTGCGTCGGTCACATCCGAGAGCACGCCCAGCAGGTCCTCCGCGAGCTCCGGCTTGAGCAGGCCGTGCGCGAGCGCCCGGTCCGCGGTCGTCCGGGCCATGGCCAGATAGCCGGCGACGGCGTGCGGGGCGTGCCGCCGCAGCTCGGCGACATGGGCGGCGACCGTGCCCGCGTCGCCGCGCGCGACCGGGCCGGTCAGCGCGGCGTCGCCGCTGCGCAGCGCGTTGTCCAGCGCGGCCCCGAGGAGGGGGCCGAGCATCCGGTCGGGGGCCTCGACCCCGGAGGCGCGCAGCAGCTCCAGGGACTGGGCGACCAGCGTGGTGAGGTGGTTGGCGCCGATGGCGAGGGCGGCGTGATAGAGCGGACGGGACTCCTCCGCGATCCACTCGGGCTCCCCGCCCATCTCGATGACCAGCGCCTCGGCCGCCAGCCGCAGCTCCTCGGGGGCGGTGACGCCGAAGGAGCAGCCGGCCAGCCGCTGGACGTCCACCGAGGTGCCGGTGAAGGTCATGACGGGGTGCAGCGCGAGCGGCAGCGCACCGGCCCGCAGCGCGGGCTCCAGCACACTGACGCCATAGCGGCCGGAGGTGTGCACCAGCAGCTGGCCGGGGCGCACCGCACCGGTTTCGGTCAGGCCCGCGATCAGCTCCGGGAGCGCGTCGTCGGGGACGGTGAGCAGCACCAGCTCGGCCCGCGCCAGCACCTCGGAGGGCGGGACGATCGGGACCTCGGGGAGCAGGGCGGCGGCCCGGCGCACGGAGGCGTCGGAGACACCGGAGGCGGCGACCGGGCGGTGTCCGGCCAGCCGCAGCGAGGCGGCGAGGGCCGGGCCGACGCGGCCCGCGCCCACGACCCCGACGGTGAGCCGGGCCGGGCGGTCCTGCGGCTCGGGAAGTGGTTGTGCGTTCACGCGACAGCGGCCTTCCGTTCCAGTCCTCAGGGGGTACCGGACGATTCCCCGCCATGCTACGCGAGTGTTTCCGGGGGAGTTCGGCCGCGGCCGGGACCTGTGGACAACTCTGTGGTCCGATGGACACCCGTACGACATGATCGGCCCATGAAGGACAGGACGGGCGAGGCGGACGAGACGGCAGCCGGTGTGGACGAGGCAGCCGCGGACGAGGCGGGCGCGGCGGACGACGCCGCCGACGACACGGAGCGGGCCGCGCGAGTGCGCCGCCTCGCGGCCTGGCACGGCTCCGAGCGGACACTCACCCGCGGGCCCGCTGAGCGGCGGATCACCGAGCGGCTGTCCGCCCTCACGGCCGCCCTTACGGCCGACCCCTCGCCGTACGGCGGGGACGGCTGGGTGGACATCTACGGGGACGGCATCGTCGAGGAGCTGGAGCGGCGGGTCGCCGCGCTGCTCGGCATGGAGGCCGCGGCGTTCTTCCCCACCGGCACCATGGCGCAGCAGGTCGCGCTGCGCTGCTGGGCGGGGCGCACCGGGAATCCGGTGGTGGCGGTGCATCCGCTGTCGCATCTGGAGGTGCACGAGCGGGACGCGTATCTGACGGTGAGCGGGCTGCGCGCGGTGCATTCCACCAGCGAGCCGCGGCCGCCCACCGCCGAGGAGGTGCTCGGCCTCGACGAGCCGTTCGGCACGCTCGCCCTCGAACTCCCGCTGCGCGACGCCGGGTTCGTGCTGCCCGAGTGGGACGAGCTGGTCGCGGTCGTGGAGGCGGCCCGGGAGCGGGACGCGGTGGTGCACTTCGACGGGGCGCGGCTGTGGGAGTGCACGGCCCACTTCGGCCGGGAGCTGCCGGAGATCGCCGGCCTGGCGGACTCCGTCTATGTGTCCTTCTACAAGTCGCTCGACGGCATCTCGGGAGCGGCGCTGGCCGGGCCCGGGACCCTGGTGGCGGAGGCCAGGGCGTGGCGCCACCGGTACGGCGGCCAGCTCTTCCAGCAGTGGCCGGCGGCGCTGGCCGCGCTGGACGGCCTGGACCGTGAGCTGCCGAGGCTTCCGTCGTACGTGGCGCATGCGCGCGTGGTGGCGCAGGCACTGCGGACGGCGTTCACGGCCGAGGGGGTGGGGTGGTCCCGGGTGCATCCGGAGGTGCCGCACACCCACCAGTTCCAGGTGTGGCTGCCGTATCCGGCGGCCGTGCTGGACGAGGCGGGGGTGCGGCTGGCGGAGGAGACCGGGACGACGCTGTTCCGTCGCTGGCGGGAGCCGGGGCCGCCCGGTCTGGCCACGACGGAGCTGACGGTCGCCTCACCCGCACTCGACTGGACGGCCGACGACGTCACCGCCGCGGCCGGTGCCTTCCTCGACCGGGTCCGGGAGCTCACGGAGGGGGACGGCTGACCGGAACCGCAGGGCGGCCAGCGCCTCCCTGACCGCCCTTACGGCGCGCGGCACCGCCCTGACGGCATGCGGCATCGCCCTTACGGCGCCCGGCGCGTCCGTAAGGCGGTCATCGCGGCCGTGGCGGCGGGCCCAGCGCCCCGCCGTCCCGGCCCGGACGTCGCGGTACTCGCGCAGCTCCCGGACGGTGCGCCAGTCGTGACGGCCCGGAGCGGGCGGGGCGGGCTCGCCGCGCCGCGCGGCCCGGTACAGGTCGAGTGCGTACTGCTCGGTGAGGGACATGGCTCGACGGTCCGCCGGGCCCCGGACGCCGGTCACGCCGATTGACGGCGGCCGTCAAACGAGGGCGGCGCCGGGGGCGGGCTGCCCCACCATGGGCTCATGGCCAATGTCATCGACATCGCCGGGCTGCCGTCCGAGCGCATCGTCTTCAGCCCGTCCCCGCTCGCCGAGCTGGGCGCCGCGCTCCATGTGCTGTCCGAGCCCGGCCACCACCCCGGGCTGCACGGCTGGGCCACCGCCACGTCCTCCGCGCTCAAGCCGGACCTCGCGGACCGGCTCTGCGAGGCGGACTTCCTGTGGCGCTCCTCCCGCTCCGATCTGCTGCTCCCGGCCGTCCCCGGGGCGACGCTCGCGGAGGAGCTGGACGCGCTGGACCGGATCGACGACGAGACGTTCGTGGCGGCCGCCTTCGAGATCGCCTGCTCGGCCGCGTACTCCCGGCGCACCTCACCGCTGGTCGACGCGGACGAACGGGCCCGGGTCCGCGAGTTGGCGGCCGCCCGCGGGCCGCGCCAGGCGGCGTTCACCCACCGGATGCTGGAGGACCCGGACGGGCTGCGGGTCTGGTTGCGGCGGCTGCTGGAGGACTGCGACGAGGCGTTCTTCGCCGACACCTGGCGGCGGACGCGGATCCAGCTGGCCGCCGACGCCCGCCACAAGGCGGAACTGCTGCAGCGCAAGGGGCTCGGGGAGGCGCTGACGGCGGCCTCCGCCGCGCTGTCGCTGTCGGAGGACGGGGACAGCATCCTGGTCGACAAGCTGGCGGGCGGCCGTACGACGGCCTATGGCGACGGCATCACCTTCATCCCGACCGCCTTCGGCTGGCCGCATCTCATCGTCGTGTACGCCCCCGGCTGGCGCCCGGTGATCCAGTACCCGGTCGCCACCCCCGAACTCCCGCCGCCCGCCGCCCTGGAGCTCGTCCAGCGCCGCATCGAGGCCCTGGCCCACCCGATGCGGATGCGGCTGTGCCGCACCCTGGCCCGCGGCCCGCACACCACCGGTGAGCTCTCCGAGTCGTACGGCATCACGCCCCCGGAGGTCTCCCGCCATATCGCCGTGCTGAAGAAGGCCGGACTCCTCGCCACCCGCCGCCGCGGCCGCTATGTGCTGCACCAGCTCGACCTGCCGTCGGTGGCCCGCCTGGGCAGCGACTTCCTGGAGAGCGTGCTGCGGTAGGGCCCTGGCGGTAGCGTGCGGTCCCAGGGGCTCCGCCTAAAATGTTCACCCCGGGGTGAACAGCGACCGGGCCATGAGCGGCAGAGGAGCAGGGCAGCGATGAGCAACCGAAGCCACCGGGCCGCGCCCGAGCACACCCACCCCGACGACGTCCCGGTGCAGACCGCGCTCGCGGCGCTCGCCGACCCCGTACGGCTTCAGCTGGTCCGCGAACTGGCCACCACCGCCGACTGGGAGCGCACCTGCGGCACCTTCGACGTGCCGGTGGGCAAGGCGGCGCTCAGCCACCACTTCTCGGTGCTGCGCGCGGCCGGGCTGATCGAGCAGCGCGACATGGGCCCCAAGCGGGTCAACCGGCTGCGCCGCCCGGAGTTCGACCAGCGCTTCCCCGGACTGCTCGACCTGGTCCTGCGCGACCGGCAGGAGAACGGCGAGGAGGAACGGTAGGACGGCCGTCCCCCGGTGAAAACGCCGCCGTAAGGACGCCGACTCCACCGTAAAGACGTCACCGTAGGAAAGCCGCCGTAGGAAAGCCGCCGTAAGAGCGCCGCCCCGCCTCAGCGAGCCGGTCCCGCCGAGCCCCCGGCCCGCACCAGCCCCGTCTCGTAGGCCATCACCACCACCTGCACCCGGTCCCGCAGCTCCAACTTGGTGAGGATGCGCCCCACATGGGTCTTCACCGTCGCCTCGGACAGCACCAGCCGCGCCGCGATCTCGCCGTTCGACAGCCCCTGCGCGACCAGCAGCACCACCTCGCGCTCCCGGTCGGTCAGCCGCTCCAGCTCCGGACGGACCCGGCCGCCGCTTCCCCCGCCGCCCGGCAGCATCGGCGCGAACCGGTCCAGCAGCCGGCGCGTCGTGCTGGGGGCGACCACCGCGTCGCCGCTGTGCACCGCGCGGATCGCCGCGAGGAGTTCCGCGGGCGGCACATCCTTGAGCATGAAGCCGCCCGCCCCGGCCTTGAGCGCGGAGAAGGCGTACTCGTCCAGATCGAACGTGGTCAGGATGATGACCTTCGGCGCCCCCTCCCGCTCGCATATCCGCCGGGTCGCCTCCACCCCGTCCAGCTTGGGCATCCGCACGTCCATGAGGACGACGTCCACCTCCGTGGAGCGCACCGCCTGCAGCGCCTCCACCCCGTCGCCCGCCTCGGCGACGACCTCCATATCGGGCTGGGCCGCGAGCACCATCCGGAAGCCGGTACGCAGCAGCACTTGGTCATCGACGAGCATGACGCGGATCGACATTCCGGACGGGTCCCTTCCTCTGGCCTGGCAGCCGGCTCACAGCGGCCACGGCGCGACGTTACGCATGCGCATACGGGTCATGATGCGCCCACCGCTCAACGGACCGGCTTCAGCGGCAGCAGTGCGCTGATCCGGAAGCCGCCGCCGGGCCGCGGCCCCGCGTCGAGCGTGCCGCCCACCATCCCGACGCGCTCGCGCATCCCGATCAGCCCGTGGCCGCTGCCGTCGGCGCCGCCGTCCTGGTACATCTCGCGCTGCGCGCCCCGCCCGTCGTCCTCGACCAGCAGCCCGAGCCCGTCGTCGAAGTAGGTGAGGCGGACGCTCGCGCCCACGTCCGGGCCGCCGTGCTTACGGGTGTTGGTGAGCGCCTCCTGCACGATGCGGTACGCGGTCAGCTCGACCCCGCTGGGGAGCTGGCGCGGGCTGCCCACCACCTTGAAGTCCACCGGGAGCCCGGCGCCGCGCACCTGCTCCACGAGCTCGTCGATCTGCTCGACGTCCGGCTGGGGGACGTAGTCGTTCTCCTCGCCCGGCTCCCCGGTGCGCAGCACGCCCAGCAGCCGCCGCATCTCGGCGAGCGCCTGGCGGCCGGTGCCGGAGATCGTCTCCAGCGCCTGCCGGGCCTGTTCCGGCGAGGCGTCCATGACGTACGCGGCGCCGTCCGCCTGCACCACCATCACCGACACGTTGTGTGCCACCACGTCGTGCAGCTCCCGCGCGATCCGGGCGCGCTCGGCGGCCACCGCGACCTTCGACTGCGCCTCGCGCTCCTTCTCCAGCCGGGCGGCCCGCTCCTCCAGCTGGGCGTAGTAGGCGCGGCGGGTGCGGATCGAGTCGCCGAGCACCCAGGCCAGTACGAACGGGATGGAGACGAAGACCGCCGAGACGAGGTCGTCCCACCAGCCCTGGTGGGACTGCGGCCAGCGGAGGGTGGCGAGCGGGGCCGCGCTGATCGCCACGCCCAGCGCGAAGCGGGAGGCCCGGCGCGAGGAGGCGACCGCCACCGTGTAGACGATCACCAGCATGGCGAAGTCGGCCAGATTGGGCTTGACGTCGGCGGCCAGCTGGGCGACACCGCACACGATGGCCAGCGCCAGCATCTTCTCGGGAGCGCGGCGGCGCAGCGCGACCGTCGTCCCCAGCGCCAGGACGATCGGCACGGCCGCGAACCGGGAACCCCGGCTCATCTCCGCCTCCACGACCCACAGGGAACCGAAGCCGACGAGGAGGACGGCCCAGAAGGTGTCCACCCCTGTCGGATGCCGGCGGAGAAATTCGTAGAGGCGCTGCACGTCACCCAGCGTAGGCACCGCCGAACCCTCTCGGGTCAACCCGAGGGGCGATCCGTATCGCCCGGCCCTACTCCCCAAGGTGGAGACGATTCCACATAGCGTGGCGGTGTGGCGACTGAGAAGCATGAGTGGAGCGGATGGCGTACGGCGGCCGAACGGGCGCTGTACGGAACGGGCGGATTCTTCCGGCGCCCGGAGGGCCCGGCCGGGCATTTCCGCACGTCGGTGCATGCCTCACCGCTTTTCGCCCGGGCGGTCGCGGAGCTGCTGGGCCGGGTGGACGAGGCGCTGGGCCGCCCCGCCGAACTGGCGCTGGTGGACCTGGGCGCCGGCCGCGGCGAACTGCTCACGCGGGTGCTCGCCCTGGCCCCCGGCCTGCCGCATGAGCTGGACCGGCGGCTGCGACCCTACGCGGTGGAGCGGGCGGAGCGGCCGGCGGGCCTGGACGAGCGGATCCTCTGGCTCGACGCCCCGCCGCAGGGGTGCACGGGGCTGCTGTTCGCCAATGAGTGGCTCGACAACGTGCCCGTTGACATCGCCGAGACCGACGCGGACGGGGTGCCGCGCCGGGTCGAGGTGGACCTCGCGGCCGGGGACGGCACCGAGCGGCTGGGCGACCCGGTGGACGGCGAGGACGCGGCGTGGCTGGCCCACTGGTGGCCCCTGGCGGGCGCCGAACCGGGGCTGCGCGCCGAGATCGGCCATCCGCGCGACGCGGCCTGGGCGCGGGCCGTGCGCTCCCTGCGGGCGGGCCTCGCGGTCGCCGTCGACTATGGCCACGAGCGCGCCGCCCGGCCCCCGTTCGGCACCCTGACCGGCTTCCGCGAGGGGCGCGAGGTCCGGCCCGTGCCGGACGGCTCCCGCGATCTGACGGCGCATGTCGCGATGGACGCGTGCGCCGCCGCGGCCGGGCCCGGCGCCGGGCTGCTGACCCAGCGCGAGGCGCTGCGCGCGCTCGGCCTCGACGCCCGCCGCCCCCCGCTCGCCCTGGCCTCCACCGACCCCGCCGCCTATGTCCGCGCCCTCGGCGCGGCGGGCGAGGCCGCGGAGCTGACCGACCCCGGTGGTCTCGGCGCCTTCACCTGGCTCCGCCAGCCGGTGAACCTGCCGCACGACGTGCTCCGGCCGTAGAGGTGGTCCGACGGGTCGTGGCGCCTGCGGCGGGCCACGACCCGGACACTCCGTAGGGCCCGCGCGGCGGGGAGCGCCCGGCGGGGGCCTCCCGGGGAGCTGAGAGACTGGTACGCATGACGGAGACGACAGTCGGCATCGGCGGCGCCGCGGAGAGCACCGACATGGTGCTCAACATCGGCCCACAGCACCCCTCCACTCACGGAGTGCTACGGCTGCGGCTGGTCATCGACGGAGAGCGGATCCAGAGCGCCGAACCGGTCATCGGCTATATGCACCGGGGCGCGGAGAAGCTCTTCGAGGCGCGCGACTACCGCCAGATCATCATGCTGGCCAACCGCCACGACTGGCTCTCCGCCTTCTCCAACGAACTGGGCGTCGTGCTCGCCGTCGAGCGGATGCTCGGCATGGAGGTCCCGGAGCGGGCGGTGTGGACCCGTACGCTGCTCGCCGAGCTCAACCGGATCCTCAACCACCTGATGTTCCTCGGCTCCTACCCCCTGGAGCTGGGCGGCATCACGCCGATCTTCTACGCGTTCCGGGAGCGCGAGGACCTCCAGCACGTCATGGAGGAGATCTCCGGCGGCCGGATGCACTATATGTTCAACCGGGTCGGCGGCCTCAAGGAGGACCTTCCGGCGGGCTGGCTGGGCCGGGCCCGGCAGGCCGTGGCCGAGGTGCGCTCGCGGATGGACGTGTACGACGACCTGGTGCTCGGCAACGAGATCTTCCGGGGCCGCACCCGCGACGTCGGCGTCCTGACCCGCGAGACGGTGCACGGGTACGGCGTCAGCGGCCCCATCGCCCGGGCCTCGGGGGTCGACTTCGACCTGCGGCGCGACGAGCCGTATCTGGCCTACCCGGAGCTCCAGGACGTGCTCGAGGTCGTCACCCGCCAGGAGGGCGACTGCCTCGCCCGGTTCGAATGCCTGCTGGAGCAGACGCACAACTCCCTGGCGCTGGCGGCCGCCTGCCTGGACCGGCTCGACGCGCTCCCGCCGGGGCCGATCAACCAGCGGCTGCCGAAGGTGCTCAAGGCGCCCGAGGGCCACACCTACGCCTGGACCGAGAACCCGCTCGGCCTCAACGGCTACTACCTCGTCTCCAAGGGCGAGAAGACGCCGTACCGGCTGAAGCTCCGTTCGGCCTCGTTCAACAACATCCAGGCGCTCACCGAGCTGCTGCCGGGCACGCTCGTCGCCGACATGGTGGCGATCCTGGGGTCGCTCTTCTTCGTCGTGGGCGACATCGACAAGTAGGCGACATCGACCGGTAGTCGGCATCGGCCAGTGGCCGGCGACGCCACGTAGCCGGCGACGCCAGGACGCGCGCGGGCGCGATCCCGTTACGAGATCGCGCTCCGCAGCTCCCCGAGGTCGATCTGTTCCGTCTCGTCGTGCGCGGTCAGGTCGATGACCTCGCCCACCGCGCCCTTCCTGGTCTCCGCGAGGGTCTCGTCGCCGATGACATCGGCGAGGTCCTCCTCGGCGGGTTCGGCGGGTTCGGGCTCCCGCTTCTGCTTCTTCGGGTGCTTCTTCTGGGTGCCGAAGTAGTCGAAGCCGCTCTCCGAACGGGAGGCGGCCCGGCGTGCCGCGGCATACGGCACCACCGCCGAGGCGGCCGTACGGGCGTGGACGGGCGGCTCCTGGGGGCCGTCGTCGTCCTGCCCGCCGACCGCCGGGGGCTTCCCCAGCGTGGCGGCACCGCCCTTGTCGCGGTTCTCGCGCCGGCCCTCGCGCCCGTCCCGCTCCGCGTCCTTCCGGGCGTCCACCGCGGGGGCCGTGGTGTCGGACCGGGCACCCGCGGCGGCCTGTTCCCGCCGCTCCTTCTGCCGGCGCGCGCTCTCCCTGAGCCGGCTCAGCGCCTCGTCGGCCTTGGCGTAGGCGGTGGCCGACGGCATGGCGCGCCCGGAGGCGGAGCCGTCCGGCTCGTTCGACTCGGTGCCCGATGCAGCGGATTCGGCGGGGGCGGTCGCCGCCTCCAGCGCCTTCGCGGGGGACGCGGCCTCCAGGGCGAGCCGGCGGCGGCCCTCCAGGGCGGTGGCCCGCTCGGTCTCGGCCGTGGCGTAGCGGCGCAGCAGCTCGGCGTGCTCATTGCGCAGCCGGGCGAGCTCGGCGCGCTTGGCGCGCAGCCGGGTGTTGAGCGCGGTGCGGAGCTCGCTGGCCTTCTCGGCGTCCGCCTCGAGCTCCGCGATCCGCTCCTCGTACTTCATCTCCTGGCGCGCGGCCTCGCTCGCGGCCTCCGCGACGCGGCGGCCGGCCGAGCGGTCCCAACGGCGCATCAGGAACGCGCCGACGACCGCGGCGGCGGCCGCGGTCGCGGCAAGCCCGCGGATCACGACCGTATCGCCGACCAGCCAGGCTCCGGCGGCGCAGGTTATTGACGCGACTGCGACCGAAGCGGAGGGGAGAAGCCTGTGCAGGGGTGGGGATTGGCGGTGGCGTCCACGTGGCATGGCCCGAAACTTACCGTGCAAAGGGGTCGCTTGGGTGCCCGCCGGGCCAGATCTGTTGTCAATCCGTTGGCAAATGCGGCGGTCGCGTGTCCGTGATCCCTTGCCAAGCCCTCCCGAGCGGGGCTTTGATCCTACTTCACCAGCCCCTTGTCCCGCAGGTAGTCGGCGGCGACATCCGTCGGCTTGAGCCGCTCGGCGTCAACTTTCTTGTTGAGTTCCCGCAGATCGGCGGTGGTCAGCACCTTGGTGAGCTTGTTCAGCGAGTCCGCGATCTTCTGCGAGCCGGCGGACTTCGCATTCACCACGGGAAGTACGTTGTCGGCATTCTGCAGATTTTTGTCGTCGTCGAGCAGAACGAGCCCGAACTGATCCAGCGTGCTGTCCGTGGTCGTGGTCAGGACCATCTGGTCCTTACCGTCCTTGACGGCCTGCTTGGCCTGGACGCTGCCGATGTCCAGCGGGTCGATCCCGGCGATGTCGATGCCGTACTTCTTCTCCAGACCCGGCTGGCAGAAGGGCCGCTTGGGGCATTCGTCGCCCGCCGCCAGGGTGACCTTCTGCTTCGACTTCCCGAGGTCGGAGAGCGTCTTGAGATCATGTTTCTTGGCGAAGTCACCGCTGACCGCGAAGGCGTTCTGGTCCACGGCCTTGCCGGGGTCCAGCACCTTCAGCCCGCGCGGTTCGGCGAGCTTCTTCAGCGCCGTGACCGTCTCGTCGATGTCCGAGGAGGCCACCGGGGCGGCATTCGACCCGTTCTTCTTCTGGTTGAGGAATTCCGCCAGCGTCGCCGCGTACTCCGGCACGACATCCATCTGGCCCTTCTCCAGGGCCGGTTCATACAGCTCGCGGGCGTCCACGGTCTTGATCGAAGTGGAATAGCCGGCGTCCTTCAGAACCCCCGCGTACAGCTCCGCGAGGATCTTCGACTCGGAGAAGGAGGCGGATCCGATCACCAGCGAGCCCTTGCCCGGTTTCCCGGAGCTGTCACCGCCGCTCGACTTCTCCAGGCTGTCGCCGCCACACGCGGTCAGACCGGCCGTCAGCGCGGCGACCCCCGCGACGGCCGCCGCCGCCCGATAGATCTTGCTCATGGTTCCCCATCCGTAGTTTGTCCGCGTCGTCGCGTGGTGTGCGTCGGCCGCGTTTTCTGCGTTCTCTGCGTTGTCCGCGCTCTGTGCGTTGCCCGCGCTCGGTGCGTTGTCCGGGTGTGTTGTCCGCGCTCTCTGCGTCAGTCGCGCCATCCGCGTCACCCGCACCGCCCGCCCTTGGGTGCCCGCACGCACGCGTGCGTCCGGTCGCGGGAGGGCCCGGCCCGCGGGTGCTACGTGGTCAGCGCCGGTGAGGCCGGGGCCTGGTCGGCGGGCGGGCGGCGGGACGCGGCGAGCCGCCGCCCCGTCCTGCGCCGCATCGGGTCGAGCAGCAGCCCCAGCACCACGAAGACGCCCTCGACCACCAGCGCGAGGGCCGCGACCAGCACCGCCCCGGCCACCACCTGCGGGGTGTCGGTGAGCCGGAAGCCCGCCGTGATGATCCGGCCGAGCCCGCCGCCGCCGGGCAGCGCGGCCAGCGTCGCGGTGGCCACGACCTGCACCGCCGCCGTCCGTACGCCCGTCATGATGAGCGGGAACGCCAGCGGCAGCTCGACCCTGCGGATGAGCTGGCCGCCCGTCATCCCCATGCCGCGGGCCGCCTCCACGACCTCCTGGTCCGCCTCGTGCACCCCGACATAGGCGTTGGTGAGCAGCGGCGGGATGGCGAACAGCACCAGCGCGATGATCGTGGGCCACTGGCCGTGCGTCCCCAGCGGGCTGAGCAGCAACAGCACCAGCACCGCGAAGGTGGGCACGGCGCGCCCCGCGTTGGAGATGTTGACCGCGAGCGCGCCGCCCTTGCCGATGTGGCCGAGGGCCACGGCGATCGGCAGCGCCACCGCGCAGGCGATCGCCAGGCAGGCGAAGGTCAGGAACAGATGCTGGCCGAGCCGGTGCCACACCCCGTCGGGGCCCGCCCAGTGCGCACCGGTGGCCAGCCAGGTCCACGCCTTGGCGACGACGTCCATCAGGTGGTGCCCTTCCGACTCTTGCGCGCCCACGGCGTCAGCAGCCGCTGGAGGGCGAGCAGCAGCAGATCCGCCACGACCGCCAGCGCCACGCACAGCACCGAGGCGGTGAGCACTTCGGCCTTGAAGAAGCTGCGCATGCCTTCGTAGATGAGGTTGCCGAGGCCGCCGTATCCGATGATCGCGCCCACCGTGGTGAGCGAGACCGTGGAGACGGTGGTGATCCGCAGCCCGGCCATCAGCGCGGGCAGCGCGAGGGGCAGCTCCACGCCGAAGAGCAGCCGCAGCGGGCCGTACCCCATGCCCCGGGCCGCCTCCCGTGCCTCTTCGGGCACCGAGGCGAGACCGGCCATGATGTTGCGCACCAGGATCGTGAGCGAATAGAGCACCAGACCGGTGATCACCACCGCGACCGAGACCCCGAACACGGGCAGCAGCAGCGAGAACATCGCCAGCGACGGCACCGTATAGAGGATCGTGGTCAGCCCCAGCACCGGCCCCGACACGGCCCGCCATCGGCGGGCCAGCAGCGCCAGCGGAAAGGCGACCAACAGACCGATCGCGACCGACGCGAGCGTGATCCACACATGCTCGAGCGTCGCGTCCGTCAGCTCCTGACCACGTGTGCGTACATACTCACCGCATATCCACTCGTTACTGATCAGACAGTTTCCGTCGGCCATACGCTCACCTCCCCCGTCGGGTCGCGGCCCCTTGCTCTTCACAATTCCTGGTGACCCTAACCCCGGGAGATGACAATCTCGTCCGATCGCCACACAACAGCAACAATGTCTGCCACGAATGCGGCAACAATGAGGAGCCATGATCCGTTTCGAGCATGTCACCAAGCGCTACGCCGATGGCACGACGGCCGTGGACGACCTCTCCTTCGAGGTGACGGAGGGTGAGCTGGTCACCCTGGTCGGTCCCTCGGGCTGCGGCAAGACGACGACGATGAAGATGGTGAACCGGCTCATCGAGCCGACATCGGGACGGATTCTGGTGGACGGCGAGGACATCGCCGAGGCCGATCCGGTCGCCCTGCGCCGCCGCATCGGCTATGTCATCCAGCAGGTCGGGCTGTTCCCGCACAAGACCGTGCTCGAGAACACCTCGACCGTGCCGCATCTCCTGGGCTGGCAGCGGAAGAAGGGGCGGGAGCGCGCCGCCGAGCTGCTCGACCTGGTCGGCCTGGACCCGTCCGTCTACGGCGACCGCTACCCCGACCAGCTCTCCGGCGGCCAGCGGCAGCGCGTCGGCGTGGCCCGCGCGCTGGCCGCCGATCCGCCGGTGCTGCTGATGGACGAGCCGTTCGGCGCGGTCGACCCGGTCGTACGCGAACATCTGCAGACCGAATTCCTGCGACTTCAGTCACAGGTGCGCAAGACCGTGCTCTTCGTCACCCATGACATAGAGGAGGCGGTCAGGCTCGGAGACCGCATCGCGGTCTACGGCTCGGGGCGGATCGAGCAGTTCGACACCCCGGCCACGGTGCTGGGCGCGCCCGCCACCCCGTACGTGGCCGACTTCGTCGGCGCGGACCGCGGGCTGAAGCGGCTGTCGGTCACCCCCATCGAGCCGGGCGACCTGGAGCAGCCGCCCGTGGTCCACCTGGACGACCCGCTCCCCAAGGCGGCCGCCCGGCTGGCCTCGGAGGGGGCGCGCTGGGCCGTCGTCCTGGACGACGCGGAGCGGCTGCACGGCTGGATCCCGGCGGACGCGGCCGACGGCCCGAAGGGGACCGTACGGGACCAGGCGCGCCGGATGGAGGCGTGGCTGCCGGTCGGGGCGCCGCTCAAGCAGGCGTTCAGCACGATGCTGCAGCATGACGCGGGCTGGATCGCGGTCCTGGACGAGGACCGCTTCCTCGGCGTCCTCACCCCGGCCCGGCTCCATGAGGCCCTCCGCCGCTCGATCGACGCCGACGCGGGCGGCATCGCCCGCGGGGACGTCCAGCTGCAGACCGTCGCCGACGTGTAGACCGTCGCCGACGTGCAGGACTCCCAGGAGCCCCGGAGAGGCTCAGCGGTCGCTGAGGCGGCCGCCGAGCCACTCCAGCGCGGCCGGGACCTCCCGCTTCCAGGTGTTGAAGTTGTGGCCGCCGGTGCCCAGGATGATCGACGAGATCCGGGTCGGCTCCCCGCGCCGGTTCAGCCGCTTCACCTTGTTCACGAAGCGCACGGTGTCCCGGTAGTTCTGCTCACCGTGCTCACTGCTGGAGACCAGCAGCGACACCGGCGGCGCCGGCTTGTGGGACAGCCGCCACATCAGGTCGTTCTCCCGCTCCAGCCGCTTGCTGCCGCCGAAGAGATCGCCCGTGGTCGCGTCGATCGGGGCCTTGTACGACGGGGAGAGCCCGGCCGCCGCCGAGAACGCGTCGGGGTGGCGCATCGCCATCTTCAGGGCGCAGTAGCCGCCGGTGGAATTTCCGATGACGCCCCAGTTACGGGCCTGCTGACCCACGCGGTAGTGGTCGGCCACCGCCTTCGGCAGGTCCTTGGTGAAGAACGTCTCGGTCCGCGGCCCATCCGGCACGTCCACGCACTCGGTGTCGCGCGGCGGCGCGACCGTCGGCCGCATCATCACCAGGACGAGGGGCTGCATCCTCCCCGCTTTGACCAGTTTGTGCGAGTTCTGGGGGTATTTCAGGCCATTGATGAGGGCTTCGGTGGTGCCCGGGTAGCCTGTCAGCACCAGCGCGGCGGGGAAGGTCCGCCGGGCGTACTCGGGCCGGAAGTACTCCGGTGGCAGATAGATGTACGCGGGGCTCGCGATCCCGGAGACCGGACCCTGAATGTTCACCTTCTCGACACGTCCGGCGACCTTGGGCGACGAGCCGCCGTCCACGGCCAGATGGCGGGTCTCGGTGACCCGCACCCGGGTACCGGGGGTGTCGTGGTCCACCACGACACCCGGCTCGTCCTGCGTACCGAAGAGGTCGGACCAGGAACCGTAGAAGCCGAACGACTGATTGGCGAACAATCCGAACGCCGCGAACACGGTCAGCTGCGTCCCCAGTAGCATGCCGACCCGGCCGAGCACGGGAGCCACTCCGCGCCCGGACAACCGGGGCCACAGCCATATGGTGGCCGCGAACAGCAGCAACGCCGCGACGACCGCGGCGATCACGAGGTTGTTGCTCGTGAGACCCATCACTATCTTTCTGCCGGGCGGCCGGCTCCCCCGTGCCGCGGTTGGAACCCCGCTGCCTCAGATGGCGTCTACCAGGGCGCAAATCGTGCGGATGCCACGCAACAGAACCAAAGATCCTCTTGACCGAAGCGACGGGAATGCAGATGCCTGACAGTCAAGATGCCGAAACGTCCGGAGAGGTTCCCCACCGGATACGGCGCCTGCTGCGCGGCCCGAGGCCTGAGGCGATGCCCACGGTCGTCGGCACCGCCTGCACGCTCATCGGGCTGATGGACATCGTCTTCCCCCGGCTGCGCCACAGCAGGGTGCACGCGCTGGCCGAGCTGCTGCCGGGCGCCGTGAGCTCCCTGGCCGCCGCCGCCTCGATCGTGGTCGGTCTGCTGCTGCTGATGCTGGCCCACGGCCTCAAACGGCGTAAGCGGCGGGCCTGGGTCGCCGCCGTGGCGCTGCTGCCCGTCGGCGCGGCCGCCCAGCTGCTCTACCGCCACTCGGTCATCGGCATGGTCCTCTCCCTCGTCCTCATGGGGGTGCTGATCCGCTACCGCGCCGAGTTCGCGGCACTGCCCGATCCGCGCAGCCGCTGGATGGCGCTGGCCAACTTCGTCGTCATGGGCGCGGTCAGCGTCACCGTGGGCCTGCTCATCGTCCGTTCGCATCCGGACGCCATCGAAGGAAGCCCGTCGCTCAGCGAGCAGCTGGAACACGTCCTGTGGGGCCTGTTCGGCTTCGAGGGGCCGGTCGACTACCGCCACGGCGCGGACTACACCGTCGGCTACTCGCTCGGCGCGCTCGGCCTGCTGACCGTCGCCACCACCGCCTATCTCGCCTTCCGCCCCGAGCACCCCGCCGCCCGCCTCACCCCCGGGGACGAAGAGCGGCTGCGGGAGCTGCTCGCCGCCCACGGGCGCCGCGACTCACTCGGCCACTTCGCGCTCCGCCGCGACAAGGCCGTGGTCTTCTCCCCCAGCGGCAAGGCCGCGGTCTGCTACCGCGTGGTCTCCGGGGTGATGCTCGCCAGCGGCGACCCGGTCGGCGACGTCGAGGCATGGCCCGGCGCGATCGCCTGCTTCATGGAGGAGGCTCGGGCCCACTCCTGGACCCCGGCGGTGATGGGCTGCAGCGAGACCGGCGGCGAGGTGTGGACCCGGGAGACCGGCCTGGACGCGCTCGAACTCGGCGACGAGGCCATCGTCGATGTGGCGGACTTCACCCTGTCCGGGCGCGCGATGCGCAACGTACGCCAGATGGTCAAGCGGATCGAGCGGGCCGGCTACCAGACCCGGGTGCGGCGCGCCGCCGACCTGGGCCCCGAGGAGCTGGAGGCCATCCGGCGCGCCGCCGCCGACTGGCGGGGCACCGACACCGAGCGCGGCTTCTCGATGGCGCTGGGCCGGATCGGCGACCCGGCGGACGGGGACGCGGTCATCGCCACCGCCCACAAGGCCGCCGGCGAGGGCGCCGAGGAGGGTCCGTACGGGGATCTCAAGGCCGTGCTGCACTTCGTGCCGTGGGGCGCGGACGGAATGTCGCTGGAGCTGATGCGGCGCGACCGCAGCGCCGACCCGGGCATGAACGAGCTGCTGATCGTGGCCGCCCTGCAGGCCGCCCCCGAGCTGGGCGTGGAGCGGGTGTCGCTGAACTTCGCGATGTTCCGCTCGGCGCTGGCGCGCGGCGAGAAGCTGGGCGCGGGCCCGGTGCTGCGCGGCTGGCGGGCGCTGCTGGTGTTCCTCTCCCGCTGGTTCCAGATCGAGTCGCTGTACAAGTTCAACGCCAAGTTCCAGCCGCGCTGGGAGCCGCGCTTCGTGGTCTTCCGCAACACCCGCGACCTGCCCCGGATCGGCCTGGCCGCGATGCAGGCCGAGGGCTTCGTCTCGCTGGCCCTGCCGCGGCTGCTGCGCCGCGGACCGCGCCCCGAGCCCCGGCCCTGCGCCCATCGGCAGCTGGCCGACGGGCGGGGGCTGCAGCAGGTGGCCTGATCCAGAACACACCCCCTACGCCTAGGCTGGGCACATGAGCACGTTGCATGGGCGGGGCCGGGTGGCCGGACTGCCGGAGTGGGACCGGTGCGCGGTGATGGGCGTGGTGAACGTCACACCGGACTCCTTCTCCGACGGCGGCCGGTGGTTCGACACCGAACTGGCCGTCAAGCACGGTCTCGATCTGGTCGCCGCCGGGGCCGACCTGGTGGACGTCGGCGGTGAGTCGACCCGGCCCGGCGCCGCGCGCGTCGACGAGGCCGAGGAGCTGCGCCGGGTGATCCCCGTCGTCCGGGAGCTGGCCGCGAGCGGCGCCGTGATCAGCGTGGACACCATGCGGGCCGCGGTGGCCGAGCGGGCCGTGGCGGCCGGGGCCCGGCTGGTCAACGACGTCAGCGGCGGCGGCGCCGACCCCGCGATGGTGCCCGTGGTGGCCGCGGCGGGGGTGCCGTTCGTGGTGATGCACTGGCGCGGCCAGTCGATCGACATGAACAACCGAGCGGTGTACGCGGACGTGGTCGGCGAGGTCGTCGCCGAGCTGCGCGGCAGCCTGGAGCAGGCCGTCGCGGGCGGTATCGACCCGGAGCGGATCGTGATCGACCCGGGACTGGGCTTCGCCAAGGACGCCGGGCACGACCTGACGCTGGTCGCCCATCTGTCCGCGCTGCGGGAGCTGGGCCGGCCGCTGCTGGTGGCGGCCTCCCGCAAGCGGTTCCTGGGGCGCGTCCTGGCCGGTGACGGGGGCAGCCCGCCGCCGGCCCGGGAGCGGGACGCCGCCACGGCGGCGGTCACCGCCCTCGCGGCGCGCGAAGGCGCCTGGGCCGTCCGGGTGCACGAGGTACGGGCCAGCGCGGACGCGGTGCGCGTGGTGCGGGCCATCGAGCGGGCCGAAAACACGGCGGGAGCGCTGTGACTTCCCTTACGGACAACGAACGTGTGGCGCAGGTGAACACCGCGCTGTACGACGCCATGGAGCAGGGCGACCACACCACGCTGCAGCGGCTGTGGCTGGACTCCCCCGACACCGAGGTGTCCTGTGTCCACCCGGGCTGGCCGGTGCTGCGCGGCCGGGGCGAGGTGCTCCGCTCCTATGCGCTGATCATGGCCAACACGGACTACATCCAGTTCTTCCTGACCGATGTCGAGGTGTCGGTGATGGCCGACACCGCCCTGGTGACCTGCACCGAGAACATCCTCAGCGGCGCCCCCGCGGAGGAGGAGGGCCAGCTCGGCCCGCTGGTGGGCCAGCTGGTCGTGGCCACGAATGTGTTCCGCCGCACGGAGGACGGCTGGAAGGTCTGGTCGCACCACGGCTCCCCGGTGCTCGCGGAGAGTGACGACGAGGAGCCGGGCGGTCCCGAAGGCCCCGCCGACGACGGGTTGTTGCCGGGCTGACCCGACCCCGTTCGAGCCCCGCGAGGCGGGGGTAGAAGGCTGTGGCGCGGAGCGTCGGCAGCCGGCACCGTCCACCCCATGGGCGAATGCCGCCGGGGCCCGCAGGTAGATTGCGAGGCAGGTACCCCCGCAGACGGCAGGGGACGGGTGGTGCGCTCCGGCCAGGAGGGCGTGCCCGCGTACCGACGACCAGCAGGAGTGATTCAGGTGGATCGTGTCGCGCTGCGCGGCCTGAAGGCTCGCGGGCACCACGGCGTGCTACCCCATGAGCGCGAGGAGGGCCAGGACTTCGTCGTGGACCTCGTGCTCGGCCTGGACACTCGGCCCGCCGCGGCCGACGACGACCTCGGCAGGACCGTGCACTACGGCGTGGTGGCGGAAGAGGTCGTGGCCGTGGTACGGGGTGAGCCGGTCGATCTGATCGAGACGCTGGCCGAACGGATCGCGGACCGGTGCCTCAAGCACGACGTGGTACAGGAGGTCGAGGTCGTGGTGCACAAGCCCCAGGCCCCGATCACCGTGCCCTTCGACGACGTGACCATCACCATCACCCGGAGCCGAGTATGAGCAGCAGCGACCCGACCGTGCAGCCCGTTCCCATCTCCGTGGTGGAGCAGGTGGACGCCGCCGATGTGACGTTGAGCAACCCCAAACGAGCGGTGATCTCGCTCGGCAGCAATCTGGGCAACCGCCTGGAGACCCTCCAGGGCGCCATCGACGCCCTGGAGGACACCCCGGGCCTGCGGGTCAAGGCCGTATCGCCGGTGTACGAGACGGACCCGTGGGGCGTGGAGCCCGGCACCCAGGCCACGTACTTCAACGCGGTGGTGCTGATCAAGACGACGCTGCCGCCGTCCTCCCTGCTGGAGCGCGGCCACGCGATCGAGGAGGCGTTCGAGCGGGTGCGGGACGAGCGCTGGGGCCCGCGCACCATCGACGTGGACATCGTGGCGTACCAGGACGTGGTGTCCGACGACCCCCAGCTGACCCTGCCGCATCCGCGCGCCCATGAGCGCGCCTTCGTGCTGGTGCCGTGGAACGACGTGGATCCGCAGGCCGAGGTCCCCGGGCACGGGGCGGTCGCGGGGCTGCTGGCCGCGATGGGCCAGGAAGGTGTCCGGGTCCGCACCGATCTGGAACTGCGACTGCCCGAGTAGACGTTGATCCGGATAGGTTCCGGACACGTTGGCACGTACTGAATTGAGGGGCGACCGCTCGGTGAAGCAACTTCGGATCGGGGTGCTGGTCGGGCTGTTCGCCGTGGCCGGTGTGGTGTCGTGGGCGGGCGCCCGGCTGTGGGACACGTTCGGGTCGCTGCCGAGCGTCCCGGTGGCCGCGCCGATCGTGCTGGCCCTGATCGCGGTCGTGCTGGCCGCCACCGCGCTGTCGCTGCGGTCCCGGCTGCGCGCCCAGCGCGAGCGGCAGCCGGGCGCCAAGGGCGTGGACCCGATGGTGGCCGCCCGTGCGGTGGTCTTCGGGCAGGCCAGCGCGCTGGTGTCGGCGCTGGTCGCGGGGATGTACGGCGGGGCGGGCGTCTTCCTGGCCATGGAGCAGCTCGATGTGCCCGCCCGCCGGGATCAGGCGATCTACGCCGGGGCGTCGGTGCTGGCGGCCGCGGGGGTGGTGGCGGCCGCGTTCTTCCTGGAGCGGGTCCTCAAGCTCCCGGAGGACGACGACAACGACGGGAACGGCCCGAGCGCCGCGGCCCGCGCCTGAGGCGCGGCAGCGGCCCGAAGCCCACCAGCCGACCCGTACGGGCCCGTCACGCCGGGCCGGGGCTTCTGCCCGGCCCGAGGCGACCGGAGCCGCTCAGCGGGCCATGATGAGGCTCATCGCCTCGGCCCGGGTCGCCGGGTCGCGCAGCTGGCCGCGGACGGCCGAGGTGAGGGTCTTGGCGCCGGGCTTGCGCACTCCGCGCATGGTCATGCACATGTGCTCGCACTCGACCACCACGATCACCCCGCGCGGCTCCAGTATCCGCATCAGGGATTCGGCGATCTGAGTGGTCAGCCGCTCCTGGACCTGGGGGCGGCGGGCGAAGACATCGACCAGCCGGGCCAGCTTGGACAGCCCGGTGATCTTGCCGTCGTGGGACGGGATGTAGCCCACATGGGCCACGCCCACGAAGGGCACCAGGTGGTGCTCGCAGGACGACATCACCTCGATGTCCTTGACCAGCACCATCTCGTCATGGCCCAGGTCGAAGGTGGTGGTCAGGACGTCCTCGGGCTCCTGGCGCAGCCCCGCGAAGATCTCCTTGTACGCCCGGGCCACCCGGCCCGGCGTCTCGCGCAGCCCCTCCCGGTCGGGGTCCTCGCCAACGGCGATCAGCAGCTCGCGGATCGCGTTCTCGGCGCGCTTCTCGTCGAACACGCCAATGGGGCTCTCGCCGTCCAGCATCACCGGGTCGGTCATGGAGCTGCCTCGTTCCTCACATACACACAACGAACGCGTAAATGCCGCGTTCACCAGGCTAGAACCTGGTGGACGCGGCATTCATTCCGGGGCCACCGGGGACGGAAACCGCCCCCGGTGGCGGGGATCAGCTCTCGGAACCGGAGCCCGAGCCCTCGGGACGCTCGGTGGCGTCCTCCGGGGTGGTGCTCTTGGTCAGCGAAGCCGCCGAGGTGGGCTGGGCACCGTTGGCCGGGGCCAGCTCCTTGGGGGAGAGCACCGGCGGACGGGTGGAGGGCGTACGCCGCGAGGAGCCGGTCCACGCCGGGCGGGCCGGGCGCTTGACGACCGGGGCGAAGATCTCGGCGATCTCCTCCTTGTTCAGCGTCTCCCTCTCCAGCAGCGCCAGCACCAGGTTGTCCAGGACGTCCCGGTTCTCGACGAGAATCTCCCACGCCTCGTTGTGCGCCGACTCGATGAGCTTCTTGACCTCCTCGTCCACCAGCGCGGCGACCTCTTCCGAGTAGTCGCGCTGGTGAGCCATCTCACGGCCGAGGAAGGGCTCGGAGTTGTCCGAGCCGAACTTGATCGCGCCGAGCCGCTCGGTCATGCCGTACTGCGTGACCATCGCGCGGGCGGTGGTGGTCGCCTTCTCGATGTCGTTGGACGCGCCCGTGGTCGGGTCGTGGAAGACGAGCTCCTCGGCCGCCCGGCCGCCCATCATGTAGGCGAGCTGGTCCAGCATCTCGTTGCGCGTGGTCGAGTACTTGTCCTCGTCCGGCAGGACCATGGTGTAGCCCAGAGCCCGGCCTCTGGAGAGGATCGTGACCTTGTGCACCGGGTCGCTGTTCGGAGAAGCCGCCGCGACCAGGGCGTGACCGCCCTCGTGGTACGCGGTGATCTTCTTCTCCTTGTCGCTCATGATCCGAGTCCGCTTCTGCGGACCGGCCACGACACGGTCGATCGCCTCGTCCAGGAAGTGGTTGTCGATCAGCTTCTTGTCGCTGCGGGCCGTCAGCAGGGCGGCCTCGTTCAGCACGTTCGACAGATCGGCACCGGTGAAGCCGGGGGTGCGACGGGCGACGGCCGACAGGTCGACGTCCGGGGCGACCGGCTTGCCCTTCTGGTGGACCTTGAGGATCTCCAGCCGGCCCTGCATGTCCGGGCGGTCGACCGCGATCTGCCGGTCGAAGCGGCCCGGGCGCAGCAGCGCCGGGTCCAGGATGTCGGGCCGGTTGGTGGCGGCGATCAGGATGACCCCGCCCTTCACATCGAAGCCGTCCATCTCGACGAGCAGCTGGTTCAGCGTCTGCTCGCGCTCGTCATGGCCGCCGCCCATGCCCGCACCGCGGTGCCGGCCGACGGCGTCGATCTCGTCGACGAAGACGATGGCCGGGGCGTTGGTCTTGGCCTGCTCGAACAGGTCGCGGACACGGGAGGCACCCACACCCACGAACATCTCGACGAAGTCGGAGCCGGAGATCGAGTAGAAGGGGACACCCGCCTCGCCCGCGACGGCGCGCGCGAGCAGCGTCTTGCCCGTACCGGGCGGGCCGTAGAGCAGCACACCCTTGGGGATCTTGGCGCCCACGGCCTGGAACTTCGCCGGCTCCTGCAGGAACTCCTTGATCTCCTGGAGCTCCTCGACCGCCTCGTCGGCGCCCGCCACATCGGTGAAGGTCGTCTTCGGCGTGTCCTTGGTGATCAGCTTGGCCTTCGACTTGCCGAAGTTCATCACCCGGGAGCCGCCGCCCTGCATCTGATTCATCAGGAACAGGAAGACCACGACGATCAGCACGAACGGGAGCAGCGAGAGCAGAATCCCGACGAAGGGGTTCTGCTTCGACGTCGAGACGTTGTACCCGTCGGGGATCCCATTGGGCTTCTGGGCATTGGCCTGCAGAGTCTTGGCGAGATCGACGCCCTGGTCACCGATGTAGGTGGCCTGGAGCTTGTCGCTGCCCGAGATCTTGGCGACGTTGTCCTTGAGCTTGATCTTTACCTTGTGCTCGTCGCCGGTCGTCAGTTCGGCGGACTGGACCTGGTTCTGGTTGATCGCCTTGACGACCTGACTGGTGTCCACCGACTTGTAGCCGCCGGACGAGCCGACGACCTGCATCAACACGACCACGGCGAGGACGGCCAGCACGATCCACATGACCGGCCCACGGAAGTAGCGCTTCACGTCCATCCATACGGGGCGAAGCCGCCCCGTCCCTCCTGCCACAGTGAGGCACGGCAGCCCTGGAGGGGCCGCCCGTGCGTGCGGTGTATTTGCGGTGTATGAGCTGTGTAATCCTCAGTCTCGAAAAAGACTGACCTTCGGACGGTACCCCAGCATTGTCACCCGACGCCGCCGTGGACTGTTAACAAAACCGCCTTCCCCTGCTCCAACGGCGGAAAACCCCGCCAGGTTCCCAGGGGCCCGCGGCGCCGTCAGCCGCCGTAGACGTGGGGGGCCAGGGTGCCGACGAACCGCAGGTTCCGGTACTTCTCGGCGTAGTCCAGGCCGTAGCCGACGACGAACTCATTGGGGATGTCGAAGCCGACCCACTTCACCTTGATGGCGACCTTGGCCGCCTCCGGCTTGCGCAGCAGGGTGCAGACGTTCAGCGAGGCCGGCTCACGCGAGCCCAGGTTCGACAGCAGCCACGACAGCGTCAGTCCGGAGTCGATGATGTCCTCGACGATCAGGACGTGTTTGCCCTTGATGTCGGTGTCCAAGTCCTTCAGGATACGCACCACCCCGGAGGACTGGGTGCCCGCGCCGTAGGACGACACGGCCATCCAGTCCATGGTGACCGGCGTGGACAGGGCACGTGCCAGATCCGCCATCACCATGACCGCGCCCTTGAGCACGCCGACGATCAGCAGATCCTTGCCCGCGTACTCCTCGTCGATGGCGGCCGCCAGCTCGGCCAGCTTCGCGTTGATCTCATCCTCGGTGATGAGGACCGACTTCAGGTCGGTACCCATGTCCTTGTCGTCCACCCGCGCCACTCTCGTTCGACGTACCGGCTCATCTGGCTCGGGCGGATCAGCCCTGCCGGATGACCAGTCTGCCACCCTCACGGCGGACCTCGACGCGGCCGGGGAGGTTGATGGCCCGCTGCCCCCGCCAGCCGGTGATCAGCCGGTCCACCTCTTCGATGTGGCGGGCGAAGAGCGAACCGGCCGGCGCGCCCGCGGCGATGGCGGCGCGGCGCAGTACCCGGCGGCGGACGGCGGTGGGCAGTCCGTGCAGGCCGACGGTGTCGAGATGCACGGCCTGCGCACCACCGGCCGCCGCCGGTGCGGTGGTCATCACATCGGCCTCGGCGCGGGCGGCCCAGGCGTCGAGTGCGTCGGCGTCGTCACGGGAGAGCTGGGCGGTGCGGGCGAGCGCCTCGACGACGCCCTTGCCCAGCGCCTTCTCCAGGATGGGCAGCGCCTCGTGGCGGACCCGGGAGCGGGTGTAGGAGGGGTCCGCGTTGTGCGGGTCGTCCCAGACGGGCAGCGACTGGGCCAGGCACGCCTCGCGGACCGTGTGCCGGTCCAGCTGGAGGAAGGGGCGGCGGTAGCGGCCGTCGGCCCCGGAGACCCAGGCCATCCCGGACAGCGAGCGGGTGCCGGAGCCGCGGGCGAGGCCCAGCAGAACCGTCTCGGCCTGGTCGTCACGGGTGTGGCCGAGCAGCACGGCGGTGGCGCCGTGGCGCTCGGCGGCGGCGTCCAGCGCGGCGTAGCGGGCGTCCCGGGCGGCGGCCTCGGGGCCGCCACCGCGGCCGACGGACACGGCGATCGCCTCGACCGGCGCCAGGCCCAGCGCCCGCATCCGGTCGGCGACCTCGGCGGCGCGGACGTCGGAGCCCTGCTGCAGGCCGTGGTCGACGGTGACCCCGCCGGCGCGCAGGCCGGCCCGTGGGGCCTCGAAGGCCAGGGCGGAGGCGAGCGCCATGGAGTCGGCACCGCCGGAGCAGGCGGCGAGCACGAGGGGCGCGTCGTCGCGCGGGGCGGAGCCGCGGGGGGCGGGGGCCGAACGCGTCGAGGGCGAAGAGGCGGCGGAGGGCGAGCAGGAGGACGCGGCCGAGTGGGCGACGAGGACGTCGTGGAGGACGCGGCGGACCGCGAGGCGTATCGCGGCGACCGCTGGATGGGGACCCATGTCCGTTTCCCATCTGTCATTCGAGGGGGTGCCTCGGGGGGTGCGAGGAGTCACGCGGCGTTTCGTCACGCTGCGTATGTAGATGGTGACAGAAGCGAGCTGTTCCCCGAGCATCGCACGCCTACCCGTCGCCAACGGTCCCTCGGACGAGTGATTAAAGGGGGCGTTCGTCCGTTTCCGCGTGTGCCGGGAGTGTGCCGGTTCTAGGACTCCGCCTTACGGTGCACCCGCGCGACCCACTCGGCGGGTTTGCTGATCTCCGCCTTGGTCGGGAGGGTATTGGGCGAGGTCCAGACGCGGTTGAAGCCCTCCATGCCGACCTCGTTCACCACGGCCCGGACGAATCGCTCACCGTCACGGTACTGCCGCAGCTTGGCGTCGAGCCCCAGCAGCTTGCGCAGCGCCTGGTCGAGCCGGCCCGCGCCGCTGGCCCGGCGCTTCTGGAACTTCTCCCGGATCTCCGCGACGGACGGCACGACCTCCGGTCCCACCCCGTCCATGACGTAGTCGGCGTGGCCCTCCAGCAGCGACATCGCCGCGGTCAGCCGGGCCAGGATCTCCCGCTGGGCCGGGGTCTGGACCAGCTCGATGATGCTGGGCGCGCCGCCCCCGTCCGGCTCGTCCCGCTCGTCACCGGGACGGCCGCCGCCGCTCAGCGACTGGAAGGCCTCGCGGACCCGCTCCAGCAGGGTGGCCGGGTCCACGTCGGTCTCGCCGAGGAACGCCTGGATCTCGGACTCGATGTGGTCGCGCAGCCACGGCACGGCGGTGAACTGGGTGCGGTGGGTCTCCTCGTGCAGCGAGACCCACAGCCGGAAGTCGTGCGGGGCCACGTCGAGTTCGCGCTCCACATGGACGATGTTGGGCGCCACCAGCAGCAGCCGGCCGCCGCCCGGGGAGCCGGGCAGCTCGCGGGTCGCGGGCGCGAAGGTCTCGTACTGGCCGAGCACCCGGGAGGCCAGGAAGGACAGCAGCATCCCCAGCTCGACGCCGGTCACCTTGCCGCCGACCGCGCCCAGCACCGCCCCGCCGGGCAGTCCGCCGCGCCGGTCCTGCATCTTGCCGAGCAGCGGTTTGAGGATCTGCCGGAAGCCCGCCACATTGGCCTTGATCCAGCCCGCGCGGTCGACGACGAGCACGGGGGTGTCCGAGGCCGGGCCGCCGGAGACGGCCATCCGGGTGAACGCGCGGACGTGCTCCTCCGAGGACTTGGCGTGCCGCCGCAGCTCCGCGACGACGGCACGCGCCTCGTCGCGACTCACCTCGGGCCCGGGGCGCACCAGCCGGGTCGCGGTCGCGACCGCGAGGTTCCAGTCGACCATCTCCACACCACCGATGCTCGTCATGGCTTCACGGTACGTGGCCCGCGCCCCATCCGGGAGGACACCGAGGTCCGCACAGGCGGCCGCCCCGCTCCCGCGTCACCCTCGTGGCCTTACGGCGGCCACCGTGGCGTGGCCGCCGCGCGTCCGGGCCGCCCTCGCGCTCAGCGGCAGCCGCAGTTGGCGAGGGCCGAGGCCATCCGGTCCAGGGCGCGCTGGGCGCCGTCGGCGTCGGTGGTGCCGTTGGTCATGAACGCGAAGACCAGCAGCCGGCCGTCCGCGTCCACGACCGAGCCCGCGAGGCTGTTGACCCCGGTGAGGGTGCCGGTCTTGGCGCGGACCACGCCCCGGCCGACCGCGTCCTGGGCGTAGCGGGTGCGCAGGGTGCCGCTGAACCCGGCCACCGGCAGCCCGGTGAGCAGCGACCGCAGTTGGGGGTGGTCGCGGTCGGCGGCGCGCACCAGCACCTGGGAGAGCAGCCCGGCGGACACATGGTCGGCGCGGTCGAGCCCGCTGCCGTCGGCGATCCGGGCACCGTCCAGCGGCAGCCCGAGCTTGCGCAGCCGCTGGGTCACGGCCTTCGCCCCGCCCGCGAAGCTGGCGGGGCTGCCGGCCGCGAGGGCGGTCTGCCGGGACAGGGCCTCCGCGATGTCGTTGTCGCTGGTGGTCAGCATCCGCTCGACGAGCGAGGACAGCGGCTGGGAGCGGACGGAGGCCACCGTACGGGCGCCCTTGGCGGCCGTACGCGAACGGGGCTCGCCCGTCACCTCGACACCGCGGTCGCGCAGCATCGACGCGAAGGTGCCGGCCGCGTCGGCGGCCGGGTCCTCGGCGCGCGGGGCCGGGCCGTGGTCGCTGTCGTCCTTACGGCCCTCGTCGGCCATCAGGGGGACGACGGGCGAGAGGTTCTCGTTGGGGCCGATCGGGTGGAGCTTCGGCCCGGAGTAGAGCGAGGTGTCGTAGCCGAGCCGGTACGGGCCCGTGCCGGCCTTCTTGAGCGCGCGGGCCGTGTCATCGGCCAACTGGCGCAGTGCGGCGGGGTGGTCGTCCCCCTTGACGGCCCGCGCGGTGAGCGTGGGGTCGCCGCCGCCGACCAGCACGATGTCGCGCTTGCCCGCGCCCGCCACGACGCTGGTCCTGATGCGGTGGTCCGGGCCGAGGGCGGAGAGGGCCGCGGCACCGGTCGCCAGCTTGATCGTCGAGGCGGGGACCGTGGCCGTGCCCGCCTTGCTGCCGAACACCTGCTGACCGGTGGTCACGTCCATCACCGCCACCGAGCGCTCATCGCCCAACGCGGGATCCTCCAGCAGCGGTTCCAGCGTGTCGGCGAGCCCCGCCCCGGTGGGCGGTGGCACGGCGTCCCCACCGCTGTCCGGCGACGTGGGCGCGGGGCGCGCGCCGAGCGCGGCCAGCACGGGCGAGGCGCTGGGCGCGGGCCGCCCCGGACCGCCGTCCCGCCCGCCGCCCGGGGCCCGGTCCTCGGCGGCGCGGGCGCGTTCGGCCGTCCGCTGTCCGCCGTCCCAGGGCCCGGCCACGAGCACGGACACCACGGCGACCACCAGACCGGTCGCGGCGGAGACCGTCACCAGCTGCCAGGTCCGCTGCCGCTCCCGGGGTGTGCGCCCCCATTCGCGCCGGATACGGGCGCGCACGCGGTCCCATTCGCGCAGCCCGCGACCGCGCACGCGGTCGAATTCGCGTCGCCCACGGCTCAGCCGGTGACTCAGCCACTCCCTGACCTGCCACGATCGGGCTTCAGGCACGACCGACCAGCCCCTTTCGCCACCACACACCTGCGTGGGGGACACTTAATCACCAGACGTATGTGTTGATCATGGAGGAGCCACCCGTGGAGTTCGACGTCACCATCGAGATCCCGAAGGGTTCGCGGAACAAGTACGAGGTGGACCACGAGACGGGTCGCATCCGTCTTGACCGGCGACTCTTCACGTCGACCAGCTACCCCGCGGACTACGGCTTCGTCGAGAACACCCTCGGCGAGGACGGCGATCCGCTGGACGCACTGGTCATTCTCGACGAGCCGACGTTTCCCGGCTGCCTGATCAAGTGCCGCGCCATCGGCATGTTCAGGATGACGGACGAGGCGGGTGGCGATGACAAGCTGCTTTGCGTACCGGCCTCGGACCCCCGGGTGGAGCATCTGCGTGATATTCACCACGTTTCGGAGTTCGATCGCCTGGAAATCCAGCACTTCTTCGAGGTCTACAAGGACCTCGAGCCGGGCAAGTCGGTCGAAGGGGCCAACTGGGTGGGCCGCGCCGAGGCCGAGGCCGAGGTGGAGGCGTCCATCAAGCGCCTCGAGGCCGCCGGCGGCCACTGAGCCCTGAGCACGCGAGGGAGGGCGGGACACCCTGGAGGTGTCCCGCCCTCCAGCGTTTCCGGGCCCCGAACGGCGGCAGCCCCGGGCGAGCACGGCCCCGGCGAGCACGGCCCCGGGCGGGCGGAGGCCCGGGCGAACACGGACCCGGCGAGCACGGACCCCGGGCGAGCGGAGGCCCAGGCGAGCACGGCCCCGGACAGGCGGAGGCCCAGGCGGGCGCGGCTCCGGCGGGCACGACCCCCGGCGGGCGGAGGCCCGGGCGAGCACGGACCCCGGGCGAACACGGACCCGGCGAGCACGGACCCCGGGCGAATACGGACCCGGCGAGCACGGCCCCGGTCAGAAGCCCCTCGTGCGCTTGGCGGCGCGGCGGTCGGAGGGGTCGGCGGTGGCGCCGGGTGTCTTCAGGAAGAGGCGCGCGGCCTCGCCTCCCAGGTTCACCCCTATGGCGATCGCCAGGGCCAGCGCCGCCGCCTGGGTGAGGAACGGAATGCCGCGGTCCAGGTTGCCCTGGGCCAGGGCGAGCAGGCCGAAGTAGGTCGCGCTACCGGGCAGCAGCGGCCCTATCGCCGCCGTGACGTACGGCAGCGCCGAGGCGTACCGATAGCGCGAGAGCAACTGGCCGAAGAGGCCGACCAGCCCCGCCGCCACGGTCGTGGCGGCCACCGGCGGGACGTCGGCGGTATCGGCCAGCGCGGCGTAGACCACCCAGGCGACCCCGCCGTTGAGCGTGGCGAACAGCACGGTGTGACGTTCCTGCTGGAGCAGGATGCAGAAGGTCAGCGCGAGCAGCATCGCCGCCAGGATCTGGATCACCGGCCGCTCCACATGGCGCAGCGCCGCCTCCGGGTTCAGCTTGGCGTCGAGCTGGACGCCCCCGTACAGCACCGTGAGCACCCCGCACACGATGCCCACGATCAGATAGCCCACCTCAAGGAGGCGGGCCGCCGCGGTGATGTAGTAGCCGGTCAGCCCGTCCTGGACGCCCGCGACCAGCGCCCGCCCCGGGATCAGCGCGAACAGCCCACCGGTGATCACGGCGGACGCCTGGAGTCCGGAGTTCAGGAGGCTGAGGGCCACGCCCATCGCGGCCGGCGGCATCGCCGCGGCCACGAACTGGTAGAACTCCGGAAGCCCGCGCCCCGAGGCCAGCCACGCCAGCCGGTCGCCGAGCATCGCGCCGATGGCCGCCGCGAAGAAGACCGGCCAGTCACCGCCGACCAGCATGCTCGCCGCGCCGGCCAGCCCTCCGCCGGCCACGGTGAGCGCCCAGCCGGGGTAGGGGTGACGGTTACGGCGTATCTCGGCGAGCCGCCGGTACGCCTCCTCCAGGGTGAAGTCGTCCTGCGAGGTGATGTCGTCCACCAGCCGGAAGACCGCCGACAGCCGGGTGTAGTCGGTGCCCCGGCGCCGCACGGTCCGGCTGGCGGTGACCGGGTCGTCCACCAGCGAGGGCTGGTAGCTGACCGACAGCAGGGTGAAGGTGACGGTCGGCTCGCAGCGGTCGAGCCCGTACGCGTGCGCCACGCCGAGCATCGCCGCCTCGACGTCCTCGGCCCCCTCGCCGCCCGCGAGCAGCAGCTCGGCGATGCGGAGGGTGAGGTCGAGCACACGCGGCACGGCCGGCCCGGTCTCGTCCTGCTGCTCCACGCGCTCGGGCGTCGGACGCTCGCTGATCGGCATGCGCAGCATCGTGCGCATCCGGTCCTGCCAGGGGGCGTCCTTGGTCAGCCGGACGACGGGGAAGCCGTTCGGCGGGGTGATGGCGGGGAAGCCGCCGGTGGTCTGGTTGTTCTGCGGGGTCTTCACCCCGGGGGGCGGCACGAAGGCCGAGCCCTCGGGTTCGACGGGGGTCTCCGCCGTCAGCCCGTTGGGGACGGCGAACTCCGAGGTCGGGTGCTCGTCCTCGGGCGGAGGCGGCATGGGTATGCCGAGGGGCGGGGTGAAGGCGCTGTGCGCCTCGTCGGACTGGGGCTTCTGGTTCTCCCCCGTGTCCGTGTCCACCGCGCTCGCACCGCGCGGCACCTGCTGACGGTCCGACCTCACGTCTCCTCGCTCCTCACCAGCCCTCCCCGTACGTTCCCAGCAGCCAAGGATGCAGCATCGGCGGCCACCGGAGCCCATTGTGCGGGGCGGTGGCCGCCGAGGGGGAGTGGGGGCGGGTGTGTGTGACGGGCGTAAATGCAGGTGAACGCGGTGCAGGCGGGACGGGAGACGCCGGGGTGGCGGGGAACGCCGGGGTGGCGGGGAACGCCGGGACGCCGGGGAACACCGGGGTGCCGGGACGCTCAGCGGCCGGCCCCGGCGCTCGGCGTCAGCGCTTGGCGTGGCGCCCGCGCGGCCCCTGGTTCGGAGCACCCGAGGCCGGGCCCTGCGGATCCGGCTCCGCGGCGGCCTCCTTCTTCGCCTTGCCGCGGGCCCGGAGGAACTCGATCACGATCGGGATGACCGACAGCAGCACGATCGCGATGAGCATCAGCTCGATGTGCTGATGGACGAAGTCGACCTTCCCGAGCGCCGAGCCCAGCAGGGTGACGCCGGTGCCCCACAGCACGCCGCCGATGATGTTGAAGACGATGAACGAGCGGTAGTTCATCCGGCTCACGCCCGCGATGATCGGCGTGAACGTCCGCACGATGGGCACGAAGCGGGCCAGGATCAGCGACTTCGGCCCGTGCTTCTCGAAGAACTCATGCGCCTTCTCCACGTTCTCCTGTTTGAAGAGCTTGGAGTCGGGGCGCCGGAACAGTGACGGCCCCACCTTCCGGCCGAAGAGATAGCCGACCTGGTCACCGACGATGGCGGCGACCGCGACGGCCACGCACACCAGCCACAGCTCCTGCTTGATCACATCGGTGGTCACCAGCAGGCCGGTGGTGAAGAGCAGCGAGTCGCCCGGCAGGAAGAAGCCGATGAGCAGACCGGACTCCGCGAAAACGATGGCCAGGACACCGAGCAGACCGAACGTTTCGATCAGATAGTCCGGGTCCAGCCACTGAGGGCCGAGCGCGAGGGTGTTCACGGGTGGAAGGCTCCTGGGTCGAGGGAAGCAGGCTCGTGCGAGGCCCGGCCGCAGGGTCGGGGCGGACTCATTTCACGGGGAACATCGACAGTGTTCTCCGCAGTGTGCCGCCCAAAGCTATCAACGCCGTGTGCCTGCCCTTGGTTCCCACCGCGAGGACGCCCGCCCTCGGCCCCACCCTCCAGGGATGCCCCTAGGCCCCAGGGCCCGTCGTTTGGATCAGGCCCTGGCGGTGCCGCTCCGCGTTGGCGAGGATCGCGTCCCGGAGGTAGACGGCCAGCCCCGGCCCGGACTTGTCGATGTTCTCCGTGAAGCGGTGGTCGGAGACGTACATCCGGCCCAGGCAGGTGTGCAGCTCATGGCCGCACTCGTAGTGGTTCCGGCAGATCCACTGCCGGTGCTCCTCGGCCAGCTCCATCGCCGCCTCGGACTCCGGCGGGGTGCCCGCGCCCATCAGCGCGACGAAGCGGTTGTTGATCTCGTCCCCTTCCTCCTGGATCCGCTTCCAGTCCTCCTTGGTGTACGAGGCCGCCCTGCGCTGGGACTCCCTGTACGCCTCGGTGTTGCCCCAGCGCCGCTCGACCTCCTCCTGGTGCTCGTCCGGGTCGAAGTCCCCGAAGACCTCGAACTTCTCCTCGGGGGTCAAATTGATGCCCATCTTCCGTGCCTCCATGGCCTGTTCGACGGCGGCGGCCATCTTCCGCAGCCGCTCGATCCGGTCCGTCAGCAGCTCGAGCTGACGCCGCAGGTGGGCCCGCGGATCGATATCCGGGTCGTCGAGCAGCACCGCCACCTCTTCGAGCGGAAAGCCGAGCTCCCGGTAGAACAGGATCCGCTGCAGCCGGTCGAGGTCGGCGTCGTCGTAACGCCGGTGCCCGGCCGCGCTGCGGGCGCCCGGGCGCAGCAGCCCGATCTCGTCGTAGTGGTGCAGCGTGCGCACCGTGACGCCGGCGAAGCCCGCGACCCGTCCCACGGAATAGCTCATGGCCTGGTCCGCTCTCCTTCAGTTCGGTACGGGTTCCACGGTGCGCCCTCACGTCGCGTGAGGTGCAAGTCCGGATGGCGAAACTCGCTGGGCGGCGCGGCGGGCGGCTGTCATCCTGCCGATTGTGCTGGGGATAACCGATCTTTCGACCTATCTGGCCGGTCTGGCGCTGATCATCCTGCTGCCGGGCCCCAATTCGCTGTACGTGGTGTCGGTCGCGGCCCGCCGCGGCCCCCGTACCGGCTATCGGGCGGCGGCCGGGGTGCTCTGCGGGGACGCCGTGCTGATGGCGCTGTCGGCGGGCGGGGTGGCCTCGCTGCTGAACGCCAGTCCGGTGCTCTTCGCGGTGGTCAAGTTCGCGGGCGCGGGCTATCTGACCTGGCTGGCGGTGGGCATGCTGCGCGGGGCGCGGGCGCTGTGGCGCCGCCGGCCGGGGAGCGCGGACGCGGCCATGGAGTCCGCGGATGCCTCCATGGAGTCGGCGGAGTCGGCGGACGCGGTCAAGGGGTCCGCGGAGGGCGAGCGCCCGTACCGCAGGGCGCTGGTCATCAGCCTGCTGAACCCGAAGGCGATCCTCTTCTTCATCTCCTTCTTCGTGCAGTTCGTGGATCCGGACTACGCCCATCCCGCGCTGTCCTTCCTGGCGCTGGGCGCCTGGGCGCAGTTGTTCAGCATCACCTATCTCTCGGTGCTGATCTTCAGCGGGACGTATCTGGCGGCCACCTTCCGGCGGCGCCGGCGGCTGAGGGCGGGACTCTCGGCGGCCGCGGGCACGGCGTTCCTCGGCTTCGCGGCGAAGCTGTCGCTCAGCAGCGCGGGGTAGCGAGGACGGGCGCGGGGCACGGCGCGGGATCAGGACTTACGCCCGATATGCCCCTAATTTAACGAAGGTGGCTCTTCATAAAGGCACTCGTGGCCGACACGAGAGGGAAGAACGCTCCGAATTCTCCATCAATCCGCTCTACGGCGAGGCCAACCCGGTCAGCGGCATGACCGGCAAACCCCCGCGCCGGCGCCTCCCGGACGGGCCGATGGCGGCCACGACCGCGTATCAGTTCGTCCATGACGAGCTGATGCTGGACGGCAACGCCCGCCAGAACCTCGCCACCTTCGTCACCACGTGGATGGAGCCGCAGGCGGGCAAGCTGATGTCCGACTGCCGCGACAAGAACATGATCGACAAGGATGAGTACCCGCGCACCGCCGAACTGGAGCGGCGGTGCGTGGCCATGCTCGCCCATTTGTGGCACGCACCCGACCCGGACACGGTCGTGGGTTGCTCCACCACGGGGTCGAGCGAGGCGTGCATGCTGGCCGGAATGGCCTTCAAACGGCGCTGGGCCAAGCGGAACCCGGTGAGCTATCCGGCGACCGCCCGCCCCAACCTGGTCATGGGGACCAATGTCCAGGTGTGCTGGGAGAAGTTCTGCAACTTCTGGGAGGTCGAGGCGCGGCAGGTGCCCATGGAGGGCAACCGGTTCCATCTCGACCCCCAGGCCGCCGCCGAGCTGTGCGACGAGAACACCATCGGGGTCGTGGCGATCCTGGGGTCCACCTTCGACGGCTCCTACGAACCCGTCGCCGAGGTGTGCCGGGCGCTGGACGACCTCCAGGAGCGCACGGGACTGGACATCCCGGTGCATGTCGACGGTGCCTCGGGCGCGATGATCGCGCCGTTTCTCGACCAGGACCTGGTATGGGACTTCCAGCTGCCGCGGGTCGCCTCCATCAACGCCTCGGGGCACAAGTACGGCCTGGTCTACCCCGGGGTCGGGTGGGCGCTGTGGCGTACGGCGGACGCGCTGCCCGAGGACCTGGTCTTCCGCGTCGACTACCTGGGCGGCGACATGCCGACGTTCTCGCTCAACTTCTCCCGCCCCGGCGCCCAGGTGGCCGCCCAGTACTACACCTTCGTCCGCCTGGGCCGGGAGGGCTTCCGCGCCGTCCAGCAGAACACCCGCGACGTGGCGCGCTCGCTCGCCGAGCGGATCGAGGCGTTCGGGGACTTCGCCATGCTCAGCCGCGGCGATCAGCTGCCGGTGTTCGCGTTCACCACGGCGGAGGGGGTCGGCACCTTCGATGTCTACGACGTCTCCCGGCGGCTGCGCGAACGCGGCTGGCTGGTGCCCGCGTACACCTTCCCGCCCAATCGGGAGGACCTGTCCGTGCTGCGGGTGGTGTGCCGCAACGGCTTCTCGGAGGACCTCGCCGATCTCTTCCTGAACGACCTGGAGTCGCTGCTGCCGGATCTGCGGTCGCAGCCCGCGCCCCTGGGGAAGGTCGTCAAGGCGTTCCACCACTGAGCCCGGTGTCTCCGGTCCTGGGAACGACGGCGGTCAGCGCGTGCGGGCCGGGGCCCGGAGCAGCTCGGCCCGGCGCCGGACCGCCTCCAGCGCGCCGGGCTTGCGGCCGGGCACTCTGCTCCGCAGCTCCAACAGCGGCGGGGCCAGGGCGCCGGCCCTGGCCCGGTCCTGGACGAACTGCCACTGGTGGTGCGCCCGGTCCACGGCCCCCTCGACCTCGGGATGGCCGACCGGCTCCCCGTTGCCCAGCCGCGCCTCGGCCACCGCGAGCCACAGCTCACAGGCGCGGGCCGGGTCCCCGGCGATACGGGAGAGATCGGCCCGGACCTCCAGCCAGTGGATCGCCTCGTCGGAGCGGGGACCGGCGGTCCGGAGGGCCTCCTGCTCCCAGGCGGCCGCCATCGAGGCGGCCTCGCTGTGCCGCCCCGAGTTGGCCGCCTCGAAGATCGCCGCGTGCGTGGCGGCGAGCGGATCGACCACGGGCGCCCGCCTGGGCGGCGGGGGCAGGGGGGCGTGCGTCGGCTGGGGCGGGCGCAGTGATGGTGGCGCCGGTCGGGGATCGGCGGGGAGGAACGATTCGGGAGGGCCCGGCGGCATGCGCGGCGGCGTGACCGCCACCGCCCCGGCCGCCCCAGCTGCCCCAGCCGACCCGGCTGCCCCAGCCGACCTGGCTGCCCCGGCCGGTCCGGTCCGCCCGGCCCATCCGGCGGCCTCCGGACCAGGAGCGGCCTCCGGGCCAGGAGCGGCGCCCGCGGCCGGATACGCCTCATCCGGCCCGGCGCCGCCCAGCAGCAGCTCGGGGCCGCTGCCCAACCCGGCCTCCACCGCGGCCCGCTGGTGCAGCAGCGCGAGCGGCGGGCGCTCGGCGGCGCCCCGCAGCAGCCCGGCGAACGCCCGGCTGTACTCCGGCGTCGCCATCCCCCGCCTGGGCGGGGCTCCCCGCTTGGGCGGGGCGGGCGCCACCGTGCCGTACAGCGTCAGTCCGGCGGCGAGTCCGGACGGCCCGGCGGCCCTCAGCGGCGGCCACGCCGTCTCGTCGGCCACCAGATCGGCGACCACGACGGTGCTGCCCGGCGGCCGCCGGCCCAGCTCGGCCGCCAGCCAGTGCCAAGGGAGCGCCGTATAGCGGGCGGTCCTCGGCGTCGTACGGGCCAACGCCAGGTGCGGCAGCCGCTGTTTGGCGTCGAGGGTGAGCTGGCCCGCGAGATGGACCAGCACCGGGCCGGGGTGGGCGGCGGCGGTGCGCAGATGCGTCAGCACGGTCTGCGGGTCGGCCGGGTCCACGAGTTGGACGACGCTGGCGCCGCCGGGCGTGCCCAGCAGCGCCGCCGGCGGTACGGCGGCGAGCTGGGGCAGCGCGGCGGCCGCGTCCATCAGTCGCTGTTTGCCGGCCGGGCCGGCGGCGAGCAGCAGGGCGTATCCGGGCCCGCTCGCCGTCTCCGCCCCCGTGCCCGACCTGTCGTTCCCCATATATGCACCGTATCCGCAACCGGCGACGACCGGATATGCACCGTATCCGCAACCGGCTACGACCGGTGGGGGTGTGACCCGCCGGACCTCCGGCCCCGGGCCGCCGTCAGCGGCTGAGCCGCCCGTAACGCCGCACGGCGAGCGGCGCGAAGACCGCGATGAGCGCCAGCGGCCAGCAGACGGCGAGGAGTTGGGCATGGCCGGCGGCCCAGCCCTCGCCGCCGCCACCGGGACCGCCGAACAGATCGCGGATCGCGGTGGCCGTCGCCGACATCGGGTTCCAGACCGCGAGGGCGCCGAGCCAGCCGGGCATGGTCTCGGGCGAGGCGAAGACATTGGAGAGGAAGCCCACCGGCCAGACCAGGATCTGGACGGCCTGCACCATCTCCGGGCGCCCGGCGGCCATGCCCAGGAAGATCCCGAGCCACAGCATCGCGAACCGCAGCCACAGCAGCAGCCCGACGGCGAGGAGCCCGTCTCCGACGCCGCCGTGCCAGCGCCAGCCCATCGCCAGACCGACCCCGAGCAGGACGAGCAGGCCGAGCGCCGACTGGAGCATGTCCAGCACGCTGCGCCCGACCAGGACCGCCGAGCGGGCCATCGGCATCGAGCGGAAGCGGTCGATGACGCCCTTGTTGAGGTCCTGGGTGATGGCGAGCATCGTCCCTTCGAGGCCGAACACCATGGTGAGCGCGAGCGTGCCCGGCACCAGGAAGTCCTTGTAGTCACCGCCGCCCGGGACGGTCATCCCGCCGCCGAGGAAGTAGGCGAACATCAGCAGTATCAGCACCGGGAAGACCAGCTGGACGACCACCTGGACGGGCTGCCGGGCCCAGTGGGCGAGCCCGCGGCGGGTCATGGTCCAGGAGTCGACGAGGGTCGCGGTCGTCATACGGGGGTCTCCTCCTTCGCGGTGTCCGCAGGTTGCCCGGTGAGACGCAGAAAGACCTCATCGAGAGTGGGGCGGCGCAGCACGATGTCCTCCGCCTCGATCCCGGCCGCCGCCAGCGCCCGTACGGTCTCGGTGAGCGCGGCGACCCGGTCGGTGACCCGTGCGCCGAGCCGCCGGCGGTCGGGGTCGGTCTCGACCTCGCCGGCGCGGATCGCCATGCCCACGACCGAGGCGGCGGCGGGCAGTTGGCCCGCGTCGCGCAGCACCACCTCGATACGGTCCCCGCCGAGCCGGGCCTTGAGCTCGTCGGCGGTCCCGTCGGCGATGGCCCGCCCGCCATCGATCACGCAGACGCGGTCGGCGAGTTGGTCCGCCTCCTCCAGGTACTGGGTGGTGAGCAGCACGGTCGTACCGCCGCCCACCAGCGAGCGGACCGCGCTCCACACCTCCGTACGGCCCCGGGGGTCGAGCCCGGTGGTCGGCTCGTCCAGGAAGAGGATCCGCGGCCGCATGACGAGGCTCGCCGCCAGGTCCAGCCTGCGCCGCATGCCGCCGCTGTACTGGCCGACGGCCTTGGTGCCGGTGTCGGCGAGGCCGAACCGCTCCAGCAGCTCGTCCGCGCGGGCGGCCGCCTGCCGGCCGCCCAGGTGGTAGAGGCGGCCGAACATCTCCAGGTTCTGCCGTCCGCTCAGCTCCTCGTCCACCGCGGCGTGCTGGCCGACCAGGCCGATGCGGTAGCGCACCTGGTCGGGGTCGCGCAGCACGTCGTACCCGGCGACCTCGGCCCGGCCGCCGTCGTGGCGCAGCAGGGTGGCCAGGATCCGTACGCAGGTGGTCTTGCCGGCGCCGTTGGGGCCGAGCACGGCGTGCACGGTGCCCTGCGGGACGGTCAGATCGAGCCCCGCGAGGGCCCGTTTGTCCCGGTAGGTCTTGCGTAGTCCTTCGACGACGATCGCGGGATCGCTGTCGGCCAAGGCCTTCCCCTCTCCTTCTGCGCTTCTCCGGCGCCGCGTAGTCAAGTTTGACTACGCGGCCCGGAACGTACTGCCCGCGGCGGCTACTAGTCAAACTTGATTAATAGGGACGACGGCCGTCAGCCGTCCTCCCCCGGCATGGTCTTCCTCAGTCCGCGTCGGGCGCGGCGTACGGGTTGCGGACCCCCTCCGGCAGCACCTCCACCGACCGCTCCCCCTCCCCCGCCATCACATACGCCCCGCCCTCGAGCCGCTCGATCAGCCCACGGGTCCACTCGGCGCCGCTGTCCGCGGAGTGCACCCAGAACTTCATGATCTCGCCGATATGGCCCCACTCCTCGGGGGTCCCGTCCGGCGGCGTCCAGTGCCGGGTCACCTCGGCCCGCCACTCCTCCAGCGCCGCCACCCGCTGTTTCAGCAGGGCGATCGCCTCGGCGCGGGGCAGGTCGACGATGAAACCCACCCCGGCCGTCAGCTCGTCGATCTTCTGGTCATGGCGCAGCAACGCGTCCCGCAGCAGCCGGAAGTACTCCTCCTCGCCCGCCTCGGTCAGCTCGTACTCGGTCCGCGGCGGCCCGCCGACCGTGCTCGGCGCCACGTCGTGCGCGCGCATCAGGCCCTGTTTGGCCAGCTGTTTGAGGGCGTGGTAGATCGACCCGGGTTTGGCGTTGGACCACTCATGGGCGCCCCAGAACTCCAGGTCGTTACGGACCTGATAGCCGTGCGCCCGCCCGTGCTGGCGCACGGCCCCCAGCACCAGCAACCGGATCGCTGACATCGCCCGCTCTTCTCCATCCTGGTCCCGGCCCCGCCGTGACCAGGCTAGGCCGTCGCCGGGCCCGGCGGATCACCCCTCCAGGATCGACCAGTCCGGCTCCGGCATCGCCCCCGTCTCGAAGACCAGGTCGAAGGCGCCCTTGCCGTCGATCGTCTCGCGGATGATGTCGGCGTGACCGGCGTGCCGGGCGACCTCCTCGATCAGATGGAGGACGGCCCAGCGCCAGGTGCGGGTGCCGCCCTCGTCCCAGGGCAGCCGGAGGGCCTCGAAGGTCGTGTCCAGCGACGGCAGGGCCCGCACCGCCTCCTCGGTCTCGCGCGCCACCTCGTCGTAGAGGGCGAGCATCGCCTCCACCGTCTCGTCCTCGGTGGGCTCGAAGGTGTGCTCCCACTCGGCCATCTGGTCCTTGGCGTTCCCCGGCGCCTTGCCCTGGAGGACGCGCAGCCAGCCGCGCTCGCCGGTGACCACGTGCTTGAGCAGCCCGGCCAGGGAGAGCGCGCTCGCGCTGGGGGTGCTGCGGGCCTGCTCCTCGGTCAGGCCGTGCACCGAGCGCCGGATGCCGCCGCGCTGCGCGTCCAGGTACGCGAGCAGCGCACCGCGCTCGTCGTTACATGCCTCGGGGTTCACGATCACGGGCATGGCTGCCGCCTCTCATCTGGAGGGCGCCCGGGTCCGGCGCCCTTCGATGAACCCCACGTTAGGAAGGCTTGCGGTCAGCTTCTGTCCGCGTGTCGGCGCGCGTTTTTCCGTGCCGGCTCAGAACGGGAACTGGCTCCGGCCGTGCTGGATGGAGATCCACTTGGTGGTGGTGAAGTCCTCGATCATCGACTCCCCGTTGAGCCGTCCGAGACCGGAGTGCTTCTCCCCGCCGAACGGCACGATCGGCTCGTCGTGGACCGTGCTGTCGTTCACATGGATCATGCCGGTGTGGATCCGCCGGGCGAACCGCACCCCGCGCTCGATGTCCCCGGAGTGCACGGCGCCGCTGAGCCCGTAGTCGGTGTCGTTGGCGATCCGGACGGCCTCCTCGTCGCCGTCGAACGGAATCAGCGTCACCACCGGGCCGAAGATCTCCTGTCCGAGGATCGCCGCGCCCTCCGGGACCCCGCTGAGCACGGTCGGCCCCATCAGGGTGCCCTCGGTGCGCCCCCGCACCAGCGCGGTGGCGCCCTCGGCGATCGTCTGCTCGACGAGCGAGGCGATCGCCTCGGCCTGGCCCTCGTTGATCAGCGGGCCGATATGGGTGGTGGGGTCGCCCGGGTCGCCCACCTTCAGCGTCTCCACCTTGGCCACGAACTTCTCGGTGAACTCCCGCTCCACCGCCCGGTCCACCAGCACCCGGTTGGCCGCCATGCAGACCTGCCCCTGGTGGACGAAACGGCTGAAGACGGCCGCGTCGACCGCGTAGTCCAGGTCGGCGTCGTCCAGCACGACCAGCGCGCTGTTGCCGCCCAGCTCCAGGACCGTGCGCTTGAAGTGGGAGGCGGCCACGGTGGCGACGTGCCGGCCGACCTTGTCGGAGCCGGTGAAGGAGATCACCTTCGGTATGGGGTGCTCGATCAGGGCGTCGCCGATCTCCGCTATGTCGGTGACCACGACATTGAGCAGCCCGGCGGGCAGCCCGGCCTCCTCGAAGATCCTGGCGACCAGGCCACCGCCGCACACCGGGGTGTTCTGGTGCGGCTTGAGGACGACGGCGTTGCCGAGGGCCAGCGCGGGGGCGACCGACTTCAGCGACAGCAGGAAGGGGAAGTTGAAGGGGCTGATGACGCCGACCACACCCACCGGCAGCCGGTAGAGGCGGTTCTCCTTGCCGTCCACCGGCGACGGCAGGATGCGGCCCTCGGGCCGCAGCGCCAGATGGACCGCCTCCCGCAGGAACTCCTTGGCGAGGTGCAGCTCGAAGCCCGCCTTCACATGGGTGCCGCCACACTCCGCGATGATCGTCTCGGTGAGCTCCTTCTCGCGGTCCTCGATGATCCGCAGCGCCCGCTCGAAGATCGCCCGCCGGCCATAGGGGTTGGTGGCGCCCCACTCCGGCTGCGCGCGCTCGGCCGCCCGGTAGGCCAGGTCCACCTCCTCGACGGTCGCCACGGTGATGGAGGCCAGCTTCTCCCCGTTGTAGGGGTTGAAGTCGACGATGTCCCAGGAACCGCTTCCGCCGCGCCACTCGCCGTCGATGAACTGAAGGGCCAACTCGGAGAAGTAGGACATGCCATCCCTATCTGCGGGACGCGGTGCCGGGCACCGACACCCGCGCATGTGTGGGGGGTATTCCTGACAGAACGTCATCCTACTGACGAGTCAGGCGTCGTGAAGGAGCCCTCGGAGCAAATCCCGGCTCTTCTCCGGGGAGAGGCTGTCCGCGCTGAGCCGCTCCAACACCCGCTCGTACTGGGCGACCTCATCGCGCTTGTCCAGATAGAGCGCGCTGGTGAGCTGTTCCAGATAGACGATGTCGGGGAGGTCGGACTCCGGGAAGCGCAGCCGGGTGAACGCCCCGCTCTCCCCCGCGTGCCCGCCGAAGGCGAACGGCATCACCTGGAGCGTCACATGCCGATACTCGGAGACCGCGATCAGATGGCGCAGCTGGGCCGACATCACGCCGCGCCCGCCGTAGGGGCGGTGCAGCGCGGCCTCGTCCAGCACCACATGGACCGCCGGGGCCCGCTCGGAGACCAGCAGCTTCTGCCGCTCCAGGCGCAGCGCCACCCGCCGCTCGACCTCCTCGGTGCACGCCTGGGGCTGGCCCCGGGTGACCACGGCATGGGCGTAGCCCTCGGTCTGCAGCAGACCGTGCACGAACTGGACCTCGTAGCAGCCGATATGGGAGGCGGCGCCCTCCAGGCCGACATAGGTCTGGAACCAGCCGGGCAGCACATCGCCGTAACTGTGCCACCACCCGGCCACATTGGCCTCGCGGACGAGTCCGAGCAGTGCCGTGCGCTCCGCGTCGTCGGTGACCCCGTACAGCGTGAGCAGATCCTCGATGTCCCGCGCCTTGAAGCTCACCCGGCCCAACTCCATGCGGCTGATCTTGGATTCGGAGGCCCGGATCGAATAGCCCGCCGCCTCGCGGGTGATGCCGCGGGCCTCGCGCAACCGTCTGAGCTGAGAGCCCAGGAGGATACGGCGCACCACCGATCCACTCGACTCGCCTGCGGCCATTTCCGCGGTCCTCCCTGTACGGAAAGCATCCTTGCGAACGGCGCCCCCGCAGCCTCTGAGGGTGAAGTCTGCCACTGTTCGGGCTCCGCGCTGTAGGCATGTCGTTACTCAGCCCGAGGTTGTACGTCAGTGTACGGAGTCAGATATCCGACTAAAAGTGATCGGACCGGACCAACTGATGTGCGTGCACGTGCATTTGCCCTTGCATCTGACGTGCGCATTCGGAACCATAGGCTGTGCGCACGTGCTAGCTGGTACGAAATCTGGCCAGAGTTCGTCACGGCCACGGATGCAGGAGTGCTCGCATGGGGAGCGAAGGTTCGGCCCTGCTGGAACCCTTGTGGCAAGGGCTTACCGCGATCGATCCCGCCGCCGTCTCCGGATCCGTCTCCTGCGCGCTTCCCGCCCGCTTCGAGGCGGTCAAGGGGGCCCGGCAGTTCACCGGCTCCACCCTGCGGCAGTGGAACATCCCCGAACTCCTCGACGAAGTGGCGCTCGTCGTCTCCGAACTGGTCACCAACGCGCTCCGGCACGCCCTGCCCGGCACCGCGGCGACGGCCGCCGAGCCGGAGCGTCCGGTGCGGCTCCATCTGATGCGCGGCCCCTCACGGCTGGTGTGCGCCGTACGGGACCCCAGCGAGGTGGGCCCGGTGGCCGGCGAGGCGGGCTGCGGCGAGGAATCCGGGCGCGGGCTCCATCTCGTGGAGTCCTTCACGGACGGCTGGGGCTGGGAGCCGCTGCCGGGCACCCCGCGCGGCAAGATCGTCTGGGCCGTCTTCCATATCCCCCCGGCGTGAGCCTCTCCTGCCCCTGAGCGCCCCTTCCGCATCAGCGGTCACGGGCGGGTGGACTCCGGCGGGGCCGTGGTGATGCCCAGGCCGTGCAGCTGGAAGAGCCGGTTCACATCGTGCATCGTGACGATCCCCTCCAGCTGCCCGTGGTCCACCACCAGCACCGGCATACCGCCGCCGCCCGGACGCGCCCGCTCCAGCACCTCGCTCAGCAGCTCACCGGGCTCGGCCACGGTGCACCGCGACAGCGGCGTGGCCACATCGCGCACCCGCTGGGTCTCCCGCGCCTCCGTCGGCACCGCCGCGAGCGCGCGCAGCTGGACGGCCCCGCTGGGCTGTCCCTCGAAGTCCAGCACCGGCATCACCGAATGCCGGGAGTGGGCCGCCACGTCGTCGATGAACCGTCCCACGGTCAGCCAGTCCGCCCCGGCGGCGACCGGCGCCGACATCGCGTCCGCCACCCGCACCCCGCGCAGCGCCGTGTTGACCCCGGCCCGCTGCCGCTCCGCGTTGGCGATGATCACCATGAAGAGGCCGATGAGCGAGAGCCACAGCCCGCCGGTGTTCCCGCGCAGGAAGGAGATCCAGCCGAGGGCGATGAGCGCCACGCCGAGGATCTGGCCGCTGCGCCCCGCCGCCCGGTCGGCCCGCTCCCGGTCCCCGGTGCGCCACCAGACCGCGGCCTGCACCACCCGGCCGCCGTCCAGCGGCGAGGCCGGCAGCAGATTGAAGACGCCCAGCAGCAGATTGGCCCAGCCCAGCCAGATCAGGACGGCGGTCGGCACGCCCCATCCGGTGAGCGCGTGCACCCCGATCCCCACGCCGAGGGCGGCACCGCCGATGACCAGGCTGGTGAGCGGTCCGACGACGGCCACCCAGAACGCGACCCCGGCGGTGCGGGGCCGTCCCATCTTGGTCATGCCGCCCAGCGCCCAGAGCGTCACGTCCTCCACCGAGACGCCCTTACGGCGGGCGGCGACCGCGTGCGCGGCCTCGTGCAGCAGCAGGCTGCCCATCAGCAGCACGGCGCCGACGACGCTGGCGAGGGCGTAGACGGTGCCGGTGCGGCCGGGGGTCCACGCGGGCAGCGTCTCGCGGCCCAGCCCGTAAGCGAGCAGGACGATCAGCACCGGGACGCTCCAGTGCATCCGCAGTGGAACCCCGAGTACGCGTCCGACCCGGACCGAGCCGCTCATCGCCGTCTCACATCAGTCGGGTGCCCCCGCTCGCCACTACCAGTGTCGCGCGTCCGCGGCGATCAGCCCAGACCGGCCGAATCGCGCGCAAGGTGGTCGAACTCGCCGTCCTTGGCGCCGAGCAGCATCGCCTCGACCTCGGCCGGGGTGTAGATCAGCGCCGGTCCGTCGGGGAACCGGGAGTTGCGGACAGCCACGTTCCCACCGGGCAGTTTGGCGAACTCGACACAGGAACCCTGGGAGTTGCTGTGTCTGCTCTTCTGCCAGACGACCCCCTGGAGGTCCGCGGCCGCCATGCCGTTGTAGGGGTGGTCGCGCACAGGGCTTCTCCACTGTTCGTGCATGCGTGCAGCTGTCAACTGTCTCGGATCATAGCTGCGTTCCTTTGCAAACGCATGGGCAAATGCATCTGCGTATGCGCAGGTAGATGCACAGGCAGATGCACGTGCACCATGCGTATCTGCATGATCACCCGACACCGGCATCTTCTGCCCGGAGTGAAGAAGAGCAGTCGTCATGTATGACGTCCGGGTCCCCCTCGGGGTTGAGCGGGCCTCGTTGTCGGGGCGTTGTCAGACCCCCCTGAAAGACTCACGGGCATGAGGTGGGCGGCGGCGGAGACGGGCGACGGGGGTGTTCGTCTCTGCCCGCTCGACCCGCGGGGAAAGGCCGCCGGGCCGGTAGTGGAGGTCACGGCGGCCCAGGGCGGGATCGCGGAGGCCGTGCGATCCCGCCCCGAGGCCGACCGGTGGGTGTGGCGGTCCACCGCCGAGGTCTATCCGCGGCTGCTGGTCGCCGGCGTCCGGGTCGAGCGGGCCTATGACATCGAGGCGGCCGAGGCGCTGCTCCTCGGCCATGAGGGGCGCTCGGGCGCACCGCGTTCGCTCGCCGCCGCCTGGGCCCGGCTGCACGGGCTGCCCGTCCCCGAGGATCCGCCGCCCCGGGCGGCCGGAGGCCAGCCGTCGCTGTTCGAGCCCGGTCCGCCGCCGCTGCCGCCGGGCGCCGATCCGCTGGAGGCGCTGCTGGCGGTCTACGCGGAGCAGCTGGTCCGTACGGAGGCGGCCGAGCACCCGGACCGGATGCGGCTGCTCACCACCGCCGAGTCGGCCGGGATGCTGATCGCCGCCGAGATGCGGCGGGCCGGGGTGCCCTGGAGCGCCGACCGCCACCGGGAGCTGCTGGACGAGCTGCTCGGCGAGCGCTATCCGGGCGGTCTGGAGCCGCAGCGCCTGGTCGAGCTGGCCGACGAGGTCTCGCGCGCCTTCGGCACCCGGGTCCGGCCCGATCTGCCCGCCGAGGTCGTCAAGGCGTTCGCCCGTGCGGGCATCGCGCTCGGCTCGACCCGCGCCTGGGAGCTCGAGCGGATCGACCACCCCGCCGTGGAGCCGCTGCTGCGCTACAAGAAGCTGTACCGGCTGCACACCGCCCATGGCTGGGCCTGGCTCCAGTCCTGGGTGCGCGAGGGCCGCTTCCGCCCGGAGTACCTGCCCGGCGGCACCGTCTCCGGCCGCTGGACGACGAACGGCGGCGGGGCGCTGCAGATCCCCAAGGTGGTGCGGCGCGCGGTGGTGGCCGATCCGGGATGGCGGCTGGTGGTGGCCGACGCCGACCAGATGGAGCCCCGGGTGCTCGCCGCGATCTCCCGCGACCCCGGGCTGATGGAGGTCGCGGGCAGCGGCCGGGATCTGTACGCGACGCTGTCCGACCGCGCCTTCTCCGGCCGCCGCGAGCTGGCCAAGCTGGCGCTGCTGGGCGCGGTGTACGGCCAGACCTCCGGCGACGGCCTGAAGCATCTCGCCGCCCTGCGGCGGCGCTTCCCGGCGGCGGTGGCGTATGTGGACGACGCGGCCCGCGCGGGCGAGGAGGGCCGGCTGGTGCGCACCTGGCTGGGCCGCACCTGCCCGCCCGTGGGCGGCGCCGAGGAGGCGGCCGACGAGGCGGGGCTGCCGCGGGAGCAGGAGGAGCCGTCGTACGGCAGCACGGCGAGCGCCCGCGCGCGGGGCCGGTTCACCCGGAACTTCGTGGTGCAGGGCAGCGCCGCCGACTGGGCCCTGCTGATGCTCGCCGCGCTGCGGCGGTCGCTGACCGGGGCCGGGCTGCGCGCGGAGATCGTCTTCTTCCAGCACGACGAGGTGATCGTGCACTGCCCCCAGGAGGAGGCCGACGCGGTCCGGGAGGCGATCGCCGAGGCGGGCGAGACGGCCGGGCGGATCGCCTTCGGAGCGACACCGGTGCGGTTTCCCCTGACCATGGCCGCGGTGGAGTGCTACGCGGACGCGAAGTAGGCGGCCCGGGTCCGGTGCGGTGGAGCTTCCCGGCAGCGACAGCAGCGGCTGACGCCCGGTGCCGGCATCCGGTGCACCGGGGCACCCGGCACCCGGCATCCGATGCACCGGAGCATCCGGCATCCGGCACCCGGCACACGGCACACGGCACACGGCACACGGCACCCGATGCGGGGGCGGCCCCGGCGGTCCCGCCGTAACCGGGCGGCGCGCCGTACCGGGCGGCGCGGGTCCGCGAAGAGCCACCGCACCGGGCCCAGGGGGCAGTCGCTCCCCCGACCGGCTCAGCCCCGCAGGCAGCGGCCCTGATCGTCCCCACACGATGAGAGCGGAGGGCCGCCGGGCGGCGGCCCGCCACGCCGCCCACAGGGGAGACCTGCCATGACCATCAGCCTCGAGGCACTGCGCCGCTGCTCCATCGCCGTCGACCTCGGCGCGGCCAGAACGCGTGTCTACCTCCGGCGTACCGGGCTCATCGTCGACGAGCCGACCGTCGCCGCCGTGAACACCCACACCGGCGGGCTGATCGCGGTCGGCGCGCTGGCCGAGCGGATGACCGGGCGGACGCCCGAGCACATCCGCGTCGTACGGCCGGTCTCCAACGGCACCGTCGTCGACATCGAGATGGCCCAGCGGATGCTGCGGCTGCTGCTGGGCAACAAGCTGCGGCGGGCGTGGCGGCGCCGCCCGCTGGTGAGCGCCGCCGTCTGTGTGCAGCACGACGCCGACCCGCTCGCCCAGCGCGCCGCCGTGGAGACGCTCACCGGTATCGGCGCCAAGCGGGTGGAGCTGGTGGACACCCTGATCGCCGCCGCCGTGGGCTGCGGTCTGCCGGTGGAACGGCCCGAGGCGACGATGATCGTGGTGTGCGGCGCGGCCACCACCCAGGTCGCGGTCCTTTCGCTGGGCTCGATCGTGGCCGCCGAGCGGGTGCCGGTGGGCGGGGAGACCGTGGACCACGCGGTCGTCCAGTACCTGCGCAACGAGCACGCGCTGATGCTGCCCAGCCAGGCCGTCCGCCCCCTGCAGCTGCTGCTCAAGCACGGCGCGGACGGCGCAGCGGCCGTGCCCGGCACCGAGGTGCACGGCCGGGACGTGGCCACCGGGCTCGCCCGGACCGTACGGATCGACGTCGGGAGCGTACGGAGCGCCATCCGCACCCCGCTCACCGGAGTGCTGGACGCCATCGGCACGGTGCTGCGCCGCTGTCCGCCCGATCTGGTGGCCGACCTCGCCGACCGCGGCATCATGCTGGCCGGCGGCAGCGCGGTACTGCCCGGGTTCGACACGATGCTGCGGGAGGCCACCGGGATGCCGCTGAACATCGCCGACCACCCCGACGTCTGCGCGGTCGAGGGGCTCGGCGCGATGCTCGACGGCAAGGTGCAGCCCCTGCTGCTGGACGCGATGGTCTCCTGACCGCCCCGCCCCCGCACCCGGACCGTCCCCTGGCCCGCCGGGCCCCTGGCCCCTGATCGGAATTTCTTCGCGACGCGTTGAGCGGCTGCCTCCCCCCGTGCGTAGTGAAGGGGGAAGAGGCCGACATGGCCGCCGATCCCCCCCGGGGCTCAGACCGGGAGCGTCCGTAGATGTCCAACTCAGGTCAGGTCCTGGAGGTTCAGGTGCACGACGACGCCGCCGTGGCCGATGAGCGTCCGTCAAGATCCCGGCGTGGTACGCCGGACGAGCACCTCATGCGCGCGCTCTACCAGGAGCACGCCGGGCCGTTGCTCGCGTTCGTCCTGCGGCTGGTCGCGGGCGACCGTCACCGCGCCGAGGACGTCGTCCAGGAAACCCTGGTGCGCGCCTGGCGGAACGCCGACCAGCTGTCCCGGGCCACCGGCTCCATCCGGCCCTGGCTGGTCACGGTCGCCCGCCGGATCGTGATCGACGGACACCGCAGCCGGCAGGCCCGGCCGCAGGAGGTCGACCCCTCCCCGTTGGAACTCATGCCCGCGGAGGACGAGATCGACCGTGCACTGCGGCTCATGACCCTGACCGACGCGATGCAGGACCTCAGCGACGCCCATCGCGAGGTGCTGGTCGAGACCTACTTCAAGGGCCGGACCGTCAACGAGGCGGCCCAGACCCTCGGCATACCCAGCGGGACGGTACGGTCCCGGGTCTTCTACGCGCTGCGCTCGATGAAGCTCGCGCTCGAGGAGAGAGGAGTAACGGCATGACAGCGCAGACGCACCACTCGGGACATGACGCCGTTGGCGCGTATGTGCTCGGCGTGCTCGACGAGGCGGAGGCCACCTACTTCGAGGAGCATCTGGCCGGCTGCGACCAGTGCGGACGGCAGCTCGACGAGCTGACCGGACTGGAGCCCCTGCTGGCCGATCTGGCGGCCGACATCCCCGGGATCCACGGCAGCCCCGGGCGGACCCAGCTCACCGGCCACACGCCACATACCTTCAGCGCCACCCCCAACGCCATCGAGACCCTCACCGCGCGCCCCGGCCCGGCGCTGCTCCAGCGCATGGTCGGCGAGGTGGCCGTATCCCGCGCCAAGCGGCGGCGGCGCGGGCTGTACCTGGTCGCGGCGGCGGCCGTCCTGATCGTCGGCGGCCCGGTCGGCACGATCGCGGTCACCTCCGGCGGTTCGGACAGCTCCGTGACGGCCGCCCCCAGCGAGAGCGCCCTCTTCTCGGGGATGCCCGACAAGGTGCAGGGCACCGACCCGGACACCAAGGTGAACGCGGCGGTCGCGCTGGAGGACAAGATGTGGGGCACCGACGCCGTGCTGCGGCTGAAGAACCTCAAGGGCCCCCTGGACTGCAGCCTGATCGCGATCTCCAAGGACGGCCACGAGCAGACGATGATGACCTGGTCCGTGCCCGAATGGGGGTACGGGATCGAGGACAGCCCCAAGGCGGAGGCGAGAGATCCGCTGTGGGCCCACGGCGGCGCGGGCATGAAGCGTGCCGACATCGAACGCTTCGAGGTCCGTACGGCCGAGGGAAAGCGCCTGGTCTCCCTGAACGTCTGAGCCGCGGCTGAGCCACGTCGACGCCTGGTCCGCCGGAACGTCCGATCCGCCACTCGGATCGCCGATCATCCCGTGCGGCGCGGTGAGCGAGATGTTACACAGAGTGTGATATGTCGTGCTTCGCGTCCCGGGGGGTCCGGATCCGAGGAGGCACCCCCGTGGCTGACCCGGACGCCCATCAGCAGCGCATGTTCGCTCAGTATGTGCTGCCCGAGGTCGAGGTGCTGCTGCGCGTGGCCATGTCACTGACCACCCAGCGAGCCGACGCCGAGGATCTCGTGCAGGACACGTTACTACGGGCGTACCGGGCAGTCGGCCGTTTTGACGGGAGACATCCACGGGCCTGGCTGCTGACGATCATGCGGCATGCGGAGGTCAGCCGGCGCCGCCAGCGCCGGCCCCGGCTGCTCGACGATCCGGATACGGAACTGGAGCGGCTGGTCCCGGCCCGGGACGCGACACCGGAGGAACTGGTGGTCGACACGACGTTCGACGAGGCCGTGGACGCCGCGTTCACGGCGCTTCCGCTGCGGGACCAGCAGGTGGTGCGGCTGGTGCATGTGGACGGACTGTCGTACGCGGAGGCCGCACAGGTGCTGGACGTCCCCAAGGGGACGGTGATGAGCAGGCTGCACCGGGCGCGCAAGCGGATCCGGAACCAGCTGCTGGACGCGGGAGCGGAATCGGAGCGAGGTGGCGCATGAGCAGATGGACATGGTGGCGGACCACACAGACCACCGGACGGCTCCGGACCACACGGTGTCCCCTGGGCGCGCCGATGCTCCAGTCGTATCTGGACGGCGAACTGGAGGCGCCGGCCGCGGCCCGGGTGCGGACCCATGTGGCCGAGTGCCACCGCTGCGCCCGTGAGCTCGCCGTCTACCAGCGGATCAGCGAGGCGCTGGCCGCCCACGGGACGACCGATGAGATCGTGCTGGACCGGCTCAGGGACTTCGCGGCAGTCCTCGCGGACCGGGAGAGTCATGTGCCGGGGACGGAGGCGGCGCCGCCGCAGCCGGTCCCGGGGGCGGAGACGGTGCCCGGGACGGTGCCGACGGAGGCGGAGCCGGAGCCGGTCCCAGGGAGGGCGCCGGGGCCGGATCGGGACGCGGATCAGGGCGCGGTGCACAAGGCCGGAGGCTGACGATCGGGTCGGGCCCCACGCCCCCGCCGGGCAGCGCGACGGCCCGTTCGCGCGAGGTTCTGCGCAGCAGCAGGGCCGCGGTGAGCAGGGTCCCGGTGATCAGGGCCACATCGGCGAGGTTGAACACCGGCCCGCGGGCGTCCAGCGTGATCCAGTCGATGACGGCGCCGCGCAGCGGGCCCGGCGACCGGATCATCCGGTCGGCGCCGTTCCCCATCGCTCCCCCGGCGATCAGCCCCAGCCCCAGCGCCGCGCCCCGGCCGCGGACCCGCAGCCCCGCGCCGGCCGCACCCAGCGTGGCCACCGCGCCCGCGAGCGTGATCACGACGATCAGCGCGGGCCGGCTGTGGCCCAGGCCGAAGGCGACCCCGGTGTTGCGGACCAGCAGCGCGCAGAACGGGCCGAACCGGGCCTGTGGCCCGGCGGTGCCGCTCCAGGCGGCCAGCGCCATCGCCTTGCTGAGCTGATCGGCCACGATCACGACGAGCGCGATCAGGGGGAAGAACAGCCGGCCGGTCGCCGGATGGGGCTTCATCATCGGCCTCCCTGGGGGTGGGGGCCGGTCCGCGGGCGCGGTCCGCGGCCCGGGAGGGAAACCCGTCGGGGGTCCGCCGCGCTTCCCTTCCGGCCGGGAAAAAGACGAGGGCCCGCAGGCGGCTGCCTGCGGGCCCTCGCTGCTGCCCACTGCCCATGACCTCCAGGTGGTCATCGGCGGTGTACCGAAGGGGTCACTCCGACGATTACTTCCCCTTCTTCGCCTCCAGCAGAGGCGTCTGGTACTTGGACAGCATCTTCATCTTGTTCTGGTCGATGGTCTTCCAGTCGTTCTTCAGCACACCGCCGGTGTCACCCGAGTCCGGGTTCCAGGTCCAGTAGGTGTAGCTGATCTGGTGCTTCTTGAGGTAGTCCATCAGGGCGTTCTGCCACACGGCCTCGGAGCTCTTACCGGCGGTCTTCTTACCACCGAACTCACCCATCAGCAGCGGGGCGATGTTCTGCTTCTTGATGTACGCCCAGTGCTTGTCCCAGATGGCCGGCATGTTCTTCGGGAAGTCCTTCGCCATGAACCAGTTCTGGTTGTAGACGCCCGGACCGTAGTCGTGGGCCGAGTAGACGACCTTGTTCGGCTCCTTGAGCTTCACCGGGTGCTTCTTCACACCCTGGAGGTCACCGCCCCACCAGAACTGCTCGTTCTTGTGGCGGTCCGTACCCTCGACGAAGATCAGCCAGTCCTTGTTGACCTTGTGGATGGCGTTACCGGCCTTGGTGGCCGCCAGCTGCCAGTCGGTCTTCGGGTTGCCGTCGCCCCACGTGGCCTGGCCACGCGGCTCATTGTGGAGGTCGGCGCCGATCACCCGGTCGTTGTTCTGGTAGCGCTTGGCCAGCTTGACCCAGTCGTCCAGCCACTGCTTCTCGGTGAGGCTCTGGGAGTACCACAGCTCACTCTGGCCGTACTGGTCCGGACGGTGCTGGTCCAGGATCACGCGGATGCCGCGGTCGGTGGCACCCTTCACGATCTTGTCCATGATCTGCTGGGGGGTGAGGCCCTTCAGATCGGGGTTCTTGTGCCAGTCGATGCCGTTGGGCTTGGCCGACGACTTGAACATCTCGTTCGAGTACGGCAGACGCATCGTGTTGAAGCCCTGCTTGGCCATCTGGTCCAGCATGGACTCCCAGTTACGGGTCCACAGGCCGTGCGGCGCGTAGGTGCCGGTCTCGAAACCGAACCAGTTCACACCGGTCAGGACGACCTTCTTGCCGTTCGCGTCCACGATCTCGCTCTTCTTCGTGGACAGCGGGCCCTCGGCGCCCGCACCGGTGGCCTTGGCCCCGGCGGCGGAGGTGGTGGTGGCCGACTGGCCATCGGTGTTGTTCACCGCGAAAGCGGTGACAGTGCCACCCACGGCAGCAGCAGCGACGACGGCCGCGGCGATACCGAAGCGGAGACGCTGCGAGCGCGGCGTGCGCTTGGTCTCGGTGGTCGGGGCGTTGTTCTGGTCCATGGGGGAATTCATTCGGTGATGCTCCTGAGGAATTCGGGTACTGCGGTCTTGAGGATGCTGGGGTTGTTCGTCGGAGATTCCAGACATTCCATCTGCGGGTCGGAGACTGCGGTCAGCCGGACAATCCGCGCGGACGGTAGGAGTTCGCCGATCAGGCGGACCAGCCGCTGCGTTTGCCAGCTGGGCTCATCCACGTCGATCAGCACCACATCCGGCTGCATGTGATTGGCCAGAGAAATTGCTTCTCGGACCGACCCTGCAATTCCGGATAGCTCCAGTCCGGGCTCCTCGACAACGAGATCGGCGAGAGCACTCAACACCAGTGGGTGGTGCTCCACGACGAGAACTCTGTGCATCGATGGGAGCTCCTTCGTGGCTTGTCCTTTCGCTCACCGACATTAGGGACTGACCGGGGCCCGAATCGCCGTACGGCTGACTGAAATCTGCGTACCTCAATTGCAGGAATTCCGGGCACACCAAACGACCGAATTCCGCCTACCTCAATTGAGGTAGGAGAATTCGGCCGTTTTATGGGGGTTATGTCCGATATGGGGGGGCGGTGCGGGGTGCTCAGGGCATACGAAAGGCGCCGGTCACGGGGTGACCGGCGCCTTTGAGGAGGTCAGCGGGGAGGGGAGCAGAGGGGCCAGGGGGCCCGCGACTCAGCGCGTCAGCCGGTAGGCGTACCCGGGGAGGAACATGCCCGCACCGGCGGCACAGCCGTCCGCCTGCCCCGGCTGCTTGACCCACAGGAAGGCGTCGATGCCGGGGATGCCGGTGGCGGCGGTGGGGGGCCTGCCCAGCTTGCGGCCCGGCGGATCGCAGAAGCTGTGCTTGCGCGTGGGCCCCGCCCCATTGCGGCTGGTGTCCACCACGACCCCCAGCCGGGGCCGCCGCAGCTCCCTGATCACGGAGAGTCCGTAGCGCACCTCGTCGGCGGTGGCGTTGAAGTTGGAGACGTTGACCGCTATCCCGTCCCCGTACCGCTCTATACCGGCCCGCCGCAGCCGATCGGCCATGGTGCGCGCGGGCTGCCATCCGGAGTTCCCGGCGTCGTAGTAGACCCGGGCCCGTGGCGCCCCGCGCTGGAACGCCCGCGCTGCGTACGACAGAGCCGCGAACCGCTCCGCCTGCTGCCGCCGCTTGAGACAGCTCATATGGGCCAGCGCGTCCGGTTCCAGGATGACGATGGCGCGCCCGTCCCCTATCCCCCGGGCCAGCGCCTCGCTCCAGCGCCCGTAGGCCGCCGCGTCCCCGGCGCCGCCGGAGCTCAGCTGCTGGCAGTCGCGCTGCGGGATGGTGTACGGGACCAGCACCGGCAGCCTTCGCTGTGCGGCGGCGGTGCGGACCAGGGCGCGGGTCCGCTCCTCGACCAGGGATTCATTGGTCTCGGTGAGCCAGGCGGCCTGGGGCTCGGCGGCGATCCGCTTGCCGATGGCCGCCGCCCGCCGGTCGTGCGGATGGTCCCGCACCCAGGTCGCGGCCGGGTTGTGGGGGTCGGTGTAGAAGCGGGTCGTCGCCGGGAAGAACGGCTTGGCCACGGGGAGTGACGGCTTGCCGTTCGGCTGCCGCACCGGGCCCACGAACAGGGCCTGCACGGTGGTGGCCGCCATCACCACCTCGACCACCAGCACCATCACGATCAGCTGGGCGATGCCCCGCCCCGCCCACCTGGGCTTACGTCCGCCGGCCGGCGGGCGGGGGCGGCGGACGCGTCCGCAGAGTTTCGTGATCATGGCGAGTCCAGCCCGGCCTCAGCCGTTGTGGGAGTTGTCGGGCGGGGGCCTGCGGCGGCTGATGAGCACCACCGCCAGCACCGCGAGCACCACCAGGACTCCGGCCACCACCCCTATCGTGACCAGGGCGGATTCATCCCCGTCGGTTTTGTCGGCGGCGGCCGGGGTGGCGGCCGGATGGCGGCGCGGGGCGGAGAGCTCGGCGGAGGCCGGTGGCGCGGCCCGGTCCGCCAGCGCCTTGGCCGGGGCGATCACCCCGTATCCATAGCGCGGGTCATGGCCCGCGGAGCCCTTGCGGTCGGCGGTGTCGATCAGCTTCTGGACGACCTGGTTGGCGTTCCAGCGGGGGTGCTCCGAGCGCAGCAGCGCGGCGCCCGCCGCGACCCAGGGCGCCGCGAAGCCGGTGCCGTCGCCGGTCCAGTAGTCGTTGTTGCCGGAGGTGGTGAGGATGGAGACGCCGGGGGCGGCCAGGAGGGTCTTCCCACCGTGGTGGGAGGAGGTCCAGACGGCGCCCTTCTTGTCGGTGGCCACCACGGCGACCACCCCGGGGAGGGCGGCCGGGTAGGTGGGCTTGTTGCCCTCCTTGCCGTTGTCGCCCGCGCCGGCCACGATCACGGCGTCCTTGTCGACCGCGTACTTCACCGCGGACCGCAGCGCGGGGGTCGGACGCTTGAAGGAGACGGCCAGATCGATGACGCGGGCGCCCTGGCCGACCGCGTGGCGTATGGCCTTCGCGGTGGGGTCGGGCTGGGCCTTTCCGTCGCGGTAGACGCCGAGCGGCATCACCTTGGCCTGGGGCGCGAGGCCGTACACCCCGTCGCCGCGGTAATTGCGGCCGGTGCCGGCGATGATTCCGGCGGCATGGGTGGACTGCTCCGCCGCCTTTCCGCCGTCCCGGGTGCCGAAGCCGCCGGTGCCGCCCGCGAAATCCTTTCCGCGGACCACGCGCCCGCGCAGATCCGGATGTGTCGCGTCGACCCCGGTGCCGATGACCGCCACGGTCACTCCGGCCCCTTTACTGATTTTCCAGGCGCGTTCCGCTTTGAGCGCCGTCAGCGCCCATTCGGAATCGTGCAGCCCACCGGAATGGGAACCACTTGCCGCAGCCGGCGTGGCCAGTGCGAGCGTCATCGCTGCGATGACCGCTCCGGCCCGGCCGGCGAATGGATGGCGTGACATCACGTGACCTGACATTACGTCACCTACTCTCTTCGCACGGGACGCAAGGCCGTCGGGCCCATTTCATCTTGGGCATCCCCCGCAGGTACTGACACCCGCGAGAGGGTGAGCCACCCGTCCCTTCTTTGGGGGACCGGTCGGGATGGCCGGGACCCGGCTCTCCCCAATACGGGGGAGCCGAGGGGTCCGCCGAAGGTGTACCACCCGCTCCCCCGGTCGCGGGTACTACCTCCTTTTCGGGTGACGCACTCTTGGGTCAACGGCGATAAGAGCCTCCTGCCGAGGGAGTCGCGATGCAGCGTTTCCGAACGTTCAGCGAGCGCACCGGAGAGCCGGACGAAGAGGCGGATACCTCCGCCGGCAACGCCCGTAAGCGGACCGGAATACTCTCGCGAGTACGCCCGGTCCGGAACCCGATGGCCGGTATGCCCGGGCTGGCCCTTCGGTTCGCGGTCGTCGGCGGGGGCGGTGTGCTCGTGAACACGGTGGTCCTCTTCGTTCTCTATCACTGGGTCGGACTTCCGCTCCTGGCGGCGTCGGCGATAGCGGTGGAACTGGCCGTGGTGCATAACTATCTGCTGAACGACCGATGGACCTTCGCGGTCGGCACCCCGTCCCTGCGGCGATTCATCAAGTTCAATGTCTCGGTCCTGGGCGGACTCGGGGTCAATGTGCTCATCGTCTGGTCACTGGTGCGCGGCGGAACGCATCTGCTGCTGGCGAATTGCCTCGGCATCGCGGCGGCTTTCGCGGTCAACTTCGCGTCGAGTACCGGCTGGGTCTGGGGGAGGCGGAGCCGATGATTGTCGCCATCATCTACCTGGTGCTGATCGTGGTCTCGATTCTGCTCACCGTGCAGTCGGCCCACGTCCTCTACCTCATGCTCTACACCTGGGACCGGGCGGATGCCGAACGGAAGGCCAGGGCACCGGATGAATTCCTGCCGCCCCAGATCTCCTTCAGTGTCCTGCTGCCCGCCCGGCATGAGGAAGACGTCATCCAGAGCACCATCGAGCGCGTGGTGCGGGCCAACTATCCGGCCGAACTGCTGGAGGTCTTCGTGATCTGCTCACAGGACGACGACGGCACGATCAAAAAGGCCGAGGAGAAGATCGACGAACTGCAGCGGAAAGGGCTGCGCAACGTGCGGGTCGTGGTGTTCGACGACAAGCCGATCAACAAACCGCACGGCCTCAACACGGCCCTTCCGCACACCGCCAACGAGGTGGTGACGATCTTCGACGCGGAGGACGACATCCACCCGGAGATCTTCAGCATGGTGAACACCGTGATGGTCCAGGAGAAGGTCAAGGTGGTCCAGGCCGGTGTGCAGCTGATGAACTACGAGTCCAACTGGTACTCGACGCTCAACGTCCTGGAGTACTTCTTCTGGTTCAAGAGCCGGCTGCACTACCACGCCCACTACGGCTCGATCCCGCTCGGCGGCAACACCGTCTTCTTCGCCCGTGAGCTGCTGCTGCGGCTCGGCGGCTGGGACGACCGCAACCTCACCGAGGACGCCGATATGGGCCTGCGGATATCCGCCATGGGCGAGCGGGTGCGCGTCGTCTACGACGACCGGTATGTGACCAAGGAGGAAACCCCGCCCACCCTCGGCCACTTCATCCGGCAGCGCACCCGCTGGAGCCAGGGCTTCATGCAGACCCTGAAGAAGGGCACCTGGAAGAAGATGCCGACGCGCAAACAGCGCTGGCTCGCCGTCTACGTCCTAGCGTTCCCGCGCGGACAGGCGCTGCTCGGCATCTATCTGCCGATCTCGCTCGGCATGATCCTGATCCTCAAGGTGCCGGTGCTGATCGCGCTCGTCTCCTATCTGCCCGTACTCCTGCTGGCCGCGCACTTTCTGGTCCAGGCGGTCGGTCTGTACGAGTTCACCAACGCCCACGGCCTCGAAGCCTCGCCGAAGGCCGTCCTGCGCATGGCCGTCGCCTGGTTCCCCTTCCAGATGGTCCTCGCGTACGCCGCGCTGCGGGCCATGCGGCGCGAGATGCTCGGCCGCCACGACTGGGAGAAGACACAGCACGTAGGCGCCCACCGGGCCACCACCGAGGAGGCGGAGTCGCGTGTCGGATAACCCCACGCCCTCGCGGCCGACGGCCGCCGACGCGGAAGACCGGAAGACCGCGGCGAGGAAGAGCACCGCGCCGGGCAGGAAGGCCACCGCGAACAAGAGCACCACGACAGCCAAGACCACCGCGACAAGCAAGAAGACCGCGGCGAACAAGAACGCCACAACAGCCAAGACCACCGCGACAAGCAAGAAGACCGCAGCGAACAAGAACGCCACAGCCAGGACCACCCCAACAGCCAAGAGCACCAAAGCCCCCGCGCGAGGTCCGCACCGCCGCCCGCGGTTCTCCGTGGAGCGCGGCTGGTTCCCGCCGCTTGGGAGCAAGGGCAGAATCGCCCTGGTCGCCTCCCTGCTGACCGGGCTGCTCACCCACGGCTACCACCTGTTCCGCTATCCCCTCTACCTCACCGACGAGGGCATCTATATGCAGCGGGCGTGGTCGGTGCTGCGGGAGACCAGCCTGTCCCCGTACACCTACGACTACGACCACGCCCCGCTGGGCTGGATCACCCTGGCCGGCTGGGCCTTTCCGCTGCCGAAGCAGTTCGAGACCTTCGGGAACGCGATCAACACCGGACGGTTTCTGATGCTGCTGGTGCATGTCGGCAGCGTCTATCTGTTGTTCGAGATCGCCCGGCGGCTGTCCGGCAGTGTGCTGGCCGCCACCGTCACCTCGTTCCTCTTCAACGTCTCGCCCATCGCGGTCTACTTCCAGCGGCAGGTCCTGCTGGACAACCTGATGATCTTCTGGCTGTTGCTGAGCCTGTTCATGCTGCTCCGCCGTGAAGTCACGATCAGATCGGTGTTCGGCGGCGGGGTGGCGCTGGGGATCGCCCTGATCACCAAGGAGAACGCGATCTTCTTCGTGCCGACCTTCATGTATTTGCTCTACCGAAGAATCAAGGGATCGCCCAGCCATCGGTTCACCAGGGCCCTCTGGCCGTTCGCCGCGCTCAGCCCGATCGGCGCCTATGTGACCTACGCCCTGCTCAAGAACGAGCTGCTGCCGAGCGGTTTCGACTTCGACCTCAACAATCCACCCGCGGACCACGTCTCGTTGCTCTACACCCTGTGGTGGCAGCTCAACCGCAACCAGGGCACGCTCTTCAGCCACACCGGGCTGTTGCAGACGAGCTGGCTGGTCCGGGACAAGTTGCTGCTGATCGCCGGGGTGTGCGCGATGGTGATCTGTCTGTGGGTCGGCGTGCGGGACCGCAAGCGCAACCTGGGCTTTCTGGTCGCCGGGACGCTGGCCTTCGGATACGCCTTCTATCTGGTGCGCGGCAGCGTGGTGCTGGACTTCTACGTCACCCCGCTGATCCCGATGTTCGCGCTCAACATCGGCATGGTGGCGGACCGGCTGCTCAAGGGCTCCTTCACCAATCGATTCATGCGCGGCGCGCATTCTGCGACCCGGGTCGCCGTGCCGTCGTTCGTGGCCATTCTGCTCCTGGCGTCACCGGCCTCCGGATATCTCGTCCACACCAATACCGAGGGCCATACGCAGATCGCCGACCAGTACCAGTCGAAGATCAATCTCACCGGAATGCAGCATGCCCAGATCGCCTGGGTGCGCAAGCACGTACCACCGAATTCGCGCATCATCATGGACGACGACCTGTGGGGTGAACTGCACGATGTGCGCCCGTTCTACCCGTACGCGCATTCCCACTGGAACGCCTCGTCCGACCCGGATGTCCGCGACAAGCTCTTCAGGAAGAAATGGCAGTACGTGGACTACATCATCATGTCGAACAAGATGCGCAGATCCATGATGCTCAACAATGGCGACGGCCGAGAGAACTGGATTCTCCAGGCGCTGCGAAATTCCACCCGCGTCTGGTCGGAGACCCGGGGCAATATCAAGCTGGAAATCTACCGTGTGCAGTAGCCATGGGAAGAGGAGGTGAAGGCCATGCCTGAGTACGACGACGACTGGGATGTTCCGGAGGACAGGGATGATCCCGAGAACGAGGAGGAAATCCTCGAGGACGAGGACGTCCCCGACGAGGAGGACATCCTCGAGGAGGAGGAAATCCCCGACGAGGAGAACACCCTCGGCGAGGGGAACACCCCCGACGGTGACAAGAAGAAAAAGCTCTCCTGGAAAACCGTCCTGCTGGCTCTCGTGGTCTTCGCGATCGTCGGATCGCTCGTCCAGGTGGTCGCGCGCGGCGGCTTCGGAGGCGCCCTGAACACCACCGGTGGCGGGGGCGGGGGCGCCCCGAAGAAGGAGCACTCCCGGCAGGAGCAGGAGATACGCCCGCCCAAGCAGCCCAAGACCATCAAGCTGGGCAACCAGCGGGTCCCCCAGGCGTCCGGGCCGATCATCGTGATCAACCCGGGTCTGGTGAACCCCGGCGGCAGCGCCGCGGTCGAGGGCGGTGGCTTCGACAAGAAGGCCACGGTGGACATCCTGCTCAAGGTCCGGAAGTCGGACACCAAGGGCCGCGCCATCGGCAGTGTGCGCTCGGACCGGTTCGGATCGATCTACGCCCGGTTCACCATGCCCGAGAGCGCGGGCAACCGGCCCGCGACCCTGGTCGCCCAGCAGCGCGGCAGCACCAAGGCGGCCGAGGCCAAGGTGATCACCGGTGGCGCCGTCGGCACCGCGAAGATCAACAAGCTGGTCGGCCGCCCCGGTGACGTGGTGACGGTCACCGCCCGCGGCTTCCGCCCGGGGGAGACGATCGACGTCTTCTGGGGACGGACCACCGGCACCCCCGTGACCACGCTGCACACCGACAGCAGCGGCGGCGTCGGCCAGGCGGCGATCAAGGTGGGGGTGGCCCCGACCGGCTCCAGCACCCTGGTCCTGGTGGGCAAGCGCAGCAAGACCACGGCCACCGCGCCGTTCCAGATGCTGGCCATGTACCCCTCGATGAAGTCCAAGCCGTACGCGCTCAAGGCCGGCCAGCGGATCACGCTGTCCGCCAACAAGTTCGCGCCCGGCGAGCGGGTGCTGGTCTACATCAACTCCACCGGCGGCCTGCCGGCCTTCACCGCCCAGGCGAACGCCATGGGGCAGATCCGCGACGTGGCGTTCAACGTGCCGTTCGGCCTCAAGGGGCGGCAGACGCTGATGGCGATCGGCGACCAGAGCCGGGCCGTGGTCCGCTCGGGCTTCACCGTGCTGCCGTACACCCCGTCCGCCGAGCCCAGCGCCTTCGGCGGCAGGGCGGGCACCACGCTCAGCTTCTATGTCGCCGGGTTCGCCCCGGGCGAGACGGTGAACGCCTACGCCGGGTCGGGCTCGAAGGGCCAGCGCAAGATCGGGACCTTCCAGGTGGACAGCCGGGGCAAGGCGTCGGCCGTGGGCTCGTACAAGATCACCCCGGCGGACGAGAGCGGTGTCGCCTTCCAGCTCATCGGCCAGAAGAGCGGTGGCGTCGCGAAGGCGAGCATCAACATGTCCCAGGGACGCGGAGATTAGGACGGCGATCGGCACCGAGGAAGAACGTGGGCCGGTCCGTGCCGGACGGCGAAAGCGGCCGAAAGGCGGGCCCACGTTCCAGGGAGCGGCCGGCCGCCGGCGGCCGTAGGGCGGCTCACCAGTTCCATAGATGTACCATGCGTCCTGGAGTGTCCTATGAGCGTAGTTTTCGGCCCTAACTCACGAAGAGTCCTACAATTCCTGACCCATATCGAGGACCTCTCCCCGGAGGAAATCGACCGGGTGGCCGATCTGTGGAAGCAGACGTCCAGCCAGACCCGCGCCGAGGGCTGGGCAGTGGTCCATCGCACCACCACGCCCGAGGAGCGGTACCGCATCCTGGTCGCCGCCTCGGTGGCGCGCCGGGCCGCCCTGGACACCGCGCGGAACCACCAGAGACACGACTGGGCCTTCTGGGCCGCGGTGTGGGACGCCGCGACGGCGGTCGCCGTATGCGACCGCATCGGAAGCCACTACAACGTGCTGGTCGCGCCACTGGCCGCGGTCATGCCCTCGCTGGCGCACTGCCGGCGCGATGAATTCAGCATCCGCGAACTGCAGGGTGCCGTCCTCAAGGGAGGTGGGTAGTGATGGGCGACAACCGGATCGATGTTGTGGTGGCCGATGACGACCCGGCCGTCCGGGAGGCGCTCGCCGACCTCATCGACTCCCACCCCGACCTGGAACTCGTGGGCCTGGCCATCAACCACGAGCAGGCCGTCCGCGCGGCGGTCGACCACCACCCCCGGGTCGTGATCATGGACGTGCACATGCCCCGGGGCGACGCCCCCAGCAGCGTCCGGGCCATCCGCGACCAGGTCCCCGACGCCCGGGTGGTGGCGCTGTCCGCCCACGGCGAACGCGAGACCGTGCTGAACATGCTCGCCGTCGGGGCCAGCGGCTACCTGGTCAAGGGCACCCCCGCCGAGGAGATCCTCGAGGCGATCATCCGGGCCGCCCGCGATCAGTTCAGCATGTCCGCGGAGCTCCTCGCGGACTGCGCCGAGCCGCTGCGCCGCGCCGAGCGCGCCTCCTGGCGGTTCGAGGACCTGGTCGGCAACCGCCTGGAGGACTCCTTCCTGGAGCTGCTCGGCCACGCGCCGTGCGGCGTGCTGATCGTCGGCCCCCGCGGCCGGATCGAGTACGCCAACGCCCACACCCGGCACATGTTCGGCTACAGCTCGGCGGAGCTGCGCGACAAGCGGCTGCGGGACCTCGTCCCCGAGCGCTACCGCACCGCCTCCGAGCAGTTGATCGGCCGGGTCTTCAGCTCGCCGTCGGCGATGAGCGGGCGCCGCCGCGACGGCACCGAGTTCCCCGCCCAGTTCAGCGGCGGCCATCTGCAGGGTCGGCAGCCCCGCGGAGTGGTCTTCATCGCCGACCTGAGCCAGCTCCGCGCGGCCGAGAGCCGGTTCCGCCAGCTCATCGAGTCCTCCCCGGACGCGATGCTGATCGTGGACACCAGCGGCCGGATCCAGGCGGCCAACAACCGCACCGAGGCGCTCTTCGGCTACGACCGCGACCATCTGATCGGCCGGGCCGTGGAGGCCCTCCTGCCCGACCAGCCGCTCACCGTCTCGCTGCGCGAATGGGACGACAGCCTGGAGGAGCCGGTGGGCCACAGCATGGAGCTGGTCGGCCGGCGCAGCGACGCCAAGCAGTTCCCCGCCGACGTCAGCATCAGCCCGCTGCGTACGGAGGAGGGCCTGCTCACCGTCCTGACCGTCCGGGACATCACCGAGGTGCAGCGCGCCCAGTTCGTCCTGGAGCGCAGCCTGGAGCTGCTGGAGGGCACCGACCGCGACCGCCAGGCGCTGCTCAGCCATCTGGTCCACGCCCAGGAGGCCGAGCGCGGGCGGATCGCCGCCGACATCCACGACGACACCATCCAGGTGATCACCGCGGCCAGCCTCCGCCTCCAGCAGCTGCGCCGGCGGCTGCGGGACCCGGACGAGCAGCGGGTGATGGACAAGCTGGACGAGACCCTGAAGCTCTCGCTCAGCCGGCTGCGGCAGCTCATCTTCGACCTGCGGCCGTCCAGCCTGGAACACGGCTGCCTGGCCGGGGCGCTGCGCGGCCTGCTGGAGCAGATACGCACCGAGACCGGTATCACCTACCGGCTGGAGGACCGGCTCACGGCCCATCCCCCGGCCGAGACGATGGCGCTGATCTACCGGACCGCCCAGGAGGCGCTGGTGAACGTGCGCAAGCACGCCCACGCCAAGACGGTCCACGTACAGCTCCTCGGGCTCGACGACGGCTGCCTGGTGCGGATCGTCGACGACGGCGAGGGCTACAACCCGCTCGAGGTGGAGTCCCGCCCCGGCCATCTCGGGCTCTCCCTGATCCAGGAGCGGGCCCAGATCGCGGGCGGCTGGTGCCGGATCGAGAGCGAACCCGGCTCCGGCACCACCGTGGAGTTCTGGGTGCCGCTCGGCGCTCCCCCGGGCGCGTCGCTCGACCCCGCCGACTCCCCCGAAGGGGACCCACAGCCGTGACCGCACCTCCCGAACTGACGAAGGTGCTGATCGTCGAGGACCACCGGGTGGTGGCCGAGGGGCTGTGGGCCCTGCTGGCCGAGTACTCGGATCTGACGGTGGTCGGCTGGGCGGACTCGGTCGCCGAGACCGTCCCCATGGCCAAGGAGCTGAAGCCCGATGTCGCCCTGGTCGACTTCCGGCTGCCCGACGGCACCGGGGCCGACGCGGCGGCCGGCATCCGGGCCCATGACCCCTCCGTCGCCATCGTGATCCTCAGCGCCGACGCCAGCGACTCGGCGCTGCTGGCCGCGGTGGAGGCGGGCGCCTGCGGCTATCTGCTGAAGTCGGCGAGCGGCGACGAGATCGCGGCCGCCATCCGCTCGGCCGCCGAGGGCGAGACCCTCATCCCGGCCAGCACCCTGGTGGAGGTGCTGGCACGGCACCGCGAGGACGCGCGGTCCACCGCCGAGCAGACCGAGCGCCTGGACAGCATGACCCCGCGTGAGCAGGAGATCCTGACCCTGATGAGCCAGGGCCTGGACAACCGGGCCGTCGCGGAGCGGCTGAGCATCAGCTACGCCACCGTGCGCACCCATGTCCGCAGGATCCTGGAGAAGCTGGACGCGCGCTCACAGCTGGAGGCGGTCGCGAGGGCCGCCGAATTCGGTTTCAAGCCCGCGCAGCCGGAACCGGAGGAGTGACGGGCTGACCCCGGAGCCCCTCCGGGTACGGCCATGGCCCCCTCCGGCGCGGGGGCCGTTCGCTTCCGCCGTACGGGGTCCTCACGGGCTCTCCCTCGTATGGGCCGGTACGAAGGGGGCGGACCACCCGGGCCGGGCGCACTGAGGGCCGAATGGGGCAGAAAGTCCCCCTTCGGATGGAATCGCGGGCATACCGAGACGGGTTTCCTCCCCATGCGAGTCCTTGGACGGATCCGATGCCCGCTCAGCCGCGGACACACGATCGCCTTCCTGGTGGCCGCCGCCTGTTACGCGGCGGTCCTCGCGGCCGTCCTCACCGGCTCGCAGCTCGTCCGGCTCGACTGGCAGGTGGCCCTGTTCAAGCCGTACAAACAGTGGCCGCAGCTCCGGCCGGTGCTGGACGCCTTCGTCATCACGGGCCAGCGCGGCCCCGCCGCCCTGGCCGCCCTGGCCTGGGCCTGCTGGCGCGGCGGGCGGACCCGAAGCCCGCGCCCGCCGCTGGTCCTGGCCGTGGCGCTGCTGCTGCTCAATGTGAGCGTCGGCGCCGTCAAAATCCTCACCGGGCGGGTGGGCCCCTCCTACGCCCAGACCCCCGGATCCGCCGAGCTCTTCCACGGCGGAATGGCCTTCCCCTCCGGTCACGCGGCCAACGCCGTCGTGGTCTGGGGCACCGTGGCCTATCTCGCCGGTCGCCTCCGGCGGACGGGCGCGCTGATCGCCTGTGTGATGGCGCTCGGCGTCGGTCTGACCACCGTCTATCTGGGCACCCACTGGGTGAGTGACGTCCTGGGCGGGTGGGTGGCGGGCGTCCTCGTCCTGCTGGTCCTCCCCCTCTTCGAACCGCTGATCGCGACCGTTTCCGCGTCCGTCTCCGCTCGTGCGGCGATGTACTCCATGGGCAGGTGAACCAAGTGGCGCTTCGCGTGCTGATCGCAGACGACCATGCGGTGGTCCGGCAGGGCCTACGCATGATCCTTGGGCTCGACAACGAAATCAAGGTGGTGGGCGAGACGACCAACGGCCGGGAAGCCGTGCGGCTGGCCCGGGAACTGTGCCCCGACGTCGTCCTGATGGATCTGCTGATGCCGGTGATGGACGGCGTATCGGCCACGGCCGAGATCCGTCAGGACCTCCCCGAGGTCGAGGTGGTGGCGCTGACCAGCTCCCTCGACGACGCCATGGTCATGGGCGCGGTCCGGGCGGGGGCCATCGGCTTCCTGCTGAAGAACGCCGAGGCCGACGACCTCCGCAACGCGGTGAAGGCCGCGGCCGCGGGCCAGATCCATGTCTCCCCGGCCGCGATCTCCCGGCTGATGGGCCAGGTCAGGGAGCCGAGCGGCCCCGAGCAGCTCACCGAGCGGGAGACCGAGGTCCTCACCATGCTCGCCCGCGGCAAGGCCAACAAGGAGATCGCCCACGATCTGCGGATCGGCCAGCAGACGGTGAAGACCTATGTCAGCCACATCCTGACCAAGCTGGGGGTGCACAGCCGGACCCAGGCGGCGGTCTACGCGGTGCAGTCCGGCCTGGTACCGGCGGGTGAACTCACCCCTCCGGAAGCACTGGAGTCGACGACGAGGGAGCAGTGGTGGTCGGCGTGATCAGTACACGATGGGCCCCGACCCGGCGACGGCGGAGCGCCACCGCGCTCGCCGAGGTCACCCAACACATCCTGGCGGGCGAGACCGCCGACGCCACGCTCCGGCTGATCGCCCGCCGGGTGCGTGAGCTCCTGGGCGCCGATATGGCCCGGGTGATGGTGCTGGAGCCGGGCGACGTCCTGACGATACGAGCCACCGACGGCGCACCGTGGACCGCGCCGAGCGGACCGCTGACGCCCGGCGGCTCCTCCCCCGCCCGCCAGGCGATCCGCGCCGGCCGGCCCACGGTCTCCAGCCACGAACGGCGGCCGCGCCGGCTCGGCCGGGACCCCCGGCACGCGGTCCCGGCCTCGGTGCTGGACGCGCCGCTGCTGGTGCGCGGCCACCCCGTGGGGGTGATCGAGGTGGCGAACCGCGGCGGCGGGCGGCGGCTCAGCCATGCCGATGTGAGCACCGTGGGACGCTTCGCGGCCCCCGCGGCCCACGCCGTCGCCCAGATCCGGCACCGGGAACATCTGCGGCGGCTGGCCTCCGCGGCCGCCGGACCGGGCTCCGCCGGTTCCGCGGGCTCCTCGGGCCCGCCGGAGCCTTCGGGATTCGCGGGGGCTTCCGTGTCTTCCGGGTCTTCCGGATCTTCGGGGCCCTCGGGGTTCGCGGGGGCGTCGGGAATCGCGGGAGCCTCGGGTCCCTCGGGTTCCCTTTGGGGCTCGTCCGGTTCCTCGGGGTTCGCCCGTTCCTCCGGCCCCTGCGTACGGCGGACCCTGGACTCCCTGGCGGCGGGCGCGGTGGCCCGTACCGGCGCCGCGAGCTGCACCGTCTATCTGCTGGAGCCCGGACCGTCGGCGAACCTGCGCCTGGTCGGCGGCGGCCACGGCCACACCCCGCCGTCCCGGAAACCGGCGCTGGAGGCGATCGCCGGGGCCGCGCCCGTCATCCACGGCGGCGGCCGTACCGGCACGGACGGCGACGGCCCGGCCCGGGGCGCGGTGGCCGCCTGGCCGCTGCTGCGCGAATCCACCGCGATCGGCGCGATGTGCTGCCACTTCCCGCCCGGCCGCGACCCCGGCGAGGCGGACATCACCCTCCTGGAGGTGATCGCGGGGCATGCGTCCTGCGCGGTGGAGAACGACCGGCAGCAGGGGGCCACCCAGGAGAGGTCCGTCCGCGAGGAGCGGCAGCGCATCTCGCGCGAGCTGCACGACTCGGTCTCGCAGGCGCTCTACGGCATCGCACTGGGTGCCCGTACCGCCCGCGAAATGCTGGAACGCGACATCGACAGCGCGGAGCCGGTGGGACGGGCCGAGACGCGGAGCCCGGGAGAAGGGGCGGTATTCGTCGATCCGGCACGCGGCCACGAGGCCGTCGGAGAGATGGTGGACCTCGCCGAACTGGCCGAACTCGCCGAGCCCATCGAGTACATACGGCGGCTCGCGGACGCCGCGATCGCCGAGACCCGGACCCTGCTGTGCCGGCTGCGGCCCGAATCGCTGGAGACCGAGGGCCTGGTCGCCGCGCTCACCCAGCATGTCGAGGCGCTCCGGGCCCGGTACGGGATCACCACCGAGGCCAAGCTCGACGCCGAACCGGAGACCACACCGGAGGCCAAGCACGCCCTGTACCGGATCGCCCAGGAGTCGCTGCACAACATCGCCAAGCATTCGCAGGCCCGGAACGTACGGCTCCATCTGCTCAACGAACCGGGCGCCGTCACCTTGACCGTCGCCGACGACGGCGTGGGCTTCGACTGCAAGGGCTCCTTCCCCGGCCATCTCGGGCTGCTCTCCATGCGGGAGCGGGCCCGTGAGGTGGGCGGCACGCTGAACGTGGACAGCCGCCCCGGGCAGGGAAGCCGCATCCGGGCCAGGGTCCCGGCCACACCGGAATCCTGAGCCGCCTTCCTGAGACCGGCCACCGACGACATATGAGACATTTCTGTCCATGCAGCCGACCGTGCGGGACCGCGCGCTGGCGGACGGCCTCCGGGCCGCCCAGGCGGCGGTCGACGAGGGCCTGTTGAAGGCCACCAAGAGCGATGTGCCGTTCATCACCGAGGCGGCGCGGGAGCTGACCCGCACGGCCGGGCAACGGCTCCGGCCGCTGCTGGTGCTGCTGGCGGCGCGGTTCGGCGACCCCGGCGCACCGGGCGTGGTGCCCGCCGCCGTCGTCGTCGAACTGACCCATCTGGCCACGCACTACCACGACGGCGTACGGGACGAGGCGACCGTACGCCGCGGCGCCCCGCGCCCGGACGCCAACTGGGACAACACGGTGGCGGTGCTCATCGGCGACTTCCTCTTCGCCCGCGCCTCGCACATCCTCGCCGACCTGGGGCCGCGGGCCGTACGGCTACAGGCCGAGGCGTTCCGGCGGCAGGTCACCGGCCAGATCCTGGAGACGACCGGACCGCGCGACGACCGCGACCCCGTCGAGCACCATCTGGAGGTGCTGGCGAGCCGGACCGGCTCGCTGACCGCCGTCTCCGGACGGCTGGGCGCGCTGGCCTCGGGGGCGGACGCGAGCACCGGAGACGCCCTCGCGCGGTACGGCGAACGGCTGGGCGTGGCGAGCCACCTCGCCGACGAGCTGGCGACCCTCACCGCCCGTCGCCCCACCTTGCCTGTGCTGCTGCTGACGGAGCGGGCGGGGGCGGCGGAGCGCACGGATCGTGGGGGCCGTGGGGATCGTACGGACCGCGGGGATCTCGCGGACCGTGGGGATCTCACGGACCGGGAGCTGTACGAGCTGCTCACCGGGCCCGCCGATCGGCCGGGGTACGCGGAGGCGGTGGCGCGGCTGCGCACCCACCCGGTCCTGGACCGGGCCCGCGAGGAGATCGCCCGTCAGGCCGACGCCGCCCGCGCGGCCCTGGCGACGCTCCCCGACTGCCCGGCCAGGACCGCCCTGGAATCGCTCTGCGAGACGGTGGTGCGGCGGGCCGACGCCGTTCCGCCGCCCGGGCCGGGCGCCCCTACGGCACCCAGTAGTTCTGGCTGACCACCAGCATCGACTGGAGTTGCACCCCGGCCGCGTAGGCGCGGGCCGGGTCGGGCGGGGAGCCGCACATCCGCGCCCACAGCGCGTCCAGCCAACGCTGCGCGGCCTCGCCCTCCCCCTCGCCCCCGTCACCGTCGCTCTCGCCCTCCGTCATCGCGGCGACCGCGAAGGGCGCGAAGAAGGCGGGCGAGCCCGGGCCCCCGTAGGCCGTGCCGTCGAGCCGGTATCCGCTCCGGATTTCCCCGGGGTCACCGCCCGTCGCCGTCCTCGCCCAGCGGCTGAGCCCGCGCGCGGCGGCCCGGCTCCGTTCGTCGCCGCTGATCACCGCGTCGGCGCCGAGCCGCCAGGGGACGCGGCAGGCGTTCCAGTGGTAGTCGCCGTCATGCGGGCTCTCCAGCACCTTCCCCGGCGCGGGCCTCGGAGCGCCGGACGTGGTGTCCACGACGAAGTCGGGGAGCAGCCCGATGGCCGGGGCATGGCGGGCACGCAGCGCACCGGCCGACGACAGGTGCGCGTCCAGCACCTCGTCCCACCGCGGATCGCCGGTCGCCGCCCGGAACGCCCGGAAGTGGTCCGGCATCCAGTCCGACGTACGGGAGACCTCGTCGAAGCGGCCCGAGGACCAGTCGCCGAGCTTGGTCAGCCGGGTGCCGGGGTGCACCTCGCACTCCATGACGGCGTCGATCCGCCGCAGTGCGAGCGCCTTGTAGTCACCGTGGCCGCCGCCCCACTGCCGGTCCGCGAGCAGCAGTCCGTACGCGATGTCGAGGTCGCCGTCGGTCGCGGAGTCCCGCCCCCCGACGTCCCGGCCACCGGCGTCCTGCTGGGCGGCGTGCAGCTCGGGGTGGTTGACGGAGGGGTGGGCCAGCACATGCCGGAGGATGCCGTCGAAGAGGGCGTGGGCGTCGGGGTCGGCGCCCGCCATCAGCGCGGTGATCACCAGTCCGTAGCCCTGGGCCTCGGCGACGAAGGGGTGTGCCGCGTCGGGCGTGAACACCGCGCACCGCCCCCGGCCGCCCACCTCATCGCCCGACCGGAGGAAGGACGCCTTCCACCGCCGGTAGTGCTCCAGGACCTGCCGGTCGGCCGCCGCCGGGTCGCCGACGGGCCGGAGCGTGCCGGGGGCGTAGGGGACGGAGTGCGCGCCGAACGGGACGGCGGCCGCCTCGCGTCCCGTCATCGGATCCGGTGCCGCCGCGACCTCCGCGCCAGCCGCACCAGACCCAGGACGATGTCGATCACCAGCACCACCACACCGATGACCAGCAGATAGCCCAGTCCGTGCACCACCCAGCCGATGAGGCCGAGCACGATGGCCACGATCACCAGGAACAGGAAGAGCGCCACGGCCGACACCTCTCCTCGCGCGTCAAGCGTCCTCGACCATCAGCGGCGTGCGAGCTGCCGCCCGCCGCCCGGACCCGACTGGTACGTCTTCCCGTAGTGCTGGAAGATCGCCCCCTCCTGCTCCGCGGGCAGCACGTCGTCGATGCCGAGCGAAGGGGCCTTCTTCACCAGCGCCCGTGGGTAGGAGACCTTCACATAGCCCGGCCCCACCACCGCGTCCTCCACCGGGACGAACACCAGCCGGTGGCGGGTGGGCAGTCCGGTGCGGACCGTGGCCATGGCGGGTTCATCGGTGGCGGTGGCCACGTAGATCGCCTCGAGCACCCCGATCTTGCGGCCCTGCTCATCGACGACATCCTGGTCACGCCACTCACGGATATCGGCTGGCTGGATCATGACGTATCACCCTCTGACCTCTGCTCCTCCAGCCTGCCTCCGCTCACCGTGGGACGCCAGGCCACCCATCCACCAGGGGTAACGGGGGTGTTCGAAACAGCATGAATTGATGAGGTGTGCTGGAAAGCCGACGGGGTACTCGCGGCGTCGAGGAGGTTGGTAATTATGGTCCCCCTGCTAGTCGTTCTTCTTCTCGCACTGCTTCTCTTCGGCGCCGGATTCGCCTTGAAGGCTCTGTGGTGGATCGCGGTCATTGTGCTCGCCGTCTGGCTGATCGGATTTATCGTCCGGCCGACGGTCGGTGGGCGACGTGGGCGGTGGTACCGCTGGTAGCCCGCAGACGGTGCGGTTAAATCAGGGACAGCGCAGACCGAAGGGGCCCGGCCGGAGAAATCTCCGGCCGGGCCCCTTCGGTCTGTGTTTCCTTTGTTCTGTTGTTGTGCCTGGGTTCTGCTGTAAAGGCCAGTGCGGCTGTTGTTCCTGGATTCTGCTGTAAAGGCCAGTGCGGCGGTCGAGCCGAATTCGCTACGCGGAGTACGCGACAAGCACCGCGTGCCTAGTCCTCGGCGAGCATTCCGCGCCGCAGCCGGCCCAGCGCGCGGCTGAGCAGCCGGGAGACATGCATCTGTGAGACGCCGAGTTCGGCGCCGATCTCCGACTGGGTCAGCTCCTCGCCGAACCGCAGCTGCAGAATGCGGCGGTCCCGCTCACCGAGCTCTTCCACCAGCGGCTTGAGCGCGTGCAGATTCTCCACGGCCTCCATCGCCGGGTCGACGTCGCCGAACCGGTCCGCGTAGGTGGTCACCCGCGTGGCCCCGCTCTCCTGCTCCGCGGGCGCGTCCAGCGAGGTGGTGAGATAGCCGTTGCTGGCCACCAGTCCGTCGACGACCTCGTCCTCGCTCAGCTGCAGATGCTCCGCGAGCTCGGCCGTGGTGGGCGACCGGTCCAGCCGCTGGAACAACTCCTCGTTCGCCTTGGCGAGGTCGATCCGCAACTCCTGCAGACGGCGGGGAACATGCACCGCCCAGCTGGTGTCGCGGAAGAAACGCTTGATCTCGCCGACGATGTACGGAACGGCGAAGGTGGTGAACTCGACCTCGCGACTCAGGTCGAACCGGTCGATCGCCTTGATCAACCCGATGGTGCCGACCTGGACGATGTCCTCCATCTCCACCGAGCGGTTGTGGAACCGCCGGGCGGCGTACCGGACCAGCGACAGGTTGAGTTCGATGAGGGTGTTCCGCACGTACTGGTACTCGTGCGTCCCCTCCTCCAGCTCGGTCAGCCGATCCAGGAACGTCTTGGTCAGCGCCCGTGCGTCCTTGGGCGCCACCTTTGCCGGATCGTCCACTGTGGGCAGATCGGACGTTCCGGCGTTTTCCGTTCCATTCAGAGCAATGTCACGTACCTGAACACCATGTGCTTGCTCAGCTTCGGCTGCCGTCAGTGTCGACATTGTCACGGGTGCCGTGTCGTTCACGTCGCACTCCCTGTATCGGCTGCGTGCATAGGCTGATTGGGGACCCGTCTACCCAGCCTCCATGCCCTCATGCCTACTTCCTGCGGACGGATCGCGGACCGGTGAGCACCACCAGCCCCCCGACGAGGGCCAACGCCATGAGAACGGCCCCGAAGACGGTCGCCCCCGTCGTCAGCCCCGCCGCGTCGCTGAGGTAACCCGCCGTTACCGGCAGCACCCCCGCGGGCACATAGCCCCCGACGTTGAGCGCCGCGTTGGCCTCCGCCAGACGGCTCGCCGGAACAACGGAGTTGAGCAGCGACAGCCCGCCGAGCTGCCCCATCCCCTGCCCCGCCCCGGCCAGCAGCGCGGCGGCGACGAGCAGCGGCACGGAGGAGGCGCGGACGGCGGCGATGAGTGCGCCCATGCCGATCGTCGTACTGACGGCTCCGGCGATCAGGATCGTCCGCCGGTCCAGCCGCTGGACCGCGAACTGCGCACCGGTCGCGGTGAGGAACATCACGAAGGCCATGGCCCCCGCGGCCACCGGGTTGGTGGTGTCCAGCAGCCCCGACAGCAGCGACGGCCCGAGGGACAGCACGAAGGAGGTGGCGGTGATGCCGGGCGCGAAGACGGCGATGCCCATGAGGAGTTGCCCGCCGCTCCCCCGCGGCACCCCGGGTATCCGCACCCACGCCCCCTTCGCGGGCGCGGCGGGACGCCGTACCGGCATCCGCACCACGGCCACGACCGCCGCCGCCAGCAGCACCGCCTCCAGGACGAACACCCCCTTGCCCAGCACCCCGGCGAGCAACGGCCCCAGCCCGGCCCCGAACACCATCGCGCACGAGGCCAGCAGCGCCGCCAGCCGCCGTCGCCCCGGCCCGGCCACATCGGTCACCGCCGCCATTCCGGCGGAGACGACGGCGCCCACCGCGATCCCGCTGAACAGCCGCGCCACGATCAGCGCCGCCACGGCCGACGCGCTCGCGAAGATCGCGCATGCCGCCATCGCGAGCCCGAGCGCGGGCAGCAGCACGGGCTTGCGTCCCACCCGGTCCGACACCACGCCGGAGACCAGCAGCGAACCGAGCAGTCCGACGATGTAGCAGGCGAAGATCACCGTCAGGGTGCCCTTGGAGAACCCGATCTCGCGCTGCCACCGCACATACAGCGGCGTCGCCGCGTTCGAGAGGACGAACACGGCGGTGACCGGCCATGCGGCCGTCCACACCCACCGGGTCGCGGCCGCTCCCTCCCCCCTCTCCCCTTTCTCCCCCTTTTCCTCATGCGCCTCCCGCGCACCCGGCACCGCCACGGCCCGACTCCCCGTCACGACAGCTCCTCCCGACGACCTCAGTACGACTCGAGTCGAACTTAGCATGCAGTACGATCGAACTCGTACAACGAGCCGCGCGACGAGGATCCCGCCGATGACCACCCGGACCACGCAAACCGCCCATACGGCACCACCACCCCAAAGCGCCCGCCCCGCCATCAAGGCGCTCCCCGAACCCCCCGACCTCCCGCCCCCGCTCCCGGAGCCGGCCGTGGAGGAGATCCGCCTGGAAACGGTCCTGGGCGCACTGAGCGACCCCCTCCGCCTCCGCATCGTGCGCAAACTCCTCCTCGAATCGGAGCGGTTCGATCACACCTGCGGCTGGTTCGGCCTGGACCGCCCCAAGTCCTCGCTCACCCACCACTTCAAGGCCCTCCGCGAGGCAGGCATCACCCGTCAGCGCCAATACGGCCTGGAGCGCCGAAGCCACGTCCGGGTCGCCGACCTCGATGCCCGCTTCCCCGGTCTCCTGGAGCTCGTGGCCGACTGGACCCCGGCGGAGCGCTGACGGCGGGCGTTAGCCGGACGTTAGTGAAGCGGCAGCGGTCGTTAAGGGAACGCCAGCGGCGGCCGACACCATGGATGGTGCGTAAGCAGGAACCGCACCATCCGGAAGCCCATGGGGGTCGTCATGTCGCACCACATTCTCAACCGCCGAGTCCGCAAGGCCGGTGTGGCCGCGCTGATCGCCGCCGCCTCGGCCGTCGCCCTCACCGCCTGCGGGAGCAACGACTCGTCGTCCGACGCCAAGGGGAACTCCTCCTCCCACGCGTCGTCCTCCGCGAAGTCGTCGCAGTCGGACTCCTCGATCCACAACCAGGCCGGCCAGTCGGACAAGCAGGCAACGGCCCTGGGCTCGGGGTCCGACAAGGCACGGGCCACCGCCGAATGCCAGCCGGGGACGCTGCGGGCGACCCTCGACTCGGCCGGTACCTCCCAGGCGGGGATGAACCACCGGGGTACCTTCCTGCGGGTGAAGAACACCGGCGACGAGACCTGCGTCATCAGCGGCTACGCCGGGCTGGCCCTGGAGGGCGCCGGACACACCGCCATCAAGACCACCGCCCGCCACGGCAGCACCTACTTCGCCACCGACCCGGGCTCCCACCCGATCACCCTCGGACCGGGCAAGAGCGCCTGGGCCGACCTGGTGTGGACCACCACCGGCGCCTCGACCGCCCACGCGAAGTACCTGCAGATCTCGCCGACGGGCAGCAACTCGCACAGCACCGTCGCCTTCGGCGAGGACCTCGACAACGGCACCCTGTCGCTGACGGCCTGGTCCTCCAAGCCCCCCATCAACAGCTGACGGCACAGCGGACAACTCGGCTGACGCCACGCCTGACAACACCGCTGACGACAGAGGAACCCCAGCCCGGACCCGGTCCGAGCTGGGGTTCCGCGCTCCCCGGGCGCCCGCGCGGCGGGTCAGGTCACCAGACCCTGGCGGTAGGCGTAGACGACCGCCTGGACGCGGTCGCGGAGGCCGAGCTTGGCGAGGATGCGGGAGACGAAGGTCTTGACGGTCTCCTGGCTGATCACGAGGGTCCCGGCGATCTCGCTGTTGGAGAGGCCGTTGGCGATGAGGCGGAGGACTTCCAGTTCGCGAGGGGTCAGCGGGATGTCGCGCGGAGGACCCTCGGCGGGCCGGATGCGGGCGGCGTACGTGCCCACGAGCTGCCGCGTCACCTCGGGGTCCAGCAGTGCCGCCCCGGTGGCCACGGTCCGGATGCCATGGAGCAGTTGGGACGGCGGCGCGTCCTTGAGCAGGAACCCGCTCGCCCCCGCGCGCAGCGCCTCGTAGACGTACTCGTCCAGGTTGAACGTGGTCACCACGAGCACCTTGACGGGATGCGGCACCCCGGCACCGGCCAGCAGGCGGGTGGCCTCGATGCCGTCGAGCACCGGCATGCGTACGTCCATCACCACGACCTCCGGGCGCAGCCGGCCGGCGAGCTCGACCGCGGTCTGCCCGTCCCCGCACTCGCCCACCACTTCGAGGTCGGGCTGAGCGTCGATGATCGTCACCAGTCCAGTGCGGACCAGTACCTGATCGTCACAGACCAGGACCCGGATCGGCTCGGTCACGACGGGCTCCTCGCGGGTATCCGGGCCCGTACGACGAAGCCGCCGCCCGTCCGCGCGCCCGCGCTGAAGTCGCCGCCCAGGACGTCGACCCGTTCGCGCAGCCCGGCCAGGCCCCGCCCGCTCCCACCGGGCGAACCGGCGGGGGACCCGCCAGGAGACCCGGCCCGCGAGCCGGAGCCGTCCGTGCTGACCTCCACGGTGATCTCCCTCGCGCCGTGGTGCACCTGGACCGAGGTGTGGCTGCCGTGAGCGTACTTGAGGGCGTTCGTCAGGGCCTCCTGCACCACCCGGTAGGCCACGAAGTCGGCGCTGCCGGTCGATTCCGCCGGCGTGCCCTCCTCGGTGAACTCCACCGGCTGCCCGGCCCGCCGGGTCTGCTCCACGAGCGTGCGAAGCCTGCCGACGGCCGGTGTCCTGGCCTCGGTGCCGTAGTCGGGATTGAGCAGATCGAGCAGATGCCGCAGATCGGTGATGGCCCGTCGGCCGGTGTCGGTGACGGCGGTCAGGGCCTGGTCGAGCCGGTCGGGCGCGGCGGTCAGATAGCGCGCCGCCTCGGCCTGCACGACCATCGCGGTCACGTGGTGGGTGACGACGTCGTGGAGCTCGCGGGCGATACGGGTGCGTTCGGCGGTGCGGGTGTGCTCGGCGACCCGGCGGCGGCGTTCGGCCTCCGCGACCCGGGTGGAGCGCAGCCATGACCCCATGCCCCACGGGAGGGCCAGCGCCAGGTAGTACATCAGGAACTCACCCGGCGATTCGGCGCCCGAACCGAGCCGGTAGAGCGCGACCGCCAGCGGCACATACGCCGCCGAGAAGAGGAGCGCGGTGGCGCGCCGGTGCCGTTCCAGATGGGACCCCACGCTCAGCAGCGCGACGGGCACCGCGGTCCCCGCGAACGAGTGGTAGCCGCGGAGCTGGTCGACGGCGAACCCGACCGACACCAGGGCGAGACAGACGACCGGCCACCGCCGCCGCACGGCGAGCGGAAGGCACTGGAGGGCGATCGCCACCACGGCCGGCACATCGAAGGGGCGGGCCGGCAGACCGCCGAGCTGCGTCCCGTGGTTGTGGAACGCCGGTACGAGCGACCCGGCGAGGATCAGCAGCCCGAGCGGCAGATCCCGGACCGTGACGTCGAACCGGCGCCACAGCTCCGGCACCCGCCGAACGGCCATCACCGGCACCGGTCTCATCATCGACTCCTTCGTCCCTCCACAGCCAGGGCGCCGCGGACGGAGGAAACGCTACGCAGGGAGATCTCCAACTCGGGCCCTACGCGCGGTCGGCGGCCTGTGAGGTGACGCGCTCTATCGCCCGGACGGCGACCTCGGGCTGGTCGACGTAGATGTAGTGCTCGCTGTTCTTGGCGGTGCTCAGCCTGCTGTGGCTGGAGACCGCGAGCCACTTGCGCTGACCGTTGGTCCACGCCCGCTCCAGGCCCGGCCCGTAGTCGGGAACCGCCGCGAGGTACTGCTTCCCGTGATGGATCACCTCCACCGGGATGTCCCCGGCGGAACGGACCTTGCCATCCGGCACCGTGAGCATCTCCGGCTCCCCTCCGTGAAGGATCGCGAGGGTCTGATCACGCAACGCGACCGCCGGGCCGGTCGCGGACTCGGGGATCCCCTTGTTGAGATCAGCGGTCTGCGTCGGCGAGGTGGCGTCCATCAAGACCAGCCCCTTGACCCTGTCCTGATGCTCGGGCGCATACCGGGCGGCGATCAGCCCGCCCAGCGAATGCCCCGCCAGCACGACCGGACGGTCACCGGCGACACGATCGAGCACGGCGGTCAGAACCTTCCCCGTGCTCTTGAGGGTCTGAGGCCCCTCGGGCTTGTCACTGGCCCCCTCGCCGAGCCGGTCATAGGAACAGACCCGATTCTTCTCGCTCAGGGTCTTCTGAATACCGGCCACCTTCTCCAGCCCATCGCCACCCCCGGACAGAAGCACGATGACCGGCTTGCCGTCCGCCGACGTACCCGCACAGGACACGTTCACCAACCGCCCGCCGACCTCGATCTTCTTGGTGCCGGTGAGCAAGCCCTCATCAGCCGCCTTCTCCGGAGCGGCGGCGGACCTCCCGCCGGCGGACGCGTCCGCATCCGCCTTCGTGGAGTCCTCACAGCCGACAAGCCCCACACCTGCCACGGCACACGCCAGCGCGATCACAGCCGACAGCCGACCATTGCGGACCATGTTTGCTCCCCAGTAAGAGAATTGACGCCGAAAAGGCTGCTTTTCCATGGCGGTCATGCAATGCGCCGCCATATCCGCAGCCGAACCGCCGCGGCGATCCCGAACGCTACGGATCCGGCCCCCCGGATTCGTCACCACACGGTGGACACCTAGGCGTAGCTCGCACGGGGGACAGCCCCACAAGGCCCGGCACAAGCCAGGTCACGGCATCCGCGCCGAACAAGAGCCGAACAAAAAAGGCCCAGGTCACAGAGAAGGTGACCTGGGCCTCAAATGAGCCGCCTAAGGGAATCGAACCCTTGACCTACGCATTACGAGTGCGTCGCTCTGGCCGACTGAGCTAAGGCGGCATGCTGCGGAGCCAGATTGGCAGCAGCAGCGTCGCCAAGTCTACACAGTTTCGAGGGGTGCTCCGTACGGGGCCGGGTGGGGCCCGGGCGGGGCCGGGGCTGGTCAGCGGCAGCGGGTGTGGGGGGCGGGCGGGCGGCCGGCGAGGAGGTAGGTGTTGATCGCGTTGTCGATGCAGCTGCTGCCGCGGCCGTAGGCCGTATGGCCGTCGCCGTCGTAGGTGAGGAGGGTGGCGGAGGAGAGCTGGGCGGCCAGGGCGCGGGCCCAGGGGTAGGGGGTGGCGGGATCGCGGGTGGTGCCGACGACGACGATGGGCGCGGCACCCTTGGCGTGCAGGGCGTGGGGGGTGCCGGTCGGGCGGACGGGCCAGTAGGCGCAGTTCAGGGCCGCCCAGGCGAGGGCGCCGCCGAAGACGGGGGATGCCTTCCGGAAGGCGGGGAGGGACTTCTTGACCTCGGCGGGGGTGCGGAAGGCCGGTGGGAGGTCGAGGCAGTTGACGGCTGGGTTGGCGTACATGAGGTTGGCGTACGAGCCGTCGGTGTCGCGCTCGTAGTAGAGGTCGGCCAGGCTGAGCAGACCACCACCGTGGCCGCGCATCGCGGAGCGGAGGGCGGTGCGCAGCTGGGACCAGGCGGTCTCGTCGTACATGGCGGAGATCACGCCCATGGTGGCCAGGGGCTCGCCCAGGGAGCGGGACTCGCCGGTGGGGACCGGGTGGGAGTCGAGGCGGGTGAAGAAGGCGCTGAGCCGGTCGCGGGCGGCGGCCACGGAGCCGGTACCGAGGGGGCAGCCGGTGCGGCGCACGCAGTCCTCGGCGAAGGCGGTGAAGGCGGTTTCGAAACCGGCGGTCTGGTCGCGGTTGATGCGCCGGGAGGACAGCGTCGGGTCGAGGGCGCCGTCGAGGACGAGACGGCCCACGCGGTGGGGGTAGAGGTCGGCGTAGGTCGCGCCGAGGAAGGTGCCGTAGGAGGCGCCGACGTAATGGAGCTTCCGGTCGCCCAGCGCGGCGCGCAGCACATCCATGTCGCGGGCCGCCTCGACCGTCGAGACATGGCGGAGGATCCGGCCGGAGCGGGCCGCGCAGCCATGGGCGAACTTCTTGTAGGCGGCGACGAGACGATCGGTCTCGCCGCGCCCGTCGGGCGTCTGGTCGGTCTGGGTGAAGGCGTCCATCTGCTTGTTGCTCAGGCAGGTGACGGGCTCGCTTTCGGCCACGCCGCGCGGGTCCATCGCCACCATGTCGTAGCGGGCGCGCACCCGGGTCGGGTAGCCCACGGCCGCGAAGCTCTGCAGATAGCCGACCGCGGAGCCGCCGGGGCCGCCGGGGTTCACCAGGAGCGAACCGAGGGAGCGGCCGGGGCCCGTCGCCTTCTTACGGGAGACGGCGAGCCTCAGATCCCGGCCGGTGCCGGGTCTCGCGTAGTCGAGCGGGGCCTTGAGCGTGGCGCATTCGAAGTCCGCGCCCCCGCAGGGGCGCCAGCTCAGCGACTGCTCGTAGTACGGCCTGAGGGCGGCGGGGACGGCCTTCTTCGACATCGACGCGGCGGGCGGCGAGGAGGCGTCCGCGGAGCAGCCGGCGGACAGCAGGGCGGCGGAGGCGAGGGCGGCGCCGAGGATCCGGAGCGGGCGGCTGCTGTGCGGGGTGTTCATGGGCTGATCCCTCGGTTCGCGCGGTCGAGTCGCGGGATCGCACCGGTCGGAACCTCCGGATCACGTCGAGCCGGGTGATCCATGTGGCCAGGGTCGTCAGGTGATCACCCTGATCACCCTGATCGCTCGGATCGCTCGGATCCTGGAGATCGGGTCCTGGAGACCGGGCCCATCGAGCCCTGGAGATACGGCCGGTTTGCCCCCTTACGGAGGGTATCCGCCCGGACACGCTTCATGCGCGCGACAGCGAACCCGTACGGGTGACTCAGCCGGCCCGCAGCGCCATGGTCATCGCCTCGACCGCCAGCAGCGGCGCCACATTGCTGTCCAGCGCCTGACGGCACGCCGTGATGGCCTCGATCCGGCGCAGCGTCCGCTCGGGCTTCGAGCCCGAGGCGATCCGCTCCAGCGCGTCCCGGACGTCGGTGTTGGCGAGCGCGACCTGGGAGCCGAGCTGGAGGGCCAGCACATCGCGGTAGAAGGCGATCAGATCGGTGAGCGCGAGGTCGAGGGTGTCGCGCTGGGTGCGGGTGGCACGGCGCTTCTGGCGGTCCTGGAGATCCTTCATGGCCCCGGCCGTGCCGCGCGGCAACCGCCCGCCCGTCCCGGCGGCGGCGCCCAGGGCGGCCCGCAGCTCCTCGGTCTCCTTGACGTCGACCTCCTCCGCCACCTGCTTGGCGTCCTCGGCCGCCGCGTCGATCAGCTCCTGGGCCGCCTTGAGGCAGCCGCCCACGTCGTCGACGCGCAGCGGGAGCTTCAGGACGGCGGCGCGGCGGGCCCGGGCCCGGTCGTCGGTGGCCAGCCGGCGGGCGCGGTCGATATGGCCCTGGGTGGCGCGGGCGGCGGAGGCGGCGCGTTCGGGGTCGATGCCGTCGCGCCGGACGAGGAGGTCCGCGACGGCCTCCACCGGAGGCGTGCGGAGGGTGAGGAGGCGGCAGCGGGAACGGATCGTGGGCAGCACATCCTCCAGCGAGGGCGTGCACAGCAGCCATACGGTGCGCGGCGCGGGCTCCTCGACGGCCTTGAGGAGAACGTTGCCCGCGCCCTCGGTAAGGCGGTCGGCGTCCTCCATGACGATCACCTGCCACCGGCCGCCGGCGGGCGACAGCTGGGCGCGGCGGACGAGCTCCCGGGTCTCCTTGACGCCGATGGTGAGCATGTCCGTACGGACCACCTCCACATCGGCGTGGGTGCCGACGAGGGCGGTGTGACAGCCGTCGCAGAAGCCGCAGCCGGGGGCGCCGCCGAGCGCCCGGTCCGGGCTGACGCACTGCAGCGCGGCGGCGAAGGCGCGGGCCGCGGTGGCCCGGCCGGAGCCGGGCGGGCCGGTGAACAGCCAGGCGTGGGTCATCTTGGACGACGCCATGGGCTCCTCGGCCGAGGCCGCCTCGCCCGCCGCCGTGACCAGGGCGTCCGCATCCCGCGCGGCAGCCGTCAGCTGGGCCGCTACTCGGTCCTGCCCGACCAGGTCGTCCCACACCGCCATGGCTGCCTCCGCCGTTCGTGCTTACCGGCATCCCATTGTGGGCCACCCCACCGACACCCGGGCACGACGGTCGAGGGCGGCGCCCGGCTGGGCGGCCTGTCAGCGGGCCCGGCCCCCGTCGGCGGGCCCCCGTCGGCGTCCTGTCCGGCTGCGGCTCTGGGTCAGCGGGCCTCGTCGACGCCTGCCGTCAGCGGCTACCCGCCGGCGCCCTACCGTCGGCGTGCACCCGTCAGCGCCCTGTCTCCAGCGTCCCAACGTGTCACCGTGCGGCGGCCCTGTCGGTGACGTCCTCGCCGAGATACCTCTCGGCGTCGCGCTGAGCTTCCGCAGCACCCGCGCGGAGAACTCCCGCGCGGTGTGGCTCTTGCCGTCGGCGTCTGCCGTCAGCAGGCCCGGTCAAGCGCCCCAACGTCACCGACCGGCGGTCAGCGGCCATCCGCCGGCGCCCTACCGTCAGCGGCTACCCGTCAGCGCCCTGCCTCCGTCGGCGGGGCTGCTCGGAGCCCTACCGTGAGCGGCCACCCGTCACCGGCCTGCCGTCAGCGGCGCCGGCCGTCCTCGTCGTCGCGCGGGCCGAGCAGTTCGTCGGCCAGCGACGGGAGGTCGTCCAGCGGGGTCTCCTCCGCCCACTCGGGACGGCGGCGGCGCGGACGCGGCGATTCCGCACCGCCCTGCGCCTGACCCTGACCCTGGTCATGCCCCTGCCCCTGGCCGTACTGCGGCATCTCGCGCGTGCGCTCGTTCCCCTCGCCCTGCTCCTGCCCCTGCTCCTGCCGGAACAGCCACGGCGGGACCCGCTCCGCCGGGTCGGAGGAGCGCTCGTCCCGTACGGGCGGCAGCACGGCCGTCTCGTCGGCCGCGTTCGTGGGCGGCTCGGCGGGCGGCTGGGGCAGGACGGCCGTCTCCTCGGCGTCCGGGCCGCCCCGGCGCTCCGGGCCGTCCTGGGGCCGTACGGGCGGCAGCACCGCGGTGTCACCGGCGTCCGGGCCGTTCTGGGGAGGCACGGGCGGCAGCACCGTGGTCTCGTCCGCGTCCGGCCCGGCGGCGGGACGGCCCGAGCCGCCCTCGCCGACGTACTGCGCCCACGGGTCGAACCGCGGTGTCTGGACCGTCTTCGTCGAGTCCGGGTCGCCGGAGGCGGGGCCCGCCGCGTCCCGGGCGCCGCCGGTGTCCTGGTAGCCCTCCGCGCCCCGGGGCCCGTCCGTGTCGTGGGGCGGCGGGGCCGGGGTCTCGGTCTCCACGGTCGGCGCCTCGGCCCCGGAGGAGGCCGCCGCATCCGCCGCGTCCGCGGCCAGCCGCGCCTGCTCCGCCCGCAGCAGCGCCTCCTCGGCCTTGCGCTGCTCCTCCTGGCGGCGCGCGTCGGCCTCGGCCCGCCGCAGCGCCTCCGCCTCCGCCTCCAGGCGGCGCCGCTCCTCGTCGGCGGCGCGGGCGCGGTCCTCGGCCTCGATGCGCTTACGGTCCTCCTCGGCCCTGCGGCGCGCGTCCTCGGCCCGCTGCCGGGCCGCCTCCGCCTGCCGCTCGGCCTCGCGCTGGCGGGCCTCCTCCAGCTCGCGGCGCTTGCGCTCCTCCTCCTCGGCGCGCGCCTTGGCGAGCGCCTCCTGGCGCTCGCGCTCCAGCCGCTCCTCCTCGGCCTTACGGGCGGCCTCTTCCTCGGCGCGGCGGCGGGCCTCCTCCTCGGCGGCCTTACGGGCCTCCTCCTGAGCCTTCACCTCCGCGTCGGACAGCGGCAGCATCTGGTCCAGACGGTGGCGCACCACGGCGGTGACCGCCTCCGGCAGCTGCCCGGCGTCGGCGACGAGATAGCGGGCCGGGTCGGCGGCGGCGAGGGCCAGGAATCCGGCCCGTACGCGCTGGTGGAACTCGGCGGGCTCGGACTCGAGCCGGTCCGGGGCCTCGGTGAAGCGCTCGCGCGCGGTCTCCGGCGAGACGTCCAGCAGCACCGTCAGATGCGGCACCAGGCCGTTCGTCGCCCAGCGCGAGATGCGGGCGATCTCGGTGGCGGCGAGGTCGCGCCCGGCGCCCTGATAGGCGACGGACGAGTCGATGTAGCGGTCGGAGATGACGACCGCGCCGCGCTCCAGCGCCGGGCGGACCACGGTGTCGACGTGCTCGGCGCGGTCCGCCGCGTACAGCAGCGCCTCGGCGCGGTGCGAGATCCCGGCGGACGAGACGTCGAGCAGGATCGAGCGGAGCCGCTTGCCGATCGCGGTGGCGCCCGGCTCACGGGTCACCACGACCTCGTGCCCCTTGGCCCTTATCCATTCGGCCAGCGCCTCCACCTGCGTGGACTTGCCCGAGCCGTCGCCGCCCTCGATGGCGATGAAGAAACCGGTGGCGGCCGGGGCCTCGTCCGCGCCCCCGCCGCCGAGCAGCGCCTCGCGCAGATCGCGCCGCAGCGGCACTCCCTGCCGGTCGTCGGTCCGGCCCAGGACCAGCGCGGCGACGGGCAGCAGCAGCGCGCCCACCAGCATCAGGGTGAAGGCCGCGCCGCCGTGGGCGAAGACGAAATCGCCGCTGCCGAGCCGGTGCGGTCCGATGACGGCGGCGAGCAGCGGCGCGACGACCGCGCCGAACCCGACGCTGACGCGGACGACGGCCTGCAGATGCGCGGTCATCCGGGGCCGGCGGGCCTCCTCGGACTCCTGGTCCAGGAGGGCGTGGCCGGTGTGGGCGGCGATCCCGGCCAGCACGCCCGCGACCAGGGCGATCAGCACGACGGTGGTCGTGTCGTGCACCAGGCCCGCCGTGAGCAGCGCGAGCCCGGTCAGCGCGACCGACAGCGCCAGCAGCCTGCGCCGCGACAGCCCCGGGAGGAACTTCGGGGCCCAGCGGATGCCGAGCGCCGGGCCTCCGGCCAGCACGAAGGCGAGCAGCGCGAAGGCGACCGGCCCGCCACCGAGGTCCATGGCCTGCAGCGGGGCGACGCCCACGGCCGCGGCGATCGCGCCCGCCACCCCGGCGCAGGCGAGCACCAGCAGCGGAACGGCACCGGTGCGGCCCTTGTCGGCGCCGGTACCGGAGGCGGCGCGGGGCCGGCGCAGCCCCTCCAGGGGGGAGCGGGTGCGGCTGGTCTGCGCGCCGGGCAGTTCGAGGAAGGTGAGGATGGAGATCGACGCGGCGAAGAGTCCGGCGCCGACGTACGAGCCGAGGGCGGCCTGGTGGGTGTGGAACCACTCCACTCCGGTGCCCAGCAGCCTGCCGATGAGGGTGACGACGAGCAGCCCGGCGGCGGCGATCGGCAGCGTCAGGAAGTTCGTACGGAGCGAGAGCCGCCGCAGCGCGTCCAGGTGGTCGGGCAGCGGGCGCACGGCCGCGCCCTCGGCGGGCGGTGCCGGGAGCAGCGAGGGCGCCGCGCCGTCCTTGGCGACGGTCCAGAAGCGCTCCGCGACGCCTACGACGAAGGCCGTGATGAGCAGCCAGGCGACGGCGTCGGCCGGGGCCCAGTCGATCCACAGCGGTGCGATGAGGAGCAGCACCAGCCGCAGACCGTCCGCGCCGACCATGGTCCAGCGGCGGTCCAGCGGACCGGAGGGGCCGATGAGCGCGGCGAGCGGCCCGAGCAGCACCGCGCCGAACAGCACGGTCGCCAGGAGCCGTACGCCCAGCACCACCGCGACCGCGAAGGCCGCGCCGCGATACCCGCCGCCGAAGGCGTCGGCGGCCACGGACGCCTGCAGCGTCAGCAGCACCAGCACCAGCACGGCGAGCGCGTCCCCCACGCCGCCGACGAGTTGGGCGCTCCAGAGCCGTCGCAGCGGCTGATAGCGCAGCAGGGCTCGTACGGCCCGCTCGCGGGAGTCCGCGGCAAGGGCACCGGAAGTGGCGGTCACGTCCGTTGGCTGCTCTCGCGTCATCCCGCCAGCCTATCCGGATCACATGAATCCACGGCCCCCCGGCCGAACAAACGGGCGGTGAGCCGTGGATGGCGCGGGGATTGCTCCGCCTTGCTCCGCTTTCCTACTCGGCGTTGGCCGACGACTTCTTGGCCGCCGCCGTCTTCTTGGCGGCGGTCTTGGCGGTCGTCTTCTTGGCCGTCGTCTTCTTCGCCGCGGTCTTCTTGGCGGCCGTCTTGGTCGCCGTCTTCTTGGCCGCGGTCTTCTTCGCCGCCGTCTTCTTGGCGGTCTTCTTGGCCGGGCCCTTGGCGCGCTTCTCGGCGAGCAGCTCGTAGCCGCGCTCGGGCGTGATGGTCTCCACGTCGTCGTCGCGGCGCAGCGTCGCGTTGGTCTCGCCGTCCGTGACGTACGGGCCGAAGCGGCCGTCCTTCACCACCACGGGCCGCTCGCTGACCGGGTCGGTGCCCAGCTCCTTCAGCGGCGGCTTGGCCGCGGCCCGGCCCCGCTGCTTGGGCTGGGCGTAGATCGCCAGCGCCTGCTCGAGCGTGATGGTGAAGAGCTGCTCCTCGCTCTCCAGCGACCGCGAGTCCGTGCCCTTCTTCAGGTACGGGCCGTAGCGGCCGTTCTGCGCGGTGATCTCCACACCCTCGGGGTCGGTGCCGACCACCCGCGGCAGCGACATCAGCTTGAGCGCGTCCTCCAGGGTCACCGTGTCCAGGGACATCGACTTCAGGAGGGACGCGGTGCGCGGCTTGACGGCGTTCTTACCGCTCTTGGGAGTGTCCTCGGGGAGCACCTCGGTGACGTACGGGCCGTAGCGGCCGTCCTTGGCCACGATCATGCGACCGGTCTCGGGGTCGGGGCCCAGCTCGAACTCACCGCTCGGCTTGGCGAGCAGTTCCTCCGCGTACTCCACGGTCAGCTCGTCCGGCGGCATGTCGTCGGGGACGTCGGCGCGCCGGCCGGTGCCGCCCTCGATCTCCGTCGGGCGCTCGACGTACGGCCCGTAGCGGCCGACGCGCAGCACGATGCCGTCGCCCACGGGGAAGGACGAGATCTCCCGGGCGTCGATCGCGCCCAGGTCGGTGACCAGCTCCTTGAGGCCGCCGAGGTGGTCGCCGTCGCCGTTCCCGGCCTCGGCGGCGCCGGCCTGCGCGCCCTCGCCGAAGTAGAAGCGCTTCAGCCACGGCACGGCCTCGGCCTCGCCGCGCGCGATGCGGTCGAGGTCGTCCTCCATCTTGGCGGTGAAGTCGTAGTCGACCAGCCGGCCGAAGTGCTTCTCCAGCAGGTTGACCACGGCGAAGCTCAGGAAGGAGGGCACGAGCGCGGTGCCCTTCTTGAAGACGTAGCCGCGGTCGAGGATGGTGCCCAGGATCGTGGCGTAGGTCGAGGGGCGGCCGATCTCGCGCTCTTCGAGCTCCTTGACCAGCGACGCCTCGGTGTAGCGGGCCGGGGGCTTGGTCGCGTGGCCGTCGGCGGTGATCTCCTCGGCGGAGAGCCGGTCGCCCTCGGTGACCTGCGGCAGCCGGCGCTCGCGGTCGTCGAGCTCGGCGTTCGGGTCGTCGGCGCCCTCCACGTAGGCCTTCATGAAGCCGTGGAAGGTGATCGTCTTACCGGAGGCGGAGAACTCGGCGTCCCGGCCGTCGCTCGCCTGCCCGGCGATCTTGACGGTGACCGAGTTGCCGATCGCGTCCTTCATCTGGGAGGCGACGGTCCGCTTCCAGATCAGCTCGTAGAGCCGGAACTGGTCGCCCGTGAGGCCGGTCTCCGCCGGGGTGCGGAAACGGTCTCCCGAGGGGCGGATGGCCTCGTGCGCCTCCTGGGCGTTCTTGACCTTGCCCGCGTAGGTGCGCGGCTTGTCGGGCAGGTAGTCGGCGCCGTACAGCTGCGTGACCTGCGCCCGGGCCGCCGTGACCGCCGTGTCCGACAGGACGGTGGAGTCCGTACGCATATAGGTGATGTAGCCGTTCTCATACAGCTTCTGCGCGACCTGCATGGTGGCCTTGGCCCCGAAGCCCAGCTTGCGGCTGGCCTCCTGCTGCAGGGTCGTCGTACGGAACGGCGCGTACGGCGAGCGGCGGTACGGCTTGGACTCGACCGAGCGCACCGTGAAGGCGGTGTCGGCGAGGGCCGTGGCCAGGGAGCGGGCACCGGCCTCGTCCAGCTGCAGGACGTTCACGCCGTCCTTGAGCCGGCCGAGCGAGGTGAAGTCGCGCCCCTGGGCGACCCGGAGGCCGTCGACGGCGGTAAGGCGGGCACCGAAGGTGCCGGGGTCGCTGACGTCACCGGCCCGGCCGGTGGCAAAGGTGCCGGTGAGGTCCCAGTACTCGGCGGAGCGGAAGGCGATGCGCTCGCGCTCGCGCTCGACGACGAGACGGGTGGCGACGGACTGGACCCGGCCCGCGGACAGGCCGCGCATGACCTTCTTCCACAGGACCGGCGAGACCTCGTAGCCGTAGAGGCGGTCGAGGATGCGGCGGGTCTCCTGGGCGTCCACCAGGCGCTGGTTCAGCTCGCGCGGGTTGGCCACGGCGGCCCGGATGGCGTCCTTGGTGATCTCGTGGAAGACCATCCGGCGCACCGGGACCTTGGGCTTGAGGACCTCCTGGAGGTGCCAGGCGATGGCCTCGCCCTCGCGGTCCTCATCGGTGGCCAGGAAGAGCTCGTCGGAGTCGGCGAGCAGCTCCTTGAGCTTCTTGACCTGGCTCTTCTTGTCGGAGTTGACCACATAGACGGGCTGGAAGTCGTGCTCGACGTCCACGCCGAGCCGCCGGACCTCGCCGGTGTACTTGTCGGGGACCTCGGCCGCACCGTTCGGCAGGTCCCGGATGTGCCCGACGCTGGCCTCGACCACGTAGCCCGGGCCGAGGTAGCCCTTAATCGTCTTCGCCTTGGCAGGCGACTCGACGATGACGAGTCGGCGGCCGCCCTGTGCGGTCTCGCTGGTGGTCGGGGACAACTTGGCTCTTCTCTCCGGTCGACGCTCGGTGAACGGGCAGTGCCGTGTGGGTAACGCTCACACGGCCTCCCTCTACGGTGACGCTGCGGAGTGTGACGGTACATCCCGCCCCCGTGTCAAACGGAAAAAGCCCGCAACGCCACTCGAACGGTAACCCGACAACCGACCTGTCTGCCGCCCGGACCGGCACGAGGCAGCGCGGAAGGCCCTGTCAGGCGTAACCGAGACACCAGATTCCGCCGCCGAGCGCGGCGACGCCGAAGAGAAGGGAGAGCGCCGCGGAAGCGACAGGACTCACACCATGTGCCACCGGTGCGCGCAGCCTCAGGCGCGCCGCCGTCCACAGCAGCAGCGCGGCGCCGAACAACACGAATGCCGTTCCGGCGAAGATCGCAGGTCCGCTCTCCATGCCGGGAGCGTGGCACGCACGGGAGGCGTGAGCGCGAACCCCGGGTGAACAGCGCGCGTCGCCTCGTACGGCCCGTGCCCCGGGTGGCCTGTTCTGCGCTCCGGCGGCAGCTTTCTGCCATACGGGAGCGCGCGGGAGGGCGCCGTACCACCGGCGTACGCCCCCAGCGCCTCGCCCGGCGCGCCCTTATCGCACCTCTATGCCCTCATCGCGCCTTTTATTGCCCTCATCGCGCGTCTATGCCGTCGTCGCCGACCGGCCGCAGAAATCCCTGCTCGACCAGGAGCCGGATGGACTGCGGGGTGCGGTCGCGCAGCACCACCGGGTCCTCCCCGAGCAGCTGGGCGATGGCGTCCAGGATCCGGCCCGCGCTCAGTGTGCCGTCGCACACGCCGGCGAAGCCCGCCCCGACCGTGTCCACCGTCGTCGCGCGCCGCATCCCCCGGTACTGCCTGAGCACCACATGCTCGGGGTCCTCGGCCCCGGGCGGGCCCACCTGCTCCTGGACGACCTCGTCCGCCAGCCGGAAGCCGGCGGTCAGCAGCGCCGCGTCGTCGTGCGTGCGCAGGAAGTCCTGGCGGTCGAAGTGGGCCATGACCTCGCCGCCCAGCGGCTGCTCGACCGGATGGGGCCACTCCTCCACGGTCACCGACGGCCGGTCGGCACCGGACTTGCGCAGGGTGATCCAGCCGAAGCCGACGGCCTTGGTCTTCCGCGCCTCGAATTCGTCCAGCCACGCGTCGTAGCGCGCCGCGTACGCCTCGGGGCCGGCCAGATGCTCACCGGCGTCGCGCAGCCACAGCTCGGTGTACTGGGTGACGTCCTGCACCTCGCGCTGCACGATCCAGGCGTCACAGCCGGACGGGACCCAGGAGGCCACCCGCTCGCGCCAGTCCTCCCCCTCGACGTGCTGCCAGTTCGCCAGCAGCTGACACCAGCCGCCGTCGGCGAGATGCCCGGCGGACTGCTGGACGAGCGTGCGGCACAGGTCGTCCCCGGACATTCCGCCCTCCCGGTAGACCAGCTCGCTGCCCTCCGGGGAGCGGGGGGAGATCACAAAGGGCGGGTTGGAGACGATCAGGTCGTACGTCTCGTCCCCGACCGGCTCGAACAGCGACCCCTCCCGCAGATCCGGCTCCGGCGCCCCGGACAGGGCGAGGGTCAGCCGGGCGATGGCCAGGGCGCGCGGATTGCGGTCCGTGGCGGTGACACGGGTGGCGTGGCGGCCCGCGTGCAGCGCCTGGATACCGGAACCGGTGCCGAGGTCCAGAACCCGGCCCACGGGCGCGGGCACGGTGAGACCGGCGAGCGTGGTGGAGGCGCCGCCGACCCCGAGGACGAGCCGGGAGCGGTCCTCACGGCCGCGCGCGCCGCCCGGGCCGCCGATCCCTCCGGCGCCGCCGACCGCGCAGCCCAGGTCGGAGACGATCCACCAGTCCTGGCCCTCGGGGCCGCCGTAAGGCCGCACATCCACGCTCGCGCGCACCTCGTCGCCCTCGCGCACCAGCCAGCCGTCGGCGAGGCAGTCCTCGGCCGGCAGGGCCGCGGCCGCCCGCCCGTACGCCACGGGGCGCTGCAGCAGAAAGAGCCGCACCAGGGTCTCCAGCGGGCTGCTCTCGCCCCTGGTGGCGCGCAGCGCCGGGACGGTCTCGCCGCGCGCCAGGGCCGCGTAGGCGGACGAACCGAGCAGATCCAGCAGACCATCGGCGGTGAAGGAGGCGGCCGACAGCGCCTCACGAAGGCGGGCGGTGCGCTCGGGGTCGGCGACGGGGAGGCGGAACGGAGGCTGGTGCGTACTCACGCCCCCATTGTCGGGGCAACCACCGACAGCGGGCGACGACAGTCGGCATCGGGACGACATCGCCCGCGTCGGCCGGGCTGACGATCCGGCAAAGGCGGCGTGAGGCGGCGGCGTTGCCCCTGGCGGCAGAAACCGGGGCGGCCTTGAGCGGCCCCGGGCAGTCCGTCAGGACTGCGCCGTGGCACCGCCGGCCGTCTTCGGCTTCTGGCAGCCGGACTGCTTGGCCATCGCCGAGCCGACCTTTCCTTCCTGCAGCTTCTGCAGGGCCTGGTCACCCGACTTGCTGAGCTTGTCGAGCTCGTCGGCGACGCCCTTGAGCCCCTGGGCGAACTTGGACTTGTCCGAGGTGTCCAGCTTGTCGACGGACGTCTTGAGCTTCGTGTACGCCCCCGAGGTGGCGTTGAGCTCCTTGACCGCCTGCTGCTGGGTCTTGTCCCCGTTGTCGACGGGCGGGGGGCCCGCCTTGTTCACGGCCTTGGCGAGTGCCCCGTAGGACTCGGAGATCTCCTGGAACGCCTTGGAGTCCGTCTGCTGCAGCTTCTTGGAGTCCTGCTCGTCGGCGGCACCCTGGATCGCGGTGTTGGCGCCCTGGATCTTCTTCAGCTGAGGCTGCACCTCGTCACAGACCGACTTGGCCCAGTCGTCGACCTTCTTGTCCTCATCGCCGCCCCCGCAGCCGCTCAGCGCCAGTACGAGCGCCGCACCGCCGGACAGTGCAGCCACAAGCTTCTTGTTCACCGGATTGGTCCCTTCCATGGCTCTCGGCCCCGGAACATACACGTCCATCCGGCGAGACCCACCCGGCGAGCGCCCCATATGGATCTCTTTTGAGCTATTTGCACCCCGCTCGTTGTGGACATGGCCTCATCGAGCGGACGGGACACCCCGGACAGGGACACGGGCGGACGGTGTGCTGTCGCACATCGCCCGCCCGCATGTCGCAGGGGCTTTCCCGGCCCCCTGGCCCCTTCCGGGGCTAGGACACCACCGCCGCGTCGGCTGACTTCGCCACGCGCTCGGAGTTGTCTTCGTCACCTACGACGATTCCGCGCCGCTTGGAGATGTAGACCGCGGCCACGATGATCGCGACGGCGATCCCGGCGACGACCGCACGCAGCCCAGGGCTGGCGTTGTCCCCGTAGGAGAACTTCACCACCGCGGGGGCGATCAGCAGCGCCACCAGGTTCATCACCTTCAGCAGCGGGTTGATCGCGGGGCCCGCGGTGTCCTTGAAGGGATCGCCGACCGTGTCGCCGATCACCGTCGCGGCATGCGCCTCGCTCCCCTTCCCGCCGTGATGGCCGTCCTCGACCAGCTTCTTGGCGTTGTCCCAGGCGCCGCCGGAGTTGGCGAGGAAGACGGCCATCAGCGTGCCGGTGCCGATCGCGCCCGCCAGGAACGAGCCGAGCGCGCCGACCCCGAAGGTGAAGCCGACGGCGATCGGCGCCAGGACGGCGAGCAGACCCGGTGTGGCCAGCTCGCGCAGCGCGTCCTTGGTGCAGATGTCGACGACCCGGCCGTATTCGGGCTTCTCGCTGTAGTTCATGATCCCGGGCTTCTCGCGGAACTGCCGCCGCACCTCGAAGACCACCGCACCGGCCGACCGCGACACCGCGTTGATCGCCAGCCCGGAGAAGAGGAAGACGACGGCGGCGCCGAGGACGAGGCCCACGAGGTTGTTGGGCTGCGAGATGTCCAGGTTCAGATTCATCTCTCCGGCCACGGAGGTGTGGACATCGCTCACGGCCTCCGCGATGGCGTCGCGGTACGAGCCGAAGAGCGCGGCCGCGGCGAGCACCGCCGTCGCGATGGCGATGCCCTTGGTGATCGCCTTGGTGGTGTTGCCGACCGCGTCGAGGTCGGTGAGCACCTGCGCGCCCGCGCCCTCGACATCGCCGGACATCTCGGCGATGCCCTGGGCGTTGTCGGAGACCGGACCGAAGGTGTCCATGGCGACGATCACACCGACCGTGGTGAGCAGGCCGGTGCCGGCGAGCGCCACGGCGAACAGCGCCAGCATGATCGAGGTGCCGCCGAGCAGGAAGGCGCCGTAGACGCTCAGCCCGATCAGCACCGCCGAGTAGACGGCCGACTCCAGACCGAGCGAGATACCGGAGAGCACCACCGTGGCCGGGCCGGTCAGCGAGGTCTTGCCGACATCCCGCACGGGACGCCGGGTCGTCTCGGTGAAGTAGCCCGTGAGCTGCTGGATGAGCGCGGCCAGCACGATGCCGATGGCGACGGCGACGAGCGCGAGAATCCGCGGATCACCGCTGTGGCCGAGGATCTCGCGGTTGGTGACCCCGTCGAGATCCGCGTAGCTGGACGGCAGATAGGTGAAGACCGCGACCGCCACCAGCGCCATCGAGATCAGGGCGGAGATGAAGAAGCCGCGGTTGATGGCGCTCATTCCGCTGCGATCGGCGCGGCGCGGGGCCACGGCGAAGATCCCGATCATGGCGGTGACCACGCCGATGGCCGGAACGAGCAGCGGGAAGGCCAGCCCGGAGTCACCGAAGGCCGCCTTGCCGAGGATCAGCGCGGCGACCAGGGTGACGGCGTACGACTCGAAGAGGTCGGCGGCCATACCGGCGCAGTCACCGACGTTGTCGCCAACGTTGTCCGCGATGGTGGCGGCGTTGCGCGGGTCGTCCTCGGGGATGCCCTTCTCGACCTTGCCGACGAGGTCGGCGCCGACGTCGGCGGCCTTGGTGAAGATGCCACCGCCGACCCTCATGAACATCGCGATCAGCGCGGCGCCGAGCCCGAAGCCCTCCAGCACCTTGGGCGCGTCGGCCGCGTAGACCAGCACCACGCAGGAGGCGCCCAGCAGTCCGAGGCCCACGGTGAACATGCCCACCACACCGCCGGTACGGAAAGCGATCTTCATCGCCTTGTGCGAGACGGCCGTGAGATCCACGCTCGGCTTACCGGGTGCGGAAGCGGCCGAATCGCCATTGACGGGTGTGGTGGGGGGCTCGGGGGTGGCCTCACGGGCGGCGGCGGCGACGCGCACATTGCTGCGCACCGCGAGCCACATCCCGATATAGCCGGTGGCTGCCGAGAATGCCGCACCGATCAGAAAGAACACCGAACGCCCGATGCGCTGCGCCCAGTCGTCCGCCGGCAACAGCATGAGCAGGAAGAACACCACCACGGCGAATCCGCCGAGGGTGCGCAGCTGCCGGGCCAGATAGGCATTGGCGCCTTCCTGAACGGCCTCGGCGATCTTCTTCATACTGTCCGTGCCCTCGCCCGCCGCGAGGACTTGTCGTACCAGGACCACCGCGACCGCGAGCGCCGCGATCGCGACGGCGGCGATCACCAGCACGATCACACGGTTGTCGTCGGTCAGCTCTGCGGCGGCCAGGGTTGGGGTGAGGTCCAGCTGATGAGGGGTGAGAGGCCCCGCCATTCGTCCTCCTTGACGTTTGGCACATGGGCGCGCAGCAGTTCTGCGACCGCAGAAGAGCCGCCGCGCTCAGGCGTCCTGAGCTCGAGATGTGGACGGATTGTAGGGAGCGTCACACGATCAAAACAGGGCGCCGGAATGGGAATTCGCCCGCACCAGCGAAGATCAATTGGTTTGGCGGTATGAATTCCTTCGGAAGAAGGAAGGTCGACAATTCACTGACGGATGTAAAATGATCTCTACAAATGATCTATATAGATGATCTAGCGGCAGTCCTGCGTCGTCGAGAAAAGCGCTGTTCAGAGCCTAAGCCAGAGATCGAAAAAGCGCGCGCCGAGAGGTGCGCGGGGACCACGCGGCCGACCGGGCGCGGGCATGCCAACAGCCGGACCGGCGATCATGAAACGGCCGGTTCGGAGGGTTCCAGCGGGTCCTGCGGGTCGGGACAGGTCGGAAGAGGGATGACGGACAGATGACCCTCACGAGGGACCCGGCTTCGGCGATCAGGACGAGCGAGGCCACTCCCGGCCCCGACGAGCCGTGGTGAAGAGGACCCGGCACGGCGCCAGCCGGACGCAGCCTGTGCGAACAGGATCCAGCCCGGCCCGGGCAGGGCTCAGCCCGACGCGGGCAGGACTCAGCCCGGCGGGACAGGGATCAGCCCGACGCGGGCAGGACTCAGCCCGACGGGACAGGGATCAGTCCGGCGCGGGCAGGACTCAGCCGGCGGAACAGGGATCAGCCCAACGCGGGCAGAGCCCAGCCCGGCGGGACAGGGCTCAGCCCGACGCGGGCAGAGCCCGAACCGACGAGAGCACGAGGCAGCCGGACGTGGCAGGACCCGAACCGACTGGGGCATGAACCAGCCCCCTGCGAGCAGGCCCCGACGAACGGGGGCAGGACGCAGCCCACCGCGAACAGGACCCGGCACGGCGAGGCAGCATTCAGCCCAGTGGGTCAGAGCCCGGCGCGGCAGGACCCGGCACGGGGAGAGACAGCCAGCCCGATGGGGCAGGGCCCGGCACTGTGGGGGCTAGGACACCACGGGCTGGGGTGACGTCGGCCAGCTCATCCGGATCACTCCACCGGATTCGCTGGTCGTCACCTCGACATCGTCGACGAGCCCGCTGATGACGGCGAGACCCATCTCGTCCTCGCCCTCGGCCTCGTCGTCCATCTCCGGATGGGAGCCGGACGCCAGGGCCGCCGAGGTCGGGGATTCGTCACCGACCTCGATGGAGAACTTCTTCTCCTCCTCGGTCAGCGACACCCGCACCGGCGCCTCCACCCCATTGCTCAGGTGGAGCCCGACCGCACGCGTGCACGCCTCGCCGACCGCGAGCCGCACCTCGTCGAGCACGGCCTCATCCACCCCCGCCCGACGCGCCACGGCGGCCGCGACAAGACGAGCGGTCCTGACGTGCTCAGGCAGCGCGCTGAAGCGGAGTTCGACGGTGGCCATGCCATCCCCCTCGGGCGTATGGGCGTGCTTATCGGGAGGGCCGGGCGTACGCCGCCCGGAACCCCCTTCTGTGTCTTCCTTCGGCGATCTTGTCAGTCGGTCGCCGCGACAGCGTCCTCGACCGAGGTGTGAATCGGGAACACCTTGGTCAGGCCGGTGATGCGGAAGATCTTCAGAATGCGCTCCTGGTTGCACACCAGGCGCAGCGAGCCCTCGTGGGCCCGCACTCGCTTGAGCCCGCCGACGAGCACGCCGAGTCCGGTGGAGTCGAGAAAGTCGACGCCCTCCATGTCGACGACCAGGTGGTAGTTGCCGTCGTTGACAAGCTCGACCAGCTGCTCGCGCAGCTTGGGCGCGGTGTATACATCAATCTCGCCACCGACCTCGACGACCGTGCGGTCATCGACGGTCCGAGTCGACAGGGACAGGTCCACGGATCCTCCAGCACCTTGCATCGAGCGGTCGCCCCCCATGGATCGGCAGCCGCGATGGCATTCAATCACTTACCAGCAGGCGTGCACGACGCCTTGAGACCATTGTCCGTCAGACCAGTGACACACTCGGTGTCGATGGCCCACGACCAAATCCCGCGGCAGGCGGGCATACGCCCCTCACCCCGGGCCGTCCTCGGTGGGCTGAGCACCGGGGCGGGCCGGGGCGCGCGCATCACTCATACGGAGCACTTGCCCCCGCGTCCGGGAACCCATGCCGACTGGCCCTCGGCGATCCGGCCGGAGGTGATCAACGCCATTCGCGCGGCCGGCATCGATCGCCCGTGGGCCCACCAGGCGCGTACGGCCGAACACGCGCTGCGCGGGGATTCCGTGGTCGTGGCCACCGGAACCGCCTCCGGCAAGTCCCTCGCCTATCTGGCCCCCGTCCTCAGCACCCTGCTGGATGGCTCGGAGGAGCCCAACGGGCGGGGAACGACCGCCCTGTACCTCTCCCCCACCAAGGCACTGGCCGCCGACCAGCGCCGCGCGGTGGCCGGCCTCACCGCCCCGCTGGGCACCGGCGTCCGGGCGGCGGTCTACGACGGCGACACGCCCGTGGAGGAGCGCGAGTGGGTGCGCCAGTACGCGAACTATGTGCTCACCAACCCCGACATGCTCCACCGCGGCATCCTGCCCGGCCACCCCAGGTGGTCCTCCTTCCTGCGCGCGCTGCGCTATGTGGTGATCGACGAATGCCACACCTACCGGGGTGTCTTCGGCTCCCATGTGGCCCAGGTGCTGCGCAGGCTGCGCCGCGTCTGTGCCCGCTACGGTTCCTCGCCGGTGTTCCTGCTCGCCTCGGCCACCGCCTCCGATCCGGCGGTCGCCGCGAGCCGGCTGACCGGCGTGCCGGTCGTGGAGATCACCGAGGACGGCTCGCCCCGCGGTGAGGTCGTCTTCGCCCTCTGGGAGCCGCCGCTGACCGAGCTCCACGGCGAGCAGGGCGCCCCGGTACGCCGCACGGCCACGGCCGAGTCCGCGGACCTGCTCACCGACCTGGCCGTCCAGGGCGTCCGTACGGTCACCTTCGTGCGCTCCCGGCGGGGCGCGGAGCTCATCGCGCTCATCGCCCAGGAGCGGCTCGCGGAGGTGGACCGCTCGCTTCCGGACCGGATCGCCGCCTATCGCGGCGGCTATCTCCCCGAGGAACGCCGCGCCCTGGAGAGGGCCCTGCACTCCGGTGAGCTGCTGGGGCTCGCCTCCACCACCGCCCTGGAGCTGGGGATGGACATCGCCGGGCTGGACGCCGTGGTCGTGGCGGGCTACCCCGGCACCCGCGCCTCCCTGTGGCAGCAGGCGGGGCGGGCCGGGCGTACCGGCGAAGGGGCCCTGGCGATCCTGGTGGCCCGGGACGACCCGCTGGACACCTATCTCGTCCACCATCCGGACGCCCTCTTCCGGCAGCCGGTGGAGTCCACCGTCCTGGACCCGGACAACCCCTACGTCCTCGCGCCGCACCTGTGCGCGGCCGCGGCCGAGCTTCCGCTCACCGAGCCGGACCTGGAGCTCTTCGGCCCCGCCACCGAGGAGCTGATGCCGCAGCTCGAGCAGCGCAAGCTGCTGCGGCGGCGGGCGACCGCCTGGCACTGGACGCGCCGTGAGCGCGCCGCCGACCTCACCGACATCCGCGGGGCGGGCGGCAGCCCGGTCCAGGTCGTGGAGGCGGCGACCGGGCGGCTGCTGGGCACCGTGGACGCCGCGGCGGCCCACACCACCGTCCACGAGGGCGCCGTCCACCTCCATCAGGGCCGGAGCTATCTCGTCAGGCAGTTCGACCTCGACGACTCGGTCGCCCTGGTGGAGGAGGCCGCTCCGCCCTACTCGACCACGGCCCGCGACACCACGGCGATCTCCATCCTGGAGACCACCACCGAGATCCCCTGGGGGGACGCGCGGCTGTGCTTCGGCTCGGTCGAGGTCACCAACCAGGTGGTCTCCTTTCTGCGCCGCAAGCTGATCACCGGTGAGGTCCTCGGCGAGTCCAAGCTCGACCTCCCGCCGCGCACCCTGCGCACCCGGGCCGTGTGGTGGACGGTCACCGACGACCAGCTCGAGGAGGCCCGGGTGCACCCCCAGGCCCTCGGCGGTGCCCTGCACGCCGCCGAGCACGCCTCGATCGGCATCCTGCCGCTCTTCGCCACCTGCGACCGCTGGGACATCGGCGGGGTGTCCGTCCCGCTGCACCCCGACACGCTGCTGCCGACCGTCTTCGTGTACGACGGCCATCCGGGTGGCGCGGGCTTCGCCGAGCGCGCCTTCCACACGGCCGCCCGCTGGCTGGCCGCCACCCGCGAGGCGATCGCCGTCTGCGAATGCGAGGCGGGATGCCCGTCCTGCATCCAGTCGCCCAAGTGCGGCAACGGCAACGACCCGCTGGACAAGAGGGCCGCCATCCGCCTGCTGACGACCCTGCTCGCCGGGGCCCCGGAGCAGCCGCCGACCGCCGAGTGAGCGCTGCCCACCGCCCGACGCCGGCGGCGGTCCGGTGAGGGGAGTGCCCGCGGGCCCCGCCCGTGCCCTGGCCCGGAGGGTGAACGGGCCCGTGCGCACCTCCGCCGTAAGGTCCGCGATCTCACCGCTCAGGGCACATCGCACCACGCGCGCCCCCTGGGCGGAGGCCACCCGCCGGGCCAGACCGCAAGCCGTTCGAGGGCCCTCCAGGCCGTGGTCCGCCGCCGCGAGCGCCGCCAGATCGGCGGCTCCGCCCGCCCGATGGCGCGCCACCATGGCCTGCCCTGCCGCCAGTACAGCCGCGAACACCGCGCACAGGGCCGTCGCGGCCAGCGCCGCCCAGACGGTGGCCGACCCCCGGTCGTCCGCCTTCCTCACGGGGCCGCCTCCCGGGCCGCACCACCCGCGTCCACCGCGCCCACCGCGTCCTCGGCGAGCGCGGCCGCCTCGCCGTGCAGATTCACCGCCAGCGGGCCGGGACCGGCGGCATGCGTCCGGACCCGCACCCGCACCAGGTCTCCCTCCTGCCAGAGCTCGACCCGCGCTCCATCCGGTGCAGCCGAGCGGGCGGCGGCCATCGCGTCCGCCCTCGGCTCCGAACGCGCCGCCGCCCTCGCCCCGGCCCTGGCCGCGTCCACGCACTGAAGCTGCGCGGCCGCGGCCATCAGCCCCCAGATCAGCATCAGGGCGAACAGCGCCAGCACCGGCAGCGCGACGGCCGTCTCCGCCGTGACGAAGGCGCTGTCCCGCCCCGTGCGCTGGGTTCTTGCGATGCCCCGGAGCCCTGGGACGCCCCGCGCGCCGCTTCTGGCGCGCGGGCCCGTCCGCTCCGCCGTCCCCGGCGCCTCAGAACTGCGCATCGAGCGCCCGTCCGATGACTGACTGCAGCGCGCCGCTGACGGTCCCGCTGGTCACCACCTTGTAGAGCACCGCGGCGAAACCGCATGCCGCGATCGTCCCCATCGCGTACTCGGCGGTGGCCATGCCCGCCTCGGCCTTCGCACGCGCCGCCGCATACCGGCGTACCCACCACTGCTTCACCATGTCGGCCCCCTTGTCCCTGTCCGCGGTGTCACTGACCGCGGTTCGTCGTTCGCCGTTCTTCGTTCGCCGTGCTGTTGTCGTTCGCTGGTGTGGTTGGTGCTGGTGTGATTGGTGGCCTCGCCGTGCTCAGGGGCCGTCGCCCATCAGGCCGCGGGCCAGCCCGATCATCACCGGGGCCAGGCCGACCAGCAGGAACGCGGGGAGGAAGCAGCCCGCGAGCGGTGCGTTGACCAGCACACCGGTGCGGTCGGCCCGTTTCATCGCCGCCCGGCCCTGCGCGGCCCGGCATTCGGCCGCCAGGCGGGACACCGGCTCCACCGCCGGAGCGCCCGTTGTCCCGGCCCGTTCCAGGGCGCGCGCCAGCCCCTGTGCCCCGGGCAGAGCCCCGATGCGCTCCCAGGCGTGGGCGGGTTCGCCTCCCAGCCGCAGCTCCGCCGCGGTCTGGGCAAGCCGCTCGCCTACCGGGCCGCCGAGCGAACCTCCCACCGCCTCCGCCGCCCTCCGCGGGCCCGCTCCGGCCGCCAGGCAGGCAGTCAGCAGATCGGCGGCCAGCGGGATCTGGCGCGCGGCAAGTGCCTCGAGGTGCCGGTCACGGCCGGGGCTCCCGGCCGCCGTGCGGCGGTGTCGCTGCCACCGCCAGAGGCCGTAGGCCGCGGTGAGCCCCAGCAACCACCCCGGCGGCCCTCCGACGAGGACGACAGGGATCGTCACAGCGCCGCACGGCGCCGCCCAGAGGGGCAGCGCGCCCGCAGTGGCCCCGGCGCGTCGGCGCCGCCACGGCCGCGCCCTCCTCGGCCGCCTGGGCCAGGCCCTCCTCGGCCGCTCGTCCTCCGCGCCCGGAAGCAGCGCCGCCAGCCGCCGTCGGGCGCCCCGCTCCCGATGGGCCTCGACCATCGCCATCACCGTGCACAGGACCGCCGCCAGGAAGGACAGCGAGATCCCCAGGCTGTGGACAACCTCAGCGCTCATCGGCCACCGGCCGCCCCGGCTCACGCGCCGCCCGCACCATCCGGCCGGTCCACACCAGGCCCGCCCACTCCAGCAGGCCGCCCACCAGGAGGCAGCTCAGCCCGGTCGTGGTGTGCAGCAGCTCATGCAGTGGATTGGAGCCCAGCAGCCCGCCCAGCACCAGCCCGACGACGGGCAGCACCGCCAGTGCCACGGCGGTGGCCTTGGCCCCCGCCAGCTTGGCGTCCAGGCTCTCCCGCTGGTCCCGTTCGGCACGCAGCGCCGCCGCCACCCGGTCGAGACCCGCCGCCAGCCCCGCTCCCTCGTCGACCGCCACCTGCCAGCAGGCCGCGACCCCGGTGAGCCCCTCGGCACCCGGCAGCCGGGCCACCCTCCGCAGCGCATCCGGCACTTCACCACCGAACCGGGCCGCGGCCGTCACCAGCCCCCAACGCTCCCTCAGGTGCCCCGGGTCCACCGCCAGCAGCGCCTCGCCGGGATGCCGCCCGGCCCGCAGCTCACCCGCCACGGTGGCACAGAGGTCGATCACCCCGGCGGCGCGCCGCATACGGTCCCGCTCACGCCGCCGGGACCGCAGCCACCGGCCGACGACCGGGGTGGCCACCACCGCCCCGAGCAGCGGCAGCACCGACGCGCCCAGCAGCGCGATCGCACATCCGACCGGCAGACACAGCAGCTCACGCCCCATCCGCCCGCCGTACCCGACCCGCCAGCGCTCCCGCAGCCAGGCGGCCGTCTCGGACAGCCGCTTGGCTGGGCCGGGCCCCGTCGGCTCGACGGGTCCGCCGCCCGCGAACAGCACCCTCACCCGGCGCAACTCCCGGTCCCGCCCGGCGAGCAGCCATACGGCCGCCCCCGCGCACAGCATCGCGGCGCACAGCGCCAACGCCCCCTGGTCCGCTCCCGCGCCCGTCATGCCGCGCCTCCGCCCCGCGCGCACAGCCGCTGGAGCCGCTGCCAGCCCGTCGCCCGTTCGAAGCCCTCCGGGCTCCAGACGGCCGCTGGGACGGTCGTGACGAAGCCCGCCCGGTCCCGGTCCAGCACATGCAGCTCGGCGATCCTGCGCCGCCCGCCGCGGTCCCGCACCAGATGGACCAGGACCGACAGGGCCGCCGCCAACTGGCTGTGCAGCGCGGCCCGGTCCAGACCCGCGGTCGAGCCGAGCGCCTCCAGCCGCGCGGGAACGTCGGCCGCCGTATTGGCGTGGACAGTGCCACAGCCGCCCTCATGGCCGGTGTTCAACGCCCCCAGCAGATCGGTGACCTCGGCGCCTCGCACCTCCCCGACCACCAGCCGGTCGGGGCGCATCCGCAGCGCCTGCCGCACCAGATCCCGCAGGGTGACCTGGCCTCGGCCCTCCTGGTTGGCGGGGCGGGTCTCCAGCCGGACCACATGCGGGTGGTCGGGCCGCAGCTCGGCCGAGTCCTCGGCGAGGACGATCCGCTCCCGCGGGCCGACCAGCCCCAGCAGGGTGCTCAGCAGCGTTGTCTTGCCCGAGCCCGTGCCGCCGCTGATCAGGTAGGACAGCCGGGCGTCCAGCATGGCCCGCAGCAGATGCGCGCCGCCCGGCGGCACCGTCCCGGCCGCCTCCAGCTCCGCGAGGGAGAACGCGCGGGGGCGCACCACTCGCAACGACAGACAGGTCGAGCCGACCGCGACCGGAGGGAGCACCGCATGCAGCCGTGTCCCATCCGGCAGCCGGGCGTCCACCCACGGCCGGGCGTCGTCCAGCCGCCGCCCGGCCACCGCGGCGAGCCGCTGCGCGAGTCTGCGCACTGCGGCCGAGTCCACGAAGGCGACGGCCGTGCGCTCCAGCCCCGAACCCCGGTCCACCCACACCTCATCGGGGGCGGTGACCAGGACGTCCGTGACATCGGGGGCGGCCAGCAGCGGCTCCAGGGGCCCGGTGCCGACCAGCTCCGAGCGCAGCGCCTCCACCACCCCGAGCACCTCGGTGTCGCCGAGCAGCCGCCCCTCCTCACGCAGGGCCGCCGCCACCCGGGCGGGCGTGGGCTCCGCGCCGCTCCCGGCGAGCCGCAGCCGCACCGCGTCCAGCAGATCCGGCGATACGACGCTCATGCGGTGATACCTCCCTCGTCGGCGAGGGCACGCGCCCAGAACTCGGCGCAGAACCGGCCGAGCGGCCCGCGGGGGCTGCCGCCCGGGGGCTCCCCGCCCTCGAACGCGTCCGCCAGACCGGGCTCCGGTGGCAGCTGACCGGCCAGCGGCAGCCCGAGCAGCGCCGCGATCTCCTCGTCGTCGAGCTCCGGCCCGCATGGGCCTCGCACCACGGCGCGCAGGTCCCGCAGCACCATGCCCACCGTGGACGCCACCCGGTGGGCGGCCGCGACCGCTCGCAGCTCCGCCGGGACGACCAGCAGCCCGAGGTCGATCTGGGCCAGCGCCTCGGCCGCCGCGTCGTCGACGCGGCGCGGCAGGTCCACCACCACGACCCCGCCGCGCCGCCTGGCCGCGGCCAGCACCGCCCGCATCGCGGAGGCCGGGATGACGACCGAATCGCCGCGGTCCCAGCTGAGCACCCGCAGCGCGTGCAGCTCGGGCAGCGACTCCTCCAGAGCGCTTCCGGCCACCCGCCCCCGCGACTCGGCGAAGGCGGGCCATCTCAGCCCCTGCGCGCCCTCGCCGCCGAGCAGCACATCGAGCCCGCCGCCCAGCGGATCGCCGTCGATCAGCATGGTGCGCCGACCGGAGCGGGCCGCGGTGACCGCCAGGGCGCAGGCGAGGGTAGAGGCGCCCGCGCCGCCGCGGCCGCCGATGACCCCGATGGTCAGGGCCTGCCGGCCCACACCCTCGGCGACATCGGCGATCCGGTCCACCAGCCAGGTCTCGGCATCGGGCAGGAACGCCACGTTGTCCGCGCCGAGCGCCACCGCCCGCCGCCAGATGCCGTGGTCGTCCAGATCGCGCCCGATGAGCAGCACCCCTTCTCTGCGGGCCCGGTCGCACAGCCGGGCGGCCGAGTCGTCGCCGACCAGAATCAGCGGCGCGGCCTCCCAACTGCCCCGGCGGGTGAGTGCGCCATGTGCCACTTCCGGTTCGGCTCCGGCCGCCGCGCACAGCCGCAGCAGATCGTCGAGAAGCTCCTCGTCCTCGGTGACGATGAGCGGTCTGCCCCGTTGCCCTTCGGCCGCCGAAGGGCGTTCCGGTGTGATGGATGCAGTCACGATCCCCTCCCATATCCGTTACGCGCTCTCACTCCCGCGAACAGCGAGTGCGAGCACCGCGGAGAATCACCGTGCTGCGATCCAGGAAATCTTGGGGATCTTGGTCCAAAACTGTGGACAACTCATCACTTGTGAATATCCCAGTCACCTAAAGCAGTGACTTCCGGAGCGCAGCCTAGCGATTACGTACGGTTACCACTCAAGCTGTGGAGAGGCGGGGCCACGCGGGCCCGAGGGAGGGGAGCAAGATCTCGTGAGAACGCCGAAAATGCGTCCGGACATGCGACGACCCCCGCCGGGGGGGAGAGCGGGGGTCGTCCCCACGGCCGACTCGGGGGGGGAGGAGTCGGGCCGGGTTAGCACGGTCGCGAACGATCCGTGACTTCCATGGTGTACCCGAGAGCCTTCTCAGGCAAACCCACGCGCCTGAGCTTACGCCGAATGGTGGGCCCTATGCTCGGCGTCGTGGAAAACCACTCCTTGCCCCGGACAGCCGCCTTCTTTGACCTGGACAAGACGGTCATTGCGAAGTCAAGCGCGTTCACCTTCAGCAAGTCCTTCTACCAGGGTGGTCTGATCAACCGCCGCGCTGTACTGCGTACCGCCTATGCGCAGTTCGTCTTCCTCGCCGGCGGCGCCGATCACGACCAGATGGAGCGGATGCGCGCGTACCTCTCGGCGCTCTGCCGCGGATGGAATGTCCAGCAGGTGAAGGAGATCGTCGCCGAGACCTTGCACGATCTGATCGACCCCATCATCTACGACGAGGCCGCCTCGCTCATCGAGGAGCACCACCTCGCCGGCCGCGATGTAGTGATCGTCAGCACCTCCGGGGCGGAGGTGGTCGAGCCGATCGGCGAGCTTCTGGGCGCGGACCGCGTGGTGGCCACCCGCTTGGTCATCGAGGACGGAGTGTTCACCGGAGAGGTGGAGTACTACGCCTATGGCCCGACCAAGGCGGAGGCGATCGCCGAGTTGGCGGAGTCCGAGGGCTACGACTTGTCACGCTGTTACGCCTACAGCGATTCGGCGACCGATCTCCCGATGCTGGAGGCGGTCGGCCACCCTCATACGGTCAACCCGGACCGGGCGCTGCGGCGCGAGGCGGCGGCCCGTGGCTGGCCGGTGCTCTCCTTCAACCGCCCGGTCCGGCTGAAGCAGCGCAGGCCCTCGCTCTCCATGCCACCCCGCCCGGTGCTCGCCGTGGCCGCGGCCGTCGGCGCGGCCGCCGCCACCGCCGGGCTGGTGTGGTACACCAATCGGCGCCGCGCCCTTTATGCCCGCGTTTAGGGGTAATAGCAAAGATCTACGGCGAGGGGTTCCGCTTGGCCTCTCGCAGGAGTACAAAGGAATCGACGGCCCGCGAGACCAGGGGTATCCGGGAGGAAACCCTCAGACGCCAAGGCCCCACGGACCGAGCATGGATACTGAGCACCCACGCGACGTCGACCCGTCGATTACGGGCCAGCCGCACCAGGTGACGGGCAGAAGTTCCCGACCTGATGGGCGAATGAGATTGCACGCATGGTAACCCGGTAGCTGTGCCAGCGGCGGTGCCCACGGGTACCGCCGCAACTCTTGTCGGGCGTCAGGCCGCTCCCGTCCAGCCTCTGCCCAGCCTCAGACCGCCGTTGCGGCGTCAGGCCGCTCCTCCAGCCTCAGGCCGCCCCGCGCTGCAGGGCCTCGCAGACCGCCGTGGACTCCCGCACCCCGAGCTCAACCGCCCGTCCGCAGTGTGCGATCCACACCGCCATACCCTCCGGCGTCCCGGACGCATAGCCCTCCAGCGCCGCCATGTACGGCGCCACGCCCAGCTCCGCGTAGCCCACCTCGGCCGGGCAGATCGACTTCGGATCGAGACCGCTGCCGACCAGCACGATCCGTTCGGCCGCGCGCGCCACCAGACCATTGCGGGAGACAAAGGGCCGCAGGGCGAGCAGTTCGCCATGCACCACCGCCGCCGTCACCAGCGCCGGAGCCTCGCTGCCCGCAAGCAGCAGCCGGGCCAGCCCATCGAGCCGCCCCGCCACCTCGTCCGCGTCCGGCAGCGGCAGAGCGGACCCGACCAGCGGCTCGTCCACCGGCTCACCCGACTGCCGGGGGCGCCCGACCCCCTCGTCGCCCTCCACTCCGCCCGCCGCGACCAGATGCAGCCGGGCCAGAACGCGCAGCGGCGACTGACGCCAGATGCTCAGCAACTGCCCCGCCTCGGCGGTCAGCCGCAGCGCCGCCCCCACCGTGCGCGGCTCGCCCTCGGCCCCGAAGTCGGTACGGCGGCGCACCTCTTCCAGCGCCCAGTCCGCACCGGCCAGCGCGGCGGAGCCCCGGGCCCCGCGCAACGCCGCCTCGGAGGTGACCTCATTGCTGCGGCGGCGCATCACCCGGTGTCCGTAGACCCGGTCCACCGCGTTCCGTACGGCGTTCACGGACTCGGCCACACCGGGCAGCGCGGCCAGGGCGGCGAGCGGATCAGCTGACGTACTCATGAGTACGACACTACGCACACCGCACCCGGCACCCCTCGTTGGAGTGGTGTTCTTCACGTAAATCCCGCATGGTCCGCGATCACTCACCTACGCTAGGTGAACATGAAGATCGCTTTCGTAGGCAAGGGTGGAAGCGGCAAGACCACGCTGTCGTCGCTGTTCATCCGCCATCTCGCCGCCGCCCAGGCCCCTGTCGTCGCCGTCGACGCCGATATCAACCAGCATCTGGGCGTGGCGCTCGGACTCGACGAGGCGGAGGCCGCCGCACTGCCCGCCATGGGTGCCCATCTCCCGCTGATCAAGGACTACTTGCGCGGCACCAACCCCCGCATCGCCTCCACCGAGACCATGATCAAGACCACCCCGCCGGGCGAGGGGTCGCGACTGCTGCGGATCGGCGAGGACAACCCCGTCTACCAGGCATGCGCCCGCACCCTGCGGCTCGACGGCGGGGCGGTGCGGCTGATGGCGACCGGCCCCTTCACCGAATCCGATCTCGGCGTCGCCTGCTACCACTCCAAGGTCGGCGCGATCGAGCTGTGCCTGAACCATCTCGTCGACGGACCCGGCGAGTTCATCGTCGTCGACATGACGGCGGGCAGCGACTCCTTCGCCTCCGGCCTCTTCACCCGCTTCGACATGACGTTCCTGGTGGCCGAGCCCACGCGTAAGGGCGTCTCCGTCTACCGCCAGTACAAGGAGTACGCCCGCGACTTCGATGTGGCGCTCCGGGTGGTCGGCAACAAGGTGCAGGGCCCGGACGACCTGGACTTCCTCCGTGCGGAGGTGGGCGAGGACCTCCTGGTGGCGTTCGGCCACTCCGATTGGGTCCGGGCGATGGAGAAGGGTCGTGTGCCCCGATTCGAGGAACTCGAGGAGACGAACCGCGACGCACTGCGGACTCTGCGGGACGCGGTGGACGCCTCCTACGAGCGGCGCGACTGGCAGCGGTACACCCGTCAGATGGTGCACTTCCACCTCAAGAACGCGCAGAGCTGGGGGAACGCGAAGACGGGTGCCGATCTGGCCGCCCAGGTCGACCCCGCCTTCGCGCTGCGGGAGTTCGCGCCGGAGGAGGGACCGGCGGCTGCTCCCGCTCCCGCTTAGGGCACGGCCCGCTCGGCGGCCAGGTACCTCTTCCAGCCGCCCGGCGGCCGCTTCCCGACGTCCAGCACCCGCAGCTTCTCGAGGACGCGGGGGTTCTGCGCGTCCAGCCAATCGGCCAGCTGCTTGAAGGAGACGCAGCGCACGCCCGTGCGCGGGCACACCTCCTTGATGACGTCCTCCACGGCGCGCATATACGTTCCGCCGTTCCAGGATTCGAAGTGGTTGCCGATGAACAGCGGCGCCCGGTTGCCCTCGTACGCCCGGTCGAAGGCGGCGAGCAGGCCGTCGCGCATCGGACGGCCCCAGGTGGAGCGTTTGGGCCGCTTGCCCGCCTTCTTGCGCGGCTTGTTGGCGAGGAAGTTGTAGTCCATGGAGAGCGTCTGGAACGAGCGGCCCGGTACGGGGATCTGCTGCAGCGGGAAGTCCCAGATGCCGTGGATCTTGCGAGGCCAGATCTGCAGCCCGCCGGGCGAACTCGCGTCATAGCGCCATCCCAGCTTCGCGGCCGCCCGGATCAGCTTCTTCTGCCCCTCCAGACAGGGCGCACGGCCGCCGATGAGTTCCTTGCCGTAGTCGAAGGGGAGCGGTTTCTCGTGCTCCAGACCGGAGTTGGTCTTCCAGTTCTCGACGAACGACTCGGCCTGCTCGATCTCGCTGGTCCACTGCCGCGCCGACCAGCTGCCGACTCCGCGCTTGCGTCCACAGAAGTGGCCGTTGAAGTGGGTGCCGATCTCATTGCCGTCCAGCCAGGCGCCGCGGAGCTGCTCCACCGTGGCCTTGATGCCCTTGACGTCGTTGAAGCCGATGGACGAGGCGCCGCGCCGGTGCTTGGGCGGATCGTAGAGGTACCGCTTCTCCGCGGGCAGCAGGTACACACCGCTGAGGAAGTACGTCATCGTCGCCCCGTACTTCCTGCCGACCGCGCGGAAGTGGGAGAACAGCTTGTGCTTGTCCTGGCCGGCGCCGTCCCAGGAGAAGACGACGAACTGCGGTGGTCTCTCGCCCGGTTCAAGCCGCTCGGCCTTCGGCTGATGGGGCTGCGGGCCGGTGTCGGAGGTCGATCCGTCGCCGATGAGCCGTAGCGTCTTCGGGGCCTTGTCAGGGTGGTCCGGCGCCCCCGGACCCTTCTGGGGGCCGTCCCTGTCGTGGCGCGAGCCTGCGGTGCCGCCCGGCCCATGGGTCCGGGCGGAGTCCCCTGAGCAGCCGACCGGCATGGAGAGCGCCACCACCGTGGTCAGCAGTGCAGAGACGTTTCTTCTGGCCCGCATACCGCCACCTCGTCCCTCGTGTCGTGCTGTTTCCAGGAGATCCGGCCGGATGGGAGTCAACCTCGCACGGACCGAGGAAAAGACAGAGGATGACAAGCCGTTTTAAATGACTATTCACCCCATAGATGGAATAGCGACCCACTCCCTCCCAAAAGGCTTCCCTGCGACTTTACTCAGCATTACGATTCATTTACCAACGCTTGGGATTCAATACCGCAGTACGCCGTGCCCCACGGCCGCGCCCCTATCCGCGACCGAAGCCCCGGAGGAGACGGGAATGTTGAAGCTCTTGGACCGGATCCACCGGGTCTCCCGCCGCAGACTCGGAGATCTCTCCACCTCGGCCGTCCTCTTGCTGTTCGCCGCTCCTCTCTCACTGGTCGTCGCCCCGGCCTCACTGGGCATCGCATTGGCCTGCGGCGCCTCGCTCCGGGGCGGTCTCCTGGCCGCCGCCGCGGTCCTTGCGGTCGCCCTCCTCCCGCTCGCTCCGCTCACGGTGCTCCGCCGGTCCTCGGGGTCACGGTGGGCGGCGGGCGATGAACGACCGGCGCGGCGGATCGCGGAAGCGGGCGGCGCCCGGGCCTGTCGGCCGTGGACACCATGGCGTGATCATCACTGCACCCGTCCCGCCCCGGCGGTCGGGGGCATCGACGGGCACGCAGGCGGTCAGCTGCTCGGCGGGGTGAGAGCGTTCCAGCGCCATACGGCACCGCTGGTCCGCGACGAGCTGGCCCGGCTGGCGCGGGAGGGGCAGCGGCCCAGCCAGCTCTTCCTCACCTGCGCCGACTCCCGCCTGGTGACCAGCATGATCACCTCCAGCGGCCCTGGCGACCTGTTCACGGTGCGCAATGTCGGCAATCTGGTGCCGCCTTCGGGCGCCGATGGCTCCTGCGACTCGGTGGGCGCGGCGATCGACTATGCGGTGGAGGTGCTGAAGGTCAGCAGCATCACGGTGTGCGGGCACTCCGGGTGCGGTGCGATGCATGCGCTGCTCGGCTCATCGGCGCCGACCCGAACGCCGCCCCGGCCCGGGGCCGGGGCATCCGCCGGCGGGGACCCGACGGCGCTGGACCGCTCACCGCAGGAGCGCTCACTACAGGAGCACTCGCCACAGGGGCGCTCACCGCAGGACCGATCTCCGCTGGAGCGCTGGCTGCGCCACGGCGGACCGGCGCTGGCGCGGATGGAGCGGATCGGTCGACTGGGGCGCGGCGAGGTCGCCCTGTCGAGCCGGCCGATCGCCGACGATGTGGAGCGGCTGGCGCTGGTCAATGTGAGACAGCAGCTCGACCATCTGATGGACCACGCCTGCGTGGCACGGCGGGTGGCGGAGGGCGGGCTGGCGCTGCATGGCATGTATTTCCACGTGGCGGAGGCGCAGGCGTATGTCCTGGACACGGGCTCGGGGAGATTTGTGCCCGTCCGTCCGGACCATGGCGCGCCCCCGTCCGCCTGCCTCACCACCGCGGCTCCCGCCCACGCCGGAAGCGGCCGTTCCGTCGTCGCGGAGCGGGGAGGCGACCCCGTCCAGGGGGCCCTGGAGCTGGGGCGGTGACATAGACCATGACAGGTCTAAACCAATTTTCGGCGACAGCCCTTGTCAGGGTGTGCCGTTGGCTGATGAGCTATGGCCTGGGACACAACGGACACCCTGGGAATGGGAGATGTCGTGAGTAACGAGAGCCTGGCCAACCTTCTTCGGGAGGAGCGTCGCTTCGCGCCGCCCGCCGAGCTGACCGCGAACGCCAATGTCACGGTCGAGGCGTATGAGCGGGCGAAGGCGGACCGCCTGGGCTTCTGGGCCGAGCAGGCCCGTCGGCTGTCATGGGCGACCGCGCCGACCGAGACACTCGACTGGTCGAACCCGCCGTTCGCGAAGTGGTTCGCCGACGGCAAGCTCAATGTGGCGTACAACTGCGTCGACCGGCATGTCGAGAACGGTCTGGGCGACCGGGTCGCGCTCCACTTCGAGGGCGAGCCCGGCGACACCCGCTCCCTCACCTATGCCGAGCTGCAGCGGGAGGTCTCCCAAGCGGCCCACGCGCTGACCGAGTTGGGCGTCCAGTCGGGCGACCGGGTCGCCATCTACATGCCGATGATCACGGAGACCGTGGTCGCGATGCTGGCCTGCGCCCGCATCGGCGCCCCGCATTCGGTGGTCTTCGGCGGCTTCTCGGCCGACGCTCTCGCCACCCGCATCCAGGACGCCGACGCCCGCGTGATCATCACCTCGGACGGCGGCTACCGACGCGGCAAGGCCTCCGCGCTCAAGCCCGCCGTCGACGAGGCACTCACCCGGCCCGGCACCGAGAACGTGCGCAGTGTGCTGGTCGTCCGCCGCACCGGCCAGGAGGTGGACTGGCACGAGGGTCGCGACGTCTGGTGGCACGAGATCGTGGAGCGCCAGCCGGAGCAGCACACCCCCGAGGCGTTCGACGCCGAGCACCCGCTGTTCATCCTCTACACCTCGGGTACGACCGGAAAGCCCAAGGGCATCCTGCACACCTCCGGCGGCTACCTCACCCAGGTCTCCTACACCCACCACGCCGTCTTCGACCTCAAGCCGGAGACCGACGTCTTCTGGTGCACCGCGGACGTCGGCTGGGTCACCGGCCACTCGTACATCGTCTACGGCCCGCTCTCCAACGGCGCCACCGAGGTGCTCTACGAGGGCACCCCGGACACCCCGCACCAGGGCCGCTGGTGGGAGATCGTCCAGAAGTACGGGGTCACCCTCCTGTACACCGCCCCGACCGCGATCCGCGCCTGCATGAAGTGGGGCGACGACATCCCGGCCAAGTTCGACCTCTCCTCGCTGCGCATCCTCGGCTCCGTCGGCGAGCCCATCAACCCCGAGGCGTGGGTCTGGTACCGCAAGCACATCGGCGCGGACACCACGCCCGTCGTCGACACCTGGTGGCAGACCGAGACCGGCGGCATCATGATCAGCCCGCTGCCGGGCGTCACCGCCACCAAGCCCGGTTCGGCGCAGGTCCCGCTGCCGGGCGTCGCCGCCACCGTCGTGGACGACGAGGCCAACGAGGTGGCGAACGGCCATGGCGGCTATCTGGTGCTCACCGAGCCGTGGCCTTCCATGCTCCGCACCATCTGGGGCGATGACCAGCGCTACCTGGACACCTACTGGTCCCGCTTCGACAAGCGGTACTTCGCGGGCGACGGTGCCAAGAAGGACGACGACGGCGACATCTGGCTGCTCGGCCGGGTCGACGATGTGATGCTGGTGTCCGGCCACAACATCTCCACGACCGAGGTCGAGTCGGCGCTCGTCTCGCACCCCAAGGTCGCCGAGGCGGCGGTCGTCGGCGCCACCGACCCGCAGACCACCCAGGCCATCTGCGCCTTCGTCATCCTGCGCGGCGGCGCGGCCGAGGACGAGGGCTTGGTCGAGGAGTTGCGGGCGCATGTGGCCAAGCAGCTCGGCCCGATCGCCAAGCCCAAGAAGATCCTTCCGGTGGCCGAGCTGCCCAAGACCCGCTCCGGCAAGATCATGCGCCGTCTGCTGCGCGATGTCGCCGAGAACCGGGCGCTGGGCGATGTCACCACGCTCACCGACTCCTCCGTCATGGAGCTGATCCAGAGCAAGCTGCCCTCCGCCCCCAGCGAGGACTGATCCGGCCCACCTCAGGGCTGCCACACCACAGGCGCCACAGAGACCACAGGCGTCACCGACGCCAAAGGCGCTGAAGGCGCCACACCAGCACCAGGCACCACATCAGCACCACATGAGCACCACATGAGCGAGGGGCGCTCCCGCCAGGCGGGGGCGCCCCTCGCCGTGATGGCCGCAGGTGGCTGTCGCATAAAAATTACGACAAGATGAGGGGCGGGAGCGCCGGGAAGTCTGGTCGGCATACGCCACACGTGTATCCGCACCACCGACCCACCCAGGAGGCCCGCCCGTGGCCGCGCCCACCAGCCGCAAGTTCCTCGGACGCCTGTCGCTGCCCGAGCGGACGTTCATCACCGACGCGCTGCGCACCGAAACCGTCGGCGGTGTGATCCTCCTCGTGGCCGCCATCGTGGCGCTGATCCTCGCCAACACCCCGCTCAGCGGCCTCTACGGCGGCATCAAGGACTTCTCCTTCGGCCCCCGGACGCTGCACCTGCACCTCTCGGTCGCCTCCTGGGCCACCGACGGCCTGCTCACGATCTTCTTCTTCGTCGCCGGTATCGAGCTCAAGCGCGAGTTGGTCGCGGGCGAGCTGCGCGACCCCAAGGCGGCCGCGCTGCCCGTGATCGCCGCCGTCTGCGGCATGGCCGTGCCCGCGCTCGTCTATGTCGCCGTCAGCGCGAGCGGCGGCGGCAGCCTCAAGGGCTGGGCCGTACCGACCGCCACCGATATCGCCTTCGCGCTCGCCGTCCTCGCCGTGCTCGGCACCGCCCTGCCCGCCGCGCTGCGCGCCTTCCTGCTCACCCTCGCGGTCGTCGACGACCTCGGCGCCATCCTGATCATCGCGATCTTCTTCACCCAGCACATCAACTTCATCGCCCTGGGCCTGTCGATCGCCGCGCTCGTCCTCGTCTGGCTGCTGCACCGCAAGGGCGTCCGGACGGCCTGGATCCATCTCCCGCTCGCCGTGGTGGTCTGGGCGCTGATGCACGCCAGCGGTGTGCATGCCACCATCGCCGGGGTCGCGATGGGCCTGATGCTGCGCTGCACCGTACGGGAGGGCGAGGAGCACTCCCCCGCCGAGCGCGTCGAGCACCGGCTGCGTCCCGTGTCGGCGGGCGTGGCGGTGCCGCTGTTCGCCCTGTTCGCGGCCGGGGTGCCACTCTCCGGCAGCGCCGTGGCGGATGTCTTCTCCCGCCCGGAGACCCTCGGCGTCGTCCTCGGCCTCGTCGTGGGCAAGGCCGTCGGCGTCTTCGGCGGCACCTGGTGCGCCGCCCGCTTCACCAGGGCCGAGCTGAACGAGGATCTGGCCTGGGCCGATGTCTTCGCCGTGGCCGCCCTCGCCGGAATCGGCTTCACCGTCTCCCTCCTCATCGGCGAACTCGCCTTCCCCGCCGATCCCACGCTCGCCGGGGAAATCAAGGCGGCGGTCCTCATCGGCTCGCTGAGCGCCGCCCTGTTCGCCGGCATCCTCCTCAAGCTGCGCAACACCAGGTACCAGCGGCTGTGTCAGGAGGAGGAGCGGGACGAGGACATGGACGGCATCCCGGACGTCTATGAGCTGGACAGCCCCGAATACCACCTGCGGATGGCCGCCATTCACGAGGCAAAGGCCGCCGAGCACCGGCGGCTTGCCGAAGTGGCCGCCGCAAACGACTCCGGCGACGATGGTCCGGCATGATCTGAGAGGCTTGACGCCCGCAGAAATGCGCAGAAGACGTAGCAAGCACAGACGACGTACCAAGCGAGACGTACCAAGCGCGGACGGCGCAGCACGAGCGAAGACGCACAAGAGCAGAGGGAGATGGCGATGAGCGCAGCCGATGACGGCGGCAACCGCAGCCTCGGCCAGCTGGTGGCGACGGCGACCACCGAGCTGTCGGCGCTGATGCACGACGAGATCGCGCTGGCCAAGGCCGAGCTCCGGGTGGGGGCCAAGAAGGCCGCGGTCGGCAGCGGCGCGGGGATGGCGGCGGGGGTGCTGCTGCTGTTCTCGCTGCCGGTGCTGAGCTTCGCCCTCGCCTACGGCATGCGCGCCTGGACCGGCCTCGGCCTCGCCTGGTGCTTTCTGATCGTGGGCGGTATCTACTGGCTGTTCGCCGGGATCCTGGGGCTGCTGGCGCTGTTGAAGTTCAAGAAGGTCAAGGCCCCGAAGCGGTCGATCGCCTCGTCCAAGGAGAGCGCCGCCGTGCTGGGCAGCGTCAAGCCGCATCCGCGTGCCGAGAGCAATGGCGGACGCTCCGTGCGGGATATGACACGCTCGTCGGCATGACCGTCCCTGATACCTCCGCGTCGGTCGTACGGCTCGACGGCCCCTGGACCCACCGGGATGTCGCGGCCAACGGCGCGCGCTTCCACATCGCCGAGCTGGGTGACGGCCCGCTGGTGCTGCTGCTGCACGGCTTTCCGCAGTTCTGGTGGACCTGGCGGCACCAGCTGCCCGCGCTCGCCGACGCCGGCTACCGCGCGGTCGCGATGGATCTGCGCGGGGTGGGCGGCAGCGACCGTACGCCCAGGGGCTACGACCCGGCCAACCTCGCCCTCGACATCACCGGTGTGATCCGTTCGCTGGGCGAGCCGGACGCCGCGCTCGTCGGCCATGACCTGGGCGGTTACCTGGCGTGGACGGCCGCCGTGATGCGGCCGAAGCTGGTGCGGCGGCTCGCGGTGGCCTCGATGCCGCACCCCCGCCGCTGGCGCTCGGCGATGCTGGCGGACGTCAAGCAGAGCGCGGCCAGCTCCCATGTGTGGGGCTTCCAGCGGCCCTGGCTGCCCGAGCGCCGGCTGGTCGCGGACGACGCGGCGGCCGTGGGGCGGCTGATCCGGGAGTGGTCCGGGCCGCGGCTGCCCGAGGACGAGGCCGTGGAGGTCTACCGGCGGGCGATGCGCATCCCCTCGACCGCGCACTGCTCGATCGAGCCGTACCGCTGGATGGTGCGGTCGCTGGCTCGGCCGGACGGTTTCCAGTTCAACCGGCGAATGAAGCGGCCGGTGCAGGTCCCGACCCTGCATCTGCACGGGTCACTCGACCCGGTGATGCGGACCCGCAGCGCGGCGGGCTCCGGGGAGTATGTGGAGGCCCCCTACCGCTGGCGGCTCTTCGACGGCCTCGGTCACTTCCCGCATGAGGAGGACCCCCGGGCCTTCACCTCTGAGCTGATCAACTGGCTGAAGGACCCCGAACCCGACCGCTGAGCGGCGTCGGCCGTACGCATTCCGACCGCGCGACGACGGTTGGGCGAACATCTGTTTTTCGAACAGCCAATTGCCTGGAGCATAGGCCAATTGCCGCAGCCACCGGCGATTACGGACCTTGGGTCAGGGGCAGACACCGAGGTATGGGCTGGACGCACGACTACCGTGACGCACCAAACAGCCGCGGCCCTCAGGCCGCCGCTACTGCCAATGCCGCGCTGAGTGTTTCCGAGCGGGGCGGCTCCGGGCCTACCCAAGGCCATGACCCGAATCTCGGGATTCCCCGCATCATCCGCCGCCGGGCCCGGTGGGTCTCGGCGCGGTTGCGCCATCCACGCAGCCGCTAGCAGTACCTCCGGCGCGGCCCGGGGCCCGGCGACACCGGAAAGCCCTGGTAGCACGCTCGGCACCACCGGATCACCCCGCTGTGGAGGGCCTCTCCGCTCTGGAGGGCCACACTCCGCCGGGCGCGTCCGCTCCGGAGGGCATATCCCTGGGCCACGGCGCCAAGCGCTCCGCGGGAAGTGCGGCGAGGTGCACTTAGAGGGCACACCCCTGGCTGTCCACCGGCTGGTCGGCCGTACGCCCCTTCTCGATGTCCTCGCTCACCTCGTCCGCCGTCAGCGCGTACCCGGTGTTGGCATCGTCGAGGGACTTGGCGAAGACCACGCCGTACACCCGCCCCTGCGGGGTGAGCAGCGGGCCGCCGGAGTTGCCCTGCCGCACCGTCGCGTACAGCGAGTACACATCGCGGTGCACGGTGGAGCGGCGGTAGATGTCGGGGCCGTTGGCCTCGATACGGCCGCGGACGCGGGCGGCGCGCACGTCGAAGGCGCCGTTCTCCGGGAAGCCGGCGACGATCGCGCCGTCACCGGAGCGCGCGTCGTCCTGGGCGAACTGGAGCGCCGGGGCCTGCAGGGAGGGCACATCGAGGACCGCGATATCGCGCTTCCAGTCGTAGAGCACGACCTTGGCGTCATACAGCCGGCCCTCGCCGCCTATCTGTACGGTCGGGTCGCTGACGCCGCCGACGACATGGGCGTTGGTCATGACCCGGTTCGGTGCGAAGACGAAGCCGCTGCCCTCGAGGACCTTGCCGCAGCTGGGGGCGGTGCCGACGACCTTGACGATGCTCTCCTGCGCCCGCGTGGCCACCGGGGACTGGGCGAGCGCGGGGTCGGGCTGCGGCACCGAGGTGATCGGCTCATTGGCGAAGGGCGAGAAGACCTGCGGGAAGCCGTTCTGCGCGAGCACGGACGAGAAGTCGGTGAACCAGGTGTTCGCCTCGTCCGGAACGACGCGGGAGACCCCGAGCAGCACCTTGGAGTCACGGACCTCCCTGCCCAGGGTGGGGAGCGAGGTCTGGGCCACCAGGGAGCCGATCAGCCAGGACACCAGCAGCATCGCCAGGACGTTCACCAGCGCGCCGCCGGTCGCGTCCAGGGCGCGCGCCGGTGACCAGGTGATGTACCGCCGCAGCTTGTTTCCCAGGTGGGTGGTGGCGGCCTGGCCGACCGAGGCACACACGATCACCAGGACGATCGCCACCACGGCACCGACCGTGCCGGGGGATGTCTTGTCGGATGTGCCGTCCCAAATAAGCGGGAGCAGATAGACCGCGATCAGCCCACCCCCGATGAACCCCGTCACCGACAGCACGCCGACGACGAAGCCCTGGCGGTAGCCGACGACCGCGAACCATACGGCGGCGAGCAGCAGCAGGATGTCCAGCACATTCACCGGAACACCGTCTCACGCGCGCCAGTCGAGTGAGACGCGCTTGGTGCGGTCCCACGGTCGCTCCCACCCGGCGAAATGCAGGATGCGATCGATCACTCCGGCGGTGAAGCCCCAGACCAGAGCGGATCCCACCAGGAAGGCGGGCCCGCGGTGGCCGCTGGGGTGGACGGTCGTGGCCCGGTTCGCCGGGTCCGTGAGATCCGCCACGGGAACCGTGAAGACCCGGGCCGTCTCGGCCGGGTCCACGGCCCCGACCGGGCTGGGCCGGCGCCACCAGCCGAGCACCGGGGTGACGACGAAACCGCTCACCGGGATGTAGAGCCGCGGCAGCACCGCGAAGACCTGCACCCCCGAGGGGTCGAGCCCGGTCTCCTCCTCGGCCTCGCGCAGCGCCGCGCGCAGCGGGCCCTCCTCGTCCGGATCACCGTCCTCCGGGTCGAGGGCGCCGCCGGGGAAGGAGGGCTGGCCGGCGTGCGAGCGCAGCGAGCCGGAGCGCTCCATGAGGAGCAGCTCCGGGCCGTCGGCGCCCTCGCCGAAGAGCACCAGCACGGCGGAGGGGCGGCCGCCGCCCTGCGGGGGCGGCAGGAACCGGCTCAGCTGACGCGGCTCGATCGTCTCGGCCAGCCGCGCCACCGGCAGCAGCCACTCGGGCAGCCCATGGGCGCTGACCTCCACGTCCCCGCCGTACGTGCTCGTCACTCGGCGGCTCCCAGGGGGGCGGCGGGACGGCCGGGGTAGTCGGACGGCGGGCGCAGGCGCTGGCCCGGCTGTCCGCCCATCTCGTACTTCAGCAGCTTCTTCGCCTTGTCCGGGTCGGTCTCGCCCTCCCCGTACGCCGGGCAGAGCGGGGCGATCGGGCAGGCGCCGCACGCGGGCTTGCGGGCGTGGCAGACGCGGCGGCCGTGGAAGATGATGCGGTGCGAGAGCATCGTCCACTCGCTCTTGGGGAAGAGCGCGGCGATCTCCGCCTCGACCTTCTCGGGGTCCTCCTGGGCGGTCCACTTCCAGCGCCGCACCAGCCGCCCGAAGTGGGTGTCCACGGTCAGGCCCGGCACCCCGAAGGCATTGCCGAGCACCACATTGGCCGTCTTACGGCCGACACCGGGCAGGGTGACCAGATCCTCGAGCCGGCCCGGGACCTCGCCGCCGAAGCGGTCGCGCAGGGCGGCGGACAGGCCCAGCAGCGATTTGGCCTTGGCGCGGAAGAAGCCGGTCGGCCGGATCAGCTGCTCCAGGGCCTCCGGATCGGCCGCCGCCATGTCCTCGGGCGTCGGATAGGCGGCGAAGAGCGCGGGGGTGGTCTGGTTGACCCGCAGATCGGTGGTCTGGGCGGACAGGACCGTGGCCACCAGCAGCTGGAAGGGGCTCTCGAAGTCCAGCTCGGGATGGGCGTACGGATACACCTCGGCGAGCTCGCGGTTGATGCGACGGGCACGGCGGACGAGGGCGAGCCGGGACTCGGGGCGGGCGCCCTTCGAGCCCTTGACTGATTTATGCGGCTTCGCGGCTTCTGTCGACTCAGCGGACTCTTGTTCGCCCACAGCGGAATTACGAGGTGCGGTCACCCGTCCGGCCCCCTTGCCCTGTGCTCTCACCGGCGTATTGGACACCCGGCCAGCCTAAGCCCACCCACTGACATCCGCCCCGGCCACCGCGAAGAGGTCCCCAATCGGACCCCTGCCGCACAGCTCGGCAGGCCAGTGCGTCAAACTTGTGATTGATCGCACTGTTTTACCGTCCGGCATCATGGGGACGTCGGTCCCCTGTGCATGTCGACAAGGAGAGACTCGTGGACGACGTTCTGCGGCGCGCCCCGCTCTTCGCGGCGCTCGATGACGAGCAGGCCGCTGAGCTGCGCGCCTCCATGGGAGAGGTCACCCTCGCGCGGGGTGACGCGCTCTTCCACGAAGGGGACCCCGGCGATCGCCTGTACGTGGTCACCGAGGGCAAGGTGAAGCTCCACCGCACCTCTCCCGACGGCCGCGAGAACATGCTCGCCGTGCTCGGCCCCGGCGAGCTGATCGGCGAACTGTCGCTTTTCGACCCCGGCCCGCGTACCGCCACCGCCACCGCCCTCACCGAGGTCAAGCTGCTCGGCCTCGGCCACGGCGACCTGCAGCCGTGGCTCAACGCCCGGCCCGAGGTCGCCTCCGCGCTGCTGCGCGCGGTCGCCCGGCGCCTGCGCAAGACCAACGACCAGATGTCCGACCTGGTCTTCTCCGACGTTCCCGGCCGGGTCGCCAGGGCCCTGCTGGACCTGTCGCGCCGCTTCGGCGTGCAGTCGGAGGAGGGCATCCACGTCGTCCACGACCTGACCCAGGAGGAGCTGGCCCAGCTGGTCGGCGCCTCCCGCGAGACCGTCAACAAGGCGCTCGCCGACTTCGCGGGCCGCGGCTGGCTGCGGCTGGAGGCGCGCGCGGTGATCCTGCTGGACGTCGAGCGGCTGGCCAAGCGCTCCCGCTGACGCCGCCGGACGGAACCGCGGACGGAACGGATACGCGAAAACGGAAACGTAAGGGCCCCGCCGGGCTTCCGGTGGGGCCCTTACGGCGCTCCTGGATTCCGGCGGGGCCCTTACGGCGCTCGTGAACGGGCCGTAGTCCCAAAAGCTCCAGGAAGAGCGGCCTCAGATCAGCCCGTGCTCGCGCAGATAGTCCAGCTGGGCCCGCACCGACAGCTCCGCCGCCGGCCACAGGGACCGGTCCACGTCCGCGTACACCCGCGCCACGACCTCCGAGGGCGTCCGGTGGCCGTCCTCGACGGCCGTCTCCACCTGCGCGAGCCGGTTGGCGCGATGCGCGAGGTAGTACTCCACGGCGCCCCGGGCGTCGTTCAGCACCGGCCCATGGCCCGGCAGGACGGTGTCCACCCCGTCGTCCACCGTCAGCGAACGCAGCCGCCGCAGCGAGTCCAGATAGTCGCCGAGCCGCCCGTCCGGATGCGCGACGACGGTCGTGCCCCGCCCGAGCACCGTGTCGCCCGTAAGGACCGCGCCATCGGCCGGAAGGTGGAAGGACAGCGAGTCGGCGGTGTGGCCGGGCGTGGGCACCACCCGTAGCTCCAGACCGCCGGTGGTTATGACGTCCCCCAGCCCCAGCCCCTCGTCCCCCAGCCGCAGCGCCGGATCCAGCGCCCTTACGGACGTCCGCGTCAGCTCGGCGAAGCGCGCCGCGCCCTCCGCGTGGTCCGGGTGGCCATGGGTGAGCAGGGTCAGCGCGACCCGCCTGCCCGCCCGCTCCGCGGTCGCGATGACGTCCTTGAGGTGGGCGTCGTCGAGCGGCCCGGGGTCGATGACGACGGCGAGGTCGGAGTCGGGCTCGGCGACGATCCAGGTGTTGGTGCCGTCCAGCGTCATGGGCGAGGCGTTCGGCGCCAGGACGCAGAAGGCCCGGTCGGTGGCCGGGCCGCCGATGCTGCCCCCACGCGGCTGGCCGGGCAGAGCGGATGCGTACGTCATGCGGAGGGTCCCCCCGTGGCTCCCGGGATGTGCTTGGTGAACTCATCATGACCCGGCCAGCTCAACACCAGTTCCCCGTTTTCCACCCGCGCCTGGGCCAGCACCGGCGTCAGGTCCCGGTCCGTGGCCGCGGCCAGTACGTCGGCGACCGAGCCATGGGCCACGAGCTGGCGCAGCGTCGCGATCGTGGGCGGCATCATCAGCAGCTCGCCCCGGTCATAGCCGTCGGCCGCGTCCCGGGGGCGGATCCAGACGGTCCGGTCCGCCTCCGTGGAAGCGTTACGGGTGCGCTGCCCCCGCGGCAGCGCAGCCACGAAGAACCAGGTGTCGTAGCGGCGCGGTTCGAACTCCGGGGTGATCCAGCGCGCCCAGCAGCCCAGCAGATCCGAGCGGAGCACGAGCCCCCGGCGGTCCAGGAACTCCGCGAACGACAGATCCCGGGCGACCAGCGCCGCGCGGTCCGCCTCCCAGTCGTCCCCCGTCGTGTCCGCGACCACGGTGTGCGGCGTCGGGCCCGCGAGCAGGACCCCCGCCTCCTCGAAGGTCTCGCGGACCGCCGCGCACACGATGGCCTGAGCCTGCGTCGCCTCGCTCGGGTCCAGGCCCAGCCGCCGCGCCCACTGCGCCCGCGAGGGACCGGCCCAGGTGACCATCCGCTCGTCGCGCGGGTCCACGGAACCGCCCGGATAGGCGTACGCGCCTCCGGCGAAGGCCATGGAGGCGCGTCTGCGCAGCATGTAGACGGCCAGCCCGTCGGCCCCTCCGGCCGCGTTCCGCAGGCCCTCTGGGGGCCTTTCAGAGCCTTCCGGGGCCTCCGCCGGCTCCGGCACCGTGTCGAGCCTCTCCGGTGCGTCGAGCTCCTCCGGTGCGTGCTCCCCGTCCCCGCCCTGTGCGTCCTGTGGGCCCTGTGGTGTGTCCGTCCCGTCCGGTCCGTCCCGCAGCAGCAGCACGGTGGCGGCCCGGCGCGGTGTCACCGGTGTGAGCTCGCCCGCCGCCAAGAGGCGGATCCGCTCTGGCCACTCGGGTGGATACCACTGGCCATTCGTAGTGGACATGGCCGGATGCTATGCGCTTACGGGCTGATGTTCGAGTGGCACCGGCGGCGCCACGCCGGGGCCGGCCCGCGTACCGGCGGTCACACCGGTCCGCGCCCACCGGCCCACCGGAACGGCCCGCCCACGGGCCCGGCTCCCCCGTCCGCGCCTTCGAGGCCCGTCAGCCCCCCACTTGCGAGGACCGTCAGTCCCCGACGTGCGAGGACCGTCAGTCCGCGAGCTTGAGGGCCGTCGGTCGGCGCACTCGACGCTCGTTAGTCGGCGACCTCGACCTGGATCTCGACCTCGACCGGCGCGTCCAGCGGCAGCACCGCCACGCCCACCGCGCTGCGCGCGTGCACGCCCGCGTCGCCCAGGGCCTCGCCCAGCAGCTCGCTCGCGCCGTTGACGACACCCGGCTGGCCGGTGAAGTCCGAAGCCGAGGCGACGAAACCGACGACCTTCACGACACGCACGACCCGGTCGAGGTCACCGACGACCGACTTCACGGCGGCCAGGGCGTTCAGCGCACAGGTGCGCGCCAGCTCCTTGGCCTCCTCCGGGGTCACCTCCGCGCCGACCTTGCCGGTCACGCCCAGCTTCCCCTCGACCAGCGGCAGCTGGCCCGAGGTGTAGACGTACGGGCCGGTGCGCAGCGCGGGCACATAGGAGGCCAGGGGCGCCGCGACCTCGGGCAGCTTCAGGCCGAGCCCGGCGAGCCTGCCCTCGACGGTGCCGCCCGCCATCAGCCCTTCTCCCGCTTCAGGTAGGCCACCAGCTGCTCGGGGTTCGGCCCGGGGACGACCTGGACCAGCTCCCAGCCGTCCTCGCCCCAGGTGTCCAGAATCTGCTTCGTGGCGTGTACGAGCAGCGGTACGGTCGCATATTCCCACTTGGTCATGGGGCCGACTGTAATGCCTCTCCGCCGGGCCCTGGTGCGTAGGGCGAGGGGCGACTGGTTAGGCTCCCCAGTGTGAGCAGGCTCCATGTCGTCAGCGGTAAGGGCGGAACCGGCAAGACCACGGTCGCCGCCGCACTCGCGCTGGCCCTCGCGGCCGAGGGCCGGCGCACCCTGCTGGTCGAGGTCGAAGGCCGTCAGGGCATCGCACAACTCTTCGAAACGGAGCCGCTGCCCTACGAGGAGCGGAAGATCGCCACCGCGCCGGGCGGCGGGGAGGTGCACGCTCTGGCGATCGATCCGGAGTTCGCACTTCTGGACTACCTCCATATGTTCTACAAGCTGGGCTCGGCCGGACGCGCCCTCAAGAAGCTGGGCGCGATCGACTTCGCGACCACCATCGCCCCGGGGCTGCGGGACGTCCTGCTGACCGGCAAGGCGTGCGAGGCGGTGCGCCGTAAGGGCAAGGACGGCCGCTTCGTCTACGACTCCGTGGTCATGGACGCGCCGCCGACCGGCCGCATCACCCGCTTCCTGAACGTCAACGACGAGGTGGCGGGGCTGGCCCGGACCGGCCCGATACACAATCAGGCGCAGGCCGTCATGCGCGTCCTGAAGTCGCCCCAGACGGCGGTCCACATGGTGACCCTGCTGGAGGAGATGCCGGTCCAGGAGACCGCGGACGGCATCGCCGAGTTGCGCGCCGACGGCCTCCCCACGGGCGGGGTCATCATCAACATGGTGCGGCCGGCGGTCCTCGACCACGAGGCCGTCGAGGCCGTCGCCAACGGGCAGCGCACGGCCGTCGCCAAGGCGCTCTCCCAGGCGGGCCTGGGCGGTGCGCGCCGCGGCGGCATGGCCGAGCGGCTGGTCGACCCGCTGCTGGAGCAGGCGCGGGAGCACGCCGAGCGGGTGGCGCTGGAGCGGGCGCAGCGCGCCGAGCTGACCGGCCTGGGGCTGCCGCTGCACGAGTTGGAGCTCCTTACGGACGGCATCGACCTGGCGGGGCTCTACCGGCTCGCGGCGGATCTGCGCAAGCAGTGGCCGGCGTGAGCGGCGCCCCCCGTAAGGGCGCCACGGACAACGAGTCGTACGCAGGAGGCGGCATGGGCATGGACGTGGCACCCCGGCTGGACATCGACGTCCTGCTGGACGATCCGCAGACCCGCATCGTGGTGTGCTGCGGCTCCGGCGGGGTCGGCAAGACCACCACCGCCGCCGCCCTGGGCGTACGGGCCGCCGAGCGCGGCCGTAAGGTCGTCGTCCTCACCATCGACCCGGCCCGCCGGCTCGCCCAGTCCATGGGCATCGACGCGCTGGACAACATCCCGCGCCGGGTGGAGGGCATCGGCGACGGGAACGGCGGCGAACTGCACGCCATGATGCTGGACATGAAGCGGACGTTCGACGAGTTCGTCGAGGCGCACGCCGACCCCGAGCGCGCCCGGGCCATCCTCGCGAACCCCTTCTACCAGTCGCTCTCGGCCGGTTTCGCGGGCACGCAGGAGTACATGGCCATGGAGAAGCTCGGCCAGCTCCGGGCCCGCGACGAATGGGACCTGATCATCGTCGACACCCCGCCCAGCCGGTCGGCGCTGGACTTCCTGGACGCGCCGAAACGTCTCGGCTCCTTCCTGGACGGGAAGTTCATCAAGGTGCTGATGGCGCCGGCGAAGGTGGGCGGCAAGGCCGGGATGAAGTTCCTGAACGTGGGCGTGTCGATGATGACGGGCACGGTCAGCAAGGTGCTCGGCGGGCAGCTGATGCGCGACGTGCAGACGTTTGCTGCCGCGATGGACACCATGTTCGGCGGATTCCGCACTCGCGCGGAGGCCACCTACCGGCTACTGCAGGCTCCCGGTACCGCCTTCCTCGTGGTGGCCGCACCCGAGCGGGACGCCCTGCGGGAGGCCGCGTACTTCGTCGAACGCCTGGCCGCGGACCAGATGCCGCTGGCCGGGCTGGTGCTGAACCGGGTGCACGGCAGCGGGGCCGAACAGCTGTCGGCGGAACGGGCGTTGGCCGCCGCGGAAATCCTTTCCCTGACGGGCGACCCCGCGGATCCGGCGGATCCGGACGATGCGGCTGATCCAGACGATGCGGTTGATACGGCTGACCCGGACGATGCGCTCGCGAATGCGCTCGCGACCGCGGCGGAGGAAAGCGATCCGGCCAAGAACGATGCCGGGGCAGAAAATCTTGCCGAGGGCGGATTTGTCGATCCCCCCTCAGGGAATGCTCAAGCGCGGAACCCCTCGGCAGCGGACCCCGACGTCTCCCCCACGTCGGCGGACTCGTCGGCGGAGCGGCTCGCCGCGGGCCTGCTTCGGCTGCACGCGGAGCGTATGCAGGTGCTCGGACGCGAGCAGCGCACACACGACCGCTTCACGGCGCTCCACCCCGAGGTTCCGGTGGCCCAAGTGGCCGCACTCCCTGGCGACGTACACGACTTGGCAGGGCTGCGAGCGATCGGCGATCGCCTCGCGGTCCCACTGGAACGGACCAAACGCGCGGGCTGAGTCGGTGCCCGCGCGGCGGTCGGCAGCGCGCATGAACGCGCATGAAGGAGACGCAGACGCACGGCAGGCAGCACGCATGACGGAGAGCGGTGATGGACGGCGGCGCCGTACCGCGGTGACCGGCCTGGGCGACCATCGCCGAGACAGGCAGACGCGCCGAGGCAAGCCGAGGTAAGCAGACGCGCGGGCGCGCGTAGCGGGTCTCAGCGGACACGGCTGCACAGCGAGCGGCGCTTGGCACCCGACGGCGCACACACACGGCCACGGCACGCAGCGCACGGCACACGGCAGGCCGCAGTCACCGGCGGCGCAGAGCGTGACCAGTGGCGCAGGTGGCGGCAGATCAATCGCGGATCAGTCGCAGCCCCAGCACAGACCAGCCGCAGACCAACCCCCGGCCCGCACCGACCCGTCAGCCCGCGTCACCCATGTCACGCGCGACCCATGTCACTCGCGCCCCACGGCCGACCGCGGCCCTGGCCGCGGTCGTGCTCGGAGGCGTGCGCGTACCCATACCCGCCCCTGACGAGGCGCGCCGTACTCGCACCCCCACTCGTACCGATGACGAGAGGTGGGTGAGGTGATGGTGAGGCAAGACGCTCACACCGGCGGGCCGTCAGCCGACCGCCGGCGCACCGCCGTCCGGCCTATCCGACCGCGGCGAAGCGCTCGTAGTCCTCGTCGTCGAAGGGCAGAATCCCCGCGCTGCGCTCGTACTCGACGCGCGCGGTCTCCAGGAGCCTGCGCCAGGAGGTCACCGTCGGCCGGCGGCGCAGCAGTGCTCGCCGCTCGCGCTCGGTCATCCCTCCCCACACGCCGAACTCCACGCGGTTGTCCAAGGCATCCGCAAGGCACTCGGTGCGCACCGGGCATCCGGTGCAGACCGCTTTGGCCCTGTTCTGTGCCGCGCCCTGGACGAACAGTTCATCTGGATCAGTAGTGCGGCAGGCGGCCTGCGCACTCCAGTCGGTTACCCAGCCCATGCTGGCGCCGTCCTCTCCCGAATCGGAGCTCCCCCACGGCGACAAACGGCATATTCACCGTCGCCAGTTGAGGACGTTACGGAAGCGAGACAAGGCGCAACACCCCCTGCAGGCCCAATCTTGGATGGTCCGAACGGACTATGGGTACGCGGCAGATCACCCAACGGAGTGAGCTGACGACATTTGCGATTACTAGTGCAAATGTGGGCAGTTCACCCGCCGAACAAGGGGCAGTTCGGGGCGGAGGCCGCAATCCGGGCAGGTCTCATCACTCACTTGAGTGAGGGTGGAGGTGTGGCTCAGCCACTCACCTGTGGCTGGCGTGAAACAGCGTATGCGAACACCCGGTCCCCTGTCCGGCGATTCGAGACGTAGGCTGCGTCCTATGGGAAACACGCGCTCGAGCGGCGGGCTGTCCACCGCTCAACAGGCCGCCAAGTTCCTCGGCGTCAGCGCGCTGGCCGGAGCCGTGATGGCCGGGCTCGCGCTTCCCGCCGTCGGGGCGCTCGGCCTCGCGGCCAAGGGAACGGTCGAGGAGTTCGACGGAATTCCGGCCAATCTCAAGACGCCGCCGCTCAGCCAGCGGACGACGATCCTGGACGCCGAGGGCGGAGAGATCGCGAAGGTCTACTCCCGCGACCGGACGATCGTGAAGCTCAACGACATCTCCCCCTATATGCGGCAGGCGATCGTCGCGATCGAGGACGCCCGCTTCTACGAGCACGGGGCGGTCGATCTCAAGGGCGTGCTGCGCGCGGTCAACACCAACGCGCAGGACGGCGGGGTCTCCCAGGGCGCCTCCACACTGACCCAGCAGTATGTGAAGAACGTGTTCGTCGAGGAGGCGGGCGACGACAAGGAGAAGGTCGCCCAGGCCACCCGCCAGTCCATAGGCCGCAAGATCAAGGAACTGAAGTACGCGATCAAGGTCGAAAAGGAACTGGGCAAGAAGCGCATCCTCGAGAACTACCTGAACATCACCTTCTTCGGGCAGCAGGCGTACGGCATCGAGGCCGCGGCCCAGCGCTACTTCAGCAAGTCCGCCAAGGACCTGAAGCTGGAGCAGGCGGCGCTGCTGGCCGGTCTCGTCCAGTCGCCCAGCCGCTACGACCCGGTCAGCGCCCCGAAGTCCGCCAAGGAGCGCCGCGACACCGTTCTGCGGCGCATGGCCCAGGTGAAGGACATCACTCCGGCGCAGGCCGCCGCGGCCCAGAAGAAGCCGCTCGGCCTGAAGGTCAGCATGCCCAGGAGTGGCTGCATCACGGCCGTCCAGGGCGCCGGGTTCTTCTGTGACTACGTCCGGGAGACCCTGCTCAACGACCCGGCCTTCGGCAAGACGGCGGAGGCGCGCGCCAAGCGCTGGACCCAGGGCGGCCTGACGATCCGTACGACGCTCGACCCGAAGGCCCAGAAGTCGGTTCAGAAGTCGATCAAGGCGCATGTCTACCAGTCCGACCCGGTGGCCACCGCCGTGACGCTCGTCGAGCCGGGCACGGGCAAGGTGCTGGGGATGGGCCAGTCCAGGCCGTACGGCTTCGGCGAGAACGAGACCCAGATCAACCTGTCCGCGGACAAGTCCATGGGCGGCTCGAACTACGGCTTCCAGGTCGGCTCCACGTTCAAGCCGATCACCGCGGCGGCCGCGATCGAGCAGGGCAAGAAGCCGTACCAGCGCTACTCCTCGCCGTACAAGATGGCGTATCCGAGCCCGGTCACCACCTGCAAGGGCACCTGGACCAACGACGAGGGCGCGACCGTCGAGAACGAGAACGAGAAAGAGGTCGGCCCGTACGGGATGCGGGACGCGACCGCCAAGTCGGTCAACACCTACTTCGTCCAGTTGATCAGCGACATCGGGGTCTGCCCGGTGACGCGGATGGCCGACAAGATGGGGGTGAAGCGCGCCGACGGCAAGGAGCACAACCAGGTGCCCTCCCTCACCCTCGGCTCCGAGGGCTTCTCGCCGCTGACGATGGCCAACGCCTACGCGACCTTCGCCAACCGCGGTGTCTACTGCTCCCCGGTCTTCATCGAGTCGATCACCGGCCCGGACCGCAAGGAGCTCAAGGTCCCGCAGTCGAAGTGCTCCCGTGCGATGTCGGCGAAGACCGCGGACACCATCAACACGCTGCTGCGCGGAGTGGTCGAGGACGGCACCGGCAAGCAGGCCGGCCTCCAGAGCCGAGCGAGCGCCGGTAAGACGGGTACGACGGACGAGCGCAGGGCCGCGTGGTTCGTCGGCTACACCCCGAACCTGGCCGGTGCGGTGTGGGTCGGCGGCCCGGGCGCCAAGGGCGTCAAGATGGAGAACATCACCATCGGCGGCGTCCCCCACGACAAGGTCTACGGCGCGGACACCCCCGGCCCGATCTGGAAGGACGCGATGAGCGGCGCGCTGGAGGGCAAGCCGGCGCCGAACTTCGTGAAGGTCCCGATCAAGGACCCGAACGAGCGCAAGCCCCACGACGGCAAGAAGCCGGGCGACCGCGACCACAAGCCGGGCCGTGGCAACGACGGCGGCGGCAGCGGCGGCGAGGACAACCCGTGGCCGGACATCTCCCTGCCCCCGGACCTGATCGGCGGCGGCAACGGGAATGGCGGCAACGGCGGCAATGGCGGTAACGGCAATGCGGACGGCGGCTGGCACTGGCCGAGGTAGCGAAGCCGCGCGCTGAAGCGCCGAAGGGGGCCGGACAGTGATGTCCGGCCCCCTTCGGCGTGTGGGCGTGATGACGACGCTGCGATCCGCAAGCGCAAGACAACGCAACGCACACAGCGGGCCACGACGGAACGCACAGCGCACGCCACCTAACGCAACGCGAGGACCGCCCGGCGCAACACCAGGTCCGCCCGGCGCAACGCGAGGACCGCCCGGCAGTGAGCGGGAGCTACCCGCCGGCTGGCCGCCCGCTGGCTACCCGCCCGCGAGCTGCCGCTTCACCGCGGCGGCGACCCGGCCGCCGTCCGCCCGCCCGGCGATCTTCGGGTTCACGATCTTCATCACGGCGCCCATGGCCCGCGGGCCCTCGGCACCGCCCGCCGCGGCCTCCCCCACGGCCTCGGCCACCAGCGCGTCCAGCTCGTCGTCCGTAAGGGGCTTCGGCAGATACTCGGCGAGCACCTCGCCCTCCGCCCGCTCCCGCTCGGCCTGCGCCGCGCGTCCACCCTTCTCGAACGCCTCGGCCGCCTCACGGCGCTTCTTGGACTCCCGCGCGACGATCTTCTCCACCTCGGCGTCGGACAGCTCACGGGCCCTCTCGCCCGCGACCTCTTCCTTCGTGATCGCGCTGATGGTGAGCCGGAGAGTCGAGGAACGCAGCTCGTCGCGCGCCCTGATCGCCGCGGTGAGATCGTCCTGCAGCCTGGACTTGAGCGTGGTGGTCATGGCGTCGAGTCTGCCAGCACTGGCCGGGAATCACCCGAAGATTTCTCCCCCGGCGGCGTTCTGCGACCATGGACACCATGCGCGCGCGATACGGAGTACCCCTGGGAATCACGGCGGTCGGCGCGGCCGGCCTCGCCTACGCCGCCGGCTTCGAAGTCCGGTCCTTCCGGCTCCGGCGGATCACCGTTCCGGTGCTCCCGCGGGGGATGCGACCCCTGCGCGTCCTGCAGATCTCCGACATCCACCTGGTGAGCGGACAGCGCAAGAAGCAGCGTTGGCTCCAGTCCCTCGCCGGACTGCGCCCCGACTTCGTGGTGAACACGGGCGACAACCTCTCGGACCCGGAGGGCGTGCCGGAGGTCCTGGACGCGCTGGGCCCGCTGATGGAGTTCCCCGGCGCGTACGTCTTCGGCTCGAACGACTACTACGGCCCGAAGCCGCGCAACCCCGCCCGCTATCTGCTCGAGAAGGCCACCGGACGGCACGGGCTGAACGGCAACGCCCCGGTCGTCGGCGCCATCCACAACCCGTGGACGGAGCTGCGTGACGCCTTCGACGCGGCCGGCTGGGTCGGGCTGTCGAACACGCGCGGCCGACTGAAGCTGGAGGACATCGAGATCGCCCTCACCGGCCTCGACGACCCCCACATCAAGCGCGACCGCTACGCCGAGGTGGCCGGCGGCCCCGAGGCGGGCGCCGACCTCTCCCTTGCCGTGGTCCACGCCCCGTACCTGCGCGTCCTCGACGCCTTCACGGCCGACCGCTACCCCCTGATCCTCGCCGGCCACACCCATGGCGGCCAGCTGTGCATCCCCTTCTACGGCGCCCTGGTCACCAACTGCGACCTCGACACCCGCCGGGTCAAGGGCCTCTCCCAGCACCAGGCCGGCGGCCACACCTCCTACCTCCACGTCTCCGCGGGCTGCGGCACCAACCGCTACACCCCGGTCCGCTTCGCCTGCCCCCCCGAAGCCACCCTGCTCACCCTCACCCCTCAGACCCCCTGACCCCACCTCCACCCGCCGAGCCCGCCCGGAACGCCCCGACCTGCGAGACCTCGGAAACCGGATTTCGTCTCTGGCCACAGGTCCGCTAAAGTAGAGCTCGTTGCTTCGGGGTGTAGCGCAGCTTGGCAGCGCGCTTCGTTCGGGACGAAGAGGTCGTGGGTTCAAATCCCGCCACCCCGACTGAAGGAACACAGGTCAGGCCCGGTACTGAGAGATCAGTACCGGGCCTGACGCGTTGTGCGTGACTAACTGCGTGACTACCGCCGATTCCTGGCCACGCCCGAGCCCGGACCGGACAGGACACCGTTCAGTAGGCGTAGATCGAGGTCGCCTTGATCCTCCTGTAGGCACCCCACGTCGTACACAACGTGGTGCTGGTCTTGTTGTACTGGGTGCCGTGTGCCGCGATCTTCCAGCCGGGGTACGCGATGAAGCCGCCGCCCTTCTTGTACAGGCCGCCGTTGCCCCCCATCGTGTAGCCCTCCAACAGATAGTGGTATCCGGCCGCGGAACGCAGGTACACGCACCCGTCGGAGTGCTGATAGGTGCCGTAGAACGTCCCCGTGCGGGACGCGGCCGTCGTCGGCGCGGCCGCTGCCGGGACCGCGGTGCCGAACACGATGGCCAGAGCGCCCGCGGCCAGAGCCGTCTTCCTGTTCATCATGCTTCCTGCCTTCTCCGGTGCTCCGAGTCGATCACTGCCCCCTCGCGGGGCCCTGGCCTCGAATCCTTCCTGAGCTCAGGAGGAATGTCCTTGACGCTCAGCGCACTCGAATTGACCCACAACGCCCTGCCGCCCGCAGTGAGTGAAGAACCGCGTGACCACGACGATGTTCGCCAACGGCACATCGATGGCGCCCGCCAGCTGGTCGCCGTCGTGAGGTTCTGCCTGTACGCAGGGGGGTTGGGCAACTGTGCCGACTGACATGCCTCTCATGTCGGAGAGCCACACGAGGAGCCATCCGACTGCAACAGGACCGGGGCATTCCGGCACGGCCAACCGCGAACGCCGGTGACCCTGCGGGGTTCCGCGAGATCACCGGTGTTCCTTCCGAGACCGTGCTCGGTTCCATGCGGCTATGGCAGGGGTGACAGGAGTTGAACCTGCGACATCCGGTTTTGGAGACCGGCGCTCTGGCCTCTGAGCTACACCCCTTCGACGCCGCCCAGCCTGGCACGGCCAGGCACGTGATTCCACGGGTTTTGGGGCAGCGTCAGACGTGCCGAGTGGTCCGCGGCCCCCGCACTCCCAGCCGTCGGTCAGGCACGGCGTGGCTTCCGCGTTGGCCGGCATCCATCCGGCCAGGCCGCTATTGGCGGCTCAGGGAGCGGGTGATGCCCGCCGCGATGGTGGTGGCCAGGACCCAGCCGGTGACGATGAGGGTGTAGGAGAGTCGGGGCTCTCGCGCATATCCACGGCCTCGCCCAGCGGAAACGCCTCCCAGACACGGCGCTCGGCTGGTGTCAGGTCGCGATCTCCATCGGCCGGATGGTGGCGCGGGGGTGCTCGGGGTGTCAACCGCCGGGGCGGCAGTGGCCGGGCCGCCGGTCGCCTATTCGGACGCGGCGGATCCGGCGGACTCGTTGGATGCGGCGGACACGGCGGATGCGTCGGACCCGGCGGATGGGGTGGACGTCGTTGATGCGGTGGACGCCGTGGATGCGGTGGACGCGTCGGTCCAGCCCTGGCGGCGGAGGACGGCCGGGATGTCGGGGGCCTGGTAGTGGGGGCCCTTGAGGACCTTGCCGTCGGCGCGCAGGGTGGGGCGGCCGTCGGGGCCGAGTTTGGTCATGTTGGCCCGGTGGATCTCGGCGATCACCTCGTCGAGGTCGATGCCGTGGACCAAGGCGGTGCCGTAGGCGACGTAGACGACGTCGGCCAGTTCATGGGCCAGGTGGTCGAGGGTGCCGTGGGCGCTCGCCTCGGCTACTTCGGCGCACTCCTCGGCCAGGAGGTCCTGGCGGTGGGCGGCGAGTTCCGGTGAGACCTCAGTGGGGGTCGTATGTGCGTCGAGGCCGAAGGCCAGGTGGAATTCGCGGACGAGGTCGGCGGGAGAGCGGCGCATTCGTCCGATCGTACGTGGGGTGGGCGGCCGGGTGCGTCTGGGCGACGGGTGGTGCGGGGTGGGTGGGCGGTCAGGCATCGTGGGGGCACCGGGGGGACGTGGGGCAGGAGGGCGTGGGGGCGCGCGTTGTGGGGAGGCGTCGTGCGTCGGCGCGCGGATCCTTGGGTGGGTGCCTAGGGTGAGGCGTATCAGGCCCTTGACCTCCGCCTCCGGGGTGATGCACCGATGAGTCTCAGCATCCGCAATCAGCTCCCCGCCACCGTCGTGTCCGTGACCCCGGGCGAGGCCATGGCCACGGTCCAGGGGCGGCTGTCCGGGGGTCAGATGGTGACGGCCGCAGTGACCATGAGCGCCGTGAAGGAGCTCGGTATTGGGGAGGGCTCCGAGGTGACGGCGCTGGCCAAGGCCACCGAGGTGGCTCTGGCCACCGGGGAGGTCTCGGGGCTGAGCATCCGCAATCGTCTCCCGGGCACGGTCACCCGCCTCACCCTCGGGGCCGCCATGGCCACCGTTGTCATCGCCATCGGCGCTGACCAGGAGATCACGGCCGCCATCACCCAGGACGCCGCGGCGGAGCTTGGGCTCACCGAGGGCAGCCGCGTCACCGCGCTGATCAAGTCGACCGAGGTGTCGCTCGCCACCGCGTAGGCCGATGAGTCGGTGGGGGCGGTGGGGGACGGCCGATGGTCGGTCGATGGGCCGATTGGCTGTCGTCCCCCGGCCCGGCCCGGCCCGGTCCGGTCCCGGCCCGCCAGATCGCGCCAACCTCTCCGCCCCCACCCCACCAACTTCTACAGTGCTGTAGATTTTAACTCCGGTCCACCGAGCGCTTGGAGAAGATCGTGGGAGTTTCCCTGTCCAAAGGCGGCAACGTCTCGCTGAGCAAGGAGGCGCCGGGCCTGAGCGCGGTCGTCGTCGGCCTGGGCTGGGACGTACGGACGACGACGGGCACCGCCTACGACCTCGACGCCAGCGCCCTGCTGTGCGACGAGGCCGGGAAGGTCGCGTCCGACCGGCACTTCGTCTTCTACAACAACCTCACCAGCCCCGACGGCTCCGTGGAGCACACCGGCGACAATCTGACCGGTGAGGGCGAGGGCGACGACGAGGCCATCAAGGTCGATCTGGCCGCCGTGCCCGCCGAGATCGCCAGGATCGTCTTCCCGGTCTCCATCCACGACGCGGACAGCCGCGACCAGAACTTCGGCCAGGTCCGCAACGCGTTCATCCGGGTGGTCAACCAGGCCGACAACGCCGAACTCGCCCGCTACGACCTGAGCGAGGACGCCGCGACCGAGACGGCGATGGTCTTCGGCGAGCTCTACCGCAATGGCGCGGAGTGGAAGTTCCGCGCGGTCGGCCAGGGGTACGCCTCGGGGCTCGCGGGCATCGCCTCCGACTTCGGCGTCAATCTCTGACGCGCTCCCCCGCGGCCGTCGGGCCCGCCCTTCCCTCCTGAGGCGGGCCCGGCGGCCGGTTCACGCGGCGCGCGCGGCTACGCGGTCTGCGCAGCCGGATGGCTCGCGCAGCTCATACGGTTCGGACACATCGAGAAAGCGGACATGACCGCCCCACCCGGGTTATGGGCCGAGGACAGGCCCGACTTCGAGCGGGCGCTGCGTACGGCGGAGATCCGTGGGGCCCTGCGGCGCAACGGGGCCACCGGGGACGCGGACGTCCAACGGCTGTGCTCCCGGGCGCCGGTGGAGAGCGAGGCGTTCGCTACGGCCGCCGCGGCCTTTCTGCTCCTCGGCGGACTGCTGAAGCTCTTCCCCTCCCAATGCGAGCTGGCCGAGGCACTGTTGACCGCCGGGCTGACCAGCGCGACGATCGCGGCGGTCACTCTGGCGGCGGGAGTGGCCTGCCTGCTCGCCACCGCCGTACGCCACCGCACCTCGTCGGCCCCCGACCAGCACCCGCGCGCCCAACGGCTTCCGTACACGTACCCGCCCCACATCAGGCGCCGGGATGACGCGGCCGTGGCCACGGCCCGCGACGCCTGGCTGAGGACCCTTCTTCACCGCGGCATCCTGCCGTTTCTACGCGACCGGCTGAAGATGTCGCAAAGCCCGTCCCGGATGAATCAGAAGAGCGAGAAAGGAAGCACATGACCGTAAATCTGGCCAAGGGCCAGCGGATCAACCTGAGCAAGTCCGACGGGGGCGAGCTCAGCGCGGTGCGCATGGGCCTGGGCTGGCAGGCCGCGCCGCGCAAGGGGTTACTCGCCCGGTTGACCGCCAAGGAGATCGACCTGGACGCCTCGGCCGTGCTGTTCGCCGGGCGGGAAGCCGTCGACGTCGTGTTCTTCCAGCATCTGACGAGCGACGACGGATCCGTACGGCACACCGGCGACAACCTCGTCGGTGGCACCGGTCAGGGCGGCGACGATGAATCGATCCTGATCGATCTGCAGCGCGTTCCGGCCCATGTCGATCAGATCCTGTTCACGGTGAACTCCTTCACCGGACAGACCTTCGCCGAGGTGCAGAACGCCTTCTGCCGTCTGATCGACGAGACCAACGGACAGGAGCTGGCCCGCTACACCCTGAGCGGTGGCGGCCCCTACACGGCCCAGATCATGGCCAAGGTGCACCGCGAGGGCGGGGCAGGCGGGGCCTGGCAGATGTCGGCGATCGGCGCGCCCGCCACCGGCCGGACGTTCCAGGATCTGCTGCCGGTCCTCTCCTCCCACCTCTGAAACGACCGGTGGCGCGTTTCGCGCCGTCCGAGGGAGAATCTGAGGGTGACCGAGCGAAAGCCACCGGGCATCAGCTTCGAAACATGGGCCGACCGACAGATCCGCGAGGCCGAGGAACGCGGCGCGTTCGCGAACCTCCCGGGAAAGGGAAAACCTCTCCCGAACCTCGACAAGCCCTACGACGATCTGTGGTGGGTCAAGGAGAAGATGGCCCGCGAGAATCTGTCGTTTCTGCCCCCGACACTCGTACTGCGCAAAGAAGCGGAGGACGCGCTCGCCGCCGTGGAAAGGGCGCCCTCGGAACGGGTGGTGCGGGAGATCCTCTCGGAGGTCAATGACAAGATCCGTGAGGCGCTCCGGCGGCCCCCGCCCGGCCCCCCGCTCAACCTCACGCCCTTCGACATCGACGAGGTCGTCCGGGAGTGGCGGGAGCACCGGGATGGGATGCGGCACGACGAGAACCGGCCCGGCTGACCGCCGACTGCTGACTGCTGGCCGCCGACTGCTTGCCGCTGGCCGCCGGCCGCTGACCGCTGGCGCCGAACACCGACACCACTGACCGCTGACCGCGACGCGAAAGCGGGCCGGGGCGCACCCGCCCCGGCCCGTTCGTCGTTCAGGGTCTAGCCCGATGCGGGGCCCATGGTCCAGGGCCGCCCCGGGCTACTCCTCGTTGCCGTACGGGCGAGTGATGATCTCCATGCCATGACCGGCCGGGTCCATGAAGTACAGCCCGCGCCCGCCGTGATGGCGGTTGATCTCGCCCGGCTGCTTCAGATGGGGATCGGCGTAGTACGTGACCCCCTGCTGCCGGATCCGCTCGAAAGCCGCGTCGAATTCCTCGTCCGAGATGAGGAACGCGTAATGCTGCATGACGATCGACTCACCGGGAATGGTGGCGAAGTCCAGGGTGACGCCGTTACTCGTCTCCAGCGGAACGAACGGGCCCCACTCTTCTCCCACCTCGAGGCCAAGGATGTTCGCCAGGAATTCCGCGGATTCGCGGTTGTCCAGAGAATGGACGATCGTGTGATTCAACTCGACAGACACTGTGGAATGCCTCCGTAAGGCAATCTCACGGGCACCTCCATGCCTCACCCAGCCGGTGACCGACACGCGATGCCGTATCTCCGATCGTAGGCGGCATCACCTACGACCGTCGAGGCCCGGTTCGCTCGCCCTGATCACGATCTCGACCCCACGTCTCGTTCACACGTCTCGACCCCGCGTCACACGTCTCGTGCACACGTCTCGTCCGCACGTCTCGTGCACACGACGTAACCGATCGAGCGCCCCTCGGCGGCGAGCACACGCTCTCCCGCGCTGCTCCTCAGTCGCGCCCCGCGGAAGCGGCATTCCCCTCGGCCGGTTCATTCCTGATCGCCGCCACGTTGAAGATTCCGCCCTCCGGGTCGCGCAGCGCCGCGACGCGCCCATAGGGGGTATCGGTCGGCGGGGCGAGGATGCCGCCGCCGAGCTCCGCGGCGCGTTCGGCGACCTCGTCGACGTCCTTCACGCAGAAATAGACCCGCCAGCGGGGCCGGACGTTCGGGTCCGGGGCGGCCTCGATGGCTCCACCGCGCAGCCCCGCGACCGCCTTACCGTCGATATGAAGGACCACCCGGTCGTGTTCGAAGCGGACGTCGCAGCGCTCGCGCTCCTGGCTGTCCCAGCCGAAGACCCGCCCATAGAAGAGCGCCGCCTCGAAGGCGTCGCGGGTGCGCAGCTCCAGCCATACGGGCGCGCCCGGTCTGCGCTCGCCCCACCAGGCGGAGGTCAGATCGCCCTCCCAGATGCCGAAGTTGGCCCCGTCCGGGTCGGCCGCCCAGGCCACCCGGCCGCTGCCGAACTCCAGCGGCCCGACGGCGACCGTGCCACCGCGCTCCTGGACGCGCGAGGCCACCTCGTCCGCGCTGTCGGCCGCGAAGTACGTGGTCCAGGTGACCGGGAGGGTCACCCCCGCCGACGGGGACGAGGCGCCGATGCCGACGGTCGGTACGCCGCCCTCGGTGTACGCGATGGTGTAACGGCCGTGCCCCTGCCGGGTAGGGCGGAAGCCCCAGCCGAAGAGCTCTCCGTAGAAGGTGTGCGCGCGGTCCAGATCCGCTGCCATGAGACTCACCCAGCACGGTGCGCCCTGGACAGCACGGAACCTCTCCCGCAAGGCCGCTCACCTCACTCATGTCCCTGGGGGCGCCACAGGCGTCCCGCAGGCAGCCGTCATCGCTCGTGCATCATGCCCGATATCTCCACTTTCCTCTGATTTCGCGGTCGGCGCCACCTTGATGCCCACCGGCGCGCCCGCCCGAGCAGGGAGCACGTGCGTTGTGGCGCATCACACCGGGGCACGTCCGGCACCGGAGCATGGCCGGCCGGCCATGGCAGGGCAGTATTGCGCCCATGTCGAATCTCCGCTCAAACATCGTCTCCTGGCTGGGCCGCAAGTACTTTTCGAGAATTCAGAAGAACGGCTTCGACTTGTCCAAGATGTCGTTCCTCCCGGACGCCACGCTGGCGCCGCTGAGGCGCGATGGACTCGACCCCATTACCGATCTGTCCCGAACCAGGGCAAAAGAACCCATCAGCAAGATATGGCTGCCTTTCGGCATCAATGCCTGGCTTGTCACCGGATATGACGAGACCAAGGCGGTGCTCGGAAAGGCGAAGGGGTTCAGCTCCGATTTCACCAACCTCGCGGAACGGAACATCGGCGTCGCCCCGCAGCAGAATCCGGGAGGTCTCGGCTTCAGCGATCCACCGACGCATACGAGACTGCGACGCCTGCTGACGCCCGAATTCACCATGCGGCGGCTCAGCAGGCTCACCCCGCGCATCCACTCCATCGTGGAGGAGCGCCTGGACGAGATGGCGGCGGCCGAGGGCCCGGTGGATCTCGTGGAGTCATTCGCCCTCCCCATTCCCGCGCTGGTCATCTGCGAACTGCTCGGGGTGCCGTACGAGGACCGCGATGACTTCCAGCGCCACAGCACCGCGCGCTTCGACCTCTTCGGCGGGGCGAACGCCTCCCTCGGCGCGATGTCGGACTCCCTTTCCTATCTGCACGGGATCGTGCGGAAGCAGCGTGAGACGCCCGGCGACGGGCTGCTCGGCATGCTGGTGAAGGAGCACGGCGATGAAGTCGACGACCAGGAGCTGGCCGGGCTCGCCGACGGGGTGCTGACCGGCGGTCTGGAGACGACGGCGAGCATGCTGGCGCTGGGCACGCTGGTGCTGCTCCAGGCCCCCGAGCACTTCGCCGCGATACGTGATCACGACAATTCCGTGGACCCGTTCGTGGAGGAGCTGCTGCGCTATCTCACGGTCGTGCAGGTGGCCTTCCCGCGGTTCGCCCGCGAGGACATGGAGATCGCGGGCACGCGGATATCCGCCGGCGATCTGGTGCTGTGCTCACTGAGCGGCGCCAACCGCGACGAGAAGCTGGGCCCGGACATGGAGCGGGTCGATCCGCACCGGCAGGCCCCCTCGCACCTGGCCTTCGGATACGGCATCCACCGCTGCATCGGCGCGGAGCTGGCCAAGATGGAGCTCCGGGCCGCCTACCCCGCCCTCATACGGCGGTTCCCCGAGATGCGACTCGCCGTACCGGCGGAGAAGCTCTCCTTCCGGAAGCTCTCCATCGTCTATGGCGTGGACGAGCTGCCGGTGCTGCTGAGGTAGCGGAGCCCGGGGAAGGGTCGGGGGGAAGGGGAGGAGGGGCTGGGGCCGGGGCCGGAGAGGCGGTGCCCGGAAGGGCGGGAGCCGGAGGGGTAGGGCCAGGGGGAAGGGGCGCAATCGCGCACGAAGGAGCTACGGACGGGTGCGGACGGAAGAGTTCGAGCTGCCGCCCGGCGGTGCCTGCGAGCAGTCGGAAGCGGCCAGAACCACAGCCAGGACCACAGCCAGAACCACGGCCAGAACCCCTCAGAAGCGCTCGACCATTTGCTCGCGCTCACGCGGAGGCTCGTACGGCGCCGGCCAGAAATCGGTGATGGTCTGGATCCGGCCGTCCGCCGCGGCGGTGAAGAAGCTGATCGCCTGTGTCTCCTCCTCGTCCTCGCTGAAGCGCACCCAGGAGACCGCCTGTTCGCCGTCGGCGATGACGCGCTCGACCTCCAGACTCCACTCGCCCAGGTACTCGGCGTTGAAGCGGACCACGCCGTCCCGGCCGAGCACCCGCTCGCGGGTCTGCGGCAGTTCGTAGCGGACGTCGTCGGCGAGCGTGGCACCGAATGCCCGCCAGTCCCTGGCCTGGGCCGTTGCCCAGTACGTCTCCACTGTCGCGGCTATGTCGGCCATCAGCTCCCCCTCGGTGTACGGCCCCCGTCCATCCCGCCGGGAACGTTATCCACAGGCGCGGGGCGACGCCAGCGCGGATGTCGGGGTGCGGCGCAGAATGGTGAGCATGACTGAGAGCACGGAATCCATGCCGGACTGGGAAAAGCGCTTCCGGGCGCCGCGAGTGGGGCTGCCCGACTGGGCGGAAGAGGCCCCGGACCACTCATTGTTCGTCTCCAACGCCACGGGCACCTACGAGCTGTACGCATGGGATCGGGCGACCGGTGCGCAGCGGCAGGTCACGGACCGGACGAATGGGACGACCGACGGGGTGTTGTCGCCGGACGGCCGGTGGATCTGGTGGTTCTCGGACACCGATGGTGATGAGTTCGGGGTGTGGCTGCGCCAGCCGTTCAGCGGCGGCGAGGGGGACGAGCGCCCGGCCGACGAGCCCGCGGCCCCCGGCCTTGACCCCTCCTATCCCGCGGGGCTCGCACTGGGCCGCGACGGCACGGCGGTCATCGGGCGGTCCACCGACGAGGACGGCTCGACCATCCATGTGGTGCGGCCGGGCGGCGAGCCCGAGGAAATCTACCGGCATCGCGAGTCCGCCGGAGTGGGCGATCTCTCCCATGACGGGACGCTGATCGCGATCGAGCACACCGAGCACGGCGACGCGATGCACTCGGCGATCCGCGTCCTGCGGCTGGACGGGACGGCCGTCGCGGAGCTGGACGACACCAAGGGCGGCACCGAGGAGCTGGGCCTGTCCGTGATGGGCTTCGCGCCCGTCGAGGGGGACACCCGACTGCTGGTCGGGCACCAGCGGCGCGGCCGGTGGGAGCCCATGGTGTGGGATCCGGTGACCGGTGTGGAGACCGCGCTGGCGATCGATCTGCCCGGTGACGTCGGGGCGGACTGGTTCCCGGACGGATCGGCGCTGCTGGTCGAGCACAGCCATCAGGCGCGCAGCGAGCTGCTGCGGTACGACCTCGGCTCCGGCGAGCTGACCCGTCTGGAGACCCCGGCGGGGACGATCTCGGGCGCCACGGCGCGGCCGGACGGCACGGTGGAGTTCCTGTGGTCGTCGGCCCAGAAGCCGCCCCAGGTGCGGTCCACGAGCGGGCGGACGGTGCTGGACCCGCCGGGTTTCGCGGCCCCGGAGTCGGTGCGGGTCACCGACGCATGGGTGGACGGCCCCGGCGGGCGGGTGCACGCGCTGGTGCAGAAGCCCGCGGGCGAGGGTCCCTTCCCGACGGTCTTCGACATCCACGGCGGGCCGACCTGGCATGACAGCGACGCCTTCGCGGCGGGTCCCGCGGCCTGGGTGGACCACGGCTTCGCCGTCGTGCGGGTCAACTACCGCGGCTCGACCGGTTACGGACGGGCGTGGACGGACGCGCTCAAGCACCGGGTCGGGCTGATCGAGCTGGAGGACATCGCGGCCGTGCGCGAGTGGGCGGTGGCCTCCGGGCTCGCCGACCCCGAGCGGCTGGTGCTGTCCGGCGGTTCATGGGGCGGCTATCTGACGCTGCTGGGGATCGGGACCCAGCCGGATTCCTGGGCGCTGGGGCTGGCGGCGGTCCCGGTCGCGGACTATGTGACGGCCTACCACGACGAGATGGAGGCCCTGAAGGCGATGGACCGCACCCTGCTGGGCGGCACCCCGGAGGAGGTGCCGGAGCGGTTCGAGGCGTCGTCCCCGCTGACCTATGTGGATCAGGTGCGGGCGCCGGTCTACATCTCCGCGGGGCTGAACGACCCCCGCTGCCCCATACGGCAGATCGACAACTATGTGGAGCGGCTCGAGCAGCGCGGCGCCCCGCATGAGGTCTACCGCTATGACGCGGGGCACGGCTCGCTGGTCGTCGAGGAGCGGATCAAGCAGTTGCGCTTGGAGATCGAGTTCGCTCGGCGTCATCTGGGGTCCGGTCCGCACCCGGCGCCGTCGGAGCCGCCGGCTCGGGCGGTGTGATGCCGAGGGCCAGATCGCGGGCCGTCTCGGCCTCGCGACGGAACAGCCGGAACCACATGAAGATCACGAAGCCCGCGAAGACGAACCACTCGCCGGTGTAACCCAGGTTCTGGAACGCCTTGATGTCGAGCCCGGTGCCCTCCGCCGCCGTGGGGGGCACCGGCTTCAGGGCCCCGGGAGCCTGGGAGGAGGTCACCCAGGCGTCGTACACCTGGTACGGCACCAGGTTGACCAGGGAGGCGGCGCTGATCATGCCCAGCTGACCGTGGGGGAGGCCACCGGCCGCGCTCACCCCGTCGCCGCCCTGGTGCTCGGACGCCTGGAGGGCGCCTGTGACGGTCACCTCACCGGAGGGGGGCGCGGGCACCTTGGCGGCGGCCGCCGGATCGTCGGCGTCGCCGGGGAGCCAGCCACGGACGACGGGCAGCGCCTTGGCCCCGGCTCCGGCCTTGGCCTCGGGCTCGTCCTTGGCCCCGGCTCCGGCCTTGCCGTCGGCCACGCTCTCGCCTCCGCCGACGTCCCCGTCCACACGGAGCAGAGTCAGCACATAGAAGCCGTCGCGGCCGTCCAGCCGCCTGTCGGGCACGAGGAGTTGATGTGTGGTGTCGTATCGGCCGGTGGCGGTCGCCCGCTCCCCGGAGGTCTTCGCGGTGACCGGCAGCAGATCGCTCAGCGGCCGGGCCGCGGCCTTCCGCTCGCGGGAGGCGTCGTCCTGCTGCTGGTTATGCGTGTCGACGCGCGTCTCGAAGCGGCTGAGCTGCCAGCTGCCCATGAAGAGGCAGACCGGGATCGCCAGCAGGGTGAACACGTTGATCACCCACCAGCGGGGTGTCAGCAGAAACCGATACACACCACCACGGTACGGGCTTGGCGTCGGGGTCCCGGCGGCGGGGCCGCCCCGCAGACCCCCGCGCGTCGGCCCCGGGACCCCGCCGCGGCGGCTCAGGAGCGCCTCAGTGGCCACCCGGGGGCGGCTCCCCCGGAGGCTGCCGCCCCACGGCTCCAGAGGGACGCCGGCCGCTCTAGAGGGACGCCAGCAGACCGGTGCGGTAGATCGTTCCGGCGCAGGCGCCGCCGATCGTCACGCTGGCCGCGGCCGGGTCGCCCGCCTCCGGTGTGTGGCTGACCAGGACGCTCGCGTCCGGCGGCTCACCGCCGTCGCCACCGCCACCGCCACCGCCCGGCTCGCCCGTGCTGGGGTTGTCCTGCGGCCCTTCCTGGGCCGGGTCCGTGGACGGATCGGGAGTCGGTGTGCCGGTGGTGGAGCAGCCGCTGGTGCCGCCGCCCGCCGCCGGGATCCAGGCGAACTTGACCTCGTACGCCTGGCCGGGCTTGAGGATGAGCGTGCCCGGCTGGAGGGACGGGTCGGGCAGCCCTGCCGCCGCGTCCCCCGCCGTATGGTCGACGACGAGGATCCGCGCGGCGTCCGCACCGCCCTGGGCGCTCGCGCCCACCGAGCCACTGCCCTCGACGGTGCAGGCGCTGTCCGAGATGTTCGCGACGCGGAACGAGCCGTAGACCCGCCCCTCGGCGTCGGCCGCACCGACCGATCCGGCGCCACCGCTGGTGAGCTGGGCGCGGCTGCAGGTGGGGGAGGTGGCGTTCAGCGTGTTGGAGGGGTCGGGGGCCATACCGCCGGAGCCGCCCTCCTCCTCGCCCTTCGGCGGCTTGTCCTTCCCCTTGTCCTTGTCCTTGTCGCCCTTGTCCTGCTCGACCGTGTCGGCGGGCCCGTCGGAGCCCTTGCCGCCACTGCCCTCGCCGTGCCGACCACCGCTGGTCTCAGGGGTGCGGTGGCTGCTGGCGGCATTGGCCGGGCGGTCGTCCGCGCCGTTGCTGGTGGTCGCGACGTGCACCAGCGCCGGTACGGCCGCGCAGCCGAGCACCAGCGCGGCCGCGGCCCCGACCAGGGCCTGGCGCCGCCGCGCACGGCGGGCGGGCACGGCGCGCCGCAGATGGTCGAGGGAGTCGGAGGACGGTTCGAGATCGTCGACGGCGCGGTGCAGCAGCCGCCGCAGCGCCTCCTCGTCCTCACCGCCGGGCCCGTCGTCGTCGAGCTGAATCCGGAGGGGCGTCACCCGCCCCTGCCCGGACGCAGCGGACTCCCTGGCCGCTGCGGACCTGGTGGACGCCTCGGCCCCCGTGGACCCGGCAGCCCCAGTGGACCCGGCAACCCCAGTGGACACGCCGGACTCACGGGTCCCCGCAGGCTCCGTAGAGCTGGCGGTCTCACCGGCCTCCACAGACCCCGAGGACCCGCCGGACCCACCGGCCTCCGTAGACCCCGCAGACCCGCCGGACCCACCGGCCTCCGCGGACCCACCGGACTCCTCGGCTCCCGAGGAACCCGCAGACCCGCCGGACCCACCGGCCTCCGCGGACTCCGCGGACTCCGTCGGCTCTACCGGTTCCCTCGGCTGCGTGGACTCCGCTGGTTCTCGGGATTCGGGCTCGTGGCCCGTCCGCCGCCCGGGATCGTCCGGGTCCGGCGTCTGTGTGATGTGGTTCATGCCGGAGCCTCCATGGCGACGCGAAGCGCCGCGATGCCGCGCGAGCCGTACGCCTTGACCGAGCCGAGCGATATGCCCAGCGTCTCGGCCACCTGGGCCTCGGTCATATCGGCGAAGTAGCGCAGCACGAGGACCTCGCGCTGACGGCGCTGAAGTCCCCTCATCGCCTTGATCAGTTGATCGCGTTCAAGCTGTTCGTACGCCCCCTCCTCGGCACTGGCCATATCGGGCATCGGCTTGGAGAGCAGCTTCAGCCCGAGGATGCGCCGACGCAGCGCGGAGCGGGAGAGATTGACGACCGTCTGCCGCAGATAGGCAAGGGTCTTCTCGGGATCCCGGACTCTCTTGCGCGCCGAGTGCACACGGATGAACGCTTCCTGCACGACGTCCTCGCAGGACGCGGTGTCGTCGAGAAGGAGCGCGGCGAGACCGAGCAGCGACCGGTAATGGGCGCGGTAGGTCTCGGTGAGGTGATCGACTGTGGTGCCCGCTGCCATCGCGTCGTCAGTGTCCTCGCGCCCTGTTGTGATGTGCGCGGGGCGGGCCGTCGGCCATGGCGCGATCACGGGCATGCCACCTGGCGTACGCGGGGGGCGTACCGCCGCGCCGCCGCGCCCTGGAACCGTTGCGATGCCGAATACCTCTGCCACGCCTGTTGGACACGCCGCCCCCTGTCAGGGTTGTACGCGCGAGGCACCGCTTTTGACGATGCGTTCAATGCCCCCATGCGCATCAAATCTTCCCCAATGCCCCAGTTGTCCCCGCGCCCACTTCGGGGCGGCTGGAAAGACGCTCCCCGCCCACTGCCGGTTGCAGCGGGCGGGGAGCGAATACGTCGATCAGATCAACGGCCCAGCTCAGCTGGTCCAGGCCAGTGACATGCACACAGGATATTCACATCTGCCGGTCGACGCACTGGTGAAACGTCACTTTAAGACGGCCGCTCACCTTGCGGAGGCCCGGGCCCCTCACTTGACCACAGATCGTCATCCGATGGCAGGGCCCAGTTGGTGGCGGGGCCTACCCGGTGAGGGGTCCTGCTTGGTGAGGGGTCCTGCTCGGTGATGGGCCCTACTGGGCGATGGGGTCCTGCTTTCCCGCCCCGCGCACATCACAAGTGGTGACATGACGGGCCCTGCGACCCGCTCACCTCGCGGCGGCGCCGCCGGCCAGCTCCGCCGCGACGACCTCCGCGATCTGCGCGGTGTTCAGCGCCGCGCCCTTGCGCAGGTTGTCGCCACAGACGAACAGCTCCAGCGCCCTCGGGTCGTCCAGCGACCGCCGCACCCGGCCCACCCAGGTGGGGTCGGTGCCCACGGCGTCGGCGGGGGTGGGGAATTCGCCCTCCGCCGGGTTGTCGCACAGCACCACACCGGGGGCGCCCGCCAGGATCTCGTGCGCCGCCTCGACCGTCACCTCGTTCTCGAACCGCGCGTGCACGGCCAGCGAATGCGTGGTGATCACGGGCACCCGGACACAGGTCGCGGTGACCCTCAGCTCCGGCAGCCCCAGGATCTTGCGGGACTCGTTGCGCACCTTGAGCTCCTCGGAGGACCAGCCGTCCTCCTTGAGCGAACCGGCGAACGGCACCACATTGAGCGCCATCGGCGCCGGGAACGGCCCGGTGTCACCCACCGCCCGCCGTACGTCCCCGGGGTGAGTGCCCAACTCCGTACCGGCGACCAGCGCGAGCTGCTCGCGCAGGGCGTCGATGCCTTCCTTGCCCGCACCGGAGACCGCCTGGTACGAGGAGACGATCAGCTCGCTCAGCCCGAACTCGGCGTGCAGCGCGCCCATCGCCACGATCATCGACAGGGTGGTGCAGTTGGGGTTGGCGATGATGCCGCGCGGGCGGACCCGGGCCGCGTGCGCGTTCACCTCCGGCACCACCAGGGGGACATCGGGGTCCATCCGGAACGCGCCGGAGTTGTCGACGGCCACCGCGCCCTTGCTCGCCGCGATGGGCGCCCACCGCGCCGAGATCTCGTCCGGCACGTCGAACATCGCGACGTCGACGCCCTCGAACGCCTCCTCGCTCAGCGCGATGACCTCGACCTGCTCACCCCGGACGGTCAGCTTCCGGCCGGCCGAGCGGGGCGAGGCGATCAGCCGGATCTCGCCCCAGATGTCGGCACGCTCCGAGAGGATCGAGAGCATGACGGTGCCGACGGCGCCGGTGGCACCGACGACCGCGAGGGTGGGCTTGTCGCCCCCGGCGGCACCGCCATGACCGATCATCGGCCAGTCCCTCCGTAAACCACCGCTTCGTCGCTGTCGCTGTCCAGGCCGAAGGCGCTGTGCACGGCGACCACCGCGTCCTTCACATCGTCGGCGCGGGTGACGACCGAGATGCGGATCTCGGAGGTCGAGATCAGCTCGATGTTGACCCCGGCGTTCGACAGCGCCTCGAAGAAGGTCGCGGTGACCCCCGGGTTGGTGCGCATTCCGGCACCGATCAGGGAGATCTTGGCGATCTGGTCGTCGTAGCGCAGCGAGTCGAAGCCGATCAGCGACTTCGCCTTGGTCAGCGCCTCCATCGCCCGGTGGCCGTCCGTCTTCGGCAGGGTGAAGGAGATGTCGGTCAGCCCGGTCGACGCGGCGGAGACGTTCTGCACCACCATGTCGATGTTGATCTCGGCGTCGGAGATGGTGCGGAAGATGGCCGCGGCCTCACCCGGCTTGTCCGGCACCCCGACGACCGTGACCTTGGCCTCGGACGTGTCGTGCGCGACCCCGGAGATGATCGCCTGCTCCATGCCTTCTTCTCCTTCTCCCGCTTCCGGCCGGTTGCGCACCCAGGTGCCCTGGTGGCCGGAGAAAGACGACCGTACGTGGATGGGGATGTTGTACCGGCGCGCGTACTCCACGCAGCGCAGGTGCAGCACCTTGGAACCGCTCGCGGCGAGCTCCAGCATGTCCTCGTACGGAATCTCGTTGATCTTGCGAGCCTTCTTCACCACGCGCGGATCGGCGGTGAACACGCCGTCCACATCGGTGTAGATCTCGCACACCTCGGCATCCAGGGCCGCGGCCAGCGCGACCGCCGTGGTGTCCGAACCGCCCCGGCCGAGGGTGGTGATGTCCTTGCTCTTCTGGGACACGCCCTGGAAGCCCGCGACGATCGCGACCGCGCCCAGCTCGAGCGCGTCACGGATGCGACCCGGCGTGACGTCGATGATCCGTGCTTTGTTGTGAACCGCGTCGGTGATGACTCCCGCCTGGCTGCCGGTGAACGACAGCGCCTCGTGACCGAGGTTTTTGATCGCCATGGCCAGCAAGGCCATGGAGATCCGCTCTCCCGCGGTCAGCAGCATGTCGAACTCGCGCCCAGTAGGAATCGGGGATACCTGCTCGGCGAGATCGATCAGCTCGTCCGTCGTGTCGCCCATCGCGGAGACCACGACGACCACCTGGTGGCCGTTCTTCTTGGCTTCCACGATTCGCTTGGCGACCCGCTTGATGCCTTCGGCATCGGCAACGGAGGAGCCTCCGTACTTCTGCACGACAAGGCCCACGTGCGCTCCTCGCAGCTCTCAATAATGCGGTCGGCTCAGTTTAGCGAGCGGCCGGAATTTGCCCTCCCAATATCACATAGCGAGACGAATGCCTCACAAAGTGATCAAGAAGGGCAAGGGGACAGAGGGCATCACGCGACGCATACGTCCATGCGTCCGCGAGATTCCCCGCATCCCTCCCACCCGCTCAGCGACGAACCCTTCCCTCTCGCCGCCGAAGCACACGGGAACGTAACCCAGCTCACAGGCTCGGACGGGTCGCGGGTCGCCCCCGCGGGCCGTTGCGGATCTTGCCGTCGGCCGCCCCGGGGACGCCTAGGCGCGGCCCCGGGCAGCCATTCCGGGCACCCGTCAGCGTGGCCCCGAGCAGTCGTCCCGGGCAGCCCCATTCCGGGCACCCGTCAGCGCGGCCCCGAGCAGCCGGCCGCCGCCGGGCAGGCCTCAGCGCGGCCCCGAGCGCAGACCGAGCGGTCCCGCGATCTCCGCCGCCATGACCCGGCCGGCCTCCTCCGCGAGCTGCTCGTCACCGCCCGCGTTGCTGTCCGTGTCCAGGCCGTCCAGCTCGTCCAGCGGGCTGTCCAGCCGTACGTGCGCGACCAGCGACTGCAGGGCGCGCAGGGCCGCCGAGGCGGTCGTCCCCCAGTTGGAGAGGTACGAGAACTGCCACCACCACAGCGCCTCGCTGATCCGGCCCTCGCGGTAGTGCGCCATCCCGTGCCGCAGATCGGTGATGATCCCGGCGAGATCGTCGGAGATCCGGCAGGCCACGGGCTGGCTGCGCGGCACGTACGGGTCGAAGACCTCCGAGTAGATGTCCACCGGCTCCAGCAGCACGGCGAATCGCTCACGCAGCTCGTCGACGTCCGGCTCCGGGCCGACATCCGGTTCGTACCGCTCGTCCGGAACGAAGTCCTCGTGCGCGCCGAGCCGGCCGCCCGCGAGGAGCAGCTGGGACAGCTCGAGGAGCAGAAACGGCACAGCGCTGTCCGGCTCGTCCCCCTTGGCGACTTCGGTGACCGCGACGATGAAGCTCTCGATCTGGTCGGAGATCTGGACCGCGAAGTCGTCCGGGTCCGGGTGGGCGTCGTGCAGCGTTGCGTCAGACATCGAGAAGTCTTCTCCCTTCGAAGGCACGACCCAGCGTGACCTCGTCGGCGTACTCCAGGTCTCCACCGACAGGGAGGCCGCTGGCCAGGCGAGTGACCTTCAAACCCATGGGCTTGATCATGCGCGCGAGGTACGTGGCGGTGGCTTCGCCCTCCAGATTCGGATCGGTGGCCAGGATGAGCTCTGTGACCGTCCCATCCGCGAGCCGCCCCAGCAGTTCCCTGATCCGCAGATCGTCCGGACCCACGCCCTCGATGGGGCTGATCGCCCCGCCGAGCACGTGATAGCGGCCCCGGAACTCACGCGTCCGCTCGATCGCGACGACGTCCTTCGGTTCCTCGACCACGCAGATGATCGCGGGGTCGCGGCGGGGGTCCTGGCAGACGCGGCACTGTTCGGCCTCGGCGACGTTCCCGCACACCGCACAGAACCGCACCTTCTCCTTGACCTGCGTCAACGCATGCGCGAGGCGGCGGACGTCGGTGGGCTCGGCCTGCAGGATGTGGAAGGCGATCCGCTGCGCGCTCTTGGGACCGACGCCGGGCAGCCTGCCCAACTCGTCGATGAGGTCCTGGACCACGCCCTCGTACACGCCTTCATCCAATCTCGCGCCGCCGCGCGGTGGCTGTACTGCATATGAATATTCGGTTGCGCCGCACCCTCTTTGCGGGGCCGCCGTGGTCCCGCGGCCGGGCCCGGGGAGCCGGGTGGGCACGGGAGCCCTGGGCTCCCGTGGGCCCGAGGACCCTGGAGACCCGGTGGGATTACGGAACCCTATGAGATTGGAGAGCCCGGGGACCCGAAAACCCGAGGAACCGAGAACCCGAGGATCCGAGAACTCGATCCGGAATCCCGAGGACCGGGCCCGGGGGACCCAAGACATCCAAGGGACCCGAGGAACCCGGCGGACCCGAGGGACCCGAGGGACCCGGCGGACCCGAGGTTCAGAACGGGAGCCCGGGCATACCGCCCAGCCCCTGGGCAAGCGGGCCGAGCTTCTGCTGCTGGAGCTCCTGCGCGGCGTTGTTGGCGTCACGGACGGCCGCGACGACCAGATCCGCGAGGGTCTCCGTGTCCTCAGGATCCACGGCCTTGGGGTCGATGACCAGGCCCTGCAACTCACCGGAACCGGTCACGGTCGCCTTCACCAGGCCACCGCCCGCGGAACCCTCGACATGAGTCCGGGCCAGCTCCTCCTGGGCCGCGGCGAGGTCCTGCTGCATCTTCTGAGCCTGCTGCAGCAACTGCTGCATATTCGGCTGGCCACCACCGGGGATCACGGCTTCGCTCCTGGCGCTCGACAGTCGTTCTCTTCGATAGCCCGAGCCTACGTGCTCCCCGAGCGCCCTGCTCTACGCCGTACGGAGGAGACACGGCTACATCGGGCATGGGCGCGGGGCCCACGCCTCCTACTCGTTGACGATCTCTTCGATCACCGTGGCACCGAGCTCGCGAACGATCAGGTCATGCCCGCTCAGCGCGGTGTCGTCCAGGTCCGGATCGTCCTCGGCCGGCATGTCGTCCTCCAGCGCGATCCGCGGAGGCGCGGGCTCCCGGTACGCCACCGCCTCGGGGGGCGGGCCCGCGTCCGCGGCCCCGGACGGCGCGGCGGGGGCGGCCGGGGGCGGGGAGGCGGGAGCGGGCCGGGGCGCGGACTGCCGTGGCGCGGCGGACTGGCCACCGCCGCCGGGGCCGCCGCCACCGGGGCCACTCCCGCCACCGAAGCCACCGCCACCGCCGAAGCCACCGCCGGCGGCGCCACCGCCGCCGCCTCCGCCGAAACCACCGGAACCGCCCGCACCACCGGGGCCGGCCGGACCGCCCGGGCCGCCGCCCTGCTGTCCGGCGCCGCCCGAGGGGTCGACGATCGCCTCGATCCGCCACTGCACGCCGATGGCGTCCTGGAGCGCCTGCCGCAGGACGTCCTCGCTGCCGCCGCCCACGAAGCTGTCGCGCGCGCCCGCGTTGGAGAAGCCGAGCTGGAGGGTGGTGCCGTCGAAACCGGCCACCGTCGCGTTCTGGCTCAGCAGGATCCAGGTGAAGCGGCGGCGGTTCTTGACCGCCTCCAGGATGTCCGGCCACATCTGCCGCACCTGCACGGCGCCCTGCGCCATGCTCGGCGCACCCTGCGCGGGTGCGGAGGGGCCGGCGGACGCGGCAGGCGAGGGTGTGGAAGGTGTGGAGGGTGCCGCGGGCGTCTGCGCAGGTGGGCCGCCGCCCTGCCCCGGCGCGGTGGCCGTGGGCCAGCCACCGGGCTGCCGAGCTGGCGCCCCACCACCGGAGGCACCCCCACCACCGGACCCAGCGCCGACATCGGAACCACCAGACGGCCCGGACGCACCGCCCGCACCACCTGCACCGGGACCACCAGACGCACCGGAACCAGGCGCCGAGGCGGTAGGCCAAGCTCCGGGTCGCGATCCCCCGCCCTCCACCGCCGCGGGCTGGGCGCCCGACGGCCATGCTCCGGGCCGCTGCCCACCGCCGCTCTCCACGGGCGCGGCCGGGGCACCGGCCTGCTGTCCTCCCTCTGCGGCGCCGCCCGAACCGCTGTCCGCGGCCGGCCGCGCACCCGCGGGCCACCCGCCGGATGCCTCGGCATCGCCCGGCCCCCCTGGGGCCTGCCCCTGGCCGGCCCCTCCCCCGGCCATCGCCGCACGCGCGGCGGCCGGGCCGGACGGCCCGGCGGCGGGGGGCGCTGCCGGAGCATGAGCGTCGGGCCCCGGTACGTACCCCATGGCGGGCCCGGGCCCCGCCGCCCCGGCGACGCCACCGCCACCGGCTCCAGCACCGGCTCCACCGCCCAGGCCGCCCGCGAGGGCCCCGCGCTCCAGCCGCTCCAGCCGCGACTGCACCGATCGCTCGTCGTCGAAGGCGGCGGGCAGCAGCACCCGGGCGCAGATCAGTTCAAGCTGCAGCCGCGGCGAGGTGGCGCCGCGCATCTCCGTAAGGCCCTCATTGACCAGATCGGCCGCGCGGCTCAGCTCGGCGCCGCCGAAGACCGACGCCTGCGCCTGCATCCGCTCCACCACATCGGCCGGGGCGTCGATGAGCCCCTTCTCCGCGGCGTCCGGCACGGCGGCGAGGATCACCAGGTCGCGCAGCCGCTCCAGCAGGTCGGCGACGAACCGCCGGGGGTCGTTGCCCCCCTCGATCACGCGGTTGACGACCTCGAACGCCGCCGCCCCGTCGGTCGCCGCGAAGGCGTCCACGATCGAGTCGAGCAGCGAGCCGTCCGTATAACCGAGCAGCGCGGTGGCCATGGCGTACGTCACACCGTCGTCGGCCGCGCCCGCGAGCAGCTGGTCCATCACCGACATCGAATCCCGCACCGACCCGGCCCCGGCCCGCACCACCAGCGGCAGCACCCCGTCCTCGACCGGGATCGCCTCCCGCCCGCAGACCTCTCCCAGATACTCGCGGAGCGTCCCCGGCGGCACGAGCCGGAACGGATAGTGGTGCGTACGCGACCTGATCGTGCCGATGACCTTCTCCGGCTCGGTGGTCGCGAAGATGAACTTGAGGTGCTCCGGGGGCTCCTCGACCACCTTCAGCAGGGCGTTGAACCCCGCCGAGGTGACCATATGGGCCTCGTCGATGATGTAGATCTTGTACCGGCTCGACGCGGGGCCGAAGAACGCCTTCTCCCTCAGCTCACGGGCGTCGTCCACACCACCGTGGGACGCGGCGTCGATCTCGATCACGTCGATCGACCCCGGTCCGTTCCGCGCGAGGTCCTGGCACGACTGGCACTCGCCGCAGGGCGCCGGAGTGGGACCCTTCTCACAGTTCAGACAGCGGGCCAGGATGCGCGCACTGGTCGTCTTGCCACACCCGCGGGGACCGCTGAAGAGATACGCGTGGTTGACCCGGTTGTTGCGCAGCGCCTGCTGCAGCGGGCCGGTGACATGCTCCTGCCCGATGACCTCGGCGAAGGTCTCGGGGCGGTAGCGGCGGTACAGCGCGAGGGACGACACGCTTACGACGATATCGGGGACGACCGACAACCGGACCACGCCCGCGTCCCCACACTCCCCGCAGACGCAAAGCGCCCCTCACGCACCCACCAGAGCCCACTTACCCTTGCTGCCTTCCGGCCCTGGGGGAGTTCGGTGAGATAGCGCCACGTGAGGGGCTGCGCCCCACCATAGCGGATCGAACCCCGTGGGAACGAGTTCGCGAGCACGGCATCCGGTCTTGTATTGTTCTCGGCGGAGGATTCGCCTAGAGGCCTAGGGCGCACGCTTGGAAAGCGTGTTGGGGGCAACCCCTCACGAGTTCGAATCTCGTATCCTCCGCACTCGCCTGAACAGGCAAAACGAGGGGCCCCGCTGGTGATCAGCGGGGCCCCTCGTCGTTGCCCTCAGTGCTCGTTGTCCTGGTTTTTGTCCACAGCGGGCGTTTCCGAGGGCCCCCAGATGGCATCTGCGATCTTCCGGGCCACGTCCTTGAGCATGGCGTCCGGCACGTGGAGGTACCGCGCCCGCATGCTTGCGGACGTGCCCGGCTCCCACCCCATGATCTGATCAATGACGCGGTCCGGGACACCGAGCAGCATGAGCACGGTGGCGGCCGTGTGCCGGGCGTCGTGCAGCCGGGCGTCCCGAACCCCCGCGTCTTCCAGCAGCCGCTTCCAGTCGTGGTAGTCCGTGTTCGGGCTCAGTGGGCCACCGAGCGGCTTGGTGAACACATAGTCCGACTCAACCCACAGGTTCCCGGCCGCCTTGCGCTCGCGCTCTTGCGTCTCGGCGTGTGCGCGGAGCATGGCGACCAGCGGGCCCGGCAGGGGCACGGCGCGCCGGCCCGCTCGGGACTTGGTGTTCTTGGTCTCGCGCCGGACCTGCACCTTGCCGGGGCAGTAGCCCGCCTTCCTGCCGCACGGTGAGGCTTCCGGGCATCCGTGCTCGTACCTGGGGCGCAGACGGTTTCTCCGCAACTTCAGATACTCGTTGCCCAGGTCAACGTCAGACCAGCGCAGTCCGAGCGTCTCGCCCTGTCGCAGTCCGAGCGCCAGCGCCAGCATCCAGCGGGCGCTGTTCCGACGCTTGTTGGCTTCGAGCAGCAGGGCTTGAACCTCTTCCACGGAGTAGGGCTCTACCTCTGTTTCGTCCTCCTCCATCCGTGGCGGCTTCGCCAACGAGGCGGCGTTCTTTGCCGCGTAGCCGCGCCGTACCGCCTCCCCCAGAGCGGTTCGGGCGGTGCGGTGAGCCTGGTGAGCCGTACCAGCCTTGCGCGCCCCCTTGGCCTGCATGCGGCGATACAGACTCTCCAGGTGCTCGGGCTGCAAGCGGTCAAGGCGGTGCTTGCCGACACCGGGCACCAGGTGAACGCGAACGGCGACCTCGTAGCCGTCGTACGTGTTCTCGCTGACGGTCGGCTTGGCGATGTTCTCAACCCAGTGCCAAAGCCACTTCTCGACCGTCCACGGCTTGCCGGGCTGACGCGCCGAACCCGCGTCGCGCTCCTTCTCCAGCCGCCGGACTTCGTCAACCAGTTCGTCGCGCGTCGGGCGCGTCACGTGTCGGCGGTACGGCTCCCCGTTGTCCTTGTAGCCCATCGGCACACGGGCGTGCCAACGGCCGTCTTTCCCGAAGTAGATCGCGGACTCGCCGTTGGCGCGGCGGGTGCCCTTCTTCTTTTCCTCTGCCACAGGCGGGCTCCTTACCGAGGTGCGATGAAAAGCACGGAGGGCTGGCCCCAGGTAGGACCAGCCCTCCGAGGGAGGCGATTCAGGCGCTGCGCTGCTGGGCGCGGCGGCGGGCGACGTATGCGGCGGGCGCGTCCGCGGGGACACGACGGAGACGGCCAACCGGGATGGACTCCAGCTCTCCGGCGCGGATGAGCGCGAAGCATGTGGTCCGGCCGATGCGAAGTCGGCGGGCAGCCTCCTCGACCGTGAGGAGAACCAGGGTCGGATCGTCGGTGGCGGAGGGCGTAAGGGTCCCGTATTCGTCCAAGGGGCACTCCTGTTGAACCAGGTGGGGATGGGCGAACAGGGCGGCGGGCTGTCCTTGGTCGGGGGCCGCTGCCCTGGGATTCGGTGACAGAACTGACAGAACCCTGGTGATAGCGCTCTGACCTGCCGGTTTGGGCTCACAGACGGCTGTGACAGAACTCGCGAAAACTCTGACAGAACCTCCTGGCAGGGGGTTCTGTCACAGACGGCCCATCCGGGTCGGTTGGGTTCTGTCAGAGTTTCCGGAGGTTTTGTCACAGCCGCTGAACCGGCTATTTCCGCAGGTCAGGGGGTGCTGGTCGGGGTTCTGTCAGTTCTGTCGGTCGGTTGGGGGTTGTGTCAGGCGCCTCGGGTGAGGCGGGGGTGGGTGTCGTAGCGGGGGGAGGGTGGCCGGCCGCCGCGTCCGGAGCGCGGGGGCTGGGGCTGCTGGCGGATCCAGCCGTGTTCCTCCAACAGCGCCAGGGCAGGGTCGAGGTCGGCGATGGCGGGGAAGTCGCCACGGGGCAGACCCCGGAAGAGGTCGCGTTTTGTGAAGCCGGTGAGGCGGGCGTCGGTGAGGTGGGTGAGGACCTGGTGGGCTGCTTCCTGGGCGGGGTCGGCGCCCATGGAGTCGAAGACGTGCTGAGCGTGGACGGTGAAGTAGTCCCCGAGGCGGGTGGCGGCGGCCAGCGTCGCGGCCTCGATGGGCCGGGCCCAGCCGTGGTCGGGGTGGGTGGCCAGGTGGAGCAGCCCGGCGATGCGGGCCACGGCTCCATCCCGCTTGCTGGCCCACTTCACGATCCCGGCCAGGGAGCCGCCCTTGCCGATCCTGGACTCGGTGACCTTCTGGTAGGCGAGCATCACCTGGTCCGCCTCGGGGGTGAGGGTGAGGACGGCGGGGTCGGTCCATCCGGCCATGGCCAACGCGAGGCCGCTGAGCCGCTGGGTGTAGGTGTCGGCGACGTGGTCGGGGATGAGGTCGGGCTCAAGGTTGCGGCGGCCGACGAGGGATTCGGGCTGGGCGTACAGGAAGCGGGCGAGCAGCCCGCGGCCGTCCGCGCCCTTGATCTGACCGATGGACTCCAGCACTTCGGGCTGGACTGCCAGGCCCATGGTGACGGCGGGGTGCTCGATGTGCTGGGCGTCGCGGCCCTGCCGGTTGACCCGCACCATGTCCCCGGCATGTCCCTTGAGGAAGACCTCCATGTTGGGGGTGCCGCTGTAGCGTCCGGCGATGATGTCGAAGATGCCGCCCTCCGGAGAGAGGACCGAGATGCGGCCCTCCTGCTCGGCCAGGAGGGTGGCCAGGTTCTCCGGGGTCACGTCGTCGGCGACGAGCTGGGGCTTGCAGGGGACTTTGATGTCCTCGGCGGCCTGGGCGAGTTCGACGGCCTCGGCGGTGAGCTGGTCCCGCAGGCCCGGCTCGGCGTTCGCGGCTTTGGCGGCGGCCTTGTCGGCGGCGGCCTTGGCCAGGCGCGCGGTGGTCTCGGCCTCGGCGCGGGCCGGGCCGGAGAGCTCCACGAGCGTCTTCTCCGCCGCCATCAGCGGTTCGGTCATCAGGGCGAAGACGGCGGACTTGCGGTTGCCGGGGTCGAGGGCGACGGCGGTGTAGAGGTTGACCGGCTCGCGCCAGCGTCCCCGCACGCAGACCGTGGCCCGGCCGCCGGCCGCCGTGGCGATGACGGACAGGGCCAGGCATCCGGCCAGGTCTGCCGGGGTCTGGGTCTCCTCGGCGACGGCGGTGACCATGTCGGCCAGCCAGTCGGGCAGGGCGTCCACGGGGAACGCCGGAAGCGCCCGCTGCGGGGCCAGGGGAACCGGTTCGTCCCACACGGGCCCAGTGACGGCTTCAGCCGCCTGTTCGTCGAAGCCCGCCCACAGATCGGTGTCGGGTGTCGTCATGCGGCGTTCTTCTCTTCCTTCGTGCTGACGGTCGTCTGGTGGGTGCGGGTGCTTCCGCAGAAGCATTTCGAGGTGGCGGTGGGCATGGCCTGCCAGTCCGGCGGTGCGGTGATGTGGAGCCAGGCAACCGGGTACCGGCCGTCGCCCCGCTGCGCGTCAGAGCCACAGGCACAAGGGACGCCCTGACGGGCGGCGTCTTCCGGCGCGCCTATGGCCGTCTCGGACGGGGCCTGTACGGCGTCCTGAGGCGGGTTTCCCGTGCGAGTCGTCATGTGGCCGCTCCCAAGCCGTTGAGGCCATTGGTGACGGCTCGTTCCGCGTATGCCTCGGGTACGCCGACCGAGACGGCGGCGGCGATGATCTGGCCCGCGATGACGTCCAGTCCGCACGGTCCGGGGCACTCGGTGTGCTGGGCTGTCAGGAACCGGGCCACGCCGAATGCCTGCGATCCGGCGCCTGATTCGGTGTGGGAGCGCACCATGTCGAGGCCGCGTTGCAGCCCGGTGCGGATGTACCGCTCGGTGTGCCGGCACCCGGTGGCCACGGTCCGGTCCCACTCGGCGCGGGCCGGAGACGAAGAGACCACGGCGCCGCGGGCGGGGGTGGTCTCTTCCTTGCCCAGCAGGGCACGGACGGTGGACGGCAGGTTGGTCATGGTGCCGTTGCCGGGGCCGAGCCAGCGGGCGTAGGCCATGCGCGACTTGATGTCCACGCCGGGCCGGACCTGGTTGGCCGAGGGCATCGTTCCTCGGTAGATCCAGTGCTCGCCGCGTGTGGTCGGCACGGTCCGGGTGACCGGGAGGGTTTGCCGGGCCCATGCGACGGCAGCGGCGTTGTCCAGGTCCACCACGGTCAGCCCGGCGCCTCCCGGGTGGTAGGCGACGGCGACGGCCTGGCGCCAGGCCGGGGCCCATGCGGGGGAGGTGATCACGATGGGGTCGGTGGTCGCGGCTGCCCAGGCGTGGCAGACGGCGGGGCACTGGCAGGTGCCGGGTGCCTTCATGTTGGGCCGTCCACCGCAGGCGGGTGGGCGGCCTGTGCAAGTGCGGCAGTTCCCGAACGGCACCTTGCCCTGGCGGAGCGGCAGCACCGGCACCCCGGTCTTGGCCAGTTCGAGCCCGGTCCGCAGGAGGTTGTGGGCGGGGTCGTCTCGCCGGATGGGGGTGGGTTGGGCCATGCTTGGGGTTCTCCTGTTCCGTTGTGGATGGGCAGGGGAAGCCGGGGCGGCGGGCTGTCCTTGGTCGGAGGCCGCCGCCCCGGGCGTATCTAGGTGTGGTGTCTCAGGGGTTTCAGGTCAGGAGCGGCGCCAGAGGCGGTCCAGGTCCACGTCGAGGACTGCAAGGTCGGGGTGATCGCGGAGCTGCTGCTCCTGTCGCCAGTCGGCGAGGTCTGCCTTGTGTGCGGCGCGTACCTCGTCGGGACTACAGCCAATGAGGCTGGCGAGGTTTCCCGCGTCGATGTCCGTGAGCCCGTGGTAGCGGTTGGCGGGAGCGGAGCTGGTGGCGGTTTCGGCCGCGAAGCTCCAGCCCGCCTCCGTGAGTTTTTCCAATAGCCAGCGGCGGAACGGGGTGTCCTGATGCCGCCAGGAGGGGTCCCAGTTGTCGTACTCGGGGTCGTCGGGGCCGGGGCCGATGATGGGCATGAGGGGTCCCTTTCCAAAGCGTCAGCGATTGACTTCGAGGTTCGTCAGGACGAGCAGGGGGGCGCAGGAGGCGGGGTGGTGCGGGGAGCCCGGCGCGCAGGATGAGCAGGGGAAGCCGGGGCGGCGGGCTGTCCTTGGGCGGAGGCCGCCTCCCCGGGTTTGAGCAGGGATGTCAGGGCTGGTGCGGGCGGTGTTCGGCTCCGAGGTCAATGAGCCAGGCGGGCCAGTGCTCCGGCCACCCCTGGTAGAACCACTCGGTTTTCCGAGCCGGGCTGTTGAAGCTCCACCTGCCCGGGCGGACCATGCGACGGCGCCCGTAGACCTCGGCACGGATGGGCCAGATCCCGTTGACGGGTTCGGTTGAGTCGAGTTTGTAGATGAAGGTGATGATCTCGGGCGTGATGATCACCCTGTCCCGATAGACGATGTCGGGCTTCTCTTCCACGTGGAGCTTCACGGTCACGGTGTCCGTCACGCGCTTCGGTCCTCTCGGTCTAGAAGGGCGGTTCATCGCTGTAGCCGGGCCGGTTGCGGCGGCGGAAGCGGGTGGTGTCGGCCCATTTCGGCAGCCACAGCGTCACCAGCGGCAGGAAGGGCGCGCAGTGGCAGTCCTCGAAGTCCGGCTCTTCCGGGTCCCAGGCGCTGCGGATCATCACGCTGCCGTCGCCCTCACAGGTGGGGCAGTCGGGATCAGGCAGCCGGTGAAGGCCGACCATGGGCCGGGGGCCGATGGGGCGTTTACCGATCGGGTGGGAGAACCACGCCGCGTGGTACACGATCTCCAGCCGTCGGCGGGCCAGGATGCGGCTGATCATGAGGTCCGCCCTAGGTGTGCCGGGGTCTGTGCGAGGCTGACGGTGCGGATGTTGGTGAATCCTTCGGTAGCCAGCTGCTCGGCTGTGGGGGTCATCTGGTGCAGCTCGTGCACCACGTCCTGCGGGACCTGGCGGGTGCGGGCGGTGTTGCGTGCCTGGCAGATGGCCAGCGGCAGTTCGAAGAGGATGGCCACGGCGGGGCGCTGGTAGTAGCGGGCGCGGGCGAGGAGCCCGGCGCGGACGTGGGGCAGCACGTTGGTGCTGTCCACGACGGTGGTCAGCCCGCGTGCGAGCCGGGCTTCCAGCAGGAGGTTCTGGATCTGGGCTGCCGTGGGTGTGGCCGACTGGTCGGCAGCGTCGTCGGTCGCCATCTGGCGGAAGTCGTCCAGGCACAGACGGCCGGTGGGGAAGTGACGGCGGGCGTAGGTGGACTTGCCCGCTCCAGGCGGGCCGACCAGGACAATGAGACTTCCCGGGGCATACGGAGCTTCCACGTGGTGGGCTTTCCTCACTTCTTGGACTGGACGAGCTTGAGGGTGATACCGCCGACTCCGAGGGGTCCGGCGACGGCCCCGGCAATAGCCGTTGCGGTGTGGGCGGCGACGTCCATCAGCCAGCACAGGGCGGCGGCCAGCCCCCAGCCCCCGGCGACGACCGCCCCGGCGATCGCGAACGGGATCAGCACGCGCCGCCACGGGAAGCCGCTCGGGTCGGTGCCGTTGACGACGATGACGACCGGCTGTCCGGTGGCCTGTGCGCGCTGGTAGACGTCGGCGGGTATGTGCGGGGCGAGGTCGCCCGGGATCGTGTGGTGTGGGTCGGGCTGCTGCACGGATGCCTCCTGGGCGGTTCAGTGCGGGCGGTGGCGGTGGCGTGTCAGCCGATGCGGCCCAGGGACTCCGCGAGGGACTGCAAGGCGTCGTTGATCGTGGGGGCGGCGCCGGTCGAGGCGAGGCAGAAACCGAAGAGCGCGGCGATGGTGGCACCGCCAGCACCGAGGGCGCGGTTGCGGAGCATGAGGCCCAGGAGAGCTCCGAGGAGGAGGACGGTGGACATGGAGACGATCACGGCAGCTCCTTACTGAACGTGACAAGTGAGGTTGTGCGGGTGTGGGGGTCCCACGGTTGTTGTGGAAGGGGGTTGAAGCCGCCTGAATCCGTCTGAGGGGCGGATTCGTGGGTGGCTGTGTGGGACTCCCACAGCCCCCACATGCAGGTCACAGGCCCCCACAGGGTGTGGGACCCCCACAGGGCCTGTGGGGGCCGTTGTGGGGGGCGTGGGAGTCGGCGTGTGGGAGGGGTACCGGTTACCGTGCGTCGCGGTAGCGGCGGATGGCTTCGGCGAGGGTCTCGGCGAGGTAGCCGGTACGCGGCTCGCTCTTGCCGACGCGCACGGTGCCTTTGCCGGGCCGCTCGACGCCCACCGCGCGCAGGATGCGGCCGAGCTCGGTGCCCAGTTCGGTGGCGGCGAGGCCGAGTTGCTCGGCGAGGTCGGCGGTGTGCATCCGCCCGCCCGCGGCCCTCACCGCGTCGTACGCGCGCTGGAGCAGCGGCGGTACGCGCTCGGACCCGTCGCCATCCTCGGTGGTGTCGCTGTTCTCCTGGGGGTTGGTGCGGCTGTAGGAGAGGTTGAGGCCGCGGGGCCGCTGCCGGTCGGTGCGGCGGGTGCGGTCGGGTTCCTCGGTGGTGCCGTAGGTCTGATCGATCTCGGCGAGGAACCGGGCAGCGAGCTCATCCGGGTCCTCCCCCTGGCCCTGGCGCTGGTAGGACAGGTTCAGCGACCTGTGCCGACGCCCGCTGTCGTCACCGGCCCCGGACGGTTCGGGCTTGTCCAGGACAGCGGTCGTCGTTCCGGCCGCGCCGGGCGCCTGATCGTCATCGGTCTCGCCGTTCCTGACGGCCTCGGCGGCCGTGGCCAGCCAGCCTGCCCGCGCCTGGCTCCACCGCTCACGGTAGTCCTCACCGGCCGCCTCGACCGAGACCTGATCGAGGGTGGGGCGGCGGTCGTTGGTGGCGAGGACCACGCGGCGCACCATGGACGGGAGGGACTTCCAGCCCTTGAATTCGGTGGGGGCGAAGCCGTTGGCGCCGCTGTCGCCGATGATGCCGGCGCCCTTCTCGTTGAGCTGGTTGCTGTCGATGCGCACCTTGGGGAAGAGCTTGCCAACGTTGTGGCCGGAGTTCTCGCCGGAGGTCAGCGCGATGGACAGCGGGGAGAACCGCTTGACCACGGTGTCGCCGATCGTGTTGAGGTTGCCGTCCACGGCGGTGAGCACCTTGCGGAGGCCCATCGCGCGGGTGGTGCGCATGACTTCCTTGATGAGTTCGGCCAGCTCCCGTTTCTCCGGCTCGCGCCGGTTGTTGGCGTGCGCCAGCGCCTCGGCACCCTCATCGATGACGATCTCGATCTGCGGCAACTCGGGCGAGATGGGCAGCAGGGTGGTGTCCTGCTGCCGCATCAGCTTCTGATACCGCAGCTGACGGGCCTTGTTGATGCGCAGCGCGCCCTTGAGCATCCGGATCGCTTCCTTCGGCGTGGCCGCGAGCCAGTCCACCCCGGGCCGGGTGCCGGCCGGGGCGGGGTTGTCCGGGTCGTCCGGCTCGATGAGCCCTTGTGCTTCCAGCCAGGGCGTGACCCAGGGGATGCCGATGGCGCCCTGTTTGAGGTCGATGACCCAGGTGAGGACGTCGGTGCAGCGGGCGAATCCGGCGAGGATGACGTCCATGAACGTGGACTTGCCCGAGCCGGGCGGGCCGAGCAGCAGCGCGCACGCCTCCCGGAGGAAGACCCGGATTTCCTCCCCGTTCGGGCGCAGGCACCAGGGGATCCCGGTGAGGATCGACAGGGGGCTGTAGTCCTCGGGGTAGAGCTTCTCTTCCCGCATGATGTTCTTGGTCATCACGTCGAAGACGACCAGCCCTTGTGCGGCGCCTTCCTCGACGTGGACGGTGCACCCGAGCGGCAGGCGGGCGTCGGCGGCCAGGGCGCGGGAGCGGGAGCTGATGCGGTCCCAGGTCACCCCGCCGCCGGGCAGCTCGGCCTCGACGGAGAATCCGGCGCCGGTCTCCCAGAACTCCACCGCCACGACCTTCACGTCCGCCATGCAGACCCGGCGGACGCGGTCCTGCCACTCAGCGGCGATCACGCGACGGCGGCCATCCATCTCAGCAGCGGCGGCCCGCGCCTCGGCGGTGAACCGCTCCTCTTCGGCGACTTCTTCCCAGGCGGCGGTGTGGGAGGCGGCCGCCCCGATGCCCACCCCGAGCGCGGCCAGTGATCCGGCCGCCGCCCAGGACAGCGGCCCGTGGGCCATGGCCCAGGTGGTCCAGCCTCCGGCCACGAGCCAGGACGCGGCACGGGCGACGGCGGTGCGGAGGGTGAGTTTGCGGCGGACGCTGTGGCCGATGCCGTGGCCCACGGCTCCGGCGGCGCCGATCAGCAGCGGCCAGCCCTCGGGCATCCCGGTCGCGGTGCCCAGCAGCGCGGCCGCCGCCGCGCCGGTCGTCGCGGACAGGGCTCCGGTGATGGGGCCGTGGCTGCGGGCCCAGTCCAGCGGCGGCAGCGTGCTGCTGGCGCCGGGGGTCTTGGTCTTCTTGGTGCTGTTGAGGTTGAGTTTCTTCGGGCTGCGGGGTTCTCGGCTCATCGTTTCCTGCGTCGTCATGTCCGGCTCCAGACGGGGAAAGAGGTCGGGCCCGCACACCGGGGGGTGTGCGGGCCCGTGCGGAGTAGCGGCGAGGGCTCTACTGGTTATTGGTGGTGTCCCAGCCCTCTTCGGCGTTGTTGCGGGGCTCCTCGTGGCGCCGGATGTCCTGCTCGTGGACCACGCGGAAGGTTGTGAACGCGTCCTCGGCCTCATCGATGGCCAGTTGCAGCGCCTGGTAGATCGCGTCCAGGGAGGTGCCGACTTCCGGCTCCAGCGGGAATTCCTCGTCCGACTTCTGGGCGAGGATGGCGAAGGTGTTCGCCACGCTCGCCAGCGCTTCGGGGAAGCCCTTGATGGTGTCGTGGACGTGCATCATGCCGTCCGGGTCGTAGTTCTTCGCCGCGGATTCCATCTCGGATGCCGACTCGTTGAACAGGAAGCCGGGCCCGGCGGTGGTGGACATGGTGGTGGAACCTCCTGTGCTGGTGCCTGCGTAGGCGTGGTGGCTGCGGGGAGCGCGCCGGACCCTGGAGCCGATCGGCTCCTCGTCCTCGGCAGCGGCGGCGTTGTCGAGCGTGGCCTTGTACTCGGCGCGGATGGTGATGTCGCGGTCTTCCCGGGTCCGCCGCGCTGCGGCGGCCAACCGGGCGTACACGCGCTGCCCGGGCCACATCAGCCAGCGCCAGCCGAGCCGGACCCCGATCGGGTGGGTGATCATCCCGAGGGCGAAGAACGGCACACTGATCGCGGCAGCCAGCACTTTGCGGCCGTAGCAGCGCAGCGCGGAGGCGGTCAGCCGCCGCCACAACCGCCACCGGGCCCACGCCCGTTTCCGCAGCTCCCGCATCCCCGCCAGCCGCCGCGCGGTGCGCTCATCCTTGGCCGTGCGGACGCGTGAGCGCATCCGGCGCATGGCCTGCCGCATCCGCTCCCGAGCCGAACCCACCAGGCCCCTGATGCCCCCGCCCCTGGCACGCGGGGCGCGGCCACCGGCCGCCTTGGACCTCGGGGATTTGGACAAGCCCAACCCCTTGCCTCCCGACCCCCGGCCGCTGGAGCCTTTGCTCCTGGTTGCCCGCTTCTCGGCCTTCCGGGCGGCCTTGGCTGCGCGGCGAGCGTCGCTGAGGTTCCGCCGGTCGGCGGTGTCCTGACGGCGCCGCTCAGCACGCGTGGGGGCGGCCGCCTGACGGTCCGCACGGGCCGCCTTGACCGCGCCGAACGCGCCCTTGACGCCCCTGGGGCTGCGGCCAGCCTCGGCCGCCCGGAGCTTGGCCGCCTGACCTGCCGCGCGCAGCGACCTGGCCCCACTGGGGTTCGCACTGCCCGGGGCCGCATGGGAGCCTCGGCCCCGGGGCGTGCCTCCGGCTCGGCCAGTACCGCCGTGACCCGTGCTGGAGCCGTGCCGGGCACGGCGGCCGTTCGATCCGAAGCCGGTACGACCGGCGCGGGGGCCGGTCTTCCCACCTCCGGGGTGCCTGCCAGCACGGTTGGCGTGCTGCTTGGCCGTGGCCCGGCGGCGCAGTGCTGCGGCACCGGCTGCGGTCGCGGCGATGCCGGCGGCCGCCAGACCCGTGATGGGGGCTCCGGCGGTCAGGACGGAGGCGGATACGGCGGCAACGGTGCTGTTGGCGCCGATGACCGTCAGCGGAACAGCAGGAAGGCCGCCCGGCGTATGTGCCAGCCCACCACCCGGAACCTCCGGCTCGGCCGCCGGGGCGTGGTCGGGTGCGGATGGTGCGTCGGGGATCTGTTCGTCATCGGTCGCGGTCTCGTCGGCGGTCAGGATGGTGTCGGACACTGGTCACACTCCTTTCCAGGAGCAAGGAGGGCGGCCCCGGCCGGGCCTGGACAGCGGGCCGGGGCCGCCTGGTGCGTCACTTGGACTTGTTGAGGTAGGCCGCCAGGGCCAGGAGCGCGGTGGCCAGCTGCGTTTCGGTGGTCAGCGTGGCGGGGTCGTGGCTCTGGTGGGCGATCTGCGCGTTCTGGATGTGGTCGTACGCCTGGGCGGCCAGCTCATCCGGTTGCAGACGCTTCAGCTCACGGACGGAGGTACGGCCGGAGAACAGCCGAGCAATCACCGTGGGTCCTTCCTGTCATCAGGGCTGGTGGGGAACTGGGAATCGGGTGGCTGTGGGTCAGGCAGCTAGGCCGAGCGAATGCGCGCAGTTCACGCACGTTCCGAGTGAGGGCGGGATGACGTATCCGGCGTCGCGTCGGCAGGCGGGGCAGGTGCGGCGGGCGGTGTTCGCCTTGGCCAGCGCTGCCCACTTCGCCGGGGTCATGGGCCGGACGGGCTTGGCCCGGTCGATGCGGTACAGGTATGCGACCAGCGGCCCGCGCGTGCGGCGGGGCCGCTGGAGCTCCGCGACGACGTCCTGGCCGCCGGGGCGCAGGTTCATCGCGCGCAGCTGGCGGCGCGTGGCCAGCCCGTCCGGCGCCAGATGCCACCGGTAGACCGGCAGGGCCGTCATGAGCGATCGGTGCCGTTGACACCGGTCAGAGCGCGCGGCTGGCGCGCGGTGAGCTGCGCGGCGCGCGCGGCACGAAAGTCACGCAGCCAGTTCCGCGCGTTCCCCGGATCCACCGAGCACCGCTCGGCCAGCTCCCCGGCGCTCGGCTCGGCCCCGTTCCCGGAGGTGACCTTGGTTTGGTAGAGCTGCCATCCGGCTTGCTTGGCCTCGGACTTGAACACCGGGTCCGGATCGCCGCTGGAGTGCTCGGCCACGTCCCCCAGCAGCCGGTCCCGCAGTGTGGCGGCTTCCTCGATTTGGTCTCTGACCTGCCGCAACGCGGTCTGCGCCTGGCTATAGGCCCGCTGGAACGCGTCGGTCTCGGCGGTGAGCCGCTTCAGGTGCTGCTGCTCATCCTCGACGGTGGTGCGGATGCGGTCGGCTTCCTGCTGCGCGGTAGTGATCAGGTCATCCGCGCGCTTCCGCGCGGCCTGCTCGGCCTGCCGCGCGTCCTCCGCGCGCTGCCGCGCAGCCTCCACCTCACCATCCACACCCTGCCGCTGCTCAAGCAGCGCGGCGTGCTCCTCACGGACCGATTCAAGGTCTCGCTGCGCGGTACGCAGGGCCTCTTCCGCGCGCTCCCGCGCGGCTTCGGCTTCCTGCCGCGCGGCATCCGCGCGCGAGGACTCCAACCGCTCCGCAGCCGGGGTGACCGCCAGATCCTCGATCAGCGCCAGCACCGCCGGGGCGTCCGCATAGTCCAGGCGAGCCACCTCATCCGCGCGGGTGAGCGCGGCCAGACGGCGCACCAAGGCCAGCGACTGGCCGGTGTCGGTGGCGACATCGGCACGATCCAGCGCCTTCTGCGCCCGGCGCCGCAACCCCCGCAACCGGCGCCGCGCCCACCGGGAGCTCCCCTTGACTGGCCCGGTTTCCAGAGCCAGACGGAGCCGGTAGACGCGGTGCGCGGCCCGCTGCGCCAACGCGGCGCGAGCGACACTGGAGGAGGAAGTGCGGGCGTCCAGGCCCAGCAGCGCGAACAGTCCGGCCCATGCGTGCTGCCACAGCAGCACCACCAGCCGGACCGGGCCCGGCCGCCCACCCGTCTCGTCCTGGTCGGGGCGCTCCTGGTGCAGCTTGCTGCGCAGTTGCAGCTCGATCAGCCAGGCGGCCAGGCCGGGGATGGCGGCCAGGACCGGGCGGGCCCACCAGTTCGGGGCGTGGACGGCGTTCATCGCGGCCGAGAAGGACACCAGCAGCCACGCGGTGCGGTGCATCAGCCGCAACTCCGGCGTCCACCCCACCTCCGGATCAGCCGCCCGGTACATCATCACCAGCAGCGTCATCTCCGCCGCATCGAACACCGCGATGAACGCCACCGCCAGCAATGCCGGCAGTCCAGCAGTGCCGGTGGCGAACCCCCACAGACCGTGGACGGAGACCGCGACGCCGCCGAGGGCCACGACGGCCTGAGGGCCGATGCCAGACAGCCACGCCGACTGCCGCAACCGCCCCACCGCCCACGCCGCGAGCGCGAGCACCAGGACGGCGGCAGCCAGCGGAGCGGCCCACGACAGCCAGCCCGGAGCGGCCGGGAACAGCTCAAACATCCAGGAGGTCATCGGACACCTCCCACCAGGGCCAGCGCGGCCGCGACCAGCGCGGCGGCGGTGAACGCGGCACCGGCGGCGCGGGTGAGGTCCACCGCGCGCTGAAGCCGGGCAAACTTGCCCACCGCCAGCCGGGACAGACGGCCCACATGCTCGCCCAGGTCATCGGCGAGCAGTGCCGCGCGCAGCTGCTCGGCGGGCAGCGTCGCCCACAGCGGGAAACCCTTCGGCCGGGCGCCACCGAGGTTGGGGCGGACCGCGGCCAGCAGTACGGCGACCGAGGCCACCAGCAGCACGACGCCCACGGCGCCGATGGCCAGTGCCGCCGGGGGGAGGGGCAGGCTGGTGGCGACGGTCCACACCCCGGCCAGCAGGGCGCCGTTGAAAGCCAGCAGCAGCGACGCCTTGCTGTCCGTGCGGCCGATCTCCGTCTTCACCTCCGCGTGCGCGGCCGCCAGCACGGCATCGGCCCCCGGGGCTGTCATCGTCTCCGGGGTCACTGCGCACCTCCTTCGGCATCGAGGTCGGTGCCACGGCGGCCGTCGCGACGGCCGTTGACGGTCCGGTACGAGGGGTTGAGGGTGTGGGTGATGGACCAGCCGCCGCCGGTCTGCTTGACCCCGTACATGGCCTCATCCGCCACCCGCAGCGCCGCCGACAGATCGACAGCGGGGCGGTGGGTGTGGAGGTAGGCGCCGATGGAGGCACCCAGGGGCAGCAGCAGTCCGTCGTAGGTGACCGGGGAGCACAGCCACTGGTGCAGGTGAACCAGCTCCCCGCGCAAGGCGTCGGGGTCGGAGCAGCGGATGACAGCGGCGAACTCGTCCCCGCCCAGCCGTGCCACGGTGCCCAGGGGCTCGGCCCACTGGGCCAGGCGCCGGCCGGTCTCGCGGATCGCGGTGTCCCCGGCCGCATGCCCATGGACGTCGTTGACCTGCTTGAAGCCATCCAGGTCAATCACCAGGGTCGCCACGACATCCCGCCGCGCCTTGCGGAGTATCCGGGCGGCGCTTTTCTCGAACGCTGTCCGGCGGGGCAGGCCGGTGAGGTCGTCGCGTTCGGCGCGGTCGATCAGATGGTGCTGCCAGAGTCCGTGGACGGTCCATCCGGCGGCCAGCGGGGCGGCGGCGGACAGGGCGGTGAGGGTGTGGCTCATGACCGGCCCCTGTTCTCGCGCCAGGCGGCGGTCTCGGCGTCATCCAGGATGTGGCAATGCCACACCCGCACCAAGGTCCCGTCGATGGTGACTTCGGCGGCGGTGTGGCGGAACACGGGCCCGTATCCGGGGTCGCTGGTGTTCGTGGTGGTCTCGGCGCCCAGCCGCTCGGCCCAGGCGCGCACGCCGTCGGCGGTGTGCGGGTTCAGGCGGATCTCGCTGTCGAACCGCAGGCGCGCCCCCTTCAGCGGAAGGTCGGCGTGGCGGGCCAGGAGTTCCCGGGCCGCCTGGCCGGTACGGAGCAGGGTCTGTTCGTCGGCGGCGATCATCTCCAGTAGCGACTGATCGACTCCGGTGGTGGTCGCGCTCACGCTGCCACCGCCTTCGACGCGGTCGCGGTACGGCCCGTGCTGCGGGCCGGGCGCGGGAGGCGGCCGGTGCTGTGGAACAGCACCGGGGCGTGGGCTTCGATGGCCTCGGCGGCGATCCGGCTGACGCTGTCGATCAGCTCGGGGTCGTCGGCGAGGATGTCGCGGGCCGCGTCGAGACGGGCCGCGCGCTCCTCGGCGCTCTCTCCCTTCTCGCCGAGCCACAGCTCGAGCGGGGTGCCGAGGGCGAGTTCAAGGTAATCGGTGTCGGTGGCCACCTCGTGGTGGCCGATGAAGCTCTTCATGGGGAAGCTCCGAAGTCTCGGATGGGCAGAGGGAAGCCGGGGCGGCGGGCTGTCGTTGGCCGGAGGCCGCCGCCCCGGAGCACCGCAGTAGGGCGGCCGTTCCCGAGTTGCGGGGTGCTGCCGCCCTGCTGGCGGGGTGCGTGGGCGTTACTTCTTGCCGCCCTTGAAGACCTGGAAGCCCTGTGGCTTCGGGGTCGGCGGGTTGGTCGCGCCGGGGTCGCGGCGCGGCAGCGGCGGGGGCGGTGTCTGGGAGGCGTTCTTACGCTTCATGGCGCTGCCCCCTTCAGCCGCGCTTGGCGCGGGCGTTGTCCTCGCTGCGCTTGTTCTGCTCGGCGTTCCTGCGGGCCAGTTCCTCCCGCTCGGCCTCGGTGAGCTGGACGACGGCGCCGGGTATCCGGACAGGGAGCTTCATCGGGAGCCCCCCGACCGGACGCGTCGCAGGGCCTCGTCCATGTCCGGGTCACTGTCACCGGGGTTCGCGGCGAGGATGCCGCGTGTCATGCTGGTGATCACAGGTTCCTCCAACCAGGTGCCTGTACGCGGTCCCCGGGTGCCACCGGGGACCGCATCTGTTTTGACCTCTCTCACGAGTGGCCACAGCCACCCGGCAACCGGCGCTGGAGCGCTGTTGTCGGGGACTGTGAGCACTGGTGCTCAACCCGGGATTCGTACGCCCCGGGTAAAAGTTCTGCGGTCTCAGATCACTCGATGCCGGCCACCGCTTCGAAGAGCGGAGCCGGGCAGGTCACCCGGCCCGACATGGGCGGTCGGGGTGGTGACCTGCACCCATCACCACACGTGTGCATGTGGCTGGGTCGGCACTCTGTGGAGTTCTCAAAGCACGAGCGCTGCCTTCGAACCCGTGTCACGGGGTGCTCCGGACGCTGTTGCGATACATGTAACACATGTATCGCTCCACCCGTCAAGCGACTGCCGAGCGGCAGTGCTCTTTGGTGTGACTCCAGATTGCTGGCGCAGCGTCAGACGTACGACTGCGCTGATGGACGGCTCCAGGACGACTCGCTAGGGTCGAAGTCGTCCCAAGACGTCCCTGCCCTGCGGGAGGACGACGAGATGGCCAACGAGCGGCTCCGAGGCGCGATCTTGGAGCGCGGATTCACCTACGAAGAAGTCGCGGAGCGCCTGGGCGTCGCGGCCAAGACGGTGGAGCGCTGGGTCAGCGAGCCAACCCGCAAGCCCTACCGCCGCTTTCAATACGCAGTGGCGTCTCTGCTGAGATACGAGGTGTCCTACCTCTGGCCCGATGAGCGCACCATGGCGGAAGTCGCGGCTGCGGGCAATGCCGAGTTGGTCAAGCTCTACCCGCACCGATCCGCCGTGCCGCACAGCCTTTGGCCCACTCTCTTCTCCCAGGCCCTCCGGCACTTCGACGTGCTGGTGTACTCCGGCTTCTGGCTCACGGAAGACTCGGCATTCCTGCGCGTCGTGAAGGAGAAAGCCAGCGCCGGTGTACCGGTCCGCTTCATGCTCGGCGACCCGGACAGCGCGGCCGTCGCGACGCGAGGCGATGACGAGGGCATCGGCCCGTCCATGGCCAGCAAGATTCGCAACGCCCTGCTGAACTACAGCCCCCTCTTCGGCCTCCCTGGCGTGGAGTTCCGGCTGCACAGCACCACGCTCTATAACTCGATCTACCGGACGGACAACGAGCTGCTGGCCAATGGCCACGTCTATGGCGTCGGTGCGTACCTGGCGCCGGTTCTCCACCTCCAGCGGGTCCCAGGGGGCGAGCTCTTCGACACCTACGCTGAAAGCGTCGAACGCGTCTGGGAGGGCGCACGTCCGATTTCGTCCCCTACCGATTGTGCAGGCATTCACGCATGAGCCGCATCGACTATTACCACGACCCCGACGGGCCCAAAGCGAACTCCGTCGTGCCATCCGTCACCGCTGTGGTTCAGGACGAGGCAGGGCGCCTCCTGCTCATTCACAAGACGGATAACGACCTGTGGGCCCTCCCCGGAGGGGGCCACGACATCGGCGAATCTGTCTCCGAAACCGTCATCCGAGAGGTGGCAGAGGAGACAGGCATCACCGTCGAGGTGGACAACATCGTCGGGCTCTACACCGACCCCAACCACGTGATGGCGTACGACGACGGAGAGGTCCGGCAGCAGTTCTCGATCTGCTTCCGAGCTCACCCCACCGGCGGGCAGCTCCGGACGAGCAGCGAATCAAAAGAGGTCCGCTGGGTCTCCCCAACGGACCTCGATGACCTCGACATTCACCCGTCGATGCGGCTGCGCATCACGCACGGCTTGGATGCTTCCCGGAGCGAGCCCTACCTCGGCTGACCGGCTTCTGCCTCAGCCATTCGGCTCTCGACCCGCGCAGCAGCAGCATGGATCTCGGGGGCGGCGCGCTGAATGAATCGGGCGACGATCGTGTCCGGCCCGTAGCGCTGCACGATCTCATCGAGCCGCGCGGTCGGCGTCGTGTGGCCACCGTCCGGGGTCGTTGTCATGTCGCAGAAGATGAGCGCATCCACCAGCTCGGGCCGCTCCATCGGGAACTCCCTCTCCAGCTCCTCGCGCAGCCCCCGCTCCTCGGCCTCCAGGAGCGCGCAGGAGTGGTGCGCCACAAGCCGGACGACACGCTCGTCGGCGCCCTCCTGGTCCCGCAGAAACCGTGCACCGTCGAGAGGATGGAAGCCGGTGGTAGCGATCGAGGGCGAGTACCCGATGTCGTGGAGAACCGCGGCGGCCTCCAGGAGGTCGGCATCGCGGCCGAGGATCGGACGTAGGGAAGTAGCGCGCTTCGCGACGCCCAGAGAATGCGCCCAGCGGCGCGGGAGCGGTTCGGCCAGCAGCGATTCGGAGAGCGCGTATGCCCGCTCGGTCAATGCCATGCTGGCCAGCCTACGAAGTCTCGGTGGCAGCCGGGAGAGCACGAACCGTGCGGCCCTTGCCCTGGGCCGTCACGAGCAGCCCTTGCCCCTCCATCTGCGCCAGAGCCCGGCGTACCGCTGTCCTCGATGCCCCGAAGTCTTCGCAGAGCCGAGCTTCGGAGGGGTAGGGATCCCCGACGGCGAGTGGCGTTGCCGTGATCAGCTCTGTCATGCGCTCGATCAGCGGGCGCTGATCGGCCGCTCCGTTCACCGCACGGCCAGCCCCGGGCACCGAGTGGATAAGGCCCTCATCCTGGAGCAGCGCCAAGGCCCGTCGGACCGTCGTCCGCGATACGCCGTGCTCCCCCATGAGCTGCGCTTCAGAGGGCACCGTCGAAGTGATTCGTCCCTCCCTGATCTCCTTGCGCAGAGCATCCGCGATCACCAGATACGTACCTCGCGGGCTAGCCCCGGGCATGTTGGCCTCCTTCGGTCCTGTTCGAATGCTCACGACCTAGCCTCGCATGCCTGCGAGTGAAGACGCCGTTGTTGAGAACTGGGCACGCCTAGGAGGGGCTGATGCAACAGAAAATGGTCGGCAATCACCTGCGTTGGTTTCGATATCTCAGCCGCTGACCAAACGGAGATTCGGGCGAACTTTCGAATAACTGGACTCTTGTTCGCCGTCAATTACTAGCGGAACCAAGCCAAAGACATGCCTGTTTAGCTCATCGACAGTGATGTTTAGGTCGTCTGCCATTTTTGATGTAGGGAAGTCGCTTGCCCGGAGGGCCGAGAATACCTTTCCGAGGAGCTGTGAGCTTTCGCGAATTATTCCGTCTGGCTCCCCGCGCCGATACCCCATTTGCGACAAATGTTTCACTGTCGTGCGGTATCTCCAATCGGTCACAAGGCCAAGATCTTTGAGTCGATATGCCAGTGCGACCGCAGCAACTTTCCACTTTTTCTTAGCGCTCAGGATTCGCTTGGCGTCTGCATTATGCAACATCTGAGCCAGGATCCCTGACCGTGGCATTAGAAACGCTGACGCAAACTGTTGTGCTTCATTTTCAGCTTCTGGGCCGTGAGGGATTCTGTGTTGCGCATGCAACACCAGGTGGCCAAGCTCGTGAGCAGCGTCAAAACGGCCGCGCTCCCCACTTTTCTCAAGATTCAGGTAGATGAAGGGGGTCTTCTCTTTCCATCGCAGCGAGAAAGCGTCTACCGAGGCGCAGTCGGCTGCTAGGGAGAATACCCTAACTCCGTGAGACTCTAGTAGGTGAACCATATTTGGGATGGGTGCCTCACCTAGGCCCCATAGGGCACGCACCCGCTCAGCAGCTTCTTCGGGACTTAGGTGCGGGAGAGTAGGAACGTTTGGCTTCGGCAAGGTGAAGCGCTCTTCCATCCACTGGTTGATCTCGATGGCCAACCTGCCAGCGGCGCGAGCTGAATCCCTGTCGAGGGCGCTCATCTTGGAAAGGGCACGGAACGAGAGAGCGTCAATTTCGATTTCTTCGACTTCGGAAGCGGAGAAGAATGAAACAGGAAGATCCAATGCTGACGCCAAAAGGTCCAGCGTTTCGGGAGAAGGTGCCTTGTGGCCATTTTCAAAGGCTGTGAGGCTGCGTACCGAAACGCCGGACTCTTGAGACAATCTGGATAGCGTCATGCGCCTTCGCTTTCGCGCAAGAATTAGCCGCGAAGAAGTCAACATGACTACCATCTCCAATGTTTGGACGAGTTAGATTGCTCCCTTGAACTCCACCGGGACGTCGACGGTGACGTCTTCCACGGCTTCATCAAGCCTCTTGATGTCGAACTCCGGCCCACGGAAGGGGTTCTCATCGAGAACGATCCGTTCGCGCCAGGTATCCACATACTTGCCGTGCATATCCACGGGCATGGAAAGCTCGAACGCAAGTCCTTCTTTGCTCGACTTGTACAACAGGAACCAAGTCGGGATCTCGTTGATGTCGGGGGTCTCCACACGCTGTCCCGGCACGTGGAACAGCGCCAACTGTTCTCCGTTCCACTGGACCAGTCTGGCAACGGCTGGACCTTTCGGGTTCTTAGTCCGAATATCCCCAGACCAGGAGGCCCCTTCTTCGCCGACATTCCCCGAAGCACTCACAGCCGTGATGGCGAAGCGACCGGAGGGATGGATGCACCGCAGGATCTGCTGTGAGTTGCTGTACGTCCAGCCGTCATCCTGCATCTGCTCTCGGAAGAAGCGGTTGCAGCGGGACCAGAACGTGTAGCCGGCCATGCCGGGCGAGTCCAGCTCCGTCGACAGCCTTGCTTCAGCAGAGGCCCTGCCCAGCGGCACGTAGATGTCGTCAGGCTCGAGCCCGAGGGTGTGCAGTCGCTGGACTGCGTCGTCACCAACGTGGCACACGGCTTCCATGTAGTCCTCCCGATCAAACGTTCCAAAAATCTTACCTCACAAGAGGGCCAAATTTTGGAACCGGGCGCATCGAACCTTAGTTCGGCTTTCAGTTACCGTCAAGTAGGTGCCGCATGGTTGCCCACTGTCGCAACAACAACGACTGATCACGCCTTCGGGCTACTGTTTTATCCTGGTTTGGTCGTCTATGAACGCATTCGGCCGATTTGGTGGACTTACAGATCACATGTCAGCCCAAATGGATAGCAGTCCAGCAGTTGTAGAGCAGAGGAGTCCAAGTCCGGCCAGAACTGCTGGCCTGCTGATGTCTGGCACTGTCTGCTTAAGGAGCTGTAGCTGCAGGTACTCGCGGCCGTACAGCACATCGGTCCAACTGCCCTCGGGCGGCGCCTCCTGCTCAAGTCGACTGCTCTTGTCTGCATCTGGAATCGCAGGATCAGACATAATTTGGTCGACACGCTCAAGCTTGGCCTGGAGTTCCTTACGCCTGGTGCCGAAGTCGCGCCACGCAAAATAGAGCCCCATTGCAGGCAGGCCCCCTCCCAGCAGCGTCAACGCTGTGACTGTCCACTTCACGTCGTGCCGACCCCCTCCCGTCCTGGAGTGATCATGCCAGACGATCCATAGCGGATGGCCATGTGATCACCCCTCGGCCTTGAGCCTGTGAAGCAGTCCCAGAGGGACGCGGCCAACCTGTGGCCAGGTTCGTTCCACCAGCGGCAGGGCAGAGAGACGATGCGCAGGTCGGAGCGAGTACGGGGTCTGTGGAGCGACCGGTCTTGAAAGCCGTTGCCGCTTGCGCCCCTAGCTGTTCCACACGCGCCGGGCGCACACCTATCCGCATTCATGCGCTCTACCGCAGAACTCCGAGGTCGCGAGGCTGGCAGGACAACGCTCTCGACCCGCCGGAGGCACAGTGGCTCAGCAGAAGAAGAAGTGGGACCAACCAAAGTGCGGGGCTCCGCTGAAGTACCGCCGTGGTCGTTGCAAGCAACCAGCGCAGATAGGACGCACGTGGTGCGCGGACCACCCTCCCGCCTGGACGAAAGAGGGGGTGGCCAAGCGGAAGGCCGAGGAAGCCAAGCGAGCCCGTAAGCGGTGATCATGTGGGCTGAGACGGGTTCGCTCCGTCTCAGCCCACGCGAGCACCCCGATGCGCGCTCTGTCGCTGAGGGGTTGGCAACACCCCGAGGGGTCAGGTCGCTCAACACGCCTCACAGGCGAACGGCCGAGCCGAAGATCTGTTGTCCTGGTCTTTGTCCAGTGCGCTGACGTACACCACCGTTCACCAACGTACGCGTACCCCGTCTGAGCTGCTGCGTGAACGCCCACAGACGCCCCCGTACAGCCATGCGGACAGTTGGAAAGCGTGTTGGGGGCAACCCCTCACGAGTTCGAATCTCGTATCCTCCGCCAGTGCCTCACCGGGCACGATGTCGAAGGGCCCCACCGCTCGCGGTGGGGCCCTTCGGCGTTGCCCGTCTCAGCTCGGGGTCAGCGAAGCCCTGGCGCCGTCTGGCCAAGATTCCCAGCCCTTGATCAGCAAGCGTGGCGACGTAGCGCCAGGTCTGGTGATCTGCCTCTTCACGATCACCGCACCATGGGGCTCAGCAGTTCCAGTGCTTGCTCCCACCGGAATGTGTCGCGTCCGCCACCGGCCTTCGGCTGGTGCGGCTCGTAGTCGGCGATCAGCACACCCATGTCCCGTAGTCGCTCCAGGCTCTGCCGGTATGCGGGATGGGCGGCCTGGGCGGCGTTCAGATAGGGCAGGGCAGCGGTGGGGATGCCCAGGCCGTACGCCTCGCACACGATGCCCACCGCCAGTGTGTCCGAGATCCCGGCGGCCCACTTGTTGATCGTGTTGAAGGCCGTCGGGGCGACGGCGATGGCGTCCGGAGGCGGGAGGGGGCGTAGGTCGCCGGGCGAGCGCCAGGCGGAGCGGATCGGGTAGCCGGTCTGGGCCTCAACCGCTCGGGCATCGATGAACCCAGCCTCGCGCGTGCGATCGGCGCGTGGACAGACGTCGTGCCGGATCGTGCGGAGAACCACGGGGAATAGCGGAGAGCAAGGCAGACGTCGCCCGAACCTGAATCGCCGCTCCGCCATAGGTCAGCGGGATGGAGACTCGTGGATCACCTGAGCACCCCAAGGGCACTGTCCATGAGCCCAGGAGTCAGAGGAGGTCCCGCCAGAAGGGGATTGTCGCCTTCGGGTTCCAGTTCTCGTCAACGCCGCCACGTGCCTCGTCAAACTCCTGGTGCATGTAGTCGGCCAGGTCCAGGCCGTAGTAGATGGCATCGGTCTGCCACATCGAGAGAACAGGATGGCCGTAGCTCCCCCGACCCGCCGGGAGGTACCGATGGGCGTACACGGGCACCAGCGTCGGCGCTTTCGCGAGATGATGCCGTGCCGTAGTCAGTGCCGCCGCCCCGTCGGCCGGACGTTCACCCCAGCCCTCGTGCCAGAAGCCGTTGTGCTCAACGCTCAGGAGAACGCCTTCCACCGGCCAGCCGAGTTGATCACGCAACTCGTCCGGATCTCCACCGCGCCAGTCGGGCCAAGGCTTGGACCAGGTCTGCCCCTCCTCAGGAGGAACGTTCACCGGAAGGCCAACCGCGAGGAACGCGCGGTGGTCATCTGCGAACTGAAAGCCGTACTCGCGCTCGATGCGCGCGAACTCACCCTCCGACAGCCCCGACTCGAACTCGTAGAGTCCGGTCTGTGCCAAGCAGCGCGCGGCTTCCGCGCCCAGACGTGCCCCCTCATTGCTGATCATCGCCGCACGGTAGCGCCAACGGAACCTGCCGTCACCCGAGTTGACCAGGCGCTCAGTCCGTCTCGGCCTTCGTCTCATTCAGCGCCGTTCACGAGCGTTCAGACAGGACCGAGTGGCGGTCCACAAGAAGGTCCGGTCGCCCATAAACGCAGGTGAACGCCCCCGCATGCTGCCCAAAGCCATCGACACCGTTGGAAAGCGTCTTGGGCAACCCCTCACGGTCATCTCGTGTCCTTCGTCATGCGGGCGTTTTCGTGCACGGGTCTTGGTGTCCTTTGTCTCGTGCCGGATGCTGACCTTCCGCAGGCTGTAGCCGGGTTTGCGCCCGCATTTGTCGCCGCAGCCGTGCTCGATCGGGGCCGGGGCGCCGTGCCGGCGGTGGTCCTTCCGTCACCTCCCATCGCGGCCTTTCGGGCCATGGCACGTGGCCCATCCAGGCTCGCCGACGCCGATGAGTGGATCAGCTTGCGGCGGTCAAGGTCCGCAGCTGGGTCAGCGTCTCGCGGATGACGTCGCCCAGGGCGCGGTCCTCGGCGGCATGGACCCATCGCTCGAAGGCGACACGGAACACGGCGACACCGGTCTCGGCGGCCAGCGTGGCCTCGGCGTCGCCGACACCCCGCCGGCGCAGCCCGTCGGCCACGGCGAGCGACATGGTCGTGAGCTTGATCAGCTCACGTTCACGGAGACTGGCGTTGGCCATGATCACCTCTTGGCGCACCCGTGCGAGGTCGCGGTCGTCGCCGATGACCTGGGCCGCGGCGTCGAGCGCGGCCGCGACGGCGTCCAGCGCCGGTGCTGTGGCCGGCGCCGCCTCCAGGGCGGCGAGCGCCTTCTCCTCCAGTTCGGCCGACGCGTCGAAGAAGACCTCGCGCTTGTCGGCGAAATACCGGAAGAAGGTGCGGGCGGTGACGCCCGCCCGTTCGGCTATATCGGCCACCATGGTCTGTTCGAAGCCACGTTCCAGATACAGCGCCAGCGCGGCCTCCCGCAGTCGGCTACTGGCTCCAGGCTCCCACCGTCCCATGCCGCGAGTTTAGGCGATCGCGACATGGTGACGCTCCGTGCCGGTGCGATCTCATCTCCCTTGATGTCATCAGGTGACATCAGAGTGGTACGGTGATGTCACCTGATGACATCACTCTCTGGAGAGCTCGCATGGCGACGATGAAGCGCATCCAGTACCACCAGTACGGCGGGCCCGAGGTGTTGCGGCTCGAGGACTTCGAGCCCGCACGGCCCGGTGCCGGCGAGATCCTGGTCCGGGTGCGGGCGGCGGCGGCCAACCCGATGGACTGGAAGATCCGCAACGGCGAGATGAAGATCATGACCGGCCGTGGCTTCCCGCGCGGGCTGGGTCATGACTTCGCCGGCGTCGTCGAGGCGGTCGGCGACGGCGTGACCCGGCTCGCCGTCGGCGACGCGGTGCTCGGCGGAGCCGGCATCAAGGCGGCGGGCGCGTTTTCCGAGATGGTCCTTGCCGAGGAGAAGGCGGTCGTGAAGAAGCCGACGGAACTCTCCTTCGAACAGGCCGCCGCGATCCCCACGGTCGGGCTCACCGCCTTCCAGGCCATCACCGGCAAAGGGAAGCTGCGGCCCGGGCAGACGGTGTTCATCCACGGCTGCCTCGGCGGAGTCGGCCGCGCCGCCGTTCAGTTCGCCACGATGCGCGACGCCTCGGTGGCGGGCAGCTGCCGCGCGAGTGCCGCGCAGGACGCGCACGACCTCGGTGTCACCCCGGTCGTGGAGTTCGACTTCGACCCCGCGGCGCTCGGCGGACGGTTCGACCTCGTCCTCGACACCGCCGGTACCCTCCCGATCAAAGCGGCACGGACGTTGCTGAAGCCCGGCGGCCGCATCCTCGACATCACCCCCACTCCCGCGAAATTCGCGAGGAGCGCACTGCCCGGGCCCTTCCAGGTCATGATCGCCCAGCCCATCACTAAGGACCTCGAAGAGGTCGCGCGAGCCGCCGGGCAGGGAATGCTACGGCTGCCGATCGCTCGCACCGTACCGCTCGGCGAATCGATCGCGGCGCTCATGGAGCTCGAACGCCACCGCACGCCCAAGGGCGGCAAGCTCGTCATCGCCGTCGACTGACCGGCACCCACGGCCGGCGCGCGGCGCGCGGCCGGGAGCGTCAGGCGTCGCGTCGGTGTACGGCTCGCCAGCCGGCCAGGAGCACGGCCGTCGCCCATAGTGCCGTCACCCCGAGGCCCGTCCAGGGGCCGAGGTCGCCGGTCGGGTGCTGGTGGAGGACTTGCTGTCCGGCGCGGTCCGGAAGGTAGGCGGCGGCGCTGAGGAGCGGGCGGCCGCCTGACGCGCCGACGCGCCCCGGGGCCGCGCGGCATGGCATGAAGGCGGCGATCGCGGTCACGCCGAGCAGGAGGGCGCGGCCCGATTCTCGTCCCAGTCGGAGTCCGCGGGTCTGGGCTCGCCGATGCGGCGGGCGGCCTCTGCGGTCGTCACGCGGTCTCGCCCGGTCGGAGTCGCTTCCGTCCCAGGAGCGTGCTGCGCTGCCCAAAAACCGCTTGGCCCGCCGCCCTTGGTGGGCGGTACGTTGACCGCCATGACCAGCAACCGAAAGGGCCATGCCGCGTAGGCGCCCCTCAGCCCTGCGGGGCGACATCCCGGTCCGTGTCCTGGGTCGTCGGCGGTATCCGCCGATCGACCGTCTGTCGGGTTCCTGCGCTGCCGCTCTGCGTCGGCTCGAACGCACCCGCTTCTGGCCCGGGGCGATCGAGACGGCCTTCTGGCACTGGAGGACCCTGGCCCACGGCCCTCTGAGATGTCTGGTGGACGCGTTCTCGGCGCCTCGATGCGGCATCCACGAGTGTGGCTGCGATCCGGCGTACTTTCGCGACTTCCTCGAGACGGTGCTCCACGCCCTGCCCAAGAAGAGCGCGCGGGAGCTGCGTGTGCTCGTCCTGGCCCTCGACGCCACGATCGCGGCGAGGGCCAGGATCCTTCCCGTGGACGCTCCGGACAGCCCGTGGTGGCGGGGCCTGTCCGAGATGCCGTAGCGGCCGTCGCAAGGGCTCAGGCGGCGCGGCGGTCGCGGGTCAGGTAGAGGCCGGTGGCGGTGCCGATGGCGGTGAGGCCGGTGACGGAGCTGATGACGATCTGCTCGATGCCGGTGAAGGCGAAGCTGGAGGCGACGTTGACGAGGGCGGCGAGGGCGAGGACCAGCCAGAGCAGGGACTTCATTGCGGGGTTCCTTTCGCGGGGCCCTTGCTGGGCCGGTGGGTCGGTGGGTCGGCCGGTGTCGCGGCCGTTCCTTGTCCGAGCTCTACGATCCCGTTTCCGCGCCGCCGTCTCGATGGGCCGCGCCCCCGATTCCAGGGTGTAGCGCGCTACACCCCCGCTGCCGTGAACCCTCCCCGTCACTTAGCCTGACCGCCATGCGGGAGACGGTGTGGCGCGCGGTGCGGGCCTCGGTGGAGTTGCTGCGGGGGGCGGGGATCGCCCTGGCCTCGTATCTGTTCATCGGGGTGGCGATCTTCGCCGCCGTCGCGATGGTCACCGTCGTGGGCGCGGGGGTGCTGCCCGAGTCCGTACTGCTGGTGCGCAAGACGGCCGGGTACAAGCGGCGGTGGGTGGGCGCCTGGACCGGTGAGCCGGTGCCCGAGGTGTACCAGCCGCTGAACGGGGAGGCGTTCGCGCGGGTGCGGACGGCGGTCGGGGATCCGGCCACCTACCGCGATCTGCGCTGGCTCGGGGCGCACGCGGTCTACGGCTGGCTGCTGGCCTGCTGCGCGATGCCGGTGTGGGTCGTCGGGCTGATGGTCGACGGGGTGTGGTGCGGGCTGCTGAAGCAGCGGGCCGTGGTGCTGCCGCTGATCGAGCGGCTCGTCGACCTCGACGCGGCGTGGTCGCGGGCGCTGCTGCTGCCGTCGCCGGAGGCGCTGCGCACCGCCCGGCTCGCCGAGCGGGTGGAGGAGCTGTCCGAGACCCGGGCCGGCGCCGTCGCCGCCCACGGGGCCGAACTGCGCCGCATCGAGCGGGACTTGCACGACGGTACGCAGGCGCGTCTGGTGGCGCTCTCGATGCGGGTGGGACTGGCCCGGCGGGCGTACGACAAGGACCCCGACGCGGCGCACAAGCTGCTGGAGGACGCGCAGGACCAGGCCGAGGAGGCCCTCACCGAGCTGCGCCATGTCGTGCGCGGCATCCATCCGCCGATCCTCACCGACCGCGGACTCGTGGGCGCCGTAAGGGCACTGGCGGCCGGCAGCGGGCTCGAGGTGTCGGTGGACGACGACGGGGTGGAGGACGGCCCCCGGGCACCGGCGGCGGTCGAGGCGGCCGCGTACTTCGTGATCGCGGAGGCGCTGACCAACGCGGCCAAGCACAGCGGGGCCGAGCGGGCGTCGGTCGAGCTCGTGCGGAGGAAGGATAGGTTGAGGGTCGCGGTACGGGACGAGGGGCGGGGCGGGGCCGATCCGGCGGGCGGCAGCGGGCTTCTCGGCATGCGGCGCCGGGTCGCGGCGCTCGACGGGACCGTGGAGATGACCAGCCCCGCCGGGGGGCCGACGCTGATCGAAGTGGAGCTGCCGTGCGTGTGGTGATCGCCGAGGACAACGCTCTGCTGCGGGAGGGCATGGTCCTGCTGCTGAACTCCGCCGGGCACGAGGTGGTGGCGGTCGCCTCCAGCGGCCCCGAGGTGCTGCCCGCCCTCCTCGAACACCGTCCGGACGCGGCCGTGCTCGACGTCCGCATGCCGCCGGGCTTCCGCGACGAGGGGCTGCGCGCGGCGCTCGCGGCGCGGCGGGAGATCCCCGGTCTGCCGGTGCTGGTGCTCTCGCAGTACGTCGAGGAGACCTACGCGACCGAGCTGCTGGCCGATGGCGCGGGCGGGCTCGGCTATCTGCTGAAGGACCGGGTGGGGCGGGTCGAGGAGTTCCTGGACGCGCTGGAACGGGTGGTCGCGGGCGGTACGGCGCTGGATCCCGAGGTGGTCAAGGAGCTGATGACCCGGCGCCGTGACGATCCGGTGGACTCCTTGACGCCGCGCGAGCGCGAGGTGCTGCATCTGATGGCGGAGGGGCGGGACAACACCACGATCGCTCGGACGCTGGTGGTCTCGGAGCGGGCGGTGAGCAAGCACATCGGCAATGTCTTCGCGAAGCTGGGGCTGCCGCCCAGCGATAGTGGGCATCGGCGGGTGCTGGCGGTGTTGGCGTATCTGAACAAGGGGTAGGGCGAGGGGGCTCCGCCCCTCACCCCCGCCGGGGCTCCGCCCCGGACCCCGCTCCTCAAACGCCGGAGGGGCTGGAAGATTGGGGTGTACCGCCCCCGCCGCGCCCGCGCCTCCTCAAACGCCGGAGGGGCTGGAGGAGCGGGGCTCAGGGGCTGGAAGAGCGCGGATCAAGAGCTGGAAGACCGCGGATCAGGCGCTCGAAGACCGCGGATACCGGCCTCGCAGCGTCGTCCATACCGGCGGCAGCGACCCCGCCGCCGCCGTCAGCACCACCACCGAGACGATCACCGCGGCCTGCACCGGGGGCAGGTACGGCAGGGTGCCCGCCATGGCCAGGCTGAAGGCCAGCAGGGGTACGGCGGCCACGGCCGCGCCCACCACCAGGCCGGTCACCACCGTGGCCGCCGCCTCCAGGCGGAGCATGCGGCGCAGTTGGCCGCGGCCCGCGCCCGCGAGCCGGAGCAGGCGCAGCTCGGGGCGGCGCCCGGTGGCGATGAGGGCGAGGGTGCTCAGGACGGCGATCACCGTGAAGCCGCCGACCGCCCCGACCACCGCGACCGATACCACCTCGGCCAGCGCCTGCTCCGCCGCCTCGCCCCGCACCGGGGCCGGGTCCCGCTCCACACGGGCCCCGGGCACCGCACGCGTCAGGGCGTTCGTGACCGCCTTACGGTCGGCACCGGGCGCGGTCGCGACCAGGATCCGGCCCGCGGCGGGCAGGGAGGTGTGGCGCAGCAGATCCTCGCGGGCAAGGAGGAAGTCCCCGAGCGCGAGCGAGCGTCGGTAGGTCGCCACGACCCGCAGCCGGGTCTCCTGGCCGTCGCCGAACCGCAGGGTCACCGTGGAGCCGGGCCGTGCGCCGAGGGAGTCCGCCCGGTCGGCGCCGACGGCGACCGTGCCGGGCCGCAGCCGGGCGAGGTCCCCGTCCCGCACGCCCGGGTCGAGAGTGTGGGTCAGCCGCTCCGGGGTGACGCCGAAGACCGGCAGCCGCTCCAGTTCGGGCGCGCCGAGTTGGCTCCCCGCGAGGAGCACCGTGCCGGGGACGGCCTCCGTCGCCGCCCGTACCCCCGGGACCTCACGGATCCGCTCGACGGCACCGGCCGGGAGCCCGCCGTCCGCGCGCACCGCGAGATCGGCGCGCAGCACCTGGCGGGCCTGGGCGTCCCCGGCGTGGGTCATGGTCGCGCCCCCGGCGAGCTGGACCCCGGCGAACGCGGTGACCAGCACGATCGGGGTGATCGCCGCGCCCAGGCGGTGGGCGGACGCGGCGCAGTTGGCGGCGGCGAGGCGGCCGCCGGGGCCGAACAGCCGCAGCGGAGCGCCGAGCAGCCGCATCGCGCCCTCGGCGATCCACGGTCCGAGCACCGCGCAGGCGATCACCATCGTCACCGCCGCCCCACCGGCCGCGGCCGCGGCGGTCGCGCCCTGCTGGAGGGCGGCCGTCCCGGCCGAACTCGCGCCCACGAACAGCAGCACCAGCCCCGTGATGCGGCGCGCGCTGCCGGGTGCCCGCTCGCGCAGCGCCTCCGCCGGGCGCAGCTTGGCGGTCCCGGAGCAGCCGATGAGCGCCGCGATCCCGGCCACCAGGACGGTCACGGCGGCGGTGACCAGGGGCGCGGGCCACAGCAGCGGGGGAAGCGTCAGCTCGAGTCCGGCGGGCAGCGCGCCCCGGGCCTCCAGCAGCGCCCGCAGCCCCAGGTACGCGGGGACCGCCCCGGCCGCGCCCGCCAGCGCCGCCCAGGCCGCGACCCGCCCCACCTCCCGGCCCACGGCGCCGCGCAGCTGTCCCGGGGTGGCGCCGACCGCCCGCAACAGGCCCAGTTCGTGGGAGCGTTGCCGCAGCGCCTGGACGATGGTCGACGAGACCACGAGCAGCGCCACCAGGACGACGGCACCGGCCACGGAGCCGAGCGCCGCCAGCAGCTCGTCGCGGGCGGGCGCGGCGGCCAGGAACTCGGCCTCTCCCCGCTCGCCCCCGGTCAGGACGCGCACGGCCGCCGGGTCGCCGTCCGCGCGGTGCCCGACGTCGGTGACACCGGCCGCCTCCAGGGCCTTCCGCACCCGCCCGGCCAGCTCCCCCGGGTCCGTGCCGGGTTCGGCGACGACCCCGACGGCGTCCAGCGCCTGAGGGTGGCCGGCCAGGCGGCGGGCCTCGGAGCCGGTGAACCAGACGGCGGAGCCGGGCCCTTCGGCGACGCCCACGACGGTGTACGCCCTGTCGCGGCCGCCCACGCGCAGCGTCAGCCGCGCCCCGACGCGGCCCGCGCCGCCCGTCACGACCTCGCCCGCGCGCTGCGGGGCGCGCCCCGCCCGTAGCGCGTAGGGCGCCAACCGGGCGGCCTCCCAGGGCCGTCCGGTGGCGGACCGCCCCGCGCGGCCCACCGGGAATTCCACATCGGCGACGGCCGCCCGCACCCCGGGCACCGCGCGCACCGCGGTCAGCGCCGTACGGGGGATCCGGACCCGTTCGGTGAGTCCGGCGCTCACGGTCTCGCGGTCGCCCAGCGACACCGCGCTGAAGCGGGTGGTCTGGTCGCCGGCCACGACGAGGTCGGCCCCGGCGTACCGCTCCACCCGTGGATGTGCGCTCCAGGCGGAGGCGAGGGTCAGCCCGAAGGCGCCGAGCAGCAGGGAGGTGAGGGTGAGCGCGGCGAAGACGGCGGTCCACGCCTTACGGTGGGCACGGCCGGCGCGAGCGGCCAGCAGGGCGGTGACCTTCATGCCGTCCGCCCTCCCAGCTCCTTGAGGACGCGGCGGATGTCGGCCGCCTCCGGCCGCTCCTGCCGCCAGACGAGCTTTCCCCGCATCAGGAACAGCGCCTCGTCGGCCCAGGCGGCGGCGAACGGGTCGTGGGTGACCATGACGACCGTATGGCCGTCACGGTCGACGGCCTGCCGCAGCAGCGTCAGCACCTCCTCCGCGGCGGCGGGGTCCAGCGCCCCGGTCGGCTCGTCGGCGAAGACGATGTCGGGCTGGGTCACCAGCGCTCGGGCGATCGCCACCCGCTGGCACTGCCCGCCGGACAGCTCCGACGGCACGGCGCCGCCGCGGTCCGCCAGCCCGACTGCCGCGAGTGCCCGCAGGTGCCGGTCGCCGGGGCTCTCGCCGCCGAGCATCAGCGGCAGGGCGACGTTCTCCGCGACGCTCAGCGACGGCACCAGGTGGTGCGCCTGGAAGACGAAGCCGATCCGCTCCCGCCGCAGCCGGGTCAGCGCCGCCTCGTTCAGCGAGGACAGTTGGGTGCCGCCGATGCGCACCGTGCCCGCGGTCGGCCGGTCGAGCCCGGCGGCGCACTGCAGCAAGGTCGACTTCCCGCACCCCGAGGGGCCCATCACCGCGAGGAACCGTCCGCGCGGCACCGTCAGATGGATGGGGTGCAGCGCCACGGCCCCCGGCCGGTACTCCCGGGTGACTCCGTCCAGGGTCAGGGCGTGGTGCCAGGTCCCCGTCCGCTCCGCGGTGGCCGTCGTACGGCCGCGCCACTGCCTCTTCATCGGTCCGCCCCTCCGTCGACTCCGGGCGGATCGAACGGGTCCGCCGGTCACCGAGAACGCTAGGAACGGGCGCGGTCGCGCGGGAGAGAGCACAGTCCCGTACCCGCAGGTGGTACGGCCCCCGCCCCGGGGTGGAGCAGGCTCCACCATCGCCTGATCTTCCCGGTCCGCGAGCGACTCCCTGGGCGCGCCGCCGTGGTGAACCCCGCCGGGGACAAGATCCTGGACATCCTCACAGGACCGGCATATGAGACAGAAGACAACAGAGAGGCATCAGTCACCCATGGATGTCAGCGCCCGCATCGAGGCCGTCTACGCGCAGATCGTGCACCGCAACCCCGGGGAGTCCGAGTTCCACCAGGCGGCGCGCGAGGTGCTGCCGGCCCTCGCCCCCGTGCTCGGCGCGCATCCGGAGTATCTGGACGCCCGGATCGTGGAGCGGCTGTGCGAGCCCGAGCGGCAGCTCGTCTTCCGGGTGCCCTGGGTGGACGACGACGGCGAGGTGCAGGTCAACCGGGGCTTCCGGGTGGAGTTCAACAGCGCGCTGGGCCCCTACAAGGGCGGCCTGCGCTTCCACCCCAGCGTCAATCTGGGCATCGTGAAGTTCCTCGGCTTCGAGCAGATCTTCAAGAACGCGCTGACCGGCCTGGCCATCGGCGGCGGCAAGGGCGGTGCGGACTTCGACCCCAAGGGCCGCTCGGACGGCGAGGTCATGCGGTTCTGCCAGTCCTTCATGACCGAGCTGTACCGCCATCTCGGCGAGCACACCGATGTGCCCGCCGGGGACATCGGGGTGGGCGCCCGTGAGATCGGCTATCTCTTCGGCCAGTACAAGCGGATCACCAACCGCTTCGAGGCCGGTGTGCTGACCGGCAAGCCCGTCGGCTGGGGCGGTTCGCACGCCCGTACCGAGGCCACCGGCTACGGCACCGTCCACTTCGCCCAGGAGATGCTGCGCACCCGTAAGAAGGACTTCGACGGCCTTACGGTCGTCGTCTCCGGGTCCGGCAATGTGGCCCTCTACGCCATCGAGAAGGTCCACGCCCTCGGCGGGCGGGTGGTGGCCTGCTCCGACTCCACCGGCCATGTGATGGACCCGGACGGGATCGACCTCGCCCTGCTCAAGGAGATCAAGGAGGTCCGCCGGGAGCGGATCGACGCCTATGCGGCCGCCAAGCCGGGCGCCGTCTTCTCCGGCCGGGGTTCGGTCTTCGAGGTGCCCTGCGAGGTCGCCCTGCCCTGCGCGACCCAGAACGAGCTGACCGAGCAGAGCGCGATCGCCCTGGTCAAGAACGGCGTACTCGCCGTGGCCGAGGGCGCCAACATGCCCTGCACCCCGGCGGCGATCGAGATCTTCCGGGAGGCCGATGTGCTCTTCGGCCCCGGTAAGGCCGCCAACGCGGGCGGGGTGGCCACCTCCGCCCTGGAGATGCAGCAGAACGCCTCCCGCGAGCGCTGGACCTTCGCCCAGACCGAGGCCCGCCTCGCTGCCGTCATGACCGAGGTCCACACCCTGTGCCGCACCACCGCCGACCGCTACGACTGCTCTCCCGACGACTACGCCCTGGGCGCGAACGCCGCCGGTTTCGTGCGGGTGGCGGAGGCGATGGCCGCCCAGGGCGTCGTCTGAGCCGTCGCGCCCTGCTGCACGGCTCCGCTCAGCCGCATGCGGTTCACGCCGACGACGCCAACGGCATGTCGACCGCCGCGCGCACCGCGCCCAGCACCGGCTTGCGGAGCAGCAGCAGCGCCGCGTCGTCGTGGAGCCGCCCGCCCACATGGGTCAGCAGTTCGTCGTGGAGCGAGGCGAGCGTGCGGGACGGCTCGTCGCAGACGTGCCGCGGCACCCGCTCCAGCAGCGGGAAGTACTCCCGGCCGCGGTCCCGCGCCTCGATGACCCCGTCGGTGTAGAGCAGCAGCTGGTCCCCGCCCGCGAACGGCACCACTTGGAGGCTCGGCCGATCGCCGCCCAGGGAGGCCAGACCGAGCGGCGGGGCCGGGTGGGTGGGCTCGACGGCGATGACCCCGGACTCGCCGACCAGCAGCGGCGGGGCGTGTCCGCAGTTGACGAGCTCCATCCGGCCGTCGCTGGGGTATCCGGCGACCACGGCGGTCACGAAGTCGTCGGGTGCCAGGTTGCGGGACAGGCTGCGCTCGATCCTGGCGACGACGTCGAGCAGATCGGGTTCGTCGTAGGCGGCCTCGCGGAAGACACCGAGCACCAGCCCGGCGGTGCTCACCGCGGGCAGCCCCTTGCCGCGCACATCGCCGACGATCAGCCGGATTCCGTACGGGGTGGGCAGCAGGGCGTAGAGATCGCCGCCCACCCGTGCCTCCGCGGCAGCGGCGCTGTAGCGGACGGCCACCTGGAACTGGCCGACCCGGGAGGGCACCGGTTGGAGCAGGGCGTTCTGGGCGGCCTCGGCGACCGAGCGGACGTCGGCGAGGACCCGCTCACGACGTCTGCGCAGGGCGCTGGCCCCACAGCTCGCCAGGGCCACGGCGGCGGGCGTGGCCAGCAGGATCGCCTGGGTGCGCACCGGCTCCGCGCCCTGGGTGCCCAGGAACGCGCCCACCGCCACGGCGAGCAGCCCGATGCGGATCACCCCGTACGGTCCGCATTGCGCGGCGGCGAGCGCCGGGCCGACGGCGAGCAGGGGCAGCCAGGCCAGCCCCTCCGAGGTGACGAGGGCCAGCAGGGCCACCCCACAAATGATGACGACGGGGACCGCGGGGGCGAGGTGCCGACGGCCGATCAGCTGGTCAGGGTGGTCAGGGTCGGATGGGCGGAGTCGGGCCGGGAACATGACCTGCTTCGCTGCTCTCTTCCACTGGGGACAAGTGATACCGGAAATGTCCGTTACATCCAGAGAAACAGCGATTCCATAGGTTCGGCAAGGGCGGCGTTTTCAGATAGTGAGCGAGAGGTGCCTGCTCACCCGGTTCGCCGTCGGGACCAGATGGGTCCGGAACCGCTCACGATGCGGATCCAGCCGGGCCAGCCGGGCCAGCCGGTCCGCCGGCAGCGAGATCCCGAGCGAGCCGATCCGGTCCCCGTAGGAGATCGGCACCGCGAAGCAGACCGTGCCCAGGGCGTACTCCTCCAGGTCCGCGACCAGCGGACTGCCGGTCGGGGAGTCCAGCCGGCGCAGCAGATCGTCGGAGCGGGTGACGGTGCGCGGGGTGAGATCGACGAGCGGATGGCGGGACAGATAGTCATGGCGGGCGTCGTCGTCCAGCTCGCGCAGTACGCATTTGCCCAGCGCGGTGGCGTGCCCGGCTTCCTCGCACCCCACCCACAGATCGACCCGGGGTGCCTGCGGGCCGTCCACGATGTCCACGACCCGGATCTCGCCCTCGTCGTAGAAGGTGAGGTAGGCGGCGGCGGAGAGCTCGTCGCGCAGCGCGGTCAGGGTGGGCCGGACCCGGGCGAGCAGCGCCTGTTCCCGGCTTCCGGACTCGAGGGTGCGCAGCTTGTCGCCGATCACGAAACCGCCGTCGTCCAGCCGGCGCACATAGCCGTCGTGGACCAGCGTCCGCAGCAGGTGGTACGTGGTCGCCAGCGGCAGCCCCGTCTCCCGTGCGAGCCGCTTGGCCGGCGCACCGCCCTCATGCGCGCCCACCGCCTCCATCAGCCGGAAGGCCCGCTGTACGGATGTGATCAGCGTAGGCGCCGTTTGAACACCCATACATCCAGCTTGCTCCCGGTATGACCGGATGAGCAAGATCTGAGGGATGGGACGCGCCTGAGGGCGCCGACCGGTGCGGTCGGCGCCCTCATGGACGGACGGAATCGGTACGGTCGGCCGGGGGAGAGCCGACCGCGCGATGGGGTCAGCCGGGGGAGATCCGGCCGCGCCAGGCGCCTTCCGCCTCGCCCCGCCGCTCGATGAAGTCCTTGAACCTCCGCAGGTCCCCCTTCACCCGCCGGTCGAGCGTCCCGGTCATGTCCGCGGCCTTCTCCGCCATCCCGCTCGGCTGGAAGACCAGGGCCAGATTGACCCGGGTGTGGCGCTCGTCGAGGGGCTCGAAGGTCACCAGGCCCTGCTGCTGCACCTCACCGGAGGTGGTCCGCCATGCGATGCGCTCGTCGGGAAGCTGATCCACGATCTCGGTGTCGAACTCCCGGTGCACACCGGCGATGGAGGTCGCCCAGTGGTTGTGGCGTTCGTCCACCTGGGTGACCTGGTCCACACCTTCCATGAACCTCGGGAACTCGGTGAACTGCGTCCACTGGTTGTAGGCGGTGTGGAGCGGAACCCCAACCTCGACGGACTCCCGCACGGTGCTCATCGGTGACTCCTTTCGATGTGGTCGTGTCGCTCACCACGGCGGGTTTCCGAGAGTGCTGCGCCAAAACATGCCCTCGGACGATCGACGCGACGACAGCGGACGACAGCGGACGACAGGAGACGACAGGGAGAGAATCGGAGGCTGAGCCCGGGGACGGCCGCGGATCAGCGCAGCGGATGCAGCGGCGCCAGTTCGGCCGGGGAGGTGCCGGTCGCGATGGCGTCGGCCAGCAGCCGTCCGCTGAGCGGGCCGAGGGCCACACCCCACATGCCGTGGCCGCCGTTGACGTAGACGCGCGGGGAGGCGGTCGGGCCGACCAGGGGCAGTCCGTCGGGGGTGCAGGGGCGGGCGCCGACCCAGGTGTCCTTGCGGGCCTCCCAGTCGATGCCGGGCAGCAGCGGACCGGCCGCCGCGATGATCGCCTGGATGCGGCGCGGGTCCACCGGCCGTTCCACGGGCGCCAGTTCCATCATCCCGGCGACCCGCACCCGGCCCTCGCCCAGCGGGGTGCAGACGACCTTCTGGGCGGCCAGATACGTGGGGCGGGTGGGGGCGCCCTCGGCCGGCACGCTGAAGCTGTAGCCGCGTCCGGCCTGGACCGGCACCCGCACCCCGAACGGCCGGACCAGCCCGTCCAGCCAAGCGCCGGTGGCCACGACGGCGACGTCCGCGCGGAGTTGGCCCCGGGAAGTGGCGACGGCCACGCCCTGCCCGAGGTCCCGGATTCCGGACACCTCCGTCCCCTCCAGGATCTCGCCGCCGCGCTCGCGCACCGCGTCGGCCAGCGCGCCGACGAAGTTCCCCGGGTTCAGATAGCGCTGGCCGTGGAGTTCGAGGGCCGCACCGATGCCGTCGCCGAGCGTCGGCTCCAGCTCGCGGGCCCGGTCCCCGTCGATCTGCTCGTACGCGATCGAGAAACCGGCCGCGCGGGCCCGCTCCAGCTCCTCGGCCATCGCGGCGCGCTCGGCCGCGGTGCGGAAGGCGAGCAGACAGGGTTCGGCGGGCCGGGTCGGCTCGGCGACGCCGTCCGCCGCGAGGGCGTCGTACGCCTCCAGCGCCCGGCGGTTCAGCGTGGCGAAGGTGGCGGCCAGCACCCGCCAGCGGCGCGGGGTGCAGTTCCGGGTGAAGGAGAGCAGGAAGCGGGCGAGCCGGGGATCGGGGCGGGGCGGTATGTAGACGGGCGACTCGGGGGAGACCAGGCTGCGCAGCCCGTAGCGGAGCGCGGCCGGTTCGGGCAGCGGCAGCGTCAGGGCCGGGGACAGCCAGCCGGCGTTCCCCCAGGACGCCCCGGCCGCGGGGTGACGCCGCTCCACGACGGTGACCTCGACGCCGCGGTTCCGCAGCGACCAGGCGGTGGCGAGGCCGACCATGCCGGCGCCGATGACGATGGCGCTGCGGGGAGGGCGGGACGGGCCGGTGGCAGAGGGCACGGATGTGCTCCTTCCAATGCGTGGAACGTCATCATCGGCGGTGGCGGCCGGACGCGGCACCGCCCCGCCGCCCTGGTGTGCGCCCTCGGTCACCCGATGCCCGCCGGGCGCCGCCGCCAGTGCCCGGTGGCCTGCTCGAAGGCGTGGCCGACCTGGAGGACCGCGAAGTCCGCCCGGTGCGGCCCGACGATCTGCAGCCCGACGGGCAGCCCGCCGGGTGTGAACCCGGCCGGTACGGACAGCGCGGGGCTGCCGGTCGAGCTGATCAGATACGCCGAGCGCATCCAGTCCAGATAGTCGTCCATGGCCACCCCGGCGACCTCGGTCGGGTACTCGATGCCGACGTCGAAGGGCAGCACCTGGCTCACCGGGAGCAGCAGCACGTCATAGCGGCCGAAGAACTCCCGGACGCGGTGGTAGAGCTGAGTGTGCAGCACCTCCGCGCGGGCGACGTCCGGCCCGCTGAGCTTGCGCCCCTCCTCGGTGTTCTCCCGGATCGTCTGCTTCAGCCCGTCGGGGTGGCGGTCCATGAGCGCGCCGAAGGCGACCTCGAACATCGAGGCGCGCAGCGTACGGAAGACCTCCTCGGCCTCGGTCAGGTCCGGGCAGGCCCGCTCCACGACGCAGCCGAGGTCGCCGAAGACCTCGACCGCCGACTCGACCGCCGCGGCCACCTCGGGCTCGACCGGCACCAGCCCCCCGAGATCCGGCGACCAGGCCACCCGCAGCCCCGTCAGATCGCGCTCCAGGGGGCGGGCGAAGCGTGCGCCGGGCTCCTCCAGGGCGATCGGCGACCGTGCGTCGGGTCCGGCGACGGCGGACAGCAGCAGGGCGGCGTCGGCCACGGAACGGGCCAGCGGGCCCCTGACGTTGAGCGTGCTCCAGGCGGTCGCGGCGGGCCAGCCGGGGACGCGCCCGGGCGACGGGCGCAGACCGACGACATTGCAGAACGAGGCCGGATTGCGCAGCGAACCGCCGGTGTCGCTGCCGTCCGCGATCGGGATCATGCCGGAGGCCAGCGCGGCCGCCGCGCCCCCGCTGCTGCCGCCCGCGCTGCGGCCCAGGTCGTACGGGTTGTGGGTGGCACCGAAGATCGGGTTGAACGTGTGTGACCCGGCCCCGAACTCGGGCACGTTGGTCTTGCCGATGGTGATCGCCCCGGCGGCCCGGATCCGTTCGATCAGCAGATCGTCCTGGTCGGGCACGCCGTCGGCGAGCGGCGAGCCATGGGTGGTGCGGATGCCCGCGGTGTTGTGGGTGTCCTTGTGGGCGATGGGCAGCCCGTGCAGCGGCCCGAGCTCCTCCCCCGCCGCGATCCGCTCATCGGCCCGTTCGGCGGCCTCGCGGGCACGGTCCGCGACGAGCGTGACGATCGCGTTGACGGCCGGGTTGACCCGTTCGATACGGGCCAGATGGGCCTCGAGCAGCTCGCGCGCGGACAGCTCGCGGGTGCGCAGCAGGCGGCTGAGGTCCAGCGCGGTCCTGAAGCAGAGGTCGTCATCCGTCGTCGTCACGGTCGCTCGCCTTCCTTACGGGGCCCAGGGGCAGAACCCATGGTTCGGGAAGCGGCCGGTCGAGGGAAGAGCACCTGGGGCCGGGACATCGGTCCGGACGGCCGGGGTCAGGCCGGTCGGCCCGGTCAGGCCGGCAAGCGACCGCCCCGCCGTGTCCCGTCGGTCACGGCGGGGCGGCCGGCCCCGAGCCCCTTACGGACGTGCTCCGGCCGCCCCGGCGGGCACCGGAATCCGCGCGGCCGAGGTGCCGAGCCCGGTGGGGCCGTGCCACGGGGCCACCGGCCGCGCTCCCGATCCGGCCCCGGCCCCGACCGGCCGCCGCCGCGCGCGGAGCAGCTCCGCCTCGCGGTAGCGCGGGACCTCCCGGTGCCAGTTCATGATCCCGGTCATCCAGTGGCGCAGCGCCCGCACATAGCCGTCCATCGCCCGCCGGGCCTCCGGCGCCAGGCCGAAATCGTCGTAGAGCACCGGGAACTCATGCTCCGCGACATGCTGGAACTGCCGCATCCGGGACGTCATCAGATCGTTCACGACGGCGACCCCGGTCGGATAGTCGCAGTCGAAGAAGTTCTGGACGACGAGGACGCCGTTGTGGATCTCGCCCTCGAACTCGATCTCCTTCTGGTACGAGAAGACGTCGTTCAGCAGCGTCGCGTAGTCCATGGCGGCGCTCTCCAGCGACCGGACCGGGCCGCTGCGGTAGATCTCGGGCGGCACCCGCCGTGCGCGCCCCAGCCGGCACAGGCTCATGGTGAGGTCGGAGCCGAAGGTGTGCCGGCGCATCTCGATGTAGTCGACCGGGTCGGGGATCCGGTTCTTCGTCTGGTTGGCCAGCTCCCACAGCCAGCTTTCGGTCATGTCCTCGACGGACTGCCGCAGATCGCGGCGCGCCGCGTCCTCCATCGGGCCCGCCGTACGGGTCCACAGATCGGCCAGCGATCGCTCCAGCGCGGTCGCCGGGGCCGGGGTGGGGCCCATGTCGAGCGGCATGAACTCCCCGAGCCGGGCGTTGCACGCCCAGGCTCCGGCCAGGTCGTGGGTGCGGCCGAAGACCGCCGGGTAGTAGTCGTCCGCGTAGGTGCCCCAGGCCAGCCAGCCCGACGCCACGTCGAGCTCGTCCAGGGAGCCGTCCGGGTGGATGCCCGCCGCGCACAGCGGGAGATCGGCGGCCAGCAGCCGCTCCTCGTCCCAGACCTGCGCACCGGGGATGCCGGGCTGCGGTTCGAGGATGCCCATCCGGTGTGCCCAGTCGGTCAGATGGCGGCGGGCGGCGGGCAGATGCGCGTTGAGCCGGAGGGGGAACGGCATGAAGAAGTCCGGCAGCAGGGACGGCCCGGTCCGCTGGAACGGGACATGGCTGAACGTGCGCGCCCTGGCCACCTCCGCCCGGCCGGTGGTCACCGGCAGGCTCGCCGCGGAGACGCCGAGGCCGCTGAGCGCGAAGGGGGACCACGCCCCGGGTATGGCCGCCTGGCCGGTGCCGCTCGCCTCGTCGGCGGCGTGAGCGCCGCCCGCTTCGTTCGCGCCGTGAGCCCCGTTCATATAGCGGCTGGAGCGCATATGCCACTCCTGGCCGCCGGACTGCCAGTCCTGGAGCCCCTTGACGTAGGCGAGGACGCCCGCGCAGGCCACCGGGTCCAGGCCGTGCTCGGCGAAGAGCGGGCCGAGCTCGGTGAGCGTGGTGTCCTCGAACTGCCGCAGCCGCGAGGTGAGCAGCTCGTTGACGGAGTCGGCCGCCTCCTGGGTGGTGCAGCACAGGAACGTCTCCAGGACCAGGACGCCATTGCTGAGCTCGCCCTCGTCCTCGATCTCCCGCTGGTAGGAGAACAGGTCGTTGCGCAGATGCACCGCGTCCGCGAAGGCGTCCCGCAGCACCCGCATCGGCCGCGACCCGGCGATCACCGCCGGCACCTCGGCCCCCACCGCATGCTCGACCAGCCCGGCCGACCAGGGCGCGCCGCCGACCTTACGGCGCATCTCGATGTACTCGACCGGATTGGGGATCCGGTGGATGTTGATGTTCGAGAGCTCCCAGAGCGATTCGTTGAGCAGATTCTCGGTGCTCTCCCGGAACCGGGCCCGCCAGTCCGACGACATCGAGGGCACCGTGCGCGCCCATAGATCCGCGAGCCCCGCCTCGACCGGGTTGGTGGGCTCGGGGGTCCCGGCGGCCGGGTCCATCGGCATGAAGGCGGGCAGCCGGTCGAGATACGCCTTACCGGCCACACGGTCCTGGGAGCGCTTGAACGTCTCCAGGAAGTGGTCGTCGAAGAAGAAGACCCACACATACCAGTCCGTGATCAGCGAGAGCTCCGCGCCGGAACAGTCGGGGTGGGTGTAGGCGCACAGCAGGGCGTAGTCGTGGGCGTCGAGATCCTCCTGCTCCCAGATCCCCGAGCCCTCGAGCATTCCCATCGCGCGGGCCCACCGGGTGGAGTGCTCCCGTGCCTCCTGGAGGTGGGGGTTCAGCCGGGCCGGGTACGGCATGTAGAACTCGGGGAGTTGAAAGGGCTGTGTCACTGCTGGGCCGGCACCTCTCCGTGCGACGGTGACCCGTAGCCGTCCGGCTACGGACCGGGGTCGGCTACGGGCTACCCATGCCACTCCCGGCCTATCCGAAAGCCCCATTAGTCACACGAATGCGCTGTCGGGCCGGTCGGCCCGGGCCCGGTCGGCGGCGGTCCCGCCGCCGGAGCGCGCGGCCGGCCGGAAGGCCCACTCCATCCGCGGCTCCATCGCGAACCGGAACATCCGCTGGACGGGCGGTGTGCACAGGGCGGTCACCACGGCCACCGCCACCGCCGTCACCGCGATCTCCCCCAGCGGCCGGTGCAGCCACGGGTGGTCGTACCAGTCCCAGAAGCGGGAGCCCTTGGCGAGGAAGCCGTGCAGCAGATAGCCGTACAGCGTCCCCGCGCCGAGCACCGTGAACCACATCCGGCGCCGGGGCACCCAGGCGAGGAAGCACACGGTGAGCACCATGGAGCAGCCGAAGAGCGCGAACGTCATCACCGGCCCGGCCCACCACGGCGCACCGAGCTCCTGCGCGCTGTCCCGGCGGTAGAGCCACGCCGGGTTCATCCGCGGCACGGCCCAGTAGGCGAAGACCACCGCGGCGGCGGCCACGGGCACGGACAGCCGTCTGACCCCGCGTCGGCGCAGCATCCGGAAGTGCTCCGGCCGCAGGTGCAGCCCCAGCACGAAGAAGGGCAGGAACTGCAGCACCCGCTGCAGATCGAGGTCGTCACCGATGTTCGGGGAGCAGGTGGCGAGCGCGGCGACGGTGAGCGCCAGCGCCACCGGCCACCGGGCGATCCGCCACAGCGGCGTGGTCAGCCGCCAGACGAAGAGCGCGATCAGGAACCAGGTCAGGTACCACGGGTCGAGCGGGGTGATCGGATAGGACGGATCGTCGTCCGCCCACCGCTTGAAGAGGGTGTACGCGACCTCGAAGAGGAGGTACGGGACGGCGACCCCCGTGATCAGGCGCCTGAGCCGGTCCGGCCGGACGTCGAAACTCCGTGAGAAGTAGCCGGAGATGAGCACGAACGCCGGCATATGGAAGGTGTAGACGGTCATATAGAGCGCGGCCGCCGCTCTGCTGCCGCCCCGCAGGGGCTCCCACGCATGTCCCATCGCGACCAGCACGATCGCCAGGTACTTGGCGTTGTCGAAGAACGCGTCACGTTGTTTCGGCGCGGGGGACGAGGCCGGTACCGCCTCGGGGGGCGGGGTCGCCGGTGCCCGCCGCGCGGGCAGTAAGGACGAGACGTTCATCACATACGCCCTCCCGGGGAACCCGCGGGGAACATCCCGCCTCTTTCCAGGTTTCGGTGGGGGGTTGCGGAGTGGAACATTCCACGCACCATAGTGGCGCCCGCCGAGCCTCGCCCGAAAAGGCTCAGCTCTCGCGTACGACGGTTTACGCCCAGCCCAGCGCATCCTTCACCTCCTCGACTTGGGAACTTCTTTACCCCTCCGGGAAGTTCACAGAGCGATGAAGAGGGCCGATCCGCCCGGCCTTGACCGACCCAGCCTGCTAACTTCTACACAACTGTAGATGCTGACGACCCTATGGAGTGTGAGTGGCCATGGCCCTGTGGGACCGCATCAAGGAATCCGCCCAGACGATGCAGACTCAGCTCGTCGAGAAGAAGAACGACTTGAAGAGCGGCGCGTTCCGCGACGCGAGCATGGCGATGTGTGCCCTGGTGGCGGCGGCGGACGGCTCGGTCGAGCCGTCCGAGCGGCAGCGCGTCGCCCAGCTGATCGCCACCAATGACGTGCTGCAGAACTTCCCGGCCGAGGACCTGCAGCGGCGCTTCAACGACTACCTCAACAAGCTCACCACCGACTTCGACTTCGGCAAGGTGAGCGTGATGCAGGAGGTCGCCAAGGCCAAGAAGAAGCCCGCCGAGGCGCGCGCCGTGATCCAGATCGGCATCGTGATCGGAGGCGCCGACGGCAACTTCGACAAGACCGAGCAGGCCATGGTCCGCGAGGCGTGCTACACCCTGGAGCTCCCGCCGGCCGAGTTCGACCTGTAAGGCGGCCCCGCACGCCGTGAGCCGCACGGTCGTTGGCGATGCGCAAGCCGTAAGGCGCGCGTCCTACAGCGGCGTCGCGGCGTGCAGGACGAGGACCAGGGCGACCGCCGCGTTCGCCGACGACAGGGCGGACGCGGCCGTGCCCACCGCCGCGATCCACAGGGCCAGCCCCGCCGCCGTCCACGTCGGCGGCCAGTGCCGGGACGGCGGCACCGGCCCCAGCAGCGCCGCGACCCGCCGCGGCACCGGCCCCGGCGCGGCGAACCCGGCGAGCGCCGGTCCCGGCGCACCCTGGGAGACCAGGGCGGCCTTGCCGACCGCCCGCGCCGTGACCCGGCGGTCGCCGACCTCCCGGGCCGCCTCCTCGTCCGCCCAGCGCTCGGCGCAGTAGTCCACCGCGGCCCGCAGCGGCCGCAGCAGCGGATTGGCCCGCGCCGCGAGCTGGGCGGCCAGCAGATAGCGGTGGTGGCGGGCGGTCAGATGGGCGCGCTCATGCGCGATCAGGGCCCGCCGCTCGCGGGGGTTGAGGCTGTCCAGCATCCCGGTGGAGACCACGATCCGGCCCGGCCGCCCCGCCCGCCCGGAGGTCCCGGGCAGCGCGTACGCGTACGCCTTGGCGTCGGGCAGCACCGCGACCGGTGACTCCGGCAGCCCGGCGAGCGCGAGCCGGGCGTGCCGCCGCACCCGTACATGGCGCACACAGGTGGCCGTACAGGACACGGTCACCGCCCCCAGCGCGCCGATCGCCGCCTTTCCGGCCACCGCGTCCCAGGGCACCGCGGCCCGTACCTCGGGGTCCGACCAGCTGTCCGGCAGCGGATTGCCCGGCAGCTGTGCCGTGCCGACGACCATCAACAGCCCCAGGCACAGCGTGGAGCACACCGTGAGGACGGTGCCGACGAGCGTCAGCAGCCGGGTGGCGGTGCGCGGGTGGAGATGCTGTTCGGCGAGCCGGGCGATCGGCAGCGCCGTCAAGGGCAGAACCAGCGGGAGGAAGACGAAGACACCCATCGGTCAGTCCTCCGGCTCCTCCGCCGCATCGCTCAGCAGGTCGCGCAGCAGCCGCTCGTCGTCCTGGGTCAGCCCGGTCACAAAGCTGGCCAGAACCGCCTCGCGGTCGTCCTGGCCGTCCAGCACCCGGCGCATCCGCAGCGCCGCGAGCCCCGCCTCGTCCGAGGCCGCCCGCCAGACGAAGGAGCGTCCCGCGCGTTCACGGGTCACGGCCTGCTTGGCGTGCAGCCGGGACAGGATGGTCATGACCGTGGTGTAGGCGAGTTCGCCCTCGATCCGCTCCTGCACCCATGCGGCGGTCACCGGCCCCGGCGCCCGGCGCAGCGCCGCGAGCACCTGCGCCTCCAGCTCGCCCTGGCCACGCCGACGGGGGCGGCGGGGCCAGCCCGGCCCGCCGGTCCGGTCGTGGTCCATCACACCGTCTCCTTCCACACCGCACGCGCCCGGCGCGTGGCGCTTCATGGTAGCGAGCTGCGGACCGCCGCCCTCCCCTTCCCCGGACCGCGACCGGGCCGTCGCCGCCCCTGGGGCCCCGGTCGTACTCCCGGGTCCGGTCGTACCCCCGGGTCCGGCCGTGTCCCCGGGTCCGGCCGTGTCCCCGGGGCCCCGGTCGTGCGTTCGCCCCTTTGGCCGGGCTGTACGCGCGACCCCGGGCCGCCTCACCGATGCTGAGCAGGGGGACGACCCCGACGAAGGAACTCACTCAGCCATGACGCAGACGCAAGGCTCACTCGCGCGGCAGATCACCGACTACGCCCATCGCGCCGACCCGTACCCGATCTACGCAGAGCTGCGCAAAACGCCCGTGGTGCACGACGAGGAGGGCCCGTACATCGTCTCCACCTACTGGGAGATCCACGGTCTGCTGCACGACCCCCGGCTCAGCTCCGAGGCGCGCAACCTGGACCCCGAGGCCGCCCCGGAGCTGGTCGAGGAGGACGACCCGGGGCTGCCGCCCAGCTTTCTGCGGCTGGACCCGCCCGAGCACGACCGGCTGCGCCGGCTGGCGATGGCGCCCTTCGGCCCGCCGCACACCCCGCGCCGGCTCCACGCCATGCGCGGCGAACTCACCCGAATCGTCGGCGAGCTGATCGACGGCTTCGAGGGCCGGGACCGGATCGATCTCGTCGACCACTTCTCCTACCCCTTCCCGGTGACCGTGATCTGCCGGCTGCTCGGGGTGCCGCGGGAGGACGAGCCGCGCTTCCACACCTGGGCCGACACCCTCGCCGCCAGTCTGGACCCCGACCCGGGCGCGGACGCCGCCGAGCGGCGGCGGATCACCCGGCAGGCCCGTACCGAGCTGTCGATGTACCTGTCCGAGCTGATGGAGGAGCGCCGCCGCGCACCCCGCGACGACATGCTCTCCGCCCTGGTCAACGGGGAGGGCCCGGAGGGGCGGATGAGCCGTGTGGAGCTGCTGAGCACCGCGGCGCTGCTGCTGGTGGCGGGGCATGAGACCACCGTCAACCTGATCACCAACGGCATGCTGACCCTGCTGCGCAACCCCGATGTGCTCGCCCGGCTGCGCAAGGATCCCCATCTGGTGGTCCCGCTGGTGGAGGAGCTGCTGCGGTTCGATCCTCCGGTGCAGATGCTTCCGCAGCGCACCCCGCTCTCGGAGATCGACATCGCGGGCGTGACCATCCCCAAGGGGGCGCCCGTCTGGCTGCTGCTGGCCTCGGGCAACCGCGATCCGCAGCGCTTCCTGGACCCCGACCGGTTCGATCCGCAGCGCAGGGACAACCAGCACCTCGGCTTCGGCAGCGGCATCCACAGCTGCTTCGGCGCCCCGCTGGCCCGGCTGGAGGCGCAGATCGCGCTGACCGAGCTGGCCCGGCGGCTGGACGGGCCCCGGCTGCTGGAGGACCCGCCGACCTACCGGCGCAACGCGGTGCTGCGCGGACCACGGCACCTGCCGATCGCCCTGGAGGGACTGCGCCCGAGCGCCTCCCCGAACGCCTCCCCGAACGGGTCCCCGAACGGGTCCCGGTGACGGCGGGGCTCAGCGGCCCGGGGCCCGCCGGGCCGACGGCGGGGCTCACCGCGAGCGGGACACTCACCGCGAGCGGGACGCCGACGTACTCGTCCCGGCCGCGTCCGTCCCACCCGTGTCCCTCCCGGCCACGTCCTTCTCGGCCCGGGCGGCGATGTTCCGCGCCATCCCGCCGAAGACGAGGGCGTGGAAGGGCGCGATCGACCACCAGTAGAGATGTCCGGCGAGGCCGCGCGGATGGAACAGCGCCCGCTGCCGGTAGACCGTCCCGCCCCGCGCGTCCCGGTCGACCGTCATCTCCAGCCAGGCCAGGCCCGGCAGCCGCATCTCGGCCCGCAGCCGCAGCAGCCGGGGCGGCAGGACCTCCTCCACCCGCCAGAAGTCGAGGCTGTCCCCCACTCTGAGCCGCGCCGCGTCCCGGCGGCCCCGGCGCAGTCCGACGCCGCCCACCAGGGTGTCGATCCAGCCGCGCAGCGCCCAGGCGAGCGGCATCGAGTACCACCCGTTCTCCCCGCCGATCCCCTCCACCACCCGCCAGACGTCCTCCGGCGAGGCGGCCACCGCGCGTGCGCGGCGGTCCTGGTAGAGGCTGCCGCCCGCCCAGTCGGGGTCGGTGGGCAGCGGATCGCCGGCCGCGCCGGGGGTGGCGGCGGAGGACCAGCGGGTGGCCACCTTCGCGTCGCGGACCCGGCGCAGGGCCAGCTCCAGCGCCCGGTCCACGCCGAGCGGCCCGCCCGGCGGATCCGGCACATAGCGGGCGATGTCCCGTTCGGCGCACACCACTTCATGGCGCAGCGACTCCACCAGCGGGCGGGCGATGGCGCCGGGCACGGGGGTGACCAGGCCGACCCAGAGACTGGAGAGCCCGGGGCTGAGCACCGGCACCGGGGCGACCAGACGCCGCCGCAGCCCGGTCACCTCCGCGTACCGCCGCATCATGTCGAGGTAGGTGAGGACGTCGGGGCCGCCGATGTCGAAGGTCCGGTGCACGTCGTCGGGCAGCGTGGCGCAGCCCACCAGCAGCCGCAGCACATCGCGGACGGCGATCGGCTGGGTGCGGGTGTGCACCCAGCGGGGCGTCACCATCACCGGCAGCCGCTCGGTGAGGTAGCGGAGCATCTCGAACGAGGCCGAGCCCGAGCCGACGATCACCCCGGCCCGCAGAACGGCCGTCGGCACCCCGGAGTCCAGCAGCACCCGGCCCACCTCGGCCCGGGAGCGCAGATGGGGCGAGAGCGCGCGCTCGGGGACCCCGCCCGGGGTCAGCCCGCCGAGATAGACGATCCGGCGCACCCCCGCCGCCCGGGCCCGTTCGCCGAAGATCCGCGCGGCCCGGCGGTCGGTCTCCTCGAAACCGGGGCCGGTGCCCAGCGCGTGCACCAGGTAGTACGCGACGTCCACGCCCTCCATGGCGGCGCCGATGGACTCCTCGTCGGTCACATCGCCGCGTACGGTCTCCACCCGCCCCGCCCAGGGGTGATCACGCAGCTTCTCGGGCGAACGGGCCACACATCGCACCTGATGCCCCGCGTCCAGCAGCTCGGGCACCAGCCTGCCGCCGATGTAGCCGGTGGCGCCGGTGACCAGACAGCGGCGCGGCTCCTGCGCACCGCGCTCACGGCGCGACTCCGGCGGACGCTCGGGAACAGCCATGAGGCCATGGTGCGCGGGCAGGACAAAACCTGCGAGGTGGGCTCCCTTCGGCGGCATTGTCCGTATCAGGTAGTGGAGGTCGCTTTCCGGTCTCCCCGACCTTCGAGCCTCTCAGCCCGGCCATCTAGGAAACGCTCCGGGGGACTGACGTCCTCTGTCCTGAGCGTCTCTCCGGTCGAGCTCCCTCGCTCGCCCCGCAGGCTGCTATTTACGTTACTCCGACCCCCTTTGGGCGCCTAGTCCCTTTCGAGCATTTTTTCCAATTTCCCGATCCGGGCGAAGATCGGCCCCGGCCCGGCACTCGGGCGCCTTGGCTGCGCCGGGAGGGGCTTGCCCGGTAGGCTTTCCGTGTGATCTTCAAGCGCATCGGAAACGGTCGGCCCTATCCCGACCACGGACGGGAAAGCACCCGCCAGTGGGCGGATGTCGCCCCACGCCCGGTACGTCTTGACCAGTTGGTCACGACGAAGCAGCAGCTCGACCTGGAGACGCTGCTCGCGGAGGACTCGACCTTCTACGGGGACCTCTTCGCCCATGTCGTGAAATGGCAGGGCGACCTCTATCTGGAGGACGGGCTGCACCGGGCGGTGCGCGCCGCCCTCCAGCAGCGTCAGGTGCTGCACGCGCGGGTCCTGGAGCTCGAGGGCTGACCGCGCCCGCGCCCCCGGTGACCGATCGTCGCTGATCGACTTCCGATCTCTGTTGACCCTTTCGGGTTGGTCTGAGCACCAACCATTGATCATTTAGTAGGCATCGCCACCTGGCCGCACTACGCTGCGCTCATGAGCATGCTGACCCCTCCCGGCATGGGCGGAAAGTACCGCATTACGGGCGATCGCTACCCGCGGATGAGCCGACCCCGGAGCCGCCGGCGGCTGATGTTCGCCGCATTCGGCTCGGTCCTGACGCTCGGCCTGGTCGGCTGGGGAACACTTCAGCTCATCGACGTCTTCTCCGGCGACAGCGACGACCAGACGGTCCGCGCGGCGCACGGCACCGGGGACTGCGAGCGCGGCGACAAGCGCCCCGACGAGAAGGCGAAGTCCGGCCGGTCCGACGGCGGCCAGAGCGGTCAGAGCGGCCGGCAGGGCCGTACGGGCGGGAAACTGCCGAAGCCCTCCCAGATCACGGTCAACGTCTACAACGCGACCACGCGCTCCGGCCTCGCCAAGGACACCGCGAAGGAGCTGGAGAAGCGCGGCTTCAAGATCGGAAAGGTGGGCAACGCCCCGGAGCAGTACGACAAGAAGGTCAAGACCACCGGGATGCTGCTCGGCGCCCCCGGCGCCGGCGACGGGGCCTTCAACGTGCTCGGCACCCAGCTCAGCGGCGCCCAGACCAAGAACGACGCGCGCGACGGCAAGGACATCGACCTGATCATCGGCAACAGTTTCAAGGACCTGGTCAAGCAGAAGGACGCCGACAAGGCGCTGGCCGCCCTGGCCAAGCCCTCGCCCGCGCCCTCCGGAAAGCCCTGCCGCTGACCCGGCGCCGCCCACGCGCGTGGGAGCACCCCGGGCCACCGCTTCGAGCAGGGCTCAGCCCGCGCTCCCGTACATCCGGTCGCCCGCGTCCCCGAGCCCGGGCACGATGTACCCCTGCTCGTTGAGCCGCTCGTCGATGGACGAGGTGACCACCGTCACCGGCGCCCCCGCCAGCTCGCGCTCCATGAGCTCGACGCCCTGCGGCGCCGCCAGCAGACACAGCGCGGTCACATCGTCGGCGCCCCGGGATATCAGCTCCTTGATCGCCGCGACCAGCGTCCCGCCGGTGGCGAGCATCGGGTCCAGGACGTACACCTGACGGCCGGAGAGGTCCTCGGGCATCCGGGTGGCGTACGTGGACGCCTGGAGCGTCTCCTCGTCACGGATCATGCCCAGGAAGCCGACCTCCGCGGTGGGCAGCAGCCGCACCATGCCGTCCAGCATCCCGAGACCGGCCCGCAGGATCGGCACGACCATGGGGCGCGGGTGGGACAGCCGTACTCCGGTCGTGGCCGTCACCGGGGTCTGGATGTCGACCTGCTCGGTGCGCACATCGCGCGTGGCCTCGTACGCGAGCAGGGTCACCAGCTCGTCGGCGAGCCGCCGGAAGGTGGGGGAGTCGGTGCGCTTGTCGCGCAGCGTGGTGAGTTTGTGCGCCACCAGCGGGTGGTCGACGACGTGGATCCGCATGGCAACGACACTAACCGAGCCTCCGGAGCCCGGCTGCCGCCGGTGACCCCGTCCGCCCCCTCCGTGCGCCTCCCCCGCGCTCAACCGTCTGCCGCCGCACTGGAATCAAACCGCCGTTTCGGGGGAAAGTGGGCAGCAGCGCCCGGGGTGCCCCGGGCGACACCTCGGCCCCGAGGAGTGATTGACCATGGCCGACGCGACCGCGAAGGAAACCTCCGCGGAACGCCGCCGCCGTCGCGACCGCTTCCTGCGCGCGCTGAACGAGGCCAGAGCGGTGCGGAACAGGGTGCGTCCCCGCCAGGCCCGCGCGGCCCGGATGCGCCGGGCGATACACATGCGGACCTTTTCCTGGTGAGTCCTGGTGGGCTTCCACCGAACCGCCGGAGGGGGTTTCCGCGCGTTTCGATTCCGTCCGCGTGAGCCACATCTCTTTGGACTGGTGCACGACGCAGCGTGGAAGACCTCTCGCGACGCGACGGTTTCTGCCACGATTCCGATTGGGGCGGGACACTGTCCCGCCCGCCCCCGGCACGCCTATGACCAGTGGGAGAGTCACGGTGTACTTCGCCGCATTGCTCGCGCGCACCGCAGAAGGGTGGGAAGCGAGCGACACAGAGCTCGATGACGTGGAAACCCTGACGGATCTGATCGAACTGGCCCGTCTGGCCTCCAAGGACGACGACACGGTTTTGGCCTTCATCGAGCACGAAGACGCGTGGTTCGGCGTCGTCCGTGTGGACGGCGAGGACGACCCGCACATCTACGTATCGGACGCGGCAGCGGCCGCCCGCACCTCGTACGGCTCGATGCTCACCGACGAGCTGCTCGGCCGGGACCCCGACGACGATCTGGACAGCCTGGTCGACCTGGACGGCACCGAGGACGGCGAGCCGGACCGGGACGACGAGGACGCGGACGACGCCCCGGTCCCGCTCGGCCCGCTCGGCGACGCCGACATCCTGGCCGACTACGGCATGGACGAGAAGGAGCTGAAGTCCCTCGACGGGGACGCCCTCGAATCGATCGCCGAGATGCTGGGCTGCAGCATGGAGGGGCTGGAGGCGGTGCGCTGACCGCCGCAGCCATGCCACCCACCCCGTCACCGCACTGATCCGAGTGATCCACACGAACCGCGGACACAACCGATCCGCACGAACCGATCCACACTGACGTCATGACCGATCCGCTGACCGGCCTCCTGCCCGGCCCCGAACCCGACCCTCTGCGCGATCCCTGGCGCGCCCCGATGCGCCTGGCGCTGGAGGAGGCGGTACGGGCACCCGAGACGGGAGATGTGCCGGTCGGCGCCGTCGTGCTGGGCCCGGACGGCTCGGTACTCGGCCGCGGCCGCAACGAGCGCGAGGCCCACGGCGACCCCACGGCCCACGCCGAGGTCCTCGCCCTCCGAGCCGCCGCCCGCCACCTCGGCGGCTGGCGGCTGACCGGCTGCACCCTGGTGGTCACCCTGGAGCCGTGCACGATGTGCGCCGGCGCGATCGTCCTGTCCCGCCTGGACCGGCTGGTCTACGGCGCCGTGGACGAGAAGGCGGGCGCGGTCGGCTCCCTCTGGGACGTCGTCCGCGACCGCCGCCTCAACCACCGCCCCGAGGTCATCGCGGGCGTCCTGGCGGAGGCGTGCGCGGCCCCCCTGACCACCTTCTTCCGCAAGTCCTGACCCCTGCGCCCGGGTCCCCCCCCGTAACCGATTTCGGTTCCCGGCCACCCGTCCGCTAGGCTCTCCCTCGGTAGCGTGTCCGAGCGGCCGAAGGAGCGCGCCTCGAAAGCGCGTGAGGGGGCAACTCCTCCGTGGGTTCAAATCCCACCGCTACCGCCGCGAAGAACGTAGGGCCCGGTTCGATGAACCGGGCCCTACGTGTGTCTGGGGGTCGTACCGTCCCGTCAGGGGCCGGACGGGGGCGGCTGCTGCGGGGGTTGCTGCTGATTGGGGTCGGGCTGCTGCTGTGGCTGGTCCTGCGGGGGCTGGTTGGGGGGCGGTTGGTTCGGAGGAGGTTGGTTGGGCGGGGCTGGTTCGGGGGCGGCTGGTTGGGCGGGGGCGGAGGCGGAGGAGGCTGGTTCGGCGGGGGCTGGTTGGGCGGCGGCTGGTTCGGGGGCGGCTGATTGGGCGGGGGCTGGTTCGGCGGGGGCTGCGGCTGCTGCTGGCCCGGATCCGTGGGCTGGTCCTGGGGCTGCTGCTGGCCCGGGTCGGAGGGCTGATCCTGCGGCTGGGGCTGCTGGCCGGGATCCGACGGCTGATCCTGCGGCTGGGGCTGCTGGCCCGGATCCGTGGGCTGGTCCTGCGGCTGCTGACCCGGGTCCGTGGGCTGGTCGGAGGACTGGTCGGAGGGCTGCGACTGCTGCGAGGGGGTCCCGGACGGCCGGTCGGTCTCCAGCGGGGTGAACCGGTCGGACGGCTTCAGGCTGACCTTCGGCGCCTCCCGCAGCCGCGGGGCGTGCTGCTCGCCCGGCATCGCCAGGGTGGACGGGTAGTCGGCCCGTGCCAGCACGGTGTCGCGGGGGTCCCCGCTGCCGTCACCGTCGCCGAGCGGGCGCTTCAGGAGCTCGGTCTTGCCGGTCCCCACCAGGACGAGGTGCTTGATGTCCTTCGTGGCCGGCCGGATGACGGTCACCGTGGTCCGGGAGAAACCGTTCCACTGGGGCCCGGTGAAGGTCGGCTTGGCGTTGCGCGGCGGGGCCGAGACCCTTACGGGATTTCCGGAGTCGCACTTCACGACGGGCGCGCCGTGCTCATCGACGAAGACCGCCGTGCCGGCCTGGAGGACGGCGGACACCGGCTTCACCCCGCCGCGGTAGCCGTAGGTCTTCGCATAGGTGTCGGAGCGCAGCGTGACGCTCGTGAGCCGCTGGACGAAGCCGGGGATGTCGTCCTGGCCGATGTGCTGGACCCGGCTCCAGGCGGCCCCCTTCTTCTTGTCGGCGTCGAGGTCATGGGTCAGTCCCTGCCGGTCGCAGGGCTGCCGGTTCCGGACGCCGGCGTAGAGACCGGGGGTGTCGCCGCGGAAGGCCCGGCCTCCGTTGGACGGTGAGACCACGTTCTTGCGGTCATGGCCGACGGAGGAGGTGAACGCGGGGACCGAGGTCCTTCCGACGGGTTCGCGCCGGTATTCGACCGTCGAGGCGTATCGGGGGGCTTCCCCGGAAGCCTCTCTGGAAGCCTTCCCGGAGGCCTTTTCGGAGGAGGAGACCATCCCAAGGACCACCACGACGGCCACCACGACGACGAAACCGACGAAGAGTGCTGAGCGACGTGAGGTGAGGTGCCATGAGATCGAGCGCATTTCCCTCTCCTTCCCTTACCTCGCCCCCATCCTGCGCTCGCCCCGCACGCCCCCGCTTCCCCCGAATCCTTGACATCTCACCCCACTTTTGGGGGACTTGGCCCGGGTTTGCCCGCCGCCGCTCGCAGAACCGCCCCCGGTCCGGTGGCCCGGACCGGGGGCGGTCGCTGCCCCTCGCGGTCTGTGTGCGGCGCCCCCTCCGACCATGTCGGATGTTCGCCGCGTATCTAGACTAAACGGACCTGCTCCAGTTGGCAGGGGAACGGACCGGAGAACGGACGGCGGCCGAGGAGGACCCGGATGAGCGGCGCTGTCGTGGCGGGGGTCGACGGATCGCGGCGCAGCCTCACGGCGGCCGAATGGGCCGCGCGGGAGGCGGCGCGGCGCGGGCGCGTCCTGCGGCTCGTGCACGCCAGTCCGCCGCTGCCGCGCCGGGTCTCGCCGGTGCCCGGGGCGGACGCCTGGCAGCACGTGGGCGAGCAGATGCTCGGGCAGACGGTCACCGACTTCCGGGCGCGCGATCCGGACCTCGAGATCGTCGGGGAGCACACCGCCGCCGAACCGGCCGAAGCGCTGCTCGAGGCCGCCGCGGGCGCCGGGCTGCTGGTGGTCGGGGCCCGGGGCTGGGGAGGCTTCGACGGGCTGGCGGTGGGCTCCGTGGCGCTGCGGGTGGCGGCGATGGCGCAGTGCCCGGTCGTCATGGTCCCGGAGGCGCGGCGTACGGGCGGCGGATGGGACGGTGCGCATACGGACGAGGTGCAGCTCGGCTTCGACGCGCACGCCCCGGCACAGGCGCCGGCCGACTTCGCGTTCCGCGCCGCGCAGGAGCGGGGCGTACCACTGCGGGTCGTGCATGCGTGGGCGCTGCCTCCGGCCTCCCCGTCGGCCTGGATGCTCACGGTGCTGGAGGAGGACCGCGCCATGTGGGAGGACCAGGAGAGCCAGGTGGTCTCCGACGCCCTGCGGCCCTGGCGGGAGAGCTATCCGGAGGTCACGGTGGTACGGGACGTCATTCTGCTCAATCCGGCGGAGGCGCTGGTGAGGGCCTCGGAGCGGGCCGGACTGCTGGTGATCGGGCGCCGTGCGGCCACCCGGCCGACCGAGCTGCGGCTGGGGCCGGTCGCCCATCCCGTCCTGCACCACGCCCACTGCCCGGTGGCGGTCGTGCCGCATCCCGCGCTCTGAGCGCTCAGCCGAAGAACACCCCGAATTCGGAGTAGAGCGCGGGATCGACGGTCTTGGTGCCCGCCGTGGCCTCGGCCAGCGGTATGCGCACGATGTCCGTGCCGCGCAGGGCGACCATCGTGCCGAAGTCCTGGTCCCTGACGGTGTCGATCGCGCGCAGCCCGAAGCGGGTGGCCAGCCAGCGGTCGAAGGCGCTGGGCGTCCCACCGCGCTGGATATGGCCCAGGACCGTGGTGCGCGCCTCCTTGCCGGTGCGGTCGGCGATCTCATGGGCCAGCCACTCGCCGATACCGGACAGCCGGACATGGCCGAACTCGTCCCGGCTGGAGTCCTTGACCACCATCTGGCCCTCCTTCGGCACGGCCCCCTCCGCCACCACCACGATCGGCGCGTATCTGATCTTGAAGCGGTTCTCCACCCAGGCGCAGACCTGGCCGATGTCGAAGGGCTGCTCGGGGATGAGGATGACATTGGCCCCGCCCGCGATGCCCGAGTGCAGCGCGATCCAGCCGGCGTGCCGCCCCATCACCTCGACCACCAGGGCGCGGGTGTGGGATTCGGCGGTGGTGTGCAGCCGGTCGATCGCCTCGGTGGCGATATTGACCGCGGTGTCGAAGCCGAAGGTGTAGTCGGTGCCGGCCACGTCGTTGTCGATCGTCTTGGGCACTCCGACCACCTGGACGCCCTCGCCGCCCAGGGCCGCGGCGACGCCGAGCGTGTCCTCGCCGCCGATCGCGATGAGCGCGTCCACCTCGTACTCGGCGAGGGTCTCCCGCACCCGGCCGACCCCGTCCTCACTGGCCAGGGGGTTGGTCCGGGAGGAGCCGAGGATGGTGCCGCCGCGCGGCAGGATGCCGCGCACGGCCGGGACGTCCAGCGGCACCACGGCTCCTTCGAGCACGCCGCGCCAGCCGTCCCGCATTCCGACGAACTCGAAGCCGTGGACCTCCACGCCCTTTCGGACGATGCCGCGGATCGCGGCGTTGAGCCCGGGGCAGTCACCGCCGCCGGTCAGCACACCGACACGCATCTCCGCTCCCTCCGCCGACGCCGCGAGCCGCTGCCGCCGCTGCTTCTGGCGCCACTCGTGTCACCCCCTCTTTCTCCAGAATCCACCCATTTGTAGCGCGGCGCCCACACCGGCGAAGGACCGTTTCCACAACACCAGTCTGTTCATCCGACTGATACGACTGATGCGCCAGAGGTGTGGATAGACTCTCGCGACTGCACAAGGGCACAGCGGGAGAGGCAGCACAGATGGCCCAGGCGAAGAAAATCGTGCTCTATATGCTGATCGTCTTCGTGCTGTACACGATCATCAAGACGCCGGCCAGGGCGGCCGACCTCGTCCAGGTCGGTTTCGAGGGCATATCGGACGCCGCGACGAGCGTCGGCGAGTTCATGACGGAACTGACCAAATAGCCTCGTTCCACCCCGCTCCCACCCCTCGAACTACCGCCCCCATTGGCCCATTATTGGGCGATTCCTCCACCAACACGTGGTAAAGCGGTGCTTGCACACAGTGCACATGTCTTGTGATGCTATGACCGCTTTTGCCGGGCGAGTAATCGTGAAGGGGTGGCGTGACCGTGTCGGCCCGTACCGCGCCCAGAACCCCGCCCCAGGGCGATGGCGGCAGCGAAAGCGGCAGAAGCCGCGGGGCTGACGCCAGAGCGCTCACCCAGGTGCTCTTCGCCGAGCTCTCCGGCCTCACTCCCGGGACCCCCGAGCACACCCGTGTGCGCGCCGCGCTGATCGAGGCCAATCTGCCGCTGGTCCGCTACGCCGCGGCCCGCTTCCGCAGCCGCAACGAACCCATGGAGGACGTGATCCAGGTCGGCACCATCGGCCTGATCAACGCGATCGACCGGTTCGACCCGGACCGCGGGGTGCAGTTCCCGACCTTCGCCATGCCGACCGTCGTCGGCGAGATCAAGCGCTACTTCCGCGACAACGTCCGCACCGTCCATGTGCCACGCCGGCTGCATGAACTGTGGGTGCAGGTCAACGGCGCGACCGAGGACCTGACCGTGCTGCACGGCCGCTCCCCGACGACGGCCGAGATCGCCGAACGGCTCAAGCTCAGCGAGGAGGAGGTGCTCGCCTGCATCGAGGCGGGCCGCTCCTATCACGCCACGTCCCTGGAGGCCGCCCAGGAGGGCGACGGACTGCCCGGGCTGGTCGACCGGCTCGGCTACGAGGATCCGGCGCTCGCCGGAGTCGAGCACCGCGATCTGGTGCGCCACCTGCTCGTACAACTGCCCGAGCGCGAGCAGCGTATCCTTTTGCTGCGTTACTACAGCAATCTGACGCAATCTCAGATCAGCGCGGAGCTCGGCGTCTCCCAGATGCATGTGTCCCGGCTGCTGTCCCGCAGCTTCGCCAGGCTGAGGTCCGCAAATCGGATCGAGTCCTGATCCTTGCGAGGGACCTGCGCCCCGGCACCCCAAGGCTGTAATGTCGACTTGGCGCTACAGCGTGTTGCCGACATGTGACATTCTGCAGGAACCGCGTTTGGGGCGGCCCGACCTCCGGTATTCAGGGGGAGGCTGCGTCGGACGCGAACCGCGCAGCTGGGATCCGTCCGCGACCTCTAGGGGGTGGCATGTCCGTAGAACTGGGCAGCTCGAAGGTGCTCAACAACGACGCACCGCTCATGCCTGACGACTGCGACGCCATCGACACCCGCACCCTCTCCCGCTCCCTCTTCCTGCGGCTCGCCACACTCGACAAGGACGGTGCGGAGGCCGGCTACGTCCGTGACACCCTCATCGAGCTGAACCTCCCGCTCGTCCGCTACGCGGCGGCCCGGTTCCGCAGCCGTAACGAGCCGATGGAGGACATCGTCCAGGTCGGCACCATCGGCCTGATCAAGGCGATCGACCGCTTCGACTGCGAACGGGGCGTGGAGTTCCCGACGTTCGCCATGCCGACGGTCGTCGGCGAGATCAAGCGGTTCTTCCGTGACACCAGCTGGTCGGTGCGGGTCCCGCGGCGGCTGCAGGAGCTGCGACTGGCGCTCACCAAGGCCAGTGACGAGCTGTCACAGAAGCTCGACCGCTCCCCGACCGTCCCCGAGCTCGCCGCGGCGCTGGGCGTCTCGGAGGAGGACGTGGTCGACGGGCTCGCCGTGGGCAATGCCTACACGGCCAGCTCGCTGGACTCCCCGTCCCCCGAGGACGACGGCGGCGAGGGGTCGCTCGCCGACCGGCTGGGGTACGAGGACAGCGCACTGGAGGGCGTGGAGTACCGCGAGTCGCTCAAGCCCCTGCTGGCCAAACTGCCGCCGCGCGAGCGCCAGATCATCATGCTGCGCTTCTTCGCCAATATGACGCAGTCGCAAATCGGCGAAGAGGTCGGGATCTCCCAGATGCATGTCTCCCGGCTGCTCACCCGGACCCTGGCCCAGCTGCGCGAGGGCCTGATCTCGGACTGAGCCGACCGCCCGGTCGCCCTGTCGGATCCCTGTACACCTGACGGGCCGTCAGACACACTGGCCCGATGCGATACGCATCGAGCCGGACAACCGGCCGCCGAGGCACGGCGCTCGCCTCCTCGGCGGCCGCGCTGTGCCTGGGGGCCCTGCTCAGCGGCTGCGGCGCGGGCGGCGACGGCTATGTCGCCGCCGGGGCGGCCGGGCCCGACGGCCAGCGGAGCGCGAAGGCCGTACCGCCCAAGGGCGGTGTCGACCTGGTGCCCCTGGACGAGGACGGCACAGGGAACGATCGCGACGGCAAGAGCGGCACGGGCGGGAAGCGCGATCAGGGCGCGTCCGGCCCCGCCGCCACCGGGGACGGCAGAGCGGACGGACCGGCCTCGCGGGCGCCCTCGGCATCGGCACGGGCCCCCGGCCGTACGGACGGCCCCGGCGGCGGGAAGGGCGGCTCCGGGACCCCGGGGCATACGAACGACGCCCCCAAGGGCGACGACGGACCCAAGGGCGACGAGCCGGGGAAGCCCTCACCCTCCGGACCCGGCTCGGACCCCGCGGACCCCTCCGGCTCCCCCACGCCCACCGGGCCGGCCGCCCTCGAGGTCGGCAAGCCGGAGCGCACGGCGACCGATGAGCGCTGGTGCGAGAAGGTGAAGGTCGAGTTCCGCAACACCGGAGGATCCGCCGTCGCCTCGGGCACCGTCACCTTCTCGACGCATGTGATCGACCTCCTCGGCATCGACTGGGCGACGCTCAAATCCGAGGAAGAGCTGCCCGCGCCGATCGGCGCGGGTCAGAAGAAGGACAAGACCTGGACGGTGTGCGTGGACGACTGGCGGGTGCCGCTGGGCATGCATATCGAGACCAAGGACGTCTCGGTCGCCTGGAAGCCGTAAGGTCGGCCCGGCAGCCGTAAGGGGCGCGGGAGCTCACGCTCCCGCTGAAAGCGTCAGGGGCCTCGGGGTTCAGCCCAGCGGGGCCTCGGGGTTCAGCCCAGCGCCAGCCAGGCCACCGCGGCGACGATCACGACCGCCGCGATCACACCGACGATCACGCCCACGCGCGAACCGCCGCTCGACGCGGTGGCCGCCTGGGGCTGCCGCGTGCCCTCGTCGACGAAGGCGCGGAACATCTGAGTGGAACCGGACGGGTCCTGGTTGCCGTTGGGGCTCTGGGGGTTGTTCGCCATGGGCCCCGACCCTAGCGAACGAGCGGATTCCGGGACACCCCCGGGTCTCAGCCGCACCGCACGCCTCAGCCACCCCACTTGACCGACTCCAGAACGACTCTTTAACGGCAATTTACCGCCCAGACCGCCCTTTCATTTGCCTGTTGCAACTAACTTCTTCTATGGTTGCCCTAAGCAACTGACCAATCCCTCTGGGGGGTGCCGTGGCCACACAGCGCCACTACGAGGAGCTGGCCCGGCAGCTCAGCGCCATCGGCACCGTCAAGCGCGGGCTCGGGCGCGTCCTGCCGACCGACTGCCCATCGGGCGCCGCCATCGTCCTGATGCTCCTCGACCGCTACGGCGAGATGCGCATGAGCAAGCTCGCCGAGCTGCTCGACATCGACATGTCGGTGACCAGCCGGCATGTGGCACATGTCGCGGACCGCGGCTGGGTGGACCGCAAGCCCGACCCGCTCGACCGCCGGTCGCGGCTGCTGACCATCAACGCCAGCGGACGAACCCTGCTCGGTGAGGTGTCCGAGCGCTACACGGACGCGCTCGCCAACTGTCTGAGCGACTGGTCGGACGAGGACGTCGACCACCTCAACGAACTTCTCGACCGCTTGCGGACGAGTTTCGGGGACACACGTTCCCGGCCCGTACCGCAACAGGCCGAGAGCAGCATCACCCGTACACCTTCGCAACGTTAAGGAACTTCATGGCAACGACCACACCGGACGGCGGTGTGCGGGGACCCGCGGGGCACCCCGCCCACGCCAAGCACGGCGGGGGAGGGCACCGGGGCCATCACGGCCACGACGCGGACTCCTCGGCGCCGATGACCCACCGGCAGATCATGGAGGCGCTCTCCGGGCTGCTGCTGGGGATGTTCGTCGCGATCCTGTCGTCGACGATCGTCTCCAACGCGCTGCCCGAGATCATCGCCGACCTCCACGGCGGTCAGTCCGCCTACACCTGGGTCGTCACCGCCACCCTGCTGGCCATGACCGCCGCCACCCCGCTGTGGGGCAAGCTCTCCGACCTGTTCAGCAAGAAGCTGCTGGTCCAGATAGCCCTGCTGATCTATGTCGCGGGCTCCGTGGTGGCCGGTCTGTCGCAGAACCCCGGCATGCTGATCGCCTGCCGTGTGGTGCAGGGCATCGGCGTCGGCGGTCTGTCCGCCCTGGCCCAGGTCGTCATGGCGGCGATGATCTCCCCGCGTGAGCGCGGCCGGTACAGCGGCTACCTCGGCGCGACCTTCGCCGTCGCGACCGTCGGCGGTCCGCTGCTGGGCGGCGTGATCACCGACACCTCCTGGCTGGGCTGGCGCTGGTGCTTCTACGTCGGCGTTCCGTTCGCCGTCATCGCGCTGATCGTGCTGCAGAAGACCCTGAAGCTCCCCGTGGTCAAGCGGGACGTCAAGGTCGACTGGAGCGGCGCCTTCTTCATCAGCGCGGCGGTCTCGCTGCTGCTGCTCTGGGTGACCTTCGCGGGCGACAAGTACGACTGGATCTCGTGGCAGACCTACGCGATGGTCGGCGGTTCGATCGCGCTCGGTCTCATCTTCATCCTGATCGAGTCCAAGGCGCGCGAGCCGATCATCCCGCTGCGGCTGTTCCGCAACAAGACGATCACCCTCGCCTCGCTGGCATCGCTCTTCGTCGGTATCGCGATGTTCTCCGGCACCGTCTTCTTCAGCCAGTACTTCCAGCTGGCGCGCGGTGAGACGCCCACCATGTCGGGCGTCATGACCATCCCGATGATCGGTGGCCTGTTCGTCTCCTCGACCGTTTCCGGTCAGGTCATCACCAAGACCGGTCGCTGGAAGGCATGGCTGGTCATCGGTGGTGTGCTGGTGACGGCGGGCCTCGGGCTGCTGGGCACCATCCGGTACGACACCCCGTACTGGCACATGGCGATCTACATGGCGCTCATGGGCCTCGGCATCGGCATGATGATGCAGAACCTGGTGCTGGCCACCCAGAACCAGGTGGCCCCGCAGGACCTCGGCGCGGCCAGTGCCGTCGTCACCTTCTTCCGCTCCCTGGGCGGTGCGGTGGGCGTCTCGGCGCTCGGTGCGGTGCTCGCCAACCGCGTCACCCACTACGTCAAGGACGGCCTGTCCGACCTCGGCCCCAAGGGCGCCGCGCTGGGCCACGCCGGCACCGGCGGCGGTGGCATCCCCAACGTCAAGGCGCTGCCCGAGCCGATCCGCACCATCACGGAGAGCGCCTACGGGCACGGTGTCGCGGACGTCTTCCTCTTCGCCGCCCCGGCCGCGCTGCTCGGCCTTCTGCTGACCCTGTTCATCAAGGAGGTCGCCCTGAAGACCAACTCCGGATCCCAGCAGGCCGCGACCGCCTCGGACGCCCCGGCCACCGACGCCACCCCGGCCGACGCGATGGCGGCCACGGCCGCCGCCGGACAGGTCGCCGACCTCGAGCCCGCGCTCGTGGGCGCCCCGGCCGCCGCGATGCCCGAGCCGGACTCGAGCGGTGCCCTCGCGGCCACCGCCCCGCAGCGCCTGGCGGCCTTCGCCTCCGCCGGGGGCGACGGCGCGGACCATCAGCCCCGGCAGGGTGTGCACGGCTTCGTGCGGAACGCGGACGGCGGCCCCGTCGCCCGCGCCGCGGTGACCCTGATCTCGCTCGCCGGGCGCCAACTGGGCCGCTCGGTGGCGCACCCCGACGGCTCGTACGCCCTGGACGCGCCGAGCTCCGGCTCCTACGTCCTGATCGCGGCGGCCGACGGCCACCAGCCGCAGGCGTCCACGATCGTGGTCGGGGACGACCCGCTCGCCTTCGACATCGTCCTGTCGGGCACCAGCGGTCTGGTGGGCACCGTGCGCGGCGCCGCCGACGGCCGTCCGGTGGACGCGGCGATGGTCGTGGTCACCGATGTCCGCGGCGAGGTGCTGGCCACCGGGAAGACCGGTGAGCAGGGCGACTTCGGCTTCGAGGAGCTGGTCTCCGGGACCTTCACGCTCGCGGTGAACGCGCCGGGCTACCGGCCCGCGGCCCTGCCCGTCGAGGTGGGCGCCCAGGGGCTGACCCGGGTGGAGATAGCCCTGCAGGCCGGCGCCCGGGTGCAGGGCATAGTCCGGGCCGGTGCCGACCGGCGCCCGCTGCCGGACGCGCGGGTCACCCTCGTGGACGCGGCCGGGAACGTGGTCGCCACCTCCACCACCGGTGAGGACGGCGCGTACGCCTTCACCGACCTGGACGCGGGCGACTACACGGTCATCGCGAGCGGCTACCCGCCGGTCGCGGGGGCGCTGACGGTCTCCGGGCCCGGCGTCGACGGCCACGACGTCGAACTCACCCACCCGGGCGAGTGACGGAACTCCGGGCCCGGGGCGCGTAAGAGCGGAGACGCGCCCCGGGCCCGGTCCGGGTGACGGATTTTTCCGCCGGTCCCGGAACCCGGATCCCGGCGGCGGTGTAGTGAAGGCAGGGGACGGCCTTACACCGCCGCCCGGATCCGGCGCACAAACACCACGAACACGATGCACACGACGTACCCGGTGAACACGACGAGCACGACGAGCACGACCGACCCGTCGAGTACGACCAGCTCGACGGGCACCACGCACACGACCAGCAACACCAGCACGACCAGCAGCACGAGCAACACGAGCGACACCCGAGCGGGAGCGAAACGCGGCATGACGACCACAGGAGCAGGAGCAGGCGGGGGAGCGGGGCTGCGGGCCCGGATCCGCACCCGCGACGGCTGGGCGGTCCAGCACGCGGTGCTGACCGTCACGGATATGACGGGCGCGCAGGTGCTGCGCGCGCAGGCCGACGGGGACGGCGCCGTGCGGACCGACGAGCCGCTGCCGCCGGGGCCATACACGATCATCGCCACCGCCGTCGGCTATGCCCCGGTCGCGTCCACGGCGATCGTCACCGCCTCCGGGCGGGCCGATGTGGGCACGGTGGTGCTGGCGCGTCAGGGCGGGGTGGAGCTTCCCCCGCCCGGTGCGTGGACGCTCGACCCGGCGCATTCGACGGTGGGCGCGGTCGCCCAGCACCTGGGGATATCCAGCGTGCACGGCCGGTTCACGGAGTTCGCCGGGCGGATCGAGGTCGCCGAGGACATCGAGAAGTCGCGCGTCGAGGCGGTCATCCAGGCCGCCAGCATCGACACCGGCAATGCCATGCGGGACGGCCATCTGAAGTCGCCCGACTTCCTCAATGTGGAGGAGTTCCCGCAGCTGACGTACCGGAGCACGCATCTGAGCGCGGCCGGGGCCGACCGCTGGACGGTCCACGGCGAGCTGTCGATGCACGGCGTCGTCCGGGACGTGGACCTGGACCTGACATACCTGGGCACGGGCCCCGACCCCTGGGGCGGGGTGCGGGCGGCCTTCCGGGCCGTCGCCGAGCTGCGTCGCGAGGACTTCGCGATGAACTACAACCAGGTGGTCGCGGCGGGCATCGCGGCGATCGGCACGACCCTGCGGGTGGAGCTGGACATACAGGCGGTGCAGGGCGAGGAGCTCCCCACGGCCTGACGGCCCGACGGCAGGCTGATGGGTCGGGCCCGGGCCCCGACCGCCCGGCAGCCGGACCATCCGGTGCCCTGGCCGTCCGGCAAGCCCGGTCCCCCGGCGGCCTGGTCGTCCAGCGGGCCGAGCCCCGCAGCCCGACCCACCGGCACCCTGGCCATCCGGCAGCCCGGCCCTCCGGCAGCCTGACCGTCCGGCGCCCTGACCGCTCCGCAGCCCGACCCACCGGCGCCTTGGCCGTCCGGTGGCCCGGACCCGCCGGCGCCCTGGCCGCCCGGCAGCCGGACCGTCCAGCGCCCTGACCGCCCCACAGCCCAGACCCTCCGACACCCTGGCCGTCCGATAGCCCGGCGCCCTGGCCATCCGGCGGCCCGACCTCCGGCGGCCCGACCGCCCCACAGCCCGACCCACCGGCGCCCTGGCCGTCCGGCCGCCCGACCATCCGGCGGCCCGCCCTCCCGCGGCGGATGCCCCGGGGCGGCGCCCCGGTCCGCCGGGCGCGCGCTACCGGTCCCGCCGGGGGCGCGCTACCGGTCGCGCAGGGCTTCGATACCGGCGATCGCGAGGTCCAGGGCGAACGTGAAGTCGCGGTCCCGCATCTCCTCGACCGTATTGCCGCCCCGCGCCTTCATGATCTTCCGCGACTCGTCGAACTCCATACGGTCCGCGACCGAGCTCATCGTCTCGTGGAACAGCTCGTCCTGGGTGAGTCCCGCCGCCCGGCAGCGGGCGGCGAAGCGGCCCTCGATCGTGCCGAAGCCGTAGACGAACTGGTAGACGAGGGACAGCGCGCTGGTGATCTTGTCGTCCGGCAGCCCGCTGTTGCGCATCACGGCCAGCGCGGCGTTGCTGAAGCCCACCGCGTTGGGCCCGATGTTGAGGTACTCCCCCAGCAGCGCCGGCAGCCAGGAGTGGCGGACCATCACCTGCCGGTACTCGGCGGCGAGCTGGCGCAGCTGCTCCCGCCAGTCCCGCGGCTCGGCCGGGGAGTGCTCCTGGCTCTCGACGGGCCCGACCGCCTCCGCGGGCAGTGCTATCTCGCCCATCGCGGCGTCGAGGGCGAGTTCGAGCAGATGGTCCTTGGTCTCCACGTACCAGTAGACCGACATGGCGGTCACCCCGAGCTCCGCCGCGAGCCGTCGCATCGAGAAGCCCGACAGACCCTCGGCGTCCAGCAGCCGCATCGTCGCCGCGACGATCTTCACATGGTCGAGCCCGACGGGCTGCTGGTCGCCCTTGCGCTTGGGGGCCTTGCGTTCGGAGAGCCAGACGCTGGACCGCGGGCGGACGGTACGGCTGCCGGTTGCCATGGCGGCGCCTCTCTTTCTCCGATGCGCTGGCACCACGTCCCGGGACCCGGCACGCGGCACCTCACTCCCTGCGAATGCTATGCCGCCGGGGCCTCCTGTGAAGATCGTTCGGCCCTGCTGAGCAGGAGCGCGGCCAGCAGCCCGCCCGCCAGCACGGCCGCCGCACCGACGAGCTGGCTGGTTTCCAGCCCAGCGGAGAAGGCGTCCGTGACGGCCGCCCGGTCCCCGGGAGTACGGGCCGCGGCGAGGGCGGCCGGGAGCGAGCCGGCTCCGGCGGCGGCCGCGGGCAGCAGCGAGCCGAAGCGGGAGTTGAGCACCGCGCCGAGGACGGCCACGCCGAGCCCGTTGCCGAACTCGGTCAGGGTCCCGTTGACGCCCGCGCCCACCCCCGCCTTCTCCGGCGGAATGGCCGACATGATGGCGTTCGCCATCGCGGGCATGGCGAGCGCGATCCCGGCCCCCATCACGACCAGCCCCAGCAGCAGTCCGCCGTAGCCGTCGGCGCCGAGGACCGCGATGAGCGCGAGGCCGGCCGCGAGCAGCCCCATGCCGCCGACGATCGTCAGCGGCGTCCCGAGCTTCGGCAGCAGTCGGGCGCCGACCCCGGCGAGGTTGAGCGCCACGATCACCAGCGCGAGCGGCGCGGTGCGCAGCCCCGCGTCCAGCGCGTCGTAGCCGAGCACGAACTGCAGATGCTGGGTGAGCAGGAAGAGCGAACCACCCATCCCGAAGGCGACGAGGATGCCGCCCGCCACGGCGCCCACGAAGCGGCGGTCCCGGAAGAAGTGCATATCCAGCATCGGATACGGAATATGACGCTCCCACAGCGCGAAACCGGTCAGCACCACGACCCCGACGAAGGCGGACAGCAGCACCCGGACCGAGGTCCAGCCGTGGTCGGGCCCGGCGATGATCGCGTAGACGACTCCGGTCATACCGATGGTGGAGAGCACCGCGCCCAGCAGATCGGGCCGGTCGCCGACCGGGTCCTTGGACTCGGGCACCAGCCAGATCACGGCGATCAGCCCGAGCAGCGCGACCGGGATGTTGATCAGGAAGATCGAGCCCCACCAGAAGTGCTCCAGCAGCGAGCCGCCGATCAGTGGCCCGGCGGCGAAGCCGAGCGAGCTGACCGCGCCCCACAGACCGATCGCCTTGGTCCGCTCGGCCTCGTCGAAGATCTGCACCACGACGGCGAGCGTCGTGGTCATCAGCAGCGCCCCGCCGACCCCCATGCCCGCGCGGGCGGCGATGAGCTGACCGGCCCCCTGCGCCAGCGACGCGAACAGCGAACCGACCCCGAACAGGGCGAGCCCCGCGACCAGCATCTTCTTACGGCCGTAGCGGTCAGCGGCATTGCCCGCGGTGAGCAGCAGCCCCGACTGGACCAGCGAATAGGCGCTGATCATCCACTGGATCTCGGCGGTGCTCGCGTCCATCTCCCGGGCGAGGGAGGGGACCGCGACATTGAGGATCGTGTTGTCCAGCAACACGGTGAGCTGGGCGAGGCAGATCACGGCGAGGATCAGCCAACGCTGTGGATGACCACCCGGGGACGGGCCGGGCGGAGCGGAGGCGGCGTCGGTGGTCGAAACCGTCATGGGGACTCCAGGCAGAGGCTTCTACGGTGTAGGACGATGTGGTCGCCGTACACCGTACAAGCGTCGCTGTACGGCGTACAGCGAATTACCGTCCGTGCGCCGCACGCGCGTACGGGCCGGCGACCGGGGGAAACCCGGCCACCGGCCCGTAAGTACGGGACTCCGGCGTCAGTCGGAGAGCGTCTGGGACGTCGAGGACTTCGGGGACGCCTAGGCCTTCTGTGTCAGGTCATAGAGCGTGGTGCTGCCCACGGTGACCTTCTTGTAGGTGGCCTCGATCCAGGAGGTGATCTGGGACGAACTCCCCTGGCCGCCACCCGGACCGCCGCCCATACCGGTGCCCGAGGAGATGAAGTAGTGGATCTTGCCCTCCTGCACATACTCCTTGAACTGGGCAAGCGTCGGGGACGGGTCGCTGCCGTTGAAGCCACCGATGGCCATCACGGGCTTCTGGGTGGCGAGTTGATAGCTCGCGGCGTTCTGGGAGCCGATCGCCGCGGCCGCCCAGGTGTAGTCGTCGGCGTTCTCCTCCAGCTTCGCCTCCGTCTTGGCGTCGACCTGCTGACCGTCGAGCAGTCCCCCCATACCGCCGCCGCGCCGGCCGCCCTCGCCCACGCCGCCGCCACCGGGCAGCATGCCCGGGCGGCCGTTCTGCCCCTGGCCCTGGCCCTGTCCCTGGGCGTTGCCCTGGCCCTGGGCGTTGCCCTTACCGTTCTGCGGAGACTGGCCGCCGCCCGGGAAACCGCCGCCGGGGAAGCCGTTCTGACCGCCCGGCTGACCGCCGCCGGTGCCGCCGCCCGGCATGCCCTGCCGACCGCCCTGCCCCTGGCCCTGCTGGCCCTGGCCGCCCTGCTGATTGCCCTGGCCCTGGCCCTGCCCCTGCTGGCCCGCGCCCTGGCCGCCGTTCCGCATCCCCGGCGGGCCGCCCATCCGGCCGCCGCCACCGGGACCGCCCATACCGCCCGCCACCGACGGACCGGCCGTCACGATGGAGCCGCGCTTCGGGGTGTCCACCGTGTTGAGCGTGTACGCGACCGGCCCGGCCAGCCCCGCCGCGAGGCCCAGGCCCGCAGCGGCCAGCGCCGCCGTCCGGCCCAGGCGCCCCGTCACCAGCCGCCCGGTCAGCAGCAGCCCGGCCGCCGCCGCGAGTCCGCCGATCAGCACCGCCCAGCGCAGCCAGGGGTGCCAGTCCGCCGACCGCCCCAGCAGCACGTACGCCATATAGGCGGTCACCGCGACCGTCACGGCCAGCACCGCCGAGGCCGCCGACCCCGCCCGGCCGCCTTCGTTCCGCCGCTCCCACAGCAGCGCCGCGCCCATGCCCACGACCGCCGCGATATAGGGCGCCAGGGCGATGTTGTAGTACTGGTGGAAGATCCCGGACATGAAGCTGAAGGTGGCGAACGTCATCAGCAGCGCCCCACCCCACACCAGGAAGGCCGCGCGCCGGGTGTCGGTGCGCCCGGCCCGCCAGGTCAGCCAGACCCCGGCCGCCAGCAGGATGAACGCCGCGGGCAGCAGCCAGGCGATCTGACCGCCCATGTCGGAGCCGAAGAGCCGGTCGATCCCGGTCTCGCCCCACCTGCCGCCACCGCCACCGCCGCCACCCGGGCCGCCCCCGCCGACGCTGCCGGTCTCATTGCCGTTGATCCGGCCCAGGCCGTTGTAGCCGAACGTCAGCTCCAGGAAGCTGTTGTGCTGCGAGCCGCCGATGTACGGACGCGAGGACGCCGGCCACAGCTCGACGATCGCGACCCACCAGCCGCCGGAGACCACCATCGCGAGTCCCGCGAGCAGCAGTTGCCCGATCCGCCGGCCGAACTTCGCCGGGGCGCACACCGCGTACACCACCGCGAGCGGCGGCAGGATCAGCCACGCCTGCAGGGTCTTGGTGAGGAAGCCGAGGCCGAAGCAGACGCCCGCGAGCAGCAGCCACTTGGTGCGGGCGTCCTCCAGCGCGCGCAGCACGCAGTAGACGGCCGAGACCATCAGCAGACAGAGCAGCGCGTCGGGGTTGTTGAAGCGGAACATCAGCGCCGCGACCGGGGTGACCGCGAGCGCCGCGCCCGCGATAAGCCCGGCGGCCGCGCCGAACCTGCGCCGTACGGCCGCGTACAGCACCCCGACCGTCGCGACGCCCATCAGCGCCTCGGGGACGAGGACCGCCCAGGAGGAGAGGCCGAAGAGCCGCACCGACAGGGCCATCGGCCACAGCGCGGCCGGGGGCTTGTCGACGGTGATGGAGTTCGCGGCGTCGGAGGAGCCGAAGAAGAAGGCCTTCCAGCTCGCGCTGCCCGCCTGCACGGCGGCCGAGTAGAACTGGTTGGCGTAGCCGGACGCGCCCAGGCTCCACAGATAGAGCACGGTGGTCACGGCCAGCAGGGCCCACAGGGCGGGCCGCGCCCAGCGCGGGTCCTCCGGCCGTCCCCGCCAGACCCGCGTCAGACGCGAACCGCCGGTGGCCGCCGGGATCGCGCCGGTGGCCGCCGAGGCCGCCAGGGGCTGTGGAGGCCGCGCGGCCGCCGGGGGCTGCGGGGCTCCCGGGGGCCGCGGGGCTCCCGGGGGCTGCGAGGGCGGCGGTCCGGCGTCCCGGGTGCCGTGGTCGTACGTCGTCATCGGTTGTCGTTCCTCGAGTCGTCGGTGGTGGCGCCGCTGTCCGACGGGAAGACCCAGGCCCGGAAGAGCAGGAAGCGCAGAACGGTCGCGGCGAGGTTCGCCGCGATCAGCACGGCCAGTTCGGTGCCGTGCGCGGCGGTGCCGGGGGCGGCGTCCAGAGCGGCGAGGGAGCCGCTGGTCAGCACCAGGCCGATGCCGAAGACGACCAGCCCCTGGGCCTGGTGGCGCATCGCGCGGTCCCGGCCGCGTACCCCGAAGGTGAGCCTCCGGTTGGCCGCGGTGTTGCCGAGCGCCGACAGCAGCAGCGCCAGCGCGTTGGCCACCTGCGGGCCGGTGCCCAGCCGGAAGAGCGAGTACAGCAGCAGATAGACCAGCGTGCTCAGCGCGCCGACCACACAGAACCCGACCAGCTGGCGGGCCAGCCCCTTCGGCACCCCGCTCAGCTCGCGGTCGCGCGGATCGTCGCCGAACGGACGGCGCACCCGGTCCAGCGGCAGCGCACCGGTGGCCAGCGCGCGCCCCACCCGCCACACACCCCTGAGGTCCTCCGTGGCCGTCCGCACGATGTGGACCGTGCTGTTGGGGTCGTCGACCCAGTCCACCGGCACCTCGTGGATGCGCAGCCCGGCCCGCTCGGCGAGCACCAGCATCTCGGTGTCGAAGAACCATCCGGTGTCCTCGACCAACGGCAGCAGCCGCTCCGCGACGTCCTTACGGATCGCTTTGAAACCGCACTGGGCGTCGGAGAAGCGGGCGGCCAGGCTGCCGCGCAGGATCAGGTTGTACGCCCGCGAGATGAACTCCCGCTTGGGCCCGCGCACCACGCGTGAGCTGCGCGCCAGCCGCGATCCGATGGCCAGGTCGGAGTGGCCGGAGATCAGCGGGGCGACCAGCGGCAGCAGCGCCTTGAGATCCGTGGACAGATCGACGTCCATATAGGCGAGCACGGGCGCCTCGGACAGCGACCACACGGTGCGCAGCGCCCGCCCGCGCCCCTTCTGCTCCAGCCGGACCGCCGTCACCTCCTCGATGGACTCGTCCAAGCAGGCCGCGAGTTCGGGTGTGCGGTCCGTGCTGGCGTTGTCGGCGATGGTGATCCGGAAGCCGTACGGGAAGGTGCGGGCCAGATGGTCGTGGAGCCGTCGCACACACCGCTCGAGGTCCGCTTCCTCGTTGTAGACGGGGATGACGACGTCCAGCACCGGACGGCCGAGATCGGCCATCACCGGCCCGCGCACGGGCAAGGTCTGCAGGGGTGTCTCGGGCGGAGCCCCGAGAGGGGTGTCGGTTCGCATGAGGTCGACAGTCGCGAGCCGCGCTGTCACGGCTGTGTGGTCAGCCTGTGGCCTGCCTGTGAGTCCGTTACGGCCTGCTGAACGCCTTGCTGAACGCCTTGGTGACCGGCTTGCTGAACGCCCCGGTGGACGGGCGGGTGGACGGGCGGGTGGACCGGCAGGTGGACGCCGAACACGGTGCGCCCGGGAACGCTGTCCACCGTCACCCGCCCGTCGTGCGCGGCCACGACCGCGTGCACGATGGCCAGGCCGAGCCCCGTACTGCCCGCGCCGCGGGAGCGCGAGGCGTCGCCGCGGGCGAACCGTTCGAAGACATGCGGCAGCAGCTCGGGCGGGATGCCCGGACCGTCGTCCTCGATCTCCAGCGAGACGTACGAGGGCGGCTGCTGGGGCGGGCCGAAGGCCCCGGCGGCGGCGCGGGCGGCCGCGTACGGCGAGCCGTGGGGCGGGGCGTAGGGCGACCCGTGGGACGGGGCGTAGGGCGAGCCGCCGCCCTTACGGTGCCCACGGGGCCCACCGGTCCCGGGGGACATGCCTGCGGACATGCCGTACGGCGTCCCGTAGGACAGGCCGTGCGGCGCCAGGTACGGCGAGGGGTACGGCGCCGCCTGCGGCCCGCCCCACAGCACCCGCGCCGTGACCGTGGTGCCGGCCGGGGTGTGCGTACGCGCGTTGGCGAGCAGGTTGACCAGCACCTGGTGCAGCCGGGCGTCGTCACCGTGGACGACCGCGGGTTCATCGGGCAGCTCGAGCCGCCACTCGTGGTCCGAGCCGACCGCCCGCGCGTCGCTGACGGCGTCGACGACCAGCGGGGAGAGGTCGACCTCCGCACATTCCAGGGGCCGGCCCGCGTCGAGCCGGGCCAGCAGCAGCAGATCCTCGACCAGCCCGGTCATCCGCCCGGCCTCGGACTCGACGCGGCCGAGGGCGTGCCGGGTGTCGGGCCCGATCTCCTCCCGGCCGCGCCGGGTCAGCTCGGCGTAGCCGCGGATCGAGGCGAGCGGCGTACGGAGCTCATGGCTGGCGTCGGCGACGAACTGCCGCACCCGCGTCTCGCTCTCCTGGCGGGCCGCGAGCGCCGACTCCACATGGCCGAGCATGCGGTTGAGCGCCGCGCCCACCTGGCCGACCTCGGTGCGCGGATCGGCCTCCGAGGCCGGGACGCGCTCGCGCAGCGCCACCTCGCCGCTGTGCAGGGGGAGTTCGGAGACCCGGGTCGCGGTCGCGGCCACCCGGCGCAGCGGGCGCAGCGAGATGCCGACCATCGCGGCCCCGGCGATCCCGGCCGCCACCAGCCCGGCCGCGGCCACACAGAACTCGACGAGGATGAGGGTGTTGACCGTCTCCTGGGTCTGGTCGAGCGGGAAGGCGAGGATGATGCCGCCTTCCCGGTGGTCCCACTGGGCCACGGCCCGATAGCCGCCGAGGCCGGGCAGATCGATGGTGTGCACCTGTCCGTCCAGGGGGACGGCGGCGAGCGCCTTCCGCTGACCGCCGGTCAGGGAGTCCACCCGGCTGTCGACGTCGACGTCGTTCGTCATGGGCGAGTCATTGCTCTTGCCGGACGTGGAGATCTCGCCGTCCTGGCCGAAGCGCGCCCCGACCGTGCCGATGGGCTGACCGGGCGAGGCGACGAAGAGCACGTCGTCGCGGGGGAGTTCGCCCGCCGGGCCCGGCTTGTTCAGGAACCGCCCGACCGATGCGCGCAGATCGTCGTCCACCTGGCCCTGGAGGTAGGACTGCAGGGCCAGGGTCGTGACCGTGCCGATCACCGCGCAGACCACCGCGATCAGTGCGACGGCCGAGACGACCAGGCGGGTGCGCAGGGACCAGGGACGGCGCCCGCCCCGCTGAGCGCGCCGAGCGTGCGCACGGCCCTGCGCCGCTCCCGGGCTCCGGGGCAGGTCGGGGTCGGGGGCCGGCCCGGGGGCGGGAGGAGGTCCGGGCGCGGGGGGAGGTCCGGGAGCGGGGGTCGGCCCGGGGACCGCGGACGTTTCGCGGACACCAGGCGCCTCAGGGACCCCGGACGGCCGGATCGGGGGGTGCGCCACGGTGTCTACTCCCCGGGCTTGATCAGATACCCGGCGCCACGCCGGGTATGGATCATCGGGCTGCGCCCCGCGTCGATCTTGCGCCGCAGATACGAGATGTAGAGCTCGACGACGTTGGCCTGGCCGCCGAAGTCATAGCTCCAGACCCGATCGAGGATCTGCGCCTTGCTGAGCACCCGGCGCGGATTGCGCATGAGATAGCGCAGCAGCTCGAACTCGGTCGCGGTGAGATGGATCTCCCGGCCGCCGCGCGACACCTCATGGCTGTCCTCGTCCAGGATCAGATCGCCGACGGCCAGCACCGACTCGCTGCGCGCGGCCGCCGCCCCCGACCTGCGCAGCAGGCCCCGCAGCCGGGCGACGACCTCCTCCAGGCTGAACGGCTTGGTGACGTAGTCGTCGCCGCCCGCCGTCAGCCCCGCGATCCGGTCCTCCACCGCGTCCCGCGCGGTCAGGAACAACACCGGGACATCGGGCAGTTCGCGGCGCAGCCGCCCCAGCACCGTGAGCCCGTCCATATCGGGCAGCATGACGTCCAGGACCACCGCGTCCGGGCGCAGCTCACGGGTGATCCGGATCGCCTCCGCGCCGTCGCCCGCGGTGCGCACCTCCCAGCCCTCGTAGCGCAGTGCCATCGACAGCAGGTCGGCGAGCGCCGACTCGTCGTCCACGACCAGCACCCGGACGGGGCTCCCGTCGGGGCGCAGCAGCTCGGTACGCCCGTGGGGCGAGGTCGGCATCATGGGCCCTACCCTCCGGGCGGGTCCTGAGAGGTCGCTTTCGGCTGCCTGTGAATTACCTGAGAATCCTGTGGGGCCGCGGAACAACGCCGGAGACACGGAACAGCGACGGGGAACCCGGAACACCCGCGCGGAACGCAGGACGACCTGAGGGGCCCGGAACAACCTGAGGGGCCCGGAACAACCGGAGGGACGCGCGACGACCTGAGGGGCCCGGAACAACCTCAAGGACGCGGAATAAGCGGAAGGACTCTCCGGCTTCCCCCTGTATGAGTTCTCGTCCCGCACTTGGCAAGATCGGCGTCTGGACCGCGGCCCTGAAGACGGATTCCCTACCATCAGAGCAGGTCAGCGAGGTGGCGGCCGAACTGGACGAGCTGGGGTACGGCGCCATCTGGCTCGGTGGCAGCCCCAGCCCGGATCAGGCCGGTGTCCTGCTGGAGGCCACCTCCCGGATCACCATCGCCACCGGAATCCTGAGCATCTGGGACCACGAGGCGGCCCACGTGGCCGAGCGGCACGCCGCGCTCAACGCGGCCCACGACGGCCGCTTCCTCCTCGGCCTCGGCGTGAGTCACAGCGCGCTCGCCGGTGAGCGCTATCGGCGTCCGTACACGGCGATGAAGGAGTACCTGACCGCGCTGGACTCCGCGCCGACCCCGGTCCCCGCCTCCCAGCGGGTCCTGGCCGCCCTGGGCCCCAAGATGCTGAAGCTGTCCCGCGACCGCGCGGCCGGCGCGCACCCCTATCTCGTCACTCCTGAGCACACCGCCGAGGCCCGCGACATCCTGGGCAAGGATTCCGTGCTCGCGCCGGAGCTGAAGGTCGTCCTCGACACGGACCTGGAGCGCGCCCGCGCCACGGCCCGCGGCTACCTCGCCCGCTATCTGGCGCTGCCCAACTACACCAACAACTTCCTGCGGCTGGGCTTCGAGGACGCGGACTTCGCGGACGGCGGCAGCGACCGTCTCATCTCCGCCATGTTCGCCCTCGGCGACGCGGAGGTGATCCGGGCGCGCGTCGACGAGTTCCTGGCCGCGGGCGCGGACCACGTCGCGATCCAGGCGGTGACGGACAGCCCGTTGGCCGACGTCCCGCGCGCGGAGTGGCGCACGCTGGCCGAGGCACTCCCGCTGGACAAGGGCTGACCTCCTAACCCCTCAGCCCTCTCAGCCCTCTCAGCCCTTCACTCCCCCGCCCGGCGCCGAGCTGGCGCCGGGCGGCCCGCGTCACACCCCGAACAGGCGCGACGTCACACCCCGAACAGGCCCGACGTCACACCCCGAACAGGCCCGACGTCACACCCCGAATACCCGCGCCTCATATCCCGAACAGCCGCGCCGCGTTCCCGTAGCACACCGCCCGCAGCCACTCCTCGTCCTGGCCGATCCGCGTCAGCACGTCCAGCGCATGCGGGTACCCGTACGGGATGTTGGGGAAGTCACTCCCGAACAGCACCCGGTCCCCCAGCGCGGCCAGCCTTCCCCACTCCGCCCGCGGAAAAGGCCACCGGCTCTCGGTGAAGTCGGTGAAGGCCATCGTCGTGTCCAGATGCACCCCCTCGTACCGCTCCGCCAGCGCCAGGAAGTCCGCGTACTCCGGCAGACCCATATGCGCGATGATCAGGCGCAGCCGAGGATGACGGGCCAGCACCCGCCCCACCGGCTCCGGTCCGGTGTACTTGCCCGGATCGGGCCCCGATCCGCAGTGGATGACGATGGGCGTCCCGCTCTCGGCGAGCGTGCCCCACACCGGGTCGAGCAGCGCGTCGCCCGGGTCGTACGCCCCCACCTGCACATGGGCTTTGAACACCCGCGCCCCGCCCTCGAGCGCCGCGCGTACGTACCCCTCCACACCGGGCTCGGGGAAGAAGGTCGCGGTGTGCAGACAGTCGGGCGTACGGGCGGCGAACCCGGCCGACCAGTCGTTCAGCCAGCGCGCCATGTCCGGTTTGTGGGGATAGAGCATCGAGGTGAAGGCCCGCACCCCGAACGCCCTCAGCACCGCGAGGCGTTTGTCCTCCTCCTCGCGGTAGGTGATGTGCCAGCGGGGTTCGACGGCGTCGAAGTAGGCCCAGACCTTGTCCAGTACACGCTGCGGCATGAAGTGGGTGTGCACATCGATGAGTCCGGGCAGCCCGAGTTCCTGCCAGAACCGCTGCACCGACACCACGGCGAGATCGTCCATGCGGGTCACGGTAGTTGCCCCGGGCGTCCGCGCTACAGCCTCGTCTCAGGGGCGCTGCGAGTTGATCACAGCCCCAACCAGTGGTTTTGTCACGCCCATGATGATCTGCGATGACAAGATCACCACAAGGGGAACCGACACGGTGAACTGACGCTCCGGCACCGGCGTATCCATCTGGGACCGGCCTGAGGCCACCATGAGGCCACCACCTGAGGCCGACGCCGCCCGCCCGACGTCGTCACCGACCATGACCAGCCACGGGGGACCATCCATGCCCAACCGCCCACCTCGCACCACCCGATTCCGGACCGCTCTCGTCTGCGCCCTCGGTGTCACCCTCCTCGGCCTCGCCACCGCCGGCTGCGAGGACGACACCGCCGCATCCGGCTCCGGCGGACGGCAGTCCGCGACCCGCGCCGACCTGGCGACCGACGGCGACGGCGACGGCGATGGCGGCAAGACGCTCCGGCTCGGCGAGCCCACGTCGATCACCTACAAGCGCGGCTCGGACCATATGCGGGGCGCCCTGCGGGTCACGGCGGTGAGCGCGCGCAAGGGCACCCATGCGGAGCTGAAGAAGGCGGGCACGGAACCGTCCGACGTACGGACGACCCAGCCGTACTACGTCACCATGACCTTCGAGAACGTCGGCGCGAACTCCCTCCACTACCCCTTCCTCAACACCCCCACCGGGCTCGAGGACGCCAACGGTGTGGACGACCAGCCGCTCATCACCGGCGACACCGAGGTGGCGGCATGCCCGGGCAAGGACCCGGACGACTTCGCGGTGGGGGCGAAGGTGTCCTTGTGCAAGGTGTTCCTGGTGCCGAACGGCATACGGCCGTCGGTGGTGACGTACAGCACAGGCGATGCCACCAAGCGGCCGGTGAGCTGGAAGGTCGGGCGCTGACGGCGGCGACGGGGTGGAGGCGGCGGGACGCTGTGGTTCCGGCCGCCGGAACCACGGGATGACCGAACGACCGAGGGCCCGGCACTGGAATAGTGCCGGGCCCTCGATACCTGAGTAGCGGGGACAGGATTTGAACCTGCGACCTCTGGGTTATGAGCCCAGCGAGCTACCGAGCTGCTCCACCCCGCGTCGGTGAACGTAACTCTACGTCGTTCTCCCCGCTAAGGGAAATCCACCCTCCCCACACCGACTCACCGAAGCACCTCGACCACGACCGAGACGGCACCGACGACCGCGCCGTACCCGAAGATCGTCAGCAGCGGCCAGGGCACGGGCCGGGGAACGAGCACCCGCCAGTGGAAGCCGTAGTCCCGGTACTCGGCCATGCCCTCCGTCCCGGGCAGCACCATGAACCGGGGCTGGACCGTGCAGAACAGCCACCAGTCCAGAATCACCAAGTCGAAGAGGGTGAGCACAAGCCAGACCAGCGCCCCGAAGACGAACGCGCGCCAGAAGCCGGGCCCGCCATCGGCCCGGCCGTGCAGATCGATCATGCCGACGATCGGCACAGCGACGAAGATCACCGCGTTCAACGCGCCCATGACCCCGGCCGCCCGCTTTCCCCGCGCGCCCTGCGGGCCGTAGCGCTCGCGGATCGCGGGCGGATAGTCATCGACCAGCGCGTCCCTGGCGACCAGCAGCCCGCCGCCGATCACGGCGGCGAACAGCACCACCAGCACGAGAGCGTAGGAAAGGCTCACCGCGACCAGCTGCCACCAGCTCATGACACCGCAGCATAGAGCAGAAACTTAGGCTTGCCTAACCTCATCGCCCCGCCTGGCCTCACCGACCCTGAAAGTCGAGTTCCGCCGCAAGTCGGCACAAGGTGCAACGGAGCTGCGGGACCGCGGAGCTGCGGAGCTGCGGGACCGCGGAGCTGCGGAGCTGCGGGACCGCGGGGCCCCAAGCCTCAGGAGGCCAACCGCTCGCGCGCGGTGCGACCGACCCCTGCGGGTTCGGCCTCCCCGTCGGACTGGTTGATCTCGGCCCACACCTCATCGAGCGAAAGGCCGAGGACATCGGCGATCGCCGCGATGGTCGGGAAGGCAGGGGTGGCTACGCGACCGGACTCGATCTTCCGGAGGGTCTCCGGTGAGACACCTGCGTCCAGCGCGGTATCGAGCATCGAGCGCTCCCCCCTGGCCCGACGGAGGAGGGCGCCGAGGCGCTGACCGCGCTCGACCTCGGCGGGAGTGAGCGGCAACCTGACCATGGCGCCGATTCTAATACCGGTATAGTAAGCCCGGTATAGTTATTGGTTCCGTGAGTACATGAGTACGTCAGAAGGACGCCGCATGATCGAGATCCTGAGCCCCACCGAACTGACCCGCGCAAAGGACACAGGCGCTCTGGTCGCCGACATCCTGCACACGCTGAAGAGCCGTAGCGCGGTCGGCACGAACCTTCTGGACATCGATCGGTGGGCCAAGGCCATGATCGTCGAGGCGGGGGCGCTGTCCTGCTACGTCGACTACGCGCCGTCCTTCGGACGCGGCCCGTTCGGCCACTACATCTGCACGGCCGTCAACGACGCCGTGCTCCACGGACGGCCGTACGACTACACCCTTGCCGACGGCGACCTGCTGACACTCGACCTCGCCGTCTCCAAAGCCGGAGTCGCCGCAGACGCCGCCATCAGCTTCATCGTGGGCGACGCGAAGCCCCCGGAGAGCGTCGCGATGATCGACGCGACCGAACGCGCACTGGCCGCGGGGATCGCCGCCGCCGGGCCCGGGGCTCGCATCGGCGACATCTCCCATGCCATCGGCACGGTCCTCAGCGAGGCGGGGTACCCGATCAACACCGAGTTCGGCGGTCATGGCATCGGATCGACGATGCACCAGGACCCGCATGTGTCGAACACCGGACGGCCCGGCCGCGGCTACAAACTGCGCCCTGGGCTGCTGCTGGCACTGGAGCCGTGGATCATGGCGGACACCGCCGAGCTCGTCACCGACGCCGACGGCTGGACCCTCCGCAGCGCGACAGGCTGCCGCACGGCGCACAGCGAGCACACGATCGCCATCACCGACGACGGAGCCGAAATCCTCACCCTGCCCCAGCAGATGCGCCCGTGAGACCGGAGCGACCCGTTCCCAGCCGCACACCAGCCGCGCCAACCAGCCGTCCATCACACGGCTGATTCAGGTAGTCGTCACTCCCTGGGCGCGCGACGGCGCAGGACAGCTGGAGTGACGACGGCGAGCGACGACACACACGCCACTCCTCCACTGCCACTGCCCCACCACCGAGCCCTCGGCACAGCGTCAACCGCCATACCGCTCGACCAGCCGGTCGGCAACCGCATCGAGGTCCTGCCCGATGTAGTCGGGCTGCGGGCCGACGTCGAGGGGCGCGTTGCCCTCGCGGAGGATGAGCGCGGACTGCCAACCGGCCGCCGCAGCGCCGATCGTGTCCCAGACGTGGCACGCGATCATGCAGATGCCCCCAGGATCGGCCTCGAGCGCGGCGGCCACTCCCTGGTACACCTCCGGCGCCGGCTTATGGCGCCGTACGGTCTCCACGCTGAAGCGGCGCTCGAAAAGATCGATCACACCCGCCCGCTCCAGCTGCCGTTCAGAAACCTCCAGCGTGTTGTTGGTGAGCGTGAACAGCCGGAAGCCGTGGTCGCGCAGCCGGCGCAGGGCCGCCGGGACTTCGGGATGGGGCGGCATACTGCCAAACCGCTCCGTGAGCTCGGCGCCGTCGGCGTCACTGATCGTGATGTCGCGTGTGGCGGCGAGCATCCGGAGCACGGCACCGCCGATGTCGGCGAACGGAACGTACGCTCCGCTGAGCGTGAGCGCCTCGGAGTAGGTGACCAGGTTGGCGAACCACAGGCGCATGGCGCCGGGGTCGTCGAAAATCCTGTCAAAGGCGGGGCGGAGCGCCTCCAGGTCGAGCAGGGTTTCGTTGACGTCGAAGACCAGGATCGGTCGCTCAGGCATAACGGATCCTTCGTTCACCGGCGGGACAGAAGACCTTCAGGCCGGCGCGGGTCACCAGCACCACCAGCATGTCCCAACACAACCGCGATCGACAGCATCGACAGCGTTCACGGCACGCACGGCACGCACGGCATCCACGGCACGCACGGCATCCACGGCACGCACTGCGAACGATGCGGCCGGGAGCCCGTTGTTCCCGCCGCTCGCGACCGAACTACCAACCGCCGGCCCAGGACGTTAGCCGGGCGTTAGCCGTACGGCGATGGATCACCAGCGGTGCCCGACAGTCTTGTTCTCACGAAGCCGAAACTCCACGTCGAGCGAACGGGAATGAAGATGTTGCACCGCACCACAGTCCGCCACGCCCGCAAGACCGCCGCCGCCATGCTGATCGCCATCGCCGCCTTCGGGCTCACCGCCTGCCAGGACGGCGACACCAACTCCTCCTCCTCGTCCCCCTCCGCGAGCGCCACGCAGTCCCCCACCTCCGCGGCCAAGCCCAGCCAGGGCTCGGACCAGGACTCCGCCAAGAGCACCCCGTCGGGCATCCCCAGGAAGCCCGGCATGCGCTGCACCAACCAGATCGACTACGGCGACGACCCCCGGGACAACGCCACGATCAACAGCATCGGCTCCGACACCGGCTACTGCCCGCCGGTCCAGCACCAGTGAGTTCTCGCAGTAATTCCCGCCTCCGGGGTCCACGAGCAGGCTGCATAGGATCCCCGGATGGCAACCACCAGCTACCTTCTACACGGGCCGCGAGTGGCCTTACGCCACGTCCGCCGTCAGGACTACGACGAACTCACAGCGCTGGCCCAAGAAAGCGCCGAGATGCTCCGCCCCTGGCTCGGCGCCCGCGATCACACGCCGGAAGCTTTCGAGAGCTACCTTGAGCGGATCGAGCGGCCCACCCACGAAGGCTTCGTGATCTGTCTGAACGGCACTGGAGCGATCGTGGGTGGCATCAACATCAACAACATCGTCAGGGGCACCTTCCAGAGCGGGACCGTGGGCTATTCCGCCTACGCCTCCACCACCGGCCGCGGCTATATGACCGAAGGACTGAGGCTCGTGCTTCAGCTCGCCTTCGGTCAGCTGGCACTGCACAGGCTGGAGGCGAACATCCAGCCTGACAACACCTCCTCGCTGAACCTCATCAAGCGCCTGGGCTTCCAGCGCGAGGGCTACTCGACAGCCTTCCAGCTCATCAACGGCGAGTGGAGGGACCACGAGCGCTGGGCCATCACTGCCGAGATGCAACGGCGGTCCGGCTAAGGCACGAACACTTCTGATCCGTAGGTCTCCCAGCAACGTCGCCCAGGTCCGCGTCCCGACCTCATGAGCGACATCTCTTCACCATGCCCGAAAGAGCGTTCCTCAGCTCTTGAGGGCATTTCTTTTGCTCCATCATCAGCCCCCCTGCATACCCGGGAGCGAGTAACGGGTAAGGCCAACAATGAACATGCGCCAGACACTGTCAGGGAATTTCAGTGAGGCGGGGGCCTGTTCATGAGCAGTACGTCACGGTCGCATCAGAACGGCGCGGAGGCAGGGAACACCACCCCTGAACCACAGCGTCACAACGTCAGGCAGATAGCGCACACGCCGCCGTCCCCGGGACCGCTGTCTGAGCGCAAGCATTCGGACGACGAGCGCATCGACCGCCAACTCGCCTCGACACAGGCCAGAATCGATGCCGGAGAGAAGATCCCGACTCCTGGAAGCACCGCGGGCAACGAAGACCGCGACATCCATGAGGAGGAGTGGCGCGCACACGATCGCCACGGCCCCTATGGACAGCGGCGCCGCCGCAAGAATTAACCCGACATGCTCCGCAGGCAACGACCACCGTCACTGGACAACGCAAGAGGCCCCATCCATCTCTGGAAGGGGCCTCTTAGCTGTTTCGCCGCAGAGCCACACCGGGGCGCGGCAAGGGCGTTTCACGCCCAAGACGACGACTTACGGGTGGTACTTCTCCTCGACGACCTCGGCACCGCCGGACTTACGGTCCATGGTGACGCGGACGGTCACGCTGTTGGTCTTGGCGGCCTTCTCCAGCTCGTCCACGGTGCACTTCGCGGTGCCGTAGCCGTCGTCGCCGATGGCCACGCTGCCGTCGGGGGCGGTGCAGATCGCGGCCGCGCCGAGGATCTTCGTGGCGTTGGCGACCAGGAACGCCTGGTCCATGCCTCCGCTCTTGGGCTTGACGATCAGCTTGCCGGGCGCGAGGTACTCCATCGTGCCGACGATCGTGCGGTGGTTACCCGCGTTGGCGACACCGCCCCCGGGGGCGGCGGACTCGCCTCCGTTCTGACCCTGCGACCCAGAGTTGCCCGAGGAGGAGCCGCCGGTGGGCTGGCTCGATGCTTCCTGCGAGGGGGACGCGGTCGAAGAGGCCGAGGAGCCGCTGGAGTCCGCAGCATCGGAGTCAGGCCCGCAGGCCGTGGCCCCCAGTCCCAGCGCCGCGGCGGCGACGATCGTGGCGGCGATGCGGCGGCCGGCGCGGCCGCGGAAGCGGTTGGTGATGGTGCTCATCGTGTCTCCCATTACTGCGTTGTCTTGTCTCGCTCCCGGACGACAATCAGCTTCGAAGACCGCGTTGGCGTTCGACTAACGGATGCCTAATGGAACCCAGCAACGCTTAACACCACGCTTACGCCGATGCGCGCCACACCCACTGACCTGGGAAAACGTCCGCCCCGGACGGAGTCCGAACGCCGTCGGCAGGTGTCGCGTGCCGACGTTGCCGTCAACACCACTCCCCCGCCCACGACTACGCCTTCGGGAACGCCTGGCGGCCCGACTGTGACCCGCCACCCCCGCCCAGCAGTCCGTCGGATCCGGTCTGCGGCGCGGTGAGGTTCTGAGCCTCCCCTGGAAGGACGTGGGTCTGTCGGACGGCACGGCCGCCACCCGACAGAAGATCCAGCGCGTTGACGGGGAACTGCTGATCGCTGCCGAAGACTCAGCGATCGGCCCGGCGGGTGGTGCGTGAGGGATGGGGCGGAGTCCCGGCAACGGCCTGAGAGAGCCGCGCGGCGGTTGCTGTCACCGCCCGCCGTCACCGCATACGCAAGAGGCCCCTTCCATCACTGGAAGGGGCCTCTGAGCTGGTGCGCGCTCGGCAGGATTCGAACCTGCAACCTCTTGATCCGTAGGTTCGGGCGGGGTGCTGGTTCGGGTCTCGGTGGTGGTCCGGCCTGGTGTCCATAGCGGGCCGATGGCGGACGTCGTGTGCCGTCGTTGATGTCAACACTGATGTCAGCAGCCCCGCACATGGTGCACAGTCGCAACAGCTTTAAAGAGAGGGTAGTCAGACTAGGTACACCACTGCCCGAACCCGCTCTAGCAACCTTCGGCCACGATCATTCGGCTTTTTGCGTGCTCCGAAGGGACACGAATGGGTGCAAGCCATCCCCGGAAATACACTCAGAAAGATAATCTCTGATCAGTGGGTGCCTAAACTCCAAAGCCCCTCGGCGCGGAACCAGTAGCGAAACCCGCCTGGCTTCCTCAAGCGAAGTCTTATGACGCCGAGGAAAATAACCCGCCTTTGTCATTATTCGCCTACATTGGCCTCTCCGGATCAAATCCAATCCCCCATTCCTTAGAGCGGCAATGAAGGCGGTCGGAACTACGTAGAAGAAGGAATTAAGAAGCGGAGAGTAGAGCATTCCTTGACTGACGACAGAGGCGGAACGAAAAAAATAGAATGCCGCAGACAAGGTTACATAAGTTGCCGCAGATACGAGGATGGCGACTGTCACAGTGGAGCGAACCAGATTAGAAATCTCTCCACCTACACGATCAGGCATCTCGCTCGGGTCTAACGTCTGAGATTCACGAGCCATCTTAAGCGCAGGAAAGATTGCAAGCACGGTTAGAAAAGCCAAACATATACCGCCCAGAAAATCATCTGCCGCGCCAGACAGAACAAGCGAAATCCCCATCACTCCCTCCACAAGGAGCACCCCGAGAAGCCGCTTGGCGAATTTAAACAGGCTGCGCGCCACCGATGTCCTTCTAGCAACCGCAGGCGCCCATATGTCACCTCTAGCTACCATCCAAGCAAGGGATCCATAAGTAATCGGCACAGCAAAAGCCAAACTGAGATGAACGCTTTTAGACGGCGATTCCGGGGCGAATAGAGCCATCACAAGCCGCAGAATAAACGAGGGGACCGCAACAAACAGAAACGCCATCAGCAGCGTACGCGTCTCCGCCAATTTCTTAAACTTATTGGGGAGAAATTCCACCGGGGCGCGATCCGGGCAAAAGAGCGACCTACGCTGCTCTCTCAACCCAAGGGCCGTGAAAGCGAGCCACATTCCCGCGTCAGCCCCCCTCTTCATGCTACGCTCGGCGGAATTAACATAGGCCGCCAGGATACTCCTTCGCCTGTCACCAGATGCAGCAAAATCCGGCGAATCGCCTGCTGAGTACACAGAAATCGCTAAGCGGAGCATCAGCGGGTTGCACAGGAGTTGCCTGAGTTGGCCATCCCGACCCAGAGCGTGATTGAGGTTAGAAAGAGAATCCCCGAAGCTACCGACAAAATCGGATACTTGACGCTCGTCGATTTCATTGATCACCAAAGAGGCTTTAAGATTAAGCTTCCTCCCCGTGTCACGGTATTCATTCAGTCGACTAGCAACCACAACTTGCGTACCGGGGTTACTGGACACGAATTTATTTAGAGCAGATATACACTCGCGCCGCTCTCGGAACCTCAGTTCATCGAGACCGTCAAGGATCAGCATTAACTCGGAGTCCGTGAGCCATTGAACTAAAATTCTCTGGGGAACTCCATATGTTTCGTGAATGGACTGAACGAACCAGCGCCACATCTCCTTGCGAGGTCCAGACCACTCGGACAAATGCAGGTAGAAGGGTACAGGGCTGTGATCGCCCAACGTAGCCTGATTAATCGCCGTGTGCATAATTTTATGTAAGGCACGGGTCTTACCGGTGCCAGAGTTACCCAGTATGAGCAGCTTGCCAGACGATACTTCTAGCGCCTGATTGACATCCATGGACTCCCATCTTTCAGCCGCGAAAAGTTGGTTCATCGGATCCCGATGCAGCTGCTGTCGAGCCACATAGGAGATCCCAAACTCCATCGATGCAGGAAGATCCATACTTTCCCCGCCGCGCCAATACTCCTCCCCTCTCACCCACGCGGGCAGCACTTTAGTAATGAGCTTCCTACGAATACGCGCATCCCGCTTCTCTAGAAGCGAATCCACAACGGCCACATTGCGTACGTTGATATCGCGACCGGCCGCAAAGTAGCCAGATATATCAACGTCACCAAATGTGGTCTGAGGTGACCTGGAGTTCAGGCGGCGTCGCAAGCTGTTTAAAAAACTTATGGGTGTCAACGCCCATCAAACCTAATGTCGCGACCGGCCACATACTTGCCGCGCAGGTTAACGTCGCCATAGACCGTTCCAGCACCTTCAATATTTGTTTGTTTGGAAATACCGCCAAGGATTTCCTTCAGCGCTGCAACGCTGCTGGGATCTTCCTCCAACAACGTCAGGATTCTACTCGACAGGGCAGGTTCATCGATGACCTGGAGTTCTTCCTCACTTACAGCACGAGAAGTTAGGAACGAACGAAGTCGCAGAAAGTAAGTTCGGATCGCGGAGTCTGTGGCAGTCGCAGCATGACTTGCCACACCCGATACGTACGCTGTGGCTCCTGCATCAGCTAACGTGGTCAGATCCATACGTCTTCCCCCTGATCTGCATTTTTGTGACCGCCTACTCGGCGTAGGTCGTGCTGATTAGCCTTCGTCTAAACGTCGCCGCAGCAGTACTACCCAAGCGATGGAGGCTTAGAACATTGGGCCCGCGTCGAGGGCCCAGCCACCCCAAACGTCTGCTGCCAAGCACCGCTCTCGCGCGTCAGCGGGCACGTTCCCACCAACATCAGCCATCAGCTAATGGTTCCGGCTGACTCTCGTATCGCTATCAGACGCACCTGCGGGCCAGGGCACCCTGCATCTACCAGCCGGAATTCGCTCGGGACCAACTTGCTTGCTGGTGTTGGTACTGAGGACGGAGGAGTGCTGGGCACATCGATGACTATGCGGTCCACCAGGTCAGCAAGCAAACGTGCTACCTCGTTATCGCTGCCCTCGATGAGCACCGAGCGTGCGCCGGACTCGGTGAAGTCGCGTACGACCTTGGCTGGCTCGTCACCAAGCGGTCCAGTTGGCACACGGAACGCGTCTTCGCCGTGGCCGCCTAGCACGCCTTCCTCAATCGCCCCGTACCGCCGTATCACCAGATCGTGCGTGCGGCGGAGCTCGGTCAAGACCTGGTCGCTGTGGCCCTCGTTGATGCCAACGCTGTACGCCCAGGTGATGTGCGGCCTTCCGGTACGCAGTGAGTGGAGCCACGGGCCGAGGACGAGTAGCGCTTCCTGCTCCAGGACGCCGCGCTCTACCTCAATGCCGGCCTGCTCCAGCACCGCCGCGCCGCCCTCTCCTCGTGAGGTCGGGTCCATGACGGCTATCAGGACGCGGGACACCTTTGCGTCGATCAGTGCCTGTCGGCAGGGCGGGGTCCGGCCGTGGTGGTTGCAGGGCTCCAGGGTCACGACCGCCGTGCCGCCCTCGGCCCGCTCCCCCGCTGCGGTGAGCGCGTTCACCTCGGCGTGGTGGTCGCCCTTGCGGAGGTGGTACCCCTCGCCGACCGGTACGCCGTCGCGGTCGAGGATCACGCACCCGACGGGCGGGTTGGGGCTCGTCGTCCCGAGGCCCTGGGCAGAGATGGCGATTGCTCGCCGCATGGCCGTCAGTTCGTTCGGCGTGGCCATCAGAACCCCGCATTCTCCTTGACTGCGTCGAGTAGATCCCGCACAGCGGGAACATTACTCGCCGCCGCGAGAGCGTTGACTGCCGTGACGGCCTCTTGCAGAGTGCGGCCGGAACCGGAGCCCCGGGCCATGTCGAGAACGGCTGCGGCCTCGGCAGCGGCCTGCTCGTACTCCTGGATTCCCACGTAGGCCATCGCGAGCCGCGCCTGGGCGAATCCCCGGTCGCGCTGATAGACGTCCGGGAGTTCGGTCAATGCGGTCTGGAAGGTAGAGACCGCTCGATCCGGCCGGGAGAGGTTGAGCCAGCAATTCGCGCGCTGGATTTCGATATAGCTGGGAGTGCAGAAGTCCCCATGGCCGGATCGGGCGTCACCGGAGGATTCGGCGATGGCGGCGAACTCGTGCGCCTCGTCCAGCTTCCGCTGACAGGCGATCTCGTCCCCGTCGAGCGCAAGTCCCTGCGCCTCCTGCTGGATGGCGGCTGCCTTCATCGGCCGGGAGAGCGCTCGTTCGTGGCGCTGCACGGCCTGGGCAAGGCCGATCGCCTGGCCTGCGTTCTTCTTCCTTGCCGCAAGCTGGCTGCGGCGGAACAGCGTCCACGAGAGCATGGCTTCGTCTCCGGCCTCCATGGCCCATTCCATGGCCCGGCTCGTCCATGTCTCCGCGCTGGACACGTCCATGGAGTCCTCGTGGAGCCACGCGGCGGACTCGGCGTATTGGGCCGAGAGCTTCAGCAGCTCTTGCCGGTGCTCGCCCCTGCTGTCCTCCAGAAGACCTTGCAGCATGTCGAGCTGCTGATGGACTCCCGCGAGAGCGTGACGCGGGCCGAAGAGGTTGTCGGCCCTGACCAGGGTGTGCCACATGTCGCGGAAGTGCTCGATGGCTGCTTCGCCTCGTCCGGCGGGGAGTCGGTGTGGTCTGGTGGGCTGGGGACTGACGATCTCGGCGGAAGCGTTGACGGCACGGAGGGCTCCGCTTCCTTGCAGGGCGACACCAATTGCGTGCCCGAGAAGGGCTCGGCGATTTATCGGCACGATCTGCTCCCTTCCATCGACGTACACCGAAACCAGAACGATTTCGGGTAGCGCATCCGCGTCCGCCGACTTCGATGGGTCCACGTGCACAATCGGCAGACCAGGAATCGCCCCCGTTGCGGGTAGGGACGGGGGTTCGTTCGAGCCGTCTGGGCTACTGCGAGCGTAAGCCTGGTTCTGGGCAGCGGCGGCCGGTGGCGGGGTACCCTCCCAGGGCCGTTCGGGCAGGTCGAGCATGTGGCCGGGAATGCCCAGACCATCAGCGATGCGTTCCATGACGGCGACGCTGCGAATGCCCCGATCGCCTCGGATGACGTCGCCGACACGCGCGCTGGTCATCTTGGTGACGGCGGCGGCGATCGCCGCGTAGCTCGCTGGGGCTCGTCTGTTGACGAGACGGAAGATCTCGCCGAAGTCCCTTCGCCTGCATGCCCGTTTCATGTCCTCGCTCAGGAGCAAGCGGTCCGGGATGGTGAGGGGGTATCCGCTGCGCCTGGCTTCACGTTCACTCATGGGCCGCTCACGAGGTGTAGGGACGTGCGTCCAGTCCAGCGTAGATCGCGCCATGGATTGGGGTACCCCGTTTCACCGCCTGGGGTACCCCGTTGGCTGTCCCGATGAGGGCGTCTCACCTGCACGCTTGTGGCCATGAAGCCAGAGCTGACAGGCCCGGATGGACGCGTGGTGGTGAGGCGTTGGACCCGCCACCCCCGCTGTGTCGCCCTGGCCCGAGCCGACTTGCGGAAGGCTCTGGCTGGTTGGGGGCTGATCGCGGTCGAAGAGGCCGCGCTGTTGGTGCTGTCCGAATTGATAACGAACGCCGTGCGTCATGCGCGGGTGCCGGGGCGCCAGATCGAGACGCGCTATCTGCACCAGGGCGACAAGGTGCGGATCGAGGTTCACGACGCGGCCGACCAGTTGCCCAAGCTGAGGACTCCGACCCCCGAATCGGTACGCGGCCGAGGGCTGGTCCTGGTGGAAACGCTCGCCGATCAGTGGGGCGTCACCCCACGGCCAGCGGTGGGCAAGGCGGTCTGGGCGGTCCTCGCACTTCCTGCCGACGAACGGGCCTCACTGGCCAGTGGAGAGCGTAGAGAGGGGCAGTCGTGACGACCGCCGGAAACTCCGTGATACGGCAGGGCGATTGGACCCTGTGGACCCTGAGCACAGACGTCACCGGAAGTCCTCCGATCTTGGAGGCCGAATGCACGACGTGTGACGACTCATCCGGGGCGACTGAAGAGGCCAAGCAGCCGGAGGTGTGGTGCCTGCGTCACGCGAACCAGACGGGCCACACGGGATTCCGCCTGATCATCACGAGCTTCTTCCGCGCGTCCACGGCGAACGTGGGCTCTTCCGCGACGGCTGTGCGAGGCCGAACGGCGACGCCTGACGCGTAGCCCCTCAAGGCTGGGCGGGGGTCGCAGTCGTGGAGGGACCGGCGGCCCCCGCCCTCAACAACTTCAGACCTGAAGCCGGACCACCCCTCAAACCCTGGCAGGCGCGGGGTGGTCCGGCGGAGAGTCCATGATCAGGACCCCGGTGCCGATGGTACCGGGGCGGTTGTCGTGCTCGCTTCGACTCTGCCTGTCCCCAGATGAGTTCAGACGCAGGAAAGGGATGGTGACGAGTGCGAGGCAGATGCGAGGTGGTGGCAGTCTCCAGAGCGTTTACGACACGGTGGTCAGCCACGGTGATACGGAAACCGACGCGGAGCGACCGCGACGGCCTGAGCCACCGCGCGGCAGCTGCTGCTCCCCGCCCACCAGGACCGGGCAGTTCGGTCTGCTCACGCGCCCGCATCCGTGACGGCGACAGTACGACGGCCGGCCACATCGGGCCGGGGCCGACGGCCGACATACCCCCGGCCAGGCACCCCTCCCCTCCCCGCTGGCCGTTGCTACGCGCACAACGACGATGGCCGCAGTCGGCGGACGGTCCGCCATGTAAACCGCTCTGCGTAGCCGCCCCTCGACGGCTGGCAGCTCGGGCCCTTGGTCCTGGCCGTGCCGCTGCGTCGGCATGTTCGCGGTGATCACCAGGCGCTCCGTGGGAGCTGTTCCGGGTACTGACTGCGCTTGGTGGGCTACTGGTGCGGGGTGGCGCGCTGAGTGGCACGGGGACGCCGCTGAGCGGGGCGGCAGACAGGAGCGGGCGGCGGCCACGGGCCGCCAGCGCGCGCGGCCCGCGCAAGCGGGCCGCCTTGATCCAGTAAGGAAACTCTGAACAGCTCGCACCAGAAGATCGCCGGAGGATCGCAATGCAGGATGCGCGCGACCAACGCGCAGACGACAAGGGGGAACTGGTGCTGACCGAGCAGGAGCGGGCGCTGCTGGCAGAGATCGCGTCGATGGCTGAGCGCCTGCACGGTGAGCTGGAGGAGATTCGTGCGGAGGTGGCGGAGATCCAGGAGGAGCGGGCTACGAGTCCTGCCGCGCCTTCAGTTCGGCGACTTCCCGCTTGAGGGTCTGGACCTCCGCGTTCAAGGCTCGGAGCTGGTCACGGACAGCCTGAAGGGTTTCGATCACGGCCCCGTCTGCCTCAGCGCTGTCGGGGTCCGGAACCTTTCCTGCCTGCACCACCAGACCTGACACAACCCCCATGACCTCGTTGCTGGGTCCGACGACGTCTGCGACATAGCTGCCACGCCCCTGCACCGTGTAGATCAAGCCCTCTTCCCGGAGTACGCGAAGAGCGCTGCGGGCGGTCATGTTGGCGATGCCGAACCGCTCTTGCAGCTCGCGATGCGAGGGGAGCTGTTCCCCCGGCTTGAGCTTGCCCGCCTTGATCTCGGCCCGGATGGCCTCGGCTGCCTGCTGATACGGCGGGCGGGCGTCGTGCGTCGACGGCGTCATGGTCCCAGGGTAGCCGTGTTAGCTCACCTAACACACCCAGGCCCTTGAACTCTCGTAGCTAGCTCACTTGACCTAGCTAGCCTGGCTAGATCATAGTTGTGCCCCGATCGCACAAGCGGTCGGCCACAAAAGGGAGTTCGAGCATGGCTATGACCCGTATTCGCGTGGGGCTGCTGCCCTCCACTCAGTTCATCGCTGGCACCCTCCCGGTGCCGAAGGTCAAGAACCCCGAGACGGGTGAGGTCGCCACCGACCGTGACACCGGGGAGACCCTGCACACCCTGACCGTGTTCCTCATGGAAGAGGGCCGCGCCGAGCAGATGAAGATCACCGTGCCGGAGAGCGGTCTGCCGGGTGGTCTCCAGCCGGGGATGCCGGTGCGGGTGGCGGAGCTGTTCGCCACTCCGTGGGCGCGGCTCTTCAACGGCCAGTTGTCCGATGGCGTGGCTTACCGGGCGGCGGCGCTGGAGTTGGTCAAGTGACGGCCGCTGCCCCTGAGCCGGTCTATCCGGTTGAGCCGGAGAGCGGGGATGACGACTCGCGGTTCACCAACGGCCTGCTCTTCGACGTGGCCAAGGTGATCGAGTCGCACGGCTACCCCAAGCTCGCATCCGGCCGTGACCTGCTGGAACTGCGGATATCCCTCTACCGATTCCTCTACACGAACAAGGACGTGCTGTGACTGTGCAGGAGGTGTTCGGGTCTGCCCCGGCTGTTGCCGGGGCGGCCCTGGCCCTGATCGGCATATGGGCCCTGTGGTGGCTGGTGCGCTATGTGCGTGCCGACAAAATGACGCGGGCGAGCATGCGGCAGGCCATCGGCGTACGGCGGCGCTGGCGTCGGCTGGCCCCGATGGTCGGGCTGTCGGTGACCGACAAGACTCCTCCGGCCGTGATCGTGGCCCCGGACGGCAAGGTCCCCAAGCCACGGGTCCTCATCCCGAAGATCCGGGTCGCGGCCGACCGGTACGGGGTGCTGGTGCACGCGGTCTGCCTGCCCAAGGTGGGCCTGGCGGAGTTCCAGCGGGCGGCCCCGTATCTGGCCGATGCATGGCGGTGCACGCGGGTTTCGGTCCTACCGGACCAGCCGGGGACGCTGGTGATCCGTGGGGTGCGGGTTGATCCGCTGATCGTTCCCACCGAGCACACCCCGTCTGGGGCTGTGCCGGAGGATCTGGCGGTGTGGGATCTGGGCCTGGACGAGTACGCGCAGCCGGTAAGCGTCAGCCTGGCCAACGTGCCCGGTGTCACCGTGGCCGGGCTGCCCGGCTTCGGCAAGACGTCCCTGGTCAACCGGTTCATCTGCGATACGGCGCCGTCCGATGCGGTGCAGTACGCGGTGGCCGATGGGAAGGTGACCTCATCCCATGAGGGCGACTACGCCGACTTGACGGACCGGATCTTCGCGTTCGTCGGTGACGATCTGGAAGAGGCGAACGCGCTGTTCACGCGGCTGGTGAAGCTGCGGCGGGACCGGTCGGCGTCCATCCGTGCCCTGCTGGGCGTGAAGAACATGTGGCACCTCGGGCCCTCAGCCGCCTGGCCGTTGACCGTGCTCATCGTGGACGAAGCGCACACCTACTTCCGCGACTACAAGGGATCGGACACGCGGACGAAGAAGCTCGCCGCGCTGGCCGCCGAGAACGCGCGGCTGGTGGAGGACCTGGTGAAGAAGGGCCGCAACGTCGGCATCCTGGTGATCATCGCGACACAGAAGGCAACCGGGGACGCCATCCCCACCTTCATCCGGGACGTGTGCCCGGTGGGCCTGTCCTTCGCCCAGAAGACCGCCGAAGCGGCCGTGGTCGCGCTCGGGGAGGACATCCGCAACTGGCCCGACGCCAGCCCCACCGCACTCCAGGACCCGGCCTACGTCGGGGTGGCGGCCATGGCGCACCAGGGCCGTCCCGGCTTCGCCCGCATCCGCACGCCGTACGTGGCCGACGCGGACGCTGCCCGCATCGCCACCGACACCGCCCACCTGACCCGCGACCCCGCCGAACTGCTGGAAGAACTGGCGGTCTCCGCGATGCGGGTGGACGACCCGTTCACCAAACGGGAGGCCGCCTGACCCGTGCCCTCTGACCTGCTCGTCGCTACACGTGGAAGGAGGTGAATCCTCTATGTCTGAGGACCGGATCACTCAGCGCACCGTGACCGTGATCATGGGCATAATCGCGGCCCTGGCCTTCGTCTTCTCCTTCGGCAACGTCTGGGCCCTCGCGCTGCGCCTCGGCGTCCCCGGCCCCATCGCACCGCTGATCGCCCCCATGGTGGACCTGTCCGTCGTCGGCCTCCTGGTCGCCCTGCGGTACCTGTCCCTGCGCGGCGTCCCGGCCGACCAGATCACGGGCGCCACTCGGCTCATGCACATGTCCGGGCTGCTGACCCTGGCCCTCAACGTCGCCGAACCCATCGTCGCCGAGCACTACGGCCGGGCCGCCGTGGACGCGGTCGCCCCGCTCCTCCTCCTGGGCTGGGGAGCCGTCGGCCCCCAACTCCTGCGCCACTTCCACACCGTCGCCCACACCACCCCGACCCCTGCCGCGCCTGACGCACCGGTCGAGAAGGCACCGGCCCCCGAGCCGGAGCCTGCCCCGGCCCCCGAACCGGTCACGCCGAAGCCGGAGAGTTCCCCGGCGGTCACGGTGCCCGTGCCGCTGCTGAACGCGGCCCGCACCATCGCCGACACCTACCGGGCCGAGCACGGCGAGTCCATCACTCCGGCGCAGCTCCGGGCCCGCCTCGGCGTCGCACTGCCGCTGGCCACCGCCACGCACGCCCAGCTCTGACCCCGTGCCGGCCGTCCCGGCAACCCAGAAACCCCCGCCCCTGACCGGGCCCGGATTCGTCATGCCCCGAGCAGCACCCGCACCCCTGACCCAGTGCTGCCCGGGGCCCTCCCGAAAGGACACCTCACCCGTGAAAGCCCCTCTGGACCTGCGCCACGTGGCGAGCCTGGCCCTGCGGGACCTCATCGAGCTTGCCCATCTCCCCGACTTTGAGCGCGTCCACGACCAGATCAGCCGAATCCGCGGTTGTACCCGCCCGGTTCAGCTCGTCGGCTCCACCGAAACCCGCGACACAGCGACGGACACCATCGTCCGTGCGTACAGCACCGCTGGCGAACCCACCGGGCGGCTGCTGACCACCTGCGGTAACCGCCGTTCCTCCCGCTGTCCCTCCTGCTCCCGCCTGTACGCCGCCGACACCTACCACCTGATCAAGGCCGGACTCTCAGGCGGCAAGAGCGTGCCGGGGACCGTACGCACACACCCCCGCCTCTTCGTCACCCTGACCGCCCCGTCGTTCGGGCCGGTCCACAACCGCCGCATCACCGACGCGGGCGAGAACCTGCCCTGCCGCTGCGGCACCCGCCACCCCGCCGACGACCCCGCCTTGGGCACCCCGCTGTCCCCGGCCACCTACGACTACACCGGCGCCGTGCTCTGGAACGCCCACGCCGGAGCCCTGTGGGCACGCTTCACCACCTACCTCCGCCGTGAGCTGGCCGCGCACCTCGGCATGACGCAGAAGGCGCTGAATGCGGCGCTGCGGGTCTCCTTCGCCAAGGTCGCCGAGTACCAGCGGCGCGGCCTGGTCCACTTCCACGCCGTTGTGCGCCTCGACGGCCCGGAAGGCAGCGACGAGCCCCCGCCCCGGTGGGCCACCGCCGACGCGCTCACCCACGCGGTCACCGAGGCGGCCGAACGCGCCGTGCTCACGGTCACCTCCGACGCCATCGGCGAACGCCGACTCACCTGGGGCGATCAGCTCGACATCCGCGAGATCGCCGCCCTGGGCGACGGAGAACTGACAGATCAGAAGGTCGCCGCCTATGTCGCGAAGTACGCCACCAAGAGCGCTGAGGACTCCGGGACCGTGGACCGCTCCCTGCGCTGCCCTCACTGCACCGGACGCGGCTACCAGCGCGGTCCTGACGGATTCCGGGACCTGTGCGAGGAGTGCAAGGGCACCGGCCAGTCCGAACCCATCGCGGACCTGCCCGTGCACAGCCACGTCCGCCAGATGATCCGCACCGCCTGGAACCTCGGCCACCTCCCCGAGTTCGCCGAACTCAAGCTCTGGAAGTGGGCCCACATGCTCGGCTTCCGAGGCCACTTCTCCAGCAAATCCCGCCGCTACTCCACCACCCTCAGCGCACTGCGCGACATCCGCCGCACCTGGCGCACGGAGCAAGCACGCGCCACAGACGACCGGCCCGAGCGGGAGGAGGAAACCACCCTCGTCGTCTCCCACTGGCAATACCTGGCCTCCGGCTACAGCCCCGGCGAAGAACTCCTCGCCGCCCAGGTACGCCACGACATCGCCCAAGCACGCGACCACGCCGACCGCCGCAAGACAGAAGGAGACCCCTGGCTGTGACTCCGGGCCTGCTCAACGTGGGCCAGGTCGCGGCTCGGCTCCAGGTGAGCCGCTGGACGGTCTACAACCTCATCCGCTCACGGGAGCTGGCCTCCCTGACCATCGGCCGCTGCCGACGCATCACCGAATCCGCCCTGCACGACTACATCCACCGCCAGACCGAAGGAGAGGCCGCCTGATGGCCGGGAGGAACGTCAACGGAGAAGGCACGATCGTCCAGCGCAAGGACGGCCGTTGGCACGGAGCGGCGTACGTCCTCACGCCGGACGGCACGTACAAACGGCGCTTCGTCTACGGCAAGAGCTGGGATGACGTTCACGAAAAGCTGACCCGCCTCAAGGCGGACTCACAGAGCGGTATTCCCGTCGTCACGAGCAAGCTGAGCCTGGGCGAGTTCCTGACGTACTGGCTGGCCAACGTCGCTCGCATCAAGGTGCGGCCGTCCACGTACGCGGCCTACGAAACGCTCGTACGGATCTACCTCGCTCCGGGCCTGGGGAAGAAGAAGCTGGCCCGGCTCACCGCACGGGACATCCGGGCCTTCCTCGCCACCACCGCGCGTACGTGCCAGTGCTGCGCTCAAGGGAAGGACAAGGCACGGCCGGAACGGAAACGCCGCTGCTGCGCGCTGGGCAAGTGCTGCGAGTCGTACCCGTCCGATCGGACCGTGCGTTTCCTCCTGGTGCTGCTGCGGGCGGCACTGGAGCACGCGGTGCGGGAGGACGAACTACCGCGCAACGTGGCCAAGAACGTCGAGCTGGGCATGGGCACGAAGCGCGAGATAGAGCCGCTGACCGTGGAGGAGGGGCGTCGGCTCCTGGCGGCGGCGCGTGGCAATCGGATGTGGGCGGCGTACGAACTGGCCGTACGGATCGGGCTGCGACGCGGGGAAGTCCTCGGCCTTCGGTGGAAGGACGTGGATCTTACGGACGGCACAGTCACCATCCGCCAGACGCTCCAGCGCGTTGGCGGGGAACTGCTGGTCGCTGCTCCGAAGACTCAGCGCTCGGCCCGCCGGGTGGCGCTGCCCGGCGAGTGCGTGACGGCGCTCCGCGCTCGCCGAGCCCAGCAACACGGAGACCGCCTTGCGGCAGGAGACAAGTGGAAGGACGACGGCAGGGATCTCGTCTTCACCACGAAGAACGGAACGCCCATCGAACCGCGCAACCTGAACCGCGCCTTCACCCTCCTGTGCGACAAGGCAGGCGTCCGGCGCGTCCGGTTCCATGATCTCCGGCATACCTGCGCGTCGCTGCTGCACGAGCAGGGGGCCGACGCCCGAATGATCATGGAAGTGCTCGGGCACAGCTCGATCCGCGTGACGATGGACATCTACACCTTCGTCCGGCTCGACTCTCAGCGCTCCGCATTCGATCGCGTCGGCGATGCCCTGCGTGACATCAACGACGACGGCGACGACGGCCCGAGCGGCGTCCCCGTACCCGCCTGATCCAACCCGCGTGGCCGTTGATGTCAGTTTGGATGTCAACGCATACGCAAGAGGCCCCTTCCGATGATCGGAAGGGGCCTCTGAGCTGGTGCGCGCTCGGCAGGATTCGAACCTGCAACCTCTTGATCCGTAGTCAAGTGCTCTATCCGTTAAGCTACGAGCGCTTGGCTTCCCGGCGGTTTTTCTTGCCGGTCGGCGTTGCGGGGACAACATTACATGACCTCTGCCGCCAGGCGAAATCCGTTTCCCACACCCACGCTGACCTGCGGAAACTCCGTTTTCAGGGGCTGCCGGAGCGGCCGTCGCGAGACATCGGGGAGTGGGCCTTCGCGTCGCGAGGCCGTTGAGGAGCGACGGACGGCGTCACGGAAGGCAACGTTGCAGTCGCCCTGCGTTGCTTCGGTGGTAGTCCGGGGTTGCAGGGCTATCGGGCCGCGGTCGGCCGGAGCCGCAGTTCCCGTCACCGTCGCCGTAGTAAGGGGAGCGCGGGGGGGTCGTCGCGCCGGGCCGCTTCCGTGATCGTTGGCGGCGGGCCGCGGAAACGACACAGGGAGCCCGCGCCATAGGCACGGGCTCCCTGATCAGAGAGCGGAGGCTGAGGGATTTGAACCCTCGATGGGCTTTAGGGCCCAAACCGCATTAGCAGTGCGGCGCCATAGACCAGACTAGGCGAAGCCTCCAGCACACCGGTTTCGCTCGCGCGAGCGCGACGTGGTGTGTGCAGATGATGTCATAGCCCAGCGGGATGTCACCAATCGCGGACTACGGTACTCGGCGGGCGGGGCCCATCGCAAAGCCCTAACGCCCGGGAGCAGCCCCAATGCCTGAGTGCAGCCCTTACGGCGGAGCGGCAGCCCCCTTCGGCGGAACGGCAGTCCGCACCGGCCGGGCGCAGTCCTCACCGGCCGGGCGCAGTCCTTACCGGCCGGGCGCAGTCCTTACCGGCGGAGCGCAGCCCTCACCAGCCGAGCGCGGCCCTTACCGCCGAGCGCAGCCCTTATGGCGGCGCAACGCGCGCCGCGGCGGCGCGTTAGAGGGGGCAGGGGCAGCGCGCCCCGTCTGATCACTCCAGGAGTGTCCCGATGCCCCTGCTGCACCGCCTCGTCGTCACCGCCGCTCTGACGACCGCCGCCACGGCGGGCGCGCTGGCCCCCGCCGGGGCCACGCCGCTGCCGCTGCCCCTGCCGTTCGACGGGGAGAGCGCCGACCGGCTCGTGATCACCGTCAGCCAGAACGGGGATCCCGACGATGCCTCGACCTTTGTGCTGAACTGCCACCCGACCGGGGGTACGCACCCCCGGGCCCGGGCCGCGTGTGCGCAGCTGGACTCGCAGACCGTATGGGGCCGGGATCCGTTCGCGCCGGTGTCGCCCGATGCGATGTGCACCGGGCAGTACGGCGGGCCGGCCACGGCGCGGGTGACGGGTCACTGGGCGGGGCGTCCCGTCAACGCGTGGTTCAACCGCACCAACGGGTGTGAAATCGCCCGATGGAATCGGTTCTCCGTCGTTTTGCGCACGCCTGGGAGCTGACCTGGGGATTGGGGCGGGAGTGAGAAGAGGAGAGCACGGAGAAGTTTGTCCGGGCGTGCGTCGAGACGCGTACGTCGTGCTGCGACCTCCCTCTCATCCGCCGTCACGTCCGCCTTCGGTGGCCGTAGACTCCCCTAGAGACACTCCGCAGACGGGACGGCAGAATGACCGCGAGTGTCAGCAAGATGCAGTAGTCAGGGAGGAAGCGTCGTCGTGAGCAGCAGGCCATCCCGAGGCGCTGCTCGCCTCGCGGCGATACTCGACGCCCTCCCCGACGCGCTGTTGCTCGTCAACTGCAACGGCACGATCGTCAACGCCAACCACATCGCGCTGGAGTCCTTCGAGGCTCCGGGCACCGCCCTGGTCGGCCGTGGTCTGCTCGATCTGCTCCCCTCCTTCGATCCCAATCGCATTCCCGGGTCGATGCGGCGCCCCGAGTCGGCCCAGCGGGACGGCATCAAGCCGACCCGGATGATGGCCCGGCGCACCGACGGGGCGCAGATTCCCGTCGAGGTGACCAGCGCGAATCTGGAGGATGGGCGGACTCCTTACGCCGATCAGTACAGCTACACCGGTGATGAGCTGCTGATGCTCATCGTGCGCGACCTGACCGGGACGCTCGACACCGAGGCCGAACTCGCCCGTCAGCAGCGCCAGACCGAGATGATCCTGCGCGCGGCGGCGGAGGGCGTGGTCGGCGTGGACACCGAGGGCAAGGTGGTCCTCGTCAACCCGTCCGCCGCGCAGATCCTCGGCTACCGGGCCAGCGACATGGGCGGTCAGGAGCTTCACTCTCTTGTACACCACTCGCGCCCGGACGGTTCCCCGTTCCCATACGAGGAATCTCCCCTCGCCGACTCCCTGCGCTCCGGCCGCAAGCACCGGGTGCGCGGCCAGGTGCTGTGGGCCAAGGACGGAAGCGAGGTGCCGGTCGATCTGACCACCGCGCCCGTCCGCGACGGCGAGCAACTCGTGGGCGCGGTGATGACCTTCACCGACCGGCGTGCCGAGAAGGCCATGGCGGCCAAGCACGCCGAGGAGGTGGAGAGCCTCACGACCCAGCACACGGAGGAGGTCGAGAGCCTCACCACCGAGCACACGGAGAAGGTGGAGAGCCTCACCGCCCAGCACGCCGAGGAGCTGGAGAACCTCACCGCGCAGCACACGAAGACCGTGGAGGAGCTGCGGACGCAGCTCGCCGAGGAGCGCGCGCGGTACACCGCGCAGCTGGAGTCCGTGACCGCCCGGAACAGCCAGCTGCTCGCCGTGCTGGACCAGTCGCTGCGCGGACCGCTGCTGCAGCTGCGCGGCGAACTCGGTGTGCTCGCCGACGACCCGGCCGGGCAGCTGTGGCCCGAGGCCAACCAGATCCTGCACCACCTCGCCGCCGGCTACACCCGGATGACCACGCTCGTCGACAACGTCCTGAGCTACCAGCGGCTCGACGCGCACAGCGAGGAGCTGGCCCGCCGGACGGTCTCGATGGACGAGGTCGTATCGGCCAGTGTGGAGGGCGCGGTCGAGCTGATCGGCCCGGGCCGCGCGCAGTTCGCCGTGCACGCGCCGCCGATCGACGCCGAGGTGGACCCGGAGCGGCTCGCCCAGGCGCTTGCCCATCTGATCGCGGACGTGGCCGGGGTCGACTCCACCGGCAACACCGCGGCGGGCAGCGCGGCGAGCGACTCGACGATCGTGGTCGCGGCGGCGCAGCGCGGCGATGTCGTACGGATCGAGGTCCGCGGGCCGTACGCGGGCGGCGACCCGGTGCACGAGCCGATCGTGCGCGGGATCGTGCGCCGGCACGGGGGCGTGCTCCAGACCCATGAGATGCCGGGCATGGGCGGTCACGCCTACGTCCTTGAGGTGCCGATCTCGGCGGCGGCCGCGGCCGAGCAGGAGCGCGCGAACGGCGACGCCGCCGGGCACGGCGACGGTACGCGGGGACAGGGCACCTCCGGCGCGGGTACGGGAACCGACGCGGGTACGGGTACGGGTACGGGCACCGCGGGCGGCAACGCCACCGGCCAGACCCCGACCGGCCAGACCCCGACCGGACGCCGCGCCCGGCACGGCGCGGCCCCCAGCGGCACGCCGGGCGACACCAGCGGCGGCGGTACGCAGGGCCACGGCACGCAAGGCAACGGCACACAGGGCGGTACGCCGCCGCCCAACCTCCGTAAGGCCGACCCGCATACGGCCGACCCGCATACGGCCGACCCGCATACGGCCGATCCCCGTACGGCCGACCCGCGCACCGCCGCTCAGCAGGGCGCCCCGGGCGCGCCCACCGCGCTTCCCGCGGTCGTCGGCGAGGACAGCGCGGCCCAGCAGCAGGGCACCGCCGAGGCCGCGGACACCCCACGGCCCACCGGGCGGCGCAGGGCGCGCCCCCACCCCGACGAGGCGGCGGCCGCGGCCACCGGACCGCAGCCGACGGGCGCGGCCGCCATGGGTGTTGTGCCGCCTCAGGGCATTCCGGCCCAGCAGCAGCCCCAGGGCCGCCGCGCCCGGCGCGGCGCCCCGGCGCAGGAACAGGGCGGCCCTCAGGCCGCCGGTGCCCCCGCCCAGGGCGCGAACGGCCGGCCTGCCCTCGCCCTGCCCGCGGCCGCCTCCGACACGCCCCAGCAGCCCGCCCAGCCGGTCGCGTCGGGCATGCCCGCGCTGCCCGCCGCCCGTACGCCCGAGGAGCAACAGCCCAACTGGGGCCAGGACACCGGCGCGGGCCAGCCGGAAGAGGTCCAGCCCACCGGACGTCGCCGGGCCCGCCGCACGCTGGCCGAGGCGCCGGAGTTGTCGGCGCCCGACCAGGCGCAGCCCCAGGCCCAGGGCCAGGCGCAGCCCCAACCTCAGCCGCAGCAAACCCAGCCGCAGCCGCAGGCCGCGGGGGAGTCCGGTCTCGTTCGCTCTCCCTTCGCGCTGCCCCCGGCCGCCGCCGACCGGGCGCAGCCCGGCGCGCTGCCGCCGGAGCTCGGCCCGGCCGGGCTCGTCCCCGCGCAGCACGGCGCTCGCGAGGCACGGGGCGGCGCGCCCCAGCCGCAGCAGGGCGGCGGCCTGGCGGTACGAGGCGAGCCCGTACCCCCCAACGGCGCCGCACGGCCCGGGGGCTGGCCATCCGACCCCGGTCAGGCACAGGGCCAGGACCCGCGTCGGCCCCAGCCGCAGGCCCAGGGCCCCGGCGCCGCTCAGCCCGCCGGGTCGGGCATGCCCGCGCTGCCCGCCGCCCGTACGCCCGAGGAACAGCAGCCCAACTGGGGCCAGGACACCGGCGGCGGCCAGCCGCAGGACGTCCCGCCCACCGGACGTCGCCGCGCCCGGCGGCCGCTGGCCGAGGAGCAGCCGGAGGCGACCCAGGGTGGTCCGGGTGGTCCCGGTCATCCGGTGGGTCCGCCCCAGGGTGGCCCCGGTGGTCCGCAGCCCGCGGAGGCGAGCGGGCGCCCACCGGCCCAGCAGCCACCCGCCCAGCAGCCGGCGCAGTGGCCGGACGCGCCCTCGCAGCCCCGCCCGCAGCCGCTGCCCGCCGAGGCCCCGCCGAACGCGGACACCGCCCAGGGGCGCGCGATCAGCGTGCGGACCCTGGGCCAAGGGGTGCCGTTCGCCCAGCAGGTGGGTGAGCACCCCCAGGGTCAGGGCCCGCAGGGCCAGCCGCTGGGACGCCCGCAGCAGGGCCAGCCCCAGACGCCCTCCGGAGGCACCAGCTTGGGCTCCGGCAGGCGCCGCAAGCTGGCCGCCCGGCCCGAGATGGCGGGCCAGGGCACCTCGGCCGAACTGCAGCCGGCCGGCAGCCGTTCGCAACCGCACCCCGGGGCACAGACCGGCCCGCAGCCCCGTCCCCAGCCCGGGCCGGGGGCGCAGCCGCAGCGTGCGGCGAATGCGTCGCAGAGCTCGGGCCGTGCGTTCGCCATCGGCGCGCCGGACGAGGGCGCCGAGGGGCCGGAACCGCTGGACGGGCCGAACGGCGCCGTCGAGATCGTCGACGACCGCACCCCGCCGCCCGACGACGAACTGCCCCCGGAGCCGCTGGACAACCCGCGCCGCCTCCTCGTGTGGCCCGCGCCGGACATGTCCACCCAGCAGGCGCTGAGCGACCGCGGCTACCGTCCGGTGATCGTGAACTCCCGTGAGGAGGTCGACGCGCAGATCGCCGCGTACCCGGCGGCGCTGTTCGTCGATCCGCTGACCGGGCCGATCACCCGGACCGCGCTGCAGTCGCTGCGTACGGCCGCGGTCGCCGCCGAGGTGCCGGTGCTGGTGACCGCGGGGCTCGGCCAGGCGACGCGGGAGGCGGCGTACGGCGCCGACCCGGCCGTCCTGTTCAAGGCGCTCGCCCCGCGCGACAGCGAGCAGCATCCGTCGCGCGTTCTGCTGATCGAGGAGCACGAGCCGATCTCGGCGGCCCTTACGGCGACGCTCGAGCGGCGCGGGATGCAGGTCGCCCGCGCGGCGACGGACGCGGACGCGGTCTCGCTCGCGGGGCAGATGCGGCCGAACCTGGTGGTGATGGACCTGATGCAGGTACGCCGCCGCCGGGCCGGGATCGTCGACTGGTTGCGCGGCAACGGACTGCTCAACCGCACCCCGCTGGTCGTCTACACCTCCGCGGACATCGATCCGGCGCATCTGTCGCGGCTGGCCTCGGGCGAAACGGTGCTGTTCCTCGCGGAGCGCTCGACGAGCGCGGAGGTGCAGTCGCGGATCGTGGACCTGCTGGCGAAGATCGGCACCAACTGACGCACGCGGGCCTTACGGTGACGCCCGGCCCGTAAGGGCACGGCCACGCTGTCCTTACGGTGGCGTGCCGCCTGTACGGGCACGGCCCACTGGTCCTTACGGTGGCGTGCCGCCCGTAAAGGCACGCCCGCTGTCCTTACGGTGACGCCCGGCCCCTAAAGCACGGCCACGCTGTCCTTACGGTGGCGTGCCGCCTGTACGGGCACGGCCCACTGGTCCTTACGGTGATGCGCGGCCCCGTAAAGGCACGGCCCGCCGATCCATACGGTGACATGCCGCCCGTAAGGAGACGCTCGCCTCCTTACGGTGACCGCGTCACCGACCGACCGGGGCGCGGACCCGCTCGGCCCGCGCCCCCGATCCGGCGTTCCTCAGCCCAGTCGTCCCAGCGTGATCACAAGCCCAGCGTGGTCACATCCAGCTCGCCGTCCGCGTACTGCTTGCGGATCACCTTCTTGTTGAACTTCCCCACGCTCGTCTTCGGCACCACCGGGATCAGCGCCCAGTGCTCCGGCAGCTGCCAGCGCGCGATCCGTTCGGCGAGGAAGGCCCGCAGCCCCTCGTAGTCGACCGTGGCGCCCTCCGTCAGCACCACCGTGGCCAGCGGCCGCTCTCCCCACTTCTCGTCCGGCACCGCCACCACCGCCGCCTCGGCGACCTCCGGATGGCCCATCAGCTGGTTCTCCAGCTCGACCGAGGAGATCCACTCGCCGCCCGACTTGATGACGTCCTTGGCCCGGTCGGTCAGCGTCAGATAGCAGTCGGGGCTGATGGTGCCGACGTCTCCGGTCTTCAGCCAGCCGTCCTCGGTGAACTTGTCCTCGGGGCGGAACGGCTCGCCGTCCGCCCCTCCGTAGTACGCGCCCGCGATCCACGGCCCGCGTACCTCCAGCTCCCCCGGCGTCTTCCCGTCCCACGGCACGACTTCGCCGTCCGCCGAGATCAACCGGCACTCGACGGACGTCGGGAAGCGGCCCTGCGACAGCCGGTACGGCCAGGCGTCCTCCGCCGAGAGCCCGCCCGGCGGATGGGCCACCGAGCCGAGCGGAGAGGTCTCCGTCATGCCCCATGCATGGACGACGTGAATGCCGTGGCGCTCCTCGTACGCCTTCATCAGGGAGGGCGGGCAGGCCGCGCCGCCGATGAAGACGTCCCGCAGACAGCTCACCTCCCGCGGCCTCGCGTCGAGTTCGGCGAGCAGCCCCTGCCAGACGGTGGGGACGGCGGCCGCGATGGTGGGACGTTCGCGCTCGATCATCTCGGCCAGCGGCTCGGGCTGGAGGAAGCGGTCGGGCATGAGTATCGAGGCGCCCGCCATGAAGGCGGCATGCGCGGTGCCCCATGCGTTGGCGTGGAACATGGGCACCACCGGCAGCAGGGTGTCGGCACCGGACATCCCGAACGACTCGGCGGTGTTGACCTGCATCGAATGCAGGTAGATGGAGCGGTGGCTGTAGGCCACGCCCTTGGGGTCCCCGGTCGTGCCCGAGGTGTAGCAGAGCGCGGCGGCCTGGCGCTCGTCGATCTCCGGCCAGGCGTAGTGCCGCGGCCGCCCCTCGATCAGTTCCTCGTAGTCATGGACCCGGGCGGCGCAGCCGTCCAGGACGGAACGGTCGCCGGGCCCCGCGACCACGATGTGCTTCACGGTGGTGAGGCCGGGGAGGAGCGGGGCGAGCAGCGGAAGCACCGAGCCATTGACGATGATCACGCGATCGGCGGCGTGGTTCACGATCCAGCCGAGCTGCTCGGTGGGCAGCCGGAGGTTGAGGGTGTGCAGCACGGCGCCCATGGAGGGGACCGCGAGATAGGCCTCCAGATGCTCGCCGTTGTTCCACATCAAAGTGGCCACGGCCTGCCCCGGCTCCACCCCGAGTTCATCGCGCAGCGCGTTCGCCAACTGGATCGACCGCATGCCCACCTCGTGGAAACTGCGGCGCCGGGGCTCGCCCTCACCCGTCCAGGTGGTCACATGGGCCGTACGGCCATGCACGAATGCCCCGTGCACGAGGATGCGGGTCACGGTCAGCGGTACGTCCTGCATCGTGCTGAGCACCGGGGCCTCCAGGGTTCCGGTTACGCGCGGGCTGAGGTTCCGCCGATTCTGCAGCCGACCGCTCGGTATGTCACTACCCCCGGACCCCGCCGATCAGCCCGTCGGCCGCCCCGGTGTCCGCGTCGATCGCCCCCGGTGGCCCCGTCGATCGCCCCGTCGGTTGTCCCCTGGGTGTCCCCGTCGATCGCCCGTCGGTCCCCCTGCCGACCCTGGGGCGGTCCCCGGGCCGGTCCCCCCGGTCAGCCCCCGTCGACCGGCGCGCGGCCGGTCACGCCGCGTAGCCGAGTTCCGGGTCCTCGCGGAGCTTGCCGAGGGCGCGCGAGACCGCGCTCTTGACGGTGCCGACGGACACTCCGAGTACCTCCGCCGTCTGCGCCTCGCTCAGGTCCTCGTAGTACCTGAGGACGACCATCGCCCGCTGGCGGTCCGGCAGCCGCAGTACGGCCCGCCACAGGGCGTCGCGGACGACCTGCCGTTCGGCGGGGTCCGGGGCGGGCACCGTCTCGGGCTCGGGCAGCTCCTCGCAGGCGAATTCGTCGATCTTGCGCTTGCGCCACTGCGAGGTCCGGGTGTTGACCAGGGCACGCCGCACATAGCCGTCCAGCGCGTTGTGGTCCTCGATACGCTCCCACGCCAGGTACGTCTTGGTCAGCGCGGTTTGCAGCAGATCCTCGGCGTCGCACACGTTGGAGGTCAGCGAGCGGGCGGTGCGCAACAGCACCGGCCCCCGCGCCCGTACATACGAAGTGAACGACGGGAACGCGGCGGCGGATACGCCTGTGCACACGGTCGTGGTCATGGCTTAACGCTAGGAGCCGGGCAGGTCGGAGCGGATCGGCCATAAGTGCCGAAGAGGGATCAGCCTCAGGTTGTACGGGTGGGGCTGGCACCACCTCCTCCGGGGGGAGGGGGCACGCCGAGGGTCAGGGTTCCGCCCGACGGTTCCCCGAGAGCGTCCCCTAAGGCGCTCCGGGAGAGTTCCCGAGGATTCCCCGACGATGCCTCCCAGGACTCCTCCGAGGACCCCTTCGAGAATGCCGCCGGAATCCTCCGAGGATGCCGTCCGGGATGCCGTCGGGGATGCCGTCGGGGATGCCGCCCGGATCCAAGGGTGTCCCGGACGGGGGCCGGTGGCGGTGGGTCACTTGATGATCGCGACCGGTGCGTCCACCTTGTTGCGGTCGATGCGCAGCTTCCGGCCGCCGTGCGTCACATCGACGTTGCCCTTGTACTGGTGGATGCGGCGGTGCGGATTCCACGCGCTCTTGGCCAGCGTCGGCTCACCGTACAGCGACGGCTTCCCCTTCCAGCGCGCGAACCACATGGCGGAGGGCAGGTCATGGACCCCGGCCCGGCGGGCCTGCTCCACATGGCGCACCCCGGACTCGGCGCTGCTGTAGAAGCCGGGGAAGAAGCCGCGCGAGCGGACCTCGCGGTTCCAGCCGCGGATGAAGGAGAGCGTCTTGGCGGCGCAGCCCGTCTTCGTCAGGTCGTACGCCTCCATGTCGAGGTAGAGCGCGCTGCGCTTCTTCAGGGAGAGCGCCTTGGCGCGCGCGACCGCGTCCTTGCCCTCCGCGCGCCCCTGGGAGAAGGGCTTGCTGCCGATCGGCACATGCTTCTTGTTGGCGCTGCGGACGCAGGGGGCCTGGGATCCGACGAAGATGGGCAGCACCCGCCACTTCATGCTCTTGACGCCGCGCATCCAGGAGACGGTGAGGTTGGGCTGGCTCGCACAGGCCCGGCCGCGGCCGGCGTAGTAGACGCCGACGGCGCGGTAGCGGGAGCTGTTCCACGCGCGGAGGGTGGCGAGGGACGGTGCGTGGCAGGTGTCGAAGGCCCAGCCCTGGAAGACCTTGGCGCCCAGGGGGCGAGGGTCGGGCAGGACCTCCGCCGAGGCGGCGGGGGTGGCACCGGCGATCGCGGTGGCCAGCGTCGCGGCCAGACCGGCGGTCCAGCCCGTGGCCTGCCATCTGCTCTGCCTGCCCTGCCTGCTGGGCCTGCCCTGCCTGCTGGGCCTGCCCTGCCTGCTGGGCCTGCCCTGCCTGCTGGGCCTGCCCTGCCTGCCGGGCCCGCTCGGCCTGCTCCGCCTGCTCTGCTCTCTTCGGGTCATATGACGAGTGAAGGTGGACCTCGTCGGCCCGATACCGCCGACACGCGCGCGGTTCAGCCGTCTGCGCCAAGGAGGAGCCCGGATGTCGGTACCCCGGTGCCCGCCGTGACCAGGGCGCGCGCGGCCCCCGGCACCTGGTTGACGGAAGTGCCGCGGATCTGGCGGACGGCCTCGGCGATCCCGTTCATCCCGTGCAGATACGCCTCACCGAGCTGACCGCCGTGGGTATTGAGCGGCAGCGCGTCCTCGGCGACGAATCCGGCCGCTTCACCGCGTCCGCAGAAGCCGAACTCCTCCAACTGCATCAGCACGAACGGCGTGAAGTGGTCGTAGAGGATGGCCACGTCGACATCGGCCGGGGTCACCCCGCTGCCGCGCCACAGCTGCCGGGCGACCACCCCCATCTCGGGAAGGCCCGTCAGGTCGTCGCGGTAGAAGCTCGTCATCTGCTCCTGGCCGCGGCCCGCGCCCTGCGCCGCGGCCGTGATCACGGCGGGCGGACGCGGCAGATCGCGCGCCCGCTCCACGCTGGTGACCACGAGCGCCTGGCCGCCGTCCGTCTCCTGACAGCAGTCGAGCAGCCGCAGCGGCTCGACGATCCAGCGCGAGGCGGCGTGATCGGCGAGGGTGATCGGCTTGCCGTGGAAGTACGCGGCCGGGTTGGTGGCCGCGTGGCGGCGGTCGGTGACGGCCACATGGCCGAAAACCTCGGGCGTCAGCCCATAGGCGTACAGATAACGCTGAGCGGCCATGGCGACCCACGACGCCGGGGTCAGCAGCCCGAAGGGCAGCGACCAGCCGAGCGCGGCGCCCTCGGCGGACGGCTCGCGGTGCTGTACGCCCGAGCCGAAGCGGCGCCCGGAGCGCTCGTTGAACGCGCGGTAGCAGACGACGACCTCGGCGACGCCGGTCGCGACGGCGAGCGCGGCCTGCTGCACGGTGGCGCAGGCCGCGCCCCCGCCGTAGTGGACGCGCGAGAAGAAGGTGAGATCGCCGATGCCGCACGCCTGCGCCACGGTGATCTCGGGGCTGGTGTCCATGGTGAAGGTGACCAGCCCGTCCACATCGGCCGGGGTGAGGCCCGCGTCGTCCAGGGCCGCCTGGACGGCCTCGACGGCCAGTTTCAGCTCGCTGCGGCCCGAGTCCTTGGAGAACTCGGTGGCGCCGATCCCGACGACGGCGGCCCGGCCGCCCAGGGTGTCCGCCTTACGGGCGCTCATCGGGGGGTGTCCGGGGTGGTGGGGGTGTCGGTGGTCGTGGCGGTGCCGGTGGTCGTGGCGGTGCCGGTGGTCCTCTTACGGGCGTCACCGGTTCCCGGGGCGTCGGTGGGGAGCTGCACCGTGACCTTGCCGGTCACATGGTGGCCGATGCCGTTCCTGCCGGTGACGGCGACCTCCGCCGTACCCTCCGCGACCGCGGTGACCTGGCCGGTCAACACCATCTCATCGCCGGGGTAGTTGGGCGCCCCGAGCCGGATGGCGACCATACGGAGGCGGGCCCGCGGCCCGAAGTGATCGGTGATGTACCGGCCGACCAGCCCGTTCGTGGTGAGGATGTTCATGAAGATGTCCGGAGAGCCCTTCTCCTTGGCCGCCTCGGCGTCGTGGTGCACATCCTGGTAGTCCCGGGACGCGAGGGCGCCGGCGACGATCAGGGTCCGGGTGATCGGGATACGCAGCGGGGGCAGCTCATCGCCCGTACGCACCGTCATGGGGCCGCCTCCTCGTTCGTCCTGTCCACTTGGTCCGCCGAGGGGCGCCTCCGTCCCTCGCTCATACCTCGGCGCCCCGGAACACGGGCAGCTCCAGCTCCTCGTCCACGCGCAGGAACTCCAGCTCGACGGGCATCCCGATGCGCACCTTGTCGTACGGCACTCCAGTGATGCCGCTGACCATCCGCACCCCTTCCGCGAGCTCGATCAGGCCGACCGCGTACGGCGGGTCAAAGGCAGGGAAGGGCGGATGGTGCATGACCACATAGCTGAACACCGTGCCCGCGCCGGACGCCTCGACCGCCTCCCACCGCTGGGAACCGCACGCCCCGCACCCCGGCAGCCAGGGGAAGCGCGGGGCGGCGCAGTCCAGGCAGCGCTGGATGAGCAGCCGATGCCGGGCGACGCCCTCCCAGAAGCCCGCATTGTCGCGGTTGATGACGGGGCGAGGGCGACGGGCGCGGTCGGCCACCCGCTCCGGGGCCCGCTCCCGTCTCGGCTCCGGGGACCGCTCCCGTCTCGGCTCCGGCTCCGGCCCCCGCTCCGGCTTCGCCTTCGGCCGCGCGGGTGCGTACTTGAGGATGCGGAAGCGATGGGTGCCGGCGAGCTCCCCGTCCCCCGTACGGACGTTCATCCGGGTGGTGACGAAGTATCCGGTGCCCAGTTTGGTGGTCTTGCGCGGCGACACCGACTCGATGACCGCGTCGAAGGTGACCCGGTCGCCGGGGCGCAGCGGCCGCACGTACTCCTGCTCGCAGTCGGTGGCGACCACCGAGGTGCAGCCCGCGTCGTCGAGCAACGCCAGCAGCTCGTCGTACGCCTCGGAGCGGGCAGAACCGCCGGGGTGCCCGGCCAGCCCGCCCATCGTCCATGCCTGCAGCATGGTCGGCGGGGCGATACCCGGATAGGCGGGGTTGGTGTCGCCCATCGCCTCGCACCAGTGTCTGATCATCGGCTCGTTGACCGGGTCCCTGCCCGCACCGCCGCTCGCGGCCGTGCGCCCCTCGTACGCTCTCAGCCGTCCGTACAGCTCACCGAGCTCATTCACGTCATCCAGGTCATCCACGTCGTGCAGCTCATCGCGCGTCATCGCTGCCCCTGCCGCATGTCCGCCGTAGAAAGCAATCTGACTATCCGTCAGGTACGCCGACGCCGTCAAGAACACCGAACCGGGCCGCCACACCTCAAGGCCACCACGCACGATCGCGCGATGGCGTCGATACGCCACCGCGCGACCGCACGACCTCACCCGTCCCGTTCGCTCAATGAATCACCACAGCTCACTCGGATCGATCGGACATTGCCCCACCCCGGCGTTCCCTTGCGGGCGCCCGCGATGGCGGCGACCTGCCCCCGTGCGATCGGGCCAGATCCCAGGAGCCGCGCCCCGCCCTGGACGCGGAGAACGGCGATGCGGTGACGGTGCGGCCGGAGCCCGCCCTTGAGTCCGCCATCTCGATTCCTCCGATCCGCCGACGCTCGGGAAGTGTCGCGGAAGCAGAGTTGCCCACCGATTCCCGGACGATGCGCACGGGCCAGGGGAATTACCACGCAAGCATGATGAACCTGTTTTAAACGCCCGACGCGCTCTCGCTCCCCGCACCGCGCCGATGCGCCGGGTGCGGCGGGTGCGCCGGGTGCGCCGGGTACGGCAGGCGCGGCAAGCGCGGCAGGTGCAGCTCTGCGCCGGTACGGGCACACCACCCCGCCCCACCCCACCGCAGGCTGGGCCTTACGAGGGAACCGGTTCCGCATAGTTTCGGCCATCCTCGGCGACTTGCCGGGCCCCCTTCCCATTACCGAACACTTGTCCGAAAATGGTCACATGGCGAATCCCGCACTCGCCCATGTTCTTGCCCACGCCCTGACCGCCGCGGCCCATGGCTTCCGCGTGATCCCGCTGACCCGCGCGAAGCTGCCCGCCGTGCGCTCCCCTCACCACCACGACCCCGCGCCTCTGCCATGCCGCGGCGAATGCGGCCGACTGGGCCACGGAGTCCATGACGCGTCGGCGGACCCCGAGGCGATCCGCGCCCTGTTCGCCGCCGCCCCCTGGGCCACCGGCTACGGCATCGCCTGCGGACGCGCCCCGTACCACCTCATCGGCCTCGACCTCGATCTCAAGGGCGGAAGCCCGGGAAAACCCCGAGAAACCGGGAGAGCGGGCGCCACGGACGGCCGGGCCGACACCAGAAAGCCCGGTGCAAGCGGTAAGGACGGCACGGACCGCACGGATCGCACGGGATGCACGGACACTACGGACGGTCCGGCCGCGGACGGTCTGGCCGCCCTCGCCCGGCTGGCCCGCGAGCATGCCTTCGCCATCCCTCCTACGGTCACCGTGCTCACCCCGAGCGGCGGCCGCCATCTCTGGTTGTGCGGCCCGCCCGGCCTCGCGGTCCCCAACTCCGCCGGACGCCTGGCCCCCGGCATCGACATCCGCGGGCTGGGCGGCTATCTGGTCGGCCCCGGCTCATACGGCTCGCACGGCAGCTACCGCCTCGCGCCGGGCTCCCCCGCCTGGGCCCCGGCGCCCGCCCCGGCCGCCCTGCTGCGCCTGCTCACGCCCCCGCGCCCGGCCCCGCACCGCTCGTACCGCCCCGGCCCGCCGTCTCCCGAGCCGCACCCCGCGGCCCTGGAGGGGCTCGTACGGTTCGTCCGCGCCTCGCGGGAGGGCCAGCGCAACGACCGGCTGTTCTGGGCCGCCTGCCGGGCCTACGAGACGGGTGCCGGGCCGGAGTTGGCCCCCGCCCTGATCGAGGCCGCGCTCGACACCGGCCTGGCCCCGCGCGAGGCCCGCGCCACCGTCGCCTCCGCCGCCCGCAGCGCCGCCCGCCACCTCCAGCCCCCGGACGCGTGGGCCTGACGCATCCGCCCGGGCCGGATGAACGGAGGAGTGGTGGCGGACGTACGTCAGGACGCCGGAGGCGGCGCGATCCAGCGGTATACGGACGGTGAGCCGTGCGTTACGTGAACGAGGAGCACTATCGTGACCACGCGACGAGGCGCTCCGTACAGGACCCGAAAGGCGCAGGGACCGCACGGCGCGGTGACCAGGCGGCGCAGGAACCAGGCCCGTTCGCCGGTGCTTCCGCCCCGAGGCGGACCGTGAACGGACTCCCGCTCTCCCCGTGACCGGTGCTCGGCGACCGGTAACCGGTGACCGCTGACCGGCCGGCCGGTGACCGTCCGACCGCCTCCGGCGCACCGGTACCAAGGCGCGAGCAGGGGGAGCATTGCACGAGCTCTACGCACAAGGGTGGTTCGCGGACGTCGCGTTACCCATTGGCGTCTGCGCCCTGGTCACCTGGATCTCGCTGGTCCACCGCTTCTCCGACAAGGGCCGCCTGCTGGGCACCGTAAGGTCCGCCGCGCTGTGCTGCGGCATCATCGCCTGCAGCTGCGCGGCGGCCCTGCTCACCATCGCCCTGCTGCTGCCGCACGCCGCCGATGTGCCCCCGGCCGTGGCCGCGGCCGCCGCGGGCGGGGCCCTGGCGCCTCGCGTCCGTCAGCAGCAGAACCAGCAGTCCACGCCGCCCTTCGTCGCCGTGATCACGCTGGGCATCGCGGTGCTGCTGAGCGAGCTGGAGCGACGGCTGGTCCACGACATGTACATCCACTGCCACCGGCTGGTCCGCGACTTCGACAACGTGGCCCAGCTGCGGATGTTCGCCTTCGAGGCCCGCCGCCACCTGCGCGGCTGCGCCGCCGCGACCAAGGACCGGACGACGATCAACACCTTGTACGAGGAGGTGGACCAACTCCTGGACGACGCGACCAAGGTCGAGGCCGACATCGAGGCGAGATGCCGGCAGCGGGAGGTCCAGGAGTTCCCGCCCGAGCTGCACACCCCGACCCGGGAGGAGGCGGAGGACCGCCGCCAGGCCCTGGCGATGGCCATGGACGCCTGCGCCCGCATGCTGGAGTTCGGCTACCGCACCGGCAAGCGGAGCGGCGACCGCGAACTCACGCGGCTCCGGGACGAGGCCCTGTCCGCACGCCCCCTGGCCACAACAGGCACCCCGCACCCCTGAGCGACTCCGCCCCTGAGCGAGGCGCCCCTGAGCGACACGCCCCTGGCCCGACGACGCCGCACACCACACCGCCCGTCAGCGACGCTCAGGGAGCGTAGACAAAGGCATCGGACCCATCGCCCAGCCCACCCGTCCGACGAGCCCCGTCCTCCTTGGGCTCCACAAAACTGATCTTGACGTCCAGATCCAGGGCCTCGGCCACGGCAGCCAGGCTCCGCAGCGTCAGATTCTCGTCCCCGGAGAGTATTTGACTCACTCGCCCCGGACTGACATCCATGAGCCTGGCGAGGTCAGCACGGCTCATGTCGCGCTTCCCCAGCAACCCCGCGACCTCCACGGTGGCCTGACGCGCCAGCCGCGCCCCCGCACAGTCCGCGGCCTCCCCCTTCGAACCCTTGCCTTTCCACGGCACACTCATCACTCTCCCAGCGCACGGTGCCGACCGTTGGGCTTCACACCCCTCAGCGACAGGATCCCACCTTTAGCTACAACTAAAAGCCCACATCCCCCACCCCCGCCACCCGGCCCACCCCCACAAGCCCCTTCCCCCCACCCTGACCTGCACCAACGCCCCCACCCATAGCTTTTCGGCCAGATCCAACCCCGCCCACCCCCGGCCAGAACCGCCGACGCCCGCCCCCCTTGTCCCGAACGGCCAACGCCGGAAGCCCGGGCCCACCGATGGTCCACGCGGGCGGGTAGCGCGCATGCCAACGGCCCCCGACCGTCTCACCTGGTCAGGGGCCGTTCACTTGCGGAGGCTGAGGGATTTGAACCCTCGGTGACATCGCTGCCACGACGGTTTTCAAGATCTTTCGGTGATCATGCAGACTGCTCGTTCTGTCGCAGGTCAGAGGGGTGCGAGCGCCCCAGCGGAGCCATCGTCATCGTCGTCGTGCCCGCTACGTGCCCCAGGCTCATGGTTGTGCCCGCTGAGCCAGGAGTCCGCCGCTTCGGCCACCTGGTCATCGCGTCCGGCGACCGGTCGGGCGTAGTGCCGGGTCGTGACGCTCGCGTTCGAGTGACCGAGCCGGTGGGCCGCGGTCATCACGCCGTACTGATCGGCGACCCACGTTCCGTGTGAGGCGCGAAGGTCGTGTGGGGTCACGTCGGTCAGCCCGGCCGCCGTCACCGCAGGGTCGAAGTACGCCTTGCGCCACTGGTTGTAGCGCAGCGGCTTGCCGCCCGGGGTCGTGAACAGGAGCGCGTCATCTCCGCCCGGCAGGGACTCCAGGTACCGACCGAGCCGCTTAGCGAGCGACGGGCCGACTCGCAGGAGCCGCTTCTGGTGAGACTTCGGCGTGTCGAAGACCAAGGTGCCGTTGGCCTCTGCCAGGTTCTCATCGACCAGGACGAAGCCGCCGGGCACGTCGATGTCTATGCGCCGGAGGGCGAACGCCTCACCGACGCGCAGTCCCGCATACGCGAGGAGCGCGATCAACAGGTCATGCGGCTTGTCGGCACTCCGTACGATCCGGGAGGCTTCGAGCGGCGTGAGGATGTGCGGCTCAGTCTGCGGCATCCTCGGCAGCTTCACGCCCCGGCACGGCGTCTGCGGGATCATGTCGTTGTCGACGGCCGCCCTCATGATCTGCGACAGGACCCGGTACGCCTGCCGGATACGTGACGCGCTGAGCCCCTTGGTCTTCATCGCGCCGACCCACTCAGCGATCGTGATCGGCCGGAGGGTCGACAGTTCGCGGTCACCGAGTGCCGGATTGATCAGCGAGTTGATCAGCGACCGGTACGAGGCTTGCGTCTTGTGCTTGAGCTGCGGCGAGACGGCAGCGAGCCAGCGGGCAGCCCAGTCGCGTACGGTCGTCTGCCCCTCGACCGGATCGAGCCAGCGCCCCTCTTCGATCTCAATGCGCTTCCGTATCAGCCAGCGATCCGCGTCCGTCGACGTTGCGAAGGTTCGATCCGCCGGACGCAGGACACCGTCAGGTCCCGGATACCGAGCCTGGAACCGGCCAGAGGGCAGCTTACGCACGCGTCCGAAGTCCCGGCGGGATTTGCGCTTGCCAGCCATCAGGCAGCCCTCCTGAGTCCCGTAAGCCGCAGGGCGATCGGCTCCACGGTGTTGGCGCCCACAAACGCTTCTACAGCGCTCTCGGGTATGCGGACGTGCCGACCAACCTTGACGAAGGTGATGCGGCGTTCCTCGATGAGGCGGCGGGGGAAGCGGACGCCCGTACCGAGCCGCTCCGCGACCTCATACACAGTGAGGAGTCGGTCCATGGTCACCACTCCCCCTCGTTGCCAGCGCCTCACGAGCTATCTCGCGGTTCAGTTGCAGGGCGCGGTGGATGGTGGTGGCGAGGGCGGATTCGCCGGGGGTGTGGCCGTGTCCTGCGTACTGCCAGTCGGCCAGGACGAGAACGGTGTCCGGCTCAACGTCCTCCAGGCCCAGGGCAGCGGTCTCCTGGGCAGCCCGGTAGTCGGCGCGTGCCTGGCGCAGGGCACCCAGGGTGATGGAGTAGCGGCGGGACTTGGAGGAGAAGTGGCCCCGGAAGCCGAGCATGTGCGCCCAGGCCCACAGCCGCCGGTCGGGGTAGATCAGGTCGAGCCGCTTGCACGCTTCGATCAGGCGACGGGTGTGGCCGGGGATGTCGTGGCGGTCGAGTTCGGAGAGTTCGCCGATGCGACGGTCCAGGGTGCCGGTGGTCTCGGCGGCTTTGGTGGCGTACTTGGCGACGTAGGAGGCGACGGCCTGTTCGGTGATGTCCGAGCCGTCCCCGAACGCCTTCACGGGCCGTACGTCGAGCTGGTTGCCCCAGCGGAAGGTGCGAGCGGGCTGGTCCTCGGCGGCCGGGACAGAGACGGAGGTGTATGCATGCGAGACGGCGGCGTGGATGGCATCGGTGAGGAGCTGCACGGTGGCCCAGGACGGTGGCGGGGTGTTGGGTCCGTCGGGGCCGTCGAGGCGGATGACGGCGTGGAAGTGGATGGCGCCGCGCTTCTGGAACTCGGCGACCTTGCCGTACGAGAGGCGGGCGCGCTCCTTTAGCTCTCTCTGGGTGATGCCGGCACGGGCGGCGATCTCGCGGCGTAGGCGGTTGGTGAAGCGTTGCCAGAGCTGTCCGGCGTGGTTGTTGAACAGCACGGCGCCCGCGTAGTCGTAGGTGGCCGGATCGAGGGCAGTGCCCAGCTCCGGTGCGTCTGGAGCGTGGTGGGTGCCGCAGCGGCAGGCGCCACGGTCGGGGCGGTTGTGGACCGGGCCGAAGGAGGGCGCGGTGAGGGTGGCGAAGACGCGGGGGTGGTCGCGGACGGTGGCGCGGATGTCTCGGCGGTCGTCCCCGGCCAGGCCAGCGCGGATGAGGTGGTACGTGTCGCCCGCGTAGGTCCAGGCGCAGGCCGGACAGCGGGAGGCGCGGCGGTTGCCGCAGGCGACGCGGAGTCGTCCGCCCGGCTCGTCAGCGGTGGTGTAGTGGTGCAACGTGGCGCCGGTGGTCTTGTCCTTGGTGATCACCCAGCCACGCAGGTGGATGGGGTCGGCGCAGCCGCCGGTGCGGCGTATCTGGTCTTCCCAGCGGGTGTAGTCGGAGGCCGAAGCCACCCTCAGCAGGTCACCGAGGATGGTCGGGTCGAGCAGGTCAGACACGGGCGCCCTCCCAGTTGCGGCGGGTGGTGCGGGTGCCGGTGCCGTGGCAGGCCGGGCAGTCGGCGGTGATGGTGTGGAGGTGTCCGCGGTGGTTACGTCCGCCGGTGGTGATGGCGGCGGAGGCGAAGCCGTCGCAGTTCGGGCAACTGCGGGGCGTCGGGCTGGTGCGCTGCGTCATGCTGGGACTTCCTTCCGGTTCAGTGGATCGGACAGGGACGGCGCCCGGGCGGCGGATGCTTGGCGGTATCGGAGCCGCCCGGGGGCCGGTTCAGCGGCGCTTGGCTTCGGAGGCGAGCAGGGAGCGCAGGACGACGGCGCAGACGGCGACCGAAACGCCGGTCACGGCAACGGCCAGGAGCATGGAGACCAGCACGGCGCCGACGACCAGGACCACGGCCGTGCCGCCGCCGACGAGGGCTATCGCGCTGCCGGGGGTGAGCTGCACGACCGGCCGGGTAGAGGCCGGGGCGTTGGGTGTCGGCGGCAGGGCCGGAGTGCCAGGGGTGATGGTGGTCGGGGTCTGCGGGGTGACCAGGCCGGTGGGCTGAGGCATGGTCGGGTGCTTGGGCCGGAGCATGGGTGGTTCTCCTTCCTGGGTTACTTGACGGTGGTATCGGCGACGGAGGCCAAGCCGCTCTCGGCGAGGAGGTAGCCGCCGAGGAGGAGTACGGCGATGAGCCACCAGGGCGGACGGACGAGCTTGACGCCGAGCCAGCCGACGACGATCAGGGCGAGCCAGAGCGGGACGTCCATGGCGGAACCTCCGGTCAGTTGATGCGGCAGCGGTGGGTACGGGCGGCGAGCTGGGCGGCGGACTGGCTGGAGTAGTCGGCGGACCAGCCGCAGCGGTCGGCGGTGCACACGACGGCGTGCACGGTGCGGCCGTTCCGGTCGCGGTGAGTGCCGATCTGCACCGGGCCGATCCGCATCACGGAGTGGAAGTGGTCGCGGGCGGGCATCTCAGTCGATCTCCGTTCGTGTGGTCGTCGGGTCGGGGAAGCTGGCGCGGATACCGGCTGCGGTGGCCGGGTCGGTGGTGCGTTGGGCGGCTTCCTCGGCGAGCAGGTGGGCGAGGAAGGGCCGGTCGGCAGCGGCCATCTCGCGGGCGCCGTCGAGGTAATCGACAGCGGTCAGGCCAGCCGGATCACGGGTCATGGGGCGTCGCTTCCTTTCGGTGTCAGGCGAGCTGGGCCGCGATGGCATCGGCGAGCTGGGGCGGGACACCGAGACGGGTGCGGAGGGTGTCGGTGTCGATCGGGGTCCCGGTGCGGGCGTGGTGGTCGTCGGCGACCTTGCGGGCGTGGTCGACCAGCGCGGCCGGGACCGGCACAGCGGGAGCAGCGGGCGGGGCCGGGGTGGGCTGAGGCTCGGGGGCGGGAGGCGCGGCGCGTTCCTCGACGTCGGCCACCGGCGCGAGTGCGGATTCGGGCTGTTGCTCGTTCTCGGCGGCCGGAGGCTGGGGTGTCGAGTCGGAGTGCGCCGACGCTTCCGGCTCCGGGTGGGTGGTGGTGTGGGCGAGGAGGGTGCCGCCCATGAAGGCCAGGGCGGGCCAGGCGGCGACGAGGATGCGCAGCCAGGCGGGAACGTGGTGCATGTCGAGGAGTCCGGCGGTGGCGACGTTGGCGCCGAGGGAGGCAGCCAGGGCGATGAGGAACCAGCACCAGGCCAGCCGGGTGGGCCCGCCGGTGCGCAGTCGACGCCAGGCGGCAACCAGGAGCAGGTCGACGCTGATCGGGTAGGCCCAGGCTTTCCAGCCGTCCTGTCCGGCAGCAGCGGCCAGATCGTGCAGATGGGCGAAGGACAGCGCCCCGGCGATTACGGCCTGGACCAGGACGGCGTCGACACGCAGGCGGGCCATCACGGGTTCCTTCCTGTCGTCGGGCATGGGAGGGGTAGGGACCTGGCGCGAAAACGGTCACGCCGACCGGAGGGGAGGGTGAGGGTCAGGCGGTGGCGGGGGCTGTCTTGGACAGCCGGTCCCGGGCCGAAGGCACTGCTGCGGTGACGGGGCGGAAGGCCGCCAAGGCGGGCACGTCGGGGGTGCGGTGGGCATGCTTGTTGCAGATGTTCACGGCCTCGCGCAGCGAGGTGTGCGGGGCCCGGACGCGGTGCCAGCCGCCGGTCGAATCGGCCGCGATGGCCAGGCCGCGGGTCTCGGCCGGGATCTGGATCGCTGCCAGCACGGCGTCGGGTGCGATGTCGCCGAAGGCCATGTTGGCGGATGTTTCGTCGTTGACGCGGTGGGCGGTGCGGCCGGTGAGCTGGGCGCGGAGCATGGTGATGCCCTTGCCGAGTTCGGAGCCGAAGCGCTGCCCGCAGATCTCCAGGTAGATGCCGGCCGCGCGGCCGAGCTGGGCGATGCGGACGAGAGCGGTGATGATCCGGTCCCGGCGCTTCTCCTCGTCCTTGGTGGCGTACAGGGCGAGCTCGGCGACCTCGTCGACCAGGACCACGACCGGTACCGGTCGGATGTCTTCGGGCAGGTCCCAGATGTCGCTGGCGATCTCCGCATCCGGCACGGCGACGCTGATCCGTTGCTCGGCCCGGATGAGCTGGTACACCTCCTCCATATGCGTCACCAGCGCCTCCAGCAGCTCCAGCGCGGTGTCGGGGTTATCGGCGAGCGCGGAGAACCGGCGGGCCAGGGGGAACAGCTCCACGCCCTGCTTGCAGTCGATGCCGACCAAGGCGACATGGTGCGAGGCGAGCCCGGCGACCAGGTTGCGCTGGTAGACGGACTTACCGGACTCCGTGGCACCGAGGGTCAGCCCATGCGGGACAGCTCGGTAGTCGCGGTAGTGCACCGAGCCGTCCTCGCGCAGGGCGACCGGGACCCGCATCAGCCGGGTGTCGAGCCGGGCGGGCATCTGCACCCGCTTGAGCACGTCGTAGCCGGTCATCCGCACCTCCACCACACCTGAGCGGACCTCACGGGAGGTGACCCCGTACAGGCCGAAGGAGTGGCGGAGCCGGTCGGTGGTGGCGGCGACGTCGAAGGCGTCCTGTCCGGGCCTGAGCTTGAGCCGCAGCACCAGGCCGGTGCGGGTCGGGCGCAGACGCAGGATGCGCGGCGGGCGGGGGCCCGGCACCTCCCGGCCAGCCATCCGAGCCAGGGTCAGGCGCCAGCGGGCGGGCGGAACGGTCAGTCCGCAGGCGTCCATGACGGCGGCGTAGCGGACCAGGACCCGCATGGTGGCGAGAGTAACGCCGATGGAGAGCCAGTACCAGGCGGGGCGCCGCCACCGCAGGAGACCCGCAGCAGCGACGACCACCACCACGGCGACCATGAACCAGGTCATGGTCAGGCCGCCTTCGCGCCCGTGGCGGCGAGGGAAGTGACCGCGACGGCGCGGAAGGCGATCCCGTGCCGCTTCTGACCGTTGAACTCGTTCTCCCACGGCCGGGCGATCAGGCCCGTGAGCGCGACCGGGGTGCCCATGGCCAGGTCACCGGAGATACCGGTCTCCGGGACGGCGATGGACAGGATCTCGACGTCGTCGTTGGCCGCGAACATCACGTCCACGGTCATCAGCTTCACACCGTCCGCGTCCAAGGCGATCTCGCCGGTACGGCGGTCACGGACCTTCGGCTGGGCGGGCTTGGCGACCATCACGGTCGCGGCGGACGTGTCGACGGGAATCTGACGCATGATGGAGGTCCCTTCAGGGGCGGGAGCGGCGTACTTGCTTGGCGGTGGGTCGCCGCTCCTGAGCGTTGATTGAATGCCGCAGCAAACCTGCGGAGCGTTTGCGCTTCCAACTGGTGCGCACCAGAAGGTTGCATCTGGTGCGCACCAGATGTCAAGCACCGTCGCGGGCCCGGCATCTCAACTCGCCTGACTGCGACAGTTCCAGGAAAGCGCGCAGAGCAACGGATCGGTAGCCAACAGGGGTTAACAACAGACCCGTTAACCCCTGCCGACCTGGGCCGATGTAAGGCATGCTGCTGTTACGGCTCAACACCCCAACGCGGAGCGGCAGTACGCGATGAGTGGACTCAAAGCAGCGAGGACGGCACGGGCGTGGTCACAAGAGCGTCTTGTGCGGGAGATCGAACGCCATGCGCGTCAGCACATGCTCACCGTCGCCTCAACCGCGAGTTTGCGAGTGTACGTCTCGGAGTGGGAGAACGGCCGACGGACGATCTCCAGCCACTACGCCAAGATCCTCCGCGCGCTGCTCGGGATCACCGACGACGAGTTGGCGGGCGGATCACAGTCGCCGCTGGCAGTCGCCACAGCCGACGGGTACGACGAGCTGATTGCTCGGATCGATGAGGCCGAGAACGTCAGCCTGACGATGGTCAAGACGTTCATGGAACAGACCGAACTGCTCCGGACCATTGACCGGCAGATGGGCGCCGCCAGCCTGGTCGACCAGATGACCGCCCACCTGACGCGGCTGGAGGACGCCCTCACATTCGCCGTACTCCCGGAGACCCGACGCCCGGTCGCTCTGGCTCTGGCCGGAGCAGCCACCTTGGCGGGCTGGCAAGCCCTCGACGTCGGCGCCGCGGATCGAGCCTGGCGTCACTACGAGCTGGGGAAGCGCGCCGCACAAGAGGCCGAGGAACCCATGTACCTCGCGCACGCCACCGCCGAACAGGCATACGTGCTCTGTGACGCCGGACGACCCGAGATGGCGGTGCATCTGATCCGAGACGCACAGCGGCTCGGCGGAAAGAGCACGTCTCCGCGCCTCAAGGCTTGGCTGTACGCAGCCGAGGCGGAGATCTGCGCCCGAGCTGGGCTTCAGAACGAGTGTCGACAAGCTCTTGAGCTTGCGATGCGACACCTACCCGCAGGAGAAGACGCCCGCGATCCGGACATGCTGAGCATCTTCCTGAACGAAGGCCACCTCACCAGGTGGCGCGGGAACGCCCTCGCCCTGATCGGCGACGCCGAAGCAGTGGACAGCCTGTACGCCGCGCTGGAGACGACCGACCCCACGTTCATCAGGTCCTCGGCGGGGCTCCACTGCGACTTGGCCCAAGCCCACCTGGCCCGCGGCGAGCACGACCAGGCGCAGAAACACCTTCGGCAGGCCCAACTGGTGGCAAGCCGGACCAGGTCAGTACGTCACCGACGCCGGATCGAACAGCTCACGCAGCGCTTGTAGGCGACGCGCCAGCGGCACCCCGTGAAGCGAGCACATGAAGGAGGGCGACCAAGGTGCCGGACCCCATCAGCTCACCACGAGCCATCAGCCCGGGAATATCGGACAGAGGCACCCAGGCGATGTGACCAGCCTCTTCCAGATCGGTCGGCTCACCGACGAGCTTCGCCCCATGACCGACGAAGATCTCGTGCGGCGAGTCGACCATGCCGACCATGGGCTGATACGTGACCACATGCTGCAAGGCGTCCGGCCGCCAGCCGGTCTCTTCCTCGACTTCACGCAAGGCGGTCTGAAGGGGCTCCTCCCCCGGGTCGACGATGCCGCCCGGCAGCTCCCACCCGAAGGCATTAGGGACGAAGCGGTACCGCCACATCATGAGCACCCGGTCCTGGTCATCGATCACAGCGGCGATGGCCACATGGTGGAGCTTGACGACATGGTGCTCAAAGCGCTTCACGCCGGGCGGTTCCACGTCGACGAGGCTCAGCTTCACCCAGGGGTTGTCATACAGCGTCCGCTCACCATGGATCTGCCAGGGCTCGAGGTCCGCCGGCGCTTCGGTGGTCACTGACCGATCCGGCACCCGGTAGGAGCTCCGGCCGTGCACCTCGACAACGCCCTCAGCAACGAGCTTGGCCAGCACCTGACGCAGGGCCGTACGGCCGATCTCCAGTTCCTCCGACAGGGTCCGCTCGGACGGGAGCTTGGAACCTGGCGAGTACTTGCCCGTAGCGATCCACTCGCGGATCGTGCGGTAGACCCGCTCCGACTTCGGTCCCATCCCGTGAGCACGCTCCTGCCATACCTGAATAGTCGTTGCATGTGTAGCGACTAACAGGGTATCCACGTGCCTACTCACGTGAGTAGGCATCGACCGACCAAGACGATCAACCAGAGCGCGGTACAACTTTCCCTACTCGATCAAGTCGGCTCGCTCCGCTCCCCGCGCGCGGCCCGGCCCCCGGCCGGGCCTGCGCTCCTGTCTCCGCCCCGCTCCAGCCCGGCCGGTGTCCGTGCCGCGCGCACAGCGATCAGCCGCTTGACGTCAGAGAGGGGGTACGTCGTGGCTGGGGCGTCGGCTCCACGGCTTTAGGCAGCCACTTTGGGGCGAGCCTCTAAGATCATGGCCCCAACGTCGTGCTTTAGCGGGCAGGTCCACAGACTGCCCGACGCGCCGGAAGCTTACGGGGCCATGATCTCTCGCCCCAAAGCAGCTCCAGCCCAAAGCCGCTCCACCGACTTAAGAGTCACAAGCCTCTGCTGGGACCTAAACCGCTGTACCACCAGATACAGGGAGATACGGCCCTTGTGCAGAGAAACCTTGTAGACGAACCAGACCTTGGTGCGGAGACGCAAAAAGCATGTCACCCATCGGCAGCAGCCTTTCTGCGCCGGACGCATCAAGGATAACTCTGCTATCCGTCGCACTCCTCACCATGAGAGACAGGCGCGCGAAGTTGGCCTTCATTACCCCAGGCACGATCTCTACGCTTGGACGCTGCGTGGCAGTAATCAGATGCCCCCCAACAGCTCGAGCCCGCTGAACGAAACGGGTAACCAGAGTTTCGAAACGTCGACGGTCCGAAGAGGAAAGTGCAATTTCGGAGAACTCGTCAATCACAACAACTAGCGGCCTCAGCGGAGCATCCACACCGCGTGCGGCTGCATCCTCGCAGAGCGAAACCACATCAGTAATGTTCTTCGGATCTGGACGATACATCGCCGCTTCGGCATATCGATTGAAAGCTTCGATGCGCTCCGGAACGCGCCTCTCCACGATGTCACCGAGTAGATCCAGAGCTCCGTCGGCCCCGAGATGATAGTCACCGCTCTGCCGAATCTGAGGCGCTCTGGCGAGATCCCTGAAGTCCCCCATACCTTTAGCGTCCAGGAGCACTAGGTCGAGAGCATTGACAGAGTACATTCGCGTAAGTTGCCACAGGACGGAGCGGAGCAAAGTACTCTTTCCGCTCCCAGTGGTTCCAGCGATCAGGAGATGGGGTAGCTCGTGCAGGGGCACCCAGAATGGGTTGAATTCATAGTCTGTACCGAGAGCTACCGAGATAGCATGCCCAGCCGGAGCCTCCAGTTCTGATACGTCTGCGATGCTCCGATGCTGCCGCGGAATTTCTAGAACTGCAAAGCGCGCACGTCCAGGAAGGTTATCGACCCGGATCCCGGAAACTCCAAGATCGCGAGCGATATCCATTTCTTGATTTGCGAGCATTGAAAGCCTGGCTCCCGGCTCGAGCTCAAACGGAACCCGCAACACTGATGGACCGGTAACAATGTCCTTCTCGTTAAGACTACGTAGGGGAACATTACGGGCTCGCAAAGCATTGACCACTTGCTGAGCTAGTCCGGCGCGCTGTGCTTCGTCATCCCACCTCTCCGCCACCTTCTCAGACTCTGACCGCGTCTGAGTATCTTGCTCGACATCAGTGGTCGGCGTCTTAGAAGTCTGAGGTTCGACTGCTGTCGCCGTCATGGCATCCTGAGGCGGTTCTCCACCGAGGCTTGAAATGAGTTCACCAAGGTAGCTAGGGACGGCTACTTGGTCTCTTCCATGACGAAGTGCACGTCGCAACCAATCGCCGCCCAGAACCTTCAATGGCAGGTCGGCCTCTCCGATCCGGTCAGGGAGGTTGGTCTGTGGGGCATCAATACCCACCACCACAACCTCGCCATCCAGATGGACCGGCGCCGAAGAAGGATCCAGTTTGAAAAGATCGTTCAGACTACGCAGACGTTTCCTGTACTCAGGCCAGTCCTGAACGCGAGTTTCTTCCCACTGTTGCAACGCTTCGAGGAAGACCTGACGCTTAAGAATTTCGCGACGACTCGCGGCGAAGAGGTCCCCGCTGGACTGAGCAAAGACGCCGCGCAGGACATCCATCATCTCTAGTACTTGATCAGAAGCCTCGTGCACATGCTGGGGAATGCTTCCGCCATCCAAGGCATCGCGAGTTGACTTAACCTCAATTACCTTGACGCATGGACCGTTTTCGGTCCATTTGATTTGCAGAAGATCAGCACGCCTGTTGCTGCGACGACGTTGCAACCATTTTCGGGCAGCATCAGTGTCTAGGCTCATAACCAGACTGCCTTCGTCCTCCTGTAGTTCAGCTAGGACTGCAGCGACCCCGATCCTTCCGAGGATCGCATCATCGCTGAGAGGTCCCTTAGTCCCGAAGAACCCTAGAAGCCCTTCAGGGAGAGCGCGGCGAACCGTGTTGGTAAGGAAAGTCATCAGGCTGTTAGGCTCGGGGTCAAGCCAACTGTTTCCTTGCATCATGCGCAAAGGCGGGTCGACCAACAACGTCAGGTCCCGACAGTAAACGTAGGCTGTGTGAGAACCTGTTCCTACCCGCCCAAGAAGGTGGAGTCTTCCGTCATATTCGCTCTCGGAGAGTTGCTCATCAACGGATTCCGGCGGCTCAATGGTCTCGGGCGCAGCAAGGGCGCTCGTTGACTCAACCAGTACTAGCCAACTGGTTGCCTGCCCGAGCTCTGAAAGGTGAGTAGTTTCCCCGGGTGAAAGCAGCGGACTGCGATCCAGTTCGGCAGGATCGGCACTGGACAGTTCACTCTGCTTATTCAGAAGCGCAGCCAGACGACCAGACGCCGCCGGCTTGATGACGGTCGTGCGTTTGTGCGTAACAAAGGTCCACTCCGTGACAACGCTCCCCTGCTGCTCCGACTGCAGGAGGCTTCCAAACCCAGCGGTCCCACTATCGGAGACGTCAAACAGGAAGGAAACGTGCGGCGCTCCGCCCTCCTGAAGCGCAGTCACGTCAGGGTCTGTTTCGAAGATCTGCACGTCTACGCGGCTGCGATCATCGTGTTCCGCCGCAGTTGCCGCTACCAAGTTCCTGATCTCGGTAGCATTCTCCCGGCTGAAAACGCGCAAGACAATGCGCGTCGCAGAACAAAACTTAGGATCTTGCAACCGCTCGAAAAGACGTCGCACCACAGTCGGAGTGGGACGGATCAAGGCAACGCACAGACTAAGCTGCGCGAACGGATAGGCTACAAGGAACCGATCAATGACTTGCTGGACAGCATATGTCGTCTCAGGCGTACCCGACGCGAGTCGCCTCTTTCCGTAGACTGGTTCTCCAGTCTCAGAAATACCGGAGAAAGCCAAGGCCTCCGGATCTTTCCCTATTACGATTCCCAAAGAGGGTGCAGCAGGATCGATGTTGGCTGACACGGTATCGATGAACTCGCTGTCCAGTTCACCACCCGACTGCATTTCGCGGAGCATCGTCGCGGCCCGAACCCGCGGCTCGAGGACGACAGGGTGCAGCGGCAGAAGGCGGGCGCGAGTTCCCTCGGAGTCGCGCTCTGCAACTACGTCCACCAGCGTGAGGGAGTCAGCCAAGCGCTTCACGAAAGTGGCTTGTTCGTTGGGAATCTCCTGGCGCATCTGCCTTAAAGCTGACCAAAGGTCTTCCCACGAGGATACGAGTTCATCACCTTGGCTACGCAGAGTCTGTGAACTCACGAAAAGCCTGAGGCCTTCGGTTGCGATGGACGGTGCGAAGTGGGCGAGAGCCATTCTGCTATCAGCCAACCGGTCGAAAGCATTCAGAGCCAGACGTCCAGCAACGGGCGCATCGTCAGCTAGATCCTCGAGTTCCTGGCGAAGATCTCCAAGTGACTGCCACTGTGTCGCCGTGCCGAATTTTGAGGTCGTTCCGCCAGCCATAGAGCCGTAAAACGTCGCTAGGCTATCCTCGTCGGCCTGCTGTTCATCATCCGGACTGTCAAACAGCGTGTTGGACTCACCTGCTGCCTGAACCGAAGTGCCCGGCTCAGCGGAGACCAAAGATGGGTCGTTGAGTACCTGCTCCAAACTCGGAGCATCCCATGTCACACCGCCGCTATTGAGGTCGAGTTGATTACCTCCGTCATGATCTCGAACAGCTTCAAGTAGATCCGCTTCTGAGACCTCTCCTGAATCGACCAACTCCAGAATGTCAACTCGGTCGTCCGGCCCGCTGGTGTCATCCCTGAATCGCGTGCGTGAGCGGATCGCGGCAACTCGCATAGCATCCATAACGTCGTCCAGGTTCAACCCTGCAAGCAGTTCTCTCCTGCCAGACCGGCCGAACTCTCGGAGCTTGGCGTACTCGGCAGTGGAGTTTGCGATGAACCGCTGGAGAGTTCCCGGATCTGCCATCCTGACAGAATCCACGGTCTGCTCGTTCAACTGCAGACGATTCGAATCGATTGATTGGGCAGTTCGGTGATCGGGCAGCAAACCCAGCCGCCAAAGAAACTTGCGCGAGAGATCGCCGCTCCCCGGCTTCAGCGGGTTCAGGGCAGCACAATAATCTGCCACGTAGTCCAGTGGAACGTTGCGCTCTTGCAAGGCAGCCAAAAGTGGCACAACGTTATCGCTAACTCCCTGCGTGTGTTCAGCCCCCAGAGTGGCAAAAGCTGCGCGCCTTACTTCATCGGCAGTTACTTGTGGCACATTCATCAGCCCATGGGCCCTATTCCGATGAAGGTCACCAACTACGAGGATTGGACGTCGCCCCTCATTTCGCCAGCGGATGGCTACTGTGACTCGATCAGTTACATTGTCGCGCTCAATCCGAGTAGAGGCGAAATTTGCAACATTAAGTCCAGCCACCTCTTCAGAGAGCCGGCTGATGATCCGCTCCAGAGGCATTCCAGGTGACAGGTAGGGAAGCCGTAGATATCCGAAGCCCGTCTCAAACTTACCTCTGACGGTTACGCAAATTGCCTCGGTGAGGACATCCTGAGCATCCATTGCCGACCCCTCTGCACGGTTCACCGAACGTTCCAAATCTTGAGTGGGTTTAGCACCTCTGTCGTGTTATCGCTGTAGGCGCGAGCTAGGCCAAGGCGCGTCAGGAGATCTGCCAGTGCATCCCTGTTCGACTCCAGTTCCGATTCCGATGCTCGCGGCGCCATGGAGCGCGTCTGTGCTGTTGGACCCACTGCGATGCCGAACCGAGTTTCAAGCCTCTTTAGGAACTCGTCATAGGAGACTTCCGACTCTTGCTCTTCGAGCACAGCCAGGACGAGCGTCGTTATTAGGTTCGCTTCAATACAGAAACGCTTACTGGTGTTCCCCCTGCGCGGTGCCAGGAAGCCGCAACGTCGAGCATGATGGTCAAACCACTGCGAATAGTTCTGCGCCATTGTTGTTTTGAGGAGGTCAAGCAGTACCAACGCGACTGGTCCGCTGAGATCCTGCGGAGCATGTGTCGTACTCGCTTTAGGGGTCAAGCGTTCGAGGGCTTCGGGTGTCTTCTCAACCAACAGCCGACTACGCTCGAGGCGCTTCTCCTTTGCTCCTGCTGAGAACGGTATCGTCTGCAGGAGAAAGGCTTCCGCAGCACTCTTGTCTTGAACGGCATCCCCAAGTCGCTCGCGTACGGTCCGCTGCAATTTTGATGCGATCCAGTTGTCCATAGCGCTGTGCATCAGAGGGAGTGAGCCTCGAGCGGACGAGTCGAGAACGGTATCTGCATCTGGGGAAACTACTGCCAGAAGCGGTGTCAGGCTGCCAGCAACCGACAAGTTCGGAACTTGGGCGTATGAGAGAACACATACGAACTCTATGGCATTAGCGAGCACTTTGAGCGCATCGAGGCTATCAGCAGCCACACTGCCTAGTTGCACCGATCGGCGTAGCAAACTGCCGAGGTTGTTCGCGAACTCTTCGGTGACGTGGTTCGTTACCCATGGAACCGGGCGGACCTCCGAGATGCTAAAACTGCTCGGATCAATTGGCCCCGCAAGGGCAGACTGCAGCACCCAATACGGGTTTGGCTGCGTCTCGCAAAGGCGCTCCACCAAGGAGGTGAGCGCACCAGCCCCAGAGGCATGATTAAGCAGGAGGGAGGCGCAGAGAAGCCCCATTGCCCCACCCGTACGGTCGTTTGTGATAAAGGCCGGATGCGCAACTTGGTATGACTGCATAGAAGCGAATACCGCTTTATCGCCTGCTAGCAGCGCTCTCAGCAAATGGCGAACTGAGTCCAGATCGGCAGAACTTGACGGGACCTTGAAGGGAATTGGCGCCCGCGCAAGTACTTGCCGAAGAGGTTTTTCGTCTGTCACCCACGAACTGCTGTTTCTGGCAATCAGAGCGCTCGCCAGTTTCGGCGCTCGAGGGCCTACCAGACACTGCGCGAGGAAGCCATTCAATACATGGACGGGCTCCGCAGACGTAGCGGCCGTACTGAAAACAAGAGTATCCGTGACGTTCTCTCTGAACCATGCGGTTAGCTCGATGCCAGCTACGAACGTCATGGATTCACCTCAATTTCAGGGCGGCGCCCGCCTCGCACAGTAACTTTAGTAACCACACCAGTAGCGTGATCAACTGCAATGATCTCGGGATCAGTTTCGGGCCTGACCGGCGCCTGACCAATGAAGAGATCAAGCGCCATGTCGAGCGCCTCCTGAGTCCTATCCGAATGAACTGTTCGAGGCTGATGCAGCTGACGCCATGTTTCATAGTCCAGCGAGAGGACGGCGCCGCGACCTTGCTTCCATGAAAGCTCAAGTTTTGACGGTTTGAATCCGGCGGATTCGACCCCGTGATCTTCGTGGAGATACGGCAACCGCACTGTAAGTTCATCCGAACTAATGGATGCGCTAGCAGCAAGTACGGATGGCCGAGTCACAGCCGTGAGTCGATGGTGTCGACTGAGATGTAGTTGCTTACCTGTTCCTACCGTGAGGCGGTAACGATTTATTTCAGCGACTATCCGCTGGACTGCACGGTGCGGCTCATCTCGAGCTTCCTGAAGGAGATCCACATAGTCTGGGATATGCGACTGCCTGTCGATGATTTCCTCAACACGCAAGTCGGATGCAAGAAAGAACCTGGCGCGCTTGGCCGCCGCGAAGGCTTTGAGTGCCCCGTTTCGATCCTTTCTGTGGATGACAGCAGGATTAAACAGCGGCACTTCGGGTGCGACGCCAACTCGTTCGTTGTTGCCTAACCATAGATGACTGTCAACGGATGAATTCGCGGTGTGGATAGGGTCGAATTCTCGGCTAATCATTTGGCCCAGAGACGTGGCAGGGTCGAAAACTCTGGACCACCACCATCCAGCCAGCTTTTGGACGTCGCGCCCACGAGGCGGGCATTGCCAGCCGAAGAACAGTTCTGCAAGGAATACCCACAATTCCCGGGCGGTGAGTCGAAGTCCGGACTGCCCCAGCAGTGACAGGAGCTTTGTGAGGCGGTCAGCCGCCTGGGGCGATCGAGCCAACAGGTCTCGGCCAGCGGTACGCGGACACGTAGTGTCATCACCACATGTGCGGCAAGGATCGACTGCAGGCAATAGGCGGTCGAGGGCACGCGTGACGAAACCCGCGTGAACCAGTTGCCGGCCCGCAAGGTTGACCAGGAGGACACCGCTCGGATCGTCCATCTTTTCGCCCCGAGCGCGGGCGTGCGTGACCTCACGCACCTGCTCGTAGAGCCCTTCGCCTTGGAGCCGCGCCAGCGACGACAACGGGCCCTCGTTGAGGGTGATGACGAGTTGGCTGTCGTTCGCAGTAGCCGCATCGGTCCAGGCAAGGATCGCTGCATCGTCCAGCGTTGCCGCGTCACGGATGAACAGGCGATCCCCTGGAGTCAGGGCCGCGGGAGAGCGATCGTCCGCCTCAATGGATGGCTTCGGCGCACTCGCGTCGAGGGCCATCGACAGGAGATGGCTCTTTCCGTCTCCTGCGTTGCCAGTGATCACTACGTGTCGGCCGTCGTTGAGAGCCTGTGTCACAAGCCCAACTAGCGAGTCCTCGACGTTGAGTTGCCGTCTGACCTCAACAGACCAGGAGTCTGCGTACACTTCGCCGCGTCGGAACAGCGTCGCTAGGTCTGTCATCGATGAGTCGCGGATGATGGCCGTCTCCCCTGTGCTCTGTCCACGTTTCCCCACGGGTCACGTTACAGAAGGCGACTGACAATCACCTGCAACTTCAAGCAAGCCGATCAGAGGGCGAGCGTTAGTTGCTCCGGCTCGTCGGGGCGCTTCGGTTCATCGGGAGTTGGCCCGACCTCTCGCATCATCCCGGCAAGTTCATCGATGAGGTCTGGGGTGCATCGGGCCTGTTCGGCCAGGAGGGCGCCTCGTGCACTGACCCACCGATCCCACCACTGCTTCGCGAGATCGATCGCTGTTGCCCCAGACACGTCCCCTGCAGCCTCCCACCCCAGAAGCACACCTCCTGGGTCGTTGACCAGAGGCAGGGCATACATGGGGCGACGGGTGTCGTGTCTCCTCAGATCAGGAAGCCCCAATCCGGACAAAGCCTTCCCAATTGCCCTAAAGCGCGCGCTAGCGCCTTCACCAAACGTTCTTGTGATGTGCGAGTACCCATCGGCTGCCACGTTGTATTCATCGATCGCATCAATTGTGTCGGCTGCAACATGGAACGATCCAAAACCGCGGGTTTCACCGATCCGGATCCATCTACGCCCGCCGCTAGTGGCTCGGTTGTACTGGGAACTGTGACCTGGGTATAGACCGCTGGTGAATACCACGAGTGGGCCCGGATTTGGAATTTTCTCTCGCACCTCGGGCTTATAGATGGTGGCGGCGATCTGCCCCAGGGGGCGATCCCGACCCCATGCTTCGAGTACCGTCTCGCTGCCGGCTACCGCAGCCGCCAGTTTCCCCGCCCTCATCGGGCCGAACGGTGGCGCAGCGCCGCAAACACTCATTTCGAGAGCAACAAAACCCATGTGATAGTGCCAGATCTTTCGCAGACCTGAATCCACCAAACGTCGCATCAGAACATTCTCACGCAGGAATTGAGCAGCATCTGGAGATTCGAGGCAGGAGCGGAGGCCGGCAAGGCCGAGGCTGAGCTCGGCAGCAGTTTCAGCGCGCTTGGTCTGCGCCAGGAGTTGACGAGACAGTTCCCGCTGGCCCAACTTGCGGGCATCGTTGTAGGCGATACGCAATCGGGCAGCCAGTTTTTGCAAGCTTTCCGCTTGCTGCGTTCCGCCAGAAAGATCGATAGGTGGGAGCCCATCTGGATTGACTGCGTCAAGCAAAGATGTCAGTACCTTTACCGTGGCAGAAATTCTGTCCTTGGCGTCAGGAACTCCATCCAACCGGTCGACAAAGCCTCCGGGTCCGCCTTCTGAGTTTCGCGAAGTGAGACCAAGCCATGAGTCCCTGCAGCGGATCTCAGGGACTACGTTACGGAATTGCGCAACTCCCAGAGGAGTTCCCGGGAACTTTCTGTCCTCCAGTACCACTGAGACCTCGCGGCCTGGCGCGCTAGCATCCGGAGTCATAGACCATGTGGCCCTTACGGCTCTCCACACCGCCCTCCCAGCGCCCTGCCCTGCCACAGTGAGCTGCAACTCTGGTGGACCGTCCGCAAGCGAAGCGATGCATTCCTCCGAGCGATACTGACTCTTGGTGAGTGTCCCCAAGAGGCGCTCAAGCGACTTACGCTGCCCCGGAATCCTCAGAGCGTTCGTTCGTGCTTGCCGATACAACTTTCGGAGCGCTTCACGGCGTTCCGCTTCGTCAGCGTTCTCTGCCTCGAGTAGAGGCGCCAGCACGAGATCGTCACCCTGCATCAAAGGGTAGTAGCCCGAGTCAATGTAGTCTCGAAGGATGAGGAGGGTTACACGGAATGACTTAGCAGTTGGAGTGTCCTGTCCGCAGCTTTCAGCCTCCCGCTTCAGCACTTCGCGAATCTGACTGGGGAGTGCTCCGTCTAGCGATTTTACGATCTCCTTGAACTTGGGTCCGAGAGCGCCAAGTTCCTGCGGCTGAAAGTCAACTAGCTTATCTACTGGAACAAGCAAAGTGGTGCGGTCATCCATAAGCACAGGGTAGCTGCTCGAGTCATCGGGAGGGAACGTTAGGGACAGAAATCCATCGGCCACGTACCTCTGGACCTGCGCCGGTCGCCCGTCTGCCGACGTTCCCCTGTCATCCGCGTTCAGTGGACTCCTCCGATCATGACGTTGCCGCTGGCTGCGCACCGTGAAGGCTACCGGCTCACCCCGGTTCTTCAGCATCAGGCGGCTATGCAGGCGACTTAGTCCCCATCGCTGGACCAAGACCTAGATCGTATGCGCCGCCAAGTGGGCCGTTGTCGCCAGCGGCGCCAAGGGTCCCCACGGCCCGGACGCAGCCCTCGCGCCGCTCCGCCACCTCTGATCCGTGGGTTGACTCGCGTAGGTGGCTGGGCGCCTCAAGGGAGGGCGGGGTCTTACGCTGGCGTGGCGATGGGTAGATGCGTCAGTTCGCCGAGACGACGACTGCCTGTCAAGGGGCCGCGGCAGTGAGATGCAGACGACATCTCCCACTCTCACCACACTGGGCAAGCAGGCTCGGCCGCCCGGACCGCGTTGGTAGGGTGCATCACAAACCAAACCCCTTTACATGACCGCCTCGCCCCTTAGGGAATCAGGATGCCCGGCTCGCCCAACAAGGCCACCGATGTAGCCACCGCCGCAAAGTTGATCTCCGATCATGCAGTCGGAGCAACCCTGAGTTCGTTTCGAGTGTTCGGAATCAATAGTCTAAAAACCTACTTGGACCTTGATGCACTCAAGGATCAAGTCCTTGAGTCTGCGGAAGCAGTCGAAAACATCCTGCATCTGAGATTTACACATCATTCCATTGATATCGACTTGCAACGGACAGGCACCGTGGCCTGGCATGCGATCGACAGCGAATCTGCCAGCAAAAATCCCACGGGGAGATTCACTTTCAGTAACGGATTTGCCTTGACGCTCGCTGAGCCTGCAAAAACCAAGCGCATTGCGTTTTGGGTCAGGGAACCCTCCACCTGATCGAACCCACTCGGGGCGGCAGCCCGTAGCGGACCATCCGTGAACGGGAAAGGTCAGCGCAGAAGCCTCAAGTGCCCCGGCCTGCGGTGATGCACTTTAGGCCAGACGGCCTCCGGAGCCGTGTGCAAGTGGTGAGGCAGAGAGCGGGCCGCACCAGAACGGGCGATCAGCCACAGTCAATGACGGCAATCCGAGCACCGCCCACCATGGCTCCCCGGAGGCATCCTCGCAGTTCATCGGCCAGATGCCCGCTCAGCATCGGTGATTCCCAAGCTCAGGTCCCTCTTGCTGAGAGAGGGTGCGACAGCAGCAGAGTCGAGGTGGACAGAGGGGGAGCCGGACGAAGCTGTAAGCGTTCATCAGACCTTGCGTCGCCAAGAGAAAGCAGGGAGGTCTCGGAACGTATCCGAGGCTCCCTGCTGTGCTGCACATGGCTGCTAGGCAGAACCCGCCGTGGCAAGTCGAGCGGGCGTTCCCCGGAGGGTGCTACTCAGGCGTTACCAGACGGTGCCCGCGGCTGGTCGCCACGCGCAGCACGTCCCGCAGTGCGCTAGCCAACTGCGCGGCGACGAGCTTCAGTTTCTCCAGATCTTCGGTCTCATCGTCGAGTACCTGGCCTGCCTGCCCGAGCAGTTCGGTCGCCATCCCGAGTTGTACCGCCTCGATATGGTCCGCCAAGCGGGACATGTAGCCCTCCCGGTCGTCGGTGTCCAGGTAGCACGGCTTGCCCTCTGGCCCAACCCACGGGAGAAGCCTCAGGTCGTTCTGTGCCGTCATCCCTGCGTCTGCCTCTCGGTGGATGTCGCTACTGGATGTCGGTGCGCCCCTGGGTACCCAGTCGCTCATTGCTTCGCCTCCGCTGGCCCGGCCTGGCCGGACGCCGAGTGACACGGGCATGCGCACGCCTCGTAGATCAACGGCACGTCGACCGGCGCCGAAGCCGGAGAGGACTCCGTGCAGGCGTCGTGTGTGCCGATCCGGCAGGCGGGCGAGCGGTAGGTGGTGGCCGAGGCGGCCGGGCTGTGGGTCTGCCGTCGAGAGGGCATCAACAGGCCCCCAGAAGGACCGACCGGGCCTCGGTCGGCAGATGGGGAGCAACGACAACCCTCGGGTGCTGTCGTGCGCGCCTTTCCCAGGCCAGCACGTACGGGCGGACGAGCGCGGTTTCCTCGGCCCTGAGCGAGTAGCGGTCCCGCGGCCAGTCGGAAGCCCGGCTCAGGACGACTGTCGGTTCGTCGGCGGGCGCATTGGCGGTGGGAGCGACACCCGGTCGGGAGGGCGTTAAGGGGCGGCGGTGCCTGCCCTTGGAGAAGTGCCGTGCCGTGGTGAGGGAGACGGCGCGGCGGATACGGTTGAGCACGCTGAATCAGCTCCTATCGCTGATGGCTCGGTCCCCCGACATCGCCCGTCGTGGGGACCGGTTTGTATGCGACCGCCCGCAGAGTGCGGCCGTTCAGGCACGTGGCGAGGAGCCCGAACCGATCGGCCTCGGCTACCGCCTCCAGGACCTCCCTCCATGCCTCGGCGGAGAGTGATTCCGGCACCTCCGCTTCGATCGATGTGAATCGGGCGTGCTCCTCCACGCGCGTGGGGAGCCCGACGGCGGACAGCCGGGCGGCGATGGCCGCCGCGCTAACTCCCGAAGCGGGCACAGGGCAGCCTCCGTAAACCGGCGATCACTTTCAGTGAAGCTAGTTAACTAGATTAGAGCTAGTGGACTAGATTTTCCATATGCCTGAGCAGCCGCCCTATCTCCGCGTCGCCGAAGAACTCCGGCGGCGGATCGCGGAGCACGCATGGGAGCCCGGGGACCGCCTGCCGTCCCGCGCCCAGATCGGCCAGGAGTGCGGGGTGGGCGAAAACGTGGTCCGCCGGGCGCAGGAGTTGCTGATTTCCCAGGGCGTGCTGGAGGGCCGAGCCGGATCGGGAACCTACGTCGCCGAGCCCCGGCAACGGGTGCGGGTCGTCCGGTCGTCAGCGCGTGTGCAGCCTGAAGGGTCGCCGTTCCGTGCGGACATGAAGGCCGTCGGCAAGCACGGCGACTGGGAGAGCCGGACCGACGCCAAGGTGCCGGCTCCGGCGGAGATCGCGGCGCGACTCGGTATCGCCGAGGGCGAGTTGTGCGTTCGGACGTCGTACGAGTTCCTGGCCGACGGCAGGCCGGTGCAGCTCTCGACGAGTTGGGAGCCGTACGACCTCACGGCCGGCACGCTCGTCGTCCTCCCCGAGGGAGGGCCGCACGCCGGGGCGGGCGTCGTCAATCGCATGGCCGCTATCGGAATCACCGTCAGCCATGCCGTGGAGCAGCCGGAGCCCCGGCAGGCGACCGCCGAGGAGGCGTCGCTTCTCGGCATCCAGAAGGCCGCGCTCGTCACGCACATCCGGCGGACGTACTACAGCGATCAGGGGCGGCCCGTGGAGACTGCGGACATCGTCGTACCCGCCGCTCACTGCGAGATCGTGTACGAGATTCCGATCAATCGGTAGTCGGCGGGGGCCCTCTCAGCGGGTGTACGGCCGTGCCCCTTCCGTGCCCGATCGGGCGGGGAATCATGGGGAACGGCGGTGCCCGGCGGGGAGCACGCATGGCGACGGCCCCCGACCGTCTTACCTGGTCAGGGGCCGTTAACAGTGCGGAGGCTGAGGGATTTGAACCCTCGGTGACATCGCTGCCACGACGGTTTTCAAGACCGTTCCCTTAGGCCGCTCGGGCAAGCCTCCCCGCGCCACTCGCGGTGGCGCGGGGATCAGCCTAGCGTGTCAGCTGTCACCCTTGCGCTTCCCCAAGGTGACGTCCGCCTTGGACACCTTGCCACCGCGCTTGTAGGTGAGAGTGACCTTGTCGCCCGGCTGGTGGGTCCAGATCTCGCTGATGAGGGTCGGGCCGCTGTCGATGGCCGTGTCGTCCAGCTTGGTGATCACGTCGCCGGACTTGAGGCCCGCCTTGTCGGCCGGGCCGCCGGGGACGACGGCGGGGCTGCCGCCGGTGCCGTTGGAGGCGATGGTGGCGCCGTTGGCGGAGTCCTTCGTGCTGACCGTGGCCTCGATCACGGGGTAGGTGGGCTGGCCGCTCTTGATCAGCTGCTCGGCGACGTTCTTCGCCTGGTTGATCGGGATCGCGAAACCGAGGCCGATGCTGCCGGACTGCTGGGACTCGCCGAGGCCGCTGCCGTTGCCGGCGGACTGGATGGCGGAGTTGATGCCGATGACGCCGCCGTCCGCGTTGAGCAGCGGGCCGCCGGAGTTGCCCGGGTTGATGGAGGCGTCGGTCTGCAGGGCGCTCATGTACGAGGCGTTGCCGCCGCCCCCGTCGCTGGAGGCGACCGGGCGCTTCTTGGCGCTCACGATGCCGGTGGTGACGGTGCCGGAGAGGCCGAAGGGGGCGCCGATGGCGACGGTGGCGTCGCCCACGGCGACCCGGTCGGAGTTGCCGAGCGGCAGCGGGTTGAGCTTGGCGCCCGCGGCGTTCTTGAGCTTGACCACGGCGACGTCGTAGCCCTGGGCGCGGCCGACGACCTGGGCGGTGTACCGCTTGCCGTTGGAGAAGGTGGCGGTCAGCTTGCCGTTGTCGGCGGCCGAGGCGACGACGTGGTTGTTGGTGAGGATGTGGCCCTGCTTGTCGTAGACGAAGCCGGTGCCGGTGCCGCTCTCGCCGTTGTTGCCCTGGGCCTCGATGGTGACGACGCTGGGCAGGGTCTTGTTGGCGATGCTCGACACCGAGCCGGGCGCGCGGCTCTCCGTCTTGGGGTTGCCGTAGGCGGAGACGGTGGTGGTGTCGCTGCCGTCGCTCTCCCGGTCGGCGGCCCAGAAGCCGATGCCGCCGCCGATGGCGCCCGCGACCAGCACGGCGGCCAGCAGGGCGGCGACCAGCCCGCGGGGCTTGCGCTCGGACGGGCCGGAGGGCGGTACGGGTGCGGTCCCCCACGGTCCGCCCGGGCCGCCCTGCCCGCCTTGTCCTTCGCCCGGGCCGCCGGGCTGCTGGCCGCCGTCGGCCGACCACCATGTGCCGGCCTGGCCGGCGTCCGCACCGGGGCCCGAGGCGCCGGACGCGGGGCCGGAGGCTCCCGGCTGCCCTGCCGCGTCGGGCGGGCCTATGGGCGCGTCGGACGCGGTCGGCTGCCTGCCCGCGGTGGGCTCGTAGTCCGGCGCCGGTGGCACGGCCGGGTTCGGGTGCGGCGCCGGAGGGGCCGGATGCGGCCCGGGCGCGGGCGGAACGGCAGAGCCCTCGTTCTCGGTGCTCACAGCAATCTCCTCAGGTGCACGACAGATTTCCTCGACGGCCCACGTGTACGTCTTACCGTCGTCAGCTTTTCCCACAGCGCGTCAGACGGCCGTAAGGAGCGGCGGTCCTGCGGACTACCACCCTTTATCCCGGACAAATCGACCCACCGCCATTCCGTGCGAACGTACGGAGGGGCCGAGTCCACCGGCTATCACCGGGCGGTGGCACCATAACGCGGTGACCTATGCGCGCCCTGCCCGGGACAGCCACCCCGGGCCGCCCACCGTCTCCGTCGTCGCCCATCGCGGTGCCTCCGAGGATGCTCCGGAGCACACCCTGGCCGCCTACCGTAAGGCAATCGAGGAGGGCGCCGACGCCCTGGAATGCGACGTCCGGCTGACCGCCGACGGCCACCTCGTCTGCGTCCACGACCGCCGCGTCGACCGCACCTCCAACGGCCGGGGCGCGGTCTCGGCGCTGGAGCTGTCCGATCTGGCGGCCCTGGACTTCGGCTCCTGGAAGGGCCGGGCCACCGACAAGGAGGAGCCGGACCGCGACAGCCGGGACAGCACCTCCGTCCTCACCCTGGAGCGGCTCCTGGCGCTTATCGCCGACGCGGGACGCCGTATCGAACTGGCGATCGAAACCAAGCACCCCACCCGCTGGGCGGGCCAGGTGGAGGAGCGGCTGCTCGCGCTGCTGCGCCGCTACGGCCTGGACGCGCCGCCGCCCGGCGAACGTTCACCCGTCCGTGTGATGAGCTTCTCAGCGCGCTCCCTGCACCGGATCCGCAGTGGGGCCCCCGCCATCCCGACCGTCTACCTGATGCAGTTCATACTGCCGCGCCACCGGGACGGGCAGCTGCCGGCCGGCGTGCGGATCGCGGGGCCGAGCATCCGGATCGTGCGGAACCATCCCGGCTATGTGGCGCGCCTGCAGCGTGAGGGGCACCGAGTGCACGTCTGGACGGTCGACGAACCGGAGGACGTCGACCTGTGCGTCCGTCTCGGGGTCGACGCACTGATCACCAATCGTCCCAAACAGGTACTGTCCCAACTCGGACGCTCATAATGGGCATTACAAGGCGTGCACCGGCGCGTTCGGTACGTATTCGATCGTGACGAGTGCGTCACGCGATGCCACTTGGCCGGTTTCCGCTCCAGCACCGCGGGGCATTCATCCCGTGGCGTGGGGCGAAGGAGGTCTCGGGGGTGGCGTTGGTGGTGGCACGGCAGGTGCCGACGTCGTCGACCATGGCCGTACCCCATGGTCCTGCGGGTGTCCGCGCGGCAAGACAGCGGATGCGTGTCGATTTGGGCAGGACTGGGGTATCGGATTCGGTCATAGACGACGCTGTATTGATCCTTTCAGAACTACTCAGCAATGCATGGCGACATGGTCGCCCGTGGCGTTCCGGCCATGGTGGCGGCACGGTCCGGGCTGCATGGAGCGTCGACGAGGACGACCGGCTGACGGTAGAGGTGACGGATGGCGGAGGCCCCACAAGGCCACTTCCGGCCAATCCCTCGGTCACCGCACGCGGCGGTCGAGGACTGAACATCATCATGGCGCTGGCCGAGGAATGGGGCGTGCGGGACGGAGTCGGCGAGGTCACCGTATGGGCCCTTCTTCCGCCTGACGACGATTTCGCCCGTCGCGTCGTGCTTCCCTCGGATCTCTCCCCCGACCTGGGTACGGAGCTGGCCTCCGGGCTGCGTCCGGGCCTCGACGCGAACCTCGACCCGCATCTCGACGCCAATCTCGACGCGAGTCTCGACGCGAACCTGGGGCCGAATCTCGGGGCGACCCTCGAGTCTGGTCTCGACGCTGATATCAACGCGAACCTGGGCTCGAACGTCGAGGCGAACATCGACCCCGATTTCGATCGCGAGCTGGACTTCGCCGATCTGGACGAGCTCGCGTAGCCGACGCGGCTCATGGAGCCGACGCGGTTCGGCCAAAGGGCTAGGCTCGCGCCCGTACCAGTCGTACGCGCCGTAGGAGAGCACTGCCACGGCCGTACGCCAACCGTCACGGGCGTACGAGCAAGCCCTGAGCCGCAGATCGGGAGACAGCCTCACCATGGCCAAGAAGCGCCGCCCCCAGACGAAGGCCACAGGCCCACAGGTCGCCAACGGCGAGATCCCTGTGGTGGGCGCGCGGGAGCCTTGCCCGTGCGGTTCGGGCCGTCGCTACAAGGCCTGTCACGGCAGGGAAGCCGCACACGCCGCCACCGAGCTGGTGCAGCGCCCCTTCGAGGGGCTCCCCAACGAATGCGACTGGGTGGCCCTGCGCGAGCTGGTGCCCGCCGCGACCGTCGAGCTGCCCCTCGCCGAGGGGCTGCCCGAGGGGGTTCCGTCGGTCACCCTGGCGACCGTGCTGCCCATGGCGTGGCCCGCGCTGCGCCGCGACAGCGGTGCCGTACTGCTCGGTCTGCAGAACGACACGCCCTCCGGTGACATCAGCCGCGACCTGGCCGACACCCTGCGCCGGGCGCTGACCGCCGATCCGGGCACTCCGGTGTCCGCCGAGCGGGCTCCGGGCGACGGTCCGCGGCTGCAGGATCTGCTCGACCCGAAGGGCACTTTCTCGCCGACCCTGCACGAGGGGTTCGAGTTCTGGCTCGACGATGCCGCGAACGCGACCGGAGAGGTCGCCGCGTCCCTGGAACGGGCCAACACGGCCGCGATCCCCACCGCCCGGCTCACCGGCGTGGAGGCGGCCTACTGGTGCGAGACGCCGGAGAAGAACCACCTGCGCTGGGTGATGTCGCACCCCGAGGAGAAGCTGCTCGACGCGCTCGCCCGGCTGCACGCCGCGGGTGCCTCCTCGCTCGGCGAGAACACCCGGCTGGTGGGCTCCTTCCGGGCCCATGGGCTCACGGTGCCGGTGTGGGATCTGCCACGCGGGATGAGCGCCGAGGACACCGAGAAGCCGGCCGTGGACCTCGCCGAGCGGCTCGCGGAGGCGCTCGCCTCCGACACCCCGCTGACGCCCGAGCAGCGGCGCGCCCGGGGTGGCCTCACCAACCGTCAGGTGACGCTGAGCTGACGATCGCCGGACGGCCGGAGGGCGCCACCGGGTGACGTGACGCTGCTCACAACTCACCGTTACGCCCTGCAAATAGGCGTCCGGAAATCCGCGATCGAATTTGCTATCGGCCGATCTCTTGTTACGGTTCTAAAAGCCCGGTCGCTGGTGCATCCCCCGTCGCCAGCGACCGGGCGCTTCCATGTCCGCGTCCGGACGCCGGCGCGGGAGACGGGCGGGGCGGCACGAAGCGGCCGGGAAATGGTACGGACCAATTGCCCTCGGCGCCATGGGAGTTGCCGTCGGATCCCGAAGCGAGTCCGAAGCCTGAGCCTGGAACGTGAGTTCGGATCCCGAGCCCGGAGCCCGAGCCCGAAAACCGCGGCGCGAAGCCTGACCACGCAGTCCGGAACCGCTGACCTCGGAACCTCAGCGCCCTGAATTTCGGGATCCCGCCCGGAGAGCGCCGTACCGCAGGAAAAGGGCGGGCTCGGAGCCCACGCCGGAAAAGAGCGGGCTCGGAGCCAGGCAAATGCCTCCTGGCCTCCGAGCCCCACACATCCCTGCCCCTGAGCCTCGCGCTCAGCGGCCCCCGAACCCCCGCACCCGGGGCCCGCCCTCAATAGGCGAGCCGGCTGCCCCCGTCGGGCGCGCTGGTGCTCGCCTCGACCAAGGCGTTCACCACGGTGGCCACCTGAGGCAGCCAGGGCCTCCCGGAGCGGCGCAGCGGCGGCCGCTCCCAGCGCACTCGCCCGAGGCCCGTCTGCGACGGCGGCAGCACCACATAGCCGCCCTCTCCGTGGAACCGCAGCGAGCTGGGCACCCAGTCCTGCTGGTTCAGCAGCTCGCCGAGGTCTTCGAGGGAGTACGGCTCCACCAGCAGCGACCAGCGGGTGGGTGTGGCGACCACCGGGCCGAGCCGCACCCCCGCCCGGTCGAAGACCGCCAGCGCCCGCGCTCCGGCGACCGCGGGCAGGCTCACCGCGCAGGGCGCGAGGCCGCCGGTGGCCAGCAGCAGGGGCGCGCTGGGCCGGTTGGTCCACCACCAGCGCACCATCCGCGGGTCGGTGGTGGCGGCAAGGAGAACAGGGTCGAACGGATGACCACCCGGAACCGCACATTCCGGGTCGGGGCAGCCGCATACCCGGGGCCGTCCGCCGCCGGACCGGAGTCCGACGCCCGGGACCACGGGCCACTGCCACTCGGTGGCGCAGGTGAGCGCCGCACGCAGCAGCGGCGATCGCGCGCCGCGCCGCAGCGAGAACTTGCGTCGCCTTCCGAGGATCTCGCGCATGAGCGCTCGTTCCTTTCCGTTAACGCCGAGGGCTGTCCATCGCACTACATCGCACTTCAGATGGCACTTCACTTGGACTTACGTGGCGCTGTACGGCATCGTTCGGCCCGTCACAGCAGGTGGATCACAAGTCACTGCGCGTACAAGGCAGCGCATCATGCCGCGGGCCGAGCGTGGAACGTGGCGAGGGGTGGCGCGCGCATGGCGCTTGCCGTCCGGTTGGTGCGTTTTCCTCGCCACTCGGGGATGGGCGCGGCCGTTGTGGTCTATGACGCCTGGACCGGCCGCGGGGTTCCGGGGCGATCCGAACTGCCCCTGCCCCTTCTCCGAATGTGTACCCGCCGCGGTGGAGACGACGCGCTGTCGAATGACGTCAGTCGACCTCGAAGGGACAGCCTAACGACTTTTTTTCAGCCAAGTTCAATTCCCCCCAGACACCAACAAGACCACCGGGACGATGCTGGACATCGCATCTCCGCTCCGTGTACATCTGGAGACAGTAGCGGCACAGTAGCGGCGCAGCACGACAGGGGGTTTGCGATGCTATTGAGCGAGCCGGACCCGGCGGGTGAAGGCAGCGGGCCATGAACTCGCCCCACGCGCCGAAAGTGGCTGGAATCGATCCTTCCCTCCCCTCGCCCACGCAAACTGCGGACCCCGTCCCGGGCCCCGTTCCCCCGCCCCTGACCGATGCCGACCCCGGTGTCCAGGACCGGCTCGCCAGCTGGGTCTCGGATCTCACCACCCTTCATGAGCTCACCGAGCGGCTGGTCAGGACCGGGACGCTCGACGAGGCGCTGCGTGAACTGCTGCGCGCGGGCGCGGCCCTGGTCGGCGCCCGGCGCGGGCTGGTGGCGCTCGAACCGGCCGATGGACTCGGCCCGGTGACCACCGTGGGTCTCGGCCTCGGCCACGCCGATCTCGGCCAGATCGAGACCATTCCGCGCGGCTCCGCCTCCGCCGGTCATCTCCTCGACGGGCTGCCCGAGCCGGGTGGTGAGCGGCGTGCCGATGTGACCCACCCCGATATCGCCGGCGAGGCCGACCTCGACCCGCGTCACCGCGAGGTGGCCGCACGGCTCGGCTTCGCCGCGAGCTACGCGGTGCCGCTCGACCCGTTCCGGACCACCCCCTGTACCGCGCCCGTCCTCACCGCCATCCCCTCGCCCGCCCCCGACGCGGACGGGTCCGGCACCGGCTCCCCGGCGGGCGCGGGCGACCGCCCGGCCCCCGGCGCCCCCGGCACGGCGAGCGCCCCCGGCACCGGCCACGGCCGCGATGCCGCCTCCGTCGCCGCGGCCCCGCCCGGGATCGCCGCGGCCATGGCCGCCGGCGGACCCTCGGGGCGGCTCGGCGGAGCCGCCTGGCTCTATGACGAGCCCGCCGAGCCCGGGGAGCGCCAGCGTCACCTCGTGGGCCTGTACTGCCAGTACGCCGCCGCGCACATCGCCCGGCTGATCGAGCTCTCCCGCGCCCGCGCCGCCGTCGCGACCGTCCAGGAGGAGCTGCTGCCCACCCGGCTGCCCCGGGTCCCCGGGGTGCGTCTGGCCGTTCGCCACCACCCCGGTCCGCACGGCGGCGGGGACTGGTACGACGCGCTGCCGCTGCCGGACGGGGCGCTCGGGCTCTCGGTGGGCGGGGTCACCGGTTCCGGGCCGAGCGCCGTGGTCGCGATGGGGCGGCTGCGGGCCTCGCTGCGGGCGTACGCGGTGATGGAGGGCGAGGACCCGGTCGCCGTCCTGTCCGATCTGGAGCTGCTGCTGCGGCTCACCGAGCCCGCCCGCTCCGCGACCGCCCTCTTCGCCTACTGCGAGCCCGGGACGCGCAAGGTGGTGCTGGCCGGGGCCGGGCACTGCCCGCCGCTGCTCACCGGGGAGCGGCGCACCGAGTTCGTGGAGACCACCCTGTCCGCGCCGCTGGGGATGCTCTCGTGCTGGGAGGCGCCCAGCGTCGAGATCGCACCGTCGTCCGGGGAAACGCTCCTCTTCTACAGCGACGGGCTGCTCCACCGCACCGGGGAGCCGATGGACCGGGCCTTCACCCGGCTGCAGACGGCCGCGGCGAGCGCGCCCAAGGGCGTCCGGGGCGATCCAGACGCCTTCGCCGACCATGTGCTCCGTACGGTCCTCCCCGACGGCCCGGCGGCCCCGGCGGGGCGGCCCTCGGAGGACGGCACCGAGGACCTGGTCCTGCTCGTGGCCCACTTCGACTGAGGCGCGCGTTCGACTGAGGCTCGCGTTCGGCTGGGGCCTGATATCTGCTGAGGCGCGCGTTCGGCTGGGGCCCGACTTCTGCTGAGGCGCGCGTTCGGCCGAGGCTCGAGGGGGACCACGGCGCCCGCTGGAGCCGTGGTCGCCCCGCGCTTCGGGCCCTCCCTGCCGTCGCGCCCCCGCACATACGATGGGTGGGGTCCAGTTCGAGGAGGAAGACGTGACCGAGGAGCCCACTCCCGAAGCCCCGGAGAACCCGGAAGGCGAGGAGCCCATCAAGCAGCGGAAGAACGGCCTCTACCCAGGCGTTTCCGACGAGCTTGCGGCGAACATGCAGTCCGGTTGGGCGGACACCGAGCTGCACGACCTGGAGCCCGTCGAGCAGGCTCCGCACACCGCCCGCCGCCGCGCCGCGCTCTCCGCGCGCTTCCCGGGCGACCGCCTGGTCATCCCCGCGGGCAATCTCCGTACCCGCTCCAACGACACGGACTACGGCTTCCGCGCCTCGACCGAGTACGCGTACCTCACCGGCGACCAGACCGAGGACGGGGTGCTGGTCCTGGAGCCCGAGGCGGGCGGCGGCCACACCGCGACGCTGTACCTGCTGCCGCGCTCCAACCGGGAGAACGGCGAGTTCTGGCTGGACGGCCACGGCGAGCTGTGGGTCGGCCGCCGGCTCAGCCTTACGGAGGCCGAGAAGCGGCTGGGCCTGGCCGCCAAGGACGTCCGCGAGCTGGCCGACGAGCTCAGGGCCGCGACCGGCCCGGTCCGTATCGTGCGCGGTCACGACGCCGCCCTGGAGGCCGCGCTGACCGACAAGGTCACCGGTGAGCGCGACGAGGAGCTGCGGGTCTTCCTCAGCGAGCAGCGCCTGGTCAAGGACGAGTTCGAGATCGGCCAGCTGCAGGCGGCCGTCGACTCGACGGCCCGCGGCTTCGAGGACGTCGTCAAGGTACTCGACAAGGCGCAGGCGACGTCCGAGCGCTATATCGAAGGAACGTTCTTCCTTCGGGCCCGGGTCGAGGGCAACGACGTCGGCTACGGCAGCATCTGCGCCGCGGGCCCGCACGCCACCACGTTGCACTGGGTGCGCAACGACGGCCCGGTCCGCTCCGGCGATCTGCTCCTCCTGGACGCGGGCGTGGAGACCACCACCCTCTACACCGCCGACGTGACCCGCACGCTGCCGGTGAACGGCACCTACAGCCCGCTGCAGCGCAAGATCTACGACGCGGTGTACGAGGCGCAGGAGGCGGGCATCGCCGCGGTCCGGCCGGGGGCGAAGTACCGCGACTTCCACGACGCCGCCCAGCACGTCCTGGCCACCAGGCTCGTCGAGTGGGGCCTTGTCGAGGGCCCGGTGGAGCGGGTGCTGGAGCTGGGGCTGCAGCGCCGCTGGACCCTGCACGGCACCGGCCACATGCTCGGCATGGACGTCCACGACTGCGCCGTGGCCCGTACCGAGACCTATGTGGACGGCACCCTGGAGCCCGGGATGTGCCTGACGGTCGAGCCGGGGCTGTACTTCCAGCCCGACGATCTGACCGTGCCCGAGGAGTACCGGGGCATCGGCGTGCGGATCGAGGACGACATCCTGGTGACGGAGGACGGCAACCGCGTGCTGTCGGCCGCGCTGCCGCGGACCGCCGACGACGTCGAGGCGTGGATGGCCCGCCTGACCGCGTGAGGCGGCGGCTCATCGTGTGATCACGTGATCCTGTGGGGAGCGGCGGCGCCGCTCCCCACCGTGCGTTCTCAGCCCTGTCCCGGCACCTTGCGGGTGGTCACCGCGATCCGGTTCCAGGAGTTGATCGTGAAGATGAGGGCGATGAGCCGGGCCAGCTCCGGCTCCTCGAAGTGCCGGGCGGCCCGTTCGTAGACCTCGTCCGGGACGCCGCCCGGCAGCAGTGTGACGGCCTCGGTGAGCGCCAGGGCGGCCTGCTCCTTCTCGGTGTAGAAGCCGCCCTTACCGGCCTCCTCCCAGACCCCCACCAGGGCGATGCGCTCATCGCTCTCGCCCGCCTCATGGGCGTCGGTGGTGTGCATATGGAGGCAGTAGGCGCAGTTGTTGAGCTGGGAGGAGCGGATCTGCACCAGTTCCACCAGGGCCGGGTCCAGTCCCTCGCGGGCGGCCGCGTCCAGGCTGATCAGCGCCTTGAAGGCCTTGGGGGCGGCCTTCGCGAAGTCGACCCGTCCGGTCTGCCGCGCCGCCGTCGCCGTCGCCCTCGCCGCTGTGGTCGTCGTCTGTGCCGCCGTCGCTGTCGCCGCTGTGGTCGTCGTCTGCGCCGCCGTCGTCGTCGCTGTCGTAGTCGTCATGGGAATGAAATTAGGCCGCTAAGCGACCCTCTGTAGGGTGCATTTCCATGGCGGATTCATGGGTCAATTCGGCGGAGATCCTCGGCAGTGACCTCCATCTGGAGCTCGCCCGCGCTGGCAGCCGCAGGACCGCCCTGATGACCGCGCTGCGCGAGGCCATCCGCGACGGCCGGCTCGCCCCGGACACCCGGCTGCCGCCTTACCGCTCCCTCGCCGCCGACCTGGGGATCGCCCGGAACACGGTCGCCGACGCCTATGCCGAGCTGGTCGCCGAGGGCTGGCTCACTGCCCGCCAGGGCTCCGGGACCCGGGTGGCGCCCCGCCCCGCACCGCCCCCGCCACGGCGGCGCGCGCCCGGCCGGGGGCCCGGCGGGCGGTCGGCCGGGGCGGGCGGCGGCCCTCGCGCGCCCCGGCCCGCCCCGCGACCGGTGCACAACCTGCTGCAGGGCCAGCCGGACGCCGCCGCCTTCCCCCGCACCGCCTGGCTCGCCTCGGCCCGCCGCGCGCTGACCGCCGCGCCGCATGAGGCGTTCGGCCCCGGTGATCCGCGCGGCCGCCCGGAGCTGCGCCGCGCCCTGGCCGACTACCTCGCCCGCGCCCGCGGCGTCCGCACCGACCCCGGCCGGATCGTCGTCTGCTCGGGCTTCGCGCACGCCCTGAGGCTGCTGAGCGGCACCCGGCTGCTGCGTCCGCGGATGGCCGTGGAGTCCTACGGCCTGGCGTTCCACCGCTCGCTGCTGAGCTCCGCCGGGATCCGTACGATCCCGCTTCCGCTGGACGCCGATGGCGCCCTTACGGAGGGACTGACCGCCCTCGACGGCCTACGGGCGGCCCTGCTCACCCCCGCCCACCAGTTCCCCACCGGCGGTCCGCTGCACCCCGAGCGGCGGGCCGCGGCCGTCGCCTGGGCGCGGGAGAGCGGCGGTCTGGTCCTGGAGGACGACTACGACGGGGAGTTCCGCTACGACCGCCGTCCGGTGGGCGCCGTCCAGGGCCTCGACCCCGAACGGGTGCTCTACCTCGGCTCGGTCAGCAAGAGTCTCTCCCCGGCCCTGCGGCTGGGCTGGATGGTCCTGCCGGACCAGCTGGTCGACCGCGTGCTGGCCGCCAAGGGGGAGCGCGAGGGCTGGACCGGCGTCATCGACCAGCTGACCCTCGCGGACTTCATCGAATCGGGCGGCTACGACGGCCATGTGCGCCGGATGCGCCAGCGCTACCGCCGTCGGCGCGATCAGCTCGTCGCCACCCTCGCCGAACGCGCGCCCCATGTCCGCGTCTCGGGGATCGCGGCCGGGCTGCACGCGGTGCTGGAGCTACCGCCCAGCACCGAGCGGTCCGCCCTGCGCGCCGCCGCCTGGCAGGGGCTGGCGCTCGACGGCCTCGGCGGCTACCGCCACCCGGACGCCACCGCACCCCACCCCGACGGGCTCGTGGTGGGCTACGCGACCCCGCCCGAGCACTCCTTCGCGGGAGCGCTGGACGCGCTGTGCCGCGCCCTGCCGCCCGACCAGACCGATCAGACCGATCAGATCGACCGGACCGAACAGACGGCCACCTGACGCGCCTGACGCCCTGAGCTCGTTGAAGGGCTACGACGCGGTTACGACGCCCTCAGCAGCGCCCCTTCACGCCACTTGAGGATCTTGTCGAAGCTCACCACCACCCCGCCGCGCCCCGGACGGTCCCGGTAGCGGACATGGTCGGTGAGAGCCTCGATGAGGAAAAGCCCCCGCCCGTGCTCCGCCTGTGGCGGAGCCGGACTGCGCGGCTGCTGTGGTCTCGGCGCGCCCGCCGGACGCCGCTCGTTCCGCGTGCGGCCCTCGCGGCGGACGGTGCCGCGTCCGGCGAAGCCGGGGCCGGAGTCGGTGACCTCGATACGGCAGGTGTCGCCGTCGATATAGGCCGTGACTCGATAATCCCCGCCCGTGCCGTCGCGACCCCCGTGCTCCACCGCGTTCGCACACGCCTCGGAGAGGGCGACCGACAGATCGTAGGAGATCTCCGGATCGACTCCGGCCGTCTCCATGGTGCCGAGGAGCAGTCGTCGTGCGAGCGGAACGCTCGCCGCCTCGCGGGGCAAATGGAGTGACCACCAGATGCTCATGCTCCAGCCTCCCGGCCGCGGCTCGACATACCGTTACGTATTGCCTGGGTCCATGGTCCGTAAGCGTCTTATCAACGTGACTCCGCTCATTCGGCGGACGCGCTCGATGCGCGAACCGGTGTATGGGCCTGTCCCGGTGTGCGCCGGTACGCCCCACCCGCCGTAGGGAATGCGCCCACCCAGTGGGATGATGGCGCCGCCATGGCTTCCCCTGTCGCCCGTGCCGGCGCCGATCTGCGAATGCTGCGGGCCGCGGTCTTCACCGCGGTCTGCGTCGTGCTGTCCGCGGCGGGGCACGTGCTGGCCTCCTGCGCGACCGTGCCGCTGTGGACGGTGGGCGTGGGCTGCGCGGCGATGTTCACGGTGGCGCTGACGCTGGCCGGGCGGGAGCGGTCGCTGCCCGGGATAGCGGCCCTGCTGGCCGTCGGGCAGCTCGCGCTGCACGCGCTCTTCGCGCTCGGGCAACACCGGGCGACGGCCGCCGAGGAGGCCGCCCAGCGGGCCGACGCCGCCCAGGGCCACGTCATCGGCCTGGCCGCCAGGCTGCTGTGCGCGTCGGGCCCCGGACGGCTCGACGCCACCACGGCCCATCGGATCGTCGCGCACGCGGGCATCGACCCGTCCGCCGCGCACAGCCCGCACACCATGCCGTCGTCCGCCGCCCCGGCGGAGCGGGCGGCCGGGATGGCGGGCCTGCTGCCGTCACTGCCCATGACCCTGGGCCATCTGCTCGCCGCGCTCGCCATCGGCTGGCTGCTGCGCCGGGGCGAGATGGCCGTATGGCGGGCGGTGCGGCTGTCGGTGGACGGGGCGCGCGGGGTCGCGGAGGCCGCGCTCGTACGGGCGCTGCGCGCCGCCCTGAAGCTCGTACGGGTGCTCCTGGCCCCTTCGGGAGCGCCTTACGGCGGGCCGTGCCGTCCGCGCACGGCCGATCGGGACGAGGGCGGGACGACGGCCCTCGTCCTCCAGCACAGCGTGATCAGGCGGGGACCGCCGGCCTGCGACCTCGCGGCCTGACCGACGCGACACTCCTCCAGCGGGACCGGAGGGTGGCCGCGACGTCGCCGCACGCGCGCCCACCCATCTGATCATTCCTGTCCCTGGAGTGTTGACATGAACGCCATGCCTCTTCGCCGTCTGCCGGTCATCGGAGCCCTCACCGCGGGCGGCCTGGTGCTGCTCGCCGCGGGCCCCGCCTTCGCGCACGTCAGCGTGCAGCCCGGCGAGGCCGAGAAGGGCGGCTACAGCACCATCAACTTCAAGGTGCCGAACGAGCGCGACGACGCCTCCACCGTCAAGCTCGAGGTGACCCTGCCCGCTGACCATCCGCTCGCCTCGGTGATGCCCCAGCCGGTGCCCGGCTGGGACGTCAAGGTCACCAAGTCCAAGCTCCCCAAGCCCATGGAGATGCACGGCGAGAAGATCAGCGAGGCGGTCACCAAGGTCACCTGGTCCGGCGGGAAGATCGAGCCGGGGATGTTCCAGCAGTTCCCGCTGTCGGTCGGCCAGCTGCCCGACGACGCCGACCAGCTCGCCTTCAAGGCGCTCCAGACGTACGACAACAAGGAGGTCGTGCGCTGGATCGAGGAGCCCAAGGAGGGCGCCGCCGAACCGGAGAACCCGGCGCCGGTGCTCAAGCTGGTCGCCCCGGCCGAGGGCTCGGACGGCCATGACGCCGCCGCGGCCTCCGGACAGGGCAAGGACAGCGGCTCCGAGAAGGCCGGCGCCGAGAACTCCGCCTCGGCCGACTCCTCCGACGACAAGGACAGCAGCGACACCACGGCCCGGGTGCTGGGCATCGTCGGCATCGTCATCGGCGCCGCCGGTGTCGCCTACGGCGTGGTCGTCAGCCGCCGCCGCTCCGCCTGACCGTCGACCACCCGACCGTACGCGGGTAACCGCCGGTGACCACCGGTCGTGAACCGGCCGTGTGATCCCGGCGGGGGCGGCGGACGCCCGTGTCCGCCGCCCCCGCGCGCCACCGAACCACTTCTCTCTTTGGAGAACAGCTCCATGCGCACCAAAATCCTGGCCACCGCCATCGTCGCCGCCGCCGCGCTCACCCTCAGCGCCTGCGGCGGCTCGGACAGCGGCGGCAAGGGCGACAACGCGGCCGCCGCCGAGGTCAAGGGCGGCCAGAAGTCGGGGCAGGCCATCGTCCTCGACCAGGCGAAGGCCAAGCCGGACCTCGCCCTCACCGACACCGACGGCAAGAAGTACGACCTGCTCAAGGAGACCAAGGGCCGGCCCACCCTGCTCTTCTTCGGCTACACCCACTGCCCGGACGTCTGCCCGCTGACCATGAGCAACGTCGCCCTCGCCGTGAAGAAGCTCCCCAAGGCGGAGCGGGAGAAGCTGCGCGTCGTCTTCGTCAGCACCGACCCGGCCCGGGACACCCCCAAGCGGATGCGTTCCTGGCTGGACGCCCAGGGCGGCACCGACTTCGTCGGCCTGACCGGCGACTTCAACACCATCGAGGCCGCCGCGCGGCCGCTGGGCATCTTCATCGAGAAGCCGAAGAAGGAGAAGGACGGCAGCATCACGGTCAGCCACGGCGCCGAGGTGATCGGCTTCTCGCCCAAGGACGACAAGGGTCACTGGATCTACACGACGGATGCCACGGCGGATCGTTACGCCAAGGATCTGCCGAAGATCATCGAGGGGCGGAACCCGTGACAGCGGCGGCCCCTGGCGTTCCCGGCCTCCGTAAGGCGGCCGCCGCCGTCCTCGCCCTCGGTCTGTCCGCCGCGCTCGCCGCCTGCTCGGGCGACGGCGGCGGCGGGAAGGGCGGGGGCGACCCCAAGCTGTCCGTGACCGGCGCCTATGTCTCCCAGCCGCCCCTGACCGACATGGCGGCGGGCTATCTGACCGTGCGGAACGCCGGTGGCGGCGCCGACGAGCTGACGTCCGTCACCACTCCGCTCGCCTCCGAGGTCACCCTGCACACCACCCAGGGCACCCGGATGAAACAGGTGAGCTCGCTCGACGTCCCGGCCAACGACCGGGTCGAGCTGTCCAGCGGCGGAGATCATCTGATGCTGACAAACCTCTCCCACCGGCCGAAGGTCGGTGAGAAGGTCAGCTTCACCCTGCACTTCGCCACATCCGACCCCATCGAGATCAAAGTCCCGGTCGAGCCGACGACGTACCGCCCCAAGGACTGACACCCGATGCCCTCGCTGACCTCCCTGGCCCCCGCCGGGCCCACCGCGACCCCCTCCCGGACCACCGCGACCGCCCGGCGGCTGATGGCGATCTGCGGCACCCTGCTCGCCGCGCTGCTGTGCGCGCTGAGCGTGGGCGCGAGCTCCGCGTCCGCGCATGCCGCGCTCACCTCCACCGACCCCGCCGACGGCTCGGTGGTGAAGACCGCGCCCAGGGAGGTCACGCTGGACTTCTCGGAGGGCGTGCTGCTCTCCGGCGACTCGGTGCGCGTGCTCGACCCCAAGGGCAAGCGCGTGGACACCGGGAAGACCGCCCATGTCGGCGGCAAGTCGTCGACCGCCGCCGCCGGGCTGCACTCCGGGCTTCCGGACGGCACCTACACGGTGGCGTGGAAGGCGGTCTCGGAGGACAGCCACCCGGTGAGCGGCGCGTTCACCTTCTCCATCGGCGCCCCGTCCAAGACCACGGCGAAGGTGCCCACGGGCGAGGCGTCCGACAGCACCGTCAGCACGCTCTACGGAATCGGCCGGTACGCCGCCTACGGCGGGTTCGCGGCCCTGGTCGGCGGCAGTGTGTTCGCCGGGTTCTGCCGGTCCTCCCGCCCGGTGCGGAAGATCGCCGTGGGCGGCTGGGTGACGGTCTTCACGGCCAGCCTGCTGCTGTTGCTGCTGCGCGGGCCGTACACCGACGGCGAGGGGATCGGCGGGATCCTCGACCTCGGCCGGCTGGGCGATGTGCTGTCCACCAAACCGGGCGCGGCACTGCTGTCCCGGCTGCTGCTGCTCGGCGCGGCGGCGGTCTTCCTGGCCGTCCTCTTCGGCTCGTACACCCGTCGCACCGGGGAGCGGGAGGCGGACGCGCGGCGCCGCCAGGACCTCGCCTTCGGGCTGGGCTTCGGCGGCACGGTGATGGCGGTGGGCCTCTCCGCGACCTGGGCGATGGCCGAGCACGCCTCGGTCGGCCTCCAGCGGCAGCTGGCCATGCCGGTGGACATGATCCATCTGATCGCGGTCGGGGTGTGGCTGGGCGGTCTGGCCTCGCTCGCGGTGACGCTCCGGGCGGGTGAGCCGATCGGGCGGGCGGACGTGCGCCGCTTCTCGCGGCTGGCCTTCGGGTCGGTCGTCGCCCTGGTGGTCACCGGGCTGTATCAGTCGTGGCGGCAGGTGGGCTCCTGGGGGGCGCTGACCGACACCGAGTACGGGCGATGGCTGCTGGTCAAAATGGGTCTGGTGGCGGTGCTCCTGGGCATCGCGGCCATGTCGCGACGCTGGACCGGCCGCCTTACGGATGCCACGGCGAACGCGGCGGAGGAGACGGACGCGGCGGAGGAGACAGGCGCGGAGGCCGAGGCGGACGCGGAGGCCGAGGCGGAGGCCGGGACCAAGGCTGAGGCCGGGATCAAGGCGGAGGCCGGGACCAAGGCTGAGGCCAAGGCCGCGGTGAAGGCCGCGCGGCCGGTCCGTACCGGCGCTGCCGACGCGACGGTCGACACCCCTGCCGACGCCGAGACCGGGTCCGGAGACAAGCCCGGTGACGGTGCCGGCGACGCTGACGACACCAACGCCGACGATCCCGAACGCGCCGCCCAGCTCGCCCGTCAGCGGGCCGCCAAGGACAAGACCGCCACGCTGCGGGAGCGCGACGCCGACCGCGAGCGCAGCGGTCTGCGCCGGTCGGTGATCGCCGAGACCATCGTGGCCGTCGTGCTGCTGGCGGTGGCCACCGTGCTGAGCGGCACCCAGCCCGGCCGGGCCGAGACCCAGCAGGCGAGCGCCCCGGCCACCAAGCCCGGCGGCCAGCTGAACGTCGACCCGGTGAGCGTGCTCGTCCCCTATAACACGGGCCCCAAGAGCGGCCGCGGTAAGGCCGTTGTCATGATCGAACCCGCTCTGCCGGGTGACAACGCGCTGCATGTCTTCACCACCGACCTGGCGGACCGTCCCGTGGACGTCCCCGAGGTCAAGCTGTCGCTGACGCTCAAGTCGAAGGGGATCGGGCCGCTGCGCATCCCGCTCGAGCGCCTCTCGACCGGGCACTGGAGCGCCAAGACCGTCCAGCTCCCCATGGCCGGCACCTGGCAGCTCTCCCTGACCGTACGAACCTCCGACATCGACCAGGTGACGGAGACCAGGAACGTGAAAGTCGCGCAATGACGACAGAGCAAGCACCCTCGTCCGGCATCTCCCGGCGGCGTCTGCTGGGCTCGGCGGGTGCCGCCGGCGCGGCCGGACTGGTCGCCGGCGGAGCCGCCGGTGCCTACGCGTCCGAGGCGACGCGGGAGGTACCCGAACCCCTCAGCTCCCTGGGCGCCACCGCCGTGCCCTTCCACGGCAGGCGCCAGGCGGGCATCACCACCCCTCTCCAGGGCCACGGCCATCTGCTCGCCTTCGACCTGGCGCCCGGTGCGAACCGCAAGGCGGCCGCCGCACTGCTGCGCCGCTGGTCGCGAACGGCGAAGGAGCTGATGGCGGGCGAGACCCCGCCGGACGACACGGGGATCGCGCTCGATGCCGGTCCGTCGTCCCTTACGGTCACCTTCGGCTTCGGGCGGACCTTCTTCGGCAAGGCGGGACTCGACGACCAGCTGCCGGAGGCGCTCGCTCCGCTGCCCGACTTCGTCTCGGACGAGCTCGACCCCAAGCGCAGCAATGGCGATCTGTGGATCCAGATCGGCGCCGATGACGCGCTGGTCGGCTTCCACGCGCTGCGCGCACTGCAGCGCGAGGCCGCGGGCACGGCCCGGCTGCGCTGGCAGATGAACGGCTTCAACCGCACCCCCGGCGCCACCGACCGCCCCATGACCACCCGCAACCTCATGGGACAGATCGACGGCACCAACAACCCCAAGCCGGCCGACGACGACTTCGAACGGCGGATCTTCGTACCGGAGAAGGGCGAGCCCGCGTGGATGGCGGGCGGTTCCTACGCGGTCGTCCGGCGCATCCGGATGCTGCTGGACACCTGGGACCACCTCTCCCTGGAGCGGCAGGAGAAGGTGGTCGGCCGCCGCAAGTCCGACGGCGCCCCGCTGTCCGGCGGCACGGAGACCACCCCGGTCCGGCTCGACAAGGTCAACGCGGACGGTGCGCTGGCCATCGCGGGCGCCGCCCATGTGCGGGTCGCGGCGCCCGCGTCCAACCAGGGCGCCGCGATGCTGCGCAGGCCCTTCTCGTACCACGACGGCTTCCGCGACGACGGGGCGCCGGACGCCGGGCTGCTCTTCATCGCCTGGCAGGCGGATCCGATGAAGGGGTTCGTCCCGGTGCAGCGGAAGCTGGACCTGGGGGACGATCTGTCGCGGTTCCTGCGGCACGAGGCCAGCGCGCTGTTCGCGGTGCCCCCGGGCTGCGCCCCGGGCGAGTACGTGGGTCAGGCACTCTTGGAGGGATAGGAGACGGGGACGAGCCGCCCCCGGTCGCCCGCGTCCAAGGGGTGACCGGCGAGTCCGCCGGGTTCGGGGACGCGAGTATCGTGGCGGTCTCGTCTGATCACAGGGAGCGACCGTGATGTCGGCCAGCCGCTATGCCTACCTCGGCCCCGAGGGCACCTTCACCGAGGCCGCCCTGCGGTCCATGCCGGAGGCCGCCACCCGGGAGCTGGTACCGATGGTCTCGGTGCCGGTGGCGCTCGACGCGGTGCGCTCCGGTGCCGCGGCGGCCGCGCTGGTCCCCATCGAGAACTCGGTCGAGGGCGGCGTCACCGCGACCCTCGACGAGCTGGCCACCGGCGAACCGCTGATGATCTACCGCGAGGTGCTGCTGTCGATCAGCTTCGCCCTGCTGGTACGGCCGGGCACCGCGCTGGCGGACATCAAGACGGTGACCGGGCATCCGGTCGCCCAGCCCCAGGTCCGCAACTGGCTGGCGGCGAACCTCCCGGACGCCCTGTGGGAATCGGCCGCCTCGAACGCGGACGGCGCCCGGCTGGTGCAGGAGGGGCGGTACGACGCGGCGTTCGCGGGCGAGTTCGCGGCGTCCAGGTACGGTCTGGAGCCGCTGGTCACCGACATCCACGACGCGCAGAACGCGATGACCCGCTTCGTCCTGGCCGGCCGCCCCGCCCGGCCCGCCGCCCGCACGGGCGCGGACAAGACGTCCGTGGTGATCTGGCTCGGGGACGACCATCCGGGCGCGCTGCTGGAGCTGCTGCAGGAGTTCTCCGCGCGCGGGGTCAACCTGATGCGGATCGAATCGCGCCCGACCGGCGAGGGCATCGGCCGCTACTGCTTCTCGGTGGACTGTGAGGGGCACATCACCGACCGGCGGGTGGGCTCGGCCCTGATGGGGCTGAAGCGGATCTGCCCGAAGGTGCGGTTCCTGGGCTCGTATCCCCGGGCGGGCGTGACGGCGGAGGACCTGGCGGAGCTGCGGCACGGCACCTCGGACGAGGCGTTCACGGAGGCGGCGGAGTGGCTGGCCCGCTGCCAGGACGGCCGGGCCTGAGCCGGGTCCGGGCCTGAGCCGGGTCCGGGGCTGAGGCGGGTCCGGGGCTGAGCGCCGCCCGGCTGCTGGGGATCGTCGGAATCGCTGCGGAAAAGTTATCCACAGGCTGACGCGGCATGCTGGGGATAAGTCGACATCATCAATCCGGCGAGGCGGTCACATCGCCCCATAAGCCGCATGCGGCCCCATCGTCGAACATCACTCACTTGTCACCCCAATTCCCTCGACCAACTCTTTGGAGTGAGGGATTCCTCTCTTGTGGAGTGTGTGAACGCGGTTTGATAGGGGAATCCATCGCCGAGCACTTGGGGGTCTCAGCGATCACCGCGACATCCACAGATCTCACACACAGCCTGTGGATAACTCCGGGGATTCCCCCCACCCCTGTGGACAACCGGGCCTCAACTCACCCTGTACACAAGGGAAGAAGGTCGACTCGACGCCGCCTCTTTGCCCCTTTTCGGGGAATGCGCAGGCATTCCTTGACGGCGGCCGTCACAGGAATTCCCCGGTTTACCCACAGCCCCAAAAGAGGGCAAAACGGGACGCAAAGGAATATCGCGTCGAGCACCCGAGGTCACACCGGTAACCTGGTGGGGTGATTGACCTTCGCCTGCTCCGTGAGGACCCCGATCGTGTGCGCGCCTCCCAGCGCGCCCGTGGAGAGGACGTCGGCATCGTCGACGCCCTCCTGACCGCCGACGAGCGGCGCAGGTCCTCCAGTGTCCGCTTCGACGAGCTGCGCGCCGAACAGAAGGCGCTCGGCAAGCTCATCCCCAAGGCTTCCGGTGACGAGAAGGCCGAGCTGCTGAAGAAGGCGGGCGAGCTGTCCGCCGCCGTCAAGGCGGCCGACGCCGAGCAGGACGCGGCCGCGGAGGAGACCCAGCAGCTCCTGCTCCAGCTGGGCAATCTCGTCCACCCCGCGGTCCCGGTCGGCGGCGAGGACGACTTCGCCGTCCTGGAGACGATCGGCACCCCGCGCGACTTCGACGCCGAGGGCTTCGCGCCCAAGGACCATCTGGAGCTCGGTGAGCTGCTCGGCGCGATCGACACCGAGCGCGGCGCCAAGGTCTCCGGCTCGCGCTTCTACTACCTGACGGGCATCGGCGCCCTGCTGGAGTTCGCACTGGTGAACGCCGCGATGGCACAGGCCACCGCGGCGGGCTTCACCCCGGTGCTCACCCCGGCGCTGGTCAAGCCGAAGGCCATGGAGGGCACCGGCTTCCTCGGCCAGGCCGCCGAGGACGTCTACCACCTCGACAAGGACGACCTCTACCTGGTCGGCACCTCCGAGGTCCCGCTGGCCGCGTACCACATGGACGAGATCCTCGAGGCGGACCAACTGCCGCGGCGCTACGCCGGGTTCTCCTCCTGCTTCCGCCGTGAGGCCGGGTCGTACGGCAAGGACACCCGGGGAATCTTCCGGGTGCACCAGTTCGACAAGGTCGAGATGTACGTCTACACGACCCCGGAGGACGCCGAGGCCGAGCACCAGCGGCTGCTGGACTGGGAGAAGCAGTGGCTGACCTCGCTCGAGCTGCCGTTCCGGGTGGTCGACCTGGCCTCGGGTGACCTGGGCTCGTCGGCGACGCGGAAGTTCGACTGCGAGGCGTGGATCCCGACGCAGGGCAAGTACCGCGAGCTGACCTCGACCTCCAACACCACCGAGTTCCAGTCGCGGCGGCTGTCGATCCGGATGCGCGAGGGCAAGAAGGTCCGTCCTCTGGCCACGCTCAACGGCACGCTGTGCGCGGTCACCCGGACCATCGTCGCGATCCTCGAGAACCACCAGCAGGCCGACGGCTCGGTGCGGGTGCCCGAGGCGCTGCGGCCGTTCCTGGGCGGACGCGAGGTCCTGGAACCGGTCGCACGGTGACGAGCGCCGGACCGACGGACGAGCGGCTCGCCGGACCGACGGACGAGCTCCCCTATCGACTGGTCGCGACCGATCTCGACGGGACGCTGCTCCGCCCCGACCACACCGTCTCGGCGCGGACCCGTGACGCGCTCGCCGCGGCCACCGCGGCGGGCGCCGCCCACATCGTGGTCACCGGGCGGACCGTCCCGGTGGCCCGGCACATACTCGACGACCTCGGCTACCAGGGGCTCGCGGTGTGCGGCCAGGGCGCCCAGCTCTACCACGCGGGTGAGCACCGGCTGCTGACCTCCGTCACGCTGGACCGCCAGGTGGCCCTGCTGGCGCTGGAGAAGATCGAGGCGGAGATCGGCCCGCTGACGCTGGCCGCGGCCCGCGACGGGCTGGACGGCGAGGTGCTGTTCGGCGAGGGCTACCGGATGGACCACGAGGGGATGCCCCTGGTGCCGTTCACGGACCCGGCCGAGCTGTGGTCGCGGCCCATCAGCAAGCTCTACATCCAGCACCCCGAGCTGGACGACGACGACGCGCTCGCGGACGCCGCCCGGACGGCCGCCGGGGGCCTGGTCGGGGTGACGATGGCCGGTACGGGACTGGTGGAGCTGCTGCCGCTGGGGCTGACGAAGGCCACGGGCCTGTCGATGGCCGCGCGCCGGCTGGGGATGACCGCCGGGGACGCGATCGCGTTCGGCGATATGCCCAACGACATCCCGATGTTCGGCTGGGCGAAGCACGGGGTCGCGATGGCGAACGCGCACCGGGATCTGAAGGCCGTCGCCGACGAGATCACCGCGTCCAACGCGGAGGACGGCATCGCCGTGGTGCTGGAGCGGCTCTTTCCTGCGGCGCGCCGGTGACGGCAGGGCACCGGTGACGGTGGCGCGCCGGTGACGACAGCGCCGTCAGTGACGACAGCGCGCGCCGGTGAACCGGCCGGATGCCGGCGCGGCCGCCTCGGCGGGCCGCCCGGCATCGGGGCCCAGCACCGGTGATCGGGCTCCCTCGGCCGCCGCAGAGGGAGCCCGGTCCAGGACGGGTCAGCCGAAGATCTTGACCGCCTGGTAGTAGGTCCACGCCGTGCCGTCGCACGAGGTCTTGGTGGCACCGCTGTAGGCGCTGCACACCCGCTTGAGGTCCTCGTAGAAGGCGCTGTCGATGCGCGCCTTGTTGGCGTCGAAGATGCCCATCGCCTTGTGGTTGCGGTAGCCGAAGTCATGCCGGGCGCAGGCGGTCTGGAACGGGAAGCCGAAGGGGTTGTCGGGGGAGCTGCTGCAGTAGTCGGTGGACCAGTCGAAGCCGTAGGCGGCCCAGGCACCCTGGTTGTTCCGCGCCGCGACCCAGGTGTTGTAGCTGCTGGCGCTGGTCTGCGTCCAGCTGGCGAGAACCTGCGGCTTGTCCGCGGGGGCCGCCTGGGCGGGTGCGGCCAGGGCGATGGCGGTGGCCGCGGTGACAGCGGTGGCCGCGAGACTCGTGACGAGGCGACGCATTCCGGTTCCTCCCGTTTTTTCACTTCTGACGCCCCCTCAATGGCTTGTGGCGCGGGGGCGGCGCGGTGTGATCCAGCGCACGCCAAGAGTTGGGCAGGTCCCTGACAACCGTCAAGATCTACACCGACGTAGAGATGAACAGAGTTCGACCAGCGGAGTTTCGGACCTTCCTCCAACTACCGCCGCTGCGCGGGTCGTTCAGGAGGCACGCAGAGGCACCCGGGAGGGAGGGGTGAGCAGCGGCCCGGGGCCCTTGACCCGTCGGAGGATCGGGGAGGTCTCCATGTCCAGCACGGAGGGCAGTTCGGCGATGCGGGTCGTCAGATAGGTGTAGAGGGCCGGGACATCGGCGCAGACCACGGTCGCCATCAGATTCTTCGTTCCGGTGGTCGCACATGCGAACGCCACCTCGGGGTGGTCCGCGAGCGCCTGCCCGGTGGCGGCGAGATCCGACGGCCTTACCGACAGCCACATCGTGGTGGTGACGCCCTGACGGAACATCCGGTGGGTGTAGTCGACGTCGAAGTACAGGGTGCCGTCGGCGCGCAGACCGGCCAGCCGGCGGCGCACCGTCGACTGCGACCAGCCGGTGGCGGCGGCCAGTTCGGCCAGTGGCGCGCGGCCGTCCCGTGCGAGGACGTCCAGCAGCTTGCGGTCCTCGGCGCCCACCGGGCCGCGCGGCCGCTTCGACCGGTCCGGCGCGGGCGGGCGCAGCCGCCCGACCTGTTCGGCCGTCAGCGCATCGGTCTTGTTGACCAGGCCCTGATCGCCGCCGTAGAACTCATGCAGCACGCAGTGCGCGCTCACCCCCACCACCCGTGGCGTCTGCGGGAGTTTGCGCAGCAGCAGGGCATCGCTGTCCAGGCCGGACGCGGCTCGTGTCGACGCGGCGACCTCGGTGCCGTCGGAGAGCACATGCACCCAGGAGGTGTCGGTCCGCCGGGCCATCGCCTCGGCCACCGGCAGCGCGGCGTCCGGCAGGCACCGCACCCGCACCAGCCAGACCACATCGCCGACCGCCGCCGGGTCGGTGAGCCCCAGGACCCGGATCGCTCCGGTCGTCCGCAGCCGGGTGTAGCGGCGGGCCACGGTCTGATCGGAGACGCCCAGCACCTCGGCGAGTCGGCTGAAGGGGGCCCGGCCGTCGAGCTGAAGGGCGTGCACCAGCGCCCGGTCCAGGTCGTCGTACGCGTCGGATTCCACCGCACAAAGCTAGCGGACGTCGGATATCGCCACCGAGGCGGTACTGGCTGGAAGAGCGGACCGGCCAGGACGACCGTAAGAGCCGCGGGGACCGCCGGGCCGCCATCGGGGGCCGGCCCTCGCGTCCCCTTGTCGGCACGTCCCGAATCCCGGAGTCAGTCATGCGCAGATCATGGTGGCCGCTCGCCGCCATCACGCTCGGCAATTTCATGCTGTTGATAGACGTCACGATTGTGAACACCGCCCTGCCCCAGGTGGCGCGGGGACTCGACGCGTCCTTCACCTCCCTCCAGTGGGTGATGGACATCTACGCGCTGGCGCTGGCCGCGCTGCTGATGGTGGCCGGTTCTGCGGCGGACCTCTTCGGACGGCGGCGGCTGTATCTCGTCGGCCTCGCGGTGTTCGCGCTCTCCTCCCTGGTCTGCGGTCTGGCACCGGACGCCGGGGTGCTGATCGCGGCCCGCGCCGTCCAGGGCGTGGGAGCGGCGGCCATGTTCGCCACCAACACCCCGCTGCTGATGGCGACCTACTCCGGACGCGACCGCGGTATCGCCTTCGGGGTGTGGGGCGGTACGAGCGGGGCGGCCGCGGCGATCGGCCCGGTGATGGGCGGGGTGCTCACCGAGTACGTCGACTGGCGGGCGATCTTCCTGGTCAATCTGCCGCTGACGGCGATCGCGGTGTGGATCACGGTCCGTTCCATCGAGGAGTCGCGCGGCGCGCCGGGCGTACGGATCGACTGGCCGGGCGCCGCCTCGTTCACGGTGTGCGCCGGGGCGCTGACGTATGGGCTGATGCGCGGCGGCGAGGAGGGCTGGGCCGACACCGGCACGGTCGCCGCGCTGGTGACGGCCGCGATCGCGCTGCTCGCCTTCGCCTTGGTGGAGCGCGGAAAGCGGCAGCCGCTGCTGGACCTGGGGCTGCTGCGCCGCCCGACGTTCGCGGTGCTGATGGCCGCGGCCCTGCTGCTGCAGGCGGGGGCCTTCCCGTACCTCACCTACGCCGGGCTGTGGCTGCAGTCGGTGCTGGGGATGAGCCCGGTGCAGGCGGGGCTCGCGGTGACGCCGATGGCGGGCGTCTCGCTGGTCGTCGGCGCGGCGGGCGGACGGCTGCTGGACCGGGTCGCCCCCGGGCGGTCGCTCGGCGGCGGACTGCTGCTGGTGGGCGCGGGCGCGCTGGTCAACGCGGCCATGGTGACCCCGGACGCGGACTGGACGGCCTTCGTCCCGGGCCTGGCGCTGGCCGGTCTGGGGATCGGCCTGGCCATGCCGGTGCTGGTCTCGGCGGCCCTCGGCTCGGCCCCGCCGGAGCGGGCGGGCATGGCCAGCGGCGCGGTGAACACCTTCCGGCAGCTGGGCTACGCCCTGGGGATCGCGGTCCTGGGCACGGTGTTCGCGACGCGGGTGCGGGACATGGTCGACGACAGCGGCGCCGTCCCGGCCCGGGCGACCGGACAGGCCGCCGAGGCCATCAGCGGCGGCCACGCCGACGCCGTCATCGCCGCCGCGCCCCCGGCCCACGCGGACGCGGCCCGCACACTCGTCCACGAGTCGTTCGCGGCCGGACTCGACCGCATCTGCCTGATCTCCGGCATCGCGGCCCTGGCGGCGGGCCTCCTGGTCCTCGCCGTCGTCCGCGGCGGCCCCGGCGGAGCACTCCCGAAGCCGACCCCGGAGCAATCCCCGGCGGAGCCGATCCACGCCTGAGCCGTGGAGGACGCGAGCCACAAGGGGCGGGCGCCCAACGGCGCCCGCCCCTTCGCCGCGTGAGGCCGACATCCGTCAACGCAGGCGGTGCGAGTAACCCTTACGCGATCGGATCGTTCTTCCATATACGCGTTATGCGCGGAGGCAACGCGAGTGGGAGCCTCGGCCGGGCGACGGATCGACGGGCAGCGATGTCACGTCGGTTGGGTCCGAAAGAGGTGGGCAGCCTCCGCTCCTGGTCCCTGGATACGGGCGGCCTAGCCCCTGGCTGGTGGGGCGTGACCATCACCCGAACTTCAGACCGGAAGGCACACAGATGCCACCTGAGATCGCACTACTGGAGTCGCGCGCACTGCGCGACAGCGTCATCGAACGGACGGATGTCCTCGACAAGGTCAAGGTTCTGACCATGCTGCCGGATGGGCTGCATATCACCACGCGCATGGTCGCGGAGTACTTCGAGGTTGGGGAAGAAGCCGTCAAGAGTCTGGCCAAACGGCACCGGGAGGAGTTCCACAGCAACGGGATGCACACACTCCGAGGTGCTGACCTGCAAGGCTTCCATAGGTCCACAATGGACCTATGGGATCCGAGTTATCCACAGGCATGCACCCAGCTGACCCTCTACCCCCGCCGGGCGGTGCTCAACGTCGCGATGTTGCTGCGGGACAGCGATATCGCCAAGCGGGTACGAACCTATCTGCTCGATGTCGAGGAGTCGGCCAGGAGCGGACCGGAGGTCGGGACGGATCAGCTCCCGTTCGAACGCATCCTCACCGAGCGGATGCTGGCCGGGCCGATCGGCAACCGCCTCGACGCCGTCGAGGCGTGTCTGGCGGATGTCGGTTCCACACTGCGCGAGCTGGCGCCGTGGATGGCCAGGGTCTCCGCTCGGCTCGACGGTATGGACCGGCGGCTCGACGCGCACGGGCGGGTCATCTGTGCCATGAGCGAGCGGCTCTGCGATCTCGGTGAGGACATGACCGAGGTCCGCAAGGACGTCGCCACGCTCAAGGCCGAGTCGGTCCAGCGGCGGGCACGGCGCGCCAAGCGGCGGCGCGCGTAGCGGATCGGAGGAGCTCGGTGGGCGGGGTGGGCGCCCTGTCCGCCGGGCTTTCCGGCCGCGAGTTGTAGGATGACTGGGCAACCGGGTGAATCGAAGTGAGGGAGCCGAGAGGGATGGCGTTGCGGGCGGCTGGGCGGCAGTCGTTGGTCGACTCCGTGGTGGAGCAGCTGCGGGCGCAGCTCGCCGAGGGGGAGTGGGAGGTCGGCGACCGTGTGCCCACCGAGCATGCCCTCGCCGAACAGCTCCAGGTCGGCCGGAACACGGTGCGCGAGGCGGTTCGTGTTCTCGTGCACGCGGGGATGCTGCAGTCACGGCAGGGCGAGGGCACCTTCGTGGTCTCCACGACCGACCCCGCCGAGGTCATGCGGGGAGTGCGGCGCGCCGGGATCCGGGATGTGCTGGAGCTGCGGATCGCACTGGAGGCGGAGGGTGCGCGGCTGGCCGCGCTTCGGCACAGCCCCGAGGATCTGCGGCGGATGCGGGCGGCGTTGGAGTCGCTCGAGGCGTTCGAGGACGCCGGGGAGCCGCCTGCGGATAGCCATCATGAGCTGCACGCCGCCCATGACCTGGAATTCCACACCGCCGTGGTCGAGGCCGCGCACAACGCCGCGCTGAGTGCGACCTATGGCTGGTTCAGCGGCTCGGTGCGCGACTCGCTGGTGGCCTCGCTCGGCGACCGCGAGGTGCCGAGCATCGTCCCCGCCGACCACCGCGCCCTGGTCGACGCCATCGCCTCCGGCGACCCGGCGGCCGCCGAGGCGGCGGCGCGGGCGCTGCTGGAGGCGCCGAAACGCGCCATCGAAACCCTGCTCGCCACCGGCTGAGCCACCTCTCGGCGGGCCTCCCCGCGACCCGGACCACCCCACCCCCACCACGACCGGAACGGAGCTCTTCTTGCCACGCCCGCACACCCCCGGCCCCGAGGCCGAACCCCTGCTCGTGGACGCCGAGACGGATCTGCGGCCGACCCCCGAGGTGGCCGCCGCGCGGCGCGCCCTGCGGGCCCACCCCGCCCTTCTTCTGATCGGCATCGTGCTGGCGTCGCTCAACATGCGGGCCGCGCTCGCCGGGGTCTCCCCGCTGCTCGGCGAGATCAGCGGCCACTTCGGGCTGTCCGCGACCATGAGCAGCCTGGTCACGACCATTCCGCTGATCTTCATGGGCCTGGCCTCGCCCTTCGCGCCCCGGCTCGCCCGGCGCTGGGGCACCGAGGCGGTGCTGCTGAGCGCGCTGGCGCTGCTGATGGGCGGCATCCTGCTGCGCGTGGCATCGCCCGTGATGGCGCTCTTCGCCGGGGGCGCCCTCGTCGGCAGCGGGATCGCGTTCCTCAATGTGCTGATGCCGGGCCTGGTCAAGCGGGACTTCCCACACCGGGCCGCCGGGATGACCGCGCTCTACACCACCTCGATGATCGGCGGGGCGACGGTCTCCGCCGCCTCCGCCGTGCCCCTGGAGAACGCGCTCGGCGGCTGGCAGGGGTCGCTCGCCTCCTGGTCGCTGCTGGCGGCGGTCGCGGCGCTGGTCTGGATACCCCAGACGGTGCTCGCACGGCGCGGTACCCACCACGGTGAGCCCGCGGCGACGCCCGTAAGGACGACGCCGGAGGCGGGGCCGAGGCTGAGCCGCTCCCCGCTGGCCTGGCAGGTCACGCTGTTCATGGGGTTGCAGTCGTCGATCGCGTACGTCTGCATCGCCTGGCTGCCGACGATCTTCACCGACCACGGCATGAGCAAGAACACGGCCGGGCTGGTGTTCGCGTTCAGCACCATGCTGCAGATGGTCGGTTCGTTCGTGGTGCCCACCCTCGCCGGGCGGATGCGCTCCCAGCGGATGCTGGCCGTCGCGGTCGCGGCGCTCATGGGCGCCGGTATCGCCGGCCTGCTGGTGGCTCCCGTCGCCGGGGCGTGGGTCTGGGCGACGCTGATCGGCGTCGGACAGGGCGGGGCCGTGGGGCTCGCGCTGACCATGATGGTGCTGCGGACCGGGGACGCCCACACCTCGGCGCGGCTGTCCGGAATGGCGCAGACCTGGGGCTATCTGCTGGCCGCGGTGGGCCCGCTGGCGCTCGGCGTGGTGCACCAGACCATCGGCGGCTGGGGGCTGCCCCTCACGCTGATGCTGGCGGTGTGCGGGGTGCTGGCGGCGCTGGGCCTGGGCGCGGGACGCGACCGCAAGATCCGGTCCTGAGCGGTCCTGAGCGGTCCTGAGGGTCCGGAGGGCCGAACGGCCTGAGCCTGAGCGGCCTCACGTCTTCACAGCCGGTCCTCAGGCCACGGAGGGCCGGCCGACAACTCCCGCCGCCACTCTCGGTGTTATCGGCATCGACGAGGACCGGAGGACGGCATGAGCGGCATGAGCCGGATGAGCGGCATGAGCGGGATGAGCGGGATGGCCGAGGCGAAGACCGCCCACGGCATGCGCGCCACGGCGGGAGGCACCCGGCGGCCACGGTCCAGGCGGCTGCTGCGAGCCCCCTGGACCGTGGCCTGTGTGGCGGCGACCGTCCTGCTCGGTTCGTCCGCGGCCGTGGCCTCCGCCCTGGGCCAGGCCAACGCCGCCCCCGGACACGCCGCGGCGGCGGCCGTCACGACGACCGCCGCCACCGCGGAGACAACCGGCGGCCGCTCCGCCATCCCTGCGCGGTGGCGGCCGTAAGGCGGGCACGAACTCCTGCGCGCTATAAGGCGGGCACGAACTCCCGGACGCCATAGGGCGGGCACGAACTCCCGGACGCCATAAGGCGCGTACGTGACCCTGGCGCCCGTAAGGCGTACACGAACCTCCGGGCGCCGGGTGTCACTTCACGCGGATCGCGCGGGCCGCGCAGGTCACGCCGGTGGTCACTCCTCCCCCGCGAGGGTCAGCGTGCGCAGCTTGCGACCCGCGAACCAGGTCGCGGCCACGGTCACGACCAGCAGCAGGATGACGCCGGTCGCCAGGCCGACATCCGACGTGATCACATTGCCGTCCGCGACCTTCTGCCCGAGCGCCAGCGCCCACTGCTGAACGCTGAGCTTGCGGGCCCCGGCCACCAGGTTGCCGAAGAAGGTCTCCCACACCAGGGCGTAGACAAGACCCGCGATCACCGCATGCCGGGTCACGGTGCCCAGCAGCAGGAAGACCGCGCTGTAGGCGACCGAGGCCACGGCGGCGGCGACGGCGTAGCCGACGGCCAGCTGATTGGCGTTGCCGTTCAGCAGGAAGCCCGCGAGCAGGGTGGGGATCGCGGAGAAGGCGACCGTGACGCCGATCGCCACGATCAGCTTGGTGAAGATGATCGTCGGCCGCTTCACCGGCTTGGCCAGCAGATAGATGACCGAGCCGTCGTCGATCTCGGGGCCGATCGCGCCCGTACCGGCGATCACGCCGATCAGCGGGACCATGGTGGCCATCGCGAAGCCGCCGAGGATCGCGTCGGCCGTCTCGTCGTCCGCTCCGGTGAGCAGCCGTACGGCGATCGAGATCAACAGCAGCAGACCGGGGAGTGAGAAGAGGATCAGCGCCCGGCGGCGGCCGAGCAGGGCCCGGTAGGTGAGCCGTGCGACGGTGGGGTGGTAGAGCGAGGACATCGCTATGGGCTCCTTTCAGGCCGCGACGAGGTAGGAGAAGACGCTTTCCAGGGACTCGTCGGAGGGCGAGACCGTGAGGAGCCGGATGTGCTGGTCACGGGCGACCCGGGGCAGCAGTTCGGTGAAGCGGGCGAAGTCGACCGCCTGGATGTGGAGTCCGCCGTCGGCGCCGGTGCTCGCGTCGACCTGGATACCGGTGGTCGACGGGTCGGCGATCAGGGCGGCCGCGAGCGCGCGGTCGTCGCTGGACCGTACGAGATAGCGGTGCGGACGGTCCGTCATCAGCCGGCGGATCTTGCGGAAGTCGCCGGAGGCGGCGTGCCGCCCCGCGACGATCACCTCGATATGCGCCGCCAGCTGCTCGACCTCCTCGAGGATGTGCGAGGAGAACAGCACGGTGCGGCCCTCCGCGCCCATCCGCCGCAGCAGATCCATGAGCTGCATCCGCTGCCGGGGGTCCATACCGTTGAACGGCTCGTCCAGGAGGAGCACCGAGGGCTCGTGCACCAGCGCGGAGGCCATCTTCACGCGCTGGCGCATGCCCTTGCTGTACGTGGAGATCTTCCGGGAGCCCGCGTAGTCCATCTCGACGGTGTCGAGCGCCTTACGGGCGGCACCGCGCGGATCGGGCAGCCCGTGCAGCTCGGCGTTGGCGATCACGAACTCGCGGCCGGTGAGGAAGTCGTACATCGCCTCCCGCTCGGGGACGATGCCGATGTGGCGGTACGCCTGCTCATTGCGCCAGATCGGGGCGCCGTCGAGGGTCACGGACCCGGTGGAGGGGGCCAGGAAGCCGCCCATCATGTTGATGAGAGTGGACTTGCCGGCGCCGTTGGGGCCGAGGAGCCCGGTGACACCGGGGCCGATGTCCATGGTCACGTCGTTGACGGCCACGACGTTCCCGAACCAGCGGGAGACGTTGTCGATGGCGATCGTGGTCACAGGCCGACCTTTCGGTAGCGGCGCATCAGCAGCCCGTACGAGCCGGCGATCAGGCCGAGGAGAACGAGGACGTAGACGAGCCCGGTTCCGGTGCCGGGGCCGACCCCGCCGGGGAACGAGGAGGTGGCACCGAGGAACGCCGTCTGCACCCCGTCGATGATGGTGATCGGCGAGAACAGCCCGATCCAGCTCACCGGTCCGGTGTTGCCCTGGTCCCAGGCGATGGCCTGGACGGCGGACACCGCGCCGTAGGAGATGGTCAGCAGGGCGATGACGGCGGCGACGCCGAAGCCGCGGCGCGGGGTGAGCGCGGCGACGACCAGACTGATGCCGGCGAAGAGAAGCGAGAGCAGAGCCACGGAGATCAGTCCTTGTGCGAAGCCCTTCGTCTGATCGGCGAAGTCCAGCTTGGCGAGCAGTGCCCCGACGTAGAGGATCAGCAGGGGCGCGCCGGTGAGGATGAACAGCGACGAGGCCATGGCGGCGAACTTGGCCACCACATAGTCCATCGCTTCGATGGGCCGCGAGAAGTAGAGCGGGACCGTCTTGAAGCGGAGGTCCCGGGAGACGGCCTGCGGCGCCTGGGAGGCGGTGTACAGGCCGATCACGGCCTGCAGCATGATCGCGTAGCGGGTGTACTCGACGGGGAGCTCGTCCACCTTGGTGGCGATGGCCACCGCGACGATGATCGCGGCCGGCATGCACATCACGGCGAACAGCAGCATCGGCGCCACCTTGGATTTCGCCGAGCGGCCGAGGCCATAGGCGCCGCGCAGGCTCTGGGAGAAGAGCGAGCGGCGGGCGTAGGCGCGGCCGAGGCGCGGGCCGTCGTAGTGGCGGTAGCCGATGTTGTGAATGACGTCGGCACGCTGCTGGGTCACGGTCTCAGGCGGCATCGACGGCACCTCCGTTCCCGTGTGCGCTTGCGCCGGCCGGTCCTGCGGGCTTCGTCGTGCCGTCCGGGGCGCCCGATGCGTCCGGGGCGCCGGATCCGTCCGGGGCGTCCGCATCATCGTCGGACCGGAAGATCTCCGCGATGCGGTGGCGGCGCTGCTCCATGCGGACCAGGCCGAGGCCGAGGTCGGCGATGGCGTCGCGGACCGTGTCGTACGTCTCCTCGCTCGCGACGTCGACCAGCAGCACATGGTCGGAGCCGGGCGTCCCGTCCGCCTCCCGGCCGACGGGCTGGACGGTGAGCCCGGCCCGGTCGAGGGCGGTGCGCAGCGCCTTGGTGCCGTCGGGGTGGTCGGTGGTGTCCGTCACCTCGACGGCGAGCGAGGCCGTCGCCTGGGTGAAGTCACTGGTGGAGCTGGAGCGGAGCAGCTTGCCGCCGTCGATGACCACGACGTGGTCGCAGGTGCGCTCCAGCTCGCCGAGCAGATGCGAGGTGACCAGGACCGAGATGCCGAAGTCGGTGTGGACGCGGCGGATCAGGCCGAGCATCTCATCGCGGCCGACCGGGTCCAGGCCGTTGGTCGGCTCGTCCAGCAGGACCAGGCGGGGGTCGTGCACCAGCGCCTGGGCCAGCTTGACCCGCTGCTTCATGCCCGTGGAGTAGCCCCCCATGGGGCGATATCGCTCCTCGTACAGGCCGACGTGGCGCAGCGTGTCGGCCGTGCGCTCACGGGCGGCGGAGGGCGGCAGCCCGGACATGCGCGCCATGTGGACGACGAACTCGGTCGCCGAGACATCGGGCGGCAGACAGTCGTGCTCGGGCATATAGCCGACGCTTTCGCGGATGGCGCTGCCGTCCTTGGCCACATCGAGACCGAGCACGGAAGCGCGGCCCTCGCTGGCGGGGGACAACCCGAGCAGGATCTTGATCAGCGTGGACTTACCGGCGCCGTTCGCACCCACCAGGCCAGTTACTCCTGGTGCGATGTCGACGGAGAGCCGGTCGAGCGCGGTGACGCGGGGGAACCGCTTGCTCAGACTTTCGGTGGCGATCACAGTCACGTGTTCGACCGTAGTGGTGTGAGCCACAAGCGGCGTCACTCCAGACGGTGGGATTCCCCTCGTCCTCGGGTCTGACGCGCCCGTAGGGGAAGGACCCCGACGGGCGGGGGTTACCCCGGGTATCCACAGGCATTCCGTGGGCTTATGCCCGGTGTGCGGCCGGTGTGAGACGCGACCGTGCCCACCCTGGGTACCACGCGGTGAACAGGGCCGGAAGGACGAACCCGGCGAACTGGACCGCCAGCGCCGCCACCATGCCCAGACCGGCGGAGATCACCACGACCATGGCCGCGGCGGAGAGCGTGAAGGCGGTGGACCAGGCGCGGGTGATCACCACATTGATCCGCTTGAACACATAGGTGTCCCACACCTCGGGCGGTGCCTGGCGGCGGGCGACACCGGTGGTGAAGGGCCGTCCCACGGCGAGTGTCGTCCAGGCGGTGACGGCGAGCCAGCTCAGCGCCAGCGCCCCGATGTAGTCCTTGAGTCCACTGTCCGGCCGGGCGAAGGCCCAGATCGTCAGCGCGGTGAAGAAGGCCACCGTGCTGCACTCCAGGATGAGGGCGTCGGCCGCCATGCCCGCCTTACGGGCCCGCACCAGCATCGCGCCGCCCAGCACCAGCCCGGCCAGGGCGCCCCACTGCCAGCCCAATGTCGACACGACCGCGAGGGCGATCCATGGGATGAAGCCGCGCAAGTAGTTCATTCGACCCTCCCCCGGGCGTCAGGTCACCTTCCGGCATGCGATGTCGAAGGTAGAAGGTGCCCCGCGAGCCCATTCCTATGCCTGAGGGCCTGTCCGGTCCGTGGATTCGCCTTTGCGCGGAGGAAGGGGGGAGGGAGTTGGGCCGCCGCATCCGGAACGAGTGGGGCCGGTTCATCCGGGCGGAGAAGGACCGCTGGAGACCCGGTCGAGCCGGACCGCTGGAGACCCGGTTGAGCCGGGACCGCTGGAGACCCGGTCGAGCCAGACCGCTAGAGGCCCGGTTGAGCCAGACCGCTGGAGGCCCGGTTGAGCCGGGACCGCTAGAGACCCGGTGCGCCCCAGACCGGGAACCAGCGGCTCAGGTCCTCCTCGATCCGCAGATCGTCCCCGAGCAGCGCCCGTATCTGGAGCTCCAGCGCGTTGTCCCGCTTCTCAGCGGCGCCCGGCAGCGGCGCGAAGGGGTAGAAGGTGCCGCGCTTGTAGAGATAGACCAGCGCGAGCGAACGCCCCGCCGGGTCCTGGAAGCCGATCAGCGAGCACAGCAGCTGAGGGCCGAACCCGCCGTCCTGGAGCAGCGAATTGACCGCGTGCAGATCGTTCACCAAGGCGGGCACATCGTCCGGCGGCTGCCGCGCCAGCAGCCAGGTGTAGCCGTACGCGTCCTGGCTGAACTCCACGGGCACCCCTCCCCGGTCCGTGTCCGCGTCCAGCAGCTCCCGCACATCCCGCTGGAGCTGGGAGAAGGCGCCGCCCTCCACGCTCGCGAAACAGACCGAGCCCTGCCCGGTCGGGGTGAACCCCGCCCCCGCCTCCAGGCTGACCGCGGCCCCCGGGAGCCCGAAGAGCCGGTCGAGGTCAGGGCGCACCGGCTTGCTGCGGCCCAGGATGGCGTCCAAGAGCCTCATGCTCAGCCCCTTCCCGCCTGGCCGAGCTGGGCGGAGATGCGGGCGAGCTGGTCGAGCCGCCGCTCCAGCGGCGGATGCGAGGAGAAGAGCCGGCTGACGCTCTCCCCGGAGAGCGCGGGCGCGAAGAAGAAGGCGTTGAACGGCTCGACCTTGCGCAGATCCCGGGTCGGGATCCGGGCCATCTGACCCGTCACCTTGGTCAGCGCGGCGGCGAGCGCCGAGGGCCGCCCGGTCAGCAGCGCGCCAGCACGGTCGGCGGACAGCTCGCGATAGCGGGACAGCAGCCGGGTCAACAGAAAGCTGATCGCATAGACCACGGCGCTGATCAGGGGAATGAGCAGCACCGCGATGCCCACGTTGTTGTTGCGGCTGCCCCGGCTGAGACCGCCCCACAGCGCCGCGCGGGTCATGATGCCCGCCAGCACGCCGAGGAAGGACGCGATGGTCATGACCGCCACATCGCGGTGCGCCACATGCGAGAGCTCATGGGCGAGCACGCCCTCCAGCTCCTCCGGCTCCAGCCGCCGCAGCAGCCCCGTGGTGGCGCACACCAGCGCGTTGCGCTGATTGCGGCCGGTGGCGAAGGCGTTCGGCACATCGGTGTCGGCGATGGCCACCCGCGGCTTGGGCATGTCCGCCAGCGCGCACAGCCGGTCCACCGCACCGTGCAGCTCGGGGGCCTGCTGCGGGGTGACCTCCCGGGCGCCCATGCTGAACGCCGCGATCCGGTCGCTGAACCAGAACTGCGCCACGAACAGCCCTCCCGCGATGATCACGATCAGCAGCCAGGCGCCCTTGAACAGGGCGAGCAGCACACCGATGAAGACCACATAGAGCAGCCCGATGAAGAACATCGTCATGACCATGCGGGCGGTCAGCCCCCGGTCCGGGGGATAGCGGGTATGCGGCATGGGATGCCTCCCCAGCGACGCGACGCCAATGGCTCTATACCCGATTCTGCCGCTTATAGGGCGGTCTGCGCCCTGCCCTTTGTTCGGTTATCCGGTGGTCTGTGCCACGCCCATTATCCGGCGGCCTGTGCCACGCCCATTATCCGGCGGCCTGTGCCGCCTATCCGGCGACCTGTGCCGCGCCCTCCGTGGCGATCTTCTCGAAGGTCGCGAGGTCGGCCGCGAAGATCGAATCGAGGATCGGCCAGTGCAGCACGATCTCGTCGATGCCCAGCTCGGCATGGCATCCCGCGAAGTCCACGAAAGCGTCCACCGAGCTCAGCGGGCCTGCGGCCTCCGGGGTGAAACCGGTGAGCATGATCTTGTCGAGCTCGCCGGTGTCCCGTCCGGCCTCCGCGCACGCCCGGCCCAACCGCTCGATCTGACCGGCGATGGCGGCCAGCGAATCGGCCGGGGTGCCGGTCTCGGAGATCTTCGGATCGCCCGTGGTCACCCACGCCTGGCCGTAACGCGCCGCGAGCCGCAGCCCGCGCGGACCGGTGGCGGCCACCGCGAACGGCAGCCGCGGCCGCTGCACACAGCCGGGGATGTCGCGCACCTCGTGGGCGCTGTAGTGGGTGCCCTCGTGCGTCACCACATCGTGCGTCAGCAGCTGGTCGAGCAGCTCGACGAACTCGCCGAAGCGGTCCGCCCGCTCCCGGGGCGACCACGGCTCCTCGGCGCCCCGCAGCAGCGCCGTCGCGTCGAAGCCGGAGCCTCCCGCGCCGATGCCGAGCGTGATCCGCCCGCCGGACACGTCGTCCAGCGTGATCAGCTCCTTGGCCAGCGTCACCGGATGCCGGAAGTTCGGGGAGGTGACCAGGGTGCCCAGCCGCAGCCGGGAGGTCGCCGCCGCGGCCGCCGTCAGCGTGGGGACCGCCCCGAACCAGGGCCCGTCGCGAAAGCTGCGCCAGGACAGGTGGTCATAGGTGTACGCGGCGTGGAAACCCAGCTCCTCGGCGCGCTGCCATATCTCCCGGCCGCGCTCGGACCAGCGGTAGACGGGCAGGATCACGGTGCTCACTCGCATGGGGTGAGCCTAAGCGGTGGGTGTGACAACGCCACACCGATATCGGCGCCGTACCGAGATCAACGCCCTGCCGACATCGCACCGGCCGCACGCCCGTAACGGCGCCCATGGACCTGCACGAGCACAGCCCCGGCACCGCTGAGCGGCATATGCGGGAGGATGGTTGCCGTGACCCCTGCGACCGAGCGGCCGAACACCCCGGCCCCAGAGCCCTCCCACCCCGCCCCGGCCCGGCCCCGGCTGATCGCCACCGACCTCGACGGCACCCTGCTGCAGGACGACAAGACGGTCTCCGACCGCACCGTGGCGGCGCTCGCGGCGGCCGAGCGGGCGGGGATCGAGGTGTTCTTCGTCACCGGCCGCCCGGCCCGTTGGATGGACGTCGTCAGCGCCCATGTGCACGGCCACGGCCTGGCGATCTGCGCCAACGGCGCCGCCGTGGTCGATCTGCACCGGGACGGGCTGCCGATCGAGGTCCGCCCGCTCGCCGCCGACCAGGCCCTCGCCGTCGTCGAGGCGCTGCGCGAGGCGGCCCCCGGCACGTCCTTCGCGGTCGAGCGCAGCGGCGGGATCTTCTACGAACCGGAGTACCCGCCGTTCCACCTCGACCCGGGCGCGATCGTCGCACCCGCCGAGAAGCTGCTGCACGACGGATTCGCGCACGCCGACATGCCGGTGCTCAAGCTGCTCGCCCACCACCCCGAGCTGGCGCCCGACGCCTTCCTCGAGCTGGCCCGCTCGGTGGCCGGGACCTACGGCGACTTCACCCGCTCCAGCCCGTCCGCCCTGCTGGAGGTCAGCGGGCTCGGGGTCAGCAAGGCCAGCACGCTGGCCCGGTGCTGTGCCGAGCGCGGGATCTCCGCCGCGGAGGTCGTGGCGTTCGGCGACATGCCCAATGACCTGGAGATGCTGATGTGGGCGGGCACCTCCTACGCGATGGCCAACGCCCATCCGGAGGTGCTCGCCGCGACCACCCACCGCACGGGCGCCAACACCGAGGACGGCGTCGCCGCCGTCATCGAGCGGATCGTCGAGCGGACCCTGGCGGGCTGAAGCGCACGCGACCGCCCCCCGGCCGTGGGGCCGGGGGGCGGCGCTTCGCACAACCGCGTTTATCAGACGCGTTTACCAACCGCGTTTCACCAGAAGAAGACCAGGTAGCCGTTACCACCGGGGGTACCGGGGGCGCCCGCGCTGCCCGGGGTGTTGCCACCGGGGCCGCCGACGCCGCCGTCGCCGCCCGCGCTGGTGTTCGTCGGGGGCAGCTCGACGATGCCGTCGACCGCGTCGCCGCCCTCGCCGCCGTCGGCACCGGACGCCCCGTTCTCACCGGTGCGGTTCACCACGGAGAGGCTGTTGCAGGCGCCGGTGCCGCCGGTGCCGCCGGTACCCGGAATGCCCGGAGCGGCCGTACCGCCGGCACCGCCCGTGCCGCCCGTGCCGCCACCGGCGACGAGCTGGACGCCGCTGCTGGAGGTCAGCGTGGTCGCGGTGCCCGGCCCGCCGGCGCCGCCGTTCCCTCCCGGGTTGCCGCCCACGGTTCCACCGCTACCGGCACCACCGGCGCCGCCGGCGGTACCCAGGTCCACCGAGTAGGTGGCGAACGGCGTGACCGGGATGACACACCAGGTGAAGCCGCCGGCCCCGCCGCCACCACCGGTGCCGCCGGGGCCGGTCAGGGTGGCGCTGGCGCCGCCACCACCGCCGCCGCCACCGCCGCCCGCTCCCCACGCCTGGATGTGCACCGAGGTGACGCCCGCGGGAGGCGTGAAGGTGCCATCCGTGGTGAACTCCTGGACCCCGTGGATGATGGACGGCGGCCGGGGCGGCTTGGGACGGCCGCCACCCAGGGTGTCGTCCGCCTGAGCGGCGGGTGACATGGTCAGCACCTGGCCGGTGAGGCTCGCCGCAGCAAGGGTGGCGAAGAGGACCCGGCGGCGCGCCCGGGATCGCTTGGGAGTGGGACTCTGGCTGTTCACGTCATGACTTCCTTCCCCGCGGTCGGGCCAACATCTGCCGCGGAGGGCGGTGGGATACGAAGGTCCGAACGGCCCGCGAGCCTCATCCCACCGTCGGCCACCACGCACCGCACTCCGACGGCGCGCTAGTTGGCCCGCGTAGGTGAGGCGTTGGGCCGGGCGAGCGACAACCGGCCCCCCCCCACAGCGGCGTGTCGGGCCCACAGCGGCCCGCCGGGCACCACCCTCGCCGGGCGGTGACGCGTCGCCACCGGGCGGCAGACGTAGGCGTACGGCGGCGCCAGGCGCGCGACGGCGCCAGGCGTACGGCGGCAGACGCAGGCACGCAGCACGCCGTCGGGCGCTGGGCGGCGTCAGGCGTGCGGCAGACGCAGACGTACCGAGGCGTCAGGCGCACGGCAGGCGCAGGCGCACAGCCCACCGTCGGGCACACAGCGCCGTCACGCGTACGGCGGACGCAGACGCGCGCAGCGTCAGACGCACAGCAGAAGCAGGCACACAGCCCGCCGTCAGGTGCTGGGCGGCGTCACGCGTATGGCAGACGCAGACGTACCGAGGCCTCACGCGTACGGCAGACGCAGGCGCACAGCGGCGTCAGACGCACGGCAGGCGCAGGCACACAGCCCACCGTCGGGCACACAGCGCCGTCAGGCTATGACGACGCCAGACATACAGCCGCATCAGACGCACGGCGGCGTCAGACGCACAACCGCTGTCAGACGTACGGCGCCGTCAGACGTACGGCGCCGTCAGGCGCCCTCGCTCGGTAGCGGCGCCTCCCACACCACCGCCGTCCCGCGCCCGCCCTCCCCGAGTCCGGGCCCGACGCCGCTCGATCCGCCCAACGCCTCGGCCCGCCGCACCAGGTTCGTCAGGCCGCTGCGCCGCCCGCCCGCGGGCACGCCCACCCCGTCGTCCGCGACGGTCAGCCGCACCGACGGTCGCCCGTCCGCAAGCTGCCCAGTGGCGTCCACGACCACCTCGATCCGTTCCGCCCGCGCGTGCCGGAAGGCGTTGGACAGCGCCTCGCGCAGCGCCGCGACGAGATGGGCGCCGGTGGCCGTGCCGACCCGGGAGTCCACCGGTCCCACGAAGGTCAGGGACGGCTGGAAGCCCAGCGGCACGGCGGCGGCCCTGACCTCCCGCAGCACCCGGCCGCGCAACCCGGGCGGCGTCTCGGGCGGGGTCTGCTGCAGTGCGTAGATCGCCATCCGCACCTCCTGGATGGTGGCGCCCAGTTCCTCGACGGCCCGCTCGATCCGCTCCCGCACCTCCGGCGCGTCCGACTGGCGCTCCGCGCTCTCCAGCAGCATCCCGGTCGCGAAGAGCCGCTGGACGACGAGGTCGTGGAGATCGCGGGCGATCCGATCGCGCTCCTCGAGGACCGCGAGCCGCTCCCGGTCGCGCTGCGCCTCGGCGAGCACCAGCGCGACCGCCGCCTGCGCCGCGAACTGGGCGGCCAGCGTGCGCTCGGTGGCGGTGAACGGGCGGGCGCCGTGCTCGCGCGCGGTGGCCAGCACGCCGACCACCCGTTCCCCGCTGCTCAGCGGGACCATCAGGCTCGGCCCGTAACGCCCGGGGACGCCGGTGCCGAGCAGCGGGTCGGCGGCCGGGTCCTCGATGACGACCGGCTGCCCGGCCAGCAGCCTCGGCACGGCTGGGGAGCGGGCCGGCAGTACGGTGCCGAGCAGCCCGGACCGCTCATCGGCGGCCACCGCCGCGACCTTCAGCCCGCCATCGCCCTCCTCCGGCAGCAGCACGATCCCCACCACCGCGTCCGCGAGTTCCCTGACCTTCTCGGCGACCACGGCGGGCCCTTCCCCGGCGCCGCCGGACAGCAGCGTCTGGGTGACGGCCACCGATCCCTCGATCCAGCGCTCGCGCTGGCGGGTGGCCCCCTGGACGCGGGTGTGGCCGATGGCGATCCCCGCCTCCGTCGCCAGCACCTCGACCAGATGCCGGTCGGACTCGGTGAACGGACCGTCGTCCCGCTTCCCGGCGAGGTAGAGGGTGCCGAAGACCTCCTCCCCGACCCGCAGCGGAACGCTGAGGTACGAGCCCGGCGGCCGGTCATCCGACGGCGACTCGGCGCGCCGTGCGTCGGCCAGCAGCTCTGCGCACCGCTCCCGGTCGGTCTCGGTGTCGGTCTCGCCGTAAGTGACCACATCGGCCAAGCCCTGCCCTTCGGCGGCGTCGCCGGCGGCGTGGTGCACCCCGATCGCGGCGCGGCGGGCGCCCACCAGCTCGGCCGCGGTGCGCACGATCCGGTCGAGGACGGTGTGGGCGTCCGGCCCGTCGCCGAGCGAACGCATCGCCTCCAGCAGCCGCGGGAGCCGCGCCGTGAGCTCGGTGGACAGCCCACGCAGACCCCGGGTCGCCTCCGCGGCCACGTCCAGGGGATCGGGGGAGGGCGCAGCGGCCGCCATGCCGTCGAGCCTAATGAATGGCCCAGATGAACGCCCCCGCTCTGCTCGCGCCGGCCCCTGCCCGGTGGATCTTCGTCGCCCGCACATCGGTCGACTGGCGCCTGCGACATCGGCCGGCCGGCACCGCGAGGCCCGAGGCCCGCTGAGGCTGGCGCCGCGGCCCACGGACAGCTGGTGCCGTGTCCTGCGGCATCTGCTGCCGCGGCCACAGCCTGCGCAGCCTGGCTCGGTAGCCCGCGACAGCTGGCGGTGGCCTGCGACAGCTCGTGCCGTAGCCCGCGGGCTGAGGCCGAAGCCCGCGCAGTCTGCTGGCGGACCCCGAGCCCGTCGGTCGCCGCGGCCCGCGACAGCTCGTGCCGTGGTCCGCACCGCCTGCTGCCGTGGCCCGCTGCGGCCGTTGCCACAACCCGCGCCGTCTGGCGCCGTAGCCCGCGACAGCTAACGGGTGGCCTGCGACAGCTCATGCCCTGGTCCGCACCGCCTGCTGCCGTGGCCTGCGGCATCTACTGCCGTGGACCGCTCCGGCCATTACCGTGGCCCGCCATTACCGTGGCCCGCGCCATCTGGTGTCGGACTCCGCGACTGGTGGCGCCGTAGCCCACGGCAGCCGTGCCGCTGCGAGCCGGCACCGAGGCCCGCGCCGTCCGGTGCCCGGGCCCCGGCGCCCATCTGACGCCGTAGCCCCGCGACAGCAGGCGCCGTAGCCCACGGCAGCCCGCCGCGGGCTGGGGCCGAGGCCCGCGCCGCCTGCTGCCGGGCCCGCGCCTGGCTGGCGCCGCAGCACGCGACAGCTGACGCCGTGGCCCACTGCAGCCGTTGCCGCAGCCGCGCCGCCTGCTGCCGGACCCCGCACCGACCTCGCGGTAGCCCGCGGCCGCTCGTGCCGCAGCCCCCTGTGACCGTTGCCGAGACCCGCGCCGCCTGCTGCCGGACCCCGCGCCCGTCTGGCGCCATAGTCCACGGCAGGTGGCGCCCTGGCCCGCCGCGGGCTGGGGCCGAGGCCCACGCCGTCTGCTGCCATGGCGCCTCCCAGCGGTGCCGGGGAGGCGACTCCCGGCCATAGCCAGGGCCGTCGGACCAGGAGTCCCGGGGCCGCGACGATCCGCCAGGCAGAGCCGCCTAGCCAGCGCCCCAGTGCCCGGCGCCCAGGTGCTTGGCGCCCCAGGTGCCCGGCGCCCCAGTGCCCGACGACCTAGCGCCCAGCGCCCCCGTGCCCGGCACCCACCAGCCCCACCAGCGCTCCGCTCTCCAGGGCTCCGCCCTCCGCGGCCTCGCGGTCCAGCATCCGGCGGAACGGTCCGTCGGCCGAGGCCAGTTCTCCGTACGTGCCGCGCTGGACGGCCCGGCCCCCGTCGAGCACGATCACCTCGTCCACCGCGTCCAGGCCCGCCAGCCGGTGTGTGATCAGGACCGTGGTGCGCCCCTGGGTCGCCGACAGCAGGTCGGCCGTCAGGGCGTCGGCCGTGGGCAGGTCCAGGTGCTCGGCCGGTTCGTCCAGCACCAGCACGGGGAAGTCCGCCAGCAGCGCGCGGGCAAGCGCCAGCCGCTGCCGCTGACCGCCCGAGAGCCGTGCGCCCTGCTCGCCGACGAGCGTGTCCAGGCCGTTCGGCAGTCCGTCCACCCAGGCCAGCAGCCGGGCCGCGGCCAGCGCCGCGCGCAGCTCGTCATCGCTCGCGCCGGGGCGGGCCAGCCGCAGGTTCTCGCGCAGCGAACTGTCGAAGACATGGGCGTCCTGGGCGCAGAGACCGACGAGCCGCCGCACCGCGTCCCCGTCCAGGTCGGCGGCGTCCCGGCCCGCCAGGGTGTAGGTGCCGTCCTCGGTGTCCAGGAAGCGGAGCAGCACCTGGGCGAGCGTGCTCTTGCCCGCCCCCGACGGGCCGACGACCGCGACCCGGCGGCCCGGCCGCAGCTCCAGGCCGAACCCGTCCAGCGCGGCGGCACCCTGCCCGGGGTGGCGGGCGGTGATCCCGCGCAGCACCAGCGGATACGGCGCACCGGGCGCCTCCTCGCGCCGCGCCTGGTCCGGCTCGCGCACCGGAAGCGGCTCGTCCAGCACCTCGTACACCCGCTCCGCGGCCCGCCGCACCCGCTGCCGGTGCTGCACCGCGAGCGGCAGCCCCGCGACGGCCTCGAAGGCGGCGAGCGGGGTCAGCACCACGACCGCCAGCCACACCCCGTGGATCCGGCCGTCCGCCACGGCCGGCACTCCCACCCACGCCGCGGCCGCCACGGTCAGCCCGCAGACCAGTGCGGACAGCCCGGCACCGGTGCCTGCGGCGGCCGCCGCCCGCCGGGCGATCCCGGTGAGCGCCCCATCGGCCCGGCGTACCGCGTCCAGCCGACGCGGCAGCGCGCCCGCGACGGTCAACTCGGCGGCCCCGGCCAGCAGATCGACGACCTGCGCCGACAGGGCACCGCGCGCCGGGGCCAGCCGGCGCTCCGCCCGCCGCGCGAGCGCCCCGGACACGACGGGCACCGCGACCCCCGCCACCAGCAGCCCCGCCGCCAGCACGGCCCCGGCCTCGGGCAGCACCCAGGTGAGGAAGCCCACCGAGGCCACGCCGACGGTCAGGGCGGTACCGACGGGCAGCAGCCAGCGCAGGAAGTAGTCCTGGACGGCGTCCACATCGGCCACCAGCCGGGAGAGCAGATCGCCGCGGCGCGTCCGGCCGAGTCCGGCGGGCGCCAGCCGCTCCAGCCGCCGGTAGACGGCGACCCTCAGCTCGGCCAGCACCCGCAGCACGGCGTCATGCGAGACCAGACGCTCGGCGTAGCGGAAGACGGCCCGGCCGATCCCGAACGCCCGCGTCGCGGTGACGGCCACCATCAGATAGAGGACGGGCGGCTGCTGCGCGGCCCGGGAGATCAGCCAACCGGAGACGGCCATCAGCCCGACCGCGCTCAGCAGGGCGAGGCTCCCGAGCAGCAGCGCCAGCCCGAACCGGCCGCGGCCTCCGCGCGCGGCGCCCCGCACCCGCGCCAGCGCGCCTCGGCGCGGACGTGCGGCCGAGCGACGCGACGCAGCCGAGTTCCGCGACGCGACCGGTCCGCCCGGCGCGGTCACGGGCCGGAGAGAGACGGTCGGCCCCGGGCGCACGCCACCCCCCAACGCCGACTCGCGCAGAGCGTCCGGCGGGAGGACCGGTCCGCCAGAAGCCTCGGGCCGGAGAGCAGGTCCACCGGAAGCGTCCGGCAGGAGCACCGGCCCGCCGGAAGCCTCGGACAGGAGAGCAGGTCCACCGGAAGCGTCCGGCAGGAGCACCGGCCCACCAGCAACATCGGGCAGGAGGACCGGTCCGCCAGAAGCATCCGGCCCCGGCAGCCGCAGCACGCGGTCAGCCAGCGGAAGCAGCGCCGGGCGGTGGACCACCAGCAGCACCGTGCGGCCCTCGGCCAGCCGCCGCACCGCCTCGACGACCGATGCCTCCGTCTCGCCGTCCAGATTCGCCGTCGGCTCGTCCAGCAGCAGCACCGGCCGGTCGGCCATGAAGGCGCGCGCCAGGGCGATCCGCTGCCGCTGGCCCGCGGAGAGCCCGGCGCCCATCTCTCCGAGCCGGGACTCGATCCCGTCCGGAAGCGCGGAGACGAAGCGCAGTGCGTCCGCGTCCCGCAGGGCGGCCCGTACCGCCGCGTCATCGGCGTCCGGCCGGGCCAGCCGGACGTTCTCCGCGATGGTCCCGGCGAAGAGATACGGGCGCTGGGGCACCCAGGCGATCTGCCGCCGCCAGCTCTCCGGGTCCAGCCCGGCCAGGTCGCGGCCCCCGATCAGCACCCGGCCCTCGTCCGGTGCCGCGAAGCCCAGCACGGCGTTCAGCAGCGTCGACTTCCCGGCACCGCTGGGGCCCACGACGGCGACCGTCTCCCCCGGACGGATCTCGAACGAGGTCCGGGTGAGGGACGGTTCGCCGCGCCCGGGGTGGCGAACCACCAGCCCGTCCAGCGTGAGCGCGGCGCTCCGGGCGTCAGGGGCCACCCGGGCCTCGGGGGCCGCCCAGGCCTCGGGGGCCACCCGGGCCTCGGGGGCCGCCCAGGCGTCGGGGGCCGCCCAGGCGTCGGGGGTCACCCGGGCCTCGGGGGCCACCGAGGCATCGAGTGCCGCCCGGACATCGGGCGCCACCCGGACATCGGTTGCCGGCGAACCGCCGACGTTCGAGGGCTCGCGCTCCAGCACCGCGAACACCTCGTCCGCCGCCGCCAGCCCCTCCGCCGCCGCGTGGTACTGCGCGCCCACCTGCCGCAGCGGCAGGTACGCCTCAGGGGCGAGCACCAGCACCACGAGCCCGGTGAAGAGGTCCATCTCGCCGTGCACCAGCCGCATCCCGATGTCGACCGCGACCAGGGCGACCGACACGGTGGAGAGCAGTTCCAGGGCCAGGGAGGACAGGAAGGCCAGCCGCAGCGTCTTGAGCGTGGCCCGCCGGTAGTCGGCCGTGATCGCGCGGATCGAGGCCGCCTGGGCCTTCGCCCGGCCGAAGACCTTGAGGGTCGGCAGTCCGGCGACGACATCGAGGAAGTGCCCGGACAGCCGGGACAGCAGCCGCCACTGGCGGTCCATCCGGGACTGGGTGGCCCAGCCGATGAGCATCATGAACAGCGGGATCAGCGGCAGCGTGGCGACGATGATCAGCGCGGAGATCCAGTCCGCGGTGACGATCCGGGCGAGCACCGCCACCGGCACCACCACGGCCAGCCCCAATTGGGGCAGATAGCGCGCGAAGTAGTCGTCCAGCGCGTCGATGCCCCGGGTGGCGAGGGTGGTGAGTTCACCGGTCCGCTGGGAGTCCAGCCAGCTCGGCCCGAGCCGCACGGCCCGTTCCACCAGTCGCAGCCGCAGCTCCGACTTGACCGCCGCGCCGGCCCGATGGGCGGCCAGCTCGGTCAGCCAGGAGACGACCGCCCGGCCGACGGCGACCAGCGCCAGCAGCCCCAGTGGAAGCGTCAGCGCCCCCACGTCCTCGCCCCGCTGGAAGGCACCCACCACGATCTCGGCGATCAGCATCGCCTGCGCGATGACCAGACCCGCTCCGGCCAGGCCCAGCGCCACGGAGGCGACCAGGAAGAACCGGGTGGCCCGTGCGTACCGCAGCAGCCGGGGATCGATTGGTTTCACGTGAAACACACCACCCGAGCGTCAGTGGGCGGCGGGGATGTGCCGGGTACCGATGCGCTTACGGAAGACCCAGTACGTCCACGCCTGGTAGGCCATGATCAGCGGCATCATGATCACCCCGACCCACGTCATGATCTTGAGCGTATAGGGGCTGGAGGCCGCGTTCGCCGCCGTCAGGCTCCACTTCGGGTCCAGCGAGGAGGGCATGACGTCGGGGAACAGGGCCAGGAAGAGCATCGCGACGGCCGCCGCGACGGCCACACCGGACAGCCCGAACGCCCACCCCTCGCGCCCCCGCCGGTTCATGACCAGGGCCACGGCGAGCGCCAGGACGGCGATGACGACCGCCACCAGACTGCGGGCGTTCCCGCTGTCGCTCTGCGTCCAGACCAGGAACGGCACCGCGACCACGACGGTCGCCAGCCCGAGCCCGGTCGCATACCGCCGTGCCCTCGTCCGGATGTCCCCGGACGTCTTGAGCGCGGCGAAGACGGCGCCGTGGAAGGTGAACAGCACCAGCGTGACCACCCCGCCCAGCAGCGCGTACGGCGTGATCAGGTCCGGCAGACCGCCCGCGTAGTTCCCGTCCCGGCCGATCGGCACCCCGTGCACCAGGTTGGCGAAGATCGCGCCCCACAGGAACGCGGGCAGCAGCGAGCACCAGAAGATCGCATGCTCCCAGTTGCGCTGCCAGCGGTCCTCGGGGCGCTTGTGCCGGTACTCGAAGGCGACACCGCGCACGATCAGGCAGACCAGGATGGCCAGCAGCGGCAGATAGAAGCCGCTGAAGAGCGTCGCGTACCAGTCGGGGAAGGCGGCGAAGGTCCCACCGGCCGCCGTGATCAGCCAGACCTCATTGCCGTCCCACACCGGCCCGATCGTGTTGATCAGGACCCGGCGCTCGGTGCGGTCGCGGGCGAGCAGCTTGGTCAGCACGCCGATGCCGAAGTCGAAGCCCTCCAGGAAGAAGTAGCCCGTCCACAGGAAGGCGATCAGCAGAAACCAGAAGTCGTGAAGGTTCATGATTCTCTCCGGCCGTCAGTACGCGAAGGTCAGCGGCTTGTCGGCGTCCTCGTCCTCGGCGGCGGACCCGCCGTCCGGACCGCCCGGGCCACCCGGACCGCCCGAGGGCAGCCGCAGCTTCGGGTCCTTGGCGGGCGGCTTCTCGGCGGTGTCCGGTCCGGCCTTGGCGTACTTGGTCAGCAGCCGCACCTCGATCACCGCGAGCACCCCGTACAGCAGCGTGAAGACGCCGAGGGAGATCAGCACCTCGGTCCGGCTGACCCCGGGGGAGACCGCGTCGGCGGTCTTCATCAGCCCGTAGACCACCCAGGGCTGCCGGCCCATCTCGGTGAAGATCCAGCCGAAGGAGTTGGCGATCAGCGGGAAGCCCATGGTGAGGATGCCGATCCGCCAGGACCAGGTGGACAGCAGCGGGCTCATTTCGCGCTTCTTGGTGAGCATGAGCCGGGGCACCTCGTCCTCGCCGGTGCGGAAGGCGGGCGCCAGCCACCGCTTGCGCCGGGTCGTCCACAGCCCGATCAGCCCGGCGACGAACGAGGTCATGCCGAAGCCGATCATCAGCCGGAAGCCCCAGAAGGTCATGAAAATGCTGGGGATGTAGTCATCGGGCTGCCCGCCGTAGGCGTCGGCCTCCCGCTGGGCGATGTCATTGATCCCGGGGACGGCGTCGGTGAAGTTGCTGTGCGCCAGGAAGGAGAGCGCGGCGGGGACCTCCAGCTCGACGCTGTTGTGGCCCTTGCTGACATCGCCGACGGCGAAGACCGAGAAGGGCGCGGGCGCCTGGGTGTCCCACAGCGCCTCGGCCGCCGCCATCTTCATCGGCTGCTGCTCGAACATCACCTTGCCGAGCTGGTCACCGCTGAGCGCCGTGCCGATCCCCGCGATGACCGCGACGACCAGGCCCACCCGCAGCGAGGCCCGCATCGCCCCGATCTGCTTCTTCCGCTGCTCACCCAGCTCCTCGCCACGCTCCCGGCGGCGCTTGGCCCGCAGCAGATGGAAGGAGGAGATGCCGATGATGAAGGCGGCGCCGGTGAGGAAGGCCGCGGTCAGGGTGTGGAAGACCACGACGAGGGTGGTGTTCTGGGTCAGCACCGCCCAGATGTCGGTGAGCTGGGCCTTTCCGGTGGCCTTGTCGATGGTGTAGCCGGTCGGGTGCTGCATCCAGGAGTTGGCGGCCAGGATGAAGTACGACGAGAGGATCGTGCCGATCGAGACGATCCAGATGCAGGCGCAGTGGATCTTCTTGGGCAGCTTGTCCCAGCCGAAGATCCACAGACCTATGAAGGTGGACTCGAAGAAGAAGGCCAGCAGGGCCTCCATCGCGAGCGGGGCACCGAAGACATCACCGACGAAGCGGGAGTAGTCCGACCAGTTCATGCCGAACTGGAACTCCTGCACGATGCCGGTGACCACACCCATCGCGATATTGATCAGGAAGAGCTTGCCCCAGAACTTGGTGGCGTGGAAGTACTTCTCCTTGCCCGTGCGGACCCAGGCGGTCTCCAGACCCGCCGTGATCGCGGCGAGGGAGATCGTCAGTGGCACGAAGAGGAAGTGGTAGACGGTGGTGATGCCGAACTGCCATCGGGCGAGCGTCTCCGGCGCCAGAGCCAGATTCACCTGAATCTCTCCTTACGGTCGTGCCTGCCCGCGAACGAGCTTGTGAACGTATTCACATTCACAAGCAATGATACGCACATGGCTTCGCCCCCTCCCACAGGGGGTGGGAGGGGGCGAATGGGGCACGTCTGGGTATGCTGCGCACCTTACGGAGGGGCCGATGGGCCCCTTGCGCGCCCACGGGGGGCTCGGGCGGGGTCACGCCCAGGGCCCGGGCGGGGCTCACAGCCCCTTACGGGGCCCAGGCGCTCCGAGGCTCAGGCTTCAGGCTCCGAGGCTCAGGCTCAGCCGCTCCAAGACTCAGGCAAGGCTCAGAGCTCCTTGCGGAACTCCTCCGCCGTCCGCAGGAAGATCTCGTTCGCCTCGCGCTCGCCGATCGTCACCCGCACCCCCTCGCCCGGGAACGGACGGATCACCACGCCCGCCGCCTCGCACGCCGCCGCGAAGTCGAGCGTGCGCTCCCCCAGCCGCAGCCAGACGAAGTTCGCCTGGCAGTCCGGGACCGTCCACCCCTGGGCGGTCAGCGCCTCCCACACCCGGCCCCGCTCGGTGACCAGCGCGTCCACCCGCTCGCGCAGCGCGTCCTCGCTGCGCAGCGAGGCCACCGCCGCGTCCTGGGCGAGCTGGCTGACACCGAACGGCACCGCGGTCTTGCGCAGCGCCGCCGCCACCGGCTCATGGGCGATCGCGAAGCCGACCCGCAGCCCGGCCAGGCCGTAGGCCTTGGAGAAGGTGCGCAGCACACAGACGTTCGGCCGGTCGCGGTAGAGGTCGACGCCGTTGGGGACCCGCTCGTCCTGGATGAACTCGTTGTACGCCTCGTCCAGCACCACCAGCACATCGGACGGCACCCGGTCCAGGAACCGCTCCAGCTCGGCCCGGCGCACGACGGTGCTGGTCGGATTGTTGGGGTTACAGACGAAAATCAGCCGGGTGCGGTCGGTGATCGCATCGGCCATCGCGTCCAGATCGTGGACCTCGTCATCGGTCAGCGGAACCTGCACCGAGGTCGCGCCCGCGATCTGAGTGATGATCGGATAGGCCTCGAAGGACCGCCAGGCGTAGATCACCTCATCGCCCGGCCCCGCCGTGGACTGGACCAGCTGCTGGGCCATGCCGACCGAACCGGTTCCGGTCGCCAGATGCTCCAGCGGCACATCGAAGCGCTCCGCGAGCTCGGCGATCAGCGCGGTGCAGGCGAGGTCCGGGTAGCGGTTCAGGGACGCGGCGGCGTCCGCCACGGTCTCCAGCACCCCGGCCAGCGGCGGATAGGGGTTCTCGTTCGAGGACAGCTTGAAGCCCAGGGAACCCCCCGTGGCGGCCGGCTTGCCGGGCTTGTACGTCGGAATGCCGTCCAGCGCGGCACGCAGCTTGGGGCTCTTCTCGGTCACCGACAGTCCTCCTCGACCCATCCTGTCCCGGACCGTGCACAGCGTTCGCACACGGCAATACTGCACACCTTATGAGGATTCCCCCGTCTCGCGTACCCGCCGGGCGCCGCCGCGTACCCGCCCCCGGCGCCCGCGTACCGACCGGGGGGAGCGCCCCGCTTTTCCGCGCGCGCCGGTGGCGAGCGCCGTGGCGCGCATCACCCGTGCAGGTGAGTTGAGACCTCTTCGAGACATGTATCAATCAGCAGGCGTGGATATGCCAGGGGCGACCAGAGGCCCGGTGGATCCCCCAACTGGCTTCACTTCCAAGGGAATTGGCGGAGGCGTTCATGCAGAAACGTGCCTTCCGAATACCGATGGCGGAATCGCGCAACCCTCCCACCCGAGCCCTACTATCGGCTGGCCATGACAGCAGCAGGGAAGCACCAGGTGAGCCGGTCGGCCGGCCGCCGGTTAGGGCGGGCGGGCATCCGGGACGTGGCCGCCGCCGCCGGGGTCTCGATCACGACCGTCTCCGACGCGCTCAACGGCAAGGGCCGGCTCCCGGAGGCCACCCGCCGCCATGTCCGCGAGGTCGCCGAGCGGCTGGGCTACCGCCCGTCCGCAGCGGCCCGCACCCTCCGTACCGGCAAGTCCGGCCTCATCGGCCTGACCGTGACCACGTACGGGGATGAACCTTTCACCTTCACCGAGTTCGCCTACTTCGCCGAGATGGCGCGAGCCGCCACCTCCGCCGCGCTGGCCCGCGGCTACGCCCTCGTCATCCTCCCCGCCACCTCCCGCCACGACGTGTGGTCCAACGTCGCCCTCGACGGCACCGTGGTGATCGACCCCTCCGACCACGATCCGGTCGTCACCGAGCTCTTACGCCAGGGCATCCCCGTCGTCAGCGACGGCCGCCCGGCCGGCGCGCTCCCCGTCACCGCCTGGGTCGACAACGACCACGAGGCGGCGGTGCTCGGACTGCTCGACCATCTCGCCGAGGCCGGCGCCCGCCGGATCGGACTGCTCACCGGGACGTCCACCGACACCTACACCCGCTTGTCCACCACGGCGTATCTGCGGTGGTGCGAACGCGTGGGACAGGATCCGGTCTATGAGGCGTACCCGGCCCACGACCCTTGTGCCGGTGCCGTCGCCGCCGACCGGCTGCTCGCCCGCCCCGACCGCCCCGACGCGGTCTACGGCCTCTTCGACCCCAACGGCACCGATCTGCTCGCCGCCGCCCGCCGCTACGGACTGCGCGTCCCGGACGATCTGCTGCTGGTGTGCTGCAGCGAATCGACCGTCTACCGCACCACCGAGCCGCCCATCACGACCCTCTCACTCAAACCCCGCCGGATCGGCACGGCGGTCGTACAGTTGCTCATCGACGCCATCGAGGGCCTTGATACCGACCACCCAGTCGAGCAGGTCATACCCACCGAATTGATCGTGCGGACGTCGTCACAGCGCCGTCCGCCGCGTACGACCGTCAGCGCCCCGCGCAGTCGTGCCGGAGGCTGACCTGAGGGCGACTCAAGGATGACCCGAGGAGGACCTGAGGCCAATGGGCTTCCCCTACCGGGCCAATCCGGGATAAAAGTCCGACCAAGCAGGAGCGAGCACCGATTGACGGCACCCTGGTGCGTCACAAGCCCTCACGGTCATTCCTATGATGGGCGGACGACACCGCGGACCGCCGTCGACCAGGCAAGGTCCACAAGGTGGGACGGCGGCGTGATGGTGGAGGGGTCGATGACTCAGGGGGCCGGTCTGGAAGCCACGGCAGGGACCACGGCTGCGATCCCACCCGTGCCCGCGTACGGGGCGCCCACCACGCCCGTGTCCCCGCAGGGGGCGCCCACCTCGCCCATGCCGGCGTACGGGTCGTTCACCCCGCCCAGCATGGTCGCGCCCGGAGCCGTACCGCCCGGGCCCGCGCCCGCGGCGCCGGGCCCCGCCGCGCCCGTACCACCGCCCGCGCCCGCTCCCGGGGCTCCCGCGCCGGGGGCTCCCGCGCCCGGAGCGCCGGCTCCAGGGGTGCCCGCGCCGGGGGCTCCTGAGGCGCCCGCGCCCGCCGCGCCGCCGCCCGCCGAGTACACCCCGACCGAGCGGCTCCCGGTCATGGGCCCGGGGCACACCATCCCGGACATGCCGCTCGTCCCGGCGCAGGACCGCCCCACCGTCGCGCTCACCCCGGTGCCCGAGCCCGAACACGGCCCGCTCGCCGAGGACGAGGGGCCCGGCCCGCTGTACGTCGTGGGCGATGTCCACGGCTACCACGACGAGCTGCGCGAGGCGCTCGCCGCCGAGGGCCTGATCGACCCCAAGGGCAACTGGGCCGCGGGCAACGCCCGGTTGTGGTTCCTCGGTGACTTCACCGACCGCGGCCCGGACGGCATCGGCGTCATCGACCTGGTCATGCAGCTCTCCGCCGAGGCCGCGGCCGCGGGCGGCTACTGCAAGGCGCTGATGGGCAATCACGAGCTGCTGCTGATCGGCGCCAAGCGGTTCGGCGACACGCCCGTCAACTCCGGTGCCGGAACCGCCTCCTTCCAGGCCGCCTGGCTGCTCAACGGCGGCCAGCGCAGCGACATGGAGCGGCTGGAGGACCACCACCTCCAGTGGATGTCCCGGCTGGACGCGATGGCGGAGGAGGACGGGCATCTGCTGGTCCACTCCGACACCACCGCCTATCTGGATTACGGCGACTCGATCGAGGCCGTCAACGACACCGTCACCGAGACGCTCCAGCGCAGCGACGCCGACGAGTGCTGGGACCTGTTCCGCAAATTCACCAAGCGGTTCGCCTTCCGCGACGAGGACTCCGGACCCCTGGCGGCCCGCGAATTGCTCGACACCTACGGCGGGGAGCGCATCGTCCACGGCCACAGCCCCATTCCGTATCTGCTCGGCGAGGTCGGCTCCGAGGACGGCGAGGACGGCGGCACCCCCGCCGTCGAGGGTCCGCATGTCTACGCGGACCATCTGGCCGTGGCCATGGACGGCGGCGTCACCATGGCCGGAAAACTGCTGGTCGTCCAACTTCCCCTGGCCGACTGAGGGTTCAGCGGACGCTGCCCGGGGCAGATAGAGAGCTTCACCGGCGAGGGAGCAATTAGCGAAACTTGCTGTCACCCCGCGCCGGATCGGCTCTACCATCGGCTTATCCGTCGCAGGCTCTCCTCCGTTTCCGCCCGACTGCCCGGCGTAAGCCGGCGTCACGGCCCTACGGAGCATCGGGGGATGCACCATGAAAAGCGCTCCGCACCTGCTGACCGAGGACCGCCCGGAGTTCGAGCGCGTTCTCGACGAGGCACTGCGCACCGCCGACCGTCGCCCGGACCTCACCGGTGTCGGGCAGCGGCTGACTGCCGAGCAGTTGCGCACGATGGCGCTCGGCGCCTCGGCCGCGATAGCGGCATGCGCGGCCGCCGAATATCAGGACTACCGCGAAACTCGCGCCAAACTGCGCGAGCCCGCACCGCTCTTCCCGCTCACCGGAGACGTAGGCGAGCGCGAGCACCCGGACGGCACGGTGGGGCTCGCCGGTGCGATGCAGGACGCCGCGGGGGCCGGGCTCGTCGCCATGCTCGCGGTGCTGGCGCCGGTGCTCGCCGGAACCGCCGCGATCATCTTCCTCATCGTCGGTTACGTCCTCAACGTCCTGGACCCGGCCCCCTCCATCGCCCAGCCGATGGTCACCGCGGGCTGGTTCTTCGCCGCGCTGACCGCCGCGGGCATCCTCATCGCCGCCGTCGGACTGCTCCTGACCGCACTGCGCAACGGCTCCAGCGCGATCCGGGGCGAGGCGCGCAGCGAGCAGCTGGAGGAGGTGGACCGCGCCCGGGAGGTCTGGCGTCAGGCCCTGCTGGAGCGCGGCATCCTGCCGTTCCTCCGCGAGGCCCTGGCCAACCCCTCGGCCCCGTCCCCCTCCGCCTACGTCCCGACCAACCCCGAAGCGGTCAGCCGCACCCCGCACCTCGGCTACAGCCGCCCCGGCTTCAGCACCGACGGCGAGGGCCCCAAGGCCCGCCCCCGCTACAGCAGCCCGGACTTCACCAGCCCCGACTACGGCGGCCCGGAGCACCAGCCGGACTAGCCCGCGTCGGGGGCCACCCGGGGGCGCGTTCCGGGGTGCGGTCCGGGTGGGCGTGGGGGTGCCCGTGGGGTCATCCCGGATGGCGGGGCGCGGCCGCCTCGCCAGCATGGCTGACCATGACGTCCTTGACTCGACGAACCTTCATGGGTGGTTGCGCAGCCGGAACGCTGCTGGCCGTGGCCGGGAGCACCGGCGCCCGGGCGGCGACAGGAACCACCGGATCGACCACGAGATCGACCACCGCGCCGACCGCCACCGCATCAGCCTTCGCGTCCGACGAAGCCGCCCTCCAGGCCGCCATCAGCGATCTCTCCCATCCGCCCGCCACCTCCGCGCAACTGCGCGTCGACCGCCGAGGCGACCACTGGTACGGCACGGCCGGGGCGGCGGACCTCGGGAGCGGGCGGGCCGTACGCCCGGACGACCGCTTCCGTGCGGGCAGCGTCACCAAGGCGTTCGTGGCCACCGTGGTCCTTCAGCTGTGGGCCGAGCGCCGGGTGGAGCTCGGCGCCCCCATCGGCCGGTACCTCCCGGACCTGCTGCCCTCGGCCTTCTCCCGCCGCATCACCGTGGCCCAGCTGCTCAACCACACCAGCGGACTGCCCGACCATCGAGGGCTGCCGGACGACAGCACTCCGGAGGGCGTCGTACGGCATCGATGGGACCGGTGGACACCGCGGGAGTGGGTCGAGACGGTGACCCATGACCCGCTCAAGTTCGATCCGGGGACCACACAGGAGTACCGGGGCATCAACTACGTCCTGCTCGCCCTGATCATCGAAAAACTGACCGGCCGCCCCTACGGCCAGGCGATCGAGTCCCGCGTCCTCCGCCCGCTGGGCCTGACCCGCACCCTCCTGCCCGGCCAGGATCCCCACCCCCACGGTCCCCATGTGCACGGCTACCTACGGATGACCGACGGCTCGCTGCGCGATATCACCGTGTACAACCAGTCCGGCGCCTGGGGCGAGGGCGAGCTGGTCTCGACCCTCGACGACCTGTCCCGCTTTCAGCGAGCCCTGTTCTCCGGCGCCTTGCTGCCACCCCACGCGCTGGACAAGCTCTTCACCCTGCCCCCGGATTCCGTACGGATGCTGGACGGCACCCCGGCCCGCTACAGCCTCGGCCTGCAGAAGGCCACGGTCAACGGCGTGACCCTCTGGGGAAAGACCGGCGAGACCTACGGCTACCGCACCCGCATGTTCGCCACCCGCGACCAGTCACTCCGCTTCCTCCTCTCCTACTCCCCGACGCCACTGACCACCCAGGAGGAAATGACCAACCGGGTCGTCGCCATCCTCACCGCGTGAACCACCCAACGGCCCGCGCTCCGGCCGGCCCAAAGGCTCGGAGCACGGGCCAACGCTCGAAGGGATGTTTCACGTGAAACGGGCCAACGGGGAGAAGAGGAAAGCACCCGCCTCAGCCGTACACCGGCGACGTACGGCCTATGTCCGCAGTCCGCCTCAGTCCGCGATCGGCAGATAGACGCGGTTGCCCGCCTCGGCGAACTCCTTGGACTTCTGGGCCATACCGGCCTCCGCCTCCGCCGCGTCCATCGCGCCGCCGTGTTCGCGGCGGATGTCCTGGGAGATCTTCATCGAGCAGAACCTGGGCCCGCACATCGAGCAGAAGTGTGCCGTCTTGGCCGGTTCCGCCGGGAGGGTCTCGTCGTGGAAGGAGCGGGCCGTGTCCGGGTCGAGGGCCAGGTTGAACTGGTCCTCCCAGCGGAATTCGAAGCGCGCGTCGGAGAGCGCGTCGTCCCATGCCTGGGCGTCCGGGTGGCCCTTGGCCAGGTCGGCCGCGTGGGCGGCGATCTTGTACGTGATCACGCCGGTCTTGACGTCATCGCGGTCCGGCAGGCCCAGGTGCTCCTTGGGCGTGACGTAGCAGAGCATCGCCGTGCCCCACCAGGCGATCATCGCGGCGCCGATGCCCGAGGTGATGTGGTCGTAGGCGGGGGCGATATCGGTGGTGAGGGGGCCCAGGGTGTAGAAGGGGGCCTCCTCGCAGATCTCCTGCTGGAGGTCGACATTTTCCTTGATCTTGTGCATCGGGACATGGCCCGGGCCCTCGATCATCGTCTGGACGCCGTGCTCCTTGGCGATCCGGTTGAGCTCGCCGAGCGTGCGCAACTCCGCGAACTGCGCCTCGTCGTTGGCGTCGGCGATCGACCCGGGGCGCAGTCCGTCGCCCAGTGAGTAGGTGACGTCGTACGCCGCGAGGATCTCGCACAGCTCCTCGAAGTGGGTATAGAGGAAGGACTCCTGGTGGTGGGCGAGACACCACGCCGCCATGATGGAGCCGCCGCGGGAGACGATGCCGGTCTTGCGACGGGCGGTCAGGGGGACGTACGGCAGTCGGACGCCGGCGTGGACGGTCATGTAGTCGACGCCCTGCTCGGCCTGTTCGATGACCGTGTCCTTGTAGATCTCCCAGGTCAGCTCCTCGGCCCTGCCGTCGACCTTCTCCAGCGCCTGATAGAGCGGCACGGTGCCGATGGGGACCGGGGAGTTGCGCAGCACCCATTCGCGGGTGGTGTGGATGTTGCGGCCGGTCGAGAGGTCCATGACCGTGTCGGCGCCCCAGCGGGTCGCCCAGGTCATCTTCTCGACCTCCTCCTCGATGGAGGAGGTGACGGCGGAGTTGCCGATATTGGCGTTGACCTTCACCAGGAACCGCTTGCCGATGATCATCGGCTCGATCTCCGGGTGGTTGACATTGGCCGGGAGAACGGCGCGGCCGGCCGCGATCTCCTCCCGGACCACCTCGGGGGAGACGTTCTCGCGGATCGCGACGTACTCCATCTCCGCCGTGATCTCGCCCCGCCGCGCATAGGCGAGTTGGGTCACCGGGCCGCCCGCGCGGCCGCGCCGCGGCTGGCGCGGGCGGCCGGGGAAGACCGCGTCGAGGTTGCGCAGCCCCCCGCGGGGCGAGGTGTGCTTGATCCCGTCGTCCTCGGGGCGGACGGGACGGCCCGCGTACTCCTCCGTGTCGCCGCGGGCGACGATCCAGTTCTGCCGCAGCGGCGCCAGGCCACGGCGGACATCGGTCTCGATGGTGGGGTCGGTGTACGGGCCGGAGGTGTCGTACAGCGTCACATCCTGGCCGTTGGTGAGGTGCACTCGGCGGACCGGGACGCGAAGGTCCGGGCGCGAGCCCGCGACATATCCCTTATGCCAGCCGAATTCGGCGTTCTCGGCGCGCGATGATGCATCCTGCTGAGTCATGAGACCCACTCCCTACGCCGGCATTACCCGGTAACAGGTTCAGCGGTCGGCGCAGCTGTAGCGTCAGCGCCCTCTCAGCCCGGTGCTCCGAGCTCCCGCGATTGCAAAGGTTCGTGCCCACGCTAACGGTTTATCCACAGTGCTGAACAGGGGGCCCACTCCTCTTGCGATGATGCGACCGTGACCGCCATCCAGCAGGACCACCCGCCAGAGCAGCCCCGCCCCTCCGATCAGGCGCACGACCACGGCCACGGCCATTCCCACGGCCACTCGCACGGTCATGGCCCCGCCGCTCCCGTTTCCGCCCGCCTTCGCAAGATCATCGCGCTGGTGCTCATCCCCTTCGCCGTCGCCGTCGTCGCCGGTCTGATCGCGCTCTGGCCGGGCGGCACGCCCGACCACAAGGCGAGCGGCCGCAGCGGTCTCGGCTTCGACCAGCAGACCGTCGCCGGACGGGTGGTGAAGGTCGAGGAGGTGAACTGCGCGGACGTCAACGCCCAGCCGCAGGCACCGACCGAGCCCGGCCAGGACAGCGCCGCCCAGAGCGGCGCCCCTGGGCAGGGCGGGAAGAAGAGCGTCTGCGAGAAGGCCACCATCGAGGTCACCTCGGGCAAGGACAAAGGCCGCACCTTCCCCGAAATCGTCCAGCCCAACGCCTCGCGTCAATTCAGCGCCGGGCAGGAGCTGAAGCTGGCGTACGCCCCCAAGGCGCCCAAGGAACTTCAGTACTCCGTGTCCGACGTCGACCGGTCGATGCCGATGGCGCTGCTGGCGGGACTGTTCGCGCTGGCCGTCGTGGTGGTGGGGCGGCTGCGCGGGGTGTTCGCGCTGGTGGCGCTGGCGATCAGCTTCGGGGTGCTGACGCTGTTCATCCTCCCGGCGATACTCCAGGGTTCCAATCCGCTGGTGGTCGCGGTCGTCGGGGGCAGTGCGATCATGCTTCTCGCGCTCTATATGTGCCATGGGCTGACGGCCCGTACCTCGGTCGCCGTACTCGGCACCCTGGTGTCACTGCTGCTGATCGGGGTGCTGGGCTCGCTGTTCATCGCCTGGGCGAGCCTGACCGGCAATACGGACGACCAGACCGGGCTGGTGCACGGCCTCTATCCGAACATCGAGATACGCGGGCTGCTGCTGGCGGGCGTGATCATCGGCTCGCTGGGCGTGCTGGACGATGTGACGGTCACCCAGACCTCGGCGGTGTGGGAGCTGAGGGCCGCGGACCCGACCGCGTCCCGGCGCAGGCTCTACGGAGCGGCGATGCGGATCGGGCGGGACCACATCGCCTCCGTGGTGAACACGCTGGTGCTGGCGTACGCGGGCGCGTCGCTTCCGCTGCTGTTGCTGTTCTCCATCGCGGACACCGGTGTGGGCACGGTCGCCACGAGCGAGATCGTCGCGGAGGAAATCGTACGGACGCTGGTGGGCAGCATCGGGCTCGTCGCGTCGGTGCCGGTGACCACGGCGCTGGCCGTGCTCGTGGTCTCCGCGGACCGCACCCCGGCGGCGGACGGCGGCACGGGGCGGGGGGCCGACGCGGGCGGCGCCCAGGGGGCCAGGACCGGCCGGGGCGGACGCGGGCGGCGGCGCCGGGCCAAGACGCGCTGAGCGGCCGGGCGACGGCACGTTGAGCCGCCGGGCGGAGGCACGTGGGGCCGCCGGGCGGGGACACGACGAGACGCTGGGCGAAGGCACGACGAGACGCTCAGCCACCGCGCATGCCGCCCGGGTGACCCGACCGGTTCGGTTCGGCCGCGGCACACCGGCCCTCGGCCCGCCGCCGCGTATCCGGGCCGCCGCCGCGTATCCGGCCTTCAGCCCGCGTACCGGCGCTCAGCCCGCGTACCGGTCCTCGGCCAGGATGCGGTCGAGTTCGGCGTCGAGATCGCCGACCGGATCGCAGGCCGCCGGCTCCTGGCCGAAAGGCACCACCCGGTCCGTCCGATCGAGGAAGGCCACCAGAGGGGCGGCCCCGGCCCGGAACAGGGCCCGTTCACAGCCGACCTGGAGTCTGATGAAGACGTCCGAAAGCCCCTCGGGGGAGGCGGGAGCGATGCGCACATCGCCCTCACCGGTGGGTCTGCTCAGCCCGTCCAGCAGCAGCTCCCGCGCGAAGGCCCAGCTCACCGGCGCGTCGCCGGGCAGATGGAAGGTGATCTCGACGGCATAGGGGTCGCTGCTGTCGTAGGACAGCTCGACCGGGATCCGGAAGGAGAGATCCTGCGAGACCAGGAAGGTCATCGTCACTTCCGCCTGAACTGTGTCACGCATGTCACGCATCGTTCGCCGCCCCGGGTTGTTTGCGCATGGCCGACTCTGGAGCGTAGCGACTCGATTGCTGTGCGGAGTCGGTTTGCCTCGTGTGAGGGAACGAAAATGGCCAGTGTTGCCATGAGGAGACCCGCGGGGCCGGACGACGTGGGCCCGGTGGGCGGGAGATCGGGGCCGGCGCACCGGCCGTATCGAAGATCGCTGTCGTCAACAGGCACCCCCGGGGTGTTGTTGCGAGGCAGACGCCGAGAGGAAGAACGCCGAGGTCTCGCACTCTAACGGCAGGGGCGGCGCCGGGCCGCGCTCCCGCCCCGGCGGTATCCCTCGCGCGGCGTATCCGCGCGCGGTGGGGGTCCGCAGGGCCTGCGGGGATGCGTCAGGCCCTGGGGGACGCGGCGAGCGCCGCGCGGCGGGTCAGGCGGTGAACTTCCGTACGACGTAGATCAGCCCGGCGATCAGCGCCACCAGCAGCAGCGCCTTGAAGACAAAGCTCACCAGGAACCCGATCACGCTCATGATCAGACCGCCGAACACGGCGAGGATGAGGACCGGTATCGCGATCCAGGTCACCCACCATGGCAAGCCCCGGAATATCCCCTTCGTGGTCACGTAACTCCCTGCTTTCTCTCCGAGCCGTGGGTCCGGACGCCGACGGCCGGTCTTCCCTGCCGTCGATGCTAGGACGGGACGGAAGCGCGCGGGCGTCCCGCGGCCCCCGTCCTCCCCTGACCGAACCCCTACGGGACCGTCCGGCCGCCCATCGGCTCCGCGGTGGACAAGCCCGCGGGCGGCATCAGTCCTCCGGCGGCATCAGCCTTCGGGCGCCATCAGCCCTGCGGCGCCATCAGCCCTCGGGCGGCGAGAACACCACCAGCACCCTCAGGTCCTCGGTGATGTGATGGAACTTGTGCGCCGTGCCCGCCGGTACGTACACCACGCTGCCCCGCGCCACCTGCGTCGTCTCCATTCCCACCGTGACCGACGCCCGGCCGCTCACCACCACGTAGACCTCGTCCTGGTTGTGCGGCGACTGCGGATCGGGCTGGCCCGCGTCCAGCGCGTACAGCCCCACGGACATGTTCCGCTCCCGCAGGAACTGCAGATACGCGCCGTTGTTCGCGGCCCGCTCCGCCTCCAGCTCATCCAGCCGGAACGCCTTCATTCGCCTCTCCACCCCTGCCTACGGGGCCCCTGCCTGCCGCGGGGCCTGTCTGCGACGATCTCAACCATGAAGAATTTTCTCGTCAAGACGATCGCGAACGCCGGTGCCCTCGGCGTCGCCATCTGGCTACTCAACGACATCACGCTCACCGGTGACAACACCGGCCGCCAAGCGCTCACCCTCATTCTCGTCGCGCTGGTCTTCGGTGTGGTGAACGTGGTGGTCAAGCCGATCGTCAAGCTCCTGGCTTTTCCGTTGTTCATCCTGACCCTCGGGCTGATCACGCTGGTGATCAACGCCCTGATGCTGCTGTTGACCTCCTGGCTGGCCGGAAAGCTGGATCTGAGCTTCCACGTCGACGGCTTCGGCACCGCGGTGCTCGGTGGCCTGATCGTCTCCATAGTCGCGTGGGCCCTGCACGTCGTGCTGCCCGATGACAAGGACTGATCCCGGCCGGGGATGATGGGAGGCATGAGAGACCCGTCGCCCTACCGTGTCTGCTTTGTCTGCACCGGCAACATATGCCGCTCGCCGATGGCCGAATCCGTCTTCCGCGCCCATGCCGCGGAGGCCGGGCTGGACGGCCGGGTCGAGGTGGACAGCGCGGGCACCGGGCCCTGGCACGAGGGCGACGGGGCCGACCGCCGCGCCATCGACGTGCTCACCGCACATGGCTATGAGCAGGATCACATCGCACGGCAGTTCCAGGCCGGCTGGTTCGATCACCTCGATCTGGTGATCGCCCTCGACAGCGGCCATCTCCATGAGCTGCGCGCACTCGCGCCGACCCCGCACGACGCCGCGAAGGTGCGGCTGCTGCGCAGCTACGACCCGGACGCGGACCAGAACGCGCTGGGCGGCCTCGATGTGCCCGACCCCTACTTCGGCGGGACGGACGACTTCGAGGAGTGCCTGGACATGATCGAGGCCGCCAGCGGCGGGCTGCTGGACGCGGTCACGGGGGCCATCGACGCGACGGAGAGCGCCGCCGGGGTCTCCTCGGCGACGGAGAGCGCCGCCGAGGAGACCCCGGAGCAGGCCGTCCAGAGCGCCGAAAGCACGAAGAGCGCGTCGGCCGCCGATGGCCCGGACGCGGGGAAGGAGTCCGCATGACCGGCGACGGCACCCGCGCCGTACGGGCCGGACTGCCCGAGGCCGAGGCGTACGAACCGACGCTGCCCGGCCCGGTCTTCGCCGCCCACTACCACCTCCCCGGCGACGCCGCCGGCCCCTACACCTACGGCCGGGACGCCAACCCCACCTGGTCCCTGCTGGAGCGGGCGATCGGCGAGCTGGAGTCACCGGGCAACGACGCCGAGACGGTCGTCTTCTCCTCCGGGATGGGCGCGATCTCGGCCGTACTGCTGTCCCAGCTGCGTCAGGGCGACGCGGCCGTGCTGCCGACGGACGGCTATCAGCTGCTCCCGGCGCTGATCGAGCGGCTGCAGGGCTACGGGGTCACCGTGCACACCGCCCCGACCGACGGGGACGCCCAGCTGGACGCCCTGGACGACCGGACGAAGCTGCTCTGGCTGGAAACCCCGTCCAATCCCGGACTGGACGTCTGTGACATCCGCCGGCTCGCCGAGGCCGCGCACGCCCGCGGCACGCTGGTCGCCGTCGACAACACGCTCGCCACCCCGCTCGGCCAGCGGCCGCTGGAGCTCGGCGCGGACTTCGCCGTGGCGAGCGGCACCAAGGCGCTCACCGGCCACGGCGATGTCCTGCTCGGCTATGTGACCTGCCGCGATCCGCGGCTCGCCGCGGAGGTGCGGGCCTGGCGCAAGACGGTGGGCGCGATCCCCGGCCCCATGGAGGCCTGGCTCGCCCACCGCTCCCTGGCCACCCTCCAGCTGCGCGTCGACCGCCAGGCGGCGACCGCCCTGGCCCTCGCCGAGGCGCTGCGCGAGCGCCCCGAGATCACCGGGCTGCGCCACCCCGGCCTGCCGACCGATCCCGCCCACCGGGTCGCGGCCGGGCAGATGCGCGGCGGGCGCTTCGGCTGCGTGGTCTCCTTCACCCTGCCGGACAAGGAGTGCGCTGAGCGCTTCCTGGACGCGCTGCGGCTGGTGGACGACGCCACCAGTTTCGGCGGGGTGCGCTCCACGGCGGAGCGGCGCGGACGGTGGGGCGGCGACGCGGTGCCCGAGGGGTTCATCCGGTTCTCGGTGGGCGCGGAGGACCCGGACGATCTGATCGCCGATGTGCTGCGGGCGCTCGACGCGGCCTCCGCCGCGGCGGGTGGCTGAAAGCGGGCGGGTACGCCAGTGCGGGCGTCTCAAGCCTCCCCCCTCGTGGCTTGAGACGCCCCGGTTCTTCTCGTGGAGAACCGCTCGAACAAGGCTAGTTGACTCAGCGTCAGTGTCCAATCACAGTAGCGACATGGACCTATCGGCATATTTATAGTTGGCGTGCGTTCGGGGCGCGACGAGGCGAGGGGAACCGCATGGATCTGGCCCTCTTACGCACCTTTGTCGCGGTTCACCGCGCCGGGTCCTTCACGCGCGCCGCCGGGCTGCTCGGCCTCTCCCAGCCCGCCGTCACCGGCCAGATACGCACCCTGGAGCGGCAGCTGGGCCGCCCCTTGTTCCTCCGTACGGCGCGCGGCGTCGTGCCCACGACCGTCGGGGACGAACTCGCCCACAAGGCCGCGCCGCATCTCGACGCCCTCGTGGAGATCACCGAGGCCGGTCTCGACGACGACCGCTCGGCGCTGCGCACCCTGCATCTCGCGGGCCCCCCGGAGTTCACCGCGCTGCGCGTCCTGCCCGCGCTGACCACCCTCGTCACCCAGGGCCTGGCGGTGCGCTGCGCCTTCGGCAGCACCGAGGAGCTGTTCGAGGGGCTGGGCGCCGGCCATCACGACCTGGTCATCACCACTGCCCGGCCGCGGGGCCGGCTGCTGGCCGCCACCCCGCTGTGCGACGAGGAGCATGTGCTGGTCGCGGCCCCGCGCTGGGCGGCCCGGCTCGGTGGTCCCGCGGTGCTCCAGGTCAAGGGGGTGCGCGCGCTGGAGGCGCTGCCCGTCGTCGAGGTGCACGAGAGCCTGCCGCTGGTCACCCGCTACTGGTCGGCCGTCTTCGACACCCGGCCGGTCACCGCCGGCACGATCATCGCGCCCGATCTGCGCGCGGTGCTCGCCTGCGTCGCCGAGGGCGCCGGGCTCGGCGTCCTGCCGCGCTATCTGTGCATGGACGCGCTGGACGCCGGGGAGGTCGTGGCGCTGCTCAACCCGCCGGTGCCGCCCCTGCGCACCTATTTCCTGGTGGTGCGGACGGGGGCGCTCGCGCTGCCGCATATCGCGCGGGCGCACGAATGGCTGTTGCGCGCGGCTGTCGACTGGTGAGTAAGTGGTTTCGCGGGGCGAAGGGTGCGGCAGATGTCCTGCATGACCGAACGACCTGTGGTCAAACGCACCGCTCGCGCCATTCTCCTCGAGGGCGAGGCCGCCCCCCGGATGATCCTGATCAAGCGCACCAAGCCCGGACAGGCGCCGTACTGGATCACACCGGGTGGCGGGATGGAGCCCGAGGACGCGACCGTCGTCGAGGCCCTGCACCGCGAGGTGGACGAGGAGTTGGGAGCGAAGGTGACCGATGTGGTGCCCGCGTTCGTGGACACCGTCCCCCATCCCGATGAGGGCGCGGACGGCGCCCAGGGCGCCCAGGGCGCTGGCGGGGGTGGTGGCGCCGGTGGCGCCGGCGGGGTGAAGGTGCAGCACTTCTTCGTCTGCAGACTCGCCTCGATGGACCTCACCCGGCGGCACGGCCCGGAGGTGGATGAGCCGTGCGGGGATTACGACGTGGTGAGCGTCCCGTTCACCCGTGAGGGGATCGCCTCGGTCGAGGTGGTGCCGCCCTCGCTGCGGGCCTATCTCGACGCAAACATCGAGGGTGTGCTGGCCCTGCTCGCGGACGACCTCGGCTAGGAGCCTGCCGGGCGGACGCGGTTCTTCGCGGGGCAGGACCTAGCGGAACCAGCCGCCGAACGGCTGCTGAGTCTTCCGGGCCGCCCGCTGACGTGCCTCGGCCAGCACCCGTTCGGCCTCCTCACGCCAGGTCTCCGGGCCCGCGTCGGGGCGTACCTCCGGCCGTATGGCCGGGCTGAGATCGGCGCGCGCCACGGAGGGCCGCGGCGCTTCCCCTGCCGAGTCGGCCGGTTCGGCCTGCGCTGCTGGTGGGGTCTGGGTGGCCGGGTCGGCCGGCACGATCTGGCCAGGAAAGTCCACCGGCTGGCCGGCCAGGTCCACCGGCCGCACGACTGGTGGGACGGCCGGGGCGGGCGAGGCCGAGACAGCTTGGGCGGCCTCGCCGGGAAGGTCGATCGGGGCCGGTGGGGTGGGCAGGACGGCCGGTACGGCTGGGGCGGGGCCCGGGGCGGCCGGTACGGAGCCCGGGGCGCCCCGTACGGCTGGGGCCGGACCCGGGGCGGCCGGAGCTGCCTGAGCCTGAGGGCCCGAATCCGCCGGAGCCGCCTGGGCCTGAAGGCCCGCGACCGCCGGGGCCGACGGGGTCTGAGGGTCCGGGACCGCTGGGACCGACAGGGTCTCAGGGTCCGAGACCGCCGGGGCGGCCGGGATCTGAGGGCCAGGGGCCGCCGAGACTTCCGGGGCGGCGGTGGGGGCCTGAAGGTCCGGGACAGCCGGGGCGGTTGAGAACTGAGGGCCCGAGACGGCCGGGGTGGCCAGGGCCTGAGGACCCGGGGCCACCGGGGCTGCTGCGGTGAGCGGGGCCCGAGAGCCCGAGACGGCCGGGGTGGCCAGAGCCTGAGGACCCGGGGCCACCGGGGCTGCTGCGGTGAACGGGGCCCGAGAGCCCGAGACGGTCGGCGTGACCAGGGGCCGAGCACCCGGGACCACCGGGGCGTAGGGGACAGGCGGGGCCTGAAGGCCCGGGATGGCGGGGGCCGCCGGGGTGACCGGGGTCTGAGGGCCCGCGACGGCCGCCATGGCCGGAGCCTGCGTACCCGGGACCACCGGGGCGTACGGGACAGGCGGGGCCAGAAGCACCCGGACCGCAGGGGCCGCCGGGGCCGGCCAGCCGGGCGGGTCCGCCGGTTCCGGGGTCGGTGGGGTCGCCGGGGTAGTGGGGGGCGGGGCGGCGGGCGGGGTCCGGCGGCCGTCGCGCGCCTCGGCGGCCGCGCCGAAGAAGTCGCCGCCCTTCCGCTTGACGTCGTCCGTCCCCCAGTCCCGTTCCCGGTCGTGCTCGAGGGCCTGGTCACCGGAGGGTCCGCGGTGCCGGTTGTCGCCGCCGCCGGTGCGCCGCTGCGCCGGGACCTTCTGGAGGTGCGGGATGTGCTTGGCGCAGTGGATGTACGCCTCCTCGATGGTCACCTCGACCCAGACCACCGCGCGCCGCCCCGGCACCGGGTCCACCGGCAGGCCGGGGTGGGCCTCGCGCATCTCGGCGTCCTCCACCACCCGGGCCCGGCCGTTCACATGCAGCCCGATCCGGTCCCGGAAGAAGTCGACCATGAGAATGCCGACGTGGGGGTTCTCCTGGATATTGCCGAGGCTGGCCAGGACGCCGTTCCCCCGGTATTCGGGATAGGCCAGGGTGCGCGCGTCGAGTACCCGCAGAAAGCCGGGCGGACCGGCACGGAAGGTGTTGTCACACTCCCCGTGCCTGTCGGAGGTGGCCAGGAAGAACATCTCCTGGCGGTCGATGAACTCCCGCATCCGGGCGTTGAGGTGGTCCAGCACCTGGTCGTCGTAGAAGCGGTCGGCGCGGTCGACCGTGTCCAGTCGCCGCTGCAGAAGGTGTTCGCCGTCGCTCCCCGGACGCCAAGCGCGGTCGTCGAGGTGCTCCGCACTGTCCACGGTTCTCGTCCCCGTCCTACTGATTCGCCATCCGGAATCGCCGGAATGCCTGCCTCATGTCGGTATTTCGCCGTCTGCCGTCCGCGCCCTATTCCGCGGCCGCGGCGAGCTCCTCGATGGAGTCGTGCCGGATCCGGTGGGACGGAATACCGATGCCCACCAGGGCGTCGACACCGCTGCGGATCATCCCGGGCGGCCCGGAGAGATACGCGTCGAACGCGTTCCACGGGCCGTACTGCCGCACGGCGTCCGGCAGCCGGCCGCTGAGGCCGTTGGTCGGGCCGTCGGAGACGACGGGGCGGACCGCGAGCCACGGATGCTTCTGCGCCAGCCGCAGCATGGTGTCGATGTCGTACAGGTCGTGATCATTGCGGGCGCCGTAGAAGACCTCGACCGGACGGTGGCGGCCGTAGTCGGCGACGTCCTCGACCAGTGCCTTGATCGGCGCGATACCGGTGCCGCCGCCCAGGCAGAGCAGCCCGTTGTCGCTGGAGTGGTCGACCGTCATGGACCCGGCGGGGGGCCCGAGGCGGATCACATCGCCGGGGCGGGCCCGGTGCACCAGCGCGGAGGACACCCAGCCGGCCGGAATGGCCTTCACATGGAAGGAGAGCAGCCCGTCGGAGCGCGGCGCCGAGGCGAACGAATAGTGCCGCCACACCCGCGGCCACCAGGGCGTCTCCACTGAGGTGTACTGGCCCGCCAGAAAGGGGTACGGCTGGTCCGGGCGGACGGTGATCACGGCGATGTCGTGGGTGCGCGGCTCATGCCCGACCACCTCGGCCTGCCACCACGCGGGGGCGCGCAGTTCGTCCTCGGCCGCCGCGTCGATCATGATCTGGGAGATCGCGGTGTAGGCACGCACCCAGGCGGCCTCGGCCTCGTCGGTCCAGGTGGTGACCGCGTAGCGGGTGAGCGCGCCGATCAGGCATTCGCCGACGGCGGGGTAGTGCTCGGGCTGGGTGCCGTACTTACGGTGGCCGCGGCCGAGCCGGGTGAGGAACTCGGTGAGGATGTCGGGGTCGTCGATGAGCCGGGCGGCGGTCAGTATCGCCTTGAACAGCCGGTCGCGCTGGGCGTCCATGGCGGCGGGGAAGAGCGGCCGCAGCTCGGGGTGCTGGACGAAGAGCAGCGCGTAGAAGTACGAGGTGACCTTGTCGCTGATGGGCTCGACTTCGGCCATCGTGCGGCGCAGGAGGATCGCGTCGGGCGAGGCGGTCTCGGGGGCGGCGAACGGCGAGTCCGGGCCGGGCCGCACGTCCTGCGGGGCCGGGGCCTCATCGGGACGCTGATGCTCCTCGCGCCTGGGGGGCATGGGGCCGGGGGCCGCGGGGCCGGGGGCCCGGCGCTCGTCCACCCGACGGTCGTCCACCCGGCGTTCGTCCACCCGGCGTTCGCCGGGCCGCGGGCCGGACGGCCCCGGACCGGGCGCGGGGGGCGGCTCCACGGGCGTACGGCGGTCGGCTCCGGTGCCGACCGGCCGTATCGGATTCACCGGACGGCTGGGCGCACGCTCGTCGCTCTGCCGGTCCGGGGCCCCCTGCTCCTCGGCCGGTCGCCTGCTCGGGGTGAACCAGCCCCAGTCGCCACTGTTTCCGCCGGAGCCGTCGCTGCCGGCCGACGATGTGGTGGTCGGAGCGTCCATGGTTGCCTCGCCTCGAACATCTTTCTGTCGGTCTTCGCACTTCCGCTGCCGGAATGTGCCCGCAATTCCCCGTCCTGGTCCCCTGTTTCAAGCGAGAATGGTCGTGCCGACCCTCTCCGTGACTCTCTTCGGGCAGCATGCCACGCTCGTTCCCCACCCCGGGCACATAGCCCGAAGTCCGGGGAACGGGGGCCGCGTTCCCGTTATGCTGGTTGGCCTGGGATGCCCGTTCTGACCCCGTTACAGCACGCCGCACGGAACCGGACCCGACCCTACCGGCCCCGGATGAATTCACAAGCCCCAAGTGCACCGCATTCGTTACACCTGCCAACTCGCGTAATTACCGATAGTTACGTGCGGTTACCCATCAATTCGTAAGCCTCTCGGAGATCGCGACCGGCATAGGCGTGGGATGCGATTTCGCTCACATGGTGGTCGGCGTTCACGGCGACCGAGACCGGCACCACCGAGAACAGCTCCGCGTCCGAGAGGGAATCCCCATAGGCCACGCAGTGGTCCCTGGTCAACCCGAACTTCGCACAGAGTTCATCGGCGATCCGGACCTTCGCGGCCGGGGTCAGGATCCCCGCCGGATCCACCGGCTCCCGGAACGGCACGGCGGGCCAGGTGGATCCGTAGGTGGCATCCGCGCCCCACTCCAGCAGCCGCGACACGAAGAAGCCCGGCGAGAGCGAAATCACCGCACAGCGCTCGCCCCGCGCCCGGATGTCCGCCCACACCTCACGGATCCCCACCAGCCACGGCGCCCCCTCGAACGCCGCCGCCACATGGGCCTCCGTCAGCTCCTCCCACAGCGCGCAGGCCCGCTCGGCGAACTGGGCCGTCGTCAGCTCCCCGCCCGCGAACGCCCGCTCCAGCGCGGCGATCTCCCGCTCCAGACCGAGCTGGTGGGAGATCTCGATCGCGGCGGCGGAGCCGTGGATGAGCGTGCCGTCCAGATCGAACAGATGCAGTCTGGTCATACCAGCCGAGCGTAGAGGCAACCCTCCGGGCCCGGCCGCCCCGGTCCTGCTCTGCTGCCCGGCGCCGCCGTCGCGGCCCGCGCCCGCCGCCGGGAGTAGGCGTGGATACTCCCGCCGTCAGACGCCGCGGGGGCCGCCGCGCCGCCACGGTGGGGGCATGCAGCAGCTCACCCGCCCCGTCCGCCGGGGCCTCCTCGTCGTGCATGTCGTCGTCTCCGTCGGATGGCTCGGGCTGTCCCTCGGGATGCTGGCCCTGGGGATCACCGGGGCCGTGGCCGATTCGGCCGAAGAGGCCGGGGCGATGTACCGGTCCATGAATGTGCTGGGCGACTGGCTGCTGATTCCGATCAGCCTGCTGGCGCTGGCCAGCGGGATCGTGCTGTCGCTGGGGACGCCCTGGGGGCTGGCCCGCCACCGGTGGGTGTACGTGAAGTTCTGGCTGACGCTGGTCACCACCGGCGCCACGGCGTTCGCCCTGCGCGCCAGTATCGACGACGCGATGGCCGATGTGGTGGCGGGCCGGGCGGTCGGGGCGACCACGGATCTGATCGTGGCACCGTCGGTCAGCCTGGGCGTCTACACCTTCCTCACCGCGATCTCGGTGACCAAGCCCTGGGGGCTGACCGCCCGGGGGCGACGGCTGCGGGCGACAAAGCGCCGATAGTTGCATACGCGGTCTTTTTCATCGCTGGACTATCCTGGAACCCGCTCACCCACCAAGGAGGGGTTCCATGCCGGAGAAGGCGCCCAGCGCCGTCGCCCCGCCCGCAGGGCAGGCCCTCGCCCAGGGCTGGTGCGCCCTGTCCTCCCTGCACGGCCGGATAGAGACGCATATCGAGCGTGCGCTGCAGGCCGGGCACGATCTGAGCGTCCGCGAATTCTCCGTGCTCAACGTCCTCAGCGGACAGCACGACGGCGACGGCGGACATCTGCAGATGAAGCAGCTCGCCGACTCCGTCGTGCTCAGCCAGAGCGCCACGACCCGGCTGGTCACCCGGCTGGAGGACCGTGGGCTGCTCTCCCGCTACATCTGCCCCGGCGACCGTCGCGGCATCTACACCAACGTCAGCGACGACGGGCTCAAGCTCCTGGAGGAGGCGCGGCCGACGCACGACGCGGCGCTGCGCGAGGCCCTGGCCGACGCCGCCCGCCGACCGGAGCTGGCACCGCTGGTCGCCGCCGTCGAGAGGCTGACGGCGACGTACTGATGGCCGTGTGCTGATCGCCACCGGCCGTGAGCCGCTTGCCCCTGGTCCGCCGCCCGTCCGGGGCTCGCGGGCCCCGGCGTAGGCTCACCGCATGAGCGACTTCGAGATACGGCGCGCGACCGCCGATGACATCCCGGCGATCGTGGCCATGCTCGCGGACGACCCGCTCGGCGCCCACCGGGAGTCCCTGGACGACCCGGCCCCGTACCGCGCCGCCTTCGAGCGGCTGGACCGGGATCCCCAGCAGCGGCTGGTCGTCGCGGTCCGGGACGGCCGCACCGTCGGCACGCTCCAGCTGACCGTGATCCCCGGGCTGTCGCGGCGCGGCGCCACCCGTTCGATCATCGAGGGGGTTCGGATCCACTCCGAGGAGCGCGGCGGCGGGCTCGGCACCCAGCTGATCGAATGGGCCGTCGAGGAGTCGCGCCGCGAGGGGTGCGCCCTGGTGCAGCTCACCTCGGACGCGACCCGGATCGACGCCCACCGCTTCTACGAGCGGCTCGGCTTCGAGGCCAGCCACGTCGGCTTCAAGCTGCCGCTGGCCTGAGCCGTTCCTCTCGGCCTGTCCTGCCTGGGCCGACATGACCTGACCTCACCGCCGGGGCCGCCGGGGCCGCCGGGGTCGCCGGGACCACCGGGCGGTCTCACAGCGTCGCGAGGTCGATGGCTTCGGCCATCCGCCGGTAGCCCGCGTCGTTCGGATGCTTGAAGTCGCCCGAGTCGTACGCGGGGTCCAGCCGCAGCGGATCGGACGGCGAGGCCATGACCTTCGCGAAGTCGACGACCGCGTCGAAGGCGCCCGAGGTGCGGATCCACTCGTTGATCGCGGCGCGCTTCGCCTCCGAGCGCGGGGTGTGGTACTCAGCGCCCTTGAACGGGAGGATCGTTCCGCCGATGACCTTGAGTCCGCGGGCCCGGGCCAGGGCGATCAGCTCTCGATAGCCCGCGATCACCTGCTCCGCCGACACCTGCGGATTGGGCTTGTAGGTGGGCAGGTCCACCTCGCTGAAGCCGATGTCATTGAGCCCCTCGAGCAGGATCACCGACCGTACGCCCGGCTTGTCCAGGACATCGCGCCGGAAGCGGGCGCCCGCCCGGTCCCCGTACCAGGCCGAATCGTGCAGCAGCAGATTGCCGCCGATCCCGGAGTTGAGGACGGGTCGCGGGGTGCCCGCGGCCGCGAGGCGCTCGGCCAGCAGATCCGGCCAGCGGTGGTCGGCGTCGTCGGTCGAGCCGAAGCCGTCGGTGATCGAGTCGCCGAAGGCCACCACCGTGCCCGGGCGGCGGGGGCCGCCGGTGACCTCGACATCGGAGAGGTAGTACCAGGAGTGGGTGGTCTCAGTGAAGGCCGTCCCGGTGCGGTCGGCGCGGTGGTCGCCGTCCGCGCGGTAGCTGCGTGCGTACGCCTGGGCGTGGAAGGTGGCGGCGCCGGTGGGGCGGTCGAAGTACAGCGTGACCGTGACCGGCTGACGCGGCGCCACGCGCAGCGGGGCCGCGTCGCTCACGGTCTCACCGCCCGCCGGGATCTCCACCGGCCGCCGGTGCCCGAAGGTCAGCGCGCGCAGGCTCGCGCCATGGACGGAGGCGCCGTGCGCCGTACGGGCGATGGTCGCGCCCGCGATCCGCAGCGGCGTGGTGCCATAGCGGTTCGACAGCCGGATCCGGGCGGCCGTGCCGCCAGCGGTGACCCGGACGACCTGACGCAGGGTCTGGGCGGTGCGCTCGGCGAAGCCGCTCCCGGCCCAGTTCTTCTCGAAGCCCGCGCTGGGGCGCTGGACGGGGGCGGCCCATCCGGCCGACCAGCCGGTCCCCGGCCGGTCGCGGCCGGCCGCTGGGCCTCCGGGCCGGGCGGTGGCTGTCCCGGAGGCGGCCATGACGGTGGCGAGGGCGAGCAGGGAGGCGCTGAGGCGAAGCGTGGACGAGCGCATGGCGGGGCTCCTGAGGGAGGCGAGGGAGGGGCGGACCAGGCCGCTCCGGTACGGGGCACGGGGCGCCTGAGCGCCGCCGTACCGACGTACGGGAGTGCGAGAGCACCTGAGTACCGGCGTACCGAAGCACGGGAGTACCGACGTACCGAGTGCCGGTGTGCCGGTGCGCCCGGCGTACCGGAGTGCCTGAGACCAACCTGCCGTCCACCGCACCGCCGACCCAGCCCCCGGCCGTGCGTACCACTGGCGGGGTCAGGCTACGAGCGCCGAAGCCCGCGAACCGCCGGAGCCCGCGAACCGCCGAAACCCGGTACCGCCCGAACACCGGAAACCCGCGACCGCCGGATCACCTCACCCCGCCCCCACCCCCCTCAGAGCGCCCGCCAGCCCTCCGGGTCCACCCCGCCCGGCACCACGCCGTCCGGGGCGTAGGGCTCCCGGGTGAACACGAAGGTGCCCAGGTCCAGATGGGCCGGGGCGCCGCCCTCCCCCTCGACCACCCGCAGCGTCTCCCCCGCGTAATAGCCGTCGAGCCCCGTCCAGGTGCCGTCCGGCTCGGCCCTGAAGCGGGAGGCCCGGCCTCCCTGGGTGGCCGGGGAGAGCTCCAACCCGCGGTCCGCGCGCAGCCGCAGATGGTAGGCGCGCGGGCCCCAGTACCAGGGGCCGGTCAGCGCCAGCAGCGCCGGATCGGCCTCGGTCAGCGGCCGCCAGGGCTCGGGGATACGGGGCTCGTGCTCGGCCACGATCCCTATGAGGTCGGCGGCGATGGCGCCGATCGCGGGCCCCGCGGTGGTGTTGGCCAGCGCGATTCCGGCCAGCCGGTCCTCGGCGCTCACCCACAGCGAGGCCAGGAAGCCGGGCATGGAGCCGGTGTGGCCATGGAGGAACCGACCGCCGTGCCGGACGAGCTGGGTCCCCAGGCCATAGCCGCCGTCCCAGTCCCTCTCCTCGGGGGCGACGGCGGGCACCCGCATCTCGGCGAGCGACTCCGCGCCGAGCACCCGCGCGTCCCCGTCCAGCAGGAAGGCGGCGAAGCGGGCCAGATCCCCGGCGGTCGACCAGAGCTGCCCGGCCGGGCCCATCCGCCCGGTGTCCTCGGCCGGTTCCGGCAGCAGCACATCCGCCCAGGGGTGCACGGCCCAGCCCTCGGCGTGCGGGGCGCGCGGATCGAGCGACGTGCGCCCCATACCCAGCGGCTCCAGCACCTCATCGGCCAGCACCTCGCCCCAGGGCGCCCCGCGCAGCCGCTCGACCAGCGCGCCGAGCAGCGCGAAACCGGGGTTGGAGTAGTGGTGACGACGGCCCGCGGGGTGGACCAGCGGACGCTCGCCGAAGATATCGGCCGTCTCGGGCCGCAGCGCCCCGGGCGTGCGCTCCCACCACGGGCCGCGGGCCTCGGCGGCGAGACCCGAGGTGTGGGCGAGGAGCTGGGCCACGGTCGCGCCCTCGGCCTGCGGCACGTCCAGATGCTTGGCCAGCGGATCGCCGAGGTCCAGCAGCCCCTCGTCACGCAGCCGCAGCACCAGCACCGCCACGAAGGTCTTGGTCAAGGAGCCGATGCGGTACTGGGTGTCGGCGTCCGGTGCGGATCCCTCCGGTCCGTCCACGCGGCCGCGCGAGCCCGTCCACACCAGCCGCCCCTCCCGCACCACGGCCCCCACCAGGGACGGGGCACGGCCCTCGACCTGGCCGAGGGCGACGCGCCGCAGCAGGGCACGGCGGGTGGCGGGCAGCGGCTCCGTGAACTCATCCGCGTCGCGTGTGGTCATGTCGGCACTGTACGGCGGGGGTACGACAGCGGGCAGTCATCGGCCGGCCGATCGTCAGGCGGCCGGGGCACCGCCCGGGACCGCGTCGCGGTCTGGCCTTGACGTCAGGGTCAAGGTCTACCGTCGGCACATGCGGATCGGAGAGCTGGCCGAACGGGCGGGTACCACCACCCGCACCCTGCGCTATTACGAGTCGCTCGGGCTGCTGCCCGCGCGCCGCACCGGCAATGGGTACCGGTCGTACGACGAGGACGATCTGCGACTGCTCCAGCAGATCCGCGTACTGCAGGACTTCGGCTTCGAGCTGGAGGAGACGCGTCCGTTCGTCGAATGCCTGCGATCCGGCCATCCGGCCGGTGACTCCTGCCCCGCCTCCCTGGAGGTCTACCGGCGCAAGCTGGCCGAGCTGGACGAGTGCATCGGCCGGCTGAGCGCCATCCGGGAGCGGGTCGGGACCCAGCTCGCGCAGGCGGAGCTGGCCCGCGCGGAGCTGGAGGCCGCGGCGACGGCGCCCGAAGGGGCCCCGGAGCCGCGCTGCGAGCTGACGCCGCCCGGGCCGTGAGCCCCGCCGTCCCACCGTCCCGCCGTCACCACGACGGCTCCGAACAACTCCGAAGGAGAGATGAGATGTCGCTGACACACACCGGGGGAGTGACCACGGTCACGGACGCCACCTTCGGCGAGGAGGTGCTGACGGCCGAGCTGCCGGTGCTGGTGAAGTTCACCGCCTCGTGGTGCCCGCCGTGCCGGATGATCGCGCCGGTACTGGCGGAGATCGCGCAGGAGGAGAGCCACCGGCTGAAGATCGTGCAGCTGGACGTGGACGAGAACCCGTCCACCACCAACGCGTACGGGGTGCTGTCGATGCCGACGCTGATGCTGTTCCGGGCGGGCGAGCCGGTGCGGTCGCTGGTCGGGGCCCGCAGCAAGCGGCGGCTGCTGGAGGAGCTCGCCGAGGCGATCTGACGGAGCCGGAGCCGCGGCCGAACCGCCCCTGCTACGTTGGCCGGACATGACCATCAGCGGGGGCGGCCATCAGTGGGGACGGAAAAGGTGAGGTCAGCGGTGCGCGTCCTGGTGCAGGGGAAACCCGTCGGCTCCTATCCGGCGCTGCCCCCCGAGGCCGAGCGCGGTTCACCGCGCCGCATCACCGAGGTCGGTGAGGAGATTCTGCGCCGCTCCTGCCGGGAGGTGACCGAGTTCGGCACGCCCGAGCTGAGCGCCCTCATCGACGACATGTTCCTCACCATGTACATCGCCGACGGCGCCGGGCTGGCCGCCAATCAGGTCGACGTCGATCTGCGGCTGTTCGTCTACGACTGCCCGGACGACAACGGTGTCCGGCATATCGGCCACATCATCAACCCCGTCCTGGACCAGCCCGGTCCGGCCGAGCGGCTGCTCATCGAGGGCGCCGAGGGCTGTCTGTCCGTACCGGGCGCGCGGATGGACGTACCGCGCACCGACCGCACCGTGGTCCGCGGCGTCGACAAGGACGGCAATCCGCTGGTGATCGAGGGCACCGGCTACTTCGCCCGCTGTCTGCAGCACGAGGCCGACCATCTCTCGGGGCATCTCTACATCGACCGGCTCTCCAAGCGCGACCGCAAGGACGCGCTGCGGCAGATGACGGACCTCCATGAGCAGGTCCTGGCCCGGCGTGTGGAGAAGGCGGCGGCCCTGGGCCACCAGCTGCAGCCCTGACACCCGGCCCGCCCCCGGGCGGGTGACGGCCGGCATCGGTCTTACGTCACCGCCGCGTTACCGCGGGCGTCGCGCTCGCAGGACGGTGTCCTGGGTGTGATGGGTGCCGGCGGGGGCGGGGGCGGTACGTGGCCGGGTTTCGTTGATCAGGACGGTCCAGTCGTCGTCGAGGAGCCCGGCGATCTCGTCGGGCTGGTAGTAGTCGCCCGGGTCGAAGCCCAGAGCTAGTCGCGGCTGCGATACACGTCATCCCAGAACTGTGCGTCCATGGTCAGGCCTTACGTGGAGGGGGCGGGTCGGCCACCAACCTGCCCCCGCCCGTGGCGAATCGACAAAGCTTTTTGCCGAAACCGCAGAGAGCGGGCAGTTGTCGGGCCCGACTCCTGGCCTTCACCCCCGCCGACTCCCTCAATGTCCGCGCGTCACCTCGAGATACGGGCTTCGATGCCGTCGAGCATGCAGTCGAGGCCGATCCGGAAGGTGTGGTCGACGTCCAGGTGGGCGGCATCGCGCACCACCGTGGCCAGCGCGGGGAATCGGCCAGTGGCGAAGGTTCGCTCCAGATAGGGCCCGAGTGAGGCCTGCCAGCGCTTCTCGTCCATCCCGGTGGCCCGCTCGGCACGCCGCTCGGCGATCTCCCGACGCACGGCGCCGATCACATACGCGTTGACCGCGGCGACCACCGGCATGATGTCGTCCACGTCGACGTCGTCCAGTGCGGCCATCACGGCCTCCCCGCAGGCCAGCGCGTGCGGCCCGAGCTGGGGTCGGCCGCCCAGGAGGTCGGCGAGCCATTCGTGCTCGTGAGCGGCCTGCCGAGTGGCCTCGGCCAGAGACCGGAGCACTTCCCGCCAGCCGTCTCCGACCGGCCGGATCTCGGCGTGGGCGGCGTCGACCATCAGGTCGAGCAACTCCTCCTTGCCGGCGATGTAGCCGTACAGCCGCATCGGACGGACGTCCAGCGCGGTGGCGACCTTCCGTAGCGACACCGCGTCCAGGCCGTCCGCGTCGGCCAGCTGGATCGCCGCTCGCACGATCCGCTCCCGGCTCAACGGGGCGGGCACGGGTCGATTCGGCGGCTCCGGCCTCTCCCACACCAACATGCCGCTCACCATACATCGCATCGGGGAATACACTGTATCGTCGGAGCACGGTGTATCGAAGGAGAGGCAACCATGACCATCGCCATTGTCGGAGCCGGCTTGGGCGGCTTGGCCCTCGCCAGGGTGCTGCATGTGAACGGCATAGACGCCGTCGTCTATGAGCGTGAAGCGTCACGCGATGCGCGCGGTCAGGGCGGCATGCTCGACATCCACTCCGGCCAGCGGGCGCTGCGCGAGGCCGGTCTGATCGACCAGTTCCACGCGATTGCCCGTGGTGAAGGCCAGGACATGCGTCTTCTCCAACCGGATGGCACCCTGCTGCTCCAGGAGGACACGCCCGACGACGCCCCGCTCGAACGACCCGAGGTCGACCGCGCCGATCTGCGCAACCTGCTGCTCGATTCCCTCCCCCACGACATGGTGCGCTGGGGGCACGCGTTCACCTCCGCCGACAGCGGCCTGCTGCGCTTCGCCGACGGCCGCAGTGCGACGTATGAGCTGCTGGTCGGCGCCGACGGCGCGCAGTCCCGGGTCCGCCCGCTGCTCACCGACGCCCGCCCGGCGCATATCGGCCAGAACATCGTCGAGGTCGGCATTCCCGATATCGACCGCACGCACCCCGACCTCGCGGCGATGGTCGGGCGCGGCAACTACTGGGTGTTCGGCGACGGACTGTCCCTGGCGGCGCAGCGCAACGGCGACGGCCGCGTTCGCATCGGCCTCAGCTTCTACAACACCGGCGAGGACTGGTTCGCCACCAGCGGGATCCCGTTCGACGACCCGGCCGCCGCCCGGGCGCGGCTGATCGAGCTGCTCGCCGGCTGGGACCCACGGTTCACCGCGCTGATCGCGGCCTGCGACGACACGGTCGTGCCGCGGGCGATCACCACGCTCCCGATCGGCCTGACCTGGCCGTCGACGCCGGACGTCACACTGCTCGGCGATGCCGCGCACCTGATGCCGCCGGTGGGAGAGGGCGCCAACATGGCGCTGCTCGACGGCGCCCTGCTCGGTCTCGCGCTGGCCGCGCACCCGGACGACTTTCCCGCCGCGGTCAAGGAGTACGAACGCGAGATGTTCGAACGCACCGGCGCCGCCGCCCGGATGTCCGCGGACATGCAGGAACTGCTGATGTCGCCGGACGCCGCCCAGAAACTGCTCGCCTTCTTCCAACCCGGCTGAAGGTCACCCCGTACGACCAGGAGACCGGTCGTCCAGCCGGCGCGATCGTGACGCCCCGGCATCGCCGCGTATCAGGTCTGCGCCATGTCCACGAAGCGTGAGTAGTGGCCCTGGAAGGCGACCGTGATGGTGGCCGTCGGGCCGTTACGGTGCTTGGCCACGATCAGATCCGCCTCCCCCGCGCGCGGGGACTCCTTCTCATAGGCGTCCTCACGGTGGAGCAGGATGACCATGTCCGCGTCCTGCTCGATGGATCCACTCTCTCGGAGGTCGGAGACCATCGGCTTCTTGTCCGTGCGCTGCTCGGGGCCTCGGTTGAGCTGGGAGAGCGCGATGACCGGCACTTCCAGCTCCTTGGCCAGCAGCTTCAGGTTTCGCGACATGTCCGAGACCTCTTGCTGACGGCTCTCGGGGCGCCGGGCGCCGCCGGACTGCATCAGCTGGAGATAGTCGATGACCACCAGTTGCAGATCGCTGCGCTGCTTGAGCCGGCGGCACTTGGCGCGGATCTCCATCATCGACAGGTTCGGGGAGTCGTCGATGAAGAGCGGGGCCTGGGAGACATCCGGCATCCGCCGGGCCAGCCGCGTCCAGTCCTCGTCGGTCATGCTGCCGGAGCGCATATGGTGCAGCGCCACCCGGGCCTCGGCGGAGAGCAGACGCATCGCGATCTCGTTGCGGCCCATCTCCAGCGAGAAGATCACGCTCGGCATGTTGTGCTTGATCGAGCAGGCCCGGGCGAAGTCCAGGGCCAGGGTGGACTTACCCATGGCGGGGCGGGCGGCGATGACGACCATCTGGCCCGGGTGCAGACCGTTCGTCAGGGAGTCCAGATCGGTGAAGCCGGTGGGCACCCCGGACATCTGCCCGCTGCGTGAGCCGATCGCCTCGATCTCGTCGAGCGCGCCCTCCATGATGTCGCCGAGCGGCAGATAGTCCTCGCTGGTGCGCTGCTCGGTGACGGCGTAGATCTCCGCCTGGGCGTTGTTGACGATCTCGTCGACGTCCCCGTCCGCCGCGTATCCCATCTGGGTGATGCGGGTGCCCGCCTCGACGAGGCGGCGCAGCACGGCGCGCTCGTGGACGATCTCCGCGTAGTACTCGGCGTTGGCGGCGGTGGGGACCGACTGGACGAGGGTGTGGAGATACGAGGCGCCGCCGACCCGAGCGATCTCACCGCGCTTGGTCAGCTCCGCGGCGACCGTGATCGGGTCGGCCGGCTCGCCCTTGGCGTAGAGATCCAGGATGGCCTGGTAGACGGTCTCATGGGCGGGCCGGTAGAAGTCATTGCCCTTGAGGACCTCCACCACGTCGGCGATGGCGTCCTTGGAGAGCAGCATGCCGCCGAGCACGGACTGCTCGGCGTCGAGGTCCTGGGGCGGTACGCGCTCGAAGCCGGAGCCCTCCCAGGCGGAGCCGCCCCCTCCGTCGCGGTCCTGCTGGCCGTCGCGGCCCCGGCCGCCGCTCTCACCGCGGCGGAAGCGGGGGGACGGGAACCGGTCGGACGGGCCGGAGTCCGCCCAGGGGTCGTCCATGGGCTCGGGAACGCTCACCCCGTCACCTCCTCCCGTCCGCGAAGCGAACCTCGCCGTGCCCGTCCTTCTTACGGCACGGCTATGACACAACTGAGCGGCCGGCTTTCCGGACACGGCGCATCGGAGGCTGGGGTTTCCGGAGCCGAATCGGGTGGCGGGCGCCGGACCACGTTAGGCCCGTCGGGACCGCCAGCCAACTTGGTTATCCACAGGGCATGTGGATGATGGGATCCATCCTGTGGGTAAGTCGCGCGAACCTGTGCACGGGTCGGGGGACAGTGCTGTGGACAAACACACAATCACCCCGAGAGCCCAACTCTGACCTGCGGTTTCTCTATCCAGGGGCTGTGCAGAAGAAAAACTTCCGCCCCCGGCGCAAGATCACGACAAAGGGCGCAGAGAAGATCGTCCCGCACTCCGCCTTGTAAGGACCGGCGATCGCTTGTGTCTCTTACCTGTGGACGATTACATTGCCCTCATGACACAGGCCCCCACGAGCGCGCGGAGCACCCTGCGCCACCACGACCGCGAGATCGTCGCACTCGCGCTTCCCGCCTTCGGCGCGCTCGTGGCTGAGCCCCTCTTCGTCATGGTCGACAGCGCCGTCGTCGGCCATCTGGGCACCACCCAGCTGGCCGGTCTGGGCGTCGCCGCGGCCCTGCTCGCCACCGCCGTCAACATCTTCGTCTTCCTCGCCTACGCCACCACCGGGGCGGTTGCCCGCCGCGTCGGCGCGGGCGACCTCGCCGGGGCGATCCGGCAGGGCATGGACGGCATCTGGCTGGCCCTGCTGCTCGGCGCCGCCGTCATCGCCGTGGCCCTTCCCACCGCCCCGGCCATCGTCGACCTCTTCGGGGCCTCGGACACCGCGGCGCCCTACGCCATCACCTATCTGCGGATCAGCACCCTCGGCATCCCCGCGATGCTGGTGGTGCTCGCCGCCACCGGTGTCCTGCGTGGCCTCCAGGACACCCGGACCCCGCTGTATGTCGCCATCGGCGGCTTCGGGGCCAACGCCGCGCTCAACGTCACCCTGGTCTACGCCGCCGGGCTGGGCATCGCCGGCTCGGCCTGGGGCACGGTGATCGCCCAGAACGCCATGGCCGCCGTCTATCTCGCCGTGGTCATCCGGGGCGCTCGGCGCCACGGCACCTCGCTGAGGCCCGACGCCGCGGGGATCAGGGCCTGTGCCCACGCCGGGGCACCGCTGCTGATCCGGACGCTCTCGCTGCGCGCCGTGATGCTGATCGCGACGGCCGTGGCGGCCCGCCTCGGCGACACCGACATCGCCGCCCATCAGATCGTGCTCACCCTGTGGAGTCTGCTGGCGTTCGCCCTGGACGCCATCGCCATCGCGGGCCAGGCGATCATCGGACGCTATCTGGGGGCGGGCGACGAGGAGGGCGCCCGGGCCGCCTGTCGCCGCATGGTGCACTGGGGCATCGCCTCGGGCGTGGCGCTGGGTCTGCTGGTGGTCGCCTCCCGACCGCTGTTCATCCCGCTGTTCACCACCGATCCCGCGGTACGGGACGCCCTGCTGCCCGCCCTGCTGGTGACGGCCCTCATCCAGCCGGTCTCGGGGGTGGTCTTCGTCCTCGACGGCGTGCTGATGGGCGCGGGCGACGGGCCGTATCTGGCCTGGGCGATGATCGTCACCCTCGTCGCCTTCGCCCCGGTGGCGCTGCTGGTCCCCGCGTTCGGCGGCGGGCTGACCGCTCTGTGGTGCACGATGGCGCTGATGATGTCGGTCCGGTTGGCCACCCTGTGGCTGCGCACCCGCTCCGGCCGCTGGATCGTCACCGGTGCGGTACGAGGCTGAGCCCCGCCGCACCGCACCACGCGCGTCCCCGGACAGCACCGGAGCCACCGGTCCCCCGGCACGGCGGAGGGCCGCACCCCTGGGGGGTGCGGCCCTCCGGTGCACGGTGCCCAAGGCGACCGTCACGGTCGTCAGGCGGCGACGACCTCGACGCCCACCTTGGCGGCAACCTCGGCGTGCAGACGGACCGAGACCTGGTGCGCGCCCAGGGTCTTGATCGGCGACTGCACCTCGATGCGGCGCTTGTCCACCTCCGGACCACCCGCGTCCTTGATCGCCGAAGCGATGTCGGCCGGGGTGACGGAGCCGAACAGCCGGCCGGCGTCGCCGGCACGGGTCTTCAGCCGCACCTTGACGCCCTCGAGCCGGGCCTTGACCTCATTGGCCTGCTCGATCGTGGCGATCTCGCGGATGCGACGACCGCGGCGGATCTGCTCGACGTCCTTCTCGCCGCCCTTGGTCCAGCGAATCGCCAGACCACGCGGAACGAGGTAGTTACGGGCGTAACCGTCCTTGACGTCCACGACGTCACCGGCGGTACCGAGGCCGGAGACCTCGTGGGTGAGGATGATCTTCATGACTGGGTCACCCTTCCCTTATCGCGCGGTGGAGGTGTAGGGCAGCAGCGCCATCTCACGGCTGTTCTTCACAGCCGTGGCGACGTCACGCTGGTGCTGAGTGCAGTTGCCGGTGACCCGGCGGGCACGGATCTTGCCGCGGTCGGAAATGAACTTCCGCAGCAGGTTCGTGTCCTTGTAGTCGACGTAGGAGATCTTCTCCTTGCAGAACACGCAAACCTTCTTCTTAGGCTTGCGAGCAGGCGGCTTCGCCATTGTCTCTCTCCAGTGTGATCAAGAAGTATGTGCTGGTCGCCCTGACCAGACCGAGCGCCGTGGTTTCACGTGGTTTCACGTGAAACAGCGCCCCGGGCCTAGAAGGGCGGCTCGTCCGAGTAGCCGCCGCCGGAGTTGCCGGAGCCGCCGCCCCAGCCACCACCGCCGCCGCCCTGGCCGCCGGCCGGTGCGCCGGTCGCCCACGGGTCGTCGGCCGGAGCGCCGCCGCCCTGCTGGCCGCCGCCGGAGTTGCCGGGGCCGCCGCCCCAACCGCCTCCGCCGCCCTGGCCACCGCCACCGCCACCGCCGTAACCACCCTGACCACCGCGACCGGTGGTCTTGGTGACCTTGGCTGTGGCGTTGCGCAGACTGGCGCCGACCTCGTCGACATCCAGCTCATAGACCGTGCGCTTGATCCCCTCACGGTCCTCGTAGGACCGCTGCTTCAGACGACCCTGCACGATGACGCGCATGCCGCGCTGAAGGGACTCGGCCACGTTCTCCGCGGCCTGCCGCCACACCGAGCACGTGAGGAAGAGGCTCTCGCCGTCCTTCCACTCGTTGGTCTGCCGGTCGAAGGTACGGGGAGTGGACGCGACGCGGAACTTCGCGACCGCCGCACCGGACGGGGTGAAACGCAGCTCGGGGTCGTCGACGAGATTGCCGACGACCGTGATGACGGTCTCGCCTGCCATTGGGGGAACCTCTCGGCGGGTACTGCTGGGCTGCTTGCTACTCGTTGCGATACGGCCCCGATGACCGCTGAACGCTTACGCGTCAGTGGGTCTCGGGACGGAGGACCTTGGTCCGGAGGACCGACTCGTTCAGGTTCAGCTGGCGGTCGAGCTCCTTGACGACCGCGGGCTCTGCCTGCAGGTCGATGACCGAGTAGATGCCCTCGGGCTTCTTCTTGATCTCGTACGAGAGACGACGACGGCCCCAGGTGTCGACCTTCTCGACCTTGCCTTCGCCCTCACGGACGACGGAAAGGAAGTTCTCGATCAGCGGGGAGACAGCGCGCTCCTCGAGATCGGGGTCGAGGATGACCATCACCTCGTAGTGACGCATGTGGAACCCACCTCCTTTGGACTCAGCGGCCACGGTCGTTCCGTGGCAGGAGGGTCGTGATGCGTATCCGCTTCGGCATCTGTGCAGACACCACCGCGGACGGTACACAGTACCCGGCTACGGCCTCCCGCTTGAAATCCGGGCGTCTTAGCCCGCAATCTGTACACATCGGGTGTGAGCGGCATTACAGTTCGCCGCTTTGCTTTATGTGCCTACCTGGAGGTGCCCCATGGCACAGGCAGCACGACCCCATCACGGCTTGCTCTCCTTCCTGGACACCGACGGCAAGCCGCATCCCGTTCAGAACGCCTTCGCCGTGACCACGCTGGTGATCGGGGCGATCGCCTTTGTCACGGCTCAGTTCTCCCAGCTCCACCTGGTCAGCTCATGGACCGGGCTGGTAGGGATGATCACTGGCGCCTGGGGCCAGCTGATCTCCGCGACCACCGGCGAGCGGTTCGTGCTGATCATCGGACTCGGTGCCGCGGGGGTCGGCTTCTACCTCGGCATGGCACACGGAGGACTCTTCGGCGGCGTGCTGGGCTGAGCCCGGCCGAAGCCTGGTTGCCCCCAGGCCCGAACGGGGCGCGTCCCGGTCGCAGTAGGCTTCGGCGCGAGAGCCGGAGCCCCGACCCTGGGGACAAACCTGCCGAGGAGCGCCCCGCATGAGCCTGACCCTGAGGACGATCAGCCGAGAGCAGCATCTGGCGTATATCCAGAGCCTGCCCGCGGCCAGCCACATGCAGGTCCCGGCATGGGCTGACGTCAAGTCGGAGTGGCGCTCGGAGAACCTCGGCTGGTTCGACGCCACGGGCCAGCTCGTCGGCGCCGGCCTCGTCCTCTACCGGCAGCTGCCCAAGATCAAGCGCTACCTCGCCTATCTCCCCGAGGGCCCGGTCATCAACTGGTACGCGCCCAACCTCGAGGACTGGCTGCGCCCGATGCTCGCGCATCTGAAGCAGCAGGGTGCGTTCTCCGTGAAGATGGGCCCGCCGGTCATCATCCGCCGCTGGGACGCCAACGCGATCAAGTCGGGCATCCAGAACCCCGACGTCAAGCGGCTGCGCGATGTCGAGGCCACCTTCATCGAGCCGCGCGCCTTCGAGGTCGCCGAGCGGCTGCGGCGCATGGGCTGGCAGCAGGGCGAGGACGGCGGGGCCGGCTTCGGTGACGTCCAGCCGCGATACGTCTTCCAGGTGCCGCTGGAGAACCGCTCCCTGGAGGATGTCCACAAGAGCTTCAACCAGCTGTGGCGCCGCAACATCAAGAAGGCCGAGAAGGCCGGTGTCGAGGTCGTCCAGGGCGGCTACGAGCATCTGCCCGAGTGGCAGCGGCTCTACGAGATCACCGCGGAGCGCGACCACTTCCGGCCGCGCCCGCTCAGCTACTTCCAGCGCATGTGGACGGCCCTCAACACCGAGGACCCCAACCGGATGCGGCTGTACTTCGCGATGCACGAGAACGAGGTCGTGGCCGCCGCCACGATGCTGATCGTCGGAGGCCATGTCTGGTACTCCTACGGCGCCTCCGCCAACCACAAGCGCGAGGTCCGGCCCTCGAACGCGATGCAGTGGCGGATGCTCCGCGACGCCTACGCGCTGGGCGCGACCGTCTACGACCTGCGCGGCATCAGCGACTCCCTCGATGAGACAGATCATCTCTTCGGTCTGATCCAGTTCAAGGTGGGCACCGGTGGGCAGGCTGCCGAGTACCTCGGCGAGTGGGACTTCCCCCTCAACAAGCTCCTGCACAAGGCGCTCGACATCTACATGTCGCGCCGCTGACCACGATTCGCTGTTTCCCATACTTCCAATACACCGCGGCAACGAGAAAGGTTCCGGGACCGGTCAATGGCGCTCACCCTCTACGTCGACACCGCGCGCTGGCGGGCGCACCAGCAGACGGTGATCCAGCAGTTCCCAGGGATAGTCCCGGTCTGCAAAGGCAACGGCTACGGCTTCGGCCATGAGCGCCTGGCCGAGGAGGCGGCCCGCATGGGCAGCGACGTCCTCGCGGTCGGGACCACCTACGAGGCCGCCCGGATGAAGGACTTCTTCAGCGGTGACCTGCTCGTGCTCACCCCCTTCCGCCGAGGTGAGGAGCCGGTGCCGCTGCCGGACCGGGTGATCCGCTCGGTCTCCTCGGTCGACGGCGTCTACGGCCTGGTGAACGCGCGTGTGGTCATCGAGGTCATGAGCAGCATGAAGCGGCACGGCATCACCGAGCAGGACCTGCCCAAGCTGCACGCCGCGATAGAGAACGTCCGGCTGGAGGGGTTCGCCATCCACCTCCCGCTCGACCGCACCGACGGCCTGGACGCGGTCGAGGAGGTCATCGCCTGGATGGACCGGCTGCGGGCGGCACGCCTGCCGCTGCACACCATGTTCGTCAGCCACCTCAAGGCCGAGGAACTGGCCCGGCTGCAGCAGCAGTTCCCGCAGACCCGCTTCCGGGCGCGCATCGGCACCCGGCTGTGGCTGGGCGACCACGATTCGACGGAGTACCGGGGCTCGGTGCTCGACGTCACCCGGGTCGCGAAGGGCGACCGCTTCGGCTACCGCCAGCAGAAGTCCGCCTCCGACGGCCACCTGGTCGTCGTCGCGGGCGGCACCTCCCACGGTGTCGGGCTGGAGGCGCCCAAGGCGCTGCACGGGGTGATGCCCCGGGCCAAGGGGGTCGCCCGCGCCGGTCTGGCGACCGTCAACCGCAATCTCTCGCCGTTCGTATGGGCGGGCAAGCAGCGGTGGTTCGCCGAGCCGCCGCATATGCAGGTGTCCATCCTGTTCGTGCCCAGTGATGTCCAGGCACCCCAGGTGGGGGACGAGCTGGTGGCGCATCTGCGGCACACCACGACCCAGTTCGACCGGCTCTTCGACCGCTGAGGCCGCGCCGCCGGGAGAGGCTCCGCTCGGGGGCTCACTCCCGGTGGACGCCCCAGTCCACCAGCGCCGCGCCCTCGTACCGGGAAGCGCGCCGCGCCCGTCCCAGCACGAACGCGTCCGGGGCCCGGTCCAGCACGCCGCCTCCGGGGTCGTCCGCCCCGTCCCTGCGCACCGGGTCCCGCTCCGGCACCAGCGCGTCCCGGATGATCAGGGCGCACAGATAGAGCGTCCCCAGCAGATGCACGGCGATCGCCAGCTGATAGCCCTCCGCCGGCAGCCCCCGGTGCTGGTCGCCGCTGCCCGTGTACGCGAGGTACATCCAGATCCCGAGGAAGTACAGGACCTCGCACGCCTGCCAGACCAGGAAGTCCCGCCAGCGCGGCCGTGCCAGCGCCGCCAGCGGGATCAGCCAGAGCACGTACTGCGGTGAGTAGACCTTGTTGGTGAGCACGAACGCCGCGACGATCAGGAAGGACAGCTGGGCCAGCCGCGGCCGGCGCGGGGCGCACAGGGCGAGCGCCGCCACCCCGACGCAGGCCAGGACCATCAGCAGGGTCCCGTAGGTGTTGACGTCCTCCAGGGGGTTCCCGGTGCGCTGCGAGATGATCAGCCACAGGGAGCCGAAGTCGACGGGGCGCTCCTGGCTGAAGGTGTAGAACGTCTTCCAGCCCTCGCGGAGGTGCAGGCCACCGCCCTGCGTGGTGATCATCACGGGGAGGTTCACCACCAGCCAGGCGGCCGCGGCTCCGCCCGTCGCCGTCCAGAAGGCCCGCAGCCGCCCCGCCCGCAGGCAGAGCACCAGCACCGCGCCGAGCAGCAGCCCGGGGTAGAGCTTCGCGGCCGTCGCGAGGCCCAGCAGCACACCGGCGGCCAGCGGGCGGCTGCGCGACCACATCAGCAGGGCGGCGGCCGTAAGGGCGACGGCGAGCAGGTCCCAGTTGATGGTGGCCGTGAGCGCGAAGGCGGGGGCCAGGGCGACCAGCAGCGCGTCCCAGGGGCGGCGGCGGTGCGTACGGGCCACACAGACCGCGATGACCGCGGTGCAGACCATCAGCATGCCCGCGTTGACCATCCAGTAGATCTGCTCACGGTCCTGGATGGAGCCGCTGTGCGGGGTCAGCCAGGAGGCGACCTCCATGAAGAGGCCGGTGAGGACGGGGTACTCCAGGTACTGCATCCCGCCCGAGACGCTGTCCGGTATGCGGTCGAAGTACGGGACGAGGTCGATGGCGAAGCCGCGGCCGTTGTAGAGGTGCGGTATGTCGGAGTAGCAGGCGTGGGTGTACTGGGCGGTGGCGCCGTAGAACCAGCCGCCGTCGTAGCACGGCAGCTTCTGCACCATGCCCAGGGCGAACATGCCGAGGGCGGCGATCGCCACGATCCGCACCGGGGTCCACCAGCTCGTGCCGAGCAGAGCCCGGCGCCCGGCAGGCCCACCGATCAGCTCGCTGCCGGCCGCGGCCAGCGGGTCCTCGGCGGTCGGCCTGACGGGCTCGGCCTCTGGGTCCTCGCGCACGCTCATGGCCCCCATCCTGCCGTACGAGCCTGACGGCAGGAGTCAGGACCGCCTCAGCGGCCGCTGAGCGCGCCGCGGACGCCTCGGCAGGTTCGGGGACGGGAAGCGGGCTGCGAGAGGCGCAAAGGGCCGTCCAGGGCCCGGAACGGCGCCGGCCGCGCCGGAGCGGGGTTCGCTCCGGCGCGGCCGGCGAGTGGTGAACGGGTCGTACGGGGCTACGGGCTAGTCCTCCCGCCGGCCCCCGGTCGGCCCGCCGAAGATGCCTCCGGGACCGCCCGGCGGATCCGAGGTCGGCGAGGTGGTCGGACCGCCCGGCCCGCCGTTCTGGCCTCCGTTCTGGCCGCCGTTCTGGTTCCCGCCGTTGTCGTTGCAGTTGAGGTCGAGCGGGTCACAGGTGTCCGTCGGGCTCGGGCTGTCGGACGGCGACTCCGAGGGCGACTCCGACGGAGATTCCGAAGGCGTCTGCGACGGGGACTCGGAAGGCTTCTCCGTCGTCTTGGTCGGGCTCGGGCTCGCGTCCTCGCCGAAGACCTTCTCGCCGATCGGGGTGGCCGCGGGGAAGTCCTTGACCGGCTTGCCCTGCAGGGCACCACGCATGTAGTCGGCCCAGATCTCCGCCGGGAACGACGCGCCGTGGATCGTCTTCTGGCCGCCCACACCGCGCATGGACAGGAACTTCTGGCTCTTGGCCTGGTCGTTCACCCGCCACATGCCGATCGCGGTGGACAGCTGCGGGGTGTAGCCGGAGAACCAGGCCGACTTGTTCTCGTCGGTGGTTCCGGTCTTGCCCGCCACCGGCCTACCGATCTTCGCCGAGGTGCCGGTGCCGTGCTCGACCACGTTCTCCAGGACGTCGGTGACGTTGTTCGCCACGTTCGAGTCGAACGCCCGCTTGAGCTGGGCGTCCTGCTTGTGGTCGTAGACCGGGCCGTTCTTGTCCTCGACCCGCTCCACCGAGTACGGGTCGGCCTGCTCACCGCTGGCCGCGAAGGTGGCGTACGCCCCGGCGAGCCGGATGGCGCTGGGTGCGGAGGTGCCGAGCGAGAACGTCGGGGTGATCGAGGCCAGTTGCTCCTTGCTGAGGCCCGCGGCCAGGGCCGAATCCCGCACCTTGTCGGTGCCGACGTCCATGCCCAGCTGGATGAACGGGGTGTTCACCGAGTACTGCATCGCGGTGCGCAGGCTGATCGGGCCCTTGTCCTCGTCACCGTCGTTCCGCTGGTGCCACTCCTTGCCGTCCTTGTCGTGCCAGACGGTTCCGTCGTAGTCCCGCAGGGTCACCTTGTTGTCGCCGTTGTAGACACTGCTCGGCGAGACCAGGGTGCGCTCGGAATCGGGTTGTTCCCGGGTGCCCTTCGGATCGCGGACGCCATTGGTCATCGCGGCGGCCATCACGAAGGGCTTGAAGGTCGAGCCCACCTGGACACCGGTGTAGTCGGCGTTGTTGCGGTAGTGCTCCAGCGCGTTCTTGCCGCCGTAGATGGCCAGGATCTTGCCCGTCTTGGGCTCCACCGAGGCGCCGCCGAACTGGACGAACTTGTCCTCTTCGCGCTGTTTCGGCTTGATGTTCTCCTTGGTGACCTTCTCGACCGCCCGGGTCAGCTCACTGATCTTCTTCCGGTCGAAGGTGGTGTGGATCTGATAGCCGCCCTTGTCCAGCTTCGACTTGCTGATGCCGGTGTTGGCGATGATGTAGTTGTCGGCGAGGTCGGTGAGGTAGCCGATCTGACCCTGCTTGTTCGTGGCCACCTTCGGGTCCTGCGGCATCGGGAAACCCTTGCCGATCCACTCCTGGGCCTCGGTCCTGCTCAGCCTGTGCACGGCGACCTCACGCCGCAGGATCCACTCCCAGCGCTGCTTGGCCCGCTTGGTGTTGGCCTCCTTGGTGGCCGCGGCGCCGTAGCCGCCGTTCGGGTCGTAGAGGTTGGGGCCGTTCAGCGTAGAGGCCAGGAACGCGCTCTGGCTGGGCGTCAGGGCCGAGCAGTCACGGTCGTAGTAGGCGCGGGCCGCCGCCTGGCAGCCATAGGCACCACGTCCGTAGTAGGCGGTGTTCAGGTAGCTCCCGAGGATGTAGTCCTTGTCCTTGGTCGCGCCCACCTTTATGGAGATGAACAGCTCCTTGACCTTGCGCGTGAGCGTCTGCGACTGGTCGAGGTAGGTGTTCTTCACGAACTGCTGGGTGATGGTCGACCCACTCTGGGTCGCGCCGCCCCGCGCCATGTTGACGACCGCGCGCGCGATACCCATCGGGTCGACGCCGGAGTCCTGGTAGAAGCTGGCGTTCTCCGCGGAGATCACCGCGTTCTGCATGGACTTGGGGATCTTGCTGAGCGGGACGATCTGACGGTTGAGGTCACCACCGCCGGAGACCACCATCTGCTTGCCGTCCGCCCAGTAGTAGACGTTCTTCTGGGTCTGGGACGCGGCCTGGGCGGTCGGCACCTGCACCAGCCACAGCCCTATGCCTACGGCGCCGAGCAGCACCGCGAAGAAGAAGAGGAAGGTTCCCGTCACCAGCTTCCAGGACGGAACCCAGCGCCGGAAACCCGACCTTCCCCCGCGCGGATAGTCAATAAAGCGCTTCTTGCCGGGGTGCCCATCGCCCCCCGAGCCATGTCCGCGGCCGCCGCCGGCTCCTCGCCGGCCGCCACCGCGACCGCCGTGGCCCGCGCCGTCCGCGCCCGGATCGGCTCCTCGTCTACGGCCGCCGCCGCGTTGTGCGGCGCGGCGGGCCGCCGCGCGGCCGCCGTAAGGACGCTCTTCCCCCTGGGGGGCGGCGTCCGACCCGGCTGCGGCGTTGTGCGTCGGTGCTGCGCGGCGGCCGGACGACTGCTGTCCGGCTCGCCGGGCCGCTGCTCGTCCGCCGCCTTGGGGCTGCGGCGGCTTGCGACGGTGCTCGCTCATGGAACGACTTCTCCTCGGGCAGGCGCTATCGCCTGAAAGCGGCAGATGGCTTCCGGTCCCCCCAATGTGCGATCCGGTCGCACCAGGCAACCGGACGCACTGCATCCGGGACGAGGACGCTTCGGAGCGTCACTTGGTTCCCATAGGTCTGCATGGCGAACAGAGTACGCACGGTCAAAACCCGCCCAGCCGCCACCTTCGCTCCATAACCGTCAGATTGAATGCCACGAATTGATGATGTGACGGCGTTCACCGTGGGCCCTCTTGTCCCGCCGCGGGCACGGTTCTATCGTCTTGATGTATCGAGTCGATACATCAGCTCGACATAGCTGGCTCGGAGGAGAGGGGAGGCGGGGAATGAGCAGACGCTCCGGCGTCCTGGAGTTCGCCGTCCTCGGCCTGCTGCGCGAGTCCCCGATGCACGGATACGAGCTGCGGAAGCGGCTCAACACGTCACTCGGGGTGTTCCGGGCGTTCAGCTACGGCAGCCTCTATCCCTGCCTCAAGACGCTGGTCACCAACGGCTGGTTGATCGAGGAATCCGGCAGCACCTCCCAGGACGCCCTCGCGGCGCCCCTCTCCGGCCGCCGGGCCAAGATCGTCTACCGGCTCACGGCGGCGGGGAAGGAGCGGTTCGAGGAACTGCTCACCCACACCGGGCCGGACGCCTGGGAGGACGAGCACTTCGGCGTCCGTTTCGCCTTCTTCGGCCAGACGTCACGAGACGTTCGGATGCGGGTGCTCGAAGGGCGGCGCAGCCGCCTGGAGGAGCGCCTGGACAAGATGCGCGCCGCCCTGGCCCGCACCCGCGAGCGGCTGGACGACTACACCCTCGAGCTGCAGCGGCACGGGATGGAGTCGGTGGAGCGCGAGGTCCGCTGGCTGAACGAGCTGATCGAGAGCGAGCGGGCCGGGCGCGACCAGCGCGACGGCACCGCCGGGCAGGACCGGGCGATCGAGCGGGATGCGGACCGGCCGCCACACCAGGAGCAGGACCAGTCAGGAGATGCGGACGGCCCGCCCCGGCACCGGGGTGGATCCCGGCCGGATCCGTCCGAATGACACCGCCAAGTGGGGCCCGGCAGCCGCGGGGCCTCATCCAGTACACACAGGGAGCAACCGGAATGGGTTCGGTTCGTGTAGCCATCGTCGGCGTGGGCAACTGCGCCGCCTCGCTGGTACAGGGCGTCGAGTACTACAAGGACGCCGACCCGGACACCCGCGTGCCGGGTCTGATGCACGTGCAGTTCGGCGACTACCACGTGAACGACGTGGAGTTCGTGGCCGCCTTCGACGTGGACGCGAAGAAGGTCGGCCTGGACCTCGCGGACGCCATCGGCGCCAGCGAGAACAACACCATCAAGATCTGCGACGTGCCGACGGCCGGTGTCACGGTCCAGCGCGGCCACACGCTCGACGGACTCGGCAAGTACTACCGCCAGACCATCGACGAGTCCGACGAGGCCCCGGTCGACGTCGTCCAGGTCCTCAAGGACAAGCAGGTCGACGTTCTGGTCTGCTACCTCCCGGTGGGCTCCGAGGACGCCGCCAAGTACTACGCCCAGTGCGCCATCGACGCCAAGGTCGCCTTCGTCAACGCCCTTCCGGTCTTCATCGCCGGCACCAAGGAGTGGGCGGACAAGTTCACCGAGGCCGGGGTGCCGATCGTCGGTGACGACATCAAGTCGCAGGTCGGCGCGACCATCACGCACCGCGTGATGGCCAAGCTGTTCGAGGACCGGGGCGTCATCCTGGACCGCACCATGCAGCTGAACGTCGGCGGCAACATGGACTTCAAGAACATGCTCGAGCGCGAGCGCCTGGAGTCCAAGAAGATCTCCAAGACCCAGGCTGTCACCTCGCAGATCCCCGACCGCGATCTGGGCGCCGACAACGTCCACATCGGCCCCTCGGACTTCGTGGCCTGGCTGGACGACCGCAAGTGGGCGTATGTCCGCCTGGAGGGCCGCGCGTTCGGCGATGTCCCGCTGAACCTGGAGTACAAGCTCGAGGTGTGGGACTCCCCGAACTCCGCGGGTGTCATCATCGACGCGCTGCGCGCCGCCAAGATCGCCAAGGACCGCGGCATCGGCGGCCCGATCCTCTCCGCCTCCTCGTACTTCATGAAGTCGCCGCCGGTGCAGTACTTCGACAACGAGGCGCAGGAGAACGTGGAGAAGTTCATCAGGGGCGAGGTCGAGCGCTGACGCGCCATGCGCTGATTCCCGCCGCGTGATCACGGGCCTTCGGGTAATACACCCGGAGGCCCGTGTGGTGTGTGAGGCTGGCGTCATGCCTGTTGTGCGTGATCTCCGCGTACTGCTGCAACTGCGTGACTTCCGGCGCCTTCTGGCCATCCGCCTGCTGTCCCAGGCGGCCGACGGCGTCTACCAGGTCGCACTCGCCACCTATGTGGTCTTCTCCCCGGAGAAGGAGACCTCCGCCACGGCCATCGCCTCCGCCATGGCCGTTCTGCTGCTCCCCTACTCCCTGCTCGGCCCCTTCGCCGGGGTGCTGCTGGACCGCTGGCGCCGGCGGCAGGTGCTGCTCTACGGCAATCTGCTGCGCTCGGGACTGGCCACCGGAACCGCCGTACTGGTCCTCGGTCAGGTGCCGGAGTGGCTCTTCTACGTCTCGGCCCTGTCGGTGACGGCCGTCAACCGCTTTGTGCTGGCCGGTCTTTCGGCGGCCCTGCCCCGCGTCGTCGACAGCCAGGAACGTCTGGTCATGGCCAACTCGCTCTCGCCCACCGCCGGAACGCTCGCCGCCACGGCCGGGGGCAGCCTCGCCTTCATCCTCCGGCTGTCGGGCCCGGGAGGCACCTCGTCGGACGCGCTGGTCGTCCTGGTGGGCGCCGCGCTCTATCTCATCGCCGGGCTCACCGCCCTGTCGATGGCACCGGGCCTGCTGGGGCCGGATCCCGCGGCCCTTCAGCCCCGCCTCCCCGCGGCCCTGATGAGCACCGCGCGGGGCCTGGTCGCGGGGGTACGCCATCTGCTGGAGCGCAGGGACCCCACCGTGGCACTGGCCGCGATGACGCTGATGCGCTTCTGCTACGGCGCGCTCACGGTGACGGTGCTGATGCTCTGCCGCTACGCATGGGCCGATACCGAGTCCGGGGGGCTCGCGCTTCTGGGGCTGGCGGTCGGCGTCTCGGGCGCGGGCTTCTTCGCGGCGGCGGTGATCACGCCATGGGCGGTGGCCCGGCTCAGGAGGCCTGCGTCCTCGCGCCCGGACGGCCGGCTCTCCTGGGTGATGGTGTGCGCGGGAAGCGCGGCCCTTCTGGAGCCGGGGCTCGGGCTGCCCTTCGAGCCTGCCCCCATGCTGATCGCCGCGTTCGTCCTCGGGCTCGTCACCCAGGGCGCGAAGATCGCCACCGACACCGTGGTGCAGTCCGCCATCGCCGATGACTTCCGCGGCCGGATCTTCTCCCTCTATGACGTGCTGTTCAACGTCGCCTTCGTGGGAGCCGCGGCGGTCGCCGCGGTGATACTGCCACCGGACGGCAGATCGGCCCCGCTGCTGATCTGTGTGGCGCTGCTCTACGCGGCCACCGCGCTGCTGGTCAGGTTTCACGTGAAACATGACCGGGACCACGCCCAGCGGGTCGATGTTTCACGTGAAACCGGGGGGACTCAGCCCTCCGACTGAGCGCCCCACCACTCCTGGAGCGTGGCGATCGCGCTGTCCCGCTCCATCGGGCCGTGCTCCAGCCGCATCTCCAGCAGATGCTTGTACGCCTTGCCGACCTGCGGACCCGGCGGGATACCGAGGATCTTCATGATCTCGTTGCCGTCCAGATCCGGGCGGATCGAGTCCAGCTCCTCCTGCTCCTGCAGCCGGGCGATGCGCTCCTCGAGGCCGTCGTACGCACGCGAGAGCGCCGTCGCCTTCCTCTTGTTACGGGTGGTGCAGTCCGAGCGGGTCAGCTTGTGCAGCCGGTCCAGCAGCGGCCCGGCGTCACGGACATAGCGACGGACGGCGGAGTCGGTCCATTCCCCCGTGCCATAGCCGTGGAAGCGCAGATGCAGCTCGACAAGGCGCGAGACGTCCTTGATCAGCTCATTGGAGTACTTGAGCTTCGTCATCCGGAATTTGGTCATCTTGGCTCCCACCACCTCGTGGTGGTGGAAGGAGACCCGGCCGTCCTTCTCGAAGCGGCGCGTCTTGGGCTTACCGATGTCATGCAGCAGCGCGGCCAGCCGCAGCACCAGGTCGGGTCCCTCGGTCTCCAGGTCGATGGCCTGGTCCAGCACCGTCAGCGAATGCTCGTACACATCCTTGTGGCGGTGGTGCTCATCACGCTCCAGGCGCAGCGCCGGGAGCTCCGGCAGGACGCGGTCGGCGAGCCCGGTCTCCACCAGCAGCCGCAGCCCCTTGCGGGGGTGGTCGGCCAGGATGAGCTTGTTGAGCTCATCACGTACCCGCTCGGCCGAGACGATGTCGATGCGGTCGGCCATCGATGTCATCGCGGCGACCACCTCGGGGGCCACCTCGAAGTCCAGCTGCGCGGCGAAGCGCGCGGCCCGCATCATCCGCAGCGGATCGTCGGAGAAGGACTCCTCGGGCGTCCCGGGGGTGCGCAGCACCCGGGCGGCGAGATCCTCCAGACCGTGGTGCGGGTCGATGAACTCCTTCTGCGGGAGCGCCACCGCCATCGCGTTGACCGTGAAATCCCGACGGACCAGGTCCTCCTCGATGGAGTCGCCGTACGACACCTCGGGCTTCCGGGATGTCCGGTCATAGGCTTCTGACCGATAAGTCGTGATTTCAATCTGGAAGCTCTGATCCGACCCGCTTCCGGTGGCCATGTCCTTACGGCAGCCGACGGTGCCGAAGGCGATGCCGACATCCCACACCGCGTCCGCCCACGGCCGTACGATCTTCAGTACCTCGTCCGGCCGTGCGTCCGTCGTGAAGTCCAGATCGTTACCGAGCCGGCCGAGCAGCGCGTCCCGTACCGAGCCGCCGACCAGAGCCAGGCGGAAACCGGCCTGCTGGAAGCGACGGGCAAGATCGTCGGCGACGGGAGAGACCCGCAGAAGCTCGCCCACGGCGCGGCGCTGCACCTGGCTGAGCTCATTGGTCGGCTGCGGGGGTCGGCTGTCATTGTTGGCGTTCGGCACAACAGAACAGGGTACGTGGCCGTGCGCCCCGCGGACTCCACACCCGATGCGGACCACCACTGCGTAACGATCTTGTGGAGCCATCCACAGCACTTCGCCACAGCGGGCATCGTTACCATTTCGTGGACGCACATTGCGACGACCACTGACGACCTACTGACGACAAGGGACGGGCGAGCGCGTGGCCGATGCGGCAGACCTCCGGGGGACAACTTCCGCTCGCGCCCGACGATGGTTGCGGCGCACAGCGGCCGTGCTCGCCGCGGCGCCGATGCTCGCGGGCCTGGCGCAGATTCCGGCGGCACCCGCCGCCCATGCGGAGAGCAAGGCCACCGGCTCACGGTCGGTGGACGTCTCCATCACCTCGCTGACCCCCACCGCGCCGAAGAAGAGCGACACGCTCACCGTCAGCGGCACCGTCACCAACGACACCAAGAGCACGGTCTCGGGAGCCGAGGTGGGCCTCCGCGTCGGTCCGACCATGAACGGCCGCAGCGCGATCGACACCGCCGCCCACCGCACCGGCTATACGGAGGGCCTCGACGGCACCGAGGTGGACGACAAATACGCCAAGAAGATCGGCAAGCTGTCGGCCGGCGCCAGCCGTGACTTCTCCCTCTCCATACCGGTGGATCAGTTGCACCTGGGGGAGAACGGCGTCTATCAGCTCGGCGTCTCGCTCACCGGTGGCACCTCCAGTCAGCCCTGGCCGCAGGTGCTGGGCATCGAGCGGACCTTCCTGCCCTGGCAGTCCGGCACGGCCACGAAGAAGTCCCAGCTCACCTATCTGTGGCCGCTGATCTCCGCCACCCATGTGACCGCGCGCACGGACAACGACGAGGACCGCACCCCGATCTTCCGGGACGACCGCCTCGCCGAGGAGCTGGCCCCCGGCGGCCGACTGCAGCAGATGGTCGCCCTGGGGAAGAACCTCCCCATCACCTGGGTGATCGACCCCGACCTGCTCGCCACGGTCGACGCGATGACCAAGAAGTACGAGGTCCAGAACCCCTCGGGCAACGGCACCACGGCGGGCCGCGGCCAGACCGTCGCCAAGCAGTGGCTCGACGCCCTGCAGAAGGCCGTGGACGGCAAGCAGGTGGTCGCGCTGCCGTTCGCCGACCCCGACCTCGCCTCGCTCGCCCACCGCGGTAAGAACGTCACCGGCACCCTCAGCCACCTCCAGGGCGCCACCGAGCTCGCCTCGACGACCGTGGAGACCATCCTCGGGGTGCGGCCGCGCACCGACTTCGCCTGGCCCGTGGACGGGGCGGTCGACTCCTCGATCGTGGACGTCGCCACCTCCGCGGGCGCGCACAACGTCATCGCCCGCAGCGACAGCCTGCGCGAGACCGGCGGGCTCTCCTACACCCCCACCGCGGCCCGCCAGATCGGCGGCGGCAATACGGCGGTGGTCGCCGACGCACGGCTGTCGACGGCCTTCACCGGCGACATGTCCAAGGCGGAGAACTCCACCCTCGCCATCCAGACGTTCCTGGCCCAGAGCCAGATGTTCAACCTGCAGGCGCCGGACAAGCAGCGCAGCGTCGTGGTCGCCCCCCAGCGGACGCCCACCACCAGCCAGGCGCAGGCCATGGCGGCGGCCCTGGAGGGCCTCTCGGGGCAGTGGACGCAGCCGCTGAGCCTGGGACAGGCCGCGAAGGCCAAGCCCGACCCGAGCGCCACCCAGCGGGTGCCGAGCTCCCGCTCGTACCCCCGGTCGCTGCGCGCGCGGGAACTGCCCACCGAGGCGTTCGACAGGATCCAGGAGACCCAGAGGACCCTGGACAATTTCGAGCCGATTCTCACCGCCAAGTACCGGGTGGTCACTCCCTTCGGGAACGCGATCAGGCGCGAGATGTCGACCTCATGGCGCAGCGAGGCGCAGAACGCGGCCGGCTTCCGGCACGACGTGCAGACCTACCTGTCCGGGCTCACCAAGAAGGTGCGCCTGGTCCCCAAGACGGACATGACCCTCTCCGGGCGGAGCGCCACCGTCCCGGTGACCCTGCAGAACAACCTGGTGCAGGGCGTCGAGCTGCGGCTCGTCCTCCGCTCCCAGCAGGGCAACCGGCTGGCGATCAGCGACCCGCAGCTGGTCAATGTGGAGGGCGGCCACAGCCAGTCCGTGAAGTTCGGGACCACGGCCAACGCGAACGGCCCGGTGTGGGTCTCGGCCCAGCTCTACACCCCGGACGGACAGCCTTACGGCCGCGAGATGATGTTCGAGGTGAATGTCACCGAAATCACGTCGACCGTGATTCTCGTGATCGCCGGCGGTGTGCTGCTGCTGGTCCTCGCCGGTGTCCGGATCTACGTCCAGCGCAAGCGCGCGGCCGCCAGGAACGGTGAGGACGGCGGAGACGGGGAAGACGCCGAGACGGCGCACGGGCAGGATGATGAGGACGACAGCGAGGCCCCGGAGACCGACCGGCGCGACCCCGCTCACGCCCTCGTGCCCGAGCAGCCGAGTGACCCGGCGGCGGACACCGGATCGCAAAGCGCTGGCCCGTCCGGCTCGGGTGAGAAAGTGGAGCGTTGAGCAAAGCCTGGGCCGGTCGGCCGCAGCGGACGATGAGGTGGGGTAGCGATGAACGCGCCGTATGACGGTGATGGCCGAGTGCCACCGCCGCCGCAGCCTTCGCCTCACGGCTCCCATGACCCTTACGGACAGGAACCGCACCAGCGCGATCCGTATCTGGGCGACGCCCACCAGGCACCGCAGGCCGACCCGCGCCAGTCGTACGGCCAGCAGTACTACGCACCGGACCCGTATCTGGACGATACGTACGCGACGGGCAGCTTCACGCCCTACCCGTATCCGACGCAGGATCGCTACGCCCACGACCCGCTGACGGATCCGCTGTACGACCGGCACGCCCCCCAAACACCGCAGCAGGGGGGCTACCAGCAGCAGTACCAGCCGCCCCCCCCGCCGCAGGGCCCCGACCCGCGCGCATGGCGCTCCGAGGCCGCCCCCGGCCGGCAGGGTGCGGCACAGCAGCCGTACACCGGCGGTCAGCCGGGCCCCGGCTATCCGGGGACCGGCGACGGCTACAGCGCGGCGCAGCAGCCGCAGCGGGACGCCTTCGCGCATCTCTACCGCGATCAGCAGCCCTATGACCCCCGGGCCGCCCAGGGCCAGGGCTACCCGCAGGGTCCGGAGAGCTACCCGCAGGGACAGGCACCCGCGCAGGGGCAGGCACCGGTCCCCGGACCGTCGAGATCCGAGTCCGCCCATGCCGCGGCCGCCGCTCCCACGGTGGCCGCTCCCGTCGTGACCGCCCCCGCGGCCGAGCCCGAGCCCGAGCCGAAGAAGCCCTCAGGGGGCCGGGCGTCGGGTCTGCTGCAGTCGAGCGCGCTGATGGCCGCGGGCACCCTGGTCTCCCGCCTGACCGGATTCGTCCGGCAGATGGTGATCGTCGCGGGCCTCGGCGCCGCCAGCCTCGGCCAGGCTTACCAGGTCGCCTATCAGCTGCCCGCGATGATCTACTTCCTCACCGTCGGCGGCGGCCTGAACTCCGTCTTCGTCCCGCAGCTCGTGCGCGCGATGAAGGAGGACGACGACGGCGGAGTCGCCTACGCCAACCGTCTGCTCACGTTGACGATGGTCGCGCTCGGCAGCCTCGTCGCGGTTTCGCTGTTCGCGGCTCCGGCACTGATCCGGATGCTCTCCGCGGACATCGCCAGCGATCCCCCCTCCAACGAGGTTGCGGTCACCTTCGCCCGCTACTGCCTGCCCACCATCTTCTTCATGGGCGTGCACGTCGTGGTCGGTCAGATCCTCAACGCCCGGGGCAAGTTCGGCGCGATGATGTGGACCCCGGTCCTCAACAACATCGTCGTCATCGCCACTTTCGGCCTCTTCATCTGGGTGTTCGGCACCTCCAGCAACTCCAACATGGGTGTCACGACCATCACGCCGGAGGGCATCCGGCTGCTGGGCATCGGCACACTCCTCGGCCTCACCGTCCAGGCCCTGGCGATGTTCCCCTATCTCCGGGCAGCCGGTTTCCGCTTCCGGCCACGCTTCGACTGGCGCGGCCACGGGCTCGGCAAGGCCGCCAAACTGGCCAAGTGGACCGTGCTGTTCGTGCTCGCCAACCAGGCCGGCAACATCGTGGTGACCCAGCTCGCCACCGCCGCCGGTACGGAGGCCGACAACGGGGGCCACCCAGGAGCGAGCTACGTCGGCTACACGAGTGCTCAGCTCATCTGGAACATGCCGCAGGCCATCATCACCGTGTCGGTGATGGCAGCTCTCCTCCCCAGGCTCTCCCGGGCGGCCCACGACGGCGACCCCGGAGCGGTCCGCGACGACATCTCGCAGGGCCTGCGCACCTCCGCCGTCGCCATCGTCCCCCTCGCCTTCGGCTTCATCGCGCTCGGTATCCCCCTATGCACCCTGCTTTTCGGGACCTCGGGCACCGAGACGGCCCAAGCCATGGGCTACATCCTGATGGCGTTCGGCCTGGGGCTCATCCCCTTCTCCGTGCAGTACGTCGTCCTCCGCGGCTTCTACGCCTACGAGGACACCCGCACCCCCTTCTACAACACGGTGATCGTCGCCGCCGTCAATGCCGCCGGTTCCGCGCTCGCCTATGTCGTGCTCCCCGCCCGCTGGGCCGTCGCCGGTATGGCGGCCGCCTACGGCCTGGCCTACGCCACCGGCGTGGGAGTGGCCTGGAAGCGGCTGCGCAAGCGGCTGGGAGGCGATCTGGACGGCCCCCGCGTCGTCCGCACCTACACCCGCCTCGCGGGCGCCAGCATCCCCGCAGCCATCCTGGGCGGCGGCTCGGCGTACACCATCATGCAGACCCTCGGAATGGGCGTCGCCGGCTCTGTAGCGGGTTTGCTGGGCGGCGGTCTCGTTCTTATCGCGGTCTTCTACATTGCTGCCAAACGGATGCGCGTTGAGGAGCTGACGGCCATGGTCGGTATGGTGCGCGGACGACTCGGACGCTGATCATTGAGCACAACCATCGTCCGCCACCGTGTGTCGTGCATAGCGGCGGACTGTGGGCACAATTGTCTTGGCTCGGAGTAGGCGCAACGGATGGGGAGGCAGGAACGACGGTGGCGGAACGGAGCACGGCTGCCGTCGACGTGGCCGACAGCGGTGGAGAGGAGCCGCTGACCGCCGAGGCGGGCAAGGCCACGGCCGACGGGGCGGGGACGAAAGAGAAGGTCGGTAAGGGGACGGAGGACGCGGTCACCGAAGAGGTGGGCGCCGCGGCCGAAGCGAGCCCCCTAGAGCTGCACAGCGGTCATAAGTTGGCCAGACGCTACCGTCTGGAGGAGTGCGTCACCCGTCTGGACGGATTCAGCAGTTGGCGTGCCGTGGACGAAAAGCTGCGGCGTGCCGTCGGTGTGCATGTTCTGCCCGCCGACCATCCGCGCGCCAGGCCGGTGCTCGCCGCCGCCCGTTCGGCGGCCCTGCTGGGCGACCCCCGCTTCGTCCAGGTCCTCGACGCCGTCGAGGAGAACGATCTCGTCTATGTCGTCCATGAGTGGCTTCCCGACGCCACCGAACTCACCGCCGTGCTGGCCGCCGGGCCGCTCGAGCCGCACGACGCGTACCAATTGGTCAGCCAGGTCTCCCAGGCCATGGCCGCCGCCCACCGCGAGGGCCTGGCCCATCTGCGGCTGAACCCCGGCTCCGTGCTGCGCACCGAGTCCGGCCAGTACCGCATCCGGGGGCTCGCCGTGATGGCCGCCCTGCGCGGTATCAGCGTCGACCACCCCCAGCGCACCGACACCGAGGCGATCGGCGCGCTGCTGTACGCGGGGCTCACCCAGCGCTGGCCGTACGACACCGACGCCTACGGCCTCTCCGGGCTGCCCAAGGGCGTGGGCCTGATCGCCCCCGACCAGGTCCGCGCGGGAGTCCATCGCGGTCTGTCCGAGCTCGCGATGCGCGCACTGGTCAACGACGGGGCCACCGCCTCCCGTCAGGACCAGCCCTGCACCACCCCCGAGGAGTTGGCCAAGGCCGTCGCGGCCATGCCGCGCATCCGGCCGCCCGAGCCCGCCTACACCCCTTCGTCGGCGTATTCGCGCACGACGTACCAACAGGGCGTGTACGGCCAACCTCCGAACCGTGGCGGCGCCGCGCACACGGCCCGCCCGGCCGCTCCCGTGCCGCCTCCGCCGCCGCTGCAGAGCCGCACGGGCAAGGCCCTCAAGTGGACCGTCTCCGCCCTTCTGATCGCTGCCCTCGGCCTCGGCAGCTGGCAGCTCGCGGACACCCTCCTCAAGGAGGAGAACAAGAGCGACCCGGGCAAGTCCACCAGCGAGAAGGACGACGGCAAGGGCGAGCAGCTCGTGGGCAAGCCGCTCGACATCGAGAGCGCCACGGAGTTCTCCCCGTTGGACACGCCCTTCGCCCCGGACAAGGTCGATGGAGCCGTGGACGGCGACGCGGACACCGCCTGGGTGACCAAGGAGTTCTGGAACTACCCGAACTTCGGTAACCTGCCCCAACGCAAGCAGGGCAGCGGCATCGTCGTCGACCTCGGCAGCGCCAAAAGCGTCACGAGTATCGACATCGACTTCTACCGTGCCGGCCAGAAGGTGGAAGTTCTCGCCGCGGACCCCTCCGCCTCCGACCCCACCTCACTCGGCGCCTTCTCCCAGCACCTCACCGACCTGAAGAGCGCCGGGAAGAAGCTGACCACCGTTCTCGACAAGCCAGTACGGACGCGTTTCGTCCTGGTTCACATCACCGAGCTTCCGGCCAGCACCGCTGATCGCTACCGTGGCGGCATCTCGGAGATCAAGGTCAAGGGCTGACCCTCTACGGTCGGCCGAGAGGGGAGGGGCTCAACGTTGGACGACGCCACCATCGGCGGAGCGAGCGACGGCGAGCTCCTTGCCCGGCACGTCGACGGCGACCCGGACGCCTTCAGCGAAATAGTGCGGCGCCACCGCGACAGACTCTGGGCGGTGGCGCTGCGCACTCTCGGCGACCGCGAGGAAGCGGCCGACGCGGTCCAGGACGCGCTCGTCTCCGCCTACCGCGCCGCGCATACCTTCCGGGGCCAGTCCGCCGTGACGACCTGGCTGCACCGGATCACGGTCAACGCCTGTCTGGACCGGGCCCGCAAGGCCGCCTCCCGTCGCACCTCCCCCGTGGACGACACCGAGCGGCTCGAGCAACTTCTGGAACCCCATGAATCAGCCGCCGCTCCCGCCGAGCGCGGTGATCTCCACCGCGAACTGCTCCGGGCGCTGCGCACCCTCCCTCCTGAGCAGCGCGCGGCTCTGGTGCTGGTCGATATGCAGGGCTATCCCGTCGCGGAGGCGGCGAAGGTCCTGGATGTTCCGACCGGCACAGTGAAGAGCCGCTGCGCCCGGGGCCGCGCACGACTGCTGCCGCTGCTCTCACATCTCCACCCCAGCGGGAGGGGTAGCTCACCCTCGAGCGTGGGAAGGAACCGGACGCAGGGGACGTCCGTCCCACCGACGGCAGGACCGAACGACACAGATGCCGTGAAGGGCGGAGGTGGGCGAGCGTGACATCCTCGACGGACACGGACGAGCACCCTGAAGTCGCGGAGATCTCCGCACTCACCGAGGGTCTGCTCTCTCCGTCGCGCGCCGTCGATGTGCGCACTCACCTCGCGAGCTGCGTGCTGTGCGCGGACGTATCGACGTCCCTGGAAGAGATCCGCTCCCTGCTCGGGACCCTGCCGGGGCCGGTGCGGATGCCCGCCGATATCGCGGGCCGTATCGACGCGGCACTGGCCGCCGAAGCGCTTCTCGACGCGACCGCTCCCGAGGCGGCGGCCGATGTTTCACGTGAAACCCCCGACCCGGATCGGGCACCCACGCCGGTTTCACGTGAAACCGCCGACGGCGTCCCCGCCTCCGACACCGTGAAGCCCCTGTCCAAGTCCTCCACCGCGGCGGACCGGCCCGCCGGGCGCCCGCGTGGGGCCACCGGACCGGGACGAGGGTCCACCGGACCCGGCGCCCGCCCGGGCCGCTCCCGCCGCTGGCCCAAGGTCGTCCTCGGCGGCGCATGCGCCGCGGCGGTGATCGGCATCGGTTCCTTCTTCATCCAGGGCGGCTCCTCGGGTGATCACGGCGACCCCGGCACCCAGGCCCATGCCAGCCAGAGCTCCGGGAAGTCCACTCTCTCCTCGGCCACGCTCAAGGACCGCGTGCACGAGCTGCTCGCCGACCGGAAGTCCACCGCGTCGAACGGGGTCACCGGGCAGGGCAACTCACCCGATGTGCCGCTGCGCGCCGACGACGACCCGAACGTGCCGTCCTGTGTACAGAGCGGCACCGGCCGCAAGGAGCCGGCTCTCGCGGCGCAGCAGGACACCTACGACGGCCGGACCGCCTATATCGTCGTGCTCCCGCACCCCTCCGACAGCTCACTCGTCGACACCTTTGTGATCGACGCGTCCTGCGTCTCGGCGTCTTCGCCGTCTCCCGGGGAGCTGCTGGTGACCCGGACCTATCCGCGCCACTGAGGCACACCACGTACCCCAGGGGCCTGTCTGACAGCGCTCGGGAATGCCTGACCCGTAGGATCCGTTGGGTGGGGTGGCAGCGGAATTCCGGGGGAACCCGGAGCCGCCCGCCCAGTCAGCAGTCCGGCAGTCGGCAGAGACAAGGAAGACATCCGTGAGCGACGTCCGCAACGTGATCATCATCGGTTCCGGGCCCGCGGGCTATACGGCCGCGCTCTACACCGCCCGCGCTTCCTTGAAGCCGCTGGTCTTCGAAGGCTCCGTGACCGCGGGTGGCGCCCTGATGAACACCACCGAGGTGGAGAACTTCCCCGGCTTCCGGGACGGGATCATGGGCCCCGACCTGATGGACAACATGCGGGCTCAGGCCGAGCGCTTCGGCGCCGAGCTCATCCCGGACGATGTGGTCGCGGTCGACCTCACCGAGCAGATCAAGACCGTCACCGACTCCGCCGGTACGGTCCACCGCGCCAAGACCGTCATCGTGACCACCGGCTCCCAGCACCGCAAGCTGGGGCTGGCCCGCGAGGACGAGCTCTCCGGCCGCGGTGTCTCCTGGTGTGCCACGTGTGACGGGTTCTTCTTCAAGGACCAGGACATCGCCGTCATCGGCGGTGGTGACACGGCCATGGAGGAGGCGACCTTCCTGTCGCGGTTCGCCAAGTCGGTCACCGTGGTCCACCGCCGGGACACCCTGCGCGCCAGCAAGGCGATGCAGGAGCGGGCGTTCAGCGACCCGAAGATCTCGTTCGTCTGGGACAGCGCGGTCGAGGAGATCCACGGCGACGGCAAGCTCTCCGGTCTCACCCTCCGCGATGTCAAGAAGGACGAGACCTCGGAGCTGCCGGTCACCGGACTGTTCATCGCGATCGGCCACGACCCGCGTACCGAGCTGTTCAAGGGCCAGCTGGCCCTGGACGACGAGGGCTACCTCAAGGTGGATGCGCCCACCACCCGGACGAACCTGCCCGGTGTCTTCGCCGCGGGCGATGTCGTGGACCACACCTACCGCCAGGCGATCACCGCGGCCGGCACCGGTTGCTCGGCGGCGCTGGACGCCGAGCGGTACCTCGCCTCGCTGGGCCAGGGCGACGCCACCGTCTGACTTCGCTTCCCACCCCTGCATCAACTCACTAAGGAGATTGCCATGGCCGGTGCCACGGTCACCGTGACGGACGCCGACTTCGAGGAGAAGGTCCTCAAGAGCGACAAGCCGGTACTCGTCGACTTCTGGGCCGCGTGGTGCGGTCCGTGCCGCCAGATCGCCCCCTCGCTGGAGGCCATCGCGGCTGAGCACCCCGACAAGATCGTCATCGCCAAGCTCAACATTGACGAGAACCCGGCGACGGCCGCCAAGTACGGCGTGATGTCCATCCCGACGCTCAACGTCTACCAGGGCGGCGAGGTCGCCAAGACCATCGTCGGCGCCAAGCCGAAGGCCGCCATCGAGCGCGACCTGGCCGACTTCATCGGCTGAACGCATCACGCGTCGCGCTGATGCACGAAGGGGCTGCCCATGAGGGCAGCCCCTTCGCGTTTCACGCATCGTGTTTCACGTGGAACTCGCTACAGCGGCCGAAGCGCGGGCTCCTTCTGGACGGCGCCGAGCAGCCGGTCCAGCGCCAGCTCGACATCCTCCTTCCAGGAGATCGTCGTCCGCAGCTCCAGCCTCAGCCGGGGATAGCGCGGATGCGGCCGGACGGTCTTGAAGCCCACGGCCAGCAGATGATCGGCGGGCAGCACACACGCCGGTTCCTTCCAGGTGGCGTCCCCGAACGCCTCCACCGCCTTGAAGCCCCGGCGGATCAGATCCTTGGCGACGGTCTGCACCATCACCCGGCCCAGCCCCTGCCCCTGGTATCCGGGCATCAGCCACGCCGTCATCAGCTGGACGGCATCCGCCGCGACCGGACTGGTCGGGAAGGCCGTGGAGCGCGGCACATACGCCGGAGGCGCGTACAGCACAAAGCCCACCGGCACCTCATCGACATAGACCACCCGGCCGCAGGATCCCCACTCCAGCAGCACGGCCGAGATCCATGCCTCCTTCTCCAGCTCCGGTCGGCCTGCCCTTACGGCTGCCTCGCCGCTGACCGGATCGAGCTCCCAGAAGACACAGGCGCGACAGCGCTTGGGGATGTCCGGGAGGTTGTCCAACGTGAGCGGTACGAGCCGACGCCCCATGAAGCCAGTCCTTCACTTCCGTGGCCAGCCGCGCCACGGGCGGCTGACAGCGCACTACGCTCCCTGAGCAGACTGCCGACGAAGCCGCCGACAGCTCCCAGGCCCAATCCTGTGGCCACCAGCCCGGTGCGGCTCACCGATCGCATGGCCCTGCCCTCCACATGCGGCGCCTCCACCTGGATCCGCCCTGCCTGATCGCATCGTATCCGTGCCGAGATTGCACCGATACCGCCCTTGGGCAAACAGCGGGTCGCGTTCCGACCATGTCGGACCGCGACCCGCCCCCGCACTGCCCTTCCGTGCGGCTCGGCCGCACGGACAGCGCCTCACTCGTCCTCGTCCTCCGCTCCGCCCTCCGAGGAGAGCGGCTGCTCCAGCACCGGCCCCTCACCGGGAGCCAGCGAGCCGAGGATCCGCTCGAGATCCTCTATTGAGGCGAACTCGACGACGATCTTTCCCTTCTTCTGACCGAGGTCGACCTTCACCCGCGTCTCGAACCGGTCGGAGAGACGTGACGCCAGATCCGTGAGCGCGGGGGACACCCTCGCACCCGCCCGCGGGCTCTTGGTCTTCGTCGTACCGCCCGATCGCGATCCCATCAGGGTGACGATCTCCTCCACCGCACGCACCGAGAGCCCCTCGGCGACGATGCGATGGGCCAGCCGGTCCTGCTCCTCCGCGTCGTCCACGGAGAGCAGCGCCCGCGCATGGCCCGCGGAGAGAACCCCCGCCGCCACCCTGCGCTGAACGGACGGGGAGAGCCTCAGCAGCCGCAGCGTATTGGAGACCTGCGGACGTGAGCGCCCGATGCGGTCGGCCAGTTCGTCATGCGTGCAGTTGAAGTCCTTCAGCAACTGGTCGTACGCCGCCGCCTCTTCCAGCGGGTTCAGCTGGGCCCGGTGCAGGTTCTCCAGCAGCGCGTCGAGCAGAAGCTTCTCGTCGTCGGTGGCCCGGACGATCGCGGGGATCTTCTCCAGCCCGGCCTCACGACAGGCCCGCCAGCGGCGCTCGCCCATGATGAGCTCATAGCGCTCCGGCGCCAACTGCCGGACGACAACGGGCTGGAGGAGACCGACCTCCTGGATCGAGGTGACCAGTTCGGCGAGCGCGTCCTCGTCGAAGACCTCACGGGGCTGCCGCGGGTTGGGGGTGATGAAGTCCAGCGGCAGCTCGGCGAAGTGTGCCCCGGCCACCTCCTCCGGCATCACCGCCGGTGCGGCCTCGGGCTCCGCCTCCGGCGGTACGGTCTCGGGCTCCTGTGGAACGGTGTGCGTCGACAATGCGGCCACCTTGGCCGCCGGCACTCCGCGCTCCTGGGTGAGCACCGGGACCGCGGTCGGTGAGGTGGTGGCCCCGGTCGTCGTGACCGTTCCCGCCCCCGCCGAGGGTGCGGCGTTGTCCGCCCCCTTCGGCGCGGGAGGAATCAGGGCACCGAGCCCACGGCCCAGTCCTCTGCGTCGCTCACTCACTGAATCCCCTCCTGCATACTGTGCTGGTCGTGCTGGCTGAGCTCGGGCAAGGCATGGACGTGCTGGGCCTCGTAGTGCACGCCGACGCCTCTGAGGGCGATCTCACGGGCCGCCTCGAGATAGGAGAGCGCCCCACTCGACCCCGGATCGTAGGTGAGGACGGTCTGCCCATAGCTGGGGGCCTCGGAGATGCGCACCGATCGGGGAATGCTCGTCCGAAGCACCTCACCGCCGAAGTGGCTGCGCACCTCGTCGGCCACCTGGGAGGCCAATCGGGTGCGGCCGTCGTACATGGTGAGAAGGATCGTCGAGACATGGAGCTTGGGGTTGAGATGACCCCGCACCAGATCCACGTTCCGCAGCAGCTGGCCCAATCCCTCCAGCGCGTAGTACTCGCACTGGATCGGGATCAGCACTTCCGCGCCGGCCACCAGCGCATTGACCGTCAGCAGCCCCAGCGAGGGCGGGCAGTCGATCAGGATGTAGTCCAGCGGCTGCTCATAGGCCTGGATGGCCCGCTCCAGCCGGCTTTCCCTGGCCACCAGAGAGACCAACTCGATCTCGGCACCGGCAAGATCAATCGTGGCCGGGGCACAGAAGAGCCCCTCCACATCCGGGACCGGCTGCACCACATCGGACAGCGGCTTGCTGTCGACCAGCACGTCATAGATCGATGGGACCTCGGCGTGGTGGTCGATCCCCAGCGCCGTCGAAGCATTGCCCTGTGGGTCGAGGTCGATCACCAGCACCCGACCACCGTGCAGGGCGAGCGAGGCGGCCAGGTTGACCGTGGTCGTGGTCTTTCCGACCCCGCCCTTCTGGTTGGCGACCACCATCACCCGGGTCTGCTCCGGCCTGGGCAGCCCCTCACCAGCACGGCCCAGAGCTTCTACCGCCAGTTGAGCAGCACGGCCAATAGGGGTGTCGTCCATCGGGGGTGGCGTTTCACGTGAAACATCCTCCCCCGGCGATTCGGTACGGGGGCCGGGGACCGGATCGGTCATCGGCCCCGCGATGTTGGCGTCGGACCGCAAGGATTCACTCTCCTCGACATCAGGCTCGCAATAAGCAGAGCCTGCCATGCTTTTGGGGTCGTGAACCAGCGAGGCCCGTTCTCCTGTGGATGAATCCACGTTCATACGGGGTCGGCGGTCGCGGGGCGAGGCCGCCGCACGACCGCGACTGATGATTCCATGCAGCAGGGAGCGACGTTTCACGTGAAACACGATGCACGGGAGGCCCTGCGGATTGGTCGCGACACTCCGGTATGCGTAGTTTTGCCAGCTTGTATGGAGCAATGCCCTCGGCTCAGGGTCGACGGCGCGGCGTCCGGCGAGCGGCCTTGGCCCGCTTCGCGGCGAAACGCACACCCCCGGGGCTCTCCCCGACCTCGACCCGCACCACCGTCGAGGGCGGGTCCACCACTCCCTCACCGACATGCAGCACCGAGGTCTCCACCACGCCCAGCTTGCCCAGTGCGGCCCGGGCCTGCTTCAGCTCCTCCTCGGCGGTGTCGCCCTTCAGGAGCAGCATCTCGCCGTACGGGCGCAGCAGCGGAACCCCCCAGCCGGCCAGCCGGTCCAGCGGGGCCACCGCTCGAGCCGTCACCACATGCATCGGGGTCAGCTTCCCGAGGACCTCCTCGGCACGGCCGCGCACCACCGTCACATGCTCCAGCCCCAGCAGCTCGACCACTTCCCGCAGAAAGTTCGTCCGCCGCAGCAAGGGCTCCAGAAGCGTGATCTGGAGATCCGGCCGGGTCAGGGCCAGCGGAATACCGGGAAGCCCGGCCCCCGACCCCACATCGCAGACGGTGACCTCCTCGGGCACCACTTCGGAGAGCACCGCGCAGTTCAGCAGATGCCGCTCCCACAGCCGCGGCACCTCACGCGGACCGATCAGCCCACGCGTCACTCCCACATCGGCCAGCAGCTCGCCGTAGCGCACGGCCTCCGGGAAGCGGTCACCGAATACGTCCCTTGCCTCGGGGGGCGCCGGGGGGAGCTCCGCTGCTTCCGTCACGGGGACCGTCCTTCCGTACCGAACACTGTGCTGAACGATGATGTAAGGCTGACAAGATTCGGCCCCGTCTGCGTGCAGACGGGGCCGGGTGGATCACGAGGCGGAACCGCTTCAGACCGGAAGCACGACCACGCAGCGCTGGGGCTCCTCGCCCTCGGACTCGCTGCGCAGCCCGGCGGCGGCCACAGCGTCGTGCACCACCTTCCGCTCGAAGGGCGTCATCGCCTTGAGCTTCACCGGCTGAGCGGTGCCCTTCGCCTCCTCCGCGGCCTTGGTGCCCAGCTCGGTCAGCTCGGCACGCTTACGGGCCCGGTATCCGGCGATGTCGAGCATCAGCCGGCTGCGGTCGCCGGTCTCCCGGTGCACCGCGAGGCGGGTCAGCTCCTGAAGGGCCTCCAGCACCTCGCCATCGCGGCCGACCAGCTTCTGCAGATCGCGGCTGGTCGAGTCGCTGATGATCGACACCGCTGCTCGGTCGGCCTCGACGTCCATGTCGATGTCGCCGTCGAGGTCCGCGATGTCCAGCAGCCCCTCGAGGTAGTCGGCCGCGATCTCCCCTTCCTGCTCAAGGCGGGACAGGGTGTCGACACCCTCGGCGGCCGGGGTGGTGCCTTCCGTCACGGATGGACTCCTTCGTTACTTCTTGGACGGGTGCTTGGGGCGCTGCTGGCCCTTGCGCTGGCCGGACTTCGCGCCACGGGAGGAGCCGGAAGCCGAGCCGCCGGCCGGCTTGCCGCCCTGCGCGCCCTTCTTCTGCGCCGCGCCCTGCTTCTCGTCGGGCTTCTTGGCCTCGGCGGACTTCTCCGTGGACGACGCCGCGGAATCCGTCTGCGCGCCGGCCCTGCTGTGCCCGGTCGTGGAGCGCTGCGCCTTGGTCTGGCGCTTGGGCTGCTGGCGGTTGGCACGCGCCGTCTCGGCCGCCTGCTTCGCGACGACGTCGGCCGGCTCCTCCTTCAGCTTGCCCTGGGCCCGCAGCCGCTCCTGGCGGGCCTTGAAGGCGAGGCTGCCCGGGGTCGGGTTACGGCGGATGACGAACATCTGCTGACCCATGGTCCAGACGTTGGTGGTCAGCCAGTAGACGAGGACACCGACGGGGAAGTTGATGCCGAAGACGGCGAACATGATCGGGAAGACGTACATCAGCATCTTCTGCTGCTGCATGAACGGCGTCTTCACCGTGAGGTCGACGTTCTTGGTCATCAGCTGGCGCTGGGTGAAGAACTGCGACGCCGACATCAGGACGATCATGGTGATCGTCACGATGCGCACATCGGTCAGCGAGGCGCCGAGGGATTCGACCTTCGAGGCCGAGTCCATGAACTTCACCGACAGCGGAGCGCCGAAGATGTGGGCGTTACGGGCGCTGTCCAGCAGGGCCTGGTCGGTGATGACACCGACCGTCCTGTTGTTCGCGATGTGGTTGAGGACCTGGTACAGCGAGATGAAGAACGGCGACTGGGCGAGGATCGGCAAGCAGCTGGAGAGCGGGTTGGTACCCGTCTCCTTGTACAGCTTCATCATCTCTTCGGACTGACGCTGCTTGTCGCTCTTGTAGCGCTCCTGGATCGCCTTCATCTTGGGCTGGAGCGCCTGCATGTTCCGCGTCGACTTGATCTGCTTCACAAAGAGCGGGATCAGGCAGATACGGATCAGCACCACCAGCGAAACGATGGACAGACCCCACGCCCAGCCACTGTCCGGATCAAAAATGAGGCTGTAGAACGAGTGGAACTGGACGATGATCCAGGAAACTACGTCATAAAGAGGACCGAGGATCGTGTCCACGAATCAGGCTCCTTGGGCGTTGGGCTGGGTCTCGGGCTGTGCGGCAGGCTCCACAGTCGGATGCCCGCCGAGGCGGTTCCGCAGCCGCTGGTGCCACACCGGACGCTTCCGGGGCGGAACGTGGTCGACGCCACCGAGCGACCATGGGTTGCAGCGCAAGATGCGCCAGGCCGTCAGCGCCGTTCCTTTTACCGCGCCGTGCCGGTCGATGGCCGTGTAGCCATAGTGCGAGCACGACGGGTAGTACTTGCAGACCGGCCCCAGCATCGGGCTGATGGTCCACTGGTACAGCTTGATCAACCACAGCAGCGGGTACTTCATCGCGGCACCCCTCCCAGTAGCCGCTGCACTGCCGTGTCGAGATCGCGGGCCAGCTGGTCGTGACCCGCCTCACCCGCACCGGGCAGCGCCCGTACGACCACAAGGCTACCTGCGCCGAAACGATCGATGCGGTCCCGCATCAGATGACGCAGTCGCCGCTTCACCAGATTGCGGACGACGGCGCCGCCGACCGCCTTGCTTACGACGAAACCCGCACGCGCCGGAGGAGCACTCTCCCCAGATGCGTGCGGGTCCGTATCACCGCTGGTGAGGCCGGTACGAAGATGCACGACAAGGAGCGGGCGACCGGCCCTGCGTCCTCGGCGTACCGCGGCCGCGAAGTCCTCGCGCCGCCTCAGCCGATGCTCGGTAGGCAGCACGTCATGGACCTTGGATCAGGCTGCTCAGGCCGACAGGCGTCCGCGACCCTTGCTACGGCGGGACGCGAGGATCGCGCGGCCGGCACGGGTGCGCATCCGCAGCCGGAAGCCGTGGGTCTTCGCGCGGCGACGGTTGTTCGGCTGGAAAGTGCGCTTGCTCACTCGGGGGCTCCAGAAATGAATCGGATGGTGGCGGTCTATCGCCTGGCTGTCACCGTGCGCCCACGAGTAGCTCGCAATACGCCCGAGTGCACCGCTTCACGACCACAGGTCATCTCGCCCGTGATCCTTGCCCATCGGAGGCAGGCGGCAGCAGCCATCGACAACTCGACCTGGTTACGGTACGCGCGGTTACGCCATCCGGTCAAACCGGTGGCCGACACCAAGACAGCGCGGTTGCCCTCCCAGCCTAGGGGCAAGGGAACGCCCGGCGACATCGCATGGCACATTTGTACACACCCTGTGGACAACGACTTGAACCGCGTACCCCGGCCTGACTACCGTGGCTGGGCTCCGATTCCTTCACGCCCGTCCCGAGAACCACGCATTCGTGGGACCTGTCGGCGTCCCCCACCCAGCGAGCTGAGAGAGCGTGCCCTGTGGCTGACGTACCCGCCGATCTTGCCGCAGTGTGGCCACGCGTGCTCGAGCGGCTGCTGGGAGAGGGCTCGGGACAGGGCGGACAAGGCGTCGAGGCCAAGGACGAGCACTGGATCAAGCGGTGCCAGCCCCTCGCGCTGGTCGCCGACACCGCGCTGCTCGCCGTCCCCAATGAATTCGCCAAGGGCGTGCTGGAGGGCCGGCTGGCCCCCGTCGTCAGCGAAACGCTGAGCCGGGAGTGCGGCCGCCCGATCCGCATCGCGATCACCGTCGACGAGTCCGCCGGCGAACCGGTCGTGCCCCCGCAGGTCCAGCGCGATCAGCGCGAGTCCTACGAGAGCCGCGAGCAGCGCGAGCCCTACGAAAGCTACGACGGCCGGGACGGCCGGGACGGCTATGGCCGTCAGGCGCCGGACGATCTGCCGTCGGCCCGCCCCGCGTACCCCGGCTATCAGCAGCCGCGCCCCGAACCGGGCGCCTGGCCGCGGCCCCGTGACGACTACGGCTGGCAGCAGCCCCGGCTCGGCGGCTTCCCCGAGAGCGATCCCTACGCCTCCCAGCACACCTCGTCCGGCTATGACCAGCAGCCGTACGACCAGCAGCGGCGCGGTGACTACCGCGGTCCCGGCGCCGAGCGTCCCGGGCCGGGCGGTCCCGGCGGCGGCCCCGGCCCCGAGCGCCCGCCGTACGAGCAGCGCCACGATCTGCCCGACCCGCTCGAGCGCGCCCGCGGCGGACCGCCCGTCCTGCCCTCGCAGACCGGCGCCCCCGGCCCGCTCGCCGCTCAGCCCGCGCCCGCGTCCGGCCCCGGTGAGCCGACCGCGCGGCTGAACCCCAAGTACCTCTTCGACACCTTCGTCATCGGCGCGTCCAACCGCTTCGCGCACGCCGCGGCGGTCGCCGTGGCCGAGGCGCCGGCCAAGGCGTACAACCCGCTGTTCATCTACGGGGAGTCCGGGCTCGGCAAGACCCACCTGCTGCACGCCATCGGTCACTACGCGCGCAGCCTGTATCCCGGCACCCGGGTGCGCTACGTGAGCTCGGAGGAGTTCACCAACGAGTTCATCAACTCCATCCGCGACGGCAAGGCGGACGCGTTCCGCAAGCGCTACCGCGACATGGACATCCTGCTGGTCGACGACATCCAGTTCCTGGCGAGCAAGGAGTCGACGCAGGAGGAGTTCTTCCACACCTTCAATACGCTCCACAACGCCAACAAGCAGATCGTGCTCTCCTCCGACCGGCCGCCCAAGCAGCTGGTCACCCTGGAGGACCGGCTCCGCAACCGCTTCGAGTGGGGCCTGATCACCGATGTGCAGCCGCCGGAGCTGGAGACGCGTATCGCGATCCTCCGTAAGAAGGCGGTGCAGGAGCAGCTGAACGCACCACCGGAGGTGCTGGAGTTCATCGCCTCGCGGATCTCCCGCAACATCCGGGAGCTGGAGGGCGCGCTCATCCGCGTCACCGCCTTCGCGAGCCTGAACCGGCAGCCGGTGGACCTCGGACTCACCGAGATCGTGCTGAAGGATCTGATCCCCGGCGGCGAGGACGCGGCCCCGGAGATCACCGCCACCGCGATCATGGCCGCGACCGCCGACTACTTCGGGCATACGGTCGACGATCTGTGCGGCGCCTCCCGCAGCAGGGTGCTGGTCACCGCGCGGCAGATCGCGATGTATCTCTGCCGGGAGCTGACCGATCTGTCGCTGCCCAAGATCGGCGCGCAGTTCGGCGGGCGCGACCATACGACGGTCATGCACGCCGACCGCAAGATCAGGGCGCTGATGGCCGAGCGGCGCTCCATCTACAACCAGGTGACCGAGCTGACCAACCGCATCAAGAACGGCTGAGAGGGGCCCAACAGGGCCTCGTAGGGCCACCGCGAACCGCTGAAGGGCGCTCCGGGAGGGACAACTCCCGGGGCGCCCTTCGTCGTTCACCCCTACGAGCTGTTCGATTCCCTGCCCGGCCGGCCCGGTTCTCCACAGATACGCGGCCCATCCACCGTCCACACCCTGGGGACGTGGGAGTTGTCCCGATCGCGTCCACAGGGTGCCCGGTGGGGATGGCATCCACCGAGGTCAGGTGGTTGTGGAATTGTGGCTATCGGGAGTCCACAGACTGTGGACGATCGAGATACCCACAGGCCGCGTGTCAGCTTGTCCACCGGCAACCCACAGCCGAAGGCCCGTTGCCCACAGCTTCTCCACACCGCTGTCCACTGTTCGGCAACGAAATGGCCACGGTCACCGGCGCGAGTGAAAGGCGTCACACCAAGGAGGCGGGTTGGGCTGTGGGGAAGGTGGGTAAAACTGGGGACAGCGCTGGGGAGAACCGGGCGATGTCTGTGCATCGCATGTGCAGAACTCTTCGGCATCCACAGACAACCCTGGTTGTCCACCGCCGTCGCCCACAGGCCCGGTGGACAAAAAACCGCCGCTGACCAGGGAAAAGTCAGTTTTCCACGGTTTCCACAGGCCCTACTACTACGACCACAGAGTTATAGCGAGGAAATCGCTTCGAAGTGGGGCCTGTGCACAACCTCGGGCCGAGCCGCCCGACACCCCGCGCACCGACTTGACCCCGAGCCGCACCGACTGTCGGCGGCGTGCGTCAGACTGGTCTCCGGCTACTCAGCCGACGACGAAGGCCAGCAGGGCGAGCCAGCAACAGCAGGAGGCGGCTTACGGTGAAGATCCGGGTGGAGCGCGATGTACTCGCGGAGGCGGTGGCCTGGACGGCCCGCAGCCTCCCGGCCCGACCGCCGGTGCCCGTCCTCGCGGGCATCCTCATGAAGGCGGAGGAAGGCGCGCTCAGCCTCTCCGGCTTCGACTACGAGGTCTCGGCACGCGTCTCCGTGGAGGCCGACATCGAGGACGACGGCACGGTCCTCGTCTCCGGCCGGCTCCTCGCCGACATCTGCCGCGCCCTCCCCAACCGTCCTGTGGAGATCTCCAGCGACGGGGTGCGGGTCACCGTGGTCTGCGGCTCCTCGCGATTCACACTCCACACCCTGCCTGTGGAGGAGTACCCGGCGCTGCCGCAGATGCCGACCGCGACCGGCACCGTCCCGGGTGAGGTCTTCGCCGCGGCCGCCGCCCAGGTCGCCATCGCCGCCGGCCGTGACGACACCCTGCCGGTGCTCACCGGTGTGCGGATCGAGATCGAGGGCGACACCGTCACGCTGGCCTCCACCGACCGCTACCGCTTCGCGGTCCGCGAGTTCCTGTGGAAGCCCGAGACCCCCGACATCTCCGCCGTCGCGCTGGTGCCCGCCAAGACGCTCCTCGACACCGCCAAGTCGCTGACCAGCGGTGACACCGTCGCGCTCGCGCTCTCCGGCTCGGGTGCGGGCGAGGGCCTGATCGGCTTCGAGGGCGCCGGGCGCCGTACGACCACCCGGCTGCTCGAGGGCGACCTGCCGAAGTACCGCACGCTCTTCCCCACCGAGTTCAACTCGGTCGCGGTGATCGAGACGCCTCCGTTCGTCGAGGCCGTCAAGCGTGTGGCCCTGGTCGCCGAGCGGAACACCCCGGTGCGGCTCACCTTCGAGCAGGGCGTGCTGATCCTGGAGGCCGGGTCCAGCGACGATGCACAGGCTGTGGAGAGGGTGGACGCCCAGCTCGACGGCGACGACATCTCGATCGCCTTCAACCCGACGTTCCTGCTGGACGGCCTCAGCGCGATCGACTCACCGGTCGCCCAGCTGTCCTTCACCACCTCGACCAAGCCCGCGTTGCTCAGTGGCAAGCCCGCCATGGACGCCGAGGCGGACGAGGCGTACAAGTACCTGATCATGCCGGTGCGACTCAGCGGCTGAGAGCGCGAATGAGCAGGTGTAGCCCACATCTGTGCGGTTACCCGCGGGCGTAGGCTCGGACTCACCGCGAAACGCAACGGACTACGGCATGAAGGATCACTGATGGAGCTCGGTCTCATCGGCCTCGGCAAGATGGGCGGCAATATGCGCGAGCGCATTCGCCGCGCAGGCCACACCGTCATCGGCTACGACCACAACCCGGACGTCGCCGATGTCCACAGCATCGATGAGCTCGTCAACAAGCTGAAGGCCCCCCGCGTGGTGTGGGTCATGGTCCCGGCGGGCGTCCCCACCCAGATCACCATCGACGAGCTGGCCGAGCTGCTGTCGCCCGGCGACATCGTGGTGGACGGCGGGAACTCCCGCTGGACGGATGACGAGAAGCACGCCGAGCAGCTCAACGCCAAGGGAATCGGCTTCGTCGACTGCGGTGTCTCCGGCGGTGTCTGGGGCCTGGAGAACGGCTATGCGCTGATGTACGGCGGCGCCGCCGAGCATGTGGCCAAGGTCCAGCCGATCTTCGACGCGCTCAAGCCCGAGGGCGAGTGCGGCGCCGTTCACGCCGGCAAGGTCGGCGCGGGCCACTTCGCCAAGATGGTCCACAACGGCATCGAGTACGCGATGATGCAGGCGTACGCCGAGGGCTGGGAGCTGCTGGAGAAGGTGGACTCGGTCACCGACGTCCGCGAGGTCTTCCGCTCCTGGCAGGAGGGCACGGTCATCCGCTCCTGGCTGCTGGACCTGGCCGTGCGCGCCCTGGACGAGGACGAGCACCTGTCCAAGCTGCGGGGCTACGCGGAGGACTCCGGCGAGGGCCGCTGGACCGTGGAGGCGGCGATCGACAACGCCGTGCCGCTGCCCGCGATCACCGCATCGCTCTTCGCCCGGTTCGCCTCCCGTCAGGAGGACTCGCCGCAGATCAAGATGATCGCCGCGCTGCGCAATCAGTTCGGCGGCCACGCGGTCGAGAGCAGCGACAAGTAACCACCCCACGGGGTGGCGCAAGCAGTTCAGCCGGGGGAGGTCGGCGCAGCCCACTATGCACGTCACGCATCTCTCGCTCGCCGACTTCCGCTCGTACACCCGGGCCGAGGTGGCCCTCGACTCGGGCGTCACGGCCTTCGTCGGGCCCAACGGCCAGGGCAAGACCAATCTCGTCGAGGCCGTCGGCTATCTCGCCACCCTCGGCAGCCACCGGGTCTCCTCCGACGCCCCGCTGGTGCGCATGGGCGCGGAGCGGGCCGTGGTCCGGGCCGCGGTCGTCCAGGGTGACCGGCAGCAGCTGATCGAGCTGGAGCTCAACCCGGGCAAGGCCAATCGCGCCCGTATCAATCGGTCCTCGCAGGTCAGACCGCGTGATGTGCTGGGGATCCTGCGTTCGGTGCTGTTCGCGCCCGAGGATCTGGCCCTGGTCAAGGGCGATCCGGGCGAGCGTCGGCGCTTCCTCGACGAGCTGATCACCGCGCGGGCGCCCCGGATGGCGGGGGTCCGCTCCGACTACGACCGGGTGCTCAAGCAGCGCAACACCCTGCTGAAGACCGCTGCCCTGGCCCGGCGGCACGGTTCGCGCAGCGGCGGCGGCGACGCGGCTCTGTCCACGCTCGACGTCTGGGACCAGCATCTGGCCCGAGCCGGTGCCGAGTTGCTGGCCCAGCGGCTCGATCTGATCGCCGTGCTCCAGCCGCTCGCCGACAAGGCGTACGAGCAGCTCGCGCCGGGCGGCGGCCCCGTGCTGCTGGAGTACCGCGGCTCGGCCGGTGAGGGGCTGACCGACGCGGGCAGCCGCGAGGAGCTGTACGAGCTGCTGATGGCCGCCCTCACCGAGGCCCGTAAGCAGGAGATCGAGCGCGGGGTCACGCTGGTGGGCCCGCACCGCGACGACCTGATCCTCAAGCTGGGCCGGCTCCCGGCGAAGGGCTACGCCAGCCATGGCGAGTCCTGGTCGTACGCCCTCGCCCTGCGGCTGGCCTCCTACGATCTGCTGCGCACCGAGTCGGGCGAGCCGGTGCTGGTGCTCGACGACGTCTTCGCGGAGCTGGACGAGCGGCGCCGGGAGCGGCTGGCCGAGCTGGTCGCCCCCGGGGAGCAGGTGCTGGTGACCGCGGCGGTGGAAGACGACGTTCCGCAGGTGCTGTCCGGCATGCGCTATGCGGTGTCCGAGGGCGAGGTGCGGCGCGTATGACCGACGGAATGACCGGCGGAATGGACCAGCCCGCGGGGCCTTCGCCGGTGCCCGAGCCCTCGGGCGTCGATCTCGCGCGGGTGGCGCTGCGCGCCGCCAAGGAGCAGGCGCGTGCCCGGGGAGCCGCGGCCCAGCAGAAGAAGCAGGCGCGCAGAGGGGGCTTGCGCTCCGGCGCGCGCGCCGATGGCCGCGATCCGCTTCCACTCGGTGCGGCGATCAACCGGCTGATCACCGAGCGCGGCTGGGAGGCCCCGGCCGCGGTCGGCGGGGTGATGGGCCGCTGGCCCCAGATGGTGGGGCCCGAGGTGGCGCAGCACTGCGAGCCCCAGCGGTACGACGAGGACGCCCGGGTGCTCACGGTGCGCTGTGACTCCACGGCGTGGGCGACCCAGCTGCGGCTGCTCGCCCCGCAGCTCGTGGCCCGGCTGAACGCGGATCTGGGTCATGGCACCGTCAAGATGATCAAGGTCCTGGGCCCCGGTGGCCCGGCCCGCCGCTACGGCCCGCTGCGCTCCCCGGGCTCCACCGGCCCGGGCGATACCTACGGCTGACCGGGGCTTGTGCGCTCCCGTGTTAACCGGGGGTAACAGGGTGACTGCTGAGACCCCGGTCACGGTTGCCGGTGGTTGACAGCTCGAAGCGCTGAGTGGCGGTGTGAGCCTCTTGGAGCCCGTCCCCGCATATGGGGAGTCGCTGGCAGCCGGTTCAGGGCGGCACATGCGGACTCAGGCGGCAGCAAGCCCCCATTCTTGTCGGCGCTACCGGTAGACTGGGCCCGTACACCGTCGCCGCCGGCGCACCGAGCGCTTGCGGACACATGTTGAACGACGCAGCCGCTCCCGCCTGCCCGGAGATGGCTTGTGCTGTGCCAGAAAGGGCGCTTCGTGGCCGATTCCGGCAACCCCATCGAAAACATCCCGTCCACGCCCGACGACGAGGCCCTGGCCTCGCCGTCGTACGACGCCAGTGCGATTACCGTCCTGGAGGGGCTGGAGGCGGTCCGCAAGCGACCCGGTATGTACATCGGTTCCACCGGTGAGCGCGGCCTCCACCATCTCGTCCAGGAGGTCGTCGACAACTCCGTCGACGAGGCCATGGCGGGTCACGCGGACAGCATCGAGGTCACGATCCTCGCCGACGGCGGCGTCCGCGTCGTGGACAACGGCCGCGGGATCCCGGTGGGCATCGTCCCCTCGGAGGGGAAGCCGGCCGTGGAGGTCGTGCTGACCGTGCTGCACGCGGGCGGCAAGTTCGGCGGCGGCGGCTACGCCGTCTCCGGCGGTCTGCACGGCGTCGGCGTCTCCGTCGTCAACGCCCTGTCGTCGAAGGTGTCGGTCGAGGTCAAGACGGACGGCTACCGCTGGACCCAGGACTACAAGACGGGAGCGCCGACCGCGCCCCTGGCCCGGAACGAGGCCACGGAGGAGACCGGCACCACGGTCACCTTCTGGGCGGACCCGGACGTCTTCGAGACCACCGAGTACTCCTTCGAGACGCTGGCCCGGCGCTTCCAGGAGATGGCGTTCCTCAACAAGGGCCTGTCGATCTCGCTCACGGACGAGCGCGAGGCCCATGTGGACGAGGAGGGCAAGCCGCTCTCCGTGAAGTACCACTACGAGGGCGGCATCGTCGACTTCGTCACGTACCTCAACTCCCGCAAGGGCGAGCTGGTCCACCCCACGGTGATCGGGTTCGAGGCCGAGGACAAGGAGCGGATGCTCTCCCTCGAGATCGCGATGCAGTGGAACACCCAGTACACCGAGGGTGTCTACAGCTTCGCGAACACCATCCACACCCATGAGGGCGGCACCCACGAGGAGGGCTTCCGCGCCGCGCTGACGTACCTGATCAACAAGTACGCGCGCGACAAGAAGCTGCTCCGGGAGCGCGACGACAACCTCACCGGTGAGGACATCCGCGAGGGCCTGACCGCGATCATCTCGGTCAAGCTGGGCGAGCCGCAGTTCGAGGGCCAGACCAAGACCAAGCTGGGCAACACGGAGGCCAAGACCTTCGTCCAGAAGATCGTCAACGAGCATCTCGCCGACTGGCTGGACCGCAACCCCAATGAGGCGGCGGACATCGTCCGCAAGGGGATCCAGGCGGCGACGGCCCGGGTCGCGGCCCGTAAGGCGCGGGATCTGACCCGCCGTAAGGGGCTGCTGGAGACCGCGTCGCTGCCGGGCAAGCTGAGCGACTGCCAGTCCAATGACCCGTCGAAGTGCGAGATCTTCATCGTCGAGGGTGACTCCGCCGGCGGCTCGGCCAAGTCCGGCCGTAACCCGCAGTATCAGGCGATCCTCCCGATCCGCGGCAAGATCCTCAACGTGGAGAAGGCCCGGGTCGACAAGATCCTGCAGAACAACGAGGTCCAGGCGCTGATCTCCGCCTTCGGCACCGGGGTGCACGAGGACTTCGACATCGCCAAGCTCCGCTATCACAAGATCATTCTGATGGCGGACGCCGATGTCGACGGCCAGCACATCAACACCCTGCTGCTGACCTTCCTCTTCCGCTTCATGCGCCCGCTGGTCGAGGCGGGGCATGTCTTCCTCTCCCGTCCGCCCCTCTACAAGATCAAGTGGGGCCGGGACGACTTCGAGTACGCGTACTCGGACCGGGAGCGGGACGCGCTGATCCAGGTCGGCCGTGAACAGGGCAAGCGCATCAGGGACGACTCGGTCCAGCGCTTCAAGGGTCTGGGCGAGATGAACGCCGAGGAGCTGCGGGTCACCACGATGGACCCCGACCACCGCGTCCTGGGCCAGGTCACCCTGGACGACGCGGCGCAGGCCGACGACCTGTTCTCGGTCCTGATGGGTGAGGACGTCGAGGCACGGCGCTCGTTCATCCAGCGCAACGCCAAGGATGTCCGCTTCCTCGACATCTGAGTCGGCCCCCAGCCGCAGACGACAGAAGGACTTTGACCAGCAATGGCCGACGAGAACACCCCGAACACGCCCGACGACCTGACCCCCGACGAGCTCGCCGAAGGCGCCGCGCTCCGCGTCGAGCCGGTCGGCCTCGAGACGGAGATGCAGCGCTCGTACCTCGATTACGCGATGAGCGTGATCGTCAGCCGTGCGCTGCCGGACGTCCGGGACGGCCTCAAGCCGGTGCACCGCCGGGTGCTGTACGCGATGTACGACGGCGGGTACCGCCCCGAGAAGGGCTTCTACAAGTGCGCCCGCGTCGTCGGCGACGTCATGGGCACCTACCACCCGCACGGCGACTCGTCGATCTACGACGCCCTGGTGCGGCTCGCTCAGCCGTGGTCCATGCGGATGCCGCTGGTCGACTCCAACGGCAACTTCGGCTCCCCGGGCAACGACCCCGCGGCGGCCATGCGGTACACCGAGTGCAAGATGGACCCGCTGGCCATGGAGATGCTCCGGGACATCGACGAGGAGACCGTCGATTTCCAGGACAACTACGACGGCCGTAACCAGGAGCCGACGGTCCTCCCGGCGCGCATCCCGAACCTGCTGGTCAACGGCTCGGCGGGGATCGCGGTCGGCATGGCCACCAATATCCCGCCGCACAATCTGCGCGAGGTCGCCGAGGGAGCCCAGTGGTTCCTGGCCAACCCGCAGGCCACCCAGGAGGAGTTGCTCGAGGCCCTGATCGACCGGATCAAGGGCCCGGACTTCCCGACCGGCGCGCTGGTCGTCGGCCGTAAGGGCATCGAGGAGGCGTACCGCACCGGGCGCGGCTCGATCACGATGCGCGCGGTGGTGGAGGTCGAGGAGATCCAGGGCCGGCAGTGCCTGGTGGTCACCGAGCTGCCGTACCAGGTGAACCCGGACAACCTCGCGCAGAAGATCGCCGACCTGGTGAAGGACGGCAAGGTCGGAGGCATCGCCGACGTCCGCGACGAGACCTCCTCGCGCACCGGTCAGCGCCTGGTCATCGTGCTCAAGCGGGACGCGGTCGCCAAGGTCGTCCTCAACAACCTCTACAAGCACACGGATCTGCAGACCAACTTCGGCGCCAACATGCTGGCGCTGGTCGACGGTGTGCCGCGCACGCTCTCGCTGGACGCGTTCATCCGCAACTGGGTGACCCACCAGATCGAGGTCATCGTCCGCCGGACCCGCTTCCGGCTGCGCAAGGCCGAGGAGCGGGCGCACATCCTGCGCGGTCTGCTCAAGGCCCTGGACGCGATCGACGAGGTCATCGCGCTGATCCGGCGCAGCGACACGGTGGACACCGCGCGCGGCGGCCTGATGGGCCTGCTGGAGATCGACGAGATCCAGGCGAACGCGATCCTGGAGATGCAGCTGCGGCGGCTGGCCGCCCTGGAGCGTCAGAAGATCATCCAGGAGCACGACGAGCTGCAGGCCAAGATCGACGAGTACAACGCGATCCTGGCCTCGCCCGAGCGGCAGCGGCAGATCATCAGCGAGGAGCTGACCGCGATCGTCGAGAAGTTCGGCGACGACCGGCGCACCAAGCTGGTGCCCTTCGACGGTGACATGTCCATCGAGGACCTGATCGCCGAGGAGGACATCGTCGTCACCATCACGCGTGGCGGCTATGTGAAGCGCACCAAGACCGAGGACTACCGCTCCCAGAAGCGCGGCGGCAAGGGCGTGCGCGGGACGAAGCTGAAGCAGGACGACATCGTCTCCCACTTCTTCGTCTCGACCACCCACCACTGGCTGCTGTTCTTCACCAACAAGGGCCGGGTCTACCGGGCGAAGGCGTACGAGCTGCCGGACGCCGGCCGGGAGGCGCGCGGCCAGCATGTCGCGAATCTGCTGGCGTTCCAGCCCGATGAGAAGATCGCGCGGATCCTGGCCATCCGGGACTACGAGGCGGTGCCGTATCTGGTGCTCGCCACCAAGTCCGGCCTGGTGAAGAAGACCCCGCTGAAGGACTACGACTCGCCCCGCTCGGGCGGCGTGATCGCGATCAACCTCCGGGAGATGGCGGACGGCCGCGAGGACGAGCTGATCGGTGCCGAGTTGGTGTCCTCCGCGGACGATCTGCTGCTGATCAGCAGGAAGGCCCAGTCGATCCGGTTCACGGCGACGGACGAGTCGCTGCGGCCGATGGGGCGCGCGACCTCCGGTGTGAAGGGCATGAGCTTCCGCGAGGACGACGAACTCCTCTCGATGAATGTCGTCCGGCCCGGTACGTTCGTGTTCACCGCCACCGACGGTGGGTACGCGAAGCGGACCAACGTCGACGAGTACCGCGTCCAGGGGCGCGGCGGCCTCGGGATCAAGGCAGCGAAGATCGTCGAGGACCGGGGTTCCCTGGTCGGGGCGCTGGTGGTCGAGGAGACCGATGAGATCCTCGCCATCACGCTCAGCGGTGGCGTGATCCGTACCCGGGTCAATGAGGTCAGGGAGACGGGCCGTGACACCATGGGCGTCCAACTGATCAACCTGGGCAAGCGCGATGCCGTCGTCGGCATCGCCCGGAACGCCGAGGCCGGTCGTGAGGCTGAAGAGGTCGAGGAAGATTCCGCGACCGGGAGCGCGCCAGCCGAGGAGGCCGCGTCCGAGGCGGTCGAGGGCACACCGCCCCCGGCCGACGAGACCGAGGAGTAAGTCGTGAGTGGAGCCACGGGTGCCGCGGGCGGCGGTGCGGACGCCGGAGGGCGTCCGGGATCGGGAGCCCAGACTTCGGCGGGCGGTACCACCGCTGGGGAAGGCGCCCGTGGCCCGGCCGGGGACTCCGCCCCCGCGTCGGTGACGGAGACCCGGAAGCTGCGGCCGCAGCGCGATCCGCATCCGAAGCCCCAGTACTCCAGCCCGCTCCCCAACGAGCGTCCCGCCCCCGCCCAGCCCGCGCAGCCGTACCACCCGCCGCAGGCCTACGCCCCGCCGCCCGGCGGCGGGGCCGGACAGGGCGGCGCCGCGGTGCCCGGACAGCCGGGCCAGGCCGCCCATTCGGGGCACCAGCAGGCCGCCACGGCCGTCCGCCGCCCCCGTACGTCCGCGGGGGCCCGTCCGGCGCCGCGGACCCGTAAGGCGCGGCTGAGGGTCGCCAGGGTCGATCCGTGGTCGGTCATGAAGGTCAGCTTCCTGCTCGCGATCGCGCTGGGGGTCTGCACCGTGATCGCGGTGGCGGTGCTGTGGATGGTCATGGACGCCATGGGCGTCTTCAGCGCGGTCGGCGGCACCATCAGCGACGCGACGGAGTCGCAGGAGGGCAGCGGGTTCGACCTGGAGTCCTTCCTGTCGCTTCCGCGTGTCCTCGGGTTCACCGGGATCATCGCCGTGATCAACGTGGTGTTGGCCACCGCGCTGGCCACGCTCGGGGCGTTCATCTACAACCTGTCGGCGGGCTTCGTGGGTGGCGTCGAGCTGACCTTGGCGGAGGACGAGTAGCGGCCCGCCGTTACCGATTTTGGGACGGGGCAGGTCGTGCGCTAATCTTTCGGTGCAGCGCGGGGCTATAGCTCAGACGGTTAGAGCGCTTCCCTGATAAGGAAGAGGCCACAGGTTCAAGTCCTGTTAGCCCCACCGTCGCGATCAGCCTGGATGAAGATCTTCTTCATCCAGGCTGATGTCGTATGGGGGGCCGGGAGTTGATCCCCGGCCCCTGCCCGGTTTCTCACCGGCCAATGCCGGTCATAGGTCACCGATCGGTATCGGTCGGTGTGTATCATCGGGCGCCAGAGGTCCCCTACGTCAAGAAAGAGACGAGGTAGCGCAGTGAAGAAGCTGCTCCTGGTCGCACTGGCCGCCATCGGCGGGCTCCTCGTGTACCGCCAGATCCAGGCGGATCGCGCCGAGCAGGATCTGTGGACGGAGGCGACCGACTCCGTGCCCGCAGGTTCGGGTGTGTGAGCTCCTAGCTCCTAAGACAGTCCCAGTTCGGGGCCCCGACCGCTGGAGCGGTCGGGGCCCCGTCGGCTTTACTGGCGCCGTGCGGGGAAGGGGCAGGGGCGCCGGGGGATGGGAAGACGGGGGGCCTTCGTGTTTCACTCTCGCAAACGAATGGCTTGCACAGGCAAAGTTGAACGGGCCGACCGGCCGGTACGACGAGGAGTGACGCGCGATGAAGGACCGCCGCAAGGTCAGGGCCGGTCTCGCCGCGGTGGCGGCACTGTGCGCGGTGGCCGCGGCGCCGGGGACGTCCCTCGCCGACGCCGCCGACGGGGCCCGGGCGTACGAGACCCGCGGCACCCGGATATCCGGCGCCGACGCCGACTCGGACGCCCCGTCCCTGACGGCCGGCCGCACCTATGTCGACAGCGTCGGACCGGGCGAGAAGCGGTACTACGGCGTGACGCTCGACACGAAGTCAGCCGCCTATGTCTCAGCGGTCGCCGCGCCCCGGCCGGGTGCGGACGTGACCTCGTACCGCGATGGTGTGAAGGTGACGCTGGAGAGCCCTGAAGGGGGCATCTGCGGCACCGCCGCCCCGAAGATCGAAACCAATGGCGTCGCCTATCCCCTCGCCGACTACGCCTCCCGCCAGATGGACTCCGGCCCGGCCTCCTGCCATGAAGCGGGGCGCTATGTGGTGACGGTGGAGCGCCAGGACGGGTCACCGGACCCGGAGCGCTGGCCTGTGGAGCTCCGGCTGATGGTGGAGCCACCGGTGAAGGGCGGGGCCACGGGAGCGGCTCCGGAGGGGAGTTGGAGCACGCCGTCCCCCGAGCCGCCGGACGGCACTCCCTGGCCGCGGCGCGGCGGACGCGGCTTCACCGACGCGCCGACCCTGGGGAGCGGCGTCTGGAAGGACGAGATCACGCCGGGGGAGACGCATTTCTACCGGGTGCCCGTCGACTGGGGGCAGCGCCTCACCGCCGCCGCCGAACTGTCCGCCGACGACAAGGACCAGAGCACCCGTCCGCTCGACCGCGCCCTGGCGCTGCACGCGTACAACCCGGCGCGCGGGCTCGCCAAGCGCGGCATCCCCGCCGCGCAGGACGGCGATGCGCCCCGCACCCAGGTGGCCACCGCACCGGTGGCCTACGGAAACCGGTATGCCAACACCGGCTCCACGGTCCGCGCGATGAGCTTCAGCGGTGGGTACTTCCTTGCGGTCACCCTCAACCCGCCGCAGGTGGCACCGCATCTGAACGGCCCGGTGCCGGTCGTCCTGCGGGTACGGGTCGCGGGCGCCGCGCGCGGCGGGCCCAGCTACGACAGGGACCCGGTCGAGGCGGGGTTCGGCCTCACGGCGGCCGACCGGAAGGCGGCCAAGCGCCATCCGGACGCAGCGGACGACGATCGGATGGCGAGTCCTGGCTCCGGCGCCGCCGACTCGGAGAAGACCGCGTTGCGGGTGGTGGGGTACGCGGGGATCGGCACGGGGACGGCTCTGGTGCTCGGGCTCGGCGTGTGGACGCTCGCCGCCCGGCGCCGGGCCTCCGCGCAGCGGTACGGGCCGCCGCCGGGCTGGTAGTTGGGGCCCTGCTTTCGCTGGGGGTGCGCCAGGGGAGGCGCAGTCAGGGGGCCGCCGTCAGAGGCCGCCGTCAGGGGCTGGCGTCGGCGGGGGCTTCGTCAGGGGCGGTGACGTCGGCGGGGGCGCCCGTCAGGGCCTTCAGGGGTGGTGACGTCGGCGGGGCGCCGTCGGCGTATGGGCGACGTCAGCCCGCGGCCACCAGCGCCCACGCGCCGACGGCGAAGCACACCGCCGCGACGATCAGGATCGAGAGCGCCGCTTTCCGGGACGGCCCGGGACGCGGCCGCGTCGCCGCGGGAACCTGCGGCCGCCCGGCGGTGTATGGACGAGTAGAAGGGAAATCACGCGGGGGCGGCGTCGGTGTCGGGGTCGGAGTCGGTGTGGGTGTCGGCGTTGGCGTCGGTGTCGGCGAGGGAGCCGCGGCCGGAGCGGAAGCGGGGGTGGGCGTATGCGGGTGCGCGTGGTGCACCGACTGTACGGGGTGTGGGGGCTGCTGTGCGTGGTGCGGATGCTGCGCGGGTGGCTGAGCCGGTGGGAGCGGGGCCGCCGTCGAGGGGGTCGGCGGGGTCAGTGGGTGGGGCATCGACTGCGGCATCGACGGCCGCTGGACCGGCGGGGGCGGAGTCGCGGGCCGGGCGGTCGGCGGCGGGGGCGTCGGTGTCGGTGGGCCCGCGGGCTGGGGCGGTGGGGTCCGGCTCAGGGGCGTCTGGGCATGTGGGGGTTGGCCGTGCGGGGATTCAGCGTGCGGGACGCCGGAGGACGGAGCCCCCGGAGACCCGGTGTGCGAGGCCTGGCCGGGCGGGGGCTCGGTGTGCGGTGTCCCTGGCTGGTCGGTCCGGGGGAGCGGCGGCGGGAGGGTGAAGCTGCCGGTGTCGGACATGGACGGCTGTGGGGCGGCCGGCTGGGGAGGGGACGCCTCGGCGGCGGAGCCCGCGTCGGCGGCGGTCTGAGACGGAGAGGGCGCCGCGCCGTTCGCGCCGCTGTCTCTGGGTGGGTCCGTCTTCGCGTGGCGGCGGCGCGGCCGGGTCGGCCCATTGGCGTCGAACCCGGCGGGCAGCGGCCCGAGGTGGTCGAAGACCTCGATGGCGTCGTCGTCCAGGTCGGCCTCGGGCAGCAGGTCGACGGCCGTCGCCAGGGCCTTCCGCGCTCCTGTGGCGGTGCGGAAGCGGTCCTCGGGGTCCGGCTGCAGCAGACCCGCGATCACCTGCCACAGCGGCTCCGGCACCCCCGTGGGCGCGTTCGGCACTCCCTGCTCGAAGAGCTTGACGAGCGCCTCCGCGTCGGGCTTGTGCCCGTTGAGCAGATAGAGCGTCACCAGCCCCACGGCGAAGAGGTCCGCCGGGAAGTCCGGGTCGTCGCCCATCATCTGCTCGGGCGCGAAGTAACCCGGAGTGCCCATCACGTAGTTGGCCTCGGTGAGGCGCGGCTCGCCCTTGGTCAGCGCGATGCCGAAGTCGGACAGCCGCACATGCGGCCGCCCGGTCCCGGTGGATTCCAGCAGGATGTTCGCGGGCTTGATGTCCCGGTGCACCACGCCCTCGGCGTGTACCGCGGCCAGTCCGGAAAGCAGCTGGTCGAGCAGGGTGCACACATAACGGGGCGGCAGCGGGCCGTAGTCCCCGATGAGATGGGCGAACGAGCCGCCGCCCACCAGATCCATGGTGAACAGCACCTTGTCGTCGTCGGCCGCCCAGCTGGCCGGCGCCAGCACATGGGGGTGGTCGATCCGCAGGGCCTGTTCCCGGACGAAGCGCAGCAGCGTATGGGCGTCACGTTGCTGGAGCACCTTCGCTGCCACGTACCGTCGGCGGCGGTGGTCCCAGACGCGCCATACGGCGCCCACGCCCCCACGCCCGATCGGGTCCACCAGCTCGTACCGGCCCGCGAAGATCTCACCCATCGCGCCGTGCCCGCCCCGTCATCGACTCGTCAGCAGTTCAGCCCGTCAGCTCTGGTGCGCCTCGTAGTGGGCGACCGCATCGGCGGTCCGCCCGGCGCCGTACACACGGAGAAACTCTGCCAGCTCGGGGTGGGTCGGGGCGAGGGAGTCGGCGGCATCGATGATGTCCCCGGCGGCCGCCACGGACCGCAGCAGCGACTGGATCTCGCGCACCACTCGCCGAACGGTCGGGGCGCCGGTGCTCGTCGCCGTGGACTGGGTGGAGTTGAGGACCGAGCCGCCCGCGGACTTCTTGATCTCCTCCATGCGCTCGGCGGCCTCGGCGGCACTGACCCTGCCGTCCGCCGCCTGGCTGGACAGCTCCTGCAGGGCCTGCACCCGCTGGACGACGGCGGGGTTGCCGATCTTGGCGCGCTGGCCGCTCATGAGCTGCGAGAGCATGGGCGCGGACAGCCCGAGGACGGCGGCGAGACGGGCCTGGTTCAGACCGAGATCATCGATGAGACGGCGAAAGAGCGCCCCCAGCGGTTCCCCGTACCAGCTGCGCTGAAGCTCCCGTGCGCGCGCGGTGGCATCCTGCTGTGTTGCGTCCATCTCGCTCTCCCCTTCGCTTCGCTGCCGCGAATCTTGCGTGGCATCCTACGGAGAGCGCTACGCACGAGCGATACCCGGTCGGGAATGGTGGCCGGTAGCAGGTATCCTGATCGGCGACGGGGCCTTAGCTCAGTTGGTAGAGCGCCGTCTTTGCATGGCGGATGTCAGGAGTTCGACTCTCCTAGGCTCCACCTTCGTCACCAGCCAGGACATCGTGATCGGTGTCCTGGCTGGTTTGTTTCGCCCCTGATATCGGTGTTGCCACTCCTGTCATTGCCCGGCGCAACACCCGCGGGATGCTCCAGGGTGTTTCTCACAACTCGGGCAGATCGCCCGGGAGTCGTCTGATCGGCGCGAGCCGCCGTACAGGGGGACACGATGGGTGAGCTGCATCCGCTGGGCGAGAACCTGCCCGGGGAGTGCCGGGCCTTCGCTGTGGAGCTGAGGAAGCTGTTCCTGGGGCTGGGGATCTCGGTGCGCAGATATGCCGTGCGCAGACACCGGGATCCGAGCACCATCTCGCGGTTTCTGAGCGGCACCCGCATCCCGCCGTGGGAGTTCGTCTTCGATCTGTTCACCGATCTCGCGGCGCGGCGGGGCGTCGCTCCCACCCCCGCCGCCATCGAGCTGGTGCGGGAGCTGCACCGGGCCGCGGTCCGCACCAGCCGCTCCCCCGGCCATGCCATGGAGATCCTGCAGATCCAGCTGGCCGATGCCGACCGGGACGCGCGGGTGTCCATGGCCCACCAGGACGTGCTGGGCGAGGCGCTGCTGGACCGCAAGCACCGCATCGCCGATCTCGAGGTGCGGCTGAACCAGGCCGAGGCGGCCTGGGCCACGGAGCGCGCCCGGGCGGACGCGCTGGAGCGGGAGCTCCCGGACCGGAAGGAGCTGATCAAGGAGCGGGATCTGCTCCGCCAGGAGGTGGGGCGGCTCACCGAGGAGCTGGAAGACGTGCGGCTGCGGGGCCGGCTGGCGGAGGAGCGCTGCCTGGTCCTGGAGCGGCAGCTGGCCATGGTGGAGTCCCAGCCCCCGGCCGCGGTGCCACAGCCGGAGGACGAGCCGGCGGTTCCGGAGGGACCCGCGGTGCCCAGGCGGGGCACCGGGCCGCGGCCCAAGATCCTCGTAGTGGACGACCAGCAGAACAATCTGCTGGCCATGGAGGCCGTGCTGGCCACGCTCGACCAGGAGCTGGTGACCGCGACCTCCGGGCAGGAGGCACTCAAGGCGCTGCTCGACCATGACGACTTCGCGGTGATCCTGCTGGATGTGCAGATGCCCGAGATGGACGGCTATGAGACGGCGGCCCACATCAAGCGGCGTTCCCGTAACCGCGACATCCCGATCATCTTCCTCACCGCGATGGGCGCCGACCCGGAGAACGCCTCGCGGGGCTATGCGGCCGGTGCGGTGGATTACATGGCCAAGCCGTTCGACCCCTGGGCGCTGCGGGCCAAGGTCTCGGTCTTCACCGAGATCTTCCTGGAGCGCCGGCAGCGCCGTTCCCAGGGGGAGGACCCGGCGGACTGAGCCGGGGCCGGAGACAGGGCCGAGACGGGGCCGAGATGAGGCGAGGGGCGGGAGATCATCAGATCTCCCGCCCCTCGCGGAGGGCAGCCCCGGACGCCGTATGCGGCGCCGTTCAGCGCTCGTCGTCGCTGGTCAGCGCTCGTCGTCCCGGCGGGCCTCGGCCTCGGCCTGCTTGGCCTGGACCTCGGGGTCAAGGGCGCTCTGGTCGCTGCCGTCCACCGCCGAAAGCCGCTCCCGGTCGCCCACCTCGGTCGCCGCCGGGGGCTCGACCAGCCAGTCGGGGTTGGCCTGCTTGTCCCACCACTTCCACGCGGCGAAGACGCCCGCGCCGACCAGTCCGATGAAGGCCGCACGCTTGGCGACCCGGGCGGTCCGGGCCCGGCGGCGGTGCTTCCTGGCCAGCTTCTCGATCTCCGCGGCCGTCACATGGGTGCGCAGCGCCGCGATGGCCGCGGCGGTACGGACGGCGGCCTCCTCGCGCGCCGGCCCGGCGGCGGCGCGCACCCCGGCCATCGCCTGCTCCATCCGCGGACCGGTGTAGTCGGCGGCGTGACGGGCGGCCTTACGGGTGCGCTTGGCGGCCCGGGTGGCGGCCTGGTCCACCTTCGGCGGCAGGGTGCCACGGGCCTGGTTGAGCATGGGCTCGATATGGGCGTGGTACTGGGCACCGGCCGTGCACCGGGCCTGGTGCGCCGCGGTCGACACCTTCGGCGCCAGCCGTACGCGGGCCTCGTGCGCGTAGCGCGATGCGGTGTCCTTGGCCGTGCCGGCGTAGGGTGCCACCGCCTCCGCGGCGTGCAGAACGCTGCCCTTGGCTGTGCCGGTCGCGGCTCGCACGCTGTCAATGCGGGTCACGGGATCCTCCTCCTCGGTGGCGTGGTCAAGCTCCCGGGCTCAGAGTCGCGCGCTTGCGTCGCGCGCTCTATTTGCCCAGTTTCGTGTTTCCATCCCAAGAAAGATCATGCCTGTTTGTGGAGATCATGCCCGTTCGCAGCACAGGCAGCATGCGTGACCGGGCATCTGGGTCATACGGAGGATTCTCGTTGAAACCACGCGGATCGGCGCGCCCGGCGCCGCCTCCGCGGCTACTCGTCGACCTTGCGTCCGTGCGAGGATCAGGAGACGGAAGTGAAAACGATGGAAGGTTGATCGTGGCCGAGCAGCTTTACGCCACCCTGAAGACGAACAATGGCGACATCGTGGTCCGGCTGCTGCCGAACCACGCCCCCAAGACGGTCAAGAACTTTGTCGAACTGGCCGAAGGCACTCGCGAGTGGACCCACCCGGCCACTGGCAAGAAGGCCAAGGAGAAGCTCTACGACGGCACCGTTTTCCACCGGGTGATCAGCGGCTTCATGATCCAGGGCGGGGACCCGCTGGGCAACGGGACCGGTGGCCCGGGCTACGAGTTCGGTGACGAGTTCCACCCGGACCTGGCCTTCAACAAGCCGTACCTGCTCGCGATGGCCAACGCCGGCCCGGGCACCAACGGCTCGCAGTTCTTCGTCACGGTCTCCCCGACCGCATGGCTGACCGGTAAGCACACCATCTTCGGCGAGGTCGCCGACGAGGCCAGCAAGAAGGTCGTCGACGCGATCGCGGGCACCGCGACCAACCCGCGCACCGACCGTCCGCTGCAGGACGTCGTCATCGAGTCGGTCGTCGTGGAGACCCGCGAGGGCTGAGCCCGTACGGGGAACTTTCATGCCCCGCTTGTCCGTGTGAACAAGTGTCCGTGTGAACAAGCGGGGCGGGGGAACGCCCGATCAGAAGTGGACAAGGGGCGAGGGGACATCATGGAGGACCAGGCGGTCTGCTGCTATCGGCACCCCCAGCGGGAGACCGGCATCAGCTGCGCCCGCTGTGAGCGCCCGATCTGCCCCGAGTGCATGATCAGCGCCTCTGTGGGGTTCCACTGCCCCGAGTGCGTGAGCGGACGGGTGCCCGCCGGGGCCGGGGCCTCGGCCGCCGGTCCCCCGCCGCGTGCCGCCCAGCCGCGCACCATGGCCGGCGGCGCGATCACTTCGGATCCCCGGCTGATCACCAAGATCCTGGTCGCCATCAACATCGCGGTGTGGCTCGCGGCGCTGTCCGCGGGCGACCGGCTGGTGAACGATCTCGACCTGGTCGGACGGGCCTATGACCCCGGCGCGGCGCAGATCGTCGGAGTCGCCGAGGGCCAGTGGTGGCGGCTGGTCACCTCGATCTTCCTTCACCAGCAGCTGATCCACATCGCCTTCAACATGCTCTCGCTGTGGTGGATCGGCGGACCGCTGGAGGCCGCGCTCGGCCGCGTCCGCTTCATCGTGCTCTACATGCTGTCGGGGCTGGGCGGCAGCGCGCTGTCGTATCTCCTCGCCGCGCAGAACCAGCCCTCGCTGGGCGCCTCCGGAGCGATCTTCGGCCTGCTCGGCGCCACCGCCGTGCTGATGCGCCGGCTGAACTACGACATGCGGCCGGTCATCGCGCTGCTGGCGCTGAATCTGCTCTTCACGTTCACCTGGTCCGGAATCGCCTGGCAGGCCCATGTCGGCGGCCTGGTCGCGGGCACGGTGGTGGCGTACGGGATGGTGCACGCGCCCCGTGAGAAGCGGGCACTGGTGCAGCGCGGGACCTGCGCCCTGGTGCTGCTCGCGATCGTCGCCATGGTGTGGATCCGGACGATCCAGCTCACCGGCTGAGCGGGGCGGCCGGCCGGCGCTCGGCGGGCCGCCACGGACGTCCTCCCGTCAGGGCCGTCCGCAGGGCCGTGGACGGCTCCCGTCGATCTCCGGCACATGGGGCCGAGCCGGGCTCGGTCAGTTGTCCACAGCAAGTGGTGGATCATGCGCAACCTGTGGAGAACCTGCGTACGACCCCCGACTGACCTGCGTTTTCGCAGGAAAGCGGGGGTGTGAACGATCGAACAGACGCCCGTCGCCGGTCACACCGGCGTCAACACGGCAGAGGTTATCCACAGATCTTCTGAGTTTTCCCCGGCTGTGGATAACTCTGTGGACAACCTGGGGACCGGCGTGGGGACAGCCGGGTCACTTCCACTGGGTGGAGACGACGAAGCCCGCGGCGATGAAGCCGAAGCCGACCACGATGTTCCAGTTGCCCAGCGACTCGACCGGCATATCACCCGTGGTCACGTAGAAGATGACGATCCACGCGAGGCCGATCAGGAACATGGCCAGCATCAGCGGTGCCACCCACCGGCGGCCGCTGTTCAAGTTGATGCTGGCTGCCTGCTTCGCCGGCGGCGGCGTGAAGTCGTCCTTCTTGCGGATCCGTGACTTCGGCACGAGGAACTCTCCTGTCGATGCGCTGCGTGACCGCGCGGGGATGTGTACGGACGGCGCCGGGGCGGGACAGCGACGGGGACCACGTCCCTCCCCCACACGTCCGTTAGCGTAGTCCTTCCGCGGCGTCGTAAGGAGTAAGGGTACGTTGAGCAATTCCGCTGACTCCCCCACCCCGGCGTCCCGCCGCCCCCGGTTCCGGCCCGTGCGACTGCTGACCGGCGCGGTCTTCGCGCTGGCCGGAGTGATCTTCTGGACCAGTTTCAACACAGCACAGGGCACCAATATCCGCAGCGATGAATCGATGCTGCGGCTCTCCGACCTCATCCAGGAACGCAGCCGTAAGAACGGCACCCTGGGCGACAGCACCGGCAAAATACGCTCCGAGGTCGACGCCCTCGCCCGCCGGGACAACGGCAGCACCCAGGCCGAGCGCCGCAAGCTGGCCGAGCTGGAGAAGACCGCCGGCACCAGGAAGCTCTCCGGAGCCGGCCTCACGGTCACCCTCACCGACGCCCCGCCGAACGCCACCCCGCAGATCCCCGGCGTCCCGGACCCCCAGCCCAACGATCTCGTCATCCACCAGCAGGACCTGCAGGCCGTGGTCAACGCGCTCTGGCAGGGCGGCGCCAAGGGGATCAAGGTCATGGATCAGCGGCTGATCTCCACCAGCGCGGTGCGCTGCGTCGGCAACACCCTGATCCTGCAGGGCCAGGTCTACTCACCGCCCTACAAGGTCACCGCTGTGGGTGACCGGGGCAAGCTGAGCGCCGCCCTCACCGCCTCGCCCGCGATCCAGAACTACCGCAGCTATGTCGACGCGTACGGCCTCGGCTGGAAAGTCGACCAGCACGACACGGTGACTCTTCCCGGCTACTCCGGCACAGTGGATCTGCACCAGGCACAGCCCATCGGATAGCACCGGCGGACACCGGTACGCGGCACGGCCCAGGGATACGGGCCGGCGGCACGGGGGTCAGCGGGGCGGACAGTGGGGGCCGATGAGAACGCGGCTGATCGTCAGGACGCTCAGTGAGATCTGCGTCACCGTCGGAGCCCTGATCATCCTTTTGGTGGTCTACGTCCTGTACTGGACCTCGGTACGGGCCGACCGCGCCATGGACGGCGAGATCGACCACCTCCAGGACCGATGGGCCACCGGCACGGTCACCGCCGGCGCCGAGCCCTCGTCCGAACCCCGCCGCTACGCGTCCGGCGACTCCTTCGCGATCATGTACATCCCGCGCTTCGGCGCCGGCTGGGCCAAGCCCGTCCTCGAGGGCACCGCCACCGGCACCCTGAAGAAGGGGCTCGGCCACTACTCCCGCACCGCCCGCCTCGGGGCCCTCGGCAATTTCGCCGTCGCCGGACATCGCCGCACGTACGGAGACCCCTTCAAGGACTTCCCCGCGCTGCGCCCCGGTGACGCGGTGGTGCTGACCGACGGCACCACCTGGTTCACCTACCGCGTCGACCGGAGGCCCTACCGCACCCTGCCGACCGACACCGGGGTGATCGATCCGGTGCCGCGCGCGTCCGGTTTCCGGCGCCCCGGGCGCTATCTCACGCTGACCACCTGTGAGCCGGAGTGGGGCCACAGCCACCGCCTGATCACCTGGGCGCACCTCGACGCGACCCAATCGGTTGCCCAAGGCAAGCCCAAGGCTTTGTACAGCTGACCCTCCGGCCCCACCCCGCGCCCCTTACTCTGGTGCTGCACTCCGGTGCTGCAATCGACTTCGTCATCGGTGAGTAGGGATGGCATGTACGGCTGGATCTGGCGGCATCTGCCGGGTAACGCATGGATGCGGGCGCTGATTTCGCTCGTGCTGGTGCTGGCGATCGTCTTCGTGCTCTTCCAGTACGTCTTCCCCTGGGCGGAGCCCCTGCTGCCGTTCAATGACGTGACGGTCGACGAGGGAATGGCGGGTCCGCGATGAGCGCGCGCATCCTGGTCGTCGACAACTACGACAGCTTCGTCTTCAACCTCGTCCAGTACCTCTACCAGCTCGGCGCCGAGTGCGAGGTGGTGCGCAACGACGAGGTCTCGCTCGCCCACGCCCAGGACGGCTTCGACGGCGTCCTGCTGTCCCCCGGGCCGGGCACGCCGGAGGAGGCGGGGGTCTGCGTCGACATGGTGCGGCACTGCGCGAGCACCGGCGTACCGGTGTTCGGCGTCTGCCTGGGGATGCAGTCCATGGCCGTCGCCTACGGCGGCGTCGTCGGGCGGGCCCCGGAGCTGCTGCACGGCAAGACCTCGCTGGTGACCCATGAGGGCGCCGGCGTCTTCAGCGGACTGCCCACGCCCTTCACCGCCACCCGCTACCACTCGCTGGCCGTGGAGCGGGGGACGGTGCCCCCGGAGTTGGAGATCACGGCCTGGACCGAGACCGGCATCGCCATGGGGCTGCGCCACCGTGAACTGCGGGTCGAGGGCGTCCAGTTCCATCCCGAGTCGGTCCTCACCGAATGGGGCCATCTGATGCTCGCCAACTGGCTGGTGGAGTGCGGGGACACGGATGCCGTGGGGCGGTCCGCGGGGCTCGCCCCGGTGGTCGGGGCGGTCGGCGGTAAGGCCGGCGAGTGACCGGACCGCGCCCTGAGCGCGAGGGCGCCGGCCACGGTGCCCGGGAGGCCGCCCCGTACCCGCCGTACGGGTCTCATCAGCAGCATGCCGCCCACGACGCCCACGGCGGGGGCCCGGACGCGTTCGCGGCGGCCGGGGAGGGCCATCGGGACCCTCTGGCCGACCCGCTGCCGGACTCCGCCCCGGCCGGGCCCACGGGGCGGACCACGGGCACCGCGTCGCTCTCCGTGCCGCCGCCCACCGGCCGCCGACGGCGCGCCCGCACGACCCCCTTCGGGCCGGAAGAGGCCGCTGAAGCCGCCGGGCCGCCCACGGGGCGCCGACGCGCCCGCGCGGCCTCCTCGGGGTCCCCGGGGCCCTCAGGGCCCTCAGGGTCCGCATACGCCCCTCAGACGCCCGTACGCGCCCCGGGGACGCCCCGACGCCCCTCCGAGACGTCCGGACGCGTCCCGGAGGCCGCGGAGACGGCAGTCCTGCCCCCGATGCGGCCCCGGGGCGACGACGAGACGGTCGCCCTGCGCGCCGTGGAGGCGGGGCCCGCCGACCAGACCATGGCGCTGCGCAAGGTCGAGCCGGACCGGGACAGCGTCGCCGAGCCCCCGCCCGGTGGCCGGGCCGCCCGCCGTAAGGCCGCCCAGGAGGCCGGGAAGCGCGCCGGACGGCATGGCTCCCGCGCCCGGCGGGGCGCGGCCGAGGCGGGCGCCACAGGGCCCACGGAGGGCGCGGGGAGCGCCGGGGACGCCCCGCCCCGCACCCGTATGGAGGCCAAGCGCGCCGCGCGGGCCCGTAAGGACAGCCCCGGGGTGGTGGCGAGCCGGGTGATCGGCGAGCTGTTCATCACCCTCGGCGTGGTGATGCTGCTCTTCGTCACCTATCAGCTCTGGTGGACGAACATCCGTGCCCATCAGCAGGCCGACGGTGCCGCCAACAACCTGCAGAAGAAGTGGGACGCGAACGGCGGCGACGACCGGAACCCGGGCACCTTCTCCCCCGGGCAGGGGTTCGCGATCATCTACATCCCCAAGCTGGATGTGAAGGCGCCGATCGCGGAGGGCATCGACAAGCACAAGGTCCTCGACCGCGGCATGGTCGGCCACTACGGCAAGAGCCCGCTGAAGACCGCCATGCCGTGGGACAAGAAGGGCAACTTCGCGCTCGCCGGGCATCGCAACACCCATGGCGAGCCGTTCCGTTACATCAACCGCCTCAAGCCCGGCGACGAGATCGTCGTCGAGACGCAGAGCCGGTACTACACCTACGCGATGAGCAGCATCCTGCCGCAGACGTCGCCGTCCAACACGGGCGTCATCAAGCCGGTGCCGCCCGGCTCCGGCTTCACCGAGCCGGGCCGGTACATCACGCTGACCACCTGCACCCCCGAATTCACCAGCACCTACCGGATGATCCTCTGGGGCAAGATGGTCGAGGAGCGGCCGCGTAGCAAGGGAAAGCCGGACGCGCTGGTCGAATGAGCGGGAACAGCCGGGAAACCAGAAAAAGGGGTACGACGCGGTGGCACGGACCGACCACGACGAGCGGCAGGACCGGCACCCCGGCCCGCCCGCAACGCCCAGCCGTCGTCCCGGCCGTGGGTGGGTAGCCTCGGCCATAGCGGTCTTCGGCGAGCTGCTGATCACCGCGGGGCTGATTCTCGCCCTGTTCGTCGTCTACTCGCTGTGGTGGACCAACGTCCTGGCCGACCGCGAGGCGAAGAAGCAGGGCGACCGGGTGCGCAAGCACTGGTCGCAGCAGGGGCCGGGCGGGCTGGACACCAAGAGCGGTATCGGCTTCCTGCACGTACCGTCCATGCACAACGGCGAGGTGCTGGTCAAGAAGGGCACCAGCACCGAGACCCTCAACGACGGTGTGGCCGGCTACTACACCCAGCCGGTCAAGTCCGCGATGCCGTGGGACAAGAAGGGCAACTTCAGCCTGGCCGCGCACCGGGACGGGCACGGCGCGAAGTTCCACAACATCGACAAGGTCCACGACGGCGACGCGGTGGTCTTCGAGACCCGCGACACCTGGTACGTCTACAAGGTCTACGCGACGCTGCCGGAGACCTCGAAGTACAACGTGGACGTGCTGAACGCGGTCCCGAAGGAGTCGGGCCGGAAGCGGCCGGGCCGCTACATCACGCTCTCGACCTGCACCCCCGTCTACACCTCCCGCCACCGCTACATCGTGTGGGGCGAATTGGAGCGCACCGAGAAGGTCGACGCGGACCGCACGCCCCCCAAGGAACTGCGCTGACCCCCAAGGAACTGCGTTTGACCCCCTCGGGACGGGCTCCTGCCCCCTCGGGACGGCCTCCTGCCCCCTCGGGACGGCCTCCTGCCCCCTCGGAAGGCCCCTGAGCACGAAGAAGCCCCCGGCACCCTTCTCAGGATGCCGGGGGCTTCCCCGTGTCACTGCTGTGTGCGCCTAGAAGCCGTTCTGGCCGCCGAAGATGCCTCCGCCGTCCCCGCCTCCGTTGCCGTTCCCTCCGTTGCCCTGCCCGGCGACCGTGATGAGGTTCACCGACTGGCCCTTGGGCACCTGGGTGCCCGCACCGGGCTGGCTGGCCACCACGGTGGCCTCGTCGTCCTGCGGACCGGCGATGTTGCCCACGTTCAGGCCCAGGTCCTGGAGCGCCTTCTTGGCGTCCTTGAGCTTCTGGCCACCCAGGTTGGGCACCGGCACGTTCTCCGCGGCGGCCTTGGCGACGGTCAGCGTGACCGTCGAACCGGGCAGGACCTCCTGGCCGCCCTTGGGCGTCTGGTCGGTGACCGTGCCGGCCTCGACGTCGCCGTTGTCGACCTCCTGCGTCTGGACCTTGAGGCCCTTCTGCTGGAGGGCGGCCGTGGCGTCCGCGACCTTCTGCGTGGTCACGTCGGGGACGGTGACCTTCTGCTGCGCCTCGGCGACGGTCAGGGTGATCGTGGCGCCCTTCGCGACCTTCTTGCCGCCCTTCGGGTCCTGGTCGATCACCTTGCCGGCGGTCTGGTCCGACTGCTGGGTCTTCTGCTCGACCTTGAAGCCCTTGGCCTCGAGCTGGTCCTTGGCCGACTGGAACTGCACGTTCAGTACGTCGGGCACCTCGACCCTCGCGGCGGGCTTGGGGCCCTTGGACATGGTCAGCTCGACCACGCCGTACCGCTTGATCTCGCCGCCGCTCTCGGGGTTCTGCTCGCAGACGGTGTCCTTGTCCGCGTTCTCGCAGAACTTGGAGCCGACGTTCTTGATCTTGAAGTCGCCGTTCTCCCCTTGGCTCTTGGCGTCGGCGATCGTCTTGCCGACCAGATTGGGGACCGGGACCATCTCGTCGTTCTTACCGCCGCCGAACAGCGACTTCCCGATGAAGATCGCGCCGACCAGGACCAGTATCCCCGCGACGATCAGCAGGATCGTCGAGAGGTTGCTCTTCTTGCCGGAGCCCCCGCGCCCCCGGCCGCGGTCCGGCCGCTCGTCGTAGCCGAAGCCGCCGTCGTCCTCGCGCATCGGCGGAAGCATCGAGGTCTGCGCCCCGGCACCGGAGTTCTGCGGCCGCAGCATCGCGGTGGGCTGGTCGTCGGAGCCGTAGCCGACCGCGCCCAGCGCGGCGGTGGCGGCCACCGGCTGCCCCTCCAGGGCCGCCTCGATGTCGGCACGCATCTCGTCGGCCGACTGGTAGCGGTAGTCGGGGTCCTTGACCAGTGCCCGCAGGACGATGGCGTCCATCTCCGGGGTGATCTCGGGGTCGTAGGTGCTCGGCGGCTGCGGGTCCTCCCGCACATGCTGATACGCGACGGCCACCGGGGAGTCGCCCACGAACGGCGGCCTCACGGTCAGCAGCTCGTAGAGCAGACAGCCGGTGGAGTACAGGTCGCTGCGCGCGTCGACGGTCTCGCCCTTGGCCTGCTCGGGGGAGAGGTACTGGGCGGTGCCGATGACGGCGGCCGTCTGCGTCATGGTCATACCGGCGTCGCCCATGGCGCGGGCGATGCCGAAGTCCATCACCTTGACCTGGCCGTCCCGCGTGAGCATCACGTTGGCCGGCTTGATGTCCCGGTGGACGATGTTGTTGCGGTGCGAGTACTCGAGTGCCTGGAGGATGCCGGTGGTCATCTCCAGCGAGCGCTCGGGGAGCAGCTTTCTGCCCGAGTGGAGAAGCTCTCGCAGCGTGGAACCGTCGACGTACTCCATCACGATGTAGGGGATCGAGACACCGTCGACGTAGTCCTCGCCGGTGTCGTAGACCGCGACGATCGCGGGATGGTTGAGCGAGGCGGCCGACTGGGCCTCTCGGCGGAACCGGGCCTGGAAGGACGGGTCACGGGCGAGGTCCGCCCGGAGCGTCTTCACAGCGACAGTACGGCCGAGGCGGGTGTCGTGCGCGAGGTAGACCTCCGCCATGCCACCGCGGCCGAGCACTGAGCCCAGCTCATACCGGCCGCCGAGGCGACGCGGCTCTTCCATAGCTACTCCAGCCCTCTTCCGTGGTTCCCGGCCGCACCTGTGGGGGCCGGCGAAGTGCTGCTCGCGCATACCGTACCCGGCACGTCTTACGGGACCCGGCCTCAGTCGCTATCTGATACCGGACCGGTACGGCGACGTGCGGGATTGGTATCCGGACGTGACGGGGGTCACTTGTCGCTCGCGGTTTCCAGTACGGCCTGCATCACGCTCTTGGCGATCGGCGCGGCCAGCTTGCCACCGGCGATGTCGCCGCGGAGGGTGTCGGACCCCTCGATGACCACCGCGACCGCGACCGGCGAGCCGTCATCCCCCTTGGCGTAGGAGATGAACCACGCATAGGGGTTCTTGCTGTTGGCGACGCCGTGCTGCGCGGTACCGGTCTTGCCGCCGACCGTGACGCCCGGGATCTGGGCGCTGGTGCCGGTGCCCTCCTTGACCACGGTCTCCATCATGCTCTGGAGCTTCTGGGCGTTCTCCGAGCTGAGCGGCTGGCTCATCTCCTCCGGGTCGGTCTGCTCGATGGTGTTGAGGTTGGGCGCGCGCAGCGAGTCGATCATGTACGGCTTCATCAGCTTGCCGTCGTTGGCGACCGCGGCGGCGACCATCGCCATCTGCAGCGGGGTGGCCCGGTTGTCGAACTGGCCGATGGCCGACATCGCGTTGCCCGGCTGGTCCATCTTCTCGGGGTAGATGCTGGCGTCGGCGCGGACCGGTGTGAAGACCTCCTCGTTGAAGCCGAACTTCTCGGCCTCCTCGAGCATCTTGTCCTTGCCCAGGTCGTCACCGAGCTTGCCGAAGACCGTGTTGCAGGAGAAGCGGAGCGCCTGCCGCAGCGAGGCGTTCTTGCAGGGGATGTCCCCCTCGTTGGGCAGCGGCTGGGTGGACAGCGGGAGCTTCCAGGGGTCCGGCGAATCGGTCGGCCCGTCGATGTCGGTGTACTTGCCGTTCTCCAGCGCGGCCGCCGCGGTGACGACCTTGAAGGTCGAGCCGGGCGGGTAGGTCTGCCGCAGCGCCCGGTTGAGCATCGGGTCGTCCTTGTCGACGTCCGGCTTGAGCGCGTTGTACGCCTCCTCGTCCTTCTTCGAGGCGCCCGCGAACTTCGAGGGGTCGTAGCTCGGGGTGGAGGCGAGGGCGAGGATCTTGCCGGTGCGCGGGTCGAGCGCGGCGACGGCGCCCTTCTTGTCACCGAGGCCCTCGAACGCGGCCTTCTGGGCCTTGCCGTTCAGGGTGGTGATGACGTCGCCGCCCTTCTGCTTCTTACCGGTGATCATGTCGATCGTCCGGTTGAAGAAGAGGCGGTCGTCGTTGCCCGTGAGGATTTGGTCCTCGAGCTTCTCGATCTGGTTGGCGTCGTAGGCCTGCGAGGCGAACCCGGTGACCGGTGCCCACATGGGACCGTTCTTGTAGGTGCGCTTGTACTTGAAGTCGGTGCCGTTGGTCTCGACGGATCCGGTGATCGGCTGGCCGTCGACGATGATGTTGCCGCGCGGCTGGCCGTAACGCGCGATCAGCACCCTGCGGTTCTTGTCGTGGTTCTTGAGCTCGTCGGCCTGCACGTACTGGATCCAGTTGTCCCGCAGCAGCAGGGCGAAGACGAGAAGTCCGCAGAAGATCGCGATTCGGCGCAGCGGCTTGTTCACGGTCGGACCACCTGGGTCATCTCGGCGTCTGTGGTGGGAGCGGGCGTCGGCGCCGGACGGCGCGCGGTGTCGCTGACCTTGATCAGAATGGCGACGAGTGCCCAGTTGGCGATGACGGATGAGCCGCCCTGCGCGATGAACGGCATGGTCATACCGGTCAGCGGGATGAGGCCCATCACACCGCCCGCGACGACGAAGACCTGGATGGCGAAGGCCGCGGAGAGGCCGATGGCCAGCAGCTTGCCGAACGGGTCACGGGCGGCCAGCGCGGTGCGCACACCGCGCTCCACGATCAGGCCGTAGAGCAGCAGGATCGCCATGGTGCCCGCGAGCCCGAGCTCCTCGCCGACCGTGGCCAGGATGAAGTCGGAGTTGGCGGCGAAGCCGATGAGGTCGGAGTTGCCCTGGCCGAGGCCGGTGCCGAAGACGCCGCCGGAGCCGAAGGCCATCATCGCCTGGGCGATCTGGTCGCTGCCGCCGGTCTTGAACGCCGCGAAGGGGTCGAGCCAGGCGTCCACCCGCTGCTGGACGTGCGGTTCGAAGGTGGCGACGCCGACCGCGCCGACCGCGGACATCAGCAGACCGAAGACGATCCAGCTGGTGCGCTCGGTGGCGACGTACAGCATCACGACGAAGAGGCCGAAGAACAGCAGCGAGGTGCCCAGGTCGGTCTCGAAGACGAGGATGAGGATGCTCATCCCCCAGACCACCAGGATCGGGCCGAGGTCACGGCCGCGGGGCAGGTACAGCCCCATGAAGCGGCGGCTGGCCAGCGCGAGCGCGTCGCGCTTGACCATCAGGTAGCCGGAGAAGAACACGGCGATGATGATCTTGGCGAACTCGCCGGGCTGGATGGAGAAGCTGCCGATGCTGATCCAGATGCGCGCGCCGAAACGGGGCGGGAAGAACACCGGCAGGATCAGCAGGATCAGCGCCACCACCATGGAGATGTAGGTGTAGCGCTGGAGGAGGCGGTGATCCTTGAGCAGGATCAGGACGCCGACGAAGAGGGCGACGCCCAGCGCCGAGTAGATCAGCTGGTTGGGGGCCGAGGCAGCGAAGACCTGACCGGCGTTCTCCGCCCGCTGGGCCAGCCGCTTGGACTGGTCCAGACGCCAGATGAGCACCAGCCCCAGCCCATTGAGGAGCGTGGCGATCGGCAGCATCAGCGGATCCGCGTAGGGCGCGAACTTCCGGACCACCAGATGGCCGACGGCGGCCAGCAGACCGAGCCCGATGCCGTAGCTGAGCATGCCGGAGGGCATCTCGTCGCTGAGCGCCAGACCCGCGTTGGCGTACGCGAAGACCGGAATGATCACCGCGAAGACGAGCATGGCCAGCTCGGTGTTCCGCCTGCTCGGCGGCCCGGCCGTACTGATCGTCGTCGTGTTGGTCGTACTACTGCTCATGGGTGGACGGCCCCTTACGGCTTCACTGCTGGGTGCTGCTGCACTGCGGGACCAACTTCTTCTCCTCCTCCGAGAGGGTGGGGCCGGGCTTCGGAGTGGGAGACGTCGTCGGCGTGGGCTTGGTGGTGGCCTTCGCGGCGCGCGCCCCCAGCTGGTTCTCGGTCTTGTCGTCCCCGGACTGGGCGCCGCTGCTGGACGGGCTGGCGCTGTTGGAGGGGCTGCCCCCGGAGCCGCCGTTCTTGTCCTTGTCGCCGCCGGTGAGGTCCTTCTGGCTGTCCTCGGCCTTCTCCTGGGCCTCGGCCTTCTTACAGGCGCCGGCGAGGGTGGCGAGGTCCTTGGTCTTGTCCTGGGCCTGGCCGAGCCCGCTGACCGTGATGGTGTCCTCCACACGGCCGCGCTGGTCGGCCGGGAGGTACTTGAGTTCGATCTCGCGGTGGTCCTCATGGACCTTGTTGAGCTTGATCCAGGCGAGGTCCTGGCTGATGCCCTGGTAGATCGCGACATGGTCGCCGTTGGAGCCCACGTAGTACTGCGTCTGGGTCCAGCGATAGCCGCCGTAGAGCCCGCCGCCGATCACGGCCAGGCCCAGCACGATGAAGAGCGACCGCTTGGCCCAGGCCTTGGCGCCGCCCTTCTTGGTGAAGTCGCCATCCGCGTAGTCGCCGTAACTGCCCTGCGGCAGACCGCCCATGGCCGGGTCGCCGCTGCCGGGAGGGCCGAAGCCGCCGTGCGGGTCGCCCTGCTGCGGTACGGACCGGCCGAGCTCGGCCGCGCGGCCCGCGGGGGTGTGCGCGGCGCCGCCGTCCCCGAGGGGGACCTGGTTCTCGGCGACCGCGCCCACGATCACGGGGGTGTCGTTGAGCTGGGCGGCCAGGGTGTCGCCGCCGTCGACGTCGAGGACGTCGGCGACGATGCAGGTGATGTTGTCGGGGCCGCCGCCGCGCAGGGCGAGCTGGATCAGCTCCTGCACGGTCTCATGGGGGCCCTGGTAGCTGCCGAGGGTGTCCTCGAGGGTCTGGTGGCTCACGACGCCGGACAGGCCGTCGGAGCAGATCAGATAGCGGTCCCCGGCCCGGACCTCGCGGATGGACAGATCGGGCTCGACATGGTCGCCGCTGCCCAGCGCGCGCATCAGCAGGGAGCGCTGCGGGTGGGTGCCCGCCTCCTCCTCGGTGATCCGGCCCTCGTCGACCAGCCGCTGCACCCAGGTGTGGTCCTGGGTGATCTGGGTGAGCACACCGTCGCGCAGCAGATACGCGCGCGAGTCGCCGACGTGCACCAGGCCGAGCCGCTGACCGGTCCACAGCAGGGCGGTGAGCGTGGTGCCCATGCCCTCCAGCTGGGGGTCCTCCTCGACCATGACGCGCAGTTGGTCATTGGCCCGCTGCACGGCGGTGCCGAGGGACGTCAGGATGTCCGAGCCCGGGACGTCGTCGTCGAGCTGGACGAGGGTGGAGATCACCTCGGAGCTGGCGACCTCGCCGGCGGCCTGGCCACCCATGCCGTCGGCGATGGCGAGCAGCCGGGGACCGGCATAGCCGGAGTCCTCGTTGCCCTCCCGGATCATGCCTTTGTGCGATCCGGCCGCGAAACGCAGTGACAGACTCATGCGCACCTCGCCTGTCGGCTCCGGGTACAGCCCCTTGCCAACCACGCTGCCCACCCTCCGGTCGTCATGGTCCTACTACTTCCGCAGCTCGATGACGGTCTTGCCGATGCGAATCGGCGCACCCAGCGCGATCGGTGTCGGTGTGGTGAGTCGGGTCCGGTCGAGATACGTGCCGTTGGTGGACCCGAGATCCTCGACGATCCACTGGCCGTCACGGTCCGGGTAGATCCTGGCATGCCGGCTGGAGGCGTAGTCGTCGTCCAGCACGATTGTTGAATCGTGCGCACGGCCGAGGGTGATGGTCTGGCCCTGGAGGGCGACCGTGGTGCCGGTGAGCGTGCCCTCGGAGACCACCAGCTTGGTGGGGGCACCGCGGCGGCCGCGGCCACCGGACTGCTGGCGCTGCGGCGGCGGCGCGCTCTGCCGCTGTTGCTGCTGCTGCGGCCGGTCGGGGGCGCCGCGCCGCGCCGAACCGCGCTGGGTCACGCGGGTCCCGAACAGGTCGCTGCGGATGACCTGGACGGCCACGATGACGAACAGCCACAGTACGGCGAGGAAACCCAACCGCATGACCGTGAGGGTCAGCTCTGACATTGCCCCCGCTTCACCCTTCGGCTTGCCGGTAAACGATGGTGGTGCTGCCCACGACGATCCGCGAGCCGTCGCGGAGCGTAGCGCGCGTGGTGTGCTGTCCGTCCACCACGATGCCGTTGGTCGACCCGAGATCCTGCACGGTCGGTGGGGTTCCGACCCGGATCTCGCAGTGTCTGCGGGAGACACCGGGATCGTCGATCCGCACGTCAGCGTCGGTGGAGCGGCCCAGGACGAGCGTGGGCCGGGAGATCTGGTGGCGGCTGCCGTTGATCTCGATCCAGCGCCGGGTCTGACCCTGCTGCTGGGCTCCGGCGCCGGCCCCGGCTCCGGTTCCGCCGGTGCGGGGCACCGGACGGGCGCCGGGGGGCGTGGACGGCATCGGCGGGGCACCGGCGGGCTGGGCGGGGTAGCCGTAACCGCCGGGGCGCTGCTGCGGGGCTCCGGCGCCGGGGCGGCCCGGCGCCTGCTGCGCGTCCTGGGACTCGCTGGACGCCAGCGTCCGGCTGCGCACCCGGTACAGGCCGGTGTCGAGATCGTCGGCCTTCTGCAGATGCACCTTGATGGCGCCCATGAAGGTGTAACGCTGCTGCTTGGCGTAGTCGCGGACCATGCCGGCCAGCTCGTCGCCGAGCTGGCCGGAGTACGGGCTGAGCCGCTCGTAGTCGGGCGTGCTCAGCTCGACGATGAAGTCATTGGGGACGACCGTCCGGTCGCGGTTCCAGATCGTGGCGTTGTTGTCGCACTCCCGCTGGAGGGCGCCGGCGATCTCGACAGGCTGGACCTCGGACTTGAACACCTTGGCGAAGGTGCCGTTCACGAGGCCCTCGAGACGCTGCTCGAAGCGTTTCAGTACTCCCACGGGGCACCTCCTTCCGTCAGTCGTGCTCTATGCCGTCCTGGTACTGCTTACTGATCGTATCCACGCGTCGGGAAATCGGGTGGTTCCCCTTCCTGGCCCTGTGGAGCAGTGTCACCTCTCACAGGGATCGTAGAGGTGCCCTGACGACAGTGTCCCGCAACCGTGACGCTCCACGGACGGGTGGGGGCGGGGGCGCCGGTAACGGGTGTGATTGCACCCCGGAGGGCGTGCTAATGTTCTGGATGTCGAAAGGCGCTCCACACGAACCGGACGGATCGAGACGATCAACCGGGGAGCGGGACGAGTGGCCGGACGGCAGCACCCATGCGCGGGTGGCGGAATAGGCAGACGCGCTGGATTCAGGTTCCAGTGCCCGAAAGGGCGTGGGGGTTCAACTCCCCCCTCGCGCACCAGTCGGAGCGGGCCTCTCGGAAGTGACGAAAGTCGCTTTTGGGAGGCCCGCTTCGCGTTGTGGCAGGGGCGTTCCTTGCCGGGGCTTTGCCGGAGCCTTGCCTTCCAGGGGAAATGGCTGGGGCCTCCCCGGGGAGGGGAGGCCCCTGTGGCCTGATGCCCGGGTGGGTCGGGTCGATCAGAGGTCAGGCTGATCAGGCGGTCGGGCTGATCAGGGAGCCGGGCTGATCAGGCGGCGAAGCGGGTGGCGAGTTCCTTGGCCTTGGCCGCGGCCTCCTCGTGGGCCTTCGCCTTGGAGGCGTCCGAGGCCTCGACCAGCTCGGCCATGGCCGGATTGCTGCGGGCCAGCGTGAGTTCGGGCACAACGAAGGTGACATCGAGGCCGAGCCCGTCGCCCAGCGCCTTGCCCAGGTAGTTCGTGACGAACTCGAAGCTCTCGCGGGGAGTGCCGGGGCCGTAGCCGCCGCCACGGCTGGCGACGACGACGGTCGGGGTGCCCGAGGTGGTGGTCTGCTCGGCGCCCGCGGTGCGGCCCATGATGATCACGTGGTCCAGCCACGCCTTGAGGGTGGAGGGGATCGTGAAGTTGTACATCGGGGCGGCGATCAGGACCGTGTCCGCCTGCTCGAGCTCGCTGGCAAGGGTCTCCCGGAGGGCGAAGGCGGCGTGCTGCTCGGGCGAACGCTGATCGGGAGCGGCGAAACCGGCCGCGGCGGCGAGACCGTCCAGGTGGGGCAGCGGCTCGGCGGCCAGGTCGCGATAGATCACCGTGCCGTTCGGGTGCTGGGCTTCCCATTCCTTGCGGAAGGTGGCCGTGACCGAGCGGGAGGCGGAGGCCTCACCGGGGAAGACGGACGTGTCGATGTGCAGAAGAGTCGGCATCGATGCCTCCAGTGAAGAGGGCTCGGGTAAGGAGCCCGTAATACCTACGTACCTACAGATGGCACAGTAGCTTACTTTTCTGCAGTCCCGAACCAGAACGCAGTAGTCTGTATTCCATGGCGAAGGATCGTGGGGAGCACAACGAGCAGGCCTGCAAGCAGGTCGACGGCGAGATGACGCGGTTCTTCGAACTGTTCGGCAAGCGCTGGACGGGGCTCATCGTGGCCGTGCTGACGGAGCAGGCGGCGTACTTCGCCGATCTGCGGCGAGCCATCCCGGGGATCAGTGAGCGGATGCTGTCCGACCGGCTCACCGAGCTCTCCGCGGCGGGTCTGGTGGTGCGGGAGGTCGACGCCGGGCCGCCGCTGCGGGTGGCCTATCGGCTGACCGACGCGGGGAAGGCGCTGGAGCCCGCGCTGAAGGAGCTGTCGCGGTGGGCGGAGACCAATCTGCCCTCGGGCGGCGACAACTGCCCGGAGCAGTTCCGGGGCTGAGCCTGGGGCTGGGGCTGGGGCTGGGCTTGGGGCTGGGCTGGATTCGTGGCTGAGCCTGGGGCCGAGCCGGGTCCGGCGCCGGTTCCGTGACCGAGCCTGGGCCGGGGCTTGGGCCGAGGTTGGTCCGGGCCCGGGATGATTCGCGTCTGATCAGGCATTTCACCATGATCGCCGAGGTTTTCCACAGGCTCTGACGGGGTGGGCTGACAGGGGGTACGGTCTGCTCAGTCGATGTCGTGTGCAAGGAAGGCGGGGGCGCGATGACGGACGACCGGAGCGGTCAGGGCGGCGGAAACGGCGAGGCCGGCCGGGGCGACGAGAGCGGCCGGGGCGGAGAGAGCGGCGAGCGGGGGCCGGGCGGCGAGGGCACCGCGGGCGGGGCGGCCCGGCGGCTGCCTCCGGTTCCGGGCTTCGCCGTCTGGCGCGGTGAGGGGCCGTCTCCCCGGCAGATGGGCAAGGCGCTGCGCAAGCGGGTGCCGCGCTCGGCGCATGCCGAGCCGCCGAGGGCCGACGGGCGGCCGGATCCGGTGGCGGCGGTCGAGCGGTCGAATGCCGGGCGGCTGCCGGAGCTCACCCCGATCCGGGTGGGGCGGATGGCCGCGGGCCCCTTCTCCTTTCTGCGCGGGGCCGCCGGGCTGATGGGGCACGACCTCATGACCACGCCGGTGACCGGCATCGGGGCACAGCTGTGTGGCGATGCCCACGCCGCCAACTTCGGGATCTACGGAGATGCGCGCGGCGGCCTGATCATCGATCTCAACGACTTCGACGAGACCGTTCACGGCCCGTGGGAGTGGGATGTGAAGCGGCTCGCGGTCTCGCTGGTGCTCGCCGGCCGGGAGGCGGGTGCTGACGAGGACACCTGCCGGGCGGCGGCTCGGGACGCCGTGGGTGCCTATCGGCGCACGGTGCGGCTGCTGGCCAAGCTGCCGGCGGCGGACGCGTGGAACGCGATCGCGGACGAGGAGCTGGTCTCCCACACGGACGCCAAGGACCTGGTCGGGACGCTGGAGCGAATTTCCGAGAAGGCCCGGCGGAACACCAGCGCGCGGTACGCGGCCCGGTCCACCGAGCCCGTGCCGGGCGAGGAGGGCTCCTCCGGCCGGCCGGAGGCCCGGCGCTTCGTGGACGCGCCGCCGGTGCTGCGGAGGGTGCCGGACGAGGAGGCGGCGGCGGTGGCCTCCTCGCTCGCCGAGTATCTGGGCACGGTGCCGGAGGACCGGCTGCCGCTGCTCTCGCGGTACGAGGTGCACGACGTGGCGTTCCGGGTGGTCGGCACGGGCAGTGTGGGCACCCGCTCCTATGTGGTGCTGCTGCTCGACCACCGCGGCGAGCCGATGGTGCTCCAGGTGAAGGAGGCGCGCCCCTCCGCGCTGCTGCCGTATGTGGCGAAGGCCGGTTTCGAGGTGCCGGACGTCACACATGAGGGGCGGCGGGTGGTGCTCGGCCAGAAGCGGATGCAGGTGGTCAGCGACATCCTGCTGGGGTGGACGACGGTGCGGGGGCGGCATTACCAGGTGCGGCAGTTCCGCAACCGCAAGGGAAGCGTGGACCCGGCGGCGCTTGCGGCGGACCAGATGGACGACTACGGGCGGATGACCGGCGCGCTGCTGGCGCGGGCGCATGCCCACAGCGCGGACCCTCGGTTGCTGGCCGGTTACTGCGGCAAGGGGGAGGAGCTGGACGAGGCGGTGGCCAGCTTCGCTGTGGCGTACGCGGATCGCACGGAAGCGGATCACTCCGCGTTGGTCGTGGCGGTGCGCAACGGCCGGATAGCGGCCGAGTTGGGGGTGTGAGACGCGGGGCGGGGGTGCGCGCTCGGTCGCCGATCACCGCCGGACGTAGTCTGAGCGGGTGACGAATCCGGAAGCGCAGCAGCAGGCACGGCAGTCGGTGTCGGACGCGGAGCCCCAGGCGGAGTCGCACGACCGGTCCGGGGAGACGCGATCCGGGGAGACATGGTCCGGGGAGGCGTGGCCCGGGGAGACGCGGTCCCAGGGGCCTTGGTCCGAGGAATCCCGGTCCGGTGGTGCCGGGCCCGGGGACGCGGGGTCGTCCGGCGATGCGGGGTCGTCTCGGGATGCCGGTTCCGGGGATGCCGCGGACGACGCGGCCGCCCGTGCCCAGGAGGAGGCTCAGGCCGCCGAGCGTCTGGAGCGGGCGGTGCGCGCGGCCGAGCAGGCGCTGATCGAGTTCGAGATCGCGGTGGAGACCTTCCGGGTGGAGGTGGAGAACTTCTCCCGGCTGCACCACCAGCGGCTCGGGCCGATGTACTCGCGCCTCGACGAGCTGGACGCGCTGATCGCCGAGGCGGTCGCGGCGCGCACCGGCGATCCGGAGGACATCCGCAAGGCCCAGGAGGCGCGGGGGCTGGTGCAGCCGATGCCGGGCGTGGAGGAGCTGTTCCACGGCTGGATCGACTCGGAGGGGCTCTCGCCGGAGGCGGCCGCGATGCTCACCGAGCGGCCCGTGCAGCCGCCGCCGCGGGTGCGGCCGAGCGAGGAGGCCCGCCGGATCTACCGGGAGCTGGCCCGTAAGGCCCATCCGGATCTGGCCGAGGAGGAGGCCGAGCGGGAGCGGCGCGGTGCCTTCATCGTGCGGGTCAACGCGGCGTACGCGGCCGGGGACGAGGAGGCGCTGCGGGCGCTGGCCGAGGAGTGGGAGGCCGGTCCGCCGCCGCCGGAGCGGCGGGCGAGCCGCAGCGAGGAGCTGTACGCCCGGCTGGAGTGGCTGGCCGAGCGCAAGGAGATGCTGGCCGCGGTCGCTGCGGAGCTGGAGTCGAGCGCGATCGGCGCGATGATCAAGATGGCGCCGGAGGACCCCGATCGGCTGCTGGACGAGATCGCCGAGCAGCTGCTGGCCCAGGCCGCGGAGAAGGAGACCCGGCTCGCGGGGCTGATGCGGTAGTAGGTTTGCCGCAGCTGCCGATGTCATGTGAGAGGTGTGTCTGATGCATTTTGCCCAGCTTCCCCAGGTGGAGGCGGCGGCGGTACCGGCCGATGGCCTTCTGCTGGATGTCCGGGAGGACGACGAGTGGACTGCCGGGCATGTCGAGGGCGCGCTGCACATCCCGATGGGCCAGGTCGTGGCGCGGTTCGATGAGCTGACCGCGAAGGTCGGCGAGGGGCAGCGGGTGCATGTGATGTGCCGGGTCGGCGGCCGCTCCGCGCAGGTGACGCAGTACCTGGTCGCGCAGGGCATGGACGCGGTGAATGTGGACGGCGGGATGCTCGCCTGGGACGCGGCGGGCCGGCCGATGGTGAGTGGCCCCGACGGCACCGCCGAAGGGGCCTTTGTGCTCTAGGAGTTTCCCTACGATCGGCGGGCCCGCCGATCAGCCGAGGGGGTGGGCGGCGAGGAGCTCGCCCAGTGCCTCCTCATGGGCGGCGGCGGACCCCAGTGAGAGCTCCAGCTGCTTGCCCCACGCGTGGTAGCGGTGCAGGGGGTAGTCGGTGACCGCGCCGAAGCCGCCGTGCAGATGCTGTGCGGTCTGCACGACGCGGCGCACGCCCTCGGCGGCCCAGATCTTGGCGACGGCGACATCCCCCGCGATGGGCAGCGCCCCGCTCGCCGTCGGCCGCTCCTCGGCCAGGGACAGCCGCCAGGCCGCCTGCCACAGCGTGGCCTCCATGGCCCGCAGATCGATATAGCGGTCGGCGGTCTGCACGGCGACCGCCTGGAAGCTGGCGAGCGGGAAGCCGAACTGCTCGCGCTCGCTCACATAGGAGCTGGTGAGGTCCAGCACCGCCGAGCCGAGGCCCAGCGCGAGCGCACAGGTGCCGGTGGTGAGCAGATCGCGCAGCCATTCCCAGGCGCCGTCCGCCTCCAGCACCTCGCGGTCGGCGAGCCGCACTCCGTCCAGCCGCATCTCGGCCAGGCGCTCACCGCTGGTGGAGATCTGCTCCTCGAGGGCGACGCCGTCATGGTCGCGGGGGACCAGGGCGAGGATCGTCCGGCCCTCCCCGGTGTGCGCCGGGATCAGCACCTGCTCGGCGCCATGCGCCCAGGGGACCGCGGTCTGGGCGCCGTCCAGCACCCAGCCGTCCCCGCTCCGCCGCGCCTGGACGGCGAGTTCGGCCGGGCCATGGCCGGTGCGGCCGCTGGAGGCCGTGGTGAGGACCAGCTCACCCTCGGCGGTCCGGGGCAGCACGGCGGCGCGCAACTCGGCCCCGCCGTACCGCTGCACGGCCAGCGCCGCGGCGCTGGACTCCAGCAGTGGCACCCGGGCCAGCACCCGGCCGCATTCCCGCAGCACCAGGCAGAGGGCGAGCGCGTCGAGGCCCGAGCCCCCGTACTGGGGGTCGAGGCTCAGGCCGAGCAGATCGCTCTCGGCGAGCTTGCGCCACAGCGCGCGGTCGAAGTCCTCGGCGACGGCGCCGGCGGTCAGCGCGGGACTGGGCACGCTGTCCGGTGTGACGGAGGAGAAGACGGCCTTCGCCGCTTCGACGGCCGCCTGCTGCTCCTCGGTGAAGGTGAAGTCCACTGTCCGTACCTCCCGCGCCGCGGCTTTGTCTGACGGCCCGTCAAGATAGAACAGGTTCTACAAGAAGGGAACGCCGGTGCCGCGCCCGAGGGCGTCAGCGGTCGAAGTCCAGCTCCACCCGCTCGCCCACCGGATGGGACTGACAGGCCAGCACATAGCCCGCCTCCACCTCGTCCGGCTCCAGCGCGAAGTTACGGTCCATCCGCACCTCGCCGGAGACCAGGAAGGCCCGGCACGTCCCGCAGACGCCGCCCTTGCACGCATACGGCGCGTCGGCCCGGTTGCGCAGCACGGTCTCCAGCAGCGGCTCCCCGGCCTGGACCGGCCAGGTGCCCGACCGGCCGTCCAGGGTCGCCGTGACCGAGCTCTGCGACGCGGTCCGCGCCGGATCCGGCACGGGGGAGACGTCCTCGGTGGGGGCCGCCTCCACATGGAAGATCTCCTGATGGACCCGGCCGCGCGAGACCCCGAGGCCGCGCAGCGCCCGCTCGGCGGCCCGCACCAGACCATAGGGCCCGCACAGGAACCAGCCGTCCACCGAGGTGACCGGCAGCAGCGCCGGCAGCAGGGCGGTCAGCCGCTCCTCGTCGAGCCGCCCGGACACCAGCCCGGCCTGCTGCTCCTCCCGGGAGAGCGCGCACACCAGCTGGAACCGGTCGGGCCAGCGGTCCTTGAGGTCGGCGACCTCCTCCAGGAACATCGTCGAGGCCGCGGTGCGGTCGCTGCGGATCAGACAGAACCGCGCCTCGGGCTGCAGGCTGAGCAGGGTGGCCGCGATGGACAGCACGGGGGTGATCCCGCTGCCGCCGACGACCGCCGCGAAATGGCCGGGCCGGGGCTCCAGGACGAAACGGCCGGCCGGGGCCATCACCTCCATGACCTCCCCGACCGCCAGCTCCTTGAGGGCATAGGCCGAGAACTCACCGCCCTCGACCAGCCGCACGCCGATCCGCAGGAACTCCGGGCCCTCCGCGCCCGGGACCGGGGCCGGGGTGCACAGCGAATACGTCCGGCGGATCTCCGCGCCGTCCGCGAACCGGCGCACGGCGATGTGCTGCCCCGCCGTGAAGCGGAACGTCTCCCGCAGCGCGGGCGGCACCAGGAGGGTGACCATCACCGCGTCATCGGTGAGCCGGTCGACCGCGGCCACCCGCAGCGGGTGGAACGCGCCGTGGCGGGGCGTGGCCCGCTGCACCGCCTCCGCGGCCATCACAACTCCTTGAAGTGGTCGAACGGTTCACCGCAGGCCGTGCAGCGGCGCAGCGCCTTGCAGGCGGTGGAGGAGAAGCGGCTCAGCAACTCGGTCTCGGTCGAGCCGCAGTGCGGGCAGCGCACCGCCAGGGCCACCGGGACCGGGCCGCCCGCCGCCGCACGGCGCGGCGCGGGCGGCGCTATGCCGGACTCCGCCAGCTTGCGGCGGCCCTCGGCGCTGATCGCGTCCGTGGTCCAGGGCGGGGAGAGGACCGTGTGCACGGCGACCTCGGGGACGCCGTGGTCATGGAGCACCCGCTCGATATCGGTGGCCATCGACTCCAGCGCCGGGCAGCCGGTGTAGGTGGGCGTCAGCTCGACCTCCACCCGGCCCGGCCCCAGCAGCCGCAGCCCGCGCATCACGCCCAGCTCGGCCAGGGACACCATCGGCAGCTCGGGGTCCGGTACGGATCCGGCCAGCCGCAGCAGCTCCTCCTCGAGCGGGGTGGTGCCGGACGCGGGAGGCGTGGGCGCCGCGGAGGGCGTGGGCGTCACCATGTCGCCCCCGGGTGGCTACGGTGCAGATGCTGCATCTCGGCGAGCATCCGGCCGAACGGCTCGGTGTGCAGGCCCTGGCGCCCCGCCCCGGCCGCCCAGCCGCCGCGCCGCGGCCCCTCGGGCACCGCCAGGGTGGCGCGCTCCAGGACCGAGGTGATCCGGGTCAGCCAGGCGTCGTGCAGCGTGTGCCACTCCACCTCGCACCCCTCGACCGGCTCGAAGAGCTCACCGGTGAACCGCCAGAGCGCGTCCAGCCCCCGCCGCATCCGCTCATGGCTCTCCTCCGTGCCGTCGCCGAGCCGCAGGGTCCACTGCTCGGCGTGGTCGCGGTGGTAGGCCACCTCCTTGACCGCCTTCGCGGCCAGCGGGGCGAAGGGGCCGGTGCCGCGCGCCAGCCGCTCGTACAACAGCTCCTGGTAGGTGGAGAAGTAGAGCTGGCGGGCGATGGTCCGGGCGAAGTCACCATTGGGCTGCTCGACCAGCTGCACGTTCCGGAACGCCCGCTCCTCGCGCAGATACGCCAGCTCGTCCTCGTCGCCTGCGAGGGAGAGCAGCACCCGGGCCTGGCCGAGCAGGTCGAGGGCGATATTGGCGAGCGCGACCTCCTCTTCCAGCACCGGGGCGTGTCCGGCCCACTCCCCCAGCCGGTGGGAGAGCACCAGTGCGTCGTCGCCCAGGGCGAGGGCCGCGGTCATAGGTGCCGCACCCCCTCCGGGATCGCGTAGAAGGTGGGGTGGCGGTAGGGCTTGTCGGCGGACGGCTCGAAGAAGGGATCCCGCTCGTCCGGGGAGGAGGCCGTGATCTCGGCGGACGGCACCACCCAGATCGAGACGCCCTCCGAGCGCCGGGTGTACAGATCCCGTGCGTTTCGCAAAGCCATCTCCGCGTCCGGGGCGTGGAGGGATCCGGCGTGGGTGTGCGACAGTCCGCGCCTGCTGCGGACGAACACCTCCCACAGCGGCCACTCGGCGCTCGGGCTGCCGCTCATGCCTGTGCCTTTCCGTGCTTGGCCGCGTGTGCCGCGGCCGCCTCGCGCACCCAGGCGCCTTCCTCATGGGCCCGGCGCCGCTGGGTGATGCGCTGGGTGTTGCACGGGCCGTTTCCCCGCAGGATCTCGCGGAACTCGTCCCAGTCGATCGGCCCGAAGTCGTAATGCCCCCGCTCCTCGCTCCACCGCAGCTCGGGGTCGGGGAGGGTGAGGCCGAGGGATTCGGCCTGGGGGACGCAGATGTCGACGAAGCGCTGGCGCAGCTCGTCATTGGAGTGGCGCTTGATCTTCCAGGCCATCGACTGGGCGGAGTGGGCCGAGGCGTCGTCCGGCGGGCCGAACATCATCAGCGACGGCCACCACCAGCGGTCCACCGCGTCCTGCGCCATGGCGTGCTGGGCCTCGGTGCCCCGGCTCAGGGCCAGCAGCAGCTCATACCCCTGGCGCTGGTGGAAGGACTCCTCCTTGCAGATGCGGACCATCGCCCGCGCGTAGGGCCCGTAGGAGCAGCGGCACAGGGGGACCTGGTTGGTGATCGCGGCACCGTCCACCAGCCAGCCGATCGCTCCGACGTCGGCCCAGGTCAGCGTGGGGTAGTTGAAGATCGAGGAGTACTTCTGGCGGCCGCTGTGGAGCTTGTCGAGCAGCTCCTCCCGGCTGGTGCCCAGGGTCTCCGCCGCGCTGTAGAGATACAGACCGTGGCCCGCCTCGTCCTGGACCTTGGCCATCAGGATCGCCTTGCGCCGCAGCGAGGGGGCGCGGGTGATCCAGTTGGCCTCCGGCTGCATGCCGATGATCTCCGAGTGGGCGTGCTGCGCCATCTGCCGCACCAGCGTGGCCCGGTAGTCATCGGGCATCCAGTCGCGCGGCTCGATGCGCTCGTCCGCGGCCAGGGCGGCGTCGAACACCGCCTCGTACGCCCCCGCGTCCGCCGCCATCGTCGTCATGCGAAGCCCCTCCGCCCGTCCGTCTCCGCCGACCGGCCAGCCGACCGACCGATCGTTCGGTTCAATGGTGTGCTGAGGAACGTAGGGTGTCAACCCTGTGGATAACGCTGAGGACGCTGTGCCGAGTGGTTCCGCATGGGTACGGTGCCGGGGACGTGGGGGCCACGGGGCGCGCGCTCGACCGGCGTGCGCGAAGACCTGGACCATCGGGAGCGGGGCGGGGTATGGCGGGGCTGGGCATGGCCGGGACGGAGCCGGAACCGGAACCGGAACCGACGGAACCGGAACCGGAGTCGACGGAGCCGAAGCCGGACGACGACGTGGCGGCACCGCTCGCCGCGCTCTCCCTGCCCGCCCAGCTGATCATCGCGGTGGGCATCGCGGTCGCCGCCGTCGCCGCCGCGATCCACGTCTCGGCGGCCTTTCTCGCCGTCTCACCGCCCAACACCCTCACCAAGCGGCACGGCGCGGCGATCGACGACTACATCTATCCGGAGTTCGAACGGGTCTGGAAGCTCTTCGCCCCCAACCCGCTCCAGCAGAACATCTCCGTCCAGGCCCGCGCCGAGATCCGCACCCGCGAGGGCGGCACCGCGACCACCGGCTGGCGCGACCTCTCGGCCCAGGACGGGGCGGCCATCCGCCACAACCCGCTGCCCAGCCACACCCAGCAGAACGAGCTGCGCCGCGCCTGGGAGTTCTACGTCGGCTCGCACGACGCGCAGGAGCGGCCGCAGGGCATGCGCGGCAGCCTCTCCGAGCAGTACATCCGCCGGATCGTGATGCTCCGCTTCGGCCCCGAGGAGGACGGCGGCGCCGTGGAGCGAATACAGGTGCGCTCCGCGACCACTCCGGTGGCCCCGCCGTCCTGGAGCGACGAGAAGATCGACACCAAGACGATCTACCGGACGCTGCCGTGGTGGACGGTGACCACCGACGACATCCCGGAGGCGAAGAGCCGGTGACCCCCTCCGCCCGCCTCCAGACCGCCGTGGCGCACGGCTACGCCCGCGTCACCGGAGCCGCGCTCGGCCCCCGGCAGAGCGCCGCGGTGCGCATCGGCTTCTCCTTCACCTGGCTCCTCTTCCTGGTGCGCGAATGGCCGTACCGCCGGGAGCTGTACGGGCCGGACGGTCCGTGGAACTGGGACATGGCCGCGCGGCTGATCGACGGCAACCGCGCCTTCAGCGCGCTCATGTGGTCCGACGGCGGGGTGTGGTTCGAGGCCGTCTACGCCCTCGCCCTCGTCTCCAGCGCGCTGCTGCTGATGGGCTGGCGCACCCGCACCATGTCCGTGCTGTTCATGATCGGGGTGCTGTCGCTGCAGAACCGCTCCATCTTCGTGGGGGACGGCGGCGACAATCTCATCCATCTGATGTCGATGTACCTGGTGCTGACCCGGTGCGGTCAGGTGTGGTCGCTGGACGCGCGCCGGGCGGCCCGGCAGGCGGACCGGGAGCGGCCGCCGCGCGATACCACCGGCATCGTGCTGTGGGCCGTCACCGGGACCGCCCTGCTCTGGGTGCAGCTGTTCACCGACGCCCGGCTCTCCGTGATCTCCGACGGCCCGCTGCCCGGGCTGGGCTGGGCCACCGTGCTGTGGGGGCTGTGGATCGTCCAGGCCGGCTGGTGGCTCGTCCAGCGCTACGCACCGGGGGAGCCGCGCACCGTTCTGGACGCGCTCGCCAATGTGGCGCACAACGGCACCCTGGTGGTGATCATGGCCGAGGTGTGTCTGCTGTACGCCACGGCCGGCTGGTACAAGATCCAGGGCTCGCGCTGGCAGGACGGTACCGCCCTCTACTACCCGCTGCATCTGGACTACTTCTCGCCCTGGCCGGGGCTGACCGACCTCATGGCCTCCAGCGGCACCCTGGTGATGGTGCTGACCTACGGCACGGTCATCGTCCAGGTGGCCTTTCCGTTCACCCTGCTCAACCGGCGGGCCAAGAACGTGATGCTGGTCCTGCTGATGCTGGAACACCTCGGCATCGCCGTGATGCTGGGGCTGCCCTTCTTCTCGCTCGCCGTGATCGCGGCGGACTCGGTCTTCCTGCCGACGAACTTCCTGCGCTGGGCCGAGGGGCCGCTGGGCCGGGCCCGGGACCGGCTGACGGCGCGCGCGGTGCGGCTGCCGGGGCAGCGGGTGCGGGAGAGCGACGGGAAACCCGCGGCCGACACCCTCGTACGCTGGGGGAATGATCGATGACGAGGCCGCGCAGGCCGTACGGCACTGGCGCGCGACGGCCCCCGAGACCGTCCTGCTCGACGGCTTCCACGCGCTGAAACACGCGCTGCGGTTCGGAGCGGACGTGCGCGCCGCGGTTACCAGCGACAAGGCGGCCGCCGTGGAACTCGCCGAGGGCCTCGCCGACGATCTCACCGAGACGATCGCGGATCTCCTGGTGGAGGTGGAGGCCGGGACCCTGCGCGATCTGGTGCCCCGGGTGCACCCCACACGGGTCGCCGCCTTGGCGGTACGGCGCGGCCGGCAGGGCAATCTGGACGAGCTGTCCAGGCGGCCCCGGACTGCCCCGGTGGTCGTCCTGGACAACCCCCGCAACCTGGGGAACGTCGGTGCCGTGGTCCGGCTCGCCGCGGGCTTCGGGGCCACCGGCGTGGTCACCACCGGCGATATCGATCCCTGGCATCCGAACGCCGTGCGGTCCGGCGCCGGGCTCCACTTCGCCACCGCGGTCGAGCGGCTGCCGGGCGACGCCCTCCCGGAGGGGCCGCTGTATGTGCTGGACGCGGAGGGGGAGGACATCCGGTCCGTGACCATCCCCGATGACGCGCTGCTGGCCTTCGGCTCCGAACGGCACGGGATCTCGCCGGAGCTGCGGAAGCGGGCCACCAGGCTGGTGGCCCTTCCCATGCGGCCACAGGTCTCCAGCTACAACCTGGCCACCAGCGTGGCCATGGCCCTCTTCCACTGGGGTGGCCCTGATCGGCCGGCCTGAGCGCAGGCCCGCCCGCCCGAGACGGTGTCATGGCGGGGCGGCGCGGTGACCCGCCCCGCCCCGCTCACCGGGCCCGTTACTCCGCCGGGCGGCGGACCTCGATCATCCGGAAGCGGCCGGCCACGAACGCCCCGTCGCACAGCGTGGCGTTGGCCGACGGGTTGCCGCCCGAGCCGTGGTAGTCCGAGAAGGCCGCGGTCTGGTTCACATACACCCCGCCGGTCAGATTGAGCGACAGCTGGGCGCACTCCTCCAGGCACGCCTCCTCGATCAGCCGCTCCGCCTCCGGTGAGGAGGTGTACGCGCCGACCGTCATCGCGCCCTTGTCCCGGGTGGTCCGGCGCAGCAGCGCGACCGCGTCCTGTGTGGAGTCGACGGCGACGGCGAAGGAGACCGGGCCGAAGCACTCGGACAGATAGGGCGCGTCAGCGTCGGCCCCCTCCCAGAACTTGCGGGCGCCGTCCGCCTTGACCATCAGCGGCGTACGCACCGTGGCGCCCGGGAAGTCGGGGTGGGTCACCGTGCGCGAGGCCAGGGCGACCGCGCCCAGGCCGGGCGCGGCCTCCAGCCGCTCCTGGACCCGCGGGCCCACGATCGCGCCCAGCAGCGCACTCGCCCGGGCGTCGTCGCCCAGCAGCCCGTCCACCGCCGCCGCCAGGTCGGCCACCACCTCGTCGTAGGTCTTGGGGCCGGCGTCGGTGGTGATGCCGTCCCGGGGGATCAGCAGATTCTGCGGGGTGGTGCACATCTGGCCGCTGTAGAGGGACAGCGAGAACGCCAGGTTGGCCAGCATGCCCTGGTAGTCGTCGGTGGAGTCGATCACCACCGTGTTGACCCCCGCCTTCTCGGTGAAGACCTGGGCCTGGCGGGCATGGGTCTCCAGCCAGTCGCCGAAGGCGGTCGAGCCCGTGTAGTCGATGATGCGGATCTCGGGGCGGACGGCGAGGATCTTGGCGATCCCCTCGTCCGGCCGCTCGGCGGCCAGCGCCACCAGATCCGGGCTGAACCCCGCCTCCTTCAGCACCTCCCGCGCCACCTGGACGGTCAGCGCCAGCGGCAGCACGGCCTGGGGGTGGGGCTTGACCAGCACCGGATTGCCGGTGGCGAGCGAGGCGAAGAGCCCCGGATAGCCGTTCCACGTCGGGAAGGTGTTGCAGCCGATCAGCAGCGCGATGCCGCGCGGGACGGCCGTGAACGTCTTGCGCAGGCGCAGCGGGTCGCGCTTGCCCTGCGGCTTGGACCAGTCCGCGGCGCCGGGGGTGCGGGTCTGCTCGGCGAACGCGTAAGCCACCGCCTCCAGGCCGCGGTCCTGGGCGTGGGGGCCGCCTGCCTGGAAGGCCATCATGTACGCCTGACCACTGGTGTGCATGACGGCCTGGGCGAACTCATGCGACCGGGCGCCGATCCTGGCCAGGATCTCCAGACACACCATGGCCCGCGTCTCCGGGCCGGCCTCCCGCCAGGCGGACATCCCCGCCCGCATCGCCGGGAGGAGCACATCGAGGTCCGGATGCGGATACTCCATGCCCATCTCGACGCCGAACGGCGAGACTTCGGAGCCCGTCCAGCCATCGGTGCCCGGCTGGTCCAGCTCGATGCGCCGGCCGCGCAGCGCCTCGAACGCCGCCTGGCCCTCGGCGACGCTCAGGCTCGGGCGCCCGCTCTCGCCCTCGCCGCCGTAAGCCTTCGGGTGCTCGGGGTGCGGGGACCAATAGGCGCGGGTACGAATCGCCTCCAGGGCCTGGTCGAGGGTGGGGCGGTGTTCTTGCGTCAACTGCGCGGTGGTGAGTGCGGCGGTCACGACTGACCAACTCCTCGTCGAGCTGGGGGCTGGGCTGGAACGGGCGACAGAGTTAGAGTAACCGAACGATCGGTCGGGACAAGAGGGCCTGACGAACCTGTGGACAACTTCGTCGAAAAGGATCTGCGGCATGACTGCGAGCGACCGTGGGATCGACCGCGCCGGCGTCGTCGCCGTCATCGGCACCGGCACGATGGGCCAGGGGATCGCCCAGGTGGCGCTGGCCGCGGGCCATCCCGTGCGGCTCTACGACGCGGCGCCCGGTCGTGTCTCCCAGGCCGCCGACGCCATCGCGGCCCGGCTCGACCGGCTGGTCGCCAAGGAACGGCTCACGGCCGCCGACCGTGACGCGGCCCTCGGCCGGCTCGCCCCCGTCGCCGACCTCGCGGACCTGGCCGAGGCGGAGCTGGTGGCCGAGGCGATCCTCGAGGAACTCGGCGCCAAGCAGCAGCTGTTCACCGCGCTGGAGTCGGTGGTCTCCGACGGCGCTCTGCTCGCCACCAACACCTCCTCCCTCTCCGTCACGGCCGTCGCGGGCGTCCTGCGCCGTCCCGGCCGCCTCGTCGGTCTGCACTTCTTCAATCCCGCCCCGCTGATGCCGCTGGTGGAGGTGGTGCGCGGCGCCGCCACGGACGAGGCCGCCGCCGACCGTGCCCACGCCACCGTCGCGGCCTGGGGAAAGACCCCGGTGCGCTGCGCCGACACCCCCGGGTTCATCGTCAACCGGATCGCCCGCCCCTTCTACGCCGAGGCGTTCCGGGCGTATGAGGAGCGCGCCGCCGACCCGGCCACCCTGGACGCCGTGCTGCGGGAGTCCGGCGGCTTCCGGATGGGCCCCTTCGAGCTCACCGACCTGATCGGCCAGGACGTGAACGAGGCCGTCACCCGATCCGTGTGGGAAGCGTTGTTCCACGATCCGAAATTCACCCCGTCGCTCGCCCAGCGGCAGCTCGTGGCCGCCGGACGGCTCGGCCGCAAGACCGGCCACGGCTGGTTCGACCACTCCGAGGGCGCCGGGCGGCCCGCCCCGCACACCGCCGAGCCGTGCGAGCCGCCCGCGAAGGTCGCCCTCCACGGCGACCTGGGGCCGGCGCAAGGGCTGGTGGGCCTCATGGAGGAGGCGGGCATCCCGGTGACCCGCGAGCCCGTCGGGGGACATCTCGCCCTGCCCGACGGCACCCGCCTGTCCCTGACCGACGGCACGACCGCCACCGACGACCCCTTCGCCGCGACGGTCCGCTTCGACCTGGCGCTGGACTACCGCACCGCCACCCGTATCGCCCTCGCCCCCTCCCCGGCCGCCGGCGAGGAGCCCCTGCGGTCCGCGATCGGCCTGTTCCAGGCGCTCGGTAAGGCGGTCAGCGTGGTCCAGGACGTGCCCGGCATGGTCGTGGCCCGCACGGTCGCGATGCTCGTGGACTTCGCCGAGGACGCCGTAGCCCGCGGGGTGGCGAGCCCCGGGGACGTAGACACCGCCATGCTGACAGGGGTCAACTACCCGCGCGGGCCGCTGGCCTGGGGGCACGCGCTCGGCGCCCGCTGGGTGCGCGACACGCTGCGCAACCTCCATCAAGCCTGCCCGACCGGTCGCTATGCCCCCTCCCAGGCGCTGATCCGGCGTGCCGCCGCCGATGAGAGGCTGCTCTAATCATGACCATGGCCAAGCGCGACACCTACACGCCCGAATCGCTGCTCGCGGTCGCCGTGGAGGTGTTCAACGAGCGTGGCTACGACGGCACCTCCATGGAGCACCTCTCCCGGGCCGCGGGGATCTCCAAGTCCTCCATCTACCACCATGTGAAGGGCAAGGAGGAGCTGCTCCGGCTCGCCATAAGCCGTGCGCTGGACGGGCTGTTCGGCATCCTCCAGGAGCCCGCCGCGCGCGACGGGCGGGCGATCGAACGGCTGGAGCATGTGACCCGGCGCACCAGCGAGGTGCTGATGGAGGAGCTGCCCTACGTCACCCTGCTGCTGCGGGTCCGGGGCAACACGGACACCGAGCGGTGGGCCATGGAGCGGCGCCGGGAGTTCGACCACCAGGTCGCGGAGCTGCTCAAGCAGGCGGCGGCCGACGGCGACCTGCGGTCCGATGTGGACGCCCGGCTGGCGACCCGGCTGCTCTTCGGCATGATCAACTCCATTGTGGAGTGGTACCGGCCGGGCCGCGGCGGGGCCGCGACCTCCCAGGAAGTGGCCGAGGCCGTGGTCCGTACGGCGTTCGCGGGCCTGCGCACGGAGCGCTGAGCGCTCCGGTCCCCGCTACGGCTCCGAGTCCAGATCCGTCTCCTCGAAGACCAGCAGCGTCCGGGTGCTCAGCACCTCCGGTATGGCCTGGATCCGGGTGAGGACCAGCTCGCGCAGCGAGCGGTTGTCCTCGGTGTGCACCAGGAGAAGCACATCGAAGTCCCCGCTGACCAGGGCGATGTGGGCGGCCCCGGGGAGCTGGCGGAGCTGTTCGCGCACGGTGCGCCAGGAATTCTGGACGATCTTCAGCGTGATGTACGCGGACGCGCCCTGCCCGGCCCGTTCCTGGTCCACCCGGGCGCTGAAGCCCCGGATCACTCCGTCGTCGATCAGGCGGTTGATCCGGGCGTAGGCGTTGGCGCGCGAGACGTGCACCTGCTCGGCAACGGAGCGTATGGAGGCACGGCCATCCGTTCGGAGCAGACGCAGGATGTCGTGGTCGATGGCGTCCAGGGGCCGGGCCGGGGGTTTGCCGTCCGGATTGGCCATCTGTTCGCCCCGCATATCGTCCCGCCTCCCCTTCATGGACGTCCTGTCTTCATCACAGGCGCTGCAGAACCGTTTGTCCACAGGCTTGGGTCGCCTGTAGCCAAAATGCGTCAACGACCGAACAATCGGTAGGGGGAGGGCGATGCCGCACGGCACGTCCCGCCCTCCCGCCGTACGCCACGCCCAGGAGGTCGCGACATGACGGTCCTTGAGCAGCCCGGTGCCTACCGGCCCACTCCCCCGCCCGGCTGGCAGCCCCGCGTCGAGGCCGCGCCGCTGCTGCCCGACGCGGAGCCGTACCGCCTGCTGGGCACCGCCGCTGCCGCCGACATCTCCCCCGATCTGCTGACCCGGCTCCACCGCGAGCTGGTGCGCGGCCGCCGCTACAACACCCAGGCCACCGCCCTCACCCGGCAGGGCCGGCTGGCCGTCTACCCCTCCTCCACCGGGCAGGAGGCCTGCCAGGTCGCGGCCGGGCTGGTGCTGGAGGACCGCGACTGGCTCTTTCCCAGCTACCGCGACACCCTGGCCGCCGTGGTCCGCGGGCTCGACCCCGTCGACGCCCTGACCCTGCTGCGCGGCGACTGGCACTCCGGCTACGACCCCCACGAGCACCGCGTGGCCCCGCTGTGCACCCCGCTGGCCACCCAGCTGCCGCACGCCGTCGGCCTCGCCCACGCCGCCCGCCTCAAGGGCGACGATGTCGTGGCCCTCGCCCTGGTCGGCGACGGCGGCACCAGCGAGGGCGACTTCCACGAGGCCCTCAACTTCGCGGCCGTCTGGCACGCCCCGGTGGTCTTCCTCGTGCAGAACAACGGCTTCGCCATCTCCGTCCCGCTCGCCAAGCAGACCGCCGCGCCCTCCCTCGCCCACAAGGCGGTCGGGTACGGGATGCCCGGCCGCCTCGTCGACGGCAATGACGTGGCCGCCGTCCACCAGGTCCTGGCGGAGGCGGTGCGCCGGGCCCGCGGCGGAGGCGGCCCCACCCTGGTCGAGGCGGTCACCTACCGCATCGACGCCCACACCAACGCCGACGACGCCACCCGCTACCGCCCCGACTCCGAGGTCGAGGCGTGGCAGGCACACGACCCGATAGCGCTCCTGGAGGACGCCATGCGGGATCGCCGTCTGCTGGACGACGAGGGAGTCCGGGCCGCCCGGGAGTCCGCGGAGCGGCTCGCCGCCGATCTGCGCACGCGCATGCACCAGGACGCGGTCCTCGATCCCATGGAGCTCTTCGAGCACGTCTACGCCGACCGGACCGGCCAGCTGCGCGAGCAGGCGGCCCAGCTGCGCGCGGAGCTCGACGCCGAGGCCGGCGACTCCGGGAAGGGGGAGTGATGACCACCGCCATCGGGGCCGACACCGCCCGTAAGCCCGCCACCATGGCCCAGGCGCTCGGCCGCGCGCTGCGCGACGCCATGGCCGCCGACCCGTCCGTCCATGTCCTCGGCGAGGACGTGGGCACCCTGGGCGGCGTCTTCCGGATCACCGACGGGCTCGCCAAGGAGTTCGGCGAGGACCGCTGCACCGATACGCCGCTCGCCGAGGCCGGCATCCTCGGCACCGCCGTGGGCATGGCCATGTACGGGCTGCGGCCGGTGGTCGAGATGCAGTTCGACGCCTTCGCCTACCCGTCGTTCGAGCAGCTCATCAGCCATGTCTCGCGGATGCGCAACCGCACCCGGGGCGCGATGCCGATGCCGATCACCGTGCGGGTGCCCTACGGGGGCGGCATCGGCGGCGTCGAGCACCACAGCGACTCCTCCGAGATCTACTACATGGCCACCCCCGGCCTCCATGTCGTCGCCCCCGCGACCGTCGCCGACGCCTACGGGCTGCTGCGCGCCGCCATCGCCTCCGACGACCCCGTGATCTTCCTCGAGCCCAAGCGGCTGTACTGGTCCAAGGCCGACTGGTCGGCCGACGCCCCCGAGCAGGTGCCGCCGATCGGGCGCGCGGTGGTGCGCAGGCCCGCCACCGGCGGCCGGCAGAGCGCCACCCTGATCTCCTACGGCCCCTCCGTGCCGGTGTGCCTCGAAGCCGCCGAGGCGGCCCGGGCCGAGGGCTGGGATCTGGAGGTCGTCGATCTGCGCTCGCTCGTCCCCTTCGACGACGACACGGTGTGTGCCTCCGTGCGCCGCACCGGCCGCGCGGTCGTCGTCCACGAGGCCACCGGCTTCGGCGGGCCCGGCGGGGAGATCGCCGCCCGGGTCACCGAGCGCTGCTTCCACCATCTGGAGGCGCCCGTGCTGCGGGTCGCCGGATTCGACATCCCCTACCCGCCGCCCATGCTGGAGCGGCACCATCTGCCCGGTGTGGACCGGGTGCTGGACGCCGTCGCCCGGCTGCAGTGGGAGTCGGAGTGGACCGAGGGGAGCGCCGTCTGATGGCTGTCGTACGGGAGTTCACCCTGCCCGATCTGGGCGAGGGGCTGACCGGCGCCGAGATCGTGCGCTGGCTGGTCCAGGTCGGTGATGTGGTCGCGGTCGACCAGGCGGTGGTCGAGGTCGAGACGGCCAAGGCGATGGTGGACGTGCCGTGCCCCTACGGCGGCGTGGTGACGGCCCGTTACGGCGAGGAGGGCGCGGAGGTGCCGGTCGGGGCGCCGCTGATCACGGTCGCCGTGCCGGAGGGCTCGGACGACGGCTCCGCTCCGCCGGTCACCGAGAGCCCGGCCGACGGCGGATCGGGCAATGTGCTGGTCGGCTATGGCACGGCCGGTCCCGCCGCGCGGCGCCGTCGCGTCCAGCTCTCCCCCGGGCCGCCGCGCGAGACGGTGGCGGTGGCCCCCGCCGGGCCCCTGCCGGTGATCTCGCCCCTGGTACGGCGGCTGGCCCGGGAGCACGACGTCGATCTGCGCCGGCTCAAGGGATCGGGCCCGGAGGGGCTGATTCTGCGGGCCGACGTGGAGCGAGCGGTGGCGGCCCCCGCGGCCGCGCCCGCCCCGGCACCCGGCCCCGCACTCGCGCCCGAGCCCGCCCCCGCGGTCGCCTCGGAGGGGCAGCGGGTTCCGCTGCGCGGTGTGCGGGGCGCCGTGGCCGACAAGCTCGCCCGCAGCCGGCGCGAGATCCCCGACGCGACCTGCTGGGTGGACGCCGACGCGACCGAACTGCTCGCCGCCCGCGCGGCGATGAACACCGCGGGCGGGCCCAAGGTCTCGGTGCTCGCCCTCCTGGCCCGTATCTGCACGGCGGCCCTGGCGCGCTTCCCCGAGCTCAACGCCACGGTGGACTGGGAAGGCCGGGAGATCATCCGGCTCCCCGACGTCCACCTCGGCTTCGCCGCGCAGACCGACCGGGGTCTGGTGGTCCCCGTGGTGCGCGACGCGCAGACGCGGACCATAGAGGGGCTGTCCGAGGAGATCGCCCGGCTGACCGAGGCCGCGCGGACCGGGACGCTCGCCCCCGCGCAGCTCACCGGCGGCACCTTCACCCTGAACAACTACGGGGTCTTCGGGGTCGACGGCTCGACGCCGATCATCAACCACCCCGAGGCGGCGATGCTCGGGGTCGGCCGGATCACCCCGAAGCCCTGGGTGCACCAGGGCGAGCTGGCGGTGCGCCAGGTGGTGCAGCTCTCCTTCACCTTCGACCACCGGGTGTGCGACGGGGGCACCGCCGGCGGATTCCTGCGGTACGTGGCCGACTGCGTGGAGCAGCCCCTGGTGTTGTTGCGACGGCTGTAGCGGAGTGTTGTTGCGACGGCTGTAGCGGATGCCGGGCGGCGCCATACTCATGGGGTGACTCCAGGTGCGTATGACGCGGTGATCCTGGCCGGGGGCGCCGCCCGGCGGCTCGGCGGGGTGGACAAGCCCGCACTGCGGGTGGGCGGGCGTGCCCTGCTCGACCGGGTGCTGGACGCCTGCCGCGGCGCCGGGCGGACCGTCGTCGTCGGCCCGCGCAGGCCCACGGTGCGGCCCGTGCGGTGGGCCCGGGAGGAGCCCCCCGGCGGCGGCCCGGTCGCGGCCGTCGACGCGGGCGTCCGGCAGACCACCGCCCCCGTCGTCCTCGTCCTCTCCGCCGATCTGCCCTTCCTCACCCCCGAAACCGTGGAGACCCTCCTCGACGGCATCGAGGGCACCGACGGCGTCGAGGGCACCGAAGGCGCCGTGCTCATCGACTCCGACGGCCGCCAGCAGCCCCTCGTCGCCGCCTACCGCGCCGAGCCGCTGCGCCGCGAGATCGCCCTCCTCGCCACCGAACACGGCGGCCTCGGCGGGCTGCCCCTGCGCCTCCTCGTCTCCGAGCTGGCACTGGCCCGCCTCCCGCACCCCACGGCGTCGTTCGACTGCGACACCTGGGAGGACATCACCACGGCTCGAGCACGGATCAGGGAGCATGGACGCGTGTTGGATGAATGGATTACCGCAGTCAAGGCCGAGCTCGGGATCGACCTGGATGTCGACACCGCGGCGCTACTCGATCTGGCCCGTGACGCCGCACATGGCGTCGCCCGGCCCGCCGCCCCCCTGACCACCTTCCTCGTCGGCTACGCCGCGGCCCAGAAGGGCGGCGGCCCGGAGGCACTGGCCGCCGCGACCGAGAAGGCCGCGGCGCTGGCCGCACGTTGGGCCGAGGAGCAGTGACACCACGCACCCCCCGGGACGGGGACCCGCTCGATCGAGAGGTCGACGAGGCGCTGGCGCTGGCCAACGAGGCGGAGCCCGCACCGGAGGGCCCCGGGTACTCCGACGAGGAGGACTGGGCGGACGCGGCCCTCAACCTGGCCAACGGCCGCCCGGACCGGCCCGCCCCGGAACGAGGCCGCGGTGGCAGCGCCGGCTCGACCGGCACGGACTGGGCCGAGACCGCACTCGACCTGGCCCATGAGCGGCCGGGGAAACGGCGGGCGAGCCGCGAGGAGAGGGGAGGGGACGGGGCGGGCGGGGAGGGGATTTCGGACGCCGACGTATACGTGTGGCGCCAATTTCTGGGTAACTCGACGTCAGAGGGGACTGGCAGCAAAAGCATGCGGTCCAGCGCCCCCGCCCCGCAGACCCCGGCCCCGCACCCGAAACGCACCCCAGCCGCCCCCACCTCCCACCCGCACCCCCTCATGGACGAACCGCACCCCAGCCCCACCTCCTGGCCCGACGCCCGCGCCATCGCCGCCCGCGCCGCCGTCAAGGAGGCCGCCCACGCCGCCCCGGTGATGCGGCCGCTGTCCGAGGCGCTCGGGCAGGTCCTGGCCGCACCGCTCGCCGCACTCACCGATCTGCCGCCCTTCGACACCTCCGCCATGGACGGCTGGGCGCTCGCGGGCCCCGGCCCCTGGCGGCTGCCCACCGATGACGAGGGCCAGGACCATGGCATCCTCGCCGGACACGGTGAGGCGGCCGCCCTGCCCGACGGCCACGCCGTCCGCATCGCCACCGGCGCCCGCGTCCCGCCCGGCGCCACCGCCGTGCTGCGCAGCGAGTACGGCACCGCCGCGGACGACGGCTGGCTCCACGCGTCCGCCGCCCACCCCGTCGTCCTCGGCCAGGACATCCGCACCCGCGGCCAGGAGTGCCGCAGCGGCGATCAGCTGCTCCCCGCCGGGACCCTGGTCACCCCGGCCGTGCTGGGCCTGGCCGCCGCGGCCGGGTACGACGAACTGCCGACGGTGCGCAGGCCGCGCGTCGAGGTGCTGGTCCTCGGCGATGAGCTGCTCACCGAGGGGCTGCCGCACGACGGCCGGATCCGGGACGCGCTGGGGCCGATGGTCGGGCCGTGGCTGCGGGCGCTCGGTGCCGAGGTCACGGGCACCCGGCGGCTGGCCGACGAGGCGGACGCGGTGTGCGCCGCGGTGGCCGAGTCGTCCGCCGATGTCGTCGTGACGACCGGGGGCACGGCCGCAGGCCCGGTGGACCACGTCCACCCCACCCTGCGCCGCCTGGGCGCCGAACTGCTGGTGGACGGGGTGGCGGTGCGCCCCGGCCACCCCATGCTGCTCGCCCGCCTGGCACCCGAGCACCGCGAGAAGCCCGAGCACCGCGAGAGCCGCGAGAGCCGCGAGAACCCTCAGAGCCCCGAAAGCCCCGAAGGCCCCGGGACCTCCGAAAAGTCCGAAACCCCCGGACCTCAAACCCGCCCCGCCCGCCATCTGGTGGGGCTCCCGGGCAATCCGCTCGCGGCGGTGTCCGGTCTGCTGACCCTCGCGGAGCCGCTGCTGCGGACGCTGACGGGCCGCCCGGCCCCCGCCCCCGGCCCGGCCCCGCTGGCCGAGGCCGTACAGGGGCATCCGCGGGACACCCGGCTGGTCCCCGTGACCTTCCGGCAGGACGCGGCGGTGCCGTTGCGCTTCAACGGTCCGGCGATGCTGCGCGGAATCGCGGTGGCCGACGGCCTCGCCGTGATCCCGCCGGGCGGGGCGAAGCGGGGCACCGAGGTCGAGGTGCTGGATCTCCCGTGGTCGGCGATCGCGACCGAGCAACTGAGCTACGGGGGCCAAGCGCGCCGCGCGGACCAAGCCCGCCCCGCGGACCAAGCCCGCCACGCGGACCAAGGGCGCCCCGCGGACCGAGCCCACCGGGCACCCCAAGCCGGCCACCGCGCACCCCGAGCGAGCCACCGCACGGACAAGGCAGCGGGCCACCGGGACGGCGAGGACATATCCCCCGAGGAGGGCCCGGCGTGAAGCTGCCCAGCCATGACGCGGCCGCCCGCACTCCCGAGGACGGCGGCCACCGCGTCCATCTGCCCCGCTTCCGCGCGGGCCCGCTGCGCCAGGTCGCCAGTCGACTGCTGCTGGCGCTGCTGGTGCTGGTGCTGACCGTGGTCATCGTGTACGTCGACCGCACCGGCTACCACGACAACTCCGACGAAAACGTCGACTTCCTCGACGCCGTCTACTACTCGACCGTCACGCTGTCGACGACCGGATACGGCGACATCGTGCCGTACAGCGACAGCGCGCGGCTCAGCAACATCCTGCTGGTCACGCCGTTGCGCGTGCTCTTTCTGATCATCCTGGTCGGTACCACACTGGAAGTCCTGGCCGAACGGACCCGCGAGCAGTACCGCCTGAACCGCTGGAGGTCAGCGTTGCGTGATCACACCGTCGTCGTCGGCTTCGGCACGAAGGGGCGGTCCGCGGTGCAGACCCTCTGCGCGACGGGGCTGGCCAAGAACCGGGTGGTCGTGGTCGACCCCAACCACAAGGTGATCGAGGCGGCGAACGCGGACGGGTTCGCCGGCGTGGTGGGCGACGCGACCCGCAGCGATGTGCTGTTGCGCGCGGAGGCGCAGCGCGCCCGCCAGTTCGTGATCGCCACCCAGCGCGATGACACCGCCGTCCTGGTCACGCTGACGGCCCGGCAGCTCAACCGGGGCGCCAACATCGTGGCGGCGGTCCGCGAGGAGGAGAACGCGCCGCTGCTGCGCCAGTCCGGAGCCGACGCGGTGATCACCAGCGCCAGCGCGGCGGGCCGGCTGCTGGGCATGAGCGTGCAGAGCCCGACGGCCGGGGCGGTGATCGAGGATCTGATCCAGCAGGGCTCGGGCCTGGACCTGGTGGAGCGCACGGTGGTGAAGGCGGAGGTGGGCAAGTCGGTGCGGGACACCGACGACCTCGTGGTGTCGGTGCTGCGCGGCCATCGTCTGCTCGCGTACGACGACCCCGACGCCAGCCCGCTGCAGGCGGCCGACCGGCTGATCACGATCGTTCGCGCGCCGCTGGTCCAGGAGTAGCCTCGCGGCCATGCATGCGATCACGATTCCCGAACTCGGTGGCCCCGAAGCCCTGGTGTGGGCCGAGGTTCCCGATCCCGAACCCGGTGAGGGCGAGGTCCTGGTCGACGTGGCCGCCGCCGGTGTCAACCGCGCGGATGTGCTGCAGCGCCAGGGCGTCTATCCGCCGCCCCCCGGAGCCGCGCCCTACCCCGGACTGGAGTGCTCGGGCCGGATCTCGGCGCTGGGCCCCGGCGTCACCGGCTGGGCCGTGGGCGACGAGGTGTGCGCCCTGCTCGCGGGCGGTGGATATGCGGAGAAGGTGGTGGTTCCCTCGGGGCAGCTGCTGCCCCTCCCCGAGGGCGTGGACCTGGTCACGGCCGCCGCGCTGCCCGAAGTGACCGCGACCGTATGGTCCAACGTCTTCATGATCTCCCATCTCCGGCCGGGCGAGACGCTGTTGGCGCACGGCGGATCGAGCGGTATCGGCACCATGGCGATCCAGCTGGCCAAGGCGGTCGGGGCGCGGGTCGCGGTCACCGCGGGCGGCCCGGAGAAGCTGGCGGCCTGCCGGGAGCTGGGCGCCGACATCCTGATCGACTACCGCGAGCAGGACTTCGTCGAGGAGGTCCGCCGGGCCACCGACGGCGTGGGGGCCGACGTCATCCTGGACATCGTCGGCGCGAAGTACCTCGCCCGGAATGTGGAGACGCTCGCCACCAACGGCCGACTGGCGATCATCGGGCTGCAGGGCGGGACGAAGGCCGAGCTGAACCTGGCCGCTCTGCTCTCCAAGAGCGCCGCCGTGACGGCCACCGGACTGCGGGGCCGCTCGCTGGCGCAGAAGGCGGCGATCGTCGCGGCGGTGCGGGAGCATGTCTGGCCGCTGATCGCGGGCGGCCGGGTCCGCCCGATCGTCTACCGCACCGTTCCGATGCGGGATGCCCCGGAGGCCCACCGGCTGCTGGAGGCCAGCGAGCACGTGGGGAAGATCCTGCTGACGACCTGAGCGGCGCGGGCAGACGCCCGGAGTGGCCCGGCACCGGCCCTGCTGACGACCTGAGCGGCGCGGGCAGGCCCGGCCCCGGCCCGGCCCCGGCCCGGCCCCGGCCGTACGGACGGCGGCGTCGCAGCCATAGCGGTGTCGCGGTCCGTACGGCGGCGCCCAGAGTGCCCGGTACGTACCCTCATGTGACGCTGATCCCGTTACGCTACGGTTCGGCACGGGAGGGTGACCACCGTGAACCCCGCGATACTCCGCACACTCCCCGCGGCGGCCCTGCTGGCGGGCACCGCCCTGACCGCCGCCCAGGCGGCCCAGGCCGCCCACGCCGCATCCGCCACCTCCACCGCCGCCACCACCCCCGCCGCCGACGACGACGGCGGGCTGGCGGGCACCCGGGCGGGCGAGGGCCGTACCCACCCCGGCCGTATCCGGCCGCCCGCCCCCTCACCGCCGGACGAGGACCCCTCGGCCGGAACGCGGGACGGGGACGGCGACCCGGACGGATACGGGAACGAGAGCGGGAACGAGAGCGACGAGGGGACCGGGCGGTTCTCCCTGGTGCCCGAGTGGACGCCGTCCTCCCTCCCCATGCCGCAGCGTCCGGACCGCCACCAGGCGCGCGAGCCGTTCCCCTCCGGGCAGCCTTACGGCGCTCAGCGGACCGCCGCCGAGCCCAGCGAGCGGGCGATGCGGGTGCTGCCGCTGGGCACCGGTCTCGCGCTCACCGGTCTCGGCCTCGGCCTGGCGTTCTTCGGTCTGCGACTGCGCCGCCGCTGACATCGGCGCCGAATCCTCGACCCTCGACCGCCGGACCGGATGCCGGTGCGGAACAATAGGGGTATGAACCAGCCGATGAACGAACGAGCGCAGGAGAGCCCGCACGTCCTGGTCGTCGGCCCGGACGGCATGGCACTCGGCGGCGGTGCTCCCGCTTCAGGCGAGGGCAGTGGTGACGACGAGTCGCGCGAGATTCCCGTGACCGACATGGTCGAGCAGCCCGCGAAGGTCATGCGGATCGGCAGCATGATCAAGCAGCTGCTGGAGGAGGTGCGCGCCGCACCCCTCGACGAGGCCAGCCGGGTCCGGCTCAAGGAGATCCACTCCAGCTCGGTGAAGGAGCTGGAGGACGGGCTCGCACCCGAGCTGATCGGGGAGCTGGAGCGGCTGTCGCTGCCCTTCACGGACGAGGCGGTGCCCACCGAGGCGGAACTGCGCATCGCCCAGGCCCAGTTGGTCGGCTGGCTGGAGGGGCTGTTCCACGGCATCCAGACCACCCTGTTCGCGCAGCAGATGGCGGCGCGCGCCCAGCTGGAGCAGATGCGCCGGGCGCTGCCGCCCGGGCTCGGCGGGGGCGAGGAGGACGAGGACGCGCCCAAGCCGGGCGGCGCCCGCTCGGGTCCGTATCTCTGAGCCACGCACCGCACGACGAAACGACGCCGCGGGCCGCACCGGAAGGTGCGGCCCGCGGCGTCATGCGTGGAGCGGAGTCGGGCGGGAGTCGTGCGGGGTGCGTCCGCCGGGGTGCGCCGGGTGCGTGATCGGCGCGGAGCCGTGGCTACCCCGGGTTACCCGTGGAGACGGTCAGCTCGATGGTGTCCGTCTTGGGGTTGTACGGCTCGTAGTTCCGGTACGTGTAATTGAGGACGGTGCCCTTGCCCCACAGATTCTCGTCCTGGGGCACCACGCGGTACTTCCAGCCCGCGGCGCGGATGCACTTCTTCACCGAGTCGATGTAGAGGTTCTGGAAGTCGGGCACCGAGTACGTGCCCTTCTCGTTCGAGTTCTCGTAGGCGTCGGTGCACCTCGAGGCCTCGATCGTCTTGGTCTTGTCTCCCATGCGGAAGCCCGCGGCGGTGTCGGAGGCCGACGGCTTCGCCCGTCCGCCGCCCCCGCCCCCCTTGTTCTCGTCCTTGGAGCCGCCGTCACCGCTGAACGCGATGGCCAGGCCCACGGCGATGACCGCGACCGCCGCGACCACGGCGGAGCCTATGATCACGCGCTTGTTGCCGTTGCCGCCGCCTCCGGACGGCGCCGAGGGCGAGATGCTGTACGGCGGCGGGGTGCTGGGGCCCTGGTACGACGGCGTCGGGGTCTGGTAGCCGTGCTGCCCCATCGGCGGGGTGGCCGGGGCCGGGGTGGACGGGCCGAAGGCGCCGAACTGCCCGGCCGAGGGCTGCGGCTGGTACGGCGTCTGGACGCTCCCGGGGCCGGGGGCGGGCGTCTGCTGGTCGATCGGCGGGAAGACCGCCGAGCCGACACCGACGCCGCTGCGGGCCGGCGGACCGCCGCTGATGATGATCGGGGAGGCGCCGGTCTGGCCGGTACGGGTGACCCGGGCGCATTCGTCGCGCATGGCCTCGGCGGTCGGGAAGCGCTCGTTCGGGTTCTTCTTCAGGGCGCGGGCGACCAGCGCGTCCACCGCCGGGGGAATGGACTGGTTGATCGTGGAGGGCGCGACCGGCTCCTCCTGGACGTGCGCGTACGCGATGGCCAGCGGCGAGTCCGCGTCGAAGGGCAGCCGTCCGGTCAGCAGCTCGAAGAGCATGATGCCGACCGAGTACAGGTCGCTGCGGGCGTCGACGCCGCGGCCCAGCGCCTGCTCGGGGGAGAGGTACTGCGGGGTGCCGACGACCATGCCGGTCTGGGTCATGGAGGTGACCCCGGACTGCATGGCGCGGGCGATGCCGAAGTCCATGACTTTGACCACATTACGCTTGGTCATCATCACGTTGCCGGGCTTGATGTCGCGGTGGACCAGCCCCATCTCATGGCTGATTTCCAGTGCCGCCAGCACATCGCCGGTGATCTTCAGTGCCTTTTCGGTCGGCATCGCACCGTATTGCCGGACATCGGCGTCCAGAACCGCGCGCAGCGGCTGGCCCTCGACGTACTCCATGACGATGTACGGCATCAGGGAGCCGTCCACGGAGTCCTCGCCGGTGTCGAAGACCGAGACGATATTGGTGTGCGTGAGTTTCGCTACAGCCTGGGCCTCGCGGCGGAACCGCTCGCGGAAGGACTGCTCGCGGCCCAGCTCGGTGTGGAGCGTCTTGATCGCGACCTGGCGGTCCAGTACGGAGTCATAGGCCAGGTGAACGGAGGCCATTCCGCCCTCGCCCAGCAGGTCACGCAGTTGATAGCGGCCGTTCGCCAGAGAGTGGCCGTGATACCTGCCGGATGCGCCGTACTGGCTCATTTCGTACTTCCCCCTCGGCGCACTCACTACTCTGACGCGCACGTTTCGACGCATTGATCTTGATGTTCTGGATATCGTGGCCAAGTCTGCCCCAGGCCACGGACACGTCAAGCCGCGTGCCCGTTCCGTGACCGGATGAGCAAGAACCCGTCACGCGATTTGCATCGCTTTGGCGTCAACAGGTTTGATGGCCGGTCCATCACCAACCGATGTACGGCGCGAAGGCTGTAGCGTGCCTAGCAGGAACCGTACCGCCCGTGGGCGGGGCGATCTCGACCAGACCCCCACCGAGAACGAGACGGCGAGGACCGATGGCACAGACCCAGAGCGCCCAGGGGCCCTCCGAACCTGACGCCAGTGGGTCCGGCATGCCGGACTTGCCCGAAGCGTGGGGTAACGGAGGACTTGTCGGCGATGGTCGATATCGGCTTACCGGTCGTCTCGGCCGCGGCGGTATGGCGGAAGTCTTCGCCGCCGAGGACCTCCGGCTCGGCCGGACGGTCGCGGTCAAGCTGCTCCGCGCCGATCTGGCCGAGGACCCGGTGTCCAAGGCCCGCTTCACCCGCGAGGCACAGTCCGTCGCGGGGCTGAACCACCACGCCGTGGTCGCGGTCTACGACTCCGGCGAGGACACCGTCGGCCAGAACACCGTGCCGTACATCGTCATGGAGCTGGTCGAGGGCCGGACCATCCGCGATCTGCTGCTCAACGCCGAGGCCCCGCCGCCGGATCAGGCGCTGATCATCGTCTCCGGGGTGCTGGAGGCGCTCGCCTACAGCCATCAGCACGGCATCGTGCACCGTGACATCAAGCCCGCCAACGTCATCATCACTCACAGCGGCGCGGTCAAGGTGATGGACTTCGGCATCGCCCGCGCCCTGCACGGCGCGCAGTCCACCATGACCCAGACCGGCATGGTCATGGGCACACCCCAGTACCTCTCGCCGGAGCAGGCCCTCGGCAAGGCCGTGGACCACCGCTCCGACCTGTACGCCACCGGATGTCTGCTCTACGAGCTGCTGGCGCTGCGCCCGCCGTTCACCGGGGAGACCCCGCTGTCGGTGGTCTACCAGCACGTCCAGGACACCCCGGTGCCGCCCTCGGAGACCTCGGGTACCGTGCCGCCGGAGCTGGACGGCCTGGTCATGCGCTCCCTCGCCAAGGACCCGGACGACCGGTTCCAGAGCGCCGAGGAAATGCGCGGCATGGTCCAGTACGCGCTGCAGATGCTCCATGAGGCGGGCGGCCACACCGGCGTCTGGAGCACCGGCCCGGTCACCCAGCACCTGGGCGCGGCCACCCCCGCCATGGGCATGCCGGGCGTACCCGGGGCGACCACCGCGCTGCCCCACCCCGGCCACGGCGAGACCTCCCAGCAGCCGATCGTGGGCGGCCCTGGGGGCGGTGACGGCGGTTACCACGGCGGTTCCGGCCGCCGTAAGGGCCGCGGCAAGGTGTGGCTGATCGCGGTGCTCGCGGTGATCGCGGTCGCGGTGGGGGTCGCCTTCGCCCTGCAGGCCGGCAAGAAGGACGACAACAAGCAGCCGACCAAGCCCAAGACGTCGGTCACCCAGGACAAGACCACCGAGCCGAGCGACAAGCCGACCGACGACACCAGCGACGACTCGGTCCCGACCGACAACTCCACCGGCGGGAACACGGGCGACGACTACACCCCGTCCGGCGACCCGACGCCTTCGTACTCCGAAGACCCCACGGACCAGCCGACCGACTCGGAGACGGACCCGGGCACCAACGAGCCCACCGAGGAGCCGACCACCCCGGGCGGCAATGAGCCGACCACCGAGCCCACCGACAACGGGCCGACCGAGCCCACCACCGACCCCACCGGTACGGCGGGCGCCACGGACGGCGGCATCCCGTAACGGCCCGGGGGCGCCCCCGGCGCCCCCGGCAGCCGTAGGGGGCCCGCCCACAGAGGTCACCCGCAGAAGGCGTCGCGGACCGCGTCGTACTCCCGGGTCCACCACACCACCAGCGCCGCGGCCGCCGGGAACTGCGGATCGGCGCGCCGGTCCCCGCGCTGGTAGCGCCAGCGCAGCATCCAGAAGTCGTTGAGCCGCTCCCACCACACCCGGTGCACGGCCGCGGCCATCTCAAAGGCCCCGGCCCCCGCCGTGCAGCGGTACGCCCGGGCGTAGGAGCGCACCTTGGTGAGCTCCAGGGTGCCGTCGGGCCGTACGAAGAAGATCGCGGCGGCCCGGACCGCCTCCTCGGCGCGCGGCTGCACCCCGAGCCGGTCCCAGTCGACGATGGCGGCCGGTTCCGTGTCGCGGTAGAGCAGGTTCAGCGGGTGGAAGTCGCCGTGCACCCAGCCGGCGACCGGGACGGCGTGGGCCTCCGGGTGGCGGTGGGCGTGCCGCTCCAGCAGCGCCCGCCGCTCGACCAGGCGGTGCTCGGCGAGCTCGTCGAAGCTGTCGCGGTCCCGGCGTCCCCGGATCAGCGTGAGCAGCTCGTCGATGACGTCGAAGGTGTCCTCGGGGTCGGCCGCCTCCTCGGGCGGCCGGCGGTCGCCCGTACGGGCCCGCATGACGCGCTCCAGACAGGTGTGGACAAGCCCGAGCAGGCCGCCCAGCCGCCAGCACTGGGGGGTGGTCAGCTCACCGCCGGCGCGGTGCTGTCCGTCGATCCAGGGGTGTAACGCGTAGCAGCGGCCGCCGATGACGGCGACCGTACGGCCGTCGGCGTCGGGGACCGGCGGGGCGACGGGCACCCCGAGCGCGCCCAGCCGCTGGGTGACCCGGTGCTGGCGGGCGATGGCGGTGCGGTCGCCGTCGAGGTGGTGTTTGAGGAAGAACCGGCCGCGGGTGGTGGCGAGGCGGTAGCCCCGGTTGAGCAGCCCCTGGGTGAGCGGTTCGCAGGAGACGGCCTCACCGGCGCTGTCGTAGCGGCGGAGCAGGGCGCCCAGGGTTTCCCCGTCGGGAGCGGCCTCGGCGGAGTGTACATGTGAGCGCGGCACCTGCCAGATGTTAGATCACCGGGGATCACCGCCATGGCGTGCGAGGACGAGGACGCATGGCACGCCGGGGTGCGGCTGGTTGACCGAGGCGGGGGTGGCGCGTCGCGGCGGGTGTGCCTTTCGGGGGCTGGGGCGTCCGAGGGGGCGTGGCGCCTGCGGCGGGCTGTTTCCCCTCCCCGCCCCTTCCCTCAACCGGGGCTCCGCCCCGGACCCCGGGGCCTGGGGGCAAGGCCCCCGCCACGCGGCGGAGACCCCCGGAGCGCGGAACGACGGCACACCACGGCACATCCGGCGGAGTGCTGAGCGCTTCTGGGCCTGTGTCGCCCCCCGTCAGGGCTGGCGCTTCTGGGCCTGTGTCGCCCCCCGTCAGGGCTGGCGCTTCTGGGTCTGCGTCGCCTCTGTCAGGGCCGGTGCTTCTGGGTCTGCGTCGCCCCCGCCCGGGGCTGGTGCTTCCGGGGCTGTGCCGCCCCCCGTCAGGGCTCGCGCTTCCCGGGTCTGCGCCGCCCCCGCCAGGGCTAGTGCTTCTGGGGTTGTGTCGCCTGCATCCGGGCGACATAGGCCGCCGCCTGCGACCGGCGTTCCATGCCCAGCTTGGCGAGCAGGCTGGAGACATAGTTCTTGATCGTCTTCTCGGCGAGATGGAGCCGCTCGCCGATCGCCCGATTGGTGAGCCCCTCCCCGATCAGCAGCAGGATGCGGCGCTCCTGCTCGGTGAGGGCGGCCAGTCGGTCGTCCGGTTTGGTGGCCGTCTGGCCGCGCAGCCGCTCCAGCACCCGGGCGGTGGCCACCGGGTCGAGCAGCGACCGGCCCGCGGCCACGTCCCGGACGGCGGAGAGCAGTTCCTCGCCGCGGATGTCTTTGAGGACATAGCCGGAGGCGCCCGCGATGATGGCGTCGAAGAGGGCCTCGTCGTCGGCGAAGGAGGTGAGCATCATGCAGCGGATGCTCTCGTCGCGGGCGCGGATCTCCCGGCAGACCTCGACCCCGCTGCGGTCGGGCAGCCGGATGTCCAGGACGGCGACATCCGGCCGGGCGGCCGGGATCCGTGCCAGGGCGTCGGCCGCGGTGCCCGCCTCGCCGACCACCTCCATGTCCGGCTCGCTCGCGAGCAGATCCCGTACGCCGCGTCGGACGACTTCATGGTCGTCAACCAGGAAAATCCCTATTTTTCCTTCTTCGCGCACGGATCCAGTCTCACACACCATGTCTTCCCGTGCCCTTGTCGCGCGGGATAACGTGCGCTTGTCCGGCGGCCTGCGGGGCTGTGACCAGTGGATGTTTCCCCCCTCGCGCGATTTACTTGGAAATCCAAGCAAAATTGCAGGTCAGGTGGGGTTTCGCAGACATGCGACGCACTGGGTAACGTGCCTTGTGCAGGGCCAGCCGCCGGGAACCTGTCACGCCCGGCCATGTCTTGGCGCACCCACCCCGTGTGCCGAGACGGAACGGGCGAGCCGCAACTGGCCGCCGGCGGATCCCGGGGGCCGGACAGACGGAGGAGCACACGTGACCGTGGAGAGCACTGCCGCGCGCAAGCCGCGCCGCAGCGGAGCCAAGCGCAGCACCACCGCGCGGGACGCCAAGAAGCAGCCGGAGGCCCAGACCGAACTCGTACAGCTGCTGACCCCCGAGGGCGAGCGTGTCGAGCACCCCGAATACGCCATCGACCCGACCCCGGAGGAGCTGCGCGGTCTGTACCGGGACATGGTGCTGACACGGCGGTTCGACGCCGAGGCGACCACTCTGCAGCGCCAGGGCGAACTGGGCCTGTGGGCGTCGCTGCTCGGCCAGGAGGCGGCGCAGATCGGCTCCGGCCGGGCGCTGCACGACGACGACTACGTCTTCCCGACCTACCGCGAGCACGGTGTGGCCTGGTGCCGTGGCGTCGACCCGACCAACCTGCTGGGGATGTTCCGCGGGGTGAACCACGGCGGCTGGGACCCGAACAGCAACAACTTCCACCTGTACACCATCGTGATCGGCTCGCAGACGCTGCACGCGACCGGCTACGCGATGGGCATCGCCAAGGACGGCGCCGACGCCGCGGTCCTGGCCTACTTCGGTGACGGCGCCTCCAGCCAGGGCGACGTCGCCGAGTCGTTCACCTTCTCCGCGGTGTACAACGCGCCGGTGGTCTTCTTCTGCCAGAACAACCAGTGGGCCATCTCCGAGCCCACCGAGAAGCAGACCCGGGTCCCGCTCTACCAGCGCGCCCAGGGCTACGGCTTCCCCGGCGTGCGGGTGGACGGCAATGACGTCCTCGCCTGCCTGGCCGTCACCAAGGCCGCGCTGGAGCGGGCGCGGACCGGGCAGGGCCCGATGCTCATCGAGGCGTTCACCTACCGCATGGGCGCCCACACCACCTCCGACGACCCGACGCGCTACCGCTCCCCCGAGGAGCGGGAGCTGTGGGAGACCAAGGACCCGATCCTGCGGCTGCGGACCCTGCTGACCCGCGAGGGCCTGGCCGACGACGCGTTCTTCGCCGAGCTGGAGCGGGAGAGCGACGCGCTGGCCAAGCGCGTGCGGGACGCGGTGCGGGCCATGCCCGACCCCGATGACATGGCGCTGTTCGAGCACACCTACGCCGACGGGCACGCGCTCGTCGACGAGGAGCGGGCGCAGTTCGCCGAGTACCAGGCTTCGTTCGTCACCGCTGAGGAGGGCATCTGACATGGCCGCCGAGAAGATGTCGCTCTCCAAGGCGATCAACGCGTCACTGCGCACGGCCCTCGAGTCCGACCCCAAGGTCCTGATCATGGGCGAGGACGTCGGCAAGCTGGGAGGCGTCTTCCGCGTCACCGACGGGCTGCAGAAGGACTTCGGCGAGGACCGGGTCATCGACACCCCGCTCGCCGAGTCCGGCATCGTGGGCACCGCGATCGGGCTCGCGCTGCGCGGCTACCGCCCGGTGGTGGAGATCCAGTTCGACGGTTTCGTCTTTCCCGCCTACGACCAGATCGTCACCCAGCTCGCCAAGATGCACGCACGCTCGCTCGGCAAGGTGAAGCTGCCGGTCGTCGTCCGGATTCCGTACGGCGGCGGCATCGGCGCGGTGGAGCACCACAGCGAGTCGCCCGAGGCGCTGTTCGCGCATGTGGCCGGGCTGAAGGTGATCTCGCCCGCCAACGCCTCCGACGCCTACTGGATGCTGCAGCAGGCCATCGGCAGCGACGACCCGGTGATCTACTTCGAGCCCAAGCGCCGCTACCACGACAAGTCCGAGGTCGACACCGCCGCGATCCCCGGTCCGCTGCACGCCGCCCGGGTGGTGCGGCCGGGGGCGGACCTGACCCTCGCGGCCTACGGCCCGATGGTGAAGGTCGCCCTGGACGCCGCCGCGGCCGCCGCCGAGGAGGGCAAGTCGATCGAGGTCGTGGACCTGCGGTCGATGTCGCCGATCGACTTCGACACCATCCAGCGTTCCGTGGAGCGGACGGGGCGGCTGGTCGTCGTCCACGAGGCTCCGGTATTCCTGGGCACTGGGTCGGAGATCGCCGCGCGTATCACCGAGAGGTGCTTCTATCACCTCGAGGCTCCGGTGCTGCGGGTCGGCGGCTTCCACTCGCCGTACCCGCCGTCACGGCTCGAGGACGAGTACCTTCCGGGGCTGGACCGGGTGCTCGACGCCGTAGACCGCGCGTTGGCGTACTGAAGGGCTTGAGGAGATCGTGACGATGACCGCAGTCGAACAGCGCTTCCGTGAGTTCAAGATGCCCGATGTGGGCGAGGGACTGACCGAGGCCGAGATCCTCAAGTGGTTCGTGGCGCCGGGCGACACCGTGACCGACGGTCAGGTGGTGTGCGAGGTCGAGACCGCCAAGGCCGCCGTCGAGTTGCCCATCCCCTTCGACGGAGTGGTGCACGAGGTGCGCTTCGACGAGGGCACCACGGTGGACGTGGGCACGCCGATCATCTCGGTGGACACCGACCCCGGTGCGGGGGAGGCGGCGCCCCAGGCCGCTCCCGCCGCCGGGAAGCCCGCCGAGGCGCCCGCCGCCGAGGCCGAGCCCGCCGAGAAGGAGGGCCGCCAGGCCAACCTGGTCGGTTACGGGGCGGCGCCCGCCTCCACCAAGCGCCGTCCGCGCAAGCCGCTGCCGGGCCCCCAGCGCTCCGCGCCCGCCCCCTCCGCCGGGGCGCCCGCGCCCCAGGAGCCCGCCCCCGCGCCCGCGCGCCCCGAGGCCGCGCCCGCGCCCTCGCCCTCGTCCGCGCCCGAGCTGAACGGCAGTGGCCGGACGGCCCGGCCGCTGGCCAAGCCCCCGGTCCGCAAGCTGGCCAAGGACCTGGGCATCGACCTGGAGGCGGTCACCCCGAGCGGGCCGGACGGGATCATCACCCGCGAGGACGTCCACGCGGCCGCCGAGGCCGTCCAGACGGCCCGGGAGACGCCCGTGGCGGCCCCGTCCAGGGCCGTGGAGGGCCGGGAGCGCCGGGTGCCCGTGAAGGGCGTACGGAAGGCCACCGCGCAGGCGATGGTCAACAGCGCCTTCACCGCCCCGCATGTGACCGAGTTCGTGACGGTCGACGTGACCCGCACGATGAAGCTGGTCGCCGACCTCAAGCAGGACCCGGCGATGGCCGGGCTGCGGGTCAACCCGCTGCTGCTGGTCGCCAAGGCCCTGCTGGTGGCCATCCGGCGCAACCCGGACGTCAACGCCACCTGGGACGAGGACAACCAGGAGATCGTCTACAAGGACTACGTCAATCTGGGCATCGCGGCCGCCACGCCGCGCGGGCTGATCGTCCCCAACATCAAGGACGCCCACGCCAAGACCCTGCCCGAACTGGCGTCCGCCCTGGGTGAGCTGGTCACCACCGCCCGTGAGGGCAAGACCACCCCGGCCGAGATGTCCGGCGGCACGGTCACCATCACCAACGTCGGCGTCTTCGGCATCGACGCGGGCACGCCGATCCTCAACCCCGGTGAGTCCGCGATCCTCGCCTTCGGCGCCGTCAAGCTCCAGCCGTGGGTCCACAAGGGCGAGGTCAAGCCCCGCCAGGTGACCACGCTCGCGCTCTCCTTCGACCACCGGCTGGTCGACGGCGAGCTGGGCTCCAAGGTGCTCGCGGACGTCGCGGCCGTCCTGGAGCGCCCCAAGCGCCTCATTACCTGGGCGTGATGTAGCGGCAGACCCATCCCCCGTCCGTATCGCGGACGGGGGATGGGTGCGCATGCATCTTGTATCTATGATGTGCGCATCATGAGTCCCGCCGATACGGCCACCAAGCCGCCGCCTGCCGCCGAACGCGTCTACCACCACGTCAAAAAAGCCGTCCTCGACCGCCGCTACGAGGGCGGCACACTGCTGAGCGAGGGCGAACTCGCGGACGCCGTCGGGGTCTCCCGCACGCCCGTCCGCGAGGCCCTGCTGCGGCTGGAGGCCGAGGGGCTGCTCAAGCTCTATCCGAAGAAGGGCGCCCTGGTGCTGCCCGTCTCCTCGCAGGAGATCGCGGACGTGGTCGAGACCCGGCTGCTGGTGGAGCAGCACGCGGTCGCCAAGGTCGTCCCGGCCGGGGAGCAGCTGCTGGGGCGGCTCGAGGAGCTGCTGGAGGAGCAGAAGGTGCACGCGGCGGCCGGGGATCTGGCCGCCTTCGCGGCCGCCGACCGCTGCTTCCACGCGGCGATCGTCAGGGCGGCGGGAAACGCCATCCTGGCCCAGCTCTACGACCAGTTGAGAGACCGCCAGCTGCGGATGGGCGTGGCCACCATGCACGCCGAGCCCGGCCGGATCGCCAAGAACATCACCGAGCACACGGACATCCTCCGGGCCCTGCGCGCCGGGGACGCCGGCTTCGCGTCCGGTCTTGTGCAGCGCCACATCAGCTGGGTGAACAACCTCGCCCGGGGTGAGGAGCGATGACCTCGGCCCAGTTGCCCGGGGATCCGCCCGGCGGCCGTCGTGCCGTCGCCGTGTGGGGTCTGGGCGTCGCCGTCTACTTCGTCGCCATCACCTATCGCACCAGCCTCGGCGTCGCCGGTATCGACGCCGCCGAGCGCTTCCACATCAACGCCTCGGCGCTGTCGACCTTCTCCATCCTGCAGGTGCTGGTCTACGCCGGGATGCAGATACCGGTCGGGCTCATGGTCGACCGTCTCGGCACCCGTAAGGTGCTCATGCTCGGGGTGGTGCTCTTCACCCTGGGGCAGTTCGGCTTCGCGTTCTCCCACTCCTACGCGATGGCGCTGGGCTCCCGGGCGCTGCTCGGCTGCGGTGACGCGATGACCTTCATCAGCGTGCTGCGGCTCGGCTCGCGCTGGTTCCCGGCCCGCCGCGGGCCGCTCATCGCCCAGATCGCCGCGCTCTTCGGCATGGCGGGCAACCTGGTCTCCACGCTGGTGATCGCCCGATCGCTGCACGGCGTCGGCTGGACCACGACCTTCGCGGGCAGCGCGCTCGGCGGCTTGGCCGTCTTCGTCCTGGTGCTGTTCTTCCTCAAGGACCACCCCAAGGGCTTCGAGCCCGCGCCCGCCACCCACCTGGGCGCCGACTACGTGCGCCGGCAGATCGCGGACGCCTGGCGCGAGCCCGGCACCCGGCTGGGCATGTGGGTGCACTTCACCACCCAGTTCCCGGCGATGGTCTTCCTGCTGCTGTGGGGGATGCCGTTCCTGGTCGAGGCGGAGGGGCTGTCCCGGGCGACCGCGGGCCAGCTGCTGACCCTCGTGGTGCTCTCCAACATGGCGGTCGGCCTGGTCTACGGACAGGTCATCGCCCGGCACCACGCCGCCCGCGCCCCGCTGGCCCTCGGCACGGTCGGCGCCACCGCGCTGCTGTGGGGCACCGTGCTGGTCTGGCCGTCCGCCCATGCGCCCATGTGGCTGCTGGTGGTCCTGTGCGTGGTGCTCGGCGCCTGCGGGCCCGCGTCGATGATCGGCTTCGACTTCGCCCGGCCCGCCAATCCGCCCGAGCGGATCGGCACCGCGTCGGGAATCGTCAACATGGGCGGCTTCACGGCCTCGATGACCACCCTGCTCGCCGTCGGCGTGCTGCTGGACCTGACCGGCCAGAACTACCGGATCGCGTTCGCCTCGGTGTTCGTGCTGCAGGCGCTCGGCATCAGCCAGATCCTGCGGCTGCGCGGCCGGGCGCACCGCCGGGAGCGCGAGCGCGTGGTCGCGAGCCGTGTCGAGGCCGTGCACGTACCGGCGTGACCCCGGGGGACTTACGGCGAGCTCCCCGAGGCGGCTCACGACGTAACCCCCGGGGGGCGTACGGCGCGATCCCAGGGGGTGCACGGCCGGGCCCCGCGGGCGGCGCTACGGCATGATCCCGGGCGCTGTGCGGCCCGGCCCTCCGGGCCGCGCTACGGCGTGATCGCGAAGTGCCCGAGGATCGCCTCGGCCAGCTGCTGGTCGCCCTCGATCTTCAGCCGCTCCGAGACCGCCTCGGGCCGCACCCGCCCACACGCCAGCCGTACGTACGTCTCCCAGTCCAGGGAGAGCGTGGCCGTCGGCCCGAGCGAGACGCTGCCGTCGATGCTGCCCCGGCCGTCCGCGTCGACCCTTACCGTCCGCATGAACTCCATGGGGCCGTTCACGTCGAAGACGACGGCCGACTGGGGCGCCGCGCCCGCGTCCTTGGCGACCACCTTCGGCAGCGCCGACAGCAGCAGATCACGGGTGATCGCGGCGCCCGGCGAGTCCAGATTGCCGGGCTTGTTCAGGGCCCGGCGCAGATCCTGCTCATGCACCCAGACGTCGAAGACCCGCCTCGTCAGGGCCTCCCCCAGCGTCACCTCGGAGCCGCCGGGCCAGCGCACCATGGCGTCCGGGGCGCGCTTCTCGTTCCGCAGCTGGCGGCCCCGCCGGATGACGGTGTACTCCAGCTCGGAGGTCATCTCGGGCGCGGTGTGACAGCGCCGGACGTCGACCTGGACCTCCATGTACCGCGACAGCTCGTTGGTGACGTGGAAAAGGTCGCGCGGCAGTGTGTGGATGGGGCGGGGATCGCCGAGCATCTCGCATTCGAGTCCGATCACATGCGAGACGACGTCCCGCACCGACCACCCCGGGCACTCGGTGGCGAGGTTCCACTCGCGCTCCGCGAGCGGATTCACCAACTCCGATATCGCGTCGATGGAGTGCGTCCAGGCATCGATGGAGGTCTGAAGGCTGGGATGGACGGTCACGGGACCCCTCGGGCGGTTGGTGCGCGGGCTGGGTGCTGGTGTGTGCGTTCAAGTTACGCTGCCCACGAGCGCACGGGCAGTGCTTTCGGCTCTGATCGTAGGCCCGGATCGGCGGCTGGCGGCCTGCTCGCGATGGTAGTGTGCGCCCGCCTCCGCCTTATCTCCGGACAGACCCCGGCACATCGGTCGAAAGCCACCGGGGGGCGGGGGAATGAGACGGGTGGGGCTGCTGTTTCATGGGGATATGGCTCCACGTGCACGCGTCCGCGCCCCCGAACTGATCGGCCGGGGCGGCTGGCTCAATACCGGCGACAACGACCTCACCCTCACCGACCTGCGAGGGCGCATCGTCATCCTCGACTTCTGGACGTTCTGCTGTGTGAACTGTCTGCATGTCCTGGACGAACTGCGCGAGCTGGAGGAGAAGCACCGCGACACCGTGGTGATCGTCGGGGTGCACTCGCCGAAGTTCGTCCACGAGGCGGAGCACCAGGCGGTCGTGGACGCGGTCGAGCGCTACGAGGTGCACCACCCGGTCCTCGACGACCCCGAGCTGGCCACCTGGAAGCAGTACGCGGTACGGGCCTGGCCCACCCTCGTCGTCGTCGACCCCGAGGGCTATGTGGTCGCCCAGCACGCGGGCGAGGGCCATGCGCACGCCCTGGAGACCCTCGTGGGGCAGCTGGAGGCCGAGCACGCCGCCAAGGGCACCCTGCGGCGCGGCGACGGCCCGTACGTGCCCCCGGAGCCGGTCCCCACCGAGCTGCGCTTCCCCGGTAAGGCGGTGCCGCTGCCCGGCGGCACCTTCCTCGTCTCGGACACCACCCGCCATCAGCTGGTGGAGCTCGCGGCGGACGGCGAGAGCGTGGTCCGGCGGATCGGCACGGGTGAGCGCGGCCTTGACGACGGCACGGGCGAGCGAGCCCGCTTCAGCGAGCCCCAGGGGCTCGCCCTGTTCCCCGACGGCACCGTGGCCGTCGCCGACACCGTGAACCACGCGCTGCGCCGCTTCGACCCGGCCACCGGCGAGGTCACCACGCTGGCCGGGACCGGCCGCCAGTGGTGGCAGGGGTCGCCCACCGAGGGGCCCGCCCGGGAGGTCGACCTGTCCTCCCCCTGGGACGTCGCCTGGTTCGCCGGCCGGCTGTGGATCGCCATGGCGGGCGTCCACCAGCTGTGGACCTACGACCCGGAGGACCGGACCGTACGGGCCGCCGCCGGGACCACCAACGAGGGTCTGGTCGACGGCCCCGCCGAGGAGGCGTGGTTCGCCCAGCCCTCCGGGCTCGCGGCCACCGAGGACCGGCTGTGGATCGCGGACTCCGAGACGTCCGCGGTGCGCTACGTCGAGCGCGACGGCGACGGCTTCGCCGTCCGTACGGCCGTCGGCACCGGGCTCTTCGACTTCGGCCACCGGGACGGCGCCGCCGAACAGGCGCTGCTCCAGCATCCGCTGGGCGTCACCGCGCTGCCCGACGGCTCGGTGGCCATCTCGGACACCTACAACCACGCGCTGCGCCGCTACGACCCGGCCACCGGCGAGGTCTCCACGCTCGCCACGGATCTGCGCGAGCCCTCCGGCGCGGTCCTGGCCGACGGGGACATCGTCGTGGTGGAGTCCGCCCGGCACCGGCTGACCCGGCTGCGGCTGCCGGAGGAGGCCGTAAGGGTCGACGCGGTGGCCCACCGCACCCAGCGCGCCGCGACCGACATCGCGCCGGGCACGCTCCGGCTGGACGTGGTCTTCCAGGCGCCCGAGGGGCAGAAGCTGGACACCCGCTACGGCCCCTCCACCCGGCTGCTGGTCAGCTCCACCCCGCCCGGGCTGCTGGCCGAAGGAGACGGCGCGGGCACGGATCTGCACCGTGAGCTCGTCCTTACGGAGGGCGTCACCGAGGGCGTGCTGCACGTCTCCGCGATGGCCGCCTCCTGTGACGACGACCCGAGCAACGAGTACCCGGCGTGCCATGTGCACCAGCAGGACTGGGGCGTCCCGGTGCGGGTCACCGAGGGCGGTGCGACCCGGCTGCCGCTGGTGCTCGCCGGGATGGACGGCTGAGCCCCGACCGGCGGTCAGTCGGGGCAGTTGGGCAGCGTGGAGTACTGCACCTGGTCCTGGCGGATGCGGATGCCCGGCACCCACATCCGCTTGCCGTCCTGTAAGACGCGGAACCACATGCTGCTGTGCCCGCCCGCCTCGTCGGTCACCGTGACGCCGTTGGCGATGCGGCAGTCGGCGCGCAGGACGTCGCCCTGCCAGGCCCGGCCCACGATGTTCGACGGGCGGTAGGCCACGTACGGATCCTCCGCCAGGCCCAGAGAGCAGGCGCGGACGCGCTGGTGCTGACAGTCCTTCTCGGCGTTGTAGACGGTGATCCGGGCGTCGCCCAGGGGCGAGGAGCCCGCCGCGCCGCCCGGGGACCCACCGTCGTCGGACGACCGGAGGGCGATGATCCCGGCCGTGCCCCCGGCGATGATGACGACGGCGCCCACCGCCACGAGCGTGAGCCGCAGCCGGTGCCGGGACGGCCGGTCCTCCGGAGGCCGTCCCGGGGGCGGCGGCGCGGACGCGCCGGGCTCCGGCCCGGTCCCCTCGGCGGCCTGCACGGCGGCCTCGGCCTCGGTGGCCCGGTGCAGCAGGGTCACCAGTTCGGGCAGCCGGTCCTCGGCGGTGAAGGAGAGCTTGCCCCACTGGACCAGCAGCCGCTCGTCGGGGAGGCTCTGGCCGCGCAGATAGCGGGAGAGGGAGGACCGGCTGGCGGGCAGCCGCCCTTCCAGTTCCTTCAGGCTCAGTCCCAGTTCGCCGTGCATCCGGCGCAGTGCGGTCACGAATTCCCGTACCGGGCCGGAGAGTTCCTCGGGAAGCGGGGCAAGCGGCTTGCGTCGCGGGTTCTCTGGGCGATTCGGATGCGCTGGCACGTACACCATTGCAGCACGGGATCATGAACATGCCGAGCGACACGTCCACACCCCCGAGGTGGACGTGCCGCTCGTTACAGGAACCGGGTCAGGAACGCATCAGTCGGTGAACTTCAGCGGCCGGTAGGGCTTGTACTCGCTGCCCGGCTCCAGTCCGTAGCGACGGGTCGTGTGATCCGTCCCGAAGTCGCCGCGCTGCTCGTAGGAGGTGTACGAGGTGTGGGCGGCGTCGTTCCACTTCTCGAACATCACGACATGGCGGGTGTTGTTGTTCCCGGAGGCGTCGATCAGCAGATCCCCGGGCCGCAGGTCGTTCAGGGCGATCGGCTTGGTGATGCCCGAACCGGTGAGTCCCACGGTGTTGGTGCCGGGCGCCCGCAGACCCAGCGCCATGGAGACATAGCCCGAGCAGTCCTGGCGGTAGCCGTCCTTCCAGACCTGGGCCTGGCTGTACGGCACCCGGCCGCCGTTGTTGGCGGTCAGCCAGGTGGCGGCCCGCCGCAGCGCCTCCGCGCGGGTGCCGCCGGTCTGCGGCGGCTTCGGCGGCTGGCCACCGCCGTTCTGCACCGGGACGCCGGGCAGCGAGTCCTGCGGGATGTCCACCGCGACGACGGTCACAAAGCCGCTGACCGGCCCGGTGATATGGGCCATGTAGGTCGAGCAGGCGCCGTCCTCGCAGACCTTCCTGCCGGTGTCGACCTGGTAGTCGGCGGTGATGCGGTCCTGGCCCGGGGCGTCCTTGTTGAGCATGCCGGCGGACGGGGAGCCGGTGTCGGCGCTCTGGTGGACCACCCAGCGGGTGCCCCAGGTGGGGAAGTCGGCGGTGGCCGCGGCCTTGGTGCCGAACTCCCCCGTGGTCGTCTTCAGCTTGAGCGCGGCGGCCCCGCCCTGGGCCGAGGTGGTGTCGCGGGTCGTCACGCCCTTCTCGGCGACCTTCCCGGCCTTCGCCGCCTTGGCGTCATGGCCCGCGGTGTCGGCCGAGCCCGAGCAGCCCACGAGTCCGGTGGCGCCGATGCCCGCCGCGGCGATCGCGGGGACCACCCTGCGCAGGAAGATCCGGCGTCGGCCGCCGCTGATGGAGTGCGTCATCTCTGGATTCCCCCTTGGTGAGAGCGCCGACGGCGGACGTCGGCACGGCTCGGTCGAGGCCGCCGGGCCGTTCGCCGCGGCGACGGGAACCACTGTGGGCCGCGGGGCGGGGCCTTGCCGGGGCCGAGCCGTCCTTTGGGACGTCCCAGCCGGGCGCGCCCCTGATGACCTGCCAAGACGCCCATGGGAGAGGCCAGGAGCGGGACACGGAGGGCGGCGCCGTGGGACATGACGAGACGGGGACATGACGAGACGGGGACATGACGAGACGGCCCCCGCCGAGGCGGGGGCCGTCCGGGGCAGGTAGCCGGGGGGAGGCGGCTACCTGTCCAGCTGGGTGGCTCGGAATCGAGCGGTCACCGGAGAGGAAGGTCGAGCGGTCACCGGCGGGAAGGTCACGCGGTCACCGGAGGGGCCGGGCGGTCACCGGTGGGAGCGCCGGGCGGTCACCAGAGCAGGGCGTCGGACGCGTCGCTCTGCCAGTAGCCGACCGCCGTCCCGCCCCCGACCTCCACCGAGTCGCCGGGGAGGTCGACGGCGCGGTGGCTGTCCTCGCCGGGGAGGGAGACCGTCAACCCGGTGGCCTTACGGCCGCCGTCGGCCGGGGCGCCCGCCGCGGAGGTGGTCAGGCCCGCGTAACCGCTCTCGCCGGGCGGCAGCGTGACGGCCGTCTGCGGCCGGGTGTTCTCGTCCTGCGGCACGGCCGCCCGCCCGTCGGCGAACCGCACCACGGGGGAGCCGATGAGACGGCACGTCACCCCGGACTGGTTGGTGATCTCCAGCAGCAGATGGTTGGCCGGCCGGGGCACGGAGGTGACGCTCACCGCCATCGTGTCGAGACGGCAGGCGCCGGTCTCGCCCTGGACGCCGCTGTCGGTCCGCAGACCGCCCTGGGCCCCGGCGTCGGCCCCGCCCGCCACCGTGTCCCGCGCGGCCTGCTGGGCGCCGCCCTGGAGGCCTTCCTCGTTGGCGGTGGGGACGGTGGGGAGGGCCGAGGCCATGCTCTCGGCCTTGCCGGCCGTCTTCACGCCCGACGCGTCGGCGGTGCCGCACGCCGCGAGGGTGATGCCCGCGGCGACGACGGTCAGGCCGGCCGCGACCGAGCGCAGGGTGCCGGGGCGGTGGGCGAGGCGAGCGATGGTGAGCGGCATGGCGGGTCTCCCCTCAGCGGGCGTTCGGGCGTTCTCCGGTACGGCATAAGCCTGTCCGGACCCGCTGCCGTTCGGCTGGTGAACGGCTGCCGCCCGCTAACGTCCCGCTAACGCCCCGCTGTTCACCCCTGCTCAGCCCCCCTGGGACGGTTCGCCGGAGCCCCCGCCTGACCCCTCGCCCGGGGTCTCGCCGCGCCCGCTCCCGTCGCCCTGGGCGAAGAGCTTCACCAGATCGCTCATCACGTAGCGGTTGGTGGCCTCCTCGTCCAGCAGATGCATCTCCGCCAGCCGCTCCAGGGAGTCCTGGATCAGCTCGGGGTCCGCGCCCGACAGCGCGGCCGCCTCGGCGGTGTTGACCTCCCGCGCGAAACCGGTGCCCAGGGCCCGCAGCAGCTGTGCGTCGTCCGCCGAGAGCCGGGCCACGGAATTGCGCAGCGCGGCGGCCACTCCGGTGTCCTCCGCCGACAGCAGCGCCAGCCTGCGGCGCTCGTCGCGCAGCGCGGTGGCCAGCCGGGCCAGCCGCCAGCGGGGCCGGGCCATCAGCTGGGCGGAGGCGGCGCGCAGCGCCAGCGGCAGCCCGTCGCACAGGGCCACCAGCTCCCGTGCGGCCTCCGGGTCCTCGGCGACGCGGGCGGGGCCCAGCAGCGCGCCCAGCAGGGCCGCCCCGTCCTCGGTGCCGAGGGCGTGCAGCCGTACGGGGCGGGCGGCGTCGGTGGCGATCAGCCCGTCCAGCCTGCTGCGGCTGGTGACCAGCGTGGCGCAGTTCGGCCCGCCGGGCAGCAGCGGGCGCACCTGGGCGGAGCTGCCCGCGTTGTCCAGCACCACCAGCAGCCGGCGGCGGGCCGCCAGCGAGCGGTACAGCGCGGACGCGGCCTCGGTCGAGGTGGGGATCTGCTCGGCCGGGGTGCCCAGGGCGAGCAGGAACTCGCGCAGCACCTCGGCGGGCACCGTCGCCTCGCCGCCGCTGAAGCCGCGCAGATCCGCGAAGAGCCGTCCGTCGGGGAAGGCGGCGGCCTGGGCATGGCCCCAGTGGACCGCCAGACCGGTCTTGCCGACCCCGGCGGGCCCGGTGAGCAGCGCGATACCGCCCTCCTGGGGGTAGCCGGAGCCGCCCTGGGCCGGTTCGGCGCCGCCCCGGGTCAGCCGGGTCAGCTCGGCCAGCTCCGCGCCCCGGCCGTGGAAGCCCGCCGGGGGCCGGGGGAGCAGCTCGGGCACGGGCGCGGCGGCCGACGCGGCGGCGGCCACGGACTGCGGATGCGACGGGGTCGAGGCCACCGGCTGCCCCGAGGGGCCCGGCGCCGCGGCGCTCTCGGCGCCGGCCCGCGGCCCGTCCGCCTCGGGGGCCGCGCGCAGGATCTCCTGGTACGCGGCGGTCAGCCGCTGGCCCGGGTCGACCCCCAGGTCGTCGTCGAGCAGCTGCCGGGTGCGGTGGAACCAGGCGATCGCGTCGGACTGCCGTCCGGAGCGGTACAGCGCCAGCATCAGGGCGGCGATCAGCCCCTCGCGCAGCGGGTTGGCGACGGCGGCGGGGTGCAGGGCACGCACCGCCTCCTCATGCTCGCCCAGCGTCTTGTGCGCCCGGGCCAGGGCCTCCACGGCGCTCAGCCGGCGCTCCTCCAGGGCGTGCGCGGCGGCCGCGAACGGCGGGCTGGCCACGGTCCCGGTGAGCGCCGGGCCGCGCCACAGGCCGAGCGCCTGGCGGAGCAGCCGGACGGCCTCGCCGGGGGCGGACTCCGGGCTGGCCTGGGCGGTCAGCTGGTCGAAGCGCTGGGTGTCGATCAGGGACTCGGGTATGCGCAGCAGATAGGCGGAGCTGTGGGTGGCCAGCTCGACGCCGTGCTCCTCGGCGCCGCCCTCGGCCAGGGCGGCGCGGAGCCGGGAGACATGGCCCTGGATGACGGTCCGGGCGTGGGCGGGCGGCTCGTCCTCCCACAGGCTGGTTATCAACTGCTCCACGGACACCGTCGCGTTGGGCCGCAGCAGCAGCATCGCCAGCACGCTGCGCCGTTTGGCGGGCCCCAGCGGTAGCTCGACGGGCGCTGCCGGCGGTCCCGCGATGACGGTCACCGGTCCCAGCACGGAGAAGTCCAACTCAGCCCTCCAGAAAGGCGTGCAGTGCCTTGGCCAGCAGCCGCGGGTCCTGCGCTCCGCACAGTTCCCGCGCAGAGTGCATGGACAGGATCGCGATGCCGATGTCGACGGTGGCGATGCCGTGCCGGGCGGCGGTGATCGGCCCGATCGTGGTGCCGCACGGCATCGAGTTGTGGGAGACGAAGCTCTGCCAGGGCACCCCGGCGCGCTCGCAGGCGGCGGCGAAGACGGCCCGCCCGGCGCCGTCGGTGGCGTATCTCTGGTTGACGTTCACCTTGAGGATCGGGCCGCCGTTGGGCCGTGGGTGGTGGCCCGGCTCATGGCGCTCGGCGTAGTTGGGGTGGACGGCGTGGCCGGTGTCGGAGGACAGGCAGACAGTGCCCGCGAAGGCGCGGGCGCGGTCCTCGTAAGCGCCGCCGCGGGCGAAGACCGAGCGCTCCAGCACCGTGCCGAGCAGCGGGCCGTCGGCGCCGGTGTCGGACTGACTGCCGTTCTCCTCGTGGTCGAAGGCGGCCAGCACGGGGATGTACGGCAGCTCCTGACGGGAGGCGGCGGCGATGAGCGCGGCCGTACCGGCGTGCACGGAGACAAGGTTGTCCATCCGTGGCCCGGCGAGCAGTTCGCGGTCCCGGCCGAGGTAGGCGGGCGGCTCGACGCTGTGGGTCATCAGGTCCCAGCCGGCGATCTCCTCGGCCGCGACGCCGGTCTCCTCGGCGACGAAGCGGATCAGGTCGCCCTCCTCGACGCCGCCGAGCCCCCAGATGGGCGTCATATGGCGCTGCTTGTCCAGCTTGAGGCCCTCGGTGTTGACGGACCGGTCGAGGTGCACGGCGAGCTGGGGCACTCTCAGCAGCGGCCGGTCGATGGTGACGAGATGGTGTGAGCCGTCCCGGAGGGAGATCCGGCCGGAGAGCCCGAGGTCGCGGTCGAGCCAGGTGTTGAGCAGCACCCCGCCGTAGACCTCGACCGCGATCTGTCTCCAGCCGTGCGCACCGGTGTCGGGAATCGGCTTGACCCGCAAATTGGGAGAGTCGGTATGAGCGCCGACAATTCGGTACGGAGTGGCGGGGTCCGCCCCCTCCGGTACGTACCAGGCGATGATCGCGCCGCCCCGCAGTACGAACCGGCCACCGGCCGCGCCGTCCCAGGACGCCGTCTCCTCGATCCGCTGGAACCCGGCCTTCTCCAGCCGCTCAGCGGCGCTCGCCACGGCGTGGTAGGGCGATGGGCTGGCGCGGAGGAAGGACATCAGGTCATCGGTGTGGCCGCGGTCGATGCCGGGTTGTGCGCTCATGTGCTCAGCATAGATTCGCCGGGGGGTGGCTCGCCCTGGTGCGGGTCGTGGCATCCATCTGCGGGGCCACGTTGATCCAATCTGATGAAAGCACGTCAGGTAAGGCGAGAATTCGGGAGAATCGGTCGATATTCCCCGTGTACCGAGCAACGCCGCACTGAGTCGTAACTCAAGGGGATACCGGATGCGCGTTCTTCGCCACCTGCTTGTGGTTCTGGGGTCACTGCTGCTGCTGTGCGCGGGCGGACCTGCCATGGCCAAGCCCGTCACGGATTTCGCCGCGGGGCTGTCACCCGTGGCCGCCCCGGAGCCGGCAGCCGCGCCCTCGCCCGGCCCGCGGCCGGGGAACGGCGGGGACGGTGAGGGCAAAGGCCACCCTCCCTGTCCGGCCAGGGACCGCATCGGGGGGACCAGCATCGCGCCCAACCCGCCGCGTGAGCGCTACTACCAGGGTGACTGGCGGCTCGGCCCCGCCCAGCTCCCCCGGTACGGCGCGATCGGGCGGATGCTCGAAGGCTACGAACGGCTCGACCACTTCCCCACCTCCTCCGCCTTCCTCGACTGCTACTGGAGCGAGCAGACCAGCGGCTGGTGGTTCCCGTACCCCGACGGCTGGGTGCTGCTCAACGGAAGCCCGCTGCACACCACGGTCAGGCTGAAGGTCGGTCAGAAGGTCGATCTCTTCGGGAGCGGTTTCGGTCACTTCCTCGCCCCGGCGGGCACGCCCTACGCGGAGCGCGCGCTGCCGCCGAGCAACCTCAACACCATCGACCCGGCGTATCCGAACGGCTATCACCTCTATGAGGTCACCGAGCCCTTCCTGGTCGAGGCAGGTCCCATCCGGCCCTGGTTCGGACAACCCGGCTTCGGGCTGCAGTATCTGACCGGGCCTTCGATCCCCCAGTTGGTCGCGGCGGGTAATCTGCGCGCACTCAACTGAGGGCGGATCCTGAAGCGGTGGACAGAACGGAACTCGTCTCGACCCTGCGCGACGAGCAGGTGCCGGACGCGCTGTACGACATCCCGGGAGTGCAGGACATCCCGGTCCAGCCGGACGCCTACTACTACCTGCGCCCCGCCGCGGACGGCGGCTGGGAGACCGGGCTGAGGGAGCGATCCGTGGACCGGGACACCAGCCGGTTCGCCACGGAGGACGAGGCGTGCCGGGATCTGCTGGAGAAGCTGAGGGCCCGGCCGCGCCCGCCGGAGGGCGGGGGCGAGTCGGTCGACGAGCTCCTCGCCGAGGGCGAGGAGCTGCGGCAGTGGGCCCGCGAGGAGGTCGAACGGGCCCTGCGGGAGCGGCCGCCCGACGACGAGGAGCGGTGACGGGCACAGACCAGACGCCCGCGGGCACAGGCCAGGGGGCCGGCCGCCCCGCTGGAGGAGGGGACGGCCGGCCCCCTGGACGAGGGAGGAGAGCCCTTAGAACGCGGCCTCGTCCAGGTCCATGAGCCCCTTGTCGACCGACTCGGCCAGCGAGCGCTGCACCGAGACGCCCGGCAGCACCTCGTGGGCGAAGAACTTCGCGGCGGCGATCTTGCCCGCGTAGAAGGACCGGTCCTTCGTGGAGGCGGTGCCCACCTTCTCGGCGGCGACGGCCGCGCCCTTGAGGAGCAGATAGCCGATGATCACGTCACCGGAGGCCAGCAGCAGCCGGGTGGAGTTGAGACCGACCTTGTAGATCGAGCTGACGTCCTGCTCGGTGGCGGCCAGGTCGGTGAGCATCGCGCCGACGATCGCCTCCAGGTCCACCGCGGCCTGGGCCAGCTGGTCGCGGGCGGCTTCCAGCTCCTCGCCCCCGGCGGCCTCGGCCAGGAACTTCTTGATCTCCTCGGAGACGACGGTCAGGGCCTGGCCCTGGTCCCGGACGATCTTGCGGAAGAAGTAGTCCTGGCCCTGGATGGCGGTGGTGCCCTCGTAGAGCGTGTCGATCTTGGCGTCCCGGATGTACTGCTCCAGCGGGTACTCCTGGAGGTAGCCGGAGCCGCCGATGGTCTGCAGGGACTGCGCCAGCTGCTCGTACGCCTTCTCCGAGCCGTAGCCCTTGACGATGGGGAGCAGCAGGTCGTTGAGGCGGCTCAGGGCGGAGGCGTCCTCGCCCGCGGCCTCCTTGACCATGATCTCGTCCTGGACGGAGGCGGTGTAGAGGACCAGCGCGCGCAGGCCCTCCGCGTACGCCTTCTGCGTCATCAGCGAGCGACGCACATCCGGGTGGTGGGTGATGGTGACGCGCGGGGCGGTCTTGTCGGTGAAGGCCGCCAGGTCCGGACCCTGCACCCGCTCCTTGGCGTACTCCAGGGCGTTGAGGTAGCCGGTGGAGAGGGTGGCCATGGCCTTCGTGCCGACCATCATCCGGGCGAACTCGATGATCTTGAACATCTGGCGGATGCCGTCGTGCTTGTCGCCCAGCAGCCAGCCCTTGGCCGGGTGGTCGGCGCCGAAGGTCAGCTCACAGGTGTTGGAGACCCGCAGACCCATCTTGTGCTCGACATTAGTGGCGTAGACGCCGTTGCGCTCGCCGAGCTCACCGGTCTCCCAGTCGAAGTCGTACTTGGGGACGATGAACAGCGACAGCCCCTTGGTGCCGGGGCCCGCGCCCTCGGGCCGGGCCAGCACGAAGTGGATGATGTTGTCGGAGAGGTCGTGCTCACCGGAGGTGATGAACCGCTTCACACCCTCGATGTGCCAGCTGCCGTCCTCCTGCTGGGCGGCCTTGGTGCGGCCCGCGCCGACGTCGGAGCCGGCGTCCGGCTCGGTCAGCACCATGGTGGAGCCCCACTGCCTGTCCACCATCAGCTGGGCGATCTTCAGCTGCTCCTCGGTGCCCTCGTCGTGCAGCACACCCGCGAAGGACGGCCCCGAGGCGTACATCCAGATCGGGGTGTTGGAGCCGAGGATGGTCTCGGCCGAGCCCCACAGCAGCGAGCGGGGGCAGACCGTGCCGCCCAGCTCCTCCGGGACGCCCAGCCGCCACCACTCGGCCTCCATGTAGGCCCGGTAGCTCTTCTTGAACGACTCGGGAAGCGGAGCCGTGTGGGTCTTGGGGTCGAAGACGGGCGGGTTCCGGTCGGAGTCGGTGTAGCTTTCGGCCAGCTCATGCTCGGAGAGCCGGGATATCTCCGCGAGCACGCTCTTGGCGGTCTCGACGTCCATCTCCGCGAACGGTCCGGTGCCGTACACCGTGTCCCGCCCGAGCACCTCGAAGAGGTTGAACTCGATGTCGCGGAGATTCGACTTGTAGTGCCCCATGGCGACGGCTCCGTAAGGGATCGGGAGGCCAGGACCTCTGCGTTGACGCGTATCAGATCAGCTGTCGCCATGATGCTACCCGTGGGTAATAAAGGGCAACCCTCAACCGGGTAACTGTGACTCAGTACGCTTCTTCGCATGTACGGCTACGACCAGAACGCGAGCGCAGGGCAGGGTTATGCCGCTCCGCCACCTCCGCCGCAACAGCAGCCGCATGCGTCACATCACGCGCAGGCGGGTGCGGGCTACGGCCAGCAGCCGCTCTACCCGGAGCCCTCGCCGCCGTCGCTCGCCGACGCGGTGCGCGCCTTCACCACCGGTTCGATGCCGGCCGAGGACTTCCAGCAGATCTTCGCGGGCTCGAAGGTCTACTGCCCGCGCGGTGACAACCCCGGCTTCCTGGCGCTGCACAACACCCAGCAGCCGGTGATCCCCATGTTCACCTCGCTCAAGGAGCTGCGGCGGTATGCGGGCAAGGAGTCCAAGTACTTCGTGATCACCGGCGCCGAGGTGATCGACCTGCTGCCCACCGGCTACGGCTTCGTCCTCGACATGGAGGGTGAGCACCGGATCGTCTTCGACGCGAAGGCGGTGGAGCAGATGGTGGACTTCGCAATGAGGCGTATGTACGGATAGGTCCGGAAATCACCGTTCGCCTCGCGGGGTGCTCGGGTGGAAATAAAGGCCCTCTTGCGAGTCGTTCACCATTCAATTAAGTTGAATGGTGAACGACCGAGGAGGCCGCCATGCCCGCAGTGACCGTAGAGAACCCGCTGACCCTGCCGCGCGTCGCGGCCCCCGCCGAGGCACGCCGGCGCCCCGTGCTCGCCGTCACCACCGCCCCCAGCGGTTTCGAGGGCGAGGGATTCCCGGTGCGCCGGGCCTTCGCGGGCATCGACTACCAGCACCTCGACCCGTTCATCATGATGGACCAGATGGGCGAGGTGGATTACGCGCCGGGCGAGCCCAAGGGCACGCCCTGGCATCCCCACCGCGGCTTCGAGACCGTCACGTACATCATCGACGGGATCTTCGACCACCAGGACTCCCAGGGTGGGGGCGGCACCATCACCAACGGTGACACCCAGTGGATGACGGCCGGCTCGGGGCTGCTCCACATAGAGGCGCCGCCGGAGTCGCTGGTCATGTCGGGCGGCCTCTTCCACGGTCTGCAGCTGTGGGTGAACCTCCCGGCCAAGGACAAGATGATGGCGCCGCGCTACCAGGACATCCGCGGCGGCAACGTACAGCTGCTGACGACCCCGGACGGCGGCGCGCTGCTGCGGGTCATCGCCGGTGAGCTGGACGGCCACCAGGGTCCCGGCATCACCCACACGCCGATCACGATGATCCACGCCACCCTCGCCCCGGGTGCGGAGATCACCCTGCCGTGGCGGGAGGACTTCAACGGCCTCGCGTACGTCCTCGCGGGCCGCGGCACCGTCGGCGCCGAGCGCCGCCCGGTCCAGGTGGGTCAGACGGCGGTCTTCGGCGACGGCGGCTCGCTGACCGTCCGCGCGGACGAGAAGCAGGACTCCCACACTCCGGAGCTCGAAGTGGTCCTCCTGGGCGGAGCGCCCATCCGCGAGCCGATGGCCCACTACGGTCCGTTCGTCATGAACACCCGCAAGGAGCTCCAGCAGGCGTTCGAGGACTTCCAGAAGGGGCGCCTCGGCACGGTCCCGGCGGTGCACGGGATGTCCGAGGGCGGCCTGTAGGACTCGCCGGGCCCGCATGCGAACGAGCCCCGTCCGGATAGGGACGGGGCTCGTCGGCGCTTACGGGTGGATCACCCGTCTTTCCGTGGTGTCTCAGTGTTGCCCGGCGCGGCGCTTCCGGGTCACGAACGCGGCTGCCGCGCCCGCACCGGCCAGCAGGGCACTGAGGGAGATGATCCTCAGCAGGCCGGACGTACCCGTGTTGGCCAGCGAGCCACCGCCTCCGCCGGTCCCCGAGCCTCCGCCTGTCCCCGAGCCTCCGCCTGTCCCGGAGCCGCCGCCGGACTGGGGGCCTGGCTCGTTGGGCGGCTCAGAGGTGGGCGGCTGCGACGACGGAGTGGGCGTCGGCGTAGGAGTCGGCGATTTCTTGGGGATGTGCACGCCGGCGTCGATCGTGTGATCGACCTCTCCCGGCTTGTCCGGCGCCGTGACGGGTGCGCGTCCGTTGCACAGCCGCCCGGTCCTCGGCGGGGTCACATTCGAGTCATGTGCCCGGTTGTCACCGGCCCGCGGGAGCGTGAACCGCAGCTTGGTGGCCGGCGGCTCAGTCGGCACCTCGCTGGTGTCCGCGGTGCACACATCGAACTGCACCGTGTACTTCGCACCCGGCTTGAGCTCGTATGCGGCGCCGACGCCACCGAAGTAGTACTCGCCGGCGGCATCGGTCTTGGTCGTGGCGACCTGCTTGCCATCGGCGTCCAACAGGTTGATCGTCGCGTCCGGCAGCGGCACTTCGCGCGGACCCTCGGGATCCTGGATCCCATTGTGGTCGCCGTCGAACCACACCCGGTTGCCGATCTGGATCGGCGCGTTCGCCGCCTCGTACGCGATGTCGCCGAGCCCACCGGCCTTACCGAACCCGCTCTGTTCCTGGCTGACGAACTGGTACGCGTTGGCGGCCGGAGCGTTGCCCGGGCCCTGACCGGTCGTGACGTCGTGGTAACCGGTCCCGGAGGTCGCGACGTTGACGGTCGGGTCGAACTCCGTGCTGACGGCCCACTGCTGCTGCGGAATGTAGGCCACCGACCCCAGCGCGGTTTCCAGGTGCGCCCCGCGGAAGAAGTCGCCCGGGAAGTATTCGACGACATCGTTTGCCTGGCCGCCATTGGTGGCGGGGGTGGCGTGGTTGGGGCAGCTTCCCGTGCCTTCCCACGCGTATCCACCGGTGGGAGTGGCACAGGCCATGGTGATGTCGCCGCCGGCCATGCCGTTTTCCGGGGTGTTGTTGTCCGGCCTCGGGTCCAGTCCACCCCAGCTCACGACGTCCATGAACCTGTCGCGGAAACCGATGATCATCGAACCGTCGCGGGTGAAGGCGAGGGAGGCGAGCTCCGGCTGCGGATCGATGAAGACGTTGCCCACCTTCCGTTCGTCCCACGTGGCCAGGGAGGTGTTCCACGGGTTCCAGTGGGTGGACTGGGCGACGTCGTCGGAACCGAAGACGGAGCCGCGCTTGGCGGTGAGCGGGTGGTCCAGCACGGTGGTGAACCGCTCGCCGTCGTAGCTGTAGACGACGGCTTTCAGGTCGTCGCGCTTCTGTGTGCTCTCCGCACTGCACACGCCACCGACGTAGAGCTTGTTGTCGTGGACCTGAAGACCGAACGGCCGCCAGTCGCCGGAGCTCGCGCAGCCCGGGTCCGGAATGCTCACCGTCGCCTTTGGCGCGGAGGCGGTGGTACCGGTGGCGTCGAAGCTGACCAGTTTCCGGGTCAGCAGGTTCACCGCGTACAGCGTCGAGCCGTCCTCGGACAGGGCCAGGCCGCCGATGCTCTCCTTGCCCGGCGCATCGGTGAACCCGGCGTCCTTGTTCATGGTGGCGGCGTCGTGCGGCGTCTTCGCGGCGCCCGGCACCTTCGCGAACAGGGTCGGCGCCCCACCGTCGGCCGGCGTGGTGTAGATCGCGTCACCGCCCTCCGGCCCGTACGGGGTGTACCGCCGGGCGAACGCGCCCTGGAACACCCGCTTCCGGTGCTGGTCATAGGCCAGCGCGAACGTCGTGCCCACCTGGTCCTGCGTGTTGAGCGCGGTCGGGCACGCCGTCTCGCCAGGGCATGTGCCTCGTTTGTCCGTCCCGAACGCCACGAGGGCCCGGGTGTCCCGCGCGTCGGCGGTGTTCTGGATCGGCACGAAATACCGTGTGTCCGGCAGCGTGTAGTCGGCCGGATTCCAGACCCCGGTCATCACCGAGTCGTCCTTGCCGTCCGACACGTTCACAAATGTCGTGAAGCTGTCGAAGTGGTTTTCCGCCGTCGAGGCCGGCGCCGCCTGAAGATACTTGTTGTACGGCGCCGGGATGGTGACGTCGACGCGGTACTGGCCGCCGGTCAGTTCGGCCGACTTCGAGACCACCACCTTTCCGGTGGCATCCGTGGTGCCGCTGACCCGATGGCCGGCCGGGTCGGTTACCCGAACCTTCATGCCCCGCTGCGGCACATCCATGGCCGCGTTGATCACGCCGGTGCCGAAGAAATCCCGCAGTACCTGAACCGTCAGGGTTCCGTCGCCAGTCGAAGCGGTGGCCGTCCCGGCCGTCGCGCCCATGGCGCTGCCCAACAGTACGAACGTGCAGAGGCCCACTCGTGCCAGTGGTCCCGTACGCTTTCCGGCTGTCCGGCGTAACCTTCCACACACTCTTCGCACAGCCATCACTCTCCCCTCGTGATGTGAACCGACCACCCGTTGCCGGCCGTGCATCCGCTTTTCGGTTCCGGGTGACAGATCGGCCGTGAAAAGGGCCCACCGCTGTTTCGGTGGGCCCGGTCGTTCTTGGTCGTCCTGGCGGATGGAGCGAATTCGGGGACTCGGGAGTACCTTTCCGAGGCCAGTCGCACTCGTCCTCGACTTCCCCCGCGGAAACAGCACAAGAGTCCGAATAGTGATCCTTAACCGCCCCACCAGCAGCGATACTGTAGCGGGTGGACGCCAAGATCGGGGGGAGAGCAGGGAATGAATAAGCGGAACGAGTTAGCAAAGCGCCGGGCGCGGAGTCCGAAAATCAGACACTTTCTCTCGCGGCGCGCGGCCGGCCGATGGTTGCGGCCACGCTGGGTGGTGGCCGTGATCGGCGGTGTGGCCGTCGCGGTGGCCACGTTCCTGGTCGTCGACAGCGGCTCCGCCCCTGCCGGTCCGAAGGCGCTGACCTCGGATCAGGCGAGCCGTCTGGCGGTCACACGGTTCCTCAACTACCAGGCGGGCGGGCGCGCCCTGACGATCGACGTGCCGGGCACCGCCGGTGGGCTGACCTTCACCGGATCCATCGACTACCGCCGCAAGGTCGGTTACGGCGCGATGCGCGGCACCGGGCGCGACACGTCCAGCGACGGGCTGATCCAGTGGACGGCCACCACCGTGTTCGTCCACCCGATGGGGAAGGCCCCGGCCAAGGCCCCGGCACGGCCGCCGGAGTCGGGTTGGTACAGCCGTCCGCTGCAGAGGTACGGCAGTTCGCTGGACAGTTCGCTGGCCATCGCGCTGAAGCTCGGCAGCGACCGGCCGGACAACGCCGAACTGCTGCCGCAGAACGGTGCCGCCTGGGTGGGACAGGACCGGCTGGACGGCCATCAGGTGGACATCATGACCGGGCCGAGCGCCCGTGCCACGTCCGCTCCGGCGGGGGCGACGGGGGCGGCGGACGCCGTGCGCTACTGGATCGGCTCGGACGGCACCATGTACCGGGTCCGTGTCGGCGTGGCTTCCGCGTCGCGGCCGGTGGTCATCGATTTCGACACCCAGAAGTACGTTCCGGTCCGGCCGGCACCGGGAGTCACCCCGGCGCGGTAGCCACCGCTCAGGACGTCCCCACCCGCGCGCCCGTGGCGAGCAGTGACGCCGACGGCAGCCGGAAGCCCCCCGTGTCCGGCAGCGCCGGAACGGCCGGAACGGCGGTGGCGCCCGCGGTCGTGGCGTTCGGGAACTGCGGCTGTCGCTTGGGCGCCGCCACGTCGGTGAACGGGATACCGCCGGGTGCGGTGGGCTTCGCCCAGGTGCCGGACGGCGAGGACGACCGGGCGGGACGCGGGCAGGACGCGGTGGTCGCGAGCCGGGCGGGTACCGTCCTTCGCAGCTCGTTGCCGCGCAGGCAGTTGCCCCGTCCCTTCGTGGCGGTGGGGAACGTCCAGCCGACGTCGACGCCGTTGGCGGTGAAGGTGTTGTCCAGGATCCGGTTGCCGTTCGGCGGCAGGTCGGCGGTTGCGGTGATCATCAGCCCGGCGGTGCTGTTGCCGGCGACTCGGTTGCGGAGGAACTGGTTGTCGGTGCCGCCGTCGACGCCGATGCCGATGCCCCACCCGCCGTCGGCCTGTTCGGGGGTGGCCGCCTGCTGGTTGGCCGCGATCAGGTTGCCCGCGATGACGGCGTCCTTCTGCGGGAGCAACTTCTCCTGGTGGTCGGAGTTGGTGGTGAGCCCGACCCGGTTGCCGACCAGGCGGTTGCCGACCACGTACATGTCGCCGCCGGCATTGGTGCCCTCGTAACCCACCGCGTTGAGCTCGGCGATGTTGTCCCGCACCACGATGCGACAGGGCTTGCACTGTCCGACGTAGATCCCCGAGTCGGCCGAGCCCGAGGTGTACGAGTGCTCGATGACACCGTTCTGCGCGGAGAACGCGTAGATGCCGTACAGCCCGTTGCGGGTCGCGGTCACATGGGAGACCAGGAACGACTTCAGGAAGGTGACGGGTTCGTCGCCGGTGTCGTAGCCGCCGGACTGCCCCGGCATTCCGGCGGCCGCCTTCGCCGAGCCGGTGACCAGGACCCCGTTCTGGGTGTTGTTCTGCACGGTCAGGTTCTCCACGGCCACCCCGGGGGCGGCGACGACGATGCCGTTCGGCTGTCGCAGCCGCCCGTCGATGACGACCTTGTCCCGAGACGCGCCGCGAAGCGTGACACGAGCCTTGGATATCTTCACCGACTCGTGGTACGTGCCCGGCGCGACCAGCACGAGGTCGCCGGGCCGGGCCAGGGACACCGCGGCCGAGATCGTCGGGGCGTCGGCCGGCACGTTGATCGTCACATGGGCACCGGACGGGCGCCGGCCGTGATCCGATCCGTCATCGTCCGCGCCGCAGCCGACCATTACGGGTGCCAGTGTGCCGAGTAACGCGGCCATCACGCGAAGACGGAGATGAGGCATGGCCTCATCCTGGCACGGGCGCCGACGGGGTCGCAGGCGCCGATAGGGATATGGCACAGTTCACACTGTGTGCCAACCCGACTCCCGCCCGTCACGCCGCGCGTTTCTCGGTGCCACCGGCACCGTGACCGCCGTCGGCCTCTCCGCCGGGTGCCAATCGAGTTCCGCCCCGCCGGACCGGTCCGATGCCCCCGCGCCGACCCCGCCGGTGTCGCCAACGGGCCGGTACCAGGCGGGCATCACGCTTCCCCAGCCGGCCCAGCGGAACCTGCTGGCCGTGGTGGCCGACCTCGTCGACGCCGCGCCGGTCCGTCCGTTGCTGGCCGAACTCGGCGAGGCCATCCGCACGCTCACCGCGGGGACCGACGCCCGGCTGATGGGCCTGGAGCCGGGCGATCTGACCGTGACGATCGGGGTGGGCCCCCGGCTGGTGCGCACCGTCGATCCCGCCCTGCCCGGCGCGAAGGACCTCCCACGGTTCTCCCGCGAAAAGATCGCCTCCCGGGCCCGCGGTGGCGACCTGCTGATACAGATCTGCGCCGACGACGCCCTGGTGGTACCGGCCGTGGCCGCCGCGCTTCTGGAGCGGGCCGGTGACCGGATACGGGAACGCTGGCGGCAGTCCGGGGTCCGCGGTGCGAACGTGCGGGTGGAGCGGGGCCGTGCCGCGCCACGGAACCTCTTCGGCTTCGTCGACGGCATCGTGGGCCCCCACACGAGGGCCGAACAGGAACGCGACCTGTGGTTGTCCGGGCCGGCTCCGGTCGCCGACGGCACCCTTGTCGTACTGCGCCGCATCGAACTCGATCTGCCGAGGTTCGCCAAGCTGTCCGTCGCCGAACAGGAAGCGGTCTTCGGCCGCCGCCGAGCCACCGGGGAGCCCCTCTCCGGTGGCACCATCGCCGCGGGACCGGACCTCGGCGCCAAAACGCCGGACGGACGCTACCTCGTCCCGGCGGACGCCCATGCCCGCAGGGCGCATGCCACCGCGGTCGGCGTCGGCCTCATGCTCCGCCGCTCCTACAGCATCGACGGACCCGCCCCCGGCCTGCTCTTCATGAGCTTCCAGAACGACATACGGACCTTCACCAGCACCCTCACCAGCATGGACAATTCCGACGCCCTGCTGGACTACACGACCACGACCGCCAGTGCGACCTTTCTGGTACTGCCCGGTTTCGACGCACAACACCCGCTCGGTTCCCGGCTCTTCCGCTGAACGGACCGGCCGCCCCGGCACCCTCCCGGCCGGCGCGGGCTGATCACGCGCGGGGGGCTACCCGTCCGCCGCCGGGTCGGGCCGCTCGTCCGGGCTCGCCTCGTACAGCTCGTACCAGATGCATTTGCCGTCGCCGCGCGGATCCACCCCCCAGTTGTCGGCGAGCATCTCCAGCAGCAGCAGCCCGCGCCCCGACGAGGCCAGCTCGCCGGGGCGGCGGCGGTGCGGCAGCTCATCGCTGCTGTCGGCGACGTCCAGCCGCAGCCGCCGGGATCCGTGCCGCCCGCTGACCTCGGCCACCAGCAGGGCGTCCCCGTCGGTGTGCACCAGCACGTTGGTGACCATCTCGGAGAGCATCAGCACCGCCGACTCCACCTGGTCCGGGTCGGCCCAGTCGTGCAGCATGTCGCGCAGCTGCTGCCGGGTGCCCGCTATGCGCTCCGGCTCGGCCTGCGCGACCGTGACCGCGGTCCGCCGCACCGGCGCCGAACCGGGCCCGACCAGGCACACCTCCGCCTCCCGGCGGATCAGCAGCAGCGCTATGTCGTCCTCGCGCCGGTCCGCGAGCGGGCCGGTGGTGTGGTGGGACGGCGGCCCGTGCACGGCCTGCACCAGGGAGTCGGCGAGGGCTTCGAGATCGTCGGAGTCGAGGCCGTGGGAGGGGAGGGCGCCGGGGGCGTCCATGAGGGTGGCGGGCCGCTCGAAGACCTTACGGATCCGGTCCCAGCCGGTCTCCAGATCGTGCCCGCCGGTCTCGATCAGCCCGTCGGTGCACATCAGCAGCGTCTCGCCGGGCTCCAGCACCACCCGGGTGGTCGGATAGTCGGTGTCCGGATCGATGCCCAGCGGCAGCCCGCCCGCCGTGGGCCGGACCATCATCGTGCCGTCGGCGAGCCGGACCGCCGGATCGGGGTGGCCCGCGCGGGCGATGTCCAGGGTGCCGGCGACCGGGTCCACCTCCATATAGAGGCAGGTGGCGAACCTCGGGTCGTACCGGCCGTCCGGGCCGTCAGGGCCGTCAGGACCACCCGGCGCAGCCAGCCCGGCGAGGAAGCGGGAGGCGCGGGAGAGCACCGCGTCGGGGTGGTGCCCCTCGGAGGCGTACGCCCGGACCGCGATCCGCAGCTGCCCCATGATCCCGGCGGCGTGCACATCGTGGCCCTGCACATCGCCGATCACCAGCGCGGTACGCCCCGAGGGCAGCCCGATCACGTCGTACCAGTCGCCGCCGACCTGCAGCCCGCCACCGGTCGGCACATAGCGGGCGGCCACCGCCAGCCCCGGGATATCGGGCTTGCTGGCGGGCAGCATCGAGCGCTGCAGCCCGTCCGCCAGCTCCCGCTCGGTCTCCTGGAGCGCGGTGCGGGACAGCGCCTGGGCCAGCATCCGGGCGATCGTGGTCAGCACCGAGCGCTCATCGGGCGAGAACGACACCGGATGGGCGAATCCGGCCATCCACGCGCCGATGGTGCGGCCCGCGACGATCAGCGGCAGAAACGCCCAGGACCGGCGCTTACGGGGCCGGCCGAGCGACCAGGCGGCCGGAAACCGGCCGCGGTACTCGTCCGGCGTGGGCAGATAGACCGCCCGGCCGGTGCGGACCACCTCGGCCGCCGGATAGTCCGCGCCCAGCGCGATGTCGTGAAAAGGGTGATCGGCCCCCGCCCGCGGCCCGTGGTGGCCGATCACCGAGATCCGCTCGCCCCGGACGCCGAAGACCGCGAGCCCCTCCGGCGAGAAGCCCGGCATGGACAGCCCCGCCGCGACCCGCAGCACCTCGGCGGTGGACATCGCCTCCGCCAGCGCCCGCCCCGCGTCCAGCAGGAACGCCTCGCGGTTGCGGCGCCAGTCGCCGGTGACCGGCGGGCCCGCCGCCGAGGTGCCGGGCAGCGGGTCGGGGACCTCCTGGAGGGTGCCGAGCAGGTAGTAGCCGTCCTCGCTGCCGCCCCGCGCTATCGGCCGGGACCGGGTGCGCACGGTCCGCAGCACGGTGCCCTTCTCGTCCACGATGCGCAGCCGGGCCTCGGCCAGGGTGCCCTCGGCCACCGCGAGGTCGACGATCGCCTTGACCTCCAGCCAGTCCGCGGGGTGGAAACACGCGCGGGCGGCGGCCTCGGGAAGGGTGACGGGCTCGGCGGGCAGGCCCACCAGCCGGGCCGCCTCCGCGTCATAGCTGACGGCGCCCGAGACACTGTCCCAACGCCATAGGCCGGTCGCTATGGCGGCCAGCAGGTCCTCGGTGCGCATTGCACTACCTTATGGGGATTTGCCAACCGCTTACCAGTGAGGGTCGCGGCGCCGGTAGGCTTGGCCGGAAGTTCATGAGGGTACGCACGCCTCCCGATCAGACGACTTGGATGAATGATGCATCGGTACCGGTCGCACACCTGTGGTCAGCTCCGCGCCGCTGACGTCGACACCGACGTCCGGCTCTCCGGCTGGCTCCACAATCGACGGAACCTGGGCGGCATCCTCTTCATCGATCTCCGCGACCACTACGGCCTGGTCCAGCTGGTGGTGCGCCCCGACACCCCCGCCAACGAGGCGCTGAGCTCGATCAGCAAGGAGACCGTCGTCCGCGTCGACGGCCGGGTCATCGCGCGCGGCGCGGACAACGTCAACCCCGAACTGCCCACCGGCGAGATCGAGGTCGAGGTCGCCGACGTCGAGGTGCTCGGCGCCGCCGACCCGCTGCCCTTCACGGTCTTCCCCGAGGACGGGGTCGGCGAGGAACGGCGCCTGGAGTACCGCTTCCTGGACCTGCGCCGCGAGCGGATGCACCGCAACATCATGCTGCGCTCCGCCGTCATCTCCGCCATCCGGCAGAAGATGACCGCGCAGGGGTTCAACGAGCTGGCCACCCCGATCCTGTCCGCCACCTCGCCGGAGGGCGCCCGGGACTTCCTGGTCCCCTCCCGGCTGCACGCGGGCAAGTTCTACGCGCTGCCCCAGGCCCCGCAGCAGTTCAAGCAGCTGCTGATGATCGCGGGCTTCGACCGCTACTTCCAGATCGCGCCCTGCTTCCGCGACGAGGACGCCCGCGCCGACCGCTCGCCGGGCGAGTTCTACCAGCTCGACGTCGAGATGAGCTTCGTCGAGCAGGAGGACGTCTTCGGCGTCATCGAGAAGGTCATGACCGAGCTCTTCGAGGAGTTCGGCGGCGGCCGCCACGTCACCTCGCCCTTCCCGCGGATCCCGTTCCGCGAGGCCATGCTGAAGTACGGCTCCGACAAGCCGGACCTGCGGGCCCAGCTGGAGCTGCGGGACGTCAGCCACATCTTCGAGGGCTCCGGCTTCAAGGCGTTCGCGGACAAGCACGTACGCGCGCTGGCCGTGCCGGACACCGCCGACCAGCCGCGGAAGTTCTTCGACCAGCTCGGCGAGTTCGCGGTCGAGCAGGGCGCCAAGGGGCTGGCCTGGGTCCGGATCGGCGAGGACGCCAAGCTGACCGGCCCGATCGCGAAGTTCCTCACCGACGAGGACGTCGAGAAGCTGATCACCGAGGTCCAGGGCAAGCCCGGCACGTCGATCTTCTTCGGCGCGGGGGAGTTCGACGAGGTCTCCAAGATCATGGGCGCGGTGCGGGTCGAGGCCGCCAAGCGGACCGGCCACTTCGAGGACGGCGTCTTCCGCTTCTGCTGGATCGTGGACTTCCCCATGTTCGAGCGGAACGAGGACACCGGGCAGATCGAGTTCTCCCACAACCCCTTCTCCATGCCGCAGGGCGGCCTGGAGGCCCTGGAGACCAAGGACCCGCTGGACATCCTGGCGTGGCAGTACGACATCGTCTGCAACGGCGTGGAGCTGTCCTCCGGCGCCATCCGGAACCACGAGCCGGACGTCATGTACAAGGCGTTCGCGATCGCGGGCTACGACCGGGAAGAGGTCGAGCGCGAGTTCGGCGGCATGCTGCGCGCGTTCCACTTCGGCGCCCCGCCGCACGGCGGTATCGCCCCCGGCGTCGACCGCATCGTGATGCTGCTGGCCGATGAGCCCAACATCCGCGAGACCATCGCCTTCCCGCTCAACGGCAACGCACAGGACCTGCTGATGGGCGCGCCCAGCGAGGTGGACGAGGCCCGGCTGCGCGAGCTGCACCTGTCGGTGCGCAAGCCGCCGCAGGTGAAGAAGGCCGAACCCGCTGAGAAGGCGGAGAAGGCGGACGAGAAGGCCGAGAAGCCCGCCGAGTAGTCGGGCCGGACGAGACCCACCGGGCGGGGGCGTGCCGAACGGCGCGCCCCCGCCCCGCGTCCGCGGATGGCCGAATGACGCGCTTCGCACAGCCATTCACAGCCGGCACCCATGGGGCTGCCAGGTTGCCTCCCTACCGTCCCGGGCCATGACCGAACAGCAGAGCAACGACCTCGATCCCCAGCGGGACCTGACGAGGCGGCGGGTCGTGGTGGCGGGCGGCGCGGCCGTCGCGGCGGCGGGCCTGGGAACGGCCATCGCCACCACCGCCTCGGCGGGCGAGACCTCCGCGACCTCCGCCACCCCCTCGGCCTCCGCCTCCGACCCGTCCGGGGAGGTCTGTTACCGGCTCACCTCGGAGACGACCGAGGGGCCGTACTACATCGACGCGGACAAGATCAGAAAGGACATCACCGAGCACAAGGAGGGCATTCCGATGACCCTCCGCCTCAAAGTGATCGACTCCGACAGCTGCAAACCCGTGGCGAAGGCCGCCGTCGACATCTGGCACTGCGACGCGCTGGGGCTCTACTCGGGCTATGAGAGCTCGAGCAGCGGCGGGGGCGGCACGCCGCCCACCGGGACCCCGCCCACCGACGCCCCGACGGGCGCCCCGACCGGTGGCCCGCCCGGCGGCGGCCACCAGGAGCCCACCGACGACAAGCGGTATCTGCGCGGCACCCAGCTGACCGACCGGCACGGCTTCGTCGAGTTCACCACGGTCTTCCCCGGCTGGTACCGGGGCCGCTGTGTGCACATCCACACCAAGGTGCACGTCGGCGGCAAGCTCACGGACGCCGGTTACGAGGGTGGCCACACCTGCCACACCGGTCAGCTCTTCTTCGCCGAGGAGGCCGTGCTCGCCTCGGCCGAGGTGGCGCCGTACAACACCAGCACCACCGAGCGCACCACCCTCGACGAGGACGGGATCTACCCCGGCAACGGAGCGCAGGGCGGTCTGCTGCACCTGAAGTACCGCAAGGGAAAGATCGAGAAGGGCGTCACCGGAAGCCTCACCCTGGGGGTCGACCCCGACGCGACCCACGAGGGCACGGACCTCTGAACCCCGGGGCGACGTGAAGCCCTGCGGCGCCCTCGGGTCAAAGCCTCCGGTCCACGCCGCACGGTGTGCCGCGGTCCGCGCGGGCGGCCCGGTGCACGGCGCGCAACAGCCGCTTCGGCGTGGTCCGGTGCTGCCATAAGACGGCTCGTACGCCGTACTCCATCACCGCCATCAGCTCCGTCTCACGGAGCTCGCCCGCGATCAGCACCACCCGCTGCCGGCCGCCCCGCACCAGGCGGCGCAGCTCCGCCCCGGCGCGGTCGTCCAGGCGCTCGGCGAGCATGACGGCGACGGCGCCGCGGGGTTCGTCGCCGGACGGGCACGGCCGGTCGACCAGCTCGACGCTGGGCTGATGCTGCAGATGACGCACGACCCCGGCCCGGCTGAGCGGGTCGGGGCCGTGGACCGTCACCGTGACACGTGCGTCCGGCACTGCTTCCTCGACTCCCCGGTGGCTATGGACTCCACAGGGTCATCGAGGGGACTAAACGAACGGTTGCCGCGCGATCAACACGCGCATGAGCGGCTACGTGGCGCCGCTCGGCGACCGCTACGCGGCGCCGTTGCCGTTCCCGTTCTGCTCCGCGCCGCCGAAGCGCTCCCGGAAGGACTCCAGGTCCTCCTCGGTGATCTTCGCGAAGAGCACCGGGGGAACGGTGAAGCCCGTGCCCGCCGGAACGGACGCCAGCGCCTTCGCCTCCTCCTGGCCGACCCAGACCGCGGTGTCCTCGCTCAGCGCGAACGCCGACCGCATGGCCCGCGCCGAGGCCGGGATGAACGGCTCGGAGACGATCGCGTAGAGGTGGATGAGGTTCATCGCCGTACGCAGGGTGAGGGCCGCGGCCTCCTGGTCGGTCTTGATCTCCAGCCAGGGGGCCTTCTCCTCCAGGTAGGAGTTGCCCGCGCTCCACAGGGCGCGCAGCGCCGCCGCGGCCTTGCGGAACTGGAGCGCGTCCATGTGCTCCTCGTACTCCGCCAGCAGCCGCGCGATCTCCTCGCCCAGGCGCTCCTCCGCCGCACCGGCGGCCTTCCCGGCCGGGACCTCGTCGCCGAACCGCTTGCGGGAGAAGGACAGCACGCGGTTGACGAAGTTGCCGAGGGTGTCGGCCAGGTCCTTGTTGACCGTGGCGGTGAAGTGCTCCCAGGTGAACGAGGTGTCGTCGGACTCCGGGGCGTTCGCCATCAGGAAGTAGCGCCAGTAGTCGGCGGGCAGCACCTCGAGCGCGGCGTCGGTGAACACCCCGCGCTTCTGGGAGGTGGAGAACTTCCCGCCGTAGTACGTCAGCCAGTTGAACGCCTTGACGTAGTCGACCTTCTTCCAGGCGTCCCGGGTGCCGAGGAGGGTGGCCGGGAACATCACCGTGTGGAACGGGACGTTGTCCTTGGCCATGAACTCGGTGTAGCGGACGGTCTCGTCCACGTCGTACCACCACGACTTCCAGTCGCGGTGCTCCGGGTCTGTGTCTCGCGCGGCGTCTGCCCACTCCTTGGTGGCCCCGATGTACTCGATCGGCGCGTCGAACCAGACGTAGAAGACCTTGCCCTCGGCCGCCAGGTCCGGCCAGGTGTCGGCCGGCACCGGCACGCCCCAGTCCAGGTCGCGGGTGATCGCCCGGTCCTGCAGCCCCTCGTTCAGCCACTTGCGGGCGATCGAGGAGGCCAGCGTCGGCCAGTCCTTGCCGCGCTCGTCGACCCAGGCGGCGACCTCCTCCGCCAGCTTGGACTGGAGGAGGAAGAGGTGCTTGGTCTCCCGGACCTCCAGATCGCTGCTGCCGCTGATCGCGGAGCGGGCGTCGATCAGGTCGGTCGGGTCGAGCACGCGGGTGCAGTTCTCGCACTGGTCGCCGCGGGCCTTGTCATAGCCGCAGTGCGGACAGGTGCCCTCGATATAGCGGTCGGGGAGGAAGCGGCCGTCGGCGTTGGAGTACACCTGGCGGATCGAGCGCTCCTCGATGAAGCCGTTGGTCTTGAGCTCGCGCGCGATCGTCTGGGTGATCTGCACGTTCTGCGCGGAGGAGCTGCGGCCGAAGTAGTCGAAGGCGAGCCCGAACCCGTCGTAGATCGCCTTCTGCGCCTCGTGCTGCTGGGCGCAGAACTCGTCGACCGGCAGCCCGGCCTCCTTGGCGGCCAGCTCGGCCGGGGTGCCGTGCTCATCGGTGGCGCAGATGTAGAGGACGTCATGGCCGCGCTGGCGCATATAGCGGGAGTAGACGTCGGCCGGGAGCATGGACCCCACCATGTTGCCCAGGTGCTTGATCCCGTTGATGTAGGGAAGGGCGCTGGTGATGAGGTGTCGAGCCATTGCAGGCTGCTCCCGAGTCGATACGGTAAGTGACGTTCAGCTCTACCGAGCCGCCCATATCGTATCCGAGTGACGGGGGCCACCCGCGCGGCGTTTTTCCCGCGGCGGATGGCCCCCGGTGTGGTGCTCGGTGGGTTGCCGGATGTGCTGCGGCCCCTGGTCAGCCCTGCGTACGGGCGGCCAGCCAGCCCGGGAACTTCTTCAGGATCTCCCGGTACAGCTCGGCGTCGGCGACCGTACGCGGGTCCAGCCCGGCGTGGAAGAAGCCGGTGTTGTCCACCGTCCGCTTCTCCGGGACGGCGAGCGCGGGCGCGGTGTCCAGCTTCCGGAGGAAGTCGAACCCCTTCGCCTCCGGGTCCCCGAAGGCCAGGAACTGCCAGAACAGCGGCAGCTCCGCCGCCTCGCACAGCGCCTTCTCGGCGGCGGTCTTGGCGGTGGGCGCGCCGTCCGTCTGGAAGATCACGAACGCGGGGTCGGTGGTGCCGGACCCCTTGTAGTGCTCGATGACGGCGTTGACGGCGGTGTGGTAGTTCGTCCGCCCCATGTGGCCGAGCGAGCCGTGCAGCTCCTCGATGCGGCCGGTGTGCTGGTCCAGCTCGAGGTCGGCGGTGCCGTCGATGTCGGTGGAGAAGAACACGACGGGCACGGTGCCGGTGGCGTCGAACTGTGCGGACAGGGCGAGCGCCTGCCCGGCGAGGTGCGAGACGGTGCCGTCCTTGAAGTACCCGCGCATCGACCCGGACCGGTCCAGCACGAGGTAGACGACCGCCCGCTGCCCGGCCAGCCCGTGCGCCTCGATGGCCTCCCCCGCGGCGGCGAAGGCCCCGACCAGCCCGGGCGCCCGCGACGCGAGGTCGCTGGGCGCGATGGCGGATGCGGTGGTGGATGCCGTGGTGGATGCGGTCGCGGTGGTGGATGCGGTCGCGGTGGCGGGTGCGTCGGTCTTGGCGACGGCGGGAGCGGCGGCCACGGCCGCCACCGGCTCGTGGTCGGCCTTGGCCTCGGGTTCGGCCTCGGCGGTGGCGGGCTCGTCATCGGTCGTGGCCGCGGGGGCGGCCTCCGCCTCGGGCTCAGGCTCAGCCTCGGGCTCGGCGGGCTCGTCCTCGGTCTTCGCCGCGGGGGCGGCCTCGCCGTCAGCTTCTGCTGCGGCCGTGGGCTCGGCCTCCGCCGTGGCCTCCGGTTCGGCTTCCGGCCTGGCCTCTGCCGTGGCGGCAATGGCCTCGTCGGTCGCGGCGGCGGGCGTGGCCTCGTCGCTCGTGGCCGTGGGCGTGGCCTCGTCGTCAGCCTCTGCCGCTGCCTCATTCTCGGGCGCGGCGGCAGCTGCCGCCTCTGCCGTGGCGAGCTCCGGCGCGGGGCTCTCCGCAACCTCGGCCCGGGACGTGGTGTCGGCCTCCGACACCGGCTCGGCGGTCTCCGACGCGGCGTCGGTTGCGGGCGCGGGCTCGGCCTCGGCGGTGGCCTCGGCAGCGGCCTTGTCGCCTGCCGTCGCCTCGGCTCCGGTGTCGGCACTCGCCTCCGCCGACCGGGCGTCCGCGGCTGCGGCAGGCTCAGGCGCGGTGGCGGGTTCCGCCCCGGCCTCGGGCGTGGTGTCGGCCTCCGCCGAGGATGCGTCGGCGGTCTCCGCCACCGGCTCGGCAGTCTCCGGCGCGAGGTCGGCCACGGCCTCGGCCTCGTCGGTCTCGTCGGCGGTCTTGGTCTCGGCAGCGGTCTCGTCGCCTGCCTTCGCCTCAGGCTCCGCTGTGGCCTCGGTCGCTGCCGTCTTGTCCGCGGCCTCGGCCGCCGGTTCGGGCGTCGGCTCGTCCTCGGCGTCGGCCGTAGCGTCGTCACCGGCCGCGGAAGTCGGTTCGGCGTCAATCTCCCGCTCGGACGCGGTCTTTGCCTCGTCCTCGGCGGCGGGCTTGGGCTCGTCCGCCTCCGTCTTCGCCTCCGTGGCGGCCGTTTCCCTTGCGTCGGACGCTGCCTCAACCGGTGCGTCGTCGCCGGAGGTTGTCGTGTCCTCGGGCGCGGGTGACTTCAGGATCTCGTCGAGGGACTTCAGCGGAGCCGACAGGGCCGGGTCGTGGGTGGATTCGTCGTCGGGGGAATCCGAGGCCGGTGCCATGTCCGCGGCCGGCTCAGGCTTCGGCTCAGCCTTCGGCTGGGGCGCGGGCTCGGGATCGGCCCCGGCCTCCACCCCGGACTTCGGCTCGACGCCGGACTCGTCCTTCGGCTCGACGGCCGACTCAGCCTTGGACTCGGCCTTCTCGTCTGCCGTCTGCTCTGCCGTCGGCTGTGCCGACTCCTCGGCCGACTGGGGGTCCGGGACAACCTCCGCCTCCGGCGCGGCAGAAGTTCCGTCCACCCCCGTGGCTCGGGAGCGGCCGAAAACTTTGCGCAGTAGGTCCCGTATGCCCATGGGAGATACCTCTCACGTGTCGAGTGCGGTGCATGGCGGTGCATGACCGTGGTGCCGAAAGGCTAGCGGGCCGTTGGACGGCGCTCTTCCGCCGATTCCGCTCGCGCTTCGTTCACCTCTGGTTCAGGCGTTCGTCGCCACCGTGCGGTTCTACGCCCATAGCTTCGCCGCCAGAGGATCCCGACGTCATGTCGGCCCGGACCGCGTCGGCCTACTGCCCATGCGGGGCCCTGCGAAGCCCATACGTGACACCCTTACGGAGGGGAAGACGTGCGCAACCTCCTGCCGCTCATCAGCTCACACCCGGGCGGTCGTTCCGCGCTGACGTGCCGATACCGCTGTGGCGACGCCTGCTTTCACGAGACGCCGAACACCAGTGGAAACGCCTACGTGGGCGACGTCATCGCCGCTGCCGCATCGCGCCGTTCCCTTCTGCGGGCCGGTGCGGTGATGACCGTGGCGGCCGCGACCGGTGCCGTGGCGATCGAGGGGGCACCGCAGGCGTCCGCCGCGTCGGCCGACGCGGCCGCCACCGCCGCCACCGCCACCGCGGCGAAGCACAACAAGGCCGCCCGCGGCCTCCGCTTCTCGCCGGTGGCCCCCAACACCGAGGACACCGTGGTCGTCGCCGAGGGCCACGACCAGAACGTGGTGCTCCGCTGGGGCGACCCGATCCTGCGCGGTGCGCCCGCGTTCGACCCGGCCAAGCAGAGCGCCAAGGCCCAGGCGGGCCAGTTCGGTTACAACAACGACTACATGGCGGTGCTGGACGTCCCCGGCGAGCGCGACCATCAGCTGCTCGTGGTCAACCATGAGTACACCGACGAGGTGCTGATGTTCGCCGGGTACGACCCGGAGAACCCCACCCGCGAGCAGGCCGAGATCGCCTGGGCCGCGCACGGGCTGTCCGTGGTGATGACGGCCGAGGAGCGCCGGCTGGGCCGGCTCACCGCCGTGCCCCGCCACCACCTCAACCGCCGTATCACCGCGACCACTCCGTTCGAGGTCAGCGGCCCGGCGGCGGGCAGTGAGCTGCTGCGCACCTCCGCCGACCGGTCCGGCAAGCGCGTCCTCGGCACGCTGAACAACTGCGGCGGCGGCATCACGCCGTGGGGCACGGTGCTCTCCGGCGAGGAGAACTTCAACCAGTACTTCGCCAACCCCGACAAGGTCACCGACCCGACCGTCAAGGCGGGCCTGAAGCGCTACGGCTTCGTGGACGGCGCCTCCGAGCGCAAGTGGGAGCGTTTCGACGACCGCTTCGACCTCGCCAAGGAGCCCAACGAGGCGCACCGCTTCGGCTGGGTGATCGAGATCGACCCGTTCGACCCCGACTCCACCCCGCGCAAGCTCACCGCGCTGGGCCGCTTCAAGCACGAGGCCGCCGAGCCCCGGCTGACCACCGACGGCCGTCCGGTCCTCTACATGGGCGACGACGAGAAGTTCGACTACTTCTACAAGTTCGTCTCCGCCAAGCGGATGATGAAGGGCAACAGCCGCACCGCCCGCGAGCACAACCGCACGCTGCTGGACGAGGGCACGCTGTACGTCGCCAAGTTCACCGGTGACAGCCCGTCCGCCGAGATCGACGGCAGCGGAAAGCTGCCCAAGGACGGCGAGTTCGACGGCGCCGGTGAGTGGATCCCGCTGGCCTGCGGCGACCGCTCCTTCGTGGAGGGCATGACCGCCGAGGAGGTGTACGTCTTCACGCGTCTGGCCGCCGACAAGGCCGGTGCGACGAAGATGGACCGCCCCGAGGACGTCGAGCCGAGCCCGCGCACCGGTCGCGTGTACATCGCGCTGACCAACAACACGGACCGCGGCAAGGAGGGCAAGGCCGCCGTCGACGAGGCCAACCCGCGCAACGCCAACAAGCACGGCCAGATCCTGGAGCTGACCGAGCGCTGGAACAACCCGGGCTCCACGCGCTTCAACTGGCGGCTGTTCCTGGTCTGCGGCGACCCCGAGGACCCGAGCACCTACTTCGGCGGCTTCCCCAAGGACCAGGTCAGCCCGATCTCCTGCCCGGACAACATCACCTTCGACGCGCACGGCAATCTGTGGATCTCCACGGACGGCAACGCGCTCGGCAACCACGACGGGCTGTTCGGCGTGGCGACGGCGGGCAGCCGCCGCGGCCAGGTCAAGCAGTTCCTGACGGTGCCGAACGGCGCCGAGACCTGCGGCCCGATCGTGCACGAGCGACGGGTGCTGGTGGCCGTGCAGCACCCGGGTGAGCTCGACGGTGCGAGCGTCGAGAAGCCCGCGTCCACCTGGCCCGACGGCCCGGGCAAGCTGACCCGGCCGTCCGTGGTCAGCGTCTGGCGGCGCGACGGCGGCGACATCGGCGCCTGAGGCCCCCAAGGCCCCAGAGGCGCCTGAGGTCCCAGAGGGCCCCAAGCGCTTGAGGCCCCAGAGCCCCCAAGGCTCATCCAAGGCTCATAAGGCTCAGGCGTCAGCCTTCGCCCTCCGCGAGTCGCCGCAGCCGCTCGCGGGGGGCGCGCAGGGAACGGCCCCTGGTGTCCGTACGGGCCCAGGGGTCGTCCGCGAGCCGCTCGCCGACGGTCCGCAGCGTCCAGCGGTCGGCCCTCAGCTCCGGGTCGTCCAGCTCCGCCGCGTCGATGGGCGTGGCGACGGGGGCTCCGGGACGGGCGCGCACCGCGTACGGGGCGACGGCGGTCTGGGCGTAGGCGTTGCGCTGGACGTCCAGGTAGAGCCGGCCGCTCCGGTTGGCCTTGCGCGGCTCGGTGGTGAGCCGGTCGGGATGGCGGGCGGCCAGCAGCTCGGCGGCCTCGTGCGCGAAGGACCGCACGGTGTCGAAGTCGGCGCGGCGGTCCAGCGGGACGATCACATGCAGTCCGCGGGAGCCGGTGGTCATCAGCAGCCCCGGCAGCCCGAGCTCGCCGAGCAGCTCGCGGCAGCGGCGGGCCGTCCAGCGCACCTCCTCGAAGGCGGACTCCTCCGCCGAGGGCGGATCGAGGTCGAAGACCAGCCGGTCGGGGTGGTCGGGCCGGTCGGCGCGGGAGAGCCAGCGGTGCGGGGTGACGCACGCCTGGTCGGCGAGGTAGACCAGGGTCGCGGTGTCGTCGCAGACCACATGGGTGACCTCGCCACCCTCTTTGGGGAGTACGGCGCGGCGCACCCAGTCCGGAAAGTAGTCGGGGGCGTTCTTCTGCATCAGCGGCTTGCCGCCGATTCCGTCCGGATGGCGTTCCATCATCAAAGGGCGGCCGCGCAACTGCGGAATGATGCGGCGGGAGACCGAGCGGTAGTACGTGACGAGATCCCACTTCGTGATCCCGTCGTCGGGGAAGAGCACCTTTTCCGGGCGGCTGATCCGTACGGTGTGGCTCCCGGCCCTGACGTTTCGCGCATCGGTCTGCTTCTCGCTCATATCGGACCCGGGTAACCGTGTGGATAGCTGACTAAACTCTGGAGTCAGGAAAACGGGAGAAGTTGAAAAGCGGGGGAAATCATGGTGAGACCAGGGTCGCTCGGACCACCGACGACGGATCGGCGCGGCCGCTGGGCGCAGAGCCCACTCGCGCTCATGGACACCACGATGGACCAGTTGCGCACCTTGATCATGGTCCATGAGGCCGGTACCGCACTGGGCGCCGCACGGATTCTGGGCCGTGAACAGTCCAGCGTGCAAAAGCAGATCGACACCATGAACCGGAACTTTCGCGAGCTTTGCGGCGAACCCCTCATACTCAAGCAGGGGCGTGGCAAGGACGTGCTGTTCACCGGCACCGGAGAAGCCCTGGTCGAATTGGCGCGCGGAACTCTCGGCGAGTGGCTGGACGGTATCCATGAGTCACGGCGACGCCTGGGAAAAACCCTGGTGGTGGGCACCACTCGATTTACCCTCAGCTATCTGGCGGGCGCCGGGGAGCGGGTGTCCGAGGAGTTCCGGCAGCGCGCCATCGAGCTGAAGGTCGGCCATGTGCGCACCCGGGACGTACTGGCCAAGCTGCGGGCCAAGGATGTCGACCTGGTGTGCGGTTCCGTGGTCACCCGGCCCGAGGGCGACGATGAACTGGCCGCCTTCGACGTGATGGAGTGGCGCCGCAGCGGGGTCTCGCTGCTGACCAATCTGTCCGAGGCCGAGCTGCCCGGTCCCACCGCCCCGAGCAGCGCGCTGCGCTCGCTGCCGCTGGTGGTCTCGGCCAGCGGGCTGATGGCCGGGGTGCTGCACACCTGGTTCGGCGGCGACTACCGCAACAAGCTGCGCATCGCCGCCGAGATCGACACCGTCAACTACGGTTTCGAGCTGCTGCGCTCCGGTCTGCTGCGCGGCTGCATGCTGGTCACCAAGGGGGTCGCGGACGCGGCGGGCGATCCGAGAGTGGCGTACGGACGCGGGCTGCGCGCGGTCGAGCTGGTCAATGACACCGGGCCCCGGCTGGAGGTGCTGCTGGGTGCCTTCACCCGGCGCGGTGAGCGGGCGTCCTATGGGGCGGCCCATCCGCTCAATCTGCTCTGGGACGCGCTCGCGCAGGAGAACGCGCGCTGGCAGCGGGAGCAGCGCTGGCCCACGGCGGGCCTGGAGCCCGATCCGTTCGAACTGGCCAACTCCTACAACCCGAGCGAGAGCTGAGCGCGGCCCGAACGAGAGCTGAGCGCGACCCGGGCGAGAGCTGAGCGCGGCCCGAACGAGAGCTGAGCCGCGGCTCAGCCCTGCGGCCCGTACAGGTCCAGCTCCACCAGCAGCGCGCGGTGGTCGGTGTGCGGCAGATCCAGGAAGCGGGCCGTGCGCGGCCGCAGCGCCCGGCTGGCCAGCACATGGTCGATCTGCGCCCCCAGCACCGGGGCCGTGGCGCTCGGCCAGCTCGGCGTGCGGGAGATCCCGGTGGCCCGTGCGCTGTCCCGCAGCCCGGTGTCCAGGACGGCCCGGAAGGCGGCGTGGTCCTGGGTGGCGTTGAAGTCGCCGGCGATCAGGGTGGGTTCCCCGCCCCGCCCGGCGGCGTAGGCCCGCAGCCGCCCCAGCTCGGTGCGCCAGACGTCCAACTGGCCCGGCATCGGCGGCATGGGATGCGCGACCTGCAGCCGCAGCCGCTGCCCCGCGATCCGGACGACCGCCCCCGGCATCCGCAGCGTCCCGCGCACCCCCTCCGCACGGGTCAGCGGATGGCGGCTGAGGATCGCCGAGCCCGCGGCGGCGCTGTCGCCGAGGGCGACGCTCCGGTACGGATAGGCCGCGCGGACGGCGGCCGAGTCCAGCGCCTCGGCGCACTCCGTGTCGCACTCCTGCACCGCGACCAGGTCCGGCCGCTCCCGGCGCAGCGCGGTCAGCAGCCCGTCCCTGGCCTGCCCGAATTCAAGGTTCGCGGTCATCACCCGCAGCCGGGCGAGGACCGGTCCGTGCGGCTCGGGCGGGGTGCCGCCGTCGTACGGCTGGATGAACCACCCGGTGGCCGCGGCTGCCGCCAGCGCCCAGCCGCACCCCAGCGGCCAGCGCGCGGCCGTGCCGAGCAGCAGCCCGAGCGCCGCCGGGACCAGCAGCCAGGGCAGGAAGGCCAGCAGCTGCGGTAGGGGGGTGATGCCGTCGATGTCCGCGGCTCGGCACAGCACCACCACGCTGACCAGGGCCAGCGGCACCACCGCAGACCAGGCCGCCGTCCGCCGGGCCCGTCCGTCGGGGAGCCGGAGCAGCCGGGCGACGGCGGCCCAGGTGCCCCGGGCGCCGCGCGGGGCGCCGGACGGGCGGCCGGGGCCGGGGCCTGTGCCTTGGTCCTCCGCGACTGTCGTCTCCACGCTGGGCCTCTCGATCGGGGCGGGGCGCACATTCTCTCCTACGCCCCGCAGGTCTAGACCTTGACGTGTTCATGAGCTAACTTCCCGGAACAATCGCAGGAGTTCATGTCGGCATCCGTCGTTCATATACACGAACCCACCGTCAGGAGCCGCCCCCATGCGCACCAGAGCCCTGTATCTCGCCCTCGCCGCAGCGCTGGCCGCGCTGTTCGCGGGCATCCTCAGCGGTCCGGCCACGGCCGGGCAGACCAAGCGGTCCGCCGAACCCAAGGCCGCCGCCGCCTTCACCCACCCCGGCGTCCTGGTCAGCCAGGCCCAGCTCGACTTCGTCCGCTCCAAGGTGAACGCCGGCGCGCAGCCCTGGAAGGGCGCGTACGACGCGATGCTGTCGAGCCCGTACGCCTCGCTGTCGCGCACCCCCAAGCCCCGGGCGGTCGTCGAATGCGGGCCGTACTCCGACCCCAACCTCGGCTGCACCGATGAGCGCCAGGACGCGCTCGCCGCCTACTCGCTCTCGCTGGCCTGGTACATCACCCGCGACAGCCGCTACGCGGAGAAGGCGATCCAGATCATGGACGCCTGGTCGGCCACCATCAAGGACCACACCAACAGCAACGCCCCGCTGCAGACCGGCTGGGCCGGATCCTCCTGGCCCCGGGCGGCCGAGATCATCCGCTACACCTACGACGGCTGGTCGGACGCCTCCATCAGCCGCTTCTCCACGATGCTGCGGAACGTCTACCTCCCGAAGGTCATCGGCGGCTCGAACTCCAACGGCAACTGGGAGCTGGTGATGATGGAGGCCGCCACCGGCATCTCCGTCTTCCTCGACGACCGGGCCAGCTACGACAAGGCCGTCGCGAAGTTCCGCGGCCGCGTCCCGGCCTACGTCTACCTGCAGTCCGACGGCTCCCTGCCCAAGACCGCGCCCGGCAGCGGCCTGGACACCCGCGACAAGATCGTCAAGTACTGGCAGGGCCAGACGACCTTCGTCACCGGCCTCACCCAGGAGACCTGCCGCGACTTCACCCACACCGGATACGGCATCGCCTCCATCGCGCATGTCGCCGAGACCAGCCGCATCCAGGGCCAGGACCTCTACCCCGAGGTGGGCGAGCGGCTGCGGCAGGCGCTGGGCTTCCAGTCGAAGTACGAACTGGGCGAGGCCGTGCCGTCCTGGCTGTGCGGCGGCAGCGTCAAGCGGGGCCTCGGCCCGATCACCGAGGTCGGCTACAACGCCCTGCACACCCGCCTCGGCATCGCCATGGCCAACACCCAGAAGCTCACCGAGCAGCAGCGCCCGGCGGGCACCAACAGCCTCTTCCTGGGCTGGGAGACCCTGACCCACGCGGAGAACCCCTCCTGATCACTCCCGATCCGAGGAGACCCCGGGCCGCTTGGCGGTCCGGGGTCTCCTCGCGAAGGGCCCCGGCCGGTCACTCGCCGCGCAGCGCCAGCACCGCCTCGACCGTGTCCGCCTGATCGGCCGGCTTGTCCTCCCGGTAGCGCAGCACCCGCGCGAACCGCAGCGTGACGCCCGCCGGATAGCGGGACGAGCGCTGCAGCCCGTCGAAGGCCACCTCCACCACCAGCTCCGGCCGCACCCGCACCACCCAGCCGTCGTCGCTGACCGCGATCCCCAGCAGCGCCTGCGTCTGCCACTCCAGCATCGCGTCGGTGAGCCCCTTGAAGGTCTTGCCCAGCATCAGATACGTGCCGTCCGCCGCCCGCGCGCCCAGGTGGAGGTTGGACAGCTTCCCGGTGCGGCGGCCGTGGCCCCACTCCGCCGCCAGCACCACCAGATCCAGCGTGTGCACCGGTTTGACCTTCAGCCAGGACGCCCCGCGCCGCCCCGCGCCGTACGGCGCCTCCAGCGACTTGACCAGCACCCCCTCATGCCCCCGGGCCAGTACGTCCGCGGCGAACTCCCGTGCCGCCCGCCGGGTTTCCGGATCCGCCGGATCGTCGGCCACCAGCCGCCGCACCCGCCGGGGCCCGGGGGCGATCCGGGCCAGTTCGGCATGGCGCTCGCGGGTCGGCAGGTCGAGCAGATCGCGGTCGTCCACGACGAGCAGATCGAAGAAGACGGGGGACAGCGGCAGCGCGGCCGACGCCCCGGCCACATCGAGCCGGGAGCCGACCCGGGCGGAGGTCTCCTGGAACGGCCGTGGCCGCCCGTCGGCGTCCAGCAGGATCACCTCACCGTCGAGGATCGCCCGGTCCACCGCCAGTTCCCGCGCCGCCGTGACGACCTCCGGCAGCCGGTCGGTGATCTCGTCGAGGGTGCGGGTGTAGATCCGTACGTCCTCGCCGTCCCGGTGCACCTGCACCCGGATCCCGTCCAGCTTCTCCTCGACCGCGCACGGCCCCAGCCGGTCCATGGCCTCGTCGAGGCCCTTGGCGCTCTGCGCGAGCATCGGCAGCACCGGCCGCCCCACCTCCAGCCGGAAGTCGGCCAGCGCCTCCGGGCCGCGTGCCAGCAGCGCCTCGGCGACGGTGCCCAGCGAACCGCCGACCATCACCGCCCGCCGCACCTCGGCGGCCGGTGCGCCCACGGCCTCGGCGAGCCCCTCCACGGCCAGTCCCTCCAGCGCCCCCTGCCGCAGCTCCCCGCCGATCAGCCCGAGCAGAAAGCCCTGCTCGTCCTTGGTCGCGGCGGCCAGCAGCTCGCCCACCAGCCGCTTGCGGGCCGCCGTCGCGCCGGTGCCGGAGACCGCCGCGACCCGGGTCAGGGCCTCGTCCACATCGAGCACCCCGAGCGTCGGCTCGGCGGCGGGCTCGCGCCGGTGGCGCAGGGTGGACCAGCCCACTCCGGTCCGGCGCTGGGGCAGTTTGCCCGCGAGGTAGGTGATCACCACGGCCGCTTCGGCCGGTTCCGTACGCCGGAACAGCCGGGCCAGCGCGGCGATCTTCTCCGAGCGGGCGGCGGTGGCCGCGACCTGGCGGGAGGTCAGCGCGACATCAGCCAGCAGCATGGCTCCAGCCTGCCCCGCACCCCGCCGGGAAGCCAGGCACCGCGGCTCTCAGGCCGTACGTCCCGCCTCGCCGCGTCCTCCCGCGCCGGCGCGGCTCGGTCCGGCGCACAGCGACCAGATGACGAGGGCGTCGACGATGAGCAGCACGGTGGCCCAGACCGGGTAGTACGGCAGCCACAGGAAGTTGGCGACCAGCGCGAGCCCGGCCAGCGCCACCCCCGCGACCCGGGCCCACATCGCACCGGTGAACACCGCGAACCCGGCGAGCAGGAGGGCGATGCCGACGCCGAAGTGGACCCATCCCCATCCGGCGAGGTCGAACTGGAAGATGTAGCTCTGCGTGACCAGGAACACCTGGTCGGTCCGGATGGCCGAGATGCCCTGGAGCAGGTTCATCAGCCCACTGAAGATCATCATGACCGCCGCGAAGACGAGCCATCCGCTCACCGCCCGGTGCGCGTGGCCCGGGGCGACTCCTGTCTGAACTCCACCGGCGTGACTGGCCATGTCGGGCTCCTTCGTCAGGCGCAATCGGTGCCGCGCCGACACCGATTGACGGCAATAAGGGTGAATTGCCCTTTTCTTCAGATTTGCACAGACCCCCGCCTTCGGCACCTCGCTCCTCGTGAACGCCTCCCGCAAAAGCACTCCGTGGTCGAGTCGGCACGGAAAGTCGCCGTGGCGTGCACGGATTATCGTGGCCGCCCGGCCGATGGAGGCGGAGATTCGCCTTCCAGGATTTCCCGGTGTAGATGTATGTGTATGGCCCGGTTTATGGGTCGATCGTGGGCTGCCCGCATGATCCCCGGTCGGCGCCCACGGAGTCGGCGCCGGGAGCGCCCGGAGGTGGCGGGCCGGCGCTTTCGATCGTGGCTGAGCGTCCGCAGCGTCGCCGGCCAGGTCTTCGTCCTCCAACTCGTCATCGTGCTGCTGCTCGGCGCGGCCGCGACCATCGCCCTGGTGCTCCAGGTGCGACACGACGCCACCGACGAGGCCCGCGGCCGGTCCGTCGCGGTCGCCGAGGCCTTCGCCAACTCCCCCGGCATCGTCCAGGCCCTGCACAGCCGCAACCCGACCAAGGTGCTCCAGCCGAGGGCCGAGGCCGCCCGGAAGAAATCCGGGCTCGACTTCGTCGTGGTGGTGACCCCGCAGGGCATCCGGCTCACCCACCCCAAGCCCGACCGCATCGGCAAGCACTTCATCGGCAACATCGGCCCCCCGCTGCGGGGGCACACCATCACCGAGAGCCGCCCCGGGACCCTCGGTCCGGCGATGCAGGCGGTCGCCCCGATCTTCAACGGCCATCACAAGGTCGTCGGCCTGGTGGGCGCGGGGATCACGATCCAGAAGGTGAGCGGGCTCGCCAACCGCCAGCTCCCGCTGCTCGTCGGCGCCGTCTCCGCCTCCCTCGTCCTCGCCACCGGCGGCACCGCCCTGGTGAGCAGGCGGCTGCGGCGGCAGACCCGCGGCCTGGACCCGGTCGAGATGACGCGGATGTACGAGCACCATGACGCGGTGCTGCACTCGGTGCGCGAGGGCGTGCTGATCGTCGGCGGCGACGGGCGGCTGGTGCTGGCCAACGACGAGGCGTCCCGGCTGCTCGACCTGCCGCCGCGGCCGGAGGGGCGGCTGGTCGACGATCTGGGCCTGGAGCCCCATGTCGCCGACGTCCTGGCCTCCGGGCGCGATGTCACCGACGAGGTGCTGGTGGCCGGCGACCGGCTGCTGGCCATCAACAACCGGCTGACCGACCGCGACGGCGGCCCGCCCGGCAGCGTCGCCACCCTGCGCGACTCCACCGAACTGCGCGCCCTCTCCGGCCGTGCCGAAGTGGCGCAGAAGCGGCTCAAGCTGCTCTACGACGCGAGCGTGGAGATCGGCACCACGCTCGATGTGGGCCGGACCGCCCAGGAGCTGGCGCAGGTGGCGGTGGACCGCTTCGCCGACTTCGTCACCGTCGACCTGGCGGAGCCCGTGGCGCGCGGCGATGAGCCGCTGGCGGTCGGCGGCGTCGAGATGCGCCGGGAGGCGGTCCACGGGATCCGGCCCGGCCAGGGCCACCCCTTCTATCCGGTCGGCCGGGTGTTCTCGTTCGTCCCGACCTCGCCCCAGGCGTTCGGGCTGAGCAGGGGTGAGCCGGTCGTCGAGGACGATCTCACCGAGGCCCTCGGCTGGCAGGCGCAGGACTCCGAGCGGACCGCCAAGATCATCGAATACGGTGTCCGATCGCTGGTCACCGTGCCACTGCGGGCCCGGGGCGTGCTGCTGGGCGTGGTCAGCTTCTGGCGGATGAAGCAGCGCGAGCCCTTCGAAGAGGAGGAGGTGTCCCTCGCCGAGGAGCTCGCCGCGCACGCCGCGGTCTGTATCGACAACGCCCGCCGCTACACCCGCGAACACACCATGGCGGTCACCCTGCAGCACAGCCTGCTGCCCCGCGCCCTGCCCGAGCAGAACGCGCTGGATGTGGCCTTCCGCTATCTGCCGGCCGAGTCGGGGGTCGGGGGCGACTGGTTCGACGTCATCCCGTTGCCCGGAGCGCGGGTGGCGCTGGTGGTGGGCGATGTCGTCGGGCACGGTCTGCACGCGGCGGCGACGATGGGGCGGCTGCGGACGGCGGTGCACAACTTCTCCACGCTCGACCTGCCGCCCGACGAGATCCTGTCGCACCTCGACGATCTGATCGCCCGGATCGACCGGGACGAGGGCCCCGGCGGGCCGGAGGGCGAGGGCGCCGGCAGTGAGGGGATCACGGGGGCGACGTGTCTGTACGCGATCTACGACCCGGTGACGCGGCGGTGCACGATGGCGCGGGCCGGTCATCCGCCGCCCGCGCTGGTGCGTCCGGACGGCTCCGTGGAGTTCCTCGACCTGCCCGCCGGGCCGCCGCTGGGCCTGGGCGGGCTGCCGTTCGAGACCGCCGAGGTGGAACTGGCCGAGGGCAGCCATCTCGTCCTCTATACCGACGGGCTCATCGAGGACCGCCGCCGGGAGATCGACACCGGTCTGGAGATGCTGCGCGACGCCCTGTCCCACCCCGGCCGCACGCCCGACGAGATCTGCACCGAGGTGCTGGAGGCGCTGCTGCCCAGCAACCCGAGCGATGACATCGCCCTGATCGCCGCCCGTACCCAGGTCGTGGGCGGTGACCGGGTGGCCTCCTGGGACGTGCCGTCCGACCCTGCCGCCGTGGCCGGGGTGCGCGCCGAGGTGATGCGGAAGCTGGCGGAGTGGGGGCTGGACGAGGCGGCGTTCACCGCCGAGCTGGTGCTCAGCGAACTGATCACCAACGCCATCCGCCACGCCACCGGCCCGATCCGGGTGCAGTTGCTCCGCGACAAGGCCCTGATCTGCGAGGTCTCCGACACCAGCAGCACCTCCCCGCATCTGCGGTACGCGGCGACGACGGACGAGGGCGGCCGGGGGCTGTTCCTGGTCGCCCAGTTCGCCGAGCGCTGGGGCACCCGCTACACCTCGGGTGGCAAGGTCATCTGGGCCGAGCTGGCGATTCCGTGAAGGTTCGGGGGCCTGGCGCTGCCGGATCCGTGACGCCCGCGGGTCCGTGATGTCCCCGTATCCGTGACGTTTCCGGGCCCGGCACGCTGGTGAGCGATGGCAGCGGCATATGCGTCCGGAAGGTGACGCTTCTCGGCGCGCCAACTTGACGGGCCGTCATGCTCCATGTGATGAGCGGGACCGGTCAAAGCGACGTGACTCTACTAACATGTGGCGCCCACGGCTTGATGTCCGCGTGGTCCAGCCAAAAACCCTCAACGCGCCCATGAGGACCTGATAGATGTCAGCACACATATCCAGCCATCCGTACAAAGGGCCCTCGGTGACACGTGGGGCCCTGACCGTCCCCCTGCTGGCCGCCGTCGTCGCCGGTGGCGCGGGACTGTGGGTGACCACCGCCGTGCCGTCCGCCCAGCGCGCCGCCGTCGCCGTCTTCTGCGCGGTGGCCGCCGTGCTGCTGGGGGTGGCGCTCGCGGTCGCCACCAACCGCTCGCGGACCATCGGCCGTCTCCAGGAACGGGTCACGGAGCTGGAGACCACGGCCGCCGCCAAGGAGATCGAGGCCACCCGGCTCGCCGAGGAAACGATTCCGTCCGCGGTGCGGAGACTGCGCGAGGGCGGCTCGGTGGATACCGTGATCACCCGCATGGAGCGCCCCACCAGCAGGGCCCATCAGCTCCTGCTGCGGGCGTTGCTGCGCGAGATCGGCGACGGTGAGCGGATGCGCGCCTCCGCGATGGCCGCGTGCGCCAACGCCGCGGGCCGCGTCCAGGCGCTGGCCACCAGCATGCTGGCCGATCTGCGGGAGATGGAGAACCGCCACGACGAGACCGTCCTCGGCGATCTGCTGAAGCTGGACCACACCACCGCCCAGGCGGGCCGGATCGCGGACAGCATCGCGGTGCTCACCGGTGCCCGCTCCGGGCGCCGCTGGACCAAGCCGATCGTCATGGAGTCCGTGCTGCGCGGCGCGATCGGCCGGATCAGCGCCTTCCAGCGGGTACGGGTCCACTCGGCCAGCAACGCCGCGGTGGCCGGTTACGCGGCCGAGGGGGTCATGCACGCCCTCGCCGAACTGATGGACAACGCCGCCAGCTTCTCGCCTCCCACCGAGGAGGTGCATGTGTACGTCGAGGAGACGCACGCGGGCGTCGTGGTGACCATCGAGGACGGCGGACTCGTGATGGGCCCGGCCGCCCTGGACCGCGCCCAGAAGTCCGTCTCCTCCGAGAGCCTGGACCTGATGAGCCTGTCCGGCACCCGGCTGGGCCTGGCGGTCGTCGGCTGTCTGGCCCGTAAGCACGGACTGACCGTCTCCTTCCGGCCGTCCGCGCGGGGCGGCACCGGTGTGGTCGTCCTGATCCCGCAGCAGCTGATCACGCACGTCAACCAGGACGCGGTCGTCCTCGACGCGCCGGGCACCGTGCGCTCCGGGGTCCCCCGGCAGGCGTCCGCCCAGGCCGTCGCGCCCACGGCCACCACCACCGCGGCCCCCGCCGCGACGGCCCCCGCACCCGCCACCTCGCCGTCCCCTTCGCCGTCCCCTTCGCCGTCGTCCGCGCCGGATCCCGCCGCGCCGGAGCCCCCCGCGCAGCCCTCACGGCCCGTCAACGGACTGCCCAAGCGGCGCCGTGGCGAGACGCTGGCCGCCGCCACCCGGGCGGCCGCCCAGGCGGCCGAGACGGAACCCAAGGCCAAGACCAGCCGTCCACGACCCGAGGAAGCCGGAGCCCGCTTCGGCGCCTTCCGCCAGGCGGCCCGCGGCGGTTTCGCCGCCGGTGCTCCGTGTGACACCGAGCCTTCGGTATCCGCAGATCACCATGAGACCGCCGAGTCCGCCGAGCCTGCCGAGAACGACAAGCCGTGACAGAAGGAACGCCGATGAACACCACTGACCGCAGCTTGGACTGGCTGTTGGAGAACCTGCTGGAGAAGACCCCGGGGTCACGCCACGCGCTGGTGCTGTCGCGGGACGGGCTCAAACTGTGCCTCTCCTCCGGGTTGTCCGTGGACCAGGCCGATCAGCTGGCGGCCATCGCGTCGGGCATCCAGAGCCTCGCCCATGGCGCGTCCATCGAGTTCGGCGACGGCAGCGGCGGCGTACGGCAGTCGATGACGGAGTTCCACGGGGGAATTCTGTTCATCGTCGAGGCCGGCGAAGGTGCCCATCTCGCCGTGGTGGCGCATGACGACGCCGATGTCGGCGTCATCGGCCACAACATGAACGAACTGGTCGAGCAGATCGGCGACCATCTGCGAGCCGCCCCGAGGGTGGTCGCGGGCGACAGCGGCGGCGGGGCGACGGCATGATCCGAGGGCCGCTGGACAAGGAGGGGCCGGACCGGCTGTACACCGTCACCGGCGGCCGCAGCCGGGCCGATGAGAGCCGGTTCGACATGGTCACGCTGATCGTCAGCGAAAGCGACCCCACTCCCGGGATGCAGTCCGAGCACGTCCGGATCCTGCGGATGTGCCGCCGCCCCCTGTCGGTCGTGGAGATCTCCTCGTATCTGGAACTGCCCGTCAGCGTGGTCAAGATCCTGCTGTGCGATCTGCTGGACACCGGCCGGATCACCGCGCGCCATCCGCAGGCGGCCCGCCCCGGCGGCCGGCTGCCCGGGCCCGAAACCCTGAAGAAGGTGCTCGTTGCACTCCAGAATCTCTGACGACACCGTCAGCATGGCGCTCCCCGGCAGCACCGGACACGCTCCGCTGCCGGAGAGCGCGAGCAACGGTCTCAAGATCGTGATCGTGGGCGGGTTCGGCGTCGGCAAGACGACGATGGTGCGGTCGGTCAGCGAGATCCGCCCGCTGAGCACCGAGGAGACGATGACGCAGGCGGGCGTCGGCATCGACGACGCCTCGTTCGTGCGGCACAAGACCACCACCACGGTGGCCTTCGACTTCGGCCGGATCAGCCTGGACGAGCAGATGGTGCTCTATCTGTTCGGCGCCCCCGGCCAGGAGCGGTTCTGGTTCCTGTGGGACCGGCTCTTCTCCGGGACCCTGGGCGCGGTCGTCCTGGTGGACACCAATCGGCTGTCCGACTCCTGGTACGCGCTGGACCGGCTGGAACACCACGGCACGCCGTTCATCGTGGCCCGCAACAACTTCACCGAGCCGCAGCACTCGCTGGAGGAGGTGCGGGAGGCCCTCGACCTCCCGCCCGAGGTACCGATGATCGACTGCGACGCCCGCAAGCGCGACTCCAGCAAGGCCGTACTGGTCGCGCTCGCCCGCTACCTCTACTCCCTTTCCGCCAACGGCGCCGCCGGGGAGAGCACCGCGTGACCACCCCTGACCCCACGCCCCCGTTCGAGGACCCGTCGCAGGACGCGCCGGAGGATGTGCCGAAGGACGCGCCGGAGGGCCTGTCGGCGGACTCGTCCGAGGACGCGCCGGAGGGCTTGCCCGAGGACCCGCCCCAGCCCCTCTTCCGGTCCGCCCCCGCCCCGCCCGACGGGGTGGTGCCCGCCGGCTCGGTGCCGCTGGACTACCAGCGGTTCCGGGCCGAACCGCTGGAGCTCTACCGGGAGCTGCGCCGGGACCACGGCCCGGTCGTGCCCGTTCTGCTGGACGGCACGATCCCCGTCTGGGCGGTGCTCGGCTACCGCGAGGTGGTCCGGGTCACCACCGATCCCCATCTGTTCGCCCGCGACTCCCGCCGCTGGCACTCCTGGCATCTGGTGCCGTCCGACTGGGAGTTGACGAGCTTCGTCGGCTACCGCCCGACCATGCTGTTCAGCGAGGGCGCCGAGCACCAGCGGCGGGCCGAGGCGATCTGGGACGGCCTGGCGGCGGTGGACCAGTTCGAACTGCGCGCGCAGTGCGAGCGGGTCGCCGACCGGCTGATCGACACCTTCGCGGGCAGTGGCCGGGCCGATCTGGTGGCCGAGTACGCCAGCCAGATCCCGCTGCGGGTGGTGACCCGGCTGTACGGCCTGGACGACACCGAATCCGCCGCCATCCAGGACGACGCGCTCCACCTCACCGGGAACGACGCGCCCCTCGCGCTGCGGAATATGCAGACCCGGACGGAGGCGCTGATCAAGCGTGTCCGGGAGAACCCCGACCAGGTCAACATCGCCGCCCATCTGGTGGCCCACCCGGCCGGGCTCACCGACGACGAGATCGTCAACGACCTGCTCGGCAGCGTCTACGCCGTCCAGCAGCCCACCAGCGACCTGATCGCCAACGCCCTCCGGCTGATGCTGACGGACGAACGGTTCGCCATCACCCTCTCCGGCGGCCGGCGCAGCGTCGGCCAGGCGCTCAACGAGGTGCTGTGGGAGGACACCCCGGTCCCGTTCTGGATCGGCCGCTGGGCCGCCGAGGACACGATGCTCGGCGGACGCCGCATCAGGAAGGGCGACTGCCTGATGCTGGGCCTCGCCGCGGCCAACGCCGACCCCGACGTACGGCCGGACTTCCACTCCGGCGCGGGCGGCAACCAGGCCCATATGGCCTTCAGCCACGGCAAGCACGGCTGCCCCCCGGCCGCCCGTGAGATCGCCCAGGTCATCGCCGGCGCCGCGGTCGAGGTCCTGCTCGACCGCCTCCCGGACGTCACCCTGTCCGTCGACCCGGACGGCCTCGAATGGCGGGTCACGCTGATGATGCGCGGCGTGGCCGCCCTCCCGGTCCGGTTCACCCCGGCCCACCCGCACTGACCCTTTCGTGCCCCGGTGGGTTCCGTACCACCGGGGCACACGGTTTTTCCCTGCCGCGCACGCGAGGGCGTAGCGTGGAAGCCACATCCACCTGATACCTGATGGTGAGTTGGGGGACCAGGGCCATGGGCTGTGAGGACGGACAGGGGCTCGGGGATCGGATCGCTCGGTTCCGGGTCCGGCGCAAGCTCACGCAGGAGAGGCTCGCCGAACGGGCGGAGCTGTCCGTGGACGTGGTGCGCAAGCTGGAACAGGGCCAGCGGCAGACCGCGCGGCTCTCGACGATCAACGCCCTCGCCCGCGCCCTCGATGTGGAACCGTCCGTACTGATCGGGCAGCCGACTACTTTCGAGGCCCGTCAGGAGGGTGACTCGCCGTCCGTGCTCGCGCTACGGCAGGCCGTGTCCCCGCTGACCGAACTCCTCGGTGAGGACGCCGACCCCGAGGCCCCGCCCACCATCGGTGCGCTGCGCGCCGCGTTACGGTCCACCGAACGCGTGCGGCGCGAGGGGCGGATGGCCGAGATCGGCGTCCTGCTGCCCCAGCTCATCCGGGACGCCAGGACGGCGGCCCATGCCCACAGCGGTGCCGAAGCCGCCGCGGCCCATGCGGTGCTCGCCGAGGCGTACCAGGTGGCGGCCACCACGCTGGCCGCGCTCGGCAAGGAGGACGCCGGTTTCACGGCGTTGGAGCGCTCGATGGAGGCCGCCCGGCGGTCGGACGATCCGCACCTCGAGACCATGGGCGTCTCCACGTTGTCGTCCGACGGTGGTGACTGCTCGCCCGCTGAGCAGGAGGCGTGCGACCCGAAGTACGACGAATGAGGTGGCTGATGGACTGGAAGCCGCACGCCGACCGTCTCGCGGCCGAGGTGACTCCGCCCGTCTCGCGCTGGCGGGACGCGGTGGCCTCCACCCCCCGCCACGCTTTCGTGCCCCGGTGGTGGGAACCGGCGGGCGGTGGCACCTGGGCGTTGCGCGACGGGCCGGCCGACGAGTCGGCATGGCTGCGCGCGGCCTACTCCGACACGTCCCTGGTGACCCGCGTCGGCCCGCTGCATGCCGACCGGGCGAGCCCCGACGACCGGCCGGGCGGCGTGCCCACATCATCGAGCACCATGCCCGGCCTGGTGGTGCGCATGCTGCGCCACGGGCTGTTGTATGACGGCGCCGACCTCGGCCTGATCGGCACGGGTACCGGAGCCAGTACCGCCCTCGCCGCGCGGCGGCTCGGGGACAAGCGCGTCACGGCCATGGACGTGGACCCGTATCTGACCGCGACGGCGACCGATCGGCTTGCCTCCCTGGGCATGTCCTCCCAGGTGGTCACCTGTGATGTCACGGGGCCGCTCCCGGGGGACTTCGACCGCGTCGTGTCCATGGTGGCACTGCCCAACCTCGCCAGCGTGACAGCCGCGTTGCGCCCCGGCGGGCGCCTGGTGACCACGCTCGCCCGCATGAATGTGATCGTCACGGCCGACAAGGACGCGGACGGCTGCGCGCGCGGAGTCGTCGAATGGGATCGGGCCGGGTTCATGAGCACCCGCACCGGGGCCGACTACCCGCCGGGAACGGATGACCTGTTCACGGCTGTACGGGACCTCGAGGGCGAGCAGGTGATGCGGGGCCGCTATCCGGTGCTCAACGTCGCGGAGGCGTGGGACGTGCGCGCCATGCTCGAACTCGCCGCGCCCGGCGTCGAGACCCACTACGAGGAGCGCGGCGGGCAGCGCACGGCATGGCTCGTGCACGCCGACGGCTCATGGGCGCGCGCCTCGGCGACGTGGATCGACCCGCCCACGGTCCACCAGGGCGGCCCGCGGCGCCTGTGGACGGTGCTCGAACGCATCCGGCACCGGCTGAACGCCGAGGGCGGTCTACCGATCTACGGCAGCCGTGTGCACATTACGCCTGACGGTGTGTGCCACTTCACGCGCGGCAAGTGGTCGGCCTCCTACGGCTGACCCCATCCGGCCGTCAGCGTGCCGGGCAACTGGGGCAGAACGGGGGCGTGCTGGACCTTCCTTCCCCTCGTGAGGAAGGTCCGGCAACTCTGCGCCCTGTTGGCCTAATGCGCTGTCGCGCGCATTAGGTAACGGGTGTCACAATAGCGAGGGGCGTGTACGCCGTGCAATGGGTTACCCGGCGTAGGGCGCCCGGATGTGGTGAAGATCTGGTGCTCACGAGGGTGGAGGGGCCGTAGAGTCGGCGCGTCATGACAGAGCGACCACCGCATGGGTCGGCTCGCCCCGGGGGGCGTACGGCCCGGACTCGTGCCGCCGTGTTGGCGGCCGCTTACGAGGAGCTCGACCGCGATTCGTTCGCCGCGCTCACGCTGGACCGGCTCGCCCGGCGGTCGGGGGTGCATGTGTCGACCATCCGGCGGCGCTGGCGCACGGTGGAGGGGGTCGTCGTCGAGCTGCTGGCCGAGCGCAGCTCGATGCTGCCGACGCCGGACACCGGTGACTTCCGGCGGGATCTGACGCAACTCACGCAGGCCATCGCGGACTTCAACAACGCGCTGCGCAACCGCAACGTACTCCAGGGGCTGCTCGCGGCCGCCGCGCACGATCCCCGGGTCGAGGAGATCGTCCGCGCCGCGTTCGTACGGCGGATCGAGGAGGTGACCCTGATCGCGCGGCAGGCGGTCGAGCGGGGGGAGATCCCCGAGGACACCGATCCGCGGGAGGTCATCGCCGCGCTGGCGGCGCCCCTCTACTACCGGGTGCTCATTCTGCGCGGGTCCATCGACGAGCGGCTGGTGCACACCACCGTCGAGACGACGTATCAGGCCACCGTCGCCGGGGTGTTCGTACGCAAGGAGAGTCGCGAGGGGAATCGCAAGGGGGATCGCGAGGGGTGATGGCGCCCCCGGGGCGGGGGCGCCATCGGCGAGGCGTCGGTCAGGCGGAGGCGCCGCGGGCCTTGAGCATCCCGGCCATCAGCTGGATCTCCGACTGCTGGCCCTGGACCATGGTCGTGGCCAGATGCTTCTCGGTCGGGTCCTTGACCAGTTCGACCGCGCCCTTCGCCATCGCGACGCCGCCCTTGTGATGGGCGGTCATCAGCTTCAGGTAGAGCACCTCGGCCGCCTTGCCCTTGGCCTTGCGCAACTCGTCGAGCTGCGTGTTGGTGGCCATGCCCGGCATGAGCGAGCCGTCGTGCGGCTTGTACGTACCGCCGCCGTCCATGCCCTTCATCGAGCCGTGGTCCATGCCCTCCATACCGTCCATGCCGTTCTTCATCCACGTCATGGGCGGGTCCTCGGACGTCTTGTCCAGCCCCCACATGTCCAGCCAGCCCTGCAGCATGCCGCTCTGGGTGGCCTGCGTGCTGGCGATGTCGAACGCCAGCCGCCGCACCTCGTCGTCGCCGGTGCGGTCGCGCACGATGAACGACATCTCCACCGCCTGCTGGTGGTGGACGGACATGTCGCGGGCGAAACCGGCCTCGGCGGAGGTGTCCTTCGGCGTACCCGTGTCGGTCGTGCCCTCCGAGCGGTCGCTCGTCAGCCACAGCACGGCCACCGCCACCAGCGTCAGCAGCGCGAGGGCGGCGGCGATCCCCGCCACCAGCGGCCGGCGAGCGGCGCGGCCGACGGCGGTCCCGTCGCTCACGAGGTCTTTCCGTTGGTGCAGTAGGCGCCGGGCTCGGGCGTCTGCTTGCCCTGGACGAACTTCTTGAAGAAGGCGGCCACCCGCGGGTCCGACGCCTTCTGGATGTCCAGCTGGTTGCCCCAGGCGTTGAGGACGATCGGCGCGTCCTGCTCCTGGTAGGGGCTGATCATCGAGTACGGGGTCTTCTTCACCCGCTCCGAGAGGGTGGCGATGTCCTCCTTCGACGCCTTGTCGGTGTACGTCACCCACACCGCGCCGTGCTCCAGCGCGTGCACCGCGTTCTCATTCGCCAGCGGCTTGGTGTAGACGTCGCCGTTGCAGTTCTGCCAGACCTGGTTGTGGTTTCCGCCGACCGGCGGCGACATCGCGTACTTCACGGTGCCCTGGACATGCGTCCGGCCCAGGTTCTTCCAGGTCTTCATGCCCTTGAACTCGCCGGTCTTCACGACCGAGGAGGTGACCTTGGCCTCCTTCTCGTCCTTCTTGTTGCTCGCGTCGACGAGGAAGTAGCCCCCGACGGCGAGTCCGGCGACGATCACCGCGACGGAGGTGATGGTGATGGCCCGGAACCTGCGCTCGCGCGCCTTCTCCGCGCGGCGCAGTTCCTCTATCTTCGCGCGGCGGTCGGCCGCGCTGCCCTTCGTCTTCGATCCCTTGGAGCCCATGGCTGTCCTTGTCCTCGGAGTACTCAAAGTTCGCGCAGTTCGCGCACTTCGCACGCTGGATGGGTGGAGCGGTGCATCGCGGTTACCGGCGCCGGCCTAGGTCCGAAGCACTTGGAGCTGATGGAGGCCGAGGGCGCGGAGGGGGCGGTCGGGCGGCGCCCGGACGGAGTCCGGATTCCGGTGGCCGCCGGGCTGCGGAACCTCGGTGAGGAAGAGAGGGGGTACGGGCGTGGGCACCAGGGCCTGGACCACGCCCCGGGGGCCCGTGACACAGTCGTCGCTCCCGGAACCGGTGTCGGAACCGCTCCCGGAGCCGGTGCCGGTGCCGGAGACCTCGGACGGGCCGTGTCCGGGCGACGGATAGGTGACCGGCTTCTCGTGCGGCTCGGCCCACGCGGCGGTGTCCGCCGGGCGGCGCGGGCACCCCGTCGACAGGCCGCCGTGGTCGGCGGCGGGATGGACGCACGAGGGCGCCACCCATATCGCCGCGGCGAGCAGCAGCAGGGCACGGCACAGGACGGACGGCACGGTGCCGCGCACCGCGTCCGTCCGTATGTGGCCCTCTCCGCCCTGCCCTCTGCCCATCGCGCCAGATCGTAACCACTGCGCCTGTCGCGACTGAATGGGTCCATGGCGGAACGTGGGCAAACGCCTGGTGGGGGGCGTGGCGTCAGGCGTGGCGTCAGCCGTGGCGTCCGGCAGCTCCCGGTGGGTCGGGCGCCGCCCGCCGTACGCCGCCCCTCAGTAGACGCCCTCGATCACGACCTCGTCGTCGAACATCGCGACCGGCCCCACATCCGCCACCGAGTCCCCGGCCGCGCCCTCGGGCGGCGGGACGCGGATCGCCAGATCGCGCTCGAGGTTGTGGGGAAGCAGAGCCGACTTGCTGACGTGGTTCATCACCACCTGGCCGCGCTCGCCGTACGGCACCGGCTCCCCGCTCGCCGGGTCCACCACCGAGAAGGTGACGAACGGCGTGCGCGGATCGAAGACACACGGCTCGTCCGGGCCGAGCCCCAGCCGCTCGGTGGCGCCGCCGAGGATCATGGTGTTGCCGTAGGTGCCGTACAGCGCGCAGTCGGGGAAGACCTCGGTGCGCAGCAGATCGCGGGTGTCGGCGTCCATATGGGCGCCGCCCCACATGATCCCCTTGACCTTCTCCCTGATCAGCTCGATCAGGTCGTCGTGCCGGGCCAGCCGCTCCAGCAGCGGCGGGGTGGTCATCAGCACCCCGACCTCCTGGGTGCGCAGGACGTGCGCCGCCTGCTCCACCAGGTGGCTCACATACGCGTCGGTCTCCTCGGCCTTCCCGGCGGAGATCAGCTTCTTCACCCACCGCGGATCCATGTCGACGCGGAACATCAGCCCGCCGTGCCGCGCGGCCGTGCCCGCGACCATCTCGCCGACCATATGGGGGCCGCTGGGCGCGATGGCGAGCCAGTCCACCCCGCGCGGGATGCCGAGCCCGTCGAGGTCGGCGCTCAGCCCGTGGGTGAGCCGGTCCAGCCAGTCGCGCAGACACACGATCCGCTTGGGCGCGCCGGTGGTGCCGCCGCTTTCGAAGACGCCGACGATCCGGGCGTCGGCGCCGTAGCCCTGGGGGATCAGATCGCGCACCGGCACATCGCGCAACTCCCCGGTGACATTGGGGAAGAGCGCGAGATCGGCGACGCCCTTGACGTCACGGCGCGGGTCGAAGTCCAGTGTGCGCGCCTTCCGCAGCCAGAACGGGGAGCCGGTGTCCGGGCCGAAGTGCCACTCCATGGCGGCGCGGATGTACTCGTCGGGGTCGGGGCGCTCGTCGAAGGGGACGTCGAGCACGGAAAGGGAAGCTGTCGGCACGGGTTGCTCCTCATGCTCCTCGTGGGGGACGGGCGACGCCGGGTCGGGCCGTCGGGACGGGCGGCGCGGGATCGGCGCTGTGGGGGACGGGCGGCGCCGGGGTCGGCGCTGTGGGGGACGGGCGACGCCGGGGTCGGCGCTGTGGGGGACGGGCGACGCCGGGGTCGGCGCCGTCAGCCGCGGATGACGGCCTTCGTGCGCATCAGGAACTCGCCGAGATACGCGTCGTGCGGGATGCCCGGGGCGATCCAGTGCGTGGGGTGGTCCCCGATGTAGAGGTTCTTGACGGACGGCTCGGCGAGCAGCGCGTCCAGCAGCGCCTCGTCCCCGGTGATCGCCGTGACGACCAGGCTGTCCCGGAGCGCGGCGACCCCCGCCGCCCGCGTCCAGGGGGCCACCCAGACGCAGGGGAACGACAGCTCCATGCCCAGCCGCGGGTCCAGAGGATCGTCGAGCTGGAAGACGGCGGGGCGCAGCACCGCGCTGCCGTCACCGAGGTCGTCCACCACCCCGTCGCCGCCCAGCCACGCCCGGGCGCCCGCGGCCTTGCCGAGCAGCAGGCGCTCGAAGCCGCGCGCGGTCTCGAGCGGATGGACCGGCAGCACCGCCTTCTCGTCCCGCGGCGGCAGGCTGGGGAGCGCGGCGAGCCGCTCCGCCAGCGCCTCGGCGACCGGCGCCGGATCGCCCTCGACGAGCACGGCGGTGGCGTTGACGCATGCGGTGCCGCCATGGCGGGCGATCGAGTCGACGACGACATCGAGGTGGTCGCGCCACTGCCGGTCGGCGGTGAGCAGGATCTTGGAACGGCCGGGGCCGTTGGGCAGCACGGCCGGATCGGTGGCGTAGCGGTCGATGACCTCCTGGCCGCCGTAGACCATGGACAGATCCGCACCGTGCAGGATCTCCCCGGCCGCGTCGTGGTCGGTGGGCAGCAGCACCACCTGATCCGTCCCGAAACCCGCCTCGCGCAGGGCGCTGACCAGCCGGTACGGGGTGAGCGGCTCACGGCGGGAGGGGCGTACGGCCACCCGGTAGCCCAGCGCCAGCGCCTCCAGCCACAGGGCGTGCACGGCCGGGTGGTTGCCGGCGGCGTGCACGGCGAAGACATCGCCGCGCCGGATCCACACGGCGGTGCCGCCGCGGGCGTACGGATCGCGCCAGTCGCCCACCGCCCCCACCGGGCGGGCCGCCTGGACACTGCGGTACGCCTCGGTGGCGCTGAGCCGTATCGCCTCCACGGCGATCCGCACATTGGCGAGCGGGGTGCCCGACATCCGGCACACCGCGCTCTCGTACGCCGCCGCCGTCATCCCGGCGACGGTGCCGGTGGCGAACAGCTCCCCGGCCCGCTTCAGCGCGGCCAGCCGCTCCTCCAGCGGCGGCGTGACGGCGGCGTGCAGCGCGGCCAGCGCCCGGGTCACGAACAGCCTGGGCACCAGGGACAGTTCGGCCATGGGGACGCCGGTGACATCGCTGATGGTGAGTCGGTGCCGGGAGCGGTAGGGCCCCTTGGGGCCGAGGGCGTCCAGAGCTTGCAGGGTGCCGGGGGCGGGCGGGGTACGCGGCGCGTCCAGGGCGTCCGGGGTGGTGGCGGGCTGGGACACGCTGGCTCCTTCGCGGGCGGAGGACACACCGGCCCCTGGGCGGGCGCGGCGGGAAAGGGGTGAACCACGCTTATCCCACGGCGCGGACGGGACCAAGTCAATTGGCCCAAAGGCCATACCGGCCCCCTGGGCCGGGCCGGGCGCACCCCGGGCCACGTACCATGCCCGGCCGGAGGTGGTAGGGACATGGGAGAGACAGGTGGCGGTCGCGTCCTGGTGACCGACGACGACGCGGCCATACGGCGGTCCCTGGAGCGCGGGCTGCGGCTCAACGGGTTCTCCGTGACCCTCGCGGACGGCGGCCACGCCGCGCTCGCCGCGGTGCGCGACGGCGCGCCCGATGTGGTGGTCCTGGACATCTCCATGCCCGACCTCAGCGGTATCGAGGTGTGCCGCGCCCTGCGCGGGGACGGCAATGACGTCCCCGTCCTGATGCTCTCGGCGCTCGACGAGGTGGCCGACCGGGTGGCCGGGCTGCAGGCCGGGGGCGACGACTACCTCGTCAAGCCGTTCGCGCTCCAGGAGTTGGTGCTGCGGCTGCACGCCCTGCTGCGCCGCCGTCCGCCCGCCGCCACCGACCGGGTGCGGGCCGGCGCGCTGGAGATGGCGCCGGAGGCCCGCGAGGCGTGGCTGGACGGGACGCCGCTGCGGCTCACCCGGCGCGAGTTCGAGCTGCTGGACATGTTCGCCCGCAACGCCGGGATCGTGCTCACCCGCGATCAGCTGCTGGACCGCGTCTGGGGCTATGACTTCGAGGTGCGGACGGACGCGGTGGACACCTTCGTCAGCTATCTGCGCCGCAAGCTGGAGGCCGGCGGCCGGCCCCGGATGCTGCACACGGTGCGCGGCGTGGGCTTCGTCCTGCGGCCGTCGGGAACCCCGGAGGGCCGTGCAACAGGCGTGTGAACGGGGGCTGTTGCGGCCCACAGAATTTCCACAAAGAAGGCTCCTAGGTTTTTCCCTAGTCCGGGACGGCCCGGTCCCTCCCGGGCCGTCCGGCCCCGAGGGAAGGAACAGCACCATGCACCGTGGAAAGAGCGTCATCGTGGCCTGCGCGGCCACCGCTGCCCTGCTCGGTCCGGTGGGCGTCGCTGCGGCGGACGGCAGCGCCCCGGCCTCGACACCGGCCGCCACTCCGAGCGCGAAGCCGCACAAGGGGGCGGGGGACGGCTCCCAGGGGCTGTGCAAGCGCGCCAAGAAGATCGACGAGCGGCTGGACCGGGCGCTGAAGCGGCTGAAGGGCCAGGCGAACGTCAAGGGGTCCGTCGCCCGGCTGGCGAAGCGGGTCGAGCGGGCCAAGAAGGCGGACCACACCGAGGTCGAGACTTTCCTCAACCACAAGCTCACCTTCCGCAGGTCCCTCGTGACCACGCTCGAGCAGCGCCAGAAGGACCTGTCGAAGGTCCAGACGTGGTGCGCCTCGCGCGGTGAGGGCTCCGGCACATGAGGCGCGGGCGGCCCGTACGGCGCGGCCCCTGGGCCGTGGCGGCCGCGGCGGTGCTCTGCGCCGCGCTGGCCACCGGCTGCGGTGGCGGCAAGGGCGGTTCGGACGACGCGGACGGCTCGGGCGGCTCATCGGGGTCCTCGTCCGCCCCGTCGGCCACCGCACCGGCTCCGTCCAGCTCCGAGCTCGACGAGCTGAACAAGCTGGTGGACGACGCCGAGTCGGCGGCCGACAAGGCGGACTCCGACGCGGCGGGCGACAACTGACCACACGACGTCGGGAGGCCCCCGGCGCGGCATCGCGCCGGGGCCCCTCAGACGAGGGTGACCGAGGCGATCAGACCGGCGGTGGATCCGGCCGGTACGGGGTTGGCCTCGGTGCTGACCAGATCGCCGCTCTCCATGACCCCGGAGCCGCTGACGTCCACATGGACCCGCAGCCCGTAGTTGGCGCCCGGCACCAGCTCCCCGGGGACGGTGACACTGAACGGGACGTGGCCCCCCGGGCTCAGCGGCACATCGGTGAGGACCTGCGCCGCCACGATCGACTCGGGCGTATCGGAGCGGGACACGTTGCGCACCTCCACCACCACCCGCGCCGCCCGCCCCGCGGGGGCGTCGGGGGGCAGGGTCACGATGCCGCTCAGGACACTGCTCACCCCGAGATGTTTTCCCCCTGGACGGAGGACTTGTTCCGCCATCCGGGTGGGAACGCCGTTCGGGCCGGGTGGGAACGCCGTTCGGGCCGGGTGGAGCGGTGTCGTCAGTCCGCGCAGGGGCGGCCGTTCAGGGTGAACGACCCGGGCGGCCGGTTGCCGTCGTTCCAGGTGCCGAGGAAGCCCACGGAGAGGGAGCCGCCCGCCTTGACCCGCTTGTTGTAGTCGGCGGCGGTGGCGGTCACCTTCGCGCCGGCTTGCGTGAACTCCCCGTCCCACATCTGGGTCACCCGCTGCGAGTCGCGGAAGGTCCAGGTGATCCGCCAGTCGTCGAGGGGCTTGCGGGAGGTGAGGGTGACGGCGGCCTTGAAGCCCTCGGGCCACTCGGTGACCAGCTGGAAGCGGGCCGTGCAGTCGGCGTATGCGCCGGGCGTCCGGCCGGATGGCGGCCTTCCGCCGTGGCCGGAGGCGGAGCCGGAGCCGCCCTTGGAGGGCGACGGGGACGCGGAGGGGGAGTGACCGGGCTTCCTCGTCGGCCCCTTGCCGGGGTCGTGGCCGGAGCCCTCGCCCGGGCCGCCGCTCCCGCCCGTCGAGGGGTTCGCGGAGGCGGTGCCGCCGGGGGTGCCCGGTGAGGAGGTGGCGGGGGCCAGGCTGCCGTACGTCTCGTCCGGGCCGATGGACCCGCCGCTGCGGTCGTCGGAGTCCGCGGCGGTTCTGGTCATCGCCACCAGTGCGGCGAGGGCGACGACGGCTATCACCGCCAGGATGACCGCCGTACGGGCTCTGCGTAACCGGCGGCGGGAGGCGCGGCTCCGGCCGACCCGATGCCCGCCGGCGCGGGAACCACCCGCACCACCCGCACCACCCGCACCATCCGCCCCGCCCGCCCCGGCTCTGCCGTCGGCCCCGGCTCTGCCGCCCGCGTCACCGGCCCGTCTGCCAACGGCCCGTCTGCTCCGTCGCCCCCCGATCGCGTCCAGGACCCGGTCGCGCAGCCGCTCCCACAGCGGCGCGCGGACCGCGTGCGCGGTGGGCGCGGCTGCGCGGGCGCTCGGCGCGGTGCCCGGGGCCCGCTCGGCGAGCGCGCGGCGCCGCGCGAGATAGGGGTGCGCGCCCCAGCCGATGACCCCGCTCGTCAGCGCGCCGGGCAACCCCTCGCCGTCCACATACATGCAGGTGGCGGCGTCACGGCAGGACCGGCAACGGGCGAGGTGCTGCCACAGGTCGGCGGGTGAGGGGGAGTCGGGCGCCCGGGTGGCGGCGTCCAGCAGCTTGGCGTAGCTGCGGCACTCCTCGTCGGTGAGGGTCTCCACATGGGCGCGCTGACACCGTTCGCGGAAGGCCGCGCGGACCCGGGCGATCTCCTCGGTGGCGTACTCCGGGTCGTAGCCCAGCTGCCGGGCCACCGCCTCGATGGACCGCGCCTCCACCTCGACCAGCCACAGCAGCTCCCCGTCCGCCTCCGGCAGATCCCGCAGCGCGCGCAGCGCGAGCGGCTGGTCGCGGGGCGGGGCGGCGAAGCGGGCGGCGAGGTCGGAGGTCAGCCACGTCCGCAGCTCCGGGTTGAGCCGGTCGCCGTGCCGGTGGGCGTGCCAGTCGGCGGCGGTCTTGCGTACCGAGGTCAGAAAGAGCGGCAGCCACGGGAGACGCTTGCCGAAGCCGCGGGTACGGCGGTGGCGGGTCTCCCGAATACCGCGCCGGAACGCCTCGGTGGCGAGCCGCATCCCGTCTTCGGGAGTGGTCGTGCACAGTTCCGCGTAATCGGCGACCGCTTCCCAATAGGCGCCCAGCAGCGCCGTCGCGGAGGCCGCGCCATCGACGTCCTCGGCGGGCGCTTCGGCGGGACCGGGGCGCGCCGGGGGGCCGTCCCCGGGAGATTCCCTGGGCGATGAGTGGTCGGGCATGGAGGCGATTCCTCACTCACGAACAGCGGCGCCCCCGCCGGGGGCAACCCTCTCATAAACGGGCCGCGGGGTGGTCAGCCAACAGCACAGCTGTGCCTCGGAGTTGGGGATTCCCCTTACGGGGCGGGCCGAGCCTTTCACGCCGGTGACCTGGCTGACAAGAGACGTAGAGCAGTCCCCGTTTAGGGATGTGGAGCCGCCTGACAAGCCGTGAGGTCGTGCCGAATTGAGGTGAATAGTAGTCACGTTCACTGCCCAATGCGACATGAAGTCGCACGCCGCAAAAGGTCCAGACCGCACCGTTCGCCGTGTGAACTCCTGTGCGTTTCCGGTGACTTCCGGTGAGCCGCACCCCGCCCTCCGGGTCGGGCCCCAGTTATGAGCGCTTGGTGCCAACAGGTGGGCGGGTGGGGCGTATCCGTCGAGGCGGGGCGTCTGCGTTAATCAGCACATGACCTCCCGAATCGCGTGGTTCGGACGCTAAGGTTCACTCCACTCACGCGAAATGTGCAGTGCGTCACGCATTGCAATGAAGAGGCTGTCCGGGCGGGCCCCGAGGCGGCTGTTTGGGGGGACCAACCATGCGCGAGATGACCAAGGGTGGCAATGTCAGCCTGGCGACTCTGAGCGAGGACGCAGGATCCGTGATCCTGAGCCTGAACTGGAGCACAGCGTCCGGAGACGGGGACGCTGACGTCTCCGTGCTGCTGCTGAACGGTGATGGCAAGGTCCGCGGCGACGCGGACTTCTACTTCTACAACAATCCGGCCGCGGCCGACGGCAGTGTGCAACTGCTGGGCAAGACGCCGACCGCAGAGGGAAACGAGGACCGCATCAGCCTCGACCTGACGGCGACACCTCCGGATGTTGAGCGGATCGTCGTGGCGGCCAGCCGGTACGGCGGCGCCAGGTTCGGCGATCTCAGTGACCTCCGGATGACCCTCGCGGACCGGAGCGGTGAGACCCTGCTGGGGTTCTCGATCGATGACGCGGATGTGGAGACCGCGTTCATCTTCGGCGAGCTCTACCGCCGGGGCGAGGAGTGGAAGTTCCGAGCCGTCGGCCAGGGGTACGAGTCCGGACTGGCCGGCCTGGCCATGGACTTCGGCATCGACATCGACGATGACGCGGCCGACGAGGAGGCGGAGGCGGCGCCGGAGGCGGTGGAGCAGGCATCGGCGCCCGAGGCCGAGGGGACTCCCGGTATCCCCGCGCAGACGGCGTCCACGGCACGGGCTATGGGCGAGGAGTCCGTACCGGCCTCGGCCCGGCGTCCCCGTACGGCCAGGAAGAAGGTCACGCTTCCCAAGGTCGCCAAGAAGTCGCTGGCGGAGAACGAGTCCTGGCGGGCGGCTCGGCTCTTCCCGGTTTCCTCGCTCAAAAATGACCGGGAACGGGAAATGCGCGCGACGTCCGTCCTGCTGTCGGTGATGACTCAGGTGCCGGAGTTCGGCCGTCGGCTCACCGCGGCCTTCGGCGCGCCCGCCGGCCGCATGGAGACTTTCACCGAGGTCTCCTTGCCGCACGGTGGCAACGCCCCCAAGCGCCCTGACGGCGTGATCCGCGTCGAACGGGCCGGGAAACTGTGGACCGCCCTGGTGGAGACGAAGACCAACGGCAATCCGCTGAAGTCCGAGCAGGTCCAGGACTACATGGATATTGCCGCCCGGCGGGGCTACGAGGCGGTGATCACGCTGTCCAACGACGTTGCCATCGAAGGCAGCCCACTGGTCGACGTCAAGGTGGACGGACGCCGTAAGCACAAGGTCGCGCTCTGGCACCTGTCCTGGGCCGAGGTGGCCCACCATGCCCAGATGCTGATCCGCCACGAAGGCGTGGGCAACACCGCGCACGCCTGGCTCCTCCAGGAACTGCTGCAGTACCTCCAGCACGAGAACTCCGGCTGCCACGGCTTCCAGAACATGGGCCCGGCATGGGTGCCGGTGCGCAACGGCATCGACAACGAGACGCTGTGCCAGGGGGATCAGCGCGCCATCGATGTGGTCGAGAGCTGGGATCGGCTCATCCGCCAGGTCTGTCTGCGGCTGGGAGGCGAACTCGGACAGAAGGTCCTGCCCGTCCAGCGCGCCAGGCGAGGGACCGACCAGAGCTCCCGCCGTGCGGCCACGGCCGACCGGCTCTGCCAGGACGGCCGCCTCCACGCCGAGCTGCGTATTGAGGACACCCCGGGGATTCTCGCGATCGTCGCTGATCTGCGGACCGGCAAGCTGCGCACTTCCATTGAGATTCCGGCCCCGGACCAGGGCTACCCCCTGAGCTGGGCCAAGCGCCTGGTCCGCCAACTCGCCGAGGCCCCCGCCGATCTCCATGTGGAAACCCTTGTCGAGGGAGAGGGCGGCGGCCCGCGCGGCACCCTTGAGCGGCTCCGCCCCGAACCGGCCGACATGCTCCCCAAGAGCGGCGCCCGGATAACCGGTTTCCGGCTTTCCCTCTTCAAGAGCATGGGCAGCGCCCGAGGCAACGCCGAGTCCGGCTTCATCCGCAGTGTCGATGACGCCGTGGATCGCTTCCACTCCGGTGTCGTCGCCCACTTGGGACGGCGCCCGAGCCGTCGGCCGTAGCGGGCTGCTCCGCCGACGGGGGGTGAAGAGGCGGATCGGGCCACTGTGCGGTGTGACATTGCACTGTTACCGTTGAACGGACAAGTGGCCTGGTCCCCTCCCCGAGAAGGTTCCGCATGCCCGAGATTCCCGGTGTTTCCGCGCCCTGGCGTGGCGTTCATGTCGCCACGGCGCTGCCGTTCCAAGACGATGACGAGCTGTCGGTCGACTACGAGGGATACGCCGCCCATGTGCGGTTTCTCGCCGAGCACGGATGTGACGGGGTCTGCCCCAACGGGTCGTTGGGGGAGTATCAGACGCTGACGGACGAGGAGCGGGCGCGGGTGGTGCGGGTGGCCGTGGAGGCGGCGCCCGAGGGGTTCGGGGTGATGCCGGGGGTGGCGGCGTACGGGGCGCTGGAGAGCCGGCGGTGGGCGGAGCAGGCGCGGGAGGCCGGGGCGCGGGCGGTGCTGGCGCTGCCGCCGAACAGCTACCGCGCCGACCGGGAGGCCGTGGTCGGCCACTACCGCGAGGTGGCGCGGGCCGGGCTGCCGGTGGTGGCGTACAACAACCCCCATGACACCAAGGTCGACCTCACCCCGGAGCTGCTGGCCGAGCTGCACGGGGAGGGGCTGATCGTCGCGGTCAAGGAGTTCAGCGGGGATGTGCGGCGGGCGTACGAGATCGCCGAGCGCTCCCCCGGGCTGGATCTGCTGGTCGGCGCCGATGACGTCCTGCTGGAGCTGGGGCTCGCCGGAGCCGTGGGGTGGATCGCCGGATATCCGAACGCGATTCCCGAGTCCACCGTGGAGCTGTACCGGCTCGCCACCTCGGGCGTCGGCGCGGACCTGGAGAAGGCGCTGCCGCTGTACCGCGCGCTGCATCCGCTGCTGCGCTGGGACTCCAGGACCGAGTTCGTCCAGGCCATCAAGGCGTCCATGGACCTCGCCGGGCTGCGCGGCGGATCCTGCCGGCCGCCGCGCTCGCGGCTGAGCGGCGAGGTGGCGGCGCGCGTCGTGCGCGAGACCGAGACCGTGCTCGGGCTGGGGTACCGGTGAGGCGCCGGTCGGCGAAGGGCCCGTCGGTGAGGCGCCCCTCGGCGAAGGGCCCGTCGGTGAGGCGCCGGTCGGCGAATGGTCCCTCGGCGAAGGGGCGCCGGTGAGGTCGCGGCGAACGGCAAGGGGGCGCTCATGAGGTCGCGGCGGGTCCTGCACACCGTGGAGTCCCACACCGAGGGCATGCCCACCCGCGTCGTCACCGGCGGGGTGGGGACGCTCCCGGGCGCGACCATGGCCGAGCGCCGCCGCTGGTTCATGGAGCACCAGGACGATCTGCGCACCCTGCTGATGTACGAACCGCGCGGCCACTCCGCGATGAGCGGGGCCATCCTGCAGCCGCCGACCCGGCCGGACGCGGACCACGGAGTGCTCTTCATCGAGGTGTCCGGTGTGCTGCCGATGTGCGGGCACGGCACCATCGGAGTGGCCACGGTGCTGGTCGAGACCGGGATGGTCGAGGTACGCGAGCCGGTCACCACCATCCGCCTGGACACCCCGGCCGGCCTGGTGGTCGCGGACGTCGCCGTGCGCGACGGGGCCGCGACCTCGGTGACGATCCGGAACGTGCCCTCGTTCTCCCTGGCCACGGACCGTACGGTGCGGGTGCCCGGCTTCGGCGCGGTGCGCTACGACATCGCCTTCGGCGGCAACTTCTACGCCATCGTGGAGCTGGACGCGCTCGGGCTCCCCTTCGACCGGGCGGCGGCGCAGGAGCTGCTGACCGCCGGGTTGAAGATCATGGAGGCGGTGAACGCGCAGCAGCCACCCCATCACCCCGAGCGGCCGGACATCACCGGCTGCCACCATGTCTATCTGAAGGCCCCGGGGTCGACGGCGCGCCACTCCCGCCACGCCATGGCCATCCACCCGGGCTGGTTCGACCGCTCCCCCTGCGGGACCGGCACCTCCGCGCGGATGGCGCAGCTCTACGCACGCGGCGAGCTGGGCCTGGGCGAGGAGTTCGTGAACGAGTCGTTCATCGGGACGCGGTTCATCGGGCGGCTGCTGGAGGAGACCACGGTGGCGGGGCTGCCCGCCGTCGTGCCCGCGATCACCGGACGGGCCTGGGTCACCGGTACCGCGCAGTTCCATCTCGATCCCGACGATCCGTTTCCGGCCGGGTTCTTGCTGTAGGGGGAGCGAGCGTGGCGATGGTGGGAGAGATGACGCCGGGGCGACGCATCACGACGCCGGGGGTCACCGACGGGATCACCGACGAGCTGCCGAGCACCGCCGACCTGGTCGTCATCGGCGCCGGGGTGGTCGGTGCGGCCGCCGCCTGGTTCGCCGCGCTGGCCGGGCTGCGGGTCGTGGTGGTCGACCGGGGCGCCGTCGCGGGCGGCACCTCGGGCGCGGGCGAGGGAAACGTCCTGGTCTCGGACAAGGAGCCGGGCCCGGAGCTGGAACTCGCCCAGTACTCGCGGCGGGTGTGGGGCGAGGACCTGGGCGCGTACGGCGGGCTGTGGGAGTTCGAGTCCAAGGGCGGGCTGGTGGTGGCCTCCACGCACACTGCTCTGGACGCGCTGCGGACGCTGGCCGAGCGGCAGCGGGCACTCGGTGTCGACGTACGGGAGGTGTCCGGGGCGGAGCTCCACGCCCTCGAACCGCGGCTGACCCGCGAGGCCGCCGGGGGCGCGCTGTATCCGCAGGACGCCCAGGTGCAGCCCATGCTGGCGGCCGCCCACCTGCTGCGGCTCGCGCGGCGGCGCGGAGCGGTGGTGGCGACGGGGACGGAGGTGGTGGGGTTCCTGCGGCCGGGCGACGGGCGGTCGGGTGGCGGGCGGCCGGGCGACGGGCATGCGGGCTCCCCGGTCACCGGCGTACGGACGCCCCACGGCACCATCAGCGCCCCCGCCGTCCTCAACGCGGCGGGCACCTGGGCCGGTGCGGTGGCGGGGCTCGCGGGCGTCGAACTGCCGGTGCTGCCGCGCCGCGGCTTCGTCCTCGTCACCGAACCCCTGCCGCCCGCGACCGTACGGCACAAGGTCTACGCGGCCGACTACGTGGACGCCGTGGCCAGTTCGGACGCGGAACTGCAGGCATCGCCGGTCGTGGAGGGCACGGGCGGCGGCACGGTGCTGATCGGCTCGACCCGGGAGCGGGTCGGCTTCGACCGGCGGCCGTCCCCCGCCGCCCTCCGGGCGCTGGCCCGCGGGGCCATCGGGCTGTTCCCGGTGCTGGCATCGGTGCGGGCGATGCGGGTGTACGCGGGCTTCCGCCCGTACTGCCCCGACCATCTGCCGGTCATCGGCCCCGACCCGCGCGCCCCCGGGCTGTGGCACGCCTGCGGCCACGAGGGCGCGGGGATCGGCCTCGCGGCTGGAACGGGGAAGCTGATCGCGCAGGCTCTGACGGGGGAGGCGACGGAGCTGGACCTGGCGCCGTTCGCCCCCGAACGCTTCGCGGGCGAAGGAGGCGCGGATGAGTGAGCGCAGCACACGCGGTGGACCGCCGCCGTACCGGCTGACCTTCGACGGCGCGACGGTCACCGCGCTGCCCGGGCAGAGCGTGGGTGCGGCGCTGATGGCCGCCGGGATCGTGGCCTGGCGGACGACGCGGCGGGAGGGCAGACCGCGCGGACTGTTCTGCGGGATCGGGGTGTGCTTCGACTGTCTGATCACCGTGGACGGGCGGCCCGGCCAGCGGGCCTGTCTGGTTCCGGCACGGGACGGGATGCGGCTGTCGGCGGAGGACGGCGGCAGCGATGCCGGTGGCCGTGGCGTTGACGGTGGCCGTGGCCGTGGCCGTGGCCGTGGCGATGCCGGTGGCCGTGGCGGTTGCGGAGTGGACGGCGAGGGCGGTGGCGGGGGTGATGGCGATGTCGGTTGATCCGTCGACGTATGACGTGGCCGTCGTGGGCGCGGGACCCGCCGGGCTCTCCGCCGCCGTCGGCGCCGCCGAGGCGGGCCTGAACGTGGCCCTCATCGACGCGGGGCGCCTCCCCGGCGGCCAGTACTGGCGCCATGACGACGAGCACCCCCCGCACCCCGGCCACCGCGACGGGCGGCTCTTCGCCCGCCTCCGCGTCCGGCTGCACCACCAGCGCCGCCTCGGTCGCCTCCACTACCTCCCCGGCCATCAGGTCTGGCTGATCGACCGCCCCCGCCCGGACACCGGACCGTTCACCCTGCGCCTGAACGGTCCGTACGACACGGCCCCCGTCGAGCGGGACCGGGTGCGGGCCCGCGCCCTGGTGCTCTGCTGCGGCGCCCACGACCGCCAACTGCCGCTCCCCGGCTGGGATGTGCCCGGGGTGATGGCGGCCGGAGGCGTCCAGGCGCTGCTGAAGGGGCATCGGACGGCGGCGGGCCGCCGGGCGGTGGTCGCGGGCACGGGCCCGTTCCTGCTGCCGGTGGCGACGGGCCTGGCGCAGGCGGGTGTGCGCGTCCTCGCCGTATGCGAGGCCAACCCCGCGCACGGCTGGCTGCGCCACCTGGGCGGGGCGGCGCGGGTGCCCGCCAAGTCCGCCGAGGCACTGCGGTACGCGGCGCTGATGGCCCGCCACCGCATCCCGTACCGGACGCGGGCCGCGGTGACCGAGATCCTGGGCGAGGACCGGGTGCGCGGGGTGCGGCTCGACGGCGGCGAGGTGCTCGAGGCCGATCTGGTGGCGCTGGGCTGGGGGTTCACCCCCGCCCTCGAACTGCCCCTGATGGTCGGCGCCGACACCCGGCGCGACCTCGACGGCTCCCTCGTCGCCGTGGTCGACGCCCGTCAGCGCACCACCGTCCCGGACGTCCTGGCCGCGGGGGAGACCACGGGCGTGGGCGGCGCCGCGCTGGCCGTCGCCGAGGGACGGCTGGCCGCCCTGACCCTGGCGGCGGCCCACGGGCTGCCGGTCGATTCGCGCACCGCGCGACGGCTGCGCACCACGATCCGCCACGGCCGGGCCTTCGCCGCCGCCCTGCACAGCACCTACCCGGTACCCGCCGACTGGACCGGCCGGTTGACCGAACGCACGGTGGTCTGCCGCTGCGAGGAGGTCACCTACGGGGAGCTGTGCCGCGCCCGCGGCGAACTCGGCGCCGAGGACCCCCGCACCATGAAGCTCCTGGCCCGCCCGGGGATGGGCTGGTGCCAGGGCCGGATCTGCGGGTTCGCCGTCGCCGCCGTCACCGCGTCGCTGACCGGCCGCCCGGCCACGGCGGAGGATCTGCGGCCGCTCTCGACACGGCCGTTCGCGGCCCCGGTGACGCTGGGGGAGCTGGCGGGGATGGCGGACGGGGCCGAGGAGCCCGGGGCCGAGGCGGACGACGAGCCCTGAGCCGACGGGGGCGAGGAGCCGTGAGCCGACGGGGGCGAGGAGCCGTGAACCGACGCGGTCGAGGAGCCCTGAGTCCCCCCTCGCGCAGATGCCAGCCTTCGTACCCGAATCGTTGGACGGATACCACCTGACCGCCATGTACCGGCTCGCAGATGCGGCGCTACCATCGGCGGATGCATACGTACCGGATCGGTGAGGCCGCGGCCCTGATGGGGGTCAGCGCCGACACCCTGCGGCGCTGGGTCGACAGCGGACGGCTGACCGCCGAACGGGACGAGCAGGGGCGCCGGATCATCCCGGGCCCGGCGCTCGCCGCGTTCGCCCGCGAGGTCGCCAGGAGCGCGGAGCGCGACAACCCCGGCTCCTCGGCCCGCAATCGCTTCTCGGGGATCGTCACCGAGGTGATCCTGGGCGATGTGTCCGCGCAGGTGGAGATCCAGGCCGGGCCGTTCCGCGTGGTGTCCATGATCAGCCGGGAGTCGGCGGAGGAGCTGAAGCTGGAGCCCGGCGTTCCGGCCGTCGCCGTCATCAAGTCGACCAACGTGGTCGTGGAAACCCCGTGAGCACGCGCACCGAGAGCGGCAGCGGCACAGGCGGCAGCGGCAGCAGAGGCACAGGCGGCAGCGGCAGCAGAGGCAGAGAGGGAGAGACAGACTCCATGACGACCCGTTCCGTATCCGGATCCCGACTCCGAGCCCGACCCCGAGTCCGTTGGGCCTACCGTGCGGTGGGCGGTTTCGCGCTCGCCGCCATGGCACTCACCGCCTGCTCCTCCGGTGACTCCGACGACTCCTCCCAGAAGTCCGACTCCGGCTCCTCATCGAAGAAGCCGTCCGGCACGGTGACCGTCTTCGCGGCGGCCTCGCTCAAGGAGAGCTTCACCGCGCTGGGCAAGACCTTCGAGAAGGAACACCCCGGCACCAAGGTCTCCTTCAACTTCGGCGGCAGCGACGCCCTCGCGGCCAGCATCACCTCCGGCGCGCCCGCCGATGTCTTCGCCGCCGCGAGCCCGAAGACCATGAAGACCGTCACCGACGCCAAGGCCGCCAAGGGCACCCCGGCCACCTTCGTCCGCAATCAGCTCGAGATCGCGACCCTCCCGGGCAACCCGAAGAAGATCGCGACGCTGAAGGACCTCACCCGTTCCGGGCTGAAGGTCGCGCTGTGCGCCAAGGAGGTGCCCTGCGGCTCGGCGGCCCAGAAGGCGCTGGACGCGTCCAAGCTGAAGCTCACCCCGGTCTCGTACGAGCAGGACGTCAAGGGCGCCCTGACCAAGGTGCAGCTCAAGGAGGTGGACGCCTCCGTCGTCTACAAGACCGATGTCAAGGCGGCGGGCGGCAAGGTCGCGGGCGTGGAGTTCCCCGAGTCCAAGCAGGCCATCAACGACTATCCGATCGCGCTGCTGAAGAACGCCCCCAACGCCGAGGCGGCCACCGCCTTCATCGACCTGGTGAAGTCCGCGCAGGGCCAGAAGGTGCTCGGCGAGGCCGGTTTCCTCAAGCCGTGACGGAGCGGAAGGCGGGGCCGGGGCCGGACGCCACGACCGGTCCGGCGGAGGTTCTGGACGGCGGCTCGCGGCGACGGTCCGGCACCCCCCGCTTCCGGGCGGGGGTCCCGCTGCCGCTGCTGCTGCCCGCCCTCGGCGGCCTGGTCTTCCTCGTGCTCCCGCTGGTGGCGCTGCTGGTCCGCGCGCCCTGGCGGAGCCTGCCCGACCAGCTCACCAGCGTCGCGGTGTGGCAGGCGCTGCGGCTTTCGCTGATCACCGCGACCGCCGCCACCGCCGTGGCGCTGGTGCTGGGCGTGCCACTGGCCTGGCTGCTGGCCCGCGCCCGCTTCCCCGGCCGCCGGCTGGTGCGCGCCCTGGTGACGCTGCCGCTGGTGCTGCCGCCGGTGGTGGGCGGTGTGGCGCTGCTGCTCGCGCTGGGCCGCAACGGGATCGTCGGCCGCTGGCTGGACTCGGCGTTCGGCATCACGCTGCCGTTCACCACGATGGGGGTGGTGATCGCGGAGGCGTTCGTGGCGATGCCGTTCCTCGTGATCAGCGTCGAGGGCACGCTGCGGGCCGCCGATCCGCGCTACGAGGAGGCTGCCACGACCCTCGGCGCCTCCCGCTTCACCGCCTTCCGGCGCGTCACCCTGCCGATGGTCGCGCCCGGCGTGGCCGCGGGCGCGGTACTGGCGTGGGCGCGGGCGCTGGGCGAGTTCGGCGCCACGATCACCTTCGCGGGCAACTTCCCCGGCCGTACGCAGACGATGCCGCTGTCGGTCTATCTCGCGCTGCAGAGCGACCCGGCGGCCGCCATCGCGCTCAGCCTCGTCCTGCTCGCCGTCTCCATCGCGGTCCTGGCCGGGCTGCGCGACCGCTGGATGGCCGCCTCATGACCACGGACACTCCCCTCACCGAGAGGCCTCACAACTGCCGGACGGCCGCCTCATGACCACGGACGCCTCCCCCACCGAGGCCGCCGGGCGCCGCACCGACGGCCTCGACGCCCACCTCGTCGTGGACCGCGGCACCTTCCGCCTCGACCTGCGGCTGTCCGCCGCCCCCGGCGAGGTGGTCGCCCTGCTCGGGCCCAACGGCGCGGGCAAGACCACCGCCCTGCGCGCCCTGGCCGGACTCACCCCGCTCACCACGGGGGCGCTGCGGCTGGACGGCCGGACCCTGGAGGAGCCGGAGCGCCGGCTGCGGACCCCGCCCGAACACCGCCCGGTCGGTGTCGTCTTCCAGGACTATCTGCTCTTCCCCCATCTCACCGCCCTGGACAACGTGGCCTTCGGCCCGCGCTGCCACGGGGTGCCGAAGGCGGAGGCCCGCGCCCAGGCGGCCGACTGGCTGGAGCGGATGGGCCTGACCGACCGCGCGGGCGCCAAACCCCGCGCCCTGTCCGGCGGTCAGGCCCAGCGGGTCGCCCTCGCCCGCGCCCTGGCCACCCGCCCCCGGCTGCTCCTGCTGGACGAGCCGCTGGCCGCGCTGGACGCCCGTACCCGCCTCGACGTGCGCGCCGGGCTCCGCCGCCATCTGGCCGAGTTCGAGGCGGTGGCCGTCCTGGTCACCCATGACCCGCTGGACGCGATGGTGCTCGCCGACCGGCTGGTGGTCGTGGAGGACGGCCGTACCGTCCAGGAGGGCGCCCCGTCGGACATCTCCCGCCGCCCCCGTACCGACTACATCGCCAGCCTCGTCGGCCTCAACCTCTACCAGGGCCGCGCCGACGGTCACACCGTACGGCTCGACGGCGGCGCCACCATCACCACCACCGAGGACCTCGCCGGCCCGGTCTTCGTCGCCTTCCCTCCGGCCGCGGTCACCCTCCACCGCGACCGCCCCGACTCCAGCGCGCGCAACCTGTGGCGGCTGGAGGTCGCCGGTATGGAGTCGCACGGCGACCAGATCCGCGTCGACCTCACCGGCGAACTCCCCCTGCTGGCCGACCTCACCACACCCGCCGTGGCCGACCTCGCCCTCCACCCGGGGCGCACCGTCTGGGCCACCCTCAAGGCGACCCAGACCCACGCGTATCCGGCCTGAACCGGGCTCCGGCCGGACGGGCCGTCGGGCCTTGCGCACCTGCAGCGCGACGGTTAGCCGGGTGTTAGCGGCCCGGCAGCTTTGCGATAGCGCCCCCGAGCAGAGTGGTTGTCGTACCGAGGAGACAACGACACCGACCGCCCCGGGGGGACCCGAAATGAGCTCCAACACCACTGCTCGCACCGCTCGTCGCCGCACCCTGCGCATCGCCGCCGCGGCCCTGACCGCAGCCGCCGCCCTCACCCTGACCGCCTGCAACGACTCGGACGCCAACGCCTCGAAGCCCGCGGCCGGCGCCGAGTCCAACGGCGGGGGCTCCTCCGCCGGAGCGCAGGGCTCCGGTGCCAAGGCGGACCCCGCGGCCAAGGGCGACACCGACACGGGCGCCGCGGGCAAGCAGTCGAGCGGCAAGCACGCCGCAGGCGGTGACCGGGCGGGCTCGGGCGTCGAACGCTGCCACACCTCCGGTCTGGAGGCGTCGTTCGCCACGGGCGAGGACGCGGCTCCGGACCCGAACGCGGGCGGCTCGACGACCACCAGCATCGTGCTGACCAACGCCGGCGACCACACCTGCAAGATCGGCGGCTTCGCGGGCGTGGACCTCACCTCCGAGAACGGCGGTCAGGTCTGGTCGCTGGCCCGCTCGTCGGCCAAGTACGGCTCGATCACCCTGAACCCCGGGGACAGCACCGACTTCACGATCAACCTCGGCATGACCGACGAGAGCGAGGAGGGCTCCTACAAGCCCGCCTTCGCCGTCGTCACCCCGCCGAACGAGACCAGCTCGCTGAAGCTGGAGTGGCCGTGGGGCGCCCTCGTCGACCAGCAAGCCGCCACCCACCCGGCCACCTTCGTCAACCCCATCGGCTGACCACGTCGGCACTGCCCCGGAATTGAGCCGAGACCATCTCCGAGCGGGAAGTCCGCTGCCCCGGTGCACCACACCCCGGCAGCGGACTTTCCGCGTCACGCCTCGCGGCAGAGCGGCCGGCACACCCACAGCTCGACCTCCTGGGGCCTGTTGCCGCAGGTCCACTCGACCGTGCCGAGCAACTGATCGGCATACAGCCGCCGCCCGCACAGCGCACAGTGCCAGCCCTCCAGCTGTGGCCCGGTCAGCGTGTCGGGATCTGGCAACTCGATGCCGCGCAGCGCTACGGGCCGCTGCGCCGCCAGGAAGTCCTCGCTCACCGGCTGGCCTCCCCCTCGATGCCGAGCTCGGCAACGGCCGCCCGGGCGAGGGCCTCGCGGAGCCGGTTGGCGTCGGTGAGATACCGACCCGGCCCGAGCGGCACGCGCCAGTGCAGATACGGCCCGCTGGTGCGGTCGACGGGGGGAACCCCGATGTACGAGGTCTCGACACGCCCCGTACCGAGCGTCTGAACCTGCCGGATACGTCGCCAGTACTGGGCGCTGCCCGGCCGGATGAGCCAGTACATGAGGTTGTAGTCGGCGATGACGGCCCCGGAGGCCCCACCGAGTAACTCCAACGCCCGCCCGCCGAGCGCCTCCGGCGCCCGTACGACATCCCAGTGCGGGCCGACCCGCACGATCTCTACGTCGGTGCCGCACGGCGGCGCCCATGGTGGGGACTTGAGAGAGTCAGCTGACATTCTGGTTCGCCTTGGTCGCGGTGGTCTTCACAGACGACGTCACGCCGTACGCGATCCCGCCGGGGAAGATTGATGGGGCGGGCGGCGTACAGCTGTCCCATCCGCCTGGTCGGTGTGGACAGGTAGATGGTTCTCCGCTGGAAGGGCCGTAAGTGACCCGGCGAGGGTCAGTGCGGCTCACTCACCCGCGTGACACCACTCCGCGAATGTGCTCAAGCTCTCGGCATCTCCGCGCCGCAGGCGGCGAAGAGTCGCGGCGTCCTCCCGCACCCATGGGTGATCACGGGTGTGCTGTGGAGCGATGTGCCGCGCGACCTTCAGCGACTCGAACGCATCGCGGGTCAGCCCTGACCACAGTTGCGCACGGGCCACCTCGATGTAGAACCCGCTGCGGCGCTCGGCAGGAAGGTCCCGCGGCGGGGCCCAATCATTGGCCACGTCGAGGGCGCGGCGCACGTGGTCGCCCCCCATGCTGACCGCAACGGATACTTCGTGGACGCGGACGCTGTTCGGCCCGAACGCTGTGCCTTGATAGACGTTCTCGGGCACGGCATCCCCCAGGCGCCGCGCCTCCGCGAGGTGCTTGTCCGCGGCCGTCACGAGACCGGCGCGCCCCGCAATGACAGCGGCGCGCATGTGCAGGGCGCCTCGGGCAGCCATGGCCGCCTCATCGTCACTGGTGGGTGCGCGGTCCAACGCGGCCTCCAGCGCGCACAGCCCAGGGGTGAACGCGCGCGCGGCGAAGAAGGTCTCGGTGCGGACGTATGCGACGGTGGCGTCCAGCAGCGGGTTGTCGGTGTACGGCGCCGCCCAGCGCATCAGATCGACCAGACGGGCAGACAGGTCCCGGGCACCGTACTTGTACGCCACAGCGTCAGCGGTTCGAACCGCACCGATGAGCAGGCTCGCTGTCTCGGGCTTCGCTTCTGCCGAAGCGAGGTGGAAAGCACGGATCAGCTCGCTGATGAGCGATGGTAAGTGGCGTGCGATCCGGACGTACTGGGAGGCCAGGCGCCAGGTCACCGCCTCATCCACGGCTGTGCTCAGCTCGCTGAGGTGCCGCACCGGCCCGTCGTCGGGCACGTCGTACGCCGCGATGACAGCCGACAGAGACGGCATCGCCGCATGAACGCGGGCGTCCGTCCGGTCTCGGCTTCCCAGCAAGACAGACGGGTCGACCCCGAGAGCTGCCGCGAGGGCCTCCACCACGTTGTCGCCGGCGCCCCGGGCGTTGCGTTCGATCTTTCGCAGGGTGCCGACGTGCACACCGGCGGCGTCCGCCAGCTCTTGCTGCGTCATGCGAGCGATGCGGCGCTGATAGGCCACACGCTTGCCGAGATCGGTGGGCATACCGTGGCTCCGTTCGGTGCGTCCACTCCGAACGGTAGCGAGCGGCCTTGCGATAGCGGGGCTGCTCGCCTCAAGTGGCGGCGAATCGTACGAGATCGTGCAGCGAATCGATCTGCCAGTCGGCACCAGCCGCCTCAGCTGTGCCGGACCACAGATGGCCCCACGGCCCACGGCGCAGATGCGCGACGCGCAGTCCCGCCGCCTTTGCCGGGCGGATGTCGTTCGCGGGGTGGTCTCCCACGTACACCGTCTCGTCGGGCGGGGTGCCGACGAGATCCAGGACGCGGGCGAAGAAGCGGGGGTCGGGCTTGGCCACGCCCCACTCTCCCGACGTGGCGATCTCGTCTACCGGGAGGTCCAGCTCCCGTAGCAACTGGCCGACGTGCGCGGTCTGGTTGCCCGCGATGACGACGCGGAGCCCCTTCTCGCGGAGGGCCGCGAGGACGGGACGCACATCCGGGTAGAGATCGGCTTCGCTCAGTTCCTCACCCACCCCGGCGGCCTCCATCGCGGCTCGCTCGGCCGCGATGTCGATGTCGGGCCGAATGAGCCGCAGGGCATCGGCGTTGTCACGGCCCTGAGCGACGACCGCCCCGACGAGTGCGGACACGGTATGGCGGGGGACATCCAGCCAGTCCGCCCACATGGCCCATCCCCGGTCATCCCTGATCAAGGTCTCGCCGACGTCGAAGACCACTGCGCGCATCATGCGGGCAGCGTAGGCCGCCGCCCCGGACCCATGCCCGTCCGGCCTGAAGTGGTCCCGGCTGTGGAAGGCTGGGAGACATGAGGCGGGGGGAACACCGGGAGAGCGAACGCTTCGCGCGGCGGGGCGGGTGGCGTCGGTACATCGTCGCGTCCGTGGTGAGCGGGGTGGCTGTCGCGGTGGCGGTGACGCATGTGCTGGCGCCGGACCTGAAGATAGACAACGTCACCGTGGCGCTCCTGGTGGTGGCGGTCGTGCCCTGGTTGCGCGACCTGCTCAACAGCATCGAACTGCCGGGCGGGTTCCGCGTGGAGTTCAAGGCGGTCGAGCAGCGTATCGAGGCCGCCGAGCGCATCGCCGACGCCGCCCTCGTCGGAAGCGGCGACGACGGACCGGAGACCGACGACCCCACGGCGCTGGCGGACGTGCGCCGGCTGGCCGCCGAATACCTCGACGTCCGTCGGTCGATGGCCAGTGGATCCGCCCGTACGCAGCGCATGAGCGGCATCTTCGCGCGGCTGGTGCGCACCACCCAGCGGCTCGCGGACCCCGACCTCGACGGCTGGCTCACCTCCCCCGACGGCGGTCTGCGGCTGGCGGCGTACGCGCGGCTCTACGCGGTGCCGGTGCCCGACGCGCTGGCCCTCCTCGCCGACGCCGTCGTCAAGGAGCCCCTCGCCTTCAACCAGTACTGGGGCATCCGCGCGCTCGACAAGGTCGTGGACGCCGTCGGGATCGAGGACGTACCGCCGGGGGTCGTCCGCCGTCTCGAGGACTGCCGACCGCGTGGCAGCGACCGGGTGGCCCTCCTGCGCCGTCTGATCACCAAGCTCCACGGCCTCCCCTAGCGACGGCCCCTCCGGGTACCCCCCGAAAAAACGCTTGATCTGAAGCAACTAATTTGTCAAACGTTTTCCACAGGGGTACCCCGCCCCCGGCTGCCCGGCGCCGACCCCAACCTCCCACCAGCGGCGCCGCCACCGGCGCTCACCCCCACCGCCCCGGCGCCCGGCAGCGGCGCCGCGCCCCCCACCCCCGCCGCCGCTGCTCAATTGCGCCGAAGGCGCGAAACGGCGCCGCACCCAGCCACGCCGACCAGCCCGAACATCACGACGACCCCGACAACCCCCACCGGGTCAGTCGTACCAGCGGCGGACCCCCACACCCCCTCCCTACTGCGTTCTCAGTAGCGCGAACTGTCGGCAGCCGCACGACGACACGACCGCCCCCTCCCGGAGAGCCTGGGCGGACAGTCGGCACCAGATGTTCGGCACCAGATGTGGAGACCTCCTGCCGTGGCTACTTTCCTTTACCGAGTGGGCCGTCTGGCCTTTCGGCGACGCTGGTACGTCGCCCTGGTCTGGGCGGCCGTCCTGGCCGCCCTCGGGCTGGGTGCCCTCAAGGCTCCGGGAGCCTCCGACGACGGGTTCTCCATGCCGGGCATCGAGTCCCAGAAGGCGTTCGACCTGATGGAACAGCGCTTCCCCGGGGCCACCGCCGACGGCGCGACCGCCCGGGTCGTCTTCGTCGCGCCGGGCGGTGAGAAGGTCACCGCCACCGAGAACAAGCGGGCCGTCGAGAAGGCCGTGGCCGACCTGGCCGACAGCCCGCACGTCGCGAGCGCCGCCGACCCGTTCCGGGCGAAGGCCGTCAGCGAGGACGGCACGACGGCGTACGCGACCGTCACCTACAAGGTCGCCGCCGACGGCCTCACCGACGCCGACCGGACGCGGCTGGAGCGGGCCCTCCACACGGCGCAGGACTCCGGACTGACCGTCGAGGCCGGTGGAAGCGCGATGGACGACGGCGGCGGGGCCGGCGGTGCGGCCGAAGTGATCGGTGTCGTGATAGCCGCCGTCGTGCTGCTGGCCACCTTCGGCTCGCTGGCCGCCGCCGGGCTGCCGCTGCTGACCGCTCTCATCGGCGTGGGCGTCAGCACGGCCGCCATCCTGACCCTGTCCCAGGCACTGGGTCTTTCCACGACGACCGGCACCCTGGCGATGATGCTGGGCCTCGCGGTCGGCATCGACTACGCCCTGTTCGTCGTCTCCCGCTACCGCGAGGAGCGCGCCAAGGGCCGTGCGCCGCAGGAGGCGGTCGGTCTGGCGGTCGGCACGGCCGGTTCCGCGGTCGTGTTCGCCGGGCTCACCGTGGTCATCGCGCTGGCCGGACTCGCGGTGGTCGGCATCCCGATGCTCACCAAGATGGGTCTGGCCGCGGCGGGCGCGGTCGTCGTCGCCGTAGTGATCGCGCTGACGCTGGTCCCGGCGCTCCTGGGCTTCTGGCCGAACGCCGTGCTCCGGCGGCGCGCCCGCAAGACCGGACGGATCGAGGACGAGAGCACCCGGAACAACGGGGGCAGCCGCTGGGCTCGGTTCGTGCTGCGGCGTCCGCTGCCCGTGCTGCTGCTCGGCGTGGTGGGCCTCGGAGCCCTCGCGGCGCCGATGACGGCCCTGCAGCTCGGCATGCCGGGGGACGAGGCCAAGTCGACCGCCACCACCGAGCGCCGGGCCTACGACGCGCTCGCCGAGGCGTTCGGGCCGGGCTTCAACGGGCCGCTGACCGTCGTCGTGGACGCGAAGGCCAACGCAGACGCGAAGGGCGCCGCCGCGACCATCGCGAAGGAGCTCCGCCGCACCGAAGGCGTCGTCTCCGTCTCCCCGCCCCGCTTCAACGAAGCCCGTGACACGGCCGTCCTCCAGGTCGTGCCGTCCACGGCGCCGACCGATGAGAAGACCAAGGACCTGGTCACGACCATTCGGGGGGAGCGGCCCGGAGTCGAGTCCGAGACCGGGGCGACCTTCGAGGTCACGGGCACCACCGCGCTGAACATCGATATCTCCGACAAGGTCCAGGCCGCGCTGATCCCTTACCTGGTCGTCGTCGTGGGTCTCGCGATCGTGCTCCTGCTGGTGGTCTTCCGGTCCCTGCTCGTCCCGCTGAAGGCGGCCCTCGGCTTCCTGCTGTCGGTGCTGGCCTCCCTCGGCGTGGTCGTCCTCGTCTTCCAGCAGGGCCACGGCGCCGGACTCCTGGGCGTGGAACAGACCGGCCCGATCATGAGCCTGATGCCGATCTTCCTGGTGGGCATCGTGTTCGGCCTGGCCATGGACTACGAGGTGTTCCTCGTCTCGCGGATGCGGGAGGCGTACGTCCACGGCGAGGGACCCGGCCAGGCGATCACATCCGGCTTCCGGCACAGCGCCCGCGTGGTGGTGGCCGCCGCGCTGATCATGATCGCGGTGTTCGCCGGGTTCGTCGGCGAGAGCGACTCCATGATCAAGATGATCGGGTTCGGACTCGCCTCCGCCGTCCTGTTCGACGCGTTCGTCGTACGGATGGCGATCGTGCCCGCCGTGCTCGCCCTGCTCGGCGACCGGGCCTGGTGGCTGCCGAAGTGGCTGGACCGGCTGCTGCCCAACGTCGACGTGGAGGGCGAGGCCCTCAGCCGCCGACGGGAAGCGGACCGGGGAACAGACCACGGAGCGGACCGGGGAACAGACCCGGAAGCGGACCCGGATCCGGCCGCAGGGACGCCCGGCCGCGAAGTGGCCCGCACCTGAGACCACCGCCCTGCCCACCCCACCGACCGGGGTCACCCCACCGACCGGGGCCACCCGTGGCGAACGCCATGGGCGGTCCCGGCAGCCGTTCGCGTGGGGAGCGGGGAACGGTCACGATGGCCCGAGAGCAACGACCGGAGAGCCCGATGAGTACCAGCCTTGAGCGTTACACGGACCGTTTCGAGCAGTACGCCGACCGCTACCCCCGCGTCGTCGACGTGGTGCTCGTCCTGTCGCTGATGGGCTGTGCGACCCTCGGCAGCAATCTCACCCTGCCCGGAGCCAGCCCACCCGACCAGGACAGGGCCGCCGTCGTCCTCATGGGCGTCTCCTGCCTCGCCCTGCTGAAGTACCGCGCCCACCCGCGCACCGCCGTCGTCGTGACCGCGGTCTGCACCGTGATCGCGATCGCGCTGGGGTATCTGCTCACCCCCCTGCTGCTGGGCCCCGTCATGGCGGCGCTCTACTGGCTGGCCACGCTCACCGACCGCAAGACCACCCGCGTTTTCGGCGTCACCGCCATGGCGGCGCTGATGGCCGCAGCGGCGGTCTCCGACTCCATGGACAGCCTCTCCCTGATCCTCAGGACGATCGGTCCCTTCTTCTGGCTGCTGCTGCCGCTCGCCGCCGGCAACATGACCCGGCTGCGGCGCGCCTACCTGGCATCGGTGCAGGCCCGCGCCGAACACGCCGAGCGCACCCGGGAGGAGGAGGCCCGGCTGCGCGTCACCGAGGAGCGCATGCGTATCGCCCGCGAGCTGCACGATGTGGTGGCCCACCACATGGCCCTGGCCAACGCGCAGGCCGGTACGGCCGCCCACCTCGTGCTCACCAGCCCGCAGCAGACGCAGAAGATCCTCACCGACCTCACCGGCACCACCTCCTCCGCACTGCGCGAGCTGAAGGCCACGCTGGGGCTGCTGCGCCAGAACGACGACCCGGCCTCCGCATCGCTGGAGCCGTCCCCCGGCCTGGCCCGGCTGCCCGAACTGGTCTCGGCATGTGCGTCCGCGGGGCTCACCGTCACGGTCACCACGACGGGGGAGCCGCGGCCGCTCTCCCCCGGGGTGGACCTGACCGCGTTCCGGATCGTGCAGGAAGCGCTCACCAACGTCACCAAGCACGCCGCCGCGGACGCCGCACACGTACGCATCGCCTACGCCGGATCCCGGCTGCTGATCACGGTCAGCAACGACGGCCCGGACACCTCGGGCACCATGGGCGGCACCGATGCCGCCGAGGCCGGGCCGAGCCGGGGCTTCGGCGTCATGGGCATGCGTGAGCGCGCCCACACCATCGGCGGCGAACTCCGCGCGGGCCCCCGCCCGGAAGGCGGCTTCGAGGTCACCACCGCACTGCCGCTCCAGCCCTCGGCACCCCAGGCGGCACCCCAGGCGCCACCCGGGACGGCCCCGCAGCCGCCACCCGGGACGGCCCCGCAGCCGCCACCCGGGACGGCCCCGCAGCCGGCACCCGAGGCGGCCCCGCAAGCGGCCGTGGCCGCCACCGATGTTCCAGCAGGAGGAGAAGAGTCATGACCATCAGGGTGCTGCTCGCCGACGACCAGGCCCTGCTGCGGGCCACCTTCCGGATCCTGATCGACTCCTGCGAGGACATGACGGTGGTCGGCGAGGCGTCGGACGGCGCGGAGGCGCTGGAACTGACCCGCGCCCACCACCCCGACATCGTCCTCATGGACATCCGGATGCCGGGCACGGACGGTCTCGCCGCCACCTCCGCGATCTGCGCCGACCCGGAGCTGGCCGCAACCCGCGTCCTCATCCTGACGACGTTCGAGACCGAGGACTACGTCGCACAGGCGCTGCGCGCCGGTGCCAGCGGCTTCCTCGGCAAGGACGTCACCGCCGACACCCTGCTGGCCGGCCTGCGCACGGTGGCCTCCGGCGAGGCGCTGCTGTCACCCGCCGCGACCCGCACCCTCATCACGAACTTCCTCATGTCCCCCGCCCCCGACGCCCACCTCGCGCCCCCGGAACGCCTGTCGGAGCTCACCGGCCGGGAGCGCGAGGTGATGGGCCTGGCCGCCGAGGGCAGGTCCAACACCGAGATCGCCGAGATCCTCACGCTCAGCCCGCTGACCGTGCGCACCCACATCCACCGCGCGATGATGAAGCTCGGCGCCCGCGACCGCGCCCAACTGGTCGTCATCGCCTACCAGACGGGCCTGGTACAGGCGGCCCCGCCCGCGCCATGAGCGCCGAGGCCGGTGTCACGCGTCGGTGTTTCGCACCAGGCCTCACCCGCTCCGCGGGATCCGGACGGCCTGCCCGCTGACGCGCGCCCGGGGCTCGTCGGGCGTGATGTCGAGCAGGAGATCGCTGGGCCGGCCCATGTCCTCGCCCTGGCGGATATGGATCCGGGTCGGGGCGTCGACCAGGCCGAGTGCCCGCAGATAGCCGCCGAAGGCGGCGGCCGCGGCGCCGGTGGCCGGGTCCTCGACCACCCCGCCGACCGGGAACGGATCGCGGGCGTGGAAGACGAGGCCATCCGCAAGGCCGTCCGCGGAGTCACCCGCGGCGCCATCCCCCGCCTCGCGCCACACCAGATGCACCGTCGTCCAGCCGCGCCGCCGCATCACCGCCTCCAGCGCGTCGTAGTCGTAGTCGAGGTCCGCCAGCCGCTCGCGGGTGGCGGCGGCGAGGACGAGGTGGTCGTTGCCCGCGAAGGCGACATGCGGGGGCAGGGCCGGGTCCAGTTCGTCCGCGGACCAGCGCAGTGCCGCCAGCGTCGGTTCGACCTCCGTGCCCGGGTCGGCGGGGCGCGACCGCGTGGGAACACTGGTGAGCGTGGCCCGGGACGGGCCGTCGCCGTCGGCCGTGGTCTGGACGCGGATCTCGCCCGAAGCGGTGTCGAAGATCAGCTCACCGGGGCCGTCGCGGTCGGCGAGGGCGACGGCCGTGGCGATGGTGGCGTGTCCGCAGAAGGCGACCTCGGCGAGCGGGCTGAAGTACCGCAGCCGGTAGCGGCGCGCGGCCTCGTCCCGCTCGGTGATGAACGCGGTCTCCGAGTAGCCGACCCGCGCGGCGACGGCGGTCATGGCCGCGTCGTCGTCCGCGAGGGCCGCGGCGTCGAGGACCACACCGGCGGGGTTGCCGCCGTCGGGGTGGGTGGTGAAGGCGGAGTAGTGCAGAACGTCGATGTCCGTCGTGGGTGCCGTCATGCCGTCCACGGTTCCACCGCGCCCGGTATCGCGTCCAACGATTCCTTTCGCTGGAGGTGATCGGGAAACCCGATGGGGCCAGGTGGGGGGCTGCCTAAGCTGACCGTCGTGGACACACGACTCCTGAGGACGTTCGCGGCGCTGGCGAGAACCGGCAGCTTCACCGCGACCGCCGCCGATCTCCATCTCGCCCAGTCCACCGTCACCGTCCAGATACGCACCCTGGAACGGGAGCTGGGCACCCGCCTCTTCGACCGGCTGCCGTCAGGCGCCCTGCCGACCAGCGCCGGCCGCCGGCTGCTGAAGGAGGCCGAGGAGGTCCTGGACGCCGAGGCCCGGCTGCGCGCGGTGGCGGCGGCCGGAAACGGCGACGGCGCGGACGGCACGGTGGAGGGCCCCGTCGCGCTCGGCGCGGGCGAGTCCCTGTGCGCCTCGCACCTCCCCCGCGTGATCGCCTCGCTGCGCCGCACCCACCCCGGTATCGACCTCGACCTCCACCCCGCGGGCACCGCGGCGGCCGTCGAGGGACTGCGTACGGGCCGGCTCGACCTCGCCCTTCTCCTCGAACAGGACGTGACCGAGGCCGACTTGGTCGCCCGCCCCATCGCCCGCGAACCCCTCGTCTACCTCGCCGCCCCCGGCCACCCGCTGGCCGGACGCGCGGCGGACTGGGACGAACTGGCCGCGCAGAGCTTCTTCGTCCACGAACAGGGCTGCTCCTACAGCGACCACCTCGTCCGCACCCTGCTCACCCTCCCCGGCCCGCCGCCCCGCCTCACCCGCTTCGGCAGCATCGAGGCCGCCCGCTCCTGCGTCGCCGCCGGGCTCGGCCTGACGCTGCTGCCCCGTGTCACGGTGGAACGCCAGCTCGCGGATGGCCAGCTCGCCGAAGTCCATGGCCCGGCCATTCCGCCGGTCCCGGTCCACCTCACCCGGCACCGCCGCCGCTGGACCAGCCCGGCGGCGCGGGCGGTGGCGGACGAGCTGACGCGGCTGCTCCCGGCGTGAGCCGTGGGCGTTGCGGGGTCAGACCAGCGTGACGCCGTCGTGGGCGCGGACCGCCGGTGGGGCGGTGGCGTCGAGGGCGTCCAGGATGCGCACGGCATACGCCTCGTCGGCGAGGTCGGGGACCTCGGCACGGGTGGCCCAGCGCCAGGCGCGGGTGCGGGGGCCCGTGGCCGGAGTGCCGTCGAGGGCCTCGCAGCGGAAGACGAGGGAGACGGTGAGGTCGTTCATGTCCTTGTAGACCCCGGTGAGCGCGGCCGGGAGCGCGATCTTGACGCCCGTCTCGTCGAGGATTTCGCGCCGCAGGGCGTCGGGGACGGTGGCGTCGGGGTCGAGCGCACCGCCCGGCGGCTCCCAGGTGCTGCCGTCGCGCCGTTTGATCAGCAGCGCTCGGCCGCGCTCGTCCACGATGACTCCGGCGACGCTGACGCGGTGCGGGCGGTCAGAGGTCACGTTCCTCGGCCCTCTCGGCTGGCTGGGTTTCTCACGGTAGCAACGGCCGGACGGGCTGCATTCAGCCCCTCCGGCGATTGAGGACACGCCCGAAGGGCGTCCAGGGTCAGGGGCGGAGCCCCACCGCGCGGCGGAGCCGTATATCGATGCTGCGGGAAGGGGCGGGGAGGGGAGCAGCCCGCCGCAGGCGTCACGACCCGCCGGACCCCCTAACGAACCTCGACCGCGCCGTCGTCCGCCCCGCTCGGCCGCTTCGGCTCGTCCTTCGGACCCGGCGTGCCCATGTTGCGCCGCACCGCGTCCAGGATGGTCAGCCCCTGGCCGACCAGGCCCGCCGCGATCTCGCCCAGCCCATCGGCCCCGTTGAGGACGTTGACGTTCGCCCCGGACAGCCCGGAGGCGGCCTCCTTGACGATCTGCGGGAGTTGGTCGATCAGCATGCGGTCCAGCGCCACCCGGCCGTGCGAGGCCGCCGCCTCGGCCTGGATCTTCATCCGCTCCGCCTCGGCCAGCGCCACCACCCGGATCCGCTCGGCCTCCGCCTCCGCAGGCTTCACGATCTCGGCCACCAGCTGCTGCTGCCGCAGATCGGCCGCCCGCTGGGCCAACTCGGTGCGCGCGGCCAGCACTTCCCGCTGGGCGTGCGCCTCCGCCAGCGGCCCCGCCTGGGCGGCCTCGGCCTGGGCGCGGTCCACCTCGGCGCTGTACCGGGCCTGGACCACCGCCGTCTGCCGTGCGTACTCGGCCTGGTTGCGCGCCGCCTCCTGCTCCGCCTCGGCCGCCGCCTGGCTGGCCTGCGCCTGGGCGATCTGGGCCTGCCGCTGGATGGCGGCCTTGTGCGGGGCCGACATCGCGTCGATATAGCCGGTGTCGCCGTCGTCGATCGACTGGATCTGCAAGGAGTCCACGATCAGACCGATCTTCGCCATCTCCGCCTTGGAGGTGTCCAGCACCTCGGTGGCCAGCTTCTGCCGCTCGGTGATGATCTCCTCGACCGTCATCGAGCCGATGATGGACCGCAGATGGCCCGCGAAGATCCGGCCCGTCAGCACCGCCATCTGCTCCTGGTCGGAGAGGAAGCGCTGTCCCGCGTTGACGATGGACTCGGTGTCATTGCCCACCTTGAACGCGATCACCGAGCGCACCGTCAGCGTGATGCCCTGCCGGCTGACGCACTTCTCCTCGACCTCCGCCTCACACATCGCCAGCGTCAGGAAGCGGACCTTACGGAAGACCGGGAGCACGAACTTGCCGTGCCCGGTCACCACGCGAAACGGCGCACCCCCCTGTCCACGCCTGCCGCCCGAGATCAGCATCGCCTGGTCGGGTGCGGGCACGCGGTAACCGAACATCCTTCGTCTCCTCAGCCGGCGCCGCCGGCCATGCCGGACGACGCGTTCAATGGATCGGTCCACTCGATGACGTCGACCTGGCGGGAGCCACGGAAGTCGATCACGAGGACGGACGCGCCTCGGGGCAACGGGTCGGCAGACCAGGCGAGGAACGTCTCCGAACCGCCTCTGACCCGCACCAGGACCTCACCGGGACCACCGGCCCCCCGGGTGCCGAGTACCAGCACCCCGGTGCAACCGATCACAGGATCATCCGGTGTCATACGGCGGCCGCCCCCCAGTCGTTCCGCTGCTGAAACCCGACGTTAGACCGTTTTCCCGGCGCCGGATACGGTTGTGCGCAGCGAGGACCGGATGAACCGCCACCCGCGCGGAGGGCCGCTACGAGGTGGCGTCCTTGGCTTCGGTCTCCTTGGTGTCCTCGGTGTCCTTGCTCTCGGCTTCCGCTTCGGCCTTCGCTTCGGCCTCGCCGTCCGCCGAGTCCTCGAAATACGCGTCGAGCACCGCGTCGAGCTCCGCCGTCCATTCCTTGAGGAGCTTGCGGGCGGGTGCCTCGACATCGGCCGTGTACCAACGCCGGTTGGTCGTATAGACCGTGATCCCGAAGCGCTTCCCGAACCGCGGGGTGTCGACCTCCACCGCGCCGATCTCGTCCCACCCGAACTCGGCCTTCTCGCCGTCGAGTTCGAAGGTGACACCATGGCGCCCGGCCCGGATCGCACCGCGCCGGTCGGACACGTCGAAGACGACGCCGCCGTCCTCCTCCGCGCCGTCCGCTTCCGCTTCCTCTTCCTCGTCGTCGTCCGCTTCCCCGTCGGACGCGACGTCGCCCTTCGTCCCGGCTTCGTCGTCGGACTCCGCCTCGGCGCCGGCGCCTTCTCCCTCGACGCCTTCTCCCTGGGCGTCTCCTGCCTCGTCGACTTCGTCCTCGGCGGTGACATCCTCGGGCGGCCGCTCTGCTGCGTTGTCCGGTGCGTCCTCCTCCACATCGGCAGGGCGCGGGGACGTCAGGCCGGGGACATACCCCGGATCCGTCCCGGCTGTGTGCATGGGCGGGATGATCGGTCCAGTGCTCTGCTCCACGGCGGGAAGTATTGCCGATAAACCTGTGCCGACGACAGGCAACCCCGGTCCCAATCGAGCCGACAGGGAAAAGCCGCAGGTTGTGCGGAGCGCATCTCGATGCGGACCGGGGCGCGGGCCGGGGGGCCCGCACCTTTACCGTCCCTTTACTATGGATGCGGGGACACTGCTTTCCCCGGACATGTGTGGATCCACCGGACGTCCCGGTGAGCCACCGACCAGCGATGAAGGAGTACCAGACCCGCGATGGGCGACCCTGACCCTCCCAGTACCACCCGTGCCACCCTCCGCCCGTTCCTCACGAGGACGGCCCTCACCACCGAGCCCCTGAGCGGGCGGACGGCGGTGGCACGGTGACCGAGATCCTTCTGCTTCTCCTCGCGCTGGCCCTCACGCTCGCCTGCGCGCTCTTCGTGGCCGCCGAGTTCTCCCTCACCACCGTCGAACGCGGTGAGCTGGAGCGCGCCGCCGAAGCCGGTGAGCGCGGCGCCGACAGCGCGCTGATGGCGGTGCGCCGGCTGACGTTCCAGCTCTCCGGGGCCCAACTGGGCATCACCGTCACCTCCTTGGTGATCGGCATGCTCGCCGAGCCCTCGCTGGCCGCCCTGCTGCGGAGCCCGCTCACCGCACTCGGCCTGCCCGAGGGCGCGGCGTCGACGACCGCGCTGGTGCTGGGCGTGGCCCTCTCCACGGTGGTGCTGATGGTCGCCGGGGAGCTGGTGCCCAAGAACTGGGCGATCTCCCGCCCCCTGCACGTGGCCAAGGCGGTCGCCGCCCCGCAGCGCGCCTTCACCGCCGCCTTCGCCCCGCTGATCCACCACCTCAACAACACGGCCAACCGCCTGGTGCGCCGTCTGGGCCTGGAGCCCGCCGAGGAGCTGGCCTCCGCCCGTACCCCGGACGAGCTGGTCGCGCTGGCCCGCCACTCGGCCGCCGCGGGCGCGCTGGAGCAGGACGCGGCCGAGCTGTTCGTCCGTACGCTCCATCTGAGCGAGCTGACCGCCGAGAACGTGATGACCCCGCGCGTGGACGTCCAGGCGCTGGAGGCCCACGCCACCGCCGCCGACGCCGCCAACCTCACCCTGGCCACCGGGCGTTCCCGCTTCCCCGTCTACCGCGACACCCTGGACGAGGTGGTCGGCACCGTGCACATCCGCGACGTCCTCGCCCTGGCCGTCGCCGATCGCCCCACCACCCCCGTCACCGACCTGGCCACGCCCCCGCTCCTGGTCCCCGACAGCCTCCCGGTGGACCGGCTGCTGGACCGGCTGCGCAGGGCGCACACCATGGCCGTGGTCATCGACGAGTACGGGGGCACGGCGGGGGTCGCCACCCTGGAGGACATCGTCGAGGAGATCGTCGGCGACGTACGCGACGAACACGACACCGACGAGACCCCCGGCCTGGTGCCCCTCGGCCCCGGCGTCTGGGAGGCGGACGGGGGCGTACGGCTGGACGAGCTCACCGGCATCGGGCTGACCGCCCCCGAGGGTCCGTACGAAACGGTGGCGGGCCTGCTGGCCACCGCCCTGGAGCGCATTCCTGCGGCCGGGGACACCATCGAGACCGACGGCTGGCAGCTCACGGTGCTGAAGGTGGAGCACCACCGCGCCGACCGCGTACGGATCACCGAGATCACCGAGATCACCGAGACGACCCAGACCACCGAGACGACCCAGACCACCGAGGCCACCCGATGACCGTCCTCCAACTCGCCATCGGCGCCCTCACCCTCCTCACCAACGCCTTCTTCGTCGGCGCCGAATTCGCCCTGATCTCCGTGCGCCGCAGCCAGATCGAACCGCGCGCGCAGGCGGGGGAGAAGCGGGCGCGCGGTGTGCTGTGGGCGCTGGAGCACCTGTCCGCGCTGATGGCCACGGCCCAGCTCGGCATCACCATCTCCTCCCTCGCCCTGGGCGCGGTCGCCGAACCGGCCATCGCCCATCTGCTGGAGCCCGTCTTCGACGCCGTCCATGTGCCGCACGCCCTGGTGCATCCGATCGCCTTCGTCGTCGCGCTCACGGCGGCCACGTATCTGCACATGCTGATCGGCGAGATGGTCCCCAAGAACATCGCCCTGGCCGCCCCCGAGCGCACCGCACTCCTCCTCGGCCCGCCCCTGGTGGCCCTCACCCGCCTTCTGCGCCCGGTCGTCTTCGGCGTCAACGCCTTCGCCAACGCCGTGCTGCGGCTGCTGAAGGTCGAGCCCAAGGACGAGGTCGAGGCGGTCTTCACCGACGACGAACTCATCCGGCTGGTACGGGACTCCAGCGACGCCGGGCTGCTCGACAAGTCCGGCGGCGACCGGCTGCGCGACGCGCTGGAACTGGGCACCCGGCGGGTCGGCGACATCCTCGTCCCCGTCGGCGCGATGGTCACCGTCGACCATCGCGTCACCCCCGCCGAACTGGAACGCAGGGCGGCCGCCTCCGGCTACTCGCGTCTGCCGGTCACCGGCCCCGGCGGCGCCATCCTGGGCTACCTCCACATCAAGGACACCCTCGGGGCCCTCGACCGGGACCGCCCGTTCCCGCATACCGCCGTCCACACCATCCCCCGCGTGCGGGCGGACACCCCGCTGGACGACACCCTCACCACCATGCGCGCCACCGGCACCCACCTGGCCGCCGTGACGGCCGACACCGGTACGGCGGTCCTCGGTTTCGTCACGATGACGGACGTCCTGGACGAACTCGTGGGCCCGGCCCCGGCGTAACCACGTCGACCGTAGCCACGTCGACCGCAGCCGCGCTGACCGCCGCCGCCCGTCCGCAGCCGCGTCGATCAGGACGGGGGCCGCGCCGAGGGACGGTCCGGGCGCACGGAGAACACCGTGTCCCCGGCCGTCCCCACGATCGCGTCCTGGACCAGCACCACCCTCGGCTCGGTGTCCTCCGCCGCCGTCCCGGGATTGTCCAGCGCGGCCGTACGCCACGCCTCCGTGCCGTCGTCCACGTTCAGCGCCAGCAGCCGGCCGAAGCGGTTGGAGAAGTAGAGCTGCCCGTACCGCCTGGACAGCACGGGCGCGGACAGGTTCTCCGTCTCCGTGGCCCGCTGCCACAGCTCCCGGCCGCTGTCCGCCGACACCGCGGTGACCGTGCCGTTGGCACGGACGAAGTAGACGACGCCGCGCAGCAGGGTCGGCTCACCCAGCACGGGGCGGCGCAGCGGGATCCGCTTGGTCTCGCCGGTGCCCGGATCGACCCGGAGCATGGACGTGTACGGGCGCTCGTACCCCGAGTCGTACACCTCCTTCGCGGTCTGCGGTATCAGGAACAGCGGCTTGCCGGTGGCCGCGCCGATGGTCAGCGTCTTCTTCGGAAGCGTGGTGAGTTCGTGCCGCTTGCCGTCGGAGACGTCGAACCGCAGCAGTTCGTACGGGCCCTCGGCGGCCAGGCCGTCGTCGGCCGTGGGTGCGCACAGGCCGTACGGTTCGCCGCCCAGCACCGTCGGCTCGCAGTACTTCCCCTGGGGCGCCGGCGACTGCCACAGCCGCTCACCCGACGTCCCGTAGGCGACGAGCTGATTGCCGTCCGGCGACAGCGTCAGCACCCCGCCGCGGAACAGCTCCGCCGGCGCCGAGCCGTTGATCGGCTGCTCCCACCGCTCTCGCTTGGTGGCGGCGTCCAGGGCCACCACCGACCGGTGGCCGCCCTCCGGCGCCCGGTAGGCGTAGGCGATTCCGTCCCGCACCCCGATCGGGCGCGCCGCCTGGGGGCGGGTGCCCCAGCGCCACAGGACGCGGCCGGTGGCGGCGTCGACCTTGGCGATGGTGAACCCGTTTCCGCCGCAGTACAGGGCGCGGCCGTTGGCCGGGACACATCCGGACTGCTGGTAGACGAGGGGCGGCCCGTCGGTCTCGACCCGCAGATCCGTCCGCCACGGCTTCCAGCCCTCGGGGAGCGAGGCGGGCTTCTGGGACGGCGCGGTGGCGGAGGCGGCGGACGCGTCGCCCGACGACTCCGTCATGTCCGGGGCGAAGACCGCCGCCGCGACGGTCAGCCCGGTGACGGCCAGGGCCACCCCGGCGGAGGTGACGACGAGCCGCCGCCGAGCTCCCCGCCTCGGTGCGGTGCTCCCCGGGCCGGGGGGCTGCGAGCTGGGGGGCTGCGAACCGGGGGGCCGGGGAGCGGGCCGCGAGTCGGGCCGGGGAGCGTGGGCCGAGGGGGCGGGGGGACCTACAGGGGGACCTACAGGGGCGCCGGCTCCGGGAGCACCGGCCGTTTCGACGCGCTCCGCCGCCGGGAAGTCCGGCAGCGCCCGCAGCATATGGTGCAGTTCGTCCAGTTTCGGCCGGGCCTCCGGCTCCTTGGCCAGACAGCGTTCGGCGATGCCCCGCAGTGGCGCCGGGACCTCCTCCAGCGTCGGATGCTCGTACATCACCTGGTAGCCCGACAGATAGGGGCTGTCGGACTCGAACGGGCTGCTGCCCCGCGCCGCGAACACCAGCAGCGACCCCAGCGAGAACACATCCGACGCCGCCGTGACGTCCCGCGGACTGCGCAGCTGCTCCGGCGACATGAACGGCGGGGTGCCGAGCACCCGCCCGATGGTGACGGTGAGCGTCTGGCTGTCGACGGCGCGGGAGATGCCGAAGTCGATGACGCGCGGCCCGTCCTCGGCCATCAGGATGTTGGCGGGCTTCAGATCCCGGTGCACCACCCCGGCCCGGTGGATCTCGCGCAGCGCCTCGACCAGTCCGAGGCCGAGCGTCCGCAAGGTGTGCCCGTCCAGGGGGCCGTTCTTCCGTACGACCTCGGAGAGGGTGCGCCCCGGCACATACAGCGTGGCCATCCACGGCCGGTCGGCCTCCGGATCGGCGTCCACGACGGGTGCGGTGAACGCCCCGCTCACCCGGCGCGCCGCCGCGACCTCCTGCCGGAAACGGGTCCGGAACTCCTCGTCCTGCGCGTACTGCTCATGGACCAGCTTGAGCGCGACCTGCCGCCCCGACGCCGAACGCCCGAGATAGACGACGCCCATGCCGCCCGACCCCAGCCGGTCGACCAGGGCGTAGCCGCCTATGGATTCCGGATCCCCGGTGGCCAGCGGCATCGCCGATCCCCTTTCCCGCGCTGTCTCCGCGCCTTGAGCGGCCGTACCGGACTCCTAGATTAGGTCGGCGGGAGCATCGGCGGACCAGGTGGCCCAGGGCGTGGCGGAACGGTTACCAGCGGAGCGCCGGCCGACGGGGGGACACATGGACGGGCCGGCGAACGGCCGGGTCGGCCCCCTGCCGGCCAACTGGACGTGGGGAGCGTGCCGTTGCGTTAGCGCGGCGTTAGCGGAACGGCGTCGTGGCAGCAGCTTTACGCCAGCGGACCACGGCAGGCTCATAGCCATACCGAGGGCCGGTGGGGGACACCGCCGGACCGCCGACCCGCCCCAGAGGGAGACCCCACCATGAACGTCACCGCTTACCGCCGCGGCCGCACCGTCCGTACCATCGCCGCCTCCATGCTGGCCGTTGCCGCGCTCGGCCTGACCGCGGCGTGCGGCGGTAGCGAGGACGGAGGCTCGGACAACGCGGGCAAGGCGAACGCGTCGGCCTCGGCCCCGGCGGACAAGACGGCCAAGACGGATAAGGCGGCCAAGGGCGGCAACGCGGGCGCCGAGGAGGCCAAGGACGCGAAGACGCAGGCCCAGAAGGCCGGGGCGGGGTCCGACGAGGAGCCGATCGGCGACTGCGACATCAACAAGACGGTCTTCTCCGTCCAGAAGGTCAAGAACCCGATCAACCACATGCTGCTCAAGGCGACCAACGGGGCCGGTGTGGACTGCAAGCTGGTCGGCTACCCCGGGCTGAAGTTCGGTGAGAACGCGCAGGCCGCCACGCCGGTGAACGAGGAGAGCCGGCCGCAGTCCGTCGTCGTGCTCGCCCCGGGCGAGAGCACCTATGCGGGCATCACCACCTCCGCGGGGGACGGCTCGGGTGCGGAGGGCAGCGAGGTCAACTCGCTCGAGGTGTTCATCGACGGCAGCGAGGACCCCACGAGCGTCGAACTGCCCGGCGGCTCGGTCTACATCGACAGCGCCGCCCAGGTCACGTACTGGCAGACGACCGCGCAGGACGCCCTGACCTGGTAGGTCGGCACGGCCCTCGGGACCCAGAGCGGTCCATGTACATGAACGCTGTCTTGCATAGGAGACAGCACCCCTGGAGTATGAAGCGACGTCGCCGACGTGCAGAAGAAACAGCGGCGTCGCCGAAGCCGGCGAACAGGGGGAACGGATGGGCATCGACTCGGCGGCGCTGCTGGTGTCGGCCGGGGTGGCCTCCGGGCTCGCCGGTTCGATCGCGGGGCTGGCCTCGCTGTTCAGCTATCCGGCGCTGCTCGCGGTGGGCCTGCCGCCGGTGGCCGCCAATGTGACCAACACGGTGGCCCTGTTCTCCAACACCGTCGGCACCGCGGCGGGATCCCGCGCCGAACTCCGCGGCCAGCGGGACCGTCTCCTCCGACTGGGCGTCATCGCGGCGCTCGGCGGCGCGGTCGGGGCCGCCCTGCTGCTGGGAACCCCGTCCTCCGCCTTCGAGACCGTCGTACCGTGGCTGATCGCCCTCGGCTCGGTGCTGATCCTGGTCCGCGATCCACTCCGCCGGCTCGTGGCCTCCCGCTCGCCCTCCCTCGCCCATACGGCTCGGCCCACCCTCCCGCTCGCCTGCGCGGTCCTGCTGGTCGGCCTGTACGGCGGCTACTTCGGCGCGGCCTCGGGCGTCCTGATGCTGGCGGTGCTCTCGCTCTCCGCCACGGAACCCCTCCCGGTCACCAACGCCGTCAAGAACATCGCCACGGGCGCCGCGAATGTGACGGCGGCCGTCGCCTACGTCGCCGTCGCCCCCGTGAACTGGGCCGCCGCCGTAGCCCTCGGCCTCGGCGCCCTCCTCGGCAGCCGGCTCGGCCCCGTGGTCGTCCGCCGCCTGCCCGAAACCCCGCTCCGGATCGCCATCGCCCTCGGCGGCCTGGGCCTGGCCATCTCCCTGTGGCACTAGGCGGCGCCCCCTTGCCCCAGGAGGGCGGCGCTTACGTCCCGGACTCCTCCGGATAGAAGGTGATCAAGGTGGTGCTCCCGTCCGGCGCGACGACGCGGACGGCGGCCTCCGGGATGTCCTCCGTGGCCACGTCGACCTCGGTGGGATGCCACACCATGTGCCGCAGCACCACCGGATACCGCGGCGACTTCCCGCCGACGGCACCGATCACCGTGTCGTCCTTCGGGTCGTAGCTGAGGGAGGAGAAGGGCAGCCGCTCGGCCTCGTACTGATGCCCGACGGACGGGTCCAGCACCTCGATGGTGGCGAGTTCCCCCTCGTGCTCGGCCGTGACCTGATCGAGCGTGGTCCGCCACTCCCCGCGATCGAACGTTGTGGAACCGGCCATCGTCGATCCTCCTCCGCTACTCCGCTACGCCTCCTGCTGTGCCGACCCGTCCCACGGTGGCCGCCACCGCCCCGGGCCGCCACGTCCACCCGGGTCGAATCGATCCGGCCGGGCTTGACCTCCCCGGACAAAACGGACGGCCGTGTCCCGTTCCCTGGGGGCATTACCTGGGACGTAATCGCACCGCGCCGCGCCCCCCGGCAGCATGGTGATCGCTTCCCGCAAGGCTTCCGATCGGAGGGATCACCATGTCCTCGGCCGCACCCACGACCACCCGCGCCCTGGTGGCGGAACTGTTGCGCCGCATCGGTGAGGGCGACCCCGAGCGCATCGCCGAGCTGTACGCCGAGCGCAGCGACTGGAAGCTGGACTGGCCGGAGGCCGAGCACGGCCGCCCCGCCACCCCGTGGATTCGCCACCGCTCCACCCGCGCGGACGTGGCCGCCCACTTCCGGGAGCTGGCCCATCACCATGTGCCCGAGCAGGCGGCCACCGAGGTCGAACGCGTCCTGGTCGACGGCGACGACGCGGTCGTGCTGGGCGAGATCCGCCAGACCGCCCGGGCCACCGGACGCGCCTATCGCGCGCGGTTCGCCCTGCATCTCACCCTCGAGGGCGGTCTCGTCACCCGGCACCACGTCTACGAGGACAGCCTCGCCGTGGCCCAGGCCTTCAGCACGACACAGGACGATTAACCACGCGGGAGCAGGGGCTCCACCCGGGACAGCGTGTCCAGAACATTGGCCTCGGTGATCGCCATCCGCGCCTCGTCCGGCGTCAGCCAGCGCAGCGGCGCGTCCGGCTTCTCCGGCCGTACCGCCTCGGGAACGCCGGTGGACAGCACATAGCGCACATCGGCGTGTTCATGCGCCGGCTCCCGGCTGTTCGCGGGGACCGGAACGATCACCAGATGCCGTACGTCCGCGTCCGGCCACGGGGCCAGGTCGGGCAGCCCCGTCTCCTCCCGCCCCTCCCGCAGGGCGATGGCGAGCGGGTCGTACTCGCCCGGGTCGCCATGCCCGCCGACCAGCAGCCACGACTGCTGGCGCTGGTGCCAGCGCAGCAGCACACGGCCGCTGTCCGGGTGCACGATCAGGGCGGATGCGGTGATGTGGAGGGGCGTCGACCGGTCCCAGGGGGCGCCGCCCGCCTCGACAACGCCGAGCACCCGCTCGAGGTCGACGCATTCCGCGGTGGTCTTCGGCCGGTAGCCCGTAAGGACATGGGTGACTGCGTGGTCGGCTGTGGCCATGCGCCGGATCCTAACGACGCGGGGCCGCCTACGGCGCGGGGTTTTTGTCACCCAGCGGGTCGCCCACGCGGACGCGGAGCTGCCGGAGAAAGCGCCCTCCAACGGCCGCCGACGGTCAAAGCACACGCAGCGGGCACAACGGCCCCATAGCCGGTCAGAGGGCAAAGCCCGAGGTCACAGCGTTGCCAGCCCGTTAACGAGGCGTTAGTTGATCGTCAGCGGCGGCGGACAGACTGGTGGTCACGGCCCCGGGGGACGGGGACGCCGTTCACGACAGCTGAGGAACCCATGTCGCACCGCATCACTCTTCGTCACGCTCGCAAGGTCGCCGCCGCCGCGGTCGTCGCAGTCGCCGCGTTCGGTCTGACCGCGTGCCAGGACAACGCGGATGCCGGCGGCGGCGACTCGTCCTCCGCGGCCTCGTCGAGCTCCGGCGGTTCGGACTCCTCCGACTCGGGTTCCTCCGGCTCCTCGGGCTCCTCGGACAGCGGCTCCTCCGGTTCGGGTTCCTCGGGCTCCGGTGGTGGCGGCAATGCCGGTTCCGACGCCTGCGCCACCTCGCAGCTCGCCTTCCGCAGCACCCACGGCATGGGCGAGGGCACCCTGATCGTCGACCTCAAGAACACCGGCTCGGCCACCTGCACGCTGCAGGGCTTCCCCGGCGTCGACCTGAAGAGCAAGAACGGCACCCTGAGCGCCAAGCGCAGCGACCTCGCCGCGCCGAAGACGAGCGTCAAGCCGGGCGAGGAGACCCGCTTCACGCTCCACTACCCGCCGAACACCTCCGGTGGCTCCGGCGAGACCTTCACCACGCTCGTCGTCACCCCGCCCAACGAGACCCACTCGCACTCCCTGCCCGTCAGCATCAACGTCCCCGTCACCGACGGCTCCGGCTCCGAGATCAAGGTGGACCCCGTCGGCACCGGTAAGTAGCCAACGGACAGCAAAGCAACCCCGGGCCGCCGGCCTGGGGCTTTGCCATGAGCGCCGGGAGTCGTGCACCCGACCGATATCGATCGTACGTTTGATTTCCGGTGCATCGGCGTGCGCCCCCGCCGGTGACGGCCGACCCTGGATGGTGGACGCGGGGAGCCTGCTGAGCAGCGCCCGGCTCACGTTCCCCTGGCCCAGCGCAGGAGCTCGGACCGAACTGGAAGGTGGACGTCACGATGAAGACACCTCCGATCGTCTCGCCGCAGGAGTGGGAGGCCGCGCGCCGGCAGCTGCTCGACGAGGAGAAGCGGCTCACCCGCGCCCGTGACGCGCTGGCCGCCAAGCGCCGGCGGATGCCGTGGCTGGCGGTGGAGAAGGCGTACGCGTTCGAGGGTCCCGAGGGCCGGGTGAGTCTGCTCGACCTGTTCCAGGGGCGCCGTCAGCTGATCGTCTACCGCGCCTTCTTCGAGCCCGTCGTCTACGGCTGGCCCGACCATGCCTGCCGCGGCTGCTCCATGGTCGCCGACCACGTGGGCAACCTCGCTCATCTCAACGCCCGCGACACCACCCTGGTCTTCGCCTCGCGCGCCCCGCAGCCGGAGATCGAGCAGGTGAAGGAGCGGATGGGCTGGACGATGCCCTGGTACACGATCACCGACGACTTCGACGCCGACTTCGGTGTGGACGAATGGCACGGCACGAACGCGTTCATCCGCGACGGCGACCGCGTATTCCGCACCTACTTCATCAACGCCCGCGGTGACGAGGCGCTGGGGAGCACCTGGAGCTACCTCGACATGACCGCGCTCGGGCGGCAGGAGGAGTGGGAGGACTCGCCGAAGGACTACCCCAAGACCCCGCCGTACGAATGGTGGAACTGGCACGACGCGTACGACGACGCCGCGCCGGCGCCGGAATGGGTCGCCCAGACCCGACGGGGCACCCAGGCCCAGCCGGGCTGAGCCGTGCGCCAGACTGGGTGGCATGGACGACCGCATCCGCCCCGCGACCGCGGCCGACATCGACGCGGTACGGGCCGTCACCGACGCGGCCTACCGCCCCTACGTCGCCCGGATCGGGCTGCGCCCCGCGCCGATGGACGCGGACCACGCGGCCGATATCGCGGCGGGGCGCGTCTTCGTCACCGGCGACCCGGTCGTGGGGGTGCTGGTCCTGGTGGCCGAGCCCGGCCATCTCGTCCTGGAGAGCATCGCCGTGGATCCGGGCGCGCACCGACAGGGCGTGGGCAGGCGTCTGCTCGCCTTCGCCGATCTGCACGCCCGCGCTCTCGGCCGCCCGGAGATCCGGCTCTACACCAACGCCGCCATGTGGGAGAACCAGGAGATCTACCCGAGGTACGGGTACGAGGTGACCGAGCGCCGCCAGGACGGCGCGTACGACCGGATCCACTACCGGAAGCGCGTCTCGGGGGCCACGCCCGACTAGGGTCGCGGCCGCCGCAGAAGCCCCCGCTCCATGGCCACCACCACCGCCCGCGTCCGGTCATTTACATCCAGCTTGGCGAACAGGCGCAGCAGATGCGTCTTCACCGTGGCCTCGGCGATCACCAGGCGCCGTCCGATCTCGGCGTTGGTGAGACCGTCCGCCACGGCGCCCAGGACCTCGGTCTCGCGGTCGGTCAGCGGCTCCTGAACGGGCCGGCGCAGCCGCGCGACCAGCTTCTCGGCGACCCGGGGTGCGAGCACCGTCTCGCCCCGCGCCGCCGCGTGGATGGCGTCGACGAGTTGCTCACGGGTGGTGTCCTTGAGCAGATAGCCGATGGCACCGGCTTCCACTCCGCGCTCGATCTCCGTGTCGGTGTCGTACGTCGTCAGGATCAGCACCCGCGTACGCGGATACCGGGCGACGATCTCGGCCGTCGTCGCCACCCCGTCGAGCACGGGCATCCGCAGATCGACCAGGGCCACGTCGGGGTCGTACCGCTCGACCAGATCGAGCGCCGCGCGTCCGTCGCCCGCCTCGCCGGCGATCTCGATGCTGTCCTCGGCGGCGAGCAGGGCGATCACCCCGGCCCGCATCACGGTGTGATCGTCCACCACGACGATGCGCAGACCTGCCTCGCTCATGCCTCCACCTCGCTCGCCATGGGGAGCATCGCCAGGATCCGCGTCCCGTCGCCCACCGAACTCGTCACCGTGAGCCTCCCGCCCAGCTCCGCCAGTCGCTTGCGCATGCCGTCGAGTCCGAAGCCCGTCGACTCCCCCACCCGGAACCCGGTTCCATCGTCGGTGATCTCCAGTTCCACTCCGTGCGGACGCCGCACCAGCACCACGCCGACCATGGACGCGTGTGCGTGTTTACGCACGTTGGCCAGGGACTCCTGGGTGCAGCGCAGCAGCGCGATACGGGTCTGCTGGTCGCACTCCAGGTCTGCCAGGTCGGCGTCCACCGTCAGCCCGGTGTCCTCCGCGAAGCGGTCCAGCGTACGGCGCAGCGTCAGCGCCACCGAACCGGCCGCCACCCGGCCCGGGCCCGGCTGCCCCGCCGAGCCGACCAACTCCCGCGCCTCGGCGAGGTTCTCCCGGGCGGTGGACTCGATCGACCGCAGTTGCTGGGCGCTGGTCGCCGGAGCGTGGCCGATGCCCGCCTGGGCCGCCTCCGCGAGCACGATGATCGACGCGAAACCCTGCGCGAGCGTGTCGTGGATGTCGCGTGCGATGCGTTCCCGTTCGTCCGCCGCGCCCTGCCGCTGGTGGGCCTCGGACAGCTGCGCCTGCGTGCGCTCCAACTCCTCGATCAGCCGCGCCCGTTCACTGCTCTGCGCGACGACCGAGTGCGCCCACAGGCCGATCAGCACGCCCACCGCGACCACGATCAGGGTGGACATCAGCGTCTCGCCGAAGAACTCCGCCGACCAGCCCTGCCGGACCAGACTCCCGGCCAGCGTGGCGGCGGCGGCCACCCCGAGGAACCCCATCGAGGCCCGCGGCGTGCGCCCGAACATCCAGTAGTGCGGCAGCGTCACCATGAACAGCGCCGCATAGCTGCTGCCCAGATAGGCCAGCCCGCCGAGCCCGAGCACGAGCACCGAGAGGTAGACCCGCGGACGGACGACGGGATTGCCCGGGAAGCGGTCGAGCACCGCGTAGCACAGCACCACACAGCCCAGAAGCGCGATCGCCCGGTACTTGCTGCCCCCGGCCGGAGCCGTCGTCACCAGCCCGACGGCCATCGCGGCGAACAGGACCCAGCACACGGCGTTCCACCGGCGCAGCGAGGTGGCCCAGAAGGCGTCGGCCAGGGGGTTGGCGAGAGCGGTCATACCGATCAACGTACGTCGACCACCGGCCGCCCGTCGGCCGGTTGAGCCGAGGCCGCCGCCGTTCGCCCCGCCGTCCGCGAGGGCCACCAGCTCGCCTCACCGAGCAGCAGCATCGCCGACGGCAGGACCATGATCCGGACGATGAAGGCATCGAGCAGCACGGCCGCCGCGAGGACGAAGCCGATCTGCTTCATCTCGATGATGTGCAGGAAGACGAAACTCACGAAGACGGTCGTCATCACCACCGCCGCACTCGTCACCACACTCGCCGACCTGCGGATTCCCTCGAGCACGGCCTGCCGTGTGGGCACGCCCGCGAGGACGGCCTCCCTGATCCGGCTGACCACGAACACCTGGTAGTCCATCGAGAGCCCGAAGAGGATCACGAAGAGGAACAGCGGTACGCGCGATCCGATCGACCCCGTGGAGTGGAAGTCCAACAGCCCCTCGGCCCAGGTCCCCTGGAAGACCAGGACGAGCAGCCCGAGCGCCGCCGCCGCGGACAGCAGATTCAGTACGACGCCGATCAGGCCCAGCACCACCGAGCGGAACGCGTACGTCGTCATCGCGAAGGTCACCAGCAGCAACGCCCCGAGGACCAGCGGGAGTTTGCTGTTCTGGTGAGCGGGATAGTCGGCGTACCGGGCGACGTCGCCGCTCACTCCGAACTCCGCCCCCTCGACCCGGCCGACGGTGGCGGGCAGATAGTCCTCCCGCAGGTGGTCGAGGGAGTCGTACGCCTGGTCGGAGTTGCCGAGGTACGGCACCTTCAGCTCGAGCACACTGGTCCGGTGGTCGGCGGAGGTCCGCACGCGCGAGGCACCGGCGAACAGCGGGTCGGCGTCGGCGCGCCGGGCCAGCTCGCGCAGCGCCCCGCCGACCTCGCCGGAGCGGGCGGCGTCGGCCCGTACGACGACCTGGTGGGTGACCCGCTGCTCCGGGAACGCCGCGTTGAGCCGGTCGTACACCCGCATCGCGGCGATGTCGCGGGAGTGGGTGTCCCGGCTCATCTCGGTGATCTTCAGCCCGGCCAACGGGGTGACGAGCGCGAGCAGGGCGAGAACCGAGACGCACAGGGTGGCCAGCGGATGCCGGCTCGCGGGTCGCAGCAGGGCGGCCCATACGCGGCCCCCGCTGTCGCCCCGGGTCCGGCGCGCGGGCCTTCCCCGCTCGGCACGGCGCCGCGCCCTGCGCTCCTCCCGCTGTCCGAGCTTGACCAGCAGCGCGGGCAGCGCCGTCAGCGAACTGGCCACCGCGACCAGGACGACCACGATCGTGCCGGTGGCGAGTGAGGAGAAGATGACGTCGGAGGCGAGATACAGGGTCGCGGTGGAGGCCACGACCGCGAGTCCGGAGATCACGACAGCCCGGCCGGAGGTCGCCGCGGCCATGTCCACCAGCGCCTCGGAGCTCAGCCGGCCGCCCGAGCGGGCGCGCTCCTCGCGCTCCCGCTTGAGATAGAAGAGCGTGTAGTCGACGCCGACCGCGAGGCCGATCATCAGGATGACGTTGGTGCCGACCCCGGCGTCGGGGGAGACGTGTGAGGCCACCATCGAAAGCCCGATGGCCGCCGCGATGGACGACAGCGCGAGCAGCAGCGGCACCCCCGCCATGGTCACGGATCCGAAGACGACCAACAGGGTGACCAGGGTGATGGGAAGCGTGATCTTCTCGGAGAGCGCCAGGTCGTCGCCGCGCTGCTGGTCGACTCCCTTGCTGATGGAGGGACTCCCGGTCTCCTCCAGCCGCAGCGCCGGATAGGCCGTCCCCACGGCGTCGGTCTGTCCGGCCAGGGCGTCGACCTTGTCCTTGGCGTCCCGCTCCTCGCCCTTCAGCGCCACCTCGACCATGAGGATCCGGCGATCCTGGGACAGCAGCGGATCGGCGACGCCCGCGACTTCGGGCAGCCGCTTCATCCGGGCGGTCAGGTCCCTGGCCGCGGCCTCGGCCGCGTCCCGGTCGAGGGGGCCCGACCGGGAAGAGATCAGCACCTGTTCGGCGGCCCGGCGCTCCAGACCCCCCTCCGCGGCCATCGCCTCCGCCCGCCCGGCCTCGCCGACCCGGTAGTCGGCCGTGGTCGCGCTGTGGGTGCCGACGGCACTGCCGACCCCCAGGCACAGCGCCACGAACACCAGCCAGCCGGCGATGGCCCGCCAGGGGTGCCGAGCGCTCCAGCGCGCCATGCGCACAGTGAATGAGTTCATGGCCAAAAGCGTTGCTGACCAGCGCGGTTGGCCGACAGAGGTACCCGGTTGAACTTCCCGTCCACCGATCGGTGGACGGCACAGGGCCAGGTCCCGGGAGCGGGACCCGGCCCTGGAGAGGCGCCGGGGTGGGGTCAGGCGCAGGACGTGTAGAAGTGCTTCCAGCCGTCGCCGGGCATGGCCGGCGGCTCGGCCGTGCTGCCGAACTCCCCGTACTTCCGCTGCGTCGCGTAGTCGTAGTCCCCCGGGCCGCTGCCCGCGGTCGACAGGCGTACGTCCCGATCCAGCTGCCCGTCACCGGGGTTGTTGAGGATCGCGAGGTCCGGGTAGGGGTCGTCGCCGTAGTCGGCGATGCGAAGCTGCTGGGCCTCGCCCTGGTCGCCGATGTCGGAGTGCCGGGCGTCGGCGGAGCCCAGGTCCGTCCGTGCGAGCGGGCCGGGGCGGTATTCCGCGACGCGGGCGGTCGAGGCGTCGTCCCCGTCGGCCGGCTCGACGATGTTGACGACCATGTCCAGGGTGCCGTCGTTGCGGAAGTCGGCGACCGCGGCGGTCGCGACCTCCCCCTTCTTCGCGCCGAGAAGTGCGCTGACGGCCTGCTTCCCGCCGAACGAGCCGTCCGCGGCGCCCCACTGGATGGTCATCTTGGTGCCAGTGCGCCCGGGGTTCGAGATCTTGTCCGGGTGGCCGTCGCCGTCGAGGTCGCCGATCAGCGTCGTGGCGTCGGCCAGGCAGGGGCCCGTCGCCTCGCCGACCTTGCCGGACCGGTCCGCGCCGCCCGAGGGCGACGACCCGGCCGCACTGGCCTGGTATCCGGCGATGGTCAGGGTCAGAGCGACAGCCGCGATCGGTGCGGCGATCAGACGTGACCGTTTGCGAGGCATCTGCGAACTCCTGACGTCGTTACTGCGAAGTGCGAGGGCCACCTTCCCCGGCATGTGGCCCGCCGGTTACTGGTCCGTTCCGCCGCCGAAGGGGACGGCGTCCGCCGGGGAGGTGTGCCAGTTGGTGACGACGGGCTTGTCGACGGTGATGGTGTCGACCGGCAGGGAGACCGGGTTGGCGTCCTCATTGCCGACTGCGACGATGATGCTGTCCAGTTCCTTGCCGTTGTTGTCGTTGGTGGTCTTCGGGTTCACCCCGGCATAGGCGGTGGTTCCCCCGCTCAGCGTGATCGCGGGCCCGACGGACTGCTCCGCGGGACCCGCCTCGGTGCCGTCCGACCCGAAGGCCACCGTGGGCAGCGCGGAGGGCAGCACACAGGTGATCCCCGCCTTGGCCTTCGCCATGACCAGGATGTAGCCGCCGGCCTGCGACTCCTCCCGGGTGCTCCAGGAAATGTCGTTGGCCCCGCACACCTGCCCGACCTTGCCGCGCTCGCCGTTGCCGGTGTCGGCACCGGAGCCGTCCTGGGCTCCCTTGTCCTTCGCACCGGGGGACTTGGCCGACGAGTCGGCGGCGGTGTCCTTGTCGCCCGCGGCATCGGCCGAGGCCCCGGTCGTGGCCTTGGCGGAGGCGGACGAGTCATTCGACCCGCTGCTCGTCTCGTCCGACTGGCAGGCGGTGGCGAACATCGCTGCCGTCACCAGCAGGCTGGCACCGGCGAACATACGGACCCGGGGGCGGCTGATAAGCATCGGAAGACCTTCTTCGTCATCAGTGGTGTCGTGCTCCCGGCGACGTTTCGCTCGGTGTGCCACTCACCCTGCCGGTGGCCGCTACCGTTCCCTTAGCGCTCCGCTAACGAAGCGCTGACGCGATCTCGAACCGGCTGACGCCATCTGCGGATTGCCGACCCGCCAGTACAGTGAGACGGTGACTTCTCTGCCGGAAGACCCGCCGTTACTGGTCGGCGAAGACGACCGCGACGCGGCCGTGCGGCGCGTGCAGGAGGCGTACGCCGAAGGGCACATCGCGCACGAGGACATGGACGAGCGCCTCCAGCGGGTGCTCACCGCCAAGACCCGCGGCGACCTCGCGGCGGCTCTGGCCTCGCTCCCGGAGGAGAACGCGGGCACGACGTCCACGATTGCCGCCGCCGGCGGGCGGATCAAGCGGCGCGGCGCCTGGCACGTGCCCCGGGTCCTGAAGGTCGCGTCCGCATTCGGCAGGGTGCGTCTGGACCTGTCCCGGGCGGTCATCGAGCATCCGGTCGTGGACATCGAGCTGCAACTCGGCACCGGCAGGGCCAAGATCACGGTGCCGCGGGACGCGATCGTCGATCTCGAGGGGCTGCACACCGGGTGGAAGGACACGCGCTACACGCCCCGGCGGGACTCCGGCCCCGGCGGGCCGAGGATCCGGATCTCCGGGGCCATGGGGTTCGGACGGTTGACGATCCGCCACGCGCGCCGTTCGCCCCGGTGACGGAAATCCTGACCCTCAGCCGGCTCACTGGCGATGAACCGTCCCGCCACCAGCGCTGCCCAGCTGGTGGGAACACTGAAAGGGCGGCGTCCGCGACATGGTGTCGGTGGCCGCCGCCCCTGGTGGGACGAGGTGCGGGAGAGGGCCCGCGGGCGCATCCCAGTTACTTCGGGTCGCGCCTGAACGACGCCGTCGACCAGCGGTAGCCGAGCGCGGTCAGGCCGATGGACCAGGCGAGGGCGAGCCATCCGTCGTGGCCGATTTCGGTGCCGAGCAGCAGACCGCGCAGGGTCTCGATGGCCGGGGTGAACGGCTGGTACTCGGCGATGGGCTGGAACCAGCCCGGGATCGAGTCGATCGGGATGAAGGCGCTGGAGATCAGCGGCAGCAGGATCAGCGGCATCGCGCTGTTGCTGGCGGCTTCGGCGTTCGGGCTGGCCATGCCCATGCCGACCGCGATCCAGGTGAGGGCCAGGGCGAAGAGCACCAGCAGTCCGAACGCGGCGAGCCACTCCAGGGCGGTGGCGTCCGTGGAGCGGAAGCCGATGGCCACGGCGATGGTGCCGACGAGGACCACGCTGGCGAGGGACTGCAGCACGCTGCCGATCACATGCCCGATGAGCACGGATCCGCGGTGGATGGCCATGGTGCGGAAGCGGGCCACGATCCCCTCGGACATATCGGTGGCGACGGACACCGCGGCCCCGATGACAGTGGAACCGATGGTCATCAGCAGGATGCCGGGGACGACATAGGCGATGTAGTCGGAGCGGTCGGCGCCGCTGCCGGCGATGCCCGCGCTCATCGTGTCGCCGAAGAGGTAGACGAAGAGCAGAAGCAGCATGACCGGTGTGAGCAGCAGGTTCAGCGTCAGCGACGGGTAGCGGCGGGCGTGCAGCAGGTTGCGGCGCAGCATCGTGGCCGAGTCGCGGACGGCAAGGGAGAGGGCGCTCATCGGACGTTCTCCTTGGGCTGGTCGTTCTGGGCGGGCACGGTGGAGCCGGTCAGGGCGAAGAACACGTCGTCGAGGTCGGGAGTGTGCACGGTCAGCTCGTCGGCCTCGACGCCGACCGAGTCCAGCCAGTCGAGAAGGGAGCGCAGTTCCCGCTGGCTGCCGTCGCTGGGGATCTGCAGGGACAGCGCCTCGTCGTCCCGCGTCGCCTCGCGCAGCGCGACGGTGGCGGACTGGTAGGCGGCCGGGTCGGTGAAGCGCAGCCGTACGTGCCCGCCGGGGATGAGCCGCTTCAGCTCGTCGGCGCTGCCCTCGGCGGCGATCTTGCCGTCGCTCAGCACCGCGATGCGGTCGGCGAGTTCATCGGCCTCGTCCAGGTACTGGGTGGTGAGGAAGACGGTGACGCCGTCGGAGACCAACGCGCGGATGATGCCCCACATGGTGTGGCGGCTGCGCGGGTCCAGACCGGTGGTCGGCTCGTCGAGGAAGATGATCCGCGGGCTGCCGACCAGCGTCATGGCGATGTCCAGGCGGCGCTTCATCCCGCCGGAGTAGCTGGCGGCGGGCTTCTTCGCGGCCTCGACCAGGTCGAACCGCTCCAGCAGCTCGGCGGCCACCCGCCGTCCCTCGCGCTTGGAGAGATGGTGCAGGTCCGCCATGAGGAGCATGTTCTCCTCACCGGTGATCAGCCCGTCGACGGCGGAGAACTGCCCGGTGACACCGATCGCGGCCCGCACCGCCTGCGGGTCGGCGGCGAGGTCGTGGCCGGCGACGTGCAGCTCGCCGCCGTCGGCGCTGATCAGGGTGGAGAGGATCTTGACGGCGGTGGTCTTGCCGGCGCCGTTCGGGCCGAGCAGGGAGAAGACCGTACCGGCCGGCACCGCCAGGTCGATGCCGTCGAGCACGACCTTGTCGCCGTAGGACTTGCGCAGCCCGTTCGCCGCGATGGCCAAGCTGGTCATGAGGGGTGCTCCTTCTGGAAGCCGCGGATCGGAGGTTGCGGGATCAATCGGAGGTTGCGGGGGCAGTGGCTGTGGGGTCAGAGGCTGTGGGGTCAGTGGCTGCGGGCGGCGATGTCGCCCTGGTTGGTGGTCGCATGGATCTCGAGCTCGGCGGCGCCCGCGTTCTTGAGGCGGTTGCTGACGCGGCCGTAGGAGGTACCGGCGTCCAGGGAGGCAGAGACGCCGGCGGCGGCGGTGACCGAGATGTCGCCCTGCTGGGTGCTCAGCACGACCTTGCCGCGCACGGCCTCGGCGATCCGGATGTCCCCCCTCGCGGTGCTGATCTCCGCGGGCCCGTTGAGCCTGCCGACCTCGACGTCGCCGTCGACCGCGGTGAGGCGGACACTCCCGGCCTCATCGATCTTGATCTGGCGGTACGCGCCGTCGAAGGCGATGTCGCCGAGGCGGCCGACGGCCCGGAATTCGGTGCTCGCCGCCTTCGCCTCGACCCGGGAACCGGCGGGCAGTTGGACGGTCACCTCGATGGATCCGGAGGGGCCGAGGTACTGGTTCTTCACCGGGGCCGCGATCCGCAGCGCTCCGTCGGCGTACCCGACGGTGGTCTGCTCCGCGGCCAGCACATCGCGGCTCTTCGAGGCGTTGGTGGGCCGGACCTCGACCGCGGTGTCGGTGCGATCGGCGGCGATGATCTGGACCCGCCCCGCGGGGATGTCCAGGACGGCGGCGATCGGGGCGGGGGTCTCGAACTTCGGCATCGTGCTCTCCTTGCGTCTCGTTGTTTCTGGCATGGGAAAAGCTACGTTGCGTTCATGAGTCTGGCAACGAAGTTGTTGCATAGAAAGGAGGTTGTCGCAGCTAGAAGCCCACTATTCGTTGCGATGGTCCTGAACGTAATGCAACATGCGCTCGCTCGAACGTTGCAATGGATTGCGCGTGAACGCTATGCTGGGGCATCGGACAACATGTGAAGGAGGGCGCGATGCCGGGCGGCAGGCTCACCCAGAAGGACCGTCAGCAGATCGCGCTGGGGCTGGCCGACAACCTCCCCTACGCCGAGATCGCCCGCCGTCTGGAGCGGCCGACCTCGACGGTCACGCGTGAGGTGATGCGCAACGGCGGCCCCACCGGGTACCGCGCGGACCTGGCCCACCGCGCCACCGAACGCCGCGCCCACCGGCGCAAGCCCGCCTCGTCCCGGGGGGCGGAGCCGGCCGCCCTGCCGCATGGCCGCGACCCCGAGGCCGTGGCCGAGTACGAAGAGCGGTTCACCACCGTCTTGATGCAATCGGGCCTGTCCAACAAGATGATGGCGCGGGTGATGGTCTGCCTCCTCACCACCGACTCCGGCAGCATGACCGCCGCTGAACTGGTCCAGCGCCTTCAGGTCAGCCCGGCGTCCATCTCCAAGTCGATCGCCTTCCTGGAGAGCCAGTCCCTCGTCCGCAGGGAGCGCGACGAACGCCGCCGGGAGCGGTACGTCATCGACGACAACCTCTGGTACCAGTCGATGGCCGCCAGCGTCCGCGCCCTCACCCAGCAGGTCGAGATCTCACGCCAGGGCGTCGGCATCCTCGGCCCCGGCACCCCGGCCGCCGTCCGCCTGGAAAACGTCGCGCGCTTCCTCGACTTTGTCGCCGAAAGCCTCGCCCGTGCCACGGAACAGGCCCGCGACATCCTCCACATGAACCCGGAACCGGACGCGGAACCGAACGCCGAACCGACGACCCAGGAAAGCCCTGCCGCAGCAAGCCCGGACCACGGCTAGCGGGCCTCAGGGAACTGGCCTCCGGGACACGGTTGTTGCCACGACCGGTTGTTGCCGCGAACGGGCCTCGGCATGATGGATGCGGCATGCCGCATGCCATGAATCGACGCTGCCCCTCGCCCAGGACCAGGACGGAAGCATGTCGGGAGAGATCACGCCCGCCGGGAAGCACTCCGCCCCCGGCTCATCGCCCGAGCTGCGGGCCTCTCACGCGGACCGGGACCGGGTGGCGGATGTGCTGCGCGTCGCGGCGGGGGACGGCCTGCTGACCGCGGACGAGTTGGACGAACGCCTGGAAGTCGCCCTGTCGGCGCGGACCCTGAACGAACTGGCCACGCTCACCGCCGACCTGCCGCCCGTACCGGCTGCGGTCGGCGGCATGGCGGTGGCTGAGGCCAAGGACGTAGTCCGGATCGAACAGGTCCACAGCGGCCCGATCGAGCGCGCGGGGCGCTGGGTGGTGCCGCGGAGGCTGGAGCTCGCGGTGACGTACTGCAAGGTGACGCTCGACTTCACGGACGCGGTGATCACCCACAACACCTTGCGGATCGACGTGGGCATGACGGGCAAGACCCTGAAGCTGATCACGAGGCCGGGCATCGTGGTCGACACCGATGAGCTGGGGCTGGTGCACAGCAGGGTCAAGCACCGCCAGACTCGGGCGAATCCGGATACGCCGGTCGCCCTGCGCGTGGAGTTGGTCGGCCTGAAGGCCCACGGCCGCGTGGTGGTACGCCCCCCGCGCCGGACATTCATGCAGTGGCTGCTGCGCAGGCCCCCGTCCTTCCGGGATTCGCCGGCTCTGTGACCTGCGCCTTACTGGGGCACGAGACCGCGGTCAGCGCGATCGACGACATCCGGGGCCCGATAGAGTCCCGACCATCGCGTTAGGGCTGTTGTGTACGAGGGCGAGGCGTCCCATGGGGCGAAAGATGTGGCTGGCGGATTCGGGCGAGCGGGTCCAGTCCGGACACACGGCGGACGAAGGCAAGGAGAGCGAGCCGCAGGACGGCGCCTTGTCCCGCGAGATACGGATGTGGGAGGGCCACCGGGCGCCGGACGGGAGCGACCTCGTACGGACCGTCGCCTACCCGGAGCGGCCGCTTCCCCCGGGCGGGCTGGACGCGTACCAGAAGGCACGTAAGCAGGGCAGCCGCTCCATCGTCCTGTGGGCCGACCCTCACCGGGAGGGGAAGCTGGCGACGGTGGTCACCAGGACGGCGTCCAAGGGCCGCCCGGCGACGTACGACGTGGTGGACGAGTCCGGGGCGCCGCTCGGCTCGATCGTCCGCGAACCGGCCGCGAGGGGCGGGCGGGTCAGGACCCGCTGGACCGTACAGCAGACCGGCCACCCAGTCGCCGTTGGCCTCAAGGGGCACCCCTTCTGGTGGGTCGTGTGGTGGCTGATCTGGCCCGTACAGCTGGCCCTCGCCTTCCTGAGCGTCCTCGGGGGCGGCGGCGCCGCGGCCCGGACACCGCGGCGCACGAAGTGGCGGATCGACGGCGAGACCGTCCTGGACTGGCACGACGGCGGCTACGAGTTCCAGCTCTCCCTCCTCGCGGACTGGTGGGACGAACGGCTGGTCGCCGCCCTGGTCGCGCTGGAGGAGAGCCACGAGAGCCGGCTCGGCGACGCGTGGGACAACGCCTCGCACTAGGCAGTTCCGTTGGCGGCGATTCCCGTGCGGCCTCAGGTGCCAGGTAGGGGTTGGCATGGGTCAGATGGCAGCCGACGTGGAGAATCACACCCATCGCCAGCGGCAGGGGTTGTGCCGTGCGCCTTCTCGGCGGGCGCGGTGCTCGCCTCCGTCTCGCCGGAGTCCGGCCGCGCGTTCGAGCCGTTGGGCGAGGCCGTGGCGGAGCTGAACAAGTTCGCGGCGCTGCTGGTCTTCGACGTGCCGGGCGCTCGTCTCTTCGACGTCGAGGACCTCGTCGGCATTCCGGACGACGATGACGAGGACGGCCACGATGGGGGCAGGGAGAAGAGGACCGCCGGGTCAGTCCGGACGGCGTCCCGAGTGGAGGAGGACGACGATGCGCGCACGTGATCTGGCGATGGCATACGAGTCGGTCCGCGTCGATGATGACGCGCTGGAGGCGGCTCGCCTCATGGCCGAGCACCAACTGCCCGGGCTACTGGTCCTGGACCGCGAGGGGGAGCCGAAGGCCATCCTGCCCGCCTCCCAGGTGATCAAGGCGCTCGTCCCGGCCTACGTGATCGAGGACCCGGCACTTGCGGCCGTCATCGACGAGAAACACGCCGACCGGCTGTGCGAGGGGCTGCGTGGCCGCCGGGTCGGCGACCTGCTGTCCGACAAGGCGGCCCGGCCGCCGATCGCCGATCCCGACGACACCGCGCTGGAGGTGGCCGCGCTGATGGCGCAGGCGCGCAGCCCGCTGGTGGCGGTGGCGAGGCGGGACAAGGCGGGACTGCGTCTGCTCGGGGTGATCACCGCCTCGCAGCTCCTCCACCGACTCCTCGGACATGCGGAGCCCTATGAGTGACTGGCACAGCTGGGCGGCGATCGCCGTCTTCGTCGTCGCCTACGCGGCGATCATCAGTGAACATGTCCACCGGACGGCCGCCGCCCTGGCCGGGGCGGCCGTCATGCTCACGATCGGTGCCACCGACGACAAGGCCGCCTTCTTCGACGAACGTTCCGGAATCGACTGGAACGTCATCTTCCTGCTGCTGGGGATGATGGCGATCGTCGGAGTCCTGCGGCAGACGGGCCTGTTCGAGTATCTGGCGATCTGGGCGGTCAAACGCGCCCACGGCAAGCCGTTCCGCGTGCTGACCATGCTGATAGTCATCACCGCGTCCGCCTCCGCGCTGCTGGACAACGTCACCACGGTCCTGCTGGTCGCCCCGGTCACCCTGCTGGTGTGCGAACGTCTCGCGCTGCCGGCGGCGCCCTTCCTGATCGCGGAGGTGATGGCGTCCAATATCGGCGGCACCGCCACGCTCGTCGGTGACCCGCCGAACATCATCATCGCCAGCCGGGGCGGGCTGACCTTCAACGACTTCCTCGTCCATCTGGCCCCGATCGCCGTGGTCCTGACCGCCGTACTGGTGGTGCTGTGCCGGGTGATGTTCCGCAAGGCGCTGGTGTACGACGAGGAGCGGGCCGCCGAGGTGATGGCGCTGGAGGAACGGGAGGCCATCCGCGACCACCGGCTGCTGTACCAGGGTCTGGGCGTCCTGGCCCTGGTCGTCTTCGGGTTCGTGGCGCATCCCGTGCTGCACTACGCGCCGAGCGTGGTGGCCCTGCTCGGTGCCGGATTGCTCGTCGCCGTCTCGACGGTGGAGACGGGTGAGGCGCTGAAGGAGGTGGAGTGGCCGACGCTGGCGTTCTTCGCCGGGCTGTTCATCATGGTCGGGTCGCTCATCGAGACCGGTGTCATCGGGGAGATCTCCCGCGCACTGGCTGACGCCACCGGCGGCAGCGAACTTGGCGCGGTCATGCTCCTGTTGTTCGGCTCGGCAGTGCTGTCGGGGATAGTCGACAATATTCCGTACGTCGCGACCATGGCCCCCATCACCGCCGACCTGGCCCACGGGTTCGGCGGCGGCGACGGTGTCCATGTGCTGTGGTGGGCGCTGGCACTCGGCGCCGACCTGGGCGGCAATGCCACGGCCATCGGCGCCTCCGCCAACGTGGTCGTCCTGGGCATCGCCGAACGCAACCGCCAGCCCATCTCCTTCTGGCAGTTCACCCGGTACGGCCTGATCGTCACCGCCGTGACGGTGGCCCTGTCCGCCGGATATCTGTGGCTGCGGTACTTCGCCTTGAGCTGACGCTACGACGTTCACAGGGAGCCGACCGATGAGACAGCCCCGGATACCTGATGACTTCCTCGGCGGGTACGAGCGGATGCTCACCGACGTCGCCGCGACCGGCCGACTGCTGCTCCGCCCCGAGCTGGACGAACTGCGAGATCTGGGGGAGCGGGCGGCCGAGGCGGGATTCGGCCTCCGGCAGCTGATCGGGCTGTACCTGGCAGAGACCCGTAGGCTGTGGGGTTCGCTGCCCGGTGCGGTCCGGGCGTCCGGCGCGTCGGCGTCGGCCCGTACCGCCGACGCGCTGCTCGGCGCCATGGACACCGCCGTCGCCGCTCTTGGCGAGGGGCATGAGCGAGCGCAGCGCCTGGCGGTGCGGCAGGAGGAGGCGGCGCGGCGGGAGTTCGTGGACGACCTGCTCTACGGGCGCAGCGACTTGGGCCGGTTGGCCGAGCGGGCGGAACGGTTCGGGCTGCGGCTGGCGCGGAGCCACGCGGTGGCGGTCGCCGAAGGGGAAGAGCGGTATGACGATGTGCATCCGGTGGTACGGCGTGTCGAGCGCGAGCTGATCGCCCGGTTCGGTGAGCACGATGTGCTGCTGTCCACGAAGGACGGGCGGCTGGTGTGCGTCGCGGCCAGCGGTGAGCGTGAGCGCGCGATCCTGGATGCCTTCGTGAGCTGGGTGCACGATCCCGGCAGTGGGTACGTGGGAGCGGGGCGCGTGGCCGTCGGCCGTGAGCACCCGGGGGCCGGTGGCGTGGTGAGCAGTTACGAGGAGGCCCTGAGCGCCTTGGAGCTCGCCGACCGTCTGGAGCTGCCCGGCCCTGTTCTGCGCGCCGCCGACCTGCTGGTCTTTCCGGTGCTCCTGCGCGACCGGGCCGCCATGACCGACCTGGTGCGCACGGTGCTCGGCCCGCTCACGCGGGCCCGGGGCGGGGCCGGGCCGCTTCTGGAGACGCTCACCGCGTGCGCGGGCGCGGGGTACGTCAACGCCGAGGCGGCGCGGCGACTGAACATCGGCGTCCGCACACTCTCCTACCGGCTGGAGCGCATCAGGGCCCTGACGGGCTACGACCCGGGCGACGCGTTGCAGCGCTTCACCTTGGAGACGGCTGCCATGGGGGCGCGGCTGCTGGGCTGGCCGGGGAGCCCGTTGTAGACGCGGCCCCGCCCGTTCGGTTCCGGTGTCACCAGGCCGTCAGGAACGCGTGGAGATTGCCGGGATCCGGCAATGTGCGGCTCGTGGTCCCGGTGTCACGATGTGCCCGGCACCGAGACGGGGGAATCGGGGAGGCGTTGTGGCTGAGTGTCCGCGGACCGCGCAGGAGCGTCCGGCGGTCCTGCCCGGCCTGACGCTCCTCGTCGTGGCCGGGTACCGGCTGGTGGCGCGGATCGGCGGGGCCGGCGGCGGGACTCACGGGGGAGACGGAGTCCGCGCCGGCACCGTCGGCCCACGGCGCACCGCCGTGGCCGTGACCGGAATCGCGCTGGCCTGGTTCGTCGCGCTCGCCGGGGACGCGCTGACGGATTGGCACTGGCTGCGCGTCGCCGTGCTGCCGACCGTGGCGGGCGCGGGCTGGGCGGGTGTCAGGTTGCAGCGACGGCTGACCCGCCACCTGTTCTCGCCCGCCGGGCCGCTCGATCGCCCTCGGCCCGGCGTCGATCGCCTCGTGTCCCGGATGTGACCCGTACCACCACCCTCGTTGCTCAGGGTCAAAGGGCCTGGCCGGTCTCCGCGCGACAGGACCTGATGAGGCATGTGGAGGGCATGCGGGTCTCAGAAGGTGGCGGCGATGTCGTCGTAGGTGGCCTCGTCGACCAGGCCGGAGTCGTCCAGGACGTTCTGGTGGTCGAGGACGGTGAGGTTGACCTCGGAGGCGAAGCGGCGCATCAGGGAGTTCTTGGTGCTGGCGCGGACCTGGGCGATCGTGACGAAGATCTTGCCGTGGGTGCCGCGGAGGATGTTGGCGAACTTCTTGTCGAAGTCGGCGCCCTGGGCGTCCTCCAGGGTGCGGACGAAGCCCTGCTGCTCGGCGCTGGCCTCGTCCGGCAGGGGGACGTTGAGCGCTTCGGCGGTGTTGCGGACGAACTCGTCCAGCTTGGAGTGTCCGTCCATGACGTGCATCCCGGCCCGTTTGACGGCCTCGCTGGTGGCGTGGGTCTGGGCGAGCCGCCCGGCCGGGGCCTCCCACAGGTTGGCCTGCCGCACCTTCGCCAGGAACTCCATGTCCAGCTTGCTCACCGGCCCGGCCGTGGTGACCACATCACCCGGCGCGGCCGGCTTGGCGCTGGGGAAGTTCGACGAGGAGTTCTCCGTGGCGTTGGCGTCGCCCCGGGTGGCCCACACGATCGCTCCGGCCACGACGGCCAGGGCGAGGAGCAGGACGCCCGCGATGGTGAGGTTGCGTGAGCGGCCGGATGCCGACCGGGCGTGCGCGGTCATGGTGCCTCCTGGATCGGGAGTGCGTCCGCCTGCGGGGGCGGACACCTGCGTCGTGGGCACGGAGCACGCTAGGCTTTTAGACAGTGCAAAATTTGCACTTTGATAAAGCATGCGGAACCGATGGCCGGGGACCCTCCGATTCGCTACGCTCCCCCGCTCCCCGACGGCGCGAGTGCGGACCCCGGCCGCCTACGCCGCCTACCCCGCCTACGCCGCCTACGCCGCCTACGAGGAGGAGACCGGTCGATGCCGAACCGCCGTACGCGGGTGCCCCCTCCTTCCGGGCTGCGCAGGGCGATGTTCCGGGCGCCGCTCCTGCTCTACCGCTGGCGCCTGGGGTGGCTGCTGGGTGGCCGGATGCTGCTGCTCACGCACACGGGCCGGACGAGTGGCCTGCCGCGGCAGGTCGTCCTGGAGGTGACCGGTCGTGACCCGGCGACCGGGGCGTACCACCTCGCCTCCGGTTTCGGCCCGTCCGCGCAGTGGTACCGCAACATCCGGCGCACTCCACACGTCACCATCCAGGTCGGACGGCGCCGGATGCCGGCGGTCGCCGAACCGCTGGATCCCGAGGAGTGCGGCCGCCTGATGGCCACCTACGCGCTGCGCCATCCACGCCTGGCCAGGGGCCTGATGCGCATGTGCGGTCTGGAGACGGACGGCAGCGCGGAGGACTACCACCGCATCGGGCGTGACCACATCCCCTTCGTACGCGTCCTCCCCGACGAACGGCCCGCGCCGCGGTGAGTCACCGCGCTCGCGGAAACGCGCTGACGTGAGGTCAGGGGTTCCCGGCGGGGACCGCGGGCGCGTGGAGCGCGCTCAGCACGGTCTGGTGGGTGAGCCAGCCGACCGGTTCGCCGGTCTCCGCGTCCAGGACGGGCAGTCCGGCGCCGTCGGCGGCGACCAGGGTGTGCAACGCCCCGCTCAGGGGCGCGTCGGCGGTCACCGCCGGGGGCCGTTCGGCGAGGTCCGCGACGACGCGCGGGGTGGCGTGCGCGTCGAGGGCGGGATCGGGCTCGGTGAGTGCTTCGGCCACGGCACGTGCGGTGACCACACCCGCGTACCGCCCGTCCCGGCCGGTGACGGGCAGGACTCCGTGCCCGGAGCGGGCGATCACATCGGTGGCGTCCTCCAGCTGCAGGCCGCCGGACAACGCGGCGGGGAGTTGCTCCATCACGTCGCGGACGCTCGCGCCGGCCAGTGAGGACCCCAGCCGTGCGCTGTCCAGGTCGATGCCGCGGCGGCGCAGCTTGAGGGTGTAGATGGTGTCGCGTGACAGCAGGCGGCTGGTGAGCGTGGCCAGGACGATGGCGAGCATCATCGGCAGGATGATGGTGTACTGCCCGGTCAGCTCGAACAGCACGATCACGGCGGTGATGGGGGCGCGGGCCGCGCCCGCGAAGGCCGCGCCCATCCCGACCAGCCCGTAGGCGCCCACCGCTCCCGCGGTGCCGGGCAGCAGATCGTGGGCCGTCACGCCGAAGGCGGTGCCGGTCATCGCGCCGAGAAAGAGGCTGGGCGCGAACACCCCGCCCGAGCCGCCGATACCGATGGTCAGGCTGGTCGCCACGATCTTGCCGACCAGCAGGAGCAGCAGCAGGCCCATGGCGTACCGGCCTTCGATGGCGTTCTCCAGGACCGGGTAACCCACCCCGTACATCTGGGGCAGTACGAGCAGCAGGCCGCCCAGCAGCAGGCCGCCGACCGCCGGGCGCAGCCACTCAGGCCCGCGCCAGGCCCAGTCGCAGGCGTCCTCGATCAGGTACAGCACCCGGGTGAACGACACGCCGACCGTGCCCGCGATCACCCCTAGCAGGGCGAACAGCAGGTACTGCGCGGGATGGGCGACATGGAAGGCGGGCAGGGTCAGGAACGCCTCGTCCCCCAGCACCGCCCGGCCGATGACGCTGGCGGTGACGCTGGAGAGGACGATGGCACCGAAGGACTCCACGGCGAAGTCCCGCAGGATCAGCTCCATGGCGAAGAACACCCCGGCCAGCGGGGCGTTGAAGGTGGCCGAGATCCCGCCGGCCGTACCGCAGGCGACCAGCAGCCGCCTGAGGTCTTCCGGCACCCGCAGCACGCCCCCGACCGTTGAGCCCAGCGCCGAGCCGATCTGCACGATCGGCCCCTCCCGGCCCACCGAGCCGCCCGACCCCATGCACAGCGCCGACGCGACCGCCTTGACCACCGCGACCTGCGGGGCGATCCGTCCCCCGCGGTGGGCGACGGCATACATCACCTCCGGTACGCCGTGTCCGCGTGCCTCCTTGGCGAAACGCTGCACCAGCGGCCCGTACAGCAGTCCGCCGGCCACCGGCGCCAGTACGACGAACCACGGGCCGAGCCAGGGCAGCCACGGGTGGGCGGCGTGCCCGGCGGCGGAGTAGTCGGCGTGGCCCGACAGCAGTTCGGTGAAGGTCTGGATCAGCCACCGGAAGGCGATCGCCCCCAGCCCGGCCCCGCACCCCACGACCAGTGCGAGCGCGATCACCCTTCCCGGCGCCTGTCCCGCGCCGTTCAGGAGCCGGGTGCCCGCTCGGACGGGGGAGGAAGACGCCCGCCGGGAACTAATCGTTTCACTGGCCATGTTTTGCATTATGCAAAAGAATGCCTCCGGCGCACAGACGGCGTCGGCTCGGGTGTCAACCGCGCGGGGTGTCGCATGTGATGGCCGGGGGCGCCGAAGCCGCCTCCGGGCGTCACCAGGTCGCGTGCGCCCGCGGGCCGTTGGCCACGGAGGGCTCGCCGCCCGCCTCCGTGAACGCCTGCAGCGCCTCGATGAGATGACGCCGCTGACCGGGCGGCATGACATCGACGATGCCCGCGATCTCCCGCCGCCGTCGGCCGGTGGCCTCGTTCACAATCCGCCGACCGTCCTTGGTGAGGGAAATCACGCTGGTGCGCCGGTCCTCCGCGGTGACACCGCGCGCCACCATGCCCGCCGCGACCAGGCGGTCGATCATGCGCATCGCGGTCGAGGGCTGCACCCCCAGCTCCCCCGCCAGCCCGGACAGACTCAGCGGCCCCCGGCCGTCGAGCACGACCAGCATCCGGAACTGCGGCAGCGTCAGGGAATCCTCCACCGCGGCCAACGACCGGGCGGAGACGGCGACAAGCAGCCTGGACGCGGTCAGCAGAGCGGTGACCATCGCCTCGGCGTCGGACTCGGAGGCTGGAGAAGGGCGGGCCATACGCCCTTTCTACCGCCCCGGTCCCGACGCCGTGTGCCCGGTGGACCCCGGACGCCCCTGGTCCGGACCGCCGGGGGGCGACGGGGTGGCGATTGCGGTGTCCGCTCCGACATCGGCGACCCGGGCGCCGGACGGGGGCATGCCGCGAGCTCCTCGACGCCGCCGAAGGGCGCGGACGTTCCGCTCCGGCGGGCGCCCATCCGGTTGCGGCAGCGGTGGCTCGGAATCCCGGTCCGCGTACAAGGGCCGTCAGTTGTTGTCGCCAGCCCGCTATCATCCCGATGTGGAACGTTCCCAAAACACATCGCCGACCATGGTCGTCTGGGATCTCGGCGGCGTCCTGGCGCCGTCGGGCCGTGCGCTGACCGCTCTCGCCGAGGCCCTCGACGTATCCGAGTCCGAACTGGCCGAACCGTACTGGACTCACCGGGACGCCTACGACCTGGGCGCCTCCCCGGACGCGTATTGGCGGCCGATCGCCGAGGTGCTGGGGCGCCCGCTCGACGGGGCGTGGGTCGAGCGACTCGACCGGATCGACACCGACTGCTGGACGGCCCTCGCGCCCGACGCCGCGGCGCTGCTCGCGCGACTGGTGAAGCGGGGAGCGCCCTTGGGGGTCCTGTCCAACGCCCCGGGCTCGATGGCGCGGGCGGTCCGCCGGGCGCCGTGGAGCGATGACTTCGAGAGCCTGGTCTTCTCGTCGGATCTCGGCCTGATGAAACCGGATCCACTCGTCTACCGGGCCGCCGACGAACGGCTGGGCCGCGCGCCGTCGGAGGTGGTGTTCTTCGACGACCGTCCGGAGAACGTCGCGGCCGCCCGCGCGCACGGCTGGCGTGCGCACGTATGGACCGGAGGCGACGCGGCCGCGGCGGTGCTCGCCCGGGAGGGCGTGCTCGATGACTGACCGGCCGCGCAACCCGACGATCATAGACGTGGCCGGGCGGGCCGGGGTGTCCAAGTCGGTGGTGTCCCGCGTCGTCTCGGGGCGCGGCAGTGTGGGGGAGGAGACCCGGCAGCGGGTCCTCCGGGCCGCGCAGGAGCTGGGCTACGTCGTCAACGCGTCGGCGCGGGCCATGGTGGCCCACCGCACGTACACCGTCGGGGCGTTCGTACGGGACGCCGCGACGCCCTTCTACGGCCACCTGCTCACCGCGATGCAGGAGCGCGCGGCCTTCCACGGTTACCGGGTGGTCACCGCGACCGGGTCCGGCCGGTTCGAGGAGGACGACGAGTACCGGGCCCTGGAGACTCTCGCCATGCTGCGGGTCGAGGCGCTGATCGTGTGCAGCGGGCTGTTGCCGAGCGAGCGGATCCTGCCCTTCGCCGAGCGGCTGCCGACGGTGGTGGCGGGACGCCCGGAGACCCATCCCAGCATCACCAGCGTCTACTGCGACGAGGACGAGGGCGGCGTCGCGCTGGCGGACCACCTCGTCGGGCTCGGGCACCGCGAGGTCGCGGTGGTCACCGTACCGACGAGCCACTCCGTGACGCTGGGGCCCCGGACGGCGGCCATGGCCCGCCGGTTGCGGGAGCGGGGCGCGCATGTGCTGGAGATTCCCGGTTCGCACCGGGAGACGGCAGGCGCCTGGGCGACCGAGGTGCTGCGGCATCCCGGGATCACCGCGGTGATGGCACCCAGCGATCGCCATGCGCTCGCCCTGCTGGAACAGCTTCGACTCCGGGGGGCCGCCGTGCCGGAGCAGCTGTCCGTCACCGGCTACGACGGCATCGGCGATCTGACGACGTCCCTGATCGGTCTGACGCACTGGCGTCAGCCCATCGACCTGATCGGCGGCGGAGCCGTGGACGCCCTGGTGCAGTTGCTCGACGGTGAGCAGCCTCCCGACCATCACCGGGCGCTGCCGGGTGCGCTGGTCGTCGGGCGGACGACGGCACCGCCCGCGGCCTGATCGGGTGCCGGCGGCGGGGTTTGCAGATTGTTCACCTTGCGGGTCCTTTGGGGTCCGACTGGAAGTGGGAACGTTCCACTCATGATTGGGAACGTTCCACTTCGACGCGGTGGACCGCGCGGACCGGACGGACCGGGCAGACCGAGCGCGTCGCACGCACCGGCCGGAGCCGGTGGGCCGCGTCGTCGGTACATACGGCGCGGGTCGCGTTCATCGGCTGCCCCGGCCGCACGGCCCCGCGCCCTGGCCGCGCCGCTCATGGCCCTGCCGTGCGTCGGGCTGCTGCTCGTCTTCGCGTACTGGCCGGTCGTCCGAGGTGTCGCACTGAGCCTGTACGGTACCGACCTGCTGGGTAACCCCTCCTGGTTCGTCGGCGGCGCCCACTACGTCGACGTGGTCTCCGACCCGGACATGCGGCGGGCACTGCTCACCACCGGGGCGATCGCCGGGCTGAGCGTGCTGCTCTCCGTGGGCGGCGCGCTCGCGGCGGCACTCCCGCTGCGCCGGGCAGCCGGCAGGCCGCGAGCCGTGGTGTCAGTGCTGTTGTCCCTGCCGTTCGCCTACTCGGCGGCAGCGGCGGCGGCCGTGTTCGCGGGGCTGTTCGCGCCCGCGGTCGGGACGCTCAACCAGGTGCTGGCCCACCTGGGCGTCACCGGCCCGCCATGGCTGCAGTCACCGACATGGGCCATCATCAGCGTCTCGCTCGCCACCGCCTGGTACGAGTTCGGTTTCGCCTTCCTCGTCCTGCTGGCCGCGCTGACCCAGCTCGACCAGTCGGTCATCGAGGCGGCGGCGCTGGACGGCGCCTCGGGTCTGCGGCTCGCCCGGTCGGTGATCATCCCCATGCTGCGGCCGAGTCTGGTGTTCCTCCTGGTCACCCAGACCATCAGCGGACTGCAGGTGTTCACCCAAGTCCAGGTGCTCACCCGGGGCGGCCCGGCCGACGCGACGTCGACGCTGGTGTACGAGCTGTACCAGCGTGCGTTCGGCGAGGCGCTGCCCCACGTCGGCTCCGCCTCGGCCCTGGCCGTGGTCCTGCTGGCCCTCGTCCTGGCGATCACCGCACTGCAGTTCCGGGTGCTGCGGAGGTGGACATGAGACGCCGTCAGGCCGGTTCCGTACTGCGCTGGCTGTGGCTCTGCATCGTGGTCGCGGTCGTCACGTTCCCCGTCTACGTCACCGTCGTCACCGCCCTGCTCCCGTCGGGCGACGTCGCCACCGGCCGCCTCGTCCCGGTGCCGGACCAGCTGACCCTGGCCAATGTGCGCGCGGCGCTGGACTCCGCTCCGCTGTCCAGCCAGTACCTGGTCAGCGTGGCCGTCACCGTCCTGCAGTCGGCCGCCCAGCTGACCACGGCCGCGCTGGCCGCGTACGCGCTCGTGTTCCCCCGCTGGCGCGGCCGGGGCGTCGTCTTCGCCCTGGTGCTGGCCACCCTGGCGTTCCCTGGCGAGAGTCTGGTCATCCCCAACTTCGAACTCGCCACCGCGCTCGGGCTGCGCGACACCCTGCTCGGGATCGTCGTGCCGTATCTGGCCGCGGGCTACGCGGTCTTCCTGCTCCGCCAGGCGTTCCTCGCCCTGCCGAGAGAGACCTGGGAGGCCGCCCGGCTGGACGGCTGCGGCGACCTGCGGGCGCTCGTGCACGTCATCCTGCCCATGGCACGACCGCAGTTGATCACGGCGGCGATGTGGTGCGCCCTGTCGGCGTGGAACGGCTACTTCTGGCCGCTGCTGATCACCGACTCGCCTCAGCGGCGCACCATCCAGGTCGGCCTCGCCCAACTCGTCGTCGACCAGGCCACCACACCTGCGGTGATCTACGCCGGCACCCTGCTCGTTCTGCTGCCGACCCTGCTGCTGGTCCTGTTCGGGCAGCGCTTCCTGGTCCGCGGGCTGGCCTCGCGGGTCACGACGTAGACGCCCCCACCACTCACCCGCACGTGCCGGCAAAACGGCTCCCCCGCACGCGCGGAGAAAACCGCTCACCCGTGACGCGCCGAGAAAAGGAAGACGATCCCCCATGTCCTCACGCTCCTCCCGCTCCTCCCGCCCCGGACGATTGCCTGTCCTGGCCGCATTGCTCACGACGGTCACCGTGACGACCCTCACCGCCTGCGGCGGCTCCGGTGAGGAGGCCACCGGAGCCGCGCCCGGACCGTCGGCGCTGGGCGCGGCGAAGGGACCGGTGACCGTGACCCTGTGGCACGGGCTCGGCGGACCGGCCGGCAAGGCGTTCCAGAAGGAGATCGACGCCTTCAACAAGGCCAACAGCGGAAAGATCGTGGTCAAGTCCTCGTTCCAGGGCAGTTACGCCGACGCCATCGCCAAGTACACCTCCGCGATCCGCGACGGCGGCACGCCGAGCATCATGGTCTCGAACGACATCACCACCGGCTATCTGCGCGACGCGCACCAGACCGTCTCCGCCCAGGACATGGCGGCCGCGAACCCCAAGGACCTGGACCTCGACCGGCTCCGCCCCGCCGCGCGCGACTACTACACGGCCGACGGCGAGCTGCTCGCCGTACCACTCAACACGTCCATGCCCCTGCTGTACGTCAACGACGAGCTGCTGGACCGGGCAGGCGTCGACCGCTCGTCGCTCGGCACCCTGGAGGGCGTGGCCGCCGCGGCCCGCAAGATCCACGCCCGGGTACCCGGCGTCAAGGGCATCGACATGCCCCTGGACGGCTGGTGGTTCGAGCAACTCACCGCCGCGGCCGGGGCCTCCTACTGCACGCCCGACAACGGCCGCAAGGGTGACGGGGCCACGGCGCTGTCGCTGACCGGCGGGCCTCAGCGCAAGGCGATCGGCACCATGGCCGAGCTCTACACCGATGGCGCCGCGCTCAACACCGGTGTCGACGGCAACGCCGCCCTGTCCGCTTTCACCGCGGGCAAGACCGCCATGATGTTCAACTCCAGCGGCGCCATCGGTGGCCTCGAGGAGGCGAAGATGACCGGCTACACCGCGCTGCCCTACCCCCTCTCGGGTTCGCCGTCTCACGCGGGTGCGGCGATCGGCGGTGCCGCGATGTGGGTGGACCAGGCCGGGCACAGCAAGGCCGAGCAGGTGGCGAGTTGGAAGGCGATCAGCTATCTGGCGTCCGCCGAGGCACAGGAACGGTTCGCCAAGGCGTCCGGCTACGCCCCGATCAACACCGAAGTCGACAGCTCCGCCACCTGGAAGCAGTTCCTCGCGAAGAACCAGCCCTATGCCGTGCTCGGCAAGCAGTTCGCGGACACACGGCCCACGACAGCCACCTCCGGCTGTCTCACCGGCGCGATGTCCGGCGTACGAGCCGTGGTCGTACCCGAGATGCAGCAGGCGTTCAACGGCAAGGCCCCCCTCGACACCGCGCTGAGGGCGGCGGAGAAGGCGGCCACCGCCAAGATCAAGGACTACCGAGGGCAGGCCGGACAGTGACCATGCCCCCGACCCCCATGGCAACCCCGGCCGTGACCGCAGCCCCGGCCGTGCCGGCGACCGCGACCGTGACCGCAGCCCCGGCGGTGACGGCGACGGCGGCCGAACCGACCGACCGGTTCGCGCAGGCCCCCGGCGACCCGTACCGCTACGGCGTCTACCTTCGCCCCGACCCCGCGACCTGCGCAGCCGTCACGGCCGTGACCTCACAGTTGCGGGCGCAGTACGGGATCGTCTCGGCCGGTGCGTTCCCGCCCCACGCGACCCTGGTCGGCAGTCGGCACATCGTGGCGCCGGCCGAGGAGATCGTCGCCGCGGTCACACGGGGACTGGCCGGAGCGTCGCCCATCACCGTTCACAACGCGGGCGTCCGGCGGCAGGGGGTGGGCCTGGTCTACGACGTCCATCACCTCGCCGACGGCGTCACCCCGAACGCGGCGTTCACGGACCTGGCCGCCCGGGTCGACCAGGCCGTCGTACCGCTGGAGATTCCGGCACCGAACCCCATGGGTCACCAATTCGACGCGGACACCTTCCGGGCTCATCTCTCGCTGGTGTCACACGACATGTACGTACGCCCCGACCTGTCCGAAGAGGTCGAGGAGTACGTCAGAGGACTGCCGGTGCCGTTCCCCAAGAGCTTCCCCGGCAACACGGTCACCCTCTACCGCACCCGCAGCGACGACTGGTCGGGCCGCTGGTGGCAGACCCTTACCTGGGAGCACGTCCACACCTGGCGCCTGCCGCACTGAGCGGTTTCTCCCGCTGTCCCCCTTGCGCACAGCCCCCGTGGCGCGGCTGCTGCTGTGTGAGGGGGCCGGCCGCCTGCCCGGAAGATTTCCGAGAGGTGCGGGTGCGGCCACAGCGGCGGTGACGACAGCGCCGACCGCCGGCCGGTCTGCCGACCCCTGGCCGCGACGGCGCTTGGTGTGGCCGAGTGACCATGGTGGTGGCGGAGCACCGTTCAGAGCAGTTGCTGCTGCCAGTCGGCAAAGGTGTCGCGAATCGCTGCGGCTGGGTGGGAGTCAGACGGTCCCGCTCGACGGTGTATCCGGCGGCTTCGTAGGCGGTGGTGATCCGCTCCACGGCCTGGCCCATCTCGCGGCTTGCCCTGTCTGACAGTGAGTGGCCGTCCGTACCGACCGGAACACATTTTGTAGTGTGGCATCAGCACATAGCGGATACGAACGTGCACGGGGGGAAGGCATGGTTGGCATCACATGTAGTCAACTCGGCGGTGTGACGGGGAAGCCGTGGGGCGCGGGGGAATCCGGCGGAGTGAAGTCGGACCGGAGGACGCGGCACACCGGAAGCGAATTGGTCGCCTTGCTGAGCAACGTGGAGAATGCGACAACCACCGGCGCCGGCAGCCAGGACAAGGGTCGGTGACCTGAACGGTGGACTACGCGACGCTGAAGGGCCTCAAGCCCAGCGAGTTCGAGGGCGCGGCCGACGGCTACCAAACGACCAGCGACATGGCTGGCCGGGCCAGGCAGGCGCTGGAGCGCCGGATCGCCGCCCAGATGCGAGAGTCCCTGGAGGGTGAAGCCGCCACGGCGGCGTACAACCAGTTACGGAACCTCTCGGAGAACTTCCACTACGTGGAGGTCGAGTGCGGCCTGGTCAGCACCGCTCTGAACGCGCTGGCTTTCGATCTGCGAGCGGCGAAGAAGAAGCTGGACGCGACAATCGAGGACGCCCAGGCGGAGAAGCTGACGGTGAACGCGGACGGCTCGGTGAGCTATCCGCCCGGTGGCGACGAGGTCGACGGCAAGACCCCCAAGGGCGGCAAGGTCACCGGCAGTGCCAGGGCACACGAGTCCGGTGCCCCCATAGACCCGGGCAAAGACGCGAATGACATCGCCGACGCCCTGGACCGGCAAGCCGGGAATCAGCACCCGAACCCGTACTTCAGCCGGGCGATCGAATACGCCGACCGGATCGCCCAGGCTGTCCAGGAGGCGACCGAGGCCGACGAGCGGTGGGCGCCGAAGCTGCTCAAGTTGAAGGCCGACGATGATCTGAACGTCTCTGACAAGGACTGGATCGACACGGACAGGGACACCGGCGGGGTCAGGTCGGGCGCCAAGGACTACCTGGATCACATCAAGAATCCGCCGGGGGACGGCAGCCCCAAGGAAAACGCAGAATGGTGGAAAGGCCTGTCCCAGGACGAGAAGGACGCCTATATCGCCCTCCACCCGAAGGCTGTGGGCGGCATGAACGGCTTGCCCGCCGCCGTCCGGGACGAGGCCAACCGCACCCATCTGGACGTGATGCATGCCAAGTACCAGGAGGAGTTGAAGAGCATCCCCGAGGAACCTCTGGTCAAATACAAGACGATTCCGGGCAGCGGAGGTTATCCGGTCCAGGTCTTCACCGATGAATACGCGAAGTGGTACTACAAGTACAACGACCGCAGGGACCATCTGAACGCCGCTCTGGATGGCATGGAGGCGATCCAGAAGCGTTTTGACGAGACCGGCGGAAAGAAACACATACCCGAGGCGTATCTACTCGGTTTCGATCCGGAGAAGAACGACGGTCGCGTCATCATGGCCACCGGAAACCCGGACACCGCCGATCACACTGCGGTGTATGTGCCGGGCACCAAGACGCACATCGGCAGTATCGGCGGAGATCTCGACCGCGGGGAAAGGCTCTGGGCGGAGAGCAATAAACTGGATCCCAACTCCAAGGTCTCCACAATCACCTGGTTGGGGTATGACGCCCCGGACGCCATTCCGGACGCACGGCACGACAAATACGCGGCTGCTGCGGCGCCCCATCTCCGTCAGTTCCTCGACGGCAATCGGGCGGCGCATGAGGCGGCGGCCGGCAACCATGGCCATACGACCCTCATTGGGCACAGTTACGGCAGCACGGTCATCGGTGATGCCAGCAAGTCCCATACCTCCTACGACCCTCATGGCGGTGCCTTGCCCGTTGACGACATCTTCGCGGCGGGCAGCCCCGGCATGCAGGTGGGGCACGCGTCCGACCTCGGCATCGGGAGCGACCATGTCTGGGCCATGAAGGCCGGCGGTATTGGGGGAGATGACTGGTGGGTCCGGGAAGGGGGGCGGAAGGTTGGGCTCGGTGGTGACGGGAACATTCCCACCGACCCCGAGTTCGGCGCCCACCGAGTGACATCAGGTGTCGAGGGCCATGGTGACTACTGGGATGATGAAACCACTGCGCTGTGGAATCAGGCCGCAGTGATCACCGGCAGCTACGACAGGGTTCAATATGATTAAATTGACTTCTGGGAAAGTTTGGTCGGTGCTCTTCGTGATTCCGATCCTTACCTTTATTGCGGGGTGTTCCCAGATGGGCGACAAAAAACCTGCGGACACAGTGGATGTCCGTGATGTCGGCACTATGGAAAAGAAGACGGAGAAAATGTCCAGTATGATTCTGGACATCATTGACCTGAAGAAGGCGAAGGTCACCGAGCCTGGTCCGGGGGCGCTACCGTGCTCGAAATACCCTGATGACGCGGGAGTGCAGCGCATGCACCATCCCTGGAGCGTCTATGACGTGCCGTTTGATGATCTGTCCCGCAGTTTTGAGCGGCTGCGCACGGAGCTTCCCCAACACGACTGGAAGATCGTCAAAGACGGGCCCGACGGAAGTCCCGCGAAGACACCGCAGATCGTCGCGAACTCTACTCGGGACCACTTCTCCGCAGACATCCGACTACTCGATCAGCGCAGGCATCCTGACAAGACGTCATTGATTGCGGTGACGGTCGTCTCCGACTGTTTTCGCGACAAATCGCATGAGCCCAGGGAGTCCAACTGAGGGCAGGCCTCCGGACTGACGGCGGGACACCGGCATGACCTGCACGCCGGCCCCGGCCTGTCAGAACCCGCCTTCCACGACCATGCCCGGCTGTCCCTCGTCCGGCTGTCCTTCGCCGAGATCGCCGAGTAGCAAAAGTGCGGCGCCGTCCACCTCATGCCGTGATCCGCATCGACGGGGCCGGTGGCGACTGTCGCCTTCCGGCCTGGGACACGACCGAGCTGCTGACTGACCGCCATGCCTGTCGATGTGTACAGGGCGTTGTCGGCCGAGCGCCGCCTACTGCGGTGGCCACGAGCCGAAAATGTCCTGTGCCCGCAGACCTCCGCCGTGCGGGTTTCCGCGACCGACGTCGACCGCGTCGCGGCCCATGACCGTCAGCTGCTCAGCGAGGCGCTCTACCTCGGCCATGACTTCGTGGGGCAGGCCGCCTCCGACATGCTCGGCATCGAGGTCGTAGTCCCAGGTCCAGTTACCGCTCACGCGGAGATCCTCGTGGACCCACCCGTTGGTGCCGGGCACCGGCGGCGATGCAGCAGCGGCTCCCTATCCTTTCGCCCAGCACGGACGAAGGAGCACTGTGGCGGGAACAATCGAAACACGGGTGGCTGTCGTCGGGGCCGGGCCCGCCGGCCTGACACTGGCAACGCTGCTGCACCAGCGGGGCGTCGGCTGCGTGGTGATCGACAAGTTCCGGCGCGACCAGCTGGTGGCCAGGTCCCGTGCCGGTTTCCTGGAACGCCGCACCGCGCGGCTCCTGGACGACCTCGGGCGTTCGAAGCGGCTGCACGCTGAGGGCCTGCCACACACGGCGTGCGAGTTCCGGTGTGACGGCGAGGTCGTGCGGCTGGACTACGCGGACCTGTGCGGAGGCACCCCGAGCTTCGTCTACCCACAGCACGAGCTGGTGGCCGATCTGCTGGACGGGTACGTCTCGGACGGCGGAACGGTACTGCTGGGCAGCCCCGTCGTCGGCCTCGGCACCGAGCGGGCGCTGCCGGTGGTGCGATGCGCGGACGGCACGGTGGTGCGGGCCGAGGTGGTGGTGGAGGCAGCCGGCCAGTACGGCCCCGTGCGCGCCGCCCTGCCCGCCGACGCCTTCACCCAGTACGACATCCGGCACGGTGTGCGGCTCCTCGGCGTCCTGGCGCAGACTCCGCCCTTCGCGCCCCACACCGTCTACGGTCAGCACCGCGACGGGTTCGCGGGGCAGATGCTGCGGTCCGCGGAGGTGACGCGCCTGTACCTGGAGGTGCCCCCGGGCGAGAGCCTGGAGGACTGGCCCGAAGCACGCATCTGGCGCGAGCTGGATGCCCGGTTGGCGCTCCCGCCGGGAGCGCTGCGGCGGGGGCCGGTGCTCGAGCGGTCCCTCGTGGAGATGCGGACCTGGGTGGTGGAACCCATGCACCTCGGGCGGGTGGCGCTGGTGGGTGACGCGGCGCACATCGTGCCGCCCTCCGGTGGCAAGGGGATGAACCTGGCCATGGCCGACGCGGCCGATCTCGCGGCCGCCCTGGGCCGGCACTTCCGCGAAGACTCCGCAGGGGACCTCGACGAGGTGCTGGCGGCATACTCCCGGCGGCGCCTCGCCGACGTGTGGCAGGTGCAGGAGTTCAGCCACTTCATGCTCCACCTCCAGCACGGCCCGCTTCCCGGTACCCCGGACGCGGGGTACCTCGAAAAGCTGCGGCGGGCCCGGCTGTTCCGGCTGCGTGACGACCCGGCCTACGCGCGCGCCTTCCTGGAACGCTACATGGGACCCGAACTCCCGCCGGGCCTGTGACCCGCAGAGTCGACCGCTCTCGCGCTGCCGGTGGCCCTCATCGTGTCCGTCCGCGTCACTACCCGCCTCGTCTGGCTCCGACGGCCCAGGTACCCCACAAAGCCCCCCCGCCTACGAACAGCCGCAGGCGGGGGTCTTTGCCGGTCAGGCTTGGTGGCGGAGCACTGTTCAGAGGAGTTGCCACTGCCAGTCGGCGAACCGCGTCCCCGAGGCTGGAGTCGGTGACGTTCAACCTGGTATAGGTGGGGGTCAGGTGGGCTTGTTCGACGGTGTACCGGCGGCTTCGTAGGCGGTGGTGATCCGCTCCGCGGCCTGGCTCATCTCGCGGCTCGCCCTCTCGACGTGGGCGAAGAGGACCACTTCGTCGCTGATTCGGTTGACGATGTGGTGGGCCTACACGGCGTAGCCGCCCGCGAGGGCGTATCCGTAGTCCTTGGCGAGAGCGTCCAGCCCGATGCGGATCAGTTGGCGGTGCAGCTGGTCCACTAGGCGGCTGCTGTCGTGGCGCCCGGTTTCCGGAGTTCGGGGAAGCGGGTTTCCCACGCCGTTTTGACCGGGAGGGGGAGGAACAGCTCGCGCCACACCTTCCGCAGGGACATGGCGTTCAGATATGCGGCGAGGTCCTCGCGTGTCTGGGCCTCGCGGATGACCCGCTCGTTCATCAGCCGGAAGTCGGCCTCGTCGGTCAGGTCGTAGACGTAGCGCGGTCCCCAGTCGATGTGGCGTGGCAGCGTGACACTGCCGACTGTCGGCCCGCTCAGCTCGTCGAGCGACTCCGGCAGTACGTACGGCTTCGCCGCTGCGTACCTGCACATGGATCGAGCATGCCCGATGGGGACTGGCGAGGGCGTCGCAGTGCGGATGGTGCACTAGGGAGTGAACGTGGCGCCGAACGCGTGGGACAGCTGGACAACGAACAAGCCCCGGGCCGGTGGCCTGAGGCTTTGTGCTGGAGCGGGTGACGGGAATCGAACCCGCGCTCTGAGCTTGGAAATCACGGGCACCGGTCGATGTGAAACAGGTTCTGACCAGCTGAAATGGGTTGACGGCGGTGCCGTGACAGGACTCATCGAAGACCCTGGTGGACCGTGGTTCGCCGCCCGATCGGACACGCATCGGGCACGGACTGGTACCTGGGTAGCGAGCACCGGTTCGTTAGGAAGCGGTCGGTGCGTACAGCCGAGCCAGGCAGGTAGACACCCGCATCAGGAGGTCGATCGCCGCACGGTGCCGCTCCTGAAGGGCCCCTGCCTCCGCTTCTCACCCCAGCTACCGGGTGTGGCCCACGGGCGTCAATGCTGGAGCGGTCATCAATGGGATCGGGAGCTCCGAGGCTCGCCAGTTTCGCGGCCACTGCGGCCGCCGCCGCCCGGGCGATGCGCGGCGGCTCCCAACCCCGTGGGGGACGGCCAGCCGCTGATACAGCTCACGACGTACATGACGCTGAGGCAGCGGCTCCGCGCCTACGGCGATCCGCCATGCTCTCCTCGGCAACGGCGACCGAGTCGACCTTGAGCAGGCCGTCACGCGGCTGTATGCGGCACTATCACCTCTATGGATCTTGAAGGAGTCGGCGCAATAGCCGCCGCAGGCGTCACTGCGGTCGGAATCCCAGCGGCTCTACTCGTCGGTCGGTGGCAGATGCGTGCAGCGCTGCGCACGGCTGACGAGACAGGCCGGGCAGGTATCGCCCAGGCTGAGGCCACGTACCGCGCTGCCCTCGACGCGGTGCGCGCCGAGGCATCCGCTGCGCATGTCCAGTGGCGCCGCAGTGTCCAGCGAGAGACGTACGCCTCGTTCCTACTTGCGTCCCACCAGGTGACCGAAGCAGCTAAACGCCTTGATGAAGACCGGGTGGATAGCGAGGTTGCAGCAGCTCACAAGGCAGACCTTGCCATCGCTGAGGCGGCGGTGCGCGCCGCATTCCTCGTTGTGACCCTTGAAGCTCCCGGAACCGTCGCCGACGCTGCACAACGCGTACTCACGCACACGTTGGCGATCGCTGACGCTCAGAAGCGGCAGGCAGCGATGGGGCGAGCCTGGGTCACTCTCGACCGTATGTGCGACGCGGAACGCAATTCCCCCGCAGGCAGTAGGCCAGCGATAGACCTCATGGAAGCTCTAACTTTACTCGGCTCAGTCTTGATGACCAATCCTCAAAGAGCTGACCGCCGCTCTCTAGAGGAGCAGGCGGCGGCTGCGGTTGATGAGGCGTTTAATGCCTTTCCGCCCGGGACCTTTGACCTAGGGGACCAGACCCTCCTGCGGGACGTGCAACATCAGGAGCCTGCACGCGCACGCAGCGCCTACCAGGAGGCGAGCGAGGCGCTGCTCGCAGCACACGCGGAGTTCGTCAACGTGGCCCGCGCCGAGCTAGATGCCCTCGGCCGCCCCTGATGCGCTCTGCGCGGGTTACTAGCCTTCGCCCAGGTACCTTAAAGGCGACCGCGAGGTCCGTGCTGGCGCTCAGAGTCATCCTCGGTAGGGCAGTCGAGGGTGAATTGCTGCAACGAAACCCGTGCCTTGTCCGAGGAGTTGGGAAGGAGTCGCCTCCGGAGCGTCCATCGCTCCATCTGGTGTGCTGGTCGCGCTTCGTCCCGAACTACGGGCCGGTCGCTGAGGTCTGCCGGGCTGGCCGCTCCACGGCCATGAACATGAAGAAGCCCCGTCCTCCGAAATGTCCTGTGTCCGCAGACCTCCGCCGTGCGGGTTTCCGCGACCGACGTCGACCGCGTCGCGGCCCAGGACCGTCAACTGCTCTTCGGCCACCACTTCGTGAGACAGGCTGCCTACGACATGGTCAGCATCGGGGTCGTAGTCCCAGGCCCAGTTATCGCTCAGGTGGAGATCTCGCGCTGCGCCAGGTCTGTGATCTGTCGCATCTCGGCGAGTGCGGAACGCAGGGCCTCGCGGTCCGTTGCTGCTTCTGCCTCGGCTTCCAGTTCACTCAGGCGGGCCGCCCTCACGGGGTAGCGCTGGATGGCGACGAATTCTCCCCACCACAGCAGGAACGTACGCAGCGGAGCGATAGTGCTCTGAGTGGCGGCTTGTTCAACCGCGCGGTCGAGGTGCTCGACGAAGGAAGGCAACTGGGCGGGGGCGATTTGGGCGACCGCTGCTCGGAGCGCTGCTGGAGTGAGCGCCGGCATGGGTATCAGGGGCCTGTCGGGGCAGAGGGCTGCTCGGTCATCGGAACGTCTCCTGGGCGCCGGTCTGCGTGATCATCGTGCCGTTGTGAGCCTACGCCCGCGTCCCGTCCGCCACATAACAACCGACCCGTCTCGATCGCTCTGGCCCAAGCCTGATCGCGTTGTGCTGGATCTTGGTGCGTCGACGCGAGCTGCCGGAGACACCCGCGGCCTTGAGCAACAAAGAAGCCCCGGGCCGCTGGCCTGGGGCTTTGTGCTGGAGCGGGTGACGGGAATCGAACCCGTCCTCTGAGCTTGGGAATCACGGGGCCCAACGAGCTTGGAAGTGGGCCCGACCTGCTGAAATGGACTTCCCGGTGGGAGCATTCTGGCCATTCCGAAAACCCTGATTGACCGTGGTTCACCGTCCGATCGGGCACGCTACGGGCACGGCCGCGGTTGCAGGGAAGTGCCACCGTGCGCCCCTCGATGCACCCCGCTGGAGCCGTTACGATCCGCCGACATGACCAAGAAAAAGAAAAACCAACTTTGGGCGCATTGGGGACTATTCGTCTTTATTGTGGCGATTGCTGGCTGGCTGACGTCAGACATAGGGCCTGCTGGCATCGCGGCACTTTCTGGTCTCAGCTTCCTTTGGTTCTTGTTTCAGGCTCCGGTCCCATGCGGCGCTCTGAATCGGGGCGACGTAGAGCAGTGCCGTAATAACGGGCGGGGTGTGTTGCGAGGTTGTCGCATTAAGCAGCACCAGTGGCAGAAATTGAAAGCCATTGTAATCAGGCGCCGATGGCGTCAAATTTCCGCAGAACTATTTCCTAATGCCACTACATCACTTGCCAGCGTGGGCGCCGTCATTGCACTCGTGTCTTCGCTCATTGGCATAGTGAAGACTTTTATTGGGTGAAATCACTCCGTTGTCACTCACTACTTTCCGAACAAGAAAGAGTGTGGAGATGTGGCAGTGAGAGTATTTGCGTGCCACTCTTCCCCGAGTTTTTGAGCCTCGGTCATTGTTTCCTCTACGGATTTGCCGTCCAGTACCCCGTCAAGCGCATATGAAATCAAGCTCCCCGCCAATTTTCGCGAGAAGGAGCTCACGCTGTCAAGAGATGCCTCTGTCACCGGACCGCCGTGAGTCAGCGCATTCCTAACTCTCTCAAGTCGGGCTAGAGCTCGATTCCACCTGCTCGTCAAGAGCTTGCGTGATGCGTTCAAGCGTGCACAAGTTGAATAATCGCGTTCCAGCGATTTTAGGCGATAGCCAATCAACTCGTTTTCGGAAAAATGTTGGGCGAGGTCAGGAAGATATTTTAGCGCCAACTCCATATCGGAGTAGGCGAGGCCATCTTTGTCTTCAAATATGCGGCCGTATATCTCGTCGATGGCGGCCTGGGTCTCCTCGCTGATAAATTCAGAGGATCCTCGGGCTGCTCTATCGATTCCCTGACGCAAGCCCCATTGAAGATCGCTCCAAGTCCAATGGTGCTCGAATACTCGGTGACAGAAATGGGTCCAATCCTCGACTCTATTCGAGGCTAGCAACTCAATCAGTCTAACATTTGTCAGTACCGATGATGTTCCATCGTACCCTTGGGCTCGGTCCCATAGATTCACGGAATCGAGAAGTTCCACTAGAGATTGAGAAGTGAGAGGCAGGTAGGTCGAAATTCTTTTGGCTGCTTTATCAATTCCGTGTGCCAACGGGTCGAGTTGAAATCTTGTGATTGGCGAGTTGCCGCTGCGGGTAATCGTCTGACTGACGATCCTGCCGTCCATTACATGAACGAATCCTCCCGATTCCTTCCAGCTCCCCTTCTTGCCGCTGGCGTGTGTAGATCCTGCCGTGATAACGGCCAACGCCTGCTTGCGCGCAAGAGCGGGAGCATCGGATAGCGCGCTTAGTCCCAGATCGACGCGTGCCATCACGAATCTTTCGCCACTAGGAAATATTCTCCTAATGTTTCGCTCATCCGTTTGTTTAAGTTCTTGAGGGAATATTGCTGCGTCTTGAGGCATGTCGCGTAGTTTAGGTCCGTCGTACAGTGTTACAGGACCTGCGGTAATAACCTCTCTATTGATGAGTGCGGACGTGTAGGTGAGCCAAACGATGTGATGAGCTTTTCGCGGCTTTGCTTCGACGAGGCGGAGGCACAGTTCCTCTCGGTCTCTTCTGCTTAGACTGGCCGAAGCGTTGATGCGATCACGGACGTTTTCTGGGAAGGTAGAAGTGTCTTCTCCCAGAACCGTTTTTGCGCGATAGACTCCTTGCAAGTCATTTTCGAGAATTCCATTCAGCATGCTATTCAGTTCTTTGCAATTGTGGCCGCATGCTTTGGCTATTGCCCAGAACTCATCTCGTGTCATTGCGACTCGACGCAACGAGTGCTCGGGTCGTTTGCAGGAGCGGAGAAAGTCCTGCCAGGATGCAGACAAGGCTTGCGTTGACTGGAGTGATTCCAGGAGTTGCTGCAAATTTCGCTTTAGTGGCTCCCTTTGCGGGTTCTTCGGATCTTTTAGGCATGTTTGTGTGTGTCTCAGTATCTCTTCTCGAACGGGAGCGATATGCCCTTGCAGGGAACTGCCTATGGTGTTTAGTGAATGCTCGATGTCATCTATTGCCGACTGCCATGCAGATTTATGGAACCTCTGCACGTAGTTGCGTTGGTCATTCACCCATGCCAGCAGCTCGGAAGCTGCCGTGTGCAGACTGATGGTGTCCTCTCCTGACCACCTCTCGCTCTCGTGGTCAAGGCATTCTGCTGCAAGATCTATATAAGTAGGCATGTTGGGTGACGAAGAGTGCATGTCATCGACTATGACATCATCAGGTGCCAAACCGCAGGCTTTTTGCGTCGGAACTCGATCGGGTGCTCCTAGAGGCTGACGCCGTCGGTGGAGCGGGTTTGGGCGGTGGCCTGCCCGATTTGGGGTCGGGCATGGTCAGGGGGCCGTACGCTAGTTGGCAACTCGGGCAGGCTTTGGACCTGCCCGGAATTAGCACGAGTGGCCCCCTGGCCTTGCCCGACGCGGGACCCGGACCGGGGAGGTGCCTAAAGCCGTGGAGCCGACCCCCAGCCACGACGTACCCCTTCTCCTCAGCCAAGGTGCCCGTTGCTGGCGCGCGGCTCGGCGGTCGGGCCGGAGCGGGGCGGAGACAGGAGCGGCGGCCCGCGCCGCCGGGCCGCGCGCGCCGCGCTTGCGCGGCGCCTTGAACCCGTAGAGAAGGTTGTAACTCAGTAGCCGTTGGCCTGGTGTCGGGCGATCTTGTGTGTGGTGGGGCAGGTGAACTGTTCGGCGCATGCTGGAAGGCGTCGAGACTCGCGGTGGGCGAGCGGTAGGAAGATGACCGGCCGGAGGATCCATTCGATGTGGGTGTCTTGCTGGGTGAGGGCGAATGTGGCTGCTCCGCCGTTGGTGAGGGCGTCTTCGGCCTCCTTGTGGCCGTAGGTGACCCAGTCCCATGCCTCATGGGCTGTTTCCCGGTCGAGTGCTGTGGCGATGGTGCGCACGGTGATGCGGATCCATCGGGTGGCCTCGCTCGGGCTGTTGGTTTCGATGGAGGCGAGCAGGACGGAGCGGGGTCCTGTGGCTGGTGAGCGGGTCCAGCATTCGCACCAGTAGCCGTGTCGTAGCAGGGGCCTCAGCATGTGGTGGCTCCTGTCTCGGGTGCTACGAGCTGGGCGGTGACGGTGCGGCCGTACTGGCCGCCGGTGATGTCCAGGCGGCGGGCGAGTGCCATGACGATGGTTAATCCGCGGCCGTGGGTGTCGTCTGCGTCGGCCTCCGTAGGGCTGACTTCTTCTGGGTGGCCTCCCTCGTCGGTGACGGAGATCGCGACGGTGCGGGGTGAGAGCGACAGCGTGAGCTGGAAGGTGCCGTAAGCGGTGCCGCTGGCGGTGTGGGTGAGGGCGTTGCTGCCGAGTTCGCTCACGATCAATTCGGCGTCGTCGGCGCAGGGGTGGTTGCTGAGGATGTCGCGGGTCCAGCGGCGGGCGCGGGTGACTTCTTCTCGGGATCCTGGGCACATCAGGCCCCAAACTCGCGGAGCACTCATATACTCGTCCATACAAGTCCCTTCATGCTGGTAGAGGCTATGGGTCATGGGTTCGTGCTAGATGAGTCGTACGCCGTCGTGGGCGCGGATGGCCGGCGGGGATGTGTTGTCGAGCGCGTCCAGGACGCGGATCGCGTACGCCTCGTCGGCGAGCTCGGTGACCTCGTCGCGCGTGGCCCAGCGCAGGGCGCGGGTCTCGGCTCCGGTGGTCGGGGCGCCGTCGATGGCCTCGCAGCGGAAGACCATGGAGACGATCAGGCCGGTCATGTTCTTGTAGACGCCGGTGAGGGTCGCGGGAAGCGCGATCTTGATGCCGGTCTCTTCGAGGACTTCCCGTTGCAGGGCGTCGGGGATGGTTTCCCCGCGTTCGAGCACGCCGCCGGGCGGTTCCCACTTACCGTTGTCCCGTCGCTTGATCAGCAGCGCACGGCCCGCGTCGTCGACGATGACTCCGGCGACGCTCACGGAGTGCGGGCGCTCAGTGCTCACGTTCCTCTGCCCTCTCGGCTGGCTAGGCTCTCCACCGTAGCAATCCCGGTCAGCCGCTCGTCTAGATACCTAAAGGAGTATGTGCGAATGGCTTCTCTGACTTCCGTCCTGGGTGTATTGGACCCGACGAGCGACCGGGCGGTGTTCCGGCAGATCGCCGATGCACTGCGGGAAGCGATCGACAAGGGACGCTTCCGGGAGGGCGACAAGCTGCCCTCGGAGACCGAGCTGGTCGACCACTTCGGCGTCTCCCGGATGACCGTCCGCAACTCTCTGTCGCTGCTCCAGCAAGAGGGGCTGGTGCTGTCCGAGCACGGCAAGGGTGTGTTTGTGCGGCCCCGGCCGCCTGTGCGGCGGCTGGCCTCGGACCGGTTCGCGCGGCGTCATCGCGATCAGGGCAAGGCGGCCTTCACCGTGGAGGCAGAGGCGGCGGGCAGTCGCCCGGAGGTGGACAACCTCGAGGTGAAGGAAGAGCGGCCGTCGCAGGACATCTCGGCCCGGCTCGGTTCGCCTCGTAAGGTGCTGGCTCGGCGGCGGCGGTATCTGCTGGATGGGCGGCCGGTGGAGTTCGCCACCTCGTATCTGCCGTTGGACCTGGCGCGGAACACTCCGATCGCGCAGCCGAACCCCGGCCCCGGTGGCATCTATGCCCGGCTGGAGGAGATGGGGCACCGCCTGGACCACTTCGATGAGGAGATCCGGGCCCGGATGCCCTCGCCCACTGAGGTGCGCACGCTCCAGCTCGCATCTGGGGTGCCGGTGATCCATCTCGTCCGGACCGCCTACGACTCGGAGGGGCGGGCGGTGGAGGTCTGCGACACGGTGATGGCCGCCGACGCGTACGTCCTCGCCTACCAGCTCCCCGCCAACTGACGCATGACCGGGGCGCGGTGGCCCCGGGCTGCTTCTTCTGACTCGTACACACGAAGACGCATACTCGTATAGACGAGTGGGCAAGCTGTGTGGCATGGTGGTCGTCGTTCCCGCTCATTCGGGTTCGAAGACCGCAACTCATCTACACAAGTAGGTGGGTTGAGTGAGAAGCAAGGAGAAGTAGTTGCGTTCCATCCGAGTTGAGACCTCTGGCGCCACGGTTCTGCTGACTGAGGCGCCGGAGCCGAAGGTGAAGGACCGGCAGACCGGCGAGATCGCCAAGGACGCGCAGAGCGGTGAAGCGCTGATGCGGCTTGGCGTCGTCTACATCGACGGCGGGGAATCCTCGCTGCTTCAGGTCACCGTGCCGGAGAGCGGAGTCACGGAGGGGCTGGCGCTCGGGGCACCGGTCACGCTGATAGGTCTGATCGCCCGGCCCTGGGAGTCCGTGTTCAACGGGCAGCAGCGGCACGGCATCGCCTTCCGGGCCGAGGCCATCGCCCCGGCCGCCATATCCGTCGGCGCGGGGGCCTGACCCTGATGACCGACGCCATGACGTTGATGGAGGTGGGTGGTCCGGTCGCCGGAATGGTCGGCGGGGCCGCCTACCTCCGGTCCCGGCACCCAGCCGCCTACTGGTCCACGATCGGGATGCCCCTCTCGACTGCCCGGCTGCTGGGGTCGTACGGGTCGGTGATGGACGCCTGCGGGCTCACCGTTCCGCCGTCCCGGCTGCGGGCCTGGGCGATACAGGCGCTCACGCACCGGGAAGTCCGGCCGGTGCCTCCGCGCCGGGGACTGATCCGGCCCACGTCGACCGGGCTGCGGGTCCGGCTGCGGCTGGCACCGGGGCAGGAACCTGCCGACGTGGCAGCCTCGGCCGAGCGGCTGCGGCATGCCTGGGGCGTTCACGGCGCGTACGTGGAGGAGATCAAACCGGGCGTGGTCGAACTGCGGCTGATCGGCTTCGACGTGCTCCGGAAGGTCCGGATGCCGCGCAAGACCGGCGGTGGCTTCCTCAAGGTGCCGGTGGCGCTGCGAGAGGACGCGACCCCGTTCGTCCGGGACTACCGGGCCATCCCACACCAGCTCACACTGGGCGCCACGTTGTCGGGGAAGTCGATGTTCCTGCGGCACCTCATCGCCGGGCTCGCCCGGCAACCGGTCGCGCTGGTCGGGATCGACTGCAAGCGGGGGGTCGAGCTGGTGCCGTTCGCTCCACGGCTCTCGGCGCTGGCCACCGATCCTGTGCAGGCGGCGGAACTGCTGCCTGTACTGGTCGGGCTGATGGAGGACCGGTACGACCTGATCAAGGCCCGGCAGGGCATCGCACCCAGCACCCCGGACGAGGAGATCACCTCTGACATCTGGGGCTTGCCGGAGGAGGAGCGGCCGGTGCCGGTGGTGCTGGTTGTGGACGAGGTGGCCGAGCTGTTCCTCGTCGCCACTCGGAAGGATGAGGAAAGGCGGGATGAGATGGTCACCCAGCTCATCCGGCTCGCCCAACTCGGCCGCGCGGCAGGCATCTACCTGGAGGTGTGCGGGCAGCGCTTCGGCGCCGAGCTGGGCAAGGGCGCGACGATGCTGCGGGCTCAGCTCACCGGCCGGGTCTGCCACCGCGTCAACGATGAAGCCTCCGCCAAGATGGCACTCGGCGACATCGCCCCCGAAGCGGTCGGCGCGGCCTGCGCCATTGCTCCGGAGCGGCCCGGTCTCGCTGTTGCTGGTGATACGTCCGGTGGCTGGTCCCGTATCCGTACGCCGTACCTGTCGCTGGCTGAGGCGGCCGAAGTGTGCCGCGAGACCGCTCATCTCGTGCCGGACATGCCCGCGCTGGAGCCGTTCCGGCCGGACGTGCCGGCCGTTCCGGTGAGCGCTCCGGCGTCCCTGCTCAAGCCGCTTCCGGCTGCCGAGTAGTCCACCCCGTCTGACGGTCGGCGCGACCGTACCCGCGCCGTGTCCCTACCCCTGCCATGCCTGAATCCGGAAGGAGATTGCCCGTGCGCGCTCACCTGGCGCGGATTGACGCGGTGTTGGTGCAAGCGGTCATCGCTGCTGCGCTGTCTTTCGCCCACCTGCATGACCTGGCCTCGGCGGCCGGACAGGCCGGGTGGAAGGCGTGGGCCTATCCGGTCTCCGTTGACCTGCTGCTTGTGGCGGCCTGGAAGCGGCTGCGGTCGGGCTCGTCCAAGGCGGCGGGCTGGTGCTGGTTCGTGATCGCCCTGGCCGCCTCACTCGGGGCCAACGTCGCCACCGCCGGACTGCTCGACCTGACCGACGTCCCCGCCTGGCTGCGCATCCTCGTCGCTGGATGGCCAGCCGTGGCCTTCCTCGGCGGAACGCTCCTCGCCCACACCGCACCAGCGGCCGAAACCGCGTCGGCTCTGGCCGGACCCGCCGAAGCCGTATCGGTCACGGCCGAGCCGGAAACTGCGGAGCCTCCTGCTGGTCCGGAGCTGGAGTCGAATCGGACGGCGCCGCACGTTCCAGCCGCGCTGGTGAACCACGCGCGCAAGCTCGCCGACGACCACCACGCCCGTACTGGATCGCCCATCGACCCTGAGACCCTGCGCGCCCGCCTCGGCGTTCCGGCGCCGTTGGCCGACGCCATTGCATCCCGCCTCTGAAGGAGTCCTTCATGCTCCGCCGATTCCGCAACGTCATCCGTATCGGCCTGGTGCGCGTCGGCACCGCCAACGATCAGCGGGGCCGGGTGAAGCACACCGCCGTATGCACCGCGCCGCGCTGTGACTTCTCCGCCGACTACGACACCCGTGCCGCTGCCGAGCTGGCCGCCCGTACGCACCGCTGCCCCGTCCGCTGAAAGGAGAGATCGCCCGTGACTGTCAGTCTGCCCCTGGTCCTCGTCCTGGGCGCCGTCGCCTGGATCGCGATCAAGTTCATGGGCGTCCGCCTGTGGGTTGCCGTCGTGATCGCGCTGTTCGGCTTCTGGCTCGCCCACACCGGTCTTGCGCCGCCCGTGGAGTCCGGTACGCGCTCCGGCGTCGAATCCGTCAACGACCAACACGACTAGACGAGTAGCTGGGAGAGATCGCTGTGTTCCGTCCGAAGTATCCCGAAGCCCCTACGCCGTCGATCGTCCATGTGCCCACCGCCGTCCCGGCGGCCCAGCACCAGCACGCCCCGGCCTGCTCCTGCCAGCACGCCCCCGCGCCTGCTCCAGCTCGACCGGCCGGGGTCTTGAGCGGGCTCAACGCCGGAACGGTCGGCGCCGTGGTCACGGTCGGCATCGTCCTGACGGCCCTGCTCGCCGCTGTGGCCGTGACGGCTGTCTCCGTCGCTGTGGCCGCTGTCGTCATGCGGTCGCTGCTGGCCAGCCAGCGCCGCCGCTGACCCCGCACGAACACGACTGCCGGGGCGGCCTCGATACCGCCAAGCATCCGCCGCCCCGGCAGCCCAACCCCTCCCGACCCAAGAGCCGAAAGAGGAGCCCCATCATCACCCGCACCACCCCACCACCGCTGCCCGAACTCCGCAGCCTGGCAGCACTCGGTACCATGCCCGCACTGCTCCGCCAACTCTCCGGCCTCGGCGGCTGCACCAACCCCATTCGCCTCGACGGCCACCGCATCGAACACCACCTCAACCAGGACACCGGCGAGATTGGCCACGTCCTCCGACACCTCGACTCTGCCGAGCTGCCCGCCGGGCATCTCCTGGTCCGCTGCAACAACCGCCGTACCACCCGCTGTGCGGCCTGCGCCGAGACCTACCGCCGCGACACCTTCCACCTGATCACCGCCGGACTGCGCGGCGGGAAGGGCACTCCGGAAGAGGTCGCCACTCATCCCCGGGTCTTCGCCACCTTCACCGCGCCCAGCTTCGGCCCGGTCCACAACCGGCCCACCGGCCCCGCCGGTCTCCGTCGCCCGTGCCGCTGCGGTGTCCGCCACGACCAGGACGACGACGCCCTTGGAGCGCCTCTCGACCAGGACCGGTACGACTACGAATCCGCGGTGCTCTGGAACGCTCACGCGGGCCTGTTGTGGCGGCGGTTCTCGATCTACCTGCGGCGGGAGGTTGCTAAGCGGGCCGGGCTCACGCAACGGGCCTTCCGCGACCATGCGCGGCTGTCCTTTGCCAAGGTCGCCGAGTACCAAAAGCGCGGTGCTGTCCACTTCCATGCCGTGATCCGCATCGACGGCCCCGACGGCGGCGACACCCCGCCCCCGGCCTGGGCCACGGTCGAGCTGCTGACTGACGCAATCCGGACCGCTGCTTCCAGGGTGCAGGTCCCCGGAGCCGTCATTGACGGCCGGGCTCGCACCTTCGCCTTCGGCGGGCAGCTCGACGTACGGCCCATTCGAGGTGCCGACTTCAACGGCCGCCAGGAGCTGACCGACCGTGCCGTGGCCGCGTACATCGCCAAGTACGCCACCAAGGGTGCCGAGACCGCGACCGGAGCGCTGGACCGGCCGATACGGCTCATCGCCGAGGTGGCTCAGCTCGACATCAGCGAGCACGCCCGCCGCCTCGTCCGTACCGCCTGGGCGCTCGGGGCCCGCAAAGACCTGGAGCACCTCCGGCTTCGCGCCTGGGCCCACATGCTCGGCTTCCGGGGCCACTTCTCCACCAAGTCCCGCCGCTACTCCACCACCCTCGGCGCGCTCCGCGACGCCCGCGCTGCCTGGCGACGTGCTCAGGCTGCGGCCACCGACTCCGGCCCGGACGAGACCACGCTGGTCCTCGCCCACTGGGTCTACGCCGGTACCGGCCTCACCCCCGCTGAGGAATGGCTCAGCGCCACCATCACCCCCGCTCCCGGAACGGAAGGAGAACCGACCCATGCGTGACCGGTACCTCAGCGTTGCTCAGGTGGCCGAGCTGCTGGGGACCACCCAGCGATTCCCCCGACGGCTGGTCGCCGAGCGGCGCATCAAGTACGTCAAGGTGGGCCGTCACGTACGGATCCCGGAGAGCGTCATTCAGGAGTACATCGACGCCAACACCGTGCAGCCTCGGCGTCGGCGTCTCGGGCGGGCTGCCTGATGCCGAAGAAGAAGCCATCGAAGAAGCGGAGCTTCGGCCGCATCCGCAAGCTCCGCTCCGGGCGCTATCAGGCGCGCTATCTCGGTCCCGATGGCGTTGATCGCCCGGCGCCCATCACCTTTGCCACGTCCAGGGAGGCCGATGACTGGCTGGCTGAGAGGCAGACGGAGGTGCGTAAGGGCGACTGGCAGGACCCCGACGCGGGGGCGGTCAACTTCGCTGAGTACGCCGCGCAGTGGGTCGACGAACGGGACCTCTCCGCGACCACTGAAGAGCTGTACCGGCGCCTTCTGCGGCTGCACATCCTGCCCACCTTCCAGTCCTGGGAGCTGGACGAGATCACCCCGCCCCGGGTGCGCACATGGCGTGCTGAGCGGCTCAAGGCCACGGGGGAAACGACCGTCGCCAAGTCGTACCGGCTGGTGAAAGCGATCCTGCAAACGGCGGTTGAGGACGAGCTGATCCGCCGCAATCCGTGCCGCATTCGAGGGGCGGGCAAGGAGTCGGCTCCTGAGCGGCCCGTCGCCACCGTGGACCAGGTGGACGCCCTCGCGGACGCGATTGGGCCCCGCTGGCGCCTCATGGTCTACATCGCGGCGTACGGGCCCGCACGGCCGGAGGAGCAAGCCGAGCTGCGGCGGCCTGACGTGGACCTCGAAACGGTCGGCGTCTGGGTCCGGCGGGCCGCGCCCGAGCTGACGACCGGGCGGCGGGTGGTCGGTGACACCAAGTCCGAAGCGGGGAAGCGGTTCATCGTGCTGCCTGGCTTCCTCCGAAAGGACCTGGAGCGGCACTTGAAATGGTTCGCGGAGAAGGAGCCCAACGGGCTGCTGTTCGTGGGGGAGAAGGGAGCGCCGTTTCGCAGGTCCTCCTTTGGGCGGAAGTGGCGTCGGGCGCGGGCGAAAGTCGGGCTTCCCAACGACTTCCGTTTCTACGATCTTCGTCACACCGGCCACACGCTCTCGACCCAATCCGGGGCGACACTCAAGGACACCATGGTCCGTGCCGGCCAGTCCTCCGAGCGGGCAGCGCTGATCTATCAGCACTCCAACCTCGACCGTCAGAAGGAGATCGCCGCTGCCCTCGACGCTCGCGTACGGGCACACCGCGAGGCGGCCCAGAGCCCATCGGGCACACAACGGGCACGGGAGGCATAGAGAGGTCTAGACAACAAACAAGGCCCAGGTCGCTGACCTGGGCCTTCATCATGGAGCGGGTGACGGGAATCGAACCCGCGCTCTGAGCTTGGGAAGCTCATGTTCTACCATTAAACTACACCCGCGAGAGGCGCCTGATCTTCGGCGCCGCATCGTCGGATACTTTACCCCATCGCTGACCCCCGGCGCATTCGTCGTGGGGTCTTCGTGCTGTTCGGGTGGGATCGAGGTCAAGGCGGGGCCGGGGTGCGGTCAAGGCGGGGCCAAGGTGGCGTCGGGGTGTGGGTGAGACCGGGGTGGGGTCAGGTCGAGTTGGTGGGGATTCGTGCGGGTTTCGGGGTGGTTTTGGGGTGGATGTCCGGCGTGGGGGCGGGGTGGAAGCGGCTGTGGGGGTGCGGGAGTTGGGCGTACGGTGGGGGTCCGGAGTGCCGCGTGGAGTGGTGCGTGGTTGATCCCCTAATGTGGCTTTTGTCGTCCACGCCGTCCACGTTCTTGGGGAAGGGACTCAATGGAGCGCACCGTCGTCCGTTGTGCTGAAGGGCACGTATTCAGCACCGCCTCGTTCCCGATGCAGCACCTCACCGTCGACCGCATCGGTCCCGGCCGGTTGCTGCGGTGTCCGCGTTGCGCCCGGCTCCGGCACGCCGTGCCGGTGGGTGCCGATAAGCGGTAAGCGGTAGCCGATGAAGCCGCAGGGTGCGGGCCCGGTCCGGTGGGACCGGGCCTGTGCCGTGGGGGTGGGTCCGATGTGCGTATCCTCTTCGGGTGCTTCTCTCAGACAAGGACATCCGGGCCGAGATCGACGCCGGACGGGTGCGGATTGATCCGTACGACCCGGCGATGGTGCAGCCGTCGAGTATCGATGTACGGCTGGACCGGTTCTTCCGGGTGTTCGAGAACCACCGCTATCCCCATATCGACCCGGCGGTGGAGCAGCCCGATCTGACGCGGCTCGTGGAGCCCGAGGGCGAGGACGCGTTCATCCTGCATCCCGGGGAGTTCGTGCTCGCCTCGACGTACGAGGTCGTATCGCTGCCCGACGACATCGCCTCGCGGCTCGAGGGGAAGTCGAGTCTGGGACGGCTGGGGCTGCTGACGCACTCCACGGCGGGGTTCATCGACCCGGGGTTCTCCGGGCACGTCACGCTCGAGCTGTCGAATGTCGCGACGCTGCCGATCAAGCTGTGGCCGGGGATGAAGATCGGGCAGCTGTGCATGTTCCGGCTGACCTCGCCCGCCGAGCATCCTTACGGTTCCGCCCATTACGGCTCCCGCTATCAGGGGCAGCGCGGGCCGACGCCTTCGCGGTCGTTCCAGCGGTTCCATCGGACGAAGGTGTGAGTGACATGGGCGAGCAGCGCGAGAACCTTACGTACGAGCGGTTCGGGGTCGCGGTCCGCGAGCTGGCGGAGAAGATCGCCGAGGATGGGTACGAGCCCGACATCGTGCTCTCCATAGCCCGTGGCGGGGTCTTCGTGGCCGGCGGGCTGGCGTACGCGCTCGACTGCAAGAACATCCACCTGGTGAACGTGGAGTTCTACACGGGCGTGGGGACCACCCTCGACATGCCCGTGATGCTCGCGCCCGTGCCCAACGCGATCGACTTCTCCGACAAGAAGGTGCTGATCGCCGATGACGTGGCGGACACCGGCAAGACGCTGAAGCTGGTCCGTGACTTCTGCATCGGGTCGGTCGCCGAGGTGCGCAGTGCGGTGATCTACGAGAAGCCGCAGTCGCTGGTGAAGTGCGAGTACATCTGGAAGCGCACCGATCAGTGGATCAACTTCCCGTGGAGTGTCGAACCGCCCGTCGTGCGGCGGGAGGGGCAGGTTCGGGACGCCTGAAGGGGTGCCGGGCGCCTGACGGGCGCGGGGAGCCTCTTTAAGGGCGCGACGACATCCTTACGGGTGCCAAGCCCGCCACGTGGCGCGTGAGATGAGGAAGGGGCCCGCCGGTGCGGGCCCCTTGGTCGTGCGGGTCGTGCGGAATGCGGTGGCTGCCTTACAGCGTCCCCAGCTTCAGCAGGCTCAGCAGGGCGATCAGCTGGAGCGCCGACGCGCCCAGCGCCTTCTGCCACGGCAGGTCGTGCGACTTGCTCACCATCGTGGTGAAGAGCGCGCCCGCGGCCAGCCAGGTCAGCCAGCCCACCACCTTCACCAGCGAGCTGTCACCGCCCAGGAAGAGCGCGAACACCAGCCGCGGCGCGTCCGTGATCGACATGATCAGCATCGACAGGCCGATGGTCGGTGCCCAGGTGCCGTCGCCGCCCAACTGGCGGGCGAGGGTGTGGGTGACGGCGCCCAGGATCAGCGCGCTGATCACCATGGCGACGCCCGCGGTGAGCACCCAGGGGATGCTGTTGCCCATGGAGGCGTTGAGGACGTCCTCACGGGCGTTGTCGAAGCCGAAGACCGCCAGCAGACCGTAGATGAACGTCACGATCAGCGCCGGGCCCCACACCGCGTAGTCCCGCATCTGCCAGAAGGTGGCCGACGGGCGCAGCACGATGCCGCTCAGCAGCTGCTGCCAGCGCAGCCGGGGGCCGGCGGGCGGGGCGGTGGAGGAGCCGGCGCGGTACGTCTGACCGCCGTAGCCGTCGTCGTACGAACCGGGGTCCTGGCCGTACGGGTCGTACGCGTCGGGCGCCTCGCCGATGCTGAACTGCTGTGTATGGCCCGCGTTGTTGTCGGCGTAGCCGCCGCCCTGTCCGTACGGTCTCTGCCCCTGGCCATGGCCTCCGGGGCCGGGGCCAGGGCCGTGCCCGTGCCCGGGGCCGTAGTGCGGGTCCTGGCCGCCGAAGTACTCCGGCTCTCCCTGTGAGGAGGGCTGCTGCCACTGCGGCGGCTGCTGACCGCCGTACGGCTCCTGCTGTCCGTACGGCGACTGCGGCGGCCGCTGCTGCTGCCCTTGTTGCGCGGAGTGGGAGTCCCGTCCGCGTCCGATCCTGAATCCAGCCACCATTCGAACGTACCCGGTCGTAGCGGGCCGGGTACGGGAGCTGTGGTGGCGGACCGGGCTTTGCGGCCGAGCTGTGACATCCCTTAGGGGGTCCCTTATGGGTTTTCCCCCGGTGGTTCCTGAGGGTATCTGGTGCACCCGCTCGGGGTTCCTCCGGCGTTCGCCGGGTTCCTCCGGCGTTCGCCTGCCCGGCGTTCCCCCGCCCGGCATTCCCGGCCCGGCGTTCCCCGCCCGGGGTTCCTCCGGCGTTCGCCCGCCCTCGCTTCCCCGGACCGTCGTGCTGACCCGTCGTCCTGCTCCGCCGCCCTGCCCCGTCGTCGTCCTAGTCCGTGTCCGCCGCGAACGGCTTGCTGCTGAAGGCCGTCTTGTCCTTCGTGCCGTCCGTGATCCACCACCACTCGGGACGTTCGCCGTACCGCGAGAAGGCCAGACCGGGGCCCCACGCCAGGACGACCTCGTCCTTACCGTCATGATCGAAGTCCGCGACATCGTAGAGCCGGGCCGCGCGCTCGCCCTTACGGACCGTCTTGCCGTCCACGACGGAAGGTGCCGCGCGGGTCAGGAGGTGACGCCCGGCCACGCGGGTCGTGGCGGAGTGGGAGCCTCGGCGCAGGGTGAACAGCTCGACGCCGCCCCGGCCGAGCGAGACGGCCAGCTCATCGGTGCCGTCACCATTGGTGTCGGCGGCGGCCAGCTTGCCCGACATCCCCGGCATCTTGAGGGGGCGGGGTTCCAGAGGGCGCGGATCGGCGCGCCCCGGTCGCGCCGCCCTCTTGTAGTAGACGCTCACCGTCTTACCGATGTCCGGCCGCTCCGTCTCGCCGCCCGGCTCGTCATTACGGGTGCCGCTGTCGCCGACCGCGACATCGCGGCGGCCGTCGCCGTCGAAGTCGCCGAACGTGATCGCGTTGCCCTCGCGCAGCCTGCGGCCCTCCGTGCTGAGGCCGTGGGAGCCGGCGGCGAGGAGGGTGGAGCCGGACTGGTCGTTGTCGTTGATCGCGTGCACCACCAGATCGGTGGCGTGGTGGCCGTTGGCGGTGCCGGCGTGGGAGCCGGTGCCGGTGCCGGCGTGGGTGCCCGTGCCGGTGTCGGTGCCGTCCGCGGTGCCAGGTTCGGCGATGGTGTCGGCGATGAGATCGCCGATCTCGCCGTGGCCGTCCAGCGGGCTTGCGTACGGAACGGTCCGCGCGGCCTTGCCCGCCCGGTTGAACGGCCCGTACAGCACCAGTAGCGAGCGGCGGTCCTCGCGGATCAGGGCCAGGTCGTGGTGGCCGTCGCCGTTGAAGTCGCCGACGGTCGGCCGCTGGGCGTCCACGCCGTCCTCCGGTCCGGTCAGCTGGACGCGGGCGGCCGAGCGGGTCCTCCGGGGGCCGCCGGGGCCGCCCCAGGAGATGTAGGGGACGGTCCGGACGGTGGCCTGGGTGCGCTCGGTCTCGCGCTTGCCTAGGGCCTCGCCCGCCGTGGTGGTGACGTCGGCGTAGCCGTCGCCGTCGAGGTCGGCCGTGGCCACCTCGGTCGCGCCCGCGACGGTGACGTCCTGGGACGGCAGGCCGAGGTCGCGGTGGCGCAGCACGGTGCGGGTGGCGGGATTCAGGCCGTGGGACGAGCCGTGGACGAACGCGATCCGGCTGGGCAGCCCCCCTTTGCCGGACGGGACGGGGAGCCGCAGATCGGGATAGCCGTCGCCGTTGACGTCATCCGGCAGCCGGCTGCCCTTGCCGCGGGGGACGGGCGCGGTGGCGGTGGGGGTGATGACGGATCCGCCGGCGGAGGAGGAGCCCTCGCGCCCGCCCTGGGCGCCGCCGTCCTCGGGGCCGCAGGCGGCGAGCAGCAGCGCCAGGCAGGCCGTACCTGCGGCGATGGAGGCGGTGGGGACGCGGAAGAGGGAGCGGGGGAGGGAGAAGCGGGGGCGGGGGAGGGAGCGGAGCCGGGGGCCCGGGACGCGGCCGGGTGGTGCGGTGGGGGGAGGTGCGGGCGTCATCGGGCCACCTCAACCCATCAGGGCGGCTGAGGCCATGGGGCGCGGCACTTCGTTACGAGGGTGATGCCTGGCGGTTCGTCCGCGTCCGTTCGATGTCCGTTCGATGTCCGCTCGATGGTGATGCGGAAGGACGCGGGACCGATCAGTCCGCTTGGCTGTAAAGATGACCTTTTGAGCACAAGGTCTGTCCAGGACATTTACCTATGCGCCGTCGGGCATGATCCTGTAGGGAATTCGCAACGTCGTTGTGAGAAGGGATACTTCACGGCCAGTATCGGTAGTCGGTCGACGCGGAACTTCAACGCGGAAAAGCGGGGGCAGTCATGTGCTTAACGCACGGTGTGCGGGTGACGGGTGAAGCGGCGAGACCGGCGAAAGAGGGCTCGGGCTGGGTGTAGTCGCGATGTCCGACGGGAGCGCTCGGCGCCCAGCGGCGGATGCCGCTCGCCCGCCGCTGAGCGAGGGTGCTAGAAATAACGACATGGCCGGACTTTTCGGTCGACCACGGGTTCCGCTGGCCCGCACGATGAACGACTGGCGCCCACGCGGTCGGCGTGAGGGGCCCCGCTCGGCGTGGGAACGACGTGGGCGGCGCGTTCAGCAGGACCAGCAGGATCAGCGGGATCAGCGCGGTCAATCCGATCCGCAGGGCTCGCCGGATCCCCATGACCACTGGGATCCGCAGGGCCGGCAGGGCGCGTACACCCGGCGGGGCCCGCAGGAGCGGTCGCCGGTGCGCACCGGCCGGAGCGGCCACGGATCCGGTCCGGGCTCCGGCCACGGCACCGCTCACGGCCGCGGCTATGGGGGGCCCCGCCGCAATCCCGTGCGCGGTGTGCGCACCGTGGCCGGCCAGGTCTTCGTCCTCCAGGTGGGGGTCGTGCTGCTGCTGGTCGTCGCGGCCGTGGTGGCGCTCGTCCTGCAGTCCCGCTACGACAGCGAGCGGGAGGCCCGTAACCGCTCCATGGCGGTCGCCGAGAGCTTCGCCAGCGCGCCCGGGATGGTGAGCGCGATCCGCGGGCCCGATCCGAGTGCCGTGCTGCAGCCGCTCGCCGAGCGCGCCCGCAAGGGCTCCCGGGTCGACTTCGTCGTCGTCATGACGCCCCAGGGGATCCGCTTCACCCACCCCAACCCCGAGCGGATCGGCAAGCACTTCATGGGCAGCATCCGCCCGGCGGCGGAGGGCCGGACGGTGCAGGAGACCTTCACCGGCACGCTCGGCCTGTCCGTGCGGTCCGTGGTGCCCGTCAAGGACAGCCATGGGAAGGTCGTCGGCCTGGTCGCGGCCGGTATCACGATCAAGAAGGTCAGCGGTGCGGCCGACCATCAGCTGCCGCTGCTGTTCGGCGCGGCGGCGGCCGCGATGGCGCTCGCCACGGCGGGCACGGCCCTGGTCAGCAGGCGGCTGCGGCGCCAGACCCACGGGCTGGACCCGGCCGAGATGACGCGGATGTACGAGCACCATGACGCCGTGCTGCACTCGGTGCGCGAGGGCGTGCTGATCGTCGGCGGCGACCGGCGGCTGGTGCTCGCCAACGACGAGGCGCGCCGGCTCTTCGATCTCCCGCCGGACGCCGAGGGCCGGCTGGTGTCCGAGCTCGGCTTCGATCCGCACACCGCCGCACTGCTGGTGTCCGGGCGCCCCGCCACCGACGAGGTCCATACGGCCGGTGAGCGGCTGCTGTCCGTCAGCCACCGCCCCACCGACCGCGACGGCGGCCCGCCCGGCAGCGTCGCCACCCTGCGCGACACCACGGAGCTGCGCGCGCTGTCCGGCAAGGTCGACCTCGCGCGCAACCGGCTCAAGCTGCTGTACGACGCGGGCGTCTCCATCGGCACCACGCTGGACGTGGTGCGCACCGCCCAGGAGCTGGCGGAGTACGCGGTGGCCCGGTTCGCCGACTACGTCTCGGTGGACCTCGCGGACTCGGTGCTGCGCGGCGAGGAGCCCCCGGACGGAGCGGCCGGCACCGGCGCCCCGGACGCGGGCCCGTGGGCCGCCGTGGCGGTCGCCGACGGAGGCCGTACCGTCCTGCGCCGTACGGCCCTCAGCGGCATCCGCGACGACGGCCCGCTCTACCCCCTCGGCATGCTGATCGAATTCGGCCCGAGCGCGCCCCAGGCCCGCGGCTTCCGCAGCGGAGCGGTGACGGTCGAGCCGGTCCTGAGCGACTTCGCCGGCTGGCAGGACCAGGACCCCGAGCACGCCCGGCGGATCGTCGACTACGGCATCCACTCGATGATCACGGTCCCGCTGCGGGCCCGCGGCGTCGTCCTGGGCGTGGCCAGTTTCATGCGCGCGGAGAAGCCGGAGCCCTTCGAGGAGGACGACATCTCCCTCGCCGAGGAGCTGGTCACCCGGGCCGCCGTCAGCATCGACAACGCCCGCCGTTACACCCGCGAGCACACCATGGCGGTCACGCTGCAGCGCAGCCTGCTGCCCCGGATGCTGCCGGAGCAGAACGCGCTGGATGTGGCGTACCGCTATCTGCCGGCCGAGTCGGGGGTCGGGGGCGACTGGTTCGACGTCATTCCGTTGCCGGGGGCGCGGGTGGCGCTGGTGGTGGGGGATGTTGTGGGGCATGGCCTGCACGCGGCGGCGACGATGGGGCGGCTGCGGACGGCGGTGCACAACTTCTCCACGCTCGACCTGCCGCCCGACGAGATCCTGTCGCACCTCGACGATCTGATCGCCCGGATCGACCGGGACGAGGGCCCCGGCGGGCCGGAGGGCGAGGGCGCCGGCAGTGAGGGGATCACGGGGGCGACGTGTCTGTACGCGATCTACGACCCGGTGACGCGGCGGTGCACGATGGCGCGGGCCGGTCATCCGCCGCCCGCGCTGGTGCGTCCGGACGGCTCGGTGGAGTTCCTCGATCTCCCGGGCGGGCCGCCGCTGGGCCTGGGCGGGCTGCCGTTCGAGACCTCGGAGCTCGACCTGCCCGAGGGCAGCCATCTGGTGCTCTACACGGACGGGCTGATCGAGAAGCGCGACCGGGACATCGACACCGGTCTGGAGATGCTGCGCGATGCCCTGTCCCACCCGGGCCGCACGCCCGAGGACGCCTGTACGGCCGTGCTGGACGCGCTGCTGCCCGACCGCCCGAGCGATGACATCGCGCTGATCGTGGCCCGTACGAGGGTGCTGGAGCCCGGTCTGACGGCCGACTGGGAGGTGGCCTCCGACCCGTCGCAGGTGGCCGCGGTGCGGGCCGCGGTGGCCCGGAAGCTGGCGGAGTGGGAGCTGGGCGATGTCGCGTTCACGACCGAACTCATCCTCAGCGAGCTGATCACCAACGCGATCCGCTATGCGACCGGCCCGATCCGGGTGCGGCTGCTCCGCGACCGCAGCCTGATCTGCGAGGTCTTCGACACCAGCAGCACCTCCCCGCACCTGCGGTACGCGGGGACGACGGACGAGGGCGGCCGGGGGCTCTTCCTGGTCTCGCAGTTCGCCGACCGCTGGGGCACCCGCTACACCTCGGACGGCAAGGTCATCTGGACCGAGCAGGCGCTGCCGCTGTCGAAGAGCGGCAAGCCGCGGTCGTGAGGGCCTCAGGGCGCTCCAAGGCTCCAGGGACTCGGATGGAAGCCGTAAGGCGCTCACGAGAGCCGTAAGGCGCGCACGGGACTCACGGGGCCGTGGGCGCTCCTGAGGGCCGTGAGGGCGGCGCGGCCGCCTTACCGGGCCCATCCAGGGCCTCAGGGCCGCCCTACAGCCCCCAGCAGCCGCCTTACGGCGCCCAGCACAGCGAGAAGCCCGCCCACGGACCCGTGGGCGGGCTTCGGCGCATCGCGTCCGTCGCGGCGTTACTTGGCCGGGGCCGGCTCCGGCTCCTCGGCGTTCTTGCCGCCGTCCTCCGGCGCGGCCGGGGTCCGCACCGAGTCGAGGAGGAGCTGTGCCACGTCCACGACCTGCAGCTCTTCCTTCGCCTTTCCATCGTTCTTCTTGCCGTTGACGGAGTCGGTCAGCATCACCAGGCAGAACGGGCAGGCGGTGGAGACGATGTCCGGGTTGAGGGACAGCGCCTCGTCCACGCGCTCGTTGTTGATGCGCTTGCCGATCCGCTCCTCCATCCACATCCGGGCGCCGCCCGCGCCACAGCAGAAGCCGCGCTCCTTGTGGCGGTGCATCTCCTCGTTCCGCAGCCCCGGCACCTTGGCGATGATCTCGCGCGGCGGGGTGTAGACCTTGTTGTGGCGGCCCAGGTAGCAGGGGTCGTGGTAGGTGATCAGACCCTCGACCGGGGTGACCGGGATCAGCTTGCCCTCGTCGATGAGGTGCTGCAGCAGCTGGGTGTGGTGGATGACCTCGAACTCGCCGCCCAGCTGCGGGTACTCGTTCGCGATGGTGTTGAAGCAGTGCGGGCAGGTCGCGACGATCTTCTTCTTGGACTTCTCGACGGTGACGCCCTCCTCGGCGTCCTCCCCGAAGGCCATGTTCAGCATCTCGACGTTCTGCTGGCCGAGCTGCTGGAAGAGGAATTCGTTGCCCAGGCGGCGGGCGGAGTCACCGGTGCACGCCTCGTCGCCGCCCATGATCGCGAACTTGACGCCCGCGATGTGCAGCAGCTCCGCGAAGGCCTTGGTGGTCTTCTTCGCCCGGTCCTCCAGGGCGCCCGCGCAGCCGACCCAGTACAGGTAGTCGACCTCGGTGAGGTCCTCGATGTCCTTGCCGACGACCGGCACCTCGAAGTCGACTTCCTTGGTCCACGCGAGGCGCTGCTTCTTGGCCAGCCCCCAGGGGTTGCCCTTCTTCTCCAGGTTCTTGAGCATCGTGCCCGCCTCGGACGGGAACGAGGACTCGATCATCACCTGGTAGCGGCGCATGTCCACGATGTGGTCAACGTGCTCGATGTCCACCGGGCACTGCTCGACGCACGCACCGCAGGTGGTGCAGGACCACAGCACGTCCGGGTCGATGACGCCATTCTCTTCGAGGGTGCCGATCAGCGGGCGCTCGGCCTCGGCCAGCGCGGACGCGGGCACGTCGGTCAGCTGCGCCTCGCTCGCCTTCTCCTCGCCCTCCACCGTCTTACCGCCACCGGCGAGCAGATACGGCGCCTTGGCGTGCGAATGGTCGCGCAGCGCCATGATCAGCAGCTTGGGCGACAGCGGCTTGCCGGTGTTCCAGGCGGGGCACTGGGACTGGCAGCGGCCGCATTCGGTGCAGGTGGAGAAGTCGAGGATGCCCTTCCAGGAGAAGTGCTCGATCTGCGAGACGCCGAACTGGGCGTCCTCGTCCGGGTCCTCGAAGTCGATCGGCTTGCCCTCGCTCACCATCGGCTGCAGCGCGCCGAGGGCCACGTCGCCGTCCGCGTTGCGCTTGAACCAGATGTTCGGGAAGGCGAGGAAGCGGTGCCAGGCGATGCTCATGTCGAGGTTGGTGCTGACCGTGATCATCCAGATCATGGTCGTACCGAGCTTGATCATCGCGAACAGGTAGGTCAGGTTCTGCACCGTGTCGACGCTGAGCCCGTCGAAGAGCTGGACCAGCGGATACGAGGCGAAGTACGCGGGCTCGTAGTGGTCGACGTGGTGCAGTGCGCCCTCGGTGCCGCGCAGCGCCATGATCGCGACGCCGATGATGAGGATGACGTACTCGACGAAGTACGCCTGCCAGGCGGTGGAGCCCGTGAACCGGGACTTGCGGCCGGCCCGGCTGGGCAGGTTGAGCAGCCGGATCGCCATCAGCGTCAGGATGCCCAGGGTGGTCATCGTGCCGATGAACTCGATGTACAGCTCGTAGGGGAGGAAGCCGCCGAGGATCGGCAGCGTCCAGTCCGCCTGGAAGAGCTGGCCATAGGCGTTGATGATGGTCGGCGGCAGGGTCAGGAAGCCGATCGCCACGAACCAGTGGGCGACGCCGATCACCCCCCACTTGTTCATGCGGGTGTGCGCGAGGAACTCCCGGGCCAGGGTCACGCTGCGCTGGTATGGGTTGTCGGTCCTGGCCCCCGCTGGGACCGGCGCGCCGACCTTGAAGAAGCGCACGAACTGCGCGACGGCCCGGCCGAGCAGGGCAACGCCGACCGCGGTGAGGACCAGCGACACGATGATCGCGGCGAGTTGCATAGGGGGCTCCTCGAACCTGCGAGCTGGATTACTAAGCAGTAACTTAATGTGGCTTGACCGAGATTACCCGCCCGGACGGGAACGCATGTAGTCGACGAGCCGGTGATCTGTGTCGCTCACTTGGCCCCTCCTCCACCTCTTCCACGCTTGGTTGGGCATAAGCCTCATATAAAACTTGAGCCCGGGCGACTCAGGTCTGTTGACAGCGACGATCGGGCTGATGCACGCTTGAGCCTGTTCCACTCAATGCTGTAGCTGGAGGATCCCGAAATGGCACGTGCGGTCGGCATCGACCTGGGTACGACGAACTCCGTCGTCAGTGTTCTCGAGGGCGGTGAGCCCACCGTCATCACCAACGCCGAGGGCGCCAGGACCACGCCGTCCGTTGTGGCGTTCGCGAAGAACGGCGAGGTGCTGGTCGGCGAGGTGGCCAAGCGCCAGGCGGTGACCAACGTGGACCGCACCGTCCGCTCGGTCAAGCGCCACATGGGCACCGACTGGAAGATCAACCTCGACGGCAAGGACTTCAACCCGCAGCAGATGAGCGCCTTCATCCTGCAGAAGCTGAAGCGGGATGCGGAGTCGTACCTCGGCGAGAAGGTCACGGACGCGGTCATCACCGTCCCGGCGTACTTCAACGACGCCGAGCGCCAGGCGACCAAGGAAGCCGGTGAGATCGCGGGCCTCAACGTCCTGCGTATCGTCAACGAGCCTACCGCCGCCGCGCTCGCCTACGGGCTGGAGAAGGACGACCAGACCATCCTGGTCTTCGACCTCGGCGGCGGCACCTTCGACGTCTCGCTGCTGGAGATCGGCGACGGCGTGGTGGAGGTCAAGGCCACCAACGGTGACAACCACCTCGGTGGTGACGACTGGGACCAGCGCGTCGTCGACTACCTGGTCAAGCAGTTCAACAACGGCCACGGCGTCGACCTGTCCAAGGACAAGATGGCCCTGCAGCGCCTCCGCGAGGCCGCTGAGAAGGCGAAGATCGAGCTCTCCAGCTCGTCCGAGACCACCATCAACCTGCCCTACATCACGGCGTCCGCCGAGGGCCCGCTGCACCTGGACGAGAAGCTCACCCGCGCCCAGTTCCAGCAGCTCACCTCCGACCTGCTGGAGCGCTGCAAGACCCCGTTCCACAACGTCATCAAGGACGCGGGCATCTCGCTGTCCGAGATCGACCACGTGGTCCTGGTCGGCGGCTCGACCCGTATGCCCGCCGTCGCCGAGCTCGTCAAGGAGCTGACCGGCGGCAAGGAGGCCAACAAGGGCGTCAACCCGGACGAGGTCGTCGCCATCGGCGCCTCGCTCCAGGCCGGTGTCCTCAAGGGCGAGGTCAAGGACGTCCTGCTGCTCGACGTCACCCCGCTGTCCCTCGGCATCGAGACCAAGGGCGGCATCATGACCAAGCTGATCGAGCGCAACACGACCATTCCGACCAAGCGCTCGGAGATCTTCACCACGGCCGAGGACAACCAGCCGTCCGTGCAGATCCAGGTCTACCAGGGCGAGCGCGAGATCGCGGCGTACAACAAGAAGCTCGGGATGTTCGAGCTGACCGGCCTTCCGCCGGCCCCGCGCGGCGTGCCGCAGATCGAGGTCACCTTCGACATCGACGCCAACGGCATCATGCACGTCGGCGCGAAGGACCTGGGCACCGGCAAGGAGCAGAAGATGACCGTCACCGGCGGCTCCGCGCTGCCGAAGGACGACATCGACCGCATGATGCGCGAGGCCGAGCAGTACGCGGAGGAGGACCACAAGCGCCGCGAGGCCGCCGAGACCCGCAACCAGGCCGAGCAGCTCGTCTACCAGACGGACAAGTTCCTCAAGGACAACGAGGACAAGGTCCCGGGCGAGGTCAAGACCGAGGTCGAGGAGGCCCTCACCGAGCTGAAGGAGAAGCTCAAGGGTGAGGACACCGCCGAGATCCGCACCGCGACCGAGAAGGTCGCCGCGGTGAGCCAGAAGCTGGGCCAGGCGATGTACGCCAACACCCAGGCGGACGGCGCGGACGCGGCCGGTGCCGCCGCCGGTGACGCCGGTGCCGCGGGCCAGGCCAAGGCCGATGACGATGTGGTGGACGCCGAGATCGTCGACGACGACAAGGCCGACAAGGGCCAGGGCCAGGGTGGTGCCGCGTGACGGAGGAGACCCCGGGCTTCGAGGAGCAGCCCGACGTCCCCTCCGAGGCCGCGCAGACCCCCGACGACGCGGCGAAGGGCGCCGGGTCCGCCGACAAGGCGGGCTCGGCAGCCCCGGCCGGGGACCTCGAGCAGGTAGCCCTTCAGGCACAGCTGGACCAGGTGCGTACCGCCCTCAGCGAGCGGACGGCCGACCTCCAGCGGCTCCAGGCGGAGTACCAGAACTATCGGCGCCGGGTCGAGCGGGACCGGGTGACGGTCAAGGAGATCGCCGTGGCGAGCCTCCTGTCCGAGCTGCTGCCCGTGCTCGACGACATCGGCCGCGCCCGTGAGCACGGCGAGCTCGTCGGCGGCTTCAAGTCGGTCGGCGAATCGGTGGAGACGGTGTCGGCGAAGCTGGGTCTGCAGCAGTTCGGCAAGGAGGGCGAGCCCTTCGACCCGCTGGTGCACGAGGCCCTGATGCATTCGTACGCGCCGGATGTCACCGAGACCACGTGCGTGCAGATTCTGCAGCCGGGGTATCGAATCGGCGAGCGCACGATCCGCCCGGCGCGGGTCGCGGTCGCCGAGCCCCAGCCGGGAGCCACCCCCGCGAAGGGCGGCGAAGGCGACGCCGCGGCGCCGGACGAGGAGAGCGGTGGCCCGGAAGAGGGCTGACGTGACGGTGATCGCGGGAGCAGCAGGAGAGGAGGGACGTCGAGGATGAGCACCAAGGACTTCGTGGAGAAGGACTACTACAAAGTCCTCGGCGTCCCCAAGGACGCGACCGAGGCGGAGATCAAGAAGGCGTACCGGAAGCTCGCCCGCGAGTACCACCCGGACGCCAACAAGGGCGACGCCAAGGCCGAGGACCGCTTCAAGGAGATCTCCGAGGCCAATGACATCCTCGGCGACCCCAAGCGGCGCAAGGAGTACGACGAGGCCCGCTCGCTCTTCGGGAACGGCGGCTTCCGCCCCGGTCCCGGCGGTCCGGGCGGCACCGGGAGCTTCAACTTCGACCTGGGCGACCTCTTCGGCGGCGCCCAGGGCGGCGGCGGTGCCGGTGGCGCCGGCGGCTTCGGCGGCGGGCTCGGGGATGTCTTCGGCGGGCTGTTCGGCCGCGGCGGCGCCACCCGCGCCCAGCCGCGCCGGGGCCAGGACATCGAGTCCGAGGTGACGCTGAGCTTCACCGAGGCCGTCGAGGGGGCCACGGTCCCGCTGCGGATGTCCAGCCAGGCCCCGTGCAAGGCGTGCTCGGGCACCGGCGACCGGGACGGCACCCCGCGGGTCTGCCCGACCTGTGTCGGCACCGGCCAGGTCAGCCGGGGCGGCGGGGGCGGCTTCTCGCTCACCGACCCGTGTGTGGAGTGCCGCGGCCGCGGCCTGATCGCTCAGAACCCGTGCGAGACCTGCAAGGGCAGCGGACGGGCCCGTTCCGCCCGCACCATGCAGGTCCGGATCCCCGCGGGCGTCAGCGACAGCCAGCGGATCCGGCTGCGCGGCAAGGGCGCCCCGGGCGAGACCGGCGGCCCGGCCGGCGATCTGTATGTGGTCGTGCACGTGGACGCGCATCCGGTCTTCGGCCGTAAGGGCGACAACCTGACCGTCACCGTGCCCGTCACCCTTCCGGAGGCCGCGCTCGGCGGCGAGATCAAGGTCCCGACCCTGGGTGGCCCGCCGGTCACCCTGAAGCTGCCGCCCGGCACGCCCAACGGACGCACGATGCGCGCCCGTGGCAAGGGCGCGGTCCGTAAGGACGGCACGCGTGGAGATCTGCTGGTCACCGTCGAGGTCACGGTGCCGCAGGAGCTGAGTGACACGGCGCGGGACGCGCTGGAGTCGTATCGCGAGGCGACCGTGGGAGAGGACCCACGGGCGGAGCTGTTCAAGGCCGCGAAGGGAGCGTGACCCCAATGGAGTCGCACGGCCGAGGAGGCATCGGAGGCAGGGGCGCCGGCCGGCCCCGTAACCCTTATGAGCTGACCGAGGATTCGCCGGTGTACGTCATCTCGGTGGCGGCTCAGCTCTCCGGACTGCACCCGCAGACCCTGCGTCAGTACGATCGCCTCGGCCTGGTTTCCCCCGACCGCACCGCCGGCCGTGGCCGGCGGTACTCCGCGCGCGACATCCAGCTGCTCCGCCAGGTCCAGCAGCTGTCCCAGGACGAGGGCATCAACCTCGCCGGGATCAAGCGCATCATCGAACTGGAGAACCAGGTCGCGGCTCTCCAGTCCCGTGTCGCCGAGCTCCAGGCCGCGGTCGAGGGCGCCGCGACCGCCATGCAGCAGCGCGAGGCCCAGGTCCACGCCTCCTACCGCCGCGACCTGGTCCGCTACCAGGACGTCCAGCAGAGCAGCGCCCTGGTGGTCTGGCGCCCCAAGCGCCCGGAGTAGCGCCCGGCTGCCCGGCCCGGAGTAGCGCCCGGCTGCCCGGCGCGCCGCTGATCGCAGGCCCGGTGACCGTCCCCACGGCCACCGGGCCTTTCGCGTGCCCGGCGACCGCCCCCTGCCCGCCCGGTGGGCTCTGGGCCGGGCGCGCCGATGGGGCGACCCGGGCGCACCATGGAGATATGGGAGGAGGTATCGCCATGGTGGAAGTCAAGACGATCGAGAAGCCGGATGAGCGGCGTGACTTTCCCGGAGGCCATATCGAAGCCCTGCATCTGACCGGGCTGGATTTCGCCGTGGGCACCTTCGAGCCCGGATGGCGCTGGCGGGAGTCGGTGCGGCCGATCGTGGGGACCGATCTGTGCGAGGTCCACCACAGCGGGGTCGTGGTCCAGGGCCGGATGCGGCTGCGCACGGCCGATGGCGCGGAGGCCGAGCTCGGCCCCGGGGATGTGTATGTGGTGGCGCCCGGCCATGACGCGTGGGTCGTCGGCGACGAGCAGGTCGTGGTGTACGACGTCGCCGGGCAGATGGCGTTGACGTACGCGAAGTCGAGTGAGGCCGGCGCCTGAGGCGGGGGCCGGGAGCGGCGCCTTACAGCGGTTCAGCCGTCGGCAGGGGACGAGAATGAGTACCGGTCGGACACCACCGCGTGGACCCCGCGGCGGAGGGTGGCCGCACCGCAGTGCCCGTACCGACCAGCTGATCAGGACCCTGCTGCGCCGCCGCAAGGAACCGCTGGCCATCGAGGAAGTCACCGTCGTCGACAAGCCCGGGATGCGCCGTGCGGTCGCGGCGACCGCGGTCGGCAACACCATGGAGTGGTTCGACTTCGGTGTCTACGCCTATGTGGCGGTCACCCTCGGCAGGGTCTTCTTCCCCGCCGACGACCCCGCCACCCAGGTGGTCTCCACGTTCGCCACCTTCGCCGTGGCATTCCTGGTGCGGCCGCTGGGCGGGCTGGTGTTCGGGCCGCTGGGCGACCGGATCGGGCGGCGGCGGGTGCTGTCCACCACCATGATCATGATGGCGGTCGGCACCTTCGGGGTGGGCCTGCTGCCCGGCTATTCCGAGATCGGCTTCGCCGCCCCGCTGCTGCTCCTGGCCTGCCGCGTGGTGCAGGGCTTCTCGACCGGCGGCGAGTACGCGGGGGCGACCACCTACATCGCCGAGTTCGCGCCCGATCAGCGCCGTGGCTTCCTCGGCAGCTGGCTCGACTTCGGCACCTTCATCGGGTATTCGCTGGGCTCCGGCCTGGTCACCGTGCTCACCGCCACGATCGGTGAGACCGGGATGGTGGACTGGGGCTGGCGGGTGCCGTTCCTGGTGGCGGGACCGCTGGGGCTGATCGGTCTGTATATGCGGCTGCGGCTGGAGGAGACCCCGGCGTTCCAGCAGGAGGCCGAGCGGGCGGCCGAGGCGGCGGAGGCGGCGGAGGCACACGGCGACACGGTGCCGATCGAGGAGGCCCGCCAGTCCGGACGGGGGCGGCTGAAGGAGATCTTCACCCGGCACTGGGAGGCGATGCTGATCTGCATGGGCCTGGTGCTGCTGTACAACGTCACCAACTACATGGTGACGTCGTATCTGCCGACGTACATGACCTCCACGCTCGGTCAGGACGCCACCACGGCCCAGGTGCTGGTGCTGGGCACCATGCTGTTCGTGGTGCTGGCGATCACGGTGGTCGGGCGCGGTTCGGACCGCTGGGGGCGGCGGCCGCTGTTCCTGTTCGGCAGTCTGGGCCTGGTGGCGCTGGCCATTCCGGCGGTCCTGCTGATCCGGGCGGGCGGCGTGCTGATGCCCGCGATCGGCTGTCTGATCCTGGGCGCGATGCTGGTCACCTTCGCGGGGACGAGCGCCGCCACGCTTCCGGCGCTGTTCCCGACCCGGCTGCGCTACGGCGCGCTGTCGATCTCGTACAACCTCTCCGTGTCGCTGTTCGGCGGGACGACGCCGCTGCTGGCCTCGTGGCTGGTGGCCACCACGCACAACACGCTGGTGCCCGCCTTCTACCTGATGGCGGCGGGGGTGATCGGGCTGATCGCCACGCTGTTCCTGCACGAGACGGCGGGGAAGCCGCTGCGCGGTTCGGGGCCCATGGTGGAGACCGAGGAGGAGGCACGTACGGCGGTGGCCGAGAGCCGTACGGAGGCCGGGCGGCACGCCCGCGACGTCTGGATCCGGCTGCGCCACCCCTGGGCGGGGGCCGGCCACCGGGAGGAGGAGGACGAGGAGTGAGCCGGCCCGGGGCTCAGCTCTTGGGCATGGCGCGGTCTCAGGTGTTGCGCATGGCGCGGTCTCGGCCCTTGCCCAGGGCGCGGCCTCAGCTCTTGCCCAGGGCGCGGGTGAGGTCTCAGCTCTTGCCCATGGGGCGGGTGAGGCCTCAGCTCTTGCCCAGGGCGCGGGTGAGGCCTCAGCTCTTGCCCAGGGCGCCGGTGAGGCCTCAGCTCTTGCCCATGGCGCGGGTGAGGGTGATCTCGATCAGGACGCGGTCGGGGTTGGGGCGCGGGGTGCGCTCGTAGCGCTCGGCGTAGCGGCGCACCGCCTCCGCGATCAGCTCGGGGTCCTCGCGTACGACCGCGAGCCCCTCCAGCGTGGCCCACCGCTTGCCCGCCATCTGGCAGACCGCGACCCGCGCCCCGCCCTCGCCCGCCGCCCGGACATGGGCGACCTTACGGCTGTGGCGGTTCGCGATGACGCGGGCGAGCCCGGCCTCGGGGTCGTAGGTGACGCCGACCGGGACGACGTGCGGGGTGCCGTCCGGGCGTGGGGTGGTCAGGGTGCACAGATGGCGTTCGCGCCAGAAATGGAGGTACCCGGGATCGGGGTTGCGGGGATCGACAGCCATGGCCCAGAACCTACAGACAGGGCCCGGAACCTCAGGCCAGGGGAGTGGCGTGAGCGAGGTTGAGTGGAATAGACTCAACTTTGCGGAGGTTGGGTAGGGCAGGATGGGAAGACCGCAGCGAGGAGGAGCACAGGGACGTGGATGCCGAGCTGACCAACAAGAGCCGGGCGGCGCTGAGCGCCGCCAATGACCGGGCGGTGTCCTCCGGGCACGCGGATATGACGCCCGCGCATCTCCTGCTCGCCCTGCTGGAGGGCCAGGACAACGAGAACGTCATGGATCTGCTGGCAGCCGTCGAGGCCGACGCGGCCCTCGTGCGCAGCGGCGCCGAGCGGCTGCTCGCCGCCCTGCCCAGCGTCCAGGGCTCCACCGTGGCTCCGCCACAGGCCAGCCGCGATCTGCTCGCCGTCATCGCGGACGCCACCCAGCGGGCCAGGGAACTGGGGGACGACTATGTCTCCACCGAGCATGTGCTCATCGGCATCGCCGCCAAGGGCGGCCAGGCCGGGGAGCTGCTCGACCAGCAGGGGGCGAGCGCCAAGAAGCTGCTCGCCGCGTTCGAGAAGGTCAGGGGTGGACAGCGGGTGACGACGCCCGATCCGGAGGGCACGTACAAGGCCCTGGAGAAGTTCGGCACGGACTTCACCGCCGCCGCGCGCGAGGGCAAGCTGGACCCGGTCATCGGCCGGGACCAGGAGATCCGCCGGGTGGTGCAGGTGCTCTCCCGGCGCACCAAGAACAACCCGGTGCTGATCGGCGATCCGGGCGTCGGCAAGACGGCCGTCGTCGAAGGGCTCGCCCAGCGGATCGTCAAGGGCGACGTCCCCGAGAGCCTGCGCGACAAGCGCCTGGTCGCCCTCGACCTCGGCGCGATGGTCGCGGGCGCGAAGTACCGCGGTGAGTTCGAGGAGCGGCTGAAGACCGTCCTGGCCGAGATCAAGTCCAGCGACGGCCAGATCATCACCTTCATCGACGAGCTGCACACCGTGGTCGGCGCGGGCGCCGGCGGCGACTCCGCGATGGACGCGGGCAATATGCTCAAGCCGATGCTGGCCCGCGGTGAGCTGCGCATGGTCGGCGCCACCACCCTCGACGAATACCGCGAGCGGATCGAGAAGGACGCCGCGCTCGAGCGCCGCTTCCAGCAGGTGCTGGTCGCCGAGCCGACCGTCGAGGACACCGTCGCCATCCTGCGCGGGCTCAAGGGCCGTTACGAGGCCCATCACAAGGTGCAGATCGCCGACGGCGCGCTGGTGGCCGCCGCGGCCCTCTCCGACCGGTACATCACCTCCCGCTTCCTGCCCGACAAGGCCATCGACCTGGTCGACGAGGCGGCCTCCCGGCTCCGGATGGAGATCGACTCCTCCCCCGTGGAGATCGACGAACTCCAGCGGTCGGTGGACCGGATGCGGATGGAGGAGATGGCGCTGGCCCGGGAGACCGACGAGGCCAGCAAGCTGCGGCTGGACAAGCTGCGCCGCGACCTCGCCGACAAGGAGGAGGAGCTGCGCGGGCTCACCGCCCGCTGGGAGAAGGAGAAGCAGGGCCTCAATCGCGTCGGTGAGCTCAAGGAGCGGCTGGACGAGCTGCGCGGCCAGGCCGAGCGCGCCCAGCGCGACGGCGACTTCGACACCGCCTCCAAGCTGCTGTACGGGGAGATTCCGGCCGTCGAGCGGGAGCTGGCCGAGGCGTCCGAGGCCGAGGCCGAGGTCCAGCAGGACCGCCCCACCATGGTCAAGGAGGAGGTGGGCCCGGACGATGTGGCCGATGTGGTCGCCTCCTGGACCGGCATCCCGGCCGGCCGGCTGCTGGAGGGCGAGACCAAGAAGCTGCTGCGCATGGAGGAGGAGCTGGGCAAGCGGCTGATCGGCCAGCTGGAAGCCGTAAGGGCGGTGTCGGACGCCGTGCGCAGGACCCGCGCGGGCATCGCCGACCCGGACCGGCCCACCGGTTCGTTCCTCTTCCTCGGCCCCACCGGCGTCGGCAAGACCGAGCTGGCCAAGGCGCTCGCCGACTTCCTCTTCGACGACGAGCGGGCCATGGTCCGCATCGACATGAGCGAGTACGGCGAGAAGCACAGCGTGGCCCGGCTGGTCGGCGCCCCGCCCGGGTACGTCGGCTATGAGGAGGGCGGCCAGCTCACCGAGGCGGTGCGCCGCCGCCCGTACAGCGTGGTGCTGCTGGACGAGGTGGAGAAGGCCCACCCCGAGGTCTTCGACGTTCTGTTGCAGGTGCTCGACGACGGGCGGCTCACCGACGGGCAGGGCCGGACGGTGGACTTCCGCAACACCATCCTGGTGCTCACCTCCAACCTGGGCAGCCAGTACCTGATGGATCCGCTGCTCGGCGAGGAGGAGAAGAAGCAGAGCGTGCTGGAGACCGTAAGGACCTCCTTCAAGCCGGAATTCCTCAACCGCCTGGACGACCTGGTGGTCTTCTCCGCGCTCAGCGGGCCCGAGCTGGCCCGGATCGCCGAGCTCCAGATCGCCCGGCTGGCCCGCCGCCTCGCCGACCGCAGGCTGGCCCTCGACGTCACCCCGGCCGCGCTGGAATGGCTGGCCGAGGAGGGCAACGACCCGGCGTACGGAGCGCGCCCGCTGCGCCGGCTGATCCAGACCGCGATCGGCGACCAGCTGGCCAAGGAGATCCTCGCCGGGGAGATCCGCGACGGCGACAAGGTCCGGGTGGACCGGGTCGGCGACGAGCTTCTGGTGGGCCCCGCGCAATAGTTTCCGGCGCCTCCCGGGCACGTCCCGGGCACGTCCCGGCAATAGGTCCGGCCGGTCCTCGTTCGGCCGGATCGGGCAATGTACGGCCGGGGTTGCACGGCGGGGGCGGGTGTGAGGGAGGATGGCGGTATTCCATACGAAGGGAAATCCACGGTGAGCATCGACCCGTCCTCGATTCCGAATTTCGGGGGTCAGCCCGAGCCCGAACCGACGGGTCCGAGCGGCCCCGTGCTGCCCGACCAGGATCTGGTCAAGCAGCTGCTGGAGCAGATGGAGCTGAAGTACGTCGTCGACGAGGAGGGGGACCTCGCCGCGCCGTGGGAGCAGTTCCGCACCTATTTCATGTTCCGCGGGGAGGAGGAGCAGCAGGTCTTCTCCGTCCGTACGTTCTACGACCGGCCGCATGGCATCGACGAGAAGCCGCGGCTGCTCGAGGCGATCGACGACTGGAACCGCCGCACGTTGTGGCCGAAGGTCTACACCCACACCAATGACGACGGCACGGTCCGGTTGATCGGCGAGGCGCAGATGCTGATCGGCACCGGCGTCAGCCTTGAGCACTTCGTATCCAGCACGGTCAGCTGGGTGCGGGCTTCGATCGAGTTCGACCGCTGGCTGGTCGAACAGCTCGGTCTGGAGGCCGACATCGAGTCCGACGGCGACGACAAGCCGGACGACGGCGACGGCCAGGCCTGAGCCGGGAGCCGTGGCGCAAGCCCCGGGCCGCCCGGATCTCGGTCAGGCCGGGCTGCGCGCCACGGTCAGCAGATACGCCCCATAGAGACAGGAGAGCCCGGCCAGCGCCCCGCCCACCAGGACGGCGGTGCGGGGCCGGGCTCTTGCCATCGCCAGCGCCGCCGGGAACAGCAGCGGGAAGGCGGGCAGCAGAAAGCGCGGCTTGGACGCGAAGTAGTTCGAGCCGGTGAGCGCGATGGCCACCAGGACCAGGGTGTAGACGACCAGCGGCAGCGGCGGCGGGCGCAGCGCGAGCAGGATCAGCGAGATCAGCGAGGCGCCGATGACGATCAGCGACATGTAATGCGGCAGTGAGCCGTTCCCCATGATCAGGCCGCGGGCGCTGCGGAAGCCGCTCGCACCGAGATCGAACGAGGTGCCCCAGCGGTCCTGGACGTCCAGATAGCCGCGCCAGGTGCCGCGCCGCACCCCCACCCAGCCGATGTAGCCGAGCCAGCCCAGCGGTGACAGCGCCGCGCCCGCCCACACCCGCCAGGACGTACGCCCACGGCGCCGCCAGACCTCGGCGGCCGCGTACGCGCACACCGCCGCCGCGACCGCGATCCCGTTGGGCCGCGTGGCCCCCGCGCACAGGGCGAGCGCCCCGGCCCACAGCCAGCGCCGGGTCAGCAACGCGTACAGCGACCAGGCCGCCAGCGCCGTCAGCAGCGACTCCGTGTACCCCATGGACTCCACGACCGCATGCGGCAGCAGCCCCCACAGCGCCACCAGCATCAGGGCCACCCGCCGCCCGTACAGCCGCTCCCCGACCGCGTGGATGCCCCAGGCCGCCAGCCCGGCCGTGACCCAGGTGGTCAGCAGCCCCGCCGTCACCGCGCTCAGTGGCACGACACTCGTGACGCCCCTGATCAGCGCCGGGTAGAGCGGGAAGAACGCGAGATCGCTGAAGGCCAGGCCGGGGTGGGTGACGGAGGGCCGGCTGGTGCCGTAGCCGTGCTGGGCGATGCCCACGTACCAGAGGCTGTCCCAGTAGTGCCCGAGCTGCGTCCGCGGATGCTTCCCGGTCCGCCAGGCCCCCACCGCCACGCACCCGATCCCGGCCGCCCGCACCGTCGCGTACACCGCCAGCGCGAGCCACGCCCGCCCCAGCGACGCCCGCACGCCCCGCCGTGCGGCCGGTGGTCCTGGGGGTTCCGGGGCCCGGGTGGACGCGGTGGTGTCGGCGGACACGGAAACCTCCGGTACGGGCACCCGATGGACATGCGCCGAGCCCCCGGGAGGGGACGGACCAGGGGGCCCGGCGGACAACACCGACCATCCGCCGAACCGCGGACGCCCGCGACCCGGAAGGCCCATCCGGGGGACTTACCGGGCCTGCCCGGGTGATCCGGGGACTTACCGGGCCTACCCGGGTGACCGGAGGCGCCGCGTCAGCCGGTGCCGTCCCGTCAGCCGGAGCCCGCCGCGTCAGCCGGAGCCCGCCGCGTCAGCCGGCGCCGAGCGTCTTCAGGCGGGCGACGGCGTCCGTAAGGACCTCATCGCGCTTGCAGAAGGCGAAGCGGACGAACGGCGAGCCCTGGTCCTGGTGGTCGTAGAAGACCGCGTTGGGGACGGCGACCACCCCGCAGCGCTCGGGGAGGGAACGGCAGAAGGCGAAGCCGTCGGTCTCGCCGAGCGGCCGGATGTCGGTGGTGATGAAGTACGTGCCCGAGGGGCGGAAGACCTGGAAGCCCGCGTCGGTCAGGCCATCGGCCAGCAGATCGCGCTTGGCGCGGAGATCCTCGCGGATGCCGTGGAAATAGGCGTCGGGCAGGCGCAGCGCCTCGGCGACCGCGTACTGGAAGGGCCCCGCCGAGACGTAAGTGAGGTACTGCTTGGCCGAGCGCACCGCCGTGACCAGCTCGGGAGCGCCGGTCACCCAGCCGACCTTCCAGCCGGTGAACGAAAAGGTCTTGCCACTACTGCTGATGGTGACGGTCCGCTCGCGCATCCCCGGGAACGAGACGAGCGGGGTGTGCGCGGTGCCGAAGACGAGATGCTCGTAGACCTCGTCGGTGACCACCAGCAGATCGCGCTCGACGGCGAGCTCGGCGACCGCGGCCAGCTCATCGTGGGTGAGCACGGTGCCGGTGGGGTTGTGCGGGGTGTTGAGCAGGATGAGCCGGGTGCGGTCGGTGACGGCGGCCCGCAGCTCGTCCAGATCCAGCCGGAAGGTGTCCCCGTCCGGGCGGAGGGTGACCGGGACGCGGACCCCGCCCGCCATGGCGATGCAGGCGGCGTACGAGTCGTAGTACGGCTCCAGCGCGACCACCTCGTCCCCCGGCTCCACCAGCGCCAGCAGCGACGCCGCGATGGCCTCGGTGGCGCCCGCGGTGATCAGCACCTCGCTATCGGGATCGAAGCCCAGCCCGTACCAGCGCCGCTGGTGCTCGGCGACGGCGGTACGCAGCTCCGGCACTCCCGGCCCGGGCGGATACTGATTGCCCCGCCCGTCCCGCAGCGCCCGTACGGCGGCCTCGCGCACCTCCTCGGGCCCGTCGGTGTCCGGAAAACCCTGCCCCAGATTGATCGCGCCGGTGCGCACGGCGAGGGCGGACATCTCGGCGAAGATCGTGGTCCCGAAGGCGGCCAGTCGGCGATTGAGCGGCGGTCGTCCCATGGCGCCCATACTCCGCCGAAGCGGCGGCCTTCCTCAACTCTGGCGGGCACCGACGGTTTCGGGCTCGGGGCTACGCTCGCGCTATGACTGATTTCCTTCAGGTGGCGACGGCGACGGAGAGCCGCGAGGAAGCAGAAGGGCTCGCGGGGTCGGTGGTGACGGCGCGGCTCGCGGCCGGGGCGCAGATCGTGGGGCCGGTGGTCTCGGTCTTCTGGCATCGGGGGGATTGAGGTTGGAAAACGCTCACCGGGTGGGCGCCTCGGCGAGCGACAGGCTGTTCCCGTCGGGGTCCAGCACGACGACATGGCGTACGCCGTTGCTGTAGGTCTCGACCGGTTCGTGGTCGATCCCCTGTGCGGCGAGCCGGGCCAGGATGTTGTCGAGGTCATTCACGCCGAGCGTGATCATGGCTCCGCCTACTCGCTCAGCCCGCACGTCCCGATCGTCAACGACGACCCACGCGTTCTCACCGACCTGCCACAGGTATTCCTCGCCTATGGTCTCGTCCGCTGGGCGCCCGAAGAACGCCTCGAACCACTCCAGTGCCTTGATCCGGTCACTCACGCACATGATGCTGTACAGGTCCACTCGGATCACTCCTCACAGTCGTTTCGGAAGTTGGACCACGTCCGTGACTGAAGCTCATCGGAGGACGGCAGCCTGGTTCTCCACAAGGAAGGTGAGGACAGGCACCGTCGGCGCGTGGACGCCGGGTACTTCCGCACGGCCGTTGAGCGACTGATCGCAGCGCGCCGACCGTACTCCCGCACCTCATAGGGCGATCAGTCGCACGCGGTCATCGCAGAGCTTGGCCATGTCGTCGGTGTCGGAGGTGAGCACGGCGACGGGTGGCGGCTGGCGTAGTGCCGCCTCGGCGACAGTGGCGTCGATCGCGTACTTGTGCCCGTGCAGCCCTGCTGACGTGAGTAGCTCGGCGGCGGCCTTGGCCGCCTGCTCGGTGACGGGTTCGACCTTGACCCGTGAGAGGGCCCAGTTCAGGCGTGGGAGGTTTACTCGCGCATGGCTGACTTCGACGATGGTGTTGGCGCTGACGACGAGATCGGCTCCCATTTCGTGGAACACCTGGAACATCGCGAGAACCTTGCGGTCCTGGGCGACCCAGGCGGACAGTCCCTGGGAGTCCAGGACGACGGTCTCAAGGTGTGTGCTCACGCGGCGTCCGTGCGGCCGGCGCCGTCGGCGGTGCCGAAGATCTTGGCGCGGGCGTCGGCCAGCTCCTCATCCGTGAAGGCGCCTTCCTCCTCCTGATGGCGCCGTAGATCGTCGCCGAGGAGTTGGTGCCGGATCTGCCGGGCCACCGCTTCGGCCACATAGCCGGACACGTTGTCGGTGAGCTTTCTCAGCTCTTCGACCTGCTCGGTGGGCAGGGTGACGGTGATGCGCGTCGTGGCGGCCATGTGTCGAGCATACTCCAGTATGCGTTCGGTCGATGCCCGATGCGGTGACCGGTGTGGGGCGCCGCGCTCGATGGTGGTGCCACCCGGCGCGGGCCGTACTCGCTAGTTCTTCCGCGCTCGTTTTCGGTGGCGGGATGGACGGGTACTCGGCCGGGTCGGAATGTATTGACGGTGATCGAATGCGCTTTTGCCGGAGTCGTGAGACCCCGCGGGAGGCGAGATGGCCGAGCAGCAGACACAGCAGGCGGGGGCCTGGCCGCGGCTTCGGCTGGAGGACTGGGCCGAGGCGCGGGACACGCTGCATATGTGGACCCAGATCGTCGGCAAGATCCGGCTGGATCATGCGCCACCGGCCAATCAGTGGTGGCAGGTGACCTTGTATGTCACCCCGCGCGGGCTGAGTACGTCGACGATTCCGTATCGCGGCGGGGCATTCGATATCGAGTTCGACTTCGTCGAACAGCGGCTGGGGATTCGGGTCAGCGACGGGAGCCGGCGCGAGCTGGTGCTGGAGTCCAAACCGGTGTCCCAGTTCTACTCCGAGATCATGGGGGTGCTGGGGGACCTGGGCATCCAGACCCGGGTGTACCCCCGCCCGAACGAGGTGCCCGTGTCGATCCCCTTCCCGGAGGATCACCGGCACGCGGTGTACGACCCGCACGCCACCCGGCTCTTCTGGGGGCAATTGCTGAACGCACACCGGGTGTTCGGGGAATTCCGGTCGCATTTCGTCGGCAAGGCCAGCCCCGTGCACTTCTTCTGGGGAGCGATGGACCTGGCCGTCACCCGCTTCTCCGGCCGCACCGCGCCGCCGCATCCCCCCGGCGGGGTGCCGAACCTGCCGGACCGGGTGACCCAGGAGGCGTACTCCGTCGAGCTCTCCAGCTGCGGCTTCTGGCCCGGCGGCGGGGAGGAGGGCGGCTTCTACTCCTACGCCTACCCCGAGCCCGCCGGTTTCGCCGACCAGCCGGTCCAGCCCGCGGCGGCCTCGTACCGGCGGGACGTCGGTGAGTTCGTACTGCCCTACGAGACGGTCGCCACCGCGGCCGATCCGGACCGGACGCTGACCGAATTCCTGCACAGCACCTACGAGGCGGCCGCCGAACTGGCCGACTGGGATCGCGCGGTCCTGGAAGCCGATCCGCATCACTGGGAGCACCGCTAGGCGCTCCGCGGGAAGTGCCGCGAGGGGCGGTCGTTCGTCCGCGGCTGTGTCGTGGCTGGTCCCACGCACCGGCGTCAGGGCCAGACGTTGGCCTGTGCCCGGAAGGTCTCCGGGTCGGTCTCCTGGGGCAGTACGCACATCACGTGGCCGCCGGGAACGCGGAGCACCCGGCACTCCTGCCACTGCGCGATCTGCTCAGCCCCCAGGGCGAGCAGGCGCGCGGTTTCCGCCTCGACGTCGTCGGTCTCGAAGTCCAGGTGGATACGGGGCGCGTCGTCGACCGCCTGGACGGCGGTGACCAGCCCCGGCAGAGCCTCATGGAGCGTGGTGAACTGCGGCTCCGGCGGATACGACTCGGCGGTGACGCCGAGGGCCGCTGACCAGAAGGCGGTCGCCCGGTCGGCCTCGGCTTTGGGCGCGTCGATCAGAACGGCGTACACACGGCTCCTGTGCATGCACGGCAAATTACCCCGCCGAGCCCACGGCCAGTCACGCCGCGCCGAACCTCTGGACTTCCTCAACTTCGCTTTCGACCCGGGTGAGGTCGGGCAGGGGAGACGACAGGTACGAAGCGGTACCTCGCTACGGGGGATGGAAGGAGAGTGAGGACCATGGGTCCTGTCGTCATCTTGGTCGTGGTGGCGTTCACGTTCGCGGCGCTCGCCGCGCTGGGCGCCGGTCGGTCGAAGGGGAACAGCGGGCGGCGCAAGCGGTCCTGGGGTGCGGGTTCCAGTGGGGCGGCCGGTGGCAGCTGGTGGGCCGGTGGCGACGGCGGTGGTGGCCATCACGGGGGTGGCCACCACGGCGGCGGTGGCTGCGGCGGCGGAAGTGGCTGCGGTGGCGGGGGAGGCTGCGGTGGCGGCGGCGGCGGTGGTGGTGGCGGTGGCTGCGGTGGGGGCGCCTGATCCCCCTGATCCCCTGGCCACCACGCGTCCTTACGGTCGCCATGCCGTCCTTACGGTCACGCCGTCCATATGGTCGCCACGCCGTTCTTACGGCCGTGAAGCAATGAGCCCGCGCCCGGCGCGCCAACGTGCGCCGGGCGCGGCCTTGTTGAACACTTGACCTAGAAGGCGCCCTAGGGGGTGGAAACCCGGCGAAGATGGGTAAAAACGATGTGGCGCCCAGCATTTCATGATTCCGTATACCACCATCGACCTTACGGCCCCACGTGGGCACGAGCCGGCGTATGCGCATGCCCCTGGTTCACCGCGGGGCCAGTCGGCCCATCTTTTTTCCATTGCGTGCTTGCGGAGCCGATCCATGCTCACGACCCTCAAGACTGCCTACACCGATACCCGCGCCGCTGACCTCGCCTGGGGCCTGGGACGGGAACCGCTTCCCGCCCTCGCCGTGCTTGATCTTCAACTTCATGGTTTCGACGTCCAGTTGAGGCTCCTGGGGGCCTCGCATCAGGTCCTCCTCGAAGGGGAGGGCAGCCGTTGCTCGGAGACCGTCGCCTGCATGTCCGGCAACAGCACCGCGCTTCCGCTGGGGGTTTCCACGCTCGTCGACGGCCGCGAATACGAATTCGCGGCGCGCGTAGAGGAGTTGTCGCAAGGGGCCTTCGCCGGGCGCGCGCAGGAGCTGCTCGCGCTGGTGGCCGACCATCCGCACGGGCTGGCCGGCACCTTTCCCGGCAGTCCGAACGCGTTCACGGCGCTGCTCGCGCAGTGGCACGAGGGCACGGTGGGCTGGCGGACCTGGCATGCCTACCCCCAGGAGGGGCGGCTGGTCACCACCCGCACCTGTGTGGGGGCCCGGGTGCCGGCCGCGCTCCGGCCGCCGGGCGCGGGCGGGCTCGAGATAGGTGGCCTGCCCGATGGGCGGTCGCCCCAAGTGCCGTGTGCCTAAAGGCGGTCCAGGGTGTTCGCGAGGCCGTCGGTGCCCGATGCGTGAACGGCAATGCACTCGTGTGGGGGACGAGGCGTAAGCGATATGTAACGTAGCGTTCCCTTTGTGATCGATTCGCCGATGTCCGCCGTCTCGGATGCGCCGTCGTCGCCGGAGTCCGGCCCTCCGGCGCGGCTGCCCGTGCGGGCGACGCTCGGCCGCTTCCTCGTTCTCGGCACCGTCTTCGTCTGCGCCGCCTGCGGTCTCGTCTACGAGCTCGAACTCGTCGCGCTGGCCTCGTACTTGGCGGGTGACTCGGTCACCCAGGCATCCGTGGTGCTGTCCGTGATGGTCTTCGCCATGGGCGTCGGCTCGCTGCTGGCCAAGCGGCTGCGCTGCCGGGCCGCCGTCGGCTTCGGCGCGGTCGAGGCGGTGCTCGCGCTCGTCGGCGGCTGCTCGGCGATGGCGCTGTACGCCTGCTTCGCATGGGGCGGTCACTCGCGCTCCGCGCTTGTCGGCTTCTCGTTCGCGATCGGGGTGCTCATCGGAGCCGAGGTGCCGCTGCTGATGACCCTCATCCAGCGGGTGCGCCGGCAGGACGCGGGGGGCGCGGTGGCCGATCTGTTCGCGGCGGACTATGTGGGCGCGCTGGTCGGCGGGCTCGCCTTTCCCTTTCTGCTGCTGCCCGCGTTCGGCCAGCTGACCGGCGCGCTGGTCACCGGCGCGGTCAACGCGGTCGCGGGCGGGGCGCTGGTGCTCTGGCTCTTCCGCCGCGATCTGAGCGTACGGGCGCGGTGGACGCTGATCGTCGCCAATGGGCTGGTGCTCGCCGCGCTGACCGCCGGTGCCGTGCTGACCCCGTCCTTCGAGCGGGCCGCCCGGCAGGCCGTCTACGGACCGGGGGTGCGAGTCGCGCTGCGCACCGGCGAGCAGGAGATCGTGCTCGTGGGCGGCGGGGCGAGCGGGCGGCCGCTGGCCCTCTTCGTCAACGGGCGGCTGCGGGTCAGCGGGCGCGACGAGGTCCGCTACCACGAGGCGCTGATCCACCCGGCGATGGCCGCCGGACCGCACGGCCGGGTCCTGGTGCTGGGCGGGGGCGACGGGCTCGCGGTGCGCGAGGTCCTGCGGTACCCGGGGGTCCGGTCGGTGACCGTCGTGGAGCGCGACGCGGAGGTGGTGCGGCTGGCCCGCCGCGATCCGGGCCTGTCCGCGCTCAACGGCGGCGCCTACCGCGATCCGCGGGTGCGGGCGGTGACGGCGGACGCCTTCGACTGGCTGCGCCGGTCCATGGCGTACGACGTGGTGGTCTGCGATCTGCCCGCCCCCGAGCTCACCCCGAGCACCAAGTACTACTCGCAGGAGTTCTACGGCCTGGCCGAGCGGGCGCTGGCGCCCGGCGGCCGGCTGGTGGTCCACGCCGGACCGCTGCGGCCCGAGCCACGGGCGTTCTGGACGGTGGACGCGACGATGCGCTCGGTCGGGCTGCGGACCGCGCCCTATGTGATCGACGCCCCGCGCCCGGGCCGTGGCTCCCCGCGTCCCGGCCGTGGTTCCCCGCAGGACTGGGGCTTCGTGCTGGCGGCGCGCTCCCCGGTGGGGGTGCGGCTGGCCCCCCACGATCCGCGGCCGCGCTCGCTGACGGAGGAGGGGCTTCGGGCGGCCCGTCGCGCCGCCGAGCGGCACCGGGAGGCGGGACTGCCGCCCTCCACATTGATGCGGCCGCGGTATGGGGAGTGAGGCGCCTCGGCAGGCCCTCGCCGGGGGCGGGGCCACGGGGGAGACCACAGGGCAAGGCTGCCGTGGGCGGCGCGCCCGGTGCGGAAAGTTGACCGGGAACGGGTCTCAGGTAACGAGCGATGGGTAGTGTTTTGAGCTATGGAGCATGAGGTGTTCGTTCCGTTTCCCGTCGACACCGTCCGGCTGGCGCTCGCGGAGCCCGATCGCGTCGCCCGTTGCGTCCCCGGGCTCCAGCGGGACGCCGATGAGGCCGCCGGGCCGCTTTCCGGCCGGCTGCGGCTGCGCATCGGCGGGTCCACCATCACCTACCGCGGCGTGCTGCGCGTCGGTCGGCGCGCCGATGCCTTCGAGATCGAGGGCGAGGGCACCGAGGCGCGCGGCAGCGGCTCGGTGAAGCTGGCGCTGACCGTGACGCCCAAGCCCGTCGAGGGCGGTACGGAGCTGAGCTGCGCCGGGACGGTCCACAGCGAGGGGCGGCTGGCCGAGTTCGACGACGAGGCCTCCACGACCGTGGCCCGCCGGATGCTGGACCGGTTCGCCTCGGCGCTCACCGCCGGGCTGCAGAAGTCCCCGATCACCGCCGTCACCGAGGACGAGGCCCCTGGCAGGCCCACCGACGAGGCCGCTGAGGACGAGGCCGGTGATGGTGACGCTGACGCCGGTAAGGGCGCCGCCGCGGAGGAGTCCGGGCTGCCGACCGAGGCCGAGCTTCCGCTGTCGGCCGACGACATGGACATCGACGACGTCGGCGACCTCGAGGACGTCGACGACCCGGACGCCGTCGAGGAGCCCGTCGGCTTCGGCGACCTCGCCGATCTCGACGACCTGGACGACGAGCCCCCGGCCGAGGCCGCCCACGCCCGCCGCACGATGATCGGCCGCTCCACGGAGGAGGTCGACCACGCCCCGCCGCGCGGCCGCTACGCCCCCGTCCCCGCGCCCGAGACCGTCTCCACCAGCGCCACCCTGCGCTGGGCCGCGCCCGCCGCGGCGGTGGTGATCGCCTCCGTCGTCGTCGTGGGCCGTCGGGTACTTCGCCGCCGCCGATGACCGTGTGCGCATAGGGTCGGTAGCTGTGACCACCGAAGAGACACCGGAGACCAAGGGCGTACGGCTGACCGCCGGGGACGCCGAGCTGACCGTCTCACCCGAGAACGGCTGCTGTATCGGTTCACTGCGCATCGGCGGTACGGAGCTGCTGCGACAGGGCCCGCGGTTCGGGGCGTTCCCGATGGTGCCGTGGTGCGGTAGGACCGGTCTTGGCCGGTTCCGCAATGGCGGGCAGACCCACCAACTGCCCATCAACTCCCCGCCGCACGCGATCCACGGAACCGGCCGGAACGTCGCCTGGAGCCAGGTCAGGACCGGCCAGTCCACCGCGGCCTTCACCTATGAACTCGCCGACCCCTGGCCGTACGAGGGCCGGGTCACCCAGACCTTCGAGCTCTCCCCGGACAGCGCGACCGTCACCATGAGCGTGGAGACCGACGGCGATTCCTTCCCGGCGCAGGTGGGCTGGCATCCGTGGTTCCTGCGGAACCTGGGCGACGGCGGTGCCGATGCCGAGATCGCCTTCGACGCCGCATGGCAGGAGGAGCGCGGGGAGGACCACCTCCCCACCGGCCGCCGGATCGCGCCGAAGCCCGGCCCCTGGGACGACTGCTTCGGCATGCCGCAGGGGGTGGACGTCACGCTCACCTGGCCCGGCCGGCTGGAACTGAAGGTCACCAGCCGCACGGAGTGGGTGGTCGTCTACGACGAGCAGGCGGAGGCGGTGTGCGTCGAACCGCAGTCCGGCCCGCCCAACGGCCTCAACCTCCTGCCGCGCCTGGTCACCCCCATCGATCCGCTGGAGCTCTCCATGACCTGGAGCTGGCGCACGCTGGCCTGAGGAGCGGCCTGACGAGCGGCCTGAGGAGCGGCCTGACGAGCGGCCTGAGGAGCGGCCTGACGAGCGGCCTGAGGAGCGGCCTGACGAGTGGCCTCATGGTGCGGAGCGGGGCGGCTCGGCCTGCGGGAACGGAGTGCCGTGAGGGGTTCCGAGGGCCACCGCCTAAGCTCATGCGCATGAGCGATGCGCGTGACGCCCTGCTGCAGCAGATCAAGGACAAGGCCGTGGTCCACGGCAAGGTGACCCTCTCCTCCGGGCGTGAGGCCGACTACTACATCGACCTGCGCCGGATCACCCTGGACGCCGAGGCCGCGCCGCTGGTCGGGCAGGTCATGCTCGAGGCCACGGCCGATCTGGAGTACGACGCGGTGGGCGGTCTGACGCTGGGCGCCGACCCGGTGGCCACGTCCATGCTGCACGCGGCCGCCGCGCGCGGCCGTCGGCTCGACGCCTTCGTGGTCCGCAAGGCCCAGAAGACGCACGGGATGCAGCGGCGGATCGAGGGCCCGGACATCGCGGGTCGCCGGGTGCTGGTGGTGGAGGACACCTCCACCACCGGCGGTTCGCCGCTGACCGCGGTGGAGGCGGCACGGGAGGCGGGTGCGGAGGTCGTCGCGGTCGCGACGATCGTCGAGCGCGGCGCCGCGCCTGCGATCGCGGACGCCGGGCTGCCGTACCTCCCGGCGTACTCGCTTGCCGACCTCGAGCTGAGCTGAATCGTGGTGGGTGGGACGGTCGGACGTTTCACGTGAAACCACCCACCCCCGTCCGTGTGGTCTCCGCGTGCGCCGTGTGGAGCAATCGACGGAGTCTGGGATTATGGCCCCGACGATGACGTCGCCCCTAGGTCAGGGCCGAGTACGACTAACCCGCACATACAAGGAGCGGTCAGATGCCCATCGCATCCCCTGAGATCTACAACGAGATGCTCGACCGGGCGAAGGCAGGCAAGTTCGCCTACCCCGCGATCAACGTGACCTCGACGCAGACTCTGCACGCCGCCCTCCGCGGCTTCGCCGAGGCGGAGAGCGACGGCATCGTCCAGATCTCCACCGGTGGTGCCGAGTTCCTGGGTGGCCAGTACAGCAAGGACATGGTCACCGGTGCGGTCGGTCTCGCCGAGTTCGCGCATGTCGTCGCCGAGAAGTACCCGGTGCACATCGCCCTCCACACCGACCACTGCCCGAAGGACAAGCTGGACGGCTATGTCCGCCCGCTGCTCAAGATCTCCCAGGAGCGCGTCGCCAACGGTCAGAACCCGCTGTTCCAGTCCCACATGTGGGACGGCTCCGCCGAGACGCTCGACGACAACCTCAGCATCGCGCGGGAGCTGCTCGCCGAGGCCGTCAAGGCGAAGATCATCCTCGAGGTCGAGATCACCCCGACCGGTGGCGAGGAGGACGGCGTCACCCACGAGATCAACGACAAGCTGTACACGACGGTCGACGACGCCCTGCGCACCGCCGAGGCCATCGGCCTGGGCGACAAGGGCCGCTACCTGCTCGCCGCCTCGTTCGGCAACGTCCACGGCGTCTACAAGCCGGGCAATGTCGTCCTCCGCCCGGAGCTGCTGCGTGAGCTCCAGGACGGTGTCGCCGCGAAGTACGGCAAGCAGGACCCGTTCTTCTTCGTCTTCCACGGCGGCTCCGGCTCCACGGAGGAGGAGATCCGCACCGCGCTGGAGAACGGTGTGGTGAAGATGAACCTCGACACGGACACCCAGTACGCCTTCACCCGCCCGATCGCGGACCACATGTTCCGCAACTACGACGGGGTGCTGAAGGTCGACGGCGAGGTCGGCAACAAGAAGCAGTACGACCCGCGGAGCTGGGGCAAGCTGGCCGAGAAGGGGATGTCGGAGCGGGTCACCCAGGCTTGCGCGAACCTTCGGTCCACGGGCACGAAGCTGAAGTAGTCCGTTCTCCGGCTCGCTCTTACGGGCCCGGCGCTCGCCTTCGCGGCGAGCCGCCGGGCCCGTTTGCCGTGCGCCTCGCGGATTCGTTTTCGGGTGCGGGTCGGTGGCCCGTTTGTGCCCACCCGTCCCGCCCTGCGGAACGATTGCCCACAAACGGCAAGACGAGGATGATCCAGGTATGGGCGGAGCCACGCCCGGGGCGGGCCGCGCTCCGGGAAACGGTCAGCCGGTCAGGCTCTCCGTGCCGGCCGGGCGGTGGCTGGTGTTCACCACCGTGCTGGGTTCCGCCATGGCCCTGCTCGACAGCACCGTCGTCAATGTCGCCCTGCCGCGCATCGGGCTCGACCTGGGTGCCGATCTCCCCGTACTGCAGTGGACCGTCAACGCCTACATGCTCACCCTCGCCGGGCTGATCCTGCTCGGCGGGGCGCTCGGGGACCGGTTCGGGCGGCGGCGGGTGTTCGTCACCGGGGTGGTGTGGTTCTCGCTGGCCTCGCTGGCGTGCGGACTGGCGCCGAACGCCGGGGTGCTCATCGCCGCGCGGGCGCTGCAGGGCATCGGCGGGGCGCTGCTCACCCCGGGGTCGCTCGCGCTGATCCAGTCGGTGATCCACCACGACGACCGGGCGCGGGCGATCGGGCTGTGGTCCGGCTTCGGCGGGGTGGGGGCGGCCATCGGGCCGTTCCTCGGCGGCTGGCTGGTGGACGGGCCCGGCTGGCGCTGGGTGTTCTTCATCAATGTGCCCCTGGCCGCGGTGTGTGTGCCGGTCGCTTTGCGCCATGTACCGGAGACCAGCAATCCGCGGGCGCACGGCCGGTTCGACGTCCTCGGTGCCGTGCTGGGGGCGGCGACCCTCGGCCTGATCACCTATGCGCTGATCGCCGCGCCGCAGAAGGGCGCCTCGCCCGCCGTGGTGGTCCCGGCCGTGGCCGGGCTGGCGCTCGGAGTGGTCTTCGTCCTCGTGGAGCACCGGCGGCGCGAGCCGATGCTGCCGCTCTCCATCTTCTCCTCCCACCAGTTCAGCGCCGTCAACGCGGTGACCCTGTGCGTCTACGCGGCCTTCGGCGGCTTCTTCTTCCTCTCGGTGCTCGACCTTCAGGTGGTCGTGGGCTACTCCGCGCTCGCCGCCGGTACCGCGCTGCTGCCGACGACCACGCTGATGCTGCTGCTGTCGGCCCGTTCGGGAGAGCTGGGCAAGCGCATCGGCCCGCGGATCCCGCTGACCGTGGGCCCGCTGCTGTGCGCGGCGGGGATGCTGCTGATGACCCGGGCCGGGGTGGGGGCGGTCTACTGGCGGGACATCCTGCCCGCGCTGCTGGTGCTGGGCATGGGCATGGTGGTGGTGGTCGCCCCGCTCACCGCGACCGTCCTGGCCTCGGTGGACGTCGCCCGCGCGGGTCTGGCCAGCGGCGTCAACAACGCGGCGGCCCGTGCGGCGGGCCTGATCGCGGTGGCGGCGCTGCCGCTGCTCGCGGGGATGGGCCCGGAGGCGTACCGGTCGGCGGACGCGTTCGGGGACACCTTCCGGCGGGCGATGCCGATCTGTGCCGGGGTGCTGGTGGTGGGGGCGGTCCTCGCCTGGCGCACGGTGCGCTCGGACGCCCTGGAGCCGGTGGGCGAGGAGGCGGGGGCGGGCGCGGAGGTGGGCCCGGCGCCGGAGCGGGCCGAGCCGGCCGCCGTGCCGACCACCGAGCCGGCCGCCGTACCGGCGGAACGTACCGAGGGCGCCGTACGGACGGAGGGGCTGCTGTGCCGCCCTGAGTGCGCGTACCACTGCGGTGTGGCGGCGCCGCCCCTGGATCCGGGCGACCTGTCCGCGGCGCCGCCCCTGGACCCGGGTGAGGGACGCTCCGGCACCTGACCCGCGCCCTCTTCACCCCTCTTCGCGCCGGACGCGCCCTTGGACGTGCCCCTCGACCCCCTCGACCCCCTCGCCCCCCTCGACCCCCCCCGATCTGCGGACCACATGGCTTGAGCGTGTCGGGTGGGGCCCTGGACCAGGCAGACTGGAACCCATGGCCATTCACGAGAACCTGCTCGGGGGACCGCCCCCGACCCATCTGCCCGACGACCCGGAGCCACGGGAGCTGCTCGCCTCCGGCGCGGCCCCGTCCGAGGTCGCCGCGAAGTACCCGGCCTCCTCGCTCGCCTGGGCCCAGCTCGCCGACGAGGCGTTCGAGGCCGGCCGGGTGGTCGAGTCCTACGCGTACGCCCGCACCGGCTACCACCGCGGACTCGACGCCCTGCGCCGCAGCGGCTGGAAGGGCCACGGCCCCGTGCCCTTCGAGCACGAGCCCAACCGTGGCTTCCTGCGCGCCCTGCACGCGCTCGCGCGCGCCGCGCAGTCCATCGGCGAGCAGGAGGAGTACGAGCGCTGCTCGACCTTCCTGCGCGAGAGCTCCCCGACCGCGGCGGACACGCTCTCCTGAGGAGCTCCCGAAGGGCTCCTGAGGCGCTCCTGAGGCGCAACGAGACGTAACGAGGCGTACCGGGCCCGTGGGGTGTCGTACGCCCCACGGGCCCCTTCCGTACTTGCCGATCGTCCGTGCGGCGCGGATGATGCGGTGCGGGGCCCCTTCGGCTGTGGGCCCCGAGGGGACCGGGGCTCCGAGACCGAAAGGATGGGGCGGACCGCTACCCGGTAGCGAGCAGTACTCAGGAGATGCGATGTCGCAGCAGCCTGTCCCTGACCACGCCGCCCCGGCCCAGGCCACCCCAGGCGGGACCCCTCAAGGCCGGACCGCCCCGGGCGGGACCACGCCGAGCGGGGCCGCCCGAGGCCGGACCGCTCCGAGCGGGACCACGCCGAGCGAGGCCCCATCGAGCCGGACCGCACCGGGCGGGGCCGAGCTCGAGGCCCCCCATCTGGACTTCGACGGCACCACCCCGTACGAGGACTACGTCCAGGCGTCCGTGCTCACCCACCTCCAGCGCCCCCTCTCCGACGACCCCGGCGAGATGGTGTTCCTGGTGACCACCCAGGTCATGGAGCTGTGGTTCACCGTGATCGTCCATGAGTGGCACACCGCCGCGCAGGCGCTGCGCGAGGACGATCTGCCCACGACGATGGCCGCGCTCCAGCGCTCGGCCTACGAGCTGGAGTCGCTCAACGCCTCCTGGAAGCCGCTGGCCCATCTCACCCCCGGCCAGTTCAACGCGTACCGCTCCGCGCTCGGTGACGGCTCCGGCTTCCAGTCGGCGATGTACCGGCGGCTGGAGTTCCTGCTCGGCGAGAAGTCCGCGTCCATGCTCGTCCCGCACCGGGGCGCGCCGCGGGTCCACGCCGAGCTGGAGAAGGCGCTGACCGAGCCCAGCCTCTACGACGAGGTGCTGCGCTATCTCGCCCGCCGCGGCCTCGCCGTCCCGGCCGCCGTGCTGGACCGCGATCCCGCCCTGCGCTATGAACCCGATCCGGGGGTGGAGCGGGTCTGGGAGGAGATCTACTCCGGCCCGCGCGAGGGTGAGCTGGTCCGGCTCGGCGAGGCGCTCACCGAGGTCGCCGAGCTGGTGTGGCGCTGGCGCAACGACCACTTGGTGGCGACCCGGCGGGCGATGGGCGCCAAGACCGGCACCGGCGGCTCGGCCGGGGTCGCCTGGCTGGAGAAGCGCGCGGGCAAGACGGTCTTCCCCGAGCTGTGGACGGCGCGCAGCCATGTCTGACGCGACGATCCCCACGGAGTCGGCGGACGCCGCGCCGAGGAGTGCCGAGTCCGGGCCGACGGGGTCTGAACCGACCGGCACCGGGGCCGAGCCGACCGGCACCGGGGCCGAACCGGCTGGCACCGGGGCCGAGCTGCCCGGGGCCGAGCCGGCTGCGGCCGAGTCGTCCGGTACGGAGTCGACGGGCGCCGCGACCGGGGTGGGCGGCGCCAAGTCCGGGGCGGCCGGTACTGGGTCGACCGAGCTCGAGCCGACCGGTGCCGAGCGCGGTCTGGCCGAGCCTGGCGCGGCCGAGCGAGGCGCGGCCGAGCGCGGTCCGGTCGAGTCCGGCGCGGCCGAGCCCCGGCTGCCTCGGACCGGGCTGAGCGACGAGGCCACCGCGCTCGACGCGGCCGACCGGCTGCGCGCCAAGCGCGACGCCTTCACCCTCGACGACGTGATCTACCTCGACGGCAACTCGCTGGGCGCGCTGCCGCGTGCCGTCCCGCCCCGCCTTGCCGAGGTGGTCGCCCGCGAATGGGGCGAGCTGCGCATCCGCTCCTGGGAGGAGAGCGGCTGGTGGACCGCGCCGGAGCGGATCGGTGACCGCGTCGGCCGGCTCGTCGGTGCCGCCCCCGGCCAGGTCGTGGTGGGCGACTCGACGAGCGTGAACGTCTTCAAGGCGGTCGTCGCGGCCGTACGGATCGCCCAGGAGCGCGGCGCCCACCGCGATCAGATCCTGGTCGACGAGGCCACCTTCCCCACCGACGGCTATATCGCCGAGTCCGCCGCCCGGATGACCGGCTGCGCCCTGCGGCCGGTCGCGGCGGGCGACATGCCCACCGCCGTGGGCGCGCGCACCGCCGTCGCGCTCGTCAACCACGTGGACTACCGCACCGGCCGCCTCCACGATCTGCCCGGGACCACGGCCGCCGTGCACGCGGCGGGCGGGCTCGTCGTCTGGGACCTGTGCCACAGCGCGGGCGCCCTGCCGGTCGGGCTGGACGCCCACGGGGTCGACCTCGCGGTCGGCTGCACGTACAAGTACCTCAACGGCGGGCCCGGCGCGCCCGCGTATCTGTACGTCGCCCGTGCGCACCAGCCCCGCTTCGACTCGCCGCTGCCCGGCTGGAACTCGCATGCCGACCCCTTCGGCATGGCCTCCGCCTACACCCCGGCCGACGGCTCGGCCCGCGGCCGCGTCGGCACCCCGGACATCCTCTCGATGCTGGCGCTGGAGGCCGCCCTCGAGGTGTGGGACGACGTGACGATCGAGGACGTCAGGGCCAAGAGCCTGGCCCTGACGGACTTCTTCCTCCGCTGCGTCGACAACTACGTCCCGGCCGGTCGCGTGCGGTCCCTCACCCCCGCCGCACACGCGGAGCGCGGCAGCCAGGTGGCGCTGCGGTGCGCGGACGCGGGGGAGGTGATGGCGGAGCTGACGCGGCGCGGTGTCGTGGGCGACTTCCGCCGCCCCGATGTGCTGCGCTTCGGCTTCACCCCGCTGTACACGGGCTTCGCCGAGGTGGAGCGGGCGGCGCGGGTGCTGGCCGACGTGCTCCCGAAGGAGGGCTGACCGATGGGCGGGGCAGCGGCCGAGGAGGCGTCGGCCCTCGGGCTCGCACCCGTGGCTCCGGACCGGACCGCCGCGTACGGCGAACACCCGGACCAGGTGGCGGACTTCTACCTTCCGTCCAGGCCGCTCGGGGTCGCCCGCCCCGCCCCGCTGGTCCTCCTCTTCCACGGCGGCGCCTGGCGCGCCCCCTACGACCGGCGCCATGTGTCCCCCTTCGCCGCGTTCCTGGCGGGGCGGGGGCTCGCGGTGGCGTCGGTCGAATACCGCCGGGGCGGGGCGGACCCCGCGCGGGCGGGGCGGTGGCCGGAGACGTTCGACGACATCGCGGCCGCCGTGGACACCGTGCCGGGCCTCGCCCGGGAGCTCGGGCTCCCCGGGGTCGACCCGGACCGCGTGGTGCTCACCGGGCACTCCGCGGGCGGGCACGCCGTGCTGTGGGCGGCGGCCCGGCATCGGCTGCCGTCCGGCACTCCCTGGCACGTGCCCTCCCCCTCCCCGCTCCGCGGTGTCGTCGCCCTCGCCCCCATCGCGGACCTCGCCACGGCCCGCGCGCTGGACGTGTGCTCCGGCGCCGTCGGCGAACTCCTCGGTGAAGTCCGCGGCGACGGCGATGAACTGACGGCCCGGCTCGCCCTTGCCGACCCCGCCGCACTGCTGCCCACCGCGATCCCCACCACCATCGTGCAGGGCGGCACCGACATCGACGTGCCACCGGCGGTCGCGGACGCCTTCGCGGCGGCCGCGACCCGCGCCGGCCAGCACGTACGGCTGGTCAGGACGGAGGGCGGACACTTCCCGCCCATCGACCCCACCACGCCCGTCGCCCACACCGTCGCGGACGAGATCGCCCACGTGGCCGGGACAGGCCCGGCAAGGTAATGGGGGCGCCGTCGGCCGCAGCGCACCCGGCCGCGCAGCACCGCAGCGCACCTGGCGCGTTGCTATCGCCCCGGGCCCGGCCGCGCAGCACCGCGGTGCACCTGGCGCGTTGTTATCGGCCCGTTCCCGGCCGAGCATTGCCGGGCGGCAATGGGCCGTGAGGTCCCGGGACGCATCTGGCCGCGTGACGTCGGGGCGTACGCCGCCGCATTGCGTCGGTGCGCACCCGGCCGGGTGACCGGGGGCGCTCCCGGCCGCACAGCATCCGGGCGCACCTCGGCCACGCAACCCGAGGCAGCACAAGCCGGCACCCAGACGGTGTCCGACGGGCCTTGAGGAGATACGCGGTCCCGCCCCTTCCCGTAACCAGGGGCCCGCCCCAGCCCCTGGTTACGGGAAGGGGCGGGGAGGGGAAAGACCCGCCGGACGCTTCATAGCGCCGCAGCACCGCAGCGCACCCAGTCACGCCCCACCCCACCGCGCCCCCACCGCGTAGTACTTGAGGCGGATGCCGCACAATCCACATTCCCGGGGACGACGGCGCTGTGCCCGCTCTCTACCGTGGACGGCGTGACCCAGACGATTCCGCGGACCGAACTCCGCACCCTCCGCCGGGCGTTCTCCGATCTGCGGAAGGACCTGATCACCGGCGCCTTCGCCCTCCGCCCGGTGCCGCCGCTGGCCGCCACGCACCCGCTGGTGCGGCAGATGCCCCGGGCGGTGCGGCCGTACGTGCCGTGGTTGCCGCATGCCGCGATCGTGGTCGGGGCCTTCTATCTCATGGCCGTGGCGAGTGAGACCGAGAACATGGGACTGGCCCTGCTCAGTGCCGTACCCCTGCTGGTGGCGCTCTACCGGCCGATCGGCGCCTGGTGGCTGTCCTTCGCGGCGAGCGTCTTCTGGAGCCTGGGCGTCCCCGAACCGGTCGGGAGCAGCATGTGGCCCTGGCCTGCGACCCTCTTCGCCTCGCATGTCGCGGTGATGATGATCGTCGCGAGCCGGAACCGCCCGCGGGTGGCCGGGCAGGTGCTGCTGCTCACGGCGCTGTTGGGGATCGCCTGCGATTTCAGCGCCGACGGGGGGCACACGAACGCCTTCCCCATGGTGGTCGCCTCCTGCGGCATCGTGGGCGCCGTCGTCGCCCGGCGCAGTCTGCGCGAGACCAAGCAGCAGGTCGCCGTGGAGCAGTCGGCCACCTACGAGGAGCGCTCCCGCCGCACCCTGCTGGAGGAGCGCGCCACCATCGCCCGCGAGTTGCACGATGTCGTCGCGCACCACATGTCCGTGATCGCCATCCAGGCGGAGGCCGCGCCCTACCGGGTGGCGAACCCGCCCGAGGAGCTGGCCACCAGCTTCGCGACCATCCGCGAGAACGCGGTCGCCGCGCTCACCGAACTCCGCCGCGTCCTCGGCGTCGTCCGCGCCGACGACCCCGATGCCTACGCCGACGCCGACCCCGAGGCGCCCCAGCCCACCCTCGCCACCCTCGACACGCTCTTCGCGGGGGTCCGGGCGGCCGGGCTGACCGTCGAGCACGTCGTCACCGGCGCCGTACGCCCGCTGCCCTCCGGTGTGGAGCTCTCCGCCTACCGGATCGTCCAGGAGGCGCTGTCCAACGCGCTGCGCCACGCCCCCGGATCCACCGCCCGCGTCGAGATCGCGTATGTCCTCGGCGGTCTTGGCCTGCGGATCGTCAACGGCCCGCCCACCCAGCTCGTACGCCCCTCGCCGGGCATGGGCCACGGACTGCTCGGGATGCGGGAGCGCGTGGCGATGCTGAACGGGGAGATGACGGCGGGAGCGGTGGAGGAGGACGGCGGCTACGAGGTCGCGGTCTTCATCCCGGCCGCCGCGGTCCCCGAGGCGGACGCCGCCGCTCCGGACACCGCGACGCCCCCGCGGCCGGGGCCCGCCCCGGAGCCGGGGACGATGAAGCCATGACGACCGATGTCACCGCTCCCATCCGCGTGCTGATCGCCGACGACCAGGTGATGGTCCGCGAGGGCTTCTCCGTGCTGCTGAACGCCCAGCCCGATATCGAGGTCATCGGCGAGGCGGTCGACGGGCGCCAGGCCATCGCCCAGGTCGCCGCGTTGCGCCCCGACGTCGTCCTGATGGACATCCGGATGCCGGAGGTCAACGGCCTCGAGGCCACCCGGGAGATCGTCGCGGCGGACGCGGACGCCAAGGTGCTCGTGCTGACCACCTTCGACCTGGACGAGTACGTCTACCAGGCGTTGCGCTCCGGAGCGAGCGGTTTCCTGCTCAAGGACGCCTCGGCCCGTCAGCTCGGCGATGCGGTACGCATCGTCGCGGCGGGCGAGGCGCTGCTCGCGCCGACCATCACCAAGCGCCTGATCACCACGTTCTCGCGGATCGGGGAGGCCGCCGGGTTCGGTGGCCCGCTTCCCTCCCCACAGGGGCGGCTGGCCGAGCTGACCGAGCGGGAGAACGAGGTCCTGGTGCTGGTCGCCCAGGGCTGCTCCAACGCCGAGATCGCCGAGCGGCTGATCGTCGCCGAGTCGACGGTGAAGACGCATGTCAGCCGGATCCTGGTGAAGTTGGGGCTGCGCGACCGGACCCAGGCGGCGGTGTTCGCGTACGAGGCCCGCCTGGTGACCCCTGGAGGCTGAGCCGGGCGCTGGGGGCCCTGGAGGCATGAGCATGCTCTGGAGGCTGGGAAGGTCCCCGGAGGCCCCTGAGCATGCCCTGGAGGATCCGGCGGGCCCTGGAGGCCGGGCGGGCCCGGCGGTACCGTCCGGGGATGAGCAGCAGCAGTGCGGAAGCCCCCGCCTTCGACCCGTGGCAGCCGTCGTTCGTCGCGGACCCGTATCCGGCGTACGCCGCGCTGCGCGAGCGCGGCCGTGCGCACTGGTTCGAGCCCTCCCGCCAGTGGCTGATCCCGCGGCATGCGGATGTCAGCGCCCTGCTGCGGGACCGCCGGCTCGGCCGCACCTATCTGCACCGCTTCAGCCATGAGGAGTTCGGCCGCACCGCGCCGCCGCCCGAGCACGAGCCGTTCCACACCCTCAACGACCACGGCATGCTCGATCTCGAACCGCCGGACCACACCCGGCTGCGGCGGCTCGTCTCCAAGGCGTTCACCCCGCGGACGGTCGAGGCGCTGGTGCCGACGATCCGGCGGTTCGCGGACGAACTCGTCGACTCCCTCGTCGCCTCGGGCGGCGGCGATCTCATCACGGCGGTCGCCGAACCGCTGCCGGTGGCCGTCATCGCCGAGATGCTCGGCATTCCGCAGGCCGACCGCCCCGCGCTGCGGCCCTGGTCGGCGGCCATCTGCGGGATGTACGAGCTGGGCCCGAGCGAGGAGACGGCGCGCCGGGCGGTGCGCGCGTCCCTCGAATTCTCCGGCTATCTGCGCGAGTTGATCGACTCGCGCCGTAACGCCCCGGGGGACGATCTGATCAGCGGGCTCATCGCCGCGCATGACGAGGGCGACCGGCTCACCGAGCAGGAGATGATCTCCACCTGTGTGCTGCTGCTCAACGCGGGCCACGAGGCCACGGTCAATTCCACCGGCAACGGCTGGTGGGCGCTGTTCCGCCACCCCGAGCAGCTCGCCCGGCTCCGCGCCGACCCGGACGCGCTGCTGCCCACCGCCGTGGACGAACTCCTGCGCTTCGACACCCCGCTGCAGCTCTTCGAGCGCTGGGTGCTGGAGGACATCGAGATCGACGGCACGGTCATCCCGCGCGGCAGCGAGGTCGCCCTGCTCTTCGGCTCGGCCAACCGCGACCCGGCCCGCTTCGACCGCCCCGACACCCTCGATCTCTCCCGCGCCGACAACCCCCATGTCAGCTTCGGCGCCGGGATCCACTACTGCCTCGGTGCCCCGCTGGCCCGTCTGGAGCTCGCCGCCTCCTTCGGTGCGCTGCTCCGTAAGGCGCCCGGGATGCGGCTGGTCAAGGAGCCGGAGCCGCAGGCGAACTTCGTGATCCGCGGGCTGCGGGAGCTGCTGGTCGAGCTCTGAGCGGACGACGGCGGCGGCGGACACGGCACCCGGCGAACGGCGCAGACAGAAGGGGCCCCCTGTTGTCCACAGCCTGTGGACAACAGGGGGCGGTTGCCGGGGTGTGGTGGGCCGACGGGGGTCAGCCGCCGATGTCACGGCGGCGCAGACCCACCAGTCCTCCGGCGGCGAGAACGACCGAGAGAAGCAGCAGCCACAGGAAGGGTGCGGCCGTCACCTCATCGCCCGGCAGCTTCGGCAGATGGCTGAAGGGCGAGGTGTTCATGACGGAATCGGACAGCTCCAGCGCCGGGCCCATCCAGCCCAGGGCGACCACCCAGCCGACGAAGGCCCAGGCCGCGGCCGAGTACTTCGGCAGCACGCCCACGAGGAAGACCGTCACGCTGGTGAGCACCCACAGGGCCGGGAGCTGGGCGAGGGTGGCGCCCATACAGCGGCCGAGCTGGTCGCCCAGATCGCCCGCCGCGACGCCGTAGCCCAGACCGAGCGCCAGACCGCCGATGGCGAGGATGACGACCGGGCCGAGGTAGGCGATGACCAGATGGCTCCCGGCCCAGCGCAGCCGGCCCACGGCGTTGGACAGCAGGGGCTCGGCGCGCTGGTCGGTCTCCTCGCCGCGCAGCCGCAGCACGGAGCTGGCGGTGTAGACGGCGAGGATGGTGCCGAGGACGCCGACCATGGCGGCCAGGAACGCGTCGTTGAGCCCCTGGGCGCCGCCCATCCGCTGGATGATGTCGCGGGTCTGGTCGCTGTCGCCGAGGAAGTCGTCGGCGCCGTCGGAGATGGATCCGAAGATGGCGCCCGCGAAGACGAAGCCCGCGGCCCAGCCGAGCAGGGCACCGCGCTGCAGCCGCCAGCCCAGGCCGTAGACCCCGTTCAGCAGCGGGCCCGCGGCCGGCGGGCCGGGACGGCTGGCGTAGAAGCTGGCGCCCACGTCGCGACGGCCCGCGAGGGAGTACGCGAGGCTGATCGAGGCCGCGGCGAGCACGGCGATCAGCAGCAGCGGCCACCAGCGCTCGCCCCCGTACGGCCGGGCGTACTCGGCCCAGCCCAGCGGCGAGAGCCAGACCAGGACGTGGCCGGAGCCCTTGGTGCCGTCCTCGGCGGCGTCACCCGCCATACGCAGCACGAAGGCGACGCCGACCGCGGCGGAGCTCAGGCCCCGGGCCAGCCGTGCGTTCTCCGTGAGCTGGGCGGCGACGGCGGCCAGACCGCCGAAGGCCATACCGGACAGGCCGACGGCGAGGCCGAGCGCGAGCGCGCCGGTGCCGCCCTGGCCCGCGAGGCTGCCCGCGATGAGCAGGGTCACCGCGCCATTGGCGATGCCCACGGCGAGCAGCGCCGAGGTGAGACCCGCGCGGCGGCCGACCATCCCGGCGGAGAGCGCCTCCTGACGGCCGGTCTCCTCCTCCTCACGGGTGTGCCGGATCACGATGAGCAGGCTCATGATCGCGGCGAACACCGTGAGGAAGGCACCCACGCGCCAGACGGTGAGCGCGCCGAGCGAGTCGTCGAAGGCGGCGCCGAACAGGGCCCGGGTCGACCCGTTCCCGTTCATGTCGTGGACGAGGTCGGCGCGCCGGGCGGGGGTGTCGTACGCGCTCTTCAGACGGCCGACGGTGCTGCTGGCCGTGAGCCCCAGGCACAGCACCCACACCGGCATCATGATCCGGTCGCGCCGCAGGGCGAGCCGCAGCAGCGTGCCCGTGCCGGCCAGATCGCGGGCCGATCCGCGGGTGCGGGGGGAGACCCGGGCGTCGGCTACGGCGGTCATCGGACGATCGCCTCGGCTTCCGTGTGCGAGATGTCGTCCTGGTAGTGGCGCAGGAAGAGCTCTTCCAGGGTGGGCGGGGTGGAGATGAGGCTGCGCACCCCGGCCTGGGTGAGCTGGCGCAGCACGGCGTCCATCTTGTCGGTGTCGACCTGGAGCTTGACCTGGCGGCCCTGAATGTCCACGTTGTGCACACCGGGGAGGCCGGACAGGCCGTTCGGCTCGCCGGCGAGCTCGGCGGTCACCGACGTACGGGTCAGATGGCGCAGCTCGGCGAGTGTGCCGGACTCCACCCGCTTGCCCTTGCGGATGATGCTCACCCTCCGGCAGAGCGCCTCGACCTCGCTGAGGATGTGGCTGGAGAGCAGCACCGTACGACCGCGGTCGCGCTCCTCGGCGACGCACTCGCGGAAGACCTCCTCCATGAGGGGGTCGAGCCCGGAGGTCGGCTCGTCGAGGATCAGCAGCTCCACTTCGGATGCGAACGCGGCGACCAGGGCGACCTTCTGCCGATTGCCCTTGGAGTACGTACGGCCCTTCTTGGTGGGGTCGAGCTCGAACCGCTCCAGGAGCTCGGCGCGGCGTGCGGAGTCCAGCCCGCCGCGCAGCCGTCCGTACAGGTCGATGACCTCTCCGCCGCTCAGGTTGCGCCACAGGGTGACGTCCCCGGGGACGTAGGCGATGTGGCGGTGGAGGTCGACCGCGTCGTGCCAGGGGTCCTTGCCGAGCATCTGCACCGCACCGGAGTCGGCGCGCAGCAGACCGAGGAGGACCCGGATGGTGGTGGACTTCCCGGCGCCGTTGGGCCCGAGGAAGCCATGGACCTCACCTGCCTCGACTTCGAGGTCGAGGCCGTCCAACGCGTGGGTCCGGCCGAAGGACTTGTGGAGGCCGGACACGGAGATTGCCGTTTTCATGATTTCGAAGCTACGCTAGTTTCACAAAATTGTGAAGTTAAGGAACCATATAAACTTATGATGATGTGACGAAGAGAGGAGATGATGAAGCGGTGAGGGAGACGATCGAACCGGAGGACGCGCCCGGTGATGCGCGGGACGAAGCGGCGGTGTCCAGGTTCGTCGAGCGGTTCGCGGCCGATCTTGCCGAGGCCGGTATGCAGCGCATGGCGGCGCGGGTCTTCGCGGCGCTTCTCGTCTCCGACGCCGGGGCCCTCACCTCCGCCGAGCTCGCCGAGCAGCTGCGGATCAGCCCGGCCGCGGTCTCGGGCGCGGTCCGGTATCTGTCCCAGGTGGACATGGTGGTGCGCGAGCGCGAGCCGGGCTCCCGCCGCGACCGCTACCGGCTCTACAGCGAGGTCTGGTACGAGACCCTGACCCGTCGCGACCAGATGATGGCCCGCTGGGAGAGCACCATGCGCGACGGTGCGAAGGTGCTCGGCCCGGGCACCCCGGCGGGGCTGCGGATCACCGAGACCGCCGACTTCTTCGAGTTCGTCCAGCAGGAGCTGCCCAGGATGCTGGAGCGCTGGCGCGCCCACCAGGCCGCGGACCGCGCGGCGGAGGCGCGCGAAGCGCGCGAGGCGCGCGAAGCGGAGGCGGGCTAGCAGCCGGGCGGCCGCGGCGGCCGGGGCGGCGCCCCGAGCGCGCCGCCCATAGACACCGGGTCGGGCGCCCCGGGCCTGTAAACGCCGGGCTCGGAGGCGGGCGGTCCCGCCGGTCGCCGGAGGCGGTTGCGTGCGGCGAGGCGCGGGTGGCGGTCGGTCGCCCAGGCCGCGGACCGTGCCGCGGAGGGGCGTGAGGGGGAGGCGGGGTAGTGGCCGGGGCGTCGGCGCGGGCGCGGTGCTCATAGACGTCGGGTCGGGCGCCCCGGGCCTGTAGACGCCGGGCTCGGAGGCGGGCGGTCCCGCCGGGTGCCGGAGGCGGTTGCGTGCGGCGAGGCGCGGGTGGCGGTCGGTCGCCCAGGCCGCGGACTGTGCCGCGGAGGGGCGTGAGGGGGAGGCGGGGTAGTGGCCGGGGCGTCGGCGCGGGCGCGGTGCTCATAGACGTCGGGTCGGGCGCCCCGGGCCTGTAAACGCCGGGCTCGGTAGGCGGGCGGTCCCGCCGGGTGCCGGAGGCGGTTGCGTGCGGCGAGGCGCGGGTGGCGGTCGGCCGCCTAGGCCGCGGACTGTGCCGCGGAGGGGCGTGAGGGGGAGGCGGGGTAGTGGCTGGGGCGTCGGCGCGGGCGCGGCGCCCGGGGCCGGGGCGCTGGACCCGGGGGCGGGTCGCCGGGCGGTCCTGCCCGGCGCCGGTACCCGTCGTGTCCCGCCCGGCTCCGGATGTGGGCGTCAGCCAGTGGCCGTCGCGTGCGGCGCGGCGCCGGTGGCTGTCGTGTCCGGTCCGGCTGCGGATGCTGTTGCCTGCGGCCCGGCACAGATGGCCGTCGCCTGCGGTCCGGCGCCGGATGCGGTCGCCCCCGCGCCCGCGCGCGAGTGGCGGTTGCGTGCGGCCCCGGCACAGACGGCGGTCGCTTGCGGTCCGGCACAGATGGCCGTCGCGTGCGGTCCGGCGCAAGTGGCCCTGGCGTCCGGTCCGGTGCCGGTGGCCCTCGTGTCCGGCCCGGCGCCGGGCCGGGCCCGTGGTCCTCGCGTCCGGCCCGGCGCCCGTGGTCCTCCTGCCCCGCCCCGCGCGGGTTCGTGGGGGCGCGAGTGGGGCTCAAGGGCGGTGGGGGAGCATCAGGGTCCAGGCCTCCGCCAGGACCGTCCAGGTGCGGCTGCGCACCGGGCCCCGGATCAGCGCGTCCGCGTGATAGCGGAAGTCCGGGCCGGAGACGGTGACGGCCCGCGCCCGGGTGCGCAGCGGGCCGTCCGCCGCGTGGGGATGGACGACGACCTCGGCCAGCCCGCCGCCCGGTGCGGCCGTTGACACCGAGACCCCCTCCACCGGCCGGTCCAGATCGGTCAGCAGCACGCCGTCCGCCTCGATCCGCAGCCGCTGCGGCGGCGGATGGGCCGGTCGCCGGGCGCCGCCGGCCAGCCCGATCACGGGGAGCGAGAGCAGCGTCAGCGCGGTGCGGGCGGTGCGGGCCGCCGGGGTCCACCACGGCCGGTTGCCGTCGCCGTCCGGATCGTCGCCGGGCGGGCCCCCGCCGTGCCCGCCGTGCTCGCCGTTCTCCCCGCTCTCCCCGTCTTCCTCGGCCCGGCGACGGCGGTCGCGGTCGCAGGGATCGCAGCGGCAGTCCCGGCCCCTCGACCCGCCGCCGAACGGCCCCGGGTCGTGCCCGTCCGGCCCGTCCGGCCCGGCCGCCGCGCCGCAGCCGCCGCCCGGCGTCCCGTGCGCACTGTAAGGAGCGCGTCCGGAGGGAATCCGCAGGCCACCGAGGACCACCCCGCCGCTCTCGTCCACCAGCAGATCACGCGGGCGCGCGGTCCCGTCGAGGACCGTACGGGCCGCGGCGACCGCGTCCGTCGGCACGCCGAGCGAATGGGCCAGGGCGACCGTCGCGGAGCCGCCGACCGGGACCACCGACAGCGTCGCGTCCGCCAGCTCCCGCCGCCGGTGCAGCAGCTCCACCATCCGCAGCAGGGCGCGGTCGTCGCCCACCAGCACCGGCCGGCGGGCGCCGCGCCGGGCCAGCGCCCGCTCGACTTCCTCCGGGCCGTCCGGCAGGCAGATTTTCGTCTGCGCGCCCGCACAGAGCACATCTTTCGCGATCCGCACCGACTCCCCGTCCGTTCGCCGGGCGTTGGGGTCGATGACCATGAGCAGCGGGCGCCCCCGGACGGTGTCCGGCGCAGGGGGCCGGGGATCTGGAGCCGACACCTCGGTCCTTCCTCAGGTAATCTCTCGGTGCAAGAGCCCCTGTCGCTGTTGCGCCAGGGGCTTCGTCTATCCGGGGCACCGGTTCGACGGCTCTTGTGGTGGCGCACGTCACCATGCACGTTGGACATGCCCCGCCCGGAAGGGGTGTACGCCTGTGCCCGCACTTGTGCTGCTCGGTGCTCAGTGGGGTGACGAGGGCAAGGGAAAGGCCACCGATCTGCTCGGCGGCTCCGTGGATTATGTAGTGCGTTACCAGGGCGGTAACAACGCCGGCCACACCGTGGTGGTGGGCGACCAGAAGTACGCGCTGCACCTCCTCCCGTCCGGAATCCTGTCGCCCGGGTGCACCCCGGTCATCGGCAACGGTGTCGTCGTGGACCCTTCGGTCCTGCTCTCCGAGCTGAGCGGGCTGGATGAGCGCGGCGTCGACACGTCCAAGCTGCTGATCAGCGGTAACGCCCATCTGATCACGCCGTATCACACGACCCTCGACAAGGTGTCGGAACGCTTCCTCGGCAAGCGGAAGATCGGCACCACCGGCCGCGGCATCGGCCCGGCCTACGCGGACAAGATCAACCGGGTGGGCATCCGGGTCCAGGACCTCTTCGACGAGTCGATCCTGCGGCAGAAGGTGGAGGCGGCCCTGGACCACAAGAACCAGGTGCTGGCCAAGCTCTACAACCGCCGTGCCATCGCGGTCGACCAGGTCGTCGAGGAGCTGCTGGGCTACGCGGACCCGCTCCGCGGCTATGTCTCCGACACCACCCTGCTCCTCAACAACGCCATCGACCAGGGTCAGGTGGTCCTCTTCGAGGGCGGCCAGGGCACGCTGCTCGACGTCGACCACGGCACGTATCCCTTCGTCACCTCCTCCAACCCGACCGCGGGCGGCGCCTGCACCGGCACCGGAGTGGGCCCGACGAAGATCAACCGCGTGATCGGCATCCTGAAGGCGTACACCACCCGCGTCGGCGCGGGCCCGTTCCCCACCGAGCTCCTCGACGAGGACGGCGAGAAGCTGCGCACCATCGGCGGCGAGCGTGGCGTGACCACCGGGCGCGACCGGCGCTGCGGCTGGTTCGACGCGGTCATCGCGCGCTATGCGACCCGGGTCAACGGCCTCACCGACTTCTTCCTCACCAAGCTGGACGTGCTCACCGGCTGGGAGCGGATCCCGGTCTGCGTCGCCTACGAGATCGACGGCAAGCGGGTCGAGGAGCTGCCGTACAGCCAGACCGACTTCCACCACGCCAAGCCGATCTACGAGACCCTGCCGGGCTGGTCGGAGGACATCACCCAGGCCAAGACCTTCGACGAGCTGCCGAAGAACGCGCAGAAGTACGTCCAGGCGCTGGAGGAGATGTCGGGCGCCCCGATCTCGGCGATCGGCGTCGGACCGGGCCGGGACGAGACCATCCAGATCAACTCGTTCCTCTGACCCCGGACGGGACCCCCGACCGACCCCGGACGGGACCCTCGACGGGAGAGCGGCCCGCGCGCCGGCGTCATCACGCCGCGGGCGGGCCGTCGGCGTCACTACGCCGCGGGCGGGCCGAACACTCCGGCGGGCTGCTGCGCCTGGCCGACGGGAGCCGTGGCCCGCTGCTCCTGCATCTTGGTGATCCGCCGCACCACCGCGATGGCCAGCAGCGCCGTCAGGATGCCGATGACGTCGTCGGCGATGCTGACGGCGACCCTGGGCCGCTGTTCCCGGATGGTGTCGCCGACGATCTCGCTGACGCCGTTCACCGGGAACATCAGGAACATGATCACGAAGAACGTCCACCACCAGTGCAGCACCCCGCGTCCGCGACGGCCGGGCCCCGGAGGAGTGCTGGAGGTCCAGATGTCGTTGGCGATCTGCTTGGGCAGCCACAGCTGGGCGACCGGGATGAACCAGGCACCCACGGCGTAGCCGCTGCCGAACCGCTGCCGGCCGGGGTTGAGAACCGTGGAGTTGATGTAGGCGGTCCGGAACCAGACCAGCCACAGCACGACGAGCACGAGCGCGGCGACACCGGTGCCGCTGTCCATCGCTTCGACGTCGCTCTTCTTGCTGTAGAGCATGTCATCGGTGACCGTGCCGGAGTCGAGCGAGAAGTACGTGTCGAGCAGCGAGATGTTCAGCGCCATATCGAGCAGCGTCAGCACCAGCCAGATGCCGAACATGCTCATCAACGCGGTGGCCAGACCCCGTATCGGCTTCAGCCTGGTGCCCGGGGCGGGATAGCCCACCGGCGTCTGATAGCCGCCCTGCCAGGGCTGGGTGGGCGGCGGCACCTGGTACGCGGGCCCCCCGCTCGCATGCGCGTGGGGTGTCGCGTACGCCGACGGCGTGCCGTACGCGGAGGGGCCGGGCGGGGTGTGCGGGGCGGACTGGGGGTGGCCGGTCTGGGGGTGGCCGGTCTGGGGGTGGCCGTACGCCGACGGGCCCTGCCGCGGTGCCATGGAGTCCGGCTGGGCGTTCTCGGCCTCCACCTCCAGCAGCTGCAGCGCGTCCCGTCCGAGCCGGGCGAGCAGCCCGCCCGGCAGCCAGGGCTCACCGTCGTCGGTCACCGGCTGGGTGGCGGCGATCAGCTCGTCCACCGAGGGCCGCTGGGCCGGGTCCTTGTTCAGGCACGCGGTGACCAGCCCGCGCGCCCCCTCGGGGAGCCCCACCAGATCGGGCTCCTCCTGGGCTATTCGGTACATCAGGGCGTGGATCCCGCTGTCCACGTTGCCGAACGGCTGACGTCCGGTGGCGGCGAAGGCGAGCACCGAGCCGAGGCAGAAGACATCGCTCGCGGCGGTCACCGGCTCGCCCCGCACCTGCTCGGGCGACATGAACCCGGGCGAGCCGACGACCGCTCCGGTCATCGTCAGATTGCCGCCCGTGGTGGAGCCCACGGCGTCCAGGGCGCGCGCGATGCCGAAGTCGATGACCCGCGGACCGTCGATGGTGATGAGGATGTTGGACGGCTTGAGGTCGCGGTGGATCAGCCCGGCGCCGTGGATGTCGCGCAGCGCCAGGGCCAGTCCGTTCGCCAGGATCCGCAACGACCGCTCGGGCAGCGCCCCGAAGTCCTCGGCGACGACGCTGTGCAGGGACGGACCGCCGATGTAGCCGGTGGCCACCCAGGGCACCTCGGCGTCGGTGTCGGCGTCGAGCACGGGGGCGGTCCACTGGCCGCCGACCCGTGTGGCCGCCTCCACCTCCCGCTTGAAGCGGCCGCGGAAGTCGGGCTGTCGTGCGAGTTCGGCCTGTACGAGCTTCACCGCGACGGTGCGGCCGCGGGCGGAGCGGGCGAGATAGACCCGGCCCATTCCGCCCTCGCCCAGCTTGCCGAGCAGCCGGTACTCGCCGATCCACCGCGGGTCCTGGGCCCCGAGGTTCTCCATCGCGGTGTGGCTCCTGTCCCTGTGCCGATAGTCCCTGCGCCGATCGGCCGATCAGTCGAGGCGGGTGAACGTCTGTGTCATCGTCTCATCGCTGTAATCGTCCGGGTCGTCATACTCGACACGCAGCTTGTCATGTCCGGAAGACGTGAACGTCAGTGACGTGCCGGGCTCACAGAGATTCTTAGGGGTACCCCCGGTGAACTTCGACGGGCTGAGGACGAGGCCCTTCTCCACCGAGGCCAGCACCCGGTCACCCTCGCAGTGGTACTTCTTACTGTCCGCCACTTCCTGGGCCACCGCGGTGCCGATCGCACCCTGCTTGATGGTGATCTTCAGCGTGGCGTCCTGCTTCCCGAACGCGTCCTTCGCCAGCCACGTGCCCTCGTACGAGGAGGGGATCGGCTTGCCGCCGCTCTTCGAGGGGCGCAGCGTCGCCTCGTAGGAGCCGTCCGTGGTGCTCCAGGCGAGGGTGCCGTCGTTGCCTATCCGCAGGGTCTGCTCGCCGACCGTGCTGCAACTCTCCTCGGGGATGCTGGTGGTGACCTCGTCGTCCTCGATGAGGAGCAGGCTGTCGGCCGACTTGAGCTTGGCCGAGTCCTGGCAGAACGAGTCCGAGTCGGAGGTCAGGGTCTCGGCGACGAACGCGCCGACCGGCCCCTGGGAGAGGACGATCCGGCGGATCTTGCCGGTGGACGAGCCGCTCTCCTTGATCTCGCCCTCCCAGGCGCCCAGATACTCGGTGGGCACGTCGCCGGTCGTGTCCAGCTTGGTCGCGGACGGATCGGGCGCGCCCGAACCACCGGGGGGCGCCTTGGAGTTGGCGCCACCGGGGCTGTTGGGCGGGGTGTGGGTCATCTTGTCGTAGTCGGTCTGGGCCTTGTCGCCCTTGCCGCCCTTGTCATCGTTTCCGTTGACCACGACGAGGGCGGTGACCCCGGCGATGAGCAGCGTGGCGACGGCGGCCGAGATGACGATGAGCGTCTTACGGCGGCGCTTGGGCGGCTGCGGCTGCGGCGAGCCGCCGCCGGGGCCGCTCGGCCCGTTCGGCGTGCCCGGTCCGCCCGGCCCGTTCGGCGCGCCGAACCCGGCGGAAGGCGACCCGGCGGGCTGCCGGCCTTGGGCCGGGGCGGGCCCGAACGAGGTGACGGCGGGCGGCCCGAAGGCGTGCGGCGGCGTCTGCGGTTCGCCGCCCCCGCCGGGCCGCGACGGCGTGGCGTGCGGCGGGTAGCCGTACGCCGGGGCGGCGTAGGGGGAGCCGGAACCGGGCGAGTTGGGCGCGGCGGGGGTCGCTCCGGCGTGCGGTGGGGTGGGGGTTCCGGGGGTGCCGTGGGCGGGTGCGGCGTGTGGCGGTGTGGCGGTTCCGGGTGTGCCCTGCGCGCCGCCTGCCCGCGGCGCCGCGTACGGCGCGGGGCTCTGTGGCCCGGCGCCGCCGGGTGAGTTGGGCGATGCGGCAGCCGCGTCGCCCGTTCCGGCGTGCGGTGGCGTCGGGTGTCCGGGTGCGCCCTGGCCTTCGCCTGCCTGTGGTGCGGCGGAGGAGGGCGCGCCCTTCCGAGGTCCGCTCGGCGTCGCGGCGGGGCTCTGGCTTCCACCGGCCGGGGACGCGTTCGCCTGCCGTGGGTCTGCCTGCCCTGCGCCTGTCTGTGGTGCGGCTGCCTGAACTGCCTGCGCCGCGTCTGCCCGCGGTGCGGCCGACCGTTGGCCGGGCGTTCCGGATGCGGCGGCCTGCGGGGCGTCGTGGCCCCGCGCGGCACCACTGGGAGTGCCGGGCGACGCGGCGGATCCCCCCGCCGCCCCGGCCTGCGGTCCGGCGGCCGCCCCGCCCGGCGTTGCGGGCCCTGCGGCGGGATGGCCCGGGGTGTCCTGGTGCGCGGCGGCCTGCTGCGACGCGCCCTGCCCCGGCCCGCCGTGGCCCGAACCGGCCTGCGCGCCGTCGCCCGATGGCGCGTCGGCCGACGACGAGGCGGCCTGCGGCCCGACGGCCGGGTCCGAGCCGCCTTGGTCCCCGCCCGCCTGCGGCGCGGCACCGTACGGTCCGGCGGCCTGCCCGCCCGGCTGGGCCGTGCCGCCCCGCCCCGCGCCCGCCGAAGGAGGCGCGGACGGAGCCGGGGGGAGCGACGCGCCCGCCTGGGGCGCGGCCGACGGGAGCGGCGGAGTGGTGGGCGGCGGTGTGGTGGGCGGCGGGGGCGTGGTGGGCTCCGCCGGAGCCAGCGGGTACGACGTGGCCGACGGCGGCGCGGAGGGCGGCGGCGGCACGGCAGGCCCCGCCACTCCGCCCACGGGCGTCGCGGGTCCCGCCGCCCCGGCCATGGGCGGCACGGCAGGCCGCGCGGGCATTCCCGGCACGGCGGGCACCCCCGGCCCCGCGGGTGTCTCGACCTCCAGGAGCTGCACCGCATGCCGTCCGAGCTGGGCGACGAGCCCGCCCGGCAGCCACGGTTCGCCGTCGTCGTCCGCACCGGCCGTTCGGTCCAGCAGCTCCTCCAGCGAGGGCCGGTCCTCCGGGGCCTTCTTCAGGCAGTCGGTGACCAGCTCGCGCAGTCCCTCCGGCAGCCCCTCCAGGTCCGCTTCCTCCTGTGCGATGCGGTACATGACCGCGTGCACCCCGCTGTTGGCCGTGCCGAAGGGCTGCCGGCCGGTCGCCGCGTAGGCGAGCACCGAGCCGAGGCAGAAGACATCGCTGGCCGGGGTGACCCGCTCGCCGCGCACCTGCTCGGGCGACATGAAACCGGGCGACCCGACGACGGCGCCGCTGCGCGTGAGGATGCCGTCGGTGACGGTCTCCAGCGCCCGGGCGATGCCGAAGTCGATGACGCGCGGACCGTCGATGGTGACCAGGACGTTGGAGGGTTTGAGGTCGCGGTGGACCAGACCGGCGTCGTGGATGTCGCGCAGGGCCTGCGTGAGGCCGTGGGCCAGGATGCGGACGGTCCGCTCGGGCAGCCGGCCCGACTCGGAGACGATCGCGTGCAGGGAGGGACCGGCGATATAGCCGGTGGCGACCCATGGGGTGGCGGCCTCGGTGTCGGCGTCCAGCACCGGCGCGGTCCAGGCGCCACCGACCCGCTGCGCGGCCCGCACCTCCTGTTTGAACCGCCGCCGGAATTCGGCCTGTTGGGCGAGCTCGGTCTGGACGAGCTTCACCGCCACCGTACGGCCACGCGAAGAATGAGCCAGGAACACCCGGCCCATGCCACCCGCGCCAAGGCGCCGGAGCAGCCGGTACTCACCGATCCAGCGTGGGTCCTCGGCCCCCAGGTCTTCCATGCGTCGATCGCCCCTTCCCCGTGAATCCCCCTGATCAGCCCCTTGGAGAGAATAAAGGCGGCTGAGAGCGAAGTGGACGACGCGGACGATCCGTTATCGGTTCCGTATCCGTCCTGTGTCACTCCCGGGCCGGGGAGCGAATTCCGGACGCCGCGCCCCGATCACCGGCGGTGCCGCGCCCCGGTCACCGGCGGTGCCGCGCCCCGGTCACCGGCGGTGACGACAAGAGCCCGGCCACCCGGCAAGGTGTCGGTGGGCGGCCCGAAACCCTGACAGCCTGTCGGTGCCAGGCCCGGGCACACGATCCGTACGCTGGTGCCACCCCGACCCGCGAGCGATGCGAGGTACCGAACGTGTCCGTGCAGCCCAGCCCCGACCTCGCGGCCGGCGCCGCCGTCAAGGCCGCCGACCGTGCGCATGTGTTCCACTCCTGGTCCGCGCAGGGCCTGATCGACCCCCTCGCCGTCGCGGGCGCCGAGGGCTCGTACTTCTGGGACTACGACGGCAACCGCTACCTCGACTTCTCCTGCCAGCTGGTGAACACCAACATCGGCCACCAGCACCCGAAGGTCGTCGCCGCGATCCAGGAGCAGGCCGCGAAGCTGTGCACGATCGCCCCGGGCTTCGCCGTGGACGTACGGTCCGAGGCGGCGCGGCTGGTCGCCGAGCGCACCCCCGGCGACCTCGACAAGATCTTCTTCACCAACGGCGGCGCCGAGGCGGTGGAGAACGCGGTCCGGATGGCCCGGCTCCACACCGGCCGCCCCAAGCTGCTCTCCGCCTACCGCTCCTACCACGGGGCCACCGCCACCGCGATCAACCTCACCGGCGACCCCCGCCGCTGGGCCTCCGACAGCGCCTCGGCGGGTGTGGTGCACTTCTGGGCGCCGTTCCTCTACCGCTCGCCCTTCCACTCCGACAGCGAGGCGCAGGAGTGCGAGCGCGCGCTGCGCCACCTCGAGGACACCATCGCCTTCGAGGGCCCGCAGACCATCGCCGCGATCATCCTGGAGACCATCCCCGGCACCGCCGGGATCATGGTCCCGCCGCCCGGCTATCTGGCCGGGGTCCGGGAGATCTGCGACCGCTACGGGATCGTCTTCATCCTGGACGAGGTCATGGCGGGCTTCGGCCGCACCGGCCACTGGTTCGCGGCCGACCACTTCGGCGTCACCCCGGACCTGCTGACCTTCGCCAAGGGCGTCAACTCCGGCTATGTGCCGCTCGGTGGCGTCGCGATCTCCGCCGAGATCGCCGCGACCTTCGACCAGCGCCCCTACCCGGGCGGGCTCACCTACTCCGGCCACCCGCTGGCCTGCGCCTCGGCCGTCGCGACGATCAACGCGATGGCGGAGGAGGGGATCGTGGAGAACGCCGCCGCGATCGGGGAGAACGTGATCGGCCCGGGGCTGCGGGAGATCGCCGACCGCCACCCCTCGGTCGGCGAGGTGCGCGGCCTCGGCGTCTTCTGGGCGCTGGACCTGGTCAAGGACGAGGAGACCCGCGAACCGCTCGTCCCGTACAACGCGAGCGGACCGGCCAACCAGCCGATGGCCGACTTCGCCGCGGCCTGCAAGCGCGGCGGTCTGTGGCCCTTCGTGAACATGAACCGCACCCATGTGGTGCCGCCGTGCACCGTCACCGAGGCCGAGGCCAAGGAGGGGCTCGCCATCCTGGACGAGGCGCTGGGCGCGGCCGACGCGCATACGGCGTAGCCGCATCGGGGCTCCCGGCGCAGCCGCAGCGGGGCTCCCGGCGCAGCCGCATCGGGGCTCTGCCCGTTTGCCCTCCGGCCGCCGCCCGAGCGCTGCCCGGTGTAGACCACTGCCGCACTCTGCGTGTTCCGCGCAACGGCCCTCGCATATCGTGATGCGAGGGCCGTCCGCTTTCTTGATCCGACGGCCGTGGAAGGAGACGGTCCTCGATGCCCGTGCCCGGCGCCAGCCCGGTAAAGCGGAACACCCTGCGGCAGCAGATCGCCGACGCGCTCTGTGACGAGGTGCTTGCGGGCCGGCTCCCTGCGGGGCGCCAGTTCACCGTCAAGGAGATCGCCCAGCAGTACGGCGTCTCCGCGACCCCCGTCCGGGAGGCACTGCTGGATCTGTGCTCCCAGGGGCTGCTCGATGTCGAGGAGCACCGGGGCTTCAAGGTCCACGACTTCACCATCGACGACTTCCGGTACATGGTCGACGCCCGCACGATGGTGGTCGAGGGCGTCTTCCGGCACTACGTCGAGCAGACGCTGAAAACCATGACCCCGCAGGCGCTGGCCTCGGTGAGGCGGCGGGCCGAGGAGGCCGAGCGGGCCGCCCGCTCCGGCGACCTGGACATCCTCATCGGCTACGACCTGCGCTTCTGGCGCGAGATCTGCGGGCTGGTGGGCAATCCGTATGTGTCGGACTTTCTGCAGCGGCTACGCGTGCAGACCTGGGTCTTCACGGTGCCGTACCTGCGGCGCGTCCCCGATCTGCGCGGCCAGCTGTGGACGGGGCACTCCGAGCTCACCGCGGCGGTCACCCGGGGGGACCCGCATGACTCGGAGCGGTTGATAGGGGCGTACAACACGCATTTCCGTGCGCTGATCGAGCGGTTGGTGGCGCGGGAGGAGTCGCGCGCCCAGAACCGGACCTCGGAGGTCAACTCCCCCTGATCTCCTCCTGAACTCTTCTCGAACTCCGCCCGGCCTCTCGGCGATTCCCCCGGACGGTCGGTGAACCGGAGGCCGGGGAGGCGGGGAGGCCGGAGCGGCGGCAGGTGAAACGGCCTGCCCGGGTTGGCCTCCGGCACTCTTCGCGAGGCGTACGCGGGGCATTACGCTGGGCCGACCATCGACCGTACGGATACGAGAGTGAGATCGCGTGGCATGTGACCTCTGGCTGGTCCCCCTCGTCGATGTGCTGTGCCACAGCCCCGACAACCCCTTCGCCGAAGAGATCGCCGCGTACGACAAGGCGCTCAGTGATGCGGGTTTGCCGCCCGTACCCGTCTTCAGTTATATGCCGGGACTGTCCGGGGATGTCGCCCCGGTGGCCGGTTTCGACTACGACGCGCTGCACTTTCTCCGCCGTGCCTATCTGCTGCAGCTGTGCGGGCTCGCGGTGACGCCGGTGGACGAACTGGGCGGGGATTACGAGCAGTTGCTGGAGATGTTCGAGCCCACGGCCCAGCAGTCGCATCTGGTGTGGCACTACGACCACGCGGGGGCGTATGTCCCCGTCGACTTCCAGAGCCCGCTGTCCAACGACGAACTCCTCGAGGGCGGCGGCCCGTTGGGATCCAGCCACGGCCTGCTGCGCGAGCTGGAGGCGGTCGCCCCGGCGCTCGGCATCGATCCGTCCAACCCCCCGGCCGCCCCCGCGCCCCCGGCCCGCCCCACGAGCCTGGAGGAGCCGGCGGCGTCGGTCCCGTACGAGGACAGCCCCTTCGCACGGGAGCGCCATGTCTGGCTGGGCCTGCACGCGGCGGCGACGCGCAGCCTGGGCCAGGGCTCGATGATCGTCTTCAGCTGACCGCACCCACCAAGCGTCTCCGGTAGGCGTCTCCGGTAGGCGTCCACGACGGGAGTCGCGGCCGTCAGCGGGGCGGCTCGGGAGGACGCTGCCGCGGCATATTGGGCCGGCCGGGGCCCGGCGGCAGCGGAAAGCGGCTCGTGGGGCTCCCGCTGTCCGGACGGGAGCCCTGGGTCATCAGCGCCTGTGTGACCAGCGGCGCCGAACCGGACCCGAAGTCCACCATCCAGCCCGCCGTCTCGGCCCGTACCAGCTCCGACACGTCCTCGCAGAACCGCCGCAGCACCGAAAGACACCGCTCCACGGCCTCGCTCGCGGTGCCCTCGGTCGGGCCCAGCACCTCCCGCACGCTCTCCGACGCCCAGTCGAACTGCAGCGCCTCCAGCCGCCGGTGCACCGCCTGCGCCGTGGCCACGTCCCGCATCCAGCCGGACGTCAGCCCGAAGAACCGGTCGCCGCCGAAGCAGGCGGCCGCCAGCAGCAGCGCCAGCGCGCCCCAGCCCGCGCCGCCGTCCAGCGCCCCGTTCAGATCCACCAGCGGCAGCACCCCCGCCACGACCGCCGCCACCGCGGCGCCCACCCGCAGCACCCGGGCGGTCCGGCGCTTCCACACCCGTTCGGCGAGGTACCACCCCGCGACCTCCAGGGCGCCCTCCTCGACCCACCGGTACAACTCGTCGAGCCGCTCCGCCGGCTCCCCCCAGTCGCCGTGCGGGAAGGGCCGACCGAGCAGGTCACCCTGGGCTCTCGCACCCTCCGGCCGAGGGAGCCCCTCGGGCTGCATCTCCGGCTGACTCACCGTGCAACTCCCTCTGCGGCGGCGTTTCTCCTGGCGCGCGGCTGATGCGCGACCACCATTCCTACCGCCGAACGGCTGGCCACGAAGACCCGATCACGGGTTTTCAGCCCGTAAGAGCTGCCCCATCGGGTATAGGACCGCCCACTCCTCACCCAAAAGAGTGGCCCGCGGACCGGACCCGGACCGGTCGGCCCGGCCGGGGGCGCCTCCATGCGCCGAAGGCGCGAGACGGAACCCTCGGCGCCGAGCGCGGTAGCCCCGGGGGCCGCAGCCTGGCCGCGCGCGGGGTGGCGGCCCCCACCGCACAGCCGCCCCCGCCCGAGGCAATAGGCTGCATACCGTGAAGGTCCTCGTCATCGGCGGCGGCGCCCGCGAACATGCCCTGTGCCGCGCTCTCTCCCTCGACCCCGACGTCACCGCACTGCACTGCGCCCCCGGCAACGCCGGCATCGCCGAGGTGGCCGAGCTGCACGCGGTCGACGCGCTCGACGGCGCCGCCGTCGCCGACCTCGCCGCCTCCCTGGGGGTGGGCCTCGTGGTCGTGGGGCCGGAGGCACCCCTCGTGGCGGGGGTGGCCGACGCCGTGCGCGAGCGCGGGATCCCGGCCTTCGGGCCGTCCGCCGAGGCGGCGCAGCTGGAGGGCTCCAAGGCGTTCGCCAAGGACGTGATGGCGGCGGCGGGCGTGCCCACCGCCCGCGCCTATGTGTGCACCACGCCCGCCGAGATCGAGGAGGCCCTGGACGCGTTCGGCGCGCCCTACGTCGTCAAGGACGACGGCCTGGCCGCGGGCAAGGGCGTCGTGGTGACCGAGGACGTCGAGGCCGCCCGCGCACACGCGCTGGCCTGTGACCGGGTGGTGATCGAGGAGTTCCTGGACGGCCCGGAGGTCTCCCTCTTCGCGATCACCGACGGCGAGACCGTGGTCCCGCTGCAGCCCGCCCAGGACTTCAAGCGCGCCCACGACGGCGACGAGGGCCCGAACACCGGCGGCATGGGCGCGTACTCCCCGCTGCCCTGGGCCGACCCCGAGCTGGTGGACGAGGTCGTGGCCACGGTCTGCCAGCCCACCGTGGATGAGCTGCACCGCCGCGGCACGCCCTTCTCGGGGCTGCTGTACGCGGGCCTGGCGATCACCTCGCGCGGGGTGCGGGTGATCGAGTTCAACGCCCGCTTCGGAGACCCGGAGACCCAGGTGGTCCTGGCCCGGCTGAAGACCCCGCTGGCCGCGGTGCTGCTCGCCGCCGCCACCGGCCGTCTGGAGGCCGAGCCGCCGCTGCGCTGGAGCGACGGCGCCGCCGTGACCGTGGTCGTCGCCTCGCACAACTATCCGGACACCCCGCGCACCGGCGACCCGATCACCGGGCTGGACGCGGTGGCCGAGCAGGACGGCCCCAAGGCGTACGTCCTGCACGCGGGCACCAAGCGGGACGGCGCGTCCGGTGAGGTGGTGAGCGCGGGCGGCCGTGTGCTCTCCATCACCGCGACCGGCTCCGACCTGGCGAAGGCACGCGAACGGGCCTACCGCGCGGTGGGCCGGATCGGCCTGGAGGGCTCCCACCACCGCTCCGACATCGCCGCGAAGGCGGCGGCCGACGCGGCCTCGTAAGGACAGGCCGCGAGTCGGGCTGTAAGAAGAGTCTCAAGCGGTGTCCCCGGCGGGCCCGTAAACGGTCCCGAAGGCCGCTTCCGCCTGTTCACACGGGGCCGGGCGTCGCCGTCGCGAAGTTCCCGGTTTTACCCAAGGCCATTCCATCGGGTGAGCGCTTCCGCATCCTGCTGACGCGCGCCCTGCCCCCAACTAGTGTGCCGCTCAGGCGAGGTGCGGCAACTGGCCCACCGGCATTGCGGAGTGGGCGGCCAGTGCGACAGTGGGTGGGAGAAAACAACGCCGCCGTCGTCCGCTGTTCAAACATCGGCCGGACAGTAGGGGGTGATGAGAACCGTGGCAGGTACCGAAGCAGGTGCCCTGGCGGCGCGCGCTCGCGCCCTCGCGGTACTGCGCATCCGGAGCACGGCGCTCGCGGTCGCACTCCTCCCGGCCGCGGCCGCCGTCGTGCTGCTGGCCGGAAGCGCCACGGGCAGCGTCGGAGGTTCCCAGGACCAGGGCTGGACGGCCCTGCGCTGGGTGGTGACCGGGGGCGCTCTGCTGGTCCTGCTGCTGGCGGCGGCCGTGGCCGCCGTGGTCGTCCGGGCCAGACCCGCGCTCACCCCGACGGTGCCCATCGCCGAGGAGACGGCGCCCGATCTCTACCGGCTGGTGCGCGATCTGGCCGAGCGCCTGGAGGTGCCCGCGCCCTCCGCCATAGCGCTCACCCCCGACTGCGACAGCTGGCTGGAGGACCGTACGCATCCGGCGCACGCCCAGCGCCGGGAGCATAGGGACCGCGGCGCCCTGGCGGTCGAGGAGCCCCGCTCCGCACGGGGCGCCCCGGCCCCCGCCAGCGGCGCGGACCGGATCGGGGACCGCCCCGAGCGGCGGGTTCCGCAGGCGCCGGTGCTGGTGATCGGCTCGCCGTTCCTGTGGTGGATGCGGGTCGCCGAGCTGCGCGCGCTGCTCGCCCCGGTGGTGGCGGGCACCGGCCCGTCCGTCCATCCCGACATAGCCGCCGCCCGCCGCTTCGTGCGCGGTCTTGACGCCGCCGTGGCCGTCGCGGCCCAGGGCGGCGAGCCGTCGTCCGGCCCCGCGCCCGCCCTGGTGGCGGTGGTGCGCCGGCCCGCCTTCGCCTTCGTCGGCTGGGTCGCCCGGCTGCTGCTGCGCGGCTGCCGGGACCATGCGGCCGAGATGGAGCGCGCGGTCGCCGCGGCCGCCTCCGAGCGGGCCCAGGCGGTCGACTACGGGCTGCGGATCGTCGCCCAGGAGCAGGTGGGCCTCGCCTACGCGGGCTGGGACCGGCTGCTGACCCGGGTCGCGCTGCCGGCCTGGCGGATGGGCCGCTGGCCCTCCCGGCTGGACGCGGGCGTGGTCTCGGCGCTCACCGAGCTCTCCCGCCGGGACCGGCTCGCCGAGGGGTTCACCTCGCGGCTGAGCGAGCGCCCGGCCTGCGACCTCCTGGAGGAGCCCGGGGTGATAGACGAGGCCACCTCGCTGCTGGCCGCCCGGCTCTTCCACGGCGGCCCGCCGGAGCCGGGCCCCGACTGGTCCCCGGTCGACTGGGGCGCGTATCCGGAAGAGGTCGTGGACCGCAAATGGCGGCAGGAGGCCGCCCGGCTCAACCGGCTCCTGGACGAGCGGGAGGACACCCACGACCTCGTCGGCGCCGCCCGCGCACCGGCCCCCGTGAGCGCGCCCGCGCCGCCCACCCTGGCCCGGGTCATGGACCGGCTCACCGCCACCCCGGCCGACCCCGCCGACGCCCCCGACGGCGGCGCCCCCGGGCTCGCCGCCCGGCTCAGCGTCGAGGTGGCCCGCGAGGAGGCCGCCGCCACCCGGGCGTACGGCCAGGGCCCCGCGGCGGGCGCGGAGGGGGCCGCGGGCGACCCGTGGATCGACGACTTCGCCCCGGCGTTCCCGCTGCAGCCGCCGCGCACCGGCCGCGAGCTGCTGGCCGACCACGTCACCGCCATGGTCTGCTGCGCCGCCGTGGACACCGCGGGCGCGGCCCCCGGCCTCGACTGGCTCGACGGGCCCGCGCTGCTCGTCGGCGGGCGGCGGCGGGCCGATCTGGCCCATCCGGTGCTCAGCCTGGTGGAGGACGGGGACGACGGGCCGCTGCGCGCCTGGCTCGGCGAGGTGGGAATCCGGCCGGAAAAGCCCGTCCGGCTGGTGTAGGCGCGCATAGTGCGCCGAATCCGGTCCTATGTCCAGCCTTGTCGCGCGTTCGGCGTCTGTTCCGGCAAATTAGCGACTATCGGTGACGGAGTAGGTGCGTAATGTGATGTGCTTGGACCGGTCGCTGTCCGCCCGGCCCACGAGTTCCGGCCCACCGGCCCGGACCGCCAGACCGGCCCCGCAGCCCGGCCCACAAGGCCGGATCCGCTGCGGTGCGGTGTGCGAGGACAGCGAGGCGAGGCGCCGCCGGGCACGCAGGGGAGGGGAACGATTGTGGGGACGGACCAGATCCGGCGCTGGGAGTCAGGAGCGCTCGCGCACGCGGTGACGGATCCTTTCGGCCAGGGCCCGCTGCCCTGGCTGCGCGACAGTGAGAACTACTTCGACGACACCGGGCGGGTGGTCCCGTGGTACGTCGACCACGTCCGGCAGTCCGGGGCCCACCCCGGGGCCATCGACCGGGCGCCCGGGCGGGTCCGTGCGAAGGGCCCCGCCAGGATCCCCGGCCCCCGCACCGCCGACGATGTCCACCGGCAGATCAAGGGCTTCCCCTCCGCCTCCGCGGCGGCCCCCGGCGAGGCCATCGACTTCCGGATCACGGTGGATCCGCCCCAGCAGTTCAGCGTGGACATCTACCGCATCGGCTACTACGAGGGCGTCGGCGCGCTGAAGATCACCACCAGCCCCCGGCTGTCCGGCATCGTCCAGCCGCCCCCGCTCACCGCCGACCGCACCGTCTCCTGCCACCACTGGTGGCTGTCCTGGCGGCTGCAGATCCCCTCGTACTGGAAGCCCGGCGCCTATGTCGCGGTGCTGACCACCGTGGACGGCTACCGCAGCCACATCCCGTTCACCGTCCGCGACCCCCGCCCCGCCGATCTCCTCCTCGTCCTCCCCGACCTCACCTGGCAGGCGTACAACCTCTATCCGGAGGACGGCCGGACCGGCGCCAGCCTCTACCACGCCTGGGACGAGCAGGGAAAACTGCTGGGCGAGTCGGAGGCGGCGATCACCGTCTCCTTCGACCGGCCGTACGCGGGCGCGGGGCTGCCCCTCCATGTGGGCCACGCATACGACTTCATCCGCTGGGCCGAGCGCTACGGCTACGACCTGGCCTACGCCGAGATGAGCGATCTGCACGCGGGCCGGGTCGACCCCACCCGCTACCGGGGGCTGGTCTTCCCCGGCCACGACGAGTACTGGTCGGCGCCGATGCGCCGCACCGTGGAATCGGCCCGCGACAGCGGCACCTCGCTGGTCTTCCTCTCCGCCAACACCATGTACTGGCAGGTCGAGCTCACCGCCTCGCCCTCCGGCCCGGACCGGCTGCTGACCTGCCGCAAGCGCCGCGGCCCCGGCCGCTCGGCGCTGTGGCGGGAGACCGCGCCCGAACAGCAGCTGATCGGCATCCAGTACGCGGGCCGGGTCCCCGAGCCGAGCCCGCTGATCGTGCGCAACGCCGGCCACTGGCTGTGGGAGGCCACGGGCGCGGAGGAGGGCGATGAGCTCCCCGGCCTGGTCGCAGGCGAGGCCGACCGCTACTTCCCCCGCACGGCCCTGCCCGAACACCTCCGCCGCATCCTGCTGGCCCACTCGCCGTACGAGGACACGGAGGGGGTGGTCCGCCACCAGGAGACGTCGCTCTACCGCGCCCCGAGTGGTGCTCTGGTGTTCGCGTCGGGGACGTTCGCGTGGTCGCCCGCGTTGGATCGTCCGGGGCATACGGATGAGCGGATTCAGCGGGCGACGGCGAATCTGCTGGATCGGATCTGCAAGCGGGGCTGACGAACCTCGCTCGCGGGCCGATGCGCAGGGGGCGTGGCGGATGGCCGGGCGGGTGCTCGCGCCCATCGGGGGTGGTGGGCCGGGGTCCGGGGCGGAGCCCCGGTTGTGGGAAGGGGAGGGGAACAGCCCGCCGCAGGCGGCAAGACCCGTTGGGCACCCCCTACGCCACCGGGGCCAGAGAGGGCGCCGTCCGCACGCCGAAACGATGCCTCAGCGCCGACAACGCGGCCAGATACCCGCACATCCCATGGACCCCCGGCCCCGGCGGGGTCGCCGCCGAGCACAGAAAGAGCCCGGGGAGCGGGGTGCGGTACGGATCGAGCCGGGGCACCGGCCGGGCGAGGCTCTGCCACAGCGTCATCGCGCCCGAGCCGATGTCCCCGCCCACATCGTTGGGGTCGTACGCCTCCAGGTCCCGCCCGGACAGGCCGCGTGCCGCGAGCACGGTGTCCCCGAAGCCGGGGGCGTAGGTCTCGATCCGGGAGCGGATCAGCTCCACGGGGTCGGTGTCGTCGCCGTTCGGCACATGGGCGTAGGCCCACACCGGCCGCCTGCCGGGCCGGGCGCGCCCGGCGTCGGTGACGGCCGGGTCGACGAGCAGGACGAACGGCTCCCGGCTGCGCACCCCGCGCGCCGTCAGGGTCTCCTGCCGGGCCAGCTCGGCGTGGCCGCCGCCCAGGTGCACGGTCCCGGCGCGGCCCACGGCGGGGTCGGCCCACGGGATCGGCTCGCTGACCAGGAAGTCGGCCTTGGCGGCGGCCGGGCCGTAGCGGAACCGCCGCAGCGCCCGGACGTAGCGGTCGGGCAGCCGGCGCCCGGCGATGTCCAGCAGCCCCGGCACACCGGTGTCGAGCAGGACCGCACGAGCGCCACCGGCCAGCTCGCCGAGGTCGCCGATCGCGCGCCCGGTGTGGAAGGTGCCGCCGTGCGCGGTGATGTCGTCCGCCATGGCCTCGGCGATCCGGGCGCTTCCGCCGCGCGGCAGCGGCCAGCCGGGGCCGTGTGCCAGATGCCCGAGGAGGGCGGCCACCGCGCCCCCGGCCAGGCTGGGCAGTTCGCCCACGGCATGGGCGGCGACCCCGGTGAGCAGGGCGGGCGCCGCCTCACCGGTGAAGCGGGCGGCGCCGAGCCGGGTGCCGTGGACGAGGATCCGCGAGGCCAGCAGAAGGGGTGCCACCGGATCGCGGGGGAGGGCGCGCTGTCCGGAGAGGACGAAGTCGACCACGCCCTCGCTGTGCCGCAGCAGCGGCGCCATCAGCCGCCACCAGCGCTCCCCGTCCGGGCCGAGCCCGGCGCAGGTGGCCGCCAGGTCGCGGTGGGCGAGCGCGGCGCGGCCGCCGTCCAGCGGATGGGCGTAGGAGACCTCGGGCGTCAGCAGCTCCACCCCGCGCGCGGCCAGGTCGAACGCGCGGAAGAAGCGGGAGACGGGCGCCATGGGGTGGACCGCCGAGCAGATGTCATGGGCGATGTCCGCGTCGAAGAGCGACTGGGTGCGCAGCCCGCCGCCGATGCTGTCGGCGGCCTCGTACACCTCCACCCGCAGCCCGGCGCGGGCCAGGGTGACGGCGGCCGCGAGCCCGTTGGGGCCGCTGCCCACGATCGCCGCGTCGGCCATGCCACACCTCCCGTCCGGACCCTTCCGGCCCGCCCCCGGACGAGTTCCTCCTGCGAGGTGTTCGAACCGGCCGGAAGCGGAACCCGAAGCGCTGGGCCCCGCGGTCCGCGCCCCGCCGCCGGTCACGGCCGCTTCGTGCGGCAGAATCAAAGAGGGCTGGGACAAATGGACAAAAACACCAGGAGGAAGCGTGTCCGGATTCGTCGAGAAGCCCGAACCGGTCGAGGTTCCGGGCCTTCAGCACCTGCACACGGGCAAGGTGCGCGACCTCTACCGGAACGAGCGCGGTGAGCTCGTCATGGTCGCCAGCGACCGGATCTCCGCCTACGACTGGGTCCTGCCGACCGAGATTCCCGAGAAAGGCAAGATCCTCACCCAGCTCTCCCTCTGGTGGTTCGATCTGCTCGCCGACCTCGTCCCCAACCACGTCCTGTCCAGCGAGCTGCCCCCCGGCGCCCCCGCCGACTGGGAGGGCCGCACCCTGATCTGCCGGTCGCTGCGGATGGTCCCGGTCGAATGCGTGGCACGCGGCCATCTCACCGGCTCCGGCCTGGCCGAGTACCGCGAGACCCGTACGGTGTGCGGAATCGCCCTGCCCGAGGGGCTGACCGACGGCTCCGAGCTGCCCTCCCCGATCTTCACCCCGGCCACCAAGGCCGAGGTCGGCGAGCACGATGAGAACGTGGCGTACGAGGAGGTGGCCCACCGCATCGGCGCCGAGCCCGCCGCCCAGCTGCGCCAGGCCACCCTCGCCATCTTCAACCGGGCCCGGGAGATCGCCCGGGCCCGCGGGATCATCCTCGCCGACACCAAGTTCGAGTTCGGCTACGCGGAGGCGACCCTGGGCGCGGAGGGCGCCGAGCCGGTGCTCGCCGACGAGGTGCTGACCCCGGACTCGTCCCGCTTCTGGCCCGCCGACCAGTGGCAGCCCGGCCGCCCGCAGCCGTCCTTCGACAAGCAGTACGTCCGCGACTGGCTGACCTCCCCGGCCTCCGGCTGGGACCGCGCCGGTGAGCAGCCGCCGCCCCCGCTCCCGGCGGAGGTCGTCGAGCGGACGCGGGCGAAGTACGCGGAGGCCTACGAGCTGCTGACCGGCACCGCCTGGAAGTAGGCCCGGGAAACGACCAAGGGTCCCGGCCGATCGGCCGGGACCCTTGATACATGGAGCGGACGACGAGGCTCGAACTCGCGACCTCAACCTTGGCAAGGTTGCGCTCTACCAACTGAGCTACGTCCGCCTGCGCCGGACTTTTCCGGTTCGACGCGCCTCTACTATAACCAAACCCTCGACCGGTGAACTACCACCCGGGTGTCGAGGCCACTCAGGGCGGCCGCACGGAGCGCTCGGGGGCGCTTGGGAGCCGCTCAGAGCCAGCCGTGCTCCTGGGCGATCCGCGCCGCCGCGTGCCGGTTCTCCGCCCCCAGCTTCGCCGCCGCGGCCGACAGGTAGTTCCGGACCGTCCCCTGGGAGAGCGCGGCGCGCTGGGCGATCTCCGCGATGGAGGCGCCGTCCGCCGCCAGCTCCAGCAGCTCCGCCTCCCGCGCGGTCAGCGGGGAGTCCCCGGCGCTGATCGCGTCGGCGGCCAGACCGGGGTCGACATAGCGGGACCCGCCGTGCACCGTGCGGATGATCTCCGCGAGCCGCTGCGCGGAGGTGGTCTTCGGCACGAACGCGCGCACCCCCGCCTCCAGGGCCCGCTTGAGGTGCCCCGGCCGGCCGTGGCTGGTCACGATCATCGTCCGGCAGCCGGGCAGCTCCGACCGGAGCGCCGCGGCCACCGAGACCCCGTCCGCCTCCGGCATCTGGAGGTCCAGCACCGCGACATCGGGCCGGTGCGCCCGCGCCATCGCCAGCGCCTCGGGCCCGGACGCCGCCTCCGCGACCACCACCAGATCGTCCTCGAGCGCCAGCAGGGCGGCCAGGGCGCCCCGGATCAGATGCTCGTCGTCGGCCAGCAGCACCCGGATCGCCGCGGTGTCGTTCACACGCCCCTCCCAGCGGGACCTTCGCGCAGCGGGACCACACGGACCCGGTACGCCGTCACTTTCCCTCGGTGGCACCGCCGTTCGCCCCCGCCCCGGCCCCCGCCGGGGATTCCGGGGCTGAAAACGCCTGAGGCGCCGGTCGATTCGACCGGCGCCTCAGATCTGGAGCGGACGACGAGATTCGAACTCGCGACCCTCACCTTGGCAAGGTGATGCTCTACCAACTGAGCCACGTCCGCATGCCTCCGACCAGCTTTCACCGATCGGCGCGTGCATCACTCTACCTGATCCTCTTCGCAAGAGGGCGATAGACGATGAGAGCGGGTGACAGGGATCGCACACTGCGCCTCCCCCTTGGAAAGGGGGCGCTCTACTACTGAGCTACACCCGCATGGTGTCGTCCTCGGGGTTTCGGCCTTTCGGCCTCGCCCCTCGGCGTGCTCCAGACTTTAGCGGATCACCCGGGGTGGTGTGCAACTCGGCTGAACGGGTCACTCAGGCCGACTCGTTGAAGGCCTCGTAGACCTTCTTCGGGATCCGGCCGCGCGGAGGCACCTCCATGCCGTGCGACCTGGCCCAGGCGCGCACCGCGGCCGGGTCCGGGGCGACGTCGGTGCGGCGGTACGTCTTGCCCGAGCGGGCCCGCTTGCGGCCGGCCTCCACGTACGGCGCGAGCGCGTCGCGCAGTTTCGACGCATTGGCAGAGTTGAGGTCGATCTCGTACAACTTGCCGTCGAGTCCGAACGTGACCGTCTCTTCCGCTTGGCCGCCCTCGAGGTCGTCGGAGAGCGTGACTACTACGCGCTGCGCCACGGATATCGGTCCTTTCGGGCTGCATCGATGCGTTGACGTGCAAAGATGTCAGCTGTCCAGTTGTGTCCAACAATGCTTTTTCATTTGTACAGCGACTGGCATTGCATTGTGAACCCCGGTAATTCCATCCGCGTGTCACGCCGCGATCGGGACCATACGTTTTTCCCCGACCTTTCCCCGTCAGTTGCCACCGACGATGCTTAAACGTGACCGAACCCTTGCATATCTACTCGCGTAGAATTTTCGCCGGGGTAGGCTTGGGCCACCGCCTTACGCACCAGCACCACACCACCGGGAGTGCCAGTGGCACGCGTCGTAGTCGACGTCATGCTCAAGCCGGAGATCCTCGACCCCCAGGGCCAGGCGGTGCAGCGAGCACTGCCCCGCCTCGGTTTCGAGGGGATCGCCGATGTCCGTCAGGGCAAGCGCTTTGAACTCGAGGTGGAGGGCCCGGTCGACGATGCCGCCCTCGCCCGTATCCATGAGATCGCCGAGACCTTCCTGGCGAACACCGTGATCGAGGACTTTTCCGTGAAGGTCGAGGTCGGCGAAGGTGCCGACACCACCGCCGTGAAGGCCGAATCGTGACCGCACGCATCGGAGTCATCACTTTCCCCGGCACGCTCGACGACCGCGACACCCAGCGCGCGGTGCGCACCGCCGGCCTCGAAGCCGTACCGCTGTGGCACCGCGACAAGGACCTCAAGCAGGTCGACGCGGTGATCCTGCCGGGCGGCTTCTCCTATGGCGACTATCTGCGGGCCGGCGCGATCTCCCGGTTCTCTCCGGTAATGGAGTCGGTGATCGACCAGGCGAAGGCCGGTATGCCGGTGCTTGGCATCTGCAATGGCTTCCAGGTTCTCACCGAGACCCATCTCCTCCCCGGTGCGATGCTGCGGAACAACCATCTGCACTTCATCTGCCGCGATCAGAAGTTGCGAGTGGAAAACGCGGAGACCGCCTGGACGCGCTCATACGAGCAGGGCCAGGAGATCAACATCCCGCTGAAGAACATCGACGGACGCTATGTCGCCGATGAGCGCGTCCTCGATGAACTCGAGGCCGAGGGACGCGTCGTCTTCCGCTATGAGGAGCTCAACCCCAACGGCTCGCTCCGCGACATCGCCGGAATCTCCAATGCGGCGGGCAATGTCGTCGGCCTCATGCCCCACCCCGAGCACGCCGTCGAACCGCTGATCGGCACCGGTCGCACCGACGGTCTCGGATTCTTCACCTCGATCCTCAAGAGGCTGGTCAGCGCATGACCCTGGACACCACCAAGCACGCGGCGCAGACCCCGGACGACGGGCAGCCCTGGGCCGAGCTCGGTCTGAAGCAGGACGAGTACGAGCGCATCCGCGCCATCCTGGGCCGCCGCCCCACCGGCGCCGAGCTCGCGATGTACTCCGTCATGTGGTCCGAGCACTGCTCGTACAAGTCGAGCAAGGTCCATCTGCGGCAGTTCGGTGAGAAGGCCCCGGAGAGCGACGCCCTGCTCGTCGGCATCGGCGAGAACGCGGGTGTGGTCGACGTCGGCCAGGGCTACGCGGTCACCTTCAAGGTCGAGTCGCACAACCACCCCTCGTACATCGAGCCCTACCAGGGCGCGGCCACCGGCGTCGGCGGCATCGTCCGCGACATCCTCGCCATGGGCGCCCGCCCGGTGGCGGTGATGGACCCGCTGCGCTTCGGGGCCGCCGACCACCCCGACACCAAGCGGGTACTGCCCGGTGTGGTCGCGGGCATCGGCGGCTACGGCAACTGCCTGGGCCTGCCCAATATCGGCGGCGAGGTCGTCTTCGACCCCTGCTACCAGGGCAACCCGCTGGTCAACGCGCTCTGCGTGGGCGTGATGAAGCATGAGGACATCCACCTCGCCAAGGCGTCCGGCGCCGGTAACAAGGTGATCCTCTACGGCGCCCGCACCGGCGGCGACGGCATCGGCGGCGTCTCCGTCCTGGCCTCGGAGACCTTCGACGATTCAAAGCCCACCAAGCGCCCCGCCGTCCAGGTCGGCGACCCCTTCCAGGAGAAGCTGCTCATCGAGTGCACCCTGGAGGTCTTCAAGGAGGACCTGGTCGAGGGCATTCAGGACCTCGGCGGGGCGGGCCTGTCCTGCGCCACCAGCGAGCTCGCCAGCGCCGGCTCCGGCGGGATGCGGGTCGAGCTGGACACCGTGCCGCTGCGCGACTCCTCGCTCTCCCCCGAGGAGATCCTGATGAGCGAGTCGCAGGAGCGCATGTGCGCGATCGTGAAGCCCGAGAAGGTCGACCGCTTCCTGGAGATCTGCGAGAAGTGGGACGTCATCGCCACCGTCATCGGTGAGGTCACCGACGGCGAGCGGCTGGAGATCTTCTGGCACGGCGAGCAGATCGTGGACGTGCCCCCGCGCACCGTCGCCCATGAGGGCCCGGTCTACGAGCGCCCCTTCGCCCGCCCCGAGTGGCAGGACGCGCTCCAGGCCGACGACGCGGGCAAGCTGCCGCGCCCGGCCACCGCCGAGGAGCTGCGCGCGCAGGTCCTCAAGGTGGTCGCCTCGCCGAACCAGGCGTCCAAGTCCTGGATCACCGATCAGTACGACCGCTTCGTCCAGGGCAATACGGTCCTCGCCCAGCCCGAGGACTCCGGCATGGTCCGCGTGGACGAGGAGACGGGCCTGGGCGTGGCCGTCGCCACGGACGGCAACGGCCGCTACGCCAAGCTGGACCCGTACGCGGGCGCGCAGCTCGCGCTCGCCGAGTCGTACCGCAATGTGGCCGCGTCCGGCGCCACGCCGCTGGCCATCTCCAACTGCCTCAACTTCGGCTCGCCGGAGGACCCCGCGGTCATGTGGCAGTTCGCGGAGGCCACCCGCGGTCTCGCCGACGGCTGCCTGACCCTGGGCACCCCGGTCACCGGCGGCAATGTGTCGCTGTACAACCAGACCGGCGAGGTGGCCATCCACCCGACGCCGGTCGTCGCCGTCCTCGGCGTGATCGACGATGTGGCCCGCCGCACCCCGATCGCCTTCGCGGAGGAGGGCCAGCTGCTCTATCTGCTGGGTGACACGGAGGCGGAGCTGGGCGGCTCGGCCTGGTCCCAGGTGATCCACGACCATCTGGGCGGACTGCCGCCGAAGGTGGACCTGGAGCGGGAGCGGCTGCTCGCCGAGATCCTGATCTCGGCCTCGCGTGACGGCATGGTGGACGCGGCCCACGACCTGTCCGACGGCGGTCTGATCCAGGCGCTCACCGAGTCGTGTCTGCGCGGCGGCAAGGGCGCCCGGATCGTCGTCCCCGACGGTCTGGACCCGTTCGTCCTGCTGTTCTCCGAGTCCGCGGGCCGGGCGGTCGTCGCCGTACCGCGCAGCGAGGAGGTCCGCTTCAAGGACATGTGCGGGGCGCGGGGGCTGCCGGCGGCCCGTATCGGTGTGATCGACGGCGACGCGATCGACGTCCAGGGCCAGTTCTCCATCCCGCTGGCCGAGCTGCGGGAGCCGTACGAGGCGACGATCCCGGGCCTGCTGGCCTGAGGACCCGCGTCCTTTGTGACATACGGCCCGCTCCCTGACGGCAGGGAGCGGGCCGTACGGTCCATCCGGGCCTCGCGCGCCGGGGTTCATGGGCCCCAGGCAGGCCTCACGGGCCCCAGAACGCGTCCCAGGCGTCGATGTCCTCGACGCATTCGTCGATGTCGGTGATCTTCCCGCCGACGACGGTGAAGAAATTCCCGGTCCTCATGTCCAGGCCGCGGTTGCCGCGCTCGGCGCGCAGATGGTGGACGGACATCGCATGTCCGCGCCCGTCGCACAGCACCCTCTCCAGATCGACCCGCAGCGTGCCACCGGTCTCCTCGTACATCGAGCGGTACAGGTCCATGCAGGCGTCCCGGCCCTTGTGGTGGCCCGACATCGCGTTGTCACCCGGCAGATGATGGACGACGTCCGCCGTCATCAGCGTCGATACCGTGTCCAGATCGCCCTGGGAGAAGGCCGTGCAGGCGCGGCGCACCAAGGCGCGATCGGGGTGTTCGCCCATGGCATCTCACACCTTCCATGCCGATGGAAAACCCTTCCTCCTTCCATCCTGCCGCTGTCGGTGGCCTCCCTTAAGCTCTCCGCCATGCCGCCCCGTGCCCGTGCCCGCAGCTATGACCCCGCCAAGACCCGTACCGCCGTGATCGCGCAGCTGAGGCTGGTGCGGAAGGCGGCCGAGGAGCTGGACGCGACGGGTCTGGACGCGCCCACCCGGTTCGGCGGCCGGACGGTCCGGGAGCTGGTCGCGCATGCGGCGATGGCCGTGACCTCCGTCGTCCGGCTCCTGGAGCGGCCCGCGCCGCCCGCGCGGGAGGTCACCGTCACCGGCTGGGCCGCGGCGCTCGCCGCGCACGCCGATCCGATCGACGAGGAGACTGCGGCGGCGGGCGAGGACCTGGGCGGGCTGCTGGAGCGTGCCGAGGCGCGGTTCGCGGAGACGGCCTCGGTCGCGCCCGGCGACCGGCTGCTGGCCACCCGCGTCGGCGCGATGCGACTGGAGGACTACCTGGTCACCCGGTGTGTGGAGCTCGTGGTCCACGCCGACGATCTGACGGCCGCCACCGGAGTGCCCGTACGGCACGACCGGCAGGCGCTGGCCACCGCGGTCCGGGTGCTCGCCGACGCCCTCGCGGCGAAGGCGCCAGGCGGCTCGGTCGAGCTCCGGATCCCGCCGTTCGCCGTGGTCCAGTGCGTCGAGGGCCCCCGGCACACCCGCGGCACCCCGCCGAACGTCGTCGAGACCGACCCGCTGACCTGGATCCGCCTCGCCACGGGCCGACTGACCTGGGCCGAAGCCCTGGATTCCGCACCGCTGAGCGCGAGCGGCGACCGCGCCGACCTCTCCGCGCACCTCCCTGTGCTCGGCCGAGCGCACACCGTGTGATCCTCTTCGGGGTCGCGAGATGTGATCCTTGCCTCGGCCATGGCATTCCGCGCCTGGCCATCGCAGGTCGGGCACGGGTTCCGGGGGCCCGGAGCGGTACGGGGAATGTGACTTACGCCCCCCTGACGGGTCCCTCGTTCGGAGGCACCGCCGAACTGGCCTAGACTCGTTGACGTGCCACGTGGTGACGGACGACTCAGCCACGACCTGCTCCCCGGTGAGAAGGGCCCCCAGGACGCTTGCGGCGTCTTCGGAGTCTGGGCACCGGGTGAAGAGGTCGCCAAACTCACCTATTTCGGGCTGTACGCACTGCAGCACCGTGGACAGGAGTCCGCGGGCATCGCGGTGAGCAACGGCTCCCAGATCCTCGTCTTCAAGGACATGGGCCTGGTTTCCCAGGTCTTCGACGAGACCTCCCTCGGCTCTCTCACGGGCCATATCGCGGTCGGTCACGCCCGCTACTCCACCACCGGAGCCTCGGTGTGGGAGAACGCGCAGCCGACCTTCCGGGCCACCGCCCACGGCTCGATCGCGCTCGGCCACAACGGGAACCTGGTCAACACCGCCGAGCTGGCGGAGCTGGTCGCGGCCCTGCCCCGGGACGGCGGCCGGGCCACCCAGGTCGCGGCGACCAACGACACCGACCTGGTCACCGCGCTGCTCGCGGGCCAGGTGGACGACGACGGCAAGCCGCTGACCGTCGAGCAGGCGGCCCCCATCGTCCTGCCCAAGGTCAAGGGCGCTTTCAGCCTCGTCTACATGGACGAGCACACGCTGTACGCGGCGCGTGACCCCCAGGGCATCCGCCCGCTGGTCCTCGGCCGCCTCGAGCGCGGCTGGGTGGTGGCGTCCGAGACCGCCGCCCTGGACATCGTGGGCGCGTCCTTCATCCGTGAGATCGAGCCCGGCGAGATGGTCGCCATCGACGAGAACGGGCTGCGCTCCACCACCTTCGCCGAGGCCCGCCCCAAGGGCTGTGTCTTCGAGTACGTGTACCTCGCCCGCCCCGACACCGACATCGCGGGCCGGAACGTGTACCTCTCCCGGGTCGAGATGGGCCGCCGGCTGGCCAAGGAGGCCCCGGCCGACGCCGACCTGGTCATAGCGACGCCCGAGTCCGGCACCCCCGCCGCCGTCGGCTACGCCGAGGCCAGCGGGATTCCGTACGGCTCCGGGCTGGTCAAGAACAGCTATGTGGGCCGGACCTTCATCCAGCCCTCGCAGACCATCCGCCAGCTCGGCATCCGGCTCAAGCTGAACCCCCTCAAGGAGGTCATCCGGGGCAAGCGCCTGGTGGTCGTCGACGACTCGATCGTCCGCGGCAACACCCAGCGCGCCCTGGTGCGGATGCTCCGCGAGGCCGGCGCCGCCGAGGTCCACATCCGGATCTCCTCCCCGCCGATCAAGTGGCCGTGCTTCTTCGGCATAGATTTCGCCACTCGCGCCGAGCTGATCGCCAACGGCCTCTCGGTCGAGGAGATCGGCAAGTCGCTGGGCGCCGACTCGCTGGCGTACATCTCCACCGACGGCATGATCGAGGCGACCACGATCGCCAAGCCGAATCTGTGCCGCGCCTGCTTCGACGGTGAGTACCCGATGGAGCTGCCGGATCCGGGGCTGCTGGGCAAGCACCTCCTGGAGGCCGAAACACAGGCCCCGAACAGCGCCGACGCCGATGGTGTGACGACGCTGACCGCCGGTGTCGGCGGCGCCGACGCCCTGCGCCGTCCCTGAGCGCACGCCTGTCATCCCCGATACGAAAGATCTCTACGTCATGCCTGAGTCCGGGTCCACCTACGCCGCCGCGGGCGTCGACATCGAGGCGGGTGACCGCGCCGTCGAGCTGATGAAGGAGTGGGTCAAGAAGGCGAGCCGACCCGAGGTCGTGGGCGGCCTCGGCGGTTTCGCGGGGCTCTTCGACGCCTCCGCCCTGGCCCGCTACCAGCGTCCGCTGCTCGCCTCCGCCACCGACGGCGTCGGCACCAAGGTGGACATCGCCCGGCGGATGGGCGTGTACGACACCATCGGCCGCGACCTGGTCGGCATGGTCGTGGACGACCTGGTGGTCTGCGGTGCCGAACCGCTCTTCATGACCGACTACATCTGCGTCGGCAAGGTCTACCCGGAGCGCGTCGCCGCCATCGTCAAGGGCATCGCCGAGGGCTGCACCCTCGCCGGCTGCGCCCTGGTGGGCGGCGAGACCGCCGAGCACCCGGGGCTGCTGGGCGCCGATGACTTCGATGTCGCCGGGGCCGGTACGGGCGTGGTCGAGGCCGATCGGGTGCTGGGCGCCGATCGCATCCGAACGGGGGATGCGGTGATCGCCATGGCTTCGTCCGGACTTCACTCGAACGGGTACTCACTCGTCCGCCATGTGCTCTTCGACCGGGCGGGCTGGGCGCTGGACCGCGAGGTGCCGGAGCTCGGCCGGACGCTGGGGGAGGAGCTGCTGGAGCCCACGCGGATCTACTCGCTGGACTGCCTGGCCCTCACCCGCACCACCGAGGTGCACGCCTTCTCGCACATCACCGGCGGCGGGCTCGCCAACAACCTGGCGCGGGTCATCCCCGAGGGGCTGCGCGCGGTCGTGGACCGCTCGACCTGGGCCCCCGGCGCGATCTTCGAACTGGTCGGTCAGGCCGGCTCGGTCGAGCGCCTCGAGCTGGAGAAGACCCTCAACATGGGCGTCGGCATGATGGCGGTGGTCCCCGCCGACTCCGTCGATGTGGCGCTCACCACGCTCGCCGACCGCGGCGTCGACGCCTGGGTCAGCGGTGAGATCACCGAGCGCACGGCAGGGGACGCGGAAGCGGTGACGCTGACCGGTGACCATGTGAGCTGATGACCATGCGGACTGAGTGGACCGCGCCGGGTGCGCGGACAGCACAGAAGCCGGTCCGAGGCGGGTGCCCCGGACCGGTGGAGGTGTGCGGCGATAAGCCGAGCGCCTGGAACGGGTGGTTCAGGCGCGGCGACGCTGCGGGGACGGATCGGACTGTTCGTCGTCCTCGTCCTCATCGTCGTTGTACAGATCCGCGTACTGTGCGTACGGGTCGTCGTCCAGCTCATCGTCCTCGAACTGCTCGCCATTCGGCGGCTGGCTCGGTGTCGATGCGCCCAGCTCCTCGGCCAGGCGTGAGAGATCCGTCCCACCGCTGTTGTACTTCAGCTGGCGGGCGACCTTCGTCTGCTTGGCCTTGGCCCGGCCGCGCCCCATGGCTCGACCCCCTCAACGACGGGGCTCGACGGCCCCAGAGTCTTGACACGCGTTCACGTTCATAAATCGGAGCGGACTCTCATAAGAGAGACCGGTCCGTAGGGCTTCAACGGTACCTGCTTCTGTGGCCATACGGTACGTCGCCCACACGACGTGCCACGAGGCAGAACCCGCGAGGAGCCCGTTCCTCGCTGGTCAGCTGCGATTTTAACCTGTCTTGCGGGCCGACCCGCCGACAGGCCGTGAGGGATGTCTCGCCGATGGCTCCCAGGGGGCTCCCGTGTCGCCCCTCCGGTGGCCCCCGGCAAGATCCCGCACGGCCTGCCCACGGCTGCGCTCAGACGCCCTCAGGCGCCCGTGGGCCACGGCTCAGGCGTCGTGGCCCTCCGCCATCCGGTGCTCGGCCAGCCGGTCGGCGGCCGCGGCGGGCGGGATTCCGTCGGTCTGTGCACGATCGAATATGGCCAACGTCGTGTCGAAGATCTTTGTCGCCTTCGCCTTGGCCCTGTCGAAGTCGAACCCGTGCAGCTCATCCGCCACCTGGATGACACCACCGGCGTTCACCACGTAGTCCGGCGCGTAGAGGATCCCGCGGCCGGCCAGGTCCTTCTCGACCCCCGGGTGGGCCAGCTGGTTGTTGGCCGCGCCGCACACCACCTTCGCGGTCAGGACGGGCACCGTGGCGTCGTCCAGGGCGCCACCGAGCGCACACGGGGCGTAGACGTCCAGGTCGGCGCGGACCAGCGCCTCGGTGTCCCGGACCGCCTGTACGCGCGGGTGGCGGGCCAGTACGCGGTCCACCGACTCACCGCGCACATCCGTGACCACGACCTCGGCGCCGTCCTCCAGCAGATGCTCGACCAGGTGGTGGCCCACCTTGCCGACCCCCGCGATGCCGACCCGGCGGCCGCGCAGCGTGGGCGCGCCCCAGGACGCCTGGGCGCTCGCCCGCATCCCCTGGAAGACACCGAAGGCGGTCAGCACCGAGGAGTCGCCGGCGCCGCCGTTCTCGGGCGAGCGGCCGGTGGTCCAGGGGCACTCGCGGGCGACGACGTCCATGTCGGACACATAGGTGCCCACATCGCAGGCGGTGACGTAGCGGCCGCCCAGAGAGGCCACGAAGCGGCCGTAGGCGAGCAGCAGCTTTTCGGTCTTGATCTCTTCGGGATCGCCGAGGATCACGGCCTTGCCGCCACCGTGGTCGAGCCCGGCGAGCGCGTTCTTGTAGGACATGCCGCGGGCGAGGTTGAGGGCGTCGAGGAGCGCCGCTTCTTCGGGGTTCTCCTCGGAGGCGTAGGCGTGGAAGCGGGTGCCGCCGAGGGCCGGGCCCAGGGCGGTGGAGTGAAGGGCGATGACGGCCTTGAGGCCGCTCTCGCGGTCCTGGCAGAGCAGGACCTGCTCATGCCCGCCGAGATCGGACCGGAACAGCGTCGCAAGCGGTGAGAGAGGGTTCGGCACGCGACTCTCCGTCGGACCGTCGGCACTGACGGTGTGACGTACGTCGGTCACGGTGGTGACTCCCATAGGTCGGGGTAGACGCCCTCCTGGCTGGTGGGGAGGGCCGTGGGCAAGAGCGTAAGCCCTGGGGCCCCAGGGGATCGGCCATGTCCCCGACGAGTCCGGATAGCGGGCATGGGACGATGCCGTCAGGTGGGGGTAAGGGAGCCCCTGGCGGTGGTCTCAGCCTTGAGGGAGCGCGTGTGACCTTGGCGTCTTCGGTGATTGTCCCGTACGCGGCGTATCTCCGGGTCTATGAGCCACTGGCAGCGTTTCCGGAGCCGGAGCGATCGCACTGGGCGCGGTATGCCAAGCGCGACGACCTGCCGGGTGCGCAGGACGAGCTGCGCCGCTCGCTCGCGGACCTCCTGCCGGTCCCGCCGGTGGCGGTTCCGGTGCACGAGAGCGCGGACGCCTTCGTGGCGCTCGTGGACGGCGTCACATGCGTCTGTCCGTGGCGTACGCGGCTGAGGGGCTGGCTGGCCCTGGAAGAGCTGCCGGAGCGCCTTCCCGGGCCCCTCCTGGACGCGGCCCTGCCCCCGGTGGTGCGCCGGCAGGCGGTGGCGGACTTCGAGCGGTGGCTGGAGCGCAACCCGGACGCCCGGCCGTGGATCCGGTCGGCCACCTGGCATGTGCCGGTGCGCTGGTTCGTGCTCTTCGGGGACGAGGAGCGCGAATTCACCAAGGGTGACGAGGGACTCATCCTCCGTTACCGCACTCCGATGGTCCAGGCCAGGCGCCGGGTTGCGCGTGGCCTTAAGGTGCTCAAGGAGTCCCTCGGCGAGGGGCCGCTGATCGACGGGCTGGTGGACGTCGGCCGGTGGCTCGAGGAGTTCCACCCCCGGTCGCTGGTCGAGCTGGACTACGGCGGTCTGGTCCACACCCTGCCCGCCGGGCAGCTGGAGGAGGACCACTCGGCCGCGGATGTGGCGGAGGGCCTCGCGGCGCTGCGCGACGGGGACGGGGAGCGGGCGGGCAGCGCGTACGAGCGGCTGACCGACCGCTGGAGCGTGATCCGTGGGCGGCAGAACGCGAGCTGAGCCCGGCCGGAGCGGCGCCGGGTGGCCGGTTCGACGGTCGACCGGAGCAGACGGGGACGTAGGTCCCGATCCGGGCCATTGCCTCAATCGTGACCTAAAGCACTGACTTCGGGCCTTGCGGTAATCACCCATCCTCGTGTCAAAATAGGACAAGGAGTCCGGGAGGGACTCCTTCCGCCCAACTATGGGCGGATTCATCGGTATTGCACTCCTTGATGGATCTGGCTACCCCTGATCCTGATGTGACTGATCGTCACGGCCGCGTGACTGTCCGCTATGGCATGGTCCATCGGCTTCCGTTGAGGTTGGACACCTGAGAGGGCAATTCCATCGGTTTGGCCGACGGGGCTGGACAGATGGTGTAGTTGTAGTGCCGAGGACAAGCCGTTCGTCCTATAACCGACTCGGCCCGCGTCCGCCATTTCGGGCAACGTGGGTCAAGGTGCAGAATTTAGAGGAAAGAACCGTGATGGTTCGGTTCTCCCGAGGAGGCCGCTCATGACCGCTCGCACCCCTGATGCCGAGCCGCTGCTGACCCCGGCTGAGGTTGCCACGATGTTCCGCGTGGACCCGAAGACGGTCACTCGCTGGGCGAAGGCGGGCAAACTCACGTCCATCCGCACGCTCGGAGGGCATCGGCGCTACCGCGAAGCGGAGGTCCGTGCACTTCTGGCGGGCATCCCGCAGCAGCGCAGCGAGGCCTGAACAACCGCATAACCGGGCATTTCCGGGCCCCCCAGCCCGGTTTTCGCCTGTATAGCTCCACACGACGGGTGCCTGCCCCAACAGGCCCGCCACCGCTCGACATGGGTGCGTCGTTGATCGCGCTGGACTCCGCCGGGTCCGGCGCGATCTTTTTATGCCCGGGAACGGCCTTCCGGAGGGTGCCTCCACAGGGGTCGCAAGTGGCCCTGGAGGGGCAATCGTTCGGCTTGCCCGGGGGTGTCCCGCGGTGTCTCCCGGAGGCTCTCGGGGAGTCCCCCGGGGGGCGTTCGGGGATCGTTCGGGAGCCACGGACAGACGGTGCAATTGCACATATTAAATTGACCCATGGTGAGCGGGGTGTAAGTTCCCTCACTCCGGAAACTCATTCGGTGACTCCCGTCACACTGCCCAACCATTGCCTCGCGCTCACTGGTTGCGCTAAAGGGCAACTGCGGTAAGGGCTTACCGAGTTGACGGTGGAGCGGCGGCCGTCGCCTCATGGCCGGCCCCGTCGCCGGCCTCCTCCCCCACTCCGCTGCCGGCCCCGTCGCCGGCCCTGTCACCCGCCTCGTCGGCCGCCGAGGGCTCCATCGCCAGCCGCAGCAGGCGATGGCAGATCGGGCAGTGCCGGGTGAAGTGGCGGTAGCCCGCGGCGGCCGCCAGATGGGCGCGCAGCAGCGCCCTGGTCTCATGCCTCGCGGACGTCGTCATACGCCGCACCTCCCGCGCGCCCCCCGCGCCTTTTAGCTTGGGTACCTCTGGGGGCGGTGTGCCGTCAAGACGCCAAAGGCCCGGATCCATATACGGATCCGGGCCTTCCGGTTAAGCGGTCCTGACGGGATTTGAACCCGCGGCCTCCACCTTGACAGGGTGGCGAGCACTCCAAACTGCTCCACAGGACCAACAGTGGCGCCTGCGACTTCGTCGCCCCGCGCCGCGCCGGTGTGCGCTGCGATGCAGACTCTACAGCAGGTCAGGGGGTGCGGTCGAACTCGCGCCCGGCGGGGCTCCGGCGGGCCGCCGGAGCCCCTGGGACACCCTTACGGCGCCGCCGCGTCGATGGCCTTCACGATGCGCTTGTCGGACACCGGATAGGCCGTGCCGAGGGCGTGCGCGAAGTAGCTGACCCGCAATTCCTCGATCATCCAGCGGATCTCCAGCGCCTCCTGGGGCACCGGGCGCCCGGGCGGGAACTGCTCCAGCAGCCAGGCGTACTCGTCCCGCATCTCGTGCACCTTCGCCATCCGGGCGCGGTCCCGGTCGGCGTTGCCCGGAAGCTGCTGCAGCCGCCGGTCCACGGCCACCAGATAGCGCATGAGGTCCGGAAGCCGCCGTACGCCGTGCGCGGTCACGAAGCCCGGCGTGATGAGCTCCGAGAGCTGCTCCCTGATGTCCGTGAGGGACGGCAGCAGCACCGGGCTGCTGGTGGTCTTCAGCCGCCGCTCGCACGACTGCCAGGCCGCCAGCACCTCCTGGACCTTGCGCACGGTGTCCAGCGTGGCGTCCGTGATGTCGCTGCGCACCGCGTCGAAGAGCTTGCGGAACGACTCCTCGTCCCAGGCGGGGCCGCCGTGGGCCGCGATCAGCCGGTCGGCCGCCGCGGCCACGCAGTCCTCGAAGAGCGCCTGCACACCGCCGTGCGGGCTGCTGGAGAGCGCCAGCTTGGCCTGGTTGGAGAGCTTGCCCTGGACGAACTTGGCCGGGCTGGACGGCAGCTGGAGCAGGATCAGCCGACGCGTCCCCCGCCACATCGCCTCCCGCTGCTCGGCCTCGGTGTCGAAGAGCCGCAGGGCCACCGAGGCGCCCTCGTCGACGAGCGCCGGATACGCCTTGACCGGCTGGCCGCCGCGGCGCGTCTCGAAGGTGCGCGGCAGCGTCCCGACCGTCCACCGGGTCAGCCCGCCGCGCTGCTCGATCCCCACGCCCTCCTTGGAGGACTCGAACGCCTTGGAGATCGCGGCCCGGGTCTTCGGCCGCAGCCGCTGCCGCAGCACCTCCAGGTCCTTGTCCTCGGCCAGCTTGCGGCGCCGCTCGTCCACCACCCGGAAGGTGACCTTGAGGTGGTCGGGGACCTTCGACAGGTCCCAGTCCTCCGCCTCGATCCGTACGCCCACCATCCGCTGGAGCTCACGTCCGAGCGCCGCCGTCAGCGGCTCCTGGAGGGGGACAGCGCTTTCCAGGAAGCGCTTGGCATAGTTCGGCGCCGGGACGTAGTGACGGCGCACCGGTTTGGGCAGCGAGCGGATCAGCTCGGTGACCAGATCCTCCCGAAGCCCCGGAATCTGCCAGTCGAAACCGTCCGCGGTGACCTGATTGAGCACCTGCAGCGGGATATGGACGGTCACACCGTCCGCGTCCGCCCCCGGCTCGAATTGATAGGTCACCTTGAACTTGAGCTTCCCCTGGCGCCAGGAGTCCGGATAGGCGTCCTTGGTGATGTCCTGCGCCCGCTCGTTGATGAGCATCGACTTCTCGAAGTTGAGAAGCTCCGGCGCAGTCCCTCCTTCGCGTTGCTTGTGCTTCCACCAGGAGTCGAAATGGGCGCCGGAGACCACATGCTCGGGGATCCGCTGGTCGTAGAAGTCGAAGAGGGTCTCGTCGTCCACCAGGATGTCGCGGCGCCGGGCCCGGTGCTCCAGCTCCTCGACCTCGCCCAGCAACTTGCGGTTGTCGTGGAAGAACTGGTGGTGGGTGCGCCAGTCACCCTCCACCAGGGCGTTGCGGATGAACAGATCGCGGCTGGTCTCCGGGTCGATCCGGCCGTAGTTGACCTTCCGCTGGGCGACGATCGGCACCCCGTAGAGCGTGACCCGCTCATACGCCATCACCGCGGCCTGCTTCTGCTCCCAGTGCGGCTCGCTGTAGGTGCGCTTGACCAGGTGCTGGGCGAGCGGCTCGATCCACTCCGGCTCGATCTTCGCGTTGACCCGCGCCCACAGCCGGGACGTCTCCACCAGCTCCGCCGACATCACCCAGCGCGGCGGCTTCTTGAACAGCGCCGAGCCGGGGAACACCGCGAACTTGGCGCCGCGCGCGCCCAGATACTCGTTCTTGTCGGTGTCCTTGAGGCCCACATGGGACAGCAGCCCCGCCAGCAGCGACGTATGGACGTGATCGGGCGCCGCGTCCTGCTCGGACATATGGATGTCCATGGTCTTGGCGACCGTGCGCAGCTGGCTGTAGATGTCCTGCCATTCGCGTATGCGCAGGTAGTTGAGGAATTCATTGCGGCACATCCGGCGGAAGGCGGAGGAGGACAGCTCCTTCTGCCGCTCGCGGATGTACTTCCACAGATTGAGGAAGGCCAGGAAGTCGCTGGACTCGTCCTTGAACCGGGCGTGCTGCTGATCCGCCTGCTGCTGCTTGTCCGAGGGGCGCTCGCGCGGGTCCTGGATGGACAGCGCCGCCGCGATCACCATGACCTCGCGGACACAGCCGTTGCGATCCGCCTCCAGCACCATCCGGGCCAGCCGCGGGTCCACCGGGAGCTGGGCCAGCTTCCGGCCGACCTGGGTGAGCCGCTTGCGCGGGTCCTTCTGCTTGCTGTCCAGGGCGTGCAGCTCCTCCAGGAGCTGGACGCCGTCCTTGACGTTGCGGCGGTCCGGCGGGTCGATGAAGGGGAACTTCTCGATGTCGCCGAGGCCGGCGGCGGTCATCTGGAGGATGACGGAGGCCAGATTGGTCCGGAGGATCTCGGCGTCGGTGAACTCCGGGCGGGTGAGGAAGTCGTCCTCGGAGTACAGCCGGATGCAGATGCCGTCGCTGGTCCGGCCGCAGCGGCCCTTGCGCTGATTGGCGCTGGCCTGGGAGATCGGCTCGATGGGCAGCCGCTGGACCTTGGTGCGATGGCTGTAGCGGGAGATCCGGGCGGCGCCCGGGTCGATCACATAGCGGATACCGGGGACGGTCAGCGAGGTCTCGGCGACGTTGGTCGCCAGCACGATCCGGCGGCCGGTGTGTCTCTGGAAGACCCGGTGCTGCTCGGCGTGCGACAGCCGGGCGTACAGCGGAAGGACCTCGGTGACCGGGAGCTTCTTCTTGTTCAGCGCGTCGGCGGTGTCGCGGATCTCCCGCTCACCGGAGAGGAAGACCAGGATGTCGCCGGGCCCCTCGGCCTGGAGCTCGTCGACCGCGTCGCAGATCGCGGTGATCTGGTCGCGGTCGCTGTCCTCGCCGCCCTCCTCGAGCAGCGGGCGGTAGCGCACCTCGACCGGATACGTACGCCCGCTCACCTCGACGATCGGCGCGTCGCCGAAATGGCGGGAAAAGCGCTCCGGGTCGATGGTGGCGGAGGTGATCACGACCTTGAGGTCGGGGCGGCGGGGCAGTAGCTGGGCCAGATAGCCCAGCAGGAAGTCGATGTTGAGGCTGCGCTCATGGGCCTCGTCGATGATGATCGTGTCGTACTGGCGCAGCTCGCGGTCGGTCTGGATCTCGGCGAGCAGAATGCCGTCGGTCATCAGCTTGACGTGGGTGTCCTGGCCCACCTGATCGGTGAAGCGGACCTTCCAGCCGACGGACTCGCCCAGCGGCGACCGCAGCTCCTCGGCGATGCGCTCGGCCACGGTGCGGGCGGCGATACGGCGCGGCTGCGTATGGCCAATAAGTCCCTTGACGCCGCGCCCCAGCTCCAGACAGATCTTCGGAATCTGGGTGGTCTTCCCGGAGCCGGTCTCACCTGCGACGATCACCACCTGGTGATCCCGGACGGCCTCGAGGATCGCGTCCTTCTTCTGGCTGACCGGCAGCTCTTCCGGATAGGTGATGGCCGGCACGGCGGCGCGGCGGTCCGCGACCCGCAGCTCGGCACGCGTGATCTCCTCGGTGATCTCACCGAGCACGGCCGCTCGGGCCTCGGGTTTACGGATCCGGCGCGCACCGTCGAGCCGGCGTCCCAGCCGCTGCTGGTCGCGCAGCATCAGCTCGGGCAGCCGCTCCAGCAGGGCGGGCAGGGCGGGGGCAGGCGTGGTGGACATACGGATCCCAGGATCTCACCTCGGCAAAACGACTGGCGAACCATTTCCGCCGGGTGTTGTCCGGGCCACGTCGTGCGGTATGCCGGGATTGTCCGTTCTAGCGTGGACGCATGGCGGACGACGAAAGCGGCGAAGGCGCGGGCGGGGGCGACGCGGGCGAGGGCAAGGGCGGGGATGGGGGTGATGCGCGCGAGGGCAAGGGCGGGGCGGACGCGGGGAGGGGCCGGGGCAGGGACAGGGCGGACGCGGGCAACGGCGGGGACGGGGTGGACGCGGGCAACGGCGGGGCGGACCGGCTCTCCCGGTGGGCCCGCTTCAAGCGCACCCCCTTCTTCCCCGCGACCGTCATCGTGCTGCTCATCTCCGCCGGCGCGGGGCTCTTCGCGGGCTCGTACACCTTCGCCTTCGCCAATCCCACCCCCCGGAACATCCCCACCGCCATCGTGACCACCGATGACGACTCCGCCGTGCGGAACCAGTTCCTCACCGGGATGGAAAAGGCCCTGAACGCGTCCCTCAAGCTGCACCCCTACCCCAGCTATGCGAAGGCCCACTGGTCCCTGGAGGAGCAGCGGGTCTTCGCGATCCTGCGGGCGCGCGACCATGGCGTCGAGCTCGATGTCGCGGGCGCGGCGGGGGCGACCGTGGCCCAGGTGCTCAGCCAGGCCGGTAGCAGGGTGGGCCGGGCCTCCGGGGTGCCCGTCACGGTCAGGGATCTGAAACCGCTGCAGCCCGGCGACCCGCGCGGACTCGCGGTCTTCTACATCTCCCTGGCCGCCACGATCATCGGCTTCCTCGGCGCCATCCAGCTCAGCGTCAACGCCGCCGGGCTCAACCCGGCCGAGCGGATCGGCTTCAACGTCGCGTACGCCATGCTCGGAGCCTTCTCGATCGCGGCGATCGTGGACTGGGGGCTGAAGGCGCTCCAGCTCCCCTTCGCGGAGTCGTGGGCGATCCTGGCGTTGACGATGTTCACCTCGGGGCTGGTGTTCTCCATGTTCAACGTCCTCTTCGGGCGCTGGGCGCTCCTGCCCACCTGGGGCGTGATGGTGATCCTCGGCAACCCGTCCTCCGGCGGCGCCGTCTCCTGGCCCCTGCTCCCCTCACTCCTGGGCACCGTCGGCCGCTGGCTCCCGCCGGGTGCCTCGGTCAACGCCCAGCACACCGCGATCTACTTCCCTCACCACCAGCACCCCTTTCCCTTCCTGGTGCTGGGGGGCTGGTCCGTGGTGTCCGCCGTGGTCTTCTGGACCTGGCGCCACCGCCACCCGGGCGGGCGGCCGCCGAGGGCGACGCCGACGCGGTGCTGAGGGTGCGGTGCGGTGGGTGCGGTGGGTGCGGTGCGGGCATACAAAAAAGTCCCTCCCCCGAAGATCAGGGGAGGGACTTCTCCAAGGAGCGCCGAGCAGGCCTTGCACCTACATCCCTCGTTTGGAGACGAGTATCTTTCCTTAGACGACCGACGCATCAACTCCCGCCCCGTTGGGGCGGCGTTGCGAGATCAACTATAGCCCATCCGGGCGATCACAGCCGCCACAGCGGGGCGTCGTCGTACCCCTCCGGCTGAGTCCCGATCAGCAGGGCCCGTAGATCCGCGCGTTGCACACCGCTCAGGCCCAGGGCCTCGGTGAGGCGGCGGAAGGTGGTGTGGCTGACCCCGCGGGCGCGGGCCTCCTCCGCGAAGCGGGCGACCCCGGCCAGTACGGCCCTGGGCCGGAACGGGCCCTCGGGCGCCGCCCCGAACCGCGTGGCCTTCTCCCGCTCGTAGTCGATCTCCGAGTATCCGCAGATGTCCCGGCAGTGCCGCTCGGCCTCGGCGAGACCGGTCGTATCGGCGATGGCCCCGGCGAGCCGGTTGCGGCGGAACGCGGCGTCGAGATCCGCCTGATGGACCACGGGCCCGTCCTCCGTCAGCGGAATGGTGAGCCCCGCGTCCCGCACCTCGCACAGCCCGCGCACCCCGCGCGCGGTGGCCGTGAGCATGCCGGTGGCCTCCGACGGATGCCACTCCATGACGGGACCGATGGGCGCGACGTCCTCGGCGGTGAGCGTATGGACCACCGGCCCCAGCCGTTCGCGCAGCACGTCCACCGGGAGCTCCCCGTCCAGCCCCGGCCCGGCGACCAGGAGCCGGATCTCCGCGGTCACCTGCGCGCACGCGGCAAGCGACAGCGCGTCCCCGAGCGGGCTGCGCAGCGTCGGCTCATCGCCCCGCGCGAGGATGTCGCCGCCCACGTCCAGCAGGTCGATCGAGGCCGGGGCCAGGTGCTCGATCAGCTCTTCCAGTTGCCGGACCATGCCTTCCACCCCGTGGTGGGGGTCGAGCAGCGCGAAGGTGTGCGGCAGCTCGGCGGCCAGCCGGGGCAGGGTGGATCCGGCCGGCGCCACCGGCCGCGCGTCCTTGGGCACGGCGTACACGCTCGGCGTGAGCGCCCGCAGCCCGGTGAAGTCGGCCGCTCCCCGGGGTCCGGGGACGGGGTCGACGAGCAGCCGGTCCCAGGCGTAGGTCAGGACCACCGCCCGGTCGTCGGCCGTACCGGGCCCGTACAGAGCCCGGTCGATCACCGCGGCGGCAACGGCGTCCCCGCCACCTCCCCCCGCCACGATCAGCCGCGTCATCAGCCCAGCGTACGGCCGGAACGGCCGATACCGGCGTACTTCGGGCGCGCCCCGCCCGGCCGTCGCCCCGCCCCGGCCGCGCTGGCCTCACCGACCGCGCCGGCCTCACCGGCGGCGGGCGGGGCAGGACGCGGTCGGCGAGGGAGGCCGGTCAGGAGTGAATCGGCGAGGAATCGGACGGCTCGGGCTTCTCCTCCGCCTCGGCCTCCTTCTGGGGCTTGCGGTCCCCGATGACATTCGGGTTGGTCTCGGGGGCGGCCGCCACGGCGAAGACGGTGACCAGGCCCATGCCGATGAGGAACAGCGCGATCGGCCAGGACGCGCCCGACCAGGCGAGCAGCGCGGTGGCGACGATGGGGGAGAACCCGCCGACGATCATCGACGCGAGCTCATGCCCCAGGGCGAGCCCGCTGTAGGCCACCCGGCTGGCGAAGAGTTCGGTGAAGAACGCCGGCTGGGTGCCGATCATCGCCCCGTGGCCGATCACGACCGCCACGAAGATCGCCACGAAGATCAGCACCGGATTGCGCGAATCGAACAGCGCGAAGAACGGATACGCCCAGACGATCACCGCGATCGCGCCCCCGATATACACCGGTCGGCGTCCGACGCGGTCGGAGAGCGCCCCGAACATGGGCATCGCGAACGACTCGAACAGCATCCCCACCACGAGCGCGCCCAGCACCACGCCCTTGCCCACCCCGATCTCGGACGCGTAGGAGAGGGTGAAGGTGAGGAAGAGGTAACTCGCACCGGTTTCGGCGACCCGCGCGCCGAAGGCGATCAGGATGGACTTGGGGTGGGTGCGGATGACGTCGAGAAGCGGCGGGGCGGACTTCTTCGGCTCCGACTCCTTCTCCTGGAACGCGGGCGTCTCCATGATCCGCAGCCGGATCAGCAGTCCGACGGCGGTGAGCAGGATGCCGATCACGAACGGAATGCGCCATCCCCAGGCGAGGAAGGACTCCTTGGTGGTCACCTCCTGGGCCAGCGCGTAGGCGGCGGCGGAGAGGACGAACCCGAGCCCCACGCCGGTCTGGCTCCAGGCCGAGTAGAAGCCGCGGCGGTGGCTCGGCGCGTGTTCGCTGACGATCAGCACCCCGCCGCCCCACTCGCCGCCGACCGCGATGCCCTGCACGATCCGCAGTGTCACCAGCAGCACCGGCGCCCAGACCCCGACGGTGGCGTAGGTGGGCAGCAGGCCGATCAGACAGGTCGCGACGCCCATGATCACCAGGGTGGTCACCAGCATCGACTTTCGGCCGATCCGGTCCCCGAAGTGCCCGAAGATGACGCCGCCCAACGGCCGGGCGAGGAACCCCACCGCGTTGGTACCGAAGGCGGCGATCGTCCCCACCAGCGGGTTGAAGGTCGGGAAGAAGAGGGTGTTGAAGACGAGCGCGGCGGCCGTGCCGTAGAGGAAGAAGTCGTACCACTCCAATGCGCTACCGAACAAACTTGCGATCGCTGCCTTGCGTACTTCGCTCGGGGTGCCCTTCACGTCTGCCATGTCGGCTCTCCAATGGCCGCTTCGGATGGGATCAAGACCTGCGGCTCGGTTGTGTTCGGGGATTGTTCGCCGTTGGTTCTCGTGGCGGGAATGGCGGCGTTCCGCTCACCGGGACGCGGGTGGGAACCGGCGACCCGCCGCCCTTCAGGCGTGCCGCACCCGTACGCTCCTCACGCTTCCCTCGTTCGTGCGATTTTCGTACTTGCCGGTCTTGTATTCCGCTTCGCCTGGTCACGCTCTTCACGGCGTCGGTCCCGTCCAGGGGCCCACGCGGAAGGTAGACACGACGCAGCGGGCCACGGCGACGCAGCGGCCACCGAAACGAAGAAGCCCCCTCCGGACGCACCGGGAGGGGGCTTTGCCCCGCAGGAGGAGAGCCATGAACCGGCGTGTCGTCTACACCCGTGGCGGGTCGCCCGCCGACGTCCTGACCGTCATCGAGGAGCCCGAGCCGACGGCACCCGGGCGTGGCCAGGTCCTCATCCGCACCACGGCCTTCCCGGTACACCCTGGTGATCTCCAGGCCATCCAGGCGTACCCGGGGGAGGCCGCGGATCCGGTGACGCCGGGCATCGAGGCCACCGGGGTGGTGGAGGCGATCGGCCCGGGCACGCGGTTGGCGCCGGGTGTCGAGGTGGGCGGCCGCGTGACGGTCTTCCCCCAGCAAGGGGCGTGGTCCCAGCGGCTGATGGCGGATGCCGAGGCGGTAGTCGCCGTTCCGGAGAAGTTGCCGGACGCGGTCGCCGCACAGATGCTGACGAACCCGCTCACCGCGGTGATGCTGCGCCGTGCGGCGCAGGAGCACCTGGCCTTCGGCTACGACGGCGTTTCTGGTGCAGACCGCCGCGGGTTCGTCGGTCGGGCGGCTGATGACGGGTGTGTCGCGGTTCCACAACTTCGGGCTCATCAACGTCGTCCGCAGTGAGCGCGGTGCGGCCGAGCTGCGCAAGCGGTTCCCGGACGTGCGGGTCGTGGCGACAGAACACCCGGGCTGGACCGATGACGTCCGCAAGGCCGCCGATGGCCGGCCGGTGAGCGTGGCCCTGGACCCGATCGGGGGCGAGATGTCGAGGAGCCTTATGGAACTCCTGGCGCCCGGCGGGAAGCTGGTCAGCTACGGAATGATCGCCGAGGAGCCCCTCTCGGTGCATGCATCGACGCTGGTCAGCAAGTCCCTGACAGTGTGCGGGAAGAACATCATCAGCGGGTGGCCCGCCGAGTCATCCCCTGAGCGACGGTCGTCCGACATCGCCACGGCCAAACAGATCGCCCTGACCCTCACGGAGCAGTTCGACGTGGCCGCCACATACGGCCTCGACGACCTGGCCGGCGCAGTGGAGCACGCGGTACGCCCCGGCAAGGTCGGCACCGTCCTGATCCGCCCCTGACCGCGGGGACCATGCAGGTCGTCCACACCACAACGAAGAAGCCCCCTCCGGGTGACCCGGGAGGGGGCTTTTCCCTGGTGAGGCCGGTGGTGGCTGGGGTCGGCGCCGAACCGGCGACCTTCCGCCGTTCGGGCCGTGACTGTGCTGGTGGCGGTTCGAGTTACGGCGTGCCGAGGCGCTCCGGGGCGGTGGCGAGCACCGCGTTGAGGAGGCCGGGGAAGCAGGATTCGAGCTCATCCCGGCGCAGGCTGAGCATGCGCCGTGCCCCGTCCACTCGGACCTTGAGGACGCCGGCTTCGCGCAGCACCCGTTGGTGGTGGGAGAAGGTCGACCGGCTGATGGCGAGCCCTGCCGCCTGCTGCAACTGCGTGCACGGCGATTCGCCCATCGTGGCCAAGGTGCGCACGGCACTGAGCCGTGCGGGGTCGGCCAGCGCTGCCAGGACTGTGGCCAGCCGCAGCTCGTCCGAGGTCGGGTGCGGTGTCTCGATCTGCGTGCTCACCCTGGTGATCGTAGTGGAGGCTTGCCGCCATGTCGATGATCATCGTAGTGTTCGATGGTCATCGACATAAGGGCCTGTGGAGGCGCTGAACATGAGCATCGAGAAAGTAGCCCTGGTAACTGGTGGCTCTCGCGGCATCGGAGCCGCCATTGCCCGGCGCCTGGCCGGCGACGGCCTGCCAGTGGCGTTGACCTACTCGGCATCGCCGGACCGTGCGGATCAGGTCGTGCGGGAGATCGAGCACGCCGGTGGGCGTGCACTGAGTCTCCGGGCTGACGCTGCCGACCCGGACGCGGCCACGGCAGCGGTCGAACGAACGGTCTCTGCTCTCGGGCGCTTGGACGTTCTTGTCAGCAACGCCGGTGTTGCCGCTGCCGGCCCTGTGGAGGCACTCGAACCCGAGCAGATCGACCGGATGATTGATGTGAACGTGCGTGGCGTCCTGCACGCCATCAGGGCGGCGCTTCCCCATATCGGTGAGGGCGGACGGATCATCACCATTGGCAGCATGATTGCCGACCGCGTGCCCTTCGCCGGGGGCGCCGCTTATGCCATGACCAAGGCGGCCGTTGCCGGACTGGTGCGTGGCCTGGCAAGGGACCTGGGCCCACGGGGGGTCAGTGTGAACAACATCCAGCCCGGCCCCACCGCAAACGACAGCATGTCCGCCGACAGCCCAGCTGCGGACGGCATGCTCCCTTGGCTCGCACTGCCTCGCATAGCGACCCCAGATGAGATCGCTGGACTGGTTTCCTACCTGGCCGGCCCTGAGGCCGGCTACATCACCGGGGCGAGCCTGACCATCGACGGCGGTTTCACCGCCTGACCCAGGCGGAGCCTCAGCTCATCCACTCCGGCGCCGGAGCCTCCACATCGTCCGGCAGATCGTCGGAGCCACAGCGACGTAGGCCTACCGGTCGGCGTAGGCAGGCGGTACGAAGAAGCCCCCTCCGGATGACCCGGGAGGGGGCTTTGCCCTGGTGAGGGCTGCGGTGGCTGGGGCCGGGGTCGAACCGGCGACCTTCCGCTTTTCAGGCGGACGCTCGTACCAACTGAGCTACCCAGCCGCAGCGGTCCTGACGGGATTTGAACCCGCGGCCTCCACCTTGACAGGGTGGCGAGCACTCCAAACTGCTCCACAGGACCTTGCGTGTACGAGCACGAGTCTCGCACATGTGGGGTGCGGTCCCAACGGGATTTCCCGCCGTGGATTCGCACTCCTTGCGATATCGAACCGGGCCTTGATTTTTCTCCGCCGCGTCGTTGTCGCTGGATCAGCGTATCAGACCTCTGACCGTGTTCTGACCGCTCACCGAGGGGGTCAGAACACGGTCGGGGTGGCCTGCGTCAGGGGCGGCCGCCGCGTTCCAGGGGGATCCGCTCGCCCGCCTCGATCGCGACCGGGAGCCGGTTCTCGGTGGGTGGCAGGGGGCAGGTCGCGAGGTCGGTGTAGGCGCAGGGGAGGTTGGTGGCGCGGTTGAAGTCGAGGGTGACGCGGCCGGCGTCGTCGGGGGCGTCGATCTGGAGGGAGCGGTTCGCGGCGTAGGTGGTCACGCCCGAGGTCGCGTCGGTGAGGAGCACCATCAGGCTGCCGGGCCGCTTGCCGTTGAAGACGGTGAGCCGGAGCGTCTCGCCGTCCTCCAGCTCGAACTCGACCTGGCCGGGCGCGTCGTAGACGTGCTCCAGCCCCTCCACCGCGGCGCCCACGGTGATCGCGCGCGGCTCGTCGAAGGGGAGGTAACGGCCGCCGCGGACCCAGCGGGGGTCGGGGGCGTAGGCGGGGGTGCCGGTGAAGGCGGTGCGGAGGGGGTTGCCGGGGTGGCGGGGACGGACGATGTCGTGGCCGCCGCGCTTGGCGACCTCGATCACCGCGTCGCCGTACCCCGCGTACAGGCTGTCCCGCTCGGCGATGGCCCCGAAGACGTACCGCCCGTGCACCGCCGTGCCGTCGATGGTCAGCTCCTCGCCGTCGGCCAGCTCGACCACCACGCCCTCCGGGCCGCTGGACCAGGCCCCGGGGGCGTCCTCGAAGCGGGCCGGCTCCGGGCTCAGCCAGTGCAGGCCAGTGATCGCGAGAAAGCCGTGGGGGTCGGCGAGTGCCTGCTCATGGGCGCGGTGCCAGCGCTCCCACTCCTCGGCGAAGCTGGTCCGGTCGACGTCCTGGACGGTCATCTGCGCTCCCTCGCGTACGTGGGGCCTGCGGCGGGTCCGTCGCGTACAACCCCGTGGGGGAGGGAGTCATTCCGGGGGTTCTGGGGCCCCCGGAGGTGCCGGGGTTTCCGGAGTGCGTGTGGGCATAAAAAAGTCACCGGCAGGTGCGTGCTGACCTGCGGTGACTAAAGAATGTGGTGCCCCCAACGGGATTCGAACCCGTGCTACCGCCTTGAAAGGGCGGCGTCCTGGGCCACTAGACGATGAGGGCCGATGGCCCACCTGGGCGCCTTGCGGCGCTTTCGGGGACGCGAGAAGCATATGGGATGCCGGTGAGGTTCGCCAAAACGGTTTACGGAGTGGTGGGCGTCGGCGTCGCCCCCGGGCGGTTCTCGGCCGGCAGATGACGGCTGACCTCGGCCTTCGCCAGGCCCAGACCGCCCAGATCGATCTCGTCCCACGCCTGGAGCCGGCGCGTGTCCCGGTCCAGATAGAGGACCGACGCCTGCACCGTGTCCGGTGTGCCGTCGTCCACCGCGCGCAGCCCGCTGCCGCCCGTCGACCCCTCCGTCATCAGCCGGGTGCCGCCGGGGAGCACCTCCGTACGGCGGTGATGGACGTGGCCGGTGAGGGCGAGCGGCACCGTGCCGTCGGTCTCCCGGGCGGCGATCGGGTTGTGGGCGAGGGCGATGTCGACCGGGGCGCCGGTGGCCTTGCGGTCCCGGATCGCCTCGGCCAGCCGCCGCCCGGCGCTGTGCTCGGCCGCGTCACCGGCGGCCGCGCTGGAACGGTCGGGGGTGAACTGCGGATCGCCGATGCCCGCGATCCGCAGCCCGGCGATGTTGATCACCTGGCCGTTGTCCACCACATGCGCCCCCTTGCGCTGCGCGAGGTAGCGCTGGGTCGCCGCCGAGTCGTGGTTGCCGCGCACCCAGACATAGGGGGCGCCGAGGTCGGAGACCGGGTCGAGGAAGCCGTTCTCGGCGGCGGTGCCGTGGTCCATCGTGTCGCCGGTGTCGATGATCACGCTGACCTTGTACTGCCGCACCAGCGATTGCACGATGTGCCACGCGGCCGGATTGAGATGGACATCCGAGATGTGCAGAACCCGCATGGTGGTCGGATCGGGCTGATACGCGGGGAGCGTCGAGGTCGCCTCGTAGAGCTGGGTGACATTGGTCACCAGCCGGGCCAACTCCCGCTGGTATACGTCGAAATCGCTCACGATGCTGCGTGCGTTGCCGACCACCGAGGGGGCGCTGGAGAGCAGTCCGGAGTAGCGCGGCTCCAGGACGGAATTGGGGTTCCAGGTGGCGTAGACGGCGCCCCCGGAGGCGGTCAGCAGCGTGAGCGCGAGCCCCCCGGCGGCCAGCGCCCGGCGCGGGCGGCGGTAGACCGCAAGGCCCAGCGCGGTGGCGCCGAAGACGACGGCGACGCAGGAGCGGAACGCGAGGCCGAGGGTGCCGCGGGTGACATCGCTCGCGACCTCGTCCTGCAGCCCGGAGAGCCGCTCGGGGTGGTCGACGAGGGCCTGCGACCGTATGGGGTCGAGTCGGTCCACATCCACGTCCAGGCGGAGCGGGGCGTGGTGGCTGTTCAGCTCGAGCGCGCCCAGCGGGGCCACGTTGATCTTGGTGCCGCCGGTGAGGGACGGCCGCAGCGCCATCCGGGTGTCCATGGGGCCGACGGAGATATGGACGCTGCCGACCACCAGCAGTCCGATCCAGGCGCCGAGGACGGTCACGGCGGCCAGCCCGGCGGCGCGGACGAGGGGGCGTGGGCCCGCGGTGGGGTCGAGTGCCGAGGGGTCGAACGCTGCGGCTTTGGGGGAGGCGGCAGGGGAACGGGGACGCGAGGGGCGGCGGAAGCGGCGAATAGGGGAGACGGCCGCGGTACGTGCGCGCTGGGCGGTGGCACGGAGCAGCCGGAGCGGTTCGCGGGCCATTGCTCCCGTATGCCCGGCCGTACGGGGGCGTATGCCTGGGTGGCGCGGGGGCGGAATGGGGGCGGGCGGTGGCGGTGCGCCTGGCGCCCCGGAGATGGTGGTGTGCCTGGCGCCCGGGCGGTGGTGGCGCGCTGGAGGTCGGGGCGGTGACGGGCCTCCCATGCGCCTGTCCTGCGTCCGGCGCGGATGCCTTGGCGCGGACCGCTCCTTTTCCGGGCCCGGCTGCCTGACAATGGCCTCGTGCTGGAGATGACGCGCGAGGAGTTCGAGGAACTGGTCGCCGAGGCGCTGGACCGGATTCCGCCGGAGCTGACACGGCTCATGGACAACGTCGCCGTGTTCGTGGAGGACGAGCCGCCGGCGGAGGATCCCGAGCTGCTCGGGCTCTACGAGGGGACGCCGCTCACCGACCGTGGTGAGTGGTACGCGGGTGTCCTGCCGGACCGGATCACGGTCTACCGGGGTCCGACGCTGCGGATGAGCGAGACGCGGGAGGATGTCGTCCAGGAGACCGAGGTGACCGTGGTCCATGAGATCGCGCACCACTTCGGGATCGACGACGACCGGCTGCACGCGCTCGGCTACGGCTGATCCCCTGACCTCGGCTCATCCCTGACCTCGGCTGATCCCCTGACCTCGGCCGCTCCCTTCCGCCCACCCCGGCCCGCCGCCGACCCTGGCTTCTGCCGGTCCCGGCCTCTACCGGCCCGGCCCGCCGCCGATCCCGGCTTCCGCCGGTCCCGACCCGCTGCCGGTATCGGCCTCCGGCCGCCCCCGCCTACGACCGACGCCGGACGCGCGGTCCACGCGATGGGCCGGGTCCGCGCCGTATGCGTGTCCTGGGCGGGTCGGGGCCAGTTGGGCAGGGCGTCACATCCCTGCCGTCTGGAGGTGTCCCGCGCATGCCTGGATTCCCCGTGCCCGGATCCCCCGCTCCTCGCACCGCCCGTTCCCCCCGGACGTCCGGGCCCTCCCGTCCCTCCCGGCGTGCGCCCCGTCCCGCGGCGCGCGGTGCGGCGCTCGCGGCACTCGTGGCCGTCACGATGGCGCTGGGCGGCTGCATGAGCATCGCCGACGACCCCGAGCGGCCGGACAAACACCGTGGCTCCCACCAGAAGGGCGAGGCGGCGGACACGGGCGGCGCCGTGGTGCGGTCGGACGGCAGGGGGCCTGCGTACGAGGACTCCGGCCGGGAGAAGAAGGACGGGAAGGGGAAGGGGAAGAAGGGCGAGAAGCGGAAGGACGGCGAGGACCGGTCGGCCTCGGCCTCCGCGACCGACCCCGAGACCGAGCCCTCGGCCCCGCCCGGTAAGCACGGGGCCCCGCACCATGGACCGGACCCCTCCGCCCCGCCGCAGCCGGGCGGCGCCACCCCGTCCGACGCGCCCCCCGCGCCCCGGCCGACGAGCCCGCCGCCGAGCGCGCCGGACCCGAAGCCGACCGACGCCCAGCCCCCGACCGCGCCCGCCTCCCCGTCGGCCCAGCCGGCGGGCTGACCCGCCCCGGACGCCGCGGGCCGACCCCGCGACGACCCGGACCCAGAAGACCCACCAGAAGACCCACCAGCCCCAGAAGACCCAGACGAGCCCGCTACCCCCCACGACCCAGAAGACCCCCACCACCCAGACGGCTCAGAAGTCCCCGAAGATCCAGCAGACGCATCGGACCGGGCCAAAGGACCCGGCCCCGCCGTCCACCACCGACGGAGCCAATTTGCTCTTGAGGGGTCAAGGTGCGTATGGTGGTAGATCGTTTGATCCCATTTGCCCGGCGCCTCGTAAAAGTGCGCCGTGAGGCGCGTTCCTTGCCATCCCGTGGCTGACCGCATAGAGGCGGTCGTTTGCGACAACACGGAGTTTGGGCGCGTGCCGAGACTCCGGAAGGTTTCGCATTTCGCATGTCCGTTTCCACTGATCACGCCGTCATGCCCGCTGTCGATGAGCCGAACGAGCTGACCGCTCCGGCCGAGCCGTTCGAGCAGGAGCAGCGCGACGAGCAGGCTGAGCAGGCCGCCACGGAAGCCCCCGAGACCCCTAAGGCGCCCGACATCACTTTCGCCGACCTCGGCCTCCCCGAACAGATCGTCCGCAAGCTGGCGCAGAACGGCGTGACCACGCCCTTCCCGATCCAGGCCGCGACCATCCCCGACGCCATGGCCGGGAAGGACATCCTCGGCCGCGGCCGTACCGGCTCCGGCAAGACCCTCTCGTTCGGTCTTCCGCTGCTGACCACGCTGGCCGGCGGACACACCGAGAAGAAGCGCCCCCGGGGTCTCATCCTGACCCCGACCCGCGAGCTGGCGATGCAGGTGAGCGACGCGCTGCAGCCTTACGGCGATGTCCTCGGCCTCAAGCTCAAGGTCGTCTGCGGCGGCACCTCGATGGGCAATCAGATCTACGCGCTGGAGCGGGGGGTGGACATCCTCGTCGCCACCCCGGGCCGACTGCGCGACATCATCGACCGCGGCGCCGCGTCCCTCGACAAGGTCCAGGTCGCCGTCCTCGACGAGGCCGACCAGATGGCCGACATGGGCTTCCTGCCCGAGGTCACCGAGATCCTGGACCTGGTGCCGCAGGGCGGCCAGCGGCTGCTGTTCTCCGCGACGCTGGAGAACGAGATCGACAGCCTGGTCAAGCGCTACCTGGTCGACCCGGTCACCCACGAGGTCGACTCGGCGCAGGGCGCGGTCACCACGATGACCCACCACGTGCTCGTGGTGAAGCCGAAGGACAAGGCCCCGGTCACCGCGGCCATCGCGGCGCGCAAGGGCCGCACCATCATCTTCGTGCGGACCCAGCTGGGTTGCGACCGCGTCGCCGAGCAGCTGTGCGACGCGGGCGTGCGCGCCGACGCGCTGCACGGCGGCATGACGCAGGGCGCCCGTACCCGCACGCTGGCCGACTTCAAGGACGGGTACGTCAACGTGCTCGTCGCCACGGACGTCGCCGCGCGCGGTATCCACGTCGACGGCATCGACCTGGTGCTGAACGTGGACCCGGCCGGCGACCACAAGGACTATCTGCACCGCTCCGGCCGTACGGCCCGGGCGGGCCAGAGCGGCACCGTGGTCTCGCTGGCCCTGCCGCACCAGCGCCGCCAGATCTTCCGGCTGATGGAGGACGCGGGCGTCGACGCCTCCCGTCACATCGTCGGCGGCGGCGGTGCGTTCGACGAGGACGTGGCCCAGATCACCGGCGCGCGTTCGCTCACCGAGGTGCAGGCGGAGGCGGCCTCGAACGCGGCCAAGCAGGCCGAGCGCGAGGTGCAGGACCTCAGCCGGGAGCTGGAGCGGGTGCAGCGGCGCGCGGCCGAGCTCCGCGAGGAGGCCGACCGGCTGTCCGCGCGGGCTGCGCGTGAGCGCGGCGAGACCGTGGCACCGGCGGAGCCCGCGGCCGAGGCCGGGGCGGAGACGGTGGCCGCGGCCGCTGTGACGCTGCCGGCGCAGCGTACGGCGGAGCCCGTGACCGTGCCCGCGGTGAAGTCCGCGGACGCCGCCGAGGGCGCGGGCGACGACGAGGCGCCGCGCCGCTCCTCGTACGACCGCCGGGACAACGACCGAGGTGGCCGTTCCTTCGACCGCCGGGACAACGACCGCGGCTTCAACCGGGACCGGGACCGGCGTGACGACCGTCGCGACGACCGCCCGTTCAACCGCGACCGTCGGGACAACGACCGGGGCGGTCGCTCCTTCGACCGCCGGGACAGCAACGACCGCGACCGTGGCGGCTTCAACCGCGACCGCCGGGATGACCGTCGCGACGACCGCCGTGACGACCGTGGCGGGGACCGCCCGTTCAACCGCGACCGTCGGGACAACGACCGTGGCGGCCGTTCCTTCGACCGCCGGGACAGCAACGACCGCGACCGTGGCGGCTTCAACCGTGACCGCCGCGACGACCGTGGCAACTTCGGACGGCGGGACGACCGTGGCGGCCGTCCGTACGAGCGCCGTGACGACCGCGGTGGCTTCGGCCGCGACCGCCGGGAGAACGACCGTGGTGGCCGTTCCTTCGAGCGCCGCGACCACAACCACCGTGGCGGGGACCGTCCGTTCAACCGTGACCGTCGCGACGACCGCCCGGCCCGCCGTGACGACCACCGGGGCGGTTCCACCGGCGGCCGTTCGTACGAGCGCTCCGGCGGCTCGTCCATCGACCGCCGCGCCGACAAGCCGCGCTGGAAGCGCAACGGCTGATCGGGCCGTCTGGAGGGCCGTGCAACACCGCGCTGTTGCACGGCCTTTCGCTCCCGGAGGGTATTGGCTCGGGTGTTGGCCCCCGGCCGAGCTATGCTGCGGGGGTGCGGGTCATTAGCTCAATTGGCAGAGCAGTGGACTTTTAATCCATTGGTTCAGGGTTCGAGCCCCTGATGACCCACCTCGGAAACCGCAGGCGCCATCGGTGACCTGCGGTTTCGTCGTTTCTGAGGGTCCCGTCGCGCGGTCTTTCGCGGCCCGGGACCGGGGTGTTCGCACCCCCGTCGTACAGAAGATCGAGTCTCACTCGACCGGCGCTTGAGCGGATGCCGAACGGTACTCGACCGCAGAGTCTGAACCTGCTGCGTCTGACCCCGCTGCTCGGAAACGCTAAAGGAGACTCCTCGTGCGACTCGCGACAACGATCCGGGGATTGATCCCCGTCATGGCGCTGGCGGTATCGGCATGGGCGGTTTCCGCTCCCGCGTCCGCCGAAGGGAAGGGAGGCGCCGGAGGGGCGGACGAGACGGCGGCCCCGGTGCCCTGCGGGGACGTGGCGGCGCTGATCACCGCGGTGAGCGCGGCCAACAGCTCGCCATCGGGCGGCTCCGTCGCCCTGGCCACGGGGTGTACGTACACGCTGGGCACCGCGGCGTACACCGGCGGCCCCAACGGCCCCGACGGACTGCCGCTCATCACTCGTAACGTGGCCATCAGTGGGACCCAAGCGACCATCAGACGCAGTGCGGCCGCCGGCGACTTCCGGCTCGCGGAGATCGCGCCCGGTGGAAGCCTTACGGTCAACGGCGTGACCTTCTCGGGCGGCCGGGCGACCTCGGGCGCGGGCACCGACGGCGGTGGCATCCTCGACGCGGGCTCGCTGAGGCTGATCAACGCCACGGTCACGGGCAACACCGCGAGCAACGTCGGCGGTGGCATCGAGGTCGCCTCGGGTGGTTCAGCGGTGCTTTCGGCCACGGATGTGACGCACAATTCCGCGGGGGACGGCGGCGGCATCCACGTCAATACGTCGGCCACCCTCAGCGTCTCGGGCGGCAACATCTCCGACAACACCGCGTCCAGCTCGGGCGGCGGCGTCAGTAACTTCGGAACGACGCTGCTGAGCGCCGTCACGGTCGCGCGGAACAGGACCACCAGCTTCGAGGGCGGCGGTATCTCGACCGCGGTCGGAGATCTCACGATCAACGGCGGCCGGGTCGCCGAGAACACCGCCGGCAGTTTCGGTGGCGGTATCGCCAATATGGGCAGCGCACTGCGCGTACTGGCCACCACCGTGTCCGGAAATACCGCGACGCTGAACGGCGGTGGGGTGTTCCAGCACGCGGGCACGACGCAAATGATCGGGGACACGGTCACCGGTAATACGGCCAATGGCGGTCAGGGCGGTGGGATCTTTACCGACGGCGGCACGATCTCGCTCTCCGCGACCACGGTCACCGCTAACAACCCGAATCAGTGTGTACCGGCTCTTGCGGGATGCTGAAACACGCCGCTGAAGCACGTTCCTGAACCACCGAACGACCCGGCTGAAGGCCGCGGCGCCCCCGGAAGTCGCTGCCGGGGGCGCCGCGTGGTCGACCGCGAGATCGCTCGCGAGATCGATCGCTCAGTGCTTGCAGTCCTTCTTCTTCGCCTTGGCCTTGTGGTGCTTCTTGGCCTTGTGCGGGTCTGCCTTGGCCTTGTGGACCTTCTTGGCCTTGTGCGAGTCCTTGGCCTTGTGCTGCTGCTTCTGCTCCTCCTTGTGCACGACCACGACCGGGGCGTCGTTGATCGCGATGTTCGTGCAGTCGGAGCCGATGTCGGTTTCGCCGGTCGGGGCGGCCACGGTGGTGATGAGGGTGTCGCCGGTGGCCGTCTCGCATTCGTTGGACTGGGAGATCGAACCAACGTTGCTGGCGAAGTTGACGCAGTCCGAACCGAGGTCGAGGTCGCCGGTGGGAGCGGTCGCGGCGGTGTTGGTGGTGGCGCCGGTCGCCGTCTCGCAGAGGTTTCGCTGAGCCCCGCTGGACTGCGGGAAGAGGCCGTGGGCACTCGCGCTGGCGGCGCCGCCGACTACCATTGTGCCCGCGGCCGCCGCGGCGATGAGAGCTGCCTTCTTACCGATCTGCATTGTTCTGGTGCCTCCATATCGGGTTCTCCGCGAATGATCCGCAGACACCTCCTAAACGAGATTTCCGCAAGCCGGGATCCGGGAGTAGCGGAAGCATCACCCATCCGCCACAGTAAAGGTATATTCGGCAAAGGTATATTCAGCCGGTGCGGAAGTCGGTGGATTTCTCTTCGCAAAAAATGAACGCGACCCCGGGGGGAATTTCCCCAAGGCCGCGTTCATCATGGGCGACTTTTTCCGGAAGCTTGGTGGCAAACTCCGGTGAGCTCGGTGTTTCAGGACCGCTGACGGTTTCCCTGGCCACCGCTCTTGCCGCTCTTCGTGCCGTTCGCGGTCGTGCCCTGACGTCCATTCTGGGGGTCGGAGCCGGCGACATTGGCACAGTTGGTCTCGGTGGTGACGTCAGAGCCGGGGCCGATCGTGATCGGGCCCAGCACGGAGGTGGTGCGACAGTCATTGGTCTGCTTCGTCACACCCCCCGACTTGCTGACGTTGACGCAGTTGGTCCCGTTCTTGATCTCGGATCCGGGAGCCAGGGCGACGGTGATCGGACCGACGACGGAGTGGGTACGGCAGCGGTTCTCCTGCTCCGACACACCCGACTCGGCGCTGTTGACGCAGTCGGTCTGATTGCTGAGTTCGGTCGGGCCAGCCGCCACGGTGATGGTGCCGACAACGGAACTGGTGGTGCAGCGATTGCTCTGCGTCCCGCCGTTGGCGCCTGCCGCGCGGCTGGGACCGGGAGCGGCGGCGTCGGCTCCGCCCGCACCGCCGATGAGCAGCGCACCCACGGCGGCCACAAGAAGCGCCGACCTTTTGCGCATGTGCATAACGAGCCTCCAATCGGGCTTTCGGTGCGGCGCGCTCGTCACCCTCACCGGAAGCCTTTTTCATGGCAGCGGCCCTGGAAGGGAGGCTTCCAGGGCCGCGATTCCCAACGGGGGGATGCCTCATGGCGCTACCGAGGGCGGGAACACCATGAAAGGGTCAGCGACTCAGCGATGGTTCTTCTTCACGTCGTCGTCGTCGACGGCGATGTTCGCGCACTTGGAGCCGATCTTGGTGTCGCCCGTCGGGGCAGCCACGGTGGTGACAAGGGTGGCGCCGGTGGCCGTGTCGCAGTCGTTGGCCTGGACGACCGAACCGCTGGTGTTGGTGAAGTTCACGCAGTCCGAACCGATCTCGATGTCGCCGGTGGGAGCGGCGGCAGCGGTGTTGGTGGTCGGGCCGGTGACCGTGTCACAGCTGTTCAGCTGCAGGATGAAGTCGTCGTTGTTGTTGGCCAGGGCGCCGCCCGCGCCACCGATGACCAGAGCGCCGGCGGCCGCGGTCAGGAGAATTGCCTTCTTGCCGATGTTCACTTAATTCCTCCGTCTGGGTTGCTCCGCGAATTCACGGACGCATGACACAACGAAGCTCATCAGTTAAGGCTTCGGGCTGCCAGTCAGCTTCACCCGTCCGGCATAGTGCGGCTCTTCCGGCGCGTGTTCTCCGGGAATCCCGCTAAGGGGGACCAATGCAAGGACCATTTGGCCCATCAGGCGCCTGAATCCCTTTTACGTGAATGGGGGGGAGGCGGCTGCCCGGCAGAGGTGGGGCCACGGCACGGGAGCGGGCCCCGGGCGCGCAACGTCCGGACGCCATCGGGGCGGTGGAGCCCCGATGGCGCGGTGGCGGCCGCAAGACGGCCTCACGGTGGCCGACCGACCCACCCTGCCCCGCGGGCGTACTTGTTCGACCGGTCGGACGAGTGATACATCCAGGCCCTACGACGCAGGAGTGAGTGAGGCACAGTCACACCGACAGCTTCGCGGAACCGCAGCGCGGCGCGTGTTCACGCCGCTACGCTAAGTGCGCGAGGTGGTCGCCCGGGGGGCGCGGCGAATCAACGCCGGGAGGCGGGAGGAGAGACATGGGGCACTCACGAGCGGACGGGACCCCGGCCGAGCTGATGGACGGGCTGCTCGCCCGTGCGCAGAACGGCTTCGAGATCGGCGAGGCGGTGCTGGCCCAGGCGCGGAGCGCCCTGATGCACCAGTCCGAGCTGCGGTCCTGCCGGCAGTGCAATGAGCGGTGCGGCCAGCTCGGCTACAGCACCTACCGGCATGTCTTCCTGCTCCCCGACGGCAGCAGCCTGCTGCTGTGGGAACTGGAGCACAACACCGGCGAGGGCGATCGTCCGCTGTACGAGCTCTACGCGGACGAGGACGCCCTGACGCTGGCCGAGCGCCGGGTCCATGATCGCCTCGGCGGCGCCCGCTGGGAGGAGCTCGACGGGTTACCGCTGTGGCTGCCGGACCAACTACTGCACACGGCCGAGCCCCTGGAGAGTTCCCGTGCGTATGTGGCCGACAATTCGGCCGACCATGCCCGTCGAGTCCTGCGCCGCGCGGAGAACCCCGACCGCCCGGGCGAGGAGACCGAGCGGCTGCTGACGACCGCGTTCGCCCATGACATCGCCCTCGCGCCCAAGCCCCGGCGTCGCTCCGGCGGTCCCGACGCGACCTGGTGCCGGTTCTACGAGCACGCCTTCCTGCTCGCCGGAGGGGACGAGGTCGTGCTATGGGAGCTGGAGCACAACCTCACCCGGGACGGACGGCTGGTGTGCGAGGTCTACCTCGACGAGGTCTCGGCGGAGCTCGCGGCGGACCGCCACGCCCGCGCGCTGGGCGTCGACCTCTGACGTCGCATCGGTGCCTCTGGCGTCGTATCGGTGCCTCTGACGCATCCGTAAGCTCTGGCTCATCTGCCACCCCTGGCGCATCCGTAACTCCTGATGCACCCGCGACTCTGGTGCCTGATGCCTGGTGTGCCCGTAGCCGCTGACGCTCGCGTAGCCGCTGATGCCGTCGTGGCCTCTGACGGGCCGGCAGCGCGCCCGCCGCGTCACCTCTGACGCTCTCGTGGCCCTGACGCGCCCACAGCCTCTGACGCGCCGCGGGGTGCCCGCCGGGTGCCGGCCGCGTGCCCGCTTAGTGCCCGTGTGACGCCCTCCGGTGCCCGTGTGCGCCCTTCCACGTGCCCGCCGCCTGCCCGCGGCGTACGCGCGGGAGCCGGGCCCGCTCACGGCGCCCGTCCGGCACCCGCTTGGCCGACATCGATTCGCCTGGCAGCCCGTCAGCCGGAAGCCTGGTGACGAAGTGGCGAAGGCGACGAAGGCGACGAAGACGGAGAAGGTGGATAAGGCGGCGAGAGTCGCGGCGGCGACGCCGTGACGACGGCGACGCCGTGACGACGGCGGGACGCGGACCAGGGAAGCGAGAGAAGCCGGTGCGGGTGCGAGGGAGCAGGGCTCGTACGGGCGCCCGTACTCAGTGGCGTACGGCCTGGCCCCGGCTGAGCCGCCCGCACACCCACCGCCGCCGCACCCGTCTGCGCACGCTCATCGACACCGGCGCCGCGACCGGTGGTGCCTCCGCCGACGGGCTCACCGGCCCCACCGCGGGGCCCGTCCCGGCCGAGGACGCTCACCAAGGGCTGCCGGGCCGCCGAGTGGCCCGCTGGGTTCCCGCCCTCCTCATCCTCGGCGGCATCAGCTTCGACCTGGCCACCCCGTCCGGCTACACCGCCTCGCCCTTCTTCGCCGCCGCCCCTCTGGTCGCCGCGGCGCTCTTACCGCTGCGCCAGACCATCCTCATGGCCGTCATCGCCGTCCTCACGACCTGTCTGCTGGCGGAGTTGCACGGTGTGACGGACCCGACCCAGGCGGCCACCGAGATCGTCACGGTCGCCACCGTGACCGTGCTGGCGGTGGCGATCAACCGGGTCGTACGCCGCAGCTACCACCGGCTCGCCTCGGCGCGCGGCGTCGCGGAGGCGGCCCAGCGCGCCGTCCTGCCCGCGCCGCCCGCCCGTCTCGCCGGGCTCGAGATCGCCGCGCGCTACGTACCGGCGGAGAAGTACGCGGCGATCGGCGGTGACCTGTACGCGGTCCAGGACACCCCGCACGGCGTACGGCTGATCGTCGGCGACGTACGCGGCAAGGGGCTGGGGGCCGTGGAGGTCGTGGCGATCCTGCTGGGCTGCTTCCGGGAGGCGGCGGAGCAGGAGACGACCCTGGAGGCGCTCGTGGGCCGGCTGGAGCGGGCGCTGCAGCGGGAGGGCGCCCGGCGGGCCGACCTGGAGGTGTTCGAGGGGTTCACGACGGCGGTGGTGGCCGAAATTCCGCGCGGCGCCTCCACCCTGCGGCTGCTCAACCGCGGCCATCCGGCGCCGCTGCTCCTGGAGGAGGACGGCGCGGTGCGCGCCCTGGAGCCGGAGGCGGCGGCGCTGCCGGTGGGGATGGGGGAGTTGGCCGGGTGGCCGGACCGGGTGATGGAGCTGGGGTTCGAGGAGGGGGAGACGCTGCTGCTGTTCACGGACGGGGTGACGGAGGCCCGGGACCGCAACGGCGAGTTCTACGACCCGGCGAAGCAGCTGCGCGGCCGCCGCTTCGCCGATCCGCAGGAGCTGCTGGACGCGCTGGTGGCCGATGTCGAGCGCCATACGGACGGCGGGACGTCGGACGACATGGCGCTGCTGGCGGTCCGCCGCACCCCGGCCCGCGGGAACGGCCGGGGGAACGGGCGCGACGACGGTGATGCGCACCGCACCGGCCCTACGGGGGACGGCGATGCCTCCCACCGTGCGTAGCCGTCCGGGCCCATACCGTGCGTAGTCGACCGAGCTCCCTCCGCATAACAATTGCTGCACGATCGGCCCGCACGCGTTTTTGGGAACCTTTGACCAGTGTGCCGACTCGCCCCCATCTGTCCCCTCTTGAGCGCTAAGTTCATGCCAAAGGTGCGCGGATTCCTCAGAACAGCTTGGAATCACATCGCGCTCTCTATTAACGTTCGATAACGCAGCGCGGTCGTCACAACCGTCGCAAGGGCGGCACCGTGCGCCGTCGCCGAATCCCGTACGCACACCGGCAGTACCGCACCACCAGCAGCACCAAGGGAACCGGGGAACCAACACCTTGGGGTGAATCGGGTCGAACCTGACCCGTAGGAGACCTTCCTGCTCCGAACCCGTCAGCTAACCCGGTAGGCGAGAAGGAAGGAAAGGAGTGCGCCTCCGTGGCGTCCAACAGGTCTGCCCTGGACGAGGCCCCGTATCGCACACGGGGAGGCGGTTTGGGGACCGCCACCGCCTACGGCCCCGGCTTTGACGCCGGCGCCGGGATGAGTTCCGGGGACGGCCACTTCGCCCCCGACGATCGGTTCGCGGACGCGGATGGGGACGCGTTCCAGGGCCCGGGTGCCGGATTCGAGACCGAGCCCTGGGAGGAGTGGAACCCCACCGAGGAGTCCATCGCTCCCGTACGCGGCCGGCACCGCGTGGCCAAGCAGCGCGGCGGGACCATGGCGCGCAGCGGCGCCGTCCTGGGGGTCGGCGTGATCGCGGCGGTCGGTGCGGGCGGTATGGCCAGCGCCAAGGACCGTCCCAAGCCGCCCATTTCCATGCCGGATCTCGGCCATGTCGCCGATGAGGTCAAGGCCAGCCTGCCCGCCGCCAAGGACCTGCCCGGCATCGGCTCCTGGGCGTCGGACGACAGCGGCGGCCCGCAGACGGCCGCCGCCCCGCTCTCCCAGGCAGGCCTGACCAGCGAGGACGAGCAGCGCGGCACCACCGACGCGGGCGAGGCGCTCCGCGCCCGCATCCTCCAGCAGGCCGAGAACCAGCAGAACGCGGCGGACGAGGACAGCCGCACCGCCGCGGCGAAGGCGGCCGCGGAGAAGGCATCCGACCAGGCCGCGGAGGTGGCCGCCCAGCGCAAGGCCAAGGCCGAGGCGGAGAAGAAGGCCGCCGAGCAGCGGGCCAAGGAGGCGGCCGAGAAGAAGGCCGCGGCCGAGCGCCAGGCCAGGCTCGCCGCCGCGTACACCCTCCCCGTCGGCTCGTACACCCTGACCGCGAGCTTCGGCCAGGCGGGCGACATCTGGTCGGCCGACCACACCGGCCAGGACTTCGCCGCCCCGACCGGCACCCCGGCCAAGGCGGTGCACGGCGGCACCATCACCCAGGCGGGCTGGGCCGGTTCGTACGGCTATCGCATCGTGCTGACCCTCAGCGACGGCACCGAGATCTGGTACTGCCACCTGTCCTCGATGGTCGTCACCTCGGGCAAGGTGACGGCGGGCGACGTCATCGGCCGCGTCGGCGCCACCGGCAATGTGACCGGCCCGCACCTCCACCTCGAGGTCCGGCCGGGCGGCGGCTCGCCGATCGACCCGATGCCCTGGCTGCGCCAGCACGGGATGAACCCCTGATCAACCCATGATCAACCCCTGATACTCCGGCGGCTCTGGCGCTCTCTCCCCCCTTGACGCCAGGGCCGCCGGTTCAGGTCCCGACGGGGCCGCCCCTCAGAAACACCTTCGAGGAACGGCCCCCTCAGGAACACCTCCGAGGTAACGGCCCCCTCAGGAACACCTCCGAGGCCCCCCGAGGAACGACGCCCTCAGGAACACCCCAAAGGCAGACCCCCAGGAACAACCCCGCCCGGCCACTCGTTGTAGAAACGTATGGCTGACAACACACAGAAGATCGGTGACCTGTCCGTCTTCCCGTTCTCCCTCGGCGGGAACGTCTTCGGCTGGACCGCCGACGAGGCCGAGTCCTTCCGGGTGCTCGACGCCTTTGTCGCGGCGGGCGGCAATTTCATCGACACCGCCGATGTCTACTCCGCATGGGTGCCGGGCAACGAGGGCGGTGAGTCCGAGACCGTCCTCGGCAACTGGTTCGCCTCCCGGCGCAACCGCTCCGACATCGTCCTCGCCACCAAGGTGGGCGGCGGCTTCCCGGAGCCGCGCGGCTTGACCTCGTCCGCCATCAAATCGGGCGTCGAGGAATCCCTCCAGCGGCTGCGCACCGACTACATCGACCTCTACTACACCCACTACGACGATCCGTCGGTGCCGGTGGAGGAGATCATCAGCACCCTCGACGAGCTGGTCAAGGAGGGCAAGGTCCGCGAGATCGCCGCGTCCAACGTCAGCGCGGAGCGCCTGGAGGCCCTGCTGACCTTCTCCACCCAGGAGAGCCTGGCCCGCTACGTCGCCCTCCAGCCGCACTACAACCTGGTCTCGCGCGACACCTTCGAGGGCGAGCTGGCCGACGTCGCCGCCCGCCACGACCTGGCGACGATCCCGTACTACTCCCTGGCGTCCGGCTTCCTCACCGGCAAGTACCGCCCGGGCACGGCGGTCGACAGCCCCCGCTCCTCGGGCGCGGCCCAGCACCTGGAGACCGAGCGCGGCCAGAAGGTCCTCGCCGCCCTGGACGACGTCGCCGCCAACCACTCCACCGAGCCCGCCACGGTCGCCCTGGCCTGGCTCCTCGCCCAGCCCACGGTCGTGGCCCCCCTGGCCAGCGCCAGCTCCGTCGACCAGCTCCCGCCCCTCCTGGCGTCGGTCGACCTCAAACTGACCCAGCCGGAACTGGACCTGCTGACCTCGGCGTCGGACTGAGCACCCCCCGACCAGACAGAACTCCAACGAGGGCGGGCACCCAAGACCAGCCCAGACCAGCCCGCCCTCGTCACTCCTCCCGCACGAGGCCCGCATTCGCAGCCCGTGTCCAGAGAAGGCGCTGCCACTCATTGGCGTCCGGTGCGGGCTTGGTGGTCAGTACGGGGTCCGGGCCCGTCCCGATGAGATGCAGCAGCGACCGGACGACGCCGTGGCAGTCGTCCGCACCGAAACAATCGGCCAGAGCCCTGGCCTCCTGAGCCGTGACCGGCGTGGGGCTCGCGTGAATCTGCTCGACGCGCCTGTCGATCTCCTCCCCACTCGCGTCCCCATCGGGAAGCGGGCCATCGGCGATGAATGCCTGCACCTCGGGTCTCATACCCGAAATGATCGTCCGCGGCGACTGCCCTGGCTGGGCAAGACGCCTAGGCAGGGCGGGCAAGTCGAGGTACGAACACAGCGGTTAAGCGCCCACGAAAGCGGGCTTCAGCCCAACTGCCCGTCCAGCACGGCCGTCACGAAGTCCGCCCAAGCGCGGCGCGAGAACCCGAGTATGGCCCCGTCCGGATCCTTGGAATCCCGCACGGCGGTCAAGCCCTGCCGGAAAGCAGCCTCGACGCACTCGGTGTTGCCGGCGCCGCTGTAGGAGGACTTGAACCAGCCACCGTCTTTATCGGATATGCAGGGCTCGCGCATCAGATCTCCTCACGGACGTGTTCGATGAGGGCGGAGGACGCTGCCATGTCCAGCGCCTGAGCGCGAAGGTAGTCGAACGCGACGCGGTAGCGCTCCAGTTCCTCGTCCTTCTCCATGAAGAGCGAGCCGGCGTGAATGTCTACGTACACGACGTCCAGTGAGGGCTCGGCGCCCCCGAGGATCACGAAGCTCCCCATCGCCGCTGAGTGCGCGCCCTTGGCGAAGGGCAGCACCTGGAGCGTGATGTCGGGCGACTCGTTGGCCCGCAACAGGTGGTCGAGTTGCTCCCGCATCACATCCCGAGATCCGACGACTCGCCGGATCACCGACTCGTCGAGGATGGCCCAAAGATGTGGTGGCTTCGGACGGCTCAGGATCTCCTGCCGCTTCATCCGAAGGTCGACCAGCCGCTCGATCTCCTTCGCAGACAGGCGCATCTCCGAGGCATGCTGCACCGCTTCCGTATATCCGCGCGTCTGCAGAAGCCCCGGCACGTACAGGCAGGCGAAGTGATCCTCCCGAGCCGCCTCGTCCTCCAACGTGAACAGCAGGTTCATGCTCTCAGGCAGGGAATCCGCGAAGGAGGTCCACCACCCCTGCCGCTTTGCGTCCTTGGCGAGGCCGACAACGGCCTCCCGCTCGGTCTCACTCGCTCCGTACTCACGACACAGCGCGTCCACGATGGGCCACTTCACGGGTCCTTCTTGCGTCTCGTACCGGCTGACGGTTGCCTTCGAGACCCCGACGAGCCGACCTGCCTCTTCCAGCGTCATCCCCTTGCGGGCCCGGAACTTGCGCATCATGACGCCGAGCTGGCGTCGACGAGTAGTGGCCCGCGCTGGCATGACGACTATCTCTCCCTCCGAGCTGGCCACGACGGGGCCAGCGGCAACAAGGCTATGGGCGGCCGAAGTTGCCACACCACTGGATTCACCCTTCCGAGAATCCGTGAGAAGTTACATGGAGAGACTTCTCAGTGCCATACTCGCATCAGCGAGACTACGCAGCGCGGTCGTACGGACACGGCTGGGCGCAGCGCTGACGTAGCGCCCAAGGAGTGTGCCCATGCATACGTTCTCAGTCACCGAATCTCAGCCACGCCGATGTGTTTTCCCCTTCGCTGCCGAGGCCTCTCAAGTGGCCGGCCTGCGCCAAGCAGTGAGAGCGGAACTCGCCTTATGGGGGATGTCGGCCCTCGCCGACGAAGCGCAGCTGATCGTTACGGAGCTGGCGTCGAATGTGGTCAAACACGTCGGCCAGGGCTCCGTAGCCACTCTCGTTCTGGACGCTGGCCCAAACCAGCTCCGCATGGAACTGCACGACAAGAGCGGCAAGGAGCCGCAGCACCTCCACCCCGCCTGCGACGAAGAATCCGGCCGCGGCCTGCTAATCCTTGGAGCCCTCTCGACCACCTGGGGCACGGTCCGCACGACGGCCGGCAAGGCGGTCTGGTGCGAACTGCCGCTGGCCCTGGACGAAACTCGCCGGCGCATCCAGCGCGCGACGACAGTGATGGAGGCCTACGGACCGGCAGTCGGCAGCCCGGCCGCATGGCTCCCCGATCGCGCGGTGCTGGAGGAGTCAGTGACCAGCCTGATCCTGGACGTGCTCCATTGGCTGACCGCACAAGGTCTGGACCCTGACGACATCCTCGACCGCGCCCAGACCCACTTCGAGGCAGAGGCCGTGTGACAGTCACCGTGCCGGCGCGTCAGCGCGCGGCAGCACGGAGCATCGCGCCGGCGTCGGCAGGCAAGCCGTACTCATGGAGTTCCAGTGCAGCCTGGATCACCTGTTTTTCGGGTTGGTCGCGCCCATAAATCTGGATGAGGGTGTCGGCAACCTGGTCCTGGTGCTCCTGCCGGAGCACGGCGAGGGAAGCAGCGCTCTCAAAGGGAGTGAGTACCTCTGCGGCTTGCCTCAGCATGGCGACGACGGCCCCGGAACTCTCCTGACTGTCGAACCGTTCCGCCATGGCGGCCACCTGCGTCGCAGCAGCCACGTCGTACGCCCTCTGCTGCCGGTCCCCGTGCGAAGGGGGGACCGGCAGCGGCGCTGTTCCTTTGCGAGCGTCGGCCAACTCCGCCTCCAAGCCGGCCCTTGACTCAAGGAGACGCTGGTTAGCGCGCATCAAGCGGCGGTGTCTGGTCCGCAGGCGGCGGATCCTGTGCTGCAGGCCTGGGCAGACTTGGCAAGGCCTCTGCTCGGCTGCGGCATACACCTCAAGTACGTCGTCCCGTGAGATGCCCAGCCCTTCCTCGCTTCCGGCCCGTTCAGCAGCGGCTTGGTGCAGCGCGATGACGAACCCTTGCTGGGGAAGGCGTTGTCCGCTTCGGTAGCGAGAGAGATCGCTGACGTTCTTTTTCTTGTATCCGTGCGGCTCCAGTGCCTCAGCCACGTCTTTCAGGCGGCCGCCCAGATGCTGATACAAGACGATCAGTATCTGGGCCAGTGCCCGTCTTCCCGGTGGGACATCTTCACGGATCTTTGGCCCAGCCTGGCTGGGCTTCGGTCTGGCCTGCCTTGTTCGCATCCGGAATCTGTTCTTCCGTATTTGGGATCTGCTCTTCCTGCTGCTGCCGGTCATGCCAACCAATTGTGCATCAGCGAGATTTGACGCGTTAGCGCGCAACACGAGTACTCACTGGACCTGCGGCTGCTCACGGTTCTTAATTGGGTGACCGCCGAGGATTCGGAGGTGGAGTGTCATGGCTGGCGATGACTGTCGCGCTATGACGCTTCTTAGGCGTGCCTATACAGGTGAAGTGGAGACTCAAGATGGCGCTGCTGCCGTCGTGGCAGGACAAGACGTTCGGGGGCAAGAAGCTCGGGGGCAAGATCCGTGCGGCTCTGTGGCTCGAGAGCGAGGTGGGGGAAGGCAACATCTTCACGAAAGCGCAGCTGCGCCAGGCGTTTCCGGACGACGCTCAGATCGACCGGCGGGTCCGGGACCTCCGCGATCACGGTTGGCGTATCGACACCAGCCGTGACGACCTTGCGTTGAAGCAGGAAGAGCAGAGGTACGTCACCAAGGGCGCCGAGGTCTGGATCCCGGGCCAGGCGAAGACCGCCAAGCACAAGAACAGCCTCACGGACGCACAGCGCCGCAAGGTGTGGCAGGACGACAACTTCCTGTGTCGTACTTGTGGCGTCGGCGTGGGCGAGTCCTACGACGATGGTGGCATCGAACTGTCGAAGCTGAACATCGCCCGCCGCGAGGTCCTGATGCCGGACGGAAGCACTGAGTTCCAGTACGTCACCGAGTGCAAGCGGTGTGGCACGCGTGCTGGTGAGCACAAGGCGGACCTCGCCGAACTGCTGGGCACGATTGAGACGCTGGCCCCGTTGGAGCGGAAGGCCCTTGCGGCCTGGATGGAGGCTGACCGTCGGACGCTCGGCCCGCTTGAGAAGCTGTGGGGGGTCTACAGGACACTGCCGGCCGATTCGCGCGCGGCCGTCAAGCAGGCCGTGACCGACGAGGACAGCTGAGAAGGGGAGGGGAACGGCTATGACTCGGGAGTTCACCCCGCCACGGGCGGCGGAGTTCAGCGAACTCATCAAGAAGAGGCTGGAGGAAGTCAAGACGGCGGGAGGCACTCGGGAGACGGTCACTGTCGAGTGGAATGAACAGCCCTTGCACGTCGAGGTCATCGACCTCCCGCTCGATGGCTTGTACTTCAACCCGAGTACTCACCGTATCCGTGCCCAGCGGAGTCATGACCCTGTGAAGAACGAGATCCTGGACAAGGATCCGTACGGTGCAGAGAGCCAGCGCTATCTCCGGTTCCTGCTTCAGGCCGAGCCGGCGGACCCTAATCGCCGCGATCCTGACTTCGACAAGCTGAAGGAAAGCCTGAAGGAGTTCGGCCAGAACGACCCTGGTCTGGTTACCCATGACGGAGTCCTCGTGAATGGCAACACCCGGGCTGCGGCGCTACTGGAGAACGGCACACAGTCCATGCGGGTAGGGGTTCTGCCCGAGTCGTTCACGCTGGCGGACATCAACGCCGTTGAGCTCTCCCTGCAGTTGCGTGACGACCACCGTCGCGACTACTCATACATCAACCGTCTTCTGGCGATGGAGGAGCAGGCGGCGTTGGGCCGTACGCCAGAAGCGATTGCCAAGGTGTTCCGGATCAAGACGCCCAGGTATCACCAGGAGCGCTGGATCCTGAGCACGATCCGAGACATGATCGAACGCAGTAAGAGCGGTGGCGGTGTGGCGCTGCGACTCGTGGATTTCGAGGACGATCAGGAGAAGCTGAAGGAGCTTCACCGGGCCTACGAGAAGCTGAACGCAGCCGACCCTGACCAAGCGGAAGAGTTCAAGGAACTCCGGATGGCCGCCATCACACTCGGATTCGCCAAGACCGACGTGCGCCACATCGAAGAGGGATTCCAGAAGAGATATCTGGAGCGCACACTACCGACGAATCTGAACACTGCTTCCGCACAGGAGGAAGCGGTAGCCGTACCCGGACTCGGCGTCTCGGTCCCAGCCGCATCGTCCGCAGTCTCGGCAGCCAGGGCGCTCAACGACCAGATTCTGCGCGCTAAGGCAGCCGTACTCAGTACTGACCCCGCCGTTTCGGACAACGAGAAGCAGAGCGCGCAGAGTCTCTTCGACGACGCCAAGGATGCGTTCGACAAAGCGATCGATGCCGCCGGCCGGGACGCCCGCGTGCGCAAGCGTAAGCAGATGGCCCCGGCACGCCTGGCTGACGCGTGCGCTGACATCGACCAGTGCGTCGTGGACCTCGTGCAAGCTCGTGCCACGCGCTCCCTGGATGAGGAGGCCTTCGACGAAGCGGTTCTGAAGCTCCGGGACAGTCTTCACAAGCTGGCTCAGCAGGCAGGGCGCGGTATGCCGAACCCCGGCGACGGCGTCTCCTGGCTCATCGAAGCTGTGGCCCTGGAGGGCTCCTGATGGCCGAGCCCGCAGCCGAAACCTCACTGCATCTTGGGTTCGATGACACCAGGACCCGGGTCGTCCTGAGGACTACAGAGAAGTACCGGGAAGATCTCGTCCAGCTGGCTGCCCGTTTCCGTACGGGCGGCCAGCTCGGCCCGCTGGCCGCGTCAGTTGAACTGGATGATCTCCTAGGCAAGCTGAACGCGATAACTGCGTGGCCGCACCCCGTCGGCGTGACGTGGGCTCCGGAGCTGCAGTCACTGGTCGTGGGAGTCCTTCAAGACGCGGAAGCGGTCAAGAAGCGCCTCCATGAGACTCCTGACCACACCGGTGAAGTCCTCCCTGAGGAAGTGGTCGGCCTTCTAGGGGAGGAGTGGGAGGCTGAGCTAAGCGCGTTTCAGCGGCGGGACATCGCCAAGCTGCTCTCCCTTCAGCATGGGGCGAACTTCAGCGTTCCCGGGGCCGGCAAGACCCGCGTGGCACTTGCGGTGTACGCCGCTCAGAAAGCGCAGGGCAAGGTCAGCAGAGTCCTGGTCGTCTGCCCGAAGGCGGCCTACGAATCGTGGCAGTACGAGACTGCCGTCTGCTTCTCTCATCCTCTCCGCACGCATGTCCTCGACCGGTCCCTCGATCAGTGGGCGGAGGTCTTGGTCGTCAACTACGAGAGACTGGACCGCTCACTCTCCACTCTTGCCGGCTGGCTGAAGTCTGCCCCCGCGATGATCATCCTCGATGAGGCGCACCGGATGAAGCTCGGTGTCCGAGGCACATACGGGGCAGCTTGTATGGCGCTCGGCCCGCTTGCACAGCGGCGCCTGATTCTTACGGGTACTCCTGCGCCCAACGGTTCGAAGGACCTGGAGAGTCTGCTCGGGTTCGTCTGGCCTGGGCACGGCCAGCGCTCCGTATCGCGTGCGGTGGCCGGCGGGGACTTGGCGTACGCCAGCACGGTGCTTCGACCGCTGTTCACCCGGACGACCAAGCAGGAGCTTGGCCTGCCGCCGATGCAGTTGCGGATGAGGTATGTGGATATGCCTGACCTGCACGGCGAGATCTACAGCTCCCTGGTGGGGGGTGTCAGCACGGGAGATGCCCGGGAAGACCTCACCTCCCTCGGGAAGACAGCGCTGCGGCTGCTGATGGCGGCGACGAGTCCGGCCCTGCTCCTTGAAGGCGCTACCCGTTACGAGCCCCTGGCTTACCAGTTGCCGCCTCTGGAGATCCCGGAAGGCGATTCCCTGTACACGCTCATGCAGAACCTCCCAGACTACGAGCTCTCGCCCAAGTACAAGGAAGCCCTGGCGATCGTCGCGGAGAATGCCGAGCGTGGCCGGAAGACCCTGGTCTGGACGACGTTCGTTCGGAGTCTCACCACATTGGCGCAACTCCTGCAGAAGTACAGTCCCGCGGTTGTCTACGGCGGGACGCCTGACCGTGACGAACAACTCCGCCGCTTCCGTGAGGATCCGGGGTGCAAGGTGTTGATCTCCAACCCGGCGACGCTGGGTGAGGGCATCAGTCTTCACCATGTGTGCCACGACGCTGTGTACGTGGACCGTGACTTCATTGCCGGGCGCTTCCTGCAAAGTCTCGACCGTATCCACCGTCTTGGCCTTGCTCCCGGCACGGACACCAGGGTGACTGTGCTCGCCGTGCGGAACACGATTGACGAGGTGGTCGAAGCGCGGCTCCAGCTGAAGCTGGAGTTCATGGGGAAGATCCTGGACGATCCGTCCGTGCAGCAACTCTCTGACCTGCAAGAAGAGCCTTCTGTTGCGGCAGGTCTCGCTCCCAGCGATGTGGAGGCCTTGATTCGTCATATCGGTAGGAACCGGACTGTTCGTCAGTAGAGGGATGCAAGGAGCCGCCTGACCCGTTAGCGTCTACGCTGTCCCCTGGTAACGTAGTAATTTTGCGTGTCTTAGCCAGGAGGACCGTCCATGGGCGCCAGCCCCCCATGCTGCCCGCAGGGTATCCCGCCACTCACCTCTGTCGAAATCTGCGCGGGAGCGGGTGGCCAGGCCGTTGGGCTGCATAAGGCTGGCTTCGAGCATCGGGCTCTCGTGGAGTGGGATACTCATGCCGTGGAAACTCTCAAGGCCAATGTGAAGAATTGGTCTTGGTGGGATTCAGGGAAAGCCGAGGGACTTAAGTCCCAGGATGTTAACAGTTTCCTCGGATCTGATCAGCATAAGGGTCTCGGCCTCGGGGAACGGCGCCTTGATCTCCTGGCAGGCGGGGTTCCATGTCCGCCATTTTCGCTTGCCGGGAAGCGCCTTGGTGAAGACGATGAGCGCGATCTTTTCCCGGCTATGCTTAAGATTGTCAAGAAACTTCGGCCGAAGGCCGTAATGATTGAAAACGTGCGGGGGATTCTGGAACCGCCACAGGTTTTCATCGACTATCGTAGGCGGATTTTGGCTGATCTGGGGGACCTTGGGTATCTCGTGCCTGAGGTCGACCAGTCTTGGCCTGTGGAGAGGCAAGAGAAGGCCATGAGTTCCGTTTGGCGGCTACTTGAGGCCCGTGACTTCGGTGTCCCTCAGTTGCGCCCCAGGGCCATTTTGGTAGTCATTCATAAAGATGTTGCGAACGCTGATGATTTTGTCTGGCCGAAGAGGGTAAAGGGTGAGGTTTCCTCGGTCAAGGAAGTTCTCTATGAGAGTATGCTCCGGCGCTGCAAGGAATTCTGGGGCAAGAATGAGCAGGGTAAGCGTGCGAGTGGCAAGCAGCGTACAGGGCAACAGGTTTTCAACACTTGGCTTGAGCTAGCTGAGAAAGCCGAGACGAATTCCACCGAGGGCATCGCGCCTACGCTCGTGGGAGGTTCCAGGAAGCACGGCGGCGCGGATCTGGGGCCAACTAGGGCTAAGCGCGCGTGGGCGGCCATGGGCGTTGATGCTACGGGGGTGGCCAATGATCCCGAGGACTGCGATCCAGAGCGGGACTTGTTCCGCCCGGCGGGCCCGATGCTGACTGTCCAGCAAGCCGCCATGCTTCAAGGGTTCCCCGAGGACTGGCAGTTCCAGGGGCGGAAGACAGCACGGTACAGGCAAGTTGGGAATGCTTTTCCGCCGCCCGTCGCCGAAGCAGTGGGCCGTGCCATCGCGGCCGTGCTGCGCCCCGAGCAGCGTGAAGAACTGCTTGAGCCGTACGAGATGGAGAGCAAAGAAGACTCCGCCGCAGGCGACGTGGGCGCCTACCAGGTGGAGGCATTCCCCGCTTCAGCCCTTACCGTTCCCGCGCGCCGCCCGGCGGGCGATGACCATAGCGGCGATCTTGTCGGCGCACGTGGTTGATGGCTCGTGCTCCCAGAACCGAAGGACGAGCCACCCTGCCGCTATGAGGTTCTCGTCAGTGTCTCGGTCGCGCGCGACATTCCGCGCGACCTTGTCTGACCAATAGCCCGGGTTGGTCTTAGGGGACACGTAGTGCTCTGGGCAGCCGTGCCAGTAGCAGCCGTCGATGAAGACCGCCACTTTCGCTGGACGGAAGACAATGTCGGCTGTTCGACGCAGGTCGGCTAGCGGCCGGGCAGCTACGCGGTATCTGAACCCCTGAGCATGGAGCAGCTGGCGAATCACACGTTCAGGCTTGGTGTCCCGCGCCTTGATCGCCTGCATGTTCCGGCGTCGCGCTGCGGAGGAGGCCCACGAACCCGGTGGCGGCACCCATTGCTCAGAGTCGGACATGGAACCAGCTTCGCAGAGGCCCCGTGGACGATGCGAGCACGGGTGTTGTGTGCGTGCAGGGCCGCAGGACTGTGCCCCTCCCCACTGAGGTGGTAGGGAGGGGCACACAGCTATGTGGGTGTACTCAGCGCAGGGCGCTGAGCTTTTGCCAGGACGGGTAGGGGAGGTTCCAGTCGCCGAAGCCGTTGCCCGTGGAGACCGTGGCGCGGGTGGAGCCGGCTATTTCGACGATGTCGCCTCGGGTGGCGCGGTTGTAGAACCACTTGCCGTCGGCGAGGGACATGCCGACGCAGCCGTGGCTCTGGTTGCTCTGGCCGAAGTAGCCGAGGCCCTCGTTCCAGGGGGCGGCGTGGGCGTAGGTGCCCGAGGTGGTGAGGTGGACCGCCCAGGGGACGTCCTTGTTGTAGGGGTCGGCTATGCCTACGGACTCGCTGGTCATATTGACCATGGGGGCCTTGTCGAGGACGACCATGGTGCCGTTCCAGGTGGGGTAGGAGGGCTGGCCGGCGGATATGGGGATGGTCTTCTGCTTCTGGCCGTTCTCGTAGACGGTCATCGTGTGGTTCTCGATGTCGACCTTGGAGATCCGGGGCGTGCCGATGGTGAAGGTCGTCGAGACATCGCGGCGGAGGTAGCGGGAGTCGCCGGTGTTCACGCCGCTGAGGTGGGCTCGGAGGGTGACCTTGGTGTCCTTGTGCCAGTAGGTCTTGGGGCGCCAGTCGACGCGCTCGATGCCGGTCAGGGGGTCCTTGGCCCAGCCCCAGGAGCCTTCGGTCCTGGGGCTGGTGGAGATGGAGAGGGTGCGTTCCACCGCTGCCTTGTTGGTGACGGGGTGGTCGAAGGCCAGGGAGACCGGCTGGCCTATGCCGACGGTCGAGCCCTTGGACGGGGTGACCGTGACGCCGTTGGTCTGCTGGGCGGCGCGGGTGCGGAAGGTGGAGTGCTGGACGGCGGACTTGCCGGCGGCGTTGGTGGCCGTGGCCTCGACGGTGTAGGTCGTGCCCGGGGTCATGGTGCGGGTGGAGCGCCAGCTGCTCTTGGAGTGGGAGAGGGCGCCGGTCACCGTGGCGGCCTGGGAACCGGCGCCGTCGGGGACGACGCGGACCTTGGTGAGGGTGCCGTGGGAGGCGGTCACCTTGACCGTGGCGTCGGGGGCTATCGCCGCCGTGTCGCTGCTTGGGGTGATCGTGATCCGGGCGGGCTTGGCGTCGGCCGGGTCCACCGAGGCGGTTTTCGACGCCGACTGGCAGCCGGCCAGCAGGGCGACGGCGATGGCGGGCACCGTGAGGGTACTGAGGGTGCGCAGGGAACGGATGGAGAGCAGCACGGAGGACCTCTTGCGGGAGTCGTGAGGGACGGCGGGAGGGGAGGAGCGGCTCAGCAACGCCTCTTCGCCTCCTCGGGGTTGTTCCGGTACGGGCCGGGGGAGGCGGTGGCGGTGGGATCGAGGCGCCAGAGCGCGACCGATACGCAGTAGGCGGCGGGACCGTCGATGTAGTCGCCGGAGGGGGTGCCGATGCCCTCGGCCTGCAGCACCCCGACCCGGGTGCCCGAGCGCATCAGGACGACCTGGGCGTCATGCGGTGCGCGGGGCGAGTGCCAGCCGTAGGTCATGGTGGTGGGCTGATCGACCGCGGCCTTGTTCGACAACGGTGCGTCCAGCGTCTTGGGGCGGGCACAGTGGTCCTTCAACGTCTCCTCGAGGGAGGTGAAGACCTTCGCGGCCTCGCCGTCGCTCGCATAGGCGTTGATGGTGTGGCGCGCCTGCTCCGCCGTGCGGCCCTGGTAGTCGCGGGTGCGCTGGGCGAGGGGGCGCGGACCATCGAGGCGGCAGCCGGGGGAGAGGTCGAGCAGCGGTGCCCGGCCGTCATCGGCGGAACCGATGGTGGCCTCGACCGTCTTCCAGCGCATCATCGCGTCGAACGGCAGCGCCGAGGGGCGCAGGAGGGCGCCCGTGGGGATCCGCGCCCCGGGGACGCGGTCCGTTCGCGGGGCGGGCGGGGCCGCCGGGAGCGTACGGGAGGAGTCGTCGCCGGGCAGCAGCCGCCAGGAGCCCGCGGTCACGGCTGCCACCGCGAGGACGGCCGCGGCGGTGATGGCCGTGCGCTGCCGGGCCCGGCGCCGACGGCCCCGCGCCCGCACTGCTTCCGGGCCCGCCAGACGTATGGAGGGCTCGACGCCTCGGGCGATATCGCGCAGACGCTCGTCCAGATCAGCCATGGGAGGGCACCCCCTTCGGGTGGCAGGTGGGCGGATGGGGTGCCGGTGTCGGTGCCTCGGCGTCGGCGTCGGCGAAGGTGCCGGCATCGGTATCGGCGTCGGCGTCGGCGTCGGCGAGATGGGAGCCGAGGGCCTTGCGGGCGCGGCTCAGCCGGGTGCGCACGGCGCCGGAGGAGACGCCCGTCTCCCGGGCCACCTGCTCGATGGGCAGATCGAGAAGGTGGTGCAGGACCACGGCCGTACGCTGCTCGGGCTTCAGCCCGCGCAGGGCATGGATCAGCGCCACCCGGTCCGGGGCGAGATCGGGAAGATCGGGGGGCGGGCCATGGCGGAAGTGGGCCCGCATGCGGTTACGGGCGCGGCGCCAGGAGCTGACGGCGAGGCGCAGGGCGACGGTGCGGACCCAGGGGGTGGGATCGCCCTCGGCGGTCAGACGGTCCCAGCGCTGCCATGCCCGGGCATACGCCTCCTGCACCGCGTCCTCGGCCTCGGCGAGATCGCCCGTCGCTGCATAGACCGCGGCCACCAGCCGCTTCGCCGTAGCCGTATAGAACTGGTCGAAATCGGATGGTGTTGATGAAGATGATCGTTCTGACATGAATCCCCCGCGCCCCCACGTGCTCCCCGCTTCTATGTAGGAACACGTCCGAAAGGGGCGGGAGGTTACAGACGACTTTCGGGTCCGCCGGGTCCGTAGGGGACGGGGGCGGTGTGGGGCGTCGCCGAGTTCGCGGGCGGCTGCGGGGTGCGCGGCGGCTGCGGGCCCTGCGGCGGAGGGGCGCCCCACGGCGCGTAGGTGGGCTGGGCCCCGTACTGCGGCTGGGCCCCGTAGCCGTACCCGTAACCGGTCCCGGGCCCGCCGTAGCCGTAGCCGTAGCCCTGACCGGTTCCGTAGTCATACGCGTGCCCGCCGCCGTACGGCCCCGCGGGCCAGAACGGTGGGGGCATCGTGCCCGGGGCCGGCCGGGGTACCCGGCGGGGCCGCGGGATCGGCACGGACAGCGCCGCATGGGCCAGGGCGGGCTGGGCGGTCTCCCGCCGTTCCCACAGACGGTCCAGCAGTTCCTTCTCGTGGGTGGTGAAGTCCGGGCCGGCCGTGCCGCGGTACGCGCGGCGGCGGAGGAAGGCGAGCGAGGTCGCGAAGGCGGTGTACTCGCCGACCGTACGGGCCGCCGGCGCGCCATGGGTGCGGCGGGCGAGGTCGCGGGCGATACCGCGGGCCCGCATCGAGGACAGGGCGAGGGGCTCGGGCGGGGTGAGCCAGCCCGCGGCCTGATAGGCGGCGAGCTGCTCCCGTATGGTGCGCAGCTCCTTGGTGCGGGACCAGAGCGTCAGCCAGGTCAGCAGCCCGAACATGGGGACCATGAACAGGGCGTAGACGATGAGGAAGCCGTAGCCGCCGAGGGTCGCCGAACCGTTCCAGACGCCGTGCAGGACCATCGCGGTCAGCAGCATCGCGATCGGTATGAGGACGCGGCGGACGCGCTGGTGCCGCGCCGTCGCGGCGGCTATGCCGAAGCCCACCCCCGTCATCGCGGTGAAGAGGGGGTGCGCGAAGGGGGACATCACGGCGCGGATGAAGAAGGTCGCGGCCGTGGTCGACCGGATGCCGGAGTAGCCGAGCGTCTGGTCGCTGACGAAGGCCGAGCCGAGATAGAGGATGTTCTCGGTGAAGGCGAAACCGGTGGCGGTGATTCCGGCGACGACGACCCCGTCGACCAGCCCGTTGAAGTCGCGGCGGCGGAAGAGGAAGAGCAGCAGGACGGCGGCCGCCTTGGCGCTCTCCTCCACGAACGGCGCGATGAAGGTGGCGCCCCAGGTGTCGGCGTCGGCCTGGCCGGTCGGGGACGAGGAGTCCACGGTGGTCATGAGCCACTCGGTGGCGAAGCCGTTGGCGATCAGCGCGACCAGTGTCGCGGCGCACGCTCCCCAGGCGAAGGCGAACACAAGGTTTCGCCAGGGCTTGGGGTCGACGCGGTCCAGCCACCGGAAGACCGCGATGATCAGTGGCACGGGGACCACGGCGAGGCCGAGCCCCACCAGGAAGCCCTTGGTGCCCGTCTGTTCGCGCACCAGCGCCAGGATGATCAGGCCGGAGAGCGAGAGCAGACCGGTGAGCGCGGTGGCCCGCAGCGCCTTGTTGTGCCAGACGCGGGCGAGCCGGCCCTCCGACCCCCACAGGCCCTGGCGGGGCGGATGCGGCCAGCCGGTCGGTGCGGCGCCGGTGCCGAACCACGGGTGCTGGTCACCGTAAGGAGCGCCGTAAGGGGTGCCGGGCGGTGCTCCGTCCTGCGGCGCTGCGCCCCGCGGCGTGCCGCCGTGCGGTGTGCTGTGCGCCGCCTCGTACGGGCCGCCCTGCGGTGCCGCGTTCAGGCCGCCGCCCTGGGGCGCGCCGTACGGCACTCCGTGCGGAGCCTCGTGCGGTGCGCCACGCGGAGCCTCGGGGAGCGCTCCGTACGGAGCCTCGTGCGGCGGCGTGACCGGTGGTTCGGGCGGCTCTTGAGGGGGCGGGGACTGATGCACTCGACCGACCCTAACGAAAGGGGGAAGGGGGACTCAGGGTTTATGCCCATCCCCTTGGGGGCGTTATGTGTCGTTGCGGCGGAAGATCAGGTCATGGACGAGGTGCCCCTTGTCCAGCCCCTGGCTCTCGAACTTGGTGAGCGGCCGGAAGTCCGGGCGCGGGGCATAGCCCCCGTCGGGCTGGGAGTTGTCGAACGCGGGGCTCGCGGAGAGGACCTCCAGCATCTGCTCCGCGTACGGCACCCAGTCGGTCGCGCAGTGCAGCAGCGCACCGGGCTTCATCCGGGTGGCGGCGAGCTCGATGAACTCGGGCTGGATGAGGCGGCGCTTGTGGTGCCGCTTCTTGGGCCAGGGGTCGGGGAAGAAGACCCGCAGCCCGGAGAGCGAGGCGGGGGCCAGCATCTCGCGGAGCAGGATGATCGCGTCGCCGTTGGCGACCCGGATGGTGTCCAGGCCGTTCCGCTCCGCGAGCGCGAGCAGATTGCCCTGGCCGGGGGTGTGGACATCGGCGGCGAGGATGCCCGTGCCGGGGTCGGCGGCGGCCATCTGGGCGGTGGCCTCACCCATGCCGAAGCCGATCTCCAGGACGACGGGGAGGCCGGGACGCGGGCCTGCTTCTGTGGCGAACAACTCACCGAGGTCGATACGGCTCAGCCCGTCGATGTCCAGGCCCCACTGTGGCCACAGGCGGCGCAGCGCCTCGCCCTGGCCCGGGGTCACCCGGCCGCGGCGGGGGCGGAAGGAGCGGATGCGGCGCTCGTGGTGCGAGCCGGCCGGATCGGCCACGGGACCGCCGGGGAACATCGGCTCGCTGCGGTCACGGGGGGCGGGCAGAGCGCGCTCCACGTGGGAATCGGGGGCGGTGGGGTTCTCGGACACAGTGCTTCGATTCTACGGGCGGAGGCGGGGAGCGCGGCGGGGCCGGTGCGGGGCAGGACGGCGTGCCGGGGCACCGGGGCATCGGGTCCGGTCCGGTGGCAGCCACCCACAGCCGCCCCCTCACCCCGCCCGAAGGGTCTCGAGCACTCGGCGGGCGACCTCCCGGCCGATCGGGAGTGAGGCCGTGGCCGCGGGCGACGGGGCGTTGAGCACATGGACGATCCGGGGCGACTGAGAGATCAGGAAGTCGTCCACCAGCGTGCCGTCCGGCAGCACCGCCTGGGCGCGCACGCCCGCCGGGGCCGCTATCAGGTCGTCGGCCGTCACATCGGGCAGCAGACGGCGCACGGCGTCGGTGAAGGCGCGCTTGGACAGGGAGCGCCGCAGCTCACCCGCCCCGTACCGCCAGTGGCGGCGGGCGATCCGCCAGGACCCCGGATACGCCAGCGTGCCGGCCAGCTCCTGCGGGCGCACCGTATGCCAGGCGTACCCCTCGCGGGCGAGGGCCGGCACCGCGTTGGGCCCGATGTGGACGCCGCCGTCGATGCCGCGGGTCAGATGGACGCCGAGGAACGGGAACGCCGGGTCGGGCACCGGGTACACCAGACCGTTCACCAGCGAGGCGCGGGAGGGCACCAGCTCGTAGTACTCACCGCGGAAGGGCACGATCCGCATGCCCGGGTCGTCGCCCGCCAGCCGGGCGACGCCGTCGCAGTGCAGCCCCGCGCAGTTGACCATGGCCCGCGCGCGCAGCACCGTGCCGTCCGCCGTGCGCACCGCGACCGCGGAGGGGCGGCGGCCGATGGTGCGCACCTGCGCCCCGTACCGCACGGAGGCGCCCGCGTCCTGGGCGAGCCGGGCCAGCCGGGCCGCCACCGCGCCGAAGTCGCAGATTCCCGTGGTGCCGACATGGATCGCGGCGAGGCCGCGCACCCATGGTTCGTACTCCGCGATCTGGGCGGGGCCCAGCTCGCGCACCGGAATGCCGTTCTCCCTGCCGCGCTGGACGAGGCCGTGGAGCCTGGGCAGCTCGGAGCGCTCCGTGGCGACGATGAGCTTGCCGGTGACCTCGTGCGGAATGCCGTATTCGGCGCAGAACTTCACCATTTCCGCGGCGCCGCGCACCGCGAACCGCGCCTTGAGCGACCCCGGGCGGTAGTAGATACCGCTGTGGATCACGCCGCTGTTGCGCCCGGTCTGGTGGCGGGCCGGGCCCGCTTCCTTCTCGAGCACGGTCACGCGGGTGCCTGGCGCGGCGCGCGTGATCGCATACGCCGTCGACATACCGACGATCCCGCCCCCGATCACCAGCACGTCGCAGTCCAACGCCGTCACGCCATGTCACCTCCCCGCGCGCCACACCGTCCAGTCGCCCGACCGTCGATCCCTATCATGACCTGCACCACTGACAACGGCCCGAAACCCGTGCCATGACTAGGGTCCGGGCTAGGTCCACCGGTCATATGGATCGATTCATGCCGAGTCGCGCATTCCGGGTGACACGCATCCGAATCGCGCATTCCGGGCAGCTCTCACCTCACCGCTCATCCCCGGCAGGTCACGCCTTTCATCCCGGGCCGGCCACGTCTCCGCCCACACCGAGGGCCGCTCACGCCGGGGCCACCAGCAGCGGCCGGGCCTGCTCGCGCAGCTCGGCGACGCGCGGCTCGTCGCGGTACGCCTCGAGGCGGCGCATCAGGTCGCGTACGTACTCCGTGGTGCGCGCGGACGAGATCCGGTTGGCGACCTCCACCGCGCGGGCGCCCGCCGCACAGGCCGCGTCCAGATTGCCGGACTCCAGTTCGGCGACGGCGGACACCACGAGCCGCAGCCCGTGCGACCGTACGAACTCCTCCGTCGGCCGGGCCAGCGCCTGCTCGGTGAAGCGACGCACCTGGCGCGGCAGCCGGAGATCGCGATAGCACTCGGCGGCGTCGGCCGCGAACCGCTCATGGCTGTAGAAGTCGAGCCAGGACGGATCGGGGTCGCCCGCCCGTGAGCGCTCCAGCCAGCCCTCGGAGGACTTCAGGGCCGCACCGCAGGCGGGCCCGTCCCCGGACTTGGCCTGGGCGCGCGCCTCCACCAGCCGGAAGAAGCTCATGGTGCGGGCGGTGGCCAGGCCGCGGTTGCGCTCCAGGGCGGCCTGGGCCAGGTCCACGCCCTCGTCGGCGAAGCCCCGGTAGGTGGCCTGCAGACTCATCGACGCCAGCACATAGCCGCCCAGGGGGACGTCGGCGGCGGCGCGGGCGAGGCGCAGCGCCTGGATGTAGTACCGCTGCGCGGCCTCCTGTTGGCCGGTATCGAAGGCCATCCACCCGGCGAGCCGGGTCAGTTCGGCGGTGGCGCCGAAGAGGGAGCGGCCGACCTCGTCGCTGTACGAGCCGAGCAGCAGGGGCGCCGCGTCCACCCTGAGGCACTCGGGAACCATGGACGAACGCCAGTCGCCGCCGCCGTACTTGGAGTCCCAGCGGCGCGCGTCCTCGGCGGCCTCGCGCAGCTTGGTGACGTCACTGTGGCCGACGCGCTGCAGCGCTAGGGCGTCCGGCGCCGCCCCGCCCGTGGTGCTCGCGGCGGTGGTCTCGTCCTCGGCGTCCTTGGGTTCGCGGGCCACCGAGCTGTCGGCGGGAGATATGAGCCAGCGTGAGGCCGGGGTGGCGTACGCGCTTACTGAGAAAGATCCGGCCAGGCTCTGCCAGATGCCGACCCCGCCGCGCCGACCCGCGAGATCCAGCCGGTAGAGCTCGGTCGCGGAGCGGACGGCCTGGCCGATGTCGCGCGGGAAGGCGAGACCGACCTCGGGGGCCGGATCGGCATCGGCCAGGCCGATTTCGTGCAGGGGGACGGGCCGGCCGAGTTTGCTGCCGATCGCAGCCGCAATGAGATGTGGCGCGGCCCCCTGGGGGACCATGCCCTTGGACACCCAGCGCGCGACGGACGTCTTGTCGTAGCGAAGTGTCAGGCCACGCTGGGCGCCGAGGTCGTTGACTCTGCGCGCGAGCCCGGCATTGCTGATCCCAGCGAGGGCGAGAACGGTGCCGAGCTTTTCGTTCGGCCCGCGTGGCTCCCTGGACATGCGCACCCCTCGACAGCACCGACGGCCGCCCCGGCATAAGCGCGGGGCATTCGTAAACCCAGCGTAGTTCGCCGCATCCCGACCGTTAAGAGGTGGTGTCCCGGATGGCGAGATTCTTGTACGAACGGGCGTGCGGGGCGTGACGTGTGCTCCCGGTGTGTGTGGCTGTGCGCCCGTGTGTGCGCTCTGTCTCAGTCGCGGCGGGGACGTTTCGATGGGTCCTGCGTGGGTCGGCCCGCTGTACTGGATCCAGTGGGCTGGGGGACGCCGCCGCCTCATTCCCCGCGGGTGGCGGAACGGTCCGGGAGGCGAATGCCGCCTCCCGGACTGTCGTGTCGGGGGGCGCGAGAGGCGGAAGTCGAGTACGTGCGGGGCGTCCGCAAGGGCATCGAGAGCGCCACGGCAACTTGGCTGAATAACGCCCATCACGGCCGGGCTCCCGCGTCGGGCCGGGGAGGGGGAGGCCCGACGCGGGAAGCCCTCTTCCGCTCGGATCGCGCGGGGATTCCGCCCAGAGCGGTGCGCCTCGTATCACATGCCGCGGATGCCCCGGTGCGCGGCGGACGCCGCGGCGCGGACGGTAAGTCCCTCCTCTGGTCTGCGGGTTGGCGCATTTTCCGCGCGCCCCCTCGTGCGCCCCTTGTGCGCCGCTCCGCATATGCGTCGTTGCCCTTGCGCTCTTGCGCGCCCCAGTCGTGGCAGCATGGGCCGCGGCGGAACGGCGGGTCGCTACCGGCGGTGGTTCCCTCGTGGGCTCCTTACGGATGCCTTCCTGGGAGGCATCACCTACTGGGATCAATTCTGCGATTTCTGCGGTCATCTGTGGTCACAGGACATCCAGGAGATCCATGTTGTTGTCCGGTTCGATGCCGAAACCGTCAACATGCTGTGCATGATGGCACCTACTTCTTGGTTGCCCTGGATGCCCACAGCCTGTGGAGGCGGCGATGCGGTGGTTGGTGGGGTGGAGCAGTACCGCATCCGGCCCGGTCCCTCCGGAGGGCCGTGCGATCCAGCCGGTCGGCGCCCAACTCCTGTGGTCCGACCCCGATCCGCTGTGGGCGGTCGGCGACTGGCGGCCCGATGAGGTGCGCGTCGTCCAGACCGATCCCTTCACCCGCCTCGCCGTCTTCGGCTGCTGCGGCGCCACCGACGAGGAGCTGCGGGTGGGGCTGTTCGCCGCCCGCGGCGGCGCCCTGCGCCATCTGACCGCCTGGTCCGGCAGCTACACCGCCGTCGCCCAGGTCGGCCGCCGCATCACCATCGTCGGCGACCTCGCGGGCGCCCGGCCCGTCTTCCACACCGACTGGGCCGGCGGCACCGCCTACGCCACGGCCGCGCTCCCGCTCGCCGACCTCATCGAGGCACAGCTCGACGTGGGCCACCTCGGCGCGCTGCTCGCCTGCCCCGACTCCCCGGAGGCCATGGGCGACGGCACGCCCTACATGGGCGTCAGACGCGTGCCCCCGGGCCATGCGCTGATCCTGCGCGACGGCGCCCGCGACGTCACCGGCTACGAGCCCACCGCGTCCCTCGCCGTAGCCGCGCCCCCACTCGACCAGGGCACGGCCGTGGACGCGGTCCAGGACGCCCTCGTAGAGGCCGTACGGGCCCGTCTCACCGCCCCGCGCCACGCCCCCGAGACCGACGACCTCGACCCCGGTCCGGTGCCCGGCATGGGGCCCGCCGAGCGGCGGGCCGCCCGCGGCGCCCCGGCCCCCGGCATCGGCGCCGATCTGTCCGGCGGCAGCGCCTCCGCCACCCTCGCCCTGCTCGCCGCCGGGCTCCCCGGAATGCCCGGCACCCTCTTCGGGCACGGCACCGAGGCGGGCGAGCGTCTCCTGGCCGTCACCTTCAACGACCTCGCCACGGCGGGCGGCGCCCGCACCCGCGAGGCCGAACTCGAACGGGCCGGTGCCATCGCCGCCAATCCGCGGCTGCACCATGTGGTCGTCGCCGCGGGCGAGGAGGCCCTGCCGTACGCGGGCCTCGACACCGGCGCCCTTACCGATGAGCCCGGCCCCTCCCTCGTCATCGCCGAACGCCACCGGCGCCGGCTCGCCGCGGGCAGCGCGGACCACTTCATCGGGCACGGCGCCCGCCAAGTGCTCGACGCCCACCCGGCGCGCCTCGCCGACCTCCTGCTCGACCGGCGCAGACGCCATCTGCTGCGCCCCGCCACCGCGCTCGCGAAGGCCGACGGCCCCTCCGCACAGTCCTTCTTCGTGCCCTTCACGGTCTACCGGGCCGCACGACGGCTGGCCCGCACCTCCTACCGCGACGGCGTCCAGGAGGCCGCGGTGCGCCTCCTGGAGCGCCGCTTCACCGACGACCAGGCCGTACGCGACCCCGGCGCCGTATCCGCCTCCCTCGCCGCCCTGACGTGGTGCCGCCCCGGCCCCGCCGCCCGCTGGCTCACCGGGGAGACGCTCGCCGAGGTGTCCGTCCGGCTGGAGGAGGCGGCCATGCGCCCCGTGCTGGTGCGCCGCCCCGGGGAGCGCCGCGCGGATGCCGCCCTCGCCCGCTACGCCGCGGACCACCGCGTCTTCGAGCAGGCCGCCGAGATCCGCAGCCAGCGCCTGCACGCGCCCTTCCTCGACAACCAGGTCGTACGGGCCTGCCGCGCGCTCCCCGAAGCGCTTCGGGTGCAACCGGGGGCGCGCGCCGCGGTGCTGCGGACGGTCCTCGCCGGAGCGGGGATCCGGGAGCTTCCCCCCGGTTGGGGAGCCACCTCCCACGCCGCCCACACCGCCGCCGTACGGACCGGCATGCGCACTTGGACGGGCGAGTTGATGACCCTCTTCGACGCGCCGCTGCTGGCGGACGCGGGCCTGATCGAGGCCCGTGTCATCCGTAAGGCGCTGCGCGCCGCCGCACAGGGGGAGCGGCTGCCCCTGGACGGCCTGGCCGAACTCGTCTCCACCGAAGTCTGGCTGCGGCGCCTGCTGGCCCGCCGGGGCACCTGCTGGACGGGTACGGCAGCGCCACGGCAGCGGGCCGTCGCCGGCGGAGTGGTGCCGCGCCCGAGCCTGTGACGGCTTCCGCACCGAGGCGGCACGAGGCCGCCTGGTGACACCTCGCCCGCCCCCTGGGTGCCCCGCGGGGCATGGCCCCTGGCGCTCGGGGAGCCGGGGCTGGTGCGGACCCGCCGCGGACCCGCCGCGCACGAAGCCGGCGTCCTTACGGCTGACGACGGCGAGCGGGTCCTCATGGCAGACGGCGGCGCGCGGCGGCGGACCAGCCCTCACGGCGGACAGGTCCTTATGGCGGACAAGTCCCCATGGCGGACGAGACGAGGGGGCCGCGCCGCACGATCTCCCCAGCGGCAACCGGCAACCTAGGAGAATGGCCTCTGTGCGGTATCTGATCCTCGGCACCACCGAAGCGCGCGACGACCACGGCGACCCGTTCCCCCTCGGCGGCCCCCGGATCCGCGCGCTGCTCGCCGCGCTCGCCGTACGGGCCGCACGCTCCGCCCCGGTCTCCGTCGACGTCCTGATCGACGAGGTGTGGGCCGACGACCCTCCGCATGACGCGCCCGCCGCGCTCCAGGCGCTGGTCGGCCGGTTGCGCCGGACCATCGGCAGGGACGCCGTCGTCTCCTCACCCGGCGGCTACCGCCTCGCGACCGCCACCCCCCAGGACGACATCGACCTGCTGCGCTTCGAGCGGCTGACGAACGAGGGCATCCGCGCCCTGGACGCCGACGACCCCGTGACGGCCGCCGCCACCCTCCGTAAGGCGCTCGCCCTGTGGCGCGGCCCGGCCCTCGCCGACCTGCCGGACCGGGACGCGCCCGCCGCCCGCCCCGAGGCGCTGCGGCTCACCGCACTGCACCGCCGGATCGACGCCGACCTCGCGCTCGACCGCCCTACGGACGTCATACCGGAGCTGCGCCAGCTCGTCGCGGACCATCCGCTCGACGAAACGTTCCACGCCCAGCTGATCCGCGCGCTGCGGGCGGCCGGTCACTCCGCCGACGCGCTCGCCGCGTACGAGGACGTCCGCCGGATCCTCGCCGACCGCCTCGGCACCGACCCGGGAGCGGAGCTGAGGGAGCTCCACAGACGGCTGCTGACGACGAACGCCGAGCCGGCCCTCGGGGAGCCGGGCGCCGCGCGCGGCACGCCCACCGCGGAGGCCGTGGCGCCGAGGGCCGACGGCCACGGGGGGAGCGGTGGGGGCGAGGCCCGGGCCGACAGCGGGGCTGGGTGGGCTCTCGACGGCCGGGGCGACAGCGCACCCACGGGGATGACCGACGGCCGGGGCGACGGCGCGGCCAGAGGCGCGTTCGGCGACCCGTCCAGGGGCGCGTTGGGCAACCCGTCCAGAGGCGCGTTCGACGGCCCCGCTGGGAGCGGAGAAACCGGCGGTGGGGCTCGAAGCCGGGGCGACGACGGCCGGGAGGCGGGCTCGGGCACCTCCGTGCCGCCTCTGCCGCACAGCAACCTCAGGGCCCGCCTCAACAGCTTCGTCGGCCGGCAGAACGAGATCGACGACATCCTCCGGGACCTGGCCGGCGCCCGGCTGGTCACCCTCACCGGCCCCGGCGGCTCCGGCAAGACCCGGCTCTCCGAGGAGGCCGCGGCGACCGTGACGGCCGGCTATCCGGACGGCGTCTGGGTGGCTGAACTCGCCCCGCTCGACCATCCCTCCGCCGTCCCCGGCGCCGTCCTGAGCGCGGTCGGCCGCCGCGCGACCATGCTGCTCGCCTCAGGGCTCGAAAGCCGCACCACGGGCCCGGACGGCGGGGATCCGACCAGTCGGCTCGTCGAGTACTGCGCCGACCGCCGGCTGTTGCTCCTGCTCGACAACTGCGAGCACGTCATCGACACCGCGGCCCGGCTCGCCGAGACCCTGCTCGCGCACTGCCCCGGTGTGACCGTGCTCGCCACCAGCCGGGAGCCGCTGGGGGTGCCCGGCGAGACCATCAGACCGGTGGAGCCGCTCGCGCCCGCCCCCGCTCACCAGCTGTTCGCCGAGCGCGCGGCCACCGTAAGGCCCGGCTTCGACCCGGCGGCGGACCCGGAGACGGCGGCCGCGGTCGCGGAGATATGCCGCCGCCTGGACGGTCTGCCGCTGGCGATCGAGCTGGCCGCTGCGCGGCTGCGGCTGCTGACCCCACACCAGATCGCGGACCGGCTGGACGACCGTTTCCGCCTGCTGACCAGCGGCAGCAGAACCGCGCTGCCCCGCCAGCAGACCCTGCGGGCCGTCGTCGAATGGTCCTGGGACCTCCTCGACGACCGCGAGCGCACGGTGCTGCGCCGTGCGTCGGTCTTCGCGGGCGGGTGGACCCTGTCCGCGGCCGAGGCGGTGTGCGCAGACGCCCCGCCCGGTGAGAACGTCCTTACGGTCGACACGGACGAGGATCGCGTCTTCGACGATGGCGCCTTCCGCGACGGCGTCTTCGGCGATGGCGCCTTGGAGGATGACGTCGACACCCGTGGCGCCCTTACGGACGCGACGGCAAGCACGCCCGAGCCGGGCGACACGGTCGCGTACGACGAGACGCGCCCCCCTCTGCGCTCCCATACGCGCCCCCACGCCAGGATCGCGCCCGCCGAGGTGCTGGAGCTGCTCGGGGCGCTGGTCGACAAGTCGCTCCTGGTCGTCGACCATCCGTCGCACGGTGCGGCGGCGGAGTCCTCCGGTACGCCCGGTGGGGAGCCCCGCTACCGGATGCTGGAGACGATCCACGAGTACGTCGGCAAGCGCGCCAGCGAGGACCCGGCGGCCCGTGCCGACCACAAGGCCGCCGTGGCCCGTCACACCGCCCACTTCAGGGACTTCATCCGCACCGCCGAACCCCGACTGCGCTCCGCCGAACAACTGCCCTGGCTCCACCTCGTCGAGACCGACCTCGACAACATCCGGGCAGCGCTGCACCGCTCCCTGACCGTCGCGGACGAGGACACCGTCTTCGCGCTCATCCATGCCTTGGCCTGGTTCTGGTGGCTGCGCAACTACCGGGACGAGGGCGCCGCCTGGGTCGGCCGTGCCCTGGCTCTCCAGGCCCGCACGCAGGGCACGGACGCCGAGGCGCACCGCATACCGGGCGGCAACAATCCCCTTGACCAGTTCCCGCACATCCCGGACCGGATTCCGGACGGCGAGGACGGTGTCGACGAGGAAGCCACCCGGTACTGGCAGCGGATGGACCTGCGGCTGATGCTCTTCGTCCTGCTCGCGGAGCAGGGCACCGGCCCGGATCTGAGCGACCCCAGGATCCGGGACGTCGCCATACGCATGCGCGACGCCTACGCGGGCCACCCGGGGCCCCGTAGCGCGTCCTTCCCCGCTCTGCTGTGGCCGTTCACGGCCTTCGTCATCGAGGGTTTCGCCGGCGGGATGCTGCCGCTCATGGACCAGACCGTGGCCGTCTGCCGCACGCACGGGGACGACTGGGCGCTCGGCATCACGCTGATGTACCGCACCCACCTCGCCATCGACATGCCGGGCGGTATCGAGACCGTCGACGACGACCTGGCCGAGCTGCGCGAGCTGACCGCCCGCGTCGGCGATCGCTGGCTGCTGGCCCAGGTGGAGGGCGCGCGCGGCGAGATCGCCACCCACCACGGCCGGTTCGCGGAGGCGAAGGCCGCCTACGAGAAGGCACTGCGGCTCGCGCAGGAGCTCGGCGCCCACACCGAGGTGCCGTTCCTCTACACCCGCCTCGCCGATCTCGCCCTCCACGAGCAGGACTTGGAGGCCACGCTGACGTTGGTGGCGCGCTCCGAGGAGGCGGCGGAGCGCTGCGGTACCCAGGACGTGTGGGCCTTCAACCAGATCGTGCGCAGCGAGGCGGAGCTGTCGCGTGGTGATCTGGCGCGGGCCAGGACGTATTGCGACGGCGCTTGGGATCGAGCGGGGCGTGGCACGCCTCCGCCGCAGTTCTGGGTCGTGGCCAGCGGCCTGGACGGCCGTATCACCGGCCTGGAGGGCGATCTGGTCGGCGGACTGCGCAAGCTGCGGGACACTCTGCGCGAGGGCTTCGAGGCGAGCTCCATGGAACTGCTGCTGGCCCATCAGGCGGAGTCGGCGGCGGAGCTCCTGACGCGATGCGGACAGGAGCGGCTCGCCGGTCGGCTGCTGGGCGCCGCCGACGGCTGGCGCGGTCGGCTGCCGCGCTCACCCCTGGTGGCCGGGGACGTCGGCGCGACCGTGGCCCGCGCGAGCGAGGCGCTGGGCGAGGACGCGGTGGAGAAGCTGCGCGCCGAGAACGCGACCCTGACCCCCGAGCAGGCCGTCTGCCTGCTCGATGAGGTGCTGGCGTCTCTCGACGCAACGGATGCAACGGACGCAACGGATGCCACCGACGTCGCGGATGCCACGGACGGCACCGACGTCGCGGACGCGACCGATGCCACGGAAGCCACGGACGCCACCGACGTTGCGGATGCCTTCGAAGCCACCGCGGCCCAAGCAGACGCCCAGGCCAAGGCCGTCGACCGTGCCGCAACCGACGACCAGGCCAAGCCCGACGCCCAAGCCCACCCCGACGCCCAGGCCAAGCCCGCCGACCGTGGCGCCGCACCGCCGCCCGCCCGCTGACGCGGGCGCACCCGCGGGCCCGCGCAACGCCCCGGCCGACAGTCGCGTGTCGTCACTCGTACGGAGGGGGCGCAACGCACCCCCGACCGCCACTCCCGACCGCCCCGGCGCACGAAACGCGCGCACCTGCTGGCGGACCCCGCCCACCGGGCCGACGCATCGCCGACCACTCCCGCGGGCGGCCCCGCAGCAAGCAGCCACGCCCGGCAGGGCTCATCGGACGTCGCCGATGTCACCCTGCCGGGCGTGGATTTCGCTCCAGGGCCGACGGCATCACCCCACGGGGCGCGACCGTAGCCCGTCCAGCAGGATGTCCAGCAGCCGGGCCGACGCCGCCGCCTGCTGCGCCGCGTCCGGCAGCGAGGGCGCCGCCGTGGCGATCACCAGCAGTACGTCGGCGACGGCCACATCCGGGCGCAGCTCGCCCGCTGCCCGTGCCCGCTCCACCAGCTGCCCGACGACCTCCAGCAGCGCCGCGGCGCCCGCGTCGTCCGGCTCGTCCTCAGGTGCGGTCGGCCGCTCGACCAGCCGGAGCTCCGGCTGACCCGGTGCGGCTAACGCCGCCTGCCGCTGCTGCGGCAGCCGGATCTCGGCCTCCACATCGACCCCGACCCGCAGCACCTGCGGCGGCAGCAGCCGGCCCGCGCCGGACGCCACCGAGGTGCGCAGGAACCGGGCCAGCGCGGACCACGGCTCGTTCTCCTGACCCAGCGCCGCTCGCGCCTGATCGGTCAGCCTCGCCGTCTCCTCCTCGGCTATGCGGCGCACCAGCACGTCCTTGCTCGGGAAGCGCCGATAGACGGTGCCCACCCCGACTCGCGCCCGGCGCGCCACGTCTTCCATCGGAGCCCCGTATCCCAGCTCACCGAAGACTTCGCGCGCCGCCCGCAGGACGTGCTCCAGATTGCGCTGCGCATCCACGCGCAACGGTGTGTTCCGTCCGCCGTTTCCGTCTGACGATGCGACGGCTGCGGACCATGACGAACCCTGAAGGTGCATAAGTGATCCCCCGGTAATGACGTCTCCCCCCGGAGACTCCCCGCCCAGACTGCCGAGGCAGTCACAACCCCGACGAAGTACGAACATAGTTGAGCCCAGGTCAAGAAAGAAGAGGGTAGCTCGGGACAGAACGTCCCCCGATCAGAGCAGAGGACCGCCTTTTTCTGACTCGCCCCTCGATCGTCACCGACCATCGAGGGGCTGACCTGCGGACATTTCGTACGTGTAACCGATTCCGCGCCGCGGGGCGAGTCAAGCCATCCGGTCACACAATTCGCCGGGGCTGTGGACAAACGGCGGTCGCGCGTGCCTCATGGGAGGGTGAAGGAACCCGCGCGCATTCTCGTTGTCGGTGGTGGCTACGTCGGGATGTACGCCGCGCTGCGCCTCCAGCGAAAGCTGAAGCGAGAGCTGAGGCAAGGCGGCGTGCAGGTCATCGTGGTCGATCCAGAGCCGTATATGACCTATCAGCCTTTCCTGCCCGAGGCGGCGGCCGGATCGATCTCACCGCGCCACGTCGTCGTGCCGTTGCGGCGGGTCCTGCCCGACTGCACGGTCGTCATCGGCGAGGCCACCGCGATCCACCACGGCAAACGCACCGCGACCGTGAAAACCCTCGCCACGGAGGAGGAGCGCACCGGCACGGTCGACATCCACTACGACGAGCTGGTGCTGGCCCCCGGCTCCGTGTCCCGCGCCCTCCCGGTCCCCGGCCTCGCCGAGTTCGGCATCGGCTTCAAGACCGTCGAGGAGGCCATCGGCCTGCGCAACCATGTCCTCGGGCAGTTGGACATCGCCTCCTCGACCCGGGACCCCGAGGTCCGCGACGCGGCGCTGACCTTCGTCTTCGTCGGCGGCGGTTACGCGGGCGTCGAGGCGCTCGGCGAGCTGGAGGACATGGCCCGGTACGCCGTCCGCTACTACCACAACATCGCCCCCGAGGATCTGAAGTGGATCCTCGTGGAGGCCACCAACCGGATCCTGCCGGAGGTCGGCGAGGAGATGGGCAAGTACGCCGTCCGGGAGTTGCGCGGCCGCAATATCGACGTCCGGCTGGAGACCCGCCTGGACTCCTGCGCCGACCGGGTCGCCGCACTGAGTGACGGCTCGCGCTTCCCCACCCGCACGCTCGTGTGGACCGCGGGCGTCAAACCGCACCCGATCCTCGCCGCCACCGATCTGCCGCTGAACGAGCGAGGCCGGCTCAAATGCACCGCGGCGCTCCAGGTGGAGGGCGTGGAGCACGCCTGGTCGGCCGGGGACGCCGCGTCGGTGCCCGATCTGACGGCCGACCGGCCCGGTGCGGAGTGCGCCCCCAACGCACAGCACGCCGTCCGCCAGTCCAAGGTCCTCGCGGAGAACGTGGCAGCCTCGCTCGCCGGCCGGCCGCTCACCGACTACGCGCACAAGTACTCGGGCTCCGTGGCCTCCCTGGGGCTCCACAGAGGCGTCGCCCATGTCTACGGACGCAAGTTGAAGGGCTACCCTGCCTGGTTCATGCACCGTGCCTACCACCTCAGCCGGGTGCCGACGTTCAACCGTAAGGCGCGCGTGCTGGCCGAGTGGATCCTGTCGGGGCTGTTCAAGCGCGAGATCGTCTCGCTGGGCTCGCTGGAGAACCCGCGCGCCGAGTTCAAACTCGCCGCGGACACCGGTCGCCATCCCGAGTCCAGTTGAGCCGATCGGGGCGGAGCCGGGAACTCCCCTCCCGGGATCGGCGTCTCACGGATGTCAGTCCGGTCGGCCACACTGGTCGTGTGACCATGGGTGGGCTCGTATCTGCAAAGAGTGACAATCGCGAGGATTCGGAAGTTTGCTGCATTCCCCTGGGGGCCGTCCCCCGTACCCGCACCCATCTCCCCGATCCCGCGCCGGCGCGCAGCTCAGCCACCACCCCACGAGGTAATCCGCAGTGAACTTCACGCGCTGGAGCGCCCGGCTCCCCCGAACCCAGCGACGCAACGCCGCCCGGGCAGACCGCGGTGGGCGGCGGCCGAAGCCCGCGGCCACCGCGGGCGGCGGCTCCGTCCCGGCGGCCCGGGGCGAGCGCGCCGACCCCTCCGGGCGCGGCGAGCCTCCCGCTGCCGCCGCTTCCGACGCCGCGCCGCCCGACGCCGTCCCGACCCTCGACGGGCTGTCCGTCCATGACCTCCTCGGCCAGGTGCCGGCGCTGGTCGCGGTGGTCTACGGCCCCGAGCACCGCGTCGCCTACCTCAACGACACCTATGTCGAGCTCTTCGGCTCCCGGGCGCCCGGCACGCCCGCCCGCCAGGCCCTGCCCGAGCTGACGGAGCTGGGGCTGCTGCCGCTCATGGACCAGGTCCTGCGCAGCGGCAAGCCCCGTACGGTCAAGTCCCGGCGCGTGCCCGCGGGCGGCCCGGCGACCACCCCCGGGCCGCGACAGGAGGGCTCGGCCCCCGGCCCCGGCCTATCGCGCCACGGCTACTACACCTTCACCTGCTCCCCGATCGAGATGGCCGCGCCCAGAGTCGTCGCCCCCGCGCAGCCGGCGGACGAGCGGGCGGTGGAGGGGGCCGTCGACGGAGCTCCGGTGGATGGATCGCCGGTGGACGGATCGATCCGGGAAGCCGTCCTCCGTAAGGGCGTCATGCCGGAAGCGGTCGCCACCGAGGCCGTCGCCACAGCCACCGCCGTCGGCACGGTCACCGAGCCCGTCCGCGGCGTGCTCGTCTTCGGCGCCGACGTCACCGACCAGGTCGAATCCGCGGAGCGGCTGCGCGCCGGCGAGCGCCTCCAGCGCGAGGCCGCCGTCACCCTCCAGCGCAGTCTCCTCCCCCAGGAGCTGGAGCAGCCCGACGATCTGCGGGTCGCCGCCACCTATCAGCCCGGCGGCACGGAAGCGGCGGTGGGCGGCGACTGGTACGACGTCATCACCCTGGGCGCCGGCCGCACCGCCCTCGTCATCGGCGACGTCATGGGCCGCGGGGTGCGGGCCGCCGCCGTCATGGGCCAGCTGCGCACCGCCGTCCGCGCCTACGCCCGGCTCGACCTCCCGCCGCACGAGGTCCTGCAGCTCCTCGACGGCCTGGCCGCCGAGATCGACCCCCACCAGATCGCCACCTGCGCCTACGCCGTCCACGACCCCAACGAGAACCGCCTCGTCTACGCCTCCGCGGGCCATCTGCCGATCCTGGTCCGCGACCCGGACGGCACCGTGCGCCGCGCCTCCGAGCCCACCGGACCTCCGCTCGGCACCGGCGGCTGGCTCCACACCACCGGCTCGGTCCCGCTCGGCCCCGGGGCCAGCGCGGTCCTCTACACCGACGGCCTGGTGGAACGGCGGGACAAGGACATCTACGACGGGGTGGCCGCCCTCGAGCGCGTCTTCGCGGGCGCGACCGGCTCGCCCCAGGTCATGTGCGACCGCCTCATCAGGGCCCTGGGCATCACCGCGGAGCACGACGACGATGTGGCGGTGCTGGTCCTCCAGCACCCCGCCCGTACGGGGCATGACGCCGAGCTCTTCCACAACGCCGCGCTGGAGCTCCTCGGTGGCGTGGAGGCCGCGCCGCGCGCCCGGGCCTTCGCCTCAGGGGTCCTCGCCAGCTGGCGCTTCCCCATGGAGCTGCGCGATCTGGGCGTGCTCGCCGCCAGCGAGCTCGTCGCCAACTCCCTCCAGCACGGCACACCGCCCATGCGGCTGCGGCTGCGCCGCACCGACCGCCGCCTGATCATCGAGGTGACGGACGGCGATGAGCATCTGCCGCGCCGCCGCCGGGCCGAACCGGTGGACGAGGCCGGACGCGGCATCTCGATCGTCGCGACCATCGCCTCGTCCTGGGGCTCACGCCGCACACCGGGCGGCGGCAAAGCGGTGTGGTGCGAATTCGCCCTGCCGGCGGGGTAGCTCCACGAAGGGGTCCCGGCAGCGCTGGCCCGAGGACAAGGCCGACCCCGAACAACGACATCGCCCTGGCACGGCGGAGCCGACTGACTCCTTCGCCGCACCAGGGCGATGGCGGAATGGCCGGGTGGCTCAGGCCGCGGTGGTCACCTCGTCCGAGGCGGCCGCCCGCGTCGCGGGCACCGCGGCACCGGCGACCGCCCGCAGCGGATTGTCCTGCTCGGCGGTGAGCCACTTGCCGAGCCTCAGCGCGAGCGCGGTGATGCCGAGCGAGCAGACGATCAGCGTCACGATGTACGTCCCATACAGCCCGGCACCGGCCATCAGCCCGCCGACCGCCGGGCCCACCGCCAGGGCAAGCTGCTTGACCAGCGCAAACGCCGAGTTGTACTGACCGAGTGCCGACGATGGCGCCAGATCGGCGACCAGCGGCGCGACGGTCGGCGACAGCATCGCCTCACCGATCCCGAACAGCGCGTACGCCGAGACGATCGCGATGATGCCGACGGCCTGGCTCCCGGGCACCAGCCCGGCGGACCCGGCGACGCACCACGCCACCGTCCAGACCAGCCCGACCAGTGCGATCACCCGGCTGCGCCGCCGCCGCTCGACCAGCTTGAGCACGACGAACTGCGCCAGCACGATCGCCGCCGTATTCGCGGCCAGAGCGACGCCCAGCATCGACGGCGATATCCGGGCGACATCCACCGCGAACGCCGACAGCCCGGACTCGAACTGGCCGTAGCAGGCGAAGAACATCACGAAGCCCAGCACACACAGCTGCACCATGGCCCGGTGGCCGAGCAGCGAACGCCAGCCGCCGCGGGCGCCACCGAGGTGCTCATCGGCGGTCGGTACCGGATCGTCGAACACCGGTGTCTTCGCCAGCCTTACGGTCGCGACCGCGGCGCCGAGCACCAGGAACATCACCGCGTCGATCGCGAAGAGCCGCACAAAGCTCGAGGCTGAGGAGGTGTCCACCAGCAGCCCGCCGAGCAGCCCGCCGACGCCGAGGCCCAGATTGCCGAGGAAGAACTGGGTGGCAAAGGCCCGCGACCGGGTGACCGGCGTCGAGCACCAGACGATCAGCGTGGCCAGCGCCGGCTGTATGGCCGCGATGCCCGCGCCGAGCACTCCGGCCGCGGCGATGACCAGCGGCTCGCTCGCCGCCAGCCCGAGCCCCATCGATCCGACAGCGGCGGCGACCGCGCCCGCGACGACAACGGACAGCGGCCCCCGTCGGTCGATCACCCGACCGATGAAGGGCAGCACGGCAAGCGCGGCCACGGCGAACGTCGCGAGCACCACGCCCGCGGTGTTCGAACCGAGGTCCCGCACCTGCGCCACATAGACGAAGAGGAACGGGACCGTGAAGCCGTTGCCGAACGCGCTCAGCGCGTTGCCCAGCTGGATACGGCGCAGCGCTGCGCCCATCGCGGTGGTCACACTCACCTACCTAGGTCGAGAAGGGTCAAGGGAGAACGGGGCTGACCTGCGGGTCAGCCCGGAGGATCGATGTCTGAAGACTTCGAACCTAAACTTCAATGCTTAAGAGTACAGAACGAAGGACTTCAGCGCCAATGACTTTCGTGTCATGCTGTTGACCATGGCGGAGACCCCCGACGCGGACGACCTGCTGAGCCTCGAGGAGCAGATCGCGGCCTATCAGCGCGAGTTCCAGGACCTGGACCCCCAGGTGGAGCAGGTCGTCAGCGCGCTCAGCCGGCTCACCCGGCGCATGCATGTCGCATACGGCCGCCAGTCGGCCAGGCTGGGGATCAGCAACTCCGAGTGGGAGGTCCTCAAGGCGCTCGTCCTTTCGGGCGCTCCCTACCGCCTGGGTCCCGGAGACCTGGCCAAGCGGCTTGGCCTCACCCCCGCCGCCATGACCCACCGCATCGACCGCATGGTCAACGAGGGTCTGGTCACCCGTGAGCGTGATGCCGACAACCGGGTCCGCGTCATCGTCGAGCTGACCCCCGACGGCCGGGAGAAGTGGCTGGAGGCCATGCGCCAGGCCACGGTCTTCGAGGCGGACCTTCTCCAGGACCTCTCCAGCGAGGAGCGAGGAGCCCTCGGCGCGATGCTCACCCGTGTGCTGCGCCGGGTGGAGGAAGCCCAGCCCGATGCCGAGGGGCGCCTGAGCAACCTCGACTGAGGCATTCGGCCCAGTCGGTGTTGACACGGGTCCGGGCGATCCGTAATGTACTCCGAGCTGCCACGGAGCCGTAACGGTTCTCTGGGCGGCACTTGCGCCGCACCGGCGGCAAACCACTTCTGCACGGCCCCTCAACGGGATGGATTTCGGCATGCCGGAATTCGGATCGGGAAGCTCGATTATGAGCATCCGGGGGAATCCGCTAAAGTGGTAATCACGCCGGAAGGCGCGAAAGACCCCGCTCCAGCAGGGGGCCGGAAACGGAATTCGGACCGGAAACGGAACGGAAAACGGATCTGGTAAGGTTGGAAACACCGAAGGGAAGCGCCCGGAGAAACCGGTGAAACGGTTTCGAAGGAAGCGTCCGTTCCTTGAGAACTCAACAGCGTGCCAAAAGTCAACGCCAGATATGTTGATAACCCCGTCCATCTCGGACGAGGTTCCTTTGGAAAATACACAGCGAGGACGCTGTGAGCGGACTGGATTATTCCTCCGGTCTGCTCCGCTCTCGTGACTGTGTGACCGGGATATCCCGGAAGCATTCACGGAGAGTTTGATCCTGGCTCAGGACGAACGCTGGCGGCGTGCTTAACACATGCAAGTCGAACGATGAACCGGTTTCGGCCGGGGATTAGTGGCGAACGGGTGAGTAACACGTGGGCAATCTGCCCTGCACTCTGGGACAAGCCCTGGAAACGGGGTCTAATACCGGATATGACACGCTCCCGCATGGGATGCGTGTGGAAAGCTCCGGCGGTGCAGGATGAGCCCGCGGCCTATCAGCTTGTTGGTGGGGTGATGGCCTACCAAGGCGACGACGGGTAGCCGGCCTGAGAGGGCGACCGGCCACACTGGGACTGAGACACGGCCCAGACTCCTACGGGAGGCAGCAGTGGGGAATATTGCACAATGGGCGAAAGCCTGATGCAGCGACGCCGCGTGAGGGATGACGGCCTTCGGGTTGTAAACCTCTTTCAGCAGGGAAGAAGCGAGAGTGACGGTACCTGCAGAAGAAGCGCCGGCTAACTACGTGCCAGCAGCCGCGGTAATACGTAGGGCGCAAGCGTTGTCCGGAATTATTGGGCGTAAAGAGCTCGTAGGCGGCTTGTCGCGTCGGATGTGAAAGCCCGGGGCTTAACTCCGGGTCTGCATTCGATACGGGCAGGCTAGAGTTCGGTAGGGGAGATCGGAATTCCTGGTGTAGCGGTGAAATGCGCAGATATCAGGAGGAACACCGGTGGCGAAGGCGGATCTCTGGGCCGATACTGACGCTGAGGAGCGAAAGCGTGGGGAGCGAACAGGATTAGATACCCTGGTAGTCCACGCCGTAAACGTTGGGAACTAGGTGTGGGCGACATTCCACGTCGTCCGCGCCGCAGCTAACGCATTAAGTTCCCCGCCTGGGGAGTACGGCCGCAAGGCTAAAACTCAAAGGAATTGACGGGGGCCCGCACAAGCGGCGGAGCATGTGGCTTAATTCGACGCAACGCGAAGAACCTTACCAAGGCTTGACATACACCGGAAACATCCAGAGATGGGTGCCCCCTTGTGGTCGGTGTACAGGTGGTGCATGGCTGTCGTCAGCTCGTGTCGTGAGATGTTGGGTTAAGTCCCGCAACGAGCGCAACCCTTGTTCTGTGTTGCCAGCATGCCTTTCGGGGTGATGGGGACTCACAGGAGACTGCCGGGGTCAACTCGGAGGAAGGTGGGGACGACGTCAAGTCATCATGCCCCTTATGTCTTGGGCTGCACACGTGCTACAATGGCCGGTACAATGAGCTGCGAAGCCGTGAGGTGGAGCGAATCTCAAAAAGCCGGTCTCAGTTCGGATTGGGGTCTGCAACTCGACCCCATGAAGTCGGAGTCGCTAGTAATCGCAGATCAGCATTGCTGCGGTGAATACGTTCCCGGGCCTTGTACACACCGCCCGTCACGTCACGAAAGTCGGTAACACCCGAAGCCGGTGGCCCAACCCTTGTGGGGGGAGCCGTCGAAGGTGGGACTGGCGATTGGGACGAAGTCGTAACAAGGTAGCCGTACCGGAAGGTGCGGCTGGATCACCTCCTTTCTAAGGAGCGCATAGCCGACTGCGAGCGCATGTCTCGCACGGTTTGCTCATGGGTGGAACGTTGACTATTCGGCATCGTCTGGATGCTCTTCTCTGTCAGTACTGCTTCGGCGTGGAACACAGAGCGAGTAGAGAGATGATGCCGGGCACGCTGTTGGGTGTCTGAGGGCACGGGCTATGACGCTCGTCCCTTCGACCGGTCCCGGTGAACCACATCAATGGGTGTGGGTGACGGGGTACGGGTCGTTGTTTGAGAACTGCACAGTGGACGCGAGCATCTGTGGCCAAGTTTTTAAGGGCGCACGGTGGATGCCTTGGCACCAGGAACCGATGAAGGACGTGGGAGGCCGCGATAGGCCCCGGGGAGCTGTCAACCGAGCTTTGATCCGGGGGTGTCCGAATGGGGAAACCCGGCAGTCGTCATGGGCTGTCACCCATACCTGAACACATAGGGTATGTGGAGGGAACGCGGGGAAGTGAAACATCTCAGTACCCGCAGGAAGAGAAAACAACCGTGATTCCGGGAGTAGTGGCGAGCGAAACTGGATGAGGCTAAACCGTATGTGTGTGATACCCGGCAGGGGTTGCGCATACGGGGTTGTGGGAGTGCTCTTGATCGGTCTGCCGGCCGGTCGGTGAGTCAGAAATTGTTGATGTAGGCGAAGGGCATGCGAAAGGCCCGGCGTAGAGGGTAAGACCCCCGTAGCCGAAATGTCAGCAACTTGCTTGAGTATTTCCCAAGTAGCACGGGGCCCGAGAAATCCCGTGTGAATCTGGCGGGACCACCCGCTAAGCCTAAATATTCCCTGGTGACCGATAGCGGATAGTACCGTGAGGGAATGGTGAAAAGTACCGCGGGAGCGGAGTGAAATAGTACCTGAAACCGTGTGCCTACAAGCCGTGGGAGCGTCGGACATCAGCTTGCTGGTGTCTCGTGACTGCGTGCCTTTTGAAGAATGAGCCTGCGAGTTTGCGGTGTGTTGCGAGGTTAACCCGTGTGGGGAAGCCGTAGCGAAAGCGAGTCCGAATAGGGCGTTTTAGTAGCGCGCTCAAGACCCGAAGCGGAGTGATCTAGCCATGGGCAGGTTGAAGCGGAGGTAAGACTTCGTGGAGGACCGAACCCACCAGGGTTGAAAACCTGGGGGATGACCTGTGGTTAGGGGTGAAAGGCCAATCAAACTCCGTGATAGCTGGTTCTCCCCGAAATGCATTTAGGTGCAGCGTCGTGTGTTTCTTGCCGGAGGTAGAGCACTGGATAGGCGATGGGCCCTACCGGGTTACTGACCTTAGCCAAACTCCGAATGCCGGTAAGTGAGAGCGCGGCAGTGAGACTGTGGGGGATAAGCTCCATGGTCGAGAGGGAAACAGCCCAGAGCATCGACTAAGGCCCCTAAGCGTACGCTAAGTGGGAAAGGATGTGGAGTCGCAGAGACAACCAGGAGGTTGGCTTAGAAGCAGCCATCCTTGAAAGAGTGCGTAATAGCTCACTGGTCAAGTGATTCCGCGCCGACAATGTAGCGGGGCTCAAGCGTACCGCCGAAGTCGTGTCATTGCAGCATGAGGTCCAACGACCGCTGTGATGGGTAGGGGAGCGTCGTGTGCCGGGTGAAGCAGCCGTGTAAGCGAGTTGTGGATGGTTCACGAGTGAGAATGCAGGCATGAGTAGCGATACACACGTGGGAAACGTGTGCGCCGATTGACTAAGGGTTCCTGGGTCAAGCTGATCTGCCCAGGGTAAGTCGGGACCTAAGGCGAGGCCGACAGGCGTAGTCGATGGACAACCGGTTGATATTCCGGTACCCGCTTTGAAGCGCCAACGTCGAACCAGGCGATGCTAAGTCCGTGAAGCCGCCCCGGAGCCTTCGGGCAAAGGGGAGTGGTGGAGCCGACGGACCAGACCTGTAGTAGGTGAGTGATGGGGTGACGCAGGAAGGTAGTCCAGCCCGGGCGGTGGTTGTCCCGGGGTAAGGGTGTAGCTCGAGGGGTAGGTAAATCCGTCCCTCATGTGGGTGAGACCTGATGCCGAGCCGATTGTGGTGAAGTGGATGATCCTATGCTGTCGAGAAAAGCCTCTAGCGAGTTTCATGGCGGCCCGTACCCTAAACCGACTCAGGTGGTCAGGTAGAGAATACCGAGGCGTTCGGGTGAACTATGGTTAAGGAACTCGGCAAAATGCCCCCGTAACTTCGGGAGAAGGGGGGCCATTGCTGGTGATCACCCTTGCGGTGTGAGCCGGTGGTGGCCGCAGAGACCAGCGAGAAGCGACTGTTTACTAAAAACACAGGTCCGTGCGAAGCCGTAAGGCGATGTATACGGACTGACGCCTGCCCGGTGCTGGAACGTTAAGGGGACCGGTTAGTCACATTTCGGTGTGGCGAAGCTGAGAACTTAAGCGCCAGTAAACGGCGGTGGTAACTATAACCATCCTAAGGTAGCGAAATTCCTTGTCGGGTAAGTTCCGACCTGCACGAATGGCGTAACGACTTCTCGACTGTCTCAACCATAGGCCCGGTGAAATTGCACTACGAGTAAAGATGCTCGTTTCGCGCAGCAGGACGGAAAGACCCCGGGACCTTTACTATAGCTTGATATTGGTGTTCGGTTCGGCTTGTGTAGGATAGGTGGGAGACTGTGAACCCTGGACGCCAGTTCAGGGGGAGTCATTGTTGAAATACCACTCTGGTCGTGCTGGATGTCTAACCTGGGTCCGTGATCCGGATCAGGGACAGTGTCTGGTGGGTAGTTTAACTGGGGCGGTTGCCTCCTAAAGAGTAACGGAGGCGCCCAAAGGTTCCCTCAGCCTGGTTGGCAATCAGGTGTTGAGTGTAAGTGCACAAGGGAGCTTGACTGTGAGACCGACGGGTCGAGCAGGGACGAAAGTCGGGACTAGTGATCCGGCGGTGGCTTGTGGAAGCGCCGTCGCTCAACGGATAAAAGGTACCCCGGGGATAACAGGCTGATCTTCCCCAAGAGTCCATATCGACGGGATGGTTTGGCACCTCGATGTCGGCTCGTCGCATCCTGGGGCTGGAGTCGGTCCCAAGGGTTGGGCTGTTCGCCCATTAAAGCGGTACGCGAGCTGGGTTTAGAACGTCGTGAGACAGTTCGGTCCCTATCCGCTGTGCGCGTAGGAGTCTTGAGAAGGGCTGTCCCTAGTACGAGAGGACCGGGACGGACGAACCTCTGGTGTGCCAGTTGTTCTGCCAAGGGCATGGCTGGTTGGCTACGTTCGGGAGGGATAACCGCTGAAAGCATCTAAGCGGGAAGCCTGCTTCGAGATGAGGACTCCCACCCACTTGATGGGTTAAGGCTCCCAGTAGACGACTGGGTTGATAGGCCAGATATGGAAGCCGGGTAACCGGTGGAGTTGACTGGTACTAATAGGCCGAGGGCTTGTCCTCAGGTGCTCGCGTCCACTGTGTTGGTTCTGAAGCAATGAACCGTATTGAACCCCCCCCTTTTGTTGTTTCTTTGGGGTGTGGTTCCGGTTCAACTTCATAGTGTTTCGGTGGTCATAGCGTTAGGGGAACGCCCGGTTACATTTCGAACCCGGAAGCTAAGCCTTTCAGCGCCGATGGTACTGCAGGGGGGACCCTGTGGGAGAGTAGGACGCCGCCGAACAATTTTTAGCCTCGGTCCCGAGCACACATAGTGCTCGGGACCGAGGCTTTTTTGCGTTCGCCTCAATATTCTCCGCGATATCCGTCCCCGGCTGCCTGTGGAAGAGACGCCCTGTCCGGGGATGGCTCTGACGGAGGATCTCTACCTGACGTCCCTGCCCAGCCGGCCTGAATGCCTACTGGCCAACCAGGGAGCGGTGGGGCCAGCGGGCTCGTGCCTGTTCCTGGGAGCGCATCAGGGCCAGTGTGGGCAGGCCCTGGGCCGCGCCCTGGGTGAGGAGATCGGGGAGCGCCGGGAGCGGGGCTACGGCGGCGACGTCGTCCAGGACGAGGGTCAGTGGTGGGTCGAGCCGACCGGAGGATGACCGTTCGGCCATGCGCCGGCCGTGCTCGACCACGTCTGAGGCGAGTGCGGTCAACAGGGGCATCGCACCCGGATGGGTTCGGGGGTCCTCGATGGACTCACCCATCAGATACAGCGTTCCCCCTTCGGCGACGAATGACTCCAGCGCGAGCGTGTCGGCACGTCCCGGATTGCAGGCATCCCGGATGTGGATCGAGGACAGCGCCCCGAGGGCGCGGGCGGTCAGCTCCTGGGCCATATCGCGGCGTTCGCGGTGTGCGGTGAGCGTGGCCTCCAGCTCGCCGGCCGCGCCGCCCGCCGCCTTGGGATGCGTACGGAGGATCTTCACGGGCTCATGGGCCGAGCTGCCCTGCGCCCAGCGGTGCACATGGCGGAACGGCCGGCCGTCCACCGCGGCGGCGTGCAGCCAGCAGCGGAGCATCGTCTCGGCGGCTTCCGCCATGGGCCGGTCCATGGCGTGCATGGGCCGTACGGGGGCGAGGAGGGCGGCGGCGCGGGCGGCCGCGATATCGCGGGAGCCGCAGCCCGACGCCGGGTTCCAACGCAGCCGGGCGGGGGTGTCGAGGAGATGGGACGGGTCGAAGACGTGGGTGGGGCCGAGCTTGGCGCGGGCGTCCTTGGTCGTGGACCAGAGCTCGGGATCGCTGGTGACGACGAGGACGGGGCCGACGGCCTCCAGGACTGTGTGGGCCGCGGACTCGCCGCGCTGGGCGCCGAAGAGGACGCGGGACTGGGCCAATTCGCCGTCGGGAAGGCCTGCCGCCGTCAGTGGGTCGGTGCGGGGGGTGGGGAGCGGCTGTACGGACGCCGGGTCGGGGTCGAACGGGCCGTACAGGCCCTCGTGGGCGGGCGGTGTGGTCGCGCCCTCCGTGGAGGCGTCCTGCGTGCGGGCTCTCTGCTCGGCGATATGGGGAGGCGGCTGATGACCCGTCCCGGTGGCCGCTTCGGCGGCCATGGCCTTGGCCTCATGCGGGTGACCGGCGACGGGTGCGACGAGGCCATTGCCGGGGACCGCCTCGGCCGGGGCCGGGGGCCCGACCGGGTGGCCTGGAGTGGCGCTCTCGGGCCAGGAGACGGGGGAGTCCTCAGCAGACTCAGCAGAAGGCCTGGCCGGGCCGGAGGCGGCTCCTGGGGCCGCCGGGCCGCTTCCCGGGCTTGGTGCGGGAGGAGACGGCGCCTCGGTGCCAGGGGTCGGCTCCGGCCTCGTACCGCTGCCGGTCCCGGAGCCCTCCTCGGCGGCCGTCGCGTCCGTAAGGCCGAGTCGTTTCGCCTCCGCCGCCTCCGCGCGGGCGGTTGCGCGGTCGATGCGGCGCTGGGTGCGGACCGTCCGGTAGCGGGCCAGCGTGCCGATCACGAAGATCGTCAGCACGATCAGCACCATCAGCTCACTGATGAAGACGCCCCAGAACAGCCCGTACCCCGACAGCTGGTCCTTCGGGGTGCTGGGCCATGCCGCCGCCAGGTCCTGGGGCTCCTGCACCAGATGGCGCAGCGCCATCGGTGTCCGCATGAAGGTCAGGTTGTCCGGCCAGGCGCCGCGGGCGAAGAGCCCGGCCAGACCGGTCGCCGACCACATCAGGCCGAGCGTGCCCAGCAGGAGGCCGATGGCGCCGATCAGCAGGCCGTCCGGAATGCCGCCTTGCGCGGACGGAGGTCTTCCGTGCTCCGCGGGCCCGCCGTGGTTCTGTCCCGCTGCCATCTCATGCCACCGTGGATCCGTACGACGGCCCGCCGTAGGTCTCCGCCTCGACCGCCGCGGCGGCTCGCTCCTCGGCCTCCGCCTCTGCTGCCATCTGGACGGCCAGTCCGTCCTCCGTCATCGCCCGGTCGGTGTAGACCAGGGGCCGCTCGGCCTCGGTGATCAGGTGTTTGACGACCTGTACGTTGCCGTTGACGTCCCATACGGCGATACCGGGAGAGAGCGTCGGGATGATCTCGACGGCCCAGCGGGGCAGGCCCAGGACGCGGCCGGTGGCCCGTGCCTCGTCCGCCTTCTGGGCGTAGATCGTCCGTGTGGAGGCCATCTTGAGGATGGCCGCGGCTTCCCGGGCCGCCGCGCCGTCGACCACGTCGGAGAGATGGTGGACGACGGCGACGAAGGACAGGCCGAGCCGTCGCCCGAACTTCAGCAGCCGCTGGAAGAGCTGGGCGACGAAGGGTGAGTTGATGATGTGCCACGCCTCTTCGACCAGGAAGATGCGCTTCTTACGGTCGGGACGGATCCAGGTGTGCTCCAGCCAGACGCCCACGATGGCCATCAGGATCGGCATCGCGATCGAGTTGCGATCGATATGGGACAGGTCGAAGACGATCAGGGGTGAGTCCAGATCGATTCCGGCCGTGGTGGGGCCGTCGAACATGCCGCGCAGATCGCCGTCGACCAGTCGGTCAAGCACCAGGGCGACATCGAGGCCCCAGGCCCGTACGTCGTCTATATCGACGTTCATCGCCGCCGCGGAGTCCGCCTCGGGGTGGCGCAGCTGCTCCACGATGTCGGTCAGCACCGGCTGGCGGTCGACGATGGTCTCGTTGACGTAGGCGTGCGCGACCTTCAGGGCGAACCCGGAGCGCTCGTCCAGCCCGTGCCCCATCGCGACCTCGATGATCGTGCGGAGCAGGGCGAGCTGACCGGTCGTGGTGATCGCCGGGTCCAGGGGGTTCAGGCGGATGCCGCCGTCCAGGGCCGCCATGGGGTCGAGCCGGATGGGCGTTATTCCCAGCTCCTGGGCGATGAGGTTCCATTCGCCGACCCCGTCCTCGCCCTGGGCGTCCAGCACCACCACCTGGCGGTCGCGGAACCGCAGCTGACGCAGGACATAGGTCTTCTCCAGGGCCGACTTTCCGTTTCCGGACTCGCCGAGCACCAGCCAGTGGGGGGCCGGCAGCTGCTGGCCGTAGAGCTGGAAGGGGTCGTAGATATAGCCCTTGCCGGAGTAGACCTCGCGGCCGATGATCACACCGGAGTCGCCGAGGCCGGGGGCCGCGGTGGGCAGATAGACGGCCTGCGCCTGGCCGGTGGAGGTGCGCACGGGCAGCCGTGTCGTCTCCACCTTTCCGAACAGAAAGCTGGTGAACGCATCGGTGACGGCGCTCATCGGATCGGCCACTGCGGAGCCCCTATCGTCCCTGTCGTCCCAGTCGTCTCTATCGGCGGATGCCGGTCGCGAACGGCAACGTGTTCACAAAGGCCCGGTGGTGCTCGCGGTCGCACCACTCCAGCTTGAGATAGCTCTTCCCCGCCGAGGCCCGGATGGTCCGCTTGTCGCGCGCGAGGGCCTCCGGGGACCGGGAGGACACGGTGATGTAGCCGACGAGGTTGACGCCCGCGGCGCCGCTGGCGAGATCCTCGCCGCGCTGGTCGAGCCGGCCGTGGGCGGCGATGTCGCGCGGGTCGACCGTGCGGTTCATCTTCGCGGCGCGGCTGGCCTCGGCCTCGTCGTTGGTCTTCTCGGTGAGCATCCGCTCGATGGCGACCTCGGTGGGCTCGAGGTCCATACAGACGGCGACCGTACGGATGACATCGGGGGTGTGGACGAGCAGCGGGGCCAGGAAGTTGACCCCGACCGGCGTCATCGGCCATTCCTTCACCCAGGCCGTGGAGTGGCACCAGGGCTCGCGGGTGCTCGACTCGCGCGTCTTGGCCTGGAGGTAGGTGGGCTCCATGGCGTCCAGCTCGGCGGGCCAGGCGTTCCGCTTGGTCATCGCCTGGATGTGGTCGATGGGGTGGTCCGGGTCGTACATGGAGTGGATGAGCGACGCCAGCCGCCCCTGCCCCAGGGGCTGCCGCACCCGGATGTCGGCCTCGGCGAGGCGGGCGCAGATGTCGGTGAGCTCACGGGCCATCACCACGGCGAGGCCCGCGTCCTTGTCGAGCCGGCGGCCGCCACCGCTGTGGCGGGTGGCGCGCGCGATGGCCTGGGCCTCGGCGGCGAGGTCGCGGGTGTAGTGCATACAGGCGACGAGATAGGCGCGGTGCTGCTCGGAGGAGGTGGAGACCATGGACTGCAGCTGGTCGTAGGAGTCCTTGAGCCAGTGGGGGGCCTGGTGGTCGCCGCGCCGCTCGACGTCCTTGGCGTGCGCGTCGGGGTCGGCGGGAAGGGTGCGGGCCAGGATCTGCAGACGGGTCACGAAGCCGTCGCCGTTGGCCACATGCTTGAGCAGGGTGCCGAACCGGTCCACGAGGGCTTCCTGGTCCTCGCTGTCGCGCAGCCCGACGCCCGGGCCCTCGATCTCGATGGCGGCGGTGACGGTGCGGCGGTCGGCGTGCAGGAGCACGGCGATCTCGTCGGGGCCGAAGGGGGCGGCCAGCCAGTTGATCCGGCCGATGCCGGGGGGCGGGCCGACCTCGATCTCCCGGCCGTCGAGGCGGGTGCCGGCCTCCGCGGCGCCGGAGCGGTAGGCGGTGGTGCCCTTACGGACGCTGCGCTTGTAGGAGCGGTTGATCTCGAACCAGCGGTAGAACGTCCGCCCGTTGTACGGGACGTACACCGCGGCCAGGGCGAGGGTGGGGAAGCCGACCAGGGCGACGATGCGGAACATCAGCACCTGCACCAGCAGGCCGCACATCATGCCGATGAAGGCTCCCCCGACGATCAGCGCGATCTCGCCGGTCTCGCGGTTCTTGCCGACGATCGCGTTCGGGCGGGGGCGCCCGATCAGATATGTGCGACGGGGCGCGATGGGGTGCGACTGGGCGTCGATCGTCACCGCCGGTCACCTCCCGAGTTGTTGCCGGAGCTGCGGTTTGCGGCGGAGCCGCCGCGGGAGCCTCCGGTGTGGCCGGTGCGGCTGGCGGGCGCGCCGCCCCCGCCGCCCGAGGCTCCGCCTCCGCCGCTGGGGCGGGTGCTGTGGGCCGCCACGCCGCCGGAGACGGGGTTGGCGGGCCTGGCCTGCCCCGGGGCGCCGCCGCCCCCACCGGCCTCGCCACCGCCGCGGGCGCTGTGGGCGTTGATGCCCTGCTTCACCAGGGCGGCGGGGGACGTGATGACGGCGGCGGCCTGGCGGGACGCGGGGTCGGTGCTGGCGCTGCGGGCCTTGACGATCTCATCGCCGAAGCCGGGCACGAAGCGGTAGATCATCGCGCTGGCGAAGATGGCGAGGATGATGATGGACAGGCCGGAGACGACGGCCGAGAAGGCGTCGGGCTTGTCACCGGAGGTGGAGAGCGCGCCGGCGAGGGCCAGCACGATCATGATCACCGGCTTGACGAGGATCACGGCGATCATGATCCCCGCCCAGCGGCGCACATGCCCCCACATGTTCTTGTCGACGAGGCCCGAGTAGACGGCGGTGCCGAGCAGCGCGCCCACGTAGAGGAGGGCGGCGCGGATGACGAGCTCGAGGCAGAGGACGCCGGCGGCGAGGATCGTCACGAGCGAGACGACGATGAGCATGATCGGGCCGCCACCGATGTCCTCGTCCCGCTTGAGCGCCTGGGCGAAGGAGCCGAAGAAGGCGTCGTTGTCCGCACCGGTGCCGGAGGCGATGGCTTCGGTGACGGCGTCGGTCGCGGTGACGACCGTATAGAGGATGAGGGGGGTGAAGGCGGAGGCCAGGACCGTCAGCCAGAGGAAGCCTATGGCTTCGGAGAGCGCCTCACCGAGGGGGACGCCGCGGATGGCGCGCTTGGCGACGGCGAGGAGCCAGAGGATGAGGGTGAGGACGGTGGAGGCGGCGAAGACGACGGCGTACTGGCGGAGGAAGGCCTCGTTGGTGAAGTCGACGGTGGCCGTCTCCTTGACCAGCTTGGAGAGCTTGCCGACGAGCCAGGAGGCGGCGTCGGCGCAGCCGCGGGCCAGGGAGGCGGCGGGGTCCAGGGGGTTGGCGGGGTCGGGGGGGCCGCTGGAGCCGCCACCGCCCTTTTCGCAGTTCTCCCGGACCTGACCGAGGAGGAGCTCGCAGTCGTCCTGTTTGCTGCCCGACGGAGTGGGGGTCGGCGAGGGGGCCGCCACGGCGCGGCCGGCCAGGAGGATGGCGGCCGTCTGCACGGAGGCGAGGGCTCCGGCGAGGGTGAGAGCGCGTCGGCGGGGGCTAGCGGGCATAGGTGAACCCTCCGTACTGCTCGACTGCCTTGGCGATCTCATCGGCGGTGGACGCGGTGCGGTCGCTGTTGACCGGTGCCGGACCGGCCTTCTGCGAGTAGCTCTCGGCCTTCCAGTCGTTGTTCACCCACCGCAGCTTGAGTGTCAGGGTGAACCAGTCGTTGGTGACCGGGTTCTTCGATCCCTCTCCGGCCGTGCCGAACACGCCGGTGCACCAGACCGCGACGGTCGCGCTGGTGTCCGAGATGGTGCCGACCTTCGTGCCCACAGGGGCGGTGCGCGAGACGTAGGTCATGCCGTCGGGCGCCTTGCCGTTCGCATCCAGGCCGATTCTCTCCAGGGATGCCTTGGAGTACGCCTTGTCGAGCCTGGTCCGGAGCCGGTCGGCGGCAGCGCTGGTGAAGATCTGGGGGACGATCTCATGGCGTCGGTCGCTGTTGTACATATCGGCGGACCCCAGAGCCACCGCGTAGTTCGCCGCCGCGCTCTGGGCGCCCTGTTCCGACTTGGCGAAGCCCGAGGCGATGCCCGTGGTGTCGTTCTTGCCGTCGACCGGGCGCTCGCCCGTGGGGGCGGTGGGGCGGGCTTCGGTGCCGGTGCCGCCGGGGTCGTCGCCGCTGGAGTCGCCGTGCTTGCCGCCGCCGCGGTTGACGAAGGCGATGGCCGCGAGGAGGAGGACGACGACGCTGACCACGGTGATCAGGTTGCGGCTGGGCTTGCCGGCGCGGCCGGGGGCTCGGCGGGGCGGGCCGTAGGGGTCGCCGTCGCCCTCGGGCAGGCGGGTGCGCGTCAGGTGATCTCCAGGGGCCGCGCCGCGGCCGCGGCGCGCCTCATGGCCCTCGTAGTCACCGCCGTATCCGTCGTCGCCGCCGAGACTCATCCTGCGTACGCCCCTTCACCCGTGCCGAGCCTGCTGATCCCGCCGAGCCTGCCGGTCGTGCCGGCCGCGTCATCCATGGTCCCTCTTCCGTCACCCGCATACGACGGTAACGGTGAGGACTGACGCTCGGGCGCGCTGGTGTGAGTGGACATCAAGCTGACACGTCCTCAGCGTGGTGAGCGGGAGCGGGCATCAGGGAGCAGCCTCGGGTACGGGGTGGGGGGCCGGTAGGGGGAATCGGGAGCGGGGCTTGCGGCCAGGGGTGTGCGCCCCGCGCGGGGGAGCGGCTCGGGGGCGGGCGGGGGCGCGGCTAGATGGCCATGCCGTACACGATCGTGAAGAGGGTGCCCAGTGATCCGATGATGAACACACCGGTCAGGCCGGCGACGATCAGACCCTTGCCCTGTTCCGCGCTGAAGGTGTCCCGCAGGGCCGTCGCGCCGATCCGCTGCTTGGCGGCGCCCCAGATGGCGATGCCGAAGCACAGCAGCAGTGCGACCGCCATCACGACCTCGATCATGACGCGGGCCTCGCTGCCCAGACTGCCGAACGGGCCCCAGTCTGGGGCGATTCCACCGATGATGGTGTTGATGTCGCCCTTTTCGGCCGCTAGGAACATGATGAACTCACCGCCCCTTGTGGGTTGTTGTGTCCCCCCGCCGGCATGGCGTGGGTCAGCCTCTATCTTCGCTGATGAATCCGCTTCCGCATGTCGACTTGGCGGCATTTCTTGGCGGATCTCGTGCGTGTTGTGGGACACGGCCGTCTGGCGGACGTGTGAGGCGTGTCAACGGAGTGTCGTATGGTCACTCTGTGTATCACGCGGGTGGGCATCCGGCAACGATCGGTGAGGATCGGCGGTGGGGGCGGGCGGTAGGGGCCGTCGGTGAGGGCCGTCGGTGGAGGTCCTCGGTGAACGGCCGTCAGCCGTTCACTTCCCCGTGGGCTCGTCGGCCTCCGCGAGGTCGGCGAAGTCGTCGAACTCGCCCGCCTTGACGCCCTTGATGAACGCCTCCCACTTGGTCCGGGTCGTGACGACCACGGTCTCCGGGTCGTTGCTCTCGCGCATCAGGATCTGGTCGTCGGGGCCCACGGCCACCTCGAGGTAGGCGTGGCCCTCCTCGCTGTCGTCGGGTGCGGCCCGCTGCCAGTCGAGCTCTTGCCAGTCGCGCCGTGTCATCTGCGGTCCCCAGGGTCGTGGTGCTCGGACGGCTGGACTCTACGCGGTGCGCGGCCCCGCGAGAGGCGGCCCCGGAAGAGCGGTGAGGCGCGCGGGGCGGGTGGGCGGCGCACAAGGGGGCGCGCGTCGGAGGCCCACCGTATGGTTTCGGCTGGGGAGCGGCTGATTTTCGCCGTGCGGACGCAAACGCGTTCGCATCGCGGGTGGATGGGGGAGGATGGCCGGGTGCGTAAGGTCTGGCTGGGTGTCAGTGTCGGTATCGGAGTCTCCTTTTCCTTCGTCGCGCTGCTCGTCGTCGGCACCTATATGGTCGCGGCGGATCTCATCGGCGGCGCGGGCGGTAAGGCCGTCGGGCTGGCGAAGGGCTCCGTTCCCTCCTCGTACGAGCCGCTGATCCAGCAGTACGGGAACTCCTGCCCCGCCATCAATCCCGCGCTCCTCGCCGCGCAGCTCTACCAGGAGAGCGGCTGGAACGCGAAGGCGCAGAGCCCGGCCAACGCCAAGGGGATAGCGCAGTTCATTCCGGCCACCTGGGCCTCGCACGGGGTCGACGGCAATAAGGACGGCGTCAGGGACATCTGGGACCCCCAGGACGCGATCCCGTCGGCGGCCGCCTATGACTGCTCGCTCGCCAAGTACGTCAAGGACGTGCCGGGCAATCAGACGCACAACATGCTGGCCTCGTACAACGCGGGCGCCTATGCCGTGATCAAGTACGGCGGGGTGCCGCCTTACCGCGAGACCCAGAACTACGTGAAGACCATCACCACCCTCGCCAAGAGCTTCGAGGCGCCGGTCCAGAAGGTCCAGCCCTCCCAGCAGTCGGCCGGGGCGATCTACTTCGCGCAGAAGCAGCTCGGCAAGCCCTATCTGTGGGGCGGGAACGGCACGCCGGAGCAGGGCGGGCGGTTCGACTGCTCGGGGCTGACGAAGGCGGCATACAAGACGGTCGGGATCGACCTGCCGCGTGTCGCCAACGACCAGTGGAACGCCGGACCCCACCCCAAACGGGACGAGCTGCTCCCCGGGGACCTGGTCTTCTTCGCCTATGACCTCGACGACCCGAGATCGATCCACCACGTGGGGATGTATGTGGGCGGCGGTTACATGATCAACGCGCCCTATACCGGTGCGGTGATCCGTTTTGACAAGATCGACTCGCCGGACTACATCGGTGCTACACGGGTGACTCAAGATGGCGCGAAAGCGCTGCCGCGGGCGAACTCCGCGTAAGGATTCCCCCTGAGCTGCGACGATCGGTCACCCTTCGATAACGTCCCGGTGATCGTTGGGTGGAGTACGGAACCCCCGGCGAGAAGAGGGAGTTCCCTGGAGGTGGATCGGAGCGTGGATCAGCGTGGATCGACGGCGGACTCTCCGGCGCCGGCCGCGATGCCACGGATCGCAAGGCATTACGGGGGGTCGGCAGCTGCACGTAGTGACAGGCAAGAGATAAGGGGCTACGGCACATGGCTGGACTCGCACTGGACGGGTCGAACCCCGATGTCAGCCTTCTCTACGACATCAACGGGCTGGCGAAGGACGCCCCCCACTGGTTCGACCGCGTCATGGAGTTCGTCGGCGAGTACGGGATCATCATCGGGCTCGCCCTGGTGACCCTGGCCGCCTGGTGGAGCGTGCGGAAGCGGCCGCAGGAGGCGCCGTCCGCCGTCGCCGGGCTGATGTGGGCCCCGCTGGCCGCCGGGCTGGCGCTCTTCGCCAACATCCCGATCCGCGGCTTCGTCGAGCGGCCGAGGCCCTTCAAGGACCACCAGGGGCTCGACGTCCTGGTGGCGGGCAAGACCGACTTCTCGTTCGTCAGCGATCACGCGACGCTGACCATGGCGGTCGCCGTCGGCGTCTTCATGGCCCACCGCGCCTACGGGGTGGCCGCGATAGGGCTCGCGCTGCTGGAAGGGTTCTGCCGCGTCTATATGGGGGTCCACTACCCGACCGATGTGATCGGCGGGTTCGCCCTGGGGACGGCGGTCACGCTGCTGCTGGCGCCGCTCGCGATGATGCTGCTGACACCGCTGACCACGGCGATCGCGAGTTCGCGTGTCGGCCGGCTGATACGGGCCGAGCCCGCCGCGGCCGACCAGGGCGCGGACGAGGCGTGTGCGGAACTCTCCGAGTCCCGAGCAGCGGGCGGCGACCACGGGAACAAGGACCTGGCGGCTTAGCGGCCGCCTGACGGACAGGCCCGACGGCCGCCTGACGGACAGGCCCGACGGCCGCCTGACGGACAGGCCCTACGGCCGCCTGATGGCCAGGCCCGACGGCCTGGATGCACGGCCTCCTTACGGATACACGGCCTCCTTACGGACGCGACGAAGGCCCGGCGGCTGCCGGGCCTTCTGTCATCTCCGGTCCCCCTCGCCCGCGAACGCCCTACAGCGCCTGCGGAAAGTCGAAGAGCCGGTCCGGGTCGTAACGCTTCTTCAGCCGCGTCAGCTTGTCGGCGGCCGAGCCGTAGTAGGCCGAGCGCCAGTCCTTCAGCGACGCGTCCGTGTAGTTCTGGTACGCCGCCCCGGAGGCGTACCGCCGCATCGCCGTATGGGCCCCGTCCAGCCAGGCGTTGCCCGCGGTGCCCGAGCCGCTCGCCGCCCAGGACGCGGTGTACTGCGCCAGGAACCGCGAGCGGCGGTGGACGAAGGACGTGGTCGTGGGCGAGACCCGGTTGACCGCCCCGCCGAGCGCGGTCAGCGCGATGCTCACCGCGCCCCCGCCGCCGGTGCGCCGCCCGTAGCGCTCCAGCTGGTCGAGCATCGCCCGTACGCCCGCCTGGCTCAGCGAGCGGTCGTAGAAGTCCGAGCGCGCCGCGTAGGTCTCGCGGTTCAGCACCCCGGAGGCGCTGTGGCCGGGCTTGTCGCCCGGCAGATGGCAGTTGGTCGTCGAGGTGTCGCCGCAGCCCGCGTACATCCGCATGGCGTCGACATAGCCGCGGCGGCGCAGGCTGACCTGTGTGGCCGGGCCGGGGCCGCCCGGTCCGTCGGCGAGCCGGTCCACCGCGTTCTGCAGCGCGCCGTAGGTACCGAGCGAGAAGCAGCTGATGGAGACGGTGGGGGTGCTCCCGGGGGCGGCCGACAGATGCAGCGCCGACCAGATCTCGTCGGGCTGGTCCGGGCCCCACTTCTGCCAGGCGCTCAGCACCTTCGCCGCCTTAGACCATGGCCATGACATATAACACGTCACGCCGTCGGCCGCCTCATGCGTACGGAACCGCAGTTCGGTGACGACACCGAAGTTGCCGTTGCCCGCGCCGCGCAGCGCCCAGAACAGATCGGCCTCGCGGTTCTTGGAGACCTCGAGGGCCTTACCGTCCGCGGTGACGATCGTCGCACCCGTAAGGCTGTCGGCGGTCAGCCCGTAGGCCCGGGAGACCACACCGTGGCCGCCGCCGAGGGTCAGCCCCGATATGCCGACGCTCGGGCAGGAGCCGCCGGGGACGGTGACCCCGCGGGTGCCGAGCGAGGTGTAGACGTCGATGAGCTTGGCGCCGCCGCCGATTCGCGCCTCGCCGGAGGTCGTACGGATCGACGAGAGAGCGGAGACGTCGATGACGAGCCGGCCGTCGCCGCTGGACCAGCCGGCGTAGGAGTGACCGCCGTTGCGGATGGCGACGGGGGCGCCATGGCGGCGGGCGAAGTCCAGACAGGCGGAGATGTCCGAGGTGTTCTCTATATAGGCGACGGCGGCGGGCCGCAGATGGTCGAAGCGGGTGTTGTAGAGCCGGCTGGCGGAGGTGTAGTCGGAGTCGCCGGGGCGCACCAGGTCGCCCTGCAGGTCCTTGCCGAGCGCGCTCCAGTCGGCGGACTTCGGCTTGCCGTCGACGGCGCCGCGCCGACCGCTCGCGGAGGCCGAATGGGCGTCCGGCGCCGAGGAGGGGGCGGAGTCGGCGGAGGTTCCGTCACCGCCGGCCTTTCCCGCGTCGTCGTCGCAGGCGGTGGCCCATGTGGCGGTGGCCGTCAGCCCCGTGCCCGCTGCCAGCAGTGTCCGCCGGTTCATGGCGGTGTCCCCTCCCTGTCGACGCTGTTCTCAACCGTCGACCGGGCCACCGCGAAGCCGGCCCGGTCCCTGGGTCAGAGGGAGGGACCGGGAGATGTGGTTCCGCTCGTTGCCGAAGTGTTGTCGGGGGACGGACAAGTCCCACTAATCGGGCGAGTCCGATGAATCGCTTGTGTCGGACGGGGAGTGACGGGCCGTCGCATGAGCCGCCGCGTCGTCGCGGGCGACGCCTCTGGTGCGACGGGCCGGGCCGTACCAGCCGCAGGTGCAGCGGGCGATGGAGAAGGAGCCCTTCTCCACGGTGGTGGTGCGGTCCTGGCCGGGGCCTATGTCGCCTGAGTCGAGCACATGACCACGCTACCGGGCCGTGACGAGCCACCTGTGCTGATCGTTAAACGAACAAGTATCAAGCGTGGACGAGCGTGGCCAGGGGGTCGGCGGTCGATGGAGTTCCAGCAGCGCGGGCTCGGCGTACGGAGACGGGTGAGAGCGGTCGCCGGTGTCGTGTCGGGCGGCCTGCTGGCCATGTCGCTGGCGACCGTCAGCGGCTGTTCCACCGAGACGGCGGCCGACGAACGCCCCGGCGGCACGGCGCGGGAGAGCGCGGTCACGGTGCTGCACCGGGCCGCGGACGTGCTGGTCAGATCGGGCAGCTCACGGATCCGCACCACCATGGAGACGGCGACGGGCGGCACCCGCGTGTCCATCCGCGGCAGCGGTGCGTACGACTTCGAGAAGCGGCGGGGTCGGCTGCGGCTGCTGCTGCCCAGGGACGCGATGGGGGCCGCCGAGCATGCGCCGATCACCGAACTCCTCGCCTCCGGAGCGCTTTTCATGCGCAATCGCGGAGCGGGCATTCCCCGCGATAAGTGGGTTCGGGTGGACACGACGGACATTCCCGACGGCAATCTCGTCACCGGCGGGGCCACGGATCCGCTGACCGCCGCCGAACTGCTGCGCGGGGTACGGAAGGCCAGCCTGGTCGGCGAGGAGGGGCTCGACGGGGATCTGGTGCGCCACTACCGAGGCATCACCGACATCGGCCGGGCGGCCCGGCTCGCGTCGGAGGGTGCGCGGGGGTCGCTGGTGGCCGCGGCGAGGGGGTTCGACGAGAGCACGGTGACCTTCGACGCGTATCTCGACGGGCTCGGCCGGCTGCGCGAGGTGCGGCACCGGTTCACGGTGACCAGCCGGACCGACGGCCAGGAGGCGACGGCGGGCCCGGAGGCCGCCCGGCGGCGCGGTGCGGTGGGGGTCGCCTCGACGACGGAGCTGTACGACTTCGGGGCCCCGGCCGTGGTCGAGCTCCCCAAGCCCACGGATATCTACGCAGGAAAGGTCGGATCACCTCAGAAGTAGTCGGAGGGGCCCGCTTTGCCCTTCGAAATGGCCCATCCGTGCCATGCGCGGAGTGTGTACCGATCCCTACGCTGGGAAGCCGCTGCTCGAAAGTGCTCGCAGGTGCTCGCTGGAGGAGGTGAAACACGTGGTTGCGCGTCGCGGCTCGTCGGGCCCGGACCCCGTGGCCCTCGTCGAAATCGATCTCTATGGTGACTTGATGATCGCTGCGTCGAGCGCGGACGAGGACAGGCTCAGTACGGACCGTATCGACGAGGTGCTCCGGGTGCAGGCCGACCGATCAGATTCGGCCGAGGGGGCCAAGGGGGCCAAGGGTGCTCATGGCGCCAAGGGTGCCAATGGCGTGAAGCGGGCCGAGGGCGCCGAGGGCGCCAATACCGCTGACCGCGCCGAGGACGCAAGGGGTGCCGACGAATCGACGGGATCCCCGCAGGCCGGGAGCCCGGACACCCCATAGCCGAGTCGCCGTCTCGCCGGCGGGTGCCCCGCGGTCCCGTCCGGCGAGCGGCCCTGTCCGCACACGGCTGCGGTCATGTCAACGCCCGGGACGGGCCCGGGCGGGCCGTGCCGGTAGGAGCTCAGGTCCGCAGCAGCCGGGCGATGGCCGCCGTGGCCTCGGCCACCTTGGCGTCGACCTCGCTCGTGCCCTCCGTCTCGCCCTGGGCGGCGCTCTCCACGGCCGCGCTGGCGACGCAGTGGCGCAGATGCTCCTCGAGCAACTGGAGGGCGAAGGACTGGAGCGCCTTGGTGCCGGCCGAGACCTGGGTGAGTATGTCGATGCAGTAGACGTCTTCCTCGACCATCCGCTGCAGTCCCCTGATCTGGCCCTCGATCCGGCGCAACCGCTTGAGGTGCTGATCCTTTTGTTTGGCGTATCCATGGCCACCGTGGGGTACGGACTCCTGGGCGGAAGTATGCCCGGACGTCTGGCCCCGCTCGTCGCCGTCGGTGGGCGCGGTGGTGTCGGCTGCCGTGGTCGTCATGGCGTCCTCCCGTTGATTACGCAATGTCCGCATATACCCCCAGTGGGTATATGGTACCGGCTTTTCCGGTCGAACCGGGCCCCCGTGCTGAGCACTCTGCCCGATGGGCGACACTGGGATCGCCGGTTACCGTGGCCGGAAGATGCGCCTAGCATCGACGAGTCCCCATCCGCTGCATCCGAGGATCCCCAGTGCGCTTTCGTCTGACCCCCAGGGAGACGAGCTTTTACGACATGTTCGCCGCGTCCGCGGACAACATCGTGACCGGCTCCAAGCTCCTGATGGAACTGCTCGGGGCGGACTCCTCCGCTCGTGCCGAGATCTCGGAGCGGATGAGGGCCGCGGAGCACGCGGGGGACGACGCCACACACGCGATCTTCCACCAGCTGAACTCCTCCTTCATCACGCCGTTCGACCGTGAGGACATCTACCGCCTGGCCTCGTCCCTCGACGACATCATGGACTTCATGGAGGAGGCCGTCGACCTGGTCGTCCTCTACCAGGTCGACGAGCTGCCCAAGGGGGTCGAGCAGCAGATCGAGGTGCTGGCGCGGGCGGCCGAGCTGACCGCCGAGGCGATGCCGAATCTGCGCACCATGACCAACCTCACCGAGTACTGGATCGAGGTCAATCGCTTGGAGAACCAGGCCGACCAGATCCACCGCAGGCTCCTGGCCCACCTCTTCAACGGTAAGTACGACGCGATAGAGGTGCTCAAGCTCAAGCAGATCGTCGATGTGCTGGAGGAAGCGGCCGACGCCTTCGAGCACGTGGCCAACACGGTCGAGACCATCGCCGTCAAGGAGTCCTGAGCCCCGGCATGGACACCTTCGCGCTTGTCGTGACCATCGCGGTCGCGCTCTTCTTCACCTATACCAACGGCTTCCACGACTCGGCCAACGCCATCGCGACCTCGGTCTCCACCCGGGCGCTGACCCCCAGGGCGGCGCTCGCGATGGCCGCCGTGATGAACCTCGCGGGTGCCTTCCTCGGCAGCGGCGTCGCCAAGACCGTCAGCGAGGGCCTGATCGCCACCCCCACCGGCGACCAAGGCATGATGATCTTGTTCGCAGGGCTGGTCGGCGCGATCACCTGGAACATGGTGACCTGGTATTACGGTCTGCCCTCCTCGTCCTCGCACGCGCTGTTCGGCGGGCTGGTCGGCGCGGCGCTGGCGGGGGCGAGCACGGTCCACTGGGACGGGGTACTGGAGAAGATCGTCATCCCGATGGTCCTGTCTCCCATCGTCGGCCTGGTGCTGGGCTACTTCGTGATGGTGGTCATCCTCTGGCTGTTCCGTGACGCCAACCCGCACAAGGCCAAGCGCGGCTTCCGGATAGCGCAGACCGTCTCGGCGGCGGGCATGGCGCTCGGCCACGGCCTCCAGGACGCCCAGAAGACCATGGGTGTCGTGGTGATGGCCCTGGTCATCGGGGGTGTCGAGGACGAAGGCGACGCGATTCCGGTGTGGGTGAAGATCGCCTGCGCCGCGATGCTGTCGCTCGGCACCTACGCGGGCGGCTGGCGCATCATGCGCACGCTGGGACGGCGGATCATCGAGCTGGACCCGCCGCAGGGGTTCGCGGCGGAGACCACGGCGGCCGGGGTCATGTACACGGCGTCGTTCATGTTCCAGGCGCCCATCTCGACCACCCATGTCATCACCTCGGCGATCATGGGTGTGGGGGCGACCAAGCGGGTCAGCGCGGTCCGCTGGGGGGTCGCGAAGAACATCATCCTCGGCTGGTTCATCACCATGCCGGCCGCGGCCGCAGTCGCCGCGCTCAGCTACTGGATCGTCAACCTGGCCTTCGGCTGACCGCCGTACGTATCAGGGCTGCCCCCCCCACGCGCTCCGGCCGACCGCCGTACGCAGATGCCAGAAGCAGAGACACAAAAGCGGGCCCGCCCCCGGGAGCCAGGGGCGGGCCCTTCGTCTTGCGGTGGCACCGCCATGCAGCACCGCAGGACGTTCTGTCCTCGCCGGGAGTGCGGCGAGGAGCCTGATCAGCCGAAGCGGCCCGAGATGTAGTCCTCGGTCGCCTGCACCGACGGGTTGGAGAAGATCCGCTCGGTCTCGTCGATCTCGATGAGCTTGCCGGGCTGGCCGACGCCGGCCAGGTTGAAGAAGGCCGTACGGTCCGAGACGCGCGCCGCCTGCTGCATGTTGTGCGTCACGATGACGATCGTGAAGCGCTCCTTGAGCTCACCGATCAGGTCCTCGATGGCGAGCGTCGATATCGGGTCCAGCGCCGAGCAGGGCTCGTCCATCAGCAGCACATCGGGCTCGACCGCGATGGCGCGGGCGATGCACAGCCGCTGCTGCTGACCACCGGAGAGGCCGGCGCCCGGCTTGTTCAGCCGGTCCTTGACCTCGTTCCACAGGTTGGCGCCCTTGAGGGACTTCTCGACGACGGCCTCGAGCTCGCTCTTGCGGTACGAGCCGTTGAGCTTCAGCCCGGCGGCGACGTTCTCGAAGATGGACATCGTCGGGAACGGGTTGGGGCGCTGGAAGACCATGCCGACCGTACGGCGCACGGAGACCGGGTCCACGCCCGAGCCGTAGAGGTTCTCGTCGTCGAGCATCACCTTGCCCTCGACCCGGCCGCCGGGGGTGACCTCGTGCATCCGGTTGAGGGTGCGCAGGAAGGTCGACTTGCCGCAGCCCGAGGGGCCGATGAAGGCGGTCACCGAGCGGGGCTCGACCGTCATCGAGATGTCCTCGATGGCTTTGTGGGTGCCGTAGTAGGCCGTCAGGCCGCTGACGTCGATGCGCTTGGCCATGTGAATCACTTCTCTTCTTCTTGGCCTCAGCGGCCGGACTTCGGGGCCTTCCAGCGGGCGATGCCGCGGGCCACCAGGTTCAGGATCATGACGAAGGCGATGAGTACGAGCGCAGCGGCCCAGGCCCGGTTGAAGGAGGCATCGTTGCCGAGCTGCCACTGCTCGTAGATGTAGTACGGCAGCGACGACTGGGCGCCTTCGAACGGGTTGTTGTTGATCCCCGCGGCACCGAAGACCAGCAGCACGATGGGGGCGGACTCACCGGCGATACGGGCGACCGCGAGCATCACACCCGTGGTGATTCCGCCGATCGCGGTGGGCAGCACCACCTTGAGGATGGTGCGCCACTTGGGCACGCCGAGCGCGAGGGACGCCTCACGCAGCTCGTCCGGGACCAGCTTGAGCATTTCCTCGGTCGAGCGGACGACGATCGGCATCATCAGGATGGCCAGCGCCATGGCACCGGCGAAGCCCGAGTAGCTGAAGCCGAGAATGATGATCCAGAAGCTGAGGATGAACAGACCGGCGACGATCGAGGGGATACCCGTCATCACGTCGACGAAGAAGGTGACGGCCTTGGCGAGCCGGCCGCGGCCGTACTCCACCAGGTAGATGGCGGTCAGCAGGCCGATCGGAACGGCGATGAGGGCGGCGAGGCCGACCTGCTCCAGGGTGCCGATGATCGCGTGGTACGCGCCACCGCCGGGCAGGATCGTCTGCACACCCTCCATGGAGTGGCCCAGGAAGTAGCCGTCGAGCACCGTCCGGCCGCGGTCGATGGTCTCCCAGAGCAGGGAGAGCAGCGGGATGACGGCGAGCAGGAAGCAGACCCAGACCAGGCTGGTGGCCAGCCGGTCCCTGGCCTGCCGGCCACCCTCGACCACGGCGCCGAGGACGTACGAGGAGATGATGAACACCAGGGCGGCGAACAGCCCCCACTGGAGCGGATTGTCCGTTCCCAGGGCGGCGCCGATGCCCGCACCCACCGCCGCCGAGCCGACGACCAGGGCGTACGGGGTCCACCGCGGCAGACGGGCCTGCTTGAGGCTGGAAGTTCGGTGCGCGCTCTTGCTCACGACAGCGTTACTCATGCGGCGGTCCCCGAGTACTCCTTGCGGCGGGCGATGATCATTCGCGCGGCGCCGTTCACCAGCAGGGTGATGACGAACAGCACGAGACCGGAGGCGATCAGCGCGTCGCGGCCGTCGTTACCGGCTTCCTTGAAGCGGCTGGCGATGTTCTGGGCGAAGGTGCCGCCGCCCCCGTCCAGCAGGCTGGTCTCGATCAGGAAGTTGGGGGACAGCACGGTGGCGACCGCCATGGTCTCGCCCAGCGCACGGCCCAGGCCCAGCATCGAGGCGCTGATGATGCCGGAGCGGCCGAACGGGAGGACCGACATCCGGATGACCTCCCAGCGGGTGGCGCCGAGCGCCAGCGCCGCCTCCTCGTGCATCTTCGGGACCTGCCGGAACACCTCGCGGCTCACGCTGGTGACGATCGGCAGGATCATGATCGCCAGCAGGATGCCGACGGTGAACAGGGAGCGCGCGGGGCCGCCCTGGTAGCTGAGGACCCCGGTCCAGCCCAGGTAGTCGTCGAACCAGGTGTACAGGCCGGTCAGATGCGGGACGAGGAAGAGCGCGCCCCACAGGCCGTAGACGATGCTGGGGACCGCGGCGAGCAGGTCGATCACATAGGCGACCGGAGTGGCCAGCTGGCGCGGGGCGTAGTGCGAGATGAACAGCGCGATGCCCACGGCGATCGGGACCGCGATGACCATGGCGATGATCGAGCTGACGACCGTGCCGTAGGCGAGGACGGCGATGCCGAACCGCATCGGCGAGGAGCCGGTGTTCCACTCGAAGTACGTGAGGAAGTTGGCCTCGTCCTTGGAGATCGCGATGGCGGCGCGGTAGGTGAGGAAGGCCGCGATGGCCGCCATGATCACCAGCAGGGCGATACCGGAACCCCGGGAGAGGCCGAGGAAGATCTTGTCACCGACGCGGCCGGTGGAGCGGGTCTTGACCTTGGGTGGAGACCCGGCGGCTGATGATGTGGGTTCTATATCCGTTTTCATGAGTTCTCCGGTCTGCGGAGCCTGATGCGGATGAGGCTCCTGGTGCGGCGGTGCACCGGACAATGCGGCTGACTCCGCCGCGGCGATTGCCACGGCGGAGTCAGCCGCACTCGGGTCAGGAGAGGCTCTTGACGCTCTCGCGGACCTTGTTGGCGATCTCGGTCGGGAGCGGGGCGTAGCCGAGCTCCTTGAGGGAGGTCTGGCCGTCCTCGCTGGCGACGTAGGTCAGGAAGGACTTGGTCGCGGCGAGGGTGCTCGCCTTGTTGCCCTTGTCACAGGCGATCTCGTAGGTGACCAGGGTGATCGGGTAAGCGCCGTCCGCCTTGGTGTCGTACGCCAGGTCGAGGGCCAGGTCGCTGCCGGTGCCCTTGATCTTGGCCTCGGAGATGGCCTTGGAGGCGTTCTCGACGGTGGCCTGGACCGGGGCGGAGGCGCCGGTGTCCAGGTCGACGGTCTTGATGCTGTTCGCGGTCGCGTAGGACAGCTCGAAGTACGAGATCGCGCCCGAGACCTGCTTGACCTGCGAGGAGACACCGGAGGAGCCGTCGGCCGACTGGCCGCCCTCGCCCTCCCACGCCTTGCCCGGCTCGTGCGGCCACGCCTTCGGGGCGGCGGCCTTGAGGTACTTGGTGAAGTTGTCCGTGGTGCCCGACTCGTCGGAGCGGTGGAACGCCTGGATCTTGAGGCTCGGGAGCTTCGCGTCCTTGTTCAGCGCCTTGATCGCGGGGTCGTCCCACTTCTTGATCTCGGAGTTGAAGATCTTGCCGAGGACGTCGGCGTTCAGCGTCAGCTTGTCGACGCCGGGCACGTTGAAGCCGACGGCGATCGGGCCACCGACCATCGGCAGGTCAATGGCCTTGCCGCCCTTGCAGATCCTCTCGGAGGACTTGACCTCCTCGGGCTTCAGCGCCGAGTCGGAGCCCGCGAAGGCGGTCTTGCCCTGCAGGAACTCCTGGATACCCGCGCCCGAGCCGGTGGCCTTGTAGTTGAGCTTGGTGTCCTTGCAGGCGGCGCCGTAGGTCTTGATCCACAGGTCCATGGCGTTCTTCTGCGCGGACGAGCCCGAGGCCAGCAGCTGCCCCTTGCCGTCACACTTGATGTTGGAAGCGGCCTTGGAGCCACCGCCGCCCGAGTCGCTGTTGTTGTCGGAACCGCACGCCGTGAGGACAAGGACGCCGGAGACAGCAAGGGCACCGGCGGTGATGGCGCGAAGCCGGTTCTTGCGCTGAAGCTTCACTTTCAGGAGTTCCTTCCAGGAGCCGCCGGTTGGGGGACGGCGCGCGAGATGGGGTGGAGCGCACTTCGTGCGGCGTGGGCCGGAGCCGTACTCGGCTCACGCTCAGTAGGGCCGAAAGTAGGCAGATCAGGTGAAGCGGCCTGAGGGGGCGAGTTAACGGATGGTGAACCTCGGCCGTCAGTGTGGTGGCCATGTCACGGCCAGGTCACGGCCCGATCCCGAGCCGGACGACGTCCTTGCGGAGGTTGCGCCAGGTCCGTCCGACATCTGTGCGACACCCGTCCGGTGAACCGGTTCGGGGTGGCTGCTGGAGTAACCGCCGCGTGTCTCTGTCGAATTGCGGTACGGCATGTCACTATCCGTCCCTACGTGCCGGTACGTCAGGTCTGGCGCGCGAGAGGGACAGGAGCGCGCACGGCCGGAACGGAACGAGAGGAGACCGCGGGTGAGGCGGGACGGGAGAGGGAGGGGTGTGAGCGTCGCCGCGGCCACCGCGCTGGTCTGCGCGCTGGGACTGTCGGCCGTGCCGGAGACGGCGTACGCCGCGCCCGGCGAGCCGGGACCGGCTCCGGGGCCGGGCGGCGGGGCCGGTGGCGGCGCGAGTGGGGGCCAGAGCCTGGAGCAGGTCCACCAGGAGGTCGACGGGCTCTACCGCAAGGCGGAGGCCGCCACGGACGCGTACAACCTGGCGCGGGAGAAACAGACCCGTCAGGAGAAGGCCATCCTGAAGATCGCCCGAGCCGTGGTGAAGGCCCAGAAGGAGATGGCCGGACTGCGCAAGCGGGCCGGGGCGATGGCCCGGGCGCAGTACCGGGGCGGCGGGATGCCGGCGGAGGCGCGGCTGTTCCTCAACGGCGATCCGGGCGACTTCCTCGACGGTGTCACGCTCGCCCGCAAGGGTGAACAGGCGACCAACGGCCTGATCGGCCGTCTGGAGCGCACCCAGGTGGCGCTCGACCGCTACGCCGACTCGGCCTCCCAGGAGTGGGAGCGGCTGGACCGGAGCCGGGCGAAGAAGGCGGCGGCGAAGAAGGAGATCCTGCGCAAGCTGGCCCGGGCGCAGCGGCTGGAGTCCCGGCTGGCGAAGGACGAACGGGAGCGGCTGCGTCAGCTGGAGGAGGACAAGGCCCGGGGCGCGCAGGCGAAGTGGCTGGACACCGGGATACTGCGGGAGCTCGGCGGCGGCGCCACCGCGATGGGCGGGCGCGCGGTCGACTTCGCGCAGGCCCAGCTCGGCAAGAACTATGTGTGGGGCGCGGTGGGCCCGGACACCTATGACTGCTCGGGGCTGACCCAGCGGGCGTGGGCGGCGGCCGGCCGGGCGATCCCGCGGACCTCGCAGGAGCAGTGGAGGCTGCTGCCCAAGGTGAGCGCGAAGGACATGCGCCCGGGCGATCTGATCATCTACTTCAGGGACGCGAGCCATGTGGGGATGTACGTGGGCGGTGGCGCGATGATCCACGCCCCCCGCCCCGGCCGCCAGGTCACGTTCGCGGGCGCGGGCTCGATGCCGATCCTGGGCGTGGTCCGGCCGGACGCGCGGTAGTACGGACGTGAGGGAGCGCGGCGGGGGGCCGCCCGGCGGCCTCAGGTTCAGGTCGGCGGGAGCCCGTTCAGGGCCGTCTCGAAGGCGTCGTACGCGCGCTGGTCGAAGAGGACGAAGCGGGCCTCGGTGACCGCGGTGTCCGCGTCGCGGACTGTGGTGAGCGCGATCCGGGCCGCGTCGTCCAGGGGCCAGCGGTAGACGCCGGTCGAGACGGCCGGGAAGGCCACCGTACGGGCGCCCAGCTCATCGGCGATCCGCAGTGCCTCGCGGTAGCAGGAGGCGAGCGTGGCCGAGCGGTCCTCGGCCGTTGAGAAGACCGGTCCGACCGTATGGATCACCCAGGCGGCCGGCAGCCGCCCGGCCGTGGTGGCGACCGCCTGCCCGGCCGGAAGGCCCTTGCCATAGCGGGACGCACGCAAATCGCGGCATTCATCCAGAATGTCGGGTCCGCCCCGTCGATGGATGGCTCCATCGACGCCACCCCCTCCCAACAGGGAGGAGTTGGCCGCGTTCACGACCGCGTCCACGCTCTGCTCCGTGATGTCTCCCAGTGCCAGCGTGATGTTCGTCATCTCGGGATTGTCTCCCGGGCCACCAAGTGCCGCATGACGTGCGGCATATGACAAAAGTCGGTGCCTGGAGGTCATTCCGTGAAACGGCCGCCTAGCGCTAAAGTCGCCTGGCAATATCCGGTACCCGCGCTCTGGGGCCGCTGAAACCGACCAGTCGGTGTGCGTACCGGAATCCCACTGCGCTCCACCGGTCGGCGGCGCGCGCCCTCGGGGGGAGGGAAGGAATCGAGCGATGTCCGTACCCGTGCCGAGGCAACGGGAGGCACCGGCCCCGGAGGCCGGTCCCGCCGCCCTGCCCGACAACGGGCTCACCCTGCTGGTGATCGAGGACGATCCGTCCGGTGCCTTCAACGTTCCCGAGATGCTGGACACCGAGGGTAATCGAGTCCGCATCCGTACGGCGCGCAACCTCACCGAGGCCAGCCGGCTGCTCACCGACGGGGTGCAGTGCATCCTCCTCGCCCTCCCGGGCCCGGACCACGCCGGCGCGGGCTCGCTGGCCGCGCTGCACGAGGTGCTGCGGCTCGCGCCCCTGCACGCCGTCCTCGTCCTGACCGCGGAGGACGACGCCGAGCGCGCCGCCGAGGCGGTGCGGGTGGGCGCCCAGGACTTCCTCTTCCGCGGCGAGCTGGACGGCCGGATCCTCAGCCGCGCCATCCGCTACGCCGTCGAGCGCAAACGCTCCGACCTCGCCCAGCGCCAGCTCACCGAGTCACGGCTGCGCGCCCAGGAGAACGCCCGGCTGGAGCGCGGACTGCTGCCCACCCCGCTGCTGGACGGCTCCGGGCTGCGCTTCGCCGCCCGCTACCGGCCCGGCCGCAGCCGGGCCCTGCTCGGCGGCGACTTCTACGACACCGTCCGCACCCCGGACGGCACGGTCCACGCGATGATCGGCGACGTCTGCGGCCACGGCCCGGACGAGGCCGCCCTCGGGGTGGAGCTGCGGATCGCCTGGCGCGCCCTGACCTTCGCCGGACTCTGCGGCGATCAGCTGCTCGGCACCCTTCAGCAGGTGCTGGAGAACGAACGCGCCGACGATGAGATCTTCGCCACACTGTGCACGGTCGATATCGCACCGGACGGCCGCCGGGCCGGGGTCTGCCTGGCCGGGCACCCCTCACCGCTGGCGATCCGCCCGAGCATGGCGCCCCGGCTGCTGCCCACCGACGAGAACGGCCCGGCGCTCGGCCTGCTGCCGAACGCCCGCTGGCCGCGCCGCGAGGTCGAGCTCGGCGGGGCGTGGAGCCTGATGATGTACACCGACGGGCTGATCGAGGGCCGCGTCGGTACGGGGGTGCAGCGGCTCGGCCAGGAGGGGATGGTCGAGATCGTCGCCCGCCAGGTCGCGGAGGGACGGCGCGGCGAGGAGCTGCTGGACGCGACCGTCACCGAGGTGCGCTCGCTGAACGGCGGGGAGCTGACCGACGATCTCGCGGTGCTGCTGCTGGACCGCGGCTGATCGGCCGCGGCCCGGTCGGTTCCGCTGTCTGTCGCCCCGTGTCCGCCGCCGGACGCCGCCGGACGCTCGACGCGTCCTACCGGCCGTTGAAGGGGCCGTAAGGGCCGTCGGAGCTGGAGCCGCGGCCGCGCGGCCAGCGGCGGCCACCACCGGAGACCTGCCGCAGTGCGGGCCGGACGTCGACGATGTACACGATCGTCGCGATCAGCCCGATGATCGGCAGGAAGTCCAGGATCCCCATGAAGAAGTTCACCGCGGCGGCGAGGCCGAGGATGATCAGCCAGAACGCCTTGGTCTGCTTGTCCGCCGCCCGGTACGCGTCATCCCGGCGGATCGCCGAGTCGACGAAGGCGAAGAGGCTGAAGAGGAGCAGGGCCCAGGAGACCCAGTACATCAGCTTGCCGAAGCCTTCAACCAGCACGCCATCCACCGCCTAGAAGATATGTATGGGACGCGTCTCTGCGGGCCACCGTACCCGCACACCGGGCCGGGCACGCAGGGCTTACCTGCCGTACCCGGCCCGGTCGTGGACGTGCGCTCGTCAGCCGGCCGACTTCGGCTCCGGCCGCTTGGCGGGCGTGGCGGGCTTGTTGCCACGCGCCTGGGCCTTCTTGGCCTGCGAGGACGAGGAGGCCGCGGACGTCTGCGCGCCCGAGTGGCCCGAGTGGCCGGAGTGGCCGGAGTGGCCGGAGTTGCTCGACGGGGCCGGGGTGGCCGGCTTGGCCGCCGACTTCGGGGCCTCCTTGGACGAGTCCATGGCGACCGACTGCGACGGGGCCTTCGAACGGGCCGCCGCGTTGCCGTCACGCCCCTCGTGGGGCTCGATGGCGCCGGCGATGTCGACGACCTCGTCGGCCGCCTCACCGCGCCAGGTCCGCACGACCTCCTGGCCGTGCTCGGCCACCTCGTCGTACCGCTCCCGCGCCTTCACGGCGAGCTCGGCGGCCCGGCCCACACCCTGCAGGGCGAGGTCCTGCGCGGTGTCGCGCAGCCGCTTGATGTCGGTGTCGATCGTGCCCAGCATCTCGTTGAGCTTGCCCTGGGCCTCCTTGGCCTGCTGGGAGACCCGCTCCTGCACGACCTTGGGGTCGGTGTTGCGCACCGCGTTCAGGCGCTCCGGGGCCTCGGCGACGATCTTCTCGACGAACGACGGCACCTCCTTGAGCTTCTGGGCGGCCAGATCGGCGGTGCCCGCCATGAAGTACAGCGGGGTCGGGTCGGTCAGGGTCTTGCGTACGTCGTCGGTGATGGCCATGGTGATGGTCCTCCCGGATCAGTTCGAGGGTGTGGCGACGTCGGCGCCGGTGCCGAAGGTGTCGGAGGGGTCGGAGATGTCGTCCGAGGCGGTCTGGAGCCCGTTCTCCTTGCGGAAGGACTCGTAGATCTGAAGCAGCACCTGCTTCTGCCGCTCGTTGATCGAGGGGTCGGCGAGTATCACGCTGCGCACCTCGGTCTCCTCGCGGTCCCGCTCGTCGAGGATCCCCGCCTGTACGTACAGGGTCTCGGCGGATATCCGCAGCGCCTTCGCCAGCTGCTGCAGGATCTCGGCGCTCGGCTTGCGCAGCCCGCGCTCGATCTGGCTGAGGTACGGATTGGACACCCCGGCCGCATCGGCCAGCTGCCGCAGTGACAGCTGCGCACTGCGCCGCTGCTCACGGAGGAACCCGCCGAGGTTGCCGACGTTGAGTGATGCCATGCCTCGATGCTGCAACAGGTGTGCTAACTATTGCAAGCATTTGCTTGCAATAGTGGCGCGTGTCATGCGGGGCCGGGGCGGGGGCGGGGCGGTGCGGCCTCGGCGAAAAAAATCTCGTGGGGTCTGTCGATCCGGGCGGTGCCCGTTCGACGCAGGGGTGAGAGGCGGGGGAAGCCCCCGGCCTCCGTCCCGAATCTCGCTTCGTCTGCCGAATGAGGAGTCACCATGCCGCGCTATCTGTCGATGATCCGCGTCGATGAGCAGAATGCCCCCGCCGAGGGCCCCAGCCCCGAGCTCATGGAGCGGATGGGCGCGCTGATCGAGGAGATGACCAAGGCCGGGGTCATGCTGGACACGGCCGGGCTCGCCCCGACCTCCGAGGGCACCCGGGTCACCTGGTCCGGCGGGAAGATCAGCTGCACCGACGGCCCCTTCACCGAGAGCAAGGAGGTCATCGGCGGCTACTCCATCGTCCAGGCCAAGGACAAGGCCGAGGCCGTGGAGTGGACCAAGCGGTTCCTGCGGACCCATGAGGAGTTCTGGAACATCACCGTCGAGGTCCGCGAGATCGTCGGGGGCTGAACCGGCAGTGCTTGCTCCGTCCCCGTACGGCTGCTCTGATAGGGGCCGTGACGGCAGCAAGCCCGGCCGATGGGGCGAAAGCGGCTGAAGCGGTCGAATCGACTGACGCGGTCGAATCGACTGACGAAGCCGAAACGACTGAAACCGCCGATATCGCCGGGACGGTCGAGACGGTCTTCAGGATCGAGTCCGCGCGGATCATCGCAGGCGTCGCCCGCATCGTGCGGGACGTCGGGCTGGCCGAGGAACTCGCGCAGGACGCCCTGGTCACCGCGCTGGAGCGGTGGCCGGAGTCGGGTGTGCCGGACAATCCGGGCGCCTGGCTCATGGCCACCGCCAAGCACCGTGCGATCGATCTCGTCCGCCGTAAGGAGACCTACGCGCGCAAGCTGGCGGAGGTCGGGCGGGCCCTGGAGGACGTCTCACCGCCCGATCCGGCGGATCTCGCCCGCACCGCCGAGGACATCGACGACGATCTGCTGCGGCTGATCTTCACCGCCTGCCATCCCGTGCTGCCGACCCGGGCCCGGGTCGCGCTCACCCTGCGGCTGCTGGGCGGGCTGACGACGGAGGAGATCGCCCGCGCGTTCCTGGTCCCGGAGCCCACGGTCGCCCAGCGCATCGTCCGGGCCAAACGGACGCTCGCCCAGGCAGACGTCCCCTTCGAAGTGCCGTACGGCGACGACCGGACCGCCCGGCTCTCCTCGGTCCTGGAGGTCATCTACCTGATCTTCAACGAGGGCTACTCCGCGACCACGGGCGACGATCTGGTGCGCCCGGCCCTGTGCGAGGACGCGCTGCGGCTGGCCCGGGTCCTGGCCGGGCTGCTGCCCCAGGAGCCCGAAGTCCACGGACTGGCAGCGCTGCTGGAGTTCCAGTCCTCCCGTATCGCGGCGCGCACCGGCCCCGGCGGCGAGCCGGTGCTGCTCGCCGACCAGAACCGCACCAAGTGGAACCGCCCGCTCATCCGCCGGGGCGCCGACGCCCTGCAGCGCGCGGGCCACGGCCCGTACTCCCTCCAGGCCGCCATCGCCGCCTGCCACGCACGGGCGATCCGCTACGAGGACACCGACTGGACGGCCATCGCCGCCCTCTACGGCCGGCTGATGGCGCTGGCCCCGTCCCCGGTGGTGGAGCTCAACCGGGCGGTCGCCGTCGCGATGGCGGAGGGGCCCGCGGCGGGTCTGAAACTGGTCGAGGCGCTGGCGGAGGAACCGGCGCTCAAGGACTACCACCTGCTGCCGAGCGTCCGCGGGGATCTGCTGGAGCGCCTGGGGCGGCATGCGGAGGCCCGGGCGGAGTTCGTCCGGGCGGCGGCCCTGACCCGTAACGCCCGTGAGCGGGCACTGCTGCTGGAGCGGTCCTCGGGCTGATCCCGATCTTGTGGTCGGGGCGAAAAGGTGCGCATGCTGCCCCATGAACTCATCCTCCGCATCTTCATCCTCTTCCTCCTCTTCGTCTTCGTCCTTTTCGTCTTCGTCCTTGTTCTCTCATCTCTCGTCACCCGCCGATCGGCTCGGCTTCGGCGCGATGCAGTTGCCGGGGCGGTGGGCCGGTCCCGCCGTCGAGCGGGCGACGGCCGTGGCGGTCGCACGGCGGGCCGTGGAGCTGGGCGCCCGTCATATCGACACCGCCGCCTTCTACTTCTCCGCCACCGAGCGGGCCAACGACATCCTGCGCGAGGCCCTGCATCCGTACCCCGAGCACCTCACCATCGCCACCAAGATCGGGCCGCTGCGCACCGCGACCGGCGAGATGTACGCGGAGGCGCGGCCGGAGCAGTTGCGGGGCCTTGTCGAGGAGAACCTGCGGCAGCTCGGCGTCGACGCGCTCGACCTGGTCTATCTGCGGGTGGGGCGGCTCAAGGCGGTGGGCGGGGTGCCGATCGGGGAGCGGTTCGGCGCGCTGGCCGCTCTGCGGGAGGAGGGGCTGGTGCGGGAGCTCGGGGTGAGCAATGTGAGCGCCGAGCAGCTGGCCGAGGCCCGCGCGATCGCGCCCGTGGCGGCGGTGCAGAACCGGTTCGGGGTGCTCGATCAGGCCGATGGGGCGCTGGTGGACGAGTGCGCCGGGGCCGGGATCGCCTATATGCCGTTCTTCGCGCTGGGCGGCGGCCACACCGACCTGGAGAGCGGGAACCTGCGGACGGTCGCGGAGCGGCACGGTGCGAGCGCGCATCAGATCGCCCTGGCCTGGGGGCTCGCCCGCTCGCCCGCGATCATCCAGATCCCCGGCACCAGCTCACTGGCCCATCTGGAGGAGAACATGGCGGCGGCGCGGATCGCCCTCGGCGAGGACGACCTGGCGCTGCTGGAGCCGGTGGCGGACTGACGCCGGGCCGGGGCGATTGACGTCGGGCCGGGCCGATTGACGTCGGGCCGGGTCCGGATCCGGGCGCGGCGCCGTTGTCGTACCCCCGTGGTCGAATGAACGGAACGCGGGCGCAGGGTGTGCTGACGGCGGGAGGCGGCGGATGTCCGGTGGGGCGAGCGGGGTGCGGGTGCGGCTGGAGCCGTGGGAGGACAGCGCGTCCTGCCTGGAGCTGCTGCGTGGCGTCAACAGCCCGGAGATGACGAACCACCTGGGCGGACCGGAGAGCGAGGAGCAGATCCTGGTCCGCCACCGCCGGTATGCGGAGCTGACCGGGCCGGGCGCCGGGCGGATGTACCGGATCGTGCTGCTGCCGGAGGGGGAGACGGTCGGCAGCATCGGGTACTGGGAGCGTGAGTGGCGGGGCGAGTCGGTGTACGAGACCGGCTGGGCCGTGCTGCCGGCGTTCCAGGGGCGGGGGATCGCCGCCGTGGCCGCGGGGGAGGTCGCCCGGGCGGCCGCGGCACAGCGGACCCATCGGTATCTGCACGCCTATCCGTCCGTCGGCCACCCCGCGTCGAACGGGGTGTGCCGCAAGGCCGGGTTCACCCTGGTCGAGGAGTGCGAGGTCGAGTATCCGCTGGGGACGATGATGCGGTGCAACGACTGGCGGCTGGACCTGGGCTCGCCCTCCTAGCCGTTCAACGCGCCCCGAGAGCCTTGGTCCTCCTCGCTCAAAACGTCCTGGGCGCGCTGGGCCTGGGGCCATGCGTAGTGCACGGAGAGACCGGTCCGGCCCGGCAGCACATCAGGCCGGAGCACCAGGCGCTCGTCGTAGTCCCCGCCGTTCTGGCGGCGGAACGGGATCGGCTCCTCCGCCGGCAGGTCCGCCAGCCGCTTCCGCAGCGCGGCGGCATGGGCCTCGTACGCCTCGGCCGGTACCCGGTCCGCGCCGTAGACCACATGCGGCGGCAGCACGGACATACCGCTGTACCAGAACGTGCCGTGGTGCAGCGGGAACAGCAGATCGCCGATGTCGCCGTTGACACCGCGCGGCCCCATGGTGTCCTCGGGCGCCCCCGCGGTCAGGACCACCATGGCGCGCTTACCGGCCAGTTTGCCGTCCCCGTAGCGCTGGGTGCGTCCGTCCGGCCCTCTGACCCCGTAGGCGAAACCCTTGACGAAGACGCGGTCGAACCAGCCCTTGAGGATGGCGGGCATGCCGTACCACCAGAGCGGAAACTGCACGATCAGCGCGTCGGCCCAGGCGATCTTCTCCTGTTCGGCGCGGATGTCCTCGCTCAGCGTCCCCGCGTCATAGGCGCGCTGCGAGGCGGCCCCGACGATGAGGCGTTCGCTCGCGTCATGGCGGAAGTCGGCGCCGTCGACCACGGGGTTCCAGCGCATCGCGTAGAGGTCGGACAGCCGGTGGTCATGGCCCGCCTCCCGCAGGGCGCGCAGCCCCTCGTCGCGCAACGCCCCGCTGAGGGACCGCTGTTCGGGGTGGGCGAAAATCCACAGCACATTCATGACCACCATGCTGCGAAACGGGCCCGGGACCGACGAGTGGCCGGATGGCCAGGATGTGCAAATATCTGGCCAGGGCCGGACGCCAGTGGCGTCGGACGGCCGGCGGTGCAGGACCGTCAGCTCCGCGCGCTGACCAGCGCCTCCACACCGTCGAGAATCCGCTCCAGGCCGAAGACGAACTCGTCGTCAGGGCCGCCCGGGGTGTCCAGCTCCCCCGCCTGAAGCGCCGCCGTCACCGCCGGGAAGCGCTCGGCGTCGGTCAGCTTCCCCAGCAGTCTGGCCCAGGCCGCCATGGAGGTTTCGAGGCTGTCCCCGCTGCGCCGGCTGGCCGCCAGGATGTCGAAGGTCAGCCGGGCCTCGTTGCGGACAAAGCCGCTGACCAGCATCAGTACGGAGATCTTCTCGTTCTCGCTGAGATGTGTGTGGCGGAGGCAGGCCAGTCCGCGCTCCATCCAGGCCACCGAGTTGGGCGTCGAGGGCGGGCCGCTGATCGGGACGTTCACCACCCACGGGTGACGGCCGAGGGCGGTGCGCAGCGACCAGGCCCAGTCGGTGAACCCGGCCCGCCAGTCCTTCGCCGGATCGCCGGGCGGCGGGGCGCCGTAGGCCGCGTCCTCCATCAGCGTCAGCAGCTCGTCCTTGGCCGAGACATAGCGGTACAGGGACATCGTGGAGACGCCGAGCTCGGCCGCGACCCGGCTCATGGAGACCGCGCCGAGGCCGTCCGCCGAGGCGATGGCCACGGCAGCGTCGACGATCCGGCCCAGGGTCAGCCCGGGGCGGGGTCCCTTGCCCGGGCGCTCCCGTAGCCCCCAGGCGGCCTCGATGCTCGTCGGCAGGCCGGTGCCGCTCTCCTCGGTGGCCATGGCCTCGGGACCTCCGTACGTGCGTGGTGCTCAGGTGTGCTCGATTGACCGCCATCCTAGAGATGTGTATACCCTACGCAGTAGAGCGTATGGCATACGCAGAAGAGGGAGTGGGGGAGCCATGGCCCATCGACCAGCCATCGAGGCAAGCGGCCTCGAGAAGTCCTACGGGGCGGTGAAGGTGCTCAGGGGCGTCGATCTGTCGGTCGCGCCCGGCAGCGTCTTCGCGCTGCTCGGCCCCAATGGGGCGGGCAAGACCACGACCGTGCGGATCCTGTCCACGCTGACGCCGCCGGACGCCGGGCGGGCCCGCGTCGCGGGCTTCGACATCGTCACCGACCGCCGCCGCGTCCGCCGCGCCATCAGCCTCACCGGCCAGTACGCCGCGGTGGATGAGATGCAGACCGGCGAGGAGAACCTGCGGATGATGGCGCGGCTGACCCGGCTCGGCCGCACCGAGGCCCGGAGCCGCGCACGGGAACTGCTGGAGCGCTTCGATCTCACCGGCGCCGCCCGCCGCACCGTGGGCACCTACTCCGGCGGGATGCGCCGCCGGCTCGACCTCGCCGCGGGTCTGGTCGGCCACCCCGAGGTGATCTTCCTCGACGAGCCGACCACCGGACTCGACCCGCGCAGCCGGCAGGCCATGTGGGACGTGGTCAAGGGGCTGGTGACGGATGGGGTGACGGTCTTCCTCACCACCCAGTACCTGGAGGAGGCCGACCAACTGGCCGATCGCATCGCGGTGGTGGACGGCGGCCGGGTGGTGGCCGAGGGCACCTCGGCCGAACTCAAGGAGCGGGTGGCCGGGCAGCGGCTGGACCTGGTGCTCGGCGATGTCGCCGACTACGGGAGGGTCGCGCGCCAACTGGGCGTACGGCTCGTGTGGAGCGACGCCGACCGGTTGACGCTGGGCGTCGCGACGGACGGCAGCGCCGCCCAAGTGCGGGCGCTGCTCGACGAGATCGACCCCGAGCGCCGCGCCGTGGACCGCTTCACCGTGCACAGCGCCACGCTCGACGACGTCTTCATGGCCCTGACCGGCCACACCGCGGAGGGCCGTACCGCCGAGGGCGAGAGCCATGACGGTGAGGGCGGCAGCCGCGACGCCACGGGCGAGAAGGAGACGGCCGGTGTCTGACGCCATCGTTCTGACCGGCCGCACGATCCGGCTGACCAGGCGCAACCTGGATGCGGTGCTCACCGCCATGCTGCTGCCGATCATGCTGATGCTGGTCTTCGTCTACTTCTTCGGCGGCGCCATCCACACCGGCACCGAGTACGTCACCTATGTCGTCCCCGGGGTGATGCTGCTGTGCGCGGGCTTCGGCTCGGCCAATACGGCGGTCACCGTCACCCATGACATGACCGGCGGCATCGTCGACCGCTTCCGGTCGCTGGACATCGGCGGCACCCCGATCCTGGCGGGCCATGTGGCCGCGAGCGTGCTGCGCAACACGGTGGCGACCGCGATCGTCTTCGGCGTGGCCTTCCTCATCGGCTTCCGGCCGGACGCCGGTCCGCTCGACTGGCTGGCCGTGGCGGGCATCCTGCTGATGTTCATCCTCGCGATCTCCTGGCTGTCGGCCTGCTTCGGCCTGATCGCCAGATCACCGGAGGCGGCGGGCGGGTTCACCTTCCTGATGATGTTCCTGCCGTATCCCAGCAGCGCGTTCGTGCCGATCGACACCATGCCGGGCTGGCTGCACGGATTCGCGGAGCACCAGCCGGTGACCCCGGTCATCGAGGCGCTGCGCGGGCTGCTGCTGGACCGGCCGGTCGGCGACAGCGCCTGGCAGGCCCTGGTGTGGTGCGGCGGAATCCTGGCGGTGGCGGCCGGGCTGTCGGGGGTGCTCTTCCGCCGCCGCACCGCCTGAGCCACGCTTCCGGCGGCACGGCCTGAGCCACGCTTCCGGCGGCGCCGGTCGACGGGGGTCGACGGGGTCGGCGCCGCCGGGGGCATCAGGTGCCGTACGGGTGGGTGGTGCGGGCCGTGCGCAGGGCCCGCGCCCACCAGGCGAGCTGGTTGAGCATCGCCCCGGCGGCGGTGTCAGGACCCTCGGAGTCCTTCAGCCGTCCGTCCTCCTCGAAGAGCCCGTGCGCGTTGTGGAAGCTGACCGTGTCCCGGACGGTCACGGCGTGGACCTCGGCGAAGACCGGCCGCAGATGCTCGACCGCGCGCAGGCCACCGGAGATGCCGCCGTAGGAGACGAAGCCGATCGGCTTGGCCTGCCACTGGGTGAAGTGCCAGTCGATCGCGTTCTTCAGGGAGGCCGGGTAGCTGTGGTTGTACTCGGGCGTGACCACGGCGAACGCGTCGGCCGCGTCCAGCCGGGGCGTCACGGCCTCCAGGGCCGCGAGGTCATCGGGGCCGGGCCGGTGGGTGAGGTCCATGGGCAGCGGGGTCTCGGCCAGGTCGACGACATCGACGGTCATGTCGGAGCGGAGCGTCGCATGGCCGGCGAACCATTCGGCGACCTTCGGCCCGAAGCGGCCGTCGCGAGTGCTGCCGATGATGACGGCGAGCCGGATGGGGGAGTCGGTGTCGGTGGGGGCTGCGGCCGTGGAGACGGCGGTGTCAGTAGCCATGGGAAGAGCCTCGGACTTAAACAAAGGTTGAAGTCAAGCTACCCTCGGCCCTATGACGCAATTGACCTGGAAGACCCATGAGCTCACGGTCGGCGAGCTCTCGCAGCGGAGCGGAGTGCCCGCCTCCGCGCTGCGTTTCTATGAGCGCGAGGGGCTGATCCACAGCCGTCGCACCTCCAGCAATCAGCGCCGCTACACCCGCGATACGCTCCGCCGCGTCGCCTTCGTCCGCTCCTCGCAGCGCGTCGGCATCCCGCTGGGGAGAATCCGGGAGGTGCTCGGGCTCTTCCCCGAGGACCATGTCCTCACCAAGGAGGACTGGGCCCGGATCTCGGAGTGCTGGCACGCGGACATCACCGAGCGCATCGAACAGCTGGAGAACCTCCGCGACCACCTCACCGACTGCATCGGCTGCGGCTGTCTGTCGATCGACAAATGCGCGCTGGCCAACCCGTACGACCGGCTCGGTGAGCAGGGCGCGGGCGCGCGCCGACTGCTCAAGTCCTGCTGCTGAGCGCCGATCGCCCGGCGTCGGCCGCCCACCGCCCACCGCCGACCGCCGATCGCCCGGCGTCGGCCGCCCAGCGCCGGTCGGGTGGGGCGCCGCCACCTCAGAAGCTGTCGGGGCACCAGGGGCGTCGCGGCGTCCGCAGCAGCCGCTCCGCCAGTGCCGCCGTGCCCGGGCGCTCCTCGGCGATCCGGCCCAGCGAGGCGAGCCGGACCGCCGACTCGTCGCCCAGCCATATGGTGCCCAACTCGCCGATGTCCATGGTCAGGTCGGCCGGGCGGCTCGTGGTCGCACACGCCGCGCCGTCGGGGCCCGCCTCCAGGAAATAGCGGCCACCGGCCAGCCCGGCGGCGTCGTGCAGCTCGAGCACCAGCGAGCCCTCGACCGGGTACGTACGGGTCTCCAGGAGCTGGGGCACATCCAGCGGGCGCAGCCACAGCCAGTCGGCGTGCATGGCGACCTGGGCGGCGCGGGGGTCGCCGAGCAGCAGCGGAAGCAGATCGTCCGGGGCGCGCCTACCGGTGTTGACCCGGGTCACCCAGTCGACGGAGAACAGGAAGTGCCACAGCGCCCGCTCGGCGGCCGGGGTGACTCCCATCAGCTCGAGCACGGTGACGGTGTTGTGCGGCCGCTTGTTGCCCTCCCAGCGGTCGTCCGCCGTATAGGCGAGCAGTCCGTCCACCGAGCCGTCGGGGGAGCGGTAGAGGACATAGAACGGCTCGGTCCAGGGGCGGTTGGGGTAGCGCAGCCGGCCGGTGGCGATCCGCCACCAGCTGTCCGGGCGGTCGATGACGCCGTGCTGCCGGGCGCGCAGCCGCTCATGCAGGGCGGGGCCCAGCTTCCGGACCTCGTCGGCATCGGCGAAGTCGACCCGGCCGCCGTCCGACGGAGCCGAGTGGCGTGGGTCGAGCCCGGCGCGGGGGACGTCCACCTGCCATTCGGTGATCCAGGTGGCCGGGCCGAAGCCGTACCGCCCATAGATCGGGTACTCGGCCGCGATCAGGGTGGCCGCCGCGTCGCCCCGCTCCTTGGCGGCGCGCAGGTCGTGCTCCATCATCCGGCTGAGCAGGCCCCGGCGGCGGTGGGTGGGCGACACCGCGACATTGCTGATCGCGTCGGCGGGGACGTCCGCCCCGCCGACCGCCGTCAGCCGCTGCGCGAAGCTGCGGAAGGTGGCGACGCAGCGGTCCCCGTCGAAGACCCCCTGCGTGCGGGACAGGTCCATCTGCTCCCGCCGCAGCTCCACCTCTTCCTTCGGCGCCTCCGGCGGACGCAGAAAGCCGGCGTTGAGCGCGATGGTCCAGCTGGTCAGATCGGAATCGGCGAGCGGGGTGCGGAGTTCGACGGCCATGCCCACACGCTAGGCGTCCGCCGCCACCGGCCGCACGCCGATTTCCCCAGCCTGTGGACCAGGTACTTTCATCACACCGCACCCTGTGGACGGCTCGGCGAGCCCCCGGTGGACCGCTCGGCGAGCCCCGATGGACGGCTGGGCCAGCCCCCGGCGGGAGCCCCCGGTGGACCGCTCGGCGAGCCCCCGGCGGGAGCCCCCGGGAGACGGCTGGGCAAGCACCCCCCGGACGCCTACGCCAGCAGGTCGTCCACCTGCGCCTCTCCCTCGCGGTACCGGCGCGCGATCTCCGCACTGCAGCCGTCCGCCGTCCGCTGCAGCTCCTGCCGCCGCCGCGACACCTGCTGCTCATGGCCGACGAGGCGGGCCATCGCACCGCGCAGCTCCTCGTCCGTACGGGCCCGCAGATCGGAGAGGCCCACCTCGGCCAGCATCTCCTCGGCCAGCCGCTCGTACTCGGCGCCCTGCGGCGTCCCGAGGGTGACATGGCGGGCCGAGGAGCGATGCCGTGAGGGGAGGTCCGCGAGGATCTCCGGCAGCCGGTCCACCAGCGCGGCGGACGGCTGTGCCGCGGCCGCCGCGGGCGCCGGGTCACGGCGGTGGCCCAGCTCGGCGCGGAGGATGTCGATCCGGCCCTGCAGCAGTCTGCGCAGATAGCTCAGATCCGCCTCCTCGCCCTGTGCCGCGCGGCGCAGCGCCCGCAGTTCCGGAAGGCGCAGTGCGTGCAGTCCGCTCGCCGCCGCGGACGTGGGAGCCATGGTCGGCGCCGTCACGGCGGCGGAGTCGGCCAGCCGCCCGCCGCGCTGGCTCGGCGGCCGTGGCGGCAGCAGGCCCTCGGTGGCCATGGGCTGGCCGGTGCCCGGTGTGGTCATTGGTGTCCGTCCCCTCCAGCGATGCGTCATTCCCGCAGTTCCTGCCCGCTTGCACCGCCTGCACGCATCGTGCCACCAGTGATGCTCCCTGTGCAGCGGCTCTCCACCCGATCGGCCCCGGATGGACGCACGGCATGATGGTCGGTATGCGAGCTGTGGTACAGAGAGTGAACGGGGCAAACGTCGTCGTGGACGGCGAGACGGTCGGCGAGATCGTCGGCCAGGGGCTGTGCGTGCTGGTCGGGGTGACGCATGACGACACTCCGGAGAAGGCGGCCCAGCTCGCCCGCAAGCTGTGGTCCGTAAGGATCCTCCAGGGCGAGAAGTCCTGCTCGGACACGGCCGCCCCGCTGCTGGTCATCAGCCAGTTCACGCTCTACGGCGACGCCCGTAAGGGGCGCCGTCCCACCTGGAACGCGGCGGCGCCCGGCGGGGTCGCCGAACCGCTCGTCGACGAGGTGGTGGCCCAGCTGCGGAAGCTGGGCGCGCACGTGGAAACGGGCCGGTTCGGAGCGGACATGAAGGTCTCGCTCACGAACGACGGCCCGTTCACGGTGTTGATCGAGGTCTAGCGCGACCCCAACCTCGAGGTCTGGTGCGACCCCAACCTCGATGTATGGCGCGACCCCACCCCGAGGTATGGCGCGACGCGGTGGTGGTGGACTACCTCACCCCGAGGTCTGGCGCTACCGCACCGGACTCACGGCTCCACGACCGTCTCCTGCGCGGCGGCCGTGGAGTCGGCGATCAGCTCCGCGTCCACCGGCACATTGCGCTTGACCAGCGCGAGCGCGATCGGCCCCAGCTCGTGGTGGCGGGCCGAGGAGGTGATGAACCCCAGCTGGCGGCCCTCCTCGCCCTCCGACGCCAGCCGTATGGGCGCGCCGTGGGACGGCAGCGTCACCTCGCTGCCGTCGAGGTGGAGGAAGACCAGCCGGCGCGGGGGCTTCCCCAGGTTCTGCACCCGGGCGACGGTCTCCTGGCCGCGGTAGCAGCCCTTCTGCAGATGGACGGCGGAGCCGATCCACCCCAGCTCATGCGGGATGGTGCGGTGGTCGGTCTCCAGGCCGACCCGCGGCCGGTGGGCCTCGACCCGCAGCGCCTCGTACGCCAGCACCCCGATCGCCGGCCCGCTCGCCTCGGCGAAGTCGGTGAGCCGGGCACGCGGCAGGAAGAGATCCCGGCCGTGCGGGGTCTCGCGGACGACGGTGTCCTCGGGGGCCTCGGTGATGCTGCCCGCCGGGAGGTGGACGACCGCGAAGTCGTCGGTGCGGTCCGCGATGTCGACCCGGTAGAAGAACTTCATGCTCTCCAGGTAGGCGATCAGATCGCGCTGGCTGTCGGGCTCCACATGGGCCCAGGTCGTTTCACCGTCGTCGACGAGATAGAGCGCGTGTTCGATATGGCCGTGGGCGGAGAGGATCAGGGCTTCGGTGGCCTGGCCCGGCGGGAGGTCGCTGACGTGCTGGGTGATCAGCAGATGCAGCCAGCTCAGCCGGTCGGCACCGCTGACCGTGACCACTCCGCGGTGCGAGAGGTCCACGAAGCCGGTGCCGTCGGCGAGCGCGCGCTGCTCGCGGAACAGGTCGCCGTAGTGGGCGGCGACGCCTTCGTCGGGGCCCTCGCCGGGGACGGCGCCGGGCAGCGACAGCAAAGGGCTCTTCATGAACTCAGCCTACGACCTGCGCGCTCGGCCCTCACCGGAGCCGTTCTGGCCGTCGTCCCCACCGCGCTGTCGGGCGGAGCACGCGGCACACCGGCCGAAGATCGCGAAGTGCTTCAGATCGGTCTCGAAGCCGAAGTCCGCCCGGAGCTGCCGGGTGAAGGAGTCGGCCACGGAGACATCGGCCTCGATGACGTCCGTGCAGTCGCGGCACACCATATGGATGTGATGGTGCCGGTCGGCCAGGTGGTACGTGGGGGCGCCGTGGCCGAGATGGGCATGGCTGACCAGACCCAGCTCCTCCAGCAGCTCCAGCGTGCGGTAGACCGTGGAGATGTTGACGCCGCTCGCGGTGCGGCGCACCTCGGTGAGGATCTCGTCCGGAGTGGCGTGCTCCAGGTGATCGACGGCTTCGAGCACGAGCTGGCGCTGCGGGGTCAGCCGGTAGCCGCGCTCCCGCAGATCGCTCTTCCAGTCGGTGGTCGCCACGGTGCAAGTGTAGGCGGGCGCGCGGTTACCGGCCGGACACACAGGGGCGGAACCGGCCGCGGCACGGAAGAGCCGGGCTCGGCGGCAGCTGGAACGGCCCGCCCATGAGCCCAGGAGCCCAAGCGCTCAAGCGCCCGACCACTCGACCACTCGACCACTCGACCACTCGAGCGCTCAAGCGCTCGAGCGCTCAGCGGAAGAAGGCGATCCCGTCGTCCGGCAGGTCCTTGAGGTCCTTGGCCCACTCCCGGGGGTCGACGACCTTCTTCAGATGCGCGGACATGTACGGGCGCAGCTCGACCTCGGGGGTGGCCTTCTCACCGACCCACATCAGATCGCTGTTGACGTAGCCGTAGAGCCGCTTGCCGCCCGCGTACGGGGCCGCGTGCGCGGTGCGCGCCACCGCGTCCGTCGCCAGGTCGATCTGCGGCTTGCCCTCCGCGAGCTCGCCGTACCAGACCTCGACGATGCCCTGGTCCCGGCTCATCACGACCTCGACCTTGCGGTCCTTGTCGATCCGCCAGTAGCCGGACTCGGTCTCCAGGGGGCGCACCTTCTTGCCCTCGGAGTCCAGCACCCAGGTGTGCGAGACGTACTCGATGAAGTCGCGGCCGTCGTGCGTGAAGGTCGCCTCCTGGCCGAAGTTGCACTTCTCGGCCCCGGGGAAGTCCGATACGCCCGCGCCTTCCCAGTTGCCCAGGAGGAAGGCGAGCGGCACGAGGTCCGGGTGGAGGTCGGAGGGAATCTGGATCATGAATTCAGGCGATCTGTCGAGAGTCGAGCCGTGACGGCCGGGCGGGAGGGGTTCAGCGCTGGCCCTGGTACAGCTTCTTCCAGGTCAGTGCGGCGAAGCCGAGCGTGGCCACGGCGACCAGGATCATCAGGGTGGTGAAGACTGCCTCAAGCACGAGCGCGCTCCTCGGAACAGATGACGGACGGCACCGAGTCTAGTCGGCGCCGGGGCGGCCGGTGGAGACAGGTCGCCGTGCCGCGCCCGGGCCGGCGCGCCGACCCTAAGGTTGGCGTATGGCGAAGAAGCTGGTGATCAAGGTGACGGCGGGCGCGGACGCTCCCGAGCGGTGCTCCCAGGCGTTCACGGTGGCGGCGGTGGCCGCGGCGAGCGGGGTCGAGGTCTCGCTCTGGCTGACCGGGGAGTCGACGTGGTTCGCGCTGCCGGGTCGGGCGGCGGAGTTCGAGCTGCCGCATGCGGCGCCGCTGCCGGATCTGATCGACGGCATCCTTACGGGCGGCGGCCAGATCACGGTGTGCACCCAGTGTGCGGCGCGCCGCGAGATCGAGGAGAAGGATCTGATCGAGGGGGCCCGGATCGCGGGCGCTCAGGTCTTCGTGAGCGAGATCATGCCGGACGGCGTCCAGGCGCTCGTGTACTGAGCGCTCCGCGGGAAGTGCGGCGAGGTGCGGTCGTTCATCCGCGGCTGTGTCGTGGCTGGTCCCACGCGGCGGAGCCGCACATGGACATAGCCGCAGCGGAGCCGCACATCGACACAGCCCCGCGCCCCTTCGGGGCACACCCGAACCGCACCGGACTTCATCGAGGCCGCTTAGGCCGGTCCTGAGCGCCTTGGCTACTGAGGCGGCACTGAACGCCCCGGCCACCAGGGCGGTCCTGGGCACCGCGGTCCACCGGAGCGGTCCTCTGCGCCCCGGCCGGGGCCCGGTCAGTGGCCCCTGCCGGGCCCCGATCGGCCGGGGCGGTTGTGCTGGTGGTCAATGCCGGTGGTTGTGCTCGTCCAGCTCCCGCCACCACCGGTCGGATTCCTCGTCCCCCGACTCGTCCCACCACCGGTCGTCCGGACCCCGGCGGTTGGCCACTATGGCGGCCAGGGGCGGGATCACCATGGCGACGATGCACATCGCGACCGCGGCGGGTACGGACCACAGGCGCACAAAGGCCCACGCCGAGATGAAGAGCGTCAGACACGCGCCCATCAGGAAAAAATATGCGTGGCGGCGTCGCGCGTACATATGTCCAGCGTACGTCCCAGGCCGCCGCGCCGACAGACGAAGGACACCGGCACCGACAGGCCCGGCTCCGACAGGCCGAGGACCCGCGCGGACAGACGGAGGGCCGCACCCCGCCGAGGCGTCCAACCCCGGGGTGCGGCCCTCCGGCCGTGTGTCACGACGCGCCGTCACGCGTCAGACGGCGATGGCGACCTCCGCCAGCCCGCCCTTCTGGGCGACGACGGTGCGGTCCGCGGTACCGCCGGGAACCAGGGCACGCAGCGTCCAGGTGCCCTCCGCGGCGTAGAAACGGAACTGTCCGGTCGCGGAGGTGGGGACCTCGGCGGTGAACTCGCCGGTGCTGTCCAGCAGCCGGACGTAGCCGGTGACGGGCTCGCCGTCGCGGGTCACCGAACCCTGGATGGTGGTCTCACCGGGCTTGATCGTCGAGGCGTCGGGGCCGCCGGCCTTGGCTCCACACATGGATGTCTGTCCTTACGTTCGGGGGCGCGTTCGAGGGAGGGGGGTCAGCTGTCGGCGCCGAGCTCGACCGGCACGCCGACCAGCGAGCCGTACTCGGTCCAGGAGCCGTCGTAGTTCTTGACGTTGGTCTGGCCCAGGAGCTCGTGCAGGACGAACCAGGTGTGAGCGGAGCGCTCACCGATGCGGCAGTAGGCGATGGTGTCCTTCGCCAGGTCGACGCCCGCGCCCTCGTAGATCTCCTTGAGCTCGTCGTCGCTCTTGAAGGTGCCGTCGTCGTTGGCCGACTTGGACCACGGGATGTTGCGGGCGCTCGGCACGTGGCCGGGACGCTGCGACTGCTCCTGCGGGAGGTGGGCCGGGGCGAGCAGCTTGCCGGAGAACTCGTCGGGGGAGCGCACGTCGACGAGGTTCAGCGAGCCGATGGCGTCGACGACCTCGTCGCGGAAGGCGCGGATGGAGGCGTCCTGCGGCTTGGCCTTGTACTCGGTCACCGCGCGGGTCGGAACCTCGGCGACCAGGTCGCGGGAGTCGAGCTCCCACTTCTTGCGGCCGCCGTCGAGCAGCTTGACGTCCTGGTGGCCGTAGAGCTTGAAGTACCAGTAGGCGTATGCCGCGAACCAGTTGTTGTTGCCGCCGTAGAGGACGACCGTGTCGTCGTTGGCGATGCCCTTCTCCGACAGGAGCTTCTCGAAGCCGGCCTGGTCGACGAAGTCACGGCGCACCGGGTCCTGGAGGTCCTGCTTCCAGTCGATCCGGACGGCGTTCTTGATGTGGTTCTTGTCGTAGGCCGACGTGTCCTCGTCCACCTCGACGATGACCGTCTTGGGGTCGTCGATCCGGGCCTGGACCCACTCGGCGTCCACCAGGACGTCACTGCGGCTCATGTTCTCTCCTCCGGGGCAGTTGCGGCGGTACGGGCACGCTCGCGACGATGCGCCGCGCGGGGCGTGCGGCGAGCGTACGAGCGAAAGTGCGGGAAGGCCCGGCTGACGGGCCGAAGAGGGGGGCCGGTCCGAGGCGTGCCGGACCGCGTCCCGTTCAGACGGTGCGACAGAGCATGGCGGCGACACGGCACAGGTCGACTGCCCGCCGCTTCGTGAGATCCGCCTGTCGCTTCATGCGTCCGATCGTAGGGACGGACAGGCGGGCATGTCACCGGCGTGTCGAATGATGAGACGATATCGTCCGGGGACTGAGATGAGAGCGTGGTGCGCGCCCCGGAGGCGGGGCCGCCCGGGCAGGCGAAGGCCACGGGCGGTCATGGACGCGGACGAGATCGTCTCAGTGAATGGACCAGGGGCGTGATCGGACGCCCCTGGTGTCGATCGCGTCAGCCCGTCAGTTGGACGTCATTACCCGTGACCGAGACGTCTATGCCGTCCTTGGTGGTCTCCACCTTGTCGAGCCGCATGCCGGTGGGCAGTCCCTCGATCTTCCGCTCGATGTCGGCCTTCTCGCGCACCTTGTCCTCCCACTGGGGGATGCTGCCGCCCGGGATGGACTCGGCGTGCAGCCGGATGGTGGTCCCGTTCACGATGGTGACCTGGGAGTGGGCGGAGAGGGAGAGGCCCAGCAGACTGCCGGTGATCTTGACCTTGTTGGACCCCGACGGGTCGTAGCCGACGGTCACCCCCGGACCGGCGGCCTGTGAGAGGTCCGCGTAGCTGATGTGGGCCGAGCCGGTGGCGCGGTCGGCGCTGGCCGAGGAGAAGCTGCCCGAGATGCGGACGTTGTGCAGCTTCGCGTCGAGCTCGGTGACCCGGACGCTGCGGCCGTCCCCCGTGGCCGTGGTCAGCCCGTCCACACCGACGTCGACCTCGTCCAGTTCCTTGCCCGCGACCTGGGTGAGGAACGGGAAGCCCTTGATCGAGACATTGGGCGTGGTGGTCAGGCCCTGTGAACTCTTGATCTTGTCTGCGGCCTTCGACTCCGCGATGTACACCGCGATGCGGTCGGCGGCCACGAAGAGGCCGCCGAGTATCACGACGACGATCAAGGTGATACGTAGTGCGCGCATGTGCGTGGGCCCCCCAGGCTCGTGCTCAGGCCCTCGCCTGAGGCTGCGAGCCTATCCGGAGCAGCTGAGCGGGAGCCGGGGAGTCAGCCCAGTGCGCGGCCGATCACATAGACCACGGGGGCCGCGGCCGCGAGCGGCAGCGCCACACCGGCCGTCATATGGACGAAGCGCGAGGGGTAGTCGTAGCTGGCCACCCGGTGGCCGATCAGCGCGCACGCCCCGGCCGCGAACCCGAGCAGGGCGGCGGTGGAGGTGCCCGTGCCGGTGAGCTGCCCGGCCCCGACCCCGGCGCCCGTGGCGGCCGCCAGCGCGACCACGACGGCGGCGGCGGTCGGCAGCGGCAGCGCCCGGACGAGCACGGCCACGGCGACGGCGGCCGCCCCCACCACGACGGCGTCCGAGGACTCGGCGACGGCGGCCAGATGCCCGGCCGCGAGCACCGTAAGGGCGGTGGACGCCACAGCGGCCGTGAGCCCGTACAGCCGCTCGTCCGCGGAGGCGTGGCTGCGCAGCTGGAGGATCACCACGAGCAGCAGCCAGACGCCGATGGTGCCGATGAGGACCGTCGGGGCGTGCGCGGGCTCGGTGGCGAGCAGCCCGATGCTGGCGGCCAGACCGCCCGCGTAGGCGAGCGCGATGCCCTGCCGGGCGGGCCACATGCCGTTCAGCCGGAACCAGCCGGCCGCCGTGACCGCCTGCAGCACCGCCACCACGACGGCGACCGCCGGGCGGCCCAGCGGCGCGGTGGCCGCGAGCAGGCCGGCGAGCGCGGCGGTCAGGGCGGCGGGGACGAACCCCGGGGGGAGGATCTGCGGACGGCCCTCGGCGCGGGCCTTCTCGGCGGCGGTGAGCGGCCGGTCCGGCTGCGGGGCGGGCGGCTCGGCGGTCGCGGTCGCGGCCGCGGTTGCGGCTGCCGCCGCGGCGGGGGGCGCGGGCTGGGGCTGCTGGGGCTGTGCGTGCGGGGCCTGCGCGTGCTGGGCTTGGGCCGGGCGCTGGGGCTGGGCCGGGTGCTGGGCGGCGGGCTGGTACGGGTGCTGCTGCTGATCCCAGCCCTGGGCGTACTGGCCCTGGTTGCCCTGGTGCGCCTGGTGACCCTGCTGCGGGTGCCGGCCCTGCTGCGGGTGCCGGCCCTGAGGCATCTGTTGGCCCTGGTGTCCCTGCTGGGCGGCGTAGGGATCCGCGTACGGCTGCTGCTGGTAGTGCTGCTGCGGGTGCTGGTACTGCTGCGGCTGGGCCTGGGGGTACCCCTGTTGCTGCGGATAGCCCTCGTACCCCGGCCAGTCGCTCGGCTGCTGGGCGCCCTGACCGTGGCCGCCGTAAGGATGCGCGTTCTGGTCGTAGCCGCCGTAAGGAGCCTCGTACGACCCGTACGGGGGATACGGCTGCTGCTGGTTCCGCTGGTGGGGATCGTGGGGCTCGTGGGGCTCGTTGGGCTGGTGCGGCTGGTTGCTCATGAGCTCGGGGTTCACCCTCCTGCGAACGGCGGGAGCACCTCGACCGTGCCGCCCTCGGCGAGTTGGATCGTCTTGTGGTCGCGGGTGCCGACCGGGGTTCCGTCGACCAGGAACGAACAGCGCAGCAGGACCCGCGCGAACTCCGGCCGAGCGGTGTGCCGCTCCCGGGCCACCTCGAGCGCTTCCGCCAGTGTCCGCGCGGTGTACGGCTCCTCCGCGGTGCCGGCCGCGGCGCGGGCCGCGGCCCAGTACCGGATGGTCCCGGCGGGCGTGTTCTTCATCGCCATCGCGATCCCTTTCCCGTCATCTGCCGCCTCCATGATGACGGGTGCGGGCCCGCGCCATGGACCACGCGCGGTTCGTCGAAAATACGGCCGGTTCGGGGCGTGCGTCACTTAAGGTTTCCGTGTGCTGGTACGACTGATACGGGCGTATCTGAGGCCCTACACCCGAACGATCACGCTGATCGTTTTATTGCAGCTGGTGCAGACCCTGGCCACCCTCTACCTCCCCGCGCTGAACGCGGACATCATCGACGGTGGAGTGGTGAAGGGCGACACCGGCTACATCGTCCGTGTCGGCGGGCTGATGATCGCCGTCACATTCGTTCAGATCGTGTGCGCCGCGGGAGCCGTCTACTTCAGCGCCCGTACGTCCATGGCGCTCGGCCGCGACGTGCGGGCCGCCGTCTTCGACCGGGTGCAGTCCTTCTCCGCCCGTGAGATGGGCCACTTCGGGGCGCCGTCCCTGATCACCCGCACCACCAACGATGTCCAGCAGGTGCAGATGCTGTGCCTGATGGCGTTCACGCTGATGGTCTCGGCGCCGATCATGTGCGTCGGCGGTGTGGTCATGGCGCTCAACCAGGACGTGCCGCTGTCGGGGCTGCTCCTGCTGATCATCCCGGCCCTGGGCGTGGTCGTCACGCTCATCGTCCGCCGGATGCGGCCGCTGTTCCGCCATGTCCAGGAGCGCATCGACACGGTCAACCGGGTGCTGCGCGAGCAGATCACCGGTATCCGGGTCATCCGCGCCTTCGTCCGCGACACCCATGAGCGCGACCGCTTCACCGCCGCCAACACCGGGCTGATGGATGTCTCGCTGCGTGCCGGGCGGCTGATGTCGCTGATGTTCCCCGCCGTGATGCTGGTGGTGAACGTCTCCAGCGTGGCCGTCGTCTGGTTCGGCGGGCACCGGATCGACAGCGGCGGGATGCAGATCGGCGCGCTGACCGCGTTCCTCAGCTATCTGGCGCAGATTCTGTCGTCCGTGATGATGGCCACCTTCATGTTCATGATGGTGCCGAGGGCCGAGGTGTGCGCCGAGCGTGTGCAGGAGGTGCTGGACACCCAGACCAGTGTCGTACCGCCGCTCGTGCCCGTCGCGGCCCCGCCCGCCGACGCCGGACGGGGGCTGCTGGAGCTGCGGGGCGTGGAGTTCCGCTTCCCCGGCGCCGACGAGCCGGTGCTGCGCGACATCTCGCTGATCGCCCGGCCCGGCCGGACCACCGCCGTCATCGGCTCCACCGGCAGCGGCAAGTCCACCCTGCTCGGGCTGGTGCCGCGGCTGTTCGACGCGACCGACGGCAGTGTCCACATCGACGGGGTGGACGTGCGCGACCTCGACCCGGAGGTGATGACCCGGACCATCGGGCTCGTCCCGCAGAAGCCGTATCTCTTCGCCGGCACCGTCGCCTCGAACCTGCGGTACGGCAATCCCGACGCCACCGACGAGGAGCTGTGGCAAGCCCTGGAGACCGCCCAGGCACGGGAGTTCGTGGAGTCCATGGAGGCCGGGCTCGACGCCCCGATCGCCCAGGGCGGGACCAATGTGTCCGGCGGGCAGCGGCAGCGGCTGGCGATCGCCCGGGCGCTGGTCCGCAAGCCGTCCGTCTACCTCTTCGACGACTCCTTCTCCGCACTCGACTACGCCACCGACGCCCGGCTGCGGGCGGCGCTCGTGGACGAGACGGAGAACGCGACGGTCGTCATCGTCGCCCAGCGGGTGTCCACCATCCGGGGCGCCGATCTGATCGTGGTGCTCGACGCGGGGCGGATCGTCGGCGCCGGTACCCACGGCGAGCTGATGGCCGGGAACGAGACATACCGCGAGATCGTGCTCTCCCAGCTCACCGAACAGGAAGCCGCATGAGCGACGCACACGCGGCCACTGAGCCGCAGAAGACGACGAAAGTCGCACCTCTGCGCCACGTGGGCGACAGTCACATCAGCTGCTGGCGCAGCGGGGCGAATGTGAGGGACACAGCATGAGCGGCACTTCGGCGCCCCGCAGGGGGCCGGCGCCCGCCGCCGGGCCCGGCCGGTTCATGGGCGGGCAGCCGACCGAGCGGTCCCTGGACTTCCGCGGCTCCGGCCGCCGGCTGCTGGCCCGGCTCCGCCCCGAGCGCGGGATCGCGCTGCTGGTGCTCGCGCTGGGCACGTGCAGCGTCGCGCTCGCCGTGATGGGTCCGAAGATCCTCGGCGAGGCGACGGACCTGATCTTCGCGGGCCTCATCGGCCGGCAGCTGCCCGACGGGGCCGGCAAGGAGCAGGCCGTCCAGTGGCTGCGCGACAGGGACCAGGGCACGGTCGCCGACATGGTGGCCTCGATGGATGTCACCCCCGGCCAGGGCATCGACTTCCACGCGGTCGGCATCGTGCTGCTGTGGGCCACGGCGCTGTATGTCGTTGCCGCGCTCCTGGGTCTGGTGCAGGCGCGGGTGGCCACGCTCATCGTCCAGCGTGCCGTTTACCGGCTGCGCGAGGACGTGGAGCGGAAGCTGGCGCGGCTGCCGCTGTCGTACTTCGACAAGCAGTCGCGCGGTGAGGTGCTCTCCCGCGCCACCAACGACATCGACAACATCCAGCAGACGCTGCAGCAGACCCTCAGCCAGATCATGGCCTCGCTGCTGACGATCGTGGGCGTGCTGGCGATGATGTTCTGGATCTCGCCGCTGCTGGCGCTGGTGGCGCTGATCACCGTCCCGGTCTCGGTGTGGGTGACGACACGCATCGGCAAGCGCGCCCAGCCGCAGTTCGTCGCCCAGTGGAAGACCACGGGCAAGCTCAACGCCCATATCGAGGAGATGTACACCGGCCACTCGCTGGTGAAGGTCTTCGGGCGGGAGAAGGAGTCCGCGGAGCTGTTCCGGGAGCAGAACGACAAGCTCTACGCGGCGGGCTTCAAGGCCCAGTCCATCTCCGGGCTGATCCAGCCCTCGATGATGTTCATCGGGAACCTCAACTATGTGCTGGTGGCCGTGGTCGGCGGGCTCCGGGTGGCCTCCGGCGCACTGTCGATCGGCGACGTCCAGGCGTTCGTCCAGTACTCCCGGCAGTTCAGCCAGCCGCTCACCCAGGTGGCCTCGATGGCCAACATGGTGCAGTCGGGCGTGGCCTCCGCCGAGCGGGTCTTCGAGCTGCTGGACGCGCCGGAGCAGAGCGCGGAGCCGGTGGACGCGCGGCGGCCGGAGGCGGTGCGGGGGCAGGTCGCGTTCGAGGAGGTCTCCTTCCGCTACCAGCCGGACACGCCGCTCATCGACGGTCTGTCGCTGTCGGTGCGGCCCGGGCAGACCGTGGCCATCGTCGGCCCGACCGGTGCCGGAAAGACCACGCTGGTCAATCTGCTGATGCGGTTCTACGAGGTCAGCGGCGGGCGGATCACGCTGGACGGGGTGGACATCGCCGAGATGTCGCGGGAGGAGCTGCGCTCCCATATCGGGATGGTGCTGCAGGACACCTGGCTGTTCGGCGGGACGATCGCCGAGAACATCGCGTACGGCGCGCAGGGGGCGAGCTTCGAGAAGATCGTCGAGGCGGCGAAGGCCACCTATGTGGACCGCTTCGTACGGACCCTGCCGGACGGCTACGACTCGGTGATCGACGAGGAGGGCTCCAATGTCAGCGCCGGGGAGAAGCAGCTGATCACGATCGCCCGGGCGTTCCTCTCCGAGCCGTCGATCCTGGTGCTGGACGAGGCCACCAGCTCGGTCGACACCCGTACCGAGGTCCTCATCCAGCGGGCGATGGCCTCGCTGCGCAGCGGCCGTACCAGCTTCGTGATCGCCCACCGGCTGTCGACCATCCGCGACGCGGACGTGATCCTGGTGATGGAGTCGGGGCGGATCGTGGAGCAGGGCTCGCATGACGCGCTGCTCGCGGCGGGCGGTGCGTATGCCCGGCTGTACGCGTCGCAGTTCGCCGAGCCGGTGGCGGAGGCCGAATAGGCGCGCGCTTGGGGGCCGTTTCGGCGCGGGCCGCTCAGCCAGGGCCCCTCAGGCGTGGGCCGCCGCCCAGTCGGCGATGCGGGTCAGCAGGGCGGGGGAGGCGGCCGTCTCGGCGTGGCCGAAGCCCGGTTCGATCCACAGCTCCGAGGCGGACGGGTCCGCCGCCGACGCCAGCATCCGCGGATGGTCCAGCGGGAAGTACGGATCCCGGTCGCCGTGGACGATCAGCAGCGGCGTCGGCGCGATCAGCGGTGCCGCGGCCACCGGGGACAGCGGATCGACGTCCCAGCCGCGCGGGTCGATCCGGGTGCGCAGCCCGTAGCGGGAGACCAGCCGGCCCGCGGGCCGGGTGACCGCCCAGTGGACCCGCCGCATGGGCGCGGTGCCCCGGTAGTACCAGCGGGCGGGCGCGCTCACCGCGATCACGGCGTCGGGCGCGGCGCTGTCGGCGGCAGCATCGGGCGCGGCACCGGCGGCAGCATCGGGCGCGGCACCGTCTGCCGCCTCGCAGGGCTCCCCGGGCTTGCCCGGCGCCTCCCCGTCCGTCGCCCCGGCCGCGGGGTCCGTGCGCCCCCGCGAGCGCCCTGTGCGCTCCCCATCATGTGCGACATGCACCGGCTGGATTTCATCGTTCTTCCCGTACAGCGCGGCCTGCCGGATCACCACAGACCCGCCCATCGAGAAGCCGACCGTGGCGACCCGCCGATGCCCGAGACGACGTGCCCAGCGCACCGCGGCGGCCAGGTCCAGCACCTCGCGATCGCCGACCGTGGACCGTCCGCCGGACCGGCCATGGCCCCGGAACGAGAATGTGATCACCGCCGTACGCTGGGCAAACGCCGACGCAACCCGCCGCAGCGCGGGGCGCTCCAGGGCGCCGGTGAACCCGTGCCCGACCACCAGCACGAGATGGTCGGAGGGTTCGGTGCCGGGCGCCGGGGAAGGCTCGTACAGCGCCTCGATGGAGACGGCGTCATCGGTCAGCAGCGTGGCCCGCAGCTCCCTCGTGATGACCTTGGAAGGACAACGGGGAGCAGATTGAGCCTCTCGGGCACATGTCATGTGGGTTATTCTGCTGTGAAGAGGATCCGGGCAACGTAGCCCCCGGGTCCTTTTGTGCTTTCGGGGCGTGATGCGCGTTTGAGCGCACCGTCGCTCCAAGGGTGCGGAGCGTGACCGTACGAAGTAGTAGCCGCAGACTCCCCCGGGCGCTGCCCGGGAGGTGCCCCTCTCGCAAGGGACCGAGGAGGAACCGACGTAATGGGCGAGCGAAGCGTGCACAACCTCGAGAACATGGCAGGGGCGGGTGGTGGACGATGAGTTCCCTCCTGCTGCTGACCAACGCACTCCAGCCCTCGACGGAGGTGCTTCCCGCCCTCGGCCTCCTGCTGCACAGCGTGCGGGTGGCTCCCGCCGAAGGCCCGGCCCTGGTGGACACGCCTGGAGCCGATGTCATCCTGATCGACGGCCGCCGCGATCTGCCGCAGGTGCGCAGCCTGTGCCAGCTGCTGCGGTCCACCGGCCCGGGCTGCCCGCTGATCCTGGTGGTCACCGAGGGCGGGCTGGCCGCCGTCACCGCCGACTGGGGCGTCGATGACGTCCTGCTGGACACCGCGGGCCCGGCGGAGGTCGAGGCCCGGCTGCGGCTGGCCATGGGCCGCCAGCAGATCACCACCGACGACAGCCCGATGGAGATCCGCAACGGCGATCTGTCGGTCGACGAGGCCACCTACAGCGCCAAGCTCAAGGGTCGTGTGCTCGATCTCACATTCAAGGAGTTCGAGCTGCTGAAGTATCTCGCCCAGCACCCCGGCCGGGTCTTCACCCGGGCGCAGCTGCTGCAGGAGGTCTGGGGCTACGACTACTTCGGCGGCACCCGCACCGTGGACGTCCATGTCCGGCGGCTGCGCGCCAAGCTGGGCCCCGAGCACGAGTCCTTGATCGGCACCGTGCGGAACGTGGGCTACCGCTTCGTTGCGCCGGAGAAGGTCGAGCGCGCCGCCGAGGAGGCCCGGGCCAAGGCCGCGGCGCGGGGCTCCGCGGCGGACGACACGGCACGAGGCGAGCGCCCCGGCGGGGCGCCCGGCTCCGCGGCGAGGGCCGCTGCCGCACGACCGGCCAACAGCTAGCTGGACCCGCGTAGACTTCGCGCGTGGCCAAGGTGACGCGGGATGATGTGGCAAGGCTTGCGGGGACGTCGACCGCGGTCGTCAGTTACGTCATCAATAACGGACCCCGGCCGGTCGCCCCGGCCACGCGCGAGCGGGTGCTTGCCGCGATCAAGGAGCTCGGCTACCGGCCGGACCGGGTCGCGCAGGCGATGGCGAGCCGCCGGACCGATCTCATAGGGCTGATCGTTCCGGACGCCCGGCAGCCGTTCTTCGCGGAGATGGCACACGCCGTCGAGCAGGCGGCCGCCGAGCGCGGAAAGATGGTGCTGGTCGGCAACTCCGACTACCTCGACGAGCGCGAAGTGCACTATCTGCGCGCCTTCCTGGGGATGCGGGTGTCCGGGCTGATCCTCATCAGCCAGGGCCCCAGCGAGAACGCGGCGGCCGAGATCGAGGCGTGGGACGCCCGGGTGGTGCTGCTGCACGAGCGGCCCGAGGCGATCGACGACGTGGCGGTGGTGCTGGACGACGTCGGCGGCGCGCAGCTCGCGGTGCGGCATCTCCTGGAGCACGGCCATGACTACGTGGCGTGCCTCGGCGGCACCGAGATAACCCCGACCGTCGGCGACCCCGTCACCGACCACGTCGAGGGCTGGCGCCGCGCGATGCACGAGGCGGGCCGCCCCACGGAGGGGCGGCTCTTCCAGGCCCCGTACAACCGGTACGACGCCTACAAGGTCGCCCTCGACCTGCTGGCCGGCCCCGACCGGCCCCCGGCCATCTTCTGCGCCACCGACGACCAGGCGTTCGGCGTGCTGCGGGCCGCGCGTGAGCTGCGGATCGAGGTCCCCGGGGAGCTGGCGGTGGCCGGCTTCGACGATGTGAAGGAAGCCCACCTCACCGACCCCCCGCTGACCACGGTCGGCTCCGACCGCCCCGCGATGGCCCGCGCCGCGGTCGATCTGGTGCTGGACGACGGCGTCCGTCTGGCGAGCTCCCGCCGCGAGCGGGTCAAGCAGTTCCCGTCGGCGCTGGTGGTCCGCCACTCCTGCGGCTGCGCGTAGCGCGGAGCGCTTGTGCCGGGGTCGGGGCCTTGGGGGCCCCGACGGTCCCCTGTTGTCCTCGGCGTCCGGCGGTGCGCGCGTGCCGCGGTCGATCTGGTGCTGGACGATGGCGTTCGCCTGGCGGGCTCCCGCCGTGAGCGGGTCAAGCAGTTCCCGTCGGCGCTGGTGGTCCGCCACTCCTGTGGCTGCGCGTAGCGCGGAGCGCTTGTGCCGGGGTCGGGGCCTTGGGGCCCCGACGGCCCCCTCTCGATTCGCCGTCCGGCGGGTTGTGGTGCGCGGGGGCGCCTGCCTTGCGGTGTCCGCGCGTTGCGGGGCCCTGCGGCCCCGCGAACGGAGGCCATGCGTGGCGCGTGCCAACCCAGTGTCCTCCCGTGTGGGGAGATTCCGCGCCTGGCGAGCTTTTGTCGCGGAGGCGCCGCGGCCTGCGGGTGGCGTGCGGCGTCTGCCATACGGCGAGACCCAGCGCGGCGTGCTGGCGGGGCGCGACGCCCACGTTCTGCCGGAGGACTTCGCTGACCTGCGGTGCGGCCGAGGGGGTTCGGGGGCCGCGGGGGCCGAGGGTTGCGGCGGTCCTCGCGTCCGGCGGGAGCGGCTTCGAGGGCGGGTTTATGTCGGGCATACCGACTTCTGGTGGGGTTCTCAGCGGGCACTCAGGGGACTCTCATACTTCGGTCGCACAGTCATAGACATGACGGACAGCACACGCCGTAGCGGCGCAGACGAGTCCTATCCCTTCTCGTACGGCGGTGGTGCGGGGTATCCCGATCCGCCCGCGTATGAGCCTCAGCAGGCGGTCACCACGCCGTCCGGGGTCACCGTGTGGCCGAGTGGTGGCAGTGGTGGCAGTGGTGGCGCGGGCGGTGTCGGGGAGGAGGGTGGCGCGGGCGCGGGTGAGGGGGCGCATGGTGGTGGCGGGCGGCGCAGGGCGCGGGCGCCGCGTCCGGTCGCGCTGATCGCGGCCGTGGCGGCGGTCGCGGCACTCGTGGGTGGCGGGGCGGCCGCGCTGGTCACCAACGCCACCCAGAAGTCCGACACCACGGTCTCCACCCCCGTGGTCAACGCCAAATCCACCAGCAGCAGCGGGGTTTCGGCGGTCGCGGCGGCCGTCAGCCCCAGCATCGTGGAGGTCAGCGCGAATGGCACCAGCGGTCAGTCCACCGGCTCCGGCGTGGTCATCACCAGCGGCGGCGAGATCATCACCAACAACCATGTGGTCTCCGGCGCCGACTCGATCAAGGTGACCTTCAGCGACGGCAGTAAGAAGACCGCGACGGTCGTCGGCACCGACAGCAAGAAGGACCTCGCGCTGATCAAGGTGGAGGGCGCGAGCGGGCTCAAGGCCGCGGCCCTCGGCGACTCCAGCAAGGTCACCGTGGGCGACCAGGTCGTGGCCATCGGCTCGCCGGAGGGCCTTACCGGCACCGTCACCAGCGGCATCGTCTCCGCGCTCGACCGCGAGGTCACCGTCTCCACGGACCAGAGCCAGGGCCAGGGCGGCCAGGGGCAGGGCGGTCAGGGGCAGGGTGGCGGCGGCGGTCAGTGGCCCTTCGAGTTCGGCGGCGGCCGGTACAACGGCGACGTCGGCGAGTCGACCACCACCTACAAGGCCCTCCAGACCGACGCCTCGCTCAACCCCGGCAACTCCGGCGGCGCGCTGATCAACATGAGCGGCCAGGTCATCGGCATCAACTCCGCGATGTACTCGGCGGCCTCGGGCCAGAGCTCGAGCAGCGCGGGCAGCGTCGGCCTCGGCTTCTCGATCCCGATCAACACGGTCAAGTCCGACCTCGCCTCCCTGCGCTCGGGCGGCAGCGACGGCAACGTCTGACCGACCCACGTGCGAGGCTGGCAGCAGCGCGGCGGAGCAGCGACGGAGCCATTCCCGCGGAGCGGCTCGCTCGGCAGCGCGGCCACCACCCCGCCCGACTCCCCGCCCACCGCCATCGTCACCGCCACCGCCATCGTGAAGGAAACCGACCCATGAGCCCCGCCGACCACGGCGATCAGCCCGCCCGCATCCTGATCGTCGACGACGAGCCGGCCGTCCGGGAAGCCCTGCAGCGCAGCCTCGTCTTCGAGGGCTACGCGACCGAGACCGCCGTGGACGGACTGGACGCGCTGGACAAGGTCGGCTCCTACGATCCCGAGCTGATCGTGCTCGATGTGCTGATGCCCCGGATGGACGGGCTGACCGCCGCGCGGCGGCTGCGCGCCACCGGGGTGACGCTGCCCATCCTCATGCTCACCGCGCGGGACACGGTCGGCGACCGGGTCACCGGGCTGGACGCGGGCGCCGACGACTACCTCGTCAAACCCTTCGAACTGGACGAACTGCTGGCCCGCATCCGCGCCCTGCTGCGCCGCAGCTCCTACGCGGGCCAGCAGGGCGCGGCGCTCCCCGAAGGCGACGTGATGGCCTTCGGCGATCTGCGGATGGACCTGACCACCCGCGATGTCACCCGGGGCGGGCGCCGCGTCGAGCTGACGCGCACCGAGTTCACCCTGCTGGAGATGTTCCTGGCCCATCCCCGTCAGGTGCTCACCCGTGAGCAGATCCTCAAGGCGGTGTGGGGCTTCGACTTCGAGCCGTCGTCCAACTCGCTGGATGTGTACGTGATGTATCTGCGCCGTAAGACCGAGGCGGGCGGCGAACCGCGGCTCGTGCACACCGTGCGCGGGGTGGGGTATGTGCTGCGGCCCGCGGAGGGCGATCCCGCGTGAGGTTCCACAGACTGCCGCTGCGCTCGCGGCTGGCCCTGCTGACCGCGATGGCCGTCGCGGTGGCGGTGGCGGTGTCCGCGTTCGCGTGCTGGCTGATCGTCCGGGAACAGCTCAGCGCCCAACTCGACTCGTCCCTGCGCAACGTCAAGGTGGACGAGCGCAATGTGCTGAGCATCCTGGAGGCGTGCCAGAGCCCCGGGGGCGCCGACGGCCACACCCCGCGCGCCCTCGGTTCGTACTCCGTACAGATCGTGCTGGCCGACGGGAGCCGCTGCACGCAGCCCGGGGCGACCCAGCTGCCGGTGACGACCGCCGATGTGGAGGTGGCCGTCGGGCAGCGGCCGAGCGCGCTGCATGACGCGACGGGCGCGGGCGGCGGGGACATGCGGGTGTACACCTACCGGCCGACCGAGGGCCCGGGCAGCCCGCTGCCGCGGGGGATCGCCGTCTCCATGGCACGCCCGCTGAGCGAGGTCGAGCATCCGCTGGGCACGCTCACGCTCGTCCTCGCGCTGGTCGCCGGGGTCGGCGTCGTCGGCGCGGGCGCCGCTGGCCTGTGGATCGCCAGGACCGGGCTCAAGCCCGTGGACCGGCTGACCGAGGCGGTCGAGCATGTGGCCCGCACCGAGGATCTGGCCGTCCGCATCCCGGCGGACGGCGATGACGAGATCGCCCGGCTGTCCCGGTCGTTCAACTCCATGACGGCCGCCCTCGCCTCCTCCCGTGACCGTCAGCAGCAGCTCATCGCGGACGCCGGCCATGAGCTGCGCACCCCGCTCACCTCGCTGCGGACCAATATCGAACTGCTCGCCCGCAGCGAGGAGACCGGCCGCGCGCTGCCGCCCGCCGACCGTAAGGCGCTCATGGTGAGCGTCAAGGCGCAGATGACGGAGCTGGCCGCGCTGATCGGCGATCTGCAGGAGCTGTCCCGGCCCGACGCCCTGCCCGGCAGCGGCCCTCCGCAGGTGATCGCCCTGCACGAGGTGGCGCGGACGGCCCTGGAACGGGCCCGGCTGCGCGGTGCGCATCTCACGATCAACGCCTCGATCGAGCCCTGGTACGTCCGCGGCGAGGCGGCCACGCTGGAGCGGTCGCTGGTCAATCTCCTCGACAACGCCGTGAAGTTCAGCCCTTCGGGTGGTGTGATCGACGTCGTCCTCAGAAGCGGAGAGGTAAGGGTGCGCGACCACGGCCCCGGCATCCCCGCCGAGGAACTGCCCCATGTCTTCGAGCGCTTCTGGCGCTCCCCGTCCGCCCGCAGCATGCCCGGCTCGGGCCTCGGCCTGTCCATCGTGGCCCGTACCGTCCAGCAGGCGGGCGGCCAGGTGGGACTGGAGGCGGCCCCGGGCGGCGGCACGGTCGCCTGGATCAAGCTCCCGGGCGCGCCGACGGCTCCGCCGGGGATCGACGCCGCCTGAGCGGGGCCCCAGAGCCCCAGCCCGTTGCCATCAGATCGGTCCGAGCCGGAGCGTCGGCTGGGGCCCGGTGCCGGCGGGGGAGCCGCCCAGGCGCCCCTCCAGCGAGCGCCCCTCCAGCGAGCGCCCCTCCAGCGAGCGGTCCTCCCACGAGCGGTCCTCCTGCGTGCCGTTCCCGGTGCCGCGCAGAGCGCCGACCCCCGAGCCGTGCAGCCGGGCGTACGCCCCCTCCAGCGCCAGCAGTTCGCGATGCGTGCCCGCTTCCACCACCCGCCCGTGGTCCAGCACCAGGATGCGGTCCGCGTCCGGGGCCAGGGTCAGATCGTGGGTGATCATGAGCGTGGTGCGGCCGGACATCAGCCGTCGCAGCGGCCGGACCACTCGCCGCGCCGCCAGTGCGTCCAGGCCGGTGGTGGGCTCGTCCAGGACGAGGACGGGCGCGTCGCGCAGCATCGCGCGGGCGATGGCGATGCGCTGCAACTGGCCGCCGGACAGCCGCGCCGTATGCGGGTCGATACGGGTGTCGTAGCCCTCGGGCAGGGCCGTGATGAAGTCGTGCGCGGCGGCGTCCCGCGCCGCCCGGACGATCTCGTGCTCGGCCGCCCCGGGACGCCCGCAGGCGATGTTCTCGCGGATGGTGTCGTGCAGGATCAGGGTCTGCTGCGGCAGCAGCGTCACGTTCGTCCGCAGAAAGCCCAGCGGCATCGCGTACAGGGGCACGCCGTCGAGCCGTACGAACCCCTCGCCGGGGTCGTAGAAGCGCGTCAGCAGCTTGGAGACGGTGGACTTGCCCGCCCCGCTCGCCCCGGCGATCAGCACGAACTCACCCGGGCGGGCGGTGAACGAGACGCCCGCCAGGGTGCGCCGGTCGCCGCCGGGGTAGCGGAAGCCGACCCGGTCGAACTCCACCGTGCCGTGCACCCGCCACGGCGCCACCGCGGCCCCGGGCGGCGGATCGCTCACGGCGGGCTCGGCGTCGAGGATCTCCAGCAGCCGCTCGGCGCCCGCCGTCGCCGCCGTAAGGGTGAGACCGAGCTGTCCGAGGTTGCGGATCGGCGGATAGAGATAGCCGAGGAAGGCGGCGAAGGCCAGCAACTGCCCGATGGTCATCCGGTCCTGGGAGATCTCCCAGGCGCCGAGCCCGATCACGGCGAGTACGCACAGCGTCTCGATGACCTCGACCAGCTGCTCGTACAGTTCGCTCATCCGGGCACCGGCCACCGACGCCCGCATCCACGCACGCGCCTCCCGGCCCAGCCGCCGCTCCTCGGCGTCCTTACGGTTGTACGCCTGCGTCAACACGACGTTGCCGAGCGACTCCTCCACGACGGAGGTGATCGCGCCGTCCGCGACCCGCTCGTCCCGCGCCACCGAGCCGATCCGCCCGGAGAAGCGCCGCGCCGCCAGCCAGAAGAGCGGTGCCAGGACGAAGGTGACCAGCGCCAGATCCCAGCGGAGCCGGAAGGCGGCGACGGAGAAGAAGACCGTGCTGAAGAGGGCGGAGACGGTGCTCACCACCCCGGAGACCACCAGCTGCTCGATAGACTCCACGTCCCCGGTGAGGCGTTCGACCAGATCGCCCTGCCGGTGGCGCTGGAAGAAGTGCGGCGGCAGATCCTGCACATGCGCGAAGACCCGCGCCCGCAGCCGCAGGACGAACCGCTCGGCGGTCCATACGGCGAGCGAGTTGCCCGTATAGCCGACGGCCGCGCCGAGCACCGCGACCGCGAGCCACTGCGCGGCGGGGACCCAGAAGGCGCCGAGCGAGCCCTGCCGCAGGGCGTTGTCGGTCAGATCGGAGAAGAGGAGGATCGCGGCGGTCTCGGCGAGCGCCGCGGCGATGACACAGGCGCAGATGAGCACCAGCCGGCGCCGGTCGCCCCTCGTGAGCGGCCAGAACCGGCGGAACGCCTGCCGCGCGGGCAGCCGCGGAACGGCCCCTGCGCCGCCGGGTTCGCCGAGACCGCCGCCGGGTTCGCCGGGCTCGCCGGGTGCGCCGCCGGGTTCGCCGGGCTCGCCGTTCGCCACCGCGTCCTCGGCCGGGTATTCCTCCGGGAGCCGCGGGGCCGCCCTCGGCTGATGACGACCGTAAGGGCGCGGCCGCCCGGCGCGCCGGTGCCGGCCGGGGCCGCCGGCCGGGTCGGCCCCGAGCGCGCGCAGCTGCACGGTGGGCTGGTCTTCGTACGAGGTCACGGTCGCTCTCTCCCGCTCGGCTCCGGACATGGCCGAGGCGGGCCCGCGGCGCGATGCCGCGGACCCGCCTCCGGGACGTGGGTCAGCCGCCGATGGGACGACGGTGGGGCTTCTTCGGGCCCTTCTTCGGGTCCGGCTTCGGGGCGTGGTGCTTCTTCTTCGGCTCGGCCTTGCGGGCGGGCTTGACCGGGACGATCTTGTGGAAGCTCATGATGCTGCCTCTCGGAATTCGGTGTTTCTTTTCCTTCGCCGGAGCCGTTCGGCTTCGACACGGAAGACGTTAGGGACGGATTCCGTGAGGAGAATCGGGCTGAGCTGTGCGTTGACCAAGAACGGATTCAAGGAATTCTCATGCCGGATGGGGAACCGCACCGCCTACGGCCCGGAGAGCGCGGCCCGGGGCGCGAGCCGGGCCGCGCGTACGGCGGGCCACAGACCGGCGAGCGCGCCGATCGCCATGGTGGCGCCGACTCCGACAGCCAGTGCCCAGGGCGGGACGACCACCTGCCAGTTCTGGGAGAGCGCGTATCCCGCCGATGCTCCCGCCCCGAGGGCGGCGCCGCTGATGCCGCCGAGGGCGGAGAGCATGACCGACTCGGTGAGGAACTGGGTGCGGATCTGGCCACGGGTGGCGCCGAGCGCACGGCGCAGGCCGATCTCGCCACGCCGTTCGAGGACGGCGATGACCATGGTGTTGGCCACGCCGACACCACCGACCAGCAGGGCGATGGCGCCGATGCCGACGAGCAGGCCGGTGAAGGCCCGATTGGCGGCCTGCTTGGCGCTCAGTGCGTCGGAGGGCCGGGAGACCGTGACCTCGTTGGGCGCCTCGGGGTTGACGGTGGCGGCGAGGACCCCGCGTACTTGGTCGACCTTGCTGTCGGCGGTGCGGGTGTAGATCATCGTGGGGCGGCCGTCGAAACCCAGGTGGGTCTTGGCCGCGTCCCAGCCGATGAGCGCCGCCGAGTCCAGCTCGGGGGCGAGCGGCGCCTTCTGGAGGATTCCGGTGACCGTGAACCACTGCTCCCCGAGCCAGATCTGGGCACCGGGGGTGGTGATGCCCAGGTTCTCGGCCGCGGTGGTGCCGAGGACGACGGCCGGGTAGCGGCTCTGGGCGCCGTTGAGCCACGTTCCGGCGGCCATGTGGAGCCCCACGGTCCTGGGCAGGCCGAGTCCGGCGCCGAAGACCCCGATGCCTCTGCTGGCGGCCTTGGGAATGCGGTCGTTGCGGTAGACCTTGGCGCCCTTGACGCTGCCGGTGGCCGCGGCGTTCTCGACCGGGGCGATGTGCCGGACCATCTCGGCGGCGTTTTCGGGCAGTGGCGCGGGCTCGCCGACGAAGTCCTTGCCGGGCGTCACGGTGAGCATGTTCGTCCCCACCGAGGCGAGCTGGGCGTTGAACGCGGCCTGGCTGGAAGCGGATACGGCGACCACCGCGACCATCGCGGCGATACCGATCGCGATACCCAGCGCCGACAGCAGCACCCGGGTGGGGCGGGTGCGCAGCCCCACGCTGCCCACCCGCAGGGTGTCGGCCGGGCTGAGCCTGTGGGGGGTGAGACGACGGGCCGTGGTGGGACGGGCCGCGGTGCGGCGCCGCGGGCCGGGGCGGCGGCTCACCGCAGGACCCCTTCGGCGATCCTGCCGTCGCGCACGCGGATACGGCGGGGCAGTGCGGCGGCCAGTTCCTGGTCGTGGGTGATGATCAGGACGGTCGTGCCCGCCGCGTTGAGTTCCCGCAGAAGTTCCACCACGGACGCCCCGGAGGCGGTGTCGAGCGCTCCGGTGGGCTCGTCGGCCAGCAGCAGCGGCGGGTCCCCGACCACCGCGCGGGCGATGGCGACGCGCTGTTTCTCGCCGCCCGACAGTTCGTTGGGGCGGTGGTCGAGGCGGTGCCCGAGGCCGACCCGGCGCAGGACCTTTTCGGCCCGTGCGCGGCGTTCCCTGCGGGGGACGCCCAGATAGAGGAGTCCGTCGGCGACGTTGTCCAGCGCGCTGACCCCGTCGGCCAGGAAGAACTGCTGGAAGACGAAGCCGATGGACCGGGCCCGCAGCGCGGACAGCCGGTTCTCGCCCAGGCCGGCGATGTCGTGCCCGTCGATGCGCACGGTGCCCGACGTCGCCACGTCCAGTGTGCCGATCAGGTTGAGCAGGGTGGATTTGCCGGAGCCCGACGGGCCGACGACGGCGAGGAGTTCGCCCCTGTCGACGCGGAAGGACACCTGGTGGAGCACCTGTACCCCGCCCGGATACACATGGTCGACGTCTTCGAGCTCCACCAGCGGCGCGTGTTCAGCCGGTGCCGGTGCCGGTGCCGGCGCCGGCGCCGCCGGGGCCGGCGTCATGCGGCGACCCCCACCTTGGTGCCGGCCGTGAGGCCGCCGCCGCTGACCTCGACCCTTCCGTTCGCGAACATGCCGAGCTTCAGGGCGGTGACGGTGCCCTTGCCGTCGGCGCCGATGACCTCGACGCCGTAGCCGCCCTCTCGGAGCGCGAGCAGCGCGGTGATCGGCACGGTCAGGACGTTCTCCTTCTTCTCGCTCTGGAGCCCGACGGTGACCGGCGCCTCGGTGATGTCCGCGACACCGTCGGCCAGCTCGATGTCGACGCCGATGGTGGACTTGTCCGCGGCACCGTTCTCGCCCGGCGTCTTCTTCACCGTCGTACCGACACTGGTGATCGTGCCCTTGACCGTCTTGCCGTCCGGGAGGGTGACGGTGGCCGTGCCGTCCTTCTTCGCCAGCGACCGGTCACCGATGTCCAGGTCGACATGGACCTGGCGCTTGGACGAGGTGCCGGTCAGCACGGGGCCGCCCGGCCGGACATCCGAGCCGACCGCAGCCTTGTGCGCGCCGATCCTCAAGGGTCCGGAGGCGAACACGACCCGGCCGTCCTCCACCGTCCCGGTCTGCGCAAGGCCGAGGGCCTTCTGCCAGCGCTTGACCACCTGCTCGGTGAGGTCGGTGAATTCGCTGTCGGGGGTGAAGCCGCGGTAGCCGAGGGCCTGGAGGTTCTCCTCCAGCTGGCGTACGTCCTCGCCCTTGTCGCCACTCTTCATGTCCCGGTACGCGGGCGACTTCCCGTACAGCAGGAGCACGGGTTTCCCGTCCACGCCGTAGAGCTGTTCGCCGCGCGAGACGGTGCTGCCGATGCCCGGCAGGCGGGTGACGGTCCCGGGCAGCCGGCCCATGACCGAGGTGCTGCCCTCGAAGCCGAGCGTTCCGTCGACCTGTTTGCTGTTGATGAGCGTCTGGCGGGTGACCTTGTCCGTGTGCCGCGCCGGCTTGTCCGAGTCCGCCGCCGGGGCGGTGCCGGTGGAGGCGGTCGCGTAGTACACGCCGCCGCCTGCCGCCGCGACCAGGACGGCCGCGATGATCCAGTGGCCGCGGCGCCGGCGACCGCGTGGCCGGTGGCGCGGGGCCGCGTCGGGGGAGTCGTCCCCGCTCGCTTCGCTCTGCGGCACGGTGCCGCTCTCCGTGGCGGCGGTCACCGGCCGGTCTTACCGCTCGACATGGCGCCGCATGCCTTGAGGGCGTCCTGCGTCTTCTTCGATTCACCGTCCGGGATGTTCATCCTCCCCTCGTCGGTCGGGTCCTCGGCCTCGACTCCCTTGGCGCGCAGGCACTTGGCCAGCTTCACGTCCTTCGCCTTCTGCTCAGGGGGGTAACCCGGAGCCTGGCCGTCCGCGTTCGGCATGAACTGCTTGCACTGATCGAGCGCCGCCTGGAACTTCTTCGGGTCGGAGGGCTGGACGAAGTGCGCCCCGTCGGCGTCCGGGTCGGGCATGTCGATGCCCTGTTCGCGCATGCAGGACGCGTACTTCAGCCGGGCCCGCTGCATCTCCTCCGGGCTCTTGGCCTTCTGGGAAGCGCTCGCGGACGGCTTCTTCTCGCCCCCGGCGCTGGCGACATCGTCATCACCGCCGCCTCCGCCGCAGGCCGACAGGACGAGGACCATGCCCAGGGCGGCCGAGGCCAGGGCACAGTGCTTACGCAGGGAGAGAACGGACATGGGGACCTCACGGTTGGGGTAGGGGCGGTGCTTGCGCCATGAGAGAACCAGCCGACCGCGCGCAGGGAGGTAAGCGCGGAAGGCCCTCGCGCCCCGCCACGCTTATCCCTCTGCAATCGCCTCCCTGCTTGCATGGCTGGGCCGGGGTCCGATCCACCCGGTTTGTTACCTTCAGTAACTGCCGCGTATCACCCCGAGGAAGCTCCCGCATGAGGGTCCTGATCGCCGAAGACCACCACATCCTGGCCCGTACGATCGCCACCGGCCTGCGCCGCGAGGCCATCGCGGTCGACCTGGCCGGCTCCGGGGACGCGGCCGAGCGGATGTGCCTGCTCAACGCCTACGACATCATCGTCCTGGACCGGGATCTGCCCGTCATGAGCGGCGACGAGGTGTGCCTGCGCCTGCGCGCGCTTCAGGACCCGCCCCGCATCCTCATGCTCACCGCCGCCGGTTCGGTGGAGGACCGGGTGGCCGGGCTCGATCTCGGCGCCGACGACTACCTGGCCAAGCCCTTCGACTTCGCCGAACTCCTCGCACGGATCAGGGCATTGAGCCGACGCGTCCCCACACCCCCGCTGATGATCCTGCGGCACGGCGGCATCGAGCTGGACCGGGGCCGTCGCGAGGTCCGCATCGAGGGGCGGCCGGTGGAGCTGAGCCCGAAGGAATTCGCCGTCCTTCAGCTCCTGATGGAGGCGCGCGGCGATGCCGTGACCCACCGTGCCCTGCTGGACCGTGTGTGGGACGAGCACATGGACTCGCGCACCAGCGCCGTACGCGCCACCGTCAGCCGGCTGCGTGGCAAACTCGGCCGCTCCGACGCGATCTCCATGGACGACGGCAAAGGTTACCGGCTGTGCTGAATCCCCTGTTCGTCGTCGCCCCGCGGGCCCTGCGAGCCGCGCTGCGCGACCGTCTGACCTTCCGCGCCAAACTCGCCGCCGCCTTCACCGCGCTGTTCTTCTGCGCCGGAGCCGCCCTGCTGATCTTCGTCACGGTGCTGGCCCGGCAGGGCACCATGGAGCAGTTCGCCAGCATCACGACGGACCACACCGCCGGGCCGACCGGTCCCCAGCCCACTTCCTCGGCCTCGTCGGCCCCCTCGGGCCCGACGCGTCCCGGCCCCGTCGACCCAAAGTGGACTCGACAACAGGCCGAGGACGCCCGGCTGGCCAGGGTGGAAGTCACCAACCGGCTCCAGAAGACCGCCGTACGGCAGATGGTGTTGTGGTCGGCGGTCGGCCTGGCCGTCATGGCCGTACTGTCCGGCGCCATGGGCTGGTGGCTGGCCGGCCGCGCCCTGCGCCCGGTACGCAAGGTGATCCTCGCGGCCCGCCGGATGAGCGAGGAGAACCTCCACGAACGGCTGCAACTCACCGGGCCACAGGACGAGCTGCGGGAACTGGGCGACACCTACGACACCATGCTGGACCGCCTGGAGCGGTCCTTCACCAGCCAGCGCCGGTTCGTCGCCAACGCCTCCCACGAGCTGCGTACCCCCCTGGCCGCCCAGCGCACCAGCATCGAAGTCGGCCTCGCCGACCCGCTGCCCGCCCATCTGATCCCGGTCCGCGAGGACCTGCTCATCACCAACCGCGAGGCCGAACACCTCATCGCCGCGCTCCTGCTGCTCGCCCGCAGCGACCGCGGCCTCGACCGGACCAAGGACACCGACCTCGCCGAGCTGACCCGGCAGGCCGCCGACGAACTCAGCTCCCTCGCCGCCGAGCACACCGTCAGTACGGCGGTGCACACCACGCCCCTGGCCGTGAACGGAGACCCGGTGCTCCTCAAGCATCTGGCGTCCAACCTGGTGCGCAACGCCATCCAGTACAACCACCCGCGGGGCACGGTCACCGTGCGCGTCGACGAGGCCCGCCGACTGACCGTGACCAACACCGGCCCCCCTATCGACCCCACCCGCGTGGACGGCCTGTTCGAACCCTTCCGCCGCCTCGACCGCGATCGCACCGCCGTGCACGGCCACGGCCTGGGCCTGTCCATCGTCCGCTCCATCGCCACCGCCCACGGCGGCACGGTCACCGCCGCCCCGGGCCCCGCGGGCGGCCTCCGCGTCGAGGTACGGCTGCCGACGGCGCGGTGACGCGGTGACGGGTGACGCGGTGACGCACGGCTGTGGCTAGTGGGTCTTCCCGAAGGACAGCCCCGCGCCGGTCAGATCGGCCCGGATCCCCTCCGGGGAGACGCCGATGTTCGCCAGCTTGATGCCCTTGGCCTTGTGCGGGAGTTGGAAGGAGAGCTCCAGCTTGTCCGTCAGCTCCGGCACCTTCATCCGCGTCAGCGCCGCGGCCACCGTCGGGTCGATGCCGAGCTTCCTGGCCAGCTGGGGATGGTCGTTGGCCGCCTGGACGAGGTTGACCGCGAGCAGCGCCGGGACGAAGCGCGGCGACCCCGTGATCCGGTCCAGCACCTGGTCGTCGTTCCGCGCCTGCCCCGCCTCCGCCGGGGACACCCCGAGCTTCTCGGCCACCGAGGGGATCGACAGCAGCGCCTGCGCCTTCTCGGAGTCCTCGCTGATCTGCCGCGCCGCCTTCTTGTGCAGATACAGCCCGGCGCGCGGCTCGGGGCCCGGCCGGTAGGTGGCGATCCCGGGGATGTCCAGCCGCATATCGGTGACACTGGTGGAGATCCCACGGTCTCCCTGGCGCTGGATATGTGCCTGGGCGTGCAGCGACACCTGCTGGCCGGCGACCGGCAGCTTCCCGTCCGCGCGCACCGAGCTGGGCCCCAGCGCCTTGAACCGCACCTGCGAGGCGCCCAGTTCACGGCTGAGGTCCTCGAAGGACAGCAGCACATCGCCCTTCATCCGGCCCACCGTCGCGCCCCGGAAGGAGCTGGGCAGATCCCCCACGATCCGGATGTCCCGGGCCTGGGCGCGCACCTCGGCGAGCGAGACCCGGTCGGCCGCCACGTCCGGGACGGCGATGTCGACCTGCTGCAGATCCTTGCCGAGCACCTGGGTGAGGAACGGGAAGCCGTGGATCGTCACATTCGGCGCCGTGGCCAGATCCAGCTTCTTCTGCAGCTCCTGCTCGGCCTTGCGCTCGCTGTACATCACGGCACAGCGGTCGCCCAGCACCAGCAGCAGGCCGAGCACGAGCAGCCCGATCAGCGCCTTCGCGGTGAGCGGGATCCCCCGGAAGCGGCCGCGCCGACGCCGGGACGAACGGCGGTGGTTGGGCGGTGACCACGCCGCGCCGTCGCCTCCGGAGCCGGAACCCGAGCCGGAGCCCGAACCCGAGCCGACCGGCTCACCCCTGTGCCCGCCGCCGTCGGCGTCGTCGTCATCCGACGCCAGGCCGAGGCCCAGGGGGTCGTCCGGATCGTACGGATCGGCGAGCTCGGCGAGTTCCTCATAGGGGTTGCTGTAATGAACGGCAGGTGAACCGCTGTGAGGATGCGAGGGCTGGGGTGAAGGTATGCGTGTGGGGGATCGCATTGATCCATATCACCACGGCACACTGCTCCACCCGCAAGTCCTAGCGGCGATACGTGGCGAACCGCACGTTCCGATTTCGCCCTCCGTGCACGTGCCGTTTCTCAACGCGTGCCGCGTGAGACCGCCCTCGCCTCGGTGACGGTGACCGCCCTGCCGTCCATCTCCGTGCCGTCGAGCTGGGCCATCGCCTTCTCCGCGGCCATCTCGTCCATCTCCACGAACCCGAACCCCCGCGAGCGGCCGCTCTCCCGGTCGGTGATCACGGTGGCGTCCAGCACCTCGCCGAACTGCCCGAACAGGGTCGCCAGGTCCCTTGTCGTCGTCTGGTAGCTCAAGTTGCCCACATGCAGTCGTTTGGACATGACCGGCTCTCCTTGTTCTCCGTGGTTCCCAGTGCAGCGAACCGTGTCAATCCTCTCAGCGAGGTACGAAACGGGCCATCCGCATGGGCTGAACCGGTCATACGGCTCAGTGCAGCGTGCCGAGCAGCTCCGGGGAGTACGGCACCAGCTCCGCCGTGCGCCCGCCGAGCACCTTCGCGGCCCACTCGGGGTCGGCGAGCAGGGCGCGGCCGATGGCGACGAGATCGAACTCGTCCCGCTCCAGCCGGTCCAGCAGATTCTCGATGTCCGCCGCCTGGGCCTGCCCGCTGCCGGTCCCGGGGACGAACGTCGGCAGGAAGTCCTGGTCGAGCCCGACCGAGCCGACCGTGATCGTGGACTTCCCGGTGAGCTTCTTCGTCCACCCCGCGAGGTTCAGCTCCGAGCCCTCGAACTCCGGTGTCCAGTAACGCCGGGTGGAGGAGTGGAAGACATCCACCCCCGCCTCCACCAGCGGGGTGAGCAGCGCCTCCAGCTCCTGCGGGGTCTCGGCCATCCGCGCGTCGTAGTGGTCCTGCTTCCACTGGGACATACGGAAGATGATCGGGAACTCGGCGGAGACGGCCTTACGGCAGGCGGCCACGATTTCGGTGGCGAACCGGACCCGGGAGGCCGGGTCGCCGCCGTAGGCGTCACCGCGCCGGTTGGTCGCGCTCCACAGGAACTGGTCGATCAAATAGCCATGGGCGCCATGCAGTTCGACCCCGTCGAACCCGATCCGCTCCGCGTTGGCCGCCGCCTCCGCGAAGGCCGCGATCACCGCGTCCACGTCGTCCTGCGTCATCGCCCGCCCGACCGGCTCACCGTCCAGCCCGATCCCGGACGGGCTCAGCACGGGAGCCTCCGGGTGCGGTGGCGCGCCCTCCTGCCGCGACACCCCCACATGCCAGATCTGCGGCGCGATCCGCCCACCCGCGAGATGCACCTGCCGCACGACCTCGCCCCACCCCGCGAGGGCGTCCTCCCCGTAGAAGCGCGGCACGCTGTCGCTCAGCCCCGCCGAGGGGTGCTCGATATAGGTCCCCTCCGTGATGATCAGCCCCACCCCGCCGGCCGCGCGGCGCGCGTAGTACGCCACCACATCGTCATTGGGCACGCCCCCGGGCGAGAACATGCGGGTCATCGGCGCCATGGCGATCCGGTTGGGCACGGTCATCCCGCCCACGGTGAACGGCCGGGACAGAACTTGGGCCGCGCGCTCGGCACTCCCGTTTATGGACACGTCGATACTCCTTGGCCAGGTGTCGTCACAGCGCGGAATCGCGCTGCCCGGCCAAGCTAGAACCTGACGTCAACGTGAGGGGCAAATACCGGAGGCCACCTCCGTTGAACCACCTGCCGGGGCGCGGGCGCACGGCGGCACCGTCTGCCCCCGGTGGGTGCCCACGCGCTCTACTGCCCCTCGATGAGCGAAGCTCACACTGGTTGCGCGACCCACGATGCGAGGGGGCCCGAATGGGAACGCACAGCAAGCCGCCCACACCGAACCCGCAGCCGAAGCAGCTGAGCCCGCGGGACTCGGACGGACAGCATCCGGATGTCTCCAGGCCGGGCGGCGGAACGCACCGCAAGTGACCGACCTGGAAGAGCTGCGCGCGGGGGCGGCCGAGACGCTCGACATCGCCGAGCCGTGGATACGGCGCGTGTTCGAGGCCGTGCCACGGCACGAATTCGTCCCTGGCACCGTATGGGTGGTGGACGGCGGCGTGTACCGGCCGCTCCACCGGGCGGACGACCCCGACCGGTGGGCCCGCATGGTGTACGACCCCGCGCAGGCCATGACCACACAGGTGGACGACGGGACCCCCGCCCCTGCCGGCGGCGATGTACCCACCAGCTCCATCTCCGCGCCGACCGCCGTCGTGACCATGCTCACCGAGCTGGACCTGCGGCCGGGGCATCGGGTGCTGGAGATCGGGGCGGGCACCGGGTACAACGCGGCGTTGCTGGCCGAGCGGGCAGGCGCGGGGCGGGTGACCACGCTGGACATCGACCCGGAGGTGGCCGACGGCGCACGGGCCGCGTTGCACCGGGCCGGGTACGGCGGAGTGACGGTTCTGGAAGCGGACGGCGAGCAGGGCTGGCGCGGCGGCGCACCGTACGACCGTCTGGTGGCCACGGCCTCGGTGAGGTCGATTCCCTGGGCGTGGGTGGAGCAGGTGCGCCCCGGCGGTCTGATCCTGGCCCCGTTCCGCACCGCGTTCTGCTCGCACGGGCTCGTAAGGCTGACCGTTTCGGAGGGCCATGCCGAGGGCCGGTTCGCGGGCGCGCTGACCTTCATGGCGCTGCGGGGCCAGCGCGCACGCCCACGCATCGATGGGCTCTTCTCCGCGGAGGCGTGGGAGGAGAGCCGCGAGAGCAAGGCCGACCTGGACCTCGCGTGGCTCGCCGACCCGCACGCCGAGTTCGCGGTCGGGCTGAGGCTGGCTGACGTGGCGCACTGGCCGCAGGACGGCGGGCACTGGTGGTGCGGCGGGGACTCGTGGGCGTACGCGGCGGCAGACGGCACGGTGCACCAGTGGGGTCCGCGCGACCTGGCCGACGAGACCGCCGAGGCCCTCACCTGGTGGGAGGGCGCCGGGCGGCCCGAGCTGTTCGACTTCGGCCTGACGGTCACGGCCGACGGCCACCACCGGGTATGGCTCGGCGATCCCTCGGGGCCCCTGCCCGCCGCGTAGCCGGTGCCCCTGGCCGCCGCGTAGCCGGAGCGCCGTCCCGCCGGCCGGGGGCCGTCCCGCTCCCCGACACAGACCTCAGCCCCGCCGGGGGTGCCGCGTCAGTCGGGTGCCGCCTCCACCGGGGGTGCTGCATCGGTCGGGTGCGGCACATGGGCCGGGTGCGGGGGCATGGGCCGGGTGCGGCGCCGTCTCGCGCGCTTCGCGCGATTGAGCAGCGGGGCAGAGGGACGGGGCGCGGGCCGACCGCCGACCGCCGGGCCAGTGGGAGCGACCGCCGGGGGCGGCATCCGTGTGCGGGAGCGCGGCCCGTCGCCGGACCGCCGGACTCCGCATCCATCGCGACGCTGGACGCCGCAGGGAGTACCCATCCCGAAAACCCTTGACAAAGTAGTTGCTTCAGATCAAGCATTTTCGGAGGGGGTACCCGGAGGGGCCGCCCCACCGGACCGCGCTCCGGATCGGCATCGGCCCCCGGGTGCGGTTGCCGTCACGGCGCGGGCCCCCACCGGCTCGCCGCCCGGCAACGCGCCGCACGCCCCGGCCCCCGCCGCCGCTGCTCAATCGCGCGAAGCGCGCGAAACGATGCCAGCGCCCGACGTCCGGCCTGTGCTCAGAGGCTGCGGTCGAGTCGGCCGGCCTTCACGGCACGTATAAGGGCACCGAGTACGGCTGGGCTGGTGCGGAGCGCCGCGTCGGGCTCGTCGCTCTCGCGTATGCGTATGCCGTCAGGGGCGGCGGCGAGTTCCACGCAGTTGGCTGCGTCCGTGCTGAACGAGGATTTGCGCCACTTGGCGTGGAGCGCTGCACGATGCCCGTTTACGAAGCGCCACCGGCCAACGGCACCGGAAAAGCGGTCTGGTTCGAGTTCAACGTCCCGCCCGCGCATACGAAAAGCACCGCATGAACGCCACCCCCGCCGAGCGGGTGGCCGAGACCCTGCGCGACGACTTCGCCGCCCACGGCGTACGCCTCCCCGACGTACGGGCCGACCTCAGCGACCCCCGGCAGCCCCGGCTGGAGCTCGGCACCATCCCCTCTCGGCACCGGCTTCGCGCTGCTGCGCGTGCTCACGGACTACCAGCGCCTGCTGAAGGCCGAGCGGAGGCGGAAGAGGCCGTCACCGTGACGCCGGGGAGCGCGTGGGGGTTCATGACGGCCGCGTCGACGACGGTGACCGTCTCCAGACCGGGGAGGGCGGCGAGCGGGGACAGGTCGATGGGGTGGCCGGTACTCGCCTTGAGCTGCACGTTCAGATGACGAAGGCGGGGGAGCGCCGACACCATCCAGGCGGTGTCCAGCTCCTCGGCCTCGACGTGCAGATCCAGCCAGGTGATCTCCGGCGGAAAGGAACGGAACTGGAATGGGGGCACACAGTTGTCGATCTTCAGCCGGTCCAGCCCGGCCAGCTTCTCCAGCCCCTTGGGCAAGGTCGCATGCGCCGGGCCGAACCACGGCGGCTCGTAGACCAGGGTGTGGAGGGGCAATGCGGAGAGGGGAGTCAGGTCGGAGGCCCTGGGACAGTTGGTCAGATAGAGCGTGTCGAGGCTCGACAGCTGGCCAAGCGCGGTGCCGAGGTCGGCGACCGCTTCGTTTCCCTGCAGTCGTAGCCGGGTCACCTCCTGCCCATCGAGACTGCCCCTGATCTCGTGGTCCGTGAAATAGCCGCGCAGGATCAGCCACGGACGCGGACCCGTATCCAGGAGCAGACGCAATTGCTCCATGGACTCGGCCACGAAATACAGACCGTCCCGGTCCAGACGGAGGATGACCTCGTGGAAGTACCGCTCGGTGTCGTATCGCCCCCAGCTGGACGCCAATTGCGCACGCACGCCGATGGCCGGGTGGTCGGCGAATTGGGCCAGATAGGGGATCGCCGCGTCCACCGGTATGCGTGAGGCCGTCACCACACAGCTTTCCGCGACCTCGTCCGTCAGCCCTTCCGGCCCCGGAAGCAGCTCCAGCACCAGAGGGCCCGCCGTGGCCAGTTCCCGCGCTCGCGGGATGGTCATGGGCGGGACGAACTCCATCGCACTCCGGGTGACCTGGTCCCGTATCACCGGGTCCAGATCGGGTGCGTGCTCCAGGCAGGCCATGGCCAGCAGGAACAGCCGGAGCGCCCACTCGGGACTGTCCGTGAGCCGCGCCGCCTCCAGCAACTTGCCCAGCAGTTCGGCCCGCTCGCGTGGCCGCGCATGCGCGACCGCCATGCGGATGACGTCCTCCCACTGGGCGTCATGCGCGTTGCGGATCAGCAGGCCGACGTCCCACGCCTCCACCGCCGCCTTCGCGCCCAGGTAGTCCTGGAAGGTGCGGTGGATGAAGTCCACCGTGCTCACGGACGGCTCGCGCAAGAGCCCACTCCGGAGCAGCAGATGGCGCAGGATGGCCGGGGCGTCGCCCAGGGCCCGGGCGGCGGGGACGGAGGGGAGGGCCTCCTCGATGAGGCGCTCCGCGCGGTCGCGGTCCAGCTCGGCCTCGCCGTTGCGAATCAGGTAGTAGGCGAGCCGCTGGAGGAGCTGGATCTGCGGCTCCTCGTCGAGCTGGACATCCCCCGGCGCGTAGATATGGCGCTCGGTGTCGCGCCGCGTCAGCAGCATCGACAGCGCCGCGTCGTACAGCGCCTTGCGGCCCGGTGGCAGATAGCCGCGCCGGGCGCGGTGCAGGGCGCAGATCAGCCCGCACATCAGCGGGTTCGTGGCGAGGCGGCTCAGGTCCTGCTTGGTGCGGACGGCGGTGTGCAGCGCCGACTCGTAGTCGTCCAGCGCCGTCCGCTCCTCCTCCGTACGGCAGGTCTGGCGGGCCGCATCGTGCCAGCGCTCGATGAACGCCGCCATGTCCTCGCGGCTCATCGGGGACAGCGTGAACTCGGCGAAGCCCTGCGCCCCCAGCCAGTCGTCGGCGACGGCCGAGGGGCGGGAGGTGACCAGCCACAGATTGTCCGGATAGGCGATGAGGAGATCGGCCAGCCAGGCCCGGGTGCGCTCGCGGTCGCGCTCGGGGATCTCGTCGATGCCGTCGATCAGCAGCAGCCCGCGCCCGGCGGTCAGGACACGGTCGGCCCAGCCGGGCGGCTGGGCGCCGTCCAGCGGGTTGTGGACGGAGGCCAGGAACGAGGCCGGGGAGGGCAGCGATTCCTGACGGGCGATCGTGCGCAGCGGGAGAACGAAGGGGACGCGGCCGATGAGCTGCTCCAGGCCGCGCAGCGACTCCTGCCGTGCGGTGCATACGGCGAGCCACTGGACGAGCGTGGTCTTGCCGGAGCCCGCGACGCCGCGCAGCAGCACCCGCTGATGGCCGGAGAGCGCCCGGTCGGCGGGCAGGGCCGCGGGAAGGGCGGCGTGTGCGGCCTCGGCGGCGGGGGACTCACCGGATTCACTGACGAGCTCCCCGGCGAACGCCCCCAGCGGCCGCTCCTCGCCGGAGGAGGAGACCGCCTCCAGGCTGAGATACGCCGCGTCCAGCGGCCACGTGGCCTCCGCGTGGCCGAGGTCGATCCCCACGATGGTCAGCGTGGAGTGCTTGCCGATCATGTACTCCGCGTACCGGCGCTCGAAGCCCGCGTCCTGCGCGGTCTGCGACGGAATCCGCTCGATCAGGATGTCGATCTTGGTGATCAGCTCGCTGAGCTGGCCGCTCTGCTCGACGAGCGTGCGCGGGATAAAGGCCGAGCGCTGGGTGAAGAAGTGCAGGATGTGCAGGCAGGCGGTGTCCAGCAGACGCTCGTAGAGCAGCGTGCCGCCCTGGCTGAGACGCAGTGTGGTCCTGCCCCGCGTGCGGGTGGCGTGGGCCAGCTCGTAGGCCAGTCCCTGGCGGCCGAGCTGCACCGCCTGGACGTCGTTCATATCGAGGTCGCCGAGCGCGTACAGCGTGGTGGCCAGTTGCTCGGCGACCAGCTCGTCCTCGTCGGCGGGGCACGGCCGCTCGCCGGGGCCGGCGTGCCGGGTGGCCTGGGCGACCAGTTCGGCGGCGAGCTTGTCGAGGTCCTTCTCGGTCAGCGTGCGCTTCTCGCCGCGGAACGAGACGAGGGAGGAAATGCGGACCGGCTGGTCGACCAGCCCGGCGCCCGGCCCCTCCTTGACGAACAGCTTCTTGATGAGCGGTGCGACGACGCTCGACGCCAGGCGCGCGCCGATGACTGCGGGATCCACGTCCCATTCCCCCCGGTAGTTGTGTGTCCCTGACCGGACAGCGTACAGCGGGGTAAGGACGTTGGTCCCGAATCGGACATCCGAAAGTCCCTGCGAAGGTGACTTCTCGCACAGGCCCTTCGGCGTCTACTACGGTAAATAGGGGATCTCGCAGGTCAGAGGTGTGATGGGGGTTTCCGGGAATTTCGCGCGGGAAACGCATCACATAACCAATTCGCTACGTAGCCACTTAGTAGTGGAACGCCTTGGCCTATTCACGAGAACGGGATAACAAGAGGCGTCCAATGACGCTTCTGGAGGTACTTCCCATGGCCCCGCGCGCCACAAACCGCCGTTTCTCGCTTACGTCCGTATCCAGGGGGCGCGCCGCTGTGGTCGCCGTCGGCCTGGGCGCCTCACTCGCACTGGGCGCCGGAACGGCGTTCGCCGTGGGGGCGGGCGATGCCCCCGCCGCCCCGTCCGTCAAGCAGGCCGCCGCGAAGGCTCCGGCCAAGAAGGCCCCTGCCAAGAAGGCCCCCACAGACTGGCAGACCCCGGTCGACAAGTTCTCGATAGGCGCCGCCTTCGGCCTGGCGGGCAACCTGTGGTCGCACAACCACAGCGGTCAGGACTTCGTCGTGCCGACCGGCACCCCGGTGCACGCGGCCCACGAGGGCGTCGTCGTCAAGGCGGGCCCGAACGGCGGCGGTGACGGCCCCGCGTACGGCAACGCGATCGTGATCAAGCACGACAACGCGACGTACTCGCAGTACGCCCACCTGTCCCGCATCGATGTGCGGATCGGCCAGACCGTGACCGAGGGCCAGCAGATCGGCCTGTCCGGCAGCACCGGCAACTCGACCGGCCCCCACCTGCACTTCGAGATCCGTACGACGCCGAACTACGGCACCGCGGTCGAGCCGCTCAAGTTCCTCCGCGACCACGGCGTCAAGGTCTGACGCGACCACGGCGTCAAGGTCTGACGCCACTCATGCGCTCTGCGCGCATATCAGCCATGCGTCGATGACGCGTGCGCCTGCTTCACCAGATCGAGGGCGACCTCGAGGACGGCCTTGCGCTTGTCCTCGGCGTCGCCCTCGATCGCCTGCAGCGCGAACATCCGCGCATGCATGCTGAACAGCGCGGTGACGCTCCGGACCTGGTCGACCATGGGCGCCTCCGGGTCCCGGATCAGCGCGGACATGGCGAACATCCGGTTCTTGAAGATCTGACCGATGCTCAGCTCGCGCACCGTCGCCTGGTTCTCCTGCATGAAGCGCATCAGCGGCTCGCCGATGTCCAGGGCCGCGCTGTAGCGGCGCAGCAGCTCCTGCTTGGTCTCCAGGGTGCGCGGCTGCTGCTCGCCCCAGGTGATCAGCTCGTCGAGCGGCCGGCCCAGGTCCTGGAAGAGGCTGAGGACGATGTCTTCCTTGGTCTTGAAGTGGTAGTAGAGCGCTGCCTTGGTGACCTCAAGATGCTCGGCGATCTCGCGCAGTGACGTTTTCTCGTAACCTCGCTCCGCGAAGAGTTCCAGGGCCACGTCCTGGATGCGCTGACGGGTGTCTCCCCGCCGCGGTGTGCTGCCCATGGTGCTCTCCTGTGCTGGTGGTCTGGCTGCCGTCGGCAGGCCGAACGTAACTTACTTGACGCCCGGCTAGTTGGCGCCTTACCGTCTCCACTGTACTGAACTAGCCGGGCGGCAAGTAAGTGGGCGTCAGGGCTCTCATCACCCAGGGGGAGACGGAGAACATGTTCCGGAAACCAAAAGAAGACGAAGCGCCATCCGCTTCGTCCGCTTCGACATCGGCTCAGGCCGCCCAGGAGGCCCAGATACCCAAGGAGCCCAAGGGCAAGGCCGAGCCGAAGCAGCGCAGCACCAGTGTGGTGATCTTCGCGCTGATGATCGCGATGCTGCTCGCGATGCTCGACAACATGATCGTGGGCACCGCGATGCCGACCATCGTCGGCGAGCTGGGGGGACTCGACCACCTCTCCTGGGTGGTGACCGCGTACACCTTGGCCACCGCCGCCTCGACCCCGATCTGGGGCAAGCTCGGCGACATGTACGGCCGCAAGGGCATCTTCCTCACCTCCATCGCGGTCTTCCTCGGTGGCTCGGCGCTGTCCGGTATGGCACAGAGCATGGGGGAGCTGATCGGCTTCCGGGCCATCCAGGGCCTGGGCGCCGGTGGCCTGATGGTCGGCGTGATGGCGATCATCGGTGACCTGGTGCCGCCCCGCGAGCGTGGCCGCTACCAGGGCATCATGGCCGGTGTGATGGCCGTGGCCATGATCGGTGGCCCGCTGGTCGGAGGCACCCTCACCGACCACCTCGGCTGGCGCTGGATCTTCTACATCAACCTCCCGCTCGGCGCCGTCGCCCTCGCGGCGATCACCGCCGTGCTGCACCTGCCGAAGAAGCGCGCCCAGGGACGGATCGACTACACCGGCGCGGCCCTGCTGACCGTGGGCATCACCGCGCTCGTGCTGATCACCACCTGGGGCGGCAACGAGTACGACTGGGGGTCGGCCCAGATCCTCGGGCTCGGGGCGCTCGGTGTCCTCGCGCTCGTCGCGTTCGTCTTCGTCGAGCAGCGGGTCGCCGAGCCCGTGCTGCCGCTGCACATCTTCCGCAACGCCAACTTCACGCTCGTCACCGCCATCGGCTTCCTCGTCGGCTTCGTGATGTTCGGCTCGACCACCTTCCTGCCGCTCTACCAGCAGACGGTCCAGGGCGCCACGGCCACCAACTCCGGGCTGCTGCTGCTCCCGATGCTGCTGGGCATGCTGGTCGTCTCGCTGGTCGCGGGCCGGGTCACCACCCAGACCGGCAAGTACAAGATCTTCCCGATCGTCGGCGGTCTCCTGATCACCACCGGGATGTTCCTGCTGTCCACCATGGACACCGAGACCACCCGCTTCAGCTCCGGCCTCTACATGGCGGTGCTCGGCATGGGCATGGGCTGCCTCATGCAGACGACCATGCTCGTGGCGCAGAACAGCGTCGAGATGAAGGACATGGGCGTCGGCAGCTCCTCCGCCACCCTCTTCCGCACCCTGGGCGGCTCCTTCGGTGTCGCCATCCTCGGCGCCCTGTTCACCCGCCAGGTGAACGACACCATGGCCGAGCGGGCCGGTGCGAAGGCGGCGGCCGTCACCTCCGGAAGCGCCCAGCTCGACCCGGACAGCCTCAAGAAGCTGCCCCCGGGCATCCGGGACGCGTACACCCACGCGGTGGCCAGCGGTGCCCACCAGGTGTTCCTGTGGGGCGCGCTGATCAGCATCATCGGCTTCCTCGCGGCCTGGTTCGTCAAGGAGGTCCCGCTGCGCGGGGGGCCCGGCAAGTCCGCCGACGGCGGCGACGAGGCCCCGGCCGACGCGGCGCCGGTCGCCGAGACCGTCTGACGGTCGCCGAGACCGTCTGACCAACGGCCTTTGGGGGACCCTGCGGGACCACCTCCCTGTCAGTGGGGCATGACAGCATCGGCCCCATGGTGACCTCGCCGGACGAGGCGCGGCTGGCGCATCTGCGCCGGCTGCGCCTCGCGAAGGACGTGATGGACCGCGACTGGGCCGAGCCCCTCGACCTGGACGCGGTCGCCGCGCATGCCGGCTATTCGCGCTATCACTTCATCCGCGCCTTCAAGGGCGCCTACGGCTCCACGCCCGGTCAGTATCTGACCCGGCGCCGCATCGAGCGGGCCGAGGAACTGCTGCGCTCGGCCAATCTCTCGGTCACCGAGATCTGCTCCCTCGTCGGCTTCAGCAGCCTCGGCACGTTCTCGACGAGCTTCAAGAAGCAGACCGGGCTCACCCCCAGCGCCTACCGGGACCGGTACGTCGGCCGGGCCGCGGGGGTCATACCGGGGTGTTACGCCATGCTCTGGTACGGCGGGCGCGACGCACCGGCCCGCATCGGCGGCCCCGAGGACAGCAATTCTTGAGAAGCGAGCCGGACCCCCTGCTGCCTACGGTGGCGAAGTCGCGACGACGCGCGATCCACCCGATACCTCCGGAGGCAGCAATGATCAAGGGGATGTCCATCGTCACCGTCTGGGTCCTCGACCAGGACCGGGCCAAGGCGTTCTACACCGAGAAGCTGGGCCTGGAGGTCCGCACCGACATGAGCATCGGCGGGGACGGCGAGGGCGGCGGTATGCGCTGGCTGACGGTCGGCGCCAAGGACCAGCCGGATGTGCAGCTGACCCTGATGGTGCCCAGCTCGCCGGGGCTCGACCCGGAGTCCGCCGAGGCCCTGAGGACGCTGGTCGCCAAGGGCGTGCTGGGCGCCGGGGTGTTCACCACCGATGACATCCACCGGGACTACGAGGTGCTCAAGGCCAAGGGCGTGGAGTTCGTCCAGGAGCCCCAGGAGCGTCCGTACGGCACCGAGGCGCTCTTCCGCGACGACTCCGGCAACTGGTTCTCGTTCACCCAGCCCCGCGAGGAGATGGACTTCAGCAAGCCCTGGGACGGCTGCGTCTCGGACTGAGCGCTCAGTCCGGCACCTCGATGATCGGGAAGCTGCCGGTGTTGGTGGGCGCGGACTCCGGCAGCCAGAGCACGGCGACCGCGCCCCGGCACTCGCCGCCCGTGCCGTCCGCGTCATCCGTTCCGTCCAGCACCGGATCGGCGTTGCGGAACGTCAGCCGGGCGCCCAGCACCCGCGCCTGGCCCGCGGCTATCGTCAGCCCCAGGCCGTGCCCGGTGCCCGCGCGGTCCTTGCTGCCGGTGCGGAACCGGCTGGGCCCGTCCTTCAGCAGCTCCTCCGGGAAGCCGGGGCCGTGGTCGCGCACGCGCAGCACCCGTCCCTCGACCGTGACCTCGAACGGCGGCTTGCCGTGCCGGGCGGCGTTGGCGAGCAGATTGCCCATGATCCGCTCCAGCCGCCGCGGATCGGTGGAGACATGGGCATCACGCGCCACGTTGATCACCGCGTCGGGGGCAACCGCCCGGACCCGGCGGGCGATGAACTCGGCCACGGCTATCTCCTGGAGCTCCGCGCGCTCCGCGAAGCCGTCCAGCCGCGCGACCTCCAGCACGTCCTCGACCAGGGTGCGCATCGCCTGCGCCCGGTCCCGTACCAGCTCGGTGGGGCGGCCCGGCGGCAGCAGCTCGGCGGCCGTGAGCAGCCCGGTGACCGGGGTGCGCAGCTCATGCGCGATATCCGCGGTGACCCGGCGCTCCGCCTCCAGCCGCTGCTGCAGCGCCTCGGCCATGCCGTCGACCGCACGCGCCAGATCGTCGGTCTCATCGCGCACCCGGCCGCCGATCGCCTCGCGCACCCGGACCTCGGAGTCGCCCTCGGCCAGCTTGCGGGCGGCGGTGGCCGCCTTGCGCAGCCGCCGGGAGAGCTGATCGCCGATGAGCACACCGAGGGCGATACCGCCCATCACCACCGCCACCGAGCCGATCAGCAGCACCCGGTCGAGGTCGTTGAGGACGGCGAAGCGGTCCTGGAACTTGGTGTGGACGGACAGCACCTTGCCGTTCCGCAGCGGCACCGAGGCCCACACCTCGGGGGTGCCGGTGCCGGAGTCCTCCAGATAGGTGGCGCGCTGGCCGCGCCACGCCTCCTTCTTCAGCTGCTCGGGCAGCTTGGGGTCGTCCAGCTTGGCGCCGAAGCCCAGCACCCGGGACTGCTCGTACCACCGCTGGGCGACCTTCACCCGCTCGTCCATCACCGTGCGGCTGTTGTCGAGCATCGAGACGCGGGCCGCGTTGTGGACGACCAGGCTCAGCACGACCGCGACGAGCGTGCTCACCGCCGCGATGGCGAGACTGACCTTCCACCGCAGACCGCTGCGCAGCGCGAATCGCCCCAACGCCGGTCAGCCCTTGAGCTTGTAGCCGAAGCCGCGGACCGTCTCGATCCGGTCCTGGCCTATCTTGCCGCGCAGCCGCTGCACATGGACGTCCACGACCCGGGTGTCCCCGCCCCAGCCGTACTCCCAGACCCGCTCCAGCAGCCGGTCACGGGAGAGCACGGTGCCGGGCGCGGCCGAGAACTCCAGCAGCAGCCGCATCTCGGTCGGGGTGAGCGCGACCTGCCGGCCGCCCTTGCGGACCTCCATGCCCTCGGGGTCGACCTCCAGATCGCCGAAGCACAGCACCCCGCCGTCGGGCTCCTCGGGAACGGGCTCCGCGCCCCGCCCGCCGGGGCCGCTGGCATGGCCGAAGCGGCGCAGCACGGCCCGGATGCGGGCGACCAGCACGGCGCCGTCGAAGGGCTTGGTCACATAGTCGTCGGCGCCGGCTTCGAGGCCGAGCACCACATCGATGGAGTCGGCGCGCGCGGAGAGCATGATCACGGGCACGGTGGACTCATCGCGGATCCGGCGGCACAGGCTGACCCCGTCCAGGCCCGGAACCATCACATCGAGCAGCGCGATATCGGGGCGGTCGGCGCGGAAGCGCTCCAGACCGGTCAACCCGTCGGGTGCGGCCGTCACGAGAAAGCCATCGCGCTCCAGGGCGAGCTGCGTGGCTTCACGGATCACATCGTCGTCCTCGACGAAGAGCACATGGGTCTCGGCCACAGCCTCGGTTCAGCCTTCCGTTCCGTCGCCGGCGCTCTTGGACGGCGCCGGGGTCGCCTCTTCCGTGGGCACATTCTTGCTGTAGTCGGTGCGCTTGCGGGACAGCACGTCGAACGTCTTGTCCGCCGCGGCCCAGCGGTAGGTGATCACGGCCTCGCTCGAAGGGCAGCAGACGGAGTCACCGGAGGCGTAGGCGAGCTTGGTCACCCGCAGCTCGTCCTTGGTGATGTCGGCGTAGACGGGCGGCTGCTCGTCGCTGAACACGTTCTCATACCGGTCGCCCGCCTTGCGGTACACATACGAGCCGATGCCGAAGCCATCGCCGCAGCTCATCACGTTGATCACCAGGTCGGAGGCGCTGGAGCCGGTCAGCTTGCCGTACGTCACGTCCACCGGGTAGCCCTCGATCTGCTGCTTGCCCTCGGGCACCTTGCCCTTGGGGCAGGGCTTGAGGTTCGCCTTCAGATCGTCGCTGACGTTCGGATCCGTCTTGACCAGCTTGATCGCGTCGACCTTCTGCCCGGCCGGTGACGGCCGGCCCGAGGCGTGGCCACTCGCGTACGCGCCCGAGTCCGCGGCGGCCGAGGCCCACTCGGTGCGTGCCGGTCCCTCCTTGCGGACACCCTCGCTCGCGGCGCCGCATCCGGCCAGCATCCAGCCGCCGGCGGCCGCGAGGCCCACGACCGCACCGCCGGTGATCATGGCTGTCCTGCTGGGAGAGGCCCTGGTCAGGCCGCGCACCGACCCTGCCCCCGCTCCTGGCGGCCGCGCCGGACCCGACCCGTGTGCTGCCGGACGTTCCCGGCCCGCTTGCCTTCCCCGTCCCGACGGCCGAGCGCGCGGGCGTCCAGATCGCGGCTCTCCAGCTCCTGCCGCAGCCGGGCCAGCGCCCGGTGCAGCGTGCTCTTGACCGTTCCGGTCGACATTCCGAGCGCCTCCGCGGTCTCTTCCGTCGTCATCTGCTCCCAGTGTCGCAGCACCACGACACTGCGCTGCTTGGGAGCCAGCACGGAGAGGATGTCCATCAGCAGGGCGCGGTCCGCGTGCTGCTCGGTGCCGTCCTCGACACTCGCCTCGGGAAGCTGCTCGGTGGGCACCTCGTCCAGCTTGCGGGCGCGCCACCACTCGGTACGGGTGTTGATCATCACGCGCCGGAGATAGGCATCGGCGAGCGATTTGTCGGCTATGCCGTCCCAGCGGCCGTAGGTGCGCACCAAGGCGGTCTGGAGCAGGTCCTGTGCCTCGACCGGGTCCGGGATCAGCCGACGGGCGCTGCGCAGCAGCGCGTCCTGCCGATTCCGCACGTACTCCTCAAAGTCCAGAACATTGCTGCTGCTCATGATGTGCAGCCTCCATCCCGCTGTCTTCCCCGCCGTTGATGTGCCGCCCTGTCGGTCGGCGCGAGAAGGACGCTACGGAGGCGCTGTTGCGGCGCCATGCGCATCCGGGCCTCGGCGAATGCACAGCTACCCATAGGTTGTGTAACAACGGAACCCGGTTCGACCGAGTGTCAGAACCGGGTCCTGGGCGTGTCACAGGTCTGTCACAGACAGGGTCGTGACGAGGAGTTCCCTCAGGTCAGCCGCGGTCGCTTCTCAGGTCGGCGGCGGTCGCTTCTCAGGTCGGCGGCGGTCGCCTCTCAGGTCAGCCGCAGTGGCCTCTCAGGTCAGCGGCAGTCGGTAGAGGCCGCCCGAGAGCGGTTCCACCAGTCCGTCGGAGACCAGTCCGTCGAGCGCGCGGGCCCGCTGCACCGGCTCGTCCCACACCTGGTCCAGCGTCGCCTGCGGTACGGGTGTCACCGTCCCCCGCAACACCGCGAGCAGCTTGCCGCGCACCTGACGGTCCGTACCGGCGTAGGTCTGGCCGCGCCGCGGCGGGCCGTCGTGCTCCGGGGAACCGGCCTGGCGCCAGGCGCAGAGCGAGGCGATCGGGCAGCGGGCGCAGTCGGGGGTGCGGGCCGTGCAGACCAGCGCGCCCAGCTCCATGGTGGCGGCCGCCCAGCGCGCCGCGGTCGGCTCGTCGTCGGGGAGCAGGGTGCGGGCCAGCTTGCGCTCGGCGGCCGTGGTGGCGTTCGGCGGGTACTGCGCACCGCCGACCGCGCGCGCGAACACCCGGCGGACATTGGTGTCCAGCACCGGATGGCGCTGGCCGTACGCGAACGAGGCCACGGCCGCCGCCGTGTACTCACCCACCCCCGGCAGCGCCAGCAACTGGGCGTGGTCGCGCGGTACGTCACCGCCGTGCCGCTCCCTTATGGCGGCCGCGGCGCCGTGCAGCCGCAGCGCCCGGCGCGGATAGCCGAGCCGGCCCCAGGCGCGGACCGCCTCACCGGGCGGTTCCGCGGCCAGGTCGGCCGGGCGCGGCCAGCGGGCGAGCCACTGCTCGTACACCGGCAGCACCCGGTTCACCGGGGTCTGCTGGAGCATGAACTCGCTCACCATCACGCCCCAGGCACCGGCCTCGGGGCGACGCCAGGGGAGGTCGCGCGCGTGCGCGTCGAACCAGTCGATGACGGGCCGGTGCAGGACGGCTCCGTCGGGGTCGGGGGATGCGGCGGCCGGGACGGCGGAAGCGGAAATGGCAGTCATCGCTCTCGATCCTGGCACGCCGGGACGGTTTGCGGGCGCGCTGGGCGCGGGCGTTCGGGTCGAGCCGCGCCAGTCGTTGCCAAATCGTGCAATACGGGCGTCCGCGCGGGAACGGATGGCCGCCTACCGCGCCCGGGTGCGGGCTTTCCGCCCCCACAGGGTGGCCGCGGGGCGACTCGGGGGCGTCCGGGGGGCGTCTTGGTGCGACTCGTGGCGGCCCGGTGGCGGACTTATGGCGGTCTCATGTGCGGGATCCGGTCGGATCATGAGAAAAGAAGGGAACGGGGCGGGGGTTATTGGCCGGTAGAGCTCCCGATCTCTCGTAGAGTTTCCGCGTGGGATCTCTGCGCAATCCGATCGGGCCGCTTCCCTCCTCCATTTACTGGCGGCGGAGGATCGTTGCGCTGGCCCTGCTCGTCGTCATCGTGCTCCTGGTCATCTGGGCCTTCGGCTGGGGTGGTTCGGGCGGTGGCGGAAGTGACGAGGGCAAGGGGTCGGGCGGCGGGGGACCCGCCAGCACGATCACCCCGGGACCCTCCTCCTCCGGGCCGGTGAACAGCGAACGGCCGGGCGGGCGCGACGAGTCGGACAACGGCGGCTCGGGCTCCGGCGACTCCGGCGGCAGCGGTGGCGGCTCGGACGACGGCGGCACCGGCGGCGCGAGCGGCGGTGGCGCGGGCGGCGGCAGTGGCTCCGGCGGCTCCTCGGGTGGCGGCGCGGGCGGTGGCGCGGGTGGCGGTGGTATCGGCACCGGGACCGGACCGGGTCTGCCCGCCGGATCGAGCCTGCCGGACTGCCGCCCCGGCGACGCGGAGTTGACGGTGCGCAGCGTCAAGGACTCCAAGGTCAAGAACGCCTGGGCGCCGGGCGAGAAGCCCACCTTCGAGATCGTCGTGAAGAACACCAAGTCGAGCTCCTGCAAGGTCGACTTCGGCCGCGCGGCTGCCTCGCTGACCATCACGGACGCCAAGAACGCCCACGTCTGGGCCTCCGGCGACTGCCCGGAGGGCAGCGCCAGCGCGCTGGTCGAGGTGAAGGGCTCCGGCGAGACCAAGCGCACCGTGGAGTGGGACCGCAAGCGCAGCGCCGAGCACTGCGCCACGCCGTCGGGCAGCGCGTCGGCCAAGCCCGGCACGTATCTGGTCGAGGTGAAGGTGGACGGCCTCGGGACGGCCAAGGTGTCGTTCGTCCTCGAAAAGGACTGAGCTGGGGGGTGCGGTGGGCTGATCCCCTCCCCGCCCCTTCCCGAAACTGGGGCTTCGTCCCAGACCCCGTGTCGGGGCTTCGTCCCAGACCCCGTGTCGGGGCTTCGTCCCAGACCCCGTGCCGGGGCTTTGCCTCAGGCCTCGCGCCGGGGCTTCGTCCCGGACCCCGTGTCGGGGCTTCGCCCCTTCCTGCGGCATCGCTATGCGGCTCCGCCGCGTGGCAGGGCTCCGGCCCGGGCCCCGGGGTCCAGGGGCGGAGCCCCACAACCCGGCCCCTCCGGCGTTTGAGGAGCGGGGTCCAGGGGCGGGGCCCCACAATCCGGCCCCTCCGGCGTTTGAGGAGCGGGGTCCGGGGCGGAGCCCCGGCGGGGGCCGGGGGCCGGCCCCGGTTTCGGGAAGGGGCGGGTAGGGGACCAACCCGCCGCAGGCGCCCAAACCCAAACGGCAGACCCTAGACGTACCGCTCCAGGATGGACGACTCGGCCAGCCGCGACAGCCCCTCGCGGACCGAGCGCGCCCGAGCCTCCCCCACCCCGTCCACCATCTGCAGATCGTCCACGCTCGCCGCCAACAGCTTCTGCAGGCCCCCGAAATGCTCCACCAGCCGCTCGATGATGGCGCCCGGAAGCCGCGGCACCTTCGCCAGCAGCCGGAAACCGCGCGGCGAGACCGCCGAGTCGAGGGTCTCGGGCGAGCCGGTGTACCCCAGCGCCCGGGCCACGATGGGCAGTTCGAGCAGCTCGGTGTGGGTCAGCCGGTCGAGTTCGGCGAGCGCGTCGGCCACGGTACGGGTGCGCTTGGCGGTCGGCTCGGGGACGTAGTCGCGCACCACCAGCTCGCGCTCGGGCTCCACGCCCGCGATCAGCTCGTCCAGCTGGAGGGAGAGCAGCCGGCCGTCGGTGCCCAGCTCGACCACGTACTCCGCGATCTCGGTGGCGATGCGCCGGACCATCTCCAGCCGTTGTGCGACCGCGCTCACATCCCGGACGGTGACCAGGTCCTCGATCTCCAGGGCCGAGAGCGTGCCCGCGACCTCGTCGAGGCGGAGCTTGTACCGCTCCAGGGTGGCCAGCGCCTGGTTGGCGCGGGAGAGGATCGCCGCCGAGTCCTCCAGGACCCGCCGCTGGCCGTCCACATACAGCGCGATCAGCCGCATCGACTGGCTGACGGAGACCACCGGGAACCCGGTCTGGATGGAGACGCGCTGCGCGGTGCGGTGCCGGGTGCCGGTCTCCTCGGTGGCGATCGCCGCGTCCGGAACCAGCTGCACCCCCGCCCGCACGATCTTGGTGATGTCCTTGTCGAGGACCAGCGCGCCGTCCAGCTTGCACAACTCGCGCAGCCGGGTCGCGGTGAACTCGACGTCGATCACGAAGCCGCCGGTGCACAGCGACTCGACGGTCTTGTCGGTGCCGAGCACGATCAGCCCGCCGGTGTTTCCCCGGAGGACGCGCTCGAGGCCGTCGCGCAAGGCCGTGCCGGGCGCGACCGCGCTCAGGGAGGCACGCATCAGACCGTCGGCCTTGCCGGGTGCCGTTGCCCGGTCGCCTGCTGCCACTGCACTCCTCCGTCGCAAGGTCTGTCGGTGCCGCCAGTCGCCCTGCCATGCCGGTGTGCGAGGCCACGTATGGGCGAGACCAGGGCAAAGTCTACCGGCGGCCACCGGCCTCCCGTGGGGTCTCCCGGCGTACGCCCGTAGGTGTGAAGCGGAGTGCGGCTCCCCCTGTGTCGCACACCACCCGGCTCACCGCCCCCTCGCGTACGCCCTCACCAGCACACACCACCGCACACGGCCTGTCACCTCGGCCGCGGTCGTCCGCCTCTCGGCCGCGGTCGTCCGCCTCTCGGCCGCGGTCGTCCGCCTCTCGGCCACGGTCCTCCGCGCCTCGGCCACGGTCCTCCGCGCCTCAGCCGCGGTCCTCCGCCGCGTCCGCCCGCGCCTTTTCGCCGCGCTCGCGGCGCCGCGGCAGCACCCGCAGCGCGTCCCCGATGTCCGCCACCTCCAGCACCCGCATTCCGTCCGGGATCCGGCCCGGGTCGCTCGGCACCAGGGCGTGGGTGAAGCCGAGCCGGGCCGCCTCCGACAGCCGCCGCTGCACTCCGGTGACCCGCCGGACCTCGCCCGCGAGCCCCACCTCGCCGATCGCCACCAGGTTCTTGGGCAGCGGGGTGTCACTGGCGGCGCTGGCCAGCGCGAGCGCCACGGCGAGGTCGGCGGCCGGCTCCGACAGCTTCACCCCGCCCACCGTGGCGCTGTAGATATCCCGCTTGCCCAGCGCGCTGATCCGGCCGCGCTGCTCCAGGACGGCCAGCATCATCGAGACCCGGGAGGTCTCCAGACCGGAGGTGGTGCGGCGCGGGGAGGGGATCTGGGAGTCGACGGTGAGCGCCTGCACCTCGGCCACCAGCGGTCGGCGGCCCTCCAGGGTGACCGTCAGACAGGTGCCGGGCACCGGCTCGTCGCGGCGGGTGAGGAACAGCCCGGAGGGGTCGGCCAGCCCGGTGATGCCCTCGTCGTGCAGCTCGAAGCAGCCGACCTCGTCCGTCGCCCCGTAGCGGTTCTTCACCCCGCGGACCAGGCGCAGCCGGGCGTGGCGGTCGCCCTCGAACTGCAGGACGACATCGACCAGATGCTCCAGCAGCCGGGGTCCCGCGATGGCGCCGTCCTTGGTGACATGGCCCACCAGCAGCGTGGACATACCGCGCTCCTTGGACGCGCGGATGAGTGCCCCGGCCACCTCGCGCACCTGCGCCATCCCGCCGGGCGCGCCGTCGATCTCGGGCGAGGCGACGGTCTGCACCGAGTCCAGGACGAGCAGCGAGGGCTTGACCGAGTCGAGATGGCCCAGGACCGCGGAGAGGTCGGTCTCGGCGGCGAGATAGAGATGCTCGCTCAGCGCGCCGATGCGGTCGGCGCGCAGCCGCACCTGACTCGCCGACTCCTCACCGGTGATGTAGAGCGTGCGGTGCTCCTCGGAGGCGGCCTTGGCTGCCACGTCCAGCAGCAGCGTGGACTTGCCGACCCCGGGCTCCCCGGCGAGCAGCACGACCGCGCCGGGAACCAGGCCGCCGCCGAGCACCCGGTCCAGCTCGTCCACGCCCGTGCCGCGCGCGGTGGCCTGACGGCCGTCGACCTGGCCGATGGGCAGGGCGGCCGAGGTGACCCGGCCGGGCGCGGTGGTGCGCACCGCGGGCGCGCCGTACTCCTCGACCGTGCCCCACGCCTGGCACTCCGGGCAGCGGCCGAGCCACTTGGCGGTGGTCCAGCCGCACTCCGTACAGCGGTAGGAGGGGCGGTCCTTGGCGGATGAGCGGGAGGAGCTACGGGCAGCCATGCCCGTAACGCTAGCGTCGGCCACCGACAGAGCCGAACGGCGGCGGTGAAGGCCCCTTCACGGGCCCTTTCGCCGCCCTCTCAGCGGCCCTTCCCCGGCCTTGTCGGAGGGCGCGGGGCGCATAGCAGGTTACGGCCGGCGGAGGGGGACACCTGTCCCCTTATGAGGGAGATGGTCACCCGTAAGGGTTAAAACAGTGCAAGTGGCGCGAGGAAGTCTGCATCATCCGCCTACCGTCGCCGGGTGATGAGCAGCAGGTCCGAGCACTCGACACAGACCACCGGCGCACAGCGGGTGCGGCGCCGTGCGCCCCGCTCCACCACCACCCGCCCCCAGCGCCCGCCCGAACGCTACGAGCCGTATCTCGACGGCCTGTTCACCTACTGCCTGTCGGCGCTGTGCGAGCACGACGCGGCCGCCGTCGCGGTGGGCGATGTGCTGGCGGTGGCCGAGCGCCGCCCCGGCCGGGGGCGGGGCCGGGTCACCGCGGAGGGCGAGCTGTCCCGCCCCTGGCTCTACGCCGTCGCCCGCTGGGCCTGTCTGCGCAAGCTGGCCGAGCGCCGCGGCCGTACGGGGACGGACACCCCGGGCGACGGCGCCGGGGCGGAGCTGCCCGAGCCCATCGCCGCCCAGCGCCGTCGCGAACTCGCCGCGCTGGCCTGGCCGGAGGCCGCCGGGACCACCGCCGAGCAGCGCGAGGCGCTCGAGCTCGCGGTGCGCCATCGGCTGGGCGCCTCCGAGGTGGCCGCCGTGCTCGGCAAGGACCAGGAGGAGACCCGCGCCCTGCTCTCCAGCGCCGCCTGCGAGGTGGAGCGCACGCGTGCCGCGCTCGCCGTCGTCGAGCTGGGCCACTGCCCGGTCGTCGCGCGGCTCGCGGGCGACACCCAGGTGCTGCTCTCCGCCGCTCTCCGCCGCGAGCTGGTCCGCCATGTGGACGACTGCCGCGAATGCCGCCGGATGGCCGAGCGGGCCACGGCCGACGGACCCTGGCCCGGTACGGCGGCCGCGCCCGCCGCGCTGCCGGTGGTGGAGGCCCCCCGCGCCGCCGTGCACGCCGCGCTGCTGAGCGCGCTGAGCGGCCGCCCCGCCCGCGCGGGCGCCGGCCCGCGGTTCGACCGGCGCGGCTTCCCGCTGGAGCCCCAGGACCGGGCCGCCCGCCGCAGCCGGATGCGCAGCCGCGCGCTGACGACGACGGTGGTGGCGACGGTCGTCGCGGCCCCGGTGCTCGCCCTGTGGGCCGCCTACCGGGGCGCCCCGCTCGCCGGTGACGAGCGCGACACGGACTCGGTGGCCGCCGCCGAGGTGGACGGCACGGACCAGGCCCCGGCCGGTCAGGACCGGCCCGCCCGAGGCTCGTACGAGCGCGGCGGCAGCGCGCAGGACCGTTCCGGCACCCAGATCGGCTCCGGCCCGCGGAGCGCCAAGGCGGGCCGCGGGGCGTCGGATGTGTCGGTCGAGGTCATCGGCGTCGACGGCGCGGTGGCGAGTCCGGGGCACAAGGGCAAGGGCGGCGAAGCGTCCCGCCCGGACGGCTCCCCGGCCGGCGGCGGCCGCCCCGGCGACGGCTCAGGACCGTCCCGGCCCGCCCCCGGCCCGGGGCGGCTCACGGTCACGGCGCACCCCGAGGGCGAGGTGACGGTCATCACCCTCACCGCCTCCGGCGGCTCACCGGTGCACTGGTCGGCCTCCGCCGGGGCGTCCTGGCTCCAGCTGAACCACACGGGCGGGGTGCTGCGGCCCGGCGACTCCACGACCATCACGGTCTCGGTGGACCATGGCCGGGAGCCGGCCGGTCACTGGAGCGCGCGGGTCTCGGTGGACCCGGCGGGCGCGGTGGTGCTGATCGAGGGCCGCGGCGCCACCCCCGAGCCCACCCCCACCCCCACGGGTCCCTCCGACAACCCGACCCCAACTCCGACCGACCCGTCCCCCACCCCCTCGGGTTCGGCCGCCGCGGGGCGTTGACGCGGGGCGTTGACGCGGGGCGCTGGCGCGGGGCGCTGATGCGGGGCGCTGGCGCGGGGCCCGGCCCCATCAGCCGACGGGCGACCCCGGAGGCGTCGACCGGCGGGTCCAGGGGGTGTCCGACGAGCCGCGCCGCGACGCGGGCGCCGCTGCGGCGGGCTGTTCCCCTCCCCGCCCCTTCCCGAAACTGGGGCTCCGCTCCAGACCCCGGTCGGTCCAGGGGCGGAGGCCCTGCCCTACGGCGGCCGCAGTCACGCGGGCGGAGCCCACGCACCGCGACCGCCCGGCGGGTCCAGGGGGTGTCCGACGAGCCGCGCCGCGACGCGGGCGCCGCTGCGGCGGGCTGTTCCCCTCCCCGCCCCTTCCCGAAACTGGGGCTCCGCCCCAGACCCCGGTCGGTCCAGGGGCGGAGGCCCTTGCCCTGCGGCGGCCGCAGTCACGCGGGCGGAGCCCACGCACCGCGACCGCCCGGCGGGTCCAGGGGGTGTCCGACGAGCCGCGCCGCGGCGCGGGCGCCGCTGCGGCGGGCTGTTCCCCTCCCCGCCCCTTCCCGAAACTGGGGCTCCGCCCCAGACCCCGGTCGGTCCAGGGGCGGAGGCCCTTGCCCTGCGGCGGCCGCAGTCACGCGGGCGGAGCCCACGCACCGCGACCTGGTCCTCAGCCTCCGCTGGCGGAGCCGCAGCCACGAGGCGGAGCCGCATGGCGATGCAATCCAGCCCCTCCGGCGTTTGAGGAGCAGGGCCCAGGGGCGGAGCCCCGGCGGGGGCCGGGGCCGGGCCCCGGTTTCGGGAAGGGGCGGGTAGGGGAAAGATCCGCCGCACACCCACGTAGCCGCGCCGGGCATGGGCGGTGACGAAGTCCACCCCACTGGCCGCCCGCGCTGACGGTGGGCACCGCCGAACCGGCCAGGTGGGCCGGACGGGCCGGACCGCCCAGGTGCGCTGGGTCGGCAGGGCCGTCCGCGTCAGCCCGTCGGACCGCCCTCGTCAGCCCGCCGGACCGCCCCCGTCAGCTCTCCGGATCCGCCGGATGCGGAGCCACCAGCGGCAGCGACGACGCCAGCCGCTGCTCGCACAGCTCGGCCAGCCGGTCGTATCCCGCCTTGCCCATCAGCTCCGTGAGTTCCGGCCGGTACGACCGGAACACCGGCTCCCCGGCCCCGTGCGCCGACGTGGCCGACGTGCACCACCAGTGCAGATCGTGGCCGCCCGGCCCCCAGCCGCGCCGGTCGTACTCGGCGATGGTGACCCGCAGCACCCGGGTGTCGTCCGGGCGGTCGATCCAGTCGTAGGACCGGCGCACCGGCAGCTGCCAGCAGACGTCCGGCTTGGTCTCCAGCGGCTCGCGCCCCTCCCGCAGCGCCAGGATGTGCAGGGCGCAGCCCGCGCCGCCCGCGAAGCCCGGCCGGTTCTGGAAGATGCACGAGCCCTTGTGGCGCCGGGTCTGCCGCTCGCCGTCGTCGTCCTCCTGGACCCACCCCGAGGCGTGCCCCACATCGTGGAACTGCCAGATCTCCGGGGTCAGCCGGGCCATATGGCGGCCGACCCGCTCCTCGTCCTCCTCGTCGGAGAAGTGCGCGCCCAGCGTGCAGCAGCCGTCGCTGGCCCGCCCCGCCTGGATGCCCTGGCAGCCCTGGCCGAAGATGCAGGTCCACCGGGAGGTCAGCCAGGTCAGATCGCATCGGAAGAACTGCTCGTCGTCGGCCGGATCGGGGAATTCGACCCATGCGCGGGCGAAGTCCAGACCGACCTCGTCCTCGGCGGCCGCGGCGGCCCCGGCGCCCCCGGCGGCCGCGGCATCCTCGGCCCCGGACGGCATCGGCTCCTCGGCCGCCCACTCCGGGGCGGTCTTCCGGCTTTTGCCCTGCTTCGCCTTTTTCGTCTTTGCCACGGTGCAAGGGTAGGCCCCTCGGCCAAAAGCCGAAGGTGGGGACCGCGCCCGGGATCGGCGGCGCGGGGCGCGCCCGGGATCGGCCGATCGATCGGCAGGGGATCGGCCGCCCGAGCGCACGGCCGTACGCGATCGCACGCGACCGCACGCGATCGGTGGGGGACCTGTGCATGACACCGAGGGTGGAGCAGTAGCGTTCACGCTATGAGACTCGGTGTCCTCGACGTGGGTTCGAATACGGTTCATCTGCTTGTGATGGACGCCCACCCCGGCGCGCGCCCGCTGCCCGCGCACTCGCACAAGGCCGAGCTGCGGCTGGCCGAACTCCTCGACGGCGCCGGGGCCATCGGCCCCGAAGGCGTCGACCGCCTGATCACGGTGGTCAAGGAGGCGCTGGAGGCGGCCGAGGACAAGGGCGTCGAGGACGTCCTGCCGTTCGCGACCTCCGCCGTCCGCGAGGCGTCCAACGCCGATGAGGTCCTGGCCCGGGTCACCGAGGCGACCGGTGTGCGGCTCCAGGTGCTCAGCGGCGCGGACGAGGCGCGGCTCACCTTTCTGGCCGCCCGCCGCTGGTTCGGCTGGTCCGCGGGGAAGCTGCTGGTCCTGGACATCGGCGGCGGCTCGCTGGAGATCGCGTACGGCATGGACGAGGAGCCCGACGCGGCGGTCTCGCTGCCGCTGGGGGCCGGCCGGCTGACCGGTTCCTGGCTGCTCGGCGACCCGCCCGACCCGGCGGAGGTACGGGCCCTGCGGCGCCATGTGCGGGCCGAGATCGCCCGGAGCGTCGGCGATTTCAGCCGTCATGGGACGCCGGACCATGTGGTGGCCACCTCCAAGACCTTCAAGCAACTGGCCAGGATCACCGGCGCCGCGCGCTCCGCCGAGGGGCCGTACGTGGAGCGCCGGCTCACCCGCCGGGCGCTGGTGGAGTGGGTGCCGAAACTGGCCGCCATGACCACCGAGGAACGGGCCGCGCTGCCCGGCGTCTCCGAGGGCCGGGCCGGACAGCTCCCGGCCGGGGCGCTGGTGGCGGAGGCCGCGCTGGATCTGTTCGGCGTGGAACAGCTGGAGATCTGCCCGTGGGCGCTGCGCGAGGGCGTCATCCTGCGCCGCCTGGACCACTTGCCCATGTGACCACGCAGCGTCACCGGGGCCGGGAGTGCCGGCTGCGGGCCGGATAGCCCCGGTAGCGGGGCTGGAAGGCGGTGGCGCCCGGGCCGGAAAGCCCCGGTGGCGGGAGCTGGAAAGCGGCGGCGCCCTGGTCGGCAAGCCCCGGTGGCCGGACCGGAAACCGGCGGCGGCCGGGGAGGAAGCCCCCGGTGGCGGGGCCGAAACCCCCGGCGCCCGGTCCGGGTAGCGGTGGCGCCCGGGTCGTGAAGCTCCGGTGGCGGGGCTGGATGGCGGTGGCGCCCGGGCCGGAAGCCCCCAGTGGCCGGGCCGGAATGCCCCGGCGCCCGGCCCGGGTGGCGATGGCGCCCGGGTCGTGAAGCTCCGGTGTCCGGGCCGGAAAGCGGTGGCGGCCGGATCGGAAAGCCCCGGTGCCCGGGCCGGAAAGTGGCGGTGACCGGGCCGGAAAGCCCTGGTGGCCGGGCTGGAAAGCGGCGGTCGTTCAGCCGCAAGCGCCGCCGCGGTTCGGCTGCGGAGAGCAGCCGCCGTACGCTGTCCCTCGTGACAGAGCCAGTGGTGCGCATCCCGGATGCGAAGGTCGCGCTGTCCACAGCCTCGGTCTATCCGGAGTCGACGGCGACGGCCTTCGAGATCGCGGCACGCCTGGGCTACGACGGCGTCGAGGTCATGGTGTGGACCGATCCGGTCAGCCAGGACATCGAGGCGCTGCGTCGGCTCTCGGACTACCACCAGGTGCCGATCCTCGCCGTGCACGCTCCCTGTCTGCTGATCACCCAGCGGGTCTGGTCGACCGACCCGTGGGTCAAGCTGCAGCGGGCGAGAGCGGCGGCCGAGAAGCTCGACGCGTCCACCGTCGTGGTCCACCCGCCGTTTCGATGGCAGCGGTCCTACGCCCGCGAGTTCGTCAGCGGAATCTGGCGGATGGCCGATGAGACCGATGTGCGGTTCGCGGTCGAGAACATGTACCCGTGGCGCTATCGCGATCGCGAGATGCTGGCGTACGCCCCGGACTGGGACGTCACCCAGGACGACTACCGCCACTTCACGATCGACCTGTCGCACACCGCCACCGCCCGTACGGACGCGATGGAGATGGTGGACCGCATGGGCGACCGGCTGGCCCATCTCCACCTCGCCGACGGCCAGGGCTCCAACAAGGACGAGCACCTGGTGCCCGGGCGCGGCACCCAGCCCTGCGCCGAGCTGCTGGAACGGCTCGCGGCCACCGGTTTCGACGGCAATGTGGTCGTCGAGGTCAACACCCGGCGGGCCATGTCCACCGCCGAGCGCGAGGCCGACCTGGCGGAGGCCCTGGCCTTCACCCGGCTGCATCTCGCCTCGCCGACCTCGGCCAATCCGCCCAGCAGGGCGGTGCCCGGGTCGTGACCCCCGCCTCATCCGGGCCCGCCACGGGCCCGCGCAAGCGTGGCCGCCCGGCCCGTACGAGCGTCCCCGACGGCCCCGGCGCCCGCGATCGGATCCTGACCGCGGCGCGCAACGAGTTCGCCGAGCGCGGCTACGACAAGACCTCGATCCGCGGCATCGCCAAGGCCGCGGAGGTGGACCCGGCGCTGGTCCACCACTACTTCGGCACCAAGGAGCAGGTCTTCGAGGCGGCCATCGAGCTGATCTTCGCGCCCGCCATGGCCGCCCCGGACGCGGTGCACGGCAGCCGGGAGGGCGCGGGCGAGCGGATGGCCCGCTTCATGTTCGGCATCTGGGAGAACCCCGTCAGCCGGCTGCCGCTGCTCGCCGTGATGCGCTCGGCGCTGACCAACGAGACCGCGGCCGTGGTGCTGCGCGGCATGATCGAGCGCCGGGTGCTGCTGCGGATGGCGGGTGAGCTGGACGTCCCGAACCCCGAGTTCCGGGCCCAGCTCGCGGCCGGCCACCTCATCGGGATCGCGATGCTGCGGTACGTGATCCAGATGGAGCCGATGGCCTCGGCGGAGGTCGATGACATCGTGGCCATGGTGGGGCCCACCCTGCAGCGCTATCTGACCGAGAGCTGATCGCGGACGGGCCGGTCCTGACCGTCCGGCGCTGACGGAGAGCTGATCGCGGACGGGCCGGTCCTGACCGTCCGGCGCTGACGGAGAGCTGATCGCGGACGGGCCGGTCCTGACCGTCCGGCGCTGACGGAGAGCTGATCGCGGACGGGCCGGTCCTGACCGCCCTGCGCTGACGGAGAGCTGATCGCGGACGGGACCGCCCCGACCGCCCGGCCCTGACCGAAAGCTGATCGCGGACCGGCCGGTCCCGACCGCCCCGCGCTGACCGAGAGCCGACCGGGTCCTTCCACACAGTGACCCCACCGTCTCTGGATCCGGACGGACCATCCGGATCCATGGACACAGGCGTAGGCTCAGAAGACTCCGATCCGCATTGCCGGGCGTCCCCTTCGCAGGACGCACGTATCACGAGGGAGCCGAGCACCGTGCCCGAGCTGAGGTCTCGCACCGTCACCCATGGCCGCAACATGGCGGGCGCCCGCGCCCTTATGCAGGCGTCCGGCGTAGCGCGCGAGGACTTCGGCAAGCCGATCATCGCCGTGGCCAACAGCTTCACCGAGTTCGTGCCCGGACACACCCACCTCCAGCCGGTCGGCCGGATCGTCAGCGAGGCGATCCACGCGGCGGGTGGCATTCCGCGCGAGTTCAACACGATCGCGGTGGACGACGGCATCGCCATGGGCCACGGCGGGATGCTCTACAGCCTCCCCTCCCGCGACCTGATCGCCGACTCCGTGGAGTACATGGTCGAGGCGCACTGCGCCGACGCGCTGATCTGCATCTCCAACTGCGACAAGATCACGCCCGGGATGCTGATGGCCGCCATGCGGCTCAACATCCCGACCGTCTTCGTCTCCGGCGGCCCCATGGAGGCGGGCCGGGCCACGCTCGTCGACGGCACCGTCCGCAAGCTGGACCTGATCAACGCGATCTCGGACGCGGTCAACGAGAACGTCTCGGACGAGGACATCCTCCGCATCGAGAACAACGCCTGCCCGACCTGCGGCTCCTGTTCCGGCATGTTCACCGCCAACTCGATGAACTGCCTGACCGAGGCGATCGGCCTCTCCCTGCCGGGCAACGGCTCGGTGCTGGCCACCCACACCGCCCGCCGGGCGCTCTACGAGACCGCCGGCCGTACGGTCGTGGACATCACCAAGCGCCACTACGAGCAGGACGACGAGACCGTGCTGCCGCGCTCCATCGGCACCCGCGCCGCCTTCGACAACGCCATGGCGCTCGACATCGCCATGGGCGGCTCGACCAACACGATCCTGCATCTGCTGGCCGCCGCCCAGGAGGCAGGTCTCGACTACGACCTCGACGACATCAACGAGGTCTCGCGCCGGGTGCCCTGCCTGGCCAAGGTCGCCCCGAACGTGGCCCCCGGCGGCACGTACTACATGGAGGACGTGCACCGCGCGGGCGGCATCCCGGCGATCCTCGGCGAGCTGTTCCGCGCCGGGCTGCTGAACGAGGACGTCCACTCCGTGCACAGCTCCTCGCTCGCCGACTGGCTCAAGACCTGGGACGTGCGCGGCGGTTCGCCGTCCGCCGAGGCCGTCGAGCTGTGGCACGCGGCCCCCGGCTGCAAGCGCTCAGCCACCGCCTTCTCGCAGTCCGAGCGCTGGGACACGCTGGACACGGACGCCGCCGGCGGCTGCATCCGTGACCTGGAGCACGCCTACTCCAAGGACGGCGGGCTGGCCGTCCTCAAGGGCAATCTGGCCGTCGACGGCTGTGTGGTGAAGACCGCGGGCGTGGACGAGTCGATCTGGACCTTCGAGGGCCCCGCCGTGGTCTGCGAATCCCAGGAGGAGGCCGTCGAGCGGATCCTGGGCAAGCAGGTCAAGGAGGGCGACGTGGTCGTCATCCGCTACGAGGGCCCCAAGGGCGGCCCCGGTATGCAGGAGATGCTCTACCCCACCTCCTTCCTCAAGGGCCGGGGCCTGGGCAAGGCCTGCGCGCTGGTCACCGACGGCCGCTTCTCCGGCGGCACCTCGGGCCTGTCCATCGGCCACGCCTCGCCCGAGGCGGCGTCCGGCGGCACCATCGCCCTGGTCCGGGACGGCGACCGGATCCGCATCGACATCCCCGGCCGCACCATCGAACTCCTGGTGAGCGAGGAGGAGTTGGCGGCCCGCCGCGAGGCGCTCGGCGGCGTCTACGCCCCGAAGAACCGCGAGCGCAAGGTGTCCACCGCCCTGCGCGCCTACGCGGCGATGGCCACCAGCGCCGACAAGGGCGCGGTCCGCGACGTCAGCCGCCTCGGCTGACGGCTGACCGCGACATCAGCCGCCTCGGCTGACGGCTGACCGCGACATCAGCCGCCTCGGCTGACGCGGCTGACGTCGGTCCCGGCCGCCTCCACGGTGTCGTATCCATAGACCGTGGTGAGGGCGTCACCGCTGAGCGTCAGCTCGGCGGGGACGCCACCGGGGTCCGTACGCGCCTTGCCCCGCCACAGCACCCGGCCGTCTCCGCGGTCCAGCGCGACCACCCGGCCCGCGGCGGTGGCCAGATACAGGGCGTTCCGGCGCCCGGACACCACCGGTGAGCCCAGCCACTCCACCTCCGTCGGCTCGCTCCACAGCCGCTTCCCGGCCGTGGTGACGGCGGTGACCTCGCCGTTCTGCCGGACGAAGTAGAGCGTGTCGCCCACCAGGGTGGGCCTGGTCTGCTGGGCGGAGAGCCCGTGGGGCAGCTTCACCCGGCGCGCCGGTCCGCCGTCCGGGGAGAGGAACAGCAGATCGGTGTAGTCGAAGCGGTCGTGGTCGCCCTGCTCCAGATAGAGGAGGTGGCCCGAGCGCTCGGCCAGGGATACGCCCGCATCCGGCGTGCCGATCTGCCGGGGCGCCCCCGTGGTGGGGGAGAGGGCGTAGAGCCGGCTCGGAGTGTCCGCGTCGGCGCGGTCCTCCATCGGTCTGCAGTCGGCGAGGGGGCGTCCGGCCACCACATCGGGGGAGCAGGTCAGCCCGCGGCCGACCCGGCGCGACCAGAGCGTGGCGCCGGTGCGCGCGTCCACGGCCTGGAAGGTCTCCTCGTCCCAGCTCTGGGTGAGCACGGCGGGGTGGCGGCCCCGCCGGAACACCGCGCCCTGGTCCGCGCCGCCGATATCGGTCTTCCAGACCCGCTCACCGTCGCCGGTGCGGTAGCCCTCCAGCCGGGCCGTTCCGTCCGAGAGCCCGACGGTGCCCAGGACGAGGCCGTCGACCACACCGATCAGCGCGTCCGGCTTCGTCGGCCGGTGCCAGATCACGCGCCCCCGGGCGTCCAGCCGGGTGAGCGCGACCCCGGAACCGCCGCAGTACAGCTCGGCGCCCGAGGCGAGACAGCGGCGGCCGCTCAGCCCGTTGACCGTCTGCGGAGTCCCTTCGAGGCGCGTTACGACATCGTCGTCGCCGGGCTCGGTGAGCGTGCGCTGCCAGGGGCGCCATCCGGATGGGAGCGCGGCGTTCCGCGATGAGCCGGTGGCGGGGCGGGCGTCCGGCCGGTCGCCGGATCCGGGCCCGGCCTTGAGGACGACGACCGCTCCCGCGACCGCGGCGACCAGGCCCGCGACGGCTCCGGCGGCCACCAGGGCGCGGCGGCGCGGGAGGCGGGTGCGGCGGGGCGCGCGGCCGACCTCCGTGGGCACGGCGGCGCCCTCGGAACCGACGGCACCTGTGCCGCGATCGTCCGTATCGTCCTCGTCGGCGTCCTCGTCGGGCAGCGCCCGCAGCCGCTCCAGCAGCTCGTCAAGCCCGGGACGTGCGGATGGCTCCTTGCTGAGGCAGTCCGCGACCGCGTCGCGCAACGGCCCGGTCACCGCGTCCAGTTCCGGCGGCTTGTGCACCACGTGATAGGCGGTCATATACGGGCTGTCCGCGTCGAACGGGCTCTGGCCGGTCGCCGCGAACACCACCACCGTGGCCAGCGAGAACACATCGGACTCCGGTCCGACCTCCCGCGGATCGCGCAGCTGCTCCGGGGACATGAACGGGGGCGTGCCCATGACCCGGCCCGTCATGGTCAGGGTCTGGTGGTCCGCCGCCCGGGAGATGCCGAAGTCGATGACGCGGGGGCCCTCTTCGGACAGCACGATGTTGGCCGGTTTCAGATCCCGGTGCACCACGCCCGCCCGATGGATGTCCCGCAACGCCTCCACCAGCCCGATCGCCAGCCGCCGCAGCTCGGCACCGCGCAGCGGACCGTCCGCCGCGACCCGCTCGGCGAGGGTGCGGCCGGGGACGTACGAGGTGGCCATCCACGGGAGGACGGCGTGGGGGTCGGCGTCCACGACGGCCGCGGTGAACGCACCGCTGACCCGCCGGGCGGCCGCGACCTCCTGCCGGAACCGCACCCGGAACTCATCGTCGTCGGCGAACTGCTGATGCACCACCTTCAGCGCCAGCCGCCGCCCCGACTGCGACTGGGCCAGATACACGGTGCCCATCCCACCGCGGCCGAGCCGCCGTTCGAGTGCGTAGCCTCCGATGGACTCCGGGTCCCCGGCGCGCAGTGCCATTCCTGATCTTCCCCCCAACGACCCACGATCCGCCGATCAACGTAATCCAGCCCCTACGAGCAAAGACCAGCCCTACGAGCAGATCCCAGCCCCTCCGGGCACATTCCAGCCCCGGGTGTTTGAGGGGCGGGGCCCAGGGGCGGGCCCTGGCAATGTGATCCAGCCGCCCCGGCGTTTGAGGAGCGCATTCCAGCCCTTCCGGGCACCTTCCAGCCCCTCCGGCGTGTAGGAGCCGGGTCCAGGGCCGGAGCCCCTGCCAACGTGATCCAGCCCCTCCGGCGTTTGAGGAGCCGGGTCCAGGGCCGGAGCCCCTGGTAGCGGGAAGGGGCGGGTAGGGGAAAGCATCGCCACGCGGCTCCACCACGCGACCCGCCGAACAACCCTCACCACCCAGCCGGATCCCGCCCATCCACCGCGAACACCGTCCCGTCCGAGCCCGTCGCGAACACCTTGCCCCCCGCCACCACCGGCGCAGGCATCAGATCCAGAAACCCACGACCGGCCGCGCCCCCACGCGAGCGGCGCGTCTCGCCGATCACCTCACCCCGCTCCGCGTCCACGGCCAGCAACCGCCCGTCCGCCGCCGAGAAGTACAGCCGCCCGTCCGCCGCCACCAGCGGCGACGCGTTGGCCACCGAGGTCTCCAAACGCCACAGCCGCGCATCCGCCCCCGCCCGCACCCGAGCGCCCGCCCGCGCCGCACCGCCCTCGCGCCCGGTGTCGACGGCCACCAACCCACCGTCCGCGCCCAGCACATACACCCGGTCGCCGCTGCTGACGGCACTGGTCGCGGAGACCGGCGCGGACAGCGCGACCCGCCGCGCCGTACGCCGCTCGGGGTCGTAGCGGACGACGGCGGTGGTACGGGTCCGGGTGTCCGTCTCGGTCAGCAGCAGCACACCGCCGGGCCCGCTCCCGGCCGGCGTGAGGTTGCCGCTGAGCGAGGCGTGCCAGCGCGTGTCGCCGCGCACCGTGTCCACCGCCGTGACCCGCGTGTGCGCGCCATCGTCCGCGGTGGTCACGGCGTAGGCCGTGCGGCCGTCGCCGTACGAGAAGAAGGCGGGCCGGGCGTGGCCCGGCAGCCGATGGCTCCAACGCTCCTTGTTCGTCCCGCCGTTCACCGCCGTGACCGTGCCGTCCGGCGCGGCCAGCAGCACGGTGTCGCCCGAGGCGTAGACCCCGCCGTCGTAACGGGACACCTCGCGGCTCCAGCGGACGTCGTGGGTCGTGGGGTCGAGCGCCCGCAGCCGCCCGCCGTCCGAGGACACCGTCTGCACCAGACCGCCGGAGAACACGGGAGCGGAGATCGCCTCGCCGTCGCCCGGGCTCCCCGCCGCGGACGGCCGCGACCAGACCACCCGGCCGTCGTCCGGATCGACCCGGGCGGCCTCGATACCGCGCCGAGCGCAGTACAGCGCGCCCGCTCCGTACGAGCAGAACGCGGGCCGTACCCCCGAGCCCGCCGCCTTTCCGACATCGAGCCCCGTGGTCCAGGGGCGCCACGCCTCCGCGGTCGCCGCGCTGTTCCGCGGCTGCTGCCCGCCGGACGCGTCCGCGCCGCCGAACGGGCGCAGCGCGACGACCGTGCCCGCGCCCAGCAGCACGAGGGCCGCGAGCCCGGACAGGGCCCACCGCCGAATCCCCCGACGCCGCGCCACCGACCGGACGGCCACGGACTCGCCCGCCACGGACCCATCTGCCCCGGGCCCACCCACCACGAACCCATCCGTCCCGGACCCACCCGCCACCGGCCCGCCCGCCACCGGCCCACCCGCCGCCGGCCCGCTCGTCACCGACTCGGGCCCGCCCAGCCCCGACCCGGCCTCGTCCCCCACCCGCTCCGGCTCGCCCTGCACGCCCTTCACGGGCCGGGGCGCGGGCTCGGCGCCCGCCTTCACATGCGTATCCGTGGCGCCGCCGACCTGCTCACCGGCACCGCCGACCTGCTCACCACGCCCACCCGGCAGGGAGTGCGGCTCCGGCGTCCGCTGCTGCGGCACCAGCGGGACGGGGCCGCGCGGCGTCGGCGGATGGGGGCCGCGGACGGCGCGCAGGACCGTCATCAGGGCGTCGGGCGTGGGGCGGTCCTCGGGGTTCTTGGCCAGACACCGCTGGATCAGCGGCAGCAACTCATCCGGCACCCCCGCCAGATCCGCCTCGTCGTGCACCACCTGGTACGCCACGATGTACGGGCTCTCGGACTCGAACGGCCCCCGCCCGGTGGACGCGTGCACCAGCAGCGAGCCCAGCGCGAACACATCCGCCGCCGGGCCCACCGCACGCGGCCGCTGGAACTGCTCCGGCGCCATGAACGGCGGAGTGCCGATCAACTGCCCCGTCTCGGTGCGCAGTTCGCTGTCGGACGGCCGCGAGATGCCGAAGTCGATGACCTTCGGGCCGTCCGCCGCGAGCAGCACATTGCTCGGCTTGAGATCGCGGTGCACCACGCCCACCCGATGGATGTCCCGCAGCGCCTCCGCGAGCCCCGCGGCCAGTTGCACCGTCTCGTCCGGCGGCAACGGGCCGCTCCGCTTGACGTGTTCGGCGATGGTCGGGCCGGGGATGTAGAGGGTGGCCATCCAGGGCCTGGGCCCCTCCGGGTCGGCGTCCACCACGGGCGCCGTGAACGCGCCGCTGACCCGCCGGGCGGCCGCCACCTCCTGCCGGAACCGCGCCCGGAACTCGGGGTCTTCGGCATACTCGGCATGGACGACCTTCACCGCGAGACGCCGTCCCGAGGGTGAGCGGGCCAGATGGACCACGCCCATGCCACCCGCTCCGAGGCGTGCCTCGAGCCGGTACTGCCCGGCGTATTCCGGATCCTCCGCTTCCGCGCCCGTCCCGGCTCTGTGCACCGGCGGCATGCCCCACCCCCGTGAATTCGGCCGCATTCGCGACTCGGCGAGCCTAGTCGATGACACGTGCGAGCCTTGTTAGCCTCCGCATGTCGTGTCACTTCGCACGACATGTGCACAACTTCGGAAAGAAGTTCAACGGGGGAGGGGCCGTCATGGCCATTGAAGAGACCGCCGAAACCGTCGCCACCAGCGACGCCGCAAACGCCACCCACGCCGCAATCGCCACCGAAGCCGCAGACGTGGAGACCACCGCCGGAGCGATCACCTATCCGACCGCGCCCGGCTACCAGGTGAACGTCCGCAGCGGGCCCGGCACCAACCACAGAGTCGTCAAGGTGCTGCCGTACAACACCCGGGTCCCCATCCGCTGCCAGCGGCACGGCGAGAAGGTGTCCGGACCGTATGGCACCACGGACATCTGGGACAGCATCGCCCCGGGCCAGTATGTGTCCGACGCGTATGTGCGGACCGGCAGCGACGGCTTCGTCACCGTGCCCTGCGGCTGATCCCCCGTCCGGAGCGCAGCCGGCCCCCGGAGCCGCGAGGGCGGCGCCGGGGGCCAGGTGACGGAAGGGGGGCGCGCCCCCCGAGCGGGCCGTTACGCCGGGACCCGCTCCTCGACGGCGGCGTCCCGCTTGACCACCGCGTTGTGCCGCTCGGTCCAGGTGGCCAGCGCCATCTCACAGGCGTGGTCCACATGGCGCAGCCCGGTCAGGTCGAGCTCGACCTCCCGCTCACGGGGCAGCCCCTCCAGCTCGTCCAGCAGCTTGGGCAGCCGCAGGAAGGTCGCGTTGCCGCGCACCCGGACGTGCAGGGGCTTGTCGTCGGCACCGTCGCCGTCCTCGCGCCCGCTGACCTCGACATGCACATGCGAGGTTTCCCAGGCCGTCTTGGCCACGGCCATCAGCAGACCGATGATCACGCCCTCGAACATATTGGTGATCACGATCGCGCCGGCGGTGACGATCAGGATGATCGCCTCACCGCGGTGGGCCCGCCACAGCGGCACCAGGTCCTTGGTCGGGATCAGCTTCCAGCCCGAGTACACCAGCACACCGGCGAGCGTCGCCACCGGGATGATGCCCAGGGCCGACGGGAAGAGCACCGCGAAGATCAGCAGCCACACACCGTGCAGCACCCGTGACGCCTTCGTCTTGGCGCCGGCCTGCACATTGGCCGCGCTCCGCACGATCACCGCGGTCATCGGCAGGGCGCCGAGGACACCGCACACCGCGTTGCCCGCGCCCTGCGCCATGAGCTCCTTGTCGTAGTTGGTGCGCGGACCGTCGTGCAGCCGGTCCACGGCCGCGGCGCTGAACAGGCTCTCGGCCGAGGCGATCAGCGTGAAGGCGAGCACGGTGCCGATGACGCCCACCTCGGCGAGCGCCTGGAACTCACTGCCGCCGGGCGGCTGGATGGCGTCCAGCAGACCCTTGACCTCGACCCGCGCGATCGGCAGGTCGAAGATCACGGTCGAGGCCGTGGCGAGCGCGACGGCCGCCAGCGGCGCGGGCAGCACCTTGGCGCCCTTGCGGAAACGCGGCCACAGCACCAGGACGGCGATGGTGCTGACGCCCACGGCGACCGCCTTCAGGGCGTCGCCGGAACCGGCCACGTCCCCGATGAGCTCCGGAATGCCGAAGATCTTGTCGAGCCCGCTGGTCGGCGCCTTGGCGTCGGCGAGCGCGTACAGCTGTCCGGCGATCAGCACCAGGCCGATGCCCGCGAGCATGCCCTGCACCACGGCGACGGAGATCGCCCGGAACCAGCGGCCGAGGCCGAACGCGCCCATGGCCAGCTGCAGCAGTCCGGAGATCAGGACGAGGACGCCGAGTGCGGCGACGCCGTATTGCTCCACGGCCTCGTACACCAGCACGGTCAGACCGGCGGCGGGGCCGGAGACCTGCAGGCTGCTGCCCGGCAGGAAACCGGTGACCAGCCCGCCGACGATGCCGGTGATCAGGCCGAGCTCGGCCGGAACACCCGAGGCCACCGCCACCCCCACGCACAGGGGCACGGCGACGAGGAAGACGACGAGAGAAGCGGTGAAGTCGGCGCGGAATGTTCCGGCGCCCGATGAGCCTGAGGTGCCTCCGGCACCACGGAAACGGTCAAGGAGAGAGTTTCGCATGAGGGTTGCCTCCAGTGCGCCCCGTCACCGGCTCATGGGCAGGCGGGGGCACGGCATAGCGCTACGTCAGTGGGATCGATGGAATCGGTCGCTGGCGGTTGAGATCGCTTGCTGCGAGAAGCGTGAAAAGCGCGGAAATGGTGCGAGACGAACCGCCGGGCTACGGCGGTGTAGCTCTCAGCAGCGGAAGATCTGGAGGATGACGGGCAGTTCGCCCGATCTCGACACCGGAACGGCTTGGCGTCCGGTGACCGATGTGGAGATGGCGGTACGCGGCACCGGAACACCGGTGTCGCAACCGCACACACATCCGTATTTGCCGCTCGGTGTGGGAGCGGTCAGCGGGGCTCGTCCGCGAAGCCCCTTGCAGTCTTCCGTTCCGTGGTCGCCGTGCGCGGAGACCCATGATTCCGTGGTCGGCCGCGGATCGGCTGAAGCGGTGACGCTGCTCGTCTCGGGATGGATGACCTGCGCGGACGCGCAATCAGCCGCGATGAAGAGGGCAAGCAACACGGCTACCGCCGTTACCAGTGCGTGAGCGGTATGCCGAATGCTCCTCACCATCGCCCCCTTCCCGTACGTATAGACACCGACCCCTATTGTGTCCATGAGACCGTGACCATTTGCAAGTCGATATGTAACCGACTTGTGAACTCGGAGTCATCGAACGGGACTGCTCGGTTCCGGGCGCCCCCATAGGCGCGGGCGCAAAGCGGCCTCCTGGTCACGCCGGATGGCGCGAAAATTTTAATTCATCGAACGACGAATAAGTAATTCATAAGAGCCGTGCGGAATAGGCCACCCGTGGGAAGATGGCCGAGAACACACACGCAGCACAGCACGACCCGCTCAGGTATGAGGAGAGCCGCACTATGACGGAGAAGGTCGCCGTGCTCGGCACGGGAAAGATTGGCGAAGCCCTTCTCAGCGGAATGATCCGAGGTGGCTGGTCGCCGTCCGACCTCCTGGTCACGGCCCGCCGCCCCGAGCGCGCCGAGGAGCTCCGCTCGCGCCACGGCGTCGAGGCCGTCTCCAACGCCGAGGCCGCCAAGTCCGCCGACACCCTCATCCTCACCGTCAAGCCGCAGGACATGGGTGCCCTGCTCGATGAGCTCGCCCCCCACGTCCCCGCCGACCGGCTGGTGATCTCCGGCGCCGCCGGCATCCCCACCTCCTTCTTCGAGGCGCGCCTGGCCGCCGGCACCCCGGTCGTCCGCGTGATGACCAACACCCCGGCACTGGTCGACGAGGCCATGTCCGTCATCTCGGCGGGCAGCCACGCCACCGAGGAGCACCTCGCCCACACCGAGGCGATCTTCGGCGGCGTCGGCAAGACGATGCGCGTCCCCGAGTCCCAGCAGGACGCCGCGACCGCCCTCTCCGGCTCCGGCCCGGCCTACTTCTACTTCCTCGTCGAGGCCATGACCGACGCGGGCATCCTGCTGGGCCTGCCCCGCGACAAGGCCCATGACCTGATCGTCCAGGCGGCCATCGGCGCCGCGGTGATGCTGCGCGACAGCGATCAGCACCCGGTCAAGCTCCGGGAGGCCGTGACCTCCCCGGCGGGCACCACGATCAACGCCATCCGCGAGCTCGAGAGCCACGGTGTGCGCGCCGCGCTGATCGCCGCGCTGGAGGCGGCCCGCGACCGCAGCCGCGAGCTCGCCTCCGGCAACGGCTGACACCGACCGGCCGACCGACCGGCCGGGCGCCCGGCCCTCTGATCAGGCGACCGGCGCCCCGCCGCTTCGGCCGAGCGGGAGCCGAGGTGCCGGGGGCCGCTTCAGCCGACCGGGCCCCCGCCGCTTCGGTCAGGCGGACGGCAGCAGTCCGACCGCCGCGTACGCCCCGTCCACCCGGGGCCGGGCCAGCCCGCGCGCCCGCTCGGCCCCGGCCCGCAGCACCCCGTCCATATAAGAGGGGTCGGCGCACAGCTCCGCGTGCCGGGCCTGAAGCGGCCGCAGCACCTCCAGCACCGCCTCCGCCGTGGCACCCTTCAGCGCTCCGTACGAGCTGAACTCCTCGGCCAGCACCTCCGGCTTTCCATCGGTGCACGAGGCCAGCACATCCAGCAGATTGGCCACCCCCGGCTGCTCCGTCCGGTCGTACCGCACCTCGGTCCCGCTGTCCGTGACGGCCCGCATGATCTTCTTCCGCACCACGTCCGGCTCATCGAGCAGATAGACGATGCCCGCCGTCTCCGCATGCGACTTCCCCATCTTCGAGGTGGGGTCCTGCAGATCCATCACCCGCGCCGAGACCCGCGGCCGAGTGGCCCGGGGCACGGTGAAGACCGGTCCGTACCGCTGGTTGAAGCGCTGCGCCAGATCCCGGGCCAGCTCGACATGTTGCGTCTGGTCCTCGCCGACGGGCACCTCATGCGTGCCATAGGCGAGGATGTCGGCCGCCATCAGCGCCGGATAGGTGAGCAGCGACAGCCGTACGCTCCGCCCTCTCGTCTGTTCCCGCGCGGCCTTCTCCTTGTACTGGATCATCCGCCGCATCTCGCCGTCGGTGGCCGTGCACTCCATGAGATAGGACAGCCGCGCGTGTTCATCCACCTGGCTCTGGACGAACAGCGTGCACTGCTCGGGGTCGAGCCCCGAGGCCAGCAGCAGCGTGGCGGCCTGCCGGGTGAGCCGCCGCACCCGCGCCGGGTCGTGCTCCACCGTGAGCGCGTGCAGATCGACGACGCAGAACAGCGCGTCGGCACGGTGCTGGTCCTCCTGAACCCACCGGCGTACGGCCCCGAGGTAGTTGCCGAGGGTCAGATGCCCACTCGGTTTGATCCCACTGAAGATCCGACGCCGTGCCGTCTTCGTCTCCGTCATCTCTCTGCCATCTCCCGCTGTGTCGGGACCGCCGACCCGGCCGGCCGGGCTTCGCGGGGGAGGAGATACGCGAACGGCCGCCGGAGCGGCGGCCGTGGTTGCGCATGTGTGGATAGAGGCGGCCGCCGTCAGGCGGCCCACCACCGTGGGTGCACACATGCGCTCGTCATGCCCTAGACGGTACGCCCTGACGGCGTGTCCGGCCATGAGTTTGATGGTCCTCGGGGCGTCGTGTACTGTTCACCGGGTTGCCACGGAGCCCTGCGGGGAAACGCGGCAGCCACTCGAGCCGCACCGGCGGCAAACCACTTCTGCACGGCCCCTCAACGGGATGGATTTCGGCATGCCGGAATTCGGATCGGGAAGCTCGATTATGAGCATCCGGGGGAATCCGCTAAAGTGGTGATCACGCCGGAAGGCGCGAAAGACCCCGCTCCAGCAGGGGGCCGGAAACGGAATTCGGACCGGAAACGGAACGGAAAACGGATCTGGTAAGGTTGGAAACACCGAAGGGAAGCGCCCGGAGAAACCGGTGAAACGGTTTCGAAGGAAGCGTCCGTTCCTTGAGAACTCAACAGCGTGCCAAAAGTCAACGCCAGATATGTTGATAACCCCGTCCATCTCGGACGAGGTTCCTTTGGAAAATACACAGCGAGGACGCTGTGAGCGGACTGGATTATTCCTCCGGTCTGCTCCGCTCTCGTGACTGTGTGACCGGGATATCCCGGAAGCATTCACGGAGAGTTTGATCCTGGCTCAGGACGAACGCTGGCGGCGTGCTTAACACATGCAAGTCGAACGATGAACCGGTTTCGGCCGGGGATTAGTGGCGAACGGGTGAGTAACACGTGGGCAATCTGCCCTGCACTCTGGGACAAGCCCTGGAAACGGGGTCTAATACCGGATATGACACGCTCCCGCATGGGATGCGTGTGGAAAGCTCCGGCGGTGCAGGATGAGCCCGCGGCCTATCAGCTTGTTGGTGGGGTGATGGCCTACCAAGGCGACGACGGGTAGCCGGCCTGAGAGGGCGACCGGCCACACTGGGACTGAGACACGGCCCAGACTCCTACGGGAGGCAGCAGTGGGGAATATTGCACAATGGGCGAAAGCCTGATGCAGCGACGCCGCGTGAGGGATGACGGCCTTCGGGTTGTAAACCTCTTTCAGCAGGGAAGAAGCGAGAGTGACGGTACCTGCAGAAGAAGCGCCGGCTAACTACGTGCCAGCAGCCGCGGTAATACGTAGGGCGCAAGCGTTGTCCGGAATTATTGGGCGTAAAGAGCTCGTAGGCGGCTTGTCGCGTCGGATGTGAAAGCCCGGGGCTTAACTCCGGGTCTGCATTCGATACGGGCAGGCTAGAGTTCGGTAGGGGAGATCGGAATTCCTGGTGTAGCGGTGAAATGCGCAGATATCAGGAGGAACACCGGTGGCGAAGGCGGATCTCTGGGCCGATACTGACGCTGAGGAGCGAAAGCGTGGGGAGCGAACAGGATTAGATACCCTGGTAGTCCACGCCGTAAACGTTGGGAACTAGGTGTGGGCGACATTCCACGTCGTCCGCGCCGCAGCTAACGCATTAAGTTCCCCGCCTGGGGAGTACGGCCGCAAGGCTAAAACTCAAAGGAATTGACGGGGGCCCGCACAAGCGGCGGAGCATGTGGCTTAATTCGACGCAACGCGAAGAACCTTACCAAGGCTTGACATACACCGGAAACATCCAGAGATGGGTGCCCCTTGTGGTCGGTGTACAGGTGGTGCATGGCTGTCGTCAGCTCGTGTCGTGAGATGTTGGGTTAAGTCCCGCAACGAGCGCAACCCTTGTTCTGTGTTGCCAGCATGCCTTTCGGGGTGATGGGGACTCACAGGAGACTGCCGGGGTCAACTCGGAGGAAGGTGGGGACGACGTCAAGTCATCATGCCCCTTATGTCTTGGGCTGCACACGTGCTACAATGGCCGGTACAATGAGCTGCGAAGCCGTGAGGTGGAGCGAATCTCAAAAAGCCGGTCTCAGTTCGGATTGGGGTCTGCAACTCGACCCCATGAAGTCGGAGTCGCTAGTAATCGCAGATCAGCATTGCTGCGGTGAATACGTTCCCGGGCCTTGTACACACCGCCCGTCACGTCACGAAAGTCGGTAACACCCGAAGCCGGTGGCCCAACCCTTGTGGGGGGAGCCGTCGAAGGTGGGACTGGCGATTGGGACGAAGTCGTAACAAGGTAGCCGTACCGGAAGGTGCGGCTGGATCACCTCCTTTCTAAGGAGCGCATAGCCGACTGCGAGCGCATGTCTCGCACGGTTTGCTCATGGGTGGAACGTTGACTATTCGGCATCGTCTGGATGCTCTTCTCTGTCAGTACTGCTTCGGCGTGGAACACAGAGCGAGTAGAGAGATGATGCCGGGCACGCTGTTGGGTGTCTGAGGGCACGGGCTATGACGCTCGTCCCTTCGACCGGTCCCGGTGAACCACATCAATGGGTGTGGGTGACGGGGTACGGGTCGTTGTTTGAGAACTGCACAGTGGACGCGAGCATCTGTGGCCAAGTTTTTAAGGGCGCACGGTGGATGCCTTGGCACCAGGAACCGATGAAGGACGTGGGAGGCCGCGATAGGCCCCGGGGAGCTGTCAACCGAGCTTTGATCCGGGGGTGTCCGAATGGGGAAACCCGGCAGTCGTCATGGGCTGTCACCCATACCTGAACACATAGGGTATGTGGAGGGAACGCGGGGAAGTGAAACATCTCAGTACCCGCAGGAAGAGAAAACAACCGTGATTCCGGGAGTAGTGGCGAGCGAAACTGGATGAGGCTAAACCGTATGTGTGTGATACCCGGCAGGGGTTGCGCATACGGGGTTGTGGGAGTGCTCTTGATCGGTCTGCCGGCCGGTCGGTGAGTCAGAAATTGTTGATGTAGGCGAAGGGCATGCGAAAGGCCCGGCGTAGAGGGTAAGACCCCCGTAGCCGAAATGTCAGCAACTTGCTTGAGTATTTCCCAAGTAGCACGGGGCCCGAGAAATCCCGTGTGAATCTGGCGGGACCACCCGCTAAGCCTAAATATTCCCTGGTGACCGATAGCGGATAGTACCGTGAGGGAATGGTGAAAAGTACCGCGGGAGCGGAGTGAAATAGTACCTGAAACCGTGTGCCTACAAGCCGTGGGAGCGTCGGACATCAGCTTGCTGGTGTCTCGTGACTGCGTGCCTTTTGAAGAATGAGCCTGCGAGTTTGCGGTGTGTTGCGAGGTTAACCCGTGTGGGGAAGCCGTAGCGAAAGCGAGTCCGAATAGGGCGTTTTAGTAGCGCGCTCAAGACCCGAAGCGGAGTGATCTAGCCATGGGCAGGTTGAAGCGGAGGTAAGACTTCGTGGAGGACCGAACCCACCAGGGTTGAAAACCTGGGGGATGACCTGTGGTTAGGGGTGAAAGGCCAATCAAACTCCGTGATAGCTGGTTCTCCCCGAAATGCATTTAGGTGCAGCGTCGTGTGTTTCTTGCCGGAGGTAGAGCACTGGATAGGCGATGGGCCCTACCGGGTTACTGACCTTAGCCAAACTCCGAATGCCGGTAAGTGAGAGCGCGGCAGTGAGACTGTGGGGGATAAGCTCCATGGTCGAGAGGGAAACAGCCCAGAGCATCGACTAAGGCCCCTAAGCGTACGCTAAGTGGGAAAGGATGTGGAGTCGCAGAGACAACCAGGAGGTTGGCTTAGAAGCAGCCATCCTTGAAAGAGTGCGTAATAGCTCACTGGTCAAGTGATTCCGCGCCGACAATGTAGCGGGGCTCAAGCGTACCGCCGAAGTCGTGTCATTGCAGCATGAGGTCCAACGACCGCTGTGATGGGTAGGGGAGCGTCGTGTGCCGGGTGAAGCAGCCGTGTAAGCGAGTTGTGGATGGTTCACGAGTGAGAATGCAGGCATGAGTAGCGATACACACGTGGGAAACGTGTGCGCCGATTGACTAAGGGTTCCTGGGTCAAGCTGATCTGCCCAGGGTAAGTCGGGACCTAAGGCGAGGCCGACAGGCGTAGTCGATGGACAACCGGTTGATATTCCGGTACCCGCTTTGAAGCGCCAACGTCGAACCAGGCGATGCTAAGTCCGTGAAGCCGCCCCGGAGCCTTCGGGCAAAGGGGAGTGGTGGAGCCGACGGACCAGACCTGTAGTAGGTGAGTGATGGGGTGACGCAGGAAGGTAGTCCAGCCCGGGCGGTGGTTGTCCCGGGGTAAGGGTGTAGCTCGAGGGGTAGGTAAATCCGTCCCTCATGTGGGTGAGACCTGATGCCGAGCCGATTGTGGTGAAGTGGATGATCCTATGCTGTCGAGAAAAGCCTCTAGCGAGTTTCATGGCGGCCCGTACCCTAAACCGACTCAGGTGGTCAGGTAGAGAATACCGAGGCGTTCGGGTGAACTATGGTTAAGGAACTCGGCAAAATGCCCCCGTAACTTCGGGAGAAGGGGGCCATTGCTGGTGATCACCCTTGCGGTGTGAGCCGGTGGTGGCCGCAGAGACCAGCGAGAAGCGACTGTTTACTAAAAACACAGGTCCGTGCGAAGCCGTAAGGCGATGTATACGGACTGACGCCTGCCCGGTGCTGGAACGTTAAGGGGACCGGTTAGTCACATTTCGGTGTGGCGAAGCTGAGAACTTAAGCGCCAGTAAACGGCGGTGGTAACTATAACCATCCTAAGGTAGCGAAATTCCTTGTCGGGTAAGTTCCGACCTGCACGAATGGCGTAACGACTTCTCGACTGTCTCAACCATAGGCCCGGTGAAATTGCACTACGAGTAAAGATGCTCGTTTCGCGCAGCAGGACGGAAAGACCCCGGGACCTTTACTATAGCTTGATATTGGTGTTCGGTTCGGCTTGTGTAGGATAGGTGGGAGACTGTGAACCCTGGACGCCAGTTCAGGGGGAGTCATTGTTGAAATACCACTCTGGTCGTGCTGGATGTCTAACCTGGGTCCGTGATCCGGATCAGGGACAGTGTCTGGTGGGTAGTTTAACTGGGGCGGTTGCCTCCTAAAGAGTAACGGAGGCGCCCAAAGGTTCCCTCAGCCTGGTTGGCAATCAGGTGTTGAGTGTAAGTGCACAAGGGAGCTTGACTGTGAGACCGACGGGTCGAGCAGGGACGAAAGTCGGGACTAGTGATCCGGCGGTGGCTTGTGGAAGCGCCGTCGCTCAACGGATAAAAGGTACCCCGGGGATAACAGGCTGATCTTCCCCAAGAGTCCATATCGACGGGATGGTTTGGCACCTCGATGTCGGCTCGTCGCATCCTGGGGCTGGAGTCGGTCCCAAGGGTTGGGCTGTTCGCCCATTAAAGCGGTACGCGAGCTGGGTTTAGAACGTCGTGAGACAGTTCGGTCCCTATCCGCTGTGCGCGTAGGAGTCTTGAGAAGGGCTGTCCCTAGTACGAGAGGACCGGGACGGACGAACCTCTGGTGTGCCAGTTGTTCTGCCAAGAGCATGGCTGGTTGGCTACGTTCGGGAGGGATAACCGCTGAAAGCATCTAAGCGGGAAGCCTGCTTCGAGATGAGGACTCCCACCCACTTGATGGGTTAAGGCTCCCAGTAGACGACTGGGTTGATAGGCCAGATATGGAAGCCGGGTAACCGGTGGAGTTGACTGGTACTAATAGGCCGAGGGCTTGTCCTCAGGTGCTCGCGTCCACTGTGTTGGTTCTGAAGCAACGAACCGTATTGAACCCCCCTTTGTTGTTTCTTTGGGGTGTGGTTCCGGTTCAACTTCATAGTGTTTCGGTGGTCATAGCGTTAGGGAAACGCCCGGTTACATTTCGAACCCGGAAGCTAAGCCTTTCAGCGCCGATGGTACTGCAGGGGGGACCCTGTGGGAGAGTAGGACACCGCCGAACAATTTTTAAGAAAAGCCCGGTTGAGAGCTTCGGCTCTCAACCGGGCTTTTCTCATTTCAGTTTGTAGGCTGGCCGCATGCGCTATGACCTGGTGATCTTCGACAACGATGGAGTGCTCGTCGACAGCGAGCCCATCTCCAATCGGCATCTCGCCGCCTACCTCACCGAGTTGGGCCACCCCACCAGCTACGAGGACTCCATACGCGACTACATGGGCTCCGCCATGCATCGCATCCATGAGCTGGTCTTCGAGCGCTCGGGCCGACGGCTGCCGCCGGACTTCGACACCACCTTCCACGCCCGGGTCTTCGACGCCTTCCGCCAGGAGCTGCAGCCGGTGGCCGGGGTGTCCGAGGTGCTGGAGAAGCTGCGGGCCGACGGGGTGCCGTACTGCGTCGCCTCCTCCGGCAGCCATGAGCGCATCCGCGTCGCCCTCCGTACGACCGGGCTGTACGACCTCTTCGGTGAGGACCGCATCTTCAGCTCCGAGGACGTGGGCCGGGGCAAGCCCGCCCCGGATCTGTTTCTGCACGCGGCCGAGCGGATGGGGGTGGCGCCCGAGCGCTGTGCCGTCGTCGAGGACAGCCCGCTCGGGGTCCAGGCCGCCGTGGCCGCCGGGATGGATGTGTACGGCTACACGGCCATGACACCCGCCGCCAAGCTCGCCGCGGCCCGGGACCGTTTCGTCCACATGGCCGAACTGCGAGGGTTGCTCACCTCTACCCACAAGTAGTCCGGGGCCGTACGCTCCACGCCCATGACGGATTCGCGTCCGAGCCGCCGGCTTCGGCAGGGCCGGGCCTCATTGGCCATCAGTTTCTTCGTCCAGGGCGCGATCTTCGCTCTGCTGGTGACGCGCATACCCGCGCTGCAGGATCGGTACGGGATATCCGACGGGCTGTTGCCCCTCTTCCTGGCCGCCGTACCGATCCTCGCCGGTGTGGGCAGCGTCGGCACCGAGCATCTCGTCAAGCGGATGCGCCCGGGGCTCGTCCTCCGCATGGTGCAGCCCATCGTCTCCGTCGCCCTGCTGGCCGCCGGATCGGGTACGACGGTGTGGCAGCTCGCGGCGGCCCTGGCGGTGTTCGGGCTGACGGTCGGGGCGCTCGACGCGTCGATGAACATGCTCGGGGTGAGCCTGCAGCGTGCGTACGGCCGCAGCATCATGCTCGGCTTCCACGGCGCGTACAGCCTGGGCGGGATCGCCGGGGCCTCGCTCGCCTGGGTGGGCGCGCACTGGGACCTGCCGCTGCCCACGCTCTACGCGCCGCTGGTGGCCACCCTGGTGCCCGTCGCCCTGATCGCCAGCCGCTGGTACGTGGACCGCCAGGCCGACCACCACATGAGCCACGAAGCCGACCACCACGTGGGCCACGAAGCCGACCACCGAGCCGACGACCACGCCGCCGCCGTGAGCATGCGGGCGCTGCTGCCGCTCTGTCTCGTCATGGCCTTCGCCTATATCGGGGACTCCACCGTCTCCAACTGGAGCGCCAAGTATCTGGAGGACGTGCTGCACAGCTCCGAGCAGCTGGCCACGGTCCCGTACAACGTCTATATGGTCACCACGCTCCTCGGCCGCTCCTTCGGCGACTTCGGGGTGCGCCGCTTCGGCGCGGTGGCCGTGGTCCGGGCCGGGGCGCTGCTCGCGGGCGTCGGTTTCGCGGTGGTCGCGGCGGCGCCCGGCCCATGGGTGGGGATGGGCGGGTTCACGCTGCTGGGGCTGGGGCTGTGCGTACTGGTGCCGCAGACCTTCGCCGCCGCGGGGCGGCTCTTCCCCGGGGCGTCCGACGCAGCCGTCGCCCGCCTCAATATCTTCAACTACGTGGGCTTCCTCATCGGCTCACCGCTCGTCGGCGCGCTGGGCGGTGCGTGGAACTATCGGGCAGCGATGCTGGTGCCGATGGCGCTCGTGCTGGTGACGATCCGGTACGCGAGGTCGTTCACCCCTGTACCAGCCGGATACGGTGACGGGCATGAGCGGCCGCGCACAGTTGATGTGGGATGAGGAAGTAACCGGATACGACTTCGGCGCCGGGCACCCGATGGACCCGGTGCGGCTGGCACTGACCATGCGGTTGGTGCAGGCGTACGGGCTGGATCGGGCGGTCCACGTGGTGGCCGCCAAGCCGGCCGGGGAGTCGACGCTGCGCCTGGTGCACGGGCAGGAGTACATCGAGGCGGTACGGCGCGCCTCGGCCGCCCCGGAGTCGGCGGACGGTTCGTACGGCCTGGGGACGATCGACGATCCGGCTTTCGCGGGGATGCACGAGGCGTCCGCGCTGATCGCGGGGCAGTCGGTCGGCGCGGCCGAGGACGTCTGGCGGGGGGAGGCGCTGCACGCGGTGAACTTCGCGGGCGGGCTGCACCATGCGATGCCCCGGGGCGCGTCCGGGTTCTGCATCTACAACGACGCGGCGCTGGCGGTCGCGCGGCTCCTGGAGCTGGGTGCGGAGCGGGTCGCGTATGTGGATGTGGACGTCCATCACGGGGACGGGGTCCAGGCGGCGTTCTGGGACGATCCGCGGGTGCTGACGATCTCGCTGCACGAGCACCCCCGGACCCTGTTCCCGCAGACCGGCTGGCCGGAGGAGGCGGGCGGGGACGGCGCCGAGGGCTCGGCGGTCAATGTGGCGCTGCCGGCCGGGACCTCGGACGAGGGATGGCTGCGGGCCTTTCACGCGGTGGTGCCGGAGCTGCTGGCGGCGTTCCGTCCGCAGGCGCTGGTGACCCAGCATGGGGCGGACACCCATGTCGAGGACCCCCTCGCACACTTGGCGGTGACGGTCGACGCACAGCGGGCGGTCGCCGAGAGCTGTCACCGGCTGGCGCATGAGCATGCGGACGGGCGCTGGGTCGCGCTCGGGGGCGGCGGCTATGCGGTGGTGGACGTGGTGCCGCGGTCCTGGACGCATCTGGTCGCGATCGCGGCGGGACGGCCGGTCGAGGCCACCACGGCGGTGCCGGAGGAGTGGCGGCAGGAGGTGTACCGGCGGACCCGGATGGACGCGCCGCGGCGGATGACGGACGGGCGGGAGCCGAGCTGGCGGGAGTTCGCCGAGTCCGGGTACGACCCCGCGGACCGGCTGGACCAGGCGATCCTGGCGACGCGCCGGTCGGTCTTCCCGCACCACGGGCTGCTTCCGTGAGCATCGCGGGCCGCTTCCGTGAGCACCGCGGGCTGCTTCCGTGAGCACCGCGGGCCGATTCCGTGAAACGCCCCGCGAAAAGCCTCCGCACGCCCAGCGGGAACGCGCGGACGAGGGGCTGACCAAACGGGCATTACGCCAACCGTGGGGTCTGCCGGCATAACCGGGCGGCCGGCGGGGTGCGTCCGTCAGCATCGGTGACGTGTTGAGTACCGCCGCGCTGCGCGCGCATCTGCTGGCGGCGCGGCTCGCCGGACCCGTGGCGACGAGCCGGGAGGAGAGCCTCCGCCGCTATCGGCTCTTCGCCGCCCGGGACCCCCGGGTGCTGCTCGGTCTGGAGCCCGAATACGACTGGTCCTTTACGGAATTGCTCAGCCTGATGGGCGCCAAATGTGGGGTTTCGGTCGACCCGGCCAATGTTTCGGGGCCGGATGTGATCGATCCAGAGCTGACGATCGCCGCGCTGCACGCCTTCGCGGACCGGCTGCGCGTCGCCGCCCGGGACCGGCTCCCCGTGCTCCTCGGCACCGGCCATCCCCACCGTCTCCTCGGGTTCTACGCCGCGTTGGCGTCGGCGCTCTCGGCGGCGGGCTGCCGTGTCCTCACTCCCGCGCACGGTAGATGTATCGACATAACGACGCGGTTCGGCGTACGTACCCACCGGCTCGCCTACGTACGAGGTATTGCGATGGTGCAGGCGCCCGGCGCTCGCCCGACCCTGAGTGAGCCGGGCGCCCACAGCCATTCGCCGCTCCCGGTTCGGGTCGCGCTGGGCTCTGCCGCGGAGTCCGGCGGCCCGCTGCCGGGGCTGGTCATCGGGGACCACGGATGGGTCTGCGGTGCAGGTCAGCTGGGCTTTGAGGCCATTGGTCTCGGGGATACGGACGACCCCGCGCTGTTCGTCGGTGAGGCCGAGGGACGGGTGTCCGTCGCCGTTCCGCTTGATGACGCTGTGCGGTCCGGTTACTACCGGCCGCTTACTCGCTATGTACTCAATCGAGCGTGTCTGTCACAGTAGGCGTCCGATCGCTACTCCTCTTCCCCACTTGCATCACCCGCCCCTAACCTGGGGTGGAGCGCGCATGCGACAAGGAGTCACCGGAGGGGAAGCCGGTGCCCGACATGTGCGGAAGGTTCAGGTGTTGTGTCATGGCTGCTGGCGAACGGCCTCTGAACGAGGTTCAGTTTCTGACCGTGGCGGAAGTCGCCTCGGTGATGCGAGTGTCCAAGATGACCGTGTACCGCTTGGTGCACAGCGGTCATCTGCCGGCGATCCGGGTGGGCAGGTCTTTCCGGGTCCCAGAGCAAGCGGTTCATGAATACCTCCGCGAATCGTATGTGGGGGTGGAGTCCGCCTAGGCGCTTTCCGGGCCCGGGGAGGACCCTCGGATTACGTGGTTCGCTCGGCGGCGGGTAGGCTGGCCCGATGTAGGTCGTGTGGGCTCGGACGCCCCGCACCGAGTGAATCGAAGTGAGCGAGGGTAGTCGTGGGCTCTGTTATCAAGAAGCGGCGCAAGCGGATGGCGAAGAAGAAGCACCGCAAGCTGCTCAAGCGCACGCGCGTCCAGCGTCGTAACAAGAAGTAAGCAAGCGACGCTGTGTTCGTCCCGCAGCCCTTCCACCACCGGTGGAAGGGCTGCGGTGCGTGTGTGGCACGGATCTGCGCCACTGCGGCCCCGCCGGCCCCGGCTTAAAACGCGCAGCGCGCGGCGAGTGGTCATCACAGCGCAACATCGAGCGGTTACGGTGTTCGGCACAGCCCAGCTCGGACGAGGGTGGGAAGGAAGGCGCTGATCTTGGGAAAGGTCGTGCTCGTCACCGGGGTCGCTCGCCGGCTGGGAGGCCGTTTCGTCCGGCGCATACAGCGCGAACCCGATGTGGAGCGGGTGATCGGCGTGGACGCCGTCCCGCCCGAACACCACCTCGGCGGCGCCGACTTCGTCCGAGCCGATATCCGTCATCCCACGATCGGGAAACTGCTCGCCGAATACGGCGTCCACACGGTCGTCCACATGGATATCAACGGGACTCCGCTGGGGGCGCGCGGCAATCGCGCCTCGATCAAGGAGACCAATGTCATCGGCACCATGCAGCTGCTCGGCGCCTGCCAGAAGGCCCCGTCGGTGCAGCGGCTGGTGGTGAAGTCCAGCACCAATGTGTACGGCTCCGCGCCCCGCGACCCCGCCGTCTTCAGCGAGACCACCCCGCCCAAATCCCTGCCGAGCGGCGGCTTCGCCAAGGACACCGTCGAGGTCGAGGGATATGTCCGCGGTTTCGCCCGGCGCCGCCCCGATGTCGCGGTGTGCGTGCTGCGCTTCGCCAACATCCTGGGGCCCTGCGCGGACTCACCGCTCGCCGAGTACTTCGCGCTGCCCGTGCTGCCCACCGTCATCGGCTATGACCCGCGGCTGCAGTTCGTCCATGAGAAGGACGCCATCGAGGTGCTGCGGATCGGGGCCTCCGAGCCGCGCCGGTCCACGCTCAACAGCGGCACGTTCAACATCGCCGGAGACGGGGTGCTGCTGCTCTCCCAGGCCGCCCGGCGACTCGGCCGCCCCACCATGCCGCTGCTGCTGCCCACCCTGCGATGGGCCCGCACCGCGCTGCGGTCCCTCGGCATCACCGACTTCTCGCCCGAGCAGATCCGGCTGCTCACCCACGGCCGGGTGGTGGCCACCAACCAGATGCGCGAGACCCTGGGATTCGAACCCGAGCACACCACCGCCGGTGCCCTCGCGGACTACGCGCACAGCCGTGGTCCCGGGCTGCTCCCGCCCGAGACCCTCGCCCGTACCATCGATCGGCTCGCCGCGCTGCTGCCCGCCGGCGCCCAGACGTGAGGAGCGCAACCACCATGGCGGACGCCAAGGTCATTCCGTTCGGTGAGGAGCCCCGGTCTTCCCGGAGGAAGGTCCCTCGGCTGGGGCGCGGCGGTCGCTCCCAGGGCTCGCTCAAGCCCGTACCGCAGCAGCGCGACGAGGCGCTCGAACAGCGCCCCCAGACGGCGGCCGCGGCCGTGCCGCCCCTGCCGCCCGACCCGCCCAAGCAGGCCCCGGGCAGCGGCGACTGGGAGCGCAAACTCGCCCACGGGCTGAGCTTTCTGCGCCGCCGGATCACCGGGGACTACGAGGTCGACGACTTCGGCTACGACCACGATCTGACCGAGCAGGTCCTGATGTCCCTGCTCCGCCCGCTGTACGAGAAGTACTTCCGGGTCGAGGTGAAGGGGATCGAGAACATCCCCGACAGCGGCGGTGCGCTCGTCGTCGCCAACCACTCCGGGGTGCTGCCGCTGGACGGGCTGATGCTCCAGGTCGCGGTGCACGACAACCACCCGGCCAAGCGCCATCTTCGGCTGCTCGCGGCCGACCTCGTCTTCGTGCTGCCGGTCGTCAACGAGCTGGCGCGCAAGGCGGGTCACACCCTCGCCTGCTCCGAGGACGCCCAGCTGCTGCTGGAGCGCGGCGAGGTGGTCGGGGTGATGCCGGAGGGCTTCAAGGGGATCGGCAAGCCGTTCTCGGAGCGGTACAAGCTGCAGCGCTTCGGGCGGGGCGGCTTCGTCTCGACCGCGCTGCGCGCGGGGGCGCCGATCGTGCCGTGCTCGATCGTGGGCGCGGAGGAGATCTACCCGATGGTGGGGAACGCGAAGACGCTGGCCCGGCTGCTCGGCCTGCCGTACTTCCCGGTCACGCCGACCTTCCCGCTGCTGGGGCCGCTGGGCGCGGTGCCGCTGCCGACGAAGTGGACGATCCAGTTCGGCGAGCCCATCCCCACCGACGGGCATCCGCCGGAGGCGGCGGACGACCCGATGCTGATGTTCAACCTGACGGACCAGGTACGAGAAACGATCCAGCACACGCTCTACAAGTTGCTGGTGCAGCGGCGGTCGGTGTTCTTCTGAGGCTTGCCCCTGCGGGCGGCGTGATGTGGGCGCGGCCGCGTGGTCCGACGGACGGAGTCCGGCGGAGTCGGCCGAAGCTGGGGAGGCCCGCCAGGGCCGAGCCATGTGAGGGCGGCCGGGAGAGGGGCCAAGTTGCTGGTGCGGCGGCGGTCGGTGTTCTTCTGAGGCGTGGCGTGGTCTGAGGGCGGGTGGTGGGCGGTAGCGCACACCACCCGCCCTCAGGACGTCGTCACCTCGTGTCGTCGCCGTCGATGCTCAGGCCCGGCAGCAGGTCCGGCAGCAGCGGGGGGATGGTGATGTCCGGCTGGGACGACGTCTTGCCGCCCGGGTCGCCCTTGCCCGTGGACGGGCTGGGGGTCGCGCCGCCGAGCGGCGGGTCCAGCAGGTCCCCGGCGCCGCCCACCAGACCGCCGCTCTGGTCGTGGGCGCTTGACGAGGACGACGGGTGCGGGCGGGCGGTGGTCTCGCCGGTGCGGCTGCCGCTCGGGGTGGCCGAGGTGGACGCCGGACGGTCGCCGGGGGCCACCCCGTCGGCGCGCTCGGGCGCGTGCCCGGTCTGGCCGGACGGGCCCTCCTGCTCCTTCTTCGTGGGCAGCAACGCCCGCAGCGGGCCGACCTCTTGGTCTATGGCGTCGAAGACCGAGCTCACGTCGTCGCCGACGTCCATCAGCTGCACCGGGAGCTGCTCGCGCAGTCGGCTCCAGCCGCCACGGTGGGCCTGGGAGAAGGACGACAGCTGCTGGATCGGGCCGAGCGAGCCGTCGCGCTCGTAGACCTGGTGCAGCAGCCGGTGGCCCTCGGAGGCGTCATGGCGCATCCCGGCCAGGGCCCGGCGGATCTCGCCCAGCGAGTCATGGTCCAGATCGCCGGTGCGGGTGCGCTCCATCAGCCGGCGCGCCTCGCTCATCCGCGTCGACGCCTGGTCCAGATAGATCCGGCCCCGGTCGGCGTCGCCGTCCGCCATCTCCAGCTTGAGGTCCTCCATGCCGCGCTTGAACCCGTAGAGGGTGTCGCCCGGCAGTGCGTCCGAGCTGGCGGCGGCGACGCCGCCGAAGGCACCCGCCGCGACGCCGACGGTGAGCCCCCCGGCCGCGAGCCCCTTGGACCAGCGGGAACGGGGGCGCAGTCTCGCCACCGGGGGTTTGGCACGGTGGGCGCCGCCGGTGCGGCGGCGCTGCTCGGGCACGCGTGGCGCGCCCTCGGCGAAGGCCGCCTCCATGGCGGCGAGCAACTGCGCCCGCTGCGTCACCCGGACCTCCGGGTCCAATGTCGGTGCCGGCAGCTCGCCCAGCCCGCTCGCCAGGGCCAGCAACCGTCTCCGCTCGGCGCTCTCCGCCGATGGGGAACCTGGCTGTTGCTGCGGCGCATTGTCCTGGGCGGCCTGGTGGTTGCTCTCCAGGGCCTCCAGGGCCTCCAAGGCCTTGGCGAAGGCGTTCGCCCGCCGGTGTGCCGATACGTTCGCGATCACAGGCGGCACCTCCTCTCGTCGTGACGGTCGACTCCCCAGGACACCCGAGGGTTCCGTGCCATGCGCGCGTCCACCCGATCGAGTGAGTGGACTACGGGCAGGGTACGACCACGAGGCGCCTGCATCCCCCACAACGAGCGGCGCAGCGCCCGGGTTACGCCCTGCCCAAAGGCGGACGGTCCGTGGCCGGACGGCTACGGGTGGTCAGCGGGCGTCGTCCGGAAGAAGCCGGGCCAGGGTGCGCACGGCCCGGTACTGAAGGGTTTTGATCGCGCCCTCGTTCTTCCCCATGACCCGGGCGGTCTCGGCGACCGAGAGGCCCTGGAGGAAGCGGAGCGTCACGCACTCCTGCTGCTGCGGGTTGAGTTTTCGCACCGCCTGCAGCAGGGCCGCGTTGGACAGCGATTCGAGGACGGAGTCCTCGGGGCTGCGCTCGACCTCGTTGGCGTCGAGCATCTCGCCGGTGGTGACCTCCAGCCGGAAGCGGCTGGACTTGAAGTGGTCGGCGACGAGGTTGCGCGCGATGGTCACCAGCCAGGCGCCGAAGTCGCGGCCCTGCCAGGTGAAGGTGCCGATGCGGCGCAGGGCGCGCAGGAACGTCTCGCTGGTGAGGTCCTCGGCCGTGGCCTTGCCGCCCACGCGGTAGTAGATGTAGCGGTAGACCGTGTCGGCGTACTGGTCGTAGAGCCTGCCGAACGCCTCGGCCTCTCCGGACTGGGCGCGCTCGACGAGGTCCATCATGCGGCGGCTGTCGCTGTCGGCGCCGGGGCGCCGGGCGGTGGGGGTGGTGGAGCCGCGGGAGCGTCTGCTGACCGCGGCGCCGCCGTCCGCCAGTGCGTAGCACGGACCGGCCTGGCCGGGGCGATTGACCGTGCCGACGGCTGGGCTGACGGGCAGGGGGGTGGCGAGGGCGGGGACGGCATACGCGGTGGGGACGAAGCCGCGCAGACAGTCAAGGACCGTTGCGCGCAGCGTAGCCAGGCCCGAGGCGTCAACCCCGACGTGTGGGTACACGAGACTCCCAGAGGCAGAGCTTCCATCACGAGCAGTACGGGACCGTCACCCGCCGTAGGGACGTGTGGGTACCGGTTTGCGTCTAAGGAGAATAACGCTTCGTACAGGCGGCACTACACCCAGTTGTTCAAATCATCGTTTCCGTTCGCTCTGTTATGGATTGATGACCCATCAAGTATCGAACGTGTAGCGCTAATTGATCGGAATCGTTCGTGGGTTGTGCGATTGCGTGGCGTGTTGTGACAAAGCGGCGGTAAGGGGACTGGCGGGAGCGCTGTGGGGTAAGACGCGCGGAATGACCGAAACTGGGCGGGCGCGTTCGGTTGGTGACGCTGCGTATCGAGGGGCGCATCGTCACGGAGCGCGATCGGCGGTCAGCCTTGACCGTCCTCGGTCACGGTCGTGCGCGAGCGGTCAGCGGGGCCCGAGGGAGGCGCGCCGGAAGGGGCTCAGCGGGAGGTCAGGGGGGTGGAGTGAGCTCCTGGCCGCCCGCGGTCGGCGACGCCGGTGGTCTCAGTCGTGCGTGCGGTCCGTGCTCCCCGTCGTGCCTGCCGTCAGCGGCGTCGGCGGTGCAGGGCCACGGCGGCCGCCGTGCCGCCCGCCACCGCGCCCACCCCGGCCGCCGCCGGAATGCCGATCTTGGCCGCCTTGCGGCCGGTGCGGTAGTCGCGCAGCCGCCAGCTGTGCTCACGGGCGTGCTTGCGCAGCCGGGTGTCCGGGTTCACCGCGTACGGATGGCCCACGATCGACAGCATCGGGATGTCGTTCGCGGAGTCGCTGTAGGCCGCGCAGCGGGAGAGGTCCAGCCCCTCGGCCGTCGCCAGCGCCCGTACGGCCTCCGCCTTGGCCGGGCCGTGCAGCGGCTCGCCGACCAGCCGGCCGGTGTAGACGCCGCCCACCGACTCGGCCACCGTGCCCAGCGCCCCGGTCAGGCCGAGCCGCCGGGCGATGATCGTCGCGGTCTCGACCGGCGCGGCGGTCACCAGCCAGACCCGCTGCCCGGCGTCCAGATGCGCCTGGGCGAGGGCGCGGGTGCCGGGCCAGATGCGGTCGGCCATGTACTCGTCGTAGATCTCCTCGCCGATCGACATCAGCTCGGAGACCCGGTGGCCCTTGACGATGGACAGGGCGCTGCTGCGCACGTCCTCCATATGCGCCGGGTCCTCGACGCCGGCCACCCGGAACCAGGTCTGCTGCCACGCGAAGCGGGCGAGTTCGCGCTTGCGGAAGAAGTGCCGCTTGTAGAGGCCGCGGCCGAAGTGGAAGATCGCGGCGCCCTGCATGACCGTGTTGTCCAGGTCGAAGAAGGCGGCGGCCCGCTCGTCGCCGACGACGGGGAACTCCGGTTCGGCGGGGGGCTGCGGTGCGGGGGTCTCGGCCGACGACTTGCGCGCCGCCTCGGCCGATGCCTCTCCGGCGAGGACACTCCGCTCGGTGGCGGGTCGTCGACGTCGGGTGAACCATCCCAGTGCGGCCATGGAGCGAGCATAGCCAGCGCTCCGGCGCATCCCGTTACGCCCGGGTGTCGGGCCGATTCAGGTTACGCGAAAGGGAGGCCGCGCAGGGGGCCGGAATCAGCCGCCTCGCGGGGGCGGGATCAGCCGCCGAGCGCGGCGCGCAGCCGCTGGGGATTCACCCGCCAGAAGTCATGCTGTTCGCCGTCGATGAGCACCACCGGGATCTGCTCCCAGTAGGCGCGGTACAGCTCCTCGTCCTGGGTGATGTCCTTCTTCTCCCAGGGAGTGCCCAGCGCGCCGCAGACCTCTTCGACCACGGCCTCGGCGTCCTCGCACAGATGGCAGTCGGGCTTGCCGATCAGCGTGACCGTGCGCTCGGAGGGCTTCTTCCGCGGGGTGCGGCGCAGCAACGGACTCATGCCCTTCATTCTGCCTGCCCGCGCCGGGCGGGCCCGCTTCCACGAGTTCGGAAGTGGGCTCTCGGTCGATTACGATCGTGGGCGTTTTGTTGCTGTCCGGGGGTAAAAAGGTGAGGAGTGAGGGCCTGTGCTCCGGTCGGCGGCCCAGCGGTACGAGCGTGCCTGCCGGGAACGGTGTGACGCAGGTGGTGGTTCCGCGGCTGGCGCGAAAAGGCGCGTGACACCGGTCACTTTGCTCGGACAAAGCGGACACCATCTTTGTGCACGCGTTCACAAAGACATAGCCTGCTGTCGATGGGGCGGTCATGAAACACCCGGCCGCCCACAGCCTCGCTCTACCCGCAGGAGCACCGTGGCAACTGGCCGAACTCACCGACCGGCGACCCGCAGCCGAGGGATCCCCGAGGCCACCGTCGCCCGGCTACCGCTGTATCTGCGTGCCCTGACCGCTCTCTCGGAGCGCTCGGTGCCCACGGTGTCCTCGGAGGAGCTGGCCACCGCGGCCGGCGTCAATTCGGCCAAGCTGCGCAAGGACTTCTCCTATCTCGGTTCGTACGGCACCCGCGGTGTCGGCTATGACGTCGAGTACCTCGTCTACCAGATCTCGCGGGAGCTCGGGCTCACCCAGGACTGGCCGGTTGTGATCGTCGGTATCGGTAATCTCGGCGCCGCGCTCGCCAACTACGGCGGCTTCGCCTCCCGTGGCTTCCGGGTCGCCGCGCTGATCGACGCCGACCCCACCATGGCCGGGAAGCCGGTCGCGGGCATCCCGGTGCAGCACACCGACGAGCTCGAGAAGATCATCACGGACAACGGCGTCTCGATCGGCGTCATCGCCACCCCGGCGGGCGCGGCCCAGCAGGTCTGCGACCGGCTCGTCGCCGCCGGGATCACCTCGATCCTCAACTTCGCGCCCACCGTGCTGACCGTTCCGGACGGGGTGGACGTGCGCAAGGTCGATCTCTCCATCGAGCTGCAGATCCTCGCCTTCCACGAGCAGCGCAAGGCGGGTGAGGAGGTCACCGCCCCCGAGGAGGCCGCGGGAGCCGTTCCACCGCCGCCCGTGCCGCATCGCGCGCCCTCCGGCGGCCCCGGCGCCGACAGCGGTCGGCAAGGACCTGACGGGGACGTGCCCGCCGTGATGCCGGCATGAGTCTCCTCGTCGTCGGACTGAGCCACCGCAGCGCGCCCGTGAGCGTGCTGGAGCGCGCCGCCCTGGTGGGGGACGAGCAGGCGAAGCTGGTGCAGGACACCCTCGCCGCCGAGCCCGCCACCGAGGCCGCGGTGCTGGCCACCTGCAACCGCATCGAGCTCTACGCCGACGTGGACAAGTTCCACGCCGGGGTCGCCGAGCTGTCCACGCTGCTCGCCCAGCACACCGGCGTCGGACTGGACGAGCTCACCCCGTATCTCTACGTCCACTACGAGGACCGGGCCGTCCACCACCTCTTCTCGGTGGCCTGCGGGCTGGACTCGATGGTCGTCGGCGAGGGCCAGATCCTCGGCCAGATCAAGGACGCGCTCGCGCTGGGGCAGGAGCTGCACACCGCCGGACGGCTGCTGAACGATCTCTTCCAGCAGGCGCTGCGGGTCGGCAAGCGGGCCCACAGCGAGACCGGTATCGACCGGGCGGGCCAGTCGCTGGTCACCTTCGGTCTGGAGCAGCTGGCCCAGGGCGCGCCGGTGGCGGAGTGGGCCCGGGGCAAGCGGGCCCTGGTGATCGGCGCCGGTTCGATGTCCTCGCTGGCCGCGGCGACGCTCGCGCGCGCCGGTGTGACAGAACTGGTGATCGCCAACAGGACGTTGGAGCGGGCGCTGCGCCTGGCCGAGTCCCTGGTCCAGCAGCACGCGGCCACCCCGGCCGCGATCCTGGCCGAGGGTGATGAAACGTTGCGCGAGCCGCTGGTGGCCCGCGCCGTGCCGCGGGACCGGGTCTCCGCCGAGCTGCCGCACGCCGACATCGTCGTCTCCTGTACGGGCGCGACCGGGCTGGTGCTGACCGCCGCGGAGCTGCGCACCGCGCTCGCCCAGCGCGCGGCCTGCCCGCCCGGGGTCCACCGCGCGGGGACGGACGTCTCGCTGCTCGACCTGGCGATGCCGCGCGACATCGACGCGGCGGCGCACCGGATCGAGGGGCTGCACCTGGTCGACATCGAGTCCCTCGCCGAGGCGGCCGCCGAGCCGTCCGGGGCGCCGGGCTCGTCCGCCGGGGCGATGGCCGCCGACGTGGACAAGGTGCGGACCATCGTCTCCGCCGAGGTGGCCGCCTTCGGCGCTGCCCAGCGCGCCGCGCACATCACCCCGACGGTGGTCGCGCTGCGTACCATGGCGGCGGACGTCGTCGCGAGTGAGATCGCCCGGCTCGACGGGCGCCTTCCGGATCTGGACGACAAGCAGCGGTCCGAGATCACGCAGACCGTGCGCAGGGTCGTCGACAAGCTGCTGCACGCGCCCACCGTGCGGGTCAAGCAGCTGGCGAGCACTCCGGGTGGTGCCGGTTACGCGGACGCGCTGCGCGAGCTCTTCGACCTCGATCCGCAGGCGGTCGCCGCCGTCAGCCGTGCCGACGGCTCGGCCCGCGCGGCCGAACCGAACGACCCGAAGGGAGGCCGGCCATGAACGCCACCCCCTCACCCGCCGCCTCCGGCGGCACCCCGCCGCTGCGTCTGGGCACCCGCCGCAGCGCGCTCGCCATGGCCCAGTCCGGCCTGGTCGCGGACCTGGTGCGGGAGGTCACCGGGCGCCCCGTGGAACTGGTCGAGATCACCACGTACGGCGACACCTCGCGGGAGCACCTCGCGCAGATCGGCGGCACCGGCGTGTTCGTCTCGGCGCTGCGCGAGGCGCTGCTGAGCGGTGAGCTCGACCTGGCCGTGCACTCGCTGAAGGACCTTCCCACCGCGGAGCCCGACGGGCTGCGGCTGGCCGCGATACCGCGCCGCGAGGACCCGCGCGACGCGCTGATCGCCCGGGACGGGCTCACCTTCGCCGAGCTTCCCCCGGGGTCCCGGATAGGCACCGGATCCCCGCGGCGCGCGGCCCAGCTCAACGCGTGGGCCCGCTCCTTCGGCCTCGACATCGAGACCGTGCCGATACGCGGCAACGTCGACACCCGCATCGGCTACGTCCGGTCCGGACGGCTGGACGCCGTGGTGCTCGCCGCCGCCGGCCTGATCCGTCTGGGGCGGATCGGCGAGGCGACCGAGCTGCTCGATGTCGGCCATGTTTTGCCCGCCCCCGGCCAGGGGGCCCTGGCAGTGGAGTGTGCCGCGTCCAGCGTGGCGCTCACTGCCCGGCTCGCCGAGATCGACGACCCGTACACGCGGGTCGCCGTGACCGCCGAGCGATCCCTGCTCGCCGCCCTGGAGGCCGGCTGCAGCGCACCCGTGGGGGCGCTGGCCGACCTGCTGGCCGACGGTCAGGTTGTCACCGAAATGCGCCTGCGCGGCGTCGTCGGCTCTCTCGACGGCACGACGCTGGTGCAGCTGTCCACCACCGGTCCCGTACCCGCGTCGCCCAGTGAGGCCGGGGACCTCGGTCGCGAACTCGCCGCCGAGATGCTCGCCAAGGGTGCGGCCGGTCTTATGGGGGAGCGAGCACTTTGAACCCCACCGTCCCGAATCACCCCGGCTGCGGACACGTCACCTTCCTCGGTGCGGGCCCCGGAGATCCGGGCCTGCTGACCTTGCGCGCCGTGGAGGCTCTGGCCACCGCGGACGTACTGATCGCCGACCCGCAAGTGCTCGACGTGGTGCGGAGGCACGTCAGGCCGGGCGTGGCCGCGGACGCTCAGGGCGCGCCGCGGCAGGCGGACGCTGATGGGTCGTCAGCCACCGCCGCCGTCCCGGTACTCCGGGACACCGCCAATCTTGTCATGACGGCCGCGCGCGGCGGCAAGCGGGTCGTCCGCGCGGTCGCGGGCGACCCCGGCCTCGACGGATACGCCGCCGACGAGATGCTCGCCTGCGCCGCCGAGGGCATCCTCTTCGAGGTGGTGCCGGGTGTGGCCGCCGCGGTGGGTGTGCCCGCCTATGCGGGGGTGCCGCTGCGGGACGCCCACAGCGCGGATGTGCGCTTCGTGGACGCCCTGGCCGCCGATGAGCGCTGCTGGAGCGAGGTCGGCTCGTCCGACGCGACCGCCGTGGTCTCCGCGACCCTGGAGACGGTGGCCGCCGCCGCGGGTGAGCTGGTGGCCGCGGGCCGCAAGCCGGACACCCCGCTCACCGTCACCGTGGGCGGCACCACCACCCGCCAGCGGACCTGGACCGCGACGCTGGGGACCATCGCCCAGGTGCTGAAGGCGGCCAAGGTGCTGCCGTCGCCGCAGGGCGCACAGCCGGTGATAGCCGTGGTCGGCGAGCAGAGCGCGGCCGGCCGCCGCGATCAGCTCTCCTGGTTCGAGTCCAAGCCGCTGTTCGGCTGGAAGGTCCTGGTGCCGCGCACCAAGGAGCAGGCCGCCTCGCTCTCGGACCAGCTGCGCGGCTACGGCGCGGTGCCCAGCGAGGTGCCGACGATCGCCGTGGAGCCGCCGCGCACCCCGCAGCAGATGGAGCGCGCGGTCAAGGGCCTGGTCACCGGGCGCTATGAGTGGATCGCCTTCACCTCGGTCAACGCGGTCAAGGCGGTGCGGGAGAAGTTCGAGGAGTACGGGCTCGACGCCCGCGCGTTCGCCGGGATCAAGGTCGCGGCGGTGGGTGAGCAGACCGCGAAGTCGCTGATCGACTTCGGGGTGAAGCCGGATCTGGTGCCCAGCGGTGAGCAGTCCGCGGCCGGGCTGCTGGAGGACTGGCCGCCCTACGACCCGGTCTTCGACCCGATCGACCGCGTCTTCCTGCCGCGGGCCGACATCGCCACCGAGACCCTGGTCGCCGGGCTGATCGAGCTGGGCTGGGAGGTCGACGACGTGACCGCGTACCGCACCGTGCGCGCCTCGCCGCCGCCGGCCGAGACCCGTGAGGCCATCAAGGGCGGCGGGTTCGACGCGGTGCTCTTCACCTCGTCGTCCACCGTGCGGAACCTCGTCGGCATCGCGGGCAAGCCGCACAATGTCACTGTCATCGCCTGTATCGGCCCGGCCACCGCGAAGACCGCGGAGGAGCACGGGCTGCGGGTGGACGTGCTGTCGCCCGAGCCCTCGGTGCTCAAGCTCGCCGAGGCGCTCGCGGACTTCGGGGCGGCGCGGCGGCAGGCCGCGGTCGAGGCCGGGGAGCCGGTCACCCGCCCGAGCGAGCGACGGCCGGGATCGCGGAGGAGGGCACGCTCTTGAGCACCACGTACGGCAGTTTCCCCGGTGCGCGGCCGCGCCGGCTGCGGGTGAACCCGACCATGCGCCGCATGGTCGCGGAGACCCGGCTGCATCCGGCCGAGCTGATCCTGCCCGCGTTCGTCCGCGAGGACGTGACCGAGCCGGTGCCGCTGCAGACGATGCCGGGCGTGCTGCAGCACTCCCGGGACTCCCTGCGGAAGGCGGCGGCCGACGCGGTCGCCGCGGGCATCGGCGGGATCATGCTCTTCGGGGTGCCGGAGGAGTCCAAGAAGGACGCCGTCGGCACGCCCGGCACCGACCCGGACGGGATCCTCCAGGTGGCCATCCGCGATGTGCGCGCCGAGGTCGGCGACGACCTGGTGATCATGTCCGATCTCTGCCTGGACGAGCACACCGACCACGGCCACTGCGGGGTCCTGGACGCCGAGGGCCGGATCGACAACGACGCCACGCTGGAGCGGTACGCGGAGATGGCCCGCGTCCAGGCCGACGCGGGCGTCCACACGGTGGGCCCCAGCGGCATGATGGACGGGCAGGTCGGGGTGATCCGCGAGGCGCTGGACGGCGCCGGGCATAGGGACGTCTCGATCCTCGCCTACACCGCGAAGTACGCCTCCGCCTTCTACGGTCCGTTCCGCGAGGCGGTGGGCTCCTCGCTGAAGGGCGACCGCAAGACGTACCAGCAGGACCCGGCCAACGCCCGCGAGGCGATGCGCGAGCTGGAGCTGGACCTGGCCGAGGGCGCGGACATGGTCATGGTGAAGCCGGCCCTGCCGTATCTGGACATCCTGCGGCAGATCGCCGACGCCGTGGACGTGCCGGTGGCCGCGTACCAGATCTCCGGCGAGTACGCGATGGTCGAGGCGGCGGCGGCCAACGGCTGGATCGACCGCGACCGCGCGATCATGGAGACGCTGACGTCGGTACGGCGCGCGGGCGCCGGGATGATCCTCACGTACTGGGCGGTCGAGGTCGCCCAGCGGCTGAACCGCGGGGAGTGAGCCTCCACCGCGAGGAACGACCACGAGGCCGGGGGCGCGGAGCCCCCGGCCTTCGCGTCGCCGGCCCGCCCCTGGTCGTGTCGCCCATACGGCGATCACCGGCCGCTGACCACGAAGTCGGCGGCCGCCCGCCCGGGGGCGACCAGCCGGGCGTTGGCCTCGTCGGAGGTGAGGACGAAGCGCTCGGCCGCCTCGCGCGGCTTGCCGAACCGCTCATGGCGGTCGATCAGCCGGCGCACCCGCTCCTCGGTGTCCAGGTCGACCCACCAGGTCTCGTCCAGCAGCTCGCGGACCGGGAGCCAGGGCGCCTCGTCCAGCAGCAGATAGTTCCCCTCGGTGATCACCAGCGGGATCTCCGGCTCCACCGGGATGGTGCCCGCGACGGGCTGTTCCAGCTCGCGGTCGAACCCCGGCGCGTAGACGACCTCCTCGGCGCGCGGCGCCCGCAGCCGCCGCAGCAGCGCGGTGTAGCCGTACGGGTCGAAGGTCTCCGGCGCGCCCTTGCGGCCGATCAGGCCGAGCCGGCGCAGCTCGGCGTCGGCGAGGTGGAAGCCGTCCATCGGCACCAGGACGGCCCGGTCGGCGCCGAGGGCGTCGACCAGGTACTCGGCGAGGGTGGTCTTGCCGGCCCCGGGCGGTCCGGCGATGCCGAGGAGGCGGCGGCCGCCCGCGTCGGCCAGGCGCTGGACGCGGTCGAGGAGGTGCTGGGAGGTCATGGCGGCGCTTTCGGTGGCTTCGGGAATCGGCACGGTCCACTATCCGGCCTGCGGCCCGCCCCCGCGGCTGGCGGTGCGGGGGCGGGCAGGCGGGCAGCCGGGGGAATTTCCAGAAATCTCGGCAGAGGGGCACATCCCTCGGCCCCTTTCACGCGTCACATGAGAGAGCGGCCCTGCGATGCGGCCGCAGGCATGGGGCATTGGGAGATATTCACGTTGAAAACCGGCATGAAGGGTCTACGTCGCGTATCCGCGGTCGCGATCACCGCTGGAGCCGTGCTGTCGGCGGGGGCGTTCACCGCCTCCGCGCAGGCCGCGACGACCGCTACTCCCACGATCGCCGCCAAGGGCGGGTTCGTGATGAACAACGGCACGGGAAAGAGCCTGTTCACCAAGGCCGCGGACACCCGTCGGTCCACCGGCTCCACCACCAAGATCATGACTGCCCGGGTGGTGCTCGCACAGCCGAATCTCAACCTGGACGCCAAGGTCACGGTCCAGAAGGCGTACAGCGACTACATCGTCGACAACAACTGGGCCTCCTCGGCCCGGCTGATCGTCGGCGACAAGGTCACCGTCCGCCAGCTGCTGTACGGGCTGATGCTCCCGTCCGGCTGTGACGCGGCGTACGCGCTGGCGGACAAGTTCGGCACCGGTTCCACCCGGGCCGCGCGGGTGAAGTCGTTCATCGGCAAGATGAACACCACGGCCAAGTCCCTCGGGCTGACGAACACCCACTTCGACTCGTTCGACGGCATCGGGCGCGGCGCCAACTACTCGACGCCGCGCGATCTGACGAAGCTGGCCAGCAGCGCGATGAAGTACTCCACGTTCCGCACGGTCGTGAAGACGAAGTCGACCAAGCAGAAGGTGACCACGAAGAGCGGCGGCTACCGCTACATGTCGTGGACCAACACCAACAATCTGCTGGGCAGCTATTCGGGCACCATCGGCGTCAAGACCGGCTCGGGCCCGGAGGCCAAGTACTGCCTGGTCTTCGCGGCCACCCGGAACGGGAAGACGGTCATCGGCACCGTCCTCGCCTCCTCCTCGGTGGACAACCGCACGGCGGACGCGAAGAAGATCATGGACTACGGCTTCAAGCAGTAGGCCGGTCCGAGGTGAACAAGGGCCTGCCCCACGACCGTCCGGCCGTGGGGCAGGCCCTTCGCCGTCTTCCTCAGCGCACCGCGTTCCAGGAGTGCGCCACATCCACCACGACCCGCCCGTCCGTCTGGAAGACGCGGAACGGCAGCCGTGCGCGCACGCCCAGGCCGACCTGGGTCTCGCCCTCGAAGCTGGCGCCGAAGCGGGTGTCCCGGAAGGTCTGGTAGCCGGCGACGTTCACCCCCGGCAGCGGCTTGCGCGCCCGCCCCGGATACGACTCCCCGCCGGTCCCCGGGTCGTAGCTCGGCGCGGCCACATGGATGTCCAGGATGGCCCCGCCGCCGACCGGGATCTCCTCGCCCGAGCCCTCCTGGTACAGGGTGTCCACGTAGGACACGCGGTAGCCGACGCGATCGGCGGCCGTGGCGCCCTTCACATCGAACACCATGCGGTCGTAGCAGGCGTGCCGGCCGGTCCTGATGCTCCCCAGCGGTGTGTGACCCGCCGGCTGGGCCGTCTTCTCGCCGCTGCCCCAGCCGGTCTCACAGGCCGCCGCCTTCGCCGCCGCCTCGGCCGCGGCCGGAGTGACGGCCCCCGCCGCCCCCGCCGTCGCCGCCAGCGCGCCGCCCGCGAGCACCGTCGCCGCGAGCGCGGTCCCCCACCGTCGCATGGTCAAGCCCCCAATGGTCTGTTGATGACAGGTGATTCACGGGGTTGGACGGGCCGGGGTGGCGAGAGGTTGTCCCGGTCCGGGAAATGTGTCGCGAATGCTACGTGCGCGACGGTACGCCTGACGTTCCGTCGGGGGTTATCCCCCGGAAGGGTCGGCCGGTTGCCCGGATGGGAGACGGAAGCCGGTTCCACAAGGCTTGGGCACATGAGACCGACGACCGGCAGAACCGCCGCGCTGGCCCTCGCCACCGCCGCCGCCGCATCCCTCCTAGGCGTCGCGTCCGCGGACGCGACCCCGGGACCGCTGGCCGATCCGACCGCCACCGCGCTCAGCTGGGGGGCCTGCGAGGGCACCGGGCTCGACCCCCGGCAGGAATGCGCCACGCTCAAGGTGCCGCTGGACCACCGCGACCCCGGCGGCAAGCGGATCTCCCTCGCCGTATCCCGCATCCCCAGCGAGCGGCCGCAGGCCCGCCGGGGCACCCTGCTGCTGATCCCGGGCGGCCCCGGATCCACCGGGCTGGAGCGGCCCACCACGCTCGGCAAGCGGCTGCCGCGGTCGGTGCGGGACGCCTATGACCTCGTCAGCTTCGACCCGCGCGGCATGGGGCGGTCCACCCACACCGGATGCGGTCTGGACACCGCCGATCTGTCGCTGCTCGCCTCCCGCCCCTGGCCCGCCCCCGGCGGGGACATCACCCGGAACGTCACCACCGGCCGCCGCATCGCCGACACCTGCGCCCGCAACGGCGGTGAGCTGCTGCGCACCATCAGCACCGTCAACGAGGCCCGGGACATCGACAGCATCCGGCGGGCGCTCGGCGAGCGGAAGCTGTCCGCATGGGGCGTCTCCTACGGGACGTACGTGGGCTCCGTCTACGCGCAGATGTTCCCCGAGCACACCGACCGCTGGGTGCTGGACAGCAATGACGACCCGGATCCGGAGCGGGTGGAGCGCCGCTGGCTGGCCAACTACGCCGTCGGCGTCGAGGACACCTTCCCCGACTTCGCCGCCTGGGCCTCCGCCCCGAACAGCCCCGTCCGGCTCGCCGGGACCCCCGACGGGGTGCGCCGCCGCGTGCTGGACCTCGCCGCCCGGCTGGACGCGAAGCCGCTGCCGTGGCCCGGCGCCAACCCGCCCGAGCTGAACGGCAACGCACTGCGCCAGAGCATGCTGAACGCCCTCTACTCCCGGGACGACTTCGAGGACCTGGCCAAGCTGATCGTGGCCGCGGACGCCGGTAAGGCGCCCGGCGCGGCACCGGCCGACCCGCCCCAGGACGCCGCGGCCGTGTCCCTCGCCACCATCTGCAACGACGTGGAGTGGCCCACGTCCCTGCCGGACTACGCCCGGGATGTGGCCGCCAGCCGGAAGAGCCACCCGCTCACCGCGGGCATGCCGGTGAACGTCACGCCCTGCGCGTTCTGGCATGACGCGCCGCGGGACAAGCCGGTGCGGATCACCGACCAGGGACCGTCGAACGTGCTGCTGGTGCAGAACAAGCGCGATGTGGCCACCCCGTACGGCGGGGCGCTGAACCTGCGGCGCGCCTACGGCGACCGGGCGCGGATGGTCAGCGTGGACGCGATGGGGCATGGCGCGGCCTATGTGGGAGACAACGGCAGCGCCTGCGCGGACCGGAAGGTCACGGACTTCCTGCTGAAGGGGGAGCGGCCGGAGCGCGATGTGCTCTGCCGGTGAGGCACGCGCGGCTGAGGAACGCGAGGAGCCCCGCCCCTCGTACCGGGGCGGGGCTCCTCACACGCGGTGGCTCAGAGGCGCTCGGGGGTGCGGATGCCCAGCAGGGTCATGCCCTGCCGCAGCGTGCGCGCCGTGATGTCGCACAGGAAGAGGCGGTTCTCCACCTGGGACGGGCCGCCCTCGGCCTTCAGGACCGGGCACTGGTCGTAGAAGGTCGTGTAGAGCGAGGCCAGCTGGTAGAGATACCCGGCCAGCTTGTGCGGCTCGAACCCGGCGGCCACCTCGGCCAGCGTCTCCCCGAACTGGTCGAGGTGCAGCCCCAGCGCCCGCTCGGCCTTGGTCAGCGGCAGCTCGGGGTGGGCCAGCGGCCGCTGACCTTCCTCGGCGCGGCGCAGGATCGACTGGATCCGGGCGTACGCGTACTGCAGATAGACCGAGGTGTCTCCGTTGAGCGAGACCATCTGGTCGAGGTCGAACTTGTAGTCACGCGAGGCGGAGGTGGACAGATCCGCGTACTTCACCGCGCCGACGCCGACCTGGGCGCCGCGCTCGAGGATCTCCTCCTCGCTGAGACCGAGCTTCTCGCTCTTCTCCCGGACCACGGCGGCGGCCCGCTCGGTCGCCTCGTTCAGCAGGTCCTCCAGCCGCACCGTCTCGCCCGCGCGGGTCTTGAACGGCTTGCCGTCCTTGCCCAGGACGGTGCCGAAGGCGAGCTGGACGGCGTGCACCTGGTCATTGAGCCAGCCGATCCGGCGGGCGGTCTCGAAGACCATCTTGAAGTGCAGCGACTGCCGGGCGTCCACCACATACAGCAGGGTGTCGGCCTTCAGGTGCTGCACCCGGTCGCGGATCGCGGAGAGGTCGGTGGCCGCATAGCCGAAGCCGCCGTCGGACTTCTGGACGATCAGTGGCACCGGATTGCCCTCGGGGCCCTTGATGTCGTCGAAGAAGACGCACAGCGCACCCTGGGAGCGAACGGCGACGCCGGACTCCTCCAGCAGCCGGCAGGTCTCGGCCAGCATGTCGTTGTAACCCGACTCGCCGACCACATCGGGGTCGTGGATCTCGATGTCCAGCTTGTCGAAGACCGAGTAGAAGTAGATCTTCGACTCGTCCACGAACTTCCGCCACAGGGCGATGGTCTCCTCGTCGCCCGCCTGGAGATCCACCACCCGCCGCCGGGACCGCTCCTTGAACTCCGGGTCGGCGTCGAAGAGCGCCCGCGCGGCCTTGTACAGCCGGTTCAGATTGGACATGGCCTCCTCACCGGAGGAGGCGTCCTTGTGGTCCAGCTCATGCGGGTGCTCGATCAGATACTGGATGAGCATGCCGAACTGGGTGCCCCAGTCGCCGATGTGGTGGCGGCGGACCACCTTCTCGCCGGCGAACTCCAGGATCCGCACCACCGCGTCGCCGATCACCGCCGAGCGCAGATGGCCGACGTGCATCTCCTTGGCCACATTGGGCTGGGCGTAGTCGATCACGGTGGTGCCGGGCGCCTGCGCGAACGGCACGCCGAGGCGGTCGTCGGCGGCGCGGGCGGCGAGGGTCGCGGTGATCGCGGAGTCGGCGATCGTGATGTTGAGGAAGCCGGGGCCGGAGACCTCGATGTCGGCGATCACCGGATCGGGGTCGGCCGAGGTGGCGGCGACCGGAAGGTGGGCCACGACCTTGGCGGCCAGCTCACGGGGGTTTCCCTGGAGCTTCTTGGCCAGCGCCAGCATCCCGTTGGCCTGGAAATCGGCCCGGTCGCTTCGTCGCAGCAGCGGGTCCGCGGAGCCGGCCTCCGGCAGGGCAGCCGAGAGGGCGTCCGCGACGCGCTGATGGACGGTGGCGGCGAGGGAAGGGACCGATGCCATAGATGAGGTGCCATTCCGATAGTGGTGGTATGGGCAACCCAGTATTTCACGGCGGGTCCAACGATTTCCCCGGCCTGTGGATAACCCGGGCCCGCCCGGCAGGACCTGTGGGCAACGCCGGAGGGGTCCGTTCCGTCTGGGACAATGGGCGGTGCCATGACCGCTAGGAAGGAAGTGCCGACCGTGGCTCAGAGCACCGAGACCGACTGGGTCTCCCGATTCGCCGACGAGGTCATTGCCGAGGCGGAGCGCCGCGCCCCGGGCAAACCTGTCGTCTGCGCCTCGGGTCTCAGCCCGTCCGGCCCGATCCACCTCGGCAATCTGCGCGAGGTCATGACCCCGCACCTGGTCGCCGACGAGATCCGGCGCCGGGGATATGAATGCGTTCACATCCTCTCCTGGGACGACTACGACCGGTACCGCAAGGTCCCGGCCGGGATCGACCCGTCCTGGTCCGAGCACATCGGCAAGCCGCTCACCTCGGTCCCGGCCCCGCCCGGATCGCCGTATGCGAACTGGGCGGAGCACTTCAAGGCGCCGATGGCCGAGGCCCTGCGGGAGATGGGCATCGAGTTCCACCCCATCAGCCAGACCGAGATGTACACCTCGGGGGCCTACCGCGAGCAGATCCTGCACGCGATGCGCCATCGCCGGGAGATCGACGCCGTCCTGGACCGGTACCGCACCAAGGAGAAGGCCGGCGCCAAGAAGCCGGCCAAGCAGCAGCAGAAGCCGGTCGACGAGGCCGAGCTGGCCGCCGCCGAGGGGTCGGGCGCGGCCGCCGAGGACGACGGCAGCGCCGGCGGCGCGGGCTACTTCCCGTACAAGCCCTACTGCTCGGTCTGCGACCGCGATCTGACCACGGTGACCTCGTACGACGACGAGACCACCGAGCTGGCCTACACCTGCGCGTGCGGCCACGGCGAGACCGTCCTGCTCACCGAGCACAACCGGGGCAAGCTGGTCTGGAAGGTCGACTGGCCGATGCGCTGGGCCTATGAGGGCGTGGTCTTCGAGCCCTCCGGCGTCGACCACTCCTCGCCCGGCTCGTCCTATGTGGTCGGCGGCCAGATCGTCCGCGAGGTCTTCGGCGGGGAGCAGCCCATCGGCCCGATGTACGCGTTCGTGGGCATCAGCGGCATGGCCAAGATGTCCTCCTCCAAGGGCGGCGTGCCCACCCCGGCCGACGCCCTGGAGATCATGGAGGCGCCGCTGCTGCGCTGGCTGTACGCCCGCCGCCGGCCCAACCAGTCCTTCAAGATCGCCTTCGACCAGGAGATCCAGCGGACCTACGACGAGTGGGACGCGCTGGAGCGCAAGATCACCGAGGGCACGGCCCAGCCCGCCGACGTGGCCGCCTACGGCCGCGCGACCCGCACCTCCAAGGGCGAGCTGCCGAGCACCCCGCGCCCGCTGCCGTACCGCACGCTGGCCTCGGTGGTGGACATCACCACCGGCCATGACGAGCAGACGCTGCGCATCCTCAGCGACCTCGACCCGGACAACCCGGTCACGTCCCTGGAGGAGACCCGGCCCCGGCTCGACAAGGCCGAGCGCTGGATCACCACCCAGGTCCCGGCCGACCAGCGCACCCGGGTCCGGGACGAGCCGGACACCGAGCGGCTGGCCGTGCTGGGCGACACCGAGCGGGAGTCGCTGCGGCTGCTGCTCGACGGCCTGGACGACCACTGGTCGCTGGACGGTCTCACCACGCTGGTCTACGGAGTGCCCAAGATCCAGGCGGGGCTGTCGCCGGACGCCAAGCCGACGCCGGAGCTGAAGGTCGCCCAGCGGTCGTTCTTCGCGCTGCTCTACACCCTGCTGGTGGGGCGGGACACCGGCCCGAGGCTGCCCACGCTGCTGCTGGCGGTGGGGGCGGACCGGGTGCGCAAGCTGCTCGCGGCCTGATCCCTCCGCTCCCGGGCGCCGGGCGGGCGGCCTCACGGCTGCCGCCCGGCGCCTTCGGCTTTACGGAATGGCCTCCCGCTCCAGGCGGACCCGCTCCTTGAAGTCCTCGACATACGCGGCCAGCTCGCCGTTGCTGAGGTCGCTCACGCCGTACGCCTCGCGCAGCCGCTGCCCGAACTGGTACGCCGAGGGGTACCGGCTGTGGTCGGCGAGGAACTGGCGGAAGGTCGCGTAGTAGACCTCCTCGCGCGGGACGTCGTCCGGCAGCTGGTTCACCGGCTGCCCCGGCTGCTCCTCGTACGCGTACCGCTCGGGCTCGCGCTGCTCCGGTACGTACATCCCCTGGTGGCCGCCCACGCCCTCACCGCCGAGCGGTCGCACCCGGCCCCCGGGCCCGACCGGCACGGTCAGCTGGGGCTGCTGCGGCTGCTGCTGCTCGGGCTGCTGCTCGAACCGCGCCGCCTGGCCCGGGACCTGCTGGTACTGCGGCTGGGGGGCCTGCTCGTACTGCGGCTGCTGGGGCTGCTGCGGCTGCTGCTCGACCGGCGTGGGGTGGGTGGCGGCCGCCGGGTCGAACGGCACGGCGTTCCGGCCGTCGTGGCCCTGCCCGGCGGGCTGCTGGTAGACGGGCAGGGGCAGCGAGAGCGGCAGCTCCTGCGTCTGGGGCGGCTGAGGGTGCTGCTGCGGGGCGTCGGCGGCGCCGGTGCCGCCCGCACCCTCCAGGGCCCCCGGCGGGCCGTACGGGCCCGGCTGGGCCCCCGGGGAGGCACTCTTGGCCCCCGCCCCCTCCGCCGCGTCGCTCCGGCCCCGCGGAAGCGCCGTCGGCGACACCGCGGACGGCTCGAGACCGGCCGCCGCGAGCCCCGCCGGTGCGGTGTCCGACAGCGGCACCCCGTACCGCGCCAGCCGCAGCGGCATCAGCGACTCCACGGGCGCCTTACGGCGCCAGGCGCGCCCATAGCGGGCGCGCAGCCGGGCCTGGTAGACCAGCCGGTCCTGCTCCAGCCTGATGACCTCGTCGTAACTGCGCAGCTCCCACAGCTTCATCCGGCGCCACAGCCGGAAGGTGGGCACCGGCGCGAGCAGCCAGCGGGTGATGCGGACCGACTCCATGTGCCGGTCGGCGGTGATGTCGGCGATCCGGCCGACCGCGTGCCGGGCGGCCTCCACGGAGACCACGAAGAGGATCGGGATCACGGCGTGCATGCCGACGCCGACCGGGTCCGGCCAGGCGGCCGCGCCGTTGAAGGCGATGGTGGCCGCGGTCAGCAGCCAGGCCGTCTGGCGCAGCAGCGGGAAGGGGATCCGGATCCAGGTGAGCAGCAGATCCAGCGCGAGCAGGACCACGATCCCCGCGTCGATGCCGATCGGAAAGACGTTGGAGAAGGAGCCGAAGCCCTTGTCGAGGGCGAGATCGCGCACCGCGGAGTAGGAACCGGCGAAGCCGATCCCCGCGATCACCACCGCCCCGGTGACGACCACCCCGGCCAGTATTCGGTGCATCCGTGTCAGTTGCATCGCGGCCACCCGCGACCCCTCCCCGTCTTCAACAACAGCGGCCTCAGCGTCGCATACACGTCAAGGTCCGTGGGCGGGAAGGGGTCGTGTCGGGGGGTCAGGTGCCGCTCTGGGAGCCCTTCGCGATGGCGCCGACGGCCTCCTTGGCGGCGGACTTGGCGTCCTTGAGCAGCGCGGCCGCGTCCGGGGTCTTCTCCTTCTCATAGCCCGCGCCGTCGTACTGGACGGTGATGACGACATTGGCGGTGCGGGTCACCACCGTCTGGTTGCGGAACTCGTCGCCGTCCTTCTTCTCCTTGGAGCTGACCGAGGTCGCCTCGTCGCCGATGCCCGCGACCTTCTCGGTCTTGGGGTCGGTCACCTTGCCGGTGGCGGCCCGGCTCGCCTGCTGGGCGGCGTACTCCCCGGCGCGCCGGTCGCCGGAGCCGAGCCCCGGGTCGGAGTGGAACAGCTTGAGGGAGACGGTCAGCGAGCGGTACTTGAAGCCGTCGAGGCCGCTCCACAGGCAGCTGGCCGACGTGTTGGTATCGGCCGAGGGAAGGGCCTTGCCCTTCTTGTTCTGCGCCTTGGGGACGAGCTGGTCGACGGTCTTCCCGGAAAGGGCGGTGCACACGTCGGGCAGCTTGCTGAACTTCGCGGCCGCGACGGTGGGTGAAGCGCTGGGCGAGCCGGGTCTCGCCGAGCCACCGGCGTTCTTTTCGTCCTTGTCGTCCGAGCCGGAGGAGCAGCCGGCGACGAGCACCATCGGTACGGTCGCGCAGGCGAGTATTCGGGCGAGTCGCGGGGCTGAACGGTGCATGGGTCCTTCGCTCATTCTCTGTCGATGGGCGGACGTACCGCCCGCGTCATTAGTCGGCACGGTACGCGGCCGACGCGCGGGCGTCCCAATTTCGGAGGTCTGAGCGGGGGCCCCGCGGAGGGTGGCCGGAACCCGCTATTCGTTGAGGCGACCGGTCAGCTCATCGGCCAAGTCCTGGGCGTTCTCCTGCAGTCCCTGGCTGTTGGGAATGTGCTTCTTGTCGGTCGTCCACTGGTCGTACTCAATGGTGGCAATCACATTCGAGGACCGGAACACCAGCGTGATATCGCGGTGTATACCCGAGTCCTTGGTGATCAGCTCGTCGTTGAGGAAGGCGTCGTCACCGAGGTCGTCCAGCCGGCGCGGGGCGGTGTCGTCCGAGGCGGTGTCACTTTCGTCACTTTCACCGCTCGCCTCGCCCCCCGCGGAGGGGGTATCGGTGCCTTTGCCCGTCCCGTCGGAGTTGTCGGCCTCATTGCCCGTGCCGCCCTTACCGCTCGTGCCGGGCTCGTCGGAGCTGGTGCCGGGGGAGGCGGAGGAACCGCTGTCGCCACCCTCGCTCTGCGAGCCGGAGGAGGGGGTCGAGGAGGCGCTCGGAGCGTCCGGGATGTCGGCGGCGACGGCCTTCTCCTCGTAGGTCTCCTGCGCCCGGTCGTCATCGCTGACCGAGGGGTCGTACGAGACGACGCGCTGGAAGTCGATCGTGAGATAGCGCGTACCGCTCGCGGTCTCCACCTTCCAGCGGCAGCCGTCCCGCCGGTCTATGTCATACGTCACGGCGGCCTGGCCGTCGTACACCTTGTCGTCCTGCTCGGCGCCCGGCAGCAGGGTCTGCAGGGTCTTACGGCTGACCGCGCCGCATGCCTCGGGCAGGGTGCGGTAACGGCCGGGCTCGGCGGAGACATTCGTCCCGGAGTCGCCGGAGGCGCCGTCGTCCGGGCCGGAGGAGGAATCGGAGCCGGTGCATCCGCCGAGCCCCGCGGCGGCGAGCACGGTGATGAGCACGGCGACGGCCGGGGTGGCCCGCCGTCCGTACGCCCTTCGCTGCGCTGGCTGCACTGTCGGTGTCCCTTCGAGCGACGGAAAACTCCTTGCCGCCCGCGGGCGGTGGCTGGACACAATGTCTACCGCACGCACTGCCGTGCCTGCCGGTCGCCTGCCGCCTATGGGGCCTTGGTCCGGCTTTTGCGTTTTCTGTCTTTTACGGGGGAATGAGTACATCATGTCGTATGTCGAGGTGCCCGGCGCCCAGGTGCCGATCCGGATGTGGACCGACCCCTCGACGGTCGAGGGCGTGGCCATGCAGCAGCTCCGTAATGTCGCCACGCTGCCCTGGATCAAGGGCCTCGCCGTGATGCCGGATGTGCATTACGGGAAGGGTGCCACGGTCGGTTCGGTGATCGCGATGTCGGGCGCGGTGTGCCCGGCGGCCGTCGGCGTGGACATCGGCTGCGGGATGTCGGCGGTCAGGACATCGCTGACCGCCGACGACCTTCCGGGGGACCTCTCGCGGCTGCGGTCCCGGATCGAGCAGACGATCCCGGTGGGGCGCGGAATGCACGACGACCCGGTGGACCCGGGGCGGCTGCACGCGTTTCCGACGGCGGGGTGGGACGACTTCTGGAGCCGGTTCGGGGGAGTGGCCGAGGCGGTCAAGTTCCGTCAGGAGCGGGCCGTCAAGCAGATGGGTTCGCTCGGATCCGGTAACCACTTCATCGAGTTCTGTCTCGATGACGAGGGCTCGGTCTGGCTGATGCTGCACTCCGGCTCCCGCAACATCGGTAAGGAGCTCGCCGAGTACCACATCGGCGAGGCCCGCAAGCTCCCGCACAACCAGGATCTGGTCGACCGCGACCTGGCCGTCTTCATCGCGGACACCCCGCAGATGGCGGCGTACCGGCACGATCTCTTCTGGGCGCAGGAGTACGCGAAGTACAACCGCGCGATCATGATGGCGCTCTTCCAGGACGTGGTGCGCAAGGAGTTCAGGAAGGCCCGCCCGGTCTTCGAGCCGGTGATCAGTTGCCACCACAACTACGTCGCCGAGGAGCGCTACGAGCACATGGACCTTCTCGTGACCCGTAAGGGCGCCATCCGCGCCGGGAGCGGGGACTACGGGATCATCCCGGGCTCGATGGGCACCGGTTCGTACATCGTGCGCGGTCTGGGGAACGAGGCGTCGTTCAACTCGGCCTCGCACGGAGCGGGCCGCAAGATGAGCCGTAACGCGGCGAAGAAGCGTTTCTCGACCCGGGATCTGGAGGAGCAGACGCGGGGCGTGGAGTGCCGTAAGGACTCCGGCGTCGTGGACGAGATCCCCGGGGCGTACAAGCCGATCGAGAAGGTCATCGACCAGCAGCGGGATCTGGTCGAGGTGGTGGCGAGGCTCAAGCAGGTGGTGTGCGTGAAGGGCTGAGGTCCGGAACTCCGCGACCGCACATGATCAACGGCCCCCGGACCGGTGACGGTTCGGGGGCTCTGCCTTGTCCCTGGGCGATGCCCGGCGCTATCGGCTGAGGCCGTCGAAGGCGATGGGCAGATGCTGGGGGCCTCTGAGGGCGGCGTTGTGGCGGTAAGGGGGCGGGTCCTCGACCAGGCGGGGGTTGTCGAGCCGGCGGACGAGTTCGGCCAGCGCGGTCTGCGCCTCGAGGCGGGCCAGGGGCGAGCCGATGCAGTTGTGGATGCCGGAGCCGAAGCCGAAGTGCTGGTTGTCCGGGCGGTCGGGGATGAAGCGGTCGGGCTCGGGGAAGCGCTGGGGGTCCCGGTTCCCGGAGGCCGGGACGAGCCACAGGGAGGCGCCCTGGGGAATGGTGGTCCCGGCGATCTCGATGTCGTCGAGCGTGGTGCGCTCGGGCAGCAGCTGCACGGGCGGTTCGAACCGCAGCAGCTCTTCCACCAGCGGGATGACCAGGTCGGGGTCCGTACGCAGCTGCTTGAGGGTGTCGGGGTGGCGCAGCAGGGTGAGCATCCCGTTGGTGATGAGGTTGACGGTGGTCTCATGGCCCGCGATCAGCAGCAGCGTCAGATTGCTGAGCATCTCGGGCAGGGACATCGGGTTCTCGTCGGCTCCGCGGTCGGTGGCCAGGGCGGAGATCATGTCCTCCCGGGGTGCGCGGCGGCGCTGCTCGATCAGGCCCGAGAGGTAGCCGGCGAGCTGGTGGTGGGCCTCGCGGATGGACCGCCAGTGGGCCTCCTGCTCCTCGGGCGTGCCCACGGGCGGCTCGATGGCGGTGGCGACGGTGTCGGCCCAGCCGTGGAAGCGCTGCTCGTCCTCCTGCGGGACGCCGAGCAGACGGCAGATCACGGTGACGGGGAACGGGTAGGAGAAGTCGTCGACGAGGTCGATCTGCCCCCGCCCCTGGAAGCGGTCGATGAGGCCGGAGACGATGCCGGAGATCTCGCCGTGCAGGCCGTAGACGCGCCGGGGGGAGTGCGGCGGGCCGTACGTCCGCATGATCAGCCGGCGCAGCCGGTCGTGGTCGGGAGGGTCGAGCCTGATGAAGCTCGGCGGCAGGTCGGGGTCCTCGGTCCCGGGGCCGGTCTTCGCCTCGGGGGCGAGATTGCGGATGTCGGAGCTGACCCTGGGGTCGCGCAGCAGGCTGTGGATCTCCCAGTAGGTGCTGACCAGGTAGGGGCCGGATTCGTCCCGCACCACGGGGGTCCTGCGGAGTTCGGCATACAGCGGGTAGGGGTCGGCGCGGTTGGCGTGGTCGAGGATCTGGCCCAGGAGTGCGACCGACGTCATGGTGGTTTTCCTTCCGGGTGCCGATGGTGTCCGCGTCGGGTGGTGGGGCCCCTGTGGGCCCCTGTGGGGCCCGGTGGGGCCCGGTGGGGCTCGCGTCAGGCGGTGGGGCTCGGGTCAGGCCGGGGTGAACGTGACGCGCTGGTCGGTCGGGGAGTGGCCGCTCACGGTGACCTGGGGGCCGTGGGTGGGCACCGACGGGTCGGGGAATCCGGCCGGCACCGGACGCATGCCTTCGGCCCGCCGGTCGACGGTGGTGAACGGCGGGGGGAAGGGCGCGGCCTGTTCGATCTGCCGCTGATGGAACTCCAGCCATTTCGCCTGGTCGAAGGTGACGGCGGCGATGACGCGGCCCTGGTAGCCATAGGCCGCGGTGAAGCGGTGTTCGCCCAGCGACCCCTGGCTGACGATGATCTGGTCGGCCATGTTCGGCACCCCGACGGACTTGATGTTGACGCCGAACTGGGCCGACCAGAAATACGGCGTCCACAGATGCGGACGGCGCTCCTCACCGCGGCAGATCATGTTGTGGGCGGCGACCGCGGCCTGCGCGACCGCGTTGCCCCAGTGCTCCAGGGACAGGAACTGGTAGCCGAACAGCGGATGCGGTGAGCGGGCGACGTCGCCCGCGACGAAGACATCGTCGGCGACGATGCCCCGTACGTCGAAAGCCCGGCAGCCCGCGTCGCAGGCGATCCCGCGCGGCCCCGCGGCCAGCCCGGAACCCGCGAGCCATTCGGTGTTGCGCGTCGCGCCCAGGGCGACGACGGCCACCTCCGCGTCCACCGTCCCGCCGTCCGAGAAGTGGGCCCGCCGCAGCCGTCCCGCACCGTCGCCCTCGAGCCCGGTGACCATGACACCGCAGCGCAGGTCGACGCCGTGCTGATGGTGCAGCTGGGCGGCCACATCGCCGATCACGCTGCCCAGGGCGCCCGACAGGGGCGTCGGGCCGCGTTCGGCGACCGTGACGGGCAGGTCCCGCTCGCGGCAGACGGAGGCGATCTCCGAGCCGGTGAATCCGGCACCGATCACCAGCACCCGGCTGGGCCCGGCCTTCAGCCGGTGCCTCAACCGGGTGGCGTCATCCCTGGTCCGCAGCACGAAGACGCCGTCAAGACCGGCCTCCAGCTCGTTCGGCCACGGACGGGAGCGGACCCCGGTGGCGATCAGCAGCCGGTCGTACTCCACCGAGGTGCCATCGGCGAGAGCCACCCGCTTGGCCGACAGATCCAGGCCGGTCGCGGCGACACCCAGCCGCCACTGCGCCTCGATCGCACGGCGCCGGGGGAGGGCCGTATGGTCGGCCGGCACCCTGCCGAGCAGGACCTGTTTGGACAGCGGCGGCCGGTCGTACGGTTCGTACGGCTCGTCACCGATCATGGTGAGGGTGCCGGTGAAGCCCTCTTCCCGGAGCGTCTCGGCCGCTCGCAGCCCCGCCAGGGAGGCACCCACGACGACGATGCGGCCCTCGCGCCTGAGCCGCTCCAGGGAACCGTCAACCGCCATCGGAGACACCCGCCCCCTCCGTGGCCCACATGGCGCCCGTGCCCTCCACGGTGATGGCCTTGACCGGACAGGCCGCCTCCGCCCGCAGGACGTCCAGGCGCCACGTGTCGTCGGGCTGCCCGTCGTACAGCAGCGCCTCCTCGCCGTGCATCGCGAACACATCCGGCGCGAGGAAGGCGCACTGCGCATAGCCCTGGCACCGGTTGAGATCTACGACAACCTTCATGACGCCTCCGCTTCACCGCGAGGTGACGGTCTCTCCCAGCATCGGAGAGACCTCGGGACGGCGCACATTCACCGGGTCGGACGGGCGGACTGCCAGGGCGGGCGGCCGGGGCGGACGGCTACGGGCCGCCCGTTCGCGGGCTCGGCGCTCGCGAACGGGCTCGGTAGCCGGGAACGGGCTCGGTAGCCGCGGAAACCGGGCTCAGCAGCCGCGGAACGGGCTCAGCGCTCGCGGTGGACCTTGTGCTGGGCGGCCTGGGCGCGTGGGCGGATGACCATCATGTCGATGTTCACATGCGAGGGGCGGGTGACCGCCCACTCGACCGTGTCGGCCACGTCGTCGGCGGTCAGCGGCTCGGCCACGCCCTCGTAGACGGCCGCGGCCTTGGCCTCGTCGCCGCGGTAGCGGTTGACCGCGAACTCGTCCGTCCTGACCATGCCCGGGGCGATCTCGATCACCCGCACCGGCTCCCCGCACAGTTCCAGGCGCAGGGTGGCCGCGATGGCGTGGGCGCCGTGCTTGGCCGCCACGTACCCGCCGCCGCCCTCGTACGCCACATGGCCCGCGGTGGAGGACAGCACCACGATCGTGCCGTCGCCGGAGGCGGTGAGGGCGGGCAGCAGCGCCTGGGTCACCTGGAGCACCCCCACCACATTGACCTCGTACATCGCCCGCCAGTCGGCCGGGTCGGCGGTGGCGACGGGCTCGGCGCCGACCGCGCCGCCCGCGTTGTTCACCAGGACGTCGCAGCGGTTCACAGCGGCGGCGAAGGACTCCACGGCGGCACGGTCGGTGACATCCAGGACATACGCCTCGGCCTCGTGCCCTGCCTCGGTCAGCTCGGCGGCGAGCGCGTCGACGCGCTCCTTACGGCGGGCGGCGAGGATGACGCGGTATCCGGCGGCGGCCAGGCGGCGCGCGGTCGCGGCGCCGATCCCGCTGCTCGCGCCGGTGATGACTGCGGTACGGGTGGTCATCGGCCCTCCTGTGGCGAGTGGCGCAAACGGTGGTGCCTGCGCATGATCCATACGCAGGATATGACGGCCTGATTTACCTCCAATCGGGGGACTGCAGATCGGAATCCGCTAGCGGGTCCTGGGCTCGGGGAAGGGTGCAGTGCGTCCGGCGCGGCGCCGGTAATGGAGCACCCATGCCCAAGGAGTGAATTCAGGTAATGACTCAGCAGAGCAGATTCCTTCAGCGGTCTCGTCGTTCTTTCCGGCGCTGGGGCGTGGCCTCAGCGGGTGCCATCGCAGCGGCGGCCCTGGTCACAGGTGCTCCGGGAACCGCATGGGCCACGGGCACCACCCCCGAGCCGCACTCGTCGTCGAGCAACAAGTGTCACCAGGACAGGGCCCACGGCGACAGCAAGGCGCACGACGAGAACGGTCATCAGGACCCGAACGGCCGCCACGATCACGTCCGTCACGATGAGGGCAGCCGTCACGACGACGGTGGGCGGCACGAGGACAACGGCCAGCGTGAGGACAACGGCCAGCGTGAGGACAACGGCCAGCGTGAGGACAACGGCCAGCGTGAGGACAACGGCCGTGACGACCACAGTCGCCAGGAGGACAACGGCCAGCGTGAGGACAACGGCCGTGACGACCACAGTCGCCAGGAGGACAACGGCCAGCGTGAGGACAACGGCCGTGACGACCACAGTCGCCAGGAGGACAACGGCGGCCAGGAGAACAAGGAGAACAAGGAGAACAAGGAGAACAACGGCGGCCAGGAGGACAACGGCCGGCGCGAGGACCAGGGGCGTCCGGACATGAGCAAGTACTTCCCCGGGAAGTACTGGCACGGCCTCCAGGGCCGCAGCATGGCCCGCCCCGAGCAGGCCGCACAGCCGCAGCAGGCGGCTCAGCCCGAGCAGATGGCCCAGCCCGAGCAGATGGCCCAGCCCGAGCAGGCCGCCCAGCCCGCTGAGGAGGCTCAGGACCGGGGCGCCGTGCGCCCAGTCGCCGTTCCCGTCCACGAGGACGACCAGGCGCGCCACGGCGAGGAGAACAAGCAGAACAAGCAGAACAAGCAGAACAAGGAGCACCAGGACGCGAAGAAGAGCGACCCGGTGACGATCGCCGAGGCGATCGAGATCGCCGAGTGCGAGGTCGGCGGCCGTGCCGTCACCGCCGAGCTCGTGGACTGCCCCGAGGACGACCCGCACCACAAGGGCAACCACAAGGGCAACCACCAGGACGAGCGCAAGGACGAGCGCAAGGACGAGCGCAAGGACGAGCGCAAGGACGAGCGCAAGGACCCGCAGCACCACGACAAGCAGCGCAAGGACGAGCACAAGGACCCGCACCAGAAGGAGGGCAAGAAGGTCTGGGTCGTGGAGGTCGAGTGCGACCACACCCTCACGACCGTCTTCATCGACCCGGCGACCGGCTGCGTCCTCGGCACGGAGCAGGAGCAGGACGACCACCACGGTGACCACGGCAAGCAGGGTGACCACGGCGACCACGAGGGCAAGGGCGGCCACGGCCGGCCGATGGTTACCGCCTAGGCACGTACATGATCACAGCGACTCCGGCCAGGCAGATCAGCGCTCCGATGACATCGAAGCGATCGGGCCGGTAGCCGTCGGCGACCATGCCCCAGGCGAGCGATCCGGCGACGAACACGCCGCCGTACGCCGCGAGGATGCGGCCGAACTCCGCGTCCGGCTGGAGCGTGGCCACGAACCCGTAGGCGCCCAGGGAGATGATCCCTGCGCCGATCCACGCCCAACCCCTGTGCTCACGTACGCCCTGCCAGATGAGCCAGGCGCCTCCGATCTCCAGGAGCGCGGCCACGGCGAACAGAGCGATGGAACGTGCGGTGAGCATGGGGGAAGGGTACGGCCCGGTCATGAGGCCTGAACGAACCGCTCATGGGCCCACCTGAGCCCCGGGCGCCGGCCGAAATTCCCTTTGCGCGCATCCCGGCCTGGGTGAACGCCGAGCGGATCAAGAACGCCACCGAGATCGGCCAACTCCGCCTGCTGCGCGCCGCGTCCGCGGCGTAGGAGCCCGGCCTCAGGGCCACGGCCCGATCTCAAGCCCCGGGCCTCAGGGCCCCGGCCTCAGGGCCCCGGCCTCAGGGCCCCGGCCTCAGGGCCACACCAGGCAGTACGCCTGGTGCCCCGCCTCGTGCAGGCGGTGGCTGAAGTCCTGCCACTCGTGGAGCAGCTGATAGACCGTGAAGGCGTCCCGGGGGCCGCCGCGGTCGGGGACCGTGGACCAGATGAAGGCCGCGGCGCCCACGGACTCCTCGCCCACGCCGCGCAGCGGGTCGACGACGGTCATCGGGAGCTTGACGACGGCGTAGTCCGGGTGGAGGACGACCAGTTCGAGCGGGGGGACCCGGTGGAGCGGGACGCCCTCGATGCCGGTGAGGACCATCGCCGCGACCGTCTCCGGCTTGATCTTCGTGAACATGCCCTGGCCGAGCTCATCGCCGCCGAGCTCCTCGGGGCGCATGGAGATGGGGACCCTGGCCGCGGTGGCGCCATCGGGCGCACCGAAGTACTTGTAGGTCACCCCCATGCGGCCCCCGCTTCTGCCTGCCCTGCCCGCCTCGCCCCGCCGATGGCGTCCGGGCCGGGCACGCTCGGGGCCGCCTCGGTCGTCAGTCCCTTCACCCAGTTCGCCACCGCGATGCATATCTCCACCCGACCACTCGCGGCCACTACCGCGCAACCCGATCTCTGTTACAGCAACCTCCCCCACGCTCGGGCTGTGAAACGCCCGGCCGCAGGAGTCTGTCCGGCTCTGACAACATGGCTAGCGTGAGCTATCCGTACGCAGCCCCAGTTTCGCAGACGCTTTTCGATCGCGCGGCCGCCGTGACCCCCGGCGGCGTGAACTCTCCGGTGCGGGCGTTCCGCGCCGTGGGAGGAACGCCCCGGTTCATGGTGTCCGGTGACGGTCCGTACCTCACCGATGCCGACGGACGCGAGTATGTGGACCTCGTGTGCTCGTGGGGACCGATGATCCTCGGCCATTCCCACCCCGAGGTCATCGCGGCCGTGCAGGCCGCCGTCGCTCGCGGTACGTCGTTCGGCACGCCCGGTGAGGGTGAGGTCGAGCTCGCCGAGGAGATCGTGGCGCGCGTCGCCCCCGTCGAGCAGGTGCGCCTGGTGTCGTCCGGCACCGAGGCGACGATGTCGGCGATCCGCCTGGCCCGCGGGTTCACCGGACGGTCAAAGGTGATCAAGTTCGCCGGTTGCTACCACGGGCATGTGGACGCCCTGCTGGCCGCGGCCGGGTCCGGAGTGGCGACCTTCGGGCTGCCGGACACCCCGGGGGTGACGGGAGCGCAGGCGGGGGAGACCGTGGTGCTGCCGTACAACGATCTGGAGGCGGTCCGGGCGGCCTTCGTCGCGCACCCCGGGGAGATCGCCTGTGTGATCACCGAGGCGTCGCCGGGCAACATGGGCGTGGTCCCGCCGCTGCCCGGGTTCAACGCGGGCCTCAAGCAGCTGTGCGCCGACCATGGCGCGCTCTACATCTCCGACGAGGTCATGACCGGCTTCCGGGTCTCCCGGGCCGGGTGGTTCGGGCTGGACGGCGTGGAGCCGGACCTGATGACCTTCGGCAAGGTCATGGGGGGCGGCTTCCCGGCCGCGGCCTTCGGCGGGCGCGCCGATGTCATGGAACGCCTGGCCCCGGCCGGCCCGGTCTACCAGGCGGGCACGCTGTCCGGGAACCCGATCGCCACGGCGGCGGGCGTCGCGCAGCTGCGGCTGCTGGACGACGCGGCGTACGGACAGGTCGACGCGGCCTCCGAGCGGCTGCGGGCGATGGCCACCGAGGCGCTCTCCAAGGCGGGTGTGGCCCACCGGGTGCAGGTCGCGGGCAATATGTTCTCGGTCTTCTTCACCGACGACGAGGTCACCAACTACGAGCAGGCCAAGGCGCAGGAGTCGTTCCGCTTCACCGCCTTCTTCCACTCGATGCTGTCCCAGGGCGTCTATCTCCCGCCGTCCGCCTTCGAGTCCTGGTTCGTCTCCACGGCGCATGACGAGCGGGCGCTGGAGCGGGTGGCGGCGGCTCTGCCGGGGGCGGCGCGGGCCGCCGCCGAGGCCACTGAATGATGGGTGACATGACACAGAGCGAGAACGACATCACCGTCGTCCATGTGATGCGCCACGGCGAGGTCCACAACCCGGAGGGCGTGCTCTACGGCAGGCTGCCCGGCTACCACCTCTCGGACCTGGGGCGGCAGATGGCCGACCGGGTCGCCGAGCACCTCGCCGACCGTGACATCACCCATGTCGTCGCCTCCCCGCTGGAGCGGGCGCAGGAGACGGCGGGGCCGATCGCCAAGGCGCACGGCCTGGACGTGGCCTCGGACGAGCGGCTGATCGAGGCGGCGAACGTCTTCCAGGGCAAGACCTTCGGCGTGGGCGACGGCGCGCTGCGCAAGCCGGCCAACTGGCGCCATCTCACCAACCCCTTCCGCCCGTCCTGGGGTGAGCCCTATGTCGACCAGGTGGTGCGGATGATGGCGGCGCTGGGCCGGGCGCGGGACGCCGCGCGGGGGCACGAGGCGGTGTGCGTCAGCCATCAGCTGCCCATCTGGATCGTGCGCAGCTTCGTGGAGCGGCGGCGGCTGTGGCACGACCCGCGCAAGCGGCAGTGCACCCTGGCCAGCCTCACCAGCTTCACCTACCGCGGCGACCGGATCGTGGCGGTGGGCTACAGCGAACCGGCCCGTGATCTCGTCCCGGCCCATCTGCGCGCGGGCGCCAAGCCGGTGAAGGGGGCTTCCAAGGGCTTCGGCGCCTGAGGGCTTCCAAGGGCTTCGGAGCCTGAGCGGCGGGCTACGGCGCCCGCGGCGCCCGGTGACCGGCACATGGCCGCACGGTGGCTTGTGCGCCACGGGGCGCGTTCCCCAATGGAGACATTGTGTCCACCGTGTAATTGACCGCGCTCCTTCGGAACCTCGCTATTCGCTTCGCCATCTCCAGGGTTGTCCGGACACCCCGGGCAATCGGAACGGCGAGTGCGAATAGAGGACGTTATGCGTGAGGTCAGCCGGAGGGGGATCCTCGGTCTGGGTATGGGAGCGGCGGCATCACTGGCCGTCGCCGGCTGTTCCTCAGGATCCGGGACGCCGAAGCCCGCGAAGAAGACCACTCAGGCGAAGCCGATCGGTGACGGATCCACTTCGAAGGGTGAGCAGCGGCCGGCGGACCCGAAGCCCGAGCGGCTGGCACCGGGGCAGAAGCCGCCGCAGTTCGTGGTCTTCTCATGGGACGGCGCGGGAGAGGTCGGCAACGGTCTCTTCCCGCGGTTCCGCAAGCTCGCCAAGGACCATGGCGCGACCATGACCTTCTTCCTCTCCGGTATCTACTGTCTTCCGGAGTCGAAGAAGTCGCTGTACCGGCCGCCGAACAACCCGGTGGGCGCCTCCGACATCGGCTATCTCACCGATGAGCACATCAAGGAGACGCTGCGCAACGTGCGCGAGGCATGGCTCGAGGGCCATGAGATCGGCACCCACTTCAACGGCCACTTCTGCTCCGGAAGCGGGTCGGTGGAGAACTGGACGTCCGCGCAGTGGAAGTCCGAGATCGACCAGGCCATGTCCTTTGTCACCGAGTGGCGGACGAATACGCGCTTCACCGATGTGGAACCGCTGCCGTTCGACTACCACAAGGAACTCATCGGCGGCCGCACGCCTTGTCTGAAGGGCCAGACCAATTTGCTGCCGACCGCCCGGGAACTCGGCTGGCGCTATGACGCCAGTTCGCCCGGCGGACTTCAGGTGTGGCCGTCGAAGAAGCAGGGCGTGTGGGACTTCCCGCTGCAGCAGATTCCCTTTCCGGGGCACACCTTCGAGGTGCTCTCGATGGACTACAACATCTTGGCGAACCAGTCGCAGAATTCCACCAATGCCCCGCCCGCGAACTACCCGGGCTGGCGCAAGCAGGCCACCGACGCGTACATAGCCGGCTTCAACCGGGCCTATGAGACCAACCGTGCCCCGTTTTTCATCGGCAACCACTTCGAGCAGTGGAACGGCGGTATCTACATGGACGCCGTCGAAGAGGCGCTGAAGCATATGGCCGACGAGAAGCGGAAGGACGTCCGGCTGGTCTCCTTCAAGCAGTTCACCGACTGGATGGACGCACAGGACCCCGCGGTCCTGGCCGATCTGCGCGGGCTCGGCGTGGGTCAGGCGTGGAGCGCGAGCGGCCACTGACCGCGCCGGCGGGCCGTAAGGTCCGCGGAGGTCCTCCGGACCCCTGGCGGGGGTGCCCGGAGGGGGGTGGCGAAGATCCGCAAAAGGGCCATGCGAAACTTTTCACATGAGTGCCTGCCGTGCCCTTCGGGGCCTCGCGACCCGTCGTGGCGCAACCGTGCCGGCCATCGGGGCCGTGATCGCCGCGCTGTCCCTGACCGCCTGCGGCGGGGGTGGCGCCTCGGGCGGCTCCGCCGACACCAAGTTCGTCCAGGGCAAGGGCGGGGTGGACACGGTCTCCGAGGAGAACCGTAAGGACGCCCCCCAGCTCTCGGGGAAGACCCTGGAGGACAAGCCGCTGGACGTGGCGGACTACAAGGGCAAGATCGTGGTCCTGAACGTCTGGGGCTCGTGGTGCGCCCCCTGCCGGGCCGAGGCGTCGAACCTCGCCAAGGTCGCCAAGGACACCAAGGCCAAGGGTGTGCAGTTCGTCGGGATCAACACCCGTGACTCCAACCGCGCCCCCGCGCTCAGGTTCGAGAAGGAATACGGCGTCGACTACCCGAGCCTGTACGACCCGATCGGGAAGCTCATGCTGCGCTTCCCCAAGGGCAGCCTCAACCCGCAGGCCATCCCCTCGACGATCGTCCTGGACCGGGAGGGCAGGATCGCGGCCCGCGCCCTGACGCCGCTCAGCGAGGAGCGCCTGCGGTCGATGATCACCCCGCTGATCGCGGAGAAGTGACCTCCGTGAGCACTCTGGCCGCGGCCACCGATCCCAACCAGACCGTCCTGACCGGGGCGCTGCTGCTGGCGCTTCCGGTCGCCGTGCTCGGCGGGCTGGTCTCCTTCTTCTCCCCGTGCGTGCTGCCGCTGGTGCCCGGCTATATGTCGTATGTCACCGGGGTCACCGGGACGGATCTGGCCGAGGCCAAGCGCGGCCGGATGGTCGCGGGCGCCTCGCTCTTCGTGCTCGGCTTCACCGTGGTCTTCGTCTCCGGGGGCGCGCTCTTCGGCAACTTCGGCTGGACCCTCCAGGAGCACAAGGAGACCATCTCCAAGGTTCTCGGGGTCGTCACGGTCGTGATGGGCCTCGCCTTCATGGGGGTGCTGGGGGGCTTCGGACAGCGGGAGTTCCGCTTTCACATCAAGCCCACGCTGGGGCTCGCGGGGGCGCCGGTGCTGGGCGCCCTGTTCGGCGTCGGCTGGACGCCGTGCCTGGGGCCGACGCTCACCGCCGTCAACGCCCTGGCGTTCAACGAGGCGAGCGCGGGGCGCGGGGCCCTGCTCACCGCCGCGTACTGCGTGGGGCTCGGGCTGCCCTTCGTGGTGGTCGCCGTGGCCTACCGCCGGGCCCTGGGTGCCTTCGGCTGGGTCAAGCGGCACTACGTCTGGGTGATGCGAGCCGGGGGCGGCATGCTCGTCGTCCTGGGGGTGCTGCTGCTCACCGGTATCTGGGACACCATGATGGGCTCCATGCAGACCTGGGCTCAGGGCTTCAACGTTGGGATCTGACTGATGTCCACCACCGATACCGACACCGCGGCCGGCCAGGAGGCGCCGCCCGAGAGCGGTGCGACCGCCGAGGAGCGTGAGCTCGGCGCCGCGGAGTCGCAGCTGTCCACCGCCCCGGCCGAGGAGATCAACATCCCCTCGCTGGGGCCGCTCGGCTGGGCCCGGTGGTTCTGGCGGCAGCTGACCTCGATGCGGGTCGCGCTGCTGCTGCTCCTGTTGCTCTCCCTCGGCACGATCCCCGGCTCGCTGGTCCCGCAGACCAGCATCGACCAGCTCAAGGTGCAGGACTTCCAGGAGCGGCACCCGACGCTCACGCCGATCTACGAGAAGCTGCAGCTGTTCCACGTCTACAGCTCGGTGTGGTTCTCGGCGATCTATCTCCTGCTGTTCATCTCCCTCATCGGCTGCATCGTGCCGCGCACCTGGCAGTTCATCGGCCAGCTGCGCGGCCGCCCGCCGGCCGCGCCCCGCCGGCTGACCCGGCTTCCCGCGTACACCACCTGGCGCAGCGAGGCGGAGCCGGAGCAGGTGATCGAGGCCGCCCGGAAGATCATGAAGCGGCGCCGCTTCCGCGTCCACGGCTCGGGTGACGCGGTGGCCGCGGAGAAGGGCTATCTGCGCGAGGTGGGCAATCTGCTCTTCCACATCGCGCTGATCGTGCTGCTGGTCTCCTTCGCCGCCGGCCAGTTGTGGAAGACCGAGGGCAGCACCCTGATCACCGAGGGCGGCGGCTTCTCCAACAGCGTCACCCAGTACGACGACATCAAGTCGGGGCAGCTGTTCGACAACGACGATCTCGCCCCCTTCGGCTTCCAGCTGAACCGCTTCACCGCGACCTATGAACGCAGCGGTCCGCAGATGCGCACCCCGCGCACCTTCCGCGCCGATGTGTCCTACTGGGACGGCGCCGACGGTGCCACCCGCAAGACCTCCATCAAGGTGAACGAGCCGCTGGAAATCTCGGGCTACAAGGTCTACCTGCTGAACCACGGCTACTCGCCGGTCGTCACCATCCGGGACGGCAAGGGCAACGTGGTGCACCAGGGCCCGGTGGTCGGGCTGCCGATCGACGGGGCCAACCTCACCGAGAGCATGGTCATCAAGGTCCCGGACTACCGGGACAAGAACGGCAAGAAGGACCAGATCGGCTTCCAGGGGCAGTTCCTGCCGACCTGGGTGCGCAGCCAGGGGATGTTCTCCGTCTTCCCGGCGCTGGACAACCCGGCGCTGGTCCTGACCGCCTACCACGGCAGCCTCGGCGTCGACGGCGGCACTCCGCAGAGCGTGTACCAGCTGGACAAGTCGCGGATGAAGCAGTTCATGGAGTCCGACGGCAAGACCAAGTTCGCCCGGGCGCTCAAGGTCGGCGACACCATGAAGCTGCCGAACGGCGCCGGAACGCTCTCGTTCGACGGCGTCAAGGAATGGGCCAGCTTCCAGATCTCGCACAAGCCGGGTGACCAGGGCGCCCTCATCGGCGCCGTGGCCGCCCTGGTGGGCCTGGCCGGCTCCCTGTTCATCCAGCGCCGCCGGGTGTGGGTGCGCGCGGTGCGGGGCGATGACGGCACCACCGTGGTCGAGATGGCGGGGCTCGGCCGCAGTGAGTACGCCAAGCTCCCCGAAGAACTCGCCGATCTGGCCGTCCGTCTGCAGACGGACGCACCTCCGGCCCCGGAAGCGGAACCCGATCCGGAGCCCGGCCGGGACTCCACCGAGGAGCCCGGCCGGGACTCCACCGAGGAGCCCGGCAAGGACTCCACCGAGGACGCCGGTAAGGGCTCCTCCAAGGACCCGAGCAAGGACTCCGGCAAGGAGCCCACCAAGGACTCCGCCTCGGAATCCGCATCCGACACCGCAGATCCCGCAGATCCTGCCGAAGGAGCGCGCGCGTGAACCTCGCCGCCGAAGTCAACGAGAACCTGGCTCATTACAGCAACGTGCTGATCTACTCGGCGATGGCGGTCTACACGCTCGCCTTCCTCGCGCATATCGCCGAGTGGGTGTTCGGCAGCCGCAGCGCCGTCGGCCGCACCGCCGCCGCGATCACCGCCGACGCCGCGACCGCCCAGCGCGCCAAGGTGACCGTGCAGGTCGGCGGGCAGAGCGGCGGCACCGCCGTGCTGGAGCGACCGAAGATCGTCACCCGCTCCGCGGCGGGCAGCCGCGATGTGCCGGACGGGCCGGGCGCCGCGGGCGGCACCGAACGGGGCGATGTCTACGGCCGGATCGCGGTGGGCCTGACCGTACTGGCCTTCCTCTTTCATGCGGTGGGCGTCCTCTTCCGCGCGCTGTCGGTGCAGCGGGCCCCGTGGGGCAACATGTACGAGTTCTCCACGACCTTCGCCATGGTCGCGGTCGCCACGTACCTCGTGCTGCTGGCGCTGAAGAAGAATGTGCGCTGGATCGGGCTGCCCCTCGTCACCACGGTCCTCCTCGATCTCGGTCTCGCTGTCTCTGTCTTGTACACCGACAGCGACCAATTGGTTCCGGCCCTGCACTCGTACTGGCTGTGGATCCACGTCAGCTGCGCGATCGTCTCCGGCGCCTCGCTCTACATCGGGGCCGTCTCCACGCTGCTGTACCTCTTCCGCGACCGCTACGAGGCCCGGCTGGAGGACCCGGAGGGCAAGCAGTACGGCCGGTTCGCCACCTCCGTTCTGGAGCGGGTGCCCTCGGCGGCGTCGCTGGACAAGTTCGCGTACCGCATCAACGCCACGATCTTCCCGCTGTGGACCTTCACGATCATCGCGGGCGCGATCTGGGCCGAGGCGGCCTGGGGCCGCTACTGGGGCTGGGACCCCAAGGAGGTCTGGTCCTTCATCACCTGGGTCGCCTACGCCTGTTACCTGCACGCCCGCGCCACCGCAGGCTGGAAGGGCCGCAAGGCCGCCTACCTCGCGCTGATCGCCTTCGGCTGCTACCTGTTCAACTACTACGGCGTCAACATCTTCATCACCGGCAAGCACTCCTACGCCGGGGTCTGACACCGGAACACGCCAACGGCCGGTGCCCGTGACCCAGGTCACGGGCACCGGCCGTTGGCGTGTGGACGGTCCCGGCCGCCGCGTCAGGCCGTCCGACCCCGCCTCAGGACGCGGCCGGCGGCGGTGAGTCCTCGGGACCGGAACCGGAACCGGAGCCGGGCCCCTCGCCCTTGCGGCGCAGCTCCTCCTCGCGGCGGCGGAGGTCGGCCTCCCAGTCCTTCAGCCGCTCCTCGTCGCTCTCCTGGTCGCCGGGCGGGTCGGCCCGCGCGTCCTCGTCGTCCTTACGGCTCTTGTCGTTCAGGGACTTGAGGAACTCGGGATTGTCGTCCGGCGCGACCCATCCGCCCCCGCCGCCCGCGCCGCGGGCAGCGCCCCGGCCGCCGCCTCCGGCGACGGCGCGCTTACGGCCCGCGATCAGCCAGGAGATGGAGCCCACGACGGGGAACAGCAGGACGAGGATCGCCCAGATGGGCTTGGGGATATAGCGGATGTCCTGTTCGTCGGTGGTGATGCAGTCGATGAACGCGTAGATGCTCAGTGCCAGCGGCACCAGGATCATCAGCACCCGTAGCATGAGGCGATTCCCCCTGCGTGTGGTGTTCGGGGCGGTGGCTCGGGCCCCCAGTTACGGGACCAGGGTAGTGCGTACCGGATACTGGGACGCATGGCTTATGACGATCTTCGTTCCTTTCTGCGGGCGCTCGACAAGGAAGGCGACCTCACGAGGGTCAAGGCCGAAGTCGATCCGTATCTGGAGGTCGGGGAGATCGTCGACCGGGTCAACAAGGCGGGCGGCCCCGCGCTGCTCTTCGAGAACGTCAAGGGCTCGTCGATGCCGCTGGCCATGAATGTCTTCGGCACCGACCGCCGCCTCCTCAAGGCCCTCGGACTCCGCTCGTACGACGAGATCAGCGAGAAGATCGGCGGGCTGGTCAAACCCGAGCTGCCGCAGGGATTCGGCGGTATGCGCGAGGCGTTCGGGAAGCTGGGCTCGATGGCCCATGTGCCGCCGAAGAAGGTGAAGGAGGCGCCCGTCCAGGAGGTGGTCCTCACCGGCGAGGACGTCGATCTGGACCGGCTTCCGGCGCTGTTCACCTGGCCCGAGGACGGCGGGTCGTTCTTCAACCTCGGCCTCACCCACACCAAGCACCCCGAGACCGGGGTGCGCAACCTCGGCCTCTACCGCCTCCAGCGCCATGACCGCCGCACCATCGGCATGCACTGGCAGATCCACAAGGACAGCCGCAACCACTACCAAGTGGCCGCCCGGCGCGGGGAGAAGCTCCCGGTGGCGATCGCCTTCGGCGCGCCGCCCGCCGTGACCTACGCCTCGACCGCGCCGCTGCCCGGCGACATCGACGAATACCTCTTCGCGGGGTTCGTCCAGGGCCGGCGGGTCGAGATGGTCGACTGCAAGACGGTGCCGCTCCAGGTCCCGGCGGCCGCCGAGGTCGTCATCGAGGGCTGGCTGGAGCCCGGAAAGATGCTGCCCGAGGGCCCGTTCGGCGACCATACGGGCTTCTACACGCCCCAGGAGCCGTTCCCGGCCCTGACCATCGACTGTGTGACGATGCGGCGGCGGCCGCTGCTCCAGTCGATCGTGGTGGGCCGTCCGCCGACCGAGGACGGACCGCTGGGGCGGGCGACCGAGCGGTTCTTCCTCCCGCTGCTCAAGATCATCATCCCGGACATCGTGGACTACCACCTCCCCGAGTCCGGCGGATTCCACAACTGCGCGATCGTCTCGATCGACAAGAAGTACCCCAAGCACGCGCAGAAGGTGATGCACGCCATCTGGGGCGCCCACATGATGTCGCTCACCAAGCTGATCGTCGTAGTCGACGCCGACTGCGATGTACACGACTTGCACGAGGTCTCCTGGCGCGCTCTGGGGAACACCGACTACGGCCGCGATCTGACCGTGGTCGATGGCCCCGTCGACCACCTCGACCACGCCTCGTACCAGCAGTTCTGGGGCGGCAAGGCGGGCATCGACGCCACCGCGAAATGGCCCGAGGAGGGCTATACGCGCGACGGCGGTTGGCCCCGCATGGTCATGTCCGACCCGGAGATCGCCGATCGGGTGACAAAGCGATGGAAGGAGTACGGGCTGTGAGCGCCGATTCCGCAACCTCCGATCTCTTCGGCCCCGAACCGGCGCCGCCCGGGCGGGTCCGCGCCTTTCTGCGGCTGGTGATGATCGAGCACTCGGTCTTCGCGCTGCCCTTCGCCTACACGGCCGCGCTGACCGCGATGCACCTGTGGGACGGCACCGTCCACTGGACGCGGCTGCTGCTGATCACGGTCGCCATGGTCGGCATGCGCACCTTCGCGATGGCCTGCAACCGGATCATCGACCGCGAGATCGACGCCCGCAATCCGCGCACCGCAGGCCGTGAGCTGGTCACCGGCGCCGTGTCGGTGCGCACCGCCTGGACCGGCGCCCTCATCGCGCTCGCCGTCTTCCTGGGCTCGGCGGCGCTCCTGGGCCCGCTCTGCCTGGCGCTGGCGCCGTTCGCGGTGGTGCCGATGGTGGTCTATCCGTACGGCAAGCGGTTCACCGACTTTCCGCACGCCATCCTGGGGCTGGCCCAGGCCATCGGCCCGGTGGGCGCCTGGATCGGGGTCACCGGCGAATGGTCGTGGGACGCGGTGATCCTCGGGCTCGCGATCGGCATCTGGATCGGCGGCTTCGACCTGATCTACGCCTGCCAGGACGTGGCGGCGGATCGGGCGCACGGGGTGCGGTCGGTGCCGGCCCGCTTCGGCATCGCGGGCGCCCTGTACGGGGCGCGCGTCTGCCATGTGGTCACCACGGCCCTGCTGGTCTGGTACGCGCTGGCCACCGGCGCCGGTCCGTTCTTCTGGGTGGGGCTGGTGATCGTCGCGGTGGCGTTCGGGTACGAGCACACCATCGTGCGGCCCGGCGATCTGTCCCGGCTGAACCGCGCCTTCTTCACGGTCAACGGCTTCATCGGGATCGCCCTCTTCGCCTGTGCGCTCCTGGACCTCGTGGTGCGGGGCCTCAGCCCGTGAGACCCGCCGGATAGGCTCGGTGACGTGGAGACGCCGCACGAGCCTTACGGACCGCACGAGCCGTACGGGCCGCACGAAGAAGTGAGCCGGCGCCGTCCCTGGGTGGTCGGCGTGTCCGGCGCGTCCGGGACGCCGTACGCCGCCTCGGTGCTGCGCGCGCTGCTGGCGGCGGGGGAGGCCGTCGACCTCGTGGTCAGCAGGGCGTCACGGCTGACGCTGCTGGACGAGACGGGGATCGGCTTCCGGGACGCCCACTGGCGCGAGGATCTGCGCCGCTGGCTGGCGCGGGGCGCGGACGGCAGGCCCGACGCCTTCGAGGTGCCCGCCGAGGTCGCGGACGTGGCCCACTGGGCGGCCGGGGACCTGGCCGCCGGGCCGTCCTCCGGCTCGTATCCGACCAAGGGGATGCTGATCGTCCCGGCGAGCACCGCGTGTGTGGCCGGGGTGGCGCTCGGGCTGTCGAAGGATCTGCTCCAGCGGGCCGCGAGCGTCACGCTCAAGGAACGGCGCAAGCTCGTGGTGGCGGTGCGCGAGACGCCGCTGAACGGGCAGACCCTCAAGGCTCTGGTGTCGCTGGACGAGGCGGGCGCGGTGGTGCTGCCCGCCTCGCCGGCGTTCTACGCGGCGGCGACGCACATCCAGGATCTGGTGGACTTCGTCGCGGGGCGGGTGCTGGACGCGGCGGGGGTGCCGCACAAGCTGTACCGCCGGTGGGAGGGGGAGCTCGGTGGGGACCGGGACCGGGGAACGGCCTAGAGGAGCCCGCCCTAGCGGGTCCAGCGCCTCCTGGTGCGCGCGGCCCGGGCCGCGACGACGGCCGCGCGGCGGGCCGCACGGGAGACGGGCCGGTCGGTGGCATGGGCTGCACGCGAGCGGTTGGCCAGGTCCCGCAGCTCGAGCATGCGGGCCTCAAGACCCTCGATCGTGTACACGGTGAGTCTCATCTCCTGAGGACAGGTTGATCGCCTGAAAGATTTACAGGGCTTGTGGCCCTGATGCCTTAGATTCTACATGTAATCTCGCTCAATCTCTGAATAATGGAAGGCGTACGTGCTTATGGACGCGGTGGACAGGCAGCTCATCCAGGCCCTTCGGGAGAACGGCCGGGCCTCGTACGCGGAGCTGGGCAGGCTGGTCGGCCTCTCCGGGCCCAGCGTCACGGACCGGATCAACCGCCTGGAGGCCGCCGGGGTGATCACCGGTTATCGCGCGACCGTCGACGCCGCCTCCCTGGGGCTCGGCGTCACCGCCCTGATCGGCATTCAGCTCTCGGACGCCACCGACCACGAGGAGGTGGCCCACCGGATGCGCGAGCTCGCCGAGATCGAGGACTGCTGGTTCATCGCGGGCGACGACTCCTACATGCTCAAGGTGCGCGCCTCCGATGTGGACGGCCTGGAGCGGACCATCCGCCGGCTCTCCGGCACCAAGGGCGTCTCCCGCACCCGCACCACGATCGTGCTCTCCACCAAGTGGGAGAACCGGGTCGGCGAGCTTCCCGAGGACATCGAGGCGTAGTCTCGGCCAAGGCTGACATCAGCAGACGTATTGGGAGGCGACCGGGGTGACGGGGACCACACACGACGCGGGTTTCAAGCGGGAGTTGGAAGAGAAGGTCCGCGCGGGCGAGCGGCTCTCGCGGGAGGACGGCATCGCCCTCTACGAGTCCGACGACCTGGCCTGGCTGGGCGGTCTCGCCCATGAGGTGCGCACCCGTAAGAACGGCGACGTCGTGCACTTCAACGTCAATCGCCACCTCAACATGACGAACGTGTGCACCGCGTCCTGCGCGTACTGCTCCTTCCAGCGCAAGCCCGGCGAGAAGGACGCCTACACGATGCGCATCGAGGAGGCCGTCCGCCTCGCCAAGGCGATGGAGAACGAGAACCTCACCGAGCTCCACATCGTCAACGGCCTGCACCCGACCCTTCCCTGGCGCTACTACCCGCGCTCGCTCAAGGCGCTCAAGGAAGCCCTGCCGCAGGTCTCGCTGAAGGCGTTCACCGCCACCGAGATCCACCACTTCGAGAAGATCTCCGGCATGCCGGCCTCGGAGATCCTCGACGAGCTGATCGACGCCGGACTGGAGTCGCTCACCGGCGGCGGCGCCGAGATCTTCGACTGGGAGATCCGGCAGCACATCGTCGACCACGAAACCCACTGGGAGGACTGGTCGCGGATCCACCGGCTCGCGCACGAGAAGGGGCTCAAGACCCCCTGCACGATGCTCTACGGGCATATCGAGGAGCCCCGCCACCGGGTGGACCACGTGCTGCGCCTGCGTGAGCTCCAGGACGAGACCGGCGGCTTCCAGGTCTTCATCCCGCTGCGCTACCAGCACGACTTCGTGGACATGAAGGACGGCAAGATCCGCAACCGCCTTCAGGCCCGCACCACCATGGCGACCGGCGCCGAGGCGCTGAAGACCTTCGCCGTCTCGCGGCTGCTGTTCGACAACGTGCCGCACGTCAAGGTCTTCTGGGTGATGCACGGCGTGCAGACCGCACAGCTCGCGCTCAACCACGGCGCGGACGACATGGACGGCTCGGTCGTCGAGTACAAGATCACTCACGACGCCGACTCCTATGGGACGCCCAACAAGCTCACCCGTGACGACCTGCTCGAGCTGATCCGGGACGCCGGCTTCCGGCCGGTGGAGCGGAACACCCGCTACGAGATCATCCGCGAGTTCGAGGGCCCGGACGCGGCCCGCCGCGAGTCCCCGCAGCCGATGCGGGTGTGACCCGTCCCGCCCACCGCCCGGCGGCCGCTGTCTGACGGCCGCCGAGCGGGGCACTCGGGGAGCATGACCGGTACGAAGAGCCCCGAGGACGCGTACACCGCCGCCCCCTTCGTCCCGGACGGCGCCGACCTGGACGCGCTCCGGGAGGCGGCGGCCGGATGCCGCGGCTGCCCGCTGCACCGCGCCACCACGCAGACGGTCTTCGGCGCCGGCGACCCGGGCGCCCGGGCCATGCTCGTGGGCGAGCAGCCGGGCGATCAGGAGGACCGGCAGGGCAAGCCCTTCGTGGGCCCGGCCGGCAAGGTCCTCGACCGGGCCCTGGCCGAGGCCGGGATCGACCCGGACGAGACGTACATCACCAACGCCGTCAAGCACTTCAAGTTCACCCATGTCCCCGAGCGCGGCAAGCGGCGCATCCACAAGCCGCCCAGCCTGCGCGAGCTCTCGGCCTGCGGGCCCTGGCTGGAGGCCGAGGTGGAGCTGATCGGGCCCGAGGTGATCGTGGCGCTCGGCGCCACGGCCGGGAAGGCGCTGCTCGGCTCGTCGTTCCGGGTGACCAAGGAGCGCGGGACGCGGCTGGAGGGCGACGCGTCGGGACCGGCGCGCGGCGCCCTGATCGTCCCCACGATCCACCCCTCCGCGGTGCTGCGGGCCGATGACCGGGAGGCGGTGTACGAGGGGCTGGTGGCGGATCTGCGGGTCGTGGCGGAGGTGCTCGGCTGAGCGAGCGGCCGGGGCCGGGGCGTACGGAAGCCCGGGAGCCCCGCCGCGGAAGCCCGGGAGTCCCGCCGCCGTCGTGTAAGGGGCCCTGGGCGTGTGACCACTGACAGTCCCGGTGGGTATCGTCGGCCGCATGTCCCTGCGCTTTGAACTCGACCCCGAGGTCACCCCCGAGCTGCTCGACTCCGTCTGTTCCCTCTGGGCCGACGTATCGAACGCGGACGGCGCCGTCGGCTTCGTACCGCCCGTGACCGAGGACGACATACGCCCCGAGCTGCTCAAGCACCTCGCCGCGATGACGGAGGGCCGGACCCGTCTGCTCATCGGCCGTGACGAGGACGGCACCGTGGCCGCCACCGCGTTCTTCACCTTCAACGTCCACCGGCTGATGCGCCACTGGTGCTGGCTCTACACCGTGATGGTGCACCCCTCCCACCAGGGCAAGGGGTATGGCCGCGCCCTTATGGCCGCCGCCGAGGACGGCGCGCGCGATATGGACGGCATCCGGGGGATACGGCTCACCTGCCGCGGCGGCACCGGCGCGGACCGCTTCTACGAGGCGTGTGGCTACAAGGAGGTCGGGCGGGTGCCCGGCGCGATCAGGGTCGCGGACGACGACTTCCGGGACGACGTCACCATGTGGCTGCCGCTGAATTGATCAGAAACCGGCCGTGGTTCACTGGGAGGACAGTTTCTCCCGGCGCAAGCTCCGGCAGAACGCCCAGCAGAACTCCCAGGAGAGAGGACGAGTCGTGTCCTTCACGCCGAGTGCCATGTTCCGCTACACCCTCATGCGCTTGGGAATCTTCGTCGGCTCGTTCCTGGTCATCTGGGGCCTGGTCTACGTGCGGGTGCTGCCCTCCGGCCTCGGCAGCTCCAACCTCTTCTGGGTGGCGCTGCTCGCGCTGGTCGTCTCCGCGCCGCTCAGCTGGGTGATGCTGCGCAGGCAGCGGGACGCCGTGGCCGTCCAGGTCGCCGAGAGGGTGGACCGCGCCAAGGAGCGGCTGGCGGCGAACCAGAGCCAGGAGGACGGCGTCTGACCCGCGCCGGGCTGTAACCCTCCTCACACCGCCCCGCACACTCCACCGACGCCCCCTGCGCCAGCTTCCGTTGGCGCAGGGGGCGTTGATGTCTTTCGGCCCCTCAGAAGCCGTCAGGAGCCCTCGGAAGCCGCCGGAAGTCAAAGATTTCCTTTGGGTGCCCCAAAGCGGCGGTGTTAATGTACTTGTCATGAAGACAGCAGCCGCGCCCCTCATCTCCGCGAGCGTTCCGCTCGTGGCGCGCCTGCACATCGATCTTTGCCGCTGCCTGTCCGCGGCCTGTCGTCGCCGCTGATCGACCTCACGCACAGCGGCCGGAGATCCCGTACGGACTCCTGGCTTTCTCCCGCCCTCTTACCTCCACCGGAGTGTGTCCGTTGTCGTCCGCCCTCAAGGCGTCCCCCCAGGGGTCGTCGTCCTTCCGCCTGCCCAAGGTGCCCTTCTGGGCACAGATCCTGCTGGGCCTCGTCCTCGGTGTGGTGCTCGGCTGGATCGCCCGCAGCGGTGATGTCGGCTGGCTGGTCACCACGCTCGACAAGATCGGCTCGATCTTCGTCCAGCTGCTGAAGCTGGCCGTCGCCCCGCTGGTGTTCTTCGCGATCCTGATCTCGATCACCAATCTGCGGAACGTCAACAACGCCGCCCGGCTGGCCACCCGCACCCTGCTGTGGTTCATGGCCACCTCGCTCATAGCCGTCGCCATCGGCCTCGCGATCGGCCTGATCACCAACCCGGGCGCCGGCACCGATCTGACCCCCAAGGACGGCGCCAAGCCCGACCACGCGGGCTCCTGGCTGGACTTCCTCACCGGGATCGTGCCGACCGACGTCATCACCCCGTTCACCGAGCTGAACGTCCTGCAGATCGTCTTCATCGCCGCCGTCGCGGGCGTCGCGGCCCTCCAGCTCGGCGAGAAGGCCCAGCCGATCCTCACCCTGAGCCAGTCGGTGCTGGAACTGCTCCAGAAGGCCCTGTGGTGGGTCATCCGCCTCGCCCCGCTGGGCACGCTCGGCCTCATCGGCACGGCCATCGCCGACTACGGCTGGAACCTGATCGGCAAGTACGCGACCTTCACCGCCGACATCTACATCGGCTGCGCGCTGGTGATGTTCGGCGTCTACCCGCTGCTGCTCGCGACGGTCGCCAAGGTCAACCCGCTGAGCTTCTTCAAGGGCGCCTGGCCCGCCATCCAGCTCGCCTTCGTCTCCCGCTCCTCGGTCGGCACCATGCCGCTGACCCAGAAGGTCACCGAGCGCCTGGGCGTCCCCAAGGAGTACGCCTCCTTCGCGGTGCCCTTCGGCTCGACGACGAAGATGGACGGCTGCGCCTCGATCTACCCGGCGATCGCCGCGATCTTCATCGCCCAGATCTTCGACGTCCACCTCGGCATCGGCGACTACCTCCTGATCGCCTTCGTCTCGGTCATCGGCTCCGCCGCCACCGCCGGCCTTACCGGCGCCACGGTCATGCTGACCCTGACCCTCTCCACCCTGGGCCTCCCCCTGGAGGGCGTCGGCCTGCTGATGGCCATCGACCCGGTGCTGGACATGATGCGGACCGCCACCAACGTGGCCGGCCAGTCGCTGATCCCGGTGATCGTCTCGGCCCGCGAGAAGATCCTCGACCACGAGGCGTACGCCCACGCCAGCGCCTCCCCGCTGGACGACTACGACGAGCCGGAGCGCCAGCTCGCCGCCGCGTAACACCCGTGCCGCCTGGGGCCAACGGCAATGTCGCCCCACTCTCCTCTCCACTGAGGGTGGGGCGACGTGCTCGGCGAGAGTCGGGGCAGTTCATGGTCGATCAGCATTGCCCTCGCTGGAGGCAATCGATGCCGCATTCAGGGCCAGGTGCCACGGGTAGTTCTCCGGTCGGCCCTGGCCCGGCTTATTGGGTACGAATCCGCCCTCCCCGTACAGCACACGTACGCCCATCGCGCGGAGCGTGGCAACGCTGGTGTCGAACTGAGTGTGATGGGCATAGGCGGCGTTGACGCATGGCATGGTCACGGTGGGGATGCCCTTGCCGGTGGCCTCGGCCACGAATCCGACGATGAATTTCTCGGTGATCCCCAGGGCCCACTGGTTGATCGTGTTGAAGGTGGCGGGCGCCAGGACGGCGGCATCAGCGGGAGGCCAGACGTCCGGCTCCCAGGGCAGCTTGTACTGGCTGCGCACCGGGTGCCCGGTCAGCTCCTCCAGTGCCGGCAGGCCGCCGTCAAGCCAGCGTGCGGCCGTGGGGGTCAATCCGAGGCAGACATCCCAGCCGTCGGCCTGCGCCCGTTCGATGACGCCGGCGATGTTCAGCACCGGCGGGGCGGCGCTTCCGAACAGGTAGAGGACACGGCTCGCGCTCATGCGGGCAGTCCACCGTGTATCACCCTCCCTCTGCAAACCCCGCCGGTCGGGGAATGAGATCGCCATTCACCGCCGTCGTCCATGCCCGGGCGGGTAGCGTTCCGAGGAGTGAGCCACCAAAGGGAGGCATGCATGCCGCTCCCCGACGACGAACACACGGGCACTCGGATCGCGCATCACCGGAAACGGGCTGGGCTGACTCAGCGAGGGTTGGCTCAGAAGGTCCCCTTCTCCTACAGCCTGCTCACCCAGGTCGAGACCGGGCACAAACCGGCCAGCCCCGACCTGGTGGCCGCGGTCGCACGAGCGCTGCGCATCGACGTCACGGCGCTGACCGGCCAGCCCTACGTGACCGAGCTGCAGCAGGACCGGTTGGCGGCACTGGTCCGCCCGATCCGCGAAGCCCTCGACCTCTACGACCTGGGAGCCGACCCGGCGATCACACCCCGTCCCACTCCACAGCTCGTCACCGCTGCTCAGGCACTGTGCCAGCAGGTCCGGGCCACGAAGCTCCATGACGCTGCTCTCGATCTTCCGGGCACGATGGCGGAGATCACCACAGCCGCGTATCGGACGCCGTCGTCCGAGCTGTGGGCCGCCCTGTCGAGTACCTACCGCACCGCGCACGACCTGGCCGTGAAGCTGGGCTACTACGACCTGTCCACGGTGGCGCTGGACCGTATGGACTGGGCCGCGTCACGGGCTTCCGATCCGTTGCTCTCCGCAGTGCGCCAGTACATGCGGGCCCTGGTCTACTTCCGGGAAGGCGAGTACACCATCGGCCAGCGGCTCGTCGCCTCCGGGCAAGGGCTGTTGGAGCAGTCTCCGCAGACGCGAGAGCGGCATGCCGTCGCCGGACAGCTTCACCTCGGGGCAAGCATCATCGCTGCCCGCGCCCATGACGAAGACGCGGTGAAGAACCACCTCACCGAGGCCCGGTCGTACGCGGACCGGACAGGCGAAGCAACGGACGTGCACTGGCTGTCCTTCGGCCCCACGAATGTCACCGTCCACGCGGTGTCGGCTCATGTCGAGATGCGGCACTACGGTGAAGCTCTGCAAGAGGCCGCGAAGGTGCGGATACCGAAGGACTGGGCTGTCTCCCGCGCCGCTCACTTCTACGTGGACCGAGCACGCGCCGAGATGGAAGCGGGGCGCTCCGAAGCAGCCTTGAAGTCCATCGTGACGGCGCGGAAACTGGCGCCACAGCAGACCAGGTACCACGCAGGCGCACGCGAGACCATCAGAGGCCTGATCCACTTGTCCCGTCGCACTCCGGACACGCTGGATCACCTGGCCGCCTGGGTGGGCCTCTGACCCCTTCACGGCACCAGCCCCCGGCTTTCACTCAACTGTGAAAGTTGGGGGCTTCGCATGTCACCAGCATGAATACTCAGCCGGTTTACACCCGCCACAGGACCCCGGCGACGCGGGCGTGCGTCCCGGGGCGTGGCCAACCTGAGGAAGCAGGTCGACATGCGGCACTGTATCGGCAGGATCTTCGAGCAGTTCATGAGACTTCTACAGCCCGGCCAAGGACGTCATCGCACGGTGCAGGTAAATCAGCCGGTGAACTGCGCTGATACCCCGACCTCGCGGCTGCCTCATGTGCAACGGGTTCCGCGTAGGCCCGTGCCGCGTGGTGAGGACGTGCAGCTTGTCCGGCCGTATCTGGTGGCACATGAGCGTCGGAAGAACGTGCCTCGGGTGGAGCTGTTGTGCGCGCCGCACGGGATGGTGGTGGTCAGGTGAGTGCGCAACCGCGATTGCTGCCGTGGCCCGGCCCTGCCGGGAAGCCGTGCTACCTGGTGTCGGACGTGGACGGCGCGGGATATCTGTCGCGCCTGGCCGACGAGGTGGAAGCCGTTCAGCTTCAGAGGGGCGCTGAACTCATCGGTCACGCCCGCTTACTGCTCCGCGACCGGAAGGCGGACGCCCGAGAGCTCCGCTACCTCTCCAACCGCCTCATCGAGGCACTGCAAGACGCTCTCCGGATCGCGGAGAGTCGCGGTGGGCGTCTGCCGGTGTCCGGCGAGTCCGAGAGCGACGAGCCGACTCAAGCGAACGAGGGGGACGGATGAGTCGGGCGTCAGAGGGCTGGCAGGTCGGCCCCGCACCGGGACGTGGTCTGCGTCCGGGCAAAGACGGTCTGCTTGAACTGCCGCTTCACGTTCTCCGTCCCGGTCGCGCGTCTCTGGCATCGCTGGTGCTGACGGTGGTGGAAGCGGAGCAGTTGCACGCCGCCTTGTGTTACGCGCTCGGCGACAAGCCCGCGCCTGAAAACGCGCCCGAGTGCCGAAAGCCGATCCGTTACCCGGGCGGCCGACAGAAGTACTGAAGCCAGCCAGCGGTGCCCTCGGACCTCCCCTCGGTCCGGGGGCACTGCGCTGTTCGGACGGAGGCCCAAGTGGCGAGCACTGATCGAATCGAACCGGTCTGTCCTGGGAAAGGTTGACCCTGAACAAACGTGAAGGCTTTCAACGGAAGGGAAGTGTTGGCGATGAGGCGGCAGTCAACGACCTGGGCACACTATGCTGACGAGTAGTCAATCGACCCGGGGGGGGAACGGTGGCATCGGGGGAACCGAGCGTGGAAGCGAGGGCAGTGCGAAACGAATTCGCACTGGAGCGCTACCGCTACATACAGCAGCAGATCCACGCTGTCAATGAGAACGCTCACCGTTTCCTCGCCATTTATCAGACACTTGCCACTGCGTTGGTCAGTGCAGCCCTCGCGCTCTTTGTGGGGTACCGGAAGTGGGAGGTCGCGCCGGACGTAGCGCGGGGCGGAGTTATCGGTTTGCTGATCCTCGCCACGGTGGTAGCCGCGTTCACCAGCACGCTCATTGTGGTGGGAGCCCTGGCCTGGCTTGATTATCGGAACGAGGAGTGCGATATCACCGACGAGATCGTTGCACCCGGCTTCCGTAAGCGTCCGAATCCGGGCAACCTCTTCCGTTGGTACGAGACGTACGTGTTGTTGTTCATCACCGCCTCGGTTATCACCATGTGGGTGCTTGCCGGGATCTTTCTCCTGCCTGCTATGAGGTGATCGTTTACAGTGCCTGAGTACGACTACGTCAGCACATCTCTCTGGCAGAAGACTCTCGCTGCGCGCTCGCGTGCAGATGATCATCGCAGTCAACGTGAGCGGCTCCGCGTGTCTTATATGGCACTGAGAGACACGGCAGCGGTGCTCCTTTCCGAAAACGCGCGCAGTCTGCCCGATTTTACTGTGCATGACATCAGTCACGTGGACGCGCTGTGGGAGACGGCCAGTCTCATGTGCGGTGATCAGGTTGCACTGAATCCAGCGGAGGCATACGTACTGGGCTGCGCCTTCGTGTTGCATGATGCTGCGATGGGGGCGGCCGCGTATGGGATGAGTGTGCCTTCTGCGTTTGGTGAACAGCGGTGGCGTGATCTGGTGTCCGTAGCCTATTTCCAACAGCATGGATGTTGGCCGGATCAAGAGAAACTGGACGCACCGCCTGCCGAGATCGCGGAAGTGTGCTTGGCGACCGCGATCCGGGAGACTCATGCGGAGCAGGCCCTGCGGCTGGTGGACCAGCCATGGCGGTCCTCCACAGGCAACGAGATCTATCTTATCCAGGACCTCCAGCTCCGCGAAGCCTATGGTCCGCTGATTGGAGATCTGGCAGCCAGCCACTGGTGGCCGGTGCATATGCTCGCCGACCGGTTTCGCCAGGCGAAAGGGTCCCTGCCCTGGCAGCCGGCAGAGTGGATTATCGAACCACTGAAACTGGCCAGTATCCTGAGGCTCGCCGACGCAGCTCAGATCGACAGCCGTCGGGCCCCCACGTTTCTCTTTGCTTTACGTAAACCGCAAGGAATTGCCCGGCAGCACTGGCGTTTCCAGGAACACGTCAGCCGTCCGCACTTGCACGGCGACCGGATCACCTATACATCGCTGCGCCCTTTCTCCTCCGACGATGCCGCTGCTTGGTGGTTGGCCCTCGACTATTTGCGCGGCATCGACGAGGAGCTCAAGAAGGTGGATGCCCTCCTCCATGACCTCGGCCGCAGTCGGCTCGCAGCCCGCGCGGTGGCCGGAGTCGACTCCCCCGAGCGCTTCGCTGAGCTCTTCCCTGTGTCGGACTGGCGGCCGATCGACGCGGTGGTCAAGGTCACGGACGTCCCCGCCCTGGTCGGGACTCTGGGTGGTGAGCAACTGTACGGCAAGGAACTCGAGGTGGCCGTACGCGAGCTGATTCAGAACGCTCAGGACGCTGTACTGGCCCGCTGCGCACTGGAGCCTGACTTCACTGACGGGCGCGTTGATGTTCGTCTCACCGAAAATAGCGACTCTTGGTGCTTGGAGATCAGTGACAACGGGGTGGGCATGGACGAAGAGGCTCTCGTCCACGGCCTGCTTGACTTCGGCACCAGCGGCTGGAGTTCGACCCGGGTCCGCAGTCGGCTTCCTGGCCTGGCGAGCGGGGGATTTCAGCCCAATGGACGGTTCGGTATCGGCTTCTTCTCTGTCTTTTTGCTGGGTGATCAAGTCGAGTTGATCACCCGCCGCTACGATGCCTCCATGTCAGATGCCCGTCGTCTCTCCTTCGAGAGTTCCTCCCGGCGGCCACTCCTGATGCCTTTACCTGCGCAGACGCGAGCCTCACTAGGCACAACTGTGCGCGTCACGCTGAAGGAAAATCCTTATGACGCCCAAGGACTGTTTCGCAGAACCAGTGATGACCGGCTCCTGCAAGTGATCCAGCGATTGGTATTGGAAAACGCGGTCCCTATTCGTATCTGGGAACCCGATGTAGTCAATCCTCACGTCCTTGCACCCTTTGCCTTGGCCACAGGTGCACCCGATGAGGTCTTCGACCGTTTGTACCCGCCTCTGGCGGAAAGTTGGCAGGTCGGGCGGGAGGAGCAGCGTCTCCGGTTGCGCGATCATTTCGTCGAACGGGCGGCCGAACTGCTGGACGATTCGGGCCGGCGCATTGGTCTGGCCACGATCTGGAATAATCTTTTCTCCTATGCGCAGGGTGACTTGCGTGGAATCGTCACAGTAAATGGCTTCCGGGCTGATGACACGATGGCCTTCGCGGGATACCTTGCTGGCGAACCCAGTCGGGCTTCGCGGGACAAGGTGAACTTGGTTGCCGACCGGGAGCAGGTCAGGCGCTGGATGCGCGCCCAGGAGCAATGGCTTCGTGATTCCAAGCACTTCGGTGACTTGATTCAGCTCGATCTGGCCTACACTTTTTACAGGACCCTCGGGTTCCTGGCCGATGACGTCGCTTTCGCTATCACCACGCAGGGCTTGCTCCGCCCTGCCGACATAAGTGCCTGGGTGGAGCAACGCAACGAAGTCTTTATATCGTGGGTTCCTTTGAGCTGGCGACCGAGTCCGCCGCACATCTTCCACTACGTGTCGGGTCAGGACGTACAACTCCCCGACCATTGGGTCGTGATTCGACAAACGGGTTATGTGTCGCCGATATATGACATGTTTCCGGACATCCTGAATCGCGACTCCGAATACGAGCACGCGCGCCACCAGCGCACGCTTACGTGGCAGAAATTCTGGTGGCGCATGTCCGGCGATCTCTTCGGTTTGTTTCTGCGCGGCGTGTGCCAAGGGTGGTCGTGCACCATAGAGGCCCTACTCGCGCCACTTGAGCAGCGTCACTGGTCGGACCATTATTCGATGGATGAGGAGAACCTCGGCCCAGTTTCCGGCTACCTGCTTCGCCGCCCCGGGAGCTCCAGCTGAGGGCCGTGTTCTCTCACAACTGGGGTGTTCACGCGCCCGCCGTGGCCTCCAGGCCCACGATGGCCACCACCAGCAGGAGCAGGAAGAGGATCCGGGCCGGGGTGACCGGTTCCTGGAAGAGGAGCATGCCGAGCAGCGCGGTGCCTACGGCGCCGATGCCGACCCAGACGCCGTAGGCCGTGCCGATGGGCAGGCTTTTGACCGCCACGCTCAGCAGCCCCATGCTCACGATCAGACCGGCGACGGTGAACACGCTGGGCCACAGCCGGGTGAAGCCGTCGCTCAGCTTCATGCCGATCGACCAGCAGATCTCGAACAGTCCGGCGATGAGCAGCAGGACCCAGGCCATGACGGCACCTCCGTGAAGTCTCTCGTTACGGGGTGCGTCGTCTTTGCGGGGCCCGGTACGGCGCGTCTCGTCGGGTGTTCTCGACCGTAGCAAACCCCGGCGTCAGGCGAGCGGGCCGGTGAGGAGGGGCAGGGCGCGGGTGAGCTCGCGCTCCCAGTAGGGCCAGGTGTGGGTGCCGGGGCCGTAGAGGTGGGCGGTGACGGCCAGTCCGTGGGCGCGGGCGCGGCGCACATAGCGCTGGGCCATCTCGCCGAGGCCGCGCTCCAGGGCGTCCTCGGGGCGGCCCGGGGGGTCGAGGGGGCCGGGGGTGCCGTTGCCGCAGGCCAGGTAGAGCGGATAGCCGCGGGGGAGCCGGGGGATGAGGGCGTACGGGTTGTGGGCGTCCCAGAGCGCGGACTGGGCGGCGGGGTCTCCCCACAGGGCCGTCGGGTCGGCGCCCTGGCCCGTGAGGATGCCCTGGATGCCGGCCGGGTCCAGGGTGGTGTGGACGACACCGCTGAAGGACGCCGCCGCGCGGAACAGGCGGGGGTGGCGGGCGGCGTAGGACAGGGCGCCGAAGCCGCCCATGGACAGGCCGGCGATCGCCCGGCGGCCGTTGGCCCGCAGGGCGCGCTCCAGGAGGGGGCGCAGCTCGGCCAGGTGGAAGGTCTCCCAGGCGGGCGGGCCGTAGTGGCCGCCGTTCCACCAGTTGGAGTAGAAGCCGACGGGGCCGCCCTCGGGGGAGACGATCAGGGCCGGGACGTCCGCGGTGATGGCCTCGACATCGGTGTTGCGGGTCCACGCCTCCCAGCCGGGGCCCGGGTCGCAGCAGCCGTGGAGCAGGTAGAGGACGGGCCAGCGGTGGTGGGGGCGGCGGTCGTAGCCGGTGGGGAGGAGGACGCGGGCATGGCCCTCGCGGCCCAGGGCGGGGGAGTCGATCGTCAGGTCGAGGACGCGTTCGCCGACGCGGTCCGCGGCGATGAGGCGGGCGCGGGCGGGCGTCCGGCGTCCGGCAAGGGCTTCCGGCGGAAGGGCCTTCGGGGCCTTCGAGGGGCCGGGCTCCGGGGAGCGGGCTTCGGCGGTGGTCGCCAGGAGCGGTGCGGCGGCCAGCGCGGCGAGTGCGGCGACGGCTCTGCGGCGGTTCGGCATCGTTCGTTCTCCTTCGCGGTGCTGCGTATGGAGCTGAACGGGGCACGGTGCGTGGTCAGTTGAAACTTTGATGTCGACCGGCGGCCGTGGCAAGAGCGCCGACAGCGGTCCCACGTAGGCTTAACCCGATATGTGTGCGGGGGCACGATCGAAGGGGGCGGCCTGCGTGGGCGGGGCGACGGGGAGCAAGCGCGTACCACGGGCGGTGCGGGAGCAGCAGATGCTGGATGCGGGGGTGCGGGCCTTCGCGCGCAGCGGCTATCGCAACGCCTCGATGGACGACATCGCCGAGCTGGCCGGGGTTTCCAAACCGCTGGTCTATCTCTATCTCAACTCCAAGGAAGAGCTGTTCACGGCGTGCATACGGCGGGAGGCCGCGGCGCTGGTGACCGCGGTGCGCGCCGCCGTGGAGCGGGACGCGCCCGCCGACCGGCAGTTGTGGAGCGGGCTGAGCGGCTTCTTCGCCCATGCGGCCGAACATCCCGACGGCTGGACGCTGTTGCATGTGCAGGCCCGTACGCATGGGCAGCCCTACGCGCGCGAAGTGGCCGCGATGCGGGCGGAGATCGTGGAGTTCGTGACGCAGCTGATCGGGGCCGCGGCGCGGGAGCACGCCCGCGGCACGGCGCGCGCCCGGACCCTCGCGGGCACCGAGGTGTCCGGGCTCGCGCACGCGCTGGTGGGCGCGGCCGAATCGCTCGCGGACTGGGCGGGGGACGGGAGAGCGGGCGGGCACTCGGCCAAGGAGGCCGCGGCCACCCTGATGAACTTCGCCTGGGCCGGGCTGGGGAATCTGCTCCAGGGGACGGGATGGTCGCCCGACCGGGTCGGGTGAGATGCGGATTCAGCTGAGCGGTGGGCCGGTGTGGCGTCGGGTGGGCGTCAGGCGGTGCAGGTGCCCCGCGTCGGTTCGTCCGCCAGCCGTCCGGCCATCCAGTCCAGGGCCGCCGGGATCCCGGTCAGCGCCGTGGTGACATGGTCGAGCGGATAGTCGCGCCACTGCACCGGAACGCCCCGGGCGCACCAGCGGGTGCGCAGCGCCTCGCCGACCCGGTACGGGATCAGCTCGTCCACCAGGCCCTGGTAGAGGTAGACGGGGCGGTCCGGGGCGCGGGTGCCCAAGTACGAGGTGCGCAGCGCGAGTTGCCAGGCCGGGTCGGCCAGCGGATCCCTTACGGTCACCTCGGACAGGTGCTGGAAGAGCCCGGCGATGGTGCTGAGGGCCACGCAGTTCCGCTTCATGAAGTCCGCATAGCCGCGGCCCCGGTCGTTGAGGTACGCGTCGAGCCGCAGCGCGGGGAAGGCGGCGTCCTGTCCGGCGAGCGCCATCAGGGCGAGTCCGGCACCGGCTCCACCGTCGTTGTGGGCGAGCGTCGTGGGGAGATCGGCGGGCACGCCTCCGGCGGCCGTGCCCTTCAGCCGCAGCTCGGGGGCGTACGAGGCGTGCAGTTCGGCGGCCCAGCCGGCCGCCTGGCCGCCCTGGGAGTAGCCCATGATGCCGACGGGAGCCTCCGGTGAGAGCCCGGCCTCCGGAAGGCGCTGGGCGGCGCGCGCCGCGTCCAGGACGGCATGGCCCTCGGACCGGCCGGCCGTATAGGTGTGGTCGCCCGGGGTGCCCAGCCCCTCGTAGTCGGTGACGGCGACGGCCCAGCCGCGGCGCAGCGCGAGGTCGATCAGCTGGGCCTCGGTCGAGGTGCCCTGCGGGAACCGGCCGGAGACCGCGCAGTCGTCGGAGAGGCCGACGGCGCCGATGCCCCAGGTGAGGAGCGGCCGGGGGCCCGGCTTGCCGTCGTCGGGGACGACGACCGTGCCGGAGACGACGTCGGGGCGGCCGGTGGCGGTGGTCGAGCGGTAGGTGATGTGCCATGCCCTGGTCGCGGTCGGCACCCCGGGCAGCGTCCGGAAGGCGGTGGGGGCGGAGGTGACGATGTCGCCGGCTCTGCCGGTGCCGTCGGCCGGGGCGCCCGATACGGCCGCGGCGGCGGGCGGCGCCGAGGCCAGGGCCAGTGCGGTGAGGGCGGCGAGCACGGTGGTGCGGATGCGCATACGGCTCTCCCAACGGTGCGGTGCGCTCTGGTGGTGCCGAGTCGCTGTGGGAGGACCGTAAGGACGGGCGGAATGTCTGTGGCTGACCGCGGCGCTCAGTTTTGCTGACTCCATGTCTCATGTCGGTATGCGCCCGGAGTTGACCCGGTCCAGCGTCGGAACGCCCGGTGGAACGCCGTGTCCTCGGAAAAGCCCAGCCGGGCGGACAGGTCGGCGATGGGCTCGGCCCCCTCGGCCAGGCTGCTGACCGCCTCGTCACGCCGCACGGTGTCCTTGAGCTTCTGGAAGGACGTGCCCTCCTCGCGCAGCCGCCGCCGCAGCGTCGCCGGACTGACCGCCAGCCGGGCGGCCACCTCGGGAAGCTCCGGGAGCCGCGCGGTGCGTCGGCCGCGTGGGCTCATCGCCGGGCCGCCGCGCGCCCGCAGCGCCCCGGTGAGCGCGTGCCGCACCTGCTCGGCCACGGTCGTCGCGTAGGCGCGGCGGCTGAGCAGCCCGGCGGGCGCGTACCGCAGCAGCGTCTGGAGCGTGGACTCGTCCTGGACGACGGGGGCGGTCAGCCAGCGGCGGTCGAAACCGGCCGCGGTGCGCGGGGCGCCGAAGCGGGGCGGGCAGCCGAAGAGCGGCTCGTAGTCGTCGGCGTACGGGGGCGGGGGATAGGCGAACTGGGCCCACAGCAGCGGGATGCGGCGACCGATCAGCCAGCCGGCGAGCCGGTGCCAGATGAGCATCAGCCATTCGGCCACGATGTGGTGCTCGGCCGCCGTAAGGCCGTCCGCATGCGGGCCCAGCCCGCCGCGCAGGGCGAACACCGCCTCCCGGCCGCGGCCCGCGCCGCGTTCCAGGGCCAGATTGGGTCCGCCCGGGAAGAGCCGGTAGAAGCGGGCCCCGCGCTCCACCGCCGTGCCGAGGTCGGGGCAGCCCAGCGAGGCGTAGCACATCATCGCGAAGGTGCCGGGGCGGCTGCGGATGGTCCCCAGCCCCAGGAACTCGTCCCCGGTGGCCCGGTGCAGGGCACGCACCAGCCGGGCGAACTGCTCGGGGGAGACGCGGGCGCGGTCGTCGGTGAGCAGCAGCGGGGGTATCCGGGCCCGTTGCAGCAGGGGGACGGTGTCGAGGCCGAGCCGCTGCGCACCGCGCAGCGCGGCCCGCACATGGTGCACCGTCACCGTCCGCCGCCCGCGCCCCATGGTCAAAACCGTAGCCCGATCGGGGCGTTGCGTCAGCGGTGCGTCGCCGGCCCCCTACACGGCGTGAGCACCTTAAGGGCGGCGCGAACCCCTTCATGCCGGGTGAGTGCCTTGAGTCGACGATGGCGTGAGCGCCTTACGGGCTATCCTCGACGGCCCGGACGGACCTGTGAGAGCGGTGAGGGACATGACCACGACCCGGCGGCCCGCGACAGCCGAATGGCTCGGCCTGGAGCCCCATCCGGAGGGCGGCTGGTACCGGGAGACCTGGCGAAGCGATGTCACGGTGCGGCCGCCGGGGTACGAGGGCGAGCGCGCGTCGGCCACGGCGATCTACTTCCTGCTGACTCCCGGTGAGGAGTCCCGCTGGCATGTGGTGCGCTCGGCCGAACTGTGGCTGTGGCACAGCGGCGGCCCGCTGCGGCTCCGGCTGGGCGGTACGGGCGACGGCCCGGAGGCGGCCCCCACGGAGCTGGTCCTGGGTCCCGATATCGCCGCCGGCCAGCGGCCCCAGGTCGTCGTCCCGCCGGGCACCTGGCAGTCGGCCCGTCCGGTGGCGGACGAGGAGGTCCTGGTGAGCTGTGTGGTCTCCCCGGGCTTCGACTTCGCCGACTTCCGGCTGCTGGAGGACTGACCGTCCCCGCGAGGCTCCGGGAAAGGCGGAAGGCCAGAAAGGGCGGAGAAGAGGCGGAAAAGGCAGGAGCCCCGCTTCCCGCCAGGCGGGGAGCAGGGCTCCTTAGGTGGTGCTACTTGATCAGACGGGGCTGACGTTCTCCGCCTGGGGGCCCTTCGGACCCTGAGTGACGTCGAAGGTCACGGCCTGGTTCTCCTCAAGAGAACGGAAGCCGGTCGCGTTGATCGCGGAGTAGTGAACGAAGACATCGGGGCCGCCGCCGTCTTGGGCGATGAAGCCGAAGCCCTTCTCGGCGTTGAACCACTTGACGGTTCCGGTAGCCATAAGCCCTCCTTGGGCCAAAGGGTTGCCCTGCTCCAGAACCTGCAAGAAGTCTGAAAACTACAAAAGCCTGCGGTTACATGCTCCGCAGGCTCTGTACTGCAAGGAAACCAAACTGCAACTTGCGGCGAGCCTAGCACGCTCCGTGTGCACGAGGAAAGAGCCGAAGATCACGAAAACGAGGGGTTTCCCTGGCTTCCAGGATGGATAAGATCGCAGGTCGAGCGCTTACCGGTCAGTCAGCGCAAGGCTCGCCGACCACCCCGCCGCCATTCCCGGGGGCGAGCGGGGCTAGCCTCCGAGACGTGGACAATTCACCGAGTTCCCCCTCGCGGAGTACCCAGGACGCCTCCGAAAGCATCAGGCCCCCTGTCGGTCATCGGCTCAGCCGGCCAAAAGTGGGGCACATCCAGTACCTCAATTGCATGCCGTTGTACTGGGGCCTCGCCAGGACCGGATCCCTCCTGGATTTCGAGCTCACCAAGGCATCTCCCGACGCCCTCAACGACCTGCTGGTCCGTGGCGATCTCGACATCGGCCCGATCAGCCTGGTGGAGTATCTGCGCAATGCGGACGATCTCGTCGCGCTCCCCGACATCGCGGTGGGCTGCGACGGGCCCGTGATGTCCTGCGTGATCGTCTCACAGCTGCCGCTGGAGCAGCTGAACGGGGCGCGCATCGCACTCGGTTCCGCCTCGCGCACCTCCGTACGCCTGGCTCAGCTGCTGCTCGCCGAGCGGTACGGGCTCACGCCCGACTACTACACCTGCCCGCCCGACCTCAGCCTGATGATGCAGGAGGCCGAGGCGGCGGTGCTGATCGGCGACGCCGCGCTGCGGGCCAATCTCCACGACGCGCCCCGGCTCGGCCTCCAGGTCCACGACCTGGGGCAGATGTGGAAGGAGTGGACCGGGCTCCCCTTTGTCTTCGCGGTATGGGCGGCCCGCCGCGAGTACCTGGAGCGGGAGCCGGAGATCGTCCGGGGCGTGCACCAGGCGTTCCTGGAGTCGCGGAACGTCTCCCTGGAGGAGGTCGGCAAGGTCGCCGAGCAGGCGGCGCGCTGGGAGCAGCTCGAGGCGTCGGTGCTGGAGCGCTACTTCACCACCCTCGACTTCAGCCTCGGCGCGGAGCAGCTGCGGGGCATCGCGGAGTTCGCCCGCCTGACGGGTCCGACGACGGGATACCCGGCGGACGTCCGGGTCGATCTGCTGACCTGACCCCAGCCGACCTGAGCTGAACTGAGCCGCCCGACCCGGGCCGACCTGTCCTTTCCGGGCCGCACCGACCTGCGTGGATGGCGGGAACACCCCCTAAGCTGGATCGGCGCACGGAGGGGGAGGCAACGCGATGGATCCGCTGGCAGCGGACGATCCGCAGGTCATCGGCGCGTACCGGCTGCTCGGACGGCTCGGTTCGGGCGGCATGGGCCGGGTCTTTGTGGGACGCAGCGCGGGCGGGCGCACGGTAGCGGTGAAGGTCGTGCACGCCCATTTCGCGCTGGACGAGGAGTTCCGCGCCCGCTTCCGGCGCGAGGTCGACGCCGCGCGCCGGGTCGGCGGCGCCTTCACCGCGCCGGTCCTGGACGCCGACCCGGAGGCACGCATTCCGTGGGTGGCCACCGGCTATGTGGCGGGCCCTCCGCTCAACCAGGCCGTGTCCGACGAGGGGCCGTTGCCCGAATCGGCGGTGCGGGCCCTGGGTGCGGGGCTCGCCGAGGCCCTGGCCGCGGTGCACGCCCTCGGCCTGGTCCACCGCGACGTCAAGCCGTCCAATGTGCTGCTCGCGCTCGCCGGTCCGCGTCTGATCGACTTCGGCATCGCCCGGGCCACCGAGGGCACGGTCTCGCTGACCTCGACCGGCGCCTCCATCGGCTCGCCCGGCTATATGGCGCCCGAGCAGATCCTGGGCGAGGGCGTCGAGGGCGCGGCCGATGTCTTCTCCCTGGGCGCGGTGCTGGCGTACGCGGCGACCGGCAAGCCGCCGTTCCCGGGCGACACTTCGGCCGCGCTGCTCTACAAGGTGGTGCACGACGAGCCCAAGCTCGGCCCCGAGCTGACCGGGGACCTGCGCGACCTGGTCGCCGCCTGCCTCGCCAAGAACCCGGCCGACCGCCCCACCCCCGAGCGGATCGTACGGCGCCTCGCCCCGGAGGACGGCGCCTCTGGGCTCGCCCGGCCGGGCTGGCTGCCGGGGGCGCTGGTCGAGCGGGTGAGCCGGCAGGTGGTGGAGCTGCTCGACCTGGAGGCGGAGGCCGTGGCCCTGCCGCCGGTGGCCGAACGGCCCGCCATAGGGCCGCCTGCCATAGAGCCGTCCGACACAGTGCCGCCCGCCATGGGGCCGTCCACCACCCAGCCGCCCGCCGAGGACGCCCCGAGCCCGCCGCCCACCCCGGCCCCGGCCTCACCCCTGCTGGGAGCTTTCGGCCCGCCCGACCCGTCGTACGCCAACGGGCTGCCCCCGAAGGACCGGCCGGCCGGGCCCCCGCTTCCCTCCCCGTCGTCGACACCGGGCGGCCGCAGTGTCGCGCTCTCCGCCGCCGTCGGCGGTAAGAAGCGCCCCAAGGCGCTGAGCTGCACGCTGGTGCTGTCCGTCGCGGGCGCGCTGGCCGTGGCGACGACCGCCGCCGTGCTCTTCAAGGTGCTGCCCGGCGGCTCGGCCGACAGCAACGATCAGGGCGCCGCGGACCCCCGCCCCTCCGCCACCGAGCGGAACCCGGGAGACGGCGCTCCCGACGGCCCCGGCTCCGGCTCCGGGAAGGGTGCCGTGCCCAAGGCGTTCCTCGGCACCTGGCAGGGCGATCTGACCTCCGACTCGGGCATCCCGGTGGGCACCTTGACCATCACCTTCCGGCAGGGGCGGACCGGGCAGGACGTCGCCAGCGGCCGGGTCAAGCTGTCGGTGCTGCGCTGCGACAGCACCTGGAAGCTGGTCTCGGCGGCCCCGAAACAACTCCACCTCGACGCGCGCCTGAAGGGCTCCCAGCCCCAGCAGGGGTGCAGCGACGCCTCGACGGACGAGCGGTTCACCCTCACCTCCGACGGCGCGCTCAGCTACAAGGCGAAGGACCAGCAGGCGGGTGACCCCACGGGCACTCTGCGCAAGCTCGAATGAGCGGGGGCGGGGGTGCACTGATGTGCCCGCCACGTACTCGTACAGGCGTACAAGCGCTGGCGTACGCTGGGTCGGTCCACCCATAAACCTCCGAAAGGTACGCCCCGGTGACCGCAAACGCAGAGGTGCAGGTAGTCCTCGACCGCGCCGCCGACGGGGGTCGGATCACCCCACAAGAGGCGCTCGACCTTTACCGCTCGGCTCCGCTGCACGCGCTGGGGGCCGCCGCCGACGCGGTCCGCCGCCGTCGCTACGCCGGCACCGAGCACATCGCGACGTACATCATCGAACGGAACATCAACTACACCAACGTCTGCGTGACGGCGTGCAAGTTCTGCGCCTTCTACGCCGCGCCGAAGGACACCGCGAAGGGCTGGAGCCGCGATCTCGACGACATCCTGCGGCGCTGCGCGGAGACCGTCGAGCTGGGCGGCACGCAGATCATGTTCCAGGGCGGCCACCACCCGGACTACGGCGTGGAGTACTACGAGAAGCACTTCTCGGCCATCAAGAAGGCGTTCCCGCAGCTGGTGATCCACTCGCTGGGGGCGTCCGAGGTCGAGCACATGGCGCGGATCTCGGGCGTCTCGGCCGAGGAGGCCATCCGCCGGATCCACGCGGCCGGTCTCGACTCCTTCGCGGGCGCGGGCGCCGAGCTGCTGCCCGAGCGGCCGCGCAAGGCCATCGCACCGCTCAAGGAGTCCGGCGAGCGCTGGCTGGAGATCATGGAGATCGCCCATAACCTCGGCGTGGAGTCCACCTCCACCATGCTGATGGGCACCGGCGAGACCAACGCCGAGCGCATCGAGCACATCCGCATGATCCGCGATGTGCAGGACCGTACGGGCGGCTTCCGCGCCTTCATCCCGTACACCTACCAGCCCGAGAACAACCACCTGAAGGGCCAGACGCAGGCGACCGTCTTCGAGTACCTGCGGATGATCGCCATCGCCCGGCTCTTCCTCGACAACGTCGCCCATATCCAGGGTTCCTGGCTGACCGTCGGCAAGGAGGCCGGCCAGCTGGCCCTGCACTACGGGGCGGACGACCTCGGCTCGGTGATGCTGGAGGAGAACGTGGTCTCCTCGGCCGGCGCCCGCCACCGCTCGAACCGGATGGAGCTGCTCCACCTCATCCGCGCGGCCGGCCGGGTCCCCGCGCAGCGCGCCACGACGTACGAGCACCTGGTGGTGCACGACGACCCGGCGAACGACCCGGTCGACGACCACGTCGTCTCGCATCTGTCCTCGACGGCGATCGACGGTGGCACGGCCCACCCCGAGCTGACGGTGATCCAGGCGTCCTGATGCTCACGCTCCACGCGGCGCCCGTCGTCCGGCACACCCCCGACGACGCGGCGCCGCTGCACGACGCCGCCGTCGCGGTCGACGGCGACCGCATCGCCGCCATCGGCCCCCTGGAGGAGCTGCGGCGGAGCTATCCGCGGGCCCGGGTGCGGGAGTGGCCCGGGGAGCTCGGCCCGGCCCTGGTCCACGAGGGCCCGGTGCCGGACGCGCCCAGCCCGCGGGAGCGGATCCACGCCCTGCTGCGGCGGGGCGCGACCGCCGTCCTCGCGCACCACCTCGGGGATGCCGAGCTGCTCGCGGCCGCCCACCGGGGCGGTATCGCCGTCCTGGACCGGCCCCGGCCGCCCGTCCTGACCCCGGCGGGCCGCGCGGACCTGGCCGTCTTCGACGCGGACGGCGCGTGCCTGGCCACGGTGGTGGCGGGGCGGCTGGTGCACCGGCGCCGCTGAGGCACGCCGGGCCCCGGGCGGGGGTGCGGGGCGCGGGAGGTGAACAATGGGGGCGTGAGCCGAGCATCCCTGGACAAGCAGCCGCACGAAGTCGCCGCCATGTTCGACGGCGTGGCGGCCAAATACGACCTCACCAACGATGTGCTGTCGCTCGGGCAGGCCCGGCTGTGGCGCAAGGCGGTCGCCCGGGCCGTGGACGCGCGCGCCGGTGAGCGGGTGCTCGACCTCGCCGCCGGTACGGGGACGTCCTCGCTGCCCTTCCAGGCGGCGGGCGCGTACGTGGTGCCGTGCGACTTCTCGCTCGGGATGCTCCGGGAGGGCAAGAAGCGCCATCCGCGGCTGCCGCTGACGGCGGGCGACGCCACCCGGCTGCCCTTCGCGGACGGGGTCTTCGACGCCGTCACGATCTCCTTCGGGCTGCGCAACATCCAGGACACGCAGGGGGCGCTGCGCGAGATGCTGCGGGTGACCCGGCCCGGCGGACGGGTCGTCATCTGCGAGTTCAGCCACCCCACATGGGAGCCGTTCCGCACGGTCTACAGCGAGTATCTGATGCGCGCGCTGCCGCCGATCGCGACCTCGGTCAGCAGCAACCCGGACGCGTATGTCTACCTCGCCGAGTCCATCCGCGCCTGGCCGGACCAGCCCCGGCTCGCCGCCCGGCTGCGGTCGGCGGGCTGGGAGCGGCCGGCCTGGCGCAACCTCACCGGCGGCGTGGTGGCCCTCCACCGGGCGTACAAGCCGTAAGGCGGCCACGAACGCGGCATACGCGCCGTAAGGCGGCCGTACGAGCCGTAAGGCGGCCATGGGCGGTCCCCGGCCGGGCCGTCGGGGACGGCACCTTGCTGCCCTTCGCGCCCCTTCGCGAGTGCCGGAGTTTCGCCCCACATAGACTGCAAGGTGTCCAGTGCCCGGCGTGACCGGCACGCCGTTACCGAGGCTTGGGGAGACCCCGCGTGAGCGAGACCGCACCCACCGAGAGCGCGTCCTTTGGGATCTCGGAGCGCAGCGCCGATGTGATCGTCGTCGGCGCCGGACCGGCCGGCTCCACCACCGCCTACCACCTCGCCAAGGCGGGGCTTGATGTGCTGCTGCTGGAGAAGACGGCCTTTCCGCGCGAGAAGGTGTGCGGTGACGGCCTGACCCCGCGCGCCACCAAGCAGCTCGTGGCCATGGGCATCGACATCTCCGAGGAGGCGGGCTGGCTGCGCAACCGGGGTCTGCGGATCATCGCGGGCGGGGTGCGGCTGCAGCTCGACTGGCCGGAGCTGGCCGCGTACCCCAACTACGGCCTGGTCCGTAAGCGCGACGACTTCGACGAGCAGCTGGCGCGGCAGGCGCAGAAGGCCGGGGCCCGGCTGTACGAGCGCTGCAATGTGGGCGCCCCGATCACCGACGACCGCACCGGCCGGATCACCGGGGTCCACGCGAAGCTGGGCGAGGAGAAGACGCCCGTCACCTTCCACGCGCCCCTGGTGGTCGCCGCCGACGGCAACTCCACCCGGCTCTCGCTCGCCATGGGGCTGCACCGGCGCGAGGACCGTCCGATGGGCGTCGCCGTGCGGACGTACTTCACCTCGCCCCGCCATGACGACGACTACCTCGAGTCCTGGCTGGAGTTGTGGGACCGGCGCGGGGCGGAGGACCGGCTGCTGCCCGGCTACGGCTGGATCTTCGGCATGGGCGACGGCACGAGCAATGTGGGCCTGGGCGTCCTCAACACCTCGTCCTCCTTCAAGGAGCTCGACTGGCGCGAGATCCTCAAGGCGTGGTGCGCCTCGATGCCGGAGGACTGGGGCTACACCCCGGAGAACATGACCGGCCCGATCCGCGGCGCCGCGCTCCCGATGGCCTTCAACCGGCAGCCGCACTACACCCGCGGGCTGCTGCTGGTCGGTGACGCGGGCGGCATGGTCAACCCGTTCAACGGCGAGGGCATCGCCTATGCGATGGAATCCGGGCAGATCGCCGCGGACGTGATCGTGCAGGCCCATGCCCGCGCCACCGCCCCCCAGCGCGAACTGGCCCTCCAGCGCTACCCGAAGGTCCTCAAGGACACCTACGGCGGCTACTACACGCTGGGCCGGGCGTTCGTGAAGCTGATCGGCAATCCGAAGGTCATGAAGCTGGCGGCGCAGCGCGGGCTGACGCATCCGATGCTGATGCGGTTCACCCTGAAGCTGCTGGCGAATCTGACGGATCCGACGGGCGGCGACGCGATGGACCGCATCATCAACGGCCTCACCAAGGTGACCCCGCGAGCCTGACGGCCCGTCCGGACGCCCCGGCCGCGTGCCCGTGTCCGGACGCCCCGCTCGTGTGCACGTCCGGCGGCCCGGCGGCTAGGCCCCCGGGCCGCCGCTCGCGATGACGCCGAACGGCGCCCGGACCACATCCGCCAGCCAGGCCATCCGGCCGATCCCCTCGGCCGACATGGCCGGCATCAGCACCGAACCGCCCAGGTCCTGCCCCTTGGCCACCACCGCGTCGCAGTCCGCCACCTCGAAGTACGGCAGCCACTGCGGCGGTGTCGAATGCCCCTCCTGGAGCTGGGCGACGCCGCCGAAGGAGCCCTCCCGGCCGGCGCCGGTGGTCATCAGCACCGTGTACGACCCGCCGGGGAAGGACATCTCCTCGGTGTCCCAGCCGAAGACCTTGCGGTAGAAGGCCAGGTCCCTGGGGGGATCGGGGGAGTGGAGCTCGGTCCAGCACAGGGTGCCGGGGTCGTTGACCGCGTCCAGTCCGGCCGTCCTGCCGGGCTGCCAGATGGCGAAGCGGGCCCCGCCCGGGTCGGTGAACTGGGCCATCCGCCCCTCCTCGAAGACGTCGAACGGAGCGAGCCGCACCGTGCCGCCCGCCTGCTCGACGGTCTTCGCGGTCGCCTCGGCGTCAGGGGTGTGGAAGTACGGCGTCCAGGCGGGCCGTGCGCCCTCCTCGGTGAGCGGCCCGACGGCCGCGACGGTCTTGCGGTCCAGGGTGAAGAAGCCGTACCCGCCCGCCTCGGGGCCGGCCGACTCGAAGCGCCAGCCCATCAGGGAGCCGTAGAAGGCCGCGGCCGCTTCGGTGTCGGGGGCGCCCAGATCGAGCCAGTTGGGCGCGCCGGGGACGTAATCGGTGGTGAGCATGGGCGCTCCTTCGACGGTCGGGCGCGAAGACGCAGGGGAGTTCTGCGGGCGATTGCCTCCTTCTGGCCGGGATTGCCTCGTTACTCAGTCTGGCACCGGGCACCGACAGCCGCCGCCGGGCTCGACATGACGTCGCGGTGGGGCGGTGGTGACAATGAAGACAGGGGGCGCCGTGCGCGCCAGCCGCGGCGACGCCGGATCGATGGGGCTCACAGGGCCGGTTCCACCGCCGGTGGGCCTGGCAGGAGGTACACCATGACGAAGGCAGCGGACATCATGCACCCGGGCGCGCAGTGGATTCCGGAGAACGAGTCGGTGCTGCGTGCCGCCCAGATGATGCGGGACCTGGGCGTGGGGGCCCTGCCGGTCAGCGACAGCAACGAGCGGCTGTGCGGCATCGTCACCGACCGCGACATCGTCGTCGGCTGCATCGCGGAGAACTGCGATCCGTCCCGGACGCCCGTCGGGCAGCTCACCGAGGGCACTCCGCGCTGGATTCCCGCCGACGCCGATGTCACCGACGTCCTGCGGGAGATGGAGGAGCACAAGATCCGCAGGCTGCCGGTGATCGACCAGAACAAGCGGCTGGTCGGAATGATCTCCGAGGCGGATCTGGCGCACCACCTCAGTGACGACCTTCTCGGCGAGTTCCTGGAGAAGGTCTACGCGCAGTAGGCGCGCGAGGGGGTCGTGAGGCCGCCGTCCGCGGTGGGAACGGCGGCCCCAGGCCCGTATGTCGGGAGGTGCGCCTTACTGGGAGGTGCGCCTTACAGGACGCGCACGGCTCCGGTGGGCATGTCGTAGTCCAGCGGGCGCTCGACGATCCCGGTGCTGGAGTTCTGGGCGCCGATGAAGTTGCCGCCGCCGACGTAGACGCCGACGTGGTACGCGCTGCCCGCGCTGCCCCAGTAGAGCAGGTCGCCCGGCTGCAGGGAGTCCAGCGAGACCGGGGTGCCGGTGGTGGACTGGTCCTGGGAGACCCGCGGCAGGCTCACGCCGACCTGCTTGAAGGCGGCCTGGGTCAGCCCGGAGCAGTCGTAGGAGGACGGACCGCTGGAGCCGAGCACATACGCCTTGCCCAGCTGCGCCTTCAGGAAGCTGATCAGGGTGGCGGCGTTGCCGGTGGCGTTGCCGACGCTGGTGGTGGACAGCGTGGTGCGCTCGGCGGAGCGCGACGCCTTCGCCGCCTGGGCCTTGGCCTCGGCCGCACGCTTGGCGGCCGCCTTACGAGCTGCCTCCCGGGCTTCCTTCGCCTTACGGTCGGCCTCCGCCTTGGCCTTCTTGGCGGCGACCTTCGCGTGGGCGGCCGCCTGCTCCTGCTGTGCCTGGAGCTCGTAGTCGGATGCGGCCTGCTGGGTGGCGTCCGCGGTCTGGGCGGCCGTGCTCGCCAGCGTGGCGCTCACGGTCGGCATTTCCAGGGTGGACTCGGCCGGGGCGGCGTTGGACTCCGCGGCGGAGGCGGGCACGGCGGCACCGGCCACCGCGAGGGTGAGGAAGCCACCGGTCATCCCTGCGCGGAGTGCACGCGTGGACGCGGCACGGCGGGGCTTCCGGTGGCTGGGTATGTGTGCGACTGGGGACATAGGTCCTTGGCTACCAGGGCCCTAAGGCCCAGATCAACAAAAGTGGGGTGCGCCACATTTGACGTGCACACGCCCAGAAATCGGACCAAACGATCTTCGTGGCCCCGTCGGCAGCCATGCCCGAATGTCTCGATCATGTCTCTACGCACGGCATTTGGCGGCCATGCGGTGTCTGCGGGCGATCTACCACTGATGCGGCCCACGTACAAAGGGTTCCCGGGAAATCTAGATCCACAACCGGTCCCGGCGTGGGATACCTCACTCGCTCCGAGCCGCTCGTGAACGCGTGCGCGAACCGGTGATCAATCGGTGATCGGCCCGTGATCGATCGACGTCCGGGACGGGGGTCACTCATGAGAGTGGTGGACGCATATCAGCCGACAAAGTCCACTGCAAATTTGCATGTATGTACCATGTCTTGGTAGGGGCGCAACGCGCTCACCTGTGATGACGTCTCCGAATGTCACTTCTCGTGGTCGTTCGGATGCTTCACGTACAAGATCACCGCTCATCCGACTTCATGATCCTTCGTCAGGTGGTGGAGATCACAAAGACGTTGTCGTACCCCGTGTCGCAGATCACAGACCGACGGGCATAGGATGCAGGCGAAACGGGCTTGTGAACTGCCTCACATGTGCGCGATCTTCGTGGGGTGACCGGCATGTCCGTGCGGTCCGCCAAGCAGTCATCGTCGACTGAAGGGAGCGAGGACGGTGAACGCATACGCGCCCATCCTCGTACTGGGAGCCCTCGGGGCAGGTTTTGCGATCTTCTCGGTGCTCATGGCCGCGATCATCGGCCCCAAGCGCTACAACCGGGCCAAGCTCGAGGCCTATGAGTGCGGCATCGAGCCGACTCCGCATCCGTCCGGCGGTGGGCGCTTCCCCATCAAGTACTACCTGACGGCGATGCTCTTCATCGTCTTCGACATCGAGATCGTCTTCCTCTACCCCTGGGCCGTCACCTTCGACGCCCTCGGCCTGTTCGGGCTCGTGGAGATGCTCCTCTTCGTGCTCACCGTCTTCGTGGCCTACGCCTACGTATGGCGGCGCGGCGGCCTGGAGTGGGACTAAAGGGGCTCAAGAGGAGATAGGGGATACATCGCATGGGTATCGAAGAGAAGCTCCCGAGTGGGTTCCTGCTCACCACCGTGGAACAGGCCGCCGGGCTGGCCCGTAAGTCCTCCGTCTTCCCGGCCACCTTCGGGCTGGCCTGTTGCGCCATCGAAATGATGACCACGGGTGCCGGGCGCTACGACCTCGCGCGCTTCGGCATGGAGGTCTTCCGCGGCTCGCCCCGCCAGGCCGACCTGATGATCGTCGCCGGGCGGGTCAGCCAGAAGATGGCCCCGGTATTGCGCCAGGTTTACGACCAGATGCCGAACCCGAAGTGGGTCATCTCCATGGGCGTCTGCGCCTCCTCCGGGGGGATGTTCAACAACTACGCGATCGTGCAGGGCGTCGATCACATCGTCCCGGTCGACATCTATCTGCCCGGCTGTCCGCCGCGCCCCGAGATGCTCATGGACTCGATCCTCAAGCTGCACCAGAAGATCCGCGAGGAGAAGCTCGGCGTCAATCGCGAGCGTGCGGCCCGTGAGGCGGAGGAGGCGGCGCTCAAGGCGCTGCCGATGATCGAGATGAAGGGGCTTCTTCGGTGAGCGACGCACACGAGGCCACCGGGCCGCAGATGGCGACGAAGGCCGCACCTCTGCGCCTCGTGGGCGGAGAAGCGAACGGAGGGGAAAGGCGTTGACTGAGGCTAATGGGGTCAATCCCGGGGACAACGGGGTCAACCCGGACAAGGACCTCAACGCTGAGAACCTCCCCGGCCGCCGCGGCGACCAGGGCGAGCCCATCCGCGTCCAGCGCGGGATGTTCGGCGCCAACAACGGCGGCGACACCACCGGCTACGGCGGGCTGGTGCGCCCCGTACGGCTGCCCGGCCAGGCCACCCGGCCGTACGGGGGCTGGTTCGACGAGGTCGCCGACGAACTCGAGGGCGCGCTCGAGGAGCAGTCGCTGCTCCCGGAGAACGCGATCGAGAAGACCGTCGTGGACCGCGGTGAGCTGACCTTCCACATCGCCCGTGAGCACCTGCCGCGGGTCGCCCGGACCCTGCGCGACGACCCGGCGCTCCGCTTCGAGCTGTGCACCGGCGTCAGCGGGGTGCACTTCCCCGGCGACAAGGGCCGTGAGCTGCACGCCGTCTACCACCTGCGGTCGCTCACCCACGGCCGGGTGGTCCGGCTGGAGGTGAGCGCCCCCGACAGCGATCCGCACATCCCGTCGATCGTCGATGTCTATCCGACCAACGACTGGCATGAGCGGGAGACCTACGACTTCTTCGGCCTGATCTTCGACGGTCATCCCGCGCTGACGCGGATCATGATGCCCGACGACTGGCAGGGCTTCCCGCAACGCAAGGACTACCCGCTCGGCGGCATCCCCGTCGAGTACAAGGGCGCCCAGATCCCTGCTCCGGACCAGCGGAGGTCGTACAGCTGATGACTGCCCCGAATGCAACGCCCTCGGCCTCCGCGCGCGAGACCACCGAAGGCACCGTCTACACCGTCACCGGCGGCGACTGGGACGAGGTCGTGGCCGCCGCGGCGAAGGCCGACGACGAGCGGATCATCGTCAACATGGGTCCGCAGCACCCCTCCACCCACGGGGTGCTCCGGCTGATCCTGGAGATCGACGGCGAGACGGTCACCGAGGCCCGCTGCGGAATCGGTTATCTGCACACCGGAATCGAGAAGAACCTCGAATTCCGGAACTGGACGCAGGGCACCACCTTCGTCACGCGCATGGACTATCTGACGCCCTTCTACAACGAGGCGGCGTACTGCCTGGGCGTCGAGAAGCTGCTCGGCATCGAGGACCAGATCCCGGACCGGGCCTCGGTGATCCGGGTGCTGCTGATGGAGCTCAACCGGCTCTCCTCGCATCTGGTGGCCATCGCCACCGGCGGTATGGAGCTCGGCGCGACCACCATCATGATCTACGGCTTCCGCGACCGTGAGCTGATCCTGGACATCTTCGAGCTGGTCACCGGCCTGCGGATGAACCACGCGTACATCCGGCCCGGCGGGCTCGCCCAGGACCTGCCGCCGGGCGCGGTCGACCAGATCCGGGCCCTGCTGAAGACGATGCGCAAGAACCTGCCCGAGTACGACAAGCTCGCCACCGGGAACCCGATCTTCAAGGCCCGGCTGCAGGACGTCGGCTATCTCGACCTCGCGGGCTGCATGGCGCTCGGCGTGACCGGCCCGATACTGCGTGCCACCGGGCTGCCGCACGATCTGCGCAAGTCCGATCCGTACTGCGGCTATGAGACCTACGACTTCGAGGTGCCGACCGCCGACACCTGCGACGCCTACGGCCGCTTCCTGATCCGGCTGGAGGAGATGCGCCAGTCGCTGCGGATCGTCGAGCAGTGCCTGGAGCGGCTGGAGCCGGGCCCGGTGATGGTCGAGGACAAGAAGATCGCCTGGCCCGCGCAGCTCGCGCTCGGCCCGGACGGCCTCGGCAACTCCCTGGACCACATCAAGAACATCATGGGCACCTCGATGGAGGCCCTGATCCACCACTTCAAGCTGGTGACCGAGGGATTCCGGGTGCCGCCCGGACAGACGTACGCGGCGATCGAGTCGCCCAAGGGGGAACTGGGCGCTCATATGGTCAGCGACGGCGGCACCCGCCCGTTCCGCGTCCACTTCCGCGACCCGTCCTTCACCAATCTGCAGGCCGTGGCGGCGATGTGCGAGGGCGGCCAGGTCGCCGATGTGATCGTGGCCGTCGCGTCCATCGACCCCGTGATGGGAGGAGTGGACCGGTGACAGACGTACAGCTGGGAATGCCGGAGCTGCCGGCCCCCGACTACCCCGCCGAGGTACGTGCCCGGCTCGAGGCGGACGCCCGGGAGGTGATCGCCCGCTACCCGGACAGCCGCAGCGCGCTGCTGCCGCTGCTGCATCTGGTGCAGTCCGAGGAGGGCCATGTCACCCGCACCGGCATGCGGTTCTGCGCCGAGGTGCTGGGGCTGACCACCGCCGAGGTCACCGCCGTCGCCACCTTCTACACGATGTACCGGCGCAAGCCCTCCGGCGACTACCAGGTCGGGGTGTGCACCAACACCCTGTGCGCGGTGATGGGCGGCGACGCGATCTTCGAGGAGCTGCAGAGCCATCTGGGGGTGGGCAACGGGGAGACCACCGAGGACGGCAAGGTCACCCTGGAGCACATCGAGTGCAACGCGGCCTGCGACTACGCCCCCGTGGTGATGGTCAACTGGGAGTTCTTCGACAACCAGACCGTCGAGTCGGCCAAGGGGCTGGTCGACGATCTGCGGGCGGGCCGGACCGTCGAGCCCACCCGGGGCGCGCCGCTGTGCACCTACAAGGAGACCGCCCGGATCCTGGCCGGCTTCCCCGACGCCCGTCCGGGCGCCGTCGAGGCCGGTGGCTCCGCGGGCCCCGCCTCGCTGGTCGGGCTGCGGCTGGCCAAGGGGGAGGCCGCGCCCGGCCGGGTCGTCTCGCCGAGGTCCGCGGACGCCCCGCAGGACGAGGCGCCGCCGACGCATCCCAGCTCGCATGACGCGCCGCAGCGGACCTCCGCCTCCGATCCGCACCACCCCGCAGGTCCGGTCGCCGAGGAGGGGGAGTGATGACCGTGACAACCGAGATCAATGGGCACAGCCCCGAGAAGCTGCTGGCACCCGTGCTCTCCGCCTTCTGGGACCAGCCGAACTCCTGGACCCTGCGCACCTATCTGCGGCACGAGGGCTACGAGGGCATGCGCAAGGCCCTCGCCATGGACCCCGACGCGGTGATCGCGCTGGTGAAGGACGCGGGTCTGCGCGGGCGCGGCGGCGCCGGCTTCCCCACCGGAATGAAGTGGCAGTTCATTCCGCAGGGCGACGGCAAGCCGCACTATCTCGTCGTCAACGCCGATGAGTCGGAACCGGGCACCTGCAAGGACATCCCCCTTCTCTACGCCAATCCGCACTCGCTCATCGAGGGCATGGTCATCGCCTGTCATGCCATCCGCTCCGAGCACGCCTTCATCTATCTGCGCGGCGAGACCGTCCCGGTGCTGCGGCGGCTGCACGAGGCCGTCCGCGAGGCGTACGAGGCGGGCTACCTCGGCACCGCGGAACGGCGGCGGGACAAGCTCGGGGTGGACGGACTTCCCGGTCTCGACATCACCGTGCACGCGGGCGCCGGCGCGTACATCTGTGGTGAGGAGACCGCGCTGCTGGACTCGTTGGAGGGACGCCGCGGCCAGCCCCGGCTGCGGCCCCCCTTCCCCGCGGTCGCCGGTCTGTACGCGTGCCCCACTGTGGTGAACAACGTCGAATCCATCGCCTCTGTTCCCGCGATCCTCAACAAGGGCAAGGAATGGTTCCGTTCGATGGGCAGCGAGAAGTCCCCGGGCTTCACGCTCTACTCGCTGTCCGGCCATGTGGCCAACCCCGGACAGTTCGAGGGCCCGCTCGGCATCACCCTGCGCCAGCTGCTCGACATGAGCGGCGGGATGCGCCCCGGCCACCGGCTGAAGTTCTGGACCCCGGGCGGCTCGTCCACCCCGCTGCTCACCGAGGAGCACCTGGACGTCCCGCTGGACTACGAGGGCGTGGGCGCGGCCGGGTCGATGCTGGGCACCAAGGCGCTCCAGTGCTTCGACGAGACCACCTGCGTGGTGCGGGCGGTGACCCGCTGGACCGAGTTCTACGCGCATGAGTCCTGCGGCAAGTGCACACCCTGCCGCGAGGGCACGTACTGGCTGGTGCAGCTGTTGCGCGACCTGGAGGCCGGCAAGGGGCGCATGGACGACCTCGACAAGCTGGCCGACATCGCCGACAACATCAACGGCAAGTCCTTCTGCGCCCTCGGCGACGGCGCGGCCAGCCCCATCTTCTCCTCGCTGAAGTACTTCCGCGAGGAGTACGAGCAGCACATCACCGGCGGAGGCTGTCCGTTCGACCCGGCCAAGTCGACCGTCTGGGCCGACGAGCCGCGCTCCACTCACCTGGGGGTGAACGCATGACCGTGACCACCAACGCACCCTCGTCGGGCGGGGAGGCGGCGGTGCCGCGAGAGGATCTGGTCTCCGTCACCATCGACGGGATCGAGATCTCGGTCCCCAAGGGGACGCTGGTCATCCGTGCCGCCGAACTGCTCGGCATCGAGATCCCGCGGTTCTGCGACCATCCGCTGCTGGACCCGGCCGGTGCCTGCCGCCAGTGCATCGTCGAGGTGGAGGGCCAGCGCAAGCCGATGGCCTCCTGCACCATCACCTGCACCGACGGGATGGTCGTCAAGACGCAGCTCACCTCCCCGGTGGCCGAGAAGGCACAGCGCGGAGTGATGGAGCTGCTGCTGATCAACCACCCGCTGGACTGCCCGGTCTGCGACAAGGGCGGTGAATGCCCGCTGCAGAACCAGGCGATGAGCGCCGGACAGGCCGACAGCCGCTTCGAGGGCCAGAAGCGCACCTTCGCCAAGCCGGTCCCGATCTCGGCCCAGGTGCTGCTGGACCGCGAGCGCTGTGTGCTGTGCGCGCGCTGCACCCGCTTCTCCAACCAGGTCGCGGGCGACCCGATGATCGAGCTGCTGGAGCGGGGCGCGCTGCAGCAGGTGGGCACCGGCGAGGGCGACCCGTTCGAGTCGTACTTCTCCGGCAACACCATCCAGGTCTGCCCGGTGGGCGCCCTGACCTCGGCGGCGTACCGCTTCCGCTCCCGCCCCTTCGACCTGGTCTCCTCGCCCAGCGTGTGCGAGCACTGCGCGGGCGGCTGCGCGACCCGCACCGACCACCGGCGCGGCAAGGTCATGCGGCGGCTGGCGGCGGACGACCCCGAGGTCAACGAGGAGTGGATCTGCGACAAGGGCCGCTTCGGCTTCCGCTACGCGCAGCTGCCCGAGCGGCTCACCACGCCGCTGGTGCGCGACCGCGAGACGGGGAAGCTGGAGCCGGCGAGCTGGCCCGAGGCGCTGGACGCGGCGGCCGAGGGGCTGGGGATGGCGCGCGGCCGCACCGGCGTGCTCACCGGCGGCCGGCTGACCGTCGAGGACGCGTACGCCTACGCGAAGTTCGCGCGGCTCGCCCTGGACACCAACGACATCGACTTCCGGGCCCGTACGCACAGCGATGAGGAGGCCGACTTCCTGGCCACCCATATCGCGGGCCGGGGGCGTGACCTGGACGGCGGCGGACTCACCTACACCACGCTGGAGAAGGCCCCGGCCGTGCTGCTGGTGGGCTTCGAGTCCGAGGAGGAGTCGCCCGGCGTCTTCCTGCGGCTGCGCAAGGCGCACCGCAAGCACGGGCAGCGCACCTTCTCGCTGGCCACCCACGCCACCCGGGGCCTGGAGAAGGCGGGCGGCCTGCTGCTGCCGGCCGCCCCCGGCACCGAGCCGGAGTGGCTGGACGCCATCGCCGGCCGCACCGGTCTGGACGAGAGCGGGGAGCGGGCCGCCGAGGCGCTGCGCGAAGAGGGCGCGGTGATCATCGTGGGCGAGCGGCTGGCGTCCGTGGCCGGCGGGCTGACCGCCGCCGTACGGGCCGCCGCCGCCACCGGGGCCACCCTCGCCTGGATTCCGCGCCGGGCGGGGGAGCGGGGCGCGATCGAGGCGGGCGCCCTTCCCGGGCTGCTGCCCGGCGGCCGCCCCGCCCATGACCCGCGGGCCCGCGAGGAGGTCTCCGCCGTCTGGGGCACCAACGACCTTCCGCACCAGGTGGGCCGGGACACCGGCCAGATCATCGAGGCCGCGGCCGTCGGCGGGCTCGGCGCGCTGCTGGTCGCGGGCGTCGAGGTCGCCGATCTGCCCGATCCGGCGCGGGCGCTGGAGGCTCTGGACGCGGTGGACTTCGTGGTCAGCCTGGAGCAGCGGCCCTCTGAGGTCACCGAGCTGGCCGATGTGGTGCTGCCGGTCGCGGCGGTCGTCGAGAAGTCCGGCACCTTCCTCAACTGGGAGGGGCGGGCACGGCCGTTCGAGGCCGCGCTCAAGCCCGATCAGATGACCCGCCGTCATACGCTGCCGGACGCCCGGGTGCTGCACATGCTGGCCGACGCGCTGGACGCGCCCCTGGGCCTGCCGGACGTCGAGGCCGTACGCGCCGAGATGACCCGGCTCGGCACCTGGCAGGGCCCGCGCGCCACCGCCTCGCTGGAGACGGGCGGCCCGCTGCCCCGGCCGGCCGAGGGCGAGGCGGTACTCGCCGGCCATCGGCTGCTGCTCGACCAGGGCCGGCTGCAGGAGGGCGATCCGGCGCTGGCCGGGACCCGTCACGCGGCCGTGGCCCGGCTGTCGGCCGCCACGGCGGGCGAGGCGGGCGTCGAGGACGGCCAGATCCTCCGCGTCAGCGGCCCGGCCGGCTCGGTCCAACTGCCGCTGAGCATCACCCCGATGCCCGACCGGGTGGTCTGGCTGCCGCTGGCCTCCGTCGGCGGCGGTGTCCACCGCGATCTAGGAGCCCGCCCCGGTGATGTCGTCACGATCACTGCCCCCGCGACGGAGGTGACCCAGTGAGGTATCTCGCCGCAGAGGACCTGTCGATGTTCGGCACCGACCCGTGGTGGCTGGTCCTGATCAAGGCCGTCTTCTGCTTCGCGTTCCTGATGGTGACGGTGCTGATCTCCATCGTCATGGAGCGCAAGGTGGTCGGCTGGATGCAGCTGCGCATCGGGCCCAACCGCCATGGCCCCTGGGGCATGCTGCAGTCCCTCGCGGACGGCGTGAAGCTGATGCTCAAGGAGGACGTGGTCGTCAAGGGCGCGGACAAGGTGGTCTACGTCCTGGCGCCGATCGTCGCGGCCATCCCCGCCTTCATGGCGGTCGCGGTGATGCCGTTCGGCCCCTCGGGCGGCGAGATCTCGATCTTCGGCCACCGCACCACGATGCAGCTGACCGACCTGCCGATCGCCGTCCTCTACATCCTCGCCACCGCCTCGGTCGGCATCTACGGCATCGTGCTCGCGGGCTGGTCCTCCGGATCGACGTATCCGCTCCTGGGCGGCCTGCGCTCCTGCGCCCAGATGATCAGCTACGAGATCGCGATGGGGCTCTCCTTCGCGGCGGTCTTCCTCTACTCCGGGTCGATGTCGACCTCGCAGATCGTCGAAGGGCAGCACGACCGCTGGTACGCGGTGCTGCTGCCGGTCTCGTTCCTCATCTACATCGTCTCGATGATCGGTGAGACCAACCGGGCGCCGTTCGACATGCCGGAGTCCGAGGGCGACCTGGTCGGCGGCTTCAACACCGAGTACTCGTCGATCAAGTTCGCGATGTTCATGCTCGCCGAGTACATCAACATGGTCACCGTCTCGATGGTCGCCGTCACCCTCTTCCTCGGCGGCTGGCGGGCGCCCTGGCCGATCAGCACCTTCTGGGAAGGCGCCAACCACGGCTGGTGGCCGATGCTGTGGTTCGTCGGCAAGGTCGTCACCTCGCTGTTCGTCTTCATCTGGGTGCGCGGCACGCTCCCGCGCGTGCGCTACGACCAGTTCATGAAGCTGGGCTGGAAGGTGCTCATCCCGATCTCGATGGTCTGGCTGATGCTGGTCGCCACCGTCCGGGCGCTGCGCAACGAGAACTACGACTACCAGGACATCGTGCTGTACGTGGGCAGCGCGGTGATCGCGCTGCTGCTGCTGTCCTTCGTGGTCGACTTCTTCCGCGACCGTTCGGCGACGGAGGCCGAGGCCGGAGCGGAACAGGGACCGGAGTCCGCCTTCGATCCGATGGCGGGAGGGTTCCCGGTGCCGCCGCTGCCCGGTCAGACCTTGCCGCCCGTCCCCCGCCGACGTCCGCGCACCGAGCGCGAGTTGATTGTCAGTGGTGGGCCCGACACTGCCAGTGACGGAAAGGAGGCCGACGGTGCCTGACTTCCAGAATCCGGTGGCCGGCTTCGGCGTGACCTTCAAGGCCATGTTCAAGAAGCGGCTCACCGAGCAGTACCCAGAGGAGAAGAAGCCCACCGCGCCCCGCTTCCACGGACGCCACCAGCTCAACCGGCATCCGGACGGGCTGGAGAAGTGCATCGGCTGCGAGCTGTGCGCCTGGGCCTGTCCCGCCGACGCGATCTATGTGGAGGGCGCGGACAACACCGACGAGGAGCGCTACTCCCCGGGTGAGCGCTACGGCCGCGTCTACCAGATCAACTATCTGCGCTGCATCCTGTGCGGCCTGTGCGTCGAGGCGTGCCCCACCCGGGCGCTGACCATGACCAATGAGTACGAGCTCGCCGACCGCAGCCGAGAATCGCTCATCTACACCAAGGAAGAGCTGCTCGCGGGCCTCGAGGACGGGATGGTCGACTCCCCGCACGCCATCTATCCCGGCACCGACGAGCAGGACTACTACCGGGGTCTGGTGACCGAGGCCGCGCCCGGCACCTCCCGGCAGGTCGCGGTCAGCAAGGGCGAGACCCTGTCCGACCAGGCCGCGGGGAACGAGGAGTTCCAGGAGCCGCAGGAGTCGCAGGACCGGCAGCGGGGGGTGCAGGCATGAGCGGCACTCTGGCCGCTGCGGCCTCCACCACCTCCACGGGGGAGGCCCTCCAGTTCTGGGTGCTCGGCACCGTCGCCGTGATCGGCGCGCTGTGCACGATCCTGATGCGCAAGGCCGTGCACAGCGCCCTGTGCCTGGCGGGCACCATGATCGTCCTGGCGGTCTTCTACCTCGCCAACGGCGCGTACTTCCTGGGCGTCGTCCAGATCGTCGTCTACACCGGCGCGATCATGATGCTCTTCCTCTTCGTGGTGATGCTGGTCGGTGTCACCGCGGCCGACTCCCTCAAGGAGACCCTGAAGGGGCAGCGCTGGCTCGCCGCCCTGTGCGGGCTCGGCTTCGGCATCCTGCTGTGCGCCGGGCTCGGCAATGCCTCGCTGAAGACGTGGAACGGCCTGGGCCAGGCCAACTCCGGCGGCAATGTCGAAGGCCTGGCGGCGCTGATCTTCACCAAGTACGTCTTCGCCTTCGAGATCACCGGCGCGCTGCTGATCACCGCGGCGGTCGGCGCGATGGTGCTGACCCACCGCGAGCGCACCGAGCGGGCCCGCACCCAGCGCGAGCAGGCCGAGGCGCGGGTGCGCACCGGGCGGAACGTGCCGCCGCTGCCCGCCCCCGGCGTGTACGCGCGGCACAACGCGGTGGACATCCCCGGTCTGCTGCCCGACGGCACCCCGTCCGAGCTCACGGTCAACGCGACGCTGCGCGGCCGCGGTCAGATCCGGGACGTCTCCAGCGATGCGCTGGCCGAGCTGGCGGCGCTGGAGCAGCGCTCGCAGCGCTGGCTGGGCCGTAACGCCAGGGACACCGGCAAGAAGGCCGGGGACGCCGCCGAGCCGGAGCACGGCGAGAACGGCGCAAACGGCGAGAACGGCGAGAACGCGGCCGGCGCGAACTCGAGGGGAGTCGCCAAGTGAATCCGGTCAACTACCTCTACCTGGCCGCCCTGTTGTTCACCATTGGTGCGGCCGGTGTCGTGATCAGGCGGAACGCGATCGTCCTCTTCATGTGCGTCGAGCTGATGCTGAACGCATGCAACCTGGCGTTCGTCACCTTCTCCCGGCTGCACGGCAATCTCGACGGCCAGATCATCGCGTTCTTCACGATGGTCGTCGCCGCGGCGGAAGTCGTGGTCGGTCTCGCGATCATCGTGTCCGTCTTCCGCTCCCGCCACTCGGCCTCGGTCGACGACGCCAGCCTGATGAAGCTCTAGAAGGGGTCGCGTTCAAGTGGAGAACCTCATCGGATTGCTTGTCGCGGCGCCGCTTCTCGGCGCTGCCCTGCTGCTGTGCGGGGGGCGGCGGCTGGACGGCAAGGGCCACTACATCGGCACGGTGCTCGCCGCCGCCTCCTTCGTGATCGGCGCCGTGCTCTTCGCCGAGATGCTCGGCCGCGGCGAGCACGACCGGGCCCTGCACAGCAAGGTCTTCAGCTGGATCCCGGTGGGCGGCTTCCGGGCGGACGTCGCCTTCCAGCTCGACCAGTTGTCCATGACCTTCGTCCTGCTGATCACCGGTGTGGGCACGCTGATCCACATCTATTCGATCGGCTATATGGAGCACGACGAGCGCCGCCGCCGCTTCTTCGGCTATCTCAACCTCTTCCTCGCGGCCATGCTGCTGCTCGTCCTCGCCGACAACTACCTGCTGCTGTACGTGGGCTGGGAGGGCGTCGGCCTCGCCTCGTACCTGCTGATCGGCTTCTGGCAGCACAAGCCCAGCGCGGCGACGGCGGCGAAGAAGGCGTTCATCGTCAACCGCGTCGGCGATGTGGGCCTGTCGATCGCGATCATGCTGATGTTCACGACGTTCGGGACCTTCACCTTCGCCCCGGTGCTGACCGACGCGGACCACGCGAGCGAGGGCAAGCTCACCGCGATCGGGCTGATGTTGCTGCTCGCCGCCTGCGGTAAGTCGGCCCAGGTGCCGCTGCAGTCCTGGCTCGGGGACGCGATGGAGGGCCCGACCCCGGTCTCGGCCCTGATCCACGCGGCGACCATGGTGACCGCGGGCGTGTATCTGATCACCCGCTCCGGCGCGATCTTCGACAACGCCCCGGACGCCCAGACCGCGGTGGTCACCGTCGGCGCGGTCACGCTCCTCTTCGGTGCGATCGTCGGTTGCGCCAAGGACGACATCAAGAAGGCCCTGGCCGGGTCCACCATGTCGCAGATCGGCTATATGATCCTGGCCGCCGGGCTCGGCCCGATCGGCTATGTCTTCGCGATCATGCACCTGGTGACCCACGGCTTCTTCAAGGCGGGGCTCTTCCTCGGGGCCGGATCGGTCATGCACGCCATGAACGACGAGGTCGACATGCGCAAGTACGGCGGCCTGCGCACGTACATGCCGATCACCTTCATCACCTTCGGGCTCGGCTATCTCGCGATCATCGGCTTCCCGGGGCTCTCCGGCTTCTGGTCCAAGGACAAGATCATCGAGGCGGCCTTCGCCAAGGGCGGCACCGAGGGCTGGATCCTCGGCGGCGCGGCCCTGCTGGGCGCGGCCATCACCGCGTACTACATGACGCGGGTGATGCTGCTGACCTTCTTCGGCGAGAAGCGCTGGGTGCCCGATGAGGCCGGCCATGAGCCGCATCCGCACGAGTCGCCCTCGTCCATGACCATCCCCATGATGGTCCTGGCCGTTGGATCGGTCTTCGCGGGCGGGCTGTTCAGCCTCAACGACTCGTTCCTGAAGTGGCTGGAGCCGGTCACCGGCCACAGCCACGGCGACTCCCCGCTCAGCGCCGCGGCGGTCACCGGCGGGACGATGGTGGTGCTGCTGATCGGTGTCGCGCTCGCCTGGGCGCAGTACGGACGCCGGCCGGTGCCGCGCACCGCCCCCCGCGGCTCCCTGCTCACCCGCGCCGCCCGGCGCGATCTGCTGCAGGACGACTTCAACCACGTCGCGCTCGTCAAACCCGGCCAGTACCTGACCCGCGGGCTGGTCTATGTCGACCACAAGCTGGTCGACGGGGTGGTCAACGGCACCGCGGCCGGAGTCGGCGGACTCTCCGGCCGGCTGCGGAAGCTGCAGAACGGCTACGCCCGTACGTACGCGGTCTCGATGTTCGGCGGTGCGGCGGTGCTCATCGCCGCGACCCTGCTGATGAGGGCGGTCTGAGTCATGTCATTTCCCCTGCTGACGGCCACGGCCGTGGTGCCCGCGCTCGGCGCGGTCGTCACCGCCGCCGTGCCCGCCGCCCAGCGCGCCGCCGCCAAGTGGGTGGCGCTGGGCTTCTCCCTGCTCACGCTCGCCCTCGCCGCGGTCGTGCTGGTCCGCTTCGATCCCGGCGGCGCCCGCTTCCAGCTCACCGAATCCCATGCCTGGATCAAGGACTTCGGGGTCCGCTACGAACTGGGCGTGGACGGGATCGCGGTCGCGCTGATCGCGCTCACCGCGGTGCTCATCCCCTTCATCATCCTGGCGGGCTGGCATGACGCCGATCCGCTGGAAGGTGCCCGGCCCAACAGCCGCTGGCGGCCCACCCAGGGCTTCTTCGCGCTGATCCTGATGGTCGAGGCGATGGTGGTGATCTCCTTCGAGGCCACCGACGTCTTCCTCTTCTACATCTTCTTCGAGGCCATGCTGATCCCGATGTACTTCCTCATCGGGGGCTTCGGGGACCGGGCCGGGGGCCGCTCCGAGGAGGAGACGGCCACTCAGCGCTCGTACGCGGCGGTGAAGTTCCTGCTCTACAACCTGGCGGGCGGGTTGATCATGCTGGCCGCGGTGGTCGGGCTGTACGCGGTCACCGCCGATCACCTCGGCACCGGCACCTTCTCGCTGCAGGAGATCGTCCAGGCGCGGGCGGGCGGCCAGCTGGACATGGCGTCCAGCACCGAGCGGCTGCTGTTCCTCGGTTTCTTCTTCGCCTTCGCGGTGAAGGCGCCGCTGTGGCCGCTGCACACCTGGCTGCCCAACGCGATGGGGGAGTCCACCGCCCCGGTCGCCGTGCTGATCACCGCGGTCGTCGACAAGGTCGGCACCTTCGCGATGCTCCGCTTCTGCCTCCAGCTCTTCCCGGAGGCCAGCAAGTGGGCCACCCCGGCGATCATGATCCTGGCGCTCATCAGCATCATCTACGGGGCGCTGCTGGCGATCGGCCAGCGGGACATCAAGCGGCTGATCGCCTATGCCTCGATCTCCCACTTCGGCTTCATCATCCTGGGCATCTTCGCGATGACCACCCAGGGCCAGGGCGGCGCCACGCTCTACATGGTCAACCACGGCGTCTCCACGGCCGCGCTGATGCTGGTGGCCGGGTTCCTGATCACCCGGCGCGGTTCGCGGCTCATCGAGGACTACGGCGGTGTGCAGAAGGTCGCACCGGTGCTCGCCGGCACCTTCCTGATCGGCGGGCTCGCCACCCTCTCGCTGCCCGGGCTCGCGCCGTTCATCAGCGAATTCCTGGTCCTGGTCGGCACGTTCAGCCGCTACCCGGTGTTCGGCGTCATCGCGACCGTCGGCATAGTGCTGGCGGCGCTGTACGTCCTGATCCTCTACCAACGCACCATGACCGGTCCGGTGAAGGCCGAGGTGCGCTCCATGCCCGATCTGCGGGTGCGTGAGCTGGTCGTCGTGGCCCCGCTCATCGCGCTGCTGATCTTCCTCGGCGTCTACCCGAAGCCGCTGGCCGACATCGTCAACCCGGCGGTCGACCACACGATGTCCGTGGTGGACAAGAAGGATCCCAGGCCCGATCACCCCGTCACCGACGCGGGCTGGTTCCACTACAGCCCGAAGTCCGAGGGTGCTTCCCACGACGGTGCTTCCGGAGGTGCCAAGTGACCCACGCGGCCACTGTCCACAGCCTGTGGACAACAGCGGCGGCGGCGCCCGACAAGATCCCGTCGCCCGATATCGAGTACGGCCAGCTGTCGCCCACGCTGATCGTGCTCGGCGCCGCGATCGTCGGCGTCCTGATCGAGGCGCTCCTGCCGCGCCGCCAGCGATACGTCGCGCAGGTGTTCGTCTCCGTGGTCGCCCTGGCCGCGGCCTTCGCCGCCGTCATCGGCCTCGCCGCCGGGGACTACGGCACCAGCAAGGCCCATGTCGCGGCCATGGGCGCGATCGCGGTCGACGGCCCGGCGCTCTTCCTCCAGGGGACCATTCTCCTGGTGGCGCTGGTGGCGGTGTTCACCTTCGCCGAGCGGCGGCTGGACCCGCTGGTGCACGGCAACCGCGTCGACTCCTTCGCGGCGCAGGCCGCCGCCGTGCCCGGCGGCGACGCGGAAAAGGCCGCCGTCAAGGCGGGCTTCACCACCACCGAGGTCTTTCCGCTGGTCCTCTTCGCGGTCGGCGGCATGCTGGTCTTCCCGTCCGCCAACGATCTGCTGACGCTCTTCGTGGCGCTGGAGGTCTTCTCCCTCCCGCTGTACGTGCTGTGCGCCCTCGCCCGGCGCCATCGCGCGCTGTCGCAGGAAGCCGCCGTCAAGTACTTCCTGCTGGGCGCCTTCTCCTCGGCGTTCCTGCTCTTCGGCATCGCCCTGCTGTACGGCTACGCGGGCACGGTCACCTACTCCGGGATCGCCGACGTCGTCGACGGCCAGGTCAGGAACGTCACCCCGGCGCTCGCCGGGACCATGGGCAATGACGCGCTGCTGCTGATCGGCGGGGCGATGGTGCTGATGGGGCTGCTGTTCAAGATCGGCGCCGTGCCGTTCCACATGTGGACGCCCGACGTCTACCAGGGCGCCCCCACTCCCGTGACCGGCTTCATGGCGGCGGCCACCAAGGTCGCGGCCTTCGGCGCGCTGCTGCGGCTGTTGTATGTCGTACTGCCGGGGCTGCGCTGGGACTGGCGGCCGGTGATGTGGGGCGTCGCCATCGTCACCATGCTGGGCGGTGCGATCGTGGCCGTCACCCAGACCGATGTGAAGCGGCTGCTGGCGTACTCGTCGATCGCCCACGCCGGGTTCATCCTGGCCGGTGTCATCGCCACCACTCCCGACGGCGTCTCCTCCGTCCTCTTCTACCTCGCCGCGTACTCCTTCGTGACCCTCGGTGCCTTCGCGGTGGTCACCCTGGTGCGGGACGCGGGCGGCGAGGCCACCCACCTGTCCAAGTGGGCCGGGCTCGGCCGCCGTTCGCCCCTGGTGGCCGCCGTCTTCGCGGTCTTCCTGCTGGCCTTCGCCGGTATCCCGCTGACCAGCGGCTTCGCCGGGAAGTTCGCGGTCTTCAAGGCGGCGGCCGACGGTGGGGCGGGGGCGCTGGTGGTGATCGGTGTGATCTCCTCGGCGATCGCCGCGTTCTTCTACATCCGGGTGATCGTGCTGATGTTCTTCAGCGAGCCGCGCACGGACGGCCCGTCCGTGGCCGTGCCGTCCCCGCTGACGTCGTCGGCCATCGCGATCGGCGTGGCGGTCACGCTGGTCCTGGGCGTGGCCCCGCAGTACTTCCTGGACCTGGCGAGCCAGGCGGGCGTCTTCGTCCGCTAGCCCTCTCTCCCGCCCCCGGCCGGGCCCGGACACCACAACGGTGCCGCGCCCGGCCGCAACATGTCCGGCCCCTCTGGCGTTTGAGGGGCGGGGTCGGGGGCGGAGGAATTGCAGCCCCTCCGGCGATTGAGGAGCGGGGTTCGGGGCGGAGCCCCGGTGGGGGGCTGGGGGCGCAGCCCCCTGGTTCGGGGAGGGGCGGGGTGGGGAAAGCTAGGCCCTTGCCGCGTAGGCCCGCACATCCGCATCCGGATCGGCCCGAACCGAGGCCAGCGCCTCCCGCGCCCCCACCTCCCGCTCCGCCAACGGCAGCAACGCCAGCACCGCCGCCTTCCGCACATCGGCATGCGGGTCGGCCAAGGCCCGCCCCAGCGCCGGCACGCCAAGCTCCGGCGCCGCCGCGCCCAGCGCCGTCGCCGCCCCCCTGCGCACCTGCCAGGCGGAGTCGCCCAGCGCCGCCACCACGTCCGCGTCCAGCGGCGCGGGGCACCCCGCCGAGGCCAGGGCCTCCAGGGCGGCGGCCCGTACGAGGACGTCCGGGTCCCGCAGCAGCGGCGTGAGCAGCCGCCGGGCGTCCGCCGCCCGGCCGCCGCCGGGGGCCAGGGTGCCCAGCGCCCCCGCCGTGGCCACCCGCACCTCGCGGGACGCGTCCGCGGCTCCCGGCGCCAGCGCCGCGAGCGCGTCCACCGAGACCAGCCCCCGTACGGCCTGGATACGGACCCCGATCGCCGCGTCCGTCAACGCCCCGGCGAACAGCTCCGCGTCGCCGAGGCCCAGCGCGCGCAGGACGTCCAGCGCCGCCGCCCGCACCACCGGATCGGCCACGACCAGCCCGCGGACCAGGGGTTCACGCAAGGCGGTGTCCGGGGGGAGCACCTCGACCAGTTCCCGCAGCGAGGCCGCGGCATCGGCACGTACGCCCCCGTCCGTGTCGGCCAGGGCCGCCGCGAGGGCCGGGCCGGTGCCCGCCGGAGCGGTCTCGGTCAGGGTGGCGACGGCGGCCCGGCGCACCGCGGGGTCGGGGTCGGCCAGATAGGGCCGGAGAGCGGGGAGTTCCGGCTGCTCCTCGGCGAGGGCGAGCAGTTCGAGGATGCGCGGAGAGGCGGCGGTGAGGGCCGTACGGACGGCCGAGCCGCCCGTGACCTCCTTACGGTCTTCATCCACCCGCCCAGCCCCCGACCCCGACCCAGCCCCCGACCCCGCCCCCGCCCGCGGAGCGCTTTCGCGCGGCCCCGCCGTGGCCACCTGCTCCGCCCGCACCTCGCCCAGCGGGCGCGACGGCCCGCCCGCCGGCGCGTACTCCGCCACCGGGACGAGATACGGGGCCACGGGACGCGCCGTGAACTCCATCGCCCCCGCCGCCGACTTGCGCAGATCCAGATGGTGCAGCCAGCCCTCGTCGTCGCGCAGCGGATGGTCCGTGCGCTCGTGATAGAGCCCCCACCGGCTCTCCGTCCTGGCCAGCGAGGAGCGCGCGGCCATCTCCGCGCAGTCGCGGATGAAGGTCACCTCGGCGCAGCGCATCAGCTCATGGGGCGTACCGGCGCCCATCGTGGCGATGTCCCCGCGCATCCGCTCGAACGCCTCGATGGCGAGCGACAGCCGGGCGCCGCTCTTGGGCGGGGCCACATAGTCGTTGACCAGGCGCCGGAGCTTGTATTCGACCTGTGGTTGCGGCGGCCCCTCGGGGTTCCGCAGCGGGGCGTAGATCAGCTCATGCGCGTCGGCGAGCTGATCCGGGGGCAGTTCGCCCTGGTACACCCGGTATCGGGCGGCGTCCGCGCCCGCCAGGTCGCCGAAGACAAAGGCGCCGATCATGTAGTTGTGCGGTACGCAGGCCAGGTCACCGGCCGCGTACAGCCCCGGGACGGTGGTCCGGGCGTGGGCGTCGACCCGTACCCCCGAGGCCGAGTGGCCGCCGCACAGCCCGATCTCGGAGATGTGCATCTCCACGTCATGGGTGCGGTAGTCATGGCCGCGCCCCGCGTGGAAGGTGGCGCGGGTGGGGCGTTCGGTGGAGTGCAGGATGGACTCCAGCGCGGCCACCGACTCCTCCGGCAGATGGCTGAGCTTGAGGTAGACCGGGCCCCGCTCGCTCGCCACCTCCGCCGCGAACTCCGACATCATCTGCCCCGACCAGTAGTCGGAGTCGACGAACCGCTCGCCGTGCCGGTTGACCTGGTAGCCGCCGAAGGGATTGGCGACATAGGCGCAGGCCGGGCCGTTGTAGTCCTTGATCAGCGGATTGATCTGGAAGCATTCGATCCCGGTCAGCTCGGCCCCGGCGTGATAGGCCATGGCGTAGCCGTCGCCCGCGTTGGTGGGGTTCTCGTACGTCCCGTAGAGATAGCCGCTCGCGGGCAGGCCGAGCCGCCCGCAGGCGCCGGTGGCCAGGATCACCGCACCGGCGCGCACGGTCACGAAGTGGCCGGTGCGGGTGTGGAATCCGGCGGCGCCGACGGCCCGGCCGCCGGCGGTGAGGACGCGGACCGGCATCACCCGGTTCTCGATGCGGATCCGCTCGCGCATCTCACGCCGCCGCAACTGCCGGTACAGGACCTTCTTGACGTCCTTGCCCTCCGGCATCGGCAGGACGTACGAGCCGGAGCGGTGCACCTGGCGGACCGCGTACTGGCCGTGCTCGTCCTTCTCGAACTTCACGCCGTACCGCTCCAGCCGCTGGACCATGGCGAAGCCGCGGGTCGCGGTCTGGCGGACGGTGGACTGGTCGACGATGCCGTCGTTGGCGCGGGTGATCTCCGCGACGTAGTCATCGGGTTCGGCCCGGCCGGGGATGACGGCGTTGTTGACGCCGTCCATGCCCATGGCGAGCGCGCCCGAGTGGCGGACATGTGCCTTTTCGAGGAGGAGGACGGAGGAGCCGTGCTCGGCGGCGGTGAGCGCCGCCATGGTGCCGGCCGTGCCGCCGCCGATGACGAGGACGTCGCAGGACAGCTCCTCGGCCGCGTCGAGGGCGGGGATCTCCATGGGTGCGGTGGTGGGCGCGGCGTTCTGCGCCCTGCGCTCCCCGTCTTCCCTGTGCTCCCTTGTGTTCACGGAGTTGGGCCTTTCGCATACCGAGGGATTCGGGTCACATGCCGAGGGATTCGAGGACCTGACGGCGCAGCGCGACGGTCGGCGCCGCGTCATGGGCGGCGCGCTCGCGCGGATGCGGTACGTCCAGCACCCGGCCGCCGCCCTCCGCGCCGCCCAGCAGTGCCACCCGGTCGCCGAGGAACAGCGCCTCGTCCACGTCGTGGGTGACGAAGACGACCGTGGCGCGGGTGCCCTCCAGCACCTCGACCAGCAGCCGCTGCATCCCGGCGCGGGTCTGTGCGTCGAGGGCGCCGAACGGCTCGTCCATGAGGACGGCGCGTGGCGCGCCGACGAGTGCCCGGGCGAGCTGGGCCCGCTGCCGCTGGCCGCCCGAGACCCGGTGCGGAAGCCGCCCGGCGTGCTCGGCGAGCCCGACGCGCTCCAGCCAGGCCGCGGCCCGGTCGCGGCGCGCCGTGCGCGGTACGCCCCTTATGGCGAGCGGGAGTTCCACGTTGGCGCGCAGGGTGCGCCAGGGCAGCAGCGCGTCCTCCTGGAAGATCAGCGCCCGGTCGGCGTCCGGCCGGGTGATCGGCGTGCCGTCCTGGGTGACCCGCCCGCCGAGCGCGGGCAGCAGCCCGGCGAGGGTGCGCAGCAGGGTGGATTTGCCGCAGCCGGACGGGCCGACGACCGTAAGGATGTCGCCGGGCGCGACCTCCAGATCGAGACCGTGGAGGACGGCTGCGCCGGGGCGGCCGAGTACGGCGTCCTCCAGGCGCAGCCGTACGCCCGGCGGGGCGGCTTCGGCGGTGGGCGGGGCCGGGGTGGTGGTGACGTCGGATGTGCTCACGGGGTGGCTGCCTCCTTGCGCGAGGGCGCCGGCCGGCCGCTGGTCTCCGTACGGGGCAGCCATCGGGTCAGCCGCCGTCCGGCCAGCTCGACCGCCGTGGAGGTGAGCCAGCCGAGCACGCCGATGGTGGTCATGCCGACGAAGACGCCCGGGTAGTCGACGATCGTGTAGTCCTGCCAGGTGCGGTAGCCGACCCCGTAGGCGCCGGAGATCATCTCGGCGGAGATCACACAGATCCATGAGACGCCGATGCCGACGGAGAGCCCGCCGAGGATCCCGGGCAGTGCCCCCGGCAGGACGACGGAGACCAGGACGCGCCCGCGCCCGCCGCCCATGGTCAGCACCGCCTCCTCCCATACGGGGGCCAGCGCGCGGACCGCGTGCCGGGTGCTCACCATGACCGGGAAGAAGGCGGCGGTGAAGGTGATGAAGACGATCCCCTGCTCATTGCTGGGGAACATCAGGATCGCCACCGGCACCAGCGCGATGGCCGGGATGGGACGGCACACCTCGAGGACGGGGCCGAGCAGATCGGAGACGAGAGGGGAGCGGGCGATGGCGGTGCCGACGGCCACGCCCAGGACGGCGGCGAGCGCGAAGCCGGTGAGGATGCGGGTGAGGGAGTCGGTCAGGTCCTGCCAGTAGGCGCCGGTGCCGAGGCGGTCGGCGAACTCCCGCGCCACATCGGTGGCGGAGGGGAACTGCGCGAAGCGCAGCCACAGATTGATGTCGAGGGTGGTGAGCAGCTGCCACAGACCGAGGGCGGCCAGCAGCGAACCGGTGCGCAGGGTGTAGCGGACCCAGGGGCGGCGCCGCGGCGGCCGGGGCGCGCCGGCGGCCCGGGCTGCGGGCGCCCCCGGGGCCGGGCGGGTCCGCACCGGCGAGGTGGGCGCGCTCATCGGGCCGCCGCCAGTGCCGCGGCGTAGCTGAGGGTGCGGGCGCCGGGGTGGGCGGCGACCCAGGTGCGGGCGTTGTCCGGGGTGACGAAGGCCCGCAGATCGCGGCCGTCGCGGACCCAGATCGCCCGGTCCGCGAACCACCGGGTGCCGGTGGTCGCGTCGGGCACGTAGGCGGCCCGGACGCGGTCGCGGTGGCCCGCGGCGAAGCGCAGCAGTTCGGTGGGGGTCGCGAAGGTACGGAGCCGGTCCTCGCCCTTGAGCCAGAGCTGGTTCGGCGAGACGGGCGGGGTGGCGCGCAGCGCCTTCGCATAGGCGCCGGCGCTTCCGTACGCCCGTTTGAGATAGCGGTCGTCGACAAAGGACGGCACATCGACCGGGCCCACCAGTTTGGCGTCGCGCAGTACCGGGACGTCCTTCTCGAGCGCGGCGGTCAGCCGCGGCTTGAGGGTGGGGTCGAAGGTCGCGATGCCCCCGGTGCCGTTGTAGAGATAGACCACTTCGGGCGGCAGCCCGGTCGCGGTGGCGACCTTACGGGTGGCGTCGAGGGGATGGGCGCGCAGATAGCGGGTGGCGTCGAGCTGGGCGGCGAGGAACGCCTGGACGACGGCCGGGCGCTGTTCGGCGAACGCCTTACGGGTGGTGACCCCGTGGAAGGTGGGGAGGTTCAGCCGGGCGCCGTCGTACAGCGCCTTGGCCTTGCCCTGGAAGGCCAGCAGCCCCGGCCAGGCCACGAACTGCGAGAGGGCGTCCGCGCTGCCCGCTTCGAGGGCCGAGGCCCCCACGGCGGGCTGCTGGTTGAGCTTGTGGATACCGCCCTCGGGGTCGATGCCCGCCTGCTGGAGTGCCCGTACGAGCGTGCCGTCCGCGGCGGAGCCGACGCTGGTGGAGACGTTCTTGCCACGCAGCTCGGACAGGGTACGCAGCTTGGAGCCGGGCGCGGTGAGGACCGTATTGAGGCCGCCGCGCAGGTTGTAGCCGGTGACCGAGACGAGGCGGGTCGGTGCGTTCAGCTGGGTGCCGCGGCCTGAGTTGATCAGGAGCGGGAAGTCGCCCATCGATCCGATGTCGACCTTACCGGCGATCATCTGGGCGGTGATGGGCGCGCCGGTGGCGTAGTCCTCCCACTTCACCTTGTACGTATGGCCGTCGCGGCGGCCGAGGGCGCGCAGTTCGCGTTCGAAGGAGCCGAGCGAGCGCAGCAGGGTGCCCGCGGTCACGGTGTTGATGGTCTTGGACTGGTAGCCGACGGTGACGGTCACGGTCTTGCCGCCCGCTTCCGCGTTCCCGCCGCAGCCCGTGAGGGACAGCAGCAGGGCGCCGGCGGCGAGGGCCGACGGAAGGGTCGTGCGCTGCATCGCGGGGCCTTTCACCTCAGGAGATAGGGCATGTTGACCGTGACCGCGCCGGTGGGACAGCGGGCGGCGCACGGGCCGCAGTACCAGCACTCGTCGACGTGCATGTACGCCTTACCGCTGTCGGGGTGGATCGCGAGGGAGTCGAGGGGGCACATGTCCACGCACAGGGTGCAGCCGTCGATGCACTTGGACTCGTCGATCGTCACGGGCACGTCGGCACGCTGGGGCGCCAGAGGCATGGCTGTCTCCAGAAAGGGCGTGAAGGGGCGGAAAGGTGGTGGCGGGAAGGCGGTCGGGGCGGCTCAGGCGGCGCGGCGCAACTGGCCGCTCATGGTGATCCGGTCGCCGCGGAACCGGATGAACTCCAGGTCCACCGGGCGTCCGTCGCACAGCTGGGTGAGCCGCTCCAGCATCAGGACCGCCGCACCGCGCGGGGCCTGCAGAACGGCGGCAGAGTGGGCGTCGGCGTTGACGGCCTCGAGGGTGATCTCGGCGGTGCCCAGGGCCTGTCCGGTGATCTTCTCGATCAGCCGGAAGACATCGGTGTTCTCCAGATCGGCGCCGATCAGCTCGGCGCCGATGTCCATCGGGAGGTAGGTGAGGTCGAGGGAGAGCGGGAGCCCGCCGAGCCGGCGCAGCCGCTCGACGTAGAGGACATCGCTGCGGGCGGGGACGCACAGCCGCTCGGCGACACAGGCGGGCGCGGGGACGGGGCCGACGGTGCGCACCTCATTGGTCACCCGGCCGTGTTCGTGAAGGGTCTCGGCCAGGCCCAGCAGCCGGTCGAGGCCGTGCGGGTACTTCTCCGCGACGATGACCGTGCCCACCCCGGGCTGCCGCTCCACCAGGCGCTCGGCGCGCAGCAGGTCGAGCGCCTGGCGCACGGTGTTGCGGGAGGCGCCGTAGTCCTGGCCGAGCGCGTCCTCCAGGGGAAGTACGCCTCCGGGGAAGCCGCCGGTGAGGACCTGGTGGCGGAGCAGATCGGCGAGTTGCCGTGCCCGGTCGGCGCGCAGCCGGCGGCGGCGCGCGGCGGCGACCGGCGGGGCGTGCTCGCGGGGGCGTTCGGCTGGCATCGGCCGGCTCCGGGGTTGGCTGGTCGGCGGGTCGTACGGGGACCATACCGACGGGGCCGGGCCGATGGTGTTGCCGAAGTGTTGCGCCACCTGGCGACGGCCTTCGCACCGCCGCTGCCTGCGGTTTCGCCGTCGCGGCGGCAAGATCTGCCACTGCGCGAGGCGGCCCCCGGCGCGCTGGTGCGCCAGGGGCCCGGGGCGCCGGACGGGGCCGGCGCGTGGTTCAGCCGGTCGGGAGGTCGGTCGGGATGCCGCTGGGCAGATCGGTCGGGATGCCGGAGGGGAGCGACGTCGGCAGGCCCGAGGGAAGGTCGCTGGGCGAGGTCGCCTTGACGAAGGTGTCGTTCTTGGCGAGCGCGTCCCAGTCGACCGTGAGGGTCTTGCCGTCCGCGCCCAGGGTGACCTTGCCCGCGCTGCGCTCGGTGTTGCCGTCGGCGCACTTGAGCATGAGCATCTTCCCGCCCATGTCGGCGTATTCGCCGTTGCAGATGTGCTTGCCGGCCATCAGGACGGCCTGCTTGCCGCTGATGGACAGGATGACGGCCTCGTCACCGGACTTCGCCACATAGGTGCCGGAGACCTTCGCGTCCGCGCCCCCCTCCGCCGGGGCGCTCGACGCGGAGGAGGGGTCGTTGGAGGTGTCCTTCTTGTCGTCGCCTCCGTCACTGCCACATGCGGTCAGTAGCAGGGCGGCCGCCGCCACCGTGCCGGCGATGCCCACTGCCTTGTTCACGTGTCTCTCCTCGATCGTCAGGGCGGGAGCACGACAAATTAGCAGCCGGGTCAGGGCGTGGCCGGGACGACCTGGCCGGTCACCTCGCCCAGCCCGACACGGACCCCCTGCGGGCCCGGTGCCCAGGCCGAGATGGTCACTTCGTCGCCGTCCTCCAGGAACGTCCGGGTGGAGTCCGGGAGCCGCAGGGGCCGGCGGCCTCCCCAGGTGAGTTCGAGGAGACAGCCGAGCTCGTCCGGGCGCGGACCGCTGACCGTGCCGGAGGCGAAGACGTCGCCGGTGCGCAGCGAGGCGCCGTTCACCGTCAGATGCGCGAGCTGCTGGGCCGCGGTCCAGTACATGGCGGAGAAGGGCGGACGGGAGACCGTGTGGCCGTTGAGCGCGACCTCGAGGCGCAGATCGAGCCCGCCCGGCTCGGCGGCGCTGTCGTCCAGGTAGGGGAGGAGCGGGACGTCGCGGGCGGGCGGGCCGGTACGGGCCGCGGTGAGGGCCTCCAGCGGGGTGACCCACGCGGCGAGGGAGGTGGCGAAGGACTTGCCGAGGAACGGGCCGAGCGGGCGGTACTCCCATGCCTGGATGTCGCGTGCGGACCAGTCGTTGAGCAGACAGACGCCGAAGACGTGGTCATGGAACCCGGAGAGGCCGACCGGTGTATTCACAGTGGAAGGGGCGCCGACGACGAAGGCCACCTCCGCTTCGAAGTCGAGGCGCAGGGAGGGGCCGAAGACCGGAGTGGGGGAGGAAGCGTGTGGTGCGGAGGAATCGGCCGGGGGCAGGTGCTGGCCCTGCGGGCGGACGATGGGCGTGCCCGAGACGAGGAGGGTGCCGGCCCGGCCGTGGTAGCCGATCGGCATGTGCTTCCAGTTGGGGCTGAGTGCTTCGCCGTCGGGGCGGAAGATCCTGCCCGTGTTGGTGGCGTGGTGCTCGCTCGCATAGAAGTCGGCGTAGTCGGCCACCTCGAAGGGGAGATGGAGCGCGACGGCGGGGAGGGGGTGCATCAGGGGCTCGATGGTCGACCGGTGCGCGGGGTCGGTGAGCCAGTCGAGCACCTCGGCACGGACGGCCTGCCAGACCGGGCGGCCCGCGGCCATCAGCGGGTTGAGGGTGTCGGCGCCCAGCTGCTCGGCGTGCGGGGAGGCGGCGGCGGCCGCGGCGGCGCCGGCGTCCAGCACATGGTTTCCGTAGCGCACCCCGATTTTCCGCAGATGAGGAGCGTGCGGCGTGGTGAAGACGCCGTAGGGGAGGTTGTGCGGGCCGAAGGGGTCGCCTTCGGGCAGGTCCAGCGGGGATCGCTGCGGCATCGGGGCTGCCTCGCCTTCTCCTGGTCACTGCTGGGGGTGCAGCACACCCTAAGGCGAGGGGAGTGCGGGGAGGAAAGGAAGGTGGCACCGTGTCGACTACCCCCTAAAGAGATGGCAATGTCCGGAAAGTCCTTGCTGGAGGCGGCGATTCCGAAGTAGCGTCCTTCCTCGGGGTCACGCACAGTGGGGGGGCCACTGCGCTGCGGTGACCAAGGGGGGCTCGTGGCGAGCAGTGCCGTGCCGTTCGCGGTGGACCGTTCCGTACCCGCTCTGGTCGTGAAGATCGGCCACTATCCGCTGCATCACGGCGGCGTCGGGGCCATCCGGTCCCTGGGGCGTCTCGGCGTCCCCATGTACGCGGTCACCGAGGACCGTTGGACCCCGGCGGCGCTCTCGCGCTATCTGGCGAGGGCCTTCGTCTGGCCGACCACCGGCAGCGAGCGGCCGGAGCGGCTGGTGGAGGGGCTGCTGCGGATAGGGCGGGCGATCGGCCGGCCGACGGTTCTGCTGCCGACGGACGAAGAGGCGGCGGTGCTGATCGCCGAGCACGCGGATCGGCTCGCCGGGGAGGGCGGCTTCCTCTTCCCGCGCGCCGAGCCCGAGTTGCCCAGGCGGCTGGCGAGCAAGCAGGGGCTGCACGAGCTGTGCGTCAAGCACGGGGTGCCCACGCCCGAGGGCGCCTTCCCGGACACCTATGCCGATGTCAAGGCGTTCGCGGCGAGCGCGCGGTTCCCGGTGGTCGCCAAGAACCGGGAGGCGTTCGAGCGGCGGAAGAAGCCCGCGGTGGGCGGCACCACCCGGATCGAGGGCCCACGGGAGCTGATGGAGCTGGCGCGGCGGTGGGGGCCGCGGCCCGGGGTGGTGCTGCAGGAGTATCTGCCGCGCGAGGAGGCCGAGGACTGGATCGTGCACGGGTACTTCGACGCCGGGAGCACACCGCTGGCGATGTTCACCGGGGTGAAGGTGCGGTCCTGGCCGCCGCACGCGGGGATGACGGCCTGCGCCTATGTGGTGAAGAACGAGGAGCTGGCGCGGATGGCGGCCCGGTTCGTCCAGCGGATCGGCTTCAGCGGCATCGTCGATCTGGACTGGCGCTTCGACCGGCGCGACGGACGGTACAAGCTGCTGGACTTCAATCCGCGGATGGGCGCCCAGTTCCGGCTCTTCGAGAGCGCGGTGGGGGTCGATGTCGTCCGGGCCCAGCATCTCGATCTGACGGGGCGCCCGGTCCCGGGGGCCGGGCAGCGGCCGGGCCGCCGGTTCACGGTCGAGAACATCGACCTGCCCGCGCTGCTCGCCTATCGCCGCAGTGGATACACCACCCCGCACGCCCCGGCGAGGGCGAGCGGGACCGAGCTCGCCTGGGCCGCGCGGGACGACATGAAGCCGTTCTTCACCATGCTGGCCCGCTCGCTGCGGCCCGGCGCGGCCCAGCTCTACCGGCTGTGGCGCGCCAAGTGAACGCTGAACACCTTGGGGGGATTCATGAACGATCCGGTAGTGGTCATCGGGGCCGGTCCGTACGGTCTGTCGACCGCCGCTCATCTGCGCGCCCGCGGGCTGCCGGTCCGTGTGTTCGGGGATCCGATGGTGAGCTGGCGCGAGCGGATGCCCGCGGGCATGCTGCTCAAGTCCACACCGGTCGCCTCGAACATCGACGCACCGCAGCCCGGGCACACCCTGCTGGACTTCTGCCATGCGATGGGCGGCCCGCGCTATGAGTCGGACTGGGACCTGATCCCCGTCGAGACCTTCTCGGCCTACGGGCTGTGGTTCCAGGAGCGGCTGGTGCCGGAGCTGGAGCGGGTGCGGGTGGTCTCGGTCGACCGGCGGGGCGGCCGGTTCGAGCTGAAGCTGGACTCGGGGGAGCAGTTCACGGCGCGTGCCGTCGTCGTCGCCAGCGGGCTCAGCGGGCTCGCCCACCTCCCCCGTGAGCTGGCCGCCGCCGTACCGGACGGGCCCGCTCCCGGCGGCCCCGTCTCGCACAGTTCGCAACACCGCGACCTCGGGCGCTTCCAGGGGCGTGAGGTGGTGGTCGTCGGTGCCGGGCAGTCGGCGCTGGAGAGCGCGGTGCTGCTGGCCGAGGCGGGTGCCGCCGTGCGGGTGGTGGCCCGCGGGCCGCGCGCCGTCGCCTTCGGCGCCCCGCCGGACCACCAGCCCAGGCTGCGGCCCGAGTCGCCGTTCGGCCGCGCCTGGTCGCTGTACGCGGTGTCGTACCACGCCGTGGGCTTCCGGCGGCTGCCCGCACCGGCCCGGGAGTATCTGGTCCGCAGGGTGCTGGGGCCCAAGGGCGCCTGGTGGCTGAGGGATCGGTTCGCCGGGCGGGTGCGGGTCACCCAGGGGCGGCAGATCAGCCGGGTCACGGTGCGGGTCGACGGCCGGCCGGTGGTCGGCCTGCGCGGGGGCGGCCGGGTCGGTGAGCTGGCCGCCGACCATGTGATGGCCGCGACGGGCTATCGGATGAGCGTCGCCGCGCTGGACTTCCTCGGGCCCGGGCTCCGCTCCGAGTTGGTCACCGGCGCCGGGGGACCCTGGCTCGACGCCGGATACGGCTCCTCGGTGCCGGGGCTGTACTTCACCGGGCTGCCCGCGGCGGCGAGTTTCGGCCCGGTGATGCGGTTCGTCTGCGGCACGGAGTACGCGTCGCCACGGCTGGCGAAGGCGGTGGCCGCCGCGCACGGCTGAGCGACCGCCGAGCCCGCGGCCATCGGCCCGCCCCGGCCGATGGCCCGCCCCGGCTGACGGCTTGCGCTGGCTGTTGGCCAGGGCGGGCCGATGGCTTGCCCTGGTCTCTGGCCCGACCCGGCCGATGGCCTGCCCGGGCCGATGGCCTGCCCCGGCCGATGGCCTGCCCGGGCCGCTGGCCGTCCCCGCCCCGGCCCGTGCGCGGGCCCGTTGACCGGTCGGCAGGCACGGTCGGTTGACCCGTCAGTGGGCGGGGTCGGTTGACCCGTCAGTGGGCCGGGTTGGCTGACGTGTCGGGGGCCGGGGGATGAATGATCTGCTGCGATCGCGGTACTGCGGTGTGAAGTAGTCGGTTCGGGAGAGAACGGTGAGAGGCGCACAAGGCGGGAAGGCGCCCACAGTGATCGATACCCGACCGGATACGCTGCCTGTTGGTGGAGGCAGCGACACGTCGACATTCGCGTCATTCGTAGGCAGACAGGAGTACCCCGTGAGCTTCGTCGGGCCCTTGGGGCTGAGCGTGCGGGACCGGACTCTGGAAGCCGACACCCAGGCCGGGCTGACGGCGGTCGAAGAGGGCCTGCTGGAGGCCACCAAGAGCGATGTGCCCTTCATCACCGAGGCCGCCCAGCATCTGGTGCGGGCCGGTGGGAAGCGGTTCCGGCCCCTGCTGGTGCTGCTGGCCGCGCAGTTCGGCGATCCCCACGCACCCGGAGTGGTGCCCTCGGCCGTGGTCGTCGAGCTCACCCATCTGGCGACGCTGTACCACGACGACGTGATGGACGAGGCGGAGGTGCGGCGCGGCGTCTCCAGCGCCAACGTCCGCTGGGGCAACTCGGTGGCGGTCCTCACCGGCGACTTCCTCTTCGCCCGGGCCTCGCACATCCTGGCCGATCTCGGCCCCGAGGCGGTGCGGATCCAGGCCGAGGCGTTCGAGCGGCTGGTCACCGGCCAGATCCTGGAGACGGCGGGCCCCCGCGACGGCCGTGACCCGGTCGAGCACTATCTGGATGTGCTGGCCGGCAAGACGGGCTCGCTGATCGCCGTCTCCGGCCGGTTCGGCGCGATGATGTCGGGTGCCGACGAGTCCATCGTCAGCATCCTCACCCAGTACGGCGAGCGGCTCGGCATGGCCTTCCAGCTCGCCGACGATGTCCTGGACATCGCCAGTGACAGCCATGAGTCGGGCAAGACCCCCGGCACCGATCTGCGCGAGGGTGTGGCCACCCTGCCCGTGCTCTATGTGCGGGAGCGGGCGGAGGCGACCGGGTCGGCCGAGGACCGCGAGCTGTGCGAGCTGCTCGCGGGCGATCTCACCGATGACGCGCGCCTCGCCGAGGTGCTGCGGCGGCTGCGTGCCCATCCGGCGCTGGAGCAGGCCCGCCGGGTCACGGTCCGTTACGCGGCGGAGGCCCGTTCGATGCTGGCGCCGCTGCCCGAGGGTCCGGCGAAGGCGGCCCTCGAGGGGCTGTGCGACGCGGTGGTCCACCGGGCCGGCTGACGCCCGGCCGCCCGCCCACCGGTCGGCTGACGCCCCCGCCCAGCCCCAGCCCCAACCGCGGCCGCAGCCCCAACCGCAGCCCTAGCCCCAGCCCCAACCGCAGCCCATCGGCCCGGCTGACGCCCCGCCCGGCGTTCGCTCCCCGCCGCCCGCCCCCGCCGCCCGCCCCCGGCTCCGGGGAGCCCGACCCTGACTCCCGGGGGAGCGGTGTCATCCCCGAGCAGTACGCCCAGGTGATCCTGCGGGCTGACGCGCCACGTCACACGATTTGGTGGGATGAAAAGACCACCACATGGCGGGATCGGGTGACAATGGCCCGAGAGGGTGGACGAGTGCAAGCTGACGAACCGCCGCCGACGACGGAGGTAGAGCACACATGGCACGGATCCGACCGACACAGGTCGCCGACGACGGCTTCTGGGATGACGAGCGGCCATCCCGGGGGAAGAAGGTCGCCCGGTACGCCGCCCCGGTCGCGGTCGCGGGCATCGCGGCGGCGACCATAGGACTGGTCCCGGCGCTGGCCAGCACCGGTGACCCCGACCTGCCGAAGATCTCGGCACAAGAGCTGATCAGCAAGATGGCGGCATCGGACGCCCAGCAGATGTCCGGTTCGGTGAAGATCACCACCGATCTGGGCATTCCCTCGCTCCCCGGCGGCGGCTCCCTCGCCGACCTCGGCGGGGCACAGGGCGGCGAGGAGTCCGCCTCGCCCGACTCCCGGCTGATGGAGCTGGTCTCCGGCTCCCACACCCTGCGGGTGGCCACCGACGGCCCCGAGAAGCAGCGGGTGTCGATCGTCGAGAACGCCGCCGAGTACAGCATGATCCACAACGGCGACGAGATCTGGGCGTACGACAGCGGGAGCAACTCCGCCTACCACGCCACCGCCCCCAAGGAGGCGAAGGCCAAGGGCGACCACCGGCAGGAGCTGCCCAAGGACCTGCGGGGCGCCACGCCCCAGGAGATCGCCAAGACCGTGCTCGCCTCCGTGGACGACACCACGGATGTGACGGTCGACGGCACCTCCCGGGTCGCCGGACGGGACGCGTACGACCTGCTGATCAAGCCCAAGGCGGACAGCGACTCCACGATCGGGTCCGTCCGTATCGCGGTGGACGCGGACAACGGTGTCCCGCTGAAGTTCACGCTCTCCCCGAAGAGCGGCGGCAAGGCGGCCATCGACGTCGGCTACACCAAGGTCGACTTCGGCAAGCCCAAGGCGAGCACCTTCGACTTCACCCCGCCCAAGGGCGCCAAGGTCACCGAGGCGCCCAAGGCCGACCGGCCCGAGGCGAAGCACTTCGGCACCAAGGACTTCGGCGGCAAGGACCTCAAGGACGCCCAGGGCGCCCTGTCCGGGCTGAACGTCGTCGGTAAGGGCTGGGACTCGATCGCCCGGCTCGACACCCCCGGCGGCGCGGCGTCCACGAGCCCCGGCGGCGACCGCGGCCCGGGTGCGGCGTCCGGACTCCTCGGCGGCTTCGGCAAGGAGGTCAAGGGCGACTTCGGCTCCGGCACGGTGGTCAGCACCCGTCTGGTCAACGCGCTGCTCACCGACGACGGCAAGGTGTTCGTCGGTGCGGTCGACAAGGACGCCCTGGTCAAGGCCGCCAACGCGGCCAAGTGAGGCGCTGGGCGCGCACGGCGTAGAACCCGACGCGCGCCGGGCGCGCACGGCGTAGAACACGACGCATGACGAAGGGGAGCCCGTGGAGCAGCGGTCCACCGAGGGGAACGACACCGCGGTGGAGACCCGCGGGCTCACCAAGCGCTACCGGGGCGGACAGCTCGCGGTCGACGCACTCGACCTGTCCGTGCCGCGTGGCAGCGTCTTCGGCTTCCTCGGGCCCAACGGCTCGGGGAAGACGACGACGATCCGCATGCTCATGGGCCTGATCGAGCCCACCTCGGGCAGAGCCAGGCTGCTCGGCGAGCCGATGCCGCGCGCCGCCCGGAGCGTGCTGCCCAGGGTGGGCGCCCTCATCGAGGGCCCCGCCCTCTACCCCTTTCTGACCGGCCGCGACAATCTGCTGCGCTACGACGCCGCGGACCCCACGGCCGACCCCCGCACCCGCGTCCCCCGCGTCGAGGCCGCCCTGGACCGGGTCGGGCTGGCCGCCGCGGCGGGGAAGAAGGCCCGCGCGTACTCGCTCGGTATGAAGCAGCGCCTGGGCCTGGCCGCCGCGCTGCTCCAGCCGCGTGAGCTGCTGGTCCTGGACGAGCCGACCAACGGCCTCGATCCGCAGGGCATGCGCGAGATCCGTTCCCTGGTGCGCGAACTGGCCGAGGAGGGCACCACCGTCTTCCTCTCCTCGCATCTCCTCGACGAGATCGAACAGGTCTGCACCCACGCCGCCGTGATGGCCCAGGGCCGTCTCATCGCCCAGGGCACGGTGGCCGAGCTGGCGGCGGGCAGCCGGGGCAGGCTGGTCGTCACCACCCCGGACCCGGCGGACGCGGTCCGGATCCTGAAGGAGCACGGTGTGACGGATCTGGTGGTCCTGGACGAGCGCGTCTCCGGCGAGCTGCCGGTGCCCGGGCCCGGTGCGGACGACGCACCGCTGGAGCTGGCCGATCTCAACGCCGCCCTCGTCCGCGCCGGGGTGCGGGTCCGGGCCTTCGGGGCCGAACGCGCCTCGCTCGAGGACGCCTTTGTGGCGCTGACCGGGGAGGGCTTCGATGTCGCGGGCTGAGGAACTGGGGCCGCGGCCCGAGAGAGCAGGAACGGTTGGCCTCGGCGCACGGGCCACCCGGACGGGTGAGAAGGCGGTGGGTTCGGAGGTCAGCGGAAAGGCCCCGAACGCGCCCCGCCCGAACTCCCTGTGGGCCCTGGCGCTCTTCCGCTCCGAGCTGACCACCACCCTCCGCCGCTGGCGGACCCTGGCCCTGCTCGGAGTGCTCGCGCTGATCCCGATCCTCATCGGCGTCGCCGTGAAGATCGAGACGAGCGACGGCGGCAGCCTCGGCGGCGGCCGTGGCGCGGACGGACAGGGCCCCGCCTTCTTCTCGCAGATCACCAACAACGGGATCTTCCTGGTCTTCGCGTCACTGGCGGCGACGCTGCCCGTCTTCCTGCCGATGGTGATCGGCGTGATCACCGGTGACGCCATCGCCGGTGAGGCGGGCGCCGGAACGCTGCGCTATCTGCTGGTGGCCCCCGCCGGGCGGACCCGTCTCCTGCTGGCCAAATTCACCACGTCCATGGCCTTCTGCCTGATCGCGACCCTGATCGTGGCACTCTCGGGCCTGGTGACGGGGGCGCTGCTCTTCCCGCTCGGCGATGTCACGCTGATCTCGGGCATCACCGTCTCGTTCGAGGAAGCGCTGCTCCGGGCGGTCGGTGTGGCGGCCCTGGTGGCCCTGTCACTGGTGGGGATCGCGACGGTGGGGCTGTTCATCTCCACCCTCACCAACAGCGGAATCGCGGCCATGGCCACGACCGTGGGGCTGGTGGTCACCGCGCAGATCCTCGACAGCATCCCGCAGCTCCACGCGATCCACCCGTATCTCTTCCCGCACTACTGGCTCAGCTTCGCCGATCTCCTGCGCGAGCCGGTCTACTGGGACGAGCTGGTCAAGAATCTGGGGCTGCAGGGGCTGTACGTCGCCGTGTTCGGCTCGGCGGCCTGGGCCCGGTTCACCGCGAAGGACATCACGGCCTGAGCCGGTCGGGGTCGAACACCGAGCCGAGCACCGAGCCGAGCACCGAGCCGAGCACCGAGCCGAACACGGCGCGTCATCCGGGATCAGGCGCCGCCGAGCGTCCAGACCGCGTACGCGATGGCGTCGCTGTTGCGGTCCAGGGCGGTGTCGTTGATGTTGCCGGAGGTGTCGCAGGAGCGGTGGTAGCAGCTGTCGAACGCCCGACCGGAGGTGCCGCCCCACTTCTGGGCCTGGGCGGAGGTCTTGATGTAGTCGGCGCCGCTGAAGAGACCGCCCACCGGGATGCCCACGTTCTTGAACGGCGCGTGGTCGGAGCGGCCGTCGCCCTCGGTCTCGATCTCGGTGGGAACGCCCTTGGCGGAGAAGAACGCCTTGAACACCGACTCGATCCCGGGGTCGTCGTCATAGACGAAGTAGCCGGGGTTGGGCGAGCCGATCATGTCGAAGTTGAGATAGCCGTCGATCTTCGCCCGTTCGGATGACGGCAGGTTGTTCACGTAGGAGCGGGAGCCGACCATCCCCAGCTCCTCGGCGCCCCACCAGGCGAACCGCAGATGTTTGGTGGGCTTCGCCCCCTGGCGGGCGACGGTGAGCGCGGTCTCCAGGACTCCGGCGGAGCCCGAGCCGTTGTCGTTGATCCCGGGGCCCGCGGTGACCGAGTCCAGATGGGCGCCGGAGAACACCACGTTGTTGGTGTCGCCGCCGGGCCAGTCGGCGATGAGGTTGTAGCCGGTGGAACCGCTGGAGGTGAACTGCTGCACGGTGGTGGTGTATCCGGCGGCGTCCAGCTTGCCCTTGATGTAGTCGAGCGACGCCTTGTAGCCGGGGCGGCCATGGGCGCGGTTGCCGCCGTTGGCGGTGGCGATCGACTGCAGCTGGGTCAGATGGGCCTTCACATTGGCCACGGAGATGTCCGGCGCCGCGAGGGCGGTACGGGAGTCCGCCGCGGGCCGGGCCGATACAGCGGCGGCGGAGCCGGCGGGGGCGGCCGACACCAGGGCGGCGACGGCCGTACCGGCGGCGGCCATGACGGCCGTCCGGCGTATCAGGGATCTTCGGGGGCGGCGCTCAGCACATGACGACATGGGGGGCTCCGGTTCCGAACGGTGACAGGACGGAATGACGTGACGCTGTGTGGTGCACGTGCCCGTGGGGGCGATGGAGCGGCGAACCAGCGGTTCGCTGAAGCGGTGATGACGCGAGGCTGATGCTCCGGGTGGGGCTGACTCCGCGTCAAGGGCGGGAACCGGACATCACCCGCCGGATATCGATCCCGGCCGGGCATCGGGCGCGGAGGCATCCGACACAGCGGCATCCGATACGGCGACGTCCGATACGGCGACGTCCGCTATGACAGTCTCCGGAACGAGACCGGCTTCGGGAACGAGACCGGCTTCGGGAACGAGACCGGCCTCCGGAACGACACCGGCCTCCACTGTCGCCGACAGCGCGGCCGCCCGCGCGGCGGCGTCGGCCAGCGCCCGCCGCGCCCGCCGCGCGGTGCGCAGCGCGTCCCAGGTGAGCAGCGCGAGGGCGAGCCAGACGAGGGCGAAGCCTGCCCACCGTTCGGGTGGCATCGTCTCGTGGAAGACGGTGATGCCGAGGGCGAACTGGAAGGTCGGCGCCACGTACTGCAGCATCCCGATCGTCGACAGCGGCAGCCGCACCGCCGAGGCCCCGAAGCAGATGAGCGGCAGCGCCGTGACGAAGCCACAGCTCGCCAGCAGTGCCGCATGTCCGGCACCCTCGCTCGCGAACGTGCTGTCGCCGCGCGCCCCGAGCCAGACCAGGAAACCCAGCGCGGGCAGGAACTGTACGGCGGTCTCGGCGGCCAGCGACTCCAGCCCGTCCAGCCCGACCCGCTTCTTGGCCAGGCTGTACGTCGCGAAGCTGAAGGCGAGGGTGAGCGCGATCCACGGCAGCTTGCCGTATCCCACCGTCAGCACGGCCACGGCCGCCGCCCCGACGCCGACCGCCGCCCACTGCGCGGGCCGCAGCCGCTCACGCAGCAGCAGCACCCCGAAGGCGATGCTGACCAGCGGGTTGATGAAGTATCCGAGCGCGGCCTCCACCACGTGGCCGCTGTTGACGGCCCAGATGTACAGGCCCCAGTTGATCGAGATCACGGTCGCGGCGAGCGCGATCATGCCCAGCCGCCGGGGCTCCCGCAGCAGCGGCCGTATCCAGCTCCAGCGGCGCAGCGCCAGCAGCAGCAGACCGACGGCCGCCAGCGACCACACCATCCGGTGGGCGAGGATCTCCACCGCGCCGGCGGGCTCCAGCAGCGGCCAGAAGAGCGGCACCAGCCCCCAGAAGGCGTATGCCGCGAAGCCGTAGAGGAGACCGGTGCGGTCGGCCCGGTCCTGCTGGTCCTGCGGCGTCACGGCACCCTCCCCGATGGCATGGCGGGCCCAGGGCGGGCCCGTTCCGAGGGTCCGAAGGTAGCGCTGGTGAGGCCCGCCTGTCATTCCCGTATCGGGATACGGTCATGACAGGCGGGCCGTGGTGCGCACGGGGCCGGTCAGCCCTTCAGCGCGACCGCGACCGAGTCCGCGATGGGCGTGGTCGGGCGGCCGATGAGCCGGGACAGCTCGCCCGGGGTGGCGGCCAGCCGGCCGCGCTCGATGGCCGCCTCGACATCGGAGAGGATCACGGCGAGCGGCTCGGGGACGCCCGCGCCGGTGAGGATGGTCTGGTACTCCGCCGGGGAGACGGCGCCGTAGACGATCTCCTTGCCGGTCTGCTCCGCGATCACGGCGGCGTATTCGGCGAAGCTCCAGGCGGTGTCGCCGGACAGCTCGTACGCCCTGCCCTCGTGGCCCTCACCGGTCAGGACGGCGACGGCGGCCGCGGCGTAGTCGGCGCGCGAGGCGGAGGCGACCCGGCCCTCGCCCGCGGCGCCCACGACGGCGCCGTGCTCCAGGACCGGGGCGAGGTTCTCGGTGTAGTTCTCGTGGTACCAGCCGTTGCGCAGCAGGACGTACGGCAGACCGGAGTCGGTGATCGCCTTCTCGGTGACGTGGTGCTCGTCGGCCAGGGTGAAGTCGGCGGCGGGGCCGCCCAGAACGCTGGTGTAGGCGAGCAGCGCGACACCGGCCTCCTTGGCGGCGTCTATGACCGCCTGGTGCTGCGGACCGCGCTGCCCGACCTCGCTGCCGGAGATCAGCAGCACCTTGTCGCCCGCGGCGAAGGCGCCGACGAGGGTTTCGGGCCGGTTGTAGTCGGCCTCGTGCAGCCGTACACCGCGGTCGGCGAAGTCGGCGGCCTTCGCGGTGTCGCGCACGACCGCGGTGATCTGGTCGGCGGGAACCTTCTCCAGCAGCCCCTCGACGACGAGACGGCCGAGGTGGCCGGTGGCTCCGGTGACGACAATGCTCATAGGTGTGACTCTCTCCTGTTCGGGATCGGCACACCTACCTTAAGGGAAGCGCTAACCAAGAGAAAGGTACTTCCGGTTAAGTAAGTGTGTTCATCCGGGACCCGGGCCATGTCACGGTCGGGGTCCAGGCCCGGATCCGCGTCACTCCGGGACCTCGCTCTCCCGTGCCGCGAGGCTGACCGCGAACGGCAGGATCGTCACCGCCACACCCGGCAGGTGCTCCAGCGCCTTCGCCAGCGACTCCGCCGTGCCCCGGTGCAGCAGCTTGCCCAGCGGGGAGGCGTAGGTGCGGCGCGGCACCAGCAGGGTCAGCGCGGTCTGCCCGTCCTCGGTGGTACGGGCCGCCAGCTCCATCACCGCCTGGCGCAGCCGCCGGTCCGGGCAGGCCACGACCTCCAGCGCCACCGTCACCCCCGCCGTGGCCTCCCACCGCGCCATCAGCCGGCGGGCATGGCTCTCGTCCACCATGAAGTGCACCGCGCGGACCTCGTCGGGCCGCAGCTCATGGGCGTACCGCAGCGCCTTGACCGTCGCGAGGTCGATGCTGTCCGCCAGGACGAAGACGACATGGCGCCGCCAGCGCGGAACGTCGTCCCCCGGACGCGGCACCGCCTCCAGGGCGGCCGCCTCCGCTCGGTACTCGCGGTTGATCCGGATCAGCGCCCAGACCCCCAGCGGGAAGACCACCACGACCAGCCAGGCGCCCTCGGTGAACTTGGTGATTCCGAAGATCAGCACCACGGCGGCGGAGACGGCCGCGGTGGTGAGATTGACCGCGATCTTCCAGCCCCGGCCCGGCTCCCGGCGCCGCAGGTGATAGGCGGTCAGCCCGGCCCCGGCCATGGTGAAGGCGGTGAACACCCCGATCGCGTACAGCGCCACCAGCCGGTCCACATTGGCCTCGGTGACCACCAGCAGCGCCAGCGCCACCACGGCCAGCGCGATGATCCCGTTGGAGAAGGCCAGCCGGTGACCGCGCCGGGTCAGCTGCCGGGGCAGAAAGCGGTCCTCGGCCACGAAGCTGGCCAGGAAGGGGAAGCCGGTGAACGGCGTGTTGGCGCCCGTGTAGAGGATGAGCGCGGTCGCCAGCTGGACGAACGCCAGCCCCAGGGCGCCCACCGCCCCGTCGCCGAAGACCAGATGGGCCTCCTGCGCCAGGACGGTCGGGGTGCCGTCCCGGTACGGGATGGCGTGGGTGAAGTGGGCGAGGGCGGAGACCCCGAGGACCAGCGTGCCCAGGATGCAGCTCATCGTGATCAGCGTGCGGCGGGCGTTGTGGCCCTTGGGATCGCGGAAGACCGAGACGCTGTTGGAGATCGCCTCCAGACCGGTCAGCGAGGAGCCGCCGTTGGCGAACGAGCGCAGCACGATGAAGAGCGAGGCGCCGTAGAGCCAGCCGCCGTCCGGGGTGCCGAGGGGCACGGCGCCCGCGGCGTGCACATCGGCGTGCGGAAGCTGCCCGGTGAGCCCGCGGATCACGCCGACCACCAGCATCAGCCCGATGGCGACGATGAACAGATAGGCGGGCACCATGAAGACCCGCCCGGCCTCCCGCAGTCCGCGCAGATTGCCGTAGGCGAGGATCAGGATCACCAGGGCGCTGAGGGGCAGTTGGAGATGGTCGATACCGGTCCAGGTGCCGCCGACGAGATGGGCGAACGAGATGATCGCGTTGGTGCCCGCGGAGACCTGGACCGCGACGGTGACGATGTAGTCCACCAGCAGCGCCACGGAGGCGATCTGGGCGATGTCCGGGCCGAAGTTCTCCCGTGCCACCACATAGGAGCCGCCCGCCCGGGTGTAGATCATCACCACATCGCTGTAGCAGAGCGTGACCAGCAGCAGCACCAGCAGAATCGCCCCGGTCACCGGGAGGATCAGGGAGAACGCCGCCACCCCGATGACCGGCACCAGCACCCGCAGCATCTCCTCGCTGCCGTACGCCGTCGACGAGATGCAGTCGGAGGCCAGCACGCCCAGCGCGGCCGGATTGCCCAGCTTCTCGCGCCGGATCCGCTCGGTGACCAGGGGCGGGCCGAGCAGCAGCCGCTTGAGGCGGTAGGCGGGGCGGTCGGGCGGCTGGATCGGGGCGGCGGGGTCGGCCATGCGGATAGCAGAGCGGGTGCCCGGCCGGGGCGTGGTCAGACGCTCCGGCCGGGCACCCGCCTGTGCCCGTATGTACGAATGTGCCCGCCGCCGGTACGAAGGTGCCCGTCGGCGGAGCGGGGCCCGCCGGGGGTCAGCCCACGACGGTCCAGGTGTCGCCGCCGGCGAGCAGCGCGCCGAGGTCGCCCTTGCCCTTGAGCTCCACGGCGTTGTCGAGCTGGTGGGACATCAGGGTGTCGTAGACCGGCCGGTCCACATCGCGCAGCACCCCGATGGGGGTGTGGTGGAGCGTGTCGGCGTCGGCGAGCCGGGTCAGCGCGAACGCCGTGGTGGGCGAGGCGGCGTGGGCGTCGTGCACCAGCACCTGGTGCTCGTTCTCGGCGGTGACGGTGACCACTTCGAGGTCGCCGGTGCTCTGGTTGCGGACGACGCCCTTGGCCTGGTCGGCGCCGAAGCGGATCGGCTGCCCGTGCTCCAGCCGGATCACGGCCTCCTGGGCCTGCTCCTTGTCCTTCAGGGCCGCGAAGGCGCCGTCGTTGAAGATGTTGCAGTTCTGGTAGATCTCCACCAGCGCGGTGCCCGGATGGGCCGCCGCCTGCCGCAGCACCTCGGTGAGGTGCTTGCGGTCGGAGTCGACGGTGCGGGCCACGAAGCCCGCCTCGGCGCCGAGCGCGAGCGACAGCGGGTTGAACGGCGCGTCCAGGGAGCCCATCGGGGTCGACTTGGTGATCTTGCCGACCTCGGAGGTGGGGCTGTACTGACCCTTGGTCAGGCCGTAGATGCGGTTGTTGAAGAGCAGGATCTTCAGGTTCACATTGCGGCGCAGCGCGTGGATCAGGTGGTTGCCGCCGATCGACAGCGCGTCTCCGTCACCGGTGACCACCCACACCGACAGATCCTGCCGCGAGGCGGCCAGACCGGTGGCGATGGCCGGGGCGCGGCCGTGGATGGAGTGCATGCCATAGGTGTTCATGTAGTACGGGAAGCGCGAGGAGCAGCCGATGCCGGAGACGAAGACGATGTTCTCCTTCGCCAGGCCCAGTTCGGGCATGAAGCCCTGGACGGCGGCGAGGATCGCGTAGTCGCCGCAGCCGGGGCACCAGCGGACCTCCTGGTCGGACTTGAAGTCCTTCATCGTCTGCTTGGTGTCGCTCTTGGGCACCAGGGAGAGCGCGCTGCGAGCCGATGCCGCGCCCTCGGCGAGGGTGTCAGTCATCGATGGCCTCCTTGAGGGCGGTGGCGAGCTGTTCGGCCTTGAAGGGCAGCCCGCGGACCTGGGTGAAGGAGCGGGTGTCGACCAGATAGCGGGCGCGCAGCAGCGTCGCCAGCTGACCCAGGTTCATCTCCGGCACCACCACCTTCTCGTAACCCTCCAGCACCTTGCCGAGGTTGGCCGGGAAGGGGTTGAGATGGCGCAGATGGGCCTGGGCGATGCGGTCGCCCGCGGCGCGGACGCGGCGCACCGCGGCGGTGATCGGGCCGTACGTCGACCCCCACCCCAGGACCAGGGTGCGGGCGTCGCCGGTCGGGTCGTCCACCTCGATGTCCGGCACGGTGATGCCGTCCACCTTGGCCTGGCGGATGCGGACCATGTGCTCGTGGTTGGCCGGGTCGTAGGAGATGTTCCCCGAGCCGTCCTGCTTCTCGATGCCGCCGATCCGGTGCTCCAGACCGGGCGTTCCCGGCACGGCCCAGGGGCGGGCCAGGGTCTTTGGGTCGCGCTTGTACGGCCAGAAGACCTCGGTGCCGTCGGCCAGCACATGGTTGGTCCCGGTCGCGAACTGGACGCGGAGATCGGGCAGCTCGTCGACGTCCGGCACCCGCCAGGGCTCCGAGCCGTTGGCCAGATAGCCGTCCGACAGCAGGAAGACCGGGGTGCGGTAGGTCAGGGCGATCCGGGCGGCGTCGAGCGCGGCGTCGAAGCAGTCGGCCGGGGTCTTCGGGGCCACGATCGGCACCGGGGCCTCGCCGTTGCGCCCGTACATGGCCTGCAGCAGATCGGCCTGCTCGGTCTTGGTGGGCAGCCCGGTGGAGGGGCCGCCGCGCTGGATGTCGATGACCAGCAGCGGCAGCTCCAGCGAGACCGCGAGCCCGATGGTCTCCGACTTGAGCGCCACGCCCGGGCCGGAGGTGGTGGTCACGGCGAGGGAGCCGCCGAAGGCCGCGCCCAGCGCGGCGCCGATCCCGGCGATCTCGTCCTCGGCCTGGAAGCTGCGCACACCGAAGTTCTTGTGCTTGGACAGCTCATGCAGGATGTCCGAGGCCGGGGTGATCGGATACGACCCCAGGAACAGCGGCAGATCCGCCTGGCGGGAGGCCGCGATCAGCCCGTACGACAGCGCCAGGTTTCCGGAGATGTTCCGGTAGGTGCCGGTGGGGAAGGCCCTGGTGGCCGGGGCGACCTCGTAGGAGACCGCGAAGTCCTCGGTGGTCTCGCCGAAGTTCCAGCCCGCCCGGAAGGCCGCCACGTTCGCCTCGGCGATCTGCGGCTTCTTCGCGAACTTCTGCCGCAGGAACTTCTCGGTGCCCTCGGTCGGCCGGTGGTACATCCACGACAGCAGCCCGAGCGCGAACATGTTCTTGCTGCGCTCGGCCTCCTTGCGGGACAGGCCGAATTCCTTCAGCGCCTCGATGGTGAGCGTGGTGAGCGGCACCGGGTGGACGTGATAGCCGTCCAGCGAGCCGTCCTCCAGGGGGCTTTGGTCATAGCCGACCTTGGCCATGGGCCGCTTGGTGAACTCGTCGGTGTTGACGATGATTTCCGCCCCGCGCGGCACATCGGGGAGGTTGGCCTTCAGCGCGGCCGGGTTCATCGCCACCAGCACGTTCGGCGCGTCACCCGGGGTGAGGATGTCGTGATCGGCGAAGTGGAGCTGGAAGCTCGACACTCCGGGCAGGGTGCCTGCGGGGGCACGGATCTCCGCCGGGAAGTTCGGCAGGGTCGACAGGTCGTTTCCGAATGACGCCGTCTCCGAGGTGAACCGGTCACCCGTGAGCTGCATACCGTCACCCGAGTCACCCGCGAACCGGATGATCACCCGGTCCAGACGGCGGACCTCTTTACCGCCCTCCGCTGTTCGCTGCCCCCCGGCGGGCGTCTGCCCGCCCTGCTGATCGGCTGGTTCGGCCTGCTCGGCCGGGCTACTGACCTGGCTGGTCACTGCTTCGGACCTCCCTTGAGGCGGCGCTCCTGGACAGTCGGTGCCGACCGGTTGTTGTCCCATGACCATCGTACGTCGGTAAGGGTGGCCTTCCTTGGCCGGATCACATGGTGGACGCCCAAAGAAGAACCATATATGTCACGGTTTGGCATAGCGTGTCCTATCCCCCGTACTGCCGTTTCCGATGATCCGCCGTTCAGCCTTTGGCCCCGCTTTGGCCCGCGGAAGTCTGCTTTCAGGAATTGAGATAGGTGAGGACGGCGAGCACCCGACGGTGATCCCCGTCACTCGGCGACAGGCCCAGCTTCAGGAAGATGTTGCTGACGTGCTTCTCGACCGCGCCATCGCTCACCACGAGCTGCCGGGCGATCGCCGAATTGGTCCGCCCCTCGGCCATCAGCCCCAGGACCTCCCGCTCCCTCGGGGTGAGCCCGGCCAGCACATCCTGCTTGCGGCTGCGGCCCAGCAGCTGGGCGACCACCTCCGGGTCGAGCGCCGTACCGCCCTCGGCGACCCGCACCACCGCGTCCACGAACTCGCGCACCTCGGCCACCCGGTCCTTGAGCAGATAGCCGATGCCCCGGCTGTTCCCGGCCAGCAGCTCGGTGGCGTACTGCTCCTCCACGTACTGCGACAGGACCAGCACCCCCAGGCCCGGATGGTCACGGCGGAGCCGGATGGCCGCCCGCACCCCCTCGTCGGTGTGCGTGGGCGGCATCCGTACGTCGGCCACCACCACATCCGGCGGCACGCCCTCGTCGGCCAGCTCCCGCACCGATTTGATCAGCGCTTCCGCGTCCCCGACGCCCGCGACCACCTCATGGCCCCGGTCGGTCAGCAGCCGGGTCAGCCCCTCCCGGAGCAGCACCGAATCCTCGGCGATGACCACCCGTACTCTGTCCGGCACGATGCTCGGCCCCCGTTTCACTCGGCCCCCGTTTCGCTTGTTCCGTGGGGACCAGCATCCCAGGGTTGGGCCGCCCGCGTCGCGCAGAACCGGACGTGTACGACTGGTGGAGTCGTGCGCCCTCAGCGCCAGGGGAGCTCGGCGGTCACGGTGGTCGGGCCGCCCGGCGGGGAGTTGACGACGAGGACGCCGTCCACCGCGTCGATCCGCTCGGCCAGCCCGGCCAGACCCGAACCGGCGGAGGTGCCGGCCCCGCCCCGCCCGTCGTCCGTGATCTGCAGGAGCACCCGGTCCTCCGTGCGCCAGACGTCGACCTCGGCGGTGCGGGCGCCGCTGTGCTTGCTGATGTTCTGGAGCAGTTCGGAGACGGTGAAGTAGGCGATTCCCTCGATCGCGGGCGCGGGCCGCTGCGGAAGGTCGACGGTCACCGTGACGGGGACGGTGCAGCGGGCCGAGAGCGCGGACAGGGCGGGGCCGAGGCCGCGGTCGGTGAGGATCGCGGGGTGGATGCCGCGGGCGAGGTCGCGCAGCTCCTGGAGCGCGAGCTTCACCTCGCCGTGGGCCTCGTCGACCATCTTGGCGGCGGCTTCCGGATCCTCGTCCAGCTTCTCCTTCGCCAGGCCCAGATCCATGGCGAGGGCGACCAGCCGGGCCTGCGCGCCGTCGTGGAGGTCCCGCTCGATGCGGCGCAGATCCGCGGCGGCGGTGTCGACCACCGTGCCCCGGTCGGACTCCAGCTCCCAGACCCGGCTCGCCAGCCGGGACGGACCGAGCAGCCCGGCCACCATGATCCGGTCGACCGAGGTCAGCGCCCGCATCACCCACGGGCTCAGCAGCAGGACCAGCACCCCCACGGCACAGGTCGCGGCGATCTCGAACGGGGTGTCCAGATAGAACGCGCGCCCGTGGTCGTCCCCGAAGATCTGCAGGCCCGGCTCGTCCACATACCGGGGGAAGACCCAGCGCCACAGCGGATAGGTCGCGAAGCCCCAGCCGTAGCAGGTGAAGGCGATCGCGAAGGTGAAGGAGAAGAGCGCCCACGGCAGATGGATCAGCGCGTAGATCACATGACGCCAGGAGGTGCCGCTCCTGAGCAGCGCGCCCACCCAGGCGACCGGCCCGCGCCTGCCCCCGCGGCCGCCCCTCCCGCCGAGGACGGGCTCGGGCTCGGCCACGTCCAGCCGCAGCAGCGCACGGGCGCGGGCCCGCTCGACGACGCCGAGCGCCCGGCAGCCCGCGAGGGCGGCGCCGAGCACCGGGACGCCGAGGAAGGTGATCAGCAGCCCGGCGCCGAGCGCGAGCATCGTGATCGTGTAGACGAAGGTGAGGATGGACATCGGCAGGCTGATCACGAGATAGAGGAACTCACGCCAGACCCGGGCCTGGAACGGCGCCTTCAGCGCCGCGGGCACCAGATGGCCACGGGGCTCGGTCCCCGGCTCATAGGGTCGATATGCGGTGGCCATCGTCTCGTCCGTCCTCCGGGGGCGTGGGGGTCTCGGGCCTGGGGCCTGGGGCCTGGGGGCCTGTGGGGTCACGCGATCCGGGTCAGGGTGGGTCGCGTTCTCTGCGTACACCCAGAGTCCCGGAGCGAGGTCGGCCCGACCATCGGGCGGATCGGCCTCTTCACCGGGGGGTTAGCCCTACCTTTCGGGGGTGTGCGGGCGCGTTACCGGGGGGCCGGCTCTGCGGTCCGGGGGTGTGCAGGCGCCATGCCGGGGCCTGGCTCTGCGCTCCGGGGGCCGGCTCTGCGCTCGGCGTCGGGCGCCTTACCGGGAATGCGCCACCGCCGTGCCCGCCGCCGACCCCGTCCGGTGGCGCCAGGGCAGCTCGGCGGTCACGGTGGTCGGGCCACCGGGCGGCGAGTCCACCGCGAAGAGCCCGTCGACCGAGCCCAGCCGCTCGGTCAGCCCCGCGAGCCCCGAACCGCCGTCGGTGGTCGCCCCGCCGTGCCCGTCGTCCCGTACCTGGATCAGCAGCCGGTCCTCGGTACGCCACAGGTCGACCTCGGCGGTGCGGGCGCCGCTGTGCTTGCTGATGTTCTGGAGCAGTTCGGAGACGGTGAAGTAGGCGATTCCCTCGATCGCGGGCGCCGGGCGTTCGGGCAGCTCGACCGTCACCGTGACCGGGACGGTGCAGCGGGCCGAGAGCGCGGAGAGGGCCGGGCCGAGGCCGCGGTCGGTGAGGATCGCGGGGTGGATGCCGCGGGCGAGGTCGCGCAGTTCCTGCAGCGCGAGCTTCACCTCGCCGTGGGCCTCGTCGACCATCTTGGCGGCGGCTTCCGGGTCCTCCTCCAGCTTCTCCTTCGCCAGGCCGAGCCCCATGGCGAGGGCGACCAGCCGGGCCTGGGCGCCGTCGTGGAGATCGCGCTCGATGCGGCGCAGATCCGCGGCGGCGGTGTCGACCACCGTGCCCCGGTCCGACTCCAGCTCGGCGATCCGCCGCTCCAGCTCATCGGAGGGGAACAGCAGCCCGCGCACCATCGCCCGATCCGCGTGCGTCAGCCCCCGGGCGATCCACGGCAGCACCGGCCAGGCGACGAACAGCGAGGTCAGGGTGAGCGCGAAGGTGACCACCGCCCACGGCAGCCGGATCAGGGCGTACAGCGTGGCGCGCCAGCCGACCGGGTCCCGCAGACTCGTCCACAGCCGGCTGAGGAAGCCACTGTCCGGCCGGTACGGCAGGGGGCTGGGCTCGTCGATGTGCACCGAGAGCAGCGCCCTGGCGCGGTTCCGCTCGAACCGGCCGAGGAGCCGGCTGAAGCGCAGCCCCAGGGCCAGCAGCGGCAGCCCCACCACCGTGACGGACAGCCCCAGGCCCACGGCCAGCCAGATCAGGGTGAGGACGAAGCAGGCGATGCCCACCGGCAGATTGGCCAGGAGATAGGCGATCTCCTTCCAGGTCTGCGCGGGAAAGGCGAACGCGGGCGGCCGGGGCAGCCGCTCGTCGCCGCGGCCACGGCCGCCGCCGTCGGGGCCGTGGACGGGGGAACTGGAGGTCATGGCAGCAAGACTGCCCGGCCCGGCGGGGGGACCGCCATGGGGCTAGCCCTACCGCATGGCGGACGGGCCGCCCGGGCGGGCGGCGGCAGGGCCTAGACTTCCCGTCCGTACGGATCGTCGAACACGCGAGGTCGACGAGGAGCGGGCAGGGACCACGAGACCAGGGAGCGAGGGGCGGACGTGCCGGAGGCGACGACCGTACACACCACGACTGGCGCCGGCGTCCAGCTCGCGGACGGCTACTTCCACGGCTATACGGTGGTCGGACTGCTGGCGGCGATCGGCGTGATCTTCGTCGCCGTGGCCTTCGGGGCCGGGCGGCTGCTGCGGCCCGTGGTGCCGACACCGGAGAAGCTGCTGACCTACGAGTGCGGAGTGGACCCGGTGGGCGAGGGCTGGGCCCACACCCAGGTCCGTTACTACGTCTACGCTTTTCTGTATGTGATTTTCGCGGTGGACTCGATCTTCTTGTTCCCGTGGGCGACGGTCTTCGCGGCACCCGGCTTCGGGGCCGCCACGCTGGTGGAGATGTTCATCTTCCTCGGGTTCCTCGCCGTAGGTCTGCTGTACGCATGGAAGAAGGGCGTCCTGGAGTGGACGTGACACCGAACCCCACGCCGACACCGACACCGACGACACCGGTCGCCGCGCCGGTCCCCGCCTCCGCTCCGGTGGACCTGCCGGAGCCGCGCCGTCTCGGCACGCTGGCCCGGCTGGCTCCCGAGCCGATGAAGGTCGTCCTGAACTGGGGCCGCCGCTACAGCCTGTGGGTCTTCAACTTCGGCCTCGCCTGCTGCGCGATCGAATTCATCGCCGCGTCGATGGCCCGCCACGACTTCATCCGGCTCGGCGTGATCCCCTTCGCGCCGGGGCCGCGCCAGGCCGACCTGATGGTCGTCTCCGGCACGGTCACGGACAAGATGGCGCCCGCGGTCAAGCGGCTGTACGAGCAGATGCCGGAGCCGAAGTACGTGATCTCCTTCGGGGCCTGCTCGAACTGCGGCGGCCCCTACTGGGACTCGTACGCCGTGACGAAGGGCGTCGACCAGATCATCCCCGTCGACGTCTACGTCCCCGGCTGCCCGCCCCGGCCCGAGGCGCTGCTGCAGGGCATCCTCAAGCTCCAGGAGAAGATCGCGCGCGAGTCGCTGGGCGAGCGCTACGGGAATTCCGGGTCCGGCGGCGCCGAAGCGGCGGCGGGCCGCCCGTCCGCGGCCGCGCTGCGCAGCGGGCTGGTCACGCCTCCGGGGCGGGAAGACACGACATGACCGAGCCGAACGAGACGCCGGAGCAGAGCGAGACGCCGGAGCCGAACGAGACGCCGGAGCGGACCGGTGCGGCGGAGGCCGCCGGGGCGGCGGAGGCCGCCGGGGCGGCGGAGGCCGTAGAGGTCGAGCCCACGGAGGTGGCGGAGCCCGCGGTGGCGGAGCCCGCTGCGGTGGCCGTGCCGCCCGTGGGCTGGCTGCCGCGTTCCGCCACCGAGCTGTTCGGCGAGGGCGCCACGGCGGAGGAGTCGTACGGCCTGCTCACCGTCGACGTCCCCGCCGACTCCTGGATCGCGTCGCTGGAGACGGCCCGCGACACCCTCGGCTGCAGCTACTTCGACTGGCTGAGCGCGGTCGACGAGCCGGGCACCGGCTTCCGGGCGGCCGCGTATGTCGTCGCCCTCGGCGGGGGCGGGAGCGCCGGCGCTGGCGCGCCCGGGCGCGGTGTGCGCGGTCTGCTGGTGCGCACCACCGTGCCGCACGACGCGGCCGCACTGCCGACCGCGACCGGCGTCTACGCCGGGGCGGCCTGGCATGAGCGCGAGACCCACGAGATGTTCGGCATCGGCTTCACCGGCCACCCCGGTCTCGCACCGCTGCTGCTCCCCGACGGCTTCGAGGGGCATCCGCTGCGCAAGGACTTCGTGCTGGCGGCCCGGGTCGTCAAGGCGTGGCCGGGCGCGAAGGAGCCGGGGGAGTCGGGCACCGGCCACGGCCCCAAGCGCCGGCAGATGCTGCCGCCGGGCGTCCCCGACCCCAACGAGTGGGGCCCCCTCAAGGGCCAGCTGCCCCCGGCCCCGGCCCGCCCGGCCCGGGGCGCCCGCGCGGCAGGCGCCGCCGCGGGCGACCGCCCCGCCCGCCGCACCCGCACCGCAACGGCCGGCTCCGCGAGCCAGCGCCCGCCCGGCGCGGAGCCAACGGCGGACGCCCCGACTCCGGCGGCCGAGCGTCCGGCGCGGCGTTCGCGCAGCGTGAGCGAGGGCTCGGCAAGCCAGCGCCCGGGCGGTGTGGAGCCGACAGCGGACACCCAGCCCTCGGCGGCCGAGCGCCCGGCAGGCGCGGAGGCGGCGGGGGAGACTCCCGCCTCGGCGGCCGAACGCCCGGCGCGGCTCTCGCGCAGCGTGAGCGAGGGCTCCGCGAGCCAGCGTCCGGGCGGTGCGGAAGCGGCGGCGGGCGCTCAGCCCCCAGCGGCCGAACGCCCGGCAGGCGCGGAGCCGGCGGAGGAGGCCCAGCCCCCGGCAGCGGAGCGCCCGGCGGGTGCGGAGACTCCCGCCCCGGCGGCCGAACGCCCGACGCGGCGCTCCCGTACCGCCGGTGAGGGGTCCGCGGGCCAGCGCCCTGCGGGCGCGGAGCCGACGGCGGAAGCCTCGGAGCCGGACGCCGCCGCCAGTCGGCGGGTGGCGGCCGATGAGCCGTCGGCCCCCGCCGAGCCACCGGCGCCCGAAGGCGCGGCGCCCGAAGCCCCCGCGGCCGATGACGCCCCCGCGGCCGGAGGCGCCGCCGAGCCCGAGTCGCCCGCATCCGTGTCCCCGGCGCACTCGCGCCGCCCCGCGTCGCGGACCCGCTCGTCCGATGCCCCCTGGCATCGTCCGCGCCCCGCCCGGGACGAGGACGCCGCGTCCCCGCCTGAGCCGGAGGCACCGGAGGCCGAGGGAGACGGGGACGAACGCGGCGGCGAGAAACCGGGCCCCGCCCCCGAGACCAACCCCGACGACCAGCCAGGAGGCACCGCGTGAACGACGTCCTCGACGTCGCGCTGCGACTGCTCGCCCTCCTGCTCGCCTTTCTCGTGCTGCCCCTGCTCGTCGGGCAGACCGAGCACAAGGTCATGGCCCATATGCAGGGCCGCCTCGGGCCGATGTACGCGGGCGGGTTCCACGGGTGGGCCCAGCTGGTCGCGGACGGGGTGAAGTTCGCGCAGAAGGAAGACGTCGTACCCACCGGCGCCGACCGGCGGATCTTCCAGCTCGCGCCCGCCGTCGCCCTGCTGCCGTACCTCCTCGTCCTCGTCGCGATCCCGGTCGGCCCCGCCGAGGGCGCCGTCGGCCAGGTCGTGGACGCGGGCATCTTCTTCGTGCTCGCCGTGATGGGCGTCGGGGTGCTGGGTTCACTGATGGCGGGCTGGGCCTCGGCGAACAAGTTCTCCCTCCTCGGGGGCCTGCGGACGGCCGCCCAGCTCATGGCGTACGAGCTGCCGATGCTGCTCACCGCCGCCTCCGTGGCGATGGCGGCGGGCACGGTCTCGCTGCCCGGCATCCTCGATGCGTTCGAGTGGTGGTGGGTGCCGTGGCAGATCGTCGGCGGGGTGGTGTTCTTCACCGCCGGCCTCGCCGAGCTGCAGCGCCCGCCGTTCGACGCGCCGGTCGCCGACTCCGAGATCATCTTCGGTGCGTACACCGAGTACACCGGTCTGCGGTTCGCGCTCTTCCTGCTCGCCGAGTACGCGGGCATCGTCATCCTGTGCGGGCTGACCACCGTCCTGTTCCTCGGCGGCTGGCACGGTCCGTTCGCCGACGGCCTCGGCTGGCTGTGGACGCTGCTGAAGACGGCCGTCCTCGCCTTCGTCGTGATCTGGCTGCGGGTCAGCTATCCGCGGCTGCGCGAGGACCAGCTGCAGCGGTTCGCCTGGACCTGCCTCATTCCGCTCTCACTGGCCCAGATCGCCCTCACCGGCGTCGTCAAGGTGGTGATCTCCTGATGGGCATCCCCGGATCCGGCCTGGCCAAGGGCCTGGCCGTCACCCTCCGCACGATGACCCGGAAGTCGCACACCGCGCAGTATCCGGACGCGCAGCCCGAGCTGCCGCCCCGCACCCGCGGGGTGATCGGGCTGTTCGAGGAGAACTGCACGGTCTGCATGCTGTGCGCCCGCGAATGCCCGGACTGGTGCATCTATATCGACTCGCACAAGGAGACCGTCCCCCCGGCCGCCCCGGGCGGGCGCGAGCGCAGCCGCAATGTGCTGGACCGGTTCGCGATCGACTTCGCCCTGTGCATGTACTGCGGTATCTGCATCGAGGTGTGTCCTTTCGACGCGCTCTTCTGGTCGCCGGAGTTCGAGTACGCGGAGGAGGACATCCGCGATCTCACCCATGAGCGGGACAAGCTCCGCGAGTGGATGTGGACGGTGCCCGCGCCGCCCGCGCTGGACCCGCGCGCGGAGGAGCCCAAGGAGATCGGCGCCGCCCGTAAGACCGCCGACAAGCTCGCCGCCGCGGAGGCCGCGGCCGCCGCCGAGTCGGAGCGCACCTCCGACGCGAGCGACGGACCCAACGGACCCGACGGGCCCAACGAGCGCAACGGCACCGACGGAAACGGAGCCGCCACGTGAGTCCCGCGGTCCACCTGGCCGCCACCGGCCACGGGTTCCTGTCGCCGACCGGCGTCGAGATCGCCTTCCTGCTGGTGGGCATCGCGACCCTCGGCGCGGCCGTCCTCACCGTCACCACCAAGCAACTGGTGCACGCCGCCCTCTGGCTGGTGGTGGCGCTCGGCGGCATCGCCGTGGAGTACCTCCTGCTCACGGCGGAGTTCATCGCCTGGGTGCAGGTGCTGATCTACGTCGGCTCCGTCGTCGTCCTCCTCCTCTTCGGGCTGATGCTCACCAAGGCGCCCATCGGCCCCTCCCCGGACGCCGATTCGGCCAACCGCCCCGCCGCGCTCGCGGTGGCCGTGGCGGCCGCGGGCGTCCTGGTGTGGGTGGTCGTGGACGCCTTCCGGACCACCTGGATCGAGCTCGACAAGGGCGTCCAGGGCTCCACCGCCGTCTCCGGTGAGAGCCTCTTCCGCCATTGGGTGCTGCCGTTCGAGGCGCTGTCCGTGCTCCTGCTCGCCGCGCTCGTGGGCGCGATCGTCCTGTCCCGCAGGACCGCCGAACCGCGGGACGCCCAGAGCGTCGGCAAGGAGAAGCGCTGATGCACCTCGCCTACCCCGCCGTGCTCGCCGTCCTCCTCTTCTGCACCGGCCTGTACGGCGTCCTCGCCCGCCGCAACGCGATCCTGGTGCTGATGTCGGTCGAGCTGATGCTCAACGCCGTCAACCTCAACCTCGTCGCCTTCGACGTCTGGCTCCGCGACACCCTGCACGCGGGCCAGGCCCTGACCCTCTTCACCATCGCCATCGCCGCCGCCGAGATCGGCATCGGCCTCGCCATCGTCCTCCTCGTCCACCGCAACAGCGGCACCGCCGACGTCGACAAGCTCCGGGACCTGGCCGACCCCCCGTCGGACGGCCAGGACCCGATGGACGACAGCATGGCAGCCCCCACTGACAACGACGCCGACCAGGCACGACGCGCCCGGAGGCAGACCGCGTGACGACCACGACCGCCGCCGTTCTCGTCCCCCTCCTGCCCTTCCTCGGCGCCCTCGCCGGACTTCTGCTGGGCCGCCGCGCCCCCGGTTTCGTCCGCCCCCTCGCGGTGCTGCCGACCCTCGCCGCGGCCGGGCTCGCCGTGCTCGTCGCGGTACGGCAGGGCGGGGGAGCGGGCGGCGGCACGGCCCCGCTCACCGCCGCGACCCGGCTCGCCGACACCGGCTCGGTCCCCGTCGACCTCGCCCTGCAGATCGACGGCTTCGCCGCCCTGGTCGCGGTCCTCGTCGCCGTCGTCGCCTGCTGTGTGCAGATCTACTCGACCGGCTATCTGCGGGACGACCCCCGCTACCCCTCCTACGCCGCGCTCGTCTCCCTCTTCACCGCCGCGATGCTCCTGGTCGTCTACGCCGACGACCTGATCGTGCTGCTCGTCGGCTGGGAGATCATGGGCATCTGCTCGTACTTCCTGGTGGGCCACTACTGGGAGACCGCGGCCGCGCGCTCGGCGTCCCTGAAGGCGTTCCTGGTCACCAAGCTCGGCGACGTCCCGTTCCTGATCGGCATCTTCGCGCTCGCGGGCGACACCGGCACGTTCCGGATCAGCGAGATCCACACCCGGCTGACCTCCGAGACCGCCGGGGTGCCGCTGGACCACCCCACCCTGATCGCGCTGCTGCTGCTGGCCGGGGTGGCGGGCAAGTCCGCGCAGTTCCCGCTGCACACCTGGCTGCCGGACGCGATGGCCGGCCCCACGCCGGTCTCCGCGCTGATCCACGCGGCCACCATGGTCGCCGCCGGTGTCTTCGTCGTGGCCCGGCTGCTGCCCGTCTTCGCCTCCTCCACCGCCGCGCTCGCCGTACTGGCCGCCATGGCGGCCGTGACGATGGTCGGCTCGGCGCTCGCCGCGCTCGCCCAGGACGACATCAAACGCGTCCTCGCCTACTCGACCGTCGGCCAACTCGGCTATATGACGGGCGCGCTGGCCGTCGACGACCGCGGCGCCGCCGTCTTCCACCTCATCACCCACGGCGCGTTCAAGGCGCTGCTCTTCCTCGGCGCGGGCGTGGTGATCCACGCCGCGGGCAGCAACTCCCTGGCCGCCATGTCCCGGATGAGCGGCCTCGCCCAGCGCATCCCCGACGCCTTCTGGACGATGACGGTCGCGCTGCTCGCGCTCGCCGCCATCACGCCCTTCGCGGGCTTCTTCTCCAAGGAGGCCGTCCTCGGCACGGCCGAGCACGCCGCGACCGGCCACACCCCCGGCGTCCCGGCGGGCGTCGGCTGGACGGTCCTCGTCGCCGGTCTCCTTACCGCGCTCCTGACCGCCGGATACGCGGCCCGGCTGTGGCTGCTCGCCTTCCGCGGCCGGGGCGAGCCCGTCCCCGACCACGGCAAGCAGCCGGTGGCCATGAACGTCGTCCTGTGGGTGCTGTTCATCCCCACGGCCGCCCTGGGCCTCGCCTACGGCACGCTGCCCGACTGGTTCGACGGCGAGACGCTCACCCCGACCCTCACCACCTCCGTGCTCGGCACCGGGCTGGCCCTGGTCGGCGTCCTCGTCATGTACGGCGCCTGGCGGCACCGCTCGGCCCGGGCCGCCCGCGTCCCGCTCGGCGCGGTGGCCGCCCACCCCGAAGCCGCCGACGCCGTCTCCGAGGCCGAGGCCATCGCCACCCACGAGGCGGCCTACGGCTCCATCGCGGGCGCCAGCGACCCCGCCGACCCCGGACGGCTGCTCCTGGGCCCGCTGCACCGCCACGCGGCCGTCGGCTTCCACCTCGACACCGTCTACAGCGCCCTGTTCGTCCGCCCCGTGCGGGCCGCCGCCCGGCTCGTCCGCTTCCTCGACCGCGAGGTCGTCGAGACGTACGTGCGCGGCGCGGGAGGTGCGCCCCGCCTGCTCGGCGCGGCCGTCCGCCGCGCCCAGACCGGCAATGTGCAGACCTACCTCGGCGCGCTGCTCGCGGGCTCCCTCGTCCTGGCCGTGGCCGCCGTCCTCGTCGCAGCGGGAGCCTGACCCGTGAACCACACCGTCCAGCAACTCCTCCTCGCCGCCCTGGTCGTGCTCCCCCTGCTCGGCAGCGCCGCCGCCCTGCTCCCGGCCCCGCCCGGGCTGCGCGGCCGCGGACCCGACCAGGCCGTGCTGCGGCACGGCGTGACCGTCACCGGAGTGGTGCTCGCCGCCGCCATCGCGCTGGCCGCCGGTTTCGACCACGACCACCCGGCCAGGATGCAGGCCCAGACGGACATCGGCTGGATCCCGGCGCTGGACATCCGCATCCACCTCGGCGTCGACGGCGTCTCGCTGCCGCTGCTCGTGCTGACCGCGCTGCTGAGCTTCCTCAGCGCGCTCTACGCCTACTTCAACCGGCCCTCCGGGCCGTCCCCCAAGGCCTTCGTGGCGCTGCTGCTGCTCCTGGAGTCCGGCACCCTGGCCAGCTTCGCGGTGCTGGACCTGATGCTGTTCTTCCTGGCGTTCGAGATGGTCCTCATCCCGATGTACTTCCTCATCAACCGGTGGGGCAGCGGCGAACGGGAGCGTGCCGCCTGGCGGTTCATCCTCTACACCCTGCTCGGCTCCGTCGTCATGCTGCTCGGCCTCCTCCTCGTCGGGATCAAGGGCGGCACCTTCGACATGGTGGCACTCGCCACTGACAACGGCGGGAAGCTCAGCCACACCACCCAGCTGATCGCGGCCCTCGCCATCATCGTCGGACTCGCCGTCAAGGCCCCCATGTGGCCGCTGCACAGCTGGCTGCCCGACGCCCACACCGCCGCGCCCACCGTCGGCTCCGTGCTGCTGGCGGGCGTGCTGCTCAAGATGGGCACCTACGGGCTGGTCCGCATCGTGCTGCCGATCACCCCCGGGGCGGCCCACACCTACGCGCCCTACCTCGCCGCGTTCGCCGTGGTCGGCATCATCTACGGATCCCTCGCCTGCCTCGCCCTCGCCCTCCCGTCTCCCACCACCACCCTCAACGGAGGCTTCGCGCCTTTTGAACGCAGCGGCGCCAGGGGCGACCTCAAGCGCCTGATCGCCTACTCCTCCGTCGGCCATATGGGCTTCGTGCTGCTGGGCATCGCGACCCTCACCCCCACCGGGGTGAACGGCGCGCTCTTCGCCAACATCGCCCACGGCCTGATCACCGGACTGCTCTTCTTCCTCGTCGGCGCCCTCAAGGACCGCTCCGGCACCACCGACCTCGACCAGCTCGCGGGCACCAGTGGCGCCGCCCTGTACGGCAGGGCGCCACGCCTGGGCGGACTGCTCGCCTTCGGCGCCGTGGCCTCCCTGGGGCTGCCCGGACTCGCCGGGTTCTGGGGCGAGATGCTCGCCATGTTCGGCGCCTTCGACCCCGCCGACGGCCTCAGCCGCCCGGCGTATCTCACCTATATGGCGTTCGCCGGCCTCGGTACCCTGCTCACCGCCGCCTACATGCTGATCGTCGTACGGCGCGTCTGCATGGGCGACCATCCGATCGAGCCCCGTGTCGGGACGGAGCCCGAGCGGCCCGCCCTCGCCGACGTCCACGGCCATGAATTCGCCGCCTGGAGCCCCCTGGTGGCCCTCACCGTCCTCGCCGGACTGTGGCCCGCGGCCCTCCTCGGCCTCACCGACCCGGCCGTGCAGCAGCTCCTCGCGGGAGGCAACCGATGACTGCGAACGCCACGAGCCTGGCGACCGGCCTCGTCCAGTCCGTCGACTGGCTCGCCGTCGCACCGCCCACCATCGCGGCCGTGGCCGGCCTCGCCGTCCTCGTCGCGGACCTCTTCCTGCCCGAGCACAGGAAGCATCTGCTGGGCTGGGGAGCGATAGCGGGACTGGCCCTGGCCGCGCTCGCCCTGCTGCCGCTGCTGGACGGCGACCGCTCCACCTTCTGCCTGACCACCGGCGATCACGCCTGCAGCTATACGGCCGACAGCTTCGCCCTCGTCATCCAGTTCCTCGTGCTCGGCGGGGCGCTGCTCACCGGGCTGCTGTCCTTCAGCGCCCTCGACGATCTCAAACTTCCCGCGGGCGAATTCTGGTTCCTGCTGCTGTCCTCGGCCGCCGGGGCGGCCCTGCTGCCCGCCTCCCGCGATCTGGCGACCCTGGTCATCGCCCTCGAAGTGGCCTCGCTCCCGGCCTTCGCCCTGGTGGGCCTGCGCCGCGGCGACCGCCTGTCCTCCGAGGCCGCGCTGAAGTTCTTCCTCTCCTCGGTCACCGCGACCGCCGTGATGCTGCTCGGTGTCAGCTTCGTCTACGCCGCCACCGGCAGCCTCCATCTGTCCCGGATCGCCGACGCGCTCACCCATGTCGACCCGCGGCTCGACACGCTCGCCCAGGCGGGGGTCGTGCTCACCCTGGTGGGCTTCGCGTTCAAGACCGCCGCCGTGCCCTTCCACTTCTGGGTGCCCGACACCTACGTCGGCGCCCCCGTGCCCGTCGCGGCGTATCTGTCCGTCGTCGGTAAGGCGGTCGGCTTCTCCGGCCTCATCCTGGTGACCGTCCTCGCCTTCCCCTCCTACGCCGATGTGTGGGGCCCGGCCATCGCGGTCCTGGCCGCCCTCACCATGACCGCGGGGAACGCCGCGGCGCTGCGCCAGCGCCCGGAGCGCGCCTTCAGCGCCGTGCGCCTGCTCGCCTGGTCCTCCGTCGCCCAGGCGGGCTATCTGCTGGTCCCGATCGCCGCGGCCGGCTACGCCGACTCCGGCAAGGACGCCTCCCGCGCCATCGGCTCCACCGTCGCGTACGCCCTGATGTACGCGGCCGTGAACCTCGGCGCCTTCGCCGTGGCCGCCCTGGTGGCCCGTACGAGCCCGGCCAACCGCCTCACCGACTACCGCGGGCTGTACGCGGCCCGCCCGGGCGCCGCCCTGGCCCTGGCCTTCTTCCTGCTGTGCCTGGCCGGGCTGCCCCCGGGCGTCATCGGGCTCTTCGCCAAGGTGACCGTCTTCTCGGCGGCCGTGGACGCGGGGCTGGGCTGGCTCGCGGTGGTGATGGCGCTCAACGTGGTGGTGGCGCTCTACTACTACCTCCAGTGGACGGCGGTGCTCTTCCGCGCCCCCGAGGCCGCCGCCGAGCCCGTCGCCGGGGCGGAGCCCGCACCCGCCGCCGGGGCGGCCGTCGCCCGCCCGCGCGCCGTCCCCCTTACGGCCGCCATCGGCCTCACCGCGGTCGTCGGCATCGCCCTCTCCGGCGCCCCGCAGCTCGTCCTGCGGTTCGCCTCGGAGAGCCTGCTGTAACGGCTCCCGCGACGCGGTAACCGCTGCCGCGACGCGGTCATGGTTCCCGCGACGCCGTAAGCGCCCCCGCGTCCGCGTCCGCCTTACGGTCGCCATCGGCCTCAACCCCGGCCGCGCGCCCGCACCCGTGTGCACAAGGGAACTGGTGCCCTTCGCCTGGCGTTGACTTTTTCAGGAGGGTCCACTGGAAGGTGGAGACACCAGGCAAAGCGTTCCCCTGCGGCACAACGGGAGGGCACACAGTGCACCGCCGGCACAACGGGCTGAAGACCGCCGTACTCCTCGGTGGTCTGTCCGCGATCATCATCCTCATCGGCAGTCTCTTCGGCCGTACCGGACTGATCATCGCGGTCGTCGTCGCACTCGGGACCAACGCGTACGCCTACTGGAACAGTGACAAGCTGGCCCTGCGCGCGATGCGCGCCCGCCCCGTCAGCGAGTTCGAGGCACCGGGGCTGTACCGCATGGTGCGCGAGCTCTCCACGGCCGCGCGCCAGCCGATGCCCCGGCTCTACATCTCCCCGACCGAGGCCCCCAACGCCTTCGCGACCGGCCGCAACCCCCGTAACGCGGCGGTCTGCTGCACCGACGGCATCCTGCGGCTGCTGGACGAGCGCGAGCTGCGCGGGGTCCTCGGCCATGAGCTCAGCCATGTCTACAACCGCGACATCCTGATCTCCTCGATCGCGGGCGCGCTCGCCAGCGTGGTCATGTTCCTGGTGAACTTCGCCTGGCTGATCCCGATGGGCCGGTCCGACGACGACGAGGGCCCCGGCTTCGTCGGCATGCTGCTGATCATGCTGCTCGGCCCGCTCGCGGCCGCCATCATCCAGCTCGCCGTGAGCCGCTCCCGCGAATACGAGGCCGACGCCTCCGGCGCCCAGCTCACCGGCGACCCCTTGGCCCTCGCCAGCGCCCTGCGCAAACTGGAAGCAGGTACGAAGCAGCTTCCGCTGCCGCCCGAGCCCCGCCTGGAGACCGCCAGCCACCTGATGATCGCCAACCCGTTCCGGGCCGGTGAGGGCATGGCCAAGCTCTTCTCGACCCACCCGCCCATGCGGGAGCGCATCGCCCGACTCGAGCAGATGGCAGGACACCAGCCGTGAAAACCCTCCTGAACCTCATCTGGCTGCTCATCGCCGGCCTCTGGATGGCGATCCTCTACGTCTTCGCCGGGGTGCTCCTCTTCCTCACGATCATCGGCATCCCCTTCGCGCTCGCCTCCTGGCGCATCGCCGGCTTCGCCCTGTGGCCCTTCGGCCGTACCGCCGTCCCCCGCCGCGACGCCGGAGCCGCCTCCTGCGTCGGCAACGTCCTGTGGCTCGTCCTCGCGGGCTGGTGGCTGGCGCTCGGCCATCTGCTCACCGGTATCGCCCTCTGTCTCACGATCATCGGCATCCCGCTGGGCCTGGCCAACTTCAAGCTCATCCCGATCTCCCTGGCCCCCCTCGGCCACGAGATCGTCCCCACCGACCAGCCCTTCGGCCACCGCTGACCCGCCCGCCGACAACGCCAGGGGCGCCCGCCGACAACGCCAGGGGCGGCACGGCCACGCCGCACCGCCCCTGCCGCACCGGTCCGGGTGCTGCCTACCGGTAGTTCACGAACTGCACCGCGAAGTCCAGGTCCTTGCCCTTGAGCAGGGCGATCACGGCCTGCAGGTCATCCCGGCTCTTGGAGGTCACCCGCAGCTCCTCGCCCTGCACCTGCGCCTTGACGCCCTTGGGCCCCTCATCGCGGATGATCTTGGCGACCTTCTTCGCGTTCTCCTGCGAGATCCCCTCCTGCAGCGAGGCGAAGATCTTGTACTCCTTGCCCGACGCCTGCGGCTCGCCCGCGTCCAGGGCCTTCAGCGAGATCCCGCGCTTGACCAGCTTGGACTGGAAGACGTCGAGGATCGCCTTGACCCGCTCCTCGGAGTTGGCTCGCATCTCGATCCGCTCGCCCGACCACTCGATCGAGGCGCCGACGTTTTTGAAGTCGTAGCGCTGGGAGATCTCGCGGCTCGCCTGGTTCAGAGCGTTGTCGACCTCCTGCCGCTCGACCTTCGAGACGATGTCGAAACTGGAGTCGGCCATCTTGAGTTGGCTCCTCGTACGTAGATCCGTCAGTGGCACGGCCCAGCGGACCGCTCCAGCCAGCCTAGCGATCTCGGCCATGATCCAGAGGCGATCAACCGGGTGGCGAAGCACCCCCGCGCATCAGGTATTGTTTACGTCGTTGCCAGGGAGCAGCACCGCGAGAGCGGGGCACCTGGCCACATCCCAGGCGGTGTGCCCGAGTGGCCAATGGGAGCGGACTGTAAATCCGTCGGCTTAGCCTACCCAGGTTCGAATCCTGGCGCCGCCACAGTGGAAAACGGCCCCTGAACTGCGGAAACGCAGCCAGGGGCCGTTTGCTGTGTTCAGGGTCGAGCGGGGGCGTGGCCTCGCTCCGGGCCTAGGACTGGGTGCCGGTCCAGGTGAAGGTGGCGGAGGCCCGGGCGGGGAGCTGGTAGCTGAACGACTGGCTGCCCCAGTTGACCTTCAGGGTCTGCTGGCTGCCGGTGTCGTTGTAGGCGATCAGCGCCTTGGAGCCGTCCGGGTTCTTCCAGGCCACGTTCGGCACCGTGGAGCTGGCGCTGGAGTCGATGCGGCGGGCTCCGGGCTTCACGAACTTCGTGAGGTGGCCCATCGTGTAGTACTCGACGGTGTAGTCCACCCGGCCGCTCTGGCCGTCGCCGTTGTGCACGGTGACCAGGCCGGTGCAGGTGCCGCAGCCGCCGTTGTGCGGGCCCTTGTTCTGGTCGACGGCGAGGCTCCACTTGATCCAGCTCTTGCCCCAGTTGCGGGTGTAGTCGATCAGGTTGTGCATGTCCTCCTGCTGCTGATTGGCGATCCAGGTGCCGCCGGAGTGCTCGGTGTCGAAGGCGTCCACGTTCGGGTACTGGTTGTGGACGGTCGTCTGCTGGCCGACGTTCCCGCCGTAGCCGTGCCAGGCGATGCCGCCGAAGTTCGGGTGGTTGCGGATGGCGGCGTCGTCCACGACGGGTGCGCCGAAGCCCGCCCACTGGTCCCAGTTCCAGTCGAGGGCGAGCACCTTGGTCTTCAGGCCCGCGTTCGCCAGCTTGGGCAGCAGCTCACTCTTGGTGAAGTAGTTGAGCCCGGAGCCGTTCCACTGCATCGACGGGTAGCCGGAGCAGCAGGTGGGCTCGTTCTGCACGGTCACGTAGTCGATCGGTACGCCCCGGCTCTGGTACTCCTGGATGTACTTCACGAAGTAGTTCGCGTACGTGCCGTAGTACTGCGCCTCCAGCCAGCCCTGATTGAGCTGGTCGTTGTCCTTCATCCAGGCCGGGGCGGTCCAGGGCGAGGCCATCACCTTCAGCCCCGGGTTGAGCTGCCTGGCCTGCTTGGTCAGCGGCAGGACGTCGGCCAGGTCGTGGTTGATGGAGAACCGGGTGAGACCGGGGTCGGTCTGCCCGGCAGGCACATCGTCGAAGGTGTAGCCGAAGCGGGCCAGGTCGGAGCCGCCGAGCGGGTTGCGCAGGAAGCTCACCCCGATGCCGTCCGTGGGCGAGAAGAGCTTGCGCATCACCTCGTCGCGGGTGCTCTGGCTCAGTGCGCCGCTGCTGTTGAACAGCCATGCGGCGGTGTCCGTGAACGACGCCCCGGCGCCCGAGAACTCCTGGTACGTCCTGGACTCGTCGACGGTGACGCTGCCGCCCCCGCCCGAGCCGAACCGGGTGGGCGCCTGCTGCTCCAGGCCCTTCACGACGGTGCGGCCGTCGGAGCCGGAGGTGGTGGTCAGATAGACGTTGACGGTCTCGCCGGCCTTGGCCGAGCCGGCCTCGGCGGTCGTGGCGTCGGCCGGGGAGGTCAGCCATGGACCGACGGCCACGGCGACCGCGGCCAGGGCGCTCACCAGGGCGGTGCGCGTCGTGCGGGGGGAACTCACGGATCTGAGGGATCTCATGGAACCGGTGCCTTTCCGGTGCGGGCAGGCTCGGGCCGGTGTGGTCACGGCCGGAGGGAAGGAATGGGGGGAACTCCGGTCACCGGTGTGTTCACGGCAGCGGAGCGGCGGAACAGCGGAGCGGCTGAGCGGCGAAGCGACTGAGCGGCGGTGCGGCTGAGCGGCGAGGCACCGGTGTGTTCACGGTGCTCGGTGACTGTGATGATCCGAGGCGCGCCGCCGGGCGTCAAGCCTCGCGGACGACTTATCTCATGGCGTGGATTAAGTGCGTCCCCTGCCGCCGTACGGGCGGCCGTCCGTCGTGGCGGCCCTGCGCTCCGTAGAGCCGCTCCTAGGGTGGTGATTCCCCCGTATCAGGACAGAGAGGGCGGATCGTGCTCAGGGGCTTCAAGAACTTCCTCATGCGCGGTGATGTCATTGTCGTCGCCATCGGCCTGGTCACGGCGCTGGCGTTCTCGACGCTGATCAAGTCGTTCACCGACTCCGTCATCAACCCGATCATCGCCCGGCTCCAGGGCGGCAAGGCGGTCGGGCTCGGCTGGCAGCTCGGCCAGGAGGGGAACAGCGCGACCTACCTCAACATCGGGTCGTTCATCGGCGCCCTGATCTACTTCGTCATCTTCATGGCCGTCATCTACTTCCTGATCGTCCTGCCGTACAAGTACACCCAGGCCCGGCGGGGCGCGGAGGTCTTCGGCGAGCCGGGCCCGGTCAAGACCTGCCCGGAATGCCTCGCCGACGACCTCCCCGAGGCGGCGCGCAAATGCCGTTACTGCGGCTCGGACCAGCCGCGTATGGACCAGCCGCGCATGGAGTAGCCGCCGGGCCGATCAGGCGCCTTGCCGACCGTCGTGCCTACCGCGCCCCGTCCAGGTCCAGCTCCAGCATGCGGATCGCGTTGCCGCGCAGGATCTTGTACGTGACCTCGGGGGAGAGGCCGGCCACATGCTCGGCGGCGATGCGGCGGGTGTGCGGCCAGGTGGAGTCGACGTGGGGGTAGTCGGTCTCGAAGGTGGCGTTGTCCACGCCGATCGTGTCGAGCGAGGCGACCCCGTGCTTGTCGCGGAAGAAGCAGCAGTAGATCTGCCGGTAGTAGTACGTGGACGGCGGCTCGGGGATGAGGTCGCGGACGCCGCCCCAGGCGCGGTGCTCCTCCCAGACGTCGTCGGCGCGCTCCAGGGCGTAGGGGATCCAGCCCATCTGGCCCTCGGCGTAGGCCAGCTTGAGGCGCGGGAAGGAGACCAGGACGCCGCTGAAGAGGAAGTCCATCATCGACGCCATGGCGTTGTTGAAGCTCAAGGCCGCCTGGACGGCGGGCGGGGCGTCGGGGGAGGCGGCGGGCATCTGGGACGAGGAGCCGATGTGCATGCACACGACCGTCCCGGTGGCCTCGCACTCGGCGAAGAAGGGGTCCCAGTAGCCGCTGTGGATGCTGGGCAGCCCGAGGTAGGTGGGGATCTCGCTGAAGGTCACCGCGCGGACGCCGCGGGCCGCGTTGCGGCGGATCTCCTGGACGGCGAGGCCGACGTCCCACAGGGGGATCAGGCAGAGCGGGATGAGGCGGCCGCCGCTGTCGCCGCACCACTCCTCGACCATCCAGTCGTTGTACGCCCGGACGCACGCCAGCCCGACCTCCTTGTCGTTCGCTTCGGCGAAGGTCTGGCCGCAGAAGCGGGGGAAGGTCGGGAAGCACAGTGACGCCTCGACATGGTTGAGGTCCATGTCGGCGAGCCGGTCCTTGGGGTCCCAGCAGCCGCGGCGCATCTGCTCGCGGGTGATGCCGTCGAGGGTCATCTCGTCGCGGGAGAAGCCGACGGCGGCGATGATCCGCTTGTAGGGGAAGAGATCGCCCTCGTAACTCCACCAGTCGGTGAGCTGGCCGTCCGGGTCGGTGGTGAACTTGTACTTGCCGCCGACGTAGGCGAGTTCGCCGATCCCGGCCGTCAGCGGCTTGGGGCCGCGGTCCCGGTACTTGGCCGGGAGCCAGGTCTCGAAGAGGTGCGCGGGCTCGATCACATGGTCATCGACGCTGATGACCCGAGGCAGCTCGGTCGTGCCGTTCGTCCCGTCGGTCATCTCGCCATCTCCCCGGTCTTCTCGTGGTGCTCCTGTGGCCTGTGGCTCCATTCGATCTGACGGTTCGTCAGATTCTGGCGGCAGAGTAGGGCGGATCGCTTCAACCAACAAGAGAAAGCCCCGTTTCCGCACCTACGTCCAGGGCACACGATGTGCGACAACCGGGAGGAAACGGTGAACGCATCGTCGATCGCACGCGGACTGGGTTCGGCAACGCGCACACGTACCCCACGCCAGGCGGGCAGCCGGGCCATCGAGGCGGCGGCCCGCTGGGGGCTGGCCACCCGCGGGGTGCTCTATCTGCTCATCGGCGTCCTGGCGCTGCGCATCGCCCTGGGCGACCGCGGCGAGCAGGCCGACCGGGGCGGGGCCCTCCAGGTCCTCGCCCAGCAGCCGTTCGGCGCGGCGCTGGTCTGGGCGGTCGGCATCGGGCTGGTCTGCATGGCGCTGTGGCGGCTGTCCGAGGCGGTCTTCGGGGCCGCGGGGCCGGACGGGGGCGCGGCACGCAAGCGGCTGGCGGGGGCGGCCCGCGCGGTCTTCTACGGCGTCGTCGCGTACTCCGTGCTCTCCTTCGCCACCGGCGAGCAGGGCAGCGGCTCCAGCGACCGGCAGTCCCAGGACGTGACGGCCCGCGCGCTCGACCTGCCGTACGGCCGGTGGCTGGTCGCCGCCGCCGGGACCGCCGTGGCCGCGGCCGGGGTGTGGATCGCCGTACGGGCGCTGCGGCGTGGCTTCCGCAAGTACCTCAAGCTGGGCGCGATGTCCCGGCGGACGCGGCGGGCCGTGGAGGCGCTGGGGGTCTGCGGCGGGGTGGCCCGCGGGGCCGTGTTCGCGGTGGCGGGCGGCTTCGCGCTCTCGGCCGCCGTGCGCTACGACCCGGACAAGGCGAAGGGCATCGACGACACCCTGCGGACCTTCGCCGGGACGGCGGCGGGGCCCTGGCTGCTGATGGCGGTGGCGCTGGGGCTGGCGCTCTTCGGGGTGTTCTCGTTCGCGCTGGCCCGGTGGCGCCGGGTCTGAGCGCGCCGCATGTGCCCGGGGGCTCGGGCCCGGCTCTGGCGCTGGCTCTGTCCCTGTGCTTGTGGCGCCCGGGCCCGAGCCCGATTCGCGTGCCGGGGCTCGGGTTCGGCCTCCTCATCCCGTGCCGGGTGGCGCCGGGCCCGATCTCGCCGCCTGCCCCTGTGTCCCTCTGCCCCTCTGTCCGCGGCGCCGGGCCCCGCCCCCGCGTCGCGCGCGTCTCGCACGGATGTGCCCCGTAAGGCGGTCTTCCGCGGGGTTCCGGGCGCCGGGACCATCGGACGATGCCGACCATCGAGCCCAACGTGCCGACCGTGCAGCCCCGCGTGCCGGCCAGGAAGCCGCGCGCCCGTATAGCCGCCATCGGGACGGCCTTCGCCCTCGCCGCCGCCACCCCCGTCGCCGCGTACGCCGCGCTGGAGGACCCGCCTGCCGCCGCGGCCTCCGGCGCCGTGGACCGCGGTAAGCCCTACGTCGAGACCCGGCTCTTCTTCGGCACCGAGCGCCCCGACGGCGGGCCGCCCGTCACCGAGAAGCAGTTCCTGGCCTTCGTGGACCGGCAGATCACCCCGCGCTTCCCCGCCGGCCTGACCATCCACGACGGCCGGGGGCAGTGGCGGGACCAGAACGGGACGATCGAGCGGGAGCGCTCGTACGAGGTGATCCTGCTCTACCCGACGTCCGAGGCCCCGACGCAGGACCCGCGGATCGAGCGGATCCGGACGGCGTACGAGCGGCAGTACGCCCAGGAGTCCGTGGCCCGGGCCGACGCCCCGGCCCGGGTGGACTTCTGAGCCATCGGGCCGAAGCCGGCCAACCGGCCAACCGGCTGACCGGCTGACCGGCCACCCCGGCCGGACCCGCCTCGACCGGACCCGCCTCGGCCGCCGCTCGGCGGCGGCCGCCGCCGAGCGCCTCAGCCCCGCTCGGCGGCGATCGCCCGCACCGCCTCCGCCACCGGCGTGTCGCCGTTGATCAGCTCCAGCGTGCGGCCCGCCGTACGGGGCTCGTCCAGGAGGGCGGCCAGGACCGCCGCCACATCGTCGCGGGTGACTTCGCCCCGGCCGGTGTGTTCGGCCAGCTTCACCCGGCCGGTGCCCGGGTCGTTCGTCAGCCGGCCCGGGCGCAGCACCGTCCAGTCGAGGCCGTCCCGGGCGCGGATGTCGTCGTCCGCCGCGGCCTTGGCGCGCAGATAGGCGGCGAAGACCGGGTCGGTGTCCGGTGGCGGCTCGTGGGACGCGCCCATCGAGGAGATGATCAGGAACCGGCGGGCCCCGGCCCGTTCGGCCGCGTCCGCGAAGAGCACCGCGGACCGGTGGTCGACGGTCTCCTTACGGGCGGCACCGCTGCCGGGGCCCGCCCCGGCAGCGAAGACGGCCGCGTCCGCGCCCTCCAGGTGTTTGACCACGTCCTCCAGCGAGGCCGTCTCCAGGTCGCAGACGACCGGTTCGGTGCCCGACGCCAGCAGGTCGCCCGCCTGTTCCGGCTTGCGGATGATGCCCGCCACTTCGTCTCCGCGCGCGGTGAGCAAGTGCTCCAGCCGCAGCGCGATCTGTCCATGTCCACCAGCGATGACAATGCGCATGATCCCGACCGTACGCCGTGCGGCCTACTGTTGCTCGCCGCCGCTCTGCGACCGCGCCTGCCGGGGCAGATCCAGCGCCACCGCGGCCGCCGAGTCGCAGTACTCCCGCACCGCGCTGGTACGGGCCACCACCCGGCCCCGGTGCACCACGACCCTGCTGTACGCGAGCGAGAGCACCCCCGCGAGCCCGTCCCCACGCACCGCGAGCAGCTCCGCCGGGAACCCGGCCTCCACCCGCACCTCGGCGAGCCCCATCGCGGCCCGCGCCCGCCCGCACACCGCCTCGTACGCCTCCTCCGGCCGCAGCTCGCCCCGGGACGCCAGCAGGAAGGCGGCCTCCAGGGGATCGCCCCGGCCCACCGGATTGACCGCGTCCCGCAGCGCCCCGCTGCCCGCGGCCACCCGGACGCCCGCGGCGCGCAGCAGCCGCACCGGGGCGCAGGCGCAGGTGCGCGCTCCCCGCCTGGCCTGGTGCTCCAGCCCGGCGCAGTCGCCCTGGGGGAGGCAGACGACGGTCACCCCGGCCGCCGCCAGCCGCTCGGCGATCCTCCCCGCGCTCTCCAGGGGCAGCCGGGACAGCCCGCCGCAGGGGCCGATGGTGACGCCAGGACGCAGGCCCCCGGCCATCGCCGCGAGCCGGGCGAGGCGGGCCGGGTCGTCACCGTCCGTGTGCAGATCGACGGCGCAGCCATGGCGGGCGGCGAGGTCGAGGACGGCCTCGGCGTGGCCGGTCGGATCCGGGTCGAGGTCGGGGCAGCCGCCGATGACCGACGCGCCCATCCCCACCGCGTCCCGCAGCATCGCCAGACCGTCCGCCCCGGCGGCGCCGGTCAGCACCCGGGGCACCGCCACCGCGCTCAGCTCCGTGAGCCCGCGCAGGGTGTGGCCGGCCTCCAGGACCGCCTCAAGGGAGCGCAGCCCGTGCACCCCGCCGATGCGGACATGGGTGCGCAGCGCGGTCGCCCCGTGGCCGAGCTGGAGCAGCGCGGCCTCGACGGTGCGGCGCTGGATGTCCCCGGGGGCGTACGGGACCGGGCCCGCCATGTCGGCCGTAAGGGCGGTGTCGCAGTGGGCGTGGGGTTCGGCGGGGGCGGGCAGCAGCAGATAGCCGCCGAGGTCCAGCCGGGTGCCGGGGACGAGGCTGCCCGCCGTGCCCACGGCCTCGATCCGCCCGCCGCTGAGCCGGACGTCCACGGTGCGCCCGTCGGCGAGCCGGACGCCGCCGAGCACCAGAGCGGTGGGCTCGGGGGTGGCGCCGCCGTTCCTGGGCGGCTGCTGAGGCTGCTGCGGCTGCTGCTGGCTCTCGGGCATCGCACTCCTGGGATTCGCAGGGCGTACGCGGGGCGCACAGGGGCGCGCGACGTTGCGTGACGAGGTGCGGTGGCGGTGACGCCAGGGCGCCACGGGTACGCGCCGAGCACGCGAGGGGTAGGGCGACGAGCAACGCGCCGGGCACGCGTCGGATGCGTGCGCAGCCAAGATCACGCGGGTGCGAACCGAAGCCTAGGACGCGGTGGGGGCGGCTTCGCGGAGGAGCCGAATAGTCGTACCGGTGTGGTGCCTGAGCCCAGGGTGACGGGGGGCGATACGGATTTCACCTTCGGCGGCCGACCGTGTAATGTCTTCATCGCTCGCCCCAATAGCTCAGTCGGCAGAGCGTCTCCATGGTAAGGAGAAGGTCTACGGTTCGATTCCGTATTGGGGCTCTGATGTGTGAGGTTTCCCGTTCGGCTACGCTGAGTCGAGCGGGGAGTCACTCGCATCACAGCGGTGTAGCTCAGTCGGTAGAGCAAGCGGCTCATAATCGCTGTGTCACCGGTTCAAGTCCGGTCACCGCTACTGACAGTAGCCGATTGCGGGGTCGGTCCTTCGATCGGCTACTCTTTCTGCGTTAATCCTTTATCCGTTCGTCAAGGAGCACTCACGTGGCTGCCACCGACGTCCGCCCGAAGATCACGCTGGCCTGCGTGGAGTGCAAGGAGCGGAACTACATCACCAAGAAGAACCGGCGCAACGACCCGGATCGTCTTGAGATCAAGAAGCACTGCCCGCGTTGCAACGCGCACACCGCGCACCGTGAGACGCGATAGCAATAAGCTCTCATTCGAGGCCGCCCCCACTCGCGGGGGGCGGCCTCGTTTCGTTGGTAATTCAATCGCAGGAGGTGCGCGCCGATGGCGCTCGACCAGTCCTTCGTGGGGCGGACCTACCCGCCCACCGCGGCGTACGAGGTCGGCCGGGAGAAGATCCGGGAATTCGCCGAGTCCCTGGGTGACACCAATCCGGTCTACACCGACCCCGAGGCGGCCAGGGCCCTCGGCTACCCCGACGTGATCGCCCCGCCGACGTTCATTTTCACGATCACCTTCAAGGCGGCCGGGAAGCAGGTTGTGGAGGACCCCCAACTGGGGCTGGACTACAGCCGGGTGGTCCACGGCGACCAGCGGTTCGAGTACACCCGCCCGGTCCGCGCGGGGGACCACCTCTCGGTCACCTCGATCATCGACTCGATCAAGTCGCTGGCCGGCAACGACATCCTGTCCGTCCGCGGCGAGGTCCACGACAAGGCGGGTGATCATGTAGCGACGTCGTTCACGACGCTGGTGGCCCGCGCCGCCGACGCAGAGGTGGAGGAGAGCAGATGACGACGGCCAGGATCTCGTACGACACCGTGGAGGTCGGTACCGAGGTGCCGATGCGCGAGTTCCGGGTGAACCGCGCCGACCTCGTGCGGTACGCGGGCGCGTCGGGCGACTTCAACCCGATCCACTGGAACGAGAAGTTCGCCAAGGAGGTCGGCCTCCCCGACGTCATCGCGCACGGCGCCTACACCATGGCCCAGGCGGCCCGGGTGGTGACCGAGTGGGCCGGCGACCCCGGCGCCCTCGTCGAGTACGGCGTCCGCTTCACCCGGCCGGTCGTGGTCCCCAACGACGACAAGGGCGCGCTCATCGAGATCGGCGCCAAGGTCACCGCCAAGCTGGACGACGAGGCCCGTACGGTGCGCCTCGACATCATGGCGACCAGCGCCGGACAGAAGGTGCTGGGCCGGGCCCGCGCCGTGGTACGGCTCGCCTGAGCCCTCGACCGCGCCCGAGCGGCCCCCAGGCCCCTCAGGCGGATGAGAGCGCGCCACAGCGTGTGAAGCCCGTCTGAGCGCCTTACGGCCACCACCCGCCCGTCGGCCCCCGGACTCCCCACACCGGGGGCGGCCACCCCAGGGCCCCAGGGGGCGCCCCCGTACCCTTGAGCGCGTGCAGGAACTCCACGACGCCCCTCTCGCGCCCCTCACCACCTTCCGCCTCGGCGGACCGGCCAACCGGCTGATCACGGCCACCACCGATGACGAGGTCGTCGCCGCGGTCCGGGCGGCCGACGCGGCCGGCACCCCGCTGCTGGTGATCGGCGGCGGCAGCAATCTGGTCATCGCCGACAAGGGCTTCGACGGCACCGCCCTGCAGATCGCGACCAGCGGCTTCACGCTCGACGGCACTCGCCTGGAGCTCGCCGCGGGCGAGAACTGGTCGGACGCCGTGGCCCGTACGGTCCGGGCGGGGCTCGCGGGCATCGAATGCCTCGCCGGAATCCCCGGCTCCGCGGGGGCCACGCCGATACAGAACGTCGGCGCCTACGGCCAGGAGGTCTCCGCCACGATCACCGAGGTGATCGCCTACGACCGCCGCGCCGACGAGGTCGTCACCATCCCGAACGCCGACTGCGCCTTCTCCTACCGCCACAGCCGCTTCAAGGCCGACCCCGATCGCCATGTGGTGCTCCGGGTCCGCTTCGAGCTGGAGGACGCGGACGGCCTCTCCGCGCCCGTCCGGTACGCCGAGACCGCGCGGGTGCTCGGCGTCGAGGTGGGGGACCGGGTGCCGGCCGCCGTCGCCCGCGAAACCGTCCTGGGACTGCGCGCGGGCAAGGGCATGGTGCTCGACCCCGAGGACCACGACACCTGGTCCGCGGGGTCGTTCTTCACCAACCCGGTCCTTGACCAGGACGCCTACGCCGCTTTCCTGACCCGCGTCGCCGACCGCCTGGGCCCGGACACCGCGGCGCCCGCCTTCCCGGCGGGCGACGGCCTGATCAAGACCTCCGCGGCCTGGCTGATCGACAAGGCGGGCTTCACCAAGGGCTACGGCACCGGCCCGGCCCGGATCTCCACCAAGCACACGCTCGCCCTCACCAACCGGGGCGAGGCCACGACCGAGGATCTGCTGGCGCTCGCCCGTGAGGTGGTGGCGGGGGTCGAGGAGGCGTTCGGGATCCGGCTGGTCAACGAGCCGGTGACGGTGGGCGTGAGTCTCTGAGCCGCAACGTGACACGTGTCATGTCGCTTCGCCCGCCAGCCAGTCGTCGATCCCCGTCAGCATCCGCTGCCGGACCTCCTCCGGCGCGGCCGACCCGCGCACCGACTGACGTGCCAGCTCGGCCAGTTCGGCGTCCGTGAAGCCGTGGTGCTCGCGCACCAGCTCGTACTGCGCCGCCAGCCGTGAGCCGAAGAGCAGCGGGTCGTCCGCCCCGAGCGCCATCGGCACCCCCGCGTCGTAGAGCGTCCGCAGCGGGACGTCCTCCGGCTTCTCGTAGACGCCGAGCGCCACGTTCGACGACGGGCACACCTCGCAGGTCACCTGGCGCTCGGCGAGCTTGGCGAGCAGCCGTGGGTCCTCCGCGGCGCGCACCCCGTGGCCGATCCGGGCCGCGCCGAGGTCGTCCAGGCAGTCCCGTACGCTGCCGGCGCCCGACAGCTCGCCGCCGTGCGGCGCGGCCAGCAGCCCGCCCTCCCGGGCGATGGCGAAGGCCCGGTCGAAGTCGCGGGCGAATCCGCGCCGCTCGTCGTTGGAGAGGCCGAAGCCGACCACGCCGCGGTCCGCGTAGCGCACCGCGAGCCGGGCCAGGGTGCGCGCCTCCAGCGGATGCTTCATGCGGTTGGCGGCGACCAGCACCCTGATCCCCAGCCCGGTGTCCGCGGAGGCGCTGTCGACCGCGTCCAGGATGATCTCCATCGCCGGGATCAGCCCGCCCAGACGCGGGGCGTACGAGGTGGGGTCGACCTGGATCTCCAGCCACTGGGCCCCGTCCCGCACGTCCTCCTGGGCCGCCTCGCGCACCAGCCGCCGGATGTCGTCGGCGTCCCGCAGGCAGGATCGTGCGATGTCGTACAGCCGCTGGAAGCGGAACCAGCCGCGCTCATCGGTGGCCCGCAACTTCGGCGGCTCACCGCCGCTCAGTGCCTCGGGGAGATGGACGCCGTACTTGTCGGCGAGTTCCAGGAGGGTCGCGGGGCGCATGGAGCCGGTGAAGTGAAGATGCAGATGCGCTTTGGGGAGCAGGTGTACATCGCGTGCCATCTGCAGATACTGCCGCACGACCGGACCCGCCGGTACCGCTTTCCCCGAACGGGGAGGTGCACACATGAGGAAGGGCCGGATCCGCTCCCGCGGATTCCGGCCCGTTCCCTACGTGCGTGCGACCCGTGCGCCTTACGCGCTCGCCTCGCCCAGCAGCTTCTGCAGCCGGGAGACGCCCTCGACGAGGTCCTCGTCGCCCAGCGCGTACGACAGCCGCAGATAGCCCGGGGTGCCGAAGGCCTCACCCGGCACCACCGCGACCTCGGCCTCCTCCAGGATCAGCTCCGCCAGCTCGACGCTGGTCCGCGGCCGCTTGCCGCGGATCTCCTTGCCGAGCAGCCCCTTGACCGAGGGGTAGACGTAGAAGGCGCCCTCCGGCTCCGGGCACTCGACGCCGTCGATCTCGTTCAGCATCCGCACGATGGTGCGACGGCGGCGGTCGAACGCCTCGCGCATCGTGGCCACGGCGTCCAGGTCGCCCGAGACGGCGGTCAGCGCGGCGACCTGAGCGACATTGCTCACATTCGAGGTGGCGTGCGACTGCAGGTTGGTCGCGGCCTTGATGACGTCCTTGGGGCCGATGACCCAGCCCACCCGCCAGCCGGTCATCGCGTATGTCTTGGCGACACCGTTGACCACGATGCACTTGTCGCGCAGCTCGGGCACCACGACCGGCAGCGAGTGGCTGAGTCCATCAGCGCTGGCGCGCGCGGCGGCGTCGCCGTAGACCAGGTGCTCGTAGATCTCGTCGGTCAGCACCCACAGCCCGTGCTCGGCGGCCCAGCGGCCGATCTCCTCGATCTGCTCACGGCTGTAGACCGCGCCGGTGGGGTTCGAGGGGGAGACGAAGAGCAGCACCTTGGTGTGCTCGGTGCGGGCCGCCTCCAGCTGCTCGACGGAGACGCGGTAGCCGGTCGTCTCGTCGGCGACGACCTCCACCGGGACACCGCCGGCCAGCCGGATCGACTCCGGGTAGGTGGTCCAGTAGGGCGCGGGGACGATGACCTCGTCGCCCGGGTCCAGGATCGCGGCGAACGACTCGTAGATCGCCTGCTTGCCGCCGTTGGTCACCAGGACCTGGGCCGCCTCGACCTCGTACCCGCTGTCGCGCAGTGTCTTCGCGGCGATCGCGGCCTTGAGCTCGGGGAGTCCGCCGGCCGGCGTGTAGCGGTGGTACTTGGGGTCGCGGCAGGCCGCCGCCGCGGCGTCGACGACATAGTCGGGCGTGGGGAAGTCGGGCTCACCGGCGCCGAAGCCGATCACCGGACGGCCGGCGGCCTTGAGGGCCTTGGCCTTGGCGTCGACGGCGAGGGTCGCGGACTCGGAGATCGAGCCGATCCGGGCCGATACCCGCCGGTCGGTCGGGGACTGTACGGGGGGAGTAGCAGCGGTCATAGATGCATCGTCGCAGACGGGCGAAATGGGTGGCACACGGGTTTGCGGAGACTTCGCGCGCTTCTCGTTCGACGCCCGGCCGTCAAGCACGTACACTCAACCGTCGTTGGCCGATCAACAGCCGCATTCGACCGCACACTCCGTGCAGCCGGATGTATGCGGTAGGTTGGTGGTGCCGCGAAGGGTCGTAGCTCAATTGGTAGAGCACTGGTCTCCAAAACCAGCGGTTGGGGGTTCAAGTCCCTCCGGCCCTGCTACACGCACTTTGATCAGGGTGCGTGCATGCGTACGCAAGGACAAGCACCGCTGTGCGGCCGGGCCGGACGCGGCACGGCCACGACCCGGATTCAGGTGAGGACGAGTGACGGAAGCCCTTGGCTCCACCGCGACGCCTGAGAGCGGTCGTCCCGACGAGGACGAGGTGGCGACCAAGCGGGGTCGCCGTGGTGGCAAGCGCGCGAAGAAGGGGCCCTTCGGCCGCCTCGCGCTCTTCTACCGCCAGATCATCGCTGAGCTGCGGAAGGTCGTCTGGCCCACGCGCAGTCAGCTGTCGACGTACACCAGTGTGGTGATCGTTTTCGTCGTCATCATGATTGGCATCGTGACCGTGATTGACTATGGGTTCAATAACGCCATCAAGTACGTCTTTGGCTGAGACCCACGCGAAAGGCGCCGCCGTCCCGGCGTCGCCTCTTTCGCACGTTCCACCCCTTTGAAGCCAGGAAGAAGCAGCCACAGTGTCTGACCCGAACCTGAACGACGCCGCCGAGCCCGTCGAGTCCCGTGAGGACGAGCTCGACATCGTCGAGGCGGCGGACTCCGACCAGGCTGAAGCAGCCGACGCCGCGGCGGGCGTGCCCGCCGAGGAGGAGGCGCTGCATGTCGAGGGCGAGGACGCCCTCGAGGCCGATGCGGCCCCCGAGGCCGAGCCGGACGGGCTGGACGAGGCAGCGGACGCGGCCGAGGCAGAGGCCGAGACCGAGGTCGTCGACCCGGTCGAGGCGCTCCGCGAGGAGCTGCGCGGACTGCCCGGCGAGTGGTACGTGATCCACACCTACGCGGGCTATGAGAAGCGCGTGAAGGCCAACCTGGAGCAGCGTGCCGTCTCGCTGAACGTCGAGGACTTCATCTACCAGGCCGAGGTCCCCGAGGAAGAGATCGTCCAGATCAAGAACGGCGAGCGCAAGAACGTCCGGCAGAACAAGCTGCCCGGCTATGTGCTCGTCCGTATGGACCTGACCAACGAGTCGTGGGGTGTCGTCCGCAACACGCCGGGCGTCACCGGCTTCGTGGGCAATGCCTACGACCCGTACCCGCTGACCCTGGACGAGATCGTCAAGATGCTCGCCCCCGAGGCGGAGGAGAAGGCCGCGAAGGCCGCCGCCGAGGAGAGCGGCATGCCGGCGCCGAGCCGCAAGGTCGAGGTCCAGGTGCTGGACTTCGAGGTCGGCGACTCGGTCACGGTCACCGACGGCCCGTTCGCGACCCTGCAGGCGACGATCAACGAGATCAACGCCGACTCGAAGAAGGTCAAGGGTCTGGTGGAGATCTTCGGCCGGGAGACCCCGGTCGAGCTGAGCTTCGACCAGATCCAGAAGAACTGAGTCTTCTCACCAGAACTTCCGAACAGGTCAGACGGGCTTTCGCGGCCGGTCTGACCTGCTCGGTTTTAAGGCGCACACCTATACCCGTTATCGTTGTGCGGTATGCCTCCATCCGGATGATCCGGTTCGGGGGCGAACCACCTCTCACTAGGACCCGGAGAGAGCATGCCTCCCAAGAAGAAGAAGGTCACGGGGCTGATCAAGCTCCAGATCCAGGCCGGCGCCGCGAACCCGGCCCCGCCGGTCGGCCCCGCGCTGGGCCAGCACGGCGTCAACATCATGGAGTTCTGCAAGGCCTACAACGCTGCGACCGAGTCGCAGCGTGGCATGGTCGTGCCGGTGGAGATCACGGTCTACGAGGACCGCTCCTTCACCTTCGTGACCAAGACTCCGCCGGCCGCCAAGCTGATCCTCAAGGCCGCGGGCGTAGAGAAGGGCTCCGGCGAGCCTCACAAGACCAAGGTCGCCAAGATCAGCCGCGACCAGGTGCGTGAGATCGCCACCACCAAGATGCCCGACCTGAACGCCAACGACCTGGACGCCGCCGAGAAGATCATCGCCGGCACCGCCCGTTCCATGGGCATCACGGTCGAGGGCTGACACCTCCACGGCGAGGGCCCACAGCCCCCGCAGCCACGTGTGGCAGGGCCAAGCGCTGGCCCGGACCACGAACTCCACACCATCAGGAGCAACAGTGAGCAAGCGCAGCAAGACTCTCCGCGCTGCGGACGCCAAGATCGACCGGGAGCGCAACTACGCCCCGCTCGAGGCCGTCCGTCTCGCGAAGGACACCTCCGCGACCAAGTTCGACGCGACCGTCGAGGTCGCCATGCGCCTGGGCGTCGACCCGCGCAAGGCCGACCAGATGGTCCGCGGCACCGTGAACCTGCCGCACGGCACCGGCAAGACCGCCCGGGTCCTGGTCTTCGCGACCGGTGACCGTGCTGCGGCCGCGGAGGCCGCCGGCGCCGACATCGTCGGCTCCGACGAACTCATCGACGAGGTGTCCAAGGGGCGTCTGGACTTCGACGCCGTCGTCGCCACCCCGGATCTCATGGGCAAGGTCGGCCGCCTCGGCCGGGTGCTCGGTCCGCGTGGTCTGATGCCGAACCCGAAGACCGGAACCGTCACCCCGGACGTGGCCAAGGCCGTCACGGACATCAAGGGCGGCAAGATCGAGTTCCGCGTCGACAAGCACTCCAACCTGCACTTCATCATCGGCAAGCTCTCGTTCGACGAGACCAAGCTGGTGGAGAACTACGCCGCGGCGCTCGAGGAGATCAACCGTCTCAAGCCGTCCGCCGCGAAGGGCCGCTACATCAAGAAGGCGACCCTGACCACCACGATGGGCCCCGGCATCCCGCTGGACGCCAACCGCACCCGCAACCTGCTGGTCGAGGAAGAGGCCGTCTGAGGCCGCTCCTGACCCAGCGCACCACGGTGTGCAACCGCCGGGCCCCCGCACCGCGTCGAAGGTGCGGGGGCCCGGCGTCTTCCGTTGTCGGTTCCCTCCGCTAAAGTCACTCTGCAGACGTAAAAGAGAAATAAAAATAAGGGGGAGCCGTGCGCGGTACTCATGTCGGTGCGCGTTGGGCTATAGCCGCTGGAAGCGTCGTTCTCATGGTCGGCCTCACCGCGTGCGGGAGCGAGAAGTCCGACGGCGACAAGGCCGGCGAGAAGACGGGCGACAAGTCCGGCCAGTCCGCGATGAGCCCGCTGGCGGCGCTCAAGCTGGCCTCGCAGCGGACGGACCAGAAGAACTCGGCCAAGGTCGAGGGCACCACCAAGATGGGCGAGCAGAACTCGCAGATGTCCGGCTCCATGGACTGGGCCAACGGCATCCGGGCCAACATGTCCATCACCCAGAGCGGCGGTGCCATCGCCTCCTCCCCGATCGAGGGCAAGGCGATGGACGCGCGCTACACCCCGGACGCGATGTTCCTGAACATGGGCGACGAGTTCGCCGCGCAGGCCGGCGGCGGCAAGCACTGGGTGAAGTACGACTACGACGTGCTGGCCCAGAAGGCGGGCCCCTCGGGCGCCTTCCTGAAGGACCAGATGCAGAACAACAACCCGTCGCGCTCGGTGGAGCTGCTGCTCGCCACCGGCAAGGTCAAGAGCGTCGGCTCGGAGAGCGTGAAGGGCGTCAAGGCCACGCACTACACGGGCACGGTCAAGGTCTCCGAGATCGCCAAGATGCAGTCCAAGGAGCTCAGCCAGTCGGACCTGGACGCCCTGCAGAAGCAGCTGGAGACCTCCGGCATGGACACCGAGACCATCGACCTGTGGGTCGACGACCAGAACCTGCTGGTCAAGAAGCGTGAGCAGGCCCAGAGCAACAGCGGCTCCTATGACTCCACCGTCTACTACTCGGACTACGGCACCGCCGTGACGGTCGAGGAGCCGACGTCCTCGGACACCGTGGACTTCCAGGACATGCTCCAGCAGTAGAGCCGATTTGCCTGGCCGCGGCCCGTTCGCGTACTCTCCTACAGAAGCCAAAGACCGCTGGTTGTCGCTGTGCCCCCCTAAGGGGTTCGGTGGCTGAAGGATCCGCTCGCTGCGGGCGACCTGCGTAGGTGTATGTGGTTGAACTCCCGAGCGGGCCGTGAGCCCGTGCCGGTCGAGTTACGCCCCGAGCGCCTGCGCCGGGGCGTTTTCGCATTGTCCAGTCTCCTTCCTTCAGGCCGAAGCGGTCCTCATCACCCGGAAGGAGGCCGAGGCTCATGGCGAGTCCTGACAAGGTCGCAGCCGTCGACGAGATGCGGGAGAAGTTCCGCAACTCCAACGCGGCTGTCGTCACCGCGTACACCGGTCTCACCGTTGCGCAGCTCAAGGAGCTGCGCCGTTCGCTCGGTGAGAACGTTCAGTACCGTGTGGTGAAGAACACGCTGACCAAGATCGCGGCCAACGAGGCCGGGATCAACCAGCTCGACGACCTGTTCGCGGGTTCGTCGGCCGTCGCCTTCGTGACCGGTGACCCGGTCGAGGCGGCGAAGGGTCTCCGTGACTTCGCCAAGGAGAACCCCGCTCTCGTCATCAAGGGCGGTGTCCTTGATGGCAAGGCGCTGTCCGCCGACGAGATCAAGAAGCTCGCGGACCTCGAGTCCCGTGAGGTGCTGCTCGCCAAGCTGGCGGGTGCGATGAAGGCCAAGCAGTCCCAGGCTGCCGCGCTCTTCCAGGCCCCGCTGTCCAAGTTCATCCGGACCGCCGAGGCGCTCCGGCAGAAGCAGGCCGAGCAGGGCGGTGCCGAATCCCCGGCTCCCGCCGAGGCCGAGTCCGAGTAATCAGACTCCGGTCGCAGCGGGCCGGGAAGCCCGCCGACATGTACATCCGGCACCACCTGCCGAATTAGTGGAAGGACCGCCATCATGGCGAAGCTCAGCCAGGACGACCTGCTCGCGCAGTTCGAGGAGATGACCCTCATCGAGCTCTCCGAGTTCGTGAAGGCCTTCGAGGAGAAGTTCGACGTCACCGCCGCCGCGCCGGCCGCCGTCATGGCCGCCGCCCCGGGCGCCCCGGGTGCCGCTGCCCCGGCCGAGGAGGAGAAGGACGAGTTCGACGTCATCCTCACCGGCGCCGGCGACAAGAAGATCCAGGTCATCAAGGTCGTGCGCGAGCTGACCTCCCTGGGTCTGAAGGAGGCCAAGGACCTCGTGGACGGCGCCCCGAAGCCCGTTCTCGAGAAGGTCGCCAAGGACGCCGCCGAGAAGGCCGCCGAGTCCCTCAAGGGCGCCGGCGCCTCCGTCGAGGTCAAGTGACCTCTCGGCCCGCCGCCACACGCCCGTAGGACGTCCGGCGGCGCGGCCCGGTTCCAGCCAAGGGCGATCACCCGTTCGGGTGGTCGCCCTTCGGCGTTCCCGTCACGGCTACATTGTCTTACGGGGTTGTGGAGGTAGGGTGATCTTCGTTGCCCGTCGCCACGCCCTGTGACGATCTCGCCGGAGTGGGGGGCCTTGACGAACGGCACGCAGCGCGCAATTCTCAGGACGCGACGCCACATCGATCCAAAAGTCCGAGGCATGGATCGTCGGCGAAGCGGGCAGTATCGATATGCGCATCGAGCGCGCGGGCTGCCGACAGGGCGGATGAAGACAACGAGGGGCGCGCCCCCTCACCGGAGGGAGAGATTGGCACTGCCGGTCTCAGAAACTCGGCGCTGGACATCAGTGTGCCAAGTGGCTACACTGACCCTTTGCGCTGCCTGTTAGCTGCTCCCTGCCCGTCACCAGGGGCATACCTACCTTCGAGCACTATTGATGGAAACGCCCTGACCAGGGATTTCATTCATGGGCTCTCGGTAGGACCGGTACGCGCGTAGTGAGTCCGAGCCCTCGGAAGGACCCCCTCTTGGCCGCCTCGCGCAACGCCTCGACTGCCAATACGAACAATGGCGCCAGCACCGCCCCGCTGCGCATCTCCTTTGCGAAGATCAGGGAGCCTCTCGAGGTTCCGAACCTCCTCGCGCTGCAGACCGAGAGCTTCGATTGGCTGCTCGGCAATGCCGCCTGGAAGGCTCGCGTCGAGGCTGCGCTGGACAGCGGTCAGGACGTCCCCACCAAGTCCGGTCTGGAAGAGATCTTCGAGGAGATCTCCCCGATCGAGGACTTCTCCGGGTCGATGTCCCTGACTTTCCGTGATCACCGTTTCGAGCCGCCGAAGAACTCGATCGACGAATGCAAGGAGCGTGACTTCACCTACGCCGCTCCGCTCTTCGTCACGGCCGAGTTCACCAACAACGAGACCGGCGAGATCAAGTCCCAGACGGTCTTCATGGGCGACTTCCCGCTCATGACCGACAAGGGCACCTTCTGCATCAACGGCACCGAGCGTGTCGTTGTCTCGCAGCTGGTCCGCTCGCCGGGTGTCTACTTCGACTCCTCCATCGACAAGACGTCCGACAAGGACATCTTCTCCGTCAAGGTCATCCCGTCCCGGGGTGCCTGGCTGGAGATGGAGATCGACAAGCGCGACATGGTCGGTGTGCGCATCGACCGCAAGCGCAAGCAGTCCGTCACCGTTCTCCTGAAGGCTCTCGGCTGGACGACCGAGCAGATCCTGGAGGAGTTCGGCGAGTACGAGTCGATGCGCGCCACCCTGGAGAAGGACCACACCCAGGGCCAGGACGACGCGCTGCTCGACATCTACCGCAAGCTGCGTCCGGGCGAGCCCCCCACGCGTGAGGCCGCGCAGACGCTGCTCGAGAACCTCTACTTCAACCCCAAGCGCTACGACCTCGCGAAGGTCGGCCGCTACAAGGTCAACAAGAAGCTGGGTTCGGCCGCTCCGCTGGACGCGGGCGTCCTGACGGTCGAGGACGTCATCGCCTCGATCAAGTACCTGGTGAAGCTGCACGCCGGTGAGACCGAGACCGTCGGGGACAACGGCCAGTCCGTGGTCGTCGAGACCGACGACATCGACCACTTCGGCAACCGTCGTATCCGTAACGTCGGCGAGCTGATCCAGAACCAGGTCCGCACGGGTCTGGCCCGTATGGAGCGCGTCGTGCGCGAGCGCATGACGACTCAGGACGTCGAGGCGATCACGCCGCAGACCCTGATCAACATCCGGCCGGTCGTCGCCTCCATCAAGGAGTTCTTCGGCACCAGCCAGCTGTCGCAGTTCATGGACCAGACGAACCCGCTGTCGGGTCTGACCCACAAGCGCCGTCTGAACGCGCTCGGCCCCGGTGGTCTCTCCCGTGAGCGGGCGGGCTTCGAGGTCCGTGACGTGCACCCGTCGCACTACGGCCGCATGTGCCCGATCGAGACGCCCGAAGGCCCGAACATCGGTCTGATCGGCTCGCTCGCCTCGTACGGCCGGGTCAACGCGTTCGGTTTCATCGAGACCCCGTACCGCAAGGTCGTCGACGGTGTCGTCACCGACGACGTCGACTACCTGACCGCCGATGAAGAGGACCGCTTCGTCATCGCGCAGGCCAACGCCCCGCTCGCGGACGACCTGCGCTTCGCCGAGAACCGCGTCCTGGTCCGCCGCCGTGGCGGCGAGGTCGACTACATCCCCGGCGACGACGTCGACTACATGGACGTCTCGCCGCGCCAGATGGTGTCGGTCGCGACCGCGATGATCCCCTTCCTCGAGCACGACGACGCCAACCGCGCGCTCATGGGCTCGAACATGATGCGTCAGGCCGTGCCGCTGATCAAGGCGGAGTCCCCGCTGGTCGGCACCGGCATGGAGTACCGCTGTGCGGTCGACGCCGGCGACGTCATCAAGGCAGAGAAGGACGGTGTCGTCCAGGAGGTCTCCGCCGACTACGTGACGGTGGCCAACGACGACGGCACCTACACCACCTACCGGGTGGCCAAGTTCTCCCGCTCCAACCAGGGCACCTCCTTCAACCAGAAGGTCGTCGTGGACGAGGGTGCGCGGGTGATCGCCGGCCAGGTGCTGGCCGACGGCCCGTCCACCGAGGACGGCGAGATGGCGCTCGGCAAGAACCTCCTGGTGGCGTTCATGCCGTGGGAGGGCCACAACTACGAGGACGCGATCATCCTCAGCCAGCGTCTGGTGCAGGACGACGTCCTCTCCTCGATCCACATCGAGGAGCACGAGGTCGACGCCCGTGACACCAAGCTCGGCCCCGAGGAGATCACCCGGGACATCCCGAACGTCTCCGAGGAGGTCCTCGCCGACCTCGACGAGCGCGGCATCATCCGCATCGGTGCCGAGGTCGTCGCCGGCGACATCCTGGTCGGCAAGGTCACCCCGAAGGGCGAGACCGAGCTGACCCCGGAGGAGCGGCTGCTGCGCGCGATCTTCGGTGAGAAGGCCCGTGAGGTCCGTGACACCTCGCTGAAGGTGCCGCACGGCGAGATCGGCAAGGTCATCGGCGTCCGCGTCTTCGACCGCGAAGAGGGCGACGAGCTGCCGCCGGGCGTGAACCAGCTGGTCCGCGTCTACGTGGCGCAGAAGCGCAAGATCACCGATGGTGACAAGCTCGCCGGCCGTCACGGCAACAAGGGCGTCATCTCCAAGATCCTGCCGGTCGAGGACATGCCGTTCCTGGAGGACGGCACCCCGGTCGACATCATCCTCAACCCGCTGGGTGTCCCGTCCCGAATGAACCCGGGACAGGTCCTGGAGATCCACCTGGGCTGGCTGGCCTCCCGCGGCTGGAAGGTCGAGGGCTCCGAGGACTGGATGCAGCGGCTCCAGGCCATCGGCGCCGACGAGGTCGAGCCCGGCACCAACGTCGCGACCCCGGTCTTCGACGGCGCCCGCGAGGACGAGATCGCCGGTCTCTTCGACTCGACGATCCCGAACCGCGACGGCGACCGCCTGGTCCAGTCGTCCGGCAAGGCCCGGCTCTTCGACGGCCGCTCCGGCGAGCCGTTCCCGGAGCCGATCTCGGTCGGCTACATGTACATCCTCAAGCTGCACCACCTGGTGGACGACAAGCTGCACGCCCGGTCCACCGGTCCGTACTCGATGATCACCCAGCAGCCGCTGGGTGGTAAGGCTCAGTTCGGTGGCCAGCGATTCGGCGAGATGGAGGTGTGGGCGCTGGAGGCTTATGGCGCCGCGTACGCCCTCCAGGAGCTGCTGACCATCAAGTCCGACGACGTGACCGGCCGCGTGAAGGTCTACGAGGCCATCGTCAAGGGCGAGAACATTCCCGAGCCCGGCATCCCCGAGTCCTTCAAGGTGCTCATCAAGGAGATGCAGTCCCTGTGCCTCAACGTGGAGGTGCTGTCGTCCGACGGCATGTCCATCGAGATGCGCGACACCGACGAGGACGTCTTCCGCGCTGCGGAGGAGCTCGGTATCGACCTGTCCCGGCGCGAGCCGAGCAGCGTCGAAGAGGTCTGACGGGTCTGGCCGGGGCGCTCCCACCAAGGCGCCCCGGCCTCTCCCCGGACCCCCAGTCAGACCCGAAGACACGACCCTGAAAGAGGGATTGACGACAAGTGCTCGACGTCAACTTCTTCGACGAGCTGCGGATCGGCCTCGCCACCGCTGATGACATCCGTCAGTGGTCCCACGGTGAGGTCAAGAAGCCGGAAACCATCAACTACCGCACCCTCAAGCCCGAAAAGGACGGACTCTTCTGCGAGAAGATCTTCGGTCCGACCCGGGACTGGGAGTGCTACTGCGGTAAGTACAAGCGCGTCCGCTTCAAGGGCATCATCTGTGAGCGCTGCGGTGTCGAGGTCACCCGCGCCAAGGTGCGCCGTGAGCGGATGGGCCACATTGAGCTGGCCGCTCCCGTCACCCACATCTGGTACTTCAAGGGCGTGCCCAGCCGTCTGGGCTACCTGCTCGACCTCGCCCCGAAGGACCTCGAGAAGGTCATCTACTTCGCCGCCTACATGATCACGTGGGTGGACGAGGAGCGCCGCACGCGCGATCTGCCCTCGCTGGAGGCCCATGTCTCCGTCGAGCGCCAGCAGATCGAGCAGCGCCGCGACGCCGACCTGGAGGCCCGTGCCAAGAAGCTCGAGGCGGACCTCGCCGAGCTCGAGGCCGAGGGCGCCAAGGCCGATGTGCGCCGTAAGGTGCGCGAGGGCGCCGAGCGTGAGATGAAGCAGCTGCGCGACCGCGCCCAGCGCGAGATCGACCGTCTCGACGAGGTGTGGAACCGCTTCAAGAACCTCAAGGTCCAGGACCTGGAGGGCGACGAGCTGCTCTACCGCGAGCTGCGTGACCGCTTCGGCACGTACTTCATGGGCGGCATGGGCGCCGCGGCGCTGCAGAAGCGCCTGGAGTCCTTCGACCTCGACGAAGAGGCCGAGAAGCTCCGCGAGATCATCCGGACCGGCAAGGGCCAGAAGAAGACCCGTGCGCTCAAGCGCCTCAAGGTCGTCTCCGCCTTCCTGCAGACCCGCAACAGCCCCAACGGCATGGTGCTGGACTGCATCCCGGTGATCCCGCCGGACCTGCGTCCGATGGTGCAGCTGGACGGTGGCCGCTTCGCGACCTCCGACCTGAACGACCTGTACCGCCGTGTGATCAACCGGAACAACCGCCTCAAGCGTCTCCTTGACCTCGGTGCCCCCGAGATCATCGTGAACAACGAGAAGCGGATGCTGCAGGAGGCCGTCGACGCGCTGTTCGACAACGGCCGCCGCGGTCGCCCGGTGACCGGTCCCGGTAACCGTCCGCTGAAGTCCCTCAGCGACATGCTGAAGGGTAAGCAGGGCCGGTTCCGTCAGAACCTGCTCGGTAAGCGTGTCGACTACTCGGCCCGTTCGGTCATCGTCGTCGGCCCGCAGCTCAAGCTGCACCAGTGCGGTCTGCCCAAGGCCATGGCGCTGGAGCTCTTCAAGCCGTTCGTGATGAAGCGCCTGGTGGACCTGAACCACGCGCAGAACATCAAGTCGGCCAAGCGCATGGTCGAGCGCGGCCGCACGGTCGTGTACGACGTGCTCGAAGAGGTCATCGCCGAGCACCCGGTGCTGCTGAACCGTGCGCCGACCCTGCACCGCCTCGGCATCCAGGCCTTCGAGCCGCAGCTGGTCGAGGGCAAGGCCATTCAGATTCACCCGCTCGTCTGCACCGCGTTCAACGCGGACTTCGACGGTGACCAGATGGCCGTGCACCTGCCGCTGTCCGCGGAGGCGCAGGCCGAGGCCCGCATCCTGATGCTGTCCTCGAACAACATCCTCAAGCCGGCCGACGGCCGGCCGGTGACCATGCCGACTCAGGACATGGTGCTGGGCCTGTTCTTCCTCACCACCGACGAGGAGGAGCGCGAGGTCAAGGGCGAGGGCCGGGCCTTCGGTTCGGCCGCCGAGGCGACCATGGCGTTCGACGCCCGGGAGCTCTCGCTCCAGGCGAAGATCGACATCCGCTTCCCGATCGGCACCGTCCCGCCCCGCGGCTGGACCCCGCCGGTTCCGGAGGAGGGCGAGCCCGCGTGGCAGCCCGGTGACAGCTTCCGGCTGCGCACCACGCTGGGCCGCGCGCTCTTCAACGAGCTGCTGCCCGAGGACTACCCGTTCGTCGACTACTCGGTGGGCAAGAAGCAGCTCTCCGAGATCGTCAACGACCTCGCCGAGCGTTACCCCAAGGTCATCGTCGCGGCGACGCTGGACAACCTGAAGGCGGCCGGTTTCCACTGGGCCACCCGCTCCGGTGTCACCGTCGCCATCTCCGACGTGGTCGTGCCCGAGGCCAAGAAGGGCATCATCGAGGGGTACGAGGCGCAGGACGAGAAGGTCCAGAAGCAGTACGAGCGTGGTCTGATCACCAAGGACGAGCGCACCCAGGAACTGATCGCGATCTGGACCAAGGCGACCAACGAGGTCGCCGAGGCGATGAACGCGAACTTCCCGAAGACCAACCCGATCTTCATGATGGTCGACTCGGGCGCGCGCGGAAACATGATGCAGATGCGTCAGATCGCCGGTATGCGTGGTCTGGTGTCCAACGCGAAGAACGAGACCATCCCGCGGCCCATTAAGGCGTCGTTCCGTGAGGGTCTCTCCGTGCTGGAGTACTTCATCTCCACCCACGGTGCCCGTAAGGGTCTCGCCGACACCGCCCTGCGTACCGCCGACTCGGGTTACCTGACCCGACGTCTGGTGGACGTCTCCCAGGACGTGATCATCCGCGAGGAGGACTGCGGCACCGACCGCGGCCTCAAGCTGGAGATCGCGTCCAAGGGTGCGGACGGCGTGCTGCGCAAGGCGGAGGACGTCGAGACCAGCGTGTACGCGCGCTGCCTCGCCGAGGACATCGTCGTCGAGGGGAAGGTCCTGGCCCCGGCCGGCACCGACCTGGGCGATGTGCTCATCGACGAGCTGGTCCGCCACGGCGTGGAGACGGTCAAGACCCGCTCGGTGCTCACCTGCGAGTCCGCCGTCGGCACCTGCGCCATGTGCTACGGCCGCTCGCTGGCGACCGGCAAGCTGGTGGACATCGGCGAGGCGGTCGGCATCATCGCCGCCCAGTCCATCGGTGAGCCCGGCACCCAGCTGACGATGCGTACCTTCCACACCGGTGGTGTGGCCGGTGACGACATCACCCAGGGTCTGCCGCGTGTCGTCGAGCTCTTCGAGGCCCGTACGCCCAAGGGTGTCGCCCCGATCTCGGAGGCGGCCGGCCGCGTCCGGATCGAGGAGACCGAGAAGACCAAGAAGCTCGTCGTCACCCCGGACGACGGCTCCGACGAGACCGCCTTCGGCGTCTCCAAGCGAGCCCGACTCCTGGTGGGCGAGGGCGACCGCGTCGACGTCGGCCAGCCGCTGACCGTGGGTGCCGTCAACCCGCACGACGTGCTGCGCATCCTCGGCCAGCGCGCCGTCCAGGTGCACCTGGTGGGCGAGGTCCAGAAGGTCTACAACTCGCAGGGTGTGTCGATCCACGACAAGCACATCGAGATCATCATCCGGCAGATGCTGCGCCGGGTGACGATCATCGAGTCCGGCGACGCGGAGCTGCTGCCGGGCGAGCTCGTGGAGCGCTCGCGCTTCGAGTCGGAGAACCGTCGTGTGGTCCAGGAGGGCGGTCACCCGGCCTCCGGCCGTCCGCAGCTCATGGGTATCACCAAGGCATCGCTGGCGACCGAATCCTGGCTGTCGGCGGCGTCCTTCCAGGAGACGACCCGGGTGCTCACCGACGCGGCGATCAACGCCAAGTCGGACTCCCTGATCGGCCTCAAGGAGAACGTGATCATCGGTAAGCTCATCCCGGCCGGTACGGGCCTGTCCCGTTACCGCAACATCCGGGTCGAGCCGACCGAGGAGGCGAAGGCCGCGATGTACTCGGCCGTCGGTTACGACGACATCGACTACTCGCCCTTCGGCACGGGCTCCGGCCAGGCGGTTCCGCTGGAGGACTACGACTACGGTCCGTACAACCAGTAAGACCCGATCCGTTCGCAGGGCGGTCACCCCCATGGTGGGGTGGCCGCCCCGCGGCGTTTGCGGACGGCTCGGCCGGGGCGAAAGTCGAGTACCCCATTTCCGGCGTGTCGGGGCCCTCTGCATTTGTTTTGACCGAAGTCGATGAGGTAGGTACGCTCAGACCTTGTGCCTGGGGTGTGCCCGGGTCCTTGCGTGTGCGCCCCCAGCCTTCGGCGGGGAGGTGCCTCAGCATGCGAGGGGCCGAGATGTCGACACCAACAATCCGCACTCTCCGAACTTTCGCAGAGGGCTGCGGTGCGCGACACACCCGACCGCGTGGGTCGGAGGAACTCCAGGTTAGCTTTACCGAGACTGGCACACAGAAACCGGAGAAACGGTGCCTACGATCCAGCAGCTGGTCCGCAAGGGCCGCCAGGACAAGGTCGAGAAGAACAAGACCCCCGCCCTCGCGGGGTCGCCGCAGCGCCGTGGGACATGCACTCGCGTGTTCACCACGACGCCGAAGAAGCCGAACTCGGCGCTCCGCAAGGTCGCGCGTGTCCGGCTGAGCAGTGGGATCGAGGTCACCGCCTACGTCCCGGGTGAGGGGCACAACCTGCAGGAGCACTCGATCGTGCTCGTGCGTGGCGGTCGTGTGAAGGACCTGCCGGGTGTTCGTTACAAGATCATCCGCGGCTCCCTCGACACGCAGGGCGTCAAGAACCGCAAGCAGGCTCGCAGCCGCTACGGCGCCAAGAAGGAGAAGTAAGAATGCCTCGTAAGGGTCCCGCCCCGAAGCGCCCGGTCATCATCGACCCGGTTTACAACTCTCCTCTGGTGACGTCCCTCATCAACAAGGTGCTGCTGAACGGCAAGCGCTCCACCGCCGAGCGCATCGTGTACGGCGCCATGGAGGGCCTGCGCGAGAAGTCCGGCAACGACCCGGTCATCACGCTCAAGCGCGCGCTGGAGAACGTGAAGCCGACCCTCGAGGTCCGCTCCCGCCGTGTCGGTGGCGCCACCTACCAGGTGCCGGTCGAGGTCCGTCCCGGCCGCTCCTCCACCCTCGCCCTGCGCTGGCTCGTGGGCTACTCCCGCGCGCGTCGTGAGAAGACCATGACCGAGCGGCTCATGAACGAGCTGCTGGACGCCAGCAACGGTCTGGGCGCCTCCGTCAAGCGGCGTGAGGACACCCACAAGATGGCCGAGTCCAACAAGGCCTTCGCGCACTACCGCTGGTAGTCGCTACCCCATCGAGAACCGAGAGAAGACTGAGCCAGATGGCCACCACTTCACTTGACCTGGCCAAGGTCCGCAACATCGGGATCATGGCCCACATCGACGCGGGCAAGACGACCACCACCGAGCGGATTCTGTTCTACACCGGCGTGAGCTACAAGATCGGTGAAGTCCACGATGGCGCCGCCACCATGGACTGGATGGAGCAGGAGCAGGAGCGCGGCATCACGATCACGTCGGCCGCGACGACCTGTCACTGGCCGCTTGAGAACGTCGATCACACCATCAACATCATCGACACCCCGGGCCACGTCGACTTCACCGTCGAGGTGGAGCGTTCGCTGCGCGTGCTCGACGGTGCCGTGACCGTGTTCGATGGCGTCGCCGGTGTGGAGCCGCAGTCCGAGACGGTGTGGCGTCAGGCGGACCGCTACGGCGTTCCGCGTATCTGCTTCGTCAACAAGCTCGACCGCACCGGTGCGGAGTTCCACCGCTGCGTCGACATGATCACGGACCGCCTGGGCGCGGTGCCGCTGGTCATGCAGCTGCCGATCGGCACCGAGGCCGACTTCAAGGGTGTCGTCGACCTCGTCACCATGAAGGCGCTGGTCTGGTCCGCCGAGGCGACCAAGGGTGAGATGTACGACACCGTCGACATCCCGGACACCCACACCGAGGCCGCCGACGAGTGGCGCGGCAAGCTGCTCGAGGGCGTCGCCGAGAACGACGAAGAGATGATGGAGCTGTACCTGGAGGGCGAAGAGCCCACCGTGGAGCAGCTGTACGCGGCGATCCGCCGCATCACCATCGCCTCCGGCAAGGGCGGCGGCACCACCGTCACCCCCGTGTTCTGTGGCACCGCGTTCAAGAACAAGGGCGTTCAGCCCCTGCTCGACGCCGTGGTCCGGTACCTCCCGTCGCCGATCGACATCGAGGCGATCGAGGGGCACTCGGTCAAGGACCCGGACGAGGTCATCAAGCGTCGTCCGTCCGAGGAGGAGCCCCTCTCGGCTCTGGCGTTCAAGATCGCGAGCGACCCGCACCTCGGCAAGCTCACCTTCATCCGTGTGTACTCCGGCCGCATGGACGCCGGCACCCAGGTGCTGAACTCCGTGAAGGGCAAGAAGGAGCGCATCGGCAAGATCTACCGGATGCACGCGAACAAGCGTGAGGAGATCGACTCGGTGGGTGCCGGCGACATCGTCGCCGTCATGGGTCTGAAGCAGACCACCACCGGTGAGACCCTCTCCGACTCGTCGAACCCGGTGATCCTGGAGTCCATGGACTTCCCGGCCCCGGTCATCGAGGTGGCCATCGAGCCGAAGTCCAAGGGCGACCAGGAGAAGCTCGCCGTCGCGATCCAGCGGCTTGCCGAGGAGGACCCGTCCTTCCGCGTCAAGACCGACGAGGAGACCGGCCAGACGATCATCTCCGGCATGGGCGAGCTGCACCTGGACGTGCTGGTCGACCGTATGCGCCGCGAGTTCAAGGTCGAGGCCAACGTCGGTAAGCCGCAGGTGGCCTACCGCGAGACGCTGCGCAAGGCGGTCGAGCGGTACGACTACACGCACAAGAAGCAGACTGGTGGTTCCGGCCAGTTCGCGAAGGTGCAGATCGCGCTGGAGCCGCTCGAGGGCGACGGCTACGAGTTCGAGAACAAGGTCACCGGTGGCCGCATCCCGCGGGAGTACATCCCGTCCGTGGACGCGGGCTGCCAGGAGGCCATGGAGTTCGGCGTGCTCGCGGGCTACCCGCTGACCGGTGTGAAGGTCACCCTGCTCGACGGTGGCTACCACGAGGTCGACTCGTCCGAGATGGCGTTCAAGATCGCCGGTTCGATGGCCTTCAAGGAGGCTGCCCGCAAGGCCAGCCCGGCCCTGCTCGAGCCGATGATGAAGGTCGAGGTCACCACGCCCGAGGACTACATGGGTGACGTGATCGGCGACATCAACTCCCGTCGCGGGCAGATCCAGTCCATGGAGGACCGGAGCGGCGCCAAGCTGGTCACCGGCCTGGTTCCGCTGTCGGAGATGTTCGGCTACGTGGGCGACCTGCGCAGCAAGACGTCCGGCCGCGCCAGCTACTCCATGCAATTCGACTCCTACGCCGAGGTTCCGCGGAACGTCGCCGAGGAGATCATCGCGAAGGCCAAGGGCGAGTAAGGCGGGTTCATCCGCTTTCCTCACCCTTTAGGCTGGAAGCACAAGGCATCGGGGCATTCGTCGTGGAGCGCGTCCACCGCGTTCCACGGCGGGGCCCCGGGCGCCGGCCCCCCAGACGAATACGGCGAAGGGCATCCCCCTCGGGGTCCTGGCCGGTTCGGTAAGAAAACCTGAACCCATCCGCAAAGCGTGGATGCGTTACAGAACCACTCCACAGGAGGACCCCAGTGGCGAAGGCGAAGTTCGAGCGGACTAAGCCGCACGTCAACATCGGCACCATCGGTCACATCGACCACGGTAAGACCACGCTTACCGCTGCGATCACCAAGGTGCTGCACGACGCGTACCCGGACCTGAACGAGGCCTCGGCCTTCGACCAGATCGACAAGGCTCCTGAGGAGCGCCAGCGCGGTATTACGATCTCCATCGCGCACGTCGAGTACCAGACCGAGTCGCGTCACTACGCGCACGTTGACTGCCCCGGTCACGCGGACTACATCAAGAACATGATCACCGGTGCCGCGCAGATGGACGGCGCCATCCTCGTGGTCGCCGCCACCGACGGCCCGATGCCGCAGACCAAGGAGCACGTGCTCCTGGCCCGCCAGGTCGGCGTGCCGTACATCGTTGTCGCCCTGAACAAGGCCGACATGGTGGACGACGAGGAGATCCTGGAGCTCGTCGAGCTCGAGGTCCGCGAGCTGCTCTCCGAGTACGAGTTCCCGGGCGACGACGTTCCGGTCGTCAAGGTCTCGGCGCTCAAGGCGCTCGAGGGTGACGCCGAGTGGGGCAAGTCCGTCCTCGACCTGATGAAGGCCGTCGACGAGTCGATCCCGCAGCCCGAGCGCGACGTCGACAAGCCGTTCCTGATGCCGATCGAGGACGTCTTCACCATCACCGGTCGCGGTACGGTCGTCACCGGCCGTATCGAGCGCGGTGTGCTGAAGGTCAACGAGAACGTCGACATCATCGGCATCAAGCAGGAGAAGACCTCGACCACCGTCACCGGTATCGAGATGTTCCGCAAGCTGCTCGACGAGGGCCAGGCCGGTGAGAACGTCGGTCTGCTGCTCCGCGGCATCAAGCGCGAGGACGTCGAGCGCGGCCAGGTCATCATCAAGCCGGGTTCGGTCACTCCGCACACCGAGTTCGAGGCCCAGGCGTACATCCTGTCCAAGGACGAGGGTGGCCGCCACACGCCGTTCTTCAACAACTACCGTCCGCAGTTCTACTTCCGTACCACGGACGTGACGGGCGTTGTGACCCTCCCCGAGGGCACCGAGATGGTCATGCCGGGCGACAACACCGAGATGTCCGTCCAGCTGATCCAGCCGGTCGCCATGGAGGAGGGCCTGAAGTTCGCCATCCGTGAGGGTGGCCGGACCGTCGGCGCCGGCCAGGTCACCAAGATCAACAAGTGACCTGACGCTCCCCGGAGCAAAGAGCCCCATTCGCCACTGGCGGGTGGGGCTCTTTCGTATGTGGGTACCCGGCCGTCCACATCGAAGCCGCGTTCGACTTCGGGAGCGAACAGATGATGACAAATGGCAAGATCACGGTCGCGGTCGTGGGAGGCTACCTCCTCGGGCGCACCAAGAAGGCGAAACTCGCTTTCGGGCTGGGCATGTTGCTGGCCGGTAAGAAGATCACGCTGGATCCGCAGCAGTTGAAGAAGTCCCTCGCCGAGATGCCGCTGCTGAGCGGCCTCAACGGACAGGTGCGTCAGGAACTCGTCGACGCCACCCGGCAGGCCGCGACCAAGGCCGTGTCCGACCGGGTGGGCGGCCTCGCCGATTCGCTGCACGATCGCACCGCGTTGCTGCGCGGTGAGAGCGAGGACGACCGGGACGAGGACGAGGGCGAAGACGCCCGGGACGAGGGCCGCGCCGAGGACGAGGAGCCCGCCGAGCGGGAGGGGGCCGACGCGGACTCCGGGCCGAAGCGGAAACCGAAGCCGCCGAAGCCTCCCCGCAAGACGGCGGCCAAGGCCCCGGCCCGTCCGGCGAAGAAGACCGCCGCCTCCGGCTCCGGGAAGGCCAAGAAGACCGCCACCTCGGGCGCCGCCCGGGCCAAGAAGACCGCCAGGACCGCGGGGGGCCGCAATGGCTGACACGCTGGGCAAGCTCAAGGACGACATCGTCGGCAACCCGGCCACCGACCGGCTCAAGGACGAGCTGCGCAACTACGTCCAGGCGCGGGCGACACACGCGATCTCCGGCCTCGGCACCGGCCTCGCCAAGGGCGCGCAGTCCCTCGCCGAGGGCAAGTCGCCGGGGCAGGCGCTGATGAAGGCCGGCTCGTCCCAGCTGAAGGATTCCCTCAAGGAATCGCTGAAGGACAAGGTCAAGGGCGTCTTCGGCAAGGGCCGGGGCAAGAGCGGAGGCGGCAAGTCGAAGAGTGTGACGGTCGTCGAGGACATCGACGTCGGAGTGCCGGTCCGCGAGGCGTACGACCAGTGGACCCAGTTCCAGGAGTTCAGCACCTTCGCCAAGGGAGTCGTCAGCGTCGAGAAGGCCGACGACACCAGCAGCAACTGGAAGGTGAAGGTCGCCAAGTCCACCCGCAGCTGGCGGGCGAACGTCACCGAGCAGGTGCCCGATGAGCGGATCACCTGGACCACCGAGGGTGCGAAGGGCACCGTCAAGGGCGTCGTCACCTTCCATCCGCTCGGCGACAACCTCACCCGGGTGCTGCTGGTCCTGGAGTACTTCCCCAAGGGCCTCTTCGAGAAGACCGGCAACATCTGGCGGGCTCAGGGCCGCCGGGCGCGCCTCGACCTGAAGCTCTACCGCAAGTTCATCATGATGCGCGGCGAGGCCACGGACGGCTGGCGCGGCGAGATCCGGGACGGCGAGGTCGTGCGCGACCACGAGACGGCCATGGAGGAGGAAGAGCGCGACAAGGCCGAGGACGAGGCCGGGGGAGAAGCCGATGAGCCGCGGTCCGAGTCCGGCGACGAGGGCGAAGCCGAAGGCGACGCCGGGGAAGAGCGCGCGGACGAGTCGGAGGACGCGTACGACGACGAGGACGGCGCGGCCGCGGACGCGGACGATGCGCCGGAGGAGGAGTACGAGGAGGCGCCCGAAGACGCCGAGTCCGAGCCGGAATCCGGTTTCGAGGAGGACGAGGAGGAGCCGGAGGACACCGAGGACGCGGAGCACGCCGAGGCGTACGAGGAGTCCGAGGAGCCTGAAGAGGACGAGGAGGCCGAGGAACCCGAGGCCGCCCGCCCCCGCCGGCGTGCCGCCGCGGCACGGCGCTGAGCGCGCGCACCAACGCGCCCCCGGCCCACGGCCGGACATGACGGGGCCCCACCCGGACCGGAGACGGCGGGTGGGGCCCGGTCATGCCGCACGGCGTGAATGCTCGCCGCACATGGACCGGGAACGCCGCACCGGGGACGCGGATTGGGGCGCCGTGCCAGGGACACCGCCACGCCGGGGTGTGTGCCGGACACGGGCCGGGGCGGCGTCCCCGGTCCGCACTCCGGTGGCGGGCCGGGCCGTCAGGCCCGTTTCGTGGGGTGTGGGCGCCAGATCCAGGGGGTGGCGTCCGGGGCCATGCCCACCACGCAGACGCCCTGGTGGCCGTCGTCCGCCAGCAGGGCCGGGGCGCCGACCGGGATCAGATGGCCGGGGGAGCGCAGGGGCCTGGCGTCCGGGCCGGTGCCGTACTGGACCTGGACCTCCCCGCCCAGGTCGCGGCCGGCCAGCAGCAGCGTCCTCGCCTCGCGGCGGCCGGACGGTTCGGCCACGGTGTGCGCGGCGATCGCCCCGTAGCCCTCGAAGTGCCGCACCGTGAGCGAGGTGTCGTCGCCGTGGACGGCGGGCACGGTGGCCGCGGGGGTGCGGTAGACCAGCGCGAGCGAGCCGTCGGGGGCCACCGCGGCGGCCAGCGGATCCCCGCCGGGGCGCGGCAGACCGGTCGGCGGGCGCAGCGCGACCGGGCCACCGTCCCACTCCTGCGCCCAGTGGTGGACGGTGTCGCGGCCGGGGGCGAGGACATGAACCCGCCCGTCCGCGTCCAGCAGCGCGGTCAGCCCGTCCTGGATCTCGGCGCCGCCGAGCCGCTGCCAGGGACTCCAGCGGCCGCTCGCGTCCCGTACGCGGGTGGCCAGGCCCTTGTCCGCGGTCCGTACGAAGAGATGGACCCGGCCGTCGGGGGTGGCGACCGCCGCCGGGCAGCCGACCCGGCGGCCGTGTTCGGCACTGGCCTCGGGCGTGCCGAGTCCGGTCCAGGCGCGGAACGGGCCGTCCGGGCGGCGCTGTTCCAGCACCACGATCTCGCGCAGGGCGGCCGCGCCCTCGCCGCCCGGCGCCGCGAACCGCAGGCCGAACAGCACCTGACGCCCCGCGCTGTCCCGCGCCGCGGCGAGCGCCGGGGCGAGCGGTCCGCCGCCGAGCCCCAGTGGCGCCCCGAACCGCCCGCTGCCGGACGCCGTCTCGCGCCACCGCACGGCCTGGGCACCGAGCACGCCGTACGCCACGAGCCGGCCCTGGGCGTCGGTGGTGGGGGCGGGCAGGGCGGTGGGGTAGCGGTAGTGGGTGGAGCGGATCCAGCCCTTACGGTTCCGCAGCGGGCGCACTCCGCCCTGGCTGTAGTCGCCGCAACCGGCCGCGTTGCCGCAGTCCCAGTCCGGGGCGCCGCCGTAGGACTTGATCACCCGCGCCTTCCGGGCGAGCACCGCGGGCGGCAGATTGTGCGGCCAGCGCTGGTTGTAGTAGCCGCGGAACGCGGTGGTGGTGAAGCGCGGGGCGTGCTTGTCCCGCTGGGTCGACGCGGCCACCCACTGGGCGATCGCCTTCCAGGTGAACAGCGCGACCGGGGTGTGGTCGCGGTGGTCCGAGCACCCCGGCTGATCGTTGTCCTTGGGGTGCAGCGCGTCGTGCACCTGGAAGTCGGGGTCCGGGTCCAGCGTGTGGATCAGCGTGGGCCGATAGCGGTCCATGATCTCCGCGAGCACGTCGACCAGCGTCCGATGGCCGTACGAACTCGGGTGCGGCACGGGGGAACCGGTGGCCAGGAGGGTGTTCATCACCGCGCCGGGGGTGCTCCACAGTGCGGGGATCCGTACGCCGCCCTCCGACAGCATCGCGATGTTGAGGAAGATCAGCCGGACCCTGCGGGCGCCGCCGGCAAGGGAGTTGGTCTCCGCGGTGACCCCGCCGGGCAGCCGCAGCACCGACCGCTGCCAGGGCGCGAACTGGTTCAGCCCGATCATCCGCGCGTACGCCTGCCGCAGCCCCTGATGGCGGGAGGCGGAGTAGGCGGCCTTGTCGGCGGGCGGGATCGGCGTCCCCGCCTGGTGGTTGATCCCCCGGGCCTCGCCGGCCGTCACGTACACGCACACCACCGGGACGCCCGAGCGCAGCACCTGCTCGGCGTCCGGGTTCATGAAGTACAGATCGTCGTCGGGGTGCGCCATGATCTGCAGCAGCAGCGCCTGCTTGTCGCCCACCGTCGAGGTGAAGGGCTCCGCCGCCCCGGGGGCATCGGCCCGCGCGGGCCCGGCCGGCACGGACGCCGCGCCGCGCGAGCCTCCACCGCCCCCACCGCCGCAACCGGCGACTCCGGCGACCCCGGCCGCCCCCGCCGCCGTGAGTGCCGCCAGCGCGGCCAGCGTCTGCCTGCGGGTGGTGCCCGTCCCCCGCACTGTCCATCGACTGTTCAATTTGGTGACCCTGTCACTTCGGCAGCACGTAGTCTCCGGCTGCTCCGAGTGAAAGGACGGGCGGTGATCTTGACAGGTTGTCCGGTGTCCGGGAGGTATCGGTCACAGACCGGACACATCGTCCCGCCGGTGGTGCGCGGGCGCGGGACGCGCGCCCGCGGGGCACGCGGGGCACGCGGGCGCCCGCGGCGAGGGAGCCGGGTCGCTCAGTCGGAGATCAGCACCCCGAGCACCGCGAGCCAGCAGACCGCCACCAGCACGGGCAGCAGCATCATGATCGCGCCGGTCGGGGAGACCTTCAGATAGGCCGAGCCGGGGTCGTCGGTGCGGCGATTGACTATCCGCTCGCCGCCGTGCCAGGCCATGTACTCCTCGAGCTCGATCACCGCCTCCTTGCGCGCCAGAAGGTACTGACGGCCGAAGCGCAGCATCAGGGAGAAGCCCAGCGACACCCCGATGCCCATGATCGCGATGATCATCGCGAGCCCCTTGCCCAGGCTGCCTCCCGCGCCCTCCTTGCCGAGGCAGAAGGCGGTGGCGGCCGCGAGGCCCGCCGTGATGTAGAAGAAGTTGTTCAGCTTCTGCCAGTTGAGGTTGTCCTCGTGCTTGTAGAGGTCCACCGCGGTCCCGTACTGCGCGTGCAGCATCGCCTCACGCGGTTTGCGCCACACCCACACCACCCGGGGCAGCCCGTCCGGCGGGGTCAGCCGGGTCAGCTCCTGGAAGCCGAGCTTGTGGTGGAAGCGCGCGGACGCGTCGTTGGGCGGATCGTTGACCACGGCGGCGATCACCGGGCTCTCGTGCCACTGGTCGAGGACGTGGTAGTAGAGCATCGAGGCGATCCCGGCCCGCGCCGCGTCCCGGGCCACACAGATCTGCTTGATCACCAGGAAGCTGCCGAGCGCCGTCTTGATCCGGCGGTTCAGCCATTCGTCCGGCTCGACCTGGTCGGAGCTGTAGGCCAGCAGGAACGCCAGCACCTGCCCGCCCTTGACCGCCACGTAGAAGTGCTCGGAGCTCTCCAGCCGGGCGCGGTAGTCGGCCTCGGTGTACGCCGAGACCAGGAAGCCGCCCGCCGTCGAGCCGCCCTCCACCGAGCCCCGGGCGCCATCCGGCCCGTTCAGGCTCCGTGACTCGGCGAGGCGCGCGATCTGCGCCACGTGCTCCTCGCCCGCCCGTAAGATCTCCACCCGCAACGGCACGCCTGCCATCCCGATCCCCCTCGTCTCGGCGCGCCGAACCTACCGTGGGCGCGGTCGCCGCACCACCGTGCCTCCCCGAGGGCCGTGCTTCGCTATGTGTAGCGCGGCAGGTTCTCGGTCGAGACGGTCCACTCGCCGATCGTGATGTCCTCCCCGTAGACGAAGTCCTTTCGGGTCGCGTAGCGAGGACCGTGCGAGGTGGGGTGGATGTCGGACAGTACGGAGCCCTCGCCCGTTCGGGGATCGAAAATCACCTACACGGATCGGACGTCGCTCCCGCGTCGCCGAGCCGCCACCTGGACTGTTCCGAACTGCGCCTGACGGGCTCCGGGTACGTTCGCGGATGACCGTCGGGCTGGGGCCTCGCATTCGACATCGACCTCACCGCGATCGATCACCTGTAGTCGTCACGGGACCGCCGGGCCCTCGAGGTACCTGCCGTTCGCGCTGTAGGGCCACTCGTTCGCGACACAACCCTTGAGCCCGTATATCTGCTGCATCATCACCGGCGCCCGTTTGCCCTTCCCGGGGCAGGTCTCGTGGCCGTGGCCGATGCGGTGGCCGACCTCGTGGTTGACGATCAGCGCCCGGTAGCCGCTGATGGGGCCGGAGAACTCCGGTGAGCCGGTGTTCCAGCGTTCGAGGTTGACCATGATCTGGGAGCCGGCGTCGCAGTTGACCTCGCCATGGGTGTCCAGGCCCACGGCGCCGCAGATCTTGTCGACCGTGTCCGGGGTGGCGATCTTCACCTCGAAGTCGGAGGGGCCGTCGGCGACCAGCTGGAACGAGTGCTTGCCGTCGTTGGTCCAGCCGCGTTTGTCGGCGAGGATTGCCGAGATTTCGGCCGCGGCCCGCTTCGCGTCGATGCCGGTGCCCTTCTCCACCATGACCTTGAACCGCCGCGGGGCGCTTCCTTTGCCGATCACCGCGCCGGAGGACTTCGCGGTGACGAACTCGCCGCTCGCGGTGGCGGGGGAGCCCGGGCGAGGGGGTCTGGAGGTGGCCGAGATGGCGTCGGGCGGCAGGGCTGCCGGGGCCGTGGCGCGGGCCGCGCCCTTGCCGCCGCCGTTGTCGTCGTCGCGTAACGCGAACACGACCCCGGCGATCAGGGCCGCACCGGCGGCCAGTGCCACCGCCACCTTCCGGGGGCGGGCGCTCCGAGTGGTGCGCCCCCGTCGTCTTGGTGGTGAGGTGGCTGGGCCGGGGGCCTGCGCGGTGGAGGTCATCGGGGGCGCTTCCAGGGGGTGTCAGCGGGGCGGGTGAATCGGCCGCGTGCGCATGCCGCGTGAGCATGCCGTGCCCCGGAGTGCGAGTGTGTCGTGTGTTCCCCTGGGGGGGAGACGTATGGGGAGGGTGGCCGGTTGGGGCTTGTGCCCTGTTGTGTGCGGGGTCACATTGAGTGACATCCCGAATCTCACACTCGCACGTGACACTGCCGCCCCGGCCTCCGGTGCGCACCGAGTTTGAACGGCCCCCCGCAGGGGGTACGCTTCCGCGCCCCTGATTGGCATCAGGAGCAGCCCCTATGGCACACTAACCAGGTTGCTCGGTTGAGTGCCGATGCTGCGCGCCTCTCGCCGGGAGGACTGGAAGCGAGTCCCACGGTACTCGTCGCCCCTGATCAGGGGCGGAAGTACGGGAATCTTCCGGGAAGCGTCAGCGGGGCCCCAGCCAGGCGCCCGGTGGGTGACTTTCTCCCCCAGCAACCCCCTTCACCAGGGATCTCCATATGGAGATTTATGAGAAGGACTGCGACACGCCCGACCGCGTGGGTCGGAAGTGGGGTGGAGGAGGACGCGAACGCCACCGGGTCCCAGAGCGTTACGAGAGACAGGACTACGAAGTAGCCATGGCGGGACAGAAGATCCGCATCCGGCTCAAGGCCTACGACCACGAGGTCATCGACTCCTCGGCGAAGAAGATCGTCGAGACGGTGACCCGCACTGGTGCGTCGGTCGCGGGCCCGGTGCCGCTGCCCACAGAGAAGAACGTGTACTGCGTCATCAAGTCGCCGCACAAGTACAAGGACTCGCGCGAGCACTTCGAGATGCGTACGCACAAGCGCCTCATCGACATCCTCGACCCCACGCCGAAGACCGTCGACTCGCTGATGCGTCTCGACCTGCCGGCGGGCGTCGACATCGAGATCAAGCTCTGAGGTGACGCGCGAGATGGCTAAGCAGATCAAGGGCGTCCTGGGCGAGAAGCTCGGCATGACGCAGGTGTGGGACGAGAACAACCGTGTCGTCCCGGTCACCGTCGTCAAGGCCGGTCCCTGCGTCGTGACCCAGGTCCGTACCGATGACGCGGACGGCTACAGCGCCGTCCAGATCGCCTTCGGCGAGATCGACCCGCGCAAGGTGAACAAGCCCCTCAAGGGCCACTTCGCCAAGGCCGATGTGACCCCGCGCCGCCACCTGGTGGAGCTGCGTACCACCGACGCCGGTGAGTACACGCTCGGCCAGGAAGTCACGGCCGAGGTGTTCGAGTCCGGTGTGAAGGTCGACGTGACCGGCACCAGCAAGGGCAAGGGCACCGCCGGTGTCATGAAGCGCCACGGCTTCGGCGGCCTCGGCGCCGGCCACGGCACCCAGCGCAAGCACCGCTCGCCGGGCTCCATCGGTGGCTGCGCCACCCCGGGCCGCGTGTTCAAGGGCCTGCGCATGGCCGGCCGCATGGGCAATGAGCGGGTCACCACCCAGAACCTGACCGTCCACGCCGTTGACGCGGAGAAGGGTCTGCTCCTGATCAAGGGAGCGGTTCCTGGTCCGAACGGCGGCCTCGTCCTGGTCCGTACCGCGGCCAAGGGGGCCTGAGGTAACCGATGAGCACCATTGACATCCTTTCGCCGGCTGGCGACAAGGCCGGGACCGTCGAGCTCCCCGCGGAGATCTTCGACGCGCAGGTCAGCGTTCCGCTGATCCACCAGGTCGTCGTCGCCCAGCTGGCCGCTGCCCGCCAGGGCACGCACAAGACCAAGACCCGCGGTGAGGTCCGAGGCGGTGGCAAGAAGCCCTACCGCCAGAAGGGCACCGGCCGCGCGCGCCAGGGCTCGACCCGCGCTCCGCAGTTCGCCGGCGGTGGCGTCGTGCACGGCCCCGTGCCGCGCGACTACAGCCAGCGCACCCCGAAGAAGATGAAGGCCGCCGCGCTGCGCGGTGCCCTCTCCGACCGGGCGCGTCACGAGCGGATCCACGTCGTGACCGGCGTGGTCGACGGCGACATCTCCACCAAGGCCGCGAAGACCCTGCTGGGCAAGATCAGCGAGCGCAAGAACCTGCTCCTGGTCGCCGAGCGGAGCGACGAGGCCGCGTGGCTGTCCGCCCGCAACCTGCCCCAGGTGCACATCCTGGAGCCGGGCCAGCTGAACACGTACGACGTGCTCGTCTCCGACGACGTGGTCTTCACCAAGGCCGCCTTCGAGTCCTTCGTGGCTGGTCCCAAGGCCGCTGAGAAGACCGAAGGGAGCGCCGCCTGATGAGTGAGGCGACCGCTGTCACCAGCAAGACCTTCACCGACCCCCGCGACGTGCTCGTCAAGCCGGTGGTCTCGGAGAAGAGCTACGCGCTGCTGGACGAGAACAAGTACACGTTCATCGTCGACCCGCGCGCGAACAAGACCCAGATCAAGCAGGCCGTCGAGGCGGTCTTCTCGGTCAAGGTCACCGGGGTCAACACGATCAACCGGCAGGGCAAGCGCAAGCGCACCCGCACCGGCTACGGCAAGCGCAAGGACACCAAGCGCGCCATCGTGACCCTCGCCGAGGGCGACCGCATCGACATCTTCGGCGGCCCGGTCTCCTAACGGAGATCGGAACGTCCAGAAGTCCGGAATCTTCCGAGGACTGAGAAATGGGTATCCGCAAGTACAAGCCGACGACCCCGGGCCGTCGTGGCTCCAGCGTCGCCGACTTCGTCGAGATCACGCGGTCCACGCCGGAGAAGTCGCTGGTCCGCCCGCTGCACAGCAAGGGTGGTCGTAACAACGCCGGCCGCATCACGGTCCGCCACCAGGGTGGCGGTCACAAGCGTGCGTACCGCGTGATCGACTTCCGCCGTCACGACAAGGACGGCGTCCCGGCGAAGGTCGCACACATCGAATACGACCCCAACCGCACCGCGCGCATCGCGCTGCTGCACTACGCCGACGGCGAGAAGCGCTACATCCTCGCGCCGCGCGGCCTGACGCAGGGCGACCGGATCGAGAACGGCCCCGGCGCCGACATCAAGCCCGGTAACAACCTCTCGCTGCGCAACATCCCGGTTGGTACCACGCTCCACGCCATCGAGCTGCGGCCCGGCGGCGGCGCGAAGTTCGCCCGCTCCGCGGGTGCCTCCGTGCAGCTGCTGGCGAAGGAGGGCTCCATGGCCCACCTCCGCATGCCGTCCGGTGAGATCCGCCTGGTCGACGTCCGCTGCCGCGCCACCGTCGGCGAGGTCGGCAACGCCGAGCAGTCGAACATCAACTGGGGCAAGGCCGGCCGCATGCGCTGGAAGGGCGTCCGCCCGACCGTTCGTGGTGTGGTCATGAACCCCGTCGACCACCCGCACGGTGGTGGTGAGGGCAAGACCTCCGGTGGTCGCCACCCGGTCTCGCCGTGGGGTCAGAAGGAGGGCCGTACGCGCTCGCCGAAGAAGGCCAGCAACAAGTACATCGTCCGCCGCCGCAAGACGAACAAGAAGCGCTAGGAGCGGGTTTAGATGCCGCGCAGTCTCAAGAAGGGGCCCTTCGTCGACGACCACCTGATCAAGAAGGTGGATGTCCAGAACGAAGCCGGCACCAAGAACGTCATCAAGACCTGGTCCCGCCGCTCGATGATCGTCCCGGCCATGCTCGGCCACACGATCGCGGTGCACGACGGCCGCAAGCACGTCCCGGTGTTCGTCACCGAGTCGATGGTCGGCCACAAGCTCGGCGAGTTCGCGCCGACCCGCACCTTCCGCGGCCACGAGAAGGACGACCGTAAGTCGCGTCGTCGCTGATCGGCGGAAGAGACTCATGACAGACACCGAAGGGACAACCATGGAAGCCAGGGCCCAGGCGCGGTACATCCGCGTCACGCCCATGAAGGCCCGCCGCGTGGTGGACCTCATCCGTGGCATGAGTGCCACGGAGGCTCAGGCGGTCCTGCGTTTCGCCCCGCAGGCCGCGAGCGTGCCGGTCGGCAAGGTGCTGGACAGCGCCATCGCCAACGCCGCGCACAACTACGACCACACCGACGCCGACAGCCTCTTCATCTCCGAGGCGTACGTCGACGAGGGCCCGACCCTGAAGCGGTTCCGTCCGCGTGCCCAGGGCCGCGCCTACCGGATCCGCAAGCGGACCAGCCACATCACCGTGGTCGTCAGCAGCAAGGAAGGAACCCGGTAATGGGCCAGAAGGTTAACCCGCACGGGTTCCGGCTCGGCATCACCACCGACTTCAAGTCGCGCTGGTACGCCGACAAGCTGTACAAGGACTACGTCAAGGAAGACGTCGCCATCCGCCGGATGATGACGAAGGGCATGGAGCGCGCGGGCATCTCCAAGGTGGAGATCGAGCGCACCCGTGACCGCGTCCGCGTCGACATCCACACCGCCCGGCCGGGCATCGTCATCGGCCGTCGCGGCGCGGAGGCCGACCGTATCCGCGGCGAGCTGGAGAAGCTGACCGGCAAGCAGGTGCAGCTGAACATCCTCGAGGTGAAGAACCCCGAGGTGGACGCTCAGCTGGTGGCCCAGGCCGTCGCCGAGCAGCTCTCCTCCCGCGTCTCCTTCCGTCGTGCGATGCGCAAGTCGATGCAGAGCTCGATGAAGGCCGGTGCCAAGGGCATCAAGATCCAGTGTGGTGGCCGTCTCGGCGGCGCCGAGATGTCCCGCTCGGAGTTCTACCGCGAGGGCCGTGTGCCCCTGCACACGCTCCGCGCGAACGTCGACTACGGCTTCTTCGAGGCCAAGACCACCTTCGGCCGCATCGGCGTCAAGGTGTGGATCTACAAGGGCGACGTCAAGAACATCGCCGAGGTCCGCGCCGAGAACGCCGCCGCCCGCGCCGGCAACCGCCCGTCGCGCGGTGGCAGCGACCGCCCGCAGCGCCGTGGTGGCGAGCGCGGTGGCCGTGGCCGTAAGCCGCAGCAGCAGCAGAGCGCCCCCGCCGAGGCCCCCAAGGCCGAGGCCACCGCCGCTCCGGCTGCTGAGAGCACTGGAACGGAGGCCTGACCGACATGCTGATCCCTCGCAGGGTCAAGCACCGCAAGCAGCACCACCCCAAGCGGTCCGGCATGGCCAAGGGCGGCACGGAGCTGGCGTTCGGCGAGTACGGCATCCAGGCCGTCACCCCGGCGTACGTCACCAACCGGCAGATCGAGGCCGCTCGTATCGCGATGACCCGCCACATCAAGCGTGGCGGCAAGGTCTGGATCAACATCTACCCGGACCGTCCGCTGACGAAGAAGCCTGCCGAGACCCGCATGGGTTCCGGTAAGGGTTCGCCGGAGTGGTGGGTCGCGAACGTCAAGCCCGGCCGGGTGATGTTCGAGCTGTCCTTCCCGAACGAGAAGACTGCGCGTGAGGCGCTCACCCGCGCTGCTCACAAGCTCCCGATGAAGTGCCGGATCGTGCGGCGCGAGGCAGGTGAGTCGTGATGGCGGCCGGTACCAAGGCGTCCGAGCTGCGTGAGCTGAACAACGAGGACCTCGTTGGCAAGCTCCGTGAGGCCAAGGAAGAGCTGTTCAACCTCCGCTTCCAGGCGGCGACCGGACAGCTTGAGAACCACGGCCGGCTGAAGGCCGTCCGCAAGGACATCGCCCGGATCTACACCCTGATGCGGGAGCGCGAGCTCGGCATCGAGACGGTGGAGAGCGCCTGATGAGCGAGACGAATGTGACTGAGAACGCAACGCAGAACCGCGGCTTCCGCAAGACCCGTGAGGGTCTGGTCGTCAGCGACAAGATGGACAAGACCGTCGTCGTCGCCGTCGAGGACCGCGTCAAGCACGCGCTGTACGGCAAGGTCATCCGCCGTACGAACAAGCTCAAGGCGCACGACGAGCAGAACGCCGCGGGTGTCGGCGACCGCGTCCTCCTGATGGAGACCCGGCCGCTGTCCGCGACCAAGCGCTGGCGCGTCGTCGAGATCCTCGAGAAGGCTAAGTAATTCCTGCGGGCAATAGTCCGCAGGACAGTTCCGCCAGGCTCGGCAGGGGCTGGGAATATCCAGCCCCTGCCGGGAACCGGCAGACGATCAGGAGATAGACGTGATCCAGCAGGAGTCGCGACTGCGCGTCGCCGACAACACGGGCGCGAAGGAAATCCTTTGCATCCGTGTTCTCGGTGGCTCCGGTCGCCGCTACGCGGGCATCGGTGACGTCATCGTCGCCACCGTCAAGGACGCGATCCCCGGTGGCAACGTGAAGAAGGGTGACGTCGTCAAGGCGGTCATCGTGCGCACCGTCAAGGAGCGCCGCCGCCCGGACGGTTCGTACATCCGCTTCGACGAGAACGCGGCCGTCATCCTCAAGAACGATGGCGACCCCCGTGGCACCCGTATCTTCGGCCCGGTGGGCCGTGAGCTGCGCGAGAAGAAGTTCATGAAGATCATCTCGCTCGCGCCGGAGGTGCTGTAACCGATGAAGATCAAGAAGGGCGACCTGGTCCAGGTCATCACCGGTAAGGACAAGGGCAAGCAGGGCAAGGTCATCGCGGCCTTCCCGCGCGAGGACCGTGTCCTGGTCGAGGGTGTCAACCGGGTCAAGAAGCACACCAAGGCCGGACAGACCGCTCGTGGTTCGAAGACCGGCGGCATCGTGACGACCGAAGCCCCGATCCACGTGAGCAACGTGCAGCTCGTGGTGGAGAAGGACGGCAACAAGGTCGTCACCCGCGTCGGATACCGCTTCGACGACGAGGGCAACAAGATCCGCGTTGCCAAGCGGACCGGTGAGGACATCTGATGACTGCCACCACCACTGCACCGCGCCTCAAGGCGCGCTACCGCGAAGAGATCCAGGGCAAGCTGCAGGAGCAGTTCTCCTACGAGAACGTCATGCAGATCCCGGGTCTGACCAAGGTCGTGGTCAACATGGGTGTGGGCGACGCCGCCCGCGACTCCAAGCTGATCGAGGGCGCCATCCGCGACCTCTCCACGATCACCGGCCAGAAGCCCGCCGTCACCAAGGCCCGTAAGTCCATCGCGCAGTTCAAGCTGCGTGAGGGCCAGCCGATCGGCGCCCACGTCACCCTCCGCGGTGACCGCATGTGGGAGTTCCTGGACCGTCTGGTGTCGCTCGCGCTGCCGCGCATCCGCGACTTCCGCGGTCTGTCGCCGAAGCAGTTCGACGGCCGGGGCAACTACACCTTCGGTCTCACGGAGCAGGTCATGTTCCACGAGATCGACCAGGACAAGATCGACCGCGTCCGGGGTATGGACATCACCGTGGTGACCACGGCGACCAACGACGACGAGGGCCGCGCCCTGCTGCGTCACCTCGGCTTCCCGTTCAAGGAGGCGTGAGCCGTGGCGAAGAAGGCTCTCATTGCCAAGGCCGCCCGCAAGCCCAAGTTCGGCGTGCGTGGGTACACGCGCTGCCAGCGTTGCGGACGTCCGCACTCCGTCTACCGTAAGTTCGGCCTGTGCCGCGTGTGCCTTCGTGAGATGGCTCACCGTGGCGAGCTGCCGGGCGTGACCAAGAGCTCCTGGTAACAGCCCACCCGTCTTCCGCCACCGCCCTCAACGGGCGCCCTGGCGGGCGAAAGATGGAATTTTGGGCTGGTACCGGACTCTCGGTAAGCAAATGGATGGCGAGCCCCGCCCGTCCACTCCCGTAGAGTGGAACGGTTGGGCGCTCGCCGCCCAGAATCCTTACTACGCCGTAGGTCCCCGCGCCGCACCCGTGCCCACCGTGAGTGGGTGAGAGGGATGGCGCATACAGGAAACCCCGGCGAGAGAGGCCGAAGGCCATCATGACCATGACCGATCCGATCGCAGACATGCTGACACGTCTGCGAAACGCGAACTCGGCGTATCACGACTCCGTCCAGATGCCCCACAGCAAGATCAAGTCGCATATCGCGGAGATCCTCCAGCAGGAGGGCTACATCACCGGCTGGAAGGTCGAGGACGCCGAGGTCGGCAAGAACCTCACCCTCGAGCTGAAGTTCGGCCCGAACCGCGAGCGCTCGATCGCCGGCATCAAGCGGATTTCGAAGCCGGGTCTGCGGGTCTACGCAAAGTCCACCAACCTGCCGAAGGTGCTCGGCGGCCTGGGCGTGGCGATCATCTCCACGTCGCACGGGCTCCTCACCGACAAGCAGGCCGGCAAGAAGGGCGTGGGTGGGGAAGTCCTCGCCTACGTCTGGTAACCAGGGAACGGAGGAAGCACATGTCGCGCATTGGCAAGCTGCCCATCCAGGTTCCCGCTGGTGTGGACGTCACCATCGATGGCCGCACGGTCGCCGTGAAGGGCCCCAAGGGTTCTCTCTCGCACACCGTCGCCGCGCCGATCGATGTCGCCAAGGGTGAGGACAACACGCTCGTTGTCATCCGCCCCAACGACGAGCGTCAGAACAAGGCCCTGCACGGCCTGTCCCGCACGCTGGTGGCGAACATGATCACCGGCGTGACCCAGGGCTACAGCAAGGCGCTCGAGATCAGCGGTGTGGGTTACCGCGTCCAGGCCAAGGGCTCCAACCTGGAGTTCGCCCTGGGCTACAGCCACCCGATCGTGGTCGAGGCCCCCGAGGGCATCACCTTCAAGGTGGAGTCCCCGACCAAGCTGAGCGTCGAGGGCATCGACAAGCAGAAGGTCGGCGAGGTCGCCGCGAACATCCGCAAGCTGCGCAAGCCCGACCCGTACAAGGCCAAGGGCGTGAAGTACGCGGGCGAGGTCATCCGCCGCAAGGTCGGAAAGGCTGGTAAGTAAGCCATGGCATACGGTGTGAAGATCGCCAAGGGCAACGCCCGTAAGGCGGCTGCCGTCAAGCGGCGTCACATCCGCGTCCGCAAGCGGGTCTCCGGCACGCCGGTCCGTCCTCGCCTCGTGGTGACGCGGTCCAACCGTCACATGGTGGCGCAGGTCATCGACGACATCGCGGGCCACACGCTGGCCTCGGCGTCGACGCTGGACAGCGCCATCCGGGCGGCCGAGGGCGACAAGAGCGCCCAGGCGCAGCAGGTCGGCGCGCTGGTGGCCGAGCGGGCGAAGGCCGCGGGCATCGAGGCCGTCGTGTTCGACCGTGGTGGCAACAAGTACGCCGGGCGGATTGCCGCTCTGGCGGACGCCGCCCGCGAGGCCGGGCTGCAGTTCTGAGCCCCGGTTCCAACGCAAAGCGGAAACGAGAGAGGTAAATCCAATGGCTGGACCCCAGCGCCGCGGTGGCGGCGCCGGTGGCGGCGAGCGGCGGGACCGGAAGGACCGGCGGGACGGTGGCGCTGCCGCCGAGAAGACCGCTTACGTCGAGCGTGTTGTCGCGATCAACCGCGTCGCCAAGGTTGTGAAGGGTGGTCGTCGCTTCAGCTTCACCGCGCTGGTCGTGGTGGGCGACGGTGACGGCACCGTGGGTGTCGGTTACGGCAAGGCCAAGGAGGTGCCGGCCGCGATCGCCAAGGGCGTGGAGGAGGCCAAGAAGCACTTCTTCAAGGTCCCCCGGATCGCCGGCACCATCCCGCACCCGATCCAGGGTGAGGAGGCCGCGGGTGTCGTGCTGCTGAAGCCGGCGTCCCCCGGTACCGGTGTGATCGCCGGTGGCCCGGTGCGCGCCGTGCTGGAGTGCGCGGGCATCCACGACGTGCTCAGCAAGTCGCTCGGTTCGTCGAACCCGATCAACATCGTGCACGCCACGGTGGCCGCTCTGCAGGGCCTTCAGCGCCCCGAGGAGATCGCCGCCCGCCGTGGTCTGCCGCTGGAGGACGTCGCCCCCGCCGCTCTGCTGCGGGCGCGTGCCGGGGTGGGTGTGTGAGCATGGCCCGCCTGAAGATCACGCAGACGAAGTCCTACATCGGCAGCAAGCAGAACCACCGCGACACCCTGCGTTCGCTCGGGCTGAAGAAGCTCGGCGACGTGGTTGTCAAGGAGGACCGCCCCGAGTTCCGCGGCATGGCGACCACCGTGCGGCACCTCGTGACGGTCGAGGAGGTCGACTGAGATGGCGGAGAACAACCCGCTGAAGGTCCACAACCTCCGGCCCGCCCCTGGCGCCAAGACCGCCAAGACCCGTGTCGGTCGTGGTGAGGCGTCCAAGGGTAAGACCGCTGGTCGTGGCACCAAGGGCACCAAGGCCCGCTACCAGGTTCCGGAGCGCTTCGAGGGTGGGCAGATGCCCCTCCACATGCGGCTCCCGAAGCTCAAGGGCTTCAAGAACCCGTTCCGCACCGAGTACCAGGTCGTGAACCTGGACAAGCTGGCCGCGCTCTACCCGCAGGGTGGCGAGGTCACGGTGGCCGATCTGGTCGCCAAGGGTGCGGTGCGCAAGAACCAGCTCGTCAAGGTGCTGGGCTCCGGTGAGGTCTCCGTGGCGCTCCAGGTGACGGTCGACGCCGTCTCCGGCTCCGCCAAGGAGAAGATCACCGCTGCCGGTGGCACCGTCACCGAGCTCGTCTGAGCACGGTGCACACCCGACCGGGGATGCTCCAGATACGGGGCATCCCCGGTTGGTCGTTCCAAGCGGGGCCAGGTCGCCGGTAAGGTGGCGTGCGTTGTTACCTTCCGCGCGGTACGCCTCCGCGCGGGTCCTGGCTGATAAGTATTCGTCGATCCTCAAGACCGTCACCTCTCGCGCACGCACGCGGGGGGCGCAGGAGGCACCGTGCTCACCGCGTTCGCCCGGGCGTTCAAGACGCCCGACCTGCGCAAGAAGCTGCTGTTCACGCTGGGCATCATCGTGCTCTTCAGGCTCGGGCAACATATCCCGATCCCGGGCATCGACTACAAGAACGTCCAGACGTGCATGGACCTCGCCAAGGGCCAGCAGGGGCTGTTCGGCCTGGTCAACATGTTCAGTGGTGGCGCACTGCTCCAGATCACCATCTTCGCGCTCGGGATCATGCCGTACATCACGGCGAGCATCATCCTGCAGCTGCTGACCGTGGTGATCCCGCGTCTCGAGGCCCTCAAGAAGGAGGGTCAGGCCGGGCAGTCGAAGATCACGCAGTACACCCGCTATCTGACGATCGCGCTGGCGATTCTGCAGGGCACCGGCCTGGTGGCCACCGCCCGCAGCGGCTCGCTCTTCCAGAGCTGTCCCGTCGGCGGCCAGATCGTCCGGGACGACTCGATCTTCACTACCGCCGTGATGGTCATCACGATGACCGCCGGCACCGCGCTGATCATGTGGCTCGGTGAGCTGGTCACCGACCGCGGCATCGGCAACGGCATGTCGATCCTGATGTTCGTCTCGATCGCCGCCGGGTTCCCGAGCGCGATGTGGAGCATCAAGCAGCAGGGCAAGATCATGGGGGGCTGGCTGGAGTTCGGCCTGGTGATCCTCTGTGGTCTGGCCATGGTCGGCCTGGTGGTCTTCGTCGAGCAGGCCCAGCGCCGGATCCCGGTGCAATACGCCAAGCGCATGATCGGCCGTCGCTCGTACGGCGGTACGTCCACCTACATCCCGATGAAGGTGAACCAGGCGGGTGTGATCCCCGTGATCTTCGCCTCATCGCTGCTGTACATTCCGGCGCTGATCGTCCAGTTCTCCAATTCGAAGGCCGGCTGGGCGACCTGGATCTCGCAGAACTTCGTCAAGGGCGACCACCCGATCTACATCGCCACGTACTTCCTGCTGATCGTCTTCTTCGCATTCTTCTATGTCGCCATCAGCTTCAACCCCGAAGAAGTTGCCGACAACATGAAGAAGTATGGTGGGTTCATCCCGGGTATCCGGGCTGGTCGTCCCACCGCGGAGTATCTGAGCTACGTGCTGAACCGCATCACGTGGCCCGGTGCGCTCTATCTGGGCTTGATCGCCCTGGTGCCCACGGTGGCACTGGTGACGCTCAACGCCAATCAGAACTTCCCGTTCGGCGGCACGAGCATCCTGATCATCGTGGGTGTCGGCCTGGAGACTGTGAAGCAGATCGAGAGCCAGCTTCAGCAGCGACACTACGAAGGGTTCCTCCGCTGATGCGAATCGTCCTCGTCGGGCCTCCGGGAGCCGGCAAGGGTACGCAGGCCGCGTACCTTGCCGAGAAGCTGTCGATCCCGCATATCTCCACCGGCGACCTGTTCCGCGCGAACATCAGCCAGGGCACTCCCCTCGGCAAGCAGGCGCAGGAGTACATGCGGGCCGGGCAGCTGGTACCGGACGAGGTCACCATCGCCATGGCGGAGGACCGGCTGGACCAGCCGGACGCACAGTCGGGCTTCCTGCTGGACGGGTTCCCGAGGAACCAGGTCCAGGCCGAGGCCCTGGACGCCTACCTGGCCGAGCGCGGGGTCTCGCTGGACGCGGTGCTGGACCTGGAGGTCCCCGAGTCCGAGGTGATCAAGCGCATCGCGGGCCGCCGTACCTGCCGTCAGGACAGCTCGCACACGTTCCACGTGGAGTACAAGCCGCCGAAGGTCCCGGGTGTGTGCGACATCTGCGGCGGCGAGCTGTACCAGCGCGAGGACGACAGCGAGGAGACGGTCCGCAAACGACTCGAGGTCTACCACCGGGAGACCGAGCCGATCATCGACTACTACAAGGCCAAGGGCCTGGTCGTGACGATCTCGGCGCTCGGCAAGGTGTCCGAGGTCACCCAGCGGGCGATGGACGCCCTGGCGGCCAAGGCGGCCTAGGGAACAGAGCTGATCGGCCGCGATGCCCCGCCGGGGGCATCGCGGCCGTACTGTTGAGCAGAACCGATGGACGCGGAAGGCTGAGTGATGGTGGAGATCAAGACTCCCGAGCAGATCGCGAAGATGCGTGAGGCGGGACTGGTCGTCGCCGCCATTCACGAGGCGACACGGGCGGCCGCGGTCCCCGGCGCCACCACCAAGGACCTGGACGACGTCGCCCGTAAGGTCATCGCCGACCACGGCGCCAAGTCGAACTTCCTGGGTTACGGCGGCTTCCCCGCCACGATCTGCACCTCGGTGAACGACATCGTGGTGCACGGCATCCCGGACCAGGAGACCGTCCTCAAGGACGGCGACATCATCTCCATCGACGCGGGCGCGATCGTGGACGGCTGGCACGGCGACGCCGCCTTCACCGCCTTCGTGGGCACCGGTCACGCCCCGGAGCTGCACGAGCTCAGCCGGGTGACCGAGGAGTCGATGTGGGCCGGGATCGCGGCGGTCCGCAAGGGCCACCGGCTCATCGACATCTCCAAGGCGATCGAGGGCTACATCCGCCGCCAGCCCCGCCCGGCCTCCGGCAAGTACGGGATCATCGAGGACTACGGCGGCCATGGCATCGGCACCCAGATGCACATGGACCCGCATCTGCTGAACTACGTCTCCAAGAAGCGCGGCAAGGGCCCGCGGCTGGGCCCCGGCTTCTGCATCGCGATCGAGCCCATGGTGAGCCTGGGCACCGCGAAGACGCATGTGCTGTCCGACGACTGGACCGTCAAGACGGACGACGGCACCTGGTCCAGCCACTGGGAGCACTCGGTCGCGCTGACCGAGGAGGGCCCGCTGGTGCTGACCGCCGTGGACGGCGGCAAGGCCAAGCTGGCCGAGCTGGGCGTGGAGGCCGCGCCCGATCCCCTGGCCTGACGATCATCCGTGGGCATAAAGATCTCGATTCCGGGGCATCATGCCCCGGATTCGTGTTTCGGGATGCCCTGACGTAGACTGACACGTCGGCTCACGCATGCCCTCCCGCATGTGGCGAGCCGATCAAGGTAGCCGATCCCGAAAGCAGGACATGGCCAAGAAGCAAGGCGCCATCGAAATCGAGGGCACCGTGATCGAGTCTCTGCCGAACGCGATGTTCAAGGTGGAGCTTCAGAACGGTCACAAGGTCCTCGCGCACATCAGCGGCAAGATGCGCATGCACTACATCCGCATCCTGCCCGATGACCGGGTCGTGGTGGAGCTGTCTCCGTACGACCTCACGCGCGGACGGATCGTCTACCGCTACAAGTAGATCTCACGACCCGGAGAACCTCACACCATGAAGGTCAAGCCGAGCGTCAAGAAGATCTGCGACAAGTGCAAGGTGATCCGCCGCCACGGCCGGGTCATGGTCATTTGCGACAACCTGCGCCACAAGCAGCGCCAGGGCTGACGCACACCGGCCGGATATCCTGCACCACTCGCAGCATCTTCGCGCGACGTCATAACTTTGCGTACATACGCAGTCACCCGTTCCCGCCTCGCGGGGACGACACCCCCGGTCGGAGGCCGGGGACCCGGTATCCGTGCGAACGGTGGCCGGGAGCGGTGCTGCGGAAGACCTCCGACAACCATCTGGAGCCAGATTCATGGCACGCCTCGCAGGCGTTGATCTCCCGCGCGAAAAGCGCGTCGAGGTCGCCCTCACCTACGTCTTCGGCATCGGTCGCACCCTTGCCCAGCAGACGCTCGCCAACACCGGTGTGAACCCGGACACCCGCGTTCGTGACCTGGGCGAAGAAGACCTGGTCAAGATCCGCGAGTACGTGGACAACAACATCAAGACCGAGGGTGACCTCCGTCGCGAGATCCAGGCCGACATCCGCCGCAAGGTCGAGATCGGCTGCTACCAGGGTCTGCGCCACCGCCGCGGCCTTCCGGTCCACGGCCAGCGCACCAGCACCAACGCCCGCACCCGCAAGGGCCCGCGTCGCGCGATCGCCGGTAAGAAGAAGCCGGGCAAGAAGTAGTCCGCACCGGACGCTGTCAAGCGGTCCGAGCTGTAGGACCGACCACCTCCACGGGAGATTTCAGGAATGCCTCCGAAGAGCAGGACGGCCGGCGCCAAGAAGGTGCGCCGCAAGGAGAAGAAGAACGTCGCCCACGGGCACGCTCACATCAAGAGCACGTTCAACAACACCATCGTCTCGATCACGGACCCGACCGGGAATGTGATCTCTTGGGCCTCTGCCGGCCACGTCGGCTTCAAGGGCTCGCGCAAGTCCACTCCGTTCGCCGCGCAGATGGCCGCCGAGTCGGCCGCCCGCCGCGCGCAGGAGCACGGCATGCGCAAGGTCGACGTGTTCGTCAAGGGTCCGGGCTCCGGCCGTGAGACCGCGATCCGCTCGCTCCAGGCCACCGGCCTGGAGGTGGGTTCGATCCAGGACGTCACTCCGACTCCGCACAACGGATGCCGCCCGCCCAAGCGTCGGCGCGTCTGACCGGCTGAAGTAGGAGACAACAAAAACAATGGCGCGTTACACCGGGGCCGACTGCAAGCGTTGCCGTCGGGAGAAGCAGAAGCTCTTCCTCAAGGGGAGCAAGTGCGAGAGCGCGAAGTGCCCGATCGAGATCCGTCCTTACCCCCCGGGTGAGCACGGTCGCGGGCGCACCAAGGACAGCGAGTACCTGCTGCAGCTCCGTGAGAAGCAGAAGGCGACCCGCATCTACGGCGTCCTTGAGAAGCAGTTCCGTGGCTACTACGCGGAGGCGAACAAGAAGTCCGGCAAGACCGGTGAGAACTTGCTTCGCATCCTCGAGACCCGCCTCGACAACGTGGTCTACCGGGCCGGCTTCGCCAAGTCCCGCGACCACGCCCGTCAGCTGGTCCGCCACGGCCACATCAACGTGAACGGCCGCAAGACCGACATTCCGTCGGCCCGCGTCACCGTGAACGACATCATCGAGGTCCGCACGAAGTCCCGGACCCTGACCCCCTTCCAGGTGGCTCAGGCCGAGGCGGGCGAGCGCACGGTGCCGGCGTGGCTGGAGGCCATTCCGTCGCAGCTGCGGATCCTCGTGCACTCCATGCCCGAGCGCCAGGTGATCGACACCCAGGTGCAGGAGCAGCTGATCGTCGAGCTCTACTCCAAGTAGTAGACCGCTGGACGATACGGGCGGTACGGAGCCGTTTGGCCCGTACCGCCCGTACCATTGAAGGGTTCGGCGTCAAATAGCGGGCGCCGAAGACTGGAGGCAAACCCATGCTGATCGCTCAGCGTCCCTCGTTGACCGAAGAGGTCGTCGACGAGTTCCGCTCCCGGTTCGTGATCGAGCCGCTGGAGCCGGGCTTCGGCTACACCCTCGGAAACTCCCTGCGTCGTACGCTCCTCTCCTCGATCCCCGGTGCGGCCGTCACCAGCATCCGGATCGACGGGGTCCTGCACGAGTTCACCACCGTGCCGGGCGTCAAGGAGGACGTCACCGACCTGATCCTCAACATCAAGCAGCTGGTCGTCTCCTCGGAGCACGACGAGCCGGTCGTGATGTACCTGCGCAAGCAGGGCCCGGGTCTGGTCACCGCCGCCGACATCGCCCCGCCGGCCGGTGTCGAGGTGCACAACCCCGACCTGGTCCTGGCCACGCTGAACGGCAAGGGCAAGCTGGAGATGGAGCTCACGGTCGAGCGTGGCCGCGGTTACGTCTCCGCCGTGCAGAACAAGCAGGTCGGCCAGGAGATCGGCCGGATCCCGGTCGACTCGATCTACTCGCCGGTGCTCAAGGTCACCTACAAGGTCGAGGCGACCCGTGTCGAGCAGCGCACCGACTTCGACAAGCTGATCGTCGACGTCGAGACCAAGCAGGCCATGCGGCCGCGTGACGCCATGGCGTCGGCCGGTAAGACCCTGGTCGAGCTGTTCGGCCTGGCCCGCGAGCTGAACGTGGACGCCGAGGGCATCGACATGGGCCCGTCCCCGACGGACGCCGCCCTGGCCGCCGATCTGGCGCTGCCGATCGAGGAGCTCGAGCTCACCGTCCGCTCGTACAACTGCCTCAAGCGCGAGGGCATCCACTCCGTGGGTGAGCTCGTGGCGCGGTCCGAGGCGGACCTGCTCGACATCCGGAACTTCGGCGCCAAGTCGATCGACGAGGTCAAGGCGAAGCTGGCCGGTATGGGCCTGGCGCTCAAGGACAGCCCGCCCGGATTCGACCCGACCGCCGCGGCGGACGCCTTCGGCGCCGATGACGACGCGGATGCCGGTTTCGTCGAGACCGAGCAGTACTAGAGACCTGCCGGTCCGCTGTGGCTGAGGCGTTGTCCTCAGCCACCGGACGGGCTGGATTTTGTTCACTGACACCGGTACCTCATACGGCCGGTGCAGACATCTAGGAGAGACACATGCCGAAGCCCGCCAAGGGCGCCCGTCTGGGCGGCAGCGCTGCGCACGAGCGGCTCCTGCTGGCGAACCTCGCCACCGCGCTGTTCGAGCACGGCCGGATCACCACCACCGAGGCGAAGGCCCGCCGCCTGCGCCCGGTCGCGGAGAAGCTGGTCACCAAGGCGAAGAAGGGCGACCTTCACAACCGCCGTCTGGTGCTCCAGACCATCCGCGACAAGAGCGTCGTGCACACCCTCTTCACCGAGATCGGCCCGCGCTACGAGAACCGGCCGGGTGGCTACACCCGTATCACCAAGATCGGCAACCGTCGTGGCGACAACGCCCCGATGGCGGTCATCGAGCTGGTCGAGGCGCTGACCGTGCAGCAGGAGGCGGTCGGCGAGGCCGAGGCCGCCACCAAGCGCACCGCCAAGGACGCCGCCGGTGACACGGCCGCCGCGAACCTCAAGAAGGACGAGGCCACCGAGGCCCCGGCCGCCGAGGCCGAGGCGACTGAGGCTCCGGCCACGGAGGAGTCGAAGGACGCCTGAGGCGTCGCTCCGGCTTTCGTTGTCACGGACGGGCCCGCCCCCAGAACCTGGGAGCGGGCCCGTTCCGCGTGGAGAGGAACGACCCAGTGAGTGACGAGGCGGCCCCCGGTTTCGTACGGGTCCGGCTGGATCTGAGTTACGACGGCAAGGACTTCTCGGGCTGGGCCAGGCAGCGCGAGCGGCGCACCGTGCAGGGCGAGCTGGAGAGCGCGCTGCGGACGGTGACGCGCTCCTCGGAGACCTTCGAGCTGACCGTCGCGGGCCGCACCGACGCGGGGGTCCATGCCCGCGGCCAGGTGGCCCATGTGGATCTGCCCGAGGCGCTGTGGGCCGAGCACCGGGACAGGCTGCTGCGGCGGCTCGCCGGCCGGCTGCCCCATGACGTACGGGTCTGGAAGGTCGAGCAGGCCCCGCCCGGGTTCAACGCCCGCTTCTCCGCGATCTGGCGGCGCTATGCCTACCGGGTCACCGACCACCCCGGCGGGGTCGATCCGCTGCTGCGCGGCCATGTGCTGTGGCATGACTGGCCGCTGGACGTGGCCGCCATGAACGCGGCCTCCGAACGGCTCCTGGGCGAGCACGACTTCGCCGCGTACTGCAAGAAGCGCGACGGCGCCACCACCATCCGCACCCTCCAGCGGCTGGACTGGGTGCGCGGGGCGGACGGGGTCATCACGGCGACGGTGCGGGCGGACGCCTTCTGCCACAACATGGTGCGTTCGCTGGTGGGCGCCCTGCTCTTCGTCGGCGACGGCCACCGTCCCTCGGACTGGCCGGCCAAGGTGCTCGCCGCGGGGGTGCGCGACTCCGCCGTCCATGTCGTCCGACCCCATGGCCTGACCCTGGAGGAGGTCGGCTATCCGGCCGATGACCAACTCGCCGCCCGTAACCGGGAGTCCCGCAACAAGCGCTCCCTGCCGGGTGCGACGGCGATCGGTTCCGGCTGCTGCTGATATCGGCGGGTGTGGGCGGTCGATCTTTGGGTACTCGCCACGAGCCTCGTGTGCCGAGGACTGGGCGGGTGAGTCAAGGCGGCGGGGCTACCGGCATGATGCGACTTCCGGGGCCTCCGGAAGATCGATAAAATCTGCCAACCGACAACGGTCGCAGACCGCGAAGGGATCCGCGTGAGTACCAGCGAGGCCGCTGTACGAGAGCGCCTGACCAGGGCTCTTCAGGAGCGCGATGAGGAAATCGCCGATCGCTGGGTCGAGCTGCAGATGGAGCAGGCCCTGCTTGACACCGACATCGGCGAGGCCGAACTGCGCGAGGAGGCCGACGCCTTGATCGAGGCGCTGGTTCCGGGCCTGCAGAGCGGTGTGCCGGTGGACCGGGTGGTGACCTCCACCCCGGGGCTGCACGAGGCCGTGGTGGGGCTGTCGATGCGCCGGGCGCGGGCGGGGGCCACGCCGACGGCGACCTCGCTGGCGGTGCTCGCGCTCAAGGAGGCGCTGCTCAAGGCGGTGCAGCGGGACACTCGGGACGCCGAGGAGCTGTTCGCCTCGGCCGTCTTCATGAACCGGCTGCTGGATGTGGCCGGGGCGCTGTCCTTCGAGACGTATGTGGAGGGCCGGGAGGAGATCATCCGCCGGCAGAGCCAGCAGTTGATGGAGCAGTCGACACCGGTGGTGCGGCTGTGGCGGCAGGTGCTGGCGGTGCCGCTGATCGGCACGCTGGACACCGCCCGGACCCAGGTGGTGATGGAGAATCTGCTCCAGGCCATCCAGGACCATGAGGCGCTGGTCGCGATCATCGACATCACGGGTGTGCCGACGGTGGACACCGCCGTCGCCCAGCATCTGATGCAGACCGTGAACGCGGTGCGGCTGATGGGCGCGGACTGCGTGATCAGCGGGGTCCGTCCCTCGATCGCCCAGACCATCGCCCAGCTCGGCATCGATCTGTCCACCATCCTCACGCGGGCGACCCTGGCCGACGCGCTGGCCGCCGCGATCAAGATGATCGACGGGCCCGGTCCCGACGGTGACGAAGGAGATGGTCGGTGAACGGTCATCGCTCACCCGGCGTTCCGATTCTGCGACTGGGAGATGTCCTGGTCACGGGGCTGCTCAATGAACTCGACGATCGGACCGCCATCGCCTTCACCGAGGAGCTCACCGAGCGGATCTCGGCCGAGGGCGCCCGTGGGGTGCTCATCGACATCTCCCGGCTGGAGGTCATCGACTCCTTCGTGGCCCGGACGCTGATGGAGCTGACCACGGTGGCCCGGCTGCTGGGGGCCCGGGTGATCGTGGCCGGGATGCGACCGCCGGTGGCGATCACCCTGGTCGAACTGGGGATCGAACTGGTCGGTGTGGAGACCGCACTCAATCCGGAGCAGGGGCTGGCCGCGCTGGGGTGGCGTCAGGCCGAGCAGCCCCTGGAAGGGGCCCGACGTGGCACTGCCCGGTGAATCCACCCTCGCCTCCCACGGGCCCAAGCGGCCCGCGCGGGCGGAGAGCCGGCGCCTGCCCGCGCCGGCCACCTATCCGGTGCGCACGGAGGAGGACCTGCTGACGGTCCGCCACGCGGTGCGCGCGGCCACCATCGAGGTGGGCTTCGGCCTGGTGGACCAGACCCGTGTGGTCACGGCCGCCAGCGAGCTCGCCCGTAACGCCTATGTCCACGGGGGCGGCGGCACCGTCACCCTCGACTATCCGCGCGAGCCCTCCGGACGGCGGGGGCTGCGGCTGACCGTCAAGGACGAGGGGCCGGGCATCGCGGACCTCGAGGCGGCGCTCACCGACGGCTTCACCACCGGCTCGGGCCTGGGCCACGGGCTGGGCGGCGCCCGGCGGCTGATGGACGAGTTCACCGTGCGCACCGGCCCGGGTGAGGGCACCGTCGTGGTCGTCACCCGCTGGGCGGTCCGGTGACCCGTCCCTTCACGGTGCCCACCGCCCAGGTGCGCGTCGACCACCACAGCGCCGTGCATCTGGCCGCCGAGACGGCGCGTGCGGTGGCCCGGGAGTGCGAGCTGCCGGGGGCGCTGCCCGATCAGGCGGCGGTGATCGCCTCGGAGCTGGCGACCAACCTGGACAAGCACGCCAGCGACGGCACGCTCTACGTCCAGCCGCTGCCGCTGGGGCACGGGGTGGAGATCCTCGCCGCCGACCGCGGCCCCGGTATGCACGACCCCGAGCGCTGTCTGGCCGACGGCTACACCACCTCCGGAACGCTGGGGGTCGGGCTCGGCGCCGTCAAGAGGATGGCGACCCACTTCACCATGCGCAGCGCCGATGGCACCGACGCGGGCACCTGGGCCTGCGCCCGCCTGACCGCGCCGGGCGAGCAGCGGCCGGAGTGGCGGGGGGTGGGCGCGATCTGCCTGCCCGCCGAGGGGGAGGAGGGCTGTGGCGACGCCCGCGGGATCGTCGACACGGACGCCGCCCGCACCGCGGTCGTCCTCGACGGCCTCGGCCACGGCCGCGCGGCCGAGGAGGCGGCCCAGGCGGCGCTGCGGACCTTCCACACCGACCCCGACCGGCCGCTGCCGGAGGTGCTCACCCGGATGAACCGGGCCCTGCGGCACACCCGCGGGGCCGCCGTGGGGCTGCTGCGGCTGCACGCCGACCGCGCCGACTACTGCGGCATCGGCAACATCCGCGCCCTCGCCCTGACCCCGGGCGGGGTCGAACACCGGCTGACCGGACAGCCCGGGATCGTCGGCTGGGGCATGCCCACCCCGCGCGTACACGGCTTCCCGCTGTCCCAGGGCGCCACGGCGGTGCTGCACAGCGACGGTATAGACGCCCGCTGGGCGCTGGACCCGCCCCCGTCCGTGCTCCGTCTTCCGCCGTCCCTGCTGTCCGCCGCACTCGCCCATGGACATCGCCGCGTCCGCGACGACGCCACGGTGCTCGCGGCCAGGTCTCCCCTAAGGCTTCCATGACGACGAGGAACCTCACCTGCGCCACGACGGCCGCGCTCAGCCGGGCCGTTCGGGCGCTGGCCCGGGAGCACGCCCTGGACCCGGAGGTCCGGGGGCGCCTTGTGCTGTCCGCTGCCGAGGCCGCCGGGGAGGCGCTGCGCGCCGGGCGTCAGACCGTCCTGGAGTGGGCGTACGACCCGGACGCCGGGCGGCTCACGGTGGTGCTGCGGACGCCGGGCGATACGGGCCCGTCGTCGGCGGAGCTGCCGATGGCGCCCGAGGCGGTGACCGGGGACGAGGTGGTCTGGCGGCTCCCGGCGGGCCCGCCGGTGGACGCCGCGGAAGGGGCGCCCGGCGAGGAGGCCCTGGCCGCCGAGGAGTTGCGCGCCGTGCTGGCCGCCGCCGACGCGCTCACCGCCGAGCACCGCCGCCTCAAGGACGAACTCGAGGAGACCAACAGCGGGGTGCTCGCGCTCTACGTCCAGCTCGACGAGCGGGACAAGCAGTTGCGCACCGCGCACGGCCAGACCCTGCGGGAGCTGGAGGACGCGCTGCGCCCGCCGCTCATCAAGGCCGACGGTCTCGAACTCGCCGTGCACTACGAACCGGCCGGCACCGACGCGCCGACCGGCGGGGATCTGTACGACTGGTTCGTGCTGCCCGACGGCACCGTCCACATCACCATCGTGGACGCGCTGGGCCATGGGGTGACCAGTACGCGCAGCGCGCTCAACGTCACCCACGCGGTGCGCACCCTGGCCCTGGAGGGCCACCGCCTCCAGTCGATCGTGGCCCGCACCGACGAGATCCTGCACCCCTTCGACCGGGCCGTGATGGCCACCGTGCTGCTCGCCCGGATCGATCCGGTCACCGGTGAGCTGTGGCTGGCCAACGGGAGCCATCCGCCGGCGCTCCTGCTGCGCCGCGACGGCACGGCCCGGTATCTAGAGGCCCGGGGGCGCGGGATCGGCTTTCCGCTGCCCGGGAGCGAGACCCCGCTGACCGAGCGGCTGGCCCCCGGGGACCTCCTCCTGCTCTACACCGACGGGCTCACCGAGAGCCGCCGGGACCCGATCGAGGGCGAGAGGCGCCTGATCGAGGCCGCGCACAAGCATCTGCAGAGCCCGATCGAGGAGGTCCCCGGCGCCATCGCGGAGGATATGCACACGGTGATCCTGCATCCGGATGACACCCTCGCACTGGCGGTGCGGCTCACCGGTCAGTGATCGGCGGCCGGGCCGAGGCGCTGTCGCGGGATACGGCCCTGCTGACGATCCCGCTGACGGGGGACCGGGGGCGGGAGCGGGCGCTCGTCGTGCGGCTGTGCGCGCACGAGTTGCTCGAACAGGGGGCGCGCCGCGACCAGCGCCTCCCGCATCCGCTCGGTGGCGGCATCGGCGGCCTGGGCGGCCTCGCTGTCGTGTACCTGTGCCGCCATGGCGTGCAGTCGGCGGTAGCCGTCGATCTCCCCGGGGTGACGGATGGACAGCGCGTCCATCCGCTTGTCGTCGGACTCGGCCGGATAGCCGCGGTCGACGGCCAAGGCGCCCAGCAGCCGGTCGGCTTCGCGCAGCGCCCACCCGGGGGAATCCACGAATCGCTCCTGCAGGCCCGCCCACCGCGCCGCGTACTGCTCCCTGGCTTCCGAGGGCAGGCTTCGGACCGGCAGTTCGCCCTTGCGGCCCTGCCGGACCGAGGGGGCGATCACAAGGCCGGCCATGGCGGCCAGGGCCGCCACCAGGATGATGAGCGTGACTGTTGACATCGCTGTGCCTTCCGCAGAGTTTCCCTCGCTCGAGGCTGGTATCACCGAGTGTTACCGGTGATCTCCGCGGCAAACACCGCACCTATGACTCGCCTCCCTCAATTGTCTGTGTTGGGGGAGATGATGGTGAGGTCGCCGGTGCGGGTGAGGTGGGGTCGGACACCGTGGGTGACCGGGAAGAGGTCCGTTTTGTCGCGGTCCACAATGTCGCCCACGATGCGGCCGATCGGGATCGGAGTCTCGGACCCGGCGGACTTATGGAGCGTCAGGGTCCAGGCCGCGGCGCCCTCGTCGTCCGTACGGGCCCGCTGGATCCGCTCGTACGGGACGGTGAAGCGGAACCGACCGCCGTCCAGCGCCGTGACGCCGGTGAGGAACGGGCGGGCCGGGCCGCGGGACGGGGTGGCCACCGCGGTCGGGGTGGCGCCGGGCCCGAAGCGCGCCCCGTACAGGGTGCCTTCGACGGCGAGCCCCTCGGCGTCCATGCGGATCACCCGGGCCTCGGCGTGGACCGGGCGCCGCCAGGCGCGCAGCGCGAGATAGCCGTCGACGGTGGAGTAGGGGATCCACCAGGCGAAGGGCGAGCCGGGCAGCGGCTCCAGGTCCAACAGCCCGCGCCCTTCGGCGAAGCGGCAGCCGACCCGGCGGCGGACGCCGTCGGAGCGGCGGACCACATGCAGATCCCAGCGGCCCTCGGCGAGATCGAGCGTCGCGCGGTCGAGCGTGGCCGTCCAGGGCGCGGACGGCGTGAGGCTCGCCGGGGGCAGCAGCGGAACGCGGAGCGGAGGCTCGTCGCTCTTGCGGCGGGTGACGGTCAGTTCGAGTTCGCCGCCGCGCACCTCGGCGGGCTCCACCAGCACCGACAGATTGCCCTCGGCGGTGACCCGGCAGGACGCGATGGGCCGCAGCGGCCTGCGGACGAGCTGCTTGACCGCGCCCTTGAGGGTGACGGTCAGCGGCGTCCCGGCCGCCCGGGCGCGCAGCGGCGCGACCGTACGGCGCCGGTGGGCCGGGGGCTCGGTGCCGCGGGCGGTGTGGAGTTCCTCGATGAGCCGTTCGTAGGCGGCCGCCACGCGCTCGGGGGCGTACCGCCGCGCCGAGACGCGGGCCGCCTCGCCCATGGAGCGGCGCAGTTCGCCGTCCTCGATCAGGGTCAGCAGCCCCTTGGCGATCCCGTCGGCGTCGCCGGGCGGCACCAGCAGCCCGTCCCGGCCGTCGGTGATGATCTCGCCCGGTCCGTGCGGGCAGTCGGTGGCGACCACGGGCACCCCGCAGTGCATCGCCTCGACGATCGTCATGCCGAAGGACTCCTCGCGGGAGGTGACGGCGGCGATCGCGCCCTTGGCCCATTCGGTCTCGATGGGGGAGTGGGCGCCCATCAGGGTGATCTGGCCGGCCAGCCCGAGCCCGTCGATCTGGCGGCGCAGCGCGGGAAGTTGGGGGCCGCGGCCGTAGATGCGCAACCGCCAGTCGGGGTGTTTGGCGGCGACCGTCTCCCAGGCGGCCACCAGCAGGTCGTAGCGCTTGACCGGGATCAGCCGGCCCGCGGCGACGACCAGTTTGGCGCGGCCGTCGGAGGGCTCGATCCCGGTGGCGGGCACCCCGTTGGGCAGGGCGGTCAGCCGGGTGGTGATACCGGGGAGGTGGGCCCGGTGGGTGGCCGCGTCGGCCTCGGAGACCGAGGTGTACGCGTCCAGATGGGGTATCGCGGCGTCGCAGGCGGCGCGGAGCTCGGCGCGGTGGGTGCCGTAGAGGCGGTGCTCCTGGCCGATCCGCAGAAAGCGGCCGGTGCGGCCGAGCGCGGCGAGGTAGATCACCAGGCCGGGGCGGGTGGCGATGACGACATCGGCGTCGGTGCGGTCGAGGTAGCCGGCGACGCGTTCATCGGTGAGGGCGTTGAAGTTGGTGGTGCCCCTGGCCTCGGCGTCCGGGATATGTGCGCTGGGCCGCGAGAGCAGCGGATGGCCGAGATCGCCCGCCCGGGCTCCGTCCTCGTGGGGGCGCAGGTCGATCAGGGGTCTGAGCCGCACGGCGGGGTGGAGGGGGAGGTTCGGGGTGTCGATGGTGCGGATCAGGGAGACGATCTCCACGGTGTGGTGAGCGGCGAGTGCCCCGGCCACATTGAAGGTCGACCGGATGGTGCCACCGATGCCATAGGCGTTGTGGAGCAGGAAAGAAATCTTCACGGTGATGTACGCCCGGCGCAGCCGATCCGCCGCGGCGTGCCCTCCCCTCCGAGGTCGTGCTGTGTTCTGGTTCCGAACCAGGCTGCATTACGCCGATATGGGGCTGGTGTGATGCCGGTATGGAGCCAGTAAGGACCGATCGGTCCGTAAGACTGGTCTGGGCTCCGAAGGTTGCTTATGCGCATGGTGATATGGGATCCACCACATTCGGGAAAGGGAGTACAACCCTCCCGGTGTTCTGGGAGTCTGCGGGGTGTCCGTGCGGTGGCCGTACGGGTCCGATAACGACCAGGGGTGGACAGAGAAATGAACGAGTCCGGTGCGAAGCGGACCATGGGCGCGGCCATCGCGGCGGTGGCGGCGCTGGGGCTGATGACCGGATGCGGCAGCGACTCCGGCGACGGCACGTCCGACGGCGCCAAGCAGGATGACAAGCCCGCGAGCACCGCCCCGGCCGCGAAGCCGCTGTCCGCGCCCGCCCTGGAGCGGGCCACCCTGACCAAGGGTGAGGTCAAGGGGATCGAAGTCCAGAAGATGACGGACAAGGAGGTCAGCGAGGGCGGCTCGTCCAAGTCCGCGAAGGCCGAGTGCCAGCCGCTGGCCGCGCTGATGGGCACCAGCTACGACCCGGCGCCCAAGGCCAGCGTCCACCGCGCCTACGCCACCGACCTCACCAAGGCGAAGGTCGGCGGCGCCGGCCTGATCCGCATCTCCTCCTACGGACCGGGCGACGCCGAGCGGACGATCAAGGACCTGCGCGAGGCGGTGACCGCCTGCCGGGGCGGCTTCCCGGCCGAGGACGGCACCGGGGCGAAGGCGGACGTCACGAAGGTGACACCGCTCGACGCGCCGAAGCGCGGGGATGAGGGGGTTGCGTTCAGCCTGCATGACGCGGGCAAGGAGAACGCCGTCATCAAGTTCACGGTGGTGCGGACGGGGCCGCAGGTGACGGTGTTCTTCGGGGTCAACATCGCGGACCCCGCGAAGTCCGAGATCCCGGCCGCGCTGGTGGACGCCCAGGTGACGAAGGTGGAAAAGGCCGCGCGGGGCGCCGCGTCATAGCGAGCCGGGTCCCCCGGCGGGGGACCCGCTGAACCGGTGGCTCAGTCGGCGGTCGTCGCGGCCGCCTCCGCCGAGGCCTGGGCGCTGCCGCGGGCCAGGATGCGGCGGAAGGTGTAGTCGGCCACGTCGCGCCCGGCCTGGAGGGCGGCGGTGTCCGACGCCGTGACCGCCTTGCCCGACGTATAGCCGGAGATCGTGAAGTAGGCGTACCGCCCGATCGCGTTCGCCGAGCTCTGGCAGGCGGTCCGGCGGCAGAAGGCCGGCACGCCCCCGCCCGACAGCGAGGCGATATTGGGCTTGTACTGGTCCTTGGCCTTCTCGGCCGCCGCCTTGCCGTCGAAGACCGCGACGCCGACCGTCACCGCGACGCCGTCCCGGGAGAAGGTGGCCCGCAGCAGCTTGCGGCAGCCGTTGTTCGCCAGCACCGAGCCGAGCGCACCCTGGGTGCCGGCGGCGCAGCTGGTCGTGGAGGCGGACGCCGCCTTGGTGTACGAGCGGTCGTCCTTCGCGGCGCGCTTCTCCGGGAAGAGGCCGGCCGCGGACAGCGGCGCCTTGTCCCGCCGGGCGCTGGAGATGATGTCCAGCGGCTTCGGCGGCGCGGGCGGGGCGACATCGGAGAAGGTGGGCTCGGGCGTCGCCGACTCGCTGGGGAGGTCCTGGGGGGTGGGCAGCCCGCCGGCCGAGTCGCCGCCGCTCTTGTCCTTGTGGCCGCTGCTGACCACGGCGGTGGCCACGATCGCGGCGACGGCGGCGGTGGCGAGCGCCCCGCCGCCGATGAAGAGCAGCCTGCGGCGCCGGCCCGCGCGGGCGGACTGGTCGGCGAGCGCCGCCCAGTCCGGTGTCGACGGCTGAGGCGGCTGAGATCCCCCGGGCCCGTAAGGCCCCCCTTGCCCAAAGCTCATGGCGCGCATCTTAGACCGGCCGGGTGACGCCGGGGAGCCGTCGGCGGGGCGCGGGCCCGGCCGGTGGTCCGGCCCGGTGCGGGCCGCGGGCGGGTGCGCGGCCAGGCGGGGGCGTTTTGACCCGCGGTGGGGCGGGCCGGTATTCTGCCAGTTCGTTATGCGTATTGGCTTGCTCGTTCTCACGTGAGAGGCCGTTACGCCGGTCCACCGGGCCGATGACCAGCGGCAGGCACTCGGATGCGTCACCGAGGTGCGGCCAAGGCTGTCGTGATCGTCCGGGTGGCCTTGTCCGGACCCGTCCCCTCGGTCCTAGCGGATCCGGGGAGACCCCACTCACTGAAGAAGCGAAGGCTACGACCGTGCGTACGTTCAGCCCCAAGCCCGGCGACGTCCAGCGTCAGTGGCACGTCATCGACGCCACCGACGTTGTTCTCGGCCGTCTGGCCACTCAGGCCGCCACCCTCTTGCGGGGCAAGCACAAGCCGGTGTACGCGCCGCATGTCGACACTGGTGACTTCGTCATCATCATCAACGCCGACAAGGTGCACCTCTCCGGTAACAAGCGGACCCAGAAGATGGCGTACCGCCACTCCGGCTACCCGGGTGGTCTGCGCTCCATCCGCTACGACGAGCTGCTGGAGAAGAACCCGGAGAAGGCCGTCGAGAAGGCCATCAAGGGCATGCTCCCCAAGAACACCCTGGGCCGTCAGATGCTCTCGAAGCTGAAGGTGTACTCGGGTGACCAGCACCCGCACACCGCTCAGCAGCCGGTCCCGTTCGAGATCACCCAGGTCGCGCAGTAGTCCCGGCCACCCCTTACGACGAAAAGAATCTGAGGAGCATCGTGGCCGAGACCACCGCCGAGACCCCCCTCGATGTCGAGGAGTACACCACCGAGAGCGTTGAGACGGTCGAGTCGGAGTACACCTCCGAGTCGCTCGCTTCCCGCTTCGGTGACCCGCAGCCGGCCGCCGGCACCGGGCGTCGCAAGAACGCCGTGGCGCGCGTCCGCATCGTGCCGGGCAGCGGGCAGTGGAAGATCAACGGTCGTACTCTCGAGGAGTACTTCCCCAACAAGGTCCACCAGCAGGAAGTCAACGAGCCCTTCAAGGTGCTCGAGCTGGACGACCGCTACGACGTGATCGCCCGCATCGCGGGCGGCGGCGTGTCCGGCCAGGCCGGTGCGCTCCGTCTGGGCATCGCCCGCGCGCTGAACGAGGCGGACGTGGACAACAACCGCGCCCCCCTCAAGAAGGCCGGCTTCCTGACCCGTGACGACCGTGCCACCGAGCGTAAGAAGGCCGGTCTGAAGAAGGCCCGCAAGGCGCCTCAGTACAGCAAGCGCTGACGCCCATCGCGGCACCGCTGCTTCACCCGAACGCCCCGGCGGCACCACCCGTGCCCCCGGGGCGTTCGGCTATCGGCACCAGGGGGCGTATACCTACAAGCAAGCTTCTGCCCCCCAGCTCGTAACTTCGGAGGACACCAGTGGGACGACTCTTCGGTACGGATGGTGTGCGCGGCGTCGCGAACGCCGATCTGACGGCTGAGATGGCGCTCGGCCTGTCGGTAGCGGCGGCGCATGTGCTCGCCGAGGCGGGAACCTTCGAGGGCCATCGGCCGGTGGCGGTGGTCGGGCGGGATCCGCGAGCGTCCGGGGAGTTCCTGGAGGCGGCCGTGGTGGCGGGGCTGGCCAGCGCCGGAGTGGACGTCCTGCGGGTCGGCGTGCTGCCCACGCCGGCCGTCGCGCATCTGACCGGGGCGCTGGACGCGGACCTCGGGGTGATGCTCTCCGCGAGCCACAACCCGATGCCCGACAACGGGATCAAGTTCTTCGCCCGCGGCGGCCACAAGCTGGCCGACGAGCTGGAGGACCGCATCGAGACCACCTACCGCTCGCACGCCTCCGGCGAGCCGTGGGACCGGCCGACGGGCGCCGGAGTGGGCCGGGTCCGGCCCTACGAGGAGGGCTTCGACGCCTACGTGGCCCACCTGATCGGCGCCCTCCCCAACCGGCTCGACGGCCTCAAGGTTGTCATCGACGGCGCGCACGGCGCCGCCGCCCGGGTCTCGCCCGAGGCGTTCGCACGCGCCGGGGCCGAGGTCGTGACGATCGGCACCGACCCGGACGGCCTCAACATCAACGACGGCTACGGCTCCACCCACCTCGACCGGCTCCAGGCCGCCGTCGTAGAGCACCGCGCCGACCTCGGCATCGCCCACGACGGGGACGCCGACCGCTGTCTAGCGGTGGACGCGACCGGCCGCGAGGTCGACGGCGACCAGATCCTCGCCGTCCTGGCCCTGGCCATGCGCGAGGCGGGCGAGCTGCGGGGGGACGCGGTGGTCGGCACCGTGATGTCCAACCTCGGCTTCAAGCTGGCCATGCGGCGCGAGGGCGTCGAGCTGGTCCAGACCGCGGTCGGGGACCGCTATGTGCTGGAGGAGATGAAGACCCGCGGCTACGCGCTGGGCGGCGAGCAGTCCGGCCATGTGATCGTCCTCGACCACGCCACGACCGGTGACGGCACGCTCACCGGACTGCTGCTGGCGGCCCGCGTCGCCGCGACCGGCCGCACCCTGGCCGATCTCGCGGCCGTCATGGAGCGGCTGCCCCAGGTCCTGGTCAACGTCCCCGACGTGGACAAGTCCCGCGTCGCCTCCAGCGCCGACCTGGCCGCGGCCGTCTCCGAGGCGGAGCGCGAGCTGGGCGAGACCGGCCGGGTACTCCTCCGCCCGTCGGGCACGGAGCCGCTGGTGCGGGTCATGGTCGAGGCGGCCGACATCGAGCAGGCCCGCTCGGTCGCGGGGCGCCTGGCGGACGCGGTGAAGTCGGCTCTGGGCTAGGGCCGTGTCGCTCCTCAAGCGCCGGAGGGGCTGGAAGCCCAGCCCCTCCGGGGGGCACCTCCCAGCGGTAGCTGGGGGAGCTTGAGGAGCGGGGCCCAGGGGCGGAGCCCAGGAGCGGGGCGCGGGGGCGGAGCCCAGGAGCGGGGCCCAGGGGCGGAGCCCCGGCGGGCCGGGGGCGGAGCCCCCGAAACGGGGTCCGGGGCGGAGCCCCAGGGGGGTCTGGGGCGGAGCCCCGGCGGGGTCTGGGGCGGAGCCCCGGTTTCGGGAAGGGGCGGGGTGGGGGAACCTACCCCCGCCGCCCCCACAACACCTTCTGCGCCAGCAGCGTCAACGTCCCCGCCACCACGATCCCCACCAAATTCAGCAGCAGCTGCTCCGTCGACCCCCACATCTGGTCGATCTCCCCATACCCGAGCGCCACCGCCGCATTGGCCGCCGCCGGCACCGTGGTCACCGAGATCGCCACACCCACCAGCGCCCCGGACTTCGCCGAGGTCAGCGACAGCGTCCCGGCGATCCCCGCGAGCACAGCCACCACGAACGAGAACATGTCCGGCTTCCAGATGAAGTCCGTGTTCGGCCGGGCGGCGTCCAGCATGTCCCTGCCGAAGAGCCCCACCGCGTCCATCGCGATGCTGAAGCCGGTGGTCAGCACCATCGCCGCGGCGAACCCGACCAGCAGCGCGATCGCCGAGCGCGCGGCCAGCCGCGGCGCCCGCCGCACCAGCGCGGTGCACAGCCCCGCCAGCGGCCCGAACTCCGGGCCCACCGCCATCGCGCCCACGATCAGGATCGCGTTGTCCAGCACCACACCGCACGCCGCGATCATCGTCGCGATGACGAGGAAGGCGAGATAGGTGACCGAGAGCGTGGACTCCTCATGGGTGGCGTCCGCCAGGTGCTCCCACAGGACGGCGTCCGCTCCCTCGCCGGGCGCTTCCTCCTCCGCCTCGTCGGCGCGCTTGGACAGCGAGAGGTCGATGTTCTCCACCGCGATGGACCCGGTCTCGTCAAGACCGAGCTCGCGCAGCTCGCCCAGCAGACCGTCCCCGGCCTCGCGCGCCACGTCGCACATGACGACGTCGCCCGCGGGGTCGCGGGCGGCGCCCGGCAGCACCACCAGATGGGTGGTGCCGACCGTCTCCTCCACGGCGCGCACCACCGCCTCGGTACGGTCGGCGGGAACGATCAACCGCAAGTGCAGCATGGCGTACGTACGCTCCTCACAGCTTGCGCAGGGACAGCCGCTGGACCTTGTGGTCCGGCCCCTTGCGCAGCACCAGCGTCGCCCGGCCCCGCGTGGGCTGGACGTTCTGCTTCAGATTGGGCTTGTTGATGGTGCGCCAGATCATCCGGCCGTAGTCCAGCGCCTCCTCCTCGGAGACCTGGGTGTACTTGCGGAAGTACGAGGAGGGGTCCTGGAAGGCCGTCTCCCGCAGCTTCCGGAAGCGGCCCAGGTACCAGCGCTCGATGTCCTCGGTCCGGGCGTCCACGTACACGCTGAAGTCGAAGAAGTCCGCGAGCCCCACCCGGGTCAGCCCGTCGTTCCCCGGCAGCGCGGGCTGCAGCACATTGAGCCCCTCGACGATCAGGATGTCGGGGCGGTGCACGGTCAGCCGCTCGTCCGGCACGATGTCGTAGATCAGGTGCGAGTAGACCGGTGCCGACACCTCCGCCCGGCCCGCCTTCACATCGGCGACGAAGCGGGTCAGCGCCCTGCGGTCGTAGCTCTCGGGGAACCCCTTACGGGACATCAGCCCGCGGCGCCGCAGCTCCGCGTTGGGGTACAGAAAGCCGTCCGTGGTGATCAGCTCCACCCGCGGATGCTCGGGCCAGCGGGCCAGCAGCGCCTGGAGCAGCCGGGCGGTGGTCGACTTGCCGACCGCGACACTGCCCGCCACGCCGATGACGAACGGCGTACCGGGCTGGGCGCCGTTGCCGTGCTTGGTGTCGCCGAGGAAGGTGTTGAGCGCGCCGCGCAGATTGCCGGTGGCGGCCACATAGAGGTTGAGCAGCCGGGACAGCGGCAGATAGACGTCCCGCACCTCTTCGAGGTCGATGACGTCGCCCAGCCCGCGCAGCTTCTCCACCTCCTCGGCGGTCAGCGGCAGCGGGGTCTTGTCCCGCAGCGCGCTCCACTCGGCGCGGGACAGATCCACATACGGGGTCGCCTCGCCGCTCCGCCGCTGCGGGCCGCCCACGGTGCGCGCCGCGCGCGCGGTTGACGTGATCACCCCCTCATTGTCATGCCAGGGACCGGCCGAGTGACCGGTGCCCCGGCGTGGGGTCGGTCACCCCGGCCCGGGGCCGGGGGCCGTACGCTGCGTCCATGTGCGGAATCGTTGGTTATGTGGGAGGGCAGTCGGCCCTCGATGTCGTCCTCGCCGGACTCAAGCGGCTGGAGTACCGCGGCTATGACTCGGCGGGCGTCGCCGTGCTGGCCGATGGGGGGCTGGCGGCCGCCAAGAAGGCGGGCAAGCTGGCCAACCTGGAGAAGGAGCTGGCCGACCGCCCGCTGCCCACCGGCAGTACCGGCATCGGCCACACCCGGTGGGCCACCCACGGCGGCCCCACCGACGCCAACGCCCATCCGCACCTGGACAACGCGGGCCGGGTCTCGGTCGTCCACAACGGCATCATCGAGAACTTCGCCGCGCTCCGAGCCGAGCTGGCCGAGCGCGGCCACGATCTGGCCTCCGAGACCGACACCGAGGTCGTGGCGCATCTGCTCGCCGAGTCGTTCTCGTCCTGCGGCGACCTCGCCGAGGCGATGCGCCAGGTCTGCCGCCGCCTGGAGGGGGCCTTCACCCTCGTCGCGGTGCACGCGGACGCGCCCGATGTGGTGGTCGGGGCGCGCCGCAACTCGCCGCTGGTCGTCGGCGTCGGCGAGGACGAGGCGTTCCTGGCCTCCGATGTGGCCGCGTTCATCGCCCACACCCGCGAGGCCATCGAGCTGGGCCAGGACCAGGTCGTGGAGGCCCGCCGGGAGGGTGTGGTCGTCACCGACTTCGAGGGGGCGCCGGCCGAGGTCCGCCCGTACCACGTGGACTGGGACGCCTCCGCCGCCGAGAAGGGCGGCTACGACTACTTCATGCTCAAGGAGATCGCCGAGCAGCCGAAGGCCGTCGCGGACACCCTGCTCGGCCGGATCGACCTGGCCGGAAACCTCTGCCTGGACGAGGTGCGCATCCCGGCCTCGGTGCTGCGCGAGGTCAGCAAGGTCGTGATCGTGGCCTGCGGCACCGCCTACCACGCGGGCATGATCGCCAAGTACGCCATCGAGCACTGGACCCGGATCCCCTGCGAGACGGAGCTGGCCAGCGAGTTCCGCTACCGCGATCCGATCCTGGACCAGCGGACGCTGGTGATCGCCATCTCCCAGTCCGGCGAGACCATGGACACCCTGATGGCGCTGCGGCACGCGCGGGAGCAGGGCGCGAAGGTGCTGGCCATCTGCAATACGAACGGTTCCACCATCCCGCGCGAGTCGGACGCGGTGCTCTACACCCACGCCGGGCCCGAGGTCGCCGTCGCCTCCACCAAGGCGTTCCTCACCCAGCTGGTGGCCTGCTACCTGGTGGCCCTCTACCTGGGCCAGGTGCGCGGCACCAAATGGGGCGACGAGATCCTGTCCGTGATCCGCGAGCTGTCGGAGATCGCGACCCAGGTGGACCAGGTCCTGGAGACCATGGAGCCGGTACGCGAGCTGGCCCGCACCCTGGCGGACAAGAACACCGTCCTCTTCCTGGGCCGCCACGTGGGCTACCCCGTCGCCCTGGAGGGCGCGCTCAAGCTCAAGGAACTCGCGTACATGCACGCCGAGGGCTTCGCGGCGGGCGAGCTCAAGCACGGGCCGATCGCGCTGATCGAGCAGGACGTGCCGGTCGTGGTGGTCGTGCCGTCGCCGCGCGGGCGGTCGGTGCTCCACGACAAGATCGTCTCCAACATCCAGGAGATCCGGGCCCGGGGCGCCCGCACGATCGTCATCGCCGAGCGCGGCGACGAGACGGTGGCCCCGTACGCCGACCACCTGATCGAGATCCCCGCCACGCCCACGCTGCTGCAGCCCCTGGTCGCGACGGTGCCGCTGCAGGTCTTCGCGTGCGAGCTGGCCACGGCGCGCGGCAACGAGGTCGACCAGCCGAGGAACCTCGCCAAGTCGGTGACCGTGGAGTGACCCGACGGATGACGGCGTGATCGTCGGCGTGGGCATCGACGTGGCCGGTATCGACCGTTTCGCGGAGGCGCTGGAGCGCACGCCCGGGATGGCGGACCGGCTCTTCGTCGAGCGCGAGCTGTGGCTGCCGAGCGGGGAACGCCGCGGCATGGCCTCCCTGGCGGCCCGCTTCGCGGCCAAGGAGGCCCTGGCCAAGTCCCTGGGCGCCCCCGGCGGCCTGCGCTGGACGGACGCCGAGATCCTCACCGAGCCGAGCGGCCGCCCCCGCCTCTCGGTCCGCGGCACGATCGCCGTCTGCGCGGAGCGGCTGGGGGTGCGGGGGCTGCACGTCTCCCTGAGCCATGACGCGGGGGTCGCGTCGGCGGTGGTGATCGCGGAGGGGTAGGGGCGCCACCAGGCGATCCGGACCGGGCCAGGTCGGAGCCCACTGGCGCGTGGCCGCCGGTGAGCCGGACGGGCCGGGGCCGTACCGACCCCACACCCAACACCTGGCCCCGGGCCGAACACGGAACGGACGGGCGTCCTGGCCACCGGCGGGTGGTCGCAAGCGGGCGCTCCGCGAGGGGCGCCACGCCCCGGGGCCGCACGCCGGGTGCGGGCCGTGGGCGCCTCCGGCGGGAAGCCCCCACCCCGCCCCTTCCCGCAGCATCAATATGCGGCTCCGCCGCGTGGGGGGCTCCCTCACCCCCGCCGGGGCTCCGCCCCGGACCCCGCTCCTCAAACGCCGGAGGGGCTGGGTTCACGCCCCCCGGCGCCGTAAATGTGCGGTCCAGGGCGCCGCACCGGAGGCCCCGCCCCCGGCACCCACCACGAACTGCGGGCGCACCACCCACGCACCCGCACCCACAACGACGCACCCGCACCCAGCGGACCCCGCGGAACCCGCTGAACCCTCAGCTCAACACGTCCCGCCACGTGTCCGTCAGCGCCGTCGACACGTCGTACGCCGCGATGGGCGCGCCATGCGGCGTTGTGGCGCGGCGGGCCGCCAGGCCGTGGAGGTAGGCGCCGACGGAGGCGGCGTCGCGGGCGGGGAGGCCCGTGGCGAGCAGGGAGCCGATCAGGCCGGACAGCACGTCGCCACTGCCCGCCGTGGCCAGCCAGCCGGTGCCGGTGGGGTTGACGCGCACCGGCTGGTGTTCGGCGGCGATCAGCGTGGTGGACCCCTTCAGGAGCACGGTCGCGCCGTAGCGCTCGGCCAAGGCCCGCACGGCGGCGAGGCGGCCCGACTCGACCTCCTCGCGGCTCACGCCGAGCAGCGCCGCCGCCTCGCCCGCATGCGGGGTGAGGATGGTCGGCGCCTCGCGTTTGCGCAGGTCGCTCCCGCTGGGCAGCAGGTGGAGCCCATCGGCGTCGACCAGGACCGGGACGTCGGAGGCGAGGACGTCGTCCAGGGAGTGCTTGGCCGCCGCGCCGTCGCCGAGTCCGGGGCCGACGACCCACGACTGGACGCGGCCCGCCTTGGCCGGGGGCCCGGTGTGGACGAGGGTTTCGGGGAAGCGCGAGATGACGTTGTCGGCGGCGGGGCCGACGTAGCGCACCGCCCCCGCGCCGCCCCGCAGCGCGCCCGAGACGGCCAGCACGGCCGCGCCCGGGTAGCGGGCGGAGCCCGCGACGACGCCCACCACGCCGCGCCGGTACTTGTCGCTCTCGGCCGAGGGCCGGGGCAGCAGCGCCGCCACGTCCTCGTGCTGGAGCGCCTCCACGTCGGGGTCGGCCGGAAGATGGGCGTCCAGGCCGATGTCGACCAGCCGCAGGGCGCCCGCGTGGGTGTGGGCGGGGTCGATGAGCAGCCCCGGCTTGTACGCGCCGAAGGTGATCGTGGCGTCCGCGCGCACGGCGGAGCCGCGTACCTCGCCGGTGTCCGCGTCGACCCCGCTGGGCAGGTCGACGGCGACGGTGATGCCGCGCACCGCCCGGACCAGCCGCTCCGCGTCGGGCCGCAGCCCGCCCTTGCCGCCGATGCCGACGATGCCGTCGATGACGAGATCGGCGCGGGCCACCGCCGCCTCGGCGTCACCGTTGGCCTCGTTTCCGCCGCCCGCCGACTCGCGGTCCGCCGGCTCGCGGTCCGCCACCGCGCCGCCCGCCGACTCGCGGTCCGCCGGCTCGCGGTCCGCCACCGCGCCGCCCGCCGGCTCGCGGTCCGCCACGGCGCCGCCTGCCACGTCGCGGCCCGCCGTCGGGCCACCGCCCGTCGCGGTACTGCCGCTGCCTGTCGTCTCGCTGCCGACCGCGCCGCCTGCCGGGCCGCTGCCTGTCGTCCCGCCCCCGACCGCGCCGCCTGCCGGGCTGCCCGTCGTCCCGCCGCCGACCGCGCCGCTGCCTGTCGTCCCGCTGCCGACCGCGCCGCCTGCCGGGCCGCTGCCCGTCGCCCCGCTGCCGACCGCGCCGTCTGCCGGGCCGCCGCCTGCCGGGCCACCCTCCGTCGCCCTGCCGCCGACCGCGCCGCCTGCCGCGCCGCTGCCCGTCGTCCCGCCGCCAACGGCGGCCACCCGCCCGCCCGCCGCCCGCAAGGCGGCAAGGCCGCCCCCGTGCGCCCGGTCGGGGCTGAGCAGCACCGCCGTGACCCCGGCGCCGCGCCGGGCCAGCCGGGCGCCCGCGTAGAGCGCGTCGCCGCCGTTGTCGCCGCTGCCGACGAGCAGGGCCACCCGGGAGCCGTACACCCGGCCCAGCAGATCGGCGCACGCGGCCGCGAGCCCCGCCGCCGCGCGCTGCATGAGCGCTCCTTCGGGCAGCCGCGCCATCAGTTCGCGCTCGGCGGCCCGTACGGTCTCCACGCTGTAGGCAATCCTCATGCTCTTAGTCTCCCGAACACAGGGCACTCCGTGCGTGGAAGCACACACTCCGGTGGGCTGATCGGCCTGAGAGACTGACGGAGATGGACGAGACACCGATGCGCGCCCGTGCCGTGGTCGATCTGGCCGCCCTACGGGCCAACGTGAAGGTGCTGCGCGAAGCGGCACCCAGGGCCGAGCTGATGGCCGTGGTCAAGTCGGACGCCTACGGCCACGGCATGATTCCGTGCGCGCGCGCGGCCCGTAAGGCGGGCGCGAGCTGGCTGGGCACGGCCACGCCCGAGGAGGCGTTCGCGCTGCGGGCGGCGGGGGACACGGGCCGGCTGATGTGCTGGCTGTGGACGCCCGGCGGCCCGTGGAGGCAGGCGATCGAGGCGGACATCGACGTGTCGGCCAGCGGGCTGTGGGCGCTGCGCGAGGTCGCCGCCGCGGCGCGCGCGTGCGGCCGTACGGCACGGCTCCATCTGAAGGCGGACACCGGGCTCGGCCGTAGCGGCTGCCAGCCCGCCGACTGGCCCGCCCTGGTCGACGAGGCCCGCGCGGCCGAGGCGGAAGGGGCCGTTCGGGTGACGGGGCTGTGGTCCCACTTCGCCTGCGCGGATGAGCCGGGCCATCCGTCCATCGGCGCCCAGCTGTCGGTCTTCCGCGAGATGGTGGCGCACGCCGAACAGGCGGGGCTGCGGCCGGAGGTGCGCCATCTGGCGAACTCCCCGGCGACCCTGACCGTGCCCGAGTCGCACTTCGACCTCGTCCGGACCGGCATCGCCACCTACGGCATCTCCCCGAGCCCCGAGCTCGGCGCGGCCGCCGACTTCGGCCTGCGGCCGGTGATGACGCTCTCCGCGGCCCTCGCCTCCGTCAAGCGGGTGCCGGGCGGGCACGGCGTCTCCTACGGGCACCGCTACGTGACCCCCGGCGAGACCACCCTCGCGCTGGTGCCCGTCGGGTACGGGGACGGCATTCCGCGCCATGCCTCGGGCACCGGCCCGGTGCTGGTCGCGGGAAAGTGGCGGACCATCGCGGGCACGGTCGCCATGGACCAGTTCGTGGTGGACTTGGGCGGGGACACCGCCGCCCCGGGGGACGAGGCGGTGCTGTTCGGCCCGGGCGACCGGGGCGAGCCGACCGCCGAGGACTGGGCACGTGCCGTGGGCTCGATCGCCTATGAGATCGTGACGCGAATCTCGGCCCGGATTCCCCGCGTTTATGTAGGTGAGGACGGGGGCACAGGGAACTGACCATGGGCGACGAGAGCACGGCCGGCAGTACGGCAGAGATGGCGACACGAGTCGCGGCGGGGGCCACAGCCGTGAGCTGGCGCCGGGGCGCCGGCTTCGCGGGAGCCACGATCGGCGTGCTCGCGGCGGGGGCGGCCGCGGGCGTCGCGCTGGAGCGGCTGACGGTCGGCCGCGGCGTACGGCGCAAGGCCCGCCTCGCACTGGACGCCGAGGGCCCGTACGGCACCCTGCGCGGCACCCCGGGCACGGCGGTCGCCGACGACGGCACCGAGCTCTACTACGAGGTCGAAGAGGTGCGGGAGAACGCCGCGGCGCCCTCGCCGCGGCGCAAGCGGCGGTTCGGGCGCCGCACCCCCACCCCCGTCACCATGGTCTTCAGCCATGGCTACTGCCTCGGCCAGGACTCCTGGCACTTCCAGCGCTCCGCGCTGCGTGAGGTCGTCCGCACCGTCTACTGGGACCAGCGCTGCCACGGCCGCTCGGCGCGCGGCTGCGCCCAGGCGGACGGCGAGGCGATCAGCATCGACCAGCTAGGCCGCGATCTGAAGGCGGTCATAGACGCGGCCGCGCCCGAGGGCCCGCTGGTGCTGGTCGGCCACTCCATGGGCGGGATGACCATGATGGCGCTCGCCGCGCAATACCCCGACCTGGTGCGCGAGCGCGTGATCGGCGCGGCCTTCATCGGCACCTCGGCGGGCCGGCTCGGCGAGGTCAGCTTCGGCCTCCCGGTGGTCGGGGTGAACGCGGTGCGGCGGGTGCTGCCCGGGCTGCTCAAGGCACTGGGCTGGCAGGCCGACCTGGTCGAGCGGGGGCGGCGGGCCACCGCCGATCTCTTCGCGGGGCTGATCAAGCGCTATTCGTTCGGCTCGAAGGACGTGGACCCGGGGGTCGCCCGGTTCGCCGAGCGGCTGATCGAGGCCACGCCGATCGATGTGGTCGCGGAGTTCTACCCGGCGTTCATCGCCCACGACAAGGCGGCCGCGCTGCCGCACTTCGACGGGGTGCCGGTGCTGGTGCTGGCGGGCGACAAGGACCTGATCACCCCGATGGAACATAGCGAGGCGATCGCGGAGCTGCTGCCCGGGGCTGAGCTGGTGATCCTCGAAGAGGCCGGGCATCTGGTGATCCTCGAGCATCCCGAGGTGGTCAACGGCCATCTGACCGAGCTGCTGTCGCGGGCCGTGGACGGGGCGGGCGACCGGGCGAAGCGGGGCGTGTCGGGCTGAGGGGGCCGCCGAGGCGGCCAGGTGCGTCTGGCCGCCCTGGCGGTCTGGTGCCCGTGCTTGCTGAAGCGGTGCTCGTGGCTGGTGGCGGCCTGGTGCCCGTTCGTGGTTGGGCGGTGTTTGTGCCGGGCGGTGGCCAGGTGCTCGTGCGTGGCGGGGCGGTGTTTGTGCCGGGCGGTGGCCAGGTGCTCGTGCGTGGCGGGGCGGTGCTCGTGCCCGGCGGCGGCCAGATGGCCGTTCGTGGTCGGGCGGTGTTCGTGGCTGGTGGCGGCCTGGTGCCCGTTCGTGGTTGGGCGGTGTTTGTGCCGGGCGGCGGTTAGGTGCTCGTCCCTCGGCCGGCCGGGGGGACGTCTCCGGCGGCCCGGTAGCCGTTTCCGGCGGGCCCGTGGCTGTCGCCGGTGCTCGGCGCGTGTGTCCGCGTCGGCCCGGTGGCTGTTCCCCGCGGCCTGTTCCTGGCCGTCCGGAGTCTGGCCCCGGGCGGCTCGGCGCCCGTACCCGGCGGCCGGGCGGGCCTACCCGGCGGCCGGGCGGGCCCTACCCGGTGGGCCCGGTGCCCGTCCTGACGGTGCCCGCGTGGCTGTCCGCCCGCCTGATCGACCGCCCGGCCAGGGCGTTCGTACCGGTCCGCACCGGGCTTTTGCTGCCCGTACCATCGGCGAGTATGGACGTAGGCACGCGCATCACCGTCACCTCTCCCGACCAGATGCGGGACCTGGGCCGCAGACTCGCCAAGCTGCTGCGCCCCGGCGATCTGGTCCTGCTCACCGGTGAACTCGGCGCGGGCAAGACGACCCTGACGCGGGGCCTGGGCGAGGGCCTGGGCGTTCGTGGCGCCGTCACCTCCCCCACCTTCGTGATCGCCCGGGTGCACCCCTCGCTGGGCGACGGCCCGCCGCTGGTCCATGTCGACGCGTACCGGCTGAACGGCGGCCTGGACGAGATGGAGGACCTGGACCTCGACGTCTCCCTGCCGGATTCGGTGGTGGCCGTGGAGTGGGGCGAGGGGAAGGTCGAGGGGCTGGCGGAGGACCGGCTCCATGTGGTGATCCAGCGGACGGTGGGCAGCGATATGGCGGTCACGGACGCGATGGCAGCCGACGTGGACGACGTACGGGACGTGGTGGTGACGGGCGTCGGCCCCCGCTGGGCGGGGGAGGACCTGGCGTCGCTCGCGGGGTAGCGCCGCGGAGTCGGTCCAGGCGCGCCGTTGTCGCCGGGTAGAGCTCGCGTGCAGATGCCGGGTAGTTTCCGACAAGCCGTCGGCATGCTGTTGCGTTCCGGGCATCGCCCGTGGTCACATGGGGAGAGAAAGCGTGGGTTAGGTCTGCCTAACTCCGCTCGACTGCCCCAGCACCCTCAGGAGGCATCCATGTCGGCCCACGACCCCGTGGCCGGGACCGGCGCGCCCGAGGACCGGTCACCGTCGATGTCGGAGCTCCTGGCGGCATGTGCGGCGGCGAGCGCGGTCTCGACGCCCCCGCGGCCGGCCGAGGAGGAGACGTCGGCGTCAGCCGAGACGCCCACGTCAGGCGATTCCGAGCCCGAGACCGAGTCCGAGCCAGGGCACGGGCACGGGCACGAGGCGGATGACGCGGAGCGCAACGCGGCATAGCGCCCGTCGTGGCCGCGTCATCTCCGCCACGGGACCACCTGGCTACCGGGCTACCTGGCTACCTGGCTACGGGATGACGACGACCTTCGTGTCCACCTGGGCGAACTCCCACATCGCCGCACTGTCCGCCCGGCTCTCCCGGACGGCCCCGGTCCGCTTGCGCGCGTTCGGGTCCGGCATCGACCCGTCCACCGCCGCGCTGAAACCGAACACGACTCCCCCTTCCGAGTGGAAGACGACGACGTGCTCGACCTGCACTCCGTCCGATCCGACCCCGCCCTTGTTGCGCGAGGTCACGGAATAGGTCCCCGGGTCGGGGCTGGCCGGGCTGGGGCCCACCTGGAACGTGCGGGTGACCTTGCCGTCGGCACCGACCAGCCAGACCCGCTTGTCGCCCAGTGCGTAGACGACCCGTACGCCGGTGCCGGTGCCGGCCGGAAGGGCGGTGGACTTCCGCTTCGACCCCGCGTCGTCCTTGTCCTTCTTCTTGGACTCGGCGGCGTGCGACCCGGGCCGGGCCTGGGTCGGATGGTCGGGCGCGGTCGCGGCGGCCTGGTAGCCGAGGAACCCGACGACGCCCAGCGCGGCGGCGGTGAGTACGGCCACAGCTGGCCCGGTACTGCTCCTTGGCACGGCGGAAACCCTCTCCTGAGGTCAGTACGTCCTGACGGCCCGTACACACTTACGGTGACGGTAGCACCGGCGCCCACCGCCCCGCCGCGCTCCGGCCGAGCGGTGACCGAGCTGTTCCACCGTCGGTACGAAAGGTCGGTACGAAAGAACGACCTCCCGGCGCGCCGTAGGCTGTTCTCGTGCTGTTGCTCGCTCTTGATACCGCCACCCCCGCCGTGACCGTCGCCCTGCACGACGGCTCCGCAGTGATCGCCGAGTCCTCGGACGTGGACGCCCGGCGCCACGGCGAGCTGCTGCTGCCCGCCGTGCACCGGACGCTGAAGGAGGCGGGCACCGAGCTGGCCGCGGTGACGGAGATCGTCGTCGGGGCTGGCCCCGGCCCGTACACCGGACTGCGCGTGGGCCTGGTGACCGCGGCCACCTTCGGCTCGGTCCTCGGCGTGCCCGTCCACGGGCTGTGCACCCTGGACGGGATCGCGTACGCCGCCGGGCTGGCCGGACTGGACGGCCCCTTCGTGGTGGCCACGGACGCGCGGCGCAAGGAGGTCTACTGGGCGCGCTACGACGACGCCCGGACCCGCGTCACCGAGCCCGCCGTCGACCACCCCGCCGATCTCGCCGAGCGGGTCGCCGGGCTGCCCGCGGTCGGCGCGGGCGCGCTGCTCTACCCGGCGGCCTTCGCCGACGTACCGCCCGGGATGCCGGAGTACCAGTCGGCCGGGGCGCTCGCCTCGCTCGCCGCCGAGAAGCTGGCGCGTGGCGAGGAACTGCCGCCGCCCCGGCCGCTGTATCTGCGCCGCCCCGACGCCAAGGTGCCCGCCAACTACAAGGTGGTCACCCCGAAGTGAGCGGCGCGACCGTGACGCTGCGCGAGATGCGCTGGTGGGACCTGGACCGGGTGATGGCGCTCGAAGAGGAGCTGTTCCCCGAGGACGCCTGGTCGCGGGGGATGTTCTGGTCCGAGCTCGCCCACGCCCGGGGCCGGGACGCCACCCGGCACTATGTGGTGGCGGAGAGCGGGCCCCGGCTGGTCGGCTACGCCGGGCTCGCCGTCTTCGACCGCACCGGCGACGTCCAGACCATCGCCTCCGCCCGCGACCACTGGGGCACCGGCCTCGGCGCCCGCCTCCTCACCGACCTCCTTACGGCCGCCACGGCCTTCGAATGCCGTGAGGTGCTGCTGGAGGTGCGGGTCGACAACGCCCGCGCGCAGCGGCTGTACGAACGCTTCGGCTTCGAGCCGATCGGCATACGCAAGGGCTACTACCAGCCCGGCAATGTGGACGCCCTGGTCATGCGGCTGTCCGACCCGGCGGCGCCGGGGGTGACGACGGCGGGCATGGCGACTGCCGCGGACAGCGAGCCGGATGTGACCACTGAGAGTGGTGTGTCTCCTGGCGCCGGCGCGTCCCCCGAGACCGGCGCGTCGACCGAGACTGGTGCGCCCACCGAGACCGGCGCGCCCACCGCGCAGACAACGCCCACCGCGCAGACAACGCCCACCGCGCACACAGCGAACCCCGCGAACCCCGTGCACACAGCGCCCACCGCGCACACAGCGAACCCCGCGACCTCAGTACAAGGAACCGAGACCCATGGCTGACGAACCCCTCGTCCTCGGCATCGAGACCTCCTGCGACGAGACCGGCGTCGGCATCGTCCGCGGCCACACCCTCCTCGCCGACGCCGTCGCCTCCAGCGTGGACGAGCACGCCCGCTTCGGCGGCGTCGTCCCCGAGGTCGCCAGCCGCGCCCATCTGGAGGCGATGGTCCCCACGATCCAGCGGGCGCTGAAGGAGGCCGGGGTCGCCGCCTCCGACCTCGACGGCATCGCCGTCACCGCGGGCCCCGGGCTCGCGGGCGCGCTGCTGGTCGGCGTCTCGGCCGCCAAGGCGTACGCCTACGCCCTCGGCAAGCCGCTCTACGGCGTCAACCACCTCGCCTCGCACATCTGCGTCGACCAGCTGGAGCACGGGCCGCTGCCCGAGCCGACGATGGCGCTGCTGGTGAGCGGCGGCCACTCCTCGCTGCTCCTCGCGCCCGACATCACCTCCGACGTCCGCCCGCTCGGCTCGACCATCGACGACGCGGCGGGGGAGGCGTTCGACAAGATCGCCCGGGTGCTGAACCTGGGCTTCCCCGGCGGCCCCGTCATCGACCGCATCGCGCGCGAGGGCGACCCGGACGCGATCGCCTTCCCGCGCGGGCTGACCGGTCCGCGGGACGCCGCGTACGACTTCTCCTTCTCGGGGCTGAAGACCGCGGTCGCCCGCTGGATCGAGGCGAAGCGGGCGGCGGGCGAGGAGGTCCCGGTCGCCGATGTCTCGGCCTCCTTCCAGGAGGCGGTCGTGGACGTGCTGACCCGTAAGGCCGTCCGCGCCTGCAAGGACGAGGGCGTGGAGCATCTGATGATCGGCGGCGGCGTCGCCGCCAACTCCCGGCTGCGGGCCATGGCCGAACGCCGCTGCGAGGACGCGGGGCTCACCCTGCGGGTGCCGCGGCCGAAGCTGTGCACGGACAACGGGGCGATGGTGGCGGCGCTCGGCGCGGAGATGGTGACGCGGGGACGGTCCGCCTCGGCGTGGGACCTGTCGGCGGACTCCTCGCTTCCGGTGACCGATCCGCATGTCCCGGACCCGAACGGGCACGCCCACTCCCACGTTCATTCACACGACCATGTGCACGAGCTGAGCCGGAAGAACCTGTACGCATGACCGTCGCGCTGATGTGGGAAGCCCGAGCCGTGGCGGGGAAGGGCGAGGAACTGCTGGCCTGGGCCACCCGCCAGCCCCTCGACCCGGCGCCGCTGCGCCGCGAGACCTTCCGCGCACCCGAGGACCGCGTCCTCGTCATCACCTGGTGGCACGGCACCTACGACACCCCGGACCTGCCGGAACTCCCCGAACCGGGGGAGGACTTGGTGCGCCGCGCGGTGCACCGCTGGCGCTTCGAGACGGTCACGGACGAGAACTGAGCCGAACAGCACGCCTGGGCTGTACCGCCCTGACCCTCACCGGAGGGCGTCCGTGAGATCGGCGAGGTGCCGGGCGACCGGGCCCAGGGTGAGCAGGCCGCTGCCCGCGCCGGCCAGTTCGGCCGCCGCCGGGGCAAGGGCGGTGCGGGCGCGCGCCATCGTTTCCCGGTCGCCGACGGCGAGGGCCGCCCGGCCGGTGAGACACCACAGGGCCTCCAGCAGCAGATCGCGGGGCGGCTCCGGGACCGCGCGCAGCGCCGCCGCGGCCTCGGTGCGGTGGTCCCGGGCCAGCAGCACCAGCGGGCGGGCCCAGGGCGCGTACGGCCCCCAGTCGAGGTCCGGGTCGGTCGGGGCGGGGCGCCCCTGCTCCACACGCAGACTGAGCAGCGCGAGCGGCAGCAGACCGTGCGCGAGACCGGGCATCCCGGCGCCGTCCAGCCGCATGGCCGCGTCCCGGTAGGCCGCCTCGGCTTCGGCCGCCTGCCCGGTCGCGGCAAGCCGCAGTGCCCGGTACCACTCGGTGAACACGCTTACCAGCGGCCGCTCATGGCGCTTGCCCAGACGGTCGGCGGCGGCCGCGTGCCGGTCGGCCGACGCGAAGTCCGCGAGCGCGCTGCGGGCCTGGAGCCGGATGAGATGGCCGAGCACCTCGAAGGTGACCAGACCGTGCCGGGCCGACAGGGCGATCAGCTCGGCCCCGGTCGCGTCCCGGCGGGGTGCCAGCCCCGCGCGGTCGAAGGTCTGCATGAAGACGCCGTTGAGGGCGAACGCCAGCAGCGCGGGATCGTCCAGCCGCCGGGCGATCTCCTCGGCCTGCCGAGCCGCTTGGCGGCCACGTTCGGAGTGACCACCACGCGACTCGACGGCGATCGTGGCCAACAGCCGCGCCCGCACCGCCTCATGACGCGGCGCGGCCTCGGCTGTAGGCCCGTGCCCGATCACCCCGGGACCGGCCGCCAGCGCGGCCAGCGTGCGTTCGGCCGCGGCGACGATCGACGCCGCCTGTTCCGGGTCGTCCAGGCGGGTCCAGATCGCCGGGACGTCGTAGGAGCCGATGACCCGGGCGGTCAGTTCCGGGTCGCCCAGTTCCTCCGCCGCCGCGACCGCGGCCACGCGTTGCCGCCGGGCCGTCCGGAGGCCGCCGCCTCCGGTCATCGAGAGGTCGCGGAGCAGGCCGACCGTGGACTCCAGACGGGTCCGCGCGCCGGAGGCCACCGTGCGGTCGTAGGCGGCGGCCGCTTCCGCCCATACCTGGGCGGCCGCCCCACCCCGGGCCGTGGCGGGGTCGAGGTGGGGCGCCTGGTCGAGGATGTCCGTCTCCAGGCGGCGCAGTTCCGGGCCCGGGTCCACGCCCAGCTGCTCGACCAGCAGCGTCCGGGCCCGCCGCAGCACCGCCAGCGCGTCGCCCTGGCGGCCGGTGCGGTACAGCGCGAGGGCCAGCGCCCGCCAGGCACCCTCGCGCCAGGGGTGCTCGGCCAGATGCGCCTCCAGGTCCGGGACCGCCTCGGCGGCCCGGCCCAGTGCCAGCCGCGCCTCCGCCTGCCGTTCGACGGCGTGCAGCCGCAGCTCCGCCAGCCGGGAGCGCTCGCCCCGGGCCCAGTCCTCGTCGGCGAACTCCGCGTACGCGGGCCCGCGCCACCGGCTCAGCGCCGCCTCCAGCCGGGGCAGCGCGCCGTCCGGCGGCAGGGTCGCGGCGGCGGACACGTCCTGTTCCAAGCGCCAGGCGTCCACCGCGTCCACATCGGCCCGCAGCGCGTATCCGGGCCCCTCGGTGACCAGCAGCCGGGCCGGGGTGCGGGGCGGGCGCTGCGGCTCCAGCGCGCGGCGCAGCGCGGCCACGAACGTACGCACCGCGCCGACCGCCCCCGGAGGCGGCTCCGTCCACAGGTCGTCGACCAGCCGGGATACGGGTACGACGCGTCGGCGGGCGACGATCAGCCGGGCCAGCACGGCGCGGTGCCGTGGCCCCTTCAGCGCGATGGCGTGCCCGTCGGCGTCCCAGGCCACCACCGGCCCCAGCACCCCGAACCCGACCCGCATGCGGTCACCGTAGCGCGCTGATCGGATGCTCATCCGCACCCGGCAGGCTGACAGCCGCCTGGTCACCTCCATCATGCAGAGCAAGGGCGGAAACATGAGCCTTCTCATCCCCGGCTTCGACTACCGGCGCGTCCCCGTCGCCGACGGCGTGTCCCTGAACGTGGCCGTCGCGGGCTCGGGCAGCCCCCTCGTGCTGCTGCACGGCTTCCCGCAGACCCACCTGATGTGGCGGCATGTCGCCGCCGACCTCGCGGCGGACCACACCGTGATCTGCCCCGACCTGCGCGGCTACGGCGCCAGCGACAAACCGGCCGCCGATGCGGATGCCGCCGCTGAAGCAGACGGCGCCGCCTACTCCAAGCGCACCATGGCCGCCGACATCGTCGCCCTGGCCCGCGCCCTCGGCCATGACCGCTTCGCCCTGGCCGGGCATGACCGCGGCGGCCTGGTCGCCTTCCGGGCGGGTCTCGACCACCCCGCGGCGATCACCCATCTCGCCTGTCTGGACGTGCTGCCGACCCTCGACATGTGGGACGTGATGCGCGGCACCACCGCCGCGGTCGGCTTCCACCTCTTTCTGATGGCCCAGCCCCCGGGGCTGCCCGAGCGGATGATCGCCGCCTGCCCCGACGACTTCTTCGGCCACTTCCTCGACCTGTGGACGGGCGTCCCGGGGGCCATCCCCGCCGAGGTCCGCACCGCCTATCTGGACGCCTGCCGCGCCGCGGTGCCCTCGATCGTGGCCGACTACCGCGCCTCCGCCGGTGTCGACGTCGACCACGACCGTGCCGACCGGGACGCCGGGCGCCGGCTGACGATGCCGCTCACCGTGCTCCAGCAGGACTGGGGCGCCGCCCTCGGCTATGACGCGGCGGCGGTGTGGCGCGCCTGGGCCGATGACCTGGAGCACCGCACCGTCGGCTACGGCCACTTCATGGCCGAGGAGGCACCCGCCGACATCGCCAAGGCGCTGCGGGACCTCCTCTCCCGCTAGGCGGATCAGGCCCGGATCAGGCCCGGATCAGGCCGCGTGGAGGGCGAGGGTCGGGGACAGACGGGAGGCGCGGACCGCTGGGTAGAGGCCCGCGAGCGTGCCGATGACGAGCGTGGCGCCGAAGCCGCCGCCGATCGTCCACGGCGGGATCACCCAGGGAATGCCGTTGCTGATCGCGTAGCCGCCGGTGGCGGCGGCGCCCAGGAGGATGCCGACGAGACCGCCGAGTCCGGACAGCAGCAGCGACTCGGTGACGAACTGGCCCCGGATCTGCCCTCGCGTCGCGCCGATGGAGCGACGCAGGCCGATCTCGTAGCGGCGCTCCAGCACCGAGATGATCATGGTGTTGGCGACGCCGACTCCGCCGACCAGAAGGGCCACTCCGCCGAGCCCGAGCAGCAGATTGCTGAAGGCGCCCTCGGCGGCGGCCTTGGCCCGGAGCCCCGATGACGGGTCGGTGACCTCCACGTTGTGGGGCGTTTGGGGGTCGACCGCCCGCGGGATCAGGCCGTGGACCGCATCCACCCGGTCGTCGGCGGAGCGTTCGTAGATCGTGGTCGGGCGGCCGTCGAAGCCGAGCCGCGTCCGTCCGGCCTCCCAGCCGACCAGGGCGGAGCGGGCGACCTCGGGGGCCAACGGCAGTTCGTCGAGGATGCCGAGGACGGTGAAGTACTCGTTGTCGATGTAGACCCGCTGACCGGGCTCGGTGATGCCGAGGCGCCGAGCCGCGACATCGCCGAGCACCACCGAGGGGTACTTGCCGGTGGCCGCGTTGAGCCAGGTGCCGCTGCGCACGCTGCCCCGCAGGGTGGTCAGCAGGTCCTCGGTGGCGCTCTGGACCGAGATACCGCCGGTGATCATGTGGTCGATCTTCTCCGACCGGCGGACGGTGTGATCCAGCAGGCCGGTGGCGCCGACGCGCTCGACGCCGTCGATCCGGGCCACCCTGCCCGCCGCGTCCTTCGCCATCGGCACCGGCTTCTGGCTGACCAGATCCGTGCCGGGGGTGACGACCAGCATGTTCGTGCCGAGCTTGTCGAGTTCCCGCAGAAGCTCCTCCTTGCTGGAGGCGGAGATGCCCACCACCGAGATCATCGTCGCGATACCGATGGCGATTCCGAGGGCGGACAGCACGACGCGCATCGGGCGGTTGCGCATCCCGGCCATCCCGGTGTGCAGGATGTCCAGCGGTGTCAGACGGGCCGGTTTGAGGACCGACCGCCGCCGCCTCACCGGGCCTCGCTCGGCACGTGGCCGGGGGCATGCGCGTGCCCCCGGTCGTGAGCGGTGTCCTGGACGATGCTGCCGTCGCGGAGCCGCACCTGCCGGGGCAGCCGGCCGGCGATCTCGGTGTCGTGGGTGATGACCGCGATGGTCGCGCCCTCCTTGTTGAGTTCGTGGATGAGTTCCACGACGGCCTCGCCGGAGGCGGAGTCCAGTGCGCCGGTCGGCTCGTCGGCGAGGAGCAGATCGGGCTCGCCCACGACCGCACGGGCGATGGCGACGCGCTGCTTCTGACCGCCGGACAACTCGTGCGGCCGGTGGTTCAGCCGGTCGCCGAGGCCGACCCGCTCCAGGGTCTCCACCGCGCGCCTGCGGCGTTCGGCGCGCGGCAGACCGGAGTAGAGCAGGCCCTCGGCGACGTTGGCCTGCGCGCTCATGCCCGGTACGAGGTGGAACGCCTGGAAGACGAAGCCGATGTGCTGGGCGCGCAGCGCGGACAGGCCGCGGTCGCCGAGCCCGGCCGCGTCATGGCCCGCGATGCTGACCGAACCGGCCGTGGGCTGGTCGAGGGTGCCCACGATGTGCAGCAGGGTCGACTTGCCCGACCCCGACGGCCCGACGATGGCCACCAGTTCGCCCCGGCCGATGGTCAGATCCACCCCGCGCAGGGCCATGACCCCGCCCGGGTACTCCTTGGTCACGCCCGCCAGCCGCACCACGGGTCCGGTCCGGGCGGCGTTGCCGACGGTCAGGTCAGAGGCGGTCATGTCGTGGGCACCCCGACGCGCATACCGTCCCGCAGCCCGGCGCCGGAGACCTCGACCCGGCCCTGAGCGAACATGCCGAGCCTCACCTTGACCTCGCGTGCCGTGCCGCCCGCGACGACCTGGACGCCGAACGAGCCGTCCTCCAGGGCCAGCAGAGCGCCGACCGGAACGCTGAGCACGTCCTTGCGGGTCCGGCCGGTGAACATGACGGTGGCGGGGGACTTGTCGACGCCCTCCACCGCGCCGGGATCGTCGAAGGTGACCGTGACGCCGACCTTCGGGGTCTTGTCGTTCGGGTCGTCACCCATCGAGGCGGCCTCGTCCACGGAGGAGACCGTCCCGTCGGCGACGGTTCCGCCCGGCAGCTCCACCCGCACCTTGTGGTCCGGCTTGGCCAGCGCGGCCTCGGAGACCTTGACCTCGAGGCGCACGACCCGGTCGGAACCGGTGGTGGTCATGATCTTCTGGCCCGGCGCCGCCACATCGCCGGCCGCCGCGTTCACGCTCTGCACCCGCAGCGGGCCGGACGCGAAGGCGATCTGGTCGGGCCCGATCCGCCCGGTCTCCGCCAGCCCGTGGTGCTCCTGCCAGCGCTCGACGGCCGCGGTCGTGCCCGCCGTGAACTCGTCGTCGGCGACGAGGCCGCCGCCGTACCCGAGCACGATGAGGTTGTCCTTGAGCTGCTTGACGTCGGTGCCCGTGTCGCCTTCCTTCAGCGTCCGGTACATCGGCTCGCTGCCGTACATCAGGCGTACGTCCTTGCCGCCGAGGGCGTACAGACGGCCGTCCCGCTTGACGGTGGAGCCGCTGCGGGTCACCCAGGTGAGGGTGCCGGACGCCCCGGCGTTCAGCTTGCGTTCCCGGGAGTAGCCGAGCGTGCCGTCGACGCTGATGCCGCTGGTCAGGTCGCCGCGCTCGACGGATGCCGTCGCCGCGGGCAGTTGGGACCGCCGCGGCCCGGATTCGTCCTTCCGCGGCTGGGCCAGTCCCGTCACGGCGATGCCGCCGCCGACGACGGCCGCGACCGCCACCAGCGAGGCGATGATGGCCGCCCGCCTCATGCCGCGCACTCGTTGAGGGCCTTGAGGAACTTGTCGGGGTCGGCTCCCTTCGGGATCCGGAAGCCGCCGTTGGCCCCGTCGCGGCCGGGCTTCGGGTCGGGCATGTCGAAGCCCTTGCTCCGCACACACTGGGCGATCTTGACCTGCTGGTCGAGTGACTCCTGCTGGTCGGCGGCGCCGCCGGAGCCGCCCCCGGCCATGCCGGATCCACAGTCCTTGAGCGCCGTGGACCACTTGTCCGCGGAGGTGCCCTCCGGCTGCGCGAGTGTCGCCGAGTGCGGGTCCTCGCCCGGCTTGAGGTCGGGGACGTCGATGCCCTTGCCGCGCAGGCACGTACGCAGCTTCTGGGCCTTGTCGAAAGCGGCCGAGTCCGAGCCTGAGCCGCCCGAGTCGCCGGACCCGCCCGAAGCGGCGGAATTCCCGGACGAGGACGCGTCCTTGGACCCGCCGGAGTCGGACGAGCCGGAGCAGCCGGTCACGAACAGGGCCAGACCGGCCGCGGTGGCCGCCAGGGGCAGGGTGAGCCTGTGGTTCCTCACGGTTCTCTCTCCTCGCGAATGAGCCGCCGCCCGTGCCGCGCGCCGTTGCTGCGTGGCGTGCCGCGTGCCGTGCGGCGACCGCGTGGTTGCGGACAGCTCGGAGAGTGATCGATGGGGCTGTTTCGTTTCTCTTACGGACGCGCGGGCGCCTCGCCCGGCGCCGCGGACACCCGCAACACCGGACACCCGCAACAGCGGGCACCCGCAACACCCGACACCTGTAACAACGGCGAAAGGCGCCCGTCGGGTAGACAGGGGCCATGCGTGTTCTGGTGGTGGAAGACAACGCGTTTCTCGCCGAGATGATCGCCGAGGGCATGCGCCGCGACGCGATCACGGTCGATGTCGCCCTGGAGGGGGTCAGCGCCCTGCGCAAGCTCCAGTTCGGCGACTACGACGTCCTCGTCCTCGATCGCGACCTTCCCGGTATGCACGGCGACGAGGTGTGCCGCCGCCTGGTCGCCAAGGGCCTGCTCACCCGGGTGCTGATGCTCACCGCCTCGGGGACCGTCGCCGAGCGGGTGGAGGGGCTGAGCCTCGGCGCCGACGACTACCTCACCAAGCCGTTCGCCTACGAGGAGTTGCTCGCCCGCGTGCTGGCGCTCGGCCGTCGCGTCCAGCCCGCGCTGCCGCCGGTGATCGAGCGTGCCGGGATCACCCTGGACACCGCCCGCCGGCAGGCCGACCGCGACGGCGCGGCGCTCTCCCTGACCCGCAAGGAGTTCGCCGTCCTGGAGACGCTGATGCGCGCGAACGGCGCCGTCGTCAGCGGCGAGGACCTCATCGAGAAGGTGTGGGAGGAGAACGCGGGGTACGACACCAACCCCGTGCGCGTCGCCCTGAGCCGGCTGCGCACCAAGCTCGGGGGCCCGCCGGTGATCGAGACCGTACCCGGCGCCGGATACCGCATCGCCGCCTCCGCCCCGTCCCTGCGGCACGCCGCGGAGGCGGCCGACTCCCCGGAAACACCCGGCCCGGCGGGCACACCCCGCTCCGGGGAGATATCCGGATCCAGCGACTCCGGGCGGGCCGGGCGATGATGCGCCGACCGCTGCCCACGACCGCGACGATGCGCCGACTGCTGCCCACGACCGCGACGATGCGCCGACTGCTGCCCGCGACCGCGACGATGCGCCGACTGCTGCCCGCGACGGAGCGGGCCCGCCTCACCGCCCTCTACGGCGGGCTCCTGCTGCTGGCCGGAGGCGTCCTGGCCGGCGTCATCTACGCACTGGTCCGGGACGACCTGGACGCACGTCTCGGCAGCGCGATCACCCCCGTGCCGCGCGGCCCGCGGATCACCTCCGACGACGACATCCCTCCCGGCGCCGTCCGGGGGGACGAGTACACCGTCCTCCCGGCGAACAAGGCGGGCGAGGCGGCCAGGACCCGGACGGTCGCGGCCCTCACCGCCACCACCCTCAGCCGTCTGCTGACCGTCTCGGGCATCGCGCTCGGCGTCTTCGCGGTGCTCTCGCTCTTCCTGGCCTGGTGGATGGCGGGCCGGGTGCTGCGCCCGGTCGGTGTGATCACCGCCACCGCGCGCAAGCTCTCCGGGGAGAACCTCCACCAGCGCATCGGCCTCAAGGGGCCGCCCGGGGAACTCAAGGCGCTGGCCGACACCTTCGACCAGATGCTGGGCCGGCTGGAACAGCTGGTGACGGCCCAGCAGCGGTTCGCGGCGAACGCCGCGCACGAGCTGCGTACACCGCTGGCCGTCCAGCGGGCCGCCGCCGAGATCGGCCTGGCCGACGCCGACCCCGAACGCGTGGCGTGGATCCGGGCCGAGCTGATCAAGGCCGCGGACAGCAGCGAGAGACTCATCGAGTCGCTTCTCCTGCTCGCCGCCACCGACCAGGGCATCCAGCGCCGCGAGGACGTCGAGATGGACGAGACGGTCGCGGTCGTCACCGCCGGATTCTCCGACGAGGCCCACGAAAAGGCGATCACCGTCACGACCACGGTGGAGCCGCTGACGGTTCCGGGCGACCCGGTCCTGCTCGCCCATCTGGTCCGCAATCTCGTCGCCAACGCGGTGGCGTACAACCACCGGGGCGGCCGCATCCGCGTCCACCTCGCCGGCCGGGTGCTGCGGGTTTCCAATACGGGCCCGGAGATCCCCGCGGACACCGTCCACCGGCTCTTCGAACCGTTCCGCCGCCTGAACGAGCGCACCCACACCGCGGGGGAGGGGGCCGGACTCGGCCTGTCCATCGTCGCGTCCATCGCCCGGGCCCACGGGGCCGAGGCCACCGCGGACGCCAACCCGGGCGGCGGCCTCTCGGTCAGGGTCCGTTTCCCCTGAGGCCGCCGTCCCGCCCTCACGCCGTCCCGCCCTCAGGCCGTCCGGGCGTAGTGCTCGGCGATCTCGTCGCTGGTCGTCACCCACACCCCGGGGTGGTTCACGACGTACTCCAGCGCCTGGTCCACGTACCTGTGCCGGAACGGCTGATTGATCACGAACGGATGCAGCACCAGGGACATCACCCGGCCGCTGGTGGCCGCGTCGGCGTAGAGCTGGTCGAGCTGGTCCTTGACGATCCGGACGAAGTCCGGCCCGCTGAGGCTCTTGCCCACGAACATCTGGACGTCGTTGACCTCGATCGAATACGGCACGCTCAGCATGCCCGGCACATTCAGCCGGTACGGCTGGTCGTCGTTGGCCCAGTCCAGCACGTACCCCAGCCCCAGCTCGGCCAGGAGCTCCGGGGTCCGGAAGGTCTCGGTCAGCGCCGGTCCCAGCCAGCCGCGCGGCCTGCTGCCGGTGGCCTTCTCGATGGTGTCGATCACCTCGGTGAGGTAGGCGCGCTCCTCCTCGGGGGACATGTCCGCCTGGAGGATCGAGTTGTTCCTGCCGTGCGCCGCCCACACCCAGTTCCGCTCCCGGCCGGCCCGGATGATCTGGGGGTAGCGCTCGGCGACATCGGAGTTGAGCATCACGCTCGCCCGCACCCGGTGCCGGTCCAGGCTCTCGATCAGCCGCCAGATGCCCACCCGGGGCCCGTAGTCCCGCCATCCGTAGTTCAGCGGGTCGGGCGCCAGCGCCCTGGTGTCGGCGAAGATACTGGTCGAGGGGCGGTCGACCTGGTAGTGCTCGACGTTCAGCCCGACGTAGAAGGCCACGCGGGCGCCGTCCGGCCAGTGGATCGGTGCGCGTTCGACGATGGGGCTGTAGTCGAAGAGCTGGTTGTCCATCAGAGCTCACCTCAGGTGTGCGGTGCGGCGGTTCGGTTCGCTTGATGGGCATCGTGAAACCCTCACATCAGTGAGAAGGTCAAGCGGGGGCTTCGCATGAGGAGTGACCACGCGAACTGAAAGACTGCGTCGGCGTAACCCGCTGTGCTGCGAGTGCCACGAGTGACGTGTGTGCCAGCAGTGCCATGAGTGCCCTGAGGAAGGACGTCATGACGCCGCCCATCGAGCTTCCGTCACCGCCGCCCGGCCCGGACGAGCGGCCGTGGAAGGACCGCGCCGGATTGCTGGAGGAGCGGGCGCGGGCGATGGGGGCGCTGGCGCGGTGGTACCTGGCGCCGCATCGGGCGCTGCTGCTGTGGCTGTCCACGCTCGTCTTCGCGCTGGGGTGGAGCCTCGCGGTCTCGGGGTTCCAGTTCCTGGTCAAGGGCGAGATCATCGAGCATGTGCTGGGCGTGATCTTCCTGGGTCTCGCCCTGGGCGCCACGGTCCCCTCCAGCCTCGGGGTCGTATCGGGCATTCGGCGCGACGTCTTCGTGGGCGCGTGCCTGCGCGACTGGGCGGAGCTGGAGCGTGACCCCCAGACGCTGCCGCACTGGCGCGTCTCGGGCGGTGCGCTCCTGTGGCTGGGCCCGTCCATCGTGCTGACCTGCCTCGGGCTGGCGCTGGGCGGGTTCGCCGTCTTCGCGGACATCGGTACGGAGAGCTTCGGCACCGTCGCCGGTATCGGCATCGTCTTCGCGGTCGCCGGGGCGCTCGGCATGGCCAAGGCGATCGACTACTACCGTCTGGTCAGCCGCGAACTCCGCCCCGACACCGGCGTTCCCGATGCCCACGGCCGGGATGCCCACGAGCGGGATGCCCACGGCCGGGATGCCTGCGCTCCGGACGCGCCCGGCCCCGGCTCGCCCTACGACGACGGCTTCTGCGACGACGGCTTCTGCAGTGACTGAAAGCGGTGCCGCAGCTCCTCGTACCGCTCGTTCGGGCTCTCCCCGCGCTGCTTGGCCGCCTCCTCGATACGGGTCAGCAGCTGCCTGATCCGCACGGCGTCCGTATAGGCGTCGCGCTCCAGCTTCTTGTACGCGGCGGCGGCGGGCCCCTTGTGGTCGTCCGGGTCGACCGACTGCTTCAGGTGGCCGAGACGCTCGATCTGTTCCTCGAGGTAACTGAGCATTCCCTCAAGGTCTTTGATGAGATCCGACAGATCCTGGTCCGATACGGACAGTTTGTCATTACTCATGTTTCACCGTCTCTGCCATCCTCCCATCGGCCCAGTCGCGGGATGATCGTGCCATGACCGGGGCCGGTGTGGAGAGCCGCCCGGAGTTTCTTACCGGAGGTCAGTCCGGCAGGACCGTGTCCGGGGGCAATGCGATGCCGAAATCGGCGGCGAGAACGGCCAGCACCTCATCGCCGTCGGCGAGTTGGCGCTCCTTGCGGGTGCCGTCGGAGCCGGTCTCGACGAGGGTCCGCCCGGACAGCGAGAGATGGCGGTCCAGGGTGGTGCGCTGGACGAAGAGGCTGTGCTGGAAGGGCGAGCGCGGGCTGGTGGCCACGTACCAGTTGATCACCACGTAGTCGGACGGGTGGCAGGGCTCCCGGGTGAAGGCGTACTGGTCCTGCCAGGAGCCGTCGAGGAACGCCTGGAACACCCACAGGTCCTCCAGCCCGCCGGGGTACGGCTCGCGGACGTAGCGATGGCGCCGGGTGCCGTCGTGGAACTCGGTGCCGGCCACGAGCGGCACGGCCTCCAGGAGGCCCCCGATGCTGCCGAAGCCCACATCGGCCACGTAGCGCCGCTCCTCGCCCGGGATCTCGACCAGCAGCACCATATGGGTGCGCGGACGGACCGCCCCGGGGGCCGCTCCGACCCGGACGCGGCCGGAGAGGCCGGTGACGCCGAAGCCGAGCGCGGTGAGGGCGGCGGTCAGCAGCGTGTTGTGCTCGTAGCAGTAACCGCCGCGCCGACCGCGGACCAGTTTGGCCTCGAGGTCGGGGAGGTCGAGGGAGGGGGCCGAGCCGAGGAGGGGCTCGAGGTTCTCGAACGGGATGGACATCAGATGCGCCCGGTGCACCGCCCGCAGCGTCTCCACGGTGGGCGCGGGGCGCCGGTCGCCGGTCCAGCCGATACGGGCCAGATAGGCGTCAAGATCGAGGTCGGTGCGGGCTTCCATACTGCCGACCGTAACGCCGGAGCCCCGGCACCGGCCTCCGCTCATGGTGGGGACCGCGGCTGATCCCCTGGACGTAGGTCCGCTACGCCTCAGGCGCCGCCGCGAGGTGATCGAGCTCGCCCGCCTTGATGGACCGGAGCAGGGCTCCCAGCTTCATGGGGGTCGTGGCGAGGACGGTGCGGGGGTCGTCGCTCTCGCGGAGGGCGACGGTGGTGCCTATGAGGGCGAGTTCTATGCAGGAGTTTCCGTCCCCCGCGCTGGAATAGGAGGATTTCTGCCAGTTGACCTCGGTCATCTCCACGCCTTCATGTCTGTTGAGCGATGTCACGAATGAAATCACGTGACTCCTCCACGGAGAGGGCCGCCTCGGTGGTGCGGTCCAGGACTCCACGATGGTTGACGAGCTGGGACTGCGCGTCCAGGAAGACCGGGCCGTGGGCGGCGTCGAGTTGCGCGGTGTCCAGCTGGGGCACCGCCCCCAGGGCGTAGGTGACCGAGAGTCCGGGCACATGGAACCCTCCGGCCTCGAAGGTCAGCACGCGCACGGTGACGTTCTTCCGCTCGGAGGACTCCAGCAGGCTGTCCAGTTGCGCGCGCAGGACGAGGTCCGTTCCGAACCGCATGCGCAGCGCCGCCTCGTGGATGATGAAGGTGCACGACGGCGGGTCGTCCCGGTCCAGGATGTCGCGGCGCTTCATCCGGTGGGAGAGCCTGCGTCTGAGGTCCGTGGCGGACCACTGCGGGACGGTGGAGCCGAGCACCGCCCGCGCGTACTCCTCCGTCTGCAACAGGCCGGGCATATGCATGATTTCGAGCACGCGCAGGCTCGTGGCGTAGTACTCCAACTCGGCCAGATCGAGCCCGCCGGTGGCGATATGGCCCCGGTACTCCTCCCACCAGCCGCCCTTGCGCTCCCGGGTCATGGCGACGAGCGCCTCGACGTACGCGCTGTCCGGGCAGGCGTAGATGGCGGCGAGGGCCCGGACCCGCTCCTCGCTCACGCCGAAGCGCGCCAGCTCCAGGTTGGTGATGTGGGTGCGATTGATGCCCAGCCGGTCGGCGGCCTCCTGAATGCTGAGACCCGCGCCTTCGCGCATCCTCCTGAGTTCTGTACCGAGCCGGACTTGGCGCGCGGTCGGGACGCTCCTGGGTGGCATGGTCCTCCGTAACCCTCAAGGAGTAATTGTCGGGGAAATTCAACGGGACCGTAGCAGTTGTTTGCATCGCTGCCCTACCGTAGGTGCTGTTGCCGCTACTGCGCGTTGATCGCCGTAACGGTACGCGCGCTGTCGGCCCCCTCACAGGGAGTTGCCCCATGGATTCCGATCACGAGTCCGACGACCGTCCCCCACGCCGCCCGCCCGTCCCCTCCAGGGATCCGTACGTCTACACCCTCCAGAGCAGCCGCCATCCGACGTCCTCCAAGGTCTGCCGGGACTTCGTGGCCTGTGTGCTGAACTCCGTGGGGCAGGAGGAACTGGTCGACACGGCGACGCTGTGCACCTCGGAGCTGGCCACCAACGCGTTTCTGCACGCCGAGGGCGACTCCCTGATGCTGCGCGTGGTGATCGAGCCGCCCCGCTTCCGCGTCCTGGTCTACGACGCCTCCGCCGAACTCCCCACCGCGGCCCGCCTCCCCGAGGGCGATCGCCTCCACGGCCGCGGCCTCGGCCTGGTGGCGGCCCTGGCCGACGCGTGGGGGACGGCGGAGGGGGACGCGGTCGGCACGTATGCGAAGGGGGTCTGGTTCGAGCTCGCGGGCAAGGAGGAGGACGCCGAGGGCTAGCCCCGGCGCTTTATGGTCGCGCGGGCTTCCGCACCGCTTTCCTCACCACTTGGCTTTGGCGTCCATGAAAGTCAGCGGAAAGGTCTCGCCGGACTCCGCGTAACGGTGGAACCGGCTCGCCCAGGACGGCTCCTGAAGGGCCCGGACCTGGGCGCGGGGCAGGGCCATATGCACATCGCGGGCGCCGTTCTGGTCGGCCGGGGCCGGCGCTATGTGCACGGTCCAGGGAATGGGAATCGAGGTGAAGTCGTACCAGAACGGCGCGCCCTGCCCGAAGTCGATGCGGTAGAAGGGGAGCTTGGACCAGTTGTTGATCGCGATGGTGCTGTCGAACGCGTCCAGGCCCATGGTGTTCATGACGCGCTTGAAGCGTCCCGCGTCCCGTTCGGCGCAGAGGAACGCCGCTTCCTCGCGGATTCGCTCCTCCGTGTTCTCGGCATGGCCCGCGCGGACCGCCGCGGCGACCTCGCCGAGAGGGCGGGCGCGCAGTTCGGCCGCGGTCATTCCGGGCCGGGTGTTGGTGACGGCGTTGCCCCAGTAGTCATCCGGTATCGCGTCCCCGGCGAACGAACGGAAGTCGGCGATGAGGCCGAGCCTTTCCTCGCTCGCGTCGGGGCGGTCACGCAATTCGCCCAGCACTTTCCACAGATGGGCGGTCAGCGCGTCATTGGTCGACACCCACCGCTCCGTGCCCGCGAGGTCGGCCATCGCGGTGTCCTTCATGGTGGCGAGTTCGGCGGCCGTGAAGCGGGTGGTCACCGTCGTCACATTGCCGAGGCTGCCCATCAGGGCGCGGCCGATGAAGGCGGACTTCTGGCCGCGCCCGATGATCGTGAGATGGGCACCGCCCATCCGGGTGTCACCCGTGGCCGAGGCGCCGAGCGCGTCGATGACGCCGCGGTCGTGGCTGGGCTTGGGATATCCGAGGCCCCGGTGCTCGCGCACCCAGCTCTCCAGGAAGCTCATATAGCTGGAGCCGTCGGCCACGGCGTGATTCATCGTGAGGCCCAGGATGGAGCCCCCGCCCTTCATATGGGTGAGCTTCACCGTGAAAAGCGGTGTATCGCGGTCGACCACCCAGAAGGGCATGGCGTGACTGAGATGGCGCTCCAGTCCCTTTTTCGCCGTATGGCGAGGCCCGTAGTCCGGCATGGGCTCGGATGCGTATGCCTCGACGAAGCGCACACCGCCGTCGTCGCAGAGCACACTGAGACCGCCGTCGGGATCCCTCTTCATACGGCCGGAAAGGATGGGGAAGGTGCGCAATGTCCTGGCGAGGGAGGCGCGGAGCGCCTCGCCGTCGAGGGTCTCCCGGTAGAAAAAGGCACGCGGGGTATAGACCGGGCCGATGAGCATGTCGTAGACGCTGAGCCGTATGCGATCACCGCTCGCCTCCCCGGCACGCACGGTGAACGTTCGCTTGGCGCCGCTCTCGGTGGCGGAGGCCGTCATACTCACACGCTCTTTCGTCGGGACCGAACACGCTGTCGCGTCGACGCGTTGCCGCAACTCCCGACGCGTTGACCGTAACCCTCGAGGCGTCGACCGTAACCCCCGGGGCGCGAGCGGCCTCACGAAGTGGAACCGGGTTTAGGGGATTCCCCACCGCCCGTCCGGCCGTGGTCTTTCCCCTCCCCGCCCCTTCCCGTGCCAGGGGCCAGGCCCCTGGACCCCGGGGAGGGACGGGCCGGCCGCCTCTGCCGTGAGCGCCCGCACCGGTGGGCTGGTCGCGGTCGGCACGTCTGCGCGGGTCTCGGTCGTCGGACCGGGGTCTGGGGCGGGGCCCCGGTTTCGGGAAGGGGCGGGGAGGGGATCAGCGCCCGCCGCAGGCGTTACGGGCCGGTGGGCAGGGTCTGGGCCGGATGCCCCAGAAGCATCGTGGGGGAGCCCTTCGAGCGCGTCAGCACGATGGTGCAGGCGTTCCCGCCCTCGAGCCGGAGCTTCTTGCGGAGCTGCTCCGGCTCGACCGCCGAACCGCGCTTCTTGATGGTCGCGATGCCGACCTCCCGCTCCCGCAGCAGCGCCTTCAGCCGCTTCAGGTTGAACGGCAGCACATCCGTGATCTCGTACGCGGTGGCGAACGGCGTCGGGCGCAGCTCGTCCGTCGTGATGTAGGCGATCGTCGGGTCGATCAGGCGGCCGCCGACGCGGGCCGCGACATCGGCGACGAGATGGGCGCGGATGACGGCCCCGTCCGGCTCGTAGAGCCAGCGGCCGACCGGGCCGGGGCCGGGGGCGGGGAGGTGCGGGGTGCCGACGAGGGAGTGGGCGCTCGGCAGAAGGGTGGCGCGGCGCAGCCCGGGGCGGGCGGTGCCGAACCACAGGACGGCCTCCTTCACCTGGCCGTGGTCCGAGATCCACTCGGCCTCCGCGTCCTCGGGGACCACCTCGTGCGGCACGCCGGGGGCGATCTTGAGGGCGGCGCGCGGGGTGGTGCGGGCGGCCTCGATGGCCCAGGAGAGGGGCGGGGAGTACGCCTCGGGGTCGAAGACGCGGCCCCGGCCGCCGCGCCGGGCCGGGTCGACGAAGACCGCGTCGAAGGGCCGGGTGTCGATGTCGGTGACATCGGCGCAGCGGATCTCGATGAGCTCGGCCAGGCCGAGCGCCTGGGCGTTGGCACGGGCGACGGCGCAGGTCAGCGGGTCGCGGTCGACGGCGAGGACGGAGATCCCGGTGCGGGCCAGCGCGATCGCGTCGCCGCCGATGCCGCAGCACAGATCGGCCATCCGGCGGACGCCGAACTCCGCGAAGCGGGCGGCGCGGTACGCGGCGACGGAGGTGCGGGTGGACTGCTCCACGCCGTTCGGCGTGAAGTACATCCGGTGCGCGTCCTCGGGGCCGAATTTGGCCACCGCCCGCTGTCGCAGCGCGGCCTGGGTCAGGGCCGCCGAGACCAGCGCCGGGGGGTGGTCGCGGCGCAGCCGCGTCGCGGTGGCGAGCTCCTTCGCCGGGTCGTAGTCGCGGAGCCCGGAGAGCAGCGCCTGCCCCTCGTCGCCGAGCAGTGAGTCGAAGGCGTCAACGTCCACATGGCCCATTCTCCCCGCTCCCGCGAGCGCATTTGCCCGCGTAGGGCGCGCAGATGCACGCCTCTGGACCGAAGATCACTTATGTGATGATGATCAAGACTGGTTTTCCTCGCTGTCTGGTTCTCGTCGGCGCGGCAGCCGTGCTCACGGCCTGCGGATCCCTCGGCGCCGCCACCGAGCCGCACACTGGCTCCCGTCACGGCGCGCCCATGCCGCCGGCCTCGCTCGCCTCCCGGCTGGACGATCCGCCGTCGTCCTCGCGGCCGCCGTCCGGACGGGAGCCGGAGCGGCGACCACCGGCGTCGTCAGGGCCGGGGTACGAGGGGCAGGGGTACGAGGGTGAGGCCCAGGGCGGCGCGTTCCCGGACCTGCCGCCGGGCTCCGGTGACGCCTCGGCGCCCACCCCGCCCCAGGCCGCGGGGCGGTCCGGCACGGCCTCCGCGCCGCGCTCGGGCTCGCTGGGCGGCGCCTCCGACGCCTACCGTCGCTGGGGGCTGGACCGGCCGCTGGAGCGGCCTCCGGCCCCGCCCGCCGTCAAGCCCGCGCTGGGGCGGTCCGGGCCGCAGCAGTGGGGGCTGCCGCCGATCGTGCGGCAGGTGCCGACCGACCAGCGGGTGGTCTTCGTGACGATCGACGACGGGATCGAGAAGGACCCGCGCTTCGTGGAGCAGGCCCGCGAGCTTGGGCTGCCGTTCACCGCGTTCCTCACCGACAACGTGATCGGCGACCACTACGACTACTTCGACCAGCTGCGCCGGCTCGGCAACCCCATGGAGAACCACACCCTCACCCACCCCAGCCTGGCCGGTATGGCCTACGACGACCAGGTGCGGGAGATCTGCGGCCAGCGGGACAACCTGTGGGACCACTTCGGTCAAGCCCCGCGTCTCTTCCGTCCCCCCTTCGGGGACTACGACGAGACGACCCTGCGGGCGGCGGGCTTCTGCGGGGCGCGGACGGTGGTGCTGTGGCGCGCCGAGATGGAGACCCACGGACTGGCCTACCGCTCCGGCGACCACCTCCAGCCGGGGGACATCATCCTCGCGCACTTCCGGGGGCCGGAGCAGCTCGAGGGGCAGTCGATGACCGGCTGGATCACGGAGCTGGTGCGGGCGATCCAGGCCCAGGGCTTCACCATCGGGCGGCTGGAGGACTATGTGTGACGGCGCCGGGGCCGCACAGACGGGGCCTGGGCCGCACAGACGGGGCCTGGGCCGCGCAGACGGCCTGGGGCTCTGGAGCGGGGGCCGGGGCCGCGCGGAGTGCTCGCGGCCCCGGAGCGCGGCGGCCGTTAGGCGGTGATGGGGTGGCGAGCGGGGGGGCGCCACCACGTCGCTTGGCACTCTAGTTGACTGAGTGCTAACCGCGTCATAATGTCGAGGCTGGCACTCGGGACCGATGAGTGCCAAGGGATACAGCGACGGGCAGGTCCGGCACCCGCGACGACGGATCCACCTGGTCGCCACCTCAGACAGTTGACCCCGTGAGATCTCCGAAGGGGGAGGTCGGATCGTGACGACCACCAGCTCCAAGGTTGCCATCAAGCCGCTCGAGGACCGCATTGTGGTCCAGCCGCTCGACGCCGAGCAGACCACGGCTTCGGGCCTGGTCATTCCGGACACCGCCAAGGAAAAGCCCCAGGAGGGCGTCGTCCTGGCCGTGGGCCCGGGCCGCTTCGAGGACGGCAAGCGCCTTCCGCTCGACGTCTCCGTCGGTGACGTCGTGCTCTACAGCAAGTACGGCGGCACCGAGGTGAAGTACAGCGGCGAGGAGTACCTCGTCCTCTCGGCTCGCGACGTCCTCGCGATCGTCGAGAAGTAATCACCGAAGTTTTGCCTATGAGCCGCGCCCCGGTGCCCGCGTCTGAAACCGGGGTCGGGGCGCGGTTCGTTTGAGAGGACATACGGAACTCATGGCGAAGATCCTGAAGTTCGACGAGGACGCCCGTCGCGCCCTCGAGCGCGGCGTCAACAAGCTTGCGGACACCGTCAAGGTGACGATCGGCCCCCGTGGCCGCAACGTCGTCATCGACAAGAAGTTCGGTGCTCCGACCATCACCAACGACGGTGTCACGATCGCCCGCGAGGTCGAGGTCGAGGACCCGTACGAGAACCTGGGCGCCCAGCTCGTCAAGGAGGTGGCGACCAAGACCAACGACATCGCGGGTGACGGCACCACCACCGCGACCGTGCTGGCCCAGGCCCTGGTCCGCGAGGGCCTGAAGAACGTGGCCGCCGGCGCCTCCCCGGCCGCCCTCAAGAAGGGCATCGACGCGGCGGTCAAGGCCGTCTCGGACGACCTGCTGGCCACCGCCCGCCCGATCGACGAGAAGTCCGACATCGCCGCCGTGGCCGCGCTGTCCGCGCAGGACAAGCAGGTCGGCGAGCTGATCGCCGAGGCGATGGACAAGGTCGGCAAGGACGGTGTTATCACCGTCGAGGAGTCCAACACCTTCGGTCTGGAGCTCGACTTCACCGAGGGCATGGCCTTCGACAAGGGCTACCTCTCGCCGTACATGGTCACCGACCAGGAGCGGATGGAGGCCGTCCTCGAGGACCCGTACATCCTGATCCACCAGGGCAAGATCGCCTCGATCCAGGACCTGCTGCCGCTCCTGGAGAAGATCATCCAGGCCAACGCCAGCAAGCCGCTGCTGATCATCGCCGAGGACGTGGAGGGCGAGGCCCTCTCGACCCTCGTCGTCAACAAGATCCGCGGCACCTTCAACGCCGTCGCGGTGAAGGCCCCGGGCTTCGGTGACCGCCGTAAGGCCATGCTCGGCGACATCGCCACCCTCACGGGCGGCACCGTCATCGCCGAAGAGGTCGGCCTCAAGCTGGACCAGGTCGGTCTGGACGTGCTGGGCACCGCCCGCCGCGTGACCGTCACCAAGGACGACACCACGATCGTCGACGGTGGCGGCAAGGCGGACGAGGTCGCCGGCCGCATCAACCAGATCAAGGCCGAGATCGAGGCCACGGACTCCGACTGGGACCGCGAGAAGCTGCAGGAGCGGCTCGCGAAGCTGGCCGGCGGCGTGTGCGTGATCCGCGTGGGCGCGGCCACCGAGGTCGAGCTCAAGGAGAAGAAGCACCGCCTGGAGGACGCCATCTCCGCGACCCGCGCCGCGGTCGAGGAGGGCATCGTCTCCGGTGGTGGCTCCGCGCTGGTCCACGCCGCGAAGGTGCTGGAGAACAGCCTGGGCCTGGAGGGCGACGAGGCCACCGGTGTCGCGGTCGTCCGCCGCGCCGCGGTCGAGCCGCTGCGCTGGATCGCCGAGAACGCCGGTCTCGAGGGCTACGTCATCACCTCGAAGGTCGCCGAGCTCGAGAAGGGCCACGGCTACAACGCGGCCACCGAGGAGTACGGCGACCTGGTGAAGGCCGGCGTCATCGACCCGGTCAAGGTCACCCGCTCCGCGCTGGAGAACGCTGCGTCGATCGCCTCGCTGCTGCTCACCACCGAGACGCTGGTGGTCGAGAAGCCGGCCGAGGAAGAGGCCGAGGCCGCGGGCCACGGGCACGGTCACGCGCACTGAGGTTTTCTCCACGCAGCTTGCCTGTGCTGTGCGAAGGCGCGGCCGCCCTCGGGGCGGCCGCGCCTTCGTAAATCCAGCCCCTCCGGCGTTTGAGGAGCGGGGTCCGGGGCGGACCCCCGCCGGGGGTCCAGGGGGCGGAGCCCCCTGGCTTCGGGAGGGCTACGCCTTCGCCGGAGGCCGGCCGACCCTGGAGGAAAGCGTGGAGAGGGCCGACCGCGGAGCCAGCTTCGCCAGCCCCGTCATCGCCTTGTACCGCGGATCCGGAATGGACAGCGACTTCCCCCGCGCGAAATCCTTCAGCGCCGCCGTGACCAGCCGATCCGCATCCAGCCACATCCAGCTCGGCACGCTCTCCCGCTTGATTCCCGCCCGGGCGTGGAACTCCGTACGGACGAACCCCGGGCACAGCGCCATCAGCCGTACGCCCGCGCCCGCCAGGTCCTTCGCCGCGCCCTGGGTGAACTGCACGACCCACGCCTTGCTCGCCCCGTACGTTCCGCGCGGGAAGAAGGCCGCGATCGAGGCCACGTTGATCACCCCGCCGCGGCCGCGGCTGCGCATCGTTTCGGCGCCCGCGCTGGTCAGTCGCAGCACCGCTTCGCAGTGCAGCTTCAGCATCCGCAGCTCATCGGTGATCGGCACCTCCAGATAGCGGTCGCGGTTGCCGAAACCGGCGTTGTTGACGAGCAGGTCGACCGGGTGGGTGCGGTCCCTGAGGCGGGTCTCGACCGCAGCGATTCCGTCATCCTCGGACAGGTCCGCCACCAGCACGTCGGCCTCCACGCCGTGCCGGTCGTGCAGATCCGCCGCCTGCTCCCGCAGCCGCTTCTCGTCGCGTGCGACGAGCACCAGATTGTGCCCGTCGGCGGCGAGCCGGCCCGCGAAGGCGGCCCCGATGCCCGCGGTGGTTCCGGTAATCAATGCAGTCGTCATACGCGCACGTTATCGGCCACGGCAGGCACCGGCGCGGACCGCGAGCGATCTGCGCCGGAATGAACACTTCCGTCAGCTGGGCCGGTACTTGAGGGCGGCCGCCCGCGGTTCCGGATGCAGGGCGTCGCCCGCCGCCAGCACCCTCGGCAGCAGCTCCCGCTCCGTGGTCTCGGCGCGGAAGAGGAAGGCGACCGTCACCTCGTGGTCGGGCCGGTGCACGATCTCGACCGCGTCGCCCGAGCGGATCTCGCCGGGTTCGAGCACCCGCAGATACGCCCCGGGGACGGCGGCCTGGGTGAACCGCTTGAGCCATCCCCGCTCGCCCAGCCACCCCGCGAACGTACGGCAGGGGATGCGCGGTGAGGTCACCTCCAGCAGCAGTTCGTTCCCCACCCGCCAGCGCTCGCCGATGAGGGCGCCGTTGACGTCGAGGCCGCTGGTGGTGAGGTTCTCGCCGAAGACGCCGTTGGACAGCTCGCGGCCCAGCTCCTGTTCCCAGACGTCGAGGTCCTCCCGGGCGTAGGCGTAGACCGCCTGGTCGTTGCCGCCGTGGTGGCGGGTGTCGCAGACCGTGTCACCGGCCAGACCGCTGCCGCCCTGGCCCTTCGGCCCCGGGGCCGCGACCCGTACCGGGCGCTCGACGGGACGCTTGTCGATACCGGTGCCGGTCGGACAGTCGGAGTAGTCGGTCGGCGTCGCGCGGCCCAGGTTCACCGTGAGAACGGATGGCGTATGCAGCATGACCGCACCGTAAGGCAGCGCCGTCAAAGCGGCGACGTAATATCCCGGCCGATCCCCAAGGGTCGCTTATGCTCGGAGGCATGATCGAGGCCCGCCATCTCAGGGTGCTGCGCGCGGTGGCCGCCACCGGCTCCTTCTCCGCCGCCGCCCGGGAACTGGGCTGCACCCAGCCCGCCGTCAGCCAGCAGATGAAGGCCCTGGAGGGCGCCGCGGGCACCCCGTTGCTGATCCGCAGCGGGCGGGAGATGCGGCTGACCGAGGCGGGCCGGGCGCTGGTGCGGCATGCCACCGGGATCCTGGCCGGGCTGACCGCCGCCGAGGAGGAGGTCGCGGCGATCGCCGGGCTGCGGGCGGGCCGGGTGCGGCTGGTGTCCTTCCCCAGCGGCAGCTCGACCCTGGTGCCCATGGCGCTCGCCGAGCTGCGCGCGGCGCATCCGGGGACGCGGGTCTCGCTCGTGGAGGCCGAGCCGCCGGGCTCGGTGGAGATGCTGCGCTCGGGCGACTGCGAGGTCGCGCTGGCCTTCCGCTATCCGCAGATGGGCGAGGAGGCTTCGGGTGAGTGGGACGACCTGGTCCTGCGGCCGCTGTTGAACGACCGGCTGGTGGGCGTGGTGCCGGAGGGGCACAAGCTCGCGGGCGCCGGGGCGGTGGGGATCGCCGAGCTGGCCGGGGAGCCGTGGATCGCGGGCTGCCCGCGCTGCCGGGGGCATCTGGTGGAGGTGTGCGAGTCCGAGGGGTTCACCCCGCGGATCGACTTCGCCACGGACGACTATCCGACCGTCATCGGCCTGGTCGGAGCCGGGCTGGGGGTCGCGGTGCTGCCCGAGCTGGCGCTGGAGTCCGTACGGGCCAAGGGGGCCACGACGCTGGAGGTGGAACCGGCGGTGCGCCGGGAGGTGGTGGCGCTGACGCTGCCCGACCTCGCCCGCGTCCCGGCGGTGGCGGCGACGCTGGACCGGCTGGAGCAGGCGGCCCGCAGGTGAGCGTTGCGTCCCAGCGCATGTGGTGGGCGCAGAAGGAACGTTTCTTCGATTGGCTGTGGCCGGGCTCCGATCAGGATCCGGGGGCCCCGGTGCCGGCGACCGCGCGGTGGCGTGCCCGCCCCATGAGCTCCTCGCGTTCGTCCTCGGTCAGTCCACCCCACACTCCGTAAGGCTCGCGCACGGCGAGGGCGTGCGCGGCGCACTGGGCTCGTACCGGGCAGCGCATGCACACCTCTTTCGCCGACATCTCGCGTGCGCTGCGGGCAGCGCCGCGCTCCCCCTCCGGGTGGAAGAAGAGCGAGCTGTCGACCCCGCGACACGCGGCCAGGAGCTGCCAGTCCCACAGGTCGGCATTCGGGCCGGGAAGACGGGAGAAATCTGCCATTGCCTTATCTCCTCGATGCGATCGGCTGCGGACGCTGCGTCCTGGGTCGTACACCTACGGTGTAAGTAGATGTAAATATGACTCATTGCGAATCTAGCCACACAGACCGGCAAATTGGAAGCAAGGTCGCCAAATGCCACCGAAGGGACTGCCTCGGGGGCTGCCCTATGGGGGAGACGCGAAGGGCGCGACCTGTGCGACGAAGCTGCTCCGTGTCCGCGCCCTCACGTAGAGTGTCGAAGGTGGCCGCCGAACCCCGTAACTCTTTCGGGTGACCGTCGTTGAGAGTGCGGAGGCGGTTGATGGGTAAAGCTCTCGGACAGATATCCGGGGCTGTCAATCGCTCAGGTGACGATATGTACCAGCCTGGAGGCTCAAGGTGACGCGCATCAGCTGCGGAGGACGGCCATGACATCCGTCCTCGTCTGCGACGACTCCCCGCTTGCCCGAGAGGCGCTGCGCCGTGCGGTGGCGACCGTGCCCGGCGTCGAGCGTGTGACGACGGCGGCCAACGGCGAGGAAGTCCTCCGCCGCTGGGGTGCCGACCGCTCGGATCTGATTCTGATGGACGTACGGATGCCCGGTCTCGGCGGTGTCGAGACCGTGCGGCGGCTGCTCTCCGCCGACCCGGGCGCCCGGATCATCATGCTCACGGTCGCCGAGGACCTCGACGGCGTCGCGCTGGCCGTGGCCGCCGGCGCCCGTGGCTATCTGCACAAGGACGCCTCGCGCGCCGAGCTGCGCGCCACCGTGACACAGGCGCTCGCCGACCCCACCTGGCGGCTGGCCCCGCGCCGGCTGCGCTCGGCCGAGATGGGCGCCGCGCCCACCCTCACCGCGCGCGAGATCCAGGTGCTCGAGGGCATGAGCCACGGCCGCTCCAATGCGGAGATCGGCCGTGAGCTGTTCCTGTCCGAGGACACGGTCAAGACGCACGCACGCCGGCTCTTCAAGAAGCTCGGCGCGTCCGACCGGGCCCATGCGGTGGCCCTCGGGTTCCGCTGGGGTCTGGTCCGCTGACCCGGCCACGACCGTTCTGACGTGCTGCGCAGCGGGGGCGCTACGGTCCCCGCCCGCCGGGTGGCGGGCGGGGCGAGAGCGTGCGCGGCGGGCCCCGTCGCGGTGGCCTGTACCAGTTCCCCGCGCTATGCCGCATCCTTGAAGGTGTGGAGTTCCTCGGGGACGAGTCGGTCGGGCGTGAGGGGAGAGCGCAGGACGTGACGACAGCCGGCGCACCTGCTCATAACGCTTCAGCGCACAACTACGGACGCGGTGCCACGGAGCCACCGGGCCCGAGGCACCATGGATGGATGCCGCGCGACGACGAGAACCCAGGAGCCGCCAAGGGCGCTCCCGGGGGCACGGGGCCGATCGGCGCCCTCGTCGGGCGCGCCGCCGAAGGGGACGAGCAGGCCACGCATGACCTGCTGGCCCTGGTCCATCCGCTGGCCCTGCGGTACTGCCGCACGAGGCTGTCCCGACTTCCGGGTGATGCCCGCCACTTCGTGGACGACCTGGCGCAGGAGGTCTGTCTCGCGGTGCTGTGCGCGCTGCCGCGCTACCGCGACACCGGAAAGCCCTTCGAGGCGTTCGTCGTGGCCATCGCCTCCCACAAGGTCGCCGATCTGCAGCGGGCCGCCATGCGCCACCCGGGCTCCACGGCCGTCCCCTCGGACGAGATGCCGGAGCAGCCGGACGATTCGCTGGGCCCCGAGGAGCGGGCGCTGCTCAGCAGTGACGCGGAATGGGCCAAGAAGCTCCTGGCCAACCTTCCGGAGAACCAGCGCGAGCTGGTGCTGCTGAGGGTCGCGGTCGGGCTGACGGCGGAGGAGACCGGGCAGATGCTCGGCATGTCGCCCGGAGCGGTGCGGGTCGCCCAGCACCGCGCCCTGAGCAGGCTGCGCGCGCTCGCCGAGCAGTGAGCCGAGGGCCGACCAGTCGCTGGTCGCGCTCGTTACCTCGTTGTGCCTTCCGTATTCAGCAGCTCACTGAGAAGTTTTCCACAGGGCGGAATGAGGCACTCGGGGAGCCCGTTAGCATGGGAGTCCGCGCTGGGGCAAGACCATTTGGAAGGGTGTCATGACTGACAACGTCGACGGAGTGCCTGAGAAGTTCGCCATGCTCGGGCTGACGTACGACGACGTGCTGCTGCTGCCGGGCGCCTCCGAGGTGCTGCCGAACGCGGTCGACACCTCGTCCAGGGTCTCTCGGAACGTCCGGGTGAATGTGCCGCTGCTGTCCGCCGCCATGGACAAGGTCACCGAGTCCCGGATGGCCATCGCCATGGCCCGGCAGGGCGGGGTGGGCGTGCTCCACCGCAATCTGTCCATCGAGGACCAGGCCAACCAGGTCGACCTCGTCAAGCGTTCCGAGTCCGGCATGGTCACCGACCCGATCACGGTCCGGCCGGACGCCACGCTGCACGAGGCGGACGCGCTGTGCGCGAAGTTCCGCATCAGCGGTGTGCCGGTCACGGACGCGGTGGGCAAGCTGCTCGGCATCGTCACCAACCGTGACATGGCCTTCGAGGTCGACCGGGGCCGCCAGGTCCGCGAGGTCATGACCCCGATGCCGCTGGTCACCGGCAAGGTGGGGATCTCCGGCGAGGACGCGATGCAGCTGCTGCGCCGCCACAAGATCGAGAAGCTGCCGCTGGTCGACGACGCGGGCGTGCTCAAGGGCCTGATCACGGTCAAGGACTTCGTGAAGGCCGAGAAGTACCCCCACGCGGCGAAGGACGCGGGCGGCCGGCTGGTCGTGGGTGCCGCCGTCGGCGTCGGCGACGAGGCGTACGAGCGGGCCCAGGCGCTGGTCGAGGCCGGCGCCGACTTCCTGGTCGTGGACAGCGCGCACGGCCACAGCCGGGGCATCCTCGACATGATCGCCAAGGTCAAGTCCAATATCTCGGTCGATGTGGTCGGCGGCAATGTCGCCACCCGGGACGGCGCCCAGGCGCTGATCGACGCGGGGGTGGATGGTGTGAAGGTCGGCGTCGGCCCGGGCTCCATCTGCACCACGCGCGTGGTCGCGGGCATCGGAGTGCCGCAGGTGACGGCGATCTACGAAGCCGCGCGGGCCTGCCACGCGGCCGGGGTGCCGCTGATCGGCGACGGCGGTCTGCAGTACTCGGGCGATATCGCCAAGGCGATCGCCGCCGGTGCGGACACGGTCATGCTGGGCAGCCTGCTGGCCGGCTGCGAGGAGTCGCCGGGCGAGATGGTCTTCATCAGCGGCAAGCAGTTCAAGTCCTACCGGGGCATGGGGTCGCTGGGCGCGATGCAGACGCGCGGCCAGGCCCGCTCGTTCTCCAAGGACCGCTACTTCCAGGACAACGTGCTCTCCGAGGACAAGCTGGTCCCCGAGGGCATCGAGGGCCAGGTGCCCTACCGTGGTCCGCTGGCCTCGGTCGCGCACCAGCTGGTGGGCGGTCTGCGGGCGTCGATGGGCTATGTCGGCTCGGCCAATGTGGCGGAGCTGAAGGAGAAGGGCCGCTTCGTGCGGATCACCTCGGCGGGCCTCAAGGAGAGCCACCCGCACGACATCCAGATGACCACCGAGGCGCCGAACTACTCCGGCCGTTGACCCGCGCCGTTCACCCGGGCGACCCTGCGCGGGTCCGGGCAGGGATACTGGGACGGCTGTTCGTGAACAGGGAAAGGCACCCACGTGACTGAGATCGAGATCGGGCGCGGCAAGCGCGGCCGCAGGGCGTACGCGTTCGACGACATCGCCGTTGTGCCGAGTCGTCGCACCCGGGACCCCAAGGAGGTCTCGATCGCCTGGCAGATCGATGCCTACCGCTTCGAGCTGCCGTTCCTGGCCGCGCCGATGGACTCGGTGGTCTCGCCCCGCACCGCGATCCGCATCGGTGAGCTCGGTGGCCTCGGGGTGCTGAACCTGGAAGGGCTCTGGACCCGTTACGAGGACCCGGAGCCGCTGCTCGCGGAGATCGCCGAGCTGGACGAGCGCACCGCGACCACCCGGATGCAGGAGATCTACGCCGAGCCGATCAAGGAGGAGCTGATCGGCCAGCGCCTGAAGGAGGTGCGGGACGCGGGCGTGGTGACCGCCGCCGCCCTGTCCCCGCAGCGCACGGCGCAGTTCTCCAAGGCCGTGGTGGACGCGGGCGTCGACATCTTCGTGATCCGCGGGACCACGGTCTCCGCCGAGCATGTCTCCGGCGCCGCCGAGCCGCTCAACCTGAAGCAGTTCATCTATGAGCTGGACGTGCCGGTGATCGTGGGCGGCTGTGCCACCTACACGGCCGCGCTGCATCTGATGCGCACCGGTGCCGCCGGTGTGCTGGTGGGCTTCGGCGGCGGCGCCGCGCACACCACCCGCAATGTGCTGGGCATCCAGGTGCCGATGGCGACGGCGGTCGCCGATGTCGCCGCCGCCCGCCGGGATTACATGGACGAGTCCGGTGGTCGCTATGTGCATGTGATCGCCGATGGCGGCGTCGGCTGGAGCGGCGATCTGCCGAAGGCCGTCGCCTGTGGCGCGGACGCGGTGATGATGGGCTCCCCGCTGGCGCGGGCCACGGACGCACCGGGCCGCGGCCACCACTGGGGCATGGAGGCCGTGCACGACGAGGTGCCGCGCGGCAAGCGGATGAACCTGGGCACGGTGGGCTCCACCGAGGAGATCCTCCTCGGCCCCTCCTCCACCCCCGACGGTTCGATGAACTTCTTCGGTGCGCTGCGCCGGGCCATGGCCACGACCGGCTACTCGGAGCTGAAGGAGTTCCAGCGGGTCGAGGTCACGGTCGCCCCGTCGGCCCGCGACAAGAGCTGAGCCCGCTGCCGAGCGTTCCGCGAGGGAAGGCCCCGACCGCGCCGCGGTCGGGGCCTTCCCTTGTCTCGTCTGTGTCGCTGTGTGCGCGTCGCGCGTGGGGTCAGCGGTTGCTGATCCGGTACGCGGTGCTGACCGCGGCGACCGGCGCGAGCGCCATGAAGATGTAGGTCAGCGCGTCCGAGTCTTCCTTCCACGACTTCCACAGGTCGCTGAAGTGGTCGAAGAAGATCTCGTTCGAGGAGAGCACCTGGCTGCTGGCGCCGCCACCGATCTTGTCGGCGTAGTTGCTCATCACATCGTGCAGGATCATCGCGTAGCCGTAGAGCTCCCCGAGGAAGACCGCGGCCAGCGCCAGCACCGCGCCGACCACCCACAGCCCGGTGTTGCGGCCGCCCAGCTTGGCGACCGCCAGACCGATGAGCGCACCGACGACCACACCGGCGTAGGCGAACTGCGTGACCTCCGGCGGGGTCTTGTCCGTGTCCGCCATCGCGCTCAGCAGGAACGCGTAGAGGAACGCGCCGACGAGCGTGGCCACGAGGGCGGCACCCACCGCCAGCATCGGGTTGCCCGGACGGCCGACCGGCGGCGCGGGCGGCGGGAAACCGCCGCCGTACTGCGGCTGCTGCGGCTGCTGGGGCGCCTGCGGGTAGCCGTAGCCCGGCTGCGGGGTGCCGTAGCCACCGGCCTGCTGGGGCGGGGCGGGCTGCTGCGGGTAACCGCCGGGCTGCTGTGGGTAGCCACCCGGCTGCTGTGGCTGCTGCCAGTTCTGGCTCATGAAATTCCCCCGGGGATGAAGGTGTTGAGACCGCGTTCCATGGACAGCTGAGTTGATGAGCGGCTGCGGGCCGGGAACGCGGATGGAAACTATCGAGCCATAAAAGTAACAGGCAGGCATGACAACCAGACAAGTCGTGTCTGGCCTCCGTGACATGGCTGGGACCGGATGGAGACACGCTGACCCGGCATATGCGGATTTCGTCGGCCGCTACTCGCTGATCCGCTTCGCGACGAGGTAACTCTCCGCGCCGGCCACCGTGTAGAAGGTGATGTCGTTGCGCCCCAGGATGTCATCGCGCCAGTGGTCGATGACCAGGCCGAAGTGGCCGATCAGGGCGTCCGCGGTGGGCCAGGAGCTCTCGTCCCCCATCAGCACCGCGACGCCGAGCAGTTGCGCCAGCGAGACGCCGACCACCGCGAGCGGTATGCCGATGAGCGCCAGCAGCGGGGCCCGGCCGCCCAGCTTGCCCAGCGCGGCGCCGGTCAACAGTCCGATGCACAGCGCCCAGTAGCCGACCTCCTGGCCGCGGTGGCCGATTTTCCCCTGGATGAAGCCGAAGACCAGCGCCCCGAGCAGCGCCGCCGCGACGCCCGCCGCGAGACCGCGGGCCGGTCGTGGGGCCTGAGCCGCGAAGGGTCCGGACGTGATCATGACCGCAAGGTAGCAGTGGCATGGCCGTACGGTGGTGCGAATGACATCAGTGCCGGGACAGAATCCGGCATAAGCAATAATGTCAACTTATGGCGCAGAACAAGTCGTTCAATGGGCGTGACATGGGTATCGACCTCGGCACCGCCAACACACTGGTGTACGTACGGGGCAGGGGCATCGTGCTCAATGAGCCGTCGGTTGTGGCAGTGAACACAGTCGACGGCAGTGTGCTGTCGGTGGGTTCGGCGGCCAAGGAGACCATGGGGCGGACGCCGACGAACATCGTCGCCGTGCGACCGCTGCGCGATGGCGTGATCGCCGATTTCGAGATCGCCGAGCGCATGCTGCGGTACTTCATCAAGAAGGTGATGGGCAGCCGCCGGCTGGCCCGTCCCCGGGTGGTCGTCTGTGTGCCCTCCGGGATCACGGGCGTTGAGCGGCGCGCGGTGATGGAGGCCGCCACCCAGGCCGGGGCGCGGCAGGTGCATCTGGTCGAGGAGCCCATCGCGGCGGCGATCGGGGCGGGGCTGCCGGTGAGCGAGCCGACCGGCTGCATGGTCGTCGACATCGGCGGCGGTACGACGGAGGTCGCCGTGGTCTCGCTGGGCGGCATCGTCACCGCGCGGTCGGTGCGTACCGCGGGCGACTCCATGGACGTGGCGATCACTTCCTATGTGAAGAAGCAGTACGCGCTGGCGATCGGTGAGCGGACCGCCGAGGAGATCAAGGTGTCCATCGGGTCCGCCTCGCCCGCCGGGTCGCTGCCCGTGCCCCGGGTCTCGGAGGCCGTCCGGCGGCCCGAGCGGAATGTCGAGGTGTTCATCCCGGGCCAGAGCGAGGACCCCGAGGACACCCAGGCGCTGCTGCCGCCGGACCGCTGCACCATCCGCGGCCGCGACCAGGCGACCGGGCTGCCCAAGGTGCTCGAACTGACCGCGGACGAGGTGCGGCACGCCCTCTCCGAGCCGGTGGACAGCATCGTCGCGGCGGTGCGGTCCACGCTCGACGAGACCCCGCCCGAGCTGGCGGGCGACATCATGGACCGCGGCATCGTGCTGACCGGCGGCGGTGCCCTGCTGCGCGGTCTGGACGTACGGCTGGGGCGCGAGCTGAACATCCCGGTGCTGGTGGCCGACGACCCGCTGGACTGTGTCGCCATCGGCACCGGCCGCTGTGTGGAGGACTTCGCCTCACTGCGCACCGCGATGGACGCACGCCCCCGCAGGCCGGACACGGTGCGGGTGTGATGCCTCGGGGGCGGGCCGGGTGAGGGTGATGCCTCTGGGGCGGGGCCGGGTGGGTGTGCTGCTTCGGGGCCGCCGCGTACCGATGTGACGCCCCGGGGCGGCCCCGCGAGGATCCCCAGGGCCGCGGTCTCCCAAGGCCCCTCCCCGGGGCGGGGGTCTTGAGCGTGCGGCATCGTCCCCGGCGTGGTGGGGTGGTGACACCGCGTCGGTCCCGTGCGGCGCGGGCGGACGGCAGACGCGGGCGTCGAGGTGGTGGTCGTGGGGCGCGGCGGGACGTACGGGCGGGCGGTCGTCGCGACCGTCACCACGATCCTGGTCGCGATCACTTCCGTACCGGCGACGCCCACCGGGCCCGCCCGGGCCGCGGGTCCGGCGCCCGGCCGCGGGACCTACGACGTCACCGCGGCGCGGGGTCCGTCGCGGGCGTACGGCTCCACGACGGCTCAGAGCCTTTCGGGGGCGTACGGCTCCACCACGCCACAGAGCCCGTCGGGGTCATACGGTTCCACCACAGCTCGGGGCCCATCGCGCTCGTACGGCGCCACGGCAGCGCGGAGCCCCTCGCGTGCGTACGGCTCCACCACGCCACAGGGCCCGTCGCGTAAGTACCCCGTATCCGTCGAACTGGCCTCGCTGACCCCCGCGGTGATCCGCCAAGGTGGCGACCTGACGATCAGCGGGCGGGTCACCAATACCTCCGGGCGGCGTCTCGGTCCCGCGCATATCGGGGTGCGGATCGGCGCGTCCGGCGCGATCGACACCCGCGGCGGGCTCTCCACCGTGGCCCGCCGCACGCCGCTGACCCGGGCCGACGGCCCCGAGGTGGCCGGCCGTACGGCCCGCCTCGCCGCGCTGCCGACCGGCGCCGAGCGCGGCTTCCGGCTCACCGTGCCCGTCCCCGACCTGGAGCTGGACGACGCCGGGGCGTACGCGCTCACCGTGAACGTCGTCCGCGAGGGCGGCGCCGGCGCCGGGACCGTGCTGGGGCTGACCCGCACCCATCTGTCCGCGTACCCCGACGCCACGCGGCTGGAGCCGCTGCGCACCACCGTGCTGTGGCCGGTCCTCGACGCCCCGCGGATGGAGGCGCTGACCCTGCGCACCCAGGACAGCGTGCTGCCGGTCTTCCGCGACGACGAGCTGACCGCCGCCTTCGGGCCGGGCGGCCGGTTGCGGCGGCTGGTGGAGATGGGCAAGGGGCAGCCGGTCACCTGGGTTCTCGATCCGGATCTGATCGTCCAGGCGCGGGCCATGGCCGCCGGGTACCGGGTGGCCCGTACGCCCGGCGACAGCGATCCCCAGGAGGCCACCGAAGGGGAGGGCGGCGAGGCGGCGGCGGACTGGCTGGCCGCGCTCCGTGCGGCGGTCCGGGGCCGGGAGGTGATCGCACTGCCGTACGCGGACCCGGATCTGGCCTCGCTCGCCCGCGGTGGCGGCGCCCCGCTCGCCGGGCTGCTGCGCCGGGCCTCCCGCACCGGCCGGAGCGTGGTGGACCGGGCGCTGGGCGTCCACGCGCGCGCCGGGGTGGGCTGGCCCGCGGGCGGTGAGCTGGACGACGGGATCGCCCGGTACGCCAAGGAGCTCGGCCTGGACACGGTGCTCGCCTCCGGCGCCGGGGTGGCCTCCGAGGGCGAGCTGGTCTCCGAAGGGGCCACCGACGACGGAGCCGTCTCGCTCGAGGGCGGGACGACCGCGCTGCGCTACGACGCGGCGATCGCCGCCCAGCTCTTCGCGAGCCACCCGGCCGCGGGTGCCGCCGGTGAGCCCGCCCGGCTGCTGCTGCGGCAGCGGCTGCTGGCCGAGACGCTGACCGCCGCCCGGGAGCTGCCGTACGCCCGGCGCGAGCTGGTGATGGTGCCCCCGCGCCGGATGTCGCTCGCGGTCGCCCGGGTGCTGCTGACGGTGGTGGCCGAGGGCAGGAAGGCGGGATGGCTGGAGCCGGGCGGGTTCACGGCCGCGCTGCGCAAGCCCACGGCGGGGCGGCTGCGGGGCTTCGACGGCTATCCGCTGGCCCGGCACGCCTCCGAGCTGCCGCCCGCCCGGCTCGCGGCGGTGGTCCGGGACCGGCGGCGGATGCGCGCCCTGGCCAAGGTGCTGTCGGACGCGCGGGCCACCGCCGCGTCCGTCCGGGCCGCGCTGGCCCGCTCCGTCGCGACCGCCTGGCGCGCCGACCCGTCGGGCGCCGCCTCGTACCAGCAAGGGGTGTCCCGCTATCTGACCGCCTCGATCGCGTCGGTGCGGCTGGTGCCGAAGTCGATGGTGGTGGTGGCCGGGGGCTCGGCGACCATCCCGGTCACCGTCGACAACGGGCTGCAGCAGGACCTCACCGGGGTGGAGCTGCGGGTCCTCTCCAGCCGCCCCGAGCGGCTGAACGCCCGGGACCGCGCGATGCCGGTCCGGGCGTCACGGGCGGTGAGCCGTACGGTGCGGATCCGGGTGAAGGCGTACGCGAACGGGCCGGTCCGGCTGACCGCCCAGCTCTACACCACCGCCGACGGACTGCCCTGGGGCGCGCCGATGACGTTCACGGCGGATGTGCGGTCGGTGCCGTCGGGCGCGGTGATCTTCGTGCTGGGCGGGACGGCGCTGATCGTGCTGGCGGCCGCGGTCCGGCCGCGGCGTGCGAGGCGTGCGCGGCGGCGTTGACGAAACGGGGGTCGGGGCTGGTCAGAGCCGGTGCGCCGCCCCCGCGGGGCCCGCGCCCCGGGTGTCCAGCAGCAGCTGGGCCTTGACCGCGAGCCCCTGCAGGTCGTAGGTGCGGTGGGGCTGCAGCAGGACGGTCAGGTCGGCGTCGGCCGCCGCCTCGTAGACCGAGTCGGCGCGCTCCACCTGGCGCCCGAGCACCCGCCACCGCGCCACGTACGGGTCGTGGTAGCTGAGCCGGGCGCCCAGCTCGATCAGCCGGGAGGCGATCTCCCGGGCGGGCGAGCCCTCCGCGTCGGCGACGTCGGCCTTGTAGCCGACGCCCAGCAGCAGGACGTGCGCGCCGCGCGCCGACTTCCCGTACTCGTTGAGCAGGGCCGTGCAGCGTCGGGTGACATAGCCCGGCATCCGCCCGTTGACCTGCTGCGCGAGCTCCACCATGCGCAGCGGCAGGCCGAGGCCGCGCTGCTGGTCGGCCATATGGCCGTGGTCGACCGGCACGCCATGGCCGCCGACGCCGGGGCCCGGGCGGAAGGACTGGAAGCCGAACGGCTTGGTCTCCGCGCAGCGGACCACGTCCCAGACATCGACGCCGAGGTCATGGCAGTACACCGCCATCTCGTTGACCAGGGCGATGTTGACGTGCCGGTAATTGGTCTCCAGGACCTTGACGGTCTCGGCCTCGCGGGTGCCGCGGGCCCGGACGACCTTCTCGGTGAAGCGGCCGTAGAAGGCGGCGGCCGCCTCGGTGCAGGCGGGGGTGAGGCCGCCGATGACCTTGGGGGTGTTGGCGGGGCCGTGGGCGCGGTTGCCCGGGTCGTGGCGGCAGGGGGAGTAGGCGAGGTGGAAATCGCGCCCGGCCCGCAGCCCGGATCCCTCCTCGAGAAGCGGACGGAGGAATTCCTCGGTGGTGCCGGGGTACACGGTCGATTCCAGCAGAACGGTGGTGTGCGGACGCAGCCGCGCCGCGAGCGTACGGGCCGCCTCGCCGACCGCCGACAGATCCAGTCTGCGGTCGTCCCCGAGCGGGGTCGGTGCGCAGATCACGGCGGTGCGGACGCGGCCGAGCTCGGCGGGGTCGGCGGTGATCCGGAAGCCCTGGGAGGCCATCCGGCGCAGCTCGGCGGCGGACAGCCGGCCCTCGCCGCCCGAGCCGGAGGGCAGCCGTCCGGACCGGAGGTCGGCGGCGGCGCGCGGATCGGGGTCGTAACCGACGGTACGGACACCGGCGGCGGTGGCGGCCTGGGCGAGAGGAATACCGAGATGACCGAGTCCGATGACGGCGAGATCTGCGGGCATGACGTCGTGTCGTCCTTCCCGGGACGATGTCGGATGGCGCAAACCCCCCACAGACAGACTAAGCGGAAATATGACTCGTATTCAGTATTGATGGGAGGTGTTGGCGCGGTGTCGTGGCGGTGGACGCGGCAGCGGCATGGCACGGAGGAGCGAAAGCCAGGAAAATCGGCAGGGCGGCGTGACGTCGATCGCAACGGGAGGCAGCGGTGAAGACACCGGCACTGGGACCGGCCGAGCGCGGCGAGGCGCTGGCCCGGATGGCGGACCGTGAGCTCGATGTGCTGGTCGTGGGCGGCGGAGTGGTCGGCGCGGGCACCGCGCTGGACGCCGCCACGCGCGGCCTGGAGACCGCTCTGGTCGAGGCGCGGGACTGGGCCTCCGGGACCTCCAGCCGGTCCAGCAAGCTGATCCACGGCGGACTGCGCTATCTGGAGATGCTCGACTTCGCACTGGTGCGCGAGGCACTGAAGGAGCGCGGCCTGCTGCTGGAGCGGATCGCACCGCACCTGGTCAAACCGGTGCCGTTCCTGTATCCGCTGCAGCACCGGGTCTGGGAGCGGCTCTACGCGGGATCGGGCGTCGCGCTCTACGACGCGATGTCGATCTCCTCCGGGCACGGCCGCGGACTGCCCGCCCACCGCCATCTGTCCCGCCGGCGGGCGCTGCAGGTCGCCCCCTGCCTCAAGAAGGACGCGCTGGTCGGGGCGCTGCAGTACTACGACGCCCAGATGGACGACGCGCGCTATGTCGCCACGCTCGTGCGCACGGCGGCGAAATACGGCGCGCAGGTGGCCAACCGCGCGCGGGTGGTCGGCTTCCTGCGGGAGGGCGAGCGCGTGGTCGGCGCCCGGGTGCACGACCTGGAGCAGGGGGGCGAGTTCGAGGTCCGCGCCCGGCAGGTGGTCAACGCCACCGGGGTGTGGACGGATGAGACACAGGCGCTGATCGGGGAGCGCGGGCAGTTCCACGTCCGGGCCTCCAAGGGCATCCACCTGGTCGTCCCCAAGGACCGCATCCACTCCACGACCGGGCTGATCCTGCGCACCGAGAAGAGCGTGCTGTTCGTGATCCCCTGGGGCAGGCACTGGATCCTCGGCACCACGGACACCGACTGGGACCTGGACAAGGCCCATCCGGCCGCCTCCAGCGCCGATATCGACTATCTGCTGGAGCATGTCAACGAGGTCCTCGCGGTGCCGCTGACCCGCGACGACGTGGAGGGCGTCTACGCCGGGCTGCGCCCGCTGCTGGCCGGGGAGTCGGACGCCACCAGCAAGCTCTCGCGCGAGCACACGGTGGCCCATCCGGTGCCGGGCCTGGTGGTGGTCGCGGGCGGCAAATACACCACGTACCGGGTGATGGCCAAGGACGCCGTGGACGAGGCGGTGCACGGCCTCGACCGCCGGGTCGGACCCTGCGTCACCGAGGAGATCCCGCTGGTCGGCGCCGTCGGCTACAAGGCGCTGTGGAACGCCCGGGAGCGGATCGGCCGGCAGGTCGGGCTGCATGCGGCGCGGATCGAGCATCTGCTCAACCGCTACGGCTCGGCGGCTCAGGAGGTGCTGGACCTGATCGCGGCCGACCCGTCGCTGGGGAAGCCGCTCGCCGGGGCGGAGGACTATCTGCGCGCCGAGGTCGTCTACGCCGTCTCGCACGAAGGGGCCCGCCATCTGGACGACGTCCTCACCCGCCGCACCCGCATCTCTATCGAGACCTTCGACCGCGGTACGCGCTGCGCCCGCGAGGCGGCCGAGCTGATGGCACCCGTCCTGGGCTGGGGCGAGGACCAGACCGACCGGGAGGTCCAGCACTACGAGAAGCGGGTGGAGGCCGAGCGCGAGTCCCAGCGTCAGCCGGACGATCTGACGGCGGACGCGGCGAGGCTGGGCGCGCCGGACATCATCCCGCTGTAGGAGGTGCGTGATCCCGCTGTGGGAGATGGGCGTCTTACCGGCGATCGGCGTTTTACCGGGGCTGGTGTTTTTCCGGCGATCGGCGTTTTACCCCGGGCCGGTGTTCTACCCGCGATCGGTGTCCTGCCGGCGAGGGCAGAACTCGGTCTCGAGGAGAGACGTTTCGGCGGCCAGCCCGGGATCGGCCGTGCTGTTGAGCCGGTAGGCGAGGGTGTGGCGGCCGTCGGGGGTGGCCACGGCCAGCGCGTAGGAGCCGGTGATCTCGCCGTTGTGGCCCCACAGCGTCACCCCGCACGACAGCCGCACCGGGAAGAGGCCCATGCCGTACTGGCCGGCGGAGGCGGCGGTGTTCCGCATCTGCCGCAGCTCGGCCCGGGGCACGACCGTGCCGCGCAGCAGTCCGGAGAGGAGATGGCTCAGATCGTCGAGTGTGGAGACCAGCTCGCCCGCGGCCCCCGCGTAGGAGGGGTTGAGGTCGGTGACATCGCGTCGGGCACCGTCGCCCCGGGCCCCGCTGTCCCTGGTTCCGCTGTCCCTGGTTCCGCTGTCCCGGGGCCCGCTTTCGCGTGTGTACGCGCGGCCGTGCGGGGCCGGGAGGGTGGTGCGGGTGCCGGGGAAGGAGGTGGCGTGCAGGCGCAGGGGGCCGAGCACTTCGCGCCGGGCCTGGTCCGCGTAGGAGCGGCCGGTGGCCCGCTGCACGACCATGCCCAGCAGGACGTAGTTGGTGTTGGAATAGTGCCATTCCGCCCCGGGCGCGAAGTACGGGCGGTGGGTGAGGGCGGTGCGCACCAGGGAGGCGGGGGTGCGGATGCGGTCGGCCGCGGCGGAGAGCTGACGCGCCAGGACCGGGTCCTCGGTGTAGTCGAACAGCCCGCTGGTCTGGTTGAGAAGCTGACGAATCGTGATGTTCCGGCCGTCGTTGCCATGGCCGCGCACCAGCCCCGGAAGGTGCTCCTCCACCGTGTCGTCCAGGCCGAACCGCCCCTGTGCGGCCAGCCGCAGGGCCATCGCCGCGACGACGGTCTTGGTGAGGCTGCCCGCCCGGAAGTGGTCACTCCGGTGGATCCGCCGTCCGGTGCGGACGTCCGCGACCCCCGACGCGACGAACCGTGTGCCCCCGCCCGTCCGGCGGATGAGGACCGCCGCCCCCGGCGCGTCGCCCTGCGCCGCCAGCCGGCGTACGGCGCCGCGCAGGGCGCCGTCCTGACCGCCGCCCGCGCCCGCACCCGCCCGCGGGCCGGCGTCCCGGCCCGCCTCGGTGGCCGCCGTTCCGCAGCCGGACAGGGCGAGTCCGAGGGCGGCCGTGAGTGCCACGGCGGTCGGCATACGGCTCCGCCTGTGCCATCGTATGGCGGAGATGGGCATGACACGGACCTCCGTTCCCTGCGTACCTCCAGATGGTCGCAGGTACCGCGGCGGCCGCCACGCCGCGCCCCGGACCCCCGGCGGTTCCGGGTCCGCGGATGAGAGACAATGGACGCTCTCCCAGGGTGGGTTCAGGGTGGGTAGATTCGCAGAGGGGTCGCATGTCGGAGGCTGAGAAGACGCAGGGTTCGACTGGGCGCCTCCTCGCCGGGCGGTACCGGCTCGGGGAGATCCTCGGTCAGGGCGGCATGGGCACGGTCTGGCGTGCGAGCGACCAGACCCTCGGCCGTACGGTCGCGGTCAAGGAGCTGCGCTTCCCGTCCAGCGTGGAGGAGGACGAGAAGAGACGGCTCATCACCCGTACGCTGCGCGAGGCGAAGGCGATCGCCCGGATCCGCAGCAACGGCGCCGTCACCGTCTATGACGTGGTCGACGAGGACGACCGCCCGTGGATCGTCATGGAGCTCATCGAGGGGCGTTCGCTCGCCGATGTTGTCCGCGACGACGGTCCGCTGACCCCGCGGCGCGCCGCCGAGGTCGGGCTCGCCGTCCTCGATGTGCTGCGCGCCGCCCACCAGGCGGGCATCCTGCACCGCGATGTGAAGCCCTCCAACGTGCTGATCTCCGACGACGGCCGGGTCGTCCTCACCGACTTCGGCATCGCCCAGGTCGAGGGCGATCCGTCGGTGACCTCGACCGGCATGCTCGTCGGAGCGCCCTCCTACATCTCACCGGAGCGGGCCCGCGGCCAGAAGCCGGGTCCGCCGGCCGACCTGTGGTCGCTGGGCGGGCTGCTGTACGCGGCGGTGGAGGGAGTGCCGCCGTACGACAAGAGCACGGCCATAGCGACATTGACCGCCGTGATGACCGAGCCGGTGGAGCCGCCGAAGAACGCGGGCCCGCTGGAGGAGGTCATCTACGGTCTGCTCACCAAGGACCCGGCCCGGCGGCTCGACGACGCCGGGGCGCGGGCGCTGCTGGAGCACGCGGTGAGCGCCCCCGAGGAGACCAAGGTCCCCGCCGACGCGACCCGCACGATGAGCCTGCCGCCCGCCCCGGCGGAGGACGAGGCCGCCGCCGAGGCCAAGGAGTCGGCCGTCTCGGAGCGCAGGCGCGGTGCGCTGAAGTCCGTGCGCAACGCGGCGGCCGCGGCGGCCACGAAGAAGGCGGACAGCGGGAGCGCGGCGAAGCCGGCGGAGTCGGCGGAGAAGTCCGGCGCCTCCGGGGCCGCGAAGACCGGGGCCGCGAAGACCGGCGCGGCGAAGTCCGGCGCGGCGGCGAAGGCCGAGCCGGCCGCCGCGACGCCCGAGGGCGCGCCCGGCCCCCGGTCCGCCGTGCCGCCGCGCGCCTCGATCACCGATGTGGTCCCCAGGCGCACGCTGATCATCATCGCGGTGGTCGTGGTGCTCGCCATCGTGGGCACCGTGCTCGCCGTCGTCCTGAGTGACGGCGGGGACGGCGGCGACAAGGCCAAGGGCGCCTCGGGCGGCGACAAGTCCACCTCCGCGGGGACCTCGGGCGGTGCCAAGGACAAGCAGGGCGCCGACAAGACGGGCCAGTCGGAGGGCGAGTCGCCGAAGGCGGGGGACTCCGGCGGGAAGTCGGGGTCGCAGCCGGGCACGGACGCCTCCGAGAGCTCGGACGACAACTCGGGCAAGGACGGCGGCGAAAGCGGCGACGACAGCGGTAAGGGCAAGGGCGGCGGCGGTAAGGGCGGCCTGCCCGACGGCTACCGGACCGTGAAGTCCTCCGACTTCCCGTTCAGCATGGCCATGCCGGAGGGCTGGTCGGTCCACTCCGGAAGCTATGCCGGAAGCCGTAAGTACTACGGCGGGTCCAGCATTCCGCGTATTCAGATCGACTTCACCGACGCGCCGAAGTCGGACGCGGAGGCGGACTGGCGCAAGGGCGAGGACAACGCCCGGCGCACCATGGCCGGCTACAAGGGCCTCGGCATCAAGTCGGTCGACTGGCGCGGCTATCCGACCGTCGCGGACTGGGAGTTCGAGCGCGATCAGGACGGCAAGCGGGTCCGGGTGCTCAACCGCGGCTTCAAGGCGGACGGCAGCCATGGCTTCGCCATACTGATCACCTGCGAGGCGAGCAAGTGGAACGACAAGGAGTGCGCCACCCTGCGGCAGACCGCCTTCAACACCTTCAAGATTACGGACTGAACACTCCTGTCGGCGAAGCGTCGTTCGGGCACGTATCGTGAGAGGCCCTAGACTGTGCGCAGCCGCTGGAACCCGCCAAAAACGACCACATTTGACGGTTTCACGCTGCGCTGATCGCTGATGAGGGCGGCGTTGATCGCGCGCTTGGGGAGGCGTCGTGGAGGAGTACGCGGGCCGGGTGCTGGCCGACCGCTATCGCCTGCCCCTTCCGCCCGCCGATGAGTACGAACTCATCGAGACCCGCGCCTTCGACACCTACAGCGGACAGGAAGTCCATCTGCGGCAGATACCGCTGCCGGAGGTCGTCGACGCCGAAGTCGTCGACGAGGACGCGCGGTGGGGCGGCGGGCCCTCGGGGCGGAACGGCACGGTCGCCGGTGCCGGGCGTACGGCCCGGGGCGGCGGCGATCCGGCCGTCCGGCGCGCCATCGCGGCGGCGACGTCCGCCGCGCAGATCCCCGACCATCCGCGGCTCGGCCAGGTCTTCCATGTCTTCGCGGAGGCCGGAAGCCTGTGGATCGTCAGCGAACTGGTCTCCGGCCGCCCGCTGGCCGCGCTGCTGGCCGAGGGCACGCTGTCCCCGCACCGCGCCGCCGAGGTCGCCAACGACATCCTTACGGCGCTGGGCGCCCTGCACGCCCATGGCTGGGTCCACCGCAACATCACCGCCCGTACGGTGCTGTTGTGCGACGACGGCCGCGCGATGCTCATGGGGCTGGCGGCGGGCGCGGCGGAAGAGGCGCTGTGCGGCTACGACCCCGTTCCGGCGCCCGCGTCCGCGCCGTCGGCCGAGGCCCCCGCCGTCGAGGAGCCCCGGCCGGATGAGGCCCCGGCCGCCCTGCCGCAGGGCCCGGCGGGTTCCGGCGATCGGCCGGACCGGCCCCAGGGCCGGGCCGGGCGAGGAGACGAAGGGCGCGCCGCCATCCCCGGCGCCCGGACGGCAGAGGGCGGCGAGGCGCGGCCGCAGGGCGGCCCGCGCTACCGCGACCAGGGTGCCGCCGGAGGATTCCTGCCCCCGGGCGGCCCTTACGGTGGCCATGAAACGGCGGGGACGGGCTCGCGGCCCGACGCCGAGGGCAGGGAGCACGGCGGCCACGGCACGGAGACGGGCCTGTCCGAGCCACGGACGCCTTACGGCACGGAGGCGGGCCTGCCCGAGCCACGGACGCCTTACGGCGACCACGGGGCGGCGGAGCCGAGTTCGAGGCCCGGCCCCAGCGGTCCGGTGTACCGGGATCAGGTGACGTTCGGTCCGGGGACCGGCGGGCCCATGGCTCCCTACCGCGACCAAGGGGCCGCCGGCGGGCTGCCCGGACCGCGCCGGGCGGGGCAGCCGGGAAACAAGGAGGGCGAACCGGGCGGCGCCGGTGCCGACGCGCCGAGCGCGGCCGCCCGGGCCGCGCGGGCCAGCGCCATCGCCGCCTACGCGGCGGGCGCGCGAGCCGCCGCGCGGGCCAACGTCGAGGCGGCCACCCGCTCCCCGCACACCCCCGGGCCCGCCCCCGCGGCCACGCCCGAACCGGAGCCGGAGCCCGGCGGCGCGCGATGGCCCGGCCAGCCGGACCGTGAGGAGAGCGCCCAGCCGGCCGCCTCCGAAGGCGGCGGCTCCTGGGACACCGGCGGAGCCGCGGTCGGTGGCCCCGCCACCGCGCTCGCCGCCGAACGGGCCCGCCAGGCCCGTATCGTCGTGGTCGGCGCCGTCACCGAGCGGTGGGCACCCGAGCAGGCCGGACCGGTCCATGAGAACTGGCGGCTGGCGCCCCCGGTCGGCCCCGCCGCCGATCTGTGGGCGCTCGGCGCGCTGCTGTTCCGCGCGGTGCAGGGCCATGCCCCGTACCCGGAGGAGAGCGCCGCCGAACTGGTGCAGATGGTCTGCGGCGAGGCACCCGCGTACGCGGAGGAGTGCGGTCCACTGCGGCCCGTCGTCGAGTCGCTGATGCGCCAGGACCCCACCGAGCGCCCGGAGTTCGAGGAGCTGCGCGGCTGGCTGCGGTCGCTGATCCGGTCGGCGCCCGAGCCGGACGTCGGCAGCGGCACGGTCACGGTGCCCTCGCTCGGCGCGGGCGGGGCGTCCGACCCCCGGCGGCTGCCGATCGTCCGTAGGCGGGGCTGGCTGGTGCGCAGGGGCCGGGGCCGCCGTCCGGCCGCCGCGGCCGACGCGGCGGCCGGGCACGCCCGGCACCGGCGCGCCAAGCGGGAGAAGCGGGAGGCCCGGGAGGCTCGGGCGCCCCGGGAGACGCGGGCACCCCGGCCGCCCCGGCCTTCCCCGGAGAGCACGGAGACCCGGGAGACCCGGCAGGCCCCGGCGCCCGCCCAGCGCAAGCCGCGCAGGCTGGGGCGGATGCTGTTGCTGCTGATCTTCCTGGCGCTGGCGGCGGCGGTGGTCTACGCGATGATGTTCATGCCGCGCGCCAAGGACGACGACGGCCAGGGGCGTACGGGTTCGTCCGGTACGCCGAGCGCGGCGCCGCACGACCCCGCGGACGGCGGCGGTGACGAGGGCGAGGCCGGAAAGCCGGCCGACCCCGGCGACCAGGAGCCGCAGTCCACCGACCCGGCCGGACTGGCCAAGGGCTTCGCGGTCCGCAAGGACCCCAAGGGCTTCAAGGTCGCCGTCCACGAGGACTGGACCCGCCGGGGCGAGAACGGCCGGGGCCAGATCCGCTACATCGGCGGCGACTTCGAGCTGGTGGTCGTGGCCGGACGGGACAAGATGTCGGAGTTCGGCGGCGACCCGATGGCGTACCAGCAGGACCGCGAGGCCGAACTGGCCGCCTTCCGCGGCTCCTCCTGGGCCTCGTCCTCGGGGCTGCGGCGGATCGACGTCGGCCGGACGGCGATGGCGGAGGGCTCGTTCACCTGGCGCGACAGCAGCGGGCGGAACGTGTACGCGCGCAACCTCGCGATGCTGATCGACGGCCGCTACCACGTGGTCCTGGTCATCGGCCCGTCCGACGAGCGCACCGCGGTCAACCGCTACTTCGAGCAGGCCACGGCCACGTACAGCACGACCAACGGCTAGGGCTCAGGCGTTGCCCCCGGCGTGAGCTTCTCGGGGGCTTCTTCCCGTGCCGCCTGCGCGCCGCCGTGCTCCGCGAACCGCTCCCGCAGCCGGTACTTGAGCACCTTACGGAGCGTCTCATTGCGCGGCAGGGCGTCCACCACTTCGAGCCGCTCCGGCAGCTTGTGCACCGACAGCCCCGCCGCGCGCAGATAGGACACCGCCCGGCCGAGCGTCAGCGGCTCCGCCCCCGCCGGCTGCTCCACGACGGCGCAGACCAGCTCGCCCCGGGCCGGGTCGGGCAGGCCGATCACCGCCACATCGCCCACGTCCGGGTGCTGGTACAGCAGCTGCTCGATCTCCTTGGCCGAGATGTTCTCGCCCTTGCGGATGATGATGTCCTTGGCGCGGCCGGTCAGCACCAGATGGCCGCTCTCGGTGAGGTGGCCGAGGTCGCCGGTGAGGAAGAAGCCGTCGGCGTCGAACGCCTTACGGGTCTCGGCGTCGTCCAGATATCCGGCGCAGACCGCCTCGCCGCGCAGCCCCACCTGGCCGTCCACCACCCGGATCTCCATCTCCCGGGGCGGCCGGCCCTCGGTGGTGGCGAGGTTCTCGTCCGTGTCGTCCGGCGCACCCATGGTGATCATGGGGACTTCGGTCATTCCGTAGCCGTGGGTGAGCGTGCAGCCCAGCTCCCGTACGACCTCGTAGTAGAGCTCGGGCGGTTTGGGCGCGCCGCCGCCCGCGAGGAGCCGCAGGGTGGGGATGAGCCTGCGCGAGGGGTCCTTGCGCTGTTCGGCCAGGAACATCGAGTAGAAGGCGGTGCTGCCGCCCGCGACCGTCACCCCGTGCCGCCGGTAGGCGGGCAGCGACTCCGGCAGGGAGAAGTGCTCGAGCAGCACGGCCGGGAAGCCGTAGAGCAGCAGCATCACGGTGTAGTCCGGCCCGGCGACATGGGCGTAGGGGAAGGCCATGGACCCCACGTCGTTGGGGTCGAGCCGCAGCGCGTGGGCGAGGCAGGCACCGGCGGCGATGAGGCTGCGGTCGGTGTGCAGCACGCCCTTGGGGTCGGAGGTGGTGCCCGAGGTCCAGTAGATCCAGCGGACGGCCCGCCCGTCGGCGGGCGGTGGCGGCAGCCGCAGGGCCTGGGGGTCGGCCACCGGCAGGGTGTCGTACGCCTCGAAGACCAGCGGCGGTTCGGGCAGTTCGGCGGCCAGGCGCCGGGCCATCGCGGTGTGGTCGAAGCCGCGCCAGCGGCCGGGCACGGCGAGGAACCGCGCCCCGGACCCGCGGAGCGCGAACCGCACCTCGCGGTCGCGGTAGTAGGGGATCAGGGGGGTCTGCACGGCGCCGAGGCGGGCGAGCGCCATGGTCAGCACGACCGTCTCGATCCGGGTGGGCAGCTGCCAGGCGACCCGGCTGCCGGGGCCTATCCCCATCCGGTACAGCCCGGCGGCGGCCCGCTCGGCGCGGGTGCGCAGGGCGCCGAAGGTCAGCCGGCGGTCATGCCGGGCGGTGGCGCCGGCCTGCAGCAGGGCGGGGGCGTCGGGAGTGAGCGCGGCACGCCGTTCGAGCAGTTCCCACAGCGTCGCCGAGCTGCCGAGCTCATGCGCTTCTTGCGCGACGTCGGTCATCCGGCCTCCCGTGGAACTCTTCCGGAACCGTTCGAGGCGAATCGCGTGATCGTGGCCCGGGAGCCCGGGAGCCCGGGAGCCCGGGAGCCCGGGGAGCCTTGGAGCTGAACCGCGCGGCGACCCGGTCTGGACGATAACTGACGATCCATCAGATAGTGCTGGAAGCGTAAGGCCATGCGCCTTGTCGGTCCAGGGGGTGCGGACTAGCCTGCGGATCCCCACCTTGCCTGACGGGCCATCAGAAAGGAGGTCGGCCGCTGATGGATCTCGCCTTCACGGAGGATGAGGAGGGCTTCCGGCACCGGCTGCGCGCCTGGCTCGCCGACGTGCTGCCCACGCTGCCGGACCGCCCGCATCCGGCCGACTGGCCGGGCCGCCGCGCCTATGACTGCGGCTGGCAGCGGATGCTCCACGACGCGGGCTACGCCGGGCTGCACTGGCCCGAGGACGCGGGCGGCCAGGGCGCGACGCCCACCCAGCATCTGATCTTCCTGGAGGAGACCGAGCGGGCCGGTGCGCCCTATGTGGGCGCGGGCTTCGTCGGACTGCTGCACGCGGGCCCCACCATCGCCGCCGAGGGCACCCCCGAGCAGCGGGCCCGCTGGCTGCCGCCGATCCTGCGCGGGGACGAGGTCTGGTGCCAGGGATTCTCCGAACCGGACGCCGGCTCCGACCTGGCGTCGCTGCGCACCCGGGCGGTACGGGACGGCGATACGTATGTCGTCAGCGGAAGCAAGATCTGGACCTCGCACGCCGAGATCGCCGACTGGTGCGAACTATTGGTGCGCACCGCGCCGGTAAACGCCGACACGCCGAAACACCGGGGCATCACCTGGCTTGCGCTGCCGATGGACGCGCCCGGGGTGACGGTGCGGTCGCTGCGGACCCTCGCCGGGACGGCGGAGTTCGCCGAGGTGTTCCTGGACGAGGTGCGGGTGCCGGTCGGCCACCGGGTCGGGGAGGAGAACGACGGCTGGCGGGTGACCATGGTGACCCTCTCCTTCGAGCGCGGTACGGCCTTCGTGGGCGAAGTGGTCGCCTGTAGGCGAGTGCTGGAGGCGCTGGCCCGCACGGCGAAGGCCAACGGGCGCTGGGACGACGCGGTGCTGCGGCGCCGGTTGGGGCGGCTGGCGGCGGAGTGCGCGGCGCTGTGGCGGCTCACCCAGTGGAATGTGAGCGAGGCGCAGCGCACCGGGGGGGTGCCGGGCGTCGGCGGCTCGGTCTTCAAACTGCGCTTCTCGCAGGTGCGGCAGGAGCTGTACGAGGCGGCCGCCGAGGTGCTGGGGCCGGACGCGCTGGACGCCGGTCAGGAGTGGGTCGCGGACCGGCTTTCGTCGCTCTCGTACACGATCGCGGCGGGGACCTCGCAGATTCAGCGGAACATCGTGGCCGAGCGGATCCTCGGCCTGCCGAAGGGACGGTGAGCGGGGCCGTGGACTTCCAGCTCACGGACGACCAGCGGGCGCTGCGGGCGGGGATGCGCGAGCTGCTGGAACGGCGTTTTCCGCGGACCCGGCTGCGGGCAGTGGTGGACGGGGACGCGGAGCGGGGCGCGGAGTTGGACCGGGCGCTGTGGCGGGAGCTGGGCGCGGCGGGGCTCTTCGCGCTGCGAGTGCCGGAGTCGGCGGGCGGGGTGGGGCTGGGGCTGCCGGAGGCGGTGCTGGCCTTCGAGGAGGCGGGCCGGGCGCTGCTGCCGGGACCGTTGGTCGCGACGGAGCTGGCGGCTGGGCTTTCGGGGCTGTGGGCGGCGGTGGGTGCGGTGCCGGGGTCGTCGCAGGCGGGGCTTTCGGGGTTGGCGGCGGGTGCTGTTCAGGGTGAGACGGTGGTGACGGCGCTGGACGTGGAGGGGGCGCGGGCGCCGGTGGAGCATCTGGTCTCCGCCGATGCGGTGCTGGCGCTGGGGCCGGTGGCGGTCGAGCTGATCCCGGCTGCGGAGGTGGCGTGTGCGGCGGAGCCGATGCGGTCCGTCGACCCGGCCACCCCGCTGCACCGGACGGGGCCGATCCGAACCCGGCGGGACCAGGCGGGGCCGGGCCGTTCCGGGATCGCCGCCCGGCTGCGCCGCGAGGCGGCGCTGCTGACCGCGGCACAACAGCTGGGCAGCGCCTCCCGAACCGTGGAGCTCGCGGTGGACCACGCCAAGCGGCGCACCCAGTTCGGCCGGCCGATCGGCGCCTTCCAGGCCGTGCAGCATCTGTGCGCCCAGATGCTGGTACGTGCGGAATCATCCAGAAGTGTGGTGTATGCGGCGGCGGTCACAGAAGACCCGGGTGACATCGCGGCCGCCAAGCTGCTCGCCGATGAGGCCGCTGTCCACAATGCCCGCGATTGTCTGCAAGTCCATGGCGGAATGGGCTTCACCTGGGAGGCGGATGTCCATCTGCATCTCAAGCGGGCGTGGGTGCGGGCAGGTCAGTGGCAGTGCGCGGCGGCGGCGGAGGAGGAACTTGCGGCCGGGCTCGTGTCGACCGTTGAAAGATGTTTGTAGCCGAGCTCGATGGATACGCCTGAATTGTTGGGATGTCGCATTCTCTGGGGAGATCCCCAGAGCGTCTGAGGTGACCGAGCGTTGATACCAGGTTGTTTCCTAGGCGTGACTCGTCACAGGGGGGAGTCGGGCCCGGGCTCGGGTACTCTCCGTGGGGTGCGAGCGCTTATGGGGTGCAAGAGGCCCGGCGTTGCCCATGGGGCGATTCCGGGCATGCCGACGTGCCCCGTTCGCACGGGGTATGCGACGCCTGAGCTTCGGTGTTCGAGTCCTCAGGACGTGTGTCGCACAGTATGCCCCACGCATACTCCTTGGCGCTGGAATATGACCGAAGCGCTTGTTGGGGTGACTGTACGTCAACCATGCTGTCGCGCAAGTCTCTCAGCGGTGGCTGGGGGAGCGTCACGGTCCGTGACCTCTTGGAGGTACAAGGCGATGTGTGTGCCGGTTCGGATGGTGTGAGCAGTGCAGGTGCTTCAGGCGCAGATGGAGGTCCGGCCCGATCCGGCGGAGGTGAGCCGTGCCCGTAGGTGGGCCCGTTCGCGGCTCGTCGGATCAGGGATCGGAGCCGACGAGCCGCTCGCTGAGACGTTGATTCTGCTCATTTCCGAACTCGTCACCAACGCCGTGGTGCACACCGGCTGTCCGGCCGTGCTGCGGATGCTCTTCCCCGCCCAGTCGATGGGCGGCGGAGGCGGCGGGAACGGGAACGGTGGCGGTGTCGTCGGCGGGGGCGGGGCCTCAGGGCCGTTCGTGAGCCGGGGTGCCGGTCTGGGAACGGTCCGGGTCGAGGTCGCCGACGTCAGCGACCGCGCGCCGCGCCAGCGCTGCGCCGATGAGGAGGACACTCATGGGCGCGGACTGGAGCTGGTCGACGGTCTCGCCGACCGATGGGGCTGGCAGCCGGAGGGCTCCGGCAAGCGGATCTGGTGTGAAATCGACCGCGCCAAGGGCGAGGAGCCGCTTTCCAAGCGGCGAGCGGCCTCTCATGCGCCATCACACATGGGACGAACCAGACAAAGTCCAGACCAGGTGTTGACGTGACGTGTTCGGTTGATCACTCTAGGATCAGCGATTCGTCGCGAGGGGACGCCGAGGGCTGTGGTGTCTCTGTGAGCCCTGTGTTCACAGTGACGTTCCTTGGCGAGTGCGGGTCGCGCCCCCGCTGCTGAACCAGGGCTCAGCGTCGGGAGTCGGGTGGCGGTGCGCGGTGCCGTGCTCGGGGCGCGCATGAGCGCACCGCCGCCCGAGAAGATCGACCCGCCCTCCCCTTCTGGGCCCGACGCGCGCCGCCCGGTGCGCACGTTGGAGATGCCAAGGCGGCGGGGCCGGGCGCCAGGGCGGGGCCGGGCGCCAGGGGATGGGCGTCAGAGGATCGCCACGGGGGCGACGGGTGAGCCCGTGCCGCCGACGAACGGCTCGGGCGGGGCCGACAGCAGAAAGGCGTAGCGCCCCTCCTCGGCGCAGGCGTCGGAGAGTTCCTCGAGATTCCAGTTCTGGCCCTGGAGCATGCCCATCTCGACCAGATCGAGGGCGTGGACCGGCATCCAGAGGTCCTCGATCTCGGGTGGGAAGATCTCGAAGGTCAAGGTGTCGTTGGCGACCGCCGCCACATCGCGGGTATGGAACCACTCCGGTGTGCGCAAAGAGAGGCCCGGTGAAGGGTAGGCGTACGCCTCCTTCTCGCCCGCCAGATACCGCTGGATCTGCCCGGTGCGGACGAGGACGATATCGCCGGGGCGCACCGTCGTCCCGGCCAGCTCCTCGGCGGCGTCGAGGTCTTCGGGGGTGACCGCATGCCCCTCGGGCAGCCGCTCGGCGCCCCGGGCGCGCGCCACATCGAGGAGCACCCCGCGCGAGACGAGGGGTCCCACCTTGTCGATACCGCTGAAGGCGGCGCGGTCATGGGTGGTGATGGAGTCGGCGGGCCGGCCGTTGTAGATCCGGCCGGAGTGCGAGACATGGGTGAGCCCGTCCCAGTGGGTACCGGCCTGGAGCCCCATCGTCACGGCGTCGTCGCTGGTCGCCACGGTGCCGGGGCCGAACATCTCGAAGTTGACGGCGATCATCGTATGGAGCGGGTTGACCCGCCCGGGGATCATTCCGGTCTGGATGCCGTCCTGCCTCAGCGGCACCGCGAGGGGAATGCGACGGCCGGTCCGTATCGTCGCGGCGGCCTCCCGGACCACGGCATCGGTGATCAGGTTGAGCGTGCCGATCTCGTCCGCCGCCCCCCAGCGGCCCCAGTTGTTGACGCGCTTGGCGATCTCGTGGAACTCGGCTGGCAGCGGCATGGCATCTCCTTCGTCGTTCCCGGTCGACGTTTGTGCGCGAGGGCTTGTACTCGGGCCGCGTCTGCTCAAAAATCTAACGGACCGTCAGAAACTCCGGGAGGGGATGCGACGTGGGCAACTTCTTGGACGGCAAGGTGGTCGCCGTCACCGGGGCCGGACGCGGTATCGGACGAGCGGTGGCCCTCGCCTGCGCGGCCGAAGGCGCACAGGTGGTCGTCAACGACTACGGGGTCTCGATCGAGGGCGGCGAACCGAGCAGCGAGGTCGCCGAGGCCGTGGTCAAGGAGATCGTGGCGTCGGGCGGTGAGGCGGTCGCGGTCGCCGACGACGTCTCGACCATGGCCGGTGGCCAGCGGATCGTGGACACCGCGCTCGACCGGTACGGACGGCTGGACGGGGTCGTCTGCGTCGCCGGGATCCTGCGCGAGCGGATGCTCTTCAACATGTCCGAGGAGGAGTGGGACCCGGTCGTCGCCACCCATCTCAAGGGCACCTTCACGGTCTTCCGGGCGGCGTCGGCGGTGATGCGCCGCCAGCGCTCCGGCACCCTGATCGGCTTCACCAGCGGCAACCACCAGGGCAGCGTCGCCCAGGCCAACTACGCCTCCGCCAAGGGCGGGATCATCTCCCTCGTGCGCAGCGCCGCGTTGGGGCTGCACAAGTACGGCGTCACGGCCAACTGTGTCGCACCGGTCGCCCGCACCCGGATGTCCGCCAATGTGCCGATGGAGCTCAAGGAGATCGGCGAACCGGAGGACGTGGCGGCCCTGGTCGTCTATCTGCTGAGCGAACGCGCCCGCGCGGAGCGGATCACCGGCCAGGTCTATACGATCGCGGGCCCCAAGATCGCGGTCTGGGCCCAGCCCCGTGAGCTGCGCGCCGGATACACCGAGGGCGGCTGGACCCCGGAGAAGATCGCCGACTTCCTCCCGGGCACGGTCGGCACCGATCCCATGCCGATGCTGGCCCAGCTCGAGGCCATGGCCCAGGCGGCCGCCACCGGCCAACGCCCCAACGCCTGACCGCGACAACGGCAGGGCTTGCCGGGAACACCGCAGCGCCGACGAGGGGAGAGGCCGTGGACTTCGCTTTCGGACCGGAGGACGAGCGGTTCCGCGCCGAAGCGCGCGACTGGCTGAGCGAGCACTTCGCCGGACCGTTCGCCGCCCTCAAGCAGGAGCCGGGCGGCCACCCCGGCGAGGCGCGCGGCGATATGACCGCCCGCCGCGCCTGGGAGCGTGAGCTCGGCACGGGCGGCTGGATCGGCCTGGGCTGGGACCGTACGGACGGGGCGTACGGCAACCGCGCCGCGACGATGACCCAACAGGTCGTCTGGGCCGAGGAGTACGCCCGCGCCGGCGCGCCCGGCCGACTCGGCCATATCGGCGAGAACCTCCTCGCGCCCACCCTGCTCGCCCACGGCGACTCCGCACAGCGCGCCCGCTTTCTGCCGCCCATCGCCCGTGGCGAGGAGCTGTGGTGCCAGGGCTACAGCGAACCCGACGCGGGCTCGGACCTCGCCGGGCTGCGGACCCGCGCCGTCCGCGACCCGGGCGAGGGCACCTATCGCATCACCGGGCAGAAGATCTGGACCTCCCTCGCCCATGAAGCCGACTGGTGCTTTGTGCTGGCGCGCACCGAGGAGGGCTCACAGCGCCATCATGGACTCTCCTTTCTGCTGGTGCCGATGGACCAGCCGGGACGGATCGAGGTGCGGCCGATCCGGCAGCTGACCGGGACCGCGGAGTTCAACGAGGTGTTCTTCGACGGGGCCGTGGCCCGCGCCGAACACCTCATCGGCGGTGCGGGCCACGGCTGGCGCGTGGCCATGAGCCTGCTCGCGGTGGAGCGCGGGGTCTCCACCCTGGTCCAGCAGATCGGCTTCGCCCAGGAGCTGAGCCGGGTGGTGCGGCTGGCGCTGGAGACCGGCGCCGCAGAGGAGCCCGTCCTGCGTGACCGGCTCATACGGCAGTGGGCCGAGCTCAAGGCCATGCGCTGGAACGCCCTGCGCACCCTGGGCGCCGCACAGAACCTCACCCCGAACCTCGCCCCGGACCCGGCCCGGGACTCAGCCGCTCGGGACTCCGCCCCGGACCCCGTTCGGGGCTCCGCCCCGGACCGCGCCCCGCACGATGCCCGGGACCCCGCCCCGCGGAAGGGTGCCGCCCATGACCTCCCCCCGGGGAGCGCGGGCCCCCAGGCGCCCGGCTCACGCGATCCCGGCTCGCAGGACCCCGGCGCGCCCAGCGTCGCCAAGCTGCTGTGGGGCGGCTGGCATCAGCGGCTCGGCGAGCTGGCCGTGCAGGTGAGAGGCGCCGCGGCCGCACTCGGCCCGGCGCGCTGGACCGCCGGCCGGCCGTACGAACTCGACGCCTTCCAGCGTCTCTTCCTCTTCTCCCGCGCCGACACCATCTACGGCGGCTCGGACGAGATCCAGCGCACCATCATCGCCGAGCGCGTACTTCACCTCCCCAAGGAGTCACGCCGATGACGAAGACCTATGCGCACTGGATCGGCGGCTCGTGGCGGGATCCCGGGAACGGGCACTACCCCGTCATCAACCCCGCCACCGAGGAGACCGTCGGCCATGCCCCCGAGGCCGACCCGGCCGACGTGGACGCCGCCGTCCGGGCCGCCCGCGCCGCGTACGACGGCTGGTCGCGCACCGCCCCCCGGGAGCGCGCCGCCGTACTCGACAGGGCCGCCGATCTGCTCGCCGAGCACACCCCGGACCTGGTGCCCCTCGTCCAGGCGGAGACCGGGGCGACGCTGCGCGTCACCTCCGCCCTCCAGGTGCCCCCGGCGATCGACCGCTTCCGCCGCTATGCGCGCGGCGCCCTCGAACCGGACACCGTGCCGCTCGCCCCGCTGCCCATGGCCGCCACCCCGCTGGCGCCCGGCGGGCTGATCGGAGCGGCAGCGGTCCGCCGTCCTCTCGGTGTCGTCGCCTGCATCACCTCCTACAACTTCCCTCTCACGAATCTCGCGGGCAAGGTCGCCCCGGCCCTGGCCATGGGCAATACCGTCGTGGCCAAACCCGCACCGCAGGACCCGCTGTGCTGTCTGGAACTCGGCCCCCTGCTCAAGGAGGCCGGGCTCCCGGACGGTGCCTTCAATGTCGTCACCGGCTCGCGCGCGGCCGCCGGCGAGGCGCTGGTCGCGCACCCCGGTGTCGACATGGTCAGCTTCACCGGATCCACCGCCGTGGGTAAGAAGATCGCCGAATCCGCGGGGAGGTCGATGAAGCGCACCCTGATGGAACTGGGGGGCAAGGGCGCGGCCATCGTCCTGGGGGACGCCGACGAGCGAGCGATCGCGTCGGCGGTCGGGGCGGTCGGTTCGACCTTCTCCTTTCACAGCGGACAGATCTGCACGGCGCCGACCCGTGTGCTCGTCCATCGATCGCTGTACGAGAAGGTCATCGCCGCACTCACACACTACGCAGAGTCACTGAAGATCGGGGACCCTGTGGATAACTCCACGATCGTCGGCCCGTTGATCTCCGCCGCACAGCGCGATCGCGTCGAGGCGTATGTCTCCGGCGCCCGTGACCAGGGCGCCCGGATCGTCGTGGGCGGCGAACGCCCCGCCCGCAAGCCCGGCTTCTACGTCGCCCCCACCCTCATCGCCGACGCCGACCCCGCGATGACCGTCGCGCGGGAGGAGCTGTTCGGACCGGTCGTCGTGGCCCTGCCCTTCGACGACGAGGACGAGGCGGTGCGGATCGCCGACGCCACCCCCTACGGCCTCTACGACTACGTCTTCAGCGCCGACGCGGGCCGCGCCTGGACCCTCGCCGCCCGTCTGCGCAGCGGAAACGTCGGCATCAACACCGCCCAGCGCCACCCCGAGACGCCGTTCGGCGGGTTCAAGGAAAGCGGAGTCGGCCGCGACGGCGGCTCGTTCGGCCTGCACGCGTACAGCGAACTCCAGTCGCTGGTCTGGGTCTCCTGAGGCACCGGAAGGGTGATGAGGATGAGAGGCGTCATCTTCGACGGCACGGCGCCGCGCGTGGTCGAGGACCTGGAGGTGCGCGACCCCGGCCCCGGCGAGGTGCTGGTGCGCATCGCCGCCGCGGGGCTGTGCCACAGCGATCTGTCGGTCATCGACGGCACCATCCCCTTCCCCCTCCCCGTCGTCCTCGGCCACGAGGGCGCGGGCGTGGTCGAGGAGATCGGGGCGGGCGTCACCCATGTCGCGCCCGGCGATCATGTGGCGCTGTCCACCCTCGCCAACTGCGGGACCTGCGCCGACTGCGCCCGGGGCCGCCCCACCATGTGCCGCGCGGCGATCGGCCGGCCGACCCGGCCCTTCCGCCGCGGCGACGAGCGGCTGTACAACTTCGCCTCGAACTCCGCCTTCGCCGAGCGCACGCTCGTCACCGCCGTCCAGGTGGTGCGGATCCCCGAGGAGATCCCGCTCGTCTCCGCCGCGCTCATCGGCTGTGCCGTCCTGACCGGCGTCGGGGCCGTGCTCAACCGCGCCAAGGTGGACCGCGGTGAGTCGGTCGTCGTCATCGGCAGCGGCGGCATCGGGCTCAATGTGCTGCAAGGGGCCCGGATCGCCGGGGCGTTCCCCGTCGTCGCCGTCGACTCCAACCCCGCCAAGGAGCCGCTGGCCCGGCGCTTCGGCGCGACCCACTTCGTCCCCTCGGCCGACGCCGTACGGGAGATCCTGCCGACCGGCGCGGACCACGCCTTCGAATGCGTCGGCTCGACCCGGCTCATCCGGCAGGCCGTCGATCTGCTCGACCGGCACGGCCAGGCGGTGCTGCTCGGCGTGCCGCCCGCCGACGCCGAGGCGGCCTTCCGCGTCTCCTCCATGTATCTGGACAAATCCATCCTGGGCTGCCGCTACGGCACCTCACGGCCGCAAGCCGATATCGCCCTGTACGCCGACCTCTACCGGCAGGGGCTCCTGCTGCTGGACGAACTGGTCAGCAGGACATACCCGTTGGAGGACTTCGCCAAGGCCGCCGACGACGCCCACCACGGCCGGGTGGCGCGCGCCGTGCTCACCTTCTGACGGGCGCCGATCTGCCTTACGGTCCGCATCCGGCCCGTATCCGGCGGGGTGATGGCCCGCATCCGGCCCGTATCCGGCGGGTCATGGCCCGCGTCCGGTCCGGGTCCGGCCCGCCTTCGGCGCCTGACCGTTACCGTACGGCTTCGCGGTCGTCGGCCGAGGAGCCCGCGCGGAAGGTGCGGCGGTAGGCGGTCGGGCTGACGCCCACGGCCGCCTGGAAGTGCTGGCGCAGGGACGCGGGGGAGCCGAAACCCGCCTCGCGCGCCACCTGGTCCACCGACAGATCGGTGTCCTCCAGGAGATGACGGGACCGCTCCACCCGCTGCCGGGTCAGCCACTGGCCCGGGCTGACGCCGACCTCCTCGCGGAAGCGCCGGGTGAACGTCCGCACGCTCATCGACTCCTGGGCGGCCAGCTCCCTCAGCGAGATGGGCCGGTCCAGCCGGCCGAGCGCCCAGGCGCGCGCCGTCGTCGTGGTGGCCTGCTGGGGCTCGGGCAGCGGACGCGGGATGTACTGGGCCTGGCCGCCGTCGCGATGGGGCGGCACCAGGCTGTGCCGGGCGACGTCGTTGGCGACGGCCGTGCCGTGGTCGCGCCGCACCAGATGCAGACACAGGTCGATCCCCGAGGCGACACCGGCCGAGGTGAGCACATCGCCGTCGTCCACGAACAGCACATTCGGATCGACTTTGATCGTCGGGAAGAGCCGCTGGAACTGACCGACGCTGGCCCAATGGGTGGTGGCCGGGCGGCCGTCGAGAAGACCCGCGGCGGCGAGCACGAACGAACCGGTGCAGATGGACACCCAGCGTGTGTCCGGCCGGGCACGGGCGAGCGCGGCGCCGAGCGGCTCGGTCATCCGGCCCTCCTCGCGGACCGGGCCGAGTGCGTACGAGGCGGGCACCACGATGGTGTCGGCCTCGGCGAGGGCCTCCGGGCCGAGGTCCACGGCGATCGGGAAGTCGGCGTCCGTGGGCACCAGACCGGGCTCGACGGTGCAGGTGACCACCTCGTACAGCCGCCGGCCGTCGGCGGAGCGGGCCTTACCGAAGATCCGGTACGGAATGCCCAGCTCGAAGGGGATCACACCGGGGAGGGCGAGGACGACGACGCGATGGCGCCCGTTGGCGTCACCGGGCGGGGATTGGGGCACTTCCGGCCTCCCGTCGTTCGGACATGGCCCCATCGAGGGGCGTGGCCCGATCCTAGCGAATGCTGTCCCATGGGCCACTCGTCGTCGAGGAACCGCTGCTCAATGCTGGTCCGGTGACGCAGACAACCGAACTTTCCGGAGCTCCCGAACAGGACAAGCAGCCCGACCGGCCTCCGCGACGGGCCCTCCCGCGCCTTCCCCACCGCGCCTGGTCGGTCGCCGCCATCGCCTTCGTGACGATCATCGGCGCCGCCGGATTCGCCTCCCTGCCCGGTCTGCTCATCGATCCGCTCCACGACGAGTTCGGCTGGTCGCGCGGCACGATCGGGTTCGCGGTCTCCGTCAACCTCGCCCTCTACGGGCTCACTGCACCCTTCGCCGCCGCCCTGATGGATCGCTTCGGCATCCGTAAGGTCATCGCGGCCGCGCTCGCCGTCATCGCGACCGGTGGCGGCCTTACGGTCTTCATGACCGAGCCCTGGCAGCTCATCCTCTGCTGGGGTGTGCTGGTCGGCCTCGGCAGCGGCTCCATGGCGCTGGCCTTCGCCGCGACCGTGACCAACCGGTGGTTCGTCGCCCAGCGCGGTCTGGTCACCGGCATCCTCACGGCGGGCGGGGCCTCCGGACAGCTGATCTTTCTGCCGCTGCTCTCCTGGATCGTCGAACGGCACGACTGGCGGCCCGCCGCGCTGACGGTCGCGATCGCCGCGCTGGCGATCGTTCCCCTCGTCTGGCTGCTGCTGCGCGACTACCCCTCGGACGTGGGCCTCGCCCCGTACGGCGCCGACGGGCCGCCCACCCCGCGGCCCGCGGCCCGGCGCGGCGCGGCCCGGCGGGCGGTCAAGGCCCTCACCTCGGCCTCGCGCACCGGCACCTTCTGGCTGCTCGCGGGCACCTTCGCGATCTGCGGTGCCTCGACGAACGGCCTCGTCAAGACCCATTTCGTGCCCGCCGCGCACGACCACGGCATGCCCGTGACGGCCGCCGCGAGCCTGCTCGCCGTCATCGGCGTCTTCGACATCGTCGGGACGGTGGCCTCCGGCTGGTTCACCGACCGCTTCGACGCGCGACGGCTGCTGGCCATGTACTACGCGCTGCGCGGGCTCTCCCTGATGTTCCTGCCGATCCTGCTGGACGACGCGGTGCATCCGCCGATGATCTTCTTCATCGTCTTCTACGGTCTCGACTGGGTCGCCACCGTGCCGCCGACCATGGCGCTGTGCCGTGAGCAGTACGGGGAGGACAGCGCGATCGTCTTCGGCTGGGTGCTCGCCTCCCACCAGGTGGGAGCCGGGGTCGTGGCCTTCGTGGGCGGCATGGCGCGGGACGCCTTCGGCTCGTACGACCTGGTCTGGTACGGCGCGGGGGCGCTGTGCGCGATCGCCGCGCTGATGTCACTGGTGATCCGGCGCGGCTCGAACGCGCAGGCCGCGGCGGCGACGGTCTAGGCGCGCGGCCTCAGGGCGGCCGCGCGGCCCTACGGGGGCCGTGCGGTCCTACGGAAGGCCGCACGGCGCCTTACGGGAGGCCGCGCGGGCTCACGGAAGCGCCGTGAACTCGCCGAAGGAGCCGCGGTGGAAGAGCAGCGGCCCCGATCGCGCCGCGGACTCCTCCGTTCCCAGGGCCCGGACGCGGCCCACCACGACCAGATGGTCGCCGCCCGTGTGCACGGCGTGGACCGCGCAGTCGATCCACGCCGGGACGTCCGCGAGCCGCGGTGAGCCGGTGACCGGGGACGGTTCGTAGCGGACGCCCGCGAATTTGTCGGGGCGCCGGGAGCCGCTGACCGCGAAGGCGCGGCACAGCTCGCCCTGGTGGGCGCCCAGGACATTGACGCAGAAGACGCCCGCGCGGGCGATGCGCGGCCAGGTCGTGGAGGTGCGGGCGACCATGAAGGCGACCAGCGGCGGGTCCAGGGACAGCGAGGCGAAGGACTGACAGGCGAAGCCGGTCGGGCCGGTTCCGTCGACGGTGGCGATCACGGTCACCCCGCTCGCGAAATGGCCCAGTACGCGGCGGAATTCGGCGGGGTCGACCGGGGGCCGCTCATCGTCGCGCACACAGCGCAGCTCCGGCGGGGGCAGCGGGTCGACCGGTCGTACGGCGGCGGTCGGCGAGCCGACCGCCCGGAGGTAGCGGACGGCGGTGGCGGCCATACCGGCGTGTCCCATCATGGCCCGTCCCCCTTTCTTGACTTGCCCGATGGCTTTCCTGGCTTTTGCGACGGTCTTCTTGGCTTGTGCGACGGCGTGGGCCCCTCAGCGGCCTCGGTAGACGGGGGGCCGGCGCTCGATGAACGCGCGCAGGCCCTCCTGAGCGTCGGCCGTGGTCATGTTGGTCTCCTGCGCAGCCGCCTCGGCGGCGAACGCGGCCGGGCGCCCCGACTCCAGGGACGCGTTCACCAGCGCCTTGGTGAGGGCGAGGGCGCGGGTCGGGCCGACCGCGAGACGCTCGGCCCAGGCACGGGCGGTCTTGGCCAGGTCGTCGTCCGGGACGACCCGGTTGACCAGGCCCAGCCGCTCGGCCTCGGCGGCGGGCAGCGCGTCGCCGAAGAACATCAGCTCCTTGGCGCGCTGCGGGCCGATCAGCCGGGGCAGGAGATACGCACCGCCCCCGTCGGGGACCAGACCGCGACGGACGAACACCTCGATGAAGACGGCCGATTCGGCGGCCAGCACCAGATCGCAGGCGAGGGCGAGATGGGCCCCCAGCCCGGCCGCCGTGCCGTTGACGGCTGCGATCACCGGCTTCTCGCAGTCGAGGACGGCGGCGATGAGCCGCTGCGCTCCGCCGCGGATCAGCCGGGCGACATCGCCCGCGACGCGTTCCGCCGCGGCCGGTGCGCCGCGCAGATCCGCCCCCGCGCAGAAGCCCTTGCCGGTGGCGGTCAGCACGACGGCCCGGACGGCCGGGTCAGCGGAGGCGTGGTCCAGCAGCGAAATCAGGTGTTCTCGCTGGTCGGGGGTGATGGCGTTCATCGCGGCCGGGCGGTTGAGCGTGATCCACGAGACGCCGTTGTCAGTGGTGTGCCGTAGAACGGAGTCAAGCGCTTCTTCGGGGGAGGGAGAGGTCATGGGAACGCTCCATCGGTCAGCGGCAGATCGCCAGCGCGTCCAGTGCCACGGCACCTTGGCCGCGTTCCAGCACCATCAGCGGATTGACGTCGAGTTCGGCGAGGTGGTCCCCGAGCTCCAGGGCCATGCGCTGGACCCGCAGCACGACCTCCACGAGCGCGTCCACATCGGCCGGGGGAGCGCCGCGCACACCGTCGAGGAGGGCGCGGCCGCGCAGTTCGGCGAGCATCGCGCGCGCCTGGTCCTCGCCGAACGGGGGGACGCGTACGGCGGCGTCGCGGAAGACCTCCACGAGCACACCCCCTATACCCACGGTCACGGTCGGGCCGAAGAGGGAGTCGTGGCTCATGCCGACGACCATCTCCACCCCGCGCTGGACCATCTGGCAGACCAGCACCCCGTCCAGCTCGACGCCTTCGCAGCGGGCGATGTCGGTGAGCTCCCGATAGGTGTCGCGGACCTGGCTGGCCGAGGTCAGCCCCAGCCGGACCAGCCCCAGCTCGGTCTTGTGGGCGAGCTGCGGCGCGGACGCCTTCATGACGACGGGATAGCCCACGAGCCCGGCGGCGCGGACGGCCGCGGCGGCGCTGGTCACCAGCTGCTCGCGCGGCACCCGGATGCCGTACGCCCGCAGCAGTTGTTTCGCCGCGTGCTCGCTCAGGCGGCCTCCTGGGCGCAGCAGATCGCGCACCTTCCGCAGAGATGGGGACGGGGTGCGCGGGGCCTCGTCGAAGGGGGAGCGGTAGGAGGCGGTGAAGCGGTGGTGCCCCAGATAGGCGCGCACGGCGGTGATGCAGTTGGCGAACGTGCGGAAGGTGGCCACGCGCGAGGAGCCCAGCAGGGTGGTGCGGTAGGCGTCCTCGGTGCCGACCGGGGAGCCCCACACCACGCACACCAGCTTGTCCGTCTGCTCCGCCGCCTCCACCAGATCCTGCGCCAGCTTGTCGCTCATGGGCGGAAAGGGGCCGGTGATCGGGCAGATCAGCACGCCCACGGCGGGATCGGCCAGGATCGCGTCGATGATCTTGCGGCCGCGCCAGTCGCCGACCGGGTGACCGCCGTTGTCGACCGGGTTGGCGACGCTGAGATCGCCGGGTATCCACTGGTGGAGCTCGGTCTGCTTCTCGGTGGAGAGGGTGGGCAGGGTGAGGCCCGCCGCGGTGGCGAGGTCGGAGAAGTGGGCCCCGGTGCCCCCGGAGATCGAATACACCACGACGCCCTCGGCGAGCGGCGGGCGGGCGCGGGCCAGCAGCGCCGCGGTGTCCTGCAGCTCGTCCAGGCCGTCCACGCGGATCACGCCGAACTGCCGCATGGCCGCGTCCACCACCGCGTCCGAGCCGGTCAGCTTGCCGGTGTGGGAGGCGGCCGTGCGGGCGCCGGTCTCGGTGCGGCCGACCTTCACGGCGACGACGGGCACCTTGGCGCGGGCGGCCCGGTCGGCGGCGAGGAGGAAGCTGCGGCCGTCCTTCAGCCCTTCCGCGTACAGGGCGATGGCGCCGACCTCGGGCCGGGTGGCGAAGTAGGAGATGAAGTCGGCGGTCTCCAGATCGGCCTCGTTGCCGGTCGGGGCCCAGTGGCTGAGCCGGATGCCGAGTTCCTGGAGGGTGAAGACCGGGCGGCCTTGGTGGCCTGACTGGGTGATGAGGGCGATGGCGGGCCCGTCGAGGTCGTCGCGGAACTTCTCGAAGGCGTTGAGGTTGGTGTTGGGGCCGAGCAGCCGCAGCCCGGCGCCGCGGGCCGCGGCGGCGAGCTGGACCTGCGCGGCGGCGCCCTCGGGGCCGGTCTCGGCGAAGCCCGAGGCGAAGGCGACGGCGAACTTCACCTTGCTCCCGTCGAGTTCCTCGATGACCGGGAGCGGGTCACGGACGAGGAGGACGGCGAGGTCGACGGATTCGGGCAGCGCGGCCACGGACGGTACGCACGGAATGCCGAAGACGGCGGGACGGGAGGGATGCACGGGGTGCAGTCGGGCGCCGACGCGTTCGGCCCAGGCCAGGAGCTGGCGGGTGATACCGGTGTTGGGACGGCCGTCCGCGTCGGAGGCGCCGATGAGGGCCACCGACTCGGGATGGAAGAAGCGGTCCAGATCGGGGACGGCGGAGTGCAGCGGGCGCCCGCTGACGTCCACGTCGTCCGCGCCTTCGGCGGTCCCGCCCGCCGTCTCCCTGCTGGAGACGTGCACGGCGGGGCCGGGGGCCCGCCCGCAGGCGACGGCGCGGGCATGACGGGAGTTGGTGGTCAGGGTGCCGTAGGTCGATCCAAGCATCGGTATCCGCCACTCCTGCTCGTTGGCCAATAACCGGGCAGGTGACCGGGTGGTTCGGCGGCAAAACTGACGCCAAGTCACATTACCCAGTAGTCAGGTTACTGAACTGACGGCCTGTCAGGAATGCTCGGGGAGCGAGGAACACGCAGGGTGACGGGCGGGGGTGACTGCGGGGGTGACGGCGGGGCGGCGGAATGCGTGACCGGCCGCGCGCCCCCGGTGTGGTGTCGCGTTCGTGCGGCTGTCCGTGGTGGTGGTCTCGCCTGCCCGGCGGTCATGCCGTGGTGCAGGCCACCGTCTTGGCGATCTTCCGGGCGTCGATGGCCAGCTCGCGCAGCATCCCGCTGATCGGGTTCGTATAGCCCGTGAAGTGCAGTCCCGGGGCGGACTTCAGGGTCCGTCGGCCGTGCGGGAGGGGGCGGCCGCGGTCGTCGAGCACGCCCAGATGGCCGACCAGTTCCTCCAGGCCGCGCCGGTAGCCGGTCGCGGCGATCACCACCTCGGGGCTGATCCGCGAGCCGTCGGCGAGGACCACCTTGTCCAGATCGAAGGAGTCGACCGCCGAGACCACCTCCACCCGCCCCGTCCGTACCGCGTCGACCAGCCCCACGTCCTGGACCGGGATCGCGCCCTCGCGTACGCGGGTGTAGAGCCCGGTGTCGGGCCAGGGCAGACCGTGCTCGGTCAGATCCGGCATGCTCAGCCGGCACATCGCCCGGGCCGCCCGGTCCACCGCGCGCCGCGGCAGTCTGCGCACCAGGATGCCGGTCGCCTGCGCGGGCCAGCCGGCCGTCGAGCGGCGCAGGATGTGCGGCACGGTGCGGACCGCCAGCCGCACCCGGGCCGCGCCGCCCTCGATCAGGTCGACCGCGATCTCCGCGCCCGTGTTGCCGACGCCGACCACCAGTACGTCGCGGCCCTCGAAGGGGCGGGCGTTGCGGTAGTGGGCGGCGTGCAGCAGCTCACCGGTGTAGGCGGCGCGGCCGGGCCAGTCCGGCACCCGCGGGGTGTGGTTGAAGCCCGTCGCGACGACGGCCACGGGCGAGGACAGCGCACGGCCGCCCGTGGCATGCAGCACCCACTCCGTGTTGTCGGGCGACCGGTCGATGCGGGAGACCTCGACCCCCGTGACGATCTCCAGCCGGTGGTGCTCGGTGTAGCGCTCCAGATAGCGCACCACGTCGTCGCGCCCGACCCAGCGCCCGTAGGACCGGGGGATCGGCAGACCGGGCAACGCGGACAGCCGGCGCGTGGTGTGCAGATGCAGCCGGTCGTAGTGGTTGCGCCAGGACGCGGCGACCGCCTCGGACTTCTCCAGGACGACGGCGCGGATCCCGCGGTGGCTGAGCGCGGCAGCGGCGGCGAGTCCGCCCGGTCCACCGCCGATCACATAAACGGGTGAGGACTTCTCGGGGGAACTGTCAGCCATGCGGGTGAGCGTAGCCGGGTATTTGACGGGTTTCGGTCAAGGAGATCCGGTCAAAGTGATTCCGAATGGGTTGCGGACAGGTCACGGCCGGTATCTGTCGGTCGCCGTTCCACTGGTCTGCCGTTCCGCCATTCCGTCGGTTCGCCGTGCCGCCGGGCGCTGCTTGGGCTGCCGGGCGCTGCTCGGGCGTCCCGCCGGTTCCCGCTCCGCCGGTGCGACCCCTTGCGCGGGCCGCGCCCGACCCTGAAACTGACGTACCGTCAGATTCGCTGGGATGGGAGAGGTGGGGGACGATGCGGACGATCGGGCTCAGCGGGGCCGAATGGCTCGCCGTACTGCGCATCGGACTCGGCCTGTGGTGGCTCGAGAGCTGGCGGCACAAGAACAAGAAGGACTGGTTCGAGCGCGGCACCGGTATCGGCTGGGCGGTGGGCGTGGCCGACAAGCACCGCTGGGCGTTCGTCCGCAGCGGCTTCGGCGCGGTGGTCACACCCCGTCCCAAGGTCATGGCGTATGTCGTCGTCTACGCCGAACTCGCCCTCGGCCTCGGTCTGACGCTCGGCTTTCTGACCCCCATCGCCCTCGTCGGCGCGATCGTGCTCAATCTGCTCTATTTCCTGCTCATGATTCACGACTGGGCGGAGCAGGGGCAGAACTCGATGATGGTGCTGATCTCCGTGGTCGGGCTCTTCGGTATGAGCTGGCAGACCTGGTCGCTCGACGAGGTATGGGGGCTGTTCCTGTGAGCCCGGCGCCGCCCGCGGACGCCCCGCGCTTCGACCTGCCCGAGATCGACGCCTTCACCCGCCCCTACTGGGACGCCGCGGCCGGGGGCCGGCTGCTGATCCGGCGGTGCGCCGACTGCGGCCGGGTCCACCACTATCCGCGCGAATTCTGCCCGTACTGCTGGAGCGAGGACGTCGGCTGGGAGGAGGCGAGCGGCGCCGCGACGCTCTACACATGGTCCGTGGTGCACCGCAATGACCTGCCGCCGTTCGGCGCCCGCGTCCCGTACACCGCCGCCGTCGTCGACCTCGCCGAGGGGCCGCGGATGATGACCGAGCTCATCGAGGCCCCGGAGGGCGGCCCGCGCGTCGGGATGCGGCTCCGGGTGGCGTTCCGGTCGGTCGATGCCGCCGAGGGGACCGCCCCGGCCGTTCCCGTCTTCCGGCCGCTGCTCGCCTAGCGCGCCGCTGCGCGCATCGCGTTACGGCGTCGCCGCCTTACGGTCGCACTGTTCAGCGGTGCACGCCTTACGGTCGCGCTCGCCCTCTCGTCGCGCCCTTACGGTCGCGTTCGCCTTTTCGTCGCACCCTTACGGGCGCCGCCTTACGGTCGCACCGCCTTACGGTCGCACCGCCCTACGGTCGCACCGCCCTACGGTCGCACCGCCCGTACGGCCGCACCGCCCCTACGGCCACAGCAGCTCCCGCCGCCAGCCGCCTGGTTCGCCAGGCTCGCGGCGGTAGCGGAGCCGTACGTGCCGCCGCCGCGCCTCCTCCTGGTAGAACTCGACCTCGTCCGCCTCCAGGACGTACAGGGTCCAGGTGGGGGCGGTCGCGTCCGGTTCGCGTTCGGCCCGCTCGTACGCCGTCTCGAAGGCCCGTAGCAGTTCCTCGTACGAACCGAGCACCTCGCTCTGCCGGCCGCTCCCGGCCAGGGCCGCCGCGAGCGCCACGGGGGACCGGCCGCGCAGATCGGCCGCGCTCTCCTCCGGCCCGGCCTCGCCGACCCGCCCGCTGACGCGCACCTGACGGCCCGCCCCCATCCAGTGGAACGCGAGCGAGGCGTACGGGTTCTCGGCCAGCTCCCGGCCCTTACGGCTGGTGCGATGGGTGCCGAAGTGCCAGCCGCGCTCATCGGCGTCGTGCAGCATCACCGTGCGCTGGGACGGGCGGCGGTCGGCGTCCGCGGTGGCCAGGGTCATGGTGTGCGGGCCGGGTTCCCCCGCCTCGGCGGCCTCCCGCAGCCACCGCCGGAAGAGCGGAAGCGGTGCGTCCGGGGCCGTGTCCGGGTCGAAGACCGGCAGCTCGCCCGCATGGGGTACACGCAGGCCGCGCAGCACCGCGCGGAATGCCTCGGCCTCAGCCTCATCCTGGTTCTCGCTCATCGGCTCCCCATCCGATCACCCGCGACGGGCCGGGGCAAGCGGGGGCGTACGCACGTACGGCCGGGGCGGGCCGAACCGGGACCGGCGCGGGCCCGGCCGCCGGGCGGGCGCCACGCTCCCGCGCGAGCCCGCTCAACCGCGGACGCCCTAGCGTGGGCCCGGCCGCCGCGGACGCCCGCCCGTGCGGCCCGCTCAGCCCAGACGGCCCCGCGTGGGTCCGGTCAGCCGCGGGTGCTCCCGCGTGGGTCCGGTCAGGTGCGGACGCCCCCGCCGGGCCCGCTCAGCCGCAGACGGCCCCGCGTGGGTCCGGCCAACTGTGGGCGCTCCCGCGCGGGCCCGCTCAGTCGCGGACGCCCCCGCGCGGGCCCGCTCGGCCGCGGATGCCCCCGCGTGGGCCCGGCCGCCGCGGACGCCCCGCGCGGCCCGGTCAGCCTCGGCCCAGGACGACCGTGCCCGCCGAGCAGAACCAGCCCCCCGTCCCCGACGCCACGGCCAGTTCCGGCAGCCGTCCGCCCGCCTTGTGGACCTGTCGCTCTCCGGCCTCGCCGCGCAGCTGCCGTACCGCCTCGACCAGCAGGAACAGCCCGCGCATCCCCGGGTGGCAGGCGGAGAGGCCGCCGCCGTCGGTGTTGGTCGGCAGCTCGCCGTCCCGCGTCAGCCGGCCCTTCGCCGCGAACGCCCCGCCCTCGCCCTTGGCGCAGAAGCCCAGGTCCTCGAGGGTCACCAGGGTCATATAGGTGAAGGCGTCATAGAGCTCGGCCACATCGATGTCCGACGGCCGGACGCCCGCCCGTGTGAAGGCCGCCCGGCCCGAGGAGGCGGCCGGGGAGACCGTGAAGTCCTCCCATTCGGACATGGTGGTGTGCGAGACGGCCGTGCCCGAACCCAGCACCCACACCGGGGGTTTCACCGTGTCCGGTACGCACTCCTCGGCCGCGAGCAGCACCGCGCAGCCGCCGTCCGAGCGGATGCAGCAGTGCAGTTTGGTGAAGGGGTCGGCGATCATCGGGCCGCTCAGGACGTCATCGACCGTGATCGGTTCGCGAAACATCGCGTCCGGATTGTGTCCGGCGTTGATGCGCGCCTGAACGGCGATGTCCGCCAGCTGTTCGAGCGTGGTGCCGTACTCATGCATATGGCGGCGCGCGGCCATCGCGTACTTGGCGACCAGCGTATGCCCGTACGGGACCTCGAACTGCAGCGGTCCACGCGCCCCGAAGGAGAGGTTCGCGGTGCGGCGGCCCGCGCGGATGTCGGCGCGGGCGGTGGAGCCGTAGACGAGCAGGACGGCGCGGGCGTGCCCGGCGGCGATCGCGTCCGCCGCGTGCGCCGCCATGACCTCCCAGGTGGAGCCGCCGACGGCCGTCGAGTCGGTCCAGGTAGGCCGCAGCCCCAGATACTCGGCCACCTCGACCGGCGCGAGGGTGCCGAGCCCCGCCGAGGCGAAGCCGTCGACGACCGACCGGTCCAGACCGGAGTCGGCGAGGGCGCGGCGGGCGGCCTGGGCGTGGAGGGCGTAGGGGGTGGCCGCATCGACGCGGCCGCAGTCGGAGAGGGAGACGCCGACGACGGCGACCTTACGGGCGCGCTGTGCTGCTGGCGACATGAATCTGACGGTACATCAGATTGGTGGGAGCGGAAGAGGGAGCGGAAGAGGGTGTGGAAAGGGGGGCGGGCGAGGGCGCCGCGCGCCGGTGTGGCGGGGGGAGGGGGTGGCCCGGACGCTCTCCCGTATGGCCGTGCTCGCGCCTCGAACACCAGCCCCGTCCGGACCACGCGTGAGGCGCCCGGCTACTGCAGGAACTGCCCCACACAAGCGGCGATCGCCACCAGAAGGCTCAGCACTCCGATGATGACCTGCCATTTGTCAGCGCCGGTCCATCGGTCGTCGCTCGTCTCCCGCGTGCTCCGATCGTCCATCACCCCTCCTCGCTCCTCCGCTGGGCCCCGGAGGACAGGGCCACCGCCGGTCTGTGCTCCGGCGGAGCCGGTGGGGAGGAACGTGGTGAGGAGTCGGCAGTTTAACCGTGGAGCCCGGCGGAGGGGTGGGAAAGTCCGGAGCCCATCCCTAGTATGACGGGCCGTCAGAAAACGGAAGGTGCTCGCCGATGGACGCCGCGTTCACCGAGGAACAGGACGAGATCCGCCGTACGCTGCGCACACTCCTGCGGGAGCGGTGCGGGCCGGACGAGGTCAAGGCGGCGGTCCAGACCGCGCCCGGCTACGACGAGGCCCTGTGGCGGCAGCTCGCCCGGACGCTCGGGCTGCCGGGCCTGGCCCTTCCGTCGGCCTACGGGGGCGTCGGCTGTGGGGTCACCGAGCTGGCGCTGGCCTGTGAGGAGACGGGGCGCGTGCTGCTGCCCTCGCCGCTCCTGGCCACCGCCGTGTTCGCCGCGCCCCTGGTCGCCGCGGTGGGGACGGAGGCGCAGCGCGCCGAGCTGCTGCCGCGTATCGCGGAAGGCGCCCTTACGGCGGCGCTCGCGGTGCCGGGGCGCGCGCTGCCGGAAGCGCTCGGGCTCGTGGGAGCGCGGGACGGCGCATGGGCCGGTGGGGGGCGCGCGGGGGGTGTCCAGGCGCGTCCGGACAGCGACGGCGGTGTGGGGTGGCGGCTGTACGGGCAGGTGGAGCAGGTGCCCGGCGGGCACAGCGCCGAACTGCTGCTGGTCGCCGCCCGCGCCGGGGGCTATACGCGCGGGCGGACACTGCTGTTCCTCGTCCCGGCGGGGGCGGACGGGCTGGTCCGTACCCGGCTGACCGCGCTCGACGCGACGCGCCCGCAGGCCCGCATCGAGCTGCGGAACGTACCCGCCGAGCTGCTGGGGGTGGACGACGGCGGGAGCGGGGACGGGGTGGCGGAGGCGCTGGCGGCCGTGGGTACGGGGGCCGCGGCCGTGCTCGCCGCCGAGGCCGTGGGGGCGGCGGACGCGGCCCTCGCGCGGACGGTCGACTATGTGCGGGCGCGTGAGCAGTTCGGCCGCCCGATCGGCTCGTTCCAGGCGGTCAAGCACCGGCTGGCGGATGTGTACGTCGCGGTCCAGGCGGCCCGTTCGGCGGCCTACTACGCGGCTTGGGCCGCCGCCCAGGGCGGCGCGGAGGGCGCGGTCGCGTCCCAGGGCGGCGCGGAGGGCGCGGTCGCGGCCCCGGGTGGTGCGCAAGGCACGGACGCCGCGGTGGCGGGCGGGCTCGCGCTCGCGCAGGCGCTGGAGGCGCAGCGCACGGCGGCGGCCGAGGCGGTGCAGCTGCACGGCGGCATCGGCTTCACCTGGGAGCATGAGGCGCATCTCTACTTCAAGCGGGCCGCCTCCGACGAGCTGCTCTTCGGCCCCGTCCACCGGCTGCGGGCCCGGGCCGCGGAACGGGAGGGACTCTTCGGCGCGGCCGACCGCGCTCCTTACGGCGGCCATGACGGGCGCGGGGGGAACGGTGGGTACGGCGGGCGCGGTCGGCACGATGGGCCTGACAGGCGCGATAGGAACGACGGCCGGGACGGGCCGCGGAAGGCGGTGACGGTCTGATGGCCGGTTACGGCGTGAAGCTGGTCCGGAAGGTGTCCTCGACCCGCGCCTTCGCCAAGGTCGCGCCCCATGTCATCCCCGCCTTCGACCGCACCGTCCACCGGCTGACCCGCGGCAAGGTGCTGCCGAGCGCACGGATGCTGCCCGGCGTGATCCTTACCGCGCGCGGCGCGAGGTCGGGGCTTCCCCGTCGTACGCCGCTGGCCTGTATGCCGGAGGACGGCGGCACCTGGCTCCTGATCGGCAGCAACTTCGGCCGCCCGGGCCATCCGGCGTGGACGGCGAACCTCCTGAAGCACCCGCAGGCGGAGATCAGCTGGCGGGGCCGGGACATCGCCGTCCGGGCACGGCTGCTGGAGGGCGCCGAGCGCGAGGTGGCCTGGGCGGCGGCCCTCGCCTTCTGGCCGCCGTACGCGAGCTATCAGTCGCGGGTGGAGCGCGAGATCCGCCTCTTCCGCCTCCACCGCGCCGAGGAACGCTGAGCGGCCCGCCGGGCCTGTGGGGGCGCGCCGGTCCGCGGGCCTGTGGGGAGCGCTGAGCCGGTTCGCGGGGCCCGTGTGGGAGCACCGCGAGCCGGTCCGTGGCCCGTCAGCCGGGCCCATCCCTCCCCGGCGGCCCCACGACCGCTAAGCGCTGCGCGGGAAGGTGCCGCGAGGTGCGGTCGTTCATCCGCGGCTGTGGCTGGCTGGTCGCGCCCGCGCGGCGGAGCCGCACATCGACACAGCCCCGAGCCCCTTTCGCTGCGCACCCGAACCGCACCGGACGTCATCGAGGCCGCTCAGCGCCCCACGGGCACAAAAAGGCCGCGGCGGATCACTCGGGAGTGATCCGCCGCGGCGTGACAGGACGTGCGGGCTCGGCCGGGCGGCCGGCATCGAGAGGCCGGCAGGGAGGGGCCGAGGGAAGGGGCGGGAGAGGGGTGCGGATTCGTTACTTCGGCGGTTTGCGCCCGGTGACGCCGAGGTGGACGAGCCAGGTCAGGCTCGGCTTGAGATCGGCCTGCTTGACGCCCCAGCTCTGGAAGCCCTTCTGATGCGCCGCGACCGCGGCCAGCATCGCGACCAGCGAGCCCGCGATGGCCCCGGGGTTGAGGTCCTCGTCGATGCGGCCCTTGGCCTGCTGCTCCTTGACGGCGTCCGTAAGGGAGTTGGTGACGGAATTGAGGATCTTCATGCGGATCTTGTAGAACCGCTTGTCGCCCTCGGCGGCGCCCAGGTCGACCACCCGCAGGATGGCGTCGTGTTTGCGCCAGAAGGAGAGGAACCCCTCGACCAGGTCCTCCGCCGCCGCCGCGCCGGACTTGCCCGCCCATGAGCGGTCGGCGACCAGATCGGTCAGGTTCGCACCCTCCTTCGCCATTTCCTCGGCGAGCTCGAGGACGGCGCCCTCCACATCGGGGAAGTACTGGTAGAACGTCGCAGGCGAGGTCCCCGCCTTACGTGCGACATCGATGACCTTGACGTCTCGATACGGGGATGTGCTGAGCATCTCGCCGAGGCAGTCGAGCAGCTTCTGCCGCGTCGCCTGCCCGCGACGACCGGCCACCCGCCCGTCGACTGTGCGTACTTGTCCTGTCATGCCGTCAGCTTACCGAGGGGTGATCGGAGCGCGATTCGGCTGCGTGCAAATGGGGTTAGGGCGGGATGAGAGGGTTTGTGAGCCTCGCTGAGCAGGCTGGAATGGCTGATTCCGGCCCCTGTCCGCCGTCGTCAAGCCCTCAATCACTGCTCACCCACACGTGTGAATTGTGTTATCAACAGGCTGTGGATAACAACGGTGGATGACGCGGTCGGATCCGTCCTGACGCGAAAAGGATTGGCCAAATATTTCGAGTTCCGGGGCGAGCAGACCGGGCGATCCCCCGTTAGCGTGGCAAGTGAGGTAAACGAGCCAAGCGGCTCCAAACACGCGCCAAGCATCTCCAAACGGGCTGTGACCTAGCTCCGAGGACCGAGGGACGCGAGAGGACCCGGGCCATGGCGGCATTCGCGGAAGGCGTGCCCTGCTGGGCGGATGTGCTGCTGTCCGACCTCGCGGCGGGCCGGCGCTTCTACGGTGAGCTGTTCGGCTGGGCCTTTGAGGAGATCGCCACGGACTACGGCTCGTACACCCGTGCCCTCCTCGGCGGTAAGGAGGTCGCGGGGCTGGTCCCCAAGCCGGACGGCCGGATGCCCACCGTCTGGAACATCTACTTCGCCGCCCAGGACGCCGCGGCGACCGCCGCCCGGATCCGCGAGGCCGGTGGCCGGGTGATCACCCCGCCGGTGTGGATCGACCGGTTCTGCGTCATGGCGACGGCCGCCGACCCGGGCGGCGCCGTCTTCGGGGTCTGGCAGGCGGGCAGCCACACCGGCTTCGGGCGGCGCGGCGCGCCGGGTTCGTACGGCTGGACCGAGGTCCACACCCGTCAGCCGCGCGCCGTGGACGCCTTCTACCGGGCGGTCTTCGGCTACGGGATGGAGCCCCCCGCCGAGGGCGCGTCGGCCGACCTGGTCCTGTGGACGCCGCGCGGGGAGCCCCCGGACCCCCGTCACGCGATCGGCGGACGCGTCGTGATCGGCGAGGAGTACCCGGCCGTTCTGCCCGCCCACTTCCTGACGTACTTTGTGGTGGCGGACTGCGATCGGACGCTGCGCACGGCCCACCGGCTGGGCGGGCGGGTTCTCAAGACCGCCGAAGATACGCCGTACGGGCGTTTCGCGGTTCTTGCGGACAATCAGGGCGCGGCCTTCGCCGTCATCGACACCTCGACGGCAGGCTGAACCCCGGCCGGAGAACTGGGCGATACGGGCCTGAGGGCACTTAGATGATCCTCGGTCGAACCGGACGGTCCCCGGCTCCGTATCGCCCGATGACACGACGATTCGCCCCCGGGTTCGCAACCGCCGCCTTCGCCAGAGAGAATGCAGGATGCGTGCCGCCGGTTGGTTTGTCGGTGAGACGCTGCACGGGGCTGTATTTTTTCAAGCCCCCACGGGGAGGTGGCAGGCAAGTGGTGGAGCAGCTGACGCAGCACGATCCGAGGCGGATCGGCCCTTTCGAGGTGCTCGGCCGTCTCGGCGCGGGCGGCATGGGGCTGGTCTATCTGGCCCGCTCGGCATCGGGTCGACGGGTCGCGATCAAGACGGTCCGGACCGAGCTCGCTGAGGACCAGCTGTTCCGTGTCCGGTTCACCCGTGAGGTGGAGGCGGCCCGCGCGGTCAGCGGCTTCTATACGGCCGCCGTGGTGGACGCCGATCCGCGTGCCGCGGTGCCCTGGCTGGCCACGGCCTATGTGCCGGCTCCCTCCCTCGAGGAGATCATCAACGAGTGCGGGCCGATGCCGGCCCAGGCGGTGCGGTGGCTGGCGGCCGGGGTGGCCGAGGCGCTGCAGTCCATCCATGGCGCGGGCCTGGTCCACCGGGATCTGAAGCCGTCCAATGTGCTGGTCGTCGAGGACGGCCCGCGGGTGATCGACTTCGGTATCGCCTCCGGTGTGTCGAACACCCGGCTGACGATGACCAACGTCGCGGTCGGCACCCCCGCCTACATGTCGCCCGAGCAGGCGCGTGACTCACGCAGCGTGACGGGCGCGAGCGATATCTTCTCGCTCGGCTCGACCCTGACCTTCGCGGCCACCGGGCATGCGCCCTTCCACGGCGCCAACCCGGTGGAGACCGTGTTCATGCTGCTGCGCGAGGGCCCCGACCTGACCGGGCTGCCCGACGAGCTGCGGCCGCTCATCGAGTCGTGCATGCAGATGGAGCCCGAGCGGCGGCCGTCCCCGGCCGATCTGCAGTCCCAGCTGGCTCCGCATCTGTTCGCCTCCAACGCCGACGACAGCGGTACGGCCTCGGCCTGGCTGCCGCCCGGCGCCGTCGCGCTCATCGAGCGCAAGCGCAGCGGCCGCAACCAGGTGCGCGGCTCCACCCGGCCCGCCTCCGGAGGCGGCCGTCCCGGGGTCGCCGGGCACGCCGCGAACGACGGCGGCAGGCCGTCCGCGCCGCTTCCGCCGGAGCGTCCGCCCACGCCGCCGCCCTCGTACGCCCCCGCCGCGGGAGGTCCCGCGGAGGGCCATGGCGGGCGGCACGGCGCGGCCGCGGGCGGGCCCGCGGGTGCGGGCGGCTGGGAGCCCGTGGGCGTGGGCGATCCGCGCGGGGGTCTGCGCGCGCCGGAGGCCGCGAGCCCGCCGAGCGCGCTGGGCTCCATCGGGCCCGGGCGGCACGCCGCCCCGTCCGCCGCCGCCGCGCCCGCTCCGGCGCCCGCCGGGGCCGACGGATCGGTGCGGCTGCCCGGTTCGCCGGTGCCGATCGGCCCGGGGCTCCGGGCCGACCAGGCGCGGGATCCGCAGCCCCAGCACGGCACCGGGCCCGCGACCGGCTGGGTGCGCCCGCCGGCCGGGGTGACCACCGGAGGGCTGAACGGAGGCGACGGCACGGCCGCCGTCCCGCCGCCGACCCACTCCCCGCCGGCCGAGCCGCCCGAGCCGCACGCGGCGGGAGCCGGGCACGGCCGTTGGCGCCCGTGGCGGTTCCGGATGTCCAACGACGTCTGGGGTACCCCTGCGGTGGCCGGCGATCTGCTCTATGTGACCTCGTTCGAGGTACACGCGCTGGACGTGGCCACCGGCCGGCGCCAGTTCAAGACCCGCGACGTGGCGTGGGCGATGGCCGTGGAGAACGGCCGGATCCATGCCTCCGACGGCCCCACGCTGTACGCGCTGGACGCGGAGGACGGCGCCGAGCGCTGGCGGCTGTCGACCGACGGCTGGGTCTACTCCCTCAAGGTCGACCGCGGCACGGTCGTCACCGGAACGCGCGGCGGTGGCGTCCAGGCGTGGGAGGCGGCCAACGGCGAGCTGCTGTGGGAGATGCAGGGCCTCCAGACCGACTTCGAGACGCCCGAGTCCGGCCCGGCCGTCCACGACGGCACGGTGTATGTGTGGGCGGACGCGCGGCTGCGCGCACTGGAGGCGCGCACCGGCGCGGAGCGCTGGTCGTATCCGGTGGGCGACGCGGCGTCCTGCGGGGGTGTGCCGCTGCGTCTGCTGGCGGCGCCCGACGGGGTGGTCTACGTCTCGGCGGGGACGCGGGTGCTCGCGCTCGACGCCGCCCGCGGGGATGTGCGGTGGCGTTTCGAGGCGCCCGCCGTCTTCCTGTGCGCCCCCGCGTACGCGCCGGGGCCCGCGGTGACCGGCGGCGGCATCTACATCGCCGACTATCTGGGCACGGTGTACGCGCTGGACGCGGCGAACGGCCGCGACCGCTGGCGCATCGCCACCGAGGCCCGGCAGTCGATCGAGCCGGTGCTGGTGGCCGACGGTTCGGTCCATCTGGGCAGCGGCAGCGCGCTCTACACGCTCGACGCGGTCACCGGCACGCCCAAGTGGCGGTTCGCGGCGGGCGGCGAGGTCATCGGCTCACCGGTGGTCGCCGACGGCCGGGTCCACTTCGGCTCGGCCGACCACTGCCTCTACACGGTGGACGCGGCGGGCGGACAGCTGCGCTGGAAGCTGGCGACCGGCGGCGAGATCACCGGGTCCCCGGTGGCCGCCGGGGGTGTGGTGTACGCCTGCAGCAAGGACCGCTGTGTCTACGCGCTGGACGCGGTCAAGGGCACGGGCCAGTCGCGGCCGTCGGGCGGCCGGGCCTGACCCACCTCCAGGGACGACGCGCCGGGGCGGCTGGTCGCGGGCTGTGTCCCTGACAATTCCTGCTACGGTTGCGGGCGTTCATCGACCTCCTGGGAGCCGGGAGGTCGATGGGTAACTCTCTGCGCGGTCTTCGGGGGACGGGGTCTGTGATGCGGCGTGGTCTACGGCTGGCGGCCGTGCTCACCGTGGTGCTGGTGGCGCTGACCGGGTTCAAGGGGCGTGGCCATGGCCACGGGGGTGGCGGAGGCGGCTGTTCCAGCTCCTCCTCGCACCACTCGGGGTCGGGCTCGGGTTCCAGTTCCGGCTCGGGTGGCTACTCGGACTCCGACGACGAGAGCTCCACCACCGGTTCGGGCTCCGGCGGTTCCCGCTACCGCGACTACGACGATGACGACTACGGCTCCAGCCCGTCCAGTGGCAGCTCGTCGCCCAACGCGCCCCGGACGACCGTCGTCCTCTGCGCGGGCAAGGACAAGAGCGGCCATCCTGCGGCGACCGTGAAGGTGCGCAACCGCTCGGGCGGGGCCGACACCTTCCTCGTCGACATGAGCTTCCAGGACCGGGACGGCTCGACCCTGACCACCGGGCGCGCCGATGTGCGGGTCCCCGCGGGGAAGTCGAGGACCGTACGGGTGCCGCTCGATGATCCCTCGGTGTCGGGAACCGTGGTGCGGTGCGAGGTCGTCTCCGTCCTCTGAGAGCCGGGCCAGGCGCGCTCGTAGGTGACTTTGGGGTAGCAAAGCCCGTTGCTAGGGTGGCGTGCACTTGTCAACCAGCCCTGGCTGGCTTGAATGTGTCTTTTCAACGGGGGTAATGCCATGCAACGCCGCTCCATGCGGATATTCGCCGTCGCCCTGGTCGGGCTCATCGCGCTGACCGGCTGCGGAAAGAAGGGCCGAAGCCACGACAGCGGCCTCGGCGGGTTCGTCTCGGGCGGGAGCGGCGGCGACAACCCGGCGTCCGGTCCCACCGACCTTCCCACCGGCCTGCCGACCGACTTGCCCAGCGGAGTCCCCTCCGACCTCGACGTGCCGTCGTACGGGGCCCCCTCGCCCTCCTACACCTACTCCGCGCCGCCCACCTACAACTCGGACGGCACGAACGACATCACCGCCACCGGCTGCGACTACGACGAGTCGACCCACTCGTTCCAGTACACCCTCAACCTCAGGAACCCCGAGACGCAGTCCATGCACTACTCGATCACCATCGAGTGGGAGAACCAGAGCGGCGGCAGCCTGCTGGGATCCGACTACAAGTCCGTCACCGTGGCATCCGGCAGCAGCCAGACCCTCAGCGCCACCTCCTACCGCTACCTCACCGAGCAGACCTCCTTCACCTGCAAGGTCACCTCGGCGCTCAAGTACCCGAGCTCCACCTGAGGCCCCGAGCCGATCCGGGGCCGGTGGGCTCACCGCGTACGGAAGCCGGGCGTACGGGCCGCGAAGAGCGCGGCCTGGCACCCCGGCGGCAGATTGCCCAGCGCGATCAACTGCGGGGCCTGCGCGAGCGCCTGGGCCAGCGCCGCCTCCTTCGCCGCCCATAGCGCCCTTACGGTGCCCTGCACCGCCTCCGTCGGGTACGACGCGATGACCGACGCGGCGCGCATGGCCGCCGTAAGGGCCTCACCGGCCGGGACCACCTCGCTGACCAGGCCCGTCTCATACGCCCGCCGGGCCGAGAGCCGCTCCGCGGTCCCCATCAGCGCCATCCGCGCGACCTCGCCCATCGGCATCCGCTGTGCCATATAGACGGCCTCGTAGGCGCTGACCATCCCATAGCTGGTGTGCGGATCGAAGAAGGCCGCCGTCTCGTCGGCGACGATGAACTCGGCCTCGCCCAGCAGATAGAACGCCCCGCCGCACGCCATTCCGGCCACCGCCGCGACCACCGGCTTCCACAGGTCGTTCGCCTTGGGCCCGACGGTGCGCAGCGGATCGTCCATCGCGTAGGGCGACGGCGGCTGCGCGACCTCCACCGAGCGGTCGATGCCGGTGCTGAAGGCCCGGCCGCCCGCGCCGGTGAGGACGACGGCCCGGACCGCGCCGTCGTGGCGGAAGCGCCGCCATACGGCCGTCAGTTCGCCGACCGTCTCCAGGTCGATGGCGTTGTGCCGCTCGGGCCGGTCGAGGGTGACGACCGCGACCCCGGCCTCCTCCACCCGGGTGCGGACCGTCATGGCCGCTCCAGGAGCCAGCGCACCACCGTGAGCCCGCCGTCCGCCGCGTGGAAGGCGGCCTTCACGGGCGCGCCGATGCGGATCCGCTCCGGCGGGACCGAGTTCAGCGCGGCGTCCGCGCTGGCGACCAGATTGCCCACCAGCCGGATGCGCGGGGCGTCCGCGAGCTCCACGAGGACGACGTTGTAGGGCGCCTGGGCCGCGTAGGCGGGCAACAGCGGGGGATGGGGCAGCACGTACGACCAGATCCGGCCACGGCCGCTCAACTTTTTCCACAGGCAGTCGAAGGACTGGCAGTGGGGGCAGCAGGGCCGGGGCGGGAAGCGCGGTTCGTCGCAGTCGGCGCAGCACTGGACGCGCAGTTCGCCGCGCGCCGCGTAGGCGAAGAAGGGCGCCCCGTCCTCGTCGGGCACGGGCGCAAGCAGCCCGTCGGACCCCTCGCCTCCGCCGTTCGCGGCCGTCGTCGCGGCCGTCGTCGCGGCCGTCGTCGTGTCCGTTGTCGCGCCCGTCGTCGTGTCGAGCTGTGTCATGGCGTCGGTCAACTCCTCATCAGCAGGGCCGATGTGGGAACCCCTTCACCCGCCGTGACCAGGCAGGTCGTGGCGCCGGGGACCTGGGCGGTGCCGGTGCCGCGCAGCTGTCTGACCCCTTCGGTGATGAGGTTGAAGCCATGGACGTACGCCTCGCTGAGGCCGCCCCCGCCGGTGTTGAGCGGCAGCCGTCCGCCGATCTCCAGCGCGCCCCCCTCGGTGAAGGCGGCGCCCTCGCCGCGGCCGCAGAAGCCGTAGCCCTCCAGCGAGAGCGGGATCAGCGGGGTGAACGCGTCGTAGATCTGCGCCACATCCACATCCTGCGGCCCGAAGTCGGCGGTTTTCCACAGCCGGCGGGCGGCGGTCCAGGAGGGGCCGGTGAGCGGGTCGTCGTTCCAGTAGTTGACCATCCCGTGGTGTTGGGCGGGCAGCCCCTGGGCGGCGGAGTGGACGTACACGGGTCGTTGCCGGCAGTCGCGCGCCCGCTCGGCCGACACCACCACACAGGCCAGTGCGCCATCGGTCTCCAGGCAGTTGTCGAAGAGGCAGAGGGGCTCGCTGATCCAGCGCGCGGTCATATACATCTCGCGGGTCAGCGGGCGGTCGTACATGATCGCGGCGGGGTTCTGATTGGCCCGGTTGCGGCAGGCCAGCGCCACATTGAAGAAGTGATCGCGGGTCGCGCCGTACTCATGCATATAGCGCCGGGCCAGCAGCCCGATCTCATCGGCCGGGCGCAGCAGCCCGTACGGCCGGGTCCACTGGGCCGGGGTGGGCAGCTGTGCCCGGGTGTTGGTCCAGGGGCGCGGTCCGCTGCCGCGTTTGCGCGACCGCCAGGCCACCCCGACGCTCGCCTGTCCGGTGGCGATCGCGGCGGCCAGATGCGCGACGGTCGCACAGGAACCGCCGCCCCCGTAGCCGACCTTGCTGAAGAAGGTCACATCCCCGGCGCCGATGGCCTTGGCGACCTCGACCTCGTCGGTCTCCTCCATGGTGTACGAGGCGAAGGCGTCCACCTCGGACGGGGCGATACCGGCGTCGTCGAGGGCGGCCAGGATCGCCCGGCAGGCCAGGGTCTTCTCGGACTCGGGGAGGCGTTTGGCGAACGGGGTCTGCCCGATGCCCGCTATCGCCGTCGCGTCCTTCAAGGTCGCCCCCGCCGCCGTCCCTGTCGCCGTAGCCGTAGCCGCTGCAGTCGCCCCCGCCGCCGTCCTCGTCGCCCCCATGGCCGCCTCCGTGGTCGCGTTCACCGGTGCTGACAGCGGGGAAGGCTACCGCTAATCTGACGGGTAGTCAGCTAGTGGGGTCGTCCGTCCCGGGTTCCGGGGAGGGGAGCGGTCCGATGCAACGGATGGCACAGGGGAACACCGTCCCGGCCCTGATCCGGGCGGCGGTCGAGCGATACGGCCCGGCCGAGGCCGTGGTCGAGGGCCGCGCCCGGATCTCGTACGCCGAACTCGGCGCCCGGATCGAACGGGCCGCGGCCGCGTGCGTCGCCTCGGGCCTCGAACCCGGCGACCGCGCCGCGATCTGGGCGCCCAACACCACCGACTGGATCGTGGCGGCGCTCGGCGCGGTCACCGCGGGCGGTGTGCTGGTCCCGGTCAACACCCGCTTCAAGGGCGCGGAGGCGGCGTATGTGCTGCGCCGCACCCGGGCCTCGCACCTGTTCATCACCGGCACCTTCCTGGGCACCTCGTATGTGGCGTCGCTGCGCCGGGCGGCGGGGGACGGGACGGGCCACGGCCCCCTGCCGCGCCTGCCCTACCTGCGGGAGGTGGTGGTCCTCGCCGACAACGGCCCCGAGGACTTCCGCACCTGGAAGGAGTTCCTGGCGCTGGGCGACGCCGTAGCGCCGGAGCAGGTCCGGTCCCGGGCGGAGGCGGTGCGCCCCACGGACCCGTCCGACATCACCTTCACCTCCGGCACCACCGGCCGGCCCAAGGGCGTGGTGACCACGCACTTCCAGACCGTGCGGGTCTTCGACACCTGGAGCGAGATCACGGGGCTGGCGGCGGGCGATCGCTATCTGATCGTGAACCCGTTCTTCCACACCTTCGGCTACAAGGCGGGCATCATCGCCTGTCTGAGCCGCGGCGCCACGATGGTGCCGCAGCCGGTCTTCAGTGTGGAGACCGCCCTGGCCAACATCGCCGCCGAGCGCATCACCGTCCTCCCCGGCCCGCCCACCCTCCACCAGTCGCTCCTCGACCACCCGTCCCGGGCCGGCCATGACCTGTCCACGCTGCGCCTGGTCGTCACCGGCGCCGCCGTGGTCCCGCTGGAGCTGGTGGAACGGCTGCGCTCGGAGCTCGGGGTCGCCACCGTCCTGACGGCGTACGGCCTGACGGAGGCGTCCGGCACCGTCACGATGTGCCGCCGTGGCGATCCGCCCGAGGTCATCGCGGGCACGGCCGGCCGTGCGATTCCGGACACCGAGGTCAAGATCGCCCTTCCCGCCGGACGCGAACTCCCGCCGGGGCGGCCGGGCGAGGTCTGGGTCCGCGGCTACCACATCACCCCCGGCTACTTCGAGGATCCGATCGCCACGTCCCGCACCATCACCCCCGACGGCTGGCTGCGGACCGGCGATGTCGGGGTGATGGACGAGCAGGGCAATCTGCGCATCACCGACCGCATCAAGGACATGTTCATCGTCGGCGGCTTCAACGCCTATCCCGCCGAGATCGAGCAACTCATCGCCCGCCACCCCGATGTGGCCGATGTCGCCGTCGTCGGCATCCCGGACGCGCGCCTGGGCGAGGTGGCCAAGGCGTACGCGGTCCGCCGCCCGGACTCGACGCTGACGGCGGACGATCTGATCGCCTGGTCGCGCCGGGAGATGGCCAACTACAAGGTGCCGCGGCAGGTGGTGTTCCTGGCCGAGCTGCCGCGCAACGCCAGCGGCAAGGTCCTCAAGGCCGAGCTGCGCGCGGGCCGGTCACTCTCGTAAGACCCCAGCCGCCGCCGAGGGCGTGCGCGGGCGTGGCATCACCAAGGGGCCGTGGCATCACACGTGGGCCGGGGCATCACCAAGGGGCCGGGCATGTTCGCCCGGCCCCTTCGGCCTGCGTAAGTCGTCTCGCCGCGCCTACTGCGGGCTGGTGGGAGCATGGCCCTCGCCCTGCGGGGCGGGGGCGGCAGCAGTGGCGTATTCGCTACTGTCCGCGCCGACGATGGGGGTGTGACTATCGCTTGCAGCTGCGAATGCGGCTGTCTGGCTTGTGGCTCCGACCGCGGCACCTATCGCGATAATCAAGGTCGCAATGCCCTTTGTGGCACGAGTCATTCCGGTTCCTCCGATACGGGGGGTGATTATCTATTTTGTACTGCAAATTAACAAAGAGGGGTACGTGTGTTCGGCCATCTGGCCGGAACTGGTCGAAGCTTGGCGGAAAGGGGGCCCGCCTGGTGGTGCGCGGAGCCGTTCGTCCGGAGGTGCCCGCACAGAGGGGCCGACGCCGATGACGTCCCCTCCGCGTCATCGACATCGGCCCCGCGGTTACCTGGTGGATACGAACGGCGTTCCGTGGTGGCCCTACTGGGGTGCCGAGGGAGTGTGACCCTCACCCTCGGCGCTCAGCTGCGGCGGTGCCGGGGTGTGACCCTCGCCCTTGGTGCTGAGCTGCGGCGGCGCGGGCGTGTGGCCCTCCCCCTGGGTGCTCAGCTGCGGCGGCGCCGGGGTGTGGCCCTCGTCCATCGTGCTGAGCTGCGGAGGTGCGGGCGTGTGCCCTTCCCCCTGAGTGATCAGCTGCGGCGGGGCGGGCGTGTGGCCTTCGCCCTGGGTGGCCACCTGGGGCGGCGCCGGCGTGTGGCCCTCGTCCTGAGGAGTGAGGGTCGCCGGGTCGGCCTCCAGTGGCCGGTAGGTGTCGGACTGGGGCTTCTTGTCCGTGTCTGTCACGATCAACTCCATCGGATGCTCTGGTCGGTAGAGGCCCGTTGACACCCGCCCGGCGACTCCCCCGTGGGTCGCCGGACAGGTGTCTCAAAAGGGCCGCCCACCTTACGGTGTGACCTCGCAACCGACCCGTCTGCCCCCCGCGGGGACGGGTCGACCGGTACTAAGACTCCCGGACGGCGATAAACGATTGATGAACGGTCGGCGGGACGCGCGATTATGCCGCGGTCGCGGGGGTCAGCAGCCCCCGGACGTCCTCCGCCTCCGGTGCTCCCAGCCGCTCGTGGATCGACAGCGCCTCACGCCAGCAGGCGTCCGCGCGCTCGTTCTGGCCGAGCTCCAGCAGCGCCTTGCCGAGCAGCGTCAGCACGATGGCCCGGCGCCACTCGCCCCCGATGCCCCGTAGGGCGAGGGCCTGTTCGGCGTGGGTGGCGGCCTCCGCCGGGCGCCCGATGGACAGCTGCGCCTCGGCCATCCGCTGGTGGGTCATGCCCTCCCACAGCGGCTGGCGGTGCTCACGGAAGAGGCCGAGGGCCTCGGTGAGCTGCTCCAGGGCGAGCGTCAGGCTTCCGGCCCCGGTCAGGGCGATACCCAGCGCGTACTTGCCGTTGGCCAGGCGCAGGGTGCGCCCCAGGCTTCCGTAGATCCGCACGCCCTGCCGGGCCAGGTCCACGGCGCTGTCGATCCGGCCCATCTCCACATACGCGCGGGACAGGTTGCACAGCGCGCTGGCCTCGCCGGGCTGGTCGTCCACGGCCCGGTAGGCGTCGATGGCGCGGAGGAAGTGCCGCTCCGCGTCGTCCCAGCGGGTGCGGCTGAGGTGCGCGATGATGCCGCGCTCGGTGAGGGCGCGCCCCATGGTCACGTGGTCCTCGACCGTGGAGCCCAGGGCCAGGGCGCGCTCCGCCTCGGCGTCGGCCTCCTCCAGCCGGCCGGTGAGGTTGCGCACCTTGGCCAGGCAGGTGCGGGCCCGGCCCTCGGCCCGGGTGTCGCCGACCGTGTGTGCCGTCTCGCTGACGACGCGGGCGACGGCCTCGTAGCGCGGGGCGTTGGCACCGGATTCGGCCAGGTCCATGGCGGCGAGCAGCAGATCCGCCGCCCGGCCCAGGGTGGTGCCCGAGGCGGCCTGCTGGGCGCAGGCCAGCAGGCAGTCGGCCTCGGTGAACAGCCAGTCCAGGGCGGCGCCCTGATGCGGGAAGACCAGCCCGGGGTGGTCGGCGGGCGCCAGGTGGTCGCCCAGCCGGTCGCCCGGCCGCTCCATGGCGTACACCCGCGCCGCCGTGGCGAGGTAGAAGTTCAGCAGCCGGGAGAGCGCCGCCTCGCGTTCCGCGGCCGACTGGTGCCGCTCCGCGCGGTCACGCGCGTAGAGCCGTACGAGGTCGTGGAAGCGGTAGCGGCCGGGCGCCGCGGACTCCAGCAGGGAGGCGTCGACCAGGGACTCCAGGAGCTCCTCGGCGTCGAAGGTGTCCAGCTGCAGGACGACGGCCGCCGCGGCGAGCGAGATGTCGGGGCCGTCCGCCAGCCCCAGCAGCCGGAACGCCCGGGCCTGCGGCGGCTCCAACTGGCCGTAGCCCAGCTCGAAGGTGGCCCGTACGGCCAGGTCGCCCGCGCGCAGCTCGTCCAGCCGCCGGCGCTGGTTGGCGAGCTTGCGCGCCAGCGTGGAGACGGTCCAGGTGCGGCGCGAGGCCAGCCGGGAGGCCGCGATCCGGATGGCCAGCGGCAGGAAACCGCAGGCCGCCACCACGTCCATGGCCGCGTCGCGCTCGGAGCTGACCCGCTCCGCGCCGACGATGCGGGTGAAGAGGACCAGCGCCTCCTCGGGGCTCATCACATCCAGGTCGACCAGGTGGGCGCCCTCCAGGTCGACCATCCGGGTCCGGCTGGTGATCAGCGCGGCGCACCCGGGCGTACCGGGCAGCAGCGGCCTGACCTGCGCGGCGTCGCGTGCGTTGTCGAGCAGTGTGAGCACCCGGCGGCCGTCCAGCATCGAGCGGTAGAGCGCGGCCCGCTCGTGGACGCCCTCGGGGATCGCGCTGTCCGGGGTGCCGAGGGCGCGCAGGAAGGCGCCCAGGATCGCGTTGGGCTCCGCGGGCACCGGACCGGCGCCCTGGAGGTCGACGTAGAGCTGGCCGTCGGGGAAGTGGGCGCGGGCCGCGTGGGCGACGTGCACGGCGAGCGTCGTCTTGCCGACCCCGCCGATTCCGGCCACTGCTGACACGGCCATGACACGCCCCTCGGCGGTGGCGAGCTCATCGCTCAGCTCCTCGACGAAGGCGACCCGGCCGGTGAAGTCCGCGACCGTGGCGGGCAGCTGGGCCGGCCGCACGAAGGTGGGCCCGGCGTGCGTGCGGTCGTCCACCGGACTCGCCAGCTCGGCGTCCGCCTGCAGAATCCGCTGATGCAGCTCGGAGAGCTCCGGGCAGGGGTCCACGCCGAGATCCTCGGCGAGCAGCCGCCGGGTGTCGTTGTACACCGCCAGGGCCTCGGCCTGCCGTCCGCTGCGGTAGAGCGCCAGCATCAGCAGCTCGCGCAGCCGCTCCCGGAGCGGATGGGCGGCGGTCAGCGCGGTGAGCTCGGAGACCACCTCGGTGTGGTGGCCCAGCTCCAGGTCGAGATCGAGTCTGGTCTCGGTGAGCACGAGCTGCCACTCCGACAGCCGGGCGCGCTGCGTCGTGGCGTAGGGCCCCGACAGCCCGGCCAGGGCCTCGCCGTCCCAGAGGTCCAGCGCCCGGCCGATGAGCTCATGGGCGCGCAGCCGGTCGCCCGAGTGCCGGGCCTTCTCCGCCTCCGTCGCCAGGCTCTCGGCCACATCGATGTCCAGGGCGCCGAGGCCCACTTGGACCGCGTAGCCGCCCGATTCGCTGACCAGGATGTCCGAATGCGGGGCGAACGCCTTGCGCAGCCTGGAGGCGTAGGTGCGCAGGGCCGCGATCGCGGCGTCCGGCGGATCGTCGCCCCACAGGGCGTCGACGAGTTCGGGGGCGGTGGCGGTGCGCCCGCCGCGCAGCAACAGAGCGGCGAGCAGGGCTCTTTGCTGCGGTGACCCGGTGCTCAGCTGTTCCTCGCCCCGAAAGGCCCGTACCGGTCCGAGCACGGTGAAGCGCAAGGACTGCTCCCGCGCCCGCTCCTTCTCGCCGGCCATGGTCTCCCCCTGCCTCCGCTCCCAGTTGCACGGGCCAGTTTGCCTTGCCGATACCCCTCACGTCAGTAGGGGCCGGACCTCTCCACAAGGCCCGCCCGACTTCGAGACCTCCGTTTGCCGACGGATCGTCAGTTCCAGGGCCCGCTTTCGGACACCGGGGGGCCGACTCCAAAGGCGTCCCGATGGCCGGGATGGGGATCCGTGGCCGCCGGGAGGTCCGGTGCCGAGGCCGCCAGCAGCTGGCGCACCTCCTCGGGCTCCGGCGATCCCAGCCGTTCGCGAAGGGCTTGCGCCTGGTTCCAGTACTCCTGGGCCCGGCTTCGCTGTCCGGCCGCCATCAGGGCCTTCGACAACACGGTGAGAAAGGAGAAGCGCCGCCACTCGCCGCCGAGACCGCCCAGGGCGAGGGACTGTTCGGCATGCGCGACCGCCTTGGTGGGGCGATGGGCTGCCAGATGCATTTCGGCCAGCCGGAAATGTGCCATGCCTTCCCACAGCGGCTGCCGGGCTTCGCGGAACAGGTCGAGCGCCTCGGTGAGGTGAACGGCCGCCTCTTCCAGGCGGTGGGCACGCGTCAGCGCGATGCCGAGGGTGTACATCCCGTTGGCGAGCCGCAAGGGGGCGCCGAGCCTGCGGTAGATGGCGAGCCCCTGCTCGGCCAGTTCCACCCCGCTCCGGGTGCGGCCCCGGCTCACATGGAGCCGGGAGAGGTTGGCCAGGGCGCTCGCCTCACCGGCCTCGTTGGCATCGGCGCGGAACGCCTCGAGGGCCTGTCCGAGGAACCGCTCCGCGTCGTCGTACCGCCCCAGGCCGTTGGTGACGATGCCGAGCTGGTTGGAGGCGCGGCTGGCGATCACCGGATCCTCCCCGTCCAGCTCCAGGGCGAGCCGAAGCTCGCGCTCGGCCTGGGCGTACCGGCCCGTGAAGCTGTACAGATGCCCCAGCGCCGAGCGGGCGCGGGCCTCGGTACGGGAGTCCCCGGCGGCGTGGGCCGCGTCGCCGGCCGCCCGCGCCACCGTTTCGTACTGCCGCGGCCGGGCCCCGGACTCGGCCAGGTCCAGCGCGCCCAGCAGCAGATCCCCGGCGCGGCGGCGGGTGGTCTCCTCCCCGGTGCACCGGGGCACGCAGTCGAGCAGGCAGTCGCCCTCCGCGAAGAGCCAGTCCAGGGCGGCCTTCGAGGTCTCGAAGCACAGCCCGGGATGGCCGGTGGGCTCCAGGTGCTCGACCATACGGTCCCCGGGCCGCTCCATGGCGTACACCCGCGCCGCCGTGGCGAGGTAGAAGTCCAGCAGCCGCGACAGCGCCTCCTCGCGCTCCGCCGCCGCCTGCGACTCCCGCTCGGCGCAGGCCCGTGCGTAGAGCCGTACGAGGTCATGGAACCGGTAGCGCCCCGGTACGGCGGACTCCAGCAGCGAGATGTCCACGAGGGAGGTGAGGAGCCGGGCGGTCTCCTCGACGTCGAGGCCGAGCACCGCGCCCGCGGCCGGCAGCGAGATGTCCGGGCCGCCGACCAGGCCGAGGAGGCGGAAGGCGCGGGCCTGGGCCGGGTCGAGCTGTCCGTAGCCGAGCCCGAAGGTCGCCTTGACCGCCAGATCCCCGGCCCGCAGCTCGTCCAGCCGCCGGCGCTCGTCGGCGAGTTTGCGGGCGAGAACGGAGACGGTCCAGGTGCGCCGGGAGGCGAGCCGGCAGGCCGCGATGCGGATGGCGAGCGGGAGGTGGGAGCAGGACGCCACCACCTCCATGACCGCCGCGCGCTCGACCGTCGCCCGCTCCTCGCCCACGATCAGCGCGAAGAGGGCGAACGCCTCCGTCGGGCTCATCGCGTCCAGGTCGACCAGGTGGGCACCGTCCAAGTCGGCCATATGGGCGCGGCTGGTGATCAGCGCCAGGCACTCCGGTGCGCCCTCGCCCGGGAGCAGCGGCCTCACCTGGGCGGCGTCGCGGGCGTTGTCCAGCAGGACGAGGACCCGGCGGCCTTCGAGAGTGGCGCGGTAGAGCGCGGTGCGCTCCTCGGTGCCGTCCGGGATGGCGGCGTCGGGGGTGCCGAGCGAGCGCAGGAAGGCGCCGAGCACGGTTTCGGGGTCGGCGGGGGAGGAGCCCGCACCGCCGAGGTCGATGTAGAGCTGGCCGTCGGGGAAGTGGTGGCGGGCGGTGTGCGCGAAGTGGACGGCCAGGGCGGTCTTGCCGATGCCTCCGATACCGGCGATGGCGATGGCGGCCGGCCGGTCGGAGGCGGGCGCCAGCCGGTCGTTCAGCTCCCGTACGAGGTCCTCGCGGCCGGTGAAGTCGGCCACCGCGGCCGGCAGTTGCGCGGGGCGGACGGCGGTGGTGACGGCGGCCAGGGGGCGTTGCGGGCGGCCCACGGCGGTGGGCCGGGAGAACGCGGCGGCGGGTTGTGGGGCGGCGTGCGGCCGGAGGCCGGGGACGGCATCGGCGCGGTAGCGGCTCTCCCACTCCAGCTCGATCCGCGTCCGGTCGAGGGCGGGGTCCGGGTCCTCGCCGAGGGCGAGGTTCGCCTCGTCACCGCGCCACGACCGGTCCGGTACGGATCCGGTGGAACCTATCCGCCGCCCCAGGCGCTCGTCGCCGACCATGGTGCCCCCCGCACACGCTTCCTCGCTGTACGGCCAGTCTGCCGTGCCCGTGGGCCGTACGTCAGTAAAGAGTGCGACGTGTCCGTGGCATTCGCCCGATCCTCGCGGGAGGCGTCCAGTGAGCTGACGATCCGTCAGATCGGCGCTACCGTGCAGTCATGGAGAGCTTCCCGAAGATAATCTCGGTGGACGACCACACGGTTGAGCCCCCTCACGTCTGGCGGGACCGCCTCCCGTCGAAGTACCGCGACACCGGGCCGCGCATCGTCCGGGCGCCGCTGAAGGAGATGACCTTCATCGGCGGCCGGTTCGCCCCGAAGATGGGCGCGCCCGGGGACGACGGGCCGCTCGCGGACTGGTGGGTGTACGAGGAGCTGCACCGGCCGCTGACCCGGCTGGACACCGCCGTCGGATACGACCGGGACGAGGTCAGGCTCGAGGCCATCACCTATGAGCAGATGCGGCCCGGCTCCTTCTCGGTGCCGGACCGGCTCGCGGACATGGACGTCAACCACGTCCAGTCGGCGCTCTGCTTCCCGACCTTCCCCCGTTTCTGCGGGCAGACCTTCACCGAGGCCGCCGACCGCGAGCTGGGGCTGCTCGGGGTCCGGGCGTACAACGACTGGATGGTGGAGGAGTGGTGCGGCCCCGAGGCCCGGGGCAGGCTGATCCCGCTGATCATCGTCCCGCTGTGGGACGCCGAGCTGGCCGCCGCCGAGGTGCGGCGGAACGCGGCGCGCGGGGTGCGGGCCGTCTGCTTCTCGGAGATCCCGCCGAACCTGGGGCTGCCGTCGATCCACACCGACGACTGGGACCCCTTCCTCGCCGCGTGCGACGAGACCGGCACGGTCATCGCGATGCACATCGGCTCCTCCTCCCGGATGCCCTCGACCTCCGCGGACGCGCCCCCCGCGGTCGGCTCCACGATCACCTTCGCCAACTGCTGCTTCTCGATGGTCGACTGGCTGATGAGCGGGAAGTTCGAGCGCTTCCCGAATCTCAAGGTGATGTACGCGGAGGGCCAGATCGGCTGGATCCCCTACATCCTCGAGCGCGCCGATGTGGTGTGGGAGGAGAACCGGGGCTGGGGCGGAGTGGCCGACAAGGTGCTGCGCCCGCCGTCCGAGCTGTTCGCGGAGCATGTGTACGGCTGCTTCTTCGACGACGCCTTCGGGCTGCGCAACCTCGACGCGATCGGGGTCGGCAACGTGCTGTACGAGACGGACTATCCGCACTCCGACTCCACCTGGCCCACGTCGCGCGAGGTCGGTGAGGCGCAGATGGGACATCTGGCGCCGGACGTCGTGGAGCGGATCGTGCGCGGCAACGCGATCGAGCTGCTGGGGCTCACGGCGGACGGGCTCTGGGCGGGGGCGCCGGGGGTGTAGCCCCGGGCCGTCCCGGGCGGGAGACTGGCGCCGGGCGGCCCGGGTGGCGGGGGAGTGGCGCCGGGCCGCCAGGCTTCCGTGGCGCCTTGGTCACGGAGGAGCAAGGAAGCGGTCACTGCCGGTCAATGACACCCTCCGGGAGCTCCGGCAGGCTGTGGGGCACACCGGCCCTCCCCCTCCCAACGCCGTCACCCACCCCTACGAAGTGACAGGGGCCGTGGGTGGTGTGGAGGGCCGGGAGTCCGTGCGCACCGGGCGCCGCGGGGTTGCGCCCGGCGCGCGGGACACCAGCGCCAGGTGCCGGTAGTCGCTGGGCGGCATGCCGTACCCGGCGCGGAAGGCGCGGCTGAAGACGGCGGGGTGGGCGAAGCCCCAGCGGGCGGCGAGTTCGTGGATGGGGACGGTAAGGAGGCCCGGGTCGGTGAGGTCGCGCCGGACGCGGTCCAGCCGCTGCTGCCGGATCCATGCGGAGACCGTGGTGTCGCGGGCGCGGAAGAGGCGGTGCAGATATCCGACGGAGATGTGGTGCGCGGCGGCGATGGTGGCCGGTGACAGCCCCGGGTCGGACAGGTTCCGCTGGATGAAGCTCTGCACCCGTAAGGCCAGCGTGTGCCGGTGGGTCTCGGGCGGCAGGGCGTCGTCGGCCTCGACGGCCTGGGCCAGCAGCGCCGCCGCCAGGTCGATCAGTACGGTCCCCAGCCGCGGGCCGTCGGAGGGGCCGTAGGAGCCGCGGTCCGCGGCCAGCCGGGCGAGGAACCCGGTCAGCAGGGCGCCGACGCCCTCGCGCGCCGGGATGGGCCGGGCGAGCAGGCGGTCGATCCGGTCGTGCGGGACCGGGATCAGGGCCTTGGGGATCTCCAGGCCCACGCCTCCGGGCGGGCCGCCGAAGGCCAGGCAGTCGAAGGGGCGTGAGGTGTCGACGACGTAGAGCCCCTGCGCGGTGTGCGCGGCCTCCTGGCGGGACTGGGAGACCTGGAGGTTTCCCTCCTGGACGAACGAGAAGTGGTACAGCTCGGGGTCGGACTGCCGGATGAGCTTGGGGGTGCGCCGGAAGTTCATTTCACGGAACTTGGTGGGCCATACGGAGGCGGCGCCGAAGTCGAGGATGCGCACCTCTCCCCGGAAGTCACGGGTGTAGTCGCTGCTCATCTCCATCGGCGCCATGAGTTGTGCCATCTGCTCACGCCAGAAGTCGAACCGATCCGCTCTGGGCAGATCCTCGCAGCGGAAGACCGTCTCGATCATCACGTGCCCCTCTGTGTGCCCCTTACCGTGCCCTCCGTGGTGGCCCCTGAGCGGGGCGGCGGGCGATGGGCCCGAGGTCCGAACGTCCGTACGCTAGCAGGGCCTCGCAATGCGGGACGAGACCGCCATACCCCTTGTCTGATGCACCGTCAGATATCACTATGGCCGACGTCCGATACGACGATGGCGGTCCACCGACGAGGAGGCCCGGCATGCGCGTCCTGCCCCGGGGCCGGTTGAGCTACGGCATGCAGCTGCCCGTCCAGTCGCAGTCCACCCTTTACGCCGAGCCGTGGGAGGCGGCGGCCGGTCCGGCCGAGCTGCTCGCGGTCGCCCGCGCCGCCGACCGGCTCGGCTTCGCCTACCTCGCGGTCTGCGACCATGTCGCGATCCCGCGGCGGCTGGCCGCCGCGATGGGCACCGTCTGGTACGACCCGGTGGCCACCCTCGGCTGGCTCGCCGCGGCCACCGAGCGGGTGCGGCTGCTCAGCCATGTGGCGGTCGCCGCGCTGCGGCATCCGCTGCTGACCGCCAAGCAGTACGCGACGCTCGACCAGCTCTCCGGCGGCCGGCTGATCCTCGGGGTCGGGGCCGGGCATGTGCGGGAGGAGTTCGAGGCGCTCGGGGTGGACTTCGCCCGGCGCGGGGCGCTGCTGGACGAGACGGTCGACGCGCTGAAGGCGTCGCTGGGGCCGGAGGAGTTCCCCGACTTCCGCGGGGAGCGGTTCGCGTTCAGCGGTCTGGGGCAGGCCCCGCGCCCCGTCCAGACGCCACGGCCCCCGCTGTGGATCGGCGGCTCCTCGCCCGCGGCGGTGCGCCGGGCGGCGATCCGGGGCGACGGCTGGCTGCCCCAGGGAGATCCACGGGACCGGCTGCCCGGCCAGATCGCCCGGCTGCGCGCGCTGCGGGACGAGGCGGGGATCGACGAGCCCGCCGAGATCGGCGCGATCACCGAGCCGCTGTACGTGGGCGAGCCCGGCTGGAACGTGGGGCGCCGGACCCTGACCGGCGCGCCGGAGCGGCTGGCCGAGAGCCTGCGCGCCTACGCCGCGATGGGGGTGGACCAGATCCAGGTGCGGTTCCGCTGCCGGGACCACACCGAACTGACCGACCAGATGGCGGCCTTCGCCGCCGATGTCGCTCCGCACCTCGATGACCAGCTCGATGACTAGCTCGATGACTAGGGAGAACGGAATGGGCAAGCTGGACGGGCGGGTCGTCGTCATCACCGGGGCGGCGCGCGGACAAGGCGAGCAGGAGGCGCGGCTGTTCGTGGCGGAGGGCGCGCGGGTGGTCCTGTGCGACGTGCTGGACGAGCCGGGCGAGGCGCTGGCCGAGGAGCTGGGTGAGAGCGCCCGCTTCGTCCATCTGGACGTGGGCCGGGAGGACGACTGGAACGCCGCCGTCGAGGCCGCCAAGGACGCCTTCGGCTCGGTGGACGGCCTGGTCAACAACGCCGGGATCCTCCGCTTCAACGAGCTGGTCAGCACCCCGCTCACCGAGTACCTGGAGGTGGTCCAGGTCAATCAGGTCGGGGCGTTCCTGGGGATGCGGACCCTCGCGCCGGAGCTGGCGGCGGCGGGCGGCGGGACGATCGTGAACACCGCCTCGTACGTCGCCCTGTCCGGTATGCCCTTCCTCACCTCGTACGCCGCGACGAAGGCGGCGGTGGTGGGGATGACCCGGGTGGCCGCGATGGAGCTCGCGGACAAGGGCATCCGGGTCAACGCGATCTGCCCGGGCGCGATCGACACCCCCATGACCAACCCGGCCCAGCTCGACCCGGCCGCCGACGCCGCGGAGGCATCCGCGGCGGTCGACGAGCTCTACCGCAAGCTGGTGCCGCTGGGCCGGATCGGCCGCCCGGAGGAGGTGGCGCGGCTCGCGCTCTTCCTGTCGTCCGAGGACTCGTCGTATGTGACGGGCCAGCCGTTCGTCGTCGACGGCGGCTGGCTGACCGGCGTCTCGGTCTTCTAGGACCCCTCCGGGTACGGCGCGGCCGCGGCCCTTGACGGTCCCTGTCCGCGGTGCCAGAGTCAATCAAAATCTGACGATCCGTCAGATCGAGTCGTCTGAGGCGGTGAACCTCCATGGAATTCGGACTCTTTGTGCAGGGATATGTCCCCGAAAGCCGACGCCGAACCGACCCCGAGGCCGAGCACCACGCGCTCGTCGAGGAGACCGAGTACGTCATCCAGGCCGACCGGTCCGGCTTCAAGTACGCATGGGCCTCCGAGCACCACTTCCTGGAGGAGTACTCCCACCTCTCCGCGAACGACGTCTACCTCGGCTATCTCGCCCACGCCACCGAGCGCATCCATCTGGGCTCCGGCATCTTCAACCCGCTGCCGCAGGTCAACCACCCGGTCAAGGTGGCCGAGAAGGTCGCGATGCTCGACCACCTCTCCGGCGGCCGGTTCGAGTTCGGGTCGGGCCGGGGCGCGGGCAGCCACGAGATCCTCGGCTTCCTCCCGGGGATCACCGACATGAACGCCACCAAGGAGATCTGGGAAGAGACGATCGCCGAGTTCCCCAAGATGTGGCTGCAGGACGAGTACCAGGGCTTCACGGGCAAGCACTGGTCGCTGCCGCCGCGCAAGGTGCTGCCCAAGCCGTACGGGGGCTCCCACCCGGCGATGTGGTACGCGGCCGGATCGCCGCCCTCGTACGCGATGGCCGGCAAGAAGGGCCTCGGCGTGCTCGGCTTCTCCATCCAGAAGGTCTCCGACATGGAGTGGGTCCTCGACTCCTACAAGAACGCGATCAAGGAGGCCGACCCGGTCGGCGGCTTCGTCAACGACAACGTGATGGTCACCTCCACCGCGATCTGCGCCGAGACCCATGCCAAGGCCGTGGAGATCGCGGTCGGCGGCGGGCTCAACTATCTGCAGTCGCTGCTCTTCCGCTACCACGACACCTTCCCCCGCCCCGACGGCATCCCGGAGTGGCCCGAGCTGCTGCCGGAGTACACCGAGGAGATCATCGAACTCCTCATCGCCGAGGAGCTGATGATCTGCGGCGACCCGGACGAGGTCTTCCGCCAGTGCAAGCGGTGGGAGCAGGCCGGGGCCGACCAGCTGTCGTTCGGGCTGCCGATCGGGATCGGCTACGAGGACACGATGAACACGGTCAAGCTCATCGGCGAGCACGTCATCCCGAAGATCGACACCGATCCGGTGCACCGCACCACCCGCTTCCGCCACGCGGAGACCCGGTAGTCGCGGACGCGGGAGCGGAGACTCCGTAGCCGCGGACGTGCGAGCCGAGGCCCAGCAGTCGCGGACGCGAGAGCGGAGCCCCGGGAGCCGCGGACGTGCGAGCCCAGACCCAGCAGCCGCAGACGCGAGAAGGGATCCACCCGTGCTCGACCACCTGATCAAGGGCGCCACCGTGGCGGACGGCACCGGCGCGCCCTCCTACGTCGCCGACGTCGGCATCCGGGACGGCCGGATCGTGGCCATCGGCGAGCCCGGGACCGTCACCGAACCGGCGCGGTCCGCCGAGGACGCCACCGGTCTCGTCCTCGCGCCCGGGTTCGTCGACCCGCACACCCACTACGACGCCCAGCTGTTCTGGGATCCGTACGCCACCCCCTCCATGAACCACGGCGTGACCACCGTCGCGGGCGGCAACTGCGGTTTCACCCTCGCCCCGCTCAACCCCGACCGGCCCGGCGACGCCGACTACACCCGGCGGATGATGAGCCGGGTCGAGGGCATGTCGCTGGTGGCGCTGGAGCAGGGCGCGCCCTGGAACTGGCACGGCTTCGGCGAGTACCTGGACGCGCTGGAGGGCCGGATCGCCGTCAACGCGGGCTTCATGGTGGGGCACTGCGCGCTGCGCCGCCATGTGATGGGCGAGGACGCGATCGGCGGACAGCCCACGCCCGCGCAACTGGAGGAGATGCTGGGGCTCTTCCACGAGGCGATGGACGCGGGGGCGTGGGGGCTGTCCACCACCCAGTCCTCGACCCACTCGGACGGGGACGGACAGCCGGTCGCCTCCCGTCACGCGGGGCCCGAGGAACTCCTGGCGCTCTCCCGGGCCGTCGGCGAACACGAGGGCACACAGATCGAGGCGATCGTGGCGGGCTGTCTCGACCAGTTCGCCGACGAGGAGATCGATTTGCTGGTGGAGATGAGCGCGGCCGCCGGCCGCCCGCTCAACTGGAACGTGCTGACCATCGACGCGGCCGTCCCCGAGCGGGTGCCGCGCCAGCTCCAGGCCAGTGAACGGGCCCGCAAGGCGGGCGGCAGGATCGTCGCGCTCACCATGCCGATCCTCACCCCCATGAACATGTCGCTCGGCACCTTCTGCGCGCTGAACCTCATCCCGGGCTGGGGTGACATCCTGGGCCTGCCGATCCCGGAGCGGATCGCCAAGCTCCGCGACCCGGACGTACGGGCGGAGATGCTGCGCCGCGCGGGCAGCCCCGAGGCCGGGGTCTTCCGCCGCCTCACCCACTTCGGGCGGTACGTCATCGGCGACACCTACAGCGCGGCCAACGCCGGGCTGACCGGCCGCGTCGTCCGCGACATCGCCGCCGAGCGCGGCCAGGAGGACTTCGCCGCCCTGGTGGAGATCTGCGCCGCCGACGAGATGCGCACGGTGCTGTGGCCCATGCCGACCGACAACGACCCGGCCAGCTGGGAGCTGCGCCGGCGGACCTGGGAGCACGAGGACGTCATGCTCGGCGGCTCGGACGCGGGGGCCCATCTGGACCGGATGTGCGGCGCCCCGTACACCACCCGGTTCATCGGCGACTGTCTGCGCGGCCGGAAGCTGGTCGGCCTGGAGCGGGCGGTGCGGATGCTGACGGACGATCCGGCACGGCTGCTCGGGCTGCGCGAGCGCGGCCGGATCGCCGAGGGCTACCACGCCGACCTGGTCCTCTTCGACCCCGAGCGGATCGACGCGGGCCAGGCGCGGCTGGTGCATGACCTGCCGGGCGACAGCCCCCGGCTGGACTCGCGGGCGATGGGGATCGTGAGCGTCCGGGTGGGCGGCACCGAGACCATCCGGGACGACGAGATCACCGGCGCGGTGCCGGGACGGGTGCTGCGGTCCGGCCGGGACACGGAGACGGTGAGCACGAGGGGCTGAGCCGGTGGCACGCGCGGCCCTGATCACGGGCGCCTCACGCGGGATCGGCCTGGCGGTGGCGAAGGCGCTGATGGCGGACGGTGCGGCGGTGTGCCTCACGGCGCGGGACCCTGCGGAACTGGCCGAGGCCGTACGCCGCCTCGGCCCGCGCGCCGTCGCCTGCCCCGGGGACGTGGCGGACCCGGCCCACCCGGAGGCGGCGGTGGCCCGCACCCTCGAGGAGTTCGGCCGCCTCGACATCCTGGTCAACAACGCCGCGACCAACGCCCCGCTGGGCCCGCTGATGACGGTGGACCCGCTCGCCTGGCGCAGGGCCTTCACGGTCAATGTGGAGGCCCCGCTGCGGCTGACCCAGGCGGCCTGGCGGTCCTGGATGCGCGACCACGGCGGCGCGGTCGTCAACATCTGCACCGAGGGCACCCACTGCGTCGGCCCGGGCGTCGGCGCCTACGGCACCGCCAAGACCGCCCTCCTCCGCCTCACCCGCCAGCTCGCCGCCGAACTGGCCCCGTCGGTCCGCGTCAACGCCGTATCCCCGGGCCTGATCCGCACCGAGATGGCCCGCTTCGTGTGGGAGCCCGGCGAGCGGGAGCTCGCCGCGGCGCTCCCGCTGGCCCGGATCGGCGAACCGGAGGACGTGGCGCGCGCGGTCCGCTGGCTGGTCTCGGACGAGGCCTCCTGGATCACCGGCGCGGACCTGGTGGTCGACGGCGGCCGCCGGGTCCGCGCGGCACGGCCGCTGGGCTGACGTGGCTCAGTCGTTCGCCGTTGGTGTCACGCCGTGGCGATGGAGGAAGGCGTCCACGAGACGGTCGGTGAAGTCCTGGCCCACGGGTTCGTCGGTCACCAGTACGCGGTAGTAGAGGGGGCCGGTGAGCTGGTCGGTTTCGGCGGTCAGGTCCAGGCCGGGTGGCAACTCCCCGCGCTCCATGGCCCGTTCCAGCGGGAGGCGGTCGCGGCGGCGCTGGTCGTCGAGGTACCGGGACCGGAAGTCCCGGGCGAACGCCGGATCGTGCTGCGCCTGGGCCACCAGGGCCTTGAAGACCGCGCCGGCGTCGGACGCGCTGAGGAACCCGGCCAGATCGGACAGATAGCTGCGCAGGTCAAGGGCCAGATCACCACGGTCGCGCACGGGCAGGTCCTCGGCCACATCCCGGAGGAAGGCGTCCATCAGGACGTCGGTCTTGGTGCTCCACCAGCGGTAGATCGTCTGCTTGGCGACCCCGGCCCGGCCGGCGATGCCCTCCATGGTGACGCCCGCGAACCCCTTCTCGGCCAGCAGATCGTCCGCCGCGTTCAGCACCGCCAGCCGGGCCTGCTCGCTGCGTCCGTGCCGGTTGCCGTGGTGGCGCGGTGCCGGTCGGTCGGTGCCGCTCGTCCCGGCGGTCTGTGTCGCGCGTGCCATCTCTCGCCTCCCCGAGATCTCAGGATAACCACCCTCCCCGGATCTGATCCTTCTAGACAAGACGCAACGTCGCGTCTACTCTGCAACTCATGACAGTCACTCACACGCTTGCCGACCCCCGGGTCGAGACCGCCCTCAGCCGGATGTTCGCGCTGGCCGAGCAGGACGAGACCGCCCAGGGGCAACTGCCGCCGGACGCACAGGAATCGATGGCCCCGCAGGAGCTCGCCGACGCCGCGGCCGGGATCTACATGCCGATCTCCGCCGAGGGCGGGAAGCTGCTCTACAACCTGGTCCGCGCCATCCGCCCGGCCACGGTGGTCGAGTTCGGCATGTCCTTCGGGATCTCCACGCTCCATCTGGCCGCCGCCGTGCGGGACAACGGCACCGGGCGCGTCATCACCACGGAGATGAGCAAGGAGAAGATCGCCGCGGCCCGCCGCACCTTCGCCGAGACCGGGCTGGACGACGTGATCACCGTGCTGGAAGGGGACGCCCGGGAGACGCTCGCCGACCTCGAGGGCCCCCTGGAACTGGTCCTGCTCGACGGCTGGAAGGACCTGTGCCTGCCCGTGCTGCGGATGCTCGAACCGCGTCTGCGGCCCGGCGCACTCGTCGTGGCCGACGACGTCGACCAGGGCGAGGGCCTCCTGCGGTCGTATCTCGACTACGTACGCGATCCGGCGAACGGCTACCAGAACGTCACCTTCCCGATCGAGGACGGCATGGAGATCAGCTGCCGCCTCTGAGCCGGGGGACCGGGCGGTCGGCCGGTGGGAGATCACCGGCCGACCCCGAAGACCGGTGGACTCCGACGACCGGCCGCCCCCCGACGACCGGCCGCCCCCCGACGACCGGCCGCCCCCCGAAGACCGGCCGCCCCCGAAGACCGCCGGTGGCCCGCTCGGGCCGCCGGCACGATCCGTCCGCGGCACGTCGTCGCGGACCTCTTCCGAAAGAGCAGTGACATGCAGGTATTCATCACCGGAGCGACCGGGTGGATCGGCTCCGCCGTGGTCGACCACATGCTCGACGCCGGGCATGAGGTCACCGGCCTCGCCCGCTCGGACGCCTCCGCCGCAGCGCTCGAGGCCAAGGGCGCCCGGGTGCTCCGTGGCGACCTCGACGATCTCGACGGCATCCGCTCCGGCGCCGACGCCGCCGATGCCGTCGTCCACCTCGCCAACAAGCACGACTTCGCCAACCCGGCGGTGAGCAACCGGGCCGAGCGGGGCGCCGTCCAGACCATCGGCGAGGCCCTCGCGGGCTCTCACCGGCCGTTCATCGTCGCCGCCGGCCTGGCCTCCCTCGTCTCCGGCCGCGTGGCCACGGAGCAGGACCGGTCCCCGTTCCACGGCATCGATTCCTTGCGCGGCGGCGGCGAGAACCTCGCGCTGGAGTTCGTGGAGCGGGGCGTCAACACGGTCGTCGTGCGCTTCGCCCCCACCGTGCACGGGGATGGTGACTGGGGATTCGTGACCTGGCTGGTGGCGACGGCACGCGCCAAGGGCGTCTCCGCCCATATCGAGGACGGGAACAACCGCTGGGCGGCGATCCACCGCGGTGACGCCGGACGCATCGTGCAACTCGCCCTCGACAAGCGGGCCCCGGCCGGCACCATCCTCCACGCCACGGCCGAGACCGGCATCCCGGCCCGCGACATCGCCGGGGCCATCGGGCGCGGGCTCGGCCTGCCCGTCGTCTCCATCCCGGCCGACGAGGCCGGTGAGCACTTCGGCTGGCTGAGCACGTTCTACGGAGCGGACATGGCCGCCGGCAGTGACGCCACCCGCGCGCTGCTCGGCTGGGCACCCGGCGGCCCCACCCTCGCCGAGGACCTCGACAGCGGCTGCTACTACCGCTGACCGTGCGACGGCGGACGGTGTGGCGGGGTGCCCGGACGGCTACGGCGGCCGGAAAGCCCTAGGCGGTCGGCACAGCTGCCACTGCCCGCCGAAGCCGTCGCTGCCCGCCCGAAGCGGTGTCAGTGCTCGCCGAGCCAGATCGGGTTCGTCATCGCCGCCATCGGGCCCGGAATCCCCGACGCCCCGCCGTCCGCGGGGGCGTGGCGCACCTCGGCGCGGACATACGCCGCGTAGGACGCCGTCGTACGCCATTCGGCCGTGAGCGTCCCGGAGTCTGGGACCGCCGTCCCGTACAGCTGGCCCTGGTCGGTGATGAACCGCACCGAGCAGCCCGGGCCCACGCCGGAAACCTTCAGCCGGACCGTCACCACCTCCGCGCCGCCGACCTTCAGGCGCTCGCCGATACCGGCGTGCTTACCGCGCCCGCCGACCGCCTCGAAGGTGAGGTCGATCTTCGAGGACTCGGCGATCCAGCTCCGGCCGGCCCGGATGCCGTCCTGGATGGCGGTGCGGGAGAGGTCGTCGGCGAGCACCACCGTCTGCGGCAGGCCCACGACCTGGGGCTCGCGGTGGGCGTCGCTGTGGCCGACGGCGGGCAGCCAGCGGCCCTCGCCCCGGGAGGCGGCGACCAGGGTGTTGTCCCACTCGGAGATCGTGACCTCGTCGTCCGGGGTGAAGTCCGCGTTCCACACCTCGACCGCGTCGGCCTCGTTGAAGCCGAACTTCCAGTTGCAGCCGACACAGGTGCCGTGCGGATGGGCCGGGATCACCAGGCCGCCGGCCTGCCGGACCTTGCGGGCGAACTGGCCGAAGCGGTTGTCCCGGGCGCGGTAGCGCCAGTCGATGAAGGTGCCGGGGTCGGTGCCGAGGGCGACCACATGGCCGTTGCGCGTGGTGATCTCCTCACCGGTGAGGATCAGCAGGTCATCGCCCCACAGCCCCTCGAAGGCGGCATGCGCCGAGGTGGTGTTGTGCTCGGTGGTGGTGATGAAGTCCAGCCCCGCGGCGCGGGCGGCGGCGACCAGCTCGGCCGGGGTGCGTTTGCCGTCGGAGTGCACGGTGTGCAGATGCGAGTCGCCCCGGTACCAGGCGCGGCCCCGGCCCTTCGCCCGCTGCGGCGGATACACCGGCTTGCGGGCGGTGCCGGGCGCGCCGTACCGCAGCGTGACGGTGACCGAGTAGTCCAGGCCCTGGGGAGCGACCGTGTACGGCCCCAGCACGACATGCCAGGTGCCCGCCTTCACCGGCCCCGCCAGATAGCCGGGCGTCGCCTCCTCGGCGCTGATGGCGAACTCCGTACGGGCCCCGCCGGACCAGCCGCGGAAGCCGCGCCCGCCCAGCTCGGTGCCGCGCTCGTCGAAGATGCCGATGTCGCAGGCGTTTCCCTGCGTGCCGGCCGGGACGGCCGGCTTGTCGTAGGTGTACGACACGGCGATCTCGCGGACCCCGCGCGGCACCTCGACGGGCACATAGACGAAGTCCGGCGCGCCGGTGGGCAGATGGCCGCTGAGGGTCTTCGTCTGCTCATGGCCGTCGGCCGGGCCCGCCGCGTCGGCCTGGGTGAAGGTCATGGGATCGAGTGTCAGCACACCCGCCGCGCCCGCAAGCGCGGAGAGCCTGAGTACATCGCGTCGCTGCATGAGAGACCCCCCAGAGTCGAGAGTGCCGTCCGACACCCGCGTGACACCGTTGTACGCGTGGGTGACACGCGCGGAAAGCCCTGTGGATAACTCCATGGCGACGAGGGAACGTACATCCCCCGCGCCCATCCCGTCCCCCGCGCCCGGCGGACCCGGCCGGCGTCAAGTCCCGTCCGGGCAGCGGACGTCGGCACCCGCCGCGTGTAGCCCGCACGTTTCACGGTGTCCTATTCCCGCCCACGGCCCGCGGCAGCCGTGATCAGACCCACAAAACCGCAGGCCCGGCCCGTCTGGCGGTGTCACACACCGCTCGTATGCTCGGAGGATGACCACGAGCGCGCAGGGAAACGAACCGGCTGCCCCGACTGGCTCCGCCGCCCCCACAGCCAACGCGATGCGCCGTGCGCTCAAGCGCGCCCGCGACGGCGTGGCGCTGGACACCGCCGAGGCGGCGGTGCTGCTCCAGGCGCGCGGTGACGACCTGAAGGATCTGATGGCCTCCGCCGCCAAGGTCCGCGACGCGGGCCTGGAGGCGGCCGGCCGCCCCGGGGTCATCACCTACTCGCGCAGCGTCTTCATCCCGCTCACCCGGCTGTGCCGGGACAAGTGTCACTACTGCACCTTCGCGACCGTGCCCGGCAAGCTGCGCCGCGCGGGCCATGGGATGTTCATGTCGCCCGACGAGGTCCTGGCCATCGCCCGCCGGGGCGCCGAAATGGGCTGCAAGGAAGCGCTGATCACCCTCGGCGACCGCCCCGAGGACCGCTGGCCCGAGGCGCGCGAATGGCTGGAGGCCGAGGGGTACGACGACACCATCGCGTATGTACGCGCCATGGCGATCCGCATCCTGGAGGAGACCGGGCTCCTGCCCCACCTCAACCCCGGCGCGATGACCTGGACCGACTTCCAGCGGCTCAAGCCGGTCGCCCCCTCCATGGGCATGATGCTGGAGACCACCGCCGAGCGGCTGTGGAGCGAGCCCGGCGGCCCCCACTACGGCTCGCCCGACAAGGAGCCGGCGGTGCGGCTGCGCGTTCTGGAGGACGCCGGGCGCAGCTCGGTCCCGTTCACCAGCGGGCTGCTGATCGGGATCGGCGAGACGCACGAGGAGCGGGCGGATTCGCTGTTCGCGCTGCGCCGCGTCTCCCGCTCGTACCACGGCATCCAGGAAGTCATCATCCAGAACTTCCGCGCCAAACCGGACACCGCGATGCGGGGGATGCCGGACGCGGAGCTGGACGACCTGGTGGCCACCGTCGCCGTCGCGCGCCACATCCTGGGCCCGTCCGCCTGCATCCAGGCCCCGCCCAACCTGGTCGACGCGGAGTACGAGCAGCTCATCGGCGCCGGTATCGACGACTGGGGCGGCGTCTCGCCGCTCACCCCGGACCACGTCAACCCCGAGCGCCCCTGGCCCCAGGTGGACGAGCTGGCCGAGCGCTCCGCCGCGGCCGGCTTCAGCCTGCGCGAACGGCTCGCGGTCTACCCCGAGTACATCCAGCGCGGTGAGCCCTGGCTGGACCCCCGGCTGCTGCCGCATGTGACCGCGCTCGCCGACCCCGGGACCGGCCTGGCCCGCGAGGACGCGACCCCCACCGGCCTGCCCTGGCAGGAGCCGGACGAGGCGTTCAGCGCCTCCGGCCGCACCGATCTGCACCACACCATCGACACCGAGGGCCGCACCGGTGACCGCCGTGACGACTTCGACGAGGTCTATGGCGACTGGGAGGCGCTGCGCGAGGCCGCGGCCCCCGGGATGGTCCCCTCCCGCATCGACGGCGACGTCAAGGCCGCGCTGGCCCAGGCCGCCGACGACCCGACCAAGCTGACCGACCCCGAGGCGCTGGCCCTGTTCCACGCCGACGGCCCGGCGCTCGACGCCCTGTGCCGCATCGCCGACGATCTGCGCCGGGCGGCGGTCGGCGACGACGTCACCTACATCGTCACCCGGAACATCAACTTCACCAATGTCTGCTACACCGGCTGCCGCTTCTGCGCCTTCGCCCAGCGCCGTACGGACGCCGACGCCTACACCCTCTCCCTGGACCAGGTCGCCGACCGCGCCCAGCAGGCGTGGGACGTGGGCGCGGTGGAGGTCTGCATGCAGGGCGGCATCCACCCCGATCTGCCCGGCACCGCGTACTTCGACATCGCCCGCGCCGTCAAGGAGCGCGTGCCCGGGATGCATGTCCACGCCTTCTCCCCGATGGAGGTCGTCAACGGGGCGACCCGCACCGGGATGTCCATCCGTGAATGGCTGACGGCGGCGCGCGAGGCGGGCCTGGACACCATCCCCGGCACGGCGGCCGAGATCCTGGACGACGAGGTGCGCTGGGTCCTCACCAAGGGCAAGCTGCCGACGGCCACCTGGGTCGAGGTCGTCAAGACGGCCCATGAGCTGGGGGTGCGCTCCTCGTCCACGATGATGTATGGCCATGTGGACCAGCCCCGCCACTGGCTGGCCCATCTGCGGCTGCTCGCCGAGATCCAGCAGGAGACGGGCGGCTTCACCGAGTTCGTCACCCTCCCCTTCATCCACACCAACGCCCCCGTCTACCTCGCCGGTATCGCCCGCCCCGGCCCCACCAGCCGCGACAACCGCGCCGTCACGGCCATGGCACGGATCCTGCTCCACCCCCATATCCCCAACATCCAGACCAGCTGGGTGAAGCTGGGCGCGGAGGGCGCCGCCGAGATGCTCCGCTCCGGCGCCAACGACCTGGGCGGCACCCTCATGGAGGAGACCATCTCCCGTATGGCGGGCTCCTCCTACGGCTCCTACCGCTCCATCCAGGACCTGGTGGCCATCGCCGAGCTGACCGGCCGCCCGGCCCGCCCCCGCACCACCACCTACGGCCCCGTCCCCGAGGAGCGCCAGGCCGCGGCCCTCGCCTCGGACGGCCATCTGCCCGAGCTGCTCCCGGTGCTGGGGGACTGAGCCCGGCTCAGGGCCGGACCGAGCCCGGCTCAGGGTTCGCGGGCGCGCCGCGCGGATACGCTGCCATGGGAAGCGGGGGAAGGGGCACCCATGGCAGAGCGGCGTCCGACGATTCGGGAGCTGATCCGGCAGCGGCGCCGGTTCGTGGGGCGGCGGCAGGAGCTGGCCGCGTTCCGGGAGAACTTCGCCGTGCCGCCCGAGGACGCCGCGCACCACTTCCTGTTCCATGTGCGCGGCGACGCCGGGGTGGGCAAGACGACGCTGCTGCGGCAGCTGGAGAACACCGCACGGGAACACCGGGCGCTCACCGCCTCCGTGGACGAGTCCGTGAACAGCGTCCCCGAGGTGATGGCGGCCATCAGCGCCCAGTTCGCCCACCAGGGCCACCCGCTGAAGTCCTTCGACAAGCTGCTGGCCACCTACCGGCAGCGGCGCCACGAGGCCGATTCGGCGGCCCATCAGCCCGCGCCGCGGCCATCGGAGGAGGAGGCGGCGGCAGGCGGGCCCCGGCCGTCGGCGTCCAGCGCCTTCGTCGCCCGGGCGGGGCTGATCGGGCTCGGCATGGTGCCGGGCGTCGGGGCGCTGGCCGGGGCGGCGGAACCGGACCGGGTCGCCCAGGCCGCCGACCGCGCGCGGGCCAAGCTCAGCGCCCGCCTCCGCAGCCATGACGACGTGGACCTGGTGATGTCGCCGCTGGACGCCCTCACCCCGGCGTTCCTCAAGGACGTGGGCGAGGTGGCCGCGTCCGTGCCCTGGATGGTGTGGTTCTTCGACACCTATGAGCGCACCGGTCCGCTGCTCGACCTGTGGCTGCGCGATGTGATGTTCGAGGGCCGCTACGGCTCGCTCCCGGCCAACGCGGTGGTGACGCTGGCCGGACAGGGCTCGCTCGCCCCGCGCTGCTGGGCCGACTACGCCGACCTCGTCGCCGACCTCCCCCTGGTCCCCTTTACCGAGACGGAGGCCCGGCAGCTCCTGACCGCCAAGGGCGTGGTCGACGAGCAGGTGGTCGAGGTCGTCCTGAGGCTCACCGGAGGGCTGCCGGTGCTGGTGTCCATGCTGGCCGAGGCCCGGCCCACCACCCCCGAAGCGGTGGGCGACCCCTCCGGCACCGCCGTCGAGCGCTTCCTGAAGTGGGTGAGCGACGAGACCCACCGCTCGGCCGCCCTGGCCGCGGCCCTGCCCCGGAGCCTGGACGAGGACGTCTTCGCGGCCGCGGTGGAGGACGAGGCGGCCGACCTCTACGGCTGGCTGCGCTCGCTCCCGTTCGTGGCCGACGGCGCCGGCCGCTGCGGCTACCACCAGGTCGTCCGTACGGCGATGCTGCGGCTCCAGCGCAACCAGTCGCCGCAGGCCTGGCGCGCCCGTCACCTCCGGCTGGCCGAGGCGTTCGCGCGCTGGCAGCGGCAGCTCGAGGAGACGCTGGAGGGCGACCGGAACTGGGAGCACGAGCGCTGGCTGGACTATCGGCTCGAGGAGGCCTACCACCGGCTGTGCGCGACTCCCGAGGAGGCCCTGCGCGAGGAGCTGCGCGCGTATGTGTGCGCCTATATCGACCACGCGTCGGCGTCGTGGGAGCACCGCTGGAGGCAGATGCTCGTGGAGGCGGGCCGGGATTCCGGCAGCGCTTCCGTGGCCGCCTGGGGTGACCGGCTGCTCGCGGAGTCCACGAGGCGCGACCTGGCCGAGAACGCGACCCGGCTGCTGGACGAGGTGGGGTCGGACGAACGGGCCATGTCCATGACGCTCGGGCTCCGCGGCATGGTCCGCGCGGACATGAACGAGCTGGAGGGAGCGCTGGCGGACGCGGAGCGAGCGCTGGAGCTGGACGCCGACTGTGTGCGTGCTCTTGCCGCCCGGGGGAGTGTGCACCTCGACCGGGACCTTTACGAGCAGGCGCTGGAGAGCTTCGACCGCGCCGTGGCACTGGATCCCGACTTTCCCTGGCCGCTCGCCCGGCGCGGCGAGACCTATCGCCTTCTCGGGCGGTACGAGGAAAGCCTGGCGGATCTCGACCGCTCCTTCGACCTGCACGAGAGCGCGTGGACGGTGGGGACCCGCGCTCAGGTCCACCACGCCATGGAGGACTACGAGAAAGCGCTGGCGGATTTCGGGCGGGCGGTGGAGATCTCCCCCGAATGGTCCTGGATCTACGCGGAGCGGGCCAGGACCTACCGCGCTCTGCGGCGGGACGAGGAGGCGCTCGCGGACTGTGAACGGGCCCTCGAACTCGGCGCCGACTACGCCGCGTTCGGGCGCGTCCAGGCCCTTCGCCTGCTGGAACGCTACGACGAGGCGGTCGACGCGGCCGACCACCGCCTGGCCTCCGACCCCGAGGACCAGGGCATGCTCGCCGAGCGCGGTGAGGTATACCGGATGGTGGACCGCTTCCAGGAGGCGCTGGCGGACTTCGGGCGGGCCATCGAGATCGAGCCTTCGTATGCGCCGGCGCTGGTCCGCCGAGGGCTGACGCATGAGCACATCGGTTCGCTCGGGCAGGCCCTGGCCGATTTCGACGCCGCCGCCTCGGCCTCTCCCGACGACGCGTGGGTGCTGGCCAACCGGGGTGGCCTGTGGCTGCGTCTGGGCGACGACGAGGCCGCCCTCGCCGATCTGGACCGGGCGCTCGGGCTCCGCCCCGACGGCCTGCTCGCGCTGGAGTACAGGGCCAGATGCCACCGCCTGGCGGGCCGGTACGCCGAGGCCGCCGCGGACATCGAACGGGCGGCGGCGCTGGACGGCCAGGACCTCGACATCGCCTTCGAGCACGCGATGCTGGTGAGCGGCACGGCCGGTCTCATCGAGGCGCGCGAGCGGTGGGCCGCTTTCGAAGCGCTGCTGGAGGAGCACGGCGGCCAATGGGACGCGCAGGCCCGGGTGGCCGCGCCGATCATCAGCAGGGCCGCCCTCGGGGACGGGGCCGGGGCGGAGCGTCTCGTGGCGGAGCTGACCGCCGCCCGGCCGTACTGGCAGATCGTCGACGACGCCGTGCGCGCCCTGGACGAGCTCGCCCCGATACCCGGGGTGGATCCCACCCTGCTCGCCACCCTCCGCGCGCCGCTCGCCGAGCTCCGCGCGGCCCTGGAGCCCGGGCCGGCGGCGCTCGGATAAGGGCCCGGAGCGCATACGACATTCGGTGAGGGAATTCGCATTTTCGGAATGCGTCCATCCGTCGTCCTCTCGGTGATGACGCCTTCACAATCCTCGGCGGCCAAGAGGCGATCATTCGGTGTCCATTACAGTTCAAAGACAGTTCAGGGCCATTCACGCAGCGAAGAAAAGAGGCATAGGTCGTGACCGCAACCGCCAGCGCAGCGACCGGCGTATGGGGCCGCGCCGAACAGCAGGACTTCCGCAGCCGGGTGCGCGGCTGTCTGCTCGGCGGGGCCATCGGGGACGCGCTGGGGGCGGCCGTCGAGTTCGCCTCGCTGGACGAGATCAGGGCGGCGCACGGAGCCGAGGGTGTGACGGACTTCCTGCCCGCCTATGGCGGTCGCGGACGGGTCACCGACGACACCCAGATGACCCTGTTCACGGTGGACGGGCTGATACGGGCGCAGGTGCGCCGCGACACGGGGGCCTGGCATCCGCCCACCGACATCCACTCCGCACACCGCCGCTGGTACTCCACCCAGCGCGACTGGGGCCCCGATGAGCGCCGTAAGGACGCCGGCTGGCTGGCCCGCGAGGAGTGGCTGTACGCCCAGCGCTCCCCGGGCCGGGCCTGTATCACCGCGCTCGCCGACGACACCATGGGCACCCTGGAGGCGCCCAAGAACCCCGACTCCAAGGGATGCGGCGCCGTGATGCGCTCCGCCCCCTTCGGACTGCTGGTGGGCTGGGAGCCGCAGCTGGTCTTCCAGCTGGCCATCGAATGCGCGGCGCAGACCCACGGCCACCCCACCGGCTATCTCGCGGCCGGTGCCTTCGCCCTCATCGTGCACGGCCTGGCGCGCGGCGAGGCGCTGGACGGAGCCGTCCAGCGCGCCCTCGCCCATCTGGCCACCCGCCCCGGCCACGAGGAGACCACCAACGCGCTGCGGTACGCGCTGGGCGCCGTACGGCAGGGCCTGCCGACCCCCGAGCGCGTCGCGTCCCTGGGCCAGGGCTGGACCGGTGAGGAGGCCCTGGCGATGGGCCTGTACTGCGCGCTGGTCGCCGAGGACGTCCGCCATGGGCTGCTGCTCGCGGTCAACCACGGCGGGGACAGCGACTCCACGGCGGCCATCTGCGGCAATCTGCTGGGCGCGCTGCACGGCGAGACGGCGCTGCCGCCCGCCTGGCTGGCGGAGGTCGAGGGGCGCGGCACGATCCTGGAGCTGGCCGACGACTTCGCGATGGAGATGACCCAGGGCCCCGCGCTCCACGGCCCGGGCAGCTCCTCCCCGGCCTGGCTCACCCGCTACCCGCGCGCGTAGGTCCGCTCCGGCCGCCGCCGCGCCGCATCCGGGGCGGTGGCCAACTGCCGCCCCACGGTCCCGATCCCCTTCCATGGACGCCTTACGGTGCGCAGGGTCAGATACGCGGCCACGCCCAGGAAGGCGATGCCGATCAGCGGATAGACGGCGGTGAGGAGCATCTGGGCGGGGTTCTGGTGGAGCTCCACCCGGGTCGGCCTGCTGTGGGGCGCGTACCAGACCATGAAGGAGCAGAACAGCAGCCCGGTCACCACCGTCCAGGCCGTCCAGCCCGCCGTGCGCCGCCGCACCGCCTCCACCGCGAGCAGCAGGACCATCGGGACGGCCCACACCCAGTGGTGCGACCAGGAGACCGGGCTGACCATGAGGGCGGTCACCGCGCAGGTCAGGGCGGCCCAGGCGCGGGCGTTCGGCAGCCGGCTCTCGTCGGTCAGCTGGGCCGCGACCGCCGTGGCCAGGCCCACACAGCCGACCAGCGCGGCCGCCATGAGCCACCACATGCCCGGGTCGGGGGTGTGCAGGACGCGGGCGAGCGCGCCCTTGAGGTTCTGGTTGCCCGCGCCCTCGACATCGCCGGGGCGGTCGGTCGCGAAGAGGACCTCGGTCCAGAAGCGCCGGGAGTCATGCGGCAGCGCCAGGGCCGAGAACGCGACCGTAAGGGCGAAGGCGGCGGTCGCGACGGCCGCGCGCCGCAGATGGTCGTTCCAGAAGCGCCGCCCCGGCGGTCCGCCGCCGGGCTCGCCTCGCCTCCGGACCGCCCCGGCCGCCCACAGCCGACGGAGGCCGAGGAACAGTCCGGCGAGCCCCAGGAAGACCACGAAGAGCCCCGGGGTCAGCTTGATCCCGGTGGCGATGCCCGTCCCGACCCCGGCCCAGCGGTGGCCCGCCCGGCGGGTCAGATCCCCCAGCACCAGCGCCGTGACCAGCAGATTGATCTGCCCGTAGCGCAGGGTCGTCCACACCGGCTCACACCACACCGCGACGGCGGCCAGGGCCAGGACGGCGGCCGGTCGCGGCACCCGGGCGGGTGGATCGACCAGCCGCAGCGACAGATGGGCCACGGCGACCATCAGGCCGAGGTTGACGGCCGTCCCGAAGGCCCGCAGGACGCCCGTGGCCGGCACGGTCAGCGGGGTGAAGACCAGCGCCGCGAACGGCGGATAGGTATTGGGGAGATTGTGCTGGGTCGCCCGCATGTCGTACAGATCCTGGGCCTTGCGTACGGTCCATCCCTCGGCGCGATAGACCAGCAGATCGACCATCGACACCTGGGCGGCCCGCTGTGCGATCCAGAATCCGGTGAAGGAGAGCAGACAGAAGACCGCCGCACACAGCACCGGCCGGCGCAGTACGAAGGCGCGGGCCCGGTGGATCCGGGAGTCGGTGATCGTCTGTGTGGCGGTCACGGGGGCTCCAGAGGTCCCTGGGGACCGCGACTCGGCCGGGGCGGGTCGACGAATCGGGGTCCGGGGGTCGTGCGGTCGGGGGCGGTCGGCTCGGACGGCCGCCCATCGTACGTTCCGGATGTGGACGGCAGGTGGAGGAGAGATTGCCTGGACAGCGTGGATCTCCCGATCGTCACTCCCGCACCACGTTCCACTTCCGCCCCGCCGCCGGAGGCGGTCCGGCCGTAAGGCGGAATAGACGGAACCGGGCCGCCGGTCACCCCGCGATGGGAGATGACCGGCGGCCCGGATCGTGGCCGCCGTGCGGAGGGCGTCAGTCCGTGGCGCCCGCGACCGACTTCTGGCCGGTCGCGCCCTGCTCGGGCTCCGACAGTGCGGCACTCGCTGAACCCGGCCCGTCGTCATCCGAGTTGAGCGAGGCGAGGATGGCATCGCGCTCCGGGGTGTCCTCCGGCTTGATGTAGCCGATGACGATGTAGAGCACGAGCGAGACCGCGAGCGGGATGGAGATCTGGTACTCCAGGTTCACGCCACCGTCGATCGCGTCGTTGATCGGGTAGTTGACCAGGTAGAAGGCGATCAGACCGAGCGCCCAGCTGGCCAGGGCCGCCGTCGGGCCGGACTTGCGGAAGGCGCGCAGCATGCCCAGCATCAGCGGGATCGCGATCGGCCCCATCAGCCCGGCGACCCACTTGATCACCACGGTGATGATGTCCCCGAAGAAGTCCGAGTTGACCTGGGTGGCGATGGCCATGGACAGGGCGAGGAAGAGCAGCGTGGTGTAGCGGGCGGCGAGCAGCCCGGTACGGGTGGACCATTCCCGGACCGACTTGAAGATCGCGGGCATGATGTCCCGCGTCACCACGGCCGCGATCGCGTTGGCGTCCGAGGAGCACATTGCCATGGTGTGCGAGAAGAAGCCGACGATCACCAGCCCCAGCAGACCGTGCGGCAGCAGGTGCTCGGCCATCTCGGCGTAGGAGTCGGCGGGCTTGTCCGTCTTGATGATCAGGGGCGCGACCCACATGGGGAAGAACAGGACCAGCGGCCACACGAACCACAGGACGGCCGACAGACGGGCCGAACGCCTGGCGGAGTGGGCGCTGTCGGTCGCCATGTAGCGCTGCGCCTGGTTCCACATGCCGCCGTTGTACTCGAAGGTCTTGATGAAGAGGTAGGCGAGCAGGAAGGTCAGGGTGTACGGGCCGACGGTCGGCTCGTGGTGGCTGCTGGGGAGGTCGTCCCAGACGGTCCAGAAGGTGGAGAAGCCGTCCAGCTCGTTGAGGACCGCGATCAGCATCGCGATGCCCGCGATGAGCTGGATGATGAACTGGCCGAGTTCGGTGAGCGCGTCGGCCCACAGCCCGCCCACCGTGCAGTAGATGGCGGTGACCACGCCCGTGATCAGGATGCCCTGGTTGAGCGAGACGCCGGTGAAGATGGACAACAGGGTGGCGATGGCCGCCCACTTGGCACCCACGTCGACGATCTTCAACAGCACCCCGGACCAGGCCAGCGCCTGCTGGGTGGGGAGGTTGTAGCGGTTCTTCAGGTATTCGAGCGGTGAGGCCACCTTCAGCTTGCTGCGCACCCGGTTGAGGCGCGGAGCGAAGAGGTTGGCGCCGATCGCGATGCCGATGGCGATCGGAAAGGACCAGGTGACATAGGAAGTGATGCCGTATTGGTAGGCGATGGCCGCGTATCCCGTGAACATCACCGCGCTGTAGCCGGACATGTGGTGCGAGATGCCGGACAGCCACCAGGGCATCTTGCCGCCGGCCGTGAAGAAGTCGCTGACGTTGTCCACGCGCTTGTGCGACCAGAGGCCGATGCCGACCATGACACCGAAGTAGCCGATGAGTACAACCCAGTCGAGACTGTTCATGTCCCCTCCAGGGGTCCGCCATATGAACGGGTGCGCACTTCGCCGCGACGTTCGTCATGGGCGGTTCCCCCGAGCGGGAGCGGGGTACTTCCGGGATTGAACCGCTCGTTCGGGTGACCGGTCAAGGGTTCTAAGGGTCACGAGTGTGAACACAGATCAGAAAGAAGAACGAATTTACTCTTTCTTGACCTGACGGGGCGTTGTCGTTCGCATGCTCGTGAACCCACGATGAGCGGGCACTTCGTCAGACGCACGCCCACCGATCGATGGGTCGTACGGGAGCGGGATCCCGAAAGGCCGGACAGGAGTCGCGCTAACGCATCAGCTCACCGGCGTTCACCAGCAGCGACTGTCCGGTGATCGCCCGGGCCCGGTCGGAGGCCAGGAACACCGCGGCCTCCGCCACATCCCCGTCCGTCGCCAGCTCGGGCAGGGCCATCGCGTTTGTGAGCCGGGCCAGCACCTCGGCCTCGCTCACCCCTTCGGTCTGCGCCGTGAAGGCCACATACGCGCGCACCGGCGGCCCCCACATCCAGCCGGGCTGCACGGTGTTGACCCGTATCCGGTGCGGACCCAGTTCGCGCGCGAGCGCGTACATGGTGGAGGTCAGCGCGCCCTTGGAGGCGGCGTACGCGGTCTGGCGCACCCTGGTGGGGGCGGCGGAGGACGACTGGGTGCCGATCAGCACGACCGAGCCGCCGTTCCGTTTGAGCGCGGGCAGGCAGGCGCGGGTCATCCGCAGCGTCCCGAACAGATTGATGTCCACCACTTCGGCCCAGGACGTGAAGTCGGCGTCCTCGAGGCCGCCGAAGTGGCTGTCCAGCGCGGCCACATGGACGACGGCGTCGATCCGGCCGAAGCGGTCCGCGGCGAGCGCGGCGAGGGCCTCGCACTGCTCCTCGTCGGCGATGTCGGTCGGCCGCCAGGCGGTGCGCCCACCGCCCGGATCGACCTCCTCCGCCACCTTCCGCAGCCGCTCCTCGGTCCGCGCCCCCATCACCACCCGCGCCCCGTCCCGGACGCACGCGGCCACCACCCGGGCCCCCAGCCCGGGCCCGACCCCGGAGACGACGACGGTCTTGCCCTGCAGCGGCATGGCGGCACCTCCCGTGTCCGGCGTCGCGTCAGATTAGGGTTGTGGCCCTCAGATGGCCAGAGCGCGGCAGCGGTCGGGCTCCGGCGGAAGGCGAGTCCCGGCCGTACGGCCGCCGTCCGATTCCGCGCACTTGATACCGACAGCCCCCTCCCCAACTGACGTCTCGTCAGCTAAACCTGGGGGGCATGACAAGTGACGCGTACGCGGAACTGGCCTCCGTCGGCCCGTACGGAGTGCGCCCGGGGCATGCCCTGATCACGATGGTCGAGCCGCATCCGGGCCATGAGTACGCCTACAACCGCTGGTACGAGGACGACCACTTCATCGCGGGCGCGATGGCCATGCCGTGGATCTACGCGGGCCGCCGCTGGGTCGCCACCCGCGAACTGCAACTGCTGCGCTATCCGGAGAAGTCGGCGATCGCCCGACCGGTGACCGCCGGCTGCTACCTCTCCGTCTACTGGCTCACCGAGGGGCGCTACGCGGACCATATGCGGTGGACGGTCGGGATCAACAAGCGGCTGCTCCGGGACGGGCGGGTCTACCAGGACCGTACGCATGTCTTCACGGCCTTCCAGGACCACGAGGCGACCGTCTACCGGGACGGGGCGGCAGGTCCGCGCGATCACCACGCGCTGGACCACCCCTACGCCGGGCTGGCGCTGGAGGTGATCGAGACCGAGGGCCCCGAGCAGCGGGAGGAACTGCTCGCGTGGCTCCGATCCAGACATCTGCCGCGCCGGCTCGCGGGCTCGCCCGCCGCGATGGTCACGGTCTTCCGGCCGACCCCGCTGCCCTCGGACCGGATGGCGTATGTGCGGCAGGTCGAGGGGGTCGACACCCGGCTGACGCTGCTCTGGTTCCTGCAGTCCGATCCCCGGGAATGCTGGGAGCGCTGTTTCACCGGTCTCGACGGTGAGGTGGCCGATGCAGGTCGGGGCCGGGTGGAATTCATGGCGCCGTTCATTCCGACGATTCCCGGTACAGACCAATACGTGGCAGAACTCCGCTGAAGCGGCGACGCGGGAATGCCCCGGAAACGCCTGGAGCCCTCTCGGCAGGGACGGCGACCGGTCGAGAGGGCTCGGGTACAGGCTTGCGGCCCTGCGCCGCCGACCGCGCTGCCGCGGCCGGGTGTCAGGTCAATCAGCCGAGGTCGAAGGCGCCACGGCTGACGTCGGACACAAAGGCCGACCACGATGCGGGGGCGAAGCTGAGCGTCGGTCCCTGGGGGTCCTTGGAATCGCGCACGGCGATCTCGCTGGTGACCGGGGAGGAGATTTCCACGCAAGCGCCGTTTCCGGCCGAGTACGAGGATTTCACCCACATGCTCGTCTTTCCCTGCTGAATGGACACGATTGCTCCGATGCGTTTTGTCGATGAGACCCACCCCCGTTTGGAGGCGTCACCGACGTTACTCGGCAACATCGTCCGGAAAGCGGGCCATTCACTCGACCGGATGGCATATTCCCGTGGCCCCTTCCGCAACACGGTGCGGAGGTGTATCTTCCGCCCCTCATCCCTCGCGCCGGAGCGTTCCCGTCCTCCCTCAGTCCGCCGGGGCGGCCTCGCCCTCCTCCTGGTGCCGACGGGCGTGCTCCTGGGCCATCTCGGTGATGAACTGGCGGCTCTGATCCGCGTTCAGCGCCTGGGCCCGCAGATGCTCGTACATCATGCTGTAGCTCTGCACATCGCTGAGCTTCTCCAGATACAGGTCGCTGGTCACGCCCTCCAGATAGACGACGCTGGTGTCCGACTCGTCCGAGAACTCCAGGATGGTGAACTGCCCGCTCATCCCCGGATGCGACCCCATGTCGAACGGAAGCGCCTGGACCGTCACATGGGGCTCGTGGCTCATCCGGACCAGATAGTCCAGCTGATCGCTCATGATCTTCGAGTTGCCGACCACCCGGCGCATCGCCGCCTCGTCCACGACCGCCCACAGCCGCAGCGGGGCCAGCGGATCGGTGATCCGCTCCTGGCGCCTGAGCCGGACCTGGACCCGCTGGGCGATCTGGTCCTGCGGGGCCTCCGGGAGGGCGCCGCTGATCACCGCCTCCGCGTAGTCCGGTGTCTGCAAGAGGCCGGGGAGCACCTGGGGTTCATAGACCCGCAGGGACGCCGCGTCCGTCTCGAATCCGATGTAGACGCTGTACGGCACATCGCCGAAGGCGTTCCACCAACCCTGCTGGCGCGACTCCTTCGCCATTTGCATCAGGGAATCGACCAGCGCCTTGTCCTCCACCTTGTAGGTGCGGCACAGGTCGCGCACATCGCGCTGACTGATGCTGCGGCGCCCGTTCTCCAGTCGGCTGATCTTCGACTGGGAGACCATCAGCTCCTCCGCCACCTCCTCCGCCGTCATGCCTTTCTCCTGGCGGAGTCTGCGCAGCTCCTGGCCCAACCGGCGTCGCCGGACAGTGGGGCCGACGTTCGATGTCACAGGACGTGCACCTCCGGCTTCGTGCTGCTGATTTCTGCTGTTCAGCAGCCTGCCACTACCGGACGGGGGCGCGCTGGGAAATGGCCGCACAAAGGCGGCCGCACCACGGTGGACGAACGCGCGCGCGGGGCGGCGGGACGGCCGGTCGTCCAAATCGGCCGTCCCACCACCCCGCGCGCTTCAGCGGCTCCCGAACCGGGTCAGTGGGGACTGCGGTGCGGTCGGTGGAGCGTGAGTGGTGCTCGGTGCGGCCCGGAGCCGGACGGTGGCGCTCCGCCCCGGACGGTGCCGGGAACGGTCTCCGCCGCCCCGCTGACGGGCTGCTGGTGCGTTCGACGGGCTGGTCGTACGTGGTGGTGCGGTGGTGCCCCGAAGGGGCCTCAGCGCGCTCCGACGCGGGCCATGCTCCCGCGGCGGGACGGCTGGGCCGGAACGCCGGCCGCGGGCTCCGCCGCGGCGCCTGCTCCCGCCTGTCGGCCCGGGGCCGGTGCGCGCCGTGGCTGCGCCGCGACACCGTTCTGCACGTCCATCACGGCGTGCGCCACGAGACCGCCCATCGGGTCGTGCCGGATCAGATCCCGGAGCCTGGAGCGCGAGGAGCGCCCCTCGTTCCCGGGATACAGATGCTTGCCGAGCCCGACCGCGTGGGCCAGGGCGGCGAGCGCGGCGGTCCGCGGGTCCGGCGGTACGCCGGTGCGGATCGCGCTGTCCAGCCGGGCCCTGATCTCCCGGCTGATCGCCGTGTCCGTCGCCTGGTAGCGCGTCGTCGGCAGTACGCCACACATCTGGCCCGCCACGGCATGCACCATGCCGCAACGCTCCAGGTGCGTGAGGTACGTCTGGCGCAGCCCCAGCCGGGGCCCGCCGATCCAGTGGACCGCGCGCACCGGGCTGCCGCGTCGGCGCAGCAACTCCAATGCGGAGTCCAGAGTCGGATCTCCGGTCGGCCGTGGCAGCACCACGGCGATACGATCCCCGTCAGGGGCTATCCGTCCGGCCAGGGCCAGCTCCACTAGCTGTGCCCCGGCAAGACCCAGGTCGAGCGACTGCGGCTGCGCCGTGGTACCCGTGGTCGGGTCCAAAGCGAGCAGCAGAAGCTCCTCCGGAATTGTTCTGCGGCTCCTGCCCATCCATGCCTCCCCGCGTGGATGAATGACAGGGTGACCCCTCTCACATTGGTCTGTCGAGAGTGCCTGGGGGGTTTGGGTGGGAACCAGTAGGTATGTCTTTCTCGTCTAGCGGGTGGGCGGGCACCTGAGGACGCTCTCCGGCTGTGGCGTTGCGCCATCGCGTGCCGGACACACAGGACACTGGTAGAGCTTGGGCTGCGGGACGTGACGCCACGGGGCGTAGGGCGTCCCGCGACACATATCGAGGAGGCATCGGTGGCGGGCGAGTCCCCCGGCAGGTCGGATCAGCAGAAGTCGTCGGGGGAGACGGCTAGGGGAGAAAGCGATCCGCGGCTCGCGATCTCGCGCGAAGCGGAGGCGGCCCAGGGCTCGACGGCGGTCGCCGTCGTGTCCGACGACCTCCGGTCGGGTTCCGGTGAGCCGCGGGCGGCTTCCGATGAGCCCGATGTGACCTCCGAGGCGGCCTCCGGGGCGAGGACCGAAGCGGAGGCTGAAGCGGAACCGAAGGCACCGGCTGCCGACGGGGACGACGCAAAGGTTTCTGGTGTTCGCGATGGTGAACGGGGCGAAGGTTCCGGGACGTCGGAGGCGAAGGACGAGCCGGAGGCGGATTCCGGTGCGCCCGACGCAGCACCCCAGGGGGATGCGTCCGAGGCGGACGTGGAGCCGGAAGCGGACGCGGAGGGCGCCGGTGGCGCCGATGCCGATGCCGATGCAGAGGCTGAAGGCGCCTCCGAGACCGGAGCCGATGCCGAGGCGGATGAGGACGGCGGCCCGGCGGCGGAGTCTTCGGAGCCGTCGGTGGATCAGCGGACGGCTGTCTTCCGTACGGTGACGCCGCAGGCGGACGGTGACGCGAAGGCTGAGGGTGCGCCAGAGGCCGAAGCTGAGGCGGACGAGGACGGCGGCGAGTCGTCGGAGTCGCCCGTGGATCAGCGGACCGCCGTCTTCCGTACGGTCAAGCCCAAGGCGGGCGCCGACGCGACGGCTGAAGAGGCGTCCGAGGCCGAAGCCGCCACCGAGGGTGACGAGGACGGCGACGAGCCGTCGAAGCCGTCGGTCGATCAGCGCACGGCCGTCTTCCGCACGGTGAAGCCCAAAGCGGACGGCGACGCCAAGGCTGAGGACAAGGACGAGAAAGAGGGGGACAGGAAGGAGGGGGCCGAGGAGGGCGAGCCCAAGGGCGCGTCCGGGAAGGCCGCCGCGTCCGACGCGGACGACGACGCCTCCGGCAAGCCGGTCGACCGCCCGACGGCCGCCTTCGGCGTGCTCCCGGAGAAGCCCGGCAAGGACGGTAAGGACGGTAAGGACGGCAGGAAGGGCGTCGACCAGCCGACCACCGCCTTCAAGGCGGTCAGCCCCCCGGCTGACAAGAAGCCGTCCGAGAAGCCGTCCGAGGCCAAGACCTCCGAGAAGGCGCCCGGCAAGAAGCCCGTCGGTGAGTCGGACAACGAGCGGACCAGCAAGTTCGTACCGCTGCGGTCCCCCGACGACCCGGCCCCGGCGAAGCCCTCCGCCCCGCCCGCCGCGCCGTCGGCCCCCGCCGCCCCGCCGGCCGGCGTGCCCGAGGCCGAGCGGACCAAGCAGCAGCCGCTGCCGCCGATGACCTCGGACGGCAAGCAGCCCGCACCGCTCGACCTGCTGGCGCAGCTGACCAATACGCCGCCCAAGCCCGAGACGCCGATGCGGACGGCGGTCCGCCGGGTCAAGATCTGGACGCCGCTGGCCGCGCTGCTCGTGATCATCCTGGGTGTCATCCAGGCGCTGCGGCCGCTGCCGGAGCCGTCGCTGAACCTCACCGCCGACTCCTCCTACCGCTTCGACGGCGGCGAGCTCTCCCTGCCGTGGCCCAGCCAGGGGCAGTCGGCCGCGGAGGTCGAGGGCGTGGGCAGCCTGGGCACCTCCGGGGCTCAGAAGCCCGTGCCGATCGCCAGCGTCACCAAGGTCATGACGGCCTATGTGGTGCTCAGGGACCATCCGCTGAAGGGCGACGCACAGGGCCCGAAGATCAAGATCGACGCGCAGGCGGCCGAGGAGGCCAAGTCCGCCGACGAGTCGCGGGCGGAGGTCAAGGAGGGGCAGACCTTCACCCAGCATCAGCTGCTCCAGCTGCTGCTGATCAACTCCAGCAACAACATCGCCCGGCTGCTCGCCCGCTGGGACGCCGGGTCGCTCGACGCGTTCGTGAAGAAGATGAACGACGCGGCCGAGAGCCTGGGGATGAAGCAGACCACTTACACCGACCCCAGCGGTCTGAAGGAGTCCACCAAGTCCACCGCGGCCGACCAGCTGAAGCTGGCGAAGGCGGCGATGCAGTCCGAGGCGTTCCGGGCGGTCGTGGCGACGCCCAACACCGAGATCCCGGGGCTCGGCGACCGGATCTACAACAACAACAATCTGCTGGTGAAGCCGGGCGTGATCGGTATCAAGACCGGTTCGTCCACCCCGGCCGGCGGTGCGCTGATGTGGGGCGCCGTGCGGACGATCGACGGCAAGAAGCAGCGGATCCTCGGTGTCGTCCTCGAACAGCGCGCGACCACCACGCTGGACGCCAGCCTCCAGCTCGCCCAGACCAACAGCTACAAGCTGATCAGCACCCTGCAGGACGCCCTCACCTCGGCCACCGTCATCAAGAAGGGGGATGTGGTCGGCCAGATCGACGACGGGCTCGGCGGCACCACGCCGGTCGTCGCCACCAAGGATCTGAAGGCGGTCGGCTGGTCCGGTCTGGGGGTCGACATCAAGATTAGCGACGGCGGTAAGAAGGTGCCGCACTCGGCCAAGGCGGGCACGGTCGTCGGCGAGGTGACCGTGGGCACGGGCCCCGGACAGCTCACGGCGCCGGTGGCCCTGCAGGATGACCTGTCCGAGCCGTCGTTCGGCGCGAAACTGACCCGTATCGGCTGACCCACCGGGGAAGTGGGTTCAAGGGGACAAGCGGAGCGGCCCCGGCGCGAAACGCCGCCGGGGCCCGACGCGGTTCGGGGCCGCCGGCGCGTGCTAGCGTCGGTGGGTCCCCGGCCTGGACCCGCCGCATGCGAACCGGAGTGACCCGGTGCGGGGTTGAGGACGATGGGGCAGACCTCGGGGGAAGACGGGGAGAGCCGCAGTGACCACCGTGGATCCGACACGGGCCGATGAAAGCGGGGGCTCGGAGGAGAGCACCGCCGCACGAATACGCGTACCCACGCAGCGCTGGCCGGCCGAGCCGACGGGCCCGGGCGAGGCGGAGCGTGAGGGCGGCCGGGCCGCCTCCGGCGGGCTGCTCCAGCGCGCCCGGACGGCCCTGCGCCATCCTGTGTGCGCCTCGCTGGCCGCCGCCGCGCTGCTGCATCTGCTGTGGGTGGCGCTGCTGGCGAACAGCGGCGGTGACCTCGCCGCGCAGGACGCCTGGGCGGAGTTCGCCCTCCAGCATCCGGACTCGGCGTACAACCTGGCCTGGTACGGCGGGATGCACCCGGTCTCGTACAGCGTCATCTCGCCCTATCTGATGGCGGTCCTCGGCGTCCGCTCGACGATGGTGATCGCGGGGACGCTGTCCGCCGGGCTGCTCGCGCTGCTGCTGGTGCGCAGCCGTGTCGTGCGGCGGCCGTTGTGGCCCGCCCTCTACGGCGCGTTCGCGCTGACCTGCAACGCCATCTCGGGCCGGGTGACCTTCGGGCTCGGCGCGATGTTCGGGCTCGCGGCGGTGGCCGTGATCTTCGCCTGGCCGCGCAGGTGGCGGTCCCGGCGCTGGCACCACAAAACGGGACGCTTCATACTGGCCGCGCTGCTGGCCGCGCTGTCGACCATGTCCAGCCCGGTGGCCGGTCTGTTCGTGGGCGTCGTGGCCGCCGGGCTGTGGCTGACCAAGCGGCGGCCCGCCGCGTACGCGCTGGGGATCACGCCCGCGCTGGTGGTCGGCCTGTCGGCGTGGCTGTTCCCGTTCTCCGGTGAGCAGCCGATGACCATCGGGTCGGTGATCCTGCCGTTCATCACCGGCGCCGCCGTGCTGATGTGCGTACCGCGCACCTGGCCGACGGTGCGGGTCGGGGCCGGGCTCTACTGCTTCGGGGTGGTGCTCACCTGGGTGATTCCCTCCCAGATCGGCACCAATATCTCCCGCCTCGGCATGATCTTCGGCGGAGTGGTGCTGATCGCCGTGCTGACCGCCCTGCGCAAGCCGCCGCGCGCCGAGCTGCGCTCCACGCCCGCGGGCCGCCGCTGGACCGTCCTGGTGCTGGCGCTCGCGACCGTCACGGTGTGGCAGGGGGTCAAGACCGCCGACGACGTCATCCACACCACCCCCTCCGCGTCCTGGGCCCGTGAGCTGGCGCCGCTGGTCGACCGGCTCAAGCGGGAGAAGGCCGACCGGGGCCGGGTCGAGGTGGTTCCGGTGCGCAGCCACCGCGAGTCCTCCGCGCTCGCCCCGTACGTCAATCTGGCGCGCGGCTGGAACCGCCAGCGCGACCTCGACCGGAACCCGATCTTCTACGGCGAGGACACCCTGACCCCGGCCAGCTACCACGAATGGCTCAAGCGCTGGGCGGTGCACTATGTGGTGCTGCCCGCGGACGACCCGGACACCGCGGCGGAGCAGGAGGCCAAGCTGCTCGGCACCGAGCTGCCGTATCTGCGCCAGGTCTGGTCGGACGCCAACTGGAAGCTGTACGAGGTCAAGGACCCCACGCAGATCGCCGACCCGCCCGCCACCGTGCAGCGAGCGGGCGCCGATCAGCTGGTGCTGTCGGTCCGCTCCAAGGGCCCGGTGCTCATCCGTATCCCGTACTCGCCGTGGCTGGGCCTGGTGGACGACGACGGCCACAGCGTCCGCGCCCCGAAGGGGGAGGACGACCGGCTGCCGGTCAACCGCGAGGGCTGCCTCACCAAGCAGACCGAGGGCGGTGAGGAGGGCCAGCCGGAGGACGAGTGGACGGTGCTGCACGCCCCCCGGGCCGGTGTCTACCGGATAACGGGCAAGTACCAGCTGCCGCGGGGCACGCCCTGCCCGGACGAGATGGTGCCGTGAGCCCGCTCAGCCGCAGACCGTCGACAGCCAGGGCTGGTCAGGGGTGTGGCGCAGGCTCTGGCGCACCTTCTCCAGGCTGCGCAGCAGCCCGTCCGGTGGCTTGGTGGTGTCGCTGAGGTAGGTCAGTGCGGCGCGCTGGAAGGCGAGCCGCATCCGGGTGGGCATGGCGTCGGAGGCGTCCAGACACAGCGAGGCCGAGTCCCGGAGGGTTTCCGCGATCTTCCGGTCCACCGTGTCGTCGCCCTGGGCGTCGAGCGGAACGTCAGGGTTGGCGAAGAACGGGTGGGTGCTCTTGGTGGCGGTCTGCCGGCCCCAGGTCCGCTGGGCGTCGGCCGAGACCAGATAGCGCATCAGCTCCTGGGCCTGCGGGGTGTCACGGAACATCGCGGCGAAGTCCCCCGACACCTCCCGGGCGGTGGAGTCACGGTCGGCATCGGGGAGCAGGCTGCGGGAGAAGGTGAAGTCCGCCCTCTCCGGTCGGGGGTAGCCGCTGCGGATGAACGACCCCTGGTGCTCCAGCGCGCACGGCGGGTCCGCGTGGAACAGCTTGCTCCCGGCCTCGCGGAAGTCGGTGGTCAGCGCGGTGCGCGCGGTGTCCCTGCCGAAGAGCGACCCCCAGCTCTCCCAGGCCCGCTTCACCCGCGGGTCCGTCCACGGCAGCCCTCCGGTGGCCCAGTCCTGGTAGACGGATCTGCCCTGCTGCTGGAGCAGCAGATCCTCGATCCAGTCGGTGCCGGGCCAGCCGGAGGTGGCGTCGTCGCCCATGCCGACGCACCACTGGCGGCCGTCGGCGGCGAGGCCGGGCAGCGTGTCACGGTGGCGGGCGTGGTCGTACCACACGATGCTCTTGAGGTCGGCCTTGACCGCGATGCCGTAGACCGGCCCGTCGGCGCTCAGCCGGGGCGTCCACAGCTGCCCGTACGCCGTGCGCTCGTGGCTCGGGATGACTCCGTTCAGCGGGGTGAGCTGGCGCTGGCGGGCGTAGGCGGCCAGCTCGCCCGAGCTGGGCAGCACGGCGATATCGGGTGGCGTTCCGGAGCCGACCTCCGAGGACAGCACCTCGCGCAGCGCGGTGGTGCCCTGGTAGTCGACATGGATGCCGGTGCGCCGGGTGAACGTGTCCAGCAGGTGCCGGAACGCCTCGCCCTCGGCGCCGGTCCAGGAGGCCAGCACGCTGACGCTGCCGCGCGACTGCCAGCCGCTCGTATCCCCGGCGCCCACGACACACAGCAGCACCATCCACAGCCCGAGGACCGTGGCCGTGGCCTGGCCGGACCGCTTCGCCGCGCTCATCGGGACTGGAACCGGTACTCGTCGATACGCGGCTGCAGACCGACCAGGATCAGCGCGGCCAGCACGGCGCCGCCCACGGGTATCCAGCCGACCGCACCGGCCTGCCAGTGCGCGTTCCGCATCGTCCTCGCCACCTTTCTGGCGGTGGGGCCACCGTTGTGGCCGATGCCCGACTGGGTCAGGCTGGCCCCGGCCGACTCCAGCCGGTCCTGGGTCTGATAGGTGAAGGCGGCCAGCGGCAGCAGCGCGATGAGCAGCGCGGTCGCCGCCGCCAGCCAGGGATTGACCAGCCGGCGGAAGCGGCGCCGCAGGAAGCGCTGGGTGTGCACCAGCAGCGCCGCCAGCGTGAGGAACAGCCCGGGCACCAGCAGCCACCAGGCGAAGGTCAGCAGCCAGCCGAAGGAGGTCTGGTCGTCCAGCACGTCGAACTGCCGCTGCTGCACCGCCTTCAGGCGGTCGAGGATGCCGCTGTGGCCATGCCGCAGTATCGAGTCGGCGTACCCCAGATAGGCATCGCGGAGCGTGGGGTTGTCGCGGTTCGCGTACGCCTGCTCGACGGTGTCGCCATAGGACGTCACCAGCGCCGCGGTGGTGCGCAGCGACCCGCGCGCCGACTCGCCCCCGATGGTGCTCTTGGACACCTGGGCCAGGCTCTGCTTGGCCGTGGAGAGCTGGTTGCGGTACTCCTCGCTGAGCCCCTCGAACTCCGCGGTGGGGCTCGAGATGCTGCGCTTCGCCTCGTCATAGGAGGCGTTCAGCGCGTCGATGGAGGCGGCGACCTGCAGGATCGCCGGGGTGGAGCGGTCGGTCACCGCCGCGGAGTTGCGGCTGACGCCGTAGTAGGCGGCCAACAGCGTGGTCACGGCCACCGCCGTGACCACCAGCAGGGCGGTCAGCCGGCGGACCAGGAAGGCGCGGGTGCCGCTCATGTCGCGCCGCCCGGTTCGGCGCCCAGCGGAGTGTCGCACTGCTGGCAGAACTCGGCGGTGGCGGGCGACCGGCGCCCGCAGGCCGGGCAGATGACATCCGCGGCGGGCGGCGCGGCGGCCCCCGGGCGGTCCACCCCCACGAAGTGGACGCTCTCCTCCGACACGATGATCGCCGAGTTGAGGTCCAGCGGCCGGATGGGCTCGCGGATCCGCACCTCGCCGGTGGCGGCGTCGACGATGTGGACCAGCCCGCTCAGCCGGGTCAGCATCTTCTCGCTGCCGAGCTGATGGGCGAGCTGGACGGCGCGCGCCCACTGGCGGCGGGCCCGGTCCCGGTCACCCGCCTCGTAGGCGTCGCAGCCCGCGGTGATGGCATGGCCCAGCTCGGAGTCGGCGTCGTAGTGCGCCAGCCGGGGGTCGATCCGGGACGACAGCAGCACATCGTCCGTCCACTGGACCAGCAGGGACTCCGGCTCGGGCGGCGGCAGCGCGGTGTCGCCCTCCACCGCCAGCTCCACGGTGGCCAGCTCGACGTCCTCACCCGTCGGATCGCCCCGCGGATCGGCGAGCACGGACACCTGGTACTCGCGGGTCTCGTCGCCCCACGCCTTGGTGGTCCACTCCCAGGTGCGCTCATCGGGGCGGACGCCCTCGTCGGTGACGTCCACCCGGGTGGGGTGCACCTGCTTGACGAAGCCGACCCGGCTGCCCGCCCGGGTGCGGATCCGGATCCGCACCCCGGCCAGCGCCTTGGCCATCGAGGCGGAGACCAGATCCTCGAACTCGGCGGCCAGCGCGGCGTCCTCCAGGACCGCGTCGGCCCTGCCGTGCAGCCGGCGGGCGATCCGCTTCAGCTCGGTGGCGTCCCAGCCGTCGCCGATCCCGCGCGCGTCACAGGTGAAATGCGGGGCACAAGCGTCCAGCACCTTGTCGAGATAGCCGGGCGGGTCGTGTTCATTGCGGCCGTCGGTGAGCAGCAGGGTGTGCTGGATCGCGGCGGGCTGCCGCAGATGGAGCCGGCGGGCGAGATCCAGCCAGGAGCCGATCGCGGTGCCGCCGACCGCGGGCAGCCGGGCCGCGACCCGGGCGGCGGCGGCCTTGGTGTCGGGCCCCGCGACCGCCATGCCGCCGGTGAACGGATAGACGACCTGGGCCTGCTCGGTGCCCTCGACGATCGCGAAACGGGTGCCGTCGCGGAGTATGCCGACCGCGGTGGCGGTGGCCCGCCGCGCTGCCGCGATCTTCGTCGGCGGCCAGCTCATCGACATCGAGCAGTCGATGACGATGACCTCCGAAGCGGCGGTACGGGCCGCCGCCGGGCCCAGGCCGCGGGCCCGCACGCTGACGATGGCGTGCATCTCGGTGCGGCCCGCCGAGGCGGGCAGGTACTTGTTCTGATGCACCCGCAGGGTGAGGGCCGGACCCCCGTCCGCGCCCTCCGGGCCCGGGGCATGTGGTCGCTCTCTGCGGTCCTCGTTCATCTGATCCCCCTGTCAGACGTCAGACCCGGGTCACCGGCCTGATGGCGTTCGCGTGGTCGATCAGCGCACCGAGCGCCTCGGGGCTGTCCGCCTGCCGGGCCAGTCGGCGCAGCGTCAGCTCCAATTCGGCGCGCAGCGCGCTTTCGTCCTCCCACTCTCCATACACCAGCGACGGGGGTTCGGTTCCCCTCCGGAGCGCTTCGGTCGCCGCGGCGGCGCGCCCCCTCCGCACCCAGCGCCGTGAACGGGCGCGCCCGGCGGGCTCACCCCTCCGCTCCCCGGCACCGGACTGCCGCTCCGCCCAGTCCAGCGTCACCTCCAGCGACTCCGCGGTCAGCCGGTCGCGGGCCGGGCCGGACTCCCGCCCCTCGTCCAGATACAGCCGCGGCAGCCGGGTGCGCACCTCCGCCAGATCCTCGGCCGTCGGCAGGGCGTCGGGGTGCCCCAGCCGCCCCGACAGCACCCGCACGATGGCGATCCGCGCGGCGTCGTAGTGGCGGGAGACCTTCGGCACCCCGCCGAGGATGTCCACCGCGCCGCCCCGGTCGCCCGCCGCGAGCCGGAGCCGGGCCAGCCCGAACGCGGCGCTGCCCTGCGAGCGGTTGCGCTGCCACACCGCCTCGTAGAACCGCTTGGCGGCCTCGTGGTCGCCCAGGTGCTCGGCGCAGTAGCCCAGCGCCAGCTTGGGCGCGTACTCCCCGGGCAGGGCGCTGTAGACCTCGTCGAACTGCCCCCGGGCGTCGGCCACCGCGCCGTGCGCCAGCCGCAGCAGGGCGCGGTGCCAGGACAGCCGCCAGTCGTACGGGGCGGCGGAGCCGATCAGCTCCACGGCGATCGCCAACTCCGCGGCCGCGGCTTCCCGTTCACCCAGCTCCAGAAAGGCGCGGCAGGTGCGCAGCCGGATCTCGGCGGAGGGGCGGGGGAAGGCGTGCAGCTGCTCGATCAGCCGCCGGGGCCCGCTGTCGGTCGGCACGCCCAGCAGCGCCGCGCCGGGATCCGCCGCGTCCGGGAACGGCACCGGCAGCCCGGACGGCACCTGCTCGGGGCGGGGCAGCCCGGAGGCCAGCAGCGGGCGCGGCTCCCCGTCCAGCCAGCGCTCCAGGTCCGGGATCCGGCCCAGCGAGGAGTCCAGCAGCGCCGAGGTCGGGGCGAAGAGCGTGGACGGCTGCGGCTGCTCCCGGCTCAGCCGCAGCGAGTGGATCTCCCGCAGGACGCCCCACAGTTGCTCGGACATCTCCGCGGCCGATCCGAACCGCCGCTCCGGGTCGGCCGCCGTGGCGCGGGCCAGCACCCGGCGGTAGGACTCGGCGCCCAGCCCCGGCGGCCGCTGCGCCTGCCGGGTGGCCTTGTCGGAGAGCTCTTCGAGCGTCCTGCCGACCCCGAAGAGGTCATGGCGCTCGGTGAGGGCCGAGACGCCCCGGGTCAGCACCTCGGGGGCGGCGAACGCCTCGGTGATCACGGGCGGCCCGCCGTCCCGCTGGCCCACCCGCCGCACCGCGCCGAGGTCGATCACCTTGACCCTGTCCTCGTAGTGCATGACATTGCTCGGCTTGAGATCGCAGTACAGCAGCTTCTCGCCGTGCAGATAGCCCACCGCGCGCAGCACCAGACAGCCGTAGGCCAGGATGTGCTCGTACAGCCGTGGCCCGTCGTACGGCCTCACCGCGTCCGCGATGTGGTCCTTGATCTGGGCGAGGGTCATCCCGCCGACGAACTCCATCACGATGTAGCCCGCCAGCGCGGTCTCGTCCCGGGGGTCGGGCTGGGTGACGTAGTTGATGATCCGGACGATGCCGGGGTGATCGAGCATGGTCAGATAGCGGCGCTCCTCGACCGCCGTCCGCAGGGCCGCCTCGTCCTCGTTGTTGATCAGCCCCTTGATGGCCACGGGCTGGTCGTCCAGCTGGGTGTCCTCGGCGAGATAGACCCAGCCGAGCCCGCCGTACCCCACACAGCCGATCACCCGGTACTGATCGCCCAGCAGATCCCCGGGGCTCAGCCGCGGGGCGAAGTCGAACGGATGGCGGCAGCGCGGGCAGTAGCCCCTGGAGAGCGCCGGCTGCCCGGCGTAGGACGCGCCCACGATCTCCTCGCACCCCTCCCAGCCGCAGGTCTGGCCGCGCGAGGGGGGATGCGGATCGTCCATCACCAGGTCGCGCAGCGAGGGAAGTTCGACCCGGGGCAGGGCCAGCGGGTCCTCGCCCGCCGGCCGTACGGTGAACTTCCGCGCCACATCGCGGCGGCGGGCACGGGCCGTGGTCGCGGTGGACTCGGACGTCAGGGCCTCACCGGGCCGGGTGGGCGGGGCAGTCCGCCCCTGGGCGGGTGGGGGAGTGGGCTCGGGGGCGGTGGGCAGGGCCCTGCGGCCGCACTCCGTGCAGAACCCCCGGGCGTTGATCCGGCCCAGGCCCTCGCCGCGGCAGTCCGGGCGATTGCAGCGCGGGCCCTCGCGGTCCGGGCCACCGCGGTCCGGACGATCGCCGCCCGTACGACTGCCGCCCGTACGACTGCCGCCCGTACGACTGTGGTCCGGACGACCGCCGTTCGGACGCTTGCCGTCCGTCATGGCGCCTCCCCCTCCGGCGGTGTGTGCACGGCGGCCACGAACCGGTCGACGGCGCGGCGGGCCTCCGGCAGATCACAGGGCACCGTGGCCAGCAGCCGCACCGCGGCCCGGTGCAGCGGAATCAGCTCGGCCCGCTCGGATTCCGCCTTGCTCCCGAGCATCGCCGTGTACGACACCAGCTGCCACTTGAGCTCCTGGACCGCGGGCTGCTGGGCCTCGATCACCCGCAGCGTCTCCTCGGCCCGCTCGGCGACCGTCCGGACCGTGTGCTCGAACGCGGCCAGCTTGGCGACGATGCGGTGGGAGCGCAGCTCGGGGTCGGAGCGCAGCCGGGTCAGGTTGATCCGTAAGGCCGTCGCGTCCTCGGCGTCCGACAGGGACGAGCGGCGCGCCCCGCGCTCGGCCGCCTCGTGCTCGCGGTCGGCGGCGAGGGCCACCCGCGCGGCGAGCTCGTCCAGCCAGCCGTCGATCCGCGCCGCCTCGGGGCGGAACAGCCGCTCGGCCAGGCGCAGTCCACGGGAGTGGGGATCGCGGAAGACCAGCATCAGCCGGCCGCCCCGGTCGGCGAGCAGCTTCATGAAGCCGACCAGCGCCTCCGGATCGCGGGCGCGGTCCACGCCGACGGCCACGATGGTGAGTGGCACCGCGTTGGCCCGGACCCGGCTGAGCGGGGAGGTGTCGCCGGGCGAGCGCAGATCCATCCGGTCCGCGACCCGCAGCGCCACCTCGGTGTCGGTGCGGCCGGTGACGTCGATGGCCAGGTCCACACTGCCCAGCGGCGGTACGGTGCCGTGCGGCGCGGCGGAGACCGCCTCGTTGGGGCCGCCGCCCGACAACTCGCGGTCGGCGAGCGTGATGGCGCGGCTGAGCGCCTCGTACCGCGCGTGGTCGTCGTCCTCGATGACCACCGTCTCCACATCCGCGATCTCCGGGCGCCCGGTGAGGGGCTCCCGGCGCAGCCATACGGCGAGCCGCTGGGCGAAGCCGATGTCCTGGACGCCGGTGGTCAACCGGGAGACCAGCGGCCGGTCCACCCCGGGGTCGCCCCGTAACCAGCGGTGGACCACCGGCAGATGGCGCACGATCGTCTCCACCGGGATCATGTAGGAGACGCTGAGGCGCTCGGCGGAGGGGACGCCGACGGGGTCGTCGTACCGGCTGACGACCATGCCGATCACATGCCGGGTCGCCTCGTCCTCCACCCCGGCGCCGCTGAAGCCCTTACGGACGACATCCCGGGGCGACTTGGGGTCGAGCCCCACCCACTCCGCCCGCGGGCCGACCCGCCCGGCGGTCTTCGCGCGCAGATAGTGGCCGTTGTCGAGCCCCTTGGGGAAGCCGCCCATCCACACCGGGCGGCCGAGCACCGGCGGCAGCCGGTAGAGCGGCGCGGCGTGCTCGGCGGGCTGCGGCCGGTCCAGCCGCAGCAGCGCCACATCGCCGCATCCGTCGGAGCGCTGGGGCACCCAGCCGCCGTCGGCGACGCGCGCGGGGACCGGTGCGGCGTCGGGCACCTCGACCAGGTCGACCAGCACCTCGGTGGCGGGCACCGGGAGCCCGTCGTCGGGGATCACATGGGCGCACGTCAGCACCGTCTCGCTGCCCAGAAGGATTCCGGCGCCCAGGACGTCACCGACCGAACTCCGGATCCTTACCCGCCAAGTGCCCCCGCTGGAGGTCTCATCGGCGGTAATGCCCATTTCCGCCCCCATGTGGCAAGAGCATACGCCCGGGAGGTACGGAAGTGACCCGTCCGTCCGATGGGTCACGGGAACGGGTGAGGGGTGGAACCGGGCCCGGAAAGGGGCGTGCCGGAACGGCGTGGAGCGGGATGGCAGGCCGGGCGCGTGCGGTGCCCGGCCCGGCCCATCCCGTACGCCCGGCCATTCGGGTGACGTGGCGTCACCCTTCTTGTGGCGGGCTACGTCGGATGGATTACTGAAAGTGTGCGGTGGAACCCCCGCCGTTGTCTTTCGGCGCTGGGGGCGCCGCGTCCTCGCCGGAGCCGGGCGCCAGGCGTAGCGCGAGGAGGACCGGGCGGGTGCCCCAACGCCCGCGGTCGCGCACCGGATTTCCGTGAGCGCGAGCGGGTCCAGCCCGCCCGGTCCCGTCTACCTCGATGCCCCGCACCTCAGCTCACCTCACCTCAGGAGGGACTGCGCCATGCCCATCTCACCCAGTCAGGGATCGTCCGCCGGCGGTACGACCGTCGTCATCACCGGCACCAATCTCGCCGGTGCCACGGCCGTGCGCTTCGGCGGCAAGCTGGCCACCATCACCGCCAACAACGCCACCAGCGTGACGGTCACCACGCCGTCCGGCAACGGGGTGGTGCCGGTCACCGTGACCACGCCGGGCGGCACCAGCAACCCGCTGAACTTCTACTACGTCGGCGCCCCCTTCAAGTCCTCGCTGAGCACCAGCGCCGGGCCGCTCGCCGGCGGCAACACCGTCACCATCAACGGCACCGGACTGTCCACCGCCACCGCCGTGAACTTCGGCGGCAACGCGGCGACGCCGACCGTCGTCTCCGACAGCCAGATCACCGCGGTCGTACCGGCGGGTGCGGCGGCCGGGTCGGTCGGGGTGAGCGTCACCACCGCGGGCGGCAGCAACAACGGCTTCTCCTACACCTATGTGAACACCCCGACGGTCACCGGCTTCACGCCCACCTCGGGCCCGCCCTCCGGCGGCACCGCGGTGACCATCACCGGCACCAACCTGTCCACCACCCAATCGGTGACCTTCGGCGGTGTCGCGGCGTCGTTCAACGTCATCAGCGACACCAGCCTGGCCGCGGTCTCGCCGCCCACCGCGGACGGACAGCCCGGCCCCGCCGACATCGCGGTCACCAACCTGGCCGGCAGCGCCACCGCCGCGACCCCGTTCCAGTACGTGGCCGGTCCCGGCATCTGATCACCCGTGGGACGACTCGCCAGAAGGAGATCCACCTTGAGTACCCCTCGAGCCACAGGTACAGGAACCGGTCCCTCGACGGCCGTGGCGTCCCCTCCTGTGATCAGTTCCGTCACTCCCGCCGCCGGTTCGCCCGGCGGCGGGACCCTGGTCACCCTGACCGGGAGCAACTTCATCCAGCCGTCGGCGGTCCGCTTCGGCCCGATCCTGGCCACATCGTTCACCGTCGTCTCCGCCACGCAGATCACGGCGGTGGCGCCGCCGGGGAACGGCACCGTGCAGATCACGGTCACCACGCAGGGCGGCACCAGCAACGGGGTGGCCTACAGCTACGCCGGCGCGCCCGCTCTCACCGGAATCTTCCCCACGACGGGCCCTGCCTCGGGCGGCACGGTCGTCACCCTGACCGGCACCAACCTCCTCGGCGCGACGGCGGTACGGTTCGGGGCCGCCAACGCCACGTCGTTCACCGTCGTCTCCGCCACGCAGATCACGGCGGTGGCGCCGCCGGGTAGCGGCACGGTGCAGGTCACGGTGACGGGCCCGGGTGGCACGAGCAATGGGCTGGCGTACAGCTATATGGCGGCGCCCGTGCCGGTGCTGTCGGGGGTGTCTCCGGGGCAGGGTCCGCCGGCCGGGGGCAATACGGTCACCTTGACCGGGAGTGGCTTTACGGGCGCGACGGCGGTGCGTTTTGGTTCGGCGTCGGCTTCGTTCACGGTGGTGTCGGCCACGCAGATCACGGCGGTGGCGCCGCCGGGTAGCGGCACGGTGCAGGTCACGGTGACGGGGCCGGGTGGCACGAGCAATGGGCTGGCGTACAGCTATGTGGCGGTGCCGGTGCCCGCGCTCACCTCCGTGTCCCCGGGCCAGGGGCCTCTCGTCGGTGGCAACACGGTGACGCTCACCGGTAGCGACCTCACCGGCGTCACCGGCGTCACCTTCGGCTCCGCGCCCGCCACGTCGTTCACCGTCGCCTCGGCCACCCAGATCACCGCGGTCGCCCCGCCGGGGGCCGCCGGGCCGGTGCAGATCACGGTGACCGGGCCGGGCGGCACCAGCAACGGGGTGACGTACTTCTACGTCGGCGTCCCCACCCTCACCGGCGCCGCGCCCGCCCTGGGCCCCCTCACCGGCGGCACCACCGTCGTCCTCACCGGCACCAACCTCCTCGGCGCGACGGCGGTGCGCTTCGGCGCGACGCCCGCGGCCTCGTTCACGGTGGACTCGGCCACCCAGATCACGGCGGTGGCCCCGCCGGGCAGCGGCACCGCGCAGATCACGGTGGTGACGCCCGGCGGCACCAGCAACGGCGTCCCGTACACCTATGTCGTCGCTCCCTCCCTCACCAGCCTGTCGCCGACCCAGGGGCCGCTCGACGCCGGGACCACCGTCACGCTCTTCGGCAGCGGTCTCACCATGACCAGCACGGTGCTGTTCGGCACTACACCCACCTCCTTCACCGTCGTCTCGGACACCTGGGCCACCGCCATCGCCCCGTCCGGGGCCGCCGGTCCGGTGAACGTGCGGGTCACCACGCCCGGCGGCACCAGCAACAGCCTCGTCTACACCCGGGTGGCGGAGCCCGGGATCTAGCGGCGCCTAGGCGCGCGGTTCGCGCGCCGCCCCGGCGCGCAGCGGCCGGTCGGCGCACGGCCGGGACCACCACACCCCCTCGCCGTGCGTCAGCCGGGGCAGCACCTGCTCGAAACCGTGCACCCGGCGGGCCGGGATCTCGCCCCGGAGCAGCCGGCCCGTGGCACCGTCCACGCTCTCCCCGATATCCGCCTCGGCGGCGGCGAGTTGGGCGGTGACCGCGGCGAGCGTCTCGGGCGGGAGCTCCAGCTCGAAGGCGTGGTACGGCTCGTACACCCGCCACCCCGCCCGCTCCAGCGCCTCCCCGAGCACCACGGGGGTGACATCGCGGAAGTCGGCCGCGGTGCTCACCGGGCCGATGAAGCCGGAGCGGACGAGGACGACCCGGCAGTCCGTCACCGAGCGTCCCCGGGGGCCGTGGAACAGCGTGTCGTACACGGTCTCCTCGATCGCGTTGTGGAACGCGCGGGGCAGCGCACCCAGTTCGGTCTCGTAGCCGAAGACCACCCCGGCGCCGCGCGCGGTGGGCTCGACGCGCAGCCCGACGGTGGCCCACGGCCCGGTGTGGCCGGAACGGGCGATCTCACGACCGGCCTCGCCGACCCCCGAGGGGCGTTCGACGAGCACGGGACGGCTCGGCTCGAACTCCGCCTCGACGCCGTAGTCCTGGACCAGCGTGGCCGCGATGATCTCCTTCTGCACCTCGCCGTAGAGCAGCACCGAGGTGGCCCCGCCCGGCATCGCCCGCGCGTGGATCAGCGGATCCTGGTCGGCCAGGTCGAGCAGCGCGGTGTGCAGCCGGGACGCGGCGGCGGCGCCGGGCTCGCGGGCGTGGACGAGGGTCTGGAGGGTGGGCGCGGCGAAGTGCGGCCGGTCCGAGGGGATGTCGCGGACGGGCCCGAGCCGGTCGCCGACCCGGACCCCGGGCAGCCCCTTGATCCGCGCGATGTTCCCGGCGGTCAGCGGCCCCCGCGCGGCCCCCGCCGCGCCGACGACCTCCAGCGCGGTGATCTGCCCGGTGTGCTCGGTCGGCGCGCCGCCGGGCCCGCGGCGGTGCAGCGTCACCCGCTGCCGCAACGCCACCTCACCGGAGAACAGCCGCAGATACGCCGTACGGCCGCCCCGCCCACCCCGGCCGCCTCCGCCGGACCGGCCGTCGCCACCCCGGGCGCCGCCCCCACCGCGCTCCACGGCGAAGACCGTGCCCCGCGGCTCCGTCCCGCCCGGCGCGGGCGGCACCAGCCGCGCGACCCCCTCGACCAGCGCCCCGACGCCCTGACCGCTGAGCGCCGAGCCGAAGAACACCGGATGCACCTGCCCCCGCGCCGTACGGGCCGCCAGTGCGGCCCACACCTCCTCGGCCGAGGGGAGCGGGCCGTCCACGACCCGCGCGAGCATCGCGTCATCGAGCTCGGCCAGCACCTCGGCCGCCTCGGTGCGCACGTCCGGATCGTCGAGGGAGCGCGAGCGGACGTGCGCGTTCCGCGTGCCCAGGTCCCGTACCGCCGTCAGGGGGAGGAGATGCGGCGCCAGGGTGCGCCGGATGTCGGCGAGCAGCCCCGCGTCGCGGGCGCCCGCACGGTCGATCTTGTTGATGAAGAGCAGCACCGGAAGCCGCAGCCGCCGCAGCGTCTTCATCAGCACCCGGGTCTGCGCCTGGACGCCCTCGACGGCGGACAGCACGAGCACCGCGCCGTCGAGTACGCCGAGGGCGCGTTCGACCTCGGCGATGAAGTCGGAGTGGCCGGGGGTGTCGATCAGGTTGAGCTGGGTGTCCCCGGCGGTGAGGGACGCGACCGCGGTCCGCACGGTGATACCGCGCTGCCGCTCGATCTCGCCGGTGTCGGTCTGGGTGTCCCCGGCGTCGACGCTGCCGAGCCGGTCGATCACCCCGGTGTCGTAGAGCAGCCGCTCGGTGAGGCTGGTCTTACCGGCGTCGACATGGGCGAGCACGCCGATGTTCAGGGTCCTGGAGACCCGTGGAGAGCTGGGCATGGATGCTGAAGTCCTCGAAGACGGTCGTCCGGTAGGGGCGCTGGGTCGTTCCGAGGAATCGGCGCATCTGCTGCTCCTGTGCTCCTGCTCGTAGCGGTGCGGTCCCGGACATCGTGGACACGGGGACGGGCGGAGGCAACCGAATTACCGACGGCCCGTCACCGCGCCGGGCCGCCGTCCGCTCGCCCGCCTGCCCATCCTTAGAAAGCGCTGTCACGCCTCTCGACAACGCCCGCCGCTGCCCCGACGCTTCGTAAGCGACGGGGGCCGGTGCGGCGGAGGGGACGGACGATGCGGCGCAGAACGCTTCTGACGGCGGCGGGCACCACTGTGCTCGGCGCCGCGCTGATGACCGGCACCGCCTGGGCCGACGAGACCATCGGCGTCGACCCCGGCACCGACCACGGGGCCTGGGAGGGCTGGGGCACCTCGCTCGCCTGGTGGGCCAATCTCTTCGGGCAGCGGGACGACTTCGCCGATCTCTTCTTCACCACCAAGGCCGTGACCTACGGCGGCGCATCGCTGCCCGGCCTCGGGCTGAACATCGCCCGCTACAACCTCGGCGGCTGCTCCTGGAACAGCGTGGGCGGCGCGTCCATGGTGGCCTCGCCCAACATCCCCCGGTTCAAGCAGATCGAGGGCTACTGGCACGACTGGAACAGCGAGGACCCCGCCTCCTCCGCCTGGCACTGGGGCGCCGACGCGGTCCAGCGGGCGGCACTCGTCAAGGCCGTCCAGCGCGGCGCCGTCAGCGAGCTGTTCTCCAATTCGCCCATGTGGTGGATGTGCCTCAATCACAACCCGTCCGGCGCCGCGGACGGCGGCAACAACCTTCAGCCTTGGAACTACCGCCAGTTCGCGCTCTATCTCGCCGCCACCGCCCGCTACGCCCAGGACCACTGGGGCGTCCGCTTCGCCACCGTCGAGGCGTTCAACGAGCCGTCCTCCGCGTGGTGGAAGGCCGACGGCACGCAGGAGGGCTGCCATATCGACGCGGCGGTCCAGCGGACCGTCCTGGGCCACCTCCGTACCGAGCTCGACGCGCGCGGGCTGACCGGCACCCGGATCTCGGCGTCGGACGAGACCGGTTACGACCTGGCCCGCGCCACCTGGGGCTCCTTCGACACGGCCACCCGCGCGCTGGTCGACCAGGTCAACGTCCACGGCTACCAGGGCTCGGGCGGCCGCCGCGATCTGCTGTACACGGATGTGCGTGCGGCCGGTAAGAAGCTCTGGAACTCCGAGACCGGCGACAAGGACGGCACCGGGCTGACCCTGGCCACCAACCTCTGCCTGGACTTCCGCTGGCTGCACCCCACCGCGTGGTGTTACTGGCAAGTGATGGATCCCAGCGCCGGCTGGGCGCTGATCCACTACGACCCGGACTCCGCCCGGCCCGGCGCCGTGCAGACCAAGTACTACGTGCTCGCCCAGTTCACCCGGCACATCCGCCCCGGGATGCGGATCCTGGACACCGGCTCGGACCACGCCGTCGCCGCGTACGACCCGGGCGCGCGGCGGCTCGTGCTCGTCGCCGTCAACCCCGGCGCCGCGCAGACGCTGACCTTCGACCTGTCCCGCTTCGGCCAGGTCACCGGGGGCGCCGGCGGGCTGGTGCCGCGCTGGTCCACCCACACCTCGGGCACCGGCGATCTGTACACCGCGCGCCGGGACACGGCGCTGGACGGCAAGCGGCTGAGCGTTCCGTTCGCCGAGAAGTCGGTGCAGACGTTCCAGATCGACGGGGTGGTGGAGTAGGGCGGGGTCTCACGCCGCCAGATGGCGGATGATGCGGCGCAGCTGCTCCTCCCACCGCTCCTGGAATTCCCGCGAGCCCGGATCGATGCCGAAGATCTGGCGGACGGCGTGCGGCATCGTGGCGGGCGCGGAGACCACGGCGTAGCACATCAGCAGCACGGCGGCCGGGTCGAGGTCGTCGGCCAGCTCGCCCGCCGCCTGCCGGCGTCGCAGATCGGACAGGTCCTCGGGATGCTCGTCCGCCGCCTCATCGCCGGTCAGCCCGCGCCAGACGGCCAGCCGGATGGCGCGGGGGTCGTCGAACGCCTCCCGGAGATAGCGGACGACCAGTTCCTCGAAGGGGACCGCGGGGTCGTTGAAGGTCGCCTCGCGCGCCAGCCACTCGCGGGTGAGCTCCCGGTAGAGGCCCTCCTTGCCGCCGAAGTAGTAGGCGATCAGCTGCTTGTTGAGGCCCGCCCGGTCCGCGATGTCCTGGACGCGGGCGCCCGCGAACCCCTTCTCGGAGAACACGTCCCTGGCCGCCTCCATCAGCAGCCGCCGGGAGCGCTCCGGGCACTGCTTGCGCTCCTCGGGGGTGGGGGCGCGGCGGGGCCTCTTGGGCGTCCCCTGCATGGTCGTCATCTCCTCTTCCTCGGCCCGGACAGGCTAGCCGGGGGGTTCCCGACAGGGTCTCATCTAATCGTTTGACATCGTCATCCGTTTGGATGAACCTGGCGGCGGTTAGGTACCAATCACAGGACAGACGAGGAGATCCATCATGTTCGTGGTGACCGGAGCCACCGGAAACGTCGGCGGTTATGTGGTGAAGGAGCTGGCCGAAGCCGGCGCCGAGGTGCTCGCGCTCACCCGCGACCCCAAAACGGCCCGGCTGCCGGAGGGCGTGCGGGCGGCCCGCACCGAGGAGCTGCCCCTGGACGGCGCCACGGCGCTGTTCCTCAACCCCGCGGTGGCGTGGCAGGTGGGGACCGAGAAGCTCCTGGAGCGGGCCAAGGAGAGTGGTGTACGGCGGATCGTGATGCTCTCCTCGTCCTCCGTCCTGGAGGACGTCGATCCGCAGACGAACCCGATCGGTGCTCGCCACCGTGCACTGGAGGACGAGGTCGAGCGCACGGGGCTGGAGTGGACGTTCGTCCGCCCGGGTGCCTTCGCCGCGAACGCCCTGCAGTGGGTGGACCAGATCAAGGCCGGGGACGTGGTGTACGGGCCGTACGCCGGGGCGCAGATGGCCGCCATCCACGAGGCCGACATGGGCGCGGTCGCCGCCCGTGCCATGCTCGCAGACGACCTGGTCGGCCAGGCGCCCGAGCTGACCGGACCCGAGTCGCTGAGCTTCGCCGATCAGGTGCGCGTCATCGGTGAGGTGATCGGCCGGCCGCTGCGGTACGAGGAGATCCCGCCCGAGGCGGCGCGGGAGCGGATGGTCGGCGAGTTCCTCACGCCGGAGCTGGCGGACTCGCTGCTGCGCGTCTTCGCGGAGTGCGTGGACCGGCCGCAGGCGATCTCGCCGGAGGTGGAGCGCATTACGGGGCGTCCCGGGCGTACGTTCGCGCAGTGGGTGGAGGACCGGGCGGCCGACTTCCGCTGACCGGCACTGCGCCTGCGGCGGGCGTTCCCCTACCCGCCCCTTCCCGAACCATGGGGCTCCGCCCCCTGGACCCCGGACGGGCCGAAATCAGCCCCTCCGGCGCTTGAGGAGCGGGGTCCGGGGCGGAGCCCCGGTTGTGGGAAGGGGCGGGTAGGGGACAGCCCGCCGCAGGCGCGCAGCCGGTGCGCGCTCGCCGGTGCCAGGGCCGCCTCAGGAGGCGGTCCGCGTGCCGCGCTTACCCGCCTGCTTCTTCGCGGTGGCCTTCTTGGCCGCGGCCTTCTTCGTACCCGCCTGCTTCTTCCCGGCCGCGGCCTTCCCCGCAGGCTCCTCCGCCGCCTTGGCGGTCTTCGCCGCCTTCGTCCCACCCCGCTTCGCCGACGCCGTCTTCTTCGCCGCCGCGGGCGCCTTCTTCGCCGGTGCCTTCTTGCGCCCGCTCAGCTCGTGGACCGTCGCCTCCTCTCCCTCCCCCTCCTCGCCCCGCGCCTCCTTGGCGCTGCGGACGCTCTCCTTCAGCGCCGCCATCAAGTCGACCACCTGCGCGCCCGCGGGCCGCTCGCCGGGCTCGGCGGTGGGCGTGGCGCCGGACACCTTCGCCGCCACCAGCTCCTCCAGCGCCTCGTGGTACTCGTCGTGCAGATCGTTCAGATCCACCTCGCCGAGCGTCTGCATCAGGGTGTCGGCGAGGTCCAGTTCGGCCGGCTTGACGGTCACCTTCTCCTTGGGGGCCACCCCCGCGGGCTCGCGCACCTCGTCCGGCCAGAGCAGCCGGTGCAGCGCGATGGTGTCGCCCACGACGCGGAGCATCCCCAGCCGCTCGCGGCCGCGGTGGGCGTATTTGGCGATGGCGACCTTCTCGCTGCGCTTGAGCGCCTCGCGCAGCAGGGTGTACGGCTTGGCCCCGGCGGCGCCGGGGGTGCCCAGGTAGTAGGCGTCGCCCATCTGCAGGGGGTCGATCTCGGCGGCGGAGATGAACGCCTCGATCTCCAGGGTGTGGGTGGTGGGCAGCGGAAGGGCCTCCAGGTCCTCGTCGGTGATCGGGACCAGCGCACCGTCCGCGTCCTCGTACGCCCGCCCGATCTCGCTCGACTCGACCGGACTGTCCTCGAGCTCGCAGACCTTGCGGTAGCGGATGCGGCCGCCGTCGCGGGTGTGGATCTGCCGGAACGAGATCGAGTGGTCCTCGGTGGCCGGATACATCTTGATCGGGATGCTCACCAGGCCGAAGGAAATGTTCCCATTCCAGATAGATCGCATGCTTGATCCCTTTCGTGAGATTCTTATCGTATGTCCCCGATCGCGGAGGTGGAGGGGCGGCGGATCACGCTCAGGAACCTCGACAAGGTCATCCATCCGGCCACCGGCACCACAAAGGGCGAGCTGCTGCACTACCTGGCGTCGGCCGCGGACCCGCTCCTCGGCCATCTGCGCGGGCGGCCGCTGGCGTTCCTGCGTTACCCGGACGGCCCCGACGGCCAGAAGTTCTTCACCAAGAACCCGCCTCCGGGCACGCCTTCCTGGGTGACGACGGCCGAGGTCACCCGCCATAAGGGGGAGACCGCGGAGCAGGTGCTGATCCAGGACCTTCCCTCGCTGATGTGGGCGGCCAACCTCGTGGTGGAGTTCCACGCCCCGATGTGGCGGATCGACCAGGGGGTGGGCATCGCCGACCGGCTCGTCTTCGACCTCGACCCCGGGCCGCCCGCCACGATCGTGGACTGCCGCGTCGTCGCCGTATGGCTGCGCGAGCGGCTGGCCGACGACGGCCTCACGGCCTACGCGAAGACCAGCGGCTCCAAGGGGCTGCATCTGCTGGTGCCGGTGGAGCCGACCCCCTCCCGCCAGGTCACCGCCTACGCCAGACGGCTGGCCCTGGAGGCCGCGAACGCCATGCCGGACCTGGTGATCCGCAAGATGACCCGCGCGCTGCGGCCGGGGAAGGTGTACGTGGACTTCAGCCAGAACGCGGCCGCGAAGACCACCGCCGCCCCCTACACCCCCCGCGCCGTCCCCGAACCGGCCGTCTCCACGCCCGTCACCTGGGAGGAGGTCGAGGAGTGCCGGGCCCCGGCGGAGCTGTCCTTCCTGATCGACGACATCCCCGCGCGGCTCGAACGCCACGGGGATCTGCTCGCCCCGCTGCTCGACCCCGGGCAGGCGCGCCCGCTGCCGACGGGCGCGGGCGGTGCCGGGGAAAGCGACGGCGAAGAGGACGCCGACGACGCAGGTGCGGTCGACCGATGACGTCGTCCCACGAGCCGCCCCTCGAGCCGCCCCTCCAGCCGCCCGTCGAGGTGGCGCTGGCCCGCGTCGTCCCGACCCTGCCGACCGCCCCGCCCGGACGGCGGCTGGCCTACGAGCCCAAGTTCGACGGCCATCGGCTGCTGATCTTCCGGCTGGCGGACACCGTCAGGATGCAGGCCCGCTCCGGCCGCATCATCACCCGCGCCTTCCCCGACCTGGAGGCCGCCGCGCGGTCGCTGCCGCCCGGCACGGTGCTCGACGGCGAGGTGGTGGTGTGGGCGGGCAACCGCACGGACTTCGCCGCCGTCCAGAAGCGCGCCTTCGCCGCGTCCGAGTCCCGGGCGGGGAGGCTCGCCCGGGAACTGCCCGCCTCCTACGCCGCCTTCGACCTGCTCGCGATCGGCGCGGAGGATCTGCGGCCGCTTCCGTACGAACAGCGCCGGGCCCGGCTGATGGCGCTCCTCGAACCGCTCGGCCCCCCGCTGCAGGCCGTGCCGATGACGACCGATCCGCGGCTGGCCGCCACCTGGTACGAGTCGCTGCTGGAGATCGGTATCGAGGGTCTGGTGGTCAAGGAGCTGGACCAGCCCTACCGGCCGGGCCGCCACTGGCGGAAGGTGCGCCACTCGGAGACGCGTGACGCCGTCGTCGTGGGCGTCGTCGGCCCCCGGCTCCGCCCGCGCGCCCTCGCGCTGGTGCTCCCCGGCGACGACACGCCCGTGATCTCCGCCCCGCTCGCCACGGCCGTCCGGGCCCAGCTCAGCACGGCCCTGCGCGATCTGCCCGATCCCCAGCCCCCGCCCGCCGAACTCCCCACCGCCCTGGACCGGGTCGGCGCCGAGATCGCCTACCGCCCGATCGCCCCGGATCTGACGGTCGAGGTCCGCCAGGAAGGCACGGTCCGCCACGCGGCGACGAGGGTCATGCGCCTCCGCATCCCCGACTGACCCCCGGGGCCACCGGCGGGTGGCCGTGAGACGACGGGAGGGGGCGGGGTCGCAGGTGTGGTGTCCTGGACGCTTTCGCATATTTGTGGCGCCAATCCCCGGCCCACCCCACGCCCCTGGGCACCGGCGCCGTAAATGTGCGGTCCAGGGCGCCGCACCGGAGGCCCCGCACCCGCCACCCACCACCCGCGCGGGTGCCCCGTAGCGGGGTGCCCTGGTGAGGGGCACCCCGCACCAGGGCACCCCTGGCAGGGCAGTACCGGCGACGTCCGTCAGGTCGACAGCGCCGCACCGCCCTCCGAACCCGCCGGATCCGGCGGCCCCGTGACCACCGCCGTCACCCGGCTGCCCGGGGCCAGTTCGCCCCGCTCCACCAGCCCGTACACCCCCCACAGCATCTTCGCCACATACCGCCGCTCCACCCGCACCCCGTGCCGCTCCTCGAACCGGGCCGCGAACGCCTCCAGCTCCACCGGAACGCGCCCGTACCCGCCGCCGTGACAGCCGTGCTCGATCCGCCAGTTGCCGAACGTCCGCCCCCAGCCGCGCCGGTGCAGCTCGGCCACCTCGCCCTCCAGATAGCCGTCCGCCCCCTTCAGTACGGCGAACCCCACCGCCCGCGCCCCGGCCGGGAGCGCGGCCGCGACACCGGCGAGGGTGCCGCCCGTGCCGACGGCGCAGCACACCACATCGCCGGAGCCCGGATCGGGCAGCTCCGCGACGAGCCCGGCCGCCCCGCGCGCCGCCAGGACGTTCGTACCGCCCTCCGGGAGGACGTAGGCGCGCCCCCACCGCTCCTCCAGCCCCCGCAGGGTGCCCGGGTCGTCCTCGCTCAGGCCGCGCAGCGTCTCGCGGTAGGCGGAGCGGGTGACGAAGGCCAGCTCCATGCCGTGCTCCTCGGCCCGCGCCAGCGACCAGTTGCGCGGCGCGCCGGCCAGCTCGTCGCCCCGGATGACCCCGACCGTCGACAGCCCGTACGCGGCGCCCGCCGCCGCCACCGCGCGGATGTGGTTGGAGTACGCCCCGCCGAAGGTGAGCAGCCGGGTGTGCCCCCGCTCGACGGCCGCGCGCAGATTCGGGGTGAGCTTGCGCCACTTGTTGCCCGGCACCAGCGGATGGATGAGATCGTCCCGCTTCAGCCGCAGCTCCACGCCCCGCTCGGCGAGCCATGGGTCGGCCACGTCCCACACGGGGGACGGCAGCCGGGGCCGTATCGGGCCGGAGGTGTCCATCGGGCGTCTCACCTGTCCATTCTCACCGCTGTGTCACGGAAGGCCGACGCGTCGGAAAAGGTTGACGCGTCGGGAATCTCCGACGTAACGTGCGGCCGTGCCCACAGACGTCTTCAGCGCGCTCGCCAACCCCGTGCGCCGCAAGCTGCTCGACTGCCTCCGGGACGGCCCCCGCGCCGTCAACGACCTCGCGGGCGAGTTCGAGCTGAGCAGACCGGCGATCTCGGAACATCTCCAGGTGCTCCGGCAGGCCCGGCTCGTACGGGAGGAGCCGCGGGGGCGGCAGCGGTACTACCACCTGGAGCCGGATCCGCTCGCCGAGGTGCAGCGGTGGCTGCACCCCTTCGAGCACTACTGGCGCGCCCGGCTCCGCACGCTGCGCGACGTCCTCGACGAGGAGAACCCATGACCGAGCCCGATGCCATCCACTGCGACCAGTTCCTGCCCCACCCCCCGGCCACCGTGTGGAAGGCGCTCACCGATCCGCGGCTGCACGCGCGGTGGTGGGCCGCGGGCGATGTGCGGGCGGAGGTCGGCCACCGGTTCACGCTGGACATGGGGAAGTGGGGGGAGCAGCCCTGTGAGGTGATCGCGGTCGAGCCGGAGCGGCTGCTGAGCTACCGCTTCGCCCGGACCACCCTCGACACCACCATCACCTGGCGCCTCGAACCGGAGGGCAACGGCACCCGGCTCTTCCTCGAGCACGCCGGATTCGACCTCGACACCCCGATGGGCAGGACGGCCGTCGAGGGGATGGGCCGCGGCTGGCCCTCGCTCCTCCGACGCCTCGCGACGGTCCTCGGCGAAGCCGAAGGCGAAGGCGAGGGCTAAGCGGCGGGCTGACCGGCGGACCGCCAGCGTCACGAGAAGCGCGCGATCGCCGTCATCGTCGGCCGCAGGTTCCGCACCGCGGGCAGCCGCCGCATCAGGGGCGCCACCGCCCCGTAGTAGAAGCCGCGCCCGCGCGGCGCCGGCACCTCGCGTACGTCCGTGATCGCCGGATGCGCCGTCCGCACCTTCCGCAGCTCGCCCGCGTCCATGCCCCACGGCATGGACGGTGCGCGATAGCCCTGCGCGGTGCGCATCTCGCCGCGCATCGCCCGGGCGCTGAACCAGCGCGGCACCGCGTCGAAGACCAGCGCCCCGCCCCGGAACCGCTCGGCGCACCCCGCTATCAGGTCCTTCACCTCGGTCGGCCGCAGATACATCAGCAGCCCCTGCGCGGTGATCAGCACCCCGCGCGCCGGATCGACCTCGTCCCGCCAGGACAGGTCGAGCGCCGAGCGGGCGAGGGTGCGCCGCCGCTCCTCGTCCGGCAACAGCGCCCGCCGCACCTCGGCGGTCTCCGGCAGCTCCACGCACAGCCAGCGCGCCCGCCCGTTGTCCACCCGCCAGAACTGCGTCTCGAGACCCTCGGCGAGCGTGACCACCGTGCCGTCCGGATGCTCGTCGAGGAAGGCCCGTACGGCGGTGTCGAAGGTGCGGACGCGCAGCGCGTGGCCCTGCGCCAGCAGCGGGGCGGGCGCGCCGAAGGTCTCCTCGAAGGGGTAGTCGATGCGGTCGACCAGCTCCACGGCCTTGGGGTCGTCCAGCACGGTCCGGGCGCGGCGGGCCTCGGCGGCCCGCATGTAGAGGTTCCACAGCGAGGTCTCGGGCACCTCGCTCAGCTCGACGCGCCGACCGCCCGTGCCGTTCCCGTTCCCGTTGCCGTTCCCGCCGCCGTTCCCGTTCACGTTTCCGTCCCGGTTGCCGTCGGGTCCGGCGTCCGGTCCGGTGCCCGCTCCGGCGTCCGCCATGGCGTCGTCACTCCTCGCACATGCGTCTCTCGGCGTTTCCGCCACCCCTCCACCGCCATTCAACCTCACCCGATCCCCATCCGGAACGGCGAACGCCCCGGCCCCCGGATGATGCCGGGGCCGGGGCGTTCAGGAGGGACGGCGGTCGTTCAACCCGCCTCGGCCGGAACCGGGCCGATTGCCCGGCCCGCCCACTCGGGGGCCTTCTCCAGCAGGTCCGTCAGCCGCTCCTGTATCTCGTCGGGGAAGGGGATCGAGCGGCTCTCGTTCTGGTCGATGTGGAGCGCGAGCAGCTCGGTGGTGGCCACGGGGGCGCCGACCGGCTCGCCCACATGCATCTCGTGGGTGAACCGCACCTTCTTCTCGTCCACGCCGATGACGCGCGTACGGATGGTGAGTTCGGCCCCCTCCTCGACCTCGTTCAGATACCGGATGTGCGACTCCACGGTGTAGAGGGAGCAGCCGGTCTTGGCGCGGTAGGCGGAGTCCAGGCCGGTCTCCACCATCATCTCGTCGGTGCTGTGGCCGAAGACGAGGACGTAGAACGCCTCACTCATATGGCCGTTGTAGTCGATCCACTCGGGACGCACGGTCTGCCGGTAGTCGGGGAGCGTGGTGCTCACTTCTCGTCTCCCATGGTGCTGGGGGTATGTGGGATGGCATCCGTCCCCTCGGCGCGCTGCCGCGGCAGTCGGCCAGTCGCCCGCAGGACGTCGATGACGCCCTGATCCCGCTCCGCGACGAGCTGCGCGATGGTACGGCTGCCCGCCGCCTCGTCACAGCCGTCGACCATGGCCGCACGCAGCGTGTCGTCCAGCTCAGGCGCCTCGAGACGGGTCCACGGAGACTTCAACGAGGGTCCGAAGTGGTCGAGCATATGTCCCATGCCCCCTTCGCCGCCCGCCAGGGCGAACGTGAGGCAGGGACCCATGAACGCCCACCGCAGTCCGGGCCCCTCGGTGATCGAGTCGTCGATCTCCTTCACCGTGGCCTCACCGTTGGCGACCATGTGCAGCGCCTCCCGCCACAGCGCCTCCTGGAGCCGGTTGGCGATGAAGCCGGGCAGCTCGCGCTCCATGGTGATGACGGACTTGCCGGCCACCTTGTAGAAGCGGGAGGCCCACTCGACCGCCGCGGCGTCGGTCTTCTCCCCGCCGACGACCTCCACCAGCGGTATCAGATACGGCGGGTTGAAGGGGTGGCCGACCACGAGGCGGCCGGGGTCGGCGGCCTCGGTCTGCATATCGGTCATCGGATAGCCGGAGGTGGAGGACGCGATGACGACACCGGGCGGGGCCGCCGCGTCCAGCCGGGCCAGCAGCGACCGCTTGAGCTCCAGCTTCTCGGGGGCGCTCTCCTGGACGAACTGCGCGTCGGCCACCGCCTCCTCGACGGTCGCGGCCACGGTCAGCCGGTCGGGGGAGGCGCCGTCGGCGAGGCCGATCTGGGTCAGGGCGGGCCAGGCGGCGTCCACGAGACGGCGCAGCTTCTCCTCGGCGTCGGGGGCCGGGTCCCAGGCGGTGACGTCGTAGCCGCGCGCCAGGAAGTGGGCGACCCAGCCGCCGCCGATGACTCCGGCGCCGACGCAGGCGACGCGGCGTACCTCTTCGGGGGCGCAGGGGGATGAGGGCATGGCGGTCCTAAGGGTGTGAGGGGAGGGAAGGGAGGCAGAAGAGGCAGAGGAGAGAGATGAGGTGCTGGTGGGGGGGATTACGCGCGGGGTTTGAGGCCGAGCCGCTGCCGGGCCTCGTCCGGCGTGGCGACGTTCGCGCCCAGCAGCTCGGTGATCTGGACCGCGCGCTCGACGAGCTGGCCGTTGGTGGCCTTGACGCCCCGGCTGAGGTAGAGGTTGTCCTCAAGACCGACCCGTACGTTGCCGCCGAGCAGGATGGACTGCGCCACCCACGGCATCTGCATCCGGCCCAGCGCGAAGCTGGCCCACTGGGCGCCCTCGGGCAGCATGTTGACCATGGACTGGAGCACGCCCGGCTCGGCCGGGGCGCCCCACGGGATGCCCATGCAGAGCTGGAAGACGGTCGGGTCGTCCAGCAGCCCCTCGGCCAGCAGCTGCTTGGCGAACCACAGCTGCCCGGTGTCGAAGATCTCCAGCTCGGGGCGGACGCCCAGCTCCTGGATGCGCTTGGCGCCGGTGCGCAGCATGTCGGGGGTGGAGACGTAGAGGTTGCTGCCGTCGCCGAAGTTGAGCGAGCCGCAGTCCAGGGTGCAGATGTCGGGGAGCAGATCCTCGACGTGGGGGAGCCGGTCCAGGCCGCTGACCAGGTCGGTGCCGGGGAGGTGGGTGAGCGGGTGCTCCGGGTCGATGACCAGGTCGCCGCCCATGCCCGCGGTGAGGTTGATGACGACGTCGGTGCCGGTCTCCTTGACCCGCTCCACGACCTCGCGGTAGAGCCGCGGATCGCGGGCGGGGGCGCCGGTCTCGGGATCGCGCACGTGGATGTGGACCACGGCCGCCCCGGCCTCCGCGGCCTCGACGGCGGAGCGGGCTATCTGCTCGGGGGTGACGGGGACGTGGGGGCTGCGGCCCACAGTGTCACCGGCGCCGGTCAGAGCACAGGTGATGATGACGCTGTCGATCATGGGCATGGGCTTGTCTCCCTCTCTTACGGTGCGGAACAGCGCGGAGCTACGGTCCGGGCTGTCGGCCGTCCTACGGTCCGGGCTGGTCGGGCGGCCCGGCCTCATCGGCGCCGGAACGCCGTGCGGTCGGGCGTGCGGCCGATCGTGCGGACGGTCGTGTGGTCGTGCGTACGGTCAATTCGGAGTCCACGTACGCGTTGCAGGCGAGGTCCATGGCCTCGGCGGTCGTGCCGCCCTCTCCGGGCGCGGTGGCCAGCACCTGAATGGCGAGTCCATCGATCAGCGCGGTCAGGCGCAGCGCGCTGAACTCCGGGTCCACGGCGCGGAAGACCCCCTGCTCGATGCCGCGCCGGATCACCTCGGCCACGGTCTGCCGCCACTGCTGGTAGAAGTCGGCGTGCAGCCGCCCGATGGCCGTGGACCGCGCGGCCTCGGCCCACAGGTCCATCCACACCAGCCACTGCTGCCGCTGCCGCTCGGTGTACGGCGCCTGCAGCGCGATCAGCTGCCGCAGCTCCTCGCGCGCGTCGTCGGCCGTGGCGGTCCGGGCGGCGCGGCGCGCGGTGTCCTCGTCCATGCACCAGCGCACGGCGGCTTCGAGCAGCTCGGCGCGGCCCGGGAAGTGGTAGTGGATGGTGGCGGTGCTGGTGTCGCAGGCGGCGGCGATATCGGCGACGCGTACGGCGTGGAAGCCGCGCTCGGCGATGAGCCGCACCGTCTCCCGCACGATCTGCAGAGGCCGCCCGCTGTCGGGGAGTGCGGCCGGCGCGTGCGGCCGCGGCGCGTCGGCGGCGCCGCCGGTCGCCGCGGTGCCGAGCAGCCATCCGGCGTCCACGTTCCCGGCGTCGGCGATCCGCGCCAGCTCGCCCACGGTGAAGCGCCGGCTCCCGCTGAGGGAACGCGAGAGCTTGGACGGGTCCATCACGACCCGGCGGGCGAATTCGCGCTGGGTACAACCGGCTCTGCCGATCACCTCGCGCACGCGTTCCGCCACCTCGACCTGTTGCCGCATGGCCGACACGGTACGGACGCGTTGAGATAAGCGCAATGAATGTGGATGCCGAATGCCCGCTTCCTCCTTTAATCGGGGGGATTTTCACCCGGGCGTTGCGGTGTCGACTGACTGTTGAATCAGTTGAGATCGATTGCGTTCGAACACTTCCGACTATGCTCACGGGGCGTGAGAGCAGGAGAGATCGGGTGACATCGGGCGGGGACGACATGCGGCTGATCGCCGGCCGCTACCAGCTGGGCGACCGGCTCGGGCGCGGCGGCATGGGCACGGTCTGGCGCGCGTACGACCAGATGCTGGCGCGCGAGGTCGCCGCCAAGGAACTGCACGTCACGAGCGACCACCACGAGCACCACCGACGGCTGCGCCGCGCCCAGCGGGAGGCGCGCACCGTCGCCCGGCTGCGCCACCCCCACGTCGTCGGCGTCCATGACCTGGTCGAACACGATGACCGGCTCTGGATCGTGATGGAGCTGATCGACGGCCCCTCCCTCGCCCGCCGGATCGCCGACACCGGCCCCCTGCCGCCCCGCCACACCGCCGCCCTCGGCCTGCAACTGCTCGGCGCGCTGGAGGCCGTGCACGCCGCCGGGGCGCTGCACCGCGACATCAAGCCCGCCAACGTCCTGCTGCGCGGAGACGGCAGCGCCGTCCTCACCGACTTCGGCATCGCCGCCCTGGAGGACGACGAGTCGCTCACCACCACCGGCGAACTCCTCGGATCCATCGGCTACATGGCGCCCGAGCGGCTGACCGCGGAGGAGGTCGGCCCGCCGTCCGACCTGTGGTCGCTGGGCGCGACCCTGTCCGCGGTGGCCTCCGGCGTGCCGCCGTTCCAGCGCCCCACCGGGGCCGCCGCGCTGCACGCCGTCACCTTCGCGGATCCCGTCATCCCGGAACGCGTCGGCCCCCTGCGGCCCATCGTCCAGGCCCTGCTGAACAAGTCCCCGGCCCAGCGCCCCTCCGCCGCCACACTCCGGACCGCCCTGCAACGCGTCGCGGACGGCGCGGACGACCCGGGCCCGCTGCCCCCGGCCGCGCCCGCGGGGCCCGTACCCACGCCGGGGCCCGTCCGCACCCCGGGCGGCGACGCGGACACCTCCGCGTACCTGGCGGACACCCCCACGATGACCGCGCCCCCGACGACGGGCGCGACCTCCACCGCGGGCGCGCCCCACACCGCGACCGGGCCCCCCACCCTCGACCGCGACCCGACGCTGATCTCGTCCCAGCCCCAAACCGCCGACCTGGACCGGGACCCGACACTCCTCGCCCCGGCCGGGCCGCCACCCCCTCGGCCCCGTGGCCGGGCCCGGACATGGTGGTGGACGGCGGGCGCCACGCTCGCGGTGGCGGGCCTCGCCGCCGCGCTCTTCTTCGCCTTCGGCCCCCCGTCGGACGGCGACGGCGACGACGCATCGCCCCAGCCCGCCACCAGCACGACGAAGGTGACCGTGGACGCGACACGCGGCTGGCAGTCCGCGACGCCCACCCCGCTCCGCAAGGGCGACAAGGTGAGCGTCCGCTACACCTCCGGCACCTGGACGGTGGACACCGCCAACCTGCCTCTCGTCGGCCCGCTCGGCCACACCCGCGCCGACGACGAGTCCCTCCGCTTCGCCTGGCAGGACTGCAAGGTGGACTCCGACGCCACCTTCGGCGCCCTCCTGGGCCGCTACCCGGGAAACCCCGGGAACCCCCACACCGTCCGCCGCGCCTGGCACTTCCAGGCAACCCGCGAGGGCACCCTCCAGTTCCGCGTCAACGACGGCGAGGGCTGCCTCGACGACAACAGGGGCGCCATCACCGTCACCGTCCAGATCACCCACTGACCGGGCAACGGCACACCCACGGGACCCGATCCCGCGAAAAAATCCGGGTGCCCTGGGCAACTGGCAGCCCCCGCAGACGTATCCTCCCGGGCAGTCCGGCCGGTACGGGCCGGGAAACCAGCACGAACAGGGAACGTCACTTGCATACGGACACGGATACGGACACGGATACGGAGACGAGGAAGAAGCCGCTGTCACGGCGGCGTGTGCTGGCCCTGACGGGCGGGGCGCTGATAGCCGCGGGCTGCACACAGGGCGAAAAGCGCTCCGACGACAAGACCGGCCACACCTCCGGGGAAAGAGCGGCCGCGGACGGTCCGGCCGAGGGCCCGGACGGCGCGCTGGGAGCGAACTTCAACGAAGACCCCGACAGCGTGACCTTCCCAGAGTTGCGGGACCTCTCCGCGGGCTGGCTGCGGGGCTTCGTCCCCATGCCCGAGGTCACGTCGGACGCGTCCCAGCAGCGCGCCATCGAGATGCTCCTGGACGCCCACCACCAGGGCTACGGCACGGTCCTCTCGCTGAAGTTCCCGTACAACCACCGGGCGATCCCCCGACCGGACAGCTCGGCCATGACCGCGGAACTCGACCGGGTCGACCGGGTCCTGCACACCGTCCTCGACACCGTCGACGTCCTGGCCATCGGCAACGAGCCCTTCATCGAGAGCCTTCCGGAGGACCGCCGCTCGGGCGCGATGAACACGTTCTACGAGACGCTCGCGCAGCACGTCATCGCGTACCGGAAGAAGCACTTCCCCGCGCACTGCCGGACCCACCTCTACATGGGCGCGCTCAACTTCCTCGACCAGCCGGACAAGCGGACGGCCGCCACCGACCGCTGGCTGTCCTTCGCCCGCCGCACCCCGGAGATCGAGGGCGTCGACATCCACCCCCACGTCGCCGCACCGGAGCGGGTGCAGCCCTACCTCGACTACATCCTCCCCCGCCTCCGCGACGACCAGAAATTCCTCGTCACCGAGTTCTCCCTGGTCCAGCTCTGGAAGCAGCACCTGAGCGACACGATCCCCACCCGCTTCGCCCGCCGCTACCACCTTCCGACGAACACTCCGGTGTGGAAACTGATCAGGGACGCCATCGAGCACCCCGTCCCCGAACGGAAGTGGCACGACTTCCTCGCCATGAGCCCCTGGTTCGAGCGCAACAAGCACTTCCTGCGGGACCAGGTGGGCCACTTCCGCGACACCGGGCGCCTCGCCGTGGCGACGTACGGAGTCACCCAAGGCGCCGCCATGACAGAGAACTTCGGCCCCGACAAACAGCCCTGGCTCCTGAACAGCCTCTACGCCAACCGCACCGTCGAGCACCCCGCCGACGGCCCACCGGCCCACACCTACGGCTTCTTCGACGACTTCCGAGCCCTCCAACGACCACAGGACCGCCGCGGGTCCTAGGCCGGTCCTAGAACGCCGGAAGGGAATCCAGCCAGTCGACCAGCAGCCGGTTGATCTCCTCCGGGCGCTCCTGCTGGATCCAGTGGCCGCAGTCCTCCAGGATGTGCGAGCCGACGAGGCCGGGCAGCGTGGTCGGGTATGCCTTGATCGCGTCGCCCATCCAGGCGGTGGAGGCGTCCAGGGCGCCGCCGATGAAGAGCGACGGCTGGGTGATGGGCGCACCGTCGACGTCGGCCAGGTCCTCCCAGTCCCGGTCCATGTTGCGGTAGCGGTTCAGCGCCCCGCTCATTCCGGTGCGCTCGAACTCACCGGCGTAGACGTCGAGGTCCCGCTCGCTCAGCCAGGCGGGCAGGCGCCCGGCGGGGAAGCGCTCGCGCAGTGTCGCGCCGCGGGTGAGGAAGTGCGGGTCGGGCAGGTCGGGGCCGGGCATGGTGTCGCCGGACAGGGCGGCGTAGATTCCCGCGAGCCAGCCGCGGACATCCGGTTCGATCTCCGTCTCGGCCCGGCCCGGCTCCTGGAAGTAGGAGACGTAGAACTCCTCCTCCCCGCCCATCCCGGCGAAGACCTCACTGGGCCTGGGGCCGCCGCGCGGGGCGTACGGCACGCTCAGCATCCCGACCGCGCGAAACACGTCCGGCCGCAGCAGGGCGGAGTTGGCGGCGGTGGGCGAGCCCCAGTCGTGGCCGATCACCACGGCGGACTCCTCGCCGAGCGCCTCCACCACGGCGACGTTGTCCGCCACCAGCTCCCGCATCCGGTACGCGTCCACCGCGCCGGGCCGGGACGAGCGCCCGTAACCGCGCACATCGATGGCGGCCACCCGGTACCCGGCCGCGGCGAGCGCCGGCAGCTGGTGGCGCCATGAGTACCAGGACTCCGGGAAGCCGTGGACGAGCAGCACCAGGGGGCCGGTGCCCTGCTCCACGAGGTGGATCCGCCCGGCGGGGGAGGACACCAGACGGTGGGTGAGGTCGGGGGTGGGTGGCTGCGGCATGGTTCTCTCCCGGGGGCGTTCGGGCACGCACTCTGCGTGGCAGCGGCCGACGGTCTCTGCGTGGCGGCCGACGGTCCGATCCTGCCGTGACCTGGGCAGCACGGGCCATGCCTGTTGCCGGTTCGGCAAATCCGAGGTGGCCGTCGGGCGCGTCCGGTGGGCCAGGGGTGCGGAGTCAGGACGTCGCTCCCAGAATTGATCTCAGGGGGTTCTTCTCCTGGGAGGTGAGGGGCGTGGCGACCTACATCACGCTGCTGAACTGGACCGAGCAGGGAGTCCGTGCCTACAAGGACACCACGAAGCGCACCGAGGACTTCTCCGCGGCGCTGAACAAGCTCGGGGCGAGGCTCGTGGAGATCTACTGGACGGACGGGCCGTACGACCTCGTGTGCATCGTCGAGGCCCCCGACGACGAAACCGCCACCGCGGCGTCCTTGCAGCTCGGCGCGTTGGGCAATGTGCGCACCACCACACTGCGGGCCTTCGGGCAAGACGAGATGCGGGGCATCATCGCCAAGGCCGCGGGCTGAGGGGCGGTACGCGGGGGAGGGCCGACCCGCGGAGGGCCGACCCGCGGAGGGCCGACCCGAGGAGCGCCGACCTGGGGAGGGCCGACCCGCGGAGGGTCGGCCCCGTGGCTCACGTGAAGCGCGTCAGTCCTGGTGGACGACGTTAAATTCATGGTCGCGTTCGGCTGGTCGTATGCGGCCGATGGCCTGGCCCGGCTCGGAAGAGCCGGGCCAGGCCATCGAACCAACGACGGGTGGTGCTAGGTGATGTGGTGCTACGTGCGGTGGTGCTACTTCGTGGCCCGGCTGGACAGCTCCGTGCCGAAGGCGGCATCGGCCGCCGGGGAGCCGAGGTCGCCCGGCCCGATGAGTGCGGAGCCCTCGGCGGTGATCCCGTCGGCGCCCGCGTACAGGAGCGCCACCGCGCCCGCGCCCTCGGTCCGGTTCGGGACCCCGATGGCCAGGTCGGGCTTGCCGTCGCCGTTGTAGTCGGCCGCCGAGACGGCGGCACCGAACTTGTCGTTGCCCGCCATCTCGCCGGGGACGCCCTCGGTGTCGAGGGAGAACGTCTGCGCCCCCGTGTCGGTCAGCCAGTCCTTGGTGCCCTTGAGCACGGTGATGGCGCCCGCGTCGTTGTAGCCGCCAGGAGCCTCGGCGGCGGTGTCGCTGACGACGAGGTCGTCATTGCCGTCACCGTTGATGTCGGTGAGCTGGGAGGCGGTGCCGCTCTGCGCCGCGCCCTTCCAGTCCACCGGGTTCGCGGTGTCGAGGCCCTGGGCGGTGCCCGGGTACGTCCGCAGGCGCTGGTCGCCCGGACCGTCCTCGAAGCCGGTGTCCGTGACGACGTCGTCCTTGCCGTCGCCGTTGATGTCACCCACCACGGCCTGGTACGAGGCGAACGGCAGCGCCACGTCCTCGCCCAGCGACGTGCCCTTCAGCCCACCGGACGAACCGGGCAGCACGCCGAGCGTGCCCTCGTCGGCGGGGTCGTCCTGGTAGGCGACGGTGACCAGGTCGGCGAAGCCGTCCCCGTTGATGTCGCCCGAGGACAGATGCTCGATGCCCGCTCCGCCGCCGGGCGGGGTGACGCTGGACATCTTCGGGGTGGCCGTCTCGCGCAGGTTGGCCGCGCCGCTGACGATCTGGACCTTGGTGCCGTCGGAGATGGCGATGTCGTCGCGGCCGTCGTGGTTGTAGTCGCCCACGGCCATGGTGTCGCCGAACATCGCGTAGGCGGTGGCCTTCGGCGCGTGGAAGGCGATGGCGTCGCCGGACAGGCCGTCCTTCGAGCCGAAGACGACCGTCACGGAACCGGCCCGCTTGGCGTCGCCGATGGCCTCGTAGTTCGCGGCGACGATCAGATCGGTGTACCCGTCCCCGTCCACGTCACCGCGCACCACGGCCGAGCCGAAGTGGTCCCCGGCCTCCGGGGTGCCGGGCACCCCCGCGCTGGCCTGCGACAACGTACCGTGCCGACCGGTGTCCACGCCGCTCTGGGCCCCGTAGGTCACGCCCACGTAGCCCGCCTTGGACTTCCCGGAAACGGTGCCGTCCGGCGCGCCCACGCCGAGGTCGGCATATCCGTCGCCGTCGAAGTCGCCCGTGGTCTTTCCTGCCGCGGCAGCCCTGGGGGAGGGCTGGCTCCGGTCGGTCCCGTCACCGTTCGACACGACGGCCCCGGCCCCGGCGGCCACAGCGGCGGTGACGACGGCGCCGACCGCCACACCCACCACACCTCGGGTTCTATTGCGCACAAATCCTCCATCAGTAACGCATTGGTCGCCCTGGAGCCCCGACTGCCATCTGTCTCCCCCGGCGGCCGGAACGGAAGGGTCGCCTAAGTAGAGTTGTCTGAAAGCTGAACGGTTGCCCAACCAGAGAAGAACGAGACCGGGCCGTGATCTCCACCCGGCCAGCTCAACTCCCTTGCGACGTACGAAACTTGTCGCGTCGTTGTGGTCGAAGACGGCGCCGCCCGGTGAGCGAGTGCGCGTCAGCGCGGTACGCCGAGGCCGTCGAGGACGATTCCCACGGCCCGGTCGACGCCTCCGTCCTCGCCGGGGGTCGCCACATGGGCCAGGGCGCGCAGCAGTACGGATACGTCGTCGGCGGTGGCGTCCGGTCGGGCGGCCCCGGCGGTCTGGGCGCGTTCGAGTGCCGACCTGAGGGCTCCGCGGAAGGCGTCGACTGCCGCGGTGACCGGCTGGGACAGGCCGTCGCCGTCGTCGCTGTGGGGAGGCAGCAGATCCAGCAGGGTCATCTTGACGGCTCCGGTCGACACGAGGGTCCGCATCAAGGAGGCGAACGCCCTGCCGGGGTCCGTGTCATCGGCGAGCCGGCGGGCCTCGTCGGTCAGCTTCTCGAGGTAGCGCACGGCGGTGGCCTCGATCAGGTCCTGCTTGGTGGGGAAGTGCCGGAACACCGTGGCGATGCTGACCTGGGCCTGCCGGGCGATCTCCTCCGTGGAACCCGCTGCCCCGCTCGCGGCGAACACCTGCTCGGCGGCGAGCAGAACGCGCTCCTTGTTGGCGGCCCCGTCTCGGCGCATGCCGATTCCTCCTTGCGATCCGTAGTGAAGACTACGTATGATCCGTAGTCGCGACTTCGCTTAAGGATATGTCCTCGCGGCGCGCCTTGGCGCGGCCCTTGCATGCCGGGAAACGGCTCCGTGGCGGCTCCGTGGCGCGCTCACACGAAAATGAAGGGGTACGGCCCATGTCCGTAGTGGACGAAAACACCACGGTGGTGATCGTGGGATCGGGAGTCGCCGGGCTCGCCCTCGGCAACTTCCTGCTGCGCGGCGGGATCGACTGCGTCGTCCTGGAAAAGCGCAGCCGTACGTACGTCGAGCAGCGGCAGCGGGCCGGCGTCATCGACCACCGCGCGGCACGCATGTTCAGACAGTGGGGACTCGAGGACAGGGTACTCGACGGCGTCCCCTTCGAGCCGGTGCTGAACTTCCGGATCGACGGCCAGACGCGCCCGTACACATACCTGACCGGCGACGGCGACGGACGCTTCTGCCCCCAGCAGGTGCTCGTTCGCCACCTCATCGACGTGTTCGTCAGCGACGGCGGAGACCTCCGGTTCGACGCCGACGACGTCTCGCTGGAGAGCGTTTCCGGCGACGAACGGCCCCTCGTGCGCTACCGGGACCGCGCCGGCACGACACGGACGATCAGCTGCGACTTCATCGCCGGCTGCGACGGCGACCGCGGTGTCAGCCGCGCGACCATCCCCAGCGGCCATCTCACCCGCTACGCGCACGACTACGGGTACGCATGGCTGACCGTCCTGGCCGAGGTTCCCGCCAACCACCAGTCCATGATGGCGATCCATTCCCGCGGCTTCGCCGGCCAGTTCGCGCGCGGCCCCGAGGCGAGCCGCTTCTACCTCCAGTGCCCGCTGGACAGTTCCACCGCGGAGTGGACGGACGAGCGCATCTGGGAAGAGATCGAGACCCGCTTCGGCGAACCCGTGAAGACACGGGGCGAAATCTCCAGCAAGCAGCTGGTGCCGCTGCGCAGCGTGGTCCACGACCCGATGAGCCACGGCCGGCTGTATCTGCTCGGAGACGCCGCCCACATCGTGCCTCCCATGAGTGCGAAGGGAATGAACCTGGCCCTCCACGACGCCGACGTGTTCGCGAAGGCCGTCATCCGCCAGGTCGAGGAGCAGGACGCGAGCCTGCTCGACACCTACTCGTCGACCTGCCTGCGGCACGTGTGGAACTACCAGGCGTTCGCGGCATGGTTCACCGACCTGATGCACGACTCCGGAGACGCCTCCTACCAGGGCGAGTTCCGGCGCCGGATCGCCCGGGCGGAGTTCGACCGCCTCTACGCGTCCGCATCGGCGAACCGCCTGTTCAGCGAATTCCTCACCGGGCTGAACTAGGACCGTCCGGGACGCGCTTGGCCATGTGCATGTGCCAGTTGGTGATCCAGGTGCGCCCCTCGTCGACGGAGAACGCCTGCTCCCAGTGCGCGGTGGTCTCGGTGACCTCCGACCAGACGAAGCGGACCTTCACCTCGCGTCCGAGGTGTTCGTCGTCGCCGTGGAAGACGCCTGTGCCGTCCGGCTCGAAACGGCCGGTCACAGGCGGGAAGAGGGTGCCGGTGCGCTTGCTCGCCCAGTACAGGGACCATGCGTCGGCGGCGGGGTCGTACAGCCGCAGGGTCAGTCCGGCGAAGCCCTTCGTCGGGAACTCGATCTCATCGAAGCTGGCCCGCCCGTCGAAGTGCGCGGAGGCGCGGGTGAGACCCGGGAACTCCTCCCAGCGGTCTTCGCCCTCGGTGGGGTCGAGGAAGTCCTTGCGCCAACGGTTGACGACGTCGTACGTGCCGGTGAAGAAGCCGAAGCCGGTGCTGTTGTCCATGCGCCGGAGGCTAGGCCCAGTCCACTGACGACAACTGTCAGTGGACCTGGGTAGATTTCCCCGGCATGCGCGCCGGCAGACTCCTCTCCCTCCTTCTCCTGCTGCAGAACCGCGGCCGGATGACCGCCGCCGAACTCGCGGCGGAGCTCGAGGTGTCCGTCCGTACGGTCTACCGGGACGTGGAATCGCTGACCGCGGCCGGCGTCCCGGTCTACGGAGAGCCGGGCCACGACGGTGGTTACGCGCTCGTCGACGGCTACCGCACCCGCTTGACCGGGCTCACCGCCGATGAGGCCGAGGCATTGTTCCTGGCCGGGTTGCCGGGGCCCGCGGCCGATCTGGGTCTCGGCTCGGTGCTGACCGCGGCCGAGCTCAAACTGGAGGCCGCCCTGCCGGCCGAGCTGCGGCGCCAGGCGCGACGCATCCGCGAGCGGTTTCACCTCGACGCGCCCGGGTGGTACCGAGAGGCGGACGATGCCCCGCATCTGCCCGCGGTCGCGGCGGCGGTATGGCAGCGGCGGGCGGTCCACGTGCGCTACCGGCGCTGGTACGCCCCGGAGATCGTGGAGCGGCGGCTCGAACCGTACGGGATCGTGCTCAAGGCGGGCCGCTGGTACGTGGTGGCGCACGCCGGCGGCGACGCCCCCCGCACCTACCGGATCAGCCAGATCCTGGACCTCCGGCCTCTCGACGAGGAGTTCGTGCCACCGGCGGACTTCGACCTGGCGTCGTACTGGCGGGCGCACACGGCGCGGTTGCAGGGATCGCTCTGGCAGGGGCGGGCGGAGATCCGGATCTCCCCGGCCGGGGCCGAGCGGCTGCGGGAAATCGGGGTGCCGGCGGTGATCGACGCCGTCGAGGCGGGTGAGGAAGAGCACCCCGGCGGCTGGCGCCGCGCGCTCATCCCGATCGAGAGTCTGGCCCATGCGGAGGGCGAGTTGCTCAGGCTGGGCGCGCATGTGGAGGTGGTGAGCCCGCCTGAGCTGCGGGAACGGATCGCGGCGACGGCATTGGCACTGGCGGCGCGCTACGGCTGACGGGGCGTTGAGGCCGGAGCGGATCTCACCGGAGCCGCGGCGGGGACGGGCGACCAGGCCGCCCTCCCCCGTCCTCGCGCGCCCGCGCGAACACCACGAACGCGCGGCAAGGCCCTGCTCACGCTCTTCGGGGCGGAGCACTCGCTCGGAGGCATCCCCGGTACGAGGTCACCGAGACGACGGACGAGAGCCCCCCGTGCGCGTCGCAGAAAGCCCCGTGCGCGCTGGACTCACTGCTCAGCTCGGGCAGGCGGAGCGCAGCGCGGCCCAGGTGTATGTGCCCACGACGCCATCGACCGAGATTCCTCCGTGGCAGATGCTGTTGTACTCCTTCTGGAAGCGGAGAACCGCGTTGTAGGTGATGCTTCCGAAGATGCCGTCCACCTGTCCCGCACTGAGGAATCCGCGGTGGTAGAGCTGGCACTGCACCTCGATCACCCTGTTTCCGGTGTCACCGGACTCGGTGATGGCTGTGCCGCTGTAGTACGTCCTGGAGCAGCTGTAGGACTGCACGGCGGCGGAACTGGCCGAGGCGACGTCGGCGGCCATGGCCGAATCGGCGATGGTGATCGACAAGCTGGTCAGGGTGAGCGCCGCGGCCGAGGCAACGACAGCCTTGCGTATGAGCATCGGTGAGTACCTTTCGTCGGGTGACGTACACGGGCGACTCACGGCTTTGGGGGCCCGTGGTCGGAATCACTGTTGTTGGGTGGCGTGGTGCTTCACCAGCCGAGAGGAACAACCGGAGATGTCCCGGGACCTCCCGGACGGTCACCTGCGATCTCGTCGCGGTCCTGAGGTGATCCTGGGACATCCACGTCCAGCCACTGGATGTCCGGATCCGGCGCCTGGAAGGGGGACAGCAGCGGCGAAAGCGCTCCACGATCAGCCGGACGGGAGGAGACTCGGTCCGGGCTCCGGGCTCCGGGCTCCGGGCTCCGGGCTCCGGGCTCCGGGCTCCGGGCTCCGGGCTCCGGGCTCCGGGCTCCGGGACCCGGGACCCGGGACCCGTGGGTCAGGGACCCATGGGTCAGGGACCCATGGGTCAGGGCCGGGCCCGAGGAGCGGTGCTGCGAAGGGGGAGCGTAGTGAGATGGAGAGCACTGCCCCCGTCACTCGACTCGAACGGGCGGCGGTTCGTAGGGCAGCTGCGACTGTTGAAGGACCGCAGCGGCCTCAGCTTGGTTTCCCTCCAGACGAAGACTCCCTTCAGCGGTTCGTCGTGGGAGCGCTACCTCAATGGCAAAGTCCTGCCTCCCGAGGCGGCCGTCGAAGCTCTGGCCAGGATCGCCGGCGAGGATGCCGGACCCTTGCTTGAGTTGCGGGACGCCGCGGAAAGGACCTGGAACACGGCCTCGGACGCTGGCGCCATGGCCGGAAGCGATCCGGCGCACGATGCGCCGGATTCCGAGGTGCCACGCATACGCGTCGTGGCGTTGTCCGCGGCCGCGGGCGGGCTTCTGCTGTCCGCGGTCGTTTCCGTACTGCTGGTCATGGACGCTCAGCATCCCAAGGCCGGGGGCAGACAAGGGACCGCTGCCACGGTCGGGAAGTACACCTGCACTTACACCCGGCGTGACGACCTGGTGTTCGCCGGGAACAGCGCGGCCATGTCCCATCGGGTCATGCTCAACAGCACGGGCCCCGACGCGGCCGAGGTGCAGTGTCTCCTCCTGCGCCACAAGCTGTCCCCGGGGGACATCGACGGATACTTCGGACCGCATACGGAAGCGCAGGTCAAGCGGCTCCAGCGGCAGGACCATGTCCCCACCGATGGCGTCGTGGGGGAGCAGACGTGGGCGCTTCTGCGCCACGTGGAGTGAATACCCGGTCGTGACAAGGAAGAGGGCTCGGCGCGTGGAGAACTCGCGGAGGACGTCTCGCTGGCGCGAACTGCCCCTGACCCTGCCCGCCGAATGCGCGAAGTTGGTCACCGGCCTGCGGGAGCTGAAGGCCCGCAGCGGCCTGAACTTGGCCGAGTTGGCGGAAGCGACAGCGATCAGCAAGTCGTCCTGGGAGCGGTATCTCAACGGGAAGCAGTTCCCACCACGCCACGCGGTCGCAGCCTTGTGCCGGGTGGTGCGGGAGACGGAGGTGCGGGAGACGGAGGTGGGGGAGACGGGGGAGGGGGAGACCGGGATGGGGGAGACCGACTCCGGAATCCTGGCCGGGTGGGCTCTGGCGGATGCGGCCTGGAGCGGCCGCGAGCACGGCATCGCGGCCGACCACGTCCGCTCGTCCCCCGCTACTGAGCATTCCGCTACGGTCAGGCCCGACGACCCGGCCCCGCGCCGGTGCCCCGGGCCGTTGCACCGAGCGCTCCTTGCGGCGTCCGTCTTCATCACCAGACGGCCTCGAACCGCCACGGCCGGCGTCCTGCTCGCCTGTGCGGCAATGATCACGCCCGCCGCCATCTACCACATGTCGCACGGGGTCACCCGTGCATCACGCGCCCGCCCGCCTGTCTGCCGACTGGGGTCCTGCGAAGGCCGCAACCCTCGTACCACGGCCTGCGAGGACCCCATCACCGTGGCATCGCACACGGCCGCTGACGGCACCCGACTCGAAATACGCCTCAGTCCGAGCTGTCAGGCGGGCTGGATCCGCGCCCGGCCCGCGCACAAAGGCTTCCGCATCGAGATCACCGGACCGGGAGGGCACCGCCAGAGCGCTGTGGTGACCACTTTGCCGTCGGACCAGGGCCCGGTCACCACTGCCATGATCTCCGCGGCTCATCCCTCACGCCTTCGCGCTTGCTATTACCCGTCAGCTCATCAACCCGGCAGGGAATGCTTCGACGGCGCCGATGCCCCGACGTGAGGGGGTGCGGCCGCAAGCCCCACAACCGTGGCTCGGGGCGCGGGCCCCTGGATCCGCCCCTTGCGGTACTCGCCGGGAGAGACTCCATAGGTCTTCTTGAAGACCCTGCCGAACACCGCGTCATCCTGAAATCCCCATCGGGCGCGGATCTCCCCGACCGTCCGGCCGGCATGGGACGCGTCCGCCAGATCGGCGCGACAGCGTTCCAACCGCTCTTGGCGGATGAACCCACGGACCGTTCGCTGATCCTGCTGGAAGAGATGTTGCAGGTACCGCAGGGAGATGTGATGCTCGGCAGCGATCAGGGCGGGAGACAGGCGCGGCTCGTTCAGGTGCTGAAGGACAAACCTCTTGATCTCCTTCATGAGTTCCGTCTTCGGCGAGGAGGAAATCATCTCCCGCCGCTCCACCATGCTGGTGAGAAACATTGCCGAGAGGTCTATGACGGCCGATCCGAGGCGCCCGACCGGCGCCGATTCCAGCATCGCGCACTCGTCGGCGACTCCTTCCAGGAACCGCGCCAGAACCACGCCGGGCCCGTTCCTCAGCGGCACCGGCCCCCGCGTCAGGTTCCGCGACGCACATGAGGGAATGGGGACGGCACTACGAGGTAATTGCACAACTACCGCCTGTTCCGGATTCTCGCGGCCGAGCAGCGACAGGTCGAGCGGCTGGGTCTCCTCCCGCAGAACAAAAGCGGTGGCTGTCTGATGAGTTCCTTCTCGGCCCTGGAACGGCGACGGCTCCTGATGGAACGAGAGCACGATGAGCCAGTTACCCGGGTTGGGCTGGAGGAACGTGCGGTAATCCTCTTCCCTGGTCGGCGCTAGGGGCTTCATCACCGAAATACGCACCTGGCCAAGGTCCAGCACCCTTATGCCGCGGGAATCCACACAGGTGTCGTACGTTTTCAAAACCGTAAGTGCCTTTCGTGCAAGCGAGGGACTTCAGACTGCGCCGGGGCGGCGAGCCCGCTCACGGCGTGGGCTCACGTTCGCCACCCGTGCGAAGCGCTTCCCTCTACACTCTTGACACCTCGGGCCGGCTCAGGAAGGGATCAGGCGTCCCATGGGACATCCTGAGACGCCACACGGTCCGGGGCCCACCACAAGACGGGACATACGGGGGGAAATGGCATGGGGGCGGCGGACACCGACGCAGCGAGGGGGTTACCTCATGACGGCGCTCTTGCCCTGGCTTCCCCGGCCGGACGGCAACTGGCGGCCGAACTGCGGCGGATCAAACAGACGTCGGGGCTGAGCTTCGCCCGGCTGGAGAGCCGGACCCACTACAGCAAGGCGTCGCTCGAGCGTTACGTCAACGGAAAGCTGTTTCCCGGGCGCGACGCGGTCGAGGACATCGCGCAGGCGTGCGGCGCCGACCCCGGGCCACTGCTGAAATTCTGGGACGATGCCCTGAATGCGGCCATAGAGATGCGGGAAGCCACCCCACCTCGCGAGACCGCGACGGATACGGAACCATCCGTGCCCGCCGGTGAGCCAACTCGTCAGCCGCACGGCCCGTTCCGCGACCGGCGAAAGGTGATTCTGCTCGCTGGACTGGGAATGGTCATCGCGTTATCCGCGGTCCTGGTCTTTCCATGGTTCAGCCGGCCGACCGCTCCCAAGCCCCCGACGTCCGGTTGCCGCGACTACTCCGTGGACATCCATGTGTACACGACCGGAAAAGTCTGCTGGAAATCGGCCAGTGCCACGGTGAACGGGTACGTGGAGAACCCGGAGAGCACCGGGAAAGCCACGGCTCAGCTCTGTGTCTCCAATCATCCGGATGTCTGCTCGCAGATCATCGATCTCGCCTCCGCGGCGCCGGGCAAGGGCGTGCGCTACCACCGGACGGTCCATCTTCCCGCCGGTCACGGTGTGTGGGTCCGTGCCTGCGCCAAGGGTCTCTGTACGCAATGGGACTAGAGCCACACCTCCTCAGTCGCCCCGCAGGGCCGGCCAGGTGTCCTCACCCACTATGCCGTCGACGTGCAGATGGTGATTCTGCTGGAATTGCCTGACCGCCAGTCGCGTGTCGTCCTCGAAATCCCCGTCGACGCCGTACGGGCCGATGTCGTATCCGCGGGCCTTCAGAATGCACTGCACCTCACGAACGCGGTCTCCCCTGTCGCGGTACTTCGTGAGGGCGGTCCCCGAGTAGTAGCGGCACGAGGTCCATGGCCGTGGTTTCGAGGACTTGCCCGACGGCTTCGGAGCGACGGTGATGACCTTGGTCGGCTGCGGCTGGGGTTTCGGCTCACCGGCCGGGCGGGTGGGCGCCGTATCCCCTCCGCTGCCACTGGGCGGCTTCGCCGCAGGAGGCGTCTGGGGCGGCGGAGACGATGTGCTCGGCGTGGGGTGCTTCTTGGGCCGGTGCGTCGGAGTGGGCGTATGCGAGACGGTGGGCGACGCCTCACGGACCCCGGTGTGCGAGCCCTTCGGCCGCGCCTCCTGCGAAGTCCCGTTCCCCGGGACGACGAAGGCGACCACGACCGCGACCACCGCCACGGCGAGCGCGACCGCTCCCAGGACCATCGCCCGCCGGCCCTTCCGGCGACCGGTCTCCTTGACCGTACGCTGAGGAGCGCCGCGCCGAAGGACCGTCAACTGGTCCATGGGCGACACAGCGGCCGACCGGCCGCTCCACCCCGCCCGCGACGCGATCAACTCCGCGACTGGATCCGGCCATTCTGCGGCCGGATCACGGTCGCGAGCGATCTCGGCCACCCGCTCCGGGGAAGGCCGGGCGGCAGGGTCCTTGTCCAGGCAATGGCGTATGAGTTCGGCGAGCTTCGGGGCGCTCTCCGCCACCCGGTCGACGACATCCGTGCTCGGTGGTTCGTAGATCACCCGGTGGATGACGCCGCCGGTCGATCCTTCGCCGAACGGCGCCTGGCCGGTGGCCGCGAGTGCCAGGACCGAGCCGAGCGAGAAGACATCCGACGCGGAGTCCACGGCGCGGCCGCCCGCCTGCTCGGGTGACATGTATGCCGGGGTGCCGACGTGCTGGCCGGTCATGGTGAGCGCACTGGCATCGGCGGTGTGGACCACCCCGAAGTCGATGACCCGCGCGCCGTCCGTGCCCAGCAGGACGTTGGACGGCTTGAGATCGCGGTGCACGATCCCGGCGGCGCCGATGGTGGCGAGCGCCTGCCCGATCTCGGCCGCCAGCCGCCACACGACGGACGCGGGCAGCGGGCCGTGGCGGCGCACCGCCTCGTCCAGGCTGAGGCCCGGGACGTACGCGGTCGCCATCCACAGGTGCTCGTCCTCGTCGAACCCCGACCCGAGCAACTCGGCGGTGTACCGGCCGTGGACCCGCCGCACGGCTTCGACCTCGCGATCGAACCGGCGGCGGAACCGGGCGTCCTCGGCGTACTCCGGCCGGATCACCTTGACGGCCACCAGGTCCCGGGCCGTGTACGCGGCCGACTGCGACTCGTCCGCGGCCACGGCCCGCCCGAGGAACAGCCGCCCCATCCCTCCGCCGCCCAGCCGGGCCAGCACCCGGTAGGGCCCGATCGTCACCGGGTCCGCCCGGCGCAGCGGCTCGGCCCCGAGCCGTTCGAGGTCGGCGGGGCTCAGCTCTCCGGTCCAGGGATGGGCCGGGTCGGTCTCAGGCATGGGAGTTTCCTTATGGAGTTCCTGCTGTGACGCCCTCGGGCCACGATCAGCGGTGGCTGCCGCCGGCCTCGGAGATGTTCTTCAGGACCGTGTCGAACTTCCGCTGGAACTCGTCCAGAGACTGCCTGATCTTGTTCAGGTCCGCCTGGGCGCTGCTCCAGGAGGACCTGAACTGGGAGGCGTACGGGCCACTCCAGTGGCTGGGGTCGCTCAGGACATTCCCGGCCGCGGAGAGCTGGGTGATGGAGTGCTGGAAGCCGCCGTGAATGATGTTGAGGAATTTGGTGCTTGCGGCGTGTGCGGCGCTGTCGACTGAGATCTTGTCATCGGACATGGTGTTTCTCCTGTTTTTGACTCGGTCCCGGAGGCTTTTGATGAGCCCGGCCGGGGCTACGGCTACCTGGGCGGGGTCTTGGCCCCGGAGGTTTCGCTGAGGGTGAATTTGTCCATCAGATCCTCAATGGTGGGGAGAATTTTTTCCTTGGAATTCGGCTTACTTGCGTAGTATTGCAACGGATTCTCAAGGACCGTCGTGAGGGTTTGGCTGTCGATCTCGGGGTCGCCGGTGAACTCGACCTTGCTGCCGTCCTGGTGGTGGACGAGACCCCGTGAGATGAGCGTACTGACAGAAAGAGTGAGTCCTCCCACCGCGATCCTGTCGTTGATCAAGGAGGTGTTTTCGTACCGTCCCGTGGGCAGCAGCTTGTTGAGCACCAGATCCAGGGGATTGTGCTTGGACACCAGACGCTTGGCGGCCATCATGGCGGCCTTGTAGGCGATAGTCGCAACGAGCCCTTCCGGTGAAGCGGGCCCCACCACCTTGAAAAGCACCTGGATGAAAATTTTGTCGACCACGAGCTTTATCAGTGAGTTCTTCGCGTTCAGATCGACCTTCTCGATCGCCGCCATGAATGGCCGGAGTTCCTGGCCGGCGAGCCCCCCGAGCCCTATGGCCCACTGGCGAAGATCATTCGCTTCGAGTTTCTCCGGCGGTGTGATGCTGTGTCTCACGCCTGCCGAGTAGAAGAGGGTCAGCCCAGGCAGTAGTTGGTTCAGGTCGGTTTTGTGCAGTGCCGGTGCATCAGGTGCGAAAAGCGCCTGGGAGACCTTCCCCATCAGGGCGTGGGCCTGCGGTTGACCGCCGATGTTCTCCATCGCCGTCGTGAGTACGCCGAGAAGGGTGCTCCGCAGCGGGGGGTTGAGGGAAGCCTCGCCATGGATCAGATGCCTGATCTGCCCAGCGGTCAGGGAGTTGGCGAAGTTCACGGACGCCGTCGGGTTGCTCGCGAGCGCATTGAGCAAGGCGATCTGCCGCTCGGCGGTGATGTGGTAGTGCTCCGGCGAGTTGTCTCTGCCGGCGAGTCGGCTGAGCGCTTCGACGACATGGGCGGTCGTCGCCTCGCTCAGCATGCCGCTGGCGTAAGCGCTCACAAACGGTTGCGTGTCGGTCGACTGTGCCAGAAACTCCTCGAGTTCGCGCGGCTCCAGCGCGTTGAAGAAGCCCGCACAGAAGAAGGGATCGTTGGCATGCTTGGCTAGCTCGCGTTGGCGCTCTTTGGTGTTCATCGGGCTGTGGGCAAGCGCCGCTCCCGCATTGATCTGCCCTTGATGCGCGGCCTCTTTCTGAAGTTGCTTGAAAGCCTTGTCGATGGCCTTGTTGTTGGAGAAGATCGGCTGGTTCCGCCCCCGTACGAGAAAGCCTCCGGCTCGCAGGAACGCCAGGCCCACGGTCTTCACATCCCGGTCGGTGTAGTACGCGGCCGCCACGTGCCTGGCGACGTTCGCGTCGATGGCCCCGGAGAAGCAGGGCCCGCCGCCGTTCTCATAGGCCAGAAGAGCGGGCGTCAGCACCTTGCGCACCCAGGTCTGAAGCTGCTCGGCGCCTTGGGTGCAGACATCGGAATACCTCGAGAGGTTCTCCGGAATCGCGGAGACTCTGGTCATGTCGCCTTCACACCTAATGCTTGTTCTTCTCGGCCTTTTCGGCGGCATGCGCTGCTGTGGTCGCACTGGCCACTTGCGACTGGAGTTTGAGGGCCGCTTCCTTGAGCGCGGCGAGCGCCGTCTGTTGGCCCCGGAAGTCGGATTGGAATACATCGCGTCGCGCGCCCTGCCAGCTTTCGCTGTGGCGGCCGCCGAGGAGAGCCTTGCACTGGCCCTCGCGGAGCTGAATGAACGATTCGAGCCTGCCGACGAGCTGGAACAACTGCTGACTGAGCCGATCAGCGGCGGCGAAATCGTACTTCGGTGGCATCGGTCAGTTCCCCCCTGTGCGGCTCACCTGAGAATTCTCCGGTCCCGGACCTGCCCATGTCATTGACCCAGGGCGCACAGCCCCTGTGCACTTCACGCAATGCGTCATATGTCGGCGGCCACTCCTCAGTTCGCCACCTGCACACCCGACGCCACCCCGTCCACCACCACGTACCCCCGCCCCGGCAGCGGCGCCATGCGGTCGTGGCGGGGGAGTTCGGTGCCCAGCAGGTCGCCGTCGAGGTCGTGGTCGGGGCACAGGAGGACGCCGCAGCGGCTGTCGCGGGCGCGTTGGGTCCAGTGGCCGTAGGTGCGGCGCAGGGCGTCGGCGCGTCCCGCGGCGATCAAGTGGTGGCCGGCGGCGGGGAAGGACAGCCACGATTCCAGGAAGCCGCGCTCGTCCTCCACCGTGTCGGCGTCGTCGGCCAGCAGGAGGGCCGGCTGGTCCAGGGGCAGGGTGGCGAGGGCCCGTTCGAGTTCGTCGTACGTGGTGGCCAGGGCAGCCAGACCGGAGAGTTCCCGCAGCGGGGAGCGGCGCGGGGCGAAGCCGACGACCGTGGTCGGGGTGTCGGCGGAGGACGTCACGAGCCGGGCGATGGTGCACAGGGCCGAGCTGCGACCGGACCGCTGCGGCCCGGCGACCAGGGCGTGCTCGCGCTCGTACAGCCGCAGTCCGGCGCAGCCGAGGGTGTCGGAGTCCAGACCGACGGGGAGCCACCAGGGGTCCGTGGCGGTCCGGGGCGGCATCGCGAGGGCGGTGGCGGGGACGTCGGTGGGCAGCAGACCGATCTCCGGGGCGCTGCGCCGGGCGCCGGTCCACCGGGCGGAGGTCTCCGCGACGGCCGCCGCCAGGTCCTCGCCCGGCCGGCCGATCTGGATCACCTGCCGGTTGGCGGCCACGATCGCCCGGCCCGGCACGTACGTGGGGACCGCGTTGCGCGGCACGTCGAAGTATCCGTACTCGCCGGGGTCGGCCAGCCGCAGCAGCAGCTTGGTCTGGGTCAGGGCGGACCAGGCCGACGGCACGGCGCCGGAGCGGTCGGCGCTGACCGCGAACCTGATGCCGACCGCGGGGCCGTCGGCGTAGACGCGGGCCAGCTCCTCGATGAGGTTCATCCCGGCGATGTCCTTGTCGAAGTCCGACAGCAGCGCGCCGAGGTTGTCCAGCAGCACCAGCCAGTCCGGGGGCGCGGCCGGGCCGCGGGCCTTGCGCTCGTCGAGCTCCCGCCGCAGCAGCTTGATCAGCCGGATCTGCCGCTCGCGCTCGGCGGACCCGATATGGGCGCCGGTGTGTGGAAGCGCGGCCAGCGGGGCCAGGTCGCCCGCGCCGAGGTCGAGGGCGAAGATGTGGTGCCGGTCGGGCGGGCAGGAGCCGGCGACGGCCAGGGCGAGCGCGGCCAGGGCGGTGGAGGTGCCCGAGCCGCCGCCCCCGTAGAGCACGACGTTCCCGGCGGCCGGGTCCCATCCGACCGCGTATTGCCGCTGCTGGTCGGGGTCGTCGGCGAGCGCCCAGGAGGGCAGGCCGGCGGCCTCGGTGTGCAGGCCCCGTTCGGCGACCGCGGGGAGGTCCGCGCGGTGCAGGACATCGGGCAGCGGATCAGGCCAGGGCCGCCGGGGCGGGGCGAATCCGGACAGGTCGGCGGCCTTGCGCGCGGCCGTGACCAGCCGTCGTAGATCGGTCTCGCCCTCGGCGCCGTCGTTGGCCGCGGTCAGTACCGGCATGCCCAGGATGAACGGTGCGATGGTCACCGGGGCGGTCACCGCCGCCTGCGGGGTGACCCCGCTGGACAGCGCGGTCTGCACCGGAAGCACCTCGCGCGCGCTGAGCCGGTAGTAGGCGCGTCCCCATTGGCGGGTGCCGATTCCGGCGGCCGCCGGACTGTCGATGACGTCCTGCGAGTCCTCGCCGCTCTCCAGACGCAGCGCGATACGGAGCTTGACGTTGTTCTTGATGGCGTCGTTGACCGAGCCGGCGGGCCGCTGGGTGGCCATGATCAGGTGGACGCCGAGGGTGCGTCCGCGCTGTGCGATGCTCACCAGCGAGTCGACGAAGTCCGGCAGGGCCTTGACCAGGGCGGCGAACTCGTCGATCACCACGGCGAGCCGGGGCATCGGCTCCATGTCGGCATCCTTGGCGTCCTCGGTGTCGCGCAGCCGCTGGTAGTCGCGGATGTGGCTCAGGCCCACCTCGCGCAGCAGCCGTTCGCGGTGGCGCAGCTCGGCGTCCAGACAGCGCAGGGCGCGCTCGCCGAGCTGCTCGTCGAGGTCCGTGACCAGGCCCACGATATGCGGGAGTTCGGCGCACTCATCCAGGGCGCCACCGCCCTTGTAGTCCACCAGCGCGAAGGTCAGATGCTCCGGGTCGGCGTCGACGGCCATGCTCGCGATGAGGGTGCGCAGCAGCTCGCTCTTGCCCGAGCCGGTCGTACCGGCGATCAGGGCGTGCGGACCGTCGTCATCCAAGTCCACCGTGAACAGGTCGCGTTCGCTGACCCCGAGCACGGCCCGCACGCGCAGGGCCGGGGCCCGAGACTTCCACCGCCGGCCGACCTCGGAGCCGGAGACGGCGGCCAGGTCCAGCAGCGGCAGCAGGGAGATCCGGTCGGGCAGCCCCGCGCCCTCGACCCGCAGCTCCGGGTCCTCGAATCGGGCCAGCGCCCTGGCGGTGTCGCGCGCCTGGGCTTCGGGCATGCCGCCCAGCAGCACATCCGGGACCACCTCGGCGGAGGCCACGTCACGCACCTGCCCACGGCCCTCCGCCGAAGCGGTGACCACCGAGGTGCACAGGGCGGGCAGCCGGGTGGTGAGCACCATGGCCCCGCAGCGCCGGGTGCGGTCGGCGAGCAGCTCCCGCAGCGGGCAGGGCCGGCCCTCCAGGAGGGTGGCGCCGTCCACGACCACCAGCAGCACCGGCCCGGTGCCGTCCTCCGTGCGCCTGGGCGCGGCGGCGAGCAAGCCGCGGGCCAGCGCGTCGGACTGCTCCGGGCCGACCGCCACCAGCCGCGACGTCCCCGACTGCGGGTCGGCGCCATGCGGTAGCCACTTCGTCCACTCCCAGTCGGCCAGCCGCCCCGGGTCGGCGAACACCGCCAGCGTCACATCGGCCGGCCCACTCCCCACCAGCGCCTGGCACAGCAGGGACCGGGCGACGGCGAGGGCCGCCCGACGGTCGCCCTCGAACCCCACCGCCTCACCGGCCGAGACCCCGACCACGACGGGCACCTGCGGCAGCACACACCGGGCGCCCAGGATGTCCGCCACCTCGGGGGCCGGTCCGGAGGAATCCGCGTCGAGAGACGGCGTCCAAGGCAGGTCGGCCGTGCCGACGACGGTCTTGAGGAAGTCCGGTGCGCCCGGGCGCCGCTCCCACAGGGCGGCCCCCGGCGCGGTGGCCCGGTGGACCACCTCCGCCGGATCGGGATGGGCGTCCCGGCGGGTACGGAACTCGGCGGCATGGCGCGCGGCCACGGTCCGTTCGAACTCCGCGATGCGCGCCGCGTGGTCCCGCATCCCGCGCCGGAGGGTGAATCTGCCCCGCAGCCGCTCCTCCACGAAGTTCGCCATGAACATCAGGGGGGTGAGCGCCGCGATGGCCGCGTAACGGACGTCGTGCGTGAGCGCGACGATCGCACCGGCCAGAACCAGCGGCCCCAGCATGCTGGAGATGCTGAACGGAGCCTTGTCCGCGCTCGGTGGGGGCGAGGGGACGGCGATCCGAGGCGGATCGGCCGGGCGGCCACCGCGTGGTGCGCGGTTGAACGGCAGGGTGCCGCCGGGACCGACCTCGCGGAGGGCGTTGACACGCTGGACGGGCCCGAGGCGGTCGGGCGGCAGGACGCGCAGCAGCACCTCACCGCCGAGCGAGACCAGGTCGTCCGGGCGCACCCGAACACCCGGCTCGGCGATGCGCTCGCCACCGACGTCCGTGCCATTGGCCGTATCGAGATCGGTGACGCGCACAGCCCCGTCGGGCGCGACCTCGAACGCCGCATGCAGTCGGGACACCCCCGTGGCCACGACCCGCACATCCGCCTCGGCGCCCCGGCCGATGACCGTTCTGCCCACCTTCAGCGGAAAGCTGCGCCCGGCCTCGAGCCCGCCGACCACCCGCAGCACGGCGGCCGCGGCGCGCGGCCCGCTGGCGAAGTCCCGGCCCGCGCGGGCCACCCATGACCCGTGGGCGAGACCGCATTCGCTCAGCCCCGTCTCCGGCGGTGCCGTCCGCCCGTCGACGCTCAGTCCGGTCGCGGGCGCGTCCAAAGCGGCGGCCAAGTCGGCCAGCGTGGCGTCCGGCCGGCCGATTCGCAGCTCCATCTCCCGCTCGGATTCGCCATCGGCGTAGATGATCCGCACGGCACAGTCCCTCCATAGTGGCCCTTGTCGCAAGGGGCATGTCGAGTCTGAGGACCGTCCCTCAAGGAGTCATTGACAGCGGACGCAGAGTCTTTGACTTCTGACGCAATCCGAACGGACGGCGCGCGATACCAGCGAAGGTCACGTGAAGTATCCCGGCGGTACGTCTTGCGGGGCGACGTCCCAGCAGGTCAGCGGATGGGATGTCCCGGGAAATCCTCAATCGGCCACGGACCCTGCCGGGTCCGCCGGATTGGACCGCACACTCGTCGGTGCGTTCCGCGGGTCATCGGAACGAGACGACATCATCCCAGAAGGGGGATCCATGGGCCCTGTCAGGCATGTCACCCTCGCCGTGGCCGCTGCTTTCACCCTGGCCGTGTCAGCCGCGTTCACCCTGGCCATACCGGGAGCCGCCAATGCCGCTCCGAGCACCTGGGGCGACGACTGCCCGTCCTCGTACTTCTGCGTCTGGGACGGCTACAGCGGGACCGGCCATATCTGCAAGTGGCAGGATGATTCGTTCAATTGGTACGAGGAATGTTCGTGGGCCGACACCTCGTATCCGAAGTCGGTCTACAACCACGGCACGTCGGGACTCGGGGTCCACATTTACCGGTACCCGGGCATGGAAAGCCAGATCGGGAACTGCGTCACCAAGGGAAAGAAGGTCAATCTCGCGGGCAACTATTTCATCGGCTCGCATGAGTGGAACTGCTATTAAAATGCGCGGACAGCTGCCGCCGACGCCCCCACGATCCGCGATCGTGGGGGCGTTCGGCCCGGTCGCCTGCGCCGTGCTAGGCGACCTCGGAGAGGATCCGTTCCACTTCGGGGGAGAGGGGTTGGAAGACCTCGAAGAGGCCGATGGTGCGCAGGGCGGGGGTGAGTTCCCGCATCTGTGCGACGACGGCCGTGTACTCGGGGGTGCCCTCGGTGAGGTCGTTGAGGCGTATGGCATTGCTGACGAACGCGGCCACCGAACCCTTGCGGACGGTCTTCCCATTGATCGCGGTCGAGTCGACGCCCGCGGGCAGGACGTCCTCGGGGCGAACGACGGGCTGGTGCGGCTGCGAAGGCGAGTGCGACATGGCCATCTCCTGCGTGTTGAATGAACGTGCTTTCTGCACGTATATGGAACGCTACCAGGACTCCGTGTTTTTTGCACGTACCATCGAGGGGTGAGTGATACGACACGTGACCACACGTCCGCCGCCCGCGTGGCCGCGGCCATCGGGGCGCTGACCCAGAGGGCCACTCGTGCCGGGCTCTACAGCCGGTTGACCTCCGGGGTGGAGGGCGTGGACGCCACGACCTACCCGGTGTTGTCCGGGCTCGACCGGGTGGGGCCCGTCACCGCCACCAAGCTCGCGGAGGCGATCGGGATGGACCGCACCGTGACCACCCGCTACGCGACCCGATTGCAGCAGGCCGGGCTGATCGACCGTCGCCCGGACCCCGCCGATGCCCGTGCCACCAGGCTGATCCTCACCGATGCGGGGGAGCGGGCGGTCGCGGCGCTGCGAGGGGCGCTGGAAGCCGTTCTGGCCGAGGAGATGGCGACGTGGCCGCCGGGTGAGGCCGCCGCCTTCGCCATGCGCCTGGAGCGTCTGACGGAGTCCCTCGCTGAGGGTGAGGCGGATCGTTCACGCTGATGCGCACGGGTGACGGGCCGACCGCCGCGCATCTGAATCGGGGTACCGCCGCGCACCTGACCGGGATACCGGCGGGCGCGTCACGCCGTGCCGGAGGCCGTCCGGACATCGAGACGCGCTGCGGTCCGACCACCCCGAGGCGTGCCGCCGCCACGCCCGGCCCGGCGGCCACGGCTATGGCCACCGTCAGGCGGGTTCACCGGGCCTCCGCGCGGGTGCGGGCGATGGTCGGCGCGGAGCCCGGCTCCACACTGGCACGTCTGCCGGACATCCAGGTGCCGGGCCTCGTCGCGTACCAGGACGAGTGATACGCGGGGAAGTGCGCGCGGTTCGTCGAGCGAGTCCGCCGCCACGAGCCGGCCTCCACCGCGGTCACCGAGGCGGTGGCCCGCAACCTCTACAAGCTCATGGACTACAAGGACGAGTACGAGGTCGACTCTCCCATGAGGAGACGCTGACCCACCGGCGGCGGTCCGAACTCCTGGAGAAGCTGCGGCCCGCACCGGTCCAGGAGACGCCCATGTGCCGCTGAACAGGCGCCGGTTTCATGCACAGTGGCACCGGGCACCGGGCGCCGCCGCGTCGCCTGCCGTGGTCTTTCGCGGCGTCACTTCCAGATGAACGAGAGGATCTCACGCGCTACGGCCTCGGGGTTTTCTTCCGCGAGCCAGTGGCCCGACCTGGGAATCTCGACCGCGCGGGTGATGTTGCGCAGCGTCGGCGTCAGGGTGGGCCGGGTGGAGGTGAGTGAGCCGGTCGCGGTGAGGAGGAGGGTGGGGGTGTTGATACGGGCGGCCGCGATGTTGTCACGCTCGTCCTTGTCCAGGCTTCGGTAGAGCTCGAATCCCGCGTGCAGTACGTCCGGGCGGCTGTAGGTGCGGACGTACTCGTTGATTTCCGCCTCGGTGAAGGGGGACCGTGTCCTCCTTCCGCCGAATGACGCTCCGCCGTAGGCGACTTGTGGATAGAACGCCGTGAGGTACTCGCGCACGTCGCTCGGATTGTCGACGAGTTTCTCGGGGATCGCCTGCTGACTGTTGAAGGCCATGTGCCAGGAGAAGGTCCGGTACCGCGCGGCGGGAAGCCTCCGTCCGGGGACCGGATAGTCCATGTGCACGTAGGAGTTCACCTGTCCGGGGAACTGCGAGACGTACTGGAATCCGACGCCCCCGCCGAGGTCGTGTGCGACCAGGTCGAACGTGTCGAGTCCGATCCGGTCACGCAGAAGACCGTGGACATAACGTGCCAGGGTCTTTTTGTCGAAGCTCTCCGGGCTTCCCTTGCTGTCGCCGAGGCCGGGGAGATCGAGAGCGTAGACGGTGTGCTTCTCGGCGAGAGCCGGCATGATCTTCCGCCATTCGTACCACGTCTGCGGCCAGCCGTGCAGCAGCACCAGCGCCGGTCCCTTACCGCCGGTGACGTAGTGCATGCGCACCCCGCGGACGGTCGAGAACTTGTGCTTGAACGTCGCGTTGAACTCCGCGTCATGCCTCGTCGCGGCGTCATACGCCGCCGCCGGCCCGGCCGCCGAGACGGTAGCGGGAGCTGATGCGATGGCCCCGTCGTGCCCATCGCACCCGGCAGTACCGCCCACGGCGAGCGAGAGGGCCAGCGCACCGGCTCCGAGGAGGAGGCGCCGCCGGGGAGGGCGCCTGTGGTGTCGAGTCAGGTTCATGCCGCGATCCTCAGGTGCGGCCTTGCGGTCCTGCACGCTTTCTTGCGGCACTGCAAAAACGAGCCCGGAGGGAGGAGCCGGCCGGCGACGGAAGACGAAGCGGTATTGCGCAACGTCGGTCCGCCTGGCGGCGGGCGAGGACATCGACTTTTTCTGTCTCACCGACGGGACACGCCTCCGTCCGCCTGACCGTCAGTCCAGGCAGCCGTTCACGCTCTCCTGGAGCGCAAGTACCCGTTCCCGAACGCTTCGAGGCAACACCGATCCAGCAGGCCACGATCGGCCCACGCCTGGCTGCGGAGCAACGAGGTGACCGCTCGGAGCGCCTCCGCGGTGCAGCGCCAGGACCTCCGCGGGACCCCTTCTTGTTAAAGTGACAGGAAGTGAAGTACCGTAGCGGGCATGCAAGTTGACGTATGGACACCCCCGCCCGTGCTGCTGACTGTCGATCTTGTGATCCTGACGCTGCGTGAGGGGCAACTGTGTGTACTGCTCGTGGAGCGGGGCGAAGATCCTTTTCAGGGAATGCTGGCTCTGCCTGGCGGATTCCTCAATCACGCCGGTGAGGAGATCCTGGACGCCGCCCACCGTGAGTTGCGTGAGGAAACCGCTCTGGTTGCCGGGTTGGTGCATCTTGAACAGTTGGGCACCTATGGGGACGCGGGACGTGATCCACGGGGGCGAGTGGTTTCCGTGGCCCACTTGGCTATCGCGCCGGGACTCCCCGAACCGGTCGCGGGAACGGATGCCATGGACGCCGCGTGGGTTCCCGCGGAAGCCGTCCTGTCCGGTGAGGTGGAACTGGCCTTCGACCACCACCGAATTGTGACGGAGGGAATCGAGCGCGCGCGTACCAAGCTCGAATTCTCGGCGCTGGCCACGGCATTCTGCGGAGAAGTCTTCACCATCGTCGAGTTGCAGCAGGTGTACGAGGCGGTTTGGGGAACCGAGCTCGACACCCGTAATTTCTACCGAAAAGTCCAGGCCGCAAAGGGATTCATCATCCCCGTCGGGCCGGGACGCAGGACCACGGGGGGACGGCCCGCGCGTCTGTACCGGGCCGGGCCGAAGGCGGTGTTGTTTCCGCCGCTGATCCGACCCGTGCCGTCCACGACGGAAGAGGACACGAGAGAGGAAGGGAAATAGATGTCGAAAGACCTGGTGGTGATTCTCACCGCCCTCAATCTCGAGTACCAGGCCGTGCGTCGGAAACTAGCCGGTCCACAGGTGCACCGTCATGAGCGTGGGACGCGGTTCGAGGTGGGAACCGTGCCGGGCACCTCATGTCGTGTCGCACTCGGTCTGACGAACAAAGGGAATCATGCCGCCGCGGTGATCGCTGAGCGCGCGATACAGGAGTTCTCACCGGTGGCCGTGTTGTTCGTCGGCGTTGCCGGTGCCCTGTGGGACAGCGCCAGGCTGGGCGATGTGGTGATGGCGACACACGTGTACGCCTACCACGGCGGGACCAGCGAGGACGACGGACTCAAGGCCCGTCCCCGGGTGTGGGAGGCGGCGCACGCCATCAGCCAGCTCGGCTCGCATCTGGCGCGCGTGGACGACTGGGCCGACGACACGCCCGGTCATGGGCGCGCCCCGCAGGTGCGCTTCGGTGCGATCGCCGCCGGCGAGGTCGTACAGAACTCGAAGATCTCGGCCGAGGCCCGGTGGATCCGGCAGCACTACAACGACGCGCTCGCGATCGAGATGGAGGCCGCCGGTGTGGCGCAGGCCGGTCATCTCAGCGGGGCGCCGGTGGCCATCATCCGGGGAATCAGCGACCGAGCGGACGGTACGAAGAGCAGCGCGAAGGACCGTAACTGGCAACCACGAGCCGCGGCGAACGCGGCGGCATTCGCCACCCGACTGGCCGTGGAACTGGTGGGAGAGCAGGCGCAGATAGCAATGTCCCAGGCAGACAAGGCCCATACGGCCGACAAACCCAAAGGCCACGTCAGCAACACCGCCCATAACAGCACTGTTGGCATCATGGCCGGCTCGGTCAAGGAGAGCCGCGTCTATTTGAACGCGGACCCGAAGGTGACCAGTCCGGCGGACCTGGTCGCCGAACTAAACGGTTTCCACGCGCACCTGAAGCGTCACCACGCCGAGAGCGCCCTCGACGACGACACCTACCGAGAGGCACTGGCCGAGCTGGGCTTTGCCCGACGGGCAGCGGGGGAGAACACTCCCGAATCCTCCATGAGAGCGACCATGGCGCTCAAGAGGTTACGCGGCCTGATCGCAGAGGTTCCCGAGCTGGTGGCCAGGCTGGCACCACTGGTTGTTGCGGCGGGTGACCTGTCATGAACGACGGTAGCGGCGTCACGCATAATTTCGCATACGACTCCGTCGTCGGAATCCAGGGCGGGGTCGTACACAACCCCCACATTTCCATCCTCCATCCGGATGCCTCACCTCAGGAAAAGTACAAGCGCGGTGTGCGGTGTCTGGAAGACGGCGTCCCCAGCCGCGCTCGCGACATGATCAGTGACGCGATCGTTGACGGATACGACACCGCGGAGGTCCGTTTCCACTGGGTGCTCGCCATGCTCAGCGCACGCGCCTACCACGACCTCAGCATCGAAGAACGGCAGCGGCTGCACCAGGCCTCCGGGCTCGTAGGGGCCTACGCCGAGGGAGAGTGGAAGGACGCTCTGCGCGTCGCTTTCGACCTGCTCCCGATGCTCAGCACCGCGAACGACGAAACAGGACGCGTACTGGAGCGGTTGCAAGCTCTGTCACCCCGCCGGCGTGACGAGATCCTCCACCACTTCGACCTCGTACTCACCGGAGGACTGAAGGACAGTCTGTGGGCCGAGAGCCGCGAGCGGGCCGAGAAAGCTCGCTTCGGCAACGACCGGGCCCAGCGGGTCTGGGCCTATTTCGAACCCGACCCGATCGGGGCGCGGGCACTGCCGCCCCGCCCGAGCACCGCCGCTGCCGCCCGGGCAGCCCTCCCGGTCCGCGCAGGCCTGTTCGTCGTCGTCACCGCATTCCTCTGGATCCTGGCGCTGGTCGCGGATCCGGTTGAGGCAATCATCGAATTACTGGTGGCGCTCGGTGCGGGCCTGACCGCGGCTCACTTCGGCTGGCAATGGTGGTACCAGGCACATCAGCTCAAGGCCAAGAACCGTTTGTTCCACATTCCGCAGACGGGCGATCCCACCGCTACCGGGGACGGGTTCACCAACCGCGTCCGTCATTCGTTCGACCACTACTTCATGACCCGGGCGCCCCACGGATTCGCCCCGTACGTATGGCTCAATCATACGGTCCACATCCGCAACAGCCTCGTCGCCGAGATCGCGCTTCTCTACCGGGAGAGCCGAATCAGCGTGGACCGGGTCAACTGGCTGATCCGCTATCTCGCTGAGGATGCCCGAGACCGTCACAACAAAGGCACTCTGTTCGATCACCGCCACCAGAACAAGACGCCGGCGGGGGCGCAGGCGCTTTGCGTGGTCGCCCTCATCACTCTCGGCATCACGACTCTGGCCCTGCTCGGAACAGTGGCCTCAGGTACCGGCAGCTCGCAGATACTGCTGGCCATTCTGGCCGTAGTCGGTTCGGTCTGGTCCGGACGTGCGGCGGCGCACTCGTGGCTGGAAGCCCGGGGGGAAGAGCACCGAGTGGCCGAGGAAACCCGGGAATACCAAGAGCGGCTGACGGCGCGACAAGCCGCGTACCGCAACTGGAAGTCGTTCCTGGACACCACGCGACCCAGTGAGCTGGAAATGGAGACCTGGCTCACCTGTGACAAGACGCTGCTCGTCGACGAAGCACTTCGCCACTACCGGCTCGCCTGGCGCGACCTGATCACCCACACCATCCTGATGACACCGGCACGCCCCTACAAGCGAGCGCGTGTGAAGGGCGGTCCTTGGCGATACTCGCGCTACAGCTTCCGACTCTTCCTGGTCACCCAGGATGGCGTTCGTGAGATCAGCAAGGAATTCGATTTCACCGATGCAAAACGTGGGAAGGAGCAGCGAAGCAACTACCGGTTCGACGCGTTGTCCTCCGTACAGGTCACGGAACGCAGCGAGGTCGGCTACGACCTGGAGCTCATCCTCACCAACGGGCCCGCCAGGAACATTCGCGTAAAAGACGCCGACACCGATCAACTCGCACCGGACGAGAACGCCCAGGAAATCGCCGAGATCGACCTCAATTCGGCCGGTTTCGTCCATACCTTCCGCCTGCTGGAAGGAATCGCGGCGGACGGAAAGGGTTGGATCGAACGAAACAACCCCTACAACCTGCCGTCCTTCCGTGCTGCCGACTAGTCTTCCGGGCCTTCGGAGCGGGCAGGGGTCGGAGCACCACAGCCCTGCCCGCCCGCTCATCAGCCCGGCCGGGACCCGAGCTCAGGAGTGGACTTCGAGCGGCGCACGCTGACTGTGCGGTCTCAGCTCCAGCGCGGGGGCAAGGAGCTGTACGAGGACCCCACCAAGAACCGTCGCGCGAGGACGATTCCCATCCCGCTGATGTGCATCGCCCGGCTCCGGTGGCAGTGCCTTCGACAGGCCGCGCAGCGGGCCGCTGCCTGGGGGGACTGGAAGGCCGGCGACTACGTGCTCCGGCCGCGTAGGTAGGAACTGCCGTCAACCTCTGCCGTCAACGCCCCCACGATCCAAGATCGCGGGGGCGTTCGGCCTGGTCAGGCATGGTGCCCCCGGCAGGATTCGAACCTGCGACACCCGCTTTAGGAGAGCGGTGCTCTATCCCCTGAGCTACGGAGGCCTGACGTCAGGGCGGCATGGTGGTGCCGCCGCGTCGCACCGCCACAGTGTAGCGGGTCGTGCACTTGGATCGTTTCGGGTGCTCCGGGGCGGCGAAGGCTCGGGTCCGGGGTGCCGAAGGCTCGGGTTCCGGGGTGCCCCCCGGCTCCAAGCCCCGGCCCCAAGCACACCGCAAGCTCCGGCCCCGAGCCTTGGCCCGAAGCCCAGCCCGTAAGCCCCGCCCGCAAGCCCCCCCGAGCCCCACCCCGAGCCCCGGCCCGAAGGGCCGCCGGCCGCCTCTAGGCCCCCGTTCGCCCCAATCCCGCGAGCGGGTTCCTCAGTGTGCCGATCAGTTGCAGTGCCCCCGCCGGGTCCTGGAGGTCGACCATCTCGCGGTTGTTGCGGAGCTGGAGGCGGTTGAGGCAGGAGAGGGCGAAGTCTTCGGTGAACATGTCGTACTGGGCGAATTTGTCCGCCAGGTGGGGGGCGGATCGCTGGTAGGAGAGGACGGAGTCGGCGACCGTCTGCCAGAAGGTTTCCTCCTCCAGGAGGCCCTCGGTGACCAGGATGCCGTTGAGGAAGCGGAGGAAGCAGTCGAAGACGTCGGTGAAGATCGAGAGGAGTTTCTTGTCTTCGGGGACGTCCACGCGGATGCGCTCGACGGTCGGGGGGAGGACCGCGGTGGGGTCCATGACGGCGATTTCCTCGGCGATGTCCTTGAAGATCACGCGCTGGACGGCGCCGTCCTCGATGACCAGGATGACGTTCTCGCCGTGCGGCATGAAGACCAGGTCGTAGGCGTAGAAGCTGTGCAGCACCGGGGTGAGGTAGGCGTCCAGGTAGCGGCGCAGCCAGGTGGCGGGGGTGAGGCCGGATTCCTCGATGAGGGCGCTGACGAAGGAGGTGCCGTCGGGGTCGGTGTGGAGGAGGGAGGCCATGGTGGCCAGGCGCTGGCCGGGTTCCAGGGTCGGGACGGGGCTCTCGCGCCACAGGGCGGCGAGCATCTTGCGGTACGGGGAGCCCTTCGCGGTGGCGGCCTCGTACTGGCGGTGGTGGTAGCCGATGGCGGCTCGTTCCCGGATGATGGAGAAACGCGCGGCACGGAAGGTCTCGTCCGAGGCGATCAGAGACGCCAGCCAGTCGTTGATGGCCGGGGTCGCCTCCATGTAGGCGGCGGACAGGCCCCGCATGAAGCCCATGTTCAGGACCGACAGCGCGGTCTTCACATAGTGCTTGGACGGGTCGCTGGTGTTGAAGAAGGTGCGGATCGACTGCTGGGCGAGGTATTCGTCGTCGCCGGGGCCCAGGCACACCAGATGCTGCCGGGCGACCTCGGCGGCGAAGCTGACCGACAGCTTGTTCCACCACTGCCAGGGGTGGACGGGCAGCAGGTGGTAGTCGGCCGGGTCCAGGCCGAGGTCGGTGAGGGTCCGCGCGAAGCGGGCCCGGGTCTGCTCGCTCAGCTCGGAGTGGATCAGGGCGTCGTAGTCCAGGTCCGCGGAGGCCGTGAAGGTGGAGCGGTCGCGGCGGGCGGCGAGCCAGATCAGCTGGATGGGGCTCGCGGTCTCGGGGGCGTACGAGAGGTATTCGTGGATGCCGAAGCCGAGACGGCCGTTGTTGGCGACGAAGCAGGGGTGGCCCTCGGTCATCCCCGTCTCGATCTCCTGGAAGCCGGATTTGGCCAGCTGGGCGGCGCCCGCCGGCTCGCCGGCCAGTTTGAAGGCCGTACCGGAGAGGGTGGAGCTGATCTCCTCGAGGTAGACGGGGAGGACGTCTTCGCCGAGGCCCAGCCGTTCGCTCAGCTCGATGAAGAAGTCCAGGGCGTCCAGCGGGAGTTCGGCGCCGGTCCAGTCGTGGCGGGTGATGCTGTCCGCCTCGACCAGCCAGTGGTCCAGGGAGAGCACCCGGGCGGCGAAGCGGTAGGTCACCGCCCCGTCGTCGCTGGTCACGGCGTAGCGGCCGTCGGGTCCTGGCTCGGGGGCGAGCAGGCGCTCGTGGGTGAACTCGGCGAGGGCCTTGCGGATGAGGAGGCGGCCCGCCCGGTCCCACAGATCGGGGGTGAGGTGGGCGACGGCGTCGCGGGGGCTCATCGGGTCACTCCTTGGACGGCACGGGCGGCGAGGGCGATGCGGGCGGCCTCGAACCGCTCGCGGGTGCAGACGCTGAGGTAGGCGTCCTTCTCGGGTTTGGCGAGCTGCTCGACGATCTCGAAGCCGACGGCCGCGTTGAGCGCGTGCACCGCCGCGTTGCGCACATCGGGCTCGACGACGACCCGCCGGACGTGCGGATCGGCGAAGCAGAACTCCATGACGACGGTGATCACGGCCAGTGTGAAGCCGTGCACCGGGGTGTCGGTCGGCGCGCAGAGGAAGTGCATGCCGACGTCGCCGGGCCGGGCGGGGTAGAGCCCTTCGAGCTCCACCCGCGACGGGTCGTAGCGCTCGGCCAGGAACGCCGGGCGTCCCTCGTGCAGGCCGATGAAGGCGTCATGGTGCGGATGCTCGTGGATCCTGCGGTACTCGGCGGCGACCTCCGCCTCGTCCGCGCCCTGCATCATCCAGTAGGACGCCTTGGGGTGGGTCACCCAGCCGTGCAGCAGCCCGGCGTCGGCCGCCGGGTCCAGGGTGCGCAGGGTGAAGGTGCCCAGGCGGGGGTCCGTGTGCTCGAAAACCGGCGACGGTGTCATGCGATGGCTCCTTCCGGTGCGCCGAACTCCTGGAAGGCGATGGACTTCTCCACCGGGTAGTGCTCCCGCCCCAGCAGCTCACGGATGATCCACGAGTTGCGGTACGGGCCCATGCCCAGGTCCGGGGAGGTCAGGCTGTGGGCGTGGGTGGCGCCGTTCTGGAGGAAGATGCCACGCCCGGTGGTGTCGATGCTGTAGTTGCGGGCGACGTCGAAGCGGCCGTGGCCGTCCCAGCGGATGCGGTCGCGTACCGGGTCCAGGAAGGCGGGCACCTGGTAGCGGTAGCCGGTGGCCAGGACGAGCCCGTGGGTGGTGAGCGAGAAGTCCCGCTCCTGCTCCGCATGGCGCAGCCCGAGGGTGTACGTGCCGGACAGGTCGTCGTACTCCGCGCCGGTGAGCGCGGTGTTGGTCAGCAGCCGCGTGGGCACCGGGCCGCTCACGCTCTTCTGGTACAGGAGGTCGTAGATGCCGTTGATGAGGTCGGCGTCGATCCCCTTGAACAGGCCCTTCTGGTCACCCTCCAGCCGGTAGCGGGTGTCCTCGGGGAGCGCGTGGAAGTAGTCCACGTACTCGGGCGAGGTCATCTCCAGGGTGAGCTTGGTGTACTCCAGCGGGAAGAAGCGCGGGGAGCGGGTCACCCAGTTCAGCCGGTAGCCGTGGGTGTCGATGTCGGCGAGCAGATCCTGGTAGATCTCGGCCGCGCTCTGGCCGCTGCCGACGATGGTGATGGACTCCTTGGACTGCAGCGTCTCCTTGTTCCCCAGGTAGTCCGTGTTGTGCACCAGATCGCCGTCCAGGCCGCGGCACACCTCGGGGAGGAACGGCGGGGTGCCGGTGCCCAGCACCAGATGGCGGGCCCGGTGGGTGGTGGTCTCGCCGGTGGCCGGACGCAGGGCGCGCACCGTGTAGAGGCCGTCGGCCTCGTCGTACTCGACGCTCGTCACCTCGTGGCCGAAGCGGACGGACGAGAGCTTCGCGGCGGCCCAGCGGCAGTAGTCGTTGTACTCGGCGCGCAGCGGATAGAAGATCTCGCGGATGTAGAAGGAGTACAGCCGCCCGGATTCCTTCAGGTAGTTGAGGAAGGAGTACGGGGAGGTGGGGTCGGCCAGCGTCACCAGGTCGGCCATGAACGGGGTCTGCAGGGTGACGCCGTCCAGCAGCATGCCCGGATGCCAGTCGAACTCGGGCTTGCTCTCCAGGAACAGCCCGTCGAGTTCCTCGATCGGCTCGGTCAGGCAGGCAAGGCCCAGGTTGTAGGGGCCGAGCCCGACCGCGATGAAGTCATGGGTGTGCGGGGTGGGCACGAGGGTCTCCGGCGGGGTGAAGGGGCTCAACTGGCGCGCGAGTGGCGGGGGCCGCTGAGTTCGGGCTCGATGTGCAGGGCCAGATACTGACCGGCGTGCTCGGCGAGGAGGTCGAGGACATACGCGATGTCGCTCAGCGAGGTCTCCGGGTTGAGCAGGGTGAACTTGAGGTAGTGCCGGCCGTCGACGACGGTTCCGGCGACGACCGCCGCACCGGAGGCGGCCAGCGCCTCGCGGGCGTGCAGATTGGCCCGGTCGACGAGGTCCGGGTCGCCCGGCCCGGCGGCCGGCGGTACGTAGCGGAAGACGAGCGTGGACAGCTGGGGCTCGGTGACGACCTCGTAGCGCGGATCGGTGTCCAGCAGCGCCCATGCCTCGGCGGCCCGGTCCACCACCTCGTCGAAGAGGGCGCCGACGGCGTCCGCGCCCATGATCCGCAGCGTCAGCCACAGCTTGAGCGCGTCGAAGCGGCGGGTGGTCTGGATGGACTTGTCGACCTGGTTGGGGATCAGGTTCCGGGCGCTGCGCTCGGGGTTGAGGTAGTCGGCGTGGTACGTGGCGTGGCTGAGCGTGGCGCGGTCGCGGACCAGGACGGCGCTGGAGCTGACCGGCTGGAAGAAGGACTTGTGGTAGTCCACCGTCACCGAGTCGGCGCGCTCGATGCCGTCGAGCAGCCCGCGGCGGGTGGGGGAGGCCAGCAGTCCGCAGCCGTACGCGGCGTCCACATGCATCCAGGTGCCGTGCCGGTCGCACAGCTCGGCGATCTCGGGCAGCGGGTCGATGGAGCCGAAGTCGGTGGTGCCCGCGGTGGCCACGACGGCCATGACGATCAGGCCCTCGCGGCGGCAGCGGTTCAGCTCACGGGCGAGGACGACGGTCCTCATCCGGCGGTCCTGGTCGCAGGGGACCGGGATGACGGCCTCGTAGCCGAGCCCCAGGATGGCGGCGGCCTTCTGGATGGAGAAGTGGCTGGCCTGGGAGGTGAGGATGCGCAGCCGCGGCAGGATGGCGGATGTGGCGACCGTCTCGCCGGACGCGGCGGCCTCCTTCTCCACCAGCGTGCACGCCTCGTCGCGGGCGAGCAGCATCGCCTGCAGATTGGACTGGGTGCCGCCGCTGGTGAAGATGCCGTCCGCGGCCTCGCCGAGGCCGATGCGCTCGGTGGTCCAGTCGATCAGCCGGCGCTCGATGAGGGTGCCGCCCGCGCTCTGGTCCCAGGTGTCCAGGGAGGAGTTGATGGCGGAGAGGACGGCCTCGCCCAGCAGTGCGGGGATCACCACGGGGCAGTTGAGGTGGGCGAGATAGCGCGGGTGGTGGAAGTAGACGGCGTCCTTGAGGTAGACGCTCTCCAGCTCCTTGAGCGCGGCGTCCGGATCGCCGAGCGGCCGCTCCAGGTCGATTCCGGAGATCTCGGGGGCGAGTTCGGCGGGGGTGACGCCGGTGTAGGGGCGCTCGGTGCGGGCGACGGTGGAGGCCACCAGGCCGACGCCGTCGGTCACGGAGCGCCGATAGCGTTCCGCCGTACGGCCGTTGAACAGGTGGGCCCTGCCATCCGCCGCCCCGGGTATCGGCTCCGGCGACGGGTCCTCAGCGGTCTGCGCGAGGAAACTCACGGTCTGTCCCTTCTGGAAATGAGCATGCGGGCGTGCGGAGGGCGCGGGCATGCGGCTGGTGGGGGGAGCGGCGGCCCTCGGCCCATGTCCGCGGCCTGATAGGCGGCCTGATACGGCCTGGTGGGCGTGCGGGGGCGCTGGACGCGGCGACAGCGCGCGTGGGGGCGCGCCGAGCGGTTGGCCGCCCGTCGTCCAGTGGTTCGGGGGTTCGGTGGTGCGGAGCCGGTCCGGTACGGCGCTGGGGGATCAGTCGTCGGTCGCGGGGCCGGTGCCCGACACGGCCTCCTCGACGAGCTGTTCCTCACAGGTGCCCAGGCGCCAGTAGCCGGTGAAGGTCACGGCCCTGCGGTCGAAGCCGCGTTCGCGCACCAGATGGCGGCGCAGCTCCTTGACGGTCCCGGCCTCGCCCGCGATCCAGGCGTACGGCGTGCCGGAGGGCAGTTCGGTGGTGCCCACGGCGTTCAGCAGCGGCGCGGAGCGCGGGGTGCCGGGGGCCACGGCGTCCCGGACCAGCCAGGTGATCTCGGCTTTCGCCGCGGTGCGCAGCTCCTGCATGTCCTCGGCGTGCTGGACCTCGAGCCACACCTTGGCGGGCAGGTCGGCGGGCAGCCATTCGAGGATGCCCGCGATGGCGGGCAGCGCGGTCTCGTCGCCGGTGATCAGCACCCAGTCGGTGCCGGACGGCGGCCGGAAGTCGACACCGCCGTTGTCCTCCACGACCGGGCCCAGCAGGGTCACCCGGTCGCCCGCCTCGGCGCGCGCGGCCCAGCGGGCGGCCGGGCCGCTGTCGTCGTGCAGCGCGAAGTCCACGTCGATCTCGTCAGGGTCTCGGCGCTGCCGGCGCACCGTGTACGAGCGCATGATGCCGCGTTCGGCCGGGTCCATCGCCCGCCAGGTGGCGAACCAGCCTTCCCCGGCCTCGACCGGGACCACCGGGGCGGCCTGGCCGGGATGCGGCAGGAACAGTTTGAAGCGCTGGTCGCGGCCTCCGCTGGTGAAGTCCTTCAGACAGGCACCGCCGAAGGTGATCCGTGCCATGGACGGTCCGAGCGGGCGGGTCCGTACGACCCGCGCGTCGAAGAAGCGGAACGGAACGGCGGTGGTGGCGGGGGCGGTCGTGGTGGCTGCGGTGGTCATGGCAGGGGGTCTTCCCTTCGCTTGCCGTGGGGAGGCCGGGCCGGCCGGTCGCGCTGACCGTTCAGCTGAGCTTCTTCGCGTCCTGGATGGCCTTGGTGAGGGATTCGACGAGCGGGGCGGCGCCGGCGTAGGAGAAGCGCGGCTCGCTGCTCCAGGGGGTGATCTGACCGGCCTTGACCGCGGGGAGCTTGGACCAGGTCGGCTTGGCGGTCAGGGCGCCGGGCTGGAGGGTCGCGGTGCGGTTGTCGAGGAAGAGCACATCCGCGTCGTACTTGTCGGCGTTCTCCCAGCTCAGGCTCTCGAAGTAGCCGCCCTTGTCGGGCTTTTCGGGCATGACGAAGTCGACGCCGAGCTCGCTGAAGTAGATCAGGTCGGCATTGATCTTCGGGTTGGAGACATAGAAGAGATCGGCGCTGGCGGAGCAGGCCATGACCTTGATCCGATGCGATGTGACGGTTTTGCGCAGCGTCTCGGAGGCCTTCTCGAAGCGCGCCTTGGCGTCGGTGACCTTCTTGGCCTTCGGGTCGGCGCCGAGCGCCTCGGCCAGTGCGGCATACCGCTTGATGGGCTCGAGCATGGAGACCCGGCCGGTGCCGATGGCGGCGCTGGGGGCCAGCTGGAGGATCTTCTTCTTGCTGTCGTCCGGGATATAGAAGAGCGCACCCGGGTCGTACATGTTGGTGATCAGCAGATCGGGGCTGAGCGAGGCGTACTTCTCGACGTTGAACTGGCCCCAGGTGTTGCCGAGGGAGGTGGCCCGGTCGACGGGGAAGTCGCCCGCCTGGACGTCCGGCCTGCCGTTCTTCAGCGTGGTCGGCCCGAAGACGCCGGTGATCTGCTTCTCGATGCCGAAGTCGTAGAGCGCGGCCGCCGCGGCGATGTAGGCGACGATGTGCTGGGGCCGGCCGTCGAGGCTGATCTTCTTCTTGCGGTCATCGGTGAACGACCAGGAGCCGCCGCCGCCATCGCCGCCGGAGCCCGAACCGCCGTTGTCGCCACAGGCGGTGACCAGGGCTCCGAGTCCGAGGGCGCCGCCTGCGGCGAGCAGACCGCGGCGGGAGAGGGGGAGTGCTCTGGCCTGGCGCATGAAGGTGCTCTCTCTCGATGCATACGGGGACGTGGTTCGCGGGACGGCAACCCGAGGACGTAGTTAGGTTAGCCTAACCAACCTGGTTGTCCAGTGGGTGGGGTCGTTCCGAACCTCACATCGAGGGGCTCACACGGCGGTTCAGGGCGGATTCACAGGTCCAGCACCAATCGGGGGCCACGGCAGCGTGAGACGCAGATCATCATGGTCTCGCCCGAGGCCCGCTCCTCGTCGGTGAGCACGGAGTCGTGGTGGTCCACCTCTCCTTCGACGACATCCGTCTCGCACGTCCCACACGTGCCCTCCTCGCAGGAGTACAAAACCGGTACCCCCGCCGCCTCGACGGTGCGCAGCACACTGCGCTCCGGCTCCACGGTGAGGGTCAGCCCGGAGCGGGTGAGCACCAACTCGAAGGCGCCGACCGCCGGTTCGGCGTCCGCCGCGTCCGTACGGGGCTGGAAGCGCTCGGTGCGCAGGGCCCCGTCCGGCCAGGTGAGGCACGCCTCCTCGGCGGCCCGGAGCAGCGGTTCGGGACCGCAGCAGTAGACGAGGGTGCCGTGGGCGGCCGGGGTGTCGAGATACGGCGCGAGGTCGAGCAGCCCCTCCTCGTCCTGCGGCACCAGGCGCACCTTGCCGCCGTACCGGGCGGTGAGCTGGTCGGCGAAGGCCATCGAGGCGCGGGTGCGCCCGCCGTACAGCAGCCGCCAGTCGGCGCCCGCGGCCTCGGCGGCGGCCGTCATGGGGAGGAGCGGCGTGATGCCGATGCCGCCCGCGATGAACAGATAGCGGGCCGCGGGGCGCAGCGCGAAGTGGTTGCGCGGCCCGCGCACCCGCACCGCGCTGCCCTCGGTGAGGGTGTCGTGCACCCGGGCGGAGCCGCCGCGCCCGGCGGGTGCGCGGAGCACCGCGATCCGCCAGGAGGCGCGGTCGGCGGGGTCGCCGCACAGCGAGTACTGCCGGGTCGGGCCCGGGTCGAGGACGAGATCGAGATGGGCGCCGGGCTCCCAGGCGGGGAGTGCACGGCCCGTCGGGTGGCGCAGGGTGAGCGCCACCACGTCCGAGGCCACCTCCTCCCGGCCGGTCACCAGCAGGGTGTCCTCGTACTCCCCGCCGGAGTTCGTCACGTCATCTCCTTACGGTGGTCGGGGGAATGGTGCCCGGTGGGGTGGGCGAGCATCCACTGCCACAGCTCGACCGGGTCCTCGGCGGTGCGCTCGGCGCCGCAGTGGCAGACCCCGTGCAGCACATCGGTGCCGGGCAGCCAGTCGATCCGGTACACCTCGGCGGTGGGCGCGCCGCTCGCCCACCCGTCGCCCGCCGCCCACCCGTCGCCCGCCGCCACCCTCAACGGAGGCGCCGCGCGCTGCTCACGCTTCATTTCGTCGCCGCCACGGCCGCGGTCCGCTCCCCTTCGGCGGCCAGGCGGGCGAGGATGCGGCGCGCGGCCAGACCGCCGGTGTCGATGTTGATGCTGAGCTCCTGATAGCCCTCGCGCTCGGTGTCCAGGGCCTTCTGGAGCACGTTCAGCGCGGCCACGTCCTGCAGCACCACGGTCCGGTTGAGGTCGTGGAGGAAGGTGGTCACCTCCTCGTCGTCCTGCGCGAAGTCCCGTGAGACGGCCCAGAAGTCGTACACATGGTGGTCGGTGGACGGGGTGATGGCGTAGGTGATCTCCACATGGAAGGCGTCCGGATCGGAGCCGTCCGGCCCCGGCAGCACCCCGACCGGGGCGATCCGGCTGTGCAGGAGATACAGGCAGGGCGCGTGGTACTCGATGTCCTGCCAGCGGGTGATGCGGCCGTCGATCCCGGTGGAACGGGCGTAGAACGGCGGGCATTCGGCGTCGTCCATGTGGCGGCTGACCCGTACGACGCCCGCGCCCTCGTCGACCTCCGTGGTGATCGGGGTCTCGGCGACCTCCGGGGTGCCGATGTAGCCGCTGTGCAGATACGTCTCATGGGACAGGTCCAGCAGATTGTCCACCAGCAGGCCGTAGTCGGCGTCGATCGGCTCCATGCCGCCCACGGTCGTCCAGCGCGGATCGGCCAGCCAGGGCGCGCGCGGCACCGCGTGGGGATCGGCGAGCGCCGGGTCCCCGATCCACACCCACACCAGCGAGTCCTGCTCGACGACGGGATAGGAGGGGACCCGGGCGGTGCGCGGGACGCGCTTCTGGCCCGGTACGAACACACAGGTGCCGCCGGTGTCGTAGGTGAAGCCGTGGTAGCCGCAGACGACCGTGTCACCGTCGAGACGGCCGGCGGTGAGCGGATAGCGGCGGTGGACGCAGCGGTCGGCGAGCGCGATGACCGTGTCGTCGGACTCGGTGCGGTAGAAGGCGATGGGCTCGTTCAGGATGGTGCGCCCCAGCAGCTCACGGCCGATCTCGCGGCCGTAGGCGGCGACGTACCACTGGTTTCTCGCGAAGGCGGTCATGCGTGCCAGCGTGGTGACGCCCGTCACGTACGGGCAACGGCCCTTCCACTGAGTGGAAGGGCCGCGCGGGGAGGTGCCTGAAGTGGCCGGGCGGGTCAGCTGCCGAACTGCCAGAAGACGGACTGGTTCAGCGTCAGCAGGACGATGAGCACGACCACATCGGCGATGCCGAGTGCGAGTCCGAGCAGTGCCCGGCCCCTGCGGCGGGTCTCCCGGGCGAGGGCGAGCGTCCCCAGGACGATCGCGCAGGGCCCGAAGACCGCGTTGAAGAGCAGCAGGCCGATCAGGCCGAGCACGAAGGAGGCGACGGCCATGCCGTCGGCGTCCCTGCGCGCCCGGACCGGTGAGGTGCGGGACGGTGCGGTGAGTGCCATGGGTCTCAGCTCCCCTTGTGGCCGGTGCGTTCGCGGATGAAGAAGATCAGCAGCCAGGCGCTGATGGCGCCCGCGGCGGCGAGGAACAGGGGGAGCGGAGTGTGCGCCGCCGCCCCCAGAAGAACTCCCATCAGGGCGAGTGCCGCGACGATGAAGAGCATGTGAGCCTCTCTCGAAGTGACGATCCGGATGCGGTTGGCGTGCGGATGGTAATTGTTCGGTGAACAGTTGGAATCACAACTGTTCACTGAGTTCTAGAGTACCCCTCCCGCCCCTGGAAAAATTCAGCGAACAGCTGTTTACTGAATGATATGAGTCACACGTCCGGGGTCCGGCAGGCCCAGAAGGAGAAGACCCGGCGCGCCCTGATGGACGCGGCGTTGGGGCTGCTGGAGGACCAGAGCCTGAGCAGTCTGGGGCTGCGTGAGGTCACGCGGGCGGTGGGGGTGGCGCCGGCCGCCTTCTACCGGCACTTCCGGGATCTGAGCGATCTCGGGGTCGCGCTGGTCGAGGAGTCCCTGGGCAGCCTGCACCATATGATCGGCGCGATACTCGCAGGTCAGGACGGTGACGAGGAGCGGATCGACGCCACCGTCGAGGCCGTCGCCGAGCATGTCCGCCGCTATCCCGCGCATATCCGCTTCATCGCACGTGAGCGGCATGGTGGGGTGCGTGCGGTGCGCGAGGCCATCGCCGCCGAGCTGGACCGATTCGCCGATGAGGTGGCCGCCGACTTCTCGCCGCGGCTGACGCCGGACGGGTGGCCGCCGGAAGATGTCCGAATGCTTGCGGAGCTGTATGTGGACCACATGGTGATGACGGCGACGGCGTTCCTGGAGGCGCAGCCGGATCATCCGCGGCTGGAGCGGCGGGTCGCCGACACCGCGCGCAAGCAGCTGATGCTGATCAGCCTCGGGCGCCGCCACTGGCGCGACGGGTGATCTCCACGCCGAAGTCCCCGGCCGCGTCCCGGCCGGTGACGCGGACGCGTATCCGCAGGCCGTTGGTCTCCGTGCGGAAGGTCTCGCCGGGCGCGTAGGTCGCGTCGCTGAGCCCGGGGTGGACATTGCGCTCCCGGGTGCAGCCGCGGCCGTGGGGGGTGGAGTCCATGATGGTGACGGGGCCGCCGCCGGAGTCGACACCGGTGTCCACCCGGGAGATCAGCACACCGGGCTTGCATATGGCCTCGTCGTTGCCGCCGCTCGCGCGCGCCTCGATCGCATAGCCGGTGGACGGCGAGACGGGGACGAAGACCAGCTTGGTGCCCTCCGGGCGGCTCAGTGGGGACAGGGCGTGCGCGAAGACCCCGGAGCGGGCGGCGCAGGCGATCTGCCGCGGGCCGAGCCAGCCCAGCTTCCACTTGTGCCAGGCCAGCAGGTCGTTGCCGGCGCCCCAGTCCTCTGACATCACATCCCAGTGGCCCGCCTTGTCGCCGCCGCCCCGGGTGTAGAGGTCGGGCAGCCCGAAGACATGGCCGTTCTCATGGGGCAGGACGCGGAAGCCGGTGCGGCGCAGCGAGCCGGAGCCGTCGTCCTGGCGGCTGTAGACGAAGGAGACATTGGCCAGCGGCACGCCGTCGGCGGTCGGGGCCTGCTGGTTGTCGGCGTAGGTGACGGAGAGCACGGCATGCGCGGCAGGCGGCCCGGCGTTCGGGGTGACCAGGACGTTCACCAGGTCGTAGCGGCGGAAGTCGACCTTGGGGTCGGCGGCCTTGGCGATATCGGCCACCAGTCTGCGATAGCCCGGGTCGAAGGGGCTGCCGCGCTTGATGCCGTAGGCGCGGAACGAGCGCGGCATCCGCAGCCAGTGGGTGATCGGCATCTCGGGGCGGTAGTCCAGCCGTCCGTAGGAGCTCTGCGTGAACCACCGGGTGGTCTGGGGGAAGAACTCCGCGAAGCGCTGGCGGGCGGTGCCCTGGCCGCGCACATCCGGGAAGTCGATCATGAGGTTGAGGGCGTGGACCTGGCCGGTGCTGCGGCTGTAGCCGCGGCCGGTGGGTATGCCCTCGGACATCTGCAGCCCCGGTCCCGAGGCCAGGGCGCAGGGGGCGAGCGAGCCGAAGGCCGGTCGCCCGGAGGGTGCCGGGGCCAGCTCGGGGGGTGCGGGGGACGCGGGGCGCGGAGTCGCCGCCGGGGCGACCACCGCCACCGTGAGCACGGCGGCAGTGGCGAATGCGCTGCCTCTGCGGGGCCGGCGTATTCGTATGCGGTGGCGGGTGGTCCCATGCGTCTGCCTCATTGCCGACCACGGTGTGACGGCTCGGGCCGGGGCGCTCGTGGGGTGCCGCCGAGAGAGGGAATGACCTGCTCCGTTTGGGCGACGAGGGGTGCCGAGCAGGTGTGAGGCAGGTCACCTACGGACGCGGAAATTCCGGGGAGTGATTCCCCGTTTAACCGGGTGACCGCATAAACGGGGACGGACTCCCCGGAAATGTTGAAGCTCGAACGTCTGGGCCGGGGCCTGGTGTCGCCACCAAGCCGCCGGAGAACCGTACGCATGGATGCCGTACGCAGAAAGGAGTGCTGTCATGGCCGCCGACACGATGACCGCGAAGTCCGCGCAGCCCCGGCTGCGTGCGGACGCCCTGCGCAATCGGGAGCGTATTGTCGTGGCCGCCCGCGAGGTGATCGTCGAATCCGGGGCACAAACCCCCCTCGATGAAATTGCTCGACGGGCAGGGGTCGGGAATGCCACGATCTACCGGCACTTCACGGACCGCCGTGAGCTCATCCACCATGTGGCGCTTTCGGTGATGTCCGGCGTCGCCGACCAGGCCGAAGCCGCCATGGCCGAGGAGGCCGACTCCTTCTCGGCGCTGCGGCGCTTCGTCCATGCCGCGGCGGACGAGCGCATCGGCGCGCTGTGCCTTCTGCTCTCCGACGGCCTCGACAAGGAGCACCCTGACCTCATTGCCGTCCGCGACCGTCTGTCCGCCGGAGTCGAGGCCCTGATGGGGGCCGCGAAGGCCGACGGCCGACTGCGCACCGACATCGGCGTCGGTGACCTGATGGTCGCGCTCAACCAGCTCACCCGGCCGCTGCCCGGCAGCTTCTGTGTGGACTTCGACGCCTTTGTGCACCGGCATCTGCAGCTGTTCCTGGACGGATTGCAGGCCCCGGCGCGCTCCGAACTACCCGGCAAGTCCGTGACCTTGGAGGATCTGCAGCACCGGCCGTGACATAGATCGCACCCGGCCGATCCCGGAGCACCGCTTATTTCGCGCGCGTTCACAAGTCTTCCCTACGTGCGTCGACGCCTCTCGCTACCTGTTACCCAACGCCCTGCGTCGGCCTGACTTCAGCCGGCCCCACTCGTCCCATTTATCACTCTCCGCACCGCTAGGTAGGCTCACCCATGCCTGAAACGGCACAATTCGTGGATCCCCGGCGCTGGAAAGCGCTGATATTCATCGCCCTCGCCCAGCTGATGGTCGTGCTCGACGCGACCATCGTGAACATCGCGCTGCCCAGCGCCCAGGCCGACCTCGGCATCTCCGACGGCAACCGGCAGTGGGTCATCACGGCCTACGCCCTCGCCTTCGGCGGACTGCTGCTCTTCGGCGGCCGGATCGCCGACCTGTGGGGACGTAAGCGGACCTTCATCGTCGGCCTGGCCGGCTTCGCGGCCGCCTCGGCCATCGGCGGCGCCGCGCTGAACACCGGTGTGCTGCTGGGTGCGCGTGCGCTGCAGGGTGTGTTCGGCGCGCTGCTCGCCCCCTCCGCGCTCTCGCTGCTCGCGGTGATGTTCACCGACCCCAAGGAGCGCGCCAAGGCGTTCGGTGTCTTCGGTGCCATCGCGGGTGGTGGCGGTGCCGTCGGTCTGATCCTCGGCGGTGTGCTCACCGAGTACATGGACTGGCGCTGGACCTTCTTCGTGAACATCCCGTTCGCCATCGTCGCCGCGATCGGCGCGGTCGCCGTGATCCGCGACCCGGTGGAGAGCCGCAACACCTCCCGGCTGGACGTCCCCGGTGTGCTCCTGGCCACCTCGGGTCTGGTCTCGCTGGTCTACGGCTTCACCCGCGCCGAGTCCGACGGCTGGTCCGCGGGGCTGACCATCGGTCTGTTCGTCGCCGCGGCCGTGCTGCTGATCGCCTTCGTGGCCGTCGAGTCGCGGGTGAAGGCGCCGCTGCTGCCGCTGCGCGTGGTCACCGACCGGAACCGGGGCGGTGTCTACGCCTCGCTGGGTCTCGCCATCATCGGCATGTTCGGCCTGTTCCTCTTCCTCACCTACTACATGCAGGTCGTCAAGGGGTACAGCCCGGTCAGGACCGGCTTCGCCTTCCTGCCGATGGTCGCGGGCATGATCACCGGCTCGACGCAGATCGGCGCCCGGCTGATGACCCGGGTCCCGGCGCGGCTGCTGATGGGGCCGGGCTTCCTGGTCGCCTCGGTGGGCATGCTGCTGCTGACCCAGATCGACCTGGACACCTCGTACCCCGCGCTGATCCTGCCCGGGTTCCTGCTGCTCGGCCTCGGCATGGGTACCGCCTTCATGCCGGCGATGAGCCTGGCCACGCATGGCGTGGAGCCGCGTGACGCGGGTGTCGCCTCGGCGATGGTCAACACCTCGCAGCAGGTGGGCGGCGCCATCGGCACCGCGCTCCTGAACACCATCGCGGCGAGCGCCACCACCGCGTACGCCAAGTCGCATGCTGCCGGGGCCCCTTCCCGCACGGCGCTGCAGCTGCAGTCGATGGTGCACGGCTACACGGCCGCCATCTGGTGGGCGGTCGGCATCCTGGTGCTGGCCGGGGTGATCGCCATCACGATGGTCAACGCCGGACATCAGGGAGGCGGCGGCGCGGTCGCCGGCTCCGATGAAGGAGCGGCGGAGGACGCCATTCCGGTCATGGCGCACTGACATGGCGCACTGACGCGCTGAGGCGGTTCGTACAGCGGAGATCATCCGTACGGAGGCGAAGGCCCCGTTCCCCTGGGGAGAATCCCGGGGGAGCGGGGCCTTCGTCCGTCCTGCCGTCGTCCTTTGGGCGTCGGTCCTGGGCGTGCTGGGGCGGAGGCGTCAGCGCAGCCAGGGCAGGTCGGCGCCCTCCGGCTGCAGACCGTCCGCGATGATCCGGCAGATGGTGCCGAACTGCTCGATCTGCTCGGGGGTGAGCCGGTCGAAGACGGCCGTCCGCACGGCGGACACATGGCCGGGGGCGGTCTCCTCCAGCACCTTGAGTCCCTTGTCGGTGAGGACCGCGTTCTGCCCGCGCTTGTCGTCGGGGCAGTCCTCGCGTCGGACCCAGCCGTCCTTCTCCATGCGCGCGATGGCATGGGACAGCCGGGATCGGGTGATCGTGGCGGCCTCGGCCAGTTCGGTCATCCGCATCCGGCGGCGGGGCGCCCAGGAGAGCTTCACCAGCAGGCCGTAGTAGACGTGGGGCATGCCGGCGTCCCGCTGCAGCTGGCGGTCGAGGTGATCCTCCAGAAGCATGTGTGCGTGGCGGTACGCCAGCCAGCTGCGCTGCTCGTCATCGGTCAGCCAACGCGGCTCGTCGGCGTCTGAGGGGGTCTTCATGGCGTTGTCCACGCGTCCATTCTAGAGAACACTTTTTGAACTTTAAACAAGTGTGCGATACAGTGATGATTGTTTGATTGAGACTTCAAGTACCTTGTCGGGCTCTGCCGAGGAGACTTCATGTCCGCGCTCGACGGGCGTATGCCCGCCCTCTACCTCAGCCATGGTGCTCCGCCACTCGCCGACGATCCGATCTGGCCCGGACAGCTCGCCGCCTGGGCCGCGGGCCTGCCCAGGCCCCAGGCCATTCTCATGATCTCCGCCCACTGGGAGGAGGCGCCCCTGGCGATCGGGGCCACCCAACAGGTCCCGCTGGTCTATGACTTCTGGGGATTCCCTCAGCACTACTACCAGGTGCGGTACGCGGCGCCCGGCGCCCCGGAACTCGCCGAGCGGATCCGCAAGACGCTGCGCACGGCGGGTACGCCGGTCCAGGACATCCCCGAGCGGGGGCTGGACCACGGGGCGTATGTGCCCCTGGTCGAGATGTATCCGGAGGCCGACATCCCGGTCCTGCAGGTCTCGATGCCGACCCTCGACCCGCGGAAGCTGATGGAGATCGGGCGGAAGCTGGCGCCGCTGCGCGACGAGGGCGTCCTGATCGTCGGCAGCGGCTTCTTCACCCACAACCTGGCCGCGATGCGGCAGACGGGCCCGACGCCGCCCAGTTGGTCGACCGAGTTCGACGACTGGGGGCAACGGGCCCTGGACGCACAGGACATCGACGCGCTGCTGGACTTCGAGCACACCGCCCCGGCGGGACGGCTCGCCCACCCGCGCACCGAACACTTCGCGCCGTTGTTCGTCACGCTGGGCGCGGCGGAGGCGGAGTTGCGCAGCCAGCGGAGCGTGATCGACGGCTTCTGGATGGGGTTGGCGAAGCGGTCGCTGCAGTTCGGGTGAGCCGGGGGGCTCCGTGAGGGGGTGGGTCGGGGTGGGGACGGACCGGCCCGGGTGGGCCCGAGCGGGTACGGACGGGCTCGTCGGGTACGAGCGGGCTCGTCGGGTACGAGCGGGCTCGTCGGGTACGGACGGGCTCGTCGGGTACGGACGGGCTCGTCGGGTACGGACGGGCTCGTCGGGTACGAGCGGGCTCGCCGGGTACGGATGGGCTCGTCGGGTACGGATGGGCTCGTCGGGTACGGATGGGCTCGTCGGGTACGGACGGGCTCGTCGGGTACGGACGGGCTCGTCGGGTACGAGCGGGCTCGTCGGGTACGGACGGGCTCGTCGGGTACGGACCCGGCTCGTGCCCGCCTCAGAGTGCCGGGTCGATCATCGCGCAGGCGTGCAGTGCCGCGGCCAGGGCCAGGGCGTCCGGGCCCTGGGCGACGTCGAGGGCGGTGTCGGTGAGCTTGATGGCGTGCTCGTCGCCGTGCGCGGCGGCGCGGGCGAAGACCTCCTCGGGGGTGACGCCGGCCGCGGACGGCAGCCGGTCGGCCGGGAGCGGCTCCCGCGGCGCGTACACCGCCGTGACCGCGGCGCTCGCCGCCCAAGCCGCGTCCAGACTCGGCGCCCACAACTCCCGCGGCAGCGCGGGCAGGACGCGCAGTACGGCGTTGGGCGCGGTGGCGGCGTGGACCAGCATGACCGGTGAGCCGTGGCCGTGGGTGGCGTAGCGATGGGTCGCGGCCCGTACGAGTTCGGTCAGCCGCCGGCGCGCCTCCTCCGCCAAGTCGGCGGCGTCGGGGGCGTCGGGGGCGGTCGTCCGGCCGGTGGGCTGTGAGACGGGCGGCTGATCGAGCGGCCGGGTGGGCGGCCAGGTGGGGAAGGCGGTGAGCCGGGCCAGCCGCGCCCGGATGCCACCGCTCTGGTCGGCGACCGGTTCCACGGCGGCCAGTGCGTCGGCCGCCGACCCCGAGGCGGGGCCCGGCTGCTGCCGGAGGGGCGGCAGCGGGGCGTGCCGGGCGGCCCAGTAGCCGAGGGCGTGGGCCAGTTCGGCGGTGCGGGGAGCGGTCGGCGTGCCCGGGTCGTCCAGAAGGGCCCGTACGGCGTGGCCGACCCGGATCACCGGATGCGTCGCGCCGCCCGCGATGCCCGGCAGCAGTCGTGGCCACCACACGGCGAGCACGTCCCGCCAGGGGCGGTCGGCGAGCTCCCGGTCGAAGTAGGCGGGCCAGTCGGCGAGACGGCGCGGATCGCCGAGCGCCTCGTGCCAGTTCTCCTCGGTGATCCGGGCGTACGAGTCCGGCATCTCCTCGAGCTTGTCGCGATAGCGGTCCAGCCACCGGTGCACGGTGCGCCCCTGGCCGTGACGCACCAGCGCCTCCACGGCCATCGGCGCGTGATTGCTCAGCCAACCCTCGCGCTCGGGGCCGGAGGTGTGCAGTCGCTCGAGGGCTTCGTCGAGGGTTCCACTCGTGTCGTCTGTCATGGGCTCACGCTAGGGAGGGCGGGGCGGCCCCGAATCGGGCCGGGGACGGAAGCGTGCGGGGACCAACGACCTAAGCCGGGGCCGGGGCGGGGGCCGGGGGGCCTCGGCCGGAGGCCCGGGGCGGGCGCTACGGCGGGCCGGGGCGGGCCAGCGGGCTGCCGCCGGGCTACTGCGGGGGGCGCTCCTCGCGTACGTGGAAGATGTAGAACGCGATGCCGATCATCGCGAGCCCCGCCCCGAGCCCGATCCCCGCGGACCGGTACACCGAGCCTCCGCTCACGGCGTGCAGAAAGCCGAGCGCACAGCCGAGGAGTGTCCCATAGAGCACGGCCCGGATCTCCGGCATCAGGCCCGGCGTCATCCTGCCGAGGGCGTAGCAGAGCACCCCGACCACCACCGCCGACACCACGCCGAGGACGGCGGACGCGGGGATGGTGGAACCCTGATTGTGGTCCACGAACATCACCCAGCCGCCGAAGAGCACCGCCAGAACGACGGGGATGCCCCAGGAGGCGGAGGGGTGCAGCGGGAGCTGGAGCCGCGGATGGTGGCGGTGGCTCACCGGGACTGTGGGGGCATTCATGACGAACCTCCTCGTCGCCGCGTCCCCGCCCTGACCTGTCACTTTCCAGCGCACACCCATGCGGAGGGCAGGGCAACCCGGCGCGATGGGCCATCCGGGCAACCGAGAGCCCGCGAGATTCGTCTTGACAGATGAGAGACGGGCGGGAAAGCCGTGAAAGACGGTGGTACAGGGGGTCTGACCTGCGCTTCCCGCCGCTTCGGCAGTGCGCTGAGCCCCGTGTGGGTGGACAGGATACTGCATGATCGTAAAAAGGTGGGGGCCTGATGGGAATTCTGTCCTGATTCCAGTCGTTGTTTCCTTCGGACGGGGCACCCGACACCGGAGAGTCCGTCCATAGTCCGCGCCCGATCCATCTGTAAGGGAGCACGCATGGCAACCCGTGCCGTCGCCCGTAATCAGTCCGCCGCCGCTGGTGGCGCTGATGGGGCCAACAGCGTTCGCGCCTCAGGCGGGGAGATCGCCGATCGCGACCTGGTCGGCATGTATCTCGACGAGATCGCTCGTACCCCGCTGCTGGACGCGGCGAAGGAGGTCGAGCTGTCCCAGTCCATCGAAGCGGGGGTGTATGCCCAGCAGATCCTGGACGGCGAGGTTGAGGAGGCCCCTGCCGCAGGTGCGAGCCGCGAGGAGCTGGAGGCGATAGCCGCCGAAGGTGCCCGCGCCAAGGACATCTTCATCCGCTCCAACCTGCGCCTCGTCGTGGCTGTGGCGCGCCGCTATCCGCGCAGTGGGCTGCCCCTGCTCGACCTGATCCAGGAGGGCAACGCGGGCCTGGTGCGCGCGGTGGAGAAGTTCGACTACACCAAGGGATTCAAGTTCTCGACCTATGCCACGTGGTGGATCCGTCAGGCCATCACGCGCTCGATCGCGGACCAGTCCCGTACGATCCGGCTGCCCGTCCACCTGGTCGAGGAGCTCGGCCGGATCCGCCGGGTGCAGCGGGAGTTCAACCGTGAGCACGGCCGTGAGCCGGAGCACGCCGAGATCGCCGAGGAGCTCGGCTCCACGATGGAGCGGGTCTCGGATGTGCTCGACTGGGCCCGCGACCCGGTCAGTCTGAACATGTCGGTCGACGACGAAGGGGAGACCCAGTTCGGCGATCTGCTGGAGGACACCTCGGCCGTCTCGCCCGAGCAGTCGGTGATGACGCTGCTGCGCAGCGAGGAGCTGGAGGACCTGATCGGCCGCCTCGACGACCGCACCGCCTCCATCATCAAGGCGCGGTACGGCATCGACGACGGCCGGGAGCGCACCCTGACCGAGGTCGGCAAGCAGCATGGCCTCACGCGTGAGCGCATCCGCCAGATCGAGAAGCATGCCTTGCTTGAGCTGAAGAAGATGGCCCGCCAGACCGGTTTCGACGCAGCGGCTTGAGTTCTCGGGACAGCAGACTCCAGCCGCCACCAGACCCCCTCTCACCCATGGACCGAGCCCCGGCGCCTCCCCCCTGGCGCCGGGGCTCGCTTGTGCCCGGAGACTCGGTTGTGTCCGGGGGTTCGCTTGTGCCCGGTGGCCCGCTTGTAGCCGGGGGCCTTGTGTCCGGGTGCTTGCTTGTGTCCGGGTGCGGTCCGGATGGGGCGGTCAGACGGCGAAGCCGCCGTCCACGGCGATCGACGCCCCGGTGATGTAGCGGCCGCTGTCGCTCGCGATATGGGCCACGGTCGCCGCGATCTCCGTGGGACGGCCGTAGCGGCCGAGTGCGGTGAAGCCGCTCTGGAGCGCGGCGCTCTCGCCGTCCGCCGGGTTCATATCGGTGTCCACCGGGCCGGGGTGGACCAGGTTGGCCGTGATCCCGCGCGGGCCGAGCTCTCGGGCCAGGGCCTTGGTGAGCCCGTTGAGCGCGGTCTTGCTGGTCGCGTAGAGGCTGCCGCCGGGGAAGGCGACGCGCTCGGCCATGCAGCTGCCGATGTTGATGATCCGCCCGCCGTCGGTCATCCGCGCGGCGGCCGCCTGCGCCAGGAGGAACGGCGCCCGGACGTTCACGGCGAGGATCCGGTCCACATCGTCCAGCGACATCTCGGCGAGGGAGCCGAGGACGCCGACGCCCGCGTTGTTGACCAGGATGTCCAGTCGGCCGAACTCGGCGGCGGCCCCGTCCACGGCGGCGCGCACCTCCTGCGCGTCCGCGCCGTCGACCCGCACCGCCCAGGCCCGTCGGCCGAGCGCCTTGATCCGGTCGACGACGTCCGCCGCGCGGTCGGCCTGGCTGTGGTAGGTCAGGGCGACATCGGCGCCGTCCTCGGCGAGCCGGATCGCCACGGCCTCGCCGATGCCCCGGCTGCCGCCGGTGACCAGGGCCGCCTTGCCGTCGAGTGTCATGTCTTCTCCCTGTATGCCATGTATCTGCTTCATGCGAGGAAATTCCGCTGTGCGGTGGTCCCTCCCGATGAGGGGGACATGACTCGATCCTGGCCGGGCGGGTCGCGGAAGTCCGGCGGGATACGGACGGTGCGCTGTGGCGATGCGCTGCGGCGATGCGTGGGGCGATGCGTGGGGCGTGCGTGGGGCGGGAGCTCGGGGGCAGAGGTCGCTGAGCGTTCGCGATCTGCCCATGCCCGGTCGAGTTCGTTTCGTGCCCGAGTCTGTTTACTTTCCGGCATCGCCCACGTAATCTGGCCGCGAAATCACAGGTTCGGGCATGGAAGGGACGTAAACCCACATGTACGCACCGGAGCGTCAGCAGGAGATTCTCCGGCTCGCCCGTGAAAGCGGGCGGGTGGATGTCCTGTCCCTCGCCGAGGAGTTCCAGGTCACCGCCGAGACCGTGCGGCGTGATCTGCGCACCCTCGACCGGGCGGGGCTCGTCCGCCGTGTGCACGGGGGCGCCATCCCGGCCGGCCGTCTGGACTTCGAGCCCGATCTCGCCGAGCGCGAGTCCACCGCCGCCGATCAGAAGGACCGCATCGCGCGGGCCGCCATCGCCGAACTGCCGTCCGACGGCAGCGTGATCATCGACGCGGGCTCGACGGCGGCCCGGTTCGCCGCCGCCCTCCCGCTGGAGGCCAACCTCACCGTCGTCACCCACGCCCTGCCGGTCGCCGCCCGCCTCGCCGACCACCCCGGTATCGCGCTGCACCTCGTCGGCGGACGGGTCCGCCACCGCACCCGGGCCGCCGTGGACGCATGGGCGCTGCGCGGCTACGGCGAGATCAAGGCCGATGTGGTCTTCCTCGCCACCAACGGCTTCTCGCTGGACGGTGGGCTCACCACACCCGATCTCGCGGAGGGCGCCGTCAAGGGCGCCATGATCGCGGCGGCCCGGCGGGTGGTGCTGCTCGCGGACTCCGCCAAGTTCGGCCGGGAGCACTTCGCCCGGTTCGGCGGCCTGGACGATGTCGATCTGCTCATCACGGACACCGGGCTCAGCCCGCAGGACGCCCTGGCCATCGAGCGTCGGGGCACGGAAGTGGCACGCGCATGATTCTCACCGTCACCCCCAATCCCAGCCTGGACCGTACGTACGAGATCCCCGCGCTGGAGCGCGGCGCCGTGCTGCGGGCCACGGCCGACCGGGTCGACCCCGGTGGCAAGGGCGTCAATGTCTCGCGCGCCGTGGCCGCCGCGGGGCATCGCACGGTGGCCGTGCTGCCGCTCGGCGGACCGGAGGGTGCGCTGCTCGCACGGCTGCTGGGGGAGCTGGGTATCGAGGCGGCGGGTGTGCCCGTGGCGGGCTCGACCCGGGTCAACATCTCCGTGGCCGAACCGGACGGCACCCTCACCAAGCTCAACGCGGGCGGGCCCGAGCTGAGCGACGCCGAGGCCGAAGCGGTGCTGGAGGCCGTCCGGACGAGCGCCGAGAGCGCCGACTGGATCGCCTGCTGCGGCAGCCTGCCCCGGGGGCTCGCGCCCGAGTGGTACGCCGAGCTGGTGGCGCGGGCCCACCGGGCGGGCGCCCGGATCGCCCTGGACACCTCCGGCCCCTCGCTGACCGCAGCCCTGCGTGAGCGTCCCGATGTGGTGAAGCCCAACGCCGAGGAACTGGCCCAGGCCGTGGGCCGTCCGCTGGCCACCGTGGGCGAGGCGGTCAAGGCGGCCGAGGAGCTGCGGGGGCTCGGTGCCCGCGCCGTGCTGGCCAGCCTGGGCGCCGACGGTCAGCTGCTGGTCGACGAGACGGGCGCCTACTTCGGCACCGCGCGGGTCGCCGCCGTGCGCAGCAACGTCGGCGCGGGCGACGCCTCGCTCGCCGGATTCCTCGCGGCGGGCGGCTCCGGGCCCGCCGCGCTCGCCTCGGCCGTGGCCCACGGAGCGGCCGCGGTGCAACTGCCGGGCAGCGCCATGCCGACCCCGGCCGACCTCGATCCGTCCGCCGTCGTCATGACGGCGGATATTCCGCTGGACCGTGTGCTCAAGGAGCCCGCGTGACCGGCCGACCCCACTCCCACCCCCCAATCCCCACTCCGTCCGCCCGCCTCCCCCAGGGCGGCACCGCACACAAGGGAGCCGCGAGATGAGTGAGCTGATCACCGCGGATCTGGTCGACCTTGACCTGTCCGCCGACACCAAGGAAGCCGCCGCCCGGTCGCTCGCCGAACGCATGGTCGCGGCCGGTCGCGTCACCGACCTCGACGGCTTTCTCGCCGATGTGGCCGCGCGCGAGGAGCAGATGCCGACCGGCCTGGACGGCGGCATCGGCATACCCCACTGCCGCAGCGCACATGTCACCGAGCCGACCCTGGCCTTCGGGCGCAGCACGGCCCGGATCGACTTCGGCGCGGCGGACGGCCCGGCCGATCTGATCTTCCTGATCGCGGCTCCGGCGGGCGCGGACAGCGACCATCTGACGATCCTGTCGAGCCTGGCGCGGCAGCTGATGAACGCCGACTTCACCGATGCGCTGCGCTCGGCCGACCGGCCCGAACGGGTGGCCGCCCTGATCCGCGGCGAGGAGCAGAGCGCACCCGCCGCCGAGGCGACGGGACCCGCGGGAACGGGGGCTGAGCGATCGGGGGGCGAGCAGCCCGCCGCGACGGGTGAGCCCGCCGCGACGGCTGAGCATGCGGCCGCTGAGCCCGCCGCCGCTGAGCCTGCCGCCGCTGAGGCCGCCGCCTCGGAGCCGGTGCCCCCCTTCCGGATCGTTGCCGTCACGTCCTGCCCGACCGGTATCGCCCACACCTATATGGCCGCCGAGTCGCTGGAGAACGCCGGTCGCGAGGCCGGGGTCGAGCTGGTGGTCGAGACCCAGGGCTCGGCCGGATTCGACAAGCTCCCCGCGGCCACCATCGCCGCCGCCGACGCGGTGATCTTCGCGCACGATGTGGAGGTCCGGGACAAGGCCCGCTTCGCGGGCAAGCCGACGGTGGACGTCGGAGTGAAGGCGGGCATCAACCGCCCCGCCGAACTCATCGCCGAGGCGCGCGGGAAGGCCGCACGTGGCGAGATCGGCGCACCGGCCGACGGCGCGGCGGGGGGCTCGGCGCCGATGGACGAGGACGGTCCCGCCGGTGACGGCTTCGGCACCCGACTGCGCAAGTGGCTGATGACGGGCGTCAGTTACATGGTCCCGTTCGTCGCCGCGGGCGGCCTGCTGATCGCGCTCGCCTTCGCGATCGGCGGTTACGAGATCGCGAGTGCCAAGTCGGTGGCGGACCACTTCGTCTGGGCCGAGAGCAGCAGCTGGGCTGCGCTGCTCTTCCAGATCGGCAGTGCGGCGTTCACCTTCCTGGTGCCGGTCCTGGCGGGCTATATCGCCTACGGCATGGCCGACCGGCCCGGTCTGGTCCCCGGTTTCGTGGGCGGCTACATCGCGACCACCATCAAGGCCGGATTCCTCGGCGGTCTGGTCGCGGGTCTGATCGCGGGTGCGGTCGTCATGGGCATCCAGCGGTTCAAGGTCCCGGCGGCGCTGCGCGGCATCATGCCGGTGGTGGTGATTCCGCTGATCTCCTCGGCGATCGTCGGCTTCCTGATGTTCGTGGTGATCGGCAAGCCCATCGCCTCCGCGCAGGAGGCGATGACCGACTGGCTCAACGGCCTCTCCGGCGCCAACGCCATCGGTCTCGGTGTCCTCCTCGGCCTGATGATGTGCTTCGACCTCGGCGGCCCGGTCAACAAGGTGGCATACGCCTTCGCGACCGGCGGTATCGCGGTGTCGGATCCCTCCACCGGAAGCCTCAAGATCATGGCCGCGGTGATGGCCGCCGGTATGGTCCCGCCGCTGGCGCTGGCTCTCGCCACCACCGTGCGCGGACGGCTGTTCACCAAGACCGAGCGGGAGAACGGCAAGGCCGCCTGGGTGCTGGGTGCCTCCTTCATCACCGAGGGCGCCATTCCGTTCGCCGCGGCGGATCCGCTGCGGGTGATCCCCTCCTCGATGGTGGGCGGTGCCGTGACCGGTGCGCTGTCGATGGCCTTCGACTGCACGCTGCGCGCCCCGCACGGAGGCATCTTCGTGGTCCCGCTGATCGGCCAGCCGTTCCTCTACCTGCTGGCCATCGTGGCGGGCACGGTGGTCTCGGCCGGTCTGGTGGTCTTCCTCAAGGGGCTGCGGAAGACGGCGGAGGCGGAGGGCACCGGCCAGGCGGGCGGCGAGGCCGCCCCGGGCGGTGCCACCGAGGACGAGTCGAAGGTGGCGGTCGCGGCCTGACCCCATCTCAGCCACCCCCTGCCGGGTCCGGCGGCCCGCCCACGTCCATGGGCGGGCCGCCGTTCTCTGTGGGCGGGCCGCCGTTCTCTGCGGGCAGATCCCCGGTCTGCGCGGACGGATCGCCGGTCGTTGTGGGCAGCCCGCCGGGCTCCGTGGCCAGGCCGCGCGAGGCGTAGTAGGCACCGAGCGCGGCCTCGCCACCCGACCCCATGGCGGTCGCGATCCGCTGGAAGCGAAGCGACCGCAGATCACCGGCGGTGAAGACCCTCGGATGCTGGCTCCCGGGAGGGCAGTACCCGGACGAGTCGGTGGCCACGGCCCCGGCCGGGGGCGCCGGGGCGCTGCCCAGGTTGAGGAAGGCGAGATCGGCCGTGAGGACCCGCCGCTCGCCGTCCACCGTCCGGACCTCGGCGGTGACCGGTGCCGAGGTGGGCCCGAACTCCAGCCGCCGCACGGCCACCAGCTCCACCCGAGAGTCCCGCCGGATCTCCTCGGTCTTGTAGGCGTCCTCGGGCGGATACGCCACCACAAAGCGTGTCCTCAGCTCCGGATGGGCCCGCGCCACGGTGCCCAGGGGCCGGTCCGCGCCCAGGACCAGCACCGTCCGGCCGTCGATCGCCGCAGTATCCGCCTCCCACAGCGGCGGCAGCCCCCGGTCCGCCACGCCCCCGAGCCATCCCGCGTCCTGAGGACCCAGCGGCCCGACCCCCGTGGCGACGACCACATACGGAGCGGTCAGCCGCGCTCCACGCGCCCGCGCGGGCCCCACCGGCGCCACGGGCTCCACCGTGACCTCGACGCGGTCGTCGAAGGCGTCGATCAGTGTGGCGCGGCTGCCCAGCTCCACCCGGCACAGAGCACATCGCGCCAGATCGGCCTCGATCGCCGCCGCCAGATCCGGGCCGTTGGTGACGCCGAGGACATTGCTCACCACCGGGATGCGCCGCAGCGCCCCGCATACCGCGCCGCCCGACTCGATCAGCACCGAGCGCATCCCCACGCTCGCCGCCATCACGGCGGCGGCGCAGCCCGCCGGGCCACCCCCGACGATCAGCAGATCGGTGTCCATGTGAAGCCCCCCTTCTCTCCGTCTCTGCGGCCCGTTTCTCTCCCGGCCGGACGCTTCCCTTCGGTCGGGAGCACAACGGGCCGGATCAGCGGCTGTAAAGATCCCGGTACGCGGGGAAGACACCGCCCGGGCCGTCCACGCTCTCCGCCGCGAGCACCGCCTTGACCAGGGCCCGGGTCAGCACATCCGCCCCGGCCGCCAGCACCTCGTTCAGCGCGCCGCTCTCCCGGTGCACCCCGAACGCCGGATCGTCGGCACCCTCGGTACCGCCCTCCGGTATCAGCGGCCGCCCACAGGTGGCCAGGGCGAAGACGGTGTCGCCGTCGGAGAGCAGATGCACCGGCCGGACGGCCCGCGCCAGACCGTCATGCGCGGTACCTGCCAGCTTGTGCGCCTGGGCCCGGGTGAGCACGGCATCGGTGGCGACCACGGCCAGCGTGGTGTTCAGCGGAGGCCGCACCGACGCGGCCTGCCGCCGCTCCGACTCGGCCCGCGCGGCGGCCAGCCGGCGCATCGCCTCCGCGTGCTCGGCCGCACCGGGCCTGTGGGGCCCGCCTTCGTCCGACGGCTCGTAGTACTCCCCGTAGAGCACACCCGTACCGGGATCCAGGACCGATCCCACGGCATTGACCACCGCCAGCGCGGCCACCGTGACACCGGACGGCAGCACCGTGGAGGCCGAGCCGGTGCCGCCCTTGAGCCCACCGGCCACCGCACCGGTGCCCGCTCCCACATTGCCCTGCGCGACCGGCGCCCCCGGCTCCGAAGCGGCCGCCGCCTCGATCGCCTCGCGCCCCAGCGCGGCGTCCGGGCGGGCCCGCCAGTCGCCGCCGCGGCCCAGGTCGAAGAGGGCGGCGGCCGGGACCACCGGAACGACCTGCGCCGGATCGGGACCGACCCGGAAGCCCCGGCCGTGCTCCTCCAGCCAGGATGCCACCCCCGAGGCGCTGTCGAGCCCGAACGCGCTGCCGCCGGTCAGCACCACGGCATCGACGCGCTGGACCAGATTCCGCGAATCGAGGGCATCGGTCTCCCGGGTGCCGGGACCACCCCCGCGCACATCGACCGCGGCGACCGCACCGCCCTCCGGGGCCAGCACGACGGTCGTCCCGGTCAGCCGGCCGCCGCCGGACCGCTGGGCATGGCCCACCCGCAGTCCACGGACATCCGTGAGGCCGTCGGCCGGACCGGTGGGGGTTGATTCGGAGTTTGTCCGCTCGGCTTCCATGGAAGCTATGCGTAGCACGGCAAGCCATGGCATGGTCGGGTGCCGAGGCGCGAACCACTCCCTTGTCCGCCCGCCCGCGATCGCCGGCGAAGGCCACAGGACGGGGTGAGGAGCTCTCATATAGAGGGCGTTCATCAGACGTTGATGGCGTGACAGCAGTCTGGGCCCTATGCCGTTCGCCCCCGTCCGAAAGAAGACCGCCGTGCCCCGTAGCTCTCGGACGGAGGAGCTCCCGACACTGGCCGCCGACACTCGGCGGGCCGCCCGGGTCGCCCTCCGCTGGATCAGCGAGCCGGACTGCACCGAGGAGCTCACCCACGCCGAGCTGCTCGACCAGGCGGCCCGGGCCGCCGCCGCACTGACCCGGCTCGGCGTCCGCGCCGGGGACCGGGTGGCGGTCCATCTGCCGCTGGTGCCCGAGTCCGTGATCGCCACGCTCGCCTGCGGCCGGCTCGACGTCGTCCGCGCCAGCCTCCCCGTGGGGCTGCGCCCCCATGAGCTGCGCGAGCGGATCAGGGAGGTCGACGCGAAGGTCGTCATCACCGCGGACGCCGGGCAGCACCGCGGGGAGCCGCAGCCGCTCAAGCGGCAGGTCGACCGGGCGCTGGCCGGCTGCCCCGGGGTGCGATCCGTGCTGGTCGTCCACCGGCTCGCCTGCCCGGTGTCCTGGACGCCCGGGCGTGACCTGTGGTGGCACGACGAGCTCGGCCGGTACACCGAGCCGCTGCCCGGGCCGTACTCTTGAGGCATGAGCACCGCCCCTGCCCCTGGACCGCGCGATCCGGCCGCCGCGCTGATCTTCGACGATCCCCTGGCGCAGCGGTCATCGGACGATACGGACCACGGGTGGGGTGAGCGGGTTCCCGGCGGCGACAGCGCCGACGATGCCGCTGGTCTGGCCCGGTTCCTCGACGAGAAGCCGCCCCACCACCTCTGACGGGTCCCTAGGCGCTGGAGCCGCTGCCGCCACCCTCGACGGCGGCGCCGCGCTGCGCCACCAGCTCGTCGCGGATCTGGCGCAGCAGAAGGATCTCCTCGGCCTCCGCGACGGCCTGCTCCTCCTCCGCCTTCTCCTCCTTGGCTGCCTTGCGCGCCAGATAGCGCGACATCGGCAGCACCATCAGGAAGTACACCACCGCCGCGGTGATCAGGAAGGTCAGCACGGCCGAGAGCACGCTTCCCCAGAGGATCGGAATGCCGTGGATGACATCGCCCGCGGCGTTGGTCTCGCAGGGCGCCTTGAGACAGGAGCGGTACTTCTCGAGATCCTTCGTGCCGAAGGCTCCGACTATGGGGTTGATGAGGCCCTTCACTATCGAGTTCACGACGGCGGTGAAGGCGGCTCCGATGACGACCGCGACGGCCAGATCGATCACATTGCCGCGCATCAGGAAGGCTTTGAACCCTTCCATGACGCTCTTCTTCTCCTCGGTTACCTTCTCCTGGCTCAACCCACTGCCTCTCTCTCGCCGCGTCGATGCTGGAGCGGACGGTTCCGCAACCTACACCCGCAGGTGAGAGGGGCATCAGGGGAGTCGGTGGAGTCAGCAGTGGCATAGCGTCACCGCCATCCGGGAGTCGGCCGCGGCCCCGGCCAGCGCCGTGGCGTCCGCGCGCGGCACCGTCAGCACCACCAGCGCCCCGCCACCGTCCATCTCTCCGTCCAGCACACCGCCGCCGTCCCGCGCGCCGCCGTCGATCTCACCGTCCGCCGAGCGGCCGCCCGCCGCGCTGCCGCTCCGGGATCCCGGCACCTCGGCCACCCGGACCCCACGTGCGACCAACCGTGCCGTGGCACCGGACGACCCGGCGCGTGTGGCGTCCGGAAGCGGGGTGGCCAGCACATCCACCCGGTCACCGGGGTCCAGCAGCCGCGCCGCGGCCGCGTCGGCGATCCGGACCGGCGCCGACACCATCGCGGGGCGCGGGCCGCCCCGCCGCTCCTCGCCCGCCGGAGCGGGCGCCCGCGAGGACTCCGCATCCGTGTGGCCCCGGCCGGGTGGTGCCGCGGCCGCGAGCGCGGCGGCCGTCAGCGCCAGCCCGGCCGCCATCGCACGGCGGCGCCGCCGCACGGCCCGCCGCAGCCGGAATCCGCCGGAGCGCTCGGTGCGCACCGGATCGAAGCGTGGCACCGCGCGGGCCGGGGGAGCGGAGCGGGGTAACGCGAGGGTGGGGGTGGGGGTGGGGGTGGGGGTGGGGGACGGATGGGACATGGCACATCACCGCCTGCCGTGAGGGACCGAGTGCTTCTGGCCCCCTCACCATGCCCGCCCCCACCCGATCCCGCTCGGGCCTGTGGACGGCCACCGGGCTGTGGAAAACTCGGTCACCCGGGCGAGCGATATCCGCCCCGGCGCGCCCTCCCCATAGCCTCCCGCGCCGCCCCTACGGAAGCTCGATCCCCAGGTCCCAGCCGTCATGGGCATGGGTGCACAGGCAGTCCCGCCCGGAGTTCTCCGGCAGCTTGCCCACCGCGTCGAAGAGCACCTCGCGCAGTCGGCCCACGTTCTCCCCGAAGACCTTCAGCACCTCGGTGTGGGTGACGCCCTCGCCGGTCTCCACTCCCGCGTCCAGGTCGGTGACCAGCGTCAACGACGTGTAGCAGAGCCCCAGTTCACGGGCGAGCACCGCCTCCGGGTGGCCCGTCATGCCGACCACCGACCAGCCCTGCGCCGCATGCCAGCGCGATTCGGCCCGGGTGGAGAAGCGCGGCCCCTCGATCACGCACATCGTCCCGCCGTCCACCGGCTCCCAGCCGCGTCCGCGCGCCGCGTCCACGGCCGCGTTCCGCCCCACCGGGCAGTACGGGTCGGCGAAGGTGGTGTGCACGACGTTCGGAATCCGGCCGTCCGGCAGCGGCTCGCCGTCGAAATAGGTCTGGGTACGCGCCTTCGTGCGGTCCACCAGCTGGTCGGGGACGAGCAGCGTTCCGGGTCCGTACTCCGGCTGCAGCCCGCCCACCGCGCACGGGCCGAAGACCTGCCGCACCCCGAGTGAGCGCAGGGCCCAGAGGTTGGCGCGGTAGTTGATGCGGTGCGGCGGCAGGTGGTGCTTGCGGCCGTGCCGCGGGAGGAAGGCGACCCGTCGCCCCTCGATGTCGCCGAGAACGAGCGAGTCGCTCGGCGCCCCATAGGGAGTCTCCACAGTGATCTCGGTCACGTCGTCGAGGAACGTGTAGAACCCCGATCCCCCGATGACCCCTATGTCTGCTTGCCTGCTGGTCTCGACCATGCGATCACCCTAGCCACCCGCGTCCGCACGAACGACACCCCGCCTCCTCCCGGTGGAGGTGGCGGGGTGTCGTTGAAGCCGAAGAGGGGTGGCCGGGTCAGGCGGCCGAACTCGACGACGAAGACGAGGAGGACGCCGAGGACGACGACGAAGAAGCCGACGACGAAGACGTCGAGGAGGAGGACGAGGAAGAAGAGTCCGAGGACGAGGACGAGGAAGACGACGAGTCGGAGCTCTCGCTCTTCGCCGCCGGCTTGCTGGAACCGCCGCTCGTGCTGCTGGACGAGGAGCGGCTGTCGTTCCGGTAGAACCCGGAGCCCTTGAACACGATGCCGACCGCGGAGAACACCTTCTTCAGGCGTCCCTTGCAGTTGGGGCACTCGGTGAGCGCGTCGTCGGTGAACTTCTGCACCGCCTCGAGGCCCTCGCCGCACTCGGTGCACTGGTACTGGTAGGTCGGCACGTTCTTCCTCCTGGCACTCTCACTCAATGAGTGCTAACGACGCTCCATAGTGCAGTATTCCTGCGCGTCAGTCCACTGGGACGGGATATACGGTGATCGAAGCCACCCCCGGGGCCCACTCCCGGCTCCCGGCCCGAAGCCTTCGCGGGCCCCCGCTCCCGCCCCCTCAGCCCGCTCCCGTGCCCAGCCAGCCCGCCAGCTTGCCGCCCCGGCCCACCGCCCGCAGCCGCCGCTCCGCCGCATCGCGCACCGGGTCCGTGGCCACCACGAGCAGCTCGTCACCGCGCCGCAGCATCGTCGAGGGCAGCGGCACGAAGCTGGTCCCGCCCCGGACCACCAGGGTGACCGCGGCCCCCGTGGGCAGCCGCAGCTCGCCGACCTCGACGCCGTGCATCTTGGACGACTGGGGGATCGAAACCGACAGCAGATGGCCGCGCAGTCGCTCCAGGGGCGCCGATTCGATGCCCAGGTCGGCGGGCTCGGGTTCCTCCAGCCGCAGCCGGGTGGCGAGCCAGGGCAGCGTCGGCCCCTGGACCAGGGTGTAGACGATCACCAGCACGAAGACGATGTTGAAGATCCGGTTGCTGCCGGGCACATCGTTGACCACCGGGATGGTCGCCAGGACGATCGGCACCGCCCCGCGCAGCCCGGCCCAGGACAGCAGCGCTTTCTCCCGCCAGAGCAACCGGAACGGCGCCGTGCTGACCAGGACCGACACCGGCCGGGCCACCACGGTCAGCACCAGCCCGACCACCAGGGCGGGCAGAACGTCATCGCCCAGCTCATGCGGGGTGACCAGCAGTCCCAGCAGGACGAACATCCCGATCTGGGCGAGCCAGCCCAGCCCCTCGGCGAAGCCGCGCGTCGCCGGCCAGTGCGGCAGCCGTGCGTTGCCCATGAGCAGCGAGGCGAGGTAGACGGCGAGGAAGCCGGAGCCGTGCGCCAGCGCACCGCCCGCGTAGGCGGTCACCGCGATGGCGATCACCGCGATCGGGTACAGACCCGAGGCGGGCAGCGCCACATGCCGCAGCCCGTAGGCGCCCAGCCAGCCGATCGCGAGGCCGATCACCGCGCCGATCGCCAGCTCCAGGGCGATCGTGCCGATCAGGGTGTACCAGGGCTCCATGTGGCCCTGGCTGGAGAAGGCGACCACCAGGATCACCACGGGGGCGTCGTTGAAGCCCGACTCGGCCTCCAGGATGCCCGTGAGCCGCTTGGGCAGCGGCACCGTGCGCAGCACCGAGAAGACCGCCGCCGCGTCCGTGGACGACACCACCGCGCCGATGATCAGCGCCTGCCGCCAGTCCAGTCCCACCACGTAGTGTCCCGCGGTCGCGGTGAGTCCCACGCTCACCGCGACACCCACGGTGGACAGGACGGCGGCCGCCGGCAGGGCGGGTTTGATCTCGCCCCACTTCGTGCCCAGACCGCCCTCGGCCAGGATGACGACCAGCGCGGCGTACCCGAGGACCTGCGTCAGCTCGGCGTCGTTGAAGGTGACGCCGATCCCGTCCGTGCCGATGGCGACGCCGATCCCGAGATAGACCAGCAGCGTGGGCAGCCCGCTGTGCGAGGAGATCCTTACGGCCACCACCGCGAAAAGCAGGACGAGCGAGCAGATCAACAGCAGTTCATTGAGGTGGTGAACAGTCAGGGGCCGACCCTTTCTCACGGGAGCGGAGGGGACGCCGCGAACAGGTCCCCTCCGACCGGAACTTCATTGCCTTACCTAACATTTTACGGGATCTTGACGCGAGCCTCCCACGAGGAGCCTTCGTCGAGGTGTACGAGCCCGGCCGGTGGCCGGTGCAATGCGTCAGTCATGACTCCGCGTAGGGGCGGCGACAGCGCTGCGCCTATGGTTGCTCCAGCACTCCAGGTTCACCCTGCCCCTCGAAGGACAGCGATGCCCGCCAACACAACCGGCTCTTCTCCCAAAAAGAAGAAGAGCCGACGTCTCCGCCTGATCGTGATCGCAGTCGTGCTGCTGCTCGTCGGGGGCGTCGGCTACGGCGCGTACTGGAGCATCAGTACAGTTCGTGCCTCATTCCCGGAGACCACGGGATCGCTGCAGCTGAAGGGGTTGTCCGGCCCCGTTCAGGTCAAACGTGACGGCTATGGGATACCCCAGATCTACGCCGGTACCTCCGAGGACCTCTTCCGGGCCCAGGGGTTCGTCCAGGCCCAGGACCGCTTCTGGGAGATGGACGTCCGCCGCCATATGACGGCCGGGCGGCTCTCGGAGATGTTCGGTTCCGGCCAGGTGGAGACCGACGCGTTCCTGCGCACCATGGGCTGGCACCGGGTGGCCAAGCAGGAGTACGACACCAAGGTGTCGCCGGCCACCAAGAAGTATCTGCGGGCCTACTCCGACGGCGTCAACGCCTATCTCAAGGACCACCAGGGCGATGCGCTCTCCGTCGAGTACGCGGCCCTGGACTTCAAGAACGACGGCTACAAGCCCGAGAAGTGGACCCCGGTCGACTCGCTGGCCTGGCTCAAGGCGATGGCCTGGGACCTGCGCGGCAACATGCAGGACGAGGTGGACCGCGCCCTGGCCTCCAGCAGGCTCAGCGCCAAGCAGATAGATGAGCTCTATCCGTCCTACCCGTACAGCCGGAACAAGCCGATCGTCCAGAGCGGCGGCGTCAACGAGCTGACGGACGAGTTCGACCCCAAGGCCACCCCGTCGGGCTCCACGAGCGGTACGGGCGGCACGGCGGACGGAGGGGCCACCGGAGCCGGCCAGGGGCTGCAGAGCCAGCTCTCCTCGCTCTCCAAGACCCTGGACGACGTCCCGGCGCTGCTCGGCCCGAACGGGACCGGTATCGGCTCCAACTCGTGGGTCGTCTCCGGCAAGTACACGACCACCGGCAAGCCGCTGCTCGCCAACGACCCGCACCTGGCACCCCAGCTGCCGTCCGTCTGGTACCAGATGGGGCTGCACTGCAAGCAGGTCACCAGCGCCTGTCCGTACGACGCGGCGGGCTTCACCTTCGCCGGTCTGCCCGGCGTGGTCATAGGTCACAACCAGGACATCAGCTGGGGCATGACCAACCTGGGCGCCGACGTCAGCGACCTGTACCTGGAGAAGGTCACCGACAACGGCTATCTCTACGACGGCAAGCAGCTCCCGTTCACCACCCGCGAGGAGACCATCAAGGTCGCGGGCGGCAAGAGCCGGACGATCACCGTCCGCACCACCAACAACGGCCCGATCGTCTCCGACCGCGACGATGAGCTCACCTCCGTCGGCAAGAGCGCCCCGGTGGGCAGCGGCGCCGATGACGTGGCCCCCGACCGCGGCGACGGCTACGCGGTGGCGCTGAAGTGGACCGCGCTGACCCCGTCCAACACCATGGACGCGGTCTTCAAGCTGAACACCGCGAAGAACTTCAGCGACTTCCGTAAGGCGGCCCGCGACTTCGCGGTCCCCTCCCAGAACCTCATCTACGCCGACACCAAGGGCAACATCGGCTATCAGGCGCCCGGCCAGATCCCGGTGCGCTCCAGGGGCGACGGCCGCTATCCGGCGCCCGGCTGGGACTCGCGCTACAAGTGGAGCAAGTACATTCCGCAGTCGGCGCTGCCCTGGGAGCTCAACCCCGATCGCGGCTATATCGTCACCGCCAACCAGGCCGTCGTGGACAAGAAGGACTACCCGTACCTGCTGACCGACGACTGGGGGTACGGCGCGCGAAGCCAGCGCATCACCGACCTCATCGAGTCGAAGACCAAGGACGGCGGGAAGATCTCCACGGACGACATGCAGTCCCTGCAGATGGACAACAGCAGCGAGATCGCCAAGGTGCTGACGCCCTACCTGCTGAAGATCGACGTCAAGGACGACTACGTACGGCAGGCGCAGAAGCTGCTGGAGAGCTGGGACTACACCCAGGACTCGGACTCGGCGGCCGCCGCGTACTTCAACGCCGTCTGGCGCAACACCCTCAAGCTGGCCTTCGGCGACAAGCTCCCCAAGGAGCTGCGGGTCAAGGGGGAGTGCCTGAGGGTGCGCCCGGCCGACGACTCGGGTCCGCTTGAGGACCTGAACGGCAACGCCCGGCTGGTGCGCGAATGCGGTAAGCGCGATGCCGACATGGCCCAGCCGGATGGCGGCGACCGGTGGTACGAGGTCGTGCGCGACATCATCAAGGATCCGAAGAACAGCTGGTGGAAGACGGCGGGCACCCGCAACAAGCCCGGCGCCACCAACCGTGACGAGCTGCTCGGGCAGGCCATGCGGGCCGCGCGCTCCGAGCTCACCGCCAAGCTGGGCAAGGACATCAACAGCTGGAGCTGGGGCCGGCTGCACCGGCTGACGCTGAAGAACCAGACCCTGGGCACCGAAGGCCCCGGCGTGGTGCAGTGGCTCCTCAACCGCGGCCCGTGGAACCTCTCGGGCGGCGAGGCGGCGGTCAACGCCACCGGCTGGAACGCGGCGGGCGGCTACGACGTCACCTGGGTCCCGTCGATGCGGATGGTCGTCAACCTCGACAATCTCGACAAGTCGCGCTGGGTCAATCTCACCGGCGCCTCCGGCCACGCCTACAACGCGCACTACACGGACCAGACCGAGAAGTGGGCGAAGGGCGAGCTGCTGCCCTGGGCGTTCAACAAGAGCGCCGTGGACAAGTCGACGGAGGACGAGCTGGCGCTCACCCCGTAGCGACCCCGGGGCCCCGAACGGGGCTCCGAAGGGCCCGGTGGCCGTCTGAGGGGCGTTCTCGCCTCCGGCCGGTGCCCCGGGCCCGCCGACCCTCGCGGCCCCGCCGGGAGGCGCCTCCGGGCGCCTTCAGCGGGGCCGCGGCGTGAAGCGGTGGAGGCCCGACGGGGTCACCGCCGCGTGCACCGGGCGGTCGTGGCCCTCCTCGGGCACCTCGTCCAGCAGTTCACCGTCGTACAGCAGCACCACCAGCGCCGGATCGGCCCCCGCGCCCGCCAGCCGGGCCAGCACCCGGTCGTACGAGCCGCCGCCGCGGCCCAGCCGCATCCCGCGCCGGTCCACCGCGAGCCCGGGCAGCAGCACCACGTCCGCCCGGATCACCGCCTCGGGGCCGAGCCGCGGCCCCTCGGGCTCCAGCAGGCCGCGCCGGGCGGGCGCCAGCCGCTCCGGCCCCTCGTCCTCGCCCCAGTCGAGATCGTCGTCCTCGAGCAGCACCGGAAGCAGCACCCGCACCCCCCGGGCGCGCAGGGCCTCCCTGAGGGCGTGCGTACCGGGCTCGCTCCCCACGGACACATAGGCCGCCACCGTGGCCGCCCCGGCGATCTCGGGAAGCTCCAGGGCGCGACACGCGAGAGCGGCGCCGGCCTTCTCGATGTCATCCGCCGTCAACCTGGACCTCACCGTCAGGTGACGTCTCCGCAATGCGCGCTTACTACCGTCAAAGTTGATCACTGGGTGCGCAATCTTCCTGTCTCATGCCATATTCACCGAATGCTCATCATTCGTCCTAAAGGGACCGGATAGGGTTCGGAACATGACTCAATCGCGTACTCGGATCAGCAAGGCTGTCATCCCTGCCGCGGGGCTCGGAACCCGCTTTCTTCCGGCCACCAAGGCCACCCCCAAGGAGATGCTGCCGGTCGTCGACAAGCCGGCGATCCAGTACGTCGTCGAGGAAGCCGTCACCGCCGGACTGTCCGACGTCCTCATGGTCACCGGTCGTAACAAGCGACCCCTGGAAGACCACTTCGACCGCAACTACGAGCTCGAAGAGGCACTGACCCGCAAGGGCGACGAGACCCGACTCGCCCGTGTCCAGGAGTCCAGCGACCTTGCGACCATGCACTACGTGCGCCAGGGAGACCCCAAGGGTCTCGGCCACGCCGTGCTCTGCGCCGCCCCGCACGTCGGTGACCAGCCTTTTGCCGTCCTCCTCGGCGACGACCTCATCGATGCCCGCGACCCGCTTCTGGCCCGCATGGTCGACGTCCAGGAGCGGCACGGCGGCAGCGTCATCGCCCTGATGGAGGTGGACCCGGCCCAGATCCACCTCTACGGCTGCGCGGCGGTCAAGCCGACCGTGGATGACGACGTCGTCCAGGTCACCGGCCTGGTCGAGAAGCCCGACCCCGCGGACGCGCCCAGCAACTACGCCGTCATCGGCCGCTATGTGCTCGACCCGGCCGTCTTCGGGGTGCTGCGCAGGACCGAGCCGGGCCGCGGTGGCGAGATCCAGCTCACCGACGCCCTCCAGGCGCTAGCCTCCAGTCCGGACCTCGGCGGCCCGGTGCATGGCGTCGTCTTCAAGGGACGCCGCTACGACACAGGCGACCGTAGCGACTATCTGCGTGCCATTGTCAGACTCGCGTGCGAACGTGAGGACCTGGGCCCGGAGTTCCGGGAATGGCTTCGCAGTTACGTCACTGAGGAGATGTAGCACCTTGAGCAGCACCGCAGCACGGGCCGCCGATCACGGCCCGGACCAGGACCGGGTCTGGACGGTGGCCGAGCACCTCGACGACATCCTCGGGCACGTCCACCCGCTGGAGCCCATCGAGCTGCAGTTGCTCGAAGCCCAGGGCTGCGTCCTGGTGGAGGACGTCACCGTCCCCGGCGCGCTTCCGCCGTTCGACAACAGCTCCATGGACGGCTATGCCGTCCGTACGGCTGACGTCGCGGCCGCGACCGAGGACCATCCCGCGGTGCTGACCGTCGTCGGCGACATCGCGGCGGGCAGCGGTGACCTGCCCGCCGTGGGCCCCGGCGAGGCGGCACGGATCATGACCGGCGCCCCGACCCCGCCCGGCGGCCAGGCCGTCGTCCCCGTCGAGTGGACCGACGGCGGGCTCGACAGCGGGCCGGTCACCCATATGCCCGCGCGCGGCTCGGACCCCCACGGCGGAAGCGGCAGGGTGCGCGTCTTCCGCCCGGTGAGGGAGGGCCAGCACGTGCGCTCCCGGGGCAGCGACGCGGACGCGGGCGAGCTCGCGTTGCGCGCCGGCACGGTTCTGGGCGCCCCGCAGATCGGGCTGCTGGCCGCGCTCGGCCGCGCCACCGTGAAGGTGCGGCCCCGGCCGCGGGTGGTCGTGCTCTCCACCGGCAGCGAGCTGGTCCAGCCCGGTGAGGAGGTGGGCCCCGGCCGGATCCACGACTCCAACAGCTTCCAGCTCACCGCCGCCGCCCGGGAGGCCGGCGCGATCGCCTACCGGGTGGGCGCGGTGGCCGACGACGCGGCGACCCTGCGCGCCGCCGTCGAGGACCAGCTGGTCCGCGCCGATGTCGTCGTCACCAGCGGCGGGGTCAGCGTCGGTGCGTACGACGTGGTCAAGGAGGCGATGCACGAGGTGCACTTCCGCAAGCTGGCCATGCAGCCCGGCAAGCCCCAGGGCTTCGGCCGCGTCGGCCCGGAGGACACCCCGCTGATCGCCCTGCCCGGCAATCCGGTGAGTTCGTACGTCTCCTTCGAGCTCTTCGTGCGCCCCGTCATCCGCACCATGCTGGGCGGCACCGACATCCACCGCACCACCGTGCAGGCGGTCTGCCCCGAGGGCGTCACCTCCTCGCCCAAGGACAGACGCCAGTTCCTGCGCGGGTGGTACGAGCCGGCCACGATCGACGGCCCGGCCACCGTCAGCCCGGTGGGCGGCGCGGGATCGCACCTCATCAAGGCCATGGCACACGCCAACGCGCTGATCGTCGTTCCCGAGGACGCCACCGAGGTCGCCCCGGGCGCCGAGGTGGACGTCGTCCTGCTGGCCTAGCCGCCACCAGCGGCGGGTACGGTGTCGTCCCACACAGGAGCCACCTGGCCCGGACCGGGAGAACGATGAGCAGCGCCCAGGACCATCTCACCCACCTCGACCCGTCGGGCGCGGCCCGCATGGTCGACGTCTCGGCCAAGGACGTCACCGCGCGCACCGCCCGGGCGAGCGGCCGCGTACGCGTCGCGCCGCGCGTCGTGGAACTGCTGCGCGGCGAGGGCCTCCCCAAGGGCGACGCCCTCGCCACCGCCCGGATCGCGGGCATCATGGGCGCCAAGCGGACCCCGGACCTGATCCCGCTGTGCCATCCGCTCGCGGTGTCGGGCGTCACGGTGGACCTCGCGGTCGCCGACGACGCCGTCGAGATCACCGCCACCGTGAAGACCACGGACCGCACGGGTGTGGAGATGGAGGCCCTGACGGCGGTCTCGGTCGCCGCCCTGACGGTGATCGACATGGTCAAGGCCGTCGACAAGGGCGCCGTCATCACCGACGTCCGGGTGGAGGAGAAGACGGGCGGTAAGTCCGGTGACTGGAGCCGGACATGAGCGGCTCAGCGGCGCCACACCGCCGCGCCCTGGTCGTCACCGCCTCCAACCGCGCCGCCGCCGGGGTCTACGCCGACACCGGGGGCCCGCTGATCGCCGAGGGGCTGGCCGCCCTCGGCTTCGCCGTGGACGGCCCGCGCGTGGTGCCCGACGGCGATCCGGTGGAGGCCGCCCTGCGGGACGCCGTGGCCGCCTCGTACGACGTCGTGGTGACCACCGGCGGCACCGGTCTCACCCCCACCGACCGCACCCCCGAGGCCACCCGCGCCGTCCTGGACCACGAGATCCCCGGCATCGCGGAGGCCATCCGCGCCGAGGGGCTCGCCAAGGTGCCTACCGCCGCACTCTCCCGGGGGCTCGCCGGGGTCGCCGGCACCACCCTGGTCGTCAACCTGCCCGGCTCCACAGGGGGTGTGCGTGACGGCCTCAAGGTGCTCGGCCGCCTCCTGGGCCACGCGGTCGACCAGATCCACGGCGGGGACCACCGCAGACCCGCCGACCCCGCCGCTCCCGCCGATCCCGCGGGGCCGGACGGGAGCGCGCGCTGAACGCCCCCTGGCCGGTCGCACTGGCGGACGGCGACACCGTCCTCCGCCCCATAAAGCTGCGCGACCAGCGCGCCTGGCGCGAGGTCAACCAGCGCAACCGGGAGTGGCTGCGGCGCTGGGAGGCGACCATTCCGCCGCCCCCGCCGGGCGGCCCCGTCACCCACCGGCCCACCTACCGGCAGATGGTCCGCCATCTGCGGGCGGAGGCGCACGCCGGGCGGATGCTGCCGTTCATCATCGAGTACCAGGGGCGGCTGGCCGGGCAGTTGACGGTTGCCGGAATCACCTGGGGGTCGATGTGCTCGGGTCATGTCGGCTATTGGATCGACCAGGCGGTGGCCGGGCGCGGAGTGATGCCGACCGCCGTCGCGCTCGCCGTCGACCATTGCTTCCGCACCGTCGGACTGCACCGCGTCGAGGTGTGCATCCGGCCCGAGAACCTGCCCAGCCGCCGGGTGGTGGAGAAACTCGGATTCCGCCAGGAGGGACTGCGGCCGCGCTATCTCCACATCGACGGCGCATGGCGGGATCATCTGGTCTACGCCCTCACGGTGGAGGAACTGTCCGAGGGACTGCTGAGCCGGTGGCACCGGACCCGACCAGGCGCATCGCAGAAATAAAATACCTGTTCGAATAACGGGAGAACATTTCCAGCCTGGTCATCTCATCAATCACAAAAAACTTTCGAGATATCAGCCAGATCGTGCGACACACCGCGCCAATTGGCAGATGGCCTCATGCGGACCCCTCTACCGTGTGAGCGTGAGCAGCAGTGGCCTCATCTACGCAGTCATCGTCGGGGCCTGGGCCGCCTATTTGGTGCCGATGTGGCTTCGTAGGCAGGACGAGCTCAATGAGGCCCGTCCGACGGAACGCTTCAGCACCGCCATCCGGCTGCTGTCCGGACGGGCGGGCATGGAGCGCCGTTACGCCAAGAGTCGCGCGGACCTCGAGCGGCCCGGGGACCCGGCGGACGACCCCACGGAGCGCACCGCCGAGGACGCGGACGCCCCCGCCGCGGGGGGCGCCTCCGCGCCCGGGCCGGGGCGCTACGCGGCCGACCCGGACGCGGTGACCGACGCGGTCGACGTCCGGGCCTTCGCCGACCCCGTAACCCTGCGCGCCCCCGCTCCCGCGGCCGCCGACGGCCCCGCCGAGGCCGCGCCGGCGCCGGCGGCCGGGGCAGCGGGCGGTGGGAGCGGTGCGCGCGGCACGGGCGGCACGGGAAGCGCGGGCGGCAGCGGGGGCTGGAGCGCGCTGGACCGTGGACGGCGCGCGCGAGTGCTCGCGCGCCGCCGCCGCACCACCGTGATGCTCTTCCTCGCCTTCACCCTCGGCGCGATCGTCGCCGCCGTCGGTGGTCTGGCCTTCCTGTGGGCCCCGGGCATCCCGGCCATACTGCTCAGCGCCTATATCGCCTACCTCCGCGCCCAGGAGCGCCGCCGCTTCGCGTTCACCATGGACCAGCGCCACGCCGAGCAGGCCGCGCAGCGGCTGCGGGAGCGCCGCCCCCGGGCCCATCCGCCCGCCGAGGGCCGGACCGCCGACGACGGCCCCGCGGGCCCTCCCGCGCCCGCCGAGGCCGAGCCCGCCCCCGCACCGGCGCCCTCGCGGCACGCGGCCGGGCGCCGCGCACTGGTCGAGCAGACCGATCACGCCGAGTGGGTGGACCAGGAGCGTGAGCGCGAGCGGGGCCCGGCCGCCGGGGCGGGCTGGGAGCCGGTGCCCGTCCCGCTGCCCACCTACGTCACCGCCCCCGTCGCCCCGCGCGCCACCGGCAGTGTCGACCTGGCCGCCCCCGACGCCTGGAGTTCCGCCCGCTCCAGCACCGTCGACCCCACCGCCGCACAGAGCCCCGCCCCGGCCCCGGACCCGGCCGCCACCCCGCCCCGCGGCGCCCGCGAGCGCGGCCGCACTCCCCTCTTCGACCAGTACGCCGACGAGGACCGGCCGCGTGCTGCCAACGAGTGACGGGCCCCTCACTGACCAGCGAGGAACGGATTACCAAGCACCCCGGAGGGGATGCTAGAGTTTCACTCGTTGCAAGGGCCTGTGGCGCAGACTGGTAGCGCACCTCGTTCGCATCGAGGGGGTCAGGGGTTCAAATCCCCTCAGGTCCACAGCAGCTCAAAGCCCCCGCCGGGGAAATTCGGCGGGGGCTTTTTGGTGCCGTACGGCAGCGAAGTACAGCAGCTACTTCCGATCTTGCTTACCCAGGCGTCTGCCGAGCCTCCGCGCACCAACAGCGCGACCTCTTCGACCGCGATCAGCCCCTAACCGGCCGAAGCCGTATCCGACTTCGCGGCTTTCGTCAGGTGACCCTTGGGCTTCGTCTCTCGATGAGGACGACGTCACGCCATAGGCCATGGTGGCGGCCGATGCGTTCGCGGGTGCCGATGACGCGGAAGCCCGCGCGCTGGTGCAGGGCAAGGCTTGCGGCGTTCTCGGGGAAGATGCCGGATTGGATGGTCCAGATGCCTGCCGCTTCCGTGGAGGCGATCAACGCGTCCAGAAGCGCGAGCCCCACGCCCCGGTTGCGCGCGGCGGGGTGAACGTAGAGGGAGTGCTCGACAACACCGGCATACGCGCAGCGGTCGGACACCTTTGTTGCGGCGACCCAGCCGAGCACGCGTCCGTCGTGGTTCACCGCGACGTGTCGGTGGTCCGCGAGTTTGGCGAGGTCGAAGGCTTCCCAGCGGGGTGCGGCGGTCTCGAAGGTGGCGTTCCCTTCGTCGATGCCGAGTTGGTAGATCGCCAGGACCTCATCGGCGTGTTCGGCCCTCAGGTCGGTGACGCGGATGGTCTCGGCGTGCGGGGTCACCCGCGGCCTCCAGCGGTGAGTTCACGGACGAGGTCCTGAACGCGAGCCCGGATCTCGTCGCGGATGGGCCGTACCGCCGCAACACCCTGCCCGGCCGGATCGTCGAGCTTCCAGTCGAGGTAGGTCTTGCCGGGGAAATAGGGGCAGGCGTCGCCGCAGCCCATGGTGATGACCACGTCCGAGGCGTGCACGGCTTCGGCGGTCAGCACCTTCGGGATCTCTGTCGCGATGTCGATGCCGACTTCCGCCATGGCTTCCACCACGGCGGGGTTGACGTGCTCGGCCGGTGCCGAACCGGCGGAGCGGACTTCGACGCGGTCGCCCGCGAGGTGGGTGAGGAAGGCGGCGGCCATCTGGGAGCGGCCCGCGTTGTGGACGCAGACGAACAGCACGGATGGCTTCTCGGGGGTGCGGGGGTCAGACACGGGCGGAACCTTCCTGGGCGGGAGCCTGTTCGGCGGCCATGGCGGTGGGCTGGGGGAAGTAGCGGCGGGCGGCGAGGGCCACGTAGACGAGGCCGATCAGTACGGGAACCTCGATGAGCGGGCCGACGACTCCGGCCAGGGCCTGCCCGGAGGAGGCGCCGAAGGTCGCGATGGCGACGGCGATGGCGAGTTCGAAGTTGTTGCCCGCGGCGGTGAACGCCAGCGTCGTTGAGCGCGGGTAGTCCAGTCCCACGGCCTTGCCCAGTGCCATGGACCCGGCCCACATCACGGCGAAGTAGACCAGCAGCGGCAGCGCGATCCGCGCCACGTCCATCGGCTGTGAGGTGATCGCGTCGCCTTGGAGGGCGAACAGGACGACGATCGTGAAGAGCAGCCCGTACAGGGCGAACGGGCCGATGCGCGGGATGAGCTTGGTCTCGTACCAGGCCCGGCCCTTGGCCCTCTCGCCGAGGCGCCGGGTGAGGAAGCCCGCCACCAGGGGGATGCCGAGGAAGATCAGCACGCTGCGGGCGATCTCCCACACGCTGATGTGGAGACCGGTCTGTTCCAGGCCGAGCCGGCCGGGCAGCACGGTGAGGTAGAACCAGCCGAGCGCGGAGAAGGCGATCACCTGGAAGACGGAGTTCAGGGCGACGAGGACGGCGGCGGCCTCACGGTCACCGCAGGCCAGGTCGTTCCAGATGATGACCATCGCGATACAGCGGGCCAGGCCGACGATGATCAGGCCCGTCCGGTACTCCGGCAGGTCCGGCAGGAGCAGCCAGGCGAGCGCGAACATGATCGCCGGGCCCAGCACCCAGTTCAGCACGAGCGAGGGGACCAGCAGGCGCCGATCCCGGGTGACCGTGTCGAGGCGGTCATAGCGGACCTTGGCCAGCACCGGATACATCATCACCAGCAGGCCCAGCGCGATGGGCAGGGAGACGCCGGTGACGGTCACCTTCGCCAGGGCGTCGCCCAGGCCGGGAACGAGCCGGCCCAGGCCGAGGCCGGCCGCCATCGCCAGCAGGATCCACACCGCGAGGAAGCGGTCCACGAACGACAGGCGCGCGGTGACCGGAGCAGCCGGGGACGCCGCCGTGGGGTCGGCGGTCATCAGACACCCCCCGCCGTTCCGGCAGGCTCGGGGAGGGGCTGTCCGGCGGGGCGGGTGAGGATCCCGGCGAGCCGGTCGGTCATCTCCGGCAGCAGCCAGTAGTAGACCCAAGTGCCCCGGCGCTCGCAGTCGATCAGCCCGGCCTGCCGCAGCAGCTTCAGGTGATGGGAGATCGTCGGCTGCGACAGATCGAAGGCAGGGGTCAGGTCGCATACGCACACCTCGCCCCCGGCCCGGGAGGCGATCATCGACAGCAGCCGCAGCCGGATCGGGTCGCCCAGCGCCTTGAACACCTTCGCCAGCTCGATGGACTGTGCCTCGTCCAGGGGAGCGGTCAGCAGTCCTGGGCAGCAGCCGTCGGCGTCGTTCTGGCCGAGCACCGCAAGCTCTTGTTTCGACATTCTTCTATGTTGACGTTTTTCGATCCAAGACGCAATCTTAGATCGAAGAACATCGATGCAACCAGATGGGAGCCCTCGTCGTGTCTCGTGTGCAGCTTGCCCTGAATGTGCCCGACCTCGAAGCCTCGGTGGTGTTCTACTCCAAGCTCTTCGGCGTCGAGCCCGCCAAGCGCCGCCCCGGATACGCCAACTTCGCGATCACCGAGCCGCCGCTCAAGCTCGTCCTCATCGAGGGTGAGGCGGAGCAGGAGACGCGGCTGGATCACCTCGGCGTCGAGGTGACGTCCACCGGCCAGGTCACCGCCGCCGCCGACCGCCTCGAGGGCGCGGGGCTCGCCACCTTCGAGGAGAACGACACCTCCTGTTGTTACGCCCTCCAGGACAAGGTCTGGGTCCACGGTCCCGGCAAGGAGCCCTGGGAGGTCTACGTCGTCAAGGGTGACGCTGATCAGATGGGCAAGAGCGCGGCACTCGACACCGTCGCCGCCTGCTGCGCCGGCGGGTCCGCCCCCACGGAGGCCGCCGCGAGCGGCGGGCGCCGAGTCTGACGGCAAGCCGCGGAGGTGCCTCCCTCGTCGTCGATGTGCCGGAGGGGGCCCGTAAGAGCTGGACCCGTTTGGCGGCACACTGGGTGAGGGCGCGATCACCTGTCGTTACAAAGGGAACGTCATCTTTCCATCCCGGTTGACCAGCATGGCCGCTGGCGCCGGTGATGTGCCGCTTCACTCCAGCGCTGAGGAAGGCGTAGCGATGAGGTTCATTTCGCGGTCCGGCACCATGACCGTCGCGGTCGGTGCGGGACTCTCCCTCGCGGTCCTGCCGACCGGGTCGGCCAGTGCCGCCGAAGACATTCAGGTGCGGTGCAACGACATCCCCGGCTTGGTGGACGCGATCGACCAGGCCAACACCAGCGGTGCCCGTATCACCCTCGCGCCCCGTTGCACCTACACACTGACCACGCCGGACAACCCGGACGACGGGCTCCCGGAGATCACCGGGGAGGTGACCATCTCCGGCAACGGCTCCACCATCCGACGCGACCCGGACGCCACGGAGGACTTCCGGATCTTCCACGTCGTGTCCGGCGGCACCCTCACCCTGAAGTCGCTCACGGTCAGCGGCGGGGTCAGCAGCGGCTCCGGCGGCGGAGCCCTCAACGAGCAGGGCACGCTGAACCTGGACGACGCCACCTTCAAGGACAACCTCGCGGATACCGGCGGCGGCGTCTCCAACGACGGTGGGCAGCTCAGCCTCGACCGCACCAAGGTGGAGCGCAACACCGCGACCAGCTTCGGCGGCGGAGTCCTCAACACCAGTGACGGCACAACGACGATGAAGCACGGCTCCCTGTTCAAGAACCGGGCGCTCACCAGCAATGGCGGCGGTTTTGAGAACCAACTGGGTACCGCGTCCCTGGAGTCCGTATCGATCAGGGGCAACACCGGAATCGAGGGTGGTGGCGTCCGCAACGTGAACAACTCCACCCTGAATCTGAAGTCGACCACCCTCAAGGACAACATCGCGGTGAGAGGCGGGGGCCTCTCAAACTTCTCCAGCCCCTTGGGCACCGCCACCGCCACGCTGGTCGACAGCCTGGTCACGCGCAACACGGCGATCACCGCCGGCGGCGGCATCGACAACCAGGCGGGTCAGGTGACGCTCACCAACACCAAGGTCATCGACAACACCCCGGACAACTGCGCCCCCGAAGGCAGCGTCCCCGGATGCACCAACCCCACCGCCGCGATGGACGCGCCCCCCACGCAGAAACTCCAGCCCGGCGACGACATCAAAGACCCCGAGTGAGACGAACAGAGAAGCTCGAAGAAGCCCCCGCCGGGGAAATCCGGCGGGGGCTTTCGGGGAGCGGCCGGTGTCAGACGGATCGGTTTTCCGCGCTGACCATCCAGGCGTGCTTTTCCAGGCAGTCGATGATGGCGTGCAGCAGGTCTGCTGTGGAGGGGTCCTCGTTGTCGATCCGGTCGTGGTGGGTGCGCAGGGTGTCGACGGTGGTGCGCAGGCGCGTGGTGACGAGGTCGACGACGGCGCTCACGTTCACCTCTCCCGCCGGGAACGCGGGGAGCGTGGTGGTCGCCGCGACGGTGTCGGAGCGGCCGTCCGGCACGGTCGCGAGGGCGCGCATGCGCTCGGCGATGGTGTCGGCCGACTCCCGGGCGTCGTCCACGATCTGATCCAGCTGCAGATGCAGATCCCGGAAGTTGTGGCCGACCAGGTTCCAGTGGGCCTGCTTCCCCTGGAGGTGCAGTTCGACGAGATCCACCACGATCTGCTGCAACGCCTCGGCGAATTGCGGCGAGGCCGTGAATCCGGCGGCGTCGGTCTCCGAGCGTCGGGAACCCCCGGAAGAAGCGGGCATGGCGTGTCTCCTTCGAAAGCGTCACGGCACGAGCGTCACGGCACGGCAGACCCCTGGGACAGAAGGCCGGCTTCCTATGCGATCAAGCCTATGGAGGTCTCTCTCCGCCGCCACTGCGCCTGATCCAGCCGGGTGGACCCCCGGGATGGGCGATGTCATGGAATCGTGCTGACCGCGTTCGTGTTTGGTGCGGGCCGGGGGACAGGTGATGGCCCAGGCCAGGGGCCCGGGCATAGTAGATGCCCTGTCCCGTGGCTCCGTGGCGTGAAAGCGCCGGAGGACAGACGCGACACAGCACAGCACAACAACTGCACCACAACAGGGGGATAAGGCTCCATGCCACTCATACGCCGTTCCACCGTGGCGGCCGCGGCCATGACCGCGCTGCTGGTGGTCTCCGCTTCCGCCTGCGGGCCCGGTGACGACGAGGCGGCTTCCACGTCGGACTCCTCGGCCGCGTCCGCCGGGCAGCAGGCCAAGGACGGGATCCAGCTGCCGGAAGGCGTCCCGACGAGTCTGGATGACCTGAAGAAGTGGAAGGAGGGCGGCTGGAAGGACTGGGACAAGTGGGCCCGCAAGGCATCGGAATTCGCCAATCCGATGATCAAGAACTTCTGGCAGCCGTCCCGGATGGCCAAGGCGAAGGATTCGTCGACCACCGTCTCCACGCAGAGCGCCGGCCAGAACCAGGCGGCCACCGACCCCGAGCCGCCCGCGGTGCCGGCCGAGCAGGTCTCGCGCCCGTACCACCAGAACATGGCGCCGGTCGGGAAGGTGTTCTTCGACAGCCCCGAGGGGCCGATGGTGTGCTCCGGGACGGTCGTCGACGACCCGGCGCATCCGGGGAAGTCCAACCTGGTGTGGACCGCGGGCCACTGTGTGCACTCCGGTGAGCAGGGCGGCTGGATGCGCAACATCGTCTTCGTGCCCTCGTACAACGACAACGGACTGGGGGCCGAGCAGACCCAGACGGCGGCCCAGAACGAGGTCAGCCCCTACGGCGTGTGGTGGGCGGACTGGTCGCAGACCTCGTCCGAGTGGATCGCGAACGGCGGTAAGACGGGCGGGGTGGGGTCGGCGTACGACTTCGCGGTGCTGCACGTGAAGCCCGAGGGCGGCGGTGGCAAGTCGCTGCAGGAGACGGTCGGGGCCTCGGTGCCGGTGTGGTTCGGGGCGCCGTCGGCGGACCGGGTGAGCTCGATCGGGGCGTACGGCTATCCGCAGGCCCCGCCGTACGACGGGGCGAAGATGTTCAACTGCACCAGCAGGCCGGGCCGGCTGTCGTTCTCGCCGGCCTCGCCGACGATGTACCGGATCGGCTGCTCGATGACCGGCGGCACCTCGGGCGGCGGCTGGTTCGTCAACAACGACGGCAAGACGGTGCTGGTGTCCAACAGTTCGATCGGCTCTTACGGACACACCTGGCTCGCCGGTCCGCATCTGGGGGCCGAGGCGAAGGGCGTGTTCGACGCCATCAGTAAGAAGTACGCCGGTCAGGGCTGACCGACCCGCGGCCGCACGGCAGACGTAAGGGGCCCGCTCCGGATCCGGAGCGGGCCCCTCGTCATGGCCTTACGGTTGGCTTCGCGGAGGGCTCTGCGGTCGGGCTTGCGGTCGGGCTTACGGATGGCTCCACGGGCGCGGCCGTAAGGAGCTTGGCGTAGCAGCGGCTGCTCTCCTCGAAGCGGTAGAGCCCGAACTTCGGCACCGGTGCGTAGCCGGAGGAGGTGTACAGCTCTATGGCCTCGGGCTGCTCGGTGCCGGTCTCCAGGACCATCCGCACCCGCCCCGCCTCCCGCGCGCTGTCCTCCAGCGCCGCGAGGATCCGCCGTGCCAGCCCCCGGCCGCGCGCCGCGCGCACCACGAACATCCGCTTGATCTCGGCGTCCCCGTCCTCGTAGCCCTCCTCGCTCCGCTCCTGGCTGCGCCAGCCGCCGGTCGCGACCGGGGTGCCGTCCGGGTCGTAGGCGATGAGGTAGAGGCCGTGCGGGGGGTCGAAGTGGGCCGCGTCCATGGGCGTCAGATCGCCCTCGCCGTAGCGCACGGCGTACTCCGCCTGCACTTCCTCGTCGAGTGTGAGGGCGTCGGGGTGGTCGTAGCGGATGGGTTGAATATTCATGCGAGAAATCGTACTTCTATGCAGTGGATGGGCGCGTGGTTTTTGTCGCGTATCGTGCCGGAGGTGCTCACCGTGACGACCGTGAATGTAAACGGGCTGCGCGCCGCCGCCAAGAAGGGCTTCGGCCCTTGGCTGGACGCTACCGCGGCCGATGTGGTGTGCCTCCAGGAGGTACGCGCCGAACCCAAGGAACTGCCGGAGGCGGTCCGCGAACCCGACGGCTGGCATGTGGTGCACGCCCCCGCGGCGGCCAAGGGCCGGGCCGGGGTGTCGGTGTACGCCCGGCGCGAGCTGGAGGGCGTCCGAGTCGGCTTCGGGTCGTCCGAGTTCGACGGCAGCGGCCGCTATGTGGAGGTCGATCTTCCCGGCGTGACCGTCGGCAGTCTGTATCTCCCCTCGGGCGAGGTCGGCACGGACCGCCAGGACGAGAAGGAGCGCTTCATGGCGGAGTTCCTTCCGTATCTGAAGGAGCTGCGCGAACGGGCGGCGGCCGGCGGGCGCGAGGCGCTGGTGGCCGGCGACTGGAACATCGCCCACCAGGAGGCCGACCTCAAGAACTGGAAGGCCAACCAGAAGAAGTCCGGGTTCCTGCCGGACGAACGCGCCTGGCTGACCAGCGTCTTCGAGGAGGCGGGGTACGTGGACGTGGTGCGCGCCCTGCATCCGGACGTGGCCGGTCCGTACTCATGGTGGTCCTACCGCGGCCGGGCCTTCGACAACGACGCGGGCTGGCGCATCGACTACCAGATCGCGACCCCGGGGCTCGCCGGGCGCGCGGTCAAGGCGGTCGTGGAGCGGGCGGCCGCCTACGACCAGCGGTGGAGCGACCACGCCCCGGTGACGGTGGCCTACGGCTCGGCTCACTGACCTTCGCGGGGGCGCCGGCCCCGTCGGCTCGCCCCGGCCTCCGTGGGCTCACTGATCCCCGGAGTGGCCGCCGGGTGGCGTCTCGTCGCCCTCCGTCCGCATGCGGCGGTTCATGGCCAGCGTCAGCTCGGCGTCCACCACGCTCGTGGCCAGCGGCCGCAGCCGCTCCACGGTCTCGCCGACGTCCTCGCCGCGCTCCAGGTCGTCCGCCGCCACGTGGGTGCGCAGCAGTGTGACGAAGGTCTCGGCGATCGCGTCCACATGCTCGCGCACCTCGCGCGCCGCGGCGAGCACCGCGGCCAGCGGGACGCCCTGTTCGACCAGGGTGTGGGAGACGTCCAGCAGGCGGCGGCTGAGGTGGACGATCTCGTCGCCGTCGACGGCCAGATAGCCGAGGTCGAGCGAGGTGGTGAGGTTCTCCGCGGTGACCTCGCCGTGGAAGTAGTCCGCGAGCGCCTCGGGGGTGAGCCGGACCGGGGTCTCCGAGGGCCAGGAGGCGACGGCTCCGGGCAGCCCGAGCAGCTCGCCGACGTCCCGGCGGCCGCTTTCGAAGGCGGCGATCAACTCGGCGATCCCGCCGAGGGTGTGGCCGCGCTCCAGCAGTCCCGCGATCGTCCGCAGCCGGGCCAGATGGTGGTCGTTGTACCAGGCGATCCGGCCGTCGCGGCGCGGTGGCGGGATCAGCTTGCGCTCCCGGTAGAAGCGCAGGGTGCGCACGGTGATCCCGGCCTTCTCGGCCAGTTCCGGCATGCGGTACTCGCGTACCTCGTCCGCTTCGCTCGTCGCCACGACGTCAGCCTATGCCGCGGCCGGTCGGGTGCGACCGTCGGTAACTTCGTTGTCCACAGCCCCTACCGCTCGGTAGATCCCTGTCCTACGCTCCCATCGTGCCAGTGATTGCTGGCACGGTCGTATTCGCGTTCGTGGGAGGCGGCGGCATGGCTGGGCTGACGCATGAGCATGTGCGGGTGGCGGTGATCGGAGCCGGATTCGGCGGTCTGGGTGCGGCGGTGCGGCTGCGCCGCTCGGGCATCACGGACTTCGTGGTCCTGGAGCGGGCGGAGGCGGTCGGCGGGGCCTGGCGGGACAACACCTATCCGGGGTGTGCCTGCGATGTCCCCTCGCATCTGTATTCGTTCTCCTTCGCGCCCAACCCCGACTGGCCGCGGAACTTCTCCGGCCAGCCGCATATCCGCGCGTATCTGGAGCGGGTCGCCGACACCTTCGGGCTGCGGCCGCACCTGCGCTTCGGCGCCGAAGTGCGCTCCCTGCGCTGGGACTCCGCGGCGGTGCACTGGGAGGTGGAGACGGCGCGGGGCTCGCTGACCGCCGATGTCGTGGTCAGCGCCACCGGTCCGCTCGCCGACCCCCGGATCCCGGACATCCCCGGGCTCGACGGCTTCCCCGGCGCCGTCTTCCACTCCGCGCGCTGGGACCACACCGCCGAGCTGCGCGGCAAGCGCGTGGCGATGATCGGCACCGGCGCCTCGGCCATACAGATCGTCCCCGCCATCCAGCGCGAGGTCGGCCGGCTCACCCTCTTCCAGCGCACCCCGCCCTGGGTGCTGCCGCGGATGGACCGCCGGATCAGCGGCCTGGAGCGATGGCTGCACTCGAGGATCCCGGCCACCCGGGCGCTGCGCCGCGGGGTGCTGTGGGGCATCCGGGAGCTGCAGGTGGGGGCCTTCACCAAGCGGCCGGGCGAGATGCGGTTCGTCGAGCGGCTGGCAGGTGCCCATATGCGACGGGCCATCAAGGACCCCGCGCGGCGCGCGGCGCTGACCCCGGACTATCGCATCGGCTGCAAGCGCATCCTGCTCTCCAACGACTACTATCCGGCGCTCGCCCAGCCGCATGTGGACGTGGTCCCGGCCGGGCTGAAGGAGGTGCGCGGCGCCACCCTCGTCGGGGCCGACGGCTCCGAGACCGAGGCCGACGCGATCATCTTCGGCACCGGCTTCCATGTGACCGACGTCCCGATAGCCCACCGGGTCACCGGGGCGCGCGGGACGACGCTCGCGGAGGAGTGGAAGGGCGGGATGGAGGCGCTGCGCGGCACCAGCCCGGCTGGCTTCCCCAACTTCCTGACCATCATCGGGCCCAACACCGGCCTCGGGAACAGCTCGATGATCCTGGTCATAGAGGCGCAGCTGGCCTATCTGGCGGACTATCTGCGCCAGTTGGACACCCTGGGCGGCAAGGTCGCGCTGGACGCCCGGCCGTCCGCGGTGCGCGCCTACACGGACATGATCCAGGAACGGATGCGGCGCACGGTGTGGAACACCGGCGGTTGCGACAGCTGGTACCTCGACAACGGCCGCAACACCACCCTGTGGCCCGGGACCACCAGCGAGCTGCGGAAGGTCACCCGGCGCGTGGACCTGAACGAGTACACGGTGCTGCGGCCGCACACCGGGCCCGTCAAGGCCACGGTGTCCACGGCCGGTGCGGGGAGGGGATCGCGGTGAGGCGGCTTCCTTCCCCGTCCGTCGGGCCGTACGCCCCGCCCGTCCCGGAGCGCGAGCTGACGGCCGTCTCGGCCGACGGGAGCCGGCTCCACACGGAGCTGCACGGCCCCGAGGACGCCCCTGCGGTCCTGCTCGCGCACGGCTGGGTCTGCTCCACGGCCTTCTGGGCGCCGGTGGTGCGCGCCCTCGCGGCCGACCACCGGGTGATCGTCTACGACCAGCGCGGCCATGGCCGCAGCCCGGCCCCGGGGCCCGGCGGCTACAGCACCCATGCCCTGGCCGACGACCTGGTGGCGGTGCTGGAGGCGGCCCTTCCGCCCGGTCGGCGGGCCGTGCTGGCGGGCCACTCCATGGGCGGGATGACGCTGATGGCCGCGGCCGACCGCCCCGCGCTGCGCGAGCGCGCGGCCGCCGCTGTGCTGTGCAGCACGGGCGCCTCACGGCTGGTGGACCGGTCGCTGGTGGTGCCGTTGCGCTCCCCGCGGGCCCGGGCGCGGATGCACCGCGTGCTCCTCGGCTCACGCGCCCCGCTGGGCCCGGTCACCCCGCTGGCCAAGCGGCTGGTGCGCTACGCCACGATGGGCCCCGGCGCCGACCCGGCCGCGGTGGACGCGTGCGCGCGGATCCTGCACGCCTGCCCCCGCGCCGTACGCGGCGGATGGGGCCGGGTCCTGCTCGACCTCGAACTGGAGGCGCGCGTGGGCGAACTGACCATGCCCACGGCCGTCATCGTCGGCACCGCCGACCGGCTCACCCCGCCCGAGCACGCCGACGCCCTGGCCGCCGCGCTGCCGCACTGCACCGGCCTCATCGAGCTCCCGGGGCTCGGCCATATGACCCCGGTGGAGGATCCCGAGGCGGTCACCGGCGTGATCCGCGGCCTGGTCGAGGAGTTCGGGACGTCCCGCCCCACAACAACAGCCGAAGCGAAGGAGCAGACGACATGAGTGCGCGCAGGAGCCTCGAGGGCCAGGTCGCGGTGGTGACGGGCGCGGCGCGGGGCGTAGGCGAGCTGCTCGCGCGCAAGCTCTCCGCACGCGGCGCGAAGGTCGCGCTGGTGGGCCTGGAGCCCGAGGAGTTGAAGCGGGTCTCCAAGCGGCTGCCGACCGACTCCGCCCACTGGCACGCCGATGTCACCGACGCCGAGGCGATGGCGCGGGTGGCGGCGGAGGTCGTGGAGCGGTTCGGCGCGGTGGACATCGTCTGTGCCAACGCGGGTGTGGCCCAGGCCGGTCCGTTCCTCGACTCCGACGAGACGGCCTGGCGGCGGGTGATCGAGGTCAATCTGCTGGGCAGCGTCACCACGGCCCGCGCCTTCCTGCCCGCGCTGATCGCCGGCCGCGGCTATCTGCTGCAGATCGCCTCGCTCGCCGCGCTCGCGCCCGCGCCCATGATGACGGCGTACTGCACCTCCAAGTCGGGGGTCGAGGCGTTCGCCCACAGTCTGCGGGCCGAGGTGGGCCACCGTGGAGTGCGGGTCGGCGTGGGCTATCTGAGCTGGACGGACACCGATATGGTGCGCGGCGCCGACCAGGACGAGGTGATGCGCGAGCTGCGGCAGCGGCTGCCCTGGCCCGCGGGCCGCACCTATCCGCTGGGCCCGGCGGTGGACCGGCTGGTGGCAGGCATCGAGCGCCGGTCGGCGCATGTGTACGCGCAGTGGTGGCTGCGCGGTATGCAGTCGGTGCGCGGCTATCTGCCCGCGTTCATCCACGCCGTGGGGCGGCGCGAGATGCGCCGCGCCGAACCACGGCTGGCGGCGACCCGGGAGAGGCGTGGCGGTTTGGTCGGCGAGGGCGGCGCGGCGGACGAGAAGGCGCGCACGGCGGGCACGGAGCGTTACCAGTAACGCTCCGTCAACCGCGCTGACCTGCGCTTTCTTCAACTCCTCCGATCCGGAATGCGGAGAAAGTCAGCACATGTAACTCTTGTCGGGCCCGACGCCATTCACCCGATGAGGAGTGACACATGGGCCCCAAGGACCAGCCGAACGACAAGGGTCAGCAGGCCAAGCGGAAGCCGCAGGGCGGGCGGAGCCAGGAGCCGCGGCGCGGCCAGCAGCCCGGTGAGCGCATGCAGTCCGGCGAGCGGATGCAGTCCGGTGACCGCATGCAGTCCGGTGAGCGTATGGAGGAGCGCTCCCGCCGGGAGCCGGGGCAGGAGCAGCGCCGCGGCCAGCAGGACCGGCCCGAGGCCCGCGGGCAGTCCCAGCGGATGAGCCGTGAGCGCCGTCAGCCGGGCATGGGCGACGAGACGATGGACCAGGAGCCCTTCGAAGAGATGTGACGCGCCAGGGCGGGAGGGGCGCATCCCCATGGGCGACCATGGGAATGCGCCCCTGCGCCTGTCTGTGCCCGGCCCCGTTCCTGCCCCGGCCCCGCTCCTGCTCCGGCCCCGCCCCGCTCCTGCCCCGGCCGCCTCCCGGCGGAAGCGCTCACTTCTCCTGACGCGGCGCTCACTTCCCCTTGCGCGGCGGCTTACTTCCCTTGCGGGTCGGCTTCTTCCCCTTGCGCGACGGCTTGCTCGCCTCGCGCGGCGGCAGTTGGGGACGCCGCAGATCGGGCACGTCCGAGTAGTCCGGCGGGGTCGCGGCCGGATGCCGCTCCAGCAGATCGAGCGCCGTACGGACGGCGACCCCCAGCTGCGGAGCGCGGCCCTCCGCCCAGTCCACGGGGGAGCGCGGCGCCTCGATGTCCGGCTCCACACCGTGGTTCTCCACGCCCCAGCCGTAGGCGTCGAACCACGCGGCGTTCATCGGCACCGTGATCGACGTGCCGTCGCCCAGGCGATGACGTCCGGTCATCCCGACCACCCCGCCCCAGGTGCGCACCCCCACCACCGGCCCGATGCCCTGGATCCTGAAGGCCGCGGTGATCATGTCGCCGTCGGAGGAGGTCGCCTCGTCGGCGACCGCGACGATCGGCCCACGCGGCGCGTTGCTGGAGTACGACACGGGCTCGGCGTTGCGGGTGAGGTCCCAGCCCATGACCTTGCGGGTGAGCTTCTCCACCACCAGCTCGCTGATATTGCCGCCCGCGTTGCCCCGGACGTCCACGATCAGTGCGGGCAGCGACATCTCGCGGCGCAGATCGCGGTTGAACTGCGCCCACCCGGAGCCGCCCATATCGGGGATGTGCAGATAGCCGCACCGCCCGCCGCTCAACTCCCGTACCACGGCCCGGCGCTGGGCCACCCAGTCCTGGTAGCGCAGCGGCCGGTCGTCGATCAGCGGGCAGACCGCGACCCGGCGGGCCGGCCCCTCGCCGTCCGGCGGCTCGAAGGTCAGCTCCACCGTCGTGCCGCCCGCGGCCGTCAGCAGCGGGTACGGACCGGCCACCGGGTCCACCGGGCGCCCGTCGACATGGGTGAGGACGGCGCCGTCCCGGATGCCCAGACCGGCCAGCGGCGAGCGGGCCCGGGAGTCGGAGGACTCACCGGGCAGGATGCGGGCCACCGCCCACCGGCCGTCCTTGGTGCGGGTGAGATTGGCGCCGAGCAGTCCGATGGGGCGCTGGTAGTGGCGCGGGCCCTCGTTGCGGCGCGCGGCGGCGACGTAGGCGTGCGAGGTGCCCAGCTCGCCCAGGGTCTCGCGGAGCAGATCGGCGAACTCGTCGGGCGAGGCGACCCGTTCGACCAGGGGACGGTACTGGTCGAGCACCCCGTCCCAGTCGACACCGCACATCCCCGGGTCCCAGAAGTAGTGCCGGGTGATGCGCCCGGCCTCGTCGTACGCCTGGCGCCACTCGGCCGCCGGATCGACGGTGTGCTGGATCCGCCGCATGTCGAGGTGGACCGTGGAGTCGCTGTCGCCGGTCTCGGTGGCGGGCATCGCGCGCAGATCGCCGTCGTCGTAGGCCACCAGCCGGGTGCCGTCGCCGCTGACCGCGAACCAGTCCAGCTCACCGGTGAGTTCGGTCCGCTTGGCCTTCGCCAGGTCGAAGTGTTCCAGGGTGGGGCGGCTCGAGGTCTCGGCCGGGTTGGCGAACGTCTCGCCGAGCGCGCCCGAGATCGGCCAGCGCAGCCACACCAGTCCGCCGCCGCTGACCGGGTGCAGCGAGGAGTACTTGGACGCGGACACCGGGAAGGCCGTGACCCGGCTGGCCAGCCCCTCCACCTCGACCGTCACCGTGCCGTCGCCGTCGTCCCCGCTGTCGTCCGGGTCCAGCCCGCCCGCCGCCGGGCGTCCCTCGGGGGAGAGCGCGAAGGGTGAGGGGGTGGCGGAGGACAGCGGTACGAGGTAGGGGCGGCAGCCGAGCGGGAAGGAGAGGTCGCCGGTGTGGACGTCGTAGACCGGGTCGAAGCCGCGCCAGGAGAGGAAGGCGAGATAGCGGCCGTCGCTGGTGAAGACCGGCTCCTCGTCCTCGAACCGCCCGTTGGTCACGTCCACTATGGTCCGGTCGGCCAGCCGCGCGATCTTGATCGAGCGCAGGGTGCGGCCTATCCCGGGATGCGACCAGGCGAGCCAGGCCGAATCGGGGGAGAAGGCCAGGTCGCCCACCGGGCCGTTGCCCGACCGGATCAGCTCGGTGACCTCGCCGTCCCCGTCGGCGGAGGTGTCCACCAGCAGCAGCCGCCCGTCGTCCGCGGCGACCGCGAGCCGGTCGCCGTCGGGCGAGGACTCCAGCTCATGCACCCGCCCCAGCAGCCCGGCGGCCAGCCGGCGCGGCTCGCCGGGGCCGCTGGCCCGGGGGAGCTGCGCGATCTCGATGGCGTCCTCGCCCTCCGCGTCGGTGAGATAGGCGACCCGGCCGGTCGAGCCCAGCATCACGGGCAGCCGCACCCGGACGCCCGGGGTGTCGGCGAGGGTGCGGGCGGGGCCGTCGCGGTGGGTGAGCCAGTACAGGCTGCCGCGGACGCACACCGCGCTGGCCCGGCCGGTGGTGTCCACCGACAGCGAGTCGATGTGCGAGGCGGCCGGCACCTGGTAGGGCCGCCGCCCGGTGCGCGCCCCGCCCAGCCGGATGTCCAGCTTGCGCGGCACGCCGTCCGGGCCCAGGTCGTCCACCAGCCACAGTTCGCCCGCGCACTGGTAGACCACGCGGGAGCCGTCGGTCGAGGCATGGCGCGCGTAGAAGTCGGCGTGGTCGGTGTGGCGGCGCAGATCGGTGCCGTCGGGCAGACAGGAGTAGAGGTTGCCGATGCCCTCGTGGTCGGAGAGGAAGGCGATCCGGCCGCCGACGAACATCGTCGCGTCCAGATGGCCGTTCAGCTCCTCCGCGAGCCGGGTGCCGTGCAGCCACAGCCGCCCCGTCGCACCGCCCCGGTAGCGCTTCCAGGTGGCGGGCTCATGCGGCGGCTTGCCGGTCAGCAGCAGGGTGCGGCGCTCGCCGTCGAGGTCGGCCACCGCGATATCGGCCACCGGCCCCCAGGGCAGCCGCCCGCCGGGGCTGCCGTCGGTGGGCAGCGTGTAGGCCCAGGAGAAGTGGGAGAACGGCTGCTCATGGGAGGAGACCGCGAGGATCTGGGAGACGCCGTCCTGGTCCGGCGGGGTCCAGCCGCAGACCTGGGCGTCCGTACTGCCCCAGTAGGTCAGCCGGCGGGCCGGGCCGCCGGCCGCGGGCACGAGATAGATCTCCGGGTCGAGGCTGCGCCAGGTGGTGAAGGCGATCTGGGAGCCGTCGGGGGAGAAGCGGGCAGGTCCGACGCGCGTACGGTCCACGGTCAGCCGCCAGGCCCGTCCGGGGGGCCCGCCGGGGGCGGTCAGCGGGGCGACCCACAGGTCGTCCTCGGCCGCGAAGCACAGCAAGTCGCCGTGCAGATGCGGAAATCGCAGATAGGCCAGGTCGTCTTCGCTTCCGTAAGGCTCCACCCCACCCATGTTTTCGAGCTACGCCATTTGGAGCAACTCGGTTCTGTGACCTAGACCACGAGCGAAACGGTGCTGTTTCGATAGCGGCGCGCTTATGCTGGAGAAGTACGAAACCGTTTCGTTCGGAGGGAGGCGACACGCCATGCCGGCCATGGACCAGGCAACGGAGGACCGGGACACCGTCCGGGTGCGTCGCAGCCGACTCTCCCCCGAGCGCGAGCGGGAGTTGTACGAGGCGGTGGTGGAGCTGCTCGGCGAGGTCGGGTACGACGGTCTGACGATGGACGCCGTCGCGACCCGTACGCACTCCAGCAAGGCCACGCTCTACCGCCAGTGGAAAGGCAAGCCGCAGCTGGTCGCGACCGCGCTGCGGCACACCAAGCCCGTTCTGCTCGAGGGTGTCGACACCGGAACGCTCCGCGGGGATCTGCAGGAGATCGTGCGGTGCTCGGAGAGCGCCCGGGAGCGGGACGCCGCGCTGATGAGGGGACTCGCCCACGCAAGCCACGACAATCCGGACCTTCATGAGGCCCTGCGAGAGTTGTTGATCTATCCCGAGATCGACGCGCTCAACGCGCTGCTGAGGCGCGCCGTCGACCGCGGCGAAATCGCCCCGGACCGGCCCGCCTTGAACTTCGTCGTGCACATGGTGTGCGGCGCGTTCATCGCCCGACCGCTCGTCGACGGTCAGCAGCCGGACCAGACGTATCTCCTGGACTACATCGACGCCGTGATCCTCCCCGCGCTCGGCGCCGCGTAGCCCTTCCCTCTCACTTCCCCCTCCCCGTTCTCCCCGCACAACCACATAAGGCCCCGACCGGCGCGCCGCTCTCGTCGCCGGCTCGGTCACCCATCCCTGCCCAGTGCCATCCAACCGACGGGAGCACCTCTTCTCGTGGCCACCTTCCTTTATAAACTCGGCCGGTTCGCCTTCCGGCGACGCGGCTTCGTCGCCCTGATATGGGTGGCGCTGCTCGCGGTCGCGGGCGTCGGCGCCGCCACCGCCTCACAGCCCGCCAACGACAGCTTCTCCATCCCCGGCACCGAGGCCCAGAAGGCATTCGACCTGCTGGAACAGCGGTTCCCCGGAGGTAACGCGGACGGCGCCACCGCCCGTGTGGTCTTCCGCGCCCCGAGCGGCGAGAAGATGACCGACCCGGACAACAAGGCGGTGGTCACCAAGACCGTCGCCGACCTGAAGGCGAGCTCGCCGCAGGTCGCCTCGGTCGCCGACCCGTACCAGGCCCAGGCCGTCAGCAAGGACGGCTCCACGGCGTACATCCTGACCAGCTACAAGGTCAACTCCATGGAGCTGAAGGGCCCCGCCAAGGACGGTCTGAAGGAGGTGGGGGAGAAGGCCGAGAAGTCGGGCCTGAAGGTGCAGATCGGCGGTGACGCGCTCCAGGAGATGCCGGAGACCGGATCGACCGAGATCATCGGTATCGCGATCTCCGCGGTCGTCCTCGCCATCACCTTCGGCTCGCTGGTGGCCGCCGGACTGCCGCTGATGACCGCGCTCATCGGCGTCGGCATCGGCATCTCGTCGATCACCGCGCTCGCCACCACGCTGGGGCTGTCCAGCACCACCTCGACACTGGCGATGATGATCGGCCTCGCGGTCGGCATCGACTACGCGCTGTTCATCGTCTCCCGCTACCGCGCGGAGCTCGCCGAGGGGCGGGACCGGGAGGAAGCCGCCGGACGTGCCGTGGGCACCGCGGGCTCCGCGGTCGTCTTCGCCGGCCTTACGGTGGTCATCGCGCTGGTCGGCCTCGCCGTCGTCAACATCCCCATGCTGACCAAGATGGGCTTCGCCGCGGCCGGTACGGTCGTCATCGCCGTCCTCATCGCGATCAGCCTCATCCCGGCGGTGCTGGGCTTCGCGGGCAAGCGGGTGTTCGGGCGCAAGGCGCGCCGGCGGCTGGAGGAGCGCCTCGCGGCGGGTCCGGACGCCTCCGCCGAGGAGAAGCCCAATATGGGCACCCGCTGGGCGCGTTTCGTGCTGCGCCGCCCGCTGATGGTGCTCCTGGTGGCCGTGCTCGGCCTCGGTGCGGCCGCCGTGCCCGCCGTCAGCCTGGAGCTCGGTCTGCCGGACGACGGCTCGCAGCCGGTCAGCAGCCAGAAGCGCCAGGCGTACGACGCGATCTCCGACGGCTTCGGCCCCGGCTACAACGGTCCGCTGATGGTGGTCGTGGACGCCAAGGGCAGCGATGACGCCAAGGGCGCGGCCCAGCAGGTCCGTAAGACCATCACCGGCCTGGACGGTGTGGCCGGTGTCAGCCCGGCCACGTTCAACAAGGCCGGTGATACGGCGACGCTCACCGTCATCTCCAAGTACAAGCCGAGCAGCATCGACACCGAGAACCTGGTCGGTGACATCCGGGACGAGGCGAGCGGCTTCAAGGCCGACACCGGCGCCGAGGTGCTGGTGACCGGCCAGACGGGGATGAACATCGACATCTCCCAGAAGCTCAACGACGCGCTGGTGCCCTATCTGGTGCTCGTCGTCGGCCTGGCCTTCCTGCTGCTGATGGTCGTCTTCCGGTCCGTCCTGGTGCCCCTCAAGGCGGCGCTCGGCTTCCTGCTCTCCGTCGTGGCGGCGCTCGGCGCGGTGGTCGCGGTCTTCCAGTGGGGCTGGCTGGCCGATCTGTTCGGCGTCGAGGAGACCGGCCCGATCATGAGCATGATGCCGATCTTCATGATCGGTGTGGTGTTCGGTCTGGCGATGGACTACGAGGTCTTCCTGGTGACCCGGATGCGGGAGGCGTACGTCCACGGCGAGCGCCCCGGCCAGGCCGTCGTCACCGGCTTCCGGCACGGCGCCCGGGTGGTCACCGCGGCCGCGATCATCATGATCAGCGTCTTCGCCGGGTTCATCGGCTCGTCCGAGTCGATGATCAAGATGATCGGCTTCGGCCTCGCCACCGCCGTCCTCTTCGACGCCTTCGTGGTCCGCATGGCCATCGTCCCGGCGGTGCTGGCGCTGCTCGGCAAGGCGGCCTGGTGGCTCCCGCGCTGGCTGGACCGGGCGCTGCCCAACGTGGACGTGGAGGGCGAGGGCCTGCGCAAGCAGCTCGAGGCGACCCCCGCCGCCCAGCAGCACGACTCCGACCCGGACGCCGAGCTGACCCGCGTCTGATCTGCGTCTGAACCGCGTCCGACGCCGGCGTTACGTTCCGGCCCGACGGCGGCCTTCCGATCCCGGAAGGCCGCCGTCGGCATGTGGGCCGGTGCGATTCCTCCCGATCCCGCGATGACCGCGCTCTTGCGAACGACTTGCAGGTACGGGCTACCATCGGGCCGATAGCAGCAGCTCAGGAGCGGAGTCCCGCCATGCATGTGCCCGACGGATTCATCGACGCGCCGGTGTCGGCGGTGACCGGTGTGGTCGCCGCCGGGGCCGTCGCGGTCAGTCTGCGCGGTGCCCGGCGGGAGCTCGACGAGCGGACCGCGCCGCTGGCCGGGCTGGTGGCGGCGTTCATCTTCGCCGTGCAGATGCTCAACTTCCCCGTCGCCGCCGGGACCAGCGGGCATCTGCTGGGCGGGGCGCTGGCCGCGATACTCGTGGGGCCGTATACGGGGGTGTTGTGCGTCTCCGTGGTGCTGCTGATGCAGGGCGTCCTGTTCGCCGACGGCGGCCTTACGGCGCTCGGCGTCAACATCACGGATATGGCCCTGGTCACCACGGTCGTGGCGTACGCGATCTTCCGCACGATCGTGAAGCTGGCCCCCCATCGCCGCCGTACGGTCACCGTGGCGTCCTTTGTGGCCGCGCTGGTCTCCGTACCGGCCGCGGCGGTGGCCTTCACGGCGATCTACGCGCTCGGCGGCACGGCCGATGTGGCGATCGGCAAGGTCTTCGCGGCGATGGTCGGGGTGCATGTGCTGATCGGCATCGGCGAGGCGGCGATCACCGCGCTGACGGTCGGTGCCGTCGTGGCCGTACGGCCGGATCTGGTCTACGGGGCGCGGGGCGTGACCGCGCGTCCGCTGGAGATCCGCGACAGCCCGCTCGCTCCGGCCGCGCCGGGAGCGGTGGCCCGGGCCGGGGCTCCGGCGGCCGAACCCTCGACGGCGACCTCCGAAGCCTCTGAGACGTCCGAGACCCCCGAGACTCGCGAGCCCGTCGCGACCCGTGAGCCCGCCGCCGCGCCGCGGCGGTCGGCACGGCGCGTGTGGTTCGCCGGGCTCGCCGCCGCGCTGCTGTGCGCCGGGGTTGTGAGCTTCTACGCCTCCGCCAGCCCCGACGGGCTGGAGAAGGTCGCCCATGACAAGGGCATCGACGCGAAGGAGGAGGACCACGCCGCCAAGGACTCCCCGCTCGCCGACTACGGCGTCAAGGACATCTCCGACGCCCGGCTCTCCGGCGGCCTCGCCGGGGTGATCGGGGTGGGCGCCACGCTCGCCGTCGGGTCCGGCGTCTTCATCGTCGTACGGCGGCGCCGGGCGACGGCCGACAGCGAGCGGGTCTGACGATGGGCGCGGGACACGCGCACAAGCTCTACCGGGAGGGCCGGTCGCCCGTCCACGCCCTCCCGCCGCACTGCAAGATCGCCGCCGTCTTCTGCTTCGTCATCGTCGTCGTCTCCACGCCCCGCGAGGCCGTCTGGGCCTTCGGGGCGTACGCGCTGCTGCTGGCCGGGGTGGCGGCGGCGGCCCGGATACCGGCCGGGTATCTGCTGCGGCGGCTGCTGATCGAGATCCCGTTCGTGGCCTTCGCCGTGCTGATGCCGTTCATCGCGGAGGGCCCGCGGGTGGCGGTGCTGGGGATGTCGCTCAGCGAGTCCGGGCTGTGGAGCGCCTGGAACATCCTCGCCAAGGGCACCCTCGGCGTCGCCGCCTCCGTCCTCCTGGCCTCCACGACCGAGCTGCGCGCCCTGCTGCTGGGGCTGCAGCGGCTGCGGATGCCCTCGCTGCTGGTGCAGATCGCCTCGTTCATGATCCGCTACGGGGACGTCATCTCCGATGAGATGCGCCGGATGCGGATCGCCCGCCAGTCACGCGGGTTCGAGGCGAGCGGGGTGCGCCACTGGGGGGCGCTCGCCTCCTCGGCCGGGGCGCTGTTCATCCGCTCCTACGAACGGGGCGAACGGGTCCACCTGGCGATGGTCAGCCGGGGCTATACGGGCACCATGCCGGTGATCGACGATGTGACGGCGTCCCGTGCCCAGTGGATGTACGCCGCCGCCCTCCCGCTGACCGCGCTGGCGGTCTGCCTGACCGGATGGATGCTCCCATGACCGACCCCGCCACCACACCGCCGTCCCTCCAGGTGGCCGGTCTGGCCTATGCGTACCCCGATGGCCATCAGGCCCTCTTCGGCGTCGATCTGACCGTGGCCCGCGGCGAGCGCGTCGCGCTGCTCGGCCCCAACGGCGCGGGCAAGACCACGCTGGTGCTGCACCTCAACGGCATCCTCACGGCGGGCGCCGGGACCGTCACGGTCGCGGGGCTGCCGGTGGCGAAGGCGCGGCTGGCCGAGATCCGCCGCCGGGTGGGCATCGTCTTCCAGGACCCGGACGACCAGCTCTTCATGCCGACCGTGCGCGAGGACGTGGCCTTCGGTCCGGCCGCGGCCGGGCTGCGCGGCCCGGAGCTGGAGGAGCGGGTGCGGCGCGCCCTGGAGCGAGTCGGGATGGCGGAGTTCGCCGACCGGCCGCCCCACCACCTCTCCTTCGGGCAGCGCCGGCGGGTGGCCGTGGCGACCGTGCTGGCCATGGAGCCGGAGATCCTGGTCCTGGACGAGCCCTCGTCCAACCTCGACCCGGCCTCGCGCCGCGAACTCGCCGACATCCTGCGCTCCCTGGAGGTGACCGTGCTGATGGTCACCCACGATCTGCCGTACGCGCTGGAGCTGTGCCCGCGCTCGGTGGTCCTCAGCGGCGGGGTGATCGCGGCGGACGGCGGGACGCAGGAGCTGCTGTGCGACGAGGAGCTGATGCGCGAACACCGGCTGGAGCTCCCCTTCGGGTTCGACCCCCGCTCGGTGACGGTGCCGGTGAGGTGAAGGTGCCGGTGTTTCCGGGTGGGAGAGGGCGCCGGTGAGATGACGGGCTTAGGCGTGTCCGCCGGGTCGTGGCGCCCGCGGCGCGCTGTTCCCCTCCCCGCCCCTTCCCGAAACTGGGGCTCCGCCCCGGACCCCGGAGCTGGGGCTCTGCCCCCGGACCCCGGACCGGGGCTCTGCCCCCGGGCCCTGGACCCGGGGGCGTAGCCCCTGTCACGCGGCGGAGCCGCGTATCGGTGCTGCGGGAAGGCGCGGGGATACGTGCCGGGGCGGCGCGCGATCACCCGGCCCCGCCGGACATGGACAGCGGCGTTGGCGCAGCTCGGTACGGCCGCCCGGCCTTGATCCGCTCCACCGCCGCCAGCAGATCCGCCTGCCGCACCCGCGGCTGTCCCGTCCGCAGCACCTCCGCCGCCGCGTCGATCACCGCACGGCGGATATCGCGCCCGGTCACCTCGTCGACCCCGGCCAGCCCCTCCGGGGAGACGTCCTCGGCGAGGGGGAGCGCGTCGGGCAGATGGCGCCGCCAGATCCCGGCGCGCGCCGCCTCGTCCGGTGCCGGGAAGCGCACATGCCACACCCGGCTGTCGAAGGCCGTGTCATAGCAGGCCACCAGGTTGGTGGCCAGGACGACCAGCCCCTCGTGGTGGTCCAGGGCGGTGAGCATCTCGCTGCGCATGGCGTTCACCGCGTGCTCGGCGCCCTGGCTGATGGTCTCGAACCGCGCGGACATGAGCGCGTCCGCCTCGTCCAGGAAGAGCACCGCGCCCTGCTCACGCGCCGCGTGGAAGAGCGCCGCCAGGTTCTTCGGGCCCTCGCCGTGGTATTTGCTCTCCAGCTGCGAGGCGCGGGCCGCGATCAGCGGACGTCCCAGCCGGTCGGCGAGGGCGTGGGCGGCCAGGGTCTTCCCCGTGCCGGGCGCGCCCTCCAGGTTCACCGCCGAGCCGGGATGCGGCTGTATCTCGCGCAGACCCCAGTCGTCGAAGAGCACCCGGCGCTGCTCCACGGTGTGCACGGCGCGCAGCAGTTGGTCCAGCGTCCGCTCCGGGAGCACCAGGCGGTCGAAGGTGTACAGCGGCCGCGTCGCGGTGAACTGCCGCGCCCGCTCGGCGATCGACGGCTCGTCCGGCTCCGGCCCGGCCCCCGATCCCGCCTCCGACCCCGATTGCCTTTCCCCGCCCGGCGGTTGGTTGGTGACCGTAAGGGTGAGCGGCCGCGGTCCGTTGCGGCCGCTGAACTCCTTCGCGGCCTCGATCAGCCGGGTCCGCAGCAGCGCCGCCTCCACATCGTCGGCGCCGCCCGGAATCCCGGTGACGGCGAAGGCGATACGCGACGTCCTTGCCAGGTTCCTCACTGGATCTCCCCCCTCAAACGCCGGACCGATCCCCGGACCGATCCCCGGACCGAACCCCGAACCCGAACCCCGAACCCGTCCCCGAACCCTCAGCCCCAGACCGCGACCCTGTGGTGTGCGTGGGCGCTGCGCACCCGCTTCTCGGCCTGCTTCGCCTCGATCCGGCGGCCCTCGACGAACTGCTCCCGCGAGGTGTCGAACAGCCCCTGGATATAGCTGACCTCGCCGTCGCGGATGGACTCGGCGACGGTGACCGCCCGCAGATCGGGATCGGAGTGCAGCCGCTCGCCCTGGGACCGGAACCAGTCCGCCAGGAACTCGATGGTCACGCACCCGACATGGACCACCGCGACCGCGCCGATCCCGCCGAGCGCCAGCAGGACCATGCCCAACAGACTCAGCATGACGGCGCCTCCTGCCCGAAGATGATGAGGTCCTTGTCGCCGAAGGCCGCGCGCAGCTCGCCGTCCAGGCGCCGGGCCCGGCAGACCCACACCGGGGCGGGCGGCGTCCCGGTGTCGCGCAGCGGTACGCCCTCCTGGTCCAGGAAGAAGGTCTGCACGAGGAACACCGGCCCCTCGCGCTGCCGCAGCACGGCCCCCGCCGCCGCCTCCGGCGCCCGCGCGCGATTGCGGACCAGGAAGGCGACCACATCGCGGTAGGTGAGCACGGCCCGCAGCGGTACGCGCCGGGTGCTCCGGGCGCTCCGGGTGCTCCGTCCGCTTCCGGTCGCGCGGCTCCGGCCGCCGCACTCCAGCGGGGCGCTCGCCTCGCGGAGCGTCCCGTCGAAGGTGCCGAGGCACCGGCCGTCGGCCGCCGTATCACCCAAGGCGCGCTGGTCGGGCATGCTTCTCCCCCGTCCTTCGAAAGGGCGGGCCCCCGGTTCCCCCGCGAGGGCCCGACGACCATATTCCGCACCGCGCCTGTCGCTTCGCGTCCCCCGATGCGGTGCGAAATCCGGGCGGGCGCTGTCGGTGCCCGCGACGACAGAAACCGACGTCCGGGCGGTCCACGCGGGCCACGAAGCCCGGGCGGCCATCACCGCTCGGCCCCGCCCCGGCGCGGCGGATGCGCCCCCAGGGCGGTCAGCCGGCGCAGCAGCAGATCCGGTTTGGTGTGCCGGGAGCACACGTACATCGCGAACATCATGCGGACGTCGGCCGGTTTGGAGACGATCCCGCAGGCGGTCATGGCCCGGTCGATCTGCGTACGGACCGTGGAGACCTTCACATCGAGCTGGAGGGCCGTCTCCTCGTACGAGTAGCCGTCCGCGTACCACTCCAGCGCCCGGATCTGGCCCTCGCTCAGCCCCGCCGCCCAGGAGGAGAACACCACGGGCTCATGGGCGGGCGCCTGCGGCGCCGACGAGGCCATATAGAGCGCGTCCAGCAGGGTCAGCTGGCCGAGCCCGGCCCGCGCGCACTGCCTCCGGAAGTCCCGCAGATCCTCCCCGTAGCGCTTCTCGCTGACCTCCAGCTCCTCCAGGATCCAGGCCACCCGGCCGCCGCGGGCCGTGCGCCCCAGCAGATCGGCGAAGTACGGCGGCACGCTGAGCCCGCATTCGCGCACCGCGGTCTCCAGGGCGGAGGCCAGATGCGGTTTCAGCCAGTGCGGATGGTGGCGGGCGTCCCATACGGCGTTGGCCAGGACCGCCGCGCCGACCGTCTTGCCGAAGACCGCCTTCGCCCCGCACACCCAGGGGGCCACCCGCTGGCGCCACTGCTCCGCAGCCGTGCACACCACCACATCCGAGCGCCGCACCAGATCGGCGAACTGCTCGGCGGTGCCGACGCCCATCATGTCGGCCACGCACACGTCGTACTCCGCGCCGCTCACCTCGAGCTGCTCCACCGAGTCCACCTCGCTGACCACGGTCAGCCGTGAATCGGCGTTCAGCGCGGCCACCAGGCCCCGTCTGGTCATCTCATGGTCCTCGACCACGGCCACCTGCAGCGGCTGCTCGGGTCCGTGCTCGGCCGACTCGTCTCTCATCCGACGCCCCCTTGACTCGGCTCGGTCGTGCTCTCTCGTTGGATCGGCAGGGTGAGCGTCACCTGGGTGAACCCGGCGACCGACCGCACCCGCAACGCCCCGCCCCGCTCGCGCAGCAGCCGGTCGTGGAGCGCCAGTGAGCGCATGGCGCCGACGCCGCGCGCCAGCACCTCGGGCGGGAAGCCCACGCCCTCGTCGGTGACCACCAGCTCCACCAGCCCGGCGCCGTCGGCGTCCTCGACGAGGTCCACATGCAGCACCGCGTCATGCACCCCGCCGCTGCGCGGCACATTGATCAGCGCGGCGCGCAGCGCGGCCTCCATCAGCTCCACCTGGGACGGCAGCACCCGGGCCGCGGCGCCGACCACGCGCTCGGTGACGATGGGCTCCACGGTGAGGGTGTCGTTGGTCGCCAGGGCGACCTGCCGGTGGACCATGCCGATCAGCGGCACCGACTCGCTGAACCGCCCGGTGCCGATGAAGGTGGCCAGCCGCTCCCGCGCCACCACCGCCGATTTGCGCAGCGAGTCGATCTGCTCGGGGTCCGAGGCGTCGATCCTCTGGAAGGCGTTGAGGGTGTGGCCGAGGTGGTTGTGGAGCTCGATGGCCAGCAGCTTCCGCTGTTCCTGCTCATGCAGCTGAAGGCTCATATCGCCCAGGTCGGCGGCGAGTTGCAGCAGGAACTTGGCGCCGCGGCGGATGAGGTACGCCAGCGCCCCGTAGCCGGTGAGCCCGATGAGCACATCGGAGTGGGCCAGCGCCTGCGGGCCGCCGTCGCCCAGGGCGATGACCGCGGCGTAGGAGGCGGCGATCGCGCAGGTGGCGGCGATCAGCACCCGCCGTGGCTGGCCGAGCGCCGAGCCGATGCCCGCGGCGGAGATCTGCTCGGTGGTCAGCACCAGCAGCGGGGCCATGTCCTGCGACCGGTGGGGGCCCAGGACCAGCGCACAGGCCCACAGGAACGCGACGGCCGAGCACAGCTCCACACCGGCCGCCGGACCGTCGTAGGTGGTCGGCGGCGTGGCGTGGGGCGTGGCCGGCGGCGTGTCCCGCGGATCGGGCCGACCGCCCGCGCCCTCCCGGCGCTCGGTGTCGTACGCGATCACCCGCCGGTGGTTACGGGCGATGTGCCCGACGAACCACAGGGATTCGGCCACCACCGCGCTCAGCAGCAGCAACGCCCTGCCGCGGTGCGCCAGATGGCCGGCGATCCCGGGCACCGTCACCGCCAGCTGGATGCCGTGCATCAGCCGGAAGATCAGCAGGATGCGCAGCATCTGCCATTCCATGTCCCGGCGGGCCAGCCGGTGCCGGTCGGCCGGTGGTTCGGCGGCCGGATGATGTCCGTCGGCCGGATGATGCCCGTCGACGGGGCGCGGCGCCCGCGCGCGCCCCTGGTGTCGTTCCTCGCGCGGCCACGGCCACGCCCCTAAACGCGGCCGCAACCGCCCCCGTAACCGAGCCACGTGCCCCCCGATGTTCCCTGGCTCCAGTGTGGAGGGGCCGAGGGACGGCGCAACAGGGACCCTTGGCCCTGGCGGAGCCGCGTGCGCGGGTACGGGAGGGCGCTCGGAGGCATACCGGGGGCGCGTGGCGCCATGTCTCCCGCGCCGCCCCGCCGCACCTGCGGCGCCTCGGGCCGTTACGCCTCCCGCGCCGCCAGACTGGTCCGCACCGCGCGCACCAGCGCCTGCGCACGCGGATCCGCGGTGACACCGCGCCGCATACCGTTGGTGACGTAGGCAAAGCCGATGCGCGCCTCCGGGTCGGCGAAGGCGAGCGAGCCCCCGCGCCCCGGGTGGCCGAAGGAGCCCGGCCCCAGCAGCGGGCAGGCCGGGCCGTGCAGCATGTAGCCGAGGCCGTAGCGGGTGCCGACGACCAGGACCCGGTCCGGCCCCGCGGACTCCTCCGTACGGGCCATCGTGAGCGTCGCCGGGGCGAAGAGCCGGCCCCCCGAGCGGGCCGTACGGGCCGAGGGCAGCGGGCCGATCAGCGCCGCGTAGAAGCGGGCCAGCGCCTCGGCGGTGGCCACCCCGCCCGAGGCGGGCAGCTCGGCGGCGAGATAGGCGGGGTCGTTCTCGTCCGGCACCGGGGTGATCGCGGCGAACGCCCGCCGGGTCAGCGACTCGGGATCCCGATACGCCTCGGCGACCGACCGCTTGGGACGAATCCGCGGCCCGTGGGCGGCGGGCGCGGCCAGGGCCTCCACCGCCGCGATCCGGCCGACCCGGGCCCGCTGCTCCTCGGGCAGCCCGAGCCACAGGTCGAGCCCCAGCGGGCGGGCGATCTCCTCGGCGATCCAGCGCCCGATGGTCCGCCCGGTGACCCTGCGCACCAGCTCGCCCAGCAGCCAGCTGTACGTCTGGGCGTGGTAGCCGTGCGCCGTACCGGGCTCCCATACGGGCCGCTGGGCGGCGACGGCCCGCGGCCCGGATATGCCGTCGACAGCCTCGGCGGGGGTCAGCGGGGTGTCGAGCACGGGCACGCCGGTGCGGTGCGCCAGCAGATGCCGCACCAGCACCCGCTCCTTGCCGGCCGCCTTGAACTCCGGCCAGTAGGTGCTCACCCGGCCGTCCAGGTCCAGCTGGCCGCGCTGGTGCAGCAGCAGCGGCACGGCGGCGGCGACGCCCTTGGTGACCGACCGGACGACCTGGGCGGTGTCCTGGGTCCAGGGCTCGGGAACGCCGCCGGAAGCCCCGGGGCCGTTCTCGCCGTCGTCGGGGGCCTTCGTATCGGAGGTGTCCGTATCGGAGGTGTCCGTGTCGGGGGCCTTCGTGCCGCCCCACAGATCGACGACCTTTTCGCCCTCCCGGTAGAGCACCATGGCCGCACCACGCTCGCCGTGCCGGGTGAAGTTCGCCGCGAAGGCGTCCCGGACCGGTTCGAAACCGTCGGCCACCGTGCCCTGGACGTCCACCACTGATCCGACTCCCGCCATGCCGACCCGCGCGTGCGTGCTGTGTTTCTCCTTATGGTGCAACGTCCCGCGGGTGAGGATCATGCCGGGGCCGGGCAGGATCACCGGCGGACGCGCCACCGTGGGGCGGCGGCGGTCCGGGAGCCGACGAGAAGGGGCACACGGTGCGGAGATTCGAGGGCTACGCGGTCATGCTCACCGGCGCGGGACGCGGGATCGGGGAGGTCACCGCCCGCCGCTTCGCCGACGAGGGCGCCCGGGTGCTGATCACCGACCTGGACGGCGAACGGGCCGCGAAGGCCGCCGCGGCCATACGGGCCGACGGCGGCGAGGCCGAGTCGCTGGGCTGCGATGCGGCCCGGCGGGAGGACGCCGAGGCGGCCGTGGCGCACGCCGTAAGGAGCTTCGGAAGGCTGGACGTCCTGGTCAACAGCGCCCACTCATGCCATGTCGACACCCCGCTGTTCGAGGACCAGCTGGACGACGAGTGGCAGCAGGACATCGATGTCACCCTCGGCGGGGCCTTCCGCTGCTCCCGCGCCGCGCTGCCGCATCTGGCCGCCGCGGAGGGCCGGGGCGTGATCGTCAACGTCGGCTCGGTCAACGGCATCCAGGACTTCGGCAACCACGCCTACAGCGCCGCCAAGGCCGGCCTGGGCAGCCTCACCCGCACCCTGGCCGCCCACGCCGCCCGGCGGGGCGTCCGCGTCAACCTCGTGGCCCCCGGCACGATCCGCACCCCCGGCTGGGACGGCCAGGAGGACACCCTGCGCCGCGCCGCCGAGGTCTACCCCCTCGGCCGGGTCGGCGAGCCCGCCGACATCGCGGCCGCCATCACCTTCCTCGCCTCATCCGACGCCGCCTGGATCACCGGGACCACCCTCCCCGTGGACGGCGGCATCACGACCACGAACGTGGCGGTGCGCAGGGCCTTCGGTCACTCGGAGACGCCCAGCGAGACATAGTCGTAACGGCCCTCCCAGGGCTCGCTCGTATAGACGTTGGTCAGCCGGGAGCCGCGCCAGATCACGCTCTTCTGGAACAGGATGGGCAGATACGCGGCGGAGTCGGAGATCCTCCGATTGATCTGCGCGTAGTCGCTCCCGGCCTTCGCCGGATCCTGTTCGGCGATCGCGGCGTCGAAGAGGTCGTCGACCGTGGGGTCGTCCAGCTCCGCGATATTGAGATTTCCGGCGGGCCGGAGGAAACGGCTGTCGGCGAGCGGCTGCAGAAAGCTCTGGCCGGAGGGGTAGTCGGCCAGCCAGCGGTACAGGACGATGCCGTATTTCTTCTTCTTCACCGTCGCGGGCGCGCCTATCGTCTCGCTGAAACGGTTGCCGTCGACCTGAGCGACCTCGGTGGTGATGCCGACCTTCCGCAGCGATGCCTGGAGCGACATCGCGACGGGCATATCGGCGGGGCGATTGTTCCGCACCGCGATGGTGGTCCGGAATCCGCCCGGCTCTCCGCACGCCTTCAGTTCGGCCTCGGCCTTTTCGGTGTCCGGCTTGCCCTTGTTCTCGAGCGTCCCGTACGGATCGTAGGAGGAGTCGGAGCCCGCGATGGTGGGCGGGAGCATATGGGGCGCGATATCGCCGGTCCGCGGACCGCCCGCGGCGGTCCGCATGTTCTCCCTGTCCGCCGCGTAGAGGACCGCCTTACGGCAGTGGACGTTGTCCAGGGGTTTGACGGAGCGAGGGAGGGCCGCGAACATGAGCACCCCGTTGGACGGGCTGTCCAGCCGGGCGCTGAGGCCGGAACTGCCCGTGGCCTGGGCGAGGGAGGCACCGGTCAGTCCGGAGGATTCCAGGTCCAGGTCATAGTCGCCCGCGAACAGGGATTTCGTATTCGTCTGCTCGTTGCTGCTGATATTCACCGTGATCCGCTCGGGCAGGGCGGTGCGGATCGGATCGGACGACCGCTTCCACTCGGGGTTACGGACCAGTTCCAGCGATGTGCCCGGCTCGTAGCTCTCGAAGGTGTACGGCCCCGAGGAGAACGGCCTCTCCTGGTACTTGCCCTTGGTGTCCTTCGTCTTCTTCACCGGTGATGCCGAGGGCGTGGCCAGCATGCGCTCGAAGTCACCGTTGGCCTTCGGCAGTTTGAAGACGATGGTCCTGTCGTCGGGAGTCCTGATGGCCTTCAGGCCGAGCTTGTCCTTGGACGTGTCCTTGTACGGCCCTTTGTAGGTGAGGCCGGGATCGAGCGTCTCCTGGATGAAGGTCGGGCCGCCGGGGATGTCGTCCTGGGCCCAGATCCGCTCGATGCCGTATTTGATGTCCTGGGACGTGATCGCGGTGCCGTCCTCCCAGGTGATCCCGGGGCGCAGGGTGTAGGTGTACGTCTTGCCGCCGTCGGTCACCTCGGCCTTCCGCTCGGCGAGATCCGGAACCAATTCGGTGCCGTCCTTACCGGGCTTGGGGGCATAGGTGACCAGTTGGCGGGCGTAGTAGCGGGAGAAGTTCCAGACGAAGCCGTAATAGCTGCGCTGGGGGTCCCATGAGTCCGCGTCGTCCTTGCTGATGAACTTCAGCGTTCCGCCCGGCTGCGTCGAGGGGTTGAGGACGCCCCCCTCGGCCGCGGCGTTGTTCCCGGAGGTGGGACGCGGCTTCGGGGTGCTGGACGACTTCGAGGTGTTGTGCCCGGAGCCGTCCTTGGAGGAGTCCTTCATCCAGGACATCGCCAGGGGTATGCCCGCGGCCACCAGGGCCACGAAGAGCGCTCCGGCCAGCCCGTAGGTGACGGCGCGGCGGCGGCCCGGAGAGGCGCCGCCGGGGGCGGGGAGCGGCGCGGGCGACGGCAGGGCCATCGGCGACCAGGTGGGCATCGGCGGCATCGCGGGATGCGGCACGGGCCCGGGGGGCGAGGGGACCGAGGCGGCCGGTTCGTGGTCGTACGGCGGGGGCGGCGGGCCGAAGCCGGGTGGTGCCCAGGCGGCGTTGCGGGCCAGGGCGAGCCCGCCCGCCGTATTGCGGTCGCGCTTCTGCGGCAGCGGCCGCCCCTTGGCCCGCAGCGCCGCGTACACCTGCGCGTAGACCGTGTCCAGGTCCAGCAGCTCCGGCCCGCCCGGCACCCCTTGGCGCAGCAGCCGCAACAGCTCACCGGTGAAGGCCGTATGGTGCTCGCCGGGCGGGGCGAGCGCGAAGCTGGTGTCGGGGACCGAGGCCAGCAGATAGGTGCCCTCGATCTCCACCTGGTCGATCACCGCTTCGGCGCTCGCCGCGCTCATGAAGCCGAGCACGCGTCCGCTGAAGCAGCAGTCGAGCAGCATCACCTGACGCCCGGCCCGCCCGTCGAGCACGACGTCGCGGAGCGTGCCGTACGGCAGCCCGGTGTAGGAGCGGTGCTGTATGGACCCGGTGAGCCCCAGGAAGAGCTCGCCGCGGCGCGGCTCCACGAGACCGTGGCCGGCGAAGTACACCAGCAGGGTGTCCGTGGCCTCCTCGGCCGCGGTCCGGATGGCCTCGAGGACCTCGACCGCGGTGGCGGGGTCCTCGATGACCGTGCAGTGCTCGGGCGCCAGCCCCCAGGAGCCCGGCGCGCACAGGGCCGCGGCCAGCGCGCTCAGATTGTTGGCCACCGCCGGGATCTGCTCCAGGTGGGCATAGCGGCTGGTGCCGATGAGGACCGCGCGGGTGGCGGACGGGTCGGGCAGAACGGCCACGGCTACCGCCCTCCCCCTCCGTTGGCCTGACGGTCCGGTTCCGGTTCCGGTTCGTGGGCGGCCGGGCGCTCCAGCGCGTCGATCAGACGCCGCAGCTCCTCGTCGCCGCCGCCGTCGAGGTCGACCGTAAGGTCGCCACGGCGCACGGTGATCCGCCGGGTGTGCGGACGTGTCTGCCGCCAGGTGGACAGCGCGAGGGCGAAGGAGGCCGCGCTCCAGGCGTTCTCGGTGACCAGCTGCAGCACATCGGTGAGCACGCCCATCTGGCCCGGCGCCGGCTCGGCCTGGACCAGCTCCACATGGGCACCGCGGCGCGCGGCCGGATCCCGTCTCAGCCAGTCGAGGAGCGATCGCAGCTCCGCCTCCCCACCGTTCACCGCTACGTCGATCCGCACCGAGCCCCCCTTGTGACGACGGTCTCCCCGATTCTGTCCTACCCAGGGGCATCCGCGCAGGAGCAACGAAGAGCAAGGTCACCGGAGTTCGGGAGCGAGCGGCCCGCCTCATGGCTGCCCCGCCGGTGGTGTGGCCAGGGCCCGGCGCCACTGCTCGGTGACCGATCGCCGCAGGCGTTCCGTGTCGACGGCGCCCGGGTCGAGGAGGCGTTGCAGCCCGATGCCTCGGAGCTGTCCGACGATCGCCACCGCGACCTCCTCGGGCGCGAGGCCGTGGCGGATGGTGCCTTCGGCGATGCCGGCCTCCATGTCGACGCGCAGATCGGCCCGGAACGACGCGTCCCGCTCGCGGAAGATCGGTGCCAGTTCGGGCATGGTGGGCGCCTCGGCCCACAGCAGCAGGAACGCGCGGTTGGCGGCGCCCACCTGGCCCAGCTCGCCGATGTAGCCGTTGATCAGCCGCAGGAGGCGGTCCAGCCCTGGGGGCAGATCGGCCAGGCCCGGGACGAACCCGGATTGTGCGGTGCGGGCCAGGAGCTCGAGGAGGGCCTGCTTCGAGCCGAAGTGGTGGGTGACGATTCCGCGGCTGTACCCGGCTCGCTCACCCACCCGGGCCAGCGTCAGCGAGCGCACTCCCTGCTCGACGACCAGCTCGGCGGCGGCCGCCAGCAATGCGGCTTCGGCCTGGTCGCGGCGCTGCTTCTGGGTGCGGCGGGGGGTCGTCATGACGGGAGTCCTCACTAACTTGCGTGTCGTCCAACAAGTTTATACGGTGCCACTCATCCTGACTGGAGGTTTCGATGATCGACATGGATGAGCGCGCCCTCGATGTCTTCCTGGCCGAAGACCCCGGCGGCCCCGTGGTGATGCTGAACCTGCTGCGATTCCGCCCGGACGGCGGGCGCGAGAGCTACCAGCGCTATATCGAGGCGCTGGGCCCGGAGATCAACGCGCGGTACGGACTGCGGGTGGAGTACCTCGGAGACGGCGGTCACGCCCTGGTCGCCGAGAAGGGGCAGGCATGGGACACGGTGCTCCTGGTGCGCTACCCCAGCCGCCAGGCGTTCGCCGACATGGTCCGTGACCCCGACTACAGGGCGGTGTCCCATCTCCGCGCCGAGGCGCTGGTGGAATCGGTCCTCCAGCCCACCGTGCCGCTCCAGGGGAGCGTGGTCTGATGCCCGCCGTCTTCGTACACGGCAATCCCGAGACGGCGGCCGTCTGGGATCCCCTGCTCGCCGAACTGCAGGCCGCCGGCGCTGCTCCGGCCGACCTCATCTGTCTGTCCCCGCCCGGGTTCGGCGCCCCGCTGCCGCCCGGGTTCGGGGCGACCGTCGGGGACTACCGCGACTGGCTGATCGAGGAGCTGACCCGCTTCGCCGAGCCCGTGGACCTGGTGGGCCACGACTGGGGCGGCGGACACGTCCTCAACGCGGTGATGAGCCGCCCGGAGCTGGTACGCAGCTGGGCCAGCGACACGATCGCGGTCTTCGAACCCGACTACGTCTGGCATGAGCTCGCCCAGCGATGGCAGACACCGGGAATCGGCGAGGCCGATGTGGCCGCCCGCTTCGGCGCGCCCGTCGAGCAGCGGATCGCCACCCTCATCGAGCGGGGGATGGGCGAGTCGGCGGCCGAGCGGGTCGCCCAGGGGCAGAACGAGGCGATGGGCCGGGCCGTGATCGCGCTCTACACCTCCGCCATGCCTCCGGTGATGGCCGAACTCGGCCGGAACCTGGTAAACGCGGCGCGGCGGCCTGGGCTCCTGTTCCTCGCCACCGAGGACCACGCGGTCGGAACCGCCGAGCAACGACGCCGCGCCGCGCGCCGCGCCGGTGCGCGGGTGGAGGTCCTCGACGGGCTGGGCCACTGGTGGATGACACACGACCCCGCCCGCGGGGCGGAGGCGCTCACCCGCTTCTGGGCGTCTCTGGACCAGGGGTAGCAGCACCCACGCGGATGCCGCCACGAGGGGCGGCCCGAAGTGTGCAGCGGATCAACTCGTGTGCAGCATCAGCCCGATGCCCGCCACCATCAGCCCCGCCGCCGCGATCCTCGGGCCGCCGAACCGCTCCTTGAAGAACAGCGTCCCGATCGCCGCGCCCACGATGATCGACGATTCGCGCAGCGCCGCGATCGGGGCGAGTTCGGCCTGGGTCTGGGCCCACAGGACCAGGCCGTAGGCGGAGACCGACAGCAGTCCGCCGAGCAGTCCGCGCACCGCCACGGGGCGCAGTTGGCGCAGGAGCGCGCCGCGGCGGATGGCCAGGGCGTAGCCGGGGATGGCGAAGCCCTCCAGGATCATCAGCCAGGCGATATAGCCGGGTGCGCTGCCGGAGGCGCGTACCCCCAGGCCGTCCACGACGGTGTACGCGGCGATGGACAGACCGGTGGCGATGGCGGCCGTAAGGGCGAGCCACTGCGGTGCGGCCCCGCCGCTCTGCCCGGGTTTCTGCCCGCCGTTCTCCCCCGCTTCCTCGCGGTCGGCGTGCCGGGCGCCCCTGACGCCCCACAGCGCCACGCCCACCAGCCCGGCCGAGGCCAGCGCGATCCCCGCCGCCTGCCAGCGGTCCGGCCGCTCGCCGACGAAGACCGCGGCGGCCCCGGTCACCACCAGCGGGGCGGTGCCGCGCGCGAGGGGATACATCTGGCCGAAGTCGCCCAGATGGAACGAGCGCATGAGCAGCAGCTGATAGACCACGTGGATGGCCGCGGAGGCCAGCAGATACGGCCAGGCGTCCGCGGCGGGCAGCGGGGCGAACGGCAGCAGCGCCAGCCCGCACACCGCCCCGCCGCCGCCCACCAGCGTGAAGGCGAGCAGCTGGTCGCGGATGCCGTGCGCGATGGCGTTCCACGACGCGTGGGTGACGGCCGCGATGAGCACCGCGGCCGCGACGAGCGGGGTCACGCGGACCGCTCGCGCACATCCACCAGGGTGCCCTCCGCGTGCGCGATCAGGGTCTTGGGGGCGAGCGGGAAGACGGTGTGGGGGTTGCCCGCCGCGGCCCATACGGTCTCGTGGTCCAGCAGCCGGCGGTCGGCGAGGACGCGGGTGCGGGTGCGGTGGCCGAAGGGCGGCACCCCACCGATGGCGTAACCGGTGGTCTCCCGCACCAGCGCCGCGCTCGCCCGGCCGACGCTCCCGGCGCCCAGCTCCTGCCGTACGAGCTCGACGTCGACCCGTGACGCCCCGTCCATCAGCACCACCACAGGCTGGCCGTCCGCCTCGAAGACCAGCGACTTGACGATCTGGCTCAGCTCGCAGCCGATGGCCGCGGCGGCCTCGGCGGCGGTCCGGGTGGCGTCGGGGAAGCGGCGCACCTCGACGGCCAGGCCGAGCTCGCGCAGGGCTTCGGCGAAGCGGGGGTGGGCGGCGGTGTCAGGGGTGGGTGCGGGATCGACCATGGAGCGACGCTATCCACGCGCCCGTCGCCCACGCCACGGCATTTCCCCGAGACCCGAGACCCGAGGCCCGAGGTCGCACCGGCCGCCCCGCCGAACGCGAAGGAGCCGGGCGGGCGCTGGTGCGCTCGCCCGGCTCCTGTGCCGTCAGACCGGCGGAACCGGAGGGAACTTCCGGCTCAGCCGCCCGCGCGCAGCAGCGCCGCCACCATCGGGCCCGCGGTGTCGCCGCCGTGGCCGCCCTCGGGGACCACACCGGCGGCCGCGATGTCATCGCGGTACGCGCTGAACCAGCCGTTGGGCTTCTCCTGGTTGTCCACCTCGGCCGAACCGGTCTTGGCGCCGAAGTCGCCGCTCATCCCGGCCATCGCCTCGGCGGCGGTGCCCGAGGTGGCCGTCAGCCGCATCAGCTTGCGCAGCTGGTCATGGGTGCTCGACTTCATCGTCTTGCTCGCCTTGGCCAGCGTCCGGTCGTCCAGCGACGGCGAGACCAGGTACGGCTGGCGGAAGGTGCCGGTGGAGGCCGTGGCCGCGACCGACGCCATGTTGAGCGGGTTCATCCGCACCCCGCCCTGGCCGATCAGCGAGGCGGCCTTGGAGGCCGCCGACTGCGCCGGCACCGCGCCGTCGAAGGAGGGCACACCGGTCTGCCAGTTGAGCCCGATACCGAAGACGTTCCGGGCCTCGTTGGTCAGGTCGTCGTTCTTCAGCTTCCCCGCCTGGCTGATGAAGGCCGTGTTGCAGGAGCGGGCGAAGCTCTGCTCGAAGGTGCCGTTCTTGATCTCGAACTTCTTGTCGTTCTGGAACTTCCAGCCCCCGTAACTGAAGTACTTGGGGCACGGATGGGCCTTGCCGTACGCCGCCAGACCCTTGTCGATCAGCGTGGCCGAGGTGATGATCTTCATCGTCGAGCCGGGTGCGTACGAGCCCTGCAGGGCGGTGTTGAAGCCGCTCGCGGGGGAGTTGGCCACCGCGAGGATCTCACCGGTGCTGGGCTTGACCGCCACCACCGACGCCTTGGTGCGCTTGCTCACCTGCTGCTCGGCGGTGCTCTGGAGCGATGCGTCGATCGTCGTACGGAGCGTGCCCGGGGTGCCCTTGGAGAGCACCTTCAGCGTCTTGTCGGGGGACTTGGAGCCCTTGGCGCGCTGGATCCAGGTCTCCACGCCCGCCTTGCCGCCCGCCTTCTTGCCGTACCGCTCGCGCAGCGCGGCCAGGACGGTCTTGAGGGTCGGGTGCTCGTCGGCGGTCAGTTCCTTGCCGTCGCGGTCCACCGCCTTGATCGGCGGCGCCTCGGACGCGCCGGTCTTCAGGGTGTCGCCCTCGGCCAGGTCGGGCTGGACCACCGAGGGCTTCCAGGCGACGACCGGCTTACCGGTCTTGGTGTCGCGCGTGACGGTCAGCGAGGATTCATACGTCCAGGGGACGCTCTGACCGCCGGAGGAGATCTGGGCGTTCACCGAGAACGGCACCTTCGCCCCGCTCGCCGACCCCGCCTCCAGCGCCACCTTGGCCACATGGGCCTTCTTGCGGTAGTCGCCCAGCGCCGTGGTGGCCGCGCCGGTGTCGTCCGTAAGGGCGGCGGCCTTCGCCGTCTCGCCCGCCGACCAGGCCGCCAGGAACGCGCGGGCGGTGGTCTTGACCTCGGCCGCGCTGGGCGGGCCGGTCTTCACGTTCTTCAGGGACGGCTTGTCGTCACCCGAGCCGGCGCTCGCACCGTCCTTCGCACTGGATGAATCGTCCTGGCCGCTGCCGCAACCGGCAACACCGACCATGGCGGCGAACACCGCACCGACGATCGCGGCTCTCGCGCCACTCCGCATTACAGAACCCCCACAGTGTTCTCGATTCCCTCCATCAGTCGATGGAGGCCGCGGTGCCCGGCACTCTACCGGCACCAAGCGAAGCCCCCGCGCCCTCACCGTAGGGGGCGCGGGGGCGGGGGCCGGATCCGGACGGCGGGCCGGGGATCAGATCCAGGTATCCAGCCACATCCGGGCACGCCAGGAGTCCATCGGCATCGTCTGCCCGGTGTAGAGCGGGAAGAAATAGATGAAGTTCCAGACGATCAGCAGGACCAGCGCGCCCGAGCCCACGGCGCCGATCACCCGCCGGGTCTCGCTCGCCCCCGGTGGCCCCAGCAGCGCGCCGATCATCATCGCCACCGCCAGACACAGGAAGGGCAGGAAGACGACGGCGTAGAAGGAGAAGATCGTCCGGTCCTGGTAGAGGAACCACGGCAGATAGCCCGCCGCGATCCCGCACAGGATCGCGCCCGCCCGCCAGTCGCGCCGCAGCGCCCACCGGAACAGCAGGTACAGCAGCGCGAAACAGGCCGTCCACCACAGCAGCGGGGTGCCGAGCGCCAGCACCTCACGGGCGCACTTCTCGGCGGCGTCGGTGGGGCAGCCCTCCTGGCCGGCCCGCGGGGACTCGTAGAAGTACGAGACCGGGCGGGACTGCACCATCCAGCTCCACGGATTGGACTGGTAGACATGCGGCGAGTCCAGGTTGACGTGGAACTGGTAGACCTCGGTCTCGTAGTGCCACAGGCTGCGCAGCGGGTTGAGCAGCCAGTCGAAGGCGCCGTCGGTGCGATAGCCGCCGCCGTCCGGCTTCTTGGATTCGGCCCAGTGCCGGAAGTAGCCGCTGTGCTGCCAGCCGCGCTCCCGGTCCAAGGTGCCGCTCGAGGCGAACCAGCCCGACCAGGAGGCGATGTACGTGACGATCGCCACAGGCACCAGCGAGAGGAACGCCCAGCCCAGATCGCGCCGCAGCACCGCCCGGTAGGGCCGGAGGGCGCCCGCCGTACGGCGGCTGCCCACGTCCCACAGGACGGCCATCAGGCCGAAGGCGGCCAGTACGTACAGCCCGTTCCACTTGGTGCCGACCGCCAGGCCCAGCAGCACCCCGGCCGCGATCCGCCACGGCCGCGCGCCCAGCTTCAGGCCCCGGGCGACCGCCGGATCCGACCGTGGCGTGCCGTCCTCACCGGCCGGCAGCGCCGCCGCCAGCCTGGCGCGCGCCTGGTCCCGGTCCACGAGCAGGCAGCCGAAGGCGGCCAGCACGAAGAACATCACGACCAGGTCGAGCAGGGCCGTGCGGCTCATCACGTAGTGCAGCCCGTCCACGGCCATCAGCGCGCCCGCCAGGCAGCCGAGGAACGTCGACCGGAACAGCCGCCGCCCGATCCGGCACAGCATCAGCACCGAGACCGTGCCGAGCAGCGCGACCATGAAGCGCCAGCCGAACGGATGCAGCCCGAAGAGCTGCTCGCCGAGGCCGATCACCCACTTGCCCACCGGCGGGTGCACCACATACGAGGCCGCGTCGCTGAGCGGGATGTGCTGCGGGGTCTCCAGGATCCGGTCGTTGGCGGCCTTCGGCCAGGTGCCCTCGTAGCCGTACTCCCAGATCGACCAGGCGTCCTTGGCGTAGTACGTCTCGTCGAATATGACGTTGTCCGGGCTGCCCAGCCGCCAGAAGCGGGTCAGCCCGGCGCACAGCGCGACCAGCAGCGGACCGCCCCAGCCGCTCCAGCGGGCGATTCTGGCCGCCGCCGAGGGGGTCGCGCCGAAGACCTCCCAGAGCCGGGTGCCCGGCTCCGCGTACGGCGGGACCAGCCGCTCCCGTACGCCGGGCCGGGTCCGGCCCGCGTATCCGAAGCGGCGCAGCCGGCGCTGCCAGGCCGGCTGCTGCTGGCCGGTGGCTTTGCCCGGCTGGGCGTGGGTCGCGGTGTCACTGCTCACCGGGCCATCGTAGGGAAGGGGTCTGTGAGTGTGGTGGGGAAAGGCGGCGAACCGGGGATTCGCGCGGCGAACCGGGGACGCGTGCGGCGAACCGGGGACGCGTGCGGCGAACCGGGGACGCGTGCCCGGGGCGGCGGGCGCGCGGGGCCGCCCCGGCCGGCTGCGAGGATGGTGGGCGTGACTGGAACGCTCGTACTGGCAGGGACCCCCATCGGCGACACGGCGGACGCGCCCCCGCGGCTGGCCGCCGAACTCGCGGCCGCCGACGTGATCGCCGCCGAGGACACCCGGCGGCTGCGCCGACTCACCCAGGCCCTGGACGTGCGCCCGGCCGCGCGGGTGGTGTCCTATTTCGAGGGCAACGAGTCGGCCCGCACGCCCGAGCTGGTCGAGTCGCTGGCCGAGGGCGCCCGGGTGCTGCTGGTCACCGACGCGGGCATGCCGTCGGTCTCCGACCCCGGCTACCGCCTGGTCGCCGCCGCCGTGGAGCGCGGGATCACCGTCACCGCCGTGCCCGGCCCGTCCGCGGTGCTCACCGCCCTGGCCGTGTCCGGGCTGCCGGTGGACCGCTTCTGCTTCGAGGGGTTCCCGCCGCGCAAGGCGGGGGAGCGGCTGACCCGGCTGCGCGAGGTCGCCGACGAGCGCCGCACCCTGGTCTGGTTCGAGGCCCCGCACCGGCTGGACGACACCCTCGCGGCCATGGCCGAGGTGTTCGGCCCGGACCGCCGCGCCGCGGTGTGCCGGGAGCTGACCAAGACGTACGAGGAGGTGCGGCGCGGCCCGCTGGCGGAGCTGGCCGCCTGGGCGGCGGAGGGCGTGCGCGGCGAGATCACCATCGTGGTCGAGGGCGCCCCGGCGCCCGGCCCCGAGGAGGCGGGCCCCGCCGAGCTGGCCCGCCGGGTCGCGGTGCGCGAGGAGGCCGGTGAGCGCCGTAAGGAGGCCATCGCGGCGGTCGCGCAGGAGGCCGGGCTGCCCAAACGGCAGGTGTTCGACGCCGTGGTGGCGGCGAAGAACGCGACGGGAAGCGCGCCACGAGAAGGTAAAGCGCCGTAGCGAAAGGCAAAGCTCAGGTTAGTAGCCGGGCAGCATCGTGCCGGTTTTGGGAAGGCCGGTGCCAAATCTCGCTCAAAGAGCGGGAAGGGCCGATGCGGCAGCGCCGGGAAAGGCGTCCACTGGGTGGGGAAGACCTGGGGCGATCCCATCCCGGAAGACTTGTCCTGTGTGACAAGAGGAGCTGCCATGAGCGATATAGCGGGAACCTCGAGCGGTGCTCATCCGATAGCCGCCCACACCCCCTCCGCCGGCCCTGGCGAGGTGGCCCACGAGGCCTACGCCTTCGCCTGCATGAAGTGCGGGCACGGCTGGGAGCGGTCGTACGACATCGAACACCACGTGGACGGCGAGGGCCGGGCCTTCGTCGTCTACTTCACCGGCGGCCTGCGCGTTCCGTCCCCGCTGACGAGCCCCGACTGCGTCAACTGCGGTGCGCATCTGGTGCGGATCATGCGCTCGGGGCAGGTCTCCTCGGCCCTGGAGAGTGCGCGGCGCGGGAGGCCGCACACCGCCCGGGGCCCGGAGGCGGCCACCGGCGCGACGGAGGTGACGGACGGGGCACCGGCCCGGGCGGACGCCGGGACGGATGGCGCGCCGGAAAACGAGGGTCCCGCACGACGCCGGGCGCACCATTGGCATCTGGCGAATCTGCTGCACCCCTTTCAGCACCACCGCGACTGAGTACGTTCCGGTTCATCTGAGCTGTTTCACCTGAGCGGGTTCAGATGGGCCGGTTCATCTGAGCCCGTTCACCTGAGCCGGTTCACCTGAGCCGGGCGCGGGGCAACTGAGCGGCCGGACGCGATTCACCGCACATTCACCGGGATTCATAGAATCGCGACCATGGCGAAAACAACATCGACCCCCGGCGGCAACGGCAAGGCGAGCGGCGCGCAAAAGGAAAAGGACGCGCCCCCGCCGCCGCCGGAGCCCCTGCGGGTCCCGGTCGCCGATTCCCACACCCACCTGGACATGCAGCCGGGCACGGTCGAGGAGGCACTGGCCAAGGCCGCCTCGGTCGGCGTGACGACCGTCGTCCAGGTGGGATGCGACCTGGCCGGGTCCCAGTGGGCGGCCGAGACCGCGGCGGCGCACGAGAGCGTCTGGGCCACCGTGGCCCTGCACCCCAACGAGGCGCCCCGCATCGTCCTCGGCACACCTCCTTCTGGGGGGCAAGCCCCCCAGACCCCCCGCGACGGCTGGTCCCGGCAGGGGGCGCGGCAGCCCGGCGGCGACGCGGCCCTGGACGCGGCCCTCGACCGGATAGCGGCCCTCGCCGCCCTGCCCCAGGTGCGGGGCGTGGGCGAGACCGGCCTGGACTACTTCCGCACCGGCCCCGAGGGCATGGCCGCCCAGGAGCGCTCGTTCCGCCGCCACATCGCCATCGCCAAGGAGCACGGCAAGGCGCTGGTCATCCACGACCGCGAGGCCCACGACGATGTGCTGCGGGTGCTCGCCGAGGAGGGCGCGCCCGACACCGTCGTCTTCCACTGCTACTCCGGCGACGCGGCCATGGCGAAGATCTGCGCCGAGCGCGGCTACTACATGTCGTTCGCGGGCAACGTCACCTTCAAGAACGCCCAGCCGCTGCGCGACGCCCTCGCCGTCGCCCCGCTCGACCTCGTCCTCGTCGAGACCGACGCGCCGTTCCTGACCCCCGCCCCCTACCGCGGACGGCCTAACGCTCCGTATCTGATTCCGCTCACCCTGCGGGCCATGGCCGAGGTCAAGGGCGTCCCCGAGGACACCCTGGCGACCGCCGTGGCCGCCAATACGGCGCGTGTCTTCGGCTATTGAGAGGGCGGTGGCGTCTCCTGAGGGGCGGTGGCGATCCGAAACACCTGATCACACTGCGTGATGATCTCCCTTTGGAGAGTCACCCCCACTCCGCTACAGTCCCGGACTCAACGCCCTGACCAGTGGACTTGTGGAGTGTTACCGGAGTGTTCTTGTGAGCCGTAGGGGCAGCCACCGCGTCTCGGGCGGCCGTGCCGCCGCCCGCCGAGCCGCCCGCCGCGGCGCCGCCGGCCGGACCGACCCGATGCGCCGGCTGCTGCCGCAGGCGATGGTGGTCGCCGCGCTGGCGGGCGGCACCTCCGCCTTCGTCGCCCAGGACAAGGCCGTACGGCTCAGCGTCGACGGCGATACGCGCACCCTGCACACCTACGCCGACGACGTGGGCGAGCTGCTGGCCGACGAGGACGTCCACGTCGGCGAGCACGACATCGTCGCCCCCGCGCCCGGGGAGCGGCTCGCCAACGGCGACGAGATCGCCGTCCGCTACGGCCGCCCGGTCACCCTCACCCTCGACGGGGAGCGCCGCCGGGTGTGGACCACCGCCCACACGGTTGACGGCGCACTGCGCCAACTGGGCGTACGTGCCGAGGGCGCGTACCTCTCCGCCTCCCGCTCCGCCGCCATCACCAACCGCGGCCTGCTCCTGCACGTGCGCACCGAGCGCACCGTCACCTTCCGCGCCGACGGGCGCGAACACACCATCCGCACCAACGCGGCCACCGTCGGCGAGGCCCTCGCGGCCGCCGGGCTCACCCTGCGCGGCCAGGACACCACCTCCGTCCCCCAGGACAGCTTCCCGCGCGACGGCCAGATGGTGACGGTGATGCGGATCACCGGCGGCAAGGAGATCCGCGACGAACCGGTGCCCTTCACCACCGTCCGCCGCGCCGACCCCACCCTCCCCAAGGGCACCGAACTCGTGGAGCGGCCCGGCGAACCGGGCACCCTGCGCACCACCTACCGGGTGCGCAGCGTCAACGGCGTACGGCAGCGGCCGCGGAAGCTCGGCAGCGAGATCGTCAAGCCGCCGGTGGCCCGGATCGTCCGGGTCGGCACCATGATCGTGCCCGCCCGGGTCGGCGGCCCGGCGGACGGGCTCAACTGGCGGGCGATGGCGCACTGCGAATCGGGCGGCCGGCCGGACGCGGTCGACGGCTCCGGCCGCTACGGCGGCCTCTACCAACTCGACCAGGGCACCTGGCACCACCTCGGCGGCCACGGCCGCCCCCAGGACGCGCCCCCGGCCGAACAGACCTACCGCGCCAAGAAGCTCTACCAGCAGCGGGGCACCGGCCCCTGGCCGACGTGCGGCCGCAAGCTCCAGCACTAGGCGCTCCGCGGGAAGTGCCGCGAGGGGCGGTCGTTCATCCGCGGCTGTGTCGTGGCTGGTCCCGCGCGGTGGAGCCGCATATCGACACGGCCGCGGCGGAGGCGCATATCGACACGGCCGCGGCGGAGCCGCATATCGACACGGCCCCGCGCCTCTTCGGGGCGCATCCGAACCGCACCGGACTTCATCGAGGCCGCCTAGGCCGGGGGCTCGCCCCGGCCCGGTGCTGGGAGGCGCCCCCGGCGCGTATGACCAAGCATCCCGAGCGTGGGGACGCCCGGGACGCCCTGTCCGTCCGTGAACCGGGCCCCTGAAGAGCGGCCGTAAACTTCCCGGGTGAGCTCCACCGATCCCGACGTCCTGCTCGGCCCCGCCGACATCCGCGCCCTCGCGGCACGGCTCGGCGTACGCCCGACCAAGCAGCGCGGCCAGAACTTCGTCATCGACGCCAACACGGTCCGCCGGATCGTCCGGACCGCCGGGGTGCGCCCCGAGGACGTGGTCGTCGAGGTCGGCCCCGGGCTCGGCTCGCTGACCCTCGCGCTGCTGGAGGCCGCCGACCGGGTCATCGCCGTCGAGATCGACGACGTCCTCGCCGCCGCGCTCCCCGCCACCGTCGAGGCCCGGCTGCCGCACCGCGCCGACCACTTCGAGCTGGTGCACCGCGACGCCCTGCGGGTGACCGAACTACCGGGCCCCGCCCCGACCGCCCTGGTCGCCAACCTGCCCTACAACGTCGCCGTTCCCGTGCTGCTCCACATGCTCGGGCGCTTCCCGACCATCGAGCGGACCCTGGTCATGGTCCAGTCCGAGGTCGCCGACCGGCTCGCCGCCCCACCCGGCTCCAAGGTCTACGGCGTCCCCTCCGTGAAGGCCGCCTGGTACGCCCACGTCAAGCGCGCGGGCGCGATCGGCCGCAACGTCTTCTGGCCCGCCCCCAACGTCGACTCCGGCCTGGTCTCGCTGATACGCCGGGACGAGCCCCTGCGCACCACCGCGACCCGGGACGAGGTCTTCGCGGTCGTCGACGCCGCGTTCGCGCAGCGCCGCAAGACCCTGCGGGCGGCGCTCGCGGGGTGGGCCGGGTCCGCGGGGGCCGCGGAGGAGGCGCTGAAGGCCGCGGGGGTCTCCCCGCAGGCGCGTGGCGAATCGCTGACGGTGGAGGACTTCGCCGCCATCGCCGAACACGGGCCTGCGGCGGCCTGACCCACCCGACGCGCCTGCGGCGGGCCCCTTCCCCACCCCGCCCCTACCTGAGCAGGCGCAAACCCCCGCACCCCCACCGAGGCTTCGCCCCGGACCCCGCTCCTCGAACGCCGGAGGGGCTGGGTGGTGCTGTGCGGGGCGGAACCCCGGCGGGATGCGGGGGCGCAGCCCCCGGGAACGGGATCCGGGGCGGAGCCCCGGTTACGGGAAGGGGCGGGGTGGGGAACGAGCCCGCCGCAGGCCACCCGCCCCGGCAGGCCCCGCGCAGGCCGACTCCCAGCAAGCCCACCGCCGACGCGGGACAATGGCCCCACCGAAACACCGAATCCCACCGAGGAGCCCCGTGACCCGCCCCGTGACCGCCCGTGTGCCCGCCAAGGTCAACGTCCAGCTCGCGGTCGGCGGGCTGCGCCCCGACGGGTTCCACGACCTGGCCAACGTCTTCCTCGCCGTCGGGCTCCACGACGAGGTCACCGCCACCGCCGCCGACACCCTGCGCATCACCGTCGAGGGCGCGGACGCCGGTCAGGTGCCGCTGGATCACACCAACCTGGCCGCCCGCGCCGCCGTCGCCCTCGCCGAACGGCACGGCATCACACCCGGCGTCCACCTCCACATCGCCAAGGACATCCCCGTCGCGGGCGGCATGGCGGGCGGCAGCGCCGACGCCGCCGGGGCGCTGCTGGCCTGCGACGCGCTGTGGGGCACCAAGGCCACCCGCGACGAACTCCTCGACATCTGCGCCGACTTGGGCAGCGACATCCCCTTCAGCCTCGTCGGCGGCGCCGCCCTCGGCCGGGGCCGGGGCGAACTGCTGACCCCGCTGGAGACCGGCGGCACCTTCCACTGGGTGTTCGCCGTGGCCGACGGCGGGCTGTCCACCCCCGCCGTCTACCGCGAATGCGACCGGCTCCGCGAGGCGTCCGGCGCGGGCGCGGGCGCCGCCGACGTCCCGGACCCCGAGCCCTCCCCGGCGCTGCTGGACGCGCTGCGCGCCGGTGACGCCACCGCGCTGGCCGCCGCCGTATCCAACGATCTGCAGCCCGCCGCGCTCTCGCTGCGCCCCGCGCTCGCCGCCACCCTGCGCGCCGGTGCGGACGCGGGCGCGCTCGCCTCCCTCGTCTCCGGCTCCGGCCCGACCTGCGCCTTCCTGGCCAAGGACCCCGAGGCCGCGCAGGCGGTGGCGGACGCGCTGGCCGCCTCGGGCACCTGCCGCACGGTCCGAACCACCTCCGGCCCGGTCCCCGGCGCGCGGCTCGTGGATGCCTGAGCGAGGCGTCCCGGCGCCCCGGGCCGGTCTCGGGGTGCGCGGCGCGTGGATGCCTGAGTGAGGCGTCCCGCTGTCCCGGCCCGTTCCCGGGCGCGCGAGGCTCGTGGATGCCTCACCGAGGCGTCCCGGCCCTCCGGCCCGGTTGCCGTGGCGCGGCTCGTGTGCGTCTGAGCGGGGCGTCCCGGCGCCCCGGGCCGGTCTCGGGGGCGCGCGGTTCGTGGATGGCTGAGCGAGGTGTCCCGGCCCTCCGGCCCGGTTGCCGTGGCGCGGCTCGTGGGCGCCTGAACGAGGCGTCCCGGTGTCCCAGTCCGGTCCCGGGGGCGCGCGGCTCGTGGGCGCCTGGGCGAGGTCCCCGGTGTCCCAGTCCCGTTCCGGGGGCGCGCGGCTCGTGGGCGCCTGGGCGAGGTCCCCGGTGTCCCAGTCCCGTTCCGGGGGCGCGCGGCTCGTGGGCGCCTGGGCGAGGTCCCCGGCGTCCCGGCCCGGTCCCGAGGGCGCGGCTCGTGGGTGCCTGAGCGAGGGGCCCCGGCGCTCCGGTCCGGTCCCGGGGGCTCGTGGGCGCATGAGCGCGAGGGTCCCGTGCCCCGAGGGCACGGCCCGTGGACGCCTGAGCGAGGCGCCCCGCACGGCGACTACCCTGGGGAGCCGATCGATCCGCGTAATGGAGTGTGATGGCGACCAACCTGGTCAACGTTGAATCCGTCGGCAAGGTGTACGGCACCCGTGCGCTGCTGGACGGCGTCTCCCTCGGGGTGAACGAGGGCGACCGCATCGGCGTCGTCGGCCGCAACGGCGACGGCAAGACCACGCTCATCCGGATCCTCGCCAAGCTGGAGCCCGCCGACGACGGCCGCGTCACCCACTCCGGGGATCTGCGGCTCGGCGTGCTCACCCAGCACGACTCCCTCGACCCCGAGGCCACCGTCCGCCATGAGGTGATCGGCGACCTCGCCGACCACGAGTGGGCCGGGGACGCCAAGATCCGGGATGTGCTCACCGGGCTGTTCGGCGGACTCGACCTGGCCGGCTTCCCGCAGGGGCTCGACACCGTCATCGGCCCGCTCTCCGGCGGTGAACGCCGCCGTATCGCGCTCGCCAAGCTGCTGATCGCCGAGCAGGACCTGATCGTCCTCGACGAGCCCACCAACCACCTCGACGTCGAGGGCATCTCCTGGCTGGCCGGGCATCTGCGCGCCCGCCGCTCGGCCCTGGTGGTGGTCACCCACGACCGCTGGTTCCTCGACCAGGTCTGCACCCGGATGTGGGACGTCCAGCGCGGCGCCGTCCACGAGTACGAGGGCGGCTACAGCGACTACGTCTTCGCCCGCGCCGAGCGCGAGCGCATCGCCGCCAGCGAGGAGGCCAAGCGGCAGAACCTGATGCGCAAGGAGCTCGCCTGGCTGCGCCGCGGCGCCCCCGCCCGCACCAGCAAGCCCCGCTTCCGCATCGAGGCCGCCAACGCGCTGATCGCCGATGTGCCGGCGCCGCGCGACAGCGCCGAGCTGATGCGGTTCGCGAACTCCCGGCTCGGCAAGACCGTCTTCGACCTGGAGGACGTGACCGTCACCGCCGGGCCCAAGGTGCTGCTCAAGCATCTGACCTGGCAGCTGGGGCCCGGCGACCGGATCGGCCTGGTGGGGGTGAACGGCGCGGGCAAGACCTCGCTGCTGAGTGCCCTGTCCGAGGCCGCCCGCAGCGAGGGCGAACAGCAGCCCGCCGCGGGCCGGATCACGGTCGGCAAGACCGTGAAGCTCGCGTATCTCTCCCAGGAGGTCGCCGAACTCGACCGGAACCTGCGGGTCCTGGAGGCCGTCGAGCAGGTGCGGCAGCGCGTCGACCTCGGCAAGGGCCGGGAGATGACGGCCTCCCAGCTGTGCGAGAAGTTCGGCTTCACCAAGGAGAAGCAGTGGACCCCGGTCGGCGATCTCTCCGGCGGTGAGCGGCGCCGGCTGCAGATCCTGCGGCTGCTGATGGACGAGCCCAATGTGCTCTTCCTGGACGAGCCCACCAACGACCTGGACATCGAGACCCTGACCCAGCTGGAGGACGTGCTCGACAGCTGGCCCGGCTCGCTCGTGGTCATCAGCCACGACCGCTACTTCATCGAGCGCACCACCGACCGGGTGCTCGCGCTGCTGGGCGACGCCGCCTTGCGGATGCTGCCGCGCGGCGTGGACGAGTACCTGGAGCGGCGGCAGCGCGCCCTGGCCGCGGCCACCCCGGCCGCCGCGCCCGCCAAGCAGAAGGCCGACGAACAGGTCGCCCGGCAGCGGTCGGCCGCCGAGCAGCGCGCCGCGAAGAAGGAACTCCAGAAGATCGAGCGGCGGCTGGACCGGATCAGTGAGCAGGAGTCCGACCTGCATACGCGGATCGCCGAGCACGCCACGGACTTCGCGAAGGTCGCCGAGCTCGACACCCAGCTGCGCGAGCTGACGGGGGAGCGGGACGATCTGGAGACCCGGTGGCTGGAGCTGGCCGACGACGCCTGAGCGGCGCAGGGGCGAGGGGCGGGCCGCCTTCGATGTGAGTGGCCTGAAAGCATCGTGTGAAGAGGCTGTGCGGCCCGGGCGCGCGCCCTGGCAACGGTCGCGTCACAGGCCGGTCTCAGCTGGTCGATGACCTGGAAACTGGTCCCTATTGCGCCCCTTACGGGTGATACAAAGAACTCCCGCCTGCCTTCCGCTCAATGGCGGGGTTCCACGTCCGATTCGCTCCTTCCCGGAGGGCTTTGACCACCGGGATCGCGGGGGAGGCCGGTCGGTCGATGGGTCCCGCACCTGAAGGATTTCGCATGTCACAGCCGCCTCCGCCGCCCAACCAGCCGCCGCAGGGCGGCTTCGGGGCACCGCAGGATCCTGGTTACGGCTATCCGCAGCAGCCGCCCACGCCGCCTGGGGGCCAGCAGGGTTACGGCTATCCGCAGGCCCCCGGTCAGCCGCCGCAGACCCCGCCTCCGCCCCCGGCGGCACCGCCCGCCCCGCCGCAGACGCCCCCGCCGGGCGCCGGCGGCTACGGCTACCCGGAGCAGCCGGGCGCCGGCCAGCAGCCCTACGGTCAGCCGCAGTACGGGCAGCCCCAGTACGGCCAGCAGCCATACGGTCAGTCGCAATTCGGCCAGCAGCCTTACGGTCAGCAGCAGTACGGCCAGCCGCCGCAGCCCCAGTTCCCCGGCAGCCCCGGCCCGGGTGGCCCCGGCGGCTCCGGCCAGTCCAAGCAGCGCATGGCGATCATCGTCAGCGCGGTGGTCGCGGTCGCGCTGATCATCGGCGGCGGCATCTGGTTCGCCACCAAGGACGACGGCGGCGGCAGCGAGGCCAAGGGCAAGGACAAAGAGTCCAGCCAGGGATCTTCTTCAAGCGGTTCCACGGGAGGCGGGGACAAGCCCGCCAAGACCGTAGAGGCCAAACTGCTCAACAAGGTTCCGATGCCCAAGGTGTCCGACCAGATCACCGTCGAGGGCATGTGGGTCACCGACGACACCTTCGTGAAGGCCGACGTCTACAAGATCGTCGGCTATCCGCTGAGCGGCGGCACCGCGAAGTGGACGATCCCGCTGGACGGCGCGGTCTGCTGGTCCTCGGACCACCTCACCGAGGACGGGCTCACCACGGTCCTCTACCAGGAGGCCAAGCCGTCGGCCAAGGACAAGTACCCCGGCTGCACCGAGGTCGGGCTGCTGGACCTCAAGAACGGCAAGATGCTCTGGCACCGGAACGTCAAGGAGGGTGACGAGAAGGTCCGCTTCGACGAGGTCACCCTCGGCGGCGGCACCGTGGCCGCGGGCGGCACCAGCGGCGGCGCCGCCTGGTCCACCTCGGGCCAGTCGCTGTGGAAGCCGAAGTCCGGCGAGCAGTGCTCGGACGACGGCTACGCGGGCGGCGAGGACAAGCTGGTCGCGGTGCGCCGCTGCGGCGACTACGACAACCCGCAGATCCAGGTCCAGACGCTGAACCCGAAGACGGGCGCGGTGAAGTCGGCCTACAAGGTCTCGCAGGGCATCGACTACGTCCATGTCGCCTCCACCGACCCGCTGGTGATCGGCCTCGACGCCGGTGACTCGACCGGCTCGGCGGTCTCGGACTTCCTCTCCGTCGACGACAGCGCCAAGACCGGCAAGGTGCTCGGCAAGATCGGCACCGAGAACGGCAAGTACGACGCCAAGTGCGAGTCGACCAACGTCGAGGGCTGCCGGAAGTTCGCCATCTCCAAGTCGGCCAACACCCTCTTCCTCGGCTCCGAGGACCGCACCGACTCCTCCGCCGCGACGGCCAACGAGGTCGTGGCGTTCAGCCTGGCCAACGGCAAGCCGATCGGGAAGACGGACGGGGTCAAGGGCGCCGCGCTCACCCCCCTCGGGCTCGACGAGAACGGCTCGGTCCTCGCCTACCAGGAGAGCACCTGGGAGGCCGGTGGCGCGGTCTGGCAGATCGACCCCAAGTCGTACGCCAAGACCAAGCTGCTGCAGAACCCCGTCGCCTCCCATGAGATGGAGTCGAAGTTCAGCCCCAGCTACTCGGAGATCATCTACTCCGGGAAGCACCTGTTCATGAGCGATGTCTACGCCACCAAGCCCTCGGGCACCTACGACAAGGACGACCCGCTGGCGATCATCTTCGGCGCGAGCTGACCCCTTCGGCGTCCGCTCGGTTCACGGCGGCCCCGCCCGTACCCACCGTACGGGCGGGGCCGCCGCCTTTCGCCCCGGGGGAGCGCCGGGGCACGCGCCCGCGCGGAACCCGGCCGCATCGGTCCGATTCAGACGTCAACCGGACCTCAAGTAGGCACTAATGGCCGGGATTTCGGCATTCCGGGGGGCTTCTGCCCGGTAAGGGGCGCGCAACGTCGAACAAGCGTGTAGCTTTCCCCCCTGAGCGAATGGGGGGAGCTCATGGGCGTGCGACTCATGGTGGTCGATGACCACCGTCTGCTCGCGGAGGCGCTCGCCTCGGCGCTGAAGCTGCGCGGGCACCGTGTGCTCGCCGCGGCGGCACCGAGCGCGGGCGCGGCGGACCTGGTGGTGAGCCGGGCACCGGAGGTGTGCCTGCTGGGCACGGCGTCACCCGCCGAACCAGGGGTGTTCGACCCGGTGGTGCAGATCAAGAAGGAGCGGCCGCAGGTCGCGGTCGTGGTGCTCGGCCCGGTGCCGAGCCCACGCGGCATAGCCGCCGCCTTCGCCGCCGGTGCGTCCGGCTATGTGCGCCACGACGAGCGGATCGAGGGTGTCGAGCGCGCCATGATGAAGGCGCGCGCGGGCGAGGCCGCCGTGGCGCCCCAACTGCTCCAGGGGGCCTTCGCGGAGCTGCTCAACCCCGCGGCCCAGCCCGACGACGAGGGAGCCCGGCTGCTGCGCATGCTGACCCCGCGCGAGGTGGAGGTGCTGGTGCGGGTCGCCGAGGGCGAGGACACCCGGCTGATCGCGGCGGGCATGGGAATCGCCCCCAGCACGGCCCGCACCCATGTGCAGCGGGTGCTGATGAAGCTCGGGGTGGGCTCGCGGCTGGAGGCGGCGGCCCTGGCGGCGCGCACCGGGCTGCTGGACCGCGCGGCGTCCCGCCGTATCGCGTCGCCCGCGCCCCAGTCGCCTTCGCCGCAGCCGTCCTCGCCCAAGCCGCCCGCGTCGGCGTCGTAGCCCGCGTCGGCGGGCCGGCGGCCCCGCGGGCCGGCTCGCGGTGGCCCGGGGCCCTTGCGCCCCGGCCCGAGGCGGCCCGCGCCGCTCAGCCCTCTCCGGCTCCGGGTCCTCCGGCGCCAGGCCTTCCGTCTCCGGGCCGTCCGGCCTCGGGCCCTGCCCCGGTCCCGGGACCCCCGGGCCCTGCCCCTGCCCCGCCCCCCGGCCCGGCCTCCGGCTTGGGTGCGGCCCCCGGGGCGGACAGCGGCCTGAGCTTCATCCACAGCAGGAAGAGCAGGCCGACCGCGAGCATGCACCATCCGGTCCAGAGGTTGATGTTGATGCCCGATGCCTTCTTCACATCCGCGTCCGAGGCGGTGAACCCGGCGATGAGGACGATGATCGCGTAGATCACGAACAGCCCGCCGATGATCCGCCGCACATCGAACAGCCGCGCCGCGGTCGCCGACTTCTGCTCCAGCTCCTCGACCTCGTGCCGGTATTCGTACTCCTCACTCATGGCGTGGGCTCCTTATTCGCCGGAGGGTCACAGGGAGAACGGGATGTAGCACAGGGCCGCGAGGATCAGCGCGCCCCAGCCCAGCACGGCCGGACGGCGGTACCACGCCTCGTCGCCCGGCGCCGGCGGCTCGGCCACCCCGGGCGCGGTGGTGCCGTAGACCAGACCGGCCAGTGACTCGACCGGCTTGGGCTTGGTGAACGGGGTCACCGCGACCATCACCACGCCGCCGACCACGAACGCCACGATGGCGGAGACGAAGTTGGCGCCCTGGTCGCTGGGGATGGAGATGACATCCGCCCGGTAGAGCCAGAAGTAGTTGATCAGTGCGGCCACCGTGCCGCAGAGCAGTCCCCAGAACCCGGCCGGGCCGGTGGCCCGCTTCCAGAACATTCCGATGATGAAGACGCAGAACAGCGGCACGTTGAAGAACGAGAACAGCGTCTGGAGGTAGTTCATGATGTTGCTGAACGAGGAGGCGATGAAGGCCGTTCCCATACCGACCAGCACGCCGACCGCCGTCACCACCCGCCCCGTCAGCAGGTAGTACGCGTCCGACCGGTCCTTTCTGACGTACGCCCGCCAGATGTCGTTGGTGAAGACCGTGTTGAAGGACGACACATTGGCCGCCATGCCCGCCATGAAGGCGGCCAGCAGCCCGGTCACCGCGAGCCCCAGCACCCCGTTCGGCAGCAGCTCGCTCATCAGCAGCGGAATCGCGTCGTTGTACTGCAGACCGCTCGTCTTCTTGCCGATGTCCGGCTGCATCACCAGCGCGATCAGCCCCGGCACCACCACGATCAGCGGGATGAACATCTTGGGGAACGCGGCGATCAGCGGGGTGCGCTGGGCGGCCGAGAGGTTCCTGGCCGACAGGGCGCGCTGCACCTCGGCGAAGTTCGTCGTCCAGTAGCCGAAGCTCAGGCAGAAACCGAGGCCCAGCACGATGGTCAGCCAGTTGGCCCCCAGCGGGTTGGCGGAGCCGATGCCGGTGCCGCCCCAGGCGGAGACGAAATTGGGGCCGTGGGAGTCCACGAGAGAGTCCTTCAGCCCGCCGAAGCCGCCGATCCGCCGGAGGCCGACGACGGTGAGCGGGATGAGCGCGGCCAGGATCACGAAGAACTGCAGCACCTCGTTGTAGATCGCCGAGGAGAGCCCGCCGAGGGTGATGTACACGAGCACGAAGAGCCCCGCGACCACGATGGCCACCCACTGCGGCCAGCCCAGCAGCGCCTCCACCACGATCGCCATCGCGTAGAGGTTCACGCCCGCGATCAGCACGGACGCGATCGAGAAGATGATCGAACTGAGCAGATGCGAGGACGGCCCGTACCGGTGCAGCAGGAACTCGGGGACGGACCGTACCTTGGAACCGTAGTAGAACGGCATCATCACCAGGCCGAGGAAGACCATGGCCGGAATGGCCCCGACCCAGTACCAGTGCACGGTGTACACCCCGTACTGCGCGCCGTTGGCGGCCATCCCCAGGATCTCCAGAGCCCCCAGATTCGCGGCGACGAAGGCCAGACCGGTGACCCAAGCGGGCAGCGACCGGCCGGAGAGAAAGAAGTCGAGGCTGGTCTTGACGCTCGCTCTGGCGGCGAATCCCACGCCGAGGACGACGGCGAAGTAGAGGATCAGGATCGTGTAGTCGAGTGCGTTGGTGGGAAGCCGGAGCCCTTCGGCCAGATAGTGCATGGTCTCGCCTCATCGCCTGAACGGAATGCACCAGAAACGTTCGGTGAACGTATCCGAATTCTTGTGGTTTGTCCGAGCAGCTTCGCCGTGCATTGACGCCACTGTTGGCTTGTGGTTCATTATGTTGAGTTGTGTTGGGTGCACCTGACAGGAGCTGGCGGAGTGAAGAAGACGGCGACGCGGCTCGCGGACGGACGCGAGCTGATCTATTACGACGCGCGCGACGACGCGGTGCGCGACGCCGTCGACCAGCGGCCGCTCGACCCCATCGCGACCCGCTCCGAGATCCGGCACGACCGCCTCCTCGGCGACCGGGTGGCGATCGCCTCCCACCGCCAGGCCCGCACCTACCACCCGCCGGCCGACGAATGCCCGCTGTGCCCCTCCCGCGAGGGGCGGCACAGCGAGATCCCCGCCCCCGACTACGACGTCGCGGTCTTCGAGAACCGCTTCCCGTCGCTGGCCGGGGACTCGGGCCGGTGCGAGGTCGTGTGCTTCACCTCCGACCACGACGCCTCCTTCGCCGACCTCGACGCCGCGCAGGCCGCTCTGGTGCTCGACGCCTGGACCGACCGCACCGCCGAGCTGGCCCAACACCCCGCCGTCGAGCAGGTCTTCTGCTTCGAGAACCGCGGCAAGGAGATCGGCGTCACCCTCGGCCATCCGCACGGCCAGATCTACGGGTATCCCTTCGTGACCCCTCGTACACAGCTGATGCTCCGTTCGCTCGCCGAGCACCGTGTGGCCACCGGTCGGAATCTGTTCGATGATGTGGTCGCCGATGAGCTGGCCGACGGGCGCCGGGTGGTGCTCGACGGCGAGCACTGGGTCGCGTTCGTCCCCTACGCCGCCCACTGGCCGTACGAGGTGCACCTCTACCCCAAGCGGCGGGTCCCGGACCTGCCGGCGCTGGACGAGGCCGCGCGCACAGAGTTTCCACAGATGTATCTGGAACTCTTGAAGCGCTTCGACCGGATTTTCGGGGAGGGTGAGCCGCCCACGCCCTACATCTCCGCCTGGCACCAGGCGCCGTACCGCATGACCGACCGCGGTGAATTCGCACTTCACCTCGAGCTTTTCACCATCCGCCGCACTTCCGGCAAGCTGAAGTTTCTCGCGGGTTCCGAATCCGGCATGAATGTGTTCATCAACGATGTGCCGCCGGAGGCCGCGGCCGAGCGACTGCGAGAGGTAGCGAGCAAGTGAGCAATGCGCAGCAGAAGAAGTACCTGGTCACCGGCGGCGCCGGCTATGTCGGCAGCGTGGTCGCGGCGCATCTGCTCGAAGCCGGTCACCGGGTGACGGTGCTGGACGACCTGTCCACCGGGCACCGGGAGGGGGTCCCCGAGGGCGCGGAGTTCATCGAGGGCCGCATCCAGGACGCCGGCAAGTGGCTCGACCCCACCTTCGACGGCGTGCTGCACTTCGCCGCGTTCTCCCAGGTCGGCGAGTCCGTCGTCAACCCCGAGAAGTACTGGGTCAACAATGTGGGCGGCACCACCGAGCTGCTCGCCGCGATGCGGGACGCAGGCGTGCGCACCCTCGTCTTCTCCTCCACCGCCGCCACCTACGGCGAGCCCGACCAGGTCCCGATCACCGAGGACCTGCCGACCGCGCCCACCAACCCCTACGGCGCCAGCAAGCTCGCCGTCGACCACATGATCAGCGGCGAATGCGCCGCCCACGGGCTGGCCGCGGTCTCCCTGCGCTACTTCAACGTCGCGGGCGCCTACGGGGCCTACGGCGAGCGCCATGACCCCGAGTCCCACCTCATCCCCCTGGTGCTCCAGGTCGCCCAGGGCCGGCGCGAGGCCATCTCGGTCTTCGGCGAGGACTACCCCACCCCCGACGGCACCTGCGTCCGCGACTACATCCACGTCGCCGACCTCGCCGACGCCCATCTGCTCGCCCTCGGCGCGGCCTCCGCCGGCGAGCACCTGATCTGCAACCTCGGCAACGGCAACGGCTTCTCCGTCCGCGAGGTCATCGAGACGGTGCGCCAGGTCACCGGCCACCCCATCCCGGAGATCGCCGCCCCGCGCCGCGGCGGCGACCCGGCGGTCCTGGTGGCCTCCGCCGAGCGCGCCAAGGAGCGCCTGGGCTGGCGCCCGACCCGCGCCGACCTGGCCGGAATCGTCGCGGACGCATGGGAGTTCGCGCAGCGGAGGGAGAGTCAGTGACGGACGAGCACGGCCCCGGGCGGGCCACGGCGGGGTTCCACGAGGTCTACGGCACCGACCCGGAGGGCGTCTGGGCGGCACCGGGCCGGGTCAATCTGATCGGTGAGCACACCGACTACAACGACGGCTTCGTCATGCCGCTCGCCCTGCCCCACACCTGCCTGGCCGCCGCCACCCCGCGCACCGACGGGGTGCTGCGGCTCCACTCGGGCGACGCCCCGGGCGGCATCGTCGAGCTGCGGGTCGAGGAGCTGGCGCCGGTCGCGGGCGGGGCCGGCGGCGGCGACCGCGGCGGCTGGGCGGCCTATCCGGCCGGAGTGGTCTGGACGCTGCGCGAGGAGGGGCTGCTGACGGGCGCGGCCGGTGGGGCGGACCTGCACTTCGAGTCCACCGTGCCCACCGGCGCCGGGCTGTCCTCGTCCGCCGCGCTGGAGGTGGTCACGGCCACCGCGCTGAACGACCTGTACGGACTGGGGATCACCCCGCGGCGCATCGCCCAGCTGTGCCAGCGCGCGGAGAACGTCTTCGTGGGCGTGCCCTGCGGGATCATGGACCAGATGGCGTCCGCGTGCTGCACCGAGGGGCACGCGCTGTTCCTGGACGCCCGTGATCTCACCCAGCGCCAGGTGCCGTTCGACCTGGCGGCCGAGGGGCTGCGGCTGCTGGTGGTGGACACCCGCGTCAAGCACGAACTGGGCGACGGCGCCTACGCGAACCGGCGGGCCGCCTGCGAGGCGGCCGCCGAGGCGCTCGGGGTGCCGGCACTGCGCGATGTGCCCTTCGACGGGCTGGAGGCGACGCTCGCCCAGCTGGAGCGGCTGGGCTACGACGCGACCACCCGGCGGCGGGTGCGCCATGTGGTGACCGAGGACCGCAGGGTGGAGGAGGTCATCGAGCTGCTCGACGCGGGGGACACGCGGTCCATCGGACCGGTGCTGACCGCCGGGCACGCCTCCTGCCGCGACGACTTCGAGATCTCCTGCGCCGAGCTCGACCTCGTCGTGGAGTCGGCGAACGCGGCGGGGGCGCTGGGGGCGCGGATGACCGGCGGCGGCTTCGGCGGCTCGGCCATCGTGCTGGTGGCGGAGGCGGACGCGGAGGCGGTGGGCAAGGCGGTGACCGAGGCGTTCGGCGCGGCCGGTTACGGTGCTCCGCGGATCTTCCCGGCGGTGCCCAGCGCGGGGGCGCGACGGCGGTAGCCGGGCGTTCTCGGTAAATCTTCGCGGCTCGTGGATCACTCAGTCCCCAAGAGCGAACAAGAAACACACAGTGAACAGCCGAGAACAGTCAGTTTCGCTAATCCGCTTCCTATATGAGACCACGGCCTTACTCTGAGTACAGCGTCGGTGGGGGCCGACGCTTGTTCAGGGGGCGAGACAGTCAGGTACGACGCCCGGGGCGGGTAGCAATCACAGCACGGCGGCGGCCGTGCGGGTTGCGGTGACCTTGCGCCGGGCGCCGTACCCGCACTGTTTCTCGGTGTATCCGGAATCTTCATCCGGCGACTGGGGGGTTGTCCGTGGCACGTATTCGGGTTCTCGTGGTTGACGACCATCGTATTTTCGCCGAGTCACTGGCCGCCGCCCTCGCGGCGGAACAGGACGTGGACGTGGCGGCGGCCGGCAGCGGCCCGGCGGCGCTGCGCTGTCTGGAGCGCGCCGCGGCGGAGGGGCGCCGCTTCGACATCCTGCTGGTCGACGCCGATCTGGGCACCGCCGCCGAGGGTGCGGGCCCACCGCTCCCGGTGCCGGCCGAGGTGGCCTACGGCGCGGCGAACGGCACGCCGCACAACGGCGTCCACGCCGGGCCGCACGGCGCTCCGCACGGCGGCCCCGCCCGGGTGGTGAACGGCCGGGCGGCCGACGGCATATGGCTCGTCGGCGCGGTCCGCTCCACCCAGCCGGGGGTGCGCACCGTGGTGCTGGCCGAGCGCGACGATCCGCGCCGCGCGGCGGTGGCACTGCAGGCCGGGGCGTCCGGCTGGGTCGCCAAGGACTGCTCGCTGGTCCGGCTGCTCGCGGTCATCCGGGGAGTGCTCCGGGAGGAGACCCATCTGCCGCCCGCGCTGCTCACCGGCGTCCTGCGGGAGTTGACGGCCGCCCGTAAGCACCGCACCGAAAGCGAGCGGCTGGTCGAGTCGCTGACGCCGCGTGAGCGGGAGGTGCTGCGCTGCATGGTGGCCGGGCTCGGCCGCAAGGCGGTGGCCGAGCGGCTCTTCCTCTCCCCGCACACCGTCCGCACCCATATGCAGAATGTGCTGGGCAAGCTCGGCGTGCACTCCACGCTGGCCGCCGTGGCACTGGCCCGGCGCGCCGGGGTGGGCCCGGTCGACCTAGCCGGGGAGATTGTCGAACGGGGCGGTCAACTGGCGTAGCAGCGCGGCCAGCTCGGCGCGCTGGGCCTGGGAGAGCTCGGCCAGAATGGCGTGCTCATGGTCCAGCAGCCCGGCCAGTGCCTGATCGGCGCGGTCACGCCCCTCGGCGGTCAGCCGGACCAGCACACCGCGCCGGTCACTCGGGTCGGGCCCCCGCTCGACCAGCCCCTTCTTGGCGAGCCGGTCGATGCGGTTGGTCATGGTGCCCGAGGTGACCAGAGTCTGGGTCAGCAGCTGCCCGGGGGAGAGCTGATACGGGGGCCCGGCCCGGCGCAGCGAGGTCAGGACATCGAACTCCCAGGGCTCCAGATTGTGCTCGGCGAAGGCGATCCGCCGCGCCCGGTCCAGATGGCGGGCGAGCCGGCTGACCCGGCTGAGCACTTCCAGCGGTTCCACATCGAGGTCGGGGCGTTCCCGCCGCCACGCCGCGACCAGCCGATCGACCTCGTCCTCCATGGCGATCAGTGTAGTGGGTCTGTCGACATGAAGTCTCTTGACATCAAGAGACATCGTGGGCAACGGTAAGACACCGGGACGCGCGGCGGTCACGGCGGCGCGCCCCGTACCGACCGTACCCACAGGGGGACCGACCATGACCACCGCGCCCAACTGGGATCCCCGGCAGTACCTGCGCCACGCCGGCCACCGCACCCGCCCCTTCCAGGACCTGCTGGCCCGCGTCCCCGAACTGCCCACCGGCCCCGGCTCCGGCCCCGGCTCCGGCCCCGGCCGCCCGCCCCGCATCGCCGACCTCGGCTGCGGCCCCGGCAACGTCACCGTCCTGCTCTTCGACCGCTGGCCCGACGCCCACGTCACCGGCCTGGACAACTCCGCCGAGATGCTCGCCGAGGCCCAGCCCCTCGCGGGCCCCACCACCGGCGGCGGCCGCCTCGACCTGCGCCAGACCGATGTACGGGACTGGGCGCCGGACGAGCCCTACGACCTGATCGTCTCCAACGCCGCCCTCCAGTGGATCCCCGGCCACCCCGACTCCTTCGGCACCTGGCTGGCCGGACTGCGCCCCGGCGGCACCTTCGCCTTCCAGGTCCCCGGCAACTTCACCGCCCCCAGCCACACCCTGCTGCGCGACCTGTGCGACGCCCCCGAATGGCGCGACCGCCTCGCCGACCGCCTCCGCGACCCCGCCTCCGTCCTGGAGCCGACCGAGTACCTGGAGCGCCTGGCCGCCCTCGGCTGCGAGGTCGACGCCTGGGAGACCACCTATGTGCAGGTCCTGACCGGCCCCGACCCCGTCCTCGACTGGGTCAAGGGCACCGCCCTGCGCCCGGTCCTGACCGCCCTCGCCGACGACCCGCCCGCCCGCGACCGCTTCCTCGCCGCCTACGCCGCCCAACTCCGCGACGCCTACCCCTCCGGCCCTCACGGCACGGCCTTCCCGTTCCGCCGCATCTTCGTCGTGGCCCGGACGGCCCAGCGGTGATCGCGGCCCTGGACCACGTCCAACTCGCCGCCCCGCCCGGCAGCGAGCCCGCGCTGCGCACCTACTACGGCAAGACGCTCGGCATGACCGAGATCCCCAAACCGCCCGCCCTGGCGGCAGCCGGCGGTCTGTGGTTCGCCTGCGGCCCGGTCCAGCTGCACCTGGGCATCGAGCCGCACTTCCGCCCCTCCCACAAGGCCCACCCCGGCCTGCGGGTCATCGACATAGAAGCCTTCGCCGCCCGCCTGGCCGGGCAGGGCGCCGAGGTCGTCTGGGACGAGAGGCTGCCGGGGCACCGCCGCTTCTACTCCGAGGACCCGGTCGGCAACCGGCTGGAGTTCCTGGAGCCGATCGGGTGATACCACTCGATCGGATGATCGGTCGGAAGTTCGCCGTGAGGGAGCTTCCCGGATCCATAGCGTCACGGTGTCGCTTGTGCCGCAGTGGCGTCGGCGCCCAGACTGATGGAGGAGGTGCTTCACGATGACCGCTCTCGCGCATGAGCCGTGCTCTGCCGTGGACGACGGGTTGCCCCCGGTCGCCGGGCATGAGACCGCGTCCCTGGACGAGGTGCTGTGGCAGGCGTGGAAGGCCATGGAACTCCCCGAGGGCTACCGGGCCGAGATCGTCGAGGAGTACATCGAGGTGTCGCCCACCGGCCGTCGCCGTCATGGCGTGATCATCAACCGCCTCCGCCGGGCCTTGGAGGCCCATCTCGAAGGTGGCGATGATGTCGCGTACCAGGACGTCGACATCATCCACCGCCGCAAGGTCTGGATCCCCGACGTCTTCATCGCTCCCGAGGATCTCGACGAGATCCCCGACGAGGAAGACCTCGGCGTGGACGCGAGCGGGGTCAAGGGCGTCTTCGAGGTGGTCTCACCGGGCCGGGAGGCCAAGTCGCGCGACCGCGACCGCAAGCGCCGGGCCTACGCCCGCGCGGGCATCCCGCTCTACGTCCTGATCGACGACTTCGACGGTGACGGGACGGTCGTCGTGCTGACCGCCCCCAACCCCGACAAGGCTGTCTACGCCGACGAGCACCGCGTCCCCTACGGCACCGACGCCGTCATCCCCGACGGCCCCGCCAAGGGCTTCGTCATCGGGGACGCGATCGTCAGGCAGTGACGATCAGCTCGTGACCGTCAGGCGCGCCCCGGTGCGGGCCGACTCCTGGACGCGGTCGAGCAGTCGGTGGCGGGCGGCCGCGTGGGCGAAGTCCGGGGTGTGGTGGGTGCCCGTGGTGAGGTCCTCCAGGAACTGGGCGTAGGCGTACGCCACGTTGTACGCGGTCTCGGTCGAGCGTCCGGCGAACCGGGGGAGCAGTTCGTAGGAGGCGGGGACGGGCAGCTCGGTCAGTTCGGCGTCGGATCCGCGCGCGCCGTGGAGGGTGATCCGGCCCATCCACAGGGCGGCGGAGTCGGCCTTGACCACCAGATCGCCCTCGGTGCCGTTGATCTCCCAGTGAAAGTCGGTGGCGCGGGAGGTGCCGCCCCGGAAGTGGACGGCGGCGACCGCGCCCGACTCCAGCGTCCCGGTGACCGCGATCTGGTCCTCGGCCGTCATGGTCGCGGTCCGCCCGGTCGGCTCGTGCGTCACCTGGGGCCGGCGGGTCGCCGTCGTGGCGGAGACGTCGGTGAACTCACCGAGCACCATGGCCAGCGCGTCGACGGTGTGGCCGAACGGGATGGACAGCAGCGTCGCGCCATTGGCCCGGTCCAGCAGATAGTCACCGCCGTCGCGGAACGTCGGGCCCCAGCCCCGGCCCGAGCCCACCAGCGTGGTGGACAGCACCCGGCCCACATAGCCGTCGGCCACCAGATCGCGCAGATAGCGCACCGGCGGGGCGGAGCGGGCCTGAAGGCCCACCGCCGTCCGCACCCCCTTGGCCTCGGCGAGCGCCGCCAGCTCCTCGGCCTGGGCCAGGTCGGTGCCCAGCGGCCACTCGCTCAGCACCGGCTTCCCCGCCTCCAGGGCCGGAACGATCAGCTCACGGTGGTGGGGCACCTTGACCGTCACCACCACCAGGTCGACCTCCTCGCTGCGGGCGAGATCCGCGGCGCTGCCGAAGGTCAGCGGCACGCCGAACGTCGCGCCCGCCGCGCGGGCGGACTCCTCGCTGCTCGCGCTGAGCGCCCGCAGCTCATAGCCGTCCAGGGCGGCCAGCGCGGGAACATGGGCGCGGGCGGCCCACCCGCCGTTCGCACTCAGGCCGACGATGCCGACGCGGACGGGGGTACGGGGACCGGAAACCGATGAGGGCATGGCGGAGCTCCTTCAGAGGAACGCGCGGAACGCGCGGGCAGGAACCCAACTTAGCCGAGTGTTCGCCGTACGTCGAACACTCGAGGGTGTTGCCGCGCACCTTGCCGCGGCGCTCCCCAGAAGCGATCCGACATGAGACCGTGGACGCGCCGAACAACACAACCGTGGCCACGTTCTCGGGGGAGAGCCATGAGCAGCGCGTCGGGCGGGGCGGATCTGGGCAGGGGCGAGGGCACCGAGGAGCAGCGGCAGCGCGGCATCTGGATACTGGTGGCCGCCGCCCTCGCGTTCGCCGTGCTCGTGCTGCCGCAGGTGGTCGAGGGGGACGACAGGACCTCCTTCGCGGGCAGTGCGCTGCCGGACGGCGCAGCACCGCGCCTGCCGACGAGCCCCGGTGGGCTCCCCAGCAACGGCCCCACGGCCCTCCCCAGCGCCTCGCTGCCCGGGTACGGCTCCGGAGGCGGCGGGGGAGGGGGACGGCCTGCCGAGACCCGGGCGCCCGCCTCGCCCACCGTGGCGCCGGATCCCACCGACGAGGCGTACCGGGCGGTGAGCCCCGGGGACTGCCTCGCCGTGTACGACACCGGGGACGGGCAGTACAACAGCAGGATGCCCGTCCAGGTGGCCTGCGGTGCCGGAAACGCGTTCATGTGGGTGAGCGCGGTGCGGAGCAGCGGCGGGGCCTGCCCGCAGGGGCCGGGCCAGAACTCCATGTCCTACACCTCGCGCGGGCGGACCACCGCCCTGTGCCTGACCCGCAAGTTCGCGGTGGGGTACTGCCTGCTGGCCGAGCAGACGGGCAGCGGGCAGCAGGCGCGGATGAACGCCGGGCTGATGACCGTGGTGGACTGCGACGCCAAGCGGGTCCCGGCCCGGTACAACCGGATTCTGCACATCACCGGCGTCTACAAGGCCCCGGCCGGCGCCTCCTCGGCCAACTGCGCCCGGGTCCAGGGCGACCGTACGTACTACTGGTCCTGGCTGGTGAACGACGGCCGGACACTGCTGTGCACCATGGTCTACCAGGGCTGACCGGTCAACGGGTCGCCAGGTTCACCACGCCCCCGCACAGCGCCAGCACCAGAATGACGCCCGCCCCCGGAGCGGCCAGATACGGCAGGAGCGCCAGCGTGCCCAGCAGGCAGTACGCGGCGGCCACCCAGGACAGCACCTCCTGGGCCTCGTGCGGCCCGTAGCGGTTGAGCCGCACGACGAGCGCCATGATCACAGCCGCCCACAGGGCCGCCCGCGGCTCACCGAAGGAGACCTTGTCGTACAGCTCCACGGCGGGCTGGTACCAGTCCGTGTCGGCCAGCGAGCCCGCGAACTCGATCATGCCCTTGAGATAGCCGTGCGAGGTCATCGACGTCGCGTCCTTCAGATCCGCGCGCACCCACTCCGTGATGACCAGCATCGTCAGGCCCAGCGCATGACAGACGCCAGGCCCCACGGCCACCGCCCTCCGACGCGCCTCGGACCGCTCCCCCGTGCCCATGCCATCCCCCTCCCCCCGAGCCCCCCATCATCCCCGCAGGGAGGACGCGCGGACCAGTACCGGGAGGTCACGCCTTGCGATGGCCTATCAGCCGCGGCTTCGGCTCCAGACCGTCCAGACCGTGCCAGGCCAGGTTCACCAGATGCGCCGCCACCTCGGCCTTCTTCGGCTTGCGGACGTCCAGCCACCACTGGCCCGTCAGCGCCACCATGCCCACCAGCGCTTGCGCGTACAGCGGGGCCAGCTTGGCGTCGAAGCCGCGGGCCTTGAACTCCAGGCCCAGGATGTCCTCCACCTGGGTGGCGATATCGCTGATCAGCGAGGCGAAGGTGCCCGTCGACTGGGCGACGGGGGAGTCACGGACCAGGATCCGGAAGCCGTCCGTGTACTCCTCGATGTAGTCCAGAAGGGCGAAGGTGGCCTGCTCGCACAGCTCCCGGGGATGGCCCGCGGTCAGCGATGTGGTCACCATGTCCAGCATCCGCCGCATCTCACGGTCCACCACGACCGCGTACAGCCCCTCCTTGCCGCCGAAGTGCTCGTACACCACCGGCTTGGAGACCCCCGCCTTCGCCGCGATCTCCTCCACCGACGTGCCCTCGAAGCCACGCTCGGCGAAGAGCGTGCGACCGATGTCCAGCAGCTGCTCCCGGCGCTCCTTGCCGGTCATCCGGACCCGGCGGGGCCGCCGGGTCCCGGATGCGGAGGGCCGGCCCGGCCGGCCCCGCCGGTCCTTTTCACCGCTGGTATTACTGTCGGTCGCCACGCCCTCCATCATGCCGCTCCGACGGACTCCTCCTGACGGCGGGAGTCGATACGGGCCTGGCTCGGCCAGCGGACGTCATAGGCCCAGCCCGCCTTCTCGAACCAGCGGATGATCCGGGCGCTGGAGTCCAGCTGGCCCTTCATCACCCCGTGCCGGGCGCAGGTCGGGTCCGCGTGGTGCAGGTTGTGCCAGGACTCGCCGCACGAGAGCACCGCCAGCCACCACACATTGCCCGAGCGGTCCCGCGACTTGAACGGGCGCTTGCCCACCGCATGGCAGATCGAGTTGATCGACCAGGTCACATGGTGCAGCAAGGCCACCCGAACGAGGGACCCCCAGAAGAAGGCGGTCAGCGCGCCCTGCCAGGACCAGGTCGCCAGCCCGCCGATCAGCGGCGGCAGCATCAGGGAGACCAGCGTCCACACCACGAACTGCCGGGAGACCGCCCGGACGGCGCCGTCCTTGATCAGATCCGGTGCGTACTTGTGCTGGGACGTCTGCTCCTCATCGAACATCCATCCGATATGTGCCCACCACAACCCCTTCATCAGGGCCGGAACGGTCTCGCCGTACCGCCACGGGGAATGCGGGTCGCCATCCGCGTCGGAGAACTTGTGGTGCTTACGGTGATCGGCCACCCAGCGGACCAGCGGCCCCTCCACGGCCAGCGACCCCGCGATCGCCAGCGCGATCCGCAGCGGCCGCTTCGCCTTGAACGAGCCATGAGTGAAGTAACGGTGGAAGCCGATCGTGATGCCGTGGCAGCCGATGTAGTACATCGACACCAACAGCGCCAGATCCAGCCAGCTGACCCCCCAGCCCCAGGCCAGGGGGACCGCCGCGACCAGCGCGACGAAGGGGACGGTGATGAACAGGAGAAGGGTGATCTGTTCGATGGAACGCTTGCTGTCCCCGCCGAGCGTGGCGGAGGGAAGCGGGGCCTCCTGGGCCTTCGGCGTGTCGTTGACCACGTCGGGGCTTGCAGTCATGGGATCCCTCGTGGGGCTCGGGGCATGGCTACGGATGCGTAACCTACGGCGTCGTAAGTATGGCAGGGCCGGGAAGCGGGGCAATAGGGCTCTGGTTTCACCCAGGGTCGCGCCGCCTATCCTGGGAACGTCGGACAGCGCGGTCCGCACATGGCCGAAAGCACCGGGTCAGCAGCCCGCGGCGCCCGCCGCACAAGCCCTGATGCCGCGCTTCGAACCCCGTTCACTGCAAGGAGCCCGCACCTGTGAGCAGTGCCGACCACACCAACGCCGCTCTGCGTGCCGACATCCGCCGTCTGGGGGACCTGCTCGGCGAGACCCTCGTCCGCCAGGAGGGACCCGACCTCCTCGAACTCGTCGAGCGCGTCCGCGCCCTCACCCGCAGTGACGGCGAAGCCGCCGCCGACCTGCTCGGCTCCACCGACCTGGAGACCGCCGCCAAGCTGGTGCGCGCCTTCTCCACCTACTTCCACCTGGCCAACGTCACCGAACAGGTACACCGCGGCCGCGAGCTGCGCACCCGCCGCGCCGCCGAGGGCGGCATCCTCGCCCGCACCGTCGACCAGCTCAAGGACGCCGACCCCGAGCACCTCCGGCAGACCGTCGCCCATCTGGGCGTACGCCCCGTCTTCACCGCCCACCCCACCGAGGCCGCCCGCCGCACCGTCCTCACCAAGCTCCGCCGCATCGCCGAACTGCTCGACACCCTCGCCGTCGGCGGCGACGCCCGCCGCGCCGACCTGCGGCTCGCCGAGAACATCGACCTGCTCTGGCAGACCGACGAACTGCGCGTCGCCCGCCCCGAACCCGCCGACGAGGCCCGCAACGCCATCTACTACCTCGACGAACTGCACGCCGGCGCCGTCGGCGACGTCCTCGAGGACCTCACCGCCGAACTGATGCGCGTCGGCGTCGAGCTGCCCGCCACCACCCGCCCCCTCACCTTCGGCACCTGGATCGGCGGCGACCGCGACGGCAACCCCAACGTCACCCCCGAGGTGACCCGCGACGTCCTGATCCTCCAGCACGAACACGGCATCAACGACGCCCTGGAGATCATCGACGACCTGCGCGCCGCCCTCTCCAGCTCCATCCGCAACACCGGCGCCTCCGAGGAACTCCTCGCCTCCCTCCAGCGCGACCTCGAACTGCTGCCCGAGATCAGCCCGCGCTACAAGCGGCTCAACGCCGAAGAGCCCTACCGGCTCAAGGCCACCTGCATGCGGCAGAAGATCGTCAACACCCGCGAACGGCTCGCCGGCGACACCCCCCACCAGCCCGGCCGCGACTACCTCGGCTCCGGCGAACTCCTCACCGACCTCCACCTCATCCAGGACTCCCTGCGCGCCCACCGCGGCCACCTCATCGCCGGCGGCCGGCTCGAACGCGCCATCCGCACCCTCGCCGCCTTCGGCCTCCAGCTCGCCACCATGGACGTCCGCGAACACGCCGACGCCCACCACCACGCCCTCGGCCAGCTCTTCGACCGGCTCGGCGAGGAATCCTGGCGCTACGCCGACATGCCCCGCGACTACCGCCGCAAGCTCCTCGCCAAGGAACTGCGCTCCCGGCGCCCCCTCGCCCCCAGCCCGGCCCCCCTCGACGCCGCCGGCGCCAAGACCCTCGGCGTCTTCCGCACCATCCGCGACTCCTTCGAGCGCTTCGGCCCCGACATCGTCGAGTCCTACATCATCTCCATGTGCCAGGGCTCCGACGACGTCTTCGCCGCCGCCGTCCTCGCCCGCGAGGCCGGACTCATCGACCTCCACGCCGGCTGGGCCAAGATCGGCATCGTCCCGCTGCTGGAGACCACCGAAGAACTCAAGATCGCCGACAAGCTCCTCGACGAAATGCTCGCCGACCCCTCCTACCGACGCCTCGTCGCCCTCCGCGGCGACGTCCAGGAGGTCATGCTCGGCTACTCCGACTCGTCCAAGTTCGGCGGCATCACCACCTCCCAGTGGGAAATCCACCGCGCCCAGCGGCTGCTGCGCGACGTCGCCCACCGGCACGGCGTACGGCTGCGGCTCTTCCACGGCCGCGGCGGCACCGTCGGCCGCGGCGGCGGCCCCACCCACGACGCGATCCTCGCCCAGCCCTGGGGCACCCTCGAAGGCGAGATCAAGGTCACCGAACAGGGCGAGGTCATCTCCGACAAGTACCTCGTGCCCTCGCTCGCCCGCGAGAACCTGGAGCTGACGGTGGCCGCCACGTTGCAGGCATCCGCCCTGCACACCGCGCCCCGCCAGTCCGACGAGGCACTCGCCCGGTGGGACGCGACCATGGAAACCGTCTCCGACGCCGCCCACGGCGCCTACCGCGCCCTCGTCGACGACCCCGACCTGCCCGCGTACTTCTTCGCCTCCACCCCCGTCGACCAGCTCGCCGACCTCCACCTCGGCTCCCGGCCCTCCCGCCGCCCCGACTCCGGCGCCGGCCTCGACGGACTCCGCGCCATCCCCTGGGTCTTCGGCTGGACCCAGTCCCGGCAGATCGTCCCCGGCTGGTTCGGCGTCGGCTCCGGCCTCAAGGCCGCCCGCGAAGCAGGACTCGACGGCGTCCTCGACGAAATGCACCAGCACTGGCACTTCTTCCGCAACTTCCTGTCCAACGTCGAAATGACGTTGGCCAAGACCGATCTGCGGATCGCCCGCCACTACGTCGACACGCTGGTCCCCGAAGACCTCAAGCACGTCTTCGACGTCATCCAGGAAGAGCACGAACTGACGGTACGAGAGGTACTGCGCATCACCGGGGAGCGCGAACTCCTCGACTCCAACCCGGTGCTGAAGCAGACCTTCCACGTCCGGGACGCCTACCTCGACCCGATCTCGTACCTGCAGGTGACCCTGCTCCACCGCCAGCGCACCGCCCGCGAACGAGGCGAAGAGCCCGACCCGCTGCTCGGCCGCGCCCTCCTCCTCACGGTCAACGGCGTCGCGGCGGGCCTCCGCAACACGGGCTGAACAGGGCGTATGCCGTGACGCCGGGCGGGCCCGCTCCCCACGGGGGAGCGGGCCCGCCCGGCATGCGTTGGTGGGTTGATGCTTCCGGGGGCTCCGCCCCCGACCCCCCGACACGCAGCAGGCCCCGCCGCTGCCTGCCACCTCTTCCCCGCCGCGACGGCGAGAACTCCCACGGTGGGGTCCGGCGGTGCCGAACCGGCCGTGCCACGGGACGAGTCACACGACGGTGTGCGCGTTCGCGCGTTCGCGGGGGCGCCCGGTGATTGCTCCGGCGTCACCGCTCCGGCGGTCGGCCGGGTCCGCTTTTCTTCCCGCCGGGACGGCGAGGACTCCCATGGTGGCGGTCGGCGGTGCCGAACTAGGCGTGCCACGGGACCGGTTACACCACGGCGTGGTGGCGCCTGACGAGAGGCGAGCCCAGACGCGGGGGCGCCGCGAAAAACGCTACAGCGTAAGCGTCGCGAAGGACGCCCCCAGCAGCGCCGCGCCCAGCAGGCCCATCGTCCAGCCCGTGCGGCGCAGGCCGAGACCGCCCGCGACGATCAGGGACGTGAGGAGGAGCGCGCCACCGAAGGGGACCCAGGCGTGGAGGATGCCCGCGGCACCCGTGCGGACGGCGCGGTCCGTGCCCGGCTTGAGGGCCACCGGGAACCGGTCGCCCGTCCCGTCCGTGACCGCCTTGTCGACCTGCACCCGGCCATGGGACTCGCCACCCGCGCGGGCCGGGGCGAACGAGCCGGTGCACCACTCTTCACCGCAGTCGGAGACCGTCACGGTGCCGCGTTCAAGCCCCTTGGTGAGCATCGCCGGCTTGGCGTCATCCCAGGACGACCACACCCCGGCGGCCAGGATCAGCAACGCGACAAGCCCCATCGCCACGTTCTTCGCCAGCAACAGGAGCCCGTACGCGCTCTCGCCCGCCCGCCGCGTACGGCTGCGCTTGGTCACACCGGTGGAAGCCATGGCGGCGATCCTTGCCATCCCCGGGCGCCCGGTCAACCTTCCGCCGAACAAACGGGCGAACGGCGTTTTTCAGGAGTTGTACGTACCCTGAGCGCGCTCCAGACCGTCCGCGATCAGCGTCTCCACCGCATCCGCCGCACGGTCCACGAAATAGTCCAACTCCTTGCGCTCCGCAGCGGAAAAGTCCTTCAGCACAAACGCCGCGACATCCATCCGACCCGGCGGACGGCCGATCCCGAAGCGCACCCGGCAGTAATCCGCCCCCAACGACTTGGTGATCGACTTCAACCCATTGTGGCCATTGTCACCCCCGCCGACCTTCAACCGCAGCGCGCCGTAATCGATGTCCAATTCATCATGGACCGCCACGACATGACCCACCGGCACCTTGTAGAAGTCGCGCAGCGCGGTCACCGGACCGCCCGACAGATTCATGAAGGACATCGGCTTGGCGACCACGACCCGGCGGCTCAACGGCCCCGGCGGACCCACCCGGCCCTCGACGACCTGCGCCCGCGACTTATGCGCCTTGAAACGGGCACCCATCCGCTCCGCCAGCAGATCGGCCACCATGAAGCCGACATTGTGGCGATTGCCCGCGTACTCGCCCCCGGGATTGCCGAGGCCCACCACAAGCCAAGGGCTCGCGTCGTCCGTCATCTGGATGTCTCTCCTTGAGGACGGCCGCCGCCCCACCACACAGGCGGGACGGCGGCCGGAAAAGCGAACGGGAGCAGCCGAAGACTACGCCTCGGCGCCCTCGGCCTCGCCCTCGGCGCCCTCCTCGGCCGGAGCCTCGGCCTGGGCGGCGACCACCTGCAGCACGGCCGCGTCGTCCTCGACCGCCAGCGTGGTGCCCGCCGGAAGGGCGATGTCCTTGGCGTGGATCGTGGCACCCGCGTCCAGACCCGCGATGGAGACGGTGACCGACTCCGGGATGTGGGTCGCCTCGGTCTCGACCGGCAGCGCGTTCAGCAGGTGCTCGAGCAGGTTGCCACCCGGGGCCAGGTCGCCCTCGGTGAGGATCGGCACCTCCACGGTGACCTTCTCGCCCTTCTGCACCAGCAGCAGGTCGACATGCTCCAGAACGCCGATCTTGATCGGGTGACGCTGTACGGCCTTCGGGATGACCAGCTCGTCCTTGCCGCCCTCGACCTTCAGACGCAGCAGAACGTTCGGGGTCTTCAGCGCCATCAGCAGGTCATGCGCCGGAAGCGTGACATGCAGCGGGTCGACGCCGTGGCCGTAGACCACGCCGGGAACACGGTCGGCCGCACGGGTACGCCGGGCCGCACCCTTGCCGAACTCGGTACGGGGCTGAGCGGAGATCTTGACCTCGGCCATGGGGCACTCCTCGTAGATCGTTTACGGTGTGTGGGCGTCACCCGGCCCACGACAGACCTTGCTACGAAGAGCGCGTCGATAACGGACAGCCGCGAACGAACGCGGCCTCCCTCGCCGAGCAACCCGGCAATTCTACCAACGGTAGAGGCCACCCCCGAACGGGAGTGGCCTCCAGACCCGGACAGAGCAGGTTAAGCCGCTCACGCCTGCTCCTCGAACAGGCTCGTAACCGAGCCATCCTCGAAGACCTCCTGCACCGCGCGAGCAATCGTCGGAGCCATCGACAACACCGTCACCTTGTCCAGCTCCACCTCACCCGGAGTCGGCAACGTATTGGTGAACACGAACTCACTGACCTTCGAGTTCTTCAGCCGATCCGCCGCCGGACCCGACAGCACACCATGCGTGGCCGTCACGATCACGTCCTCCGCACCATTGGCGAACAGCGCCTCCGCCGCCGCACAGATCGTGCCACCCGTGTCGATCATGTCGTCGACCAGCACACACACCCGGCCCCGCACATCACCGACCACCTCATGCACCGTGACCTGATTCGCCACATCCGGATCCCGCCGCTTGTGCACAATCGCCAGCGGCGCGCCCAGCCGGTCGCACCAGCGGTCCGCCACCCGCACCCGGCCGGCGTCCGGCGACACCACGGTCAGCTTCGACCGGTCGACCTTCGCACCCACATAGTCCGCGAGCACCGGCAGCGCGAACAGATGGTCCACCGGACCGTCGAAGAAGCCCTGGATCTGGTCCGTGTGCAGATCGACCGTGAGAATCCGGTCGGCACCCGCCGTCTTCAGCATGTCCGCGATCAACCGCGCCGAGATGGGCTCACGGCCACGGTGCTTCTTGTCCTGACGGGCATAGCCGTAGAACGGAACGATCACCGTGATCGAGCGCGCGGAAGCCCGCTTCAACGCATCGACCATGATGAGCTGCTCCATGATCCACTTATTGATCGGAGTCGTATGGCTCTGGATCAAAAAGCAGTCGGCACCGCGCGCGGACTCCTGGAAGCGAACGTAGATCTCGCCATTGGCGAAGTCGAATGCCTTGGTCGGGACCAAGCTGACGCCCAGCTCATGGGCGACCTCCTCGGCCAGCTCGGGGTGGGCGCGGCCGGAGAAGAACATCAGCTTCTTCTCGCCGGTCGTCTTGATCCCGGTCACAACAAGTCTCCTTGGATGTCACTTTGGTGCACTTCTCACCGTACGCCCCGCACGACGTACCTGTGCACATGTCACTGCTGGCCCTCGTCCTCCCGACGAGCGGCCTCGGCGGCCCGTGCCGCGGCACTTCCGGGACGCTTGCGGGCGACCCAGCCCTCGATATTCCGCTGCTGTCCGCGTGCGACGGCGAGCGAGCCCGGGGGCACATCCTTGGTGATGACCGAGCCGGCGGCGGTATAAGCCCCGTCCCCGATCGTGACGGGAGCCACAAGCATGTTGTCGGCCCCGGTCCGGCAATGACTGCCGATGGTGGTGTGGTGCTTGTGCACACCGTCGTAGTTCACGAAGACGCTCGCCGCACCGATATTGGTCTGCTCACCGATCGTCGCATCGCCCACATAGGACAAATGCGGCACCTTCGTGCCCTCGCCGATCGTCGCGTTCTTCATCTCCACATACGTGCCCGCCTTGGCCTTCGCACCCAGCCGAGTCCCCGGACGCAGATACGCGTACGGCCCCACACTCGCCCCCGCGCCGACCACCGCACCGTCCGCCACCGTGAACGCCACCACCGCGCCCGCCCCGACCGCGGTGTCCGTGAGCCGGGAATTCGGCCCCACCTCGGCATCCGCGGCCAGATGGGTGGCCCCCAGCAACTGGGTACCCGGGTGCACCAGCGCATCCGGCTCGAAAGTGACCGTCACATCGATCCACGTGGTGGCCGGATCCACGACCGTCACCCCGCTCAGCATCGCCCGCTCCAGCAACCGGTCGTTCAGCAGCCGGCGCGCCTCCGCCAGCTGCACCCGATTGTTGATCCCCACGATCTCCCGGTGATCCGCCGCCACACACGCGCCCACCCGATGCCCGGCCTCGCGCAGAATGCCCAGCACATCCGTGAGGTACTCCTCACCCTGGCTGTTGTCGGTGCGCACCTTGCCGAGGGCGTCCGTGAGCAGCTGCGCGTCAAAGGCGAAGACCCCGGAGTTGATCTCACGGATCGCGCGCTGCGCGTCGGTCGCGTCCTTGTGCTCCACGATCGCGGTCACGGCGCCGTTCGCGTCGTCCCGCACGATCCGGCCGTAACCGGTGGCGTCGGGGACCTCGGCGCTCAGCACGGTCACGGCGTTCCCGTCGCCGGAGTGCGCCGCGGCGAGCCGCTGGAGCGTCTCACCGGTCAGCAGCGGCGTATCACCACAGACGACGATCACGGTGCCGTCGAGGGCGACCCCGCTGTCGGACAGCTCCTCCAGACCCATCCGGACGGCGTGCCCGGTGCCGTTCTGCTCATGCTGGACGGCGGTGCGCACCTCCGCGTCGATCTCGGCCAGATGCGCGGTGACCTGCTCCCGGGCGTGGCCGACCACGACGACGAGATGCTCGGGCGAGAGCTCGCGGGAGGCGGCTACGACGTGCCCGACGAGGGAGCGGCCGCAGAGGGCGTGCAGAACCTTCGGGGTCGCCGATTTCATGCGGGTGCCCTCACCCGCTGCGAGGACGACGACGGCGGCCGGGCGGTTGGCGCTCACGGGTGTGCCCTTCGGCTTCGGGGGTGGACACCCGCAGGATACCGAGAGGTTTCCGGGCGGAAAGGAAGGAGGGTCCCGAGCCGGACGGTCGGGACCCGGGAAAACGGAATATGAAGCTCCCCCGCCAGGACTCGAACCTGGAACAACCGGACCAAAACCGGTCGTGTTGCCGATTACACCACAGGGGATGGCAAAAGTGCCAAATCGGACAATCCGCTAGATCGTCGACCTGGCCCCCACCACTATGCCGTACCACCAGCCTTCAATGCGACGGTATAGGTCAGCGCTCTTGAGGACGCGAACCACCAGACAGCCCCGGTATCCCTCGCCCACGTTCTTGCGGACCGTCTTCGGGTTGTGCTTCTTCAGCGTCGTTCTCTCGAGGGCGGTGACGTCCACGCCGATGGCCTCTGCCCAGTAGCGTTCCGCGTCGGCGACCTGGGCGGATTCATGGATCATGACGCGATAGCGCAGTCGTTCGGGCTCGACGCCGAGCAGGGACAGCCAGGCCAGATAGAGTTGGATCATGTCGGGGTCGCTGTTGATGAAGGTGGCCTTTTCTGTGGGATTGTGCGGCTTGCTCTTCGCGCCCTCGGACCAGTAGAGCCCCACCCCCACCAGGAAGAGCTCCCGGTCGGTGAGCTCGCCGACCTCCCTCGCGGCGGCGAGCTTCCTCTGCTGCCGTTCGATCTCCCGCTGCCGCATCGTCGCCTCCCACCCCCGCTTTGCGATCGCCGACGCCTCCTCCCGGGTGCGGGTCGGTCGGTCCGGTTTCGGCAGGTCGCGGACCCAGAGCGAGATGGAGCTCTTGGAGCAGCCGAGCTCCAGCTGGATCCTGTCGTAGGTCATCCCCCGCAGCCGCATCTCGCGGGCTCTGGCCCGGAGGTCGTCCTTGGCGTTGGGGCGCTTGGTCCACTCGGGTGGCGGCTCGCCCTCCAGGAGGCGGTTCAGGATGTCGTTGTTGCTGACCTTCAGCCGGTCGCGGATCTGTCTGCGGCTCATCCCCTCTTTCCGTAACGCGATCGCCCGTTCTCTCAGTTCTTCGAACGTGGTCGACCCGTCGAGGAGGCCGCCCATGCTGTCGCCGTCGCGGCGTCGTGGTGCGTTCATGGCCACAGGGTCGTTCGACATCCGGACGTGCCGGGTCGAAAACGTGGGCGATTCATTCGTTCGAGTTAAATGGGCGGTTTTGCCTGATGTTCGAGTCTCTTATGCGCCGCCGTGTCCCCGGGAAAAGCGCTGGCGCCCGGCCGTAGGCTGGTCGCTATGAGTTCGACGGGGGAAGAGGCGACGGGCGCGCGGGGCGTGCCCGTGGGGCCGTGGTGGTGGTCGCGGCGGCGGAGTATGGGGCTCGATGTCCTGCTCGCCGTGGCGTCGGCGGTGGAGTGTGCCGTTGAGGGTGTCTTTTTCGCACATGATGCCCGGATTCCGGTCGCCCTCGGGGTGCTGATCGGGGTGGTCGTCGGGGCCACGCTGGTGTTGCGGCGGCGCTGGGCGATCGCCGTGGTGCTGATATCGATCGCGATCACGCCCGCCGAGATGGGTCTGCTGCTCGGTGTCGTGTCGTTGTACACGCTGGCGTCGTCCGAGGTGCCGCGCCGGATCACGGCGTTGCTGGCCGGGATGGCGGCGGTGGGGAGTTTCCTCGTCACGGTGATCGGTCTTCGGCGGGACAATCCGCAAAGTGGTCTGGGGACCTCCGTGTGGGAGGCCCCGATGTTCGCCATGGTGCTCACGTTGGGGCTGACGGCTCCGCCGGTGCTGTTGGGGTTGTATGTCCGGGCGCGGCGGCGGTTGGTGGAGAGTCTGCGGGAGCGGGCGGACGGTTTGGAGCGGGAGCTGTCGCTGCTGGCGGAGCGGGCGGAGGAGCGGGCGGAGTGGGCGCGTAATGAGGAGCGGACTCGGATCGCGCGGGAGATGCATGACGTGGTGGCGCACCGGGTGAGTTTGATGGTGGTGCATGCGGCGGCGTTGCAGGCGGTGGCGCTGAAGGATCCGGAGAAGGCGTCGAAGAACGCGGCGCTGGTGGGCGATATGGGGCGGCAGGCGCTGACGGAGTTGCGGCAGATGTTGGGGGTGCTGCGGTCGGAGGATGGTCTGCGGGCTCCGGGTGCGGGGTCGGCCGCTGTCGCGTCGGGGCCGGTGTCCGCTGCGGGGGATCGGGTCGCGGATGTGGCCGGGTCTTCTGTGGATGTCGATGGTTCGTCCGCGGGTGTTGCGGAGGAGCGGCCGCTGGCGTCGGTGGCGGCGGCGGCTTCGGCGGCTGCTCGGGCCGCGGGGTCGGTGGGGAGGGATGTGGGGGTGCTCGGGGGGCCGCGGCTGGCGGAGCTGGAGGCGCTGGTGGGGCAGTCCCGGGCGGCGGGGATGGCGGTGGAGCTGTCGGTGGAGGGTGAGGAGCGGCGGTATGCGGCTCCGGTGGAGCAGACGGCGTATCGGGTGGTGCAGGAGGCGTTGACCAACGTCCATAAGCATGCTCCGGGTGCGAGTGCCCGGGTTCGGGTGGCGCATCGTTCGGCCGAGATCGCGGTGCAGGTGGAGAACGGGCCGTCGGAGCGGGGTGCGGCGGATGCCGGGTTGCCGAGTGGGGGGAATGGTCTGGTGGGGATGCGGGAGCGGGTTTCGACGCTCGGTGGGGGTTTTGTGTCGGGGGCCACGGAGGCGGGTGGTTTCCGTGTGTCGGCGGTCATTCCGGATGGCACGGATGGCACGGATGACGGCGACGGCAGGGATGACGGCGACGGCAGGGATGACGCGGATCACACCGGCAGTGTGGATGAGAAGGATCACACGGACTGCGGGGATCGGCCGGAGGGCCGCCCGATGGATGGCGCGGCGGCCGAGGGGCGCGGCGGGGGTGTGGAGCGGGCGCAGCGCGCCTAGTGCCGGTGGCCTGCCGGATGGTGCGGGGTGCGTGGGTTATGCGCGGGCCAGTCTGGCCGGGAGTGCGCCGGTGACGAGGGTGCTGAGGGCGGCGTCGAGGGTGGGGCCGAGGTACCAGTCTCCGGTGTGGTCGAGGCTGTAGACCCGGCCTTCCGCGTCGATGGTGAGCAGTGCCTGTCCGTCGGATTCTTCGCCCAGGGGGCAGATTTCGGTTTCGAGGGCGTGGCCCAGGTCGCCGAGGGTGCGGGCGAGGTGGAGGCCGTGCAGGGGGTCGATGCGGAAGGGGGTGGGGGCGATTTCGCGGCCCGTGCCGGGTGGCTGGATGTGGAGTCCGCCGAATTCGGCCCAGGCTTCGACGGCGGCCGGGAAGACGGTGTGGCGGTGGCCTGCGGGGGAGGTGTGGGCGCGGAGGGTGTCGGCCCAGATTTCGGCGCGGTGCATGTCCCAGCGGCCGGGTTGCCAGCCGGCGTCGCGGAGGGCGGCGTCGACGGCGACGGAGAAGCGGGTGACGTCCAGGCGGTCGATGGGTTGTCGGGCCGGGCGTGTCGGCGGTGTCTGTGCCGCCTCCGGGGCCTGTGGTGCTTGTGGTGCCTGATGTGCCTGGTTCATGGGGTCTCACCCACCGTCCGTACGCCGAAGTGGGCCAGGAGTGCGGCGCAGGACAGGCAGGGCGGGGCGTAGCTGCCGTGCTGGGGGTCGCCTGCTTCGCGGATTCTGCGGGTGGTGAGTTTGGCGTGTTTGAGGGAGCGGCGGGCTTCACCCTGGGTGAGCGGTTTGCGGGAGGCGCGTTTGGAGCGGGCTGCTTCGACGTTGGCCAGGTGGCGGGAGAGCAGGATCGCTTCGGGGCAGCGTCCGGTGAAACGTTCGCGCTGGCCGCTGGCGAGTGCGTCGAGGAATTCCTGGACTAGTGGGTGGAGGGTGGGCGGCTGTTCGGCCTTGCCTCCGGTGCAGGTCAGCGTCTCGCCGCGGACGGAGAGCGCGGCCGCGACGGCGGGCAGGATGCCGTCGCGGCGGCGGTTGAGCGGCGGTGGGCCGGCGTCGGGGTCGACGCTGCTCCATCTCAGCCGGGGGTCGCCGGCCGCGAGGGCGGCGCCGTCGCCGCCTCCGTTGCTCTGCGTGATGTGCATGTGGTGGATCCCTCCCTGTGCAATCCCCCGGTTGCAATGATCAGATTGCCAAATCCCGCGGGCGCTGCGGTAGTCCGGGCCTGAACGACCTGGTGGGGGCGGAGGCCGTCATGAGGGGGGATGGCCGCCCGGTTCGGCCGGTTGCGTCACCGCATAGGCTGTGCCCAGTAGCCAGCATCAGCAGGGGGCAACCGCCATGACGACAGGTCGGCTCGGGCAGCATGCCGCGCCACCGAACACGGCCTACGCCGGGCAGGTCGTGCACTTCCCGGATCCCGTCCGGGCCGCGCGCCACCCCAAGGGCGTCCGAGTGGACGAACACGGCTTTCCGGACTTTTCGCCGTATGCGCGTGCGGCCGCCGAAATCGCCGAGCCCCCGGAGGGGTTCGGCGTCGACGAGCTGCGGCTGACGGACTATGTGTCGGCGAACGCGGCACTGCACGCCACCGGCCATGAGCTGTGGAACGGGGCGTCGGCGGTGGCCACGCCGCACGGCTGGACCTGGCACCACGTGGTCGGCACCCGCCGGATGGAGCTGGTTCCGGTCGAGGTCAAGGCGCTGCTGCGGCATCACGGTGGGCTTGCGACGGCGCAGGTGGACCAGGAGAAGCGGGGCACTCGCCCGCTGCAGGAGACCCGGCCGATTCATGTGGGCCTGCCGCTGAGGGGCATTTCGGTCACCGAGGAGCAGGTGCTCGGTGTCGAGGAGGACCTGGGCTATCGGCTGCCGGAGTCGTACCGCGCCTTCCTCAAGGCGGCGGGCGGCTGCGCACCGGTCGGCACGGCGCTGGATCCGGAGCTGGGGCTGCTGATCGACCAGCCGTTCTTCACGGTGCGCGACGAGGCGGCGGTCAATGACCTCGTCTATATCAACAAGTGTCTGCGGGATCACTTCACCAAGGACTATCTGGGCGTGGGTTTCGTCCAGGGTGGTGTGATCGCGGTCAAGGTGAAGGGTGACGCGATCGGCTCGGTGTGGTTCTGTGCGTATGACGACGCGCGGGACCGTGACGGCTGGACGGTCCAGGAGCGGGTGGGGCGGCTGTTGCTGCCGTGCGGCGACGACTTCGACGCCTTCCTGCTCCGGCTGGCGGGCAATCCGCCGGAGCTGGAGACCGTGGCGAACCTGATGGTGGACGGTGGATTCGCGTACGCCGTCCCGGTGGAGGGGTGAGCGCGATGGTGACCTTCGCACAGGCGCAGGAGCGCGCGGAACTCTGGATCAACGGCGATGTGCCGGCTTATCAGCAGCGCGAGGCGCGGGTCCGGGAGTTCGATCTGGGCTTTGTGGTCTGGGCCGAGGACCGGGCGGACGGGCCGGTCTCGGGCCGGGGGGCCGAGGGCACGCGGATGGTGATCGCCCGCGACAGCGGCGAGACCACGCTGTGGCCGGGGCTTCCGGTGGGTGAGGTGATCCGCCGTTACGAGGAGCGGTACGGCACGACGGACGGCTCCCGTGACGAGTCCACCACCGGCCGGCAGCAGCGCATCGACTTGAACGCGACGTCCTTCCTGCTCACTCCGCCGGAGTGGCTGCAGGAGGCGGCGGACGCGATGAGCGGCCGGCCCGAGGGGTCGGCGGACGTTCCAGGGCAGCGGCCGGGGGCGGAGCCGGGCGGGGGCGCGCCCGATGCCTCCGCGCCGGTGTCGGCCTCTTCCGCCGCTTCGGCTCCTCCTGCCCCTTCCACGCCTTCCGCTCCTTCTGCTTCTCCTGCTCCTTCCGCCGCTTCGGCCGCTCCGCCTCCGGAGGACGACTGGCCGTCGGCCGGTGGTCCCGGGGCCGGGCCCGGGGTGTCGGCACCCCGGATCTCGGGCGAGGACGACTGGCCGTCGGACGGCGGGGCGCGGAGCGCCGCGCCGGGTGCGCCCCACAGCACACCGGGCGCGCCGCCTGTTCCGGGTCCGCCCGCTGCGCCTGGGCCCGTTCCGCCCGGGCCTGTTCCGGGTGCGCCTGTTTCCGGCGGTCCTGTTCCGGGTGCGCCGCAGGGGCGGGGTGGGGCCGTGGACGACTGGCCGTCCGACGGTGTCGCGCGCCCGCTCGCGGCCGGCTCGCAGCAGGACGCCCGGTCCGGTTCCGGTGCCCCGTCCGGGGGCGAGGGCCGGCAGGGCGCGCCGCCTCCGTCCGGTGGGGCGGGCCCCGGCGGTGCGAGCCCGTGGGCCCCGCCCGTGCCGGACGCCGGTATGCCCTCCTCGGGGAGCCAGGCAGGCAACGCGGCGAAGCCCGGCGACAGTACGCCGTGGGCCGGTACGGACATCAAGGGCGACGACGACCGCTCGGTCGCCCCGCCCGCCACGGTCTTCGCGCCGCCGCTCGCGGGCTCCGACGACGAGGACACTCCGCCGCCGGGTGTACGGCCCGACGCCAAGACCGAGTTGATGTCCGGCGGCAGCTCGCTGCCGCCCACCGCCATCGCCCCGTCCCTCGACTTCCCGGAGCAGCAGGGCGGCCCCGGCGCCGGCCAGGGTGCCAACCCGGGTGATATCGCGGACGCCGCCACCCGCAAGGCGGGCGGCGGTGCGATGCCTCCGCCGCCCGGTGCGCCGGGGGCACCCGGCGCCCGGCCGGGTGCGGACTCCGCGCCGCCGCCCGCGCCGTCGGGGCCCGGTGCCCCCGGCGCTCCGGCCGGGGGGTACGTACCGACGCAGCTGGTCTCGCAGCTCGGCCCCGACGGCCCCGGTGGCGGCCCGCAGCCGCCCGGCCCGCCCGGCCCTCCTGGTCCGCCCGGCCCTCCCGGTACGCCCGGTGCGCCCGGTGGTGGTCAGACGCCGCCTCCGCCGGGTGTGCCCGGTGCGCCCGGTGGTGGGGTGCATGCCGCCGCGACGATGCTCGCGGGTGGTCCGGGTGTGCCCGGTGGCCAGGCCCCGCCCCCGGGCGCCCCGCAGCCACCTGGTCCGCCCGGTCCTCCCGGCCCCCCTGGTCCGCCCGGCCCTCCCGGTACGCCCGGTGCGCCCGGTGGTGGTCAGACGCCGCCTCCGCCGGGTGTGCCCGGTGCGCCCGGTGGTGGGGTGCATGCCGCCGCGACGATGCTCGCGGGTGGTCCGGGTGTGCCCGGTGGCCAGACCCCGCCCCCCGGCGCTCCGGGCCAGGGTGCCCCATCCGGCCCGCAGCCGCCCGGCCCACCCGGTGTCCCCGGTGCGGGTGGTCCGCAGACGCCGCCGCCCCCGCCGGGCGCGGGCGGGCCGCCGTATCCGGGTGGACCGGGCGCGCCGGGCGCTCCCGGTATGCCTCCGCCCGCCGGTGCTCCGGTGCAGGGCCTGGCCCCGCCGCCGGGTATGCCCGCTCCGGGTACGCCCGCTCCGGGGATGCCCGCCCCCGGCACATCCGCGCCGGGCACCCCTGCCCCGGGGATGCCCGCCCCGGGTACGCCCGCTCCCGGCACGCCCGTGCCGGGTATGGGGTCGCAGCCCGGCTATGCGTATCCGCCGCCGCCCCCCGGTCAGCCGACCGTGGGTCCGGGCTATATGGCGGTGCTGCGCTACCGCGCGCAGGACGGTTCGGAGCAGCAGCTGATCCGCCGTTCGGCGCCCGGGACGCCGCATCCGGAGTGGCAGATCCTGCATGAGCTGCGGGCGATGAACGTGCCGCCGCAGCAGGTGCTGGAGCTGCACACCGAGTTGGAGTCCTGTGATCTGCCCGGTGGTTACTGCGCCCGGATGATCCGGGAGAGCTGGCCGCAGGTGCGGATCAGCCACACCGCTCCGTACGGCCGTGATCACGCGACCCGGCAGCAGGGTGTGCGTCATCTGCTGGAGCACCAGGGCGAGCTGCACCAGGTGGCGGACGGCCCGGCCCGTCCGGCGCCGAACCGGGTGCCGCTGCCGCATCCCAGCCAGGTCCAGCCGATTCCGCCGGTGCCGCCGGAGGGTCTGGCGCATGAGCTGGGCCAGGCGTTCGGGCCGCAGGGCATCGTCCGCTTCGACCAGCGGGCGGTGTCGCGGATGGGCGTTCCGGAGGTGGTGGCGCAGACGCTGGTGTGGGCGGGGCTGCCGCTGGACTTCGGTCCGTTCTTCTGGGCGCAGGCGCAGGCGGGCCGTCCGGTGCCGACGCTGGCGGAGCTGGCGGCGGAGCGTGGGGTGCAGCCCGCGTCGGACGCGGGTTCGTACCTGGTCATGGGCAATGACTTCGGCCGTCAGCTGTGTGTGCAGTACGGCACGGCGAACATCGTGGCGGTGCCGCTGGAGGCGACGCCGCAGCCGACGCCGCCGCAGTTCGTGAACACCGGGCTGCCGGAGTTCGTGCGCTGCATGGCGCTGCTGGGCCGGATGTGGCGGCTGCGGTACGGGCTGACGCCGGACCAGGCGGGCCGGTGGACGGTGGACTTCCAGGCGCAGCTCGCGGGTCTGGATCCGGCGGCGTTGTCGGCTCCGGACAACTGGTGGGCGGTGCTGCTGGAGCAGATGTGGGACGGTCTGTTGTAGGTCCGTCCGCGCGGCTGTGACCGCGCGCACCGCAGGAATGGCGATCGAGGCGCCCGACCCCCGTGACGGGGGCGGGCGCCTCGTCGTTGTTGTCACCGGCGGCGGTCCCGGCCGGAGGTTTGGGCGGAGTGTCGCGTTATGGGGGATGAGAGGCCATCTATAAAGATGTGCGCCGAAGCGCGTTGCATACCGGACAAAAGGGGTTCCAAGGATGGGCGCATCGGTGTCACGTCAGGGCTTCACCATCGTCGGCGGACGGGGCCGTGGCTACCGGCCCGCGCAGGTCGACCACTATGTGGCGGAGCTGTCCGAGGCGCGGGACGCGGCGTGGGAGCGCGCCGCGCGCCTGACCGTGCTGGCCAATGAGCTGACCGCCGAGGCGGAGCGGCTGCGCGAGGTGATCGCCCAACTGGCCCCCCAGACCTATGAGTCGCTCGGCGACCGGGCCCAGCTGATCCTCATGGCGGCCGAGGAGGAGGTCGTCTGTCTGCGGGCGGCGGCCGAGGCGTCGGCGCAGGAGGAGTGGGAGGCGGCGCAGGTGGTGGCCCGTTCGGTGCGGGACGCCGCCCGTGACGAGGCAGAGCGGGTCCGCGAGGCCGCCGAGGTGGCGGCGCGCGCCACCCTGGAGTCGGCCCAGGTGGATGTGGACGAGCTGCGGGCCGTCTCGCGGCAGGACGCCAAGGAGTGGCGGACCCAGGCGCTGGCGGAGCTGAAGGAGATGCGGCAGCGCGCCGCCGGGATCCTGGCCGAGCAGGAGCGGGAGCACGCCGAGCGGTGGGAGGCGGCGGGCCGTGAAGTGGCCGAGCGGGACAACGCGATGACGGCCCGGCTGGCCCAGCTGGAGGAGTACGCCCAGGCGACGCTCGCCGACGCCAAGCGGGAGTACGGGATGGCCGAGCAGGCGGCGCGGCTGCGGCAGGAGGACGCGCAGGCGCAGGCGGCGGAGATCATCGCGCAGGCGCGGGCCCGCGAGGAGCGTCTGGCGCGGGAGACGGAGCGGACGTTGCGCGAGCATGTGGAGCGGCGTGAGGAGCTCAAGGCGCATCTGGAGCATGTGCGCGGCAGCCTGGCGGCGCTGACCGGTAGGCCGGTGGCGGCGGAGGACGCGGCGGCGGCGCCGCGCCCCGAGTCCTGACCGCAGCGCGGGGTCTCGCGGACGCTGCGGTGGCGCCCCGTCCCGAGTCCTGACCGCATCGCAGGGTCTCGCGGACGCTGCGGCGGCGCCGCGCCCCGAGTCCTGACCGCACCGCCGGGCTTCGCGGAGGCGGCCCGGAGCACGCTGGGACCCGGGTGCCGTCGGCCCCGTCAGGATTCCGTCTCGGCCTCGGCCTCGGTGCGGACCGGGAAGCGGCGCGGGGCGAGGAACACCAGGACCAGCAGCGCCAGCAGCGCGGCGGTCGCCGAGCCCAGGTAGACGTGGTCGACGGCGGTGTCCACGGCCCGCCGCAGATAGCCGGCCGCCTGGTCGGTGAGGGCGCCGGGGTGTTCCAGGGCGCGGGAGACCGAGTCCAGGTCGTCGGGCAGCCCCGGCCGGATGGCGTCGGGGGCTTCGGTGAGCCGGGAGGCGAGGGTCGCGTTGGCGACGGCCCCGAAGAGCGCCGCCCCGAGGCTCTGGCCGACCTGGCGGCAGAAGAGGATCGAGGCGGTGGCGGTGCCGCGCTCGGCCCATTCGACGGACGACTGCACTCCGATGATCAGCGGCAGCTGGAAGAGCCCGAGGGCGCCCCCGAGCAGCAGCATGATCAGCGCGGGCTGCCAGGCGGCGCCGGGGTAGGGGAGGAGGGGGAAGGCGGCCAGGATCACGGTGGCGGCCGTCATGCCGGTGATGGCGCAGCGCCGGAAGCCGACGCGGTTGTAGACGCGGCTGCTGAGCGCGGCCGCGATCGGCCAGCTCAGCGTCATCGTGGAGAGCACGAAACCGGCCGGTATCGGTCCGAGTCCCAGCACCGACTGGGCGTAGGTGGGCAGGAAGACGGTCGGGGCGATCATCAGCAGGCCGAGTGCGGCGAAGGCGAGGTTGACCGCCGAGATGGTGCGGCGGCGCCAGACCCAGCCGGGGATGATCGGTTCGGCGGCGCGCCGTTCGATCCATACGGTGGCCGCGGCGCATACGGCGGCGCCGCCGAGCATGGTGAGGGAGGGGGCGGACAGCCAGTCCCAGGCCACCCCGCCCTGGACGAGGGCGGTGAGCAGCAGTCCGCCGGTGAGGAAGACGCCGAGCGCCCCGGCCCAGTCGATCCTGGGGCGGCCCTCCCGGTGCCGTCGCGGTTCGTGCAGATGGCGGGTGATGAGGAGGAACGCCAGGGCGCCGACCGGCAGGTTGATGAGGAAGATCCAGCGCCAGTCGGCGTATCCGGCGAGCACTCCGCCGATCGCGGGGCCCGCCACGGAGGAGAGCGCCCAGACGGAGGAGAGCCTGGCCTGGATCTTGGGGCGTTCCTTGAGCGGGTAGAGGTCGGCGGCGACGACCTGGATGGTGCCCTGGAGTGCCCCGCCGCCCAGTCCCTGGACGATCCGGAAGGCGATGAGGGAGGCCATGTTCCAGGCGGCGGCGCACAGCAGTGAGCCGATGAGGAAGACCACGATGCCCGCGAGCAGGATGGGTTTGCGGCCGAAGGTGTCGGAGAGCTTTCCGTACAGCGGCAGGGAGACGGTGACGGCGAGCAGATAGCCGGAGAAGAGCCAGGAGAAGACGGAGAAGCCGCCGAGGTCGCCGACGATCTGCGGTACGGCGGTGGAGATGATGGTCGAGTCGAGCGCGGCCAGCGCCATGCCGAGCATGAGGGCGGCGGCGACGGGGCGGCGGCCGCGGGGGGTGGGGGCGCCGGGGTGCGGCTGGGGTGCGGGGGGTTTGGGGTCAGCGTCCATCGGCCGTCGTGCGGTGCCGCCCACGGTGGCGCGCTCCCTTCGCCGGTACGCGCCGGCACGTGTCCCTGATGTTCGTACGAGGGACGCTCGTACGCACGATTCTTGTACGACCCACGATTCCATGGCGGGACAGGCTGGGGGAAGAACGCATCCGGGCTGTCCAGAAGGCCCGGCTTGAGCCTGACGTGGCGGAAGGGTGCAGTATTCACCCTGAGTCCGGGTCAGTCTCAGGACTCACTCCCCTAGGGGATGCCCACCCTGTACTCCTACTCCCGGTTCGTCCGGGCGGATGAGGAGCCTGTCGTCCCGGCTTCATAAGGTTGCTACGGGCTGCGCGACCGAGGGGGTGGGGCTAGCCCTACCGCTGAGAGGGAGTCCTTCCCCATCGCGGAGGTTCCCGGATCACGGCAATCTTGATGCCGTGATCGGGGAGCGACATCGCCGATCGAATACTGAAGGAGAACGAGCGTGACAACGGCTGTATCGATTCCCAGGACCGGGGGCAGCGGAGGACATACGGCCGTCGCCGCCCGTGCACGTCAGGTGGTCAAGGCGTATGGCTCGGGGGAGACCCGGGTGGTGGCCTTGGACCATGTGGACGTGGACATCGCCCGTGGGCAGTACACCGCGATCATGGGCCCGTCCGGCTCCGGCAAGTCGACGCTGATGCACTGCCTGGCCGGTCTGGACACCGTCAGCTCCGGGCAGATCTTCATCGACGAGACCGAGATCACCGGGCTGAAGGACAAGAAGCTCACCAAGCTGCGCCGGGACCGGATCGGCTTCATCTTCCAGGCGTTCAACCTGCTGCCGACGCTCACCGCGATCGAGAACATCACGCTGCCGATGGACATCGCGGGCCGTAAGCCCGACCGGGCCTGGCTGGACCGGGTGGTGGAGACCGTGGGCCTGGCCGGCCGGCTCAAGCACCGTCCGAACCAGCTCTCCGGCGGTCAGCAGCAGCGCGTGGCGGTGGCCCGCGCCCTCGCCGCCCGCCCCGAGATCATCTTCGGCGACGAGCCGACCGGAAACCTGGACTCGCGGGCCGGTGCCGAGGTGCTGGGCTTCCTCAAGCGGTCGGTGGACGAGCTGGGCCAGACCATCGTGATGGTCACCCACGACCCGGTCGCCGCCTCCTACGCCAACCGTGTGCTGTACCTGGCCGACGGCCGGATCGTCGACGAGATGTACAACCCGACGGCCGATCTGGTCCTGGAGCGCATGAAGCACTTCGACGCGCGAGGACGGGTGTCATGACCGTCCTCAAGACCTCACTGCGCAACTTCGTCGCCCATAAGGGGCGGATGGCGCTGTCGGCGATCGCCGTGCTGCTGTCGGTGGCGTTCGTCTGCGGCACGCTCGTCTTCACCGACACCACCAACGCCACGTTCGACAAGCTCTTCGCGAGCACCGCCTCCGATGTCACGGTCAGCCCGAAGGGCGCCAGCGACAACGACACCCGGCAGGGCCGGATCCGCTCGCTGCCCGGTTCGGAGCTGGCGCGGCTGAAGCAGGTGGACGGCGTCAAGTCGGTGATCGGCGACGCCACCAGCCAGTCGATCACCGCCGCCGACCGCAACGACAACAGCATCGGCTCGGACTCCGGCGCCCCGACCATCGGCACCAACTGGGACCCGACCGAGACCCGCTCGGTCCAGGTCACCTCCGGTCACGCGCCGCGCGGCCCGACCGAGGTGATGGTCGACGCCGACACCGCGAAGAACAAGAAGCTGAAGCTGGGCGACGAGATGCGGATCATCGCCATCCCCGGCGAGTTCCGCGCGAAGATCGTCGGCATCGCCACGTTCCAGGTGACCAACCCCGGCGCCACGCTGGTCTTCATGGACACCGACACCGCGCAGCGCAAGCTGCTCGGCGCTCCCGGGGTGTACTCCAGCTACATGCTCACCGCCCAGCCGGGCGTCAGCCATGACCAGCTGAAGAAGAACGTGCTGGCCGACCTCGGCACCGGTGTGAAGGTGCAGACGAAGGCCGAGTCCAGCAAGGAGGCCGAGGACGACATCGGCTCGTTCCTGGACGTCATGAAGTACGCGATGCTCGGCTTCGCCGGGATCGCCGTCCTGGTCGGCATCTTCCTGATCGTCAACACCTTCTCGATGCTGGTCGCCCAGCGCACCCGTGAGATCGGCCTGATGCGGGCCATCGGCTCCAGCCGGAAGCAGATCAACCGGTCGGTGCTGATCGAGGCGCTGCTGCTGGGCATCGTCGGCTCGATCCTCGGTGTCCTCGGCGGCGTCGGCCTCGCGGTCGGCCTGATGAAGATCATGGGCAGTGCGGGTCTGCATCTGAGCACCGACCAGCTGACGGTGAAGCCCACCACGCCCATCATCGGCATCGGTATCGGCGTCATCGTCACCGTCATCGCGGCCTACATCCCCGCCCGCCGGGCCGGGAAGATCTCCCCGATGGCGGCCCTGCGCGACGCGGGCACCCCGGCGGACAGCAGGGCCGGCTGGATCCGCGGCGTGATCGGCACCCTGCTCACCGCGGGTGGCGCGGCCGCCCTGGTGGTGGCGGGGAACGCGGACAAGGCCGTCGACGGCTCGATGTTCCTGGGCCTGGGCGTGGTGCTGACGCTCATCGGCTTCATCGTCATCGGCCCGCTGCTGGCCGGTCTGGTGGTCCGCGCGCTGGCCACCGTCGTCCTGCGGATCTTCGGCCCGGTCGGCCGGCTGGCCGAGCGCAACGCGCTGCGCAACCCGCGGCGCACCGGCGCCACCGGCGCGGCCCTGATGATCGGCCTGGCGCTGGTCGCCTGTCTGTCGGTGGTGGGCTCCTCGATGGTCGCCTCGGCCACCGATGAGCTGGACAAGTCGGTGGGCGCGGACTTCATCATCCAGTCCGACATGGGCCAGCCGATCACCGAGGGGATCGAGAAGTCGGTGCGCCAGGCCAAGGGCCTGAAGCACATCAGCGAGGCCAAGGACATCGAGGGCACCAAGCTCACCCTGCCGGACGGCAAGACGGTCACCAAGGACCTCTCGGCCGCCAGCCCGACGTACGCGGAGGACCTGCGCACCCCGGTCGTCGAGGGTGATCTGGCCGCCGCCTACGGCAAGGACGCCATGTCGGTGCCGGAGGGCTTCGCCAAGGACCACAAGGTGAAGAAGGGCGACACGCTGACCGTCGCCTTCAAGGAGGGCCGGACCGCCAAGCTGACCGTCGCCGCGATCACCTCGGACGACGTCAGCCTCGACAAGGGCGCGATGTACCTCAACATCGCCACCGTCGAGGATTATGTGCCCGCCAAGCTGATCCCGGCGGACGTCATGATGCTGGCGCAGGCCAAGGACGGCCAGGAGGACGCGGCGTACGCGTCCCTCAAGGACCGGCTGCACCACTACCCGTCGGTGAAGGTGCGCGACCAGACCGACTACAAGCAGGAGGTCAAGGACCAGGTCGGTCAGCTGCTCAACCTGGTCTACGGACTGCTGGCGCTGGCGATCATCGTCGCCGTCCTCGGTGTGGTGAACACCCTGGCCCTGTCGGTGGTCGAGCGGACCCGTGAGATCGGCCTGATGCGCGCCATCGGCGTCTCCCGCCGCCAGATGCGCCGCATGATCCGGCTGGAGTCCGTGGTCATCGCGCTCTTCGGCGCGCTGCTGGGGCTGGGTCTGGGCATGGGCTGGGGAACCACGGCCCAGAAGCTGCTGGCGCTGGAGGGTCTGAAGTCCCTGGAGATCCCGTGGCCGACGATCATCACGGTCTTCATCGGCTCGGCCGTGGTGGGTCTGATCGCGGCGCTGGTCCCGGCCTTCCGGGCGGCGCGGATGAATGTGCTGAACGCGATCGCCACGGAATAGCGATAGCCAACGGGGGAAACGAGGCCGGCTGCCTTCGATGGGGGCCAGGGCAGCCGGCCCGGCGACCGGTCCGGTGCGCGACGGGGGAGCGCACCGGGCCGGCTTTTTTCTGTGCGGACATCCGCGATCGGCTCTCCGCGGATTGACGGACCGCCCCGCTCGGCCGCCGATGCGGTGGGTTTGACTTGGAGTGCGCTCCAACTCCTAGCGTGATCGTCACGACCACGAGGGAGGTACCCGATGTCCGCACTGCCCACCCGTCGCCTGGGCGCACTGACCGTCGCGGCCCAGGGCCTGGGCTGCATGGGAATGAGCCACGGCTACGGCGCCTCGGACGACGCCCAGTCGACCGCCACCCTCCACCGCGCCCTCGACCTCGGCGTCACCCTGCTGGACACCTCCGACTTCTACGGTTCGGGGCACAACGAGGAACTGCTCGGCCGGGCCCTGGCCGGACGCCGGGAGCAGGCGGTCCTGGCCACCAAGTTCGGCTTCGCCAACCGGCTCGGGGAGCCGACCGCCATCCGGGGCGACGCCGCCTACGTCCGCCGGGCGTGCGAGGCGTCGCTGCGGCGGCTCGGCGTCGACCACATCGACCTCTACTACCAGCACCGCGTGGACCCCGACGTCCCCATCGAGGAGACCGTCGGCGCGATGGCCGAGCTGGTCCAGGCGGGCAAGGTGCGCCACCTCGGCCTGTCCGAGGCGGGCGCGGACACCATCCGCCGCGCCCACGCGGTGCACCCCATCGCGGCGCTGCAGAGCGAATGGTCGCTGTGGACGCGGGACCTGGAGCACGAGATCGCCCCGGTCTGCCGTGAGCTCGGCATCGGCCTCGTCCCCTTCTCCCCGCTCGGCCGCGGCTTCCTCACCGGCCGCTACACCTCGACCGAGGGCCTGCCGGAGGGCGATGTGCGCCGCACCCAGCCCCGGTTCGCCGACGGCAACCTCGAGAAGAACCTGGCCATCGTCGGGAAGCTGAACGAACTGGCCGCCGAGAGGGGCGTCACGGCGGGTCAGCTCGCCCTCGCCTGGGTGCAGCACCGCGGCGACGACGTGGTCCCCATCCCGGGCACCCGGCGCCAGACGTACCTGGAGGAGAACCTGACCGCCGCCACCCTCGAGCTGTCGCCCGGGGAACTGGCCGCGATCGACGCCGCCGCCCCGGCCGACGAGGTCGCCGGCACCCGCTACGACGAGAAGAGCCTGGCCTTCGTCGACCGATGAGTTTGGCGGTGCAACGGGGTCTCAGGTGGTGAACGCATCACCCCAAGGGAGATCACCATGACCGAGACCGCGAAAGGCGCCCGTTTCACCGAGGTGGGCCGGGTCGCCGTCACCGTCGCCGATCAGGACCGGGCGCTGGAGTTCTATGTGGGCACGCTCGGCTTCGAGAAGCGTGCCGACACCCCCTTCGGCGACGGCCACCGCTGGATCGAGGTGGGCCCGGCCGGCGCCCCGACCGGGATCGCGCTCGTCCTGCCGCGCGAGGGCGGCCAGGGGCCGGGCTACGAGACCGGCATCATCCTCACCTCGGAGGACATCGACGCCGACCACGCGGCGCTGCGCTCGCGCGGCGTCGACACCGACCCGGAGGTCCAGCGCTGGGGCGGCCCGGTGCCGCCGATGTTCAGCTTCCGGGACGCGGACGGCAACGCGCTGATGGTCGTCGAGAACGGCTGACCGCACCGGGCCGGGAGGCGGTTGAGCAGCCGGGGCCGAGGGCCGGTTGCCCGGTGCCGGGTTGCCGAGTAGCCGGTGGAAGAGCCGGTCCGCGACGGGGGCGGACCGGCTCTCGCGTTCCGTGCGGCTACGACCCGTGGCGGCCCATGAGCTGGGCACGGACGCGCAGCAGGAGCCCGACCCAGCTGCGGTAGGGCCGCCAGCCGTCGGCGATCCCGGCCAGCCGGCCGATGTCACCGGAGACGGCCTCGTCGAGGCCGTACGCGGTGGCGAGGGCCGCGTGCAGGCGCGGTTCGTGGCGCGGGAAGACGTCGGGGTGCCCGGCGCCGCGGATGAGGATGAGCTCGGCGGAGAACGGGCCGATGCCGGGGAGGGTGCGCAGCGCCGCGAGGGCGTCGTCCACCGGCATCGCGCGCAGCCGTGCGGCGTCGAGCGCCCCGTCGTCGGCCGCCTCCGCCAGCGCGTGCAGCCGCTCGATCTTCACCTCGGTCAGCCCGGGGACCCGGGTGATCGCGCGCAGCACCGGCGGGGTGGGGAAGGCGTGCAGGGTACGGCCCGCGACCTGGACCCGCCGTCCGTACCGCTCGGCGAGGCGGGCCTTGATGGCGGCGGCCTGGGTCATACGGATGCGGTGGCCGATGACCGCCCATACGGCGGCCTCGTAGGGGGAGTGGAAGCACACCGGCCGAAGGCCCGGAGATTCCGCCATGAGCCCGGCCACCACGGGGTCGGCGGCGAGTTCGGGGAAGCCGCTTCCGTCGATGTCGAGCGAGAGGATACGGGCGAGCTGGGCCCGGACGGCCTCGTCGGGCCGGGACTCGGACTCGACGGATACGGGCCCGGCCCCGGCGGATACGGGCCGGGGCCCGGCGGACGCGGGGTCCGCCGGGGAGCCGTCCAGGTCGCCGTCCGGTGCGCCGGGATACACGGTGAACTCGGCCCGTACCGTGCCCGGTTCACCGTCCGCCGTCTCCTCCTGCCGCACCGCGGCCGCCACCGTCGAGTGGCCGTCGTCGGCGGGAAAGGCCAGGCGGAGCACCTCGTCCGCCGTGCCCGAATAGCTCGCGGGGGTGAAGCCCTCCAGGAAGCGGACGCTCGCCGCCAGCGAGAAGGGACCGGCCGGGGTGAGGGAGACGGCGGTCACGATCAGCCTCCGTGCGCGGTGATGGCGTAGCCCTCGGGGCCGATGAAGGTGAACGTGCGGCCGAACGGGCTGTCCTGCGGCGGGGCGACGATCGTCACCCCGGCGTCGGCGAGCTGGTCGTGCAGCGCCTGGGCGTCCGTGGTGCGGAACCACAGGGCCACGCCGAGACCGGGCCGTGCGACGTCGTCGAGGTCCACGCCCGGCAGCGGCTCGCGGACGGCGAACGGGATCGGCTCGGTGGCGAACACGACGGCACCGGGGGGCGAGGCCGGGGCCCGCCGCAGTCCGAGGTGCTTTTCGCAGAAGGCGGCCGCCGCCTCGACATCGCGGACCTGCAGGGCGATGAAGTCGGGGCCGTCAAGGGTGGCGGTCATGGGTCCTCCCCAGGTTGGTGATGTCAGGACTTTGACATTCACGGACTGTACGCACACCCCCTCCGCATGTCAAAATCCTGACATGGAAGACCGGACTCCCGTGGCCCCGCCGCACCCCGCCGACGACGTCACCGAACACGTGGGCTACCGCCTCAAGCGCGCCGCCGCGGCGCTGCGCGGCGCCATGGACAAGGCGCTGCGCGAACGCGGCCTGACGGTGCCGCAGTACGCCTGCCTGGAACTCCTCGACCAGCGACCCGGGCTGTCCAACGCCGAACTCGCCCGGGCCACCTTCGTCACCCGGCAGTCCATGAACGTCGTGCTGCGCGGCCTCCAGGACGCCGAGCTGATCTCCCGGCCCGCCACCACCGACCACGGCCGCGCCCTCCCCGCCCACCTCACCGAGGCCGGCCGCGAACGGCTCGAAGTGGCCCGGTCCGCCGTCTACGCCATCGAGCGGACGATGGTCGAGGCCTTCCCGCAACGGCGCCTGGCCGCCCTCCTCGCCGACCTCGACCGCATGGCGGAAGCCCTCGGCGGCTGAGTCCGCATCAGTCGCGGGGGAGCAGGGTGCCCAGCGGGCCGAGGTCCAGGTTGAGGTCCTCCGGCGTCAGCCCGTGCTGGTCGCACAGCTCCGCCATGCGCTGGTCGAGCAGCATCAGCGTGGTGCCGATGCGCTCGATCTGGTCGTCGGTGAGGCCGCCCGCGTCGATGCGGCGGATGGCCTGGCGCTCCATCAACTGGCGGAGGAGTTCGACGACCGTCAGCACGAGGGCCGCCAGGTCGCGGCCGACCGAGTCGCGGTCGATGTCGAGGCGGGTCGGGGACGGGGGCGTCGAGGGGCTCATAGCGGGCCGCTGTCGGTCCAGGGGGCCGGGACCCGTTCGTTGACCGAGGAGAGCAGGGCGTGCAGGGAGAGCCGGACGAGGGGGACCTCGGCGATCGCGATGACCAGGTCGCCGGTGACGACGACACCGGTGGCGAGCACCCGGTCGAGGAGGTCCACGAGGGGGACGCCGAGCGGTCCGAGGGCCTCGGCGGGGGTGCTTCCCCATGCCGGGGCCTCTTTGCGCGCGATGTCGGCGGGGGCCGCTTCCCATGCCGCTTTGGCCGGGGCGGCTTCCCAGGCGGCCCTGGTCATGGGGACATCCCTCCGCTGGTGCGTCTTTCGTCGGCGATCCGCCGGTCCGCGAGTCCCCCGTCGGCGAAGGAGTAGGGCGCCCACGGGCCGGAGAGCTCGATCTGGATGTCCGACTCGTCGCGGTGCAACGACGCGAGGGCGGCGCGCAGTTCGCGCTCCCGGCCCAGGTCGAGGAGGTAGGCCGCGTTCAGCACCTGGGTACGGTGCTTCCCGGTCACCTCGACGCCGTGCGGGCGCAGCCGGCGCGCGGCCACGGCGAGGCCACGGACGGCGGTGTCCACCCGCTCGGCGGCCCGCAGCGTCAGGGTGTGGCGCTGTTCGCGGCTCCGCTGCCGGGTGCGGACGCGGTCCAGATAGGCGCGGCCGCTGGCCTTTCCGTTCGCCGTACCGTTCGCCGGGGCGGTTTCCGGGGCGGGCGGCGGCGGTCCCGCCGGGGCGTAGACCTTGACGCCCCATTCGGCCCGGCCGGCGATCCGGTCCAGCGCGGTCAGGAGGGACGTCTCCCGTTCGCCCAGGGCCTCGCGGGCCCGGTCGTCGTCGAGATAGAGGGTGGCCAGCGGCAGCGGAACGGTGGGGGCCAGCGCCGCCGCCGCCGTGATCACCGTGTGGTGGGCGCGGGCGCAGCGTTCCAGCTCATCGTGGTCGGACAGCCGCCGCCGCAGCGCCTCTTCGCCGAACCCGGCCGCGGGCACGTCCTGGACGACGGCGGTGAGCGGTCCCGCCGTGAGCGTACGGACGGGGGCGCCGGTGTCGAGCCCGGGGAGCGCGGCCAGCGCCGTGAGGGCGCCGCCGCGGCAGACCGCGAAGGCGTAGGTGAGGGTGGGGGCCTCGGGTGGGGTCATCTGTCCGCGCCCTCCTCGGCCGTGGCGCCGACCGCGCTCAGCCGCTCATCGGAGTCCATGCGCGACTCCAGGGCGTGGAGCCGCATCCGCAGTTCCGCGTTCTCCTGGGCGAGGGCGTCCTTCGCGGCGCGCGAGGAGAGGGCGGGGTCGGTTTCCCACCAGTCGATTCCGGCCTTGCGGGCGGTGTCCACGGAGGAGATGAACAACCGCAGCCGGATGGTGAGCAGTTCGATGTCCAGCAGGTCGATCTTGATGTCTCCGGCGATCACGATGCCCTTGTCCAGGACGCGTTCGAGGATCTCGGCGAGGTCGGAGGAGGGCGGGCCGGTGGTCGGGGGAGGGATGCACGCGAGGTCGCGTTCAGTCATGGTGTCTCATCCTTGCCTTTCCTCCCTGGCTGCCTGAGCGCTCCAGCAGGTCCAGCAGCCGGTCCTCCTCCCGGTCGAATTCCTCCGGGCCGATCGCCCCTGATTCCAGGGCCTCGTTCAGCGCGGCCAGCCGGGCGCGCAGCACCGACGGATGGCACAGCTCCTCCTCCGCGACGTCCCGCACGCGCTCCGCGATCCACACCACCCCGCGCACCGGCGCCAGCGGGAAGAGGACGACCTGGCTCAGCACCCCCATGTCAGGCCCGGCCTTCCGCGAAGCTGTAGCAGGGCAGCGGTCCGGTGAGCCGCAGTTCGACCCGGTCGCGGTGGCCGGCCGCGAAGCGCTCCACCACGCCGTGGAACCGCCGCTCCTCGCGCCGGTCCAGCAGGAAGGAGACGTTGAGCACGCAGCCCTCGACCTCCGGGCCGTGCACCTTGGCGTCCGCCACGGCGGAGAGCTCCGCGAGCACCGCGGCCGCGGCGGCGGCCGCCCTGCGCCTGAGCCCGCGCGCCACGGCCTCGCCGAGCCGCACGCTGGCCTCGTACCCCGGGGCCCTGCGGGCTGCGGTGCGCAACCGGCTCACCTCGGGGTCCTCCCGTACCAGCGCGCCCAGGTCGGCCTCGGTGGGCAGCGCCTTGAGGTTCATCTCGACGCGCCCGTCGACGCGTTCGAGCGCGGCCAGGCAGTCGTTCTGGGACGACAGCAGCTGCTGCCGCACCGACTCCTCGTCGGGGGCGATCATCCCGAAGCGCATCGGCAGCACCGGCCCGTCCGTCGCCAGCGCCAGGGCGAGGTCCTGGTGGGCGAGGAGGTCGCGTCGCTTGGCGCGCAGCCGGGCGGGAGCGTCGCTGATCACCGCGGCCAGCGCTCCGGCCCGGAGGGTGCGGACCGGGGCGGGCCGCTCGCCCACTCCGGTGCGGCCGGGCGGCACCGCGTGGGAGGCGCGGACGACGCCGTAGACGTACACGCTCCGGGGCGCGGTCATGGATCAGTCCTCCTCGTACGACGAACCGGAACGGCGGCGGGAGCGGGCGCCGGTGGCGGCGGTGCGCCGCCGGGGGCGGCTCTCCCGCTCCTCCGGCTCCTCGTCCTCCTCGTCGTCGTCGGCCCCGACGGCCCGCTTGACCTTCTCCCCGACGCCCTCCACCGCCTTCTTGGCCTTCTTCTTGCCGAGGCCGGTGGCCATCCGCCCGGCCGGGCTCCCGCCGCCGCCCGCCACCCCGCCCAGCAGCTCGGGCACGGTCTTGCTGCGGTCGAATTCGAGGTCCACGCGGTTGCAGGCTTCGGCGAAGCGGAGGTAGGTGTCCACGCTGGCGACCACGATGCGGGCGTCGATCTTCAGGATCTCGATGCCGACGAGGGAGACCCGGATGAAGACGTCGATCACCATGCCCCGGTCGAGGATGAGTTCCAGGACGTCGTAGAGGGTGCCGGTCCGCTGAATGCAGACGACCTCTTCCGTGTATGTGCCAGTGGGCATCTCGGGGCGTCCTTTCGGCTGTCGTCTCAGCGGTCGTCTCAGCAGTCGTCGGCCGCACCGCGCCGGTAGCGGCGGACCCTCCGGTATTCCTGGAGTTCGCCCCGCCCGTCGACCCGCACCTCGTACGTGGCCAGCAGGCTGGTGGTGTCGGGGATCCGGGCGACCTCGAGGACGTCCACGCTGACGACCCAGCCGTCCTCGTCGCGGGTCACCCCGCTGACGCCCTCGGGCTCATGGACGATCAGTGAGGCGAGCTGCTCGCATGCCTGCCGGGCGGCCTCGGCCGGCTTGGGCGGCCGGGACCGGGGGCCCGTCTTGGTGGCCGTGGGGCGCGGTTCTCGCTCTGCCATGTGTATCAGTGTGGACACAGAGCGTGTCCGGCCGCCTGCTGTGATGGGCCAGACGGCCGCCTGTCGCGATGCGCCGGAGGCGGGTGCGGCTCGAGACACCGGGCGGGGGCGGGGATCATGCGGGCTGCTCGTATCCCGTCCGCCTTGAAGGGCCAATTATCTCCGGTGCAGTCGAACTGATCCGGGAATGGGTCAGGAAACGCTGGTTCCGCGGCGGAACGCATGTGAAGATGACTCGCGGCCGGTTGCGCGGAATTCATCACCGCGGAATTCATCACCGGCGTTCGTGGAAAATACCGTTGGGGAACAATGCGTACATTTAAGGCTGCGGCCTGTCTGGCCGTCATGGTGGCCCTGCTGGCGGGCTGCTCCGACGATGGCGGCACGAGCAAAGCCGACGGCGGCGGTATGGTGACCGTCGAATTCAAGGTGACGGGGGACTCGCCGGCGAGCGTCTACATTCCTGGCATCAATTCGAGTCTGTATACCGACACCAAGAAGAGTGGCGGGGATGCGGATCTGGATCTCGAAAATGTCAAGACGCCGTGGTCGAAGAAGTTCAAGGTGAAGCCCGGAAGGTCGCTGTCGTTGCAAGCGGGCTCCGTGGACCCGAAGAAGGAAATCGGCTGCCAGATATTCGTCGACGGGAAGCTCAAGGACGAGGAGACGAAGAAGAACAAGCCCGGTAGCACGCTCACCGCGGGGTGCTCGGGCACGACGCCGGTCTGATCGGCGCACGGGCGCCGGGCTGGTGGCCGGGCCGGACTGGGCAGGGCGGGACTGGGCAGGGTGGGGCCGGGGGCCGGGTGGGCGACGAACCCGGCGGACGTTGTCCGCGGGTGGTCGTACTCTGGAAGACCCCCGGCCCGTGACACGTGTCGGGTCGTTCGCGTTGTCCGCCTCCGGGATGGAATACCCCTTTATGAGCCTCACCGGTCTGCTCGACGTCGTCGTTAAGGACCCCGCGCTCGCCGAGGCGGTGCGCGGCGCCGCCGACGGCAATCGGCCCCACGTCGATCTGGTCGGCCCGCCGGCCGCCCGCCCGTTCGCCATCGCCGCGCTGGCGCGCTCCGCGGGCCGTCCTGTGCTCGCGGTGACCGCCACCGGCCGGGAGGCGGAGGACCTGGCGGCCGCGCTGCGTTCGCTGATGCCGCCGGGACTCGAGAACGCGGTGGTGGAGTACCCGTCCTGGGAGACGCTGCCGCATGAGCGGCTCTCCCCGCGCTCGGACACGGTCGGGCGGCGCCTCGCGGTGCTGCGCAGGCTGGCCCATCCGCGCCAGGACGACCCGACGGCGGGTCCGGTCTCGGTCGTCGTCGCGCCCGTGCGGTCCGTGCTGCAGCCGCAGGTCAAGGGGCTGGGGGACCTGGAGCCGGTGAGCCTGCGGGCCGGGGGGACCGCCGATCTCGAGGAGGTCGTGGACGGGCTCGCGGCCGCCGCGTACTCCCGGGTGGAGCTGGTGGAGAAGCGCGGCGAGTTCGCCGTGCGCGGCGGCATCCTGGACGTCTTCCCGCCCACCGAGGAGCATCCGCTCCGGATCGAGTTCTGGGGCGACGACGTCGAGGAGATCCGCTACTTCAAGGTGGCCGACCAGCGCTCCCTGGAGGTCGCCGAGCACGGGCTGTGGGCACCGCCCTGCCGGGAGCTGCTGCTGACCGACCAGGTGCGGGAGCGGGCCGCGGCCCTCGCCGAGGCCCACCCCGAGCTGGGCGAGCTGCTCGGCAAGATCGCCGAGGGGATCGCGGTCGAGGGCATGGAGTCCCTGGCTCCCGTCCTGGTGGACGAGATGGAGCTGCTGCTGGACGTCCTCCCGAAGGGCAGCATGACGGTCGTCTGCGACCCGGAGCGGGTGCGCACCCGGGCGGCCGACCTGGTGGCCACCAGCCAGGAGTTCCTGCAGGCGTCCTGGGCGGCCACGGCCGGCGGCGGGGAGGCCCCGATCGACGTCGGCGCCGCCTCCCTGTGGGGCATCGCGGACGTCCGCGATCACGCCCGTGAGCTGGGCATGATGTGGTGGTCGGTGAGCCCGTTCGCCGCGGATGAGGAGCTGGACGCGGACACCGTCAAGCTGGGCATGCACGCCACCGAGAGCTACCGCGGCGACACCGCCCGGGCGCTGGCCGACACCAAGGGCTGGCTCGCCGACGGCTGGCGCACGGTCTATGTGACCGAGGGCCACGGCCCCGCCTCCCGCACCGTCGAGGTACTCGGCGGCGAGGGGATCGCGGCCCGGCTGGACGGCGACCTCACCGAGATCAAGCCGTCCGTGGTGCATGTGTCCTGCGGCTCGATCGACTACGGCTTCGTCGATCCCGCCCTGAAGCTGGCCGTGCTGACCGAGACGGATCTGTCCGGGCAGAAGGCGGCGGGCAAGGACGGGGCGCGGATGCCCGCGCGCCGCCGTAAGACCATCGATCCGCTCACCCTTGAAGCGGGCGACTTCATCGTCCATGAGCAGCACGGCGTGGGGCGCTATATCGAGATGGTGCAGCGCACCGTCCAGGGCGCCACCCGCGAGTATCTGGTGGTGGAGTACGCCCCGGCCAAGCGCGGCCAGCCCGGTGACCGGCTCTTCGTCCCCACCGACCAGCTGGAGCAGGTCACCAAGTACGTGGGCGGGGAGGCGCCGACCCTGCACCGGCTCGGCGGGGCCGACTGGACCAAGACCAAGGCGCGCGCCAAGAAGGCCGTCAAGGAGATCGCCGCCGACCTGATCAAGCTCTACTCCGCCCGGATGGCGGCGCCCGGCCATGCCTTCGGCGCGGACACCCCCTGGCAGCGGGAGCTGGAGGACGCCTTCCCGTACGCGGAGACCCCCGATCAGCTCACCACCATCGCCGAGGTCAAGGAGGACATGGAGAAGTCGGTTCCGATGGACCGGCTGATCTGCGGCGACGTCGGCTACGGCAAGACCGAGATCGCGGTCCGCGCGGCCTTCAAGGCGGTCCAGGACGGCAAGCAGGTCGCGGTGCTGGTGCCCACGACCCTGCTGGTGCAGCAGCACTTCGGCACCTTCGGCGAGCGGTACGGCCAGTTCCCCGTCAACGTCAGGGCGCTCTCCCGCTTCCAGACCGACACCGAGGCCAAGGCGGTGCTGGAGGGGCTGAAGGACGGCGCGGTCGACATCGTCATCGGCACCCACCGGCTCTTCTCCTCCGAGACCAAGTTCAAGGACCTGGGCCTGGTCATCGTGGACGAGGAGCAGCGCTTCGGCGTCGAGCACAAGGAGCAGCTGAAGAAGCTGCGCGCCAATGTGGACGTGCTGACCATGTCCGCCACGCCCATCCCGCGCACCCTGGAGATGGCGGTCACCGGCATCCGCGAGATGTCCACGATCACCACCCCGCCGGAGGAGCGCCACCCGGTGCTGACCTTCGTCGGGCCGTACGAGCAGAAGCAGATCGGCGCGGCGATCCGGCGTGAGCTGCTCCGCGAGGGCCAGGTCTTCTACATCCACAACCGGGTGGAGTCCATCGACCGGGCCGCGGCGAAGCTGCGCGAGATCGTCCCCGAGGCGCGGATCGCCACCGCCCACGGCCAGATGTCGGAGTCCGCCCTGGAGCAGGTCGTGGTCGACTTCTGGGAGAAGAAGTTCGATGTGCTGGTCTCCACGACGATCGTCGAGTCCGGTATCGACATCTCCAACGCCAACACCCTGATCGTCGAGCGCGGCGACAACTTCGGCCTCTCCCAGCTGCACCAGCTGCGCGGCCGGGTCGGCCGCGGCCGCGACCGCGGTTACGCGTACTTCCTCTACCCGCCCGAGAAGCCGCTCACCGAGACCGCCCATGAGCGGCTGGCCACCATCGCCCAGCACACCGAGATGGGCGCGGGCATGTATGTGGCGATGAAGGACCTGGAGATCCGCGGCGCGGGCAATCTGCTCGGCGGCGAGCAGTCCGGCCATATCGCGGGCGTCGGCTTCGACCTCTACGTCCGGATGGTCGGCGAGGCCGTCGCCGACTACCGGGCCTCGATCGAGGAGGGCGACGGCGAGGCTGAGGAAGCGCCGCTGGAGGTCAAGATCGAGCTGCCGGTCGACGCGCACGTCCCGCACGACTACGCCCCCGGCGAGCGCCTGCGCCTCCAGGCGTACCGCGCCATCGCCTCCGCCACCAGCGAGGACGACATCCGCGCCGTCCGCGAGGAGCTCACCGACCGCTACGGCAAGCTCCCCGAACCGGTGGAGAACCTCCTCCTGGTCGCCGGCCTGCGCCTGCTGGCCCGCGCCTGCGGCGTCACGGACATCACCCTCCAGGGCTCCAACATCCGCTTCTCCCCGGTGGAACTCCGCGAATCCCAGGAGCTGCGGCTCAAGCGCCTCTACCAGCGCTCGGTGATCAAACCGGCCACCAAGCAGGTCCTGGTCCCCCGCCCCTCGACCGCCCGCATCGGCGGAAAGCCGCTGGTGGGGCGGGAGCTGCTGGCATGGACGGGGGAGTTCCTGACGTCGATCCTGGGGTCGTGACGACGATCGTGGGGCCCTGACAGCGACCGCGGCCCGCCTGGTGCCGGTGCCCATGGCCCGGCGCCGGGCGGGGACAGGGGCGGGCCGCGCGGCCCGGGGCGCGATCGCGCTCAGGCGATGCGGATCTGTTGATCGTCGACTTCGAGCACCAGCGTCAGCCGGGCGCCCAGGGCCTGCGCATAGGCGCGCATCGCCGTGAGGTCCACCGCCTTGCCCTGCTCCAGCTGGGAGACGCGGGCCTGGGTGATGCCGAGCTGGACGGCGGCCTGCTGCTGGGTGAGCCCCCGCTCCCTCCGCAGTCGCTGCAGGTGATGGCCCAAGAGGTGGGCCTCCTGCTGCAGACGTGCCGCCTCCTTGCGTGCCGCCCACTCGTCCTCGCCCACGTCGGGGTGGGCCTCGCGACGGATGCGCTCGGCGCTCCTCTTGACCTCGTCCCACGAGGTGAAACCGTTCATTCCGCCGCCTTCTCCTTGTGGTCGAGGTACTGCCGGTAGCGCTCCTCGGCGAGTGGAACGGCGGTGTCGTACCAGCGTCGCCAACTGCCCGCCTTGTCGCCCGCCACGAGGAGGGTGCACTCCCGGTCGGGGTCGAAGACGAAGAGGATGCGGATTTCGGTCCGGCCCCCCGAGCCCGGGCGTAACTCCTTGAGGTTCTTCATCGAGGCTGCTGTGAATCACGTCGGCCATAGGACGGCCGAGGCTCGGTCCTATCTCGGCCAGCAGCTCGATGGCCTCACCGAGTCGGCCGAATGCGGATCGTGAGCACATAGGGCGAGGAACCAATCGGCCACCTCGTCATGGAGGTTGATTGACCACGTCACAGACCAGTATAAGCAGTCGCTTGTAGAAGCGCACGCTTTTATTGCCGGATCATTCACTCGCATGGGTGGCTCGGCGCCGGGCGGGGACAGGGGCGGGCCGCGCGCAACACCCCCGTCGTCGCGCGGCGGCCGGCCCCGGTTTGTGAGGCCCGGCGGGCTGGGCCAGTGCGGGTTGGGCCAGTCCAGGACATTAGGCGTGCGCGGCACCGGCGGCGAGGAACGATGTGCACAGTGAGGGCGCCGGGTGGTTGCCGTTCGAACGGTGAGTGCTCCGGTGAACGGTGAGAACGACCGCGAACGGTGAGCGCACCGGCGCGCATTGTGGTGTCCCGGCTCAGAGCGAGCCCAGGGCCCGCATCGCCAGCCACAGTTCGTACTTCGCGCTCGGCGCGGTCAGGAGGGACCGGCCCAGCACGTCCTCCGCCCTGGTCAGGCGCTTGCGCGCGCCCGGTAGCGAGATGCCGAGGGCGGCGGCCGCCGCGGGGAGGCGGGCGTCGGCACGCAGCCAGGTGCGTACGGTCTCCAGACCGGCCGCGGGCCTGGCCTGTTCCAGGGGGCGCAACTGGGCCCGGGCCCAGGTCCCGGCGGCGGGGGTGCCCAGCACCGTTTCCAGCGTGGCGGTCGGGCCCGGCGGGGCCTGGGCGCGGGCCGCCGCGGCCTGGGGCGCGGTGTGCAGCCGCAGGGCGAGCCAGGCGGCCGACTGCGCGGCCAGGCTGCGGCTGACCTCCACACCCAGCAGCTCATCGAGATGGCGCATCCGCGCGGCGAGCGTATTGCGGTGGATCTTCAGATGGCGGCTGGCCGCTCCACCGAAGCTGAGCCAGGACCCGAGTGTGCCCAGCAGCTCTTGCGGGCCCGGATCGGCGCGGCGGGCCGGGGCGTAGCGCAGGCAGGGCGCGAGGAGTTCGCTCGCCCACAGATAGCCCTCCGGTCCCGCCAGGACGGTCACATCCACGTCGCCGCCGAAACCGGCGCGGCGCCCGGGCGCGTTACGGGCCACCGCCAGCGCGTGGACGGCCTGCTCATAGGCGGTCGGCGTATCCCGCAGCGCGACCGCCGCGCTCACCCCGACCCGGCACTCGGGCACCAGCCGGACGATCAGCAGGTCCAGCGATTCGGGGAGTGAGGGATGAGGGGCGTCGCCCGCCTCGGCGGCCGGGTCCGTCCCGGCGGCCGGGGCCGTCGTCTCCGGCGGTACGAGCGCGAGGACGTGGTTCGGGCGTACCGGGCACGGCACGATCCATGCCGCGCCGCCTGCCTCGCGGTCGATCCGCCGGGCGATCTCGCGCCGCCGGGGGTGCGGACACTCGATCACATACATCTGGACCACCGCGGGCAGCGCCGGCCGCAGCGCCCCCGCGATCCGCTGCGCGGCGGGCACGCTGCCCACCATCAGCAGATGCAGCACCGCCTCCCGGCTGTGCTCCTCGGCCGACTCGATCCGCCGCCGCGCCCGTTCGGCCTGCTCCAGCCGCCAGCACAGGGCGAGGGTGCGGGCGGCGTCGGCGAGCAGCATTCCGCAGTGCGGATCGTCCGGCCCGATGACGGCCAGATACGTGCTCGGGTCGGTGTCGAGCGCGATCAGATGCACCGGAGGCCCCTCGCCCCCGCCCAGCACGGCGGACGGCGCCCCGCGCCGGTGCAGCTCGACGGCCGCGTCGGCGGCGGCGTCGGCGGCCGGCCGCGCCACCGCCGGGTCATGCTCCCCACCCGGCCCGGCCAGCACCCGGCCCGTGTCCCCGACCAGCACGGCCGGGCCCCCGGCGCGCCGGGTCAGCCAGCCGAGCATGTCCCGAACCGCTCCGCGCCGGGAGGCCAGCCGGGCGAGGGCGAGAACGTTATCGGCGCGGTCGGCGCGCACGTCGGAGGGCGAGGCGGGCATGAAACAGCACATTAGTTCCGATCGCCTGGGTTCCCGAAGGGGCTCGGACCGGTCGGCGGAATCAGCGGCGGCCACCGTAAGGAGCGCGGCCAGGCTCTAGGCTCGGCCGGTGTCCACCGTCATAGCCGCCATGATCACCGCCGTCGTCGGCATCCTCGGCACCCTCTTCGCACCCCTCCTCCAGCAGCGCACGACGGCACGTCAACGGGAGGAGGACGCGCGTACGGAGGACCGGCGGCGCCGCTTCGAGGAGCGCCGGACCGCCTACACCGCGATGAACCGCGCCTCCCGGCAGTTCCACACACTCCTCAAGGACGCGCTGCACCGGATCCGCGACGACGTGTACACGGACGAGGACCGCGTCCGGCTGGAGGAGGCCCGCCGCGACTACCGCGACCGTTACGCCGAGGCGCAGATGATCGTCCCCGAGCGGGTCCTGGAGGCGTCCCGCGCGCTCAATACGGTGCTCGCCGAGATCGACGCACAGGCCAAACGGATCGACCGGGGCCTGCAGCGCGACGGCGAGACGGCGGCGGGCGCGCTGCTGGAGCTGAAGGAGGCCGAACCCCGGCTGGCGGCGATGCGCCGGATCATGCGGGAGGACCTGGGCATCCTCGACTGAGGCCGGGGGCCGGTGCGGCCACCGCATCCGGCGCCCCCGCCATGACCTCATCCCGCCATGACCTCAGGGGTAATCGACGCCCCGGGCGCGGCGCGGCAGGCTGAACGTGTCCGCCGCAGACGCCGGACCGCACCCCATCGCCGATCAGTCCGGAGCACATGCCGGAACACTTGGAGGAGCCATGCCCGCCGCCTACGCGCTCGCGCATCTGCACGGCCGCAGTCCACACCCCGACATCATCGAGTACCTGGAGCGGATCCAGGCCACCCTCGACCCCTTCCACGGCCGCTTCCGCATCCACGGCGGCGAGCTTGAGGTGGTCGAGGGGGAGTGGCCGGGCAGTGTGGTGCTGATCGAGTTCCCGGGCGGGATGGCGGACGCCCGCGAGTGGTACGCGTCGCCCGCCTACCAGGACATCCTGCGGCTGCGCACCGACCACATCGAGGGCGTCGTGGTCCTCGTCGAGGGTGTGGACCCCGGCTACGACCCGCTGAAGCGAGCCGAGAAGCTGCGGTCGGCCGACCCCAGCGGGTACGCCCGCTAAGCGCTCCGCTAAGCGCTTCGCTAAGCGCTCCGCGCGAAGTGCCGCGAGGCGCGGTCGTTCGTCCGCGGCTGTGTCGTGGCTGGTCGCGCAGTTCCCCGCGCCCCTTCGGGGCGCACGCCGCCCCTTCCCGCGGCATCGACCTCGGGGGTCGAGGGGTCGGCCGTCGCCGCGGTGCGCCTGTACCGGTGGGCTGGTCGCGGTCGGGGCGCTGTCGCGGCGGATGACCGCGCGGCATCCGGGGCGGGTGGCCGGGGTCTGGGGCGGAGCCCCAGTTGTGGGGAGGGGCGGGGAGGGGTACGGCCCGCCGCAGGCGTCACGGTCCGTCGGGCACCACCCGGCGTGCACGCTGCCCCACCGCGGTCACCGCCCCACGGCGTACCCCTGCGCGCCCCGCGGATTCGCGGCGGCCAGTAGGACGCCCGTCTCGGGGGCGCGGGCGACCGCGCACAGGCGTCCCTCCGACCAGGGTTCGCCGACCACCACATCGTGGCCGCGGCGGCGCAGTTCCGCGATGGCGGCCTCGTCGATCCGGGACTCCACGACCACCCGTCCCGCCGTCATCGCCCGCGGGTGGAAGGAGCCGGGGAAGGACTCCTGGTGCCAGTTGGGGACGTCGATGGCGCCCTGCAGATCCAGTCCGGAGCGCACCGGGGCCCGCAGCGCGACCGCGAGGAAGAAGTGCGTGCTCCACTGGTCCTGCTGGTCGCCGCCCGGCGTGCCGAAGGCCATGACGGGGGTGTCGCCGCGCAGGGCGAGCGAGGGGGTGAGGGTGGTGCGGGGGCGGCGGCCGGGGGTGAGGGAGCTGGGGAGCCCGGGGTCCAGCCAGGTCATCTGGAGCCGGGTGCCGAGCGGGAAGCCCAGCGCGGGGATGACGGGGTTGGACTGCAGCCAGCCGCCGCTGGGCGTGGCCGCGACCATGTTGCCCCAGCGGTCCACGACGTCGAGATGGCAGGTGTCGCCCCGCGTCACCCCGTCCGGCCCGACGGCCGGTTCGCCGTCGGCCCGTTCGCCCGGAGCCGGTCCCCGAACGGCCGATCCCCCGGCGGCCGATCCTCCGACCGCCGGTCCGCCCAGCGCCGGCCCCAGGTCCGGTCCGCCGACCGTCGGCTCCCCGCCGCCCGGCCCGGCGGCCGGTCCGGCCGCCCCGGAGACCGCGCGGGCCACGGCGGCCAGCGCCTGCTTGCTCAGCCGCGGCGTACGGCCCCCGGGGCGCCCGGGGCGCAGCTCGTACGAGGCCGCCTCGCCGATCAGCCGCCGCCGCTCGTCGTTGTACGGACCGGAGAGCAGCTCCACCAGCGGCACATCGGCGGCGTCCCCGTACCACGCCTCGCGGTCGGCCATGGCCAGCTTGCCGCCCTCGATCAGGGTGTGCAGGAAGTCGGGCGTGCCCAGGTCGTCCGCGGTCAGCCCGTCCGGCAGCAGGGCGAGTTGCTGCAGCAGCACCGGTCCCTGGCTCCAGGGCCCGGCCTTGCACACGGTCCAGCCGTTCCAGGAGTGGCTGACCGGCGCCTCGTACGTGGCCTCGAAGGCGGCCAGGTCGTCCCCGGTGAGCGTCCCGGCGTGGCGCTGCCCGGACGAGTCCATCGCGGGCCGGGCCGCCGCGTCCGCCAGCTCCTTCGCGATGAAGCCCTCGCGCCAGACCCGGCGGGCCGCCTCGATCTGTGCCTCGCGCCCCGGCCCTGCCGCCTCCGCCTCGGCGATCAGCCGCCGCCAGGTGGCGGCCAGCGCGGGGTTGGTGAGCAGCCGCCCGGCGGCGGGGGAGGTCCCGTCCGGCAGATACAGCTCGGCCGAGGTCCTCCACTCGGTCTCGAACAGCTCCCGTACCGCCTCGACCGTCTCCCCGATCCGCTCGACCGCGGGATGGCCGTGCTCGGCGTAGCCGATCGCGTACCGCAGCACCTCGGCGAGCCGTTTCGTCCCGTGGTCGCGCAGCAGCACCATCCAGGCGTCGAACGCCCCGGGCACCGCCGCCGCGAGCGGGCCGGTGCCCGGGACGAGGTCGAGGCCGAGCGCCGTGTAGTGGTCGATGGTGGCCCCGGCGGGGGCCGGGCCCTGGCCGCACAGCACGGTGGGTTCGCCGCCCGCCGGGGCCAGGATGATCGGCACCTCACCGGCCGGCCCGTTCAGATGCGGCTCGACCACATGCAGGACGAACCCGGCGGCCACGGCCGCGTCGAAGGCGTTGCCGCCGTCCTCCAGGACGGCCATGGCGGACTGCGAGGCCAGCCAGTGAGTGGAGGACACCATGCCATGGGTGCCCTGCAGGGTGGGCCGGGTGGTGAACATGCGGCGGGCTCCTGATCTCGTACGGGGGCGGGTGCGCGGGCGGGGGCTCAGGGGGCTGAGGTGTTCTCAGGGGGTCGGGTGGCTCAGGGGGCGGAGGCGTCCTAGGAGGGCTGGCGTCCTAGGAGGGCCGGCGTCCTCAGAGAGCGGGAGCGTTCTCAACGGGGCTGGGACGTTCTCAACGGGGCGGAGGCGTTCTCATGGGGCCGAAGTGTCTTTATGGGGCATGGTCACAGGTCATGGTGCCGACGCGTCCGGCGCCGTTCCGTCGTCCGCCACCAGATGGCAGGAGACCTCCCGGCCCCCGCCGCCCGCAAGTACCCGCAGCGCGGGCGGCTCGGTGCGGCAGCGGTCGACGGCGAGCGGACAGCGGGTGTGGAAGCGGCAGCCCGGGGGCGGATCCAGCGGGCTGGGCAGCTCCCCGCTGAGCACGATCCGGGCGCGCGACCGCTGCGCGGCCGGGTCCGGCACCGGGGCCGCCGACAACAGCGCCTGGGTGTACGGATGCTTGGGGTCGGCGAACAGCTCGGCGGCCGGGGCCTGTTCCACCAGCTGCCCCAGGTACATCACCGCGATCCGGTCGGCGAGGTATTCGACGGCGGCCAGGTCATGGGTGATGAACAGACAGCCGAAGCGCCGCTCCCGCTGCAGATCCGCCAGCAGATTGAGCACGGACGCCTGGACGGAGACGTCCAGCGCCGACGTCGGCTCGTCGGCCACCAGCAGCTGTGGATCGACGGACAGCGCGCGGGCGATCGAGACCCGCTGCCGCTGTCCGCCGGAGAGCTCATGGGGCCGCCGCCGCGCCAGTTCGGGCCGCAGCCCCACCTGGGCCAGCAGCGCGGCGACCCGGTCGCGCAGCGCGTCGCCGGAGGCCAGGCGGTGCAGCCGCAGCGGCTGGGCGACGATGGCCCTCACGGTCATCCGGGGGTCGAGCGAGGAGGACGGGTCCTGGAAGACCAGGTGGAAGTCCTTGCGCAGCGGGCGCAGCGCCCGCTTCGAGAGCCGGGTCACCTCGCGGCCGTTGATCGTGACGCTGCCCGCGGTCGGCCGGTCCAGCCGTACGGCGCACCGCCCCACCGTGGACTTGCCGCTGCCGGACTCCCCGACCAGGCCGACGATCTCGCCCCGGCCGATGCTGAGGCTGACCCCGTCGACCGCCTTGACGGTGCCGGCCGGGCCGGTGAAGTGGCGGACGAGGCCGCTGATGTCGAGCACGGCGTCATCCCGCGACGCCTCCACGGATGCGACGGCGGCGGTCATGAGGCGGCCTCCTGATCAGGGGGTTCGGGGCGTTCGGCGTGCTCGGGGCGCTCCCGGTGTTCGGGGCGCTCAGCGCGCTCTTCAGCGCGCTCTTCGGGGCGTTCGGTCTGCTCGGTGCCCTCGGTCTGCTCTGGGCCTTCGGGACGGTCCGGCTGCCCGGAATCGACCGGCACCGGATACCAGCACGCCGCCTCGTGCCGCTCGCGCAGCGCCCGCAGTGCGGGCCGCTGCGCGCCGCACCGTTCATCGGCAGAGCTGCAGCGGGGCTGGAAGGTGCAGCGGTCGGGCTGTTCGGTGAGGCTCGGCACCAGCCCGGGGATCTCCCGGAGCCGCCCCCGTTCGCCCGCCGCCCGCCTCCGTCCGGGCACCGGCACGGCGCCGAGCAGCCCGCGGGTGTACGGATGGCGGGGCGCGGTGAACAGCTCGTCCACCGGGGCCTGTTCGACGCCCCGCCCCGCGTACATCACCAGCACCCGGTCCGCGATGTCGGCGACCACGCCCAGATCGTGGGTGATCAGCACGATGGCGGTGCCCAGCCGCTCCCGCAGGGACTGCAGCACCTCCAGGATGCCCGCCTGCACGGTGACGTCCAGCGCGGTGGTGGGCTCGTCGGCGATGAGCACGGCGGGGTCGCAGGCGATCGCGATGGCGATCATCACCCGCTGCCGCATACCGCCGCTGAGCTGGTGCGGATAGTCGCGGGACCGCTGGGCGGGGGCGGGGATGCCGACGAGGTCGAGCAGGTCCACGGCCCGTTCGCGCGCCGTGCGGCGGTCGAGCCCCTGATGGCGCCGGAGGACCTCGCCGACCTGGCGGCCGATGGTGAGGACGGGGTTCAGCGAGGTCATCGGCTCCTGGAAGATCATCGCGATCTCCCGGCCGCGGACGTCCCGCAGCTCCTTCTCGTCCGCCCCCACCAGCTCCCGTCCGCCCAGCCGGATGGAGCCGCCGACGTGCGCGGTGGGCGGCAGCAGCCCCATCACGGCGGTGGAGGTCACGGACTTGCCGCAGCCGGACTCGCCGACCACGGCCAGCACTTCACCGGCGGCGATGTCATACGACAGCCCGTCCACGGCGTGGACCACGCGGGTCGGGGTGCGGAAGACCACGGACAGGTCCCGCACGCTCAGGGCAGGGGTCGCAGACGAGGTCATCGACATGCTCATCGGCTGTCTCCCTGGGGGTCGAGGATGTCGCGCAGCCCGTCCCCGAGCAGATTGAACGCGAGCGTCGCGGCGATGATCGCGAGCCCCGGGAAGACCGCCATCCAGGGCGCGGCCGCGATATACGCCTGAGCGCTGGAGAGCATCACCCCGAGCGAGGCGGACGGCGGCTGGATGCCCAGCCCGAGGAAGCTCAGCAGCGCCTCGCCGATGATCGCGGAGGGGATGCCCACGGTGGCCTGGACGGTCAGCGCGGACAGGGCGCCGGGGAGGATGTGGCGGAAGAGCACGGTGCCGTCCCCGCCGCCGTTGGCCACCGCCGCCGCGACGTAGTCGAGGTGTTTGAGCCGCAGCGTCTCCGCCCGGGTGATCCGGATGACGGCCGGGATCTGCGAGACGCCGACCGCGATCGTGGCGTTGAGCAGCGACGGTCCGAGGATGGTGGCCAGGCCCACCGCCAGCACCAGGAAGGGGAAGGCGAGCAGGGTGTCGGTGAGCCGGGAGACCACCGAGTCGGCGAACCGTCCGTAGTAGCCCGCGATCAGCCCGAGCGGCACCCCGGCCGCGAAGGCCAGCGCCACCGCGAGCAGACCGATCTGCAGCGAGGCCCGCACCCCGTACACGACCCGGGAGAGCTGATCGCGGCCCAGGTCGTCGGTGCCCAGCCAGTGGGCCCAGCCCGGCTGGTGGAGGGCGGCCGAGAAGTCGGGCCGGGCCGGGTCGTACGGCGCGATGAGCGGTGCGAACACCGCGACCAGCACCAGGATCGCGGCGGCCACGGCCCCGGTGAGGGCCAGCTTGTTGCGGGTCAGCAGCCGGAGCCGGGACAGCGGCGCGAGCGGGGCCCGCTCCCGCTCCTCGGCGGCGGGAAGGGCGGTGGCAGCGGCGCTCACTGGGCACCTCCGAGCCGGATACGGGGGTCGATCACCGAATAGGCCAGGTCGACCAGGAGGTTGACGAGGATGTAGGCGGCCGAGGTGAACAGCACCACGCCCTGCACCATCGCGTAGTCGCGGGAGAAGACGGCGTCGATGGTGAGCTTGCCGAAGCCCGGCAGGACGAAGATCTGCTCGGTGACGACCGCGCCCGAGATGAGGTGCCCGAGCTGCAGCCCGAGCACGGTCACCACGGTGACCAGGCTGTTGCGCAGCGCGTGCCCCATGATCACCTGACGGCTGGAGAGCCCCTTGGCGCGCGCCGTGCGGACGTAGTCGGCGGACAGCGAGCCCAGCATGGCCGCGCGCGTCTGCCGCATCACGACCGCGGCCAGACCGGAGCCGAGGACGATCACTGGAAGCACCATATGGCGCAGGTTCTCCATCGGGTCCACGCCGAACGGCACGAAGCCGGAGGCGGCGAAGACCGGGAGGGCGATGGCGAACGCGAGGACGAGCACGATGCCGAGCCAGAAGGCGGGCACCGAAAGCCCCAGCAGGGCCACGGCGTTGACCAGCCACTCCTCGGGCTTGCCGCGCCGGACCGCCGCCACCACCCCGGCGCCCACGCCGACGACGACCGCGAGCAGCAGGGCCAGGGCGGACAGTTCGAGGGTGACGGGCAGCGCCTCCAGGACCGAGTCCAGGACCGGCAGCCCGGTGCGGGAGGAGACGCCGAGGTCGCCGGTTGCGGCGTGCCGCACATAGCGCACGTACTGCACCACGAGGTTGTCGTCCAGCCCGTAGCTCGCCCGGATCTGGGCGATCGCCTCGGGCGTGGGCTCCTCCCCGGCCAGCGCGGTGGCGGTGTCGCCGGGCAGCGCCCGTACGCCGGCGAAGACCACCACGCTGACCAGGAAGAGAGTGATCAGCGATTCGCCGACGCGGCGGATCGGATAGGACATCAGTTTCCTCCCGTCGCGTATCCGGCGTCCTTCACGCGGATCAGCCCGTCGCCGAAGACCTTCAGCCCGGCGACCTTCTTCGTCACGGACACGTAGTTGGTGGGCTGGATCAGATAGAGCACGGTGTGCTGGGCGCGGATGCGCTCGACGAGCCGGGCGTAGATCTTCTGGCGGGCCGCCTTGCCCGCGGTCGCGCCGCCCTCGGCGATCAGCCGGTCGATGGCGGGGTCGGAGAGGCCGCCGTAGTTCTGGGCGCCGCCGGTGCCGGCGAACACGTCGATGTTGCCGGCCGGGTCGAGCCGTCCGGACCAGTTGGTCGTCGCCGCCTGGAAGTCGCCCGCGCGGGAGTGCTCCAGGCCGGTGGCGAACTCGGTCGGCGCCAGACTCACCGCGAAACCCGCCTCCTTGGCCATGGCCTGGATGACCTGGCCCAGCCGGTTGTCCTCCGGGGTGGTGCTGATCTGCAGCCGTACTCGGACCGGGGTCGTCACCTTGGCGGCCTTGAGCAGCCGTTTGGCCTTGGCCAGGTCGCGGGCCGGACAGCGGGCCCCGGTGGCGTACGGGGTGCCGGAGGGGAGCGGGCCGCAGGTGGGCCGGTAGCGGTCCTGGAAGACGATGGTGTTGATGAGGGCGCGGTCCAGGGAGAGGTCGAACGCCTCGCGCACCCGCACATCCCGCGCGATCGGGGTGTCGATCCGGCCCGGCGGCGCCCCGGCGCCCTCGGTGTTGCCGATGTTGAGGGTCAGTCCGTAGTAGCCCAGCGAGGGGGAGTTGAACAGCTGCAGCCCGGGTTCGGTGAGCGCCCTGCCCACCTGGACCGGGTCCATCTGATCGCCGACCTGGATGTCACCGGACTGCAGATTCGCCAGCCGGACGTTGCCGTCGGTGATGGTGCGGTAGATGACCCGCCGCAGATGGACGGAGTCGGCGTCGTAGTAGTTCGGGTCCTTGTCCAGGACGATGCGGTCGCCCACCACGCGCTCGGCGTAGCGGAACGGGCCGACGCAGGTGGGGTGGCTCGCGAAGCCGTTGCCGTAGCGCTTCAGCGCCGTCGGCGACATCACCATGCCCGCGCGGTCGGCGAGCAGCGCCAGCAGCGGGACGTACGGCTTCTTCAGCCGCAGCCGTACGGTGTCGTCGCCGACCGCCTGTACGGAGGTGACGGGTTTCAGCTCGCTGGCGCGGACGGATCCGGGCAGCGTGCGGTGCCGGTCGAGGGAGGTCTTGACCGCCTTCGCGTCCATCCGGGTGCCGTCGGCGAACCGGACGCCGTGCCGCAGCCTGATGGTGACGGTGCGGCCCCCGTCGCTGGTGGTGGGCGGGGCGGCGGCGAGCTGTGGCACGAACCGGTCCCGGGCGTCGACGTCGTAGAGCTTCTCGCACATCGCGGCGAACACCGTGCGGCCCACGGCGGTGCTGGCCAGGGAGGGGTCCAGCTTGTCCGGATCCGATTTGAGGGCGATGGCCAGCGTTCCGCCGTCGCGGACGGGCCGGGGGTCGGTCATCCGGTCGGCGCCCACCTCGGCCGTGGGGGAGGCCAGGGAGGCGCAGCCGGCGGTGGCGGCGACGACCAGCACGCACAGCACCCGGGCGGCGAGGGCCGCGACGCGCGGTCGGTGGCGGGTGGGTGGGGGCCGGTCGCTGGGTCCGCTCGTTCTTTGGCGCATGGCGGAATGCCTCACTGCTGGGGACGGAGAGCGCGCGCTGCGGTGCGGCCAGGATGGCGCAGGGACAGGCGATTGGTCCATTGGTAGGACCACATTGCTTCGGCAGACGGTAGTGGGCGGGCCCGGCGACTCCGGTTGCCCGCCTGTCACCACCTGGTTAAATCCCCTCGCGTCGGGGGCGGGACGATGCCGGGGAGACGTCCGCCGGATATGAGACTCTGGACGACCACCGGCCGGACCGGATAAGGCCACAGGAAAGCTCGGGAAAGCCCGGAAAGGCCCGGGACGTTCGGGAAGCTCGGGAAGCCCGCGAAGCTCGCGAAGTTCGGGAAGTTCGGGAAGTTCGGGAAGCTCGGGAAAGCTGAAGAAGGCGGAGGAAAGCCGGGAGATGGACTGGCGGCAACTGCGGCACTCCACCCTGTCGAGGCCGGACGCCCTGGCCGTCGGCCTGGAGCGGCTGATCCTGAGCGGAGAGCTGCCGCCCGGTTCCCGCGTCCCCCCGGAGCGGGAGCTGGCGGAGAGCCTCGGCGTCTCCCGGGGCTCGGTCCGCGAGGCGCTGCGCGCCCTCGCCTCCCGCGGACTGGTCGCCCGGCGCCCCGGCTCCGGCACCGTCGTCCTCGACCCGGGTGCCACCCCGCGCGGCGACATCCTCGCCTCGGGGCTCGACGCCACGGCGGAGCTGTTGCAGGTCATGGAGGTGCGCGCGTGTATCGAGCCCTCGGTGACCGCGCGGGCCGCCCGGCGTGCCACCCCCGCCGACATCGTCCAGCTGCACGCCCTGCTGGACGCGATGCGACGGGAGCCCACGCGGCGGGAGTTCACCGACCTGGACCGCACCTTCCACCGCGCCATCGCCCAGTACACCCGCAACCCCCTGCTGCTGCGGCTGCTGGACCGGGTCTACGAGATCGGTGAGCCGGGGCGGCGCGAGACCTCGCTGTCCGCCGCTCGCCGGCGCGCCACGATCGAGGAGCACCAGGCCATCCTGCGGGCGATCGAGGCCCGCGACCCGGAGGCCGCCCGAGCCGCCTCCGAGACGCATCTGGACTCGGTGCTGCACCGGATCGAGGAGCAGCGGCGGCGTACGGAAGCGCGGGGCGGAGGAGCTGAGGCGCGGGGCGGGGGAGTTGAGGCGCGGGGCGGGGTAGTCGAGGCGGGCGACGGGGGTGTGGAGGCGGGCGGGAGATAGGCTCCCCCGCCCGGACGGCCCTAGGGGCGGACGTACCGGTCGGGGTTCCCCTGCGGCCAGTTGATGGTCAGGCTCTGGCCGTCACCGCTGACCACCGCGGTGCCGCCGGAGATGGTCTCGCCCTGGCAGGTCATGGAGACGGCCATGCTCGCGCTGATCGTCCCGGGGCAGGACTTGCCCTGGTACCCCACGGTCAGGGAGCCGCCGGTCACGGTCATGACGAGCGGCTTGCCGTTCGGATCGCGCACCTGGGAGTACCACGTGCCCTGCACGCTCGCCGGGGCGCCCGCCCGGGTGGGCGCGGGGGCCTGCGTCTTCGGGGCCGTACGGCGGGGTGTCGGGGTGACGCCGTCGGCGGTGCGGGTGGCCCGGGGGCTGCTCGGGCTCGCGCTGGGGCTCTTCCCGGCGGGCTTGGTACGGCTCGGGCTGGGGCTCGCACCGGTGGGGGTGGCGGACGCGGTGCCGCGTTCCGCGCCGTCGCCCTTCTGGGCGGCCGCGGCCTTGTCGGAAGTGCCGGACGACTGGGCGTCCTTGTCGTCGTCGTTGCCGCAGCCGGTCAGCGCCAGAGCCAGCACCGCGACGGCCACGGTGGCGGCCGCATGTATTTTCCGCACGAGAATCCCTGATATTCCTGAGTGAACGGGGAAGGTATGAGGGAAGATCTTGACAGGCGGGTCCGGAAAAACTCCATGGGTTCCGGAAATGTTCTCCAGGAAATATGAACTGTAATCCGGATCAGTTTGCTGCTGCGCTTTCTCGCGGCGCTTTTCTGCGGAGGGTTTCTCACGGCGTCGCCGGACCGGCGCCGGGCTCGAAGACCACCGACCACGGGCGGGGCCGACCGCTCTCCTCCGCAGGCGTGAGCAGCCGGTGGGGCGGGTCCTCCCGCGCGATGACGTCCGCGGCGATCCGGGCGAACGGAGCTGCCGCCGGATGGGCCGCATGCGCAGGCCATACGGCGGACATCCACAGCGTCAGCGGACGTCCGGCCAGCGGGCGCCAGGCGGCCCGCGGCTCCTTGCCTGCCACCCGCCCGTCGTCGAACGCCACCCCGCGTCCGGACGCCACCAGCCCCAGCAGGAATTCCGGATTACGGGCATGACGGACCGCGGGCGGGGTGAAACCGCCCTCCCGGCAGATATCGAGAATCCGGTCGTACCACCCCGGCGCCGCGGCCCGGGGAAAGAGAAACAGCTCATGGCCGGTAAGGTCCGCCAGCGCCACCTCGGAAAGGCGGGCCAGCGGGGAGGAACGGGGCAGGACGACCCCCAATTCGACCCCGGCGGACGGCCCCACCACGAGATCGTCGGCGTCCGCCACCGGGTGGTGCACCAGACCCACGTCCAGCCGGGCGGCGGCGAGCAGCCGCACCTGCTCGGCCGTGTCCACCTCCTGGAGATCGATCCGCAGCCCAGGGAACTCCTCCGCGCACGCCGACAGCAGGGCGTGCAGCGTCCGGGCGGGAGTCTGCGGCGGTACGCCCGCCCGCAGCGTGCCCAGCTCCCCGTCGCGGACCCGCGCCATGACCGTACGCAACCGCTCCTCGCGGGCGAGCAGTTCGCGTGCCTCCTCCAGCAGCAGCGCACCGGCGGGGGTGAGCCGCACCTGGCGGGCCGAGCGGTCGAACAGCTCCAGCCCCAACTCCCGCTCCAGCCGCCGGATGGACTGGCTCAGCGGCGGCTGGGCCATGCCGAGGAGATCGGCGGCGCGGCTGAAGTGCAGCTCCTCCGCGACGACAATGAACAGGCGCAGGTGGCGTATGAGATCCACCGGCCGACCCTATGCGACGCCGGAGGGGTGAGGGGGAGCGTTGGACAAGGGGGAATCAGGGGCCCCGGTGCCGGTGAACGCGGTACGCGTGGACACGCCGCCGGTCGATGCGGCGCTGATCGAGAAGCGGATCGCGGAGGTGTTCGCGGAGGCGGACGCCGAAGCCCGGCTGCACGCGGTGGACATCGACGTGCCCGGGCGCGAGCTCGGCCTCGGCGTGGACGACCAGGTCGTCATCGCGTCCGTGTTCAAGATCCTGCTGGTGCTGGAGTTCGCCCGGCAGGCCGACGCCGGACAGCTCGACCCCCGCGAACGCGTGGTCATCACCGCCCCCGACCGCCTCGGCGGCTGGGGCACCGCGGGCTGCGCCGACGATGTCGAGATGTCCCTGCGCGACCTGGCGTACTTCGCCCTGTCGGTGAGCGACAACTCCGCGGCGGACGCGCTGATGCGCCGGACCGGCCTCGATACGGTGCGGCTGCTGGCGGCCGAACTCGGCCTGGACCGCACGCGGATCGTCGGCGGGCCCCGGGAACTGCTGGAGTCGATGTTCGAGGACGCGGGCGCGACGGACGAGGCGGCGTTCGCCGCCGTCTATCCGACGCTGGCCTTCGAGCGGCTGCGCCGCTTCCGCGTCCTGGACCCCCGGCACACCACCTCCAGCACCCCGCGCGACATCACCACCCTGCTGGGCCTGATCTGGCGGGACCGGGCCGGTTCCCCGGCGGCGTGCGCGCTGGTGCGGGAGTTGATGTCCCGGCAGGTCTTCCGTCAGCGGCTGGCCTCCGGCTTCCCCGATGAGGTGCTGGTCGCGGCGAAGACGGGCACGCTGCCGAGCCTGCACATCGAGGCGGGCGTCGTCCGCTACCCGGACGGCGGCCGGTACGCGGTCGCCGTGTTCGCCCGTACGGCCTCGGCCGCGGCGGCACGTACGGCGGTGGACGCGGCGATCGGGCGGGCGGCGCGGCTCGCGGTGGACGCGCTCAGACGCCGCTGACCTGGTCTGATACGGAACCGGATATGGCTGCGGTGCCGCGACGATCTTGGACGGTGGGGCGGGCGAGCTGCTCTGCTGTGCCCATGACCGCCAACAGAGCATCGCGCTTCAACCGCCGTCTGCTGATCCGGGGAGCGGCGGCCGGCGCGGCCGTACCCGCCGTCCTTCCCACGGCCGCCCAGGCGGCCGCCGGGACGGCGCCGAGCGCCCACAAGAGCCGGGACGCGGAGACCTCGGACGCGACGACCTCGGACGCGAAGACCTCGGACGCGACGGCCTCCGACGCCAAGACCTCCGAGGCGACCTTCCAGTGGCTCGGTACGAGCGGCTGGCGCATCGACACCGACGGCGGCCGGACGATCCTCTTCGATCCCTATCTGAGCCGCTTCGAAACCGGGCTCTTCAAGAAGACCTTCAATCCGAAGACGCCGCTGACCACGGACGGTACGGCGATCGACCGTCACAGGGGAAGCCCCGAGCTGATCCTGGTCAGCCACAGCCACTGGGACCACCTCAACGACGTCCCCTATATCGCCGCGGCCGCCCCGGACGCGCGGATCGTCGGCACCGAGACCACGTACCACCTGCTCCGGGCCCTCGGCGTCGACAAGGCCCGGATCGCCGTGGTCAGGGGCGGTGAGGTGCTGGACTTCGACGGTCTGGTGGTCGAGGCGGTCTCCAGCCGCCACAGCCGTAACGACTCCTACAGCTATTTCGCCCCCGGCACCCTCACCGGCCCCCGCCCCGCCCCCAGACCATCTCCGACCTCCCGGAAGGCGACACCCTCGCCTTCCACCTGACGCTGCCCGACGGGCTCTCGGCCTTCCTCATGGGAGCGAGCGACTTCAGCGAACGGGACGCCGCCGGTCTGCGCCCGGACGTGGCCATGATCGCCACCCCCAGCACCCCCGCCACCCACCGCTACGCGCCCCGCCTGCTGAAGGCGCTCGGCCACCCCGCCACCGTGGTCCCCGTGCACTGGGACAACTTCGAACTCCCCCTGGCCGAGGGCGCCCACCGCGATCCCACGATCGACCTGGACGGTTTCATCGCCCGGATCCGCGAGGCCAGCCCCGGCTCCCGCATCCTGCTGCCCGAGTACGCGACGCCGTACCGCTTCTGACGCGCTCGGCCGCGAACGACCACCGCGCCTGTGCGGCGCGTCCCTACGACCTGACCCCCACACCCCCACCCACGACGAGGTTCTCCCCGGTGACGAAGCCGGCCGCGTCCGAGGCCAGGAACGCCACGACTTCCGCGACCTCTTCGCTCGTCCCGAACCTCCCGAGGGGGACCTGGGAGACCGTGGCCTTGGCGACCTCTTCCAGCATTTCGGCCGGCATCCCTTGTTTGGCCCAGATTCCGGTGTCGATCGGGCCGGGGCTGACGGCGTTGACGCGAATGCGCCGGGGAGCCAGTTCCAGGGCGAGTGACGGCACCATGGAAAGCAGGGCTCCCTTGGTGGCGGCGCTGACGGCGGCCCCGCCGGGAATTCCCCTGGTGGCCCCGATCCCGACATTGAAGATGATGGAACCCCCGTCATGGAGCAGGGGGAGAGCCTTTTGGAGGGTGAAGAACTGGCCTTTGACATTGACGCCGAAAAGGTCGTCGTAGGCGGCCTCGTCGAATGCTTCGGCCTCGATCGGTAGCATGCGCACGATGGCGGCATTGAGAAAGATGACATCGAGTCCGCCGAAGCGCTGACGGATTTCCTCGACGACGCGGTCGGTCTCGGCCAGTGACCGGGCGTCGGCGCGTACCACGACCACGCCTTCGGGGAATTCCTTCTCGGCCGCGGCGATGGTGTCGGGATTCTGGCCGGTGACGACCACCCGGTATCCGCGACGATGGAGCAATTCGGCGGTGGCCCTGCCGATCCCACTGGTGCCACCGGTTATCAGGGCTACGGGTGCGGACATACGTCTCTCCTCGCTGCTGCAAAAAAAAGGGGGGAACTGCGAAGGACTGCGTACGCCACGCTAGGAACGGCCCCGGACCCGCGTCCAAGGCCTGTTCCGCATCTGGAGATACATGCCGGGCATCACCACAGCTCAAGGGGATTTCCCAGTAGCGGCCGACGGCTCGGCGCGGCTAGCGTGCGGGCATGGCAGACACGCCGCCTCCGGTGGATCTCGACCTTCGGCTGGTGCGGTATTTCACCGTCGTCGCCGAGTACCGGCACTTCCGCCGCGCCGCCGAGGCCCTCCACATCACCCAGCCGTCCCTGAGCCGGCAGATCCGCCAGCTCGAACGACAGCTGGGGGCCAGGCTCATCGACCGCACCCCGCGGGGCAGCAAGCTCACCGAGGCCGGGGAGGTCTTCCTGTCCCGCGCCAAGGCGCTGCTGCGATCCGCCGCCCAGGCCGCGGCCCACACCCGGGCCGTCGCCGAGCCGAGCCGGATCACCATCGGCTACATCATGAACGTCATCGTCACCCCGGCGGTACGCGAGCTGCGCCACCGGAACCCGGACGCCGACGTCCACACCCTGCACCTGACCTGGAACGACGCACGGGCCGCCCTGCTCGACCACCGGGTGGACGCGGCGGTGACCCGGCTGCCGTTCCCGACCGGTGATCTGCGGGTGACGGTCCTCTACGACGAGCCCCGGGTGCTGGTGGTGCCCATCGACCACCCGCTGGCCGGGAAGGAGTCGGTCACCGTCGCCGACATCGCCGACGAACCCCTGATCCGGGGGGCCGATCCGGTCTGGAACGCCTTCTGGCGCATCGACCCCCGCCCCGACGGCAGCCGCGCACCCGACGGTCCCCTCGCCGAAGGTGTGGAGGACAAGCTCGAACTCATCGCCTCCGGACAGGCCGTGACCATCGCTCCCGGCGCCTACACACAGGGCCTCCGCCCCGATCTCGCCATCGTCCCGCTGCACGGGGTCGAGCCGAGTCATGTGGTGCTGGCCACCCGCGCCGACGACAACAGCCGCCTTGTGACGGCCTTCCGCAAGTACGCCCGGGCCCACCTCACGGGTCCGCACTCGGCCGGCTCAACGGCCACTCGGTGAACAAAGAGTTAAGCAGTTCACAATAGGCGGTTGCCGTGATGGAACTTTTCATGGCGGAAATCCTGTGGGAAAGGGCGTGACCTGCGACCGCGGGAAACTAGGGGATTCCCGGTGCAACCGCTTGCCGTCGATCCCGGTCTACCAGGGCGATCGGAAACACCACATCGCCGATCACCGGCGCCCGGTGATCGCATCGGCAATTTCTCCGCCGGTTTGATCGGCACTGATTGCACGAAGGGCCACACCCCTATGCGCATGTACCGGACCATGGCCGCTACAGCCACCCTCGCTCTCGCCCTGGGGGGAGCCGCTCTCGCGGCGCCCGCCGCCCAGGCGGCCGCGACGACCTCGGGTTCTCTCGTCCACGAGGACGGTGAGCTCTGGTACAAGGCCGCCGCGGGACAGAAGAACAACCTCTCGGTCTCCGAGCAGATCGTCAGCCGTGGGGAATTCGAGGAATACTACGTCCTCACCTTCCGCGACAACGGTGATATCACCATCGATGCGGACGCGGCGAAGTGGGACGAGTGCACCTACCCGACCGCGGGCGATCACACCGTCGCCCAGTGCGCGGTGCTCATCCCGCAGAACTCCGACGACTCGGACAACTACGACGTCGACCTCGGTGACGGCGACGACACCATCAAGCTCGACGCCGACAGCTCGGCCTACGCCGGAATTCACGGTGGCGCCGGCAACGACGTCCTCAAGGGCAACGCGGCGCCGACGTTCTACGGCGACGCCGGCAACGACCGGATCGACGGCGGCGGCGGTGTCATGGGCTTCGGCGCCTACGGCGGCGACGGCGACGACACCATCACCAACTGTGCGCAGGAATGCTACGGCGACGCCGGCAACGACACCATCACCGGCGGCTCCGAGGACAACATCCTGCACGGGGGCACCGGCAAGGACATCATCCGGGGCGGCAACGGCGCCGACACCATCTACGGCGACCAGGACGACGACACGCTGTACGGCGAGGACGGCAACGACACGATCTACGGCAACAGCGGCAACGACGTGCTGTGGGGCGGCAAGGGCACTGACACCCTCTCCGGCGGCCCGGGCAGCAACGAGGTTCACCAGGACTAGCTTCACCAGGACTGGCTTCACCAGCACTGGCTTCACCAGGACTGGCTTCACCAGGACTGGCTTCACCAGGATCAGGTCCACCGGGACCAGCCCCAGCTGACGGCAGGGCCCCGAGTGACTCGGGGCCCTGCCGTTACGTTTCCCGCCCGGCCGGCGCGCCGCCTACTTGCCCCAGATCTTGCGGTAGGCCTGCCGATAGCCCTCGGAGTCCCAGGACAGCGCCCCGCCGCTGTTGGCGGCGGTGGTGATGTGCACCGCGGGGACGTATCCGCTGGCGGGCTTGTCCGCGAAGGCGCGGTTGAACTCGTCCACGATCTGCCAGCCCTGTTCGGTGAGGGGCTCGGGCACCGTGGCGGCCTGGAACCGCTCCCCGTTGACGCGCTGGAAGGCCGACGGATCGCCGTCCCCCGCACCGATGTTGAACGGGGCGTCCGCCCCGTCCTTGCCCGCGGCGCGCAGGGCGGCGGCGGTGTGGCGGAAGTACAGGTCGTTGATGGCGGCCGAGTAGGTCCACTTGTCCCCGTAGCGGGAGAGCAGCGAGCGGACCTCCCCGAGGGCACGCTTGTTGACCTCGGGTATCGGCAGGTTCCGGTAGCTCAGCAGCTTGACGTCGGAGCAGGTGGCCAGCTCCTTCTTGATCAGGTCCGACTTGTGCTTGGCGAAGGGGACCGTGGCGTCGGTGAAGAGCACCACCCCCGCGCGGCCGCCCGAGCGGGCGATGATCCAGTCGGCGCTGATCTTCGCGACGTCCTCGACCCGGGTGGTCACGTTGCTGAACAGCTCGGGGCTCCCGTCGGGGCCGGGGGTCGGGGCGGCGTGCCAGCCGATCACCGGAATGCCCGCCGCCCTGGCCTGCTTGATCTCGTCGGCGACGCTGCCGGGGTCGAAACCGGCGATGGCGATGCCGTCCGGCTTCAGGGCCAGAGCCTTCTTGAAGGCGGACCGGTAACCGGCGGGCGTGCCCTGGCCGTTGAGGGTGCGGGCGCTCCACCGCAGGAGCGTGGCGGCTTCCTGGACGCCCTGGGCGACTCCGGCGGGACCGGGGTTGGAGAGGTCATGGGCGATGAAGACGACGCTCTTGCCGTGCCCGGCCACCTCGGGCCCGGTGGTGGGGCCCTTCCAGGGGGCGTCGACGGCCTCCGCCTTCTTGACGGCCTGTTTGGCTCTGGCGAGGACGGCCGGGCAGCCGGGCTCGGCGGAGCTCCGGTGGGACGAGGTGGAGGCGGCGCCGGGCTCGCAGCCGGCGGTGGCCACGGCCAGCAGCGCGATGGCCGACAGGGCCGCCTTGCGGGTGGGGTGCACGGATCTCCTCGCAGGGCACGGAGGGTACGGAGGGTACGGGCCGGGGGACTGGCCAGGGGTGGGCCGGGGGCCGGGAGGAGACAGGTTACGGGTGGCGGCGCCGCGCGGGGCAGCCCCCTACGGCACCTGCGGCCACCATCGAGCACAGTCGTGAACAAGCCAGGTCACGCGGCGCCCTCGGCCGCCACCCCCTGGGCACCGCGCGGACACCTTCCGGACCCCGGCGGGGCGTCCGGCGGGGTGCGGAGCGATGTGGAGATGACCTGAACCCGGCAATCCATGGAATTTCCGTAGTCCTTGAGAGGGCATGCCTTGCGCGGGTCCGCGCACGCGGTAGTGTTCACGCCCGGTCAGGCATGTGGCGCAATCCCGTCGCTCGCATTCCGGCAGAAAACGCCGTCGCCGACGTCCCGCTCCCCGGTGTCGGCCATGGCGGCAACAACACCTCGGTCACCGCTCAGGAGCACATCGAAGGAGGACCTGGGTGTCTGTGGACACGGCGGACCCGCCATCCGAACAGAAGCCGTCCGGGCACGCGCCACCGCGTCCGCGGCCCCGTCGCAGGACGGAAGCCCACGGTGCGCTCCTGGACCGCTGGCCGTTCCGGCGGAAGCTCAACGTCCTGGTGATCGTGCCCCTGGCGGTCGTCGGCGTGCTCCTCGGCCTCGGCGTGTACAGCCAGGTGCGGCAGGCCGACGACGCCGACCGGATCGCCGAGCGGGTGCGCGACAGCGGCCAGGTCGCCCGGCTGATCAACGAGGTGGAGGCCGAGCACCGCGAGGCGCTGCTGCTCTCCGTCCAGCAGGAGTCGCTCCACGCCGGCGCCACCCTCCCCTCGACCACCGACTACCGCCGGGCGCAGCGGGCCACCGATGAGCAGGCCGCCACCGTGCGGTCCGCGTTCGGATCGGGCCTGCCGAAGGCCGAAGCTCAGGCCCTCGACTACGTCGAGCGCCTGAGCGTGCTGCGGGACAAGGTCGAACGGGGCTCGGTGCCCGCCGCCGGTATCGACCCCGCGTATGCCGCCGCCGTCGGCTATCTCATCGACGGCACCGGCCTCGACCACTTCTCCGACAGCTCCTCGTCGTCCGTCATCGAGCTGGTCGACGCCGTGCTGCGCGCCGACGCCGCCCACGCGGCCTTCGAGGGCGGGGTGTTCTCCGCGCAGACCCGGGATGCCAACGGCCTCACCGAGTACACCCGCGCGGTCGGTGCCCACCGGGTCTACGAGGAGCAGTCGGAACGTTTCTCCAGAATCGCCGGGCCCGACCAGGTCCTGCGCCTCGACGGCATCGAGCGGAACTCCGAGGAGAACGGCATCGAGGACCGGTTCGCGGAGCTCCAGATCGACCCCAGCAGCCTGCAGGGCCAGTCGCCGCGGCAGTTGCGCACCGAGATGGCCGCGGGGACGCGGCAGGCCGAGGCCCGCCTCGAGATCGCCCGCTCGCTGATCGGCGAGATCGCCGACCGCGCCGACGGCCTCTCCCGGGACGCCCTCAACAAGGCGTTGGCGCTGCTCGCCCTCGCCCTCCTCGGCTTCGCCGCCTGGCTGACCTTCTCCTTCCTGGTCCGCCGCTCCGTCGTACGCCCCCTCGCGGCGCTCACCGGCGCCGCCCACCAGGTGGTCGAGGTGGCGGGCGAGGAACTGGCCAAGGTCGAGGACGAGGACGACGACGCGACCGACAGCACCCCGCTGCGGCCCCGCCCGATCCCCGTCCCGGTGCGCGACGAGATCGGCGATCTGGCCGAGGCGTTCAACCAGGTGCAGGTCACCGCCGCGGCGCTGCTGGAGCGGCAGGTGCTCAGCCGCCGCAACGTGGGCGAGATGTTCGGCAACGTCGGCCGCCGGGTCAGCAACCTCACCACCCGCCAGCTCAGCCTGATCGACGCCGTCGAACGCCAGGAGACCGCCCCCGACATCCTGGAGCGGCTCTACCGCATCGACCACATCGCCGTACGCCTCCAGCGCAACGCCGACAGCCTGATGCTGCTCGCCGGAATCCGGGAGACCGAGCTCGACGCCCGGCCGACCACCCTGGCCGATGTGATCCGGGCGGCGCTCGGCCAGATCGAGGGCTACCAGCGGGTGTCCCTGCGGTCCGAGACCGAGGTCACCGTCGCGCCCGACATCACCGGCGACCTCACGCTGATGCTCGCCGAACTGCTGGAGAACGCGGTCGCGTTCTCCCCGTCCGACACCCCCGTCGAGGTCGTCGTCCGGCCCGGCACCGACGTCAGCACGGACGGCGGGGCGCTGATCGAGGTCATCGACCACGGGCTCGGCATGGCCGCGGAACGCCTCGACGAGGAGAACGCCCGCCTGGTCCGCCGCGAGCGGCTCGACCTCGTACCGACCAAGGTGCTCGGCCTCTTCGTGGTCGGAAGCCTGGCCCGCCGCTGGGGCATCCGGGTCGCCCTGAGCCGTACCCCGGGCGGCGGGGTCACGGGCAGCGTCTGGGTGCCGTCGGCGCTGCTGGTGGCGCGGGGGGCGGGGGCGCCCTCGGTGTCGGCGGGTTCCGGGCGGGAGCCCGAAGCCGCGCCCCCTGCCGCGCCTTCGGCCGTACGGGCTTCCGCCACCGCGCCCGAGCGGCGTCCGGCGGCGCCCGCGACGGAGTCAGGACTGCCACGGCGCGTGCCGGCGGCGTCCCGTACGAACGCGGAGTCGACTCGCGCGGCGAACGAGCCGAACGCCGCGAAGGCGCTCAACGCGGCGAACGATCCGTCCACCGGGAAGGAGTCGTCCACCGGGAAGGAGTCGTCCGCCGGGAACGAGCCGAACGCCACCCCGGCCGCCCCCGCTCCCACCCCCGCATCCCGCCCGCTGCGCCGCCGCGTCCGGGGCGCGACGCTCGACAAGACCACCCCACCGGCCGACCGGGCGATCCCGGCCACGCGCCGGCCCGCCGACGCCGACGCGGTCCGTTCCGAACTCGACGAGTTCGAGGCCGCCGTACGCAGGGCGGAGCAGGACAGCGCAGGCGCCTCCCAGGCCGAAGCCACACCATCGACACATCAGCGCCCCCGGAAGGAGTCGGGAAGTGACCACGCCGACAGATAAGAGCGGTTCCGCTGAGCCGGAGACCACCGATCTGCGAGCCGCCGCGGCCGACTTCACCTGGCTGCTCGACCGGTTCGCCACCGAGACCGCCGGTGTCGTCGACGCCATCGCGGTGTCCTCCGACGGCCTGCTGATCGCCGTCTCCCAACTGCGGGAACAGGCCGACTCCGAGCGGCTCGCCGCGATCGTCTCCGGTGTCACCAGCCTCGCCGCCGGGGCCTCCGGCAACTACGGCCTCGGCGATCTCAACAAGGTCATCATCGATCTGGAGGGCGGCCATGTACTGGTGTCGTCCATCGGCTGCGGTGCCGTGCTGGGCGTGGTGACCACGAAGGAGGCGAAGCTGGGGAACATCGCGTACGAGATGACCCTCTTCGCCAACCGGGCCGGGGCCGCACTCACCCCGCAGCTCGTCATGGAGCTGAAGAAGACCGCCGGGTCCGTCGGCTGACGGATCGCGCGGCGCACGGAGGAGGGGGCGAGATGGTCGCCGGTGAACCGGTACCGCACGACGCGGACGCGGCAGCGCATGAGGCGGAACACAGCGCACGGGACACCCGGGAGCCGACGGAGCCCGAGGAGCCGACGGAGCCCGAGGAGCCGACGGACCCCGGCGAACCGAAGGAACCCGTCGAGCCGAGTGACCCCCTCGAGCCGACCGAGCCCGTCGAGCCGAGTGACCCCCTCACGCCGACCGAGCCCGTCGAGCCGACCGAGCCCGTAGGCCGCGCCTCCGCCATCCGGCCGTTCCTGCTGACCGCCGGTCGGGTGGCCGGGAGCGGCACCGGGCCGCCGCTCCCCGTCGAGACCCAGATCGTGACGACGCCGGACGGGTTGTCCGCCCTGCGTTCGCTCACCTTCGAACGCCGCGACATCGTCGCCGCCTGCCGGCGTCCCCAGTCGGTGGCGGAGCTGGCCGCCCGGCTGCATCTGCATCTCAACGTGGTCCGGGTCCTCGCGGAGGACCTGCGCGCCGCGGGACATCTGGCGGTCCACGTCCCGAACGCCGGGACCGTCCACGACATCTCCGTACTGCGAAGGGTTATCGATGGTCTCCGTGCCGTCCCCGACTCACGGGGCTCACTCCGCGACAGCAGCTGAACCGCCGCTGCCGGTCAAGCTGGTCATCGCCGGTGGCTTCGGGGTCGGCAAGACCACGGCCGTGGGGGCGATCTCCGAGATCCGGCCGCTGACCACGGAGGCGCTGATCACGGAGGTCGCGGCGGGCGTGGACGACCTCACCCACACCCCCGGCAAGACCACCACCACGGTCGCCATGGACTTCGGCGTCATCACGATCGACCCGAAGCTGAAGCTCTACCTGTTCGGCACGCCGGGCCAGGACCGCTTCGGTTTCATGTGGGACGACGTGGTCGAGGGCGCCCTCGGCGGTCTGGTGATCGTGGACACCCGCCGCCTGGACGACTGCTACGCGGCGGTGGACTACTTCGAGCACAAGGACGTCCCGTTCGCCGTCGCCATCAACGCCTTCGACGGTGAGGTCCAGCACGATCTGGACGAGGTCCGCTGGGCCCTGGACATCTCCGAACACGTCCCCCTGATCGTCTTCGACGCCCGCGAGACGCACTCGGTCCGCGACGCCCTCCTGGTCGTCCTCGACGTGGCCCTCTCCCGCGCCCAATCCGCCAACCCCGCCTGACGCGAGGGGAGCGGAGCACGGCACGGGCGGGGGCACCCGGGGCCTTCAGCCCTCGGCCTCTTCCTCGGCCGACGACCGCCCCTCATCCCCCTTCGACCGCGGCCGCAGATGGGTGCGGCGGCCGTCCTGGTCCAGGATGCCCAGGATCTCCGCCGGTCCGTCGTGCGCCCCGAAGGCGTGGGGGATCATGGTGGAGAACTCCGCGGCCTGCCCGGTCTCGACGTGGATTCGCCGGTCCCCCAACACGAGCGTGACGGCTCCGGACAGGACCGTGAACCAGTCCCTGCCCGGATGGACCTTCAGTGCCTTGGCACTGGTCGGGGCCGGTTTGGTGAGGCGCATCTTGGCCACGATGACCCCGGGCTGCCGGTTCAGCATCCAGGTGGTCAGCCCGCGCGCCATGTCGTGCTGCGGCCGGATGATCACGTCATCGTCGGCGTCCGACTCCACCAGCTGATCCAAAGTGGTCCCGAGGGCCCGGGCTATCGCGCTCAACTGATCGAGGCTGATCCGCCGATGGCCCGTCTCGATACGGCTCAGCGTGGAGGGGCTGAGATAGCAACGGGCGGCCAGATCGTCCAGCGACCAGCCCAAGGCCGAACGCAGTCCCCTGATCCGCTTGCGGACCAAGCCGTCGAGAGCGCTGTCCTCTTGCGTCATGAGCAAGATGGTATGTCGCTGGAGCAATACCCTCTTACGCTCGGAGCATGACGGATCACCATCACCATCACCACCACAACGCGACTGATGCGGACGAGTGGGGCGAGGCGGCCATGGCCGAACTCCTGGACCTCGACGCCGAAGTCCTGCACACCTTCCTGTCCGAAGCGACGGCTGTCCTGGCCCAGCTGGCGCGAGACGAACCGCCCCACCGGATCCTCGACCTGGGCAGCGGCACCGGTGCCGGAACCCTCGCCCTGCTCCAGCGGTTCGAGGGCGCCGAGGCGATCGCCGCGGACCGTTCCCCGCGGCTCCTGGACCACCTCCGCGGCAAGGCCCGCGCACGCGGAGTGGAGGACCGGGTGCGCACCGTCCAGGCGGATCTGGACGCCGCATGGCCGGACTTCGGCGCCGTGAACCTGGTGTGGGCGTCGGCGTCCCTCCACCACCTGACCGATCCCGACCGCGGCTTGCGGCAGATCTTCGAGTCGCTGCGCCCCGGTGGACTCCTGGCGGTGATCGAGATGGCCGGCTTCCCGCGGTTCCTCCCCGACGACATCGGCCGGGGGCGCCCCGGACTCGAAGCCCGCTGTCACGCCGCACGGGCCGAAGCCCACACCGAGAGCCTGCCGGACCTGGGCTCCGACTGGGGCCCCCGGCTCTCCGCCGCCGGATTCGCCGTCGAGGTGGAGCGCGCCTTCACCATCGATCTGCGTCCCCCGCTGCCGGAGTCCGTCGGCCGCTACGCCCGGGCTTCCCTTGGAATGCTGCGTTCCCGCGTCGCCGAAAAGCTGAGCTCCGAGGACCTGGCCACACTCGACCACCTCATCGACAGCGACGGCCCCGACGGCGTCGTACGGCGCGATGACCTCACGGTCCGCGCCGAGCGCACGCTGTGGGCGGCGCGTCGCCCGTGACCTGACGCGGATGAAGGCAGCCAACCGCCGTAACCGGTAGCCGCTTTGACTTGGCTCATGGGGGGTGAGTAACTGTTCGCCGCATGTCGTCCGCACTCGTACGTCTCTGGAGGCGCCCTATGGCCGAAGCGGAAGTGGCAGACGAGACGAAGGCGGAAGGCGGCCCGAAGGCGGAAGGCGGTCTGAAAGCGGAAGGCGGCCCGAAAGCGGAAGGCAGCACGCAAGCGCGCTGCCCCCTGGGCGACTTCCCGTTCGTAGCGGAGCACCCCCTGGAGCCCCCGAAGGAATGGGCGGCGCTGCGGGCGGAGGGGTGCCCGGTGCCTGAGCTGACGCTGCGGTCGAGTGGGGAGCCGGTGCGGGTGCTGACGCGGTACGCGGATGTGCACACGATGCTGTCCGACCCGCGCTTCCCGAGGGACCGGAGCGAGGCGGGCCCGGACGGGACCGGCACGGGCGAACGGCACCAGCGCTGGCGGCGGTTGGTCGCCCAGACGCTCACCGCCAAGCGGGTCACCGCGCTCCGCCCCCGGATCGTCGCCATCGCGCATGCCCTGGTGGACACCATGGAGGCCGGGCCCAAGCCCGCGGACCTCTGGGCGGGTTTCGCGTATCCGTTTCCGGTGCGGGTCGTCGGTGCCCTGCTGGGCGTACCGGAGCAGGACTGGGACCGCTTCTCGTACTGGTCCGGCGCCCTGTTCGGCCAGGACCGCTACGGCCAGCGGGAGACCCGCACCGCCCGCCACGACCTCGCGACCTATCTGGGCGAGCATCTGGCCCGGATGCGACGCGAACCGGGTGACGACCTGCTCAGCAAGCTGATCGAGATCACCGACGCCGCCGACCGCCGCCTGCCCGAGGCGGTCTTCGTCCAGATCATGCAGGGGCTGATGCACGCCGGGCACGAGACGACGTCCAGCGTGATCGGAAAGCTGGTGCCGGTTCTGCTCGACGACCGTTCCCGCTGGCAGCGCCTGCTGGACGACCGCGCGCTGATCCGCCCGGCCGTCGAGGAGCTGCTGCGCTTCGACGTCAACCGGGGCCCGGGCATGCCGCGTTACCTCACGGAAGACATCGAACTGAACGGCGAGGTGATCCCGAAGGGCAGCACAACGCTGTCGGTCGTCGCCTCCGCCAACCGCGACGAGCGGATGTTCTCCGCCCCGGACCAACTGGACCTGACCCGTTCCCCCAACCGCCACCTGGCCTTCGGCGCCGGCGCCCACTCCTGCATCGGCCAGTCCCTGGCCCGCACCGAACTCCAGGTCGCCCTTGAGGTCCTGCTGGAGCGCCTGCCCGGTCTCGACCTGGCGGTCCCGTCAGCCGAACTGGCGCGGCGCGAGGGAGTCCTCACGGACAGCTTCGAGCGGGTCCCCGTGGTGTGGTAGCGAGCAGCAGGCCAGGATCATGACGTAGCTCACACGGAAAGGGTGACAGGGTGGTGTCGCGGACTGCTGCGACCGTCTGCGCATGACGATCACAGATGAGGACTGCCTCGCCGAGACCCTGGCCTTCAACGAGCAGTTCGAGGCTGCCGCGGCGAGCCGTCCGGCCCGCGGGCAATCCCCCAGCGCGGCCACGCTGGCGCTCCTGCGGCGCAACCGGGTCGGCGGCGACACACCACCGGTGAGACTGGCGCACGCCCAAGTCCGCCTCATTGAGGGCGGGGTGAAGGTCCGGTCGTTCGTACCGGATCGCGTCGACGGCGTGTACCTGCACATCCACGGAGGCGGCTGGGCATTCGGCTCCGCGGACGGGCAGGATGAACGGCTCTGGCGGCTTGCCGTGCGGGCACGGCTCGCGGTGGTGAGTGTGGAGTACCGCCTGGCGCCGGAACACCCGTTCCCCGCCGGGCCCGACGACTGCGAAGCGGCCGCCCGATGGCTGGTGGAGCACGCCGCGACCGAGTTCGGTACCGAACGGCTGCTGATCGGTGGCGAATCGGCCGGTGCCCACCTGAGTGTCGTGACACTGCTACGCCTTCGCGACCGGCATGGCATCACCGGCGCGTTCCGGGCGGCCAACCTGCTCTTCGGCCCCTACGACCTGTCGATGACACCGAGCCAGCGGTCATTCGGCTCCAGGCAGCTGCTCAGCAATACCGACTCGCTCCGGAGCACCTACGAGCTCTTCACCCCAGGGATGGGCGCGGAGCAGCGCCGCGACCCCGAGGTCTCACCCCTGTTCGCGAACCTGACCGGCTTGCCGCCCGCCCGGATCGTCGTCGGCACGCAGGATCCACTGCTGGACGACTCCCTGTTTCTGGCCGGGCGATGGCAGGCGGCGGGCGCGCCCGTGCAACTCGGCGTCGTCGCCGGCGCGATGCACGGCTTCACCCTCTTCCCGCTGACCGTCACCGAGCGGGAACACCGGCGGGAGCGGGACTTCCTGGCCACCGCGTGACGGTAGCGTCGGCCTCATGAACCGCACGGCCCGGCTCTATGCGCTGGTGGAAGAGTTGCGCGCGGCCGCGCCGCGACCGCTGACGGTCGCGGCGCTCGCCGCGCGGTTCGAGATCAGCACCCGCACGGTGCAGCGCGACCTCCAGGCTCTGATGCAGACGGGTGTCCCGGTGCGCACCACGCCCGGACGGGGCGGGGGCTGGTCGATCGCCCCCGAGATGACCCTGCCCCCGATCCACTTCACCACCGATGAAGCCTCGGCGCTGACCGCCGCGCTCGCCACGGCCGACGCCTCCACCCCCTACGCCGGTGCGGCCCGTACGGCAGCCCAGAAGATCGCGGCCTCGATGACCGGCCCCGCCTCGACGGCGGCCCGGACACTCGCCGCACGCATCGTTACGCTGCCGACGCGAACCGACTCCGAGGTCCGCACCGCGGTGGAACAGGCCCTCTCCCACAACCTGGTGCTGCGGCTGTGCTACACCGACGCGGCAGGATACGAAAGCAACCGCGTCGTGGAACCGGCCGGACTGCTCACCGCCAACCGCCGTTGGTACCTCATCGCCTGGTGCCGCACCCGACGCGCCGGCCGAGGCTTCCGCCTGGACCGGATCACAGCGGCGATTCCCACCGGCGAACAGGCACGGCCCCACAACCTGACCGACCTGCTCCTCGGCTCAACCGCCGCCACCGCGGCGGGGCCCATCGCCCTGGCCCCACTTACACCCGCCCGGCCACCGCGCTAGCCGCCAATGCTCCAGATGACAGCGGTGGAGCCGAGGAACCCCACAACACCCAGGGCCGTTCCGGCGATGGCGGCCCACAGCCGCCCGACGCCGCGGCGTGCGTGGTGGATGCCCATGGCACCGAGGACAGCGCCGAGCGCTCCGCCGATGATCGCCAACGGAAGGGTGACCATCGCGAGCGCGGGCACCCAAGCGCCGGCAACGGAGAAGACACCAAGGACAACGGCGGTGGGCCCCAACCCAACGCCAGGCGAATCACTCCGGCCGACCCCACCCCCGGCCCCGGACACGCTCGACTCGGACATGACCTGCACCTCCGTGGGACGCATTCCCGTTCCGCGCCGATCGTACCGACGAGGCCTCGACTGCCCGATAAGGGCCGGACGTTGGGCGGGGGCGGCCCCGTGGAGAGAGGCGGCGTTGCCCGTCGGCTGGTCACCACCCTGGGCGTCATCCCCGCCTGGCTCCGGCTGGTCATCAGACGCTGGCGGTGGAGCAGACAGCGACAGTCGCCTCGGTACAGCCCGAGTCCGCCCTGCGCGTGGCCGAGTGCACGCACCATCTCGAACGCGCACTGACCAAGGCGCAGTTCCTCAAGGACATTCCCTCGGGCGACGCGAGATCCGTCCCGGTTCGGCGGCGAGTCGTAGGGCGGTCTCGGGCCGATGGGTACAGCGGTGGACTCTCCCACCGTCGGAGAGTCCACCATGACGGCATGTACGAAGAACTTCTCACCATTGGGCGCTTCGCCCGCCTGTGCCGGCTCAGCATCAAGCAGCTACGGCACTACGACGAGACGGGGCTCTTGGCCCCGGTCCACGTGGACGCCCACTCCGGCTACCGCTATTACGCGCCTGAGCAGGCGCGTGATGCCCTGACCGTTGCCCTGCTGCGCGAAATGGATCTCCCCCTGGCGGTGATCGCCCAGGCGCTGGCCGCCGAGCCCGAATCCAGGGCCCGGATCCTGCGCGCCGAGCGGGACCGGCTGGCCGAGCGGATCAGCAGGGATCAGGCGCGGCTGGAGATGCTGGAGCGGCTGGCGGAGGGCGGCCTTCCCGGCTATGAGGTGACGATGGGCAGAGAACCCGAGCGACGGCTGGCGGTGGTGCGGGCGGTCTGCGCCTTCGAGGAGATCGGCGAGACGTTCGGGGCGTGCGTGGGCCGGCTGATGCCCGTGCTCGGCAAGGAGGGAATCGCTTGGGAGCCGCCGCTGTGGGGGCTGTATCCGCTGGATCTGGAGGAGCGGATGGAGATCGCCGTCGGGGCGCGGACCTCGCAGGGGGAGGGGACGCCCGGCCTGGAGTTCCAGACGCTGCCCGGCGGGCCCGTCGCCGAGACCGTGCACATCGGGTCCTACGTCCAGCTGCCCCTGGCCTACAACGCTCTCTTCGCCGCTGTCCACGAGCGCGGACTGCGTCCGCAGGCGCCGGTGCGTGAGGTCTATCTCGTCGGGCCGGGAGAGGCACCGCAAGAGGAATGGATGACCCGGCTGATCATTCCCGTCCAGGAAACCGCGGCATGACCACGGTGATTGACCTTGCTCCCCCGGCCGCCCGCGGTACGCGGCACTGCGAGACGTCGGCTCTGGGGGTGCTGCTGCGGCACCAGGGGCTCGATCTCTCCGAGCCCATGCTCTTCGGCCTCGGCTCCGGCCTGTCCTTCATCTACTGGGACAGCAAGAGCATGGGCTTCCCCTTCCTCGGGGGACGGGTCAAGCCCTTCGAGCTGACCAGGAACCTGGCCACCGGACTCGGGCTGGACCTCGTGGTCCAGGAGACCACCTCCCCTCGCCGGGCCTGGGAGAACGTGGCGGCCCCCATCGAGGCCGGCCGCCCCGTCGGACTGCAGCTCGACAGCTATCACCTGGACTACTTCGGCTCGAAGGTGCACTTCGGCGGCCATGTCGTCGCCATGTACGGCTACGACGACCACGACGCGTACCTGGTGGACACCGATCAGCAAGGCGGAACGGTGACCACCAGCCTGACCAGCCTCGCCCGGGCCCGGGCCGCGCGCGGCCCGATGACCGCCAGGCACCGGTCCTTCACTCTCACCGTCCCGAGCAACCTGCCCGCCCCACCCCAGGCCCACCTCATTCCCGCCATCACCGCCTGCGCCGACGCCTTCCTCAACCCGCCCATCGCCAACCTCGGACACCGAGGCATCGAGAAGGCCGGCAAGCAGGTACGCACATGGCTCCAGCGGACCGACGACCCGCGGCGGGACCTACCGCAGGCCGCTCTCCTGATGGAGCAGGCCGGCACCGGCGGCGCCCTGTTCCGCAACCTCTACCGCGACTTCCTCGCCGAATGCACCCAACTGCTCGACAGCGACCACCTGCGCACCGGCCACGGGCTGTACAGCGAGGCGGCCACCCTCTGGACGGAAGTCGCGGCACTCATCACCCACGCCGGTGCATCGGGCGACACGCAGTGCCTCGTCCAGGCCGGCGCCATCCTCCACGACCTTGCCCGCATAGAGCACGCGGCGATGCGGGCGCTGAGCCGCCTGGCGACCTTTGACGGCCCCATTACCTGATCAACCCCCGACTACTGGCGGGAGAGCACCCGCGTGATGCCCGCCGCGGGGGCCGTGGCCAGCAGCCAGCCCGCGCCGATCAGGAGCCAGGCGATCCACTGACTCGGCCCCGTCGGCTGGAACGCCCGCTCCTGGCCGAAGTCGATCACGGGAAGGAGCAGGTCCAGGCTGTACATCACGGGGTTGAACACCGGATGGTCCGTACCACTGGGCGGGTGGGGCGGGTGCAGGGCGAAGACGGTGGTTCCGGTGGCGAGCAGGGTCAGCAGCCACACCGCGGCACGTACCGGCAGGTAGCCGTACCCGACGGTGGCATCCTGCACATACCCCCAAGCCCGGGCGTACCGGGGGAGGGTCGTACGGCGGTGGCGCTGGCGGGTCAGGAGCACGGTCCGGGCGCGGCCGGTGAGGTCATCTGGGCGCATCCGGGGCCCTCCGGCCGGTCGGGAGCGGGGCCCGCCCATGGTCGAGCCGGGCGAGGTGGCCGCCGCGAGCGTAGCCACATGCCCTGGGATGCCCATGCTCCCGGCCCGGCAGTCCTCAGCCCTTCAGGACCCCGGCGGAGCGGGCGGCGGCGAGCCACTGCGGGAACTCATGGAGCAGCTGATCGTAGAGCGCGGCGTCGGAGAGGCCCTTCGGTGTCGGTCCGGTGGCGAAGAAGCCGGCGTTGTCGACGATGCGCCGGTTGGGCACCGGCAGGTCGTCCAGCCTGTGGAGGAAGCGGAACTCGTCGTTGCCGAACCCGATGAACTGCCAGAAGATGGGCAGCTTCGCGGCCGTGCACAGCACATGCTCTGCCGCCGCCTTGGACGTGGGGGAGCCGTCGGTCTGGAAGACGACGAATGCCGGGTCGTCGGCTCCGGACGACTGGTAGTGGTCGATGACGGCCTGCATGGCGACGTGGTAGTTGGTGCGGCCCATGTGCCCCATCGAGTCGTGCAGGGGGTTGATCCGGTCCTGGTAGGCATCGAGGCTGATCTCAGCCGTCCCGTCGATCTCCGTGGAGAAGAAGACGACCGGCACGATCCCGTCGTCATCGAGGTTCGCCGCGAGGGCCAGTGTCTGTTCCGCCAAGTGCTGTACGGAGCCGTCACGGTAGTACGGGCGCATGCTCCCGGAACGGTCCAGAACCAGGTACACCGCGGCACGCTGTCCTTCGGCGCCGTGCTCGGCCAGCGAGACCGCCGCCGTCTTGTAGTGGCTGACCAGCCCCGGAGCCTGGGCGGTTATCTTTTCCAGACTGATCGCGGGGGCGGAAGCCTTGGGGGGCTTGCGGTAATCGATGACCATAGCCGGTGATTGTCCTCCCACCGATGAACTCCATCATGAGGCGGCCCCGTTGGGCGCCAGCGCCGCCTGCATCGCCACCCCGTCGACGTAGGAATGCTTCTCCTTCACCGCCCCGTTCTCGACCAGGACGAAGTCCGCGAGGTCGATGTCGACCGCGCCCCCGGCCGCGGAGGTGCCGCTCAGCTTCCACTGGACGACCCAGAAGTCCTCCCCGACGCGGAGCGAGACCAGGTCGAACGCCAGGTCGGGGACCAGCTCGAACATCCCGGCCGCCGCCTCGCGGACGGCCGCCTGCCCGCGTACGGGCTCCTGGCCGGAGTGCAGGTGGAACACCGAGTCGGCCGTGTGGAGTCCGGCGATCCGGTCAGGGTCGCGGGACTCCCAGCAGGCGTGGTAGCGCTCGAACAGATCACGGGTGGCAGCGGTCATGGTCTGGCCTCCGGTCCATGGTTGAACGGGGTGCGTGCCGCAGAGGGCATCCCGGTCGGTCGTGGGCCGAGCGGGGGCAACAACGGTAGCGGCGGGGGGCGGACGTGCCGGCCTGTGCGTCGGGTTCCGTCCGCCCGACATCGTCGGGTCAGGGCCGAGCATCCCGCACGGCCTCGGCGATGACGGTGGTCACCACCTTGCGGAGGGCCCCGGCATCCGGCGGCCCGGCTTCGCGGTCCGCGAAGAGGAGGTGGCCCGCGCCGATCAACGTCGGCGCGAGCGCGTCGATGTCGGCGTCGGGTGCGATGCGGCCCCGGTCCCGTTCGGCGGCGAGGTAGGAGGCGATCATGGCCGTGGCCTCCGTCAGGAGCGGCACGCCGGTCGGCGTGGTTTCGCGGAGCCGGGCGCGTAGTTCGTCGCGCGCGGTGACGAGGCTGATGATGGCCACGGCTACCGACTCGAACAGGGTCGTCAGCGCGTCGGCGAGGTGGTCGGCGACGGCGCCGGTCCCGGCGGAGTCGCGCAGGGCGGCGGACTGGTGGTCGAGCCGGGCGATGCGATCCAGGACGAGCTCGGCGAGGAAGGCGTCGAAGTCGGCGAAGTGCCGGTGCAGGACGCCCTTGGCGCAGCCCGCCTCCGTGGTGACCGCCCGACTGGTCAGCGCGCTCGGCCCGTCCCGGAGCAGGACGCGCTCGGCGGCGTGGAACAGCTGCTCGCGTACGTCACGCATGGCCACCCCTGTCGGCACCGTGCGTCCCTCCTCACCTCGTCGGGCCCGCTCCGTTGACGAGTGGGCATGTGCCCACTCATAGTGGGCGCATGCCCACTCTACCGTTTTCCGAGAACGAGCCTCATCAACACCGGCAGATGGCGGAGTCGTTCGGCTCGGATGCCGAACGCTACGACCAGGCGCGGCCCCGCTATCCCCAGGCCATGGTGGACCGGATCGCCACCGGCGGCCCCGGCCACGACGTCTCCGACGTCCCCGACGTCCCCGCCATCCTCGACGTCGGCTGTGGCACCGGTATCGCGGCCCGGCAGTTCCAGGACGCGGGCCGCACGGTGCTCGGAGTCGAGCCGGACGCACGGATGGCCGAGGTGGCGCGGCGGCTCGGGACGGAGGTCGACGTCGCGACGTTCGAGGCCTGGGACCCGGCAGGTCGCCAATTCGATGCCGTGATCGCGGGCCAGGCATGGCACTGGATCGACCCGGTCGCGGGAGCGGCCAAGGCCGCCCAGGTGCTGCGGCCCCACGCCCGACTGGCCGCGTTCTGGAACGTCTTCCAGCTCCCGTCCGACCTGGCGGAAACCGTCGCCACGAGCTACCAACGGGCCGTACCCGACGCGCCGTTCGACTTCCGGGCGATGACGCGGGGCGGCCTGGACGCCAATCAGCCGATACTCACCAAGGCCGCCGACGGGATACGAGAGACGGGCGCGTTCGGCGAACCGGAGCAGTGGCGGTTCGACTGGGAGCGGACCTACACCCGGGACGCCTGGCTGGACCAGATCCCCACCCAGGGCGCCTTCACCCGGCTCCCCCCGGCCAAGCTGGCGGAGGTGCTGGAGGGCGTGGGTGCGGCCATCGACGCGATGGGCGGCAGCTTCACGATGCCGTACGCAACGGTGGTGATCACCGCGACGCGAACCGCCGCGTGAGACAACCGGGCGACCGGCCTGAACGGGGTCAGGCACCCAGGTCGTGATACATGACGTGCAGTCCGACCGGCCCCAGCTCCGGATGGAGAAACGCGCCCGGCACGGTACCGATGAGGGCGAACCCGAGGCGTTCGTACAGCCCGACAGCAGGGGCGTTCGAAGCCGCGACCGCATTGAACTGCACACCGGCGAAGCCGCTGGCCGAGGCCCAGTTGAGCAGATACTCGCCCAGCGCCTGACCGACACCGCGGCCGCGCGCCTCGGACGCCACCATGAAGTTGCCACTGGCGATATGGGCACCAGGACCGGGCCGATTGGGGTACATATTCGAGGTGCCGAGCACCCGCTCGCCCTCCACGGCCACCACGACATGTCCCGGGGGCGGCACCACCCACATCTCGTGGGCCTGCGCCTCGGTCTGGTGCGGGTCGTAGCAGAAGGTATCTCCCTTACGGACAATCTGCTCGACGATCGGCCAGACCTGCGACCAGTCACGCTCCTCGAACGCCCGGATGTCCATCCGCCATACGCTAGCGACGGAGTTCGGCCCCTTCGACCGAATTTCTTGTGGCGAATCAGTCTGCTGAGACCGTCGCCGCCCCGCCCGTTTCATTCGCCCGGGCGGGAGCCCGCCTCCCGCTCCGTGAGCCATCGGCGCCCCGCCGCGAGGGTGGCCAGGGCTCGGGGGGACTCGCGTAGGCGATTGGTCAGGGCGTCTGTCAGGACGAGGAGGCAGTGGGGGCTCACCGAGCGGGCGGTGAGGTAGGCCGTGGCGAAGGCGAGGTGGCCGGTGAGGACGCGCTCGTCGTCCACGAATACGGCCGCTGCCAGGGAATCCAGCAGCCGGCCGAGGAAATCGGCGGCCTCCTCGTGCTCCATGCCCGAGCGGTTCCGCAGGCCGGGGAGTACGTCACGCAGCGCATGGGTCACGTGATCGAGCAGTTCGGGGCGTTGCCGGACGAGTACGGCGTACGCCTCCACGGCACCGGGCTGGACCGACGACTCCCCGCAGGTCACCGGGGGCCAGGGGCGGAGCAGCGCTTCCGCGGCGCTACGGGCGTCGGCCGCGTACAGGTCCGCGCCCAGGGCGTACGCCCATGTGCCCTCGGGGCCGAACCCCGGCCCGCCCGTCATGACGGGAACGCCGGCGCATCTGCAGGTCTCGATCTGCCGGTGGGCCAGCGGAAGGTTCCACGACAGGGTGCAGGACAGAGCGACGACGTCAGGGCCGCTCTGATGGACGTCCGAGAGAAGCTCGTGCGGGGAGACCGAGCCGCCGAGTGAACGCACCTGGAAGCCGCGCAGCCGCAGCACCTCGCTGAGGATGTGGGAGGGCAGAACGTGCCATTCGCCGTCGCTGCATGCCACCAGCACCTGGCGGGGTGAGCCGGCCCCCGCAGGGGTGGGGGCGGTGCCGCGGGTGCGGGCGGTGGACGCGATCGCGTCGACCGTCAGTCGGCTGACATGAGTGGCCGCGTGCTCCTGCGCCACCGTCCACTCGCCGGACTCCCACCGCTGACCGACCCTCACCTGGGCGGGTGCCACCAGGCCGAGCAGTACGTCCTCCGCGCTCACGCCGCTCGTCACCAGGCCGGTGGCCAGCTCCAGCGCTCCGTCCTCGTCCGCACTCGCCAGGCAGGTGTCGAAGTCCGCCCGGACGGCGTCGGTGATCCCGGTGCCGGTCATGGGGCCTCGGACTCCCCGGCATCGCCGGACGCCGAGCCACGGCGCGGAGGTGCCTGAAGCGTCAGGAGGGAGATGTCGTCGTGCGGGCGGCCGGCGAGCCATTCGGTCGTGAGGAGTTCCAGCCGCTCGGCGACCGACGGCGCCTGCATGCCGGCACAGCTCGCGAGCGCGTCGACGAGGCGTTCATCGCCGTAGATCTCCCGCCCGCTCGCGCCCCCTCGCGCCTCCGTGACCCCGTCGCTGTAGAGCAGCATCAACTCACCGGGTTCGAGACGGCACTCGGTACGGCCGAAACTGGGATCGGGCACCGCCCCCAGGAGCATGCCCTCGCAGACGATCTCCGCCACCTTTCCGTCGCCCCGCAGGACCAGCGGGGAGAGGTGGCCGCCGCTGGCGATCTCCACCTTCACCGAGCCGTCGTCGCAGGGGCGGGCGGAACCCGTGACCAGGGTCGTGAAGCGGTGGCCGGCACTGATGACGAGGTCGTTGAGCAGCCGGAGGTCACGCAGGGGCTCGGGCTCCGTCCGGACCATGGCCAGGGTGCGCATGCTCTGCCGTACCTGCCCTGCCACCACCGCGGCCTCCGCACCCTTGCCGGACACGTCGCCGAAGAAGAACGTGACCCCGCCCGCGGCGGAAGGGGCCACATGGTAGAAGTCGCCGCTGATGCGCAGCGCCTCCGCGGCCGGCCGGTAGGCGGCGCCGAGCCTGAGGCCGTCGGCCGACGGCAGCGGCTCGGGAGCCATACTGGTCTGCAGGACGGCGATGGTATGGGCCTGCTGCGAGTAGAGCGCCGCCGAGGTCAGCGCGAGTCCGGCCCGTATGGCGAACCGGTGCGCCAGGTCGATGTCCGCGTCGTCGAAGCGGGCACGCTCCGGGCCGCGCAGCATGATCAGCGCACCGGCCGGGACGCCCCCCGCGGTGAGCTGGACCACCAGCGCGGCCTCGTCCCGACCGAACTCACCGGGCATGACCTCGTCGAGCGCGTCCATCTCCTGGGGGCGTACGACAGTGGGGCGCGGTTGCAGCCCGTACAGCGCGTCCGCGACCTTGGGCACCCGCTCCAGCGTCTCGACCGCCACCTCCCCGGAACACCGGGCATCACCCGGACCCGCCCGGTGCCAGCGGGTACGCCGCCCGCTCACGGGCAGGACGACCACGGACGCGTCCGCCAGCTTAGGGATCACGATCTCGACCAGCGCATGAACGGTACGGCCGTGATGGAGCGAGGCGCCCAGGCGCCGGGTGGTCTCCTCCAGAAAGGCCGACCTGTCGCGCTCACGGGCCAGCGCGGCCTCGGCCTCCTGAGCGCTGCTGACCTGATGGACCAGCCACACCGTGAGCCCACCCGCGGTGTGCAGACGACCACTGAGCCCACGGCCCTCGTAAGCGGTGGAGAAGCGCTCCGCTTGCTGGGCGGCGGCCCGGGCGAGGGGCGCGGCCGCTGACATGCTGACCGGCCCGCCCGGGCGCAGCCGGGGGAAGAGGTGGGCGGCGGCGCGGTTGAACCCGCGGACGGGCCCGTCGGCCCGGTCGCAGATGACGACGGCCTCATCGAGAAGATCCAGCAGCTCGCCCAGCCGCGCCGGGGCGCACCCCCAGATACCCCCGCCGCCGCTGTCGTCCGTCATCGGCCACCGCCTCTTGCGCATGACGCCGCTACGCCCATAGTGCCCCGGTCGCTCCACCTTCCATTCTGTTTGTCCGGTGTGGTTGCCGCACGGGTGCTGCGCGGAGCGGGCCTGGAGGGCCGGAAGGCGTAGGGGCTGACCACGGGAGTGGACGTCAGCCCTCCGCCGGAGCCACCCCGATCGGGCAGGAGACGCCCGTGCCGCCGGGCCTGTGCTGCCGTGTGACCCCGGCGCCCGCCTAGAGGTCTTGGAACGGTGGCATGATCCGGACGATAACGATCAGCTGGTCGCGTGGTGCCACCAGGAAGAAGAAGTAGCCGCCTGCCGCGTCCATGCGGCGTATCCCCCCTGCCCGCGGGCCGTTGCCGTGGTCGCTGACATCGACACCCATGCCGGCCAGGTCGACCAGTTGCCCGGCGAGACGCTCCACTTCGGTCACCACGTGAGCGGGGATGCCGCCTGCCACGTGAGCGTGATCGGGGTCGTACTCCCAGCGCCAGCCGACGCTCATCGAGGTGGGAGTCCGAGCGCGGCATGTGCGTCGTCCAGGATCCTGCCGATCGCGGACGCTGCGCGTCGGGCCTGGGTCGCGTCGCCTGTCTCGGCAGCGTCCTCCCAGTGACGGAACTCTTTCGCGATCTCCGGCTGCCGCTGAATGTGTACGTAGACGGCCCACTGGGCGATGAATCGCTGGAGAGGGGCCAGGTCGGAAGCCTGCCGGGACTGGTCGGCCGCTTGATCCAGCTCCCGCGTGAAGGCGGGAAGGGCGGCGGGGGCGATCTGCGCGACGGCCTGGCGAAGGGCCGTGACAGTGGCAGGCGGCTGAGGAATGAGTGGCTGCCCAGTGGCGGAGGTGGTCATTGCTGCTCCCATGGGCGAGATTCTGATCCCTGGGAGCAGCGTATCGAGTGCGAGCGCGAGCCCGATCGCATCGCCCGAACGAGTGAGGCGGGGACCCTCAGCCTCCAGCGGGGGCGATCCCCGTCGGGCAGGTGCCCCCGTCGGACGGGTCACTCAGCTTGACGCCCGTGCCGCCGATGCCGCAGTAGCCGACCGGGGTTGTCCAAGTACTGCTGGTTATATTCCTATTTCTCGGGCAGTATTTCTCTGGGATGACTACAGGGGGCAGCATGACCAACGACGCTCAGTTAGTGCCGGTGGTGGCCTACGCGCGGATCTCCGCAGATCTGGCCAGGGATGGGCACGGAGTCGAAGATCAGCACAGGGTGAACGACGAGACGGCTGCAACGCTGGGCCTGAAGATCGTTCACTACTACACGGACAACGATCTTTCAGCGGCCAAAGCCGATCTTGTGCGGCCCGACTTCGAGGCCATGCTGAGGGCGCTCAAGGCCGGACATCTCCCGGATGGCCAGCCGGTGCGTGGCGCGATCGTCGTTGCGGATGACCGATTGGTGCGGCGCGTCGGCGACTACGAGCGCTTCGTGGATGCCCTGACCTATGAGGACGGGCGGGTGTACGCGGACGCCAAGGGGCTCAAGGACCTTTACAACGAAGACGTCGAATCCATGGGGCTCTTCGGGGTGGTCATCGCCAAGGCCGAAGTGCGCAAGATCAAGCGGCGTACTCGTCGCTCGCATCGGCGACGGGCAGAGGAGGGAATCCCCGTCGGGGGGAAACGCCCGTTTGGGTGGACGGATGACAAGCTAACGCTTGAGCCAGAAGAGGCCGCACTTCTGGCCGAAGCTGCACGGGATGTGATCGCAGGGAAATCCTTGCACTCCATTCAACTGCGATGGAATGACGCGGGGGTGCGGACGGTCCATGGCAACGAATGGCGAAGCCGGTCACTCAAGCTGGCACTATGGAATCCTCGGCTGTGCGGCTGGCGTAAACACAATGGGGAGTTGGTGCGAGATGCCAACGGCCTCCCTGTAGTCGGTAAATGGGAGTCCATTATTACGCCGAAGGAATGGATGGCCATCGACGCTCTCTTTTCGGCGCGGATTGGACCTAACATCAAAGCGGACGGTACGGTCACGGACTACCGCACTCCCTCGTACCTCCTCACGGGGATTCTTCGATGCGGGAAGCCAAAAGGGGACGGGCAGATATGTAACGCCCCTTTACGGGTGAGTGCCAGGCCGGATCTCTCAGGCGGATACGTTTACCAGTGCCCGAGCCGGTCCATGGGTGGCTGTGGTGGAAGTGCCCGGAACGGCGCCAAGGTCGACGAGTACATCACGGAATCGGTCCTGGCGAAGCTGGAGGAGCGTACTGCGGCCAAGACTCAGCTAGATGCCGAGTGGGGTGGGCAGGAGGAACTTGATCGCCTCATGGTCAAGCAGCGGAAGATGTTGCAGGCTTGGCAGGAAGACCAGATCTCGGATGAGCTGTTCTTTCCGGAGAACCACAAGATGGAGTCCCGGATCAAGGTACTTCGCAAGGAGCGGACGCAGCACGCCTTGCAGGTTCAGCGTGCTTCAGTGGTCACAGAGGACGTCCGGGAGCAGTGGTATTCGGGAAAGCTCGACATGGCCCAGAAGCGTGCTCTCATCCGCGAAGCACTGCATGCTGTGATCGTTCTTCCAGTCGGCGGAGGGGGTAGGCGCCCATTTAACCCCGACCTCCTCGTTCCCAAGTGGACGGAAAGCTAGCCTCAATACGGCGAAGAGGGGCGCGATGGTTGCGCCCCTCTTTGGTATTCGCTGCGTTACCTTCGTTTATGCTTCCCTCTCGATTTGTGATCTCGCCGATCGTCTTCCACGAGATCAACGCCGAGTATCCTGGATATGCGGCGCCATCGTTCTTCGCTCCAAGCGGGAGCGTTGGCCGCTTGCTTTCGTCCCCATTCGCGGGCGCTGATATGGGTCATGTGTCGCACCCCTGCTGCCCATGGAAGTTATGCGCTATTTCCTCGCTTGCCATGCGGAAACCGTCTTCACTTACTCAAGGGCGCGCCTTGCGGCGCGCCGGGCGGTCTGGCCGCCTCGCCGGGCTGCGGCCTGGCGGCCGGTCCCGCCGGGCGCCCACCGCCCGCATTGCCAGCGCATCTTGAGGAGCGCGGACACGCCCATCCGTCTGTCGGGGCTGGCGCTTTGTGGCTGGTGGCCGACGGCCTCCGAGGCTTTGGACAGCCACCACGGGGCGAGCCTCGAAGAACAGGGGGCCGATCGGTCGCAAACGCGGGCAGGATCACAGACCCGCCCGATTCGCCGGGCCAGCGTAAGGCCCCCTGTTCCCTCGCCCCGTGGCAGCTCCGGTCCAAAGCCTCTACGGCCGGCGGCGTGCCCACGGCGCACCGACCGGGCACCGCGCCTCACTCCTCGGGTTCGGGCAGCCGCTTGCCTCTGCTCTCGGCCACCCGCAGAGCATCGCGTAGCGCTTCGCAGAGACGGTTTCCAAGAAACCGTAATTCTCCGGCGCTCACCTTCTTTTCGTTCAGCATCTCCCGGCCGATAGCGAGGAGTTCCGTTCCTGTGCGGAGCTGTACGTCCTCCATCTCGTCGGCGACCTGCGAGACGTAACCGTGGTGATCGGTGGCGAGGTAGCACGGCTTGCCACTCGGATCGGACCAGGGGAGAAGTCGGGGGCGTGCGCTCATCAGCTCACCACCTCTGGCCCGGTACAGCGATGTGCGAACAACGACGACTGTTCGACCCGACCGGCGATACGCTCTCTCATGTTGGCGCTCCTCGCAGCGTTGACCACGCCCCCGGACCGTTCGCCCGGTCGCGGGGGTACACCTAGGCAACCCCTGTGGCACTTCAGCGGGTAGCGCCTGTAGGGGTGTTGAAAGGTGTTGGTTCCGCATTCGTTCATGACCGAAGGCCGTGAATCATGAAAACGCCGAACGAAAAGCTGTTCGATTGGCTGGATCGATCGGGAATGAGTCAAGGCGAGTTAGCCCGACGAACAAGAGTTCAAGCCAAGCAATGGGGACAGCCACATATTGCCCCGGATGCCACGAGCGTTCGACGCTGGCTGACCGGAGAACAACCCCGGCCCCCGGTACCCGACATCCTGACGGATGTGTTCTCAGCGGCCATGGGCTACCGAGTCACGACCTACGATCTGGGGCTCGGCGACAGCGCGACGGCGGACAGAGGGCTTGTGTACAGCCCTTCCTTCCTGGCTACCGTGGAAGCCGTTGCCGACTTGGGGAGGGCCGACGTGGACCGTCGTAAGTTCTTGGCCTCAGCACCGTTCGCCGCCGTGGCGGGCATCGGACCAAGCCGGGACTGGCTGTTGAGCACGCTCGACCAGCAGCCCAAGCCCGGACCCCGGGTGAGGCTGGAGGACGTCAGCGCCGTTCGGAACATGTTCAGCGTCTTCCAGGAGATGGACATCTTCCAGGGGGGCGGATCGGGCCGCCTCACCTTGGCCGCGTACATGAACGCCCATGTGTTCCCGCTGCTCCGTCGCACCCACACCGAGCGGGTTCGGCGTGCTCTCTGCGAGGCCGCCGCCGAGCAGACGTATCTGCTGGGTTGGATGGCGTACGACAACGGGGAGCACGGGGCGGCGCAGCGCTACCTGATCCAGTCGCTCCGTCTCGCCGAGGAGTCGCGTAACCCGGCCCTCGGCGCGCATGTGCTGGCCGGGATGGCGGATCAGGCCACGCTTCTTGGGCATCCCGAGGAGGGTCGAAGGCTCGCCCAGTCGGGCCGCGCAGGACTCACCAAGTCGGCATCCCCTGCATGCCTGGCCGATCTCTGGGCGCTGGAGGCTCGCGCTTGCGCCAAGCTCGGTGACAAGCGTGCGGCAGTGTCGGCGGTCGCGAAGTCGGAGACTTCGTACGAGAGCGTGCGCCCCGGGGAGGAACAGGAGTGGGCCACTTTCATCGACCCGGCGTACCTGCATGGGGAGCACGCCAACACCTTCCGCGATCTTGGTGAGCCGGAGGACGCCAAGGAGCATGCCCGCAGGTCAATCGACCACGCTCGTAAGCAGAAGCGTGCGCGCCGGGGCGCCATGTCCCATGCGGCGCTGGCTGCCTCGCATCTCCAGGGCAAGGACCTGGAAGCGGCGCACGCTGCGGGAGTACGGACGATCTCTCTCACGCAGCAGGTCAAGTCGTCGCGAGCGGTCGAGGCAGTCCAGGACTTGCAGAAGCGCATGAAACCGTTCGGCAGGCACCGTTTGGTTGCCGACTTCAACGAACGAGCGCGAGAACTGGTCGCCGCCTAAAGGCCGACGTGCGAGTAGCCGGACGCCCCACATCATCCGTGGCCAGGGGCGTCCGGCGCGGGCTTGTGCGTATTGATCAGTGCACGACGACACCGGGGACAAGGGCGACAAGGCCCGACACGAAGCTGCCTACCCCTGCCAGGGTGACGACGGTGGCCTTTCCGTCGGAGAACAGGCCCGCGCAGAATTGACGGACCTGACGACGGAGGATGAGCATTTTCAGCTTCTGCCAGCGGTGCTGACGGATGTGACATCCGAGAAGGATGCCAGACGCGTTGTTCCGGCAACCGTCGTCACGGCCGCGTACCGGAGCGCCACATGTCACAGGCGCCTGGAAGAGGCACCATGCGACTGTGAGCGCCGAGAGCGCGATCACTACGGCTGGCCCGGCAGAGGAGTTGATCCACGCCGCGATGAGCAGCAGACCTGCCAGAACTCCCCACCACTGGCCCAGCCCACCCAGCGCCTTGCTTCGTGCCCCCGAAGTCGCCATGCAGTGCATGTTGTGACGCGTACGTCACTGTCATGCACGCAGAGCCCCTCATCGGCCGGAACGCTGCGGAAACAGGCCAGTTCGCCAGTCAGGCACTCCGTGCCCGTTGCTGGGGCACTGCTGACGCACGATCTTGGGCCGTTGCGCGAACAGGCCAACACGGCCGTCCGTACCGGGCGGACTAGCCATCCGCCGGGGCCACGCCGATCGGGCAGGCAACACCAGTCCCACCAATGCCGCAGTAGCCGTTTTTGTTGCGGTCAAGATACTGCTGGTGATATGCCTCGGCCGGGTAGAAGGGGCCCGCCGGGAGGATCTCGGTGGTGATCTCGCCGTAGCCGGAGCCCGTCAGGACGGACTGGTAGGAGGCGCGGGAGGCCTCGGCCTCGGACTGCTGCTCGGGGGAGTGGGCGTAGATCGCCGAGCGGTACTGGGTGCCGACGTCGTTGCCCTGGCGGAAGCCCTGGGTGGGGTCGTGGGACTCCCAGAAGAGCTTCAGGAGGGCGGCGTAGGAGGTGACGGTCGGGTCGAAGACGACGCGGACGGCCTCGGTGTGGCCGGTGAGGCCGCTGCAGACCTCCTCGTACGTGGGGTTCTCGGTGTGGCCGCCCTGGTAGCCGACGAGGGTGGTCCAGACGCCCGGGGCCTGCCAGAACTTCCGCTCCGCGCCCCAGAAGCAGCCCAGGCCGAAGTCGGCGACGACCAGGCCCTCGGGGTACGGGCCGGCCAGCGGGTTGCCGAGGACCGTGTGGCGGTCGGGGACGGCGAAGCCCGGTTCGGCGCGGCCCTTCAGCGCCTCCTCGGGGGTGGGGAGGTGGTTCTTGTGGCGGCTGAACAACATCACTGGGCTCCCATGCGGATACGGCTGGCGGCTGTGGTCCCTCGGGCGGGTCTTCCCTCGGGGCGGGTGCGTTACCTCGGGCGGGTGCGGTCCCTGCGTTGGTGCGGCTCTTACGGCGCGGGGTGTCTCCCCGCGCCGTGTGCTTGGTACAACGGGCTTCGGGGTGTCTGAATTCCGCCGCCCGCCCCCTCTCCACGGCAGCGACTCACCGCGGCGGCGACTCACCGCGGCAGCGTCTCACCGAGGCAGCGTCGCCGGGGAGCCGCCCCCGCCCTCCCAGCCCGCGACCGCGAGCGCCCGGTAGACCGTGTACTCGGCCGCCGGATCCGCCCCGTACGACCACGGGACCGCGCCCACATGGCCGTCCACGTGGCGCAGCTGCTCCAGCGCCTCCGCGTACCGCTCCGCCCGGACCAGGAAGAAGACCAGCAGATGGCGGACGTGCGGCAGCACCGGGTGGTCGGCGGGGGCCTGGCGGACGGCGAAGAGCGCGCCCTCGATCGCCTTCACGATCACCTCGCTCCGGTAGAGCGTGCGCACGAGGTTGGCCTCCGGCAGGTGCTCGAAGACGCCGAAGAGGGGCAGCGCGGGCAGGAGGCTCTTCTCGGGGGCCGAGGCGGCGGCCGCGTGGGTGAAGGCGTCGGCGCGGTCCTGGGAGCCGTGCCACTTCTCGCACCAGTAGTGGAGGGCGGCGAGGTGGGCGCCCATGTGGTGCGGGGCGAGCTTGGTGACCTTGGACCACAGCTCCTCGAAGTCGGCCTGCCGGTAGGCCATACCGCGGGCGACGCCGAGCTCGATGATGTGCGGCACCGGGTCGTCCGGGGCCAGCCGGGCCGCCTCATGGCAGACGTCCCGGGCCTCCTCCAGGATCATCCGGAAGTCGACCGAGGACGGGTCGAGCAGCGCCTGCCGGACCAGGAACTCCGCCTGCACCGCCGCAGCCCCCGGGTCCTCGGGAGCCGCCACCCGCCAGGTGCGCAGCCACATCCCGCCCCGGCCGGGGGCCTGGGCGAGCTCGAAGGCCGCCGCCCCGGCCAGCGTCTGCACCCGCTGCCAGCGCAGCTCCGAGGTGGCGTCGGTGAGGGCGAGCAGGCGGGCGGCCGGCTGCCAGTCCTGCCGGGCCTGGACCTCCTCCAGGGCGTCGATCAGCTGCCGGTCCGGGCCGGGCAGCCGTACGTCCAGCCGCTCACGCGGTACGAAGCCGTACTCCTGCGGATCCGAGGCGCGCATCGCCCCCTGCATGGCCTCGCGGCCCCCGCGCCGCCGTCGCAGGGCCGGCATGACGATCAGCCCGCCGATCATGACGATGGCGATGAGGAAGATCAGAAGCTCCATGAGGTGTCCCCGTGTGAAGTTCCGTAACGGCTGGTGGTCCAGAACGGCTGGTGGTCCGTAACGGCTGGTGGCCCAGAACGGCTTGTGGTCCAGCCTATGCGCCTCGGCGGTCGTTGAATCCAGCACGGGCGCGTCGGGCGTTACGCTCGGGCTCATGAGCCACCAGCACCCCGAGGGGCATCCTCAGAGTTTCGAGACGCTCGCCATCCACGCGGGCCAGGAGGCCGACTCGCTCACCGGCGCCGTCGTCCCCCCGATCTACCAGGTCTCCACCTATAAGCAGGACGGAGTGGGCGGTCTGCGGGGCGGCTATGAGTACAGCCGTTCCGCCAACCCCACCCGCACCGCGCTGGAGGAGAACCTGGCGGCGCTGGAGGGTGGCCGCCGCGGCCTCGCCTTCGCGTCCGGTCTTGCCGCCGAGGACTGCCTGCTGCGCACGCTTCTGGTGCCGGGCGACCATGTCGTCATCCCGGACGACGCCTATGGCGGCACGTTCCGCCTGTTCGCCAAGGTCGTGGAGCGCTGGGGGGTGGAGTGGTCGGTCGCCGACACCTCCGACCCGGCGGCCGTGCGGGCCGCGCTCCGCCCCCGTACGAAGGTGATCTGGGTCGAGACCCCGAGCAACCCGCTGCTCGGCATCACCGACATCGCCGCCGTCGCCGACATCGCCCGCACCGCGGGGGCCCGGCTGGTGGTGGACAACACCTTCGCCAGCCCCTACCTCCAGCAGCCGCTCGCGCTCGGCGCGGACGTCGTGGTGCACTCCACCACCAAGTACATGGGCGGACACTCGGACGTCGTCGGCGGTGCGCTGGTCGTCTCCGACACCGGCCTCGGGGACGAACTCGCCTTCCACCAGAACGCGATGGGCGCCATCGCCGGGCCCTTCGACGCCTGGCTGGTGATGCGCGGCATCAAGACGCTGGCCGTCCGCATGGACCGGCACAGCGCCAACGCCACGCGGATCGCGGAGATGCTCACCGCGCACCCCAAGGTGACCCGGGTCTACTACCCGGGGCTGCCGGAGCACGCGGGCCACGAGATCGCGGCCAAGCAGATGCGGGCCTTCGGAGGCATGGTGTCGTTCCAGGTCGCGGGCGGCGAAGAGGCGGCGGTCGAGGTGTGCGACCGGGCCCGGCTGTTCACGCTCGGGGAGTCGCTCGGCGGCGTCGAGTCGCTGATCGAGCACCCGGGGCGGATGACGCACGCCTCGGCGGCGGGCTCGGCGCTCGAGGTGCCGGCCGATCTCGTACGGCTGTCGGTGGGCATCGAGTCGGTCGACGATCTGCTGATGGACCTGAGCCAGGCGCTGGGCTGATGGCTGGGGCGGCTGGGGTGGGTGGCCGCCTGGCGGCCACCCTCGCCTGACGCCGGACCGTGTGGGCTGCGGCCTTTTGAGGGCGGTCACCGTCGTTCGGCGGGTGACCGCCCTCATCCGGCGGTGACTGCCCTCCTCCCGCATTGACCGCTTTCCTCCGGCGGTGACTGCCGTCATCCGGCGGTCACCGTGGTCCTCCGGGGGTTCACCGTCTTCCTTCGGCGGTCACCGTGCTCCTCCGGCGGTCACCATCCTTCGAGGGGTGGCGTGGTGTCGGTGGGCGGCGGCGCGGTCCACGGTTCGACGATCGCCGCCCAGACGGTGAAGGCGACGACCGCGGCGAACAGCAGCAGCCAGCCGATGGTGCGTACGAACTGGTGGCGGCGGAGCATCCGCCGCCCCCGTTCGGTCGCCCGGCCCGCCAGATCCGGCGGCAGGACCGGATGCGGGCCCTCCAGCATCCGGCGGACCTCGGTCTCCTTGCGGTCCGGAAAGCTCATGGCGCCACCCCGGTCCCAGCTCCGGCTCCGGCTCCGGTCCCTGCTCCCGTTCCGGGCCCGGCTCCAGCTCCGGCTCCCGTCCCGGCTTCGGCCGCGTCGGTGACCGTCCGGTGGCCGGCGGACGGGGGCGTTCCGGAGGGCGGGGGCGCTCCCGGGGACGGGGGCGTTCCAGCGGCCTGAGGCTGTCCCGCGGACGCGGGCGTTCCGGTGGACGCAGACGTTCCGGCGGACGGGGGCCTTCCGGTGGCACCGCGTCGCGGCGCCGCGCTGCGCATCGCCGTCACCGCGCGGGTGCAGATCGCCCGGACCCGCTCGACCGGGAGGCCGAGCGCCGCCGCCGTCTGCTCCTCCGCGACCCCCTCGTACAGCCGCAGCACCAGCACCAGCCGTTCCTGTGGGGTGAGCCGGGCCAGGAGGCCGCCGCGCGGATGGCGGTAGCGGTGGCCCCGGTGGGCGAAGAGGGCGGCCAGCGTCCGGCGGGTGTGGTCGTACGGATCTTCGCCGCGCAGCCGGTCCCAGCGGGCGTACGTGCGCGCCAGCGCGGCGGTCAGCAGGCGCTCGGCGGCTTCGGTGTCCCCCGTCGGCTCCGCCGTGAGCAGCGCGGCCGCATGCAGCAGGCGGCCACCCGCGCCCGCGACGAATACCTCGAACTCCCGGGCCCGGCGGCCATCCCGTGCTGCCCGCCGCTCTCGCACCACGTCCTCCGCCTCCCGTTCCTTTAGGACACGGCAGGCACGGGCACCCGGTCAAGAGGTCTGCCAAGAGGTCTGCGAGGTCTGCCAAGAGGTCTGCGAGGTCTGCCAAGAGGTGTGCGAGGTCTGTGCGGTCGATGAGGCCGCGCCGGGGTCAGGTGGCGGGCGTCGCCTGGGGCACCGTGCTGTGGGCGGCGGAGAGGGCGACGTTGAACCGGGTCAGCAGATCGCAGAAGAGATCGCGCTCCTCCGCCGTCCAGTCGTCGGTCACGCGGGCCATCAGGTCGCGCCGTGAGGAGCGCACTTCCTCCAGGCGGGCCTTGCCGCGCGGGGAGAGCTGCAGCACGACCGCACGGCCGTCCTCGGGGTGCGAGGTGCGCTTGACCATGCCGGAGTCGACCAGTGGGGCGACCTGGCGGGTGACGGTGGACGAGTCGATGCCCATGCTCCCCGCGAGCGCCTTGACCCCCATCGGGCCTTCCTGGTCGAGCCGGTTGAGCAGCAGATACGCGGCTCGGTCCATGGAGTTGCGGGCCTGGCCGACGCCGCCGAGCCGGGTCTGTTCCGCACGGCGGGCGAAGACGGCGACCTGATGCTGGAGCGTGTCCAGTACGCCGGTGTCGAGTTGAGTCGTCATGTCCGATTGGGTGGGCATGGCCTAGGGCTCACTTCATGCGGTGGTCTGTGGGATGTGGCACAGAGTACGCGGCCGGGGCCCTGCCCGTACGGGGGCTGCAGAAACCTGACGACCTCCGAGCCACAACCTGCCGTTCTGTGCCGTTCTCCGTCGCCGCGGCCCGCCGGTGGGCGTTGGCCCGTACCCGACCGACACCGGCCCGGCATCAGCCCGGCATCCGCCCGGCACCCGACCGGCACCGGCTCGGGCCGCGGGGGTCCGCCGGGGGTGAGCTGCCAGACTGGGGACCATGGCTGCACGACACGGCGACGAGGACGGGCCCGGCTCCGGGTCCGGCCCGGCCTCGCACCCCGCCCCCTCCGCTTCTGCTTCCGCCTCCACCGGTTCCGCGGGGTCTGGCCTCGCTTCCGGCCCCGCTTCCGGTTCCGTGGGGTCCGCCTCCGCTTCTGGCTCCGAGGGGTCCGGCTCCGAGGGTTCCGCCTCCGGGGGCTCTGCTTCCGCTTCCGGCTCCGAGGAACCCGAGACGACCAAGGCGATCACTCTCGACGACATCCGCGGGGCGCAGAAGACGCTGTCGGGGATCTCCCGGCTCACCGCGCTGGAGGGCAGCCGCTATCTGTCCGGTCTGGTCGGCTCGCCGGTCCACCTCAAGTGCGAGAACCTGCAGCGCACCGGGTCGTTCAAGCTGCGCGGCGGCTATGTGCGGATCTCCGGGCTCAGCCCGGAGGAGCGGGCGGCCGGGGTGGTCGCGGCGAGCGCCGGGAACCATGCGCAGGGCGTCGCCCTCGCGGCCTCCCTGCTGGGGGTGCGCTCGACGGTCTTCATGCCCGAGGGCGCCCCGCTGCCGAAGATCGCGGCCACCCGGGACTACGGCGCCGAGGTGCGGCTGCGCGGCCAGATCGTGGACGAGACGATGCGGGCGGCGCAGGAGTACGCCGAGCGCACGGGCGCGGTCTTCATCCACCCCTTCGACCACCCGGACATCATCGCGGGGCAGGGCACGGTGGGGCTGGAGATCCTGGAGCAGTGCCCCGAGGTGCGCACCGTGGTGGTGGGCATCGGCGGGGGCGGGCTGGCGGCCGGGATCGCGGTGGCGGTGAAGGCCCTGCGGCCGGATGTGCGGGTGGTGGGGGTGCAGGCGGAGGGCGCCGCGGCGTATCCGCCGTCGCTGGCGGCCGGGCGGCCGGTCTCGATCGAGGCGCCCGTGACGATGGCGGACGGCATCAAGGTGGGGCGGCCGGGCGATGTGCCGTTCCAGATCATCGACGATCTCGTCGACGAGGTCCGTACGGTCACCGAGGACGAGCTGTCCAGCGCGCTGCTGCTCTGCCTGGAGCGGGCGAAGCTGGTGGTGGAGCCGGCGGGCGCGAGCCCGGTGGCCGCGCTGCTGTCGGCGCCGGAGTCCTTCGAGGGTCCGGTGGTCGCGGTGCTGTCGGGCGGCAACGTCGATCCGCTGCTGATGCAGCGCATCCTGCGGCACGGCATGGCTGCGGCGGGGCGCTATCTGTCGCTGCGGCTGCGGCTCACCGACCGTCCGGGGGCGCTGGCCACGCTGCTGGGGGTGCTGTCGACGCTGGACGCCAATGTGCTCGACGTCAGCCATGTACGCACCAATCCGCGGCTCGGGCTGAGCGAGGCCGAGGTGGAGCTGCACCTGGAGACGAAGGGGACGGACCACTGCGAGGAGGTCCGGGAGGCGCTGCGCGGGGCCGGCTACACGGTGATGGCCTGACGATGTGGCCGGTCGGTGCTACCCGATCGGTCCGTGAGAGGGGTTTCCCCGCGGGCCCCGGGCGTGGTCGTCGTCCCGGTCCGGGGCTCGGCCCTTCTCGTCGGAGATCCGAGCGGACCACTGGAGGAGGAAGCGCAGTGCTTCGTTTGAGGGGGTGTCGGGCCGTGCGGTGTAGGTCGCGAGGAACTGGTCCGGCTGGGTGTCCACGGAGAGCTGCTGGACGTCGAGGGTCAGGGTGCCCGCCACCGGGTGGTGGTAGGTCTTGGTGAGCCGGTGGGGGCCGCGGACCTGGTGGCTTGCCCACCAGGTACGGAAGTCGGGGTCCCGCATGCTCAGTTCGCCCACGAGCGCGGTCAGGGCCGGGTCGTCGGGATGGAGGCCCGCTTCCCTGCGCAGCACCGCCACGCACCTTCGTGCGACGCCTGTCCGGTCCGCGAACAGCGATCGGTAGGCGGTGTCGAGGAACGTCATCCGGATCAGGTTGCGCTCGCCCGGCGGTATCGCGGCGAAGTCGGCCAGCAGGGCGGCTGCGGCCGTGTTCCAGGCCAGCACGTCCAGGCGGCGGTTGAGGATCATCGCGGGGATGTCGGGCATGCCGTGGATCAGCTGCTGCAGCTGGGGGTCCACCCGCTGCTGCGCCGGCTGTCGCCGTGCGGGGGCGGGTGGTGTGGCGTCGGCGAGGGCGAACAGGTAGGCGCGCTCGTCGGTGGCGAGGTCCAGCGCGTCCGCGAGCGCGTCGAGGACCGGGCGGGACACCCGGCGGGTGCGGCCCTGCTCCAGACGCACGATGTATTCGGTGCTCACGTGCGCGAGCTGGGCCAGCTCGTCCCTGCGCAGCCCTGGCACCCGGCGCAGACGGCCGTCGTCCGGCAGGCCCACCTGGTGCGGACCGAGGGCGGCGCGGCGGGCGCGCAGGAAGTCGCCCAGTTCGTTGCTGCCGGCAGGGCCGCTGGAGGGATTGACGTGCTGCTCCATGATCCCAGTATTGCGCCGGACCGCAGTCACGTGCCTGGTACTGGTCTGCATAGCCAGCACTCGCCCTGGCACCGCCTGCCACGCGGTGTGACGGTGGAAACAGGTCGGCAGACGACCGGCCGCCGGAGCGGACTGAACAGGGAGGATCTCTGAAATGGGCAGCGTCTCCAACATCATTTTCGGCACGATGACGCTGGGTTACGAGGGGTACGGAAGTCGTGTCCACGACCCCGAGACAGCCAGGGCGATGTTCGATGCCTTCGCCGCCGCGGGTTACCGCAACGTCGATACGGCCCACGGCTACGGGAACGGATCGTGCGAACAGATGCTGGGCGATCTGGGCGTTCCGAAGGACTTCTCGGTGGCGACGAGGTTCGAGCCGGTAGTGACCCCGCACGGGCATGATCCGGATGTCCTGAAGCGGAGTGCCCGCACGACGCTGGAACGGCTGGGGACCGACTCCGTCGCCCTTCTGTACCTCGCCTACCGTGACTCGCGCATACCGCTGGAGGACACCCTGCGAGCCGTGGACGAGCTTCACCGTGAGGGGCTCTTCCGCGAGTTCGGCCTCAGCAATGTCAGTGCGGCGGATGTGCGGACGGTCCTCGACGTCTGCTCGACGAACGGATGGGTCCAGCCGACGGTCTATCAGGGGTTGTACAACGCGGTTTCGCGCCGCGCCGAGGACGAGCTGTTCCCGGACCTGGCCGAGCTCGGCATGCGGTTCCACGCCTACAACCCGCTCGCGGGCGGCGCCTTCGCCCCGACCTTCGCCGCCAGGGAAGCCGCACCGGGCTCCCGGTGGGACCCGAACCTGCCCCAGGGGCAGTTCTACCGTTCGCGCTACCTGAACCCGGCTTACCTGGCCGCACTCGACGCGATGCGTGAAGCCTGCGGGCAGGCCGGAGTGTCGCCGATCTCCGCGGCACTGCGCTGGCTGGTGCACCATTCGCAACTGCGCGGCGAGGCGGGAGACGGGATCATCCTCGGGGCTTCCTCACCGGCGCACTTGACCCAGAACCTCGCCGTGGTGGCCGAGGGCCCGCTGCCGGCCGCCGTTGTCGGCGCCATCGACGACGCCGCCGAGATCGCCCGCCCGAACTGGGCCGAGGTCTCGCGCGTCGTCTGACCGAACGCCCTTTACGTCACCGAGCGGACCAGCTGGGCATGCGCTCCTGCGGGTAGCGCGAGCCGGCGGCGCCGTGCGGCACAATCTGTTGGATGCGGGCGAGCTCGTCCGCGGTGAGGTCGATCCGGGCAGCGGCGACGTTCTGGGCCAGCCGGTCCGGATCACGCGTGCCCGGGATGGGCACGATGTCGTCTCCCTGAGCCAGCAGCCACGCCAGGGCGAGTTGGGTGACCGTGACGCCCCGTTTCTGCGCCAGTGCCGTGAGGGATTGGATGGCGGCCAGGTTGCGCTCGTAGTTGCCGGGCTGCCAGCGGTCATCCCGGCTGCGCATGTCGTTGGCCGGGTACGCCGTGGCCGGCTTTACGTCGCCGGTGAGGAACCCGCGGCCCAGGGGCGAGTACGGCACGAATCCGATGCCGAGTTCGCGGATCACCGGGAGGATCTGCGCCTCGACGGAACGCTCGAAGACGGAGTACTCCGTCTGGAGCACCGAGACGGGCGTGACCGCGTGCGCGCGGCGGATGATGTCCGGCCCCGCCTCGCTCAGGCCGAACCAGCGCACCTTGCCTTCGGCGATCAGCTCACCGACGGTTCCCGCGACGTCCTCGATGGGCACGTCGGGGTCGACGCGGTGCTGGTACAGGAGGTCGATGTGATCGGTGCGCAGGTAGCGCAGGCTGTTCTCGGCGACCTCCCGGATACGCCGCGGCCGGCTGTCCAGACGGGTGCCGATGTCTGACGGATCGCTCATGTCGAAGCCGAACTTCGTCGCCAGTACGACCTCGTCCCGGAACGGTTCCACCGCCCGGCCCAGCAGCTTCTCGCTGCTGCCCTCGCCCAGTCCGTACATCTCTGCCGTGTCGAAGAGGGTCACGCCCAGCTCGTACGCGCGGCGGATGGTGGCCTCGGACCGGGCGCTGTCCGAGTCCCCGTACGCCACGGTCATTCCCATCGTGCCCAGCCCGACGGCTCCGACCTGCAGGCCCTGGGATCCGAGGTGCCGCTGAGGAAGTGCTGTTTTCTCGCTGTTCATGCCGTCAACGCTAGGCATCACGCCTCAGGAAAGCATGGGCACGCGCTGGCGTATTCTTGCCTGAAACTCCCACCGGAGGGTGCATTGTCAGCCGATCTCGCCGAGCTGATCAGCCGCCACCGCACCCAGCCGCGAACCCCCAGCGCGGTGCCCCGGCTGCGCGTCGTCGCGCTGGACACGCCGGTCCCGCCCACCGATCTCACCTACACGCCGATGGTCTGTCTGGTGGCCCGCGGCGCCAAACGCACCGTGGTCGGCGCCCGCAGCCGGGTGGCACGAGCGGGCGAGATGTACCTGAATCCGGTGACGATGCCGGTCGTCGCCGTGTTCGAAGAGGTTCCGTATCGCTCAGCGGTGCTCCACCTGGACGCGCGCCTGCTCGCGGACGTGGCGGCCGATGCGAGGCCCGCGCGAGGCCCTTACGAGCCCGAGGCCCTGGGAAGCGTGCGGGCCGACCCCGCCGTACTCGACGCACTGGCACGCTGGGCCGGCCTGCTCGACACACCCGAGGACATTCCCGCGCTGGCGGAACACCGGGAGGCCGAGCTTCTGTACAGGCTTCTGGAGAGCCCCCTGGGCGCGCAGCTGCGTGCGTGCGTGCTGGAGGACTCGGCCACCGGCCGGATGCGCCAGGTGGCCCGGTGGATCACCGAACACGCGGCCGAACCGCTGCGCGTCGAGGACATCGCGCGTGAGGCCCGGATGAGCGCCACCACCCTGCATCGCCAGTTCCGGGCCGTCATGGGCACAAGTCCGCGCCGATTCCAAAAGGGCGTACGCCTGCAGGACGCGCGCCGTCGCATCCTCGCCGAGGGAAAGACAGCAACCGAGGCGGCGACCGCCGTCGGCTACGTCAGCACCTCCCAGTTCAACCGCGAATACCGTCAGGCGTACGGCCTTCCGCCCCTTCAGGACGCCGTACGAATCCGTCGGCACCTCGCCGGCCTCGCCGCCGCGGCCCACGAGGGAGAACCGGACACCATGGGGTGACAGGCACGGTGCCCGCACCCGGCACGAGGTGCGCGAAGGCGAAAGCCACCGCCGGCGCGGACAGGCGCCGACACGGCTTGACGTCCACCACCACCGGGCCGTGCTGCCATCGACTGGCACCTACCGTGAGATGCGGACACGCATCTTGAGACCCCGCACGCCCCCGGAAAGCCTTGTCGACCGCCGCCTACGGACAGCCATGCCGTCGGCCGCGCTGTCCTGTCCTACGTTCTTTGCCTCGCGTATGTCGCGATGTATCGCGTTCCCGGTACCATTGCCGTCCAGTTGCTGCCGAGCGCTGCCCATATGGGCGGACTTATGCCTTGATTGAGTGTGGAACGGCCCCAACCCCGGGAGTGCCAACATGCCAGGCGCTATTCACGCCGAGGGTCTGGTGAAGACCTTCGGCGACGTAAGGGCTCTGGACGGCGTCGATCTCGACGTACCGGAAGGAACCGTGCTCGGACTGCTCGGCCCCAATGGCGCCGGCAAGACCACCGCGGTGCGCGTGCTCACCACGCTGCTGCGCCCGGACAGCGGAACGGCGGTGGTCGCGGGGGTGGACGTGCTGAAGAACCCCGACGAGGTCCGCCGCTCCATCGGGCTGTCCGGCCAATTCGCCGCCGTGGACGAGTATTTGACCGGCCGCGAGAACCTCCAGATGGTCGGCCAGCTCTACCAGATGGGAGCGCGGGCGGCCAAGTCCCGCGCGAGTGAGCTGCTGGAGCGGTTCAGCCTCGCCGAGGCGGCCGACCGTACCGCCAAGACGTACTCCGGCGGGATGCGCCGGAGGCTGGACCTCGCCGCGGCCCTGGTGGTCAGCCCGCCCGTGATGTTCATGGACGAGCCGACCACCGGTCTGGACCCGCGCAACCGGCAGGCGCTGTGGGAGGTCATCCAGGAGCTGGTGGCCGGTGGCACGACGCTGCTGCTGACCACGCAGTATCTGGAGGAGGCGGACCATCTGGCGCATGACATCTGCGTGATCGACCGCGGCCGGGTCATCGCCCGCGGCACCTCCGACCAGCTCAAGGCCCATACGGGCGGGGAGCGGGTGGAGGTCGTGGTGCATGAGCGCGAGCACATCGCGGTCGCCGAGGAGGTCCTGCGGGTCCTGGGCAAGGGCGAGACGACCGTGCAGCAGCACACCCGTCAGGTCACCGTCCCGGTCGTGGGCGGCGCCAAGCTGCTCGCCGAGGTCATCCGGGAGCTGGACACCCGCGGTGTGGAGATCGACGACATCGGGCTGCGCCGCCCGACCCTGGACGACGTGTTCATCTCCCTCACCGGCCATGGGACCGAGGACGGGCTCCAGGGCGGCGGCGAGGCCGAGAGCAAGGGAGTCGAGTGATGGCCGTCGTCGAGGAGACCGGTGCCACCGTCGCGGCGGCCCCCCGGCCGCGCGGCGGACCGCTGCGTTCCGTCCGGGACTCGCTGGTGGTCGCCAAGCGCAATCTGCTGCGGATGATGCGCATCCCGGAGATGGTGATCTTCGGCCTGGTGCAGCCGATCATGTTCGTGGTGCTGTTCAGCTATGTCTTCGGTGGCGCGATCATGGTTCCGGGGCAGGCCAGCGCGGATGCCACGGTGTATCGCGAGTTCCTGATGGCGGGGATCTTCGCGCAGACCGTGACGTTCGCCACGGCGGGCGCGGGGGCGGGGATCGCCGACGATATGCACAAGGGGCTGATCGACCGCTTCCGCTCACTGCCGATGGCGCGTGGCGCGGTGCTCACCGGCCGTACGCTCGCCGATCTCGTGCAGACGGCGCTGACGCTGGTGGTGCTGGCGATCGTCGCGGTCATCGTGGGCTGGCGGATCCATGACGGCGTGCTGAAGGCGCTGGGCGCGTTCGCCCTGCTGCTTCTGCTCGGCTACGCCTTCTCGTGGATCGGCGCGCTGATCGGCCTGTCGGTACGGACGCCGGAGGCGGCCACCTCGGGCGGGCTGATCTGGCTCTTCCCGCTGACGTTCATCTCGAACGCCTTCGTGCCGTCCAGCAAGATGCCCGCCGTGCTGGGCCATATCGCCGACTGGAACCCCTTCAGCGCGACGGTGCAGGCGTCCCGGCAGCTGTTCGGCAATCCGGAGGGCGTGGTCTCGGATGCCTGGCCGATGCAGCATCCGGCGCTGGCGTCGGTCCTCTGGTCGCTGCTGATCATCGTGCTCTTCCGGACGCTGGCGGTGCGCAAATACCGCTCGGCGACCGCCTGAGCGGCCCGGCCGGGGCCCGCTGGAGGGCGCCGGAGATCGTTGCGGAGCTCCGCCGGGGGTGTGGCGATCGTGGAGGAGCCCCGGCCGTCCGGCCGGGGCTCCACACCGGGCGCTCAGCCCTGGTACGGCTTGGCCTCCAGGATCCGCACTGAGGCGGTGCGGCCATTGGGCAGCTCGTATTCCGCGTCCTGGCCGACCTTCTTGCCGTTCACACCCGAGCCCAGCGGGGACTGCGGCGAGTAGGTCTCGATGTCCGCGCTCGCGTACTCACGGGAGGCGAGCAGGAAGGTCAGGGTGTCGTCCGGATCGCCGTCGAACGCGATGGTGACCACCATGCCGGGGGCGACCACGCCGGTGTCCGCGGGGGCCTCGCCGACCTTCGCCTGCTGGAGGAGCTGCGTGAGCTGACGCACTCGGAGCTCCTGCTTGCCCTGCTCCTCCTTGGCTGCGTGGTAGCCCCCGTTCTCCCGGAGGTCACCTTCCTCCCGGGCAGCCTCGATCTTCTTCGCGATCTCGACACGTGCGGGACCCGACAGGTACTCCAGCTCTGCCTTGAGCTGGTCGTACGCCTCCTGGGTCAGCCAGGTGACGTTCTCGCTGGTCTGGGTCACAGGTGCTCCTCGTCGGTGCTGGGAATACAAATGAACGCCCTACTCAGAAGGGTGCGCCTTCAAAGCGGGGCGAAACCACGAGCCTAACAATTCCGGCAAGAAACGGGGAGGAGGGAACTGGGCGCAATGCGCAGGAAAGCCGTCAGTGCTGGTCAGATCGGGGCAGCCGCCGACACGTCCGGTTCGGTTATCGTCCCGGCTCGCAGCCGATCAGCTCGGCGGTGGTCGCCCGGGCCGTGGTGCGCACGGTCACCACCTTGACCAGGTCGTCCTCGCGCTGGTCGAAGGTGAAGTCCTTCCGGCCCACCTCGTCGTGGTACTCATCCAGGGTACGCACGGTGCAGACACCGGTGGCGTCCTTGTCCTTGGTGATCTCCAGCCGGACGTCGACGGCGTCGTCGGCGACCACCTTGAAACCGGTCAACCGCCCGCTGACGTCCTGACCGGCGATGTAGTCGTAGCCGAACCACGCGATCAGGGCCAGCAGCCCGGCACCGAGCACCGCGCCGACGATCTTCAACGTGCGGTCGGCACGTGCGTCAGCGGACCGGCCGTAACGCCCGTCGGGAAGACCCTCGCGCACGGCGGCCATGGGCGTTCCTCCTGCTGGGAGAGACATCGGAATTATTTGTCCCTGGTTTAGGTCACTATAGAAGCCGTCTCCCACGACGAATCACTGAGGATCGAACTTGACTGAGCAGCTGCGTTTGATGGCCGTGCATGCGCACCCCGATGACGAGTCGAGCAAGGGCGCGGCCACCATGGCCAAGTACGTGTCTGAGGGGGTGGACGTGCTGGTCGCGACCTGCACAGGCGGAGAGCGCGGCTCCATCCTCAATCCCAAGCTCCAGGGCGACCCCTACATCGAGGCGAACATCCACGAGGTCCGCGCCAAGGAGATGGACGAGGCGCGCGAGATCCTCGGCGTCAAGCAGGAGTGGCTGGGCTTCGTGGACTCCGGACTGCCCGAGGGCGATCCGCTGCCGCCGCTGCCCGAGGGCTGCTTCGCGCTGCAGGACGTCGAGGCCGCGGCGGAGCCCCTGGTGAGGTTGATCCGCTCGTTCAAGCCGCACGTGATCACCACCTATGACGAGAACGGCGGCTATCCCCACCCCGACCACATCATGACCCACAAGATCACGATGGTGGCCTTCGAGGCGGCGGGTGACCCCGAGAAGTACCCGGAGGCGGGGGAGCCCTGGCAGCCGCAGAAGCTCTACTACAACCAGGGCTTCAACCGGGCGCGCACCGTCGCCCTGCACGAGGCGCTGCTGGCCCGCGGGCTGGACTCGCCGTACGAGGAGTGGCTGGAGCGCTGGAAGACCTTCAACCGGCCCGAGCGCACCCTGACCACCTATGTGCCCTGCGCCGACTTCTTCGAGATCCGCGACAAGGCGCTGATCGCGCACCGTACGCAGATCGATCCCGATGGCGGCTGGTTCCGGGTGCCCATGGACGTCCAGCGGGAGGTCTGGCCCACCGAGGAGTACGAGCTCGCGAAGTCTCTTGTGGACACCTCCCTCCCCGAGGACGACCTCTTCGCGGGCATCCGCAACAATTGAGGCCATGATGAGCGCCACCAGCACCCTCGCCATGACGCATCTCGTCCCGCTCGCCAAGGACCTGGACGAGAACAAGGTGACCCCGGGCGTCCTCGGTTTCATCGTCTTCGCCGTGATCGGCGCGGCGGTGTGGTTCCTGATGAAGTCCATGAACAAGCACATGAAGCGGGTGGACTTCGAGGAGGGGCCGGAGCCCGGCAAGGCTCCGGCGACGGCCTCCGCCGAAGCCACCAAGGGCGAGGAGCGCACGGCCTGAACCACTGGCCGGGCCCGACCGCGTGCCGCGCGTGAGCGGGGCCTCACGGCCCGGCCGACGGGATCTCGCGTGCCCCGGTCGACGGGATCCCGCGTGCCCCGGTCGACGGGATCTCGCGTGCCCCGGCCCCTCTCCGCGCTCTTGGTGACCAGGCCCGGTCCGGCCTAGCCGCGAGGCTCCGGCAGCACGGCCATGACCTCGCGCGAGTGGCGGCTCGGCACCATGCCGAGCTGCCATGCCTGCCACCCCGTTTCCGGCTCGACGCCGCGCTCCAGCACCAGCGCGAACGCCTCCGCGCACCCCTCCAGCCGGGAATCGCCCGCCGTGCCCTCCTCGCGCATCTCCCGGGCCAGCTCCGCCAGCTCCTCCTGGGCCACCGCCGTGCCGATGACCGAGCCGCCCGCGGAGGCGAACGGCAGCAGGGTGCAGCGCAGGAACCGGGCCCAGGAGCGGCCGCGCCGGTCCCCATACCCCGCGAACAGCGCGGCCGCCTCGTCCACCAGCTCCAGCGCCTGCGCCGCCTTGCCGTTTCCCGCGTCGATCACCGCCAGCTCGACGCAGGACCATGCCTCGCCATGGGCCACGCCCACCCGCCGGAAGTCATGCCGCGCGTCCTGGAGCAGCTGCCGGGCGAAGCCGCTGTTGCGCAGCGAGCCGGTCTGCGCCGCCCGCAGATCACGGGTGACCCGCGCCGAGTGATGCCGGGAGCACGCCAGCCCGTACACATCCCGCATCCGGTTGAACATCAGACGGGCCCGCTCCAGCTCGCGCAGCGCCGAATCGTGGTCGCCGCGCTCCTCCAGGGCCTGGCCCAGGTAGTACAGCGTCCAGGCCTCACCGCGCGCGTCCTCGTTCTCCCGGTGGCGGGAGAGGGCCTGGCGCAGCTGGTCGACGGCCGCCGACGCCTCTCCGGCCACCAGCCGGGCCCGGGCGAGCTGGGTGAGCGCCCATGCCTCACCGCGCTGGTCATGGGTGCGGCTGTAGGCGTCCAGCGCGCCCCGCAGCTCGGCCTCGGCGCGCGGCACATCGCCCATCCGCAGACATGCCTGGCCGAGCTGGAAATGGGCCCACGCCTGGCCGTGCAGGCTCTCGTTCTCCTGGTGCAGCTCCAGGGCCGCGTCCAGCAGCTCCAGCGCCTCGGCCAGCCCGCCGCGGTCGCGCTCCACCGCCGCCAGGGCGTGCATCGTCCAGCCCCGGTCACCGCGCAGCTCCTCGGCCTGCTGGAGCTCCAGCGCCTCGCGCAGCTTGGCCGCGGCCTCCCCGAGATTGCCCTGGTGATGCAGGGTGATGCCGAGGCTGCACAGGGCACGGGCCGCGCCCGCCTGGTGCTGCGCCTCGAAATACAGGTCCACCACCGAGGACAGCGTGGTGCGCGCCTGGTCCAGCTCGCCGAGCTGACGGGCCGCGATACCGGTGCGCCACTGCACGGACCGCATCAGCAGCCCCTGGTCCACCGCCTGGGTGAGCTCGCTGATCTCGCCCAGCCGGTAGAGATCGCCGCGCAGCAGGCAGTAGTCGCACAGGGCGCCCAGCAGGTGCAGCACCGCGGACTGGTCCACGCCCTCCGCATGGCGCAGGGCCGCGGTGATGAAGCTCGATTCGTCGTCCAGCCAGCGCAGCGCCGCGTCCAGCGAGGTGAAGCCGTGGCCGCCCGCCGCGCCCTTGCCGAACATATCGGCGCGGGTGGAGGTCTTGCCGTCGACCAGCCGGATCACCGAGTCGGCGAGCTCGGCATAGCTGCGGATCAGCCGCTCCTGCGCGGCGGTGCGCTGCTCCGGCCGCTCCTCGTCGAGCAGCCGGCCATGGGCGAAGGAGCGCACCAGATCATGGAGGCGGTAGCGGCTGCCGCGCACATGCTGGATCAGCCCGGCCCGGCCGAGCGCCTCCAGATGGCGGCCGGCCTCCTGCTCATCGGTGTCCAGCAGGGCCGCGGCCGCCGCGCCGCCCAGGCTGGCCCGCCCGGCCAGCGCCAGCCGGCGCAGCAGCCGCCGGGCGCCGTCCTGCTGGTCGGTGTAGCGCAGCCACAGGGCGCGCTCGATCGCGCCCACCGGGCCGTACGCCTCCAGCTCGGTGACCAGGGCGGCGGGGGTGCGGGGGCCGAGCGAGGAGCCCGCGATCCGCAGCGCCAGCGGCAGCCGCCCGCACAGCTCGGCGATCCGCTCCACGGACTGCCCGTCGTACGGGCCCGCACCGGTGGGCTCCTCGGCGGAGGTCCGCAGCAGCTCCTCGGCGCCCGGCTCGTCCAGCGGGCCCACCTCCATCCGGTGCACCCGGGCGGCGAGATCGGCCGGCAGATCCAGCGGAGTGCGCGAGGTGATCAGGACCAGGCTGTCGGAGCGCTCCGGGATCAGCGTGCGCACCTGCTCGGCGTCGCGGGCGTCGTCGAGCACGATGGTGACCGGCAGCCCGGTCAGATACTGGTGATACAGCTCGGTGAGCCGTCTGATGTGCTGGTCCTGCGAGGACCGCTCCCGGAAGAGCAGCTGGTCGCGGGGTGCGCCGAGCCGGTTCAGCAGATGCAGCAGCGCGTCGCGGGTGGGCAGCGGGGCCTGCTCGGGGCTGTCGCCGCGCAGATCGACCAGGCAGGCACCGCGGAACTGATCGCGCAGATGGTGGGCCGCCCGCACGGCCAGCATGGTCCGGCCGGAGCCCGGCGGGCCCTCCAACAGCACCACCGTGGGCTGGGTCTCGGTGGACGCGCGGGCCTGCTGCACCCACTGCGAGATCTGGGTGAGCTGCGCCCGGCGCCCGGCGAACGGGCCCTCCGCCTCGGGGAGATGGGCGAAGGACTGCTCCAGCACGGTGCGCCTGCGGGCCGCCTGGCTGCGGTCCGCCCCGCGCAGCCTCGGCGCCTGACCGGTGGCGGAGGCCGAGCGCCTGGCCGAACCGCCGCCCTGGCGGGTGGCGGCCGAGGTCATCCGGTGCTGGTCGATGAACGGCCGGATGCCGCGCACCTCGACCGCCGTGAGCCACTGCAGCCGCAACTGCTCGGGCCCGCCGGGCTGGTTGCGCAGCGCGGCCTGGCGGTGGGCGGCGGGCCAATGGCGCGCGGTGAGCTTCACGACGGCCGCGGCCGAACCGGCCACGGCGGCCGTCACCCCCGCACCCAGCGCCGTGCCCGCCGAGGTGCCATAGGTGAGATCCGCGCCGAAGGCCGCCGCCGCGGCGACCGTCGCGGCCAGCGCCGGGGTGCCGAGCTGACCGCGAGACAGCCGCGCCGAGAGCGGACTGCTGCCCGCGTCGGATGCGTCCAACGCGCGCACGTATTCCCCGTACTCCTCCGCGGCGGTCGCGGCCATCTCGTCCAGCGCGCCCCGCGCCCGGCTGAGCAGCACCTCGCCATCGGTGCGCCCGCCCGAGCGGCGCACCTCCTCCTCCACGGCCCGCGACAGCAGCCGCTCAACTTCTGTCCGGTGGCTGTCCCGCAGCACCGCCAGTGACCCCGGCATGTGATCCCCCTCCTGCAGCAGTGCCCTCAGTCTTCCGTTTCTGGCTCTTTTCCGGCAGCCCTGTGGATAACTCCCCTGTGGACAACTCCGCCCGCCCCGCCGGGCGGTGACGCCCGGGCTTCAGCCCGCCGCGGGCCGGAGCGCGCACGGTGTGACCGCGGTGGCGTCAGCGCCGACGAGTGCCCGCGACGCGTCCGCCGGAGACGCCCACCCCCGCTCGCCGGACACTCTCGGTGCGCAATCAACCGCACATGGTTACGATCGTCGTGTGGCAGACGAGAGCTATGACGTGATGGTGATCGGGACCAGCCAGGGCGGCCGGTTCCTGCCCATCGATCTCGCGAAGGCGGGCAGGAAGGTGGCGCTCGTGGAGCGCGGCCACCTGGGCGGCGTCTGCGTGAACTCCGGATGCACCCCGACCAAGACCATGGTCGCCAGCGCACGCGTCGCCCACCAGGCGCGGCGCGGCGCGGAGTACGGCGTGCGGACCGGCCCGGTGTCGGTCGACCTCGCCGCCGTGCGGGAGCGCAAGCGGGCGATGGTCGCGGGCGCGCGGGAGAACTACGCGAGCCGCCTGCCGCAGGCCGGGCTCGACCTGGTCGAGGGCGAGGCCCGTTTCACCGGGCCCAAGACGGTCGAGATCGCCCTGCCGGACGGCGGGACGCGGGAGATCGGCGCGTCGGTGATCGTCATCGACACGGGCACCCGGCCCAGGCAGCTGACCATCAGCGGCGCGCAGAGCGTCCCTGTCCTGGACTCGACATCGATCATGGAGCTGGGCGAGCTCCCCGAGCACCTGATCATCCTCGGTGGCGGTTACATCGGGCTGGAGTTCGGACAGATGTTCCGCAGGTTCGGCAGCGAGGTCACGATCGTCCAGACCGGCCCTCGTCTGTTGATGCGCGAGGACGAGGACGTGGCCGACGAGGTCGCCACGCTCCTGCGCGACGACGGGATCACGGTCCTGACGTCGGTGACGCCGGAACGGGTCGAGGAGGCGGGCGGCGGCCGGGTGCGGCTGACCGTGCGCACGCCGGACGGTGAGCGCCAGCTCGAGGGCTCCCACCTGCTGTCGGCCATCGGCCGCGTCCCCAACACGGAGGCGCTCACGCCGGTGGCGGCGGGCATCCGGCTGAGCGACAACGGCTTCATCGAGGTCGACGAGTACCTGGAAACCTCCGTCCCCGGCGTCTACGCCATGGGGGATGTCAAAGGCGGCCCGGCCTTCACCCACCTCTCCTTCGACGACTACCGGATCCTGCGCACCAATCTGCTCGGCCAGGGAAAGGCGAGCACGCGGGACAGGGTCGTCCCGTACGCCGTCTTCATCGACCCGCAGCTCGGCCGCGTCGGCATGACCGAGCGACAGGCCGCGGAGCAGAACCGCTCGGTCCGGGTCGCGAAGCTGCCGATGAACGCCGTCATCCGGGCCCTCGAAACGGGGGAGACGCGCGGCTTCATGAAAGCCGTCATCGATGCGGACACCCAGCGGATCCTCGGCGCCGCCGTGCTCGGTGTGGAAGGCGGCGAGATCATGACGATCATCCAGGTCGCCATGCTGGGCGGGCTCCCGTACACCGCCATGGCGAATGCCATTTTCACGCACCCGCTGCTGGCGGAGGGCCTGAACAGCCTCTTCATGAGCCTCGACGCCCAGTAGGAGAGGGGTCAGGGTGCTGGCGGGTCAGGTGCGGTCGTCGTCGGATCGGTCGAGCCCCAGGTCGCTCCGGGGCCGCCCGACCATGGTGGTGGGGTCGGCGAGGCGGTCGAAGTCGGCGGCGGAGACGCCCGAGGCGAGGGCGGCCTCGCGCAGGGTGGTGCCCTCGTCGTCGGCCTTGTGCGCGATCGCGGATGCCTTGTCGTAGCCGATGGTGGGGCTGAGCGCGGTCACGAGCATGAGGGACCGGTCCACGTACTCGTCGATCGTGGGTCGGTCGAGTTCGGTGCCCTCGACGCTGTAGCGGCGCAGCTTCTCGCAGGCGTCGCCGAGGATCCGGGCCGAGTGCAGCACGTTGTTGATGACGATCGGGCGCATGGCGTTGAGCTCGAAGTTGCCCTGTGCCCCGGCGGAGGCGATGAGCGCGTCCTCCCCGAGGACCTGCAGGCAGACCATGACCATGGCCTCCTGCTGGGTCGGGTTGACCTTCCCGGGCATGATCGAGGAACCGGGCTCGTTGGCCGGCAGCTTGAGTTCATGCAGCCCGGCGCGGGGTCCGGAGGCCAGCCAGCGCATATCGTTGGCGATCTTCATCAGCGCGACGGCCAGACCGCGCAGCCCGGCACTGACCGCGACCATCGCGTCCAGCGAGCCCTGGGCCGCGAACTTGTTGGGCGCGGTGACGAAGGGATGGCCGACGAGCTCGGCGAGCTGCGCGGCGATCTCCTCGTCGAACCCTTCGGGAGCGTTCAGCCCCGTGCCCACGGCGGTGCCGCCGGCGGCGAGCCGGCTGACGGCATGGAGGCTGTCGGCCAGCCTGGTGCGTGCGTCGTCCAGCTGTGCGGCCCAGCCGGACCACTCCTGGCCGACGGTGAGCGGGGTGGCGTCCTGCAGATGGGTGCGGCCGATCTTGACGACGTCCACCCAGGCGTCGGCCTTGGTGCGGATCGCCTGGGTGAGCCGGTCGACCCGGGGCAGCAGATGCCCGGTGACCTCCAGCACGGTGGCGATGTGCATCGCGGTGGGGAAGGTGTCGTTGGACGACTGGCCCATGTTGACATGGTCGTTGGGATGCACGGGGGCCTTGGAGCCGAGGGTGCCGCCGAGCAGCTCGCCGGCCCGGTTGCCGATCACCTCGTTGACGTTCATGTTCGACTGGGTGCCCGAGCCGGTCTGCCACACGTACAGCGGGAACTCCGCGTCCAGGTCACCGGCGATGACCTCGTCGGCGGCCCGGATGATCGCGTCGGCGCGCCGCTCGTCCAGGCGGCCCGCGCGCCGGTTGACCATCGCGGCGGCCTTCTTGACATAGCCGTAGGCGTGGTAGACGGCCTTGGGCATGTGGTCGTCACCGATGGAGAAGTGGATCAGGGAACGCTGGGTCTGCGCGCCCCAGTAGTGATCGGCGGGCACCTCGATCTGGCCCATCGAATCGCTCTCGACGCGGGTGCCGGCGGTCGTGGCTCTGTCCGCGGCGGTCGTCGTCCCACGGCCTGCCTCGGAGGAGGCGGGGTATTCGGGCTGCCACATCGCCTGCTGCACGGCCTGTACGACGTCATCGATCCTGGCCCGGGCGACGCCCTCCTCGAGTGCCTGGCGTACGACGGCGACCGCGACGGTGGCGGAGGAGGCGCGGAGGTCGGCCACCCCGGGGAGCAGCGAGGCTCCGGGGACGGTGGTGTCGACCAGGCCGGCGACCGCCTCGGCGGCGGCGCGGATCATGCCGGGGGTGACGTGCTTCGCGCGGGAGACCACGGTGCCCAGGCCGAGGCCGGGGTAGACCAGGGCGTTGTTGGCCTGCCCGATCTTGTAGTCGACGCCCTGGTACGACACCGGATCCCACGGGGTGCCGGTGCCGATCAGCGCCCGCCCCTCGGTCCAGTGGATGAGGTCGGCCGGGTGGGCCTCGATCTTCTCGGTCGGGTTCGAGAGCGGGAAGATCAGGGGCCGGTCGACATGCGCGGCCATGGTTCGGATGATCGGCTCGGTGAAGGTGTCACCAGCCGTCGAGGTGCCGATCAAGATGGTCGGGTGCACCTCGGCCACCGTGGTGGCGAGGGAGATCCGGCCTTCGCCGTCCCGTTCGTAGCTTGTGGCCTCGCCCGCCGACCGCGCGAACGGGGTCTGGAAGTCGCGCAGGTCGCTCATGTCGTCCAGCAGCAGGCCCTGCCGGTCGACCAGCCAGATCTGCTGGGACGCCGTCTCCTGCCGGGCGCCGGCGCGGACCATCGCGTCGCGGATCTGGTCGGCGATGCCCACTCCGGCGGTGCCGGCGCCGAAGACGACCACCCGCTGCTCGGCCAGCGGTGTGCCGGCCGCCCGTACGCCGGCCAGGACGGCGGCCAGGGTGATCGCGCCGGTGCCCTGCATGTCGTCGTTGAAGACGCAGGCCTTGTCCGCGTACTCCAGCAGGATCCGGCGGGCGTTGGACGGGCCGAAGTCCTCGAAGTGCAGCAGCGCCTTCGGGAAGCGCCGCGAGGCGGCCGTGACGTAGGCGTCGATGAGCCGGTCGTACGCCTCGGCGCGGTCGCGGGAGTGCCGCAGCCCGACGTACATGGGGTCGTTGAGCAGGGCCTCGTTGTTGGTGCCGACGTCGAGCATGACCGGGATGACCCGGGCCGGGTCGATGCCCGCGGCCGCCGTGTAGACGGCGAGCTTGCCCTGCGAGATTCCCATGCCGTTGCTGCCCCAGTCGCCGATGCCGAGGATCTCCTCGGCGTCGGTGGCCACCAGCAGGTCGACGTCGTCGGCGCCGAGCCCCAGGTTCGCGAACGCGGCCTCCACGGAGTCGGGGTCGTCCACCGACAGGTACACGCCGCGTGGCCGCTGGTACTCATGGCTGTACTGCTCGATGGCCTGCCCGACGACCGGGTCGTACACGATCGGCAGCATCTCGGGCAGGTGATCGACGAGCAGTTTGTAGTACAGCGTCTCGTTGCGGTCCCGTAGCGATTCCAGGAACGTGTTCTGGGCCAGCGGAGTCGGCTGTGCCATGAACTGCTCGTACGCGCGCACCGCCTGCTGCTCTTCCGACAGCACCCCCGGTGGCACCAGACCGGTCAGCCCGAACCGCGTGCGCTCCTCCTCCGTGAACGCGGTCCCGCGATTGCGGATCGGGTCACGCAGCACGGCGACCCCTGCGGAGCCGCGCGTTCCCTTCTCCGTGCTCATGGCTTTCCATCCTTCTCGAGCGGCCGTTGTAAGGACTGATCCGTGCAGTCCTGACGCCCGGCTCCGCACCAGCGCGAACGCCGCACACGGGGATCAAAACCCCACATAACCATCGTGGCGCCGCCGGGCCGTATGCGACCACTCCGCACTCCCGGCCCCCCGGACGCGCTCATAGACTTGCCGCCGTCCGCATCCCCACGCGGGGCGGACCGGACGGGTCCGCTCCGGTCCACCGTGCATACGGCGGCCTGTTGGTCACGTGCTGTGGATAACTTCGGTCTGCCTCGCCGGGTGGGGGAGGATGGACCCATGCCGAACCGTCTGGCGCACGAAACGTCCCCCTATCTGCTGCAGCACGCCGAGAACCCGGTCGAATGGTGGCCGTGGTCGGACGAGGCGTTCGAGGATGCGCGTCGCCGCGGGGTGCCCGTGCTGCTGAGCGTCGGCTATTCGAGCTGCCACTGGTGCCACGTCATGGCCCATGAGTCGTTCGAGGACAAGGAGACCGCCGAGTACCTCAACGCCCACTTCGTCTCCGTGAAGGTCGACCGCGAGGAGCGGCCGGACGTCGACGCGGTGTACATGGAGGCGGTGCAGGCCGCGACCGGTCAGGGCGGCTGGCCCATGACGGTCTTTCTGACCCCCGAGGCCCAGCCGTTCTACTTCGGCACCTACTTCCCGCCCCGGCCCCGGCCCGGCATGCCGTCCTTCCGGCAGGTGCTGGAGGGGGTGAGCGCCGCCTGGGCGGACCGCCGCGAGGAGGTGGTCGATGTCGCCGGGCGGATCGTGGAGGACCTGGCCCAGCGCACCGGGATCGCCCTGGGCGCGGATGCGCCCGCACCGCCCGGCGAGGAGGATCTGCACGCCGCGCTCATGGGGCTGACCCGAGAATTCGACGCCACGCGCGGCGGCTTCGGCGGTGCGCCGAAGTTCCCGCCGTCCATGGCGCTGGAGTTCCTGCTCCGCCACCACGCCCGCACCGGCTCCGAGGGCGCGCTGCAGATGGTGTCGGCCACCTGCGAGGCGATGGCCCGCGGCGGTATCTATGACCAGCTCGGCGGCGGTTTCGCCCGCTATTCCGTCGATGCCGGCTGGACCGTGCCGCACTTCGAGAAGATGCTGTATGACAACGCGCTGCTGTGCCGGGTCTACGCCCATCTGTGGCGCGCCACCGGCTCGGACCTCGCGCGCCGTGTCGCCCTGGAGACGGCGGACTTCATGGTCCGCGAGCTGCGCACCGCGCAGGGCGGCTTCGCCTCCGCGCTGGACGCCGACAGTGACGACGGCACCGGCAGGCATGTCGAGGGCGCGTACTACGTGTGGACGCCCGCGCAACTGCGCGAGGTGCTGGGGGAGGCCGACGCGGAGTTCGCCGCCGGGTATTTCGGCGTGACCCAGGAGGGCACCTTCGAGCAGGGAGCCTCCGTGCTGCAGCTGCCCGACGGGGAGCGGCCGGCGGACGCGGGCCGGGTCACCTCCGTACGGGAGCGGCTGCTGGCCGCCCGGGAGCGGCGGGCCCGCCCCGGCCGCGACGACAAGATCGTGGCCGCGTGGAACGGGCTGGCCGTCGCGGCTCTCGCCGAGACCGGTGCCTATTTCGACCGCCCCGACCTGGTGGACGCCGCGACCGAGGCCGCCGACCTGCTGATGCGCCTCCACATGGACCAGCGCGGGCGGCTGGCCCGCACCTCGCTCGACGGCACCGCCGGCACCCACGCGGGCGTGCTCGAGGACTACGCGGATGTGGCCGAGGGCTTCCTCGCCCTGTCCGCCGTGACCGGCGAGGGGGCGTGGGTGGACTTCGCCGGGCTGCTCCTGGACACCGTGCTGACCCGGTTCACCGCCGAGGACGGCACGCTGTTCGACACCGCCGATGACGCCGAGGCGCTCATCCGCCGCCCCCAGGACCCGACGGACAACGCGGCGCCGTCCGGCTGGACGGCCGCCGCCGGGGCCCTGCTGTCCTACGCCGCCATCACCGGCAGCTCCCGCCACCGCGAGGCCGCCGAGCGCGCCCTCGCGGTGGTGCGGGCCCTCGGCCCCCGGGTGCCCCGCTTCATCGGCTGGGGCCTGGCGGTGGCCGAGGCCCGGCTCGACGGTCCGCGCGAGGTGGCCGTGGTCGGCCCCGGCGACGACCCGGCGACCCGCGCCCTGCACCGCGCCGCGCTCCTGGCCACCGCTCCCGGGGCGGTCGTCGCGGTCGGCGAGCCCGGCTCCGGGGAGGTCCCGCTGCTGCGGGACCGCCCCCTGCTGGAGGGGCGCCCGGCGGCGTACGTCTGTCGCGGCTTCACCTGCGACGCACCCACGGCCGACGTCGAGGCCCTGACGGCGAAGCTGGGGGGCTGAGCCGGAGGGCGGGCCCGACGGGGAGCCGGAGCAGGTCCCGGGTCGGCTTCGGCCGCCCCGGGCCGGGCCCTGGCTGAGCCGCGGGTCCGCCTGCGGCTGGGGTCGGGCCGGCTTTTGCCATCCCCGGCCAGCCTCGGCCATCCCCGGCCGGCCTCGGCCATCCCCGGTTGGGTCCTGGGCCAGTCCCCGTCGGCGCCGGGGTCAGCCTCGGGCCAAGCGGCCTCGATGAAGTCCGGTGCGGTTCGGGTGCGCCCCGAAGGGGCGCGGGGAACTGCGCGACCGGCCACGACACAGCCGCGGATGAACGACCGCGCCTCGTGGCCCTTCCCGCGGAGCGCTCAGCTCTGGTTGGCGTCCCGGGCCACCCTCCGGCTGGCTCCCGGGGCCTCCCGGGGTCGGCTCGCTGTCAGCCCCAGCGGCCCACGCGGAAGCGTCTGGCAGGGCACACCCGCCTCCGCTTCGCGGTCATGCGCGGTCAGAGCGGGATGCCTCGGGAGAGGAGGTCCAGGGCCCGGTCGATGGCCGTCGCCATGGCGTCGGCGCGGGTGGCGGTGGCCTTCGCGGTGCTCGCCGTGGTTGCCGGCGGGCGGTGGTGGTCCAGGCAGTGGAAGACGGCTTCGCGCAGGGCGCCGAGGACGGCGCCCACCGCGACCCGCACCTCGAAGTCGTCCGGGGCCCGGCCGCTGCGCTCGGCCAGCGCCTCGCCCAGCAGCGTTCCGCTGTCGGCCAGGCCGCCGCTCATCCGAGCGCGCAGCGCCGGGACCTGCCGTACGAGGGCGAGCCGGGCCAGCAGTTCCTCGCGCTCCGCACCCGCCGCGGGCCCCAGCAGTCCCACGACGGCATGGCGCAGGGAGACGGCCGGGGATTCGTCCCGCGGGCGCTCGCGGATCGCCTCCGCCATGAGCGCGTCGTACTCATCGGTGAGGACGATGTCCTCCTTGGCCGGGAAGTAGCGGAAGACGGTGCTGGTCGAGACGTCGGCGGCCGCCGCGATCCGGTCCACCGGAGTGGCGTCGTAGCCCTGCTCCGTGAAGAGCCGCAGGGCGGCGCGCCGGATCGCCTGCCGGGTCTTGGTCTTCTTCCGTTCGCGCAGCCCCGGCCCTGGCCTGCGCTCCGGCTGTGACGGCTCAGACGGCTGCGACGGCTCAGCAGGCTCAGCCGACTGTGATGGCTGCGAGGGGCGCGAGGGCTGCGACGTGGTGGTGGCCTTGGGCATCTCAGGCGTGCTGATACGCCACCAAGGAGATGCCGACGTAGTGCACGACGAAGGCGGCCAGCGTGAAGCTGTGGAACACCTCGTGGAAGCCGAACCAGCGGGGCGAGGGGTTGGGGCGCTTGGTGCCGTAGATCACCGCGCCCACGCTGTAGAGCAGCCCGCCGACGATGATCAGCGTCATGACGGCGGCGCCGCCGGTGCGCAGGAAGTCGGGCAGGAAGAAGACGGCCGCCCAGCCCAGCGCGATGTAGCACGGGGTGTACAGCCAGCGCGGGGCGCCGACCCAGAAGACCCGGAAGGCGATGCCGGCGAGCGCCCCGGCCCACACCAGCCACAGCAGCAACTGCTTCTTGCCGTGTGGCAGGAGCAGCATCGTGAAGGGCGTATAGGTGCCCGCGATGATCAGGAAGATATTGGCGTGGTCCAGCCGCCGCAGCACCGCGGCGGTGCGCGGTCCCCAATTGCCGCGGTGGTAAAGGGCGCTGGTGCCGAACAGCGCACATGCGGTGAGCGTGAAGATGGCGCAGGCCAGCCGCCCGCGCGGACTGTCGGCGAGGGCCGTCAGCACCACCCCGGAGACCAGGACCGCGGGAAACATGCCGGCGTGCAGCCAGCCGCGGAGCATCGGCTTCAGGGGGAGCGGCGGGGCCGTTGGGGGCCCTGGGGGATTCTCAACGGCGGCATCGGGCGCGGCGGCAGTCATGGCGCTCATGCTACCTACGCCACCGTAAGTTACCGGTTCATGTCGAGTGGTGATGGTCACCAAAGCGCCCACTGGACAGATGGCCCACACAGTCGGATGATCAAATGAGCGCGGTCGGCACCGGATGAGCTGAGCATCCGGGTCGCAGCCCCCAAGGGGTAGCTGTCTCCATAAACGAATATGAGTGCACATATTCGTCCAAAACCCTCAATCAAGACGCCGGAGCGAGTGCGGTTCCGGCGGGATGGAGCGATCGTGGCGCCCAGCAATGTGGCTTCCTCCCTCACGACCACCCCGAGCCCCACGAACCACCAGGAGCTCGTCTCCTGGGTCGGCGAGATCGCCGCCCTCACCCAGCCCGATCGTGTGGTGTGGTGCGACGGCTCGGAGGCGGAGTACGACCGCCTGTGCGCGGAGCTCGTCGAAAAGGGCACCTTCACACGCCTTGATTCGATCAAGCGCCCCAACTCGTACTACGCCGCCTCCGATCCGAGCGATGTGGCGCGCGTCGAGGACCGTACGTTCATATGCTCCGAGAAGGAGGCGGACGCGGGCCCGACGAACCACTGGAAACACCCCGACGAGATGCGCGAGATCTTCGCCGGGGAGCAGGGCGTCTTCCGGGGCTCCATGCGCGGCCGGACCATGTACGTCGTGCCCTTCTGCATGGGCCCGCTCGGCTCGCCGCTGTCCGCGATCGGTGTCGAGATCACCGACTCCGCCTACGTCGCCGTCTCCATGCGCACCATGACCCGCATGGGACAGGAGGTCCTCGACGTCCTCGGGGACGAGGGCTTCTTCGTCAAGGCCGTCCACACCCTCGGCGCCCCGCTGGAGCCGGGCCAGGCCGATGTGCCCTGGCCGTGCAACTCGACCAAGTACATCTCGCACTTCCCGGAGGCGCGGGAGATCTGGTCGTACGGCTCCGGCTACGGCGGCAACGCCCTGCTCGGCAAGAAGTGCTACGCCCTGCGCATCGCCTCCGTGATGGCGCGGGACGAGGGCTGGCTCGCCGAGCACATGCTGATCCTCAAGCTCACCCCGCCGCGCGGCGAGTCCAAGTACGTGGCCGCGGCGTTCCCGAGCGCCTGTGGCAAGACCAACCTCGCGATGCTGGAGCCGACCATCCGCGGCTGGACGGTCGAGACGATCGGCGACGACATCGCCTGGATGCGGTTCGGCGAGGACGGCAGGCTGTACGCGATCAACCCCGAGGCGGGCTTCTTCGGCGTCGCGCCCGGCACCGGTGAGCACACCAACGCCAACGCGATGAAGACCCTGTGGGGGAACTCGGTCTTCACCAATGTCGCGCTCACCGACGACGGCGATGTGTGGTGGGAGGGCATGACCGAGGAGCCGCCCGCCCATCTGACCGACTGGAAGGGCAACGACTGGACCCCGGCGAGCGAGACGCCCGCGGCCCACCCCAACGCCCGCTTCACCGTGCCGGCCGGTCAGTGCCCGATCATCGCGCCCGAGTGGGAGGACCCCAAGGGCGTGCCGATCTCGGCGATCCTCTTCGGCGGCCGCCGGGCCAGCGCCGTTCCGCTGGTGACCGAGTCCTTCGACTGGCAGCACGGCGTCTTCCTCGGCGCCAACGTGGCGAGCGAGAAGACCGCCGCGGCCGAGGGCAAGGTCGGCGAGCTGCGCCGCGACCCGTTCGCCATGCTGCCGTTCTGCGGCTACAACATGGGCGACTACATGGCCCATTGGGTGAAGGTCGGCAAGAACGCGGACGCCGCCAAGCTGCCGAAGATCTACTACGTCAACTGGTTCCGCAAGGACGCCGACGGGCACTTCGTCTGGCCGGGCTTCGGCGAGAACAGCCGGGTGCTGAAGTGGATCGTCGACCGGCTGGACGGCAAGGCCGAGGGCGTGGAGAGCCCGATCGGGGTGCTGCCGACGCCCGAGGCGCTGGACACCGAAGGTCTTGACCTCGACGACGCCTCGCTCGAGCTGCTGCTCACGGTCGACAAGGAGGTCTGGCGCGAGGAGGCCGGGCTGGTGCCCGACCACCTCAACACCTTCGGTGAGCACACGCCGAAGGAGATGTGGGACGAGTACCACGCGCTGGTCAAGCGCCTGGGCTGAGCACGGCCAAGGAGCACGGCCCAAGGAGTACAGCCCGAGGCCCGGGGCCCGCACGCAGGTGCGGGCCCCGGGCCTTTTCGCCGGCGGCAGGTCGATCCGCGCCAGATACTCCCTGAGGGTCGCGAAGTCGCCCCGCGGCCCGTCCAACTGCTCGGCGCGTCGGGGAAGTCGGGGGCGGCAGGGCGCTCCGGCGGGGCGATCAGGGCGCCCGCGCCGTACAGGCCCGCCACCACCACCGGCCAGTAGGCGCCCGCCAGACCGGTGAAGGTGAGGGCCAGGCCCACCAGCCCGGCCGCGCCTCCGGCCAGGGTTCTTTCGCGATTCCTCATCGCGGTCCTCAACCGGAATGAGGCATTCGGCAGTCGGAACGAGTCATTCTGGTCCGAGAGTTGAGTGCTGCGCTCAGGCCGCGTCCGCTCCCGGGCGGTTCCGGCTACGCCTCCGTGAGCCCCAGCGCCGCCGCATGCGCCTCCAGTCGCTCGGCCGCCAGCGTCGAGGCCGCCGTGTCCTCACGGGACGTGGCCACGACCAGGGCCCATCCGGCCAGGGTGTGGGCGCGCTGGTGGAGGGCGGCGATATGCGCCGCGTCCGGCTCCGTGGTCGAGGGTGCCGCGCGCAGCGGGGCGCGGCCGTCGCGCAGGCGGGTGACCTGCTCGGCGAGGCGCTGGGCGGCGTCGTCGAGGCCGGGGTGCGGGGTGTGGGCGCGCAGCTCGTCCGTCACGGTGAGCAGCGCGGTGAGGTGTCCGGCCAGCCGGATGTCCAGCTCTTCCCCGCGGGTGCGGTGCGGGAAGTCGGGCGTGGGCTCGGCCATGCTGTGGACCGATTTGGTGCGGATCGGCTCGTACATGGATGGCCTCCAAGGGGTCAGGAGACCATCCTAACTTAGACTCTGTCTAAAGTTGAGCCGAGACTAAAAAGATCAGGGCTGGCCGTATCCGTCCAGGAAGTTCCCGATCCTGGTCACCGCGTCCGCCAGATCCTTCTTGGCGGGCAGGGTGACGATGCGGAAGTGATCCGGCTCCGGCCAGTTGAACCCCGTGCCGTGCACGATCATGATTTTCTCGGTCCGCAGCAGATCCAGCACCATCTGCCGGTCGTCCTTGATCTTGTAGACCTTGGGGTCCAGCTTGGGGAACGCGTACAGCGCGCCCTTGGGCTTCACGCACGTGACACCCGGGATCTGGGTCAGCAGGTCGTAGGCGGTGTCCCGCTGCTCCAGCAGCCGGCCGCCGGGGAGCACCAGGTCGTTGATCGACTGCCGGCCGCCGAGCGCCGTGGCCACCGCGTGCTGCGCCGGCATGTTGGCGCACAGCCGCATATTGGCCAGGATCGTCAGGCCCTCCAGATAGCTGGCGGCGTGCGCCTTGGGGCCGCAGACCGCGAGCCAGCCGCTGCGGTAGCCCGCCACCCGGTACGCCTTGGAGAGCCCGTTGAAGGTGAGGGTCAGCAGATCGGGGGCGACGGTGGTGGTCGGGGTGTGGGTGGCCCCGTCGTAGAGGATCTTGTCGTAGATCTCGTCGGAGCAGACGATCAGCTGATGGCGGCGGGCGATATCGGTGAGCCCGCGCAGCGTCTCCTCGCCGTAGACGGCACCCGTGGGGTTGTTGGGGTTGATGATGACGAGCGCCTTGGTGCGGTCGGTGACCTTGCGCTCGATATCGGCGAGATCCGGCAGCCAGTCCGACTGCTCATCGCAGCGGTAGTGGACGGCGGTGCCGCCGGCCAGGGAGACCGCGGCGGTCCACAGCGGATAGTCGGGGGCCGGGACGAGGACCTCGTCGCCGTCGTCGAGCAGCCCCTGCATCGACATCTGGATCAGCTCGGAGACGCCGTTGCCGAGAAAGATGTCCTCGACATCGAGGTCGATGCCCTGGGTCTGGTAGTGCTGCATCACCGCGCGCCGCGCGGACAGCAGCCCCTTGGCGTCGCCGTAGCCGTGGGCGTCGCCGAGGTTGCGGAGCATGTCCTCGAGGATCTCCGGGGGACATTCGAAGCCGAAGGTCGCCGGATTGCCGGTATTCAGCTTGAGGATGCGGTGTCCTGCCGCCTCCAGTCGCATCGCCTCCTCGAGCACCGGGCCACGGATTTCGTAGCAGACGTTGGAGAGCTTCGTGGACTGGATCACCTGCATGTCGGCCACCATACGGCGGAGTATCCGGGGCCGCTCGGTGTTTTTCGCCACGTGGACGGTGCGCGGGCAGTGCGCGGACGGAGTGCGGGGGCGCCGTGGGGCGGGGTCCGCGACCCCGTGCGCCGTCCCCGGGCCGCTCTCCGTGCCGGTTCCGTGTCGCTCTCCGTGCCGGGTCCGTGCCGGGTCCGCGCCGGGTAACGACTCTGTTTCCGGCGTTAATTTTCGCGAACGAAGGGTTGGCCCGAACGGGTGTCCTGGCTATCGTTCACGCACTTCACCCAATCGTTCCGCTGAACGAGTAAGGGAAGGGTGCCCCCGTTCATGCCCCCGTTCACATCCGAGACCTCCCACCGAACAGCCCCCGCCGCGGCCGGGCTGCCACGGAGGTCGCTGCTCACCACCGCGGCGGCGATCGGCGGTGCGCTCGGCGGCTCCGCCCTGCTGAGCGGCTGCTCCGGAGCCGCCTCCGCGTCCCCGACGAGGGCCGTGCCCACCCGCGGCCCCGCCGGGCGGCCCGACCGCGGCGGCACCCTGCGCATCGCCCGGCCACCCGCCTCCGACGCCGAGACCCTCGACCCCGCGAGCGCACTCTCCGCGTACGAATACCTCGGCGCGCTCTACAACCGGCTCGTCCGGATCGGGCCCGACGGCACCGTCGCCCCCGACCTCGCCGAATCCTGGGAGCCCGACGCCAAGGCGACCACCTGGACCTTCCGGCTGCGCCGCGGCGTCACCTTCCACGACGGCCGCGCCTTCACCTCCGCCGACGCCGCCTACACCCTGCGCCACATCCTCGACACCGCGACCGCCTCCCCGCAGGCCCCCGTGCTGACCCCGCTGGTCGACCCGAAGCGGCTGCGCACTCCCGACGCCCACACCCTCGTCGTCCCGCTGAAGAGCCCGCACGCCGAGTTCCCCAGCCTGCTCACCCACTACAACTGCTATGTCGTCCCGGACGGCAGCGCCCGCTCCATCGGCCGCACCGGCATCGGCACCGGCCCGTTCCGGCTGGAATCCTTCGCCGCCGCCGGGCCCGGCCGGGTCACCGCCTACCCGGACCACTGGGCCGGGCGCCCGGTCCTGGACGCCATCGACTTCTACTCCGTCGCCGATATGCAGGCCCGCTCCAACGCCCTGCTGGCCGGACAGGTCGATCTGCTCTCCCAGACCAACCTCGACTTCGCCACCGCCCGGGTCATCGCCGCCTCCGACCGCGCCACCATCGCCCGCGCCGAGAACGCCCAGTGGTACGTGCTGCCGATGCTCACCACCGAGAAGCCCTTCACGGACGTGCGGGTGCGGCAGGCGATGAAGCTCGCCTACGACCCCGAGCACATCCTGAAGGCCGCCCTCCAGGGCGCGGGCACCGCCGGCTGGGACAACCCCGTCCCGCCGAACGACCCCGCCCACACCGCCGCCCACCCCGCCCACGACCCCGAGCAGGCCCGCCATCTGCTGAAGAAGGCCGGGTACGAGCGGCTGGCGGTGGACCTCTACACCTCCTCGTACGACCCGATCTTCACGCCCATGGCCCTCGCCTACCAGGAGTCGGCCGGGCGGGCCGGCATCCGGATCCGGGTCAAGACCGCGGCCGCCGACTCGTACTACACCCAGATCTGGATGAAGAAGCCGCTCATGGCCACCTACTGGTACACCGGGCGCCCCGTCGACCAGCTCCTCAACCAGGTCTTCCGCGGCGGCTCCTCGTACAACGAGACCGCCTGGGCCGACAAGGAGTTCGACGCGCTGCTCGACCGGGCCCGCCGGGAGACCGACGCGGGCCGCAGGCGCGAGCTGTACGGACAGGCCCAAGCGCTGGTGATCGAGCGGGGCGGGGCCATCACCCCGATGTTCGCCGACCGGCTCGTCGGGATCTCGCGGAAGGTGCGCGGCTACGCCGAGCACGGCTTCGAGTTCGACTACCTCCGCATCGGTCTGAAGGGGGCATGAGGCGCATGCTGACCTTCCTCGTCCGCCGCGTGGTCTCCGCGCTGGGCACCCTGCTGCTCTCCTCGGTCCTGGTCTTCCTGGCCGTCCAGGCGCTGCCCGGCGATGTCGCCACCCAGGTGCTCGGCAGGGACGCCACCCCCGACGCGGTCGCCGCGCTGCGCCACCAGATGGGGCTCGACCAGCCCGCCTGGGAGCGCTACGGCCACTGGATCGACGGCGCCCTGCACGGCGACTTCGGCACCTCGCTGGTCACCACCAAACCGGTGGGCGGCGAGGTCGCCCAGTATCTCGGCAACTCCGCCCTCATCGCCGTCGTCACCATCCTCTTCGCGGTCACCGGCTCCCTCGTCCTCGGCATCGTCGCCGGGCTCTACCGCGACCGCTGGCCCGACCACCTGATCTCCACGGTCAGCCTGATCGGGATGAGCGTCCCCGAATTCGTCGTGGCCACCGTGCTGGTGCTCGCCTTCTCCGTCACCGTGCCGGTGCTGCCCGCCGTGGTGCTGTACGGACCGGGCGCCAGCACCGGGCAGCTCCTCCCGGCGGTCTGGCTGCCCGCCGCCTCGCTCGCGATCGTCATGGCCGCGTACATCGTGCGGATGGCCCGTACCTCGGTGATCGACGTCATGGCGAGTGAATACGTCACCACCGCCCGGCTCAAGGGCCTGTCCACCTGGCGGGTGGTCACCCGGCACGCACTGCCCAGCGCCCTGCTGCCCACCCTCCACGTCATCGCGCTCAACGTGGCCTGGCTGGTCGGCGGCGTCGCCGTGGTCGAGAACGTCTTCAACTACCCCGGCATCGGCAAGCTGATGCTCTCCTCCGTCCAGAACCGCGACCTGCCCGTCATCCAGGCCATCGCCCTCATCAGCGCCGTCGTCTACGTCCTGTGCAACCTCGCCGCCGACCTCGGCTCCATGGCCCTCAACCCCAAGCTCCGCACCCGAGGAGGGAGGATCCGATGAGCTCGCCGAAAGCGTCTGCTGCCGCCGTGCCGCCCGCGCCCGTCCGGCCCGGCGTGGCCGCCCGCACCTGGCGCGCCGTGCGCTCCTCCCGGCCCACCGCCATCGGGCTCGCGATCGTCGCCGTGCACCTCGTGGTCGCGCTGCTCGCCCCGCTGCTCACCCCCTACCACCCCACCACCGGCGACGCCTCGCACGCACTGCTGGGGCCCGGCGCGGACCACTGGGCGGGCACCGACAGCTACGGGCGCGATGTGCTGACCCGAGTGCTGTACGGCGGGCGGTACGCGCTCGGCGTCTCCGTCACCGCGACCGTCCTCACCGTCGCCCTCGGCGCCGTCCTCGGCTGCGCGGCCGCCCTGCGCGGCGGCTGGCTGGACGATCTGCTGATGCGGGTCCTGGACGCGGTGCTGTCCATCCCCGCGATCCTCGTCCTGCTGGTGATCGTCACCGCGCTGGGCACCGGATCCTCGGTCATCGTGCTGGCCATCGCCGTCGTCTGTGTCCCCCAGGTGGTACGGGTGGTGCGCGGCGCCGCGCTCGCCGTCGTCCCCCAGGACTACGTCACCGCGGCGCGCGCCCGCGGCGAGAGCACCTGGGCGATCCTGCGGCGCGAGGTGCTGCCCAACATCACCGACGTGGTGTGCGTCGAGTTCGCGATGCGCGCCTCCTGGGTGGTGCTGCTGATCTCCTCGCTGTCCTTCCTCGGCTTCGGCGCCGACCCGCCCACCCCCGACTGGGGGCTGATGGTCTCGGAGAACCGCACCGCCATCACCGTCGTCCCGATGGCCAGCCTCGCGCCGATCATCGCCCTGGCCACGCTGGTGGTCGGGCTCAACCTCGCGGCCGACGGCCTGTCCAAGGCGTGGGGCGTGGACCGGATCCGGGAGGGCTCCTGATGACGGCTTTCAGTTCGGCGGAAGCGACTGTTCCGGCGGAGACGGCGCCCATCGTCTCGGTGGAGGCGTTGTCCGTGGCCTACCGGTCGGGCGGGTCGGGCGGGTCTGGCGGGAAGGGCGGGCGCGAGGTGCCCGTCGTGGAGGAGGTGTCGCTGGAGGTGCTCCCCGGCCGGACGCTGGCCCTGGTCGGCGAGTCGGGCAGCGGCAAGTCGACGGTCGCCGCGACGCTGCTGGGGCATCTACGGCACGGATCGCGGCTGACCGGCGGACGGGTCGCCGTCGAGGGCAGGGACGTCTTCGCGCTCTCCGCGCGGGAGTTGCGGCGGCTGCGCGGCGGTACGGTCGCGATGGTCTCCCAGAACGCGGGCCAGGCCCTGACGCCCAGCATGCGCATCGGACGGCAGATCGCGGAGGCGGGTGGCGAGGTGCCCGTCACGGATCTGCTGGAGCAGGTCAGGCTGCCGCATCCCCGCGAACTCGCCCGCCGCTATCCGCATGAGCTCTCCGGCGGACAGCAGCAGCGCGTGGCCATCGCCATGGCCATCGCGGCCCGCCCCAAGGTGCTCGTCCTGGACGAGCCCACCACCGGCCTCGACGTGATCACCCAGCGCGGGGTGCTGGACCTGGTCGGTGCCCTGCGCGAGGAACTCGGCCTCGCCGCCGTCCTGGTCAGCCATGACCTCGGCGTGGTCGCGCACATGGCCGACGAGGTGTGCGTCCTGCGCGCGGGTCGGGTCGTCGAGTCCGCCCCCACCCGACGCCTCTTCGCCGCCCCCGCCGACCCGTACACCCGCCGCCTGCTGGCCAGCGTCCCGCGCATCGCGGACGCGGGGCTGGCGCTGGTGGGGGAGGACGGCACGCGCGAGATCCGCCCCCGGGCCGAGGTGCCCGCGGTCGCGGGCGGGGACTCGGCCCCGGACGCGGACGCGGACGCGCCCGAGGCGCTGGACGTACGCGAGGTGACGATCGACTACGGCACCAGCCGCGCGGTGGACGGGGTCTCCTTCAGCGTGCGGAGGGGGGAGGTGCTGGCCCTGGTCGGCGAATCGGGGAGCGGCAAGTCGACGATCGCGTGGGCGCTGGCGGGGCTGCGGGGGCTGTCGGGCGGGACGATGAGGGGTGGGGGGTCCGGAGGGTCCGGTGTGTCGGGTGCATCGGGTGCATCGGGTGCATCGGGTGTGTCTGGTGCATCGGGTGTGTCTGGTGCGTCGGGTGGTGCGTTGGGTGTGTCCGGTGCGTCGGATGTGGCCGGGGGTGCGACGGGGGCTGTGTCGGACGGTGGGTCCGGCGGTGATCTGGGTGTCCCCGCGCGGCGGCGGCCGCTTGCGCTGCGGCGCACCGTGCAGCTCGTCTTCCAGAACGCCGACACCTCGCTCAATCCGCGGCGTTCGGTGGGCGATGCGATACGGCGGCCCCTGCGCTTCTTCGGTTCGGCGGGGTCGCGGAGCGAGGCGGCCTCGCGGGCCCGGCAGCTGATCGCCGACGTCCGCCTCGACCCCGACTTCGCCGACCGGCTGCCCGCGCAGCTGTCGGGCGGCCAGCGTCAGCGGATCGGGATCGCGCGGGCGCTGGCCGGGGAGCCGGAGGTGCTGATCGCGGATGAGATCACGACGGCGCTGGACGTGTCCGTACAGGCCGATGTGTTGCGGCTGCTGGACGATCTGCGCCGGGAGCGGGAGTTGGCGTGCCTGTTCATCAGCCACGACTTGGCGGTGGTGCGGGGGATCGCGGACCGGGTGGTGGTGCTGCGGCACGGGGTGGTGGTGGAGGAGGGGCCCACGGATGCGGTGTTCGAGGGGCCGGGGCATCCGTATACGCGGGCGCTGATGGGGGCGGCGCTGGAGCCGGATCCGGAGGCGGAGGGATTGGCGGCTTCGGCCCCGGCGGAGGAATGGGCGGACGCCGCCGAGCCGGGGGCGGTGTGGGATGAGTTGGGCGGGGGGCACCGGGTACGCAGGTGGCGGCCGGCGGATGGCTAGCCCCCACCCCGCCCCTCCCCGAAACCGGGGCCGGCCCCGGCCCCCGTGGGGGTTGTCCCTTGGCGTATCGCCGCCGGGTGCGGGCCGGTGGGCGGGTCGTGCCCACCCGTTCCGCCGGGGGGCACCTCCCAGCGGTAGCTGGGGGAGGAACGATTGCCCACAACCTGGCAGCCGCATGCCTGCCCGAGGGGCGGCCGGGGCCGTGCCCCTGGGCCTCGCCGGGCGGGGGCTTCCGCCCCCGGGCGAGCTACGCGAGGCGCAGTTCAAGCCCCGCCAGCGATTGATCGCAGTTCAAGCCCCTCCGGCGATTGAGGAGCGGGGTCCGGGGCGGAGCCCCGGTTCCGGGAAGGGGCGGGGTGGGGGCTTGCCCGCCGCAGGCGCACCCCGACTTGCGGGCGCACCGGACCTGCAGGCGCACCCCGACGCGTGGGCGCACCCCGACTTGCGGGCGCACCCCGCTCTGCGGGCGCACCCCGACGCGTGGGCGCACCCCGACTTGCGGGCGCACCCCGCTCTGCGGGCGCACCCCGACGCGCGGGCGCACCCCCCACCCGCAGGCGCACCCGACCCGCAGGCGCACCCGACCCGCAGGCGCACCCGACCCGCAGGCGCACCCGACCCCCAGACGACCCACCCCCAGACGACCCACCCCCAGACGACCCACCCCCAGACAAGACCTACCCCACCCCCCAAGGAGCAGCGTGAAGTACCGCGAGACGTTCCCCCGCAAGGTGCGGACCGAGGACGTATGGATCCCCACCCGGGACGGGCAAACGCGGCTGCACGCACGCATCTGGCGCCCCACAGACGCCGAAACCGCCCCCGTACCCGCCCTCCTCGAATACCTCCCGTACCGCAAGAGCGACTGGACCGCACCCCGCGACGCCCAGCGCCACCCCTGGTACGCCGGGCACGGCTACGCCTCCGTACGGGTCGATCTGCGCGGCAGCGGCGACTCCGAGGGCGTGATGCTCGACGAGTACACCGCGACCGAGCTCGCCGACGGCGTCGACGTCGTCAACTGGCTCGCGGAGCAGCCCTGGTGCACCGGCAAGGTGGGGATGTTCGGGATCTCCTGGGGCGGGTTCAACTCGCTCCAGATCGCCGCCCTGCGCCCCGCCCCGCTGAAGGCGATCGTCACCGTCTGCTCCACCGACGACCGTTACGACAACGACGTCCACTACACCGGCGGCGCCGTCCTCGGCATCGACATGCTCGCCTGGGCCGGGACGATGCTGGCGTTCACCGCCCGCCCCCCGCATCCCACCTCCGTCGGCGAGGACCGCTGGCTGCCCATGTGGCGGGAGCGGCTCGACGCGCTCGAGCCGTATCTGCACACCTGGCTCGCCCACCAGGAGCGGGACGACTACTGGCGGCACGGCAGCGTCTGCGAGGACTACGGCGCGATCGAGGCCGCCGTGCTCGCGGTCGGCGGCTGGGCCGATCCGTACCGGGACACCGTGCTGCGCCTGCTGGAACACCTGGACGCGCCCGTGCGCGGCCTCATCGGCCCCTGGTCGCATCAGTACCCGGACCGGGGGCTGCCGCCGGGCCCGGCGATCGGCTTCCTCCAGGAGACGCTGCGCTGGTGGGACCACTGGCTCAAGGACGAGCCGACCGGCGTGCTGGACGAGCCGCCGCTGCGCGCCTGGATCAACGACCCGGTACCGCCCGCCACCTCGTACGCGACCATGCCCGGCCGCTGGGTCGGCGAGGACGGCTGGCCGTCGCCGACCGTCATGTGGGACGAACGTCCGCTCGGCGGCCCCGCCGACGAGCCGGTGATCGTCCGCTCTCCGCTGCACACCGGCCTGGACGCGGGCCGCTTCTTCCCCTTCGGCAACGCCACCGATCTGCCGCCCGACCAGCGCGAGGAGGACGGCCGCTCGGTCTGCTTCGACTCGTCGCCGCTGACCGATCGGGTCGAGATCCTCGGCCGTCCCCGCGTACGGCTGCGCCTCGACAGCGCCACCCGGCGCGCCCATGTCATCGCCCGCGTCTGCGATGTGGCGCCCGACGGCTCGTCCACCCTGGTCACCCGTGGAGTGCTCAACCTGCTCTCCCGCGAGGGGCGGGACAAGGCCGTCGAGTGGGAGCCGGGGCGAGAGGAGGACGTGGAGTTCGAGCTGAACGCCACTGGCTACGCCTTCCCGCCCGGCCACCGCGTCAGGGTCGCCGTCTCCGACGCGTACTGGCCGTGGGTCTGGCCGCACGGCGAGCGCGGCCGGCTGACCGTACGGCCGGGGGACAGCGCCCTGCTGCTGCCGGTACGGGACCCGGGTGCCGACGCGGGCCGCCCGCCCATCGTCTTCGAGGAGCCCGAACAGGCCGCACCGCTCGCCGTGACCGTCGACCCGCCCGCCGAACCACGCCCCGAGCGGACCCTCACCCACGACGTGGCGACCGGCGAGTGGGTGCTGGACGTGGACCCCAACTACGGCGGCTCCCGCACCTACCCCGACGGACTCCGCTACGAGGAGAGTGCCCGCGAGACCTACCGCATCCGCTCCGACGATCCGCTGTCGGCCGTGGCAAGCTCTCGGTGGACCATCCGGCTGCGGCGCGGGGCCTGGCACACGGAGGTCGTCACCGCCGTGGAACTGCGGGCCACGGCGGAGGAATTCATCATGGACAGCAGCATCGAGGCACGGGCGAACGGAGAGACAGTGGCCACGCGCGCATGGCACCACACCACGCCGAGGACATCCGCGTGACGTCCCCCGCCGAACGCCGCCCTCCGCGCCGCGCCGTCGACGCCTCGCGCCGCACCCGGCAGCCGACCGAGGTGCGCCGCCGCCTCATCGTGGAGGCCGCCGTTCCGCTCATCGCGGAGCGCGGCACCAAGGGGGTCGGGGTGCGCGAGGTGGCGGCCGCGGCCGAGGTCTCGGTCGGCACGGTCACGTACCACTTCGAGAGCGTGCAGGAGGTCCTCTCCGAGGCGATGGTCCTGCACATCGAGCGCTACTACGCCGCGCTGAGCGAGGCCGCCGCGAAGGCCACCAGCGGCGCGGAGGGGCTGCGGCTGCTCATCGACGCCCTCTTCACGGACGACACGGACCAGCACTGGCGCATGTGGTTCGACTACTGGAACGCGGGCGAACGCGACGAGTCCTTCGCCCGTGGCCAGGCCGAGCGCTACGAGGCATGGCACGGCGAGATCCAGTCGCTGGTCGAACGGGGCCGCGACGAGGGCGACTTCGCCTGCGAGGACCCGGCCGACTTCGCCCTCCGCTTCTCCGCCCTGGCCGACGGCCTGGCCCTGCGGCGCCTGCGCCAGGCCCCCGCCCTGACCGTGGCCGACGCCCGCCGCCACCTGCGCCGCTTCGTGGCGGCGGAGCTGGAGGGCTGAGCGGCGGCGGAGCGGGAAGGCTGAGCGGCGGTGGAGCCGCCCCAGGCAACTCCACCGCCGCGGTCGGGCAGGTGCTTACTGGTGGGCGCTGATCACGCCGCCGGCGCTGAGCACGATGTACACGCCGTTGGCGACCATCCCGGCGTCGTGCTGGTTGGCCTCCAGCGTGCCGTCCACCGAGCCCTCGTTGCCGATGATGTCCGCGCGGAAGTGGGCGTCGCCGAGCTTGGTGACCTTGGCCGTCCAGCCGCCCGCGAGCTTGTAGGTGCCCGCCCCGCTGTGCTCGCCGCCCATCCAGGAGTGGACCTCACCGCCCAGCGTGAGCACGACGTACATGCCGTTGGCGTCGAGCCCGGCATCGCGCTGGTTCGCCTCCAGCGTGGCCAGGACGGCGCCGTCGTTGATGATCTTGAGGCGGTAGTGCTGGGTACCGAGCTTGTCGATCTTGGCCGTGCTGCCGTCCGCCAACTTCTGGTCGCCGGTCGAGGATGGCGCCTTGTCCGTATCGCCCGTTTTGGCGTCGGGCTTGGCGTCGGAGCCCTGCGCTCCGGTGGAGGAGCCCCCGGTGCTGGCCTCGGCGGAGGCCGCCGGCTTCTTGGTGCCGGTGTTGTCCGTGTCGTTGTTGCAGGCGGTCAGGCTGAGGCCGGCGGCCGCGATCAGGGCAGCGGCGGCGATGCGCATGGTGCGGCGACGGCGGACGGTGGTGGTGGCGTTCATGTCGAGTCCCCCCGGGGGCGGTCGGTGACGTTGTTCTCGGTACGTCACCCACTCTGGCCGGGGCCGCTACCGCAAGCCTGCCGCTCCGCTAACACCCGGCTAACGGGGTCGCCCTCCGGCGCGTTGCCACTGCGCCTCGTCCCACTCGACGTACTCGATCTGGACGCCACCGGGTAGCTCGGCCGTCAGGTTCCTCCCGGTGGGAACGGTCTGCGGGCCGCGCACGATCCGCGCTCCCGTCTGGTCGAGGCGTGCCCGGCACTCGTCGAGGTCGTCCACGATCAGCGTTGCCGCCGTTGCCCGGTACGGCTCCAGCGTTCGCTCGTCGCCCGCCACCACCAGAATCTGCCCGATGGTCGCCAGCTCCAGGCCGTTTGGCATGGTGAAGCGGGTGGTGATCGGCTCACCGGTAACGGCGCTGAGCGGTGCCAGCGCCGCGTCCAGGTCGGCGGCGTAGACGCGGGCGTAGGTGCGGAAGATGCGCATACTCATCAGCAAGGCGCTGATGAACCGCGGCATTCCCAGGTCAGCCCGTGTGCCGCCGCACCGAACGCCCCGCCAGGACGTCCGTCCGCCGGCCGTGCTCGATGACGAAGCGGCCGTCGATGAGGACGTGGGGGATGCCGGTCGGCAGGGTGCGGGGGGTGTCGAAGGTCGAGCCCGCGGCCACCGTGTCCGGGTCGAAGAGGACGAGGTCGGCGCGGTAGCCCTCGTGGATCCGGCCGCGGTCGGGGAGGCGGAGGCGGGCCGCGGGGCGGGAGGTGAGGTGGGCGACGCACTCCTCCAGGGTGAGGACGCCCAGCTCGCGGACGTAGCGGCCGAGGTACTGCGGGAAGGTGCCGTAGGCGCGGGGGTGGGGCTTGGCGCCCTGGAGGATGCCGTCGCTGCCGCCCGTGTGGACCGGGTGCTTCATGATCGCCTGGACGTTCTCCTCATGCCCGACGTGCTGCAGGATCGTCGGGCCGAGGTGGTCCTCCAGGAGGAGGCGGCGGGCGGTGGTCCAGGGGGCCTCGCCGCGTTCGCGGGCGCTCGCGGCGATGGTCCGGCCGACGTAGCCGGTGAGGGACGGGTCGTTCACGCCGGAGATCTCGATCGTGTCCCAGTCCATCGGCACGCCGTGGCAGCCGTCCGCTCCCTCCACCTCCATCACGTGGCGGATGCGCTCGGCCGTCGCGTCGTCGCGCAGCCGGGCGAGCGCCGCCTCGGGGCCGCCCTCGGCCGCCCAGCTCGGCATCATCGCGGCCAGCGTGGTGCAGCCGGGGAGGTAGGGGTAGGTGTCGAGGGTGATGTCGGCGCCGTCGGCGAGGGCGGTGTCGAGGAGGGCGAGGAGCTCGGGGGCGCGGCCCTTGTTGAGGCCGAAGTTCATGGTGGCGTGGGCGAGGTGGAGCGCGCAGCCGGCCTCGCGGGTGAGGGCCACCATCTCCTCGTACGCGCGCAGGGCGCCGGCGCCGTAGGAGCGGTGGTGCGGGCAGTAGTAGCCGTCGTAGGCGGCCACGACCCGGCACAGCTCGGTGAGTTCGGCGTCCGAGGCGTACATCCCGGGGGTGTAGGTGAGGCCGGAGGAGAGGCCGACGGCGCCCTGCCGCAGCCCCTCGGCCACCAGCTCCTTCATCCGGGCGACCTCGGCCGGTGTCGCGTCGCGGTCCTCCCAGCCGACCGCGAGCATCCGCACGGTGCCCTGGGGGATGAGGTAGGCGGCGTTGACCGCGATGCCCTGGCCGTCGAAGCCCTGGTCCAGGCGGTCCAGGAACTCCCCGACGGTGCGCCAGGTGAAGTCGATGTCGGAACCGTCGCCGTTCCAGCCGGTGATGGCGGTACGGATCTGGGCGAGGGTCCGGTCGTCCACGGGGGCGTACGAGAGCCCGTCCTGGCCGATGACCTCCAGCGTCACGCCCTGCGCGGCCTTCGCCGAGTGGTCGGGGTCGCGCAGCAGCGCGAGGTCGCTGTGCGCGTGCATGTCGATGAAGCCGGGGGAGAGGACGAGGCCGTCCGCGTCCACGGTGCGGCGGGCGGTGGGGCGCGGCCCGCCGCCGTCCTCGCGGACGACGGCGGCGATCCGGCCGCCGTCCACGGCCACGTCGGCCCGGTAGGCGGCACCGCCGGTGCCGTCGATGACGCGTGCGTCGCGGATGACCAGGTCCATGGGGTGCGTCTCCCTTCGCGCGGGGTGGGGCGGTGCCCCGGAGGGGTCAGAAGAAGGTGCGGATGTAGTCCGTGACCGTGCCGTCCGCCTCCGCCACCGGAATCAGCTGCCACTTGTCGAAGCTGGTGCACGGATGCGAGAGCCCCAGGGCCACCCAGTCGCCGACCTCCAGCTCCGTGCCGTCCGCGACGGTGACCCAGGCGTGCTGGTCGGACAGGGCCGTGATGGCCAGGCCCGTGGCGGGGCGGGTGGCGCCGTCGCGGGCGGAGCGGATGAGCTGGGGCGCGGGCAGATCGAGGTCGTACGCCGCGTCCCGCTTGCCCGCGTTGAGGAACGCCTGGCCGGGCTCGGGGCGGGAGACGACCTGGGCCCACAGGCGGAAGGCCGGGTGCAGCTCGCCCTCCTCCGGGACGCGGTTGAAGGGGGTGAGGTGCCGGTAGTGACCGTCGTCGTGGGAGACATACGCACCCGAGCGCAGCAGCTTCAGCACCGGCCGGGACAGCGTGGGCAGCTCCGCGAGGACGTCGGCCACCGCGTCGAACCACGCGCTGCCGCCCGCGCTGACGACCACCTCGTCCACGCCCTCGAAGCGGCCCGCCGCGTCGAAGTCCGCGGCCAGCGCGGTGAGTCGGCGAAGCCAGGCCCGCACCCGCTCGCCGTCCGGCTTCGGCACCTCGCCCTCGTAGCCGGCGACGCCGACAAGACGCAGGGTCCCGGTGGCCGCGACCGCGTCGGCGACCGCCGCGCACTCCGCCTCCGTACGGACCCCGGTACGCGCCCCCTCACCGCCGCCCAGCTCGACCACGACCTCGACCGGCCGCCGCGCGCCGGCCTCCCGCAGCGCCGCGTCCATCAGCTCGACGCCGCGCACCGAGTCGACGTAGGCGATGAAGCGGAAGTCGGGGTCGGCGTCGAGCTCGGCCGCGAGCCAGTGCAGGGCGGCGGCGTCGACGAGCTCGTTGGCGAGGAAGATCCGCTGGATGCCGAAGGCCCGGTAGACCCGCACATGGGCGGGGACGGCCGCGGTGATGCCCCAGGCCCCGTGCGCGAGCTGGCGCTCGAAGAGCTGCGGGGCCATGGAGGTCTTGCCGTGCGGGGCGAAGGCGAGCCCATGGGCGGCGGAGTAGCGCTCCATCGCCACCAGGTTGTGCTCCAGCGCCTCGGCCGACAGGGCCAGGACGGGCGTGGTGAAGCCGCCGGTGAACAGGGAGCGCCGCTCGGCGGCGAGCTCGCCGACCGTCAGGCCCTCGGCGCTCGGAGGCAGCCCCTTGAAGCGGTGGTCCACGCGCTCCCGCGCGAGAGCGGCGACGGCCTGGTCGCTGTGGTCGGTGGCCATGGAGGCGCCTCCATTACGGATTCCGGTTGCAATCTCTGCAACGTTCATTGCGCATATCGCTTAGCGCTGTCTAACATCCCGCCCAGCACCGGGTCAACGGTGTGTGGCTGACCCCCATCCGTCCATCCACGAGGAGCGAGACCCAACGTGTCCCCTCTCCCCAGCGTCGAGACCGCCGATGGTGTCGCTGATGCCGTCGATGACATCGACGTCGTCTGCCTCGGCGAGTCGATGGTGACCTTCGTGCCGTCCCGCCCGGGCCGGCTGGCGGACGTCCCCTCCTTCGCCCGGGGCATCGGCGGCGCCGAGTCCAACGTCGCCTGTGGCCTGGCCCGCGCCGGGCACCGCGCGCGCTGGATCAGCCGGGTGGGCACGGACGGCTTCGGCGAGCACCTGGTGCGGGAGATCGCGGCCACCGGCGTGGACACGGCCTACGTCCAGCGCGATCCGCACCGCCCCACCGGCATCTACTTCCGCACGGCGGGCGAGCGCGCCGTCGGCCCGGAGACGGTGGACGGGTCCGGTGGCGCCGACGGGGACGGGGACGGCGGCGCGGAGCCGCTCGCCGAGGTGGTCTACTACCGGGCCGGATCCGCCGCCGCGGCCATGTCCCCGGCGCTCATCCCCCGGGAGCGGGCCTGGTCCGGCCGGGTGCTCCATCTGACCGGGATCACCCCCGCCCTCTCCGCCGACTGCCGGGCGCTGATGCGTGAGCTGACCGCCCGCGCCCCCGGCCGCCCCCTCGTCTCCTTCGACCTCAACTACCGGGTCTCCCTCTGGCAGCGGGAGCAGCGGGAGCAGCGGGAGGGCGACGCAGAAGAGGGCCCGGCCGTCCTGCTCGGCCTCGCCCGCGGCTGCGACCTCGTCTTCGTCGGCGAGGACGAGGCCGAGGCGGTCTGGGGGCTGCGCGGCCCGGCGGCGATCCGGGCGGCGCTGCCCGAACCCGAGATGCTGGTCGTCAAGCAGGGCGGCGCCGGGGCCACCGCCTACGCCCGCCGCCCGGACGGCACCGACGCCGTCACCTTCGAACCGGCCCCGCGCGTCGAGGTCGTCGCCCCCGTCGGCGCGGGCGACGCCTTCGCCGCCGGTTTCCTCTCCGGCACCCTGCGCGGACTGCCCATCGCCGAACGGCTGCGCCACGGCCACCTCATGGCCGCCGCCGCCCTCACCGTCCCCGGCGACCTCGGCACCCCGCCCTCCCGCGAACAGGCCGACCAATTGGTGGCACTCGATGCCACGCGGTGGGGCACACTGCGGTTCGGCCCCGGTTGGACAGATCTGCCGACTCCCGCCGAAAAGTGGGCCGAGACCGCAGTGGTGGAGGTATGCGACCCATGAGCCAGACCGTCGACCGAGCGCTGAGCATCCTGCCGTTGCTGGCGGAGGGCCCGGCCAATCTGGAGCAGGTCGCCACGCGGCTGGGCGTGCACAAGTCGACCGCGCTGCGGCTGCTGCGCACCCTCCATGAGCACGGCATGGTCTACCGCCAGCAGGACCAGCGCTACCGCCTCGGCGCCCGCCTCTTCGCACTCGCGCAGGAGGCGGTGGAGAACCTCGACGTCCGCGAGATCGCCCACCCGCATCTGATGGCGCTCAACGAGCGGTGCGGGCACACCGTCCATCTCGCGGTGTACGAGGAGAACGAGGTGCTCTACATCGACAAGGTGGAGAGCCGCTACCCGGTGCGGATGTACTCGCGGATCGGCAAGCCCGTCGCCATCACCGTCGCCGCCGTGGCCAAGCTGCTGCTGGCCGATCTGCCCGAGCCCGAGCTGCGGACGCTGGCCGAGCGGCTCACCTACCCCGCGTACACGTCCCGTTCGACGCCGAACGCCGCCGCGTTCCTCAAGGAGCTGGCGACCGTGCGCGAACAGGGCTGGGCCACCGACTTCGGCGGCCACGAGGAGTCGATCAACTGCGTCGGGGCGCCGATCCGGGGAACGGACGGGCGGGTCGTCGCCGCCTGCTCGGTCTCGGCGCCCAACGTCGTCGTCAGCGCCGAGGAACTCCTCTCCCTGCTGCCGCTGGTGCGCCGCACGGCGGACGAGATCAGCCGGGAATACTCGGGCGGCGCCCCGGTGTCCGCATCGGTGTCCCACGCCTCGCAGAACCCCTCCCAAGTAACAGCGGAAACACCCGAGAAGAAAGCCGAGGAGCCCTCCTCATGACCGAGAAGCCGCAGAAGACCCCGATCACCCCGGCCACCCACACCACCCCGCCCGCCAAGTTCTCCCACGGCGTGAAGAAGGGGAACATCCTCCAGGTCGCCGGTCAGGTCGGCTTCGGCCCCGCCGTCCCGGGCCAGGCCCCCACCCCCGTCGGACCGACCCTGCGCGAGCAGACCCTGCAGACCCTGCGCAATGTGCAGGCCGTGCTGGAGGAGGGCGGCGCGAGCTGGGAGGACGCCATGATGGTGCGCGTCTACCTCACCGACACCGGCCACTTCGCCGAGTTCAACGAGATCTACAACGAGTTCTTCGCCGACCTCAAGGAGGCCCCGGCCGCTCGTACGACGGTCTACGTCGGCCTCCCCGCCGGTCTGCTCGTCGAGATCGACGCCCTCGCCGTCCTGGGCTGACCCCGAAACCCCGCGGCGGGCGGGAGCGCCTTCCGCCCGCCGCGGGTTCCACCCCTGACTCGTCCTCACCGTCCCCGTCGCCGGAAGCTCGAGCCCTGATCAACCGCACCCACCACGCTCACCCAGCGCGCGGCCCCCCGCCGTGCGGCGGTACCCCCTACCCACAACCCGGAGTTCCCCATGCTGCTCGCGGCCGCTCCCGCTGCCGAGACACCACCCCACACCGGTGGTCTGCTCGCGCTCATCGACGGCACCGCCGGTCTGCTGACCGTCGCCGCCCTCGGCATCGCGCTACTGCTCTACCTGATCATCAAGGTCCGGCTGCAGCCCTTCGTGGCGCTGCTCGGCGTCTCCATCGCGGTCGGTCTGGCCGCCGGTCTCTCGGTCACCGAACTCTTCGGCACGGTCCAGAAGTCGGACGCCGTCTCGCTCATCGAATCCGGGATGGGCGGCATTCTCGGCCACATAGCCATCATCATCGGCCTGGGCACCATGCTCGGCGCGATACTCGAGGTCTCCGGCGGCGCGGAGGCCCTCAGCGCCCGGCTGCTCGGCATCTTCGGGGAGAAGCGCTCACCGCTCGCGATGGGTCTGACCGGCCTGATCTTCGGCATACCCGTCTTCTTCGACGTCGGCATCTTCGTCCTCGCACCGATCGTCTACGCGGCCGCCAAGCGCAGCGGCAAGTCCATCCTGCTCTACGCGATGCCGCTGCTCGCGGGCCTGTCCATGACCCACGCCTTCCTGCCGCCGCACCCCGGCCCGGTGGCCGCGGCCGGGCTGTTCCATGTCGACCTGGGCTGGGTCATCCTGATGGGCATCGTGGTCGGCATCCCGTCGGTGCTCGCCGCCTGGGGCTACGCCGCCTGGATCGGCAAGCGCATCTTCGTCCCCGTACCGCAGGACATGGTCGAGGCGGCCGAGGAGTCCCGGGAGGCGGTCGCGGCCGAGCAGCGCTCCTCCGGCGTCACCCCGGCCGAGCGGCCGGTCTCGGTGGCCACGGTGCTCGCCATCATCGGCACCCCGCTCGTCCTGATCCTCTGCGCCACCTTCTCCTCCGTCGCGCTGGACCCGAGCACCGGCCGCTCGGTCATCGAGTTCTTCGGCCACCCCTTCGTGGCGCTGACGATCGCCCTGCTCCTCGCGTACTACCTGCTGGGCATCCGGCGCGGCTGGTCCCGCAAGTCCCTGGAGACCGTCTCCACCGCCTCCCTCAAGCCCGTCGGCAACATCCTCCTGGTCGTCGGCGCGGGCGGGGTCTTCGGCGCGGTCCTCAAGGGCAGCGGTGTCGCCCAGGCCCTGGCCGACGCCTTCGACAGCGCGGGCCTGCCGGTCATCGTGCTGGCCTGGCTGATCTCGGTGGTGCTCCGGGTGGCCCAGGGCTCGGCGACGGTCGCGATCGTCACCACGGCGGGCATCGTCACCCCGATGCTCTCCGAGGGCCACTACTCCCAGGCCCATCTGGCGCTGGTCATCATGGCCATCTCGGCGGGCTCGATCTTCGCCTCGCATGTGAACGACGGCGGCTTCTGGATGGTGGCGAAGTACTTCGGCATCTCCGAGAGCGACACGCTGAAGTCCTGGACGGTGCTGGAGACGGTGCTGTCGGTGGCCGGTTTCGTGGTGGCGGCCCTGCTGAGCATCGTCATCTAGCGGACGGCGCCCGCATCACGACGGCCCCCGAATCCCGGTCGAAACCGCCGGGATTCGGGGGTCGTCGCTTCCAGCTCAATTCCGCTCCGCGCCCCGTTGGCATTCACCGCAGCATTCACCATGGCAACTCATTCATGGGAGCATCCGATTTTGATCAAATGATGGCAAAGAATGCCGGCCAAAAGGGAGAGCCGGCACTCGGCGTCGATGTTACGAATGCCAAGTCGTTTCATGTTCTACGTAGATTCAACTCTCCACCCTCACGCTCGGCATGATCAATCCATAGGGTCCTTGAAGCATGTGAAGGAAGGGACCCATGGAAGAACTCCGCGCGATCCGGGCTCGCGGTATCACGAAGAGCTTCGGTGATGTCGTCGCCCTGGACGGCATCGATATCGATGTGACGCCGGGTCGGATCCACGGCCTGGTCGGACCGAACGGCGCCGGAAAGACGACGTTGCTCGGCCTTCTGCTGGGGCTCGCGGTGGCCGACAGCGGTCGCCTGGAGGTCCTGGGTGCACCGGTCGAGCGGGCACTCGACGCTCCCGACGGTGTCGCCGGCTTCGTGGACGGCCCCGCCCTCTACCCCTCGTTGACCCCACGGCAGAACCTCGCCGCGCTGGCCGCACTCCGCGGCCACGACGCGCGCACGGCGGGGATCGACGACGTACTCGCCGAGGTCGGTCTCACCGACGTCGCCGACGACCGTACCCGCGGCTTCTCCCTCGGCATGCGCCAGCGGCTCGGGCTCGCCGCCGCCCTGCTGACCAAGCCCCGGCTGCTCGTGCTCGACGAACCGTCCAACGGCCTCGACCCGGCGGGCAAGAAGCACGTGCACGGTGTCCTCAGCCGGCTCGCGGCCGACGGAACCGCCGTCGTGCTCTCCAGCCACAACATGGACGACCTCGAGGCGCTGTGCTCCGAGGTGACCATCCTCGCCGCCGGACGCGTCGCCTTCTCCGGCCCGCTGTCCAAGCTGGCCACCGAGAACCGTGAACTCGACTACCGGCTGCTCACCTCCGACCCGCGGGCCGCGCGCCGGCTGGCGGACGACGCGCCGGGCATCCAGGTCGTCGACGGCGCCGGGGCACGTCAGGACACCGAACCGCTCGTCGTACGCGCCCTGATGCCGGCCCTCGACCAACTCGTGGTGCGGCTCGTGGAGAGGGGTGTCGCGCTGCGCGAGCTCACTCCCGTGGTGTCGCCGCTCGAAGCCGCGTTCCTCGCCCTCACCGATCAGCAGGAGGCGGGCAGATGACCGCGGCCCTCACCCGGAGCACGGAACGGGAACCCGAGCAGGTGACCGGGGGCCGTCGCGTCCCCCTCACCCGCGCCTGTCGCTTCGAGCTCGTCAAGCTCGTCTCCCAGTGGCGGATCCGCCTGCTGGTCCTCGCCTGCTGGATCGCTCCCGCCCTCTTCGTCGCCGGGGTGAGCCAGCAGAGCACGCTTCCCGTCGACACCCTCTTCGGGCGCTGGATGCTCGCCTCCGGGTGGGCCGGGCCGCTGGTGATGCTCGGTTTCGCGGGGACCTGGGCGCTCCCGCTGCTGACCTCGGTGGTGGCCGGTGACGTGTTCGCCTCCGAGGACCGGCTCGGCACCTGGCGCCATCTGCTCGTCGCGGTCCGCTCGCCCCGGCGGATCTTCGTGGCGAAGACGGTGGCCAGTCTCACCGTCCTGCTGCTGCTCGTGGCCGGGCTCGCGGTCTCCAGCACCGTCGGCGGCCTCCTCGCGGTCGGCGACCAGCCGCTGGTCGGTCTCGACGGCCATCTCCTGGCACCGTCGGACGCCGCCGCCTCGGTCCTGCTCTCCTGGGTCTGCGTCCTCGCCCCGACCCTGGCGCTCGCCGCACTCGGCCTTCTCGGGTCGGTCACGCTGGGACGGTCCCCGATGGGGCTGCTGGTGCCCGTGCTCGTCTCGCTCGCGATGGCGGTCGCCCAGATGCTGCCGCTTCCGGTGGCCGTGCGCGTCGCCCTGCCGAGCTACGCCTTCATCTCCTGGAACGGTCTGTTCACCAGCCCCCGGCAACTCGGCCCGCTGCTGATCGGCATCGTTGTCAGCCTCGTCTGGGCCATGGTCGCGACGGCGCTGGCGTATGTGCTGTTCGTACGGCGCGACTTCACCAACCTGGCCCACGACGGTTCCGGCCGCCGCGCCATCACCATCGGAGTCCTGCCGCTCGTCGGGGTGGCCGCCGCGTCGTTCGCGGTCGTCGCCGCGACGACCTCGGCGACGGGCTCCGGGATCGAGCAGGACAAGGTGCAGCGCTCGCTCGCCACGGCGTTCGCGCACCTGTACCGCATGCAGACCGACCAGCTCAACCGGCCTGCCGTCACCGAGGACCGGTTGAAGGCCACGGCGTCGTGCAACAAGGGAAGCGTCAGGGTCGCGGCACAAGGCCCGGGCAACGACTGGCGCTGCGTCGTGACCTGGCACCTTCCCGGCGTCGAGGCCACCGGACAGGCCATCTACCAACTCGACGTGACTCCGGACGGGCGGTTCATGGCCGATGGCGATGGACCGAAGGAAGTGAACGGCTACTTCCTGGTGAGGACCCCCGACGGGGACGCACCGAACCCGCTGTGGCAGTTCGACGGCAACGTCGAACTGCTCGACACCACCCCGAAGGGATAACCCTCAATGCAGGTGACTCGCCGCCGCAAACTCGTCGAGGAAGCCCGGATCAACCTCATCCGCAGACGCATCGGCCGCCGGATACCGCTGCTGACGGCGGGCACCACCGCTGTCGCCCTCGTGGCCGCCGGCACGGCGCTCGCGCAGACCCACCAGTTCGGCACGGAGCAGGTCGGTCAGGTCACCAAGAACGGCCAGGTCGTCTCCAGCAACCAGTACATCGCCCCGTACGGCGACCGTCTCGTCATCAACCAGGGCAAGATCATGTCGTCCTCGGTCAGCCCGGACGGCACGCACATGGCCGCCTCGGTCACCGACGGTGGCGCGGCCCTGGCCATCGTGGACCTGAAGAGCTGGAAGACGCAGCAGCTCGTCAGCAACGCCGCGTCGTCCAACCCCCGCATCAGCAGCAACAACGTGGGCCAGGAAGGCCCGACGTACTCGCCCGACGGCAAGCAGCTGTGGCTGGGCCAGCCGGACGGCTACACCGTATTCACCGTGAACGCGGACGGCGGCGTCTCCAGCCCGCGGACCGTCAGCATCCCGGCGGACGGCTCCAAGCGCGCCCTGGTGGGCGCGGCCGTGTTCTCGGCCGACGGCAAGACCGTGTACTCCGCGGTCAACGGCCAGAACCGGGTCGTCTCCATCGACGCCGCGACCGGGACCATCAAGCGGAGCTGGGCGGTGGGCAACGCCCCGCGGGGCATGGCCGTCGTCGGCGACAAGCTCTACGTCAGCAACGAGGGTGGCCGCCCGGCCAAGCCCGGCGAGCCCACGATCAACTCGTACGGCACGCAGGTACTCGCCGACCAGAAGACCGCTGCCACCACCAGCGGCACGGTCAGCGTCATCGACCTGGCGAACCAGGACGCCGCGGTCGCCGGCATCGAGGTCGGTCTGCACCCGACCGCCGTCTACGCCAAGCACGGCGTGGTGTTCGTCACCAACACCGCCGACAACAACGTGTCGGTCATCGACACGGCGAAGGACAAGGTCGTCCAGACCATCTCCACCCAGCCGTGGGCCAAGGCCCGGGTGGGCTACGAGCCCAACGCGGTGACCCTCACCGACGACGGCCACCTGCTGGTGACCCTCGGCCGCGCCAACGCCGTCGCCGTCTACAAGTTCACCTCCGCGCAGGAGCCGGTCAGCTACGTCGGTCTGCTCCCCACGGACTACTTCCCCTCGGAGATCACCACCTCCGGCAACCAGGTGTACGTCTCCAACACCCGTGGCATCGACGCCCGCCGTAAGGCCACCGGCGGTCACGGCACCCACGACACGACCTCGAGCGTGCAGAAGTTCACGCTGCCTGGCGACAGCGTGATCAGGTCCTACACCGGCAAGGTCTTCAAGCAGAACGGCTGGAACGGCGAGTCCCTCAAGAAGGCAGACGGCACCCCGGCCAAGCCGGTGCCGGTCCCGGTCAAGCTCGGCGACCGCTCGACGATCAAGCACGTCTTCCTGCTCGTCAAGGAGAACCGGACCTACGACCAGGTCTTCGGTGACCTGCCGGAGGGCAACGGCGACCCGTCGCTGACCGAGTTCGGCGAGAACGTCACGCCGAACCAGCACGCCCTGGCCAAGCAGTTCGGCCTGTACGACAACACGTACGACATCGGCACCAACTCCGCCGAGGGCCACAACTGGCTGATGCAGGCCGACGACCCGGAGTACACCGAGTCCTCGGCCGGTGAGTACACCCGCAGCTACGACACCGAGGACGACGCCCTCGGCCACCAGAAGACCGGCTTCATCTGGACCGGTGCGCAGGCGGCCCGCAAGTCCGTCCGGAACTTCGGTGAGTTCCAGCAGTTCCTGACCAAGCCGTCGGACGCCAGCTGGCAGAACCTGTACTGCGACAGCAAGAACATGGCGGCGACCGGTCAGGACACCGCCTACCCGCTGAACTCGACCTCGCCGATCCCGTCGCTCAACGACGTGTCGGTGCACGGCTTCCCGAAGTTCGACACCAGCGTCCCGGACGTCTACCGGGCACAGATCTGGAAGAAGGACTTCAAGAAGAACGGTCCGGCGAACCTGAACATGTTCTGGCTCTCCAGCGACCACACCGGTGGCCCGGTGAGCCCTGCCTCCCAGGTCGCGGACAACGACCTCGCCGTGGGCCAGATCGTCGACGAGATCTCGCACAGCACGTACTGGAAGGACTCGGCGATCTTCGTCGTCGAGGACGACTCCCAGGCGGGTCTCGACCATGTCGACGGCCACCGTGCCCCGGTCCAGATCATCAGCCCCTGGGCCAAGCACGGCGTGGTGGACAGCCACTACTACTCGCAGATCAACATGATGCGGACCATCGAGCAGATCCTCGGGATCCAGCCGATGAACCAGAAGGACACCGCGGCCACCCCGATGGCCTCGGCGTTCACCCAGCGCCCGGACTTCAGGCCGTTCAAGGCGCTGCCCAACCGGACCTCGCTGACCGACGGGGTGAAGACCCCGCCGTCCTGTGGTCTGGACACCCCCGCGGCGCAGAGCCCGAAGGCGGCGGCCGTGCCGTCGGCCAAGGTGCCGACCGACATGAGATACGTCGCCACCCAGTGGAACCAGTGGAAGTCGAAGCAGCGGCTGACCGGTCCCAACGCCGTTCCGGACTACGCTCCCCCCGCCCAGATGAACCACCTCACGTGGTACGAGACACACAACTGGGCGAAGCCGTACCCGGGTGAGAAGAAGATCTACGCTCCTCGGGACGTACCGGGTGCCTACATCCCGTCGGCGGAGAACGACGGCTGACGCCAGCTCATGTGACAGGTGGCCCCTGGCCGGCATCATCGCCGGTCAGGGGCCACCTAGGTGATGGCCCGCACCCTCTGCGACGAGGCCGGCGCCTGGTCACACCACGCAACCCTCACCGCCCGAGATGGTTGACCATGGGCCAGCCGAAACCTCCGGTGCCACCGTGCAGGTTGGCGCCGGGCCTGGCTGTAGCGGGACCGCCGGGCACCCGTCCCGTGGCCCGTGCCGACTATCTCTCCACCTGGGTCACGAAAATCTATCCTGGCTGGAGTAGACATTGGGCGGTGGCGTGGTTATGGTTTCTCTCGTAGCCAGAGAGACAGCAGGGCCCGGAGACACGAACTGCCGGGCAGGGTTAACCGCAGTTGCAGTACGCAGGACGGTGCGGCGGTGGAGTTTCGAAGCCAGGGTTGTTGCAGGACGGCGACGGGACTGGCGGCCGGACCGGGTGGCCCGCAGTGATCAGGAGCCGCCGCGAGCAGTACCGCAGTTCACGCAGTAGCAGTACTCAGCAGTGAGGCGTCGGCTGCGGACGCGCGCACTGGGAGGTTCGGCAGCGGGGTTCTAAGCCAGAGCAAACGCAGGACGGGCAACGGGGCTGGCTGCCGAAGAGTGGTGCTGTGACAGGCCACCGAGCAATGCGCAGGACAGTAGTAGGTAAGTGATTGATCCCAGAGGGAAGAACGGAGGGGCCAGGCGCCATCAGGATCGCCCGGGCGGAGTCTTGAGCCCGGGTACCGTAGGACATCGATAGTGAGGTGGTCTCCGGTCAAGCAACCGCGATCCCCGCAGCCCCGACAACTTCCAGGTCGGGTCGGCGGACACAGAAGGCCGGCGCAGTACCAGGGCCGGCAGATGGTGTAGCAGTTCCTTCGGGGCCCGGGTGCCGTACGGCACCCGGGCCCCTCCACCCGTTCCACAGAGAGGTGCAAATGACAGCAGGCGAATCGTTCGACCGTCTCGACGACGACGACTATCCCGCCTACACGATGGGCCGGGCCGCCGAGATGCTCGGCACCACGCAGGGCTTTCTCCGCGCCGTCGGCGAAGCCCGCCTCATCACCCCGCTGCGTTCCGAGGGCGGCCACCGCCGCTACTCCCGCTACCAGCTGCGCATCGCCGCCCGCGCCCGGGAGCTCGTCGACCAGGGCACCCCCATCGAGGCCGCCTGCCGCATCGTCATCCTCGAAGACCAGCTCGAAGAAGCCCAGCGCATCAACGCCGAATACCGCCGCGCCGCCGCTTCAGAGAACCCGACGACCGCAGGCTGAGGTGGCCCGGTCCCGCCTGCGCGCGGAGCATACTGAGGGCCGGCCCCCGGGCGGAGGAGGGCGCCGCCGCAGTAGTCGCGCCCGCCGAGCCGTATATGACGACCGCTCTTGCTGGAACACTGTGTCGCGTGTGGGTCAATATCTATTGCCGCGAGACGAGGGTTAAATATGTCGCGCGGGCAGCGTGTTTATCGCAGCGAACGAATTTGCTCCATCGGCCGTACGCGGGCCACTGCCGCATGCTACTGTCGATCTCAGTTGCAGTTGTGGTTCCCAAAAACTTCAACGCTTGCGCCAGCATTTAGCTGCGGGAAGCGTTTTGTATTTCCGGTTGTTCTCCGGGCGGGGCATCATTGCGGCGACCCGGTGTCCGTGGATCGCGGGTACCGGCGTACTGCCCCACAAGGAGATATGACATGGCGTCTGGCACTGTGAAGTGGTTCAACGCGGCCAAGGGCTTCGGCTTCATCGAGCAGGACGGTGGAGGTCCTGACGTGTTCGCCCACTTCTCGAACATCGCCGCCCAGGGCTTCCGCGAGTTGCTCGAAGGCCAGAAGGTCACCTTCGACATCGCCCCGGGCCAGAAGGGCCCGACGGCCGAGAACATCGTTCCCGCCTGACGCTGACGCGCACTTCGTAGCTGGGGCCCGCATCCCTCGGGGTGCGGGCCCCAGCTACGGGGATTTCCCTCAGTGATGCCTCCTGTGGGACAGAACCGCTCCCAGCTCTTCTCCAGGAGTGCGCGCCTCTCCCGGGCCGCACCCATCGACGTCCGGCATCTCACGCCGATATTACGTCACCCATTTCATCACCTGCGTCCCACAGCGGATTCACTGCATGGCGTCTTCGCTTTCGCATTCCCTTTCGGCCCGTTCTCGTGATTCCCCGCACTGCACTTCCGCTGCGGGAATTCCTTGATACGTGCCGTATCAAGGAAGGTTCTCAAATGAACCCCACACGTACGAACGACCGCTCCTCCCGGACCCGCCGCACCAGCGGCCCCGCTTTCCACTCCGGCACTGGTTCGGGCCGGGGCAGTCGCTTCGGCTCGCCCGTCCCGAGCCGTTCGGGTGGCCCGAGCCGTTCGGGTGGCCACGGTCGGCGGTCCGCCGCGGCCTCGGGCGAGTTCGCCCTGCCGGAGACGATCACTCCCGCGCTGCCCGCGGTCGAGGCGTTCGCCGACCTCGACATGCCCGCCCAGCTGCTGGCCGCGCTGACCGCGCAGGGCATGAGCGTCCCGTTCCCGATCCAGGGTGCGACCCTGCCCAACACTCTCGCGGGCCGCGACGCCCTGGGACGCGGACGCACCGGATCCGGTAAGACCCTCGCCTTCGGCCTGGCTCTGCTGGCCCGCACCGCCGGACAGCGTGCCGAGCCCCGCCAGCCGCTGGCCCTGGTCCTCGTACCGACGCGTGAGCTGGCCCAGCAGGTGACCGACGCACTCACCCCCTACGCCCGCACGGTGAAGCTGCGCCTGGCCACCGTCGTCGGCGGAATGCCGATCGGCAGGCAGGCAGGCGCGTTGCGGGGCGGTGCCGAAGTCGTCGTCGCCACGCCGGGCCGGCTCAAGGATCTCATCGACCGCGGTGACTGCCGGCTGAACCAGGTCGCGATCACCGTCCTGGACGAGGCCGACCAGATGGCCGACATGGGCTTCATGCCCCAGGTCACCGCGCTCCTGGACCAGGTGCGCCCCGAGGGCCAGCGGATGCTGTTCTCCGCCACCCTCGACCGCAACGTCGACCGCCTGGTCCGCCGCTACCTCACCGACCCCGTCGTCCACTCCGTCGACCCGTCGGCGGGCGCCGTCGCCACGATGGAGCACCACGTGCTCCACGTGCAGGGCGCGGACAAGCACCGCACGACCATCGAGATCGCGGCCCGCGACGGCCGGGTGATCATGTTCCTGGACACCAAGCACGGCGTCGACCGGCTCACGCAGGACCTGCTGAACAGCGGAGTGCGGGCCGCCGCCCTGCACGGCGGCAAGTCGCAGCCCCAGCGCACCCGGACCCTGGCCCAGTTCAAGACCGGACACGTCACCGTGCTCGTGGCCACGAACGTCGCCGCCCGCGGTATCCACGTCGACGACCTCGACCTCGTCGTCAATATCGACCCGCCGACCGACCACAAGGACTACCTCCACCGCGGCGGCCGCACCGCGCGGGCCGGCGAGTCGGGCAGCGTCGTCACCCTGGTCACCCCCAACCAGCGCCGCGACATGACCCGCCTCATGACCGCCGCCGGCATCGTGCCCCAGACCACCCAGATCCGCGTCGGCGAAGAGGCCCTCAGTCAGATCACCGGCGCCCAGGCACCCTCCGGCATCCCCGTCACGATCACCGCGCCGGCGGCCGAGAAGCGCAAGCGCAGCGCATCCACACGCGGTCGACGCAGCCCCGCCTCGGCTGCCCGACGCAGGACCGTACGGCAGACCTCCTTCGACGCGGCGGCCTAGAAACTCCGTGATCAGGAAACTGACCCACCACTGCCGGAGGCACCTTTTGACGCTGGTTCAGATGCAGCCCCGCTCGACGAACGTCACCCAAGCACACCAGACTGCGGCGGACGCCGTGGACACGGGCCCACTGCAAGTCAGCGACGACATGACCATCGAAGTCGCCCTGTCCGTCATGGCCGGCGCCCGCACCGGGCAGCTGTTCGTCTGCGACAACGACGGCCTGTGCACCCAACTGGTCACCCAGGCCCAGCTCACCGCGGTCCGTGACAGCCCCGCGTACACGGACCGGGTCCAACTGCGCGACATCCTCAGCGGCGGTGGGCCGTCCACCTCACCCGTGACCACGACCGCCGAAGCCGAGTACGCAGCCCTGGACCGCCGACACGCCGCACTGCCGGTCGTCGAAGACCGGGACAGCGCTCGGGGCGTCCTCGCCCACTGAACCGCCTTACCGCGGTAGAACTATCCCCTTCTTCTCCCTGTGAGGCATCATGCGCTGTATCATCGCCCGCTTCCCGTTCGACCTCACCAAGAGCGGCGTTCTGGAATCCATGAAGGGCATCAAGCCCGAACAGGTCATCGGCGAGTCCGTGATCATCGGCCGCCGCACCTACCCGGTCAAGCAGGTCGGGCAGGCCATCACGCGCCAGGACCGCCGCGATTTCAGCGCCGGTGAAGTTCTCCGGGCCATGACTCAGCTCGGCTTCACCTGCCCCGGCCTCCGCCAGACAGCCGCGCCCACGCGTGTCCCCAGCCCACTCCAGCAGGCTTCCGCGATGCTCGGCGCACCTGCCACCGTCTGACCGACGAGGGGGTGCGAGCCGCCACCGGAACAACAGTGAGGGTCCGACCGACACGTGCCGGTCGGACCCTCGCCGCGTTGCCGCGCGGTCCGTTAACTCGCAGCGCCGCTTCGGGAGCCAGCCGCCCCGTGATGACAGCACCACCGGCGACCACAGTCAGAGTCATCTGGTTGCTGTGCCCGGACTCCACCAAGGCCGCGACATCAACAAGCAGTGCGTCAGGCTTCGACATGAGAAGCGATTCTCATCAACGCCGCTCGGTCCGCCTGAGTGGTGGCGCTGGTGCGAAATGCAAGATCGAACTGCGCAGACGAGGACGGCGCGAACCACACTGTTGGGTGGCTCAGGTGGTGGGGAACTCCCCGCGCTTGACGGCGGAGACGAACGCCGCCCACGCGGACGGCTCGAAGATGAGCGCCGGGCCGTGTGGGTCCTTGCTGTCGCGGACGGGTATGTCGGCGTGGCCACGGGCTACTTCGAGGCATTCGCCCTGGGGCGTACTTCCTCCGCTGTAGCTGGACTTGTGCCACCCGGCGAGGGTGGACGCGTCTGAGACGGTGTGCTCACTGCTGACCATGTGCGTGTTCCTCCGCTGCCGCCTTGATGAGGGCCAGTGACTCCTGCTGTGACAACGCGTCGCTCAGGGCCAGAGAGTAGGCGGTCTGGCTGGCGGCCACCAGCGCAGGATCGTCCATCAAGTTGCCGGTGAGAAAGCCTTCGACGTAACCCACCGGAGCGGAGTCCGGGAAGCTCATGAGCGTGAGCAGACTTTCCAGGAGCGCATGCGCCCCCACGTCGTACGGCAGTACGTGCAGCCGGATTCGTCCCGCCTCGGCCATGTCCCCGATCCTGCGCAACTGCTCGGCCATGACCTGTGAGCCGCCGACGCGCCGCCGGATGACGGCCTCGTCGAGCAGCGTCCAGACGACGGGCTGAGCGGGTCCGTCGAGCATACGGCGGCGTTTAGTCCGGATGACGACCGCCTCGTCAAGTTCCTCGGCCGTGTAGTTCGGCCGATAGGCGCGGAAGAGAGCGCGCGCGTAGTCGTCGGTCTGAAGCACGCCCGGAACCAGCGACAGCGCGAACTGCTGGATCACTGTGGCTTGCTGCTCCAGGTCGGCCACGGCCGCGAAGTGGTCGGCGAACTTCGACTCCAGATCCTCCAGCCACCGCGCGAAGAACCCGTCCGTTCCCAGCGCCTGGTCGATCCGCGCCGCGTCGTCGGGTTTCGGTAACCGCCTGCCCGCCTCGAAGTGGCTGATCAGCGTGGGCGAGCAGACCACGCGCTCACTCAGCGCTTCCTGCGTCAGGTCGGCCGCTGTGCGCCGGATCCGCAACTCCTCCCCGTACTTCTCCCTCGGGGTGCGGGGCCTCCGATCCATCTCCATGGCTGACTCCCTGAGTTGAAACCTGTGCTGTCAGACCCGCCCTCCTAGCAGCGTAGCCAGAACGCCCCCACTCTGTGAGGGAGCCGCCACACAGCGTGAAGAAACGCAAGACCCTCGCGACCGGGGTGCACCGGCCCGAGGGCGTGGCCCACCAGCTGAACGGAGCTGATGAGCGTGATGACCGGGCTGCGCCTGCTGCCGTGGACCGACCCCGAGGGGAAGCCGTGTTATCTGGCGTCGGACGACGGGAACAGCCCGCTGAGCCGACGTGCGGACGCGATCGAGGCCGTACAGATGTCCATGGGGACCGAACTCCTCCGGCACGCCCGAGCACTGCTGGACGCCCCCAAGGCGGACAGACGAGAACTGCGCTACCTCGCGGAGCGGTTGTGTGAGGCGCTGCGCGATGTGCTGCGGGTCGCCGAGAGCAGGGGCGCCCGCCTGCCCTCGTACGGCGGGGACGACGTCCCGGACGGGGGGTCGTGAGGGGTGCCGTCCCGGCGGGGCTACCGCCGGGACGGCGCCTGGCGTGCCATACGGCCCCGGCTCAGGCGCAGTACTGCGCCGCCTTGCCGATCGACCGGTACATGCAGTCCGCGTTCTCCACGAGTTGGAGCACCGCGTCGCGGTTGCGGCTGGTTTCGCGGTCGATGACCTCGTCGGGCGGGTAGAAGCCGCCGTCGCCGGAGTCGGTCGGGTACATCTCGAAGGTGTAGGCGAAGACCTTCTGGGTGCCCCACAGATAGTCGTCGATCGCCCCGTCGGTGATGTACAGCTCGCTGGACTGCTCGGGGGTGTAGCCGTTGCTCGCGGCCATCTTCCTGCCGACCGCCGCGAAGGCGTCGTAGTCGTCCCGCGTCATGCCGGTGGTGGTCTCGTCGTCCGTCCAGCCGAAGGGCCACAGCACCAGTTCGCTGTAGGTGTGGAAGTCGATCGCGGCCTTGATCTGCTGCTTGCCGCCGACGACGCGGCTGCGGGCGAAGTCGGCGACGACCTTCACCTCGGGGGCGGAGCCGGCCTTGGGGCCGCGGTAGGTCTCCGAGCCGGGGGAGCCGGAGGAGCCGCCGCAGCAGCCCCATTTGAAGTCCCAGTTGCGGTTGAGATCGGTGCCGACGGAGGAGGAGCCGGAGTTGGGCTGGCGGTTCTTGCGCCAGCTGCGGTAGGAGCCGGTGGCGATGTCGTACTCGCCGCCGTCCGGGTTCACATCCGGGACGATCCAGATTTCCCGGCCGTTGACGGCATTGGTGATCCGGGAGTCGCTGCCGTAGCCCTCGGTGAACTGCCGCACCAGATAGAGCGCCATCTCCACGGTCAGGTGCTCACGCGCGTGCTGATGGGCGGTGAAGAGAACCTCGGGCTCGTTCTCGTCCGTGGCCACATTGTCGCTGATCTTGAGGGCGACGATGTCCCGGCCCTCGTACGACTTTCCGATGACACGCTTGCTGAGGATCGACGGATACTTCGCCACCGCCGCGTTGATCTCGGCGTTCGCTTCGGCGTAGTTGTGGTACTTCGCATCGGCCGAGGGGAAGTCGAAGGGCTTGGCCGACCTGCCCTGGCTGCGGTCGGGCGGGCCCTGGAGCGCGGTGAGCCGGTAGCCGAGCGCGCGCAGCTGTTTGGCCTGCGCCGCGTCGGCGGTGACGACCAGGGAGCGGGCGTCCACCTCGTCGATGGACACGCCGGTGGCGGCGACGGCCGAGCGGTCGGCCCGGGTGGCGGGGCCGGAGACCTCGTACTGCCGCACGCTCTCGTCGGCGCTCCGGGCGGTGGATGACGCGGTGCGATCGGTGCCGGGCCGTGGAGCGGGATCGTCGGCCTGAGCTGCCATGGGGGCGGCGAGTGCGAGGGTGAGCAAGGCGGTGAGGGCGGTGGCCCGTCTACCGCTGATGCGACGTCGCATGACATCTCCTGGGGGGTGAAGGGAGGGCGACTGCTGCGCCAGTGTTCGGCCATGCGCATGACATGCGCAAGGGTGGGAAATGGTCGAAGCCGAAGGAATCTCTCATCGAGGGAAGGAACCCCCCGCATGAACAGATCTCTCGTCGGTGCGTTCTCGGCCCTGTTACTGGGCGGCGCGACCCTCGTCGGCGCGGGTGCGGCGCCCGCGGCGGCCGCATCCCCCGCCAAGGCCCCGGCCCCCGTCAAGGTCTCCACCAAGGCCCCGAAGGCCGTCACCTTCGCGGGCACGGTGGCGCTCAGCAACTGCTCCGGCTCCGTCGTCCGGACGCCGGGATCGGCTGACACCGACCCCGCGCTCGTGCTCTCCAACGGCCACTGCCTGGAGAGCGGCTTCCCCGGCGCGGGAGAGGTGATCGTCGACCAGCCGTCGAGCCGGAGCTTCACCCTGCTGACCGCTTCGGGTGGCAGCGCCGGCACCGTGCGCGCGAACAAGGTCGCGTACGCGACGATGACCGACACCGACATCTCGCTGTACCGGCTGACGTCCACGTACGCCCAGATCCAGTCGTCGTACGGCATCAAGGCGCTGACGCTGTCGGACAGCCACCCGACCCAGGGCTCCGCCATCAATGTGGTCTCCGGCTACTGGAAGAAGATCTACTCCTGCAATATCGACGGATTTGCATACCGGCTTAAGGAGGGGGACTGGACCTGGAAGGACTCGGTCCGCTACACCTCCGCCTGTAACACGATCGGCGGAACGTCGGGCTCTCCCGTCGTCGACCCGGCGTCCGGCAAGGTCGTGGCCGTCAACAACACGGGCAACGAGGACGGCGGCCGCTGCACCCTGAACAATCCGTGCGAGGTGGACGAGAACGGCACGGTGACGGTGCGCCAGGGCATCAACTACGCCCAGGAGACCTACGGCATCACCAAGTGCGTGACCACCGGCAACAAGATTGACCTGAACCTGGCGGGATGTGCGCTGCCCAAGCCGTAGCGAACACCAGTACGCCGGTGCGCCCCGCATGGTGTGGGCGGGGCGCACCGGCGTACGTCGAACTGTCGTTCGCGCCTTGAGGGTCTACAGCCCGTGGACGTGCGCGCCGACCGCCTTGGACCAGGCGTTCCCGCCGGCCGCGTCCCAGTTGGTGGACCAGGTCATCGCGCCGCGGATGCCGGGGTAGGTCTTGGACGGCTTGAAGGAGCCGCAGCCGGTGCCCTTGGCGAGGCAGTCGAGAGCGTCGTTGACCACACCCGGCTCGACATAGCCGGAGCCGGCGCCGCTGGTGGAGGCGGGCACGCCGATGCCGACCTGGGACGGGTCGAGGCCGTTCTCCAACTGGATGCAGGCGAGAGCGGTGAGGAAGTCGACCGAGCCCTGGGAGTAGACCTTGCCGTCACAGCCCAGCATCGAGCCGCTGTTGTAGTACTGCATGTTGACCACGGTCAGGAAGTCCTTGATCCCCAGGGCGGTCTTGAAGTACTCGGTGGACGCCGACTGCATGTCGATCGTCTGCGGCGCCATGGTGACCACGACATCGCTCTTCTTGTCGTGGACGGCCTTGAGGGCCTTGGTCATGTAGGTGGAGTTGACGCCGTTCTCCAGGTCGATGTCGACCCCGTTGAAGCCGTACTTGTCCATCAGCCCGGTGATGGAGGAGGCGAAGGCGTCGGCCGAGGCGTCGTCGCTGACCGAGATGGTGCCCTTCTCGCCGCCGACGGAGATGATCACGGACTTCCCGGCCGCCTGCTTGGCCTTGATGTCGTCCTTGAACTGCTGCTCGTCGCTGTAGCCGGTGGCGGGGTCGAGCTTGAAGTCGACTGCCCCGGGGGAGCCGGTGGCGTCCGCGAAGGCGACCGCGATGATGTCGTAGTCGTCCGGGACGTCCGAGAGCTTCTGCTTCGTCGCGCCGTTGTCGAAGTTCTGCCAGTACCCGGTGACGGCGTGTTCGGGGACGGCGGCCGCGTGCTGCTTGGCGTCGGGGTGGTCCTCCGACGCGTTGGCCGAGCCGGCGGATATCAGCCCTCCGGCGGCGATGGCGACGACTGCGGCGGCTCCGAGCAGCCGCTTGGTGAACTGTGCGCGTACCACGACAGCCTCCGTACGTGGGGGGAGAGGTGTGGGGGTGGTGTTGCGAATGCGCGTTCAGGGGCCCCTGTGGCGTGCGTATAAGGTGGTCCAGACCAATGCCGTTGTCAACCCCAGGCGTCATCTTCGCTGCCCGTGCGGGTGATAAATGCGGATGAGGGGGCCGAGCGCTTGCGCCCCGGCCCCCTTGGCCCATCCCCCCGGGAGGGATATCCCCCCGGGAGGGGCACCCCCTCCCGGGAGGGACATCCCCCCGGGAGGGGCCGCGTCACGCTACGGCAGACCGTGCACCTTGGGGCCCACCGCGTTCGACCACGCGTTGCCCGCGGTCGCGTCCCAGTTGGTGGACCAGGTCATCGCGCCGCGCAGCCCCGGGTAGGTCCGCGCCGGTTTGAAGGAGCCGCAGTTCGTGCCGCGGGCCAGGCAGTCCAGGGCGTTGTTCACGACCGCCGGGGAGACATAGCCGCTGCCCGCGCCGCGGGTCGAGGCGGGCAGGCCGAGGCCGACCTGGGACGGCGACAGACCACCCTCCAGCTGGATGCAGGCGAGGGCGGTGAGGAAGTCGACCGACCCCTGGGAGTACACCTTGCCGTCGCAGCCCAGCATCGAGCCGCTGTTGTAGTACTGCATATTGACCACCGTCAGGATGTCCTTGATGTTCAGCGCCGTCTGGAAGTAGGCGCCCGAGGTGGACTGCATGTCGATGGTCTGCGGGGCCATGGTGATCACCAGGCCGGATCCGGCCTTCGCCGACAGGGAGCGCAGCGCCTGGGTCATATAGGTCGGGTTGAGGCCGTTCTCCAGGTCGATGTCGACGCCGTTGAAACCGTACTCGCGCATCAGGGCGTAGACCGAGTTGGCGAAGTTGTTCGCGGAGGCCGAGTCGTTGATGGACACCGTGCCGTTCTGGCCGCCGATCGAGATCACGACAGACTTCCCGGCCGCCTGCTTGGCCTTGATGTCGTCCTTGAACTGCTGCTCGCTGCCGTAGCCGACGGCCGGGTCGAGGGTGAAGTCGACGGCTCCGGGGGTGCCGGTGGCGTCGGCGAAGGCGACCGCGATGATGTCGTACTGGTCCTGGACGTCACGCAGCTTCTGCACGGCAGCGCCGTTGTTGAAGTTCTGCCAGTAGCCGGTGACCGCGTGCTTGGGCACGGTGCCGTCGCCCCCGCCGCCCCCGGCCGTCGTCGTGCCCGTGACGGCGGACGACCTGGGCGACTCGCCCGCCGCGTTGGTCGCGGTGACCTGGAACTGGTACGAGGTGGCGGCCGCCAGACCCGTCACGGTCGCCGAAGCGCCGCTCACCGACTGCACCCTGGAGCCGTCGCGGTAGACGTTGTAGCCGGTCGCGCCGGTCACCGGGGACCAGGACAGATCGATGGAGGACGAGGTGGCGCCCGCGGTCCGCAGTCCGCTGGGCGCGCCCGGCACCGGGTCGCCGGGGTCGCCGCCGGGGCCGGCCAGGCTGATGTCGTCGGCGTAGTAGGCGGGCTGGCCGTACCAGCCGTGGGTGTAGACGGTCACCGAGGTGGTGGCCGCGCCGGTGGTGAAGCTGGTGCTGAGCTGCTGCCAGCCGGGCGCCGACGGCGTCCACGTCGAGACGTCGGTGGTGCCGGTGCCGCCGGCGCCGAGGTAGACATAGCTGCCCTGGACCCAGGCGCTCAGCGTGTACGAGGAGTTGGGCTTGACGGCCACGGTCTGGGCGCAGCGGGCGTTGTCGGTGCCCGCCGGGGTGGCTTTGAGCGCGGCCGAGCCGCCGTGGACGGGGCTCGCGACCGTGGTGCCGCTCCCGGCGGAACAGGTCCAGCCGCTGAGGCCGGACTCGAAGCCGGGGTTCTGGGCGAGGTTGGCGGCGGCGGCGCCCTCGGCGGTGCCGCCGAGGGCGACCAGTCCGGTGGCGCCCAGGGCGATGGTGGCGAACGCGCTGGTCAGCCGGGCGAGGGTGCGTCTGAGTCGGGTGGGGCGGGGGTGTGGGGCACGGTCCATGACTGCCTCCGTGGGGGAATCCGTTGGGAAGCCGGTGTGAAGGAGGAGGTTGCGGACGGTGGCCACCGTATGAACGTAAAGTGGTCCAGACCAATAACCTTGTCAAGGGGATGCGCGGACTCCGCATCGGACCCGGGGTGCGTAACCCAGAGGAACTGTTCTCTCACGCCGTTTTCGTGGATAAAGTGACGACGCACCAGGACAGGGGCAGTAATGAGACAGGGGCAGTAGAGACCTGTGGCCGCCGCCGCTCGGCGCCGATGTGAGACGGGGTAGCCGACGTGCCCACCGCGATAGCAGTCACCGGCCGTGAGCTGGTGCTTCCGCCGCCCGACGGGCAGACCCCGTCGGCCGTCGTGCTCCGCCCGCCGGACGCACAGTCACTCGACGACGCCCTCGCCGAGGTCGGGACCCTCCTCGACCAGCAGGGCTATCTCGTCGTGCTCTATCCCGCCGCGACCCCTGCGGCCGTGGTCCGCCGCCTCCATATCGTGCGCTCCGTCCTGGAGAGCGACCGGATGGCGCTGCTGCCGCTCGAACTGCCCCCGCTGGCCGTGGCCGTACTGGCCCGTCAGCTGCGCCAGCTGTCCATATCCGACTTCAGCCCCGGCGTTCTGGCGTGCGCCGCCCGGCTGCTCTCCCACTACGTCCACGCGGGCGCCCTGCTGGGCAGCGTCGCCCGGCTGGACCGGGTCCCGGTCAGCCTCACCTCGCACGTCAAGTCCTGGGTGCCCGGCGCCCACTTCGGGGTGCTCGCCCACCCCACTCCGCAGTTGGTCAAGGTCGGCGGCGCGGCCGAGCTGCCCGCCCCCGGGTACGTCACCTCCATGACCGTCGCCCGGGGCCAGCTCAACAGCCATGGCTACGGGGGCGGCGCGGGCCACGACGACTGGGTCACCGGCGCCCTCGCCCCCGCCTGGGGCGTCCGGGGCGTGGAGGAGGTGCCGCTGCCCGCCGAGTCGGGGCGCTGGTGGGGCACCCCGAAGCTGATCGAGTTCGCCGCGGCCATCCCCGACCTCTCGGTCCTCTACCAGCTCGTGGCCTCCGTAAGGAGAGAGGAATGCCACTGGTGCGGTTTCGAACTCATCGGTGACCGCTGTGCCTTCTGCTCCTGCCCGGTGGCCCGCGGCGATGAGATCCCCGCACTGCTCACGTCCCAACGTCCCGCCCTGACCAGCCGGTAACGTCCCCGAACGAGGTTGTGCGTCCCATGAATTCACGCCAGCGCCGCGGAGTCATCCTGCTGCTCCTGTCGGTCCTGTGCGCCGTCGGCGCCTTCGCCGGAGTGCTCTCCGTCGTCAACGACGTGGAGTCGAAGGTCGGCCCCGAGACCACCGCCTACAAGCTCACCTCGGACGTCCAGCCCTACAAGGCGCTGGACGCGGGGGAGTTCGAGAAGGTCTCGATGCCCAAGCGCTATGTGCCCTCCACCGCCGTCACCGATCTCGACGAGCTACGCGGGAAGATCGCGGTGGCCCAGCTCGCCAAGGGGTCGCTGCTGCAACGGGACATGATCGCGAACCGGCCCGCCCTGAAGCCCGGGCAGCAGGAGATCGCCATCATGATCGACGCGGCCACCGGCGTCGCGGGCAAGATCACCCCGGGTGCGAAGGTCAACATCTACGCGACCTTCGAGGGCAAGTCCCAGGGCGAGGAGTCGGTCTCCAAGCTGATCGTCGCGGGCGCCGAGGTGCTCGACCTCGGCAAGATCACCGCCCTGGAGCCCAACCAGGACGACAAGCGGCGGATCAACGAGGCCGTCCCGATCACCTTCGCGCTCGACACCAAGAACGCACAGCGCGTGGCCTACGCCGAGTCCTTCGCCTCCCATGTGCGACTCGCGCTGGTCGCCCCCGGCGGAGGCACCTCCATAGGGCCCGGCGACCGCACCTACACCCTCGACGGCGACAAATGAGTGAGGAGGTGCCGCGGTGACGATCAGGATTCTGCCGGCCGTCGGCGACCCCGACGCCGCCCGCTCCCTGAGCGGGCTGCTCGGCCAGCTGCCCGGTGTCGAACCGTCGGCGCCGGTCGGCGACTCGACCCAACTGCTCGACACCCTCGCCTCGCTGGCCGCCGCCTCCCTGGAGGAGCTGCCGGAGGTCGTCCTCGTCCATGAGCGCATCGCCCCGGCCCCCGCGCTGGAGCTGATCCGCGAGATCGCGCTGCGCTTCCCGGCGGTGGGCGTGGTGCTGGTGACCGCCGACGCGGGGCCCGCGCTGTACTCGGCCGCCATGGACGCCGGGGCCCGCGGCATCGCCGGGATACCGCTGTCGTACGACGAACTGGCGGCCCGCGTCCAGGGCGCCGCCCAGTGGGCCACGGGCGTGCGGCGCCATCTGGGGGGCGGCGGCGATCCGTTGGCCGCCGGACCCGGCGGCAAGCTGGTCGCGGTCGCGGGCGCCAAGGGCGGGGTGGGCACCACCGTGACCGCCGTACAGCTCGCGCTCGCCGCGCGGGCCGCGGGCCGTAAGGTCGCGCTCGTCGACCTGGACCTGCAGTCCGGGGACATCGCGTCCTACCTCGACGTCCAGTTCCGGCGCTCGATCGCCGACCTGGCGCAGATCAGCGACATCTCGCCCCGGGTGCTCCAGGACGCCGTATTCACCCACCAGACCGGGCTCGGGCTGCTGCTCGCGCCGGGCGAGGGCGAGCGCGGCGAGGAGGTGACCGACCGCACCGCCCGCCAGGTCATCGGCGCGCTGCGGTCGCGCTTCGAGCTCGTGGTCGTCGACTGCGGTACGCAGATGACCTCCGCGGGCGCGGCCGCCGTGGAGATCGCGGACATCGCGCTGCTGGTGACCACCCCGGACGTGGTCGCGGTGCGCGCCGCCAAGCGCATGGTGCGGCTGTGGGACCGGCTCCAGATCCGCAAGGCGGAGGAGACCGTGACCGTGGTCAACCGGCACACCCGCAGCGCGGAGATCCAGCCGCAGCTCGTCCAGCGGGCCACCGGGACGACCGTGGCGCGCACGGCGATCCCGGCCGGCTTCAAGGAGCTGCAGCCCGCCGTCGACTCGGGACGGATGCAGGACCTGGACGCCAAGTCGGCCGTCAAACAGGCGCTGTGGGGGCTGGCCGGTGAGCTGGGCCTGGTGGAGGCCGCGCCCCCGGGCGGCGGCCGCCGCGCCGCCCACCGGGGCGGCCACGCGGCCCAGGGCGGCGGCGAGCGCGTCCTGCCGGGGCTGCGGCGGCGCCATGCCATAGAGGCGGGCGGCGACCCGGCGCAGGGCAGCGTGGGCGACGGCACCGACGCGCTCAACGAGATCGCCCCGCCGTCCACCAAGGGCTTCCTGCGCAAGCGGGGCGGCGACCGCGGCCAGGTGACGGTCGAGTTCCTCGGCGTCCTGCCGCTGGCGCTGATCGTGCTCGCGGTCGTCTGGCAGGTGGTGCTGGTCGGCTACACGTACTCGCTGGCGGGCAACTCGGCCGACAAGGGAGCCCGCGCGGGCGCCACCCAGGGCGCGGGCGCCTGCCAGGACGCGGCGAGCAAGGACATCCCCGGCTCCTGGAGCGCCGACATCAGCTGCTCCGGCGGCGACGGCTCGGTCTACAAGGCCACGGTCAAGCTCCACGTCCCGATCCTCTTCCCGGGCGCCGCCGACTTCCCCTGGACGGTCACGGGGACGGCGGGCGCGGCGGACGAGAGCGACCTGGCGGGCGGAGGGGAGTGACATGAGCCGTCGTCACCCCGCCCACACGCGCACCGACTCCGGCAACCCCGCGATGACCGACCACCGCCCCAGCCGCCCGGTGGCGGCCACCGCGCCGGGCGACGGCCCCGCGGCCCCGGGGGACGGGCGCACGCCGCCGAGCGGCGGCCCCTCCGGCCATCCGGCGACGCCCGGACCCACCGCGGCGCCGGACGCAGAGCTCACCGCGACGGCCGCCGCGCGGCGATGCGGTGGGGCGGTGGACGTGCCGCGGCCGCGCGGGATGACCGCTCACATGTCGCCGCTTCGCGCCGTCGCCGTGCCACGGGGCGGGGCGACGGACCGGCGGGGAGCCCGCCTCTCGCCCGCCGCCGCGCGGCCCGGGGGCCAGGGCTCGGCATCGGTGGGACTGCGCGGTGCGGCGGAGGCCGCCGGACGGTGGGGCCGTTGGGTCGTGTCACGAGGCGTCCGGGGTGCGGCCGGAGCGGCGGTGCGCCCCCTGGGCCCCGGCTCTGCGCGTGCGCGTGGGCGCGCGGCTGACCGCCCGGGGTCAAGGGCGCCGTTGGGCGAACGGGCGGGGGGACAGCGGCTGCCCGGGGGGAGCTTCGGGTTGGCGGGCCGGCGCCCCACCGCGGCGCGCCGGGGCGGGGCGACGGCTTGGCTGGGCGACGGCCGCTTGCCCGCCGCCGCGCGGCCCGGGGGCCGGGGCTCGGCATCGGTGGGACTGCGCGGTGCGGCGGAGGCCGCCAGGCCGCGCGGCCGCCCGGCTGCGGGCTCGGGCCGGGCGGGGGGCCGGCGCCCCGGCGCGTCGCGCCGGTGGCGGGGCGACGCGGGTTCGGCGTCCATCGAGTTCCTGGGGTTCCTGCCGATCCTCATCCTCGTCGCGCTCGCCGCCGTGCAGCTCGGCATCGCCGCGTACGCCGCCCAGCAGGCCGGGACCGCGGCGCGGGCGGCGGCGCGTACGGCGTCACTGGACGAGCCGCGGACCAGCCCGCAGGCCGCCGGGGAGGCCGCGATAAGCGGGTGGCTGGCGGACGGCACCGGTATCAGCAGCGGCGGCTGTGGCGGCGGGCAGGCACAGGCCACCGCGACCGTCGAGATCCCCTCCGTCATCCCCGGCTTCCACTTCGGCAGCGCCGAGAAGAGCGCCACGATGCCCTGCGACGACGGAGACGGCGGTACGGACAGTCCGGGGGCGGCCGCGATGGGAGGCGACCGATGAGCCTGCGGGCCCGTATCACCGCGCCCGAGGGGCCCGGCGAGGGAAGCGGCGGACGCCAGGACGGCCATCTGGTCTCCGCCTACCGCGCCAAGCTGCTCGAGGAGATCGACCTCGCGGAGATGTCCTCGCTCTCCACCGCCGAGCGCCGCTCCCGGCTGGAGCGCGTGCTCGGCCACATCATCAGCCGCGAGGGCCCGGTGCTCTCGACCACCGAGCGTTCCCAGCTGATCCGCCGGGTGGTGGACGAGGCGCTCGGCCTCGGGGTGCTCGAACCCCTCCTCGAAGACGCCTCCATCACCGAGATCATGGTCAACGGCCCGGATCAGATCTTCGTGGAGCGCTCCGGCCGGGTCGAGCAGGTCCCCGTCCGCTTCGCCTCCGAAGAGCAGCTCATGCAGACCATCGAGCGCATCGTCTCCACGGTCAACCGCCGGGTGGACGAGTCGAATCCGATGGTCGACGCCCGGCTCCCGTCCGGCGAGCGCGTCAACGTGATCATCCCGCCGCTCGCCCTCACCGGCGCCACGCTCACCATCCGCCGCTTCCCCCGCGCCTACACCCTCCATGAGCTGATCGGCATGGGCACGCTGGACGAGCAGATGCTGATGCTGCTCGCGGCGCTGGTGCGGGCCAAGTTCAACGTGGTGGTCTCCGGCCCCACCGGCTCCGGCAAGACCACGCTGCTCAACGCCCTCTCCGGGCTGATCCCCGACGGGGAGCGCATCATCACCGTCGAGGACGCCGCCGAGCTGCAGCTGCAGCAGACCCATGTCATCCGGCTGGAGTCCCGGCCGCCCAACGTCGAGGGCAAGGGCCGTATCACCATCCGTGACCTGGTCCGCAACTCGCTGCGGATGCGCCCCGACCGCATCATCGTCGGCGAGGTGCGCGGCGGTGAGACCCTCGACATGCTGCAGGCCATGTCCACCGGCCATGACGGCTCGCTGGCCACCGTCCACGCCAACAGCGCCGAGGACGCGCTGATGCGGCTGCAGACGCTCGCCTCCATGTCGGAGGTGGCGATCCCCTACGAGGCGCTGCGGGACCAGATCAACAGCGCCGTGGACTGCATCGTCCAGCTCGTCCGCAACGCCGACGGCTCCCGGCGGATCAGCGAGATCGCGCTGCTCGACAGCCACGGCCACGAGGCGTACCGCATCGCCACCGTCTGCCGCTTCGACGCCCAGCCCATGGGCGCGGACCGGGTGGTGCACGGACGGTTCGGCTACTTCCCGCTGCCGGAGCGGGTCGCGGAGCGGCTGCGGTTGGCGAGCGAATCGGTGCCGCCGGCCTTCGGCGTGGCCGCCTTCCCGGCGCAACTGGCCACCCGCGCGGCCGGATACGACCCGTACGACCGGCCGCCGCACGACCGGCCCCCGCATGACCGGCCGCCGTTCGGTCGGCACCCGAACGACCGACCCTCGTTCGACCGACCCTCGGTCGACCCACCCCCGTTCGAGCCACCCCCATTCGATCCACCCCCGTTCGACCCCAGGGACCGGAGGTAGCAGGGCCCATGGACCATCTCGCGACGGCCGCCCTCGGCGCGACGCTGGTGTGCGGCGCGCTGGGCGTCGTGGGCGTGCACACTTACGTCCGCGGCAAGGAGCAGCAGCGCGCGCTGATCGACCGGCTCTCGGAGACCGGCCCGCTGCCGGGCACCGGCCGGGCGCGCCGCTTCTCCGGGGTCGACCGGCGGCTGCGCGCCACCTCGCCGGGCCGGAAGCTGGAGCTGCGGCTGGCGGCGACGGGCCTGGAGATCACCCCGGGGGAGTTCTTCGTCTACACGGCGGGGGCGGCGGCCGGGCTGTGGCTGATCGCGGCGTCCTTCCTCGCGGCGTTCTTCGGTCCGATAGCGGCGGTGGTCGCCGTCTGGGGGGCCTTCGCGTTCCTCAACTGGCAGCGGCAGAAGCGGATAGAGCGCTTCATCAACCAACTGCCCGAGCTGTCACGGATCCTGGCCAACGCCACCCAGGCCGGGCTGGCGCTGCGCACCGCGCTCGGCATGGCGGCGGACGAGATGGAGGCGCCGGCGGGCGAGGAGCTGGCCAAGGTCGCGGCCAAGCTGGCCGTCGGCCACTCGATCGACGACACGCTGGAGGAGCTGGCCGAGCGGCTGCCCTCCCGGGAGCTGGTGGTGCTGGTCACCACGCTGGTGCTGTCCAACCGCGCGGGCGGGACCGTGGTCAGCTCGCTGCGCAACCTCACCCAGACGCTGGAGGAGCGCAAGGAGACCCGGCGGGAGGTGCGCACCCAGCTCTCGCAGGTGACCGTCACCGCCTATGTCGTACCGCTGCTGGGGATCGGGACGCTGCTGCTGATGAACCGGATCTCGGCCGGTTCGCTGGACCGGATGACCTCGTCCTTCTGGGGGCAGGCGGCGGTGGTCGTGGCCTTCTGCCTGTACGGGATCGGCTTCTTCCTCATCCGCCGCATGTCCAAGATCGATGTCTGAGAGCGTCCGCGACCGTCCGAGACCGACGCACGAGCGAATCCAGGTAGACAGGTAAAGGGGACTCAGGGAGATGGCACTGCTGCTGGCGCTGGCGGCCGGTCTCGCGGTGGCGGGCATCGCCTACGGCATCGCGCTGTACCGCAGCGAGGCCAAGCTGCCCAGCGACCTGGCGGTGGCCCTGGAGTCCGGCTCCAGCCGGACGACCGCGGTCGGCTCGGCGGTCGATCGGCTGGGCATCCGCTACGCCCCGCTGGTGCTGCGGCTGATGGGCGAGAAGCGGGTGGCCAGGGTCCGCCGCAGGATCGATCTGGCGGGCAATCCGGGCGGTCTGACGGTGGACCGCTACGCGGCCCGGCGGGCGGTCTACGGGGCGCTCGGCTTCGGCGGGGCGCTGGTGATGCTGATCAAGGGTCAAGTCCTGCTGGCGCTGGTGCTGGTGGCGTTCGGGCTGTTCTGGATCGAGGTGGGCATCTGGGCCGCGGTGCGGGAGCGCAAGGACGCGATCGAGCGGACACTGCCGGACTTTCTGGACGTGCTGGCCGTCGTGGTGAGCGCCGGATTGAGCTTCCGTCAGGCCCTGGACCGGGTCGCGGAGAAGTATGAGGGTCCCTGGGCGGATGAACTTCGCATCACACTTCGGCAAATGGACATGGGCGTCAGTCGCCGCCATGCGTTCGAGGAGCTACGTAAACGTAATGACTCGGAACAGGTCGCGCAGTTCGTCACCGCCCTCCAGCAGGGGGAGGAGCTGGGCGCTCCGATTGTCGAAACGCTGATCGCCATTGCGAACGACATGCGCCGTACGGACGCCCAGAACGCGCGGCGGCGCGCGGCGCGCGCCGTACCGAAGGCGACCATGGTCATCACGACCTTCATGGTGCCCGGAACCATGGTGCTGCTCGTCGCGGGGTTCTTCATCGGCTCGGGCACCGACTTCGGCTCGGTGACCGGGGACTGACGGTCTCTTTTAGGTGAAGCTCCTTCGCGGCTGCAATTGAATGTGGGACAGTCGTCGACGGAGAACTCCTCGGTGGCGGGAGGGGGTGAGACGGATGCACGACCGGGGCCGGTCGTCACGTCCACGGTTCGAACGTGGTGAGCGGGGAAGGCAATGCTTCCTGGGGCACTGTTCCGAGACGGCTGTTTCGGCGTACTTTGCTCGTGTCGCGAGCGACACCACGGGGGTTGAGTCGCCGGACCATGGTGGGCCGGCAGCCCATGGAGGGGAACACAATGGGGAAGCGCGTCATGCGGAACGATCGGGGACAGACCTCGATCGAATATCTGGGCATCATCGCCGTGGTGGTCGCCATCGTGCTGGTCCTGTCGACCACGGACTTCGGCAGCGTGATCGCGAACGCCATCTCCGACAAGATCTCACAGGTCGTCGGCATCTGACCGGTCTCGTGACAGCGCGCCGAGATCTCAGGAGCGACGCGGGGCAGGCGTTTCCGATCTACATCACCGCGGTGGCGGCCCTGCTCTTCCTCGCGCTCGCCCTCTTCGCCGTCGGCCAGGCCGGAGCCACCCGCAACGGCGGACAGACCGCCGCCGACGCGGCGGCCCTCGCGGCCGCCCAGGACTACCGCGACCAGCTGCGCAAGGGGTTCCTGGAGGCGATCGCGAACGGCAGCGTATGGGACGACCTGCTGAACGGGCGGGGGATCGGCACGGGTGACGCCTGCGAGCGAGCCCAGTGGTTCGCCCAGCAGAACGGTGCGGACCTCACGGGTCCGCGGTGCGTCCCGGGCTATCTCCCCACGTCCTTCACCGTCACCGTCAGGACGCAGAAGCCCGTGGGCAAGACCGTCATCCCCGGCACGGAGACCAAGCACGCGACGGCGACCGCCAAGGCGGTCGTCGCCCCGCGCTGCACGGCCGAGCCGCCCGCCCCGCCGACCAAGGGGCCCGGCGACGACGGCCAGGGCGGCGGCGGTAAGGACGACGGCGGTAAGGACGACGGCGGTAAGGACGACGGCGGTAAGGACGACGACGAGGGCGGGGACGGCGGTAAGGACGACGGCAAGGACGACAAGCCGCCCATCGACCTCCGCTGCGACGGACTCGACCTGACCATCGACCCGACGCGTCTCGACCTCTTCCCCGACGCCAAGGACCTCTTCTCCGTGCACCTTGCCGACTGACGGCCGACTGACGAGCGAACGAAGAGCAAAGGACAGCGAGCGATGAGCATTCGGCACACGACGAAGGCCCGGAGGGGGGCCGCCGCGACGGCGCTCGCCGCGGCCCTGGCCCTCGCCGTGGCCGGGTGCGGCAGCGGTGACGGCGACGGCGACAAGAAGCCCGGCGACGGCGCGGACCGGACGTCGACCGCGCCCAACGACGACGGCGGGGACCAGGAGCCCGCCGCGGACTCCTCCAAGACCATCGGCGAGATGAAGGGTCCCGGCGGGATCGTCGTCACCCTGCACTCCGCGGAGCGCGACGACGGCGGTTTCGTCACGGTGAACGCCACCGTCACCAACCACGGCAGCCGGCTCTTCAACGCGATCGACTGGCGCTCGAAGGAGACCGAGGTGAAGTCCCTGTCGTCCGTCTCCGGCGCCTCCCTGGTCGACGAGAAGGGCAAGAAGCGCTATCTCGTCCTCCGGGACACCGACGGCCAGTGTCTGTGCACCACGGGGCTCTCCGGGATCAAGCCCAATGAGAGCCGGCCGCTGTTCGCCCAGTTCCCGGCTCCGCCGAAGAGCGTCAAGGACGTCGACTTCCAGATCCCGACCATGCCGTCCGTCGGCATCACCCTCTCCGGATGAGCCGGGCCATGACACCGCAGACGACGGCCCACCGCCCCGCGCGTCGCGGCCCCGTGCTCGCCGCGCTGGCCTCCACCGCGCTCCTGGTCACCCTCACCGCCCCGGCGCCGCCCGCCCATGCGGAGAGCGGCCCCGGCGCGCCCGCCGACACCACCCCGCCCCTGAAGATCGACGCCAACGACTCCGATCTGCGGATGCCCGAGGGCGCCAAGCTGGCACCCGGCCGGGTCCTGGACATCAAGTCCGTGGTCGAGACGGACGACGGCGACGAGCGGCGGGAGGACACCAACGCCAAGGTGAAGTTCGCCCTCCAGGCCGAGGTGCTCTTCGGCAAGGACAGCGCCAAGCTGGGCGGCGACGCCAAGGCCCGGATCAAGGAGATCGCCTCCGAGGCCGAGCGGCAGAACGCGAAGAGCGTCCGCGTCTTCGGCTTCACCGACAACCTGGGCTCCGCGGGCCATGGCATCGTGCTGTCGAAGCAGCGGGCCAACGCGGTGCAGCAGGCGCTCGCCGAGGACCTCGACCCCTCGGTCAACTACGAGATCCGGGGTTACGGCGAGCAGTACCCGATCGCGGACAACGCGAGCGAGGAGGGGCGCAAGCGCAACCGCCGGGTGGAGGTCAGCTTCCCCAGGACCGGGTGAGCGGTCCCGGCTGCCCAGGGCGGGCTGAGCGGTCCCGGCTTCCGGCTCCCCGGGACGGGCGAGCCGGCGGTCCCCGCTTCCGGCTCCCCGGGACCGGCTGAGCGGCCGTGTCGGCGCGATGCCGCATCATGGGTGTGCCGATCACACCATCTGCCGGAGTCCGTTCTGAGTACCGCCGTCGCCGAGTCCCTTTCCGTCGTCTTGCTCCTCGGCGTCCTGGCCTTCGCGGTGGTGCGCCCCCGGGGCCTGCCGGAGGCGGTCGCGGCCGTGCCCGCCGCCGGGATCGTCGTGGCCACCGGGGCGGTCTCGCCCGCCCGGGCCTGGACGGAGACCCAGGAGCTGCTGCCCGTCGTGGGCTTTCTGGCCGCTGTGCTGCTGCTGGCCCGGATGTGCGCGGACGAGGGGCTCTTCGAGGCGGCGGGCCAGGCCGTGGCGCGGGCCTGCGCGGGGCGTACGGACCGGCTCATGGGCGGGGTGTTCGCCGTCGCGGCCGTCGTCACCGCCGTACTGAGCCTGGACGCCACCGTCGTGCTGCTCACGCCCGTGGTGTTCGCCACGGCGGCCAAGCTCGGGGCGCGGTCCCGGCCGCATGTGTACGCCTGCGCCCATCTGTCGAACTCGGCGTCCCTGCTCCTCCCGGTCTCCAACCTCACCAATCTGCTCGCCCTGCAGGCCGGTGGGGTCTCCTTCACCCGGTTCGCCGTGCTGATGGGGCCCGCCTGGGTGGTGACCATCGGCATCGAGTATCTGGTCTTCCGCCGCTTCTTCGCGGCCGATCTGGCCGCCGGGACCACCGAGCCCCCGCCCGCCGACTGGCCTCGGGTGCCGGTCTTCGCGCTGACCGTGCTGCTGCTGACCCTCGCCGGGTTCGTCGGCACCTCGCTGGCGGGCCTCGACCCCCAGTGGGCGGCCTGGGCGGGCGCCCTCGTGCTCACCGTAAGGGCGCTGCGGCGGCGCGAGACGACGGTAAGGGGGGCCATCGGCGCGGCCGGGCCGCTGTTCTGCCTGTTCGTGCTGGCGCTCGGAGTGGTGGTCCAGGCCGTGCTGGCGGGCGGTCTCCAGGACGCGCTGACCCAGGTGCTGCCCACCGGGACGAGCCTGCCCGCACTGCTCGGGATCGCGGCGGTTGCGGCGGTGCTGGCCAACCTCATCAACAATCTGCCCGCCGTGCTGGCGCTGCTGCCGATCGCCTCCGCGGGCGGCACCGGGCCGGTGCTCGCCGTGCTGATCGGCGTCAACCTGGGCCCGAACCTCACCTATGTCGGCTCCCTGGCCACCCTGCTGTGGCGGCGCATAGTGCACCACCATGAGCCGGACACCGGCTCCGACCTGGGGGTGTTCACCCGTCTGGGGCTGCTGACCGCACCGGCGACCGTGGTGGCCGCGACGGCGGCGATGTGGATGATGCTGAAGGTCACCGGTAGCTGAGAGCCGCCGCCGCGACGGTCCGTCGCGGCGGCGGCTCTTTCAGTCCGCTGTCAGGATTCGATCCAGTTGTGCGCCTGGGCGAGCTCGATGACCCGCCGGCGCACCTGCTTGATCTGGTCGGCGGTCAGGCTGCCGCCCATCTCGACCAGCGCCTCGGTGAGCTCCTGCCGGAGCTCGGCGGCCGACAGCACATCGCACATGGTGTCGTCCCCGTCCGGCCCGGAGGAGGGGCGTACGGCCGGCGCGGCGGCGCGCTCGAGGACGCGGACCTCCGACGCCTTGGGCCCCTTGTCGCCGTACTCGGGGACGAACCGCACCTTGGACCCCGGCTGGAACAGGTGCTTCTCGTCCAGCAGGTCGTTGGCGTGCATGAAGACGTCCTCGCCACCGTCGTCCGGAGCGATGAAGCCGTAGCCGCGGAACTCGTCGAAACGCAGAATCTTGCCCGTGGTCGTCACCGTGCCACCCCTACCCCTACTACCTCTACCTCGATGATCCCGACCGCCACCTCGATGAATCTCGACCGCGACCGAGGGCGTCCCAACCATGACACCGAGAAGTCAGCGTACAGAAGGAGGGGGCGGCGCTGAAGGCCCGGGGGCGATCACGACGCGCACGCCCCGCCGCACGCCCCAGCGCTCCAACGCGCCCGCCTCCGCCTCCAGGACATGGCGGGAGCGCAGCCTGGGGCGCCCGAGCCGGCCGGGGCGCAGGGTGTGGACGTCCACGACGGTGAGCCGCCGGTCCAGATACGCGACGTCGATGGCGAACCGCATCCGGAAGGTGTGCACCCCGCTCGCCGGGGTGAGCAGGAGTGCGCCGGTCAGGCCGTCCCGGCCGAGCAGACCGCGGGCGCGGGCGCGGTAGGAGGCGGCGATGGTGAGCGGAATGCCCGCCGCGCGCCCTGCGCGCAAGCCCTCCGCGCGCCCCGCGCTGCCCTTCGCGCCCTCCCGGTCCTCCTCTGCGCCGTCCGCTCCGTCCGCGCCGCCGACCACGTGCAGCGTCCCCGTACCGTCCCGCCAGCGGCCCACCATCCGGCCCCCCTTCGGCCCTTCCCGCGCCGTCCGCCCTTCCCGCGCAGTGTTCCACCGGCCGGGCGCTTCCGTAGGCTCGGCCCGTGCAACCGCTGCTGATCGTGCTCGCCGCCGCGTACGGCGCGGCCGCCGGGCTGCTCGTACCGCGCCCGCTCTACCGGCTGGCCGTCGATCCGGAGGAGCCCTGGCGCGGCGCCTGTCCGCGCGGGCACGCGCTCACCGGCCCGGCGCGCGGCTGGCTGGGCCCCGCCCGCTGCGCCGGCTGCCGGGGCGGCGAGCGCGACTACGGGGCGGGTCCGGTGCCCGCGGTGCTCACCGCACTGGTGTGCGCGGGCCTGGCGGCGGCAGTCGGCGCGCGCCCGGAGCTGGCGGTGTGGCTGCTGCTGGTGCCGCTGGGGGTGCTGCTCACCGGTGTGGACCTGGCGGTCAACCGGCTGCCGGACGTCCTCACCCTGCCCATGGCCGGCGGGGCCGCGGTGCTGCTCGGCGCGGCGGCGCTGCTGCCGCACAGCGCCGGGTCCTGGCCGCGGGCGCTGCTGGGCGGCGCGGTGCTGGGCGGGGCGTATCTGGTGCTCTTCCTGATCAGCCCGAGCGGGATGGGGTTCGGTGACGTCAAGCTGGCGCTGACGCTGGGGGTCGCCCTGGGCTGGTACGGCTGGGACGTGCTCTTCGTGGGTGCCATCGCCGGACTGCTGCTGGGCTCCTGCTGCGCCGTGGCCCTGGTGCTGACCCGGCGGGCCGGGCGCCGGACCGCGATGGCGTTCGGTCCTTTCATGATCCTCGGGGCCGGCGCGGGGCTGGTGCTGGGGGCGCTCGGGGCCGGATGAGACCGGCGCGCGAATTGTCGGCCCGCCGATGCATGGACATCCCCTCACGAAGCGTTATGGTGGAAGCCCCCCCTCGGGCCGGTCCGTACTCCCCCCCACGGACCGGCCCGCTCTATTTCGGGCATCCGAGGCCCCGGGGGCGGCACGTATCCCGCACGGTCGGCTACGAAGCGTGACGCAGTGCGGTCTTTTGGCCGTCCCGGTTAGCCAGCCCTCCCGCCCCGCAGTAGGGTGTCGGCCTTGGGGCGGACCGCCATGGCGAGGCACTGAGGGGCTGGAAGACGTGAAGTTGCGCGACCTGGTGTACGGGCTCTACGCACGCCGGGTGGAAGGCCGCCTCGATCACGCCCAGGTGCCCAAGCACATCGGCGTCATCCTCGACGGCAACCGCCGCTGGGCCCGCGCGGCCGGTGGCACCGCCGAGCAGGGCCACAAGGCGGGCGCCAGCAAGATCCAGGAGCTGCTCGGCTGGTGCAGCGAGACGGACGTCGAGGTCGTCACCCTCTGGCTGCTCTCCACCGACAACCTGGACCGCCCCGAGGACGAGCTGGGCCCGCTCCTGAGCATCATCGAGGGCGCGGTGCGCGATCTGGCCACCGACGGCCGCTGGCGGGTGCACCACGTCGGCAACCGCGATCTGCTGCCCTCCCGGACCCAGACGGTCCTCAAGGAGGCCGAGCGGGACACCGAGCACATCGACGGAATACTGGTCAACGTGGCCGTCGGCTACGGCGGACGGCAGGAGATCGCCGACGCGGTGCGGTCGCTGCTGCTGGACCACGCCACCAAGGGCACCTCCTTCGAGGAGCTCGCCGAGGTCGTCGACATCGACCTCATCTCCGAACACCTGTACACCCGTGGGCAGCCCGATCCCGACCTGGTCATCCGCACCAGCGGTGAGCAGCGGCTCTCGGGCTTCATGCTGTGGCAGAGCGCCCATTCGGAGTACTACTTCTGTGAAGTTTTCTGGCCCGCTTTCCGCAAGGTCGACTTCCTCCGCGCACTGCGTGACTACGCCGCCCGTCATCGCAGGTACGGCTACTAGTTCCGGTCTGTAGCACCGCAGTTCACCGGCCCGGGGCCGGACGCCGCTCGGCGTCCGGCCCCGGGCCGTGTAGCACGCTGGTTTCACAACGTTCATATCCGCGCCGTCATATGCCGTTGCATGCCCCCGCACGTTCGAGGGAATATCCCTTCCAGGTCGACGCCCTGTCCCACCTGTCCAGTTGGGTGTCGAACTGCCAGCGGACGGCATGGGCCGTCCGTCCGGGAGGCCCTTTGCACACGGACGACTGTGCGGATCGTGCGTATGACGCGGAGGGCCGGCGCTCGGCCCTCCCAGTAGGGCCTGAGCCCGGTCCGTTCCCCGTCTACGGCGGGGATACCTCACTCCCGCGACGCCGTCGCACCCCAACCTCTCCCGAGGGGGTACGTCCACCCGTGGTGACCAGCAAGAAACGCCGCGAGCACGACCGGCGCACCTATGTCCTCGACACCAGCGTCCTGCTGGCCGACCCCAATGCCATGGCCCGCTTCGACGAGCACGAAGTCGTGCTGCCGGTCGTGGTGGTCACGGAACTGGAGGCCAAGCGGCACCACCCGGAGCTGGGGTACTTCGCCCGGCAGGCGCTCCGCCTGCTGGACGAGTACCGCGTCCGTTTCGGCCGCCTGGACGCACCGATCCCGATCGGCGATCTGGGCGGGACCCTGCGTGTCGAGCTCAACCACTCCGACCCGGGTGTCCTGCCCGCGGCCTTCCTGAATCACGGCCGTATGCCGGACAACGACGCGCGGATCCTCGCGGTCGCCAGAAACCTGCAGGCCGAGGGGTACGACGTCACCGTCGTATCGAAGGACCTGCCACTGCGCATCAAGGCGTCCTCGGTGGGGCTGCTCGCCGAGGAATACCGCGCGGAGCTGGCGATCACCGACTCGGGCTGGACCGGGATGGCGGAGCTCGCCGTCTCGGCCGAGCAGGTGGACGACCTGTTCGCCGCCGAGACCGCGTATGTCCCCGAGGCGGCCGGACTGCCCGTGCACACCGGTCTGGTGCTGCAGTCCGAGCGTGGCAACGCGCTCGGCCGGGTCACCCCGGACGGGCAGGTGCGGTTGGTGCGCGGCGACCGGGAGGCGTTCGGGATCCACGGGCGCAGCGCGGAGCAGCGCATCGCGCTGGACCTGCTGCTCGACCCGGAGGTCGGCATCATCTCGATGGGCGGCCGGGCCGGTACGGGCAAGTCGGCGCTGGCGCTGTGCGCGGGTCTGGAGGCCGTGCTGGAGCGGCGTCAGCACCGCAAGGTGATGATCTTCCGCCCGCTGTACGCGGTCGGTGGCCAGGAGTTGGGCTATCTGCCCGGCACCGAGGCCGAGAAGATGAGCCCTTGGGCCCAGGCGGTCTTCGACACGCTCTCCGCGGTGACCAGCGCCGAGGTGATCGAGGAGGTCGTGGGGCGCGGGATGCTGGAGGTGATGCCGCTGACGCATATCCGCGGCCGCTCGCTCCATGACGCCTTCGTCATCGTCGACGAGGCCCAGTCGCTCGAGCGGAATGTGCTGCTCACCGTGCTCTCCCGGATCGGCGCCAACTCCCGGGTGGTGCTCACCCACGACGTGGCGCAGCGGGACAACCTCCGCGTCGGGCGGTACGACGGTGTGGTGGCGGTCGTCGAGAAACTGAAGGGGCATCCGCTGTTCGCGCATGTCACCCTGACCCGCTCCGAGCGTTCGCCGATCGCGGCGCTGGTGACCGAAATGCTGGAGGACGGCCACATCTGAGCCGGTTGAGTCGTTTGCGGCCACAGGGCGCCGCGCGGAAAGGCCAATGAGCTTAGCCGCGCGGCGTCTTGGTGCGCGGGGATTTCCAGAAATCCTAGGGCGTAAACGGGATGTGAGCTTTCACACCTGGCGGGGAATTGCCTCGGAGGCTCCGCGTCCGGCAGTGTGTGGGTTCTGTCAGGCCCCGCATACGGCACACCGGTACCCCCAGCGGTACAGAACCACAGCAGTACCAGAATTGAAGAGAGTTCGCCGTATGCCGCCCGAGCACCTCGAGGATCTCCCGCGGGGGATCCCCACCGGGCCCGTGCCTCCCGTGACCAGCCGACCCCACCGTGTACCACCGGGGACGGAACAAGGGGAGGTCAGCGTCAGGGGCACGATTGCGCCCGCGAGGTCACCTAAGCGGGCGATGCTGGAAGGAAACCGAGTGAGCCGGATTTCGGTCCGGGGATTCGCAGTGGCCTCGGCCACCGCGGTCACCACTGTGGGCGCCGTTGTCGGCGTCGCCGCGGGCGGACAGCAGCAGGGCTCGTCCGACCCGATCGAGGCGACTGCCGCCGACTCGACGCTCCTTGCGGACATACCCGCCGGGCAGCAAGCCGTTGCCCAGACCGCATCCCTGACGCAGCAGGCGGACGTTCAGTCCACCGCGGCCGACGCGGAGGCGCGCAAGTCCGCCGAGGAGGCAGCCCGCAAGCAGGCGGCCAAGGACGCGAAGGCCAAGAAGGCCGCCGCGGACAAGGCAGCCGCCGAGAAGCTGGCCAAGGAACGGGAAGCGAAGAAGAAGGAGGATCTCGCGAGCCGTTCGGCCACGCGTGACGCCGGCGACTTCCCCCAGCAGGCTTCGTACACCATCGCCGAGGTCCAGGCGATGGCGCGGCAGATCGTGCCGAGTGGCCAGTTCCAGTGCTTCAGCAACATCGTGGACCACGAGTCCACCTGGAACTACCAGGCCAGCAACCCCTCGTCTGGTGCCTACGGTCTGGTACAGGCGCTGCCCGCCTCCAAGATGTCCTCGGCGGGCTCCGACTGGCAGACCAACCCGGCGACCCAGATCAAGTGGGGCGTGAACTACATGAACGAGCGCTACGGCAGCCCGTGTGACGCCTGGTCGTTCTGGCAGGCCAACGGCCACTACTGAGCCGATCGGACCGGGCCAGCCCGGCAGCGGCGCACGCTCGCACACTTCATGAAACCCCCGGCCCCATGGGCCGGGGGTTTCGTGCATCCCCAGCAGGTAACGTCTCCTTGACGGCCGAGGGGGAACCTGGGGGTAGGAAACGAGAAATGTCCAAATTGCCGCAGTGGGTCGGCAGGCTGGGAACCGGACTTACCCGGCTCGCCCACCGGCTGGAATCCCAACAGGCCGAAATGCGGGGGCGCGAGGGCGAAGGCGACGCCGGCCCGAGGCCCCCATCGGGGCCCGAACCATCAGACGAGCGCCCACGGGGGGCACGGCCGTCCGGCGGCGCGCCCGGCACCGGAGCGGGCCAGGAGCAGGGCGCCGGGGCCGCGCAGGGTGGCGCCGAGAGCGCCAAGGGGACTGAGGGCCCGGAGAGTTTCGCGGGCCCGGGGAAGCCCGAGAGCCCCGCCGGCCCGGGAAGCCCCGAGAGTCCCGGGAGCCCCGCGGGTCCCGCCGGCCCGGGAAGCCCCGAGAGCCCCGGGAGCCCCGCGAGTCCCCAGAATTCCGCGGGCGCCGCGGGGAAGGGCGCGGAGGGCGAGGCCCCCCGGCCCGAGCCGTCCAGCGTGCCCGCCCCGCCCTCCTACGCCCCCGCCGTCTCCGCCAGACCCGATCCGGTGGCCGCCGTCCCCTGGGGCGTCCGCGTCGCCGCCGAGGCGGCCTGGCGGCTGCTGGTGCTCGGCGGCACGGTGTGGGTGCTCATGAGGGTCATCAGCTCCGTCCAGCTGGTGGTGCTCTCCTTCACCGTCGCGCTCCTCATCACCGCGCTGCTGGAACCCACCGTGACCCGGCTGCGCCGGCGCGGTGTGCCGCGCGGGCTGGCCACCGCGCTCACCTTCATCGCCGGCTTTGTCGTCATGGGCCTGGTCGTGTGGTTCGTGGTCTGGCAGGTCATGGAGAACATCGACGAGGTCTCGGGCGAGGTCCAGGCCGGTATCGACGATCTGCGGCGCTGGCTGCTGCACAGCCCGTTCCATGTGACCGAGAAGCAGATCAACCATGTCGCCAAGAGTCTGCGCGAGGCGGTCGGCGCCAACACCGAGCAGATCACCTCGGCGGGGCTCGAGGGCGTCACGGTCGTCGTGGAGGTGCTGACCGGCCTTCTGCTGACGATGTTCTCCACGCTCTTCCTGCTGTACGACGGCCCGAAGATCTGGAACTGGACCCTCAAGCTGGTCCCCGCCGCGGCCCGCGAGGGCGTGGCGGGCGCGGGTCCGCGGGCCTGGGCGACGCTGACCGCCTATGTGCGCGGCACGGTGATCGTGGCGCTGATCGACGCGATCTTCATCGGCGTGGGTCTGTTCTTCCTCCATGTGCCGATGGCGGTGCCGCTCGCCGTCTTCATCTTCCTCTTCGCCTTCATCCCGCTGGTGGGTGCGGTGGTCTCCGGCGCGCTCGCGGTGGTCGTGGCGCTGGTCACCCAGGGCGTGTTCACGGGGGCGATGGTGCTGATCGTGGTGCTGGCCGTGCAGCAGATCGAGGGCCATGTGCTGCAGCCCTTCATCCTCGGCCGGGCGGTGCGGGTCCATCCGCTGGCCGTGGTGCTCTCGGTCGCGGCCGGTTCGCTGATCGGCGGCATCGGCGGCGCGGTGGTGGCCGTCCCCCTGGTGGCGGTCATCAACACGACGGTCGGCTATCTGCGCAGTTACAGCCAGGAGAACGCGCTGCGCGCCATCCCGGGCCCGCACGGCGCCACCGCCTCCGCCGCCTCCGGCGCGGCGCCCACCGACCCGCCGGGCGCGCCGCCGGAGAAGGGCACCGAGCCCCGCTGACCCGGGACGGGCCCCTTGCCGTGGAACGCCGAAGGGCGCCCCACCGACCGGTGGGGCGCCCTTCGGGTCTCCGCGACCGTTCTGGTCTCTGCGACCGAGCGGTCTCGTCACCGAGTGGTCCGGTGACCGGGTGGTCCGGTGACCGAGCGGGTCAGCCGTTCGCGGCCAGGACGCCCTCGGCGTCCAGGGTCGCGCCGACCGCCTGCAGCACAGAGGCGATCTTGAAGGCTTCCTGGATCGTCTCGCGGTCCACGCCCGCCTTGCGGAGCACCTGCTCATGCGAGTCGAGGCACATTCCGCAGCCGTTGATCGCGGACACGGCCAGCGACCACAGCTCGAAATCGACCTTCTCGACACCCGGGTTGCCGATGACGTTCATCCGCAGCCCGGCGCGCAGGTTGTTGTACTCCGGGTCGGACAGCAGGTGCCGGGTCCGGTAGTAGACGTTGTTCATCGCCATGATGGCGGCCGCCGACTTGGCGGCGGTGTACGCCTCCGGCGAGAGGTTGGCCTTGGCCTCCGGCTCCAGCTCGGTCAGCACCCGCGCCGAGCGCGAGGCGATCGCGCAGGCCAGCACCGTGCCCCACAGCTGCTGCTGCGGGAGCTCGGAGTTGCCGATCACCGAACCGAGGTTCAGCTTGAGGTCCTTGGCGTAGTCCGGCAGTGCGGACTTCAGCTCATCGAGTGCCATGGGGAATCAGCTCACTCTCCGGAGAGGAGGGCCACCGGGTCCAGGGTGTCCTCGCCCTTGCTCCAGTTGCAAGGGCACAGTTCGTCGGTCTGCAGGGCGTCCAGCACCCGCAGGACCTCCTTGGGGTTACGGCCCACGGAACCGGCCGTCACCATGGTGAACTGGATCTCGTTGTTCTGGTCCACGATGAAGACGGCGCGCTGTGCGAAGCCGTCCTCGCCCTCGATGCCCAGGTCGCGCATCAGCTCGTGCTTGGAGTCGGCCAGCATCGGGAACGGCAGGTCGCGCAGGTCCGGGTGGTCCTTGCGCCAGGCGTGGTGGACGAACTCGGAGTCGCCGGAGAAGCCCAGGATCTGGGCGTCACGGTCGGCGAACTCGTCGTTCAGCTTGCCGAAGGCGGCGATCTCCGTCGGGCACACGAAGGTGAAGTCCTTCGGCCACGCGAAGACGATCTTCCACTTGCCCTCGTAGGTCTTGTGGTTGATCTGCTCGAACTCCTTGCCGCTCTCCAGCGACACGCAGGCGGTCAGGTCGTACTCGGGGAACTTGTCACCGACGGTGAGCACGCACACTCCTTGCAGGTTTTGCGTAGGAAAGGCCCGGTCATCCGGGTTTTCCTGGGGTTGGACGGTTCCTACCCTGGCACAGAGTGCATTGATCAGTGAAATAGCTACACTCGGTGGGGTTGATTGGAGGTGGCTATCAGTGGCCACATCAGCCACACCAGCGGGCAAACCACGGCAGCCCAGCATTTCCCAGCTCAGAGCCTTTGTCGCGGTCGCCGAGCAGCTCCACTTCCGCGATGCCGCGGCCGCCATAGGGATGAGCCAGCCCGCGCTCTCGGGCGCCGTCGCCGCGCTCGAGGAGACACTCGGTGTCCAGCTCCTCGAGCGTACGACGCGCAAGGTGCTGCTCAGCCCGGCGGGGGAGCGGCTGGCCGCCCGGGCACGCACCGTATTGGAGGCGGTCGGGGAGCTGCTGGAGGAGGCCGAGGCGGCGCGGGCGCCCTTCACCGGCGTACTGCGGCTCGGGGTCATCCCGACCGTGGCGCCGTATCTGCTGCCGACCGTGCTGCGGCTGGTGCACGAACGCTACCCCCGGCTCGACCTCCAGGTGTACGAGGAGCAGACCGCCTCGCTGCTGGACGGGCTGGCCCACGGCCGCCTCGATCTGCTGCTGCTCGCGGTGCCGCTCGGCGCCCCCGGGGTGGTCGAGATGCCGCTGTTCGACGAGGACTTCGTCCTGGTCACGCCGCGGGACCACTGGCTGGGCGGACGCGATGACATCCCCCGCGAGGCGCTCAAGGAGCTGGATCTGCTGCTGCTCGACGAGGGCCACTGCCTGCGCGACCAGGCCCTGGACATCTGCCGCGAGGCGGGCCGCGCCGAGGGCACCCCGGTGACCACCAGCGCCGCCGGGCTCTCCACCCTGGTGCAGCTGGTCGCGGGCGGTCTCGGGGTGACGCTGCTGCCGCGCACCGCGCTGCGGGTGGAGACCGCGCGCAATGACCATCTGGCCACCGGTGACTTCGCCGATCCGGCGCCCGCCCGCCGGATAGCCCTGGCCATGCGGGCGGGCGCGGCGCGCACGGAGGAGTTCGAGGCGTTCGCGGAGGCGCTGCGGGAGGCGCTGCGGCCACTGCCGGTACGGGTCGCCGGCCGGTCCGCCTGAACCCGCCACCGGGGCCCTTCCCCCTGAACCCGCCACCGGGGCCGGTCCGCCCGGACATGCCGACGGGGGCCGTTCCCGCGGTGGGGAACGGCCCCCGGTGAGGTGGGGCGGTACCTGGGGCCTACTCGGTCCGCAGACCCTCCGGCCGCATCATCCGCCACAGCGGCGGCAGGCTGACCAGGGTCACCAGCAGGATCACGCCGCCACCGATACCGGTCATGGTGCCGAGCCCGGCCCAGTCCACGGCCAGCGGCTGGCCGACCATCTTCAGCAGCAGCACGCCCAGCGCCAGCCCGCCCGCGATCGACAGCGCCAGGCCCAGCACTACCGGGACCGCGGTCTGCCACAGCACCGACCAGCTCAGCGTGGTGCGCCGGGTGCCGAAGGCGACCAGGACGGACAGCAGCCGCTTGCGTTCGCGCAGCTGCTCCAGGGTGGTCACGATCATGCTGGCCCCGATGAGCAGCAGGGTCGCGGTGGCGCCGATGAACAGGGCCTTGCGGATGACCGTGAACTCATCCGACTGCGAGGTGCTGCTCAGCCGCATGACATCCATCGCCGGGGAGAGCGCCGCGCTGGTGTTGCGCACGTACTCGGTGGCGTCCGGCACCTTCGTATCCATCCGGATCATGGCCACCGCGGTGGGTGCCGCCAGCTTCGCGACGTCGAAGGCGCCGGGGGTGGCGAAGACGCCGATGCGCTCACTGCCGATCGGGTCCACCCGGGACTTCACCAGCTTGGCCGAGGCGGGAATCGTCCACAGCTTCTTGTGCCGCAGGTCCGGCAGGCCCTCGTGGTCGAAGGCGAGATTGACCTGGGCGCCCGCCTTGGCGAACTTCGCGCCGTCCTCGTAGTAGTCCGGCGGTGCGTCGACGAGGAAGACGTCGCCGTCCTCGCAGCTTTCGATGCCGGCGACCTCGCGCAGCGACGGGCAGTCGGCGACGGTGAGGGACTCTTCCGGGGCCGTCGACGGGTCGTCCTTGCTGTGGTGCAGAGCGGAGACGTAGCCCTCGGTGACACCGAGCATGTCGCGCACGCCCTTGGTCGCGCGGTACCGCTCGAAGGCGTCGCGGGCCTCGGCACCGGTGGTCACCGGCACGTTCGCCATCAGCTGGGCGCGGTGCGGGTCCTGGCCGGTCGACTCGCTGTCCTGGGCTTCCACACTGGCGAACAGCATCTGGAGCGCGAGGGCCCCGGCCACGGCGACCGTGATGCCGCTGACCGCGCGCGAAGCGGTGCCGCTGCTGAGCTGGAGCCGGCGGGTGGCGAGCTGCCAGGGCACCGAGCCCTTGCCGCCGAACCGCTCCACCACGGCCTCGACGATCCAGGGCAGCAGCGCGGTGACGCCGACGAGCAGCAGCACGGCGCCGGCCGCGGCCTGGTACGCCTTGGTGTCACCGCCCCCGCTGCCCGCCTGGAAGCCGCCCGCGAGCGGCAGCAGCAGGGCCATGCCCAGGAGCGGCAGCGCCAGCCGCCACCACAGCCGGCGGCGCTTGGGCCTGGCGTTCCGTACGACGCCCAGCGGCTCGATGGCGATACCGCGCAGGGCGAGCAGGGTGACCATGACGGCCGAGGCGGGCACGGCCACCGCGATCGTCAGGGCGAGCGGCGCGGTCGGCACGATGTCGGAGGCGAAGAAGCTGATGTCCCAGACCACGACGCCTTCGATGAACTGGCGCACCAGCAGGAACAGTCCGGTGCCCACGGCCAGTCCGAGGAGGGAGCCGAAGAGCGACTCTCCCGCGGCGATCCGCCGGGTCATATGGGTGTCGGCGCCGACCAGCCGCAGCGCGGCCAGCCTCCGGTCGCGCCGCTCACCGCCGAAGCGGGCGGCGGTGGCGATGAAGATGAGCACCGGCAGCAGCAGCACCACACAGCCCACGGTGATCAGCAGCAGCAGCGCGGGATCCAAGGGCTCCTCCTGGCCCTTTTTCTGGTTGCCCCACTGGGCGAGGTGGAAGTCGGAGCCGATGTGGTCGAACGCCTTCTCGGAGATCCCCGCGTAGTAGCGGAGCTCGTTCGGGCCGGACAGGCCGCTGTCGCCGATCACCCCGGCGGTGCGGTACGGGAAGCGGTCCCGGAGCAGCTTCCCGTCATCCGAGTCGAGCAGCTTCTTCAGCGCCGGGGACACCCACATCTCACCGGCGGCCGGAAGCCGGTCGACGCCCGGTGGCGAGGGCGGTGAGCCGTCGCCGTCGGGGGCCATGACGGTGCCCGCGATGTCCTGGTCGCGAAAGGTGGTCTGCGCGTCGCTGAGGTGGAGCGTATCGGGGCCGGGCTTCACCTGGTCGCCGACGACGAGCGTGGAGCGGGCGTCGCCCCGCTCGTTGCGCTGCTGGTACGCGGTGGGGACCGAGGAGGCCACCAGCAGCAGCACCACTCCGAGGCCGACACCCACCGCGGTCATGATCGTCCTGGCCCAGCTCTCCCGGCCGCCGGTGACCGCGAACCGGGCGCCCATGGCCAGGTCGGCGGCCCAGCGGGCGACGGAGACGCGGGCGCGGGGCTCCTGCGCCGGGGCGTCCTGGCCGCTCATCGGACCCCTGCCATGTCCCGGGCCTTGCCGTCGCGCACCACGACCTCGCGGTCGGAGTAGGCGGCGACCCGGGCCTCGTGGGTGACCAGCACCACGGCGGTACGGGACTCACGGGCGGCCTCGGTCAGCAGCTCCATGACCCGCTCGCCGTTGAGCGAGTCCAGCGCGCCGGTCGGCTCGTCCGCGAACAGCACCCGCGGGCCGGTGACCAGCGACCGGGCGACGGCGACCCGCTGCCCCTGGCCGCCGGAGACCTCACCGGGCCGCTTGTGGGCCACGTCCGCGACCTCCAGCCGCTCCATCCAGGACGCGGCGCGGGCCTCGGCCTCCTTGCGCCTGGTGCCGTTCAGCCGCAGCGGCAGGGCGACGTTCTCCACACAGCTCAGCTCGGGGACGAGCTGGCCGAACTGGAAGACGAAGCCGAACTCGCCGCGGCGCAGACCGCTGCGCTCGGTGTCCGACATGGCGGTCAGCTCCCGCCCGTTGTAGTGGACGGTGCCGGAGTCCGGCCGCACGATCCCGGCCAGGCAGTGGAGCAGCGTCGACTTGCCCGAGCCGGAGGGGCCCATGACGGCCACGACCTCGCCGGGGTGGATGGAGAAGTCCGCACCGTCCAGCGCGGGGGTGTGACCGTACGTCTTGTTCAGGGACGTGGCGATCAGCAAGGAGCCTGCCGGGGTCATGAACGCACCGCCTTGGCGAGTTGGCCGAGGCGGGCGGCGGTGAGTTCCAGCCAGCGCAGATCGGCCTCGAGATGGAAGAGGGCATGGTCGCAGATGAGTTGGTCGGTGAGGTCGCCTTCGCGCTTGCGCTGGGTCAGTTCGCGCATCAGCCGCAGGTGTTCGGCGCGTTGGACGTCGAGGAGATCGGCCGCGTCGCGCCCGGTGAGCAGGGCGATGACGACCTTGGTGTAGAGGACCGACTGGAGATACGGCTCGGGCTTCTCGGGCTCCGTGAGCCAGTGCTCCACGTCGGTGATGCCCGCGTCGGTGATGGCGTAGCGCTTGCGCTCGGGGCCACCCCCGTGCTCGATGCCGTCGACCTCCACCAGGCCGTTCTTCAGCAGCCGGGACATGGTCGAGTAGACCTGCCCGTAGTGCAGCGGGCGGTCGTGTCCAAAACGTTCGTCGAAGGCTCTCTTGAGGTCGTAGCCGTGGCGCGGGCCGCCCTCGAGGAGTCCGAGCAGGGTGTGGCCAATTGACATGCCCAGCACTCTACACCATGCGTATACCTGGGGTGTATAGACGCGCTGTAGAGTGCGTTACCGCAGGTCAGGGAGGTGTGGGCAAGGTCAGGGTCGATGCGGTGCGCGGCTGGGGCCCCTCGGGCCCCTCAGGGCCCCTCGGAGGGGCCCGCGCCCTCGGCGCCCTCGGCGGACCGCCGCGGCGGACGGCCCCGGCGCGGGATCGGGCGCGCCGCGCCGGGCAGCCGGCCCGCCTCCGCGAGCGCCTTGCGCAGCAGGAACTCGATCTGCGCGTTGGCGCTGCGCAGCTCGTCGTTGGCCCAGCGCGCGAGGGCGTCATGGATGGCCGGATCGAGCCGCAGCAGCATCTGCTTGCGCTGCCGCGGCTGCCGTCCCTTCGGTCCGCTCTCGTCCGTCACTGGTACAGCGTGCCCGTGTTCAGAACGGGCTGCGGGGAGCGGTCCCCGCAGAGCACCACCATCAGATTGCTGACCATCGCGGCCTTGCGCTCCTCGTCCAGTGTCACGATCTCCTCCTCGGTGATCCGGGCCAGCGCCGCCTCGACCATGCCGACCGCGCCATCGACGATCTGCCGGCGGGCCGCCACCACCGCGCCCGCCTGCTGGCGCTGGAGCATCGCGGAGGCGATCTCCGGGGCGTAGGCGAGGTGGGTGAAGCGCGATTCGATGATGCGGACCCCGGCCGCCTCGACCCGGGCGTGCAGTTCGACGGCGAGCTTCTCGGTGATCTCCTCGGCGTTGCCGCGCAGCGAGAGGGCGTCCTCGTCATGGGCGTCGTACGGGTACTCGATGGCGATGTGGCGCACCGCGGCCTCGGTCTGGGTGGAGACGAACTCCAGGAAGTCGTCCACCTCGAACATCGCCTGGGCGGTGTCCTCGACCCTCCAGACGACGACCGCGGCGAGCTCGATCGGGTTGCCGTACGCGTCGTTGACCTTGAGTACCGGGGTCTCGTGGTTGCGCACCCGGGTGGAGATCTTCTCGCGGCTGGTGAGCGGGTTCACCCAGCGCAGCCCGTCGGTGCGGATGGTGCCGCGGTAGCGCCCGAAGAGCTGGACCACCCGGGCCTCACCGGGCGCGATGGTGTTGAGGCCGCACATGGTGAGGATCGAGGCGATGATCACCACGATGCCGGAGACGATCAGCAGGGTGGACCCGGCGCCCTTGTGGTGGGAGGCGACGGCGGCCCCCGCGAAGATCAGGCCGACGCCGCCCGCGAGTCCGGCCATGCCCCCGAGCAGGGCCAGCCCGCCGCTGACGTTGCGCGCGGGCCGCTCCCGGACGTGCGGCTCCGGAAGGGCCGGTATGTCGGCCTGGTCGGTGATGCCCTCGGTGGAGGTGGCGTCGGCCATGGGTGGGTCCCCGTTTCCGTTCGGTGCTGCGGGTGCGTTCCCGCTCCTATCAAAGTGATAGCACATTACGCGCTCCTGGCAACCCTTGGCGCCCGTAAGCCGTCAGTTCCCTTGGAGTGGGTGCTTTTTGTCACCTTCGGAAAAAGCGAGATCGATGAGCATTTGAGGGTTGTTGCGGTGTTAGCTTCATGAGCTGGCCTGGGGGGCTTATGGACTGGAGCGGCGGGAGCGATGGGTAGAGCGGAAGAGCGACGCGCGCGGCAGAAGGGCGCTCGCAGAGCCAAGCGGGCGGCGAAGTCGGGGGGCATACGCCGCTTCTTCACCTGGAAATGGGTGCTCGGCTACGTCCTGGGGTTCTGCGCGTTGCTCCTCGGGACGTTCTTCGTCCTCTATCTGTGGGTCGATGTTCCCCCTGCCAACGCCGCGGCCAAGGCGGAGGCGAACATCTACAAGTACAGCGACGGCACGATCATGGCGAAGACGGGCGACGTCAACCGTGAGTCCGTACCGCTGTCCAAGATCCCCAAGAAGGTGCAGCACACCTTTGTCGCTGCCGAGAACAAGGACTTCTTCAGCGACTCCGGCGTCTCGTTCACCGGCACCGCGCGCGGTCTGATCAACACCGCGCTGGGCCGGGGCAAGCAGGGTGGTTCGACCATCACCCAGCAGTACGTCAAGAACTACTACCTGAGCCAGGAACAGACCGTCAGCCGCAAGCTGAAGGAACTGGTGATCTCCCTCAAGGTCGACCAGCAGAAGTCCAAGGACTACATCCTCGCGGGCTACATCAACACCAGCTACTACGGCCGCGGCGCCTACGGCATCCAGGCCGCCGCCCGCGCCTACTACGACAAGGACGTCGAGGACCTCAGCGTCGCGCAGGGTGCCTATCTCGCGTCGGTGCTCCAGGCACCCAGCCAGTACGACTGGTCGGCGGCGGGGCCCAAGGGCAAGAAGCTGGTGAAGGCCCGCTGGAACTACGTCCTCGACAACATGGTGGATAAGGACTGGCTGCCGAAGAGCGAGCGCGAGGGTATGAAGTTCCCCGTGCCCGTCGGACCGCGCCCCATCGCCGGACGCGACGGCCAGGCCGGCTACCTCATCGACGCCGCCCAGAAGGAACTGATCAAGGCCGGGGTCTCGGAGAACGAGATCGAGGCCGGTGGCTGGACGATCACCCTCAACATCGACAAGAAGAAGCAGAAGGCGCTGGAGAAGGCGGTCCGCACCGAACTGACCGACAAGCTGGACCCGAAGAAGCGCACGGTCGACAAGCACGCCCAGGTCGGCGCAACCTCGGTCGACCCGAAGACCGGCGGCATCGTGGCGATGTACGGCGGTGCGGGCTACACCGACCACTACTTCAACAACGCCACCCGCTCGGACTACCAGCCCGCCTCCACCTTCAAGCCGCTCATCCTCGCCTCGGCCCTGGAGAACGGCTCGACCACCCAGGACGGCACGCCGATCACGGCGAGCACCATCTACGACGGCACCAGCAAGCGGCCGGTCAAGGGCTCCCTCACCGGCTTCGCCCCGCCCAACGAGGACGACAAGTCCTACGGCCCCATCTCCGTCCAGAAGGCGATGAACAACTCCGTCAACTCCGTCTTCGCGCAGATGGCGGTGGACGTGGGCCTGGACAAGGTGAAGAGCACCGCCATCGACCTGGGCATGAGCAAGGACGCGGGCGGCTTCGATGTGCGCCCCGCGATGTCGCTGGGCGTGATGGGCGCCAGCCCCAAGGAGATGGCCGGGGTCTACGCGACGCTCGACAACCACGGCAAGACGGTCACCCCGGCGATCGTGAAGTCCGCCGAAAAGGGCGATGAGCGGCCCCAGTTGCCCGATCCCACCAACGGCCAGGCGATCAGCCGCGGCGCCGCCGACTCCGTCACCTCCGTCCTCACCGGAGTGGTCGACGACGGCACCGGCCAGGCGGTGCGGCAGCAGGGCCAGGCGGTCGCGGGCAAGACCGGCACCTCCGACGACAACAAGTCGGCCTGGTTCTCCGGCTACACCCCCGACCTGGTGACCTCGGTCGGCATGTTCGGAGAGGGCGACAAGCAGCAGGTCTCGCTCAAGGGCACCGCGGGCGGCGGCCGCGTCAACGGCGGTGGCTTCCCGGCCGAGATCTGGGCCGCGTACACCAAGGCCGCGCTGAGCGGCCAGGACGCCTCGAAGTTCGACCTGGACACCGACATGGGGGCGGCGGTCAAGCCGCCCCCGTCGCCGAGTTCGAGCGACACCTCGGAGTCGCCGTCGTCCAGTCCGTCGGCGAGCGAGTCCGCCAGTGAGTCGCCCTCGTCGTCGCCGTCGTCCTCCCCGTCCGACAGCGGGTCGCCCTCCGCCACGTCCTCGGGGTCGCCGTCCGCGCCAGGCTCCCCGAGCGCGCCCGACCCGTCGACTTCGTCCTCGGGTGACGACGCCGGCGGCGTTCTCCGCAGAGACCAGCAGTGACGGCCCGGTGCGGGCGTGCCCCTCGGCACGCCCGCACCGGACCGCCTGGCCGTAAGGCCGGAAGGCCGAAAGGCCCCGTGGGTCAGAAGTTCGCCTCGATCTGGCTCTTGAGCATCGCGAGGGCGAAGAAGCCGTAGAAGCCGATGGCCAGCAGCATCATGCCCAGCCGTGAGCCCCGCAGCCGTACGGCCGCGGGCAGATCGCGGCGGTTGAGCCGGATCAGCAGCACCGAGTAGACGAGGGTGACGACCGAGGCGGTGCAGGTGGAGATGGTCAGCAGCACGATCGGCTGGTTCACCCCGGACAGCAGGATCGCCGAGCCGATGCCCACCTCGGCCCATACGACCGCGAAATACAGCCGCCCCTCGGTCCAGAAGGCCGACTCCCGCAGGTAGTTGCGCCTGGCGAAGTCGCTGACCACCCGTCCGATGACGTCGAGCAGACCGATCGAGGCGGCCCAGAGCGAGACCGTGGCCACCGCGAAGAACACGATCTTGAGCCAGTCGCCCACCTGCTGCCCCAGCAGATCCCCCTGGATCCGCAGGAACGTCGGGCTGTTCTCCACATCGTCGCGTCCGAAGAGGGTTTCGTACGCGAGCATGCTCATCAGCCCGATCGTCACCAGGCAGACCACGAAGAACGACACGATGTGCTCGGTGTTGGCCCGGCGCCACCACACCCGCCAGCGGGCCAGGTTCGCCTCGTCCTGCGGGAAGGCGTAGCGGTCGGCGCCCGACGCCTCCGACTGGCCGGTGATGGGGGAGACCAGCTTGGGGACATGGGCGCCCATGCCGTAGCCCTTGTCCCGGATCCAGTTGCTGAGCACCAGATTGTGCACCCCGCCCGCCCCGGCCGCGCCGATCGCGCTGAGGATCATGGTGAAGGTGATGCGGTCCGGGATCCGCCCGGCGCCGGTGACGGTCTGCTCGCCCGCCGTGCTCCAGGTGTGCCAGCCGATGACGGCGACGGCGATGACCGCGAGGAAGAACAGCGTCAGCCCGACCTTGACCACCTCGACCTTCTCGATCGTGCGGTAGACCACCGGTGAGACGGTCAGCACCACCCCGAAGCCCACCAGCGAGCCCACCGTGATCCAGGTGACATCGCCGCCGCCGGTCAGATAGGTGAGCACCGTCGAGCCGGAGGTGGCCCAGCCCGGCCAGACGTACTGGAACGCGCCGGCCAGGCAGATCAGAATGCCCCATGCCTTGGACCAGCGGGAGAAACCGGCGACCACGGTCTGCCCGGTGGCCAGGGTGTAGCGCTCGATCTCCAGATTGATCACGGTCTGGATGACGAGGGTCACCACCGCGAGCCACAGCAGCCCGAGCCCGCCGATCGAGGTCAGATACGGCCACAGGATGATCTCGCCCGCCGCCATGCCGATCCCGACGGCGACGACCCCCGGGCCGACCATCGTGCGCAGCGGCGGTGGATCGGGCAGATCGAGCAGATCGGGTGGCGCGTCGGCGGGGTGGGCCGGGCGCTCGGCGGATGGTGACGGTGTCGACGGCGCTGACGACATGGCGGCTCCTCGGGGGGACGGCGAGGTCGGTACGGGGACGGGGAAAGGGGGTTGGCGCTACTTCAGCGGTGTGCAGCGGTGTGCAGTGGTGCTCAGCGGGTGCGGGCGTGCTGCGCGGCCAGGCGTACGGGGGCGTTGGCCGCGCCGTAGCCCTGGTAGCCGTCGATCCGCTGGACGATCTCGAAGAAGACCCGGCCGACGGTGGCCGTGTACAGATGCAGGAAGGTGCCGCTGTCGTCCTGGTCGTAGAGCAGGCCGAGTTCGCGCAGGGTGCGGTGGAGCCCGGGGTCGAGCTCATGGCGCGCTTCGAGGTCGTCGTAGTAGTTGTCGGGGATGGGCAGCAGGGGTGCGCCGAGTTCCCGCAGCCGGCGCGCGGTGGCGAGGATGTCCCGGCTGTGCAGCGCGATGTGCTGCCACAGGGAGCCGGAAGGACCCGAACCCGGCCGGACCTGGGCCACGTTGAGGGCGAGGCGCACCGAGCCGTCCGCGTTGGACACGGCCCGGCTGCGCAGCAGCCCGTACGGATCGGCCAGCTCCAGGGATTCGTGCGGCCGCAGCCCCAGGACGGCGCGGTAGAACAGCGACGCCTCGTCGAAGTGGTGCCGGGGCTGAGTGAGCGCCACATGGTCGATATGGGTGATGCCGGCGGGGGAGGCCGCGTGGGCGCGCGGGGTGAAGTCGCCGGTCCAGCTCGGGTGGTCGGGGTGTTCGGTGCGGCAGAAGAAGAGCTCGGTGGAGTCGGGTGCGGCAACCGCGTCCAGCGGGGCGTCCGCCACGGCGCGGTGGCGCGGCAGGACGGGGGAGAGCAGGGCCCGTGCCCGGCCCGTGGACGAGGCAGGGTCGGGGGTCTCCAGGCCGATGGCGGCGAGCGCGGGCTCGGGGTGGCCGGTGGTGGCGTCGAGGCCGGAGTTGAGGACGATCCGGGCCTCGCCCTGCTCCCACAGCTCCACGGGCTTGGAGTGGTGGCGGCCGGTGCGGGCGAAGCCGAGCCCGGTCAGCAGCGCGGACAATTCGGCTCCGCCCGAGGCCAGTTCGGCGAAGGCGAAGCCGGTGGGGACGACGGGGGCGGGAAGCTCGGTGCGGCCCGCGGCCTCCTCCAGGGCGATCAGCGAGCGCAGCGCGTCCACGGCGGTGCGGGCCGTATCGCCCTGCCGGAAGACGTCGTTGAAGACCTCCAGGGACAGCGGTCCGTCGTAGCCCGCCCGCAGCACGTGTTCCAGCAGCCCCGCCACGTCGAAGCCGCCCTGCCCGGGGAAGCAGCGGTAGTGGCGGCTCCACTGGAGGACGTCCATGGCCATCAGCGGGGCGTCGGCGAGCTGGAGGAAGAAGATCTTCTCGCCGGGGATCTCCTCGATGCCCTGGGGGTCCGAGCCGCGCGAGAGGATGTGGAAGCTGTCCAGGCAGGTGCCGAGCGCGGGGTGGCCGGCCTCCCGCACGATCCGCCAGGCGTGGTCGTAGGTGTTCACATGCCGTCCCCAGGCCAGCGCCTCGTAGGCGATGCGGATGCCGTGGGCGGCGGCCCGTTCGGCGAGCAGCCGCAGCTGTTCGGCGGCGAGGGCGTCGTCGTCGAGGGCGGCGGGGGAGACGCTGGAGCACACCAGCATCAGATCGGCCCCGAGCCGCTCCATGACCGCGAACTTCTTCTCGGCCCGGCGCAGATTGCGGGCCAGCAGGTCCTCGTGGACGGCCTCGAAGTCGCGGAAGGGCTGGAAGAGGTCGATGGTGAGGCCCAGTTCGGCGGCGCGGTCCCGGATCCGCTCGGGGGACAGCGGGCTGGCCAGCAGGTCGTTCTCGAAGATCTCGACCCCGTGGAAACCGGCGGCGGCGATGGCGGTGAGCTTGTCCTCGAGGGTGCCGCTGAGGCACACGGTGGCGATGGACTTGCGCATGATCAGCCTCCGGCGGGGAGCTCGAGCAGGTCGGTGAGGTCGGTGAGCATCCGCTCGGCGTCGGGTTCGCGGCCGGTGAAGAGCCGGAAGGCGTCGGCGGCCTGGAAGACGGCCATGCCGCCGCCGTCCAGGGTGCGGCAGCCGGCCGCGCGGGCGGCGGTCAGCAGCGGGGTGACCAGCGGGCGGTAGACCACCTCGGCGACCCACAGCCCGGGCCGCAGCAGCCCGGCGGGCAGTGGCAGCCCGGGGTGGGCGGCCATCCCGGTGGGGGTGGCGTGCACCAGCCCGTCGGCGGCATCGACGGCCGCCGGGAGCCCGCCGTCGGGCACGGTACGGACCCGGGCGGCGCCGAACCGTGCCGCCAGCGTCCCGGCGAGCCCGGTGGCCCGCGCCGGATCGGTGTCGGCCAGCGTCAGCCGGTCGGCGCCGACGGTCAGCAGCGCGTGGGCGACGGCGGCGCCCGCCCCGCCCGCCCCGAGCAGCACGATCTCGCCGGGGGGTGCGTCGGGCAGACCGCGGGCGAAGGAGCGGGCGAAGCCGGACCCGTCGGTGTTGTGGCCGATCGCCCGGCCGTCCTCGCCGAAGACCACCGTATTGACCGCGCCGAGCAGCGCGGCGTCCTCCGACAGCCCGTCGAGGTGACCGATGACCGTCTGCTTGCAGGGATGGGTGATGTTCAGCCCGTCGAAGCCCAGCCGGGCGGCGGCCCGCACCAACTCGCCGACCCCGTCCGGGCCGAGGCCCAGCGGATCGATGTCGATCGTGCGGTAGAGATACCGCAGCCCGTGGCGGTCGGCCTCGCGCTGGTGCAGGGCGGGGGAGAGCGAGGGGCCCACGCCGGAGCCGATCAGCCCCACCAGACAGGACTCCCGGCCCTTCGGTGACTCCCGCTGGTGTGCGCTGCCCCGCATACGGGTGACCTCCTGCGTTCCGGATTAATGTACGAACTGGTTCGTTAGTAGCTCGGACAGTAAAAACCCCGGGACGCCTTCCTGTGAACCCCCTGCACGTAGAGTGGGCCCAGCATGAGCGATCAGCCGCCGAAGAACAGCCGCCTCCGCGACGCCGTCCGCACCCAGGCCGAGATCCTGGACGTCGCGACCCGGGAATTCGCCGAGCGCGGCTACGCCGGGGCCCGCGTCGACGAGATAGCCGCCCTCACCCGCACCACCAAGCGGATGATCTACTACTACTTCGGCGGCAAGGAGCAGCTCTACATCAAGGTCCTGGAGCGTGCCTACACCGGTATCCGCGAGGCCGAACAGGCCGTGGACGTCACGGGTCTGGACCCGGCCGAGGCCATCCGGCACCTGGCCGAGCTGACCTTCGACCACCACACCGCACACGCCGACTTCATCCGGCTGGTGTCCATCGAGAACATCCACCGGGCCGAGCACCTGGTCAAGTCCGAGACGCTGGCCAAGGCCGGCACGCCGGTGATCGACCTGATCTCCGGGATCCTCGCCCGCGGCCGTGAGCAGGGCGTCTTCCGGAACGACACGGACGCCGTCGACGTCCACATGATGATCAGCTCGTTCGCCGTCTTCCCGGTGGCCAACCAGTACACCTTCGGCACCCTCTTCGGCCGCGACCCCCTGGACCCGGAGCGCCGCGCCCACTACCGCCGGATGCTCGGCGACATGGTGGTGGCCTACCTCAGCGCGAGGTCCTGAACCGTACGGCCCCGCACCGGGCGGCCCGGGACCGTACGCCTCACGACCGTGCGCCTCACGGCATCGCGAGCTCGAACCAGACGACCTTGCCCGTGGACAGCCGGGTCGCGCCCCAGCGCCGCGCCATCCGGTTCACCAGATACAGCCCGCGGCCGCCCTCGTCGGACGGCCGGGCCTGGCGCAGCCGCGGCAGCTGGGGGACGTCGTCGCCGACCTCGCAGCGCAGCACGTCCGTGCGCAGCAGCCGCAGCGTGATGGGCCGCTCGGCGTAGCGCACCGCGTTGGTGACCACCTCGCTGACCAGCAGCTCCACCGCGTCCGTCAGATCGTCCAGGTCCCAGCGGGCCAGCGCGCGGCGGGCCAGCCGGCGGGCCTGCCCGGCGGTCTGCGCCTTCGGGTCCAGGAACCAGTAGGCGACATCGCTGGGCGCGATGCCCTCGAAGCGGGCGGCGAGCAGCGCCACGTCGTCGTCGCGGTCGCCGGGGCCGAGCATGTCCAGCACCTCGTCGCACAGCGGCTCCAGCGGCGGCGGGTTGGGGCCGGTGAGCCGGGCGGTGGCGGTCAGCCGCTCCCGCAGCTGCTCGATCCCGGTCCACACATCGCGCATCCGCGATTCGACCAGCCCGTCGGTGTAGAGCATCAGGGTGGCCCCGGCCGGGGCGTCCAGCTCGACCGCCTCGAAGTCGACCCCGCCGACCCCGATCGGCGCCCCCGGCGGCACCCGCAGCACCTCGGCGCGGCCGCCCCGGTGCAGCAGAAGGGGCGGCGGATGGCCCGCGTTGGCGACCACGATGCGGTGCGCGACCGGGTCGTAGACCGCGTACAGGCAGGTGGCCATGCGGTCGGTGCCCAGCCGCTGGGCCTGCTCGTCGAGGTGGTGCAGCACCTCCTGCGGCGGCAGATCGAGCCCGGCCAGGGTCTGCGCGGTGGTGCGCAGCTGGCCCATGATCGCGGCGGAGGTCATCGAATGGCCCATCACGTCGCCGACCACCAGCGCCACCCGGTTGCCCGGCAGCGGGATCGCGTCGTACCAGTCGCCGCCGACCCGCGCGGTCTCGGCCGCGGGCAGATAGCGGCTGGCCAGCCGGACGCCGGTGGGCTGCGGCAGCGAGTCGGGCAGCATGGTGCGCTGCAGCTCGTCCGCGATGTACACCTCGCGCCCGTACAGCACCGCCTTGTCGACGCCGAGCGCGGTGTGGGTGGCGAGCTGCGCGGCCACCAGCAGATCGTCCGGTTCGAACGGCGGCCGGTCCGGGCGGCGTACGAACACGGCCGCGCCGATCACCCGGCGGCGGCCGCGCAGCGGCGCCAGCACGGTGCGCTGACCGGTCGCCACCGAGGGGCCTTCGCCGAGCAGTTCGGGCAGCGCGGCGCGGGCGGCCTGGGAGTCGCCGAAGACCGGCCGCACCCCGCGCAGCACCTCGGCCAGCGGACCGCCCGCCTCCACCTCGCACAGCTCGGCGGCCGGGCCGCCGCCCACGGCGGGCGACAGATCCGGCTGGGAGGGCAGCAGCGAGAGCCGGCCGCTGTCGGTGTCCGGGTCCAGCGGGATCCGGTCGGTGCGGCGCAGCCGCAGCACCACCGGGCCGACCGGGCGCTCGTCGCCGACCGGCAGCGGATCGCGCAGATACACCAGGATCGCGTCGGCGAAGGTGGGCACGGTGGCCCGGCACAGGCCCAGCACGATCTCGTCCAGGTCGATGCCCCGGGCGATCCGCCGGGTCGCGGCCCCCACGAACCGCAGCCGGTCGCCGCCCCGGTCCCGCGTGGCGGCCTCGGCGGCGGCGGTGGATCCGCCCGCGGGCGGCGCCGTGGGCACTCCGCCCTCCGGCGCGCTGTACGTCACCTCGCCCGCCGAGGCGGCCGCCGCGTGGGTCTCGACGGCACGCTCCGGGTGCTCGCCCGCGCCGGCGCCCCGGCGCGCGGCTTCCCGGCCCCGGCCGCCGCTCTGGGCGGCCGGGGGCTGCTCGTCGGGGCCGGTGCCGCCGCTCGGCCCTCCGGGCCGGCCCGACGCGCCCCTTGCGGCATTGCGATCCGCGTCCCACACAGGCTCGCCCTCCGGTGTGCCGTGCTCCGGCTGCGCCGGGTGCTCGCTCTCCGCCGTGTTCCGGCGCTCCCTGCCTCCGCCACCGCGCGCCGCGGCGGCGCCTGGCCGCCCGTCGGTGCCGTCGGTGCCATTGGCGCCGTCCCTGCCGCGGCCACGGCGCCCGCGCCCGGTCCGGCCGGCGCCGTCGGGGGCGCCGCCGCGCTCTCTGGCGCGCGGCAGGGGCTCCCCTTCGGGGCCCGGGGGTCCGTCATGGGCCGCCGGGCCCGCGGATCCGGCGCCGACCGGACGGGGCGCGGCAGGACGCGGGCGGCCGTCGCCGGGCTCCTGGCCGGGGGCAGCCGTCTGCCGCACGGCGGTCCGCGGGTCCGGGACCGCGCCGTGCGCGTCGTCGGGCGCGGGTGCGCCCGGGGCGGCGGCAGAGGTGGCCGCCTGCCGCCTGTTGTGGGAGGTGGGGTGCTCCGTCACGCGTGGGTTTCCATCCGTCCGGGGCCGTGCGCCCGCAGGTCGTGGGCGCACCGAGTGTCAGGCACGTCGTCGGCAGTTCAGATAGAGCTGGATCTCGGGTGGTACGTCCGTGCTGGCCGGGGCGTACGCGTGTGAGTCCTCCCCGGCGATCTCGAAGCCCGCTTCGCGTACGACCTGGCGCAGCTCGTCCCGCAGATAACCGGATACCCGGACCGAGTTGCCGAGGAACGGGATGGGGAAGTCGTCGATGTCCGCCTCCACCATGCCCAGCCCCAGCAGCCCCCCGGGTCTGAGCACCGCGTGCAGGGTCCGCAGGGCGTACGGGATCTCCTGGCGGGGCAGCAGCAGCAGGGTGAAGTACGCGGCGATGCCGTCGAAGGGGCCGAGCTCCCGGGGGCCTCCCGGGCCGTACCGGCCGCCCACCCGCAGATCGACGATGTCCACATGGTGGAAGGTGGCCTCCGGCACATTGTCCCGGGCCAGCTTGAGCATCCCCGGGGAGATGTCGATCCCGACCACCTCGTGCCCCGCGTCGACCAGCTGACGGGCCGTGGGCAGGCCCGTACCACAGCCGACGTCGAGCACCCGGGAGCCGGGCGGCAGCGATTCGGCCAGCCACTGGCCGGCCGCGAGCTGGCCCTCCTTGTACGGAAAGGCCTCGTCATAGCGGTCGCCGATGGTGTCGAAGGCGTCCGCCTGACCGCTGCGGTCCAGTGCGAGGCGGTCGAAGTCCTCATAGCCCTCGTAACCGTCCCCGCACGCGTCCTCACCGCTCACGACTCCGCCCCCTCCTGTGACAATACGTCAGATCTTGCGCATCGCCCGTGACTTGCGCCGGCGTCTGGTGTCCCGCATGGGCAGTGTTCCGGACGACGATCCTACGTTTGAAACACTGGGACACGACAAGAGGTTCATGACCTCGAGTGTGCCGAGGTGTGCTTGTTGTCCGTACGGCCCCAGTCCGCCGGAAGGGCGGGCACGGACCATGCGGGGTCGGGCCGCCAGTCCTCCCACCCGTCCCGGAACGGCGCTCCCCAGGACTCGATGGCCGCCACGGCCGCCCGGCCCGCGGTCCGGACCCGCTCCGCCTGCTCGGGGCCCATCAGCCCGGCCCGCTGCGCCTGCGCGAACTCGTCCTCGTCCTTCCATTCCCAGCTGCGGTCGGGGTAGACCGCGATGTCCAGGAAGTGGTCCTCGGAGTCCACTCCGCGGGCCCAGCGGACCAGGGGCTCCTCCAGGTTCACGTACCAGTTCTTGAACTGCCAGCCCTGGTCCCAGAACAGCCAGACCGACCACGGCTCACCGGGCCGCGCCAGCTTCAGCACCCCGGTGCCGAACCACTGGGACAGCGCGGTGGTCCGCGGCTTGGTGTAACGGGTGGACAGCGGCTCGTGGTGCACCGAGGTGCCGTCGGTGAGCTGCGGTTTGACGCAGGGGGTGCCGGGGGCGAGCCAGACGGCGAGCAGCTCGGCGGTGTCCTCGACGACGGTCACGGGACGGCAGATGTGGATGAGCTCGGAGGCGTTGGCCCGATAGCGCCACAGGATATGGTCACCCGGTGCCCACCGGGCGATGTCCGCCGTCCCCGTCGTCTCCGCGATGTCCGCTGTCATGAGCAGATCTTAGGTGCGCCGGGGCCGCGATGCCGTGACCTATGCCGCAACCGGCGGCCAACGCCCGGCTAAGGATGCGTCATGCGCAGGACGTCCAGCGCCTCGTCGAGCTGCTCCACCGTCAGCAGCCCGCGCTCCACGTAGCCGGACTCCAGCACCACCGCCCGGATGGTCTTGCGCTCCGCCAGCGACCGCTTGGCCACCTTCGCCGCCTCCTCGTAGCCGAGGTAGCGGTTGAGCGGGGTGACGACGGACGGCGAGGACTCGGCGTACTCCCGGGCCCGCTCGGCGTTGGCGGTGATCCCGTCGACGGTACGGTCCGCGAGCAGCCGGGAGACATTGGTCAGCAGCCGGATCGACTCCAGCAGATTCTTGGCGATCACCGGGAGCATCACATTGAGCTCGAAGTTCCCGGCGGCCCCGGCCATGGCCACGGTGGTGTCATTGCCGGTGACCTGCGCCGCGACCATCAGCGTGGCCTCGGGGATCACCGGGTTGACCTTCCCCGGCATGATCGAGGAGCCGGGCTGCAGATCGGGCAGGGCGATCTCGGCGAGCCCGGTACGGGGGCCCGACGCCATCCAGCGCAGATCGTTGGAGATCTTGGTGAGGCCGACCGCGATCGTCCGCAGCTGCCCGGACGTCTCCACCAGCCCGTCCCGCGCGCCCTGCGCCTCGAAGTGGTCCCGGGCCTCGGTCAGCGGCAGCCCGGTGGCGCGGGCCAGCTCGGCGATGACGGCGGCGGCGAACCCGGGCGGGGTGTTGATCCCGGTGCCCACCGCCGTACCGCCCAGCGGCAGCTCGGCCAGCCGGGGGAGCGCGGCGCGCAGCCGCTCGATCCCGTACCGCACCTGCGCCGCGTAGCCGCCGAACTCCTGACCCAGGGTCACCGGAGTGGCGTCCATCAGATGGGTGCGCCCCGCCTTGACCACCTTCGCGAACTCGGCCGCCTTGCGCTCCAGCGCCTCCGCCAGATGGGCCAGGGCCGGGATCAGATCGCGGGTGACGGCCGCGGTGGCCGCGATGTGGATCGACGAGGGGAAGACGTCGTTGGAGGACTGGCTGGCGTTCACATGGTCATTCGGGTGCACCGGGCGGCCCAGACGCTCGCTCGCCAGGGTGGCCAGCACCTCATTGGTGTTCATATTGGACGAGGTGCCGGAGCCGGTCTGGAAGACGTCCACCGGGAAGTGATCGTCCCAGCGGCCCTCGGCGACCTGGGCCGCCACCTCCGCGATGGCCCCCGCGATGTCCTTGTCCACCACGCCCAGATCGGCGTTGACCAGGGCGGCCGCGCCCTTGATCCGGGCCAGCGCCTCGATGTGCGCCCGCTCCAGCCGCTGCCCGCTGACGGGAAAGTTCTCCACCGCCCGCTGGGTCTGGGCGCGCCACTTGGCGTGCGCCGGGACCCTCACCTCTCCCATCGAGTCGTGCTCGATGCGGTAGCCCTCCTGGGGGCTGTCGTCGCGGTGGCTCTCGTCGGTCATGGGGACACCTCCGTCCAGCACAGCGTCATCACGCCACCCCGTGTTCCCGCGCCCGACGTGCCGAACGAGTGAGCCCGGTCACCGTACGGCCTCCGGCGCCCGCGGGGTCTCCACCTCACCGGTGCGCTTGAGCTTCTGCCACGGCAGCAGGGCGCCGGTCGCCGCGGTGACACAGGAGTGCAGCAGCACCAGATACATCAACTGGCGGTAGGCGATCTGCTGCAGCGGCAGTACGGCCAGTGCCCGGTAGTTCTCGCGGTCCAGCCGGAACGCGTACGCCGCGCCCAGCAGCTGCACCAGCAGCAGCGCGCCCCAGGCCAGCAGCGAGCGCACCGGGTCCAGGAAGATCACCCCGTAGAGGGTGAAGAGGTCGATCAGCGGCGCGCACAGCGGGGTGAGGATCTGGAAGAGCACCACCAGCGGCATCCCCACCCGGCCGAACCGCCCCGAGGGCCCCCGGTCGATCAGCGACCGGCGGTGCTTCCACAGCGCCTGCATGGTGCCGTAACTCCAGCGGTAGCGCTGCTTCCACAGCTGGCCGAGCGAGCTGGGCGCCTCGGTCCAGGCGCGGGCGTGCTCCTGGTAGACCACCTGCCAGCCGGCCCGGTGCAGGGCGATGGTGATGTCGGTGTCCTCGGCCAGGGTGTCCGCGCTCATGCCCCCGGCCTCCAGCAGCGCCCGGCGGCGGAAGGCGCCGATCGCGCCGGGGATGGTGGGCATGCAGCGCAGCAGGTCGTACATCCGCCGGTCGAGGTTGAAGCCCATCACGTACTCGATGTGCTGCCAGGCGCCGATCAGCTTGCCCCGGTTGCCCACCTTGGCGTTGCCCGCGACCGCGCCCACCCGCGAGTCGGCGAACGGACGGACCAGCTCACGGATGGTGGTGGCCTCGAAGACGGTGTCGCCGTCCATCATCACGATCAGCTCGTGGCCGGCGTGGGCGATGCCCCGGTTGAGCGCGGCGGGCTTGCCCGCGTTGGCCTGGCGCAGCACCCGCACGTTGGGCAGCCCCATCGCCTCGGCGATATCGGCCGTGCCGTCGGTGGAGCCGTCGTCCACGACCAGGATCTCGATCGGGTGGGTGGAGGCGGACAGCGACTTCAGGGTGTTGGCGATGCACTCCTTCTCGTTGTACGCGGGCACGATCACGCTCACCGGATCCGTCACCTCCTGCACCCGGCTCCAGCGCCGCCGCTCCCGCGAGCGCCGGTGCCACCAGGCGAGGACCACCATCAGCAGCAGCCGCCCGATCACCGAGAAGCCCACCAGCCCCAGCAGCGCCATCAGCGCGGGCAGCGCGCTGTGGGTGAACGCGGCGGCCCAGATCAGCGCCCGGCCCTCCCAGATCGGCACGGTGCGGGCCGGGTGGTTGGCGCTGTGGGCGCCGAGCGCACCGGTGACGGTGGTGAAGGAGTAGCCCTTCTTCTGCATCCGCTCGATGTACAGCCCCAGAGCCTTCACGGTCCGCGCGCGGTTGCCGCCCGCGTCGTGGAAGAGCACGGACGCGCCCTTCTTCCCCTCGGGAGTGGCGTTCTGGACGATCTCCTTGACCGGGGGCCGCTGCCAGTCCTCGCTGTCGGTGTCCACGAACGCGCTGATGTAGCCCTTGGAGCCGATGTGCTGCTGCACCGGCCAGGTGCGGTCGTCCAGCGCACGGACCTTGGAGGCGTACGGCGCGCGGAACAGCGAGCTGGTGATGCCCGCCGCACCGGCCAGGGCCAGTTGGGACTGGGCCAGTTCGCGGTCCATGCGCCCCTTGTCCTGGTACGACAGGTCGACATGGGAGAAGGTGTGCACCCCGACCTCATGGCCCGCGGCCCGCATCCGGCGGACCAGCTCCGGATGGCGGACCACCATCTGGCCCAGTACGAAGAAGGTCCCCCGCACTTTGTGGCGGCGCAGGACGTCGAGGATCTCCGGGGTCCAGCGGGGGTCCGGGCCGTCGTCGAAGGTCAGCGCGATGGTCTTGGACGGGATGGCGTGCTCGGTGGCCTTCCCCTTCCGGTCGAAGGTGATCACCGGCCCGCCCTTGCGCAGCCGGTCGGGGACGGTGCGCGAGGCGTGTGAGCGGTACACCCGGGCGTCGTTGCCGACCTCGGCGTGCAGATAGCCGTCCAGCAGCAGGGTGCACACCAGCGCGAGCAGGGTGGCGAGGGCGAGCACCATCCGGGTGCGGGTGCGGAGCTTTCGCAGCTTGACGGTACGGAGCCCGGGAGCGTGGCCGCCGACTTTGAACAGCTTGGGGGTGCGGAGCCCGCCCTTGACCCGGAGCCTGCTTGTGACCCGGAGCTTGCCCATGACCCGGAACCTGCCCATGACCCGGAGCCTGCCCGTGAGCCTCGCGGCGCGGCGCCCGGAGCCGGTCAGCCGGAACACCGCGCGGGGCGCGCCGTCCTGACGGGGCGCGGGGGGTCGGCGGCGCGGCCGCGGCAGCCTCGGCGGTCTGCCGCCGCTCATGACTCCTCGCCCTCGGCCTCGGGGGTGCCCGGCCCACCGGCCGGGTTGCCGCCGCCGGCGGGCCCCTGGGGGCCCTTCGGGGGCTTGGGCGCGTTGGCCTGCGGGGGCTTCTGGGTCTGGGGCTTCTGGGGGGAATTGGCGTGGCCGGGCTTCGTGGCGTGGCCGGGCTTCGTGGTGTGGCCGGGCTTGGTGGTGTGGCCGGGGGCCTGCGGGCGGCCGGACCCCTTGGCCGGCGGCTTGGAGGTGGCCGGGTGCTTCTTCGGCGGGGTGTGCGACGCGTCCACGGGGTGCTTGACGGGCGGGTGGGCGGCCGGATGCGAGGGCGCGTGGGGGTGCTTGCGGTGCCCCGCGGCCCGGTGTTCCTCAGCGGACTGGCGGGCGCCGGGGCGGGGGTGCGCGGGGGAGTGCCGCGGCGCCGCGCGGTGGGCCTTGGGCGGGGCGGGCTGCGGGGGCGCGGGCCGCGGCCGGGTGGTGATGGGGGGCAGGGCCACGGGCTCCCGGGCGGCCTGGGGCTCCGGACGCCCGGAGTCGTGCCGGTGGCGCTGGTGCTGACGGTGGGTCGGGGCGTACGCGTACTCCCGCGCGTCCTCGCGCCGCTCATGCGATCCGGAGGGCCCCGTGCGACCCTCCGGGCTGTGCTTCGGCTGCCGGCCGAACGCCTCGGTGGAGACGGGATGCCCGGGGATCAGCGTCTGCGGCGCGAACGGCGTACCGCCCGCGTAGCCCAGCCCCAGGACCGCCGAATAGCCGAGGCAGGCGGCCCCCGCGACTACGCCCACATGTCGTACCAGTCGGCCACGGCGCCCGGAGAGGTCCACGAACACGGGCCCCTTCCGGGCCACGTCAGCGCGGAGGGGACGCGAAGGCGCGCGCTCGGCCACATCTGACTGAGGATCCATACGGAAGAGGCTAATGCAGAAAATACGACATGCGACATATAAGTCAAACATGCGGTGTGTCATAGTTCAGTAGGCTTCACGGAATATGCGAGGTTTGGCGAGGAGAACGGCTCGGGCGGCGCAGCCCCCGGCGCCTCGTACCGGACCGCAAGAAGGAGCCAGAGCCATGAGGGCCAGCCCCCGCATGAGCGGAATCGCCGTGGCCGGCGCGGTGGTCTGCGCCACCATCGCCGTATGGGCGGGACACCACAAGCAGTCGCCCGAGCCGCACGCCGCGCCCTCACCGCCGCAGGCGTCGCAGCCCCCCGCGGCGCGGCCACCCGCCGAGTTCGTGCCGTACGTCAACGCCTGGTCGGACTCGGGGTACGACATGGCCGCCGCGGCCGCCCGCGGGGTCAAGGAGTTCACCCTGGGCTTCGTCGTCGCGGGCGACGGCTGCGCCCCGGTGTGGGACGGCGGCACCTCGCTCGACGACGAGGCGCTGGAGGCCCGGGTCGAGGGCGTCCGCCGGGCGGGCGGCGACGTACGGATCTCCTTCGGCGGCGCCGAGGGCACCGAGCTCGCCACCGTCTGCACCGACGTCCCCGAACTCGCCTCCGCCTACGCCGAGGTGATCGAGCGCTACCAGGCACACCGGATCGACTTCGACCTCGAGGGCGAGGCGCTCGCCGACCCCGAGGCCGCCGCCCGCCGCGCCCAGGCGCTCGCGCTGATCCAGCGCACCCACGAGGGCCTGAACATCTCCTTCACCCTGCCCGCCATGCCCGACGGGCTGACCGCCGACAGCGTCGCCCAGTTGGAGGCCGCCAAACAGGAGGGGGTCATCCTCTCGACCATCAACATCATGGCGATGAACTACAGCGGGAACCATACGGGCGACATGGGCGACTACGCCGTCCAGGCGGCCACCGCCGCACAGGCCCGGATCCGCGAGGTGCTCGGCATGTCCGACGCCGCCGCCTGGAAGGTGCTCGCCGTGACACCGATGATCGGGGTCAACGACGTCACCGGCGAGACCTTCACGCTGGAGGACGCGTCCGGGCTGGCTCGGTTCGCCGCGGACAAGGGGATCGGACGGCTGTCGATGTGGTCCGCCGAACGCGACCAGCCGTGCACCCCGGACATGACCCAGTCGGCCACCCCGACCGACCCCACGGCCGGTGCCGCGGGCCCCGAGACGGCCGAGAACGTCGTCCCGAACACCCGCTGCAGCGGCGTCACCCAACGCCCCGGAGCCTTCGAGGCAGCGCTGAGAGGCTGACCGATCCAGCCCGTCCGGCGCTTGAGGACAAGGCCCACCCGGGCCGGCCGGGGGCTTGGGGCGCAGCCCCCGGGATGGGACGGGTAAGGGCGGCGGGGCGCATCCACGCCCCCGCCGCCCCCAAAGCGTTACGCCACCCCGGGCCCCCGCACCGGAATACTCGTGAACGTCGGCTGCGGCGCCGGATCTTGGAAGAAGTCGTTCCCCTTGTCGTCCACCACGATGAACGCGGGGAAGTCCTCGACCTCGATCCGCCAGACCGCCTCCATGCCCAGCTCCTCGTACTCGAGGACCTCGACCTTCTTGATGCAGTCCTGCGCCAGCCGCGCCGCCGGACCGCCGATCGAGCCCAGGTAGAAGCCGCCGTGCGCGGCACACGCGTCGGTGACCTGCTTCGAGCGGTTGCCCTTGGCCAGCATGACCTTCGAGCCGCCCGCCGCCTGGAACTGCTCGACGTACGCGTCCATCCGGCCCGCCGTCGTCGGCCCGAACGAACCGGAGGCGTAGCCCTCGGGGGTCTTGGCCGGGCCCGCGTAGTACACCGGGTGGTTCTTCAGGTACTCGGGCATCTCCTCGCCCGCGTCCAGCCGCTCCTTGATCTTCGCGTGCGCGATGTCCCGGGCGACGACCAGCGTGCCGGTGAGCGAGAGCCGGGTCTTGACCGGGTGCCGGGTCAGCTCGGCCAGGACGTCGTCCATCGGCCGGTTGAGGTCGATGGCGACCGCGTCCAGGTCCGGGCCCGCGCCCTTGGTCAGCTCCTCCTCGGTCGTCTCCGGCAGGAAGCGCGCCGGGTCGGTCTCGAGCTGCTCCAGGAAGACGCCCTCCGGTGTGATCTTGGCGAGCGCCTGGCGGTCGGCGGAGCAGGAGACCGCGATGGCGACCGGGCAGGAGGCGCCGTGGCGCGGCAGCCGGACCACGCGGACGTCATGGCAGAAGTACTTGCCGCCGAACTGCGCGCCGATCCCGATCTTCTGCGTCAGCTCGAAGACCTTCTCCTCCAGCTCCTTGTCGCGGAAGCCGTGCCCGGTCGGGGAGCCCTCGGCGGGCAGCTCGTCCAGGTAGTGCGCGGAGGCGTACTTGGCGGTCTTGAGCGCGTACTCGGCGCTGGTGCCGCCGACCACGATCGCCAGGTGGTACGGCGGGCAGGCGGCCGTGCCCAGCGAGCGGATCTTCTCCTCCAGGAACTTCATCATCGATGCCTCGTTCAGCACCGCCTTCGTCTCCTGGTAGAGGAAGGACTTGTTGGCCGAGCCGCCGCCCTTGGCCATGAAGAGGAACTTGTAGGCGCCGCCGTCGGTCGCGTAGAGCTCGATCTGCGCGGGCAGGTTAGAGCCGGTGTTCTTCTCCTCCCACATGGTCAGCGGGGCCATCTGGGAGTAGCGCAGATTGAGCTTGGTGTACGCGTCGAAGACGCCCCGCGACAGGGCCTCCTCGTCGCCGCCTTCGGTCAGTACGTTCTGCCCGCGCTTGCCCATGACGATCGCGGTGCCGGTGTCCTGGCACATCGGGAGCACCCCGGCGGCCGCGATGTTGGCGTTCTTCAGCAGGTCCAGCGCCACGAAGCGGTCGTTGGCGCTGGCCTCCGGGTCGTCCAGGATGCGGCGCAGCTGGGCGAGGTGGGCGGGGCGCAGATAGTGCGAGATGTCGTGCATCGCCTCGGCCGCGAGCTTGCGCAGCGCCTCCGGCTCGACCTTCAGGAAGGTGCGCCCATCGGCCTCGAAGGTGCTCACGCCGTCGGAGGTCACCAGGCGGTACGGCGTGGTGTCTTCTCCCAGGGGCAGCAGGTCCGAATAGGCAAACGCTGGGTGGGCGGGACGGGAGACGGGGGGCATCGCGGCCATTCCTCACTCGACAGGGCTTCGGCTGACTTCGTCGACAGCGCGTTCATAAGCGTAGAACGGGGCGGCGGAACGGGATCTGTGAGGTAGGGCTCAGTAGCGGGGTCGGCCGCGGGCGCGGGGACGAGCGCGGGGACGGGTGGGGGAAGGATCAGGGATCCGTCAGGGATCGTCCCCTAGTCGCGATAGATCGCGACTGGATACCCTGAGTCCGTGGATGAGCAGCAGCCCGTGCCCCTGACCAAATCCGCCCCCGCACCCGCCACGGCGGCCCCCGCGCCCGTCACGGCGGCCCCCGCGGTCGCCCCGGCTCCGACCCCGGCTCCGGCTCCGACTCCGGCCCCGGCGTCCGCGCCCGTCGCGGAGGGGGAGTTGCGCGCGTCCGACGCGGACCGCGACCGGATCGCGGACATCCTGCGGGAGGCCCTCGCCGAGGGGCGGCTCCAGCCGGAGGAGCACGCCGAGCGGATCGACGCGGTCTATCGCGCCAAGACCCTCGGCGAGCTGGAGCCCCTGGTGCGCGATCTGCCCGCCGCCCCCGACCGCGGCACCGGCCCGGCGCCGGCCCACGACGCGGAGCCGGACTGGGCGCGCACCGTGCCCGAGTCGGAGAACCTGGTGGCGGTCTTCGGCGGTTCGACGCGCAAGGGTCGCTGGCGGGTCAGGCGCCGTACGAACGCCCTGGCGGTCTTCGGCGGCGTCGAGATCGACCTGACCGAGGCGGTCTTCGAGCACCGGGAGATCGTCATCAATGTCGTGGCGGCCTTCGGCGGGGTGGACATCAAGGTCCCGGAGAACGTCTCGCTGCGCGGCTCGGGCGCGGGCATCCTCGGCGGTTTCGACGTCAGGACGTACGAGGCGCAGGACCCCGACGCACCGGTGATCCACGTGACCGGGTTCGCGGTCTTCGGGGGTGTCGAGGCCAAGCCCAAGCGGGGAAAGCGGCTGAAGAACCTGCGGGCATAAGCCCTGAAGAACGAGCATGCGCGGGGGAAGTTCCGGGTGGGACAACGGTGTGCATAAGCGCGCGCACAGCGGGTAAGGCTTGGTGCATCGTCTCTCGTACGGCTGATGGGGGTGCTCACGGGGCCGTACACCTCGAGGCGGGCAAGGGTGACCACCGGAGCCGTCGTCAGGAGTAGACCGTGCTGCAACCGCATCAGCCCCTGCTGGAAGCCGCCGTGCCCCCGCAGCGCGTTCCCGCGCGCGATCAGGCCGGCCCCTGGCACTCGGAGGCGGTGTGCCGACGGGACGAGGCCGGGCTGTTCTTCGCTCCTTCCAAGGAGCCCACGGCTGCCAGGCTGTCGCGGGAAGAGGCCGCCAAGCGCGTCTGCGCGCGCTGCCCGGTCATGGTCGAGTGCCGGGAGCACGCACTGCTGCAGCCCGAGCCGTACGGCGTGTGGGGCGGGCTGACCGCGGCCGAGCGCCGGGTCGTGCTGGCCCGCCGCCGGCGCCGGGAGGCGGAGCTGCAGCGCGCGGTGCGGGTCGCCGCCGCGGGCTGAACTCTTCGGGACCAGGGCCGGGCCCCGCCGGGAGGCGGAGCCCGGCCCTTGTCATGTGCCGTCGGCGTTACCCGCTGTCTGTGTGACGTACCGCGCGCTCAGCTGGGCCGTTCGAAGTCGACAGCGGCGTAGGCGCGCAGCTTGGCCAGCCGGTGGGTGGAGTCGATCTGCCGGATGGTGCCGGACTTGGACCGCATGACCAGCGACTGGGTGGTGGCGGTCTCCGCGCGGTACCGCACCCCGCGCAGCAGATCCCCGTCCGTGATGCCGGTCGCGACGAAGAACACGTTGTCGCCGCTGACCAGGTCGTCGGTCTCGAGGACCTGGTCGAGGTCGTGGCCCGCGTCCAGGGCGCGCTGCCGCTCCTCGTCGTCCTTCGGCCACAGCTTGGCCTGGATGGTGCCGCCGAGGCACTTGATCGCACAGGCCGCGATGATGCCCTCCGGTGTACCGCCGACGCCCAGCAGCAGGTCCACGCCGGTGCTCTCGCGCGCGGCCATGATCGCGCCGGCCACATCGCCGTCGGAGATGAACTTGATCCGGGCGCCCGCCTCCCGGATCTCCTTGACGATGCCCTCGTGGCGCGGCCGGTCGAGGACCACGACGGTGACGTCCTCGGGGCTGGACTTCTTGGCCTTGGCGATCCGGCGGATGTTCACGCCAGGGGGAGCGGTGATGTCGACGAACTCGGCGGCGTCGGGGCCGGTCACCAGCTTGTCCATGTAGAAGACGGCCGACGGGTCGAACATGGTGCCGCGCTCGGCGACCGCGAGCACGGAGACGGCGTTGGCCATGCCCTTCGCGGTGAGCGTGGTGCCGTCCACGGGGTCCACGGCCACGTCGCACTCCGGGCCGGTGCCATCGCCCACGCGCTCACCGTTGAAGAGCATCGGGGCCTCGTCCTTCTCCCCCTCTCCGATGACGACGACGCCGTTCATCGAGACGGTGTGCACGAGGGAGCGCATGGCCTTCACGGCGGCGCCGTCGGCGCCGTTCTTGTCGCCGCGGCCCACCCAGCGGCCGGAGGCCATGGCACCCGCCTCGGTGACCCGGACGAGTTCCAGGGCGAGGTTGCGATCGGGAGCCTCGGGGCTGACCTCGAGCTGGGAGGGGAGATGATGCTCGGTCATCGGAGCGCACCTTTCTGTACGGCGACGGACCGGGAGGTCCCTCCTTCCCGCGTGGGGCTAGGAGGGTGAGGGTGTTCATGACTTTATCCGCTGATTGGCTAAGTGAGCAGACAGCCCCACGCATGAGCACGGCCCTGTTGCGAGGTGCGGCGACCGGATGAGGGACGATAGGGGGCGTGGCAGGTATGCGTGGCAAAGAGACGGTCCGGGACATGGTGCTGTCGCTGGCGGCGATCGGCGTCGTCGCGGCGGCCATCTACCTCTTCGGCATCCCGCACGACGAGGGCGCCAAGGGCTCCGGGGTGAAGACGGTGGACTACCGCGTGGAGCTGGACACGGCCCGCCGCGCCGCCCCGTACCCGGTGGCCGCCCCCGAGCCCGGGAGCCTGCCCAAGGGCTGGCGTGCGACGTCGGTGACCTACCGCCCGGCCGCCGAGCCGGACGGCGCGCTCTGGCACCTCGGCTTCCTCGACCAGGACGAGGAGTACATCGCGGTCGAGCAGAGCGACGGCAAGCCCGTGCCGTTCGTGGAAGAGGTCACACAGCAGGCGCGGCAGACGAAGCGCGTCCAGCGGATCGACGGCGAGGAGTGGGTCCGCTACGAGGGCGACAAGTACGACGCGCTGGTGCGCCAGGAGCCGGGCGTGACCACGGTGGTCACCGGGACGGCGTCGTACGGGCAGCTGACGAAGATGGCCGGCGCGCTCACCGAGAAGAAGGGCTGAGCGCGACGACCGAAGGGCGTGGTCCGGACCGGCGGTCCGGACCACGCCCTTCGGCGTGTGGTCTGTGGTGGCTCAGACCGTGGTGATGACCTGGTCGTAGTCCAGGCGCGGGCCACGGGGGAACCAGGCGTCCTCGCCCGGCTTGCCGATGTTGATGACCACCAGCGGGGTGTGGTCCTCGTCCAGGAACTCCTTCTGGACCCCGGCGGCGTCGAAACCGGTCATCGGGCCGGCGGCGAGACCGGCGGCGCGGATGCCCAGGATGAAGTAACCGGCCTGCAGCGAGGCGTTGAGCGCGGCGGCCTGCTCACGGGCGGCGCGCTCGGAGAAGAAGACGTCCTTCGCCTGCGGGAAGTGCGGGAAGAGCGCGGGGAGCTCCTCGTGGAACTCGTTGTCCGCGGCGAGGATCGCGACCAGCGGGGCGGTGGAGGTCTTGGCCTGGTTGCCCTCGGCCATGTGCTGGACCAGCCGCTCACGGGCCTCGGGGGAACGGACCAGCACAACGCGCAGCGGCGACTGGTTGAACGCGGTCGGCGCGTACTTGATCAGGTCGTAGATCGCCTGCACCTGCTCCTCGGTGACCGGCTCGTCGGTGAAGGTGTTCGCGGTGCGGGCCTCACGGAAGAGAAGGTCCTGAGCGGCGGGGTCGAGTACGAGTGCCATGGAAGAAACCTCTGCATAAGCGGGGATATCGCTGACGGCCTCTACTGTACGGCGCTTAGATTAATGTTCAACTAAAAAGTTGGCGCAGGGTGCGGAAGGTGCTCTGAATCACATGGTGCGCAGCGCGCGAGGACCGGGCGCGCTGCATCGAGTGCGGCCGTACGACGGCGGGTGATCGGGCGCGGCCGGTCATCGACGGCCGTGCGACGGCGGGCAACAACCGAACCCGGCCGCGCGGCGCCGGGCAGCACCCAGCCCGGCCGGTCGGCGGCGAGCAACAAGGGGTGAACGGCAAGCGGTGAGCGGCAAACCGCCGGCGGTCACCCCTCGGGCGGGCGCTCCTCGCCCTCGCCGTCCCCTTCCGCGTCCGCATCCGTCTCGTCCGCCAGCGCCGCGTCCAGCCGTGCCCGCGCGCCCTCCAGCCAGCGGCGGCAGACCTTGGCCAGCTCCTCGCCCCGCTCCCACAGCGCGAGCGACTCCTCCAGGCTGGTGCCGCCCGCCTCCAGCCGGCGGACCACCTCGACCAGCTCGTCCCGCGCCTGCTCATAGCCGAGCGTGGTCTCCGCCCCCGGGGCGTCGCTCCGCGCGGTCTGCTGGGCCTGCTCGTCCGTCTTCGCCATGCCCCTCACCCTATTCAGCCGGACCGACAGCGACGCGCGCCCGGAACTCGCCCTCGGCGACCCGCGCGCGCAGCTCCTCGCCCTCCGTGACCTCGTCGGCCGCCCGCACCACCGAGCCGTCGGGGTGCTGCAGCACCGCATAGCCCCGCCGCAGCGTCGCGGCGGGGGAGAGGGCCACCACCCGCGCCTGGGTGTGGGCCAGCTCGGAGTCGGCCCGGTCCAGCAGATGGCCCAGGCAGCGGCGGGCGCGCTCCAGCACCGCCGTGATCCGCTCCGCCCGCTCGTCCACCATGCGGTGCGGCTCCCGCATGCAGGGCCGGGCCAGCGCGGCGGCCAGCCCCCGCTCCTCCCGGTCCAGCAGCCCGTGCACACTGCGCAGCGCGCGCTCCCGCAGCTGCTGGACGCGCATCAGCTCCTCGCCCACATCCGGCACGATCTTCTTCGCCGCGTCGGTGGGCGTGGAGGCGCGCAGATCGGCGACCAGGTCGAGCAGCGGTGAGTCCGGCTCATGGCCGATCGCGGAGACCACCGGCGTACGGCACGCGGCCACCGCCCGCACCAGCTGCTCATCGGAGAACGGCAGCAGATCCTCCACACTGCCGCCGCCGCGCGCCACCACGATCACGTCCACTTCCGGCAGCGCGTCGAGCTCCTTGACCGCCTCGATCACCTGCGGCACCGCGTGCACCCCCTGCACCGCCACATTGCGCACCTCGAAGCGGACGGCGGGCCAGCGCAGCCGTGCGTTCTCCAGCACATCGCGCTCGGCGGCCGAGGCGCGCCCGCAGACCAGCCCTATCAGCTGCGGCAGAAAGGGCAGCGGCTTCTTGCGCTCGGCCGCGAACAGCCCCTCGGCCGCCAGCGCCTTCTTCAACTGCTCGAGCCGCGCGAGCAGTTCGCCCACGCCCACCGGGCGGATCTCGGCGGCCCGCAGGGACAGCTGGCCCCGCGGCGCGTACCACTCCGGCTTGGCGTGCACCACGACCCGCGCGCCCTCGCGCACCGTGTCCGCGATGCGGTCGAAGACGGCGCGGAAGCAGGTGACGGTCAGCGAGATGTCGTAACTGGGGTCGCGCAGGGTCAGAAACACCACACCGGCGCCCGGGCGCCGGGACAGCTGGGTGATCTGCCCCTCGACCCACACCGCGCCGAGCCGGTCGATCCAGCTTCCGATCAGCCGGGACACCTCGCCGACCGGGATCGGCGCCTCCGCGGACGTGTTGACAGCCATGACCGCGAGGGTATCGGTCACCACCGACAGACCCCGGGGTCATCGCCCCTACCATGGGGGACATGACTGCAACCTCCGCCCGAAGGGTCCTGCTCGCGGCCCCCCGTGGCTACTGTGCCGGTGTCGACCGTGCCGTGATCGCCGTCGAGAAGGCCCTGGAGCAGTACGGCGCGCCGATCTATGTGCGCAAGGAGATCGTCCACAACAAGTACGTCGTCCGGACCCTGGAGAAAAAGGGCGCCATCTTCGTCGACGAGACGGAAGAGGTGCCCGAGGGCTCCATCGTGATCTTCTCGGCGCACGGTGTCGCGCCGGTGGTCCACGAGGAGGCCGCCGAGCGCAAGCTGGCCACCATCGACGCCACCTGTCCGCTGGTGACCAAGGTCCACAAGGAAGCAGTCCGGTTCGCCAAGGAGGACTACGACATCCTCCTGATCGGTCACGAGGGCCATGAGGAGGTCATCGGCACCAGCGGTGAGGCCCCGGAGCACATCACCCTGGTCGACGGCCCCGACGATGTGAAGAACGTCGATGTGCGCGACGAGTCCAAGGTCGTCTGGCTCTCCCAGACCACCCTCTCCGTCGACGAGACCATGGAGACCGTGGACGCGCTCAAGGAGCGCTTCCCGCAGCTCATCAGCCCGCCCAGCGACGACATCTGCTACGCCACCCAGAACCGCCAGATCGCCATCAAGCAGGTGGCCGCCGAGTCCGACCTGGTCATCGTGGTCGGCTCCAAGAACTCCTCCAACTCGGTGCGGCTGGTGGAGGTCGCCATCGGCGCGGGCGCCAAGGACGGCCATCTGGTCGACTACGCGAGCGAGATCGACGAGGCATGGCTGGAGGGCGTCACCACGGTCGGCGTGACCTCGGGCGCCTCCGTTCCGGACGTGCTCGTCGAGGGCGTCCTGGAGTGGCTGGCCGAGCGCGGCTTCGGCGATGTCGAGGTCGTCCAGCCGATGCAGGAGTCCCTGACCTTCTCGCTCCCCAAGGAGCTGCGCCGGGACCTGCGGGCGGAGGCGGCAGCGGCCGCGACGTCCGCCGGTGAGCCGGAGGCCGGTGAGCCGGCGGCCGGTGAGCCGGCGGCCGCGGCGGTCGCCGCCGAGGCGGAGGGACCGCAGCGGTGACGCAGGACCAGGGGGCCACGGGGGCGTCCGCGGCGAAGGTGTTCGGCATCGACATCGGCGGTTCGGGCATCAAGGGCGCCCCGGTGGACCTGGACCGGGGTGAGCTCGCGGAGGAGCGCCATAAGGTGCTCACCCCGCATCCGTCCACGCCCGAGGCGGTCCTGGACGGTGTGGTGGAGGTCGTCCGGCATTTCGGCTGGTCCGGGCGGCCGGTCGGGGTGACCTTCCCGGGTGTGGTGAAGAACGGTGTCACTCTTACCGCCGCGAATGTCGACAAGAGCTGGATCGGCACCGATCTGGCGTCACAGCTCGGCGAGCGGCTGCACTGCCCCGTCACGGTGCTGAACGACGCGGACGCGGCCGGGGTCGCGGAAGTGGCCTTCGGCGCCGCCCGCGGCGTGAAGGGCACCGTGATCGTACTCACCCTCGGTACCGGCATCGGCAGCGCGCTCTTCACCGACGGCCATCTGCTCACCAACACCGAGCTGGGCCATCTGGAGCTGGACGGCCACGAGGCGGAGAAGCGGGCCTCGACCAAGGCCAAGGACGATCACGAGCTCAGCTGGTCGCACTGGGCGCGCCGGGTGCAGAAGTACCTCCATCACCTGGAGATGCTGTTCTCGCCGGAGCTCTTCGTGCTGGGCGGCGGGGTGAGCCGTAAGGCGGACAAGTTCCTGCCGCTGATCGAGGGCGTCAGGGCCGAGATCGTGCCTGCGCAGCTGCAGAATAACGCGGGGATCGTGGGGGCCGCGATGGCCGCGGCCGCTGCTGCCGACGACGCCGGGTGACCAGCACCGCCCGCCGTACGAGCACGATCACCACGGTCAGCAGCGTCCCCGCGTAGAGCCAGCCGGCCTGCAGCGACAGTGCGGTGAACACCCCCACCGCCTGTCCGCTGAAGCCGGCCGACCCGTCGTTGATCGGCAGCAGCCCGACCGTATAGGCCAGCGGCGCCGTCACCGGCGCCGCCAGCAGATCGGCGGGGCGCACCCACAGCCCGCAGGCCGCGCAGGCCGGCAGGAAGAGCACGCTGTACACGGTGGGTGAGCCGGAGAACAGCAGCGCGTCCAGACAGCCGATGCCCAGCATGGTGAGCGCGGTCAGCAGCCCCGCGCCCAGCCCGGTCAGCCGGGGGTCCGGAAGGGACAGCCCCCGGGCCCGCCGCAGCGCGGCGGGCAGCGCCGCGGCCGGACCGGACGGCCCCGTCCGCCGCGCGGGCGGCCGGACGTCCCGGGCCGCGCCACCGGGCCGTCCACGGCCCTGACCGGCGCCTCGGCTCCGGCCGGTGTACGTGTCGTCCGCGGCCGGGCGGGGCGGCGGGGCCGCCGCGCGGCGCGGCGTACGCGTGCTGTATTGCTCCACCCGACCAACGTAGGCGGCCGGAGGGCGGGAATCCGGTCTTGGACACGCCCTTCGCAGGACCTTGGCAGTGTGTTCGACCGATTGTCAGCCCGGCTGGGTGATCGGCCGGGCGATCGGGGGCGGCCCCGTAGACTGGTGGACCGGCCCCGCCGGGGTCCGTCCTCTGTCCTCACATCCCGACCACGGGAAGTTACGGGAAGTCGCCAACGTGTCGCTCACGATCGGAATCGTCGGTCTGCCGAATGTCGGCAAGTCGACCCTTTTCAACGCCCTGACCAAGAACGACGTGCTGGCGGCCAACTACCCGTTCGCCACCATCGAGCCCAACGTCGGCGTGGTCGGCGTCCCCGACCCCCGCCTGGACAAGCTCGCCGAGATCTTCGGCTCGGCCCGCAAGCTCCCCGCCACCGTCGACTTCGTCGACATCGCGGGCATCGTCAAGGGCGCCTCGGAGGGCGAGGGCCTGGGCAACAAGTTCCTGGCGAACATCCGTGAGTCCGACGCCATCTGCCAGGTCATCCGCGCCTTCAAGGACGAGAACGTCGTCCACGTCGACGGCAAGATCTCGCCCAAGAGCGACATCGAGACGATCAACACCGAGCTGATCCTCGCCGACCTCCAGACCATCGAGAAGGTGCTGCCGCGCCTGGTCAAGGAGTCCCGGATCAAGAAGGACAAGCAGCCCCAGGTCAAGGCCGTCGAGGAGGCCAAGGCCATCCTCGACGAGGGCCGCACTCTCTTCTCCGCCGGCATCGTCCAGGGCAGCGAGCGCGCCGCCCTCCTCCACGAGCTGCACCTGCTCACCACCAAGCCCTTCCTCTACGTCTTCAACGTCGACGAGGACGAGCTCACCGACGAGTCCTTCAAGGCCGAGCAGCGCGCCCTCGTCGCCCCCGCCGAGGCGATCTTCCTCAACGCCAAGCTGGAGGCCGACCTCGCCGAGCTGGACGAGGACGAGGCCCTCGAGCTCCTCCAGTCCGTGGGCCAGGAAGAACCCGGCCTCGCCACCCTCGCCCACGTCGGCTTCGACACCCTGGGCCTGCAGACCTACCTCACCGCCGGCCCCAAGGAATCCCGCGCCTGGACCATCAAGAAGGGCGCCACGGCCCCCGAGGCGGCCGGTGTGATCCACACCGACTTCCAGAAGGGGTTCATCAAGGCCGAGGTCATCTCCTACGAGGACCTCGTCACCACCGGCTCGGTGGCCGATGCCCGCTCGGCGGGCAAGGCCCGCATGGAGGGCAAGGACTATGTGATGCAGGACGGGGACGTGGTGGAGTTCCGCTTCAACGTATGAACTCCTCCCCATCGCTGACCTGGGGAGATGAGGTCTCCGCGGTAAGCGCGGCCGGCGACGCCGGGTCGGTTCGGCCCGGCGCCGGCCCTTCACGGCCGTCCTCCGTGACCGGGCCGGACAACGTCGCGGTGGCCGTGCCGCGGCCCGCGCAGGAGGCCCTCCGCCGGGGCCGTCGCGCCCAGTGGGGTACACCCGGCCGGACGGACGAATAAAATCGGCTCTCATGTCGAACGCTGACGAACTGCTCGTCGACCTGGCCGCCATGGTGGAGTCCGAGCGGAGCAATCAGATGTCCCTGACCGTGGTCACCGGCGGCGCCGTCATCACCGGACGGTTGGCTCCCGAAGCCGTGTGGAGGCAGCGGGTGTCGGAGATCCTGAGGGACTCGGACCGCCTCGGCCCCTTCTCCGGCGTCTTCACCGCCGACGAGACGCAGGACCGGCCGGACCGCGCTGGGCCGCCCACCCATCTGCATTTTCATGTCGCCCGAATCCTGCAAGGAAGCATCGGGATCCCCGAGACGGGCGGGATGTACCGCGTCGCGATCAAGGACGTCAGCGGCTGGACCGTTGGCGACTTCAGCTACTCCGACGCATGAGTCACGGACCCCTGGTCGGCCCTGGAGGCACCGTCTTGCCGACCCGACACTGAATGGAATGGGTTGAGGGCTCGACCGGCGCGCGCCGGTCGAGCCCTCAACGCTGTCCTGGTCTCGGCTTTCGTCTGCCCCGCCGGTTACCTGAGCGGGGGCCGAGTCTCACTTCTCCGGCGCGCGTCGACGGCTCTGCTACCAGTAGTGCCGACGCCTACCAGTAGTGCCGACGCCCACCGATCGCGTGCCCGGCGGCGCCCAGGACCCAGAGGATCGCTCCGATGACGAGAAGGATGATGCCAATGGTCCACAGGACGGAGATGCCGGTCACAAAGCCGACGATGAGGAGAATGATCCCGAGGGCGATCATGGATTCCTCCGATCTTCGGGAAACTCCCTTTTGAGTATTCCTCTCGTATCAGCTCCACGCCAATTCGTCCCCCGTTACGGCCCCACGTAACGACCTTTGGGTGGGCCTTTTGCGGAACGCGCGTCACAGGGAGGGTGATCACAACCAGCTCGAGGTGTTCCAGCGGCCGCCTCCGCGCATCTCGCACCCGAGGCGGCTTCCGGCCGGGTTCTGGAACGGGCTCGGGAACGCCTCGCGCGCCGCTCAGCCCGGGAAGCGGCCCGTCGAGCGCAGCTGCCAGCGCCGCTCGGCGTAGGCCAGGTCGTCCCGCCACAGCCGGCCGGCCGCGGCGCGCATCAGGGGACGCAGCAGGGGCGCGGCCCGGCGGGCGGCGGCGAAGCCCGGGCGGTCCGAGGCGGTCACCACCGCCTCGATGACGGCGGTGCGGGGGCGGCCGGAGTCGTCCGCGCCGAGCGGGGTGGCATGGGTCTCCACGACGGAGCCCGCGCCCTCGCCCTCGGTGATGCGCATGACGACGGTGCGGGGTTCGGGTGCCGTGAAGACGGCACGGACCGGCACGACCAGCCGGCCCGCCACCTTGAAGGACACGTCGACGGTGAGGGCGTCCGCGCCGCCGTCCGCCGCGCGGGCCGGTCCGCCAGGCGCGTCCACCACCGTCAGATCGACGAACGAGTAGGGGTGGAACCACGCCCCGTGCCATGGATCGAGCCGGTTGGCCAGCACGTCCTCGGGCTCACAGACACCCACCCCGGTGTAGACGGCCGTCAGGGCGCGGGCGGGCTCGGGCCGCCGCGGTACGACGGGTGCGTCCAGCGGCTCCTCCCCGCCGACGGTGTCCAGCCGCACCCACACCAGCACCCCGTCGTCGTGCACCGGCAGCGGCGACCAGCCCGCGTACGGGCTGCCGTCCAGGGCCAGCCCGTGCCAGTGGCACACCAGCGTGCCGCAGCGCACCGGGCTGTCCCGCAGCGGCGCCCCCAGGTGCGGGCAGATCCCCGGTCCGCCGACGAGGCGCCCGCCGGGGCCGCGCCAGACCACGACCTCCTGACCCGCCACGGTCCGCGACGCCGGCTTGGCGTCCCCCCGCAGGGCGCGGGAGGCGCCGACGACGTACCAGTTCCCGGACGGGCGGGCCTGCGCCCGCTTCAGCGCCCCGGCGATCACCGCGGGCCGGGCCTCGCGCCAGGTGGGCCGTTGACGCTCCCAGGGCACGGCGTGATGACGCAGCGTCAACGGGAGGCGACGGCGGTTCACGCGACCTCCTCGGCGGAGCAGACGGCCATCGCCGGCGGGGGCGCGGCCGCGGGCAGGGGGCGGGCGCGGGCGGGCGGCCGGTCTCCGGGGCCGGTGCGCGCCCGCAGCCGGGCCGCCGCCACCCGGGCCAGCCCGTCGACGGCGACCACCGCCCGGTGCCGCCGCTGCACCGCCGACCGCCGGTGCAGCACGGCGTAGCCGTCGCGGGCGACGGTGTCCAGGATGCCGCCGTACAGGACGGTCGCCGTGCGGATGCAGGGGCGCGCCACCGGTTCGAGCAGTTCGATGCCGGGCACCGCCGTCCGGTACACGCCGCGGGTCAGCGCCTCGAACTCCTTGAGCGCGGCGGTGATCCGGCGGTCCGGATGGCCCGTCGCGCGGCTCCGGACCAGCAACTCCCGGTCCACGCCGTGACCGGCGAGCAGGTCGGCGGGCAGATAGACGCGCCCGCGGTCCAGGTCCTCGCCGACATCCCGCAGGAAGTTGCTCAGCTGGAAGGCGACGCCGAGCGCCGCGGCGTACGGCGCGGCCTCCTCCCGCGGCACCACCGTGCCCAGCACCGGCAGCATCTCGAGCCCGATCACCGCGGCCGAGCCGTGCATATAGGCGCGCAGGTCGGCGTAGGTGGGGTAGGCCGTCACCACCAGGTCGGAGCGCATGGCGGTCATGAAGTCCCGGAAGTGGGCGTGGTCGATGGCGTAGCGGCGGGCGGTGTCGGCGAGCGCGCGCACCACCGGCTCGCCGCTGTCGCCCCGCCGCAGCCCCTCCTCCAGCTCCCCCTGGAGCCGGCTCAGCGCCCGCACCCGCATATCCGGTCCGGCGCCGGAGTCGAGGGAGTCGACGATGTCGTCGGCCCAGCGGGCGAAGCCGTACAGGGCGTGCACGGCGGGTCGGCGCTCGACGGGCAGCAGCCGGGTGGCGAGGAAGTAGGTCTTGCCGTGCCGGGCGTTCAGGGCGCGGCAGTGGCGGTAGGCCGCACGCAGCGCCGGATCGGTGATACCCGCCGCGTCGAGCTCTCGATCGGTCATCCGGTCCTGCCTTCGATCGCGGGGGCCGTCGGGTCGGTCGGGTCGGCCGGGGGGCTCTCCGGCACCGGGGGCTGAAGCGCGGCGGGCGGGGGCTGCGGTGAGGAGGCCGGGGGCTGCGGTGAGGAGGCCGGGGACTGCGGTGAGGAGGCCGGCGGCTCCGGCGCGCCGGTCGGGCAGGGGCGAGGTGTCTCAGGCGCTCGTGGGGCGGCCGCCGCCTCCCGCGTGACGGCCGCCAGGGACACGGACGGGGCCGGGGAACCCGGGCGGGCCGGGGCACCGGCCCTCGTCGGGTGGGCGGTGGTCGCCGGGCGGGCGGCGGTCGCCGGGTGGGCGGTGGTCGTCGGGGCACCGGTCCTCGTCGGGAGGGCGGTGGTCGTCGGGAGGTCGGCCCTGGCCGGGGCTCCGGCCCTCGTCGGGAGGCTGGGGGTTGCCGGGTGGGCGGTGGTCGCCGGGGGGCTGGCGGTTGCCGGGGGGTCGGCGGTCGTCGGGAGGTCGGCCCTGGCCGGGGCTCCGGCCCTCGTCGGGAGGCTGGGGGTTGCCGGGAGGTCGGCGGTCGCCGGGGGGCTGGTGGGCGCCGAGAGGCCGGCCCTCGGCGGGAGGTCGGCGGTCGCCGGGGCGTCGGCCCTCGCCGGATGGGCAGCCCTCGCCGGGAGGGCGGACGTCGTGGAGGGCCGCGGGCGGGTGGTCCCGCGTCCGGGTACGCCGGTCACGCGGGCCGCGGCCAGCTTTCCCGACAGCAGCACGGTCGGTACGCCGACGCCGGGTGTGGTGCCGCAGCCGGCCAGCACCGCGTTCTCCGTCCCGCGCACCAGGTTGCGGGGCCGGAACGGGCCGGTCTGGGCGAAGGTGTGGGCGGCCGAGAAGGGTGTCCCGGCGGCGTGGCCTCGGGTGTGCCAGTCGGCCGGGGTGATCAGGCACTCCTCCTCGATGGCGGCTTCGATGCCGTCCAGTCCGCGGCGCTCCAGCTCCCGCAGCAGCGTGTCCCGGTAGCGCGGGCCGAGGTCGGACCAGGCCGCCGCGTGCGGGCCGATAGCGGTGTTGGGGCAGGGGGCGAGGATGTAGTGCAGGTGGCGGCCGGGCGGCGCGAGGCCGGGGTCGGTGGCGGTGGGCCGGGTGATGAGCAGCGACGGGTCGCTCATCAGCCGTCCGGCACGGGCGAGTTCGTCGAACGTGGTGTGCCATGCCGCGCCGAACGACAGCGTGTGATGGGCGAGTTGGGGCCAGGTGCGGTCCGTGCCGATGTGCAGCACGACCGCGGAGGGGGAGTGGCGCAGCCCGAGCGGTCTGCGTGGCCGACGGCCGAGCAGCCGGTAGGCGACGGGCAGGTCCGGGGTGAGGATCACCGCGTCGCACGGGATGCGGCCGGTGTCGGTGACGACGGCGGTGATCCGCTCGCCCGACCGTTCCAGGCGGGTCACCCGTTGCCCGTACCGCAGCTCGGCGCCCGCGTCGGTGGCCGCCTCCGCCATCGCCCGCGGAAGGGCGTGCATGCCGCCCCGGGGGAAGTACACGCCGGCGACGGTGTCCATGTAGGCGATGACCGCGTAGGCGGCCAGCACCCGCGCCGGGGGCACACCCGCGTACAGGGCCTGGAAGGAGAACACCCGGCGCAGCCGCTCGTCGTTCAGGAAGCGGCCGATCCGGGCGTCGAGGCGGCCGAAGCCGCCCAGCGCGGCCAGCCGGGCGAGGTCGGCGTTGAGCAGGCCGAGCGGCGAGTCGAAGTTGACGTCGATGAACCGGCGCAGCTGCGCCCGGTACAGCCGCTCCAGCCAGTCGCGCAGCCGCCGGTAGCCCGCCGCCTCGGCCGGCCCGGCGAACCGTTCCACCTCCGCGGCCATCGCGTCCGCCCCGGTGTGGACGTCGAGGCTGCTGCCGTCCGCGAAGCGGGCCCGGTAGGCCGGGTGCAGCGGGACCAGGTGGACCCGCTCGCACAGGCTGTCGCCGACGGCGGCGAACGCCTCGTCGGCCAGCTCCGGCATGGTCAGCACGGTGGGCCCGGTGTCGATCCGGTAGCCGGCCAGGTCGAGCCGTCCGGCCCGGCCGCCGGGCAGGTCCTCGCGTTCGAGGACGGTGACGCGGCGTCCGGCGCCCAGCAGGTGCAGCGCCGCCGACAGCCCGGCGAGTCCGGCGCCGACGACCACCACGTGGTCCGTGGGACCGGGCAGGGCGCGGGTCATCGGCCGGTCCCCTCGGTGCCGCGGGGCCGAGTCCCGCCCGGATCGTGCGCGGGCCGCGGGCGTACGGCGGCGTCCTGACCCGGCCGCGCCCCGGCCGTCGCGAGCAGCAGATCCCGCAGCGGGCCGGTGCCCTCCGGGTCGAGCCGGGCGCTGTCGAAGTGCCCAAGACCCCGCGCGGCGAGCCGGTCGATCGTGGTCTCCACGGTGGCCCGCGCCCCTGTCGCGATGAGTACGTCCCGCACCTCGTCCAGGCCGCGCTCGGTGAGCGCCGCGTCACCGAGCCACCGCTCCAGCACGGCGAGCGCGGCGCCGTCGCCGGCGGCCTCGGCCCGCGCACGGGCGACCGCGACCAGATAGGTCGGCTTGCCCTCCCGGATGTCGCCGCCGCATGCCTTGCCGGTCTCCCGCGGGCCGCGGAAGACGTCGTCCAGGTCGTCGCGCAGCTGGAACGCCAGGCCGACGCATCGTCCGGCGTCGCACAGCCGGCGCAGTGTCGCCTCGTCCGCGCCCGCCACGGCGGCCCCCAGGGTGAGGGGCCGCTCCACCGAGTACAGGGCGCTCTTCAGGCAGGCGGCGCGCAGCGCGCGGGCCAGGGACCGCGCGGCGGTGATCTGGCCCCGTACGTCCAGGTACTGGCCCGCCACCATCTCCGTGCGTAGATCGCTCCACAGCCGCCGCACCACCGCCCCGGCCGTGGGTGCCAGCGGCGTCTCCACCACCAGGTCGTCGGCCCAGGCCAGCGCCAGATCCCCGGCGAGGACCGCGGCCGACTGCCCGAACCGCTCGGCCCGCTCGGCCCCCACCCGGCCGGCGTGGCGATCGGCCAGGTCCGTGTGGAGCGCGGGCCGGCCGCGCCGCAGCACCGCCCGGTCCATCACGTCGTCGTGGACGAGCGCGCAGGTCTGGAGCAGTTCCAGGGCGCCGCCGATCCGCAGGGCCGCTGCCGCGGACGCCGGATCCCGGCCGGCGCAGGCCCGCGCGGCCCACCACACCAGCTGCGCGCGGGTGCGTTTGCCGCCCTTCAGGGTGAAGCGTGTCACCCGTTCGGCCAGCTCCTCGGCGAACAGCGGATCCGCCGGCCGAGCGCGGTGCAGGCGTTCCGCCAGCACATGGTCGAGCACCCGGCCGACGGCGCCGGGCACGTCGGCGTCGACCTGGCGCACCTCGGCGGACCCGGTGGGCAGCGGCCCGCCCGCCGCGGTCCACGCCTCCGTCGCGCCGTGTCCTGCGTCGCCGTCGGCCACTGGCCCGCGCGCGAGTGACGGCACGGGCGCCTTGGCCACCGCGACCGGGTGCGACGGCGCGGTCGCGGGGTGGTCCTTCGCGTGGGTGGGACGCATTCCGGTTCCCTCCGTCGTGTCCGTCGTGTCCGTCGTGTCCGTCGTGTCCGTCGTGTCCGTCGTGTGTCGTGTCCGTCGTGTCCGACGTTCTCGTCACACGTCTGCTTCGGCGCGGGCGGTGCGGACGGATATGCGAACGCCTCACGCGCGTGGCGACCACCGCCCCTTCACGGTGCCGTGTCCGGCGCCCGGGCGCTCGCCGTCAGGGGGCGTCCTGCGTCCGCCGGGGTACACAATTTGGGAAAACCAGGCCAAGACGGCCCGGAACGGGTGCCGTGTGCCCCACCCGCCCGGCCGCGCGGGAGCACCCGACGGCACGGCACCAGACCGAGGAAGGGAGGCATCGTGCCGGAGACGGACGTGGCCGTTGTGGGAGCGGGCGCCGCCGGGCTGTCGCTGGCCCACCGGCTCGCCGGACGCGTACCCGGCCTGCGCACACCGTCCGTGGTGCTGGTGGACGCGCCGCCCGGTCCGCTGCGCCCGCCGCCGCGCACCTGGTGCTACTGGGCGGCGGGACCCGGGCGGTTCGACGCGGCGGTGCGGGCCGAGTGGCGGCGGCTGAGGGTGCGTCCGCGCACCGGCGCCCCGGTCGAGGGGGACATCGCCCCGCTGCGCTACCGAATGATCCGCTCCGTCGACTTCGAGCGCCTGGTCTCCCGGGACCTGGCCCGCAGCCCCAACGTCCGGCGCCTGGAAGCCACCGTCGAAACGGTGGAGGACGTGCCCGGTGGCGCTCACGTCCACCTGAGGGACACCGATGGCCGGGCGCGGGTGCTCAGCGCCCGCTGGGTGCTGGACTCCCGCCCCCCGAGCAGCCTGCCGGCCGCTCGCACCACCCTGCTGCAGCACTTCCACGGCTGGGTCGTGCGCACCGCCCGGCCCGCCTTCGACCCGGCCGCGGTGGAGCTGATGGACTTCCGTACCCCGCAGCCCGCCCACGGCCTGTCCTTCGGCTACGTCCTGCCGCTCGGGCCGTACGAGGCGCTCGTGGAGTACACCGAGTTCTCCGCGCGCACCCTCACCCCGGACCGTTACGAGGCCGCCGTACGCCACTACGCCGACGAGGTGCTGCGGCTCGGCGAACGGCAGGTCCTGGCCACTGAGACCGGCGTCATCCCGATGACGGACGCGCCGGTCCCCCGGCAGGCCGGCGCCTCGGTCTTCCCCATCGGCGCCGCCGGCGGAGCCACCCGCCCCGCCACCGGCTACACCTTCGCCGGACTGCAGCGCCAGACCCGGGCCGTCGCCGACGCCCTGCGCCGTGGGCGCCGCCCGGTGCCGCCCGCCGCCCACTCGGTGCGCTCCCGTGCCATGGACGCGGTCCTGCTGCGCGCCCTGGACAGCGGCCGGGCCGACGGCCCAGAGCTGTTCAGCCGCCTGTTCGCCCGCGTGCCCATGGCACGGCTGCTGCGCTTTCTCGACGGCGGCACCCGCCTGCACGAGGACGTGTCCATCGGCCTGCGCACGCCCGTCGGGCCGATGCTGCGCTCCGCCCTGGAGCTGCCCCGCCTGCCCCGCCGCCGCTTCGACCTCCCCGCGTCGCCGCATCCGGCGGCGCGCCCCGCCACTCCGCCGCATCCGCCCGCGCGTCCCGCCACTCCGCCGCATCCGCCCGCGCGTCCCGCCACTCCGCCGCATCCGCCGGCGCCTCCTCCCGCCACTCCGCCACCTCCCACGTCGGACCCGCCCGCCCCGCCCCCCACGGAGACCGCATGACGCTGCTGCGCGACGAGTGCCTCGCCGCCGCCTTCGACCACGCCTCCCGCAGCTACGACACGCTCGTGGCCGCCAATCCCGGCTACCACGCCCATCTGCGCCGCTCGGTGCGCCGGCTCGGGCTGCCCGGACATGGGCAGGGGCTGCGCCTGCTCGACCTCGGCTGCGGCACCGGCGCCTCCACCGCCGCCCTGCGGTGCGTCCTGCCCGCCGCCGACATCACGGCCGTGGACGCCTCGGCCGGCATGCTCCGGCGGGCCGCGGCCAAGCCGTGGGCGGACGGGGTGACCTTTGTGCACGCCCCCGCAGAACGGCTGGCCGAGGCCGGGGTACGCGGCCCCTTCGACGCGGTCTTCGCGGCGTACCTCTTCCGCAACGTCACCGACCCCGACGCCGTCCTCGCCGGCGTGCGCGGGCTGCTGCGGCCGGGCGGCCGGCTCGGCGTGCACGAGTACGCCCTCCGCGGGCGGCGAGCCGATCGCGCGGTGTGGACGCTGGTGTGCCGGGGCGTCGTACAGCCCGTGGCGACCCTGCTGGGGGACGGGCCGCTCTACCGGCACCTGTGGCGCAGTGTGCTGGAGTTCGACACTGCCGGGCGGTTCGCGCGGCGCCTCGACACGGCCGGCTTCGACCGGATCCGCGCCCTGCCGCTGCCGGGTTGGCAGACGGGCATCGCCCACACCTTCGTCGCCCGCCGGGGATGCGACCGGCGGGAGGACGCATGAGGGCCCCACGTCGCCTGCCGGGGATGCGACCGGCGGGGGGACGCATGAGGGCCCCGCGCCGGGGTGCCGCGCGCCGGGGATGCGACCGGCGGGAGGGCGCATGAGGGCCCCGCGCCGGGGTGCCGCGCGCCGGGGATGCGACCGGCGGGAGGGCGCATGAGGGCCCCGCGCCGGGGTGCCGCGCGCCCGGGACGCGACCGGCGGGCCCGGACGCTGCCGGCCCGGCCCGGCGTCCCCCGGGTGCCGGGGCCCCCGCCGTCGGTGGCGGTGGTCGGCGCGGGCATCGCCGGCCTGGCCGCCGCCACCGCGCTCGCCGAGCGCGGGGTGGCCGTCACCCTGTACGAGAAGCGGCCCTACCTCGGCGGGCGGGTCGGCGGATGGCCGACCGCACTGCGCGACGGCACCACGGTGACCATGAGCCGCGGCTTCCACGCGTTCTTCCGTCAGTACTACAACCTGCGTGGACTGCTGCGCCGGACCGACCCCGGCCTGGAGCGGCTCACCGGCCTCCCGGACTACCCGCTGCGCAACGCCGACGGCCTGCACGACAGCTTCCGGCACGTCCCGCGCACCCCGCCGTTCAGCGCGCTCGGCTTCGTGGCGCTCAGTCCCTCCTTCCGGCTCGCGGACCTGCGCGCCTTCGACCCCGTGGCCGCCCTGCCCCTGCTCGACGTGCGCGTGCCGGAGGTGTACGAACGCCTGGACGGCACCAGCGCCCATGACTTCCTGGACGCGGTGCGCTTCCCCGAAGGCGCCCGTCACCTCGCCTTCGAGGTGTTCTCCCGCAGCTTCTTCGCCGACCCGCGGGAGCTGTCGGCGGCCGAGATGGCGCTGACGTTCCACATCTACTTCCTCGGCTCCGCCGAAGGGCTGCTGTTCGACGTCCCCCGCGCCCCCTTCCCGGCCGCCCTGTGGGACCCGCTCGCCGGCTATCTGACCCGCCACCACGCCGAGGTGCGCACCGGCACGGCCGTCGAGCACATCGCGCCCGTCCCGGACGGCGGTTTCGTGGTCGCCTCCGACCGGGACGAGCGCCGCCACGACGGGGTCGTCCTCGCACTGGACACCGCGGGGCTGCGCTCGCTGGTGGCACGCTGCCCACAGCTGGGCGACCCGCCGTGGCGCGAGCGGATCGGACGGCTGCGCACCGCACCGCCCTTCCTGGTCAGCCGCCTGTGGCTGGACCGGCCCGTCGCACCCGACCGGCCCGGCTTCCTCGGCACCAGCGGCTTCGGCACCCTCGACAACATCAGCGTGCTGGAACGCTACGAGGACGAGGCGGCCCGCTGGAACGCCCGCACCGGTGGCTCCGTCGTCGAACTGCACGCCTACGCCGTATCGCCCGACGCCCCCCGGGACGTCGAACACAAGCGTCTCCTCGACCAACTGCACCGCGTCTACCCGGAGACCGGCACGGCCACGGTCGTCGACGCCCGCCACGAGTGGCACGACGACTGCCCCCTGTTCCCGGTGGGCGGCTACGGCGACCGCCCCACCGTCCGCACCCCGCACCCTCGACTGGTCGTGGCCGGCGACGTGGTCCGCACCGGCTTGCCCGTGGCGCTCATGGAACGGGCGGCGACGAGCGGCTTCCTCGCGGCCAACGCCCTGCTGGAGCGGTGGGGGGTGCGGGGGCAGACGCTGTGGACGGTGCCGCACCGCGGGCGGGGCGCGCTCCTCAGAGCCCTGGCCACCTGGGGGCGGACACCCGCCGTCCGCGTACGGCCGGACTGAGCCGTCCGTGGAACCGATCCGGTCCCGCCGGACCGGACCCGCTCCTTCGGAGACGGGAGACGGGAGACCGGAGACCGGAGACCGAGACCGGAGACGAGTACGCCGGAAGAACCGTGGGGGAAGATCCGTCGGCAGGAGAACAGAACCATGAGGACAAGCGGACGAGGACTCGGCCGCCACGGCATCGGCCGCTACGGCATCGCCCGCCGCGGCATCGCCCGCCCCCCGGGCCCGCCCACCGGCGTCTCACCGCTGCGCGGACGCGTGGCCGTCGTCACCGGAGCCGCCCGCGGCGTCGGCGCGGCCGTAGCCGCCGCGCTGTCCGAGGCCGGTGCACGGGTGGCGCTGCTCGGCCGGGAGGAGGAGCGGCTGCGGGAGGCGGCGGCCGGACTGCCGACGCCCACCCTGTGCGTCGAGGCGGACGTCACCGACCCGGCCGCCCTGGACGCCGCCGCACGCGAGGTCGAGGCACGGCTCGGCCCCGCCGACGTGGTCGTGGCCAACGCGGGCATCGCCGTCAGCGGGCCCTTCCGCACCACCGCGGCCGACCTGTGGCAGCGGGTCGTCGACGTCAACCTGACCGGCGCGGCCAACACCGCCAGGGCCTTCCTGCCCCACCTCACCCGCACCCGCGGCTACTTCCTCCAGGTCGCCTCCACCGCCTCGTTCGGCTCCGCGCCCATGATGAGCGCGTACTGCGCCTCCAAGGCGGGTGCCGAGTCCTTCGCCCAAGCCCTGCGCTGCGAGCTCGAACCCGACGGCGTTGCCGTCGGCATCGCCTATCTGCACTGGACCGGCACCGACATGATCGGCGGCATCGACGACAACCCGGTGCTGCGGGCCCTGCGCGCACACCAGCCCCGGTTCGCCCGCCGCGTCCAGACTCCGGAGCGGGTGGCCGCCCTGCTCACCGACGGCATCGCCCGCCGCGCCCCCACCGTCCACGCGCCGCCCTGGCTGCGCTGGTGCCAGCCGCTGCGCCCGGTCTTCCCCGCCCTCGTCGCCCGCGTCTCCCGGCGGGAGTTGCGACGCCCGAGCGGGGCCGAGTTCACCACCGGCACCGGAGTCCTGGGCGCGGGCGGCCGCGCCGACTGGAACGCGCGCCGGTCCCCACCGAGTCCGCGGCCGAACGGGCAGGCGGACTGACCGGCAAGGACGCTCGGAGTGAACCGGCGCCGCGAACCCCGCCGGTTCACTCGACCGGGTGAACCACCCATCCGCCCAGCGGCTCCGATGACCCGCGTGAGGACGACGACGCGGCCGCCCCCGGCCCGGCCCGCCATGTGCCGGCGGACGTCGGCGGCCTGCTCGCCGGCACATGGCGGCCCTGACCGTGGCTAAGACGTCGTCGCATGTGGCGTGGCGGATACCTGCCGAGGCGATGCCACCGGGGATCGCGTTGAGAACCGTTGGCTGTGAGCGAGGGTTCAGTTGAGCATGTCCTCGACCGACGGATATTCCAGTCCCCGGCGGCGCGAGATCCAGTAGGTGCGCTCTCGGGCGACCGGTTCGACGGTGAGGATCTTCCACTGGGGCACCGCTGAATCGGTGGTCAGACGCCATTGGTCCGCGGCGCCTGGCACCCGTTCGATCGGGCATCCGGTCATCACCAACTCCCAGCGATCGGTGATCCCTTCATCACGCCGGTCCGTGGCGATCACGGCGCCGGCTATGCGATGCGGCAGGGGGCGTCCTTGTCCCTGTGCGTCCTGGTTGTCAGCCCACTGCCGCAACGTCAGCGTCCCCTGGAGATGGAAGCGATACGGCTCTCTGCCGGGCATCAGGAAATCCTCAATCGGCTGGCCAGGCTGCCACGCGGGATCCGCCAGCTCGTCGACCGGCCGGACGTCACCGTGGATCGTCACCTCAACGTCCCGCGTGCCCCGGTTGGTGAGTTCAACCGCCAGTGTGCACACGAGCGTCTTCCGCTCGTCACCTGGGAAGCTCCAAACGGTGTCGCGCGTCGGAAGGGAGGCACTGTCCTGTGCATCACTCAGCGGAGGCCATGCCGGGGCAAGGGCCCTGACATCGAGATCCGGCGCCTCTGCGTCCAGCCGCGCCTTCGCGGAGTCGATCACAACGGCGTGAGCGCTGGCGTTTGCGCGACGTGCAAGCCGGGCCTGCCAGGCGACCAGCCCTGTGGCCACCGCTGCCGCCGCCGCTGATGCGACTGTCCCGACAGCCGCAGCCACGTCCCACCCGTTCACCATCGCTGTCCTCCTGGTCCGACGCGACCATGATTGTGGCAAGGAGGATGGCAGCCATAGTCCAACGGGGGCCGTTCGGTACACCGGCGACCAGGACGGTCCAAAGACTTTCCGTGATCAGGGTGGCGGTGGGGTGCCGGTCGAAGGCTCCGGCATAGATCAGCCGCATGGCGTGGCCGCCGGTCCCGGCCTGCCAGCTCCAGCCGGCCCCGTACATCTCGGGCCGCCCGCGCATGACGTGCCAATCGTCGTAGGCAGCGAGCCGGGGTGGAGGTACAACGGCACCTGGAGCTCTTCCAGCGCGCTCCACAGCTCGTCGTAGGCGGGATCGTCGAGGTATCGGCCGTGGGTGTGGTCGTTGACCAGGGCGCCCCTGAAGCCCAGTTCATGGTGTCCGTCCGGCCGTTGACTGCTGGGCGCGCGGCGCGGGAGCGGTACGGCCATGGTCGCGGGGCGTTCGTCGCATTCGTCCGCGACCGTGGGGCGTTCGTCCGCCGGCCGCCTGGGCGAGGACCGCGCCGAGGACGGCGGGGACGGCGAAGAGGATGAAGTTCCACCGGGGTGCCAGGTCGGCCGCGAGGAGCCAGCCGCCGAGCGTGGGGCCGGCGATCGCGCCGATGCGGCCCACTCCGAGCGCGACGCCCACCGCGCTGGCCCGCGCTGTCACCGGATACGTGCGGGCAATGTACACATTGAGCAGCCCCTGGACGCCGACCGCGCCGCAGCCGCCGAGGATCACGATGCCGTAGAGCACCGGCAGCGGCAGCTGGGCGCTCATGCCGACGATCGCGGCGGCTCCGAGGGCGAAACTGGCGGTGACCGCTCCCTTCGACCCGGCACGGTCGGCCAGCAGTGCCATGGCGAGTCCGCCGACGGTGGCGCCGAGATTCAACAGGACGAGGAAGGTCTGCGAGGACCCCAGCGGATAGTCCGCGGTCCTCATCAGCTCCGGCAGCCAGGTGTTCATGCCGAAGATGAGCAGGAACGAAAGGGCCGCCATGGCGCAGAACAGCAGTGTGGTGGTGAGGTAGGGCGGCTTCAGCACCAGCCGTACACCGCGGCTGCCGGGGGCCGGGGCCGACGTGGTCACCGCCCGCTGGTATTCCGTGGACTCGGGCAGCCAGGCGTAGGCCATGGGCAGCACGAGCAGACCGGCGAACCCGCCGACCAGATACTCCGCAGGAAAACCGTGCCCGCTCAGCAAGGTGTTGGCGGCGAGGGCCGCGAACGCGCCGCCGATGGGCGTTCCGCACTGCACGATCCCCGAGTACAGATTCTTCCGTCCGTCAGGGGCGAGTTCGAAGATCAGCGGGGCCATCGCCGGGTAGATCGCACCGGCGCCGAGCCCGACGACGAAACGGCCCGCACCGAACAGGGACGGCAGGGGTGCCGCGGCGCAGGCGAACATCCCGGCGCTGACGAGCGCGGCACTGACCAGGGTCGTCCGGCGCCGGCCGAACCGGTCGGTGAACTGGCCGACCAGCAGGGAGCCGACAAGCATACCGATCGGCGTGAGGCTGCCCAGCAGGCCGACCAGGGCGACCGTGAGGTCCCAGGGCCGGTAGTCGAGCAGCAGGGGTGTGGTCGCGCCGAAGGCGACGAGATCGAAGCCTTCCAGTGTCATCACCGCCAGGCCGACGGCGAGTGCGGTGCCGGTCGGCGTGGACAGGCTCCGGGGCGGTTTCCCGCCCGTGTGGGGGAACGCGGGTGTGCTCAATGATCCGATTCCGTTCGTCTGAACGCCGGGGCCCGAGCGCGATTCGCTGACTCGAGCCCCGACAGCCCGGCCCCTCCGCACCCGGCTCCGCAGAAGCACGGGCGACGGAGGGCCGGGGGTGAGGTGACGCAGGAGGGGCCGGTCCCCCCGCGTGGCGGATTCCTCAGGCCCGCCGTCCGCCGTCGACCGACAGGGCGATGCCGGTGACGTAGGACGCGGCGTCCGAGCAGAGCCAGACGGCGGCGGCCGCGGCCTCCTCCGGGGTGGCCATCCGGCCGAGCGGCGTGATCGCCTCCTGCATGGCGATCAGGTCCGTACCGGCCGCCACCCGCTCGAACCCGGGCGTGCGGGTCGGGCCGGGGCAGACGGCGTTGACCCGGATGCGGTCCGGCGCGTAGTCGACCGCGGCGACCTTGGTGAGCCCGACGACGCCGTGCTTGGCGGCCACGTAGGCGGGGGCGGTCGGGATCGCGTACAAGCCGCCGTTGGAGGCGATGTTGACGATCGCGCCGCCCTCGCGGCGGCGCAGTGCGGGCAGTTCGTACTTCATGCACAGAAAGGTTCCGGCCAGATTGACATGAACCACCCGCTCGAACTCGTCCAGAGTCATCTGCTCGAGCTGCCGGTGATGGGAGGCCAAACCGGCGTTGTTCACGGCGAAGTCGAGGCCCCCGTACTCCGCGACCGTACGCTCGACGGCCGCCCGCACGGAGTGTTCGTCGCCGATGTCGACGGGGACGGCCAGCGCCTCCCCACCGTCCGCCCTGATCATCTCGGTGGTCTCGGCAGCGGTGCTCTCGTCGATGTCGAGCACGGCGACCGCGGCTCCGCACCTTGCGAACTCCAGCGCCGCCGCGCGGCCGATCCCACTGCCCGCGCCGGTGACCAGTCCCACCTTCCGGGGCGCGGCGCTCATGCGAGCGGCTCGTGGTTGGCCCAGGCGACCTTGTACGGGTGCCGTGACTGCCAGCGGTGGATGACCTCGTGGAGGCCGGGCGCGGCGAACCCCTTCGCCAGGGCGTCGATGTCGGCCACGGAGAACTGCACGATCGCGGTCGCGATCAGCGCGGGAATGGCCTCCTCGCCGGGGACGGGAAGGTGGCGGCGGGCCGCGACCGACTCCACGAAGCCGGTGTCGAGCATGGCTCGTTCGATATCCCCGAGGTATTGGTCGAGTTCCGTATCGGGCAGCGGCTGATCGAAGGAGACGATCATCGTGTGCTGGATCATGTGGCAATTCTTGCGACCGCTTGCCGCAAGTGTCCAAGATCAGCATGGAATCCGGCGATAACCTACAGGCATGGTTGAACTGGAGACCCGCGAGCTCGAGTACTTCGTCGCCGTCGCCGACGAGCTGCACTTCGGCCGGGCCGCCGCCCGGCTCTCGATCGCCCAGCCGGCGCTGTCGAAGGCGATCCGGCGGATCGAGACCCGGCTCGGCGTCCCGCTGTTCCTCCGCTCCAGCCGGCACGTCGAACTCACACCGGCCGGGGAAGCGTTGCAGGAGCACGGACGGCACGCGCTCAACGCGGTCGCCGCCGCCGTCCGCAGCGCCCGGCGCGCCGTCGACACCCAGGCCCACCTGCGGCTCGTACTCAAGCCCGGCGGCGACGCCGGTCTGCTGTCCGGGATCCTGGCCGAGTACTCCCACCAGCCCGATGCCCGCCGCGTCGACATCCTCTTCAGCGGCCCCGCCGACCGCACCGACTTCCTGCTCGACGGCCGCGCCGACGTCGGCCTGCTCTACGTACCGTTCGACGATCTCCACGGCCTGGACCACGAAACCCTCCACGCCGAGGAGCGGGTGGCCATCGTCCCCACCACACACCGCCTGGCCGGGCTCGCTTCGGTACGGATGGCCGACCTGGAGGGTGAGACGCTGCCGCGCTGGAAGGGCGTGCCCGGGGGCGACGGCACCGGTCCGGAGGTCGCCGACGTGGTCCAGCTGCTCCAGATGATCAAAGTGAGCCGGATGATCGGGGTCCTTCCCCGCTCGCTCGTCGACCCGCTCCCGCCCGGCCTGGTCGGTGTACCGGTATCCGACGCCCCGCCCAGCCGCCTCGTCCTCGCCTGGAACGAACAGGACCGCCGCCCGCTGCTCGCCTCATTCGTGGCCGCGGCGCTGAGGGTTCCGCCGAGAACGACCGGCGTGGTGGGGGCGGGGGCGGATGCGGCGGGGGTGTCCTGACGTCGGGCCGAGGGGGCGCCTGAGCCCCCTGACGGGGATGCCTCCACCGTGCCGGGGCGGCGCCAGGACGGGAGTGGTACGTTATTCAGTACCACTCTCGGAAAGGGTCAGGTCATGTCGATAACTGCGAGCGAAGCCCGCAAGGCTCTCTTTCCGCTGATCAAGAAGGTCAACGACGATCACGAGGCAATCGAGATCGTCTCCAAGCATGGCAACGCCGTGCTTGTCTCGGCCGAGGACTACGCGGCGCTGCGCGAGGGCTCGTACCTGTTGCGCTCGCCGGCCAACGCACGCCGACTGCTCAAGGCGTACGAGAACGCGCTGGACAACATCAACGTGTCGGAGCGCGAGCTGATCGACCCCGACTCGCCGGATGCGGCCGGCGAGGGTCCCGCGTGAGGCTTGTCTTCGAGGATCAGGGCTGGGAGGACTACACGTCCTGGCTCAAGAACGATCGCAAGATGCTGGCTCGGATCAACAGGCTCATCGAGGACGTCAAGTGCGACCCCTTCGCGGGGATCGGCAAGCCCGAGCCGTTGAAGTACCACTTGCCCGGAGCCTGGTCGAGGCGGATCGACGACGAGCACCGCTTGGTCTACCTGGTCACGGACAAGGAGATCGTGATCCTCGCGGCTCGCTACCACTACTGACTGGAGCCCCGACCGGGCCGGTCGTAGCGATTCTCCGGCTTGCCCTTGCCGTACAGCCAGACGTCGAAGAGGCGGGTCAGGTCCTTCCCCGACTTGCGTTCGCACAGCGAGATGAACTGCTTCGTGTCCGCGTTGCCGTGCCGGTGGTCCTTCAGCCACGTGCGGAGGATGGAGAAGAAGGTCTTGTCGCCGACGGTCCGGCGGAGCTGGTGGAGCACCATCGCGCCGCGGCCGTAGACGGGCGGGTCGGAGACGCTGGCGACGCTCGGGGGGTTGGCGGGCGGGAAGTCCCAGATGCCTTCGCTCTCGTCGTCGGTGCCGTCGTAGAAGTCGTCGAAGATCTGCTGGGCGGTGCGGCCGTCGTGGTCCTCCTCCCACAGCCACTCGGCGTACGTCGCGAAGCCCTCGTTGAGCCACATGTCCTTCCAGGCCCGGGGCGTGACCGAATCGCCGAACCACTGGTGGGCGAGTTCGTGCACGACGAGCGTCTTGTCCGGGGCCGCGTCGAAGTACGGCTTGGTCTGGGTCTCCAGGGCGTAGCCGAGGCCGGGGAGGTGGTCGACGACGGCGCCGGTGGAGGAGAAGGGGTACGGGCCGAAGGTGCGGGTCTCCCAGGTGATGACGTCGTCGACCTGGTCGGTGATGTTCTTGGCGCGGTCGGCCTCGGTGGGGTCGACGGCGACGTAGACGGGCAGGCCCTTGCCGGTGGTCGTGGTGCGGACGTCGAAGCGGCCGATGGCGACGGTGGCCAGATAGCTCGCCATGGGCTCGCCCATGTGCCAGCGGAAGGTGGTGCGGCGGTCGCGGGTCTGCCGGCCCTTCAGCTCTCCGTTGGAGACGGCGGTGTAGCCCTCGGGAACGGTGACGGCGATGTCGTAGGCGGCCTTGTCGGAGGGGTGGTGGTTGCCGGGGAACCACGTCATGGAGCCGGTCGGCTCGCCGAGCGCCGCGGCGCCGTCGTCGGTGCGGATCCATCCCTCCTTCCCGGTGTCCTCGCCGGTGAGGGTCTTCGGCTTGCCGTCGTAGACGACGGTGGCCGTGAAGGTGCGGCCCTTGGGGAGGGCCGAGGCGGGCGTGAGGACCAGCTCGGTGCCGCTGCGGGCGGCCTTGGCGGGGCGGCCGTTCACCGTGGCCTTCCGCACCCGCAGCCCGGCGAGGTCGAGGTGGAAGGAGCGCAGGGCCCGGTCCGTGCGGGCGGTGATGCGGGCGGTGCCCTTCAGACGGCGGGAGGCGGGTGTGTAGTCGAGGGCGAGACGGTAGCTCCGCACGTCGTAGCCGCCGTTGCCGAGCCGGGGGAAGAGCGCGTCACCGACCCCCGCGGTGCCGGCTCCGGCACCGGACGCCTCGGCCGCGCCCTGCGCCCCGGAGCCACCGGTGCAGCCCGTGGCGCACAGTGCCAGGAGCAGCACGCCGGGCAGCACCCGTGAGCTGCGGCGAACGGGTCTGGGTGCCACGCGGTGGGGCTCCGGGGCGAGCGGTTCGTCGTCCATCGCGGTCCCTACGCTTCGGCGGCTGCTGTCAGGAGAGTAACGGCCGCCGGGGCCCGCCCGGCGGAGATCCGGGGCCCACCCGGCGGACATCAGGACCGGCCCCGCGTCGCCCCCACGATCAGCGTGATCTCTCGGACACACCTCGGTGGGCAGCCCACGCCCGTGCTGCGTCGGCCATGCCCGCCAACCAGGCCGTGTCGGGGTGCCGGTCCGCATGTGACTCGCTCATACGGAGGGTGGCCGCTGCGAAGGCGTCGATGGCGGTTGCGTCCGCGTTCATCCACGCCCTGCACCCAGACGCCCATCCCTCGGCCTCCTCGGCGGAGTGTCCGGCCGCGATGAGCTGCACGATGAGGCACGCGGGGTCGATGAACCCAGCCCCGCGGGTGGGCCACGACCAGTCCACCGCCCAGGCTCGCCCCTTCCCGATCATGAAGTTGTCCGGGTTGACGTCGGTGAAGAGGAGCGTCTCGCCTTCGAACAGCTTGGCGTCCCCATCGCCGGCGAACCGGTTCCAGCGGGTCTCCGGCCAGTCGTATGCCTCAGCCGGCAGGCGGAGGCCCCCGATCCGGTCGAGGAGGTGGATCACCGCAGGAAGGTCGGGCGAGTCCGGTGTGAAGTCCGACGATCGTCCTTCCAGGACCTCGAAGCCGAGTGCGGTCCACTCCGCGTCCTCGGCGTGCCACCACAGCTTCGGCGAGACGGCGCGCACCAAGGGATTGATCAGTCGCTCCCGGACCATGGAGGCGCGTCGGCCGCGTGCCTGGTTGCGGCACGCTTTCACGAAGACCGGACCGTGTTCACACCTGACGATGGCGGTGACGTTCGAGCCGTTTCCCCGCGAGGTGGGTTGGACCTCGTGTTGTTCGCCGGTGTGTGGGCGCACCATCGCCCACAGCGCTTCGGTATGGGGCGAGTCGTTGTCCATCAGTTCCTCGGGCTGCATGAGCTGCTCGGATATCCGGGGGAGCATTCCCCGTCTCCGACGGGGTCGCATTCCTCGTCGTCCTCGTCCCCACCTTTCGCGACCGCACCACGAATGGACGCGCATGCTTCGGCCATGACAGGACCGCTGAGAATAGCGGCCAGTGGGGAGCGCCGGACGTTTCCGACGCCCATTGTGTCGGCGGAGAATACGCACGGGGACACGTTGCCGTCCGGGTCGACGGAAGCTTTGCCGATGCCGCATCGTCCGCACAGGCCGGAGGGCTCTGGGGCCTGCCCGTGCCCTCCCCTCCCGAAGGGGCGCACGTGATCCAGGCCGATGCGCTTCACCCCGAGTGCTTCGAGCTCCCTCCGCGCCGCCTCGACACGCTGTACCTCGGAGGCGGCGACGATCCCGACGCGCAGGGTAATACCGAGCCGTAAGGCTTTCTTGATGTTGGTCAGGGTGCGGGTGTGGCTGGGGCGTCCGGTCATCGCGTTGTGCTCAACGGCCCGATCCGAGTAGTACGACGTTGCCACGGAGACTCCCTCGCGCCCGAGCAGTTCCCACCACTTCTCCGAGACGTGCACGAGATTGCTGTAGACCTCGACGCCGAGGCCCAGGGACAGCGCCCGTTCGACGATGGCCGGACCGTCCGGGTGCATCGTCGGCTCGCCTCCGATCAACTGCACACGGCGTACGCCATACCCGGCCCCCTGGTCGAGAACGGCGAACCAGTCCTCACGCGTCATGGTGCCGTGCGTTCCGTCCGGGCCCGAGCTGTTGAAGCAGTGGCCGCAGGCGAGTTGGCATTTGCGCGTCAGGTCCAGCCACAGGAATTGAGTGGTGCTCTTCTTCGCAATCGTTGCATTGATGGCCGTTGCCATAAGTCATGGCCCCTTTCGTCGTTCGTTGATGTGGGAGGTGGTTCCGAGGAGGTGGTTCATGTCGAACCGTCACGCGCTATGCCATCGGTGCCGAGTTCGGCCCAGACGACCTTGCCCCAGCGCCGCAGGTCGGTGTTCCAGCGGCTGGCCAGGACGGATACGAGGAGTAACCCTCGGCCGGATGACTCCTCCGGGGTGGGATCTCGCACGACGGGCAGCTGACGGGACTTGTCCGCGACGGCGACACGGACGAGTCCTTCGCCAGGTCTAGCGACGCTGACTCGCAGCATGCGGCTTTCGCTGTGCCGCACCGCATTGGCGACGAGCTCTGCGGTAATCAAGGCGGCGTCCTCCGCAAGCGTGTCGAGGCCCCATGCGTGGAGAGCCGCCATCACCAATTGCCGAGCTCGACGTGAGGACTCCTCCTCGCAGCGGTATGCCTCGCTGTATCGGGGGATGCCGATTGCGTTGGCTCTTGTGGCAGTCGTGCTCACTGGGGTGCCTCCGGGACGGTGGACCGCCCAGCCCATGACATTGAGGCCGAGCGATCTGGCCTTTCGCCATCACGACCGCAACCCGTGATGGTTCGCGCCGGTTGGTGATGCTGACAACGTCAAGAGAACCGCTCCGCGCCGGTGCGCTCCACGGCATCCATGCGGCAGGCTCGATGCAGAAGCGTGCACGGCGTGCGGGACCGCCGAGTGGCGGTCGACGGGGTGGGGTAGGGAGGTGTCGTGGGACTCGCTGAGCGGCGGAAAGCGCTGGGTTACAGTCAAGAAGGGCTCGCTCATGTGCTCGGTGTCGACCGCACCACGGTTGGCCGTTGGGAGAGCGGTAAAACCGAGATCCAACCGCCGTTGCGCCAAAAGTACGCAGCGGCGCTGCAATTAGACCTCGCTGCATTAGACGCCCTGGTAATCAGGCCCACAGCAACGCTCCCGGAGCCCGCGGGGTCGTCTTCAAGGGACAGCTATGGCTCAGGGGATATCGACGACATGATTCGGCGCGAATTTTTCCGCATAATTACCGTTGCCGGGGCCTTGGCCGCCCTCTCCGCAGAGGAATCGGAAGCTCTCGCGGAAGGGGCCCACCGTCGAGCTTCCGAAGACTTTCTCCGTATGAATGGCCACCTATGGCAGGTGTACCAGCTTGCCCGTGCCAAGGGATCCGTCCACCCAATCGTTCGCGATCAGCTCACGGGGCTCACGAAGGCCCTGGGCGGCCGTTCGGAGAAGGAGACACGAGCCTTGTGCGGTGCGGCGGGTGACCTATTTCAGCTTGCGGGCGAGCTGGCTTTCGACAGCAATCGGTACACCGATGCCGCGGCCTCGTACACGTTGGCGGCTTCGGCCAGTAAGGACGCGGGGGCCCTTGACCTCTGGGCATGTGCCCTTACCCGACACGCGTACGTCGATGTGTACGAAGGCCGCTACCGGGAGGCTGCCGACACGCTGTTGGTAGCCGGACGCATTGCTCGGCGGGGTGACAGTTCGCTCTCGACACGGCACTGGGTCGCCGCGGTACAAGCGGAGGCGTATGCCGGACTTGGTGATTTGACGGAGTGCGAACGTGCCCTCGACAAGGCAGAGCAGGTCGAGGACCTGACCGGACCAGCGCAGAACGGGGGCTGGCTACGTTTCGACGGCTCTCGACTCGGAGAGGAGCGTGGTGCTCGTTACGTGCAGCTCGGTCGGCTCGACCTTGCCGAGCGGACGCTTCGGAGTGCCCTCGCACAAGAGGCCCTCGCGGAGGGCCAATCCTTTCGGCGCCGAGGTGTCGTGCTCGTGAACCTGGCCGCCGTCGGAGTCAAGCGCAAAGACCCGGAGCAGGTGGTCGCGTCTGCCCGCGAGGCACTCCACCTGGCGCGTGAATCCTCCTCCGGCTATGTCGCCCGTAGACTCCAAGCCCTGCGTTCGGCGTTCGGCCCACTGGCTCGTGACAGGCGCATTGCGGAGCTGGACGCCGAGATCAAGGCACTGAGTGTGACGTGACGGAGGGGATGGGTATGTCGCAGACCGAAGGCGGGCGGCTGTTCCGTGAGGCGTGGATCGCGGGCGTGCGCCGGCACTTCCCCGGTGAGCCCAAGCCCGGCTATGTGACGCCCTGGGAGGACACGCCGCAGTGGGAGCGCGAGGCCGCCGGGGCGGTCTGTGCCCAGGTGCGGCAGTTCCTCGAGCTGAGTGGTGGGCATGGCTCGCGCCTGACGCGTGAGCAGAAGGGGCGCTTCGTCGCGACGTGCTGGATCGCGCAGATGTACCGGCACTTCGAGGACCCGAAGCCCGGGTACGTGGCCGACTGGGAGGATCTCCCGGGCTGGCAGCAGGAGACGGACGCGGACATCTTCGAGGCGATCGAGAAGGACATGAGCTGACGGGGCGACTGCGCGTCGCGGTTGCAAAGGGCGCGCCAGGGGGCGGGGTTGGGCAGCTCAGCGGGCTCTGGGCGAGTTAAACGTCTCTGAGCTGCAGTTCACCACTTCTAGTGAAGCTATGGCCTTGAGTTGCGATCGACAACGCTGGGTTGCCAAGCTGTGGCTGACTGTCAACCCAGGGAGTGCACGTGGCCTTTGGTGACCAGCCCGCATACCTCCGCGTCGCCGACGATCTGCGGAAGAAGATCGCCGGGGGTGAGCTGCCACCGCATGCGCGTCTCCCCTCTCAGGCCAGGATCCGGGAGGAATACGGGGTTTCGGACACCGTGGCCCTCGAGGCCCGCAAGGTGCTGATGGCCGAGGGGCTGGTCGAGGGGCGGTCGGGGTCGGGGACGTATGTGCGGGCCCAGCCTGTGCCGCGGCGGGTCGTGCGGGGTGGGTTTCATACCGCTGGTGAGGCCACGCCGTTCCGGCAGGAGCAGGCCGATGAGCGGGTCATCGGGAGCTGGGACGCCCACAGTGAGCAGGAGGAGGCCGGGGCGGAGACCGCCGGGCGGCTGGGGATCGACGTGGGGGAGCGGGTGATGTGCACCCGCTATGTCTTCCAGTCGCAGGGGGAGGCGGTCATGCTCTCCACCTCCTGGGAGCCGCTTGCCCTTACCGGCCGTACGCCCGTGATGCTGCCCGAGGAGGGGCCCCTGGCCGGGCGCGGGGTCGTCGACCGGATGGCCGCCCTCGACCTGGTGGTGGACAACATGGCGGAGGAGGTCGGCGCGCGCCCCGGCCGTGCCGAGGAGGTGCTGGCGCTCGGCGGGGTGCCGGGGCACTGGGTGCTGGTCACCTCGCGTACGTACTTCGCGGGCGGCCGTCCGGTCGAGACCGCCGATGTGGTGGTGCTCGCCGAGCGATATCGGGTCGCCTACCGGCTGCCGGTGAAGTGATCTTTCGTCCGTTCGGCCCGTAGGTGCCCAGCTCTTCGCCAGCGTTCGCCGATCTCGCCGGCGCTCACCGATAGTCGGGCGGCCCGTCCCGGCGCGTCTTACCGCGAGTTAACCGCCTCCCCGCCGCCGTAACGGCCCGGCAATACCGCACCGCCGCCGCCCGTCACCTGCGGCTTCTAGCTTCCTGGGTCGTGCGGAACGGCTCGAGCGACAGGGGAAGCCGGTATGACGGATACGGTCGGCACGGTCGATACGGCCGCACCCGAGGCGGGAGCATCCGCGGCGGCGGCCCCGCGCCGCGGCTACGCCCGGCTCGCGGCGGACGAGAGCCGCGAGGACTACTCGCTGCGCTACGCCCCCCACTCCTACCGCCGCTGGTCGCCGACCATGGTCGCCTCGACGGCGCTCGGCGGGATCGCCTATCTCGCGGACTTCGCCATCGGCGCGTCCATCGTCTTCACCTACGGCTTCACCAGCGGTATCGCCTCGATCCTCACCGCGGCGACGATCATCTTCCTGACCGGCATCCCCATCGCCCGCGCCTGTGCGACCTACGGCCTGGACATGGACCTGATCACCCGCGGTGCCGGATTCGGCTACTTCGGCTCGACGCTGACCTCGCTGATCTACGCCAGCTTCACCTTCATCTTCTTCGCGCTGGAGGGCTCGATCATGGCGCAGGCCATGCACCAGGCCCTCCATATCCCGCTGCCGGTCGGCTATCTGCTGACCACCCTCATCGTGATCCCGATCGTCTTCCGCGGCATGGGCGCGCTCGCCAAGGTGCAGGCGTGGACCCAGCCCGTCTGGCTGATCGGGCTCGCCCTGCCGTTCGTGGTGCTGGCCGTCGAGGCACCGGACTCCTGGGGCGCGTTCGCCTCCTTCGGCGGGACCGAGGGCGCGGGTTCCGGTTTCGACTGGATCGGATACGGCCTGGGCACGGGGGTCGCGCTCTCGCTGATCGCGCAGATCGGTGAGCAGGCCGACTATCTGCGGTTCATGCCCGCCAAGACCGAGGAGAACCGGCGGCGCTGGAATCTGGCGGTCCTGGCCGCCGGCCCCGGCTGGGTGGTCATCGGCGCGGCCAAGCAGATCGGCGGCGCCTTCCTCGCGTTCGTCGCGCTGGGCGCGGTCGGCAAGACCCATGCGCTGGAGCCCATCGCCCCGCAGATCGAGGCGCTGAAGCCCTGGCTGGGCTCGGTCGCGCTGCCCGCCGCCGCGCTCTTCGTGGTGGTTTCCCAGATCAAGATCAATGTGACCAACGCCTACAGCGGCTCGCTGTCCTGGTCCAACTTCTTCTCCCGGGTGACCCACCGCCACCCGGGCCGGGTCTGGTACATCTTCCTCAACCTCGCCATCGCGCTGGCGCTGATGGAGATGAACATGTTCGCGGCGCTCAACAAGCTGCTGGGCTTCTACTCCAACGTCGGCATCGCCTGGATCGCCGCCGTCGCCGCCGATCTGGTCATCAACAAGCCGCTCGGGCTGAGCCCGAAGTACATCGAGTTCAAGCGGGCCTATCTGCATCCCGTGAACCCCGCCGGATTCGGGGCGATGGTGATCGCCTCGACGGTCTCGATCGTCGCCTTCTTCGGGGCCTTCGGGGAGGTGGCCGAGGCGTTCTCGACCTTCATCGCCTGCGGTCTGGCGCTGGTGCTCTGCCCGCTGCTGGCCTGGCTCACCGGGGGCCGCTACTACCTGGCCCGGCCGAATCCGGTGAACGGTCCCGGCGCCGAGATCCCGGACATCACCGCCACCCACGTCTGCGCCTCGTGCGAGACGGCGTACGAGCTGCCGGACATCGCCGACTGCCCGGTGCGGGCGGGCGCCGTCTGCTCGCTGTGCTGCTCACTGGATGCCGAGTGCGGGGATGTCTGCCGTAAGGCGCCCACGGGCGAGCCGGTGCTGATGCCGCTTCCCAGCGTGCGTAACGGCCCGACCACCGGCGTCTGAGGGCGGGCCCTCGCCCATGGCACCGGTTCCAGCATCCTTTGTTGCAAAACTCACATCAACGCAGGTGAAAGGGGTTACTGGAAGGCGATCATCCATTTCGCTCTTACGATGGATCGGTTTGTGTCCGGTCGTCGGGGGGCGAAGGGAGTGCCAGGAACGTTGAGCACGGAGCAGGGTTCCCACTCGCATTATCGAAGGTCACTCGGACCGGTGGCCCTCACCGCCGTGGGGCTCGGGTCGATCATCGGTTCCGGCTGGCTCTTCGGCGCCGAGCGCGCCGCCGCGCTGGCCGGGCCCGCCGCCATCCTGGCCTGGGTGATCGGCGCCGCCGTCGCCCTGACCATCGCCCTGACCTACTCCGAGCTGGGTTCGATGTTCCCCAAGGCCGGCGGCATGGTCCGGTACGGGCAGTACTCCCACGGCTCGCTGGCCGGATATCTGGCCGCCTGGGCCAACTGGATCGCGATCGTCTCCGTGATCCCCGGTGAGGCCACCGCCTCCGTGCAGTACATGAGCTCCTGGGACTTCGGCTGGGCCAAGGCGCTGTACGACGGGAAGGAGCTGACCGGCAGCGGTGTCGCGCTCGCGTCCGTGCTGCTGCTCTTCTACTTCTTCCTCAACTGGTTCGCGATCACCCTCTTCGCGAAGACCAACACCGCGATCACCGTCTTCAAGGTGGTCGTACCGACCCTGACCGCAGGGGCCCTGCTGCTGTCGCACTTCGACACCGGCAATGTCACCGGCCACGGCGGCTTCACCCCCAATGGCTGGAGCTCCGTGTTCACCGCGGTCGCCGTCTCCGGCATCGTCTGGGCCTACAACGGCTTCCAGTCGCCGCTCAACATGGCCGGTGAGGCCCGCAACCCCGGGAAGTCGCTGCCCAAGGCGGTCATCAGCTCGATCCTCATCTCGCTGGTGATCTACGTCGCGCTGCAGATCGCCTTCCTGACCGCCGTCCCCGCCGCCGATCTGGCGCACGGCGGCTGGTCCGGGCTCTCCTTCAACTCCCCGCTCGCCGATCTGTCCCTGGCCTGGGGCCTGAACTGGCTGGCGATGCTGCTGTACGCCGACGCCTTCATCTCCCCGTCCGGCACCGGCATGATCTACGCGGCCACCACCTCCCGCATGATCCAGGGCGTCCAGGAGAACGGCCATCTGCCGGGGATCTTCGGCAAGGTCGACCCCAAGACCGGCATTCCGCGCCCCGCGCTGCTGCTCAACCTGGTGATCGCCTTCATCTTCCTCGCGGTCTTCCGCGGCTGGGGCTCGCTGGCCGAGATCGTCTCCGTCGCGACCGTGATCTCGTACATCACCGGCCCGGTCGCCGTGATGTCGCTGCGCCGCCTCTCCCCGGACCTGCCGCGTCCGGTGCAGCTGCGCGCGATGCCGGTGATCGCGCCGATCGCGATGGTCTTCGGCTCGCTGGTGCTGTACTGGGCCCGCTGGCCGCTCACCGGCAAGGTCATCTTCATCATGGCGATCGGGCTGCCCATCTGGGCCTGGTACGAGCTGCGCAAGCCGTGGGCGCAGCTTCGGCCGCATCTGGCCGCCGGTGCCTGGATGGTCACGTATCTGCTGGTCATGGCGGCGGTGTCGTGGGCCGGTGGCAAGGAGTTCGGCGGTCGCGGCTATCTGCCGGGCGGCTGGGACATCCTGGTCGTCGCCCTGATCGGGCTGGCCTTCTACGTCTGGGGCGTTCGCAGCGCATGGCGCAATCCGACGCTGCTGGAGGCCGAGCGCGAGCTGGGCACCGCCCCGGCCGGTGAGGACAGCGAGGCCGACGAGCGGGCGAAGACCGACGCGCGCGTCTGAGGGGTACGTCGGCGACATGGCCGGATGAGTGCCTCGTTGTAAGAACTCGTATCCGCTGCGTGAAGGTAGGGCGTAGGCTCGGGCATATGCGGATCGGGATTTCCTTCATGGTGTCGCGGGGGCGTACGCCCGGGCGTGCCACAGCGGAGAGGGCGGGGAGATGAGTGACGGGAACGCTGTGCTGCCCTGGCTCGTGATCCGCCAGGACACCAATGGCAACCGCTACCGCGTCGGGCGCTACGCCACGAGGACGGAGGCCCAGGAGGTGGCCGACCGCCTGGAGGGCCAGGGCCAGGAGCAGCTGTACGTGGTCGAGCGGACCGCCGCGTCCCGTCAGTCCGGCTAAGCGCTCCGCGGGAAGTGCCGCGAGGAGCGGTCGTTCATCCGCGGCTGTGTCGTGGCTGGTCGCGCCCGCGCGGCGGAGCCGCACATCGACACGGCCCCGCGCCCCTTCGGGGCGTACCCGAACCGCACCGGACTTCGTCGAGGCCGCTGAGACCGCAGGATCGGCTGGGCCGCGTGAATCGGCTGGGCCTACAAGAAGCGGCTGGGCCGACAAGGAGCGGGACCGCCCGCGGACATACGTATGTCTTCCCAGGCCCCGGGGCGTCGCCCCGGGGCCTGGTGCGTATCGGCGCAGGCCAGGCAGGCTAAGGTGCGGCGCATGAGCGTGCGTGTGGTCGTGGGTGGAGCGGTGTTCGACGGGGGGCGGCTGCTGGCCGCGCGGCGCAGCGCCCCGCCCGAGCTCGCGGGCCGCTGGGAGCTGCCCGGCGGCAAGGCCGAGCCCGGGGAGACACCGCCGCAGACGCTCGTCCGCGAGCTGCGCGAGGAGCTCGGGGTCGAGGTCGAGCCGCTGGAACCGTTGCCGGGGGAGTGGCCCTTGAAGCCCGGCTATGTGCTGCGGGTGTGGACCGCGGCCCTGCGCTCCGGGGAGCCGCGCCCGCTGGAGGACCACGACGAGCTGCGCTGGCTCCCCCCGGACCGGGTGGACGAGGTCGACTGGCTGGACGAGGACCGCCCCGCGGTGGTCGAGGCGGTCCGCCGACTGCGCGCGGCGGAGGGGCAACGCGCCGAGCGGAGTGCCGGGCAAGGTGCTGGGCAGGATGCCGAGCGGAGTGCCGGGCAAGGTGCTGGGCAGGATGCCGGGCAAGAGCCCGGGCAAGGCGCCAAGCGCGGCGCCGGTCAGGGCGCCGAGCAGGCTGCCGAGGGTGCTCCTCCGCGCACCCCCTGAGACCGTCCCGCGCGGGGCCCGTTCGAGGTCTCGTACCGGGAGAATCCATGGGGTTCGAGCCGCCTCCACCTGGTTAGGAGTGAGGGGGAGCGCTGATCATGAGCGCTTCACCAAAAGCCGGGACGGAAACCGATGGCGGGCTGAGATAGTGCTGTGATCGTGAAGACCGTACTCGGGATGGCCGATGTGCTGGATACTCGGCTATCTGGAGCCGGTCGGAGCACCTGAGCCGGAGGGGACGGGCGCATGAGCGAGAAGCCAGCGGGGGCTGATATCCCCGAGGAGACGGTTGGTTCGCAGGTGTCGCCGGTGTCACAAGGGTCTTCGCTGCCGGACATGTCGCCCATGTCCTCGATGTCGGCGGTGTGGCAGAGCAGCCCGCCCGGCTCGATCTATGACTACATCCAGGTGGCTTCCTTCGCACTGGGGTCCGACGGCCGGATCGCGCAGTGGAGCGAACGGGCCGCGGAGTTGCTGGGGCTGTCGGCGCCCCAGGCCATCGGCAAGGATCCGGTGGAGGCGTTCGTACCGCCCGAGTACCAGGAGACCGGCCATCGCGCGGTCGCCGACATCCTGGACGGCCGGGAGTGGACCGGGCTGGTCCCCTACCGTAGTCCCCAGTCGCCGAGCGGACATGGCATCGCCGAGGTCTATGTGATGCCCGCTCAGGATGAGGACGGGAAGCGGTCCGCGCTCTGTATCGCGGTGGACGTCAGCGCGTTGCGCGGGCTGGAAACGGATCTTGCTTCTTCACAGGCCGTTTTCGGTCAATCTCCGCTCGGTTTCTTCCTCTTCGGGACCGACCTGCGGATGCTCCGGGTCAATGAGCGTTTTGCGAAGGTTTTCGGCCGCCCCACCGAGGAATACCGCGGGGTGACCCCGCACGATCTGCTGCCGCGCGGCGAGGCCGACCGGCTGGCCGCCGCCCTGCGCCAGGTCCTGGACTCCGGGCAGGCGCTGACCGATATGCCGCTCATGGGCCAGACTCCGGGCAGCACCGACCGCCGCCGCTGGTCGGTCTCGCTCTACCGGCTGCACAGCGGCTCCGGCCGCCCCATCGGCATCGCCGGACTGGCCACGGACGTCACCGGCCGCCGCCGCGCCGAACAGGAGGCCGCGGGCGTACGGCGCAATCTGGCGCTGCTGAACGAGGCCGGGGCCCGAATAGGCACCTCGCTCGATCTGGAGACCACCGCCCGGGAGCTGCTGGACGTGGCCGTGCCGCAGTTCTGCGACCTGGCCTCCGTCGACCTCTACCAGGGGCTGCTCTCCGGCGACGAGACCCCGCCCGGACTCGCGGACGGCAGCGCCGAATTGCGCCGCGTCGCCTTCGCCAGCGCGGTCTCCGACGGCCCGGTCGCCTTCGGTGACATCTGCCGCGTCAACACCGCCGAGGACCCCAAGCCCATCCAGGTCGGCGAGGTCCACCGCTACCCCTTCAACTCCCTGTGCGCCCACGCCCTGCGCACCGCCCAGGTCCGGGTCGTCCCCGGGCGGGACGGCAGCGAGAGCCTGGAGCTCGGCGCCATGCTGCAGTCCACCCTCGTGGTGCCGATGGTCGCCCGGGACACCGTCGTCGGCCTCGCCCAGTTCTCCCGTACCAAGGGCAGCGAGCCCTTCGGCGAACGGGACCGCGCGCTCGCCGTCGAGCTGGCCGCCCGCGCCGCCGTCAGCATCGACAACGCCCGGTTGTACCGCAGAGAACATGAACGCGCGCTGATACTGCAGCGCAGCCTGCTCCCGCCCGGCGACCCGGAGGCCGCCGGGCTCGACATCGCCTGCCGCTATCTGCCGGGCAACGCGGCGACCGAGGTGGGCGGCGACTGGTTCGACGTGATCGAGCTGCCAGGGCACCGCACCGCGCTGGTGGTCGGCGACGTCATGGGGCGGGGGCTGCGCGCCGCCGTGGCCATGGGCGAACTGCGCACCGCCGTACGCACCCTCGCCCTGCTCGACCTGGAGCCCGCCGAGGTGCTCTCCGCGCTGGATGAGATCGCCCTCGGCCTCGGCACACCGGGCGGCTCGCACGCCGGCGCGCGAACCGGATCGCGCGCCCTGGCCCGCGGTGGCCAGGCCGCCGAGGACTCCTCCGACCTGACCGAGGTCTACCTCGCCACCTGCGTCTACGCCGTCTACGACCCCGTCACCCGCCGCTGTACCTTCGCCAACGCCGGTCATCCGCCCCCCGTCCTGGTGGAACCCGGTGAGAACGCCCTGCTGATGGAGGTCCCGCCCGGTATGCCGCTGGGCGTCGGCGGCGAGCCGTTCGAGGAGATCGAGGTCGAGCTGCCCGACGGCGCGCTGCTGGCCCTCTACACGGACGGTCTGGTCGAGTCCCGCGACCACACCCTCGACGAGGGGCTCCAGGCCCTGCGCGCGGCCCTCGACACCCCCGAGGGCGCCGAGGCCGGAAACGCCGCGGCCGGATCCCTCGAGGACGTCTGCGACCACGTCCTGGGCACCCTCGACACCCACCACGGCGAGGACGACATCGCCCTGCTGATGGCCCGGGTGCAGGGCCTGTCGGCCGAGTCGGTCGGCGACTGGCGCCTGCCCAGCGCCCCGCAGTCCGTGGGCCGGGCCCGCGAACTGGCCCGGGAGCAGTTGGAATCCTGGGGCCTTGACGGTCTGGTGGACACCACCGAGCTGCTGGTCAGCGAGCTGGTGACCAACGCCCTGCGGTACGGCGAGGGAGAGATCAGGCTGCGGCTGCTGCTGGACCGCACGCTGGTCTGCGAGGTCTGGGACGGCGGTCTGGTCCAGCCCCGGCGGCGGCGCGCCCGGGACACCGACGAGGGCGGGCGCGGGCTGCAGCTGGTCGGGCTGCTCAGCGCGGGCTGGGGGAGCCGGCGGACCCCGCTCGGCAAGACCGTCTGGTTCGAACTGGCCCTGCCGGACGGCCAGTCCTCGGGGCCGGACTCGGTGGAGGCGCTGCTCAGCCTCTGGTGACGGGCCACAACGGGTACAGCGACAGGCACTGACGGCAGCGGGCCCGCCGGTGGCGGGTCCGCGACACGAAGCGCGGGGAGCGCTACTGCTCCCGGCGGGTCTTTCCCCACCCCGCCCCTTCCCGAACTGGGGCTCCGCCCCAGACCCCGCTCCTCAAGCGCCGGAGGGGCTGGATGGTGGGGCTCCGCCCCTGGACCCCGGGGGCTGGAGGGGCAGAGCTCCGGTCCGGGGTCTGGGGGGGGGCGGAGCCCCGGTCCGGGGTCTGGGGCGGAGCCCCAGTTGTGGGAAGGGGCGGGGAGGGGATCAGCCCGCCGCAGGCGTCACTGCCCCCGGCGCCGGATCTTGTTGCCGAGCCAGACCAGCGGATCGTACTTACGGTCCACCGCCCGCTCCTTGAGCGGGATCAGCGCATTGTCGGTGATCTTGATCTGCTCGGGGCAGACCTCCGTACAGCACTTGGTGATGTTGCAGTAGCCCAGTCCGTGCTCCTCCTGGGCGGTGCGCTTGCGGTCCAGCCCGGTCTCGGCCGCCGCGTCCAGCGGGTGCATGTCCAGCTCCGCGACCCGCATCAGGAACCGCGGCCCGGCGAACGCCTCCTTGTTCTCCTCGAAGTCCCGCACCACATGGCAGGTGTCCTGGCACAGGAAGCATTCGATGCACTTGCGGAACTCCTGCGACCGCCCCACGTCCTCCTGCCACATCCGGTACTCACCCGGCCCCACCCCCTCCGGGGGCACGAAGGACGGCACCTCACGGGCCTTGGTGTAGTTGAACGACACGTCCGTCACCAGATCCCGCACCACCGGGAAGGCCCGCAGCGGGGTGATGGTGATCGTCTCGGCCCGGTCGAACACCGACATCCGGGTCATGCACAGCAGCCGGGGGCGGCCGTTGACCTCGGCGCTGCACGAACCGCATTTGCCTGCCTTGCAGTTCCAGCGGACCGCCAGATCGGGGGCCTGGGTCGCCTGCAGCCGGTGGACGATGTCGAGGACGACCTCGCCCTCGTTGACCTCGACGTGGAAGTCCTTCAGACCGCCGCCGTCCTGGTCGCCCCGCCACACCCGGAAGTGGGCCTCGTACGCACTCACTGGGTCAGCTCCTCGTCCGTCAGGTACTTCACCAGCTCGTCCTTCTCGAACAGGTTCAGCAGATCGGGCCGGATGGGCGGCATCTCGCGCCGCTCCAGCCGGATCTGGCCGTGTCCGGTGTCGGGCGCCGCCAGCCCGCCCGACGGGTCGGAGAGCCGGCAGACCAGATTGAGCCGCCGCCATTCGCGGTCCATCTCCGGGCAGTCGTCGCGGGTGTGCCCGCCACGGCTCTCGGTCCGCTCCAGCGCGGCACGCGCCACGCACTCGCTGACCAGCAGCATGTTGCGCAGATCGATCGCCAGATGCCAGCCGGGGTTGAACTGCCGGTGGCCCTCGACCCCGGCGCGGCGCGCCCGGACCCGCAGACTCGCCAGCCGGTGCAGCGCCTCCTCCATCTCCCCGGCCTTCCGGATGATCCCCACCAGGTCGTTCATCGACTGCTGGAGCTCCTGGTGGAGGGTGTACGGGTTCTCCGGCGGCCCGGCGGGACCCGCGCTCTCGTCCGGCTCACCGGCCTCGGCGCTGAACGGGCGCAGCGCCTCGGCCGCCGCCAGGTCCAGCTGGGTCTCGTCCGGCACCGGACGGGTGCCCGATGCCGCGGTCTCCTGGGCGTAGCGGGCCGCGTGGAGCCCGGCGCGGCGCCCGAAGACCAGCAGATCGGAGAGGGAGTTGCCGCCGAGCCGGTTGGAGCCGTGCATCCCGCCCGCGACCTCGCCCGCGGCGAACAGACCGGGCACACCGGTCGCGGCCGCGGTGTCCGGGTCGACGTCCACCCCGCCCATCACGTAGTGACAGGTCGGGCCCACTTCCATGGGCTCGGCGGTGATGTCGACGTCCGCGAGCTCCTTGAACTGGTGGTGCATGGAGGGCAGCCGCCGCTTGATGACCTCGGCGGGCATCCGGGTGGACACATCGAGGAAGACCCCGCCGTGCGGGGAGCCCCGGCCCGCCTTCACCTCGGCGTTGATGGCGCGGGCCACCTCGTCGCGGGGGAGCAGCTCGGGCGGGCGGCGGTTGTTGTCCGGATCCTCGTACCAGCGGTCGGCCTCACCCTCGGACTGGGCGTACTTCTCCTTGAAGACGTCCGGGATGTAGTCGAACATGAACCGCTTGCCCTCGCTGTTGCGCAGCACCCCGCCGTCGCCGCGCACCGACTCGGTGACCAGGATCCCCTTCACCGAGGGCGGCCAGACCATACCGGTCGGATGGAACTGCACGAACTCCATGTTGATCAGCGGGGCGCCCGCGAGCAGCGCCAGTGCGTGGCCGTCGCCGGTGTACTCCCAGGAGTTGGAGGTCACCTTGAAGGACTTGCCGATACCGCCGGTGGCCAGCACCACGGCCGGGGCCTCCAGCGCGAAGAACCGCCCCGACTCGCGCTCGTAGCCGAAGACACCGGCGACCCGGTCGCCGTCCTTGACGATCCGGGTGACCGTGCACTCCTGGAAGACCTTCAGCCGGGACTCGTAGTCGCCGGTGGCGGCCTTGTCCTCCTGCTGCAGGGAGACGATCTTCTGCTGGAGGGTGCGGATCAGCTCCAGGCCTGTGCGGTCCCCGACATGCGCGAGCCGGGGGTACTCATGGCCGCCGAAGTTCCGCTGCGAGATCTTGCCCTCGGGTGTGCGGTCGAAGAGCGCGCCCCAGGTCTCCAGCTCCCAGACCCGGTCCGGGGCCTCCTGGGCGTGCAGCTCGGCCATCCGCCAGTGGTTGAGGAACTTGCCCCCGCGCATGGTGTCGCGGAAGTGCACCTGCCAGTTGTCGCGCTCGTTGACATTGCCCATGCTGGCGGCGATGCCGCCCTCGGCCATCACCGTATGGGCCTTGCCGAACAGCGACTTGCAGATGACGGCGCAGCGCATGCCCTGCTCGCGGGCCTCGATCGCGGCACGCAGCCCGGCGCCGCCCGCGCCGATCACGACCACGTCCCACGCCTGCCGCTCGACTTGCGTCATCGATGAGCACCTCTCCTAGAAAAAGCGGGGATCGTCGAAGGCACCGCTCGCCACCAGATAGACGTAGAAGTCCGCGACGGCGACGCTGATGAGAGAGGCCCAGGCCAGCTGCATATGGCGGGCGTTGAGCCCGCTCACCCAGCCCCAGAGCCGGTAGCGCACCGGGTGCCGGGAGAAGTGCTTCATCCGGCCGCCGACGATATGGCGGCAGGAGTGGCAGGAGAGGGTGTACGCCCAGATCAGCGCGATGTTGGCGAGCAGCACCAGGGTGCCCAGGCCCATATGGCCCCAGCGGCCCTGCTCGTCCCGGAAGCCGAGCACGGTGTCATAGGTGAGGATCCCCGCGACGATCACCGCGAAGTAGAAGAAGTAGCGGTGAATGTTCTGCAGGACCAGCGGGAAGCGGGTCTCGCCGGTGTACTTGGCGCGCGGCTCGGCGACCGCGCAGGCGGGCGGCGAGGCCCAGAAGCCCCGGTAATACGCCTTGCGGTAGTAGTAGCAGGTGAGCCGGAACCCCAGCGGGAAGATCAGGATCAGCAGCGCGGGGGACAGCCCCCACCACGCGCCGAAGATCTCCCAGTTGGCGCCGCCCTTCATGGGCACGCAGTTCTGGGCGATGCACGGCGAGTAGAAGGGGGAGACATACGGCTCCGCGTAGTAGTCGTCCCCGGCGAAGGCGCGCCAGGTGGAGTAGACGATGAACGCGAACAGTCCGGCGGCGGTGATCGCCGGGGAGAGCCACCAGCGGTCGCTGCGCAGATGGCGTGCGGGGATGGCGGCGCGTGTGGCGCCGTGCACGCCGTGCGGGGCCGTCCCGCCGCCTGCGGGCGCGGGGGTGGTGGCTTGGGGGTCGGTGCCTGTGGCCAAGGGGAACTCCGCGGTGGAGTGGTATGGGGGGACGATGGGGGGCGCCCCGACGACGGGAGGCGCGCCGGGCTGTCCCTAGGGCGCGTGGCGATCGCGCGCGCCGAGGCCCTCGTCGTCGACGTCCGACCACAGCGCACTGTTGTACGGCGCGTCGGGGACCGGAACCATCTCGGGGCGTGGTCGCTCCTCGGGAGCGGTCTCGCGCAGGAGGGCGAGGCTCTCGCGGAGGTGGTCCGCGTCGGTGCGGACACGGCGTATCTCCAGCCCGCCGGCGCCCACCCGCTGCTCCAGCCGGGAGACGGAACGGACCAGGTCATCGAGACAGCGCTGGACGGCCGTCAAGTCGTCGTTCAAGGACATGACTTGCCCTCACTTCCGCGGTTGCGGTTGGCGACGCTCATGCGACAGCGAGTGTTACGCGCCACGGTCGTGGTTGTGAAGGGATCTGTCGCGATTGGCGGCGCCACCGGCGCGATTCCGCCGCCGCGCGCCGGAGTGCGCGCCCGCCGCATTGATCCGGACGGGTGATCCTTTCCCCTCATGGCCGTCTCCATGGCCTTCTCGGCGTGCTGTCCCATGAACCGTCGCTTTGAGTGAGGAGTATATGCGATCAGCGTCACACTATGCCAAATGCGCATATATCCGTCACCCTGCGGAGGTACGAGCCATGCCCCTCACCAAGCGCCGCCGCGCCATGCTGCTCGCCACGGGGGTGATGCTGCCGCTGCCCGTACTGGCCGGCTGCAGCTCGGACGACGACGGCCCACCGCCGCCCGCCGCCTGGGACATCGCCTCCGCGCCGCGCAGCGCGACTTCCGGCACCGGCACCCTGCGCTGGGCCCTGGACACGGCACCCACCACCCTCAACGCGTTCCAGAAGACCGCGGACACGGGCACCCAGCGGATCGCGGGTGCCGTGCTGCCCTCCCTCTACACCCTCGACGCCCGGGGCAGGCCGCAGCGCAACGGCGACTATCTGGCCGCCGCCGACGTCACCTCCTCCGACCCCAAGCAGGTCGTGGTCTACAAGCTCAACCCCAAGGCGGTGTGGAGCGACGGCCGCCCGATCGGCGCGGAGGACTTCCAGGCCCAGTGGCGGGCGCTGCGCGGCACCGACGAGGCGTACGGGACGGCGCGCAACGCCGGCTACGACCGGATCGCCAAGATCGAGCCCGGGGACAAGGAACACGAGGTCAAGGTCACCTTCGCCAAGCCGTACACCGACTGGCGCTCGCTGTTCACCCCGCTGTACCCGAAGAGCGTGATGGGCAACCCGGCGGTCTTCACCGCACCGGCCACCAAGGGGCTCGCGGTCGGCGCCGGGCCCTTCATGGTGCGCGAGGTCTCGGACGGCTCGGTCACCCTGGTCCGCAACCCCCGCTGGTGGGGCGACCGGGCCCGGCTGAGCCGGCTGGTCTTCCGGGCGGTGCCGGCCGAGAAGCGGGACGAGGCCCTGATCGACGGGCAGCTGGACCTGGCCGAGGTGGACCGGGCCACCGCCCGGCGCATCCGGGCCACCGCCCCGGACAAGCAGGCCGCGGGCACCCGGCAGGGCTCCTCGGCCCCGGGCAAGGCGGGCGCGCCGGAGCCGTCCACCGGCGGGCGGGAGGCGGCCGGAGCCGAGGGGGCGGCCACCGGGGCCACCGGGGACACCGGGGCCACCGGGGACACCGACAAGAACCGGTCGCAGACCCGGGCGCTGAGCAGGTTCACCCTGCGCAAGGCCCTGGACTCCGCCTACACCCAGCTCGCCCTCAACGGCACCAAGGGCCCGCTCGCCGATGAGCGGGTGCGCCGCGCGGTGGCCCGCGCGATCGACCGGAAGGCCCTGGCGAAGCTGGTCCTCAAGCCGATGGGGCTGCCGTCCGAGCCGCTCGGCAACCATCTGCTCATGGCGGGCCAGCCGGGCTACAAGGACCACAGCGGCGCCCTCGGCGACCCGGACACCAACGCCGCGCAGTCGCTGCTCGCCGACGCGGGCTGGCGGGCGGGCGACGCCAATAGGCAGAAGGCGGTCGACGGCAAGACGGACGACCGGGGCAGGCGGCACAGCGCCCCGACCGCCACGGCCACGGACGGCGCCACGGACGGCGCCACCGGTACGGACGCCGCCACGGACCCGGCTACCGGCAGCGCCTCCGCAAGCGCGTCCGCCTCCGCCACGAACTCCGCCACGCACTCCGAGCGCCGCTCCGACGCCGCCCCCGCGGCCGGTGACGCCGGGCGGTCCGGACGGCTCGGCGAGGCGGCCGTCGTACGGAAGAAGGGGCGGCCGCTGGTGCTGCGCTTCGTCCTCCCCGACGACCGCACCGCCGCCCCGCTGAGCACGGTGGGTGAGCGCATCGCGCGGATGCTGGAGAAGATCGGTGTCCGGACCGAGATCACCAAGGTCCCGAGTGAGAGCTACTTCCGGGACCACATCGCCACCGGCGACTACGACCTGGCCCTCTACTCCTGGCCCGCCTCCGCCTACCCGGCCACCGACGGCCGCCCCATCTACGCCAAGCCGCAGCCCGCCGCGGACGGCTCGCTGGTCGTCGAGCAGAACTACACGCGGGTGGGCACCGACCAGATCGACCAGTTCTTCGACCAGGCGCTCTCCGAGTTGGACGGCGGCGCCTCCCGCTCCCTGGTCAGCCGCGCGGACTCCCGGATCTGGGCGGCGGCTGGGTCGATTCCGCTCTATCAGCGCCCCCAGCTGATCGCGATGCGCAAGGGCCTGGTCAACGCGGGAGCCTTCGGCTTCGCCACCCCCCGCTACCAGGACATCGGCTTCCGCCGCTAGGGGGTGGCGGCGGGCTCTTCCCTTCCCCGCCCCTTCCCGGAACTGGGACTCCGCCCCAGGCCCCGGTCCGGGGCTCTGCCCCTGCCAAACCAGCCCCTCCGGCGTTTGAGGGGCGGGGTCCGGGGCGGAGCCCCGGTGGGGGGGGCCAGGGGCGGAGTCCCTGGTGGCGGGAAGGGGCGGGGAGGGGAAAGACCCGGCGGGGACGGGCTGCGGCATCCGTCTCCGCGCCGTCCCCGTACCATGGGGGTGAGGCCGAGGCGTGATCAGCCCGGCGGAAGGCGCGTCGCACAAGGAGCGCGCCGCCACCCACGAAACCGGGAGAAGCGCGCTTCTATGCCCACGCGCCACGACATTCGTAACGTCGCCATCGTCGCCCACGTCGACCACGGCAAGACGACCCTCGTCGACGCCATGCTCAAGCAGGCGGGTGCGTTCGCCGCCCACCAGCAGGTGGACGACCGGGTCATGGACTCCAACGACCTGGAGCGCGAGAAGGGCATCACCATTCTCGCGAAGAACACCGCCGTGAAGTACCACCCGGCGGACGGCGGCGACCCCGTCACCATCAACATCATCGACACCCCCGGCCACGCCGACTTCGGCGGTGAGGTCGAGCGCGGCCTGTCCATGGTCGACGCCGTGGTCCTGCTGGTGGACGCCTCCGAGGGGCCGCTGCCGCAGACCCGCTTCGTGCTGCGCAAGGCGCTCCAGGCCAAGCTGCCGGTGATCCTGTGCATCAACAAGACGGACCGCCCGGACTCCCGGATCGACGAGGTCGTCAACGAGGCGTACGACCTCTTCCTGGACCTGGACGCGACCGAGGAGCAGATCGAGTTCCCGATCGTCTACGCCTGCGCCCGTGACGGTGTGGCCTCGCTGACCAAGCCGGAGGACGGCACCGTCCCGGCCGACAGCGACAGCCTCCAGCCGTTCTTCTCCACCCTGCTGGAGACCGTCCCGGCGCCGGAGTACGACGCCGCCGCGCCGCTGCAGGCCCATGTCACCAACCTGGACGCGGACAACTTCCTCGGCCGGATCGCGCTGCTCCGGGTCGAGCAGGGCGAGCTGAAGAAGGGGCAGACGGTCGCGTGGATCAAGCGCGACGGCACCATCTCCAACGTCCGGATCACCGAGCTGCTGATGACCGAGGCGCTCACCCGCAAGCCCGCCGAGGTGGCCGGCCCCGGTGACATCTGCGCGGTCGCGGGCATCCCGGACATCATGATCGGCGAGACCCTGGCCGACCCGGAGAACCCGATCGCGCTGCCGCTGATCACCGTCGACGAGCCCGCGATCTCGATGACCATCGGCACCAACACCTCCCCGCTGGTCGGCCGCGGCCCCGGCGGCAAGGGCGCCGACAAGTCGGCCGTGAAGGACCGGAAGGTCACCGCGCGGCTGGTCAAGGACCGGCTCGAGCGCGAGCTGATCGGTAACGTCTCGCTGCGCGTGCTGCCCACCGAGCGCCCGGACGCCTGGGAGGTGCAGGGTCGCGGTGAGCTGGCGCTGGCGATCCTGGTGGAGACCATGCGCCGGGAGGGCTTCGAGCTGACCGTCGGCAAGCCGCAGGTGGTCACCCGGGAGATCGAGGGCAAGGTCCACGAGCCGATCGAGCGCATCACCATCGATGTGCCCGAGGAGCACATGGGCGCCGTCACCCAGCTCATGGGCACCCGCAAGGGCCGGATGGACAACATGTCCAACCACGGCTCCGGCTGGGTCCGCATGGAGTTCATCGTCCCCTCCCGCGGTCTGATCGGCTTCCGTACCGAGTTCCTGACCGCGACCCGCGGCACCGGTATCGCGCACTCCATCCACGAGGGCCACGAGCCGTGGTTCGGCGAGCTGAAGACCCGTAACAACGGGTCGCTGGTGGCCGACCGCTCGGGCGCGGTGACCGCCTTCGCGATGACCAACCTCCAGGAGCGCGGCGTGCTGTTCACCTCGCCGGGCACCGAGGTGTACGAGGGCATGATCGTCGGCGAGAACTCCCGCGCCGACGACATGGACGTCAACATCACCAAGGAGAAGAAGCTCACCAACATGCGGTCCTCCACCGCGGATGTGACCGAGTCCCTGGTCCCGCCGCGGCTGCTCTCGCTCGAGCAGTCCCTGGAGTTCTGCCGCGACGACGAGTGCGTCGAGGTGACCCCGGAGACGGTCCGGATCCGCAAGGTGGTGCTGGACCAGAAGGAGCGCGCCCGCTCCGCCGCCCGCGCCAAGCGCTGACGCTCGCGCCCGGGCGCCGGGCGCCGGGGCCGGCCCGGAGCGCCGATGCGCACTCCGGAGCCGATCACGGAGCGTAGGCGCCCCCCGGTGCGTCAGTGAGCTGTCAACGGCCCGGACTCCCCGCTTCCGCAGCGGGGGCCCGGGCTGTTGTCATGTCAGGAAGGTGCCAGTCAAGCGGTTATCCGGATCCGAGCGTCCGGGTATCGGATCCCAGGCTCCGCATGATGTGTTAACAGTCCGTTTCGCGTGTGTCTGTCTGGGGCAGTTTTGTCCGGATTTCGAAGCTCCGCGCGTAGATGCTGTGACCAAAGCGAGACCCATAAGGTGTGGTTTAAGGGCCGGACGTGCTCAATCATGGGGTCCATTGAGCTCGGGTCAATGGGTCACACGCTGTGGGGAGCGCGGACCTACGAGCGCATCTGGGGGGTTCCGGTCCCTTTCGCTGTCAGGGGTGTCAGCGTGTCTCCGGGCGCCCCCTCTCGTAGTGACAGTGGACTCCTGAGGAGGCAAACCCATGCGCGGTGCCAAGAGCGCCAAGTGGGTCGCGTTGGCAGCTGTCGTGGCGCTGGCCGCGACCGCCTGCGGTGGTAACGACAGCGACAGCGGCAGCAACGATATGAACAAGGGCACGGCGGACCCGAACGGGATACTCACCGCCCAGCTCGGCGAGCCGCAGAACCCGCTGCAGCCGGCGAACGCGAAGGAGAGCCAGGGCAGCCGCGTGCTGCGGGCGATCTTCGCGGGGCTGGTGGACTACGAGCCGGGCACCGGCAAGCTGGTGTACGTCAACGCCGAGTCGGTCACCCCCAACAAGGACTCCTCTGTCTGGACCGTCAAGCTCAAGCCGGGCTGGAAGTTCCACAACGGCGAGGCCGTGACCGCCAAGTCCTACGTGGACTCCTGGAACTGGTCGGCCAACGTCAAGAACAACCAGACCAACTCCAGCTGGTTCCAGGACATCAAGGGCTACGAGGACGTCCACCCGGAGAAGGGCGCGCCCAAGGCCGACAAGATGTCCGGCCTGAAGGTCGTCAACGACAACGAGTTCAAGATCGAGCTCAACAGCTCGGTCTCGTACTTCGCCTACAAGCTGGGCTACGACGTGTGGGCCCCGCTGCCCACCGGGTTCTTCAAGGACCCCAAGGGCTTCGGTGAGAAGCCGGTCGGCAACGGTCCCTACAAGTTCGTCTCCTGGGACCACAAGAAGATGATCAAGGTCCGGAAGTTCGACGGCTACCAGGGCCCGAACAAGGCCAAGAACGGCGGCATCGACTTCAAGAACTACACCACCGCCGACGCCGCCTACTCGGACCTGCGCTCCAACAACCTCGACTGGATCGAGCAGGTCCCGACCACCGCGCTGACCAACTACAAGTCGGACCTGGGCAAGCGCGCGATCGACGAGGAGTACTCGGCGGTCCAGTCGATCGTCCCGGCCTTCTACACCAAGCAGTTCAAGGACATCGACCCCAAGGTCATCCAGGGTCTGTCCATGGCGATCGACCGCAACACGATCACCAAGACCGTGCTCCACGGCTCCCGCACCCCGGCCGACAGCTTTGTCGCCCGCGGCGTGCTCGGCTACAAGGCCGGCGCGCTCAAGGAGCAGGTCTCCTACGACCCGGCCAAGGCCAAGGCCCTCATCAAGGAGGGCGGCGGTGTCCCGGGCAACAAGATCTCGATCCAGTTCAACGCCGACCAGGACCACAAGCCCTGGGTGGACGCGGTCTGCAACAGCATCCGCAAGGCCACCGGCGTCGACTGCGTCGGCGACTCCAAGCCCGACTTCCAGGCCGACCTGAACGCGCGCGACAAGCACCAGGTCAAGTCGATGTACCGCGGTGGCTGGGTGCTCGACTACCCGGTCAACTCGAACTTCATGAGGGACCTGTACGGCTCCAAGGCGGCCGGTAACACCAGCGGTTACGCCAACAAGCAGTTCGACGAGCTCGCGAACAAGGCCGACAAGGCCGCCACCCTGGACGAGACCGTCAAGCTCTACCAGCAGGCGGAGCAGGTCCTCGCCAAGGACATGCCGGCGATCCCGCTGTGGTTCTACAAGGTCAACAGCGGCCAGTCCAACAAGGTCCTGGGGAAGATCCCCTACGGCCAGGACGGTGACCCCATCTTCACCGACGTTCAGGTGAAGAAGAAGTAATCATCGGGACCGCCGGCCGGTGCCGCCACTCCTCCCACCGGGGAGCGGCGGCACCGGCCCGCAGGCGTGAGGCCCGCAGCTCATCCCCCCACCCGCGTGGCGCAGACGAGACGTGGCCTCCGCCGCCCCCCAACGGCATGGAGGCATGATGGGGCGCTATGTCGCCAGGCGACTGCTCCAGATGATCCCGGTGTTCATCGGGACTACTCTGATTATTTTCCTCATGGTCCACGTACTGCCCGGTGACCCTATCCGGGCGATGTGGGGAGACAAGGCCGCGGACCCCGCGCAGGTCGCGTCCCTCCGCCATGAGTTCGGGCTGGACCAGCCTCTGTGGAGGCAGTACATCGACTACATGGTCAACCTCTTCCAGGGAGACTTCGGCAAGACCTTCGGCGGTCGCCCGGTCTCCGAGGAGATGGGGATGGCCTTCCCGGTGACCCTCCGCCTCGCGGCGGTGGCCCTCACCATCGAGATCATCGTCGGCATCGGGCTCGGTGCCTGGGCCGGTCTCAAGGCCGGCCGCGCCGTGGACACCGGCGTCCTGATCTTCACGCTGATCGTCATCTCGATGCCGGTCTTCGTGCTCGGCTATCTGGCCCGGTTCATCTTCGCCGACGAGCTCGGCTGGCTGCCACCGAACGTGCAGGACTCGATGGACGTACAGCAGCTACTGCTGCCCGGCTTCGTCCTCGCGATGCTCTCCATGGCGTATGTGGCCCGGCTGACCCGGACCACGTTCGCCGAGAACCTGCGCGCCGACTACATGCGCACCGCGCTCGCCAAGGGCCTGCCGCGCCGCCGCATCATCGGCGTCCACCTGCTGCGCAACTCGCTGATCCCCGTGATCACCTTCCTCGGCACCGATGTCGGCGCGCTGGTCGGCGGCGCGGTGGTCACCGAGGGCATCTTCAACGTCCAGGGTGTCGGCAATCTGCTGTTCAACGCGCTCGGACGGCGGGAGGGCTCCACGATCGTCGGGGTCGTGACCGTCTTCGTCCTCGTCATCCTGCTGATCAACCTAGTCGTCGACCTGCTGTACGCGGTCCTGGACCCGAGGATCCGGTATGCCTGACGTGACCAAGACCGAGGCCAAGACCGACACGGGGGTCGACGCCGGACCCTTGCAGGCTGCTGCGGACGCCGTCCTGGCCCCCGGCGGCGCCTCCCAGGGCAAGCCGCGCTCGCTGTGGGGCGACGCCTGGTTCGAGCTGCGCCACCGGCCGCTGTTCTGGGTCTCGGCGGTGCTGCTGGTCCTGCTGCTCAGCATCGCGATGTTCCCCGGTCTGTTCAGCGGCGCCGACCCCAAGGACGGCGACCTGACCAACCACTTCCTGACCAAGCCGGAGCTGACGCACTTCTTCCAGGCCGACTGGTTCGGCTACGACGGGCAGGGCCGCTCCATCTACGCCCGCGTCATCTACGGCACCCGCGCCTCCATCATGGTCGGCGTCGGGGTGACGGTCGTGGTCACCATCTTCGGTGGCCTGCTGGGCATGCTGGCCGGGTACTTCGGCGGCTGGATCGACTCGATCGTCTCCCGCATCGTCGACATCTTCTTCGGTCTGCCGTTCCTGCTCGGCTCGATGGTCGTGCTGAACGCGTTCACCGAGCGCAAGGTGTACGTGGTGATCGCGGCGCTGGCCTTCCTGGGCTGGACCACCATCGCCCGGGTGATGCGCAGTTCGGTGATCACGGCCAAGCAGGCGGACTACGTCACCGCGGCGCGCGCCCTCGGCGCGGGCACCAACCGGATCCTGTTCCGGCACGTACTGCCCAACGCGCTCGCGCCCACCATCGTGGTCGCGACGATCTCGCTCGGTGCCTATATCTCCGCCGAGGCCACGCTGTCGTACCTGGGTCTCGGCCTCGCCGACCCGACGATCTCGTGGGGCATCGACATCTCGTCGGCCAAGGACGCCATCCGGGACAACCCGCATGTGATGCTGTTCCCGGCCGGAATGCTGAGCCTCACGGTCTTCGCATTCATCACGCTCGGCGACGCGGTGCGCGACGCCCTCGACCCCAAGCTGCGCTGAGGAGGGCGTACGTGACCACCATCGAGAAGACCGCGGACGACGCCGTCCGCGAGGGTGCCGGCGACGACGGCACCCCCCTGCTGGAAGTCCGCGATCTGCATGTGGAGTTCCACACCCGGGACGGTGTCGCCAAGGCCGTCAACGGCGTGAACTACAGCGTCGACGCCGGTGAGACGCTCGCCGTCCTCGGCGAGTCCGGCTCCGGCAAGTCGGTGACCGCCCAGGCGATCATGGGCATCCTCGACATGCCGCCCGGAAAGATCCCGCAGGGCCAGATCCTCTTCCGCGGCGAGGACATGCTCACCATGTCGGGGGAGGAGCGCCGGAAGATCCGCGGCCGGAGGATCGCCATGATCTTCCAGGACGCGCTCTCCTCGCTGAACCCGGTGCTCTCCGTCGGCTATCAGCTCGGCGAGATGTTCCGGGTCCACCAGGGGCTGTCCAAGAAGGACGCCAAGGCCAAGGCCATCGAGCTGATGGACCGGGTCCGCATCCCGGCGGCCAAGGAGCGGGTGAGCGACTATCCGCACCAGTTCTCCGGCGGTATGCGCCAGCGCATCATGATCGCCATGGCGCTCGCGCTGGAGCCGGACCTGATCATCGCCGACGAGCCCACCACGGCCCTCGACGTCACCGTCCAGGCCCAGGTGATGGACCTGCTCGCGGAGCTCCAGCGCGAGTACAACATGGGTCTGATCCTGATCACCCATGACCTGGGCGTGGTCGCGGACGTCGCCGACAAGATCGCCGTGATGTACGCGGGCCGGATCGTCGAGACCGCCCCCGTGCACGAGCTCTACAAGCGCCCGGCCCACCCCTACACCCGGGGCCTGCTGGACTCCATCCCGCGCCTGGACCGCAAGGGGCAGGAGCTCTACGCGATCAGGGGGCTGCCGCCCAACCTGCTCAAGATCCCCTCGGGCTGTGCCTTCAACCCGCGCTGCCCCAAGGCGGAGGACATCTGCCGTACGGACGTCCCCGCGCTGGTGCCGGTCACCGAGCAGGACGGCACGGAGCTGCCGGGCCGCGGCAGCGCGTGCCACTTCTGGAAGGAGACCCTCCATGGCTGACACCGAGAAGAACGAGGCCGCCATGGAACCGGCCATGGAACCGGCCGTGGACGCCACCCCCAACGTCACGGAGGTGGAGACGGTCGACGCCGCCACCGAGGACGAGGCGGTCGCGGCCCTCGAGGCCAAGGTCGACCGCGGCGAGCCGATCCTGCAGGTGCGCAATCTGGTCAAGCACTTCCCGCTGACCCAGGGCATCCTCTTCAAGCGGCAGATCGGCGCGGTCAAGGCGGTCGACGGAATCTCCTTCGACCTCTACCAGGGCGAGACCCTCGGCATCGTGGGCGAGTCCGGCTGTGGCAAGTCCACGGTCGCCAAGCTGCTGATGACCCTGGAGACCGCCACCGCGGGCGAGGTCTTCTACAAGGGCCAGGACATCACCCGGCTGTCGGGCCGCGCGCTGCGGGCCGTCCGCCGCAACATCCAGATGGTGTTCCAGGACCCGTACACCTCGCTCAACCCGCGGATGACGGTGGGCGACATCATCGGGGAGCCCTTCGAGATCCACCCCGAGGTGGCTCCCAAGGGCGACCGGCGCCGCAAGGTCCAGGAACTCCTGGACGTCGTGGGCCTCAACCCCGAGTACATCAACCGCTATCCGCACCAGTTCTCCGGCGGTCAGCGCCAGCGCATCGGCATCGCGCGCGGGCTCGCCCTCAACCCGGAGATCATCATCTGCGACGAGCCGGTCTCCGCGCTCGACGTCTCCGTCCAGGCACAGGTCATCAACCTGATGGAGGGTCTGCAGGACGAGTTCAACCTGTCCTACATCTTCATCGCCCACGATCTGTCCATCGTCCGGCACATCTCCGACCGGGTCGGCGTGATGTACCTGGGCAAGATGGCCGAGATCGGCTCCGACACCGAGATCTACGACCACCCGACGCACCCCTACACCCAGGCGCTGCTGTCGGCCGTCCCGGTCCCGGACCCTCAGGCGCGCGAGGGCCGCGAACGCATCATCCTCACCGGCGACGTCCCGTCCCCGGCCAACCCGCCCTCCGGCTGCCGCTTCCGCACCCGCTGCTGGAAGGCCGAGGACAAGTGCGCCAAGGAGATCCCGCTCCTGGCCATCCCGGAGCGCTTCGCCGGATCGGACTCGCCCGCGGCACACGAGTCGGCATGCCACTTCGCGGAGGAAAAGGACGTGGTCCACGCCTGACGCCCCTTTCGCGGGCCGCAGTGTGAACGACGAGGGCCGCCCGGGACGTGGATCACGTCCCGGGCGGCCCTCGCCGTCGTTCAGGCCGTGTCCGACTCAGGCCAATGCTGTACGTGCGCGGTGGGCTGTGTGCTCACGGCGCTGTCTCCTCCGGTATGCCGTAGGTCGTCCACGTAGGGTGATCGCTTCAGGCCGCGTTCATCCAGTTTGCCCCATCACGTGTGGCGGCGGGGTCAGCGTGAACCATACGGCCTTGCCGGTGACGCCCGTGTCCTTGTCGGTGTAGTCGTGCACGCCCCAGGTGTCGGAGCACGACTCGACGAGTGTGAGCCGAACTCGCCGCCGACCCCACCGGCACTCCTCACCTCCGCGAAAGCGACGACCCGGAGGTCGTCATATCCGCGCACCCCGCCGCGCTCCGTGCGTCCCTGCGGGCCGCGAAGGCGGGGGAGTTCGACCGGCTCGAAGGGTGAGCCGCGCCCCTTCCGGCACCTGTTCCGAAAGTGCTTGATCTGGCGCAACTAATTTGTCAATCGTTTTCCAGAGGGGTACCCCACCCCCCCCGCCAACCGCCAATTCGGAAGCGGCCCGGCAGTCCGGCAACGGCCCCGGCCCCCCGAGCACGGACGCCGCCACCGGCGTCCACTCCTCGGCGGCCGGCGCCCGGCGACGGCGCGCCGCCCGTCACCCCCCGCCCCATGTTCAAATGCGCCGAAGGCGCGAGACGAAAGCCGCGCCCGACCGAGCCGAGGAGCCGAGCAGGCTGCCCGTCCCCTCGTTCGGATGAACCGCCCTCAGCCCGCGCCCAGAACGGACGGGCCGCCCGTATGATCGCCAGTATGAGCCTCGAGCGTGTCACGATCACGATCCCGAGCGAGACCCTGAGCGCCGCCAAGGAGGCGGCGGACCGTGAGGGAATGAGCGTCTCGGCCTGGCTCTCGCGCGCGGCCGAGCGCGCGGCCAAGATCGAGGCAGGGCTGACCGCGGCGGAAGAGGTGCTGGCGGAGATCGGTCCACCCACTCCGGACGAGCAGGCCTGGGTGGATGAATTCATGGACACGGTCACGAGGCCGACGGCGGGTGACAGCTCCGGCGCTGACGATCACGCGGCTTGATGTCGTCAGCGCCGGGGGGATAACCGATGTCCGCATTGCGTCCTGTTGTCTACGACGCGGGGATGTTGATCGCTGCCGAGCGTTCTCAGACCAAGGTCTGGAGAGCGCACCGGGCCTATCTCACGGCGGGCGGCGTGCCTCAGGTGCCCGCGGCTGTGGTCGCCCAGGTGTGGCGGGACGGAGCGCGGCAGGCGCGCCTGGCGCAATTGCTCAAGGGGTGCGATGTGGCGGTCATGGACGAGACGGCGGCGCGGGAGATCGGGGAATTGCTGGCTCTGGCGGGAACGTCGGATGCGGTGGACGGAGCGGTCGCGGTGCTCGCCGTGCGGCAGGGGGCGGCGATCGCCACCTCCGACCCCGACGACATCCGGCATCTGCTCGACCGGTTCGGCAGCCGAGGCAAGCTGGTGGCCGTGCAGCAGGTCTGAAGACCAGTCGCCCCCCCCCGGGCGGACCCGGGCCGGGTCGGCGGTCCGCCGGGGGCTCAGGGCTCCGGTACGGGGCCGTAGACGGCCGCAGGCGCGGCCGTGGACCAGGCCCAGTAGCGGTCGCCGTAGGACCAGTGCCACCACTCGGTGGGGTAGTTGACCATGCCGACCGAGAACAGCGCCTCGATCATCAACGCCCGGTTCCCACGGGCCCGTTCGGGCACGTCGGGGGCGTGGGTGTAGCAGGCCCCGGCGCTCTCCTCGGGGGTCGCGGCCTCCGGGCTGCCCATGTCGATCTCGGCGCCGTCGCGGGTGCATACGGTCAGGTCGATCGCCGCCCCGGCGACGTGTCCGGCCGTCTCCGCCGGGGCGCACCAGCGGCTGGTGGCCGTGTGGATCCGCTCCTCGTCGGCGTCCGGGTCGAGTCGGCGCAGCGTGGCCGCGTAGCCGTCGAAGATCTCCTGCTGGAGGGCCCGGGGCCGGTAGCCCTCGACCAGCAGCCAGCGCCAGCCGTTCGGCAGCAGCTTCTCGGCGCGCTCCAGGCGTTCGACGACTCCGGACCGGAGGTGCGCGAAGTGTCCCGCGGGGTCGGCCCGGCGGGTGTCCACGCGCAGTCGGCCCCGGCAGTCGACCAGCGGTTCGCCGCAGTCGCGTACCGGGACCGCCCTGACGCGTGGGTCGCCGATCAGGACGATCCGGTGGTCCGCCGGGAAGGGCGAGTTGGTCATCGGGCTCTCCTCGCGGGTGCTGGTCGGCCGTCCTCCCTACCTGCCCAGCGGCTCGTTCGCATGAACCGCCGTCCGTGGGTGCCCGCAGGGGGCGGGGTCGGCTTCCCTCACGTACCCCACGCCATGTTGACGAGGGCCACGCACATCACGAGGACCATGCCCACACCCTGCACGGCCGTGCCCCAGGCAGGCATGGACTCGCCCCTCCGGGTCGCAGAACGCCGCGCGAAGAAGGAGGTCACCAGCGCGATGACGCCGATGGGAGCGAACACGATGGACAGCCAGTCGGCTTGCACAGGGGTCATGGCGGACTTCCTTGGTTTCTCACCTCGACGACAGGGCGGCCATCATCCGCCGGAATGCTCGGGACCCCTCCCGAGCAGGGGGCCACCGGTAAGGGCCCCGGTCAGCGCAGGGCGCGGAAGAACGTCCGTACGTCACCCACCAGCAGTTCCGGGACCTCCATCGCCGCGAAGTGGCCGCCCGCCTCGAACTCCGACCAGTGGGTGATCGTGTGGTGCGGCTCGGCGAGGCGGCGGATCGCGGTGTCGCCCTGGAAGACCGCGACGCCGGTGGGGACGCCGGAGCGTTCGGGGGGTGTGCCCCAGACCGAGGCGGCCTCCTTGTAGAGGCGGGCGGAGGGGCCCGCGGTGTTGGTGAACCAGTAGAGGGAGACGTTCGTCAGGACCGCGTCGCGGTCGAGGGCGTCCGGTTTGTCGCCGTGGGCGGCGAACCAGTCGAGGTTCCAGGCCAGTTGGCCGGAGGGCGAGTCGGCGAGGCCGTAGGACAGGGTCTGCGGACGGGTGCCCTGGACGGCGGCGTAGCCGGACAGCTCGCGGTGCCAGCGCTCCCGCCCGGCGAGGCGGGAGCGCTCCGCCGGGGTCAGCTCCTCCGGCCCGGCCGGGTCGGCCGGACCTACGGTCACCAACGCGTTGACGTGGACGCCGACGACCCGGGACGGCGCCACCCGGGCCACCTCGGGGGAGATCAGCGAGCCGAAGTCGCCGCCCTGTGTGCCGTAGCGCTCGTACCCCAGGCGCCGCATCAGCTCCGTCCACGCGGTGGCGATGCGGCGGATGCCCCAGCCGGGTTCGCGGGGCGGGGCGGAGAAGGCGAAGCCGGGGAGGGACGGGATGACGACGTGGAAGGCGTCGGCCGGGTCGCCCCCGTGCCCGCGTGGATCGGTCAGCGGGCCGATGACCTCGGTGAACTCCGCGACCGAACCGGGCCAGCCATGGGTGATCAGCAGCGGCAGGGCATCCGGCTCGGGCGAGCGGACATGGAGGAAGTGCACCCGCTGCCCGTCGACCTCCGTCGTGAACTGGGGGAACGCATTCAGCCGCGCCTCCTGCGCCCGCCAGTCGAACCCGGTGGCCCAGTACCCGGCCAGCGCGCGGACATGGTCGAGTGAGGCCCCGTCGGACCAGCCGGGGCCCGGGAGCGGTTCCGGCCAGCGGGTGTTTTCCAGGCGCCGGCGCAGATCGTCGAGGTCGGACTGGGGGACGGCGATGCGGAAGGGATGGATCTCCATGGCCCGCACGGTAGAGGCGATCGCGGACGGGGAGCGTCCGCGACTCTCGGCGGCCTGCGGCGTCCGGGGCCTGCGGCGTCCGGGGCCTGCGGCGTCCGGGGCGTGCGGCGTCCGGGGCGTGCGGCGTCCGGGGCCCGCCACCCCGGACAGCGGTCATCGACGTGCGCCGTCGCCCCGGTGGATGTCAGATGGGGCCTAAGGCGGATCTTGGACCGGATCCTCGGGAGGCGCCATGCGCGGAGCCCCGTATTCCCTGCGTGCCCGGCGCGCGCTGTCCGCGCTCTGCGTGTCCGCCGTCGCCCTGCCCCTGACGGCCTGCGGCGGCGGGGACGGCGGTGCCGAGGACGGTGTCGTCCGTTCGTCCTGGGGCGATCCGCCCAATCCGCTGGAGCCGGCCAATATCAACGACGTCCAGGGCGGCAAGGTCCTCGACATGATCTTCCGTGGGCTCAAGCGCTACGACCCCAGGACCGGCGAGGCCAAGAACGCGCTCGCGGACCGGATCGAAAGCTCCGACCAGCGGAACTACACCATCACCCTCAAGAAGGACCGGCGGTTCGCCAACGGGGAGAAGGTCACCGCCGCGTCCTTCGTGAACGCCTGGAACTACGGCGCCCGGATCGACCACGAGCAGCGCAACGCCTACTTCTTCGAGTACATCGAGGGCTACGACAAGGTCCATCCCGCCTCCGGCGGCGCCCCCACCGCCAAGACCCTCTCCGGGCTGCGGGTCAAGAACGAGCGGACCTTCACCGTCCGGCTCACCCAGAAGTTCTCCACCTGGCCCAAGACGCTGGGCTACAACGCCTATGCGCCGCTGCCCCGGGCGTTCTTCGAGGACCATGCCGCCTGGCTGAGGAAGCCCGTCGGCAACGGCCCGTACCAGGTGCGGTCGTACATCAAGGGCTCGGTGATGAAGCTGCGCGCCTGGGACGGCTACCGCGGTCCGGACAAGGCCCGTAACAAGGGCGTCGATCTGCGTGTCTACACCGACAACAACACCGCCTACACCGATCTCCAGGCGGGCAATCTCGATCTGGTCGACGATGTCCCGGCGCAGCAGCTGAAGTTCGTCCGCTCCGATCTCGGCGACCGCTACATCAACCAGCCCGCCGGGATCATCCAGACCCTCACCTTCCCGATGTACGACCGCGCCTGGAGCGGCCCGGCCAAGGCCAAGGTCCGCCGGGGCATCTCGATGGCGATCAACCGCGCGCAGATCACCGAACGGATCTTCCACGGCACCCGCACCCCGGCCACCGACTGGACCTCGCCGGTCCTGCGCCGCCAGGGCGGCTATCAGCCGGGGCTGTGCGGGGACGCCTGCCGCTACGACCCGGCCCGGGCGCGCAAGCTGATCAAGGCAGGTGGCGGGCTGCCCGGCGGCCGGATGACGATCACGTACAACGCCGACAGCGGCTCCCACAAGGACTGGGTGGACGCGGTCTGCAACAGCGTCAACACCGTGCTGAGAAGCGACCGGGCCTGTGTCGGCAAACCGATCGGCACCTTCGCCGACTACCGCAACAAGATGGCGGGCAAGGAGATGACCGGGCCGTTCCGGGCCGGCTGGCAGATGGACTATCCGCTGATCCAGAACTTTCTGCAGCCCCTGTACTACACCGGCGCCTCCTCCAACGACGGCCACTTCAGCGACACCGGCTTCGACCGGATGGTGAACCAGGCCAACGCCGCGTCCGCGGACGGCCGGGCCATCGCCGGCTTCCGGGACGCGGAGAAGGTCCTCGCCGAGCAGATGCCCGCCATTCCGCTGTGGTACCAGAACGGCAGCGCGGGCTATTCGCGGCGGCTCAGCGAGGTGGCGCTCAACCAGTTCAGCGTCCCGGTCTACGCACAGATCAGGGTCGGCTGAGCCATGGGCCGCTACGCACTGCGCCGACTGCTGCAGATGATCCCGGTGTTCATCGGCTCCACCTTCCTGATCTTCTTCATGGTGTACGCGCTCGGCGATCCGGTCGCCGCGCTCTTCGGCGACAAGGCCCCCGACCCCGCCACCGCCGCCCGGATCCGCCAGGACCTCTATCTGGACGAGCCGCTGTGGCGTCAGTACGCGCACTACATGGGACAGGTCTTCAGCGGGCAGTTCGGCACGGCCTTCAACGGGCAGCCGGTGACCGAGCTGATGGCGAGCGCGTTTCCCGTCACCCTCCGGCTCACCGTGGTCGCGGTCGTCTTCGAGATGGCGCTGGGCATCACCCTGGGCGTCCTCAGCGGGCTGCGCCGCGGCCGGGGTCTCGACACCTCGGTGCTGCTGCTCACCCTGGTCGTGGTCGCCGTCCCGACCTTCGTCAGCGGCACGGTGCTGCAGTATCTGTTCGGCGTGACCTGGGGGTGGGCCAGGCCCTCGGTCTCCCCGGAGGCGCCGCTGGCCGAACTGCTGCTGCCCGGGGTGGTGCTGGGGCTGGTGTCACTCGCGTACACCACCCGCCTCACCCGCACCTCCATCGTGGAGAACGCCCGCGCCGACTACGTCCGCACCGCCGTCGCCAAGGGGCTGCCGCGCCACCGCATCGTCACCCGCCATCTGCTGCGCAACTCGCTGATCCCGGTGGTGACATTCATCGGCACGGACATCGGCGCGCTGATGGGCGGGGCCATCGTCACCGAGCGGATCTTCAACATCCACGGCGTGGGCTACCAGCTCTACCAGGGCATCCTGCGCCAGAACTCGCCGACCGTCGTCGGCTTCGTGACCGTCCTGGTGATCGTCTTCCTGCTCGCCAATCTGCTCGTCGACCTCCTCTACGCCGTGCTCGACCCGAGGATCCGGTATGCCTGAGCCCCTTGACCCGCGCTACGACATGACCGAGGCGATCGCACCGGCCGGCAGCGGCGGCGGTCCCGTGGACCTCACCACCTCCGGCCCCCAGAGCCTGAAGGGCGGACCACGGCGCGGCCCCTGGCGCCTCCCCCTCCCGTGGCGCAAGGAGCCCGGCCGCCGCCCCGGCGGACCGGCCGCGCCCACCGGCCGGGGGCTGTGGTCGGACGCCTGGCACGATCTGCGCCGCAACCCCGTCTTCATCGTCTCCGCGCTGACCATCCTCTTCCTCGTCCTCATCGCGATCTGGCCGCAGCTGATCGCGAGCGGCAACCCGTACCACGGCGACCTCGCCAGGGCGCAGGACGGCCCGGCCCCCGGCCACCCCTTCGGCTACGACCTCCAGGGCCGCGACGTCTACACCCGCACGGTCTACGGCGCCCGCGCCTCCATCACCGTCGGCATCTGCGCCACCCTCGGCGCGGCGCTGCTGGGCAGCGCGCTGGGCGGGCTCGCCGGGTACTTCGGCGGCTGGTGGGACGCGCTGCTCTCGCGGATCGCCGATGTCTTCTTCGGCATCCCGATCCTGCTGGGCGGCCTGGTCTTCCTGTCGGTGGTCACCAGCGGCTCGGTGTGGCCGGTCGTCGGCTTCATCGTGCTGCTGGGCTGGCCGCAGATCTCCCGGATCGCGCGCGGCTCGGTGGTCACCGTCAAGGAGCACGACTACGTCCAGGCGGCGCGGGCGCTGGGCGCCGGCAGCGGCCGGACGCTGCTGCGCCATATCGCGCCCAACGCCGTGGCCCCCGTGATCGTCGTCGCGACCATCGCGCTGGGCACCTACATCTCGCTGGAGGCCACGCTGTCGTTCCTCGGCGTGGGGCTCAAACCGCCCACCGTCTCCTGGGGGATCGACATCTCCTCCGCCGCCACCCAGATCCGCAACGCCCCGCACATGCTGCTGTGGCCCGCCGGGGCGCTGTCGGTCACGGTGCTGGCGTTCATCATGCTCGGCGACGCGGTGCGCGACGCCCTCGACCCCAGACTGCGGTAGGTCCGGCCATGACCCGCCTGCTGGAGGTCCGGGACCTCCGCGTCGAATTCCGCACCCGGGACGGGGTCGCCGAGGCCGTCGGCGGGGTGAGCTACGGCCTGGACGCGGGCCGCACCCTCGCCGTGCTGGGCGAGTCGGGGTCCGGCAAGTCCGTGACCGCCCAGGCCGTCATGGGCATCCTCGACTCCCCGCCCGGCCGCGTCACCGGCGGCCAAGTGCTGTTCCGGGGACGGGATCTGCTGACGATGGGCGCACAGGAGCGCCGCCGGATCCGGGGCGCCGCGATGGCGATGATCTTCCAGGACGCGCTCTCCGCCCTCAACCCGGTGCTCCCCGTGGGCGCCCAGCTCGCCGAGATGTACGAGGTGCACCGGGGGATGTCCCGCAAGGACGCGCGGCGGCGGGCGGTCGAGCTGATGGACCGGGTCCGCATCCCGGCGGCGGGGCAGCGGGCCGGGGACTATCCGCACCAGTTCTCCGGGGGGATGCGCCAGCGCATCATGATCGCCATGGCGATGGCCCTGGAGCCGGAGCTGATCATCGCCGACGAGCCGACCACGGCCCTGGACGTCACCGTCCAGGCCCAGGTGATGGACCTGCTCGCGGAGTTGCGCCGGGAGTACGCCATGGGGCTCGTCCTCATCACCCATGACCTGGGCGTGGTCGCGGACGTGGCCGACACCATCGCGGTGATGTACGCGGGCCGGATCGTGGAGACCGCGCCGGTGCGCGACCTCTACCGCCGCCCCGCCCATCCGTACACCCGCGGCCTGCTGGACTCCGTGCCGCGCGTGGACCATCGGGGCCAGCGGCTCTACGCGATCAAGGGCGCGCCGCCCAGCCCCCTCGCCATGCCCTCCGGCTGCCCCTTCCACCCGCGCTGCCCGCGCGCCCAGGAGGTCTGCCGCACCGAACGGCCGCCGCTGTACGAGGTGGTGGCGGACGCGTCTCCCGGGTCCGGGGCGCACGGTGCGTCTGCCGTATCCATTGCGTCCTCCGCGTCCCCCGGGTCCGGGGCGTCCCCCGCACCCGGCGGGCGGACCAGCGCCTGCCACTTCTGGAAGGAGGAACTGCATGGCTGAGCCCGATGGGCCGGTCCTGGAGGTCCGCGATCTGGCCAAGCTCTATCCCCTGACCCAGGGCGTGGTGGTCAAGCGGCGGATCGGCGCCGTCCGGGCGGTCGACACGGTCTCCTTCGCCCTGCGGCGCGGGGAGACGCTCGGCATCGTCGGCGAGTCCGGCTGCGGCAAGTCCACCGTGGCCAAGCTGCTGGTCAGCCTGGAGCGGCCGACCGCCGGGACGATCCTCTACCGGGGCGAGGACATCACCCGGCTCTCGGGCCGCGCGCTGCGGGCCGTCCGCCGCAACATCCAGATGGTCTTCCAGGACCCGTACACCTCGCTCAACCCGCGGATGACGGTGGGCGACATCATCGGGGAGCCCTTCGAGATCCACCCCGAGGCGGCCCCCAAGGGCGATCGGCGGCGGGCGGTCCAGGAGCTGCTGGAGGTGGTGGGGCTCAGCCCGGAACACCTCAACCGCTACCCCCACCAGTTCTCCGGCGGCCAGCGCCAGCGCATCGGCATCGCCCGGGGCCTGGCGCTACGGCCGGAGGTCATCGTCGCGGACGAGCCGGTCTCGGCGCTGGACGTATCGGTGCAGGCGCAGGTGGTCAATCTGATGGAGCGGCTGCAGGACGAGTTCGGCCTGGCGTACGTCTTCATCGCCCACGACCTGTCGGTGGTCCGGCACATCGCCGACCGGGTCGCCGTGATGTACCTGGGCCGCTTCGCCGAAATGGGAACCGGCCCCGAGATCTACGACCACCCCACCCACCCGTACACCCAGGCCCTGCTCTCCGCCGTCCCGGTCCCCGACCCCGTGGCCCGCACCCGCCGGACCCGCATCCTGCTCCCCGGCGACGTCCCCTCCCCGGCCAACCCGCCCTCCGGCTGCCGCTTCCGCACCCGCTGCTGGAAGGCAGCGGACCGCTGCGCGACGGAGACCCCGCTGCTGGCGGTGCCGAGCGCCCTGGCAGGCCCCGCCGCCCACGCCTCGGCCTGCCACTTCGCGGAGGAGCGCGCGGGGGTCAGGGCATGATGTCGAAGATGCTCCCGCCGGACCCGTACCCCGGACTGCCGCCGTACCCCGGCCCGCCGCCCTGCCCCGGGCGCACCCGGTGCACCGGGTGGACCCGCAGCTGAACGTGCGGGGCGAACGCCCGCACCGCGGCGGAGAGCCGGGCGTGGTCCACCTTCCAGAAGACGATGACGCGGTTGTTCCTGACGACCGGGTACTCGATATGCGGCGCCGCACTCGCGGCGGCCTGCGGGCTGATCTTCGCGTCGGGGCCGGGAACGTCCGGCACACCAGGCCGCAACTTCAGACCTATCCGCCGTATCGGCCGCTCCATGTCCTTTTTCGTGGCCCATACGACGACGGCTTCGATGTCCCGCCACGGCACGACGCCGGTGAACCGGCGGTATCGCGTCACCGGGCCGCCCAGGGTGACGCCCGACTCATCGGCCCGGAAGGCCACCAGCCGCTTCCAGCCGACGCCGGAGAAGAGCTGGAAGGGTGTGCGGGTGTAGTACTCCTGATAGACCGGAGGATGAGGAACAGCCATGCCAGAACCCTATGATGTGCGGCGCGCCCAGGACTTCCGGATCTCCTTTGCCCGTCGTCAGGCCGGTGAGGTGCGGGAGGTGCCGGGGGGATTCCTGGTGCTGCACGGGGGTTACGCGCGCTCCCATGAGCACAATCAGCTGCATATCGTCGGGCCCGCCGACCCCGAGGGGCTGCCCGCGCTCGCCGACGAGGTCATGGCCTTCCTTCCGCACCGCCGGATCACGGTCCATGACGAGGCGCTGGGACTTCTCTGTGTGCCCGCGCTCGAAGGGGCCGGGTACGGCCATATGACCGAGGTGCTGATGGTCCACACCGGGCCGGTGCCGGAGGCCACGGCGGCGGATGTGGTGGAGCGGGAGCTGGGGCCGGATCCGCACGGGCCGCTGCGGCGGGCGGTGACGGCGCAGCAGCGGCGGTGGATGCCGGACGCGGACGAGCGGACCGTGCACGACCTCGTGGAGCGGCGTACCGCGCGGCGGGCCGGGGCCGAGGAGGTGCTCTTCCTCGCCGCCCACGACGACAGCGGCGAGGTCGCCTCCTGGGCCGATCTGTATCTGGAGCCCGCCACCGGGATCGCCCAGATCGAGGAGGTGGCGACCGCCGAGCCGTATCTGCGCCGCGGCTACGCCGACGCCGTCCTGACCGCGGCGCTGCGCCGCGCGGCCGCCGCGGGGTGCGGGCTGCGGTTCCTCGTCGCCGACCAGGACGACTGGCCGCTGCGCTGGTACGGCCGCCGCGGGTTCACCGCCATCGGCCGTGCGCATGCCTTTTCGCGCTTCTGAGACCGAGAGGCCAGTTCCTTACGGCTCCTCACGGCTCCTCACGGCTCCTCACGGCTCCTTGCGCGGTGGCGCTCCCGTCCCCGACTCCGCCGCGATCAGCGCCGGGTCGAGGACGACGTCCTCCTCGCGGGCCTCGAGGGTCGGGTCCTCGGGGAAGTGACAGGCGGACAGATGGCCCTCGCGGTTGCCCTCCAGGCGCAGAAGCGGCGGCTCCTCCCGCGCGCACTTGTCCCGGGCCTTCCAGCAGCGGGTGCGGAAGCGGCAGCCGGAGGGCGGGTTGATGGGGGAGGGGACGTCCCCGGCGAGCCGGATGCGTTCGCGGCGGGCGGTCTCCTCGGTGGCCGGGGCGTCCGGGGCGTCCGGGGCGTCCGCTGTGTCCTTGACGTTCTCGGCCATCACCGCCGCCGCGTCCGGCACCGCGGACAGCAGGGCGTGGGTGTACGGGTGGCGGGGGCGGCGGTAGATCGAGTCGCGGTCGCCCACCTCGACCACCTTGCCCAGGTACATCACGGCGACCCGCTGCGAGAAGTGGCGTACGACGGCGAGGTCATGGGCGATGAACAGGAAGGCGATGCCCAGCTCCCGCTGGAGCTTCTGGAGCAGATTGACGACCTGCGCCTGGATGGAGACGTCCAGCGCCGAGACCGGCTCGTCGGCGACGATCAGCTTGGGTTCCAGGGCGAGCGCGCGGGCCACGCCGATGCGCTGGCGCTGGCCGCCGGAGAACTCGTGCGGGAAGCGGTTGTAGTGCTCGGGGTTGAGGCCCACGATCTCCAGCAGTTCGCGCACCCGGGCCTCGCGGCCGCCCGGCGGATTGATGCCGTTGATCTCCATGGGGCCGGAGATGATGGTGCCGACGGTCTGCCGGGGGTTCAGCGAGGAGTACGGATCCTGGAAGATCATCTGAATCTCGGAGCGGATCGGGGCCAGCTCCTTGCGGCCCGCGTGGGTGATGTCCCGGCCCCGGTAGGTGATCTTCCCGGCGGTGGGCTCCAGCAGCCGGGTCAGCAGCCGGCCCGTGGTGGACTTGCCGCAGCCGGACTCGCCGACCAGCCCGAAGCTCTCCCCGGCGTGCACGGTCAGATCGATCCCGTCCACCGCCTGCACGGCCCCGACCTTCCGCTTGAACGGAAAGCCGCCCATGATCGGGAAGTGTTTGGTCAGCTTCTCGGTGACCAGGAGGGGTTCGGGTGTGCCCGACTCGATGCTCATGCGTCAGCGCTCCTAGGCCCTAGCCCAGCCGGGGCTTGATCTGCTCGGTGAAGAGGGTCTGTTTCCGCTCGGCGCTCAGGTGGCAGGCGGCGCCGCGGCCGTCCGGCAGCACGGGCCGCTCGGTGGCGCAGCGGTCGCCCTCCACCTGGTCGGTGTAGTGGCACCGCGGATGGAAGGGACAGCCCGGCGGGGGGCTGAGCAGGCTCGGCGGGGAGCCGGGGATGGGGTTCAGCGGCTCGTCCACGGCGGAGGTCAGCCGCGGCATGGAGCCCAGCAGCCCCCAGGTGTACGGGTGCTGGGGCGCGCGCAGCACCTCGCGGACCGTACCGCGCTCCACGGCCCGGCCCGCGTACATCACCAGCAGATCGTCGGCGGTGTTGGCGACTACGCCCAGGTCATGGGTGATGAGGATGATCGCGGAGCCGAACTCCTGCTGGAGGTCCTTCAGCAGATCCAGGATCTGGGCCTGGACGGTGACGTCGAGGGCGGTGGTCGGCTCGTCGGCGATCAGCAGATCGGGGTCGCAGACCAGCGACATCGCGATCATCGCGCGCTGCCGCATCCCGCCGGAGAACTGGTGCGGATAGTCGTCCACCCGCAGCCGGGGGTTGGGGATGCCGACCTTCTCCAGCATCTCGATCGCCCGGGCACGGGCCTCGCTCTTGGAGGCGCCGGTGTGCTTGCGGTACGGCTCGGCGATCTGGCGGCCCACCGTGTAGTACGGCGACAGGGCGGTCAGCGGATCCTGGAAGATCATCGCCATGGTGTTGCCGCGCAGCCGCTCCAGGGTGCGCTCGGGCGCCCCGGTCAGCTCCTGCCCGTTGAGCAGGATCTCGCCGCTGACGGTGGTGGTGCGCGGGTCGTGCAGGCCCAGGACGGTGAGGTTGGTGACGGACTTGCCGGAGCCGGACTCGCCGACGATGCCGAGCGTCCGGCCGCGTTCGAGGTCGAAGGAGAGGCCGTCGACGGCCTTGACGACGCCGTCCTCGGTCGAGAACCGGACGTACAGATCGCGTACGGACAGGAAGGCGCCGTCGCCGGGGCCGGCCGGTGGGGGCGTCGCGCCGTCGTCGGGCTTGGTGAGTGTGGTCATCTCGGCAGCTCCGGGTCTGTCAGGCGAGGCGCACGCGCGGGTCGATGAAGGCGTAGGCGGCGTCGACCAGGATGTTGAACACCACGATGGCCGCGGAGCTGACCAGCATCACACCCATCAGCATGGGCAGATCGGTGAGCTGGACGGATTCCACCGCCAGCCGCCCGATGCCGTGCAGGGTGAAGGTGTACTCGGTGACCATGGCCCCGCCGAAGAGCGATCCGAGGTCGATGCCGAAGATGGTGACGATGGGGGCGATGGCGCCGCGCCAGGCGTAGCGGAAGAAGACCGTACGGCTGGAGAGCCCCTTGGCTCTCGCCGTGCGGACATGGTCCTCCTGCAGCTGCTCGACCATCTGGGAGCGGGTCATCCGGCTGTAGTTGGCCAGGAAGATCAGTGACAGCACCACCCAGGGCAGCAGCATCCCGCTGAACCACTTCGCCGGATTGTCGGTGAAGGGGTAGTAGGCCGGCTGGTCCATGATCCCCAGACCGCTGACGAACCAGGCCAGGGCGAGCACCCCGACGAAGTAGATCTGCATCGAGGCGCCGAGCAGCGACAGCGAGCTGAAGAACTTGTCGATCCAGGTGCCGCGCCGCCAGGCCGCGATCATGCCGATGCCGATCCCGCAGACCAGGAACACGGCGGCACCGCCGAGGGCGAGCGAGAGGGTGGTGGGGAAGCGGTCGGCGATGGTGCCCCAGACGGGCTCCTGGCTGACGAAGGAGTAGCCGAAGCAGGGGGCGCTGCAGTGCCCCACGGCGAAGTCCCGCCCGGCGACGATCCCCACCATGAACTTCGCGTACTGGACCGGCACCGGCTGGTCCAGGCCGAGGTTCTTGTTGATCATGGCGAGCGAGACGGGGTCGCAGTTCTTGCCGCAGGCGAGCCGGGCCGGTTCGGCGGGCAGGGCGAAGAAGAGGAAGAACGTGATCGCGCTGATCAGGATCAGGATCACGATCGCGCCGAGGGACCGGCGGGCGAGGAATCTCAACATGACGTCGGTGATCTTCCGCTAGAGGGTCCCGGCCGCACCCGCCGATACGGGTGCGGCCGGGGTCTGCGCTGCCTGGGTTCGGCCGCGGCTACTTGATGAAGATGGCCGTCGGGTCCACGGCCCCGTAGACCGAGTTGAACTTCACTCCGCCGATGCCCGAGCCCCAGAGGGTGAACAGCCGGTTGTAGAAGGTCGGGACCGCGGGGACCTCATCGGTGAGGATCTTCTCGCTGAGCTTGATCCACTCCGAGGTGGCCCGGCCGAGGTCGCTGACCTTGGCGACCTTGCCGATCTCCTTGTTGATCGCCGGGACGTTGAGGTGCGAGTAGTTAGAGGAGTCGTCGTAGACGTTCTCGCCGCCGTACACCGGCGGGACCACGGTCGAGGCGGACGGCCAGTCGGCACCCCACGAGGACCGGTACAGGTCGAACTTGTTCTTGACCTTTCCGATCTGCGTGTAATAGGTCGACTGGTCGATCTCCTTCTTCTGCACCTTGAACCCGGCCCGCTCCAGGGCCTGCTGGACGACCACCGAGGCGTCCTGGTGGGTGTCGCCGTTGCCGTAGGCGTAGACGAGCTCGTAGTTCTCCTTGCCCGCCTCCTTCAGCAGCTCCTTGGCCTTCTTGGCGTTGCCGCCGGGGTACTTCTTCTTCTGGAACGGGTCGAACGAGGGGTCGTAGCCCTTGAGTGTCGGGCCGACCAGCCCGCCGCCGACCTCACCGCCCTTGGGGCCGCCGAACTGCTGGAGGTACTGCCCGCTGGGGAAGGCCCAGGCGATCGCCTCGCGCACCTTCTTGTCCTTGACCCGATCGGTGTTGATCGAGACGACGTCCACATAGGGCTGCGTCTCGGTCAGCGACCGGGCCATCGCCTCCTTGTCCTTGAGGACCGTGGAGATCTGCGAGGGGTCGACCGCGTTGGTGAGCGTCATCCCGTTCCGGTCGGCGCCCTTGCTGGCCTGGAGCCGGCGGGTGGAGTCCACCCACTGGTGGCCGAAGGAGACGTCGAACTTGTCGACGTACTGATGGCGTATCGAGTCGGTCTTGGGGTCCCACTGGTCGTTCTTGACGAACTCGACGCCCTTGCCCGACTTGAAGTTTTGGACCTTGTACGGGCCCGAGGCCAGCGGCGCCTTGTCGTACTTCTCCTTGGTGTCCTTGCCCGGCGGCACCGCGGTGATATTGGGCATGGCCACCGCGAACGGCACCTCGGCGCGCGGCTGGTCGAAGTGGAAGACGATGGTCTTGTCGTCCGGGGTGTCCAGCACCGACGAGGGCAGATGCTTGCCCTTGTAGGGGCCGTCCGGAAGCGCCTTGCGGTACTTCTGGCCCTCACCGGAGAGCCACTGCTGCAGATAGGTCGGCCCGTTCGTCTGGTACGGCGCGTAGAGCCGCTCGACGGCCTGCCGGACGTCCTTGGAGGTGATGGGCGAGCCGTCCTCGTACTTCAGCCCGTCCTTGAGGGTGTACGTCCAGGTGCGGCCGCCGTCGGAGGACTTGCCGGTGTCGGTGGCGAGGTCGCCGACCAGCTTGGCCTTGCCCGTCTTGTCGTCGAACTGGTAGTTCGTCAGCGTCCGGTTGTAGAGGGTCTGCGCGATCAGCTCGTCGCTGACGTAGATCTGCCCCGGGTCCAGATGCTCGAAGGCGTCCCGCTGCAGCACCGTGACGGTGCCGCCCTTCTTGGCGCCCGGCAGGTCCTTGGCCGGTCCGGTGGAGTCGGCGGCGGTGCCGAGGGTGACGTCCTGGGACTCCATCTTGGGCTCGTTCGACCCCTTGGGGTCAGAGCCGCCGCCTCCGCTGCTGCACCCGGCGAGCGCCAGGGCGCCCGCGGTCAGGGCGACGGCGTAGGTACGGGCTCTGCGACTGTTCTTCTTCGGCGTCATCGTGGTCACTGCACCTGCCTCATCGGACGGAAGACTTGCCGTTCTCTGCCTTGGGACCTCCGGCCCCCCGGTCACCGCGTGGTCTTCGGGTCCATCGCGTCCCGGACCGAGTCCCCGAGCAGGTTGAAGGCGACCACGAAGACCACCATGGCGATGCCGGGGAAGAACATGTAGGTGATGTCGCCCTCGTAGAAGTTCGCGCCCTTGGCGAACATCCGGCCCCAGTCGGGGGTCGGTTCCACCACGCCGACGCCGAGGAAGGACAGTGCCGCCTCCGTCGTCACGAAGTTCGGCAGCATCAGCGTGGACTGCACCAGGATCGGCGTCACGAGGTTGGGCAGCAGCTCCTTGCGGACGATCCGCCACGGCGAGGCGCCGGTCACCCGGGCCGCCTCGACGAACTCCCGCTCCCGCAGGGACAGCACCTGGCCGCGCAGCAGCCGGGCCAGCTGCATCCAGCCCAGCAGCCACAACACCATCACCAGGGCCGTCACCCGGAAATAGGTGGGCGTCTCCTTCTGCGGGCTGACGAACAGCGCGGTGACCACCGGCATGAAGGCGACGAAGAACAGCTGCTGCGGAAAGGACAGCAGCAGATCGATGAGCCGGCCGAGGAAGTAGTCGGTGCGGCCGCCCAGATAGCCCGCCACCACGCCGATCACGATGCCGGTGACCGTGGACAGCACGGTCGCGGCCAGCCCGATCAGCAGCGAGGTGCGGATGCCGTAGACCAGCTGGGTCAGCACATCGCGGCCCAGCTTGGGCTCGATGCCGAACCAGAACTCGCCGTCGATGCCCCCGTTGGGCTTCATCGGATAGCTGGTGAGGGGGTCCAGCAGCTCGGGCCGGTCCAGGCCATAGGTGGTGTACGGATCCTTGCCGTACAGCCAGGAGATCACCGGGGCCAGCACGGCGACGGCGAAGAAGAAGATCACCACACCCGCGGAGATGACACCCGTACGGTCACGTTTGAAGCGCCGCCACATCAGCTGGCGGGGCGCCAGACCGGCCGGCGCCTCGCCCTCCGCGCCCGGTGCGGTCTTCTCGACCACGCCGGACTGGGATGGACTCGTCATCGCGTAGCGTCCCCCCGCACTGGTGTCACACCGTCAACTCGCGCTATCTATGCGCGTCATGTCGCCGCCCGCTCGCCAAGGTGGTGCGTGCGTACCGGGTTGAGCGGACTTTCGCAATCGGGGAACGGCCCAGTCAAGAGGCCGGGGAGGGCGGATGTGCTGCTCATTCGAGTCTTGAGCGAAGATTTGGCAGATCGAGGTCCGGGCGTGCTTGACAGGGATCCGCCATGAGGGACAAAGCATGTTCTATGGGCAGGAAGCGCGTTAACACACCGGCAACTCACCCGTCGCAACACCGATATACGGACGCGTCAGGCTGAACTGCGTACGGCCGTGCGGGTGCCGTGGACCGGCCGGGGCGCGCCATGTGGCCCCGGCCGGTCGCACCCCGGCCGGCGGCCTCCGGACGGCCACGATCCGTATTTTTCTTCGCCCCGCGACGGTTGCCCGGGGTACGAGGCGGGGGAAACCTACGGCTATGGGGCAGGGACGGATACTCAACAGCGGAGGGCGCCTTTTCGGGGCGCTCGTCTGCGCGGTCCTCGGGCTGATCTCGCTGGCGTGGATCATCCACGACCTGGACAAGGCCGACGAGGCGAACCATCTGTGGTGGACATGGGCGGGGCTGCCGTTCCGGGCCACCGGAGGGATCTTCGGTTCCTCCCTGCTCGACCTCGTGCTGCTGCTGGTCTACGCGGTCGTCGGAATCACCGCCCTGCGCTCACCGGCCGCCGCGGGCGCGCTCGGCACGGTCGCGGTGGTGACCGTCGCGGTGCGCCTGCCCAGCCTGTGGAACCTGAACTCCGACTGGCTGCAGGGCATCCCCGGCGATCTGAAGACGCGGGGGAACCTCAGCGCCTGGGCGCAGGTGGTGCTCGGGGGGCTGCTGCTGGCCGTGGTGGCCGCCGCCCGCCGCCCCGCCGACCTCGCCCCGCCCGGACATCTGGCCTCGCCCGCCGACCGGCCGCCGGGCCGCCCCTCGCCCGGAGCGGCGGTCACCGGCGCGCTGTTCCTGGGCGCCGCCGGGGTCGTCATCGCCGCCTGGCAGATCTACTGGGCCCAGGAGCGGGGCTGGGAGATCTACAAGTACCTGCTCACCGGCAAGCACACGCTGCCCACCCTGCTCTCGCCGCCCGGTGCCTGGACGGCGTGGGCGGCGGTCGCGCTGTGCCTGGCCGCCGCGGCGGCCGCGCTCGGGCGTGCGCCGCTGGCACGGCCGCTGGGGATGACGGCGGCGGCGCTGGTCATGGCGACGGGGATCAGCGAGGCCTCGCTCTACATCAAGCTGGACTACGTGGACCACCTCAGCGATCTGCCGACGGTGGGCGTGCTGAGCGTGCTCACCGGCTTCTTCGAGGCGATCGCGGGGCTGATCGCGCTGCTGGCGCTGGCTCGGCGGGGCCTTGAGGAGGGCGCGGGGTTCATCGGGGAGCCGGGGCCGGGCGCCCCGGCGTACGGCGGCTATGACGGCTATGGGTCCGGGGGTTATGACGGCTATGGGCCCGGGGGCTACGACGACGGCTCCGGGGCCGGGGGCTACGGCGGTGGCTCCGGGGCCGGGGGTTACGGGAGTGGTGGCTACGGGAGCGGTGGCTACGGCGGGGGTGGTGGTGGTTACGGCGGGGGTGGTTACGGCGGCGGGGGTTACGGCCCGCCGCCGCCCAGCACCCCGCCGCTGGTGCCCCCTCCGCCCGGAGCCCCGCCCGCCGCGCCCCCGCCACCGTCCGCACCGCCCGCGCCCCCCGCACCACCGCCGGGCTGGTGACGGCGGTTCGGCGGGCCCCGGGGCCCAAGCGGATCGGCGGAAGTCGGCTGCGGTTCGGGTGCGCCCCGAAGGGGCGCGGGGAACTGCGCGACCGGCCACGATGGCGCCGCGGACGGTCGACGGCAGGCCAGGGCACTTCCAGCGGAGCGCTTAGCCCCTGTCCGGTGCGGTTCGGGTGCGCCCCGCAGGGGCGCGGGGCTGTGCCGATGTGCGGCTTCGCCGCGGCTGTGCCGATGTGCGGCTCCGCCGCGTGGGCGACCAGCCACGACGCAGCCGCGGACAAGGGACGGCAGCTCGCGGCCCTCCCCGCGGAGCGCTACCGCATCCCGAGGGACCGCTTGAGGAAGTCCACCTGCAGCAGGAGCAGATTCTCCGCGACCTGCTCCTGCGGGGTCATATGGGTCACCCCGGACAGCGGCAGCACCTCGTGCGGACGGCCCTCGGCCAGCAGCGCCGAGGAGAGCCGCAGGGTGTGCGCGGCCACCACGTTGTCGTCCGCCAGACCGTGGATGATCATCATCGGCCGGACGGTCTCCGCGGCGCCGGACAGCCCCTCGTCGGTCATCAGCGCGTTGGCGGCGTAGACCTCGGGCTGTTCGTCCGGCAGGCCCAGATACCGCTCGGTGTAGTGGGTGTCGTACAGCCGCCAGTCCGTCACCGGGGCGCCCACCACGCCCGCGTGGAAGACATCGGGGCGCCGCAGCACCGCCAGCGCGGCCAGATAGCCGCCGTAGGACCAGCCGCGGATGGCCACCCGGCCGAGGTCCAGCGGATAGCGCTCGGCGAGCGCCGTCACCGCCTCGACCTGGTCCTCCAGGGTGACCGCGGCCAGCTCGTCGCGCACCGCCTTCTCCCAGGCGGGGGAGCGGCCGGGGGTGCCGCGGCCGTCGGCGACGATCACCGCGAAGCCCTGGTCGGCGAACCACTGCGAGGTGAGGTGGGCGTTGTGCGAGGCGACCACCCGCTGGCCGTGCGGTCCCCCGTAAGGATCCATCAGGACCGGCAGCGGTCCGTCGCCCTCCCGGTGGCCGCTGGGCAGCAGCACGGCACAGGGGATGTCCCGCTTGCCCGCGAAGAGGAGCTCGGGGCGGGCGGTGATGACGGGCCGCTCCGCGTACGAGGGGATCTGGGCGATGCGCTCGGCCGCGCCGTGGTCGGCGGGCCGGAGGAGCTCCACGCTCACCCCGGGCCGCTCCAGCTCGGTGTACGCCAGCGCGAGCACCTCACCGCCGCGCACGGCGGAGTGGACCGCCGGGACGGGCCGCTTGCCGACCGGCTCCCAGCCGCCCTGGTCGCCGCTGCCGCGGAACCAGGCGCGGTAGACGTCGATCTCGCCAGGCCGCTCGGGCAGCGGGGCACCGGCCCCGGGGGAGGCGGAGAACAGCACGTCGTCCGTGCCGATGTCGAGGACCGCGCGCACGTGGAGGGCGCCGGACGTCAACTTGCGGTCACCGACCATCAGCACCCGGGCGCCGCCCTCGTCCGCGATGCGGACCAGTCGTCCGTCCTCCGTCCAGGCCGGCACCCCGGGGAAAAGATCCAGCCAAACCGCGTCCTCGTCCACATGGACCGTGCTGGTCCGTCCGGTGTCGGTGTCCACGGCCAGATAGAGCTGGCTGCGCTGGTCCCTGGCCTGGACCAGAAGCAGGGGCGGACCGTAGGCCGACCAGTGCACCCGCGCGAGGTACGGATAGCGCTCCCGGTCCCACACGATCTCCGTACGGGAGCCGTCCAGACCGAGCAGAACCAGCCGCACCTCGGCGTTGGCGGTGCCCGCGGCCGGATAGGCGGCCTCCGCGGGCTTCCGGCCAGGGTGGGCCGGGTCGGCGGTCCACCAGCGCTGTACGGGGGCGTCGTCGGCCCGGGCGGCCAGCAGGGCGTCGCTCCGCGGCGACCACCAGAAGCCGCGTGCGCGGTGCATCTCCTCGGCCGCGATGAACTCCGCCAGGCCGTAGGTGACGGTGTCCTCCTCCGGCTCCGCGAGCGCCCGGTCGCCCTCGCCGTCGGCGCCCGTGACCCGCAGCGCGCCGCCCGCCGCATAGGCGATGTGGCGGCCGTCGGGCGAGGGGCGCGGGTCCACGACCGGGCCGGGGACGCGCAGCTCACGGGTGGTGCCCGCGGGCAGATCGGTGGTGAAGAGCCGTCCGGAGAGGGCGAACGCGGCCCGCTCGACGGCGGCGTCCACCGCGTAGCCGACCACCCCGGCCGACCCCTCGCGGCTGCGCTCGCGCCGCGCCCGCTCCTCGGGGGACAGCTCCTCGCCGGCGCCGCCGAGCAGCTCGGCCGGGTCGGCGGCGGGGTACTCGCGCTGCCCGGCGAGGTCGTGCACCCACAGGAGGCCGGTCCGGTCGGTGCCCGAGCGGGAACGCAGGAAGACGACGCGTGAGTCGTCGGGGGCCACGGTCAGGGCCCGCGGTGCCCCGAGGGTGAAGCGCTGGGTCCGCGCGTGCTGCCGTGGGAACGAGAGCTGTCCGGTCATAGGGCGAGCGTACGGCTCAGGATCATCGCGAGGGAGGGTACGGATCGGTAGGCCGGGGCGGCATTGCCCCTGGCACGGTCCGGCCGGAACGGCGCGGGGGCCAACCGGCCCCGCCCGATGGCGAGATGGCGCATAACCACCGAGAAACCGCCCCGGGGGCGCGGAAGTTCGTGCGATCAGGCATGCGCCCCTGTCATGCTCCCGTGCACCGAGTCGTGTGCACAGCGCCATAGTTATGATCGATTGCGCATAGTGGGTAGGCCCCCTGTGGCATCAATATGTTGTCCGTCCGAGTGCGTGTATCTGGAGGTGAGCCGCTGTGGCGCTCTCGATCTCGATGTCAGTGCTGCTGCTGATCATCGTCTTCATGCTCGTAAACAAGGCAGGGCTGAAGGCGGTTCATGCGGTCGTCTGCGTCCTCCTCGGCTTCTACCTGGCGAGTTCTTCGGTGGCCCCGACGATCGACGACCTCACCACCAATGTGGCGGACATGATCGGCGGCGTGAAGATCTGACCCCGAGCGGGGCCGGGACGTGCGACCCGTGGGCACTGGTGTGCGAATCGTAGGCTGTGCCCATGACCGCTCTTCCCGCCCGTCGTCTGCTGCTGGTGCACGCACATCCGGACGACGAGTCGATCAATAACGGCGCGACCATGGCGAAGTATGCCGCCGAGGGCGCACACGTCACCCTGGTGACCTGCACCCTCGGTGAGGAGGGCGAGGTCATCCCGGCTGCCCTCGCGCATCTCGCCGCCGACCGCGACGACGCGCTCGGTCCGCACCGGATCGGCGAACTCGCCGCGGCCATGGACGCCTTGGGGGTCGTGGACCACCGCTTCCTGGGTGGTCCTGGCCGCTATCGCGACTCCGGGATGATGGGCGCCCCGCAGAACGACCGGCCGGACTGCTTCTGGCAGGCCGACCTGGACGAGGCCGCGGGGCACCTGGTGGCCGTGGTCCGCGAGATCCGGCCACAGGTTCTCGTGGCGTACGACACCCATGGGGGGTACGGCCACCCCGATCACATCCAGGCGCACCGCGTGGCGATGCGCGCCGTGGAGCTGGCCGCCGACGCGGACTTCCGCCCGGAGCTCGGCGAGCCGCACGACATCGCGAAGGTGTACTGGAACTGCGTACCGCGCTCGGCCGTCGAGGAGGGCTTCGCCCGGCTGCGGGCCGCGGGCCGCGACTCCCTCTTCCCCGGCGTCGCCACGGTCGACGACATCCCCGGAGTGGTGGCGGACTCGGACGTCACCGCGTTCATCGACGGCACCGCCCACGCCGGGGCGAAGGCGGCGGCGATGCGCGCCCACGCCACCCAGATCGCGGTGGACGGCCCCTTCTTCGCGCTCTCCAACGACCTGGGCCAGCCCATGTTCGTCCATGAGCACTATCGGCTCGTCAAGGGCGAGGCCGGGGCGGACCGCGAGGACGACCTGTTCGCGGGGGTGGCGGCATGACGGCCCTGCGCCTGGGCGGATACGCCCTGCTCGCCGTGGCCGGGGTGCTGGTCGGCGCCGCGGGCGCGCTGGTCCAAGCGGCATGGTTCCCCGGCGGATTGCTGCTGGCGCTGCTCGCGATCGCGGGCCTGTGCTACGGCGGGGTCAAGGCCACGGGTGCCCGGATGGGCGGCGGAGTGCCCGCGGGGGCCTGGACGGTGGCCGTGTTGCTGCTCACTTCCTCCCGCTCCGAAGGGGATTTCCTTTTCGGTGCCGGGCTGGGGTCGTACGCTTTCCTCCTCGGCGGAATGTTCATCGGTGTGATGTGCGCCACGTTGCCTTTGGTGCCGCAACCTCCTGGTCCGCCGGTCCGACTTGGTAAGTGACGTGACGTTTTCGGCACGACGTCCCCGGCACTTGGCGGCCCTTCGGACATGCGGCGAAGGGTGCGCCTCGGGCGTACCGGATGCGGTGATCCGGCGGCCGTCAAGTGCGCGTCCGCACCGCCCAGTATGGTGGTGCCGCCGCCGAGCCGCCCGCGCGAGGTCTGACGGGCGGCGGAGCTAACTGGGAGAACCTGCTTTGAGCCGTGAATCTGACAGTTCGTCCTCCGGGCCCCGGGAGGGAAGCGGCGGTGCCGCCTACCCGTCGGGCACCCCGCCGTACGGATCCCGCCAGTACCCCTCGCCGAACCCCACGCAGGAGGCTCCGCAGGAGTTCGCCGACGACGGGCAGGCGCGGGCCGCGGCCAAGCCGGAGGAGCCGAAGACCGAAACCACGCTGACGACCCGGATCAAGATCAACATTCCGGGGTCGCGGCCCATCCCGCCGGTGGTCATGCGCACGCCCGTCGCGGAGGACGGCGTACCCGCGCCGCGTTCCGGCGGGGACGACGAGGCCCCCGAGCCCACCGGCGCGCTGCCCCGGGTCGACTACACGCCGACGCCGGAGCGCGGTGTGCCGGCCGAGCCCGGCGGGTCCGGCGAGCCTTCCGAGAGCCGCGAGAAGAAGGACGAGGGCGAGCAGCGGACCAGCGACTGGTTCTCGCCCCGCAAGCCCAGGGGCGGTTCGTCGGCCACCGGCAGCACGCCGACGCCGCCCCCGGCCCCGGACACCACGCAGGGATTCCCCGCCCCGGACACCACGCAGGGATTCCCCGCCCCGGACACCACGCAGGGATTCCCGGCCCCGGACACCACCCAGGGGTTCCCCGCTCCGCAGCAGGGCGGCGGCCCCGTCGCCGACCTGCCGTACTTCACCGACGCCCAGGCCCCGTCCGGCCACCCCGAGCCGACCGGGCCCACCACCGGCCCGATGACCGGCGACATGTTCATGCCGCCGTCCGGCCCCGGTGCGGGCCCGCACGACAGCGAGTTGCTGGCCCCGCCCGGACCGGGCCCGGCCGGCGGCCCGTACGGCGGTGACCCGCAGACGCCTCCGGGCGGTGTGGGGCCGCTGGCCGGCGGCGGCCCGGGCGCCCAGCCACCGACCCCGCCGGGCGGCTCGCCGATGTCCGGCAGCCTCGGCGCCACCACCGGCGCGGGCCCGCGGACCGGCCCCGGGGACGGGTTCAGGGACGACCTCGGGAGCGATCCGTCCCCTTCGCTGTTCCGTGACCCCGAGCCCACACCGGGCAGCGGGGTGCCGTCGGACCAGATCTCCAGCGACACGCTGGTCAGCGGGGTGCCCGTGGTGCCGTCGGCCGAGGGCCGGTCCAGGCCGCCGGCGCCGCCCGCCCCGGGCGGTCCGGGAGCCCCGGCGCCCGGCGGCGACAGCGCCCCGGCGCCGTCCGCCCCGAAGGCCGGCAAGCCCAAGAAGAAGGGCCGCTCCAAGGTCGTCATGGTCGCGGGCCTGCTGTTCGTGATCGCGGGCGGGGCCTACGCCGCCGGTCTGGTGATGAACCACGCCGATGTGCCGAACGGCACCACCGTCCTCGGCGTCGACATCGGCGGCAGCTCCAAGGAGGTCGCCGTCGACAAGCTGGACACCGCGCTGGGCACGCGCACCACCGCCCCGCTGACGGTGTCGGTCGACGGCCAGCAGAAGGAGATCAAGCCCTCCGTCGCGGGCCTGGCGCTCGACACCGAGGCCACGGTCCGGGACGTCGCGGGCCGGGACTACAACCCGGTCACCGTGATCGGCTCGCTCTTCGGCGGCACCCATGAGGCCGACCCCGCGGTCACGGTCGACGAGGAGAAGCTGCGGGACGCCCTGGAGCGGCTCGCGGGCGACTCCGGCACGGCCCGCGAGGGCGGCATCGACTTCAGCTCCGGCAAGCCCGTCGCGGTGTACGGCAAGGAGGGCAAGGGGCTGGACGTGGACAAGGCGGTCAAGGCCGTCTCGGACGGGTTCCGCCTGCGCGCCGAGACCGGCCGGAACAAGGCCATCACCCTGCCGGTCGCCGTGCGCCGCCCCACGGTCAGCGACGCCGAGGTCGACCGGAAGATGAAGAGCTTCGCCAAGCCCGCGATGTCCGGTCTGGCCACGGTGCGGACGGACGCCCAGCACTCGATTCAGTTCGGCCCGGACAAGTCGCTGCCGAAGATCCTTTCCATGAAGGTGGTCGACGGCAAGCTGGTGGAGCACTACGACCTGTCCGTCATGAAGCAGCTGTACGGCAGCACCTTCGACGGCGTTCTGCTCGAACGGGGCGACGGCAGCAAGAAGCCCGTCACCCCGGAGGACGTGGAGTCCGCGCTGCGGCAGGCGCTGCTCGGCAAGACGCCCAGCGAGCGCGTCGGGGTCATCGGCAAGGACAACTGAGCGGGCCCCGCTCGTTCGTTCACCACGCGGCCCCCGCCCGGCACCGGGCAGGGGCCGCGTGGTTTTCTCCCCGGTCTTGTCGGGTCGGGCGGGTCGTGTCGTGTTTCCCGGGTCGCGTCGTGCCTCCTGGCCGCCTCGTGTTTCCCGGGTCGCGTCATGCCCCGACCCATGACATCTGTCATCCCCAGGTCACGACCGCTGACACTGCCGGGCACCGCCCACCCTCGGCCAGGCTGGTGGCATGACCGCAACGACCGCTGTTTCCGCCCCTGGCACCGGGGCCGCCACCACGGGCGCCCCGCCCGTAGTCCGCTTCGAGCAGGTGAACAAGAGCTACGGCAGCGTGCGCGCCGTGGCCGATCTCGATCTCACGCTGTACCCGGGGGAGACCGTCGCCCTGCTGGGCCCCAACGGCGCCGGCAAGTCCTCCAGCCTCGATCTGCTGCTCGGCCTGCGCCACCCCGACTCCGGCCGGGTGGAGGTCTTCGGCACCACCCCGCGCCAGGCCATCGTCCGCGGCCGGGTCGGCGCGATGCTGCAGAGCGGCGCTCTGATGGAGGACGTGACGGTCCGCGAACTGGTCGGACTGGCCTGCGATCTGCACCCCAAGGGCCACCCGGTGGACGAGGTGCTGGAGCGCGCGGGCATCGCCGAGATCGCTTCCCGCAAGGTGAACAAGCTCTCCGGCGGTCAGGAGCAGCGGGTGCGCTTCGCGTTCGCCACCGCCGGCGCCTCGGATCTGATCGTGCTGGACGAGCCCACGACCGGTATGGACGTGGCGTCCCGGCAGACCTTCTGGGGCGCGATGCGGGAGCAGACGAAGCAGGGCCGCACCATCCTGTTCGCCACCCACTACCTCGAAGAGGCCGACGCCATCGCCGACCGGGTGATCGTGCTGCACGGCGGCCGGGTGCTGGCCGACGGCTCGTCAGCCGAGATCAAGGCGATGGCCGGGGCCCGACGGATCTCCTTCGAGCTGGACGGGCCGATCGACGAGACGGCGCTGCGCGCCCTGCCCGCTCTGACCGGGATCGACATCTCGGGGCGTACCGTACGGATCCGGTCCACCGACGCGGACGCGACCGTGCACGCGGTCTACGGGCTCGGGCTCTATCCGCGCGGCCTGGAGGTCACCGGGCTCGGCCTGGAGCAGGCGTTCCTCGCCATCACCGATGCCGCCGCCGGTACGGCCACCGAGACGGCCCCCGATACGGCTACCGACGCCGCTCCGACAGTTGAGGAGTCCGCCCGATGAAGGCGCTGGTCAAGCTGGAGATCGCGCGGACCCTGCGCAATCGCAAGTTCATGTTCTTCACGATCATCTATCCGTCCGTGCTCTTCCTGCTGATCGCGGGCAGCACCGACGCCGACGACCGGGTGCCCGGCACCGGGCTGTCCATGCCGCTCTACTACATGGTCGCGATGGCCTCCTTCGGGGCGCTGACCGCCGGGCTGATGGGCAACGGCGAACGGATCGCCAAGGAGCGCGAGGGCGGCTGGACCCGGCAGCTGCGGCTGACCCCGCTGCCCGGCCGCGGCTATGTGGCGGCCAAGATCGCGGTGGGTGCGGTGGCCACCCTGCCGTCGATCGTGATCGTCTTCGTGGTGGCCGCCGCCCTCAAGGGCGTACGGCTGGACGCCGCCTGGGAGTGGGCGGCGTTGACCGGCGCCATCTGGGCGGGCTCCCTGGTCTTCGCCGCGCTGGGGGTGGCCATCGGCTATCTGGCGACCGGGGACGCGGTACGCCCGCTGACGATGATCATCTACTTCGGTCTGTCGATCCTCGGCGGGCTGTGGATGCCGACCACGTCGTATCCGCAGTGGCTGCGGAACATCGGCGACTATCTGCCCACCCACGCCTACACCGCCCTCGGCCAGGCGATCGAGCTGGGCGGCGCCCCGCACGTCAAGGACGTCGCGCTGCTCGTCGGCTATCTCGCGCTCTTCGCGGGCGGCGCGGCGTGGCTGTACCGCAAGGACACTCGTAGGGCGTGAGGACGTCGACCGTAAGGCGTGCAGGACAGCCGTAAGGCGTGAAGGACGGCCGTAAGGCATGACCGGGGGCGTGATCCGAAGCGTGACCCGAGGCGTGATCCGAGGAGAGAAGAACCATGGCTGACCGGGCCGAGTGGACCGACGACGGCGATCCGGAGCGCCGCCCCGGCGTGCGCGGTCGGCTGACCTGGTGGGCCGACGCGATGGCGTACGACGACGAGAACGACCGGCTGGCCGCCATCGGCCAGAGCCCCGAGAACCGCCGGCAGGCCCTGATCAAGCTGATGTGGATCGGGATCTGGATGGCCTATATGGGCGCGCCGGTGAGCGATCTCGCCGATGGCCACCACGCCGTCCCCGCCACCGTGTGCGGTGCGCTCGGTCTGCTGGCCTTCGTCGCCATCTATCTGGTGCTGATCTTCCGGCACACCGGCCGGGCGCTGAGCCGGGCCGCGGTCTTCGGGGCGCTGGGCACGTCCTGCGTGCTCGCCGCCGTTCTCACGCTCACCATGGGCGACGCCTGGCTGGTGCTGTGCGTCTATGTGTCCGTCGCCTACGGGGCGGTGCTGCCGCTGCGGCTCGCGCGGTGGGCGATTCCGCTGAACACCGCGTTCATGGTGGCCGTCGGGGTGCTGGTGCGCGGCTCGCACGGGCTGTTGTCCGCCCTGGTGATCCCGTCGCTGCTCGGCGGGTTCGCGATGAGCGGGGTGCGGCAGATGGTCCGCACCACCCGGGCGCTGCGCGCCGCCCGCGCCACGGTGGCCCAGCTCGCCGCGAACGAGGAGCGGTTGCGGCTCGCCCGCGATCTCCACGATCTGCTGGGCCACTCGCTCTCCCTGATCACGCTCAAGAGCGAGCTGGCGGGCCGGATGCTGCCCGACAAGCCCGAGCAGGCGGCGCGGCAGGTCGCCGATATCGAACGGGTCAGCAGACAGGCGCTGGTGGACGTGCGGGAGGCGGTCAGCGGCTTCCGGCGCCCCACGCTGGAGGCCGAGGTCGCCGGGGCCCGTACCGCCCTCGCCGCCGCGGGCATCGCCGCCGACCTGAGCCGGGCCGCCACCCACCACCCCGACCTCCCGCCCGACCAGGAGGGGGCGCTGGCCTGGGCGCTGCGCGAGGCGGTCACGAATGTGGTGCGGCACAGCGGGGCGCGCCGCTGCGCGGTCACGCTCGACGAGACGGACGACGAACTGTGCCTGACCGTCACCGACGACGGCCGCGGCGCGACCGGCCCGCACGGCAACGGGCTCACCGGGCTGGCCGAGCGGCTCCAGCTGGCCGACGGCCGCCTGGAGACCGGCCCCGGCGAGCGCGGGGGCTTCACCCTCCGCGCCCTGGTCCCGCTCTCCCGCGGCGTCCGCGTCGAAGTGCCCTCGCGGGCCGCGCCATAGCGCGGGCCGCGCCGTAGGGGGGCGGCCGGGCGCCGGGGGCCGCGTTGCCGGGGTCCGCGTCGGGGGCCGGGCGGTGGGGTCTGCGTCGGCGGGGCTGTTCGGCGGGGGTCTGTGTTTGGCGGGGCTGCTGGGTGAGGATCCGCACCGGCGGGGCGGCTCGGCGGGCGTCCGCGTCGGCGGGGCTGCTCGGCGGGGTCTGTGTTTGGCGGGGCTGCTGGGCGAGGATCCGCACCGGCGGGGCGGCTCGGCGGGGGTCCGCGTCTGGCGGGGCGGCTTGGTGGGGTCCGCGTCGGCGGGGCTGCTCGGCGAGGATCCGCACCGGCGGGGCGGCTCGGCGGGGGTCCGCGTCTGGCGGGGCGGCTTGGTGGGGTCCGCGTCGGCGGGGCTGCTCGGCGAGGATCCGCACCGGCGGGGCCGCTCGGCGGGGGTCCGCGTCTGGCGGGGCCGCTCGGCGGGCCGCGCCGTCAGACCGCGCGGAGGGAGCGTGCGGTAGAGCGGATACGCTGCGGGGCGTGATCCGGGTACTGCTGGCCGAGGACCAGTCCATGGTGCGGGAGGCGCTGGCCGCGCTCCTCGGGCTCGAGGACGAGATCGAGGTCATCGCGCAGGTGGCCCGCGGCGACGAGGTCGTGGACGCCGCCCGGACCCATCGCCCCGATGTGGCGCTGTTGGACATCGAGATGCCCGGTATGAGCGGGATCGAGGCCGCCGCCGCGCTGCACCGGGCCGCGCCCGGGATCCGGATCGTGATCCTGACCACCTTCGGCCGTCCCGGCTATCTGCGTCGCGCCATGGAGTCCGGCGCCGATGCCTTCCTGGTCAAGGACGCCCCGGCGGCCCAGCTCGCCGACGCGATACGGCGGGTACTGCGCGGGGAGCGGGTCATCGACCCCACGCTGGCGGCCGCCGCGCTCGTGGACGGGGCCAGTCCGCTGACCGCGCGGGAGCGCGAGGTGCTGCACGCCTCGGCGGACGGCTCGACCAACGCCGAGCTGGCCCGGGCCCTGCACTTGTCGCCGGGTACGGTCCGCAACTACCTCTCCACGGCCATCCAGAAGACCGCGGCCCGGAACCGGGCCGAGGCCGTCCGTATCGCCCGCGAAAAGGGTTGGCTGTAGCGGCGCGGGCTGGGCGTGGCGGCGCGGGCTTTCCCTCCCCGCCCCTTCCCGTAACCGGGGCCCGGCCCCGGCCCCCGCCGGGGCTCCGCCCCCGGGCCCCGGCTCCTCAAACGCCGGAGGGGCTGGAAAGCCGGGCCGCCGCCCCGCGACGGTCGGCCCGCCGGAGGGGCCAGGCCGCCTTGCCCGGCGGGATGTTCCGGGGCCCACGACGCCCGTACGACGCCCCCGCGTCCGCCACTGGCCCCCGGCCACCACCGGACAGCCGCCAGGCCCCGCCCGGTGGATCTTCCCGGGCCCCCGCACCCGGATGGCCCCGGCCACCGGGCCGGACGCGGCGGGCCGACGGTGCCCGGCACGGCGCCCCAGCGCTCGTCACTGGGCCGCTGGCCACCACCGGGAGGCGCCGCCCCCTGTACCGGGCGCGCCGAGCCGACGATGCCCGGCATGGTGTTCCTAGCGCTCGTCACTGGGCCGCTGGCCATCACCTGGAGGCGCCGTCCCCTGTACCGGGCGCGCCGAGCCGACGATGCCCGGCATGGTGTTCCTAGCGCTCGTCACTGGGCCGCTGGCCACCACCGGGAGGCGCCGTCCCCTGTACCGGACGCGCCGAGCCGACGATGCCCGGCATGGTGTTCCTAGCGCTCGTCACCGGGCCCCGGCCACCATCAGGAGGTGGCCCCCGCCGCGAGCCGACGACGCCCGGCACGGCGCCCCAGCGCCCGCCACTGTGCTCCCGGCCACCACCGGGACACGCCGCCTGCCCCAGAGGCCGCGGCCCCGGGGCCGAGCCGCCACCGATCCCACAGGCGCGAAGACCCACCAGCCATCGCCTGGTGAAGGCTCACCAGGCACCCACTAGCGAAACCCACCAGGCACCGGCTAGTGAAGACCCACCAGGCAGCGGCAGACGCTAGTTCAGCATCGCGCGGGCGGCGCGCGCCTCGTGGCGTACGGTCTCGGCGGCGTCGGGTCGCACCGCCTCCATCACCTCCGCGTACTCCTCCAGCTCCTTGGCGCCGGTCATGAAGTCGCCCCGCTCCACCAGGAGTTGCGCCCGTTCGTAGCGCAGCTCGGCGGGATGGCTGGGCAGCAGCAGGGAGAGCTCGACCGCCCACAGCCGGACATCGGTGCGTTCGGGGCGGGCGGATGCCCAGGCGCGGATGTTGTTGAGGATCCGCAGGACGATGTCCAGCGACCCGGCCGGGCTCAGCATCGACGCGGAGAGCGGGGCGCCCGTGGCGCCCGACACCAGGGTCGCCGCGTCCTCACGGGACAGCGGCCGCCCGCCGTCGAAGGGATCGGCCAGCACATGGCTGCCGTAAGGATCGCCGAAGCCGACCACGAAGTGGCCGGGCAGCGCCACCCCGTACACCGGCGCGCCCGCCCGCCGTGCCACCTCCATCCACACCACGGACAGCAGGATCGGCAGTCCCCGGCGGCGCCGCAGCACCGTGTGGAGGAGCGAGGACCCCAGCCGCCGGTAGTCGGCGGGGCCGCCCCGGAAGCCATGGCGCTCGCCGAGGAGGCGGTTCAGCGCGGCGGCCCAGTCCTCGGGGCCGCCGGGGGAGAAGGGGAGCTGACCGGCCAGCCGGTCGAGCTCGATCTGCGCTTCGTCGATTCCGGTCTCGTCCAGTCCGGAATCGGCCTCCATGCCGACCAGCAGGCACAGCAGCGCCAGATCGGGGCGCTCTTCGCGGGCCGCGTCGGCGAACCGCCGGCGGCGGGACGTGTCGTTCATCCGTGGCATAGCCGACTCGTACCCTGCTCAGCGCGGATCGTGTCGGGATGCGCGCCAGTGATGGTAGCTGTGGTGGACGGTGAAGCCCATGCCCTCGTAGAGGGCGTGCGCACCGTCATTGTCCGTCTCCACCTGGAGATACGCGGCCGAGGCGCCCTCGTCGAGCGCCTTGCGGGCCAGCGCCGTCATGACGGCCTTGGCCAGGCCCTGGCGCCGCCGCTCCGGGGCGACCTCCACGGCGGTGAACCCGGCCCAGCGGCCGTCCACCACACAGCGCCCGATCGCGGCCGGGGTGTCCCCCTCCCGCCCCGGCACGGTGGCGAACCACACGGACGGGCCACCCGACAGCACAGTCCGCGCCTCGGGGGAGGGCTCGCCGGAGGACCGCTGGTAGCGGGTCAGCCAGGCGTCGTCGAGCCGGCGGGAGAGCGTCACCGCCGAGGTGTCGGCGTCCTGGTCCCCGATGGGGGCGAGCGCCGCGATGCGTATCAGCGACGAGACCTCCCGCGTCCAGCCGCGGGTCTCCAGCTCGGCCGCGAGCAGCTCCTGGGTGCCCTCGGCGCCCGTGCTGACCTGGAGGTACGCGGGCAGCTCCCGCGCCGCGTACCAGTCGGTCACCCGGCGCAGCGCCTCGTCGAGAGCCATGCCGGGGTCGCCGAGGGGCAGCACCGAATTGGCGCGCCGGGTGAATCCGCCGGAGGCGCGCAGCGTCCACTCGCCCAGCGGCTCGCTGACCAGGGGCGGCCAGGCCCGGGCGGCGACCCGGTCCAGCTCGGGCGCGGTCGCGGCGGGGCCACGGCGGCGGGCCGGAGCGGCGGGCACCACCTTCCCCGCCACCAGGGATGACTCGGCGATCCGCACCGCCTCACCGGTGCGCCGCGTGATGGAGAGCGAGCCCTCGGTCCACGATGTGAGAACACCGACCACGTCGGTGAAGGTGGGGGCGGGCTCACGCTCTCCGGTGATCAACCTGACCGAGACGCGTTTTCCCACGTCATCCGGGGTGATCCGGACTTCGAGACGTCCGCCAGTGGTGAAATCCACAGCTCAGTCAGCCCCTCATGTGCGTCTGGTGCCCAAGAACGGAGATACTAGGTGCGGGCATCGACGACGCCGCGCTCCCGCGCGATAGCAGCCCTAACGAGGAGGAACGACAGCGTGACCTACGTCATCGCGCAGCCTTGTGTCGACCTGAAGGACAAGGCGTGCATCGAGGAGTGCCCCGTCGACTGTATCTACGAGGGCCAGCGGTCCTTGTACATCCACCCGGACGAATGCGTCGACTGCGGGGCCTGTGAGCCGGTTTGCCCGGTCGAGGCGATCTTCTACGAGGACGACACTCCCGAGGAGTGGAAGGACTACTACAAGGCGAACGTCGAGTTCTTCGACGAGCTCGGTTCGCCCGGTGGCGCGAGCAAGCTCGGCCTGATCGAGCGGGACCACCCCTTCATCGCCGCGCTTCCGCCGCAGGAGCACGACGAGTAACCCTGCCCCCGGCGTCAGCGCCCGGAAGCAGCCGGCGGTCCCGTATGGCCTGTGGCCTGCGGGACCGGGCTGTTTCCCGGGCGCTCCCGGCGCTTCCGGCGTTCCCGTGGGTCCCGGGTCTCCCCGGGGTCCACGGATTCGGCCGGAATCCACCGGGTTCCCGGGCCCTCGGCCCGGGCAGTTCCGAAGAACCCGGGCAGTTCCGAAGAACCCGGGCAGTCTGAAGAAAGTGAGCCACCCCGTGCCACCCGTATCCGCCCGCCTCCCGGTCTTCCCCTGGGACCGGCTCGAACCGTACAAGGCGATCGCCGCGGCCCACCGCGACGGCATCGTCGACCTCTCGGTGGGCACCCCCGTCGACCCGGTCCCCGAGCTGATCCGCGCGGCCCTCGCCGACGCCTCGGACAGCCCCGGCTATCCGACCGTCTGGGGCACGGCCGCGCTGCGCGACGCCCTCACCGGCTGGGTGGAGCGGCGGCTGGGCGCGGCCGGGGTGACCCACACCCAGGTGCTGCCGGTGGTCGGCTCGAAGGAACTGGTGGCCTCCCTGCCCGCGCAGCTGGGCCTCGGCCCCGGCGACCGGGTCGCCTTCCCGCGGCTCGCCTATCCGACGTACGAGGTGGGCGCGCGGCTGGTGGGCGCCGAGCCGGTGCCGTACGACGAGCCAACCGATCTCGAGCCCGCGGGCCTGAAGCTGCTGTGGCTCAACTCCCCGTCCAACCCCACGGGCCGGGTGCTGTCCAAGGAGGAGCTGCGCACCGCGGTCGCCTGGGCCCGCGAGCACGGGGTGCTGGTGGTCAGCGACGAGTGCTATCTGGAGCTGGGCTGGGAGGCGGACCCGGTCTCCGTGCTCCACCCGGACATCTCCGGCGGGTCCTTCGAGGGGCTGGTGGTCGTCCACTCGCTGTCCAAGCGGTCCAATCTGGCGGGCTACCGGGCGGCCTTCCTCGCCGGTGACGAGGCGGTGCTGGGCGAGCTGCTGAAGATCCGCAAGCATGGCGGGATGATGGTGCCCGCACCCGTGCAGGCGGCCACGGTCGCGGCGCTCGGCGACGACAAGCACGTGGCCGAGCAGCGCGAGCGCTACGAGCGGCGCCGGGCCGCGCTGCGGTCGGCGCTGGAGGGCCGGGGCTTCCGGATCGAGCACAGCGAGGCGTCGCTGTATCTGTGGGCGACGCGGGACGAGCCGTGCTGGGACACCGTGGGCGCCCTTGCCGAACTGGGCATTCTGGTGGCTCCGGGCGAGTTCTACGGCACGGCGGGGGAGCGGCACGTCCGGGTCGCGTTCACGGCGACGGACGAGCGCGTGGCGGCGGCGGTACGGCGGCTGGCGGGCTGAACAGCGCGAGCCAGTTGGCGGGCTGAGCGGCAGAAGCGAGTTGGCGGGCTGAACAGCGGAAGCCGACTGGTTGGGCTGAATGACCAAGAGGGCCCCGGGGAGTACGAGACTCCCCGGGCGCCCGTGTTTGGACCTGCGGGATCAGCCGAGCAGCGGCAGGCCCTTGATCGGCAGGTCCTTGACCGGGAGGTCCGGGCCCTGCGGGGCGGGCGCGGGGGCCTGCGGGGCGGCGGCCTGAGCGGGCTTGGCCGCCTTGGCGGCCTTGCCCTTGCCCTTGGCGTGGGCGCCGCCCTTGCCCTTCCCCTGTCCGAGGGCCTTGCCCTCGCCCTTACCGGCGGGCTTGGCGTGGGCGGCCCTGGCCGGGGCCTTGGCGGCCTTGGTGGTCTTGGTGGCCTTCGCGCCCTTCGCAGGCTTCGCGGGCTTGGCCGGGGCCGCCGTCGCCGGGGCGGTCTTGCTCGGCAGGATCCCCTTGACGGTCCCGCCGGCCTTGCTGCTGACGTCACCCGCCGTGCTCCCGACCTGCTTCGAGGCGACGTCGGCGACCTCACCGACCGAGGCGGGGTCCAGCGAGGACAGCCCCAGGTTGGAGGACTGCGGCTGAGCCGGCTCCGCCGCACTCGCGACGCCGGCGGCGCCGACGACGGGTGCCGCGCTCGCCGCGACCAGCAGTGCGGCGCGGGCGATCCGACGGGTGAGAGGGAGGGACATGGTTCTCCTTTGGCGGAGGGACAATTGGCGTGCGGTGCCCGGCGATTCGGACGCAGTGAATACCGCGTGAACCTCGCGAAGGTTGCGGTGAGACAAGGCAAAGAGTTGGCAATGCGTCGCATTATCCGGTTCTGCGTGTAATACGTCCGGCCCATTCCTCCGTACGTGCCGCACAACGCGCCGTCAACCGCCCTGAACTGCGGTGATTCCCTGCGCTATCGCATGGTGACGATCCGCACTTCCGCCCCGGAAATCGCCTTGACCCGACGCCAACCCGCCGCGGAATTCCTGGCGTTCCATTCGCGCTCGCCGTAAGAGACACGTTCGATGCGCAACTCGTCCGAGTGGGCCACCGCCCAGTGTGCGATCTCCCAGCCGCGCTGCCCCGCGCGCCCCGGAGCCGCCGCCTTCGGCACCGGAACCACCACCGTGTGCGGCGAGGGGGCGGCCTGTTTGCCGCCGCCGTGCCCGGCCGCGGCCGGCCGCGCCTCCGTCTCGGAGCCGAACTCCCGCTTCAGCGATGCCCGTACCCGCAGGGGATCGCCCGCCTGGCCGTCGTCCGGCGGCCCCGGGCAGCTGAGGGCCGCCCCGGAGCGCCCGGTGAGTGCGCCGGTCAGCACCACCGCTTCGGTCTCGTGCTTGGCGTACGCCTGGGGGAACCCGCTGCGCTGCACCCGCTGCGCCGCCACCGTCAGCGGCAGCCGCGAATAGCCGGGCATCCGCACCAGGTCGTCGTAGAACTTCCCGGCGGCGTAGACCGGATCGCGGATCTGCCGCACACTGCCCCAGCCCTGGGAGGGGCGTTGCTGGAACAGCCCCTGCGAATCCCGGTCCCCGTGGCGGATGGTGCGCAGCCCCGACTCCTGCAGGGCGGTGGCCAGCGCGATGGTGACGGCCCGTTCCGGCAGTCCGCGGGAGGCGGCCACGGCCTCGATCGTGGCGGCGTTCACGGTCTGTTCGGGGGAGAGCCGCACATCCTCGCCGTTCGCCCGTACGACACAGCGCGGCGGCCCCACACCACCCGTCAGCAGTTGCGCCGCCAGATATCCGGCCAGCGCCAGCAGTACGGCACAGGCGACCGCGGCCCGCAGCAGTCGGGCGCGTTGGGAGAAGACGGACAGGGGCACGCGCCACACGGTACTGGAGCTCACGCGGCCCCGCCGGATCACGGGCGCGGGGTGGGGAACGCCACGTCGCGAGCGGCTTGAGGGCCGGGATGTTGGGCGCGGGGATTCGCTGGCTTGAGGCCGCCCGGGGTCGCCGGGCGGGGGCCGCTGGGGTCTTCGGGGCGCCCGGGGCGTCGGACCAGGACCGGCCGGACCGCCGGGCCGGGGCCGGGGTCGTCGGGCCGGGGCCGTCGGGGGCCGGGGCCGACCGCTAGGGTCGGCCGTATGGCACATCCAGAACTCGACCTGTCCCTGGACGCGGCCCGGCTCACCGCCCGGCTCGTCGACTTCCCCTCGGTCAGTGGTGAGGAGAAGGCGCTCGCCGACGCCGTGGAGCAGGCCCTGCGAGCCCTGCCGCATCTGACCGTCGACCGGGACGGGGACGCCGTCGTCGCCCGTACGAACCTCGGGCGGGACGAGCGGGTCGTGCTGGCGGGCCATCTGGACACCGTGCCGATCGCCGACAACGTGCCGTCCCGCCTCGACGACGACGGCCTGTTGTGGGGCTGCGGCACCTCCGACATGAAGTCCGGCGTCGCCGTACAGCTGCGCATGGCCGCCACCGTGCCCGAGCCCAACCGCGACCTCACCTTCGTCTTCTACGACCACGAGGAGGTCGCCGCCGAGCTCAACGGGCTGGGGCGGCTGGCCAGGAATCACCCCGAGTGGCTGGCCGGGGACTTCGCCGTGCTGCTGGAGCCCACCGACGGCAAGGTCGAGGGCGGCTGCCAGGGCACCCTGCGGGTACGGGTGAGCACGCAGGGGCGGCGCGCCCACTCCGCGCGCAGCTGGCTCGGTGAGAACGCCATCCACAAGGCCGCGCCGATCCTGGACCGGCTGGCCGGGTACGTCCCCCGGCGGGCGGAGATCGACGGGCTCACCTACCGCGAGGGCCTCAACGCGGTACGGATCGACGGCGGCCACGCGACCAACGTCATCCCGGACTTCTGCACGGTGACGGTGAACTTCCGTTTCGCCCCCGACCGCTCCGAGGAGGAGGCGCTCGCGCACGTCCGCGAGGTCTTCACCGGCTTCGACATCGAGCTCACCGACAGCGCGCCCGGCGCCCTGCCCGGTCTCGCCCACCCGTCGGCCGCCGCGCTCGTGGCGACGCTCGGGGTGGAGGTGGCCCCCAAGGACGCCTGGACCGATGTCGCCCGCTTCTCGGCGCTGGGCGTGCCCGCGGTGAATTACGGGCCCGGCGATCCGAAGCTGGCCCATACCCGTGAGGAGCACGTGCCGGTCGCGGCGGTCCTGGAGGCCGAAGAGCGACTGCGCGCCTGGCTGGTCGGTTAGCGCCAGCGGCGCGCCGGGCGGTTGGCCCCGCCGCTGGGGCCCGGCGCGCCTTTCCCCTCCCCGCCCCTTCCCGCAGCATCGATATGCGGCTCCGCCGCGTGGCGGGGCCCGGCCCCGGCCCCCCGCTGGGGCTCCGCCCCGGACCTGGCTCCTCAATCGCCGGAGGGGCTGGAGTACCGCCGCGTGGGGCTCGGTCCTGGCGCCTGCTGGGGCTCCGCCCCTGGCCCTCGCTCCTCAATCGTCGGAGGGGCTGGGTTGCGTCGATGTGCGGCTCCGCCGCGTGGCGGGGCCCGGCCCCGGCCCCCCGCTGGGGCTCCGCCCCGGACCTGGCTCCTCAATCGCCGGAGGGGCTGGAGTACCGCCGCGTGGGGCTCGGTCCTGGCGCCTGCTGGGGCTCCGCCCCTGGCCCTCGCTCCTCAATCGCCGGAGGGGCTGGGTTGCGTCGCGTCGTAGGGGCTGGGTTGCGTCGATGTGCGGCTCGGTCGCGTGGGGACGCGGCCCCGGCCTCCGCCGGGGCTCCCCCAGACCTCGGCGGCGGGGTCTGGGGGAGCCCCGCACGCTACGGAGCCGCATATGTTGGGGGGCGGGGAGGGGAGCGGCCCGCCGCAGGCGGCTAGGTCCGTCGGGCACCCTCTGACGCCGCTTCGCGGCCGTTGGACCTGTGATCAGCGGTTCGGTGGGTGAGCGTGGCCGGGATTTCGGCTCGAAGCCGCCCGGGGGGCCTACCCTGAACCACAGATCTTTGACCAGATCTTGGTCTTGGCGAAGGGAGCACACAGTGGGCAACGCCGAAGAAGAGCGAGCGCTGCACGAGCAGCGTCTGGGCCCGGTCGTGCGCCGCCGCCATCAGATGCGACCCGAGACGACCGATCAGCGGCTCCTGGACACCCAGGGGGCCACGCACTGGGTGCACGAGGACCCGTTCCGGGTGATGCGCATCCAGTCGGAGTTCGTCGAGGGCTTCGGCACCCTGGCGGAGCTCGGCCCGGCGATCAGCGTGTTCGGCTCCGCCCGTACGCCCGAGGGGTCCCCGGAGTACGAGGCGGGGGTGCGGATCGGCCGGGCCCTCGTCGAGGCGGGCTTCGGGGTGATCACCGGCGGCGGCCCCGGCGCGATGGAGGCCGCCAACCGCGGCGCGACCGAGGCGGGCGGCGTCTCGGTCGGCCTGGGCATCGAACTGCCGTACGAGCAGGGCCTGAACCCGTACGTCGACATCGGCGTCAACTTCCGCTACTTCTTCGTGCGAAAAACGATGTTCGTGAAGTACGCCCAGGGGTTCGTGGTGCTTCCCGGCGGGCTCGGCACGCTCGACGAGTGCTTCGAGGCGCTCACCCTCGTCCAGACCAAGAAGGTCACCCGCTTCCCGATCGTCCTCTTCGGCAGCGCCTACTGGAAGGGCCTGGTCGACTGGCTCACGAACACCCTGATCGCGGAGGGCAAGGCGTCCCCGCACGATCTGGACCTGTTCCACCTCACCGACGACATCGACGAGGTGATCGACCTGGTGACCAAGGAGTCCGGCGTCTGACGGCGCCCGCTCCTGGTCGCCCCGCTGGGCCGGTCCCGAGTGGGCCGGTCCAAGCGGGCCAGCCTCAAGCGGGCTGGCCCCAAGCGTGCCGGCCCCAAGCGGGCCGGTCCGCGGCGGGCTTCCTCAGGCCAGTCCCCGGCGGGCGACCGCCGGGGGCCGGTGGCCCGCGATGGACGACACCATGTCCAGCACCTGACGGGTCTCGGCCACCTCGTGCACCCGGTAGATCTGGGCCCCCAGCCAGGCCGATACGGCGGTCGTCGCGAGCGTGCCGATCAGCCGTTCCTTGACCGGCCGGTCCAGGCTCTCGCCGACGAAGTCCTTGTTGGACAGCGAGACCAGGACGGGCCAGCCGGTCTCCGTCAGCTCGCCCAGCCGGCGCGTCGCCTCCAGTGAGTGGCGGGTGTTCTTACTGAAGTCATGGCCCGGGTCGATCATGATCCCGTCGCGCCGCACCCCCAGTTCGAGGGCGCGCTCCGCGAGGTCCAGGGTGACCCGCAGGATGTCCTCCACCACATCCTCGTAGCCGATCCGGTGCGGGCGGGTGCGCGGCCGGGCCCCGCCCGCGTGGGTGCACACCAGCCCGACGCCGTGGCGGGCGGCGACCTCGGCCAGCTTGGGGTCCACCCCGCCCCACGCGTCGTTGAGCACATCCGCGCCCGCGGCGCAGACCGCCTCGCCGACCTCATGGCGCCAGGTGTCCACGCTGATCACCACGTCCGGATGGCGCCTGCGCACCTCGGCCACGAAGCCCACCGTGCGGCGCGCCTCCTCCTCGGCGCTCACCTCGTCACCCGGTCCGGCCTTGACGCCGCCGATGTCGATGATCGCGGCGCCGTCCGCGATGGCCTGCTCCACGCGGGCCAGGGCGGGCTCGTCGCGGAAGGTCGCACCCTGGTCGTAGAAGGAATCCGGCGTCCGGTTCACGATCGCCATGATCACTCGATCGTTCTCGCCGAACTCACGTCGTCCCAGCCGCAGCATCCGAACTTCCTTCATGTCTTCTTCCAGGTTGCGGGCAGCGACGATAACTGTCGGAGGGGCATGGCACGATCGGGGCAGACAGTTATCGAGGCCGACGGACACAGACTCAACCATGCATCTGACGGGGAGACGATCACCGTGTTCTTGTTCTTGCTGATCGCGCTGGTCGTGGTGGTCGGCGGGGTCACGCTCGCCGTCGTCGGCGGCGGTGACGGACCGCTCACCGAGGCGCCCCCGGACCGGCTGGACGAGCCGCTGCCCGCCGACCGGCCGCTGGCGCGCGCCGATGTGGAGGCGCTGCGGCTCCCCATGACGCTGCGGGGCTACCGGATGGCGGATGTCGACGATGTGCTGGGCCGCCTCGGTGCCGAGCTCGCCGAGCGCGACGCCCGGATCGCCGAGCTGGAGGCAGCGCTCACGGGCCCGCATCCGAAGCCGTCGTCGCCCCCCGGGCCCGGCCCCGATCCCCTGTCGGCCCCGGAGAGCGACCACGGCTTCGGGCGGGGCGGCCGCGAGGGCCCCGGCCCCGAGTGGCCCGGCTTCGACGAGGACGGCTTCGACGAGGACGGCTTCGAGGGAAACCTCTTCGAGGGGCGCGGTTACGACGGGCGCGGCCTTGAGGGACACGGCTACGAAGGGCATGGCGCATGAGCGGGCAAGGTGTGGTTCCGGGGCCGGACGGGCTGTTGCGCTGTCCCTGGGGGCTGGAGGCCGAGACCATGGCCGACTACCGCGTCTACCACGACACGGAGTGGGGCCGCCCGGTCCACGGCGATGACGCGCTCTATGAGCGGATCTGTCTGGAGGCGTTCCAGTCCGGGCTGTCGTGGCTGACGATCCTGCGCCGCCGGGAGGGGTTCCGGGCCGCCTTCGCCGATTTCTCGATCGCGAAGGTCGCGGAGTTCACCGAGGCCGATGAGCAGCGGCTGATCGACGACCCGGGGATCATCCGCAACCGGGCCAAGATCGCCGCCACGATCTCCAACGCCCGCGCCGCGGCGGCCCTGGCACCCGGTGAGCTGGACGAGCTGATCTGGTCCCATGCCCCGGCCCCCGACGGCCGCCCCGTCCCGCGGACCGCCGCCGATGTCGCGGCGATCACCCCGGAGTCCACGGCCCTCAGCCGCGACCTCAAGAAGCGCGGCTTCCGCTTCGTCGGCCCCACCACGGCCTATGCCCTGATGCAGGCATGCGGCCTGGTCAACGACCATCTGGCCGACTGCCACAGCCGCGACACGGTCTGATCGCCCGGGCCGCGACACGGTCTGATCGCCCGGGCCGCGACACGGTCTGATCGCCCGGGCCGCGACACGGTCTGATCGCCCGGGCCGCGACGCGGCCCGATCGCCACAGCCGGGACGCGCTCCGAGCTCCGGCCGCGACACGCTCGGGTCCCCGGCCGACCGGGACGCGCTTGCGCCCCGGCGGCCGGGGCGAGCCGGTCAGCGGCCGGTGAACCTGGGCTTCTCCTTGTTCACGAACGCGTTCACCGCGATGGCGTGGTCCTCCGAGGCCCCCGCGCGGCGCTGCAGTTCGTCCTCCATGGCCAGCGACTCGGTGAGCGTGTGGCCCGCGGCGAAGGCCAGGGACTCCTTGAGCGCCGCGTAGGCCGCGGTGGGGCCCTCGGCCAGCCGCCGGGCGACCGCCGCCGCCTCGGCGGCCAGCTCGTCGGCCGGGACCACCCGGTGGGCGATGCCCAGGTCGAGCGCCTCCTGGGCGTCGATACCGCGCGGGAAGAGCAGCAGATCCGCCGCGCGGCCGTAGCCGATCAGCCGCTGGAGGGTCCAGGAGACCCCCGAGTCGGCGGTCAGCGCGACCCCGGCGAAGGAGGTGTTGAAGGAGGCGGTGTCGGCGATGATCCGGTAGTCGGCGGCGAAGGCGAAGCCCGCCCCGGCGCCCGCCGCGACACCGTTGACGGCGGCGACCACCGGCTTCGGCATCCCGGCGATCGCGGTGACGATCGGGTTGTAGTGCAGCGTGACCGTGCTCATGGTGGAGCCCTCGCCGCTGCCGTCACGGTCGGCGGCCAGCAGGCCGATGTGCTCCTTGAGGTCCTGGCCGACGCAGAAGGCCCGCTGCCCGGAGCCGGTGAGCAGCACCGCCCGCACCGCCGGGTCCTCCGCGGCCTGCAGCAGCGCGTCGCGCAGCGCCACCTTGGTGTCGATGTTCAGGGCGTTCATCGCGTCGGGACGATTGAGCGTGATCGTCGCGAGGCCCTCGGCGAGGTCGTAGAGCACGGTGTCGGCCATGGCGGTCCTCCGGCGGTGGGGCGGGGCGAGTTGGCGGGTGGCGCGGGCTGCGGCCGCACCGGCGGGCCCGGAAGGGACCCGTCGCGGCGGTCAGCGCACAGCATGCCGGAGATCATGACCGACCGACATGTGACCTGCGTCAAAGAACCGACCCTTCGTTCGGTGACGGCGGGCGTACGCTACCGCGACCCCCTCCCCGAATTGGGTGGTTTTGGGGGAGCGCCTCGTACAGGCGTTGCCGACCGATGTTGGTCATCGGGTCATGCCATGCGGGATAATGAGAGTGAAGCAACGTGTTCGATGCCGGTGACACCTGGGTTGTCGGCTGCGATGAGCTGGTTTCAGGAAGGGGAACGAGCATGGCGGCCATGAAGCCGCGGACGGGCGACGGCCCGCTCGAGGTGACCAAGGAGGGGCGGGGCATCGTCATGCGCGTTCCGCTCGAAGGCGGCGGTCGGCTCGTCGTCGAGCTGACACCGGACGAGGCCGACGCCCTCGGCGACGCCCTGAAGAAGGTCGTCGGCTGACGGCTTGCGGCCCACCATCACCCGCGCGCTGCCCCGGCGGCCGGTACGTCAGGTACCGACCGCCGGGGCAGCGCATGTAAGGGGTTCCGGGGGTTCCGCCACGAGGCGGGGGACCGGCCGGGCCGGCCGTTTCAGCCCCGCTTGACCGCGCAGAGCAGGCCGTCGCCGACCGGCAGCAGGGATGACTGCAGCACGGTGGACTCCCGTACGGTCCGCAGCAGCTCGCGCACCCGCAGCACCTCCGTGGGCTGGGCGGCGGAGTCCACGGTCCGGCCGTTGGTGAAGACCCCCTCGAAGCAGACCAGCCCGCCGGGCCGCAGCAGACGCAACGATTCGGCGAGGTAGTCCAGGCACTCCAGCCGGTCGCCGTCGCAGAAGACCAGGTCGTATCCGCCGTCGGCCAGCCGGGGCAGCACATCCAGGGCGCGGCCGGGGATGAAGCGCGCCCGGTTCCCGGTGAACCCGGCCTCGCGGAACGCCTGCCGGGCGAACTGCTGCATCTCCGGTTCGGTGTCCACGGTGGTCAGCACGCCGTCCGGGCGCATTCCGCGTAGCAGATGGATCCCCGAGACGCCCGTCCCGGTGCCGATCTCGGCGACGACCTTGGCATCGGCGGCGGCAGCGAGCAGCCGCAGCGCGGCGCCGGTGCCCGCCGACACCGAGCGCAGCCCTGCCTCCCGGGCCCGGTCACGGGCCCAGTGAAGGGCTTCGTCCTCGGCGACGAACGCGTCGGCGAACGCCCAGCTCGTCTGCCGGTTGCCGGTAATGTCCCTCTCCTGTCCCCGTAGTTGGCGCAACGGTGACTGTATCCGCTGCGCACGGGAACCCGCAGATGGGACCAGGCGTTGGAGAAGCCGGGGGGACCGTATGGATCACGACCAAATGCAGGTCAAAAATGCTTATCCGGAGCTAACGGGCGAGGTGGATATGGTAGGGGCTCTACTGGACACCACCAGAGCCGACAGGGGAGGTGCGGCTGCGGCCGGTGACCGGCGAGTGCTGAAGCGCTTTCGCAGGTCAGTGGGCGAGCCGAAATCCGTGACCAACACCGCTGACCGTTCTCGCCCCCGTAGCCCAAAGGGCACGGGAGGTGCGCCCCTCGCCGAGCCCGCCACCACCGCGACCTTCGCCACGGACGCGGACGCGCCGGCGTGGACGCCTCCTACCTGGGAGGAGATCGTCAGCACGCACAGCGCACGGGTCTACCGCCTCGCCTACCGGCTCACCGGTAACCAGCACGACGCCGAGGACCTCACCCAGGAGGTGTTCGTCCGCGTCTTCCGCTCGCTGTCGACGTACACCCCGGGCACGTTCGAGGGCTGGCTGCACCGCATCACCACCAATCTCTTCCTCGACATGGTCCGCCGTCGGCAGCGCATCCGCTTCGACGCCCTCGGCGAGGACGCGGCGGAGCGGCTCCCCAGCCGCGAGCCCTCTCCCCAGCAGCACTTCAACGACACCCACTTCGACGCCGATGTGCAGCAGGCGCTGGACACCCTCGCCCCGGAGTTCCGCGCCGCCGTGGTGCTCTGTGACATCGAGGGGCTGTCCTACGAGGAGATCGCCGCCACCCTGGGCGTCAAGCTGGGCACCGTGCGCAGCCGCATCCACCGCGGCCGCTCGCATCTGCGCAAGGCGCTGCAGCACCGTGCCCCCGCGGCGCGGACCGGTCAGCAGCATGAGGTCGCCGCGGTGGCGCCGCGTGTCACGGCCCCCCGGCTGAGCGGGGAGGTCGGAATCGCGTGACCCGATCAGGCGGTCCGTCCCCCGCCGAGCAGCATCTCGGCGACCGCCTTGCGGCTCTGGTCGACGGTGAGCTGGGGCATGACGCGCGTGAGCGCGTCCTCGCCCATCTCGCCACCTGCTGCAAGTGCAAGGCGGAAGCCGATGCTCAGCGTCGGCTGAAAAACGTGTTCGCCCAGACGGCGCCCCCGGCACCGTCCGAGGGCTTTCTGGCGCGTCTGCAGGGCCTGCCGGCCGCGGGCGACGACGGTATGGGCGGCTCCGCCTTCGGGGGCCCGAGCGTCTTCGGCCCGCGCGAGATGCGCGGCACCCCACGGGACGTGCGCGAGCTGCGCGACGTCCGGGAGCCGGAGGAGAGACGGGAGCGGGCGTTCGCCTTCGTGCCCGCGATGCCCCCGGGCACCGCGATCGCACCGGCGGCATCGGCCCGTGCCTCACGTCAGCGCGGCTTCAGGATCCATGAGGTCGAGCGCCTCGCCCCGCGCCGCAGGTTCGCCTTCGCGGCGGCCGGAGCGGTCTCGCTGGCGGCCTTCGCGCTCGGCGCCGCCCTTCCGCTGGACGCGGCCGTCGACCCCCCGGGAAGTTCGGCCGACGGCGCCGACACCGCGGTCGCCCCGGTCGAGGCCGACACCGCGGTGAGCACCGGCGTGCGGGAGCGGACCCGCCAGGAGGTGGGGCTGCTGGCCACCACGGGCACCCGGACGGGCACCCCGTCCCCGACGGCCACCCCGCATCCACCGGCCCTGCGCCAGCCCGTCGGGGCGGCGCTGAATCCGCTGATACAGCCGATTCTCTCGGTCACCGAGCTGCTGCGGACAGCGAGCTCCACGCCCCCGGCCCCCGCGCCGACCCAGCTGGAGGTCCCGTCCCGGCCCACCTCGGGTGGCTCGCCGTATCTCGGGGTCAGCGCGCCCCCGAAGTAGTGCGACGGCGGTGACGGTGCGATGTCGCCGGCCGCCCGTCCCTTTGCCGATCATGACAAGGTCTTTTCGTCCGCCCTGCGCGAGCGCCGACGGACCTGATTGAATCGGCTCCGGGCAGCGCGGCTTGGGCGGGTGAGCCTAGGGGCGCGGTGCCCTGGTCCCGGGTGCTTGGCCTTACCGGCCGGGGGGCATTCCCACGGTGGCTGGGGTAAGCCGAAGGGCGCCGTATTGTTTCCGGGTGCTTGGGCTGACCGGCCGGGGGCACCTCCCAGCGGTAGCTGGGGGCGAGCCGAAGGGGCGCGTCGCTGTCGAAAGGGAGACGCGCACAGGGAGCGAGGGCTGCGATCGATATGCGGCTGCCGCCGCGTGGGCGACCGAGCACGGTCGACCGTCGACAGGGGGCACCTCCCAGCGGTAGCTGGGGGAGGCTATTGCGCCCCGGAGGCCAACCGAGCCCTCAAAAAAGGGGAGATCATGGACGAGCCGAAGGCCCCCAAGCCGAAGTGGTGGAGCCGCCCGGTCGCCGCACGACCCGGCGACCGGTCGGGCGATGCGGCCCAGGGAGCCGAGGAGCGTACGGAGGCTGCCGCCGCGCAGGCGCCTCCGGAGCCGGTGGACGCGCCCGTGGAGGGCCGCACGCCCGAGGAGGCGGCGCCCCGGCCGTTGCACGAGCCCGACCCGTACAGCACCCCGCCCTACGGCGGCCCCGGGCCATGGGCCCCGGCCCCGCCCGTCCAGCACCCGGTGGCGACCCCCGCGCAGGGCACGCATGTCCCGCCCGGGATGGCTCAGACACCGCCTCCGGCCCCCGGCATGGCCCAGACCCCGCCCCACGCCTCCGGAATGGCCCAGACGCCGCCTCAGGCCCCCGGGATGACCCCGCCCCACGGCACCACCCTGCCGCCCGCCGCGGGCCCCGTACCGGCGCAGAGCGCGCCCGTACCCATGCCGTCGCACCCCGGGATGACCCCGCCGCACGGCACACAGCTGCCCGCGGGCCCCGGAGAGCCCCACCGGCCTGCCGCCACGATGGCGCAGCCCGCCCCGACCGCCCAGTGGCGCGGCTACGACCCCTGGACCGTGGTCCCGCCCGCCGCCCCCAAGACGCGGAAGACGGTCTCCCGCCGTGGCGCCTGGATCGCCGTGCTGCTGATCGCCCTGGTCGCGGGCTGTATCGGCGGCGGCATCGGCGCGTACGCGGAGCGGGACAACGCCTCCGGGGGCGTCGATGTGAAGCTGCCGCAGGCCCCGGTCGAGAAGGAGGCCAGGGCCCCGGGCAGCGTCGCCGGGATCGCCGCCGCCTCGCTGCCCGGCGTGGTGACGATCCATGTGCGCGGCAGCTCGGAGGAGGGCACCGGCACCGGCTTCGTCCTCGACAAGCAGGGCCATATCCTCACCAACAACCATGTCGTCCAGCCCGCCGGCGCGGACGGCGACATATCGGTGACGTTCAACAGCGGCCAGGACGCCAAGGCCGAGATCATCGGCCGCGACGCCGGCTATGACCTGGCGGTCGTCAAGGTCGACCGCGTCTCCGGGCTCACCCCGCTGCCGCTGGGCAACTCCGACTCGGTGCGCGTCGGCGACCCCGTCGTGGCCATCGGCGCCCCCTTCGACCTGGCGGGCACCGTCACCTCGGGGATCATCAGCGCCAAGGAGCGGCCGATCACCGCGGGCGGCGAGAAGGAGGACGGCAGCGACGTCAGCTATGTCGACGCGCTGCAGACCGACGCCCCGATCAACCCGGGCAACTCCGGCGGTCCCCTGGTCGACCGGAAGGGCCGGGTCATCGGGATCAACAGCGCGATCCGGGCGGCCGATGACGGCTCGGGCCTCGGCGGCGGCCAGGGCGGCAGCATCGGCCTGGGCTTCGCCATCCCGATCAACCAGGGCAAGCGGGTCGCCGAGGAGCTGATCAACACCGGGAAGGCCACCCATCCGGTGATCGGCGTGACCCTCGACATGGGCTACACGGGCGACGGTGCGCGGGTGAACACCAAGGGCGCGGGCAGCGGCCCGCCGGTCACCTCCGGCGGCCCCGGCGACAAGGCGGGGATCAAGGCCGGTGACGTGATCACGGAGGTGGACGGCGTCCCGGTGCACAGCGGACAGGAGCTGATCGTGAAGATCCGCAGCCACCGCCCCGGTGACCGGCTCGCGCTCACCGTCGAGCGCGCCGGTAAGAAGCGCACCGCGGAGCTGACCCTGGGTTCGGCGAGCAGCGGCTGACGCGCGATGTTGGCCCGGCCGTCTCCCGCGCCGACCCCGCCGCCAGGTACGGTGTTGAGTGGCCCAGGCCGGGGCCCCAGACGTCTTGAGGAGCTGCAAGGTGTTGGACATAGGACCTCTCGAGCTTGTCGCGCTCGTTGTCCTTGCGGTGCTCGTCTTCGGCCCGGACAAGCTCCCGAAGGTGATTCGGGACGTCTCGCAGTTCATCCGGAAGATCCGGGAGTTCTCCGACAGCGCCAAGGAGGACATCCGCTCCGAGCTGGGGCCGGAGTTCAAGGACTTCGAGTTCGAGGACCTCAACCCCAAGACCTTCGTGCGCAAGCATGTGCTGGACTCCGATGAGCTCGGCCTGAAGGAGATCCGTAACGGCTTCGACCTCCGTAAGGAGATGGCGGAGGTCGCCGACGCGGTGCACGGCCGGGAGAGTGATCCGCCGCAGGGCTCTTCAGGGGCTTCCGGCACCACCCCGCCGTCCCTGTCCAAGGGCGACTCCAGCACGCCTGACCTGCTGCGCAAGCGCGAGGAGCCGAGCCGCGAGGAGCGTCCGCCTTTCGACTCCGACGCCACTTGATCCCCCCGTATGCCCGGCCTGGTTGACCCGTATGGCTATCCTCCCTTTGTCCGGGGTGAGGGTCGCCCGAGGGGGGCGGGCCGCCCACAACGCAGGGCAACGAGGAGGCCGCGCGCACATGGAGACCACGGGTCGGCTAGGGGAACGAGGGGTGGCAGCGGCTGCGCAGGGGTTGCCCGCCGAGGCCCGGCGGAGCGTCGACGGCTATCTGATGGCCGGCTTTCCCTGGTACGGGCTTGACGAGGCGTTCACCGGCCCCCGCTGGCTGATGCAGGTGGGCGCGGCGGCCGACGGCATCGTCGAGTACGGCTCGACCGGCCATGGCGAGGAGCCGTCGCTGCGCGTCGAGACCGATATGGACCAGCAGCGCTTCACGGTGGTCGTCACCGTCGCCAGCCGCCCGGGGCGGGACAGCGCCGACGGCACCGGCAAACTGGAGGCCACCTCGGTCTCCTCCGCCGCCTGGCTGGCCGGCTCCGGTCTGTTGTCGTGCACCTGGCCGACGCGGATGGAGCGGGCGCTGCGCCAGGACTGGCTGGACCAGCAGACCGCGATCGCCTGGGAGCTGGCGGACGATCTGGAGGGCGAGAGCTGGTCGCAGCTGTCGCTCCCGGTGGACGGGGTGCCGACCGACTTCCACTACCGCGAGTCGGAGTACGGCTGGGTGCTGGCCGGAACGGCGGGCGAGGACGTGCACATCGGCGCGTACGGGCGCGGGATGAGCGCTTACGGCCTGGGGTTCGCGGTGGTCAAGGACATCACCCGCTACGACGCGTAAGGCGGGCGCCAAAGGCTCAGGGGCGGCTTCCCGAGGAAGCCGCCCCTGAGCCGTAGGGCCGTGGCCGAGCGCGCACCCGGAGCTTGAAGCTCAGAGCTTGGCGCTCAGGCCCTGGCGCCCAGACCTTGGCGCTCAGGCCCTGGCGCTCAGAACTTGTTGCGCGGGGTGACGCCCAGCGACATGCCCGCGAGGCCGCGCTGCCGTCCGCCGATCTTGCCCGCGATCGCCTTGAGCGCGCTGCCCGCCGGGGAGTCGGGGTCGGTCAGCACGACCGGCTTCCCCTCGTCGCCGCCCTCGCGCAGCCGTACGTCGATCGGGATGGAGCCCAGCACGGGCACCGTCGTGCCGGTGGTCCGGCTGAGCCCGTCGGCGACCACCTGGCCACCACCGGTGCCGAAGACGTCGACCATCTCGTCGCAGTGCGGGCAGGGCAGCCCGGACATGTTCTCCACGACGCCGACGATCTTCTGATGGGTCTGGACGGCGATCGCACCGGCCCGCTCGGCGACCTCGGCGGCGGCCTGCTGCGGCGTGGTCACCACCAGGATCTCGGCGTTGGGCACCAGCTGGGCCACGGAGATCGCGATGTCGCCGGTGCCCGGGGGGAGGTCGAGGAGCAGCACATCGAGGTCGCCCCAGTAGACATCGGCCAGGAACTGCTGGAGCGCGCGGTGCAGCATCGGGCCGCGCCAGACCACCGGGGAGTTTCCGGGAGTGAACATCCCGATCGAGATCACCTTCACGCCGTTCGCCGACGGCGGCATGATCATGTTCTCGACCTGGGTGGGCCGTCCGTCGGCGCCCAGCATGCGGGGCACCGAGTGGCCGTAGATGTCGGCGTCCACCACGCCGACCTTGAGCCCGTCGGCGGCCAGCGCGGCGGCCAGGTTGACCGTCACCGACGACTTGCCGACGCCGCCCTTGCCGGACGCCACCGCGTAGACCCGGGTCAGCGAGCCGGGCTTGGCGAAGGGGACCTCGCGCTCGGCCTGGCCGCCGCGCAGCGAGGTGGCCAGCTCACGGCGCTGCTCGTCGCTCATCACATCGAGTTCGACCGTGACTCCGGTCACGCCCTCGACCTCGGCGACCGCGGTCCGCACGCTGTTGGTGATCGTGTCCCGCATCGGACAGCCGGAGACTGTGAGGTAGACCACCACGGCGACCGAGCCATCCGCCGCGATCTCGACGGATTTGACCATGCCGAGGTCGGTGATCGGCTTGTGGATCTCCGGGTCGTTGACCGTCGCGAGCGCGGCGCGTACCGCGTCTTCGCTCGGCGCTGGGAGGGTGTCGGTAGCCATACGGAGATGGTACGGCGCCGCGGGCGGGACGCGGGATGGCCGTCAGCGGTCGCGTTCCTCACTCGGCCGTGGGCGTTCGCCGTGGACACCGGGCCGTGGGGCGCTCCGTCCGCCGTCCGGCTCCCGGCGCAGGTCCTCCAGCTGGTCGCGGAGCCAGTCGCGGGTGGCGACCTCGCCCAGGCCCGTCCGCAGCGCCGCGATCTCCCGGGTGAGGAACTCGGTGTCGGCGATCGACCTCTCGTTCTGCTTGCGGTCCTGTTCGAGGTTGACGCGGTCGCGGTCGGCCTGGCGGTACTGGGCCAGCAGGATGAGCGGGGCGGAGTACGACGCCTGGAGCGAGAGCATCAGCGTCAGGAAGATGAACGGGAACGGGTCGAACCGCAGCCGCGGCGGCGCCAGGATGTTCCAGGCCAGCCATGTCGCGACGAAGGCGGTCATCCAGGCGATGAACCGCCCGGTGCCCAGGAAGCGCGCGATCCGCTCCGACGCCCTGCCGAACGCCTCGGGGTCCCAGCGCGGCAGCGGGCTGCGGCGCCGCGCCTTGGGCCGGTCCAGCCGGATGCCCTCACCGTCCATCGGCGGCCTCCGGCAGCGCCATCCCGGCGTACAGCTCGCGCTCCCGCCAGTCGGACGGCAGCAGATGGTCCAGCACGTCGTCGACCGTCACGGCGCCGAGCAGGGAGCCGGTCTCGTCCACGACGGGCGCCGCGAGCAGGTTGTAGGTGGCCAGATGGCCGGCGACGACGGGCAGCGGGGTGTCCGGCGGCAGCGTCGGCAGATCGGTGTCGACGGACGCCCCGACGAGGGTGAACGGCGGGTCGCGCAGCAGCCGTTGGAAGTGGATGGTGCCCAGATAGCGGCCGGTGGGCGTCTGGTCGGGCGGGCGGCACACATAGACCTGGGCGGCGAGCGCGGGCGTCAGGTCCTGGTCGCGCACCCGGGCGAGCGCGTCCGCGATGGTGGCGTCCGGGCGCAGCACGATCGGCTCGGTCGTCATCAGACCGCCCGCCGACCCCTCCTCGTACGACATCAGCCGCCGCATGTCGGCCGCGTCGCGCGGGCGCATCAGGTCCAGCAGCCGCTCCTTGTCGGGCTCGGGGAGCTCGGAGAGCAGATCGGCCGCGTCATCGGGGTCCATGGCCTCCAGGACGTCGGCCGCGCGCTCCTCCTTGAGCTTGCCGAGGATCTCCACCTGGTCGTCGTCGGGCAGCTCCTCCAGGACGTCGGCGAGCCGCTCGTCGTCCAGGGCCGCCGCCACCTCGCCCCGGCGCTTGGCGGACAGGTGGTGCAGCACATTGGCCAGGTCGGCGGGGCGCAGCTGCTCGAAGGTGGCCAGCAGGTTCTCCGCGCCCTGGCCCTGCTCCTCCAGTGAGAAGCCGGTGACCGCGGACCAGTCCACGGTCAGCGCCTCGCCGCGGCGGCGCAGGGCGCCGGTCTTGCCGCGGCGTACGAAGACCTTGTCGATCTCCCACTCCCGGCGCGCGGGCAGCTGGGTCATCGCCACGTCGAGGACCGTCACCGGCTCGCCGGTCTCGACCAGGTGCACCGTGCGGTCGAGCAGTTCGCCGAGGACCAGGGTTTCGGTGGGGCGCTGTTCGAAGCGGCGCATGTTGAGCACACCGGTGGTGATGACCTGGCCGGACTCCACACCGGTCACCCGCGTCATGGGCAGGAAGATCCGGCGGCGGCCGACCACCTCGACCACCAGGCCGAGCACCCGCGGCGGGCGGCCGGCCAGCCGCAGCATCGCCACGACATCGCGCACCCGCCCCACTTGGTCGCCGTTCGGGTCAAAGACGGCGACGCCCGCGAGATGCGAGACGAAGACCCGGGGGGCGCCTGCCGGCATGCCCTGCCTCCCCTCGTATATGGGGCTTTGTGGTCATTCAAGGTAATGATCCGCTCTTCACCGGGTTCAGGCTAGCGTGCCCGCACCTGCCCTGCCGCCGGGCGAGGGCAGTGCGGCACCCTGCGGACACCGCGGGACGGCACCGGTACGCTGCCCTACTGCACCGGCATCAGGAGGCAGAGCGGACGTGCGCACCCGGAACAGGGCTGTCGTTGCGGCGATGTGCGCGGGGTTGGCCGCCACGCTCGCCGCGTGTGGCGGCGGCGGTGGGGAACAGGACCCCGACGCGGGGACGAACGGCGTGGGAAAGCTCCCCGCCACGAAGATCGAGAGCAAGGTCCGTCAGGCGGTCGCCGGCGCCAGTTCGGTGCGGCTCTCCGGCACACTCGTCACCCAGGGAGCCACCTACAAGCTGAACATGCGGCTCAAGGCCGACGGCGGCACCGGCCAGGTCTCCACCAAGGGCTCCAGCTTCGAGCTGCTGCGCGTCGGCAAGGAGCTCTACCTCAAGGCCGGCGCGGGCTTCTGGTCCCACGACGGCGGGGACGAGGGACACAGCGGCGCGGCCGACGCGGCCGGGAAGCTGGACGACAAGTATGTGAAGGTCCCCTCCGGCGACCCCTCCTACCAGCGGCTCAGCGGTTTCACCGATATGAAGCTGCTGCTGGACGGGCTGCTCGGGCTGCACGGCAAGGTCGCCACCGGCGACCACGGGCAGGTGGACGGCGTACGGACGATCCGCATCAGCGCGGGCAAGGCCGGTGAGGGCGGATCGCTCGATGTCTCCCTGGAGGGCCGGCCCTATCCGCTGCGGCTGCAGCGGGCGGGCGGCGCGGGCGTGATCCAGCTCGCGGACTGGAACAAGGGCTTCGAGCTCGCCGCCCCGGAGAAGGGCCATGTGCTCGACTACGGGCAGCAGATCCCGGAGGCGCCGTAGTCGGGCCCGCGGGCGCCGTAGCCGCGAGCACGACCGTAAGGGCGGCGAGGGCGCGCCCTTGAAACCGGGGCGCGTCCTTGAAGCCGGGGCGCGTCCTTACGGCGGGCGTCAGGGCTGGACCGCGGCCTTACCGGGCGCCGGAGCCAGGACGCGGCCTCACCCGGCGTCAGAAGCCACGTCAGAAGCTACGACGCGTCCTTACGGGCGCCACGGCCGCGCTTCTTACGGCGGGCGAGGAGCTTTGGGAGCGCCGCCGGGATCGGCCGGCGGGTGGTCGCCGGGGACGGCAGCGGGGTCGCCGCCAGGGAGCCGGTGGGGTGTTCGGCGAGTGCTCCGGGCGCGGGCTCCAGCCGCAGCACCCGGCATTCGCGCGCCCAGCGCTCCGCGATGTGGTCGGCGTCCGGCGCGTTCAGCCGCTTGCCCTTGAGCTCGTCGACCGCCGAGGTCCACGCCTCGCCGCCGGGGGCCAGCTCGACCACCCGCGCGGGCCAGCTGACCAGGCGCCCGCCCTTGTCCTTGCTGCGCACGGTCACCGTGGCGGTTCCGCCGTCGGCCAGCCCGAGGCCCTGGAGGGGCTGTTCCAAGGGCCCGTCCCCGACGAGGCAGGCCGCGCCCTCGTGCCAGATGTGCCACAGGGCGCGCGGGGCGCCCTCGGTGCCCTGGACCCAGATGAGGGCGGACTTCTTGGCCGCCTCCTCGACAAGGGCACGGTCCATCGGCGTCTGCGTCATGCCGACAGCCTAGGCCAGTCGGGCACCCGTCCCAGCCTGTGAAATGTCAGTTCCGTCGCCTGCTCATGCGCCTTACGCTGGCGCCGTGCCCACCGCCCGCGCCGCGCGCACCCCAGCCCCCGCCACCACCCCCGCCGCACCCGGTGAGGGCGGCCGTCCCGGTGGTGGCGTTCCCCTCGACATCGCGCTCCTTACGGTCGCCATCGCCGGTGTCTCGCTCTCCGCGCCGCTGGCCGCCGCGACGGTGGCGCCCGCGCTCGCCATCGCCTTCTGGCGCAACGCCATGGCGGTGGGCGCGCTCACCCCGTTCGCGCTGTGGCGCCACCGGGGCGAGCTGCGCGGGATGGGCCGCCGGGCGGCACTGCTGTCGGTCGGGGCGGGGGCGCTGCTCGCGGTGCACTTCGGGGCCTGGCTGCCGAGCCTGCACATGACCTCCGTGGCCTCATCGACCGCGCTGGTGACCACGACCCCCATCTGGACGGCGCTGCTGCTGCGGCTGCGCGGCCACCGCCTCCCCACGCCCGCCTGGCTGGGCATGGGACTCGCGATCCTCGGTGTGGTGATCCTCACCGGGGTCGATCTGTCCGCTTCCCCGCGCGCCCTGCTGGGTGACGCGCTCGCGCTGCTGGGCGGGGTGGCGGCGGCCGGGTACGTGCTGCTCGGGGCGGAGGTGCGGCGTTCGGTGAGCACCACCGCGTACGCCTACGTCTGCTACGCCACCACCAGCGTGCTCCTGCTGCTCACCTGCCTGGTGGCGGGCGCGCGGCTCGGCGGCTACAGCGGCACCACCTGGCTGCAGCTGGCCCTGCTGACGGTCACCGCGCAGCTGCTGGGGCACACCCTCATCAACCGGGTGGTCAAGGGACTCGGCCCCTCCATCACCTCGACCGCGATCCTGCTGGAGACGCCGGGGGCGGCCCTGATCGCGGCCCTGTGGCTGGGCCAGATGCCGCCCGTGGCCGCCTATCCGGCGCTCGCGGTGATCCTCGGCGGGCTCGCGCTGGTCATCATGGCGGACGGCAGGAAGCCCCGCCCAAGCTGATGAAGGCCCCCTCGGACGGGCCCGGCCGCTAAGAGCCCGTCCGACAGGAGCCCAGCCGCTGAGGGCCCGGCCGATGAGGGCCCGTCCGCTCGGCTCGGGGAGCGGGCCGGCTCTACAGCCAGCCGTTGCGCTTGAAGCCGCGGTGGATCGCGAAGCAGATGCCCACGGTGACGACGAGCACGGTCGGGTAGCCGAACTTCCAGCGCAGCTCCGGCATGTAGTCGAAGTTCATGCCGTAGATCCCCGCGATCATCGTCGGCACGGCGAAGATCGCCGCCCAGGACGTGATCTTCCGCATGTCCTCGTTCTGCGCGACCGTGGCCTGCGCCAGATTGGCCTGGAGGATCGAGTTCAGCAGGTCGTCGAAGGCCAGCACCTGCTCGTTGACCCGCGCCAGATGGTCCGCGACATCCCGGAAGTAGGTCTGGATGTCCGGGTCCACCAGCCGCATCGGCCGCTCGCTCAGCAGCTGCATCGGCCGCAGCAGCGGCGAGACGGCCCGCTTGAACTCCAGCACCTCGCGCTTGAGCTGGTAGATCCGGCCCGCGTCGCCGCCCCGCCGGGAGGTCGCGGCCGAGAAGACATCGATCTCGACCTCGTCGATGTCGTCCTGGACCGCGTCGGCGACCGCGAGATAGCCGTCGACGACCTGGTCGGCGATGGCGTGCAGCACCGCCGAGGGACCCTTGGCGAGCAGCTCGGGGTCCTGCTGGAGCCGGTGGCGCAGGGCGCGCAGCGAGCCCTGGCCGCCGTGCCGCACGGTCACGATGAAGTTCCGGCCGGTGAAACACATCACCTCACCGGTCTCCACCACCTCGCTGGTCGAGGTGAGTTCGGCGTGCTCGACGTAGTGGATGGTCTTGAAGACGGTGAAGAGGGTGTCGTCGTACCGCTCCAGCTTGGGCCGCTGATGGGCCTGCACGGCGTCCTCGACCGCCAGCGGGTGCAGCCCGAACTCCTGGGCGATCCCCGCGAACTCGCGCTCGGTCGGCTCGTGCAGCCCGATCCAGGCGAACCCGCCCTCCTCGCGGACCCGCTCCATGGCCTGCGCCGGGCTCACGTGGTCGCTGACCCGCTTGCCGTCGCGGTAGACCCCGCAGTCGACCACGGCGCTGGTGACCGACGGGTCACGCGTCGCGTCGTAGTCGCTGGAGGTACGGCCCCGGCGCAGGGCGGGACGGACGGCTGCACGCAGGTCACGGATCATCGACATGACGGGCTCCTTCACGGGCCGGCCGTCAGCGGCGGGCGCGCGGCGCAGCGCTGCGCCCGGAAGGTGGACGTACGACACCCGGTGCCCGTACGTCCGCAAAGCGGGCGGCGCTCCGTGCGATGGCGCTGACGGAAGTTCGCGGAACTGAACAAAGCGGTACGAAGGCGCTCTACCGTCAGCTGCCCTGGATGCGAGGTGACTTCGCGTGTTTCACCGCCGGGGGGCGGGGTACGGAAGGCTTCAGATCATGGAGTCGCATACCAAGGGGAAACGACGGGAGAACTGTCGGTACTGCACGGTCGACTAGGATCCACCGCAGCCCCACCTCCTCCGGCCGGTCCCCCGTGAGGGACGACGTGTAACTCCCTGGGCAGGGATTAAGGCTATCAGTCGGCAGAACCGTTACGTCGCCGCTTTGCCCGTTCGATACGCGATCTATGCTCACCGCATGTCAGACGTTCTTCAGCTGGTCGAGGCCCGGTTGATCACCGCGCTGGGCGAGCCGGACGCCCGCGCCGCCATCACTTTCGTCGGTACGGACCGCATTGACGTGCTGCGATTCCGGGACGAGAGCGATGTGATCCGTTACGCCACTCTCGGTATGTCGGACCATCCGATGACCAGCCCGACCGCCGCCGTCGCCGACCCGCTGCGCGGGCCGCGCGCCGAGCTGGTGCTGACCGTACGGGCCGGCGGCCGCGGCCCCGACCTGGCCGTTCTCGACGAGGTGCTCCGCCCGCTCGCCGTGCTGGCCGCCTCCCCCCAGGTCGAGGGGGTCGTGGTGGCCCCTGGCGCGTCGCTGGAGCTCGGCGGGCCGCTGTGGCCCGGGGCGTCCTTCAGCTCCGTCCTGGTCGCCGAACCGGGCGGCCTGGTCGAGGACTTGGAGTTGCTGGAGCCGATGGAGCCGGTGCGCTTCCTGCCGATGCTGCCGATGACCGCGAACGAGGCGGCGTGGAAGCGGGTGCACGGCGCCGGCGCCCTCCAGGACCGCTGGCTGCGGCACGGTACGGATCTGCGCGACCCGGTGCGATCCGGGGTGCCGCTGACGGGCTGAGGCCCGTAAGGACGTCCCTCGCCGGGCCGCCGCTGGGCCGCCGGAGTCCTGAGAACGTCGGCGGCGACGGCCCATCCCTCCCGGGCCGGGCGCCGGACGGGGACTCCCGCCGGACCGGACGGGAACTCCTGAGGGAAGTGACCTCCGGACGGGTGATCGTCCTTGACGCGACGACGACCGGGGAGGACCGTGGGGGCCTATGAGGGGCGAACCCAGTTGCCCGAAATGCGGTGGCCGGGTGCGAGCACCCGGTCTCTTCGCCGACTCCTGGCAGTGCGGAGTGCACGGCACGGTGCACCCTCTCCAGCCGGTCGTTCCGCCGAGCGTCGAAGCGCTCGTGGTGGTCACCAATCGCGCCCGGGTGCCCGTATGGATGCCGTGGCCGCTGCCCGTGGGCTGGCTGTTCACCGGTGTGGCCTGCGCCGGGGACGACCGTAGCGGCGGCCGCGCCACCGCCGTGGCCTGCTCCGGCCCGGGACCGCTGGGCGGCCCGGGGGAGCTGCTGCTGATCGCCGAGGAGCTGGGCGTCGGGCTCGGCGCGCGTTTCGCGGGCATCCCGGGGCCCGATCCGGGGCCGGGGATGCGGGTCGACAAGCCGCCGCACGTCAAGGTGCTGGCCGCCGGGCGGCCCACCCCGCTGTGGCATGTCGAGGGCACCCCGGACGACCGCGCCGTCTTCGCGGGCGAGGCGTGCGGGCTGTGGCTGTGGGCGGTCGTCTGGCCCGAGCAGACCGGGCTGCTGATGTACGACGAGATGGTGCTCACCGATCTGCGGGACGCGGGGGCCGAGGTCGATCTGGTGCCGTGCGGGGCGCTCTCGCCGAGGCTGCTCTCGCCCTGATCCGCCTCACCTGATCCGTTCCCCCCTGATCCGCCCCGCCGTCGGAGCCGCACGCCGGGAGCCGCGCCGTCGGAGCCGCACGGCGGGAGCCGCGCCGTCGGAGCCGCACGCCGGGAGCCGCGCCGTCGGAGCCGCGCCGTCGGAGCCGCGCGGCGGGAGCCGCGCCGTCACCGCCGGAGCCTCGCCGCTGGTGGCGGCTCCAGCGCAGGTCAAGGGGGGCTGACCCGGGCATCTCCGGGCGTGGTTATGCTGAGGCGTCCCACCGGTCCGTCCCGAACGCAGCTTGGAGCCCGTGCCGTGCGCATCGATCTGCACACCCACTCCACTGCCTCGGACGGTACGGACACCCCCGCCGAGCTGGTGCGCAATGCCGCCGCCGCGGGGCTGGACGTCGTCGCCCTCACCGACCACGACACCGTCGGCGGCCATGCGGAGGCGACGCGGGCGCTGCCCTCCGGGCTGACCCTGGTCACCGGCGCCGAGCTGTCCTGCCGCCTCAACGGGGTGAGCCTGCACATGCTGGCGTACCTCTTCGACCCGGACGAGCCCGAGCTGGCCGCCGAGCGCGAGCTGGTGCGCGACGACCGGGTGCCCCGGGCCCAGGCGATGGTCGCGAAGCTGCGCGACCTGGACGTGCCGATTACCTGGGAGCGGGTGGCGGAGATCGCCGGGGACGGGGCCGTCGGACGGCCGCACATCGCCACCGCGCTGGTCGAGCTGGGCGTCGTGGAGAGCGTCTCGGACGCCTTCACCCAGGACTGGCTGGCCGACGGCGGCCGGGCGCATGTGGAGAAGCACGAGTCGGACCCCTTCGAGGCGATCCGGCTGATCAAGGGCGCCGGCGGGGTCGCGGTCTTCGCGCATCCGCGGGCCGTCAAGCGAGGCCAGTGCGTTCCCGAGAGCGCGATCGGCGAGCTGGCGGCGGCTGGCCTCGACGGTATCGAGGTCGACCACATGGACCACGACGAGGACACCCGCGCGCGGCTGCGCGGCCTCGCCGCCGAGCTCGGCCTGCTCACCACCGGCTCCAGCGACTACCACGGCAGCCGTAAGACCTGTCGGCTCGGCGAGTACACGACCGACCCCGAGGTCTACGGGGAGATCGTGCGCCGCGCGACCGGGGCCTTCCCGGTGCCGGGCGCGGGCGGCTGAGCGCGCCCCTCCTGCTCCCACCTCACCTTCTTCCGCTTCCCCCCATTTCCCGTACCGCATCAGCGGCGCACCGCTGCCCGTCCCCGCAAGGCCATTCACCGTGTTCGACGTCGCCGTCTTCGGCTCCCTCTTCCTCACCCTGTTCGTGATCATGGACCCGCCGGGCATCACACCCATCTTTCTCGCGCTGACCTCGGGCCGTCCGGCCAAGGTGCAGCGCAGGATGGCGGGCCAGGCCGCGGCCGTCGCCTTCGGTGTCATCGCCGTCTTCGGCATCGGCGGTCAGCAGATCCTCGACTATCTGCATGTCTCCGTCCCCGCGCTGATGATCGCGGGCGGGCTGCTGCTCCTGCTGATCGCGCTCAGTCTGCTGACCGGTAAGAGTGACGAGCCGAGCCAGACCAAGGACGTCAATGTGGCGCTCGTCCCGCTCGGTATGCCGCTGCTGGCCGGGCCGGGCGCGATCGTCTCGGTGATCCTCGCCGTCCAGCACGCGCCCGGGCTCGCCGATCAGGTGGCGGTGTGGTCCGCGATCGTGGCCATGCACGTCGTGCTGTGGCTCACCATGCGCTACTCGCTGCTGATCATTCGCGTGATCAAGGAAGGGGGAGTGGTGCTGGTCACCCGGCTGTCCGGGATGATGCTCTCCGCCATCGCGGTCCAGCAGATCATCAACGGGGTCCTCCAGGTGGCCCATACCGCCTGACATCACACAAGCGCCCCCGTACCGTCGCGGTACGGGGGCGCTGAACGCTCTGTGCTGCTGGCGGAGGGCCTTACGGCACTACCGGGCTGCGGTCTCGGCTGGGCGGATGTAGATGCGCTGACCGATAGCGGCGGCCTGCTGCACGATCCGGTTGACGGAGGCGGCGTCTACGACGGTGCTCTCGATGGCACTGCCATCGACATCGTCAAGGCGCATGATCTCGAAGCGCAAGTGGCTTCTCCCTTCGTCTGATCCTCCTGAAGGAGAACTGATGTGTACGGAGCCGCGCAGCGTCGCTGCCGCGCCCTCCTGTACGTGTTCAACGAGAGGGTCCCCCAAAAACATTCCCTACGCTAATAAAATTTTTTCGCAGCCTAAGTATCTGCTGGTGACCAGGGCGGGGTCCGGTTGTGCCCCTCACGCGGCCGCCCGGAGAATGAACCGCGTATGAGTGAAGCGATGCCTCCGGGCCAACCAGACCTCGCCTCGATCGTCACGGGCATCGAGCGCACCAACGAGCTGCTGCAGCGCGTGCTCGCCGAGGTCGCGACCACGCCCTCGACGCACGCGATCTTCGTGGACGCGGGGTATGTCTACGCGGCCGCCGGCCGGCTCGTCGCGGGCACGGAGGACCGCCGCGCGTTCGAGCTGGACGCCGAGGGGCTCATCGAGGCGTTCATCGACAAGGCGCGCACGATCTTCCCGGACAGCAGGCTGCTGCGCGTCTACTGGTTCGACGGCGCCCGGCGCCGGATCCACACCCCGGAGCAGCAGAGCATCGCGGAGCTGCCCGACGTCAAGGTCCGGCTCGGCAACCTCAACGCCAACAACCAGCAGAAGGGCGTCGACTCGCTCATCCGCTCCGACCTGGAATCTCTCGCCCGCCACCGCGCCATCGGCGACGCCGTGCTGATCGGCGGCGACGAGGACCTGGTCTCCGCCGTCGAGGCGGCCCAGGGCTACGGGGCACGCGTGCATCTGTGGGGCATCGAGGCCCTGGACGGGCGCAACCAGGCCGAGCCGCTGCTGTGGGAGGTCGACAGCCAGCGCACCTTCGACCTCGACTTCTGCAAGCCGTACGTCACCCGGCGGGCCACCGGCTACGAGCTGAACGGCGACTCGCCGCTGTGCGGGCCCGCCCCGACCCGGGACGAGGTGCGCTTCGTGGGGGCGCAGATCGCCGCCCAGTGGCTGTCCGCACGCGGCCGCGAGACGCTCGCGGAGCTGCTGCCGGGCCATCCGTATCTGCCCGGCTCCGTGGACCAGGAGCTGCTGATCGACGCGGAGGGGCTGCTGCGGCTCTCGCTGCGTGCCCACGCCGATCTGCGGCGCGCCCTGCGGGATGGCTTCTGGGAGCATCTGCAGGCGCAGTACTGAGCCTTAGGCCTTTCCGGGCGCTTCCGAGCCGCCGTTGGCGGCTTCCGCGCCGCCTTCGGCGCAGCCCGTGTCGCCCGGGCCGCGTCGCTCAGCCCGTGTCGCTCGGGCCGCGTCGCTCGGCCGTGTCGCTCAGCCCGTGTCCCTCGGGCTTCGTCGCTCAGCCCGCGTCGCGCCAGAAGGAGACCAGCGCGTCGGCGGTGGGATGGGCCCGCTCGGTATTGGGGGAGTGTCCGGCGCCCTCGATCACGGTCCGGCGGGCGGCCAGCCGCTTGGCCATCTCGTCGATCAGCGGCACCGGCCAGGCGTAGTCCGACTCGCCGGAGATCACATGGGTACGCAGCCGCAGCGCCGCCAGCTCATCGACCCGGTCCGGCTCATCGGACAGCTGCCGCCCCGTGACGATCAGCTGCTCCGGTACGGTCCCGAGCCAGCGCTGATGCAGGAACTCCGCCACCCCGGGCGGTGTCGCCGCGTCGGCCGCCTCGGGCGGATCCAGCTCGCGCATCGCCTGCCATACGGACTCCATGTCCATCACGGTCAGCGCGTCGATCAGCAGCTTGATCCGGGCACACTGCGGGGCGGAGATGGCCGCCGGGCCGGAACTCATGATCGTCAGTGAGGCGAACGCCCCAGGGTCGCGCAGTACGGCCGCCCGCGCGATCAGCCCGCCGAGCGAATGCCCGAGCAGATGGACCGGGTCCTCGGTCGCCGCGCTCAGGGCGGTGGCCTGCGCGAGCAGGTCCTGGGCCAGCTCGTCCTGGGCGTACGCGGCCTCCTTACGGGGGCCAGGACTCTCGTGCTGCCCCCGCCCGTCGATGGCGACGACCCGGAAGCCGGCCGAGGAGAGCGGCTCCAGCAGCGCGATGAAGTCCTCCTTGCTCCCGGTGAACCCCGGGACCAGCAGGACGGTCCCGCGCGCGGCCGAGGCGGGCCGCGCGTCATGGACGGCGAACTCCCCGCGCGCGGTCCGGAGGCGGTACGCACGGGCGCCCGCGGGCAGTGTGAGAAAGGGCGGCCTGCTCATGGGATGAGGCTATACAGGTCGCGGGAAACGGTACGTGAACGCCCAGGGGCCCGCCCCGCGGTGTCGCGGAACGGGCCCCTGGCCATGCGCTGTGGCGCGGTCGGGCATCAGCCCTCGGCCGCGGCCTCGACGGCCTCGGCAGCCTTGGCGCGGGTCCGGCGCCGGGGCTTGGCGGGCGCGGCCTCGGCCTCGTCCGCCGCCGGTGCCGCCGTGTCGGCCTTCGTGGCCTTGGCGCGGGTCCGGCGCGGCTTGGCGGGGGCCTCGGTGGCCTCCGTCTCCGGCTGTGCGTCGGCGGTGTCGGCCTTGGCGGTGGCGCGGGTGCGGCGCCGGGGCGTGGCCGCCTCGGCGGTGCCCTCGGCCGTCTCCACTGCCGTCTGCGCGGCCTCCGCGGCCTTGGCGCGCGTACGGCGCCGCGGCTTGGCGGCTTCGGCGGCGTCGGTGGCCTCGGCGGTGCCTTCGGCCGTGTCGACAGCGGCCTCCGCGGCCTTCGTGGCCTTGGCGCGGGTGCGCCGCGGCTTGGCGGGGGCCTCGGTGGCCTCCGTCTCCGGCTGTGCGTCGGCGGTGTCGGCCTTGGTGGCGGCGCGGGTGCGGCGCCGGGGCGTGGCCGCCTCGGCGGTGCCCTCGGCCGTCTCCACTGCCGTCTGCGCGGCCTCCGCGGCCTTGGCGCGCGTACGGCGCCGCGGCTTGGCGGGGGCCTCCACGGCCTCCGGCAGTGCCTCGACGGTCTCGACGGCCTTCACCGCGTCCGTCGTGCCCTCGGCCGTTTCCACGGCGGCCTGGGCCGCCTCGGTGGCCTTGGCGCGGGTGCGGCGGCGCGGCTTGGTGGGTGCCTCTACGGCAGCCTCCGTGGCCTCCACCGTCGTCACCGCGGTCGGTGCCGGCTCGACGGCGACGGCGCCCGCGGACTCCTGTGTGGCGCCCTCGGTGCCCTCGGCCGTCTCGACGGCCGCCGTGGCCGCCTCGGCGGTCCTGGCGGCGCCCCGGGTGCGGCGGCGGCGCGGCTTCGCGGCGGCCTCGGCGGCCTCGGTGGGCTCCGCCTCCGGCTGGGCCGCCTCCGCGGTGTCGACGGCGGCCGTGGCCGCCTCGGGGTGGGCCGTCGCCGCACCGCCGCGCGTACGGCGGCGTCGGCGGGGCCGACGGGGCTCGGTGGCACCCTCGGCGGTGTCGGCGGCGGACTCGGCCGCCGCCGCGCCCTCAGGGGCGCCCGTGCCGTCCGTGGACAGACCGCCACGGGTGCGGCGGCGCACCCGGCGGTTGCGCGGGGGGCGCTCCTCGGTGGCCGGGGCGGCGGCCCGGCGGCCGCGGCCACCCCGGCCTCCGGTCTCGCCCAGGTCCTCGATCTCCTCGGCGGCGAGCCCCGCACGGGTGCGCTCACCCCGCGGGAGCACACCGGTGGTGCCCTCGGGGATGTTCAGCAGCTCGAAGAGGTGCTCGGAGGTGGAGTAGGTCTCCTCCGGCTCGTGGAACGCCAGGTCCAGCGCCTTGTTGATCAGCTGCCAGCGCGGGATGTCGTCCCAGTCGACGAGCGTGATCGCGATACCCGAGGCGCCCGCGCGGCCCGTACGGCCGATGCGGTGCAGATAGGTCTTCTCGTCCTCGGGCGACTGGTAATTGATCACATGCGTGACGCCCTCGACGTCGATGCCGCGCGCGGCGACGTCGGTGCACACCAGCACGTCGACCTTGCCGTTGCGGAAGGCGCGCAGAGCCTGCTCGCGCGCTCCCTGGCCGAGGTCGCCGTGGACCGCGCCGGAGGCGAAGCCTCGGCGCGCGAGCTGATCGGCGATGTCGGCGGCGGTCCGCTTCGTACGGCAGAAGATCATCGCGAGGCCGCGGCCCTCGGCCTGCAGGACCCGCGCCACGACCTCCGGCTTGTCCAGGGAGTGGGCGCGGAAGACATGCTGGGTGATGTTGGCCACGGTCGCGCCCTCGTCGTCCGGCGCGGTGGCCCGGATGTGCGTGGGCTGCGACATGTAGCGCCGGGCCAGCGAGATGACCTGGCCCGGCATGGTGGCCGAGAAGAGCATCGTCTGGCGTTTGGCGGGCAGCAGCTGGATGATCTTCTCGACGTCGGGCAGGAAGCCCAGGTCGAGCATTTCATCGGCCTCGTCCAGGACGAGCGCCTTGACGGAGGAGAGCCGCAGCTTCTTCTGGCCCGCCAGGTCCAGCAGCCGGCCCGGGGTGCCGACGACCACGTCGACGCCCTTCTTCAGGGCCTCGACCTGCGGTTCGTAGGCGCGGCCGCCGTAGATCGACAGGACGCGGACCGCGCGGACCTTACCGGCGGTCAGAAGGTCGTTGGTCACCTGCTGGCACAGCTCGCGGGTGGGGACGACCACGAGCGCCTGCGGGGCGTCGGTCAGCTGCTCGGGCTTGGCCCGGCCCGCCTCGACGTCCGCGGAGACGACAACGCGCTCCAGCAGGGGCAGGCCGAAGCCCAGCGTCTTGCCGGTGCCGGTCTTCGCCTGGCCGATGACGTCGGTGCCGGAGAGGGCAACCGGAAGCGTCATCTCCTGGATGGGGAACGGGGACGTGATGCCGACGGCTTCCAGGGCCTCGGCCGTCTCGGGGAGGATCCCGAGTTCTCGGAAAGTGGTCAGGATGCTTGCCTCTTCTGTGAGACGCGGCGAGAAGCGGCGAAGGGGGTCGCACGGCGCCCGGGTGCACCGGCCTTGGGGATGGCCGGTTCGGCGCGGGACCACGGCCTTCGCTCGAGCGCTCACGCCGCGAGCGGGTCCCTCCTGCCGTGCGCATAGGTGATGCGCGCCGCGCGGAGGGCGGTCGGGTTTGGAGCCGATCGGGCCACCGACCGGGCATCCGCATTCGTGGAACAACCCGCCGATACTCGACGGGCGCATTTATCACTGTACCCCGGAAGCACGCATCTGTGACCGGGCAGTCCGATGCGGGGCATCCATGGGCATGGCTGACCAGGGCCTTCCCCGTGGCGCGGAGCGGGCTATTGTGCGCTCCATGGAGACGCCTGACACGCCTGAGACGCCCGCCGGGGACCACGCCGGGGACCACGCAGCTTCGGGGGAGGGCAGCGGGGAGAAGGCCCCGGAGCCCACCGGGATCGCCGCCCAGAACTGGGACACGGCGGCCGCCGATCCGCAGTACCGGGCCGCCGTGGTGGATCTGCTCGGCGCCCTCGCCTACGGCGAGCTGGCCGCCTTCGAGCGGCTGGCGGAGGACGCCAAGCTGGCGCCCACCCTCGAGGACAAGGCGGAGCTGGCGAAGATGGCGTCCGCCGAGTTCCACCACTTCGAGCGGCTCCGGGGCCGGCTCTCGGCGGTCGGCGAGGAGCCGACGGCGGCGATGGAGCCGTTCGCGGCCGCCCTGGACGGGTTCCACCGCCAGACCGCGCCGTCCGACTGGCTGGAGGGTCTGGTCAAGGCGTACGTGGGCGACTCGATCGCCAGTGACTTCTACCGCGAGGTCGCGGCCCGGCTGGATTCCGACACCCGCGATCTGGTGCTCCAGGTGCTCGACGACACCGGGCACGCCTCGTTCGCGATCGAGAAGGTGCGTGCCGCGATCGAGGCCGATCCGCGGGTCGGCGGGCGGCTGGCGCTGTGGGCGCGGCGGCTGATGGGCGAGGCGCTGTCGCAGGCCCAGCGGGTGGTCGCGGACCGCGACGCGCTCTCCACGATGCTGGTCGGCGGGTTGGCGGACGGCTTCGACCTGGCGGAGGTGGGCCGGATGTTCTCACGGATCACCGAGGCCCACACCAAGCGGATGGCCGCCCTGGGGCTCGCCGCCTAGACCCTTACGGCGGATCTTCGCGCCTGTGACCTCGGCGACGGCTGACGCCGCGGGGCCCGCGGCGTCCGGAGCAGGGGCGCCTCCCAGGGGGCGCCCCTGGCGGTATCCGGAAGCACCGTGTCAGGCGCCGCGGGCCCGGGGCGCTGCCGGGCCGGGCCTACGCAGTGACCGGACGGTGCCTACGCCGTGACCTGACAGGGCCTACGCCGTGACCGACCGTCCGCGGCGCGTCCTGGCGGGGCGGATGAGCAGCGACAGCAGGGCCGCGGCGAAGCCGAGCGCGACGAGCAGCACCGGCGCCGTGTGCCCGGAGCCCAGCACCGTATGGGTCAGCAGGGCGCCCAGCAGCGCGGCGGCGGGGCCGGTGGCCAGGACGAGGCGCCGCGCGGGCAGCCTTCGGGGGAGCCGGTGGAGCGCCCCGTACGCGATGACGAGACCGATCAGTACCGAGGCGAGCGCTTCCCAGAACAGCATTGGCGCGTCCTTCCCGTAAGCGGATCGGAACCGACACGTGATCACGCGCCGGTCGGACCCGTCCTACCCGCGCCCGACCGGGGGCAACCCTGCCCACGGGGGCGGTCTGTGGTGCCCGGCGTGCCGGGGGCGTGCGAGCGCGCGCACAAACAGCGGCGGGGTTTGGTGGAACATTCCACCAAACCCCGCCGCTGTCGGCTGAATACGTCAGGCCGCGCCGAAACCGACCTTACGGGCGCTCGGCTCGCCGAGCTCGATGTAGGCGAGCCGGTCGGCCGGGACCAGGACCTTGCGGCCGTGGCTGTCCTCCAGGATCAGCACCTGAGCCTTGCCGCCGAGCGCCTCGGACACCAGGCGCTCGACCTCCTCGGCAGACTGCCCGCTCTCCAAGGTGATCTCGCGGGGCGCGTGCTGCACGCCGATCTTGACCTCCACGGCCTTGTCCCTCCGACGGTCAATTGGGGTAGCGCGGCCATCCGCGCTGTACCCAGCACACACTAGCCGTGCCGGGACACCCGCCGGGGGCCGCGGGCGCACGCCAGAAGCGAACACGCCCGCCGCCGCGAACACGCCCCCTCGCGCCCCCGAGCGCTCAGGGGGCCTGAGCGCTCGCGGCACCGCGGCCTCGCGCCCGTTCGTGCCCGCGCGTGGCCGGAAATGGCGCCCCCCGTCGCTCAGTGGCCGCCTTCGGCCCCGTGCAGCGGGAAGCCCGCGATACCGCGCCAGGCCAGCGAGGTGAGCAACTGCACAGCGGACTCCCGCGGCACCTCGCTCTCGCTGGAGAGCCAGTAGCGCGCGACCACCTGGGAGATCCCGCCGAGGCCCACGGCCAGCAGCATCGATTCGTCCTTGGACAGCCCGGTGTCCTCGGCGATGACCTCGCTGATCGCCTCGGCGCACTGCAGCGAGACGCGGTCCACGCGCTCGCGCACCGCGGGCTCGTTGGTCAGATCGGACTCGAAGACGAGCCGGAAGGCGCCGCCTTCCTCCTCGACGTAGGCGAAGTACGCCTCCATGGTCGCCGCGACGCGCTGCTTGTTCTCGGTGGTCGAGGCGAGCGCGGTGCGCACCGCGTGCAGCAGGGACTCGCAGTGCTGGTCGAGCAGGGCCAGATAGAGCTCCAGCTTGCCCGGGAAGTGCTGGTAGAGCACCGGCTTGCTGACCCCGGCACGCTCGGCGATGTCATCCATCGCGGCCGCGTGGTAGCCCTGGGCCACGAAGACCTCCTGAGCGGCCCCCAGGAGCTGATTACGTCGGGCTCGGCGCGGAAGGCGCGTACCCCGTGGGCGCGCCTCGGTCTGCTCGATGGCTGTCACGCCGCCTCCCAATGAATGATCCCTATGCACGATGTCCATCGCGTCCGCCATCGTACTTTTCGGTAACAGCGCGGCGCGCGGTTCGTGCGGAGAATTTCACGGACCGGACTCTATGAAAAGCCCACAAATGACGCAGGTCATCGGTAGTCCTCCTCGTTCACCTCGACCACCCGGGCCTGTTCCGCGCGGTCGGCCTCGTTGGCTTCCACGAACTCGTCCGTCCTGGGCCGTTCGTCGCGGTGGGCGATCACCTCCCGATGTTGTTCGGCGGCGTCCGCCTCGGGAGCCTCGACGTCGTACACGACGGTCTCATCGGTGTTCTCGACGGCGTCCTCGAAGGTGTCGGGGTCGGTTGGGTCGATGGACATGTACTCCCCTTCCCTGTGCCCTGTGGCGGCTGCCACTGACGGCCACCCGTGGTGGCCTCCTACTGACGGCTTACCCACTGGCGACTACCCAGGGGCGAGGCGATCGCCCCTGTGACTTACGAGCCTAGGAGAGGTCACTTTCGGACGCTACGCGGTCTGTGAGCGTGAACACACGGTCGCGCGCGTGATCGTCTCGTAACATTGGCGCATGTCTTCGACCGAGCCGCCGGAAGCCCGCATCGTCGCGGCGGTGCCGCCCGCGAGGTCCGTGCGGGTCGGAGCGGGTGAGAAGCTGCGGACCGCCTCCCTTCCGGGGCTCACGATGACCGTGCGCTGCCGTCCGCCGGCCACCTCCGGGCTGCCGCCCGCGCTCTTCGTGCACGGCCTCGGCGGCTCCTCGCAGAACTGGTCGGCGCTGATGGAGCTGCTCGCCGACCGGGTGGAGGGCGAGGCGCTCGACCTCCCCGGCTTCGGCGACTCCCCGCCGCCGGACGACGGCAACTACTCCATAACGGCCCACGCCCGTGCCGTGATCCGCTATCTCGACGCGCAGGACCGCGGGCCCGTCCATCTGGTCGGCAATTCGATGGGCGGCGCGATCGCCACGCGCGTCGCCGCGGTGCGGCCGGATCTGGTGCGCACCCTCACTCTCGTCTCGCCCGCGCTGCCCGAGCTGCGCCCGCAGCGCACGGCGGTGCCGACCGGTCTGCTCGCGGTGCCCGGGGTGACCCGGCTGTTCACCCGCATGACGAGGGACTGGGATGCCGAGCGGCGCACCCGCGAAGTGATGTTCCTCACTTTCGGTGACCCGTCTCTTGTCAGCCGGGAGGACTTCGCCTACGCGGTCGAGGAGTTCGAGCGACGGCTCGCCCTCCCGTATTTCTGGGACGCGCTGAGCCGCTCGGCACGCGGTGTCGTCGACTCGTACACCCTCGGCGGCCAGCACTCTCTGTGGCGTCAGGCCGAGCGGGTGCTCGCCCCGACGCTCCTCGTCTACGGCGGCCGCGACCAACTGGTGTCCCTGAGGATGGCGCAGCGGGCGAACGCCACCTTCCGCGACTCGCGTCTGCTGACGCTGTTGGACGCCGGGCATGTGGCGATGATGGAGTATCCCGAAGCGGTGGCGCGCGGGATGCGCGAGCTGCTCGATGGCGTTGAAGAACGAGATGACCGGGACAGCCGGAAGGCGCGGGGGGCCGTACCGGCGTCCGGTGCGGACGGGAGCGGTGCGGCGCGTGGGTAAACACAGCGCACGTGGCAGCCAGGAGGGCCGGGAACGCCGGTCCGCGGCGGCGGGCTCCGGACAGGGGCGAGGCTCGGGCCCCGAGTTCGTCGAGCACATCGCATCCGGCGAGGCCCAGGAGGACGACAGACCGGGCAGCGGACGGCGCCGCGCCGCGGCGGGGCCGGGCGCCATGGATCCCGGTGTGACCCCGCCGCAGGGCGTGCCGAGGCTGCCCTACGGAGTGGGCGGCCCCGCGGCGCGCACCAGGGGCGGTCATCCCGAGCAGCGCGAGGCGGGCGGCGGCTGGGGCGCGGTCGGTGGCCGCGGCGGCGGCCCGGGCGGGGGCAGGGGCCCCGGCGGTCCCGGCGGCCAGCGACCCCCTTACGGCATGCGCACCATGAACCCGCCGCAGCGCCCGACCACGGGCGGCACGGGCGGCGCGGCCGGTCTGATGCCCGGCCCCCGCAAGGAGTACGTCGAGGCGTTCGACACCCCCGACGCCCTGGACTGCGACGGCGATGACGTCTTCGCCGCGGGGGCGCCGGGCGGAGTTCCCCCGCAGCGCCGTACGCAGCGGGCGGCCACCCCCTCCGACGGGATCGGCGGCGGCTCCGGCGGCGACGGCGGGAGCGGACCGGACGACGACGGGACGGGCCCCGCGGGCAAGGGGGCGCGCGGCGTCACCAAGAGCGGTAAGGGGCGCACCTTCACCGGTGTCGCCGCCGCGGCCGTGACCACCGTGCTGGCCGTCGTGGTGGCCGGACAGGTCGCGAGCGGACCGCACAGCGGCGGTAAGGCGCAGGCCCGGGGCGGCCCGGAGCGCGGCGACGCCGACGCCCGCGGCGCCCGCGCCGACGACGGCCGCGGGGCGGCCCGTTCGGCGGGCCCGGCGGCCCCCGTCACCTACGACGCGAAGATGGCGACCGTCTTCCCGCTCGACGCCAAGCTGCGCGGCTCCGGCTCCTTCCAGGCCGTCGGCGGGCACGACAAGGCCCCCGGCCGGGGCCAGGTGATGCGCTACCGCGTCGATGTGGAGAAGGGACTGCCGCTCGACGGCGAGCTGTTCGCCGAGGCCGTGCACAAGACGCTCAACGACGACCGCAGTTGGGGGCACGGCGGCGTTCGCACCTTCGAGCGGGTCTCGTCCGGCCATGCGGACTTCGTCATCACCCTCGCGAGTCCCGGGACCACGGCGGCGTGGTGCGCCAAGTCCGGCCTGGACACCACCGAGGACAACGTCTCCTGCGACTCGGCGTCCACCGAGCGCGTCATGATCAATGCCTATCGGTGGGCGCAGGGCGCCAAGACCTATGGCGACGACAAGATGCACCTGTACCGCCAGATGCTCATCAACCACGAGGTCGGCCACCGTCTCGGGCACAACCACGAGATCTGCTCCAAGCAGGGCGCGCTGGCGCCGGTGATGATGCAGCAGACCAAGTTCCTGTCGACGGACGGCGCCACCTGCCGGCCCAACGCCTGGCCGTTCCCCAAGGGCTGACGGCCCCGCACCGGCCCATATAGCGCGTCGCAACGCCTGAATCCCCGATAGGTCACGTGCGTTCACCCCTTCCGGTGGTGCGACGGACAACCGTCCGTCGCACCGGGGCTCTGCGCGCATAACGTGCTCCCGCTGCCTGACGGCGGCCGCCGCCGGTGACGGCGGCAGTTCGACGGCCCGTTTGGGAGATCGGGGGTGCGCTCATGCGCGTAGGACTGCTTACGGAGGGTGGCTATCCGTATGCGACCGGTGATGCGCGGGTGTGGTGCGACCGGCTGGTGCGCGGGCTCGCCCAGCATGAGTTCGAGGTGTACGCGCTCAGCCGCGGCCCCGGCCAGGAGGCCGGAGGCTGGGGCGATCTGCCGCGCCACGTCGGCCCGGTGCGCACCGCGCCGCTGTGGGGAGAGCCGGAGCGCCGGCGGGGCGGGCGGGGCGGCCGTCGGCAGCGGCGGCGGTTCGCCGAGCACTTCGGGGAGCTGGCCGCGGCGATCAGCGCGCCCTACGGTTCCGGCGCGCCCCATGGATCCGGTGTGCCCGGCCGCTCCACTGCCGAGGCGGACCGTTTCGCCAATGGTCTCCACGGCCTCGCGGACCTCGCCGGGGAGTACGGCGGACTGTCCGCCGCGCTCCGCTCCGAGGACGCGTTGAGGACGCTGGAGCGGGCCTGCCGCACCCTCGGGGCGCCCCACGGCACGCACCAGGTGCGGGTCGCCGATCTGCTGACCGTCACCGAGGCGCTGGAGCGCGCGCTGCGCCCGCTGTCGCTCGACTGGTACGGCGACGGCGCCGGAGGCGATCCGGGACTGTCCGGAGTGGATCTGTGCCACGCCGCGACCGGCGGCGCGGCCGTGCTCCCCGGGCTGCTGGCCAAGCGCCGCTTCGGCACACCGCTGCTGCTCACCGAGTACGGCGTACGGCTGCGCGAGTGCTATCTGGCGGGCGCGGCCGGCGCTGCGGGCAGCCCGCTCCCCGGGCCCGTACGAACCCTGCTGACCGGGTTCCACGGCCGGCTGGCCGCCGAGGCGTACGCCCGGGCGGATCTGATCACCCCGGGCAATACGCATACGCGCCGCTGGCAGGAGCGGTGCGGCGCCGAGCGGGAGCGGCTGCGCACCGTCTACCCGGGGATGGACGCCGCCCGCTTCGCGGAGGTCGGCGAGCAGGGCGCGGCCCCGTCCGGCGGCGACGACCGGACGCTGGTGTGGGTGGGCCGGATCGAGCCCTCCAAGGACGTCATCGCCCTGCTGCACGCCTTCGCGGAGGTGCGCAGGTGGCAGCCGGACGCCCGGCTGAGGATCATCGAGACCCGGCGCGGCGAGGATCCGGCTACGGACGGCTATCCGGCCCACTGCCGGGCGCTGGCCGAGCATCTCTTCCCCGACGAGGCGGCGGACGCCCACTCCGCCGGTGACAACCCGGTCTCCTTCGAGCGGCTCGGCGACCCCGAGGTGCCGACCCTGGCCGACGCCTATGGGGCCGGCGGCATCGTGGTGCTGTCCAGCGTGGTCGAGGGCTTCCCGGTCGGGCTGGTCGAGGCGATGTTCTGCGGCCGGGCCACGGTGTCCACGGATGTGGGCGCGGTGTGCGAGGTCATCGGCGGCACCGGGCTCGTGGTGCCCCCGCGCAATCCCCGGGCGCTCGCGGACGCGTGCCTGGCGATGCTGGGCGACCCCGAGCGCTGTGCGCGCCTGGGCGCCGCCGCGCGCGCCCGTGCGCTGGAGCTCTTCACCGTGGAGCAGAACGTCGCGGCCTTCCGTGGCATCTATCTGGAGCTGATGTCGCACTGCCCGGTGCGGCGCGAGGAGGTCGGTGAGGGCGGCGGGCCGCTGCCGTTCGCCCGCCCCGCCGAGGCCCATGTCCCGGGGCGCTGGACCGCGGGCCGCGACGGCGACGGCTTCGGCCACTGGCTGCCCGGCCCGCTCGCCTCCCGCTCCACCCCGGAACACACCCCCACCTGGGCCGGCCCACCGCCGCGTGAGCCGCTGGGCGTGGGCCCGCGGCCGTCCGAGGAGGGCGCATGACCACGCCTCCCCGGTGGAACGGCCCGTTCGGTCCGGCCTCCTCCGACCGTGGCCTCGGCGCCCTGTCCGAGGTCCGGGTGCCGGTCTCCCGGCGGCCGGACGAGGCCTCCGCGCGCACCGGCGCCGGAAGGGGACAGGGGAAGGGGCGGCGGGGGCCCGCCGATCCGGTGCGGGCGCTGATGCACCACCACCACGACCTGTGCGCCCGCGCCGTCGATCCGCTGGAGATCGCCGCCGGGCTGGAGGCCCACGGTGTGACCGACCGCACCGCCGCGCGCTTCCGGCACCGCGATGTCTTCTCGCTCGCCGAGGAGTTGTACGCCCGGGTGCCGCGCGCCGAGGAGCCCGCACCCCCGGCCGCCCCCGCGCCGGGGCGCGCGCTCGCGGCGCGCATCGCGCTCGGGGCGCTGTGGCTGCTGCCGGGCGCCCTGTGCGCGGCGGCCGCCTCCGCCGCCCTCCGCGTCGATGCCATCCGTAAGGACGCCACCGTCGGCCTCGCCGTGGGCGCGGGCGGCGCCGCCCTGACGGTCATCGCCCTGTGGCTGTGCCTGCGCCGCGGGCCCCTGCGCGTCCATGGGCGCGGACGAGGGGGCCGTATCGCGTACGCCCTCGGCACCGGCTGGCTCCTCGGCTACGCCGCCGTCGGGGACTGGCTGCTCACCGGGCTCCTCGACGGCCGCCGCCCCTACGAAGCGGTGCCCGCGACGCAGACCGCCGTCCTCCTCGCCCTGGCCGTCGCGCCCGCCGCGTGGTGTGCCCGCTGGTTCGCCGTAAGGGCGCGCCGCAGGCTGGCGGTCAGCCGTGGTCTCGAGGAGTTCGCGGCGGGGGTGCGCCCGCTGTTCGCGGGTGTGGTGACGGCCTTCCTGTGCGCTCTGGCGGGCCTGGTGCTCGCGGCCCGGCTGGCCGTGCCCGGATCACCTCCCGTCGCCACGCCGCCCTCGATGGCCGAGACGGCCGTCCTGGCCCTCTGCGGGCTGCTGTTCCTCGCCCGGCTGCTCGCCGTCCACGGCTTCCGCAGAGCAGCGCTGATCGGCACCGCCGTGGCCTGTGCGGTCCAGGCCGTGGCCCTGGCGACGGCCGCGGCCGCCCGGCTGCCGGGCGCCGCGCCGCTCGGCGCGCCCGTGGCCCGGCTGACCGCCGCCCAGGGCGCGGCCGCCATCCCCGTGGCCGCCTGCGGCGCCGCCGCGCTCGCGCTGCTGATCCACGCGTTCGGCGCCCTGTGCCGGGCCTCCGCCCACGGCGGCCCCGGCGCGCGTACCGCCCGTACCGCCCCTGCCACCGGCACCGCCCCGAACCGCGCCCCGTAAGGCGCCCACCGAACCCGCCACCCCCCGTCCTTCCCCCTTAAATGAGTCCGAGGAGCAACCACATGAGCTGCGACACGACCGATCAGCGTGCCCGCACGGGGAGGCGCGAGCGATGAGAGTCCTGTTGCTCGGATCCGGCGGATTTCTCGGCCGCTATGTCGCCGAACACCTGCTTGCCGACCCCGCTGTCCAGCTCACCGCGCTCGGGCGCGGCGATGACGCCGATGTGCGGTTCGACCTGTCCAACGGCAGCCCCGGGGCGCTCACCCGCTTCCTCAACGCGGTCCACCCCGGCGTCGTGATCAACTGCGCCGGGGCGACCCGCGGCGGGGCGCGCGAGCTCACCCGGCACAACACCGTCGCCGTGGCGACCGTCTGCGAGTCGCTGCGCCGCAGCGGCTGCGGCGCCCGCCTGGTCCAGATCGGCTGCTCCGCCGAGTACGGGCCCTCGCAGCCCGGCTCCTCGACCGCCGAGGACGCCGTGCCGCGCCCCGGCGGCCCGTACGGCGTGAGCAAGCTCGCCGCGACCGAGCTGGTGCTGGGCTCCGGTCTTGACGCGGTGGTGCTGCGGGTCTTCTCGCCCGTGGGGCCCGGCACTCCGGCCGGTTCGCCGCTGGGGCGGCTGGCCGAGGCGATGCGGCGCGCGATGCAGTCCGGGGAGAGCGAGCTCAAGCTGAGCGGCCTCGGCGTGCAGCGCGACTTCGTGGACGTACGGGACGTGGCGCGGGCGGTCCACGCGGCCTCGCTGTCGGCCGCGCAGGGTGTCGTCAACATCGGCAGCGGGCGCGCCGTACGGCTCCGCGAGGCGGCCTCCGTGCTCGCCAGGGTCGCGGGCTTCGGCGGCGCCCTGCACGAGATCGACGGCCCGCCTGGGCGCGTCCCGGCCGCCGCCGGCCATATCCCGGCGCCCGCCCACCCCCATGGCACGGCCCACGCCCATGCCACCGCCCACGGCCACGCGCCCGCTCACCCCCAGACGGCGGGCGAGCACGGCGGCGTCCCGGCAGGCTCCGGCAACGCGACCACCTTTCCCTACCCGGACGGCTGCGGCAGCTGGCAGCAGGCCGATGTGCGCACCGCCCGCGACCGGCTCGGCTGGCGCTCCCGGATCCCGCTGGAGGAGTCCCTCGCCGACATCTGGATGGAGGCGGCATGTCGCATCTGATCCCCGCGGGCCCCTCGCAGGACGCCCCGGCCACCGCCGACCGGCTGGGCTTCGGCGTGCCCGGCTACGCCCACCCCCTGGTCGCGCCCACCGAGTGGGCCGAGCTCACCCGCCCCGGCACGCCCCTGCACTGGGCCGTCCTCAACGTCTCCCGCGGCCCCGGCACCAGCCGGGATCCGCACTGCCTTACGGCGGCGTCGAGGCTGCGCGCCACGGGCGTACGAGTGCTGGGCCACCTCGATCTGCGGTGCGGCACCCGGCCCTTCGGCGAGCTGATCAGTGACGCGAACCACTTCCTGGACTGGTACCAGGTGGACGGCTTCTGTCTGGACCGCTGCCCGGTGGACCGCCCCGGTCTGCCGGACGTCCGCCGCACGGTGGCCACGCTGCGGGCGCTGCTGGGCGGGGCGTATCTGGTCCTCGGCCAGGGCATCCACCCGCATGAGGGCTATATGGAGCTCGCCGATCAGCTGGTGACCTTCCGGGGGTCGTGGGCGGACTACCGTTGGTCCCAGGTGGCCGAGTGGACGGCGGGCTATCCGCCCGAACGGTTCTGCCACCAGGTGCACGGCGTCCCCCGCCGTCACCTCGAGGAAGCGCTGAGGATCGCCCGCTGGCAGGGCGCGGGCACGATCTACTTCACCGACCGTACGGCGCATCCTGAGGGGCGGACCTGCGCGGATGCCCCCTGGAAGGCCCTGCCCGGCTACTGGGACGAAATCGTCTCGCGACTCGGACCACGTGTCATGGAATGAGATGGGGCGTGGCAGTGTTACGAGAAGAAAACCTCCCCGCTCACGCGGGGGTGAACCGTTTGCTCCCTTCCCTTACGGAGTCCCCGTGTCGCTGCCACCGCTGGTCGAGCCGGCTTCCGAGCTCACCGTCGACGAGGTCCGCAGGTACTCACGCCATCTGATCATCCCGGATGTCGGGATGGACGGGCAGAAGCGGCTGAAGAACGCCAAGGTGCTCTGTGTGGGCGCGGGCGGCCTCGGCTCTCCGGCCCTGATGTACCTCGCCGCGGCCGGCGTGGGCACCCTCGGCATCGTGGAGTTCGACGAGGTCGACGAGTCCAACCTGCAGCGCCAGATCATCCACAGCCAGTCGGACATCGGCCGCCCCAAGGCGGAGTCCGCCCGTGACTCGGTCCTCGGCATCAACCCGTACGTCAACGTCGTGCTGCACGAGGGCCGCCTCGAGGCGGACAACGTGATGGAGATCTTCTCCCAGTACGACCTGATCGTGGACGGCACCGACAACTTCGCCACCCGCTATCTGGTCAACGACGCGTGCGTGCTGCTGAACAAGCCGTACGTCTGGGGTTCGATCTACCGCTTCGACGGCCAGGCGTCGGTCTTCTGGTCCGAGCACGGCCCCTGCTACCGCTGCCTGTACCCGGAGCCCCCGCCCCCCGGCATGGTCCCGTCCTGCGCCGAGGGCGGCGTGCTGGGCGTGCTGTGCGCCTCCATCGGCTCGATCCAGGTCACCGAGGCCATCAAGGTGCTCACCGGCACCGGGGACCCGCTGGTCGGGCGTCTGATGATCTACGACGCCCTGGAGATGACCTACCGCCAGGTCAAGGTCCGCAAGGACCCCGACTGCGCGGTCTGCGGTCCGAACCCGACCGTCACCGAGCTGATCGACTACGAGGCGTTCTGCGGTGTGGTGTCGGAGGAGGCCCAGGAGGCGGCCGCCGGTTCGACGATCACTCCCAAGCAGCTCAAGGAGTGGATCGACGACGGCGAGAGCATCGACATCATCGATGTCCGCGAGCCGAACGAGTACGAGATCGTCTCGATCCCCGGCGCCCGGCTGATCCCGAAGAACGACTTCCTGATGGGCGGCGCCCTCCAGGACCTGCCGCAGGACAAGAAGATCGTCTTGCATTGCAAGACGGGTGTCCGGTCGGCGGAGGTCCTGGCCGTCCTGAAGTCCGCGGGCTTCTCCGACGCCGTCCATGTGGGCGGCGGCGTGATCGGCTGGGTCAATCAGATCGAGCCCGACAAGCCGGTCTACTGATCTCCTGACGCACCGCGCACCAGGGGGCCGGACCGCCGCGCCGACGGCGATCCGGCCCCCTGGCCGTTTCCATGAGCCCCTTACGGCGATCCGGGCCTCTCCATGCTCCCTGCGCCCCTTACCGGCAGGTCGTGCCGCTCGCGGGCACCTTCCCGTCCAGCAGATAGGCGTTCACGGTCTTCGTCATACAGGCGTTGCCGCTGTTGTACGCGCCATGGCCCTGCCCCCTGTAGGTGACCTCGACGCCCACGCCCTTGCCCAGCTCCTCGACCATCTTCCGCGCCCCCTCGTACGGGGTGGCCGGGTCGCCGGTGTTGCCGACCACGAGGATCGGCGCCGAGCCCTTGGCGCTGACGTCCGGGGTGTCCGTGGTGCCCTCCACCGGCCAGTCGGTGCAGCCGAGCAGGCCCCAGGCCAGATACTCGCCGAAGACCGGTGACGCCTTGCGGAAGCGCGGCAGCTGCGCCTTCACATCGGTCACCGTGTAACGCTGCCTGTCGTCCACGCAGTTGATCGCGGCATTGGCGGCGTTGATGTTGCTGTAGTGGCCGTCGTCGTCGCGGCCGGACATGGAATCCGCCATCGCGAGCAGCAGATTGCCCTCGTCGAGCTGGATCGCCTCCTGCAGCCCGAGCGTCAGGTACTTCCAGCTCTCCTTGTCGTAGAGCGCGGCGGCGATCCCGCTCAGCGCCCCGTCCTGGGTGAGCTTGCGGCCGCTCTCGGTGGACAGCGGCTTCTTGTCGAGCCGCTTCAGGAAGTCGACGATCCGGTCCGTGCCGGCCGCCGGATCGCCGCCGGTCGGGCAGGCCGCGCCCTTCTTGGCGCAGTCCTCGAGGTAGTTGTCCAGCGCGAGCTGGAACCCCTTCGCCTGGCCGTAGGAGCCCTGCTCGGGGTCCTCGGTGGGGTCGACCACGGCGTCCAGGACCGCGCGTCCCACCCGGCCGGGGAAGAGGTGGGCGTAGACGCCGCCGAGTTCGGTGCCGTAGGAGATGCCGAAGTACGAGAGCTTGTCGTCGCCGAGCACCTGCCGCATGAGGTCCATGTCACGGGCGGCGCTCACGGTGTCCACATGGGCGAGCACCGTGCCGGAACGCTTCTGGCAGCCCTTGATGAACGCCCTGGCGTCCGCCATCGCCGTCTTGACCTCGGCGTCGTCGTCCGGAGTGCCGTCGACGGAGTCGGAGGCGTCGATCTGCTTGTCGCTCTGGCAGGTCACCCCGGCGCTCTCCCCGACCCCGCGCGGATCGAAGCTCACCAGGTCATAGCGGGAGCGCAAGGTGTCGTAGGCGGCGGCGAAACCGGGCAGCGAGGAGACACCGGAGCCGCCGGGTCCGCCGAAGTTGAACACCAGGGAGCCGATGCGCTTGCCCCGCCCGTTCGCCTTGGCACGGATCATGGCCAGATCGATGGTCTCGCCCTTGGGCTTCGCGTAGTCGAGCGGCGCCTTGAGCGTGGCGCATTCCCACTCGTCTCCGGGCTTCTCACCGGTGCCCTGGATCGCGGTCGGGGCAGGGCAGGACGACCAGTTGAGCTTCTGACCGGTGAGCGAGCCCGGCAGCCCGGAGCCCGAGGGCGCGGCCGGGGCCGGCGCCGAGGGCTTGGCCGAGGCCTTGCCCTGCTCGCTTCCCCCGTCTCCGTCGCAGCCCGCGACGGCGATGAGGGCGACCATGGCGGTCATGGAGACCAGCGCCCTGGTCCGTATGGTGCGTGGGGAACTCGGCATATCCGGAGATCCTATGAGGAGGCGGGGGCGGAATCGTCCGAACTTCTTCTCAATGCCGTCACGGTTCGCGAGCGCGGGCCCGGGCGCGGCCCCGGGGCCAGGGTCTGTCGTTCGGATCAGGTCCTAGCCGCAGACCTTGCCCTTCTCCGGCACCTTGCCCTGCAGCAGATAGGCGTTGACGGTCTTTCGGACGCAGGCGTTGCCGCCGTCGTACGCCCCATGGCCCTCGCCCTTGTAGGTGAGCTCGACCCCGACCCCCGGCCCCAGCTCCTTCGCCATCCGCCCCGCGCCCTCGTACGGGGTGGCCGGGTCACCGGTGTTGCCGACGACCAGGATCGGGGCGGCCCCCTTGGCGCTGACGTCGGGCGTGGTCCAGGCGCCGCGGACCGGCCAGTCGGTGCACTGCGTCAGGCCCCACGCCATCATGTCGCCGAAGACGGGGGAGACCTTACGGAAGGTGGGCAGCTTCCGCTCGATGTCGGCGACCGTATAGCGCTGCTTGAAGTCGGCGCAGGTGATGGCGGTCAGCGCGGACTGCAGGGTGCTGTAGTGGCCGTCCGGGCCGCGGCCGTTCAAGGCGTCGCCCAGGGCCAGCAGGATTCTGCCGTCGCCCTGCTGGGCGCCCGCGATCCCCTGGGTGAGGTACTGCCAGTAGTCCCGGGAGTACAGGGACTGCGCGATGCCGCCGTCGGCCAGGGACTCGGTCAGCTTCCGGCCGCCGTAGCCGCGCACCGGACGGCTGTCGAGCCGCTTCAGCAGCGTGCGGATCCGGGGCTGGGTGGGGCAGCTGGAGACGGTGCTCTTGGTGCACGCCTTCAGATAGTCGCTCAGGGCGCGCTGAAACCCCTTGGCCTGGGCGAGCGCGCCCTGCTCGGGTGTCTGCATGGGGTCCACGACCCCGTCGAAGAGGGCGCGCCCCACCTTCTTCGGGAACAGATGGGCGTAGACGCCGCCGAGTTCGGTGCCGTAGGAGACGCCGAAGTAGTGCATCTTCTTGTCGCCGAGGACGCCGCGCATGAGGTCCATGTCGCGGGCGGCGTTGGTGGTGCCGACGTAGGGCAGGATCGGGCCGGAGTTCTTCTCGCAGGCGGCGGCGTAGGTCTTGACCCGGCGGAGCTGGCTCTGCACCTCGGCCTTGTTGTCCGGGGTGGAGTCGGCGGCGTAGTAGGCGTCGAGCTGCCGGTCCCCGAGGCAGCGCACCCCGCTGCTGCGGCCGACGCCGCGCGGATCGAAGCTGACCAGGTCGTAGCGGGTGCGCAACTGCTTGTAGCTGTTGGCGAGGGCCGGGAGGGTGGCCACGCCCGAACCGCCGGGGCCGCCGAAGTTGAAGATGAGCGAGCCGATCCGGTGGCGCCGGTCGGTGGCCTTGGCGCGGATCATGGCGATGCCGATGGTCCGGCCGTGCGGCTTGCGGTAGTCCAGCGGTGCGTGGAGCGTCGCGCACTCCCACTGCCCGCCCGGGGCCTTGGTGGCGGCCGCGTCCTGGTCCGGGGAGGGGGCGGGGCAGCTGGACCAGTTCAGCTTCTGGTGGGCCGAGGTGTCCGGCCGTCCGCCGCCGCCACCGCATCCGGCGGCCAGGACGGCCAGCAGCAGGGCGGTGGACAGCGCACCGAGGCGCAGAGGTCGGGACACGGCGGCCCTCCCGGGGGTGGCGGCGTATCGCCATCCTGCGGGCGGCGGCCGCCCCGCGCGCGCACAGCGGGGGCGTACGGGTGAGACGGGTGGCCGGGCGGCCGGTGGCCGCGGGAGGGCTCCGGCGGGGCCTCCAGGGCCCCTACAGCGCCTCTTTGCGGGTGAGGTGGGTGAAGGCCACCCAGCCGGGCAGCACCGGCAGCCAGAAGACCATCAGCCGGAAGAGCAGCACCGCGGGCGCGGCGGTCTCGTACGGCAGCCCGGCGAAGGTCAGACCCGCGATCAGGGCGGCCTCGACCGCGCCCACACCGCCGGGGGTGGGCGCCGCCGACCCCAGGGCGTTGCCCGCGAGGAAGACGACGGCGATGCTCGCGTAGCTCAGCTCTCCGCCGAACGCCCGGATCGCGGAGTCGAGGCACATCACGTTGGCGGCGGTCAGCAGCAGGGTGCCGCCGATGCCGGTGAGCAGCTTCTTGGGCCGCTGCAGCACGTCCAGCATGCGCGGGACGACGCCCGCGAACAGCGACCGCACCCGGGTGGACACGAACTTCCGCAGGACGGGGATCGCGGTCACCACCAGGACCAGCACGGCGGCCGTCAGCAGCCCGGCGATCACCGTCCGGGACGGCGAGAGCGCCGGGGTGCGCTCGGTGCCGGTGATGTAGCCGAAGGTCAGCAGCAGCACGATATGGCTGGCGAGCCCGAACAGCTGGGAGGCGCCCACGCTGGCCACCGCGAGCCCCGGCCGCACCCCCGCGCGCTGCAGGAAGCGGGTGTTGAGGGCGACGCCGCCGACCGCCGCGGGCGCCACCAGCTTCACGAACGAGGCGGCGACCTGCGCCAGCACCGTCCGCGGCAGCGGCACCTTCTCCGGGACGAAGCCGAGCAGGCTCAGTGCCGCGGCCAGATAGGTGAGCGCGGAGAAGACGAGCGCGAAGACGACCCAGATCCAGTTGGCCTCGCCGACCAGGGCGCCCAGCTTGAGATGGGTGAACTGGGAGAGCAGGAAGTAGGCGGCGAAGGCCCCGGCGCAGAAGCTGACCAGGGTGCGCGGCTTGATGCGCTCCAGCCGCTCGGGCTCTATCGGCGCCTGCGGCCTCACCAGCAGCACCTGCTGTCGGATCTGGGAGAGCAGATCCTCCTCGCGGGCGTCCTCCATCGCCTCTTCTATGGCGCGCTTCTCCGCCTGCTTCTCGGCCTTGCTGGTCCTGCGGTCGCTGGTGGCCGCCTCCGTGGCCCCGGCCTCCTGGGCCGTCTCCTCGGCCTCCCGCGCCTCCTTGGCCTCCTTGGCGGCGTGGGAGGCCTCCAGGACGGCGTCCCGCTGGCGCTGGGCGCGCTCGCGCGCGAGCTGCCGCAGGGTCGCGCGGGTGCCCCGGCCGAGCGCCAGGGGCTGCAGCAGCGGCAGGCTGTCGGCGACCGCGTCCGGGCCGAGGACCGCCACCGCGGCGGCCACGGAGCGCTCGGCGCCCACGCGCAGGCCCAGGGTGGTCAGCAGCTGTGCGACGTCCATCCGCAGCACCACGTCACCGGCCGCGATCTCACCGCCGCGCAGATCGGTGAGGATGACCGTGCCGTTGCGGTCGACCAGGAGGGCGTCGCTGTCCAGCCGCCGGTGGGCGATCCTCCGCGACTGGAGCGCCTGGACCTGGTGCCAGGCCCCGGCCAGCAGCTCGTCGGTGATCGCCTCGTCCGGCAGGGCGTGCAGCGGACGTCCGCCGACATGCTCGTAGACCAGCATCACGGCGTCCGGGCCCAGCTCGGAGGTGGCGATCAGCTTGGCCGCGTTGGCCCCGGCCGCGATGGCCGCGTAGGCGAGCAGCGCCTCCTGCTCCAGGGCCTGGCGCAGCGACTGGAGGCTGCGCGGCGGGGTGATCGTCCGCAGGGTCAGCCGCTGCCAGACGCCGTAGAAGAAGCCCTGGGCCTGCTGCTCCCGGTCGACCACGGTGACGTCCAGGGGCGGGCCGTCCTCCAGGGTGACCAGATAGCGGCGGCTCCGGTCGCCGTGGCCGCCGTGCTCGTCCTCGGGCTCCTCGGCGCGCATGGCGCTGACCGGGTTGAAGCCGACCCGGCGCAGCCCGCCGAGCAGGTTCTGGCCCGTGGGGCGCACATTGGGGGAGCCGACCGCGTAGAGCGTGCCGTAGGCCACCGCCCAGCCGATGAGCACCGTAAGGATGATCGAGAACGGTGTGGTGTAGCCGCCCACGAGCACCGCGAAGGCGTCGAGCAGCAGGACGCACCACATGGCCACCCGCCAGCGCGGGCGCCGGGCCATGCCGACGGCCGTCATATAGGCGATGACGGGGGCGAGATAGCCGTGCACGGGGTCGCTGAAGGCGCCGCCGGGCGCGGGCTGGGTGAGCGCTTCGCGGATCGAGTCGGGGGCGGCCCTGGCGACCCAGAGGTCCGTGGCGAGCGACACCCCGTGGGCCAGCACCGCGGCCAGCACGCCGTCGGCGATCCGCAGCCCGTCCCGTTTGATCAGCCGCTCGAAGGCGAAGGCCACCGGCAGGACGAGGACGGCCACCCCGGCCGTGAGCCCCGCGAAGTCGATCAGGAGTGGGGGCGCCTGGTTGGCGCCGTGCCCGATGTCCTTCTCCAGACCCGCGGTGGTGCCGTGGGCGAAGGCCGCGATGGCCAGGACGACGGCCATGCCGAGGACCCCGAGCAGCAGCCGCAGCAGATCGGCGGGGCGGTGGACACGGGCGGGCAGCAGCGGCTCGTCCCCGGAGACCCGGTCCACATGGCCCTCCGGTCCGTCCGGGCCGCAGTCATCCCCCGCCTCCGGGGGCTCCTGCCGGCCGCCGGACGGCGCCTTGGAGTGCGGCAACGACTCCGGGGTGCGGGCCTCCTCCTCCGGAGGCTGCGCACCCTGCTGCTTCGCCGTCTCTTCTTGATCTCGTATCACCAGTCACCGCCCGGAAGATGGTGGCATGCCCGGGCTGCGGAGGGGGGCATCAGGGTGCATTTCGGGGACGTGGACCCCGAATGGTACGCCCTGCTGAGGATTCCCGCACAATGCGTGATCGAACCGCAATCGGCCCCGGAGCGGGCCTCTCGCCACGGCTCGCGGGGCGCTCGGCGGGGCGCTCGGCACGGCTGTGGGCGCGGTTGTGAGCGCGGCTGTCGGAGGGGTGCGGCAGGATGGGGCGGATGAGCCGAGTGAGTGGGGAGAGCGGGGAGCCGGCGGACGGGGACGGCGCCCACGAGCTGCCCGAGTACGCCGAGCGGGTGCTGGACGTGGCCGAGTCGATTCCCTCCGGCCGGGTGATGACCTACGGGGACGTCGCGGAATGGCTGGAGGAGGGCGGGCCGCGCCAGGTGGGGCGGGTGATGGCGCTCTACGGGGGCGCCGTGCCGTGGTGGCGGGTGGTGCGCGCGGACGGTGTGCTGCTGCCCGGCCACGAGCTGCGCGCTCTTGACCACTATCGCGAGGAGGGCACCCCGCTGCGCGAGGCGGCGCGCTCGGCCGAGGGCCATGTGCCGCGGATCGACATGGCCAGGGCGCGGTGGGACGGGGGCGGGCAGGACCACGGCCGGTAGGGGGGCCGCACGCGGCGGCGGGACCACAGCCGCCGGCGTTCCGGGCCCGCGGTCGTCGTACCGGCGGTATCCACAGCCATCCGGGTGAGGCCCCGCCGTGCATGAGAGGCTGTCCCGCACCCAGCCAACCCACCAGGACCGGCGATCCAACGTGAGCTCCTCCCCCTCGTCCCTTCCACGGCAGCGGCAGGCGCGGCAGCCCTCCTCACGGCAGTCGGCCTCGGGCGTCTACCGCCTGCTCCGTCATCGGCCGGAGCCAGGAACCCTTCCTGTCCTGGACGCACGGCAGCGCGCTGTGGTTGAGCATCGGGGCGGTCCATTGCTGGTGCTCGCCGGGCCCGGCACGGGCAAGACGACGACGCTCGTGGAGGCGGTGGCCCGCCGGGTGCGCGAGGGCGCGGACCCCGAGCGGCTCCTGGTGCTCACCTTCAGCCGTAAGGCCGCCGTCGAGCTGCGCGACCGCATGGCCGCGCGCCTGGGCGGCGCGAGCGCCCCGCGGGCCACGACCTTCCACTCCTACTGCTACGCCCTGGTCCGCGCCCACCAGGACGTCGACCTCTTCGTCGATCCGCTGCGGCTGCTCTCCGGACCGGAGCAGGACGTCGTCGTCAGGGAGCTGCTCGCCGGTCAGGCAGAGCTGGCGCGCGAGGGCCGGGCCTCCGTCCGCTGGCCCGACGACCTGCGCGCCTGCCTGACCACCCGGGGCTTCGCCGACGAGGTGCGCGCGGTGCTCGCCCGCAGCCGGGAGCTGGGCCTGGGCCCGCGGGCGCTGGGGGAGTTCGCCGAGCGCACCGGGCGCCCCGACTGGTCCGCCGCGGCCGGTTTCCTCGCCGAGTACCTCGACGTCCTGGACGCCCAGGGGGTGCTGGACTACGCGGAGCTGGTGCACCGCGCGGTGCTGCTCGCCGGTCGGCCGGAGGTCGCGGCCGAGCTGGCGGGGCGGTACGACGCCGTGTTCGTCGACGAGTACCAGGACACCGACGTGGCCCAGGGCCGGCTGCTGGGGGCGCTCGCGGGCGGCGGCCGGACCCTGCTCGCCTTCGGCGACCCCGATCAGTCGATCTACGCCTTCCGGGGCGCCGACGTGGGCGGCATCCTCCGCTTCCGCGAGGACTTCCCGCGGGCGGACGGCCGGCCCGCCGACATGGAGGTGCTCACCGTCTCCCGCCGTTCGGGGGCCGCCCTGCTCGCGGCCACCCGGCGGATCACCGGCCGGATGCCGCTCACCCGGCTGCCCGCGCGAGCCGTAAGGGCGCATCGGGAACTCGCGGCCGTCCGCGACGGCGGCCGCGCCGAGGCGTACACGTACCCCACCGCGGGCGCCGAGCTCGACAACGTGGCCGACATCCTGCGCCGCGCCCATCTGGAGGACGGGGTGCCATGGCGCGAGATGGCCGTCCTGGTGCGCGCCGGGGGGCGCTCGATCCCCGGGGTGCGCCGGGCGCTCACCTCGGCGGGCGTCCCCGTCGAGGTGGACGGCGATGACATCCCGCTGCGCCATGAGCCCGCCGTGGCCCCCCTGCTGACCGCGCTGCGCGCCGCCGCCACGGCCGCGCTGCCGGACAGCGGCGGGCTGTCCGCGGTCCTCGGCGTCGAGACCGCACTGACCCTGCTCACCTCGCCGCTGGGCGGTATGGACGCCGCCGATCTGCGCCGCCTGGGCCGTGCGCTGCGCGAGGAGGAGCGGTCCGCCGGACGCACGGTGCCGCGCCCCTCCGACGTCCTGCTCGCCGAGGCGCTCGCCGAGCCGGAGCGGCTGGCCGTCCACGACCCGGCGTACGCACGCGGCGCCCAGCGGCTCGGGCTGCTGCTGCGTACCGCCCGGGAGGCACTGGCCCGGGGCGGCACCGCCGAACAGGCGCTGTGGCGGCTGTGGGACGGCACCTCCTGGCCCGGCCGGCTGGAGCGGGCCGCGCAGCGCGGCGGCACCGCCGGGCGAAACGCGGACCGCGACCTCGACGCGGTGTGCGCGCTGTTCGAGACCGCCGCCCGCGCCGAGGAGCGCACCGGCGGCCGCGGCGCCCTCAACTTCCTGGAGGAGATCGACGCCCAGGACATCGCCGCCGACACCCTCTCCCGCCGGATGGTCCGCCCCGACGCCGTACGGCTGATGACCGCCCACCGCTCCAAGGGGCTCGAATGGGCCCTGGTGGTCGTCGCGGGGGTACAGGAGGGGCTGTGGCCGGATCTGCGGCGGCGCGGCTCGCTCCTGGAGGCCGACCGGATCGGCCGGGACGGGCTGGCCGAGCCGCTGCCGCCGGGCGCGCTGCTGGCCGAGGAGCGGCGGCTGTTCTACGTGGCGGCGACCCGCGCCAAGGAACGGCTCGTGGTCACCGCCGTCAAGGCCGCCTCCGAGGACGGGGACCAGCCCTCCCGATTCCTCGCCGAACTGGGCGTCCCGCCCACCGACGTCACCCAGCGGCCGCGCCGCCCGCTGTCCGTCGCCGCGCTCGTCGCCGAGCTGCGTGCCACCACCGTCGACCCGGACGCCTCGGAGGCGCTGCGCGACGCTGCCGCGCGCCGGCTGGCGCGGCTCGCGGCGCTGCGCGACGAGGAGGGCCGGCCGCTGGTCCCGGCCGCCCACCCGCACCGCTGGTGGGGGCTGCACGAGCCGACCCACAGCGAGGTCCCGCTGCGCGACCGGGACCGGCCCGTGGCGCTGTCCGGCAGCGCGCTCGACCAGCTCGTCAACACCTGCTCGCTCCAGTGGTTCCTGGGGCGCGAGGTGAAGGCCGACGCGCCCTCGACGGCCGCCCAGGGCTTCGGCAACGTCGTGCACGTCCTGGCCGACGAGGTCGCCTCCGGCCGCACCCCGGCCGATCTCGCGGTCCTCATGGAGCGCCTGGACTCCGTATGGGACGCGCTCGCCTTCGACGCCCCCTGGAAGTCACGGCAGGAGAAGGAGCAGGCACGGGCGGCCCTGGAGCGCTTTCTGCACTGGCATGTGATGGAGCGCGGCGGCCGCACCCCGGTCGCCACCGAGCACTCCTTCGACGTCACGCTCGAAGCCGACGTCTATAAGGTGCGCATCCGCGGCAGCATGGACCGCGTCGAGACGGATGGCGAGGGGCGCGCCTACGTCGTCGACTTCAAGACCGGCAAGCAGACCGTGAGCCGCGGCGATGTCGAGCACCACCCCCAGCTGGCGGCCTATCAGCTGGCGGTGCGCGAGGGCGCCGTCGACGACCTCTTCGAGGGCGGGCGCCCCGAGCCGGGCGGCGCGGAGCTCGTCCAGCTGCGGCAGGGAGCCGCCAGGAAGGACGGCGGCGACGAGATCCCCAAGGTCCAGGCCCAGGAGCCGCCGGACGGGGAGTGGGTGGGGCAGCTGCTCGCCACCGCGGCCGGGCGCGTCCTCGACGAGCGGTTCACCCCGACCACGGGCGACCACTGCGAGCGCTGCGCCTTCCGCGGCGCGTGCAGCGCCCGGGCGGAGGGGCGCCATGTGGTCGACTGACGCCTTCGCGTACCGGGCATGGACCCCGGGGCGGGCGCCCACCGGAGCGGCGGGGCGTGTCGGTGGGCACCGATAGCCTCACTGGAGTGTCAGCCCGCATCACCGATCCCGAGGAGCTCAAGGAACTCCTCGGGATCCCGTTCACCCCGGAGCAGGTGGAGTGCATCACCGCGCCGCCCGCCCCGCAGGTGATCGTCGCCGGGGCAGGCTCCGGCAAGACCACGGTGATGGCCGCCCGCGTCGTCTGGCTGGTCGGCACCGGACAGGTCGCGCCCGACCGGGTGCTCGGCCTCACGTTCACCAACAAGGCCGCCGGAGAGCTGGCCGAGCGGGTCCGCAAGGCTCTCGTCACGGCCGGCATCGTGGACCAGGACCCGGATCCGGGCGCCACCGAGGAGGCCGCGGGCGAGCCCGTCATCTCCACCTACCACGCCTTCGCCGGACAGCTGCTCAAGGACCACGGGCTGCGCGTCGGCCTGGAGCCGAGCGCCCGGCTGCTCGCCGACGCCACCCGCTTCCAGCTCGCCGCACGCGTCCTGCGCTCCGCCCCCGGCCCGTATCCGGCGCTCACCCGCCCCTTCTCCGACCTGGTCACCGATCTGCTCGCGCTCGACGCCGAGCTCGCCGAGCACCTCGTCCCCGCCGGGCGGCTGCGCGCGTACGACACCGAGCTGCTGCGGACGCTGGAGGGGGCGCGGCTCACCAACGAGGCGCTGCGCAAGGTGCCCGAGGCCGCCCACGCCCGCCAGGAGCTGCTGGGCCTGGTCGAGGCGTACCGCGAGGAGAAGCGGCGGCGTGATCTGCTCGACTTCGGCGACCAGATCGCCCATTCGGCCACCCTGGCCCTCGACCACCCGGAGGTCGGCCGGATCCTGCGCGAGCAGTTCGCGGTCGTCCTGCTCGACGAGTACCAGGACACCTCGGTCGCCCAGCGGCTGCTGCTGTCCGGCCTCTTCGGCGGCGGCACCGGACACCCCGTCACCGCCGTCGGCGACCCCTGCCAGGCCATCTACGGCTGGCGCGGCGCCTCCGTGGCCAACCTGGACGACTTCCCCGAGCACTTCCCGCACGCCGACAAAAGCCCGGCGCGGCGCTTCGCGCTCAGCGAGAACCGCCGCAGCGGCGGCCGCCTCCTGGACCTCGCCAACGGGCTGGCCGCCCCGCTGCGCGCGATGCACGAGGGCGTCGAGGCGCTGCGCCCCGCGCCCGGCGCCGAGCGGGACGGAGCGGTCCGCTGCGCCCTGCTGCCCACCCACGCCGAGGAGCTGGCCTGGCTCACCGACTCCATCGCCCACCTGGTGCGCACCGGCACCCCGCCCGGTGAGATCGCGGTCCTGTGCCGTACGGCGGGTGACTTCGCGCAGATCCAGGGCGCCTTGGTGGAGCGGGATGTTCCGGTGGAGGTGGTGGGCCTGTCGGGGCTGCTGCATCTGCCGGAGGTCGCCGATCTGGTGGCCGTCTGCGAGGTCCTTCAGGACCCGGGGGCCAACGCCGCGCTGGTCCGCCTGCTCACCGGGCCGCGCTGGCGGATCGGCCCCCGCGACCTCGCGCTGCTGGGCCGCCGCGCCCGCGCGCTGGTCTCCCACGGCGGGCCGGACGGTGCGGAGGACGATCCGGATCTCCGGCTCGCCGGAGCCGTCGAGGGCACCGACCCCTCCGAGGTGATCTCCCTGGCCGACGCCCTCGACACCTTCCTGGAGGCGGGCGGCGGCCCCGACGACGGGCTGCCCTTCTCGGCCGAGGCACGGATCCGGTTCGCCCGGCTCGCCGCCGAACTCCGCGAACTGCGCCGCACACTGGCCGATCCGCTGATGGACGTGCTCCACCGGGTCCTGGCCACCACGGGCCTCGAGGTCGAGCTGTCCGCCTCGCCGCACGCCCTGGCCGCGCGCCGCCGCGAGACGCTCGGCAACTTCCTGGACGTCGCGGCCGCCTTCGCGGGCCGGGAGGGCGGCGCGGCCCTGGAGGGCGAGGCCACCCTGCAGAGCTTCCTCGGCTTTCTGCGCACCGCCGCGCAGTACGAAAAGGGTCTCGACAACGCCCTCCCCGGCGGCGAGAACACGGTCAAGGTGCTCACCGCCCACAAGTCCAAGGGGCTGGAGTGGGACGTGGTGGCGGTGCCGGGGCTGGTCGCCAAGCAGTTCCCGAGCGAACAGTCCCGCGAGTCCTGGACGGCGAACGCGAGGGTCCTGCCGCATGAGCTGCGCGGGGACGCGCGGACCCTCCCGGACGTCACGGCCTGGGACAGCAAGGGGATCGCGGCCTTCAAGGACGCCATGAAGGGGCATCAGCGGACCGAGGAGCTCCGGCTGGGCTATGTGACCTTCACCCGGCCGCGGTCGCTGCTGCTGGGCTCCGGCCACTGGTGGGGCCCCACCCAGAAGCGGCCGCGCGGCCCGTCGGCCTTCCTGGACGCGCTGCGCGAGCACTGTGAGGCGGGGTACGGAGAGGTCGAGGCATGGGCCGAGCCGCCGGAGGAGGGCGCGGAGAACCCGGCCCTGCGGGAGTCGGCGGCCGACCGGGCCTGGCCGCTTCCGCTGGACCCGGCCGCGCTGCGCCACCGGCGCCGCGCCGCCGATGTGGTGCTCGCTCATCTGGCGCGCATCGAGACGGCGGGGGAGCGGGCGACCGCGCATGACGGGGGGCACCCTTCGGCTGACGGGGAGCCGTTCCCGGAGCCGCCGGACGACCTGGAGCCACCGGAGGAACCTGAGCCCCTGGAGGAGGAGTGGCCCGAGCCTCCGGAGGACCCTTACGAGGACGCGGACGGGCACCCGGACGAGGGCCCGTACGGTGAGGCGGCCGACGAGCCGTACGAGCCGTACGAGGACGAGCCGTACGGCGACGGCCCGCGCCTCGATCCTTACGGCGCAGCGGAACCAGGTGTGCCGGATATCACGCGGGAACCGGCCGAGGACGAGCTGGCGCCCGAGGAGGCCCGGCTGGCCGGCTCCTGGGACCGCGATCTGGACGCACTCGCCGGGGAGCTGCGCCGCGCCCGCGAGACCGTGCACGAGGTGCCCCTGCCGGGGACGCTCACCGCCTCCCAGCTGCTGCGTCTCGCCGCCGACCCGGACGGCTTCGCACGCGAGCTGGCCCGCCCCATGCCCCGGCCGCCGCGCCCCGCCGCCCGGCGCGGCACCCGCTTCCACGCCTGGGTCGAAGCGCGTTTCGAGGCGCTGTCGCTGCCCTTCCTCGGCCCCGACGAACTGCCGGGCGGTGAGGAGGACGAGGCGGAGATCGCCGACGAGCGGGATCTGACCGCGCTCAAGGAGGCGTTCGCGCGCACGCCGTATGCCCGTCGCACCCCTTACCGCGTGGAGGTGCCGGTCCAGCTGACCCTGGCGGGCCGCATCATCCGCGGCCGGATCGACGCGGTGTACCGCTCGTCCGGGACGGGCCCCGACGGGGGCCCGCGCTACGAGATCGTCGACTGGAAGACCGGCCGCTCCCAGGACGCCGACCCGCTCCAGCTGGCCATCTACCGCCTCGCCTGGGCCGAGCAGCATGGACTGCCCCTGTCGGCGGTCACAGCGGCGTTCGTGTACGTGCGCAGCGGTGAGGTCGTGCGCCCCGCCGGGCTGCCCGGCCGGGCCGGGCTCGAGCGCGTCCTGCTCGGGGAGCCGGGCGGCGAGGCCGGCGGCGGGACGCTCGGCGAGCCGGAGGACGGGGATGGGGGCGTGGAGGTGGACGTGGCCGGGGACGGGGCCGGGGACGGGGCCGTGGACGAGGGCGCGACCGGGAATGACCGTATGGACGCCGAAACCGTCACCGAGAGCGAGCGCTCATGAGCGCCCCGGAGGCCCCCGCCCGCGTCCCGCCGCGGGCCGGATAGGCTCACATCCATGAGCAACACCCCGGACACGGACAACGCCGTCCGCGCCTATGTGGACAGCCATCGCGCCGCCTTTCTCGCCGAACTCTCCGAGTGGCTGCGCATCCCGTCCGTATCCGCCGACCCGGCCCGCGCCGACGACGTCCGGCGCAGCGCCCAGTGGCTGAGGGACCACCTGGCCGCGACGGGCTTCCCGGTGGCTGAGATATGGGACACACCGGGCGCCCCGGCCGTCTTCGCCGAGTGGCCGTCCGGCGATCCCGACGCCCTTACGGTGCTCGTCTACGGTCACCACGACGTCCAGCCCGCCGACCGCGAGGACGGCTGGCGCACCGACCCCTTCGAGCCCGTCATCGAGGACGGCAGGCTCTACGCCCGCGGCGCCGCCGACGACAAGGGGCAGGTCCTCTTCCACACCCTGGGGATACGCGCGCATCTGGCCGTGACCGGCCGCCGCGCGCCCGCGGTGAACCTCAAGCTGCTGATCGAGGGTGAGGAGGAGTCCGGCTCTCCGCATTTCCCCGAGCTGATCCGCGCGCACGCAGACCGGCTGGCCTGCGACACCGTGATCGTCTCCGACACCGGGATGTGGTCCGAGGACACCCCGACCGTCTGCACCGGCATGCGGGGCCTCGTCGACTGCCAGATCGATCTCCACGGCCCCGGCCAGGACATCCACTCCGGCTCCTTCGGCGGCGCGGTCCCCAACCCGGCCACCGAGGCCGCCCGGCTGGCCGCCGCGCTGCACGACGCCGACCGTAAGGTGGCCATCCCCGGCTTCTACGACGGTGTCGTGGAGCTCACCGACCGCGAGCGCGCGCTCTTCGCCGAGCTGCCCTTCGACGAGGCGGGCTGGCTGCGGACCGCGCATTCGCGGGCCACGCTCGGCGAGGCGGGCCACTCCACCCTGGAGCGCATCTGGGCCCGTCCGACCGCCGAGGTCAACGGCATCGGCGGGGGCTACCAGGGGCCGGGCGGAAAGACCATCGTGCCCTCGGCCGCCCAGCTGAAGCTGTCCTTCCGGCTGGTGGCGGGCCAGGACGTGGAGAAGGTCCAGGCGGCCGTACGGGACTGGGTCGCCGCTCAGCTCCCGGCCGGTATCCGCCATGAGATCACCTATTGGGGCGCCACCCGTCCCTGTCTGACCCCGCTGGACCACCCCGCGCTCCAGTCCGTCGTCCGGGCCGTGGGGCGCGCCTTCGGCCAGGAGATCCGCTTCACCCGCGAGGGCGGATCGGGCCCCGCCGCCGATCTCCAGGACGTCCTCGGTGCCCCGGTGCTCTTCCTGGGCATCTCGGTGCCGTCCGACGGCTGGCACGCGCCCAACGAGAAGGTCGAGCTCGGCCTGCTCATGAAGGGTGCCGAGACGGCCGCCCACCTCTGGGACGATCTCGCCGAGAATGGACGGGAATAGCTCGCTTATGTACGTAAACCACCCATTTCGCTGGGGGAGTTGGAAGCAGCCGTGACCACCTGGACCGACCACGCCACCGACCGGCCGATCACGCTCGCTGCCCCGAGCGGCATCGACCGCTCCGCGCATCACCGCCTGGACGAGGCGTGGCTGGCGGCGGCGTGGAGTCACCCGACGACGCGTGTCTTCGTGGTCTCCGGCGGCCAGGCGCTGGTCGACGACACCCCGGACGGCCGCACCGAGCTCGTCATGACCCCGTCCTTCGAGGCCCCGCCCACCGAGACCCACCGCTATTTCCTGGGCACCGACGAGGAGGGCGTGCGCTACTTCGCGCTGCAGAAGGACTCCCTGCCGGGGCGGATGGACCAGTCGGCGCGCCCCGCCGGGCTGCGTGAGGCGGGCGCGCTGCTGTCCGAGCGCGATGCGGGGCTGCTGGTGCACGCGGTCGCGCTGGAGAACTGGCAGCGGCTGCACCGCTTCTGCTCACGCTGCGGTGAGCGCACGATGATCGCGGCGGCGGGCCATATCCGCCGCTGCCCCGCGTGCGGGGCCGAGCACTACCCGCGGACCGACCCCGCCGTGATCATGCTGGTGCGGGACGAGCAGGACCGTGCGCTGCTGGGGCGCCAGGTGCACTGGCCGGAGGGGCGCTTCTCGACGCTCGCGGGCTTCGTGGAGCCGGGCGAGTCGATCGAGCAGGCCGTGGTCCGCGAGGTGGCGGAGGAGGCGGGTGTCACGGTCGGCGAGGTCGAGTACGTGGCCAGCCAGCCCTGGCCGTTCCCGTCCAGCCTGATGCTCGGCTTCATGGCGCAGGCCACGTCCTCCCTGATCCAGGTGGACGGGGAGGAGATCCACGAGGCGCGCTGGTTCTCCCGGGACGACCTGCGGGCCGCGATCGAGTCCGGGGAGGTCCTGCCTCCGTCCGGTATCTCGATCGCGGCCCGGCTGATCGAGCTCTGGTACGGCGAGCCGCTGCCGCGAGGCTGACTCAGACGCCGACCTTGGCCTTGACCTGCGCCAGGGACGGGTTGGTCAGGGTCGACCCATCGGGGAAGAGGACGGTCGGCACGGTCTGGTTGCCACCGTTCGCCTTCTCGACGAAGGCCGCGGACTCCGGGTCCTGCTCGATGTTGATCTCGGTGTAGGCGATGCCCTCGCGGTCCATCTGCCCCTTCAGGCGGCGGCAGTAGCCGCACCAGGTGGTGCTGTACATCGTCACAGTGCCGGACATCGGTCTTCGCTCTCCTCGGGGTCGTGGTGGGTGGGCAGAAGGTGAACGCTCACCCTCCGCCGGTCATTCCCGGTATTCATATGACCGGAAGGGGATGGCTGTGGACAACCGGCACGGGGGTCCCAGGGGACCTGGCAGCATGGCGGGGTGACTGCAGCAACGTCCTCCACTCTGTTCCCGCAAGGCTCCACACCGGGTGCCTACGCGGCCACGCCGCGTGACGCCGACGCGGTGCTCGACGGGCTCGACCCCGAGCAGCGCGAGGTGGCGACGTCCCTGCACGGCGCGGTGTGCGTGCTGGCCGGGGCCGGCACCGGCAAGACCCGCGCCATCACCCACCGGATCGCCTATGGGGTGCGCGCGGGCATGCTCCAGCCCGCCAGCGTGCTGGCCGTCACCTTCACCAACCGGGCGGCGGGGGAGATGCGCGGCCGGCTGCGGCAGCTCGGCGCGGGCGGGGTGCAGGCGCGCACCTTCCACTCGGCGGCCCTGCGCCAGCTGCAGTATTTCTGGCCCAAGGCGGTTGGCGGTGAGGTGCCGCGGCTGGTCGAGCGCAAGGTGCAGCTCGTGGCCGAGGCCGCCGCGCGCTGCCGGGTCCGGCTGGACCGCAATGAGCTGCGGGACGTGACCGGCGAGATCGAATGGTCGAAGGTCACCCAGACCGTGCCCGAGGACTATCCGGCCGTGGCCGCCAAGTCCGGCCGGGAGGCCCCCCGCGACGCCGCCGAGATCGGCCGGATCTACGCCACCTATGAGCAGTTGAAGCGCGACCGCGGCGTCATCGACTTCGAGGATGTGCTGCTCCTCACGGTCGGTGTGCTCCAGGAGCGGCATGACATCGCCGATCAGGTCCGCCGCCAGTACCAGCACTTCGTGGTCGACGAGTACCAGGACGTCAGCCCGCTGCAGCAGCGGCTGCTGGAGCTGTGGCTGGGCGACCGGGACAGCCTGTGCGTGGTCGGCGACGCCAGCCAGACCATCTACTCCTTCACCGGCGCCACCCCCGACCATCTGCTGAACTTCCGCACCCGCCACCCCGGGGCCACGGTGGTCAAGCTGATCCGGGACTACCGCTCCACCCCCCAGGTGGTCCACCTGGCCAACGGGCTGCTCTCCCAGGCCCGTGGCCGGGCCGCCGAGCACCGGCTGGAGCTGGTCTCCCAGCGGGAGGCCGGCCCCGACCCGGTCTACGCCGCCTATGCGGACGAGCCGGCCGAGGCCGAGGGCACCGCCCGCCGGATCCGTGAGCTGATCACCCCGGTCGAGCAGGGGGGCGGGGGCGTCCCGGCGAGCCAGATCGCGGTCCTCTACCGGGTCAACGCCCAGTCGGAGCTCTATGAGCAGGCGCTGGCCGATGCCCAGGTGCCCTATCAGCTGCGCGGCGCCGAGCGGTTCTTCGAGCGTCCCGAGGTGCGCGAGGCGGGGCTGCTGCTGCGCGGCGCGGCCCGCGGGAGAAGTGCCGACCCGGCGCTGGCGGATGCCGACATCCCGTCCCAGGTGCGGGCCGTGCTGGGCACCCGTGGCTGGACGCCCGAGCCCCCGGCGGGGTCGGGCGCGGTGCGCGACCGCTGGGAGTCCCTGGCCGCCCTGGTGCGGCTCGCCGAGGACTTCGCGGGCAGCCGTCCCGGGGCCACGCTCTCCGATCTGGTGGCGGAGCTCGACGAGCGGGCGGCGGCGCAGCACGCCCCGACCGTCGAAGGTGTGACCCTCGCCTCACTCCACGCCGCCAAGGGCCTCGAATGGGACGCCGTCTTCCTGGTCGGTCTCACCGAGGGAATGATGCCGATCACCTACGCCAAGACGGACCAGCAGATCGAGGAGGAGCGCCGGCTGCTCTATGTGGGGGTCACCCGCGCCCGTCACCATCTGACGCTGTCCTGGGCGCTCTCACGGGCTCCGGGCGGCCGGGCCTCCCGTCGCCCCACCCGCTTTCTCAACGGGCTGCGGCCCGGCTCCCAGGCCGTGGGTGCCCGCACGCTCGGCGGGGCCGGCGGGATCGAGCGCGGGGCGGCTGCCCCGGGCGGCGGGGGCGGCGCGGTGCGCAGGCGGCGCGGTCCGGTCCACTGCCGGGTGTGCGGCCGGGCGCTGACCGACGCGGGCGAGATGAAGCTGATGCGCTGCGAGGGCTGCCCGTCCGAGCTGGACGAGGCGCTCTATGAGCGGCTGCGCGACTGGCGGGCGGAGCAGGCGGGGCTGCTGGGGCAGCCGGCCTATTGCGTCTTCACCGACAAGACGCTGCTCGCGATCGCCGAGGCCGTTCCGGAAGCCGCGTCGGAGCTCGCCCGCATCGCCGGTGTCGGACGGCGCAAGCTCGACCGGTTCGGAGCCGACGTTCTCGCACTGTGCGCGGGGCGGGAACTGCCCTCGGCAGCCGACGGCGAGGGTGACGACGGTGCCGGGGGAAGCCATTCGGGTGACCCTTGGCAAAACTCGACGGAAAAATAGTTTGCGCGCGCGGAGGCCATACCCATAGCCTTCCGAGCACGGAGACAACGGCCCTTCCAGGAGCCGAGGATTCCGTGTTGTACTTGAACACCCGGACTGGTTTCGATCGGTCCCTGAGACGCCGAGAGGAGGCGAAGACCAAATGATCAGCTTCATCAACACCATCAAAAAGGCCGATCGATCGGTCGTCGCCACCTGCCTGCTCGGCTCCGCGCTTCCTGGCGCCGGTATGCCCGGCGTCAATGAGGCGCGCCTCAGTGAGCGACCGATCCAGGCACCTGCGGTAGCGGCAGTGGCACAGGCAATGGCCTATGCCTTTGCGGCCAATGGTGCCGAATCCCGGACGCAGCAGCAGCACCACAAGACGTGGGCCTTCCGCAGGCTCGAACCCTGGAGTTATCCAGCCTGATCCAGGATCAGGTCGGCACCTTCCAGGGCCGCGGAACCCACACCGGGATCCGCGGCCCTTTTGATTTGCCAGAGCCCGGCCACCAGCCGGACCAAAGAGACGAGGACCACACACCGTGCAACTCAACGCACACGCCCCGTCCGCATCGACCGACCTGAACCGACCGCCTGACTCCTCGGAGGACTCCTTGATCCCGCTCACCGCCCTCACCGAACTCGATGAGGCCATCGAGAACCTGGGTGTAGCCGTTCCGTGCCGTTCGTACGACCCGGAGGTCTTCTTCGCCGAGTCCCCGGCCGACGTCGAGTACGCGAAGTCGCTGTGCCAGACCTGCCCGCTGCGTGAGGCCTGCCTCGCCGGTGCCAAGGACCGCCGTGAGCCCTGGGGCGTCTGGGGCGGCGAGCTCTTCGTCCAGGGCGTGGTGGTGGCCCGCAAGCGGCCGCGTGGCCGTCCGCGTAAGAACCCGGTTGCGGCATGAGCACCAACGGCACCATCGATCGCCCAGCGACGCACGACCCCATGAAGCAGGTCCCGACGATGACCCCACCGGTCTCCGACACCCCAGCACCAGAAACCTCCGGCGCGCCCGAGTCGCGCCAGAACAGGAACCGAGAGATGCAACTCATCCAAGAAGCCCTGGCGCGTGCGCATATGCACGACCGGCTGCAGGAGGCCGAGTCCGAACGGCCCGCCGCTCGGCTCGCCGCCGCGCGCCGGATGCAGCGCCGCGCGGAGCGCGCCTCGCTCCGCGCCCGCCGCGCCCTGGCCATCGCGGTCATGCAGTGACCCAGTGACCACCAGATGCGCCACCGACGGGAGTCGGGGCTGACATCACCAGACGCCGACGGGTCGTACCTCGACCCGTCGCGTGACCACACCACAGAGGGCCGGTCCGATCGGACCGGCCCTTTGGCTACCCCGAAGCGGCCGCGCTCCGGGGCGACGCCGCCCGGTGGCAGAGACCCGGCCGGCAGGCGCGCGTGCTCAGGCCGAGGTCTCCGCGGCCTCGGACTTCTCCTCGGCGCCTTGTGCGGCTTCGACGGCTTCCCCGGTTCCGGCGTCTACTTCGGCCTCGGAACCTTCCCCGGTTCCGGCGGACTCACCGGCCTCGGCGGCCTCCTCGGCGCCGTCCTCGGGCTCCGGCCCCTCGGCGAAGCCGGGGACCCATGCCTCGAGTTCATCCCGCAGCCGCACCGTGGCGCCCAGCTGGCACAGCACCCCGATGGTGCTCAGGGTCACCCGGTGGATCAGCAGATAGGCGGGCGGCAGATTCAGCTGATTGCCCAGCTCATAGACGGGGGAGTGACGATCGGCCACCCGCGCCGCCTGGCTGCGCAGCCACTGACGGTCGAAGACGAACGCGTCCACCTGGGCCGGTTCGAGCATCGGCACCAGAAAGTCCAGCAGGTCGTCGGGGTCCATCTCGATCGTCGGCTTGACGAACCCTTCCCCGCGCATCAGCTCGTAGACCCCCGTGGCATCGCCCTGGAGCGCCATGCGCAGTGCGATGCCGATGGGCTCCGGAAGCCCTTCCGGGAGCCGGTCCACCGAACCGAAGTCCAGCACCCCCAGCTTCCACCGCTCCGGCGGTCCGTCCGGGGCGTCACCGGTCAGCAGCCGGAAGTTCCCCGGATGCGGATCGGCGTGCAGCAGTCCGGTGCGGGACGCCCCCGAGAACAGAAAGCGGGCCAGCAGTTGCCCGGCGCGGTCCCGCTCCTCCTGGGTGCCGTCGGCTATCACCTCGGAGAGCGGTGTCCCCTCCATCCATTCGGTGATCAGTATCTGATCGCTCTGGTGCACCACGTCGGGCACCACGATCTCCGTGTCCTGTGCGTACTCCTCCGCATGGGCACGCTGGGACGCCGCCTCCAGTTCGTAGTCCAGCTCCTCGGCGACGCGCTCGCGCAACTCCGCGATCAGGGGCTTGACGTCCAGCCCCGGCACCAGCGGCCCCAGCACCCGGGCGAACCGGCTCAGTTGGTTGAGGTCGGACAGCAGGGCCTCGCCCGCCCCCGGGTACTGCACCTTGACCGCCACCACGCGCCCGTCGTGCCAGACCGCCCGATGCACCTGCCCGATCGAGGCGGCCGCCGCCGGCTTGTCGTCGAACTCCTGGAACAGCTCCGGCCAGTCCGGGCCCAGCCGCTCCTCCAGCGCCGCGTGGACCGTGCGGCTGGGCATCGGAGGGGCCGCTTCCTGGAGCTTGGTCAGCGCCGCCCGGTAGGGCCTGGCTATCTCCTCGGGCAGCGCCGACTCGAAGACCGACATGGCCTGCCCGAGCTTCATGGCCCCGCCCTTGAGCTCACCGAGGACCTTGAACATCTGCTCGGCGGTGCGCTGCTGTACCTCGCGCGCGACCATCTCCGCCGGCCGTCCCCCTATCCGCTTCCCGAGCCCCCACGTGGCGCGCCCCGCGAATCCCAAGGGCAGCGCCGCCAGTTTGGCGGTACGGGTGATCGCCTTGCGCGGCAGATCGGTCATGCGCCCCTCCAACTACAGCCGTGCCATCCCGGAGGGTGGCCCCCGGGCCCCCGTCGCCCACTCCACGGACGTGGGTCACCCGGACATTGTCGCGTGCGGTGCCTCTGCGGCCGAGGCATATACGGCATCCTCCTCCCCGGCCGCTCCGCAGCCGCAGCCGGGATGTGCTACGACCGGGCGCGCCTCCCAGACGAGGGAGGGAAGCGCCAATTCCCACCGGACCCCCGCGCCCCCGGAAGGCCGGCCGTCGAGGAACGCCAGCGCCTGCACCGCGGTGAGCCCCGCCACCACCATCGACAGCGCCGCGTCACAGGCCGGGGCGGTCCTCCGCCGCCCGGACCGCCACTGCGCGAGCATCCGCGGCCAGGCGGGCTCCCGCTCGGCACGGCCCGCCGCGGCACAGCCCGCACAGGGCGTCATGCCCGGCACCACCAGCGGCCCGACCACTCCCGTGGCCTCGATGACTCCCGCGTAGAGATGGGGTGTCCCGGAGACGAGAAGCGGCTGGGCCGGCTCCGGATCCGGTGCGTAGGCGGCGAGGCCGTCACGCGGGGCGATCACCACAAGGGCCAGACCGTGCTCTGCCGAGGGGGCCCGCTCTTCCGAGGAGGTCCGCTCCCGCGCCGACCGGCGCGGCAGCGGACCGGGTGCGGTCTGCCGCACCACGCGGCGCGCGGCCACATCCCGGCGCTCCCCGACCTGATCGGCGGACAGTCCGCCGGGAGCCACATCCCAGGGCTCGACACATCCCCCGTCCACCACATCGACCCGGCCGATCCCCGAGCCCGAGAGCGCGGCCGCGACCGCCGCCCCGACCCGGCCGGCGCCCCGCACCTGCACCCGCGTCGCCCGCCGCGCGGCGAGCAGCCGCGCCGCTGCGCCGGGCTCGGGATGCAGCACCGAGAGCGCCCCCGCGTCGGGGCGCAGCCGGTCCAGGGCCGCGGCTGGCTCACCGCCGTCCCTCGGCTCGTCCAGCAGACCGGCCGCCGCCAGCCGGTCCACCAGTGCGTCGGCCCGCCCCTCCGGCAGGCCGATGGCCCGGGCCTCCTGCCGCAGCAGCGGCAGACCGCGGGTGCCGTCCAGCAGCTCCAGAAAGCTGCCCGTGGCCGTGTCCACCGGCCCCATCACCACCGCATGCGCCCGGGCCACCCCGAACTGGACCGTGTCCCGGCTTCGCCAGCCGCGCCGCAGCGCGGGCTTGAGCATCGGATGCATCGCCGTCCCCCCGTTTGATGTTCTGTGCCTCTTCGTGCCTGTACTTGCCTATTCATCACTGTTAAAGCCGAACTGTTCGAAGTGCGCCGGTTCGCTTCCGTCGCACCGCCCTCAGCATGCGGGTAGGAGCCCGGAGCCCGCAGAGCGTTATCCACAGGCAGTGGAATAAGTCGTACGAACACCGGTCGTACAAGCCGTGCACACCGTGGAGTGGTTCGGTCCGCAACAAGGTGCGGGGCGGGACTTCCCCGGCGGCCACCGGGTAACGTCGGGGCGTGCCCGCCGATCCGTCCTCTCGCACCACGGGGGAGAGCTCCCGCAGCGCCGCGAGCGCACCGCGCACCGTCCCGAGCCCGCAGAGCCGCGGCTCGGGCGCGAGCGCGGTCGAGGTCCGCAGGAGCACCCGGCGGCGCAGGACGGTCTCCGCCTATCGCGAGGGCGACCGCACCGTCGTCCTCATCCCCGCCCGGATGTCCGAGGCGGAGGAGCAGCGCTGGGTGGGCGTCATGCTGGACAAGCTGGCCGCGCAGGAGAGCAAGCGGATGCTGGGCGACGCGGAGCTGGCCGCCCGCGCCGAGCTGCTCTCCGGCCAGTACCTGGGCGGGCGGGCCCGGCCCGCCACCGTCCGCTGGGTCACCAACCAGAACACCCGCTGGGGGTCGTGCACCCCCGCCGAGGGCAGCATCCGTCTCTCGCACCGGCTCCAGGGCATGCCCGAGTACGTCGTGGACTATGTGCTCCTCCACGAGCTGGCCCATCTGCTGGTGCCGGGCCACGGCCGGCGCTTCTGGCAGCTCCTGGAGGCGTATCCGCGGACCGAGCGGGCGCGGGGCTATCTCGAAGGGGTGGTCGCCGCCGGGCGGTTGCCGCACCTCACCGGGCCCGGGGACGACCAGCCGTAGGGGCCGACGCGGGTGCCGTAACGGAACCACCCCCGTGCCGTAACGGAACCACACCCGTGCTCCTCGGCGTCGCTCATAGTCGGCGGCAGCGGCTAGCCTGGCGCGCAATGCACTCACCGGTACGGCGATGGGGGACGGTCCTAACGTATGGCCAGGGAATTCCAGCGCGGCCACAAGGCCAGGATCAGTGATCTGACGGCCGGGAGGGATCTGTACGTCGGGGTGCAGATCGCCGGTCCCGGTCTGACGTTCGACATCAGCTGCTTCGGGCTCGACGCGGACGAGCGGCTGTCGGACGACCGCTACTTCATCTTCTTCAACCAGCCGAAATCCCCTGAAGAAGCGATACAGCAACTCGGGGCGCAGGCCGGTGACACGGATTCGTTCCGCGTCACGCTCGACAGCATCCCCTCCACCATCCACAAGCTCTCCTTCACCGCGACCATCGACGGCGCCGGGCAGATGTCGCAGATCGGCCCGGGCTATATCCGGATCGTCGCGGGCGGTGAGGAGGTGGCCCGGTACTCCTTCACCGGTTCGGAGTTCAGCACCGAACGCGCGGTGATGCTGGGCGACTTCTACCTCAAGGACGTCTGGCGGTTCGCCGCCGTCGGGCAGGGCTTCGACGGCGGACTGGACGCGCTGCTCAGGAACTTCGGCGGTGAGGTTGCCGAGGAGGAGCCCGCCCCCGCGCCCGCCCAGGGCGCCGCGCCCGGTTTCGCGCCGCCCGGCCAGGCGGCCCCCGCCCCGGGCTTCGCACCCCCGGCCGCGACCGCTGCCCCGGCCGCACCGGCGCCGCCCGCTCCCGCCTTCGGCGCTCCCCAGGGAACGCTGCCCCAGGGCACGCCGCCTCAGGGGATGCCGCCCCAAGGGGTGCCCGCCCCGGGTACGCCCCCGCAGGGAACGCCCCACGGCACGTCCCCGCAGGGCGTTCAGCCGCCCGCCCCCGGCACCCCGCAGATGCACGGCGCCCCGACCATCGCCGCACCCATCGCGCCGCCCGGCCCCGGCCAGGTGCCGCCGCCTGGGCAGGTGCCCCCGCCCCCACCGCCGGGCCAGTTCCCGGGCCAGCAGGCCCCCTTCGGACAGCCGGGCCAGACCCCGCCCGCCCCCGCGCCGTACGGCCAGCCGCCCGCCCAGCCGTACCCCGGCCAGGCCGGCCAGCCCGGTCAGCCGGGCCAGCCCGCTCCTTACGGTCAGCAGCAGGCCATGGGCGTCCCCCAGGGCGGCGGTGGCGCGCCCGGGCTCCAGGCCGCGCTCGCCCAGTACCGCGAGGCGCCCACCGGCCAGCGCTGGACGCCGCAGAACCCCCGGCTGATGCGGGTCGACCTCGGCGTCGGCGGGCAGCCCGTGCTCGCCCGCCAGGGCACGATGGTGCTCTACCAGGGCAAGGTCGACTTCAGCTACAAGGGCGCCGGCTTCCGTGGCCGGATCGTCGGCAACGCGACCGGCCAGGAGATGCAGCTGATGCGCTGCAGCGGCCAGGGCCAGGTCTTCCTCGCCGAGAACGCCGCGGAACTCCACCCGATCGAGCTCCAGGGCGACGCCATCTGTGTCGCCGCCGAGAACGTGCTCGCCTTCGACGAATCGCTGCACCACGAGGTGCGCCGGATCGAGGGCCACGGCATCCCCGGCGGCGCGCTGTTCACCATGCAGTTCCAGGGCACCGGCACCGTCGTGGTGAAGACCGAGGGCACCCCGGTCGTCCTCCCCGTCACCCCGACCACCTTCGCCGACAGCAACGCCATCGTGGCGTGGTCCGCCGGATCCCAGGTGATCATCTCCAGCCAGGTGCGGCTGCGCCGCAGCGCCTATCCCGGCCACAGCGGGGAGACCGTGAACCTCCAGTTCCGTGGCGCGCCCGGCAACTTCATCGTCGTCCAGCCCTACGAGGTCTGAAGGAGCCCGTCATGGACCAGCAAATGATCTCGGGCTTCGCACCCGCCCCGGTCGCCGCCCGGATGGAGAACCACGGCGCCAGCATGCTCAAGGTCGCCATGCAGAGCGGCCAGGACCTCTTCGCCCGCACCGGCTCGATGGTGGCCTACGAGGGCTTCGTCCAGTACGAGCCCAATCCGCCCGCGGTACGTCAGATGGCCTCCCAGTGGCTGACCGGCGAGGGCGCCCCGCTGATGCGGTGCAGCGGCGACGGGCTGCTCTACCTCGCCGACTACGGGGCCAACGTCGTCTGCATCAACCTCAACGGGGACGCGCTGTCGGTCAACGGCACCAATCTCCTCGCCTTCGACGCGCACCTCAAGTGGGGCGTCGAACGGGTCAAGGGCATCGCCAAGTTCGCCGGGCAGGGCCTGTTCAACGTGGGCGTCTCCGGCACCGGCTGGGTCGCCCTGACCTCCCGCGGCACCCCCATCGTGGTCGACTGCGGCCGCGGTGAGGACGAGACCTATGTGGACCCGGACGCGCTCGTGGCCTGGTCCTCCGGGCTCAAGGTGAAGGGCAAGCGCAGCTTCAAGGCGTCGTCCCTGATCGGCCGGGGCAGCGGCGAGGCGTATCAGCTCGGCTTCTCCGGGCAGGGCTTCGTCGTCGTACAGCCCAGTGAGGACAGCACCGACCGGCTCCGGGCCCGGGGCTGAGGGGGAGGGACACCAGATGCAGAGCCCGCTTTTCGCCTTCACCGAGGCCCAGACGCAGGACCGCTACGCGCTGCAGAACCCGCAGCTGCTGCGGGTCGCCCTGAGCGGCCATGAGGATGTGCTCGCCCGTAAGGGCAGCATGGTCGCCTATCAGGGGCTCATCGAGTTCGACGGCGAGTACCAGACGCCGGGGCAGCGCAGGACCCGCAGCCGCGCCGGTGAGGGTCTGGACCTGATGCGCTGCTCCGGGCAGGGCACGGTCTACCTCGCCAACCTCGCCCAGCACATCCATGTGATGGACGTGGACCACGACGGGCTGACCGTCGACAGCTCCTATGTGCTCGCGCTCGACTCCACGCTGCACTGGGAGACGATCGCGGTGGACAGCCAGTACGGGATCTCCGGCTCCGGCAAGTACAACCTCAACATCTCCGGCCGCGGCAAGGTCGCGCTCATGACCTCGGGGCAGCCGCTGCTGCTCCAGGTCACCCCCGACAAGTACGTCAATGTCGACGCGGACGCCATCGTCGCCTGGTCCAGCTCGCTGCGGGTCCAGATGCAGGCGCAGACGCACTCCTCGGGCGTCTGGCGGCGGCGCGGCAACACCGGCGAGGGCTGGGAGCTCAGCTTCCTCGGCCAGGGGTACGCCCTGGTGCAGCCCAGTGAGCTGCTCCCGCCGCAGAACGCGGTGGTCGGGGGCGGCATGGCAGCGCAGTTCGGCATGGGCCAGCAGGGCGCCCGCGGTCAGAACCAGGGCAACATCTTCAGCAACTGACCGAGGTCACGTCGACAACTGACCGAGGCCACGCCGATCACGTCGACGGAGCACGGCGGCCGCGGACTCCCGGTTCGCGGCCGCCCCGCTCCTCAGAGCAGCGCGCGGGTGCGCGTCACCAGGTGCCGCACCGACTCATCGGCCACGTCCGCCACCTCGTCGTAGTCGAACCAGCGCAGATCCAGTGACTCGTCGCTGATCGCCGCCACCGCGCCCCGGGGCGCGACCGCCGCGTACTGGACGTCCAGATGCCAGGCGCAGGGGGTGTGGTGCCGGTCGAGCCGCACCGGGCCGCCCGGCAGCAGCGTCAGCCCCTCGATCCCGGACTCCTCGGTGGCCTCGCGCAGCGCCGCGGCCGCGAGCGTGCTGTCGTCCGGCTCGCAGTGGCCGCCCATCTGCAGCCACATCCGCAGCTTCCGGTGCAGGGTGAGCAGCACGCGCTCCCGCTCCGGGTCGACCACCAGGGCGCTCGCCGTGATGTGGCCGTCCCCGCACGCCTTCCACATGCCGTCCGGATACGCGGCCAGATGGTCGCCGTAATGCCGCCGCAGCCGCTCCTGGGCGGCATCGGGCGCGGGCCACTCGGTGAGCACCCGCGCCGCGTCCTGGTGCAGACTCACTTCTCGCCGTCGCCCCGGTCGTCGTCCTCGCCGCTCTCGCCGCTCTCGCCGTCCTTACGGAGGTCGGGACGGTCGGGGTCGTCCTTACGGAGGTCGGGGCGCTCGGGGCCGTCCTTACGGTCCTCACCGCCCGCCGCCTCGCCGAGCATCTTGTCCAGCTCGGAGAAGTCCAGCTGCTCGCCGTGGACGAAGCCGTCCGGGTCGTCGAGGTCCTGCGCCGTCGGCAGCATGTCCGGATGCGCCCACAGCCCGTCGCGCCCCTCCAGGCCCCGGGCGTCGGTCAGCGAGGCCCACAGCCGGGAGGCGTCCCGCAGCCGGCGCGGCCGCAGCTCCAGGCCGATCAGCGTGGCGAAGGTCTGCTCGGCGGGGCCGCCGCTCGCCCGGCGCCGCCGCAGCGTCTCGCGCAGGGCGTCGGCGGAGGGCAGATGGGGCTTGGCGGCGGCGTGCACCACCGCGTCCACCCAGCCCTCGACCAGGGCCAGAGCGGTCTCCAGACGCGCCAGGGCGGCCTTCTGCTCGGGGGTGTCCTCGGGCTGGAACATGCCCTGCTGCAGGGCCTCCTGCAGCTGCTCGGGGTGGGTCGGGTCGAGCTGGCCGACCGCGTCCTCCAGCTTGGCGGTGTCGACCTTGATGCCGCGGGCGTACCCCTCGACCGCGCCGAAGAGGTGCGAGCGCAGCCACGGCACATGGGCGAAGAGCCGCTGGTGGGCCGCCTCGCGCAGGGCCAGATACAGCCGGACCTCTTCCTTGGGCACGCCGAGGCCGGAGCCGAGCGCCGCGATGTTGACCGGCAGCAGGGCCGCCTTGCCCGCCGGGCCCAGCGGCAGCCCGATATCGGTCGAGCCGACCACCTCGCCGGCCAGCACGCCCAGCGCCTGCCCGATCTGGGTGCCGAACATGGCGCCGCCCATCGAGCGCATCATCCCGAGCAGCGGGCCGGCCATGGCCTGCATCTCCTCGGGCAGCACATCGCCCATGGCGGCGCCGACCCGCTCGGCGACCGGGTCCACCAGGTCCTTCCACACCGGCAGGGTCGCCTCGACCCATTCGGCGCGGCTCCAGGCCACGGCGCTCCCGGAGCCCGAGGGCAGCGAGGTGACGCCGTCCAGCCACAGATCGGCCAGGCGCACGGCCTCCTGGACCGCGGCGCGATCCGCGGGCCCGACGCTCTCGTCCTTACTGCCGTCGGCGGTGCCGCGCGCCACCGTCTGGCGCGCGATGTCCTTGGCCATGTCCCAGTTCACCGGGCCGCCCTCGTAGGAGAGCATCTGCCCGAGCTGCTGGAAGGCGGCGCCCAGGTCGCCCGGATTCAGCGAACCGAACATCGCGGCGAACGGATTGTCCGCGCCGCCCGCTCCGCCGGGTCCGCCGCCGAACCCGAAGGGATTCGCGGGGCCCTGCTCGCCGCCCTGGCCGCCCTTCTTCTTGCCGTCGTCGCCGTCCTCCGGCTCCTCCGGCGGAAGGCCGAATCCGAATGGGGTGTCACTCACGGGTTTCCTCGGCTCGTTGGGCCACCGGCTCCCGGGCCGGTGGCGGATGCCCGACATCACCACCCAGCCTAGACACCTCGCCGGTTTCCGGGCTCGGTGCTTCGCTGATCGCCGCCCTGCGGCAGGATGGACGTCACCTGGTACGTATGCGTGCATGCGCTCCGTACTGAAGACAACCGCTGGAGACGCCCGGTGAGTTCCCCAGACCGAGAAGTTCGCGCTGCGCGAAACGATACGGCTCGCACCGCACGACGGCCCGTCGTGGCGGTGACCGGTGCCGCCTCGGGCCCAGGTGCCCTGCTCACGCAGCGGCTCGCGGAGTCCGAAGAGGTCAAGCAGGTCCTGGCCATCGATGAACGCCGCGGTGAGGTGAGCGAGGCGCAGTGGCATGTGCTGGACGTCCGCGATCCGGCCATCGCCGAGAAGCTGCGCGGCGCGGACGTGGTGGTCCACCTCGCCGTCGACCTGGACCTGGGCACCGACGCGGCCGCCCGCACCGCTTACAACGTGCGCGGCACCCAGACCGTTCTCACGGCCGCCGCGGCGGCGGGGGTGCGCCGGGTGGTGCTGTGCACCTCGGCGATGGTCTACGGGGCGCTCCCGGACAACGCCGTGCCGCTCGCCGAGGACGCGGAGCTGCGGGCGACCGCCGAGGCCACCGGTGTCGGCGATCTGCTGGAGATCGAGAGGCTCGGGGAGCGCGCGCCCCGGGCGCATCCGGGGCTGAATGTCACCGTGGTGCGCCCGGCGATCCTGGTCGGCGGCACGGACACCGCGCTCACCCGCTACTTCGAGTCACCGCGTCTGCTGGTCGTCGCCGGATCCCGTCCCACCTGGCAGTTCTGCCATGTGGAGGACCTGGTCGGGGCGCTGGAGTACGCCGCCCTGGAGAAGGTCGAGGGCGAGCTGGCGGTCGGTTGCGAGGGCTGGCTGGAGCAGGAGGAGGTCGAGGAGCTGTCCGGAATCCGGCGCATGGAGCTGCCCTCGGCGGTCGCCCTGGGCGCCGCCTCCCGGCTGCACCGGCTCGGTCTGACGCCGTCCCCGGCCGGCGATCTCGCGTACACCATGCATCCGTGGGCGATCAGCGGCAGCAGGCTGCACGCGGCGGGCTGGCGGCCGCGCTGGACCAACGAGGAGGTCCTGGCGGAGCTGCTGGAGGAGGTCTCCGGCCGCCATACGGTCGCCGGTCGGCGTCTGGGCCGTAAGGACGCCACGACGCTCGGCGCCGCGGGTGCGACCGTGGCCCTGGTGGGCACCGCGGCGATCGTGCGCCGCGCCCGTAAGGCGCGCCGCCGCGCCTGAGACGGGCCCGACACGGGTCTGAGACGGGCCCGACACGGGCCTGAGAGGGGACTGGCGCGGGCCCGACACGGGCCTGATCCGGACAGGCCTGCACCGGAAGATGCTTTCCGGGATCCGGTATTACGTGAAGACGGGACGGTGCGGCACGATGGACGGCATGGCACATTCGTACGATCACCCCGGCGAACTCGCGGCCGCCAACCCCATCCGGCTGCTCGCCGTCCGTGACACCCCCCTCTCCGTGGACGAGGTGTTCGGGGCGGTGGGCGATGCCGCGGCGGGCGGTACGGCGCTGTTCGTGGGCACCGTGCGCAATCACGACGGGGGCGCGGAGGTCGGCGCCCTCGGCTATTCCGCGCATCCGACCGCCGAGGCCGAGCTGCGCCGGGTGGCCGAGAAGGTCGCGGCCGACTTCCCGGTCCGCGCGCTGGCCGCCGTGCACCGGGTGGGCGATCTGGCGATCGGCGATCTGGCCGTGGTGGTGGCCGTCTCCTGCCCGCACCGCGCGGAGGCGTTCGCCGCCTGCCGCCGTCTGATCGACGACCTCAAGCGCGAGGTACCGATCTGGAAGCACCAGTCTTTCGCGGACGGGACAGAGGAATGGGTGGGCGCGTAGCGCCTCGTTGGGGGGTGGTGGTCGGGTGACGGGAGGGCGGGTGGGCGCGTAGCGGGAATGCGGAGGAGCACGGAAGGGTGTACTCCACTTGCGTAACCCCCACCCTGCCGTGAGCGTTGACCTGGCAGAGGACTAATCTGCTCATCTGTCAGTCGCGGTCGTCTACCGCGATTTTTCCAGGGGTCGGGAGGCTGCTGTGGGTGCGCTTCTCTGGTTGCTCATTCCGCTGTTCGCGGCGATAGCCGCGGCGATATACGCGGGCATAGCCGCCCGAGCCGTAAAACGGAAGTCCGGGGGAGACGTAGCTGAGTTGGCCGGATACGCCCGCTTCCGCGAGGCGATGGAGCGCCGGCCCTCCGATTCGGACGCCGCGGCCTGACCGCGCCCCGTCCGCGCCGCCCCTCGTACGGACGGCCCCGACGGTGGACTGACGGACGGGTCCCGTACTGTCGTTCCATGCCACGCCGCACTGCGACGATGCTCGCCTCCCTTCTGATGCTGATCGCGCTGCTCTGCGCAGGAGTGCTGATCCCGGTGCCGTACGCGGAGATGTCTCCCGGGCCGACGTACAACACCCTGGGCGAGCACAACGGGGAGTGCGTGCTGCAGATCTCGGGCCGCAAGAACTGCGAGACCACGGGTGGCCATCTGAACATGACCACGGTCCGCGTCACCGGCTCCGAGTACCGGATGAACCTCGTGGAGGCCGTCTACGGCTGGCTGGCGCACGATGACGTGGTCGTGCCGCACAGCACCCTCTACCCGGACGACAAGACCCCGGACCAGGTCGACCAGCAGAACGCCGAGGAGTTCACCCAGTCCCAGGAGTCCGCCAAGGTCGCGGCGCTGCGGGCGCTGAAGAAGCCGGTCACCGCGCATGTCATCGTCGGGGCCGTCCAGAAGGGCGCCCCGGCCCAGGGCAAGCTGCACGCGGGCGATGTGATCAAGTCGGTGGACGGCACCGCGGTGCGCGAGCCCGATGACGTCGCCAAGCTGGTCACCAAGCACAAGCCGGGCCAGAAGGTGACCTTCTCGGTCGTCCCGGCCAAGGACGTGGCAGCGGCGGAGAAGCGCGGCAAGCAGCCCACCGGCGAGGAGCGCGTCACGATCACCACCGCGAAGGCGGACCAGGGCCGCTCCCGCGCCATCGTGGGCATCCAGGCCGGGGTCGACTACACCTTCCCGTTCCGGATCGACATCAAGCTGGCGGACGTGGGCGGGCCCAGCGCGGGTCTGATGTTCGCGCTCGGGATCGTGGACCGGCTGTCGGCCGGCGACCTCACCGGCGGGAAGTACATCGCGGGCACCGGCACCATCGACGACAAGGGCACGGTCGGCCCGATCGGCGGGATCGAGATGAAGACGATCGGCGCGCGCGACGCGGGCGCGCAGTACTTCCTCACGCCCAAGGAGAACTGCGCGGCCGCCGCCAAGGACGTGCCGGGCGGGCTGAGGCTGGTCAAGGTGCACACGATCGACGACGCCCTCAAGGCGCTCGAGAAGATCCGTAAGGGGGACACCGCCGGTCTGCCGAAGTGCACGACGGGCTGAGCGGCGCCCCCCGCTCAAGCGGTCAGTCGGTGGCGAAGGTGGCGCTGAGCGCGTCCGCCAGGCCCGGCACCAGGCCGGCGCCGGTGAGCACCTCGGTCGGAGAGTCCTTGTCCCGCAGCCGCAGGGCCGACTCGCGCGTGCCGTCCCGCAGCACGGCGACGGTCATCCGGACCTCCTGGCGGTCCGGGTGCTCGGCGACCCACTTGGCCAGCTCGGCGTCGGCCAGGCCCTTGGGCACGGAGCCCTCGGCGGACGGCGGCAGCATCTGCCGCTCGACGGTCAGGGCGCAGCCGGTCACGGCGTCGGGCCAGGCGATGGTGGCGAGGAACTCGTCCAGCGGGGCGCCGGAGGGCAGCTCGTCCTGCTCGATGGGGGTCAGGGAGGCGATCTCCTCGCCGCCCTCGTCAAGGCCGAGCTGGGAGGCGAGGCCGGGCTCCTCGGCGCGCAGCCGGGCGGTGTCGACGAGGGCGAAGAGCCGGGCGGGCTGGTCCCAGCCGAGCCCTGAGGCGTACTCGTCAATTTCGAGGACGGCTCGGGTCAGAGGATTCGAGGCCAGCGGGTCGGTGCCGGGGGTTGCGTTGGACATGGTTCATATCGTGCCCTGTTCGGACCCGGAAACGGGAACTGAGTAAAGCCTGAGTAAGTTGCATCAGGTGGGCCCTGGAGTTCAGGGTCCCTCAATCGACAGCGAACTTCGAGGTGCGCACCTTGGCTTTCCAGATGCCGGACCGCGGCGGAGGCCCGACGGGGCCGCGGATGAGAGTCGGCCGACCGTCCCGGCGTGCCAGGACCCTGCTCATGACCCTGGGCGTGCTGGCCGTATTGGCCATGCTCTTTGTCATGTTTGCCGGGTTTTGGACGGATTGGCTCTGGTATCGCTCGCTTCATTACTCGTCCGTCTTCAGTACGACCCTGAAGACGAAGATCGGGTTGTTCTTCGTCTTCGGCGTGCTGATGGCCACGGCGGTGGGGATCAACATCTGGCTGGCGCACCGGCTGCGGCCGCCACTCAGCGCGATGTCCATGGAGCAGCAGAGCCTGGACCGCTACCGGATGGGTATCGCCCCGTTCAAGAAGTGGGTGCTGCTGGCGGTCACCGCCCTGGTCGGGCTGATCGCGGGCGCCTCGGCGGCCGGCCAGTGGCGGATCTGGCTGCTGTGGGTCAATGGCGTGCCGTTCGGCCAGAAGGACCCGCAGTTCCACAAGGACGTGGCGTTCTACGCCTTCGATCTGCCCTGGTACCGCTTCCTGCTGAGCTTCGGCTTCGCGGCCACGGTGCTCTCGCTCATCGCCGCCGCCCTGGTGCACTACCTCTACGGGGGCCTGCGGGTCACCAGCCCGGGCGCCCGCGCGACCGCCGCGGCCACCGGCCATCTGTCGGTGCTGCTGGGCGTCTTCGTCGCGCTCAAGGCGGTGGCGTACTGGCTGGATCGCTACGGCCTCGCGGTGAAGTCCAGCGACTTCAAGGCGACGGGCAACTGGACGGGGCTGCGCTATGTGGACGCCAACGCCTATCTGCCCGCCAAGACGATCCTGTTCTGCATCGCGGCCATCTGCGCGGTGCTCTTCTTCGCGACGCTGTGGCGCCGCACCTGGCAGCTGCCGGTCATCGGCTTCGGGCTGATGGTGCTGTCGGCGATCCTCATCGGCGGGCTCTACCCGGCGATCGTGCAGAAGTTCCAGGTCCAGCCGAACGAGCAGGCCAAGGAGGCGCCGTACATCCAGAAGAACATCGAGGCCACGCGCCAGGCGTACGGCATCGATGACTCCAAGGTGGCGGACTACTCCGGCAAGAACGACAGCGAGGGCGGCGAGAAGCTCCGTAAGGACGCCAATACGACGGCCAGTTACCGGCTGATCGACCCGAGCGTCATCTCGCCGACCTTCCAGCAGCTCCAGCAGGAGCGGAAGTACTACCAGTTCCCCTCGACGCTGGACGTCGACCGCTACAAGGGTGCCGACGGCAAGGATCAGGACACCGTCGTCGGTGTGCGCGAGCTGAACCTCAACGGCATCCCCAAGCGGAACTGGATCAACGACCACTTCACCTACACCCATGGCTACGGCATGGTGGCGGCGAAGGGCACCACGACCGATCCCAACGCGGACCCGGCCGGCTCGCCGGACTTCACCGAGTCCGGGCTGCCCACCAAGAGCTCCAGCGGCGGCGGGGTCGGCACCTACAAGCAGCAGGTCTACTACGGCGAGAAGACCGATCAGTACTCGATAGTCGGTGGCCCCCAGAAGGAGCTCGACTACGAGAAGAACGGCGAGAAGACCACCAGCTACCAGGGCAAGAGCGGGGTCAGCCTCTCCAACCCGGTCAACCGCGCCGCCTACGCGGTGGCGTTCGGCGAGCCCCAGATCCTCTACTCGGGCGCGATCGGCGACGGTTCGCGGATCCTGTACAACCGCACCCCCAAGGAGCGCGTCGAGAAGGTCGCCCCCTGGCTGACCATCGACGGCGACGCCTATCCGGCGGTGGTGGGCGGCCGGATCAAGTGGGTCGTCGACGCGTACACCACGACCAACGGCTATCCGTACGCCTCGCGGACGACCCTGGGCGACAGCACGGCCGACTCGCTGAGCGACGGAGACCGCTCGGTGGTCGCCCAGCAGAACAAGGTCAACTACATCCGCAACTCGGTCAAGGCGACCGTGGACGCCTACGACGGCACGGTCAAGCTCTACGAGTGGGACACCAAGGATCCGGTCCTCAAGACCTGGGAGAAGGCGTTCCCGGGCACGGTCGAGCCCAAGGAGAAGATCAGCAAGGACCTGATGGAGCATCTGCGGTATCCGCAGGACCTCTTCAAGGTCCAGCGCGAGCTGCTGACCCGCTACCACGTCACCGACCCGACGCAGTTCTACAGCGGCAGTGACGCCTGGCAGGTCCCCGAGGACCCGACCCACAAGGACGGGAACGCGGTACCGCCGTACTACCTCAGCATGAAGATGCCCGACCAGAAGGGGCAGACGTTCTCGCTGACGACGACCTTCACCCCCAACGGGCGTCCCAACCTGGGCGCGTTCATGTCGATCGACGCGGATGCCAACAGCAAGGACTACGGCACGATAAGACTGCTGAAGGTCACCTCCAACGTGCCGGGGCCACAGCAGGTGCAGAGCGAGCTCAACGGTGATCCGGAGGTCGCCGAGTTCGTCCGGAACCTCAGAGGCACCGACTCCGACATCGAGTACGGCAATCTGCTCACCGTGCCACTGGACAACGGCTTCCTGTACATCGAGCCGGTCTACGCCCGCGGTGGCAGCGCCAACTACCCGCTGCTGAAGAAGGTGGGCGTCTCCTACGGCAAGGAGACCGTCTTCAAGGACACCCTGGGTGAGGCCCTGGACGCCGTCTTCGGCGAGTCGTCCGGGGAGCATCAGCCACCGGGCGACGGCGGGCAGGAACCGCCGTCGAGCGCCAACCCCACGGTGAAGGAAGCCCTCAAGGACGCCCAGGAGGCGTACCAGGCCGGCCAGGACGCGCTCCAGAAGCAGCCGCAGGACTGGGAGGCGTACGGCAGGGCCCAGGACGATCTGAGGAACGCTCTGAACCGCGCAGCCAAGGCGGAGGCCAAGGCGGGCGAGAAGCCGGGGCAGAAGCAGAACCAGCCACAGAGCCAGAGCACCGACGGTTCCGGCAAGAAGGGCGGCTGACCCTCTGACGACCTGCGAGAACGGCCGGGCGGCCGACCCCGCGCACCGTGATACGGTGGTGACAACACAGCGCGGGGTGGAGCAGCTCGGTAGCTCGCTGGGCTCATAACCCAGAGGTCGCAGGTTCAAATCCTGTCCCCGCTACTGACAGACACGGCCCGGATCCGCAAGGATCCGGGCCTTGTTGTGTGTTCTGTGCGCGTCCACTCGGGGAATGCGGATACAAGCGTTTGGGTTGTCTCTCTGTGGGCATGTCGACAAAACGCTGAAGTGACCTCCTCGGCTGCGGTATACCAGGTGTACGCCGGATGCGGGTGATGTCACGATGGGATTTATGGGGGACAGGGTCAGTCTGTTGGAGACAGGGCGTTTTGCGCACACGCATGACGATGCCGAGGAGGAGACCCGGCACCGTCGTGCCGCCGAGGCCGGTGACACCGCCGCGATGAGCGCGCTGGGCGCGCTGCTGCTGCGCCGTGGTGACGTCGACGGTGCGGAACCGCATCTGCGGGGAGCCACCGCGGCGGGCGATCGCGCCGCCGCCAACAACCTCGGCGTCCTGCTGCACCAGCGCGGCTACGCCGACGAGGCGGCCGGCTGGTGGCGGATAGCCGCCGTCGCCGGATCCGCCGCCGCGGCCCACGCCCTGGGCCGGCACCACCGTGAGCGGGGCGATGAGCCCGCCGCCGAGTACTGGCTGCGTCAGTCCGCCGAATCCGGCCACACCCTGGGCGCGTACGCGCTGGGCGATCTGCTGGAGCACCGCAGCGACATCGGCGCCGAGCGCTGGTTCCGCGCGGCCGCCGAGCGCGGCCACCGCGAGGCCGCGTACCGCCTCGCCCGCATCCTGGACGACCGCGACGAGGGCGACGAGCCGGTGGCCGAGCGCCGCCGCGGCGCCGACGGGGCCGGGCGGGAGGAGGCCGAGCAGTGGTACCGGCAGGCCGCCGCGCGTGGCCACCGGCGCGCCGCCCTCCACCTCGGCACGCTGCTGGAGAAGCGCGGTGAGACCAAGGAGGCCGGCCGCTGGTACCTGATGTCCGCCAAGGACGGTGAGTCCCGCGCCGCCTGCGCGCTGGGCTTCCTGCTGCGCGACGCGGGCGACACGGACAGCGCGGCGGTCTGGTGGCACCGGGCGGCCCAGGACGGCGACGGCAACGCCGCCAACGCGCTCGGCGCGCTGCACGCCGACCGGGGCGAGCCCCAGACCGCCGAGCGCTGGTACCGCGCCGCGCTCGACGCCGGGGACATCAACGGCGCCTACAACCTCGGGCTGCTCTGCGCCGAGCAGGGCCGCACCGCACAGGCCGAGCAGTGGTACCGCCGCGCCGCCTACGCGGGCCACCGCGAGGCCGCCAACGCGGTCGCCGTGATGCTGCTGCAGCGCGGCGACGCGGCGGGCGCCGAGCCGTGGTTCTCCAAGGCGGCCGAGGCGGGCAGCGTCGACGCCGCGTTCAACCTGGGGATCCTGTACGCGGGCCGGGGCGAGGGCCGGGCGGCCCGGCAGTGGTACGAGCGGGCCGCCGCCGCCGGGCACACCGAGGCGGCGCTGCAGGTCGGCCTCGCCCTGCAGCGGGACGGCGACCTCCAGGGCGCCGAGCGCCATCTGCGCTGCGCCGCGGGCGGCGGCAGCGCCGAGGGCGCCTTCCGGCTGGCCGCGCTGCTGGACCGCTCGTCGGTCGGCGGCGACCCGGCGACCGGCACCGGCTTCGGCAGCTCGTCGGGGACGCGCTTCCCGACCCCGCCGCCGGACGACGGCTCGGGGCCGCACGTCCCCGAGTACGAGGAGTGGTACGAGCGCGCCGCGCGCCAGGGCCACCGGCGGGCCCAGGTGCGGGTGGGCATGTTCGCCGCCGCGCGCGGCGACGTGGTCGAGGCCGCGCGCTGGTACCGGGCGGCCGCCGAGGCGGGCAGCAGCAACGGCGCGTTCAACCTGGGGCTGCTGCTGGCCCGGGAGGGCAGCGAGCCGGAGGCCGCCCTGTGGTGGACGCGTGCCGCCGAGGCGGGGCACGGCCGGGCCGCGCTGCGGCTCGCGCTGCTCGCGGCCCGCCGCGGGGCGCTCACCGAGGGACAGCGGTGGTGTGCGCGGGCGGTCGAGCTGGGGCCCGCGGAGGTCGCCGAGCGCGCGGCGCGGCTGCGGGACGCGCTGCAGCAGGAGCTCACGGCGTAAGCAGGAGCTCACGGCATAAGCAGGAGCTCACGGCGTAAGCAGGAGCCCACGGCGTAGCGGCGCTCGCACGTGGCGGCGTAGCCGGAGCCGGGGCGTCACAGCAGCTCACGGCGTTGTGCTCCGGGCCGGAACCCCCGGCCCGGAGCCACTGGCGGGCGTCCCGCCGGTAACCGGTTTGCTCCTGCTGTCCACCCCGGGTTAAGGTTGCAACACAACGACGCGGGGTGGAGCAGCTCGGTAGCTCGCTGGGCTCATAACCCAGAGGTCGCAGGTTCAAATCCTGTCCCCGCTACCAATGCGAAAGGCCCGGATCCTCCAGGATCCGGGCCTTTCGTCTGTCCCGGCGTCTCAGCCGCCTGTCGTGAGCGCTCTCAGGCCGCACAGTCGGGGCACAGACCCCGGTAGGTCACCTCGACCGCGGAGATCGCGAAGCCGTAGCGCTCCTGCGTGGGCAGGTCGGCGAGCAGATCGCCGGAGGGGTGGACATCGCGGATCGTGCCGCACTTCGCGCAGACCAGGTGCTGATGCGCGTGGTGTGCGTTCGGGTCGTAGCGCTTGGCCCTGCCGTCCGTGGTGACCTCGATCACCTCACCGAGCGAGACCAGCTCGCCCAGGGTGTTGTAGACGGTCGCGCGGGAGATCTCGGGCAGTCGCTCGGCCGCCGCCGCGTGGACTTCGTCGGCGGTGTAGTGCACATGGTCCCCGTCGAGGACCTCGGCGACGACACGCCGCTGCGCCGTCAGCCTCCAGCCGCGTCCCCTGAGCCGTTCCAGCAGGTCACTCATGCCATTCACCTATCAGTCAGATAAGGACCAGGGTAGCAGCGGACGAGTCCTTGACCAGATCGGGTACGAGTTTCCAACGCTTCTTGACTTAGACATTGTCCAATGTAGGATCGAGAACAGCCCCAGACCAAGGGACAGAATGCGACGACGCAGGAGGCGCACGTGACGGTCCAGGACAACATCACTGGTCCGCTGACCACGGAGTCCGGGGCTCCGGTGGCGGACAACCAGAACAGCGAGACGGCGGGCGTCGGCGGTCCGGTCCTCATCCAGGACCAGCACCTGATCGAGAAGCTCGCCCACTTCAATCGCGAGCGGATCCCGGAGCGGATCGTGCACGCCCGCGGAGCCGGTGCGTACGGCACCTTCACCGTGACCGCGGACGTGACCGAGTACACCCGCGCGTCGTTCCTCTCCGAGGTCGGCAAGCAGACCGAGACGTTCCTGCGCTTCTCGACGGTCGCCGGCAACCTCGGCTCGGCGGACGCGGTGCGCGACCCGCGCGGCTTCGCGCTCAAGTTCTACACCGAGGACGGCAATTACGACCTGGTCGGGAACAACACCCCGGTGTTCTTCATCAAGGACGCCATCAAGTTCCCCGACTTCATCCACACCCAGAAGCGCGACCCGTACACCGGCTCGCAGGAGGCGGACAACGTCTGGGACTTCTGGGGGCTCTCGCCCGAGTCCACCCATCAGGTGACCTGGCTGTTCGGTGACCGCGGCATCCCCGCCTCGTACCGCCACATGAACGGCTACGGTTCGCACACCTACCAGTGGAACAACGCCGCGGGCGAGGTCTTCTGGGTGAAGTACCACTTCAAGACCGACCAGGGGATCAAGAACCTCACCACCGCCGAGGCGGCCGAGACCTCCGGTCTGGACCCGGACAGCCACCAGCGCGATCTGCGCGAGGCCATCGAGCGCGGTGACTTCCCGACCTGGACCGTGCAGGTGCAGATCATGCCGGCGGCCGACGCGGCGAACTACCGCTTCAACCCGTTCGACCTGACCAAGGTCTGGCCGCACGAGGACTATCCGCCGATCGAGATCGGCAAGCTGGAGCTCAACCGCAACCCGCGGAACATCTTCGCCGAGGTCGAGCAGTCGATCTTCTCGCCGGCCCACTTCGTGCCGGGCATCGGCCCGTCCCCGGACAAGATGCTCCAGGGCCGCCTCTTCGCGTACGGCGACGCCCACCGCTACCGCGTCGGCATCAACGCCGACCACCTGCCGGTGAACCGCCCGCACGCGGCCGAGGCACGCACCTACGGCCGGGACGGCTTCCTGTACGACGGCCGGCACGCGGGCGCGAAGAACTACGAGCCCAACAGCTTCGGCGGCCCGGCGGAGACCGGCCGGCCGCTGTGGGAGCCGTCCGCGGTCTCCGGCCGGACCGGTGACCACGAGGCGCCCTCGCACGCCGAGGACGACGACTTCGTGCAGGCGGGCAACCTCTACCGGCTGATGTCGGACGGCGAGAAGGAGCGCCTGATCGAGAATCTGGCGCAGTTCATCGCCAAGGTCTCCCGCGATGACATCGCACAGCGGGCGATCGAGAACTTCCGCAAGGCGGACGCCGACTACGGCAAGCGGCTGGAGGCCGCGGTCCAGGCCCTGCGCGGCTGACGGACGCTTGTCGTATCAACCGAAGAGGCCGGACGCCGTTGGGCTCCGGCCTCTTCGGGTGCCGGATGCGGGGCGCCGGATGCGGGGTGTCGGGTGCGAAGTCCGGGTCCGGTTCCGGTTCCGGTCCGCCGGGGTGCCTCAGGCCGGTACGGGCTGGGGGACCGGGGCCCAGCAGCGGATGATGTCGCGCACCGACACCACGCCGACGGGGCCGCCCGCGTCGAGGACGACCAGATGGCGGAAGCCGCCCTGGGTCATCGTGCGGGCCGCCTCGTCCAGCGTCCACCCGGGGGCGGCGAAGACGACGTCGGCGGTGGTGTGGTCGTGCGCGGTCTCCTGGTCGGGGTCCTGGCCCGCCCCCACTGAGTTGAGGATGTCGCGCTCGGTGAGAATCCCCAGGCCGCAGGTGTCGGGATCGAGCACGATGGCCGATCCGACCCGGCGTGCGGACATCAGCCGGGCGGCCTGACGGAGCGTGTGCGCGGGGCCGATGGTGAGGACCACCGAGCTCATGGCGTCACGGACGTGCATGGGCATGGATGGAGACACCTCCTTGGTGAACCCATTCGAGAATGGATTCACAAGTTCACAAGGTCTTGGATTCTCATGTTCACATGCCTTGGTGGATCCAACAAGGGCGCGCGGTAGCCGACGGTCGGCTGAGCGCGCCCCCGCGCTCCGGTTCACACTCCGGTTCTCTTCCGGCCCTGCGCCGGTGGGCTTTTCAGGGCCGCAGGTAGTCCAGCATCGCCCCGTGCAGCAGCCCATTGGACGCCGCCGCGTCGCCGCTGTTCGGGCCCGGTACGCCGTCGAGCCCGGTGAAGCGGCCGCCCGCCTCCTGGACGATCACCGCGTTGGCCGCCATGTCCCACAGCGACAGTTCCGGTTCGGCGCAGATGTCGACCGAGCCCTCGGCGACCATCATGTACGGCCAGAAGTCGCCGTAGCCGCGGGTGCGCCAGCAGGCGCGCGTCAGATCGAGGAAGCCGTTCAGCTTGCCGCGCTCCTCCCAGCCACTGAGTGAGGAGTACGCGAAGGAGGCGTCGGAGAGGTTGTTCACCTTCGAGACCGCCAGCCGCGACGCGGAGGACAGGCTGCGCCCGGTGTACGCCCCCAGCCCCTCGGCGGCCCACCAACGGCGTCCCAGCGCCGGTGCGGAGACCACCCCGACCACCGGCCGGTCGCCGCCCTCGCCGCGCTCCATGAGGGCGATCAGGGTGGCCCAGACCGGGACCCCGCGCACATAGTTCTTGGTGCCGTCGATCGGGTCGATCACCCAGCGCCGCGGGCCGGTGCCCTCGCTGCCGAACTCCTCGCCGAGCACCGCGTCGCGCGGCCGGGCGCGCTGGAGGGAGCTGCGGATCAGCTCCTCGGCCGCCTTGTCGGCCTCGCTCACCGGCGTCATATCGGGTTTTGTCTCGACCTTCAGGTCGAGCGCCTTGAACCGCTCCATGGTGGTCGCATCGGCGGCGTCGGCGAGGACATGGCCGAGACGCAGGTCATCGTGGTAGTCGGGCATGGCCGAACAGTATCGAGCGGAAAAGACCCGGAGCCACGCGACTCCACATGACCAGGGGCTGGGGGCCGTACGGGTCGGCCCGTGCGGGGCCCTTGACTTCATCTGGCGGCCCGTCAATTCTGTCGGGCACATGTCGCCGGGAGGCGGCGATGCCCGCTCTGGGAGGCGACGATGCCCGCAGCGCGTGAATCCTTACTCGACGCGGCCTTCGCCGCGCTCGAGGGCCGTCCGTGGCCGAGGGTCAAGATGGCCGAGGTCGCGGCGGCGGCCGGGGTCTCCCGGCAGACCCTCTACAACGAGTTCGGCAGCAAGCAGGGCCTCGCCCGCGCTCTGGTGCGGCGCGAGGCCGACGCCTATCTGAGCGGCGTCGAGCGGGCGCTGTCCGGGGCGTCCGGCGCGGCGGGCCCCAGGGAGCGACTGGCCGCCGCGGCGGTGTGGACGGTCCGCTCGGCGACCGAGAATCCACTGGTGCGGGCGGTGCTCACGGGCTGCTGGAACGAACGGCTGCCGACGCCCATGGCGCCCATGGCGTCCGTGACGTCGGTAAGGACGGCATCGCCCGGCCCGCTGCCCGCGCCGGGCGAGCTGCTCGGCCAGGCGCGGGACCGCGCGGTGCGACTGCTGGCGGGCGACTGGCCGCCCGGCGCCGTCGAGCTGCCGCTGGCCTGTGAGGCGGTCGCCAGGCTGGCCCTGTCCTACGTGGTGGCGCCCGCCCCGGCGGCGGATGTGGCCCGTATGGTGCGCACGGTGCTGGCCTGAGCCGACCCGGCTGCCGGGCTCAGTGGGCCGAGCCGGAGAGCTGGAGCCCTATCACGCCGATGATCACCAGGCTGATGGAGACGATCTTGAGCATGGAGACGAGATCGTCGAGGAAGATCATGCCGTAGATCGCGGTCCCGGCCGCCCCGATCCCCGTCCACACGGCGTACGCGGGCCCCACGTCGAGCTTCTTCAGCGACAGCGTCAGCAGCCCGAAGCTGCCGAGCGCGAACGCGCAGAACGCGACCGTCGGCCAGAGGCGGGTGAAGCCGTGCGAGAGCTTGAGACAGACGGCGAAACCCGTTTCGAGAAGCCCGGCGACCACGACCAGCAGCCACGCCATAGCCCTGCCCTCCCGTGTCGCCGTCGGCCGCCGTCGCCCGGGACACGCCCGGTCGCCTGACTCCTTGATGCGATTATCCATTTACCGTCCCGGGTGGACGGCAAACACGCTCCCCAGGAGGTGGCCGCGGTTCGCTGGCGCCCCGAAGGGGCGCGGGGCCGTGTCGTTATGCGGCTCCGCCGCGGCTGTGTCGATCTGCGGCTCCGCCGCGGCCGGGTCGTTATGCGGCTCCGCCGCGTGGCCGGCCACGACACAGCCGCGGAGGAACGACCGCACCTCGCGGCACTTCCCGCGGAGCGCTTAGTCGCCCTCCCGCCGCTCCCGGGTCGCCAGCAGCCGTCGCAGGGAGTACAGCCGGGCCGGTTCGGCGTGGCCGTCGGCCACCCACTGGTCCAGCGCGCAGTCCGGCTCGTCGTGGCTGCAGGCGCGCGGACAGCCCTCGGTGCCCGGCTCCAGGTCCGGGAAGGCGTGGATGACCCGCGCCGGGTCCACATGGTGCAGCCCGAAGGACCGTACGCCCGGGGTGTCGATCACCCACCCCTTGGTGTCCGGCAGGGGCAGCGCCAGCGCGGAGGTGGTGGTGTGGCGGCCGCGGCCGGTGACCGCGTTCACCCGGCCGGTGGCCCGCTGGCGGTCCGGGACCAGCGCGTTCACCAGCGTCGTCTTGCCCACGCCCGAATGGCCGACGAAGACCGTGATCCGGTCCGTCAGCCGCTCCCGCACCCGGTCGGCGGTGTCGCCGTCGGCCAGCTCGTCACGGCTGGTGACGACGAAGGGGATGCCGAGCGGCTCATAGGTCTTCAGCATTTCCTCGGCGGGCGCCAGATCGGACTTGGTGAGCACGAGCAGCGGCTCGAGCCCCGCGTCGAAGGCGGCCACCAGACACCGGTCGATCAGGCGCGGCCGCGGTTCCGGATCGGCGAGCGCGGTCACGATCGCGAGCTGGTCGGCGTTGGCGACCACGACCCGCTCGTACGGATCGTCGTCGTCGGCGGTCCGGCGCAGCACGGAGGTGCGCTCCTCGACCCGTACGATCCGGGCGAGCGTGTCCTTGTCGCCGGTCAGATCCCCGACGACCGCGACCCGGTCGCCGACGACGACGCCCTTACGGCCGAGCTCGCGGGCCTTCATGGCGGTGATGGTGCGGTCCTCGACCAGGACCGTGAGCCGGCCGCGGTCGATCGTCAGCACGAACCCCTCGGCGGCGTCCTCGTGCTTGGGGCGGATGTTGGTGCGCGGCCGGTTGCCCTTGCGGTTGGGGCGGACCCGAACGTCATCCTCGTCGGTGTGCTTGCCGTAGCGGCGCATGAGTCCAGGCTCTCAGGATCTCCGCGCCGAGGTCGTCGTCGCGTCGAGCATCCCGGACCAGAGGCCGGGGAAGTCGGGAAGGGTCTTGGCGGTGGTGGCCACGTTCTCGACCAGGACACCGTCGACGGCGAGGCCGAGTACGGCGGCGGCGGTGGCCAGCCGGTGGTCCTCGTAGGTGTGGAAGATCCCGCCGTGCAGCGGCCGGGGGCGGATCAGCAGTCCGTCCTCGGTCTCGGCGACGTCCCCGCCGAGCTCGTTGATCTCCTTGGCGAGGGCGGCGAGCCGGTCGGTCTCATGGAGCCGCAGATGCGCGATGCCGCGCAGCACCGACTCGGAGTCGGCCAGCGCCGCGACCGCCGCGATCACCGGGGTGAGCTCGCCGACCTCGTGCAGATCGGCGTCGATCCCGGTGATCCGGCCCGTTCCGGTGAAGGTCAGGCCGGTGTCGGTGAGCTCGCAGGAACCGCCCATCTCGGTGAAGATGCGCCGCAGTTCGTCCCCGGGCTGGGTGGTGCGCTCCGGCCAGTCCGGGATGGTCACCCGGCCGCCGGTGACCAGGGCGGCGGCCAGGAACGGCGCCGCGTTGGACAGATCGGGCTCGACGACCAGGTCGCGGCCGAGCAGCGCGCTCGGCGCCACCCGCCAGACGCCCCGCTCGCCGCCCGCCTCCGCGGTGTCCACCCGCGCGCCCGCCGCGCGCAGCATGTCGACGGTCATCCGGATGTGCGGCAGGGAGGGCAGCGCGGCGCCGATGTGGCGCACCTCGACACCCTGGTTGAAGCGCGGCGCGGACAGCAGCAGCGAGCTCACGAACTGCGAGGACGACGAGGCGTCGATGCGGACCGGGCCGCCGTCCAGTGCCCCGCCGCCGTGCACGGTCATCGGCAGCGTGCCGCGGCCGTCGTCGTCGATGCGGGCGCCTAGGGCGCGCAGCGCGTCGATCACGCCGTGCAGCGGGCGCTCGTGGGAGCGGGGGTCGCCGTCGAAGTGGACGGGGCCGTCGGCCAGGGCGGCGACCGGCGGCAGGAAGCGCATCACGGTGCCGGCGTTGCCGACGTCGATGGTGGCCGGGCCGTGCAGCCCCGCCGGGATGACCCGCCATGCCTCGCCGCCGCCGGAGGGGCCGCCCGAGCCGAGGGCGCCGTCGGACACCGTCTCCTCGATGCCGACGCCCATGGCGCGCAGCGCGGCGGCCATCAGGAGGGTGTCGCGGGAGCGGAGCGGGCGGCGCAGCCAGCCGGGTTCGGCGGCGAGCGCGGCCAGGATCAGACCGCGGTTGGTAACCGACTTGGATCCGGGCACGGTGACGGTCGCGTCCACCGCTCCATCGGCGGTCGGAGCGGGCCAGAGGGCGGTGTGGTCGCCCGGGGAGGTCTCAATGCCGGTCATGGGTCTCACTTTAGTGGTTCGCCCGGAGTGCCAATCTTGATAGAAAGTGGCGAAACCCAGTCGAAACACGGCGCTGCTACCGGGCGCGGAGGGCGACGCAGTATGCGCCGGGGTGGCGCGCCGGACATGCGTACGGGTCACAGCCCCAGCAGCCAGCGGCCGCCGGCGAGCAGCGAACACAGCGAGACCACGTGGAAGAGCAGCAGCCAGGCGCCGGCCGGAATGCCCGTCAGCCGGGCCAGTTGGTCGGGGTCGGAGTCGTACGCGCCCCCGTGCCGGCGCTTGCGCTGGAGCTCGAAGGGCGGACGCACACCCCCCAGGAGGAGGAACCAGACCACGGCGTACGCGAACCCCGCCTGGACGTCCGGCCCGGTCAGCCAGGAGACGAGGAAGAAGGCGGCCCCGCTGATGACGACCGTAAGGACGCCATACGCGTTGCGGATCATCACCAGCATCGCGACGAGCAGCGCCGTCGTCCCCCACAGCAGCAACGTGATGTGGTTCGCCGCCAGCAGCCAGGCGCCGCCGAGGCCCAGCAGGGAGGGGGCGGTGTAGCCGGACGCCGCCGTGAGGATCATGCCAAGGCCCGTGGGCTTGCCGCGGGAGACGGTCAGCCCCGAGGTGTCCGAGTGCAGCCGTATGCCGTCCAGCCGCCGCCCGCTGAGCAGGGCCACCAGGGCGTGCCCGCCCTCGTGGGCGATCGTGACGGCGTTACGGGCTATTCGCCAGGCGGTACGGAAGACGACGACCGCGAGCGCGACCACACCGGTGGAGACGACCAGCCAGGTGGTGGGGTCGGGCTGGGCGCCGGTCACTCGGTCCCACAGATCGGCGGCGTTCGTTGCGTCCATGTGCGGGCGGCTCCTCGCGTCGGTAGGGGTCGTGGCAGTGTGGCACCTATGTGCGGTCGATACGCAGCGAGCCGGAAGCCGGAGGATCTCGTCGGGATCTTCGGAGTGGAGAAGTGGGAACCGGAGGAGACTCTGGCGCCGGACTGGAACGTCGCGCCCACCAAGGACGTGTACGCGGTGCTCGAACGCCCCCTCAAAGACGCCGACGAGCCGCGCCCGGTTCGCCAGCTCAGGACATTGAAGTGGGGGCTCGTGCCCTCCTGGGCGAAGTCCCCCGAGGGCGGGGCGAAGATGATCAACGCACGGGCCGAGACCGTGCACGAGAAGCCCTCCTACCGGCGCCCGTTCGCCTCCCGGCGCTGCATCCTGCCCGCCGACGGCTACTACGAGTGGGTCACCGCGGCGCAGGAGCGGCAGCTGGAGGAGAAGGGCAAGCGCAAGCGGCCCCGCAAGCAGCCGTACTTCGTGACCCCGGTGGACGGCTCGGTGATGGCCCTGGCCGGGCTGTACGAGTTCTGGCGGGACCGGACGCTGCCGGACGACCATCCGCGGTCGTGGTGGGTGACCTGCACGGTGATCACGACCGAGGCGGACAAGGAGCCCTTCGGCGGCGCGAGCGACGACGAGGGGCCGCGGTCGCTCGCCGAGATCCACCCGCGGATGCCGCTGATGCTCACCGAGGACCGCTGGGCCTCCTGGCTGGATCCCGCCCGCACCGACCCCGACGACCTGCTGCCGCTGCTGGCGCCGCCGCCCTCCGGGCTGCTGCGGGCCTACCCGGTGTCGACCGGGGTGAGTGATGTCCGTAACAACGGCCCCGAGCTGCTGAAGGAGCTCGAGGCCCCGGAGGAGGGCACGCTGTTCTGATGGCCGCCAAGAAGACGGATACCCCAGGGGGGACGGCCGAGGTGACGACCGAGACGGTGCCGACCCCGGCCGGGGACGCCCGGATCACCTGGCACCACGCGCCCGGCGCCCATGCCCTGCTCGCCGCGAGCCACGGCGCCGGCGGCGGCATCGAGGCCCGCGACCTGCGCGCGCTGGCCGGGGTGCTCCCCGGGCTCGGGGTGAGCGTCGCGCTGGTCGAGCAGCCGTGGCGGGTGGCGGGCAAGAAGATCGCGCCCGCGCCCTCGACCCTGGACACCGGATGGCGCGCCCTGTGGCCCGCACTGGAGCAGGCCGGGCTGCCGATCGTGGCGGGCGGCCGCAGCGCCGGGGCGCGGGTGGCCTGCCGGACCGCCCGTGAGCTGGGCGCGAAGGCCGTGCTGGCGCTGTCGTTCCCGCTGCACACACCCGGCAAGCCGGAGCGCTCCAAGGCCGATGAGCTGCTGGCCACGGGGGTGCCGACGCTGATCGTCCAGGGCGGCCGGGACCCCTTCGGGCGGCCGGAGGAGTTCCCGGAGCTGCCCGTGGACATGGAGCTCGTGACGGTGCCGTACGGCGATCACGGCTTCGCCCTGCCGAAATCGGCGGACCTCGACGAGCCGGCGGCGCTCGCCCTGATCACCGGCGCCGTCGCCGACTGGCTGCCCCGCGCCCTGGCCTGACCTGGGGGCCCAGAGGGAGGCGGGGCCCGGCGCGGGGCGTCGGCCCAGGGAGGCGGGGCCCGGCGCCGGGCGCGGGAATGCGACGGACGGGTCGCGTGTTGTAAGGGCCGTTGGTACTCACCGTGTAAGAGGCACTGATACGCGGAATACGAGGAAAGGGAGTTCCCCGCATGGGTTCGCTTGCTTGCCCGGCCCGTCCGCACGGCGCTGACCTCGACTGGTCGCAGCTGCAGGCGGCACAGGCTGTGAAGATCGGAGCGGCGGGCGCACCGGATCGTCGTCTATTCTCCGATTCGAGCGGGTCCACATCCGGACCCGACGCGAAGCTGGAGGAGGTGGGTCAGGTCACTGGGACCGACGCAGGGACCGACGGCGTTACCGAGGGAGAGCCGGTCGAGCGGTCACAGGAGACGTCCTCGGAGCGTAACGCGCGCTTTGAGCGGGACGCCCTTGCCTTCCTGGACCAGATGTACTCGGCCGCGCTGCGGATGACGCGGAACCCGGCCGACGCCGAGGACCTGGTGCAGGAGATGTACGCCAAGGCGTACGGGTCCTTCCACCAGTTCCGCGAGGGCACCAACCTCAAGGCGTGGCTGTACCGCATCCTGACCAACACCTTCATCAACTCGTACCGCAAGAAGCAGCGGGAGCCCCAGCGCAGCGCGGCCGAGGAGATCGAGGACTGGCAGCTCGCGCGCGCCGAGTCGCATATGTCGACCGGTCTTCGTTCCGCCGAGTCGCAGGCCCTCGACCACCTGCCGGACTCCGACGTCAAGGCAGCCCTTCAGGCCATCCCCGAGGAGTTCCGCATCGCGGTCTATCTCGCGGACGTCGAGGGCTTTGCCTACAAGGAGATCGCGGACATCATGGGTACACCCATCGGTACGGTGATGTCCCGACTGCACCGTGGACGCCGCCAGCTGCGCGATCTGCTGGAGGACTACGCCCGTGGGCGCGGGCTGGTCCCCGCGGGCGCGGCCGCCGGGGCGGACGAGTCGCACGATCGGAAAGGCGCGGACTCATGAGCTGCGGAGAGCCGCATGAGACGGACTGCTCCGAGGTTCTCGATCACCTCTACGAGTTCCTCGACCACGAAATGCCGGACGGCGACTGCGCCAAGTTCGAGGTGCATTTCGACGAGTGCTCTCCGTGCCTGGAGAAGTACGGCCTCGAGAAGGCCGTGAAGAAGCTCGTCAAGCGGTGCTGTGGCCAGGACGACGTGCCCAGCGACCTCCGCTCGAAGGTCATGGGGCGGATCGAGCTGATCCGCGCCGGGCAGGTCGTGCCCGAGCGTGAGGTCACCGCGGAGACGAACGCTCCGACCAGCACCCAGGAGTGACCTCCGCCTAGGAGTGACGTCCGCCTAGGAGTGACCTACGCCTAGGAGTGGCGTCCGCCCAGGCGTGCGCCCCGCCCAGGAGCGCCCCCGGCCTTGAGCGCCGGTGGATCGTCAGTCGATGACCGTGCGTCGATCGGCTGTCCGTTGGCGACTGTCCTTCGACCGTCCGTCGATCGACCGTCCGCCGGTCCTCGACCGGCCGGGCGTTCCTCGACGAGCCGGGCGGGTTCCCGGTCCCACCTTCGGTGATCAGATCATCACTCGAAGGGGTGTAATCGGACAGTCCCTCCGATCTCATCCGCCCCAGTCCGGCCTAAGCTCCCCAACCACCTGACCCGCCCCCGTCCTGGAGGGGCGGCGCAACGGACGTGGATGGGGAGGAGAACACCGTGCGGGCACTTCCCCATGGGGCGCGCGCCTATGTCCTGTGCGCCGTGCTCGCCGGGGGGCTCTGCGCCGCCCCGGCCGTACGGCCCGGAGCGGCCGTCCCCTGGGCCACGGCCGCCCTGCTCGCCGTGGTGCACGCGGTGGGTTCCAGGGTCCGCGCCCGCTGGCCCGAATGGTGCAGCCCCGTCCTTCTGGCCGGGGCTTTTCTGCTGCCGCCCGCCGCCGCGGCGCTGGTCGCCGTGCCCGGTGCGCTGCTCGCCCGCGTCGAGCGGCCCCCGGCCGGGGCGCGGCGGGCCTGGCGCGCCGCACGGCTCTCGCTGGCCGTCTGGGCCGCCTCGTGCGCCTTCGCGGCTCTGGACGGCCCTCGGGCCCTCGGCGCCCTGTGGGAGCTCGGTGGCGGCGCTCAGGACCCCGCTGTGCGGCTCGCCGCCGCCGAGGCATCCGGTACGCCCGGCTTCGCGTACGCCCTGGTGGCCGCCGTCGCCGCCGCGCTCGTCCTGGGGCTGACCGCCACCGCCCTGGAGGGCGGGGTGCTGGTCACCGCCGAGCGCCACTCCCCGCGCGCCGCCTGGTGCGGCCGGCTGCCCGGCGCGCTCGCCCCGTATCTGGTGCACGGGCCCGCCGCGCTCGCCATGGCGGTGCTCTGGCGCAGCCCTTACGGACCGGCGGCGGCCCTGCTGGTGCTGCTGCCGATGTACGTCTGCGCCTGCGGCTTCGTGCTCTACCGCCGCGAGAGCGCCGCCCATCAGGCCACCATCCGGGCCCTGGTCCAGGCGGTCGACATCAAGGACCGCTACACCCGGGGCCACAGCGAGCGCGTCGGCCGGGCCTCCGCGATGATCGCCCGCGAGCTGGGCATGAGCGGCGACCGGCTGGAGGCGGTGCGGATCGCGGGCATCCTCCACGACGTGGGCAAGCTCGGCGTGCCGACGCGGCTGCTGCGGAAGAACGGCCCCCTCACCCCCGATGAGCGCCGGGTGATCGAGCTCCACCCCGAGTACGGCGACGAGATGGTGCGCGGCATCGGCTTCCTGGGCGAGGCGCGGGCCGCGATCCTCCACCACCATGAGCGGCTGGACGGCAGCGGCTATCCGTACGGGCTCGCCGGGGCGCAGATCCCCGAGTTCGCCCGGGTGGTCGCGGTGGCGGACGCCTTCGACGCGATGACCTCGACGCGTACGTACCGCAGGGCCCGGCCGGTGGACACGGCCGTGGAGGAGCTGAAGCGGTGTGCGGGCTCGCAGTTCGACCCCCGGATGGTGCGGGCTCTCAGCACCGCCCTGGACCGCCACGGCTGGCATGCTGCGGTCACCGCGGACGCCCCCGAGGAGCGCGGAAACGTCCCGCCAGATCCCCTGAGCCCGCCGCTGGAGCTGCCACCGCTGGTACGCGCGGCGGCCCCCGGCCCGGCAGACGCCCCCGACCTCCGCCCCGGCCACGACGGCCACGACGGCCCCGGCGGTGCGCCATGAGCCCCACCCAGCACCCGCCCACCGAGCCCGGCGGCTCGGACGGACACCCTCGCCCCGCCGCTTCGGGCGGCTCCGCCCCCGGGACGCCCTCGGCACGGGCCGGGGGAGAGCCGGGTGCCCCGGGCGTGGCGGATGCGCCGCCGGGTGCTCCGGACGCGCCGGAGGCCCCGTCCCGGCCTCGGCGGTGGGACATGGGCCCCACCCCCACCCAGAAACCGCCCGTCACGCCCGGCCCGGACGGCCCGGGCCGGGCCCCCCGGCCCGGGTGGCGCCCGCACCGCGCCACCCAGCAGGGCCCCACTCCCGGGACGGCCCCGGCACGGGCCGGGGGAGAGCCCGCCCCGCCAGGTGCCCCAGAGGCACCGGGTGCGCCGGACGTCCCGGGCCCGCCGGAAGCCCCGGGTGCCCCGGACGCCCCAGAAGCCGGGGACGGCGGCGAGGCCCGTGGCACGGCCCGCCCCGGACCGCGCGACCGGGATGAGAGCGCGGCCCAGTGGCCGTCCAGGGCGGTCCGCCCCGTCCCGGCACCGGCCGCCCCCCGCCTCCCGAACGCCCTCCGCGGCAGCCTCGGCCGACTCGCGGAACGACACGACCGAGCCCTCCACCGCGCCCGCCGACAGCAAGGCGAGCCCGCGACCGCCCATGAGGAAGCCCGGCCCGCGGCCGCCGACGCGGGCGGTGGCCCCGCTGCGGATGTCCCCGGGGGAGACCAGGGCGCAGGCGCCCGCCAAGCGGGCCGTGACGCAGGCGTTCGCGGGAACGGCCGTGGTGTGGGCCTCCCCGAGGAAGGCCGGGGCTCGGGCGCCGCCGAGGAAGGCCGGGGCTCGGGCGTCCGCCAGGGAGCCCCAGGCTCGGGCGTCCGTATGGGAGCCCAGGCCGCAGGCGTCCGCGGAGAGGGTCGGAGCGCGGTTGTCCGTAAGGGCAGTGCGGGCGCCCGCGGGGCGCGCCGCGGCGAGGGCATCCGTAAGGGCGGCGCGGGCGTCGGCCGAGCGGGCCGGGGCGCGGGTGTCCGTAAGGCCAGCCGGGGCGCCGACTACCGCGAACGGGGCGTGGGCGTCCGCTGGGGGAGCCGGGGCGGGAGTGGCCGCAGCGGCTGCGAGAAGGGTGTGGCGGCGCGGGAGCGGATATCGGGGCGCCGTCATGGCGGCCTTACCGTCGTCGCCGTGTACGGCGCGGCCGGGGCGCTTGCCGTGGTCGCGCTGGTGTGGACCGAGTGGCACGGGGTGCGGCAGCCGGAGGCGGCGCTCGCCTTTGGGGCGCTCATCGCCGTGGGGGAGGCGATCCGGTGCGTGGAGGCTCCCCCCGCGCTTCCGGGGGGCAGCGGGGTGCCCGATCCGCGTGGGGAGCCCGCGCCCGTAGCCGCCGCGGGCGCCCTCGGCTACGCCCTGCTCGGGCGGCTCGGCGGGGAGCCGACCACACACGGTGTCCTCCAGGTGGTCACCGTCGTCGTGGCCGCCTCCCTGGCGGGCCTTGTGGCGCCGCTGGCGCTCGGCTGCCCGGTCGACCCCGGCCACACCGCCCGCCGGGTGCTGACCGTCGCGTTCGCCGCCGTCTGCTTCCAACCGCTGCACCGGACCGGCCTCTTGGGCTCCTGGTTCGGCCACAGCCCGTATCTCGTCGGCTATTTGCTCGCCCTGCTGGCCCTGACCGCCCTGTGCGACGCGGTCCTGGCCGCCGCGCTCGCCCGCGCCCGTACCGGCTGGCCCTACGGACCGCTGCTCCGCGACGAGCTGCGGTCGCTGCCGGGCGTGGCGGCGGCGGTCTGCGCGACCGCGGTGGTGATGCCGCTCACCGTGGCCGTCGCCGGGCTGTGGCCGGTGCCGGTGCTGGCGGTGCCGCTGCTGCTGATCCAGTACTCCTACCGCCGCTACGCGGGGATACGGGCCACCTACCGCCAGACCATCGCCTCCCTGGCCCGGTCGACGGAGATAGCCGGCTACACCCCGACGGGCCACGCCCGTGAGGTGGCCGCGTTCAGCCGGGCGGTCGGGCGTGAGCTGGGGCTCTCCGAGCCGCGGCTGACCGTGCTGGAATACGCGGCGCTGATGCACGACATCGGCCAGCTGTCACTGGTGGACCCGGTGCCCGCCGGGGCCACCGAGCCGCTGCCCGCCGCCGAGCAGCGCAAAATCGCGCTGCTCGGCGGCGCTGTGGTCCGCCAGACCGGGGTACCCGCGGAGGTGGCACAGGTCGTGGAGCGCCAGGCGGACCCGTACCGCGAGCAGCCGCTCGCCGCGCGTATCGTGCGCGCGGTGAACGCGTATACCGAGCTGGTCAGCGGGCCCGGGGCCGAAGGGGCGGCCGGGGCGGCCGCCCTGCGCGCCCTGGAGCGGCTGCGGCTGGCCACGGCGCGCGACTTCGACCCCATCGTGGTCGAGACGCTCGCCACGGTGCTGTCGCGCCAGGTGTACGGCCGGCCCCCGGTGAGAACTGAGAACTGAGAACTCGCCGGTAATGAGCGGGGCTCCGGAGGGGCATGGTTGGATGCGAGGAGAGGGGTGCCAGGCCGAATGGCCGGTGGCAAGGAGGTGTGGAGGGCTTCGCATCCCGGCCGGAGGGTGAGGGGCCGGGCTGAGATGTCCGCGAATGTGTGGCAGGTTGTCTTCGAGGGAGGGCGACGCCGTCCGCGAAGGCATCTGGTACGGGACGACTTCGATACCGGCAGGCGGGAATCGTGAAGATCTTCGGCAAGGTACGGCACCGGCCGTCCGCCTCATGGCGGCAGGCCACGGACCGTGCGTTCACGCTCATCGGCGACGGCCGGTACGAGGACGCGGGAGCGCTGCTGACCCGCGCCGCCGACCTGGAGCCGTGGCTGTCGGAGTCCTGGTTCAACCTGGCGCTGCTGCACAAGTTCCGGCACGACTGGGAGCAGGCGCGCGCCGCGGGGCTGCGGGCGGTCGCGCTGCTGGACCGCGAGACGGGCGCTCCGGACTGGTGGAACGTGGGCATCGCGGCCACCGCGCTGCAGGACTGGCCGCTGGCCCGCCGCGCCTGGCAGGCGTACGGGCTGAAGGTGCCCGGAGAGGCGTCCGCGTCCGGGGAGCCGCTCGGCATGGAGCTGGGCAGCGCGGCGGTAAGGCTGTCCCCGGAGGGCGAGGCCGAGGTCGTCTGGGGCCGCCGGCTGGACCCCGCCCGGCTCGAGGTGCTGTCCATCCCGCTGCCGTCGTCCGGGCGGCGCTGGGGCGAGGTGGTGCTCCACGACGGCGTACCGCACGGTGAGCGCGTGACCTCCGCGGGCCCCTCGTACCCGGTCTTCGACGAGATCGAGCTGTGGGCGCCGTCCCCGGTGCCGACCTGGGTGGTGCTGCTGGAGGCGGCCACCGAGGCCGACCGGGACGCCCTGGAGCGGCTCGCGGCGGACGCGGGCTTCGCGGCCGAGGACTGGTCGTCGTCGGTGCGGCTGCTGTGCCGCTCCTGCTCGGAGAGCCGGATGCCCAGCGACGAGGGCGAGGGCGAGCATCTGGATCCGCACGACCACAGCGAACCGGGCCACCCCGGGCCGCTGGGCCACCGTATGGCGGGCTCCGGCTCGCTGTGGGTCCCCGAGCGCGAATGCGGGATCGCGGCGCCTGGGGGGCTGGTGCGGGGGTTGCTGGACGGGTGGGTCGCGGATAGCCCGGACACGCGGGAGTGGCGGGATCTGGAAGAGGTCTGCTGACCGCCTGGGGGCTGGCGGTGCCTTGGGGGCCTGGGGGTGGGGGGATCGGCGGGCGGTGACGCCTGCGGCGGGCTGTTCCCCACCCCGCCCCTTCCCGAAACCGGTGCTCCGCCCCGGCCCCCGGCCCGGTGCTCCGCCCCCCGCCCCGGTTTGGGGCTTCGCCCCCGGCCCCGGTTTGGGGCTCTGCCCCCCGCCCCGGTTTGGGGTTTCGCCCCGGGTCCCGGTTTGGGGTTTCGCCCCGGGTCCCGGTTTGGGGTTTCGCCCCGGGTCCCGGTTTGGGGTTTCGCCCCGGGTCCCGGTTTGGGGTTTCGCCCCGGGTCCCGGTTTGGGGTTTCGCCCCGGGTCCCGGTTTGGGGTTTCGCCCGGGTCCCGGTTTGGGGTTTCGCCCCGGGTCCCGGTTTGGGGTTTCGCCCCGGGTCCCGGTTTGGGGTTTCGCCCCGGGTCCCGGTTTGGGGTTTCGCCCCGGGTCCCGGTTTGGGGTTTCGCCCCGGGTCCCGGTTTGGGGTTTCGCCCCGGGTCCCGGTTTGGGGTTTCGCCCCGGGTCCCGGTTTGGGGTTTCGCCCCGGGTCCCGGTTGGGGTTTCGCCCCCGGCCCCGGTTGGGGTTCCGCCCCCGACCCCGGTTTGGGCTCTGCCCCGGGCCCCGGGCTGGAGCTTCGGCCCGGGTCCCGGTTTGGGGTTTCCGCCCCCGGGCCCCGGTTTGGGGCTTCGCCCCCGGGCCCCGGTTTGGGGCTCTGCCCCGGGCCCCGGTTTGGGGCTCTGCCCCCCGCCCCGGTTTGGGGCTCTGCCCCCGGGCGCCGGGTTGGGGCTTCGGCCCGGGGTCCCGGTTGGGGCTTCGCCCCCGGGCCCCGGTTTGGGGCTCTGCCCCCGGCCCCGGTTTGGGGTTCCGCCCCGGGCCCCGGTTTGGGGCTCTGCCCCCGGGCGCCGGGTTGGGGCTTCGGCCCGGGGTCCCGGTTGGGGCTTCGCCCCCGGCCCCGGATCGGTGCTCTGCCCCCGGCCCCGGATCGGGGCTTCGCCCCCAGCCCCGGCCTGGGGCTTCGCCCCTTCCCGGAGCATTGATGTGCGGCTCCGTCTCAGACTCCGGCCGGGTGGCCCGGATGGGCGCGGGGCTTTGCCCGGCCATCCGCTGCCGTGACGGTCGGCTCCTCGGCAGCCGGGGTCCAGGGGCGGAGCCCCCTGGTTACGGGAAGGGGCGGGGAGGGGAAAGACCCCACCCAGGGCCCGTGGAGGCCCGCTCACAGTGCGTAACCGCACCGCGCCCGACCGCGTCGTGCCCGTACCCTGTAGGGCGACGCATCACGGTTGAGGGAAGGCACACGGCGGACGATGTCGCAGCAAGGGACGAAACAGCAGGTGGTCGACGATTTCATCGTGGACACGGAGGACTGCGAGGAGCGTGAGCGGGCCTTCCGTGAGCGCGGCACCGCCCGCCCGATCACCGTGTACGGCAACCCGGTCCTGCACAAGGAGTGCCGGGACGTGACCGTGTTCGACGAGGAGCTGGCGCGGCTCGTCGACGACATGTTCGCCAGCCAGCGGGCGGCGGAGGGCGTGGGCCTGGCCGCCAACCAGATCGGTGTCGACCTCAAGGTCTTCGTCTACGACTGCATGGACGACGAGGGCGTTCGCCATGTGGGCGTGGTGTGCAACCCGGTGCTGGAGGAGCTGCCCGCCGACCGCCGGGTGCTGGACGACTCCAATGAGGGCTGTCTGTCCGTCCCCACGGCCTACATGGAGCTGGCCCGCCCCGACTACGCGGTGGTGCGCGGCCAGGACCTCGACGGCGAGCCGATCGCGGTGCGCGGCACCGGCTACTTCGCGCGCTGTCTGCAGCACGAGACCGATCACCTGTACGGCTACCTGTACATCGACCGGCTGTCCAAGCGCGACCGTAAGGATGTGCTGAAGCAGATGGCCGAGGGCACCGCCCGCTATGAGACGGTGCCCAACGACTGAGGGTGCCGTACTACCTCACAGGGCGGGCCGGACCCACGCGGGGTCCGGCCCGCCCTGTGGTGTCGGCTCCCGCCCTGTGGTGTCGGCTCCCGCCCTGTGGTGTCGGCTCCCGCCCTGTGGTGTCGGCTCCCGCCCTGTGGTGTCGGCTCCCGCCCTGTGGCGTCAGCGCCCGCCCTGTGGTGTCGGCTCCCGCCCTGTGGTGTCGGCTCCCGCCCCGTGGCATCAGAAGTCGTCGTCGAACGCGACCGACCCCTCGACCGCGACCTGGTACGCCGAGGCGCGGCGCTCGAAGAAGTTGGTCAGCTCCTGGACGTTCTGCAGCTCCATGAAGGAGAACGGGTTCTCCGAGCCGAAGACCGCGGGGAAGCCGAGGCGCTGCAGGCGCTGGTCGGCCACGCACTGCAGATACTCCTGCATCGAGGCGGTGTTCATGCCCGGCAGCCCGTCCCCGCACAGGTCGCGGGCGAACTGCAGCTCCGCCTCGACGGCCTCCTTCAGCATGTCGGTGACCTGCTGCTGGAGTTCGTCGTCGAAGAGGTCCGGCTCCTCCTCGCGGACGGTGTCCACGACCGAGAAGGCGAACTCCATGTGCATCGACTCATCGCGGAACACCCAGTTGGTGCCCGTCGCCAGGCCGTGCAGCAGCCCGCGCGAGCGCAGCCAGTACACGTACGCGAAGGCGCCGTAGAAGAACAGCCCCTCGATACAGGCCGCGAAGCAGATCAGGTTGAGCAGGAAGCGGCGGCGGTCCGCCTTGGTCTCCAGCCGGTCGATCTTCTCCACCGAGTCCATCCAGCGGAAGCAGAACTCCGCCTTCTCCCTGATGGAGGGGATGTTCTCGACGGCGGCGAAGGCCGCGGCGCGGTCGTCCGGGTCGGGGAGGTAGGTGTCCAGCAGCGTCAGATAGAACTGGACGTGCACGGCTTCCTCGAAGAGCTGCCGCGACAGATACAGCCGCGCCTCGGGGGAGTTGATGTGCTTGTAGAGCGTCAGCACCAGGTTGTTGGCCACGATGGAGTCGCCGGTCGCGAAGAAGGCGACCAGTCGGCCGATCAGATGCTGCTCTCCGGGGGAGAGCTTGGCGAGGTCGGCGACGTCGGAGTGGAGGTCGACCTCCTCCACGGTCCAGGTGTTCTTGATCGCGTCGCGGTAGCGGTCGTAGAACTCCGGGTACCGCATCGGCCGAAGAGTCAGTTCGAAGCCCGGGTCGAGCAGGTTCTTGGTGTCACTCATGGTTACTGGCACGCCTCGCAGGACTCGGGGTTTTCCAGGGAGCAGGCGATGGCGTCGGCCTCGGCCGGAGCCTGCTGAACGGGGATGGGGGCAGGGGCGGGGGCGTTGGTCGCGGCGCCGCCGCCACGGGCGCTCTGGGCGATCCGGGTGGCCGGTCGCGAGCGCAGGTAGTACGTGGTCTTGATGCCGCGCTTCCAGGCGTACGCGTACATCGAGCTGAGCTTGCCGATGGTCGGCGAGGCCATGAAGAGGTTCAGCGACTGGCTCTGGTCGAGGTACGGGGTGCGGGCCGCCGCCATCTCGATCAGGGCGCGCTGCGGGATCTCCCACGCGGTGCGGTACAGCTCCCGTACGTCCGCGGGCACCCAGGAGAACTCCTGGATCGAGCCGTTGGCCTCGCGCAGCGCCTCGCGGGTCTGGGCGTCCCAGACGCCCAGCTTCTTGAGGTCGTCGATGAGATAGGAGTTGACCTGCAGGAACTCCCCGCTGAGCGTTTCGCGCTTGAAGAGGTTGGAGACCTGCGGCTCGATGCACTCATACACGCCCGCGATGGACGCGATGGTGGCGGTCGGCGCGATCGCCAGCAGCAGCGAGTTCCGCATCCCGGACTTCGCCATCCGGGTGCGCAGCGCCTCCCAGCGCTCCGGCCAGGTGGCCACCGCGTCCGTGTAGTGGTCCGGGTGCAGCACACCGCGCGCGGTGCGGGTCTCGGACCAGGCCGGGTGCGGGCCGTGGCGCTCGGCGAGCTCGCAGGACGCCTCGTACGCGGCGAGCATGATGCGCTCGGAGATCCGCGTGGAGAGCGCCTTGGCCTCGGGCGAGTCGAACGGCAGCCGCAACCGGAAGAAGACGTCCTGCAGCCCCATCAGGCCCAGACCCACCGGGCGCCAGCGCGAGTTGGAGGCCCCGGCCTCGTCCGTGGGGTAGAAGTTGATGTCCACCACGCGGTCGAGGAAGGTCACGGCGGTGCGGACGGTGGCGTCCAGGCGCTCCCAGTCCACCTGCCCGTCCTCGTCCAGGTGGGCGGCGAGGTTGACCGAGCCGAGGTTGCACACGGCGGTCTCGCCGTCGTCGGTGACCTCCAGGATCTCGGTGCAGAGATTCGAGGAGTGGACGACCCTGCCGGGCTCGGCGGTCTGGTTGGCGGTGCGGTTGGCGGCGTCCTTGAACGTCATCCAGCCGTTGCCGGTCTGCGCGAGGGTGCGCATCATCCGGGCGTAGAGCTGCCGCGCCGGGACCTGCTTGACCGCCCGCCCCTCGGCCTCGGCCTTCCGGTACGCGGCGTCGAACTCATCGCCCCACAGGTCCACCAGAGCGGGCGCGTCGACCGGGGAGAACAGCGACCAGTCGGCGTCCGCCTCGACCCGGCGCATGAACTCGTCCGGGATCCAGTGGGCGATGTTGAGGTTGTGGGTGCGACGGGCCTCCTCGCCCGTGTTGTCCCGCAGCTCCAGGAACTCCTCGAGGTCCGCGTGCCAGGTCTCCAGATAGACGCAGGCCGCGCCCTTGCGCCGACCGCCCTGGTTGACGGCGGCCACCGAGGCGTCGAGCGTGCGCAGGAACGGCACGATGCCGTTGGAGTGCCCGTTGGTGCCCCGGATCAGCGAACCGCGGGCCCGGATACGGGAGTAGGACAGGCCGATGCCGCCCGCGTGCTTCGACAGCCGGGCCACCTGGTGGTAGCGGTTGTAGATCGAGTCCAGCTCGTCCAGCGGCGAGTCCAGCAGATAGCAGGACGACATCTGCGGATGCCGGGTGCCGGAGTTGAACAGCGTGGGGGAGCTGGGCAGATACGACAGCGTGCTGGTGAGCCGGTACAGCTCGGCCACATCGTCCAGCGCCCGCTCCGAGAGGTCCTCGGCGAGCCCGCAGGCCACCCGCAGCAGGAAGTGCTGCGGGGTCTCGATCACCTGACGGGTGATCGGGTGGCGCAGCAGATAGCGGCTGTAGAGGGTGCGCAGTCCGAAGTAGCCGAAGCGCTTGTCGGCGCCGTCGGCCAGGGCCCGCTCCACCAGTGCGTCCAGCCGGGCGGCGTGGGCGGCGGCGAACTCCGCGGTGGAGTCGGCCAGCAGGCCCTCGCGGTGGCCCACCTGGACGGAGGTGGAGAAGGAGACCGCGCCCTGCCCGGCCGCCTCCTCCGTGATGGTGAGCGCCAGCAGCCGCGCGGCCAGCCGCGAGTACTCCGGCTCCTCGGCGATCAGCCCGGCCGCGGCCTCGGTCGCCAGGTCACGCAACTCCGCCTCGTCCGAGCCGGGATGGCGGCCGCGCAGGGCGGCGGCCGCGACCTTGCCGGGGTCGGTGGCGGGCAGGTCGGCGGTGAGTCCGGTGAGGATCCGCAGCAGGGCGGTTCCGGGCGCGTCATGCGCTGCCTGAGAAACCGCCTGCTCTGAAACCGGATCTGCGGGCGCGATGGTCACTGAGGTGCTCTCCCTCGCTCGGCCGGGGCCACGAGGGAGGTGCGATGGGCGCGTACGGGCATGCCGATGCCGCACTCCTCGTACGTCGGGCACACCACGCAGCGTCCATCGGCCCAACCCTCGAGGCCGGGGGACGTGTTCACACAGGGCCGTCGGCAGGTGCTCGGACTTACGGGCACGCCGCATAAGCGCACACGTACACCGTTGCGGGACAGTTCCGGATTCCCACCGGATTCCCCTGCGGCGACAGCGAGGACGAGCATACATCTTGTGTCGGCCGACGCACGCACCCCCATATCTTGTGTCGCGAGGTGCGGAGTTTCGTATGAATGTGCTAGTGCGTTCCGGAGGTGGCCCGTGACCTGGGGCCCGTGGCGGCCCGTGGCCCGGCGCGCACACGAGCCCATGGCCCAGGGCGCGCGGCACCGGTCGTCACAGCTCCACCGTGAACGCCCACAGGGTGAGGTCCAGCTTGGCTATCGGCGACCAGTCCCGCTCCGGGGCCCGCACGAACCCCAGCCGCTCGTACAGCCGGTGGGCGGCGGTCATGGACCGCTGGCTGCTGATCACGATCCGCTCGAGCCCCAGCGCGCGCCCCCGGTCCAGGCAGGCGCGCACCAGCGCCTCGGCCACCCCGCGCCGCCGCGACTGAGCCCGCACGGCCAGCATCCGGAACTCGCCCTCGCCGGGCCGGGCCAGCTCCGCATACGCCCCGCCGTACACGGCGAACGCCACGGCCCCCAGCACCTCGTCGCTCGCCGCGTCCGCCGCGACCAGCAGCTCGGCCTCGGCGGCCCGGCGCCGGGCGTCGCGCAGGGTGGTGAGATATGGATCACTGTCCCCGAAGTCCAGGAGCCCGTCCCCGAGATACACCTGCGCGGTGAGCTCGCCGATTCCGTCCAGCTCCGCGTCCTGCGCCCGCCTGATCGTGATGTCCATGGCCGCAGTCTGCCGCACACCACTGACAGCGGGCCCGCCATGCGTCTGGCGCCGGTCTTCGCCGTCACGCGGTCACGCGCCGGTCTTCGGCGTCACTGGACGGCGGTGTTGATCACTCCGGTGGAGCCCGCGCGCTTGTTGGCCGCGTCGGCCTCCTGATAGGTGAAATAGCGCCGGACCGTGCCGTCCGGCAGCGTCAACTCATAGACGACAACGGGTCGCGGGCCACGCGCCCCTCCGCCGCAGTTGCAGGCCATGGCTGCCGTTCCTTTCCCTCGAGTCTCCCTCGAGCCCAGTTCAGGCTCGAGCCCAGTACAGGTCGGTGTCAGTCCAGCCACCGCGAGGCGAGCCCGGCGAGGTAGGAGAGCGTCAGGGCGGTGGCCGGGAGGAGGAACCAGGCGGTGGTGTGCAGCAAGGAGGCGTAGACGGCGATGGCGCCGGCGACCCAGGTGCTGGTGCACCAGCCGCAGTTGACGAGGTAGGTGGGCCGGGAGTCGTCGCCGAAGCGGTCGGCGACCCAGGTCCTGAACCCCGCCGCCAGCGTGTCCTTGGTGATGAAACGGGTGATACGGCAGGTGGTGCCGAGGGCGAGGAGGAATGCGGCGAGGCTCATCGGATCGCTCCCTCCCCGGGTGGTCCCGCACGGGTTGGCACTGCCGATGTCACTCATTAGAGGCACGGTGGAGGACGGCAGACCATAGTCCGGCCGCGCGTTCCCCCGAATAGCGGAGCGCTTGTCATACAAGCTCGCCGCCAGGCGCGCCCAGATGCGCCAAACGAGTGATGGCAGCCCCGGAACCTTGAGCGATGGGGGTCGGCGTGGATAACTGGAAACGTGCCGCCGAGGGTGCCCCATACCTCGTAGGCCAGCCAGGAGCCGGGCGTTCGTCCCGTAGCTCCGCTCTCATCCGGCGCATCGATTCCGCGCCCTGACCGGCCGCCCGGCGGCTTTCCGTTCCTCCGGTGCCGGCCTGCCTCCACCGCGCCCGCCTCGACCGCGCGGCGACGACAAGGCGTTGACCAGCGGCCTGCCCACGACATCGGCATGCCGTCGGCGCCTCTCACCCGAACCCTTCCCCGGGAGGACCAACCATGATCTCGACCGCTCTCGCGACCGCCGCCCCCACCGCGGCCAACTGGCCCCCGTCCCAGGTGGGGCCGCCGTTGCTGCTGTCCGTGACGCCCAACTCGGGTCCCGCCGCCGGTGGGAACCTCGTCCAGCTCTACGGGCAGAACCTGCGCAACGTCATCAGCGTGACCTTCGGCGGTGTGCCCGCCCAGATCGTCAGCCAGAGCAGTTCCGGTGGCGGCGGCTGGGATGGTGACTGGGGCGGCGGCTGGGGCGGCGGTGGCTGGCCCGGAGGCGGCTGGCCGGGCAACCCCACCAACGACATCGTGGTGGTGATAGCCCCGCCGCACGCGCCCGGGCCGGTCCAGGTCCTGGTCACCACGACCGCCGGCACCAGCAACAGCCAGGTGTACACCTATGTGGCGCCGACGCCGCCCACCGCCGTCTCCATCACCCCGACCGTGGGACCGACCACCGGCGGCACCCTGTACTTGATCACGGGCACCAATCTGACCGGCGTCACCAGTGTCACCTTCGGCGGGGTCCCGTCGGCCATCCTGACCATCAACCCGGGCGGGACCAGCCTGATCGGCATCACCCCGGCGGGCCCGCCCGCGGGCGGCAATGTCGCCGTCGTGCTGAGCGGCCCCAACGGGACCGCCACCGTCCCCGGTGGTTTCACCTACTTCGTCGCGCCGCCCGCCCCGGCGCCCACCAACATCACGCCCAATACCGGCCCCGCCGCCGGCGGCACCGCGTTCACCATCAACGGCACCAACCTCGGCGGCGTGCTGAGCGTGCTGTTCAACGGCGTCCCCGCCACCAGCGTGGCCGCCACCGCCACCACGGTCACCGGCGTCACCCCGGCCGGGGTGCCCGGCAACGCGACCGTCACGCTGGTGACGGCCAACGGGACCGTCACCGTCCCCGGCGGCTTCCTCTACGTCTGACGTACGTCTGACGCGCACATCCGGCCGAATCGCGCCGGTCACCGGGCCCCTTCCGTCAGGGCCCGGTGACCGGCGTCATCCATCTCAAGCTGTGCCGAGGTGGTCGAGTCTCCCGGCCTTGGCGCTGCGTATGAGGGCGCTCAGGGCGGTGGGGGTGGTGGTGAGGATGGTCTCGGGTTCGTCGCTCTCGCGGAGCCGGATGGTGGTGTTGTCGGGTGCGGAGAGGTAGAGGCAGGCGTTGCCTTCGGAGCTGTACGAGGACTTTCGCCAGTCGTGGGCGGACATCTCATTCACCTTCCAGGGTGCTGACGATGTGCCGGATGAAGTCGCGGGATCGCTTCTCTGGCAGAGCGACCGCCTCCATGCGATCAAGCACGACGCGGTACTTCTCCAGCTGGGCCGCTGCATCGAGGAGTTCGGAGCCATACTCCGCATCGAGTTGCACCGTGTCCAGCTGAGGCACGGGCCCGGAGACGTAGCAAACGGACTGTCCCGAGCCTGGGAACGACCCGGCGTCGAAGGGGATCACCAGCACCTTGATGTTATCGTGCTCGCTCATGTCGAGGATGTGCTGCAACTGCTCTCGTGCCGTTACCGGTCCGCCGAAGCGCATCCGCAGGGCGGCCTCATGGACGATCGCCGTATAGGGCGTGGGCTTGTTCCGATAGAGGATGGCCTGGCGTTTGACGCGGTGCGAGACACGGTGTTCCACGTCTGGAGGAGGCAGGGGCGGCACGGCCTGCCGGAAGATTTCCCGAGCATGCTCGGAGGTTTGCAGCAGGCCGGGGATGTGCGCGATATACGCCGTGCGCAATGCGACAGCGTGGTGTTCGAGCTCGGCCAGGTCGAGCAACCCGGTGGGCAGGATTTCCCGGTACTCCTCCCACCAACCGCGCTTGCGTGGCGCCGTCATGTCGACGAGCGCCGCGATGAGAGCTTCGTCCGCGCACGAGTAGTTCCGCGCCAGCGCTCGCAGCCGCTCCGAGCTGACTCCGAACCTGCTCGCCTCGATGTTGCTGATGGCCGTCTGATTGGTGCCGAGTAGGCGCCCGGCCTCGGTCGACGTCAAACCGGCGCGCTCCCGGAGCCTGCGCAGCTCGGTGCCGAGACGGAGTTGGCGCGCTGTCGGAACACTTCTCTGAGGCATTTGCCGATTCTCTCTGCTCACGCGCAACAGGCGTGTCACTCACATGGGTGGTATACCAAGCACTTCGATCCATACCGTCGAATACCTTATGCGGTGAGGCTACGGTATGTGCCCGGGATCACAACCCAACTCCACGCACAGACCGGAGACTTCATGCCCGCCGCACCCCTGGAAAACCCCTGGTCGTACTCGCTACGCCTGCCCCACGACCCCCGTGCCGCAGCCATCGCCCGGACCACCCTCCGGGCCGTCCTCGCCCGGCACGGCATGGGTGGCCTCACCGACCCCGCGACCCTCGTGACCAGTGAGGTGGTCACGAATGCCTACCGCCACACCACCGGTCCGGCCGAAATGCGCATCCGCGCCGTGGAGGAGGGGCGTCTGCGGATCAGTGTGTGGGACACCAACCCCGACATCCCGCCGCCCTTCGACAAGCCCCCGGCCCTCTTCGACCGCTCGTGCGCTCTCGCCGAGGCCGCCGCGAACACCGAGGCCACGTACGGGCGCGGCCTGCTCATCGTCCGGATCTGTGCCGACAACTGGGGCGGCTACACCCTCGCCGACGAGCTGTTCGGGCGGAGCGGCAAGCTGCTCTGGTTCGAACTCGCACCGCAGTCGCCCCGCGACGCCTACGAGATCGCCGCCTGACGTCCGCCGGGCGTCCTGGCCGGTGTCAGTCGCCGTCGAGGATGAAATCGGCCAGAGCGGCAGCGACGGCTTCGGGCTGCTCATCGGGGATGAAGTGTCCGGCGTCGGGCACGACCACTCCGGTGGCGTGGTCGGCCCAGGGGCTGATGGAGGCCGCCATGTCCGGGATGGAGCCGTGGCTGCTGGAGATTCCGAGGATGGGCACGGTCAGGTGCTGCCGCTTGAGCGCCTCGTGGTTCTTGCGCGCGGACTCGGTGGCGTCCCGGTAGTAGGCGAGGGACGCGCGGAGGCCACCGTCGGCGGCGACGGCCGCCGCGTAGTGGTCGAGCTCGGCGTCCTCGAATGTGTCGGGAGCGAGGGCCTTCACCTTCAGGAACCAGCCGACGTAGTCCCGTTCGCGGCCGGTGAGCAGCGTCTCGGGCAGGTCGGGCACCAGGTGGAACGCGAAATGCCAGGTCTTCCACGCCCGGTCCGGGTCGGTGGGGATCGCTTCGGGGAGGGTGATGCCGGGGATTCCGGCGTCGAGCAGAGCGACTCCGCGCAGGTGGCTCTCGAATCGGAGTGCGAGGGAGAAGGCGACCCAGGCGCCGATGTCGTGGGCGGCCAGCCAGTAAGTCGACACTCCGAGAGCCTTCACGGCGGCGTGGACGTGCGCGGCGACCGTGTGCGTGTCGTAGCTGTGCCGCTCCGGACGCTCGGAGTGGCCCTGACCCGGCAGGTCGATCGCGATGACGTGGAACCGGTCGGCGAGGCTGGGCATGACCTTTCGCCATGCCCACCAGGTTTGCGGGAATCCGGCGAGCAGGACAAGGGCCGGGCCGGTCGGCCGACCGCCTTCGACGGCGTGAAGGCGGACGCCGTCGGCGTCGACCCAGCGGTGAGTGAATCCCGCCAGGTCGTGCAGGGGCAGGTCGTGCAGGGGCAGCTCGCGGACAGGGTTGCTTTCGCTGACGTGCCGAGCGCTGGTCGCAGGGTCAGTCACGGGGATCCTCCGTCGGTGTGGGGTGTTCTGGTTCGGGGCTTCGCCCGAGAGGTCGCGCTGGGTGGGGGGCGCCCGACCATGGCCAGGCTTGGACGCTAACACATCTTGAACCGATCGGTTCAAGATAGGATGGTGCACAGCGCGGCCCGAAACATCGACACACCGGCAAGGAAGTGCCACGTGGCAGGCAAGAAGCAATTCGACATGGACACGGCACTCGACGCCGCGATGATCCAGTTCTGGCGCGCCGGCTACGCCGATACCTCAGTGGACGATCTGTCCCGGGCGACCGGCCTGAACCGCAGCTCCATCTACTCCTCGTTGGGCGGCAAGGACACGCTCTTCCTGCGCTGCCTGGATCGCTATGCCGCGCGCTATGGCGACAAGTACGACGCCGCCCTGTCGTGTGCGGCCTCGGAGCCTGCTGCGGCCGTGCGTGCGTTCTTCGACGTCACCCTCGAGCGCATCGCCGATCCCGAACTGCCGGATGGATGTCTGGTCGCCCAGGCGGCCATGGCGATTCCGGTGCTGAGCCAGGGCGTCGCGGCGCAGGCGAAGGAGGCGCTGGGCTTTCAGCGCTCACGTCTGCGCGCCGCGCTGAAGGCCGGCCGAATGACCGACCAGGACGCCGAGGCCTTCGCCGAACACGTGGCCGCCGTGAACCAGTCTCTCGCCGTCATGAGCAGAGCCGGGGCGGGTCCGGCGCAGCTCCGGGCCATTGTGGGGGTGACCGTCGACGCGCTCTCACAGGCGTTGCGCACGCGCACGTAGCGCTGGATCTCGATGAGCCGGGGCGGTGCCCCGGGTATGAGCGGCAACTCCCACCGCTCACGCGCTCCCGACGGCGAACGGGCCGTCGGCCCCCGCCAAGGGGAGCCGACGGCCCGTTCACCGTCCATCAGTGCGGCAGTCCGCCGTAGGGCGTCAGTGGCCGCCGGGGGAGCCCGCCGTGGCCGGCGGGAGGTCGGCCTGGACGCCCGGGTCGCCCGCGTCCGCCTTGTAGTCGGCGGCGGTGGTCTCGTCGATGCCGTCGGGGGCCTTGAGCGCGCGCAGCACCACCGTCAGGACGACGGTCACCAGCACGTTGAGGGCGATCGCGGTGAAGCCGATGTAGCCGATCTCCCCGATGGCGGGCATATCGGCGGTGTTGCCGAAGTGCTTCTGGGTGCCGCTCGGGGTGTCGTACGCCTTCCACGTGCCGTAGACCATGCCGACCGCCCAGCCCGCCAGCAGCGCCCAGCGGTGGAACCAGCGGGTGAACAGGCCGCCCACCAGCGCCGGGAAGGTCTGGAGGATCCAGATGCCGCCCAGCAGCTGGAAGTTGATCGCGACGGTCTTGTCCATGCCCAGCACGAAGATCAGCGCGCCGACCTTCACCAGCAGCGAGACCAGCTTGGAGACCTTGGTCTCCTCCTGCGGCGTGGCGTTCGGCCGCAGGAAGTCCTTGTAGATGTTGCGGGTGAAGAGGTTCGCCGCGGCGATCGACATGATGGCCGCCGGGACGAGGGCGCCGATGCCGATCGCGGCGAAGGCGATGCCCGTGAACCAGTCGGGGAACATGTCCTCGAAGAGCTGGGGGATGGCCAGCTGGCCGTTTTCGACCTTCACCCCGGCTGCGATGGCCATGAAGCCGAGCAGCGCCAGCAGCCCCAGCATCAGGGAGTACAGCGGCAGGATCGTGGTGTTGCGGCGGATCACCTCACGGCTGCGGCTGGAGAGCGTCGCGGTGATCGAGTGCGGATACATGAACAGGGCGAGCGCCGAGCCCAGGGCCAGGGTGCCGTAGGCCCATTGCCCCTCCGCCGGGGGTGCGAGCGATCCCGCTCCCGCCTTGGTGAACTTGTCGTTCGCCGCGCTGAAGATGTCGTCGAAGCCACCCAGCTTGATCGGGATGTAGATGATCGCCACCGCGATGACGATGTAGATCAGGGTGTCCTTGACGAAGGCGATCAGCGCGGGCGCGCGCAGCCCGGAGGAGTAGGTGTACGCCGCGAGGACGCCGAAGGCGATCAGCAGCGGCAGGTCCTTGATGAACCAGTTGGTGTTCTCCCCGCCGCCGACGCCCATCACGTCCAGCACCGCCTGGATGCCGACGAGCTGGAGGGCGATGTACGGCATCGTCGCGAGGATGCCGGTGATCGCGACGGCCAGCGAGAGCCCCTTGGAGCCGAAACGGCCGCGGACGAAGTCCGACGTGGTGACATACCCGTGCTTATGGGACACCGACCACAGGCGCGGCAGGAAGGTGAAGATCAGCGGGTAGACCAGGATGGTGTACGGGACGGCGAAGAAGCCGGACGCGCCCGCCGCGTAGATCGCCGCCGGGACGGCGACGAAGGTGTACGCGGTGTAGAGGTCGCCGCCCAGCAGGAACCAGGTGATCCAGGTGCCGAAGCTGCGGCCGCCCAGTCCCCATTCGTCGAGGTTGTTGGCGTTCTCGGCGCGGCGCCAGCGCGCGGCCAGGAACCCCATGGCCGTGACGACCACGAAGAAGAAGATGAAGACGGCGAGTGCGACGCCGTTCACTCCGCCGTTCATGCCGACTCACCCCCCGTGCGCGCCCGCTTCTCACGGCGGACCAGGACGTAGGCGACCGAGGTCAGCACGGCCGAGATCGGTACCCAGAGCATCTGGTACCAGTAGAAGAACGGGATCCCGATGAGGGTCGGCTCGACCTTGGCGTACGAGCCGACCCAGAGCATCCCAACAAAGGGTGCGATCAGGCACAGGGCGGCCACGACGCGCGTAGGCGTCACGACCGGTCTCCTGCCGGGTGAAGCGGACGTGTCTGACATGCGGCGGGCTCCAGTCCCCTCGGCTCATCACCTGCGTCACGGTCGATCACCTGGGTTCCAGCTGATCATTTGTGTAATGCGCAGGAAATCTAAGCCCCCGGCCCGGCGGTCGTCACTACCCGTCCGTATATCGGTATGAGAAAGAAAGCAGGTGGCCGTGGCGTGGCCCGGCCGTGGCGCGGGTCGGTCGCGGTGCGCCCGGCGTGGCGCGGCTCAGCCGTTCGGCCGCTGGAGCCGGGCCACGAACTTGTAGCGGTCCCCGCGGTAGACCGACCGCACCCACTCCACCGGCTCCCCGGACGCGTCCCGCGAATGGCGCGAGAGCATCAGCATCGGCAGCCCCACATCGGTGCCCAGCAGCCCCGCCTCGCGCGGGGTGGCCAGCGAGGTCTCGATGGTCTCCTCGGCCTCGGCCAGGCGGACGTCGTACACCTCGGCCAGCGCCGTGTAGAGCGAGGTGTACTTCACCAGGCTGCGGCGCAGCGCGGGGAAGCGCTTGGCGGACAGATGGGTGGTCTCGATCGCCATCGGCTCACCGCTGGCCAGCCGCAGCCGCTCGATGCGCAGCACCCGCCCGCCGGCGGCGATGTCCAGCAGCCCGGAGAGCCGGTCGTCGGCGGTGACATAGCCGATGTCCAGGAGCTGGGAGGTGGGCTCCAGGCCCTGGGCCTTCATGTCCTCGGTGTACGAGGTGAGTTGCAGCGCCTGGGAGACCTTGGGCTTGGCCACGAAGGTGCCCTTGCCCTGGATCCGCTCAAGACGCCCCTCGACGACCAGCTCCTGCAACGCCTGGCGCACGGTGGTGCGCGAGGTGTCGAACTCGGCGGCCAGGGTGCGCTCCGGGGGGACCGGGGTGCCGGGTGGCAGCGTCTCGGTCATCTCCAGCAAGTGGCGCTTGAGGCGGTAGTACTTCGGGACGCGTGCGGTCCGCGCCCCAGCGGAGCCGTTGCCGTCGCTCTCGGCCGTCGTGATGGCCGCCGTTGCCGCCGTTGCCCCCTCGGTCTCCATCGCGCGCCCTTCCGACTCCTGGTCCACTGCCGTCACCGGCGTCTGCCGCCGTCACCGGTCTCCTGAAGAATCCAGCGCCTCACATCGTGGCACGGTCCCGGCTCCGGGCATCCGCTCGGTCCGGATGTCGGGAAGTGTCGGTCCGGTAACGGAGCCGCCGGTGACTCTTATACACCCTTGACACCCCAAAAGGTCTAGGCCAAGCTGCGGGCACTGGTCTGGACCATTAAACCTCCTGATCCGGCCTTCTGAGGAGAGTGCTGTGAAGCGTGGGCTCATAGCGGCGACGGGTGTCGCGGCAATGCTGGTATCCGTCGCGGCCTGTGGGTCCGACGGCGACGACAAAAAGGCCGGAGCGGACGGTTTCAAGGGCGAGACGCTGACCGTCTGGGCGATGGACGGCTCCACGCCCGAAGGCTGGACGAAGGATGTCAAGGCCGCTTTCGAGAAGAAGACGGGCGCCAAGCTGAAGCTGGAGATCCAGCAGTGGAACGGCATTCAGCAGAAGGTGACCACCGCTCTCTCGGAATCCAATCCGCCGGACGTCCTGGAGATCGGCAACACCCAGACGCCGTCGTACGCGCAGACCGGCGGACTGGCCGAACTGGATGACCTGAAGAAGTCGATCGGCGCCGACTGGTCGGAGTCGATCAACAAGTCCGCGGTCTACGACGGCAAGCAGTACGCGGCGCCGTGGTACGCGGCCAACCGGGTCGTCCTCTACAACAAGAAGATCTGGGCCGAGGCCGGGATCAAGGACACCCCCAAGACCCGTACCGAGTTCTTCAAGGACCTCGACACCATCGGGAAGAAGACGGACGCCGAGCCGCTCTATCTCCCGGGTCAGAACTGGTACTTCTTCGACGGGCTGACCATCGGCACCGGCGCCGACCTCGTCAAGAAGGACGGGGACAAGTGGGTCTCCAACCTCGCCGACCCCAAGGTCGCCAAGGCCATGGACATCTACAAGCAGTACCAGGCCTTCAGCAAGGCCCCCAAGGACAAGGACGAGGCCACCCCGCAGCAGGGCGAGGTCTTCGCCAAGGGCAAGACCGGCGCGTTCATCGGCATGGGCTGGGAAGCCGGTATCGCGATCAAGGCCAACCCGAAGATCGAGAAGGACATCGGCTACTTCACCATCCCGGGTGAGACCGCCGGCAAGCCGGAGGGCGTCTTCCTCGGCGGCTCCAACCTCGCGGTCGCCGCGGGCAGCGAAAAGCAGGAGCTGGCCAAGGAGTTCCTGAAGATCGCGCTCAATGACACCTACGAGGGACAGCTCGCCAAGGAAGGCGGCGTCATCCCCAACAAGGAGTCGCTCCAGGCGCAGCTCAAGGGCAACCCCGCAGGGCTCGCCGCCGCACCGGCCGCCGCGACCGGCGGCACCACCCCGCTGATCCCCGAATGGGCCCCGGTGGAGAACGCCCCGAACCCGGTCAAGACCTATATGACCGCGGTGCTCACCGGTAAGTCGCCCGCCGAGGCGGCCAAGTCGGTCGAAGGCGAGCTGAACAAGCGCCTCAGCCAGGAGCGTTGAGCCGGATGTCCGTAGCGACCGAACGCCAGGACCCCGGCCCGGCGGCGGCCGGGGTCCGCCGGAGCGGGGAGCCGCCAGGCACCCGCCGCCCGGCCCCGGGCACCCCCGGGCGCGGACGGCTGACCGGCGCCGCCCCGTACCTCCTGCTGCTGCCCGCGCTGGTGGCGACCGTGCTGCTGCTGGGCTGGCCGCTGGTCAAGGACGGCCTGCTGTCGTTCCAGAACCTCAATATGCGGCAGCTCATCCAGCACCTCACCGAGTGGAACGGCGTCGACAACTACCGCGAGACGCTGACCAGCGAGGACTTCTGGCGGGTCACCCTCCGGTCGGTGATCTTCACCGCGGTCAACGTCGTGCTGATCATGCTGCTCGGCACCCTGGTCGGACTGCTGCTGGCCCGCCTCGGCAGCACGATGCGGCTGCTGCTCTCGGTCGGTCTGGTGCTCGCCTGGGCCATGCCGCCCATCGCCGGCACCACCGTCTTCCAGTGGCTCTTCGCCGCCCGCTTCGGGGTGGTCAACTGGGTGCTGGACGCGCTCGGCTGGCACTCCATGGCGCACTACAACTGGACCGGCAGCCAGTTCTCCACCTTCTTCATCATCACCCTGCTGATCGTCTGGCAGTCGATCCCCTTCGTGGCGATCAACCTCTACGCCGCGACCACCACCATCCCCGGCGAGCTCTACGAGGCGGCCGCGCTCGACGGCGCCGGCACCTGGAAGAGCTTCACCTCGGTGACGTTCCCCTTCCTCAAGCCGTTTCTGCTCGCCACGACGTTCCTCGAAGTCATCTGGGTCTTCAAGGCGTTCACCCAGGTCTTCGCGATCAACGAGGGCGGCCCGGACCGGCTCACCGAAACCCTTCCCGTCTACGCCTTCATCGAGGGCGTGGGCAATCAGCACTACGGCATGGGCGCCGCGATCTCGCTGCTGACCATCGCCGTCCTGCTGGCGCTGACCTCCTACTACCTCCGGATCGTGCTCAGGCAAGAGGAGGACGAGCTGTGAAGCGCTCGCCGCTCGCCCGGCTGTGGCCCAACGCGACCGCCGTCGTGCTCTTCATCGGCTTCGCGTTCCCCGTCTACTGGATGTTCACCACGGCCTTCAAGCCGACCTCGGACGTCATCACCGAGGACCCGGTGTGGTTCCCGACCAGCGCCACCCTGGACCACTTCCAGAAGGCCCTGGACGCCGAGAACTTCTGGACACTGGTGGGCAACTCGCTCACCGTGACCCTCTCGGCGGTCGCCCTCTCGCTGGTGATCGCGCTGCTCGCGGCGTTCTCCCTGGCCCGGATGCGGTTCAAGGGGCGCCGCGGCTTCCTGGTGACCTTCATGATCGCGCAGATGGCGCCCTGGGAAGTCCTGGTCATCGCCATCTACATGCTCGTCCGCGACGGCGACATGCTGAACAGCCTGATCCCGCTCACCCTGTTCTACATGGTCATGGTGCTGCCCTTCACGATCCTCACGCTCCGCGCCTACGTGGCCGCGATCCCCAAGGAGCTGGAGGAGTCGGCGATGGTCGACGGCTGCACCCGTCCGCAGGCGTTCGTCCGGGTGATCTTTCCGCTGCTGGCGCCCGGGCTGATGGCCACCTCGCTCTTCGGCTTCATCACGGCCTGGAACGAATTCCCGCTCGTCCTCATCCTGAACAAGGACCCGGCGGCCCAGACGCTTCCGCTGTGGCTGTCCAGCTTCCAGACCGCCTTCGGCGACGACTGGGGTGCCACCATGGCGGCGGCCTCGCTGTTCGCCATCCCGATCCTGGTGCTGTTCCTGTTTCTGCAACGCAAGGCGGTCGGTGGGCTCACTTCCGGCGCTGTGAAGGGATGATCCCGGTTTATGACGACCCTCGCGCATGACTCCGCCACCCTCACCCGCGACGCTCTCACCGTTCTGCAGCCGGGCTTCACCGGCACCACCGCCCCCGACTGGCTGCTGCGGCGGCTCGGCCAGGGGCTCGCCTCCGTCGGCCTCTTCGGCCGGAACATCAGCTCGCCCGAGCAGCTGGCCGCCCTCACCGCCCAGCTGCGCGCCGAGCGGGACGACGTCCTGGTGGCCATCGACGAGGAGGGCGGCGACGTCACCCGGCTCGAGGTGCGCGCCGGCTCGTCCTTCCCCGGCAACCTGGCGCTCGGCGCCGTCGACGACCCGGAGCTGACCCGCGCCGTCGCCCGCGAGCTGGGCCGCCGCCTCGCGGAGTGCGGCGTCAACCTCAACTGGGCGCCCTCCGCCGACGTCAACTCCAACCCCGACAACCCGGTCATCGGCGTGCGCTCCTTCGGCGCCGAACCCGGGCTCGTCGCCCGGCACACCGCCGCGTACATCGAGGGCCTGCAGAGCGCCGGGGTCGCCGCCTGCACCAAGCACTTCCCCGGCCACGGCGACACCGCCGTCGACTCCCACCACGCCCTGCCGCGCATCGACGCCGGGCTCGACACCCTGACCGCCCGCGAACTGGTGCCCTTCCGCGCCGCCGTCACCGCCGGGACCAAGGCCGTGATGAGCGCGCACATCCTGCTGCCCGTGCTCGACCCCGACCTGCCCGCCACCCTCAGCCCCGCCGCCCTGCACGGCCTGCTGCGCCGGCCGGTGGCCGACGGCGGGCTCGGCTTCGACGGGCTGATCGTCACCGACGGCATGGAGATGCGGGCCATCGCCGACGCGTACGGCATCGAGCACGGCAGCGTCCTGGCGATCGCCGCGGGCGCCGACGCGATCTGCGTGGGCGGCGGACTCGCCGATGAGGACACCGTGCTGCGGCTGCGCGACGCGCTGGTCACGGCCGTCATCGAGGGCCGGCTGGCGGAGGAACGGCTGGCCGAGGCGGCCGCGCGGGTGCGCGCCCTGGGGGAGTGGACACGGCACTCCGCCGGACCGCGCGCCGCCCATGGCATCGAGCCCGCCGCGGGGGTGGGGCTCGCCGCCGCGCGCCGGGCGCTCAGAGTCACCCCGGCCGGGCTGTCGTACGAGCCGGTGACCGGGCCCGCCTACGTCGCCGCCTTCACCCCGGTCGCCAACATCGCGGTCGGCGAGGAGACCCCCTGGGGCGTCGGCGCCGAACTGGCCCGGCTGCGCCCCGGCACCCAGGCCGCCACCTACGGGCTGCAGGACGCCGAGGCCCAGGGCGTCCCCGCACTGATCGAAAATATGCTCGACACCGCGGCGGACCGTAGGATCGTCGCTGTGGTCCGCGATGTCCACCGGCACCCCTGGATGGCCGACGCGCTGGACGCCCTGCTCGCCGCCCGGCCGGAGACGGTCGTCGTCGAGATGGGCGTGCCCCAGGCGCCGCCCGCCGGAGCGCTGCACATCGCGACCCACGGCGCCGCCCGGGTATGTGGACGGGCAGCGGCCGAGGTGATCGTCGGCATCGGCGCCGGTGACCACCCCGGGGACTGACCCCTCAGCCCCCCGAGCACAGCCGGCACAGAGCCACCTGGAGGCACCCAGCATGTCCGCCACGACGACGGCCCAGCGCAGCGACCAGCCGGGCCGGATCATGTCCGGCGAGATGGCCGAGCAGCCCGCCGTGCTGCGCCGCATCCTCGACCAGGGCGCCCCGAGGATCCGCGAGGTCGCGGAGCGGATCGCCGCCCGCAACCCGCGCTTCGTCCTCCTCACCGCCCGCGGCACCTCGGACAACGCGGCGCTGTACGCCAAGTACCTGCTCGAGGTGCTGCTCGGCAAGCCGTGCGGTCTGACCTCCATGTCCACCACCACCGCCTACGGCGCCCAGCCGGACCTCACCGATGTGCTGGTGATCACCGTCAGCCAGTCCGGCGGCTCTCCGGACCTGGTCGCCTCCACCGAGGCCGCCCGCGCGGCCGGCGCGATCACCCTCGCGGTGACCAACAACGCCGACTCGCCGCTCGCGGCCGTCTCCGAATTCCACATCGACGTCCTGGCCGGGCCGGAGAAGGCGCTGCCCGCGACCAAGACCTACACCGCCGAACTCCTCGCCCTCTACCTCTTCGTGGAGGGGCTGCGCGGCGGCGACGGCGCGGCCGCCAAGGTACTGCCCGACCTCGCCCAGCAGATCCTCGACCGCCAGGACGAGGTCCGGCAGCTCGCGGCGCGCTACCGCTTCGCCGAGCGGATGGTCCTCACCTCCCGGGGCTACGGCTATCCGACCGCCAAGGAAGCCGCCCTGAAGCTGATGGAGACCAGCTACATCCCGGCGCTCTCCTACTCCGGTGCCGATCTGCTGCACGGTCCGCTCGCCATGGTCGACAACATCTCGCCGGTGATCGCGATCGTCACCGAGGGCAAGGGCGGCCAGGCGCTGCAGCCGGTCCTGGAGCGGCTGCGCGGCCGGGGCGCCGACCTCGTCGTCATCGGCAGCGCGTCGGAGGTGGAGCGGGCCTCGGCGGGGTTCGCCCTGCCGACGGACGGGGTCGCCGAGGAGCTCCAGCCGATCCTGGAGATCCTCCCGCTGCAGATGCTGGCGTACGAGGTGACGATCGCGCGCGGCCAGGACCCGGACGCGCCGCGGGCGCTGGCGAAGGTGACGGAGACCCGCTGAGGCGTACCGCTGGGCGTGGACAGCCCTGCTGGGGGTGCGGAAAAGGCTCCCGCGGCCTTCGAGGAGGTGCGGGAGCCCGAGTACGGACGGGTGCGCGGGAGCGTTGCGTACGACGGGTGCGCGGGAGCCTTGAGCAACGGCGGCCGGGACACCCGCGGGCCGCGGCGCCAGGGCGGGACCCTCAACCCACCCGGCACCGCAGCCCGGAGTTGCATCGGCCGAGCGGCCGACCAGAGGACCCCGGGCGGTCAGGGCAGAGCGCTCCGGGCTCCTCGATCCGCCCTCCTGTGCGGGGAGAGCGGAAGATCGCAGTGCTCGATATTCTGGACTAGACCACTGCTGTCTGTCCATGCTTATGCGCGAATAGGCTAATCCACCGGTGAGGGTAGGCTCACAACGTGCCCTCCATGAACGACCTCGTACGCCAGCACACCGCACTCGACGACTCCGACCTCGAGTGGCTCCACCTGCTGGTCTCGGAGTGGCAGCTGCTCTCCGACCTCTCGTTCGCCGATCTGGTGCTGTGGGTCCCCACCAGCGACGGCACCCGGTATGTCTCGGTGGCCCAGATGCGGCCGAACACCGGGCCCACCTCCTACCAGGACGACATGGTCGGCCATCTCGTCCCCCGCGGCCGCCGTCCGATGCTCGACGCCGCCCTCGACGAGGGCCGGATCGTCCGGGAGGGCGACCCCGAGTGGCGCGAGGAGGTGCCGGTCCGGGTGGAGTCCATCCCGGTCCGGCGGGAGAGCCGGGTCCTCGGGGTGATCGCGCGGAACACCAATCTGCTGACCGTACGGACCCCCAGCCGGCTGGAGCTCACCTATCTCCAGAGCGCGTCCGACCTCGCCCAGATGATCGCCGCCGGATCGTTTCCGTTCCCCCATCAGCAGATCGACATGGACGCGTCACCGCGCGCGGGCGACGGGCTGATCCGGCTCGACGCGGACGGGGTGGTCCAGTACGCGAGCCCCAACGCGCTCTCCGCCTACCACCGCCTCGGGCTCGCCGCCGATCTCGTCGGCCACCATCTGGGCAAGACCACCGCCGAACTCGCCCCGGTGCGCGGCCCGGTGGACGAGGCGCTGGTCAAGCTGGCCAGCGGCTGGGCGCCCCGGGAGTTCGAGGTCGAGGGCGGCGACGGGGTCATCCAGCTGCGGGCCATTCCGCTCAAGCCCAAGGGGCTGCACATCGGCTCGCTGGTGCTGCTGAGGGACGTCACCGAACTGCGCCGCCGCGAGCGCGAGTTGATCACCAAGGACGCCACCATCCGGGAGATCCACCACCGGGTGAAGAACAACCTCCAGACGGTGGCCGCCCTGTTGCGGCTGCAGGCCCGCCGGATGGACTCGGCGCAGGGGCGGGAGGCGCTCAACGAGGCGGTGCGCAGGGTCGGCTCGATCGCGATCGTCCACGAGACCCTCTCCCAGAACCTCGATGAGCGGGTCGAGTTCGACGACATAGCCGATCGGGTGCTGGCCATGGTGGCCGAGATAGCGCCCGGAAAGGTGACCGGCCGCCGCACCGGGCGCTTCGGCATCCTCGAGGCCGAGGTCGCCACCCCGCTGTCCATGGTCCTGACCGAGGTGCTGCAGAACGCGCTGGAGCACGGCTTCGGACCGGGGGAGCAGGGCACGGTCGAGGTCACGGCGGTGCGCGGGGGCGGCGGTGAGGAGAGCCGGCTGGTGGTGACCGTCCAGGACGACGGGCGCGGGCTGCCCGAGGGGTTCGACCCCCAGCGGGCCGGAAACCTGGGCCTGCAGATCGTCCGCACCCTGGTAGAGGGGGAGCTGGGCGGCACGTTCGACATGGTGCCCGCCCCGGAGCGGGGCACCCGTGTGGTGCTGGACTTCCCGGTGCGAGCCGAGAAGCACTGACGTTTCGTGCCGGGTGCGGTACTGAGGCGTCGGCCACCCTTCCGCAACTGCCGGACGGGCACCGCCCCGTACCCCGGAAAGCACTGAGTCCCGGAAAGCACTGAGCCCCGGACCCATCTGGTCCGGGGCTCAAAGCTCAATGTGCTGTGCGCATCGGGGGTACTACGCGCTGCGGCTCGGGGGCCACGGGGTGCGGGCTTCAGGCGCTGGCGTTGCGTGCCCGGTTGCGAGCGGCACGGCGCTTCATCGCGCGGCGCTCGTCTTCGCTCATTCCACCCCAGACGCCGGAGTCCTGGCCGGACTCAAGCGCCCACTGCAGGCACTGCTCCATGACGGGGCAGCGGCGGCAGACGGCCTTGGCTTCCTCGATCTGCAGCAGCGCAGGACCGGTGTTGCCGATGGGGAAGAACAGCTCGGGGTCTTCCTCGCGGCAAACGGCGTTGTGACGCCAGTCCATGGCTGCTCCATCTCCTCGTATTGCGGGCTCGTTGCTTGTGAATGTGAACGCTTTCACGAATCCCCCCGCAAGGGTAGGGACGCCGACCAGTTGGGGCTGGTGCAGTCCCGTGGAATGAGGTGGGGGTTCGGGCTCTCAAGGGGGCCTTCTGGAGGCCGTCCCGATCGCCAAGAAGAGACTCGCAAACCTCGGCGGCGGATACAACCCCTTCCGGAAAGTTTTTTTTGATTCCTTGGTGTCGACTCGGTCACAGCCGTACTTCCGGTGGGTGGAGGCCAGCCTAAACGTTCGAGTGGAAGGACTTTTTGCGCTCTCACTCACACAATCACACGCAGTGCCCGGCGTACGCCTGTGAACGTCACGCTCGTACGCAGTCCCAGATGGTCACCGTCCATCTGGAACGGCAGTGGCGCCTGGGATTGCAAGGTGAAGTCCTCCACGTCGTGGAGCCCCACCACATGCTTGCCGCGCGGGCCGCGCTCGGGCGTCGACATCAGCAGCTGGGTCGCGTAGCGGGTCACCGCCGACGTCGACAGTTTGGTGAGTCCCAGCACGTCGAGGGCGGTGTCGAAGGACGCCTGGGGGGACGCGTAGACCGGGCGGTTGCCCAGGAACGTCCACGGGGAGGTGTTGCAGACTATCGACAGCGCCAGCCCCTCGATCGGGTCCTGGCCCGGCCGCCGGATGGTGATGGCGCCCTGCCGCCGATGCGGCTCCCCGATGAACTGCCGCACCATCTGCCGTATATAGAGCGCGTGGGTGGACCGCTTGCCGCGCTCGCGCTGCTGCTCGACCCGGCCGATGACGCTCGCGTCGAAGCCGAGCCCGGCGCAGAAGGTGAACCAGCGGGCCGGGACCGACTCGTCCGGAGTGCCGGGGGTGCCGGCCGCGAGTCCGAGGCCCACGGTGCGCTCGGTGCCGTCCCGCAGCGCGTCCAGCAGGGCGCCGGTCGCCTCGACGGCGTCATTGGGCAGCCCGAGCGCGCGGGCGAAGACATTGGTGGAGCCGCCCGGGACGACCGCGAGCCGGGGCAGCTCGCGTGGGGCGGGGCCGTGGTGGAGCAGTCCGTTGACGACCTCGTTGACGGTGCCGTCGCCGCCGAGGGCCACGACCAGTTCATGCGTGCCGCCGTCGACCGCCCGCCGGGCCAGGTCGCGCGCATGGCCCCGGTACTCGGTGGTCACCACGTCCAGCTTCAGATCGCTGGCGAGTGCGTGGAACAGAACATCCCGAGTGCGAGCACTGGTGGTGGTTGCTGCCGGATTGACCACAAGAAGCGCGCGCATGCGCGCCAGCCTACCTATCCGGGACGACCGGCCCGAGGGGGGTAGGGTCCCGGCGGCCCGGAGGCGGCTAGGCTGCTGGGGTGAGCAGTAAGAAGTCCGCTACCGCGAAGAAGGCGCAGAGGGCTACGGCGCGGAAGGCGACCGAGCGGAAGGCCGCGTCTCGGCCGGAGGCCGGAGCCGGAGCCGGAGTCCGGGCCGGAGCCGGGGCCGGGGCCGCCAAGGCGACCGGCGCCGTTGCCGCTGACGCCGACGCCGCGCCCGTCGGGCCCCGCCCCAACCGGCTGACCGTCGCCGCGGTGCTGGCCGCCGCGGAGGGCGTGGTGCTGCTGGGCTTCGGTGTCTACGTACTGATCATGGGGCTGACCGGCGACCCGGAGAGCCCCCAGCAGGCGGAGATGCTCGGGGTCACCGTGGTCGCGCTGGCCCTGCTGCCGCTGCTGGCGGCCCGCGGGCTGTGGCTGCGGCGCCGCTGGAGCCGCGGCCCGGCGATGATCACACAGCTGATGGCGCTGCCGGTGGCCTGGACGCTGGTGCAGAACGGCGGCGGGTTGATCGTCGCTGGGGTGGCCACCGCGGTTGCGGCTCTCGCCGTTATGGCGCTGCTGATCAATCCGACGGCGACCGAGGCGCTTGGCATCGGTCCCCGCGACGCGTAGCCGCTCTTACCTGGGGCGTGTCCGGCGGATTGGGGCGCCTGCGGCGGGCTGTTCCCCTCCCTGCCCCTTCCCGAAACTGGGGCTCCGCCCCAGACCCCGCTCCTCAAACGCCGGAGGGGCTGGGAGGGTCGCGGGGGGGCTGGGAGGGTCGCGGGGGGGCTGGGAGGTGGGGCTCCGCCCCGGACCCCGCTCCTCAAGCGCCGGAGGGGCTGGACCCCGGGGCCTGGGGCGGGGAGGGGAAGGAACCACGGGGCACCCCGCGCGCTTGCTACTCCTCGACCAGCAACTTGTCGCGCAACTGCGCGAGCGTGCGGGCCAGCAGTCGGGAGACATGCATCTGGGAGATGCCGACCTCCTGCGCGATCTGCGACTGCGTCATATTGCCGAAGAAGCGCAGCAGCAGGATCTTCTTCTCGCGCGGCGGCAGATCCTCCAGCAGCGGTTTGAGCGATTCGCGGTACTCGACGCCTTCCAGCGCCTCGTCCTCCGCGCCGAGGGTGTCGGCGACCGCCGGGGACTCGTCGTCCGTGTCCGGTACGTCAAGGGACAGGGTGCTGTAGGCGTTGGCGGACTCCAGCCCCTCCAGCACCTCCTCCTCGGAGATGGACAGATGCTGGGCCAGCTCATGGACGGTCGGAGCGCGGCCATGGCGCTGGGAGAGCTCCGCGGTGGCCGTGGTCAGTGACAGCCGCAGCTCCTGCAGCCGGCGCGGCACCCGCACCGCCCAGCCCTTGTCACGGAAGTGGCGCTTGATCTCACCGACGACCGTGGGTGTCGCATAGGTCGAGAACTCCACCCCGCGGTCCGGGTCGAACCGGTCCACGGATTTGATGAGCCCGATGGTGGCGACCTGGGTGAGGTCGTCCAGCGGCTCACCGCGGTTGCGGAAGCGCCGGGCCAGGTGCTCCACCAACGGCAGATGCATACGCACGAGGTGGTTGCGCAGCTCGGCCCGCTCGGTGGAGCCTTCCGGCAGCCCGCGCAGCTCGAGGAACATCGCCCGCGCGCCGCTCCGGTCATGTGGATCGTGCTGCTGATGCACCTGCTCGTGCTGATCCATGTGGTCCGCCCGCTCTGGTCGGTCTCCTGCCGCCTCCGAGTCCGCGGGATGCGGTCGGGCCGGCGGGTGCGGGATGGCCGGGGTACCCACTCCCCGCGATGATGCAGTGCTCACGGAGCCCCCTTTTTCCGTCACGGCTGTCCGGGGCCGGCGCCGCGCTCCTTGTACAGGCTGATGCTGACCGTTCGGTCCTCGGCCACGGTCGAGTCCACCTTGCCCGCCAGTGCGGAGAGCACCGTCCAGGCGAAGGTGTCGCGCTCGGGGGCGCGGCCGTCAGTGGTGGGAGCCGAGACGGTGACCTGCAGTGCGTCGTCGATCAAGCGGAAGACGCAGCTCAGCACACTGCCGGACACGGCTTGCTGCAGCAGGATCGCGCATGCCTCGTCCACGGCGATACGCAGATCCTCGATTTCGTCGAGGGTGAAGTCCAAGCGGGCTGCGAGGCCGGCGGTCGCCGTACGCAGCACCGACAGATAGGCACCCGCAGCGGGCAGCCGGACTTCCACGAAGTCCTGGGTCCCGGGCTCGCCTGCGATCTGGGACACCCTCACCTCCAAGGTGACACAAGCTGATTGAGCTGAGCTGATTGGAGCGTCGGCCCCGAACCCTTATGGTGGAGGGTGGACGGACCGGCGCTGTATGTACTTTGGCTGCGACGCTATCGCGATCTGCGGTTCGATGTCGCCCGGACGAAGCACGGCCCCCATCACGGGTGAACCCCGGCCCACAGAGCCGCGATATCACTCATAGTAAGCACATGAGTACGCAGCGTGGCTAGAGGGTTTGCGGTCTCAATTCGAAAGAGATGTCGCCTCACTCAGGGAATCGCTGGTCACGGCGGTGCCCATGGCCTGAGCGGCCAGCTCTCGCAGGGGCTCTCCCGAGAGCCTGCGCACCGTCCATTCGTCCATCGGCTCCGCGCCGAGCGCGGCGTAGAAACCGATCGCGGGCTCGTTCCAGTCGAGCACCGACCATTCGAAACGGGCATAGCCCCGCTCCACACAGATCCGCGCCAGCTCGGCGAGCAGCGCCTTGCCGTGGCCACCCCCGCGGGCCCGCGGGGTGACGTACAGGTCCTCCAGATACACGCCATGGGTGCCTGTCCAGGTGGAGAAGTTACGGAACCAGAGGGCGAACCCCACCGGCCCGCCGGGCTCTCCGGCGCCGCCGGTCTCCTCGGCGATCAGCGCGAACACCGCGGGATGCGCCCCGAAGAGCGCCTCGCGCAGCTGCTCCTCGGTGGCCTTCGCCTCCTGCGGAGCCCGCTCGTAGTCCGCCAGCTCGCGGATCATCGCATGGATCGCCGGAACGTCGGACGGCTTCGCTGATCGGATCATGTGGTGAAGGCTAGCGGCCCGGGCCGACAAACGCGGAGGTCGATCTCCCACAATGCGCGGAAAACGCCACGACCAGGGCGTTCGCGGGGCCGGGCCTACACGATGAGCTGATCCACGTAGCACCACTGCCACTTCTCGCCCTCCTCGAAGCTGCGCATCACCGGATGACCGGTCTCCTCGAAGTGCCGGGTCGCGTGCTGGTACGGCGAGGAGTCGCAACAGCCCACGTGGCCGCACACCAGACATTTCCGCAGCTGGACGGGGTGGCTGCCGACCGCCAGGCATTCGGGACAGGTGTCGGACCGCGGCTCCGGCTCGGGGCGCGGTAGTGCGGGAACATGCAGGCACTCGCTCATGATTGCCAGACTAAAGCGCCGCGTGGGCGGATCACATGGACGACCGTCGGCACGACCGGCGGGGACGGGTCGGTCGATGGACGTATTGCCGTTGTTGATGCTGGTCGCGGGCAGCGCGGTGGTCGCCGGCGCGGCCCGCAGGACCCCGGTGCCCGCGCCGCTGTTGCTGGTCGTGGTCGGGCTCATCGGCTCGTACGTCCCGGGAGTGCCCGATTACACCCTGGACCCGCATATCGTGCTGCCCCTGGTGCTGCCGCCGCTGCTGCACAGCGCCGCGCTGGACAGCTCGTATCTGGATCTGCGGGCCAATCTGCGGCCGATCGCGCTGCTCTCGGTCGGGTATGTGCTCTTCGCCACGGTCGCGGTCGGCGTGGTCGCCCATCTGCTGATCCCGGGGCTGCCGCTGGCCCCCGCCCTGGTGCTGGGCGCGGTGGTGGCGCCGCCGGACGCCGTGGCCGCCACCGCCATCGCCCGCCGGATCGGGCTGCCCTCCCGGCTCACCACGCTCCTCCAGGGCGAGTCCCTGTTCAACGACGCGACCGCGATCACCGCCTACCGGGTGGCGCTGGCCGCGGCGGTGGGGGAGGGTGTCAGCTGGGCCGAGGGGGTGCGGGAGTTCGCCTTCGCCGCCGTGGGCGGCGTCGTGGTCGGTCTGATCCTGATGGTGCCGCTGCACTGGCTGCGCATCCGGATGCGGGATCCGCTGCTGCAGAACACCCTCTCGCTGCTCATCCCCTTCGTGGCCTACGCCACCGCCGAGCAGTTCGAGGCGTCGGGTGTGCTGGCCGTCGTGGTGGTCGGGCTCTACCTCGGACACCACTCCTGGCAGGTCGACTTCGCGACCCGGCTCCAGGAGGCCGCGGTCTGGCGCATGATCGACTTCGTGCTGGAGTCCGCGGTGTTCGCGCTGATCGGGCTGCAACTGCGGGTCGTGGTGGGCGGCCTGGGGGAGTACAGCGCGGGCGAGGCCGCCTGGTACGCGGCCGTGGTCTTCCTGGCGGTGGTGGCCGCCCGTTTCGTCTGGGTCTTCCCGTCGACCTTCGTGCCGCGGATGCTCTTCCCCGGGATCCGCGAACGCGAGCCCGGCACCAACTGGACCGCGCCGGTCGTCATCGGCTGGGCCGGGATGCGCGGGGTGGTCTCGCTGGCCATCGCCTTCTCGATCCCGCAGACCGTTCACGGCGGGGAACCCTTCCCGGCCCGCAATCTGATCCTCTTCCTGACCTTCACGACCGTCATCGGCACCCTGGTCGTCCATGGGCTCACCCTGCCGTCCCTGATCCGGCTGCTGGGGCTGCCGGGCCGCGATCCACGGGCCGAGACGCTCGCCGAGGCACAGGCGCAGAACCAGGCGTCACTGGCGGCCGAGAGCCGGCTGGGGGAGTTGCTCGACGACGAGCGCAACGCCCTGCCGCCGCCGCTCGCCGACCGGCTGCGCACGGTGCTGGAGCAGCGCCGCAACGCCGTATGGGAGCGGCTCGGGGCGGTCAACGAGGTGACCGGCGAATCGGCGGACGACACCTATCGGAGGCTGGCCCGGGAGATGATCGAGGCCGAGCGGAAGGTCTTCGTGGATCTGCGGGACGCCCGGCGGATCGACGAGGAGATGCTGCGGTCGCTGCTGCGGCGGCTGGATCTGGAGGAGGCGGCGCTTTACCGGGAGGGGGCGACGGAGGAGGGGGCCTGAGGGTTGTCGCCGCTCCGCGGCTGTCTGCCGGGTCCGGGCCTGTACCCGGGCCCGGGCCTGTGCCCGGTGCGAGGGGTGTCCGGCGGGTCGTGGCGCCTGCGGCGGGCTGTTCCCCTCCCCGCCCCTTCCCGAAACTGGGGCTCCGCCCCAGACCCCGCTCCTCAAACGCCGGAGGGGCTGGAAGCGGAGGGGCTGGAAGGCCAGGCCCCGTTGCTCAAGTGGCGGAGGGGCTGGGGGGCGAACCGCTGGTGGCGGGGAGGGGGCTGGCCTACGGACACCCCGGCGGCTAGGGGCTACTTGAGCCGTTCGTGGATTCGGTCGCGCATCGCGGCCATGGTGAAGCCTCGTGGATCCACCTTGCCCGGCTGCCATTCGAGGTGGCCGATCACCGAGCGCTCCGTCCAGCCGTGGTGGCGGCACACGGCCGCCGCGGCCCGGGCGATCGCGTCGAGCTGGGCCTCGGGCCAGGGGTCCTCGCCGTCGCCCAGGTTCTCGCATTCGAAGCCGTAGAAGGCGCGGTTGCCGTCGGTGTTCGCCTCGTTGTCGGGCGGCAGGGCCCGCTCGGCGATCACCGCCCGCAGGACGTCGTCGTCGCCGAGACCGGCGTGGTTGGCGCGGCCGTAGCCGACCAGATGGACCCCTCCGTCCTTGGCGATCACGCCGTGGCACAGCGGGCCGGGCAGCCCCTCGAAGCCGTCCCGGCAGATCTCCACCGTCTCCTCGGTGCCGGAGGTGACGGTGTGGTGGATCATCACCCCGTGCACCGGGCCCCACGGGCCCTTGTGGTTTCTGTTGTGGTCCCGCCAGTCGCCGACCTGCGTCACCCGCACGCCCTCGGCCGTCAGCGCCGCCAGGAAGTCCCCCGCGGACATGGGTGAGGCCATGACCGCCTCCGTTCCGCTCGTACGGCGGGCCCCGGTCGCGGCCCGCCTCGTTCACCCGGTTGCTTACCCATCGCACGCACATAAACACATGGGGTGACCGATGGTGGGGGGCGCGTTATCGTGCGAGCCGATCCATCCGTTCCACAACGCACCGGGAGACGCACCGCACCATGGACTACCAGGCAGTGCTGGAGGAGGTCGCGGCCCAGGTGAAGCCGCAGATCGGCCGGGGCCGGGTGGCGCAGTACATCCCGGCGCTCGCCTCGGTGGACGCGGACCGCTTCGGGATCGCCCTCGCCGACGTCGACGGCCATGTGGCCGGGGTCGGCGACTGGGAGCGGCCGTTCTCGGTGCAGTCCATCTCCAAGGCGTTCAGCCTCGCGCTCGTCCTCGCCGACGACGGCGAGAAGCTGTGGCGGCGGGTCGGCCGGGAGCCGTCGGGCAACCCCTTCAACTCCCTGGTGCAGCTGGAGTACGAGAACGGCATCCCGCGCAACCCGTTCATCAACGCCGGGGCGCTCGTCGTCACCGACCGGCTGCAGACCCTTACCGGCGACGCCAGCACCACCATGCTGGACTTCCTGCGCGCCGAGAGCGGCAATCCGGACCTCGCCTTCGACCAGGAGGTCGCGATCTCCGAGTCCGCCCATGGCGACCGTAATGCCGCCGTCGCCCACTTCATGGCGAGCTACGGCAACCTCCACAACCCGGTGCCGACCGTCCTGGAGCACTACTTCTGGCAGTGCTCGATCGAGATGAGCTGCCGCGATCTGGCCCTGGCAGGCGGCTTCCTGGCCCGTCACGGGCTGCGCGCGGACGGCTCGCGGCTGCTGTCGCGGAGCGAGGCGAAGCGGGTCAACGCGGTCATGCTCACCTGCGGTACGTACGACGCGGCGGGCGACTTCGCCTACCGCGTCGGGCTGCCCGGCAAGAGCGGCGTCGGCGGCGGCATCGTCGCGGTGGTCCCCGGCCGCTGCACGCTGTGCGTCTGGAGCCCCGGCCTGGATGCCCGGGGCAACTCGGTGGCCGGAGTGGCGGCCCTGGACCACTTCACCACGCTGACCGGCTGGTCCGTCTTCTAGCGGCGGCGGGCGTGGCGGCGGAGGTGGCGCCCGGCCTGGCGCGGCGGGAGCATGGAGAGTAGTGGTGGTGAGCAGGAGGTGTACCGCCATGCTGCACGAGATGCGCGCCGAATACGAGGAGGGCAGCTCCGGTCGGGTCGCGGGCGCGCCCGTCAAGATCTGGCACATGGTCCGCGGCAACGGAACGACCGCGATGTGCGGGCGGGAGCTGGACCCGGACGCCGAGACCCAGGCCGCCGATCTGTGGGCCACGGGTGACTCGGGGCCCTTCTGTCATTCCTGCGGTGCGATGTATCTGCGCGAGGTCCCTTGAGCGAGCACCGGGAGCGCGGAGACCGGGAGCACGAAGACCGGGAGCGTGAAAACCCGGCGTGCGAGTACCGCGAGCGAGGGGCGCTGATCGGTCGCGGCGCCGCGGTGTGGGCCCGTACGGCCGGCACCGGGCCGCAGCGGGTGCTCCCGGACGGCTGCACGGATCTGATCTGGACCGAGGCGGGGCCCGACGGCGAGCTGCTGGTCGCCGGGCCGGACACCCGCGCCCGTCTCGCCCCGGGACCGCCCGGCACCCGCGCCGTGGGCCTGCGCTTCGCCCCAGGTCAGGGCCCCGCCGTGCTCGGCGTACCGGCGCATGAACTCCGCGATCAGCTGGTGCCGTTGGCCGCGCTCTGGCCGGGCGCGGAGGTCCGGCGGCTGGCCGAGCGGATCGCCGACGCTCAGCGGACGGCCGAGGCCCAGCGGACGGCCGGGCGGCAGGCGGCTCAGGGCCGTCTGCTGGAGGACGTCGCCCTGAGCCGCCTGCGGACGGCGGAGCCGCCCGATCCGGTGCTCGCCGCCATCGTCGCCGGGGTCTCGCGCGGGACGGGCGTGGCCGGGATCGCCGCCGCCGTGGGGCTGGGGGAGCGGCAGCTGCACCGCCGCTCCCTCGCCGCGTTCGGCTACGGCGCCAAGACGCTCGGCCGGGTGCTGCGGCTGAACCGGGCCCTGGACCTGGCGCGCACCGGCGTCCCCTACGCGGCGGTCGCGGCCACGGCGGGCTACGCCGACCAGGCGCATCTCGCCCGCGAGGTCAGGACCCTGACCGGCGTCCCCCTGGGCCGTCTGCTCCAGGGGTCAGGAGGGTAGCGGCGCGAAGAGGTCCACGCCGTTGCCGTCGGGGTCGAGGACCGTCGCGTAGCGCTGGCCCCACGGCGCGTCCCACGGCTCCTTCTTGCCGCGTACGCCCGTGCCCACGAGGTCCTGGTAGGTCTTGTCCACATCGGCCGGGCGATCGCAGGCGAAGGCCAGCGCCACCCGGTGGGAACCGCTCGGCGGCGTCCACTCCGGGTCGAAGGAGCGCACCGTCTCGACCGGGTCCCACATCAGCCGCGCCCCGCCGGGCAGGGCGGCCTCGGCGTGCGGCTGGGCGTCGGCCTCGGCGGGGATGTCGAGGCCGAGACGGCGGTAGAAGGCGAGGGAGGCGGCCAGGTCGGCGACGACCAGGCCGATGGCGTTGAATCGTGCTGTCATACGGGCAGCGTAGGCAGCGGGCCGACGGCCGGTCTTGAACGAATCGGACGTCATGCGTGGGGTCGGTCCGGGCGCCGTCAGGGCCCGTGGCGGACGCGGCCGTCAGGGGCAGCGGATGACCTGGCCCGCGTACGACAGATTGCCGCCGAAGCCGAAGAGCAGCACCGGGGCGCCGGAGGCCACCTCGCCGCGCTCGACGAGCTTGGAGAGGGCGAGCGGAATGCTGGCCGCCGAGGTGTTGCCGGACTCCACCACATCGCGGGCGATCACCGCGTTGACCGCGCCCAGCTTCTGGGCGACCGGCTCGATGATCCGCAGATTGGCCTGGTGCAGTACGACCCCGGCCAGCTCCTCCGGGGAGGTCCCGGCCCGTTCGCACACCTCCCGCGCGATCGGCGGCAGATGGGTGGTGGCCCAGCGGTAGACGGTCTGGCCCTCCTGCGCGAAGCGCGGCGGTGTGCCCTCGATACGGACCGCGCCGCCCATCTCCGGGACCGAGCCCCACACCACCGGGCCGACGCCCGGCCGCTCGGCGGCCACCACGACGGCCGCGCCCGCGCCGTCGCCGGTCAGGACGCAGGTGGAGCGGTCGGTCCAGTCGGTGGCCGCGCTGAACTTGTCCGCGCCGATCACCAGGGCCGCGGTGGCCGCCCCGGCCCGGATGGTGTGGTCGGCGGTGGCGAGGGCGTGGGTGAAGCCGGCGCACACCACATTGAGGTCCATGGTGGCGGGGTGGGCGAGTCCCAGCCGGGCGGCGACCCGGGCCGCCATGTTGGGGCTGCGGTCGATCGCGGTGCAGGTGGCGACGAGCACGAGGTCGATGTCGGAGGGGGCAAGACCGCTGTGGGCCAGCGCCTTGGCGGCGGCCGCCGCGGCCATCTCGTCGACCGTTTCGTCGGGGCGGGCGAGATGCCGGGTGCGGATGCCGACCCGGCTGCGGATCCACTCGTCGCTGGTGTCGACCATGGCCGCGAGGTCGTCGTTGCCGAGCACCTTCGCGGGCTGGTAGTGGCCGAGTGCCAGTACGTGTGAGCCGGTCATCGGTCATCCCCTTCGCGCCAGTGCCGACGTATCCGCGCCGTTTGCGGAGATCTCGACGGACAGTCTGCGGTGTGTCCAGTCTTGAGCGGAGCAGACGTGCCGTGCGCTCGGCCTACTCACCAATCTTGGGCGTCAAGATCTGGAGTTTTCGGCATGTCCCCGGCGGGGGGCGATGGGCGGTGGCGGAAGGGGATGACCTGACCGTGGCTCAGGAAAGCTGGCCGTCGTAGTCCGGGAGCTTGAAGGACTTCTCGGCGTGGCCGCCACTGATGTCGGTGGGGCTGTTGCCGATGTTGGCGATGATCGTGTAGCCGTTCTTCTCGATCTCCGCCCGCTTGGCGGTCTTGTAGTCGGCCACGTCCTGGAAGAGATCCGGCAGGTGGCGCACGTACAGACCGGCGACCGGGTAGCCGACCTTCTCCAGGTTGTACTCGGTCGGCCAGGAGATGATGCCGGGCCGCGCGGTGACGAAGAAGATGGCCACGCCGCGGTCGTGCGCGTACTGGGAGAGCTTCAGGACCGGCTCGACCGGGGGCTGGGGGAAGGTGGAGCCGAAGTCCGTCTCCAGCGAGGTGTTGTCGATGTCCAGGACGATGGCCTGCTTCTCGCTCGACGGGTTGGCGGTGCGCTCCTCGACGTAGGGGCGCGCCTGCTCGTCGATGATGGCGCGAACATCACGCTGCCAGGTCTCGTAGTCGACGTCCTCGGCGGCGGTGGCGTTCGACGGCGCGGCCGCGGCCGTCGTGGTGGTGGTGCCGGTGGTGCCGGGCGTGGCGGCGGTCGCCGTGGTGGCCGTTCCGCCGACGCCGATGGCGAGGGCCACGACCACCGTCGTCATGCCGAGCCGCCGTGATCGCACGCGTCCTGCTGTCATCGGTCACATCCTTCGCTTCGAGGCGATTGCCGGATGGCATGCTCACGGCTTCCGGTGGACTTGAGGAGACCTCTGCTTTACCGGTGAGTAACAGTTCGCGCCCGAGGGGCCTTAATAGGCCAACGACACGTGCCGGACCGTTCGTTGACTGGTCAGCCGGGTAGATGGGTATGTCATCTACTGAAGGGCCGGCCTGGACCCCGGCGATGACCGGCGTGGCCGCGGGCTCCGGTGTCGCGCGCCTCCACCAGGTCAAGGAGGCTTGCATGTTCGATGATCGGCCCGCCTTCGGCGTCCGGGTCCATGCGCTCGGCGGTGTCACCGTCGCCGAGATCGCGGGGGAGTTGGACATCTTCGCCGCGGGGCGGATCGTGGCTCGGCTCGATTCCCTTATCCAGGCACGGTGTCCGGATCTGGTCCTGGACCTACGACCGGTCACGTTCCTGGACTGTGCCGGATTGTCGTTACTGTGCCGATTGCGCAATCGCGTGCTGGAGCGGGACGGGCGGCTGCGGCTCGTCATCGACGAACCGCGGTTTGTGCGGCTGCTGCGCATGGTCCGGCTGGACGACGCGTTCGAGGTACTGGAGGATCTGACTCCGGCGATCGCGGGGGTGGCGGGTCCGGCGACCGGAGGCGGCGGTGATGCCTTCGCCTAGTCGCGTCTGACCAAGTGTCAATAGTAAGAACCGAAATTCACTCGAACGAGCGGTATTCACCCGCGGAATGCTGCGTCCCTACCTCTGTAACCGGGGGTCACCCCTTTACGCTCGCGAGACGTCGCCCAAGGACCCGGCGGATTCACACCCGATGCCCGACCCTGCCCGCTTCCGGGACCCTGACGAAGGTGAGAGGGGGCAGTGTGCCGTTCCGAGGGGATATCGCGATGACGCAGCAAGGCGCTCCCCGTGATGCGCCGGTGCCGCTGGAGCGCGGTGCCCAGAACGCCGCACGGGAGCCCGTGGGCGGGGCGGGCGATCCGGCCGTCGAGGACGGCGCCGCCGCCGACGACACCGCTCCCCGCGCCCATACGTACCGGGTCGGCGGGTACACCGTCGTGGAGCTCCACGGTGAGATCGACATCGCCGGGGTGGGAAGTGTCGGACCGGCGCTGGACGCGGCCACGGCCGGGGACGAGCCCGCGGTGATCGTGGACTTACGTCCGGCCGCGTTCTTCGACTGCTCGGGCCTGGGACTGCTGTGCCGGGCCCATCGGCGTGTAGAGGAGCGGGCCGGGCGGATGCGGCTGGTCTGCGACAACGCCCTGGTCCTCCGCACCCTGCGGGCCGGGCGGATGCTGGAGGTGCTCGAGCCGGTGGCCACGCTGGACGAGGCGCTGCGCGCGGAGGAGTAGGGCGCCCCGCGAGGCCGGGACGCGGCGGAGGTGCGGCCGGGAGGCCGGGACGCGGCGGCGGAGGTACGGCCGGGACAGGGCCGAGAGAGGGCCGGATTCAGGTGCGGCGGTCCTGGGGAGGCGTGACCCCTTGGCCCCGGCCCTGCCGCCGGCGGCTCCAGGGGCGATGGTGCGGCCGCCCGCCGGCCGGGGAATCGTCGTGGCTCTCGGCGGACATGCGGTTGCCGTTCTGGACATTGGTCCGGTGGATCAGCAGCGCGCCCACCCCGATCAGCGCGAGGATGACGACCACGGTGATCAGGGTCTCCATGGTGCTCACTCCCTGGGGCCGGGCCCCAGCTGGAGGGAATCCGGCCGGTTTGTGCGAAATGCTCCTGGTGTCTATACGGTACCTCCGGCCGGAGGCGGCGTCGCTTCCCGTGCGCTTCCTCTGCGCTTTCCGTGCACCAGGGCCCGGCGCACGCGGGGGACGGCCCCGTACACGCCGACCGCCCGCACTCGGCGTCGGGAACCGGGTGCGGGCGGTCAGGCCCTGATCCAGCGGATCAGTGGCTCGGCGGTCTCAGTGGCTCGGCGGTCTCAGCGGTCTCAGCGGGCTCAGTGGGACTTGGCCAGCTGCTTCTCGAGCTTGGCCAGGCCATTGGCCCAGAGCTGGTTCACGCGGCTGATCTCGTTCTGGTCGGGCTGGGAGTTGGTGCAGGACGGGCCGGGGCCGCCACCGGACATCAGCTCGCTGCACGGGCCCTCGTAGTGGTCCGGCAGACCCAGCACGTGGCCGGTCTCGTGGGCGGTGACCCGCGTCGAGTCGTACTCCTGGTTCTGGGCGTAGTCCAGGAAGACATAGCCGCTGCCGTGGCCGTCGGTGCTCGCGTACGAGCCCCGGGGGTCGTTGCCCTCGCGGTAGCTGAAGTCCGCGTTGCTGCCCGCCTGCAGCTTCACGTTGCTCACCGAGGAGTTCCAGATCTGGGCGGAGCGGGAGATCTGCGCCTGGAAGGTCGGGGCCTGGCTGGCGTCGTAGGTCACGGTGACGGCCGCCGCCCCGCGGGGGGCCTTGGCCTGCTTGGCCAGCGCCGACTTCATGACGGCCTTGATGAAGGCGTCGGTGTCGGCCTTCTCCTCGCCGCTCGCCGTGTAGCCGGCGGCCGCGGCGCTGCGCTGGGTCGTGGAGTGGTCGGGCGTGGCCGCGGACGCGGGCACGGCGGACAGGGCGGCCGCCAGGCCGAGGCCGAGGGTCGCGGACAGCGCGAGCTTGGGGAGTGACATGTGGGGGGCTCCTCATCGTCCTCGGGCCCCGGTCGCCGTGTGGGGTGGCGGCCGGGGCCGTGGGATGAACTCTTGGCTGACGCCGAGTCTTGAGGAGATCGAGCCGTACGCGGAGATATCAACTGGTGATAGTACGAAGGCATATCCCCCGCCGGGCTCTCAAGCCCTCTGCTGGAACGGCCGTTTGACGTCCCGTTGACCGGTGTTTGACCACCGATTGATCGATTCCGCTATGGGTTGGAGTGGTTTCAGAGTCTGGTGTGACCGACAAGGGCGCAGATATGCTCCCGCCGTGGAGCTCGAGGTGAGGCACCTCCGTGCACTGTGCGCCATCGCCGACACCGGCAGCCTACGGAAGGCGGCGCGCCAACTGGGCATGACCCAGCCATCCTTGACGACCCAGCTCCGGCGCATCGAGAACACCATCGGCGGCCGGCTGTTCTCACGGGAGGTCACCGGCAGCAGGCCGACCCCGCTGGGGCGGTCCGTGCTGTGCCGCGCCCGGCCGATCGTGGCCGAGATGACCGCCTTGCTCAGCGAGGTCCGGCTGGAGGCGGGACAGGCCGCCGACGCCCGGTTGCGCATCGGCAGCACCGGCAGCCGGGCCGTGGTGGGCTGGCTGCGCAGGCTCCGCGACCGCTATCCCGACGCGGACACCACCATCCACATCGACGTCTCCGCCAACGCGCTGCTGCAGATGGTCGCCCACAACCAGCTCGACGTCGCCTTCGTGCACGAGGTCGAGGGTGCGCCGCTGCGGGTGCCCGAGGGCGTGGAGCGCCGGGTGCTCGTGGAGCGGGAGCCGCAGTTCGTGGCGCTGGCCGAAACCCATCCGGCCGCCGCGCGGCCCGCGGTGCGGCTCGCCGAGCTCGCCGCCGACCAGTGGATGGTCGACCCCAGCGTGGACGGCGAGGGGCCCGGGCTGCGCCGGGTCCTGGCCGCCGCCGGGCTCAATCCGAGGGTGGTGTACGGGGACTATCTGACCGCCGCCGACCTGGTCGCCTCGGGCGAGGTGGTCACCCCCTGCCAGCCCACCGCGCGGTCCCGCCAGGACGTGGCCGTCCGTCCGCTGCACGGGGATCCGCTGACGGTCCGGCTGTTCCTGGCCTCACGGGCGGTCCCGGCGGCCCGCACCGGCGCCGCCGGAGCCGACCCGGACACGGCGCTCCCGGCCGGCCCCGAGGCCACCGGACCCGACGACCCGGGCACCGCGCCCGGCGCCCCGCTCGACGTCGACGCCCTCTTCGGCGATCTGGCGGACGCGTACTTCGAGATCGCCTGGGCCAGCTCCGCGTACCGCCAGTGGCTGGTCCGCAACGAGAGCCCGCTGCTGCGCTCCCATGAGCCCCGGGCCCGCGACGCGCTCGACGTCCTGGGGCTCGCCGGGCCCGCCGAGGTCTCGTGAGCCCCCTCCCGAGGGGCGGGTGGAGACGAGCGATGAGTTTCGCTCCGCCGGGCGGTCCAAGCACACGGGACCGCACCGGACCGCGGGCCATGCCACCCGAGGAGCGAGCAGATGATCACGGAGCACGATCCGCAGACCGCGCTGGACACCCGCTTCAGCAGCCCGGAGGCCACCGCCACCACCTGGCCGGAGGGGCGTGAGGCGCTGGCGGCGGCGGAGCTGTACTGGCTGTCCACCGTCCGCCGGGACGGCCGCCCCCATGTCACCCCGCTCATCGCCGTCTGGTGCGACGGCGCGCTCTGCTTCTGCACCGGCCCCGAGGAACAGAAGGCCCGGAACCTCGAGCACGACTCGCGCTGCGTCCTCACCACGGGTGCGGGTGTGCTGCACGAGGGGCTGGATCTGGTGGTCGAGGGCGAGGCCGAGCCGGTGCGGGACGACGCCACGCTCCGGCGGATCGCCGCGGCGTACGTGGCGAAGTACGGCGCGGAGTGGACCTTCCAGGTGCGCGACGGCGCCTTCCACCACGACGGCCATACGGCCCTGGTGTTCCGGGTCGCCCCGGCCACGGCGTTCGGCTTCCGCAAGGGCGCGTACGGCCAGACGCGCTGGCGCTTCTGACGCGGGCCGACAGCCCCCTGTACAGCGCTGAGGGCCCCGCCCCGCCCCCGGCCGCTCAGTCCAGGCCCGGCAGCCCGCCGGGCAGCCCGACCGGGAGGGTCTGCTCCGACCAGATCGTCTTGCCCTCGGCGGTCTGCCGGCTCCCCCAGCGCTGGCTGAGCCGCGCGACCAGCAGCAGCCCGCGGCCGCCCTCGTCGAAGGTGCGGGCGCGGCGCATATGCGGGGCGGTGCTCGAGGAGTCGGTGACCTCGCAGATCAGCGAGTGGTCATGGATCAGCCGCAGCCGGATGGGCGGGACGGCGTGCCGGATGGCGTTGGTGACCAGCTCGCTGACGACCAGCTCGGTGGTGAAGACGGCCTCGTCGAGCCCCCATTCGGTCAGCCGCTCCGTCACGTTCCGGCGGGAGCGGGCCACCCACGCCGGGTCGGCGGGCACGTCCCAGGTGGCCACGTGCGCCTCGCCCAGCGAGCGGGTGCGGGCGAGCAGCAGCGCGACGTCGTCGAGCGCGCCCCCGTCGGGGAGGAGCGTGCGCAGAACGGCGTCGCAGGTGCCGTCCAGGGAGTCGCTGGGGTGGGCCAGCGCATTGGTCAGCAGCAGCCGGCCCTCGTCGATATCGCGGTTCCATACGGCCATCAGCCCGTTGGTGTAGAGGGCGAGCACGGCGTTCTCGGGCAGCTCGGTGTCCATCGACTCGAAGGGCAGCCCGCCGACCCCCAGCGGCGGTCCGGCCGGCACCGGAAGGAACTCCACGGCGCCGTCGGGCCTGGCCAGCGCCGGGGGCGGATGCCCGGCCGCGGCCAGTGAGCAGCGGTGCGAGACGGGGTCGTAGACCGCGTACAGACAGGTGGCCCCCACATCCCCGGTGGACTCCTCGGCCCCGGTCTCCGCGGCCAGATGGATCACCAGGTCGTCCAGGTGGGTGAGCAGTTCGTCCGGCGGCAGATCGACGTCGGCGAGGGTACGGACCGCCGTGCGCAGCCGGCCCATGGTGGCCGACGCCTGGATGCCGTGGCCGACCACATCGCCCACGACCAGCGCGACCCGTGCCCCGGAGAGCGGGATGACGTCGAACCAGTCCCCGCCCGCCCCCGCGTACGGGCCCGCGGGCAGATAGCGGGAGGCGACCTCGACGGCCGGCGGCTGGGGGAGGGTGCGCGGCAGCAGACTGCGCTGCAGGGCCAGGGCGGTGTCCCGCTCCCGGGTGAAGCGGCGGGCGTTGTCGACGCAGACGGCGGCCCGGGTGGTGATCTCCTCGGCCAGCACCACATCGTCCTGGGTGAACGGCTCGGGGGTGTGGTGACGGGCGAACACGGCCACCCCGAGCGTCGTCCCCCGCGCCCGGATCGGCACCGCCATGATCGAGTGAATGCCGAACCGCCGGATCGAACGGGCCCGGGCGGGCTTCAGCGCACCCCACTTGGCGATCACGGGGTCGGCGGCCGCGTAGATCAGTGGCCGCTGCACCACCAGGCATTCGGCTATCGGCGAGACCTGCGGATAGGTGTCCACCTTCCCCACCGGCACCACGGATTCGGGGCAGCCCTCGTAGAGCGACTGCAAGGCGGCGCGGCGCAGCACGATCGGGCCGGTGAGCGGCCCGGACGGCAGCTCCTCGTCCTGGGCCAGCCGGTCCAGCAGGTCGATGCTGGCGTAGTCGGCCAGCCGCGGTACGCAGACGTCGGCGAGTTCCTGCGCGGTGTGGTCGATGTCGAGGGTGCTGCCGATCCGTTCGCTGGCCGCGCTCAGCAACAGCAGCCGCTGGCGGGCCAGATACTGCTCGGTGATGTCATGCGCCGCCATGCAGACCGCGTAGACCTGGCCGTCCCTCGCCTTCAGCGGGGAGAACGCGGCCGACCAGGCGTGCTCCTTGGACTCGCCGCCGGTGCGCAGGTAGGTCTCCACCTCGCGTGGCTCGCCGGTGGTCAGTACATGCCGCATGACGCCTTCGAGCCGCTCGCTCTGGAGCTTGCCCCCGATCTCCGACAGCCGCAGATCGCGGATCTCCGCTTCGGGGAGGCCGATGACGCGGGCCATCTCGGAGTTCACCTTGCGCAGCCGCAGATCGGCGTCGTAGATCGCCATCGGACAGGGCGACTGCGTGTAGGCCCAGAGCATCAGCGCGTCGTTCCAGGACTCGGGGGGCAGCTCCGCCCGGGGGGCCGCGGCCACCAGCAGCCAGTCGCCCTCCGGCCCTCTGCGGTGTGCCAGCAGCCGCACCGGCATCTCGTGGCCGTCCTGGTGGCGCAGCGCCACCGTTCCGTGCCACCGGGTGAGCCGGTCGCGGGCGCGGCGGGCCCCGGCGCCCGCCGCGCGGGCCGGATCGGCCAGCAGCTCGGCGGCGGGCCGCCCCACGACCCGCGGGGGCGGATAGCCGAGCAGCCGACGAGCACCGTCGTTCCAGCTGGTCAGCGTCCCGTCATCGGTGACGGTGGCCCTCGCCGTATCCGTTTCGACTGTTTCGTTGAAGCCATCCCGCTCCCGCGCGGGGCCGCTGTCGTGGCGCATCATGGTCGCCCATCCCTCCGGGGACGGCACCGGGTCCGTCCACCAGGGTTCCCTTCCAGACTCGTCCACTCCGGTCCGGGCATCAACCACAGTCCGGGCCGGATCGGGCCCCGCCTCCGGGTCGGGCGGGCAGGGGGTCAGGCGGGCAGGGGGACAGACGGGGGCAGGCGGGTCAGGCGGCCGCGGGCCGCAGATGCCGCCCGGCCCATTCGGCGAAGCCGGTGAGCGGAAGGCCGAGGGCGCGCGCGAACGCGGGGCGGGCGGGCTGGCCGGCCTCGTTCAGCCACACATGCCCGACGCCCCACTCCGGCATCCCGGCGGCGAGCGCCTCGTCGGCGGTCATCGACGGGGCGGTCACCCGGGTGCCCACGACGTCGGAGAGGACCTCGGCGACCCGGGTCATCGTCGTGCACTCGCCCGCCAGTTCCAGCTCGACCTCGTGGAACCGCTCGGGGTCGGCGAAGGCCGCGGCGGCCGCCGTGCCGATGTCGGCGACGGCGATGAGGGCGAGCTCGGTGCCGGGCTGGAGGACGGTGGCCAGGCCGCCTTCGGGGCCGTTCGGGAGCAGGGAGAGGAAGTTCTCCATGAAGAAGGCGGGCTTGAGGAGCGTCCAGTGGCGGAAGCCCGCCTCGCGGACCCGGTCCTGGAGGCCGGTCTTGGTCGCGTAATAGTGCTCCAGCGCCGCCCAGCGGCCCTCCGCCCAGCCGGGCGCGGTGTGGTGCTGCCCCGCCCCCGAGACGGAGGTGTGCACGAACTGCGCCACTCCCGCGTCCCGCGCGGCGTCGATCAGGTTGCGCCCCTGGACCCACTCGGAGTCGCCTTGGAGGTCGTTCAGATCCGGCATCTGGATCGAGAAGACGGCGCGCGCCCCCTCGGCGGCCCGCCGCACCGAGTCGAGGTCGAGCAGGTCGCCGGTGACCAGCTCGGCACCGAGCGCCGCCACGGCCCTGGCCCGCTCGGTGGCCGGGTCGCGGACCAGGGCCCGTACGGGAACGCCCGCCGAGAGCAGGGCGCGGGCGGTGGCGCCGCCCTGCTGTCCGGTGGCGCCGGTGACCAGAACGGGGGCGGACGGGGCGGGCGTCGGGGAGTTCATGGGCATGCTGCTGCTCCTCGGGCATGGGTGTATCGACGTATCGACTGCGCGAACACGAAAACGGCGGGCCCCGCCACTTATCCCTCGGTATGATACGGAGGGCCCCGCCATTTAGCAACCCGGAGGTGACGCCATGCCCGCCCAGCGCGCGGACGCCCGGCGCAACTACGAGCGCATCCTCGCCGTGGCCGAGGAGGAGGTCGCCGCCCACGGCGCCGACGCCTCCCTGGAACAGATCGCCCGCACCGCCGGAGTCGGCTCGGCCACCGTGCGCCGCCACTTCCCCACCCGCGGCGCCCTCCTGGAAGCCGTCTTCCGCGAGCGGATCGAGGTCCTGGCCGCCCGCGCCCGGGAGCTCGCCAGGCAAGAGGACGTACGGGCCGCGCTGCTGGAGTGGCTGGACGCGCTCACCGTCTACTCCGCCTCGGTGCAGGGCCTGGCCACCGCCCTGCTGCGGAACGGGGAGCTCGACCCGGAACATGCGAACCCCTGCGTCAACACGCTCGCCGAGGCGGGCGGGCCGCTGCTGCGGCGAGCCGAGCGAGCCGGTGTGATGGCGCCCGGGACGACCGCGGTCGACCTGGTCACCCTGATCGCCGGAATCGCACTGGCCACCCAGCACTACCCCGACCCCGCCGCCGAGGCGGACCGGCTGCTGGGCCTGGCCGTGGCGGGGATCAGCCCGCGGGGGTGAGGGGCGGGGTCGGTCAACCCCCGCGCCCATCAGGGACGTTCCCCCGAACAGAAGACCGCACCCGGGCCACTCGGGGCGGCTCGGGTGCGGTCTGGCCGTACAAGGGAAGAGCGGTCAGCCCTTCTTGGTCTCCCAGAAGATCTTGTCGATCTGGGCGATGTAGTCCAGGGCCTTCTGACCCGTGGCCGGGTCGGTCGAGCCCTTGGCCGCGCTCAGGGCCTTGAGGGTGTCGTTTACCAGCTGGTGCAGCTCCGGGTACTTCTCGAAGTGCGGGGGCTTGAAGTAGTCACTCCACAGCACCGAGACGTGGTGCTTGGCGAGCTCCGCGCGCTCCTCCTTGATGGTGGTGGCACGGGCGCGGAAGTGCGGGTCCTCGTTGGCCTGGTACTTCTCCTGGATGGCCTTGACGGACTCGGCTTCGATACGAGCCTGGGCCGGGTCGTACACACCGCAGGGCAGGTCACAGTGCGCGCTGACCTGAACCTTCGGGGCGAACAGGCGGGAGAGCATAGAGCTGTCCTTCCATTCGTGATCGTCTTCTCAGGTGCGAGATTACTCCGTGGGGGAAGCCTTTTCTCGGGTGCCCCGGGGGGCTTAGGTCAAAAGTCCGGTGACAGTCTGGGATGCCTGGGATCGTGATGGTGCGGGGTTGAGGACCGGAGGTGCCGTGATGCGGGAGCAGCTGGGCGATCGCGGGCAGGAGCCCGACCGCGACCAGCGCGGACTGCTGCGGATCGGGCTCGCGGAGGTGTACAACCCGTCGATGCAGCCGACGCTGTACCCCGGCGACCAGTTGGTGGTCCGCTACGGGGCGCCCGTGCGGCCGGGGGACGTGGTGGTGGTGCGCCATCCGTTCCGGCAGGACCTGCTGATCGTCAAGCGCGCGGTGGAGCGGCGCGAGGGCGGCTGGTGGGTCAAGGGCGACAACCCGTACGTGGAGAACGACAGCCGGGAGTTCGGCGTCGTGCCGGACGAGCTGGTGGTCGCCCGGGCATGGCTGCGGCTGCGGCCGCGGCCGGGTGCCGGGCGCGGTGGTCAGCGGTCCAGGGCCGGGCTGGTCTCCTGGGCGGTGTCCGCGGTGCGGCCGGTGGGCTCGCGGTCCTGGCGCCGGCTGCGCTCGGCGCCGGCCGACCGCTCGGCGTCCAGGCGTTTGCGCGCGCGGTAGGCGGCCACGTTGGCGCGGGTCGCGCAGCGGTCGGAGCAGTAGCGCCGGGATCGATTGGTCGAGGTGTCGAGATAGGCGTTGCGACAGGGTGACGCCTCACAGATGCCCAGCCGGTCGGCGCCCAGTTCGGTGAGGTGGAAGGCCAGGCCCATCGAGGCGGTCGCGGCGTATCCGGAGCCCGCGTTGGCGGCGTAGTCCGCGATATGCATATGCCAGTCGGGGCGGCCGTCGTCGTCACGGGTCTCATGGCCGGAGATCTGCGGGCTCACCGGGAACTCGATGAGCAGCGCGTTCAGCAGGTCCACCGCCAGCACCTCGTCGCCGCCCGCCGCCGCCTCGAAGACGGCGCGCAGCCGGGCCCGGACCGACCTCAGCCGGGTGACATCGGCGTCCGTCGCCCGCCGGGCCGCCTGCCGGCTCTCCCCGAAGAGCGCCCGCACGGCCTCCACCGAGGTCAGGGTGTCGGTGCCGCGGTGTGGCTCCTCGCTGTTGACCAGGCGCACGGCGAGATCCGAGTAATAAGCCAGTTCCACTTGTGGTCCTTACGACAGGGCATCTAGAGTCGGGTAAGAGGCGTTCTGCCTACGAGGGTATTACGGGGCGGCTGCGCCGGAGACGATGACGCATGGCGTACGACGCAAGGCTTGGAGGGGCTCGATGACGGACACCGTCGCCGTGGCGGACTGGCAGGCGTGGCAGCGGAGCTGGGACCGGCAGCAGGAGTGGTACCTCCCCGATCGTGAGGAGCGGTTCCGGGTGATGCTCGACGCGGTCGAGGCCGTCGTCGGCCCGGAGCCGAGAATCCTCGACCTGGCGTGCGGTACGGGCAGTATCTCGGACCGGGCGCTGCGCCGGTTCCCGGGCGCCACCAGCACCGGCGTGGACCTGGACCCCGCACTGCTGACGATCGCCCGCGGCCACTTCGCGGCCGAGCCGCGCGCCGAGTTCGTGACCGCCGATCTGCGCGACCCCGGGTGGACCGGGCGGCTGCCGCACCGCGGGTACGACGCCGTGCTGACCGCCACGGCGCTCCACTGGCTGCGCTCGGACGAGCTGCGGGTGCTGTACGGGCAGATCGCGGGCGTCGTACGGGAGGGCGGGGTGTTCCTCAACGCGGACCACATGCCCGACCCGGCCACGCCCCGGCTCAACGCCGCCGACCACGCGTTCCGGAAGGAGCGCCAGGCCCGGGCCCAGGCTCAGGGCGCGCAGGACTGGGCCCAGTGGTGGCAGGCCGCCGCACGGGACGAGGTGCTGGCCGGGCCGGTGGCCGAGCGGTTCACGATCTTCGGTAATCCGGCCAACGGCGACCATGCGGACGGGGAGACGCAGTCCGTCGCCTGGCATGCCGAGGCGCTGCGCGAGGGCGGCTTCGGGGAGGCGCGGGCCGTATGGTGCTCGCCCTCGGACGCGATGGTGCTCGGGCTGAAGTGACCCCGGCGCGGCGTGCGTGAGGGCGGTGCGGGCGGGTGCCCGTACCGCCCTCACGGCCGTGACGGCGTCTGCCTCGCGGCCGTGACAGCGCCTACAGCACCTTGGAGAGGAACGACTTCGTCCGCTCGTGCCGCGGATTGGTCAGCACCTCCCGGGGGTGCCCGGACTCCACCACCACGCCGTCGTCCATGAAGACGACCGAGTCCCCGACCTCGCGGGCGAAGCCCATCTCATGCGTGACGACGATCATCGTCATGCCGTCCTCGGCGAGCCCGCGCATCACATCGAGCACATCGCCGACCAGCTCAGGGTCGAGCGCCGAGGTGGGCTCGTCGAAGAGCATCAGCTTCGGCTCCATGGCCAGCGCCCGCGCGATCGCGACCCGCTGCTGCTGGCCGCCGGAGAGCTGGGAGGGGTAGTTGGCCGCCTTGTCGGCGAGGCCCACCCGGTCCAGCAGCTTCAGCGCGCGCTCCCGCGCGACCGCCTTGGTCTCGCGCTTGACCTGGACCGGCGCCTCGATCACGTTCTCCAGCGCGGTCATGTGCGGGAAGAGGTTGAAGCGCTGGAAGACCATGCCGATGTCGCGCCGCTTCTCGGCGACCTCGCGGTCCTTGAGCTCGTAGAGCTTGTCGCCCTTCTGGCGGTAGCCGACCAGGTCGCCGTCGACGTACAGCCGCCCGGAGTTGATCTTCTCCAGGTGGTTGATGCAGCGCAGGAAGGTGGACTTGCCGGAGCCGGACGGGCCGATCAGGCAGAACACCTCGCGCGGGGCGACCTCGAGGTCGATGCCCTTGAGGACCTGTACCGGGCCGAAGGACTTGTGGACGCCCTCGGCCTTCACCATGGCGGTCATGCGCCGACACCTCCGGAGCGGTTGCTGAAGGAGAGCAGATTGGCCCGGACCCGCTGCAGCGGGGTGGCCGGCAGGCTGCGGCTCGAGCCGCGCGCGTAGTAGCGCTCCAGGTAGTACTGGCCCACGCTCAGGACCGAGGTGAGGATCAGGTACCACGCGGCCGCCAGGAAGAGCATCTCCGCGGTGGCGCCGGAGTTCTGGCCGACCTCGGAGGTGGCCTGCAGCAGATCCCAGTACTGCACCGCGATCACCAGCGAGGTGGTCTTGAGCATGTTGATGAACTCATTGCCGGTCGGCGGCACGATCACCCGCATCGCCTGCGGCAGCACCACCCGGCGCAGCGTCTTGGCGTGGCTCATACCGAGCGCCTGGGCGGCCTCGGACTGACCCTCGTCGACCGACTGGAGGCCCGCCCGGCAGATCTCGGCCATGTACGCGGCCTCGTTCAGGCCCAGGCCCAGCAGGGCGGCCAGGAACGGGGTCATGAAGTCCGACCACTCGTCCTTGTAGATCGGCATGATGTTGATGTAGTCGAACACCAGGCCGAGGTTGAACCAGACCAGCAGCTGCACATAGACCGGGGTGCCGCGGAAGAACCAGATGTAGCCCCAGGCGATGGAGGCGGTCACCGGGTTCTTCGACAGCCGCATCACCGCCAGGATGATGCCGAGGACCACGCCGAGCACCATCGCGAGGATGGTGATCCAGACGGTGTTGCGGACGCCCCTGAGGACCTCGCCGTCGAAGAAGTAGTCCGGGATGGCGTCCCAGTTCACATCGCCGCGGGCGAACGCGGAGATGAGCAGGAAGAGCACGGCGATGGCGATGACCGCGGATACCCAGCGGCCGTAGTGCCGCACCGGGATGGCCTTGATGTTCTCCGCTGCCGGCGGCGGGGCGTCGACCGGACCCGCCTTGTCAATCTTTGTCGTCACGGATGGTGCCTTTCAGCGCGAGCGTGGACGGGGGAGGGCCGGATCACTTGCCGCCATTGACGATGGCCTTGGTGACCGCGCCTTCCTTGACGCCCCACTTCGCGATGATCTTGTCGTATTCGCCGTTCGCGATGATCAGGGCGAGGGCCTGCTTGATGGCGTCGCGCAGCTGGGTGTTCTTCTTGGCGATGGCGATGCCGTACGGGGCCGCCTCCACCTGCTCGCCGACGAGCTCGAAGTCCTTGCCGCCGCCGGAGGTCTTCACGGCGTACGCGGCCACCGGGAAGTCGCTGGAGCCGGCGACGGCGCCACCGCCGCGCAGCCGGGTCTGGGCCTCGGTGTCATTGCCGAACGCCTCGATCGAGATCTTGCCCTTGCCGTCCTTCTGGCAGGTCTTCGACTGGGCCTTGGCCAGGTCGTGGGAGACGGTGCCGCGCTGCACGACGACCTTCTTGCCGCACAGGTCGTCCCACGTCTTGATGCCGGTGTTGGCGCCCTTCTTGGTGTAGATGGAGACACCCGCGGTGAAGTAGTCGACGAAGTCGACACCCTCGCCCGCCTTCTTGCCGGTGTCCGGGTCCACACCCTCCTGGCGGCCCTTGGTGTCGGTCATGGCCGACATGGCGATGTCGTAACGCTTGGAGCGCAGGCCCGAGAGCAGGGTGTCGAAGGTGCCGTTGTTGAACTCGAACTTCACCCCGAGCTGCTTGCCGAGGGCGTCGGCGATGTCCGGGTCGATGCCCATGACCTCGCCGTTCTTCTTGAACTCGACCGGCGGGTAGTTGATGTCCGAGCCGACCTTGATCACCTTGGCGCTCTGGATCTCCTTGGGGAGCTGGTTGAAGAGCGGGGCCGCGTTCGTGTTCGACCCACCGGTGGCCTTGTCGGTCTGGTCGCCGCAGCCCGTCAGCAGCAAGGCGCCTGCCACCGCTATCGCGCCGACGGAGGCCATCCGGGACTTCAGGGTGGCCCCACGGGGCGTGAAGCTGGCGGTCATGCTGATTCCTCCGGCAGGGTGAGGGGGTGAGATCTCGGGAACACGTTTGTGGGTGTCGCGATCTCGTGTGATTGGGGCATCTTGTCATCGGACGGGCCCGTGCGGACCGCTGGCCATGTCAAAATCGGATAACGGGCGATCCCCGTGGTGCACAACCGGACAGCGGCACCGGCCGGACAGCGACGGCCGGAGGCGCGGGGTGGGCTCATGATCACGCGGAGAACAGCGCGTGACAGAGGCATGGACTTTCCCTAGAGATTCGCCCGCCTTCAGCCGTAATGCCTGCTTTTCCGGCGTCACCGCACCAGAACTCGCTCGTCGCTCGACGCGCGCTTCAGGTAGAACAGACGGCACCCCTCACCCGGGGCTCAGGGCGTGTGTGCGACGCGCCCGGCGTTCGTACCCAGACCCATGCGGTGGTCATCCGCTGAATGGGACGACGCGGTGCCCGCCCGCTCCGAACCTGGGGCGGATACCCTCGACAGAAAAACGACAAAGGGGTCAAACAGTGGCAGCGGAGATGGTCAATCCTCGCAGCGACAGCACAAGCGGCAGTGGCGAAGGAGCCGACGGCGCGACCGGCGGAGAGCCCTTCGATCCGGCTTTCGCCCTGCACCGCGGTGGCAAGATGGCCGTCCAGGCGACCGTGCCCGTGCGCGACCGGGACGATCTGTCCCTCGCGTACACACCGGGCGTGGCCAAGGTCTGCAGCGCCATCGCCGAGCAGCCCGAGCTGGTCCACGACTACACCTGGAAGTCCCAGGTCGTCGCCGTGGTGACGGACGGCAGCGCGGTGCTGGGGCTCGGTGACATCGGCCCGGAGGCGTCCCTCCCGGTCATGGAGGGCAAGGCGATCCTCTTCAAGCAGTTCGGCGGGGTGGACGCGGTGCCGATCGCGCTCGACTGCCGGGACGTGGACGAGATCGTGGAGACCGTCGCCCGGTTCGCGCCCTCGTTCGGTGGCGTCAATCTGGAGGACATCTCCGCGCCCCGCTGCTTCGAGATCGAGCGCAAGCTCCAGGAGCGGGTGGACATCCCGATCTTCCATGACGACCAGCACGGCACGGCGGTGGTCACCCTCGCCGCGCTGCGCAACGCCGCCAGGCTGACCGACCGCGCGCTGGGGCAGCTGCGCGCCGTCATCTCCGGGGCGGGCGCCGCCGGTGTGGCCATCGCCCGGATCCTCACCGAGGCGGGCATCGGCGATGTGGCCGTGTGCGACCGCAAGGGCGTCGTCTCCCAGGACCGCGAGGACCTCACCGACGTCAAGCGCGAGCTGGCCGGGTTCACCAACAAGGCCGGGCTCACCGGGTCCCTGGAGGCCGCGCTGGACGGCGCCGACGTCTTCATCGGCGTCAGCGGCGGCACGGTGCCGGAGGACGCGGTGGCGAAGATGGCCTCCGGCGCCTTCATCTTCGCGATGGCCAACCCCAACCCGGAGATCCACCCGGACGTCGCCCACCGGTACGCGGCCGTGGTCGCCACCGGGCGCAGCGACTTCCCGAACCAGATCAACAACGTCCTCGCCTTCCCCGGCATCTTCGCGGGTGCCCTCCAGGTCCGGGCCTCCCGGATCACCGAGGGCATGAAGCTCGCGGCGGCCGAGGCGCTGGCCGCGGTGGTGGCCGATGAGCTGAGCGCGGACAAGGTCATCCCCTCGCCGTTCGACGACCGGGTCGCCCCCGCCGTGACCGCGGCCGTCGCCGCGGCCGCCCGCGCGGAGGGCGTCGCCCGCCGCTGACGCCCGCCAGGGCCAGGTGCCGTCGCGGGCCTGGCCATCGCGGGCCCTGCCATTACGGCTGTGCCATTACGGCTGTGCCATCACGGGCCGGGTCGCCCCTCCTCCGGAGGGGCGACCCGGCCCGTGGGCTTGTGCCCGGTGGGCGAGCGGGGTCACACCGTGGCGTGGTTCCGTGGGGTCGCCGTGCGGCCTAAGGTCGGGATCATGTTCGCTGCCTATGCCGCACGTATCGACCGTGACCAGCCGCTGAGCGGCCTCGAACTGGGGGAGCGCCCCGAGCCGCAGGCCCGGCCCGGCTGGACGACCGTGAACGTCAAGGCCGCCTCGCTCAACCACCACGACCTGTGGTCGCTGCGCGGTGTGGGGCTCGGCGAGGAGTCGCTTCCGATGATCCTCGGCTGCGACGCGGCCGGGATCGACGAGGAGGGCAACGAGGTCGTCCTCCACTCCGTCATCGGCCAGAGCGGACACGGCGTCGGCCCGAAGGAGCCCCGCTCCATCCTCACCGAGCGCTACCAGGGCACCTTCGCCGAGAAGGTGACCGTCCCCAGCTGGAATCTGCTGCCCAAGCCCAAGGAGCTCTCCTTCGAGGAGGCCGCCTGTCTGCCCACCGCCTGGCTGACCGCGTACCGCATGCTGTTCACCAACGCGGGGGTGCGCCCCGGCGACAGCGTCCTGGTCCAGGGCGCCGGTGGCGGTGTGGCCACCGCCGCGATCGTGCTGGGCGCGGCCGGCGGGCTGCGGATGCTGGCCACCAGCCGTGACGAGGCCAAGCGGGCCCGCGCCGTCGAGCTGGGCGCCGAGAGCGCGTACGAACCGGGGGAGCGGCTGCCGCGCCGGGTGGACGCCGTGATCGAGACGGTGGGCGCCGCGACCTGGTCGCATTCGGTGAAGTCCCTCAAGCCCGGCGGCACCCTGGTGATTTCCGGCGCCACCAGTGGCCCCAACCCGAAGGCCGCCGAGCTCAACCGGATCTTCTTCCTGGAGCTGAAGGTCGTCGGCTCCACGATGGGCGGGAAGGACGAGCTGGAGGACCTGCTGAGCTTCTGCGCCGCCCGCGGTGTACGACCGGTGATCGACTCGGTGCTGCCGCTGGACCGGGCCCGGGAGGGGTTCGAGAAGATGGCGGGCGGCGATCTGTTCGGCAAGGTCGTATTGACGATCTGAATACCGAGTCGCCCGCCACGGCCGCAATGTGGGGTCGGGGATTCGCGGGGGAATTCGAACAGACCCGGTGGATCCGGTCCGCGCCCAGAGGCGGCAAGAGGACGCCGAGAGGGCGGCCAGAGGAAGCCGAGAGGGCGGCGCGCATATGCCGGAGGCTTTGGCGCGGAGCCCGCGCGTTGATCTACCGGGCCCCGCGCTCCGGCGAATTCGCGGAATTCCCGGACGCCGCCGACGGTGGTACGAAGCTCCGCCGGAAGTGATAGGAGCGGGACGAGGCCCCCACCCGACCGGGGAAGTCGCGCACCCGGTCCCAGAGGGACGAGCCGCCGCCGCGCGGCCCGTCGGCCGCTATCGCCGCCTCGTAGGTCTCCGCGTCGCTCCAGCGGGCGTAGTTGAGCACCCGGGCGCGGTCGGTGCTCAGATGGCGTTCGCCGTCGACGATCAGATGGAAGTCGGCGGAGATCAGGCCCGGGTCGGGCTCGTTCTCCAGGGCCTCGATGACCAGGTCGGTCCAGGACCGGCGGAGCTCGGGATCGGGGTCGTCGAAGTCGATCTCGACCACGACGATCAGCCCGGCGTCCGACCCGGCGTCCGGCGTATCGCCCTGGGCGGCCGGTGCCCGGAAGCTGCGGTAGTGGCGGTACGAGGAGAGGCCGAGCCGCTTGACGTCCGGGACCGCGCTGTCGATCGCGTCGTTGCGCTCCTGGCGCTGGGTCCGGACGAAGGCGTGGTACGCGGCCTCACTGGCCCACTGGGAGTGGTGCAGCAGGGTATCGCCGTCCGTACCGGCGTAGAGGTTGTAGGAGAGCAGCTCGGACGCCGGCCAGGGGCGGCTGTCCCAGGTGGCGGCGATGGCGTCGATCGCCGCCCGCTGGCGTTCCGGTGTGCGCAGGCTCCAGGTGCTGAACAGCGCGGCGCCCACATCGGGCCGGGTGAGATCGGGCAGCGGACCGGAGCTGCGCAGGGCGGACATGAGGGTCTCCTCGCGGTCGGGAAGAGCTGAGAAGCAAAAAGGGGATCGGAACCGGAGGGGCGCCCCCGTGGTGCGCCCCTCCGACCCCGATCCTGGAACTTCAACCGCGGTTCAAGTCAAGCGGTGGATGCAAGCCGTCCTAGCCCTGGTCCCCCCGCAGCAGCGCGGTGATCCGAGCCGCGGTCGCGCCCAAGTGGTGGCGGGCCTCGGCCAGTTGGGCGTCCGTCACCCCATGGTCGCGGGCCGCGTCGCGGATGTCGTCGCGGAGCCGGTCGAGCAGCCGCTCCAGATCGCGGGCCGGGGCGTCCGAGGGGGTGAAGTCCCTGGCCCACACGGACTCCTGAACCCCGGCCGCGCCGCCGTCGCCGTCCCCACTGCTGCCACCGGCCGGCGTCTCCTCCTCGCCGCCGCCCTTCGGCTTGGTCATGTCCATCCGCTCGACCTTGGTTTCCGGCCCGGACGTCTCGTCGTCCCAGCCCCAGCCCCAGTCCGAGCGCGAGGTGCCCTGGCGGGAGATGCGGCTCATCCCGCGCGACACCTCGGCCAGCCCCTCGCGCACCGCCTGCTGCCAGTCGCCCGCCCGGAGGTGCTCCTGCGTCTGCTCCTGGACCCGCCGGGCGATCCGCTGGACCTCCTCGCGCGCGAAGTCCTGTGCGTCCTTGGCCTGCTTACGGGCGCGCTGGGCGTCCTGCCGGGCCCGCCGGCTCTCCTCCTTCGCCCGGCGCGCCTGCTCCTTCCACTCCTCCTTCGCGCGCCGCATGTCCTCCTTCGCCTGGCGCCAGGTCTCCTTGTCGCCCCACGGCCCCTCCCACGGGCCGTGCTTCTCCTGGGAGCCGCCGGTGCCGCCGGAGGCGCGGGCCTGCTGCGCGGCCTCCCGCATCTCCCGCCGCAGATCGCTCGCGGAGCCGCGGACGTCCTCCCGGATCTCGGCCGCGAGTTCGGCGACCGACTCGCGGATCTCCAGCTCCAGATCGGCGAGCTCACCGCCGCGGTCGGCCAGTTCGGCGCGTCCGGCGTCGGTGATGGAGTAGACTTTGCGGCCGCCCTCGGTGGTGTGGGTCACCAGACCCTCGGCCTCCAGCTTGGCCAGCCGCGGATAGACGGTGCCGGCCGAGGGCGCGTACAGCCCCTGGAACCGCTCCTCCAGCAGCCGGATGACCTCGTAGCCGTGGCGCGGCGCCTCGTCGAGCAGCTTGAGGAGATACAGGCGCAGTCGGCCGTGGGCGAATACGGGGGGCATCAGAGGACCTTTCCCTGGGTGCCGTCGGTGGTGTCCGTGTCGTCCTCGGACGGCGGACGGCGCAGCAGCGCGATGGAGCCCGAGACGGTGGTGGCCTTGAGGCTGCCTTTGCCCGCCCCGAGCCGCCCGGTGATCCGTTTGGCCCCCCACTGGCCGCTGACCCGCAGATCGTCGAAGCCGTTGGAGACCGAGCCGGTGGCCGTATTGGCCTCGATCTCCGCGTCGGCGGGGTGCGGCAGCCGGATGGCGATCTCCCCGGAGACGGTGGTGAGGTCGATGTCGGAGCACTTCGGGGCGGGGGCGAGATCGAGCACCATATCGCCACTGACCGATTCGGCCCGTACCGAGGGCCCGGAGCCCTCGATGACGGTGAGGTCGCCGGAGACGGAGTGGAACCGCAGCTCGCCGGTGACGGCCTGCGCCTCGACCCGGCCGGAGACGGTCTCGGCCCGCACCGGCCCGGTCAGCCCGAGCAGGGTGAAGTCGCCGGAGACACCGCGCAGTTCGGCGCGGCCGGCCAGCGCGGAGACCACGGCGGAGCCCCCGATCACGCCGACCGTGGCGCTGGTGCCGACGGGCACGGTGAGGGTGACATGGGCGCTGCGGTTCCACTGCCCGAGCCACTTGCGGAAGCCCTTCCAGGACAGGTCGTCATAGCCCACGCTCAGGGTGCCGTCGACATGGGAGACCTTCAGCGCCGGGCCGTCGATCTCCGAGACCTCGAGACGGGCGGGGCCATGGTCGGTGCCGACCACATTGACCGTGCCGCCGGCGATACGGACGTCGAGGGTCGACACCGGGTCGTCGAAGGTGAGCTTCTGTGGTGCGGTGATCGACCACTGTGATCCGGCTGACATCCCTGGCCTCCCCTGACTGGACGTGCGGCGCGTCACGACGACGCAACATATCGTGTCTCTACTGAACACGATATATCGCGGTCCTGCGGAGTCAAGCCCGGGTCGGCCCCGGCCCGGGAGGGTGGCGCCCGGCTGTCGCCCGCCCCGGTGGCGGCCGTCTCCGGGGTGACCGCGTACCTGTGCACGATCGCGCGAGCCGGGGACAGATGCATGGCACAGCCATCGTTTCCTGTGGACCGGATCACCCTTCTTCGAGAAAATCCTGCTCCCCGCGAAATCCCCGCTAGGGTCTCGCTAGAGCACCGGTAGAGCGTCATGGAGACAAATGTTTGGGACTGTTACCTTCGTGGCCTCAGAATCGGGAAGGAAGAGGGCCGTGGGGGAATGACGTCACAACCCTTGAATACCTCGGCACCAGCGGCACCGGAGGAAGACCCGGAGCCGCTCTCAGTTGCCCAGTTGCTGTTGCGGGCGGCGCGCGACCACGCCGATTCCGGGGTGCGCTATCTGGTCGGCCCCACGGCGAGCGAATCCGTGCGGCAGTCCTACCCGGAACTCCTGGAATCGGCGCTCGGCCTCCTCTCCGCACTCCGGGGCCGGGGATTGCGGCCGCGGGACACGGTGGCCCTGCTGCTGGACCGCCAGCCGGAATTCCTGACCGCCCTCTGGGCCTGTCTGCTGGGCGGCTTCGTGCCCTGCCCGATGGTGCCCATCTCCGGTGACCCGGCCCGCTGGTCGGCCCAACTCGCCCATGTCAACGGGCTGTTGGACGGCCCCCTGCTAGTGACCACCGAGGCGATGCGCGCCGAGCTGCCGACGGTGCCCGGCCTCGCGGTGGCCGTGGTGGAGGAGCTGCGCGACGAGGCCGAGGACCCCTCCGGCGCCGGGCGCGGGCAGTCGTCCGCCGTGCACTCCGCGGCCCCGGAGGACCTCGCCCTGCTGGTGCTGACCTCCGGCTCCACCGGGAATTCCAAGGCGGTCAAGCTCACCCATGGAAATATCCTGGCGTCGATGGCCGGAAAGGCGGGGAAACAACAGCTCACCGCCGCCGACACCACCTTCAACTGGATTTCCTACGACCATGTGGCCGCGCTTCTGGAAGCGCATATGCTGCCGCTGTACGTGGGCGCCGAGCAATTGCACGCGGAAGCCTCGGTCATTCTCGAGGAGCCGCTGCGCTTTCTCCGCATCATCTCCCGCCACAAGGTCACGATGACCTTTACGCCGAACTTCCTCCTCGGCCCGCTCAATTCCTCCGTCCAGGAGATAGCGGAGGAGATATCGGCGGGCGGTGAAGGGCTCGATCTCAGCGCGCTGCGCCATATCGTCAGCGGCGGTGAGGCGAATGTCGTCGCGACCGGTGAGGCATTCCTCGCCCATTACGCTCCGTATGGACTGCGGGAGGGAGCCCTCTGGCCCGCCTTCGGCATGACCGAGACCTGCGCCGGATCGATCTACAACCGCGCGTTCCCGGTCACCGACGTGGGCCAGGAGTTCGCCAACCTCGGCACCCCCGTCGAGGGGCTGCGGATCCGGGTCGCCGACGACGACCACCGCGCGCTGCCCGCGGGCGAGATCGGCGAGCTGCAGCTCAGCGGGCCGATGATCACCACCGGCTACTACCACGACGAGGCCGCCACCGAGGCGGCCTTCACCCCCGACGGCTGGTTCCGCAGCGGCGATCTGGGCCGGATCGACGAGGGCCGGCTGACCCTCGTCGGGCGCAGCAAGGACAGCGTCATCGTCAATGGCGTCAACTACTTCAGCCATGAGATAGAGGCCGCGCTGGAGCAGCTCGACGACGTGGCGAGCGGCTATGTCGCGGCGTTCCCGACCCGCCGCCCCGGCAGCGACACCGAACAGCTGGTCATCGCCGTCAGCCCCGAACCGGCGGACGACGACGAGGCCGGGCTGCACCGCATGATCACCGCGGTCCGCTCCACCGTCGTGATGCACTGGGGCTTCCGGCCCTACCTCATCCTGCCGCTGCCCAAGGACGCCTTCCCCAAGACCAGCCTCGGCAAGACGCTGCGCCGGCGGATGCGCCACCGTCTGGAGTCCGGCGGATACGACGAGGTCATCGAGCGGGTCGCGGAGCTGACCACCCGCCGGCTCGGCGGCCACACCCCGCCCGAGGGCGAGACCGAGCGGATCCTCGCCGAGATCTACGCCGAGATGTTCGACACCGCCCCCGAGCGGATCAGCGCCACCGCCGGCTTCTTCGACCTGGGCGGCACCTCGCTGGACATCCTTCGGCTGCGCCGCCAGGTCCACCGGCGCCTGGGCGTGGCGGACCTGCCGGTCATCACGGTGCTCACGGCGCCCTCGGTACGGCAGCTCGCCGCCCGGCTCGGCGACGGCGGCTCGCCCGGCGCCGCCGCGTACGACCCGGTCGTACCGCTGCAGACCGGCGGCGAGAAGACCCCGCTGTTCTGTGTCCACCCCGGCGTCGGCGAGGTGCTGGTCTTCGTCAACCTCGCCAAGTACTTCGTCGGCGACAGGCCGTTCTACGCGCTGCGCGCGCGTGGCTTCAACGAGCACGAGAAGCCCTTCACCAGCTTCGAGGAGATGGTGGAGTGCTATGTGGAGGCCATCCGCGCCCGCCAGCCGCACGGGCCCTACGCCGTCGCCGGCTACTCCTACGGCGGCGCCGTGGCCTTCGAGATCGCCAAGGCGCTGGAGGCCCAGGGCGAGCGGGTCGACTTCGTCGGCAGCTTCAACCTTCCGCCGCACATCAAGTACCGCATGGAGGAGCTCGACTTCGTCGAGACCGCGACCAACCTCGCCTTCTTCCTCGACCTGATCAACAAGAAGCAGTCGCTCGACCTCCCGGCCGAGCTGCGCCCCCTGCCCCGCGAGGAGCAGCTGGCGCAGCTGCTGCGGATCGCCCCGCGCGGCCGGCTGGACGAACTCGACCTGGACCTCGGCACGTTCACCGCCTGGGCGGAGCTGGCCCACGGCCTCACCACCCTGGGCCGCGACTACCACCCCAGCGGCACCACCCGCTCCATGACGGTCTTCTACGCGATCCCGCTGCGCGGCACCAAGGAGGACTGGCTGGAGAACGAGCTGCGCCGGTGGGACGAGCACACCACGGAGCCGAACCGGTATCTGGACGTGCCCGGCGAGCACTACACACTGATGGGCCCGCGGCATGTCGCGGCCTTCCAGGCGGTTCTGCGCAGGGAACTCGACCGTGCGCTGGGCGACGCCGACCGGGCCCGGACCGCGGGCCAGGCATAGGCCCGGGCGGGCCAGGCAGCGGCCCCGACGGGGTCAGGCAGCGGCCCGATCGGGCCAGGCAGCGGCCCGACCGGGCCCGGCACAAGGAGAAGAGCAGGGTGGAAGGCAAGAAGATCCTGGTCACCGGGGGCACCGGGCAGGTCGCCCGGCCGGTGGCCGAGGCGCTGGCCGAGCGCAATGAGGTGTGGTGCCTCGGCCGGTTCGGCACCCCCGGTGTCGAGAAGGAGCTGAACGACCAGGGGATCACCACGTTCCACTGGGACATGAACGACCTGGGCGCGGCCGCGTACGAGGGGCTGCCGGACGACTTCACCCATGTCTTCCACTCGGCGGTGCGCCGCGGTGAGGACGGCGACGTCAACGCGGCCATCGAGGTCAACTCGGTGGCCACCGGCCGGCTGATGAGCCACTGCCGGCGGGCGGAGGCGTTCCTCTTCGTCTCCACCGGAGCGCTCTACAAGCGGCAGACCCTCGACCACGCGTACACGGAGGACGACCCCGTGGACGGGGTGGCCGACTGGCTGCCCGCCTACCCGGTGGGCAAGATCGCCGCCGAGGGTGCGGCACGGGCGTTCGCCCAGGTGCTGAACCTGCCGACGACCATCGCCCGGCTCAACATCGCCTACGGCCCCGGCGGTTACGGCGGAGTGCCGATGCTCTACTTCAAGCGGATGCTCGCGGGCGAGCCGATACCGGTGCCCATGGAGGGCCAGAACTGGTGCTCGCTCCTCCACACCGACGATCTCGTCGCCCACGTCCCCCATCTGTGGCAGGCCGCCGCGGCCCCGGCCACGCTGGTCAACTGGGGCGGTGACGAGGCGGTCGGGATGACCGACTGCGTGCGTCATCTGGAGGAGCTCACCGGAGTGCGGGCCCGGCTGGTGCCCAGCGAGGTCACCCGCGAGACCTATCAGTTCGACCCCACCCGGCGGCGCGAGATCACCGGACCCTGCCGGGTGCCGTGGCGCGAGGGCGTGCGGCGTACGCTCCAGGCGCTCCACCCCGAGCACCTTCCGTCCGAGCCGCCGCGGCACACCGCCGTCTGAGGAGTGGCGACCACCATGGCATCAGCGAACATCGAGGCCATTCGCGCCTCCTACGCGGGTTTCCGCGACCGCGACATCGAGGGAATCCTGTCGGGCATGCACCCCGATGTGGAGTGGGTCCATCCGGAGGGGATGGCCAAGTACGGGCTCGGCGGCACCAAGCTGGGCCATGCGGGGATCAAGGAGTTCCTCGCCCATGTGCCCACCGTGCTGGGCGGGATGAAGCTCGCGCCGCGGGAGTTCATCGAGCAGGGCGACCGGGTCGTGGTGTTCGGCACCCGTGAGGTGACCTCGCGCCGCGGTACGACCGTGACGCTGGACTTCGTCCACTCGTGGACGATGCGGGACGGCAAGGCGGCGAGGATGGAGGACATCTTCGACACCGTGGCGTTCCATGAACTGATCGAGAGCTGACCGAAACCGGCAAGCCCCGCCGACCGTCCGCTCCCGCGCCGAGAGGCCACGGGAGCGGACGGCCGTTCTTCCGGACGGGGTCTCAGACGGTGCGGACGACCTCGTCGTACTCCAGCCGCGGCAGCCGGCCCATCCAGGCGTCCGGACCCGGCTTGCCGATGTTGACCACACAGACCGCCGCGTGCCGCCCGTCCTCGAAGAACTCCTTGGAGACGGCCGCGTGGTCGAAGCCGATCATGGGCCCGGCGGCGAGCCCCGCGGCCCGCACGCCGAGGATGAAGTAGCCCACCTGCAGCGCGGTGTTGAAGCGTGCCGATGCCTCCCGCATCCCGGGGTCGGCGAAGATCTGCTGCGGGTTCTCCATGAACGGCACCAGCCGCGGCAGCTCCTCATGGAAGTCCAGGTCCGCGGCGAGCACCGCGACCAGCGGCGCCTTGGCCGTCTTCTCCTGGTTACGCCCCGTCATATGCGCGACCAGCCGGGCGCGCGCCTCCTCCGAGCGCACCAGGACCACCCGGAGCGGCTGCTGGTTCATCGAGGTGGGGGCGTACTTGACCAGCTCGTGGATCGCGCGGACCTGCTCGTCCGTCACCGGCTCGTCGGTGAACGTGTTGGCCGTCCGGGCCTCCAGGAACAGCTGCCGCTGCGCCTCCGGTGCCAGGGTGAGGGGGCTCAGGGCCCCGCTGCTCTCCGGTGCGCTCATGGGAGCTCTCCTTGTGAAGCGGTGCGGAAACGGCATGATCTGCCGATGAATTAATTGGACTGGACGGGCTAGTCCATTGCAGTAAACGAAGGCTAGACTCACACGTCCATCGAGGGCAAGACCGGCTCGGAGCGAGGAGGTTGGGCCGTTGCGGACGGACAGCGGTCCCCGGCGCAGCGCCGTGGGGCGGCCCGCGGGCCCCCAGCCCGCCAAGCGGCAGGCGATATTGGAGGCGGCCGTGGCCGTCTTCCTGCGCGAGGGATACAACCGGGCGAGCGTGGACGTCATCGCGGACGAGGCCCGCGTGTCCAAGCAGACCGTCTACAACCACTTCGGCGACAAGGAACGGCTGTTCATCGCCGCCGTCGAGGAGGAGCGGGAGCGGGTCGCGGCCGGTTTCGCCGCCGGTTCCCCGTACGCCCTCGGACCGGACGGCAGCGGGCCCCCCGAGGCGTACGACGACGGCGACGCCCGCACCGCGCTGATCCACTTCGGCCACCGGGTGCTCGCCGTCCTCCTCGACGAACGGGCCTCCGCACTGCGCCGCCTGGTCATCGCCGAGGTCGCCCGCCACCCCTCGCTGCGCCCCGCATGCGCCGAGGGAGAGCCCCAGCAACTGGTGACGTACCTCGCCGAGATGCTCGGCCGGCGCACCGGCCGCGGCGAGCTGAACGTGCCGGAACCGGCCACCGCCGCCCGCCAGTTCGTGGCCCTGATCGTCCAGCAGGGGCTCTACCAGTCGATGTACGGCACCTGCCCGCTCGCCGACGCGGCGGCCGCGGCCGTCTGCGAAAGCGCCGCCGACCTGCTCGTCCGTGCCTACCGCCCATGAAGCCCGAAGAGAGGTGCCACCCATGCGGGTGAGCGTGCTCGGACCGCTGACACTCGGCCTCGGCACCCGCTCCGGGGTGCCCAGCGCGATGAAGCCGCGCAAGGTCCTGTCCCTGCTGCTGCTCCACGCCGGCCGGATGGTGCCGGTGCAGTCGCTGATGGCCGAGCTGTGGGGCGACCATCCGCCGCGCACCGGGCTGACCACGCTGCAGACGTACATCCTGCATCTGCGCAAGCTGCTCGCCGAGGTGCTGGGGATGCCGTCGGCCGTCGTCACCCGGGATGTGCTGCAGACCCGGCCCGGGGGCTACGCCATGGTGGTGGGGCCGGGCCAGCTCGACGTCCACGAGTACCGCGCCCTGGTCGCCGAGGGCGAAGGGGCGCTGGAGGCCGGCGACGAGCGGACGGCGGACCTCTCCTTCCGGCGGGCGCTGGCCCTCTGGCAGGGCCCGGCCCTGGTCGACGTCACCCCGCACGGCCGCCCGCTGCAGGCGGAGGTCGCCCGGCTGGAGCAGTCCCGGCTCACGGTCACCGAGCGCGGGATCGAGACCCGGCTGCGGCTCGGCGGCCATCTCGAGGTGCTGAGCGACCTCGCCTCACTGGTTGTGGAGCACCGCTTCCACGAGGGCATGCACGGGCAGTACATGCTCGCCCTCCACCGCTCCGGCCAGCGCACCCGCGCCCTGACCGTCTATCAGCGGCTGCGGATGGCGATGACGGAGGAGCTGGGTCTTGAACCCTCGGCGAAGCTGCAGCGGCTGCAGCAGGCGGTGCTGGTCTCCGACCCCCGGCTGGACCACGAGGCGGGGGCGCCGGGGCGCGGTCCGGTGGTGGCGTGACGGGTGGGTGACAGGGCCGCGTCGCGCTGAGGTGCGGTCGGGCCGAGGCGCGGCCTCAGACGTCGTCGTCCTCCTCGTCGAGCCGGGCCAGCCAGGTCGCCAGCCGCTCCACCGGTACCTCGAAGTCCGGGTTCAGGTCGACGAACGTCCGCAGCTGCTCGGCGAGCCACTCGAAGGTGACCTCCTCGGTGCCGCGTCGCTGCTCCAGCTCCTCGATACCGCGATCGGTGAAGTACAAGGGTCGCTCCGGTGGGGATGGGGTGGATCTACCCGCCCAGGATATGCGGCGCCGCGGCCCGGTGAGCGACCCGAGGGCCGCCGGAGTTGACCTTGACGCGGGCGGCAATGTTTACGGTGCGTTGACATGACAGACATGACAGCCGCACACTTCGACGGCACAGCGGTGATCGTCACCGGTGGGGGCACGGGGATCGGCCGGGCCGCCGCGCGGACCTTCGCCGAGCAGGGCGCCCAGGTCCTGGTGGTCGGCCGCACGGCGGCCCGGCTCGCCGAGACGGCCGCCGACGCGCCGGGCATCCGGCCGCTGGTGGCCGACGTCGCGGCGCCCGGCGCCGCCGAACTGATCGTGAACACCGCGCTGGAGGCGTTCGGCCGCCTCGACGTGCTGGTCAACAACGCCGCCGTGGTCCGGCAGGCACCGCTCGGCGACATCCGGCGGGAAGCCGTGGACGAGATGCTCGCCGTCAATCTGCTCGCGCCGATGTACCTCACCGAGGCCGCCGTTCCGCATCTGACCGAGAGCGCCGGTGTCGTGATCAACGTCAGTACGGCGATCGGCCAGCGCGGCTGGCCGATGCCCGGCACGGAGCTGTACGCCGCGCTGAAGGCGGCCCTGGACACCCTGACGCGCAGCTGGGCGGTGCACCTCGCGCCGCGCGGCGTGCGCGTCGCCGGTGTGGCCCCCGGCCCCATCGCCACCTCGATCGGGCGGCACCAGGGGCTCGACACCGAGCAGATCGACGCCCTGCGGACGACCCTGATCGAGCACGTCCCGCTGGGGCGGCTCGGCCGGGTGGACGAGGTCGCCTTCTGGATCACCCAGCTCGCCCGGCCCGAGGCGGGCTACACCACCGGCGTCGTCCTGCCCGTGGACGGCGGGGCGCTGGTGGGCTGAGCGCTCCGCGGGGGTGTCGCGAGGTGCGGTCGTTCCTCCGCGGCTGTGTCGTGGCCGGCCACGCGGCGGAGCCGCGTATCGACACAGCCGCGGCGGAGCCGCGTATCGGCACAGCCGCGGCGCAGCCGGATATCGGCACAGCCGCGGCGCAGCCGCATATCGCCCGCGGCGGGCTTCTCCCCTCCCCGCCCCTTCCCGCAACTCGGGCTCCGCCCCAGACCCCGGCCGGACGACCTGGACGGCACGGTCGTCCGGCCGGTGAGCTGATCGCGGCGGCGGTCGGCTCGTCGCACCCCGGTACCAGCGGGAAGGGGCGGGGAGGGGAAAGAACAGCCGGACCCCGTCCGCCGGTAGTGTCGCCGCATGCGGATAGGGGAATTGGCGAAGGCCACCGGTGCCACCACCCGGGCCCTGCGCTTCTACGAGGAGCGAGGGCTGCTGAGCTCCACACGCGCGGCCAACGGCTACCGCATCTACGACGAGCGGGCGATCCAGCGGGTGGCCAACATCCGCTATCTGCTGGACGCCGGGCTCACCCTGGAGGACATCGAGCACTTCGGCGCCTGTCTGGACGGCGATCTGCCGGGCAGCCGCCCCTCCGAGGCCATGCTGAACGTCGGGCGCCGCCGCCTGAGCGTGCTGGACGACCGGATCGCCACCCTCGCGCGGGTGCGCGACGAACTCGCCGAGCGGCTGGCCATCGCCTCCGGCGACCGGGCCGCGGTCACTGCGTCGTCCGGCTGAGCAGCCAGGACACCAGCGCGCGTACGGCGCCGGAGAGCACGGCGGCGGTGAGGGTGAGAAGGGCGGGACGGGGGCGGTTCGGCATCGTCGATCTGCTTTCGTGAAACCGGCCAAGGCGCCGGGGGTACGTTTCACGATGTGCGGGCTCTGGGGCGTTGCGGCAGTCCGCACGCGTTGCAGAGCGCCGCAACGGGGGAGGGGCGACCCATGGAGGACGGACCCGTCGGCGGGGAGCTGGTGCCGGAGCCGGGCGCGGCGCGGCGGATCGGGGATCTCAAGCCGATTCCCGGGCAGGTGAGATCGGAGTGCCGGGCGCTGGCCGAGAGCCTGCGGGAGCTGTTCGGCGCCGTCGGAGTGTCGCTGCGAGTCTTCGCCGTACGGCTGCACTACGACGCCGGGACCGTCTCGCGCTATCTGAACGGCACCGTGGTGCCGCCCGCCGAATTCGTGGACCAGCTCCTCGCCCATGCCGCCAAGGCCACCGGACGGCCCTCCTCGACCGAGGTGATGGCCCATGTGCACACCCTGCAACGCCGGGCGTTGCAGGCCACCAACAAGGTCGGCTGGGAGCTTCAGCGGCTGCGCGACCAGCTCGCCGACGCCGACCGGCAGCGCCAGCAGGCCGAGGTGCGGGCGGAGGCGCTGTCGGAGGCGTTGCTGGTGCGGAAACAGCGCATCGCCGAGATGGAGGTCGAGCGGCGGCGGATCGCGGTCGCGGCGGCGGACCGCGGGGCCCGGAGCGCGGAGCTGGACCGCCTGCGGCAGGAGCGCGAGGACCTGACGGCCGAACGGGACCGGCTGCGGGAGGAAGTCGCCCGGCTGCAGGGCGCGTTGACCCAGGCCCGGCGGCAGGCGCTGGACGCCGAGCGGCGCTGCGAGGCGCTGGAACACCAGCTGCAGACGGAGGAGGAGGCGGCCGGGGCGAAGGCCGCGGCCGAGGACCCGGTCGCGCACCGGCTGCGGCTCGCGGAGGAGCAGGCCGTCGCCGCGCAGGAGCGGGCCCGGCGGCTCGAAGGGGAGCTGGCGGCGTTACGGGGCGGCGACGCCGACCCCGGCGGCCGCACATCGATGGACGACGGGCAGGTTCCCCACGTCTGGGGTGGTGTGCCGCGCCGCAATCCGCGGTTCACCGGGCGGGACGCGCTGCTCACCGAGGTGTACGACCGGCTGGAGGCCGCGCCCGCCGACACCGCCGTGGTCGCCCTCGTCGGGCCGCCGGGCATCGGCAAGTCTCAGCTCGCCGCCGAATACGCCCACCGCTTCGCCGCCCGCTATGACGTCGTCTGGTGGAGCACCGTGGACGGGCGGCCACCGCTGGAGGCACGGCTCGCGGCGCTGGCGCCCGTGCTGGTGAGGGTGGTCGGGGAGGTCGGCGTCCGTCAGGACGCCAAGGACGCGGACCTGGCCCGCGCCGCGCTGGAGGCGCTGCGCCGGGGCGATCCGTACCGGCGCTGGCTGATCGTCCTGGACGACGCCGACGACCCGGAGGCCATCGCCGGCCTGCTGCCCGCCGGGGGCGGCCATGTGCTGATCACCTCCCGCAACCGGGCCTGGGCCGACCACTACGCCGAGCTGCTGGAGATCCCGCCGCTGAACCGGACGGAGAGCGTCGCCCTGGTACGCCGCCGGGCGCCGCGCATCGGACCCGAGGACGCGGACCGGCTGGCGGCGGCCGTCGAGGACCTGCCGCTGGCGCTGGACCAGACGGCGGGCTGGCTGGACGGCGCGTCCACGCCCGTCGCCGAGTACGTGCGCATGGTGAGCGACGGCGAGCCCAACCCGGTACGGCCCGCCGCCGATTACCCGATGCCGTACCACGCCGCCTTCAAGGACCTGATCACCCGACTGCGGGAGACCACGAAGGCGGCGGCCGAACTGCTGCGGGTGTGCGCCCTGTTCGGCCCCGGCCCGGTGCCGCTCGCCCTGCTGCGGGCCATCCCGGCGGGTCAGGTCTCCCCGGCGGTCGCGGCACTCCTGGAGAACCCCAGCCAACTGGAGCTGGCCATCGGGAAGCTGGCCCAGTGGTCCGTGATGCGGTGGTCGGCGCTGGAGGACGAGGCGGTCTGGATGAGCCGCTTCGTACGGGACGCGGTGCGGCGGCGGACCCCGGAGGACAAGCGGGAGAAGGACGCCCGGGTCGTCCGCGGCGCCCTCGTCGCGGCCGATCCGCGGCGCCCCGACGACCCGGCGGCCTGGTCGCGCTACGCCCGGCTCGTGCCGTACCTGGAGCAGTCGGGCGCGCTGGAGTCACCGGACGCCGCCTCGCGCCGGCTGGTCGTCGGCTTCCTCACCTACCTGACCCTGAGCGGCGACTACGAGACGGGCACCCACCTCGCCGAACGCGCGGCTAACGCCCATCCGGACCTGATGGCCCACCGTGCGGCCCTGCTGCGCGAGACCGGGCACTACGTCGCCGCGGAGGCGCTGGACCGGTCGGTGCTGGCGAGCCTGACCGAGTCGGACGCGCCGGGCGCACTCGTCGCGACGGCCAGGCTGGCCGCGGACCTGCTGGGTCTTGGCCGCTACGCCGAGGCGTACCGGCTGGCCCGCCGGCAGCATGACCTGTGCGCCGTGCACCGTCCGGAAGAGGGTGCGCAGATGCGGATCGCCCAGCGCAGTCTGTCCCGCTCGCTGCGGATGCTCGGCTCCTACGCCGAGGCCGCGCAGCTGTCCGGGAAAGCGCTGGACGGCGCGCGGGCGGAACTGGGCCCGACGGCGCTGGTGACGCTGGCGTGCGAGACGGAACTCGCCTACGACCTGCGGCTGTCCGGCCGCTACGAGCAGGCGCTGGCGCTGCAGGTGCCCAGCGTCGAGCGGCATCGCGCCCTCCTGGGCGCCGGGCATCCATGGACCCTGGCCGCCCAGTACCACCTGTGGCTGTGCGATGAGGGCCGCGACACCGACATCCATGCCCTGTCGCATCGGGCGAGGCGCCTGCTGGGCGAGGACGCCCCGCTGACGCTGATGATCGGGACGGGAGCCGCCCGCGTCCTGCGGCACGCGGGTGAGCTGGAGCGGGCCAAGAGCGTCGCCGAGGAGACCATGGCCCGTTACCGGGCCGCTCTGGGCGACCGGCACCCGTACACCATCGGTGCCCGCGCGAACCACGCGTGCACTCTGCCCGCGGGTTTCGCGCTGGAGGTTCTGGACACCTCGCTCATGGAGATGACGGCTGCCGTCGGCGAGCACCACCCGTGGACGCTGGGGATCGCGCTCAACACCGCCGCCAAGTACCTCGCGATGGGGCGGCAGGAGGAAGCCTGCGCGATGGGCCGGGAGACCGCGCGGCGCGCTGCCGAAGCGCTGGGCGAGCGGCATCCGCTCACGCTGATGGCGCGGCTCGCGCTCGCCGCCGATCTGGGGGAGACCGAGGGCGGGCGGGACGAGGCACGGACCGTGAGGCGGGGAGCCACCAGCGCCCTTGAAGCCCAGTGGGGGCCGCGACACTCCCAGGTGCTGGCCGCCTGGCAGCACCACCGCCCCGTCTGGGACTTCGAGCCGCTGCCCATCTGACCGTAAGGGCGCGCCCCGAACGGCCGGAAGGCCCGGCCCCGCGATGCGCGGGACCGGGCCTTCCGGGTTCGAACGGGGTGGATCGGGTGGGGTGGATCAGATCTCGAAGACCTCGTTCACCAGCGCCTGCTGCTCCGACTGGTGCCGCTTGTTCGACCCCACCGCGGGCGAGGATGAGTGCGGACGGGAGACCCGGACCAGGCGCTCGGCGGCGGGGACGTCCGCGCCGACCGACAGCTCCAGGTGGTCGATCAGGTTGAGGGCGATGAACGGCCAGGCACCCTGGTTGGCCGGCTCCTCCTGCGCCCACACGAACTTCTCGACACCCGAGTACTTGGCGATCTCGGCCTGCAGCTCCGTACCCGGCAGCGGGTACAGCCGCTCCAGACGGATGATCGCCGTGTCGTTCGCACCGCGCTTGTCCCGCTCCGCGGCCACGTCGTAGTAGACCTTGCCGGAGCAGAAGACCACCTTGCGCACCGCGGCCGGGTCGACCGTCTCGTCGCCGATGACGGGACGGAAGGAGCCGTTGAGGAACTCGTCGGTCTTCGACGCCGCGGCCTTCAGACGCAGCATCGACTTCGGGGTGAAGACGACCAGCGGCTTGTGGTGCGGGTTGTGGACCTGCCAGCGCAGCAGGTGGAAGTAGTTCGACGGCAGCGTCGGCGCGGCGACCGTCATGTTGTTCTGCGCGCACAGCTGGAGGAAGCGCTCGATACGGGCCGACGAGTGGTCCGGCCCCTGGCCCTCGTAACCGTGCGGCAGCAGCAGCGTGACACCAGAGGTCTGGCCCCACTTCTGCTCGGCCGAGGAGATGAACTCGTCCACGATGGTCTGCGCGCCGTTGACGAAGTCACCGAACTGTGCTTCCCACATGACCAGCGCGTTCGGACGGGCCAGCGAGTAGCCGTACTCGAAGCCCATCGCCGCGTACTCGCTGAGCAGCGAGTCGTAGATGTTGTACCGCGCCTGGTCCTCGGTGAGGTACAGCAGCGGGGTGTAGTCATCGCCGGTCTCGCGGTCCACCAGCACCGCGTGGCGCTGGCCGAAGGTGCCGCGGCGGGAGTCCTGGCCGGCGAGCCGGACCGGGGTGCCCTCCATGAGCAGCGAGCCGATGGCGAGGGTCTCGCCCATGCCCCAGTCGATCGAGTCGTCCTCGATCATCGCCGCGCGCCGCTGGAGCTGCGGGAACAGCCGCGGGTGGACGGTGATCCGGTCGGGGGTGTTGACCTGGGACTCGGCGATCCGCTTGACGACCTCCTGGGAGACGGCCGTCTGGACCGTGACCGGGAACTCCGCCTGCGGCTCGGGGACCTCGGCCGGGGCCGGGGCCGAAACCGCGTCGCGGACCTCGGTGAAGACCTTCTCCAGCTGGCCCTGGAAGTCCTGCAGCGCCTGCTCGGCCTCTTCCAGGGTGATGTCGCCGCGCCCGATCAGCGACTCGGTGTAGAGCTTGCGCACCGAGCGCTTCTTGTCGATCAGGTCGTACATCAGCGGCTGGGTGAAACCGGGGTTGTCGGTCTCGTTGTGGCCGCGGCGGCGGTAGCAGATCAGGTCGATGACCACGTCCTTGTTGAACGCCTGGCGGAACTCGAAGGCGAGCCGCGCGACGCGCACCACGGCCTCCGGGTCGTCGCCGTTCACATGGAAGATCGGCGCCTCGATCATGCGCGCGACGTCCGTGGCGTACATCGAGGAGCGGGACGCGGCCGGGGCGGCGGTGAAGCCGACCTGGTTGTTGATCACGATGTGCACGGTGCCGCCGGTGCGGTAGCCGCGCAGCTGCGACATGTTCAGCGTCTCGGCGACCACGCCCTGGCCCGCGAAGGCCGCGTCGCCGTGGAGGGCGACGGGCAGCACCGTGAAGTCGGTGCCGGCCTTGCCGATGATGTCCTGCTTGGCGCGGACGACGCCCTCCAGGACCGGGTCCACGGCCTCCAGGTGGGAGGGGTTCGCGGTCAGCGAGACCTTGATCTGCTCGCCGTCCAGGCCGGTGAAGGTGCCCTCGGCGCCCAGGTGGTACTTCACGTCGCCGGAGCCGTGCATGGACTTCGGGTCGAGGTTGCCCTCGAACTCGCGGAAGATCTGCGCGTACGACTTGCCGACGATGTTGGCCAGCACGTTGAGCCGGCCGCGGTGGGCCATGCCCACGACGACCTCGTCCAGGCGCGACTCGGCGGCCGCGTCCAGCACCGCGTCCAGCAGCGGGATGACGGACTCGCCGCCCTCCAGGGAGAACCGCTTCTGGCCGACGTACTTGGTCTGCAGGAAGGTTTCGAACGCCTCGGCCGCGTTCAGCCGCCGCAGGATGCGCAGCTGCTCCTCGCGCTCCGGCTTGTCGTGGCTGCGCTCGACGCGGTCCTGGATCCACTTGCGCTGCTTGGGGTCCTGGATGTGCATGAACTCGATGCCGGTGGTGCGGCAGTACGAGTCGCGCAGCACGCCCAGGATGTCGCGCAGCTTCATCATGGTCTTGCCCGCGAAACCGCCGACCGCGAACTCGCGCTCCAGGTCCCACAGGGTGAGCCCGTGCTCGATGATGTCCAGGTCGGGGTGCTTGCGCTGGCGGTACTCCAGCGGGTCGGTGTCGGCCATGACATGGCCGCGGACCCGGTAGGAGTGGATCAGGTCGAAGACCCGCGCCGCCTTGGTGACGTCGTCGTCGTGGCTGACGTCGATGTCCTTGAGCCAGCGGACCGGCTCGTAGGGGATGCGCAGCGCCTTGAAGATCTCGTCGAAGAAGTCGTTCTCGCCGAGCAGCAGCTGGTTCATGATCCGCAGGAACTCGCCGGAGGCGGCGCCCTGGATCACCCGGTGGTCATAGGTGCTGGTCAGCGTCATGACCTTGGAGATGCCCAGCTTGTTCAGGGTGTCCTGGGAGGTGCCCTGGAACTCGGCGGGGTACTCCATGGCGCCGACGCCGACGATCAGGCCCTGCCCGGGCATCAGCCGCGGCACCGAGTGGACGGTGCCGATGCCGCCGGGGTTGGTCAGGGAGGCCGTGACGCCGGTGAAGTCGTCCATCGTCAGCTTGCCCGAGCGGGCGCGGCGGACGATGTCCTCGTACGCCTGCCAGAACTCGAAGAAGTTGAGCGTCTCGGCCTTCTTGATCGCGGCCACGACGAGCTGGCGGTCACCGTTGGGCTTGACCAGGTCGATGGCGAGACCGAGGTTGATGTGCTCGGGCTTGACCAGGGTCGGCTTGCCGTCCTTCTCGGTGAACGAGTGGTTCATCGAGGGCATCGCCTTCAGCGCCTGCACCATGGCGTAGCCGATCAGGTGCGTGAAGGACACCTTGCCGCCGCGGGCGCGCTTGAGGTGGTTGTTGATGACGATGCGGTTGTCGAACAGCAGCTTCACCGGGACCGCGCGGACCGAGGTGGCCGTCGGCAGCTCCAGCGACGCGTTCATGTTCTTCGCCACGGCGGCGGAGGGGCCGCGCAGCGTGACCAGCTCGGGGCCGGCGGAAGGTCCGGCGGGCTCCTTCTTGGAGACCGTCGGCTCGGCCGGGGTCGGCTTGACCGGAGCGGGCTTGGCCGGGGCCGCCGGAGCCGCCGGGGCGGCCTTCGCGGCGGGGGCCGCGGGCTGCGCCGGTGCGGGCTTCGGGGCGGCCGGGGCCGCCGCGGCGGGCTTGGCCTCGGCGGGCTTCGCGGCCGGGACGGCGGGCTTGGCCTCCGCCGGCTTGGCCGGAGCCGCCGGGGCGGCGCTCGCGGCTACTCCCTGTGGTGGCGTGGCCACCGCGGAGCCGGTGTCCTGACCCGGCTTGTAGTCGGCGAAGAAGTCCCACCAGGCTCGGTCGACCGAGTTCGGGTCCTGGAGGTACTGCTGGTAGATCTCGTCGACGAGCCACTCATTGGGGCCGAAGGCAGCGGCAGGGTTACTTCCCTGCCCGTCCTGTTCATCGGTCGAGACGCTCGAGGTGTTGGGGGACTGTGGCGACACGGCGGCAACCGCCCTCTTCCGCTTCCTAAGGTGGTGGACAGCGGAAATAAAGGCTACGCCCCTTGGACCCTTACGTGCAGGCCGCACTGGTCATCGTCGCGCAAGTCACATTGATTGGCGGGTTTCAGCGCATGACTCACCGGGAAACACCCGGGGTTTCGTGTGTTTCCTCACGCGGGGCAGCGCAAACGTGCATCCCTGCCGCTCGTATGTGCGCGACAGGGTCGACTTTACTTCAACTTTGATCTCAGGGGGTGGCCGGTTTGGATTCCGGTGCCGGTCCAGGGAGGCTGACCTTGATCCGGCAGCCCCGCGGGGACTCCGCCACGCCTATCCGCCCGCCGTGCAGGTCCACCGCCCAGCGCGCGATCGCCAGCCCCAGACCGGTGCCGCCGTCGCTGGCCGGGCCCGGGCGGCGGCGGCCCCCGGCCGCCGCGCTGTCGGGGGAGAGCCCGCCCCGGTTGAACCGCTCGAAGACCCGGTGCCGCTCCGCCTCCGGGATGCCGGGCCCCTCGTCCAGCACCTCCAGGTCCAGGCTCTCCGGGCCGCCGTCACCGCGCCGGGCCCGCACGGTCACCCGGCCGTGCGCCGGACTGTGCTTGACCGCGTTGTCGATGAGGTTCGCCATCACCTGGTGCAGCCGCTCGGCGTCGGCGTGGGCCGTCAGCTCGGGCGGCGAGACGTCCAGGTTGAGGTGGACGTCCGTACGGGTGTGCGCGCCCGACTGCGATTCCGCGCCCTTGGCCATGCTGGCCTCCTTGAGGATCCCGGCCAGATACGGCCAGACCTCGAACCGCCGCGCGTGCAGCGGAACCACTCCGTTGTCGAGGCGGGAGAGATCGAGCAGCTGATCCACCAGGCGGCCCAGGCGCTGGGTCTGCCGCAGCGCGACCCGCATGGTCTCCGGATCGGCCTCCGAGACCCCGTCCACCACGTTCTCCAGCACGGCGCGCAGGGCCGCGATGGGGGTGCGCAGCTCATGCGAGACGTTGGCGACCAGCTCCTTGCGGTGGGTGTCCACCGCCTCCAGATCGGCCGCCATCCGGTTGAACGCGGTCGCCAGGTCGCCGAACTCGTCCCGGCGCTGCGCCGCCCGCACCCGCCGGGTGTAGTCGCCGTTCGCCATCGCCCGGGTGACCTCGGTCATCTCGTCCAGCGGGGCGGTCAGCCCGTGGGCCACGAACTGGGTGATCAGCAGCGAGGCGATGATCGAGAAGATGGTGATCACGCGCAGCTCGGTATCGGAGTGCACCGCCGCGAAGACCAGCCAGGTGGTGATGATCACCGAGCCGATGACCAGCGCCCCCAGCGCCGCCTTGACCGAGCGGTACGGGTCGAAGGGCCGCAGCGCCTCCCAGATCCGGGCCCAGGTGGCGCGGGACCACGCCCGCCGGCCCCTGGAGTCGGCGTACATCCGGCAGACCTTGGGAACCCGGGCCCCGGGGACCCGCCAGGCCTGGGGAACCCTGCGCGCCCAGCGGCCCTTGCTCATGCCGCCGGGGTCTCCAGGGCGTAGCCGACGCCGTGCACCGTACGGATCCGCTCCGCGCCGATCTTCCGGCGCAGCGCCTTGATGTGGCTGTCCACGGTGCGGGTGCCCGAGGCGTCCGCCCAGTCCCACACCTCGGCCAGCAGCTGCTCGCGCGAGAGCACCGCGCGCGGGGTGTTGGCCAGACAGACCAGCAGATCGAACTCGGTCGGGGTCAGATGCACATCCGAACCGCGCACCCGCACCCGGCGCTGGGCGTGGTCGATCTCCAGCTCGCCCAGGCGCAGGATCCCGCTGCGCGGGGTGTGCGCGGCCAGCGCCGCCCGCTCCACCCGCCGCAGCAGCACATGCACCCGCGCGGCCAGCTCGCGCATGGAGAACGGCTTGGTCATGTAGTCGTCGGCACCGACCCCGAGCCCCACCAGCATGTCGGTCTCGTCGTCGCGCGCGGTCAGCATCAGCACCGGCACCGGACGGCGGGCCTGCACCCGGCGGCAGACCTCCAGACCGTCGAAGCCCGGCAGCATCACGTCGAGGACCAGCAGATCGGGCTGCCATGCCTCGGCCGTGTCGACCGCCGCCGGACCGTCTCCCGCCGTCTGGACCTGGAACCCCTCGGCACGCAGCCGGGCCGCGATGGCGTCCACTATGGTCGGATCGTCCTCGACGACGAGGACCCGGCGCTGTGCGCCAGGGGTGGTCGTGGCGGCCCCGTTGTGACCGTTGTGAGTCTGCTCCATACGCCCGCCCCTGCGTCTTCCGGTGAAACCCGCGGCTCGCGCCTGGTCATCGCTCAGCCGCGTTTGGTAGGCAAGCAAGCGTAAAGCCAGCGTACGCGGCTTTGCTACGCGCCCCGAACGGCAAGATGCACGACGTCGGGAACACCCCGGGCAACGGTGACCTCTTCCGTACGCACCCGCGTGAACCCGGCATTACGGAGAGATTCCTCGAAGGCGGGTGACGGCTGGGCCGACCATACGGCCAGCACTCCGCCCGGTGCGAGGCGCGCCGCGCAGGCGGCCAGTCCGGCGGGGGAGTAGAGGCCGTCGTTGTCCTCGGTGACGGTCCAGTCGGGTCCGTTGTCGATGTCCAGGCACAGCGCGTCGTAGCTGTGCGGGGCGGCCCGCGGGGTCTGCGGCGCGGTCCGCAGCCAGGCGACCAGATCGGCGTGGACGATCTCGGTGCGCGGATCGGCCAGCGCCCCGGCGGTCACGGCCGCCAGGGGTCCTTCGCGGTGCCAGTCGATCACCGCCGCCTCCCGCTCGACCACCGCGATCCGCCCCCACCGGGGCTCCGCCACCGCCTCGACCAGCGAAAACCCCACGCCGAGCCCGCCGATGAGCAGCGCGGGGGAGGGCCGGTCGGCGGGCAGCGCGCCGAGCGCGGCGCGGATGAGCAGCCGCTCGGAGCGGCCGTCGGAGGTGTCCATGAGGAAGCACCCATTGGCGATGATCTCGAAGACGGCGTCCCCCGGCGGCCCTCCGCCACCGCGCCGCCGCAGCACCACTTCGCCGTACGGACCCTCCCGGCGGTCGACGGTCACCGGCCGGTCGTCGTCGGCGGGGTGGAGGTCGTACGGCGGCTGCGGTCGCGGCTGCATGGGGTGGGGTCCTCCCGGGGCGGTCCTGATGCCGCCATCCTCGCGCCGGGCCCTTGCGCCGGTCCAACCGATTCCGGCGGCGGTCCGGCGGCGCGACGTCGTCCGCGTCACAGCCGACGCCACGGTGACATGACTCACGGCCCCCGGGTTGTTGTTCCCGTGGATGCGGATATGCGGAGAGCAGAGGGAGTGAGGAAGGGGCGCGGGCGTTGACAACATCGATACGCGGGACGACGGACGCGGAGGCCGCTGGGGCGGCGGAGTCGGTGGGGCCGTCGCCGGGTGCCCCGGTGCCCCCTCCGGCCGTCCCGGGCGGGCGGGCGGCGGACGGCGATGACCTGGGTGGGCAAGGGGCGGCCGCCACCGCTCGTCCGTGCGCCGGCTCGGCCGGTCGGCGGCGGGCGGCGGGGCTCACCGGGCCGGCCGCCGCCGGGGCCAGTACGCCGCAGGGGCCGGCGGCCGGGGCGGACCGCGGGCGCCTTACGGTCGCCGCGAAGGATCGCGGGCGCCTTACGGCTGCCACGGCGGGTCGCGGGCGCCTTACGGCTGCCACCGCGGCGGGCCCGAGCGCGCTGCCGCGCCTCGGCAACCCGCACCCGCCGCTCCTCACCACGCTGCCGCGCACGCTCATCAGCGTGCCGTTCACCCTCGGCTACACGCTCGTCCTGCTCGGCACCGGGCTCTACGCCCGCCTCGGCGACCCCGGCACCGTGCACGATCTGCTCGCGGACTCCAGCACCGATGTGTCCCACCTCTCCCAGCGGCCGCTGCTGACGCTGCTGGTCAGCGCGTTGTGGGTGGTGGGTGGGATCACCTCGCCCTATCTGGTCGTCTTCCCGCTGGTGCTCGGCGCGCTGGAGCGGCGCATCGGCGGGGTGCGGACCGCCGGGGTGTTCCTGCTCGGCCATGTGCTGGCGACGCTGCTCACCGAGCTCCCGGTGGCCGCCTCCGTCGCCGTCGGGCATCTCCCGGACAGTTCGCTGCGCCGCCTCGACTACGGGGTCAGCTACGGCCTGATCGCCTGCGCCGCCGCGCTCGCCGGGCTGCTGGTGCCCCGGCTGCGCTGGGCGCTGCTCGGCGGGATCGGCCTCGCGCTCGCCGCAGGCAGCCTCGTCGACTTCGATCCGCTCACCGAGTGGGGCCATGGGCTCGCCCTGCTGATCGGCATCGTCTGCTGGCCGTATGTCCGGCGAAACGCCAGGTGGCGGCCGTCCTCGAAGGGCAGCGCGGCGGCCGGGGGCGGCTTCGCTCACAGCGAACGAGCGCCCGGGAACACCTGAGGCCCCTCCGTGCATTGAGTGGGCATTGATTATTTGAGTCTCACCGACTCAAGTTGCCTGCCGAAGGGGAGATCATGGCTTCGCTGTCCACACCGCTCACCCTGCCCGTACTGCCTCTGGACGACGAGGTCGTGCTGCCCGGCATGGTGGTGCCGCTGGACCTTTCCGATACCGAGGTACGCGCCGCGGTGGAGGCCGCCCAGGCCGCCGCACGCTCCAGTGGGAGCGGCAGCGGTAAGCCGAGGGTGCTGCTGGTGCCGCGCGTCGACGGCACCTACGCGGGCATCGGCACGCTCGGCACCATCGAGCAGGTGGGCCGGCTCTCCGACGGCGACCCCGGCGCGCTGATCCGCGGTGTGCGCCGCGTCCGCATCGGGGCCGGGACCACCGGACCCGGGGCGGCGCTGTGGGTGGAGGGGACCACGGTCGAGGAGATCGTGCCCGACCCGCTGCCCGGCGCCGTCACCGAACTGATCAAGGAATACAAGGCGCTGGCCACCAGCTGGCTGCGCAAGCGCGGCGCCTGGCAGGTCGTGGACCGGGTGGCGCAGATCGACGATGTCGCGCAGCTCGCCGACAACTCCGGCTACTCGCCCTTCCTGAGCGTGGCCCAGCGCGTCGAGCTGCTGGAGACCGCCGACCCGGTGGCCCGGCTCAAGCTGGCCGTCACCTGGCTGAGCGACCACCTCGCCGAACAGGACGTCGCCGAGTCGATCGCCAAGGACGTCCAGGAGGGCGTCGACAAGCAGCAGCGCGAATTCCTGCTGCGGCGCCAGCTCGAAGCCGTCCGTAAGGAGCTCGCCGAGCTGAACGGCGACCCCGAGGACGAGTCCGGAGACTACCGGTCCCGGGTCGAGTCCGCCGCCGATCTGCCGGACAAGGTGCGCGAGGCGGCCCTCAAGGAGGTCGACAAGCTGGAGCGGTCCAGCGACCAGAGCCCCGAGGGCAGCTGGATCCGCACCTGGCTGGACACCGTCCTGGAGTTGCCCTGGAACGAGCGCACCGAGGACGCGTACGACATCCAGGGCGCCAAGGCCGTGCTCGACGCCGACCACGCGGGCCTGGACGACGTCAAGGAGCGGATCACCGAGTACCTGGCGGTGCGCAAGCGCCGCGCCGACCGGGGCCTCGGCGTCGTCGGCGGCCGCCGCGGCGGCGCGGTGCTCGCGCTGGTGGGCCCGCCCGGCGTCGGCAAGACCAGCCTGGGCGAGAGCGTCGCCCGCGCGATGGGGCGGAAGTTCGTCCGGGTCGCGCTCGGCGGCGTCCGCGACGAGGCGGAGATCCGCGGCCACCGGCGCACCTACGTGGGCGCGCTGCCCGGCCGGGTCGTCCGGGCCATCAAGGAGGCGGGTTCCATGAACCCCGTCGTCCTCCTGGACGAGATCGACAAGGTGGGTTCCGACTTCCGCGGCGACCCGGCCGCGGCCCTGCTGGAGGTCCTGGACCCGGCCCAGAACCACACCTTCCGCGACCACTACCTGGAGGTCGAACTCGACCTGAGCGACGTGGTCTTCCTCGCCACCGCCAACGTCCTGGAGGCCATCCCGGAGGCGCTGCTGGACCGCATGGAGCTGGTGCGCCTGGACGGCTACACCGAGGACGAGAAGGTCACCATCGCCCGGGACCACCTGCTGCCCCGTCAGCTGGAGCGGGCCGGTCTGGAGCCGGGCGAGGTCACGGTGGCGGACGAGGCGCTGCGCAAGCTGGCGGGCGAGTACACCCGCGAGGCGGGCGTACGGACCCTGGAGCGCTCCATCGCCCGGCTGCTGCGCAAGGTCGCGGCCCAGCACGAGCTCGGCGAGCGCGAACTCCCCTTCACCGTCGGTGTGGAGGAGCTGCGCCCGCTGATCGGCCGGCCGCACCACACCCCCGAGTCCGCCCAGGACCCGGCCGAGCGCCGCACCGCCGTCCCCGGCGTGGCGACCGGGCTCGCGGTCACGGGCGCGGGCGGTGACGTGCTGTTCGTGGAGGCGTCGCTGGCCGACCCGGAGACGGGCGGCGCGGGGCTGAACCTCACCGGTCAGCTCGGCGACGTCATGAAGGAGTCCGCCCAGATCGCGCTCTCCTTCCTGCGCTCCCACGGCGCGGAACTGGAGCTGCCGGTCGGCGACCTGAAGGAGCGCGGCATCCACCTCCACGTCCCGGCGGGCGCGGTCCCCAAGGACGGCCCGAGCGCGGGCGTCACCATGACCACCGCCCTGGCCTCGCTGCTCTCCGGCCGCCAGGTGCGCCCGGACGTGGCGATGACGGGCGAGGTCTCCCTGACCGGGCGGGTGCTGCCCATCGGCGGCGTCAAGCAGAAGCTGCTGGCGGCGCACCGCGCCGGGGTGACCACGGTGATCATCCCCAAGCGCAACGAGCCCGACCTGGACGACGTCCCCGCCGAGGTCCTGGACAAGCTCGACGTCCACCCGGTCTCGGACGTCCGCCGGGTCCTGGAGCTGGCCCTCGAACCCGCCCGGGCGGCCGCCCCCGAGGTCCCGGCAGCGGCGTGACGGACGCTGCCGGTGGCGCCGTGGCCCGGGGTCCCGTGTCGAACGGGATTCCGGGCCACGCGTGACCTGCCGGCCGTGCGTATCGTTGGACTAACCGGCCGCGGCTTCTGTGTTCGCGGCGGGGAGGAGCGGCACAGTGACCGTCATGGCGATTGACAGGATCGAGATGGCCGACAGCAGCGACGCACTCACCTTGGACGCGATGTTCGAGGCGCTCGAGAAGATGCCCGTCCCCGAGGGAATCAAGGTTGAGATTGTCGAGGGGAACATCTTCATGTCGCCGCAGCGGGATACGCACTGGGACATCACTTTGGACGTCGTCGAGCAACTGCGGACACAGTACCCGCGCAAGCGGATCAAGTCGGATGTCCGCATCGACTACCCCGGCTATCTCAACGGCTTCGCGACCGATGTGACCCTGGTTGCCGAGGGCGCCGTGAAAAACGACAAGGGGCTCTGGCTCTGCCAGGACGTCGAGTTCGTCGCCGAGGTGATCTCCAAGAGCACGAAGGGGAACGACTACGGCCCGAAGAAGGCGGCGTACGCGACCGCCGAGGTCCCCGTCTATTTGATCGCCGACCCGTATACCGGCCGGTGCCACCTCTTCACCGAGCCGAAGGACGGCGACTACCTCACGACGCTGACAGTGCCTTTCGGTGCCGAACTCGACCTGACGAACACCGTCGTCGGGGTGACGCTCAAGACCGACGAGTTCCCCCGCGATTGACCCGGGCCCGGGCCCGATCGCTGGCAGCCAGACAGGTCTGTCTGGTAGCTTCGGCCGTGAGACAGACAGACCTGTCTGTTCACGTCTGCCCTCCCGGAGAGACCCGTGCCGCGCACCCTGCTCGTCCTCGCCCACCCCCACCTCGCCACGTCCCGCGTCAATGCCGCGCTCGCCGAGGCCGCCCGGCCGGTGGACGGGGTCACCTTCCATGATCTCTACGCCGAATATCCCGATCTGCGGATCGATGTCGAGCGCGAGCAGCGGCTGCTGCTGGAGCACGACCGGATCGTGCTGCAGTTCCCCTTCTACTGGTATTCGGCGCCGCCGCTGCTGAAGAAGTGGCTGGACGAGGTGTTCCTGCGCGGTTTCGCCTACGGCAGCGGCGGCACCTCGCTGCGCGGCAAGTCGCTGCTGGTGGCCACCTCGACGGGCTCCGCCGAGGAGCAGTACCGGCCGGACGGGCTCCACCGCTTCCCGGTCGTCGAGCTGCTCAGGCCCTTCGACAACACCGCCCACCTCACCGGGATGCGCTACGAGGAGCCGATCGTCGTGCACGGCACCCATACGCTCGACGACGCCGAGCTCGCCGCGTACCAGGACCGCTATCGCGAGCTGCTGGCCTCCGGCGTGATACGGGAGCGCGAGCTGACCGCCGTGTGAGCGTCTGAGCCACGCGTCACGCCGGAGCCGCGCCACACGGCGAAGGGCCCGGCCGCACCTCATGGGTGCGGCCGGGCCCTTCGCGTACGTACGAGAGCCATACGGCCATACGTGCGGAGCCAGACGCCGTGCAGGGGAGCCGGACGCCGCGTACGAGGGCTACACCCGCGCCGGGCACGCCTCCGCGACCAGCGCCCGCGCCGCGTCCTGGGCCGCTTCCGCGCACTCCGGCCTCGGCTCCAGCGCGGCCGCCGCCATCGTCCCGTCCACGAGCACGGAGATCTGCAGGCCGAGCCGCTCGGGGTCGGCGGCCCCGGCCTCCCGGGCCAGCTCGGTCAGCCAGGTCCGTACGGCGCGCTTGTGCTCGGCCGTCGCGGCGTGCGGGGCGGTGCCCGGCTCGGTCTCGCCCGCGGTCCTGGTGAACGCGCAGCCGCGGAATCCGTCCCGCTCGGTCGTCGCGATCAGCGCGTCGAAGAGTCCGACGAGACGGTCCCGGGGATCGGCGCCGGCCGCCTCGGCGGCCTGCCGCAGCGCCCCCCGCCAGTGCCGGTCCGACCGGTGGAGATAGGCCAGGACCAGATCGTCCTTGGTGCGGAAGTGGGAGTAGAGCGTCGCCTTCGCCACGCCCGACTCGGCGATGATCCGGTCCACGCCGACGCCGCGCACCCCATGGGCGTTGAACAGCGCGGTCGCGGTGGACAGGATCCGCTCATGGGCGGAGGGGCGGGCGCTGCTCATGATCATGCTCCTTGACTCGGCCGTAGGACGACCGACGCCCTCCAGCGTACAGACAGACCTGTCCGTACACCGGAGGGCGGACGCGCCGGATGTGGGGGGTGAGGAGGCGCGGGCTCAGCCGTTGGCGAGCGCCTGCAGCCGGTCCATGGCGCCGTTGAACTTGTTGTGGTCGCCGACCGTCGGGCCGGACGAGGTGTACTGCCAGATGGTGTGGAAGCCCCAGCCCGCCGGAAGCTCGCCGACGGACGAGCCGTAGCGCGGAATCCACAGGGGGTTGACGCCACCGAAGGCGGCGGAGTTGCCCGTGCAGCTCTTCCACCAGCTGGTGGAGGTGTAGATCACCGGGTCGCGGCCGGTGCGCGCCTTGTAGGTGCTGTTGAAGGACTTGATCCAGTTGACCATCGCGCTGGCGCTCAGCCCGTAGCAGCTGGCGCCGTAGGGGTTGTACTCCATGTCGAGCGCGCCCGGCAGCGTCTTGCCGTCCTTGGACCAGCCGCCGCCGTGGTCCACGAAGTAGTTGGCCTGGGCGGCGCCGCTCGAGTTGTTCGGCAGGGCGAAGTGGTACGCGCCGCGGATCATGCCGACGTTGAACGAGCCGTTGTACTGCTGGGCGAAGTACGGGTTGGTGTAGCTCGTGCCCTCGGTCGCCTTGACGTAGGCGAACCGGACCCCGCTGCTCCACAGGGTCGACCAGGTGACATTGCCCTGGTGGCTGCTGACGTCCACGCCCTCGACGGTGGCGAGCAGCCCCGTGGGCGCCTCGCCGGCCGTGGATCCGCCCTCGTGCTTGAGTATCTGTGAACCCGCCCAGTCGTCCTCGGGATGGGGGATGGCCTTGTCGCCCTGGCCCTGGGCGGCGAATGCCGCACCGGGCAGTGCGATGGTCATGGCGAGGAGAGCGGCGAGGATTCCGATCAGCGCACTGAGGGCGCGTCGGACCGAACCAGGTCTGTGCACGAGCATGGCGTTGCCTCCGAAGCCTCGGTGGGGGGAGAGAGGGACGTCAGATTGGTATGACCATGTCAGGGCTGACGCTACGGGCGTAGATAGGCCGACGGAAGGGGGAGGGTGTGATGCCGTTGGTCTAATCCTGCGAAATACTGGTGGAGCTGCGGTAACAACCGCGCGTGGTAGAAACTTTCACGAAGTGAAAACCCGGAGAGGGCTCTGACGTGCACAACAACGGGGCATTGCCACCCGAGCAGGGTGCGGGTGGCACCATGGGCGGCATTGGTGTGGACCATGCATTCCTGGCTCTGGAGCGCGAATTGGCGGTTTTCCTCCGGAGAGCCCGTGCCGCCTCGGGGGAATTGGCCCGGGAGGTCCACCCGGAGCTCGAATCCGCCGCCTATGGGCTGCTGATGCGGCTGGAGGACGCGGGTCCGCAGCGTGCCACCGACCTCGCGGGCTTCGTGGGCGTCGGTAAGGCCACCATGAGCCGTCAGCTCCGCGCCCTGGAGGGGCTCGGTCTGGTGACGCGGACGCCCGATCCGGCGGACGGCCGGGCCTTCCTGATGGAGTTGACCGAGGAGGGCCGCAGCCGCTTCCGCGCCGTACGGGTCGCCCGGCGGGCGCGGTACGCCCGCCGGCTCGCCGCGTGGGAGCGCGACGAGGTCGCCGAACTCGCCAGACTGCTGCACCGGTTGAACGCGGAGCAGGAGGCCGAGGACCCCGGTCAGGCGGCGCGTGCGGCACAGGAGTCCGGGGATTCCGGCCCAGCGGCGCGGGCGGCGCAGGAGTAAGGCGCTCATACACGCCAGGATCGGCGACCCCCGCACATCCGGCGACGCGGATGTGGCAACCGCGCTACCCCGCCCCACACGGCGGTCCGACGGGGGTGCCCCGCCGCTCAGGGCTCCACGAAGACCACGGCCGCGTCGTCGTGGGTCTTGCCCCGCGGAAACGCCGTACCGTCCGGATCGGCGTGCTCGGCCGCCCGTACGCGGTCGATCAGCGCCTGCGAGCCCTCCTTGCGCAGCAGCGCGAAGCACTCGGCCCAGTCGCCCTCGCCGAACCGCTCCACCCAGCGCGTCGCGCCGTCGGTGAGCGCCGCCAGCGCCCGTACCTCGCCGCGCGGGAGCTCCCCGGTGACGGCCTTGGCGGAGACCGCGGGGTCGGCGGCGGCGGTGAAGAAGCCGCCCTCCGCGTTGCGCAGCGGGGCGAGCCGCCGGCCCTCGGCCCGCAGCCGGTCGATGCGGTCGTCCAGGACCGGAGTCACTCCGCCGTGGGCCCGCTCGATGAGCAACACCGAGTCCGAGAGCACCAGATACTCGATCCGCTCGGTGTCCCAGCGCGCCGCGACGGCGGTTGCCTGCGGAGTGAGAAGGTGAGAAAGGTCACACGTTGAACTATGTGCCGCGGCGGTTCGGGCGATCGCCTCCGAGAGGCACTGTGTCAGGGGCATATCCCGTCGCGAACCGGACAGTTCGAGCAGCGATCCGCCGAGTCGCGCGGTGAACCAGCTCACGCTGTGTACGCATCCGTCGTCGCCGGCGGGCGGAGTCACCCCGTCCAGAACCACCAGCGCACCGCCGCTCCCCGAGGCCGGAAGGGCTACCGATGCGTAGTCCTCGTTGGGATATTGCTGATCGCCGGGGGCGGTCGCGAGTTCGATGCGCATTCCCTCAGTCTGCCGGACCGCCGTTGATCACCGCCGCCGCGGCGAGCTGGGCGGGCGTTGGTCCGTACCAAATCCCTCGCCCGTTTCTCGGCTGCCTGATTGGGGTGGGATTGACACTTCTGGGAAGCTGCGGGTGGGCATCTTGTCAGGGCGGTGAGGTCTTTACCAATCCGCGTAAGGTGGCGGGAGGGTATGGCCGCGAGTCAAAGTTGGTGGTCAACTACCCAATGCGGTTCACTCGTTCGGGTGGCCGGGTGGGTGATGCATGCCCGCCCCAGACCCGTCCTGAAAGGGTCGGAATCCCTACCAGAGGTGGGGAAACACAATTGTTGATCCGTCGTCACCTCTGGTCCACAGAGCGGTCGGGCGAGAATGGATTGTGAGCACCGGTGCGGAAGAAGCGGCTTCGGGGCACCACACGCGATGCGGTAAGCGAGCCACGTCAGGACGAGGCGACGTCGCGACGGCACACCGCACGCGTCCGCCGTCGGCTGACCACGTCGGTCGCCCTCGTCTCCGTCGCCGTCCTCGGGGCCGGGACTCCCGCGGTCCTGCTCGCCCTCGATGACACCACCGACGCCCAGCGGCTCGTCGACCTCGCCGAGACCAACCGCGGCGCGATGACCCTCGCCCACGCCCTCGCCGACGAGCGCGACGCCATGACGCGGTACGTCGCCGACGGGCGCACCACCGCCTCCGGCCGCGGGGTCTCCGAGGAGACGCGGGCCCGGGTCGACCGCCGCGTCCGCGAGGTGCGGGGGCAGGTCCCGGCGTCGGTCCGGCGGCTCCTCGACGCCCTCCCCGAGGTGCGGCAGCAGGCGCTGACCGGCAAGGGCTCGGCCCTCGACGTCTTCACCTCGTACACCCGGACCGTCCAGGCGCTGAACGGGATCACCGACACCCTCGCCCGCCGGCTCCCCGCCGACGCCGAGTCCGGCGCCACCGCCGCGCTGGCCCCGCTCGGCCGCGCCGTGGAGGAGGCGTCCGCCACCCGCGGGCTGCTGCTGGCCGCGCTCGACGCGGGCGGCGGCCAGCCCACGCTGGTCTCCGCCGCCCAGCGGACCAACCTCCGCGAGCAGTCCGCGCTGGCCGACTTCGAGCAGCTCGCCCCGGCCACCATGCGCGACGCCTACGACCGCACCGTCAACGGCACCGAGGTCGGCGACGCCGAGCGCTATATCGCCCGGCTCACCGACCAGAACCGCTTCGCGGGCAATGACTTCTTCCTCGACGAGGACCGCGTCGAGGCCGCCCTGGACACCCGGATCAACCGGATGCGCGGCGCACAGTCCTCGCTGGCCTCCTCCGAGGCCGCCCAGCTCGCCCGGTTGCGGGACGACGAGGTCACCGACCTCGAGCTGCGCATCGGCATCGTCGGCGCCGCCCTGCTGGTCGCCCTCGGCGCCGGGGTGCACGGCGCCCGCTCGATGACCCGGCCGCTGGCCGCGCTGCGGCTCGGCGCCCGGCGGGTCGCGGCCGACCCGGCGGCCGAGGAGCCGGTCGCCTTCAAGGGCCGCGACGACGAGTACGCGGACGCCGTACGGGCCGTCAACGAACTCCACGCCAAGGCCGCGCGGGCGTACGAGCGGGTCGCCGAGCTGGAGACCGAGCGCACCCGGCTCGTCGGCGAGCGGCAGCGGATGGCCGATGAGCGGGACGGGCTGCGCGCCGAGCGGGACGCGGTCGCCACCCGGCTGGAGGGGCTGCGGGCCCGGGTCCACGGCAGCTTCGTGGGGCTCGCGCTGCGCTCGCTGGGCCTGATCGAGCGCCAGCTCGCCATCATCGAGTCCCTGGAGGAGCGGGAGCAGGACCCCGACCGCCTCGAGACGCTCTTCCAGCTCGACCACCTGGCCACCGGGATACGCCGCTACGGCGAGAACCTCCTGGTCATCGCGGGCTCCGAGCAGAAGTCCACCCACCCGGGGCCGGTGCCGCTGCTGGATGTGCTGCGCGCCTCGATCAGCGAGGTCGAGCGGTACGACCGGGTGCAGATCCAGGCGCTGCCGCCGCATGCCCAGGTCGCCGGGTTCGCCGCGGACAGCGTCAGCCACCTGATCGCCGAGCTCCTGGAGAACGCGACATCGTTTTCTCCGCCGGACGCGGCGGTCCAGATGTCCGGCTGGCTCCTGGAATCCGGCGAGGTCATGCTCTCCGTCCAGGACGAGGGCATCGGCATGACGCCCGAGCGCTTCCTGGAGCTGAACACCCGGCTCGCCGACCCGGTGCCGGAGTATTGCCAGGGCCCCCAGCCGGAGGACCCGCTGGGCCTCGGGCTGTACGTGGTGACCCGGCTCGCCGCGCGCCACGGCATCCGGGTGCAGCTGCGCGAGCAGCAGCCGGGCGGGGTGGCCGCCGTGGTCGTCCTCCCGACGAAGATCCTCCCGGCCGGTCCGCCCGGCGCCGGGCTGCCGCCCGCCCCGCCGGTGAGCGTGGGCGCGACGTTCGGCGGCGCCGGACCGTCGTCCTTCCTGGGCTTCCCGGGCTCCGAGGCCGAGGCGAACTCCAACGCGCTTCCCGGGCAGACCCGTTCGGTCGCCCGGGACCAGGAGGGTGTGCCGAGCGCGGGCGCCGCGGCGGGGGTCGGCCCCGAGCCGTCGGCCGAGCCGGTCGCGCCGCCCGTGGAGCCGGATCCGGCGCCCCAGGCCGCCGAGCCGGAGCCCGAGCCCGCGCTCGACCCGGAGCCCACGCCCGTCGAGGCGGCCGCGGACTCCGAGCCGGGCGCCGCCTGGGCGGTCCCCGCCGAGCAGTGGGGGCAGACCGCGGACACGGGCCGTGACTACCCCATGGAGCCCACGCCGCCGCGCGGCCACCCGAGCCCGGGGAACGGTGGCCCGCTGCCCACCCTGCCCAAGCGCGTCCCCAAGTCGGCCCGGTCCGACGGACAGGACGGCGCACGGCCCGGTGCGGACGCCCCGGCCCCGGCACCCCAGGCGGCCCCGGCACCCCAGGCCGAGGAGGCGGAGGTCCCGGCCGTCGAGCAGACGATGGAGCTGACCCTCCGGCGCCTGCGCGAGGCCCATGGGGACCCCGAGGACCGCGACGGGCGTTCGGATCGTACGGATCGTACGGATCGTACGGATCGCACGGGCCGCACGGATCACGCCGACGGCGACGGCCGTGAGGACGCCGCGGACCGCGCGGACGCCGACGGCGACGAGTACGCGGACCCCGACTGGCGCTTCGGCGGCCACGGCATCCGCCCGGTCGGCGCGGACGCCTGGGGCCCGGCCGGCGGCGCATCGGCGTGGCCCGGCGGCCCGGCGGCAGGCGGTCCGGCATCGTCCGGCCGCCTGGCGGACGGCGGCGCCCCCGCGTCGCAGGACGGCCCGGAGGACAACGTCCCGTCCTCGCCCGGCGGCGGCCCGGCGGCGGGTGGTGAGCGGGCAGGCGGCGGTCGGCCGTCCCCCGTCGATCCGTACGCCATCGGCCCCGACCAGCACGCCCGCCCGGAGGACCAGGCGGCGCGCACCGACAAGGGGCTGCCCAAGCGCACACCGCGGAACGTGGCCCTCCGGGAGCCCGATCCACGGGAGCGGACCGGCTCGGTGAACGCGGAGGAGCTGCGGCGCCGCCTCGGTGGCTTCCAGCGCGGCGCCCGCGACGGACGCCGGGACGCCGCCGCCGAGGTCGCCGCCCGTGGCGAGCCCGCGCGGCGGCAGCGGGGAACAGCAGGACAAACGGGGGCGCAGAGCGAGGGTGGCACGGTTGAGGAGGCACGCGGGTGAATGCGCCCAGTAGTACGTACGGGTTGAGTCGCGAGGCCCGTAATCTGCACTGGTTGCTGGCGAACCTGGTGGAGGAGGTGCCGGGCGTCCGCTCGGTTGTGGTCGTCTCGACCGACGGGCTGATGCTGCTCTCCTCCGACACACGGCACCATGCCGCGTCGACCGATCCGGCGGCACAGGACGGCCCCAAGGGGTCCAGTGCGGATCTCGCGACGATCGTCTCGGGGGTCGGCAGCCTGACGCTCGGCGCGGCGAAGCTGATGGACGCCGGCGGCGTCAAGCAGACGATGGTGGCGATGGACGAGGGCAGTCTGTTCGTCATGTCGATCAGTGACGGTTCGCTGCTCGGGGTGCATGCCACCCCCGACTGCGACATGACCGTCGTCGCCTATCACATGGCACTGTTCGTGGGCCGGGCCGGACATGTGCTCACCCCCGAACTCCGCAATGAACTACGCAGGTCGCTGGAGCACGCACAGTGACGGCAGCCGGGTCCAGCCGGCCCGCCCGTAAACCCGCTCGCGTACGTCCGTACTCGCTCACCGGCGGTCGCACCCGCTCCGGCCATGTGCTGCTGGTGGAGACCTTCGTGGCGTCGCTGGAGTCTCCGGACGGACGGCTCGACCTGGCCCCCAGTGGGTTGAACGCCCGGATGATGCCGGAGATCCGGGCGATCATCGAACTGTGCGACAGGATGCGCTCCGTCGCGGAGGTCTCCGCGATGCTCAAGATCCCACTCGGGGTGGTGCGCGTCCTGCTCAGCGACCTGGCCGACCAGGGAAAGATCCGCGTCTACGGCACCGGGCGGGGTCCCGGCCAGCCGGACCGCGCGTTGCTCGAAAGGGTGCTCAGTGGACTTCGCAGGCTCTGAGACGATCACGGCGACCCCGCCGGCGACGTCGGAGATACCCGGGGCCGGGATACCCGGGGCCGAGGAGGTGCTCCAGAGGTGGCAGACGGACCGCTCCCGCGCGCCGATCGCCACCAAGATCGTGATAGCGGGAGGGTTCGGGGTCGGTAAGACGACCTTCGTCGGCGCGGTTTCGGAGATCACTCCGCTGCAGACCGAAGCGCTGATGACGCAGGCCAGCGAGAGCGTGGACGACCTCGAGGCGACGCCGGAGAAGCTGACCACCACCGTCGCGATGGACTTCGGCCGGATCACGCTGGAGAACGATCTGGTCCTGTATCTCTTCGGCACCCCCGGCCAGCAGCGCTTCTGGTTCATGTGGGACGACCTGATGCGCGGGGCCATCGGCGCGGTGGTGATGGTCGACACCCGGCGCCTGGACGAGAGCTTCCCGGCGCTGGACTACTTCGAGAGCCTGGGTCTGCCGTACGTGGTGGCGGTCAACCACTTCGAGGGGACCCCGCTCTACGAGCCCGAGGACGTGCGCGACGCGCTCTCCGTGGCGCCCACCGTGCCGGTGGTGATGATGGACGCCCGGCGCCGGATCGCGGTCGTGGACGCGCTGCTGGCGCTGGTGAGACACGCCGTTGACGCCTCACCCGAGTGACGTAACCTCAGCTCCGCCCGCGGGATGGAATGCTCCATTCCCTTTATCGGTCCGAGCTTGAGGGAGAGTCGACAGCCATGCGGAAGATACTCATCGTGGGTGCCGGTCAGTCCGGCCTCCAACTCGCTCTCGGCCTGCAGTCCAAGGGCTACGAGATCACGCTGATGTCCAACCGGACGTCCGATGAGATCCGCGGCGGACGGGTGATGTCCACCCAGTGCATGTTCCGCACCGCGCTGGACCACGAGCGCGATCTGGAGCTCAACTTCTGGGAGGAGCGGGCGCCGCGGGTCGAGGGCCTCGGGGTCTCCGTCGCCGGGCCGCCGGCCTCCGAGGGCCAGGCCCATCCGCGGGTCATCGACTGGGTCGGCCGGCTGGACGGCCACGCCCAGTCCGTCGACCAGCGGATCAAGATGGCCGGCTGGATGGAGACGTTCGAGCAGCGCGGCGGCCAGGTGGTCATCCACGGCGCCGCCGTCTCCGACCTGGACGTCCTCGACCGGAAGTACGACCTGGCGCTGGTGGCCGCGGGCAAGGGCGAACTGGTCTCGCTCTTCGGCCGGGACGCCGCCCGCTCCCCGTACGACACTCCGCGGCGCGCCCTCGCCGTCGCCTATGTGCACGGCCTCGGCCCGCGCCCCGAGCACCCCGGCCTCGAGGCGGTGCGCTGCAATCTCGTCCCCGGCGTCGGCGAACTCTTCGTGATGCCCGCGCTCACCACCACCGGCCGCGCCGACATCCTCTTCTGGGAGGGCGTCCCGGGCGGTCCGGCCGACGTCTTCCAGGGCATCACGGACCCCTCGGAGCATCTGGCGCGCGTCCTGGAGCTGATGGAGCGGTTCACGCCGTGGGAGTACGCGCGCGCCACCAAGGTCGAACTGACGGACGCGGGCGGCACGCTCTCCGGGGGGTACGCCCCGACCGTGCGCAACCCGGTCGGGCGGCTGCCGGGCGGCGGGCTGGTCCTGGGCGTCGCCGATGTCGTGGTGGCCAACGACCCGATCACCGGCCAGGGCTCCAACTCCGCGGCCAAATGCGCGGCGGCCTACCTGGAGAGCATCGTCGAGCACGGCGACCGGCCGTTCGACGAGGCGTGGATGCGGGCCACCTTCGACCGCTACTGGGAGACCGCGCGGCACGTCACCAAGTGGACCAACGCCATGCTGGGCCCGCCGCCGGAGCACATCGTGGACCTCCTCGGGGCGGGGGCCGCCTTCCCCGCCGTCGCCCACCGCATCGCCAACGGCTTCGACGACCCCTCCGACTTCGAGAACTTCTTCTACGAGCCGGAGAAGACGGCCGCCTATCTGGACGAGGTCAGGAAAGAGGCCGAGGCCGAGTCCGCGGAGGCCGAAGGCGAGACCGAGGTCTGCGAAGAGACCGAGGTCTGCGAGGGGGCTGAGGTCTGCGAAGAGGCCGGGGCCGACGGCCGGGCCGGGGCCGAGGCCAGGGCCATTCGGTACGTCGGCTGACACCGGCCGCCGCCGGGGCGCTCAGCGCTTGGCCACGGGGGCCGGACCCGGGCGCACCGCCCCGTGCAGCGGATTGGAGGCGAGCGGGGAGAGCTTCACCCGCTGGCCGGGACGCGGCGCCTGGACCACCTGGCCGTTGCCCGCGTACATCGCCACATGGCTCGCGCCCTTGTAGTAGATCACCAGATCGCCGGGGCGCAGCTTGTTGAGCGGCACCCGTGGCAGCTGGCGCCACTGCTCCTGGCTGGTGCGCGGAATGAGCTGCCCGGCGTGCGCCCAGGCGGAGGAGGTCAGCCCCGAGCAGTCGAAGGAGTTCGGCCCCTCGGCGCCCCAGACGTACGGCTTGCCGATCTGGTTCAGCGCGTAGGCGAGCGCCCGCTTCCCGGCCTCCGGGGTCGCCATTCCGGGGCGGCCGGGGGCCGGGCGGGGGCGGGGCGCGGTGACGGTGGCGACCGGGGAGGGGGTGCCCGCCGGGGTGGCCCCGCCGGGCCCGGGGGCCGGGGTGGTGCGGGTGCCGCGGCCCGGGGTGGGGGCGGGCGGCGAGGCGTTTTTCGTGGGGTCGAGCGCCCCGGAGTCGAGCAGTTTGCGCTGCGCCTTCGCGGTCTGCTCGCGTTCGCGCTGCGCCACCTGGGCGATCTGGCGGGCGGTCAGCGCGGCCAGCAGCTTCTCGATGGAGCGCAGCCGTTTCTCCACCTTGTCCCGCTGTTTCTTGCGCTTCGCCGTCAGGGACAGCTGTTTGTCCAGCGCGGTCCGCGCCCGGGTGGCGATGGTGTCGGCGCGCCGCTCGCCCCTGGTCAGCCGCCGCATCAGGGCGGCCTCGCGGCCGGCCGCCCGCTCCAGCTCACGCGCCTCGTCGGCGGCGCCCTCCGGATGGGGGGTGAGCAGGGTCAGCAGAAAGGCGTAGGAGGAGAGCGAGCTGTGGCCCTGGTACTGCTGACGGGCCAGCCGTCCCGCGTCGTCGTGGCTGTCGGCGAGCTCCGTACGGGCGTGCACGAGCTCGGCCGTGAGCTCCCTGGTTCTGGTGCGCTGCTTGCGCAGCTTCTCCTCGGTCGCGTTGTACGTCTCCGTCGCCTCCTCGGCCTTCCGGTACAGCGTCTTGAGCTGCGTCAGCAGCTCGGACACGGACCGGTCGGCGGGACGGGAGGGGGCGGCCGTCGCCGTGGCCGCCGGAACGGCGGGCACCAGCGCGGCGGTCGCCGTGATCGCCGCCGCGCAGACCGAGCCCACGATCCGTCCTGACACGTGATCACCTCCGGCTCACTGACGCCTCCGTTCGGCGTCCAGCTCAGCAGGATCGTGGCATGACGTTCGTATCTTCAGGAGAATTGTGGGCGAGTCGGGCGAATACGGTCACCCGTCCGGCGGGCCGTCAGCTCGGCTTCGACCACGGCCACTTCGGCCCACCGCCCGGTTTTCCCTCCGGGTCGTACTCATAGGCCCAGCCCCGGACCAGGCCCAGCCGCTTGGAGGTGGCGGCCGGAACCCTGCGGTAGACATGCACCGTCGGCGGTTCGCCCGCCTCGTTCTCCACCGGCACCTCGTAGGTCTTGGGCGGCTGGCCGGTGAGGCCGACCAGCACCGGCAGCACCCGGCCGTCCAGCGGCCCGCCCACGAAGGGCGTCTCCTCGCTTCTCACCGCACCAGTCTCACAGCATCGTCCGCGCCCCGGCCGTCACCGGCCGCGCCCACCACAGCAGTCACCGATCGCACCCGTCACCGATCGCCCCCGTCACAGCAGATGCGACGCCTCGCCCAGCGCGGGCACGACACGGCGGGCCAGCCGCCCGATCGAGCCCTCGGCGGGCTCCATGATGAGCGCGGCCCGCATCACCCGGGCCGCCTGCGGATCGGTGGTCGCGGTGGCGGTCAGCATCGCCACGAACTGGTCCACCAGCCAGTCGCGCAGCTCCTCCACCGGCGGCTGCTTCTCCTCGTCCAGCCAGATCAACGAGGCCGCCTCGACGGCCGTGATCCAGGTGCGCACCATCATCCGCAGCCGCGCACCGGGCCCCTTGACCGCCAGATGGAGCAGAATCTCCTCGGCCGCCGCCCGCCGCACCTCGTCCACGATCGCGTTCGTCCGCGACGTCTCGACCACGCTGCCGCTCTGCAACAGCGCGCTGAACCCGGCGTCGTGCTCGTCCACGAAGGCCAGATAGCGGTCCAGCACCCGGCTCAGCCGGCCGCTGAGCGGACCGCTCCTGGGCTCCTCGAAGCACCGCTCCAGCTCATCGGCGGCGCTGCGCAGCGCCGCCTCGTACAACTGCTGCTTACCGCCCGGGAAGTAGCGGTAGACCAGCGGACGGGAGGCTCCGGCGGCCAGGGCCACATCGTCCAGCGACACGTCCTCGGGCGCGCGATGGGCGAAGAGGCCGAGCGCGGCGGTGAGGAGTTCGGCCCGCCGCGCCTCGACGCTCAGCCTGCGGTAGCTCCCCCGCCGGGCGGCCGGCGGGCGGGCGGTGGCCGGGGATTCCGCCGCAGGGCGCGCGGCGGCGCTCGCCTCCGCCGGGGGTGTCGCCTCCGGGGGCGCCGAAGCGGTGCCGCTGCCTGTCGTCATGCCTGGCAGCGTAACCGGCCAGGGTGACGAAGCGGATGGCCCCTTGGGCCCCGGCCTGGATGGCCCCTTGGGCCCCGGCCTGGATGGGCACTGGGGTCCGGCCCGAACGCGCCCTTGGGCCGGCCGGCCCAAGGCCCCTCGGCCCGGCGGCCGATGCCCCCTGGCCCCAGCCCCGCGGGGTGTCCGCCGCGTGGCCGGGCTTCGCCCCTGGACCCGGGGGTCCGGGGCGGACTCCCCACGCGGTGGAGCCGCGTATCGACGCTGCGTGGGAAGGGGCGGGGAGGGGAAAGCATCGATATGCGGCTCCGCCGCGTGGCCCGCCGCAGGCGATCCCTAGGCCAGCAGTCCCGAGCTCTTCCACAGTCGGCGGCCCACACCCCGCATCACCCCGACGTCGTCGAGGAATTCGGTCAGCTTGCTCGCGCCGCTGCGCATCACCTCACGGCGATGGGCGCTGGCCCGCACTTGAGCGACGGCCGCGCGCCGGTCGAGCCCCACATCCGAATAGACCTTGGGGTTGATGAACGCCTGCGAGAAGATCCGGGAGAACTCGCCCGAACCGATCCGGGTCAGCTCCGCCTCCCAGCGCGGCGCCCGCAGCATCTGGCGGCGCAGCTCCTCGCGTGCGTACCGCACATGGCGCGCCTCCTCGACCACATGGATCCGGGTCACGCCGCGCACCAGCGGCTGCACGCGCTCGTCGGGGAAGGTCAGCCGCTGCATCCAGTCCAGGATCTCCTCGCCGAGGAGGGTCGCGGTGAACGAACCGGGCGTGGTGGAGATCGCCTTGAAGATCCGGCCCAGGTTGTGGTGGAGCCGGGTGACCGGATAGGCCGGGGTGCCGCTCTTGGTGATCAGCCGCGCGAACATCTTGGAGTGGCGGCACTCGTCGGCGATCTCGGTGAGCGCGTACCGCACATGGGCGCTGGTCGCGGGCTTGTCGTAGATGTGCCGGGTCATGAGCTGGATCAGGATGATCTCGAACCATATGCCCAGCGAGGCGAGCGCCGCCGCCTCGTGCCGGGCCAGCAGTTGCCGCTGCTCCTCGGACATCTGCCGCCACATGGGCGTGTCGTAGAGCGAGACCAGCTCCGGTGGCCAGAACCACTTGCCGGGCTCGAACGGCGCGTCCCAGTCGAGTTCGGTGTCGGGGTCGAAGGAGTGCTTGGCGGAGGATTCGAGCAGTCGCTCCGCGACCCGTTCGCGGTCCTTGATCAGCCCGAGCGCGTCCCGGAGCGCGGGCGGTTCGGTCGTGGTGGTCATCGCTGAGGGCACCTCACTGGTGGCTCGGACAAACGCCGGTGGGATGGGTTACCGGTGGATACCTCTTATGAGACTCTGTGTCAGCAAGGGCGTCAATCCCTTGGGGAGGTCTTATTGACCGGCGAGTAACGGTCATGTGAGCCTGCCGAGTACGCATCCGTTCACGGGGGAGCGAGGCGAAGGAGGCGTCGGTGTCGACGCAAGAGCTCTACGCGATGGATCCCGGGGACCCCCACTGGCAGGTGCCCGCCGGTGGCGCCGCCCGATTCAGCTGGGAGTACGACGACCACCGGGCCCGGCTGCTCGCCCTCTACCAGAAGGGCAAGGACAAGCAGTGGGACGCGGTCAAGCGGATCGACTGGGGCCTGGAGGTCGATCCGTACGACCCGCTGGGAACCCCCGATGAGTCGCTCGCCCTCTACGGCACCCGCCACTGGGACCGGATGACCGAGCGGGACAAGGGCGAGCTGCGGCACCACGTCGCCGCCTGGCAGTTCAGCCAGTTCCTCCACGGCGAACAGGGTGCGATGGTGTGCGCGGCCCGGATCGTCGAGGCCGCGCCCGACCTCGACGCGAAGTTCTACTCCGCCACCCAGACCATGGACGAGGCGCGCCACGCCGAGCTCTACAGCCGCTTCCTGCACGACAAGCTCGGCACCTTCTACCCCATCAACACCGATCTGCGGACCCTCCTCGGCGACACCCTCCGCGACTCCCGCTGGGACATGGCGTATCTGGGCATGCAGGTGCTCATCGAGGGCCTGGCGCTCGCCGCGTTCGGCCTCATCCGCGACACCACCGACAAGCCGCTGCCCCAGCAGATCCTCGCCTATGTCATGCAGGACGAGGCCCGCCATGTCGCCTTCGGCCGGATGGCCCTGCGCGACTACTACCGGCAGCTGAGCGATGCGGAGCTGCGGGAGCGCGAGGAGTTCGTCATCGAGGGCTGCTACCTGATGCGCGACCGGCTGCGCGGGGTGGAGGTCCTGGAGAACTTCGGCATCCCGAAGGCCGAGGCCGAGGAGTACTGCGAGCAGTCGCCGTTCCTGCATATGTTCCGCAAGCTGCTGTTCAGCCGGATCGTCCCCTGTGTGAAGGACATCGGGCTGTGGGGCGAGCGGCTTCAGCGGGCCTATGTCGACATGGGCGTGCTGGAGCTGGGCGACAGCAACCTCGACCTGCTGATGAGCCAGGACGAGGAACTCGCCGAGCGGCTGGACCAACGGCGCTTCGCGGCGGAGGAGGCGGCGCGCACGGGCGAGGTCGAGGAGGCGATCGCCGAGGGCGCGGCCGAGGCCCAGGCATGAGACCGGATGGGGCCGGGTGGGCCCGAGTGGGCCCGGGTGGGCCCAGGTGAGACCTTACGGCCCCCTCAACCTCCCCTCGAACCAGTGTCCTTGGTAGGTTCTTGATCACCGCCAGCGGAGAAGGCCGAGGTCATTGGGGTGACCTCGGTCCGATGGCGTTCATATGCCTTCATATGAAGGAACGGCCGAAGGGTGCTCTCCACGGCGGTGGGGGGCACACCTTTGTTCCGGCGTTCCGGAGGATGATGGTGGGGTGCGGATTCGAACGAGCACCAGTGAAGAACTCCCCGTCCTCCAGGACATAGAGCGCGCCGCCGGACTCTGCTTCCGGGACATCGGGATGGACGAAGTCGCCGATGACGAGCCCCTGAGCCTGGAGGAGCTGAGCCGCTACCAGCGGGCCGGACGGGCCTGGGTCGCGGTGGACGACGCCGACCGGGCGATGGCGTACCTGATCACCGACCCCGTCGACGGAAACGTCCACATCGAGCAGATCTCGGTCCACCCCGACAGCGCCCGCCGTGGTGTGGGACGGGCCCTGATCGACCACATCGCGGTGCGGGCCGCCGACGACGGCGTCCCCGCGCTCACCCTGACCACCTTCGTCGACGTGGCCTGGAACGCCCCGTACTACGCCGCACGGTGCGGCTTCCGGGCCCTGACCGAGGCCGAGCTGACCCCCGGCCTCCTGGAGATCCGGCGCTGCGAGGCGGGCCATGGGCTGGACCGCTGGCCACGGGTGTGCATGCGCCGGGATGTGGGCCTGGGGCGGGCCGCGACGGGCTAGGGGCGTCCGACGGATCTTGACGCGTACGGGGCCCGCTCCCCTCCCCGCCTCTTCCCGCGGCGCCGAATGCGGCTTCGCCGCGTGGCGGGACTTCGCACCTCAATCTGGGGTCCAGGGGCGAAGCCCCTGGTAACGGGAAGGGGCGGGGAGGGGAAAGCATCGATATGCGGCTCCGCCGCGCGGGCCGCCTGACACCCCGTAGCGTGGGCCATGGCACAGCACGGGCGCGGCCCCGAGGTGGCGGAGGCCGCCGCCTGGGGTCTGCCGTTCGGATCAGACCCCGCGAGCCCGGCCTCGAACGACGGACCCTAAGCGCACAGCTCCTCCACCGCCCGCCCGAGCGCCCGTATCCGCGCCGTCTCGTCCGCCCGCCGCCACACCAGGCCGAGCATCGAGTCCGGTACCCCCTCGACCGGTACGAAGGTGATGTCCCGGCGGCGGTGATACTCCGCCGTCGGGGCGCACAGCAGCATCCCGCCCCGGCCCGCCGCGACCGCCGCCAGCCCCTCCTGGAGCGTGTGCACCCGCGGCCCGCGCGGGATGGGCCGCCCGCTGGGGGTGAGGGCGGGCGCCATCGCGTCGTGCCAGTAGCGCGGCGCGGGGGCGGACGGGCCGATCAGCGGGCTCTCGGACAGCGCCTCGGCATCCACCCGGGCGCGGCCGGCGAACGGATGGCGGGCGGAGACCACCACCGTCCGCGGCTGCTTGGAGAAGACCGGCCCGAGGACCAGATCGGGCTCGACGACCGGCAGACACACGATCGCGGCGTCCACCTCGCCGGCCCGCACCGCGCCGAACGGATCGGCCAGCGGGACCTCCACGGTCGTCGTCTCACAGCCGGGGTGGCGGTCGCGGAAGGCCGCGATGGCCGCCGTCACCCGTTCATCGGCGGCCCCCTGGAAGCCGATCCGCAGCACGCCCTCCACCCCGCGCGCCGCCCCGCGGGCGCTCTCGACGGCCCCGTACAGCGCCTCGTAGGCGGGCCGGAGATCGGCCAGGAACCGCTCGCCGAACGGGGTCAGCCGCGCCCGGCGGCTGGTGCGCTCCAGCAGCCGGGCGCCGATCCGGCGCTCCAGGGACCGCAGCAGCTGGCTCACCCTGCTCTGCGAGATGTACAACCGCTCAGCGGCGCGCCCGAAGTGCAACTCCTCGCTCAGCGCGAGGAAGCACTCCAGCTCGCGGATCTCCAACCCGGCCATGGCCTCCCCGTTGGTCGCGCTCGCGCCGACGCCCATTGCCTCTCCTGGACGCGCATCGCGTTGACGCGCATCGCGTTGACGCGCATCGCGTTGACGCGCATCGCGTTGACGCGCATCGCGTTGACGCGCATCGCATTGAACGCGGCTCGCGTTGACGCGCATTGATGAGCCTCGCTCATAGAAGTCTGAGAACTTCGGCGTTGTTCCCGCAGGGGCACAGCTGTTCGCTAAAGACATGTCCAATAGCACGGAACTCACCGCTCCGGCAGGCACATCCGGGTCACCTCCGGCAGTGCGCTCGCCGCTCAGGGCCTGGCTGGCCGTCGTCGCCGTCGCGGTCGGCACCTTCTCGGTGGTCACCACCGAGATGCTGCCGGTCGGCCTGCTGACGTCGATCGGCTCCGCGCTCGGCGTCTCGGACGGTACGGCGGGCCTGGCCATGACCGTGCCCGGGCTGGTCGCCGCGTTCGCCGCCCCGCTGCTCACCGTCACCGTGGGCCGCTTCAACCGGCGGCTGGTGCTGTGCGGTCTGATGGGGCTGCTGGCCGTCGCCAACCTGCTGTCCGCACTCGCGCCCGGCTTCGCCGTCCTGCTGTTCGCCCGGGTGCTGGTCGGGGTGAGCATCGGCGGGGTGTGGTCGATCGCCGGCGGGCTCGCGGTGCGGCTGGTGCCCGAGCGGTCCGTGGGCCACGCCACCACGCTGATCTTCAGCGGTATCGCGGTGGCCTCGGTCCTCGGGGTGCCGATCGGGACGCTCATCGGCGATCTGGTCCACTGGCGGATCGCGTTCGCCGCCTTCGCCGCCCTGTCGCTGGCCGTGGCCGCCGCCATGGCCGTCACCCTGCCGCCGCTGCCCACGGCCGGGACGATCCGGCTGCGCGAGGTGCCCGGGCTGTTCCGCAACGTCCGGCTGCGGACCGGCCTCATCACCACCCTGCTGCTGGTCACCGGCCACTTCGGGGCGTACACCTACGTCCGCCCGGTGCTGGAAGACGTCGCCGGAGTCGGGGCGGGCCTGATCAGCACCCTGCTGCTGGTGTACGGCGTGGCGGGCATCGCCGGGAACTTCCTGGCCGGCACCACCGCCCACCGCGATCCGCGCCGCACCCTCATGGTCATCTTCACCCTGCTCGCGGCGGCCGAGCTGCTGATCCCGGTCGCCGGTTCCACGACGGCGGGGGCGGCCGTACTGCTGCTGGTGTGGGGCCTGGCGTACGGCGGGGTGTCGGTGACCTGCCAGACCTGGGTGCTGCATGCGGCGCCGGACGCGCGGGAGGCGGCGTCGGCGCTCTTCGTCGGGGTCTTCAACGTGGCGATAGCGCTGGGCGCGCTGCTCGGCGGCCGGGCGGCGGACGGGATCGCGGTCCCCAGCGTGATGTGGTTCGGGGGCGGGCTCGTGGTCCTCGCCCTGGCGACCATGGCGCTCTTCGGCAGCCGGGGGACCGTCCCGGCGTCCGGCCGGACGGGGGCCTCGTCGGGCCAAGGGGCCACGTCAAGCCATGTGGACCAGGCGCTCAGGTGAGACCCTGAAACCAGGGGACTCGTCTGCGCGGGAGTGGGTCCGATGGCAGTGAGCATGCATGTGGTCTGGAGCAAATGCGAGCCGGGACGCGTCATCTACGAGACGCATGCGATCGAGACGGTCACCGACGGCTCGGGCGTCCACGCGACCGTCGACAGCCACACGTATGAGATCTCCGTGCGCAGCCGTGCCCAGGCGGAGTCCATCGCGGACGAGGAGGGCTACGAGCTGTACCGGAAGGGCGAGGCGTGGGAGAGCCTCCCCGAGGAGGAGGAGTGAGCGGGCTGAGGGGAACGAGCAGGAGCAGCGCCCGCGGGCGCTGCTCCTTGTCGCTGACCCGACGGGCCTGCCCTCGCCTGACGGGCCTGCCCTCGTCGTAGAGCCTTCAGCGGCGGCCCCGGAGCGTGAGACGACGGGGCCGCCGCCGCACGCTCGGGGCCGGAGACGGGGGCCGTCTCAAGTGCCCGGTTTGGACACGGGGCCCCGCCCCGAGCTCCGGGCTCGGGAACGGCTCATCTCAAGCTCCGAGCTCGGGGATGGGCCCGGCTCAAGCTCCGAGCTCGGGGATGGGCCCGGCTCAAGCTCCGGGCTCGGGAATGGGCCCGGCTCAAGCTCCGGGGCTCGGGGACGGGCCCGTCTCACTCCTCGCCGTGACCCAGCAGGAAGTCCACATCCCGCCGCTCGGTGCCCGCCGCGCCGCCGACCGTGATCTGGCGGGTGGCCGGGGCGTAGCCGCTGGCCACCACCGTGTAGTGGTCGCCGGTGAGCGCCTCGAAGCCGAAGGCCCCGTCGTCACCGGTGATGACCTGGCCGACCACGTCACCGGACGCGTCCAGCAGCGAGACCCGGGTGTCCCCGAGCGGCCGGCCGCCCCGGTCCCGTACGGTGCCCCGGACCCGGGCCGCCGGCGGCAGCTCCGCGTCCACCCGCACCGGCTCACCGACGGCGAGCGCCACCTGGGTGGCGTACGGCCGGTGCCCGGCGGCGGCCACGGTCAGCGTGTACGTCCCCGGGGTCAGCTCCGGCAGCGCGAACTCGCCCTTCTCGTCGGCGGTCGCCGTCGCCGCCACCTCGCCCTCGGGCCCGGTGGCCGTGGCGGTCGCACCGGCCAGCGGCTCCCCGCCGACGGCGCGTACGGACCCGGTCAGTCCGCCCCCGCCGGACAGCCGCAGATCGCAGACCACCGGCAGGTCCGTCACCAGCAGTGTGGCGGCCTGCGGCTGGTACCCGGTGGCCGAACCGATGAGGACGACGCTCGCGGTGTCCGGGGCGGGCACGCGGTACCGGCCGTCGCGGCCGGTGACGGTACGGCCGAGCTGACGGCCGCCGGTGTCGATGAGGGTGATGGCGGCGTCGGCGAGCGGGGTGCCGCCGGGGCCGAGGACCCGGCCGTGGATGACGCCGCCGGTGAGGGCGGACACGTCCTCCGCCGCGTAATCGGCGTAGGCGAGGTCCCCGGCCTCTGTCGCAGAATCTGTCGTGGTCCCTGTCGCGGTCTCCGTGGCAGTCGAGGCGGCCGGGGCGCCCACGAGCGCGGGGACGGCCACGGGCGCGGAGTCGGCCACCGGGGCGGAGTCTGTCGCGGGCGCGGGCGCCGAGGTGGCCACGGGAGCCGAGCCCGCCAGCCCGGCGCGCCGGCGCGCGGGCAGGAACAGGGCGATCAGCAGGCCGCCGACCGAGGCGGCACACGCCACCAGGAACGACGTCTGGAACCCGTCCTTGCTCGGCAGCGGCACCCCACCGAAGTCGGTCGTCTGGTGTGCCAGGATCACGCCCACCACCGCGCTGGAGGTGGACATGCCGATGGACCGCATGAGGGTGTTGAGCCCGTTCGCCGCCCCCGTCTCGGCGGCCGGAACGGCGCTGACGATGAGCGTGGGCATCGCCGAGTACGCGATGCCGATGCCGATGCCGAGCGCGGTGGACAGCACCACGATCTGCCAGATGTAGTCCATCATCACCAGGCCCGCGCCGTACGTCGCGCCGATCACGATCAGCCCGAGGACCAGCGAGACCTTCGGCCCCTTCGCGGCGTTGATCCGCGCGGACAGCGGCGAGACCAGCATCATCGCCACGCCCATCGGGGCGAAGTAGAGCCCCGCCATGACCATCGACTGGCCCAGGCCGTAGCCGGTGGCCTTCGGCAGCTGCAGCAGCTGCGGAAGGATCAGCGACATCGCGTAGAACGAGAAGCCGACCATGATCGAGGTGAGATTGGTGAGCAGCACCTGACGCCGCGCCGTGGTCCGCAGATCGACCAGCGGCTCGGCGGTGCGCAGCTCGAAGACGCCCCACAGCAGCAGGATCACCACGGCCGCGCCGAACAGCCCGAGCGTGGTGCCGCTCGTCCAACCCCAGTCACCGCCCTTGGTGATGGGCAGCAGCAGACAGACGAGTCCGGCCGTCAGCCCGAGCGCGCCGATGACGTCGAAGCGGCTGGGGGTGCGGACGGAGGACTCCGGGATGACGGTGAGCACCAGGGCGATCGATATCAGGCCCAGCCCCGCGGCCCCGTAGAAGAGCACATGCCAGCTGGTGTGCTGCGCCACGAACGCGGCGGCGGGCAGCCCCAGCGCACCGCCGATGCCCAGCGACGAGCTCATCAGAGCCATCGCCGAGCCCAGCTTCTGCGGCGGCAGCTCGTCCCGCATGATGCTGATGCCGAGCGGAATGGCCCCCATGGCCCCGCCCTGGATGGCCCGGCCGATCACCATCACCACCAGGTCGGAGGTGACGGCGCAGGTCAGCGAGCCGATAACCATCAGCGCCAACGCGACCATCAGCATCCGGCGCTTGCCGAACATGTCCCCGAGCCGGCCCATGACCGGGGTGGAGACGGCGCCGGCGAGCAGGGTGGCGGTGACCACCCAGGACGCGTTGGAGCTGGTGGTGTGCAGCAGCTGGGGCAGCTCGGTGACGAGCGGAACGACCAGCGTCTGCATGACGGACACGGCGATACCGCAGAACGCGAGCACCGCCACGAAGCCACCGCCGACCTCCCGCGGGAGCGGCGTGCCGGACGGCGCGGCGCTCAGACGTTCCGCGACGCGAGGTGGGGCTGACTGGGGCATGCGAATGCCGCCTCCAAAGAGATTTCGAGAGATGTGCGAAAAGGAGAACGAGGAGAGATGTGCATCCTACACATGGCGTGTATCGTGCACACTTCCAATGAGGGGCGCGGGGGAGGCGAGGAGGAATCGTGCCGGATCGGCGGCTGGAGCGGCTGGAGCGCGAGCTCATGCTGGTGGCCAGGTGTTCAGTGCTGACACCTCGCGAACGGAAGGGCCAGGCCACGGAGGCCCAGGACTCCCCGGCGCAGCCGAACACCGGCCCGACCCCCAAGGAGCCCCACCCGGATCGCTGCACCGACGAGCCCTGCGCCGTCCCCACCCGCCTGGACCGCTCCGGCTATCTGCTCCTCTCCCGCCTCGACGCCGAGGGCGCGATGTCCATCGGCCAGCTGGCCGACGCGTTCCAGCTGGACGTCTCGACCGTCAACCGCCAGACCGGTGCCCTGCTCCGGGCCGGTCTCGTCGAACGCATCCCGGACCCCGACGGCGGCCTGGCCCGCAAGCTCCGCATCACCCCGCAGGGCGCCGACCGCATGGCGGCGGAACGGACGTGCCGGCAGACCGACCTGTCTCGGCTGCTGGAGTCGTGGCCCTCCGACGAGGTGGCCCGCCTCGAGGACATCCTCACCCGCTTCAACCGCGAGGTGGAGCGCCAGGAGGGCCGGGCCTGGCCCCGCGAGCCGGGCGAGGCGTGACGCCTTCGGGAATGACGCGAACGCCTCTGAACGCTTCCGGAATGACGGTGGCGCCGAGGGCGTTGCCGCAGACAGGAGACATGACGCCTGTCCCACCGGGCAGCAGCCGGGAGACACCGGAGGGAGCCGCATGCGAGACACCGGAAGGTGCCGCATGAGAGACACCGGACGGTGCATCACCCGAAACCGAACCGCATACCGAGGAGGCCAGGAAGAGATGACCACCCCCGCTTCCCACCCCAAGACCACCGGCACCGGCGGACACCGCGTAGACGTGGAGCGCGGCTCCCAGCACGTCACGGTCACGATCGACGGCCGCGTCGTCGCGGAGTCGTCCCGCCCCCTGCTCGTCCACGAGACGGGTCTTCCCGTCCGCTACTACCTCCCCCCGGAGGACGTGGACCTGACCCTCTTCCAGCCGACCGACTCCCACACCACCTGCCCCTTCAAGGGCGAGGCCGCGTACTGGACCTACCGCGGCGCGGCAGGCGATGAGGCGGAGCCCCGGCCGGACGTGGTGTGGGCGTACCCGCAGCCGATCGAGAAGGTGGCGGAGATCAAGGACCATCTGTCGTTCTACGACGAGGTGGCAAAGATCGAGATCTCGGAGTAACGACTCGGCCGGACCGGAGGAACGACCCGGCCGGACCGGAGGAACGACCCGGAGCGAAGTAACGACCCGAAGCCGAAGGCGCCACACCAGGCAACACAGCCACCACACCAGGCATCACCCCATCAGGGGCCTTCCGGGAACCCCCCGGAGGGAACCCCTGACGCGTGCACATCCACGCGTACTCGTGGCTCGGCGAGAAGGAACTGTTCGACCGCGAGTCCCTCCGCCGCCCACCGGACCGCCTCCGCGCGCCCGTCACGGCGGAGGACGAGGCGTACGACCGCGAGCACGAGGCATACGACCGCGAGGACCAGGAGCGCTACCGCACCCTCCTGGAAACCTTCCGCCACTCGGATCTCCCTCCACTGGAAACGTCCCTCTGGCTGCTGAAGTCCCCCGCCCTCATCCGCGCCACCTTCGAGGAGCCCAAGGACGCGGCGGCCTGGCTGGGCCGCGAACTGACCGAACACGCCTCCGGCTTCCTCTCCCACCAGGAAGCCGACACCGCCCGCCTGGCCCGCCTGGTCACCACGGCCGCCGACCGCCTGACCCACGGCACGGACGTCTCCTTCGGCTTCTACCTGGGCCGCACCTCATTCCTCTCCCTGGCCCTGGTGACGTGCTCTCCGAACCACTGGGCCCCGGACCTGCCCTGCCCCCTGAGATGACCCCGCCGGAGTGCGTCCGCGCATCCGGCGGGGTCGTGGTGCAGGCGCCTGAGCCGTAAGGGGTGCCGCTCAGCCGAAGTTCACGTCACTGCACAGGAAGTACGTCTGGTCCATGTGCGACGCCTGCCAGATGGTGTAGACGACGTGGCGGCCGGTGTAGCCGGAGGTGCTGACGTCGATCGCGTAGTTCTGGCTGGGGGCGTACTTGCCGGTCGTGGTGACCAGTTGCAGGTCACTCCACTTGAGCGGCTGGGTGGTGGGGTCGTACCCCTGGCGGGACACATACACCTTGAAGTAGTCCGCACCGTGGCTGGCCTGGTCGTACAGCTTGACGGTGAACTTGCCGCCGATGTTCGTCGTCTGCCAGGCGCCCGGCGTGTCCAGCGAGTTGTAGCGGCCGCCCTCGGTGTGGCCACCGCTGCACAGTTGCCCGTCGGGGATCACCGCCGGGAAGTTGCCGGCGGAGCCGTTGCGGTACAGCCCGTTCCAGTTCCACATGGCGTTCGGGTTGTCCTGCCAGGCCTGCCAGCACATGGGGTCCAACTTCGCCATCTCAGGGTTCTGGAAGTCGTCGCCCCAGCGCAGCCAGCAGCCGTAGTTGCGGGAGGCCGGGTCTACGACCGACCCATGGGCGCTCGCGGTGGTGGACCACGGGATCAGGCACAGCAGCGCCGCGGCTAGCAGACCAAGGGCGCGAGACGCCCAACGTAAGGAATTGCCGCGTTCATGACAAAGCATTCGCGATCTTCCTCCATCGTCCGTGGGGAGTGGTGGGGATGTGGTGGGAGCGCTCCCAAGTTGCCTGCTTCCCGAACGACGAGACCTCGAAACATGAGACCTCGAACCTGGAGGCGAGGCGGCAACACCCCACCCCGAAGCGCCGACCGACCCCGAACTGCCCAGAACCCAAGTCAGGTTGACCTCCCCGGCGGTGCAGCCCGCCCCGACCCGGGGTAGTCGGCAGGGCATGGGCGAGATTCTGGTCGGCACCTGTTCATGGACGGACCGCGCGCTGGTGTCCAGCGGCTGGTACCCGCCGGGGCTGCGCGACGCGGAGGGAAGACTGCGGCACTACGCCGCCCGGTTCCCGGTGGTGGAGGTCGACGCCACGTACTACTCCCTGCGCAGCGCCCGTAACAGCGCCCTGTGGACCGAGCGCACCCCGGACGGATTCCGCTTCGACGTCAAGGCGTTCTCCCTGCTCACCGGGCACCCGACGACCCCCAAGGCCCTGCCCGCCGACCTGCGCCCCGCACTGGCCGGACGAAGGGGTGCACGCCCGAGGCCCGCAACCATCGATCCGGGGCTGCTCGACGAGGTATGGCAGCGCTTCAGCGGAGCGCTCGAACCACTGAAGAAGGCTGGGCGCCTGGGCACCCTTCTCTTCCAATTCCCACCCTGGTTCGCCCCGGACGACACACAGGCAAAGCCGTTCCTCGCCCAATGCGCCCAGCGCACGGCGGACTGGCCCGTCGCTGTGGAGTTCCGTCACCCCGCCTGGTGGCAGGAGGACGAGCGCGCCGAGACCGAGGCGTTGCTCAAGGACTGGGACATGTCTGCCGTTGCCGTGGACATGACCCAGAAGCTGCCCGCCTCCATACCCCCGATCACTCCGGTCACCTCACCCCGCCTCGCGGTGGCCCGCTTCCACGGCCGTAACGACGCCTGGGGCACGGGGACCAAGGAGGAGCGGTTTCGCCACACCTACGCCACGGACGAACTGACGGAGTGGATCCCGCGTCTCCGCGGAATGGCCGAACGGGCCGACGAGGTCCACGTCCTGTTCAACAACTGCTGCGCCGACGCGGCCGTCCGCGCCGCGGAGTCGATGCGGCAGCTGCTCGGCGCACCCGTGGGCCCGGGGTGACCACATGGCCATCGCCAGTGCCCGGCCGGCGAGCCGTCGGGCGACGCCGGCGATATGTGTCGCCGGAAGATGGGAGTTGGCGACGCGATGCCAGGGCCTCGGCGACCTCGGCGACGAATCGGCATACCGTAAAAGGCTCGGTGCTCAGCCGGCCCGGTCAGCCGCCCGGAAGGGACATCCGGTGCCGACGCGCTCCTCGAGATCGGCCCGCAGAACGGCGAGCTCGGCCATACGCGTGTCGATGACCCGGATTTTCTCCTCCAACAGCGCGGACAACGCCTCAGCGGCATCCGGAGCGTCGCTCAGTTCCTCGCCGTGCTGTGCGATCTCGGCCAACGAGAAGCCGAGCGTTTGTGCGGTGCGGACGTAATGCAGCCACGTCACCGTCTCCGCCGGGAAGTCGCGATAGCCATTCGCCAGCCGCTGACCTGCGACGAGGCCGATCTTCTCGTAGAAACGAATGGTGTCCTTGGTCATACCAGCTTGCGCGGCCAACTCTCCGATACGCATGGCTCTCCCCCCGAACCGCGACTTGACCTTGGAGAGTACTCCACTGTTTACGGTGAGGCCGTCGCTGCCGTGAGACCAGCAGGAGCCTTGTCGTGATGCGTCTTTTCGCCCCTTCTCGCCGCACCTATCTTCGCCTCGTCCGCGCGAGTGCCTGGTACGACCTCGTGGTCACAGCGGGATTCGCCACACCGTGGAGCTACGCGCTGCTGCACACCGCGCTGTCGTCGCTGGGCGACACACTCGGGATGGGCGTTCTGCCCGCCCGCGACCCGATGCAGACCCTGTACGCGAACCTGATGGGTTCGGTGGTGGTGGTCTGGGCACTCCTGCGGATCGTGAAGCCGCTGCCGTTGCACGGACTCCTCGACGGTGTCGCGCGCACGCTGTTCGCCACGTGGCTGGCGTATGCGATGGCCCACGGTGCCCCGCGGCTGCTGTGGCTCTTCCTCGTCGTCGAGGTGGCGTTCGACGTCGTCCAGCTATTGCCGTGGTGGCGGGCCCGCACCAACCTCACGGACGACCCCGCCGGTCCGGTCGCCGAACACCCGCTCAGCGCCCCGGCTCGGTGATGTCCGGGTCGGGGCAGAAGCGGCGGCCCACGGGCAAGCAGGCACAGCGCCTGGGGCGCGTGGAGCCGTTGGCCCGGTAGTTCCATCGGCGTGGTAGGCCCGTGAGCGGCGGCGAGGCGAGGAGTGCAAGCGCACCGGAAGGCGAATGCCCAAGCCGTCAGCGTTCCCGCCGAGTACGGCGAGGCAGAGTTCCTGATGGCCAATGCCGTGGTGGAGCGGACCGTAGTTCTTCTTCAAGCGTGCTGAGCAGTGTCGCATCCGGCTTGAAGTCGTAAGATTCGAGCCCCGCGATATCCAGGTCACGACGCAGCAGGGCGACGGTGAGATTCCGCCACCTATAGAAGTCAGTTGGCTCGGACCCGGTCCTGGCCCACTTGGAGCAGCATTTCCGCAGGCCTAGTATCGCGCCGCGGGTGGTCTTGTCTGCACACATGCCGCCGGTCGAGTAGAACCACGTGTTCAAGCTGCGCGATACCTCGCTGGCAATCTCACGCGTGATCGGGCTGCTGTAATGAGAGAGTTGGAGGAGTGTGGAGAAGATTTCCGGATAGGACTCCAGACGGGCCTTATGGAGTTCGAGTGCCCATGCGGATTTGAGGTCAACGCGCCACTTGTTCTGATCTCTGCGGAGTTGAAACCACGTCAGGGCGCCGGTGGTTCCGCCCACAACTAACGCGACCAGTCCAGATATCAGCGCTGATGCAACTTGCTCGTTCATGGGGGCGCGTTCCTCCAGTCGTCGACAGCGCTCGCCAGGAAACGTGCGGTTGTGTGCTTCCTGCGGGCCAACGGCCTGTGGCTGAGCGCCGCAGTAGGCGAGTCTGAGCGCCTTACCTGGCGGGCAGGTTAGCGCCGGGAACATGACTCTGCTCCCGATTCGGGCGAAACCGGCACCCTGGGCGCCCACGGTCTCTCGCCCTCGGTCGCCACGACCGGGCCGGCCCCCGCGCACGGTCCGCCGAACCGTTCACCCAGCGAGATGTGCCGTCCCAGGGACAGGGAGGGTGCGGGGCCGGACGGGTGGGGTTATCCCCACCGTGTTCGGGCTCGCTACCCGGATGGCCCGGTAGATCTTGACCAAGCAGGGTGGACGCATCCGGATCTACGAGCGAAGGAAACTCTGGATGTTCAGCTTGAAGTCGGTTCGCCGCCGTGGGGCGCGGATCACCGCCGTCGGCGCTCTCGCCGTCGCGACGTGCGCCACCCTGATGACCGGCAGCGCCGGAGCGATCGTCAGCGGGACCGATCTCACTGAGCGGTACCCGTTCATGGCGACGATCCCGGAGTCGGCCCCGAAGCACGGGCTGTACGACGGTACCTGCGGGGCGTCGCTGATCGATCCGCAGTGGGTGCTGACGGCGGCCCACTGCGTACAGGGCGACGGCCTTGAGCTGGACGGCATCGTCCGGATCGGCAGCGAGGAGCGGAAGTCCGGGGGAACCGTCCGGGCGATCGAACGGACCGTCAATCCACCCCGGCTATGTGAACGGTGACGGAAAGGCCGCCAACCAGGACGACATCGCGCTGATCCGTCTGGACCGCCCGGTCACCGAGAAGCCCATCCGGGTCGCGGAGCGGGCCGCCCAACCCGGCACCCCCACCCGGATCCTGGGATTCGGCACCACCGTCGACACCGAACTGAAGTTCGCGGAGCGGTTGCGGGAGCTCGAGACGCGCAGGGGCGCCGACGCCGAATGCGCCCCCGGCTATGCGGACCGGACCCGGCTGTGCACGATCAGTCGCGTGCCCGAGGCCATGGCGTGCTTCGGGGACTCCGGTGGGCCGCAACTCCAGAAGGGCCGGCACGGGCGGTGGGAACTCGTTGGAGCCACCTCGGGCCCAGGCCCCGGGAGTCGCGTGCTCGGCCGGGCCAGGCCTGTACACCAATGTGCCGGCCTACGCGGACTGGATCCGGGAGACCCTCAAGCGCGACGCCTGACGCCTGAGGGCCGCCGGGCGTCGCATCGATCCGCTGCGATGCTCGGCGGCCACGCCGTAGTGCGGCGCCATGCAGATGATGGCCAGATGGCGGCGAAAACGTGGGCTCTTCGCCTGCAGTCGTCCTCGGCCGCACGTACGCGAAGACCCCGCACTCAGCCGCTGGGCTGATGGCGGGGTCTGCTGGCACCTTCTTCAAGGTGCCCCCGGCAGGATTCGAACCTGCGCACACGGCTCCGGAGGCCGTTGCTCTATCCCCTGAGCTACGGGGGCCTGTCGCTGCTGTCTCGCGGCGACAGGTAGAACACTATCAGCTCGCAGAGGGTGGTCATGAACGGTTATCGGGAGCTGGTGGGAGGGGGAGCGGAGGGGCGTATACCGCATGTGGAGGTGGGGGTGCAGGGGTCTTGGGGAAAGGTCCCTCGCACGGGGCGGAAGTGGGGAAAACCCGGACGCGGCCGTGGCTGCGCGCCTACTCTTCAGGGTGTGCCTGGCTTGTCCGGCCGGGTCCTTGTCGTCGACGACAACAAGGTCATCCGGCAGCTGATCAGGGTCAACCTCGAGCTGGAGGGCTTCGAGGTCGTGACCGCGGCCGATGGTGCCGAGTGCCTGGAGATCGTTCACCAGGTGCGGCCCGATGTGATCACTCTCGATGTTGTGATGCCCAGACTCGATGGGCTGCATACGGCGTCGAGGCTGCGCGCTGATGCTCGAACGTGTCATGTGCCCGTCGCGATCATCAGTGCGTGTACGCAGTACGAGATGGACAGCGGGAAGGCGCTGGGTGTCGATGCCTTCCTCGCGAAACCCTTCGAGCCCGTCGATCTTGTCGAGCTCGTGCGGAGGCTGATGCGGCAGGGCGCGGCCGGTGCGGCGGCTCCTGGTGATGCCGAGCCGGTTGTGGGGCCCACCGGGTAGTGGTGGGCCCCAGGGCCGGCCCGTCGCTTGCGGGCTGGGGGTCTCGGCTTTGGTTCGTTTCGGTGCGCCCCGTGTGCGCGTCCGATGGGCGAAACCGGTTCGCTTCGGTACCCCCCTCCTCCCATACGCTGGTCCCGTGACTCCCGCCCAGCTCTCCCGCACTGTGCTGCACACCGTGCGTCGTGCCGTTGAGGACGACGAGCTGTGCGTTGCCGTGCCGGAGCGGGTGAAGGTGCGGATTCCTCCTCGGCCCGGGTGCGGGGATTACGCCACCAATGTCGCCCTGCTGCTGGCCAGGGGTGAGGGGGATGCGCTCGTTGTCGCCGAGGTTTTGCGGCGGCGGCTTGTACTCGCTCCCGGGATCGCCCGCGTCGATATCGCCGGGCCCGGGTTCCTCAACATCACCCTTGAGGGCAACTCCCACGCTCAGCTCGTGCGGGACGTCCTCTCCCAGGGGCTCCGCTACGGGCACGGCGATGCGCTCGCCGGGGTGTCGGTTCCGCTCGGGGGCAGTGATGAGGTCCGGGCCGCGCTGGTCGCTCATGTGGTGCGGGGGCTCGTCGATGCCACCGGGGGAGTCGTTGTTCCTGGTGACGGGCCCGTCGTGCGGGCCGTTCCGGTTTCCGGGCGCGATCTGCTCACCCGTCTCGGGCCCGACGCCGCCCGCTGGGCGCTGCTTCGGCCCGCCGGGCACGATCTGCCCGATCTCGACCCCGGCCATCTTCTGTCCCAGCGGGAGGACAGCTCCCTCTTCCGGGTTCGGTACGCCCATGCCCGTACCCGGGCCCTGATGAGGAACGCGGGCCAATTGGGCATCGCGCCCGAGCCCGGCGCCTACGACCACCCCGCCGCGGCCGCCCTGCTCGCTCTCCTCGCCGACTACCCCCGCACCCTCGAGGCCGCCGCCCGGCACCGTGCGCCCGATCGGCTCGCACGGCAGCTCGTCGCCCTCGCCGATGCCTTCTTCCGGTTCCATGACGCCTGCCCGGCGCTCCCCGCGGGCGAGCGCAAACCCTCGGCCGTCCACCGTTCCCGGCTGGCCCTCGCCGACGCCGCCGGGGCGGTGCTCGCCGGCGGCCTGCATCTGCTCGGCATCAGCGCACCCGAACATCTGTAAGACCTTGAATGACCTTGAACTTCTGTAAGACCTTGAGAGAGACAGCAGAGACAGCATGAGCCGTTCCGCCCATCCCGCCGGGCCCCGCCACGCCGATGTCCTTCCCGAGGGGCACTACGCCGCGCCGCCCGCCGATCTCAATCAGCTCGACCCCCGCGTGTGGTCCCACACCGTCGGCCGGAACGCCGACGGTGTCGCCACCGTCGGCGGGATCGACGTCAAGACGCTCGCGGAGGAGTTCGGGACCCCCGCCTACTTCCTCGACGAGGCCGACTTCCGGGACCGCTGCCGGGCCTGGCGGGAGGCGTTCAAGGCAGAGGGGGAGGACGCCGACGTCTTCTACGCCGGGAAGGCGTTCCTCTCCCGCGCCGTCGTGCGCTGGCTGACCGAGGAGGGGCTCAACCTCGACGTGTGCTCCGCCGGGGAGCTGGCCACCGCGCTCGCCGCCGGGATGCCCGCCGAGCGGATCGCGCTGCACGGGAACAACAAGTCCACCGGTGAGATCGAGCGGGCCGTCGAGGCGGGTGTCGGGCGGATCGTGCTCGACTCGTTCCAGGAGATCGCGCGGGTCGCGCACATCGCCCAGCGGCTGGGGAAGCGCCAGCGGGTGCAGATCCGGATCACCGTGGGTGTGGAGGCGCACACCCACGAGTTCATCGCGACCGCGCACGAGGACCAGAAGTTCGGCATTCCGCTCGCGGGCGGGCTGGCCGCCGAGGCCGTGCGGCGGGCGCTCAAGCTGGACGGGCTGGAGCTCATCGGGATCCACTCGCACATCGGGTCGCAGATCTTCGACACGTCCGGGTTCGAGGTCGCGGCGCACCGGGTCGTGGGGCTGCTGGGGGAGATCCGGGACGAGCACGGCGTCGAGCTGCCCGAGATCGACCTCGGTGGCGGCCTCGGCATCGCGTACACCTCGGAGGACGACCCCCGCGAGCCGCATGAGATCGCCAAGGCGCTGCGCGACATCGTCCACCGGGAGTGCGACGCGGCCGGGCTCGCGGTGCCGCGGCTGTCGGTCGAGCCGGGGCGGGCGATCGTCGGGCCGACCGCGTTCACGCTGTACGAGGTGGGCACGGTCAAGGAGCTGCCGGGGCTGCGGACGTACGTCAGCGTCGACGGCGGGATGTCCGACAACATCCGTACCGCGCTCTACGACGCGGAGTACTCCGTGGCGCTGGTCTCCCGCTCCTCCACCGCCGAGCCGATGCTCTCCCGCGTCGTCGGCAAGCACTGCGAGTCCGGCGACATCGTCGTACGGGACGCCTTCCTGCCCGCCGATCTGGCGCCCGGCGACCTGATCGCCGTCCCCGCCACCGGCGCGTACTGCCGCTCGATGGCGAGCAACTACAACCACGCGCTCCGGCCGCCCGTCGTCGCCGTACGGGACGGTCAGGCGCGTGAGATCGTCCGGCGCGAGACGGAGGAAGATCTCCTGCGGCTCGATGTCGGCTAGCGAGAAAAGGATCTCGGATACTGGACCCGGGACAGGAAATCCCGTCCAGTGCCTGAGACTGGTGCATTAACGCGCTGATGCATGAACGCGATGGATGAGAAACGAGGTCGGATGATGCGTACGCGTCCGCTGAAAGTGGCGCTGCTGGGCTGTGGAGTGGTCGGCTCAGAGGTGGCGCGCATCATGACGACGCAGGCGGACGATCTCGCGGCGCGCATCGGGGCCCCGGTCGAGCTGGCCGGGATCGCGGTGCGGCGCCCCGGCCGGGTCCGGGAAGGGGTGCCGGCGGAGCTGGTGACCACCGATGCCACGGCCCTGGTCAAGCGCGGGGACATCGATGTGGTGGTCGAGGTCATCGGCGGGATCGAGCCCGCCCGCACCCTCATCACCACCGCCTTCGACCACGGCGCGAGCGTGGTGTCCGCCAACAAGGCGCTGGTCGCCCAGGACGGCGCCGCGCTGCACGCCGCGGCCGAGCAGCGCCGTGCGGACCTCTACTACGAGGCCGCGGTCGCGGGGGCGATCCCGCTGGTGCGGCCGCTGCGCGAGTCGCTCGCCGGCGACAAGGTCAACCGGGTCCTCGGCATCGTCAACGGCACCACCAACTTCATCCTGGACCGGATGGACGGCAGCGGCGCCGGCTACAGCGAGGCGCTGGACGAGGCCACGGCCCTGGGCTACGCCGAGGCCGACCCGACCGCCGATGTCGAGGGCTTCGACGCCGCCGCGAAGGCCGCGATCCTCGCCGGGATCGCCTTCCACACCCGGGTCACGCTCGACGATGTGCACCGCGAGGGCATCACCGAGGTGACCGCCGCCGACATCGCCTCCGCCAAGCGCATGGGCTGCACCGTCAAGCTGCTCGCGATCTGCGAGCGGGCCGCCGACGGCCGCTCGGTCACCGCGCGGGTGCATCCGGCGATGATTCCGCTGAGCCACCCCCTCGCCTCCGTCCGCGAGGCGTACAACGCGGTCTTCGTGGAGGCCGACGCCGCGGGGCAGCTGATGTTCTACGGACCGGGCGCGGGCGGTTCGCCGACCGCCTCGGCCGTCCTCGGCGACCTCGTCGCCGCCTGCCGCAACAAGCTGGCGGAGGCCACCGGACCAGGGGAGTCCGCGTACAGCAGGCTCCCGGTGAGCCCGATGGGCGATGTGATCACTCGCTACCACATCAGCCTGGACGTCGCCGACAAACCGGGAGTTCTCGCACAGGTCGCCACAGTCTTCGCCGAGCATGGCGTGTCCATCGATACGGTCCGCCAGCAGGGGAAGGACGGCGAGGCGTCCCTCGTCGTCGTGACCCACCGCGCGAGCGACGCCGCGCTGACGTCGACCGTGGACGCGCTCCGCCGGCTCGACACGGTCCGCGATGTCGCGAGCATCATGCGGGTCGAGGGCGAGTAGAGGCCGGGTAGCGGCCGCGCTGAGGCCGAACAGAGGGTGAGCGGAGAGTAAGGGAAATCATGAACGCAATCGCCGACGCCGGGCCTCGAATGTCCGGCACCCGCCAGTGGCACGGCTGGCGGGGCATCATCGAGGAGTACCGCGACCGGCTCCCGGTGAGCGAGACGACGCCCGTCGTCACCCTGCGCGAGGGCGGTACGCCGCTGGTTCCCGCGCAGGTGCTCTCCGAGCGCACCGGCTGCGATGTGCACCTCAAGGTCGAGGGCGCCAACCCCACCGGGTCGTTCAAGGACCGCGGGATGACGATGGCCATCAGCGCGGCCAAGGAGGCCGGCGCCAAGGCCGTCATCTGCGCCTCCACCGGCAACACCTCGGCCTCCGCGGCGGCGTATGCCGTACGGGCCGGGATGGTCTGCGCGGTGCTGGTCCCGCAGGGCAAGATCGCGCTGGGCAAGATGGGCCAGGCGCTCGTCCACGGCGCGAAGATCCTCCAGGTCGACGGCAACTTCGACGACTGTCTGACGCTGGCGCGCGGGCTGTCGGAGAAGTACCCGGTGGCGCTGGTCAATTCGGTCAACCCGGCCCGGATCCAGGGGCAGAAGACCGCCGCCTTCGAGATCGTGGACATGCTCGGGGACGCGCCCGACATCCATGTGCTGCCGGTGGGCAACGCGGGCAACATCACCGCCTACTGGAAGGGCTACCAGGAGTACGCGGCGCCGTTCGCCGACAGCGGGCCGCGCGCCTCCCGTACGCCCCGGATGTGGGGCTTCCAGGCGTCCGGCTCGGCGCCGATCGTGCGCGGTGAGCCGGTCAAGGAGCCGAGCACCATCGCCACCGCCATCCGCATCGGCAACCCGGCCTCGTGGACCTACGCCGAGCAGGCACGGGACGAGTCCGGCGGCTTCATCGACGAGGTGACCGACCGTCAGATCCTCGCCGCCTACCGGCTGCTCGCCGCGCAGGAGGGCGTCTTCGTGGAGCCGGCCTCCGCGGCGAGCGTGGCGGGTCTGCTGAAGGCGGCCGAGCAGGGGCTGGTCGACCCCGGCCAGCGCATCGTCTGCACGGTGACCGGAAACGGGCTCAAGGACCCGGACTGGGCGGTGGCGGGAGCGCCGCAGCCGGTCGTGGTCCCGGTCGACGCGGACGCCGCGGCCGTACGGCTCGGGCTGGTCTGATCCGGCCCCGCGCGGGGCTCGGCACGGCGTGCCCAGGCCCGGCCCCGCAGACGGCCGTGACCTGGAGGGATGAGGGTTTCGGCGGGTCGCGGCCGCGCGGCTCGCCGGGCCCCCTCCGGGCCGTTCTCCAAAGATCCACTCAAGTGGTGGCAGAGCAGCGCGAGGGCGCGCGTGGCGACCCAGTAGAGTGGTCGCGGATGGTTGCAGGGAGCGCGACACGCATCGTGCGCCTCCCGTGCGCCCTATGTCGCCACAGAACCTTCCTTCGATAGGCTGTACTGAATCCGCCCCGACGCAGAGCGCTCGCCTCTGCGCGGCGTCGCCGTACGTGTCGCGGCCCCCGCGGTGTTCCGTACCTCTTCGAGCAATCGCACGTAACCACAAGGAGAGTCATCGAGCGATGGCCGGTCCAGCGTTCCGCGCCGCCGCCGTCCGAGTGCGCGTCCCCGCATCGAGCGCCAATCTCGGTCCCGGCTTCGACGCCCTCGGCCTGGCCCTGGGCCTCTACGACGACGTGGTGGTCCGGGTGGCCGACTCCGGGCTGCACGTCGACATCGCGGGCGAGGGCGCGGAGACGCTGCCGCGCGACGAGAGCCATCTGCTCGTACGCTCCTTGCGCACCACCTTCGACCTGCTGGGCGGGCAGCCCCGCGGCCTCGAGGTGGTCTGCGCCAACCGCATCCCGCACGGCCGGGGCCTGGGCTCCTCCTCCGCCGCCATCTGCGCCGGGATCGTCGCCGCGCGCGCGGTGACCATAGGCGGCGCCGAGCGGCTCGACAACGAGGCGGTGCTGGAACTGGCCACCGAGATCGAGGGCCACCCCGACAATGTCGCCGCCTGTCTGCTCGGCGGCTTCACCCTTGCCTGGACGGACGCGGGGTCCGCCCGGGCGATCAGGATGGACCCTGCGGATTCCATCGTTCCGGTGGTCTTCGTCCCTGGCCGGCCGGTGCTCACCGAGACCGCCCGCGGGCTGCTGCCGCGCACCGTCCCGCATGTGGACGCGGCGGTGAACGCGGGCCGGGCCGCGCTGCTCGTCGAGGCCCTGACCAGGCGTCCCGAGCTGCTGCTCGCGGCGACGGAGGACCGGCTGCACCAGGAATACCGTGCTCCGGCGATGCCCGAGAGCGTGAGCCTGGTGAACCGACTGCGGACGGACGGCGTCCCCGCGGTCATCTCCGGTGCGGGCCCCACGGTGCTCGCGCTGGTCGAGGACGGTGCGGCCGACAAGGTCGCACGGCTGGCGGGCGAGGGGTGGGCGGCCAACCGGCTGGCTCTCGACGCCGGGGGGGCGAGCGTCCTGCCGCTCACCTGACACCCCGGTCCGGGGCGTCCCGGACCCGGGAAAACTCGATAGCCGGTCTTGGAAAGGGGGAATGTTTGTTGGATCCGGTAGTGTTAACCTCAAGTCAGCACTTGATGCCTCTTGGATCTATTCGGAGGCGAGGTGCTCAGTGTCCCCATCCGGGACCACCCTTCTTCCGGGAGCCTCCCCCACTGCCTGAGCAGCCTGCCTGAGCAGTAGCGAGCACGCTCCGGAATCGGCGTGGCGGATCTCAGTGAACCCTCCACCGCGTCGGAACCATGAATTGATCTCTCCGCCGTACCCCGGCGGACCACCGCCCCGGCCCGGTCCGTTACGGAAGGACCACAGCCGGACAGCACAACCGGTCGCCGAGCCAGACAGGCCGACGCCCGCTCCAGGGAAGGACCCTTCGTGAGCGACACCACCGATCTGATGGGCGTGAACGCCTCCGGCACCTCCGACAGCGGTGTCGGCAACAACGCGCCCGCCACGGACGCCTCCGCGCCCGCCACCGGTGCTGCCACTGGCGCTGCCCCGCGGCGACGCCGCTCGGGCACCGGCCTTGACGCCATGGTCCTGGCCGAGCTGCAGCAGCTCGCCTCGAGCCTTGGCATCAAGGGCACCGCACGGATGCGCAAAGGCCAGCTGATCGAGGTCATCAAGGAGAAGCAGGCCGCGGGCTCCGGCTCCGCCGAGGGCGCCGAGAGCACCCCGTCCGCCGCGGAAGGCGCGACCAAGCCCAAGCGCCGCGCCACCTCGCGGACCCGCACGGGCGATGACGCCGAGGAGAAGGCCGGCGGCGCCAAGTCCTCGAAGTCCGCCGGGAAGGCGGAGAAGGCCGACAAGGCCGACGCCGAGGAGAAGGCCGTCGCGCAAGCGCAGATCGAGATCCCGGGCCAGCCCGGTGAGCCCGCGGGTGATGAGCAGCCGGCCGGTGAGCGCCGCCGCCGCCGCGCCACCGCGCCCGCCACCACCCCCGACGCCGGGGGCACGGCCACCGCGGTCGAGACCAAGACGGAGACTCGTACGGACGCCTCCGCCAAGACCGAGACCAGGACCGAGCCCAAGGGCGACGGAAAGGCCGAGGCCGCCGTCGACACCGCCGAGGGCAAGGGCGCCAGGGGCGGTGACCGCCAGGAGCGCGGCCAGAAGGGCGACCGCCGGGAGCGTCAGCGCGACCGCGGGGAGCGCGGCGAGCGCGGTGACCGCCGCGGCAAGGGCGACGACGGACAGCAGGGCGGCGGCCGCCAGCAGCGCGACGGGCGCGGCCAGAGCCAGCAGCGCGCCGACGAGAGCGACGAGGACTTCGACGGCGGCCGCCGCGGCCGCCGGGGGCGCTACCGGGACCGCCGTGGCCGTCGTGGCCGCGACGACTTCGGCAACGAGCCGCAGGTGTCCGAGGACGACGTCCTGATCCCGGTCGCGGGCATCCTCGACATCCTCGACAACTACGCGTTCATCCGGACCTCCGGCTACCTCCCGGGCCCGAACGACGTCTACGTCTCGCTCGCCCAGGTCCGTAAGAACGGTCTGCGCAAGGGCGACCACGTCACCGGCGCGGTCCGTCAGCCGCGCGAGGGCGAGCGCCGCGAGAAGTTCAACGCGCTGGTGCGGCTGGACTCGGTCAACGGCATGGCGCCCGAAACCGGGCGCGGGCGGCCGGAGTTCGGCAAGCTGACGCCGCTTTACCCGCAGGACCGGCTGCGTCTGGAGACCGAGGCCGGCGGGCTGACGACCCGGATCATCGACCTGGTCGCGCCGATCGGCAAGGGGCAGCGCGGTCTGATCGTGGCCCCGCCGAAGACCGGTAAGACCATGATCATGCAGGCGATCGCCAACGCGATCACCCGCAACAGCCCCGAGTGCCATCTGATGGTCGTCCTCGTCGACGAGCGGCCGGAAGAGGTCACCGACATGCAGCGGTCGGTCAAGGGCGAGGTCATCTCCTCGACCTTCGACCGCCCGGCCGAGGACCACACCACCGTCGCGGAGCTGGCGATCGAGCGGGCCAAGCGCCTGGTCGAGCTGGGCCATGACGTGGTCGTCCTGCTGGACTCGATCACCCGCCTGGGCCGTGCCTACAACCTGGCGGCGCCCGCCTCCGGCCGCATCCTGTCCGGTGGTGTCGACTCGACCGCGCTCTACCCGCCGAAGAAGTTCTTCGGCGCCGCGCGCAACATCGAGGACGGCGGCTCGCTGACCATCCTGGCCACCGCGCTGGTCGAGACCGGCTCGCGGATGGACGAGGTGATCTTCGAGGAGTTCAAGGGCACCGGCAACATGGAGCTCAAGCTCGACCGGAAGCTCGCCGACAAGCGCATCTTCCCGGCGGTGGACGTCGACCCGTCCAGCACCCGTAAGGAAGAGATCCTGCTGGCGCCGGAGGAGCTGAACATCGTCTGGAAGCTGCGCCGGGTGCTGCACGCGCTCGACTCCCAGCAGGCGATCGAGCTGCTGCTGGACAAGATGAAGCAGACGAAGTCCAACGCCGAGTTCCTGATGCAGATCGCCAAGACCACGCCCACTCCGGGCAACAACGGCGACTGAGCGGACATCTTCCGGAACGCTCCGTAGACGAGGCCCCCCGCACCGCGGGGGGCCTCGCCGCGTTCGGTGAGAGGTGAGCCACAGCGGCAAGCCGGGCCACGGACTGGTCCTGATCATGTTATCGCCCGCGAAAGTGCAGGTCAGAGCGGTAAGGCGGACGAAGGGGACGAACGGAGCGTCCAGCGGCCCGCACGAAAACCGGCCATGGCACGTATGCAACCCTGGCGCACGGCCTTCCATCTGTCAGGTCGGAATACGGGGCCGGAACACAGGCAGACTCCACCGCGAAACCGCGACGCCACGCCTGACCGTGACGGCAGGGGGTACTCGGGCAGCACATAGAGGACTGAGGAGCACATGGCCGAGGACAGCAGCAACGCACCGGGAAACCCGGGCCGCCACCGCGCCCGCGGGGCAGTGTCGGGCCGCCGCCGCAAGCGGCCCAGCACGCGCCGCAGAGCCGTGCTCTACACGGTGTGGACGCTGGCCGCCGTGCTGGTGCTGGGCGGTGCCGGACTCGGCTACCTCTACTACAAGCTGAACGGGAACCTCACCGGCGTCGACGTCAACGCCGCCCTCGGTGCCGACCGCCCCGAGAACGTCGACGACGGCTCGATGGACATCCTCGTCCTCGGCTCCGACTCCCGGGCCGGCAAGAACGCGAAGTACGGCACGGACGAGGGCACATCGCGCTCCGACACGGCGATGATCGTCCACGTCTACAAGGGCCACAAGAAGGCCAGCGTCATCAGCATCCCGCGCGACACCCTCATACAGCGGCCGTCCTGCACCACCAAGGGCGGGCAGGAGACGCCCGCCGTGCAGGCGGCGATGTTCAACAGCGCGTACGAGGCCGGCGGCCCGGCCTGCACCATCAAGACCATCGAGTCCATGACCGGCATCCGCATGGACCACTTCCTCGAGGTCGACTTCTCCGGCTTCAAGCAGCTGATAAACGACCTCGGCGGCGTCAACCTCACCACCACCGCCCCGATCCACGACCCGAAGAGCCACCTCGACCTGGCGCCCGGCCCGCACACGCTGGACGGGGAGCAGTCCCTGGGCCTGGTGCGCACCCGGCACGGCGTGGGCGACGGCAGCGACCTGGGCCGGATCAAGCTCCAGCAGGCGTTCGTCAAGGCGCTGCTGGACCAGGTCAAGCACGTCGACCTGTTCGGCAACCCGAAGAAGCTCTACGACCTCGCGGACACCTCCACCAAGGCGCTCACCACCGACTCCGAGCTGGCCTCGGTGACCAAGCTGAAGGGCTTCGCCGAATCGATGAAGGGCATCGGCTCGGGCGACATGAAGATGACCACGCTGCCCGTCGAGTACGACCCGCAGAACCCGGCCCGGGTGCTGCCCATGGAGCGCAAGGCCAAGCTCATATGGACGGCGCTCCGCAACGACCAGCCGGTCCCCGCCTCGGCCACCAAGGGCTCCGCGGGCGACGCCACCGACGCGGGCAAGGTCGTCAAATAGCCTCCGGGAAGGGCCGGGAATATCCCGGCCCGACCCCCGGTTTTGGGAGATGCGGCCAGTACTGGCAAACTGGATCGTCGGTCCCGGTTCACGACAGGCATCCCGCCCGTCGACCCGGTGCCCTCCCGAACCTAGGAGAATCCCTTGAAGCGCGACATCCACCCGGAGTACGTCGAGACGCAGGTCAGCTGCACCTGTGGCGCCTCCTTCACCACCCGTAGCACCGTGGGCGGCGGCACCATCCGTGCCGACATCTGCTCCGAGTGCCACCCGTTCTACACGGGCAAGCAGAAGATCCTCGACACCGGTGGCCGCGTGGCGCGGTTCGAGGCCCGCTTCGGCAAGAACGCCGGGTCCGCCAAGAAGTAGCGACCCGCACGGCGCCGGTCTTCGGTCGCCCCTTCCCTGGGGCGACCGGACCGGCGTTTTGTCGTCACCGGCCCTTCCGGCACCCCTTCTCCGCAACACCCCCACGCAGACCACCCAGGGAGCCCCCCGATGTTCGAGGCGGTCGAGGAACTGATCGGCGAACACGCCGACCTCGAAAAGCGGCTCGCCGACCCCGCGGTCCACGCAGACCAGCGGGAGGCGCGTCGGCTCAACAAGCGCTACGCCGAGCTGACCCCGGTGATCGCCGCCTACCGCGCCTGGAAGCAGGCCGGGGAGGACATCGAGACCGCGCGCGAGCTGGCCCAGGACGACCCCGACTTCGTGGACGAGGTCAAGGAGCTGGAGCTCTCCCGCGAGGAGCTGACCGACCGGCTGCGGCTGCTGCTGGTGCCCCGCGACCCGAGCGACGACAAGGACGTCATCCTGGAGGTCAAGGCCGGAGAGGGCGGCGAGGAGTCCGCGCTGTTCGCCGGCGACCTGCTGCGGATGTATCTGCGGTACGCCGAGCGCGTCGGCTGGAAGACCGAGATCCTCGACGCCAACGAGTCCGACCTCGGCGGCTACAAGGACGTCCAGGTCGCGGTGAAGACCAAGGGCGGGAACGGCGCCACCGAGCCCGGCCAGGGCGTCTGGGCCCGGCTGAAGTACGAGGGCGGGGTGCACCGGGTGCAGCGGGTGCCCGCCACCGAGTCCCAGGGCCGCATCCACACCTCCGCGGCCGGTGTGCTGGTCACGCCCGAGGCCGAGGAGGTCGAGGTCGAGATCGGCCCCAACGACCTGCGGATCGACGTCTACCGCTCGTCGGGACCCGGCGGCCAGTCGGTCAACACCACCGACTCCGCGGTGCGCATCACCCACCTGCCCACCGGCATCGTCGTCTCCTGCCAGAACGAGAAGAGCCAGCTCCAGAACAAGGAGCAGGCGCTGCGCATCCTGCGCTCGCGGCTGCTGGCCGCCGCCCAGGAGGAGGCCGAGCGGGAGGCGTCGGACGCGCGCCGCAGCCAGGTCCGCACGGTCGACCGGTCCGAGCGCATCCGTACGTACAACTTCCCGGAAAACCGGATCTCGGACCATCGAGTCGGCTTCAAGGCGTACAACTTGGACCAGGTGCTCGACGGTGAACTCGAACCGGTCATCCAGGCATGCGTCGACGCCGACGCGGCCGCCAAACTGGCGGCCGCGGGCTGAGCCACCCACCGTCGTAGGCTTCGTGCTCTTGTCCGGACCGGCTGGAGGAATTCAGTGAACGTGCTGCTCGCCGAGGTGGCGCAGGCCACTCAGCGGCTGGCCGACGCGGGCGTGCCCTCACCGCGCTTCGACGCGGAGGAGCTCGCCGCCTTTGTGCACAGCGTCAAGCGGGGAGAGCTGCACGGCGTGCCCGACGCCGACTTCGACGCCCGCTACTGGGAGGCGGTCGCCCGTCGCGAGGCCCGCGAGCCCCTTCAGCACATCACCGGCCGCGCCTTCTTCCGCTACCTGGAACTCCAGGTGGGCCCCGGGGTCTTCGTGCCCCGGCCGGAGACCGAGTCGGTGGTCGGCTGGGCGATAGACGCGGTCCGCGCGATGGACGTCGTCGAACCGCTCATCGTCGATCTGTGCGCCGGCTCCGGGGCCATCGCCCTGGCGCTCGCCCAGGAGGTGCCGCGCTCCCGGGTGCACGCCGTGGAGCTGGACGAGGGCGCCCTGCGCTGGGCCCGCAAGAACGTCGAGGGGTCCCGCGTCGTTCTCCATCACGCGGACGCGTTGACGGCCCTGCCCGAGCTCGACGGACAGGTGGACCTCGTCATCAGCAACCCGCCGTACATCCCGCTGACCGAGTGGGAGTACGTGGCGCCGGAGGCCCGCGACCACGACCCCCAGCTCGCGCTCTTCTCCGGAGAGGACGGCCTCGATGTGATCCGTGGCCTGGAGCGCACCGCCCACCGGCTGCTGCGCCCCGGGGGCGTGGTGGTCATCGAGCACGCAGACACCCAGGGCGGCCAGGTGCCGTGGATCTTCACGGAGGAGCGTGGCTGGGCGGACGCCGCCGACCACCCCGACCTGAACAACCGGCCCCGGTTCGCCACCGCGCGGAAGGCCATGCCGTGACGGCGGCACCGCACCACACATTGGCCACGTACGAGGAGGTCCGTTAAAGATGGCACGGCGATACGACTGCGGGGACGCGACCGACCGCAAGACCGGCCTGCGCGAGGCCGCCTCCGCCGTCCGCCGCGGCGAACTGGTCGTGCTGCCCACCGACACCGTCTACGGGATCGGCGCGGACGCCTTCAACGCCGAGGCGGTCGGCGATCTGCTCGAGGCCAAGGGCCGCGGCCGCAATATGCCCACCCCGGTGCTGGTCGGCTCCCCGAACACCCTGCACGGCCTGGTCACCGACTTCTCCGAGATGGCCTGGGAACTGGTCGACGCCTTCTGGCCCGGTGCGCTCACCCTCGTCGCCCGGCACCAGCCCTCGCTCACCTGGGACCTGGGGGAGACCCGGGGCACCGTCGCGGTGCGGATGCCGCTGCACCCGGTCGCGATCGAGCTGCTGACGGACTTCGGCCCGATGGCGGTCTCCAGCGCCAATCTGACCGGACACCCCTCTCCGCAGGACTGCGACGCCGCTCAGGACATGCTGGGGGACTCCGTCTCGGTGTACCTCGACGGCGGGCCCACCCCGGCCGCCGTGCCCTCCTCGATCGTCGACGTCACCGGCAAGGTGCCGGTGCTGCTCCGGGCGGGTGCGCTCACCGCCGAGCAGCTCCGGGAGGTCGTACCCGACCTCGAGGTGGCGAATTGACAGCCCCTGAGGGGCGTGGCATAGCGGAACACCGTGAGAAGAAGCCCGAGGCCACCTTCCGCATCCTCCACGTCAGCACCGGCAATGTGTGCCGCTCGCCGATCACCGAGCGGCTGACCCGGCATGCCCTCACGCACCGCCTCGGCACCGTCCGCACCCGCGGTCTGATCGTGGAGAGCGCCGGCACCTGGGGCCATGAGGGCGCGCCCATGGAGGCGCACGCCGCGACGGTCCTGACCGACTTCGGCGCCGACCCGGCGGGCTTCCTCGGCCGTGAGCTGCTGGACGAGCACGTCATCCGTGCCGACCTGGTCCTGACCGCCACCCGCGACCACCGGGCGCAGGTCATCTCGATGGGGCATTCGGCCGGCTTGCGCACCTTCACGCTCAAGGAGTTCACCCGGCTGGTGCGGGCCATAGACCCCGCGACGCTGCCCGATCCGGAGGAGGCGGGCGGTGTGGTGGAGCGCGCCCGCGCCCTGGTGCAGGCGGCGGCCGCGCTGCGCGGCTGGCTGCTGGCGCCCACCGAGGACGCGGACGAGGTGCACGATCCGTACGGGGCGCCGATCACCTTCTTCCGCTCCATCGGGGACGAGATCAACCAGGCCCTGGACCCGGTCGTCACGGCCCTGACGGGGGTCCCCGCCCCCGCGTAGCCCCTGGCGGGGCCCCGGGCGCGCCGACGGGGGTTTCCCGGGGCTCACGGCGCGCCACGAGGGCGCGTGGGGCCTACATTGGGGGTGACCACCTTCGACGACCCGCCGTCCCCTCCCAAGGCTGTGAGCACGCCATGGCCGTCACCCCCCGGGGCCCCGATTTCGGAGCGCTCGCCCGCCAGGACCCGGAGCTGGCGGGGATCATCCTGAGCGAGATCGACCGCGTCTCCTGCGGCCTCCAGCTGATCGCGGCCGAGAACTTCACCTCGCCGGCCGTGCTGGCGGCGCTCGCCTCGCCGCTGGCCAACAAGTACGCCGAGGGCTATCCCGGCGCCCGCCACCACGGCGGCTGCGAGATCGTGGACATCGCCGAGCGGGTCGCCCAGGACCGGGCGAAGGCCCTGTTCGGCGCCGAGCACGCCAATGTGCAGCCGCATTCGGGATCCTCGGCGGTGCTGGCCGCCTACGCCGCGCTGCTGCGGCCCGGGGACACGGTGCTCGCGATGGCGCTGCCGCACGGCGGCCATCTCACCCATGGCTCGCCCGCCAATTTCTCCGGCCGCTGGTTCGACTTCATCGGCTACGGCGTCGATCCGGCGACCGGTCTGATCGACTACGAGCAGCTCCGCGCGCTCGCCCACGCCCACCGGCCGAAGGCGATCGTCTGCGGTTCCATCTCCTATCCGCGCCATCTGGACTACGCCGCCTTCCGTGCCGTCGCCGACGAGGTGGGCGCGTATCTCATCGCCGACGCCGCCCATGCGATCGGTCTGGTGGCGGGAAAGGCGGCGCCGTCCCCGGTGCCGTACGCCGATGTGGTGTGCGCAACGACACACAAGGTGCTGCGCGGGCCGCGCGGCGGAATGCTGCTGTGCGGCGCGGAGCTGGCCGAGCGGGTCGACCGGGCGGTGTTCCCGTTCACCCAGGGCGGCGCCCAGATGCACACCGTCGCGGCCAAGGCGGTGGCGTTCGGCGAGGCCGCGGCGCCCGCCTTCACCGCCTATGCGCGGCGGGTGGTGGCCAATGCCCGGGTGCTCGCGGACGCCCTGGTCGCGGAGGGTCTCGCGGTGGCCACGGGCGGCACCGACACCCATATGATCACCGCCGACGCGGCCCCGCTGGGCCTGGACGGACGGACCGCGAAGGCGCGCTGCGCGGCCGCCGGGATCGTCCTGGACACCTGCGCGCTGGCGTCCGCCACCGAGCCCCGGGGGTGCGTCAAGGGGATCCGGTTGGGCACCGCCGCGGTGACCACCCAGGGAATGGGAGCGCCGGAAATGGAGCGGATAGCGGCCCTGATGGGAACCGTCTTGCGGGACGAGGGCGTGGTACGGGAAAAGGTGGCGGAACTGGCCGGGAGATTTCCGCCCTATCCGGACGAGGGCCGAATCATGCAACCATCCGAAGGTGTAGGACGTCTGTAAGTACGTTCACCGCGAGGCGTCCGACACGCATAAGGTGTGAGGCTGTGATGGCCAGCGATACCTCTGGGGCAGCCTGTGCGTGAATACCTGCTGACTCTGTGCATCACGGCCGCGGTCACCTATCTGCTGACCGGGCCGGTGCGGAAATTCGCCATCGCGGCCGGTGCGATGCCGGAGATCCGCGCCCGTGATGTGCATCGCGAGCCCACTCCGCGGCTCGGTGGCATCGCCATGTTCGGCGGGCTGTGCGCGGGGCTGCTGGTCGCCGCCCATCTGACCAACCTCAAGGACGTCTTCGAGGTCTCCAACGAGCCACGGGCGCTGCTGTCCGGTGCCGGGCTGATCTGGCTGCTGGGCGTGCTGGACGACAAGTGGGGCGTGGACGCGCTGATCAAGCTGGGCGGCCAGATGATCGCCGCCGGTGTGATGGTGCTCCAGGGTCTGACCATCCTGTGGCTTCCGGTGCCCGGTGTGGGGCCGGTCTCGCTGACGCCCTGGCAGGGCACGCTGCTGACCGTCGCCCTGGTCGTCATCACCATCAACGCGGTCAACTTCGTTGACGGGCTCGATGGTTTGGCGTCGGGGATGGTGTGCATCGCCGCCGCCGCGTTCTTCATGTACGCCTACCGCATCTGGTACGGCTACGGCCTGGAGGCGGCCGCGCCCGCCACCCTGTTCGCCGCCGTCCTCATGGGGATGTGCCTGGGCTTCCTGCCGCACAACGCGCACCCCGCGCGGATCTTCATGGGCGACTCGGGCTCGATGCTGATCGGGCTGGTGCTGGCGGCGGGCGCCATCTCCATCACCGGCCAGGTCGACCCGGACGCGATGAAGCTGTTCGAGGGGTCCGAGCAGGCCGCGGTGCACGCCACCGTCCCGGTCTACATCCCGCTGCTGCTGCCGCTGACCGTCATCGCGGTGCCCTTCGCCGACCTGGTGCTGGCCATCGTCCGGCGCACCTGGCGGGGCCAGTCGCCGTTCGCCGCGGACCGCGGCCATCTGCACCACCGGCTGCTGGAGATCGGGCACTCGCACAGCCGGGCCGTCCTGATCATGTACTTCTGGTCGGCGCTGATCGCCTTCGGCGCCGTGGCGTACTCGGTGAACTCGGCCGGTGTGTGGTTCGTCCTCGCGATCGTCGCGCTGAGCGGGGTCGGTCTCGTGCTGTTGCTGCTGCCGCGGTTCACCCCGCGCGTTCCGCGCTGGGCCGAGGCATTCGTGCCGCCGCGCTACCGCCGCGCCAACCGGATCGCACGGGCCGAGCAGGGCGCCGAGGCGCCCGCGGAGCCGGTGGCGGCCGTGGCCGGTGCGGGGTCCGCGGCGTCGGATCCGGAGCCGGCCGCGCCCGAGCCGGTGGGCTCCGGCGTGAACGGCGGCGCGAACGCGGGGATGAACGGCGGGGTGAACGGTGCCACCGCGATCGGCGACCGGTCCCGCTTCACCCACCGCCGCAGGATCGGCTCACCCCAGTAACCGCCCTGGTGATTCCCCCAGAAAGTGCCGGCGGGAACGGTCCGGGGAGAGCGCCGAAGATCACAGGACGGCGTCAGCACGGTACCCAGCCGATAACTCTCCCGTGTGACGTGCAGCACATCCGAAGGGTAAAGACCTCATCAAATAGTTTGTGATACCGTTCACTAAACCCGGTGCTAGACCCGAGGGGCCGTAGGGCGACGGCTCTTCGTCGTGAGGTCTCCTCTGTCCCCGGGGATACGCTCGTCCACGACGAATCGTTGCTTCCGACACTTGCCGGAGAAACCCTTCATGCAGTCCAACGACGCCAGAACGCTCCTGAGTTGCGCCGTGCCCACCGCCGTCGCCGGCGTGGTCGCCGTCGCTGTCGGTGCCGCGTTCGCAGGCGGCAAGGGAGCGATCGGCGCGGGCTTCGGCACATTCGTCGCCATGGTGGTGATGGCTTCGGGGCTGATCGTGCTGGAGCGCACCGCGAAGCATCTCCCGCATCTGTTCCAGGCCATGGGCATGGTGCTTTTCATGACCGAGTTCCTGCTGGTGGCGGTCGTGCTCGCGGTGTTCCAGGACACCACCATGTTCAACGTCAAGGCTTTCGCCCTCGCGCTGCTCGCGGCGACCCTGGTGTGGGTCGGCGCACAGACCCGTGCGCATATGAAGGCGAAGATCCTCTATGTGGAGCCCGAAGCCGAGGACGAACGTAAGCCCGAGGGGGCGAAGAAGTCCGCTCCCGCCGGGTCCACGTCGTGAGAAGTAGGGCCGGGATAAGAGCATGTGCGCTCACCTGCTATCGTCCGGTGCCATCTGAGGCACAGCGGGCGCAGGTAGCTGAACCCCCGGATTCCACGGGACGGAATCGGCGGCCCATGCAGCTGATGCCCGACATACCACTCGGCCACGCGCCGATCAGCCGCCCCCACATCCGCAAGACCAGTCCAGTGCCGTTCCGTGGCCGCGTGCCGCGCCGACACAACGAGGTTGCCGTACCCATGCGCCACGCTGAAGGAGCTCGCGGTGAGTTCTGACCAGACGCTCGCCTTCGAGACGAACTGCCACATCTTCGACGGGTGCGGCTTCCCGGCACCCGGACTCCATTCCTTCAAGTTCGAGCCGCTCTTCTCCGTCGGCGGCTTTGACTTCAACAAGCCGATGCTGCTGGCCCTGCTGGGTACGGTCGCCATCGTCTGGTTCTTCTGGGCCGCTTTCGCGCGGGCCAAGGTCGTGCCGGGCAAGCTTCAGATGATCGGTGAGGCCGGCTACGACTTCGTGCGCCGCGGCCTGGTCTATGAGGCCCTCGGCAAGAAGGAGGGCGAGAAGTACGTCCCTCTCATGGTCTCGATCTTCTTCTTCGTCTGGATCATGAACCTCTGGTCGATCATTCCGGTCGCTCAGTTCCCGGTGACGTCGATCATCGCCTTCCCGGCCGGTCTGGCCGCGATCGTCTACATCCTCTGGATGTACCTGACCTTCAAGAAGCACGGCTTCGTCGGCGGCTGGAAGAACATCACCGGCTACGACAAGGAGCTCGGCGCGATCCTGCCGATGATCGTCGTGATCGAGTTCTTCTCGAACGTCATCATCCGGCCCTTCACCCACGCGGTCCGGCTCTTCGCCAACATGTTCGCGGGTCATCTGCTGCTGCTGATGTTCACCATCGGCACCTGGTACCTGCTGAACGGCATCGGCATCGTCTACGCGGGCGCGTCCTTCGTGATGACGATTCTGCTGACCGCCTTCGAGCTCTTCATCCAGGCTGTCCAGGCGTACGTCTTCGTGCTCTTGGCCTGCAACTACGTCCAGGGCGCGCTCGCCGAGCACCACTGAGCGGACCTGGCTCCCAGACCATCAGACGTCCGGTGGCCAACCCCCACCGGCCCATGAAACGCAAAGGAAGAACCGGCATGTCCGCTCTCCAGACCCTCGCCGCCGACGGCATCACCGGCAACCTCGGCTCGATCGGTTACGGTCTCGCCGCCATCGGCCCCGGCGTCGGCGTCGGCATCATCTTCGGTAACGGCACCCAGGCCCTGGCCCGCCAGCCCGAGGCCGCCGGCCTGATCCGCGCCAACCAGATCATGGGCTTCGCCTTCTGTGAGGCGCTCGCGCTGATCGGTATCGTCATGGGCTTCCTTTTCAAGTCCTGAACGGACCGCTTTAACCACGACAGACGGAAGGCACTGATGTGAACGCCCTGGTACAGGTGGCGGCTGAGGAGAGTGAGAACCCCCTCATCCCGCCGATCCCGGAGCTGGTCATCGGCCTGATCGCCTTTGCCATCGTCTTCTTCTTCCTCGCCAAGAAGCTCCTCCCGAACATCAACCGGGTTCTGGACGAGCGCCGTGAGGCGATCGAAGGCGGCATGGAGAAGGCCGAGGCCACTCAGGCCGAAGCCCAGCAGGTCCTCGAGGACTACCGAGCCCAGCTCGCCGACGCCCGTCACGAGGCCGCGCGACTGCGCCAGGAGGCGCAGGAGCAGGGCGCCGCGCTCATCGCCGAGATGCGCGCGGAGGGCCAGCGGCAGCGTGAGGAGATCATCGCCGCCGGCCACGCCCAGATCGAGGCCGATCGGAAGCAGGCCGCTCAGACCCTGCGCCAGGACGTGGGCAGGCTCGCCACCGACCTGGCCGGCCGGATCGTCGGCGAGTCGCTCGAGGACGTGGCCCGGCAGAGCCGCACCATCGACCGGTTCCTCGACGAACTCGAGGACAAGGCTTCCAAGACGAACGACGGCTCGAAGGCCGAGGCCGGCCGATGAACGGAGCGAGCCGGGAGGCACTGGCAGCCGCGCGCGAGCGCTTCGACGCCCTGACGGACAACACCGCCGTCGACGCGTCGAAGCTCGCCGAGGAGCTGGCCGCCGTCACCGCGCTGCTCGACCGCGAGGTCTCGCTGCGCCGGGTCCTCACCGACCCGGCGCAGCCCGGCGAGGCCAAGGCCGAGCTGGCCGCGCGGGTGCTGGGCGGACAGGTCGGCGGCGAGGCCCTCGACCTGATCTCCGGCCTGGTCCGGTCCCGCTGGTCGCGCTCGCGTGACCTGGTGGACGCGCTGGAGCAGCTGGCCAGCGCCGCCGACCTGGTGGCGGCCGAGCGGACGGGTGCCCTCGACAACGTCGAGGACGAGCTGTTCCGGTTCGGCCGGATCGTCTCCTCCTCGTCCGAGCTCCGGGGTGCGCTCACCGACCGGCGCGCGAGCGTCTCGGCCAAGGCCGGGCTGGTCCGCGAGCTGCTCGGCGGCCGTGCCGACCAGGTGACCGAGCGGCTGGTGATCCGTCTGGTGACCCATCCGCGGGGTCGTAGCCTGGAGGCGGGTCTCGACGAGCTGTCCAAGCTGGCGGCGGAGCGCCGGGACCGTACGGTCGCGGTCGTCACCTCCGCGGTGCCGCTCAGCGACCGGCAGAAGCAGCGGCTCGGCGAGGCACTGGGGAAGCTGTACGGACGGAAGATGCACCTCAACCTCGACGTGGACCCGGAGGTCCTCGGCGGGATCGCCGTGCGCGTCGGCGACGAGATCATCAACGGGACCATCACGGACCGCCTCGAAGAGGCGACCCGTCGGATGGCCGGCTGACACAGCCACCAACTCAACAAGCATGTAAGCGGCCCGAGTTGGGCCGTAGTCAGACACTTCGGGCCCAACAAGGAGAGCAGGGAACCCAGATGGCGGAGCTCACGATCCGGCCGGAGGAGATCCGGGACGCGCTGGAGAACTTTGTCCAGGCGTACAAGCCGGACGCGGCCTCGCGCGAGGAGGTCGGGACGGTCAGCGTTGCCGGCGACGGCATCGCGAAGGTCGAGGGTCTTCCCTCGGCCATGGCGAACGAACTGCTGAAGTTCGAGGACGGCACCCTCGGCCTCGCCCTCAACCTCGAGGAGCGCGAGATCGGTGCGGTCGTCCTCGGTGAGTTCAGCGGCATCGAGGAGGGCCAGCAGGTGCACCGCACCGGCGAGGTTCTCTCGGTCGCCGTCGGCGAGGGCTACCTCGGCCGCGTGGTCGACCCGCTGGGTGCCCCGATCGACGGCCTCGGCGAGATCGAGACCGAGGGCCGCCGTGCCCTTGAGCTGCAGGCCCCCACGGTCATGGACCGTAAGTCGGTGCACGAGCCGATGGAGACGGGCTACAAGGCCGTCGACGCCATGACCCCGATCGGCCGCGGCCAGCGCCAGCTGATCATCGGCGACCGGCAGACCGGCAAGACCGCGCTGTGCGTCGACACGATCATCAACCAGCGCGACAACTGGCGCTCCGGCGACCCCAAGAAGCAGGTCCGCTGCATCTACGTCGCCATCGGCCAGAAGGGCTCCACCATCGCTTCCGTGCGCGGTGCGCTGGAGGAGGCCGGTGCCCTGGAGTACACCACCATCGTCGCCGCCCCGGCGTCCGACCCGGCGGGCTTCAAGTACCTCGCCCCCTACACGGGCTCGGCCATCGGTCAGCACTGGATGTACCAGGGCAAGCACGTCCTGATCGTCTTCGACGACCTGTCCAAGCAGGCCGACGCCTACCGCGCGGTGTCCCTGCTGCTGCGCCGTCCGCCGGGTCGTGAGGCCTACCCGGGCGACGTCTTCTACCTGCACTCCCGGCTGCTGGAGCGCTGCGCCAAGCTCTCCGACGAGATGGGTGCCGGTTCGATGACCGGTCTGCCGATCGTCGAGACCAAGGCGAACGACGTGTCGGCGTTCATTCCGACCAACGTCATCTCCATCACCGACGGTCAGTGCTTCCTCGAGTCGGACCTGTTCAACGCCAACCAGCGGCCGGCCCTCAACGTCGGTATCTCGGTCTCCCGAGTCGGTGGTTCGGCTCAGCACAAGGCCATGCGCCAGGTGTCCGGCCGCCTCCGGGTGGACCTCGCCCAGTACCGTGAGCTCGAGGCCTTCGCGGCCTTCGGCTCGGACCTGGACGCGGCCTCCAAGGCGTCGCTGGAGCGCGGTGCGCGCATGGTCGAGCTGCTGAAGCAGCCGCAGTACGCCCCGTTCTCCACCGAGGACGAGATCGTCTCCATCTGGGCCGGCACCACGGGCAAGATGGACGACGTTCCGGTCGAGGACATCCGCCGCTTCGAGCGGGAGCTGCTGGACTACCTCCACCGTGAGCACAAGTCCCTGCTGACCAGCATCGTCGAGGGCGGCAAGATGTCCGACGACACGATCGCCGCGCTGGGCGAGGCGGTCGACGGCTTCAAGCGGCAGTTCGAGACCTCGGACGGCAAGCTGCTGGGCGAGGACTGAGCATGGGTGCCCAGCTCAGGGTCTACAAGAGGCGGATCAAGTCCGTCTCCGCGACCAAGAAGATCACCAAGGCGATGGAGATGATCGCCGCCTCGCGCGTCGTCAAGGCGCAGCGCCAGGTGGCCGCGTCGACTCCGTACGCCACCGAGCTCACCCGGGCGGTGGGCGCGGTCGCCAAGGGGTCCACCACCCAGCACGCGCTGACCACGGAGAGCGAGAACCCGACCCGTGCCGCGGTCCTGCTCATCACGAGCGACCGCGGTCTCGCGGGCGGCTACTCCTCCAACGTGATCAAGGCGGCCGAGCAGCTCACCGAGCGGCTCACCGGTGAGGGCAAGCAGGTCGACACCTACATCGTCGGCCGTAAGGGCGTGGCCTACTACGGCTTCCGTGAGCGCAAGGTCACGGAGTCGTGGGGCGGCTTCACCGACAACCCCACCTACGCGGACGCCAAGAAGATCGCGGGCCCGCTGATCGAGGCCGTGCTCCAGGAGACGGCCGAGGGCGGCGTGGACGAGCTGCACATCGTCTTCACCGAATTCGTCTCGATGCTGACGCAGACCCCGGTCCAGGACCGGCTGCTGCCGCTCAGCCTCGCGGAGAAGGCGGAGGAGCAGGAGAAGAAGGGCGAGATCCTTCCGCTCTTCGACTTCGAGCCGTCGGCCGAGGACGTCCTGGACGCCCTGCTGCCCCGGTACGTCGAGGCCCGCATCTACAACGCCCTGCTCCAGGCCGCCGCCTCCAAGCACGCGGCCACCCGGCGGGCGATGAAGTCGGCGACCGACAATGCCGAAGAGCTCATCAAGACGCTCACGCGGCTTGCCAACGCGGCCCGCCAGGCCGACATCACCCAGGAAATCAGCGAGATCGTCGGTGGCGCGAGCGCTCTGGCCGACGCCTCCGCGGGGAGTGACTGACACTATGACCACCACTGTTGAGCCAACCGCTGTGGCCGCGGGCCGCGTCGCGCGGGTCATCGGCCCGGTCGTCGACGTGGAGTTCCCCGTCGACGCGATGCCGGAGATCTACAACGCGCTGACCGTCGAGGTTTCGGACCCGGCGCAGGACGGTGCGAAGAAGACCCTGACCCTCGAGGTCGCCCAGCACCTCGGCGAGGGCCTGGTCCGCGCCATCTCCATGGAGCCCACCGACGGTCTGGTCCGCCAGGCCGCGGTGACCGACACCGGCGACGGCATCACCGTGCCGGTCGGCGATGTCACCAAGGGCCGGGTGTTCAACACCCTCGGCAAGATCCTCAACGAGCCCGAGGCCGAGTCCGAGGTCACCGAGCGCTGGTCCATCCACCGCAAGGCCCCGGCCTTCGACCAGCTCGAGTCCAAGACCGAGATGTTCGAGACCGGCCTGAAGGTCGTCGACCTGCTGACCCCGTACGTCAAGGGCGGCAAGATCGGTCTGTTCGGCGGCGCGGGCGTCGGCAAGACCGTGCTCATCCAGGAAATGATCATGCGTGTGGCCAAGCTGCACGAGGGCGTTTCCGTGTTCGCCGGTGTCGGCGAGCGCACCCGTGAGGGCAACGACCTGATCGAGGAGATGGCCGAGTCCGGCGTGCTCCCGCAGACCGCGCTGGTCTTCGGCCAGATGGACGAGCCCCCGGGCACCCGTCTGCGCGTCGCCCTGGCCGGTCTGACCATGGCGGAGTACTTCCGCGATGTGCAGAAGCAGGACGTGCTGTTCTTCATCGACAACATCTTCCGCTTCACCCAGGCCGGTTCCGAGGTCTCGACCCTGCTCGGCCGGATGCCCTCCGCGGTGGGCTACCAGCCGAACCTGGCCGACGAGATGGGCATCCTGCAGGAGCGCATCACCTCGACCCGTGGTCACTCGATCACCTCGATGCAGGCGATCTACGTCCCCGCGGACGACCTGACCGACCCGGCCCCGGCGACCACCTTCGCGCACCTCGACGCGACCACGGTGCTCTCCCGGCCGATCTCGGAGAAGGGCATCTACCCGGCGGTGGACCCGCTGGACTCGACGTCCCGGATCCTGGACCCGCGCTACATCTCGCAGGAGCACTACGACTGCGCCTCGCGCGTGAAGTCGATCCTGCAGAAGTACAAGGACCTCCAGGACATCATCAACATCCTGGGCATCGACGAGCTCGGCGAGGAGGACAAGCTCACCGTCTTCCGCGCCCGCCGTATCGAGCGCTTCCTGTCGCAGAACACCCACGCGGCGAAGCAGTTCACCGGCCTCGACGGATCGGACGTGCCGCTGGACGAATCCATCGCCGCGTTCAACGCGATCGCCGATGGTGAGTTCGACCACTTCCCCGAGCAGGCGTTCTTCATGTGCGGTGGCCTGGACGACCTCAAGGCCAAGGCCAAGGAGCTGGGCGTCTCCTGAGCCCGGTAGCTCCGGGAGAGGGGTGGGCCCGGTCCCACCCCTCTCCGTACGCCCGTTATTCTTTGACGAAAGCCCTGCCCGACCCGGCAGGGAGAGACCCGAGGAGCCACGTTGGCTGCTGAGCTGCACGTCGAGATGGTCGCGGCGGACCGTAGTGTCTGGTCCGGTGCGGCCACCTTGGTCATCGCGCGCACCACATCGGGTGACATCGGCGTCATGCCCGGCCACCAGCCGCTGCTCGGTGTGCTGGAGTCCGGCCCGGTGACCATCCGTTCGGTCGACGGCGGGACGGTCGTGGCCGCGGTGCACGGTGGGTTCATCTCGTTCGCGGACGACAAGCTCTCACTGCTGGCCGAGGTCGCGGAGCTGTCCGACGAGATCGATGTCAAGCGCGCGGAGCGGGCGCTGGAGCGTGCCAAGTCGGAGGCGGACGCCGCCGCCGAGCGGCGCGCCGACGTCCGGCTGCGTGCGGTGGCGGGAGCGCACTGAGCCTGTCACGTACGGTCGGAAAACCTCAGCCGCGGACCTCGCTGGAGCCCTTTCAGCGGTCCGCGGCTGAGGCGATGCAGGTGCGGTTTTTCCGGATGACGCGAGGAGGTCGGTGAAGATGGTCCTCGCTCTGCTTGTGGGCGGCCTGGTCGTCGCGCTGGTGGTGGTGGGACTCTTCGTCTTCGGTCTCCGGCGGCGGCTGATCCAGCGGTCCGGCGGAACCTTCGACTGTTCCCTGCGCTGGGACCCACCCGCAAGCGAATCCGAGACCAGCGGCAAGGGCTGGGTGTACGGGGTCGCCCGCTACAACGGCGACCGCGTCGAGTGGTTCCGGGTCTTCTCCTACGCGCCGAGGCCCCGGCGGATGCTGGAGCGCGCCTCGATCGAGGTGCTGGAGCGGCGCACCCCCAAGGGCGAGGAGGAGCTGGCGCTGCTCTCCGACGCGGTGGTGCTCGCCTGCCGGCACGGCGGGATCCGGCTGGAGCTGGCCATGAGCGAGGACGCCCTGACCGGCTTCCTGGCCTGGCTGGAGGCCGCTCCCCCCGGCCAGCGCGTCAACGTCGCCTAGCTTGAAGGGGCACGGGGCTGTGTCGACGTGCGGCTCCGCCGCGCGGGCGCGACCGGCCACGACACAGCCGCGGATGAACGACCGCACCTCGCGGCACTCCCCGCGGAGCACTTACCGCACACCCAGTTCCTGGGCCAGCACCGCGGCCTGGACCCGGCTGCGCAGCTCCAGCTTGTTCAGCAGCCGGCTGACATGCGTCTTCACCGTCGCCTCCGCCATGCTCAGCCGCGCCGCGATCTGCGCGTTCGACAACCCCTGACCCAGACAGGCCAGCACCTCCCGCTCCCGCGGGGTGAGCGAGGCGAGCGCCGCGGGACTGGGCGTGGTGGGGGAGGGGGCGGCCTGGGGCCGGGCGAACTCCGCGATCAGGCGGCGGGTCACCGCCGTGGCGATCATCCCCTCGCCGCGCCCCACGGTACGGACCGCCTCGATCAGATCGGCCGCCTCGCTGTCCTTGAGCAGGAACCCGGAGGCGCCCGCGCGCAGCGCCCCGAAGACGTACTCGTCGAGGTCGAACGTGGTGAGCACCAGCACATCGGCCAGCTGTTCGGCGACCACCTGGCGGGTCGCCGACACCCCGTCCAGCCGTGGCATCTGGACGTCCATCAGCACCACATCGGGGCGCAGCGCCCGGGCCATCTCCACCGCCTGGAGGCCGTCGACCGCCTCGCCGACCACCTCGACATCGGGGGCGGACCGCAGGATCAGCACCAGCCCGGAACGCACCGCGCTCTGGTCCTCGGCGACCAGAACCCGGATCGGCTCGGACGCGGTGCCGGAGGGCGGGGCGGGCGGGGTCACGGTGGCTCCTGGTCGTCGAAGGGTCATGGCACACTCGGAGCGCTCTCGTCACCCCGGGGCAGCGCGGCCCGCACCTGCCACACCATGCCCCGGGGCCCGGTGACGGGCCCGGCGTCGAGGGTGCCGCCGAGCAGGTTCACCCGCTCCCGCATCCCGATCAGCCCGGTGCCGGAGCCGGGTGCCCGGGGGCCAGAGCGGTCGCCGTAGGGGCTGATGACGCTGACTTCGAGCGGACCGTCCGCGCGATGCGCCAGCGTCACGTCCACCCGGCCGGGCGCGGCGTGCTTGAGGGCGTTGGTGAGCGACTCCTGGACGATGCGGTACGCGGCGAGCTCGACCGGGGCGGGCAGCGGGTCGGCGCCGGCGGGCCGCTCGTCGCACAGGACGATGTCCTGCCCGCCGGGGCGGGCGTTGGCGCGGGCCTGCTCCAGCAGGGTGTCGAGCGCGTCGAGCGTGGAGATGGCGGCCGGTTCCGCCGTGTCCCCGGGGTCCCGCAGCAGCCCGATCAGCCGGCGCATCTCGGCCAGGCCCCGCACGCTGTTCTCCCTGATGACGCCGAGCGCGTCGTCGGTCGCGGCGGGGTCCTTCAGGGAGAGCGCGGCGCTGGAGTGGATGGCGATGGCCGACAGGTGGTTCGCCACCATGTCGTGGAGTTCGCGCGCCATCCGGGAGCGCTCGGAGGCGACCGCCTCCCGCCGGTCCAACTCGGCCAGCAGGGCGACGCGTTCCGCCTCCAGACGGGCCGCCGCGGCCTCCTCGCGGTGGTTGCGGACCACCGTCCCGGTCCACGCCGGGGTGAGGGTGAGCAGCGCGACGAACGGGCCGACCAGCAGCGCCACCGGATCGCCGAAGATGGCCAGCGGCACCACGGTCGCCAGCCCGGTGAGCAGCCCGCAGATCTGGGGGATGCGCCGGGCGGCGAGCGGGCCGGAGTACATGACGGCCGCGTACACCAGGTCGGTGTAGATCAGGAACGTCACGGCCAGCCCGCCGCTGAGGATGTCGACGCCGAGCGCGGCGGTCCCCACGCCCAGACCGACGAGGGGCCGGGAGCGGCGCAGCAGCACGGCCGCCGAGATCACGAACAGCGCGATCAGCCCCAGCCATCGGGGCGTGTGGAAGAACGACTGGTTGTTGTGCACCCCCACCGCCCACATCAGGCCCCCGCCGAGCAGTCCGCAGAGGCCGATCAGGACGTCGTGCCGGTGGGGGCGCGGGAGGTGGGGACGGGACGGCATGGCACCCATCACACCATGTGGCGCGCGGGGTGGGCCTCCCCCTTGAGTCCGGGGCCGCCGCCCGGCGGCGTACATCGAAGGATGCAGCCGGGTTTCATCGCCGACGACGACGCGGGCGCCCTGATCGCCGGGAGAGGGTGGGGCCAAGGGCAGAGCGAGAGAGGAAACATCGTGGTTGTCGCGTTGATCATCGCCTGTGAGGTCGGCTTCTGGGTGCTGCTGGCCATCGGGCTGCTGCTGCGGTACGTGGCGAAGATGCCGAAGGCCAGCACCGCGGTGCTGCTGTGCGAGCCGCTGCTGGAGCTGGTGCTGTTCGTGACGACCGTGATCGACCTGCGGAACGGCGCGGAACCGGACTGGAAGCACGGCCTGGCCGCCGTCTACATCGGATACTCGGCCGCGCTCGGCCATTCGACGATCAAATGGGTCGACGCCCGGGTGGCCCACCGGTTCTTCGGCGGCCCGCCGCCGGTCAAGCCGGCCAAGTACGGCGCGGCCAAGACGCTGCACGAGTGGAAGACGGCCGGCCGCTGGGTGCTGGCGGCGGTCATCGCCATCGCCCTGCTCCAGGGCGCGATCTGGTACGTCGGCGACGACGGCGAGATCGGCTCGCTGCGCGACTGGCAGCTCAAGATGCTCTTCCTGATCGGCATCAACGTGGCCATCGCGCTCAGCTACACACTCTTTCCCAAGCGGGAGCGCTCGGCTTCCTCTGCCCGCTAACCCCCGTAGCGGACAGACCACACCGAGCCCCGCCCCCGCCCCGTCGGCCCCGGCGACGCGCTGCCACGCGCGGCTGGGCCGGCGGGGCCCGTGGTTTTTCAGCGGTTCTCGCCCGGGACCCACAGGACGTCGCCGACCTCCTTGTTGGCCGCGCGGGCCAGGATGAACAGCAGGTCCGAGAGCCGGTTGAGATAGGTGGCGGTGAGCGCGTTCATCGACTCCCCGTGCTCGGCGAGCGCCGCCCAGGTGGAGCGCTCGGCGCGGCGCGCCACCGTGCACGCCTGGTGCAGCAGCGCGGCGCCGGGGGTGCCGCCCGGGAGGATGAAGCTGCGCAGCTTCTCCAGACCCTCCAGGAAACCGTCGCAGTCCGCCTCCAGCTTGTCGATATAGCCCTGCTCCACGCGGAGCGCGGGGTGCTCCGGGTTCTCCACCACGGGGGTGCACAGATCCGCGCCCACGTCGAACAGGTCGTTCTGGACGCGGACCAGCACCTTGACGATCTCGGCGGGCAACTGGCCCAGGGCGATGGCCACCCCGATCGCGGCGTTCGCCTCGTTCGCGTCGGCGTACGCGGCGATCCGGGTATCGGTCTTGGCGGTGCGGCTCATATCGCCGAGGGCGGTGGTGCCCGTGTCCCCGGTACGCGTATAGATGCGGGTGAGATTGACCATGGGTCCGAGCCTACGCGGCCGCCCTACGCCCCGGCCTGACGGAAGAGCCGTGCCCCGAGGGTGACGGCCACCACCGCGAGCGCGGACGCGACCAGCGAGGCCAGCGCGATCTTCCCGTCCCCGTACTCGCCCGCGAAGGCGGCCCGCACCCCGTCCACGAGATAGCGGAACGGCACGAAGTGCGAGGCGATGTCGAGCCAGCGGGGCCCGAGCGACATCGGCAGCAGAATCCCGGACAGCAGCATCGCGGGCATGGTGATGGAGTTGATGACCGGCGCGAACCCCTGGGGGGACGCCACCCGCATCGCCAGCGCGTAGGAGAGCGAGGCGAGCGAGATGGTCAGCACGCCGACGAAGACGAAGCCGATCGCCACGCCCAGCACCGGGGCGCGCAGCCCGAGCACCACGGCGACGCACACCAGCAGCAGCGACTGCACCAGCAGCAGGACGACGTCCTTGAGCACCCGGCCCATGAGCAGCGCCAGCCGGCTGACCGGGGTGACCCGCATCCGCTCGATGACGCCCGTGCGCCGTTCGAGGATCAGCCCGATCCCGGTGAACGAGGCGCTGAACAGGCCGAGTTGGACGAGGATTCCGGGGACGACGGTCTGCCAGGAGCTGGCCCGGCCGCCCAGCGGCAGATCGGTGAGCAGCGGGCCGAAGAAGACGAGGAAGAGCAGCGGCTGGACCATCCCGAAGATCAGGGCGGGCTTGGAGCGCAGCGTCTGGCGGGCGTAGCGGCCGAATATCAGGGCCGTGTCGGAGACGACGTGGGGCATGGGGCCTTCCTTGGGGGGCTTCTTGCGGGGCTTGGGGCGCTGTGGGTGACCGCGCGTCAGACAGCGAGCGGGGCGGGATTCCGCGGGGCGGTGCCGCGCCCGGTGATGGCGATGAAGGCGTCCTGGAGGGTGGCGTCCGGTGAGCCGCCGTGCTCGGCCTTGAGCCGCTCAGCCGTCCCCTCGGCGGCCACCAGGCCCTGGTCGACGATGACCAGACGGTCGGCCAGGGCCTCCGCCTCGTCCAGGTAGTGGGTGGTCAGGAAGACCGTCATGCCGTGCTCGGAGCGCAGCCGGCGGATCAGCTGCCACAGATCGGCGCGGCTGCCGGGGTCGAGGCCGGTGGTCGGCTCGTCCAGGAAGAGGATCTCGGGCCGGTGGACCAGGCCGAGGGCGATGTCCAGCCGCCGCCGCTGCCCGCCGGAGAGCGCGGCGCAGGGGCGGTCCAGCAGGTCGGCGAGGCCCAGGTCCTGGGCCAGCTCCCCGGCGCGGGCGGTCGCCTCGGCCCTGGCCATCCGGTAGAGCCGCCCCTGGGTGACCAACTCCTCCCGTACGGAGACGGTCGGATCGACCCCGCCGGCCTGCGCCACGTAGCCGATCCGCCGGCGCACCCCCGCCGGATCGCGGGCGAGGTCGCGCCCGGCGACGGTGGCGCTGCCGCCGGTGGGCGGGAGCAGCGTGGTGAGCATGCGCAGCGTGGTGGTCTTGCCCGCCCCGTTGGGCCCGAGGAAGCCGAGGATCTCACCTGGCTCGACGGTCAGGTCGATACCGCGCACGGCGGTCACGGGGCCGCGCTTGGTCCGGAAGGTGCGGGTGAGGCCGTTCGTCGTGATGACTGCCATGCGACTCAGAAAAACAGAGACTCACTAATTTTGCAACGACCCCAAAAATCAAGCAGCCCCAGCGAAGCTAGGATGGGGCCATGGCGGAAGGACTCAGGGAGCGGAAGAAGCGGCAGACCAGGCAGCACATCTCGGACGTGGCGACCGGGCTGTTCATGGAGCGCGGCTTCGACGCGGTCACGATCGCGGAGATCGCCGAGGCGGCCGAGGTCTCCGTCAATACGGTCTACAACTACTTCCCGGCCAAGGAGGACCTCTTCGTCGACCGCGAGGAGGAGGTCGTCGACCGCCCCTCCCGGCTGGTCCGCGAGCGCGCGGCCGGACGGTCGGCGGCGCGGGCGCTGATGGACCAGTTGCGCCAGGACATCCGCGAACGGCACGCCTACGTCGGGCTGACCGAGGGCTATGAGCGGTTCCGTCAGGTCATCGTGGAGTCCCCGACGCTGATGGCCAGACTCTTCGCCATCCAGGGCCGGACGGTCCACCAGCTCGGTGCCACCCTGCGCGAGGAGGCCGCCGCCGACCCGCGGGACCCGACGCCCGAGTTCATCGCGCACCAGCTCATCGGGTTGCAGAACGCCGTCCTGCGCTCCATCATCCGCGGGCTCGCGGAGGGCGGCGGCGTGGCCGAGGTCGCCGAGGACGCCCTGCGCAACGTCGATGTCATGGAATCGCTTCTCAGCGACACGGTGCTCAACTATGCGGTGAAGAACACACCGTGACGCGCGTTACGAGGGGCTGCCCGCAGGGGTGAACGGGCGTTAAGGTCCGGCACATCGGACTGTTGACCAGATCAGGTGGAACGAAGGGGTGTGTGTCGTGGCCAAGAAGCTCGCGGTCATCGGAGCCGGACTCATGGGGTCCGGTATCGCGCAGGTCTCGGCCCAGGCCGGCTGGGACGTGGTGCTGCGCGATGTGACCGATGAGGCGCTGCGCCGCGGCACCGACGGCATCAGGGCCTCGTACGAGAAGTTCGTCTCCAAGGGCAAGCTGGCGGCGGAGGAGGCCGAGCGGGCGCTGGGCCGGATCACCACCACGACCGACCTCGAGGCCGCCGCCGACGCGGATGTCGTGGTGGAGGCGGTCTTCGAGAAGGTCGAGGTCAAGCGGGAGATCTTCCGTACCCTCGACGAACTGGTCAAGGACGACACGATCCTGGCCTCGAACACCTCCGCCATTCCGATCACCAAGATCGCCGCGGCCACCCGGCACCCGGAGCGGGTCGTCGGCACCCACTTCTTCTCGCCCGTCCCGATGATGGGTTTGTGCGAGCTGGTCCGCGGTCACAAGACGAGTGACGAAACCCTGGCCGCCGCCCGGGAGTTCGCGGAGGGCGTCGGCAAGACCTGCATCGTCGTCAACCGCGATGTCGCGGGCTTCGTCACCACCCGGCTGATCTCCGCACTCGTCGTGGAAGCGGCGAAGCTGTACGAGTCGGGGGTCGCCACGGCCGAGGACATCGACACGGCCTGCAAGCTGGGCTTCGGCCATGCGATGGGACCCCTCGCGACGGCCGACCTGACCGGCGTGGACATTCTGCTGCACGCCACCGACAACATCTACACCGAGTCGCAGGACGAGAAGTTCGCACCGCCGGAGATCATGCGCCGGATGGTCGACGCGGGGGACATCGGCCGCAAGAGCGGCGAGGGCTTCTACCGCTACTGAGGGCCCTGGTGCGGCGCCAGGCCCGGAACTCACCCTCCTGGGTGAATTCGGTATCGGTTCGCTTACAGACGGCAACTTCCGCGTGTGAGAGGCAGTCAGTTCTGTAGACAGAAATGGCGCATTGACGACACGACGCACCGTATAGGGGAGCGCATATGCACATCAGGGGCGACCACGCCGAGCTGGTCGTCGGGGGCCGACTGGACGTCCGGAGCGCGGCGGACGCCCGTACGGCCCTGCACACCGCCGTCGACGCCGGCGGCGGGGATCTCGTTCTCGACCTGACCGAACTGGACTCCTGGGACGCCACCGGGCTCGGGGTGATCATGGGCGCGCACCGCCGCGCGGGCCGGATGGGCAGACGGCTGGTGCTGCGCGGGGTGCCGCCCCAGATGCAGCGGCTGCTGGTGGCCACCCGGCTGCATCGCATCCTGGCGATCGAAGGCGGGCTGGAGGCGGAGTCACTGCCGCGAGTGTGAGCCGTGCGGGCCGGATATCCGGGGGTGGTGGGTTACCCGGGGTGGCGTGGGCCCCCTCCCGCGCGGTGGATACTGTGAGCAGGTCCAGGCCGTGTGATACGGCCCGGGGTTCGGTGAATGCCGGACACATTCCCTACGGCGGCACCGGACCAGAAGCGAAGGCAGGCCGGGGAGCCTTACAGCACGCCACGCATCTGGGGGGCAAGGACCATGGACCCGAAGAACCGCGGATCGCACGAGCACGGCTGGGACGAGTCCGGGCCGGGCGCGGCGTCCGGTGCGCCGCATGCGGCGGACACCCCCGGCGCCGGCTCGCCGTCACGCCCGCCCGCGCCGTCGGGGCGGCCGGGGGACATACCGACGCCGTCGCTGGGCAGCCCGGTGCCCGGCTCCTCCGCCTCGTCGGCCTCCTCGGCATCTTCCGTATCCTCCGACCCTGCTGGGCCTCCCGCCCGCACCGCGCGCATCGTCACCGGTGACTACCTGCTCACCGTCAACCCCGTCGACGGCAGCGAGATAGAACCCTGCCCGCCCGGACAGCGCCCCGCCCGGCCCGAGCGCCACGGCCCCGACGAGCGGGCCGAGCTGCGCCACGCCGCCGCCGCGCCGCGTCCCTCCGGCACCGTCCTGCCCGACCTGCCGATGCTGGAGCGCGACGAGGAGCGGGAGCGGCTGGCCCGGCTGCTCGCCCGCGGCCGCTCGGTGCGGGTCACCGGGCCCTCCGGCTCGGGGCGCAGCACCCTGCTGGAGGCCGTGGCCGCCGACTGCGAGCGGCTGGCGCCCGACGGTGTCGTACGCCTCTCCGGCTACCACCGCACCCCCGCCGACCTCCTCCACGACCTCTACGCCGCCGTCTTCAGCGCACCGCTGTACCGGCCCGAGCGCGCGGAGCTGCTGGAGGCGGTCCAGGGGGTCGGCGCGGTCGTCGTCCTCGACGACATCGAGTTCGGCGGCGCCGCGCTGGACGAGTTCCTCGACGCGACCCCCGAATGCGCGTTCCTGATCTCCGCCACCCCCGACGTCCCGGCGCCCTCCGCCGAATCCCACCTCGAAGAGGTCTTCCTCTCCGGGCTCAGCCGTACGGCCGGGCTCGACCTGCTGGCGCGGGCCGCGCGACGGCCCCTGGAGGAGGACGAGGCGAGCTGGGCGGCCGACCTGTGGTTCGAGTCCGAGGGGCTGCCGCTGCGCTTCGTCCAGGCGGGCGCGCTGCTGCGGCAGCGCGACGCCCTGCGCGACGACCCCGCCGCGCGGGAGGCGGGCGGGGGCCATGACGTCCCGCTGCCCTCGATCGCCGAGGCGGCGTCCCCCGCCGCGCTGCTCGCCGGACGGCTGAGCGAGGCGGCCCACGACGCCCTGCGGTTCGCGGTCGCGCTCGGCGGCGAATGCCCGCACCAGGTGCATCTGCGCGCGCTGTCCGCGGACACCCACGCGGACGCGGCCCTCGGCGAACTGCTCGGCTGCGGCCTCGTCACCGCGGCCTGGGCGCACCACCGGCTGGCGGCGCGCGTCACCGCCCAGCTCGCGGAGGAGGGCTACGCCGACGCGGACGCCGGGCGCGCCCACGCCGTCGCCGGGCACTACGCCTGGTGGGCCGGGCACCCCTCGGTGGCCCCCGAGCGCGTCGCCGCCGAGGCCGACGCGATCCTCGCGGCCATGACCGCGCTCATCGGCAGCCGCGAGCCGGGCCACGCGGACGCCGCCGTGCTCCTCGCCCGCGCCGCCGCGCCCGCCTTCGCCGCGGCGCTGCACTGGGGCGCCTGGGAGCGCGCGGTGCGGCACGGCCAGGAGGCCGCGCGGCTGGCGGGACAGGTCGCGGACGAGGCGTACTTCCACCATGAGCTGGGCGTCCTCGCGCTGTGCACGGGCCATCCGGACCGGGCCCGTGCCGAGCTGGAGGCGTCCGTCGGGCTGCGGGGCGTTCTCGCGGACAAGCGGGGCACGGTCGCGGGCCGGCGCGCGCTGGCGCTGGTCGCCGACCGCTCGCCCGGTTCGGCGATGGCCGGGGCGTTCGGGGCGGGCGGCGGAAGCCGTAAGGGCGAGGACGTGACGCCCCCGGCGGCGGGCGCCGCACCGGGCGACACCGAGACCACGATCGTCACCCCGAAGGCGGCCACGACGACGCCGATGCCTGCCACGGGTACCCCGGCCCCGGCAAAGGCGGTGACGGCGGTGGTCCCGGCCGTCTCCCGGACCACGGTGGCCGCCACCCCCTCGGCCCTGACCTCCGCTTCGGCCCCCGCTCCTGCCGGGCCCTCGGGCGACGAACCGCGGGGTCTGCGCCGGCTGGCGATGCAGGGTGCCCGGCGCAATGTGGTCGCGGCCTCCGCGGGCGTGCTGCTGGTGGCCGTGCTCGGCACCGTCGTGACCCTGGGCGCCACCTCGGGCGACGACTCCGACAGCCCCTCCGACAAGGTCAAGCCGGACCGGTCGGCCTCTCAGCAGGACGACGACAAGGGCCTGACCGCCGACGAGCCCACCCACGGCACCGGCCAGGACCCCCAGCCCGGCCTCAGCGGGACACCCAAGGCGTCCACCTCCCCGACCGCGCCGAGCGGCAGCGGCTCGCCCAGCGGCACCACGACGTCCAGCGACCCGTCGTCCACCAGCGGTTCGCCCTCCGACACCGAGCAGCCGCCCTCGCCGCCGTCGTCGGACCCGACGACCAGCGGTCCGCGGCCCACGACCAAGCCGCCGACGAGCAAGCCGCCGACGCCGACCGGCGAGCCCACCAAGCCGACGCCCACGACCTCCGCCCCGACGCAGACCCCCACCGGCGACACCTCCACGACGGCGAGCGCGCCCACGACCCACACGGCGTCGGGCACGGCCTCTCCGGTCGCGTAGCCGGGGGAGCGCTGTACGGGGGCGCGAGGGGCGCGCCCTGGGCGCCGGGCGCCGGATCACGCCAGACGGTGTCCGGCCCGCGTGGCGTGATCTCGTCGCCCCACGGAGCCCGTACGACGGAAGGGCGCCGGGGCCCGATGGCCCCGGCGCCCCCGTGTCGGCCCGGCGTCAGCCCCGTGTCAGAACAGGCGGAGCTTGTCGTCCTCGATGCCCCGCAGCGCGTCGTAGTCCAGCACCACGCAGCCGATGCTCCGGTCCGTGGCGAGGACGCGGGCCTGGGGCTTGATCTCCTGGGCGGCGAAGATGCCCTTCACCGGGGCGAGATGCGGGTCCCGGTTGAGGAGTTCGAGATAGCGGGTGAGCTGCTCGACACCGTCGATCTCACCACGGCGTTTGATCTCCACGGCGACCGTCGTCCCGTCCGCGTCGCGGCAGAGAATGTCCACGGGACCGATGGCAGTGGGGTATTCACGCCGAATAAGCGTCCAGCCATCGCCCAGTGTCTCGATCCGGTCGGCGAGCAACTCCTGCAGATGGGCCTCCACACCGTCCTTGATCAGGCCAGGGTCGACGCCGAGCTCATGCGAGGAGTCATGGAGGACCTCCTCCATGGTGATGATGAGCTTCTCGCCCGCTTTGTTCACGACCGTCCACACATCGTCGTCGCCTTCTTTCAGCGTGCACGGCGGAGACATCCAGTTGAGGGGTTTGTAGGCCCTGTCGTCCGCGTGGATGGACACACTGCCGTCGGCCTTGACGAGGATCAGGCGGGGTGCCGAGGGGAGGTGGGCGGTGAGGCGGCCGGCGTAGTCCACGGAGCACCGGGCGATGACGAGACGCATGGTCGGCAACGCTACTCGACCACCGCCGCCCGACGCGATTCGTCCGGCGATGGACCCCTTCGGGGATGGCTGGTTGTGTGCCCATTCTCCTGGTGCGGGCGGAGTGGCCGAATTACCGTTGAAGCGGGCGGTCGTCGGACGGGTACGCTGCGTCGCCGTCCGCCCTTCCCATCCCTGAGACCCCGCGCGCGGGGTCGCGAGAGGAGAACCCATGTCGCTCGACGTCTCACCGGCCCTGCTCGAACAGGCCGAGCGAGGCGAGGTCGACGAAGCAGCCTTCGTCGACTGCGTCCGGAACTCCCTACCCTACGCCTGGGAGATGATCAGCTCTCTGGTGGCCCAGCTGAAGGTGGACGGCGGGGAGTTCGCCGACAACCAGACGCCGCCGCCCGATGAGCAGGCACGCGGTCAACTGCTTCGCGCACTCGCCAGTGACGCGATACGCGGCGCGCTGCAGCGCCACTTCGGGGTGCGGCTGGCCTTCCAGAACTGCCACCGGGTGGCCGTCTTCCCGATGGACGCGTCCGCCGACGAACGCCTCGCCCGCTTCACCTCGGTCCGGGGGCAGCTGCTCAACCAGTCACCCGAACTCCGCGACTGCTGACGGGACATCCGCTGCCGCTCCACCAGGGGGAGGTGTATCAGCGCAGGAGCGGCAGCACCTCACCACCGAGCCGTCGTACGTTCTCCTCCGTGGCGACCAGGTCGCCCGACCCCTCGACCAGCAGCGCGAACCGGCGGATCCCGGTGCGCTCGGCGGTCGCCGCCAGCCGGTCGGCGCACAGCCGCGGCGATCCCACCGGATGCAGCTCGCACAGCAACTCCGCATAGGCGACCGGGTCGCGCATCCGGCGCTCCCGGCCGTCGACCGTCACATGCGCCTCGAGACCCTGCCGCAACCACCCGGGCATCGCCTTGGTGAGGATCTCGGCCGCCGCGGGGCGGTCGTCCGCGATCTGCACCACCCCGGCCGAGACATGGCGCGCCGCCACCGCCTCGACGTCCTCCGGTGAACGGCCCGCCTCCAGCGCGGACTTCCGCCACAGGCCGACCACCTCGGCCTTCTCCTCGTCCCCGCAGTGCATGCCGAGCAGCATGGGCAGCCCGCGCTCGGCGGCCAGCCGCACACTGGCGGGGGAGGTGGAGGCGACGACCACCGGCGGGGCGTCCACCGCCTGCCCGCCGAGCGCGTCGTCGGGGCGCGGCACCACCGCCACCTCGCGGAAGGCGAACCGCTCACCGTCCGCCCCCACCCGTGGCTCGCGCAGCCAGCGCAGCAGCAGATCGAGTGATTCGGGGAAGCCCCGCTCGTACGCCCGCAGCCCCGAGCCGAAGACTTCCAGGTCCACCCAGGGGCCGCCACGGCCGACCCCGAGGGTGAACCGGCCACCGGAGAGGAGATGGAGCAGTGCCGCCTGCTCACCCAGCGCGACGGGATGCGCGGTCGGCAATACGCTCACCGCTGTACCGACGCCGATGCGGCGGGTACGTCCCAGCAGGAGCGCGGCGAGGGTGACCGCGGACGGGCAGACGCCGTACGGAACGAAATGGTGCTCGGCGACCCAGACCGCGTCCAGCCCCGACTCCTCGGAGAGCTCGGCCGACCGCACCGCCCGGTGCAGCGCCTCCTCCTGTCCCTGGCCTGGGAATTGAGCGGCCAGGATGAAAGCCCCCACATCCATCGTGATCCCTGCCTCCTTGTCGCGGCTGATGTGCCGGCGCGGGCATCCCCCCTCGTAGGCATTAACGCCTGACACGTGCCAAGGGCACGGCCAGGCATGAATTTTTCATGATGATCAGAGGGTGAGTGTGGACGACGACTTTCCAGGACGGTGACCGTAGCGCGTACGCTGGTCACAGCCCGTTAGTCACAGTTCTGTCGAGGTGCCCCGTGTCTCCACGCCGAAACCGCCCGCGAGGCGGCGAGAAGCCCGTCGGCCACGAGAGCGCGGATCGCTACGGCCTCGATCGCATGGAGACCTGGCAGGGCGAGGAGTGGGTGGTCCGGCAGGTCGGCGGCGGGGCCGCCGCCAAGCACTACCGCTGCCCGGGCTGTGACCAGGAGATTCCGCCGGGGGTGGCGCATGTGGTCGCCTGGCAGCAGCACATGGGCGCGGACGACCGGCGCCACTGGCACAAGGCGTGCTGGGGCGCACGGGACCGCCGGGGCGCCAAGCTCCAGCGGTCCCGTAACGCACCGCGATACTGACTCGGGCCCCGGCCTTCGGGCGCTGACCCTCGGGCCCAGGCCCTCGGGCCCCGACCCTCGAGCCCCGACCCTCGGGCCCTGGCCTCCGCAGAGGCTACGGAGCGCTACACATCCCGCTTCTCCAGCAGCGCATACGCGGCGATCATCGCCGCCGCCGTGACCACGGCCAGCGCCGACAGCTGGGGCCAGCCGCTGTTCAGGCTCTCGTCGATGCGGAAGAGGGAGGCCAGCGACTGCGGCGAGGAGTACTCCAGCATCTTCGTCCCCAGGCCGCGCAGGCTGTCCGACATCATCAGGAACGCGGGGAGGATGGCCGGCAGCAGCACCACACCGAGCATCGTGGTGATCGCGCCCGCGGAGTGCCGCAGGATGGCTCCGACGGCCAGCGACAGCAGCCCCAGCAGCGACACATAGAGCCCCGCGCCGATCGTCGCGCCCAGGATCTGGTCACTCGTCGGCTCCGTGACCTCCGGCCCGCTGTGCATCCCCATGCTCGCGTAGGCCACCAGCGCGAGCGAGACGGTCGTGGTGGCGAACGAGAGGGCGAAGAAGACCAGCGCCTTGGCGGTGAGCACCCGTGAGCGCTGCGGGGAGGCGGTGAGGGTGGTCCGGATCATCCCGGTGCCGTACTCGGAGGTGATCACGAGCACCCCGAGCGTGACGATGCACAGCTGACCGAGCAGCGTGCCGAAGAACCCGGGGAGGGTGGTGGGGAGGGTGCGGTAGTCGGCGTCGTTCGTGGTCGCCGACACCAGGAGTCCGATGCCGATCACCAGCGCGACCAGGATGCCGAGCGTCCAGATCGTGGAGCGCACCGACTTGATCTTGGTCCACTCGGAGGCGAGGGCGTTGCCGAGGTGGGTGCGCCGGACCGGGATCGGCGAGGTGTACGGGCCCATTCCGGCGTACGGCCGCGACGGGGGCCCGGAGGGCACCGGCTGCTGGTACGCCTGGGGCGCGGGGTGGTGGGGTGCTTGGTGCGGGGCTGCTTGGTGCGGTGCCGCTTGCTGCGGGGCCGGCTGGTGTGGGGCCTGAGGCGGCATCTGCGGGGCTGCCTGAGGGGCGGTCTGGGGAGGACCCTGCGGAGGGCCCTGGGGGGCCTGCGGGGCCTGCGGAGGGACGGGCGCCTGGGACTGGTGCTGGTACGGGGTCGTCATCGGGCGTCGTCCTCGTTGTCGCTCTTGGTCAGATCGGCGGGGGCCGGGGGCGCCGCGGGCGGCTGAGCCGGGGGAGCGGGGGGAGCCGGAGGCGGCGTCGCGGGGGCGGCCGGAGTGGGAGATGCGGCAGGGGCAGGTGCGGCAGGGGCAGGTGTGGCGGGCATGGCCATGCCCGGAGCGTGCGGCTGCGGCGGGGCCGGCGGTTCGGCGTACCCCGGCAGTACCGTCCCCGGCGGGAAGCCCATAGGCGCGCCCTGTGCTCCCGGAGCGCCCGGCGCATAGCCGTACGGCGCGCCCTGCGGCCCCGCGCCGGGCATCTGCTGCTGCAGGGCGGCGCGCTCGTCGGCGGTCGAGCGGAAGTCCACCGCGCCCTGTGTCATCCGCATGTACGCCTCTTCCAGCGATGCCTGGTGCGGGGAGAGCTCCCACAGCCGGACGTCCGCCCCATGCGCCAGATCGCTGATGCGCGGCAGCGGCAGCCCGGTCACCCGCAGCGCGCCGTCCTGCTCGGGGAGCACCTGGCCGCCCGCCTCGCTCAGCGCGGCGGTCAGCTTCTCGCGCTGCCCCGGGTCGCCCTCGGGGGTGCGGACGCGGGCGAAGTCCGCCGAGTTGTAGGAGATGAAGTCCTTGACGTTCATGTCGGCGAGCAGCTGACCGCGCCCGATCACGATCAGATGGTCGGCGGTGAGCGCCATCTCGCTCATCAGATGGCTGGAGACGAAGACGGTGCGGCCCTCGGAGGCCAGCTGCTTCATGAAGTTGCGGACCCAGAGGATGCCTTCGGGGTCCAGGCCGTTGACCGGCTCGTCGAAGAGCAGCACCTGCGGGTCGCCGAGGAGGGCGGCCGCGATGCCCAGACGCTGCCCCATGCCGAGCGAGAAGCCCTTGGAGCGCTTGCGCGCCACGTTCTGCAGGCCGACCACGCCCAGTACCTCGTCGACCCGGCGGGCCGGGATCCCGGACAGCTGGGCCAGGCAGAGCAGATGGTGACGTGCGCTGCGGCCGCCGTGCACCGCCTTGGCGTCCAGGAGCGCGCCCACCTGGCGGGGGGCGTTGGGCAGCTTGCGGAACGGGTAGCCGCCGACCGTGACATGGCCTGCGGTGGGCTCGTCGAGGCCCAGGATCATCCGCATCGTGGTGGACTTGCCCGACCCGTTGGGCCCGAGGAATCCGGTGACGGCGCCGGGCCGCACCTGGAAGGACAGGTTGTACACGGCCGTCTTGGCGCCGTAGCGCTTCGTCAGACCGACTGCCTCGATCATTCTCCGCCCCTCATGAGCATGGGTCGGGCGTGCTCGCCCCCGGTGAGGGTTAGGAGGATAACCGGGGTGTTGACGGTTCCCGCTATTCGGGAGATGTGAGCGCACCGTAACTCTTGGGGCCTGCGGAGGCTGTGGGGGCTGCGGGGCTTTTGGTGCGTGCAGGGCTTGCGGGGTCTCTGGGGGTGCCGGGGGTGCCGGGGGCGTCGGGGGCGTCCGGGTCGTCGGGGGTGCTGGGGGTGTCGGGGGAGTCGGGCTTGTCCTCCGGGCAGCGGAGGAGGTCGGGCTGCGGCATCGCCCAGCCCTCCTCCTGGAAGATCCGGGTGCCGGCCTTCCGTACGGCGGGGTCCGCGCCGGCGCGGGCCACCCAGGTGCCGGGATCGGGCCCGAGGAGTTCGCGCAGCCGGGGCGAACCGGCGAGCAGGCGGCTGAGCAGGGCGCTCTGGTCGCCGCCGCCGGGGAGGGGCCGTTCGGTGCCGTCCGGGGACATCAGCACTCCGCGCTCGCCGACGTAGAGGTACGCGCCGCCGAGGCGCTCGCCGGACGGCATCACCATCGGGTACTCCGTGCCGGACAGCAGGACGCGGCGGTAGTTGGGGTACTCGGTCGCGTCCACGGCCGCCAGCTGCTCGGTGTCCAGCCAGCTGATGACGAGGGGGGTACGGGCTCCTGGGGCCGTGTACGGGGCGGAGGCCACATAGCCGTACCGGGCGATGTGGGCCGAGCAGCCGACCGCGATGCCGTGCACGTCGACCGGGACCATGGGGACGGTGGCCGGGTGGCCGGGGCGGGACAGCTTGTGGTGCAGCTGGGCGGGGGAGGCGTTGGAGCCGACCGCGATGAGGGGGTGGCGGGTGGCGGTTGGGGGGTGGCCGAGGGTGGTGAGGAGGGTGTCGAGGGGATGCGTTGGGCTTTCCTCCGGCCTTTCCTCCGGCCTTTCTTTCGGCCTGCCCATCGGGTCTTCCTCCGGCCCGTCCTCCGGCCCTTCGCCGGGGCTTGTGTCTACTGCCCAGGTGCCCAGGCGGCCGCCCGGTGTTGTGGGGGTGAGATTCCACAGCTCGCCTGCGGTGAGGAGGGTGGGGCGGGTGATGGGGCGGCCGGGGTAGGTGAGGGGGTGTTTGGCGGGGATGTCGGTGAAGCCGAGGGTGGGGAGGGTGCGGTCGGTCACGGAGGGGTGTCTCCCCTGCCCCGCCCCTTCCCGAAACCGGGCCCCCCGGCCTGGCCCCGGCCGGGGCTCCGCCCCTGGACCCCGCTCCTCAATCGCCGGAGGGGCTGGGTTTTCCCACGCGCCGGGGGCCGGGGCGCCCGGGCTCCGCCCTGGGCCCGTGCGGGGGCTCCGCCCCCGGACCCCCGCTCCTCAATCGCCGGAGGGGCTGGTTTTGCTCACGCCCGGAGGGGCTGGGTGATGCGCCGGGTTGGGCGCGGCGCGGCCGGAACTATGCGCGGGGTCGGGCGGGACGCCGGAACTGCGCGGGGTTGGGCGTGACGCCAGAACTGCGCGGGGTCGGGTGCGGCGCGGGAACTGCGCGGGGCTGGGTGCGGGGCCGGAACCATGTGCGGGGTGCGGCGCGGGAACTGCGCGGGGTCGGGTGCGCGGCCGGAACCATGTGCGGGGTGCGGCGCGGGAACTGCGCGGGGTCGGGTGCGCGGCCGGAACCATGTGCGGGGTGGGGCGCGAGGCCGGGACTGCGCGGGGTTGGGTGTGAGGCCGGAACCATGTGCGGGGTTGGGTGCGCGGCGCCGGAACTGCGCGGGGCTGGGGTGCGCGGCCGGAACCATGTGCGGGGTTGGGCGGGACGCCGGGACTGCGCGGGGTGGTCCGAACTCAGGCCGCCCGCCCCAGATATGCGCGTGCCCCGCGCCGCGGTTCGCGGCGCGGGGCATCGTACGCTCCGTTGGGGCCTCGGGTCACCGGGACTGCTGGGCCGGGACGCCGCGGGTGGCCGCCTCGTCCTCGCCCGGGGCACCGGCCGCGGCCACCGCCGCACCGGTCAGCGTGGCCAGCATCTCGCGGACGTTGGTCAGCTGGGCGTTGATGCTGTCGCGGCGGTTGGTGAGGGCCGCGAGCTCGCGCTCGGATTCGCTGCGGATCCGGTCGGCCTTGGCGTTGGCGTCGGCCACGATGTCCTCGGCCTGGCGCTGCGCGGTCTCCACCGTCTGGCGGGCGCGGCGCTCGGCGTCGGTGCGCAGCTTCTCGGCCTCGAGGCGCAGCTGCTCGGCGCGGTGCTCGATCTCCGCGAGCCGCTTCTCGGCCTTGGCCTGACGCGAGGCCAGGTCGCGCTCGGACTGCTCGCGGCGCTTGGCGAGGTTGGTCTCGAAGTCGGCGGCGGCCTGCGCGGCCTTGGCGCGGGTCTCCTCGAAGAGGGAGTCCGCCTCCTCGCGCTTGGACTGGGCGTCCTTCTGCGCCTCCTGGCGCAGCGTGGTCGCCTCGCCCTTCGCCTTCTCGACGATCCGCGCGCCCTCGTCCTCGGCCTTCGCCTTGCGCTCGGCGGCGAACGACTCGGCGTCGTTGCGGACCTGCTGGGCGGCCGACTCGGCCAGCTCACGGTGCTGTTCGGCGGCGCGCCGAGCCTCCTCGCGCAGATCCTTCGCCTCTTCCTCGGCGAGACGGAGGATCTTCTCGACCCGGGCGCCGAGCCCCGCGTAGGACGGCTCCGAATCGTTGATCTGGGCCTGAGCGTTCTGCGTCTCGAGGTGCAGCTCCTCGATGCGCTTTTCCAGAGAGGTGATACGGGCCAGTGCACTGTCACGGTCGGCGACGAGCTTGGAAATGCGGTCGTCCACCTGACCGCGGTCGTACCCACGCCGCACGAGCTCGAAGCCGAAGGGGGAGGAAGTGTCGCTCATGGGGTTCCTGTCGAAAGAGACCGGTGAGGTGATAGAGGGAATCCTAGGGGTCCGAGCGGCGTGTCATCGAGTCAACGTCTGTTTGATCTGCAGAATGTCCAGCCTTTTGAGTGGCAGTAAGACGGAGACCTCGTCACTCGTCGGGATGATACGGACATGCCGTGATGGACGCAGACCGACGCGAGAGTTACGCGAAATTGACGCGGACGGGCACAGCCGACCCTCGTCCCCCGCATACGGTTACCCCTCCGACCGCTTTCCACTCCTCGTCGCACCCGCGCCCGCCGCTGTCTTGACTCCGTTGTTCTCCTTGCCGCCCGCGCCACCCGACGCGGGGGTCTCGAAGGATTCCAACGCCTCTAGCACGTCCTGGACACGGGAGATCTCCGCGTTGATGTCCTCGCGGCGCCGCTTGAGCAACTCCAGCTCGCGCTTGCCCTCGTCCACGATCTGCTGCGCCTCGTCCGTGGCCTGGTTACGGAGCCGCTCCGCCTCCCGCTCGGCCTCGGTCTTCTTCTGCTCGGCCTCCTTGAGCAGACCCTCGGCCTTCTTCACCGCCGCGATCCGCACCCGGCTCGCTTCGCTCTCCGCCTCCGCGACCAGCGACTTGGCCTTCTCCTCAGCCTTCATCAGCTGCGCGGTGGCGGCCGCGACCAGCTTGTCGACCCGCTCGCCGGTGGCCTTCATCTGCTCCGCGGACTCCCGGCGGGCCCGCTCGTGCAACTCCTCGACCTCGGCCTCGGTACGAGCGCGCAGCTCCTCGGCGCGCTCCCGGATGGCCGTGGCGTCGCCCCGGGCCTCGCCGAGCATGGTGTCGGAGTCCGTACGGGCCTTCTCCACCATGGCGTTGGCCTCGGCCGTGGACTCGGCGATCAGCCGGTCGGCCTCCTGGCGGGCCACGCCCACCATGGTGTCGGCCTGCTCCTCGGCCGCGGTCGCCGTGCGCAGCGCCGCCTCCCGCGCCTCGGAGGTGAGCCGCTCGGCCTCCGCCGAGGACTCGGTGACCAGCCGGTCGGCCTGCTCGGCGGCGTCGGAGCGCCGCTTGTTGGCGTCCTCGCGCGCCCTGTCGACCAGCCGGTCCGCCTCGGCCTGCGCCTCGTTGCGGATCCGCTCCGCCTCGGCCGCCGCCTCGGTCTCGATCCGCTCGGCCTCGGCCCGGGTGCGCGCCGCGTGCTGCTGCGCCGAACCCACGGTCTCCGCGGCCTCGCCGCGCAGCCGCTCCGCCTCCGCGCCGGCCTCCGCGTGCAGCCGCTCGGCCTCGCTGCGGGCCTCGGCGACCAGCCGGTCGGCCTGCTCGGCCGCCTCCGAGCGGATGTTGTTGGCGTCGCCGCGGGCCTGGGCCCGGGTGCGGGCCGCGTCCTGCTCCGCCGTCGCCCGTGCGTCGGACGCCTCCGTGCGCAGCGCCTGCGCCCGCGCGGTGGCCTCCGAGACCAGCCGCTGGGCCTCCTCGGTCGCGCCGCCGACCAGCGTATCGGCCTGCTCGGCCGCCTCGGCACGCGTCTTGTGGGCCGAACGGCGCGCCTCGTCGAGCGTTTCGTTGGCCTCCGCGCGCAGCCGCTCGGCCTCGTGGGTGGCCTCGGTGACCAGCCGGTCCGCCTGCTCGGCGGCCTCGGCGCGGCGCCTGCCGGCCTCCTCGCGGGCCTGCTCGGTCAGCCGCTCCGACTCGGCGATCGCCTCGGCGACCGTGCGCTCCGCGAGCGACTTGGCGGCCTCGGACTCCTCCTGGGCCTCCCGCCGCATCCGCGTGGCGTCCTGCGAGGCGCGCTCCCGCTCCGCCTGGGCGTCCGCGCGGACCCGGTCGGCCTCGCCCTGCGCCTCGCCGCGCATCCGCTCCGCGGCGTGCTCCGCGGCCGTGCGCAGCGCCGTGATGTCCTGCTCGGCCTGCTCGTGCAGCCCCGCGACCGAGTCCCGCACCTGCTGTGCGGTCTGCTCGGCGGCGGCCACCAGATCGGCCGAGCGCCGCTCGGCCTCCTCGACCAGCCGCTGCGCCTCGGTCTGCGCCTCGGAGACCCGGTTCCGGGCGGCGGCCAGCAGCTCCTCGCTCTGCTCCCGGGCCGCGGTCCGCTCCTCCTGCGCCTCCTCGCGGGCGTCGGCGAGCAGCTCCTCGGCCTCGCGGCGGCGGCGGGCCGCCTCCTCCTGGGCGGCGGCCAGGGCCTCCGCGGCCTCGGCGCCGATCCGCTCGGCGGCGCTCGCCGCCTCCGCCCGCACCCGGTCGGCCGTCTCCTGGGCCTCCGAGCGCAGCCGCTCGGCCTCCGCGGCGGCCTCGCCGCGCAGCCGTACGGCCACCGACTCGCCCTCGGCGCGCGCGTTGGACGCGTCCGCGGCGGCCTCGTCGCGCAGCCGTACGGCCTCGTCCTCCGCCTGCTGGCGCAGCGCGTTCAGCCGTTCGGCGGACTCCGTGCGCTGCCGCTCGATCTCCTCGGCGGTCTCCTTGCGCAGCCGCTCCGCCTCGGTGCGGGCGTCCCGCAGCGCCTCGTCGGCGGAGGAGAGCCGCTGCTCGGCCTCCTGGTGCAGCCGGTTCAGCTCGCCCTCGGCCTCGGAACGGCGGTCCTCGGCGGCCCGCTCGGCCTCCTCGCGCAGCTCCTCGGCCGCGACGGACGCCTCCGACTTGACCCGCTCGGCCTGTTCCTCGGCCGAGGTCACCAGCTCCTCGGCCTCGCCGCGGGCCCGCTTCAGCAGCTCATCGGCCTGCCGGCGCAGCGCGTTGGCCCGCTCGATGGCCTCGGTGCGCACCCGCTCGCTCTCGGCGGTGGCACCCGAGCGGGTCTCCTCCGCGTCGGCCTTCGCCTTGGTCAGCAGGTCCTCGGCGGTGCTGGCCGCCTCCTCGATCTGCTGGACCGCCTCCCGGCGCGCCTCGGTGCGGATCCGCTCGCCCTCGGCGACCGCCTCCGACCGGAGCTGCTCGGCCTCGCCGCGCAGCCGGCGGGCCTCCTCCTGCAGCTCGACGGTCTTGGCGCGGTACTCCTTGGTGTCGTCCTTCGCCGTGCCCTTGAGCTGCTCGGCCGTGTCGTGCGCCTCGGCCCGCAGCCGGTCCGCCTCTTCCTCGGCCTCGCTCCGGATCCGCTCGGCCTCGTCGGTGGCCGCCTTGGTGGTGGCCTGCGCCTGCTCCGAGGCGCGGGTCAGCACCTCCTCGGCGCTCCGGGCCGCCTTGGCCAGCTGGGCCGCCGAGTCCTCGGCCGCCCTGGCCCTGGCGTCGTCGCCCGCCTCGGCGACCATCCGCTCGGCCTCGGCGCGGGCGTCGTCCCGCAGCTGCTCGGCCTCGGCCCGCAGCCGCTCGGCCTCCTTGGTGGCCTCGCCGACCAGCCGGGCGACCTCCGCCTTGGCGGTACGGGTGCGCTGCTCGTTGTCCGACTCGGCGGCCGCGACCCGCTTGGCCGCCGCGTCCTTGGCCTCGGTGACGACCTTCTCGGCCTCGCTGCGCGCCTCGCGCAGCGCCTGCTCGGCCTCCTGCATCCGCTGCTCGGCGGCGCGGGTCTGCTCGGCCGCGTTACGCCGCGCCTGGTCCGCCTCGGCGGCGGTGGTGGTGCGCAGCTGCGCCGCGTGGTCGGTGGCCTCCTGGGCCTGGGTGCCCGCGTTGGTCAGCAGCCGCTCGGCGTCGTTACGGGCCCGGCGCAAGATCGCCTCGGCCTCGGCACGGGCGGCCTCCGCCTCGGAGCCCAGCCGCTGACGGGCCTGTTCGGTCATGCGCTGCGCTTCGGCGCGCGCCTCGGCCAGGGCCTGCTCGGCCTCCGTCCGGGACTCGTCCATGAGCCGGCGGGCCTGCGCCTCGGTACGGGCCCGCAGCTGCTCGGCCCAGGCCACGTTCTCGTTGACATGCGACTCGACGGTGGCGCGGCGCTCGGCCAGCTCCTGGTCCAGCCGCTGACGCCGGGCCACGGCCTCGGCGTGCAGCTCGGCCTCCAGCCGGGCCTGCCGCTCGGCCTGCTCCTGGAGCAGTCGCTGGGTCTGCGCCCGCGTTTCGCGCAGCTCCCGCTCGGCGTTGGCGCGCAGCTGGTCCGCCTGGAGCTGGGCGTCCCGCAGCAACTGCTCTGCCTGGTAGCCGACGTTGGCGCTGTCGTAGGCGGGGCGGGCCGCCAGGTTGCGGCGCGCCTCATGGAGCTTGGCGCGCAGCACCTCGACTTGGTAGCCGAGGTCGTCGGCGTGCTGGACGGCCTTCTCACGCTCGGTCTTCAGCCGCTCCATCTCGGCTTCGAACTTGGAGAGCTGATCGTCAGGCTCGTAGCGGTCGTAGCCCCGCACTGCGCGGTCCCATCCGTCCCCTGGTCGCATTGGCGGCCGGCTCCGTCACCCTCGTGGTCCCCCGTGGTCCCTTGCGGTGCCCAGGGGTTCCTCGACGGTTCCCTTGCGGTACCGACCAGGCGAAGTGCGTGCCGGGTCGGACCGGAGCTGGCCCTTCCGAAGAAATGGTGTCAGATCATCGGCGAAGCCCGGGCCGGACCCCGATCCCTTTCCGATTCCGTACCCCGGCCGATGCTGCACTCTACCGGCCGGGGAAGGGGTAGGTCAGTGGTCCGCTTCAGTGATCCTCTTCGCCCTTGTGGGCGGCGGGGTCCGCGGCGGTGACGAGCTCGGTCAGCACACCGTGACAGTCCTTGGGGTGGAGGAAGGTGATCCGGGAGTCCATCGAGCCGCGGCGGGGCTGTTCGTAGAGGACCCGGACGCCCTTGTCGCGGATGGCCTCGGAGTCGGTGTCGACGTCCGCGGTGCCGAAGGCGATGTGGTGGACGCCCTCACCGTTCTTGGCCATCCACTTGCCGACCGCGGAGTCCTCCCGGATCGGCTCGAGAAGCTGCAGGTACGAGGCCCCGCCGTCGGAGGTCTCATTGATCTTGAGCATGGCCTCGCGGACGCCCTGCTCCTCGTTGATCTCGGAGTGGAACACCTCGAAGCCGTACGTGGCACGGTAGAACTCAACAGTCTTGTCGAGATCGAAGCAGGCGATCCCGATGTGGTCGATTCTCGTCAGCATGGGAACAGTGCACCGCCGCACAGCCGGTTACGCAACGTGCGCGCGATCACACCGATGGGCCGGTGACCGCGCGGGTACTCGTCAGTACATTGACGATAACCCTCGTTAACTTCCTTCTCCTCGTGAAGGGGACGCACCAATGACTCGTACGACCTCTGTGATGGTGGCGGGCGCCCGGACGCCCATGGGACGGCTGCTCGGCGGCCTGCGCCCGTTCTCCGGCGCGGACCTGGGCGGAATCGCGATCAAGGCCGCGCTGGAGCGGGCCGGGGTCGGCGCGGAGCAGGTGCAGTACGTGATCATGGGGCAGGTGCTCCAGGCGGGCGCCGGGCAGATTCCGGCCCGGCAGGCGGCGGTCAAGGCCGGCATCCCGATGAGCGTGCCCGCCCTCACGATCAACAAGGTCTGCCTCTCCGGGCTGGACGCGATCGCCCTGGCCGACCAGCTCATTCGCGCGGGCGAGTTCGACATCGTGGTCGCGGGCGGCCAGGAGTCCATGACCAACGCCCCCCATCTGCTGCCCAAGTCCCGTGAGGGCTACAAGTACGGCGCGATCGAGATGCTCGACGCGATGGCGCACGACGGGCTGACCGACGCCTTCGAGTCCATCGCCATGGGCGAGTCCACCGAGAAGCACAACACCCGGCTGGGCATCCAGCGCCCCGAGCAGGACGAGTTCGCCGCCCAGTCCCACCAGCGGGCCGCGGCCGCGCAGAAGAACGGCCTCTTCGACGCCGAGATCACCCCCGTGGAGATCCCGCAGCGCAAGGGCGAGCCGGTGGTCTTCGACAAGGACGAGGGCATCCGCGGCGAGACCACGACCGAGCTGCTGGGCCGGCTGCGCCCCGCGTTCGCCAAGGACGGGACGATCACGGCGGGCACGTCGTCGCAGATCTCGGACGGGGCCGCCGCGGTCGTCGTGATGAGCAAGGCCAAGGCCGAGGAGCTGGGGCTGGAGTGGATCGCCGAGATCGGCGCCCACGGGAATGTGGCGGGACCCGACAACTCGCTCCAGTCCCAGCCGTCCAACGCGATCGCGCACGCCCTGGGCAAGGAGGGGCTGACGGTGGACGATCTCGATCTCATCGAGATCAACGAGGCGTTCGCCGCGGTCGCCGTGCAGTCCATGAAGGATCTAGGTGTTTCCCCCGAAAGGGTGAATGTGAATGGGGGCGCGATTGCCCTCGGCCACCCCATCGGGATGTCCGGTGCGAGGATCGCGCTGCATCTCGCGCTGGAGCTGCGACGGCGTGGGGGCGGGACCGGGGCGGCGGCGTTGTGCGGTGGGGGTGGGCAGGGGGACGCGTTGATCCTGCGGGTGCCGGCGGGGGAGTAGGCGGTTCGCCTGTCGTGGGTGGATTGCCTGTGGGCGGTTCCCTCGCGGGGCGTCGGTTTCCGTTGGGATGTAGCGATGTAGCGATGAAGCGGTAAGGAGTACGGCAGCCATGGCTGATGTGCCCACGCTGGTGGAGCAGGCGCGGCAGGGGCGGCCGCGTGCGGTCGCCCGGCTCATCTCGCTGGTCGAGGGCGCCTCGCCGCAGCTGCGCGAGGTGATGGCCGCGCTCGCTCCGCTGGCCGGGGGTGCGTATGTGGTCGGGGTGACCGGCTCGCCGGGGGTCGGCAAGTCCACCTCGACCTCCGCGCTCGTCTCCGCCTACCGGCGGATCGGCAAGCGGGTGGGCGTCCTCGCCGTCGACCCCTCCTCGCCGTTCTCCGGCGGGGCGCTCCTGGGCGACCGCGTACGGATGTCGGAGCACGCCTCCGACCCCGGCGTCTACATCCGCTCCATGGCCACGCGCGGTCACCTCGGCGGACTCGCCTGGGCCGCTCCGCAGGCCATCCGGGTGCTGGACGCGGCCGGGTGCGACGTGGTGCTGGTGGAGACGGTGGGCGTCGGTCAGTCCGAGGTCGAGATCGCCGCCCAGGCCGATACGAGTGTGCTGCTGCTCGCGCCGGGGATGGGGGACGGGATCCAGGCGGCCAAGGCCGGGATCCTGGAGATCGGCGATGTGTACGTGGTCAACAAGGCCGACCGGGAAGGGGCCGATGCCACGGCCCGGGAGCTCAACCACATGCTGGGCCTGGGCGAGGGGCGGGCGCCGGGGGACTGGCGGCCGCCGATCGTGAAGACCGTGGCGGCGCGCGGCGAGGGGATCGACGAGGTCGTCGAGGCGCTGGAGAAGCACCGTGCGTGGATGGAGGAGCACGGTGTGCTCGCGGAGCGCCGGATGCGGCGGGCGGCGGGCGAGGTCGAGACGATCGCGGTGACGGCGCTGCGGGAGCGGATCGGCGATCTGCACGGGGATCGGCGCCTGGGGGCGCTCGCGGAGCGGGTCGTGGCCGGTGAGCTGGATCCGTATACGGCGGCGGATGAGTTGGTGGCCGGGGTGACGGAGCAGGGGTGACGGAGCGGGGTTGCCCCGGGGCGGGGAGTAATTCAGCCCCTCCGGCGTTTGAGGAGCGGGGTCCGGGGCGGAGCCCCGGCGGGGGTCCAGGTCGCAAAGCCCTGGGACGGGGTGGAGGCTGTCGGCCGGAGGCGCCCACGGCCCGCACACGGTCTACTCGGGCGCCCCGCTGCCCACCGGGCAGGGCGCGGTGGAGGGCATCCGGCGGGAGACGGCCGCCATCACGGGTGCCCGTGCCGGGTTCGGGCGTCGGTCGAGCGGCAGCGGGCCTTCGTGGCGGACGTCTCCCATCCGGAGCTGCTGGACCTGGACGGCGCGGTGGAGGACGTGGTGCGGCTGCAGCGGCTCGCGGCCGATCTGCTGCTGGCCCGGCTGGACGCGCTGGTGCGCGAGGGCGAGCGGGAGCGGATCTTCGAGCGGTTCGTACGGCTCGACGACGCCCGCAGCCGCGACGATGGCGGGGCCGGGCTCGGCCTCGCCATCGCGCGGGACGTGGCGGTGCGCCACGGCGGCACCTTGGCCGTCCGGGCGGCACCTGAGGGCGGTGCCCTGTTCGAGCTGCGGGTTCCTGCCTAGACCCGGCCCCGCTGGGCGCGCAGATGCTCCGCGACGGGCACCAGCGATCCGTACAGCGCCTTGAGGTCCTCCGGCGCGAGCAGATCGATGAAGTGGCTGCGCACGGACGCCACATGGTGGGGTGCGACCTTGCGCATGGTTTCCCAGCCGTGCTCGGTCAGCACGGCGTACAGCCCCCGTCGGTCGGATTCGCAGTTCTCGCGGCGGACCAGGCCGGCGTTCTCCATCCGGGTGATCTGGTGGGACAGCCGGCTCTTGGACTGCAGGGTCGCGGAGGCGAGATCGCTCATCCGCATCCGGCGGTCCTCCGACTCCGAGAGGTTGACCAGGATCTCGTAGTCGTTCATGGTCAGGCCGAACGGCTGCAGGTCTTTTTCGAGCTGGTAGGTCAGCAGCCGGCTGACATCCAGGTGGGTGCGCCACGCGCGCTGTTCCTCATCGCTGAGCCAGCGCGTGCCGTTCTCGGTCTCCATGGGATGTATTCTACCTATAGAAGTTGAATTCCGAACCAATGGATGTATCGGGCTAGAGGTCACCTGTTCGACGTTACACTCCGCATGTTCGCGCTCACGAACCGGTACCCCCTGTCTCGCCGACCGATATCTCGGCGACGACCTGCTCCGTGGACTGCAGCAGCACGGTCCCCGCGCCCACGAACTCGAACTGGTGCTCCTCGCCCGACGCGCCCCCGATCCCCGTGCGCGACCTGATGGCCCCGAGGAACCCGCGCAGATACTGGTGGTCGTAGTGGTGGCACGGTGTCGGGCAGTCCGCCCAGCCCACCAGCGCCTGCGGGTCCACCCGGATCGGCGGCTCCATGAAGACCACGGGCCCATTGGACGCGGCCACGAACTTCCCCGTGCCGATGAGGGTGAGAAAGCCCGGGACGATGGACTGCTTCAGGGACAGCGACGGCTGGAAGGCCAGCAGATTGCCGGACCGGATGGAGAGGTTGCCGTCGTCCAGGTCATAGGAGTTGACGTCGAAGGCGCGGTCGGCGAGCACCATCTTTCCCTGACCCTCGGCCACCACCCAGTCCGCCGCGTGCAGCGGGGAGTGGAAGCTGTACGCGATGAGGTGGTCGAGGTGGCCCATGCCGACGCCGTGGAAGTCGATCTGCCCGTAGTAGGCGACCATCTTCCCCTTCTGCAGGAACCACTGGCCGTTCAGGTCCACGCTGAAGGCGTACGGATTGATGTTGTCGTCGACGGGCAGCGTCCAGGCGTCGTGGATCACGGGGCCGTTCACAGCTTCTCCTCCGATGCCTGGACATAGACCATGCCGGTGCCGGACAGCTCCAGTTGGAACGCCTCCCCCGAGCCGCGGCCCACCATTTCGCGCCAGCCGATCGCCGTCGAGAGCTTATTGCGAACATCACCCCGGTGGGCGACATAGGCTTGCGGATCGACATGCACCGGACGTCCCGGGCCGATCGGCAGCTCCAGCACCCCGCCGTGCGCCATGACCGCCGCGGAGCCGTGTCCCTCCAGGGTGGTGGTGAACAGCCCCTGTCCGGTGACCTGGCCGCGCACCATGCCCATCACCCCGCCCTGGGAGCCGAGGAACATCGTGCCCTGGCGCAGCGAGCCGTCGAAGGCCAGCAGCCGGTCCGACTCCACATAGAGGGTGTCGCCGGCCAGGTCGATCACCTGGACGTGATGGCCGCCGTGCCCGAACATCACCGTGCCCTGGCCCTCGACGGTCATCAGCGGGGTGTCCTCGTCGGCGATCCGCCGCCCGATCATCCCCCGCACCCCGCGCTGCCCGCCGGTGATGCTGGGGGTGAACCGTACGTCCCCGCGGTAGGCGAGCATCGCGCCGCGCTGGCTGAACAGGGTCTGCCCGGGCAGCACCTGGGCCTCGACCATGCGGGAGGTGAGCATCGTGAACGGCATCAGAGCTCACCTCCAATGGTGTTGCGTTCGCTGGGCTGGACGTAGACCAGTCCGTCGCCCTCGAAACGGATCTGGAAGGACTCCCCGCCGCTCTCGCCTATCAGCGCCCGGAAGTTCACCCCCGTCTGGAAGTGCTGCTTGAGGCCGCCGGTGTGGGCGAGGTAGGCGCCCGGGTCGACCTGCAGCGGCGTCTGCGGGGTGACGCGCAGCACGATCGCCGTGCCGGCCGAGACGAGCGCGGCCTGGCCGGTGCCCTCGACGGTCGTGGTGAACAGGCCGTTGCCCTGTGCGGAGCCGCGCAGCCCGGTGAAGGAGGCGCCGGTGCGCAGCGCGGAGTCCGTGCACAGCAGATTGCTGGACTCCACGTACAGCTTCTCGCCGTGCAGCGACACCAGGTTGATCTCGCTCGCCCGGTCGGCGAAGTAGCACGTGCCGTGCCCCTTCACCTCCATGACCGCCATCTGCTCCCCGGTGAGCCGCCGGGTCACCATCCCGCGCAGCCCCTCCCCGCCGCCGGTCTTCTTCTTGAAGGTCATCTCCCCCTCGTAGGCGACCATCGCGCCGTTCTTGGCCTTCACGGAGTCGCCGGTCAGGTCGACCGCGAGCACCCTGCTTCCCTGGAGCCGAAACTGAGCCACGGAGCCGACGGTAGCGGGCTCTGACGTCGGCGGACAGGGAGCGCCGGGGGCGGGGGGTGCCCCCCGGGCCATGATCGCCCGCGAAGCTGCGACAATGGGCGCAGGCTTGTGCATAGATTCACAAGCCGGTCTGTGTTCTGCCGTACCCCTCTTCACACGAAGGTGCTCTCGTGGACTTCAAGACCGCCACCGCGCTGCGCCGGCTCCGCCTGGTCTCCGCGCCCGAGGCCGTGTCGTTCCTGCTGCTGCTCATCTGCTCGGTGCTCAAGCGCACCTCGGACTTCAACGCGGTGCCGGTGATGGGCATGGTGCACGGCGTGCTCTTCATCCTCTACGTGGTCTTCTGGGCGGACGCCTGGAACCGGACCAAGTGGAAGTGGCAGACCGCGGCCCTGTACTTCGTCCTCTCCGTCCTGCCCACCGGCGGCTTCTTCGCCGAGCGCAAGCTCAAGCGGGAGACCGAGGCCGGTGTGATCGCGGCCCGCGCCCGTAAGGAGGGCGTGGTCAACGCATGATCGTCGCCTTTTCGGTGACGCCGCTGGGCGTCGGCGAGGACGTGGGGGAGTACGTCGCCGACGCGGTGCGGGTGGTCCGTGAGTCGGGGCTGCCGAACCGTACGGACGCGATGTTCACCTCGATCGAGGGCGAGTGGGACGAGGTCATGGACGTCGTCAAGCGCGCCGTCGCCGTGGTGGAGGCCCGGGCGCCCCGGGTCTCGGTGGTCCTCAAGGCCGATATCCGCCCCGGCGTCACGGACGGTCTGACCTCCAAGGTCGAGACGGTCGAGCGCCATCTGTCCGACTGACCGGTTGCCCGGCCGACCAACTGACCGAGAGCGGCCGACCGCCTCGGGGCCGCTCAGCCCCCGCCCACCAGGGCCATGCCCAGCGGTGTGCGCTCGTACAGCACCTGATGGCCCTGGCGCCGTGAGCTGAGCAGTCCGGCGGCGCGCAGCACCGCGAGATGGGCCGAGACCGACGAGGGCGCGAGGCCGAGGCGGGCGGCCAGGGCCGTGGTGGAGGCGGGCTCCTCCAGCGCGGCGAGGACCGCCGCGCGGCCCGCGCCCAGGAGGCGTACGAGCGCGTCCCGCCCCTCCGCGTCCGGCTCCCGCCACAGCCCGCCGACCCCGCGCGCCGGATAGATCACCGTGGGCTGCCACGGCGGGGCGAAGCCGCTCACCACATCCGGCCAGACGAAGACGCTGGGCATCAGCAGCACCCCGCGCCCATTGAGGTCCTGCGTGCGGGCGGGGAGCGCGGAGGTATGGATGGTGAGCGTGCCGTCGGTCCACCGCAGCGCGGGCCGCAGATCGGCGAACAGCCGCTCCAGGCCGCCGTCGGCCAACTGCCGGGAGCGATAGCCGATATCGGCCTCCAGCAGGGCCCGCAGCCGGGGCCAGTCGGGTTCGACCAGGGCCCGCCAGGCCCGTTCGGTCACATCGGCCAGCCGCTGGACGGCCCGCGCCGGATCGGCCAGCATCGCCCGGCCCCGCGGGGACTCGGCGGCCCCCGGCGTGCACGCCAGGGACAGGACCAGCTCCCGGTGGGCGGCGGCCGGGTCGGTGGCCCGCATCCGCGCCAGCTCGTCCTCGAACGGCGCGTAGGGCACCTCGGGCGGCGGACCCAGGAAGTCCGGGGTGTAGCCGCCCCGCCCGGGCATCAGCAGCCACAGCTCCGACAGATCGAGCCCGGTCACCGCCTCCCGCACCCGCCGCAGCCACGGCAGGTGGTAGCCGTGCCGCTCGGTCCGGCGCAGCGTGCGCACCGCCTCGTGCGTCTGGCACAGGGGCGAGATGGCGAACCGGCAGCGCAGCAGATCGGCGGCGCCGAAATGCATATGCAGTGGCATGGTCCCGCTCCCGATCGCGAAGATTCGGCTCTGGCCGAAACACTAGAGCCCGCCCCGCCCGTACGGGCACGCTTCCGGCATGTCAACGCCCTCCGGGCCCGGTACCACGGGTCCTGCCGAGTCGCGCCCCGACGCGCACGCCTCCCGACCCGAGCTCGCGCCCGGTGACGACCAGGGGCCGCCGCGGGGTCCGGGGGGCGCGGGCTATGGCGCGGTGTTCGCGGTCCGGGAGTTCCGGGCCGTCTTCGCCGCGCATCTGGTCTCCATGCTGGGCGAGGTGGTCGGCCAGCTCGCGCTGTCCGTGCTGGTCTTCCGGCTCACCGGGTCGCCGCTGCTCAGCGCCCTGACGTTCGCCACCTCGATGCTGCCGTATGTGATCGGCGGCGCCCTGCTGTCCTCCGTCGCCGACCGCTTCCCGGCCCGCCGGGTGCTGGTGGTCTGCGATCTGGTGCACGCCGGATGCGTGGCCGCCATGGTGGTGCCGGGGATGCCGGTGGCCGCGCTGCTCGCGCTGCGCTGTGTGCCCGCCGCGATCTCGCCGGTGTTCAGCGGGACCCGGTCGGCGACGCTCGGCGACATCCTCGGCGAGGGCGACGCCTTCGTCCTGGGCCGCTCGGTCATCCGGATCACCGCCCAGACCGCACAGCTCGCCGGGTTCGGGGTCGGTGGCCTGCTGCTGGCCGCCGTCTCGCCGCGGGCCGCGCTGGCGCTCACGGCGGCGGCGCTCGTCGGCTCGGCGCTGGTGCTCCGCTTCGGCACCCGCCGCCGCCCTGCCCGGCAGGTGGCCAGTGGCGGGGCTCCCCCAGCTACCGCTGGGAGGTGCCCCCTGCTCGGGGACTCGCTGAGCGGGATGCGGCGGCTGTTCGCGGACCGCAGGATCCGGGCGCTGATGCTGCTGTCGTGGGTGCCGCCGATGTTCGTGGTGATGCCGGAGGCGCTGCTGACGCCGTACTCCGATGGGCTGGGGCTCGGCTCGGTGGGGCTCGGGCTGCTGATGTGCGGGATGCCCATCGGCGCGATCGTCAGCGAGGCACTGGTGGGCTCGCTGCTGGGGCCGCGGGCCCGGGCCCGGCTGACGCTGCCGGTCGGCGTCCTGGCGATGCTGCCCGCCCTGGGGTACGCCGTCCGTCCGTCGTTCGGCTGGGCGCTGGCCCTGCAGCTGCTGACCGGCTGCGGTATCGCCTACAGCCTCGGCCTCGACCAGTGGTTTCTCGCCGCCGTACCGGACGAGCTGCGCGGCCGGGCGATGACGGTGCTGACGGCCGGGCTGATGACCGCGCAGGGTCTCGGCATGGCGGTCTCCGGCGCGGTCGCCGAGTTCGTACCGGTCCATGTGGTCGCCGCGACGGCGGGTGGCTGCGGGGCGCTGTGCTCACTGCTGGTGGCGCTGGAGGTGCGGCGCACCGTCCCCGGGTCCGCCCGGCCCGAAGTGTGAGATGGGGCTGACCACGATATGACCGGCCGGTAGGGTCGGTGGTGTGCCGAAGCCGCTCAGCCTGTCGTTCGACCCCATCGCCCGTGCCGATGAGCTCTGGAAGCAGCGGTGGGGGTCCGTGCCCTCCATGGGCGCGATCACTTCGATCATGCGCGCCCACCAGATTCTGCTCAGCCAGGTCGACGCGGTCGTCAGACCGTACGGACTGACCTTCGCCCGCTATGAGGCTCTGGTGCTGCTCACCTTCTCCAAGTCCGGTGAGCTGCCGATGTCCAAGATCGGCGAGCGGCTGATGGTCCACCCGACCTCGGTCACCAATACGGTGGACCGCCTGGTCAAATCGGGTCTGGTCGACAAGCGGCCGAACCCCAACGACGGCCGCGGCACCCTGGCCTCGATCACCGACCGGGGCCGTGAGGTGGTCGAATCGGCCACCCGCGATCTGATGGCGATGGAATTCGGGCTCGGGGTCTACGACGCCGAGGACTGCGGCAAGATCTTCGAGATGCTGCGCCCGCTGCGGGTCGCCGCGGAGGACTTCGAGGACGGCTGACCAAGACCCGGGGGCGGCGAAGATCGCCCCGGAACGGGCGGTTACGCTCAGGGCATGAAACGCAGCGTGCTGACCCGCTACCGGGTCATGGCTTACGTCACCGCAGTGATGCTGCTCGTGCTCTGCACCTGCATGGTGTTCAAGTACGGCTTCGACACGGGCGAGGACCTCACGCTCGTGGTCTCCCAGATCCACGGTGTGCTCTACATCATCTACCTGGTCTTCGCCTTCGACCTCGGCTCCAAGGCCAAGTGGCCGTTCGGCAAGCTGCTGTGGGTCCTGGTCGCGGGCACCATCCCGACGGCCGCGTTCTTCGTCGAGCGCAAGGTCACCCGCGAGGTGGAGCCGCTGGTCAGCGGCGCCGAGCCGGCGCCCGCGCAGGTCTGACCGGCGGTCTGCAGCCCTTCCGCGCGTCCCTTCCGCGCGTCCCGTCCGGGGTCGGACGAGGCGCGCGGCCGGGTGGTGGAGTACCCCCGATCGGCTCACCGCGGCGCGTTCGCGTCGACAATTACTAGGACGTCCTAGTACTTTTGAGGCATGGACGCCGAAGGCATTGAGGCGGGCCGCCGACGGTGGCAGGCCCGGTACGACGCGGCACACAAGCGCGAAGCCGACTTCTCCACGCTGTCGGGGGACCCCGTCGAGCCGGTCTACGGACCCGCTCCGGGCGACACCGTGGCGGGGTTCGAGCGGATCGGCTGGCCCGGCGAGTTCCCGTACACCCGTGGCCTCTATGCCACCGGTTACCGGGGCCGGGCCTGGACCATCCGCCAGTTCGCCGGGTTCGGCAATGCCGAGCAGACCAACGAGCGCTACAAGATGATCCTCAAGGCGGGCGGCGGCGGGCTCTCGGTCGCCTTCGACATGCCGACCCTGATGGGCCGCGACTCCGACGATCCGCATGCGCTCGGCGAGGTCGGCCACTGCGGTGTCGCCATCGACTCCGCCGCCGACATGGAGATCCTCTTCAAGGACATCCCGCTCGGCGATGTCACCACCTCGATGACCATCAGCGGTCCCGCCGTCCCCGTCTTCTGTATGTATCTGGTCGCCGCGGAGCGCCAGGGCGTGGACATCTCGCGGCTCAACGGCACCCTCCAGACGGACATCTTCAAGGAGTACATCGCGCAGAAGGAGTGGCTCTTCCCGCCCGAGCCGCATCTGAAGCTGATCGGCGACCTGATGGAGTACTGCTCCGAGGGCATCCCGGCGTACAAGCCGCTGTCGGTCTCCGGCTACCACATCCGCGAGGCCGGGGCGACGGCCGCGCAGGAGCTGGCGTACACCCTCGCCGACGGCTTCGGCTATGTGGAGCTCGGCCTCTCCCGCGGGCTGGACGTCGACACCTTCGCGCCCGGGCTCTCCTTCTTCTTCGACGCGCATGTCGACTTCTTCGAGGAGATCGCCAAATTCCGCGCCGCCCGCCGGATCTGGGCCCGCTGGATGCGCGATGTCTACGGGGCGAAGACCGAGAAGGCGCAGTGGCTGCGGTTCCACACCCAGACCGCCGGGGTCTCGCTCACCGCCCAGCAGCCGTACAACAACGTGGTGCGGACGGCGGTGGAGGCCCTCGCCGCGGTCCTCGGCGGCACCAACTCGCTGCACACCAACGCCCTGGACGAGACCCTCGCCCTGCCCAGTGAGCAGGCCGCCGAGATCGCCCTGCGCACCCAGCAGGTGCTGATGGAGGAGACCGGGGTCCTCAACGTGGCCGATCCGCTGGGCGGTTCCTGGTACCTCGAGGCGCTGACCGACCGGATCGAGGCCGACGCCGAGAAGATCTTCGAGCAGATCAAGGAGCGCGGCCGCCGCACGGTGCCGGACGGGCAGGAGCCCCGGTGGCCGATCACCGCCGGCATCCTCCAGGGCATCGAGGACGGCTGGTTCACCGGCGAGATCGCCGAATCCGCCTTCCGCTACCAGCGGTCCCTGGAGAAGGGGGACAAGAAGGTCGTCGGCGTCAACTGCCACGAGGGCTCGGTCACCGGCGATCTGGAGATCCTGCGGGTCAGCCACGAGGTCGAGCGCGAGCAGGTGCGGGTGCTGGGTGCCCGTAAGGCCGGCCGGGACGAGGCCGAGATCGCCGAGGGGCTGAAGGCGCTGGTCGCCGCCGCCAGCGAGGGCTCCAACATGATCGAGCCGATGCTGAAGGCCGTGCGCGCCGAGGCGAGCCTCGGAGAGATCTGCGACGCCCTGCGCGAGGAGTGGGGAATCTATACGGAGCCGGCCGGCTTCTGAGCCCCGTCCGGGGCGGGGCCGGCCGCGGCGCCGCCGGAATCCGCCCCGGTCAGTCCGTACAGCAGCAGATCCGTGAAGTCCCGGGCCCATCGCGGGTCCACCGGCTCCGCGCTGATCATCAGCCGGTGGAGCACCGCCCCGGCGACCGTGTCGAAGATCAGGTCCGCGTTGCGGGCCGACTCCTCCGGGTCCTCCTCGCGCGGCAGCTCACCGCGGAGCCGGGCGCGCTCCCGGCCGACCATGACCAGCCGCTTCTGGCGGTCCACGATCGCCGAGCGGACCCGGCACCGCAGCGCCTCGTCGTGCATGGCCTCCGCGATGACGGCCATCAGCGCGGTGCCGGTCTCGGGGCGCTCCAGCAGTGACCCCAGCCGGATCACCACGGCCTCCACATCGGCGTGCAGACTGCCGCGGTCGGTCGCCTCCAGGTGCTCGTCGAAGACCGCCGCGATCGCGTCCACCACCAGCTCGCACTTGCTGGCCCAGCGGCGGTAGAGCGTCGTCTTGGCGACCCCGGCGCGGGCCGCCACATCGCCCAGCGTCAGCTTCGCCCAGCCCAGTTCCACCAGGGCGGCACGGGTGGCGCCCAGGATGGCTCGGTCGGCCTCGGCGCTGCGCGGGCGCCCGGTGCGGCGTGCGGACGGGCTCATGCGCGGCACCCTACCCGCCAGTACCGCACACCGCCCCTGGTGAGTTACGCTACGGCTCGTAGCGTAAGGGTGTGCCACGGCCGGGCCATCGGCCGATGCGCTTTTCCCTTCACCGCGGGAAGAGGGGAGGATGGGACCATGCAGCCACGGAACATGTCCATGAGTGGAGTGGTCGACCTCGCCGCGGTGAAGGCGGCCGGAGAAGCGAAGCAGAAGGCGGAGAAGGCGCGGGCCCAGGCGGCCCGCTCCGGGGGCGCCGCGGCGCCCGCCCGTCTGATCTTCAATGTCGACGAAGCGGGTTTTCAGCAGGACGTCCTGCAGCGCTCCACCGAAGTGCCGGTCGTCATCGACTTCTGGGCCGAGTGGTGCGAGCCGTGCAAGCAGCTCGGTCCCGTCCTGGAGCGGCTGGCGACGGAGTACGCCGGGCAGTTCGTCCTCGCCAAGATCGACGTCGACGCCAACCAGATGCTCTTCCAGCAGTTCGGCGTCCAGGGCATCCCCGCGGTCTTCGCGGTGATCGCGGGCCAGCCGGTGCCGCTCTTCCAGGGTGCCGCGCCCGAGGCGCAGATCCGCCAGGTGCTGGACCAGCTGATCCAGGCGGCGGAGCAGCAGTTCGGCATCGTGGGTACCCCTGTTGAACCCGGCGCCCAGGACGAGGCTGCCGAGGAGGCCGCCCCGGAGGTCCCCGAGTCGCCGCAGGAGACCGCGCTCGGCGCGGCCCATCAGGCGCTGGACGCGGGAGACCTGGGCGGTGCGGTGCGGGCGTACCAGAGCGTGCTCGCCGACGACCCGGCCAACAACGAGGCGAAGCTGGGTCTGGCCCAGGCCCAGTTGCTGGAGCGCGTTCAGGGAGTGGACGCCACCCAGGTGCGCAAGGCGGCCGCGGAGAACCCCGCGGATGCCAGGGCCCAGATCACGGCGGCCGACCTGGACTTGGTGGGCGGTCATGTGGAAGACGCCTTCGGGCGGTTGGTGGACACGGTGCGTCGCACCACGGGGGACGACCGGGACGCGGCCCGCGTTCATCTCCTGAGTCTGTTCGAGGTGATCGGCGGTGAGGACCCCCGAGTGGTGGCGGCGCGCAGCGCGTTGGCGCGCGTGCTGTTCTGACCTCGGGCTCCTCAAACAACACAGCGGCCGCTCTTTACCAAAACTTGGTAAACGCGGCCGCTGTTACTGCCAGTAAATGCGGGCCCGGGCTTTGTCCGGTCTTGGAGTAAATCTCCCTCTCTTTCCGGTCACAGTCCGGCAACCCTGCGTGCCCGATCTCGACCGTCCTGCCGCAGTTCGGTTATCCGTCCGTTACTCGCTAGTAACGAACCCCTTGTGCCCGGGCCGGGAATGGACCACGATCGGCCAAGCTCGGTCCATCCCCCCGTAGCTCGGCATCCGGTCGGCGCGTCGGTGTGGTTGGGTCCCCACCGGGCAGGCCGGCGGCAGTGGCGCCGGCCGTGGACAGGGGGGTCTCTGCCCAAAAGGCAGGGCCTGTCCAGGAGGTTGCGCGAGATTGCGTGGCCAGTGGTTGTCGCTCGGGGGTGATCGCCGGTGTTGCGGGTGCGGTGTGCGCCTGTCAGACGTGGGCGCTCTCCTTCCCGAGGACGTAGCACTTCTCCCATCCCAGGTCCGGGGTTCGCCCCGGCCGGAGATGTACGTCCGAGAAGGAGGAAAGTCATGGAGTCCGTGGCTCGTGGCGGCACCAGATGGAAGCGGTTCGCCGTTGTCATGGTGCCGAGCGTTGCTGCCACGGCCGCGATCGGCGTCGCCCTGTCCCAGGGTGCGCTCGCGGCCTCGTTCAACGTGTCCGGTCAGCAGTTCAAGGTCTCGGTCGACCGGCTCGACGGCACCGGGTTCGCGCAGTACGGAGCGCTGGACACCCAGCACGGGGGCAAGAAGGTCCCCGTCGCGGTGTCGGCGTTCAAGAGCGCGAAGCTCAAGGGCCTGTGCCAGTCCGTCGTGATCCCGGTTCCCGTCTTCGGCGATGTGTCGCTGAAGCTGACGGCAGGCAACGGCAGCAAGCAGGTCGAGGCCAAGAACCTCTTCATCGATCTCGATCAGCTCAACGCGGACGCCACGTTCCGTGGGATCGACATCGGTGTGGCGGCGGGTGACGCGCACAAGGGCCCTGGCATCAACAAGGGCGATGCGGCCGATCCCGGCTCGTTCGGCCAGCAGTCGGATTCGGCGACGCTGGTCGGTGTGAAGCAGACCGCCTGGGCGACCAGTGCGGGCACGTTCAAGCTCTCCGGCCTTTCGATGAAGGTCAGCAAGGGCAAGAACGAGTGCTTCTGATCCGTTGAGCTGAGGGTGAGGGGCCGCGGTGCTGCCCCTCACCCGGGCATCGACCAGCAGCGCGAATGCGCCACGCTAGTACTGCTGTAGAACAACCGCGATCACACCGATCGCCAGCCCCAGGGAGCTGTTTTCGATGAGTGCCGAGTCGCCGGGGGCGAGTGACCGTATCAGCCGTTGGCGGGAGTCCTTCAGGGCGTGGCGCTGGCAGCGCCCGTTCTGGGCCGGGCTGTTGAGCCTGCTCGCGGGGCTGCCGATCATGTACTTCCCGTACAACGACGTCAACGCGGGCGGATTCACCATCAACATGTCCACCACCGCCGGATCGGCCTCGCTGATCATCGGGGTGCTGTTGGTGGTCCTGGGCCTGACCATGTGGTTCCAGCCCATGGTGCGGGTGTTCGCCGGAGTCGCCACGATCCTGCTCGGCCTGGTGTCGATCCCCGTTTCGAACTTCGGCGGCTTCCTGATGGGATTCCTGCTCGCGCTGTTCGGCGGCGGCATGAGCATCTCCTGGGCACCGGGTGAGACTCCCTCCGCGCAGCCGGCCGAAGGGCCGGGAGCGGCGCCGCAGGACGACGGGAACGGTGACAACGTGCCGGAACCGGCCGGGGCCGGGTCCGCACCGGACCAGGAAGCCAGGAATGGGAGGCACCGTGCGGGGTGAAGACCGACCCGAGCAGCCGGAGGGAGTGAGCCCGCGCCGGGTCAGAACGGGCCCGCGGCACGCGGCACCGAAGAAGTCGGTACTCACCCGCCTTCAGGTGCCCGCCGGCAAGGCCATAGCGCTGGCCGCCATGCCGACGGCCGTGCTGATGGGCATGGGGCTCACTCCGCAGCTCGCCTCGGCCAACCCCCGGCCCGAGGACCGGTACAAGGCCGGGCCGTGTGTGTCCCAGCCGGACGAGGCGGACAAGGACGACTCCAAGGGCGGCAAGGACGCCTCGGACTCGCAGCGCGACGACAAGGCCGACAAGGCCGACAAGGACTCCAAGGACGACAAGGGCGCCGAGGACGCGAAGGGTTCGCCCGAGAAGGGCTCCCAGGACGGCTCCAAGGGCTCTGAGGACTCCTCGGACGGCAAGGCGGGCTCGGACGATGGCAAGGCCACCTCCACGCCGTCTCCGTCCCGTTCCTCCGCGCCCTCCTCCGATGCCGGGGACTCCGGCGCCGGGGACGAGGAGCCGTCGGCCTCGCCGAGCCCGTCGAAGTCCAAGAACCCCCTGGACCCGCTGGGTCTCGGGGACGCGCTCCACGACATCCTGACGCCCGAGGAGAAGGCGAAGGAGTCGGCCGAGCCGAGCGCCTCGCCGAGCCCCTCGTCGAGCGAGGAGCCCAGCTCGTCGCCGTCGCCCTCCCCGTCGAAGTCCAAGAGCTCCGACAAGCTCACCGATCCGGTCAAGGACACGGTGGACAAGGTGGGCAAGGGCGTCAAGGACACCGTGGACGGGGTGGGGAAGACCGTCGAGGACGCCAAGGACAAGGCGGACAAGGCCCTTCCGAAGCCCTCCTCGTCCCCCTCGAAGGACGCGGACGGCAAGGAGGCGTTCCCCTGCCCCGAGTTCGACGCCGACGCGTACGAGAACGCCGAGACCGAGCCGACCTCGAGCCTGCTGCCCGAGGACCCCTGGACCCTCAAGAGCACCCTGCTGAGCCTGCACGGCCTGGACTACAAGGGCATCGTGGAGGTCAAGACGCAGGGCGGCCAGGTCAAGAAGGTCCTGAAGTTCACCGCCTCGGGCGTGGACATCAAGGATCTGCACCAGCTGGTGGTGGGCCCGGCCGGGACCACGACCCATGTGCAGGCGCGCGAAGGGTCCACCTCGACCATTCGCAACGGCACCGTGACCATGTACACCGAGGAGCTGAAGGGGAACCTGCTGGGGCTCATCCCGATCACCTTCAGCCCCAAGAGCCCGCCGCCGGTCAACATCCCCGAGGTGTTCTTCACCGACGTCACGGTCACGCAGGCCGGCCAGTTCGGTGGCGACCTGACCGTACCGGGCATGCATCTGTTCAAGACCGGGGAGTGACTCCGCGAGATCACCGACCCGTTCGGGAGCCGCACACCCCTCCTCCGGGAGGGAAACGACCGTGGGCACCGCCTCCACTCGGAGACGGTGCCCACGGGCGTGTTCGGCGCGCTACCGGCTCGCGCCGCCCAGGTGGTGCACCCGGACCATGTTGGTGGTGCCGGGGACGCCGGGAGGCGAGCCGGCGGTGATGATCATGGTGTCGCCCTCGGTGTAGCGGCCCAGCTTCAGCAGCTCGGCGTCCACCAGGTCGACCATCGCGTCGGTGTGCTCGACATAGGGCACCACGAAGGACTCCACGCCCCAGCTCAGGGTGAGCTGGTTGCGGGTGGCCACATCGGTGGTGAAGGCCAGGATCGGCTGCTGGGCGCGGTAGCGGGAGAGCCGGCGGGCGGTGTCACCGGACTGGGTGAAGGCGACCAGCGACTTGGCGCCCAGGAAGTCGGCGATCTCGGCGGCCGCGCGGGCCACCGAACCGCCCTGGGTGCGCGGCTTCTTGCCGGGCACCAGCGGCTGCAGACCGCGCGAGAGCAGCTCCTGCTCGGCGGCCTGGACGATCCGGGACATCGTCTTGACCGTCTCGATCGGGTACGAGCCGACCGAGGACTCGGCGGAGAGCATCACCGCGTCCGCGCCGTCCAGGATCGCGTTGGCGACATCAGACGCCTCGGCGCGGGTCGGCCGGGAGTTGGTGATCATCGACTCCATCATCTGGGTCGCGACGATCACCGGCTTGGCGTTGCGGCGGCAGAGCTCGATCAGCCGCTTCTGCACCATCGGGACCTTCTCCAGCGGATACTCCACCGCGAGGTCACCACGGGCCACCATGACCCCGTCGAAGGCCGCGACGACGTCGGTCATGTTGGCGACCGCCTGCGGCTTCTCCACCTTGGCGATCACCGGCACCCGGCGGCCCACCTCGTCCATGACGCGGTGCACGTCCCGGACGTCGGACGCGTCCCGGACGAAGGACAGGGCGACCATGTCGCAGCCCATCCGCAGGGCGAACTTCAGGTCCTCGACGTCCTTCTCGGACAGCGCGGGCACATTGACCGCCGCACCCGGCAGGTTGATCCCCTTGTGGTCGGAGATCACCCCGCCCTCGATGACGATGGTCCGGACCCGGGAGCCCTCGACCGCGGTGACCCGCAGCTCGACATTGCCGTCGTTGATCAGGACCTGGTCGCCCTTGGACACATCGCCCGGCAGCCCCTTGTAGGTGGTGCCGCAGATGGTGCGGTCACCCTCCACGTCCTCGGTGGTGATGATGAACTCATCCCCGCGGACCAGCTCCACCGGGCCGTCCTTGAAGGTCTCCAGGCGGATCTTGGGGCCCTGGAGGTCGGCGAGGACGCCGACCGCGTGCCCGGTCTCCTCGGATGCCTTGCGGACGCGGTGGTACCGCTCCTCATGCTCCGGGTGGGTTCCGTGGCTCATGTTGAACCGGGCCACGTTCATCCCGGCCTCGATGAGGGACTTCAGCTGGTCGTAGGAGTCGACAGCGGGGCCCAGAGTGCAGACGATTTTGGAACGGCGCATGAGGCAGATCCTATCGGTTTGTTTCGGAGCGGAATTTTTCAGTCTTGGGCAGAGCGGAGCCGGAACCGGAGGCTAGGCGTTGACCAGGTCGAACGTCTGGCCGGCGATCTCCAGCTCCTCATCGGTGGGCACCACGGCCACCGCGACCCGGCTGGACTCCGTGGAGATCAGCCGCGCCGTGGCGGAGCGCAGCGCGTTGCGGACGCCGTCCACCTCGATGCCGAACGCGGTGAGGTCGCGCATCGCCGCCTCCCGTACCGCCGCGGAGTTCTCCCCCACACCGGCGGTGAACGCGATGGCGTCCACCCGCCCGAGTACCGCGGTGTACGCGCCCACATACTTCCGCAGTCGGTGGATGTAGATGTCGAAGGCGAGCTGCGCGGCCTGATCGCCCTCGCCCATCCGGCGGCCGATCTCGCGCATGTCGTTGTCCCCGCACAGACCGGCCAGCCCACTGGCCTTGTTGAGCAGTGTGTCGATCGCATCGGTCGACATACCGCCCACCCGGGACAGATGGAAGATCGCCGCCGGATCGATGTCGCCCGAGCGGGTACCCATCACCAGGCCCTCCAACGGGGTCAGCCCCATCGAGGTCTCCACGCAGACGCCGCCGCGCACCGCCGAGGCGCTGGCCCCGTTGCCCAGGTGCAGCACGATCGTGTTGACCTCCGCCGGGTCCTTGCCCAGCAGGGCGGCGGTGGCCCGGGAGACATACGCGTGCGAGGTGCCGTGGAAGCCGTAGCGCCGCACCCCCCAGCGGTCGGCGGTCGCCACGTCGATCGCGTAGCGCGCCGCCGCCTCCGGGATGGTCGAGTGGAACGCCGTGTCGAAGACCGCGACCTGCGGCAGGTCCGGGCGCAGCGCGCGGGCCACCTTGATCCCGGTGACATTGGCCGGGTTGTGCAGCGGGGCCAGCGGGATCAGCTTCTCGATCTCCTCGACCACCTCGTCGGTGATCAGGGCCGGCTCGGTGAACCGGGTGCCGCCGTGCACCACCCGGTGGCCGACCGCCGCCAGCTCGGGCGAGTCGAGGCCCAGCCCCTGGGCGGCCAGTTCGTCGGCCACCTGCTTGAGGGCCGCCGCGTGGTCGGCGACGGGCCCCTCGCCGATCCGCTCCACGATGCCGGAGGCCGGCCGGGAGCCGTCGGCCATGTCCAGAAGCTGGTACTTCACGGACGAGGAACCGGAGTTGAGGACGAGGACTCGGGAGCCGTTCACGCGGACTGCGCCTTCTCTGTGGAGGATGCCGGGGACGCCGGGGACTGGGCCTGGACGGCGGTGATCGAGACGGTGTTGACGATGTCCTGGACGAGTGCCCCGCGGGACAGGTCGTTCACCGGCTTGCGCAGCCCCTGCAGCACCGGGCCGACCGCGACCGCGCCCGCCGAGCGCTGCACGGCCTTGTAGGTGTTGTTGCCGGTGTTCAGGTCCGGGAAGATCAGCACGGTGGCGTTGCCCGCCACCTCGGAGTCGGGCAGCTTGGTCGCCGCGACCGCGGCGTCCACCGCCGCGTCGTACTGGATCGGGCCCTCGACCAGCAGATCGGGGCGGCGCTCGCGGACCAGCTCGGTCGCCTTGCGGACCTTGTCCACATCCGCGCCGGAGCCCGAGGTGCCGGTCGAGTACGACAGCATCGCGATCCTCGGCTCCACCCCGAACCGGGCGGCCGTCGTCGCCGACTGGATGGCGATGTCCGCGAGCTGCTCGGCGTCCGGGTCGGGGTTGACCGCGCAGTCGCCGTAGACGAGCACCCGGTCGGCCAGGCACATGAAGAAGACCGAGGAGACGATCTCGGCGCCCGGAGCGGTCTTGATGATCTCGAAGGCGGGCCGGATGGTGGCGGCGGTGGAGTGCACCGCGCCGGAGACCATGCCGTCGGCCAGGCCCTCCTGGACCATCAGGGTGCCGAAGTAGGAGACGTCGGCCACCACGTCGTACGCCAGCTCGTAGGAGACGCCCTTGTGGGCGCGCAGCTTCGCGTACGCCTCGGCGAAGCGCTCGCGCAGCGGGGAGGTCTGCGGATCGACGATCTGCGCCTCGGCGAGCTGGATGCCGAGCTCGGCCGCGCGCTTGCGGATCGCGTCCTCCTCGCCCAGCAGTGTGAGATCGCACACATCGCGGCGGAGGAGTACGTCGGCGGCGCGCAGCACCCGCTCCTCCGCGCCCTCCGGCAGCACCACCCGGCGGCGACGGGACCGGGACCGCTCGATCAGCTCGCGCTCGAACATCATCGGGGTGACCCGGGCCGAGCGGCCCACCGAGATGCGCTCGGTCAGGGCGGCGGTGTCCACATGCCGCTCGAAGAGGCCGAGCGCCGTCTCCGCCTTGCGCGGCGCGCTCGCCGTGAGCTTGCCCTCGATGGCGAACAGCTCGGCCGCCGTCGGGAAGGACCCGCCCGCCACCGACACCACCGGGGTCCCCGGGGCGAGCCGCGAGGCCAGCGCCAGGATGTCCGGGCCCGGCCGCTCGTCCAGGGTGAGCAGCACCCCGGCGATCGGCGGGGAGCCGGCGCTGTGCGCCGCGAGCGCGCCCACGATCAGGTCCGCGCGGTCCCCGGGCGTCACCACCAGGCAGCCCTCGGTCAGCGCGGGCAGGAAGGTCGGCAGCATCGCGCCGCCGAAGACGAAGTCCCGCACATCCCGGGAGAGCCCGGTGTGATCGCCGAGCAGCACCTCCGCACCCAGCGTGCGGACGATCTGGGAGACGGTGGGCGCCGACAGCGACGGTTCCTCGGGCAGCACATAGCTGGGGACCGGCAGCTTGGCGGCCAGCCGCTCGGCGATGGCCTCGCGGTCCCCGGGCACCACCCGGTTGACGACCACCGCGACCACGTCGCAGCCCTGCGCCTCATAGGCGCGGTAGGCGTTGTGGGCCTCGGCGCCGGCCGACTCGGCGGTCTGCCGCTGCCCGCCGACGACCGTGATCACCGAGGCGCCGAACTCATTGGCGAGCCGTGCGTTCAGCCCCAGTTCGTCGGGGAGGCTGGTGGCCGCGTAGTCGCTGCCCAGCACCAGGACGTAGTCATACGCGTCGGCGACCTCGTGGAAGCGGCCGACCAGCTGCGAGACCAGTTCGTCGGTGCCCCGCTCGGCCTGGAGGGTGGCCGCCTCGTGATACGTCATGCCGAAGACCGACTCCGGCGACTGGCTGAGCCGGTAGCGCGCCCGCAGCAGGTCGAAGAGGCGATCGGGGTCGTCGTGCACCAGGGGGCGGAAGACCCCGACCCGGTCGACATGACGGGTCAGGAGCTCCATCACCCCCAGCTCCACGACCTGGCGTCCGTCGCCACGCTCGACTCCGGTCACGTACACGCTGCGTGTCACGCGCACTCTCCGTTCCTCTGGCGTTCTCGGGTGTTTTCCGTTTGTGCGCCCATGGGACACAAATTGGCCACATTGAACGGCCCGGTCCTCTTGACAATACCTGCGACCCTGATTAAGGCGCTGGCCGCTTTGGGGATACAGCACTACCCCGCCCATGAAACAATCGGACTGGCTCACATCTACCCGTAGGGAGCAGGAGACACAGCACGATGCGCATCGGAGTTCTCACCGCAGGCGGCGACTGCCCCGGCCTCAACGCTGTGATCCGGTCGGTGGTGCACCGCGCGGTCGCCGGCCACGGAGACGAGGTGATCGGGTTCGAGGACGGCTTCAAGGGACTCCTCGACGGCCGTCACCGCAAGCTGGACCTCGACGCCGTCAGCGGCATCCTCGCCCGCGGCGGCACCATCCTCGGCTCCTCGCGGCTGGAGCGCGCCCGGCTGCGCGAGGCGTGCGAGACCTCGAAGGACCACGCGCGCGACTACGGGATAGACGTGCTGATCCCGATCGGCGGCGAGGGCACCCTCACCGCCGCGCGGATGCTCTCCGACGCGGGCCTGCCGATCGTCGGCGTCCCGAAGACGATCGACAACGACATCTCCTCCACCGACCGCACCTTCGGCTTCGACACCGCCGTCGGCGTCGCCACCGAGGCGATGGACCGGCTCAAGACCACCGCCGAATCGCATCAGCGGGTCATGGTCGTCGAGGTCATGGGGCGCCACGCGGGCTGGATCGCGCTGGAGTCCGGGATGGCCGGCGGCGCCCACGGCATCTGCCTGCCGGAGCGGCCCTTCGAGGTCGACGGGCTGGTGAAGATGGTCGAGGAGCGGTTCTCCCGCGGCAAGAAGTTCGCGGTCATCTGCGTCGCCGAGGGCGCGCACCCGGCCGAGGGCTCCATGGAGTACCAGAAGGGCGAGATCGACCAGTACGGCCATGAGCGGTTCACCGGTATCGGCAACCGCCTCGCGGCCGAGCTGGAGCGGCGCCTGGGCAAGGAGGCCCGCCCGGTCATCCTGGGCCATGTGCAGCGCGGCGGCACGCCCACCGCGTACGACCGCGTACTGGCCACCCGCTTCGGCTGGCACGCCGTCGAGGCGGCGCACCGCGGCGACTTCGGCATGATGACCGCGCTGCGCGGCACGGACATCACGATGGTGCCGATCGCCAACGCGGTCACCGAGCTCAAGACCGTTCCGGTCGACCGGATGGACGAGGCCGAGTCGGTCTTCTGAGCCGTCAGGCGCCTGCTTGCTTCTGCTCGTTGATTCCCACTCGTCGGCTCTCTCGTCGGCCGTGGCGGCCTTGATCATCCCCCCGTGGAAGATCAACGCCGCTGCGCCCGTGCGCCGTTGGCGAGGTTCACTCTTGAACAGTCCGCCGGAGTGAACAAGGCTGTCCCTTGTCCGGGACATGCCCGGGAGCAGTCCTGGACAGGGCCGGGACACAGGGGCGGGGGAGAGAACCACAGATGGCCGATGCCGACAGGGCTCCGGATCCACGGCGGGCGGAGAACGCCCGCGAGTTCATCGCCGCGCTGCAGGCGCTCAAGGACTGGTCCCGGCTGACCTACCGGGAGTTGGCGGCGCGGGCCGACGCGGTCGGGGACGTCCTGCCGCGCAGCACGATCGCCAATATGCTCGGGCGCGCCACGCTGCCCCGCGAGGAACTGGTCGCGGCCTTCGTACGGGCCTGTGGCGTCGGGCCCGCGGAGCTCACCGTGTGGCTGGCCGTCCGCAAGGAGCTCGCGACGCGCGCCGCCGAACCGGGGGCGGGTCCCCTCACGGAGGCGGCGGCGGACGCCACCTCGGGTGAGCCGCGTGAGCCTCTAGGGCAGGGCGAGCCCGCATCGCCGACGGGGCCCTCCTCCTCCCGTACGCCCGAGGCGGGCGCCCGGCGCTCCCGTACGCGGCTGCTGACCGCCGCGCTCGCTCTGACGGTCGCCGTGGCCGCGACGGCGGCCGTGCTCGTCTGGCGGGCGCACGACGACGACGGCGGCGGCGAGGGCGACGAACCGGGCCGCAAGGGCGGGCCCGCGGCGGTCTCCTCGGACGGTCCGACGCCCGCGCCCGTTCCCGGGAAGTACCGGATCCGGGCCGTCCACTCCTCGTTGTGTCTGTCCGAACGTCCCCAGGACAAGACCGCCTGGGTTTATCAGGCGCCGTGCGAGGACGTCTTCCCCTCGTTCTCGCTCCAGCGCCTGGACGACGGGCTGTGGCGGATCGCCACCCTGCACCCCGAGCACGGCCCGGGCTGCTCCGGAATCATGGGCCAGAGCAAGGCCGAGGGCGCCTGGCTGGGCGACGACTACTGCGAGAGCCGGGGAGCGGGCGAGGAGTTCCGGCTGGAGGCCGTCGACCGGCCCGCTGAGGGATTCCGGCTGCGGCCCGTGCACACCGGCCAGTGTCTGGGGCTGCCCGACGGCACGACCCGGCGCTGGGCCCACGTGGTCCAACTGCCGTGCCGGTCCGGCGTCCCGGGACAGGTCTTCCGCTTCGACCCGGTGGGGTCGGGGGCGAAGAAGGGGCCCTCGGGGACGAAAGAGGAGCCCTCCGGGCCGAAGAAGGAGCCCTCCGGCGCGAAGGGATAGCCCTCCGGTGCGAAGGGGTAGCCGCGCCGCCGTCGTGCCCACGCCCCTCTGATACTGTCCCCGCCTGATCAAGGGGGAACTGGTCAGGGGATGTAAGGAGTTAAGGGCGGGATGCGTGGTTTATGGGGCCGTGTGTGGCAGCGCCGCACGCCCCTCGTCGTACTGATGGCGGTGGTGGGGATCGCGGGCACCGTCCTCGCGACCCGGGACAGCGGTGGCGGCCATCTCGCCGCCAACCAGGCCCAGTTGAGGAAGGCGTGCGACGGCACCCTGCCGTACGGGGACCTCAAGCGGCTGGTGCGTGACGAGCGGCCGGGCAAGCTCAGAGAGCACGGCACGATGCTCGCTCCCGGGCAGGAGAGCCGTTCGTTGCTGGACTGCTCGCTGTCGTGGGGAGACGGCTACGGGGTCACGGTCCATGCCGAGGCGCTGGTGTCCGACGTCCCCCAGGCCGTCGAGACCAGGGACCTGCTGGAACCGGCCGGTGGCCACGGCACCTTCGTGGCACCGGGCACCACCGGCCAGTACGGCAAGCGGGGAGCCTGGCTGGTGACCGACTGCCTGGGCGGGCTCGGCGGCCGGGTCCGGCCCACGACCGATCTGTATGTGACGGCCCGGGTGACGGACGGGACCGACGGGGCGGACGGAGTGGACGAGGTCGACCAGACCGAGGCGGCAGACGACGCCGACGAGGCGACGTCGGGGAAGAACGGCAAGCCGGACCGCGCCACCGCACTCCTCGGCTTCCGTACCGCCGTACGGGTCGCCAACGTCCTCACCAAGGCCCAGCACTGCGGCTCCGGCCCGCTCACGATGCCGGAAACCGTGGTCGACACGGACGAGACGCATGGCGCGCCCGGCCGGGCGTTGCGCAAATGCGAGTGGATCGATGACTCCTCGCTCCCCGGCATCGCCTCCGGCGCCTGGACCACCCTCGGCGATCTGCAGGAGTCCACCGCCCTGAGCGCCTGCGCCGGGGAGTGGGACGCGGAGAAGAACGCCGGCGAGCGCCCGCGTCCGAAGGAGTGGCAGATCACCGAGGTCGAGGCGGCGAGCTGGTCGGGAGTGCTCGGCCGGTCCGCGTACGACTCCTACGAACGCGAGGGCCATGTGCCCGGGTGGGGAGCGCAGGAGGGCGGGGGCCCCTCAGAAGCCGGTTCCGAGGCGGACTCCGAGGCGGACGCCGATCGTGGTGGGCTGCGCCAGGAGGACCGCGTCTCCTCGTACGCCGGACGGCCCCAACTCGCCCTGTGGGCACGGTCGGTGTGCGGCGGCCGCAGCACCTACCACCGGGTCGCCGTCTTCCCCGAGATCCAGCTCGGGGACGGCGAGACCGCCGTCATCAGCGGCAAGGACCGCACCAGGCTCTCCGCCACCGCCCGTACGGCCCTCGACCGCTATCTCGACGCCGAGGACGGCTGGCCCGCGTCGGCGGACTGCCGTGACACCAAGGTGCTCGGGGAGGTGGAGCAGTGGCACTGACCCGACTCACACTCACCCGGCGCGGGGTCCGGATCCTGGCGGCCGTAGCGGTCGCGCTGGCCGCCCTCACCGGAACGATCGTCTGGTTCGCGGGCAGCGAGGACCGGGCGCTGGACGAGGCCTGCGACGGGGTGCTTCCGGTCGGCGAGGTCCGCGCGGTGCTCGGCGAGGACGCCGCACTGGACGTGACCAACCACACCGAGGGCGCCTTCGGTGACAAGGGCGCCAAGAGCGGCGACAAGGCGGCCAAGACCGGCGACAAGGCCGCGACCAGCGGCGGCAAGCGGGCCAACAGCCTGTCCGTCCGCTGCCGGATCGCCGCCGAGGGCACCGGCCACATCGCCGTCACCATCGCGGGCTCGCCGCGCCCCCGCGCCGAGTACGGGTACGGCGAGCTCTACGCCGCCGTACCCGCGAGCCACACGCTTCCCGTCCCCCTCGGCAACGGCTGGTCCGGCCTGTTCGCCACCGACACCGCACGGCTGGGCGACGCCGAGGACGGCACGGCCACCACCGCCGTGCTCCTCGACTGCGCCCGGCGCGGCGACAGCCTGCTGATCACCGTCGAGACCGCGCTGCGCGGCGCCACCACCCTCGACGACCCCGCCACCCGCCCCGACTTCGTCCGCACCGCCACCGCCACCGCCGAGGCGGCCAACGACCACTGGGGCTGCGGCGCCCGCCTGGGCACACCCGTCCGTACGGTCGGCCTGCCGGTGAACGAGGACGAGTACGAACCGCTGCTCGGCGCCAAGGGCACCTGCGCGGCCGTCCCCACCGCCTCCCGCTCCGCCGTCTCCACGGCCCGCGAGACCGCCCGCGACCGCGCGCCGCGCGAGAGCTGCGTCCTCGGCACGCGGGACGGCTCACCGCTCTACCGCCTCGAGGCGTACTACGGCCCGTACGCGGAGGACGCCCGCTCCCAGTACACCCGGGACTACGACTACGAGAACGTGACCCCCGCCGAAAAGCCCGCCGGGCGGCTCGGCCAGAGCGCCTACTGGGCCGGTGCCACCTGCCCACGCGGCGCCGAGTCCGCCCTCTACCTCATCCGCGCCGCCGACGCCGACGGCGAAACCCGCCGCCGCCCCGACCTCGCCTACGAACGCGCCGCGCTGGCGGCTTTCGCTACCGCCTCGGCCACACACCACGGCTGCGCGGCGCCGAGCCTGCCCAAGGACTGAGCCACCGGCGGGACCGGGGATGTCCGGCGGACTGTGCCGCCTGCGGCGGGCTGTTCCCCTCCCCGCCCCTTCCCGAAACTGGGGCTCTGCCCCAGCCCCCGATATCGGGAACGGGCGGTCATCTGGCCCCCCCGTCCCGGGGCGTCGATGTGGGGGCTCCGTCGCGTGGGGTTCTGCCCGAGCCCGTGGTAGCGGGAACGGGCGGTCATCTCGCCTGCCTGCCCCGGGGCGTCGATGTGGGGGCTTTGCGGCGTGGGGTTCTGCCCCAGCCCGTGGTGGTGGGAATGGGTGGGCGTCTCGCGCGCCTGTCCCAGGGCGTCGATGTGGGGGCTCCGTCGCGTGGGGTTCTGCCCGAGCCCGTGGTAGCGGGAACGGGCGGTCATCTCGCCTGCCTGCCCTGGGGTGTCGATGTGGCGGTCCGCCTGTGTGGCGGGTTCTGTCCCTGGAGTCCCCTGCCCGCCCCTTCCCGCAACTGGGGCTCTGCCCCAGTCCCCGGTGGCGGGAACGGGGCGTCTCGCCTCCCTGCCCCTTGCCGGGGCGTCGATCTGTCGGCTTCGCCGTGTGGCGTGGGCTCCGCCCCCGGGGTCCAGGGGCGGAGCCTCTGGTATCGGGAAGGGGCGGGTAGGGGAAGAACGAACCGCCGGGCACCCTGTAGCAGCCCCGCCGTCCTCACCCCTTGACGGCGCCGCCCAGGGCGAAGCCGCCGCCCAGGCGGCGGGAGATCAGGACGTAGAGCAGGAGCACAGGCGTCGAGTAGAGGATCGAGAAGGCGGCCAGCTGGCCGTAGACGACCTGGCCGTAGTTGCCGAAGAAGGTGAAGATCGAGACGGACGCGGGGAGTTGTTCGGGGGAGAGCAGCAGCATGAAGGGGACGAAGAAGTTGCCCCACATCATGATGAAGCTGTAGATCATCACCACCGTGATGCCCGGCCCCATCAGCGGCAGGATGACCCGGGTCAGGCTCTGCAGCCAGGAGGCGCCATCCGTCCAGGCGGCTTCTTCCAGGATCACCGGCACGCCGTCCATGAAGTTCTTCATCAGCCAGACGGCGAACGGGAGTTGGGAGGCGGCGAGGAAGAGCGCCGTGCCGGACATCGTGTCGATGAGGTCCACCTGGACGAAGAGTCCGTAGACCGGAACCATGATCGCGGTGATCGGCAGACAGGTGGTGAAGAGCACCGTCAGCAGATACGGGCGCACGACGCGGGAGCGGAAGCGGGAGAGGGGATAGGCGGCAAGGGCCGCGCAGGCGACGGTCAGGATGGTGGCGCCGCCGCACAGGAGCAGGCTGTTGAGCATCGGCGTGAAGGTGATCTCGTCCGTCCACACCGCCGAGAAGTTGTCCAGCGTGGGCGAGCCGGGTGCCGAGACCCGCAGGGTGGCGTCGCTGTCGATGGAGGCCAGGACCAGCCAGGCGAGCGGGAGCAGAAACGCGGCCGCGATGAGCAGCAGCGCGGCGTCGGCGGCCAGTCGGCGGCGCCTGCTCGGGGACCAGCGGGGGCGCGGGCGGGGCGTGGCGGAGCCGGGCCATGGGCGGGCGGGGCGGGCGGAGAGCGTGGACAACCTCGGACCTCCTCGCGCGCTTGCGAGCGCAGTCGATCAGCGTGCCGTCCATGAAACCGTTTGCGGCTCGCGTTGGGGAAGACGCGTGCGTGGTTCGCTCGATCTACTGCGTGGGCTCACGGTCTCGCCTTACGGCGTCTGTGGGGCGATGTCCACCGGCTGGTCGTTCCGCAGCTGGTCGAAGAGGCGCCTCGCCTGCGTCACGTTCCACTGCACCGCGCTGCCCTTGGAGGTCCGGAGGTTGGTGTTGGACACCGGGACGTTGAGCTGCCTGCCGTTGCCCGAGGTGACGCCCTTCATCGCCTCGAACAGCGACATCAGGTTCCGCAGCCCCATGTCCTTGTCCACGATGAGCGTGTCCAGGCCCGCGCGTACGGTCGGGAAGGCCGCGAACGGGTTGGCGAGGACGCCCGGTGTGGCGGCCTTGTCGGCGAGGGCGGCCAGGAACTTCTGCTGGTTCCGGGTGCGGCCCAGGTCGCCCTTGGCCTCCTGCTTGCGCTGGCGCACGAAGGCGAGCGCCTTGGCCCCGTCGAGGGTGTGGCAGCCCTTCTGCAGGTCAAGGCCGGATTTGGGGTCCTTGATGTCGCGGTCCACGCACATCCGTACGCCACCGACCGCGTCCACGACGTCCACGAACCCGGAGAAGCCGATCTCCGCGTAGTGGTCGATGCGCAGCCCGGTGTTGCGCTCGATGGTCGAGACGAGGAGATCGGGGCCGCCCATCGAGTACGCCGCGTTCAGCTTGTTCTGGGACGGGGCGAAGGTCTTGCCGGTGTCGGGGCGGAGGAACCCCGGGACGGTCACCCAGGAGTCGCGCGGCAGGCTCATCATCGTGGTGCCGTTGGAGCCGGTGTGCAGCACCATCATCGAGTCGGTGCGGCGGCCCTCGGCCGAGCCGGTGCGCAGGTTCTTCCTGGCCTGCTCGGACAGGCCCTCCCGGCTGTCGGAGCCCACGATGAGGTAGTTGGTGCCCTTGCCGGGCGGTGGGCGGTCCGGCGACTTGCCGAGGTCGACCTCGCGGTTGAGCTGGGTGTCGGCCCAGACGTAGGCGCTGCCGGAGGCGAGCAGCAGCGCGGAGACGGCCACGACGGCCAGCCGGGTGATCCGGCGGCGCCGGCTGAGCGGCTCCTTGGGGGCGCGGCGCCGGACCGTGGGGGCGGGGGTGAGGGTGGGTTCGGATTCGGGGTCGGGTGTGGGGGCGATGGTGGGGGTGGCGACGGTCTCCTCGCCCCTGCGGTACGGCGCGGGCTTCGTCGGGACGCCTGGGGTTCCGGGCACGGGCATGCCCTGGGTGGCCCCCTGCGGGGGCATGCCCTGGGCCCCCTGCACGGGGATGCTCTGCGTGTCCGCCGTGGAGATGTCCCAGGCCTGCCCCGACGGCCGGTTCGCGGCGGCCCACCCGTCCAACCGATCGCTCATGGGCGCAGTCTGCCCAGCGGCCGGACGGGCCCGCCGTCGCTTCATAGAGCTATGACAACTTCGGTCCGGCGTTGAACGCGGACCCGGTCGCCGTACGTCACTTCGACGTCAGGCTCCGGTACGCCGGCGCCTCGCCCAGCGCCTGGGCGGCCGTCCCCGAGCGCTGGATGCGGTGCCACCTCAGCCGCGTCCCGAGCAGCAGGGCGACCACGGACTGGATGACCACCAGATACATCAACTGCCGGTAGACGAAGAGCTGGAAGGGCAGCGACCACAGCGCCCGCATCCGCTCACCGTCCAGCCGCAGCGCGTATCCGGCGCAGACCATCTGGATCGCGAGATAGCCGAACCACACCCCGGCCGCCTGCCCCGGGTCCAGGAAGAGCGCGCCGTACAGGGCGAAGAGGTCGATCACGGGCGCCAGCAGCGGCAGCAGCACCTGGAAGAGCGTGAGATAGCTGAGCCCCCGGCGGCCGAACCGCCCCACCGAGCCGAGGGAGACCACCGCGCGGCGGTGTTTCCACATGGCCTGGAGGGTGCCGTATCCCCAGCGGTAGCGCTGGCGCCACAGCTGGCGCAGGGAGGTGGGCACCTCGGTCCAGGCGACGGCGGTCTCCTCGTACACCACCCGCCAGCCCGCCCGCCACAGCGCCATCGTCAGGTCGGTGTCCTCGGCGAGGGTGTCCTCGCTGACGCCGCCGACGCCCATCAGCGCGTCCCGCCGGAAGGCTCCGATGGCTCCGGGCACGGTCGGCATGCACTCCAGCACCTCGAACATCCGCCGGTCGAGGTTGAAGCCGAAGACGTACTCCAGATGCTGCCACCGGCCCAGCAGGCTGCGCCGGTTGCCGACCTTGGTGTTGCCGCTGACGGCACCGATGGCCGGGTGGGCGAGGGGCTGGATGAGCTGGTGGATGGCGTCCGGTTCGAAGACGGTGTCGGCGTCGACCATCACCACGATGTCGTGCCGGGTGTGGGCCAGCCCGGTGTTGAGGGCGGCGGCCTTGCCCGCGTTGGGCTGGCGGACCACCAGCACCCGGGGGTCGTTGACGCTCGCGGCGATATCGGCCGTACGGTCCGTCGAGCCGTCGTCGATCACGACGATCTGCAGGCGCTGATGGGTGGAGGCGAGCAGCGACCGGACGGTGGCCTCGATGCCCGCCTCCTCGTTGTACGCGGGGATGAGCACCGTCACCGGCTCGTTGACCTCGCGCAGCCAGGGCGCGCCGGGCCGGAAGCGGGTGAGCCGCCGGACATGGGTACGGGCGAACAGCACGAGTGTCAGCAGCCGCAGCACTCCCAGCGCGCCCGCGATCCCCAGCACCCAGGTCATGGTGGACACGAAGCCGCGGCCGATGGCCGCGACCCAGATCAGCGCCTTGCCCTCCCAGCGTTCGAGACCCGAGACCGGCACGTCGACCGGGGGCACGCCGAGCCCGCCGGTCACGGTGGTGAACTTCTTCGCCCGCGGGTCCTTCAGCAGCTTCTCGGTCTCCTGATACGCGGTGTCCGTCTGGCTGAACTGCCGGACCACGCCCTGTGAGGGCTTCTTGGCCGACCGGTCGGCGGCCACCAGCGCGTACCCCTCCGCGGCCACTCGCCGCGCCGCCTGCCACTCGTCCCCGCACAGGGTGTCCACATCGGTGGTCAGCGGCAGCCGCAGCAGCCTCGGCTGGACGCCGACGGAGCCCGCCAGCGCCGACTCGGTGAGGGACAGCTCCATCCGGGAGCGGCTGGGGGAGGCGGTGCCCATGTCGGCGCCCGTGTAGGTGTTCGACCCGAGCTCATGGCCCTCGGCGCGGATCCGGCGTACGAGGCCGGGGTACTGCGCCGCCTTGGCGCCGGAGACGAAGAACGTGGCCCGCGCGTCGTACCGGCGCAGCAGGTCGAGCAGACGCGGGGTCTGGACGGGGTCGGGCCCGCCGTCGTAGGTGAGCGCGACGGTTCCGGCGGGCATGCCCACGGTCCGCACCTGACCGCCGTTGATCTGCACCACCGGCCCACCGTCGGCCAGCGCCCGGGGCACCGGGCTGGTGCAGGGCCGCCGCGCCTTCGCCGCGTCGACCTCATGGGTGGTCCAGCCCTGGAACATCAGCAGGCCGAACATGACGGGAAGGACGAGGATCAGAAGCAGCCAGTGCGCGCGCGGGTCACGGGACCGCTTGTGCCGGCCTCCTCGGGACACGTGGCTGGATTCCTGGCGTTTTTTCGACCGGTTGCCCTCAAACATGGTTGGTCGCACGGTAGTTGCGGGGCGTGGGGCGGGTCCGGTGATGCAGCGCGAATGGATAAGAATTCCCGGGTCGCCCCCCGCCACCCGGGCGCATCGCGTAGTGGGCCCGCGGAAGGCCCGCCTCCGCGGGGCGCTTCTGCTTGACTGACGCCCATGACCTCTGCCGATGCGTCCGTCTTCGAGACCACCAGGCCCGCCTCCGCCGACTACCTCATCCGGTTCGCCGCGAGCGACGCCGGACGCGACTACAAGGGGCGGATGCTGGACGCGCTCGATCTCCGGGCCGGGCTGGCCGTCCTCGACGCCGGCTGCGGCCCCGGCGCCGATCTCCCCGCCCTCGCGGAGGCGGTCGCCCCCGGCGGTACCGGCGGCAGCGGCGGTAGCGGCGGTACGGTCATCGGGGTCGACCGCGACCAGGAGATGCTGGACGCGGCGGCGGCGCGCACCGCCGCGCATCCGGGCGTCGAGCTGCGGCGGGGTGATGTCCACGCCCTCCCCCTGGACGACGCCGAGGTGGACCGCGCCTGCACCGACCGGGTGCTGCAGCATGTGGACGATCCGGCGCGGGTCCTGGCCGAGTTCCACCGGGTCCTGCGGCCGGGCGGGCGGCTGGTGATGGGCGAGCCCGACTGGGACACCCTCGCCGTCGACCACCCCCATCCGTCGCTCTCCCGCGCCTACACCCGCCACATCACCGAGCAGGTGGTCCGCAACGCCGCCATCGGCCGCCAGCTCGCCCGTCTCGCCACCGACGCCGGGTTCCGCGTGCCGGAGGTCATCCCGGTCACCCAGGTCTTCCGCGATGTCCGGGCGGCGGACCGGGTCTTCGGATTCGAGCGCACCACCCGCCGCGCCGTCGAGGCCGGTTACCTCAGCGAGTACCAGGCGGCCGTCTGGCTGCACCACCTCGCCCACCGCCCGTTCTTCGCCTCGGCGACGCTGTACGTGGTGGTGGCGGAGGCATAGCCGAACCGGCGGCGGCGCGACCGCCTCAGCCAGTGCGTCCTCGGGCGCTCCAGGGCTTCCTCGGGAACCCTGGAGCGTCCTACGGCGTCCTCCCCATCCGGTGCAGGAGTCGCGTCTGCGCGGATGTGTCATGAGCGAGCACGCCCTGGGGAGCGGCGAAGAACCGGTGCGTGGTGTCGACGGCGGTGGGTGATTCCGCCAGGCCGGCGTAGATCTCCTCAAGATGCTCGTCGATCCATGCCACGAGGCGTGCGTCGAGGGTGTCGTCCACGTCGATGGCCCGGGCGAGATCCCAGGTGTGGACAGTGCTGTCCGTGATCCTCACGGCGAGCGCCTGTCGGCCGGTCACCGGACCCAGGGGATAGTCCAGCATCCGCTGAAGAGCACCGGCCTCGCCGAACGCGTGGGCACACTCCCGGACGGACCGGGCGTACGCGCCCACAGGATCCGTGCCCAGCGCGTCGGCGTCCCGCAGCCGCAGGAAATCGGCGGCACTGCCGCCGTGCAGCAGACCCACGTAGTTGAGGTTTCCGCGCGTCATGTGGTTGACCAACTGCCGCACGTTCCACCCCGTGCAGGGAGTCGGCCAGCACCACTGCTCGGATCGCACGGCTCGCAGCTTCCGTTCGAACTCGGCGCCGGCCCCGAGGAACCGATCGATGAGCCCTTCACACGCGTTGACCATGTGGCCCAGCATGCTCGCCGCGCGTGGCCGGGTCCGGCGGGTATCGGACGTCGAGTTCACGGCACGGGGAGCCGCGACGGCCTCAGGTCGCCCGGAACCAGGTGGCCAGGGCCTCGTGCAGCCCGTCGTTCGCCGTGCCCTGCCAGGCGATGTAGCAGTCGGGCCGGAGGAGCAGGGCGGTGTCCAGGGTGGGGGCGGGCACGGTGTCGAGGTGCGGCGACCAGGGGCCCGGGTCGAGGGTGGCGGTGGGGTCCAGCAGGAGCGGGCGGGCGGTGCGGGTCAGGTCGCGGAGGCCCGGGAGGTCCGGGGCCCAGTGGCCGACGAGCGGGCCGGTCGCCGGGCCCATGGCGTACGTGATGTCCGCGCCGGCGAGCAGCCCCGCGATGTGCTGCCGGGTGGTGGGCTGGTCGAGCAGCTCGCCGAAGAGTTCGCGCAGCGCCGTCACCTCGCCGCCCGGCCGGATCAGCAGCGACTGGGCCTGCGTGTGCATGGCGACCCGCCGCGCCGCCGGGTGTCGTTCCGACTCGTACGTGTCCAGCACTCCCTCCGCCGCGTGGCCGCGCACCTCCGCCGCCAGCTTCCAGCCCAGGTTCACCGCGTCCTGGAGGCCCAGGTTGAGCCCCGGGCCGCCGATGGCCGAGTGCACATGCGCGGCGTCGCCGAGCAGCAGGACACGGCGATCGCGGTAGCGCTCGGCGATCCGGGTGTTGCCGCCGAACAGCCGCCGCATCAGGTGTGGTCCCGGCCCGGTCGGCGGGTCGAGGGCTATGTCCGTGCCGAGCACCCGGCGGGCGCTGGCCCGCAGTTCGTCCAGCGATGCCTCGCCCTCGGGAGGCTGCCCCCATTCCACGGTGGTCAGCTTCGGGTCACCGTCCGGGGAGGGCGCCCAGGCGATCAGTCCGCGCTCGGTCCGCAGATGCTGGAACGGCGGGATGGCGCCGAAACCGGGCACGGTGAGGCTGCCGTCCGGGCCGATCAGGTCTGCGGGCACGCTCACATGCCCGGTGCGCGACACCGAGTCGTCGCTGGTCACGCCCGGAAAGTCGATGCCCGTGAGCTTACGGACCGCGCTGCGCCCGCCGTCCGCGCCGACCAGGAACTCCGCCTCGATCGGCTCCCCCTCGCGCAGCTCGACCGTCACCGACTTCTCGCCCTGCGTCAGCCCGATGACCTCGTGGCCGCGCCGGATCTCGACCCCCAGTTCCGCCGCGCGCTCGGTGAGCATCCGCTCGATCCGTAGCTGCGGCACGAGGAGTGTGTACAGCGGGTTGTCCGGCAGATCGCTCAGATCGAGCGGGAAGGCGCCGAATGTGAAACGGGGCGCCGGTCTGGGCGTGGTGCCGGTGCCGGGCGTGGCCAGCCGCTCGTACAGCCCGCGCCGGTCGAGCATGCGGATGACCTGGCCCACGAGGCCGTTCGCACGCTGGGTGTCGGTGGGTTCGGTGAGGCGTTCCAGGACGACCGGACGCACACCGGCCAGGGCGAGTTCGCAGGCGAGCATCAGGCCGTTGGGTCCCGCGCCTGCGATGACGACCTCGATCATGAATTCCCCTTCGGGGCAGGTGAGTTGAGGGGCTTATGGGGTGCTCGGCGTGGACAGCCCGGCCGCGAACCGGGCGAGGGCGTCCGTGAGCAGGGGGCGCACCGGCACGGGCGGATCGGTGCGGAGATGGTGGGCGATGGCGGTGTGTACGGCGGCCACCACCGCCGAGGCGACGAGGTGCGGATACAGGTCTTGATCGAGGTCGCTGCCCGTGCGTTCGGCGATCGCCGCCGCGATCTCCGCCTCGGCGATGGCCCCGGCCCGCAGCATCTCGCCCCGCAGGGTTGGTTCGGCGACCATCACGCGGACGCCCGCCGTCCACTGCGCCACGTCGGTGGCCGGGGGATGGGCCATCGACTCCGCGTCCGCCGCGAACTGCGGCAGTACGGAGTCGGTGATCGCGTCCCACAACGGCTCGTCCGGCCGCTCGCGCAGCGCCTCCGCGATGCGCAGGAAGCGGTCGAGGTGGCGGAACGCGATCGCCTCGGCCTTGCTCGAGAAGTAGTTGTTGAACGTACGCGGCGAGACACCGGCCGCCTCGGCGATGTCCTCCACCTTCACCTTGTCGAACCCGCGCTCCACGGTCAGCCGGATCGCGGCCCAGCTCAGCGCCGCGTGCGTCTGGGCCTTCTTGCGCTCTCGCAGTCCCATGCGACCGAGAGTAGCAATTTTTGCGTGCCCCGCAAATCTGCGGGGCCCGCACTTTTTGGGATCAGGGTTCGGCGGTTGACGCCGCCAGGTCCAACTCGGCCCAGATCTCCTTGCCTACGGTCCGCTCGCGCACGCCCCAACGCGCGGCGAGGGCGTGGACGATGAGCAGGCCGCGGCCGCGCCTGTCGCGGGGCGACGGGTGGCGGGGGCGGGGGAGCCGCTCGCCCCGGGGATCGGATACGGCGATGCGTAAGCGGGTCTTGGTGAGCGTGAGCTGGACCCGGAAGAGCCGCCCGGGGATGCGGGCGTGCCGTACGGCGTTGGTGGCCAGCTCGGACACGATGAGCGCGGCGTCGTCGGCGAGCGCGGGATGCCCCCACTCGGCGACGAGTCGCGTGGCGTACTGGCGGGCCCTGGTCACGCTTATCGGTGTCGGGACGTAGTCGACGCGGCCCTCGTCGACGACGGGGTCGCTGGGGTCCGGGATCCGGGGGTCTTGGGGCGCGAATGCCATCGCGTACCTCCAGTGGGCAGGGCAGGACGGAGCACGTCCGCCAACTGACGTCCCTGTGCGAGCGGTTCATTACGGACCGTAGCCCCGTTCACTCACCTTGCACAAGTTCCTCTTGGAGGAATTCCCCCGATCTCGTTTGCGGCGGCCGCGACGGGCGGCCAGACTGTGCGCGTGACGACAAGTCAGCCGATGCAGGGCAATAGCACCTCGACCGTTCTGGGACGCAGGCTCGGTGGTGAGCTGACCAAGCTCCGCACCGCAGCGGGCCTGACGCAGACCCACGCGGCCAAGGTGCTCACCGGGTCCACGACCAAGGTCGCCAAGATGGAGGGCGGCTGGGTCCCGGTGCGGGACCCGGACATCCGCGCGCTGTGCGAGCTGTACGGCCTGAGCGATCCTGCGGCGGTGGGCGGGCTGTTAGAGCTGGCGAGGGTGGACCGCGAGCGCCGCAAGGCGAAGGGCTGGTGGAACGAGTTCCCGAACCTCGGGGACATGCAGGAATACGTCGCGTTGGAGAACGCGGCTACGAGCATCAGGACATGGCAGCTCTGCCTGGTGCCCGGCCTGCTCCAAACGCCTGACTATGCCCGTGCGTTGGCGCTGGGCAATTCGACGAAGGGCCACCCCGACAGGGGTGAGACGTTGGTTGCCAGCAGAATCGCGCGACAGCGGCGGCTTTCCGAGGAACCGACTCTCGGCCTGTGGGCGGTGGTCCACGAAAGTGCACTCCGGCATCGCGTGGGCGGTTCGACGGTGATGCGTGAGCAGTTGCAGCGCCTGGAGGAGGCGGCCCAGCAGTCGAACATCACCGTCCAGATCTTGCCGTTCGAGGCCGGAGCGCATCTGGGCATGGGCGGGGCGTTCAACATCATCTCGTTCGCGGAACCGGGAGCCATGGACGTGGTGTATACAGAAACTGCCTTCGGCCAGCTATGGGTTGAGGGAGGTGACGAAGCCGCTCAGCATCAGGAGCTGTTCGAGAAGATCGCCCGCCACGCCCTCACCGAGTCGGAGAGCAGGTCATTCATCGAAGCGCTCCGAGGAGAGATGTGAGCATGGCGGCTCTTGAGTTCCGGAAGTCCAGCTTCAGTACTGGCGATCGCGAGTGCGTTGAGGTGTCCACGAACGTGCCCGACCTCGTGGCGATACGCGACTCCAAGGACCCCGGCGGCCCGATACTCCGGTTCACCCCCGCCACCTGGACGGACTTCCAAGCCGCCCTCGCCGGCGGGCGGATCGTGCCCGCCCCTCACGCGTGAGCGAGCCCGTGGTGTCTGCTTCCGTAGACACCACGGGCCATGGAGGTATCTCCAGGTCACCACCAGATGGTGCAGGCGACATCCGGATAGTTGCTGGCCTTGCCGCAGGCCCGCATGAGATTGCCCTTGTTGTTGAACGCGTCGGTGTGGTTGCTGCCGCCAGTGTTGATCTTCGTGACGCTGAGCTGGTTCCATGTTCGGCCGCCGTCGTAGCTGCGGTCCACCCACACCAGGTCACCCGGGGAGCCGAAGATCCTGCCCCATGCGCATGTCCCGTTGTACCGCAGCTCGATGCCGCGGGAGTGGGTCGAGGCGGACGCGACCGTCCTGGCGTTGTTGGTGTTGCAGCCTTCGGCGGCCTGGGCCGGAGCCGCTGTCACCGCGGTGAGCATGGCTCCGGTGAGCCCTGCTGCGGCGATGGTCCCGAGGAGAGCGTTGCGCGTACCCATGACTGGCGTCCTTCCGGTTGCGTATATCGCTCGTGCAGCGACATTCGGGGTATACCGCAAGCTCTTCGGGACCGGTCCCGCCCGGTGTGACTGGGTATGGCCTGAAGCGACCGCTTCATCGCGTTCGAGTCCTGGCGCGACGGCCTGGTCCCCCGGGGGCTGTGCCCTACATCATGTGAACGCGAGAGCCCCCGCGGACGGTTGTGGGTGAGACCGCAGACAGGGACAGGGTGGCGTCATCAAGCCGATGACGACAGGGCCTTGAAGCGGGCGGCGCCGTGCTGGGTCAGCCAGTCCTCGAAGGTGAGCAGGCCGGGGTGGATGGCGCGCAGTGACTCGATGTCGACCAAGGGGTAGATGCCGTCGTTGAGGGACTGGATGCCGCGGGCCGCCTCATCGCTCTGGGCGCGTACGGCCTCGAGGGGGATGTGGACGTACGGGACCTCCTGCCCGGTGGCCCGGCTGATGGCGGCGGCGGTCTCCGGCGGGGTGAGGGTGTCGCCCGCCAGGTCGAAGGCGCGGGAGCGGAAGCGGTCGGGGTCGTCGAAGGCGAGGGCGGCGAAGGCCGCGATGTCGCACAGCGCGATGAACTGCTGGCGGGTGTCCGGGTTGTAGGGGGTGGCCAGGGCGCCGTCCCGCAGACCCCATACGGGGTGGAGGAGGTTTTCCATGAAGGACGTGGGGCGCAGGACGGTCGCGGGCATGCCGATCGCGTCGATGTGCTCCTCGATGCGCCGCTTGCTCTCCAGCGTCGACAGCCCGCTGTCGACGTCGGCGCCGAACGCCGAGGTGTAGACGAGGAGTTGGGCCCCGGCCGCCAGCGCCGCGTCCGCCACGTTCCTGCCCCGCCGCACCTCGTCGTCCGGTCCGTAACCCGCGGGCAGGCCCGGCATGCCGGGGGTGGGCTGGACGCTGAAGACACCGTGGGCTCCGCGGGCGGCTGCGTCGAGCGAGGCCCGGTCGTCCAGATCGCCCGCGACCAATTCGGCGCCCGCCGAGGCGAGGGCGACCGCCGCGGGGCTGGTGGTGTCCCGAGTGAGCGCGCGTACGTGGCGGCCGTCCGCGAGCAGTCGCCTCGCGGTGGCGCCGCCCTGCTGACCGGTCGCGCCGGTCACCAGGATGATGCGTTTCGACGTCATGGGGGTCATGGAGGAAGGCTCCCGAGTAGAATCGGAACGAGTAACCCGGTTAACGTACCGGAACGGACGACCCGCTTGTCAATGAGGGGACGGAGATGACGGCGAGGGAAGCGGCGCACGGCGCGGCAGAGGGTGAAGGGCTGCCCCCGAGTGGGCCACTCGCGGGCGGGCCGCCCCCGGAAGGGCTGCCCTCGCGGGCCGACGCGCGGCGGAACAGGGCGCGGGTACTGGCCGCGGCCAGGGCCTCGTTCGCGGCGGAGGGCAGCATGGCGCCGCTCGGCGCCATCGCCGAGCGGGCCGGGGTGGGCGCCGGGACGGTGTACCGCCACTTCCCCTCCAAAGAGGACCTTTTCGAAGCGGTGATCGCCGACAGCGTGGAGGGGTTTGTCGCCGAGGGGCGGGCGTTGGCCGCGGCCGAGGACCCGGGGGCGGCGTTCTTCGGCTTCCTGGAGCGCGTGGTCAGGGAGGCGTCGCTCAACCGTGCGCTGTGCGAGTCCTTCGCCCGGGAAGCACCCGGCCGTTCGCCCGATGCGGCGGTCGGTGCCCGGCGCGAGTTCGGTGAGGTGCTGAGCGTGCTGCTCCAGCGGGCCCAGGAGGCCGGAGCGGCGAGGGCGGATGTCCAAGCGGCGGACGTACAGGCGCTGGTGGCGGGGTGCGCGGCCATGGAGCAGGGGCGGGGCCCCGGGTCCGGGGCGCTGACGGCGGTGATGTGCGACGGATTGCGGGCGGAACAAGCCGTAACGAAAATCCGTAACGGAATAGAGGAGGTCGGCAGCGGAGCCGCCGGTCCGCGTGACGTAATCGGTCGGTGCGAGATGTGCGGCGGCCCGCTGCCCGGCGACCGCACCAGCCGCGCGGGCCGCCCCGCGCGGTTCTGCGGGGCGGCGTGCAGGCAAAAGGCCCACCGGCGGCGCACGCGCGCCAGTGGCTGACCGCCTGCCCGTGACCGATCGGACGCGGAGGCGGCAGGGTGACGCACGTCATGGGAACGCGGCGGCCCGCGCGGACAGTTGAGGGTGTGATCACAGACAGGGACATCAGCCCGGCGTCGGGTATCGGACCGTCGATGAGCGTCGCGGTGGCGGTGTGCGCCCTGCTGGTCGCGGTGGTGCTGACGGGGGCCGCGCTCGCGGCCCCCGGGTCCGGCCTCGGCGTGCGGACGGAAGGCGTGGCCACCGACGTGGGAGCCCCCACCGGCGTGGAAACCGCCACCGGGGTGGGAGGCGCCACCGACGCCAAAGCCCCCACGGGCGTGGGAGCCGCCCCTGGGGGCCCGGCCCGGGCCATCATCCCGGCGGGGTTCGGGGTGGAGTTCGGGGTGGGGTTCAGACCTCCTCGCGCATCAGCCTCAGGTACACCAGCGAGAACAGGGCTCCCACCAGCAGCAACAGCAGTGCCACCGCCGTGCCGTAGCCGATGAGGGACTTGTTGAACGCCTGGTCGTACATGAAGACCGGGAGCGTCTGGCTGCGGTTTCCCGGGCCGCCTCGGGTCATTGCCCAGATGAGGCCGAACACCGAAAGCGTCTGCAGGGTGTTCAGCATCAGATTGGTGCCGATGGAGCGGCGGATCATCGGCAGGGTGATGTGCCAGAAGCGGCTCATCCCGCCCGCGCCGTCGACCTCCGCCGCCTCGGTGATCTCCTTGGGGATCTCGGAGAGGGCGGCGGAGTAGACGAGCATCGAGAAGGCCGTGCCGCGCCAGACGTTGGCGAAGGACACGGCGAGGATGGGCAGGGTGTAGAGCCAGTTCTGGGACGGCAGGCCCAGCCCGTCCAGCAGTGCGTTGAGCGTGCCCTCGCGGCGGAAGAACGCGTACAGCAGGAAGCCCGCCACGATCTCGGGGACGACCCAGGCCGCGATGACGATCGAGCCGGTCAGGGTCCGCACCGGGCGGGAGGCGCGCTGCATCAGGGCGGCGAGGGCCAGGCCCAGGGTGTTCTGGCCGACGAGGGAGGAGAGCAGGGTGAAGACGAGGGTGAGGACGACGGCGTTGCGGAAGTCGTCGTCCCCGAAGGCGCGCTGGAAGTTGTCCAGGCCCACGAAGTCCGTGGAGGACGCGCCCGTGAGCTGCATATTGGTGAAGGCGATATAGACGCAGTACGCGATGGGGCCACCGAGGAAGAGCAGCAGCATGACGGTGGCGGGGGCGAGCGGAAGCCAGCGCAGGGGGCGGCCGCGACGGGGGCCCGGGCGGGCCGGGGTTTCCGTCGGGGCCGCCGCCACTTTGGTCACGGTTGCCATCGGGGCCCTCAGCCCTGGCCGCTCGCCGCCACCGTGGCGCCGTCGGCGATGGAGGTGAGCTGGTCGTCGTAGGACTTCGCGGCCTTCTCCGGTGAGGCGTCGCCCGTGGTCGCCGCCTCCATCGCCTCGCCGATCGCCGTGGACACCTGGGGATAGACGGGGGTGGTGGGGCGGTAGTGGGTGTACTTCACCAGGCCCGTGAAGAAGGTGATCCCGGGCATGGAGGAGGTGTACTTCGGGTCCTGCGCGACGTCCTTACGGACCGCGATCTGGGCGTCGACGATGTCCCAGGTGACCGCGTTCTCCTTGGTCTGGAGCTGCTGGATGAACTTCCAGGCCAGATCGGGGTTCTTGGACTTCGCGGTGATCGCCCACGTCCAGCCGCCGGACATGCTGACCTTGCCGGGCGCCTGCCCGTTCTGGGTGGGCATCGGGGCCTGGCCGAGGGTCTTGGACCACTCGGGCCACGGCTTGCCGCCGGTCTTCAGCCAGTTCTGGCCCAGCCAGGAGCCGTCGAGGGCGATGGCCAGCTTGCCCTCGGGGAGCCATTCGCTGAAGACGGTGGTGCCGACGTTGGGATCGAGGGCGTCGGAGATGTCCGGGCCGAGCTTCTCGGAGTAGACGGTCCTGAGGAAGCTCAGCGCGTCCTGGAAGCCCTTGCCGCCGGTGACCCACTTCTTGGCGCCGGGGTCGTAGAGCGGGTTCCCGCCCGCCTCGCCCGTGCCGTACAGCAGCATCTCGAAGCTCTGCATCACGGAGGTCTCGCCCGGGGCCTTGCCGGTGTAGGTGTTGAGCGGGGTGACGCCGGGGACCTTCCGCTTGATCGTGCGCGCAGCCTTGAGGATGTCGTCCCAGTTCTTGGGCGACCAGTCGGCCGGCAGTCCGGCCTTGGCGAAGATCTTCTTGTTGAACCAGAGGCCGCGGGTGTCGGTGCCGTCCGGGACGCCGTACGTCTTGCCGTCCTCGGCCTTGGCCGCCGCCTTCGCGGTGTCGACGAACTGGTCCCAGGTCTTCCACTTGGCCAGATAGCTGTCGAGGGGGCGCAGATAGCCCGCCTTGATGTCCGAGTTGATCCGGAAGGTGTCCTCGTAGACCAGGTCGGGGGCGGTCTTGGGGGACCGCATCATCTGCTGGACCTTGGTGGCGTAGTCGTTGTCCTGCGCCTGGATCGGGACCAGCTTGACCTTCTTGCCGGGGTTGGCCTTCTCGAACTGCTTCTTCACCTCGGCCAGATGGTTGTCCTTGAAGCGGATCTTGTTGTCCGTGGAGCGGTTGTAGACGACCTTGACGGTGTCCGGGTCGCTGCCCGAACCGCCACCGCAGGATGTGAGTCCTGCGGTGGCGGCGAGGGTGGCGGCGAGGATCAGTGGGGCGGTGGGGCGCACGGGCACGACCTCCTTGCTGGCCTCTGTGGGCTGCGCGCTGACCGTAAGGTCGGCTTCAACGGAAGGTCAATCCCCGTGACCTGGATCGTCACTTGATCGAACGCCGCCGCGGGTGTACGCCCCCGTACGCCCCGGGTGTACGGGGGCGTGGCTCAGCCGGTGGCAGCCGGACTCAGCCGTTGTAACCCGCGAGCACCTTGGTGAAGTCGTACGTGCCCTGGTCGATCCCGCTGCAGGCGTCGCCGTCGGTGCCGGAGCCGCACTTGCGGTCGCGGTTGAGCGACCAGAAGCTGACGCGGGCCAGGTGGTGGCTCTTGGCGTAGGACACCATGTTCTTGAAGTTGTTCAGGGATATGGTCTCGCCCGCGACGTCGGTCTTGCCGTTCATCGAGGAGAAGCCGACCTTGCGGTAGGCGGCGTCGGAGGAGAGGCCGTACGCGCTCGCCACGGTGTTCTTCAGACCGTCCACCGCCGACTTGGTGGCCCCCGCCATGTCGATGGAACCCTGGCCGAAGTCGAACGGCATGACAGCCCAGCCGTCCACGTCGAGCCCGGCGGTGGCGCCGCGCTTGACCAGGTCCTTGCCATTGGAGTCCGGGCCGGAGGTGGTGGTGCCGAAGGTGACGTACACCTTGATGCCGCTGTTCTTCTGCTTGACCGTCTTGAGCGCGTCGACCACCCGCTGGCGGACCGTCGCGTTCTCGAACTCGCTCGCCTCGATGTCGATGTCGATCGACTTGAGCTTGTAGGCGTCGATGACCTTCTGGTACGCGCCGGCCAGGGCGGAGGCGGAGGAGCACTTCTCGCCCAGCTTGTTACCGCTCCAGCCGCCGAAGGAGACGGTGACATCGCCGCCGGCGGAGCGGATGGAGTTGATCGTCGACTGGTCGTTGCCGCCGGTGAGCGCGCGGGAGCCGTCCCACTTGGGGTTGCAGCCGCCGTCGGAGAGCATGAACGCCATCGTGAACTGCGTGGTGCCGGTCGCCGACATGACGTCCGTGGCCTTGGGCGGGGAGCCCCAACCCAGATAGAGGTAGGGCCCGTTGAGCCCGCTGGGCGCGGCGGCGGTGGCGGTGTGCCGCGGCGCCGCCTGGGCGGTGGCCGCCGTGGTGACGCCCGCGGCGAGCATGCCGACGGCGGCGGCGAGGGCGAGTCTGCGGTGGTGCCGGGTTCGAGGCATGGCTGACGGAGCCTCCTGGTGGGGGGTGGGAGGGGGTCGAGCGAGGCGCGATCTGGCGAGGCTGAACCTAGCGAGGCGGCATGGCCGCGACAAGATGTCGGATAGGAAACTTTCCTATCGGGCGAGATTCGGCCGCACGGCCCCCTCCCCGGTACCCGGGGCTCGGCGGTGCCGGGCCGGGCTAGCCGGTGATGGTCCGGTTCCAGAAGTGGTGGATGAGACCGCTGGCCGAGGTCGCCGACTCGATCGTGAAGCGGTCCTGGACCTCGGCCTGCCCGTCCCACAGCGAGACCCCGGTGCCGAGGGTGATCGGCACGGTGACCAGGTGCATGAAGTCGATGAGGTCGGCCGTCAGGAACTGCCGGACGGTGGAGGGGCCGCCGCCGATGCGAACGTCTTGGCCGTCGGCGAGGTCCTTGGCGTAGGCGAGCGCGTCCTCGGGTGTGGCGTCGAGAAAGTGGAAGCTCGTCCCGTTGTCGAAGTGGAGGGGGTCACGTCGATGGTGGGTGAGGACCACCACGGGCGTGCGGAACGGGGGCGCGTCGCCCCACCAGCCTCGCCAGTCCTCGTCGGTCCACGCGCCGGTCTGCGGACCGAACTTGCCCCGGCCCATGATCTCGGCCCCGACGCCCTGCCCCCAGGTGCTGGTGAGGGCGCGGTCGAGGGTGATCGGTTCATCCGCGACGTCCACGCCGTGGATGAACCGCCCGTCGAAGCGCGAGAAGAGCCGCTCGGCACTGCCGATGGGCTGGTCGAGCGTGATGGTCTCGCCCGCGCTGTAGCCGTCGAGGGAGACGAAGAAGTTGTGCACTCGGGCTCTGGCCATGCGGCCCACCTCCGGTGAGTGATTGCGAACTGCAACTGGTTGCTGAACTCTACGATGGAGGGGTTGCGGGTTGCAATCAGTCGGGAGGTGGGAGCGCGATGCGTGAGGAGCCGCGTTCGGGTTGTGCGATCAACGCCGCGGTGGAGGTCCTGGGGGACCCGTGGACGCTGATCGTGCTGCGCGACGTGATCTTCGGTGGACGTCGTCACTTCCGCGATCTGCTGGCCCGGAACGACGAGGGCATCGCGTCCAACATCCTCGCCAGCCGGCTGCGCAAGCTCGTCGAGGGAGGGCTGCTCAGCCGCGACGGTGCCACGCGTGGCCAGAAAGCGACCTACACCCTCACCGAAGCCGGCATCCAGACGCTGCCGGTGATGGTCGCCCTCGGCGCGTGGGGGCTGCGGCACCGGCCCACGACCCCGGAACTCGCGGTGCGTGCCCGCCTCCTCGCGGAGGGCTCCCCGCACCTCGTCGATGAGCTCATGGACGAACTGCGCGAGATCCACCTCGGCGTCACACGCGAAAGCCCCAAGAGCCCCACCGCTTCGGAGCGGCTGCAGCAGGCGTACGAAGCCGCGGTCGCGGCCTCGACCGCGGACAGCGCCTAGTGTTCGCCAGGGGGTCAGAGGAAGTCCGCGACGGTTCGGGCGGCTTCGGGCGGCCCCCGAAGGGGCGCGGGGCTGTGTCGATGTGCGGCTCCGCCGCACGGGCGCGACCAGCCACGACGGCGCCGCGGTCGGCCGACGACGCATCCCGACACTTCCAGCGGAGCGCCTAGTGCTCGCTGAGCCAGCGGTACAGCAGCTCGGGGCGGCCGATCTGCCCGTAGTGCGGGGCGCGGGCGGCTCGTCCGGCCTCCACCAGGTGTTCCAGATAGCGGCGGGCGGTGATCCGGGAGATCCCCACGGTCTCGGCGGTGGCCGCGGCCGAGATCCCCTCCTCCGCGCCGCGCAGCGCCTCGGTGACCGCGTGCAGGGTGGCCTGGGTCAGCCCCTTGGGCATCGCGGCGGGCTGCGGCGCCCGCAGCGCGGCCAGCGCGCGGTCCACCTCGTCCTGCCCGCTCGCCTCGCCCGCGGTCGCCCGGAACTCGGCGTAGCGGAGGAGGCGGTCCCGGAGAGTGGAGAAGGTGAACGGTTTCAGCACGTACTGCACGACCCCGAGGGAGACCCCGTCGCGGACCATCGCCAGGTCCCGGGCCGACGTGACCGCGATCACATCCGCCCCGTTCCCGGCCGCGCGCAGCGCCCGTACGAGCTGCAGGCCGTGCCCGTCCGGGAGGTAGAGGTCCAGCAGCAGCAGATCGGCGGGCGTCCGCTCCAGCAGCCGCTGGGCGTCCCCGCCGCTCCGCGCGGTCCCGACGACGGCGAAGCCGGGGACGCGGTCGACGTACATCCGGTGCGCGTCCGCCGCGACGGGGTCGTCTTCGACGACGAGAACCCGGATCGGCGCCGGATCCCCCGGTTTCGCCTGCGGCGGGCTCATGGACGGATTCCTCTCGGGTGCGGTGCGGTGCGGTGCGGTGCGCGATGCGGTGCAACGCGGTGCGGTGCGGTGCGTGGAAGGCTTAGGGCTCCAATTTACGGAGGGTAACCGCGGGTGGCCAGATCCCTACGGTGACGATTCCCCTACCGCCCGTGCTACGGGCCTTCGGCACCCCGGCTTCCCGCCCCCCGGGCGGCTGGATGTGGCCCCTGGCCGGGGGTGAGGTGGCGGGCGGCGATCCGCTGGGGGAGCCGCGCCCGGCTCGGACGCGCGGGGGTGGCCGGCCGCTCCCGGCGCCGGGCGGGGTGGGGCGCCGTGCGGCGGGCGGCGCTGGGCCGGGCGGGCCCGTCCCGCCGAAGCTCTGGTCGCCCCCCGTGCCGCCCGCGAGCGGCTGGATAAGGCCGCCCGGCGGCCAGGGTGGCGGGGCGCCCCGACACCGCGTGCCGATGCTGGGCGGGGGCATCTCGGCGGGTGCGGCGCGCCGTGCTGCCATGCCGGGATGGGGTGGCCGTCCGGCCGGGCCCGCCCCGGTGGAGCCGAGCCCCTGCCGCGATGGCGCGCCGAGGTGGCGGGCATTCGGCGGACGCGCCGTGCTGCCGTGCGGTGGTCGGGCGGGCGGCCGTCCGGCCGGGGCCGCCCCGTGCGGCGCTCGGGGCGCCTTGGCCCCGGGCGCGGGCCGTTCGGCCGGAGGGCGGCGCGGGGCCGTGAAGGGGGTCACGGTGTGGGGGCCGGGGACGCCAATGGCAGGCGGATCGTGAATTCGGCGCCGCCGTCCGGGGCGGCCGCCACCTCCACCGTGCCCGCGTTGCGGCGGGCGGCCTGGCGGACCAGGGCCAGGCCCAGGCCGCGGCCCGGGGACTTGGTGCTCCAGCCGCGGCGGAAGACCTCCTCGGCCGCCGCCGGGTCGAGCCCGGCGCCGGTGTCCGCGACGCGCAGCGTCAGCTCGCCCCCGTCCGCGCGGGCGGTGACCGTGACGCGGGCGCTGCGGGGGGCCCCGCCGTGGCCGACGCCCTCGGCGGCCGCGTCCGTGGCGTTGTCGATGAGGTTGCCGAGGATGGTCACCAGGTCGCGGGCGGGCAGGCCGGGCGGGAGGACGCCGTCGTCGATGCGGCTGTCGGGGGCGAGGACGAGCTCGACACCGCGCTCGTTGGCCTGGGCCGCCTTGCCCAGCAGCAGCGCGGCCAGCACCGGTTCGGCGACCGCGCCCACGACCTGGTCGGTCAGCGCCTGGGCCAGCTCCAGCTCGGCGGTGGCGAAGTCGACCGCCTCGTCCTCCCGGCCCAGCTCGATCAGCGAGACGACGGCATGCAGCCGATTCGCGGCCTCATGGGCCTGGGAGCGCAGCGCCTCCGCGAAGCCGCGCACCGAGTCCAGCTCGCCGGAGAGCGCCTGGAGCTCGGTGTGGTCGCGCAGGGTGACGACCGTGCCGCGCTGTTCCCCGCTGCTCACCGGAGAGGTGTTGACGACCACGACCCGTTCCGCGGTCAGATGCAGTTCGTCCACGCGCGGCTCGGTGGCCAGCAGGGCGCCGGTCAGCGCGGGCGGCAGGCCCAGGTCGGAGACGTAGCGGCCGACGGAGTCCTCGGGCAGGCCGAGCAGCTCCCGTCCGCCGTCGTTGATCAGCGCGATCCGCCGCCCGCCGTCGAGCATCAGCAGCCCCTCGCGCACGCCGTGCAGCGCGGCCTGGTGGTAGTCGTGCATCCGGCTCAGCTCGTCTGCGTTCATGCCGTGCGTATGGCGGCGCAGCCGGGCGTTGATGACATACGCGCACAGGCCGCCGATCGCGAGCGCGGCGGCGGCCACACCGAGCAGCGCGAGCAACTGGCGGCGCACCTGGGCGCTGATCGTGTCCACCGTGATGCCCGCGCTGACCAGCGCGGTGATCCGGCCGCCGGCGCGGTCGTCGCGCACCGGGGCGACCACGCGCACCGAGGAGCCGAGCGTGCCCGTATACGTCTCGTCGAAGATCCGGCCGCGCAGCGCGGGCTTGATGTGGCCGAGATAGGTGGCGCCGATCTGGCGCGGATCGGGGTGCGCCCAGCGCACCCCGTGGGTATCCATGATCGTGACGAAGGTGACGCCGGTGTCCCGGCGCACCTTCTCCGCATACGGCTGGAGCCGGGCGGTGGGGTCCTCGGACCGTGCGGCCTCGGCGACCGACGGGGAGTCGGCGACGGCCACCGCGGCGGCCGTCGCCCGCTGCCGCGCGGCCGCCACCGCCTGCTCGCGGTCGGTGACGTAGGCGAAGACGGCGCATCCGGCCACCAGGGCGGCGACCAGCACGACCTGCATCGCGAAGAGCTGGCCGGCCAGGCTCCGTGGGTGGGGGATGCGCATGGCCATCAGTCTGCACACGGATCTTTGTATGAACGAAATGAACGGAAGGGTGACCCCCATCACAGCGTGGGGCATAGTCGCCGGGACCGTTCAAGGCGGTGTGCGAGCCGCACACAGTACAGCGCCGGGACAGTTGGACGGCAGATGAGAAGGAGGCAGCACCGTGGCTGCGGACACCACGCCGCCCGCATCCGGGCGTACGGAGCCGGACGGGACGAAGCCGAAGAAAGAAAGGATTCACTACCTCTACCTCGCCGTCATCGGCGCGGTGGCGCTCGGCATCCTCGTGGGCTTCGCGGCCCCCGATACGGCGGTGGAGCTCAAGCCCATCGGCGAAGGTTTCGTCAACCTGATCAAGATGCTGATCTCGCCGATCATCTTCTGCACGATCGTGCTCGGGGTCGGTTCGGTGCGCAAGGCCGCGAAGGTCGGCGCGGTCGGCGGTCTCGCGCTCGGCTACTTCATGGTGATGTCGACCGTGGCCCTCGCCATCGGCCTGGTCGTCGGCAACTTCCTCGAGCCGGGCAGCGGCCTGCACATGAGCCATGACGCGGCCCAGGCCGGACAGAGCCAGGCCGAGGGCGCCTCCGAGTCGACGGCGGACTTCCTGCTCGGGATCATCCCGAAGACGCTGGTCTCCGCCTTCACCGAGGGCGAGGTGCTGCAGACCCTGTTCGTGGCCCTCCTCGCGGGCTTCGCCCTGCAGGCGATGGGCAAGGCGGGCGAGCCGGTGCTGCGCGGCATAGGCCACATACAGCAGCTCGTCTTCAAACTGCTGTCGATGGTCATGTGGGCCGCTCCGGTGGGCGCCTTCGGCGCGATGGCCGCCGTGGTCGGCGAGACCGGTCTGGACGCGCTCAAGGCGCTCGCGGTCATCATGATCGGCTTCTATGTGACCTGCGCGCTGTTCGTGTTCCTCGTCCTCGGGACGATCCTGCGGCTGGTCGCGGGCGTGAACATCTTCCTGCTGCTGAAGTACCTGGCGCGGGAGTTCCTGCTGATCCTGTCCACCTCGTCCTCCGAGTCGGCGCTGCCGCTGCTCATCGCGAAGATGGAGCACGCGGGCGTCAGCAAGCCGGTGGCCGGTATCACCGTCCCCACCGGGTACTCCTTCAACCTGGACGGCACCGCCATCTACCTGACGATGGCCTCGCTGTTCATCGCCGAGGCCATGGGCGACCCGCTCTCCATAGGCCAGCAGATATCCCTCCTCGTCTTCATGATCGTCGCGTCGAAGGGCGCCGCCGGTGTGACCGGCGCTGGCATGGCGACACTGGCGGGCGGTCTGCAGTCGCACCGGCCCGAACTGGTCGACGGCGTCGGCCTCATCGTCGGCATCGACCGCTTCATGAGCGAGGCCCGCGCCCTCACCAACTTCGCGGGCAACGCGGTGGCGACCGTCCTGGTCGGCACCTGGACCAAGGAGATCGACAAGGAGCGGATGAACGAAGTCCTGGGCGGACGGCTGCCGTTCGACGCCGAGGGCTTCGCGCGCCACGGCGGCGGTCACGGCCCGGCCGCCGACGACTCCGACGGGGCCGAGGGCAAGACCCTCCCCGAGCGGCGTGACGGTGACACGGCGAAGGAGCACGTGCCCGCCTGACACCTTGCGCGCACCGCGGCCCTGCCCTCCTGAATCGGGGCAGGGCCGCGGGCGTTTCACGAGCGCGTACGGTGCGCACACGCGCGTCGCGTACACACGCCTTGCGCGCACACGCGCGTCGCGTACACACGCCTTGCGCACACGGCGAATGGCGCCCCGCGTCTTCCCCCCGTTGGAGGACGCGAGACGCCGCCATTGCTACGCCGCCACTGCCCGTCGGCGGTCTCCTGGGCGCCGGAGGCGCCTCAGCGCTCACCGTCCGGCGCGCGGCGCAGCTGTTCCGGGAGGGCCGTCCATTCGGGGCCCTCGTGCAGGGGTTTGACCCAGGCGACGTTGCCGCCGGTGTCGACGTAGGCGACGCGCCCCATGGCCTCGCGTTCGAGGTCGTAGACGAGCTCGCCGATCCGAGGTGTGCTTCGTGTTCCTTCAGCCGTGGTCATGAGCCGCCTCCTCGGCACCTCACTGCCATGCTGTCCCCCGTTCATTGGTGGATGAGGGCCCCGGACCGGACACTTCCGGTTCGGTCGCCGCCGCCGCGGTGACCGGGTGGGCTTCTGGTGCCCATGGGGCCCTCGATGACCGTAGGGTGCTACGAGCCGCTGATATCCCGCTGATGCCTCGCTGACCCGAACCCGTGGGTAGGCTTCCACATGGTCACAGTGAAATCTCTGGTACCAACGGGGGCAGTGTGTGGATGGGACCGAGTTTCGCCTGTTGGGACCGGTCGGAATATGGCAGGGCGAGCGTCTCCTGGGGCCGACCGCCGCGCAGCAGCGGTCTGTTCTGGCGATGCTGCTGATGGCCTCCGGCCGCGTGGTGTCCGTCGACAGGCTGGTGTTGGCAGTATGGGGCGAGGACCCGCCGGGGTCCGCGCGAAACGCCGTGCAGGTGCAGATTTCCAAGCTGCGGCGGATCCTTTCCGCCTTGCCCGGGGCCGAGTTGACGACATCGGCGAAGGGCTATTCCCTGACCGTCGCGCGTGAGCAGGTCGATCTGCACCGGTTCCGCGATCTGGTGCGGGCCGCGCGGGAGGGCCCCAAGGACGCTGGGGCCAGTGGGGCTGCCGGGGCCGTCGGGTCGGCCGCCCGGGCCGCCGGGTTCGCCGAGGGACCCGAGGGCCGGGCCGGGGAACTGCTGCGCGCGGCACTGCAGTTGTGGCGCGGGCCCGCACTGGCGGACGTCGCGGGCGGCTGGCTCCCCGACACCCTGGGCGCCGGGCTGGAGGAGGAGCGGCGGACGGCGGTCGAGGAGCTCGCCGCGATCGACCTGCGCTCCGGACGGCACCACGAGGCCGCCGCGGAGCTGTCCGCCCTGGTGGCCGAACACCCTTTGCGGGAGCGCTCGGTGGCGCTGCTGATGGAGGCGCTGCGGCGTGGCGGCAGGCGGGCCGACGCCCTCGCGCTCTTCCGCTCCACCCGCCGGAGGTATGTGGAGGAGCTGGGCATCGAACCCGGCGACGAGCTGCAGCGGCTCCACCGGGAGGCACTCGAGGACAGCCGGGACGGCCGGGACAGCCGAGACGGCGGCCGGTCCGGGGATCCGTCCGGTCCGCCCGGATCGTACGGGAGCGCTCCCGTACCCCCGGCGCAGCCGTCCGACGCGGCGCCCGCCCCGTCCCCCGCCCCGGAGGGCGTCCCGGCCGCCGACGAGAGCCCCGAGCCCGTCACCGCGCCCGCCGCGGAACTCGCCTCCCCGCCCACCTCCGCCGATCCGCCCCACGCCGGTCCACCCGTCATCACCCCCGGGCCCATCTCTGTCGTCACCGCCGTACCGCAGCAACTCCCCTCCGACGTCGCCCACTTCACCGGCCGGGAGCGCGAACTGGCCGGGCTGGACGCCCTGCTGCGCGCGGGCTCGGGCGAGGGCGGCGGACGGGCGCCCACGGCCGCGGTGATCACCGTGATCGCGGGCAGTGGCGGCCTCGGCAAGACGACCCTCGCGGTGCACTGGGCCCACCGCGTCCGCGACCGGTTCCCCGACGGTCAGCTCTATCTGAACCTGCGCGGTTTCGGCCCCACCGACTCGGCCATGACCGTCGCCGAGGCCGTACGGAGCCTCCTGGACGCCTTCCAGGTGCCCGCCCACCGGATCCCCGCGACCGTCGAGGCGCAGACCGCGCTGTACCGGAGCCTGGTGGCCGACCGCCGGATGCTGATCCTGCTCGACAACGCCCGGGACGCCGAGCAGGTGCGGCCCCTGCTGCCCGGTTCCCCCGGCTGTCTGGTGGTGCTGACCAGCCGTAACGAACTCACCAGCCTGGTCGTCGCCGAGCAGGCCCAGCCGCTGCCGCTCGATCTGCTCGACCGCGCCGAGGCGCGCGAGCTGCTGATCAGCCGGGTCGGTGCCGAGCGGGTGGCCGCCGAACCCGAGGCCGTGGCCGAGGTGATCACGGTGTGCGCCGGGCTGCCGCTCGCGCTCGCCATCGTGGCCGCCCGCGCCGCCGCCCACCCCCGCTTCGGCCTGGAGGCGCTCGCCGGGGAGCTGCGCGACGCCCGCGGCAGCCTCGACGCCTTCGAAGGCGGGGACGCCACCACCGATGTCCGGGCCGTCTTCTCCTGGTCGTACCACGCCCTGGGCCCCGACGCCGCCCGGCTGTTCCGGCTGCTGGGCGTCCACCCGGGCCCCGACATCGCGGCCCCCGCCGCCGCCAGCCTGGTGGGGGTCCCCGTCCCGCAGGCCCGCCGGCTGCTGATCCAGCTCACCCGGGCGCATCTGATCACCGAACGCGCCCCCGGCCAGTACGGCTTCCACGATCTGCTGCGCGCCTACGCCGTGGAGCTCACCCGGGCGTACGACGGGCAGGAGGAGCGCCACACCGCGCTGCACCGGCTGCTCGACCACTATCTGCACACCGCCGTGGCCGCCGGGGCCGCGTTCACCCCGCACCGCGAGCCGATCAGGGTCGAGCCGGTCAGCCCCGGGGTCAGCGTCGGGGAGTTCGCGGGCCACGCCCAGGCACTGCTCTGGTTCAGCCTCACCTATCCGGCGCTGATCGCGGCGCTGCAGCAGGCCGCCGAGACCGGATTCGAGGCCCACGCCTGGCAACTGGCCTGGTCGCTGATGGAGTTCCTGGACCAGCGCGGCCACTGGCACGATCAGCGCACCGTCCACCGGACCGCCCTGGGCTCGGCCCACCGCATCCGCGACCTCACCGGCCAGGCCCACGCCTGCTACGGCCTGGGCCTGGCCGATCTGCGGATGGGGCGCTACGACCGGGCCCGCGGCCATCTGGTGCGCGCCCTGAACCTGCACCGCGAGACCGGCAACGCCGTCGGCCAGGCCCTGGCCCATGGCGCGCTCAACTTCGCCTGTGAGCGGGAGGGCCGCCTTGACGAGGGGCTGCACCACGCGCTGCGCGCCCTGAAGCTGCACCGGGCGGCGGGCCGGCGCAGCGGCGAGGCGTACGCGATGAACAACGTCGGCTGGGCCTACGCCATGCTGGGCGACTTCCAGCAGACCCTCGTCCACTGCGAGAAGGCGCTGAACATGATGCGGGAGGCGGGGGACAGACGGGGGGAGTCCGCGGCCTGGGACAGCCTCGGCTACGCCTATCAGCACATCGGCGACCACCAGCAGGCCATCAGGTGCTACCGGCACGCCGTGGAGCTGCGGCGCGGCCGGGGCGAGCGGGTCCGGGAGGCGGAGTCCCTGCACCGGCTCGGCAGCGCACAGCTCGCCGCCGGGGACCGGGCCGGGGCCCGCGACAGCTGGCAGCGGGCCCTGACCCGGTTCGACGCCCTCGGCCACCCCGACGCCCAGCGGCTCCGGGACGGGCTCACCCGGCTGGGCGAGCCCGACGGCTGACGGGACGTAGGCATCGGGAGGGGCGGCTCAGGAGGTGTGCGGCTCAGGCGGGCCGCAGCCAGATCGTGGCCAGCGGCGGCAGCACCGGCAGGATGGAGGCCGGACGGCCGTGCCACCCCGTGGGCTCGGCCTTCAGCGGCTCGGCGTTGGCCACACCGCTGCCGCCATAGCGCCCGTCGTCGGTGTTCAGCACCTCACGCCACACCGGCACCGCCTCCGGCGTCCCGATGCGGTAGTCCTGGCGGACCACCGGGGAGAAGTTGCTGATGGTCAGCAGCGGGGAGCCGTCGGCGTCGAAGCGGAGGAAGGCGAAGACATTGTCCTCGCGGGCATCGCCCTCGATCCAGGAGAAGCCCTCGGGGTCGGTGTCCCGCTGCCACAGCGCGGGCGTGGCCGCGTACACCTGGTTCAGATCGCGGACCAGATCGCGGACGCCCCGGTGGTCGGGCTCGGCGGAGTACGACGGATCCAGCAGCCACCAGTCCGGCCCGTGCGCCTCCGACCACTCGGCCCCTTGGGCGAACTCCTGCCCCATGAAGAGCAGTTGCTTGCCCGGATGGGCCCACATGAAGCCGAGGTACGCGCGGTGGTTGGCGCGCTGCTGCCACCAGTCCCCGGGCATCTTCGACACCAGGGCCCGTTTGCCGTGCACCACCTCGTCGTGCGAGATCGGCAGCACATAGTTCTCGCTGTAGGCGTACACCATCGAGAAGGTCATCTCATGGTGGTGGTAGGCGCGGTGCACCGGCTCATGCGCGAGATAGGCCAGCGAGTCGTGCATCCAGCCCATGTTCCACTTCAGCCCGAAGCCGAGGCCGCCGAAGCCGCTGGGGCCCACATGGTGGGTGGCGCGGGTGACCCCGTCCCAGGCGGTCGACTCCTCGGCGATGGTGATCACACCCGGGCAGCGGCGGTAGACGGTCGCGTTCATCTCCTGCAGGAAGGCGACCGCGTCCAGGTTCTCCCGGCCGCCGTGCGCGTTGGGCGTCCACTGGCCGGGCTCGCGGGAGTAGTCGAGGTAGAGCATGGAGGCGACGGCGTCCACCCGCAGACCGTCGATATGGAACTCCTCGCACCAGTAGACGGCGTTCGCCACCAGGAAGTTGCGCACCTCCGTGCGCCCGTAGTCGAACTCCAGCGTGCCCCAGTCGGGGTGCGCGGCCCGCAGCGGATCCGCGGGCTCGTACAGCGGACGGCCGTCGAACTCGGCCAGCGCCCAGGCGTCCTTGGGGAAATGCGCGGGCACCCAGTCCACGAGCACCCCGATGCCCGCCTGGTGCAGCGCGTCCACCAGGTACTTGAAGTCGTCGGGGGTGCCCAGCCGGGCCGTCGGCGCGTAGAAACCGGTCACCTGGTAGCCCCACGAGCCGCCGAAGGGGTGCTCGGCCACCGGCATCAGCTCGACATGGGTGAAGCCGAGGTCCTTCACGTACGCCGGGAGCTGCTGGGCGAGCTGCCGGTAGGTCAGCCCCGGCCGCCAGGACGGCAGATGCACCTCGTAGACGGAGAACGGCAGCTCATGGACGCGCCCGCCCTCCCGGCGCGCCAGCCACGCCTCATCCCCCCAGTCGTGGTGGGAGGCATGGACGACGGAGGCGGTGGCGGGCGGGCACTCGGTGCGCCGCGCCATCGGGTCGGCGCGCAGGGTGCGGCCGCCGTCGGGCCGGGTGATCTCGAACTTGTAGAGCGCGCCCTCGCCGACACCGGGCAGGAACAGCTCCCACACACCGCTGCCGCCGAGCGAGCGCATCGGCAGCGCGGTGCCGTCCCAGTAGGTGAAGTCGCCGGTCAGCCGCACCCCGAGGGCGTTCGGCGCCCATACGGTGAAGCGGGTGCCGGAGACGCGCTGGTGGGTCATCGGATGCGCGCCGAGCGCCCGCCACAGCTCCTCGTGCCGGCCCTCGCCGATGAGGTGCAGATCGAGTTCGCCGAGGGTGGGCAGGAAGCGGTACGGGTCGTGCAGCTCCAGCTCGGCGTCCTCGTACGTCACCAGCAGCCGGTACTCCGGGATCTCCCGCAGCGGCAGCACCCCGGAGAACAGCCCGTCCCCCTCGGCCCGCAGCCGGGCGCGCAGCCCGGCGGCGGCGACGGTCACCGAGTGGGCGTACGGGCGCAGGCAGCGGAAGAGCACACCGCCGCGCACGGGGTGGGCGCCGAGCAGATCGTGCGGTGCGTGGTGCGCCCCGGTCAGCAGCCGCCGCCGCTCCTCGTCCCCGAGCGCGGGCGCGGGCCGCACCCCGTGCTCGTCGTACACCTCGTCGGCCTGCCCGCCGCCCCCGGCCACGGGCCGCCCGGCGACGCGCGACGGCTCGGCCGCGCCGTCCGGCTCCTCATGCCGCGCCTGGTCCGCGCGCGGCGCGCGGGGCACGGGCGCGGCACCGTAGGACACCCGCGCCTCGCGGCCGGGGCGGCCACGGTCGGCGGGCTGGGCCTCCTGGCCCGGGCCACCGTCGTGAGTGGGTGCCGCCAACCCCGGGCCGCCACTTCCGACTGCCGCCTCCGGCCGTCCGGCCGGATCCGCCGCCGTGGCGGACGGGTCGGGAGACTCCCGGTGGGACGCGGGCTCGATCCCCGCCGACTCGGCGGACGCGGGGTCCTCCCGGGGGGCCGGGGCCGGCCCCGGGGCGTCCTCGGGGGCCGGGCGCCGGTCGGGGCGCGGATTCCCGGCTGCCGAGGTCGCGTCACGGGGCCCACCCGGTGTGGCCGCTTCGTGGGGCCCGGCCGGTGTGGTCGTGTCCCGGGGCTCGGCCGCCGCGGCGGTCTCGCGTGCCGGGGTTGGATGCGCCTCCGGGGTGACCGGCCCGGGGGAGCCGGCCGGCGGCGGGGCGCCGGGGCCCGGGCGCGGATTCCCGGCTGCTGGACCTGCTTCCCCGGGCCCGCTCGCCGCGATGGCCCCCCGCCTCGGCTCGTCGTCGGGGCTCGGCCGTCGGTCCGGGTGCGGGTTCCCGGCTGCTGAGGACGCCGACGGGGGCCCGGCCGCCGCGGCGGCCTCCCGCGCCGGGGCGGGGTCCGTCGCCGAAGCCGGGTCCGCCTGGGCGGCGTCCGGGCCGGGGGAGGTGGTCGGCGTTGTGCGGTCCGCGCTCTCGCCCGGCCGGACGGGCTCGGGGCCCGGGTGCGCGGTGGCGGGCTGGGGCCGCGGATAGGTGCGGCCGGGGAGGAACGTCGGGGGGACGCCCGGGACCGCCGGACCGGTCGTGGTGGCGGGTGGGTGGCCCGGTCCCTCGTCGGACGGGTGCTGGCCGGACGGCGGTCGTGCGGTCACGGGGTGGTCCTCCCGGAGGTGTCGGGCGTCGGACGGTCGGAAGCGGGGATGCGGACGGGGACCGTGCGGCGGCGGTCCGTGGGCGGGGGCCCGGCGCCGGGCCCCCGCGCCGGGGCCCAGAGCAGGGCCGGGGCCGGTGCCGCCCGTGGCCCCATGGGTCAGGCGCGGGCGGTGGCGAGGCGGCGGATCGCGGTCATCGGGACCGACAGCCAGTCGGGGCGGTGCCGCGCCTCGTAGAGCACTTCGTAGACGGCCTTGTCGGTCTCATGGGCGCGCAGCAGCTCCGGTTCGTCGCGCGGATCGGTGCCGGAGGCCTCCGCATAGCCCGCGCAGTAGGCGGCGCGGGTGCGGCCCGCCCACTCCTGCGGGCGCTCATGGCGTCCCACGGCCGCCGCGTAGTCGAAGGACCGCAGCATGCCGGCGATATCGCGCACCGGCGGCTGCGCGCGGCGGCGTTCGGCCAGCGGGCGGGACGGCTCGCCCTCGAAGTCGATCAGCGACCAGCGCCCGCCACCGCTACCGTCCCCGCTACCACCTCCGCCGCCGACGTCCCCGGTCAGCAGCGCCTGCCCCAGATGCAGATCGCCGTGGATGCGCTGGGCCGCCCAGGTGCGCCCCGCGCGCCCCAGCGCGGCCAGATCCTCGTAGGCGCCGTGCAATTCGGCGCGGTAGGGCTGGAGGGCGGGCACCGCGGCGGCGGCCGAATCCAGCCGTTCGCTCATGGCGGCGGCGAGATGGTCGATCTGCGGGCGGCGCAACACGGAGGTGGGCAGGGCGCGGGCCATCGCCAGATGGACCTCGGCGGTCGCGTGCCCCAGCGCCCGGGCGGCCTCGGTGAAGTCGCCCCCGGCGGCCAGGGCGTCGAGCGCGAGCTGCCAGCCGTCCCGGGAACCGGCCAGGAACGGCTGCAGCACCCCCAGGGTGACGGGCTCCGGCGGCGGCACGGCGCCCTCGGCAAGCGGCTCGGCCTCGAACCAGGCGGCGGGCGCGGGCACCCGGGTGCAGCCGGTGTGGGCGAGCGCGAGGGGGAGTTCGAGGTCGGGGTTGGTGCCGGGGCTGACCCGGCGGAAGAGTTTGAGAATAAACGTATCGCCATAGATCACCGAGGAGTTGGACTGCTCGGCGGTCATCACCCGGGGCGGCAGCGCGGAGGGGATCGCGCTGGACGGCTCCCGTACGAAGCGCAGCGGGCCGAGCCGCCCGGGCGTCCGCAGCCGCTCCAGCAGCAGCGTGGTGAGCCGGGGGTCGAACAGCGCCTCGTACACCGTCTGCCCGTCCAGCGGCCCGCCGCTGGGCCGGCCGATGAGCGCGGGGGCGAGCGGCGGCGGAAGGGTGGGGCGCGCCCCGAGCAGGAGCTGGTAGCAGTCGCTGGCTGCCGCCCCGCGCCGGTGGCCGCAGCCGAAGCCGTGCCGGTGGCCTGGCGGCTCCGGCTGCTGGGCGCGGATCAGCAGATGGAGCAGCCCGGGCATGCCGCCGCCCGCCCGCCACGGCAGCAGCTCGGTCGCGGAGACCAGCGCGAAGCCGGTGACGGGACGGCCCTTGCCCGCGAACCAGCGCTGGCGGGGCAGCCACTCGGCGAGCAGCGGCGCGAGCGAGGCGAGCAGCCCGGACGGGCCCGCTGCCGCGGCCGCGGCAGCGGCCGTGGCGGTGCGGGTGGCGGACGTCGGGGGCTGGTCCCGCGGTACGGCGGGCGGCGGGTGTTGTGCCCCCCGGGAGAGCGGAGCTTCCGGCATGGCGTCGCGTCCTTTCCCCGGGCACACGACAGATCAGGGCAAAGTGTCCCGGATTGCGGCATTGACTGTGCGACGGTGCGGGACGTGTCGGGCGAGGATCGTCCGTACGGCGAGCTCGGTGTACGCGATCGGGTCCGCCGGTGGCGCATGTGAGTACAGAGTGCCCATGACGGGGGGTCGAAAACGCCCGTACGCGCCCGAGATGGACGCGTACGGAGGAGCGAGGGGCGGGGCGGAGGGTGTGCCCTGTGTGCCCTGGCCGAAACCACGTGGCCGGGCGGGGCGCCTGCGGCGGGCCGTTCCCCTCCCCGCCCCTTCCCGAAACTGGGGCTCCGCCCCAGACCCCGCTCCTCAAGCGCCGGAGGGGCTGGGTGGTGGGGTTCTGTCCCAGGCCCTGCTCCTCGAGCGCCGGAGGGGCTGGGTGGTGGGGTTCTGCCCCAGGCCCTGCTCCTCGAGCGCCGGAGGGGCTGGGTGGTGGGGTTCTGCCCCAGGCCCTGCTCCTCGAGCGCCGGAGGGGCTGGGGGCGGCGGGGCTCTGCCCCAGACTCCGCTCCTCGAGCGCCGGAGGGGCTGGAGGGCGGGGCTTCCGCCCTCAGGCCCCGGGGTCCAAGGGCGGAGGCCCCGGTGCCCCGTGCCCCTTCCAGGCGTCTCACTCGGCCCAGTGGTCCATCGGTTCGCCTCGCCGCAGCCGGAACCAGTAGAAGCCGTGGCCGGCCATGGTCAGCAGATACGGCAGCTCCCCGATGGCCGGGAAGCGGACCCCGCCGATCAGCTCGACCGGATGGCGGCCGGCGAAGGACTGCAGATCCAGCTCGGTGGGCTGGGCGAAGCGCGAGAAGTTGTTCACGCACAGCACCAAGTCGTCCTCGCCGTCCCGGGTGGAGGGGGCCTCGCGCAGGAAGGCGAGGACCGCCGGGTTGGAGGACGGCAGCTCGGTGAAGGAGCCGAGCCCGAAGGCGGGGTTCTGCTTCCGGATCTCGATCATCCGGCGGGTCCAGTGCAGCAGCGAGGACGGGCTGCTCATGGCCGCCTCGACATTGGTGACCTGATAGCCGTAGACCGGGTCCATGATGGTCGGCAGGAACAGCCGCCCCGGATCGCAGGAGGAGAAGCCCGCGTTGCGGTCGGGGGTCCACTGCATGGGGGTGCGCACGGCGTCGCGGTCGCCGAGCCAGATGTTGTCCCCCATGCCGATCTCGTCGCCGTAGTAGAGGATCGGGGAGCCGGGCAGGGACAGCAGCAGCGCGGTGAACAGCTCGATCTGGTTGCGGTCGTTGTCCAGCAGGGGGGCGAGTCGTCTGCGGATGCCGATGTTGGCCCGCATTCTGGGGTCCTTGGCGTACTCCGCGTACATGTAGTCGCGCTCTTCGTCGGTGACCATCTCCAGCGTCAGCTCGTCGTGGTTGCGCAGGAAGATGCCCCACTGGCAGCCGGAGGGGATGGCGGGGGTCTTGGCGAGGATCTCCGAGACCGGATAGCGGGACTCGCGCCGCACCGCCATGAAGATGCGCGGCATCACCGGGAAGTGGAAGGCCATATGGCATTCGTCGCCGCCCGCCGCGAAGTCGCCGAAGTAGTCGACGACGTCCTCCGGCCACTGATTGGCCTCGGCCAGCAGCACGGTGTCGGGGTAGTGGGCGTCGATCTCGGCCCGGACGCGCTTGAGCAGTTCATGGGTGCGCGGGAGGTTCTCGCAGTTGGTGCCCTCCTCGGCATACAGATACGGGACGGCGTCGAGCCGGAATCCGTCGATGCCCAGGTCCAGCCAGAAGCGCAGGGCGGCCAGTACTTCCTCCTGGACGGCCGGGTTCTCGAAGTTGAGGTCCGGCTGGTGCGAGAAGAAGCGGTGCCAGTAGTACTGCTTGCGTACCGGATCAAAGGTCCAGTTGGACGCCTCGGTGTCGACGAAGATGATCCGCGCGTCCTGGTACTGCTTGTCGTCGTCGGCCCATACGTAGTACTCGCCGTACGGTCCGTCCGGGTCGCTGCGGGACTCCTGGAACCACGGATGCTGGTCGCTCGTGTGGTTCATGACAAAATCGATGATCACGCGCATCCCGCGCTGATGCGCGGCGTCGACGAACTCCACGAAGTCCGCGAGGTCCCCGAACTCCGGCAGCACGGCGGTGTAGTCCGAGACGTCATAGCCGCCGTCGCGCAGCGGTGAGGCGAAGAACGGTGGCAGCCACAGGCAGTCCACGCCCAGCCACTGCAGATAGTCCAGCTTGGCGGTCAGGCCCTTGAGGTCGCCGACGCCGTCCCCGTTGCTGTCCTGGAAGGAGCGGACCAGGACCTCGTAGAAGACGGCGCGCTTGAACCAGTCGGGATCACGGTCCTTCGCGGGTGTGTCCTCGAATGTGTCCGGTACGGGCTCATTGACGATCATGTTGTGGGTGACCCTCCGATCGGTGAGGACGGTCGCAGGGACAGCACATGCGCCGGAGCCGGCCCACGCCCCGGCTCCAGGCGCACATAGTTGTCCCTGCCCCAGTGATAGGTCTCGCCGGTGAGCTCGTCGCGCACCGGGACGGACTCATGCCACTCGAGGCCGAGTTCCGGCATGTTCAACGAGACCGTCGCCTCCTGGGTGTGGTGAGGGTCCAGGTTGACGACCGTGACCACACACGAGTCGCCCGCGCGCTTGGAGTAGACGATGACGGAATCGTTGTCGGCGTGGTGGAATCTGAGGTTGCGCAGCCGCCGCAGGGCGGGATGGCGGCGGCGCAGCCGGTTCAGCCGGGCGAGCAGGGGGGTGATCGTTCTGCCCTCGCGCTCGGCCGCCGCCCAGTCGCGCGGCCGCAGCTGGTACTTCTCCGAGTCCAGGTACTCCTCGCTGCCCGCGCGCACCGGGGTGTTCTCGCACAGTTCGTAGCCCGCGTAGACGCCCCAGGTGGGGGAGAGGGTGGCGGCGAGCACGGCCCGCGCCTCGAAGGCGGGGCGGCCGCCCTCCTGGAGGTGGGCGTGGAGGATGTCGGGGGTGTTGACGAAGAAGTTGGGCCGCATCCAGGCGGCCGCGTCCCCGGCCAGCTCGGTGAGGTAGTCGGTGAGCTCCTGTTTGGTGTTCCGCCAGGTGAAGTAGGTGTACGACTGGTGGAAGCCGACCGCGCCGAGGGTGTTCATCATCGCCGGGCGGGTGAACGCCTCGGCGAGGAAGAGGACATCGGGGTGGGTGCGGTGGATGTCGCCGAGCACCTTCTCCCAGAAGACCACCGGCTTGGTGTGCGGATTGTCCACCCGGAAGATCCGCACCCCGTGCTCCATCCAGAAGCGCAGCACCCGCTCGGTCTCCCGGACCAGGCCGTGGAAGTCCCGGTCGAAGGCGATCGGATAGATGTCCTGGTACTTCTTGGGCGGGTTCTCGGCGTACGCGACGGTGCCGTCGGCGCGCTGGTGGAACCATTCGGGGTGCTCGGTGACCCAGGGGTGGTCCGGGGAGCACTGGAGCGCGAAGTCCAGCGCGACCTCCATGCGCAGCTCGCGGGCGCGCGCCACGAAGTGGTCGAAGTCCTCCAGGGTGCCCAGGTCCGGGTGGATCGCGTCATGGCCGCCGTCGGCCGAGCCGATGGCCCACGGGGAGCCCACGTCGAAGGGGCCGGCGGAGAGGGTGTTGTTGGGGCCCTTGCGGAAGGCGGTGCCGATGGGGTGGATCGGCGGCAGATAGACGACGTCGAAGCCCGCGGCGGCCAGGGCGGGCAGCCGCTCGGCGGCGGTGCGCAGGGTGCCGCTGACCGGCCGCCGCCCCTCGGTCACCCTGGCCCCCTCCGAGCGCGGGAAGAGTTCGTACCAGGAGCCGAACAGCGCCCGCTCCCGGTCCACCTGGAGCGGCATGGGGCGTGATGAGGTGACCAACTCCCGCAGCGGGTGGCGGTCGAGGGCCGCGGTCACATCGGGCGCGAGCGCCGCGGCGAGCCGGTCGGCCACCGGGCGGCGCTCGTCGCGCAGCCCGTCGACGGCCGCCAGGACCGCCTCCCGGCCGTCGTTCTTGGGCACTCCGGTGGCGGCCCGCTCATGCAGCCGGGCCCCCTCCTCCAGGACCAGATCGGTGTCGATCCCGGCCGGGATCTTGATCCGGGCGTGGTGGCGCCAGGTGGCGATCGGATCGCTCCAGGCCTCGACCGTGTACGTCCAGCGGCCGGGCGCGCCGGGGGTGACCTCGGCGCCCCAGCGGTCGGTGCCGGGGGCGAGTTCGCGCATCGGGGTCCAGGGGCCCGAGCGCCCGGACGGATCGCGGAGGACCACATTGGCGTTGACCGCGTCATGGCCCTCCCGGAACACGGTGGCGCTGACCTCGAAGGTCTCGTCCACCACCGCCTTGGCGGGGCGGCGGCCGCAGTCGATCAGCGGGCGGATATCCAGAATGGGAATGCGACCGATCATAGGATCACCTGACGGCGTTGCGGATGGAGACGCTAGGGCGGCTTTTGTCCTTTGTATCGGTTTTGCCGCCGGGCGATGGGTTGCGGGCATGACAGCTCCTGTCCGCGTTCACTCTGGTGGGCGGATGAGGTCGGCCATGGGGGGCGCGCGTGGAAAGCCTTCCCCTGTGGAACGGGGAGACAATCCGGGTTCCCGTGAACTACCGGTCCGTAACGCCGGGTGCATGAATCGACCCCGCCCGTAGGCGGGGCCGTCCACCCGATGCGTTGTGTCGCTACGTCAGTTGGCCACCCGCAGCAGACGGTTCGGTGAGCCCGCGCCCGCGCCGCGCACCCGGCCCCCGCTCGCCCCGGCTATCAGCGCCGCGCCGACCTGGGCAGGGGTGGCGAGGGGATGGTCGGCCAGATACAGCGCGGCGGCGCCCGCGACATGCGGGGCCGCCATCGAGGTGCCCGACAGCGTCCTGGTCGCCGTATCGCTCGCGTTCGACGCCGAGACGATCCGGTCACCGGGCGCGAACAGGTCAACTCCGGGGCCCCAGTTGGAGAAGCCCGAGCGCCGGTCGGCGCGGTCGGTCGAGCCCACCGTGAGCGCCGGCGCCACCCGGCCCGGCGAGAAGGCGGCGGCGGGCCGGTCCTGATTGCCCGCCGCCACGGTGAAGACCAGACCGGCCGCGATCCCCGTCCGCACCGCCGCGTCCCATTCGGGCAGCGGGGTGGCCGCCGCCGAGCCCAGGCTCAGATTGACCACCGCGGGCCGCCTGGCGTGTCGCAGCACCCAGTCCATTCCGGCCAGCACCTGGGCGATGGTGCCCTCGCCCCGGTCGTCCAGCACCCGGACGGCCACGATCGCCGCCTTCTTCGCCACGCCGTAGCGGGTGCCCGCCGCCGTGGCCGCCACATGGGTGCCATGGCCGTTGCCGTCCTCGGCCACCGGATCGTCGTCCACGAAGTCCCAGCCGGAGCGGGCCCGGCCGCCGAAGTCCTCATGGGAGGCGCGGACCCCGGAGTCGATGACATAGATCGTGGTGCCGCGCCCGCCGCCCCCGGGTGCGGTGTACGCCCCGTCCAGCGGCCGGTCCGGCTGGTCGATCCGGTCCAGGCCCCACGGCGGCCGCGCCTGGCGGCGGGGCGGGGCCGGCAGCCGCAGCCGGGTCCACCGCAGGGACACCCGCTCGTCCCGGGTCACCGAGGCGATGCGTCGGTCGGCCGCCAGCCGCCCGGCCTGCGCCGCGCTCGCCCGTACCGCATAGCCGTTGAGCGCGGAGCCGTAGACCCGGCGCACCCGCGCCCCGTACCGCTCGACCAGCGCCCGGCCCGCCCCGGACGCCGCCGCGGGCGCTCCCGCGCCCCGCTTCAGGGCGACGATATAGCCGTGGGTCCCCGCCCCGCCCGCGGCCTGGACCCCCTGCGCGGGAACGGTCTGGGCGGGCGACAGGGCCACCAGGACCACCGCGACGACGGCGGCCGGCGCCCCCACCCTGCGCCGGCGGCCCGCAGATGCGCATGCCATGGAGCGATCCCCTCCCCAACTCGACGGCATACCGGGCGTCGCGACGCCGCGGAGATCCGTCAGAAGGACCCCAGCCTCGCGTGAGAGGAAAGATCCCGACAAGGGCGCATCAGGGGGCGTAAAACGTGCCGGCCTCCCGCGCCAGCAGCCGCAGCGCCGCCTCCGACGGCGAACCCGGCTCCGCCCCGTACATCAGCAGCCCCTGGCCCCCCGAGTCCGGCAGCCGGGTCATCTCGAAGTCCAGCTCCAGCGGCCCCACCAGGGGGTGGTGGAAGGACTTGGTGCCGAACGCGCACCGGCGCACCGGATGGCGCGACCACAGCGCCGCGAACTCCGGGCTCTTCATGGACAGTTCGCCGATCAGCTCGGCGAGCCGCCGGTCGTCGGGGTGCGCGCCCGCCGCCACCCGCAGCGAGGAGACCGCCCGCCGCGCCTCGCCTGGCCAGTCCGGATACAGCTCACGGGTGTGCGGATCGAGGAACAGCATCCGCTGGGTGTTGGGGCGGGCGGCGGGCCGCTCGGGCGCGTCGGCGGGCAGATGCCCGGCGATCAGGGCGTGCCCCAGCGGATTCCAGGCCAGGACGTCGAAGCGGTGGTCGAGGACCACGGCCGGCACCCCGTCCATCGCGGCGATCAGCCGCCGGGTCGCCGGGCGCGCGGAGCCGGCGCGTGGCGCGGGACGGCGCGCGGCGCGTGGCGGACGGGCCAGATTGCTCAAGTGCGCCCGCTCGTCCGGGCTCAGCCGCAGCGCGCGGGCGATGGCGTCCAGCACCCCGTCCGAGGCGCCGGTGGACTGGCCCTGTTCCAGCCGGGTGTAGTACGCCGCGCTCACCCCGGCCAGCTGCGCCAGCTCCTCGCGGCGCAGCCCCGGGACGCGGCGCCGGGTCCCGTAGGCGACCAGGCCGACGTCCTCGGGGCGCAGCCCGGCGCGGCGGGTGCGCAGGAAACTTCCCAGCTCGGCAGGTGCGTCCATGCCCACCAGTGTCCGGCATGGGCACGCGCCGTGCCTGTCCCTGTGAGGGTCAGGCACGGCGCGCGGTGGTTCGTGGCCAGGCGGCGATCACCGGTAGGTGATGTCGGAGGAGCTGTACTTGCAGTAGGTGCCGTCGGGGCCGCTGCCGTTCTTGCTCGGCTCGGCGCCGGTGTTGTTCCCGATGTACTTCTGGCACGGGACGATCTTCTTGCTGCTGTCCCCGACGACGGTGATGCCGCGCAGGGTCAGCGAGTCGCCGTAGTTGGTGTTGATCCCGCCGATGACCTTGCCCGGGGCGGTGATCTCGGTGTTGCTCACATTGATGGTGCGCTTGTACTGCGAGGAGCAGTTGCCGCAGGACCGGACGAAGGTGGAGAAGTCCTGGCCGGCGAAGTTCGAGATGGTGAGCGTGCCGCCGCCGTTGAACTGGAAGATCTTGTCCGCGGCCTTGCGGGCGCCGCCGCCGATCACGTTGAACGTCTTGCCGGTGCCGCGGAAGGTGGCGGCGTCCTCGCCGACGTCCTCCCACCAGACGTTCTGCAGGGTGCAGCTGCCCTCGCAGTGGACGCCGTCGGCGGCCGGGGCGCCGAGGATGACGTTCTTCAGGGTGGCGCCGTCCTTCAGCTCGAACAGCGGGCCCTGGTCCTCCTCCTGGCCGTCGCCGCCGAGGTCGCCGGAGCCGTAGTAGCGCTTCATACCGCCGTCGGTGGTCCCGCTGACGCTGATGGTCTTGGAGACCGCCTGCGGGGTGCCGCTGGGGGTGGGCCAGGTGGCGGCGGAGGCCGCGGGCAGGGTCAGCCCGGTGGTGATCGCGCCCGCGGTGAGGGCGACGGCGCCGAGGACGCCGGCTATCGCGCGGTGCCCGGTGCGTTGTTCAGCCATGTCGGAACTCCTTCTCTGTGGGGGGTTTCACGGGGTGGTGATGGCCGGCCGCGGCGGGGTCGCCATCTTGTCGCCGAGGAAGAAGCTGGGGTGCGGGGGCTGGTTGTAGGCGGTGTTCTGCCAGGCCAGCGCCTCGCGGTACTGCCGGTCGTGCAGCAGCGTGGTGATCTTCCGGTCGGTCTCGTACGGCGTGGAGTAGATCCGCAGCGCCTTGTTGTCGCCGGTCGGCCAGACCACCTCCTCGCGCCAGTCGCCGAGGATGTCGCCGGACAGCGACGGGGTGGCCTTGGTGCCGTTGTTGGAGTGCACCCCGGAGCCGGTGAGCAGCCGGGTGTCACCGGAGGGGCCGTACTTGTCGATATGCGTGCCGTCCAGCAGCTCGCGCACCGGATCGCCGTCCCACCAGGCCAGGAAGTTGATCGAGGACGGTTTGCGGCCCTTGGCGCCGCCGCCCTCGTCGCGGATCTGGTCGTCCCGCGCGGACCACATCTCGGCGCCGTCGTTGCCCGCCCAGATGTCGCCGGCCGCACCGCGCCCGTTGTCGCCGCCGGACGCGGTGGACCACAGCACCTGGCCGGTGCGGGCGTCGGCGAAGTACGAGCCCGGCTTGGACGAGTCCTCGTCCACCTTGAAGTACTCCAGGCCCGGCCGCGCGGGGTCGAGGTCGCCGAGGTGGGCGGCGTCGCCGTGGCCGTTCCTGTTGGTCCACAGCGCCGAGCCGTTGTCGTCCACGGCCATCGAGCCGTAGACGATCTCGTCCCGGCCGTCGCCGTCCACGTCTCCGGTCGCCAGCGCGTGGTTGCCCTGGCCGTCGTAGCCCTTGCCGGTGTTGGTGGAGCTGTTGGTGTCGAAGGTCCACTGACGGGTGAGCTGCCCTCCGCTGAACCTCCAGGCGGAGATCACCGTGCGGGTGTAGTAGCCGCGCGCCTCGATCAGCGAGGGGGTGGAGCCGTTGAGATACGCCGTACCGGCCAGGAAGCGGTCCACGCGGTTGCCGTAGTCATCGCCCCATGAGGAGACGGTGCCGCGCGGCGGGACGTAGTCCACCGTGCTCATCGCGGCCCCCGTGCGCCCGTTGAACATCGTCAGATATTCGGGCCCGCTGAGCACATAGCCGCCGGAGTTGCGGTAGTCGGCGGAGGCGCTGCCGATGGTCTTCCCGGCGCCGTCGACCGTGCCGTCGGCGGTCTTCATCGCGACCTCGGCCCGGCCGTCGCCGTCGTAGTCGTACACCTGGAACTGGGTGTAGTGGGCGCCCGAGCGGATGTTGCGGCCCAGGTCGATCCGCCACAGCCGCTGCCCCTGCAGGGTGTAGCCGTCCACGACGGTGTTGCCGGTGACCCCCGACTGGGAGTTGTCCTTGGCGTTGGTCGGCTGCCACTTGAGGACGAAGTCCAGATCGCCGTCGCCGTCGAGGTCGCCGACCGAGGCGTCATTGGCCTCGTAGGTGTAGCCGGAGCCGCCCGCCGGCGGTGAGATCGGCACATCGTAGTACCCGGGGCGGAACTGCGTCGCGCTCGGCGAGGCGGGCTGCTCGACCCCGCCCACGATGGCCCGCACGGTGTAGTCCGCGCTGTTGGGGGCGTCCTTGTGGAGGTAGTTGGTGGTGGTGATGGGGGAGGAGTTGACCTTGACGGCGCCCCGGTAGAGGTTGAACGTCACGTCATTCGGATCGGTGGCCAGCCAGCGCCAGCTGACCAGGTTGTCATTGCCGGTGTGCACGCTCACCAGCCCCCGGTCCAGCCTCTCCAGCTGGGCCGCGGCGGCCGCCTTCGGCGCGGCCCCTTTGTCCTCGGCGGCCTCCGAGACGCTCACCAGTGAGGTGACGGTCAGCGCGCCCGCCGCGCAGGCGACGGCCAGCATCCGGCCGCGGGTCGGTGTCCTCCGCACCGGGAATCCGGGCGGATGGGCGGGGGGTGGAGTGTGCGAACTGTCCCGGGAGCGCACGTGGTCCTCCAAGGCATGGGGGGAAGGTGTGCCCCCTAGTCGCCCCCTTGGCCGGAAAGGTTGCCGCCTTCGGGCCGACTTCTCGGGAGCGGGGCGAAACAGCCGAAACGGGGACTCGTCGGCCGCTACCGTCGAAGGGTGAAGGCCATTCGTCGATTCAGCGTGCGCCCCGTGCTTCCGGAGCCCCTGCGACCGCTCCACCGGCTGGCGCGCAATCTGCGCTGGTCCTGGCATCCCGAGACCCGCGAGCTCTTCGAGTCCGTGGACCCCGAGGGATGGCGGGAGTCGGGCGGGGACCCGGTGCGGCTGCTGGGCGCCGTGCCCGTCTCCCGGCTCGCGGACCTCGCCGAGGACCGCTCCTTCCTGCGGCGTCTTACGGCGGCCGCGGATGATCTGCACGACTATCTGACCGGGCCGCGCTGGTACCAGGGGCGGGTCGCCGCGGAGGACCGCGCGGGGCCGGGGCCCGGCGCGTCCGCGGCGTCAGGCGCATCCGGTGTACCTTCCGGCGCATCCGTACCGTCCGCACCCCCAGGCGCGCCCGCACCCTCCGCACCCCCAGGCCCATCCGCCCCCTCCGGACTCCCCGCCGCGATCGCCTACTTCTCGCCGGAGTTCGGGATCACCGCCGCCCTGCCCCAGTACTCCGGCGGCCTGGGCATCCTCGCCGGTGACCACCTCAAGGCCGCCAGCGACCTCGGCGTGCCCCTGATGGGCGTCGGACTGCTCTACCGCCACGGCTACTTCCGGCAGTCGCTCTCCCGCGAGGGCTGGCAGCAGGAGCACTATCCGGTCCTGGACCCCAACGAGCTGCCGCTCACCCAGCTGAGCGAGGCGGACGGCCGGCCCGTCCGGATCCCGCTCACCCTGCCCGGCGGCCGTCCGCTCCACGCCCGCGTCTGGCACGCCCAGGTGGGCAGGGTGCCGCTGCTGCTGCTCGACTCCGATGTGGAGGAGAACGGCCACGGTGAGCGCGATGTCACCGACCGGCTCTACGGCGGCGGCAGCGAGCACCGGTTGCTGCAGGAGATGCTGCTGGGCATCGGCGGCGTCCGCGCCGTGCGCGCGTACTGCCGGCTCACCGGCCACCCCGACCCCGAGGTGTTCCACACCAACGAGGGCCACGCCGGTTTCCAGGGCCTGGAGCGCATCCGCGAACTGATCGCCGACGGGGCCGACTTCGGCGCCGCCCATGAGGCGGTGCGGGCCGGGACCGTCTTCACCACCCACACCCCCGTCCCCGCCGGTATCGACCGCTTCGACCGCGAGCTGGTCGCCCGCCACTTCGGTGACGACGCCGAGCTGCCGGGAATCGAGGTCGAGCGGGTCCTCGCGCTCGGCATGGAGACCTACCCCGGCGGTGAGCCCAACCTCTTCAACATGGCGGTGATGGGGCTGCGCCTGGCCCAGCGCGCCAACGGGGTGTCCACGCTGCACGGCCGCGTCAGCCGGGAGATGTTCGCCGGGCTCTGGCCCGGGTTCGACCCCGAGGAGGTGCCCATCACCTCCATCACCAACGGGGTGCACGCACCCACCTGGACGGCCCCCGAGGTCACCCGGCTCGGCGCCCGCCAGTTCGGCCACCTCCCCGACGCCGAGCTGTGGGAGCTGCGCCGCACCCTGCGCAAGCGGCTGGTCGCCGAGGCCCGCCAGCGGCTGTACGACTCCTGGCGGCAGCGCGGCGCGGGCACCGCCGAGCTCGGCTGGATCGACGGGGTGCTCGACCCCGACGTCCTCACCATCGGCTTCGCCCGCCGCGTCCCCTCCTACAAGCGGCTCACCCTGATGCTGCGCGACCCGGAGCGGCTGATGGAGCTGCTGCTCCACCCCGAGCGGCCGATCCAGATCGTCGTCGCGGGCAAGGCCCACCCGGCGGACGACGGCGGCAAGCGCCTGGTCCAGGAACTCGTCCGCTTCGCCGACGACCCCCGGGTCCGCCACCGCCTGGTCTTCCTGCCCGACTACGGCATGGGCATGGCCCAGCAGCTCTACCCCGGCTGCGACATCTGGCTCAACAACCCGCTGCGCCCGCTGGAGGCATGCGGCACCAGCGGTATGAAGGCCGCGCTGAACGGCTGTCTCAACCTCTCCGTCCTCGACGGCTGGTGGGACGAGTGGTACGACCCGGACTTCGGCTGGGCCATCCCCACCGCCGACGGTGACGCCATCGACGAGACCCGCCGCGACGACCTGGAGGCCACCGCCCTCTACGACCTGCTGGAACGGCGGATCGCCCCGCGCTTCTACGACCGCGGCCCGGACGGCCTCCCCGGCCGCTGGATCGACATGGTCCGCCGCACCCTCACCACCCTCGGCCCCAAGGTCCTCGCCGGCCGCATGGTGCGCGAATACGTCGAGCGGCTCTACGCCCCGGCCGCCCGCTCCCACCGCGCGCTGGACCCGGTGGCGGCCGCCGAACTGGCCACCTGGAAGTCCCGGATCCGCGACGCCTGGCCGGGCGTCGCCGTCGACCACGTCGAGGCCCACCTCACCCCACCCGCCCCCGCCGGCGCCGCCGAACTCGGCTCGACCCTCTCCCTACGGGTCCGGGTGCGCCTGGCCGGACTGGCCCCGGCGGACGTGGAGGTCCAGGCGGTGGCGGGCCGCGTCGACGACACCGACCGCATCACCGACGCCACCCACGTCCCCCTCAAACCCACCACAGACCCCGACCCCGAAGGCCGCCACCTCTACGAAGGCCCCCTCGCCCTCGACCGCACCGGCCCCTTCGGCTACACGATCCGCATCCTCCCCACCCACCACCTCCTGGCCTCCGCCCCCGAGTTGGGCCTCACCGCGCTGCCCGGCGATTCCATGACCGAGGCGGCGGGAGTCCTGATGCGCTGAGCGTTCAGGGCGCCCGCCGGGTCGGAGTTGTCCGGTTGTGCACTGTTGGTGGTTCAACTCGTTTTATAGGCTCGCGGGTTGGCTGTCCGCGTTTTCGGGAGGTGTCGTGCGAGACCAGAAGATTTATTGCTACACCTGTGGAACGGACGAAATGCACCGTCGTCTCACTGCCGACGAGAAGGCCTGGCTCAAGAATCGGACCGGCCGGAAGACGGTCGAGGAGTTCTTCATGTGCAAGGCGCCGGGCTGCCGCAATCTGCGGACCGGTTTTCAGAAGCGTCCCTTTGACCCCGTCATCCGCATGCCGCTGGATGACTGACTCCGCGTCAGGCGGCGGTGCCGTGCGGCGGCAGGGGGACGGGCTTGCCGCTCGGTGCCGTCGGGCCGTTCGGGCCCCGCGGACAAGGGTCGTTGAACGCGGGACGAACATTGCATGAGAGGTGGGCCACATCGGCCCCGTAAGCGTTCTCGGAGCGTACATTCGCCCCCCTGAAGCCATGGCATGCACGGGGGGAAATCGTGAAGTGGCTGGAACAGTTGACGGCGCCCGAGAATCTGCTGGCGCTTCTCGGTGTGATCGTCACGCTCGGGGGGCTCTCGTATGAGCGGCTGATTCCCGGGCGGAAGCGTATCGGCTATCGCGTGCAGATGGACACGTTGATAGACGACAGTACCCAGGACGGGCCGGTCCATCAGCGGCTGCGGATGCTGGAGAACACCCCGGATCTGGCCGGGGCCTCACTCGTCCTGCTGCGGATCGAGAACGACGGATTCCGCAGCCTTGACGCCGACGACTACATCACCGCACCCGCGACGAACCACCGAGGGCTCACCGCGACCTTTCCCAATCGGATCGTGCGGGACGTGGCGGTCACCGAGCCCAGCCACCCCGATCTGCTGCGCCACCTTCCGCAGCACGGGACCCCCGAGAACCCCGGGCTGGTCTGTGAGGGCAATGAGATCTCGCTGCCCCGGGTGCCGCTGAACAAGGGGGATCACTTCAAGCTGCTGGTGCTGCTGACGGGCGCGGGGACGGACAAGCCGCCGCATGTGGGCGGGCGGATCAAGGAAGGCAGGATCCGCAACAACGAGAAGTTCCGGCGGCCCAGCAACCGGGTGCTCGGGCTGATCGGCAGCCTGCTGGCGCTGCTGATCCTCCAGCCCTTCGGCACCCAGCTGTTGCGGGACGATCCGCTGCCGCGCGGATGTGCCGAGGGGAAGCTGACGATCGTCGGCTCGACCGCGTTCAAGCCGGTCACCCAGGATGTGGGCGCGGCGTATCAGGGCGACTGCCGTGGTGCGCAGGTCACCGTGGAGGCGCAGGGCAGTGGGCGCGGTACGAAGACGCTGATCGATGCCGGGGAGGCGGCGCAGGGTGGATTCCCGGCGTATCTCGCCTTCTCCGATGGCCCGGACGGAGACGGGAACCCCAAGCTCAAGGAGCATCTGGTGGCGCTGTCCGTCTTCAGCATGGTGGTGAACAAGGACGTCCGGGTCACGGATCTCTCCCTGGAGGATCTCCGCGGGCTCTACTCCGGCCGGATCACCAACTGGAATCAGCTGCCCGACGGCCCCGATCTGCCGGTGCGGCTGGTGAGCCGGGACGCGAAATCCGGAACGCGCGGGGTGTTCGAGAACCGGGTGCTGGGCGGCAATGAGATCTCCCGGACGTCGGACAACTGCCGGAGCCCGAAATTCGCCAAGGACCATGTCATCCGCTGTGAACTCGACAGTACGGGTGAGGTGTTGAAGACGGTGGCGAGCACACCCGGCGCGATCGGATACGCCGAGCTGCATTCCGCCCAGGAGAGCGCCCGCAAGGGGGCACTCCATCTGGTGGCCCTGGAGGGACGCAAGCCCTCCGTCGACGCGGTGCGGGAGCGCACGTACTCCTTCTGGGAGCCGGAGTACGCCTACACCTACACCGCGCCGCCCCCCAACTCCCTGACCTCGAAGTTCCTCGACTATCTGGCGGGCGACACCGGGCGGAACCTCGTCGAGAAGCACGGTCATCTGCCCTGCTCCGCCGCGGAGAACCAGCGGGCGTGTCAGCTGGCGGTCGGCGGGCGGTAGGGGCGCCGCCGGCGGGGGTACCACCCACCGTGAGTCACCGGTCGGCCGGGCGGGCACGGAGCCGCCCGCCCGGCCGACCGGCGAGGCCTACTTCACGTTCACGCCGCCCCAGGCGTTGTCGACCGCCTTGTACTCGGCGCTGCTCGCGCCGTACAGGGCCTTCGCGGCCTTGAGGGTCGCGGTGCGGGCCTTGGCGTAGTTGGTGGTCGAGGTCATGTACGAGGACAGGGCCTTGTACCAGATCTTCTCTGCCTTGGCCCGGCCGATGCCCTTGACGGTGCGGCCGTCCTTGGTCGGGCTGTCGTAGGTCACCCCGCCGATGACCTTACGGCCGCTGCCCTCGGCCAGCAGGTAGAAGAAGTGGTTGGCGATACCGGAGGTGAAGTGCGGGTCGTCGTCGCCCACACCGCTCTTCCAGTAGTCGTAGGACAGACCGTCCTTGCTGGGCTTGTCCATGTAGCGCAGCGGCGTGCCGTCGCCATTGATGTCGATCTTCTCGCCGATGAGGTAGTCACCGGGGTCCTTGGCGTTCTTGGCGTAGAACTCCACGGCGGTGCCGAAGATGTCGGAGGTGGCCTCGTTGAGCCCGCCGGACTCGCCGCTGTACTCCAGGTTGGCGGTGGCCGAGGTGAGCCCGTGGCTCATCTCGTGGCCCGCGACGTCGAGCGCGGTGAGGGGCTTCTTGTTGCCCGCGCCGTCGCCGTAGGTCATGCAGAAGCAGTCGTCGTCCCAGAAGGCGTTCTCGTACGCGTCGCCGTAGTGGACGCGCGAGTACGCGGCCTTGCCGTTGCCCTTGATGCCGTTCCGGCCGAGGACGTACTTGTAGTAGTCCCAGGTCATGGCCGCGCCGTAGTGGACGTCCACGGCGGCGGTCTGCGCGATGGTGGGCTTGCCGTTGCCCCAGACGTTGTCGGCGTCGTAGAACGCCGACCCCTTCTTGGTGTCTTCCCACGCGTGCTTGAGGTTGTACGTCTGGTGGCCGCCCCGCGGGGCGTCCTTCAGCATCCACTGGCTGCCGCTGCGGACGCTGCCGACGGTGACCTTGCCGTTGTGCTGACCGGTGCCGGTGCCGTTCTCGACGGCCTGGAACTCGTACAGCTTCTTGCCGGTGTCGGCGTCGGTGATGACGTGCAGCTTGCTGGGCGTACCGTCCTTCTGGACCCCGCTGACGACCGTCTCGTAGGCGAGCGTGGGCTTGCCGGTGGCGGCCCAGATCACCTTGCGCGGCGCGGCCTTGGCGCCGGTCTCCTTGTCGCCCGCGGCCCGCGCGGCGCTCAGGGCGGACCGCTGGGCGCCGGAGGGGGCGACGGCGGCGCTGGTGTCGGCGACCTTGATATCGGCGTCGGTCGCCTTGTCGACACCCTGGGAGGCGCCACTCGCGGACTCATGGGCGATCAGATCGCCGCCGAGGACGGGAAGTCCGGCGTAGGTGCGCTCGTAGCGGGTGTGGGTGGTGCCGTCGGCGTCCTTGATGACGTCCTTGACGACCAGCTTCTCCTTGGCCCCGAGCCCCAGCGACTTCGCGGTGGAGACCGCGGTCGCCCCCGCCTCGCGCAGCAGTTCGGCGCGGACGGAGGGGGAGAGGGAGACGGCGGAGGCGGAGGAGGCCGAAGAGGCCGAGGGGGCGGCCGCGTTCGCGGAGCCGGCGGTGGCGCCGGCGGCGAGCAGGGAGGCGGCCAGGGTCGCCGCTCCGGCGGCGAGGGCGGTACGCGAGCGTCTGAGACATGATATGCCGGATATCGCTGACGTCGAACGTGAATCCACGCGTATCTCCAGTTGTGATGGTGAGTTGGGCGAAGGTTCCGCCCAACGCGACAAAGATGCCGCTTTGCCGTGGATAAAACATACCGGTGCCCGGGGCCTGAGGCCCCGGGCACCGGCAAAGTGTCGTGCGACGAACTGGATTGGTCCTACTTGACGTTGACCCCGGCCCAGGCGGCGTCCACGCCCTTGTACTCGGCGCTGTCGGCACCGAAGAGGTCCGTGGCGGCCTTCAGCGTGGCCTCACGGGCGGCGTGATAGTCGGTGTTGGAGGTCATGTACGTGGTCAGGGCCTTGTACCAGACCTTCTCGGCCTTGTCCCGCCCGATGCCCTCGACCTTGGAGCCGTCGGAGGTGGGGCTGTCGTACTTCACCCCGTTGATCTCCTTCGCGCCGCTGCCCTCGGACAGCAGGTAGAAGAAGTGGTTGGCGACACCGGAGGAGTAGTGCACGTCCTGGTCGCCCACGCCGTCGGACCACGCGTCCGCGGACTGCCCGTCCTTGCTGGGCTTGTCCATGTAGCGCAGCGGGGTGCCGTCGCCGTTGATGTCGATCGCCTCGCCGATGAGGTAGTCACCGACGTCGGTGGTGTTCTTGGTGCTGAACTCCACCGAGGTGCCGAAGATGTCGGAGGTGGCCTCGTTGAGGCCGCCCGACTCGCCGCTGTACTCCAGGCCCGCGGTCTTGGAGGTGACGCCGTGGCTCATCTCGTGGCCCGCCACGTCGAGCGCGGTCAGCGGCGCCTTGTTGCCCTCGCCGTCGCCGTAGGTCATGCAGAAGCAGCTGTCGTCCCAGAAGGCGTTGACGTAGCTGTCGCCGTAGTGCACGCGGGAGTAGGCGCCCTTGCCGTCGCCGGCGATGCCGTCGCGGCCGTGCACGTTCTTGTAGTAGTCCCAGGTGGCGGCGGCGCCGTAGTGGGCGTCGACGGCGGCGGTCTGGGGGTCGTCCGGCTTGCCGGTGCCCCAGTTGTCGTCGTCGTCGGTGAACGCCTTGCCCTCGCCCTCCTCGCCGTTCTCCAGGTTGGTGGTCTTGTGGCCGCCGCGGTCGGCGTCGGTCAGGGTGTAACCGCTGCCTTCCTTGGTGGTGCCGAGCTCGACCGAGCCGCTGTACTCGCTCGCGCCCTTGCCGGTCTCGATGCCCTGGTACTCGTAGAGCTTCTTGCCGGTGGCGGCGTCCGTGATGACGTGCAGCTGGTTCGGGGTGCCGTCCTTCTGCACCCCGCCGACGACGGTCTCGTAGGCGAGCACGGGCTTGCCGGTGGCGGCCCAGATCACCTTGCGCGGGGCCTGGTCGGCCGCCGCCTGGGTGGTGTCGTCGGCCTTGGCCAGCTTGACGGCGGCCTTGGCCGCGGTGCTCGGGGCGATCCCGGCCGCGGTCGAGGCGACCTTGACGGTGGCCTTGGTGGCCTTGGTGACGCTCTTGACGTCACCACCCTTGGCCTGGTGGACGATCAGGTCGCCGCCCAGGACGGGCAGGCCGTCGTAGGTGCGGTCGTAGCGGGTGTGGGTGGTGCCGTCGGCGTCCTTGATGACGTCCTTGACGACCAGCTTCTCCTTGGCGCCGAGGCCGAGCGACGAGGCGGTGTCCGCCTTGGTCGCGTTGGCCTCGCGGAGCAGCTCGGCGCGGGCCGAGGCGGTGAGCGCCGTGGGCTGGCCGCCGGACTTGGCCGGGGCGGCACCCGCGGTGCCGGTGGTCATTCCCGAGGCGAGCAGGGCCGCCGCGGCGACCACGGTACCGGCCGCGATCACCGAACGCCGCTTGCCGGTACCGGATATGGGCATGCTGAAGGTCTTGCGCACGCGATCTCCTCGTTGCTGTGGGGGGTCAGCGCCGGGCTGCGGGGAAGTGCGGCCCGGTGCTGAACAAGAGGTACTGATGCGTAATGCGTTCGGCAGACTGTCATATAAGTCCCGGACATGTCACGGGTTTCACGACAGGTCGAAGGGAAAATGTTCGTTGAATGCTGATCAACCTTCGGAATCCGGACAGCTCGGCGTAAGAGTCGGGGGCTACCGGAGCGGGGGACCGGGAGCAGGTTCAGGAGCCAGGCCAGGACCGGGGCCAGGACCAGGTCAGGGCATGAAGAGGCGCCGCCAGGGGGAGTCGGGTCGACCCCTGGCGGCGCCTGTCCTGAGGGAGCCTCACGGCTCGGTCAGAAGGTCAGCTTCCAGCTGTTGATGTAGCCGGTGTCCTGCGCGTACATGTCCTGGACCCGCAGCTTCCAGGTGCCGACCGCGGTTTCCGAGGACGCGTTCACGGTGTACGTGGTCCGCACGTCGTCCGCCGAGTCGAAGAGGCTGGCGCTCTTGAGCGGGTAGGCCGTACCGTCCGGGGCGATCAGGTCGATCGCCAGGTCGCCGCGGTAGCTGTGCACGATGTCCACGCCCACCTGGAGGTTGGACGGCGCGTTTCCGGCCCGGCTCACCGCGATCGGCGAGGTGACCGGCGCCCCCGCGTCCGGGATGGCGATGTCCGCGGTGTTCTCGAAGACATTGCCGCCACTGGTGTTCACGGTCCAGGTGAAGGACGCCGTGCCGGTCTTGCCGGCCGAGTCGGTCACCGTGACCGTCACCTGGCTCGACCCGACGGTGGTCGGGGTCCCGGAGATCAGGCCGGTCGAGGAGTTGATCGACAGGCCCGCGGGCAGTCCATCGGCCGCGTAGGAGAGCGCGCCCGGGTTGGAGCTGGTCGCGGTGATCTGCAGGCTGGTGGCCTGGTTGACGATGCTGGTCTGGGCGCCGGGCGGGGTGACGGTGACGCCGTCGGCGATCCGGGTGCCGACGTTGACCCCGGCCCAGGCGTTCGCCACCGCGTTGTACTGCGCGCTGCCCTGGCCGAAGAGCTCGCCCGCCGCCCACAGCGTGGCGTCACGGGCGCCCGCGTAGTTGGTGTTGGAGGTCATCCGCTGGCTCAGCGCCTTGAACCAGATCTTCTCCGCGTTGCCCCGGCCGATGCCGGTGACCGGGAGGTTGTCGTAGGTCGGGCTGTCGTAGCTGACGCCGTTGATGACCTTGGTACCGCTGCCCTCGGAGAGCAGGTAGAAGAAGTGGTTGGCGATGCCGGACGAGTAGTGGACGTCCACATTGCCGACACCGGAGTACCAGCTGTCCTTGGAGGCCCCGTCCTTGCTGGGCTTGTCCATGTAGCGCAGCGGGGTGCCGTCGCCATTGATGTCGATCTTCTCACCGACGAGGTAGTCCCCGGGGTCGCTCGCGTTGTTCGCGTAGAACTCGACGGCCGCGGCGAAGATGTCGGAGGTGCCTTCGTTGAGCCCGCCGGACTCACCGCTGTAGGTGAGGTTGGCGGTGGCCGCGGTGACCCCGTGGCTCATCTCGTGGGCGGCGACATCGAGGGAGGTCAGCGGCTTGGCATTGCCCGAGCCGTCGCCGTAGGTCATGCAGAAGCAGGCGTCCTGCCAGAAGGCGTTGACATAGCCGCTGCTGTAGTGGACCCGGGAGTACGCGCCGACGCCGTCGCCCCGGATGCCGGTGCGGCCGTGGACGTTCTTGTAGTAGTCCCAGGTCTCGGCGGCGCCGTAGTGCGCGTCCACACCGGCGGTCGCGGCGTCGGAGGTGTTGCCGCTGCCCCAGACGTCGTCGGCGTCGGTGAAGAGCGTGCCGGTGCCCGAGGTGCCGCGGTTGAGGTTGTACGTCTTGTGGTTGCCGCGGCCGGAGTCGGTGAGGTTGTACGAGCCCGCGCTGCCCGAGGTGCCGAGGGCCACCTGGCCGCTGTACTGGCTGTTCCCGGTGCCCTTCTTGACACCCTGGAACTCGAACAGCTTGGTGCCGGTGGCCGCGTCGGTGATGACGTGCAGCTCGTTCGGGGCGCCGTCCTCCTGGAGGCCGCCGACGACCGTCTCATAGGCGAGGGTCGGGGTGCCCTTCGCGGCCCAGATCACCTTGCGGGGCGCCCGCTCGGCCTCGGTCTTCCGCGAACCCTGCGCGTTCGCCGCCTTCACGGCGGCCTTCTCGGCGGTGGCGGGCGCGACGACGGCGGTGGTGGTCGGCACGGCCAGCCGGGCCTTGGTCGCCTTGGCGACGGTCAGCTGCGCACCGCTCTTCGCCCGGTCCACGACCAGGTCGCCGCCGAGGACGGGAAGTCCGGCGTAGGTGCGCTCGTAGCGGGTGTGGGTGGTGCCGTCGGCGTCCTTGATGACGTCCTTGACGACCAGCTTCTCCTTGGCGCCGAGCCCGAGGCCCTTGGCGGCCGCGCTCTTGGCGGCGTCGGCCTTCCGGATCAGCTCGGCGCGCTGGGCGGGGGAGAGCTTGGCGGGGAGGGCGCCGGGGTCGGGGGCGCCGGAGATGGTGCGGGCGGCGGGGCGGTCGGCGGCGCCGTCCTGGCGGGCCGCGGCGGTGCCGCTCTGGATGCCGACGCCGATCATCGCCGCCGCGACGACCAGCGCGCCGGTCGCGACACCTCGCTGACCTGGGGTGCGACCGGATCTGCGGGGGCTGGGTCTGAGGTGCCGTTGGGGGAGGGATCTCACGCTGACTCCTTCTGCGCTGGCCGCACGGTGGCACGGCCGGGACGACCGGGCGGCTGGGTCGCCGTCCGGGCAGGGCAGGGCAGAGCGGGGCAGAGCGGGTTTACCGTCCCCTGGTGTTACCGGGTGCGCCCTGTCGCAGATGAACGACGGGGTGCGGCCGCGGTGCGACCGGGGGTTTCCCTGGCGTTACCGGGTGCGCCCTGTCGCGGATGAACGACGGGGTGCGGCCGCGGTGCGACCGGGGGTTTGGGGGTACGGCCTTGGGTCCGCACACTGTGGGAATGCGGGCGTCTCGGCCGAGGGAAGAGTGGCACCACTGGACTTGACCTGTCAGGATCGCGACAAGAACTTGTCCGGAAAGCGTCCGTTGACAGCTATGCCGTGTTCGTATGACGGTGATTTACGGTCAAATTCGGCAATGACCGATGTCGGTGGCGTTCCGTAGCATCGCCCCCATGTCCGACCCCGTGAACCCGATCGACGAGCCCCCGCATTCGCTGACCGAGCCTCACCACATGCTCGGCGCCTATCTCGACTACTTCCGCTCCGTGGTGCCCAACAAGCTCCACGGCCTCTCGGAGCACGAGCTGCGCACCAGCCGACTGCCGTCCGGCTGGACCCCGTTGGAGCTTCTCCGCCATCTGACCCATGTCGAACGGCGCTGGCTTCGCTGGGGATTCCTGGGCCAGGCGGTCGACGAGCCCTGGGGCGACCGCGGCCCCGAGGACCGATGGCGGGTCCCCGAGGGCATGACCTCCGCCGAGGTGCGGGCGCGGTACGAGGAGCAGTGCGCCTGGTCGCGGGCGACCGTCGCGGGCGTACCGCTGGAGCGGCGGGCGGCCACCGGCGGGCGGTTCGCCACCGAGGCCGAGGCCCCGACGCTCGGCTGGATCCTCTTCCATCTGCTCCAGGAGTACGCCCGCCACGCCGGACAGCTCGATGTCGTACGGGAGTTGGCCGACGGCTCGGTCGGTGAGTGAGCCGCCCGGCCCCGCCGTCAGGACGCGTGCGCGGCGGAGTCGAAGCGCGGCTCCTCCCGCAACAGCGCGCTCAGATCGGCGCCGGGGCGCAGCTCCGCCGGGTCCTCGCCCCTGCGGAACAGGATCGCCCCGGCGTCGATGCCGCCCAGGGTCAGCCGGTCCGCGTTCCGGCGCAGCCAGGTGCCCTCGCGCAGTCCGACCACGGGGACGTCGTTCTCCTCCAGGAACTGCTCGAGCCGCAGGGCACGGCTCTCGCCCATGTGGGCGGTGTTCGGCTCGGCGTCGAGGTAGTGCGGGTTGATCTGGAACGGCAGCAGCCCCAGCGCCTCGAAGGTGGGCGGCTGGACGATGGGCATGTCATTGGAGGTGCGCAGGGTCGGGCAGGCCATGTTGGTCCCCGCGCTGGAGCCCATGTAGACGGCGCCCGCGGCCACCCGTTCCCGTATCGCCCGGACCAGATCGCGCTCGTGCAACGCCTTGAGCAGCCGGAAGCTGTTGCCGCCGCCGACGAACACCGCCTGCGCCCCGCGCACCAGCTCGGCCGGGTCGTCGGCGGTGTGCGCGCCGGTGACCGCCACGCCCAGTGGCTCCAGGGCCGTGGCCACCTTGGCGGTGTAGCCGTCGTGGTCGGCCAGCGCGTACGGCACGAAGACGAGCCGGCGCGCGCCGTCCAGTGCCGAGGCGATCTCCTCGAGGGCGTGGTCCAGATAGCCACGGCCGGGCGCGGCGGAGTTCGACAGCAGCAACAACTGCATGAGGAGGCCTTTCTGGCGGAACGGTGGAACGGAGGTGCGGCGGAACGGCGGAACGGCGGAACGGAGGACTGAAGTGGCGAGGGGATGTGGGGGGAATCGTCGGGACGGGCAGTGTGCGTGCGCCGCGCGAATTGGCGCCACTCGGTGCCGCTAGCGGCGCGGGGCGCGTCGCGGCCGGGTCGGCGTCAGCAGCCTGCCCAGATCGGCGGCGCCCTGCAGTAGCGGCGCGATCAGCTGCTCCCGGCGGGGGCGCAGCACCTCGGGCGCGGCGGCCAGAGTCAGGGTGCCCACCGGACGTCTGCCCACCAGAACCGGCGCCGCGAGCGCCGCGCTGTCCGGATCGTACTCGCCCTCGGAGTAGGCGTAGCCGTCGCGCCGCACCTGGGAGAAGCGCTCCTCGAGCCGCACCGGATCGGTCGGCGTGTGCTCGCTGAAGCGCGCCATCGGGCGGCCGTACAGCAGCACGGCCCGGTCACCGGGCGGGAGCATACCGAAGTAGGCGCGGGAGGTGGCGCCGGCGTGTGCCGGGTACAGCTCGCCCGCCAGCACGTAGTAGCGCAGCGGGCCGGTGGCCCCGTCCACCGCCGCGACACAGCGCATATGCACCCCGTCCGGGACCGCGAACAGCGTGTTCACCCCGACCGCCTCGGCCAGCGCCTCCAGGATCGGCCGGGCCAGGCTGGCCATGCCGCCGCCGCGCTCCCACACCCAGGACAGATGCCACACCGCCGGGCCCAGCCGGTAGCGCCGTGAGCGCTTGTCGGAGACCAGGAAGCCCCGGTAGGCCAGCGCGGCCAGCAGCCGCTGGGCCACCGACTTGTCCAGCCCGAACTCCTCGGCGATCTCGGTGACGCCCCACTCCGGGCGCTCGCGGTCGAAGGCGAGCAGCACGTTCAGCACGCGGTCCGCGGTCTGGAGGGGCGGGGTGCCGGTTACGGGCTTCTGTTCAGGCATGACGAAAGAGTAAACATTCTCGGATATCGAGAAAACATTGCGCACAGCGCGACGCCGGGCGGACCCTGGCGGAGCCGACGGCCGGGCGGATCCCCGGCCAGGCCGGTGCCCGGTGGCAGTGCCCGCCCCGCGCGCCGCTTTCCCCGCTCGTCCGATCGGGCCATCGGCGTCACCGATCGCCTTACCGAGGCATGACCGATCGCCTCACCGACGGCATCGCCGACGTCCTTACCGATCGCATCTGCCGGTCACATCGCCGACGGCGCCCCTGACCGCCTTACCGACCGCATCTCCCACCGCATCTCCCACCACATCACCGACCGCGTCACCGACCGCGTCACCAACCGCGTCACCCCGCCGTGAGAGGCCAGCCGTGCTCAAACACGTCCTTGACATCATCGAACTCCTCGACCGTCCGCAGACCAGCGGCGCCCTCCTCGCCGACCATCTGCGCGCGGTCCAGGCCGCGGCCGGGGCCGACCCGCAGACGGCGCCCCAGGTCGAGGTGCGCACCGTCGAGGGCGACAAGGGCAGCACGGACTTCGTCTCCGTCACCGTCCCCGGCCGCCGCGGCAAGCTGGGCGGCGGCCACGCCCCGACCCTGGGCATCCTCGGCCGGCTCGGCGGAGTCGGGGCCCGCCCGGAGCGGATCGGGCTGGTCTCGGACGCCGACGGGGCGGTGGCGGCGCTGTCCGCCGCGGCCAAGCTGCTGGACATGCACGCCCGCGGTGACGTCCTGGACGGCGATGTCACGCTCTCCACCCACGTCTCCGGCTGGGCCCCCACCCAGCCGCACGACCCCGTGCCCTTCATGGACTCCCCGGTGGACACGCTGACGTGCAACCGCGAGGAGATCTCGCCCGCGATGGACGCGGTCGTCTCCATCGACACCACCAAGGGCAACCGGTTGCTCAACCACCGCGGCGTCGCCCTGTCGCCGACGGTCTGCCAGGGCTGGATCCTGCGGGTCAGCGAGGATCTGGTGGCCGTCCTGGAGAGCGTGACCGGCGAGTCGGCGCGCATCCTGCCGATCACCACGCAGGACATCACCCCGTACGGCAACGGAGTGCACCACCTCAACTCCATCCTCCAGCCCGCCGTCGCCACCACCGCCCCCGTCGTCGGCCTCGCGATCACCGCGGGCTCGGCGGTGGCCGGATGCGCCACCGGCGCCAGCCACGAGACCGACATCGCGGTCGCGGCCCGGTTCGCGGTCGAGACCGCGAAGGAGTTCGGACGCGGCGTCGCCCGCTTCCTGGACCCCGAGGAGTTCGCGCGCCTGGTCGAGCTGTACGGCCCCATGACCCACCTCCAGGCCCTCACCCCGGCGGGGTGACCGACCCGTCCCCAGCGGACGGGTGACCGACCCGTCCCACCGGACCCCGCAGGAGTCCCCATGAACCCGAACCCCCAGGCCGGCGCGGACGCCGCGGCCGCGGCCGCGGACGCCCCACCGCGGTCGCACCCCAGAGCCTTCGAGCCGGTCACCCTCGTCCTGACCATCGTGCTGTCGGTTCTCGGCGCCCTGATCGGCATCGTGCTGATCACCTCGCTCGGGGTGTCGCCCAACACGGCCGTGATCGGCGCCCTGGTGGCGATGCTCATCGGCCGTATCCCGGTCGGCGTGCTGACCCGGATGCGCTCCAAGCACCGGCAGAACCTGGTGCAGTCGGCGATCTCCGGCTCCACCTTCGCCGCGGCCAACTCGCTGCTCACCCCGATCGCGGTGCCGTTCGCCCTGGGACGTAACGACCTGGTGTGGCCCATGCTCGGCGGGGCCGTCATCGGCCTGGCCGTCGACAGCTGGGTGCTGTACCGGGTGTTCGACTCCAAGCTGCTGCCCGCCACCGGGTCGTGGCCGGCCGGGATCGCGGCGGCCGAGACGATCAAGGCCGGGGACACCGGCGGGCGCAAGGCCGCGATCCTGGGCGCGGGCGCGGTGATCGGCTTCGTCGGCGCGCTGTTCAAGCTGCCGACCAGCGCCGCGGGTGTGGGGTTCCTGGGCAACATCTGGGCGCTCGCCATGTTCGGCGTCGGGCTGACCGTGGGGCAGTACGCCCCCGAGTTCGGCTTCGATCTGGGCGCCCGCCATGTGCCGCACGGGCTGATGATCGGCGCGGGGCTCGTCGCCCTGGCGCAGGCGCTGCTGCTGATGCGGACGCGGAAGGGCGGGGCGAAGGGGACCGCCGACGGTCCGGCTGCCGAGGGCCCGGCGGCCCACGGCTCGGATGCCGACGGCGGTCTTACGGTCCAGGCCCCCCAGCTGCGCAGGGGACTGCTGGAGGGCATGGGCCTCTTCGTCTGTGGCGCGATCGTGGTCGCGATCGCGGGCGGTGCGGTGGGCGGGCTCTCGCTGCCCGCCCTGGTCGGCTGGGTGCTGCTGGCCGGTGTCGCCGCCATCGTCCACCAGCTGATCGTGGGGCTGGCGGCGATGCACTCCGGCTGGTTCCCGGCCTTCGCCGTCACCCTGATCTTCTTGATCATCGGTCTGGTGCTGCACATCCCGACCGTGCCGCTCGCCCTGCTGGTCGGCTACACGGCCTCCACCGGCCCCGCCTTCGCCGACCTCGGCTACGACTTCAAGGCGGGCTGGCTGCTACGTCGGGACGCCGCGCCCTGGCGACCCTTCGAGATCGAGGGGCGGCGTCAGCAGTACCTCGCCCAGCTCGTCGGCTTCGGCGTCGCGCTGGTCGTCGTCGCCGTCGCCTGGAAGACCTTCTTCTCCGACGGCAAGGTGCCGCCGGTCGCCGAGGTCTACGTGACCACCATCAAGACCGGCCTCGAACCCGGCACCATGACCACCATGCTGCTGTGGGCGATCCCCGGCGCGCTCGTCCAGCTCCTCGGCGGACCCTCCCGGCAGATGGGCGTCCTGCTGGCCACCGGACTCCTGGTGGCCACGCCCCAGGCCGGCTGGATGGTCCTCGGCGCCCTGGTCGTCCGCCGGCTCTACACCCTGTGGCGGCGGCGCGGGATCGCCGACGCGGAGGCGCGCAAGGAGTCCGACGAGCAGGCCGAGAACGACCTGTCGCTGGTCGGCGCGGGGCTCGTGGCCGGAAGCTCCCTCAACGACGTGGGCCAGCTCACCAAGGCCCTGTGAGGGAAGGCCCAGCGAGGGAAGGCCCAGTGAGAAAGGACGTGCACGCTGTGGACGACATGGACACCAGGGACACCAGGGACACCAGGGAGACCGGAGGCCCCGGCCATCCGGCGGGCGCCCCGGCCCTCGGCCTCGTCACCATCGGCCAGGCCCCGCGCGCCGACCTCCGCCCGGACGCCGAACCACTGCTGCCCGGGGTGCGCCTGGTCGAGCACGGCGCGCTCGACGCCGAACGGTTCGACGGCGACGCCGAGGCGGCGACCCGCCGGCTGCTGGCCCCCGAGGAGGGCGAGGCACCGCTGGTCTCCCGGCTGCGGGACGGCCGTTCGGTACTGCTCGGGCACGGGGCGATCGTCCCGCGCATCACGGACGCGGTCGCCCGCGCGGAGCGGGACGGAGCCGCCGCGACCCTGCTGCTGTGCACCGGCCGCTTCCCGGCGGTGCGGGCCCGGCGGCCCCTGCTGTTCGCCGAACCGCTGGTGCAGCAGGCCGTCGCCGCGACCGTGGGCACCGATCCCGTGGGCATCGTCTGCCCGCACCCCGACCAGGCCGAGGACGTCTCCCGCCGCTGGGCGGAGTTGCTGCCGGGCCGGGTCCAGGCCGCGACCGCCGATCCGTACGGCCCCACCGAGCGCGTCCTGGACGACATCGCCGCCGCCGCGCGCGCCCTCGCCGACCGCGGCAGCTCCTGGCTCGTCCTGGACTGCATCGGCTACACGGAACAGATGCGCACCGCCGCGCTGCGGGCCGCGGGCCGCCCCGTACTGCTGGCCCGCGCCATCGCCGTCCGCATGGCGGCAGAGGTGGTGGCGGCCTCAGCGTGACGATGACGCGGCGCGCCGCCCGGGTCGGCGCGCGCCGCCGCCCAGCAGTGCGGCTGGCCGCCGCGCACCCCGCCACCCCGCGGCGCCGCCGAGCATCTGCCTGCACCCTGCCGCCCTCGTAAGGCGCCACGCGCCCGGCCACAGGCTGTCGCCCCCCGTAACGCCTCCACGCACTCGCTCGCACCCTGCCGACCTCGCATCGCCTCCGCGTATCCACCGGCCCCGTGAGACTTCCGCGCCTCCGCGCGCCCCGCAAGCCTCCGCGTCCTCGCCCGCACCCTGCCGTCGCGTAACGCAGCGGCGCACCCACCTGCCCCGTATCGCCTCCTCGCACCAGCCGCCCCCGTGAGGCTTCCGCAGCCCCCACCCGCACCCTCCGCCTACGCCGTAGCGCCTCACCCACCGGAGGTCCACCGTGTCCATGCCCTCGCCCGCGTCCGTGTCCGCGTCCGCCGCCCCAGCCCGCCCCATCGGCGTGATCCGCGTCCTCACCAGCGAGGATCCTGCCGCCGTCGCCACCCACGGCACGGCCATCGAGGAGCGCTACGGTCTGCCGACCGTCTCGCGGTGCATCCCCGGCCAGCCCCACGGCATCCATGACGACGACTCCGAGGCCCGCGCCGAACCCGAGATCGTCGACCTCGCGCGGGAGTTGGCCGATGCCGGGGCGCGGACGCTGATCATCAGTTGTGCCGCCGATCCGGCGCTGCAGCAGACCCGCCAGGCCGTCGGCATCCCCGTCATCGGCGCGGGCTCGGCGGCCGCCGCCGTCGCGCTGGGCCTCGGCCGCAGGGTCGGGGTGCTGGGCATCCGGGACGAGGCACCGCCCGCCGTACGCGCCGTGCTCGGCGACCACTTCGCCGCCTCCGCACGCCCCGACGGCGTCCACCGCACCACCGACCTGCTCGCCCCGGAGGGGCCCGCGGCGGTGCTGGAGGCCGCGGCCGGGCTCGTCGCATCGGGCGCGGACACCCTGCTCCTCGCCTGCACCGGCCTCAACACCATCGGCATCCGCCCGCTGCTGGAGGAGCGGCTGGGCGTCCCGGTCGTGGACCCGGTGCTCGCCGCCGGACTGCTCGCCTCGTACGCGTACGGCGGCTGAACAGCCGTAAGGGCTCCGCGCGTGGGCCGAGCAGCCGTAAGGGTTCCGCGCGTGGGCCGAGCAGCCGTAAGGGCTCCGCGCGCCGGCCGAGCAGCCGTAAGGCTTTCGCCCGGCGCGTCACACCAGGCTGTCCCGCCACGCCTGATGCAGCGCCGCGAAGCGGCCCTCGCCCGCGATCAGGCGGTCCGGCGGTCCGTCCTCGACGATCCGGCCGTCGGCCATGACGAGCACCCGGTCGGCCGTCTCGACGGTCGACAGCCGGTGGGCGATGACGACCGCCGTACGGCCGCGCAGCACCGTGTCCATGGCGCGCTGCACCGCCTGCTCGCCCGGGATGTCGAGGGAGGAGGTGGCCTCGTCGAGGATGAGGACCGATGGGTCGGCGAGCAGGGCGCGGGCGAACGCGACCAGTTGGCGCTGCCCGGCGGAGATCCGGCCGCCGCGCTTGCGCACGTCCGTGTCGTAGCCGTCGGGCAGGGCGGCGATGAAGTCGTGTGCGCCGATCGCCTTGGCCGCCTGCTCGATCTCGGCGCGGGTGGCGTCGGGGCGGCCGATGGCGATGTTCTCGGCGATCGTGCCGGAGAACAGGAACGCCTCCTGCGTCACCATGACCACACCGCGCCGCAGTTCGGGCATGGCCAGATCGCGCAGATCCACCCCGTCGAGCAGCACCCGGCCGTCGCTGGGGTCGTAGAAGCGGGCCAGCAGCTTGGCGAGGGTGGACTTGCCCGCACCGGTCGCCCCGACCACCGCGAGCGTCTGCCCGGCGGGCAGCGTGAGGTCGAAGCGGGGCAGCACCTCGCCGCCGGTGCGATAGGCGAAGCGCACCCCGTCGAAGACCACCTCCCGGCCGGGGGTCTTCGCCGGGCGCGGCGGCAGCGGCTTGGGGTCGGCGGGCTCGGGGACGGAGGGGCGCTGGGCCAGCAGTCCCGCGATCTTCTCCAGCGAGGCAGCCGCCGACTGGTAGGAGTTGAGGAACATCCCCAGCCGGTCGATCGGGTCGTACAGCCTGCGCAGATACAGCGCGGCCGCGGCGAGCACCCCGAGCGCGAGCGAACCGGAGGCCACCCGGTAGGCGCCCCAGAGCACGAGGGCGGCCACCGCCGCGTTGGCGACCAGCCGGGAGCTGACCACATAGCGGGCCATCTCCAGGATCGCGTCCCCGTTGGCGCGCTCATGGCGGTGGTTCAGCTCCCGGAAGCGCGTGTCGTTGGCGCGCTCGCGGCGGAACGCCTGCACGGGGCGGATGCCGTTCATGGTCTCGGTGAACGTCACGATCACCGCCGCGATCGCCGTCGACCGCTTGCGGTACACCCGCATGGAGCGCCGCTGGAAGGAGCGGATCAGCAGATACAGCGGCCAGAAGGAGAGCACGGCCGCCCCGCCCAGCCCCCAGTCGAGATAGAGCAGCGTGATGGAGATGTAGACGACCGACAGCGCGACCCCGAGCAGCTCCTCCAGCCCCTCGCTGAGCAGCTCGCGCAGCGACTCGACATCGGTCGTGGCGCGGGAGATCAGCCGGCCGGAGGTGTAGCGCTCGTGGAAGTCCACGCTCAGCGCCTGGGCATGGCGGAAGATCCGGCCGCGCAGATCCAGCAGCACGTCCTGGCCGATCCGGGCGGAGAAGCGGATGAACGCGTACTGCAGCGCCCCGGAGGCGAGCGCACAGCCCAGATAGACCGCGCCGACGGCGATCAGCGGGCCGTGGGCGCCGTCGCGGAGTGCGGGCACGGCATGGTCGATGGCGTACGCGACGAGCAGCGGACCCGCCTGGACGGCGGCCTGCTGGAGCAGCAGCAGGACGGCCGCCAGCCAGACCCGCCGCCGGCGCGGCGAGAGCAGTGAACGCAGCAGGGCCAGGGACGCGCCCTTGGGCACCGGCAGGACATCGCGGTCGAACGGGTCGGACGACGTCGCCCGGCCCTTGTCGCTGTCCTCGCCCCAGCCCTCGTCGTCGGTGCTCTCCCGCTCCTCCTCGACCGTGGTCATGGTCTGCTCTCCCCCTCCTCGCGTTCCTGACCCGACATCAGCGCCCGGTACTCCGCGCTCTCCCGCAGCAGCCGCTGATGGGTGCCGACGGCGGTGATCCGGCCCCCCGACAGCAGCGCGACCCGGTCGGCGAGCAGCACGGTGGACGGCCGGTGCGCGACGACCAGCGCGGTCGTGGCCGCCAGCACCTGCCGCAGCGCCGCCTCCACCAGCGCCTCGGTGTGCACGTCGAGGGCGGACAGCGGATCGTCGAGCACCAGGAACCGCGGGCTGCCCACGACGGCCCGCGCCAGCGCGAGCCGCTGCCGCTGACCGCCGGACAGGCTGAGCCCCTGCTCGCCGACCTCGGTGTCGGTGCCCTCCGGCAGGGCGTGCACGAAGTCGGCCTGCGCCACCTTCAGGGCCCGCAGCAGCTCCTCCCGGCCCGCGTCGCTCGCGCCCATGAGGACGTTCTCACCGGCGGTGGCGGAGAACAGCGTGGGCTCCTCGAACGCGACGGCCACCAGGGAGCGCAGCTCCTCCCGGGTCAGGGCGGTGATGTCCCGGCCGTCGAGGGTGATCCGCCCGCGCGTGATCTCCTGGAGCCGGGGGACGAGAGCGGTAAGGGTGGTCTTCCCGGAGCCGGTCGCCCCGACCAGCGCCATGGTCTCGCCGGGCCGGATGTGGAGATCGACCCCGCGCAGCACGGGCGGCTCTTCCGGTGGCGCGTCCGCGTAGGCGAACTCCACCCCCTGGAACCGGAGCCCGCCCTCGCGGTCCTGGCTGTCCACCGCGCTCTGGCCGTCCTGGCCGCGCCGCGGCGACCCCGCGGGCCGCCGGTCGGCCGCGGCGGCCGGTTCCGCGTCCATGACGTCGAAATAACGGTCGGTGGCCGTCGCCGCGTCCTGGCTCATCGCGAGGAGGAAGCCCAGGGACTCCACGGGCCAGCGCAGCGTCAGGGCGGTGGAGAGGAAGGCGACCAGCGTGCCCGCCGACAGATCCCCGTCGGCCACCCGCACCGTGCCGAGCACCAGCGCCGCGCCGATCGCCAGCTCCGGCAGGGTCATGATCAGCGCCCAGATCGTGGCCAGCAGCCGTGCCTTGTGCAGCTCGGTGGAGCGGACCTGCTCGGACAGGGTGCGGAAGGCACGGGCCTGGCTGCGGTGGCGGCCGAAGCCCTTGACGATGCGGACGCCCAGCACGCCCTCCTCGACGACCGTCGTCAGATCGCCGGTCTGGTCCTGCACGGTGCGGGCCACCGTCGCGTACCGCTTCTCGAAGAGCGAGCAGAGGATCATCAGCGGCACCGCCGGGAACAGCAGGATCAGGCCCAGCGTCCACTCCTGCGACAGCAGAATGGCGAATCCGGCAAGGATGGTGACCCCGTTGACCACCAGGAAGGTGAGCGGGAAGGCCAGGAACATCCGCAGCAGCATCAGATCGGTCGTGGCCCGCGACAGCAGCTGGCCGGAGGCCCAGCGGTCATGGAAGGAGACCGGCAGCCGCTGCAGATGGCGGTAGAGATCGGCGCGCATCGCGGCCTCGACGGAGGCCAGGGGCCGCCCCACCAGCCAGCGCCGCAGCCCGAAGAGCCCGGCCTCGGCCGTGCCCAGGGCCAGCAGCAGCGCACCGCCCAGCCAGACCCCGCCCGGGTCCCGGTGGGCCACCGGCCCGTCCACCATCCACTTGAGGACCAGCGGGATGACCAGGCCCAGACAGGAGGCGACGACCGCCACCCCGGCCGCGCCGAACAGCCGCACCCGCACCGGGCGCACATACGGCCACAACCGCAGGAGCGAACGCGTGGCGGAGCGGTGCCGCGGGGCGGCACCGCCCTCTAGGGCGCGGGGTTCACTCGTCACAGCCATCAGTGGCGAGACTACGGTCCGCCACCGACAGCGCTCACTCGGTTTTTTGGCGTAGGTCCGTGGCGTCGAGGGCGCGCAGCAGCAGGACCGAGCGCGCTGGAAGCTCGATGGGGGCGCCCGCCGCGAACCGTGTGCCCGGGGGCGCCTCCTGGTCCTCACGGGAGGTGTCCAGAAGGAGTTCGTACCCACGGGCCCAGGGCGGTCCGGGCAGGGTGAAGGAGAGCGGCCGCTCGCCCGCGTGCAGCAGTGCCAGGAAGCTGTCGTCCGTGACCGGGGCGCCGTGCGGATCGCGCTGGGGCAGATCGCGGCCCGAGAGATAGGCCCCGAGGGCGGTCGTCGGCGCGTACCAGTCGGATTCGGTCATCTCGGTGCCGTGCGGGGTGAACCACGCCAGATCGCGCAGCCCCTCGGGGGGCCGGGCCAGGCCGGAGAAGAAGGCCGGGCGGCGCAGCACCGGATGGGCCCGGCGCAGCCGTATCAGCCGGGCGGTGAGCTCGGTGAGGGCGCGCCAGCCGGGGTCCTCCAGCAGCGACCAGTCGAGCCAGCCGGTCTCGTTGTCCTGGCAGTACGCGTTGTTGTTGCCGCCCTGGGTGCGGCCCAGCTCATCGCCCGCCACCAGCATCGGCACCCCGGTGGACAGCAGCAGGGTGGCCAGCAGATTGCGCAGCTGGCGGCGGCGCAGCGCGCGTATCTCCGGATCGTCGGTCTCGCCCTCGGCGCCGCAGTTCCAGGCGCGGTTGTCGGCGGTGCCGTCGCGATTGCCCTCCCCGTTGGCCTCGTTGTGCTTGCGCTCGTAGGAGACCAGGTCGCGCAAAGTGAACCCGTCGTGCGCGGTGATGAAGTTGACCGAGGCGTACGGGCGGCGGCCGCTCCACGCGTACAGATCGCTGGAGCCCGAGAGCCGGTAGCCCAGATCGCGGGCGTCGGGCAGCGCCCCGCGCCAGAAGTCCCGCACCGCGTCGCGGTAGCGGTCGTTCCACTCCGCCCACAGCGGAGGGAAGGCGCCCACCTGATAGCCGCCGGAGCCCACGTCCCACGGCTCCGCGATCAGCTTCACCCGGCGCAGTACGGGATCCTGCGCGATCACGGCCAGGAAGGGCGAGAGCATGTCCACGCCGTGCGCGGCGCGGGCGAGCGCGCTGGCCAGGTCGAAGCGGAAGCCGTCCACCCCCATCTCGGTGACCCAGTAGCGCAGCGAGTCGGTGATCAGCCGCAGCACCTGCGGCTGCAGGACGTGCAGGGTGTTGCCGCAGCCGGTGAAGTCGGCGTAGCGGCGGGGGTCCTGCTGGAGGCGGTAGTAGCCGCGGTTGTCGACACCGCGCAGCGAGAGGGTGGGGCCCAGCTCATTGGCCTCGGCGGTGTGGTTGTAGACGACGTCGAGGATCACCTCGATCCCGGCGGCGTGCAGGGCCCGCACCATCCGCCGGAACTCCCCGACCTGCTGGCCCCGGGTGCCGCGGGCCGCGTATCCGGCGTGCGGCGCGAAGTAGCCGATCGAGTTGTAGCCCCAGTAGTTGCGCAATCCCCGCCGCAGCAGGTGGTCCTCATGGGCGAACTGATGCACCGGCAGCAGCTCGACCGCCGTGATCCCGAGCCGGGTCAGGTGCTCGATCGCCGCCGGATGCGCCAGCCCCGCGTAGGTGCCGCGCAGTTCGGGCGGCACCCCGGGGTGGCGCATGGTGAAGCCGCGCACATGGAGTTCGTAGATCACCGACTCGGCCCAGGGCGTCTTGGGCCGCCGGTCCTCGGTCCACTCGTCGGGCGCGCCGTCCGCCGTGTCGTCGCCGACGACCACGCCCTTGGGGACGTACGGGGCGGAGTCGCGGTCGTCCCGGACGGTGTCCGCCACATGCTGCTGCGGCCAGTCCCGCATATGTCCGTAGACCTCGGCGGGCAGCGCGAAGTCCCCGTCCACGGCGCGGGCGTACGGATCCAGCAGCAGCTTCGCCGGATTCCAGCGGGCGCCGGTCCAGGGGTCCCAGCGGCCGTGCACGCGGTAGCCGTACCGCCGGCCGGGCAGCACACCGGGCACGAAGCCGTGCCACACCTCATGGGTGAGCTCGGTGAGCGGACAGCGCAGCTCGTGGCCGTCGTCGTCGAACAGACACAGGTCGACGGCCTCCGCACCGCCCGCCCACAGCGCGAAGTTGGTCCCCCACACCCCGTCCGGCCCCCGGCAGGGGCGGGCGCCGAGCGGCTCCGGGCTGCCCGGCCGGACGGCGGGGCCCGCCGCCGGGGCGGTGCTGCGGTCGGGCCGCGGGGCGGGCGCCGTGGGGCGGTGGCCGAGGCGACGGCCCACCGCCGTCGCCGAGGGGCGTGCGGGGACCCCGTCGCGTGTCTCCTGCCCGGCTGCACTGGACACATCGGCCTCCGCGGCTCGTGGCCAACCGCCCCCGCCCCGACGGAGGGAAGGCGGGCAGCACCTCATGGCGGGCCGGCGGGCCCCGCGGCGTCCCGTACCGCACGGACCCTGGCCCACGCTCTCCCACCTGTTCTGCCCGCAATCGCGCCGACTCGCACGTTTCCCCGCACTCCGCCGCTGCCCGGCATGGGCCGATCGTCCCGTGACCGGCCCCCGCCCTGCGACTGAACCGTGACCAACGAAGGGAAGTCCACTGTCGGTGACGTGTGATTACCTATCGCCAGGCGCGCCCTGCGCGTGATCGGGCTTGCCGCGGGGGCGCGGCTCCGGGGGAGGGAGAGCTGTGGTGACGGTGCGGTGGATACCGGGGGCGGCGCGCGGCGGCCGCAAGGGGCTTCTCGCGCTGCTGCTCGGGGCGTTGCTCATGGCGGTGGCCGCGTGCGGCGGAGGCGGTGGCTCCGGCGACGGTGAGAAGGGCAAGGACGGCAAGGGCGACGGCCGGCCCAAGACCTCGCGGGCCGTGGTGACGATCGCGCCCGGGGACGGCGCGAAGGGCGTGGACACCAGCGGTGCGCTGAAGGTCACCTCCGCGAAGGGCACCCTGTCCTCGGTCAAGGTCAAGGACGCCAAGGGCACCGCGGTCGAGGGGAAGGTCGGCGAGGACGGAAAGAGCTGGCTGCCCGCCGCCCATCTCCGCTCGGACACCACCTACACGGTGGACGCGGTCGCCAAGGACACCCATGGCCTGACCACGACCCGGCACGCGACCTTCACCACCCTGCGCCCCAAGAAGACCTTCGTGGGCATCTACACCCCGGAGGACGGCTCGACGGTCGGCGTCGGCATGCCCGTCTCGCTCCACTTCAACCGCGGTATCACCCACCCGGAGGCCGTGGAGAGGGGGATAAAGGTCAGCGCCTCGCCCTCGGTGCCGCTCGCGAGCCACTGGTTCGGCAACGACCGGCTGGACTTCCGCCCGGAGAAGTACTGGAAGCCCGGCACCAAGGTGACGCTCAGCCTGGATCTGGACGGGATCGAGGGCAGGCCGGGGGTGTACGGCGAGCAGCGGAAGTCGGTGACGTTCACCATCGGCCGCAGCCAGATCTCGGTCGTCGACGCCAAGTCCAAGAAGATGACGGTCAAGCGGGACGGCAAGACCATCAAGACCGTCCCCATCACCTCGGGCGCGCCCGGCCATGAGACCTACAACGGCAAGATGGTGATCAGCGAGAAGCATCCGGTGACACGGATGGACGGCGCCACGGTCGGCTTCGACGGGGAGTACGACATCAAGGACGTGCCGCATGCGATGCGCCTGTCGACCTCCGGCACCTTCATCCACGGCAACTACTGGGCAGGCCGGGCCACGTTCGGCTCGTCCAATGTCAGCCACGGCTGTGTGGGCCTGTTCGACCAGCGCGGCGGCGGGGACTCCTCCACCCCGGCCTCCTGGTTCTTCCGCATGTCGATCATCGGCGATGTGGTCATCGTGAAGAACTCGCATGACGAGACCGTCCAGCCGGACAACGGGCTCAACGGCTGGAACATGTCCTGGGAGAAGTGGAAGGCGTGACCCCGCGCCGGAGCCGGGGCGCCCTGGTGCCCTGCCTCCGGCCCCCAAGCGTCCCTGCGTCCCCGCGTCATGCCATCGCCCCGGGCTGCCGCCCCGGCCCACCGCTCCCGTGTTAGCGGGCGCTAACCTGCGCTCATGACTGTGAACCTCGAGGTTGCCGACGGCGTTGCCACCTTCCGCCTTGACCGCCCCCCGATGAACGCGCTCGACACCGCCACCCAGGACCGGCTGCGGGAACTCGCCGCCGAGGTGACCCGCCGCGACGATGTGCGCGCCGTGGTCATCTGGGGCGGCGAGAAGGTGTTCGCGGCCGGCGCGGACATCAAGGAGATGCGGGAGATGGACCACGCCGCGATGGTGGCCCGCTCCGGTGATCTGCAGGAGTCCTTCACCGCCGTGGCCCGGATCCCCAAGCCCGTGGTCGCCGCCGTCACCGGCTACGCCCTCGGCGGCGGCTGCGAGCTGGCGCTCTGCGCCGACTTCCGGATCGCCGCGGAGAACGCCAAGCTGGGCCAGCCCGAGATCCTGCTCGGCCTGATCCCGGGTGCGGGCGGCACCCAGCGGCTGGCCCGGCTGGTCGGCCCGGCCAAGGCCAAGGACCTCATCTTCACGGGCCGTCAGGTCAAGGCCGACGAGGCGCTCACCATCGGCCTGGTGGACCGGGTCGTACCGGCCGAGGAGGTCTACGAGCAGGCCCACGCCTGGGCGGCGCGGCTGGCCCGGGGCCCGGCGATCGCGCTGCGCGCGGCCAAGGAGTCGGTGGACCGGGGGCTGGAGACGGATCTCGACAGCGGTCTCGCCATCGAACGGACCTGGTTCGCCGGGCTGTTCGCCACCGAGGACCGGGAGATCGGGATGCGCAGCTTTGTCGAGGACGGACCGGGTAAGGCCACGTTCCGCTGACATCCGACCGGTTCCGATCGTGTCGGCCCGGGTCACGGAGCCGGGTATGCCCCGTGCGAGCGAATTTTCTTCGCCAACGGTCGGCCTCTGCATGCCCCGTTCCGGTACGCTGGGTGATCACGCGTACGCGCGGTGACATCGCTGGTCAGCCGGGGTGTTGTGATGCCCCAACTGCCGTTGGCATATGTCGGATCGGGTTTGTGGAGCCTGGGGCTCCGGTGTTCGGGATCCCACGGTTCCGCCCCGGATGACCTTTTGGGCGGCCATGATGGGGGGCATGGCGGGCTTGGAGGGAATGGAGCAGCCGCAGCAGCGCACTGGTACGGCTGCGGTGCGCGGGGTGCCGTCCGTCGAGGACGAGCGGGCCCGCAGGGCGCTTGACCTCTTTGGTAACCCCGCGGCCGAGGAGGTGCGGCTGCCCTCCCGTCCCGAGTCCGCGGCGACCGCCCGCCGGCTGGCCGAATTCGTGGTGGCGCGCGACTGGGGGCTGGGTCCTCAGCTCGCCGAGCACACCGTGCTGCTCGTCTCCGAACTGGTGGGGAACGCCGTACGGCACACCGGCGCCCGCACCTTCGGGCTGCGGATGCTGCGGCGGCGCGGCTGGATCCGGGTCGAGGTCCGCGACCCCTCCCGGGGGCTGCCGTGTCTGCTGCCGGTGGGGGAGCTCGACACCAGCGGGCGCGGGCTGACGCTGGTCGACCAGCTCTCCCAGCGGTGGGGGGTCGATCTGCTGCCGTGCGGCAAGACGACCTGGTTCGAGATGCGCGTGGCCGAAAACTGACCGGATGAGCGCCGGTGCGGGCGTCGGCGCCGAGCGTGTAAGGCGCCCAGCGTGTGAAACGCGTAAGGCGCGCCCAGCGTGTGAAAAGGGTCCCCGCGTCGTCGTGCGCCGACGACACGGGGACCTCTTTTCGTCCCCGGCCATGGCACGAAAGGGGTGTTCGTCATGGCATTCGGGGGAAGCGACCTCGCTCGGGTCAATGGGGTCGCGGCCCCGACTATCGCAGAGACGGTAGATCACTTCCAAGCCAATCAAAGGTGAGCTGTAACACTTACCTTGCTAATGGCGGGTAGAGGGGCAATCTTCCTTTGTTGTCGACCTCTTCCTGATGAATCTCCAGTGGTCCAGACCGTGACACGAAATCTTTCTTTGCCCGTCGGTTCTTGGCATGGCCCTGCCGAGCACTCACCATGGAACAGCGCTACGCGCGTCACACCCCCACGTTTCACCCCCCCTTTGTCCCGGCTACGCCATTCGGGAGATCCCCCATGGAAGCGCACGGCCGCACCCCGACCCGGCGCGCCCTGCTCCGCTCGGGCGCCTATCTCGCCACCGCCGCCACCGGACTGACCGCCACCGCCGCTACCGCCACCGCCGCGAACGCCGACGACAGACGTCGCCGCCGCGCGGCCGCTTATCCCCCCACCCACTGGATCCCGGCCTCCCCCTCCAACTACCGCGTCTCCAGCCGCCCGACCTCGTATCCGATCGACTTCGTCGTCATCCATGTGACGCAGGAGACCTTCCCGGACGCGATGAAGATCTTCCAGGACCCGGCCAAGCAGGTCTCCGCGCACTACATGGTCGCGTCGGCCGACGGCTACATCGGGCAGTTCGTCCGGGAGAAGGACGTCGCCTGGCACGCCGGCAACAAGGACTACAACAACCGCAGCATCGGCATCGAGCACGAGGGCTGGGTGGACGACCCCAAGTGGTTCACGGACGAGATGTACGCCTCGTCCGCCGCCCTGACCGCGGCCGTCTGCGACCGCTTCGGCATCCCCAAGACCCGCGACCACATCATCGGCCATGTGGAGGTCCCCGGAACCGACCACACCGACCCCGGCCCGCTGTGGGACTGGGACCGCTATATGTCCCTGGTCAACAAGGCCTACGCGCCGGGAACCCGGCGAAGGTAGCGAACCTGGCGCATGCGGCGAACGCCGCGCGCGCCGCTTATGTCGTGTACATCGCGACGCGGCCGATGGGCCGGCCGCCGCCGACCGCTAATCTGTGCGGGTCAAGCACACGCACGGAAGGGGCGGAACAGGTGGCGGATATCGAGGCGGCGCGCAAGGCGTTCGAGCGGTATGACCTCAACGGTGACGGCCAGATCACCGCGGCCGAGTACAAGAGCGTGATGGCGCAGCTTGGGGACCCGTATGTCACGGAGCCCGTCGCCCAGGCCGTCATCAACGCCCACGACGGCAACGGTGACGGGCTGCTCACCTTCGACGAGTTCTGGGCGGCCCAGAACAAGGACGGCAGCAAGACCGCCTGACCGGACCGCACGGCGGCAAGACCGCCCGACCGGAGCGCACGGCGGCAAGGAAGCGAGCCGCACGGCAGCCGCACGGCGGCAACGGGCCGCATGGCGGCACGGCCGGCGCGTCAGCGCCAGCCGCGCCGCTGTGCGCTCGCCCGCCGTCTGCGGTCGTTGCACAGCAGACAGCGGCCGTAACCGGGCGGCAGCGGGTCCTCCGGATCCCCGTACAGCGGATCGACGGCCCCGCGCGGATGCTCCGGGCAGCCCGTGGCGCCGCGCTCGGCGGTCAGCGAGCCCGCGGCGGCCAGCGCCCGGCGCAGGGCGTCGGTGAGCAGCTCGGTCTCCGGCCCGGAGGGCGCGGCGTCCAGCGAGAAGGCGATGTCCGACGCGGTGGTGAGCGCGCTGCGGAGTTCGCGCAGGTCTGCGTAACTCATACCGGGCAGCGTAGGCGCACCCACCGACAACATCCCGAGGGCCCGGTCAGGCCCCGCCCTCCCGCGCCTCCTCGCCGGCTTCGGCCTCGTCCGCGTCGTCCACACCCTCCGCGAGGTGGACGTCCTCGGCGTCCTCCGTCTCCTCCGCGGTGAGCGCCGCCCGGCTGGGATCGGCCCATGCCTGCAGCGCGGCCTTGCTGGAGAAGTTCGCCACGTCCTTGTCCAGGGGGCGGTCGGTGTACTGGTGGATCCGCCACTTCGCCTTGATGCGCGGCTTGCCCGCCGACACATAGTCCGCTATCCACAGGCCGTCCCCGGCGTAGGACGTGGTGTCGTAGTTGAGCCAGAAGCTCCGGTTGCAGTAGAGCATCACGCGGTGCGTGGGACGCAGCTTCTTGACCTCGCGGATGAACCGGTCCTTCTCGGCGTTGCTGGCGCGGGTGCCGGAACCGGTGGTCTCCCAGTCCACGGCGAGCAGATCGTGCTTCTGGGACGCGCACTTCTCGACGAAGTACTGCGCCTGCGCGGTGATGTTGCCCGGCCAGAGGAAGTGGTAGAAGCCGACGACGCATCCCGCCTTCCGCGCCCGGGACGCCTGCGAGGCCTGCTTCGGGTTGATATACGACCGTCCTTCGGTGGCCTTGATGAAGACGAAGGCCAGCCCGTCCGGGTCGAAGGTGGACTGGTACGAACTCACGTCGATGCCGTGCAGCATGGCGCCTACCTCGGGTCAAGAACGAGTGAATACACGGGTGTTATTCCCCCTCTCGTACGGAGGACCCTACTGGGACGGGATCTCGGTCCGCAGGCGTTCGGGCCGGGGAAGCGGCACGCGGAACGAGCAGGCCCAAGGAAGGGACAGGCCGGCACAACGGCACAAAGAGAAGCGGACCCGAGGGTTTGGCCATCCCCCGGGCCCTGTGATGCCGCCCAACTGCGCACGCCCCCCCGGATGGGAACGGGTCAATCTGATGTCGTCGTGTTCTTCCGTTGAACTACCGCTCCACGAAGCGGGGCGGGCCGGATTCGAACCGGCATCCGACGACCAAGCCCGTGCCCGGTCGGTGAGGCGATCGGCGGCGAATGCTGAGGCTGGAGCAGGAATCTGAGATTGAACGCGTGCCACGGGCGCACGGCCCGCTCGAAGACCGGGGGCTAATCCCGGCTACCTCCTGAGGCGGACCGTCCCCTCTCGTGACCAAGTGCTCGGAGAGGTGGTCGAGTTTCGCCACGGGAGGGACGCTAGCAGGGCGCGATGACCGTTCTCGAACGATATTCGAGGCGGTGTTCAGGGGCGTTCCCGTCCCCGCAGCAAACGGATTGTCCGGGCGTACCAGGCCGACGAGGCCACCGCCGGTCCGGTCGCGAGACCGGCCACGGCGATGAGAAAGACGACGATCAGCCAGGTCAGAAGCGTGAAAACGGGGCCGAGCGGGCCGAAGTCGGCCAGGCTGCGGGCCATCGCCACGGGCATGAGCAGCCGGGAGAGGTAACCCAGCAGGACGGTCCCCACACCGGCGAGCGCGGCGCCCGGCAGCAGATATGTCCAGGTGACGCGGCCGCTCAGCAGGAGATGCTGGGTCCACCACCACAGCAGGACGGCCGACAGCAGGGACAGCACCAGCCCGGAGACGATGCCCGTGCCGAACCCCCTGCGCACCGGCGCCTGGACGAGGAGTACCGCGAGCCAGACGAGCAGCCACAGCAGCCAGCGCCACGCCGTCACGCGCACCGCCGCCCTGGGCAGCCCCCAGCACCGTTCGCAGATGGCCTGGAGCGCTCTGCTGAACGCCGTCGCGGACACCAGGGCGACCAGCAGCCCGACGGCCCCCGAGGTGTTCTTGGCCGTTCCCCGGGAGATGAACGTACGGCGTACCTCGTCGAGGACGTCACCGCGCACTCCCACCACCGAGCGCAGCGAGTCGGCCAGGAGGTTCTGCAGCGTGTCGGGGACGAAGGCCGCCACGGCCATCAGCAGGGGGAGGGCGGTGAGGAATGCCTGGGCCGCCAGCCGGGTCGCGGCTTCCAGGACGTTCACCGTCACCAAGCGCTCGAGGAAGCGGGCGGCCGGGCCGCCGCCGATCGCGGTCGTGACGCGCTCCCACAGCGTCCGCGGCGCCCGCATGGCATACCACCCGGCCGTCAGGGACTTCCGTGACGGCCACCCGCCGCGGGGCCGTCGACCGCGGGGCCGTCGGCCGCGGGGCCGTCGGCCGCGGGGCCGGACGCCGCGGGACCCTGGGCTGGGGGGCCGGGGGCCATGGGACCGTTCGCCGTGGGGCCGGACGCCCCGGCGAGGATGCCGAGCAGCGCCAGGACCCCCACGACGATGCCGAGGACGAGCCCCACGGCTGCCGGAGTGGGGCGGTTCCACAGCACCAGGGCCAGCGCGCCGCCCGTGATCGCCACGCCGGTGGTCCAGGCCCGGTGGGTGTCCAGCCAGCGGCCGAAGCCCCCGGTGCGGGCTCCGACCCGGGCCAGACCCCGGCCGATGGCGCCGGTGCCGCGCGCCGCCGCCGAGCGGACGGCGCGGGCCCCGCGCCCGGGGCCGTACAGATACGCGGCGAGCGCGGTGACGACCGCGACGACGAGAAGCGTGCGGGTGCTTTCGCGCAGGAAGCGCACGAGGGCGTCGAAGATGAAGGCCGCCGGGCCCCGGGGCAGGGTCGTGGGCGGGACGGAGTCCAGGTAGACGCCGCGCACCACGGCCAGGCCGACCAGTAGCGCGACCATCATCACCGCCGTGCCGATCCCGGCGGCCAGCAGCGTGAGCCGATGCGCGGGGGAGAGCCACACGGCGAACGCGGCGAGCACGATCGTCACGCCGGGCAGCCAGGTGCCGACGATGTCGAGGAGACGCATCGCGCCTTGCGCCTCGTCCAGCTTGTCCGTCCGCACCAGCGTGAACTGCCGGTCGATGTAAGGGATCTTGGCCGCCTTCTCGTAGCCCGCCCGGACGAGGCGCTGTTTGACGTTGTCGACAAGGGTGCCGATGTCCAGGACGATCGCGTTTCCGCGGGCCTGGACCGCGCTGGTGCCCTCACCGGTGAGGACCTTGACGACGGCGGCGTGGGCGCGGCGGTTGGCCGCGTCCCACACCAACGGGAACTGATCGCTGGTGATCGCCTTGTGGATCACGCGGTGCACGGCGTCGGTGAGGGCGCTCTCCAGCGGCCCACCGAGCATCTTCGTACCGTCCACGACGACGGACGGGGCTCCCGTCTTGTTCAGGTTCCTGGCGAGCTGGGCGGTGATGGCGGGTACGTCGACCTGGTCGACCACGCGTCGGGTGAGCCGGTTGGTGACGGTGGACTGGACGCCGGGGTTCCTGGCGATCGGGGCGACGGTCTGGACGTAGCGGTGCGGGTCGGTGATCTCCTCGTGCAGCCAGGTGGCGACGACGGCGAGTGGCGAGAGCAGCACTGCGAGCACGAGCAGCACACCCGCGCCCGCGTGGCGAAGCCGCCGGTGGCGTACGGCCGCGGCCCCGCGCAGCCGCTCGTACTCCTGTCGTTCGCCCCCGGTCAGCGGGTGGGGCTCGGCGGGGCCAGAGGCATCGGCGGACGGCTCCATGGGTCCTCCCTCGCGCGGGAACGGAGGGAAGTGCCACCGCACGGAGGCGCCACCGGGAAGTGGCGGCGTCACGGCGCTGATCACCCCGGCGGGCGGCGTATCTCCTCGATCCGCGGTCCGAGGTTCTGGAAACGCGGTGACGGGCTGTTTCTATTCACGGCCGGGAGCCGGGAGCCGGGAGCCGGGAGCCGACGTGGGGGTGGGGAGGCCGTCCCGGTCGGCGTGGACGGCGAACCCCTCACCCTGCGGACTCCCCTCCACTGCCACATAGCGCCGGGCGCCCTGCGCGTACGGGTTCCGAGACACCGCCCGGGGGTGCCGGCCGGCAGACCGGCCATGGACTGGCACAGAGTGCGGCGGCTGGCGCTGACCACCGTCAGGACGGCGGCCGGGCGCGGGCCGTACCGATCGCGATTACGGCGCGTGCGGGTGCCGCCCGCCGTCCTCCCCCTCCGCCGGGAAACGGAGGGCCCCGGCGTCGGCCATCCACTCGACCCCGCCTCGCTCCGGCCGGAGGAACGCGACGCGGTCGCCGGTCGTCCGGTGATCGAAGAGCAATTCGGCGACGCTGTGCACCGCCTGCACCACGCCGGTACGCCCACTGACCGGGTCGTACGCCACTTGGCCGGGGGCGGGCACTGGACAGTTGTGGTTCATAGGGCTCGTCCTTCGGGCTGCCGGGGGATGTGGATGATGTGGGCGGGGTGGCGTCGGCGCAGTACCTCGTAGTCGGTGGCCTTGCTGTAGTCCCCGGCTTGTCTGGCCTGTTCGCGCAGTGCCGCGTAGTGGCGGCAGGTGGGGCAGGTGTCGTTCAACGGTCACTCTCCGAGGGGTGTGGGTTGGGCGGTAGGCAGGGGCGGCTGTTGGCGCCGCGCGAGGTCTTCGGGGAGTGCCCCGCAGAAGAGGACGTTTGTCGTCCCTCCCACCGACGGCTCGGCCGAGCCCGCCGAACTCCAGCCACGCCGCCGCGCCACTTCCCGCATCTCGCGGGTGACCCGCTCCGCGACACGATGGCGAGTGGATTCGGTGATGTGTTCGGAGGGAAACACCATGGGGGGTTCTTCCTGACCTGGATGTGTCTTGCGGGCTTTAATCACTCTGTGTACTCCCAGCGTTGCCCTGCGGGGCCGCGCGCAACAGGGATCGGGGCACACCAAGCGGCTTGGGGTGAGGGGAGAACCACAGGTGAGTGAGGCCAAGGAAGGCCAGGAACCGTCGAGCGGAGCGGCGTTCTTAGGAGCCGAGGTACGGACCTGGCGGATGCAGGCGGAGCTGAGCCAGCGGGAGTTGGGCTTGAAGGCCAACTACGGGCAGCAATATGTGGCCAAGGTGGAGGCGGGGGAGCGCTTGGCCAGCCCCGAGTTCGCCGACGCGTGCGATCGGGTCTTCGGCACACCGGGCCTGTTCGCACGCCTGCGGAAGCGGGCCAGCCAGCATGGCTATCCGGACTGGTTCGTGCCGTACGTGCAGTTGGAGCGGCAGGCGGTCGGCATCCTGGACTACTCGGCGACGCTCATCATGGGCATGTTGCAGACGGCCGAGTACGCGCGAGCGGTATTCCGGTCCGCACATCCTCGGGACGCCGCCGACCAGATCGATGCAAGGGTGGCCAGACGATTGCAGCGACGAGAGGTGATGGAGCGGGATGCGCCGCCGTTGCTGTGGTGCGTCCTGAGTCAGGCGTGCCTACGCACTGAGGTGGGAGGAAGGGAAGTGATGCGCGCCCAACTCGCCCACCTCTTGGCCGAAGCAGAGTCTCCGCACATCACACTTCAGGTGCTGCCGTTCTCGGCCGGAGCACCTCCGGTGCCGGGAAGCTTTACCCTTCTGACGTTCGACGATGAACCGAGTGTTGTGTACGCAGATACAGCCATGGCGGGCCAGACGATCGATTCACCGGCAGAAGTGGAGCTCGCGACTGCCAGGTACGACCGCATCAGGGCTTCGGCTTTGTCGCCGGACGATTCGCTGGCCGTGATCCACAGACTGATGGAGGACTACACACGATGAACACCGCCCTCGACCTGTCCGGTGCTGAATGGGTCAAGTCCAGCTACAGCAGCGGCGACGAAGGCCAGTGCGTGGAGTTCGCGCCCTCCATAGCCACCACTGCCGGTGTCGTCCCCGTCCGCGACAGCAAACACCCGGCAGGCCCGGCCCTCGTGTTCCCCGTGGAGGCGTGGGACACGTTCACGACCGCTCTGCGTACCGGAGAATTCCCACGCCTCGCCCTTATTGTTCCCTGAACTCGCGCAGCCACTCCACGTAGTCTTCTGTGCTGTGCAGGTAGGTTGTCGGGTCAGACTTGAGGTCTGCCCCACTCAGGCGATCAAGCGCTTGCCAGACATCGGCGTCCAGTAGGTCCGGGGCGTCTTCCTGCATTGTGGAAGTCGCCCATTCGGAGACCTCCTCCGGGGGGCTGGTGCCTTCGGTAAGCGCCGTGAGTCTTTTGATGATTTCATTCCTCAGATTCATGGGATCCTTAAAATTTTCCTATGAGATTTCCGGTGCCGTCGAACAGGTAGTGCACCTTTTTGCCGCCCGTGAGTTTTACGTCGGGTCTTGTGATGCGTACCCTGCCGCCGTGATCAAGTGATTCGTGCCAAATGCGAGTGGAGTCAGTTGCGGGATCCCACTCTCGGACGAGTCGGCGTCCCATTATTTCGCCTTCCTTCCTTGCGGGTGTTACATTTCCATAAAAGCGGAATCTTCCGCTTTCTAGTTCCCTGTAACCGGCCTTCCCGTATTTTTGGGCTTGTTCGTAGAATCGTCTTAGCCGGGCGTGTTCAGCGGGATTGCCGGCCCAATTGTGGTTGCCGCCTGGACATGGGGATAGTCCTAGGGGATCAAACCAGGTGTGGGGGTTCTGGGTGTAGGCGGCCGGGTTGGGGGCGGGGGATAGACCTAGAGGGTCGGGGGAGAGATAGCGGGCGGAATCCGGGTCGTAATAGCGATGGAAATTGTAGTGGAGGCCGGTTTCCGGGTCGAAGTATTGGCCGGGGAAGCGGAGCGGGGTGTACGCCGTGCTGTCGGCGGCCCAGGTCGTGGTGCCCCAGAGGGTGGAGCGGGTGTGCCACGCGATGGTGCCCGAATCGTCGATGAGTTCGGTGGGGGTGCCGACCAGGTCGGTGACGATCGCGAAGAAGCGGGCGTCGATTTCGCGTTGGGTGGTGGCTTCGGTGACGCGTTCGGTCTGGGCTATGGGGTGAAGGCCGTCGTGGTCCCAGGTGAGGGTGACGGGGTGGGGGAAGTCCGGGGCGGTGGTGGTCTGTTCCACGAGGGTGGGGCCGTCCCAGGTGAAATCCGTTTGCTCCAGGACGGTTTCGCCGTCTGCCGCGAGGCGTTGTTTGGTGGTGCGGCGGCCGAAGGGGTCGTAGCGGTAGCGCCACACCGTGCCGTCGGGGGTGGTGACCGATACCAGGCGGTCTTCGGCGTCCCAGGTGTAGTGCCAGGTATCCGGTTTGCGGGACAGGCGGGTCTTTTGGCGGAGGGTGAGGCGGCCCGCCTCGTCGTGTTCGTAGCGGACCGAGCCCGCGCCGGTGATGCGCGTACCGGTGTAGGTGCGGGGCCCCGTCGCCTCCTGGGCGGGTTGCGTGCTCGGCCAGGTCGCGTGTGTTTGGTTGCCCGCCTCGTCGTAGGCGTAGGTCTCGGTCCAGCCGTGGGCTTGGACGGCGGTGACCCGGCCCGCCGCGTCCAGGTCGAAGGTGCGTCGGCCCGACAAGTGGTCGTCCACCGAGGTGAGGTGGCCGTCGGCTCGGTAGCCGTACGCCCGGTGGTGGATGTCGCCAGATACGCCGGTCAGAGCTTGCGTGGTCAGGCGGCCGAGTCGGTCCCAAGTATGGGTGAGGGCGAGGGCGTCGCCGATGCGGCGCGTGATTTCGCGGCCTGCTGCGTCGTATGCCGAGGCGAGGACGTGGACCCCGGCCGTCAGGGCGATGCGGTTGCCCGCCGCGTCGTAGGCGTAAATAGTCTCCGCCCCTGCCGGGGTACGGCGGGAGACGAGCTGCCCTGCCGCGTCGTAGGCCAGGTGCAGGGTGCGGCCGTCCACTGTCTCGGAGAGCATGCGGCCGACGGGGTCGTACGTCCGGGTCAGCTCGGTGTCCGGGCCGATGGCCTCGAGTATGTCTCCGGCCGGGCCCCAGCGGAAGGTCGATATCTGCCCGGCGGCGTCCTGGGACACTACGCGGCCCAGCGCGTCGTGGACGTAGCCGGTGCGTTGGCCCAGAGGGTCGGTACGCGAGACGAGTTGGCCCGCCGCGTCATGCGCGTAGCTCACCCTACGGCCGTCGAAGTCCGTCTCCGTCACCAGGCGGCCCGCCAGGTCGTACGCGTAACTCCAGGTCAGCCCCTGCGGATTGGTGACCCTCGTCAGCCGCAGCGCCGCGTCGTGCTCGAACTCGTAGCGGGCCCCGTCCGGGCCCGTGCGGGCGGCCAGCAGGTCGAAGTGGGTGTACTCGTACACCGTCGTGCCACCGACGGGGTCGGTATGAGAGAGGCAGTTGCCCTCGCCGTCGTACGTCCAGGACTCCGCCGAGCCATCCGGCCCCGTGCGGCGCAGGAGCTTGCCCTCCGGGCTCCACTCGTAGCGGGTCACCGCACCCAGCGGGTCGGTCTCGGCCACGACGCGGCCGAAGGCGTCCCGCTGGTAGCAGGTCGTGGCCCCCAGCGGGTCGGTGATTTCGACGGGGAGCCCGGCCCCGTCGCAGCGCACCCGGGTCGTCGCGGCCAGCGGGTCGGTGACGGCGAGGAGACCTCCGCGTGCGTCGTACAGATACCGGGTGGTGGCGGCGAGCGGGTCGGTGAGGGTGGTGCGGTTGCCCGCCGCGTCGAAGGTCTGCCGCCATACCGCGCCGTCCGGGTCGGTGATCTGTACCGGGTTGCCCTGTGCGTCCAGCGTCGCGCTGATCTCGCTGCCGTCCGGCCGGATCACGGCCGTCGGATGCCCGTGCTCGTCGTAGCGGAAGCCGGTGGTGCGGCCCAGCGGGTCGGTCTCGGCGACCGTACGGCCCGCTTCGTCGTACACCGTGCGGCTGACCGCGCCGGCCGCGTCGATCTCCCCGACGACCTGGTGCGCCTCGTCGATCAGATAGCGGGTGACCGCACCGTCCGGTGAGGTGAGGGTCGTGACCTTCAGACCGGGGAAGTCCGGGTCCACCCCGTCGTAGCCGATGCGGAGGGTGTAGTGGCCGCCTTCGCCGCCCTCGGCGATGACCCGGTCGTGCTCGTCGTAGGCGTAGGAGTACCAGCGGTTGTTGGTGTCGATCCAGGACGTGACCCGCCCGACCCGGTCGTAGACGAAACGCAGCGGCAGCCCCGAGGAGCCCGTCACTTCGGTGAGCCGGCCGTCGGTGTAGCCGTAGCCCATCACCCGCACGTCCCCCACGTACAGGCCGGTGATCCGCTCGTTCTCCGACGTCAGCCGCAGCCGGTAGCCACCGCTGTGGAGGATTTCGAGGGGCGTGCCGGAGGCGTCGTAGGTGAAGGTGACGCGGTTGCCGTTGCGGTCGGTGATCTCCTGCAGGAGTGCCACCGTTCCGTCGCCGTACGGGGTGAAGGTGCGGACGAGCCCGGCCTCCGGGTGGGTGACGGTGTACGTCACCCCGTCCGCCGTCCGTGCCAGCGGCCAGCGCGGACCCTCCGCGGGGAGGACCGCGGGGCCGCCCGGCACCGGATGCGGATAGGCCAGCAGCAGACCGTCCTCGGTGAAGAAGATCACGCCCTGCTCGTCGGACTCCAGCCGCTGGTCGGCCGTCGATGCCCAGGTCGGGCCGAACCACCGCCCGGCGCGGTATCCGGAGTCCACCCGGCGGGAGAACACCAGCGGCAGCACACCCGGCAGCTCCACATCCGTCTGCGGCAGGAACATCCGCCCGGTCGCCAGATCCACCGGATCGGTACGGCCGTGTCGCACCCGGTCCCAGGTACGGGAGAACACCCCCCGGCCACGGCTGCGGAGAGCGCCGCGCGCCCATTGTGTCGCCTCCCGCGCCGCCAGCCTGGCGCCGATGCGTGAGGCGACCGGGGCCAGGGCGCGCGGGCCGAGGCCCATCAGCAGGGTCTCCGCCAGCCCGCCGCCCATGGCGAGTTCCAGGGGCAGCGCGTAGGGCATGGCGAACATGGCGAGGGTGAGGAGGAGAGGGAGGCCGGTCTCGAGGAGCTTTTCCAGGAGAAAGCGGTCGGTGCCGAGAATGCGGTAGCCCGCCAGAGGGGCCTCGCCGTCCGCGATCGCGGACCAGCGGGACAGCAACAGGACGCCGACGACGAGTGAGCCCGCGCAGACGGCGATGCGGAACTGGACCAGGGCGACGGCCTCGCCCAGCGGAGACGCGCTTGCGGCCCGGTAGCCGCGTACGGCGGACATCAGGCGCCACAGGGTCAGGACCAGCCCGGCCAGGCCGACGCCGACCAGGATGCGCAGCCCGGTGCCCTCGGTGAAGTACTGCTGCAGATCCTTCGTGGACGGGAAGGAACCCACCGCCAGATACAGCAGGGAAGGGACGGCCAGCAGCAGGCTGAGCACCAGGAGGACTTTCTCCTGCCGCGGCCAGCGGGGTCGCTGCTCCCGGGCCCGGTGCCACAGCTGCCGTAAGGTCACGCCGCGCCATGCCTCCTGGCGGTGGGTCGCGTCCATCCGGTGGGTCTGCTGGACGACCGACTCGCGCAGCGGCTCCAACTTCTCCGGGCGGCTACGGGGGTGGGCCGTGGCGTACAGCAGCGCCCGGCGCTGCCGGGCGTAGCCCAGGGCGAGGATCCAGGTGGCCGGGAGGCGCAACAGGGCGTACCCGAGGAGAGCTTCGGGGGCGGTCTGGCCCTGGCGTTCGGCAGCCAGCACGACGTCAGGTTGGTGCCGTCGGCCCAGGCGGGACCGGCGCAGATCCCAGATCCACGCGACGGCAAGGCACCCCAGGATGATCCACAGGCCCCAGTCCCCGGCCAGCTTCTCCCGCCACTCCATCGCGGTTTCGTCGCCCGGGAAGGCCGCGGCGTAATTGGTCACCCAGTGGATCGCGACCGCCCCGGCCAGTGGCACCAGGGCCGCGACCCGGGTCAGGACGCGGCCACCGCACCACAGCAGGCCCACCGCCAGCCCGCCGAGCGCGCTGGCGAAGATGTGTACCTCGTAGGGGAGTGTCGGACCCCCGACTTCGACGGTGCCGGTCGATGAGGGGAACCAACTGCCGAGGATCTGTTCGAGGCCGGGAACGTACGGCGGGTCGATCAGTCCCCCCGCGATCTGCCAGCCCCCCTCGTCCGTGGGGGCGGCCTTACCCGCGGACTCGGCATACATCAGCAGCTTTTCCAGCAGCCCGAACCCAGCTCCGGCGGCGCCGCCCAGCACCACGAAGTCCGCCAGCCCCCACTGCATCCGTCTGCGCAGTGCCCACCCCGCGACCAGGAGCGGCGCGATCTTGACCAGCTCCTCCACTGCCGGAGCCGTCGTCCACGACACCACATCCATGACGCCCGACAGTGATTTCTCCCGCGTGGTGGCCAACTGACGTGCCACCACGAGTTCCAGGGCCATCGAGAGCACGCCGCAGCCGTACGCCCCCACCCCGAAGGCGAGCAGCACCGTCGGCCACCGCACCGTCCGCACCGGCCAGGACAGCAACAGCAGCTGCAGCACAGCCCATACGGACGCAGCAGCCATCCAGAACGCCACGCCCGCGGCCCCCTCCGACGTTGTCAGTGATCCGTCACGCTAAGTCGAACAGCGGTGACATACAAGGGGCGGCCAAGCGACCTGGGGCGGGGGCCGTGAGCCCCGAATAGGGGCGCCTACCCCGGTGCGCTGAGGCCGGCGGCACCAGCCCCAGCGCGCGCGTAGTCGCCCAAGGACGGTTCCAGCAAGTCGAAGACCTTCTCGGCTGAGCGGGTTGCCGCGGTGGCGATCTCCTCGGTGGGGTGGCCCGCGCGGGTCAGGGCCTGGACGTGGTGGAACAGGGTGCGGTGGGCGGCGGTGAGGAGGGCGGCGGCGGCGCGGGGGGTGGGGTCGTCGGGGGTGAGGGCGGTTTCGGTGGTGAGGACGTCGGCCAGGGCCTCTTCGCGTTGGTCGTGCAGTTCGCGGAGTCGGGTGGTCAGGGTGGGGCTGTCGGCGACCATGCGGGCGAACTCCGGGCTGGAGAAGCCGACGACGGGGTCGTGACGCTCGACCGCGGCCAGGTATGCGCGGCGCAGCGCGGTCAGGGCCGATTCGCCGGTCGGGCGGCCCGCGACGGTCCGGGCCAGGGCGGTGGTGATCGTCTCGTGGTAGTCGAGGGCCAGGTCTTCCTTGCGCGGGAAGTAGTTCGTGACCGTCATCTTGGCCACCTGGGCCGCCGTCGCGATCTCGGCGATGGTCACCGCCTCGAAGCCGCGCTCCATGAAGAGCCGGGTCGCGGTGTCGGAGATCATCTGGCGCGTCTGCCGCTTCTTCAGCTCACGCAGTCCTGCTGTCATGGCCCCATCCTCGCATGGTTGCGCCCTAAATTTATGATTGACCTAAGTTTTGGTTCGGGCTAGTTTTCTGGGTGTCAGTCACCACGAACCATCCGAGGAGTGCGCTTGAACCTGCGTCTGATGAGCGTGCACGCCCACCCCGACGACGAGTCCAGCAAGGGCGCGGCCACGCTGGCCAAGTACGCCGCCGAGGGGGTGGAGGTGCTGGTGGTCACCTGCACCGGAGGGGAGCGTGGAGATGTGCTCAACCCCGCCATGGACCGGCCCGGTGTGCGGGAGAACCTCGCCGCGATCCGGCGGGCCGAGATGGCCGAGGCCCGCCGGATCCTGGGGGTGCGCCAGCACTTCCTGGGGTTCGTCGACTCGGGGCTCCCGGCGCCGGGCGAGCCGCTGCCCGACGGCTGCTTCGCGCTCGCGCCCCTGGAGGAGGCGGCCGGACGACTGGTGGGGCTGATCCGGAGCTTCCGACCGCATGTGGTCGTCACGTACGACGAGACCGGCGGCTATCCGCACCCGGACCACATCAGGACCCATCAGGTGACGGTCGCCGCCTTCGACGCGGCGGGGGAGGTGGGCCGCCATCCCGAGGCGGGGGCGCCCTGGCGGCCACTGAAGCTGTACTACCAGGGCGGCTTGTCGCGGCCCTGGTTCCAGGCCCTGCACGACGCCATGACCGCACGGGGCATGGACTCGGGCATGCGGGAGGTGCTGGCCGAACTGCCCGCCGTCGGGCTGGAGATCACCACGCGGGTGCCGTGCGCGGAGCACTTCGCGACCAGGGACCGGGCGCTGCTCGCGCACGCCACGCAGATCGACCCGAACGCCGGGTTCATGCTTCATGACCGTGACATCGAGCGCGAGGTCTGGCCCACTGAGGACTATCGCCTGGCCCGGTCCCACGTCGATGTCGAGGTCGATGGCGCGACTCCCGAGGACGATCTGTTCGCCGGGGTGCGGCGCCCCCGGCGCCCTCAGCGGCCTACGGCGGCGGCAGGTGCCGCAGCTTGTCCGGGTTGCGAATGATGCGGATCTCCGTGATGCGCCCGTCCTCGACCTCCGCGCAGGCGACCGTGTCCGGGCGGCCCGCGACCGTGAACAGCAATCCCGGCCGGCCGTTGACGTCCACCGCGTGCACCCGGGGGTCGTCCATCGGCTGGGCGATGACGGCGGCGAGGAAGCGGGCGACCTTCTCCGCGCCCCGCTGCGGGCGGAGTGCGGCCTTCACCTTGCCGCCGCCGTCGCTCCACGCCGTCACATCGGGGGCCAGCAGCTCCATCATGCGGTTCAGGTCGCCGCCGAGACACGCGGCCAGGAACTCCTCGGTGACCTGCCGCCGCACCTCCGCCGGGGCGTCGTAACGCGGCCGGCGGGCCTGCACATGGGCCCTGGCCCGGCTGCCCACCTGCCGTACGGCCGCCTCGCCGCGATCCAGCATTCCGGCGATCTCCCGGAAGGAGAAGCCGAAGACCTCCTTGAGCACGAAGACCGCCCGCTCCAGCGGCGACAGACTCTCCAGGACGACGAGCATGGCGAGCGAGACCGACTCGGCCAGCTCCACCTCCTCGCCGATGTCCGGCCGGGTGACCAGCGGCTCGGGCAGCCAGGGGCCGACGTACTGCTCGCGGGTGGCGGCGGCCGAGGTGAGCCGGTTGAGCGCGAGGTTGGTGACCGTACGGACCAGATAGCCCGCCGGATTGCGCACCGGCGTGGAGGCCTGACTGCACCGCAGCCAGGCGTCCTGCACCACGTCCTCGGCGTCGGCGACGGAGCCGAGCATGCGGTAGGCGATGCCGAACAGCATCCGCCGGTGCGCTTCGAAGGTGGTCGTGTCGATCACGCCTGTGACGGTACCTCGCAGGCGTCCGAGAAGCCCTGGCTGGTCAGGCCGAAGGCGCTGTTGACGCGCGAGCGGTAGTTCTCCAGACCGACCATGGCGGTGAGTTCGACGAACGCCGCCTCACCGAGCCGCTCGACCAGGGTGGCCGCGAGTTCGTCGGTCACGCGGGGCTCGGTCTCGGTCATCGCCTCGGCGTAGTCCAGGACGAGCAACTCGAGATCGGTGAAGGCGTCCCGGTGGTCGCGCCACCGCGGCACCTTGGAGATCTTGTCCATCGGGAGCCCGAGGTTGTCGGCCTCCCAGTGGCCGAAGTCCATGCACCACGAGCAGTTGATCCTGGCCGTCGCGGCCATGACCGCGAGGTGCTTGAGGCCCGGGTCGAGGCGGTTCCACTTGGCGGCGCCGCGCTCGGCCCGGACGTAGGTGAGCAGCACCCGCGGATTGTGGCCGGCGGCCAGACCGGGGTGGAGCACCTTGCCGTAGGTGCGCCGGGAGTACCAGGCGCCGATGCGGTTGAGCAGGGTGCTGGGCGGGGTGAGCGGGATACGGGCCATGGCGGGCTCCCCATCGTGTCGTACCTGTGGTGGCAATGGCTTGTCCCAGGTGCGACAGATGAGCCCGCCGGAGTGTGACATCCGGCGGGGCGGGGTGTCCGGCCGGTCGTCGTGGTGCAGCGCGCGGGGACTGTCTGGCCATCCCCGGGCCACGTCGATCGGTCCCCGTGCCCGGGAGGCGCTGCTGAGCACCGGTCGTGCCGAGGAGTTCCTCGCGGTGGCCGAGCGGCGCAGCGAGAGCCGTCCGCCGATGAAGGCGCGGACGATCGCCGAGTACGACCCCGTCGCGGCCGGCCCGCAGGCGGACGTGTCCCGGGAATTCCTGGACACGATCGAGGGCTTCACCCCGGCCGCCGACCTCGGCGGCTGCGGCCAACACCGGATCGACCCGATCCTGCTGCGGGCGGCCCAGGAGGCCGGGGGCGAAGTGCACTGGGAGACACACGGATGGTGTCGCTGTGTCAGGCCGGTGACAGTGTCGACGTGACCGTCGAGGACACGGCGACCGGGCGGACATCGGTCGTCGAGGCGGAGTACGTGGTGGCCGCCGACGGGGCCGAGAGCGCCACCCGGGAGCAGGTCGGCATTGCCCGCAGCGGGCAGGGCGTGGTCGGTGGCCAGCACGTCAACGTGCTGTTCCGCGCGGACTTGGGCGAACTGATCGCCGGGCGCGGCTTCTTCCACCGAGCCCCTGTCCTTGGCGGACGCCCGGACCAACCTCGACGGCTCGCCCGGTACCCGGATGCCGCACCCTGTGGTTGGAGCGGGACGGGCGCCGACTGTCGACCGTTGAGCTGACGGCCGGTGCGTTCACTCTGCTCGCGGGGCGGGACGGCGACCCGTGGGCTCAGGCGGCGCGGGCGGCCGGGAAGGAGACCGGCGTCCCGGTCACCGCCGTCACGCTCGGCTCGGACCTGGAGGTGCGCGTCGCCGAGGGCTGCTGGGAGGACGTCGCCGGCCTGACCGAGGGAGGCGCGCTGCTGGTCCGGCCGGACGGGCAGGTCGCCTGGCGGTGTGCGGGGACCGGGGCCGATCACGGGCGGCGCATGGAGCGGGTGCTGCGGCGGATCCTCGACCGCTGAGTGTCTCTCCGGGACATGGCGGGGGCCCGGGTGCCGCGGGGGAGGTGGACGCACGGGCCCCAGGTTCGTGTGTCCGGCGAGGACGTCCCCGATCAGGCCGGCGCCCGCCCCGCCTCCGCGCGGCGCCGGCGGGACTCGAGGCGGACCAGAAGCTGTTCCGTGGAGCCGTCGAGGCGCCGTTGTCGCCGACCGCTTCGGCATGGCGGGTCGACTCAGGGCGCGCATGTGGACCTGGCGTGCGCACGCGTCGGGCCGCCGGGGTCGCCATGCTGGAGAGTCTCGGTGGTGGACACCAGAGATCCCGGAAAGTCGAAATGCCGAAGAGAGGCAGCGCTCTCATGGACTACGAGACGTTCATCAGCACCGTCTCCCAGCGCTCCGGCCTCCCGCGCGAGCAGGCGGAGGCCTTTACCCACGCCACCCTGGCGACCCTGGCCGAACGGATCACCAGGGGCGAGGCGGACGACCTTGCCTCGGAGCTGCCCAAGGCGCTCAAGGAGTCTCTCGTGTCTCCGACCCCGGAGGCGGAGGGCTTCGGGCTAGACGAGTTCGTCAACAGGGTGAGCACGCGGGCCCGGACCAGTCCGGAAGTCGCCCGGGAAGGCGTGGCAGCGGTGCTGAGTACCGTCCGGGAGGCGGTCAGCGGCGGTGAGTTCCGTCATGTCCTGTCGCAGTTGCCGAAGGAGTTCGAGGAACTCATCCACACTCCGGCCTGATCTGCCGTGCGGCCATGACAACAGACGCGACCGCGACCGCCGAACAGATCGGCTTCGCCGATCTGCGACTGCGCCCTGAGCTGCTGCGGGCACTCACGGGGCTGGGCTACGAGGAGCCGACCCCGATCCAGCGCGAGGCCATCCCTCCGCTGCTGGACGGCCGCGATCTGCTGGGCCAGGCCGCCACGGGAACCGGGAAAACCGCCGCGTTCGCCCTGCCGGTGCTTCAGCGCATCAGCCAGGACGGTGGTGGGGCAAAGCCGTCGGCCCTGGTCCTGGTGCCCACCCGTGAGCTGGCCATGCAGGCGTCGGAGGCCCTTCATCGCTACGGGCACGACCTGGGCACCCGGGTCCTGCCCGTCTACGGCGGGCAGCCGATCGGGCGGCAGTTGCGCGCCCTGGAGCGCGGCGTCGACGTGGTGGTGGCGACACCGGGCCGGGCGCTCGACCACATCGGACGCGGGACGCTGCGGCTCGACAGCCTGGAGACACTGGTGCTGGACGAGGCCGACGAAATGCTCGACATGGGCTTCGCCGAGGACATCGACGCGATACTCGAGGGCACACCGGCGGATCGCCAGACCGTGCTCTTCTCCGCGACGATGCCGACGCGCATCGACGCCATGGCCCGGCGCCATCTGCGCGATCCGGTACGCATCCAGATCGAGCGGGAGAAGCCGGCCCCCGGTGAGACGCCCAAGGTGCGGCAGTCCGCGTACGTCGTGGCACGGGCGCAGAAACCCGCCGCGCTCGGTCGGGTGCTGGACGTGGAATCGCCGGAGGCCACCATCGTCTTCTGCCGGACGCGGGACCAGGTCGACCAGCTCACCGAAACGCTCAACGGACGGGGATACCGCGCCGAGGCACTGCACGGCGGAATGAACCAGGAACAGCGGGACCGGGTCATGGGCCGGGTGCGCGGCGGCACCGCGGACCTGCTGGTCGCTACCGATGTGGCCGCCCGCGGGCTGGACATCGAGCAGCTCACCCATGTGGTCAACTACGACGTGCCCTCCGCGCCGGAGTCCTATGTCCACCGGATCGGCCGGGTCGGGCGGGCCGGGCGGGAGGGCGTCGCCATCACGCTGGCCGAGCCCCGGGAACATCGGATGCTCAAGGCGATCGAGCGGACGACCCGGCGGCAGATCCGCGTGGAGAAGGTGCCGACCGTCGCCGATCTGCGCGCCCGCCGGCTGGAACTGACCCGAGCGGCACTGCAGGAGTCCATCGTCGAGGACGATCTCGACCGCTTCCGGGTGGTGGTGGAGACCCTCGCGGACGAGTTCGACGTGATGGATGTGGCGCTGGCCGCGGTCAAGCTGGCGCATGAAGCAGGGGGCGCGGCGGTCGACGAGGAGGAGATTCCCGAAGTCGCCGTCCGCGGCGGGCGGGGGGACCGTGAGGGTCGCGGCGGACCGGGCCGCGGTCCGCGGGGAACCAGTGCGCCCGCGGAGGGCATGACGCGCTTGTTCATCGGGGCTGGGCGCAGCGCGGGCATCCGGCCACAGGATCTGGTGGGCGCCATCGCCGGGGAGTCCCGGCTGAGCGGGCGGGACATCGGCTCGATCGAGATCGCCGACCGCTTCTCCCTGGTGGAGGTCCCCGCCTCCGCGGTCGACGAGGTGATCCGCGCGTTGCGCGGCACCACCCTCAAGGGCCGGAAGCCGATCGTCCGGCGGGAGCGCGACCGGGCGGGCTGACCCGTGGCGCCGCACCCGGGAGTTACCTTCGGACGGGCTCAAGCGCTGGTGAGGTACGGTCTGTTCGCGGTTCAGGACCACCGCGGCTTCGCGTGGTCGTACGCCTCGTCGTTCAGCCTCACCGTCATGCGTAACCACCTCTCACGTGCTGTCCGCCGGTCACGCCGGGTGGTGGAGGGCGGCCGCCACCGCGGTCCTGATCAGGCCCGGGTGGGGCCTTACGGCGGCACCCTCGACGAGTACGGTCGGCGTGGCGCTCACCCCGCGTTCGGCCGCCCTGGCGGTGACGTACGGAGGCCAGTCCAGATGAACACCGTCGCGCACGCACGCGGCGAAGGCGTCGGTGAGCCCGACCCGCAGGCCGAGCGCGATCAGCTCCTCATCACTGAGCCCGGGCCCGCCCTCCGGCGGCTGGTGGGCGAAGAGTGTGTGGAGGTACTCCATGAATGCCCCGCCGTCGGAGGCGCAGCCCGAGGCGGCCGAGGCGCGGGTGGAGTACCGGCTGGTGGACATGGCGTCCAGGAAGGCCATCGGGTGATAGACCAACGTCACCTGCCCCTCGGTGACCATGGCATCGAGCAGCGGCCCCGATGACTCCTCGAACATCCGGCAGAAGGGGCACTGGAAGTCGATATACGCATCGATGATCACTGGGCCGTTGCCGACGGCGATGCCATCGCCTTCCTGAGGCGCGTGGGCCGGCACCCGAGCCGGGAGTGGCACCTGCGGTTGCATGCGGGTTCTCCTCGCTGCTGGAAAACGGCGGTGGGGGGCGGATGTCCCGCTCTTCCGCGCCCTCGGAGTACCCGCATTCCCGTACATAACGCGCAACGGATACCGAGGGGCGCGACGGGGCGGGTCGCGACGGGCGACCCGCCCCTCGGCCCGTTATGCGGCCGGCCTCGCGGTCCGCCGCCCACGGTCAGCCGGCGGCGCTCTTCAGGAGGTCCTTCGTCCGGTCCACGAGTGAGGCGAACGGCCCCACCGCCCACTGAGCCGCGGGGGACCCGGCCACGCCCGGGTGCGGGTGCGTCGGGGCGATCTTCTCCGTCATCCGCAGCATCGTTCCCATGCTCCGGCGCTTGTCCTCGGAGCAATCCCGCAGGATCGCGGGGAACTCCTCCCGCTCCTCGTGCTCGGCGTGGTCGATGACCGCCTTCTCGAGTCCGGCCAGCCCTCTGTCGAATTCGGCCGTTGAGACGTCCATCTTCTCGAGCTCGACGAGGACCTTGTTCGCTTCCTTCTCCTCCTTGTTGCGGGCGCCGGCCTCCTGCTCGCCGGCTGTTTCCTTCGCGACCGGGCGCAGAATCATCTCCTCGCCGGTCTCATGCACCGCCAGCAGGGCCCGCAACTCGTCAAAAGCCTGCTGCTTGTGCTTGCCCTCGGCACCCTTCACATCCGAGAACAGGTCGCGGATGCGTGCGTGCTGCTCGAGCAGAATGGCCACCACATCACCCTTCGGCAGCTTCGCTGCCTCCGCACGTTCGGTCTGCGCAGTGCTCATGGCGCTGTCCTCCGCATTTCGGTGGATGTCAGCCCATAGGGTGACCAGAACCGGGCGGCGGAAACCGGTGTGCCACTTGATTGGGTCTCCGGGCTACGGGCACCTCGGGCGAGGCACGGCGGAACCGGGCACTGTGCCACCAGAAAAGGCCCCGACAGCGCCAAACGGTGCGAACGCGCTGGTCAGGGCCTGTTCCCTCAGCACTCGATGACGTTCACCGCGAGCCCGCCCCGCGCCGTCTCCTTGTACTTGACCTTCATATCGGCGCCCGTCTGCTTCATCGTCTTGATGACCTTGTCGAGTGAGACATGGTGGCGGCCGTCGCCGCGCAGGGCCATCCGCGCGGCGGTGACCGCCTTGACCGAGGCCATGCCGTTGCGCTCGATGCAGGGGATCTGGACCAGGCCGCCGATGGGGTCGCAGGTGAGGCCGAGGTTGTGTTCCATGCCGATCTCGGCGGCGTTCTCCACCTGTTCCGTGGAGCCGCCGAGGACCTCGGCGAGGCCGCCGGCGGCCATGGAGCAGGCGGATCCGACCTCGCCCTGGCAGCCGACCTCGGCGCCGGAGATCGAGGCGTTCTCCTTGAAGAGCATGCCGATGGCGCCCGCGGCGAGGAGGAAGCGGATGACGCCGTCCTCGTCGGCGCCCGGCACGAAGCGCGTGTAGTAGTGCAGGACGGCGGGGATGATGCCCGCCGCGCCGTTGGTGGGGGCGGTGACCACGCGTCCGCCCGCCGCGTTCTCCTCGTTGACCGCCATGGCGTAGAGGGTGATCCACTCCATGGCGCGGGCGGCCGGGTCGCCCTCGGAGCGCAGGGCGCGGGCGGCGGTGGCGGCGCGGCGGCGGACCTTGAGGCCGCCGGGGAGGATGCCCTCCTGGGACATGCCGCGGGCCACGCACGCCTCCATGACGTGCCAGATCTCCAGGAGGCCGTCCCGGATCTCCTTCTCGGTGCGCCACGCCTTCTCGTTCTCCAGCATCAGGGCCGAGATGGACAGGCCCGTCTCCTGGGAGAGCCGCAGCAGTTCGTCGCCGGTGCGGAAGGGGTGGGTGAGGACGGTGTCGTCGAGCTTGATGCGCTCCTCGCCGACCGCGTCCTCGTCCACCACGAAGCCGCCGCCGACCGAGTAGTACGTCTTCTCCAGCAGCGGATGGCCCTCGGCGTCGTACGCGAGCAGCGTCATGCCGTTGGCGTGGTACGGCAGGGAGCGGCGGCGGTGCAGGATCAGCTGGCTCGACGCGTCGAAGTCGATCTCCTGGCCGGGGCCGATCTCCGCGCCGAGCAGCCGCAGCCGCTTGGTGGTGCGGATGCGCTCCACCTCACCGTCGGCCGCCTCGACGTCGACGGTGCGCGGGGAGTTGCCCTCCAGGCCCAGCAGCACGGCCTTCGGGGTGCCATGGCCATGACCGGTGGCGCCCAGCGAGCCGAAGAGCTCGGCGCGCACGGAGGCGGTGTGGGCCAGCAGGCCCTCGTTCTTCAGCCGGCGGACGAACATCCGCGCGGCCCGCATCGGGCCGACGGTGTGCGAGCTGGACGGGCCGATGCCGATCGAGAAGAGGTCGAATACGGAAATGGCCACCGGGGGACTCCTTCGTCTGCACGCGGGGGAGGCGTGCGGGCCGTGCGGGGGTGGTGCGGCGGGGGCGCGCCAGGGCGGGCGCGCCCCCGTGTCCGGGGTTACTTGGACAGATGGGCGTACAGCGGGTGCTTGTCGGCCAGGGCGGTGACCCGGGCCTTGAGCGCCTCCGCGTCGTAGGACGGCTTGAGCGTCAGCGCGATCACGTCGGCGACCTCGCGGAAGTCCTCCGCGGTGAAGCCGCGCGTGGCCAGCGCCGGGGTGCCGATCCGCAGACCCGAGGTGACCATCGGGGGCCGCGGGTCGTTCGGGATCGCGTTGCGGTTGACCGTGATGCCGACCTCGTGGAGCCGGTCCTCGGCCTGCCGCCCGTCCAGCTCGGAGTCGCGCAGATCGACCAGGACCAGATGGACGTCGGTGCCGCCGGACAGGACGGCGACGCCCGCCTCGCGGACATCGGGCTGGGCCAGGCGCTCGGCGAGGATCCGGGCGCCCTCCAGCGTGCGCTCCTGGCGCTCCTTGAAGGCCGAACCCGCGGCGACCTTGAAGGAGACCGCCTTCGCCGCGATGACATGCTCCAGCGGGCCGCCCTGCTGACCCGGGAAGACCGCCGAGTTGATCTTCTTGGCCAGATCGGCGGTGGAGAGGATCACGCCACCGCGCGGACCGCCCAGGGTCTTGTGGGTGGTGGTGGTCACCACATGGGCGTGCGGTACGGGCGAGGGGTGCAGCCCGGCCGCCACCAGACCCGCGAAGTGGGCCATGTCGACCATCAGGTACGCGCCGACCTCGTCCGCGATCCGCCGGAAGGCCGCGAAGTCCAGCTGGCGGGGGTAGGCCGACCAGCCCGCGATCACCATCTTGGGGCGGTGCTCCTTGGCCAGCCGCTCGACCTCGTCCATGTCGACCAGACCGGTCTCGGCGTCCACGTGGTAGGGCACCACGTTGTAGAGCTTGCCGGAGAAGTTGATCTTCATGCCGTGGGTCAGATGGCCGCCGTGCGCCAGGTTCAGCCCCAGGATGGTGTCGCCGGGAGAGAGCAGGGCGAACATCGCGGCCGCGTTGGCCTGGGCGCCCGAATGCGGCTGGACGTTCGCCGCCTCGGCGCCGAAGAGCTCCTTCACCCGGTCGATGGCGATCTGCTCGACCACATCGACGTGCTCACAGCCGCCGTAGTAGCGGCGGCCGGGGTAGCCCTCGGCGTACTTGTTGGTCAGGACCGAGCCCTGGGCCTCCATGACCGCCGCCGGGGCGAAGTTCTCCGAGGCGATCATCTCCAGGGTGGACTGCTGGCGGTGGAGTTCGGCGTCGACGGCGGCGGCGACGTCCGGGTCGAGCTCGTGCAGGGAGCTGTTGAGAAGCGACATCAGGGTCCCGATCGGAAGAGGAGGGTCAGTTTTCGGCGAAGGCGGTGTACGCGTCGGCGGAGAGCAGCTCCTCCGGCTCGCCCGTCACCCGCACCTTGAACAGCCAGCCGCCCTCGAAGGGAGCGGAATTCACCAGCGCCGGGTCGTTCACCACGTCCTCGTTGGTCTCGGTGACCTCACCGGAGACCGGCGAGTACAGGTCGCTGACGGACTTGGTGGACTCCAGCTCTCCGCAGGTTTCACCGGCGGTGACGGTCGAGCCGACGTCCGGGAGCTGGACGTAGACGACATCGCCGAGCGCGTTGGCCGCGAACTCGGTGATGCCGATCGTCGACACGCCGTCCTCGTCGGCGGCCGACAGCCACTCGTGCTCCTTGCTGTAGCGCAGCTGCTGGGGGTTGCTCATGGTCCGATTCTCCTGGATACGGGGGAGTGCTTGGGAAACGGGTCTTAGCTGGTGGGACGCGACGCCGGTGGGTGCGGTGCCGGTGGGTGCGGTGCCGGGGGTGCGTGCCCGCGCGGTGGGACGCCGGTGGGACGCCGGTGGGTGCGGCGTCGGCGCGATGTGGCGACGCCGGGTGCGGCGCCGATGGTCTCGGTGCCGGTCCAGAGGAGGACGCCAGTGGGGCGCGGCGTGTTGCGGCCGGACCGCTCAGCGCTCGCGCCGGTAGAAGGGGAGCGCCACGACCTCGTACGGCTCCCGGGTGCCCCGGATGTCCACCGAGACCCCCTCGGTGCCCGGCTTCGCGTACTCCGGGTCCACGTACGCCATCGCGATCGGCTTGCCCAGCGTCGGCGAGGGCGCGCCCGAGGTGACCTGGCCGATCCGTGAGCCGTCGGCGGCCACCACGGCGTATCCGGCGCGCGGCACCCGGCGGCCCTCGGCGACCAGGCCGACCAGGGTGCGCGGGCTGACGGTGTCCGCCTCGCGGGAGGCGGCCTCCAGGGCCTGGCGGCCGACGAAGTCGCCGGGCTTGTCGAACTTCACCACCCGGCCGAGCCCCGCGTCGAACGGGGTGGTGTCGGTGGTCAGCTCGTTCCCGTACAGCGGCATCCCCGCCTCCAGGCGCAGGGTGTCCCGGCAGGACAGACCGCAGGGCACCAGGCCCACCGGGGCGCCCGCCTCGGTCAGCGCGTCCCAGACCCGCTCGGCGTCGGCGGGCGCCAGGAACAGCTCGAAGCCGTCCTCGCCCGTGTAGCCGGTGCGGGCGATCATGGCGGGGACGCCCGCGACGGTGCCCGGCAGCCCGGCGTAGTACTTGAGCCCCTCCAGGTCGGCGTCGGTCAGGCTGCCCAGGATCCCGGGGGACTCGGGCCCCTGGACGGCGATCAGCGCATAGGCGTCCCGGTCGTCCCTTACGGTCGCCTCGAAACCGGCGGCCCGCTCGGTCAGCGCGTCCAGCACCACCTGGGCGTTGGAGGCGTTGGCCACGACCAGGAACTCCTCGTCCCCGAGGCGGTAGACGATCAGGTCGTCCAGGATGCCGCCCTCGTCGTCGCAGATCATGGTGTAGCGGGCGCGGCCCACGGCGAGCGCGGACAGCCGGCCGACCAGCGCGTGGTCCAGGGCCTGCCCGGCCTGCGAACCGATGAGAGAGATCTCACCCATATGGGAGAGATCGAAAAGCCCGGCGCGGGTGCGCACCGCGGTGTGCTCGTCGCGCTCACTGCCGTAGCGCAGCGGCATGTCCCAGCCGGCGAAGTCGGTCATGGTGGCGCCGAGCGCACGGTGCCGTGCGTCCAGCGCGGTACGGCGTGGGGTGGGCGGGGCGTCGGTCACGATTCAGGCTCCAGGAGATCGGGGTCGCGCGACGGCGAGGACGGACGACAAGGACGCGTGCGTCCTCCCCATCTGTCATCGGAACCTGAGAGGTTCGCCGTGACGCCCGTAAGGGGCCCGGCTTGCACCTTGGGTGGAGCCGCGCCCGCGGCTCGCTTTTCAGATCTGCCTCGTCCACGCGGTATCGGGGCCTGAGAGATTCAAGGGAGGACTTGCTCCTTCGGCGCCCCGGACACCCGGCGCATTGCCGGTGACCAAGGACTCTCCCGCGCGGATTCAAGCGGCCGGTATGGAGTTGCGCGCACATCATCGCATGTGTGGCCGAGAAAGGAAGCCCCGATCGGGTCGGCTCCGGCCGGATCGGGCAGAGGCAGCCTTGATGGACATTACCTTTTCTTGACACTCTGCGGGTACGAGCAGCGTTGACCGACCTGGGAGGACGATCACGGTGCAAGGGCAGGGAACATACGGGACCGCACAAAGGCTCCTGCCGGCACGGCGTGGCCGCATCCCCTCCGGGTCGACGGCCATCCCCGGCCGGCGCATCGCGGTGCACGATCTGCGCGGGCAGGCGCGCGGCGGCGGTGCGGACCGGCGTGAGCTGCGCTTCCCGGTGGGGGACGTGCTGGTCGCCTCCGGGCTGCCGGGCGCCGGCAAGAGCACGCTGATCAATCGGACGGTGCCTGTTCTGGACGGGACGGGCACGGTCGTCATCCGGGTGGACTCGCAGAACACCCGGGAGGCGTGGGAGCGCCGGATGCCCGGCTGGCTGCCGTACGCGCTCTATCGCCCGCTGGTCCGGTACGCCCACTACGCCGGGCTGCGCCGGGCGCTGCGCTCGGATGTGAGCGTCGTGGTGCACGACTGCGGCGCGCTGCCGTGGGTCCGCCGCTGGCTGGCCCGGGACGCGCGGCGCCGGGGCCGCAGTCTCCACATGGTGCTGCTGGACGTGGAGGCCACGGTGGCCCTGGAGGGCCAGGCCGCCCGTGGCCGCGGGGTCTCCGGCTATGCCTTCGGACGGCATCGGCGCGCGATGCGGCGGCTCATCGCGGGGATGGAGGAGGGGCGGCCGCCGGAGGGGTGCGCCTCGGCGGTGCTGCTGGACCGCTCGACCGCGAGCGAACTGCGCTGCATCTCCTTCGAATGAGCTCGCACCGGAAGTGAACCCCGCCCTGGGAGGGGACGGGTGCCCTCCCCGGGGACGAGAGGGAAACGCCGGGTGACCTTGGCCGGAAATGAGCATGACGGCATCACCCAGTGTGACCGCGGCGGGGGCCGGGCGAGGTGGGGAAGTGCTGTGGAGATGACGCCGCCCCCGCCGGCCCCGGGCCGCCCAGCCGCTAGGGTGCTTTGGGCAGGTAGGACGAGATGGCGGTTGGACGAAGATGAGCTTCCCGGAGCAGTACGGCATGGCCCCGGCTCACGGAGGATTCCCCGACGGCGCGCAGACCGCGTTTCCGGCGTTTCCGGCGTTTCCCGGCAATGAGCTCGAAGAGGTGATGGCCGCCTCGATCGACGTCCCCGGGGCCGGAGCGCGCCTCGTCGAAACGCTCTCCCGCAGCCATGTCTGGGTTCCGCTGCCCAACGGCGGTGGCCCGGGCAGCCCGAGCCTGGATCTGCCCACGGTGGAGATCGAAGGCGCCGCGTATGTCCCGGTGTTCAGCTCCGAGCAGCAGTTCCTGCAGCTCGTCGGCTCCCATATGTCCTTCACCATCGCCCCGGCCGTGGAGTTCGCCCGCGGCCTGCCGCCCCAGCTCGGCATCGCGGTGAACCCCGGTGGCGCGGTGGTCGTACCACTGCCTCCGGCCGCCGTCCGGGAGCTGTGCCGTGCCGGGCGCAGCGAGCTCGACGGCCCGGCCACCGGGGGCAGGGTGCGGCTCTTCGAACCGGACTGGCAGGACGAGCCGGTGGACTTCCTGGCCGCCGCCGGGATCGAGTTCGCCAAGGACACCGGGGTGCGGACCGCCCGGCGCGCGCTGGCCAGCGTCGAGGGCGACGAGCCCGCGCTCTTCGTCGGCGTGCAGCTCGACGCCCCCGGCCCCGACGGCCAGGCGCGGGCGGTGGACGCGCTCGGCCGCGCTCTCGGTGTGGTGCCCGTGCGGTGGAAGGTCCAGCTGGTGCTGCTGGACGTGGCGCAGGGGGATCCGGTGGTCGACTGGATGATGGGGCGCGTACGGCCGTTCTACGACCGTGACCTCTGACTCACCCCAGGGTCCGCTACGGCGGCCCGTAAGCTGGTTTGATGACCAGGAGGGGTGCGAGCACGCTCCCCGGTGAGGTGCGGGACAAAGGGCGAGAGAAGGGGCGGACCCAGGTGAGCGCGGGCGCGGATTGGGGGGCGGCGGCCGGCCAGGTTGAGCGAGCGTTGCAGCAGGTCGCTCCCGGCCGGTACGACGCCTATGAGGCGCTGCTGCGGGCCATCGGCGAGGGCCAGGTCTGGATGCTGCTGTGGCACGGTGCGCCCGGCACGCCCGAGGCCCAGTACGGGAACATGGATGTGGACGGCCTCGGTTACGCCCCGTGCGTGACCTCCGCACAGGAACTGGCCGCCAGTGGCTGGAACCGTGCGCATGAGGTGGTCGACGGACGCCTCATCGCCGACTCGCTCTACCGCGACCGCTACGGTCTTTGGCTCAACCCCCACGCCCGCGGCGGCGGAGTGGGCATCCCGTGGCCGGATCTGCGCCGGATCGCGGGCGGTCTGGACCGGCTGCCCGCCGGGCCGCTGCGGCTGAGCGACCCCGCCATCGACATCCCGCAGTTCTACGCCCTGCTGGGGCAGAACGCGCATCGCACCACCGCCGTGCGGTCGCTGCGGCGCGTCTGGGTGCAGCCCGCGCTGGGCGCTCCGTATCTGGCCATCGGGCTGGATCTTTACGACAGCAGCCCACCGGCGGTGCAGTCGGTGCGGGTGATGATGGAGCAGTCGATCACCGCCGTGCCGGACGGGCTGCCGGTCTCCACGGTCGCGCTCTCCGACGAGTACGACCCCGTCGCCCTGTGGATGCGGGCCAACGCCCGGCCCTTCTTCGACCGCGACGCCTATGGCACCGCCCCCGCCGCGCCGTCCTACGGCTACGGCTACCCGCCGCCGCGTCCCGCCTACTGATCCGCTGGCTCTGCTGATCCGCTGCCTCGCCGGGCCGGTGCCGCCACGCCGATCCGTCGCGCCCGCCGACCCGCCGTGCCCGCCGAATCGCCGCGCCCGCCGATCCGCTGATCCGTCGCCGACCCGCTGGTCCGCGCACCGATTGACGGGATTGCCCACCCGGCCTACCGGGCCTTTGGGGCCGAACATCCCATAGCGGGCGCGAGGTTACTGCTGCGTTCTCGTGTCGCGACCGTCCGTATAGCGGAGCGGTACTCCTCACATCACGGTTAGGCATCCATTGCCCGGGAGTACTGGCGGGTGATCACAAACGCGTTGAAGACTCCCGCTCCAAGGGGTGCGGTTCCTGCGTACGACCCCTTCCGAGAAGGTTCCGTACCAGAACGCGACTTTCACCAGGGTTGTGAACAAAGCCGCCACAGCGGCGAGTCGTGGGCCGGTCACCACCGGTCGAGAGGGGTCTCCACCACGATGACGGCACCATTGCACGGCACGAGCACGGACAGCGATCCGGTGGCGACTGCCGATGTAGCGGCGGATGTGGTCAAAGCGTCCGTCGAAGGCAGATCGCTGCGGCAGATCGCCTGGACACGCCTGAAGCGGGACAAGCTCGCGCTGGCGGGTGGCATCGTTGTCGTCTTCCTGGTTCTGGTGGCGATCTTCGCTCCACTGATCGTGAGCCTGCTCGGGCATCCGCCCAATGAGTTCCACCAGGAGGAGATCGACCCGCTGTTCGGCACCCCGAAGGGGTCCATGGGCGGTATCAGCTCGGACTTCCTCTTCGGCGTGGAGCCGTCCAACGGCCGCGACGTCTTCAGCCGCGTCGTCTACGGCGCCCGGATCTCGCTGCTGGTGGCCTTCCTCGCGGCGGTGGTCGCGGTGGTCCTCGGCACCATCTTCGGCATCATCGCCGGGTACTTCGGCGGCTGGGTGGACTCGGTGATCAGCCGGGTGATGGACATGCTGCTGGCCTTCCCGCAGCTGCTCTTCATCATCTCCCTGGTCTCGGTGCTCCCCAACGACCTGCTGGGACTGACCGGCAGCGGGGTGCGCATCGCCATCCTGGTCTCGGTCATCGGCTTCTTCGGCTGGCCGTACGTCGGCCGCATCGTGCGCGGCCAGACGCTGTCGCTGCGCGAGAAGGAGTACATCGAGGCCGCGCGGAGCCTGGGTGCCGGCCGGCGCTACATCCTCTTCCGTGAGCTGCTGCCCAACCTGGTGGCGCCGATCACCGTCTACGCGACGCTGATGATCCCCACCAACATCCTCACGGAGGCCGCGCTCAGCTTCCTCGGCGCGGGCGTGAAGCCGCCCACCGCCTCCTGGGGGCAGATGCTCTCCAAGGCGGTCGGCACCTATGAGGACGACCCGATGTTCATGATCATCCCGGGTGTGGCGATCTTCGTCACGGTGCTGGCCTTCAACCTCTTCGGCGACGGCGTCCGCGACGCACTGGATCCGAAGGGCACCCGATGACGGTGCGGCACACGGCCGCCCGGTCGTACTCGAACGCATCAGCAGCCCCTGCCGCATCCGGCAGAAGGCTCCCCAAGGTATTCCGCGGCGCCATGCCTAGGACCGCTAACCCGGAGGTTGCAGCAACTATGAAACGGCTCTCGAGAAGCAGGCGGATCGCCGGAGCGACGGCTGTCGTCGGCGCCCTGCTGGCCACCGCCGCCTGCGGTGGTGGCAGTTCCGACGACGAGGGCTCGGGTGCCGGGTTCAACGCCGCGGTGAAGGGTGTCGCCGCCAAGTCCGCCAAGAAGGGCGGCACCCTCAAGTTCATCAACAAGCAGGAGTTCGACTCCCTCGACCCGCAGCGCCAGTACTACGGGTTCGCCTGGGACTTCTCCCGCTTCTACGCGCGCCAACTGATCTCCTACACGCCGAAGCCGGGCAACGCCGCGAACGAGCTGACCCCGGACCTCGCCACCTCCACCGGCAAGATCAGCAACGGCGGCAAGACCTACACCTACACCCTGCGCGACGGGATCACCTGGGAGGACGGCTCCCCGATCACGTCCAAGGACGTCAAGTACGGCATCGAGCGCATCTGGGCCAAGGACGTCGTCTCCGGCGGCCCCGGCTATCTGCGCCAGGTCCTGGACCCCAAGAGCGAGTACAAGGGCCCGTACAAGGACAAGTCCAAGGACAAGCTGGGCCTGAAGGCGATCCAGACGCCGGACGACAAGACCATCGTCTTCAACCTCGCCAAGCCCAACGGTGACTTCGAGCAGATGCTCGCGATGCCGACCGGCTCCCCGGTGAAGGCGGACAAGGACACCGGCGCCAAGTACACCAACCGGCCCTTCTCCTCCGGTCCGTACAAGGTCCAGTCGTACACCCCGGGCAAGAGCCTGTCGCTGGTCCGCAACACCAGCTGGAAGAAGGCGTCCGACCCGATCCGCCCGGCCCTGCCGGACAAGGTCTCGGTCACCTTCAACTCCAACCTCGAGGCGATCGACCGGCTGCTGATCAAGGGCGACTACGACGTCTTCCTCAGCGCCACCGGTATGACTCCCTCGGGCCGCAACGACGCCCTCAAGCACAACAAGGGCAACGTCGACAACATCACCACCAGCTTCGTCCGGTACGTCGACTTCACCACCAAGGTCAAGCCGTTCGACAACATCCACTGCCGCAAGGCGGTCGTCTACGGCACCGACTACAAGTCGCTCCAGACCACCCGCGGTGGCCCGCAGGCCGGTGGTGACATCGCCACCAACATGCTCCCCAAGAGCGTGAAGGGCGCGGACAACTACGACCCGTACGGTGTCCTGAAGCGCGGTGGCAAGGCGGACGTGGCCAAGGCCAAGGACGAGCTCAAGCAGTGCGGCAAGCCGGGTGGCTTCTCCACCAGCATCGTGGCCCGCAACGACCAGCCCGCCGAGGTCGAGGCCGCCGAGGCGCTGCAGGCGTCGCTGAAGAAGGTCGGCATCAACCTCAACGTGGAGCCGATCCAGGGCAGCACCTCCGCCAGCATCACCGGCTCGCCGTCGGTGATGAAGAAGCGCGGCTACGGCCTGTCCATGACCGGCTGGGGCCCGGACTTCCCGACCGGCCAGGGCTTCTCCCAGCCGCTGATCGACGGCCGCTTCATCGAGCAGACCGGTAACTACAACGTCTCCGAGACCAACGACGCGGAGATCAACAAGTACTTCGACGACGCGCTCAAGGAGACCGACCCGAGCAAGGCCGGCGCGATCTACCAGAAGATGAACCACAAGGTCAGCGACCTGGCCGTGCAGATGCCGTTCATCTACGAGAAGAACATCACCTGGCGCAGCTCGCGGCTGACGAACGCCTTCTCGTCGGCGGCCTACAACGGTCGCTACGACTACTCCCAGCTGGGCGTCGTCAAGTGACGGCCGGTCACCCGACCCGCCGCACACGTTAACCATCGCCGCACCCGATAGGCCCGAAGGGCAGGTGATGGCCGCGGGTGGTGGCCCGTGATCCCCCTCAACCGGGGTCACGGGCCACCCCCGGGCCGCGCACAGTGCTTGCTTATCTCATCCGGCGCTTGTTCGCCGTCGTCGTGATGCTGTTGGTCGTCACCCTCACGACCTTCGCCATCTTCTTCGTGATCCCGAAGTGGGCCGGTTCCGATCCCGCGCTGCTGTTCGTCGGCAAGCAGGCCGACCCCGCGGCCATCGAGGGCATCCGGGAGAAGCTCAGCCTCGGTGATCCGGTCCTCGTGCAGTTCTGGCACTTCGTCCAAGGCCTCTTCGTGGGCCGTGACTACGCCAACGGCACGGATGTCACCCACTGCCCGGCGCCCTGCTTCGGCTACTCCTTCCGCACCGAGCAGGCGGTGTGGCCGCAGCTCACCGACGCCATGCCGGTGACCCTCTCGCTCGCCGCGGGCGCCTGCCTGCTGTGGCTGGTCGGCGGCATCACCACCGGTGTCGTCTCCGCGCTGCGCCGGGGCACCCTGTGGGACCGCTCGGCGATGACGGTCGCGCTGGCCGGTGTCTCGCTGCCGATCTACTTCACCGGTCTGCTCTCGCTGGCGATCTTCAGCTACTCGCTGAAGTGGGTCAACGTGGACTACAAGGGGCTCGGTGACGATCCGGCGATGTGGTTCGAGAGCCTGATCCTCCCGTGGATCACGCTCGCCTTCCTCTATGCGGCGATGTACGCCCGGCTCACCCGGGCGACCATGCTGGAGATCATGGGAGAGGACTACATCCGCACCGCCCGCGCCAAGGGTCTGCGGGAGCGGGTGGTCATCGGCAGGCACGCGATGCGCTCGACCTGGACCCCGGTCCTCACCCTGCTCGGCCTCGACCTGGGCGCGCTGCTGGGCGGCGCGGTCCTCACCGAGACCACCTACAACCTGCCCGGCCTCGGGCGGCTCGCGGTGAACGCGATCACCGAGAAGGACCTGCCGGTCATCCTCGGCGTCACCCTGATCGCGGCCGTCTTCATCGTGGTCGCCAACCTCATCGTGGACCTCCTGTACGCCGTCATCGACCCGCGAGTGAGGCTCGGATGACCGACCTGACCAAGTCCTCCGGACAGCCCGGGAACGGCGATCTGCCGGCCACCGGCACCGCCGCCGTGGGCGAGGTGGCAGCGGCCGGCTCGCCCGCCCCCACCGCCTTCCTCGAGGTGCGCGATCTGCACGTCCACTTCCCGACCGACGACGGTCTGGTGAAGTCCGTGGACGGGCTCAGCTTCCGGCTGGAGAAGGGCAAGACCCTCGGCATCGTCGGCGAGTCCGGCTCCGGCAAGTCCGTCACCTCGCTCGGCATCATGGGGCTGCACACCGCCGGGCAGTACGGCCGCCGCAAGGCGCGGATCTCCGGTGAGATCTGGCTCAACGGCCAGGAGCTGCTGGGCGCCGACCCCGACGAGGTGCGCAAGCTGCGCGGCCGCGAGATGTCGATGATCTTCCAGGATCCGCTCTCCGCGCTGCACCCGTACTACACCATCGGCCGCCAGATCATCGAGGCGTACCGGGTGCACAACGAGGTCACCAAGGAGGTGGCCCGCAAGCGCGCGATCGACCTGCTGGACCGTGTCGGCATCCCGCAGCCCGACAAGCGCGTGGACAGCTATCCGCACGAGTTCTCCGGCGGTATGCGCCAGCGCGCCATGATCGCGATGGCGCTGGTCAACAACCCCGAGCTGTTGATCGCGGACGAGCCGACCACCGCCCTGGACGTCACCGTCCAGGCGCAGATCCTCGACCTCATCCGGGATCTGCAGAAGGAGTTCGGCTCCGCGGTCATCGTCATCACCCATGACCTGGGCGTGGTCGCCGAGCTCGCCGACGATCTGCTGGTGATGTACGGCGGCCGCTGTGTCGAGCGGGGCCCGGCCGAGAAGGTCTTCTACGAGCCCCAGCACCCGTACACCTGGGGGCTGCTGGGCTCGATGCCCCGGATCGACCGCGACCAGACCGAGCGGCTGATCCCGGTCAAGGGCTCCCCGCCCAGCCTCATCAATGTGCCGTCCGGCTGCGCCTTCCACCCGCGCTGCCCGTACGCCGATGTGCCGAAGGACAACATCACGCGCACCGAGCGGCCGGAGCTCGCCGAGGCCGGGGGCGGCGGGCACTTCTCCGCATGCCATATGTCGCAGGAGGAGCGCACCCGGATCTGGACCGAAGAGATTGCGCCGAAGCTGTGACCGACACGAAGGATCCGAAGATGACGGTCCCGGAGAAGGCGACGACGTCGCCCGAGCCCCTGCTCAAGGTGTCGGGTCTGGTCAAGCACTTCCCCATCAAGAAGGGGCTGCTGCAGCGGCAGGCCGGTGCGGTGCAGGCGGTCGACGGGCTCGACTTCGACGTCCGGCCGGGGGAGACCCTGGGTGTGGTGGGCGAGTCGGGCTGCGGCAAGTCCACCATGGGACGGCTGGTCACCCGGCTGCTGGAACCCACCTCGGGCAAGATCGAGTTCGAGGGCAAGGACATCACGCATCTGAACACCGCTCAGATGCGGCCGATGCGCCGTGACGTCCAGATGATCTTCCAGGACCCGTACTCCTCGCTGAACCCCCGGCACACCGTCGGCGCGATCGTCAGCGCGCCCTTCCGGCTCCAGGGCGTCACCCCGGAGGGCGGCGTCAAGGCCGAGGTCCAGCGGCTGCTGGCGCTGGTCGGGCTCAACCCCGAGCACTACAACCGCTATCCGCACGAGTTCTCCGGCGGTCAGCGGCAGCGCATCGGCATCGCCCGGGCGCTGGCCCTCAAGCCCAAGCTGGTCGTCGCCGACGAACCGGTCTCGGCGCTGGACGTGTCGATCCAGGCGCAGGTGGTCAACCTGCTGGACGACCTCCAGGAGGAGCTGGGCCTGACGTATGTGATCATCGCGCACGATCTGTCGGTCATCCGCCATGTCTCGGACCGGATCGCCGTGATGTACCTCGGGAAGATCGTCGAGCTGGCGGACCGCAAGGACCTCTACGAGCGTCCCATGCACCCGTACACCAAGGCCTTGCTGTCCGCGGTGCCGGTGCCGGACCCCAAGCGGCGCGCCAAGCGGGAGCGGATCCTGCTCAAGGGCGATGTGCCCTCGCCGATCTCCCCGCCGTCCGGCTGCCGCTTCCACACCCGGTGCTGGAAGGCGACCGAGGTGTGCAAGAGCCAGGAGCCGCCACTGGTGACGCTGGCCACCGGCCACCAGGTGGCCTGCCACCACCCGGAGAACGCAGCGGACCAGGCGCCGCAGGAGAAGCCCGGTGCCGAGGCGGCACAGAAGGTGACGAAGAAGACCGAAGGCTGAGACGGGACGGGGCCCGGACGGGGCCGGGCGCATCCGCGGATAACAATGTCGGGTGCTCATCGAACTGTTCACCCCGTCCGTCCAGCACGCGCTCGAAGTCGCCGGGATCTTCGTCTTCGCGATGTCCGGCGCGCTGCTCGCCGTGCGGAAGAACTTCGATGTCTTCGGCATGGCGGTGCTCGCCGAGGCCACCGCGCTGGGCGGCGGGATCTTCCGCGACCTGGTGATCGGCGCGGTGCCGCCCATCGCCTTCACCGACCTCGGCTATTTCCTCACCCCGCTCGTGGCCACCGGCATCGTCTTCTTCCTCCATCCCGAGGTCGAGCGGATCACGGCGGCGGTGGGGGTCTTCGACGCGGCGGGCCTCGGGCTGTTCTGCGTCGAGGGCACGATGAAGGCGCACGATTTCGGGCTCGGTGTCACCGCGTCCGTCACCCTCGGCATGGCCACGGCGGTCGGCGGCGGTGTGATCCGCGACCTGCTCGCCCATGAGGTGCCCTCCCTGCTGCGCTGGGACCGTGACCTGTACGCCGTCCCGGCCATCCTCGGCTCCTCCATAGCGGCGCTGCTGCTTCACTTCGACGCCCTCACGGCGGCCACGAGCGCACTCGCGGCCGCCGTGACGTTTGTGGTGCGGCTGCTGGCGATGCGGTTCGGCTGGCGGGCGCCGCGGGCCTGGAACCGGCGCAGTACGGCGACGGAGGAGAGCTGAGGGGCTCGGGCCGTGGGCCGCACGCAGCGTAAATACCCTTGCGGTTATATAGCCGGGCCGTTATGTTGAGGCCATGGCCATACCGTTCGATGTGCTCGCGGAGCCGAGTCGTCGGCAGATCCTGGACCTCCTGCTGGAGCGGCCCCGCCTGGTCGGTGAGCTGACCGAGCATCTGGGGCTCACCCAGCCGGGCACCTCCAAGCACCTCCGAGTGCTGCGCGAGGCCGGTCTGGTGCGGGTCCGCCGGGACGCCCAGCGCCGCTGGTACGAGCTCTGCCCGGAGCCGCTCGCCGAGGTGGACGCCTGGCTCGCGCCGTACCGTCGGCTGTGGACCGACCGTCTCGACGCGCTCGAACGACACCTGGACACGATGCCGGATTCCCTCGACGCGACCGGCGAACCCGACGTACCCGACGTACTCGACGCACCCGACGGAGAAGCGCCATGAAAGACACCCTTGCCCAGACCGGCGGCGGCCGCTCGGCCCTGCGCCTGGAGCGCCGGCTCGCCCACCCCCCGGAGAAGGTCTGGCGAGCGCTGACCGATCCCGCCCAGCTCGTCCACTGGTTCCCCTCCGAGGTCCAGGTCGAGCTCAAGACCGGCGGCCGGATGGGCTTCGTCTTCCCCGGGCGCGAGGCCCCGGACATGGACGGCGTCGTCACCGAGCTCGATCCGCCCCATGTCTTCGCCTTCACCTGGGGCGAGGACGAGCTCCGCTGGGAGCTGCGCCCCGAGGGCGACGGCTGTGTGCTGACCCTCACCCACACCTTCGGCGACCGCTTCGGCGCGGCCAGCTTCGCCTCCGGCTGGCACGCCTGCATCACCGGTCTTGCGGCCCTGCTGGGCGGCGAGGAGATCGCCCATGGCGACATGGCCGAGCTGCACGAGAAGTACGTCGAGGCGTTCGGCCTGGCCGAGGGGGCGGTGGAGACCACCGAGGACGGCGGCTGGCGGCTGCGCTTCGAACGCCAGCTGGTCCGCCCCGCCGAGACGGCCTGGCGGACGCTGACCGGCCCGGCCGACGACACCCCCGAACCGGCCGCCGGGGCGCCGGTCCCCTTCGGCTTCCGTACGGACGCGGTCCCGGCGGGCCCGATCACCGAGGCGCATCCGCCCCGGGTGCTCGCCTATGCCTGGGAGCGCGACGGCCGTCCCGCCGGGACGGTCCGCTGGGAGCTCACCCAGGGCACCGGCCACGGCGCCCGCCTCATCCTGACCCAGACGGGCCCGGCGGACGCGGAAGCGGAACGCACCGAAGCCCAGCAGGCATGGCGCCACCACATCGGCCTCCTGGCCGCCAAGCTGCTCCGGGTGAGCAGCTGAAAACCCGGCCCGTCCGGTGTTCGAGGACCGGGGTCCGGGGCGTAGCCGCTGGGCAATCCCGGCCCGTCCGGTGTTCGACGACCGGGGTCCGGGGCGGAGCCGCTGGGCAATCCCAGCCCGTCCGGCGCTTGAGGACCAGGGTCCGGGGCGGAGCCCCGGCACGCGGCGGAGCCGCAGGTCGGGAAGGGGCGGGGCAGGGGAGCAACCGCCGGAGGCGCAACCTCAGCCGTCCCCGAGGAACCCGCTCAGCGCAACCGCGAGCTCCGCAGGCGCATCCTCCTGCACCAGATGCCCCGCCCCCTCGATCAGCCGAAACCCCGCCCCCGGAATGCGAGCGGCAAGCTCCCGCCCCCGCTCCACCGGAATCCAGGCGTCCTGCGCGCCCCAGCAGACCAGCACGGGCAGGCTGATCTCCCCGTAGCGGCCCTCGATCTCATCCGTGAACCGCTGATCGTTCTGCGCGATCTGCCGATAGAACGCGGACTGCTCCTCCGGACCGCACCAGCCGTCCACGATCCGCTCCAGCACCCGCGGAGGGAGGCCCGGGGCGCTTCCCGAGCGGACGTACTCGCGCACCAGACCCCGGTGCAGCTCGGGCGGCAGCTGCCCGAAGACCTCGTGGTGGGCGCCGAACAGCCGGTACGTCGGGGACCCCCAAGGCGCCAGCGCCACCACGTCCACCAGCGCCAACCGGCGATACCGCGCACCGTGCAGCAGATGCGCACGCAGCGCGACGCATCCGCCGAAGTCATGGGCGACGACGGCCGGTTCCGCCCCGGCCCCGGTCAGCCCCCACATGTCGAGCAGCTCGCCGAAGACCCGGCCCTGGGCGGCCAGCGAGACGTCCTGGCCGGCCCGCTTCTCGGAGGCCCCGTAGCCCGGCATGTCCCAGACGAACACCCGGTGCCGGTCGGCCAGCGCACGGGCGACGCCCCGCCATACGTACGACGAGAACGGCGTGCCGTGCAGCAGCACGACCGGCGGCGCGTCCGGCGCGCCGAACGCGGCCCAGCGGACCTCGCCGGAGGAGCTGCGGTAGGTGCGGTCCAGCGTCCACTCGGTCTTCCACTCAGTCGCTGTCATGAGTAAAAACGTAGACGGTCCTTACCGATGCTGTCGAGGGGCCGCGCGAGGCGGTGCGAAAGAGGTAGCGGAACGACCGTGCGCCCGCGCGCCCGCTACGCACCCCGCAACGCCTCGTAGAATCGAGGCCACCATGGTTTATCTCGACCACGCCGCCACCACTCCGATGCTCCCGGAGGCGGTGCAGGCGATGACCGCCCAGCTCGCCGTCACGGGCAACGCCTCCTCGCTGCACGCCGCCGGCCGGCGTGCCCGTCGTACCGTCGAGGAGTCGCGTGAATCCCTGGCCGCCTCGCTGGGCGCCCGCCCGAGCGAGGTCGTCTTCACCGCCGGCGGGACCGAGGCCGACAACCTCGCGGTCAAGGGGCTCTACTGGTCCCGCAGGGACGCCGATCCGGCCCGCGCCCGGGTGCTCGCCAGCCCCGTGGAGCACCACGCCGTGCTCGACGCGGTCGACTGGCTCGCGGAGCACGAGGGCGCCCGGGTCGAATGGCTGCCGGTCGACTCCCTCGGGCGGGTCCACCCCGACGCGCTGCGCGAGGCGATCGCCCGCGACCCCTCGGACGTCGCCCTCGCCACCGTCATGTGGGCCAACAACGAGATCGGTACCGTCCAGCCGGTCCGCGAACTCGCCGCGGTCGCCGCCGAATTCGGCGTCCCGCTGCATGCCGACGCGGTCCAGGCGTTCGGCCAGATCGAGGTCGACTTCGCCGCCTCGGGGCTGGCCGCGATGACCGTCAGCGGCCACAAGATAGGCGGCCCCTATGGCATCGGCGCGCTGCTGCTCGGCCGTGAGCACACGCCGGTGCCCGTGCTGCACGGCGGCGGCCAGGAGCGCCAGGTGCGCTCCGGGACCCTCGACACCCCGGCCATCGCCGCCTTCGCCGTCGCCGGAGCGTATGCCACCGAGCACCGCGAGGAGTTCGCCCGCGAGATCGGCGCCCTGCGCGACGCGCTGATCACCGCCGTCCGTACGGCCGTGCCCGACGCGGTTCTCGGCGGCGACCCCGATCCGGCGGGCCGGCTCCCCGCCAATGCCCACTTCTCCTTTCCCGGCTGCGAGGGCGATTCACTGCTTCTGCTGCTGGACGCGCAGGGCATCGAATGCTCGACGGGCTCGGCCTGCACGGCCGGTGTCGCCCAGCCCAGCCATGTGGTCCTGGCCACCGGCAGCGACTCCGACCTGGCCCGCGGCACCCTGCGCTTCTCGCTCGGCCACACCTCGACCAAGGCCGATGTCGAGGCCGTCGCCGAGGCGATCGGCCCGGCGGTGGAGCGGGCGCGCGGGGCGGGGCTCAGCTGAACGGGCGGAGCATCGGCCCGTATCTCCGCCCCCCCGGACCGCCACATAATAACCACGTAATTCGAATTGTCCTGGCGGCCATTTCACATAACCTACGGAACACTCTTCTCCGCTTGAAATGGCGGAGAGCCGTGGGAAAGGATTTCCCCGTCAACGGACCTGGCATGCGCGGAAAGCGCACAGGTTTTCTTCACGGGGAAATCCAGGAGTTCATCGATGTCGCAGCCTTCGCTGCCGCCGCACCACCCGTCGCATCAGCCCCCGCGGTCGCAGGGGGCGCAGCGGCCGCCGTCGCGGGGGCGGCGTGCCAAGCCCGCCCTGAAGCTGATCGTGGGCGGGGCCCTCGCCGTCGCCCTGGTGACCGGCTGCGGGTCCGGAGACGATGACGACGGCGGCAAGAACGGCGGATCGTCCCAGGGCGCCCAGGCGAAGACGCTGGGCAAGGTCGCCATGCCGAAGGTCGGCAAGGAGACCAACACCATGGGCACCTGGGTCACGGACACGACCTTCGCGAAGGGCGATGTCAACAAGATCGTCGGCTACTCGCTCGACGGCGCCACATCGCGGTGGGAGATACCCCTCGGCGGGCAGCTCTGCTGGGCCTCACCGCATATGACCAAGGAGGGGCTGACCGCGGTCCTGTTCCGGGACGGCGCGGGCGAGGACGCGCTGTGCACCCGGGTCGGGCTGGTCGACCTGAAGAAGGGCAAGCTGGTCTGGCAGAAGGAGGGGTCGGACAGCGAGGGCAATTCCGGGGTGCAGTTCGACGAGGTCACCATCGGCGGTGGCACCGTCGCCGCGGGCGGCACCGGCGGCGGGGGAGCCTGGTCGCTGGACGGCACGCCGCTGTGGAAGCCGGCCTACCTCGCGGACTGCGACGACAACGGCTACGCGGGCGGCGATGACAAGATCGTCGCGATCCGCGGCTGTGACAGCGAGGACTCCAGCACCGAGCGGCTGGAGGTCCAGACGGTGGACCCGAAGACCCGCGAGGTGACCTCGTCCTACCAGCTGGACGAGAAGGTCGAATACGCGCATGTGATCTCCACCGCGCCGCTCGTCGTGGCCGTCGACACCGGCGACTCGGACGCCGGGACGGGCACCACGGACATCCTGACCATCGACGACAGCGGCAAGCGGGGCAAGCTGCTCAGCACGATCGACGTCCTGGCCAAGGGATACCAGCCCAACTGCCCGGCCACGAGCGTGGAGGGCTGCGCCGAGCTCGCCCTCGACAAGGCGAGCGGCACCCTCTACCTCTCCTCGGAGGTGGACGTGGACCACGGCGGCCCGGGGGAGCGGATCAGCGGCCTGAACCTGAAGACCGGCAAGGAGACCGGGAAGACGAAGATGGCGGAGAGCAGGTCGCTGATCCCCGTCCAGACCGATGACGACGGTGCCCTCATCGCCTATCTGGGCTCGATGTACAGCGAGGCCGGCGGGGTCGTGCGCGTCGACCCCAAGACCTTCGAGATGGAGACGCTCCAGACCCATCCGGACGACATGAAGGACGCGGAGTCCGGTATGGACGTCTACGGGGACTGCACCATGATCTACACCGGTAAGAAGCTCTACATCGGCGACAACCGGGCGAGCAGGCCCGCCAGCGGCGACGGCGCGGGCCGTCCGCTGGCCGTCGTCTTCGGCGCCTGAGCCGTCTTCGGCGCCTGAGCCGCCGTCCGCGGGCGTCCTAGGACGGCGTCCGTGGCAGGCGCACCGCTCGCACCGCCCGTATATAGCGGTCCCAGTCCCAGTGGCGGCCCGGGTCGGTGTGATCGGTGCCCGGCACCTCCACATGGCCGACGATGTGCTCGCGGTCCCGCGCTATGCCGTACCGCTCGCAGATCGAGGCGGTCAGCCGTGCCGAGGCGCGGTACATCGCGTCCGTGAAGGAGCTCGGCTCGCTCACGAACCCCTCGTGCTCGATGCCGATGCTGCGCTCGTTGTACGAGCGGTTGCCCGCGTGGAACGCCACGTCCAGCTCGCGCACCATCTGAGCGATATGCCCGTCGCGGCGCACCACATAGTGCGCCGCGGCGCGGTGTCCGGGGTCCCGGAAGACCCGCACCGCGTCGTCGTAGCTGCCCTGGACCACATGGATCACCACCCGGTCGATGGGGTAGTCGTCCGGCCGGTCGGCCCACCGCCAGTTCGCCCCCGAGGCCGCGATCCACTCGGCGCCCGGCTGGTCGACCGCGCCCGCCTTGCGCGGCTTTTCGATCCCGGGCAGCCGCCACCACATCCGGGACAGCTCGTCCCGCGCGGCATAGCCCGCTACCCCGGCCGCGCCGAGCCCGACCGCAGAGCCCCCGATCAGGAGGGTGCGCCTGCTGACGCGGCGTCCACCGCCGGTGGTGCTCTCGCTCACGGAACGCTCAACGCGCGGGGGAGGGCATCCGGTTCCGGCCGCCGGGATCATGGCCGGAAGCCTTCGTTCCCGGCGGCGGCCCTCTGGCCGTCCGGGTAGATGAACGTTGAACTGTCTCTGAGGTATCGCTGTTTCCGGGTCTCCGGACCACGGAACGTATCCACCGGAACCACCCACCGGAACCACCCACCGGAATGTGTCCATCCGCTCGACGAGGAGCTGACGGTATGCGCATCGGATTCGCCCTTCCCCAGTTCGGGCCGCTGGCCCACCACCCCGAGGACATCGCGCGGTTCGCCCGCCGGGCCGAGGAGCTCGGCGCGGACAGCCTGTGGGTCGGGGACCGCCTGCTCGCCCCGGTGAACCCGACCGTCGGCTACGCGGGCAGTGATGGGATCCCGCCGGAATTCCGCGCCGTGCTGGATCCCTTCACCGTGCTGGCCACCGCCGCCGCGGCCACCGAGCGGGTCCGGCTCGGCACCGATGTCATCAACGCCCCCTGGTACCCGCCCGCGGTGCTCGCCCGCACCCTCACCACCATCGATCTGCTGAGCGCGGGCCGGCTGCTGGTCGGGCTCGGCACCGGCTGGTCCCCCGAGGAGTACGAGGCGGTCGACATCCCCATGGCCGAGCGCGGCCGGCGCCTCGACGAATGCCTCGACGCGCTGGATGCCTGGTGGACCCGGAACCCGGTCGAGTACCGCGGGGACCACTGGACCGTGCCCGCCTCCCATGTCGACCTCAAACCGGCCTCCCGCCCCCGTCCGCCCGTCTACCTCGCCGCCTTCGCGCCCGCGGCCATGCGTCGGGTGGCCCGGCGCGCCGACGGCTGGCTGCCCGTCGCGATCGTCCCGGCGGCCCCCGGCGCCCCCGACCCCGTCGCCACCCTCGCCGAGGGGCTGGGCGGGGTGCGGGAAGCGGTCGAGCGGGAGGGCCGGGACCCGGCGGCGTTCGACGCGATCCTGCGCGTCAACGCCGGCGCTGGCGCCTCCGTGGACGACATCGCGACGACCCTGGTCCGGGCCGAGCGGGAGGCGGGCATCCAGCACGCCTTCGTCGATCTGATGTATCTCGGGAAGGACACCGACCAGACCCTGGACCTCGTCCAGCGGGTGCTGGAGGGGGCCCGCGCGAGCTGAGCGGGGGCGGTGGCCGACCGCCGCTTACTCATTTAGTCGTTGCACAGGGGGCGACTTATGCTGGTCGGGTTATGACTGACTTCCCCGGTGCGCCCACAGGTCCCCGCGACGGCCGTCGGCTGCGCGTTCTCGCCGCCATGTCCGGCGGTGTGGACTCCGCGGTCGCCGCCGCGCGGGCGGCCGAGGCGGGCCACGACGTGACCGGCGTCCATCTCGCGCTCTCCGCCAACCCGCAGTCGTTCCGCACCGGCGCCCGCGGCTGTTGCACCATCGAGGACTCGCGGGACGCCCGGCGCGCCGCCGATGTGATCGGCATTCCCTTCTATGTGTGGGACCTCGCCGAGCGCTTCCGCGAGGACGTGGTCGAGGACTTCATCGCCGAGTACGAGGCGGGCCGCACCCCCAATCCGTGTCTGCGCTGCAACGAGAAGATCAAGTTCGCCGCGCTGCTGGACAAGGCGCTCGCCCTCGGCTTCGACGCCGTCTGCACCGGGCACTACGCCACGATCGTGGAGCAGCCGGACGGCTCGCGTGAGCTGCACCGCGCCAGCGATATGGCCAAGGACCAGTCCTATGTGCTCGGCGTGCTCGACGAGCGCCAGCTCGCCCACGCGATGTTCCCCCTCGGCGACACCCTGACCACCAAGGACGAGATCCGCGCGGAGGCCGAGCGGCGGGGCCTGGCCGTCGCCAAGAAGCCCGACAGCCATGACATCTGCTTCATCGCCGACGGCGACACCCAGGGCTTCCTGGCAGGTCATCTCGGCACGGCCGAGGGCGACATCGTCGACGAGGACGGGCACAAGCTGGGCACCCACGAGGGCGCGTACGGCTTCACCATCGGCCAGCGCCGGGGGCTGCGCATCGGCCACCCGGCGCCCGACGGCAAGCCGCGCTATGTCCTGGACATCTCCCCGGTGGACAACAGGGTCACGGTCGGCCCGGTCGAGGCGCTGGACGTGGCCGCCCTGACCGCCATCAAGCCGCGCTGGTGCGGGGCCCCTCCGGTGGGCCCCGGCAGCTACACCGCCCAGCTGCGCGCCCATGGCGGCGAGACCGAGGTGACAGCCGAGCCGATCGGGGTATCCGGGCTGCGGGTGACTTTCGACGAGCCGGTGCGGGGCGTGGCCCCGGGGCAGGCGATCGTGCTCTACGACGACACCCGGGTGGTGGGCTCCGCCACCATCGCCACGACCGAGCGCGCCCAGGTGGTCGCCTCCTAGACGGGCCGCCGACCCCGGAGGATATCCCCTTTTGGCAAGGGAGAATATCCGCTTTTGGCAAGAAAGAAGCCGAAAGTCAGGATGGGGTGGATTATCTCCGTTTGGCGCGATCAGTTTCTCTGAAATTAACGTGCGTCCGGCCATTCCGGTGGCATGCGTCACGTGAATCTGGGAATGCGCCACGCGGACACGGGTGCCGTGGTCCGCTGTCTCAGCACCGGAGGTTCCGTTATTTCTGCGCAACCTGTACAGAAATTTGGCAACAATCCAGTTGATGTCAGGGACACTGATCACTACACAGAGGAGTACGTACCCAGCTTCGTCGAAAAGTGGGACTCGCTGATCGACTGGGACCGAAGGTCGGAGAGCGAGGGTACGTTCTTCATCGACCTGCTGCGCGAGCGCGGCGTCAAGAAGGTCCTCGACGTGGCCACGGGGACCGGCTTCCATTCGGTCCGGCTGCTCGAGGCCGGATTCGAGACCGTGAGCGCCGACGGCAGCGGCGAGATGCTCGCCCAGGCGTTCGCCAACGGGCTCAAGCACGGTGACCACATTCTCCGCGTCGTCCAGGCCGACTGGCGCTGGCTCAACCGCGACGCCCACGGCGAGTACGACGCCATCGTCTGCCTCGGGAACTCCTTCACACATCTGTTCTCCGAGCGCGACCGGCGCAAGGCGCTCGCGGAGTTCTACGCCATGCTCAAGCACGACGGAATCCTGGTCCTGGACCAGCGCAACTACGACGCGATCCTCGATCGCGGGTACAGCAGCAAGCACGTCTACTACTACTGCGGAGAAGACGTCGCCGTCGAACCGGAGTACGTGGACGAGGGGCTGGTGCGCATGCGCTACAGCTTCCCCGACGAATCCGTCTACCACCTCAACATGTTTCCGCTGCGCAAGGACTACACGCGCAGGCTGATGCAGGAGGTCGGCTTCCAGCGGATCGAGACGTACGGCGACTTCCAGCACACCTACCGGACGGAGCGCCCCGACTTCTTCATCCACGTCGCGGAGAAGGAATACATCGCGACGGACGAGCCGGCCGGACCGGCCGCTCCGGCCACCGGCGAGGGAGAGTACGCGGGAGCCGTCGGCACCGCCCGCGACTACTACAACTCCTCGGACGCCGACGCCTTCTACTGGCATGTCTGGGGCGGCGAGGACATCCACATCGGCATCTACGACCGGCCCGACGAGCCGATCGCCGAGGCCAGCAGGCGCACCGTGGCCCGGATGGCCGGAAAGCTCGACCTCACCGAGTCATCCGTCGTCCTCGACCTCGGCGCGGGCTTCGGCGGCTCCGCACGCTATCTGGCGGAGACCTACGGCTGCCGTGTCGTCGCGCTCAACCTCAGCGAGGTGGAGAACGAGCGCCATCGCGCGCTCAACGCCGAGCGGGGGCTGACCGAGTCCATCGAGGTGCTGGACGGCTCCTTCGAGCGGATCCCGCTGCCGGACAACAGCGTCGACGTCGTCTGGTCCCAGGACGCCTTCCTGCACAGCGGCAACCGCGCCCGCCCCCTGGAGGAGGCCGCCCGCGTGCTGCGCCCCGGCGGTCATCTCATCTTCACCGACCCCATGGCCGCCGACGGCTGCCCCGCCGAAACCCTCCGTCCCATCCTGGACCGCATCCACCTGGAGACCATGGGGTCGCCCGAGTTCTACCGCCATGAACTGGCGCGGCTCGGCTTCACCGAGGTCGCCGGCGGCTTCCAGGAGCACCGCGAGCAACTGATCACCCACTACGCCCGGGTGCTGGAAGAAACCCGCCGCCAGGAGGCCGACGGCCTGACGGAACACGTCAGCGCCGACTACCTCACCCATATGAAGAAGGGCCTCAGCAACTGGGTCGACGGCGGCACAAACCGCCATGTGACCTGGGGCATCTTCCACTTCACCCGCTGATCCCCGCCGGGTGGCCGGTGTGGTGGGCCCTGTCCCGCCACACCGGCCACCCCGGGTGCTCATCCGGTGTTCGCGGTCACTTCGCGGTCTACTTCGCGGTTACTTCGCGGTCAGGGGGAGGCCCGCGACCTGCTCGTGCAGGGCGGCGAGCGGTGCCGCGAGGTGCCCCTGGCCGACGGACGCGGACGGTGGCGGGGTCTCGCCGGTGACGGCGAGGGCCTGTCGCCAGTAGCGCAGCGAGAACGAACCGGCGCGCCTCCCGCGGCGGAACAGGGCGCGCAGATGCGCGCGGAACGCCGGTGTGTCGTCATGGCCGTTGACACGGGCGTAGGTGCGTACGAACTGGCCGAGCGCCTCGGCGCGCCGCTCCGGACAGCCGGAGACCAGGGCCTCGCCGGCCAGTGCGCAGGCGTCCAGCAGACCGGCGTAGAACGACGCGACGTCGCCCACCTGGTGGGGCTGCGGCTGCCGGCGCCGGTCGTCCGCGGTGGCCAGGGCGTGGAGTTCGGCGTAGGCGAGGACGGTCGCGGTGGTCGGGGTGGCCGGGGCGCTTTGGGCTGCCGGTGGCGCGGGCACCGCGCCCTCGATGACGGCCTGGGCCAGGCGGCGCGGCAGACCGGCCGGGAGCGCCCAGTGCCAGTACCGCACCAGCCGATCGTGGGCGTCGTCCGGGCTGCCCACCCCGGCGAGCAGGGCGAGGCGGCGCGGCCGTTCCGGCGCGGGGCAGTCGTCCAGCGCGCGGAGCACCTCCCGGCGCCAGGTCGCCTCACGCAACTGTTCCTGGACCGCGTCCAGTTCGCGGCTGACGAGTTCGCCCAGCGAGCGTTCCCCCGCCATGACCGCGGCGATCGCGGCGATGGGGGTGCCGAGCGCACGGAGGCGCTGGATGAGCCGGAGCCTGGGCAGCGCGTCCGCGGCGTATCTGCGGTGGCCGCCCGGGGTGCGTCCGCTCTCGGGCAGCAGCCCGATGTCCGAGTAGTAGCGGATGGTCTTCACCGGCAGTCCGGTGCGCGCGGCCAACTCGCCGATGCCCACCGTGTTGGCGCCCGGCGTGCCGCCCGTGTCCCCGCCTTGTGTGCCGCTCGTGGTCCTGCCTTGCGTGGCGCGCGTGTTGGCGTCCTGTGTGCCGCTCGTGTTCCTGCCTTGCGTGCCGCCCGTGTCCCCGCCCTGTGTGCCGCGCGTCACAGCCGCTTGAACCTCCCCCGCGCAGGAGCCCTTAGCGTCCGTGGCGAACGCCGTCGTCCGAGTATGCGCCGGGCGGCACTCGCCGAGGAGGAACATCCATGCGGATTCTGATCGTGACCGCCGGTTCGCGAGGTGACGTCGCCCCGTACACGGGCCTGGGGCGGCGTCTGCTGGCGGCCGGTCACGAGGTGGCCGTGGCCGCCCATCCGCCCTTCGCCGGGCTCGTCGGCGGATGCGGCCTGGACCACCTGCCGCTGCCGGGCGATCCGCGGGAGTTGATCCGCACCAGGGCCCGGGCCGCGTCGTGGGAGGAGACACGGGCGGCGATGGCGGCGTTCCTGGACCGGCTCGCCGACGGGGTGGTGGCGGCGGCGGACGGGGCCGACCTGGTGCTCACCGCGTTCGGCCCGGCGGCACTCAGCCGGGCGGCCGGTGAGGCGTACGGCATCCCCGTCATCGGCACCTATCTCGCACCGGCCTGTGCCACCCGGGAGTTCCCGCTGGCCGGCCCGACGGGCGGCGACGACCTGGGCCCGGACGGCAACCTGGCGGCGGGCCGGAAGCTGCTGGCCGATGCCGGAGCGCTCCAGGCGGGGGCCGTGGCGGGGCTGCGCACCCGGCTCGGGCTGCCGACCGCCGCCTCGCAGCAGACGGGGGCGGACATCCGGCCGGTCTTCCACGGCTTCAGCCCGCTGGTCGTACCGCGCCCGGCGGACTGGCCGTCCGGGGTCGAGGTCGCGGGCTACTGGTGGCCCGCCCGGCCCCGGGGCTGGCGGCCCCCGCCCGAGCTGGTCGACTTCCTGCAGGCCGGTCCGCCGCCGGTGTTCATCGGGTTCGGCAGCATGGCGCCGGGCGAAGGGGATCGGCTGGGCGAGCTGGTGACGGCGGCGGTGGCCCGGGCGGGGGTGCGCGCGGTGGTGCAGACGGGGTGGGCCGGGCTGGCCGCGGCCGGCGATGACGTCCTTACGGTCGGCGACCTCCCGCACGACTGGCTGTTCCCGCACATGGCCGCCGTCGTCCACCACGCCGGAGCGGGCACCACCGGGGCCGGGCTGCGCGCCGGGGTGCCCGCGGTGCCGGTGCCCGCCATGGCTGATCAGCCGTTCTGGGCGACGCGGCTGCACCGGCTCGGAGTGGCCCCCCGGCCGCTGCCGCTCGACGCGCTGACCGCCGAATCCCTGGCCACGGCAATCACAACGTGCCTGACCAACCCCGCCCTCGGCCGCCGGGCGGCGGAGCTCGCCGAAGCCGTCGCCACGGAGGACGGCGCCGCGGCGGTGCTGACCCATATCGGCGTGGTGGGCAGGGGATAGGCCCGGGCGCGGAGGCAGGGCGTGCAGGGGTCCGGCGGGTCTTGACGCCTGCGGCGGGCTGTTCCCCTCCCCGCCCCTTCCCGAAACTGGGGCTCTGCCCCAGGCCCCGGACGGGGCTCTGCCCCAGAGCTTTGGTCCCGGGGCTCCGCTCCTTCCCGTGGTGTCGTTTTGCGGGGGCGTCGCCGGGTGGGGCTCCGCCCCAGGCCGGGGGTCCAGGGGCGGGGCCCCCGTCTGGGGCCAGTGCTCTGCCCCCGGCCCCGGACGGGGCTCTGCCCCAGAGCTTTGGTCCCGGGGCTCCGCCCGTTCCCGCGGTGTCGATATGTGGCGGCGCCGCCGGGTGGGGCTCCGCCCCAGGCCGGGGGTCCAGGGGCGGGCCCCTGGTATCGGGAAGGGGCGGGGAGGGGAAAGCATCGTTATGCGGCTGCGCCGCGTGGCAGGGGTTTGGCCCCCCGGGCCACGGGGTCCAGGGGCGGAGCCCATGGTCAAGGGAAGGGGCGGGGAGGGGAAAGCGCCGCCGCACGGCGCGACCCGTGGCGCGACGCAGCGAGGGTGTCCGACCCGGCTCGTAGAGTGGCGGGCATGAACATCTGCGTCTTCTGCTCCGCCGCCGACCTCGACGACCGCTACACCGCCCCCGCCCGCGAGTTCGCCGAGCTGATCGGCAAGGGCGGGCACACGCTGGTCTGGGGCGGGTCCGATGTCGGACTGATGAAGGTGATGGCGGACGGGGTGCAGGAGCACGGGGGACGGCTGGTCGGGATCTCCGTGGAGTTCCTCGCCGCCAAGGCCCGGGAGAGCGCCGACGAGATGGTGATCGCCAAGGACCTCGCCGAGCGCAAGGCGCAGTTGCTGGCCCGCGCCGACGCGGTCGTGGTCATGGTCGGTGGCACCGGGACGCTGGACGAGGCGACCGAGATCCTGGAGCTGAAGAAGCACGGGCTGCACATCAAGCCGGTGGTGCTGCTCAACGCGGCGGGGTTCTACGACGGGCTGAAGCAGCAGTTCCAGCGGATGGAGGAGGAGGGGTTCCTGCCGATTCCGCTCAGTGAGCTCGTCTTCTTCGCGGAGAGCGGGGCCGAGGTCATGACGTATCTGGAGTCCGTCTGAGCCGTGGTGACGTTACCGGTCCCGTTACAGGACGGGGGCGCCCGGCGGGAAGTCCGCCCGGGTTTCGGGCATGGGATCGCGCCAAGCCGGGACCGTTGTCGGGGCGTGTCCGGCGGTGAGGCAAGCTGGGGAGCATGGGAACGCATCTGATCACTGGGGCAGGCTCGGGCATCGGCGCGGCGGTCACCGAGCGGCTGGCCGAGCGCGGCGAGGAGCTGTGGCTGCTGGCGCGGGACGCCGGGCGGGCGAAGGAGCTGACGGAGCGGTTCCCGGGCGTGCGGACGGTCGTCGGCGACCTGGCGGACCCGGACCGGCTCTCCTGGGCGCTGGGTCACCAGACGCTGCCCGACCGGCTCGACTCGCTGCTGCACATCGCCGGGGTGGTCGACCTGGGCGAGGTCGGTGAGCTGACCCCGAAGGCGTGGACCCGCCAGCTCAACGCCAACCTCGTGGCTCCCGCCGAGCTGACCCGCCTGCTGCTGCCGCAACTGCGGCTCGCCCAGGGGCATGTCATCTTCGTCAACTCCGGGGCCGGGCTGCGCGCCAACGCCCAGTGGGCCGCGTACGCCGCCAGCAAGCACGGGCTCAAGGCGCTGGCCGACGCGCTGCGCTGGGAGGAGAGCGACAACGGCCTCCGGGTGACCACGGTCTACCCGGGGCGCACGGCCACCCCGATGCAGGTGAAGGTGCACCAGCAGGAGGGCAAGGAGTACGACGCGGAGCGCTGGATGGAGCCCGGGACCGTGGCGACGACCATCCTGACCGCGCTCGACCTGCCGCGCGACGCCGAAATCACCGACCTCCAGGTCCGCCCCCGCGGCTGAGCCGTCTCGGCGCAGAGGTCGGCTGCGGTTCGGGTGCGCCGCGAGAGGTGCCCCCGAGAGGTGCACCCGAGGGGCGCGGGGAACTGCGCGATCAGCCACAACGTTGCCGCGGACGACCGACGGCATATCAACGCTTTCAGCGGAGCGCTTACGTGAGTGAGAAGAGCACCAATACGCACCACTGGGGCCCCGGGGCCGCCAGCGGCGTCGGGTCGATGCCGGGCGGCGACGCGCGGGAGGCCGTGAAGACCGTCACCGGGTCGCTGGAGGCCCTGCCGTATCTTCCGGAGCTGCCCGCGCGGGGGCCCGGCGCGGACATGATCGGGCGCACCGCCGGGATGCTGGCTGAGCTGTACGCGCATGTGGAGCCGAGCGGCTGGCGGATCAGCGACCGGCCGGGCCGGGATACCCGGCGGGCCCGCGCCTGGATGGGCGAGGACCTGGACGCGCTGGAGGAGTTCACCCAGGGGTACCAGGGTGCGCTCAAGGTGTCGGCCGTGGGCCCCTGGACCCTGGCCGCCTCCCTCGAACTGCGCGGCGGCGAGGTCGCGCTGAGCGACCCGGGCGCCTGCCGTGATCTGACGGCCTCGCTCGTCGAAGGGTGCCGCGCCCATCTGGCGGAGGTGCGCCGCCGGGTGCCGGGCGCCGAGGTGGTGCTGCAGCTCGACGAGCCGTCGCTGACCTCGGTGCTGCGCGGGAGCGTCCGCAGCGCCAGCGGCTACCGCACCCACGCCGCCGTGGACCGGGGCGTGGTCGAGGGCGCGCTGCGGACTCTGGTGGAGGCGGCCGGCGGGCCGGTGGTGGTGCACTCGTGCGCGCCCGCCGTGCCGTTCGGGCTGCTGCGGCGCGCGGGCGTCGAGGGCATCTCCTTTCCCCTGTCGCTCCTCACGGAGAGTGAGGAGGAGGCGATCGGGGAGGCCGTGGAGGGCGGTACGGCGCTGCTCATCGGCGCGGTACCCGGCACCGATGCCCCATTGTCGGACCCTGCCGGTAGCGTCAGTGGTGTCAGGACGCTGTGGCGCAGGCTGGGGCTGTCACCGGAGACTCTCGCGGAATCCGTGGTGATCACCCCGTCGTGCGGGCTCGCGGGCGCCTCGCCCGGGTACGCCCGCGCCGCGCTGGCCCACTGCGTCCGGGCGGCGAGATCGCTCGCGGACAACCCTGAGTAACGGGAGGACGACACGGTGGCCGGCGAACAGCAGTCGAAGGTCCCCGCCGAGGTGCGGGAGAGGCACGCCAGGCTCGCTGAGCAGATCGAGGAGCACCGCTTCCGGTACTACGTGAAGGACGCGCCCGTCGTCAGCGACGCGGAGTTCGACAAGCTCATGCGCGAGCTGGAGGCGCTGGAGGAGGAGACCCCCGCGCTGCGTACGCCCGACTCGCCGACCCAGAAGGTCGCGGGGGCGTACGAGACGGAGTTCACCGAGGTCGCGCACCGCGAGCGGATGCTCAGCCTCGACAACGCGTTCGACGACGAGGAGCTGGCCACCTGGGCGGACCGCATCGCCAAGGAGCTGGGCAGCGGCGCCTACCACTTCCTGTGCGAGCTGAAGGTGGACGGCCTCGCGGTCAACCTCACCTATGAGCACGGGCGGCTGACCCGCGCCGCGACCCGTGGCGACGGCCGCACCGGCGAGGACATCACCCCCAATGTGCGCACGATCGCCAAGATCCCCAACCGGCTGACGGGCGACCGGATCCCGGCGCTGGTGGAGGTGCGCGGTGAGGTCTTCCTGGCCCGCGAGCGATTCGAGGAGCTGAACGCCGGTCTGGTCGAGGCGGGCAAGCCACCGTTCGCCAACCCGCGGAACGCGGCGGCCGGTTCACTGCGCCAGAAGGACCCGAAGGTCACCGCCTCCCGGCCGCTGGACATGGTGGTGCACGGCATCGGCGCGCGCGACGGCTTCGACATCGACCGGCTGTCGCAGGCGTACGAGCTGCTGCACGAATGGGGGCTGCCCACCGCCGCCCACTTCAAAGTGGTGGACACGATCGAGGCCGTGCGCGAGTACATCGCGTACTACGGGGACAGCGACCACCGGCACTCGGTGGAGCACGAGATCGACGGCGCGGTCGTCAAGCTGGACGAGATCCCGCTGCAGGGGCGGCTGGGCTCCACCTCGCGGGCGCCGCGCTGGGCGATCGCCTGGAAGTTCCCGCCCGAGGAGGTCAACACCAAGCTGGTCGACATCCGGGTGGGCGTGGGGCGCACGGGGCGGGTGACGCCTTATGCGGTGGTCGAGCCGATCACGGTCGCGGGCTCGGAGGTCGAATTCGCGACGCTGCACAACCAGGATGTCGTCAAGGCCAAAGGTGTGCTGATCGGTGACACCGTGGTGCTGCGCAAAGCGGGCGACGTCATTCCGGAAATCCTGGGCCCGGTCGTCGATCTGCGGGACGGCAGCGAGCGGGAATTCGTGATGCCGGCCACCTGCCCCGAGTGCGATACGCCGCTGCAGCCCGCCAAGGAGGGCGATGTCGATCTGCGGTGTCCCAACAGCCGGTCCTGCCCGGCGCAGCTGCGCGAGCGGATTTTCTATCTCGCCGGGCGGAAATCCCTCGACATCGAGAATCTCGGCTATGTCGCCGCCGCCGCCCTCACCCAGCCGCTGGAACCGACCGATCCACCGGTGAAGGACGAGGGCGATCTGTTCGATCTGAAGATCGAACAATTGCTGCCCATTCGGTCGTATGTACTGGACCCGGACAGCGGACTGCCCAAGCGCGATCCCGAGACCGGCGAGGAGAAGGTCGTCACCTTCTTCGCCACCCAGAAGGGCGAGGCGAAGAAGAACGCCCTGGCGATGCTGGCCAATATCGAGGCGGCCAAGGAGCGCCCGCTGGCCCGGATCATCACCGGCCTTTCGATCCGTCATGTCGGCCCCGTCGCCGCCACCGCACTGGCCCGTGAATTCCGCTCGCTGGACCGGATCGCCGAGGCGGGCGAGGAGGAGCTGGCGGCCGTGGAGGGGGTGGGGCCGACCATCGCCGCCTCGCTCAAGGAGTGGTTCGCGGTCGACTGGCACCGCGAGATCCTGGAGAAATGGCGGCGGGCCGGGGTCCGGCTGGAGGAGGAGGGCGGCGAGGACGAAGGCCCTCGTCCGCTGGAGAGCCTCACCGTCGTCGTCACCGGAACGCTCCAGTCGTACACCCGAGATGGGGCCAAAGAGGCGCTGCAGAGCCGTGGTGCCAAAGTCACCGGATCGGTTTCGAAAAAGACCGATTTCGTGGTAGTCGGCGACAATCCGGGCTCGAAGTACGACAAAGCGATGCAGGTGAAGGTTCCCGTGCTCGATGAGGAAGGATTTGGCGTCCTCCTCGAACAGGGACCGGACGCGGCGAGAGAGGTCGCGATGACGCCTCCGGAAGAGTCCGCCGAGTAGCACGGACGGCCCGTGGAGCGGCGGTTGGAGTAGCCGCTCCACCCATCCGGCGCAGTGGTCCGGCCATCTTGTCCGCCCGGCGGGTGCAAAGCTGGCCGGATTACGACTGGGAGCACTTCCCGGGTACAGCCGGCGGGCATCACCCTTACAGCGCATAGCAGAAGGTCATGGATCGTCGGGCGGCATTCGGGGAACCGTCGCCGATCGCCGCCCGTCTTCCCCTTCTGCCGCCTACTGTTGAGGTGTGCGCCCGCCGTGGCGCTGGCACCGCCGGCTGTGAGAGGGACGGGTATGAAACCGACCGAAAGCGCCGCCCCGGCGTCGCGGCTGCGCCGGGCCGTGCTGCCCGCGCTGCCGGCCGCGGCGGTCGCCATGGCGGCTTTCGCACTCGGCATCGGGGTATTCCGAGTGCTCGACGCGGGCAATGCGCTCTTTCCCGACGGCACCGTGGGCTGGTCGCTCGCCGTGCTCACCGGAATCATCGTCGGCCATCTGGTCGCCCTCGGGCGCGACCGCTGGTGGGGCGGCACCGGTTCCGGGGCCGCGTTAACCCTGGCCGCGCTGCTGCTCTACGGCTGGATTCCGGCCGTGCTGGTGAGCCTCGCCGTGGTCGTCCTGGTCGGCGCCGCCCGCCGGCACCGATGGCGGCAGGCCGTCCTGCACGGCGCGGTCGACATTCTCGGGGTCGGCGCGGCCGCCCTCACCCTCGCCGCCTTCGGCACCACCCCCTCGGTCGAACACCCCTGGCGCACCGACACCTGGGACGTCTCCGCCATCCCCCAGACGGCCCTGGCCGCCTTCGTCTATCTCGCGGTGACCCGCGCACTGCTGTGGTGCTCCCTCGCCCCGCCCGGCGCCGGACTGCCCACCGTCGCCCGCACCGCCCTCTTCCGGCAGGCCCTCGTCGGCATCGCGCTCCTCGGCATCGCCCCGCTCATCGTGGTCGTCGCCGGGGACACCCCGCTGCTGCTCCCGCTGTTCGCGGTGCCGCTGGTCGCCCTGGACTCCACGCTGTGGATCGCCCGGGTCCGCGCCGAGGAGCAGTTGCGCGACCCGCTCACCGGGCTGCCCAACCGCCAATGGCTGCTGGAGCGCACCTGGACCGCGCTGGACGAGTCCGAGCGGGCCGGCACCCGCACCGCGCTGGTCCTGCTGGACCTCGACCGCTTCCGTTCGGTCAACGACACCCTGGGCCATCTGGCCGGTGACCGGCTGCTGCTGCAGATCGCCGAGCGGCTGCGGCTCGCCCTGCCCCGCGGGGCGGAGGTGGCCCGGCTCGGCGGCGACGAGTTCGCGGTGCTGCTGCCCACCACCGACTCGCTCACCAGCGCCCAGCGCAGCGCCCGCGTCCTCGTCGGCGACCTCGGCTCCCCCCTCGACCTCGACGGACTGACCCTGGTGCTGGAGGCCAGCGCCGGGGTCGCCGTCTACCCCGACCACGCACTGGACGCCGAGGGGCTGCTGCGCCGCGCCGACGTCGCGATGTACCAGGCCAAGCGGGACCGCAGCGGAGTCGAGCTCTACGAGGCCCGGCGCGACGGCAACACCCCCGACCGGCTCGGGCTGCTCGGCGATCTGCGGCGCGCCCTGGACGCGGGCGACGTCGAGCTGCACTACCAGCCCAAGGTCGGCTTCGACGGGCATGTGGCGGGCCTGGAGGCGCTGGTGCGCTGGGTCCACCCGGACCGGGGCAGGGTGCCGCCGGACGAGTTCATCTCCATGGCCGAGAGCTCCGGGCTGATGCCCCGGCTGACCGAGTACGTCCTGGAGACCGCCCTGGGCCAGGTCGCGCGCTGGCGCGCCGACGGCCTCGAGGTGCCGGTCGCGGTCAACGTCTCGCCGCGCGATGTCCACACCCCCGGCTTCGCGGGCGCGGTCGCCGGGCGGCTGGCCCGGCACGGCGTCCCGGCCGGCGCCCTGCAGCTGGAGATAACCGAGCACGTCCTGCTGGAGGACCCGCAGCGGGCCGCCGACACGCTGGCCGGGCTCACCGGCCACGGCGTGAAGATGTCGCTCGACGACTTCGGGACGGGCTACTCCTCGCTGGTCCATCTGCGGCGGCTGCCGGTGAGCGAGCTCAAGATCGACCGTTCCTTCGTGGCCCGGCTGGCCGTGGACAACGAGGACGCCGAGATCGTCCGCTGTACCGTCGACCTCGCCCACTCGCTGGGCCTGCTCGTGGTGGCCGAGGGCGTCGAGGACGACGAGACCTGGGAGCGGCTGCGGGACCTGGGCTGCGACGCGGTGCAGGGCTGGCTGGTGGCCGCCGCGATGCCGCCGGACGAGACGACGGCCTGGCTGCGGGCGCGGGGCGAGGGCGGCTGGCACCGCGAGACGGCGGAGCCGTCGGACCAGGCGCAGGCTCCCGCGGAGGAAGACGCGGACCAGCCCGTGACGTGAGGGTGCCGCCCTGGGGGCGCCGCCTGGGCGTTTCGTCGTCGGCCGCGGGCCGGTGGATGCGCTGTGCCCACCCGTTCCTCCCCGCTGAGGGAGCGCCCGTGACGCGGGTGCACCAAAGCCTTTCGCGCGCCGTGTGTGGAGAGCCATAGGATTGGGGCCGAAACACTCCACACTCACTTTGAGGATCGCTGCATGCCTGGCATCACGCGCGAGGAGGTCGCCCACCTCGCCCGGCTGGCGCGTCTGGAGCTGAAGGCCGAAGAGCTCGACCACTTCGCCGGACAGCTGGACGACATCATCGGCGCGGTCGCCCGCGTCTCCGAGGTCGCCGACCAAGACGTACCGCCGACCTCCCACCCGCTGCCGCTGACCAACGTCATGCGCGCGGACGAGGTCCGTCCGTCCCTGACCCCGCAGCAGGCCCTGGCCTGCGCCCCGGCCCAGGAGCAGCAGCGTTTCAAGGTGCCGCAGATCCTGGGGGAGGAGTGACCACCGTGACCGACCTGACCAGGCTCACCGCGGCCGAGATCGCCGCCCAGATCGCCTCCGGCGAGGTCACCGCCGTCGAGGTGACCGAGGCACATCTGGCCCGTATCGAGGCCGTCGACGAGAAGGTGCACGCCTTCCTGCACGTGGACCGTGAGGGGGCGCTCGCCCAGGCGCGCGCCGTCGACGAGAAGCGGGAGCGCGGTGAGGAGCTGGGCCCGCTGGCCGGTGTTCCGCTCGCGCTCAAGGACATCTTCACCACCAAGGGGATCCCGACCACGGTCGGTTCCAAGATCCTCGAAGGGTGGCTCCCGCCGTACGACGCGACGGTGACCCAGCGGCTGCGGGACGCGGACGTGATCATCCTCGGCAAGACCAACATGGACGAGTTCGCCATGGGGTCCTCGACCGAGAACAGCGCGTTCGGTCCCACCGGCAACCCCTGGGACCTCACCCGTATCCCCGGCGGCTCCGGCGGCGGCTCCTCCGCCTCGTTGGCCTCCTTCCAGGCCCCGCTCGCCATCGGCACCGACACCGGCGGCTCGATCCGCCAGCCGGCCGCCGTCACCGGCACGGTCGGGGTCAAGCCGACGTACGGCGGGGTCTCCCGCTACGGCATGGTGGCCTTCTCCTCCTCGCTCGACCAGGGCGGCCCCTGCGCCCGCACCGTGCTGGACGCGGCGCTGCTGCACGAGGTCATCGCCGGGCACGACCCGATGGACTCGACCTCCATCGACGAGCCGGTCCCGGCCGTCGTCGAGGCCGCGCGCAACGGAAGCGTGCGGGGCATGCGCATCGGCGTCGTCAAGGAGTTCGCGGGCGAGGGCTACCAGGCCGGCGTCATGCAGCGCTTCAACGAGTCGGTGGAGCTGCTGCGGGAGCTGGGCGCCGAGATCGAGGAGATCTCCTGCCCGTCCTTCGACAAGGCGCTGGCCGCGTACTACCTGATCGCGCCGTCCGAGTGCTCGTCCAACCTGGCCCGCTTCGACGCCATGCGCTACGGCCTGCGGGTGGGCGACGACGGCACCAAGTCCGCGGAGGAGGTCACCGCGCTCACCCGCGCGGAGGGCTTCGGCGCGGAGGTCAAGCGCCGGATCATGCTCGGCACCTATGCGCTCAGCTCCGGCTACTACGACGCGTACTACGGCTCCGCGCAGAAGGTCCGTACGCTGATCAAGCGTGACTTCGAGAAGGCGTTCGAGCGGGTCGACGTGCTGATCTCGCCGACCACCCCGACCACCGCCTTCCCGATCGGGGAGCGCGCCGACGACCCGATGGCGATGTATCTGGCCGACCTCTGCACGATTCCCACGAACCTCGCGGGGAACGCGGCCATGTCACTGCCCTGCGGTCTGGCGCCGGAGGACGGTCTGCCGGTCGGACTGCAGATCATCGCCCCCGCCATGGCCGATGACCGGCTCTACAAGGTCGGCGCCGCGGTCGAGGCCGCGCTCGCCGAGAAGTGGGGCCATCCGCTGCTCGAGGAGGCACCGTCACTATGAGTGCGATCAAGAAGGCCAAGGGCTTCAAGAAGTCCCGGCCCGGCACCTACCTGTCCATCGCGGGCTCGCTGTTCGGCGCGGTCAGCGTGGCGAAGCAGGTCAAGAAGGCCCGTTTCGAGAACGACAAGCTGCAGCTGGCCGACGCGCTGGTCTCGGCCGCCGCCATCGTCACCGGCGTCGCCCTGCTCGTCCGCGAGCTCAAGCGCATGGGCGACGACGACGTCCTCGCGGACTGAGAGGTTAGTTTTTCCGTGACCGTCACTGAACTGGTGTCGTACGAGGACGCCCTGGCCGCCTACGACCCCGTGATGGGGCTCGAGGTGCATGTCGAGCTCGGCACCAAGACCAAGATGTTCTGCGGGTGCTCCACGGCGCTGGGCGCCGAGCCCAACACGCAGACCTGCCCCACCTGCCTCGGCCTGCCCGGCTCGCTCCCGGTGGTCAACGCGACCGGCGTCGAGTCCGCCATCAAGATCGGGCTCGCGCTCAACTGCGAGATCGCCGAATGGTGCCGCTTCGCCCGGAAGAACTACTTCTATCCGGACATGCCGAAGAACTTCCAGACGTCGCAGTACGACGAGCCGATCGCCTACAACGGCTATCTGGACGTCGACGTCGACGGGGAGGTCTTCCGGGTCGAGATCGAGCGCGCCCATATGGAGGAGGACACCGGCAAGTCCACCCATGTGGGTGGCGCGACCGGCCGTATCCACGGCGCCCAGCACTCCCTGCTCGACTACAACCGGGCCGGTATCCCGCTGATCGAGATCGTCACCAAGCCGATCGTCGGCGCCGGGGAGAAGGCCCCGGAGGTCGCCAAGGCGTATGTGACCGAGCTGCGCGAGCTCATCAAGTCGCTCGGGGTCTCCGAGGCGCGGATGGAAATGGGCCAGATGCGCTGCGATGTGAACCTGTCGCTGCGCCCGCACGGCGTCGAGAAGTTCGGCACCCGCTCCGAGACCAAGAACGTCAACTCGCTGCGGTCGGTCGAGCGGGCCGTGCGCTTCGAGGTCCAGCGCCATGCCGCGGTGCTGGGCGACGGTGGCACGATCATCCAGGAGACCCGTCACTTCCACGAGGAGGACGGCTCCACCACCTCCGGCCGGGTCAAGGAGGAGGCGGAGGACTACCGCTACTTCCCCGAGCCCGACCTGGTGCCGGTCGCTCCCTCCAGTGCCTGGGTGGAGGAGCTGCGCGGCGGGCTTCCCGAGCTGCCGCGGGTGTACCGCAACCGGCTGCGCGAGGAGTGGGGCCTGTCCCGGCACGAGATGCAGTCGGTGCTGAACGCGGGCGCGATCGATCTGATCACCGCCACCATCGACGAGGGCGCTCCGGCCGACCAGGCCCGTAAGTGGTGGATGGGCGAGCTGGCCCGCCGCGCCAACGAGGACGGTGTGGAGCTCGCGGCGCTGCCGATCACCCCGGCGCAGGTCGCCCGGGTGTGCGCGCTGGTCAAGGAGGGTTCGCTCAACGACAAGCTGGCCCGCCAGACGATCGAGGGCGTCCTCGCGGGCGAGGGCGGCCCGGACGAGGTCGTCACCAAGCGCGGCCTGAAGGTCGTCTCCGACGAGGGTGCGCTCGGCACCGCCGTGGACGAGGCGATCGCGGCCAACGCGGCCATCGCCGACAAGATCCGCGGCGGCAAGGTCGCGGCGGCGGGTGCGCTGGTCGGCGCGGTCATGAAGGCCACGCGCGGCCAGGCGGACGCGGCGCGGGTGCGTGAGCTGATCCTGGAGAGGCTGGGCGTCGAGGGCTGACCGGTTCGGCGTTCGTCCGTTTCGATTCCTGACGGCGGCGGGGTGCGCGAGGCGCGCCCCGCCGCCGTCGTATGCGCTCCTACGGGGTGCCCGGTCGGCTCTTTCCTCAGCCCGCCCCTTCCCGCTACCAGGGGCTCCGCCCCTGGACCCCCGGGGGTCGACGGGTCGGCCGTCGCCGCCGTGAACACCGGCACGGGCGGGCTGAGCGCGGTCGGCACGCCGGCGCAGCGGATGACCGGGCGGACGCCCGCGCGCATCCGGGGTGCCCGGTCGGGGCGCCGACCGCGCCGTCTGTGACGCGGTGGTCGAGTGTCCGGCCGGTGGGCAGGGGCCAGGGCGTCCGCAGGGCGGGGGCTGGTCGCGGTGGGCGGTGAGGGCGTGAGGGCCCGCACTGGTGGGTTGATCGCCATCGGCACGCCGACGCGGCGGACGGCCGGGCGGACGTCCGCGCAGGCCAGGGTCCGGAGCGGAGTCCCGGTTTCGGGAAGGGGCGGGGAGGGGAGCAGCTCGCCGCGGGCGGCGAGGCCCGCCGGACACCCCCTAGAGCAGCAGCGGCTCCAGATGCGGCACCTCGAACCCCTCGTCGTCGAACGGGTACAGCGGCCGCGCGAGGCGCCGGTGGCCCAGACGCGCCAGATCCTGGTCGACCCCGCCGGGGGTGAGCGCGAGCCGCCAGTCCGCCGCCAGCTCGTACAGCTCGGGCTCCAGATAGCCGATCTTGACGACGACGAGGTCATGGTCGCGCGGGTCCAGCTCGCCGAAGTCGGCCAGGGTGTGGAACGGTTTGCGGCGGCTGACCAGGATCACCGTGACGCCCCCGTGCCGCACCGCCGCGAGGTCCCCGCCGACCGGGTCGTCCCGGCGCAGGGCGACCACCTCGCCGGTCAGCTCGCAGGGCTCGGCGTGGTCCGCCGTTCCCCGGCTGATCCCGCCGCCGACGCGGAGCCGGACCCTCGCGCCCGGCCCGGCGGCGAAGCACTCCGCGACCGCCGCCGGATCGGTGATCCCGGGGTGCAGGGCGGTGGCGCGGCCGGCGGCCAGATCCTCGTTGGCCAGCAGCCGGCCGAGCATATAGGCGAGGTCCCCGGCGCCTCCGGCCGTGGGATTGTCGCCGGAGTCGCTGATCAGGAAGGGGCGGGCGGAGGAGACGACGGCCTCGGCGATGCACGCGTCGGCGCCGCCGGTGGGGCCGACGAAGGCGAAGTCGCGGCGCACATCCCAGTACTCGCGGGCCAGGGAGCGGGTCTGCTCGACCGCGAGCACCGGGTCGTCGCCGGTCACCACCACGGCCGCCCGGCAGCGCGGCTCGTCCGCCCAGGCGTAGCCCACCCAGATCGCGGCGTCCACGACGCCGTTCATCGCCTCCACGGCGGCCAGCCGCTCGTACAGCGACTTGGCGGGCTCCAGACGGGTGCTGGTGCGCTCACCGGGCAGCAGCACCGGGATCTGCACCCAGGCGAGATGGGGGCGGCCCCGGCCGGAGTCGAGGCGCTCCACCAGCTTGCGGGCGGCGCGCTCACGGGTCTCCCAGGCGTCCTCGTGCGGGGCGAGACGGTGGGCGGTGAGCAGATCGAGTCGGCCGGCGAAGCGGCGGGAGACATTGCCGTGCGGATCCATGGCGGCGGAGATCAGCGCGTCGGGCCCGATCGCCTCCCGTACGGCCTCGGTGAGATCGGCTTCGGCGTCCTCCAGGCCCACCACGCTCATCGCGCCGTGGATGTCGTACACCAGCCCGTCGAGCGGACCGGCCCGGCGCAGCCGCTCGATCAGCTCGCCCTTGATCCGGTCGTAGGTCTCGCGCTCGACCGGGCCGCCGGGGAGCGCGACGGCGTGGAGGAGGGGCACCCACTCGGCGCGCCCGGCCAGATCGCCGTCCGACCCGGTCCAGGCGTAGCGCTCCAGCAGCTCCGCTTCGCGGGTGACGCGGAAGTCGTCGTAGCCGGCGCGGTGCGGGCTGAAGGTGCTGGACTCGATGTGCATACCGCCGATGCCGATACGCGGTCGGCGGCCTCGGGACGCGGCAGGAGTCATGCTCTCCGACTTCCCGCTCATTCATGTGGTGAAGCCCACAAAGGGGACAAAGGATCTTATCCGCCTGACAGAGTGCTCAGGTCACAGCCACATCACGCCGCCCCTGGCGCCCGAACCGGAAGGCAGCCATGGCCGCACTCGCCCGGTGGTGTCTCAGGCGCCGCGCCCTCGTCATCGCGCTGTGGCTGGCCGCCTTCGCGGGGGTCGCCGCGGCGTCGGCCGTGATCGGGTCCGCGTACTCCAACGACTACGACATCCCCGGCACCGACTCCTCCAAGGCCTCCGCCCTGCTGGAGCGGCGGCTGCCCGACCGGGCGGGGGACAGCGACACCATCGTCTGGCACACCGGGGACGGCGCGGGCACCGTACGCGCGCCGGGGGTCGAACGGCGGATGACGGCGGCGCTGCGGCAGGTCGCGGACCTGCCCGGCGTCGCCTCCGTGACCGGCCCCTACGGCTCCGGCGACACCAGCGGGATCAGCGCCGACCAGCACACCGCCTACGCCACCGTGGTCTTCCGCAAACCCGCCGCCGACCTGGGCGAGGCGGAGGTGCGCCGGGTGCTGGACACGGCGCGCTCCGCCGCCTCCGGGGTTCGGGGCCTGGAGGTCGAGATGGGCGGTGCGGGCGCCGGGCTCACCGAGCGGACCGGCCCCGCCCATCTGAGCGAGGCCATCGGGGTGGGCGTGGCCGCCGTGGTCCTCTTCCTCGCCTTCGGCTCGCTCGCGGCGACGCTGCTGCCGATCGCCACCGCGCTCATCGGCGTCGGCACCGCGTACGCGGCCATCGGGCTGCTCGGCCACGCCATGACCATCGCAGACTTCGCGCCCATGCTCGGCATGCTGATCGGCCTCGGCGTGGGGATCGACTACGCGCTGTTCATCGTCACCCGGCACCGCAGGGGGCTGCGGCGCGGGCTGTCGGTCGAACAGGCCGCACAGCGCGCGGTGGTCACCTCGGGGCGCGCGGTGGTGTTCGCGGGGGCGACCGTCTGTCTCGCGCTCCTCGGCATGCTGGTCCTGCGGCTGTCCTTCCTCAACGGGGTGGCGGTCGCGGCGGCGCTCACCGTCGCCCTTACGGTCGCCGCCTCGCTCACCCTGCTGCCCGCGCTGCTCGGCCTGATCGGCATGCGGGCCCTGAGCCGGCGGGAGCGCAGACGGCTGGCCGAGCGGGGGCCGGAAGCCACGGCGACCAAGGGCCTGTGCGCCCGCTGGGCGGTCTGCGTCGAACGCCGCCCCAAGCTGCTGGGCGCGGCCGCGGCCGCCCTCATCGCGCTGCTCGCGCTCCCCACCTTCTCGCTCCACCTGGGCACCTCGGATCAGGGCAACGGCCCCTCGGCCTCGACCACGCGACGGGCGTACGACCTGCTGGCCGACGGGTTCGGGCCAGGTTTCAACGGGCCGTTGACGCTGATGGGCAGCATCGACGGGGCCGACGACCGTATGGCCTTCACCCAACTGCCCAAGGTGCTGCGCACCATCGACGGGGTCGCCTCGGTGAGCGCCGCTGACCTGGGCGGAGGCGGCGACACCGGCGTCATCACGGTCGTCCCCACGACGGCACCGCAGTCGCGGGCCACCTCCGACCTCGTGGGACGGCTGCGTGCCGAGGTGCTGCCCCGGGCCGAGGAGGGCAGCTCGCTGCGGGTGTACGTCGGCGGGCTGACCGCGGGCTACGACGACTTCGCCGCGGTGATCGTCAGCAAGCTGCCGCTGTTCGTGGGGGTGGTGGTGGCGCTGGGATGTGTGCTGTTGCTGCTCGCGTTCCGCAGCATCGGCATCCCGATCAAGGCGGCGGTCATGAATGTGGCCGCCGTCGCGTCGTCCTTCGGCGTGGTGGTCGCGATCTTCCAATGGGGCTGGGGAAGCGAACTGCTGGGGCTGGGCAGGGCGGGCCCCATCGAGCCCTTCCTGCCGGTGATCATGGTGTCGGTGCTCTTCGGGCTCTCCATGGACTACCAGGTCTTCCTGGTCAGCCGGATGTACGAGGAGTGGCGGCGCACCCGCGACAACCGCACCGCGGTCCGGGTGGGGCTCGCCGAGACCAGCCGGGTCATCAACTCCGCGGCCGTCATCATGATCGCGGTCTTCTCGGCGTTCGTGCTCAGCGGTGACCGGATCATCGCCATGTTCGGCATCGGGCTGGCGGCCGCGGTCGCCCTGGACGCCTTCGTCCTCCGGACGCTCCTGGTGCCCGCGCTGATGCATCTGCTCGGGGGCGCCAACTGGTGGCTGCCGGGCTGGCTGGAGCGGCTGCTGCCGAAGATCAGCATCAAGGCGGAGGGTGACGGGGAGGGCGGCGCGGAGGGCGGCGGGGGCGACGGCGAGGGACGGGCCTCAGGGCCGGTGCCGGTGTCGCTGCCGGGCCAGTCGGGGAGCGGGGCGGAGCGGGCCGGTGCGGAACGGTCGCCGGTTCCCTGAGCAGCCTCCTCCGCCCTGAGGAGCGCCTCCTCTGCCCTGAGGACCCTTCTCCGCCTAACGGCCCTTCTCCGCCTAACGGCCCTTCTCCGCCCTAAGGCCCTTCCCCAGGCTTCCTCAGCCGTGCGGGCAGGGTGCCTAAGGCCCTGGGCCGAGCGAAGATCGGGCAGCCTCCCGATGTGCCGGACCCTCCTGGGCGACGAGAGTGGACGCATTCCACGAAACCGGCGTCACCAGGGAGAACACCATGCTGCACCACGCGTTGCACCGGATCCGCGAGGCCGAGCTGCTGCGGGAGGCCGCCGCTCACCGGTTGGTCCGGGACGCGGTGGAGGAGTCCGGCGGCCGGTCGGCCGAGCGTGCGTCCGGAGGGCGGGTGAGGCCGGTCCGGCGGTGGCGCGGCCATCGCTCACCACGGTCGTACCGCACGGCGGCCTGAGGGAGGCCGGGCCGTGCGGCTCGTCATGGGCGCCCGGGCGGGGGCCGAGGCGGCAGGTACCGGGGCGGGGGCCGAGGTAGCGGGCGCCGGGGCGGCAGGTGCCGGGGCGGCGGTGGGCGGAAAAGGCGATGCCGCGGTGTCAGGGCCCTGTGCGATGCTCGACGACGTGTTCACCACGTCTGTCAGCCCGGTGTTCGTCGGTCGCGCCCAGGAGTTGGCCACCCTCGAGGACGCGCTGGCCCGCGCCACCGCGGGCGAGCCGCAGGTGCTGCTGGTCGGTGGGGAGGCCGGGGTCGGCAAGACCCGGCTCATCGACGAGTTCCTGGCCTCGGCCGTGGCCGCGGGGACCGTCGCGGCGGTCGGCGGCTGTGTGGAAATGGGGGCCGACGGGCTGCCGTTCGCGCCCGTGTCCACCGTGCTGCGCTCACTGCGCCGCAAACTGGGCAGCGAGCTGGACGGGGCCGCCGCCGGACAGGAGGGCGAACTGGCCCGGCTGCTGCCCGAGTTGGGCGAGACCAGCCGGGCGTCGCACGACGGGGACGGCCGGGCCCGGCTGTTCGAGCTCACCGTAAGGCTGCTGGAGCGGCTGGCAGCGGAGCGCACGCTCGTCGTCGCCATCGAGGATCTGCACTGGGCCGACCGCTCCACCCGCGAACTGCTCGGCTATCTCTTCCGCTCGCTGCTCAGCGCCCGGCTGCTGGTCGTGGCCACGTACCGCTCCGACGACATCCACCGCCGCCATCCGCTGCGCCCCTTCCTCGCCGAGGTGGACCGGATGCGCGAGGTGCGGCGCATCGAGGTCTCCCGCTTCACCCGGGGCGAGGTGCACGCCCAGCTCACCGGGATCAACGGGGCCGAGCCGGAGCGCGACCTGGTCGACCGGATCTTCAAGCGCAGCGACGGCAACGCCTTCTTCGTCGAGGAGATCGCCCGCTCCCTCAATGAGGGCTGCAGCACCGGGCTCAGCGAATCCCTGCGCGATCTGCTGCTGGTGCGGGTCGAGGCGCTGCCCGAGGAGGCCCAGGGCGTGGTGCGGATCCTCGCCGAGGGCGGCTCCTCCGTGGAGTACGAACTGCTGCGGGCGGTCGCCCGGCTGGGCGAGGACGAGCTGATCGACGCGCTACGGGCCGCGGTCGGGGCGAACATCCTGCGCCCCACGGCCGACGACAGCGGCTACCGCTTCCGGCACGCGCTGGTGCGCGAGGCCGTCGTCGACGATCTGCTGCCCGGGGAGCGCTCCCGGCTCAACCGGCGCTTCGCCCAGGCCCTGGAGGCCGAGCCCGCGCTGGTGCGGGCCGATGAGCGGGCAGCCAGGCTGGCCAGCTACTGGTACCACGCCCACGACCCCGCCAAGGCCCTGCCCGCCGTGCTCCAGGCGTCCGTCGAGGCGCGGCGGCGGTACGCCCACGCGGAGCAGCTGCGGCTGCTGGAGCGGGCCATGGAGCTGTGGGAGGACGTCCCCGAGGAGATACGGGAGGCGCAGCGGCCGGTGGACTACGCCGAGGTGTACCCCGCCTGTGGCTGTGAGGACCAGGCGCTGCGCCAGCTCGATCTGCTCGCCGAGGTGGTGGTCGCGGCGCATATGTCCGGGCAGCGGGAGCGGGCGCTGGCCGTCGCCAAGCGGGCCCTGCGGGCGCTGGACGGAAGCGGTCGTGACCCTTTGCGCGCCGCCTGGTTCTGGACCCAGCAGTCCAAGCTGATGGAGGGCCTGGCGCGCGGGGACGGCTGGGCGGAGCTGAGCCGTGCCCAGGAGCTGGTGCGCGGGCTGCCGCCGTCCCCCGTGCACGCCGATGTCATGGCGCAGGTGGCGGGCTGGACGATGACGCACCGGCCCGGGCCGGAGGGCCTGGCGGCCGCCGAACGGGCGGTGGAGCTGGCCCGGTTGGTCGGCGCCGAGAGCACGGAGCTGAACGCCCGGCTGACGCTGGGCTACTTCACCGGTGACTCCGGCGACACCGAGCGCGGGCTGGCCGAGATGCGCGAGGTCTGCCGGCGGGCCGTGGCCCTCGGCGACATCAGCGTCCTGGGGCGGTGCTATGTCAATCTCGCCTCGGCGCTGGAGGGGGTCGGCCGGTCGGCCGAGGCGGTGGAGACCGCCGAGGAGGGCGCCCGGATCCTGGACCGCTTCGGCCTGGTGGACTCCCGGGCCTGGGTGTACGGAAATCTGGCCGAGTCGCTGTTCTCCCTGGGCCGCTGGGACGAGGCGCAGGTGGCGGCCCTGAAGACCCGGCGGCTCGCCCTCGGCACCAAGCCGCGCGGCACCGCCGCCAACCGGCTCGCCCAACTGGCGCTGGCGCGCGGCGAATGGGACACGGCGGAGCGCGAGCTGGCCGCCGCCCGCGAGCACTACGGCGCCCACGACCCCGAACCGCAGTACACCCTCCAGGCCGCGGGCAGGGCCATCGAACTCGCGGCGGCGCGCGGCCGGATCCTGGAGGTCCGGGCCGTGCTGGACCAGGTCGTCGAGGCCGGTTTCCCGACCGGGATGCAGCGCTACGCCTGGCCGCTGCTGTACACGGCCGCCGCGGCCGAGTCGGCCGCACGCGGACTGCCCACGGCCGAGCCGGGCCGGGGCGAGGCGCTGGCCCGCCTCCGGGCCGCCGCGAAGCGGGTGGCGCAGCCCGTGCCGGTATGGCGGGCCCACGCGGCGATGCTCCAGGCCGAACTGGAGCGCGCCGAGGGCCGGGACCGGCCCGACCTCTGGGCCGAGGCCACGGACGCCTTCGCCGCGCTGGACCGCCCGTATCCGCTGGCCCGCGCCCGCCACCGCTGGGCGGAGGCGCTGCTCACCCCGGGCCAGGGCGCCCCGGCCCGGGCCGATCGCGAGCACGCCGCCGAACTGCTCGTCCAGGCGCATGCCGTGGCCGACTGGCTGGGTGCCCGCCCGCTGCGCGAGGAGATCGAGCTGCTGGCCCGGCGCGCCCGGCTGCCCCTGGCGTCCGCCGCGACCCGCCCCGCGCTCGACGCGGCCCTGCCCCGCACCCCCGCACTGCCCCCGGCTCCGGGTGCCCAGGCTCCGGGCTCCTTGATCCCCGCCGCCGAGTCCGCCAAGCCCGCCGAGCCCGCCGATCCGGCCGAGGAACTGGGGCTGACACCCCGGGAGCGGGATGTGCTGCGGCTGGTCGCCGCGGGGCGCAGCAATCGCCAGATCGCCGAGGAGCTCTTCATCTCGCCCAAGACGGCGAGCGTCCATGTCTCCAACATCCTGGCCAAGCTGGGCGTCTCGGGCCGGGGCGAGGCGGCCGCCGTGGCCCATCGGCTGCGGCTGGTGGACGGCCTGGCCGACGGCGCGGCGGCGCGCTGAGCGCGCGTGACAGGAGACACGGAGTGCCGCGGAGTGCTGGGATGCGCGGGCCGGCGGGACGCGCCCTGACGGGGTGCGCGGCGCGTTGACCGGACGCACGGAGGCGCTGACGGGATGGGCACGCTTGATGGGATGGGCGATAACCGGACGCACTGGGCGTTGACCGGACGCACGCGCCGACCGAACACCCGGTGCTCACAGCCCGCGCTGCCCGCCGACTGGACGCCCGGTGCTCACAGCCCGCACTGCGCGCCGACTGGACGCCCGGTGCTCACAGCCCGCGCTGCCCGCCGACTGGACGCCCGGTGCTCACAGCCCGCGCTGCCCGCCGACTGGACGCCCGGTGCTCACAGCTCGCACTGCGCGCCGACCGGACACCCGGTGCTCACAGCCCGCGCAGGGCGCTGACCGGACCCGCGGCACTTACAACCCGCGTTGCGAGCCGGAGGCGCGGGCGCTCACCATCCGCGCTGCGCGCTGGACCTGCGCCGGGTCAGCCCTCTTCGCGGGGCCGGATCACCACCCGGCCGGAGTCGAGGTCCACAGGGCCCTTCCCCGGGTCGCTGCTCCCCGTCTCGTCGAGCGTGTACTCCAGCCGGTTGCGCTCTTCCTCGGTGTGCTTGCGGCCGGGCGCGAATAGCTCCTCGATGAGGTTGAACATGACGACCCCCGTAGGCGTGCGGCTGCTGCCAGTGTAGGCAGACCGCTCACAGAACGGGCACGCCGCGACATGTCCACCCGAACTCGGTGGCAGGATCGGCCGGTTCGCCGTCCGCCCAGCGGACTCTCTCCGCTCAGCGGACCTCACGCCCCCCTCAGCGGACCTCCAGCCGCAGGATCCGGTCGTCCTGCTTGCCCGGCTTGCCACGCCCATCGGTATTGCTCGTCGTCAGCCACAGCCCCCCGTCGTCCGCCGCCACCACGCTGCGCAGCCGTCCGTACTTCCCGTCCAGGAACGACTGCGGTTTCGCCACCGGCTTCTCGCCCTTCAGCGGAATGCGCCACAGCCGCTCACCGCGCAGCCCCGCCATCCAGATCGAGCCCTTGGCGAAGGCGATTCCGCTCGGCGAGGCGTCCTCGGGCTTCCACTGCTCGATCGGATCGACAAAGCCCTTCTTGCCGGCTTGGCCCTCGACTTCCGGCCAGCCGTAGTTCTTGCCCGGCTCGATCGGATTGAGCTCGTCCCAGGTGTCCTGGCCGAACTCGGAGGCCCACAGCCGCTTGTCCGCATCCCAGGCCAGGCCCTGCACATTGCGGTGACCCCAGGAGTAGACGACCGACTGGGCGTCCGGATTGCGGGGCGCGGGCTCGCCGTCCGGGGTCATCCGCAGGATCTTGCCGCCGAAGGAGTCCATGTCCTGGGCGAGCCCGCGGTCGCCGCTCTCTCCCGTGCCCGCGTAGAGCATCTTGTCCGGGCCGAAGGCGATGCGGCCGCCGTTGTGGATCGTGCCCTTGGGGATGCCCTTGAAGATCGTGTCCGGGGCGCCCAGCTGATCGCCCGCGGGGCGCTTGTCGTCATACACCATGCGGACGATGCGGTTGTCCGAGTCGGTGGTGAAGTACGCGTAGACCATGTGGTCCGCGCCGAAGTCGGAGGAGACGGCCAGCCCCAGCAGCCCGCCCTCACCGGCGGCGGAGACGCCCGGGACGGACCCCACCTCGGTCTTCTTCCCCGTGTCCGCCGAGACCTTGAAGATCTTTCCGGTGTCCCGCGAGGAGACCAGCAGATCCCCGCCGGGCAGCGGTGCGAGCCCCCAAGGGGAGTCCAGCTTCGTGGTGAGGGTGCGCACCACCTTCACCGAGCCCTTCGCGGGCGCCGCGGACTCCGTCGGCGAGGGCGCGCCCGAGGAGCCCCCGCCGCCCGGCTTCGAGGGCACGGACGAGCGGCCGCCCGGCCTGGTGATGCTGTCGCCGTCGGACGAGCAGCCCGCCACGAGCAACACGGCGGCAGCGGCGGCGAGTACAGAGATCACGCGAGGACGTCGCACGGTCGGATTCCTCTCCATGGGCACGTGTGCCGCGGCACGGCACTGATTCTTATACACCGCTGCCTCGCGCCGGGTTCCCATCCCCGATCCGGACCCGGACCAGGCGCGCACCCGGACCACGCGCGTACCCGGACCGAGCGCGCACCCGGACCAGGCGCGCATGCGCCCACCCCGGCCGCCCGCCCGCGGCACCTCAACCTCAGTCCCACGACCCCCGCGCCGGCGGCAGCTCCGCGATCTCCGCGAGGTCCTCGTGCGAGAGAGCCATATCGGCCGCCGCGCAGTTCTCCGCCGCCCACCGCTCCCGCTTCGTCCCCGGCACCGGCACCACATGCGGCCCCTGCGCCAGCAGCCAGGCCAGGGCCACCTGCGCCGGGGTCACCTCGTCCCCGTGCCGCCGGGCGACCCGTCGCAGACCCGCCACGATCGGCTGGTTCGCGGCCATCATCTCCGCAGTGAACCGCGGATGCCGGGCCCGCATGTCGTCCGGCTCGAAGCCCTGCCCCGGGGTCAGCGTCCCGCTCAGGAAGCCGTTGCCCAGCGGCATCGCCGCCAGGAAGCCCACCCCGCGCGAGGCGCACCACGGCACCAGCGCCTCCAGCGCGTCGGGCGACCACACCGACAGCTCCGCCTGTACACAGCTGACCGGAAAGACCTGCTGGACCCGCTCCAGTTGGCGCACCGTGGCGTCGTGCATCCGCGCGCCCGCCCTCCGCTGCGCCCGCGCGCCCACGGCGCACAGCCCCAGCGCCCGCACCTTCCCGGCCGCCACCAGCTCCGCCATCGCGCCCCAGGTCTCCTCTATGGGCACCTCCGGGTCGGCCCGGTGCAACTGGTACAGGTCGATCACATCGGTCTGCAGCCGGCGCAGCGAGGCGTCGCAGGCCCGTTTCACATAGCCGGGCCGCCCGTTGGCCACGATGTGCTGCTCGCCCACCAGCAGCCCGCATTTGGTGGACACGAAGGCGTCCGCCCGCCGCTCCTTGAGCACCCGCCCCACCAGCAGCTCATTGGTGAAGGGGCCGTACATGTCGGCGGTGTCCAGCAGGCTCGCGCCCGAGTCGAGCGCGGTGTGCACGGCGCGCACCGAAGTCTCGCCGCTGCGCTGCGAAGCGGTGTACGCCCAGCTCATCGGCATGCACCCCAGGCCGATCGCACCCACTTCGAGCGCCGCCGCTCCGATTTTCCTGCGCTTCACCTCGCCTGACCCCTCCCGTTCCCTCGGACCCCAAACTAACCTCTGCGGGCTGCCGGTGATCGCATAGCCTCCTGGCATGAGTGCAGATCACAGCGATACGTTCCGCCAGCACGATGCGACTCAGGGTTCATCCGAAGCGCGCGACCTGGTGTGGCTGCCCATCCCGCCCGAGGAGATCGACGGCCTGCCCGACTCCCTCGAATACGCCCACTGGGACGGCGGCCCCGACTTCCCCACCGACCCGGCGCGCTGCGCGTTCTACTGCGTCCCGTACATGAAGCCGCCGCAGGTGTGCACCCGCCCGCTGACGGCCATGACCAACCTGCGGGTGGTGCAGACCCTCACCGCCGGAATAGACCACATCAAGCCCGCGCTGGCGGATCTCGCGCCCGGGGTGCGGCTGTGCAACGCACGAGGGGTGCACGACGCGAGTACCGCCGAGCTCGCCCTCACCCTCATCCTGGCCTCGCTGCGCGGTATCCCCGACTTCGTCCGGGGCCAGGACGCCGAGGAGTGGCGCTCCGGCTTCCGTCCGGCGCTCGCCGACAAGTCCGTACTGATCGTCGGCTACGGGGCCATCGGCAGCGCGATCGAGGACCGGCTCGTACCCTTTGAGTGCGAGCGGGTGGCGCGCGTCGCGCGCTCCCCGCGCACGACCGAGCGCGGCCCGGTGCATCCGATCGACGAACTGCCCCGATTGCTTCCGGAAGCCGATGTGGTGGTGCTGGTGACCCCGCTCACCGAGGGCACCCGCGGCCTGGCCGGGGCGGAGTTCCTGTCGCGGATGAAGGACGGGGCGCTGCTGGTGAACGTCTCCCGTGGTGGGGTCGTGGACACCAAGGCCCTGCTCACAGAGGTGGAGTCGGGCCGGCTGCGGGCCGCGCTCGATGTGACCGACCCCGAACCACTGCCCGCCGGGCATCCGCTGTGGCACGCTCCAGGGGTGCTCATCTCCCCGCATGTGGGCGGCCCCACGTCGGCCTTCCTCCCGCGCGCCAAGCGGCTGTTGAGGGATCAGCTGCACCGCTTCGCGCGCGGCGAGTCGCTGGCACATCTCGTCGCCACGACGGGGTAGACATGCCTCTGGAAGCACATACAGGCACCGATTGACTCCACTGCGTATATACAACGCCGTAGTCGGTTACGGACCGTAGGTGGCCTATGTCCCTGAGTGACCAGTCTGGTGTATCGTCCCGAGCGGGGGCTGCGCCACTGACCTGACGGCGTCAGCGATGGACCGGAACTCGAGGGGGGCGACGGGCGATGTATGGCCGATGGACCGACAACCCGACGCAGCTCAGGCGTCGACCGCGACATTTCCGCGCAGCCGCGCGGATCTCCAACTCGATGAGGCCCACGGGGATACCGCTCCCGGGGTCCCCGCGGCGCCAGTGGTCCGCCACGCAGTGGATGGCAGTCCAGTGAGCGCCACGGGAGCGGTGCTCGCGCGGCCGTCGGTCTCCGGCGGCGGTGCCGGGCTGTTACCGCAAGTGGTCCTCGCCCTGGTCTGCGGCGGCTATGCGGCGGGTGCGATCCTCGGCTGGGGATCGACCGAACTCGCCCTCTTCATGGGTGACTTCGGGCTGAGCGCGGCAGCGCTCGCCGCCGCGGTGTCCTGTCTGTGGCACGGCCGCCGGCACGCCGGCCGACTCCGCCCGGCCTGGCTGCTGTTCGCCGCCTCCTCGGCCATGGCCGCGCTGGGGAACGCCGTATGGGGCTGGTACGAGGTGGTGCTCGGCCGCCCCGTACCGACCCCGTCCGCCGCCGACTTCTGCTTCCTGCTCTTCGCCCCGCCCGCCATCGTCGGGATGCTGGTGCTCGCCAAGCGCCCCACCAGCCGGGCCCGGTGGATCTGCCTGGGGCTGGACGCCTGGCTGATCGCCGGATCGCTGGTGACCCTCTCCTGGAGCCTCGCGCTCGCCCACACCGGGCAGTTCGGGGGGGACGGCGCCTCCGTGGCCCGCGGGGCCCTGGCGCTCGCCTATCCGCTGCTGGACATCGTGCTCGTCAGCATGGTGATCGTGCTCCACTTCCGGCGCTCGACGGGCAACCGCTCCGCGGTCAACACCGCGATCGCCGCCTTCGCGCTCACCGTGTTGTGCGACGCGTTGTTCACCTCACCGCTGCTGCGCGAGCACTACCGCTCCGGGCAGATACTCGACGCCGGATGGTTCGCCGGTTCCGCGCTGCTGGCCTACGCCCCGTGGGTGGCCCGCCGCGAGGCCGCCCAGGAGCCGCCGTCGGCGCGCCGCCCCGCGCAGCAGAGCGTCCCCATCGCGGGCTCGCTCGCCGCACTCGCGCCGTATCTCGCCGCCGCCGTCTGCACCCTGGGGGTCCTGTTCAACGTGATGGACGGCCGTCCGATCGACGGGGTGGTGCTCTCCACCGCCTGCGCGGTCGTACTCGCGCTCGTCGTCCGACAAGCGATCATGCTGATGGACAACATCAGGCTCACCCAGGAACTCGCCGAGAAGGAGAATCACTTCCGGTCCCTGGTGCAGAGCTCCAGCGATGTGATCATGATCGCCGCACCCACCGGAATCCTGCGCTACGTCAGCCCGGCCGCCACCGGGGTCTACGGCCGCGACGCGGACGAGATGGTCGGCTCCGAGCTGGCCTCGCTCATCCACCCCGAGGACCTCGGATCGGTGGTCCACGAGGTCCGCCGGTTCCTGGCCGCCTCACCGGGCGAGGAGCCCACGACGCGCATCGAATGCCGCTTCCGCTCCGGCTCCGGCGACTGGCTCAACGTGGAGTCCACGATCAACCGCCACCACGGCGGCCTGATCTTCAACAGCCGCGATGTCACCGAGCGGGTCCGGCTCCAGGCCCAGCTGCAGCACAACGCCGAGCACGACCCGCTCACCGATCTGCCCAACCGCGCCCTGTTCACCCGGCGGGTCCGGCACGCCGTCGGAGGCCGCCGCCGTACGGACGCCGGCACCGCCGTGTTCTTCATCGACCTCGACGGCTTCAAGGCGGTCAACGACACCGTCGGCCACCACGCCGGTGACGAGCTGCTGGTCCAGGCCGCCCGCCGGCTCCAGGAGTCCGTGCGGTCCGGGTCCGGCGACTGCGCGGCCCGGCTCGGGGGCGACGAGTTCGCCGCCCTGATCATCGGCGACGGCGACGGCGCGGGGGACGTGGGCGCCCGAGAGCAGCGCATCATGGAGATCGCCGACCGGCTGCGGGTCCGGCTCTCCCAGCCCTACCGGGTCGAGGGCGGCACCGAGGTCCGCGTGGCCGCCAGCATCGGCGTCGCCTTCGCCGAGCCCGGCACCAGCCCCGGCGCCCTGATGCGCAACGCCGACCTGGCGATGTACCGCGCCAAGGCCGCGGGCAAGAACCGCGTCGAGCTGTACGCACCGCAGATGCAGGCCGAGGTGGCGCGTCGCGCCGAGGTCGCCACCAGACTCCGCGCCGCGCTGCACGACGGGGAGTTCGTGCTGCTGCACCAGCCCGTCGTCGAGCTGACCAGCGGCCGGATCACCGCGGTCGCGGCGCAGGCCCGCTGGCGCTCGGCCCAGGGGATCCTGTTCACCCCCGCCGAGTTCCTCCGGGTCGCCGACAACGGCCGTGGGGGCGGTGAGGACACGGCCCGCACCGCCGAGCTGTCCCGCTGGATGCTGGAGGCGGCCGTCGAGCAGGCCGCCCAGCGACGCCGCGACGGCCACCCGGTCCCGGTCTGCGTGCGGCTCCCCGCGAGCCGTTTGGTGGACAAGTCGTTGCCGCCCAAGGCCGTGGAGACCCTGCTGGCCCGCCATGGGCTGCCGTCCGGCGCGCTGATCCTGGAGCTGACCGACAGCGATCCACGGGTGCCGCTCGACGAGCTCGAGCACCGCCTCGGCGCGCTGCGCCGCCTGGGGGTGCGGATCGCCCTGGACGGCTTCGGCAGCGGCTATGCCGCGATCAGGGCGCTGCGCAGGCTCCCCATCGATGTGCTGAAACTGGACCCCGGGCTGGTCGAGGGCGTGGTCGAGTCCTCACGGCTCCACAAGATCACCGCTGGGCTGCTGAGGATCGCCGGAGACCTCGGAATGCAGTCCATCGCAGAGGGGGTGGAGTTGCCCGAGCAGATCGTCACCCTGCGCGGTATGGGATGCACCCACGCCCAGGGGGCGGCCTTCAGCGGACCGCTGGACGAGCACCGGCTGCGCCGGGCCCTGCTGCGCGGCGGCTATCCCGTGCCGCGCTCGGAGCCACCGCTGCTCGTCGGCGGCGCCCTGCCGATCCGCCACGGCGGTCACGCCGGCCATGGCGGATCCCACGGTCCGCGCCGTACGGAGCCGCACACCCACCCGCCGACCCGCTCAAATACTGAGACGCCCGTCCCACCCACTTGACACCCGATGTGCGCCGGGGGGAGGGTCGGAGCCATGCGCACCCGAATTCTCGTACTTGGACAGCGCGTCGGCTGAGCAGGGCCCGTTGAAGCCCTGCGGACCCTCACCGGCGCGCTCCCCTCGCTTGCCTTACGGCACGAGGGGTTTTTTGTTGCACCGGCACCCGGTGCACCGCCCGCCCTCACCCTCCCGCACCGAACCTCATCTTCGAGAAGAGAATGCCGATGACCGAGCAGGCCCCCGGGTCCCATCACCCCCAGCCTCGGCCCCGTAGCGGCGGACCGCAGTCCGCCCCCGTCGAGCACGTCACGGGCGCGCAGTCCCTCATCCGTTCCCTCGAGGAAGTGGGTGCCGACACCGTCTTCGGCATCCCCGGTGGCACGATCCTCCCCGCCTACGACCCGATGATGGACTCCTCGAAGGTCCGGCATGTGCTCGTCCGCCATGAGCAGGGCGCGGGCCACGCCGCCACCGGCTACGCCCAGGCCACCGGCAAGGTCGGCGTCTGCATGGCGACCTCGGGCCCCGGAGCCACCAACCTGGTCACCCCCATCGGCGACGCCCATATGGACTCGGTCCCGATCGTCGCGATCACCGGCCAGGTGGCGTCCAAGGCCATCGGTACGGACGCCTTCCAGGAGGCGGACATCTGCGGCATCACCATGCCGATCACCAAGCACAACTTCCTGGTCACCAAGGCCGAGGACATCCCCCGCACGATCGCCGAGGCGTTCCACATCGCCTCCACCGGCCGTCCCGGCCCGGTCCTGGTCGACATCCCCAAGGACGTGCTCCAGGCGCAGACCACCTTCTCCTGGCCGGCGCAGATCGATCTGCCCGGCTACCGCCCGGTCACCAAGCCGCACGCCAAGCAGATCCGCGAGGCCGCCCGCCTGCTCACCCAGGCCGAGCGCCCGGTGCTGTACGTCGGCGGCGGTGTGCTCAAGGCGCGGGCCACCGCCGAGCTGAAGGTGCTGGCCGAGCTGACCGGGGCGCCGGTCACCACCACCCTGATGGCGCTGGGCGCCTTCCCCGACACCCACCACCTCCACCTGGGCATGCCGGGCATGCACGGCACCGTCGCCGCCGTGACCGCCCTGCAGAAGGCCGATCTGATCGTGGCGCTCGGAGCCCGCTTCGACGACCGCGTCACCGGCAAGCTGGACTCCTTCGCCCCCTACGCCAAGATCGTCCACGCGGATATCGACCCGGCCGAGATCGGTAAGAACCGTGCCGCCGACGTGCCCATCGTCGGAGACGCCCGCGAGGTCATCGCGGACCTGGTCGTCGCCGTCCAGGCCGAGCACGACGCGGGCCACGCCGGTGACTACAGCGGCTGGTGGGAGGACCTGAACCGGTGGCGGGAGACCTACCCGCTCGGCTACGACCAGCCCGCCGACGGCAGCCTCTCCCCGCAGCAGGTCATCCAGCGGATCGGGCAGCTCGCTCCGGAGGGCACGATCTTCGCCGCGGGCGTCGGCCAGCACCAGATGTGGGCCGCCCACTTCATCGACTACGAGACACCCGCCAGCTGGCTGAACTCCGGCGGCGCCGGGACGATGGGCTACGCCGTCCCGGCCGCCATGGGCGCCAAGGCCGGTGCCGGCGAGGGCCGTACGGTCTGGGCGATCGACGGTGACGGCTGCTTCCAGATGACCAACCAGGAGCTGGTCACCTGTGCGCTGAACAACATCCCGATCAAGGTCGCGATCATCAACAACGGCGCGCTGGGCATGGTCCGCCAGTGGCAGACCCTCTTCTACAACCAGCGCTACTCCAACACGGTCCTGCACTCGGGCCCCGACGCCCCCGCCCAGCAGAGCGCGGGCACCCGCGTTCCCGACTTCGTCAAGCTCTCCGAGGCCATGGGCTGTGTCGGGCTGCGCTGCGAGGACCCGGCCGACCTCGACGCCGTGATCGAGAAGGCCAACGCGATCAACGACCGCCCGGTGGTCGTGGACTTCATCGTCCACGAGGACGCCATGGTCTGGCCGATGGTCGCGGCCGGCACCTCCAATGACGAGATCCTGGCGGCGCGCGACACCCGCCCGGACTTCGGCGACGGCGAAGACGACTGAGACCAGGACCGAGAGAAGAAGAGAGACCGAGCCCATGTCCAAGCACACGCTCTCCGTCCTGGTGGAGAACACCCCCGGCATCCTCGCCCGGATCGCCGCCCTGTTCTCCCGCCGCGGCTTCAACATCGACTCGCTGGCCGTCGGCGTCACCGAGCACCCCGACATCTCCCGGATCACCATCGTGGTCAATGTCGAGGAGCTGCCGCTGGAGCAGGTCACCAAGCAGCTCAACAAGCTGGTCAATGTGCTGAAGATCGTCGAGCTGGAGGACGGCCAGGCGATTCAGCGGGAGCTCGTCCTGGTGAAGGTCCGCGCCGACAACGAGACCCGCTCCCAGATCGTCGAGATCGTCCAGCTGTTCCGCGCCAAGACCGTGGACGTCTCCCCGGAAGCCGTCACCATCGAGGCCACCGGCAGCAGCGACAAGCTCGAGGCCATGCTCAGGATGCTGGAACCGTACGGCATCAAGGAGCTGGTCCAGTCCGGCACCATCGCCATAGGGCGCGGCGCCCGCTCCATCACCGACCGGAGCCTGCGCGCGCTCGACCGGTCCGCCTGACCCGCCCCACCAGCGGAGACCCTGGTCCGGCGCCCACCGCGCGCCGGACCGTATGGCGAGACCCCGAAACCTTCCCCCGCCCGCCCGTCATACGGTGGGACGCACAACCCACACGCTAGGAGTTCCCGAAGTGGCCGAGCTGTTCTACGACGACGACGCCGACCTGTCCATCATCCAGGGCCGTAAGGTCGCAATCCTCGGCTACGGCAGCCAGGGGCACGCCCACGCGCTGTCGCTGCGCGACTCGGGCGTCGATGTCCGGGTCGGTCTGCACGAGGGCTCCAAGTCCAAGGCGAAGGCCGAGGAGCAGGGCCTGCGCGTGGTCACCCCCGCCGAGGCGTCCGCCGAGGCCGACGTGATCATGATCCTGGTCCCGGACCCGATCCAGGCCAAGGTCTACGAGGAGTCCGTGAAGGACAACCTGAAGGACGGCGACGCGCTGTTCTTCGGACACGGTCTCAACATTCGCTTCGACTTCATCAAGCCCCCGGCCAATGTGGACGTCTGCATGGTCGCCCCCAAGGGCCCGGGCCACCTGGTCCGCCGCCAGTACGAGGAGGGCCGCGGCGTGCCGTGTATCGCGGCCGTCGAGCAGGACGCCACCGGAAACGGCTTCGAGCTGGCCCTGTCGTACGCCAAGGGCATCGGCGGCACCCGCGCCGGCGTCATCAAGACCACCTTCACCGAGGAGACCGAGACCGACCTCTTCGGCGAGCAGGCGGTGCTGTGCGGCGGCACCTCGGCGCTGGTCAAGGCCGGGTTCGAGACCCTGGTCGAGGCCGGCTACCAGCCGGAGATCGCGTACTTCGAGTGCCTCCACGAGCTCAAGCTGATCGTGGACCTCATGTACGAGGGCGGCCTGGAGAAGATGCGCTGGTCGATCTCCGAGACCGCCGAGTGGGGCGACTACGTCTCCGGTCCGCGGATCATCAACGACTCCACCAAGGCCGAGATGAAGAAGCTCCTCGGTGAGATCCAGGACGGCACCTTCGCCAAGAACTGGATGGCGGAGTACAACGCCGGTCTGCCGAAGTACAACGAGCTGAAGAAGGCCGACGAGAACCACCTGCTGGAGACCACCGGCAAGGAGCTGCGCAAGCTCATGAGCTGGGTGGACGAGGAGGCGTAACCGCGCCTGGCGGCGCGGCGGCCGTGCCCCGGGTGCGGCGGGGGTTCCCTGAACCCCCGCCGCACCCGGTTCGCGCTTTGTCCACCGCGCACCACCACGTGCGGGTGATCCTGCCGCAACGGCACATGACGTAGGCCCGACCGCCACTACACTCAACAACAGCAAGCGCGTCAGGCTCACAGCGTCGTGCGTCTTCCACGCGGCTGACCCCTTCACCGCCAGCGGCCGTCGGGACGGCCGTCCGCTGAGGACTAGTGAGGACTGAAGACCACGTGAGCACTGCTTCCACTGGTAAACCTGTCGTACTCATCGCCGAAGAGCTCTCTCCGGCGACGGTCGACGCCCTGGGCCCGGACTTCGAGATCCGGCACTGCAATGGGGCCGACCGAGCCGAGCTCCTTCCCGCCATCGCCGATGTGGACGCGATCCTCGTCCGCAGCGCGACCAAGGTCGACGCCGAGGCCATCGCCGCGGCGAAGAAGCTGAAGGTGGTCGCTCGCGCGGGCGTCGGCCTCGACAATGTGGACGTCTCGGCCGCCACCAAGGCCGGCGTCATGGTCGTCAACGCGCCGACGTCCAACATCGTCACCGCCGCCGAGCTCGCCTGCGGTCTGCTGGTGGCCACGGCCCGGAACATCCCGCAGGCCAGTGCCGCGCTGAAGAACGGCGAGTGGAAGCGCAGCAAGTACACCGGTGTGGAGCTGAGCGAGAAGACCCTCGGCGTCGTCGGCCTCGGCCGCATCGGCGTCCTGGTGGCCCAGCGGATGTCCGCCTTCGGCATGAAGGTCGTCGCGTACGACCCGTATGTGCAGCCCGCGCGGGCCGCGCAGATGGGCGTGAAGCTGCTCTCGCTGGACGAGCTGCTCGAGGTCTCCGACTTCATCTCCGTCCACCTCCCCAAGACCCCCGAGACGGTCGGCCTGATCGGCGACGAGGCGCTGCACAAGGTCAAGCCGGAGCTCCGGATCGTCAACGCCGCGCGCGGCGGGATCGTGGACGAGGTGGCGCTGGCCGCCGCCCTCAAGGAGGGCCGGGTGGCCGGGGCCGGGCTGGACGTCTTCTCCCAGGAGCCGTGCACCGAGTCCCCGCTGTTCGAGTTCGACAATGTGGTGGTCACCCCGCATCTGGGCGCCTCCACCGGTGAGGCCCAGGAGAAGGCGGGCATCGCGGTCGCCCGCTCGGTGCGGCTGGCGCTGGCCGGCGAGCTGGTCCCGGACGCGGTGAACGTCCAGGGTGGCGTCATCGCCGAGGACGTGCGCCCCGGGCTGCCGCTGGCCGAGAAGCTGGGGCGGATCTTCACCGCGCTCGCGGGCGAGGTCGCGGTCCGCCTCGATGTCGAGGTGTACGGCGAGATCACCCAGCACGACGTCAAGGTGCTGGAGCTGTCGGCGCTCAAGGGTGTCTTCGAGGACATCGTCGACGAGACCGTGTCGTATGTGAACGCCCCGCTGTTCGCGCAGGAGCGCGGTGTCGAGGTGCGGCTGACCACCAGCTCGGAGTCGACCGAGCATCGCAATGTGGTGACCGTGCGCGGCACCCTGTCGGACGGCGAGGAGGTCTCGATCTCCGGCACGCTGGCCGGCCCCAAGAACCAGCAGAAGATCGTCGCGGTCGGGGAGTACGACGTGGATCTGGCGCTCGCCGACCACATGGCCTTCCTCCGCTACACCGACCGCCCGGGTGTGGTCGGCACGCTCGGCCGGATCCTGGGCGAGGCGGGTATCAACATCGCCGGGATGCAGGTCTCGCGGGCGGCGGCGGGCGGTGCCGCGCTGGTGGCGCTCACGGTGGACGACACCATTCCGCAGCCGGTGCTCACCGAGATCGCCGAGGAGATCGGCGCCTCCTCGGCCCGCTCGGTCAACCTGGTCTGAGCCGCGTAGCCAGTCACCCATCTGGGCCCGGTCCCCGCTTCGGCGGGGGCCGGGCCCAGATCGTTGTGCGGCCCAGGTGGCAGGGCCTGCCGGAGGGATTCCGGACCTTTTTCATCGTGTGTTGAATAATGCGGGTCGGCTCGCTACGCTCACAGCTATGTGGAGAAAATTTCTCCACATAGCTTTCGTATGCGCTGTCAGGAGAGCCCTGTGTCCGCAGACACCGACGCCGACGTCCTTGCCGACGGTCCGCCCATGCGCGCCGACGCGCGGCGCAACCGGGAGCAGATCCTGCGCGCCGCCCGCGAGGTCTTCGCCGATCAGGGGCCCGATGCCCCGCTGGATGAGATAGCCCGGCGCGCCGGGGTCGGCATCGCGACCCTCTACCGCCGGTTTCCGCACCGCGACGATCTCCACCGGGGGGTCGCCATCGAGGTGCTGAGCGCGCTGGTCGAGGCCGGGAGCCGGGCCGCCGCCGAGGAGGACGACGCCCAGCTCGCGCTGCGCCGCTTCATGCACGCCGCCCTCGATCTCAAGATCGGCTCGGTGATGCCGGCGCTGCTGGGCCGTTTCACCGTCGCCGAGATCCTCGACGGCGTCCCCGGCGATGTCGTCGACCCGATCGACGCGCTGCTGCTGCGCGCCCAGGCCGAGGGGCTGATCCGGCTCGATGTGGTCTTCGGCGACATCACGATGATGATCATGCGGCTCTCGCGGCCGCTGCCCGGCGGTGGCCGGTTCGCCGCCGATGATGCCCTCGCCCATCGCCAACTGGATGTCTATATCGACGGGTTGCGCCCGACCGGCTCCCCGCGGCCCACCACCCCGCTCGGCGGCCCGGCCGTCGACGCCGCGGCGTTCAAGCTCCTCCGGGAGCGAGTGATCGACGACGCCCGGGAAGCCCGCTCCGCGGCCCACGAAGCCCGCTCCGAAACCGGTGCCGACACCCGCGCCGACGCCTCCGACGCCGACTGATCTCCCGCTCCGCTCGCCTTCCGCACGACCAGAAAGGCATGGTCATGTCCCAGCCCTCAAAGACGCCACCCGAGGCGAACCCCCGGCGCTGGCTCGCACTCGTCTTCATCGGCCTGGCCCAGCTGATGATCGTCCTCGACATCACCGTCGTGAACATCGCCCTGCCGTCGGCCCAGAAGGACCTCGGCATCTCCGACGGCGACCGGCAGTGGGTCATCACCGCTTACACCCTGGCGTTCGGCAGTCTGCTGCTGCTCGGCGGCCGGATCGCGGACTACACCGGCCGTAAGCGCACCTTCCTCATCGGCCTGCTGGGGTTCGCCGGGGCCTCCGCGCTCGGCGGCGCCGCCAACGGGTTCGAGATGCTGCTCGCGGCCCGCGCCCTCCAGGGCGCGTTCGCCGCGCTGCTCGCGCCCTCGGCCCTGTCGCTGCTCGCGGTGAACTTCACCGAGCCCCGTGAACGCGCCAAGGCATTCGGCATCTTCGGCGCGATCGCGGCGGGCGGCGGCGCGATCGGGCTGGTCGTCGGCGGGCTGCTGACGGAGTACCTGGACTGGCGCTGGTGCCTGTACGTCAATGTGCCGATCGCCGTCGTCGCCGCCTTCAGCTGGTCCGTGCTGCCCACCGACACCCGCGCCGAGGGCCGGGCCCGCTTCGACATCCCCGGTGTGCTGCTGGCGGTGTGCGGGCTGGTGGCCGTGGTCTACGGATGCAGCGAGGCCGAGTCCGAGGGCTGGGACTCCCGGCTGGTGACCGGACTGCTCATCGTGGGCGCGGTGCTGCTCCTCGCCTTCGTCCTGGTGGAGCGGAGCGTGGCGCGGCCGCTGCTGCCGCCGCGCGTGGTGGCGGACCGCACCCGTGGCAGCGCCTATCTGGCGGTCGGCCTCTCGGTGGTCGGCATGTTCGCGATGTTCCTCTTCCTCACGTACTACATGCAGCTCGTCAAGGGGTATTCGGCGCTGCTCACCGGTGTGGCGTTCCTGCCGATGACCGGGGCGGTGCTGGTCGGCGCGGGCGGCGTCGCCTCCCGTCTCATCCCCAAGGTGCCGCCGCGCCTGCTGGTGGCGCCCGGTCTGCTGATCGCGGCCGCCGGTGTCGCGCTGCTGGTGCCCCTGGACGTCGACAGCTCGTACGCGGCGGGGGTGCTGCCCGCCGAGCTCCTGGTCGGCTTCGGCATGGGCCTGGTGATGGCGCCCTCGATGAACTACGCGACCCATGGGGTGGGGGCGGAGGACGCGGGCGTCGCCTCCGCCACCGTCAACACCGCCCAGCAGATCGGCGGTTCGATCGGCACGGCGCTGCTCAACACCATCGCCACCAGCGCGACCTCCGACTACATGGCCTCGCATGCCGCGCGGATGACGCCGCGGACCGCCAAGGCGGGTCTGGTGGAGGGCTTCTCGCACGCCTTCGTCATCTCCTCCTCGATTCTCGTGGGCGCCGCGGTGGTCATCGCACTGCTGATGAACACCCCGCGTCCGGTACGGGAGCCGGGTGCCGAAGGCGCCACTCCGCTCCCCGCGCACCTGGGCTGACGGCGCCTCGCCCCGCGCGGGCCCTTCGCTCCGCCACCGGAGCGGACGGCCCGCGACGGTGGTGGATCAGGGGGCCGGGTCGGGGCGCGGGGCGCGGGCGGCCAGCGCCAGCAGCTCGTCCACCGACCACTGGTCGTAGGCGTGTTCACCGCGCTTGGCGGCGATGACGCGGCCGTCCCCGCCGATCAGGAAGTCCGCGGGCAGCCCCAGCCTGCCGCCGGGCTGGCTGGGCGCGGGGAGCTTCTCCCGGCCACGGATCACCGCCCATATGCCGGTCAGCAGCGCCCGCGCGATCGGCCCCCAGGCACGCGGGCTGAGCAGGGCCCGGGGCGCCTGCTCCACCCCGAACTCCCGGTAGAGCCGCTTCCCGGGGTCGGCGACGACGGCGAACGGCAGCTCGTCCGTATGCTCGCGCAGCTCCTCGGCGGGGGAGTGGAAGACCACCACCTCCCGGACTCCGGCCGCCTCGATCTCCTGATGGCGCCGCACGATCGACCGCAGATGGAGATGGCAGACGGGGCATCCGGCGAAGCGCCGGAACTGAAGGTGGATCAGCCGGGCGGGGTCGGGGACGGCGACGTCCGGGCCGGTCACGGGGGTGAGGGAGCGGGCTGCGACGACGGAACCGGGCTCCATGGGAGCCCCCTTTCGTAAGCGTACGGCATACGCTTACCAGCGTAGGCGTATACCGTACGCTGTCAACCGCCATGCCACGTCCCCGCTCCCTCACCCCCGATCAGCTCGCCTCGGCCGCCCTCGCCGTCCTCGACCGCGAGGGGCTCGCCGGGCTCTCGATGCGCGCCGTCGCCAAGGAACTCGGGATGAGCGCGATGGCGCTCTATCGCTATGTCGACGATCGCGAGGAACTCGAAGGGCTGGTGGTCGAGCGCGTCCTCAGCGCCGTCGACACCACGCCGCCGGAGCCCGGGGGCCCCTGGGACGACCGGCTCCGGATCATGGTCGGGCGGCTGCGCGACACGATCATCGCCCACCCCGCGGTCCTCCCGCTGACCCTCACCCACCGGCACCGTTCCCCCAGCGGACTGCGCTGGTCGGAGACGGCGCTGGCGATCCTCACCGAGGCGGGCCTGGACGGCGAACGGCGGGTCCTCGCGCTGCGCGCCCTGCTCGGCTATGTGATCGGGGCGATCCAGCTCGAACACCTCGGACCGCTCTCCGGCGCGGGCACGGTCGCGATCGCCGAACTGCCGCCCGACGCGTTCCCGTACATGGCCGAAACGGCACGCCAGGCGCGGAGCGTGGGGGCGGAGCGGGAGTTCTTCGGGGGCCTCGAGGTGTTCCTGCGCGGGCTGGGCGCCTAGTCGGCACGGGTCAACGGTGAGCGCTGCCCCACTCGTGTGGGTGGCCTCTCCGGCGTTCCCGCCCGCTACCCTTGGTCACGCGGCCAGAATCCCGTCCATGGGAGGAACCATGACTGCTGAACCGCTTCCGGCCTGGGCTTTTCCGCCCCCGGGCGGATTCACCGCAGACGATCTTGACCGCATGCCGGAGCTCCCGCCGCACACTGAGTTGATCGACGGGAGCCTTGTCTTCGTGAGCCCGCAGAGGAGTTTTCACACGCTCGTCATGGACCTGTTGGTCCCCGCTCTCCGGGCCTTGGCACCGAGGTCGCTGCGGGTGCGTCGCGAAATGACCATCGCCCTCGACAAGCGCAACCGGCCCGAGCCCGACATCTCCATTCTGCGCGCGGAGGCCGTATCGGCGGAGGCGGACGAGACCGGCTATGACGCGGCCGATGCCGTGCTCGCGGTGGAGGTCGTGTCGCCGGAGTCCGAGGACCGTGACCGCAAGCGCAAGCCGCAGCTCTACGCCGAGGCGGGGATCCGGCACTTCTGGCTGGTCGAGAAGGGCGAGGGGCGTCGCCCGGTGGTCCATATCTTCGAGCTGGACCCGGTGACCCGCACCTATGTGCCCACCAGCATCCACCATGACCGACTGAAGGTCTCGGTCCCGTTCACCATCGACATCGACCTGACCGAGATCGACCACCTGTGACCGAGGTCGGGTGCCCTCAGCCCGCCAGCTCGTACGCGTAGTCCGGCGAGAAGGTGCCCGCCGCGCCCGCGCAGCCGTCGAGTTCGCCCGGCGGCTTGATCCACAGGTAGGCGTCGATGGCGGGGTCGCCGGTGTTCGCCGTCGGGTTCTCGCCGACCTTGCGGCCGTGGGGGTCGCACCAGGTGTTGTCGGGGGCGGGGCCGTTGCCGTTGCGGCTGGTGTCGATGACGGCGGTGAGCCCCGAGGAGGTGCCGAGCTGGGCGAGCACGCTCTTGGTGAAGGCCACCTCGTCGGCGGTGCGGCGGAAGTTGGAGACATTGCTGTAGATGCCGTCGCCGCTGGTCAGCACCCCGGCCGAGCGAAGCCGCGACGCCTGGACGGCGGCGCTGTTCCAGGCCGAGTGCCCGGCGTCGAAGTACACCCGGGCGTTGGGGTTGGCGCCGTGGATGGCGGTCGCCGCGCGGGCCAGTGAGGCATAGCGGCCGCTCAGTTCGGCGGACGAGAGGCAATTGATGAGCGCGATCGAGTCGGGTTCCAGGATGACGATCGCGGGTCCGCTGCCCAGCCCGGCGGCGAAGGCGCGCACCCACGCGTCATAGCTCGCGAGGTCGGGCGCGCCGCCCGCCGAGGCCCCGCCGCAGTCGCGGTTGGGGATCTGGTACGACACCAGAACAGGCGTCTGGCCCTTGGCGGAGGCGGCGGAAGTGACCTTGCGGACGTCCGCGGTGACGGTGGTGGGGGAGTACCGGGAGAACCACAGGGCCTGCGGCTGACTGGCGAGCCGCGAGGCGATGCGCGGCTGCCGGGAGTCGCCCGGGTTGGCCGCGACCCACTTGTTGACGAGCGAGTCCGGATCGTTGAAGAACCGTGTGGCGCCCGGCAGTTCGCCCGCGACGGCCCGCGGTGTGTGGGCCGCGCCGATCAGGAAGGCGACGGCGAGCCCGGCCGCCGCTAACGCTCTGGTGGTGATGCGCACGGTGCGTCACTCCTCTCGCGTGGGGCTGCTCAGCCCTCGGGCGGCCGTATCGTCCGGCCGCCCGTCCTCTGGTTGCCGCCGGGCGCCAGATGGTTGCCGCCGTGTTCGATAGGGATTCGACGCGTACGGCCGTGGCGTGACGCGCGCCTAACGGTGAACTCGCCTCGCGCGGAACGCCGGAGGGGACCCCACGCCGGTGAGGCCCCCTCCGGCGGGCCACGGCTCAACGGCTCGGCGCCGCCGCCTCGCTCACCGTCTCGCCGCGGTCCGCCGTCTCGTCCGTGGCGGTCGAGGGCACATCCCCGGCCGCGGGCCCCGCCGCCTCCACCCGACGCAGCGTCATCAGTGCCAGCACCGCTGCCGCCACCAGGACCACCGCCCCGGCCCCGCACGCGATCCGCATCCCGTGGGTGAACGCCTCGCGCGCCGCGTCCAGCAGCTGCTCCCCGGTCCGCCCCTTCAGCTTCCCCGCCACCGCGACGGCGGCGCCCAGCGTCTCGTGGACCTGGTCGAGCGCGCCCCTGGGCAGTCCGCCGCCCAGCGAGTCCTTGACGTCGCTCCGGTAGACGGCGGTGCCGACGCTGCCGAGCACCGCCATGCCCATCGCCCCGCCGAACTCCTGGCCCGTCTCCAGCAGCGCGGCCGCCGAACCGGCGCGCTTCGGCGGGACCGTGCCGATCGCCATGTCGGTGACCAGCGACATCACCATGACGATCCCGCTGGCCAGGACGGCGGCGCCGATCAGCACCGTCCACAGCGCGTCCGTACCGGCCAGCGCCAGAACCCCGTAGCCGATGGCCCCGGTCACGAACCCGGCACCGATCACGTGGGCCCGGTCGGCGCCGCGCTGGACCATCGCGGCCGCCGCCGGTCCGGCGATGCCGACGCAGATGGACGGGGCCAGGCTCCACAGCGCCGCCTCCAGCGGGCCCTTGCCGAGCACCGACTGGAGATACTGGGTGGTGAAGTAGGCCGAGCCCATCATGGCGAAGGTGGCCAGCGCGTTGAGCGCGATCGACGGGCCGAAGCCGCGGTGGTGGAACAGCTCCGGGCTGATCATCGCGTCGCGTCGGGTGCGCTGACGCCGTAGGAAGACCGCGCCGATGGCGAGACCGGCCACGATGGACAGCAGCGGGACGGGACTGACGCCGTTGTCGGCGGCGATCTTCTTCAGACCGTAGATCACCGGAAGCACGGCGGCCAACGACAGCGGCACGCTGGGCAGATCGAACGCCCCGGGCTTGGGGTCCTTGAACTCCGGCACCAGGAGCGGCACCAGCGCCAGCAGCAGCACCATCGCCGGGACGTTGATCAGGAAGACCGAGCCCCACCAGAAGTGCTCGATCATCACCCCGCTCAGCACCGAGCCCAGCGCGACACCGCCCGCCATGGCCGACGACCAGATCGCGATCGCCTTGGCCCGCTGCTTCTCGTCGAGGAAGAGATTGCGGATCAGCGCCATCGTCGACGGCATCAGCGTCGCCCCGCCGATCCCGAGCACCGCCCGTGCGGCGATGAGCATCTCGGCGCTCTGCGCGTACGCCGCCGCGACGGACGCGGCGCCGAAGGCCGCGGCCCCGAACAGCAGCAGCTTCCGCCGTCCGAAGCGGTCGCCCAGCGCTCCCATGGTGATGAGCAGCCCGGCGAGGGCGAAGGCGTAGACGTCGAAGATCCATAGCTGCTGGGTGGAACTGGGGTGCAGCTCCCGGCTGATGGCCGGCACCGCGAAGTACAGCACCGATACATCCATGGAGACCAGGAGGAGCGGAAGCATCAGGACCACGAAGGCGGTCCATTCCTTGCGCCCGGCGCGCGGGCCGGTGGAGGTCGGGATCGAGGCCGAGGCAGGGGTCGAGGTCATGGCGGTGAATATACGAACGTCTTAAACGCTTGTCTAGTACGGCCGTGTAAGACGTATGTCTGGGACGGCCGTATGGGATCGGGATACCCTGGCGCCATGGGACATCGAGAGGATCTGCTCGCCGGGGCCAAGCGCTGCATCGAGGAGAAGGGCTGGTCCCGTACGACGGCGCGGGACATCGTGGCCGCCTCGGGCGCCAACCTGGCCTCCATCGGCTACCACTACGGTTCGAAGGACGCCCTGATGCGGGAGGCGCTCTTCGCGGCGATGGGTGACTGGGCCGACGACGTCCAGCGGTCCCTGGAGGCGGACGAACCGGCGGGCGGCGATCAGGACACCGCGCTGCGGGAGCGGTTCGAGACCCGCTGGACCCGGGTGCTCGAGCTGTTCGGCAAGCACCAGGCGATGTGGCAGTCCCAGTTGGAGGCCATCCTCCAGGTACGGCACGACCCCGAGCTGCGCGCGGCCTTCGGCCGGGCCCAACCGGAGGGACGCCAGGGGCTGGTGGGGCTGATCCACGGCATCGACGAGCACGACGTCGACGAGGAGACCTCGCGGGTCATGGGCTCGTTCTATATGACGCTGGTGAGCGGCATGGTCGTCCAGATGGCCATCGATCCCGAGCTCATGCCCAGCGCCCATGACCTCGTCGAGGCGATGCGGCGGATCGTCGGCGACGCCCCCGCGGGCCCCGACGCACTCCCGGCGCCAGATGCCCCCGACGCCCCCTCGTCCCCCGCGGGCTGAGGGGCCTCAGCGCCCCGGCGCCCCGAGGCGGGCGGCCTTGAGGGTCATATGGAGCAGCAGCCGGTCCTCGCCCGCGTCCAGATCGAGACCGGTCAGCTGCCGCACCCGGGACAGCCGGTAGTAGAGCGTCTGCCGGTGGATGCCCAGCCGCGCGGCGGTGCGCCCGGCCTGGCCCGCGCAGTCGAGGAAGGTCTCGGCGGTGCGGGCGAGTTCGGCGTGCGCGGGCTCCAGCAGCGGGCGTACGGCGGCGTCGGGCCGCAGCTCGGGCAGCGCGGCCAGCAGACGGTACGGGCCGATGGCGGACCACTCGGCGACCGGCCCCAGGCGCATATCGGCGTGGGCCGCCCGCGCGGCGGCCAGGGCCTCCTGCCAGGCGGCGGGCAGCTCGTCCAGCCCGCGCCGGGGAGCGCTGACCCCCGCGGCCGCCCTGGGCCGTACCCCGTCCGGAGAACCGGTGGTGGCCCGGGGGGAGCGCAGCAGCTGTTCGGCCGTCGTACGGGCCGGGTCCAGGGCGGTGGCCGCGCGCAGCCGGACCAGCGTCGCCAGCCCCGCCCCGGCCGCCGCGGTCCCGGGCAGCGCGCACGCGGCCACGATGCTCGGCAGATGGGGGAGTCCGGGATGGTCCGCGTCCTCGCCGGTCCCCGGTGTCCACGGCACCACCGCCACCAGCGCCAGCGGCCCGTCGGCCGCTCCGCGCAGCGCGGTCCGCAGCCCGGCGCGAGCGGTGTCCCGCCCGGCCGGCGACCCGGTCAGCACATCGCGCAGCAGCTCGCCGAGCTCCTCCCCGGCCCGTGCCTCGGCCGCCAGCAGCGCCCCGATGCGATCCGCGGTCTCCATCGCACGGGCCAGCCGGGGGTCCGGCGCGCCCGTGGGGCCGCCCAGCTCCAGATCGGAGAGGTGGCCGTCGTCCAGCAGCCAGACATAGCCGTGCACCACTCCGCGGTGCCGGACGGGCAGGCAGATACGGCCCATGAACACCCCGGCCGCCGGGTCGGGCGGAATCCGCAGCGGCGCCTGCGCCCGTGCGATCCCGAACGCCTCGAACCAGGCCCGTACCGCCGCCGTCGAGCGGCGCTGGAGGATCGAGCGGGTGCGGACCGGGTCCAGCGCCGGCTCCTCGGTGTCATCGCGGTCCTCGCTGTCCTGGGCGCCGAAGGCGATCAGTGCGAAGTCGCGGTTCTCCAGGGTCGCGGGTGCCCGCAGCACCGCCGTGATCTCGTCCACCAGCTGCTGGTAGTCGTCGCGCATGGGTCCCGCCTCTTCCCGGTTTCACCCCTCACATTCTCATACAGATGTCTGAGATCCCGGCCACGGATGCGTGACAGCTGTCGATGGTCCCGGATCCGCGCCATCCTTAAGTTTCACGGTGAGTTGTTGATGCCGTTCGTCGGCCGTCATCGTGGAGGTGCCCCGTGCTGGGACCCGTGCTGCTCGCCGCTTCGCGCAGTGCCGCCATCCGCCGTCTCGTCTCGGCCGCGCCGGTCACCCGCCCGATGGTGGACCGTTTCATCGCCGGGGAGCGGCTGACCGAGTCCCTGGGCTCGGTGCGGTCGCTGACCGCCCGCGGCCTGGACGTCACCCTGGACCATCTGGGCGAGGACGTGACCGACCGGGCCGAGGCGCTGCGCAGCCGTGACGCCTATCTGGCGCTGACCGAGGCGCTGGCCGCCGAGGGGCTCGCCGGGCGCGCGGAGATGTCCGTGAAGCTCTCCGCCTTCGGACAGGCGCTGCCCGGGGGCCACGATCTGGCGCTGGCCAATGTGACCCCGGTCGTGGAGGCCGCCGCCGCGGCGGGCACGACGGTCACCCTCGACATGGAGGACCACACCACGGTGGACTCCACCCTCGCCATCCTCGGCGAGCTGCGCACCCGCTTCCCGCAGACCGGCGCCGTCGTCCAGTCCTATCTCTTCCGGACCGAGGACGACTGCCGGGCGCTGGCCGGGGAAGGCTCCCGGGTGCGGCTGGTGAAGGGCGCGTACAACGAGCCGGCGAGCGTCGCCTACCAGGACAAGCGCGAGGTGGACCGCTCCTATGTGCGCTGCCTGAAGATCCTCATGGCCGGTGAGGGCTACCCCATGATCGGCTCGCACGATCCGCGGATGGTCGCCATCGCCCAGGATCTGGCCCACCGGCTCGGGCGCAAGCTGGACGAGTACGAATTCCAGATGCTGTACGGGATCCGCGTCGCCGAGCAGGAGCGGCTGGTGGCGGAGGGTCACCGTATGCGGGTTTACGTCCCGTATGGCACAGACTGGTATGGGTACTTCATGCGCCGCCTCGCGGAGCGCCCCGCCAACCTCACATTCTTCCTGCGCTCGCTGGTCGGCCGTCGCTGACCGCTCTCGGCATCGCAGACCTCGTAACCCCCGACGCCCCCGACGATCGAAGGAGAGAACGGCCATCATGGACGCCGTCACCCAGGTCCCCGTGCCGGTGAACGAGCCGGTGCACACCTACGCACCCGGCGCCCCGGAGCGCGCCCGTCTCGAGACCAAGCTCAAGGAGCTCGGCGAGAACCCCATCGACCTGCCGATGACCATCGGTGGCGTGAAGCGGATGGGAGCGGGGGAGCGCTTCGACGTCGTCCAGCCGCACAAGCACTCCGCCCGCCTGGGCACCTACGCCAACGCCACTCAGGCGGACGCGCAGGACGCGATCGACGCCGCCCTGGCGGCGGCCCCGGCGTGGCGCGCGCTCAGCTTCGACGACCGTGCCGCGGTCATCCTCAAGGCCGCCGATCTGCTCTCCGGCCCCTGGCGGGAGACGCTCGCGGCCTCCACCATGCTGGGCCAGTCGAAGACCGCGCAGCAGGCCGAGATCGACACTCCCTGTGAGCTGATCGACTTCTGGCGGTTCAACGTCCACTTCGCGCGGCAGATCCTGGCCGAGCAGCCGGTGGCCAACTCGCCCGGCGTCTGGAACCGCAGCGACCACCGGCCGCTGGAGGGGTTCGTCTACGCGATCACCCCCTTCAACTTCTCCGCCATCGCGGGCAACCTCCCCACCGCCCCCGCCCTGATGGGCAATGTGGTGGTCTGGAAGCCGTCCCCGACCCAGACGCACGCCGCCGTGCTGCTGATGGAGGTCCTGGAGGAGGCCGGGCTGCCCAAGGGTGTGATCAACCTGGTCACGGGCGACGGCAAGGACGTCTCCGAGGTGGCCCTGGCCCACCCGGACCTCGCGGGCATCCACTTCACCGGTTCGACCAAGACCTTCCAGTACCTGTGGAAGACGGTCGGCAACAACATCGAGAACTACAAGACGTATCCGCGGCTGGTCGGTGAGACCGGCGGCAAGGACTTCATCGTCGCCCACCCGTCCGCCGACCCGGCGGTGCTCAAGACGGCGATGACCCGCGGCGCCTTCGAGTTCCAGGGCCAGAAGTGCTCCGCGGCCTCCCGCGCCTATGTGCCGCGCTCGCTGTGGGAGAACGGCCTCAAGGAGGAGTTCGCCACCGAGGTCAACGGGCTGACCATGGGCGATGTCAGCGACCTCGGCAACTTCATGTCCGCGGTCATCGACGAGCGCGCCTTCGCCAAGAACAAGGCCGCCATCGACCGGGCGAAGTCCGACCCGACGGTCGAGGTCGTCGCGGGCGGCACCTACGACGACAGCGAGGGCTGGTTCGTCCGCCCGACCGTGCTGGCCTCCACCGACCCGGAGAACGAGATCTTCAAGGACGAGTACTTCGGCCCCATCCTCGGGGTGTTCGTCTACGAGGACGACGAGTACGACGCGATGCTCCAGCAGATGGAGTCGGCCGCCCCGTACGGGCTGACCGGCGCCGTCATCGCCCAGGACCGCGCGGCGGCCGCCGCCACCTGCGAGGCGCTGCGCTTCGCGGCCGGCAACTTCTACATCAACGACAAGCCGACCGGTGCCGTCGTCGGCCAGCAGCCCTTCGGCGGCGGCCGCGCGTCCGGCACCAACGACAAGGCGGGCGCCAAGCAGAACCTGATGCGCTGGACCTCCACCCGCTCCATCAAGGAGACCCTGGTCCCGCCGACCGACTACCGCTACCCGCACATGGGCTGACCGCCCGTACGGACGGGCCGAGCCCGCCCGCCCCGCGACCCCGCCCCCGGACCGCTTCAGTGCGGTCCGGGGGCGGCGTGTTGTCCGGGGGCGGGGTCGGGGGAAATCTGTGGACGCCCGGCGCGCGGCGGTGCTAGCGTCAAGCGGTCAAGTAGGCACTATTTACCGCAGTTTACGTGGGTAACCAGGCGCGGGATCGCCCACGACGACCTGCGATCGGCCGCCGTGGTCGAGGTCGGACGGGGGTCGGCCTCGACTATCGGCGCGGTGCGGAGACTTGATCACCCTGGGTCAGTGGCCGATGTCACCCTGTTCGCGTCTCAGATAGTAGGACGTCCGACTAATTGTGCAGACACTGACGCTCCGCTGCCTTACTTTTGTGGAAGCCGAACGTCTCGCTGCATCCAGCGATGGCGGCCGCGGCCCGGTGCACAGGCGCAGGTGACCCCTGCCGCACCCAGGCCCCCGCCCCTTCCGGCAGCCACCTTCTCGGGGAGTTTTCCTTCCTCCCGGTCCACCGGGTTCAGCCAGAGGAGATGTGATCATGGCCGAGACGACTGTCCGCAGGATCCGCCGCAAGACCGACGACACCGACCGCAAGAAGGCCGCGGCCGCACTGCAGCGCGCCCTCGACCGCCGTGACAACGGCGGCTCCACCGGTCACTGACGTCACTGACGCCCAGGGCGGGTGACCTCGAAGCGGTCCACCCGCTCGCCCGACTCCGCCAGGGCCGTGACCGTGAGCCTGGGGCGGGGGCCCGGCTCCACCTCCACGGCGAGGAAGGAGAAGCCGGTGTAGCGGACCCGGGACCAGTCGGCGCTGTCCCGGTTCTTCTCCCCGTCCTTCGTCCAGTGGTAGGTCTTCACCTCGTCGAGGTCCTTGATGTGCCCCTCGTAGCTGTCGGGCGCCGGGAACTCGTAGAGCTTGGCGCCCGCCCCGCCCGCCGTCACGTAGACGATCCCGTCGCGCACCGCGTCGGCGCTTCCCTCGATGGGGACCCGGCGGGCGACCTTGCCGCCCCGGATCGCGTCGGTCCGCTCGTAGACGTGGTTGTGGCCATTGATGACCAGGTCCACCTGGTGCTTCTCGAGCAGCGGCACCCAGGCGTCGCGCACCCCGCCGTCCGAGGCGTGGGCGCTGGTCGTGGAGTAGGCGCAGTGGTGGAAGAAGACCACCAGGAAGTCGATGCCGGGCCGCTTGCGCAGCTGCCCCAGGCGCCGGTCCAGCCAGCGGGTCTGCGCGCCGTCGGTGTACCCCTTGTTGGGGCTGATCTCGTACGAGACGTCATTGGCGTCCAGGGCGACCACGCCCACGTTCCCGTAGACGAACGAATAGACGCCGGGCGCCTTGCGCGGGTCGGGGCCGTTGTCCGGCAGGGACCAGCGGGCGAGCTGGCCGCCGTAGCCGTCGGGGGAGTACCACGCCTCCATGTCGTGGTTGCCGGTCGTCACCATCCACGGCACGCTCGCCGCGACCGAGTCGGTCTGGGCGAGGAAGGAGTCCCACACCCGGGCGTCGTACAGGTCGGTCTTCTTCCCGTGGCCGGTGGTGTCCGCGTAGCACAGGTCCCCGGCGTGCAGATGGAACGACGGGTCCTGGCCAAGGATCAGCTGATCGTTGGCGAGCGCGTCATAGCTCACACCCTGGTCGCCGAAAGCGGTGAAGACGAACTTCCCCGGCCGCTTGGGCGCGGTGCGGAAGGTGCCCACGGAGGTGAAGTACCGCGGCTCGGCCGGGTCGCGGTCCGCGTGACCGACCCCGTAGTAATAGGTGGTCCCGGGGCGCAGATCGTCCACCGCGGCATGCAGATAGAACTGGTCGACCGCGGGCAGCTTGTCGCTCAGCGACGGGGTGTGCAGATGGCGGACCTCGGCCTCGACCGTGCGCGTGAGCTCCAGCGGGCTCGTGCCGATCCGCACATACGGCTTGCGCACGGCGAACGGCACCTGCCAGGAGATCCGCATCTGCGTCCGCGGATCGGCGCCGAAGGCCAGATGCCGGCCGAACGGGGCGACCCGCGCGCCGTCCACCGTGGCGGTCACCGGCTTCCGGCTCGCGACGGGCGCGGGCTTGGCGTCGGCCGCGCACGCCGCCCCGCCCAGCAGCCCCGCGCCCGCGACCGTCCCCGCCGTGGCGGCGCCCCCGCGCAGCACTCGGCGCCGGGAGAACCGGGCCCGCAGATACTCATGCTGCTCGGCCATGGTCATCCGCTGGGCGAGCCGCTCGGGTACGCCGAACCGTGGTGTGTCCATGGACCGGAATGTCCCCCGGGCGGTCAACGGCGCACCATACAGGGGGTGAACGGGTGATTGCCGCTCGGCGTCTGTCCGAATGCTGGAACAGCTATGTCAATCCATGGGACGAGCGGTAGGGTCCCGGTTATGTCTCGCAGCATTCGCCTCGCAGTGATCCCCGGTGACGGTATCGGCCAGGAAGTCGTGGCCCAGGGCCTGAAGGTGCTCTCCGCCGCCCTTCCGCAGGACGCCAAGCTGGAGACCCGGAGTTACGACCTCGGCGCCCAGCGCTGGCACGCCACCGGCGAGACCCTGCCGGACGCGGAGCTGGAGTCGCTCAAGGACCACGACGCGATCCTGCTCGGCGCCATCGGCGACCCGTCGGTGCCCTCCGGCGTGCTCGAGCGCGGGCTGCTGCTCAAGCTGCGCTTCGCCTTCGACCACTACGTGAACCTGCGTCCGTCGAAGCTCTTCCCGAACACCCCGACCCCGCTGGCCGGCCGCCCCGACATCGACTTCGTGGTCGTCCGCGAGGGCACCGAGGGCCCGTACGTGGGCAACGGCGGCTCGCTGCGCACCGGCACCCCGGCCGAGGTCGCCACCGAGGTCAGCCTCAACACCGCCTACGGTGTCGAGCGCGTGGTCCGGGACGCCTACGAGCGGGCGAACGCCCGGCCGCGCAAGAAGCTGACCCTCGTGCACAAGAACAACGTCCTGGTGCACGCCGGCCACCTGTGGAAGAACATCTTCGACCGGGTCGGCCAGGAGTACCCCGAGGTCAGCACCGACTATCTGCACGTCGACGCCGCGACGATCTTCTTCGTCACCCAGCCGGAGCGGTTCGACGTGATCGTCACCGACAACCTTTTCGGTGACATCCTCACCGACCTCGCCGCCGCCGTCACCGGCGGCATCGGACTCGCCGCGAGCGGCAACATCAACCCCTCCGGCGCCTTCCCGTCGATGTTCGAGCCGGTACACGGCTCCGCGCCGGACATCGCGGGCACCGGCAAGGCCGACCCGACGGCGACCGTCCTGTCGGTGGCCCTGCTCCTGTCGCACCTCGGCTACGGGGACGAGGCGGCCCGTATCGAGGCCGCCGTCGCCGAGGACCTCGCCGGGCGGGACGCGGCCGCGCCGCGCACCACCGACGAGATCGGCGACGCGCTCGCCGCCCGAGTATCCGGCTGACCCCAGCCTGTGCCACCGCGCGGCTGGGTGCGACCATCGACCTGGGCCGCGCGTTGCACAACGCTCCCTTCCACGGCCTCACCTAGGAGATAATCCCCGGTGGGGCCGTTGTGTGAAGAAGAGCTTGGATGTCCTAGTACCGATCACGGGCAGGATGGTGCGAGCGCGGTCCGCCACAACCGAAGGTGAAGGACTACCTGCCATGACGACGCCCACGATCGAGCTCAAGCCCTCGTCCCACCCGCTCCCCGCCGCCGAGCGGGAGAAGATCCTGGCCAACCCCGGATTCGGCCGCCACTTCACCGATCACATGGTGACCATCAAGTGGACCGAGGGCCGTGGCTGGCACGAGGCCCAGCTCGTGCCGTACGCCCCGCTCTCGATCGATCCGGCGAACATGACGCTGCACTACGCCCAGACCATCTTCGAAGGGCTCAAGGCGTACCGCCGCCCCGACGGGTCCGTGGCGACCTTCCGCCCCGAGCAGAACGCCGAGCGGTTCCAGGCGTCCGCGCGCCGCATCGCCATGCCCGAGCTCCCCGTCCAGACCTTCATCGAGGCCTGTGACGCACTGGTCACCCAGGACAAGGAGTGGGTGCCGGGCCACGGAGAGCAGTCCCTCTACCTGCGGCCCTTCATGTTCGCCACCGAGGTCGGGCTGGGCGTCCGGCCCTCTAACGAGTACCTCTTCGTGGTGATCGCCTCCCCGGCCGGGGCCTACTTCCCCGGCGGGGTGCGGCCGGTCTCGGTCTGGCTCTCGGAGGAGTACGTCCGCGCCGTGCCCGGCGGCACCGGCGCGGCCAAGGCGGGCGGCAACTACGCGGCCTCCCTGGTCGCCCAGGCCCAGGCCGCCGAGCAGGGCTGTGACCAGGTGGTCTGGCTGGACGCGATCGAGCGCCGCTGGATCGAGGAGATGGGCGGGATGAACCTGTACTTCGTGTACGGGGACCGCATCGTGACCCCCGAGCTGTCCGGTTCGCTGCTGCCGGGCATCACCCGCGCCTCGCTGCTGCGGATCGCCGCCGACCTCGGCTACGAGGTCGCCGAGGGCCGGATCTCCGTCGACGACTGGCGCCAGGGCAACGCGGACGGGACCCTCACCGAGGTCTTCGCCTGCGGCACGGCGGCCGTGATCACCCCGGTCGGCTCGGTCAAGTCCGCCCGGGCGAACTGGACGGTGGCCGACGGTGAGCCGGGCGAGGTGACGATGCGGCTGCGCAAGGCGCTGCTGGACATCCAGACCGGCGTCGCCCCGGACCCGCACGGCTGGATGCACCCCCTGGGCTGATCACGGTGTCACCTCTGGGCTGATCGCGCGGGTCACCCCGTTGACACCGATGGTTCGCATGATGAGACGGATGAGAGCGCGGGGGCGGAATGTGCCAGACTGCCTCCGTGCTCTCGTTCGTCATGATTATTGGCAGCAGGCGCGCCGGTCCGCAGTGACCGCCCGTACGACCCGGTACGGGGCGGCCACCGTGCCCCAGACCCGCGCGCAGACCTCTCGCACCCGCGAGGGGTCTTTTCGTTTTCCGGACCATCCCGCCGGACGCGAAGCGTGAGGGACCATAGGAGGGCGCGGAACCGGATATTCCGGTAGACCGAGATTTATCCGACAGGAGCCAGACCAACCATGAAGGATCTGCCCGACGACGGTTTCCATGTCTTCGACACCACCCTGCGCGACGGAGCGCAGCGCGAGGGCATCAACCTGACGGTCGCGGACAAGCTGACCATCGCCCGTCACCTGGACGACTTCGGCGTGGGTTTCATCGAGGGCGGCTGGCCCGGCGCCAACCCGCGCGACACGGAGTTCTTCGCCCGGGCCCGCGCCGAGATCGACTTCCGGCACGCCCAGCTGGTGGCGTTCGGCGCCACCCGCAAGGCGGGGGTACGCGCCGAGGACGACCGCCAGGTCAAGGCGCTGCTGGACTCCGGAGCGCCGGTGATCACCCTGGTGGCGAAGTCCCACGACCGTCATGTGGAGCTGGCCCTGCGCACCACGCTCGAGGAGAACCTCGCGATGGTCCGCGACACCGTCGCCTACCTGCGGTCCCAGGGCCGCCGGGTCTTCCTCGACTGTGAGCACTTCTTCGACGGCTACCGTGCCAACGCGGACTACGCCAAGCAGGTCGTCTCCGCCGCCCACGAGGCGGGCGCCGAGGTGGTGATCCTCTGCGACACCAACGGCGGCATGCTCCCCGGCCAGATCGACGCGGTGGTCCGCACCGTACGGGCCGACACCGGCGCCCGGCTGGGCATCCACGCCCAGGACGACACCGGCTGCGCGGTCGCCAACACCCTCGCCGCCGTGGACGCGGGCGCCACCCACGTCCAGTGCACGGCCAACGGCTACGGCGAGCGGGTGGGCAACGCCAACCTCTTCCCGGTCGTCGCGGCCCTGGAGCTCAAGTACGGCCGCCGGGTGCTGCCGGAGGGCGCCCTGGAGGAGATGACCCGGATCTCGCACGCGATCGCCGAGGTCGTCAATCTGACGCCCTCCACTCACCAGCCCTATGTGGGCGTTTCCGCCTTCGCCCACAAGGCCGGACTGCACGCCTCCGCGATCAAGGTCGACCCGGATCTGTACCAGCACATCGACCCCGAGCGGGTCGGCAACACCATGCGGATGCTCGTCTCCGACATGGCCGGCCGGGCGTCGATCGAGCTCAAGGGCAAGGAACTGGGCGTCGACCTCGGCGACGACCGCGCCCTGGTGGGCCGGATCGTCGAGCGGGTCAAGGAGCGCGAGCTCGCGGGCTACACCTACGAGGCCGCCGACGCCTCCTTCGAGCTGCTGCTGCGCCAGGAGGTCGACGGCCGCCCCCGCCGCTACTTCCGGGTCGAGTCCTGGCGGGCGATCGTCGAGGACCGCCCGGACGGCACCCACGCCAACGAGGCCACGGTGAAGCTGTGGGCCAAGGGCGAGCGCATCGTCGCCACGGCGGAGGGCAACGGCCCGGTCAACGCCCTGGACCGGGCGTTGCGGGTGGGGCTGGAGCGGATCTACCCGCAACTGGCGACGATGGAGCTGGTGGACTACAAGGTCCGCATCCTGGAAGGCAAGCACGGTACCGAGTCCACGACCCGGGTGCTGGTCTCCACGGCCGACGGCCAGGGGGAGTGGTCGACGGTCGGCGTCGGGGAGAACGTGATCGCCGCCTCCTGGCAGGCCCTGGACGACGCCTACGCCTACGGGCTGCTGCGGGCCGGGGTGGACCCGCAGGAGTGACCCGGGCCTCATGGCCCCGCGGGCCCGGCGCGCGTGGCGCCGGCCGCCGCCGGAGTAGGGTACGGGGAGCGGAGCGCGGCCGACGTGCTCCGTTCCCCGATCCGGCCGCGTCGCCGCTCCAGCGGCCGCCGCCCATCCGGGTGGTCGAGCCCGTCCCTCGCACGGTCGCCGCCTGGAGGTTTGTCGGATGCCGACAGGGTCGATAGTCCTTTAGGACACCAGGTAGTGGGAAAGCCGCTGTCCAGTTCTGTTCCGCCTGCCCACCAAAACGCCCCTGACGTTGTAGGGAATTGACATGCGTTTCCGGGGGTCCGGGAACGTACCGTCATTGCATGACCAATCTCGAAGGTGCGCCTGCTGAGGCGAGTGACGTTCGCGGGCGCGTCGCCGAGCTGCACGCGATTCGCGAGCAGGCTCGGCGCGGCCCGAGCGAGCGGGCGACCGAGGCCCAGAAGGCCAAGGGGAAGCTGACGGCTCGCGAGCGGATCGATCTGCTGCTTGACGAGGGGTCCTTCAACGAAGTGGAGCCGCTGCGGCGGCATCGTGCGACCGGGTTCGGCCTGGAGGCGAAGAAGCCTTACACCGACGGGGTCGTCACCGGCTGGGGGACCGTCCACGGACGGACGGTGTTCGTCTACGCACACGACTTCCGGATCTTCGGCGGGGCGCTGGGGGAGGCCCACGCGACCAAGATCCACAAGATCATGGACATGGCCATCTCGGCCGGGGCGCCGCTGGTGTCCCTCAACGACGGCGCCGGTGCCCGTATCCAGGAGGGCGTCTCGGCGCTCGCCGGATACGGCGGCATCTTCCAGCGGAACACCAAGGCGTCCGGCGTCATCCCCCAGATCAGCGTGATGCTCGGCCCGTGCGCGGGCGGGGCGGCGTACTCCCCGGCGCTGACGGACTTCGTCTTCATGGTCCGGGAGACCTCTCAGATGTTCATCACCGGACCCGATGTGGTCCAGGCGGTGACCGGCGAGAAGGTCAGCCAGAACGGACTGGGTGGCGCGGATGTGCACGCCGAGACCTCGGGTGTGTGCCACTTCGCCTACGACGACGAGGAGACGTGCCTGGAGGAGGTGCGCTACCTCCTGTCGCTGCTGCCGCAGAACAACCGGGAGAACCCGCCGACCGTCGAGTCCGACGACCCGGCCTCCCGGCGCGGCGACTCGCTGCTGGACCTCGTCCCGGCCGACGGCAACCGGCCGTACGACATGCGCAAGGTCATCGAGGAGATCGTCGACGACGGCGAGTACCTCGAGGTCCACGAGCGCTGGGCGACCAACATCATCTGTGCGATGACCCGGCTCGACGGCCAGGTCGTCGGCATCATCGCCAATCAGCCGCAGTCGCTGGCCGGCGTGCTGGACATCGAGGCGTCGGAGAAGTCCGCGCGCTTCATCCAGATGTGCGACGCCTTCAACATCCCGCTGGTCACCTTCCTCGACGTGCCCGGCTTCCTGCCCGGTGTGGACCAGGAGCACGGCGGGATCATCCGGCACGGCGCCAAGATGCTGTACGCGTACTGCAACGCCACCGTGCCGCGGATCTCCGTCATCCTGCGCAAGGCGTACGGCGGTGCGTACATCGTCATGGACTCCCAGTCCATCGGTGCCGACCTGACCTACGCCTGGCCCACCAACGAGATCGCGGTGATGGGTGCCGAGGGCGCCGCCAACGTGATCTTCCGCCGTCAGATCGCCGACGCCGACGACCCCGAGGCCATGCGCGCCCGCATGGTCAAGGAGTACAAGTCCGAGCTGATGCACCCGTACTACGCGGCCGAGCGGGGGCTGGTCGACGATGTGATCGACCCGGCCGAAACCCGTGAGGTCCTGATCCGGTCGCTGGCGATGCTGCGCGACAAGCACGCCGACCTGCCGTCCCGTAAGCACGGCAACCCGCCGCAGTAGCCTCTGAGTTCGTGTCCTCGCGCGAAACCCGCGCGACAAGGGAGAAGAGACAAACCGTGAGCACACCGAGCGATATCGCCGATCCCGCCGCCGCGGCGGCGGCCACCCTGGTCCGGGTCGAGAAGGGCCACGCCGACGCCGAGGAGCTGGCCGCGGTCACCGCGGTGCTGCTGGCCCGCGCGGCCGCCGGCACCTACCGCCCCACCGACTCCACCCGCCCGGGCCGCAGCGCCGCCCGCTGGCGCCGTCTGGAGCGCCGCCCGGCGTTCAGCGCGCCGCACAGCTGGCAGGGCTGAGCGCGAGCGGCCCCGCCGCCTCCGGACGGCCGCACACCGCCCGGAGGCCGCCGGCCCCGCGCCGGGCGTCCTGAACGCACCGGACGCCCCGAACACTTCGGATGCCCCGAACGCTTCGGACGCCCGGAGCGCTTCGGACCGGGAACGCACAAATCCCCTGTTCTCCTCGGAGAGCAGGGGATTTTGGCTTCTGTCGCCGGTCTCGGCTACCGCAGCCGGGCCATCAACGCGTGCTCGACCAGCGTGATGAGCGCGCTCTTGGCCTCGCTGCGGTGGCGGGCGTCGGTGATGATGATCGGCGCGTCGGGGCCGATCTGCAGGGCCTCGCGGACCTCTTCGGGGGTGTACGGCTGGTGTCCGTCGAAGCCGTTGAGGGCGATGACGAAGGGCAGCCCGGAGTTCTCGAAGTAGTCGACCGCGGGGAAGCAGTCGGCGAGGCGGCGGGTGTCCACCAGGACGACCGCGCCGATGGCACCACGGACCAGGTCGTCCCACATGAACCAGAAGCGGTCCTGGCCGGGCGTGCCGAACAGGTACAGGATCAGGTCCTGGTCCAGCGTGATGCGGCCGAAGTCCATCGCCACCGTGGTGGTGGTCTTGTCCGGTGCGTGGGTCAAGTCGTCGATCCCCGCCGAGGCGGAGGTCATCACGGCTTCGGTGCGCAGCGGGTTGATCTCCGAGACCGCGCCGACGAACGTGGTCTTGCCCACGCCGAAGCCGCCCGCCACCACGATTTTCGCGGAGGTGGTGGAGCGGGCTGCACCGCTAGAGCTTGCGAAGTCCACTGAGCACCCTTTCGAGCAGTGTCACGTCAGGCTGACCGCCGGCGGACTCGTCGCCGCCCGGCTGATGAATGGCGACGAGCCCCGCCTCGGCCAGGTCGGCTACGAGGATCCGGGACACGCCGAGGGGAATGGCGAGCAGTGCGGAGATCTCGGCGACCGACTTGATCTCGCGGCACAGATGGCAGATCCGCTGGTGCTCGGGCAGTTGGCCCTGGAGCTGAGCGGGGTCGGCCGTGGTGTGCACCAGCGCCTCGATGGCGAGCTGGTACCGGGGCCGGGTCCGGCCCCCAGTCATGGCGTACGGGCGCACCAGAGGGTTATGAGTGCCGCCCGCGGGGGAGGAAGGTTCCGGAGCGGGGCGCTCAGACGGCTGTACGGGCTCGATACGCGGCGCGGAGGGCGCGTCGTACCAAGACCCCTCCTGCGGCGCCGGAGGCGCGTAGGAGGGCGTGTACGGCTGTTGCTGAGGCCGCTGCGGCTGCCGCCGCGGGGGCTGCTGCTCCTGCTGCGGCTCCGGCTGCTGTGGAGAGCGGGCCTGACGGCTGGGCGCGGAGGGGAAGTTGTAGCGCTTCATCGGGGCCTCTCCGCGCGGCTCGGACGGCTGCCCGTGGGCGTACGGATATCCGCTAGGGGGCGTTGCCACGTGTCCTCCTCCAACTCGCCTGTCTTGCCGGTCGCGCCACCGCACCCTATGGCGCGGTGGCGCGAAACGCACTCCATGTTTGCTAGTTGAGAAGACTGCCCTGCAATTCCGCGCGGAGATCCGGGGTGAGGACGTTGCCCGCGCGATCGACCAGCAGGGCCATCTCGTAGCCGACGAGGCCGATGTCGCACTCGGGGTGAGCGAGCACGGCGAGGGAGGATCCGTCGGAGATCGACATGATGAAGAGGAAGCCTCGTTCCATTTCGACGACGGTCTGGTTGACCACGCCGCCTTCGAAGATGCGCGAGGCTCCGGATGTGAGCGAGGTCAGGCCGGAGGCCACCGCCGCCAGTTGATCGGCTCGGTCACGGGGGAAGCCTTCGGACATCGCCAGAAGGAGTCCGTCGGCGGAGACCACCACGGTGTGGGACACCCCGGGGGTGTTGTCCACGAAGTTGGTGATCAACCAGTTCAGGTTCTGCGCCGCCTGGCTCATCGGGCTCACACTAACGCTCCTGATCGTAGGTGCTGCCGGGGCCGAAGCCCTGTTGGTCATGCTGGTCACGCCCGGGGGTCCCGGATCCCGCGCTGCGCCCCCGCTGGACGCCGCGGCGCAGGTTGCTCAGCCTGCCGCGGATGTCCTCCGGGGCGCGGGAGACCTGGGGGCCGCCCTGTCCGGTCGGCTCCGCGGAGCCCTCGACCAGATTGGCCTTGGGCACCCGGCGGGGCAGACCGGATGTTGTGACCCCTCCGGCCTTCGGGTCGCGCAGCCGCTCGGCACGGTGCCAGCGCTGGTCGTTCTCCGACTGCCACGGGGCACCGTCCTCCTGCTGCTGGGGTGTCTGCCGGGGTCGCTCCGGCGCCGTGGGCGCCGCCGGGTCCCCGGCCATCCCCTGTGTCCCTGTTTCCTCGGACGGCTGCCACTGCCTGTCACGACGCGGAAGGCCGGCGTCGGTCATCGAGTGGATTCCGCTCGGGGAAGGGCCCGGACGGTGGAACTCTACGCGGTCCCGAGAAACTTCGGGAGCGCCGGGTCCTGATTCCGCTTCGGTCCCGAACTGCGACGCGTAGGGCATCTCGAAAGATCCGGAATCGCCCCACTCTCCCTGCTGAGAGGGGGAGTTGTAGCCGATGTACGGCTGCTGTTCGGGTTCCGTTTGAGTTGTGTAATCCGCTTCCGGTTGTGAATAGCCGGAATTCTGGTAGGCCGACTGCGCCAGCGGATCGGCAGGCGCCTGGCCGGGCCGCGGATCCCGCTCGGACCCGGTGGTCCCCATTCCGCTGTACTGGCCCTGAAACTGGTGATGTCCCTGGTCCCGGTCGTACGCGGAGTCGTCGAAACCCAGCTCGGCGGCGGTGCGCGAGGACAGCTCGCCGACGTCCTCGAAGGCCGGGGCGGGCCGCGGCTCGGGGACGATCCGGGAGACCGTGAAGTCGTCCTGGGGCAGCTCCTCGCCGCCACCGCCGTGGGTGATCGCCTCGGGCAGCATCACCAGCGATGTGGTGCCCGCCTGCTCCCCGGAGGGGCGCAGCTGGACCCGGATGCCGTGCCGGTCCGCGAGGCGGCCGACCACGAAGAGCCCCATGCGCTGGGAGACCGTGGCGTCCACCGTCGGCGGATTGGCCAGCTTGTGGTTGATGTCGGCGAAGTCCTCGGCGGTCAGGCCGATGCCCTTGTCGTGGATCTCCACCACCACCCGGCCGTCCGGCAGCCGGGTCGAGGTGACCCGCACCTTGGTGTGCGGGGAGGAGAAGGTGGTGGCGTTCTCCAGCAGCTCGGCCAGGAGGTGCACCAGGTCGGTCACGGCGGTGCCGTGGATCTCGCTCTCGGAGATGCCGGCCAGCTCGATGCGCTCGTAGGACTCCACCTCCGAGGAGGCGGCGCGCAGCACATCGATCAGCGGCACCGGCTGGTTCCAGCGCCGGCCGGGCTCCTCGCCCGCGAGGATCAGGAGGTTCTCGCCGTTGCGCCGCATACGGGTGGCCAGGTGGTCCAGCCGGAAGAGGTGCTCCAGCTGGTCCGGATCGGCCTCCCTGCTCTCCAGTTCGGAGATCAGGGTCAGCTGCCGCTCGATCAGTCCCTGGTTGCGACTGGAAAGGTTGGTGAAGATCGCGTTGACGCCGCCGCGCAGCATCGCCTGCTCGGCCGCGAGCCGGATCGCCTCACGGTGCACCTGGTCGAAGGCGCGGGCCACCTCGCCGATCTCGTCCCTGGTGTTGATCGGTATCGAGCTGACCCGGGTGTCCACCCGTCCCGGGTCGGTGCGGGAGAGCTGGTCGACCACCGCGGGCAGCCGCTTCTCGGCGACATCGAAGGCGGCGTTGCGCAGCTGCCGCATGGAATGGCTCATCGAGCGGGCCATCCGGCCGGCCACGAAGAAGGCGGCGAGCAGTGCCAGCACCACGATCGCGCCGTTGACGATCGCGTCGCGGCGGGCGTCCGAGGAGATCTGCGCCGCCTCGTCCACGGCCCTGTTCACCAGGGTCTGCTCGACGTCCCGGTAGGCGTTGAACTTGATCGTGGAGGCGTTGAACCAGGCGTCCGGGGTGACCCCCTGAGAGGCCAGCGCGGTGGGCGAGGCGCCGCTGCCGATGGCCTTGAGCATCCGGTCCATACCGGGCGGCGCGACGAACTTCTTGCCGTCCGCCTCGGCCTTGCGCTTCGCCTCGGCGATTTGCTCCTGCGCACGCTTCTCTGCCGTGGTGAGGGTGTCCTCGAGCCGGGTCACGTCCTGCGGTGTGCCGGCCGCCTCGAACTCCCCGAGCGCGATGCCCTCGAGATAGACGTACGAAGTGAAGGAGGTGAGCTGGGTCTTGCGGTCGGTCGCGGTCGGACCGGGCTTGACCAGCAGATGGGTGCCGATGGAGCGCTGCAGCGACTCCGCGCCCTTGGCCAGGGATACCGCGTAGACGGTACGGCCGTACGACGTGATGTTGCCGGTGCCCAGGCCCAGTTCATTGGCGAACTCGATCAGCCCGTGCTCGACGGCGACATAGCCCTCTTCGGTCTTCACACCGTTCAGGCGGTCGGTGTAGGCGTTGCGGCGCAGGGAGGCCAGCTGCGGTTCGGCGGCTCTGAAGGCTTTGAGGCGGCGCTTCATGGTCGGCGTCTGCGGCATATCGGCGACGGCCTTGTCGAAGTCCTTCTTCGCCGCGTCGCTGGTGGCCCGCGCCTTGGTGACCGTGGCCTCGTTGGTGCCGCTGAGCAGCGGGCCCGCGCTCAGGTCGCGCTCGTTGACCAGCGCGTGGGCGTAGGTGGTGGCGGCCCGGACGACCTGGGCGGTGCGCTCGGCATCCCGCGCCTCGTTCCAGGTGGAGACCGAGGAGGCGACCTGGAAGCCACCGAAGACCAGGGCGACGAGCACGGGGATGAGCAGGATCGCGTACAGCCGGCCGCGCACCCGCCAGTTCCGAGGGGAGATCCGGCCACCACTGGGTGGATCCGGTGCCTCGGCGGGCGACGCCGCTGTGCCTGAACGCGGCGGCGGGGTGAAGTTCCCTCGCGCGTCTTGCGCGGGGTCCGGCTTGCTTCGCCTCACTCGACCAACAACCTCTCGGCGTCGGCACCATTTGTGCCGTTCCCAGCTGAGCCCTGACTGCCCAGTTCAGCGAATTCCAGCACGCCCCGCAGGTGCTTTCCAAACAGTGCGCAAAGCGCTCAGTACGTTGTCTGGACCAGAGAAAAAAGGGGCGTTATGGCTGAGATATGTCGAATACCGAACTATTTGAGTGCGCACCGGAGCGACACGACTGCGCTCCGTATCGGGAGCCAGGTCATATCTCTGTCGAAACGTTATGAACGGCGAGCGGGCCGCGTCGTCCGACACGGCCCGTCCTCCGTCCGATATCCGGTAACTTCCGGACGGCGTTCGCTACTTGAGACGGGCCATCAGCGCATGCTCGACCAAGGTGATGAGAGCGCTCTTGGCCTCGGTGCGGTGGCGCGCGTCCGTGGTGATGATGGGGGTGTCCGGGCCGATCTGCAGGGCCTCGCGGACCTCTTCGGGGTTGTAGGGCTGCTGGCCCTCGAACCCGTTGAGGGCGATGACGAAGGGCAGCCCGGAGTTCTCGAAGTAGTCGACCGCGGGGAAGCAGTCGGCGAGCCGGCGGGTGTCGACCAGCACCACGGCGCCGATCGCGCCGCGCACCAGGTCGTCCCACATGAACCAGAAGCGGTCCTGGCCCGGCGTGCCGAACAGGTACAGGATGAGATCGTCGTCGAGCGTGATGCGGCCGAAGTCCATCGCCACGGTCGTCGTGGTCTTGTCCTGGACATGGCTCAGGTCGTCGATCCCCGCCGAGGCGGAGGTCATCACGGCTTCGGTGCGCAGCGGGTTGATCTCCGAGACCGCGCCGACGAACGTGGTCTTGCCCACGCCGAAGCCGCCCGCCACCACGATCTTCGCCGAGGTGGTCGCGCGGGCGGGGGGAGCGCCGCTAGAGCTTGCGAAGTCCACTGAGCACCCTTTCGAGCAGTGTCACATCCGGGGTACCGCCCGCTTCCGAACCGCCCCCGGGCTGGTGGATCGCCACCATGCCGGCCTCTGCCAGGTCCGCCACCAGGATCCGTGCCACACCCAGGGGTATGTTCAGCAGCGCCGAGACCTCGGCGACCGACTTGACCTCCTGGCACAGATGGCAGATCCGCTGGTGCTCGGGGAGCAGCCCCTGCAGATGCACGGGGTCGGCCGTGGTGCTGACCAGCGCCTCGATGGCGAGCTGGTAGCGCGGCCGGGTCCGGCCACCGGTCATGGCATACGGGCGCACCAATGGCTGGTCGCCTTCACCCCCGTACGGCGATTGGTGATGGCCGCCGTACGGGCCGGGCGAGGCGGGGGGCGGGGTCATGGATCCTCCGGTCGGACAACAAGGTGACGGGCGTGCCGTCGGTCGGTGCCGGTGGGGGCCCGCCGGCCGTGGGGCCGGGGGACAGGCGTCGGATGGTCGATGGATCAGTTCAACAGGCTGCCCTGCAGCTCGGCACGCAGGTCGGGGGTGAGTACGTTCCCCGCGCGGTCGACCAGCAGGGCCATCTCGTAGCCGACGAGGCCGATGTCGCACTCGGGGTGGGCGAGCACGGCGAGGGAGGAGCCGTCGGAGATGGACATGATGAAGAGAAAGCCTCGTTCCATTTCGACGACGGTCTGGTTGACCATGCCGCCTTCGAAGATGCGGGAGGCCCCGGCGGTCAGCGAGGTCAGGCCGGAGGCCACCGCCGCCAGTTGATCGGCTCGGTCACGGGGGAAGCCTTCGGACATCGCCAGAAGGAGTCCGTCGGCGGAGACCACGACCGTGTGGGACACCCCGGGGGTGTTGTCCACGAAGTTCGTGATCAACCAGTTCAGATTCTGCGCCGCCTGGCTCATCGGGCTCAACTAACGCTCCTGCTGGTAAGTCGGGCCAATGCCGCGATCATGGTTGCCGCCGAGTCCGGTACCGGCCCGGCGACCCTGCTGAATTCCACGGCGGAGGTTGGTCAGCCTGCCGCGTACATCATCGGGCGCGCGGGACACCTGCGGCCCAGCCTGGTCCGGCTGCTGCGGCTGGTGTGCGGCACCCTCCACGAGGTTTGCGCGCGGCACCCGCCGTGGCAACCCGGACGACGTGATACCGCCGGCCGCGGGTTCGCGGACCTGCTCGGCGCGGCGCCAGCGCTCGTCGTTGTGGGGCGACGTACGCCAGTGGGAACCCGCGTTCCGGCCGCCCGGGCCGGTCCCGTTGGTGCCGGGGCCCGCCGCGGCGCCCGATCCGGCGAAGTCGCCCGGGCCCTGGGCACCGGGGAAGTCGCCCATGCCCTGGGCCGCCGGCAGCGGCTCGTGGGCCGAGGGCGGCGGTACGGCGGAGGCGGGCCGGCCGGGGGTGGGCTCGGGGGCGGAGGGCGCGGACGGGAACGACCGGCCACCGCCCTGGGAGCCCGATATGCCTTGGTCCTCGCCCTGGTTGAGATGCCAGGACGACTCGATGGTGTCGAAGATCGGGGTGCGGCCGTCGCCGGGACCGGCGGGCGGCAGCGGATCGTTCGGGCGCCCACCGGGCTGGCCCTGGGGCCCCTGGGGCAGCGGGTACTCGCCGGTGCCACCCATGTCGGGACGGGCGTACTCGCCGGTGTCGCCCATGTTCGGGCGGGGGTACTCGCCGGTGTCGCCCATGTTCGGACGCGGGAACTCGCCGGTGTCGCCCGGGCCGCCCATGTTCGGGCGCGGGAACTCGCCCGTGTCCCCGGGGCCGCGTCCGCCGCGCGGGGCGGCGTCCTCGAACCGGGGCTGGGCGTACTCACCGGTGTCACCCGGGCCCCGGCCGAGCTCCGGACGGGCGAACTCGCCGGTGTCGCCGGGGCCGCGGCCGTAGTCGGGCCGGTTGAACTGGCCGGTGTCGGCCGGTCCCTGGCCGCCCTGCGGTCCAGTGGCCCCGCGGCGCGGCTCGAACAGGTTGGGGCTGTCGCTCAGCTGCGGCAGCTCGCCGGTGTCGCCGGGGCCGCGGTTGCCGAACGGGTCGCGACGGTCCCCGGAGCCACCGAGGTCCGGACGGGCGAACTGGCCCGTGGAGTCGTACTCCTCGTGCCCGCGCGGGGTGTCGACCGCGTCGCGCGGCGTGCCCGGCCAGTCGTCCTCGCCGGCCGCGGCGCGGGCGCCCCAGCTGGTGCCGGGCTGGGACGGGGCCGGAAGCTCGGGCGCGGGGCCGCGGGTGGGCAGCTGCGGACGGCCGCCCTGGTCGCCGCCGTCGGCGCGGGCCGGGGCGCCGGTCGGCGGAGCGACGGTCGGGCCCTCGTTGCGCTGCGGAAGCGGGGGACGTCCGGAGGGAGCGCCCTGACCGCCCTGGCCACCGGGGCCACTCTGGCCACCGGGAGCGCCGGGGCCCGCGGGCGCGTTGCTCCGGGGGGCCGGAGCCCGTCCGCCCTCGAAGAAGTTGGTGCCGCCGCCCGGGGCGCCGCCCGTGGGGCCCGCACCGGCGCCGACCGGCCGGGTCGGCAGCCCGCTACCGCCGTTGCCCGGCAGCGCGGCGCGCGAACCCGAGCCCGGGACCTGGCGCCGCGAGGGCGCCGAGCCGAGCAGCCCGGCCGAGCCGTTGCCCTGACCGCCACCGGCGGCCGGGGCACCCTGGCCCGACTTGCCGCCGGCGGCCTGCGGCGCCGGCTTCCGGCCGCCCTGGGCGACATCGACCGGCAGCATGACCAGCGCCGTCGTACCGCCCGAGTCGGACGGCCGGAGCTGGATGCGGATGCCGTGGCGCAGCGACAGCCGGCCGACCACGAACAGACCCATGCGCCGGGACACCGACACATCGACCGTGGGCGGGGAGGCCAGCCGCTCGTTGATCGCCGCCAGGTCCTCGGGCGAGAGCCCGATACCGGTGTCGTGGATCTCGACCAGCACCCGCCCGTCGGGCAGGGCGTGACCGGTGACCTTGACCTTGGTCTGCGGCGAGGAGAAGGAGGTGGCGTTCTCCAGCAGCTCGGCGAGCAGGTGGACGAGGTCGTTGACGACCCGGCCGGCCACCTCGGTCGCCGGGACCGAGCTGAGCTCGATGCGCTCGTACTGCTCCACCTCGGAGGCGGCCGCGCGGAGCACGTCCACCAGCGGCACCGGCCGGGTCCACCGGCGGCCGGGCTCCTCACCCGCGAGGACCAGGAGGTTCTCGCCGTTACGGCGCATACGGGTGGCGAGGTGGTCCAGCTTGAAGAGCGAGGAGAGCTGATCCGGGTCGGCCTCGCGGCTCTCGAGCTCGGAGATGAGCGAGAGCTGGCGCTGGATGAGGCCCTGGCTGCGGCGCGAGAGGTTGGTGAACATCGCGTTGACGTTGCCCCGCAGCAGGGCCTGCTCGGCGGCGAGCCGGACCGCCTCGCGGTGCACGTCGTCGAAGGCCGCGGCCACCTTTCCGATCTCGTCCCGGCTGTGCACACCGACGGACTCGACGGAGGTGTCCACATCCTGCGGATCGGACTCGGAGAGCTGCTTGACCAGTTCGGGCAGCCGCTTCTGGGAGACCTCCTGCGCGGTGTCCTGGAGGCGGCGCAGCGAGCGGACCATGGAGCGGGCCACGACGAAGGCGCCGACCAGGGAGACGCCGAGGACCAGCAGGATCAGCGCACCGTTGAGGATCGCGTCCTGCTGGGCGGAGTTGCGGAGCTCACGAGCCTTCTGCTGCATCTCGCTGAGCAGCGTCTCCTCGATCTTGCCCATCTCTTCGATCTTGATACTGTCCTGGTCGTACCAGTCAAGATCGGTGCGCTTCTCGGCCTTCAGCCCCTCGGGGTCGCGCACCGCGCGGTCGGCGTACATGGTCGCCGCCTTGATGTCCGGGCGGCTGTCCAGCGGTTCGAGCAGATCCTCGGAGTTGCCCTGGCGGATCTGCTTGAAGCGGCCGAGCGCCTCGTTCTCCTTGTCCACCGCGGTCCTGGCGAAGCGGCGGTCGTTGGCGGAGAAGTCGGCGCCCTTGGGGTCGGCGAGGGCGGCGCTGATGAGCGCGCGCTGGATGGAGGCGTACTCCTTGGCGGAGGAGAAGGTGGCGAGCGCGCGGGTGTTGTTGATCATCGCGCGGTTGCTGGTCGCCTGCGCCATGTCCTGGGAGAGCAGCAGCAGCGAGTTGATCAGCTCGTTGTAGTTCTGGACCGTCAGCGAGTAGTACTGGCTGTTGTCGTAGGCCGTGTCACGGACCTCGTTGATCTTGCCGAGCTGACGGTCGATGTTGACGAGCGTGGACTGCACACCGGCCAGCGACTGGTCGCCGGGGTCGATCTGGTGGGTGGCCTCGCGGAAGGCCGTGATGGCGCGGTTGGTGTCCTCACGCGTGGAGACGACCCGGTCGTCCTTGTCGTTGCCCTTGCCCGCCAGCGGGCCGGCCGACTTGTCGCGCTCCTCCTGGAGCGCGCTGGCCAGCTGGGTGGCCTGCTGCGTCATCTTGGTGAGCAGCTTCATCTGGTCGAGCTGCTGGATGTTGTCCAGCGAGCCCTCGATGCGCAGCGCCCCCAGGGTGGTCGCCGCGACCACCGGGAGCGTGAGCAGGGAGACCAGTCGGGTGCTGATGCGCCAGTTGCGCAGGGCCATGCGATTGCCGGGCCCGGTGGGCCCGGAACTCTTCGGCTTGGCCGGCTGCTCCGCGTCGCCGCCGCCACTGGGCGCACTGATCCGGGTAGCGCTCTGCGTGCCGGCCTCGGGGCCTTGATCACCCAGAGTCCTGCCGCTGCTGCTCCCCTGGGCGCGCTGAGGCGAGGAGCCGCGGTCGGTCCCGCCACGCGGCTCCGGGTCCGCCGAAGCATCCCCTCGGCCCTGGCGGGCCTGGGGAGCCCCCATACCATCCCTCTTGATACGTCCCTGCACTAGCGTCGCAACCTCTGGACCAGGCGCTCCTCCGGAGAACCGGCGGAGCGGTGTCGAGTCGTGGGGGACCGCGATCCCCCCTGTCGGTCGTGAGTGACCGGCGCGCTTCCTTTCATGTCGACAAGAGGAGCCCCCCGCCGCTCGGCGCCTCTGTCGCTGCGCCCCCGTGCGCGCCGGTGAATCCCGCGGCGGTCCCGGGAATTCCAGCACAGTGCCGGATGCTGCAACAAGGGCAATGGATAAGGCTGTGATCCGTGTGACGCTCAGTGCGGACTTTATTACGGGACGTAGAAAGTCATGTCGGCGATAACGGACTTTCGTGTACGAATCGAAGGCCTCAATCGAGTGTCCGGCTAGCGATGATCAAGAGCGGAACGTCGGGTTCAGGTAGGCGATGTCCGTTTAGGGCGATTGCGTAACTGTCTCCTATGCGGCTTTTGCCTGATCGTTCGTGAGTAATATCACATGCTCGCGGTGACTTTTCCTGCGAATCGATGGGCAAGGCCGCCTCTAGCCTGACGCTTTACACAGCCGGTACGGACGACAAGAACGAGGCGTAGACCACGTGAAGACGACGATGATGTTCCACTCCATAGCCAACCCGCGGCGCACCACCCTGGCCCATCTCAAGGACGTCCAAGAGCTGGGGGACGCCCAGGACATCAAGGACGCCGACGACCTGTCGGCCGCGCCCGAGGAGCAGCCGGAGCAGCGCGTCGACCTGCCGAACCGGACCGCGAACCCCAAGCGCACCGTGCTCACCGAGGCCCCGGGCCACTGATTCCCCGGGGCTGTGGCGGACGCCACCACTCCCGGCAGGCGGGACGGCGGCGCGCGGGACGCGGAGCGATAGCCTGGAGCGTCAGTCTCCAGCGAGTTCAGTCAAGGAGCCAAGGCTTCCCGTGCGCATCGCCAGATTCTCCATCGACGGCAACGTCGCCTTCGGCGTGGTGGAGGGTGAGCCGTCCGATCAGGACGGCCCCGTCATCGACATCATCAAGGGCCACCCCTTCGCCGAATTCGAGCGCTCGGGCCAGAAGGTCCCGCTGAGCAAGGTCCGGCTGCTGCCGCCCGTCCTGCCGAACAAGGTCGTCGGAATCGGCCGCAACTACGCCGAGCACGCGGCGGAGCTGGGCAACGAGGTCCCCGACGTCCCGGTCGTCTTCTTCAAGCCGTCCACCTCCGTGATCGGCCCCGGCGACCCCATCACGTATCCCTCCTTCTCCTCCGAGGTGCACTACGAGGCCGAGCTGGCCGTGGTGATCGGGCGGATGTGCCGTGAGGTTCCGCGTGACCGCGTCAAGGACGTCATCCTCGGCTACACCTGCGGCAACGACATCACGGCCCGCGATGCCCAGCGGAGCGAGAAGCAGTGGGCGCGGGCCAAGGGCTTCGACGCCTCCTGCCCGCTGGGCCCCTGGGTGGAGACCGATATCGACCTGACGCGCGCCGCCGATCTCGGCATCATGTGCACCGTCAACGGTGAACAGCGTCAGCTCGGCCGGACGAGCGAGATGGTGCGCCCGATCGAGGATCTGATCGTGCACATCACCGAGGCGATGACGCTGCTCCCCGGCGACGTCGTGCTCACCGGCACTCCGGCGGGCGTCGGCCCGCTCTCCGTCGGCGACGAGGTCGCCGTCACCATCGAAGGCATCGGCACTCTCACCAACAAGGTGATCAAGCGTGGCTAGCGCATCCCCCTCCGCCCCCGTCCGAGTTCGTTTCTGTCCCTCGCCGACCGGCAACCCCCATGTCGGCCTGGTCCGCACGGCCCTGTTCAACTGGGCCTTCGCCCGTCACCACGGCGGCACCCTGGTGTTCCGCATCGAGGACACCGACGCGGCGCGCGACTCCGAGGAGTCCTACACCCAGCTGCTGGACGCCATGCGCTGGCTGGGCTTCGACTGGGACGAGGGCCCCGAGGTCGGCGGTCCGCACGAGCCCTACCGCCAGTCGCAGCGGATGGACCTCTACCGCGAGGTCGCGGACAAGCTGCTGGAGGCGGGCCACGCCTACCGCTGCTACTGCACCGCCGAGGAGCTGGAGGAGCGCCGCGAGGCGGCCCGCAAGGCCGGCCGGCCCTCCGGCTACGACGGCACCTGCCGCACCCTGACCGCCGAGCAGATCGCCGCGTACGAGGCCGAGGGGCGCGCCTCGATCGTGCGCTTCCGGATGCCGGACGAGCCGATCACCTTCACCGACCTGGTGCGCGGTGAGCTGACCTTCACCCCCGAGAACGTCTCGGACTACGGCATCGTGCGGGCCAACGGCGCGCCCCTCTACACGCTCGTCAACCCCGTGGACGACGCGCTGATGGAGATCACGCATGTGCTGCGCGGCGAGGACCTGCTCTCCTCCACCCCGCGGCAGATCGGGCTCTACCGGGCGCTCGCCGAGATCGGTGTGGGCCCCGGCACGGTGCCCGAGTTCGGCCATCTCCCGTATGTGATGGGCGAGGGCAACAAGAAGCTCTCCAAGCGCGACCCGCAGGCCTCGCTGAACCTCTACCGGGAGCGCGGCTTCCTCCCCGAGGGACTGCTCAACTACCTCTCCCTGCTGGGCTGGTCGCTCTCCGCCGACCGGGACGTCTTCTCGCCGGCGGAGATGGTCGAGGCGTTCGACATCTCGGGGGTGAACGCCAACCCGGCGCGTTTCGACCTCAAGAAGGCCGAGGCGATCAACGCGGACCACATCCGGCTGCTGGACGTGAAGGCGTTCATCGAGGCGTGCGAGCCCTGGCTGAAGGCCCCGCACGCGCCGTGGTCCCCGGACGCCTTCGACGCGGCCGCCTTCGCGGCGCTGGCCCCGCTGGCCCAGACCCGGCTGACGGTCCTGTCCGACATCACCGCGAACGTGGACTTCCTCTTCCTCGATGAGCCCGTCCAGGACGAGGCGTCCTGGACCAAGGCGATGAAGCCGGGCGCGGACGCGCTCCTGGCCTCGGTCCGTACCCGGCTCGCCGAGGCGGACTGGGACGCCGAGACCCTGAAGGCCGCGGTCCTCGCGGCCGGCGAGGAGCACGGCCTCAAACTGGGCAAGGCCCAGGCCCCGCTGCGGGTCGCGGTCACCGGCCGTACGGTCGGACTGCCGCTGTTCGAGTCCCTGGAGGTCCTGGGGCGCGAGCGCACGCTGGCCCGGGTGGACGCGGCGCTGGCGAAGCTGGCCGGATAAGGGGCGCGGGGCGCTGCCTGGGCCTGTGAGGCGGCGCCACTCGCGGTGATACTCGTTTTGGTGGCCCGTCCACCATCGGGTAATGTTCTTCCTGCGCCGGACGGGCGGGCCGAGAGGCCGGGCCGGGGCGCAAGCCAAACAAAACCCCTTACGGGGGTGGCGTTTTGGTGGGGTATGGTGTAATTGGCAGCACGAGTGATTCTGGTTCACTTAGTCTAGGTTCGAGTCCTGGTACCCCAGCAAGAGATCCGTCGGATGAGTGATGGATCTCTTGATCAAAGCAGGACCAGGCCCCCGTTGTGTAGCGGCCTAGCACGCTGCCCTCTCAAGGCAGTAGCGCCGGTTCGAATCCGGTCGGGGGTACGGATCTCTTCGCAATTCGGAGATCGCTAGGGCCCCCGTTGTGTAGCGGCCTAGCACGCCGCCCTCTCAAGGCGGTAGCGCCGGTTCGAATCCGGTCGGGGGTACTGGTCTATACCATGGGCTATGGTGTAATTGGCAGCACGAGTGATTCTGGTTCATTTAGTCTAGGTTCGAGTCCTGGTAGCCCAGCGCAGCATCTGTGCTGATTCAGGCCCCCGTTGTGTAGCGGCCTAGCACGCCGCCCTCTCAAGGCGGTAGCGCCGGTTCGAATCCGGTCGGGGGTACCAGCGAAAAGCCCTCCGCGACAGCGCGGGGGGCTTTTTCGTGTCCTGGTCACTCCGTGAATTCATGCCCCGGTCGCGGCTCACTCCGCGAAGCGGCGCCCGGACTCCTCGGTTTGCGCGAGCCGCCGCAGGCTGAGCAGCACCGGCTCGTAGAGCACCGTCAGCGCCACCACCGCCTCGATCCGCTCGGGCGGGGTGTCGTAGGTCTCCACCAGATCCAGGTCGGCGACGGCCAGTTCACCCGCCAGCCGGGCGTGCACCAGAAGGTGCTCGGTGTCATGGGGATAGCCCAGGCGGTCCAGCGAGGCGATGGCCGCGACCAGCATCCGGTAGGCGGGGGAGGTGTCGCCCAGCTCCTGGCCGTAGGACCAGTCCATCCGCCGCAGCACGGTGTCCACCTGCTCCCGGGCCCGCGCCGCGTGCGGATCGTCCTCGTCGGGCTCGGGGCCGTGCGGCAGCGCCCAGACCGCCGCTCCCATCCGGGTGTTCTGGCTGAGCGACTCGTCCTCGGCGGCCTCCAGCACCTCGCGCGCGGTGGCCACCGGCATCCGGCCGACCTGGATCAGCGAGCGCACCAGCCGCAGCCGGCGCAGATGCTCCTCGCCGTACTCCGACGTGGTGGCGGTGATCCGCTCTCCCGGCGGCAGCAGCCGCTCGCGCAGGTAGTACTTGATCGTCGCGGTGGGCACTCCGCTGCGCTCGCTGAGCTCCGCCAGTCGCATCCCTGTTGCACCTTCCGTTGGAGAGTGGCACTATCCAAGTAATGGATAGCGCCGCTATCCAAGACTATCCCGACGTGGGGACAAGGGGATCACCATGGGTACCGAGCTGTTCGCCGGCCGTATGACCGCCGAGGCCGAGGGGGAGGTCACCGTCTTCCTGATCGGCATGCGCATCAACCGCTTCCGGGCGCTGCGCAGCTGGCTGCCGGTCTTCAAGGCGATGCCGCGGATGCTCCGCGAGCTGTCGCAGGACGAGGGGAGCGGAATGCTGAGCTATCAGCTGCTGTTCGGCCCGCCCCGGGTGCTCTATGTCGTCCAGTACTGGGACTCGCACGAGAAGCTGCTGGAGTACGCGTCGGCCCAGGACAAGGAGCACCGTCCCGCCTGGGCGGCGTTCAACCGCCGGATACGGGAGGGCCGGGGCAAGGTCGGCTTCTGGCACGAGACCTATGTCGTACCGGCCGGGGCGCACGAGGCGATCTACCTCAACATGCCGGCGTTCGGCCTGGGCAAGGCCACCGGGGTCGTCCCGGTCGGCCGCCGCGGTGACCGCGCGGCCGACCGGCTGAGCCTGAAGAGGGCGTGACGGCTCCCGGGCGTGACGGCTCCCGGGCGTGACGGCTCCCGGGCGTGACGGGCCACGGGCGTGACGGCTCCCGGGTGCGGCGTGATCAATTCCCTCGGCGGAGGGCGTCGGTCAGGCGGGCCGCCGCGTCGATGACGGCCTGGGCGTGCATCCGGCCCGGGTGGCGGGTCAGCCGCTCGATCGGTCCGGAGACCGAGACGGCGGCGACCACGCGGTTGGACGGGCCGCGCACGGGCGCCGAGACGGACGCCACGCCGGGCTCCCGCTCGCCGATCGACTGGGCCCAGCCCCGCCGTCGTACGCCGGACAGGGCCGTGGCGGTGAAACGGGCCCCCTGCAGTCCGCGGTGCAGCCGCTCCGGCTCCTCCCAGGCCATCAGGACCTGGGCGGCCGAGCCGGCCTTCATCGGGAGGGTGGAGCCGACCGGCACGGTGTCCCGCAGTCCGGACAGCCGCTCGGCCGCGGCGACACAGATGCGCATGTCTCCCTGGCGCCGGTAGAGCTGGGCGCTCTCGCCGGTGACGTCCCGGAGATGGGTGAGCACCGGACCGGCCGTGGCGAGCAGCCGGTCCTCGCCCGCAGCCGCCGCCAGCTCGGCCAGGCGGGGGCCCAGAATGAAGCGTCCCTGCATGTCGCGTGCCACCATCCGGTGGTGCTCGAGTGCGACCGCGAGCCGGTGTGCCGTGGGGCGGGCGAGACCGGTCGCCCCGACCAGTCCGGCGAGGGTGGCCGGGCCGGACTCCAGGGCGCTCAGGACCAGAGCCGCCTTGTCGAGAACGCCGACGCCGCTAGTGTTGTCCATGGGACGATACTCGCGTCTCACAGTGTGAAACGCAAGTTCAATTTCCCGGGAGACCCGCCACTCTGTAAATGGCGGGCCCGCAGACCAGGGCACGCAGTCGAGACAAGCTGGGCCGGCACTGGCGCCGGCCGGAGGGAATGCGATGGGACGGACACTCGCGGAGAAGGTCTGGGACGACCATGTCGTCCGGCACGCCGAAGGCGAGCCTGACCTGCTCTTCATCGATCTGCACCTGCTGCACGAGGTGACCAGCCCGCAGGCGTTCGACGGCCTGCGCAAGGCCGGCCGCACGGTCCGTCGTACCGACCTCACCCTCGCGACCGAGGACCACAACACCCCCACCCTCGACATCGACAAGCCGATCGCGGACCCCGTCTCCCGTGCCCAGCTGGAGACGCTGCGCAAGAACTGCGCGGAGTTCGGCGTCCGGCTGCACCCGCTCGGCGATGTCGAGCAGGGCGTCGTCCACGTGGTGGGACCGCAGCTGGGACTGACCCAGCCCGGTACGACCGTGGTCTGCGGTGACAGTCACACCTCGACCCACGGTGCCTTCGGCGCGCTCGCGTTCGGTATCGGCACCAGCCAGGTCGAGCATGTGCTGGCGACCCAGACGCTGCCGCTCGCGCCGTTCAAGACCATGGCGATCACCGTCGAGGGCGAGCTGCCCGAGAGCGTCACCGCCAAGGACCTGATCCTGGCGATCATCGCGAAGATCGGCACCGGCGGCGGCCAGGGCTATGTGCTCGAGTACCGCGGCCCCGCCATCGAGAAGCTCTCGATGGAGGCCCGGATGACCGTGTGCAACATGTCCATCGAGGCGGGTGCCCGGGCGGGCATGATCGCTCCGGACGAGACGACCTTCGCCTATCTGGAGGGCCGTCCGCACGCCCCCCAGGGCGGCGACTGGGACGCGGCCGTCGCGTACTGGCGCACCCTGCGCAGCGACGACGACGCGGTCTTCGACCGAGAGGTCGTCATCGACGCCTCCGAACTCGCCCCGTTCGTCACCTGGGGCACCAACCCCGGCCAGGGCGCTCCGCTGTCGGAGTCGGTCCCGGACCCGGCCTCCTTCGAGGACGCCAGCGAGCGGTTCGCCGCCGAGAAGGCCCTGGAGTACATGGGTCTGACGGCGGGTCAGCCGCTGCGCGACATCGCGGTGGACACGGTCTTCGTCGGCTCCTGCACCAATGGCCGGATCGAGGACCTGCGCTCCGCCGCCTCGGTGCTGTCCGGCCGCTCGGTGGCCGACGGCGTACGGATGTTGGTGGTCCCCGGCTCGGTGCGGGTCGCCCTGCAGGCCGTCGAGGAGGGGCTGGACAAGGTGTTCACCGCCGCCGGCGCCGAATGGCGGCACGCGGGCTGTTCGATGTGCCTGGGCATGAACCCCGACCAGCTCGCGCCCGGCGAGCGCTCGGCGTCCACCTCCAACCGCAACTTCGAGGGCCGGCAGGGCAAGGGCGGCCGGACCCACCTGGTCTCGCCGCAGGTGGCCGCCGCCACCGCGGTACTGGGCCATCTGGCCTCGCCCGCCGATCTGTCCGACGCGGCCGTATCGACTCCCGTGGGGGCCTGAGCAGTCATGGAAGCATTCACCACGCACACCGGCCGGGCCGTTCCGCTGCGCCGCAGCAATGTGGACACGGACCAGATCATCCCGGCGCACTGGCTCAAGAAGGTCACCCGCGACGGCTTCGAGGACGGACTCTTCGAGGCCTGGCGCAAGGACCCGGAGTTCGTGCTCAACACGGCCCAGTACAAGGGTGGAACGGTTCTGGTGGCCGGTCCCGACTTCGGCACCGGCTCCTCGCGCGAGCACGCGGTATGGGCGCTGCAGAACTACGGCTTCAAGGCCGTCATCTCGTCCCGCTTCGCGGACATCTTCCGCGGCAACTCCCTCAAGAACGGGCTGCTGACCGTCGTCCTGCCGCAGGAGACCGTGGACCGGCTGTGGAAGCTGGTCGAGGCGGACCCCGCCGCGGAGGTCACCGTGGACCTCGTCGACCGCCAGGTTCGGGCCGAGGGCATCACGGCTGATTTTGAGCTTGACGAGAATGCCCGGTGGCGACTCCTGGAGGGGCTGGACGACATCAGCCTCACCCTCAGGGAGGACGAATCCATCGCCGCGTACGAGGCGCGTCGTCCCTCCTTCAAGCCGAGCACCGTGGAGGTCTGACCCCCCGGTTCTCCCTGTACAGAGCGGGTTTGGCAAGATGCGCCGCCGGTCCTCGGACCGGTGGCGCATCGGCATGTTGAGGCCCCGTGAAGCGACAACTCGCCTCAGATGGCACAATCAGTGCATGGAACGCGACGGCCAACTCGAGCTCTACGGCATCGTCGCCGACCGGCTCAAGGAAGCGCACGCAAGGGTGCGCGCACTGCAAGTCCCGGAGGGCGTACGGATGGCGCTGTCCCGGAAGCTGCTGGTCATCACCTCAGCGGCGAAACACGATCTCGCAGATGCGGCAAAGCGTCTGGAGCGGTTGATGAACGACCTCGACGAGGGCCGTTTCCCCCAAGATCCCGACACCGACGGAAGTCCGTGACGATCGAGTGCGTTGCGGCACAAGGGTGATTAGCCCGTTTCGTGTTTGATTTGCGGTATATATCTGCCTAACGTGCGAAAAGGCTTGAACACATTGATTCCGGCAATGTCTCCGAAGGGGAAGACGTGAACAAGGCGCAGCTCGTAGAAGCGATTGCCGACAAGGTCGGCGGCCGTCAGCAGGCCGCCGAAGCCGTCGACGCAGTTCTGGACGCCATCGTCCGGGCGGTCGTCGCCGGGGAGCGAGTTTCAGTCACTGGTTTTGGTTCGTTCGAGAAGGTGGAACGGCCCGCCCGGTACGCCCGTAACCCGCAGACCGGGGAGCGGGTGAGGGTCAAGAAGACCTCGGTTCCCCGCTTCCGTGCCGGCCAGGGGTTCAAGGACCTGGTGAGCGGCTCGAAGAAGCTCCCGCGCGGCGGTGAGGTCGCCGTGAAGAAGGCTCCCAAGGGCAGCCTCCAGGTGGCGGCGAAGAAGGCCGCGGCCAAGAAGGCGACCGCCAAGAAGGCTCCTGCGAAGAAGACGACGGCCAAGAAGGCGACGGCCAAGAAGGCACCCGCCAAGGCCGCGGCCAAGAAGGCCCCCGCCAAGAAGACGACGGCCAAGAAGGCGCCCGCCAAGGCCGCCGCCAAGAAGGCCCCGGCGCGCAAGACGAGCGCCCGTAAGACCACCACGAAGAAGACCACCGCCAGGAAGCGCTAGCCGGCGGCGCACGGGCGCCGCACTGTTCACGCGCCGGGCCGGGCTCCCCGAGGGAGCCCGGCCCGCGGTGCTGTGCGCGTGCTCCCCGCGGTGCTCAGAACGTCTGCAGCGTGACGAAGACGACCCGGCGCTGCTCGCCCTCGCCCTCCACCTCGATCCGCACCCGCTGGCCCGGGCGCAGCATCCGCAGCCCCCCGGCGTCGAAGGCCGCGGTGTCGAACGGCAGCGGGGTGCCGTCGTCGAGCAGCACACTGCCGGCGCGGGTCTCGGGGTCGTACGTATAGGCGGTTCCCTGCATGTCCGCCAGCCTAGCCCTGGTGTGGGCGCCCACACCCAGGGCCACCGCCGCGCGCAGATCCAAGGCCGTGTCCACGTCCCGCCGCACCGAGTCCACCCCCGCCAGCTCGATCTCCCGCGCCCCCGACGCCCGGTGCCGGGCCCGTGAGGGGCCCCCGAAGGCAGGCGCCAGATCGGCACCGGGCGCCGCCGAGAGGAGGGTCGTGCCCACCCCCGCGGCATCCGCCAGAAAGGCGCGTGAGAAGCCGGACGCGGCCTCGAGCACCAGGTCGAGCTCGACGGTCCGCAGCGCCGGGAGATCGGCGTTCATCGCCGCCACGGCGGCCCCCGGGCGCTCCCCGCGCACCGCCAGGGCGCCGTGCGCCAGCGCCGCGTTCAGCCCGCGCCCCGGGGAGTCGGGCAGGATCCGGGCGCCGAGGGCCGACAGCTCACGTCCGGCGAGCGGGTCGTCGGTGACGACGGTCACCCCGCGCACCCAGCGGCTCGCCAGCGCCGCGCCCACCGTGTCCTGGGCGAACGCGAGCGCGAGCGAGGCCCGGAGGCCGTCCCCCGCGGCGTCGGAGAGCCTGGTCTTGGCCCGTGACAAGGGCTTCAGCGGCACCACGAGGGTCCAGGTCACAGGGGCTCCGTTTCTTCCCACGGGCCTCATTCTGACCTGCTGCCCGGCTCGCCGAAGACGTGCGGGGTTACGGTGTTCTCGACAGACAGGGTGCCTGGAGCGACACTTGTGCGGCTGCCGGGGACGACAGCAAGCCAGCAGGTCAGCAGGGTCCAAGAGAGGATGTTCCGAGTGTCCGGCCGCAGAATCGGCTTCTGGTACCGCATGGCAGCGGTCTTGTGCAAACCGCCGCTGGTGGTTCTGTTCAAGCGGGACTGGCACGGAATGGAGCACATTCCCGCCGACGGTGGATTTATCACCGCGATCAATCACAACTCGTATCTCGACCCCCTCTCCTACGCGCACTTCCAGTACAACACCGGAAGGGTGCCGCGCTTCCTCGCCAAGGCCGCCCTCTTCAGGGGCGGCTTCATGGGCTCCATGCTCCGCGGCACCGGCCAGATCCCCGTCTACCGCGAGTCCACCGACGCCGCCAACGCCTTCCGGGCCGCCGTGGACGCCATCAACAAGGGCGAGTGCGTGGCCTTCTACCCCGAGGGCACCCTCACCCGCGACCCCGACATGTGGCCCATGCGCGGAAAGACCGGCGCGGCGCGGGTCGCGCTGCTCACCAAGGCCCCGGTGATCCCCGTCGCCCAGTGGGGCGCCAACGAGGCCGTGCCGCCGTACGCCAAGGAGAAGCGGGTCCGTCTCTTCCCGCGCAAGACCCTCAAGGTGCTCGCCGGCCCGCCGGTGGACCTGTCCGGGTTCTACGGCCAGGAGCCCACCGCGGAGGTCCTCCGGGCGGCCACCGACGCCATCATGGACGCCATCACCGACCTCCTCTCCGAGGTGCGCGGCGAGCCGGCGCCCGTTCACCGGCACGACCGGCCCACCAGCACCACCAGCACCGACGGCCCGCCGCTCCCGCTGGCCGATGAGGAGAGCAAGTGACGCGCTGCGCCGTCTTCGGCACCGGCTCCTGGGGCACCGCCTTCGCGATGGTGCTCGCCGACGCCGGCTGCGAGGTGACGCTGTGGGGCCGCCGGCCCGGTGTCGTCGAGGCCATCAACACCGGCCGCACCAATCCCGACTACTTCCCCGGGGTGCGGCTCCCCGACGGGGTGCGGGCCACCACCGACCCGGCGGAGGCCGCGGCCGGCGCGGAGTTCACCGTCTTCTCCGTGCCCTCCCAGACGCTGCGCGGCAACCTCTCCGAATGGGCCCCGCTGCTGGCCGCCGACACCGTGCTGGTCTCCCTGATGAAGGGCGTCGAACTCGGCACGGCCAAGCGGATGAGCGAGGTCGTCCAGGAGGTCGCCAAGGCGCCCGCGGAGCGCGTCGCGGTGCTCACCGGGCCCAACCTGGCCAAGGAGATCGCCGCCCGGCAGCCCGCCGCCTCCGTGGTGGCCTGCCCCGACGAGAGTGTGGCCCGCCGCCTCCAGACCGCCTGCCACACCGCGTACTTCCGCCCGTACACCAACACCGACGTGGTCGGCTGCGAGCTGGGCGGCGCGGTGAAGAACGTCATCGCGCTGGCCGTGGGCATCGCCGACGGCATGGGGCTCGGCGACAACACCAAGGCGTCGCTCATCACCCGCGGCCTCGCCGAAACGACCCGGCTGGGCCTGGCGATGGGCGCCGACGCGCACACCTTCGCCGGCCTGGCCGGCATGGGCGACCTCGTCGCCACCTGCTCCTCGCCGCTCTCCCGCAACCACACCTTCGGCACCAACCTGGGGCGCGGGATGACGCTGGAGGAGACCATCGCGGTCACCAAGCAGACCGCGGAGGGCGTCAAGTCGTGCGAGTCCGTGCTGGATCTCGCCCGCCGCTTCGACGTCGACATGCCCATCACCGAGACCGTCGTCGAGATCGTGCACGACGGCAAACAGCCGCTTGTCGCACTCAAAGAGCTGATGTCCCGCAGCGCCAAGGCCGAGCGGCACTGACGCCGCGCGGACCGCAAGGTAACCTCAACGCGATATGAGCAGCCAGACCCCTTCCTCAGGCCCTGTCCCGGCTCCTTCCGGAGGCGAGCGGCACAAGCCGCGCGTCGCCGTCGTCTTCGGCGGCCGCAGCTCCGAGCACGCCATCTCGGTGGTCACCGCGGGCGCCGTGCTGCGCGCCATCGACCGCGAGAAGTACGACGTGCTGCCGATCGGCATCACCGCCGACGGCCGTTGGGCGCTGACCGCCGACGAGCCCGAGCGGATGGGCATCGCGGGCCGCGAGCTGCCCAGCGTCGAACGGCTCGCCGAGTCCGGCGAGGGTTCGGTCGTCCTCCCGGTCGACCCGGGGAGCCGCGAGGTCGTCTACAGCGAGCCGGGGTCGGTGCCCAAGGCACTGGGCGACGTCGACGTCGTCTTCCCCATGCTGCACGGCCCGTACGGCGAGGACGGCACCCTCCAGGGGCTGCTGGAGCTGTCCGGGGTGCCGTATGTGGGCGCCGGGGTGCTCGCCTCCGCCGTGGGCATGGACAAGGAGTACATGAAGCGGGTGTTCGTCTCCTTCGGGCTGCCCGTCGGCCCGTACGAGGTGATCCGCCCCCGGGAGTGGCAGCAGGAACCTTCCGCCGCCCGCCGCAGGATCGTGGAGTTCGCCGCGGAGCACGGCTGGCCGCTCTTCGTGAAGCCCGCGCGGGCCGGCTCGTCCATCGGCATCACCAAGGTCGAGGACCCGGCGGACCTGGACGAGGCCATCGAGGAGGCCCGGCGCCACGACCCGAAGGTCATCGTGGAGGCGCTGCTGCGCGGCCGCGAGATCGAATGCGGGGTGCTGGAGTACGAGGCCGGGCCGCGCGCCAGCCTGCCCGCCGAGATCCCGCCGGTCTCCTCCCACTCCTTCTACGACTTCGAGGCGAAGTACATCGACTCGGCGGCCGGTATCGTGCCCGCGCCGCTCACCGAGGAGCAGACCCGGCGGGTCCAGGAGCTCGCGGTGGCCGCCTTCGAGGCGGCGTCCTGCGAGGGGCTGGTCCGGGCCGACTTCTTCCTGCTGGACAGCGGCGAGTTCGTGATCAACGAGATCAACACCATGCCCGGCTTCACCCCGATCTCGATGTACCCGCGCATGTGGCAGGAGAGCGGTGTGAGCTACCCCGAGCTGGTGGACCGGCTGCTGCAGGCCGCGCTGCGCCGCTCGACCGGGCTGCGCTAGGGCCCGGGCGGGCCCCTAGGCCACGCCCTTGGGCACCGTCTTCTTGACGGCCTTGGCGAGGTCGAGCAGGGCGTTGACCTCGGGGGCGTACTTCCCGGGCACGGTCACCTCGACATACGCCCGGCGAAGTACGGTGGTGAAGCGGTAGCCGTCCTCTTGCTTCTCCGGCAGCCACCCGACGCCGTTCACCTCGGCCGACTCGGTCGTGGAGCCCATGGCCTCCGGCCGGGGGACCCCGCAGCGCAGCCGCACGGCGGGGTCCCCCCACACGGCTGTGTAGTCCGAGGCGGGCTCGGCGGTGCCCCGCTTCAGCCCGTTCACGGTGGAGGGCAGTTCCTTGTGGAGCGCCCGGCACACCGTCGCCGCCTGTGCGGACGGTGTGGGAACCGCGAGCGCCACGCTGTCGTCGGAATCCCCGGTGAAGGTGCAACCGGCCATCGACACCAGGGCCAGCGCCATGGTGGCGGAGAGCGGAACGAGCCGTTGGGCGAGACTACGGTGTGCGCAATTCACCGGCCGAGCATACGGGGGAGCTAGAGATGGACGACCGGGCAGGTCAGGGTTCGAGTGATGCCTTCGACTTGCTGGACTTTCGCGACCACCATGCGGCCGAGCTCATCGACGGTGTCGGCCTGGGCGCGGACGATCACGTCGTAGGGGCCCGTGACGTCCTCCGCCTGTATCACCCCGGGGAGCTTGGCGATGACGTCGGCCACGGTCGAGGCCTTGCCGACCTCGGTTTGGATCAGGATGTACGCCTGTACCACGGAACCTCCAGGGCGGCTACGAGGATCATGTGGGGAGAAGGGACGCCACGGTACCGCGTCGCCATGCGGCGCGGGGAGACCCGCGCGGGGAGCGCGGCGTGGTGGGCAAGCGGCCACGAGCACGAAGGGGCGATGGGATGAAGGGCACCGTGGGCGAGTTGGGGGAGTTCGGGCTCATCAGAGAGCTCACCTCCCGGCTCACCACCACCCCGGCGGTGAGGTTGGGGCCCGGTGACGATGCCGCGGTCGTGGCCGCGCCCGACCGGAGGGTCGTGGCCAGTACCGATGTCCTGCTGGAGGGCAGGCACTTCCGCAGGGACTGGTCCACCGCCTATGACGTCGGCCGTAAGGCCGCGGCCCAGAACCTGGCCGACATCGCGGCCATGGGCGCGGTGCCGACCGCGCTGCTGCTCGGCCTGGTGGTCCCCGCCGATCTGCCGGTGACCTGGCCGGCCGAGCTGATGGACGGCATCCGCGACGAATGCCAGGTGGCGGGCGCGGCCGTGGTCGGTGGTGATGTGGTGCGCGGGGACACGATCACCGTGGCCATCACCGCCCTGGGCGATCTGCGCAACCACGAGCCGGTCACCCGATCCGGTGCCCAGCCCGGCGACGTTGTCGCCGTCACCGGGTGGCTGGGCTGGTCGGCGGCCGGACACGCGGTGCTCTCACGCGGCTTCCGCTCGCCGCGGGCCTTCGTCGAGGCGCACCGCCGGCCGGAGCCGCCGTACCACGCCGGTCCGGCCGCCGCCGGGCTCGGCGCGACCGCCATGACCGATGTGAGCGACGGGCTGGTGGCCGACCTCGGGCATATCGCGGAGGCCAGCAAGGTCCGTATCGATCTGCGCTCGGGGGACATCGACATCCCCTCGCAGATGTCGGACATCGGCCAGGCGGTGGGCGTGGATCCGCTGCAGTGGGTGCTCAGCGGGGGAGAGGACCACGCGATCGTGGCCACCTTCCCGCCCGACGCCAAGCTGCCGGCCCGCTGGAAGGTGATCGGCGAGGTGCTGAACCCCTCGGCGCTGCCCCAGGTGACGGTGGACGGGGCCCCCTGGGCTCATGGGGGCTGGGACCACTTCGGCGACGGCAATGGCGCCGAGTGACGGTAAGGGAGCCGCGTCGGCGGTAAGGGCGCCGGTCGGCGGTAAGGGCGTCGCGTCCAACGTTCAAGGGCGCCGAGTCCGCCGTAAGGGCGTTGGGCCCGCCGTAAGGGCGTCGAGTCGTTGGTGAGGGAGCCGCGTCGGCGGTGAGGGCGCCGAGGGGGATCTCGGGGGTGTGGGGGCGGCGAGTAGATTCGGACCCATGGTCCTGCCTCCTCGTATCCCCCGCCCCTCCCATGACGGCTCGGCGCCCGTGCGCGTCCTCACCGTCGCCGGATCGGACTCCGGCGGCGGTGCGGGTATCCAGGCCGATCTGAAGACCATGCTGGCCCTGGGCGCCCATGGCATGAGCGTGATCACCGCGGTGACGGCGCAGAACTCCGTGGGCGTCCAGGGCGCCTGGGAGCTGCCCGCCGAGGCCGTACGGGCCCAGTTCCGCAGCGTGGCCGACGACATCGGCGTCCAGGCGGTCAAGACCGGCATGCTGGCGACCGCCGAACTGGTCGAGACCGTCGCCGCGCTGCTCGCGGATCTGCCCGCGCCGGTGGTCGTCGATCCGGTCGGGGTCTCCAAGCACGGCGATCCGCTGCTGGCCACCGAGGCGCTCGACGCGGTCCGTACGAAGCTGCTGCCGACCGCGACCGTCGCCACGCCCAACCTGGACGAGGTGGCCCAGCTCACCGGCGTCCGGGTGGAGTCGGAGGACGATCAGCGGCGGGCGGCCGGGGCGGTGCTGGGCCACGGCCCGCGGTGGGCGCTGATCAAGGGCGGCCATCTGCCCGGCGGCGAGGCGGTGGATCTGCTCACGGACGGCACCGAGGAGCACTGGCTGCGGGCGCCCCGCCACGACAACCGCCATACGCACGGCACGGGATGCACCCTCGCCGCGGCGATCGCCACGTATCTGGCGGGCGGGTTCGAGGTGCCTCAGGCCGTCACGGCGGCCAAGGACTACGTCACGGGCGCCATCGCGGCGGGCTTCCCCCTGGGCGCGGGCATCGGCCCGGTCGACCACGGGTGGTTGCGGGAAGGAACTGACTGAGCGTGCGTGTAAGGGCACGCGAAAAGGCCGGTCCACACCGTTGGTGGACCGGCCTCGGCGTACCGGTTCCCGCTTGCGCGGGGAGGCCGTGCGACTAGACGACTAGCGCGAAACCTTGCCGGCCTTGATGCAAGAGGTGCAGACGTTGAGCCGCTTCGGGGTACGACCGACCACAGCGCGCACCGTCTGGATGTTGGGGTTCCAACGACGGCGGGTGCGGCGGTGCGAGTGCGAGATGTTGTTGCCGAAGCCCGGCCCCTTGCCGCAGACGTCGCAGTTGGCAGCCACGGGTTACTCCAAAGACGGGTCACCCTCGCTTCCCGCGAGGAGACAGGACACTGAACGGATGCCCCGGACGTTGCCTGGATCGCGGTGGATCGGCGGCGCCTGGGGGGAATGGCCCGATTCGCATCGGGCAACCGGAGCAGCATACAACGGCCACTCCCGTACAACGAAACTATCATGGCTGGCCCGGCACCCGCCGAGGGCGGCGACTACCCTGCGGTGACGCGATGCCCGCCCCCGCCCCAGCAGCCTCCGAGGAGGACGTTACGTGCCGCACACGCTCGACGCCGATGCGGTACGGACCTGGTGCGGGCTGGCGCTGGACGCGCTGGGCCGGGCCCGCGCGGAGATCGACGCGATCAACGTCTATCCGGTCGCGGACGGGGACACCGGCACCAATCTGTACCTGACCGTCGAGTCCGCCGCGCGGGCCGTCGACGCCGCCTTCGACGGCCATGCCGCCTCGGCCGCCGCCTCCCGTCCCACACTCCCCGATGTGGTGCGCGCCATGGCCCATGGCGCCCTGATCGGCGCGCGGGGCAACTCCGGCACGATCCTGGCGCAGCTGCTGCGCGGCATGGCGGACGTCCTGGCCGACGGCCCGGCGCAGGGGGGCCCGGCGCAGGGTGGCCGGGGCGCGGACGAGGCGGTCGGGCTGCGGCTGGCGCTGCGGCGCGCGGCCGACCTCGCCTACCTGGCCGTCGCCCACCCCGTCGAAGGCACCGTCCTTACGGTCGCCGTGGCCGCTGCGGAGGGCGCGGAGCGTGCCACGGGCGACGCCGCCACGGTGGCCCGCGCCGCCTATGAGAGCGCCCGGACGGCGCTCCAGGCCACCCCCGGCCAGCTCGACGTCCTCGCCCGCGCGGGGGTGGTCGACGCGGGCGGCTACGGCCTGGTGACGGTCCTGGGCGGGCTCGCCGAGGCCCTGTCGGGCGAGGCGCCCGCGGCGCTCGGGCCCGTACGCTCCCGCGGTGACGGCCCGACGCGTGACGCCCTGGCCCCCGCCGGGACGCATGGCCAGGACCCCGCGGGCTGTCCCGCCGACGACGCCGCGGACGGCGGGCCCGCCTTCGAGGTGATCTACCTCCTGGAGGCCGGCGACATGGCGGTGGCCGCCCTGAGGGAGCGGCTGGACGCCCTTGGCGACTCCTTGGTGATCGTCGGCGGCGACGGCCTGTGGAATGTGCACGTCCATGTGGACGACGCGGGGGCGGCCGTGGAGGCGGGCATCCAGGCCGGGCGCCCGTACCGCATCCGGATCACCCACTTCGACGGCGCCGCCGCCCGTAAGGCGGGCGCCGCGGGCCCGGACCGGCCGGGCCCGGTCGTCGTCCTGCCGGACCAGCCCGGCGCCAAGGGCCCCATCGGCGGCCCGCGTACCGAGCGCGTGGGCCGAGCCGTGGTCGCCGTCGTCCCCGGGGACGGGCTGGCCGCGCTGTGCGCCGAGGCGGGCGCGACCGCGGTCGCCACCCGCCCCGGGGAGCCGCCCGGCAGCGGTGAACTGGTCGACGCGGTCCGCCGGGCCGGCGCCCGGGAGGTCGTGCTGCTGCCGAACGACACCGAGCTGCGCCACACGGCCGCCGCGGCCGCGGCCCAGGCCCGCGCGGAGGGCGTACGGGTCGCGGTGATCCCCACCCGCTCCGCGGTCCAGGGCATCGCCGCCCTCGCCGTCCACGAGCCGGCCCGCAGCTTCGACGAGGACGTGGTCGCCATGACCTCGGCGGCGGGTGCCACCCGCTACGCGGAACTGGCCGTCGCCGAGCGCCAGTCCTGGACCATGGCCGGGGTGTGCCAGGCCGGGGACGTCCTGGGCATGATCGACGGCGATGTGGCGGTGATCGGCTCGGAGCTGGCCGCGACCGCCGAGACGGTGCTGGACCGGATGCTGGCCTCGGGCGGCGAGATGGTCACGCTGGTGCTCGGTGCGGGCCTGCCCGACGAGGTCGCCGAACGGCTGGAGCGGCATGTCCGGGAGGGGCACTTCGCTGTCGACACGGTCGTCTACCACGGCGGTCAGCCCACCGCGCCGCTGATCATAGGCATCGAATGAGACCGGCGGCCGGACGCTGAATCACCCCGCTCGTCACCCGCTTTGTCACTGCCGTGGTGTGCAATGGACGCGTGCCCGTGCTGGATGAACCACTGAAGAAGGTCCTGGGCGGCAACACCGCGAAGGTGATGGCCGACCATCTCGACCTGCACACCGTCGGCGATCTGCTGCACCACTACCCGCGGCGGTACGCGGAGCGCGGTGAGCTGACCCGGCTGTCCGACCTGCCCCTGGACGAGCATGTGACCGTGGTGGCGCAGGTCGCCGACGCCCGGGTGCATACGTTCAACGGCGGCCGGGGCCGCCGGCTGGAGGTCACCATCACCGACGGCAGCGGCCGTCTCCAGCTGGTCTTCTTCGGCAAGGGGGTCCACAAGCCGCGATCGGAGCTGCAGCCGGGCACCCGCGCGATGTTCGCCGGGAAGGTCTCGGTCTTCAACCGCAAGCGGCAGCTGGCCCACCCGGAGTTCAAGACGCTGGGCGCGGAGAGCGGCGCGGAGGCCGTGGAGGCGTTCGCCCATCAGCTGCTGCCGCTCTATCCGGCGTGCAAGCAAATGGAGTCCTGGCAGATCCAGCAGGCCATCGACACGGTGCTGGGCCCGGCCGGCCACGAGGAGACCGCGCTGGCCGGGCTCGTCGACCCGCTCCCCGACAGCCTCCGCGAGGGCCGGGGGCTGGCCACGCTCCCCGAGGCACTGCGCAAGATCCACCGGCCGGCCACCAAGACCGATATCGCGATGGCCCGGGACCGCCTGAAGTGGGACGAGGCGTTCGTCCTGCAGGTGGCGCTCGCCCGGCGCCGGCGGGCCGACGCCCAGCTGCCCGCGGCGCCCCGCAAGCCCGTCCCGGACGGGCTGCTGACCGCCTTCGACGCCCGGCTGCCGTTCACCCTCACCGAGGGCCAGCGCCGGGTCAGCGAGGAGATCTTCGCCGACCTGGCCACCGACCACCCCATGCACCGGCTGCTCCAGGGCGAGGTCGGCTCGGGCAAGACCATGGTCGCGCTGCGCGCGATGCTCGGCGTCGTGGACGCCGGGGGACAGGCGGCGATGCTCGCGCCCACCGAGGTGCTCGCCCAGCAGCACCACCGCTCGATCACCGAGATGATGGGGGAGCTGGCCGAGGGGGGAATGCTCGGCGGCGCGGAGCAGGGCACCAAGGTGGTGCTGCTCACCGGTTCCATGGGCGCCGCGGCCCGCCGTCAGGCGCTGCTGGACCTGGTCACCGGCGAGGCTGGGATCGTGATCGGCACCCACGCCCTGATCGAGGACAAGGTCCAGTTCCACGACCTGGGGCTGGTCGTCGTCGACGAGCAGCACCGCTTCGGGGTCGAGCAGCGCGACGCCCTGCGCTCGAAGGGCAAGCAGCCCCCGCATCTGCTGGTGATGACGGCCACCCCGATCCCGCGCACCGTCGCCATGACCGTCTTCGGCGACCTGGAGACCTCCGTCCTGGACCAGCTGCCCTCGGGCCGCTCCCCGATCGCCTCCCATGTGGTGCCCGCCAAGGACAAGCCGCACTTCCTGGCCCGCGCCTGGGAGCGGGTGCGCGAGGAGGTGGCCGCCGGGCACCAGGGGTATGTGGTGTGCCCGCGGATCGGGGACGACGCCGGCGACGAGGGGGACGCGTCCAAGGGCGCCGCGAGCCCGTCCCCCGAGGACGAGGCCGAGAAGCGCCCCCCGCTGGCCGTCGTCGAGGTCGCCGAGCAGCTCACCAAGGGGCCGCTGAGCGATCTGCGGGTGGAGGTGCTGCACGGGCGGATGCAGCCCGAGGCCAAGGACGACGTGATGCGCCGCTTCGCCGCGGGCGAGGTGGACGTCCTGGTCGCCACGACCGTCATCGAGGTCGGTGTCAACGTCCCCAACGCCACCGCCATGGTGATCATGGACGCCGACCGGTTCGGCGTCTCCCAGCTGCATCAGCTGCGCGGCCGTGTCGGCCGTGGCTCGGCCGCCGGGCTGTGTCTGCTGGTGACCGACATGCCCGAGGCCAGCCCCGCCCGGGCGCGGCTGGGCGCGGTCGCGGCCACGCTCGACGGCTTCGAGCTGTCCCGGATCGACCTGGAGCAGCGCCGGGAGGGCGATGTGCTCGGCCAGGCCCAGTCCGGCGTCCGCTCCTCGCTGCGGGTGCTCGCCGTCATCGACGACGAGGAGGTCATCGCGGCGGCCCGGGAGGAGGCGACCGCGATCGTCGCCGACGACCCGGAGCTGACCGGATACCCGGAGCTGCGCACCGCGCTGGACGCCCTGCTGGACAAGGAGCGCGAGGAGTACCTCGACAAGGGCTGAGACCAGAGCCGGGACAGACACCGGGACAGGGGCCGAGGCGAGGGCTGGGACAGATGCTGGGACAGGGGCCGGGACGAGGGCTGGACGGGCGCCGGGGGCGGGGCCGGGCCCCGCGTTCCGAGCGCGCGGCCACCGCCCGCCCCCGGACGCCATATCGTGGAGGTGCGGCGGCCCCGCCCGGACGGGCGCGGTGCGCCGCAGCCCCGACCACCGCGAAGGACTGCCACCACCCATGACCCGCGTGATCGCCGGAGCGGCCGGCGGACGCCGCCTGGCCGTGCCGCCGGGAAACGGCACCCGACCCACTTCGGACCGGGCGCGCGAGGGCCTGTTCTCCACCTGGGAGTCGCTGCTCGGCTCGCTGGACGGGGCCCGCGTCCTCGACCTGTACGGCGGCTCCGGCGCGGTCGGCCTGGAGGCGCTGTCCCGCGGCGCCGGCCATGTGCTGCTGGTCGAGTCGGACCCGCGGGCGGCCCGCACGATCCGTCAGAACGTCCGGGCGCTCGGTCTGCCCGGCGCGGAGCTGCGCACCGGCAAGGCCGAACAGACCGTCACCGGCCAGGCCCCCGTCACCGGCCCGTACGACGTCGTTTTCCTGGACCCGCCCTACGCCGTCACCGACGCCGAACTCCGCGAGATCCTCCTCACACTCCTGGGGAATGGCTGGCTAGCGGCCGACGCGCTGGCCACCGTTGAGCGGAGCACACGAGGTGGGGAGTTCGTGTGGCCTGCCGGATTCGAGGGGCTACGGGCCCGTCGGTACGGCGAGGGCACGCTTTGGTACGGTCGCGCCGCCTCGACGTGCGAGAACGCGTCATGACCGGATCCGAGAGCGAGGAACTTCCGTTGCGCCGCGCAGTCTGCCCGGGGTCGTTCGACCCCGTCACCAATGGACACCTCGACATCATCGGCCGTGCCTCCAAGCTCTATGACGTCGTGCACGTCGCCGTGATGATCAACAAGTCGAAGCAGGGCCTGTTCACGGTGGAGGAGCGGATCGACTTCCTCCGCCAGACCACGGAGGAATACGGAAACGTCAAGGTAGAGGCGTTCCATGGACTTCTGGTCGACTTCTGCAAGCAGCGCGACATCCCCGCGATCGTCAAGGGGCTGCGGGCCGTCAGCGACTTCGACTACGAGCTGCAGATGGCCCAGATGAACAACGGCCTCTCCGGCGTGGAGACGCTGTTCGTGCCCACCAACCCCACCTACAGCTTCCTCTCCTCCAGCCTGGTCAAGGAGGTCGCCGCCTGGGGCGGCGACGTCTCCCACCTGGTGCCCCCGGTGGTGCTGGAATCGCTCTCCGAGCGGCTCGGCCGGAAGTAACGGCTGACGGGACGTCAGCGGCTGTCCGGGAGCGGTCCGCTCGCCGTACAGTCGTCCCGTTCGTTCTCCGTTCCCATCCGCATCCAGACAGTCTGCGAGCACCCACAGTGGACGTGCAGAAGAAGCTCGACGAGATCGTCGATACCGTCGGCGGCGCCCGGTCCATGCCCATGTCGGCCTCGTGCGTGGTCAACCGCGCCGAGCTGCTCGCCATGCTCGAAGAGGTGCGCGCGGCACTCCCGGACTCCCTGGCCCACGCCCAGGAGCTGATCGGCGGCCGGGACCAGATGGTGGAGGAGGCCCGCCGGGAGGCCGGGCGGATCATCGAGTCCGCGCACGCCCAGGGCGCCTCGCTGATCTCGGATACGGAGATGGTGCGGAAGGCCCAGGAGGAGGCCGACCGGATCCTCACCGAGGCCCGCCGGGAGGCCGAGGAGATCCGCGCCGAGGCCGACGACTACGTGGACAGCAAGCTGGCCAACTTCGAGGTCGTGCTCACCAAGACCATCGGCTCGGTGGGCCGCGGCCGCGAGAAGCTGCTCGGCCGCGTGCCCGGCGCCGAGGACGGCTTCGAGCAGCCCGACGAGGGCCCGGAGCGCAGCGCCGACCCGGCGACCCTGCGGCAGCGCGCCGACGAGTACGTGGACACCAAGCTGGGGGCCGTCTCGGCGGTCCTCTCCAAGACCCTGGAGGCGGTCGGCCGGGGCCGTCAGAAGCTGCTCGGGGCCCGGCCCGCCGATGAGCTCGGCGCCCATATGGCGGCCCAGGACGAGGCCGGCATGGCCCTGCGGACCACCGACGACGACTATCTGGCGGACCTCGCCCAGTCCCAGGCGGCCGTCGCCCAGCCCGTGGCCCAGCCCGATCAGGCGGCCGCCGACGCGGCGTACTACGCCGCCACCGCGGGCTACCAGCAGCAGGACGGGTACGCCATGCAGGGCGGCTACCAGCAGCAGGCCTACGTACCGCAGCAGGACCAGCAGGCCTACGTACCGCAGCAGGACCAGCAGGCCTACGTCGCGCAGCAGCAGGACCCGTACGCCATGCAGGGCGGCTATCAGCAGGACGCCTACGCCTGGCAGCAGCAGGCCCAGGCCCAGGGCTACGACCCGAACGCGGGCTATGTGCCCCAGCAGCCCCAGCAGCCGCCGCACCACCATCAGCAGCAGCAGTCGGGCGCCGCGCTCGACGAGACCAGCCTGTTCGACACGAGCATGATCGACCTCGATCAGCTCCGCCAGTACGAGCAGGGCCGCTAGGTCCCCGTACGCCCCAGGCCGCCAGAACTCCGCCCCCACCGGGCGGATTGGGTCTACGGCGGCCTGTCCAGTATCCTGGCTCTTCGGTCGCGTGTACGTCCGCGATCTCGGCTGCCCGTTTCGTAGCGAATGATCGGGTGGCCCGCCGCAGCGTAGAAAGCAGGAAGCCCTGAACGCCCGCCTCGACCACCGTGCCCCTCTCGTGTTCGACACGCGCGAGCTGGGCCGTCGTCCTGGTGCGCTGAAAAGGATCTCCCGTTCCGTGGCGGCGCCGAAGGACCTCGGCATCGAGGTTATCGGGGTGCCGGAAGGCGCGACCGTCGAGCTGGACCTCCGCCTGGAGTCGGTCATGGAAGGGGTGCTTGTCACAGGCACCGCCCGTGCACCGCTGACGGGGGAGTGCGTAAGGTGTCTGGAGCCGCTGGAGCGAGAGCTCGAAGCGGATTTCCAGGAGATGTACTCCTACCCCGACGCCGACGACCGGAGCCGCGACGCGGATACCGGCGACGACGCCGAGGAGGAGGACAGGCTCTTCCTCGAGGCCGACCTGTTCGACCTCGAGCCCGTGCTGCGTGACGCGGTGGTGCTCGCACTGCCGCTGCAGCCGGTGTGCCGGGAGGACTGCCCCGGGCTGTGTGCCGAATGCGGCGCCCGTCTCGCGGACGACCCCGACCACCACCACGATGCCGCCGACATCCGTTGGGCGGCACTGCAGGGACTCGCCGAGACCATGAGGGACGGCGAGAAGGACAACGCACCCCGCGAGCGCGGGGATGACCCACAGGAGAAGTAGCCGTGGCTGTTCCGAAGCGGAAGATGTCGCGCAGCAACACGCGCCACCGCCGGTCGCAGTGGAAGGCTGCGGTCCCCACCCTGGTGGCGTGCGAGCGCTGCCACGAGCCGAAGCAGCAGCACATCGCGTGCCCGAGCTGCGGCACCTACAACCGCCGCCAGGTCCTCGAGGTCTGATCGGCGGGTGACAGGCTCTATGTCAGACGCCACTACGCCCCCGCGTAAGCGCGGTGAAGCGTCCCAGGCGGACACGGCCTCGTCCCACACGATCCTGGAAGGGCGGCTCGGGTACCAGCTCGAGTCCGCCCTTCTGGTGCGTGCGCTGACCCACCGCTCCTTCGCGTACGAGAACGGCGGGCTGCCCACCAACGAGCGGCTGGAATTCCTCGGGGATTCCGTGCTCGGCCTGGTGGTCACCGACACGCTGTACCGCATCCACCCCGACCTGCCCGAGGGCCAGCTGGCCAAGCTGCGGGCCGCGGTGGTGAACTCGCGCGCGCTCGCGGAAGTGGGCCGCGGTCTGGACCTCGGCGCCTTCATCCGGCTCGGCCGGGGCGAAGAGGGCACCGGGGGCAGGGACAAGGCTTCCATCCTCGCCGACACCCTTGAAGCGGTGATCGGCGCGGTCTATCTCGACCGGGGGCTCGACGCTGCCGCCGAGCTGGTGCACCGGCTCTTCGACCCGCTGATCGAGAAGTCCTCGAACCTCGGCGCCGGCCTGGACTGGAAGACCAGCCTCCAGGAGCTGACCGCCACCGAGGGTCTCGGGGTCCCGGAGTACCTGGTCTCCGAGACCGGTCCCGACCACGAGAAGACCTTCACGGCTGCTGCCCGCGTCGGTGGTGTCGCGTACGGCACCGGCACCGGCCGCAGCAAGAAGGAAGCCGAGCAGCAGGCGGCCGAGGCCGCCTGGCGCGCGATTCGCGCGGCTGCCGACGAGGCTCAGGCGAAGGCCAAGGCGGCCGACGCCGAAACCGCCACCACGGCGGCGGACGGCGGAGCCGCCGCCGACACGGCCTCCTCGGCACGCTGATCGCCCTTCCCCGTACCGTCCGTCACGTCCGTAACACCTCTCACCGCCCCCGTGGCGGACGGCCCGCCCGGCCGTTCCGCCCGGGGGCGGTGAGGGCTCAAGGCCAAGGAGGCCCCCGTTGCCCGAGCTGCCCGAGGTCGAGGTGGTCCGCCGCGGACTGGAGCGCTGGGTCAGCGGCCGTACGGTCGCCGACGTCCAGGTGCTGCATCCGCGCGCGGTCCGTCGCCACCTCGGCGGCGCGGAGGACTTCGCGGCCCGGCTCAGGGGCCGCCGCACCGGGATCGTCCGCCGCCGCGGCAAGTACCTGTGGCTGCCGTTCGACGATGACGCCGCCGCCGAGGCGGTCCTGGCCCATCTCGGGATGAGCGGGCAGCTGCTGGTCCAGCCGGCCGAGGCCCCCGACGAGAAGCATCTGCGGATCCGGGTCCGCTTCGCCGACGACGCGGGCACCGAGCTGCGCTTCGTCGACCAGCGCACCTTCGGCGGGCTCTCGCTGCACGACACCGTCCCCGGCGACCTGGAGGGGCTGCCGGACGCCATCGCGCACATCGCCCGCGACCCGCTGGACCCCGCCTTCGACGAGGCCGCCTTCCACACCGCGCTGCGCCGCCGCCGCACCACGATCAAGCGCGCCCTGCTGGACCAGTCGCTGATCAGCGGGGTCGGCAACATCTACGCCGACGAGGCGCTGTGGCGCGCCCGGCTGCACTACGACCGGCCGACGGCGACCCTCGCCCGCCCGCGCGCCGCCGAACTCCTCGGCCATGTGCGCGAGGTGATGGCCGCGGCGCTGGCCGTCGGCGGCACCAGCTTCGACAGCCTCTACGTCAATGTGAACGGCGAGTCCGGGTACTTCGAGCGCTCCCTGGACGCCTACGGCCGCGAGGACGAGCCGTGCCGCCGCTGCGGCACCGCGATGCGCCGCCGCCCCTGGATGAACCGCTCCAGCTACTTCTGCCCGCGCTGTCAGCGCCCGCCGCGCCCGGCCATCGCGGCCCGGCCGTCGTCCCGCCCGGCCGTCTCGCCGCTCTCGGCGCGCACGGTGTCATAGCGCTCCTGGGCGCTCAGCACCTCGGGCATCCGGTCCTCGACCAGATCGATCAGGGCCAGCAGCCGCTCGGCGACCGCGCTGCCCAGCGGGGTCAGCCGGTAGTCCACGCGGGGCGGGTTGGTCGGCTGGGCCTCGCGGTGCACCAGACCGTCGCGCTCCAGCGCGTGCAGCGTCTGGGACAGCATCTTCTCGCTGACCCCGTCGACCCGCCGCCGCAACTCGTTGAAGCGGAAGCTGCCGTCGTGGAGCGCGCCCAGGATGAGACCGCCCCATTTTCCGGTGACATGCTCCAGCGTGCCGCGCGAGGGGCAGGCGCGGGCGAACACGTCGAAGGCCAGGTTCTCCGCGTCGGCCGTGGAGGACGCCGCGCCAGTGCGTTCACAGTCCATGCACACACCATACGCGCACTCAGCGCTGACTCCAGGGGTGCGCTTTCGCATGGTGAGTATGCAGCTACGGGCGCATGCGAAGCCCGGGGCGCATGCATACGCCCCGGGCTCGGCGGGTGACGGGCTGTGGTCGCCCGCTCAGGCGCTCAGTAGCCGAAGTCCTGGGTCCACCAGGGGCCGCCGGTGCCGAAGTGGGTGCCGACGCCCAGCCGCTTGAACGAGCAGTTGAGGATGTTGGCGCGGTGGCCGGAGCTGTTCATCCAGGAGTCCATGACCGCCTGTGCGTCCGACTGGCCGCGGGCGATGTTCTCCCCGCCCAGGTCCAGGATGCCCGCGCTCTCGGCGCGGTCCCAGGGGCTGTCGCCGTCGGGGCTGATGTGGTCGAAGAACTGGCGCAGGGACATGTCCTCGCTGAAGTCCTCGGCCAACTGGGCGAGTTTGGGGTCGGCCGTCACGGGGGCGCAGCCGGCCTTCTCGCGCTCTTGGTTGACGAGGGTGAGGACCTCGGTCTCCGAGGCGGTCTCGGGGCCGGCCGACTCCGCGGGGGGCGCGGGTGCGGTCGGCTCCGTCGTGGGCGTACGGGACGGCTTCCCGTGCCCGGCGCCCTTGGAGCCGCCCTTGCCGTTTCCGTTTCCGTTGTTTCCGGCGCTCCCTGAGGGCGCGGAGGGCCCCGGCTGCTCCGGCGGTCGGGTGGAAGGGGGGCTGGAGGGCTTGGGAGGGGTCTTGGAGGGAGTTGTGGAGGGTGCGTGAGGGCGGTCGTCGCCGCGGCTGGGCGGCACCGAGCCGCGGCCGGTGGGGGCCGCGGACTGCGAGCCCTGTGTCTCCAGGCCCGAGTCGGTGGGACCGCCCGCCTGGACCTGTCCGGCGGAGTCATTGCCCCCGCCCAATTGGTAGCCGTCGCCCGGAACGAGTCCGGAGGCCATCGCCACCGCGCCGACCGCGACGGCGGCGGACACGCCCAACAGTCCGGTCCGGACCGGAGCGAGGGGGCTCCGGTGCGGTCCCCGGTGGCGGCCTGCGATGGCGTCGTGCGCCACGGCCCCGGGGGCAGATCGTCGATGGCGGCCCATCTCCTGCCTTCCTTGTGTTCTCGGCGTCAAAAGTCGCTCGAAATGTGTCACTCGTGTGCGCGAGCCATGTATCACTCGTGTGGGTGAGTCTCGTTGAGCCGGGACTGTACGCCATTCGGGCCCCAACGCGCGTGCACAGTTGCTAATTGGATGGTTTAGCGCCTGCTCGCGCGTGGGGTTAGCGTGCGCGTATGAACGAGAGAGTCCGCCTCACCGTGTGGGTCCGCGGCCGCGTCCAGGGCGTCGGCTTCCGCTGGTACACCCGGGCCAACGCGCTGCGTATCGGGGCCCTCGTCGGCTTTGCCTCCAACCTCGCCGACGGGCGGGTGCAGGTGGTCGCGGAGGGCCCGCGTGCGGAATGCGAACAGCTGCTCGAATGGCTCCGGGATGGCGACACGCCCGGGAAAGTCGAGGGAATCACCGAGATCTGGGACACACCGCGCGGTGGTTACGACACCTTCGAAATCCGTTGATCAACTCACCGGAGGCACCCTCCGCGGCACCCCGCTGACCATGCCTTCCCTGCGCACGGTGAGCAGAAATCGGCTGATGGTTGCCAACGGCGCCGCGCCGTGGAAGGCTGCGGTGTCACGGAAGATCCCCGACCGCCATGGGTCCTCTGGAGAGGGGCCGGCACCGTCCGCCGCCCGTGTGCTCTCGGCCCTTGCGGCCCCGTCGGCATGTGATCGTGTTGACCCTCAAACCAATTGGTGAGACGCTGGAAGCCCCGCGCACCTTAACGGTTTGCCGCGCAGCACGGTAGTAATTTCGGCAAGCATCGCGGGTGCAAATTCCCTCACGACCCACCACCGCTTCGGTCGGTCACTCAGTGTGGAGGACCATCCATCATGGCAAAGGCGCTTCTCGGTTACGTCGGCGGTTCCGACCCCCGAGTCCTCGCCGAGATGCGACGGCTTCAGCAGCGCGTCCAGGATCTTGAATCCGAGCTCGTCCGGATTCAGGCCGAGAACGACGCACTGTCCGCCGCCGCTCACCACCACGGCGACTCGCTGCTCGAAAGCATCGACGTATCCCAGGCGGAGCCTGCGCTCGCCTGACCCAGCCCAAGGGCCGGTCGGGCTGCATCGTCAGCCGCTTGAGAACCTTCAAGGGACGCCTCGGCGTCCCTTCGTCGTCTCCCAAGTGGTCTCCGAGCCACCCTTACCGACTGATGTGCCCCTCTCTCCCAGCGGTGAAACCGATCATTGCTGAAACCGAGAAAAAGCCGGGACGGGAGCGCGCCGCCACCGTCACGGGACGGTGCCGGAAGAGGGGTGGCGGGTAGAGTCCAATGGCGTGCATCTCAAGAGCCTGACCCTGCGAGGGTTCAAATCCTTCGCCTCCGCCACGACGCTCCGGTTCGAGCCGGGTATCACCTGCGTCGTCGGTCCCAACGGCTCGGGCAAGTCCAATGTCGTGGACGCCCTTTCCTGGGTCATGGGCGAACAGGGTGCCAAGTCCCTGCGCGGCGGCAAGATGGAGGACGTCATCTTCGCCGGGACCACCGGCCGTCCCCCGCTCGGCCGCGCCGAGGTCTCGCTCACCATCGACAACGCGGACGGCGCGCTGCCGATCGACTACGCCGAAGTCACCATCACGCGGATCATGTTCCGCAACGGCGGCAGCGAGTACCAGATCAACGGGGACACCTGCCGGCTGCTGGACATCCAGGAGCTGCTCTCCGACTCCGGCATCGGCCGTGAGATGCACGTCATCGTCGGGCAGGGCCAGCTCGACGGGGTGCTGCACGCCGACCCGACCGGCCGCCGCGCCTTCATCGAGGAGGCCGCGGGCGTCCTCAAGCACCGCAAGCGCAAGGAGAAGGCGCTGCGGAAGCTGGACGCCATGCAGGCCAACCTCGCACGCGTCCAGGACCTCACCGACGAGTTGCGCCGCCAGCTCAAGCCGCTCGGTCGGCAGGCCGCGGTGGCCCGGCGGGCCGCCGTCATCCAGGCCGATCTGCGCGACGCCCGGCTGCGCCTGCTCGCCGACGACTTGGTGACCCTGCGCGAGGCGCTGCGCGCCGAGATCGCCGACGAGGCCGAGCTCAAGCGGCGCAAGGAGGCCGCCGAGGCCGAGCTGCGGGGTGCCCAGCAGCGCGAGGCGGCGCTGGAGGAGCAGGTGCGGCAGCTCGCCCCCCGGCTCCGGGACGCCCAGCAGACCTGGTACGAGCTCTCGCAGCTCGCCGAGCGGGTGCGCGGCACGATCAGCCTGGCGGACGCCCGGGTCAAGAGCGCCACTTCCGCCCCCGGGGAGGAGCGGCGCGGCCGCGACCCGGAGGACATGGAGCGCGAGGCGGCCCGCATCCGGGAGCAGGAGGCGGAGCTGGAGGCCGCCCTGGAGGCGGCGAGCCGGGCGCTGGAGGACACCGTGGCGCACCGGGCCGAGCTGGAGCGCGGCCTGGCCGACGAGGAGCGCCGTCTGAAGGACGTGGCGCGCGCCATCGCCGACCGCCGCGAAGGGCTGGCCCGGCTCCAGGGCCAGGTGAACGCGGCCCGCAGCCGGGCCGGTTCGGCGCGCGCCGAGATCGAGCGGCTGGCCGCGTCCCGGGACGAGGCACAGACCCGGGCGGTCGCCGCGCAGGAGGAGTACGAGCAGCTCAAGGCGGAGGTCGACGGACTCGACGCGGACGACGCGGAACTGGCGGAGCGCCATGAGGCCGCCAAGCGTGAGCTGGCCGAGGCGGAGGCCGCGCTGAGCCAGGCCCGCGAGGCCGCCACGGCCGCCGAGCGGGAGCGCGCCGCGACCTCCGCCCGCCATGACGCCCTCGCCCTCGGCCTGCGCCGTAAGGACGGCACGGGTGCCCTGCTGGCCGCCGCCGACCGCCTCGGCGGACTGCTGGGCCCCGCCGCCGAACTCCTCACCGTCACCCCGGGCTTCGAGGTGCCCGTCGCCGCGGCCCTGGGCGCCGCCGCCGACGCGATCGCCGTCACCGGCCCCCGCGCGGCGGCCGAGGCGATCCGCCTCCTGCGCGCCGACGACGCCGGCCGAGCCGCCCTCCTCCTGACCACGGCCGCCCCCGACGTGACCACGGCCGCCCCCGACCGAGCGGAGCCCCCGGGCACCGCCGCGGAGCCGGGCGGTTCGGGCGCACCGCACGCCGTTTCGGGTGAATCGGCGCCGGGTGCGGCTTCGGGTGGGCCCGCTTCGCGTGCCGCCTCGGGTGAGCCCGCCCCGCACGCGGCCTCTGGTGGGCCCGTGCCGGGTGCGGCCTCCGGTGGGCCCGCACCGCACGCCGCCTCGGGTGAGCCCGCGCCGTACGCCGCCGCCAGTGAGCCCGAGCCGGGCGGCGCCGCCCTCGTGCCGGGGACGCGCGCCGAGGGGGGCGTGCCGGGCGAGCCGGGCCAGGTGACCCCGCCGCGATCGGCCGCCGCCCCGGCGGCCGAGGGCGCTGCCCCGGCGGCGGCCAGCTCCTCTGTTCCCGACTTCGGGCCGGAGCCCGGCGGTGGCTCGGAAGCGGGCGGGGTATTGGGCGCGGATGCCGGAGCGGCCACGGCCGGGGCGGGTTCCCCGGCTGCCGCGCCTCCGCCGGACGCTTGGGCGGCTGGGTCCGCCGACGCGGGGGACGGGGCCGCCGCCGTACCGGGCACGCGGTCCCCGGACGGTGCGGTAGCCGGGCCCTTCGGCTCCGCTGACGGCTCTCGGCGCGGCGGGACGGACTCCCGGCGTACCGAGTCGGGGTCCGGCGGCCCTGGCGCGCCGCAGGCCGCCGCCGATACCGCGAACCGGAGCGACACGGGCGCCGTGAGCTCGTCCGTAGGGCCCGGCGCGGACCGGCCCGTGGTGCCGGGGACGCGGCCGGAGGCGTCCGGGGACGAGGGCCGCGATCCCCATCCGGCGTCCGACGGCGCCCCATCCGCCTCGGACCCCGGTGCCACGGTCGCCGCCGTCGGTGGACCGTCCACCTCGGCCGTCTCCGCGCGGGTGCCGCATCCCGCCGGGGGAGAGGCGACCGTTCCGGTTGCCGTGCCCGAGGGGGCCGTCTCCCGCGATGAGCCCGGTAAGGCCGCGGCGGCCGAAACATCCCCGCTGGTGGCGGATTTGGTGGCCGGGCCCGCTGCGCTGCTGCCCGCCGTAAGGCGGTTGCTCGACGGCATGGTGGTGGTCGGGACCCTGGAGGAGGCCGAGGAACTGCTCACCAGGCGGCCGGAGTTGACGGCCGTGACCGCCGAGGGTGATCTGCTCGGGGCGCACTTCGCACAGGGTGGGTCGGCCGGGGCGCCCTCGCTGCTGGAGGTGCAGGCGTCCGTCGACGAGGCGGCCGCGGAGCTCGAGCGGCTCGCCGTACGGTGCGAGGAGCTGGCCGGGGCACAGCGCGCGGCGAAGGAGCGGCGGGCCGAGTGCCTGGCGCTGGTCGAGGAGCTGGCGGGGCGCCGGAGCGCGGCGGACCGGGAGAAGTCGCGGGTCGCGCAGTCGCTGGGCCGGCTGGCCGGGACGGCGCGCGGGGCCGCCGGGGAGGCCGAGCGGTCGGCCGCGGCCGTCACCAGGGCCGAGGAGGCGCTGGAGCGGGCGACCGAGGAGGCGGAGGAGCTGGCCGAGCGGCTGGCGGTGGCCGAGGAGCAACCGGGTGAGGAGGAGCCCGACACCTCCGTACGGGACCGGCTCGCGGCTGACGGCGCCAACGCCCGGCAGACCGAGATGGAGGCCCGGCTCCAGGTCCGTACGCATGAGGAGCGCGTCAAGGGGCTCGCGGGGCGGGCCGACGCGCTCGACCGGGGCGCGCGCGCCGAGCGCGAGGCCCGGGCCCGCGCCGAGCAGTTGCGCGCCCGGCTGCGCCACGAGGCCCAGGTGGCCTCCGCCGTGGCCTCCGGCGCCCGTCAGCTGCTCGCTCATGTCGAGGTGTCGCTGGTACGGGCCGGGCAGGAGCGGGACGCCGCGGAGCGCGCCAAGGCCGAGCGCGAGCGGGAGCTGGATGCCGCCCGCGGCCTGGGGCGCGACCTCAAGGGCGAGCTGGACAAGCTCACCGACTCGGTGCACCGGGGTGAGGTGCTGGGGGCGGAGAAGCGGATGCGGATCGAGCAGCTGGAGAGCAAGGCGCTGGAGGAGCTGGGCGTCGAACCGGCCGGGCTGATCGCCGAATACGGCCCCGACCAGCTCGTCCCGCCCTCCCCGCCCGCCGAGGGCGAGGTGCTGCCGGAGGATCCGGAGCATCCGCGCAACCAGCCGGTGCGGTATGTGAGGGGGCAGCAGGAGAAGCGGCTGAAGGCCGCGGAGCGCGCGTACCAGCAGCTCGGCAAGGTCAATCCACTGGCGCTGGAGGAGTTCGCGGCGCTGGAGGAGCGGCATCAGTTCCTGAGCGAGCAACTGGAGGACCTCAAGAAGACCCGGGCCGATCTCCTCCAGGTGGTCAAGGAGGTCGACGAGCGGGTCGAGCAGGTCTTCACGGAGGCCTACCGGGACACGGCGCGCGAGTTCGAGGGCGTCTTCTCCCGGCTGTTCCCGGGCGGGGAGGGGCGGCTGGTGCTGACCGACCCCGAGAACATGCTGACCACGGGCGTGGACGTGGAGGCCCGGCCGCCGGGCAAGAAGGTCAAGCGGCTCTCGCTGCTGTCCGGCGGGGAGCGCTCGCTGACCGCCGTGGCCCTGCTGGTGTCGATCTTCAAGGCGCGGCCGAGCCCGTTCTATGTCATGGACGAGGTCGAGGCGGCGCTCGACGACACCAATCTGCAGCGGCTGATCCGGATCATGCAGGAGCTCCAGGAGGCTTCCCAGCTGATCGTGATCACGCACCAGAAGCGGACGATGGAGGTCGCCGACGCGCTGTACGGCGTCTCCATGCAGGGTGACGGCGTCTCAAAGGTCATCAGCCAGCGCTTGCGGTGACCGATTCAACACTTGAAGTCAAGACATGCTGCCGCATGTCGCCGTGCTGGAAGGATTTCTTCGTCACACGCTATTGACTTCGAAACTTGAAGGAATAGTCTCAGCAACATTGCTTTTACCTTCAAGTGGTGGTCGACGCCTCGGCAGCCTCCGCTGGAAGGGCCAGCCGTCCCCCCACGTCCGGCAGCGTTGCCGGGCGGGCGTCAGGAGTTCACGTTGTCCACCACCGTGCAGGCAGAGGGAGCCGAGGGCCGCAAGGCCCAGCCGGACCACCTCGGCCATGTCATCTTCATCACCGCCGCCGCCGCGATGGGTGGCTTTCTCTTCGGCTACGACAGCTCGGTGATCAACGGAGCGGTCGAAGCCATCCGGGGCAAGTACGACATCGGTTCCGCGGCCCTCGCCCAGGTCGTGGCCATCGCCCTGATCGGCTCGGCCATCGGCGCCGCCACCGCGGGCCGGATAGCCGACCGGATCGGCCGGATCCGCGTCATGCAGATCGCCGCCGCCCTCTTCACGATCAGCGCGGTCGGCTCGGCGCTGCCCTTCTCGCTGTGGGACCTGGCCATGTGGCGGGTGCTCGGCGGTATCGGCATCGGCATGGCCTCGGTGATCGGCCCGGCCTATATCGCCGAGGTCGCCCCGCCCGCCTACCGTGGCCGTCTCGCCTCGTTCCAGCAGGCCGCGATCGTCGTCGGCATCGCCATCTCCCAGCTCGTCAACTGGGGCATCCTCAACCTCGCCGACGGCGACCAGCGCGGCGAGATCGCCGGCCTGGAGGCCTGGCAGTGGATGCTCGGCGTCATGGTCATCCCCGCCGTCCTCTACGGGCTGCTGTCCTTCGCCATCCCCGAGTCGCCCCGCTTCCTGATCTCCGCCGGCCGGACCGAGCAGGCCAAGAAGGTCCTCGAAGAGGTCGAGGGCAAGACCGTGGACCTCGATGTGCGGGTCGCCGAGATCGACCGGGCCATGCGCAGTGAGGAGAAGTCCACCTTCAAGGACCTCCTCGGCGGCCGGTTCGGTCTACTGCCCATCGTCTGGATCGGCATCGGGCTCTCGGTCTTCCAGCAGCTCGTCGGCATCAACGTGGCGTTCTACTACTCCTCGACGCTGTGGCAGTCCGTCGGCGTCGACCCGAGCAGCTCGTTCTTCTACTCCTTCACCACGTCGATCATCAACATCCTCGGCACCGTGATCGCGATGATCTTCGTCGACCGGATCGGCCGCAAGCCGCTGGCGCTCATCGGCTCGGTGGGCATGGCCGTCTCCCTCGGCCTGGTGGCCTGGGCCTTCTCGGCCCACCTGGTGGACGGCAAGCTGCCGCACGCCCAGGGCGTCCTCGCGCTGATCGCCGCCCACGCCTTCGTGCTCTTCTTCGCCCTCTCGTGGGGTGTGGTGGTCTGGGTCCTGCTCGGCGAGATGTTCCCGAACAAGATCCGCGCCGCGGCGCTCGGCGTCGCCGCCTCCGCCCAGTGGATCGCCAACTGGGCCATCACCGCCAGCTTCCCGAGCCTGTCGGACTGGAACCTGTCGGCCACGTACGTCATGTACACAGCCTTCGCCCTGCTCTCGATCCCGTTCATCCTCAAGTGGGTGCCGGAGACCAAGGGCAAGGCGTTGGAGGAGATGGGCTAACCCCCCCCGCCGCCCACTCCTCGCACAGGAGAACTGCCCCGCCTCAGTCCTTGAGGCGGGGCAGCACTCGTTCCGCGAACAGCCGCAGGGACCGCCAGCCCTCCTCGACCGGCATCCCCCCGCACAGCGGATGCAGCACCAGACTCGCCAGCTCGCCGCCCTCCGCCGCGTACGCGACGCACTCCTCGGGGGTCACGACGCGGTAGACGCCCTCGCGGCGCAGCGCCTCCACGTCCTCGGCCCGGGAACGCACCGCCGAGCGCACCGTGCCCTGCTGCCAGGAGGCATACCTGCGCGCCTCGTACAGCAGATGGCCGCCGTACCGCGCCCAGGCCCGGTCCGGATCCTCGGACAGATGCAGCAGCGGGGTGGCCGCCGGGGGCATCAGACACCAGCCCTCGGTGCCGTACTCCGCCCGCCGCGCGTGGTAGTACGCCTCCAGCTCCGGCAGATGCGCGCTCGGGAAGAACGGCAGCCCGAGGCGGGCCGCCCGGCGGGCCGCCGCCTGCGAACTGCCGCCGACCAGCAGCGGCGGATGCGGCCGGGTGTACGGGCGCGGGGTGATCCGGACGGTGCGGCCCCGGTAGTCGAAGGGCTCGCCCGTCCAGGCCGCGAGCAGCGTCTCCAGCGCCTCGTCCTGCAGCGCCCCGCGCCGCTTCCAGTCCTTGTCCTGGGCCGCGTACTCCTCCGGCCGGTAGCCGATTCCCGCCACCGTGATCAGCCGCCCGCCACTGGCCAGGTCCAGCACGGCGAGGTCTTCGGCCAGCCGCAGCGGGTCGTACAGCGGCGCGATCAGCGCCGAGAGGGTGACGGTGATCCGGCGGGTGGCGCCCAGCAGCGTGCCCGCGAAGGGCAGCGGGGCGGGCAGCCAGCTGTCGGGGGAGCCGTGGTGCTCCTCGGTCTGGAGGGTGGAGATGCCCCGCTCGTCGGCGAAGGCCGCCATCTCGAGGGCGGCGCGGTACCGCTCGGACAGGCTGCGCGGGGTCGCGTCGGGATCGACGAGGTTGAGGCGTACGACCGTGACGGGCATGGCGGATGTCCTCCTTCGTCGCGGATGCGGCAGCCGGACCGTAGCTGACGGGCCGTCAAATCACCACCCGCATGGGCCGTTCGGCCCACCGACCGGGCACGGCCGGGACGGATGACTCATGTGCCTGGGACGCGGGGCGGCCGATCGTAAGGGTCGGCCCGCCCCATGGGCCGCAGCCCACAACGCCAACCGAGGAGGGGTGCGTGACCATCAGCACGGGGGAATCACTCATCACCGCGGCCGACATCGACGACCTCATCGTCCGGGTCCGGCTGACCGCGGGCGACCCCGGAGACCTGGAATCCGCCAAGGCCGCGCTCTTCTCCGGCGCCGCCCCGGACCCCGAGGCCGCGCGGCTCATCCGGCAGCGGCTGCTGGTGACCGCCCTGCACCACGGGGGCGCGCTGCTGGCCAAGCTGCTCAGCCGGCTGAGCCCCCGCGAAACCGCGATGGTGCGCCGGTACGCACACCGGCTCGCCAACTTCCTGGACACGCTGGAGGTCTGGGCGGCGCAGCCCATCATGCTCACCCTGATGCGCTTCGGACTGCCTTACGGAGAAGCCGAGACGATCGCCGTCGCCGTCCTGGCGCTCGTGTGGTGAGCATCCGGCCCCGGCGCCGCCGACGGGATACGGAACGGGGGTGCTAGGAGGTCACCGGTTCGGGTGGGGCACGGCATCCGCGCACTTCACGGCCGCGGCGGCGGGTAGGGCTCGGGCGAGACCAAGGAGAACGACCATGCGCCCTACCCGAATCCGCACGGTGATCGCACTCGGCCTGAGCGCCGGGGCCGTCGTGTGGACCGCGGCCGCCTCACCCGCCACCGCCTCCTCCCCGGCCGCCACGTCCGAGGACACCGCCTGGCGGGAGGCGGGGCACTACGACACCACCGCGGCCTGCAAGCGCGCGGGCAAGGCGGGCGTCGAGCGGCACAAGTGGAACGAGTACAAGTGCCGCCCCGGCCGCAACGACAACTACGTCACGCTGTGGGCCAGAGGCGGCTCCGGCGTGGCGCGCCCCCTGACCGCCGGGCCGGCCGCCGGCTGAGATGCGACATGCCGCGCTGCCGAAGGACCGCGCCGTGCGCGCCGCGGGCGGGGTATCGGCACTGATCGTGGTGGTCCTGGCCGGATGGGTGGCCGGGATGCTGAGGGTCAACGACCAGTGGCTCGCGCTCGCCTATCCCCACCCCCGGGGCGCCACCGTGCTGACCCGGGTCGCCGTGGGCGTCCCGGTGCTGGGCGTCGGGGTGCTGCTGCTGGCCGAGCGCGAGGCCCGGCGCTACGGCGGCGTCCTGCTGGTGGCCGGCGGCCTGTGGCTGCTGCCCTCGGCCGCGGCCGGTCTGCTGGGCCTGGCCGACCTGGGCACCACGGGCGCCGTACTGTCCCTGCTGCTCGCCGCCGCCAAGATGGCCTGCCGTCCGCTGACCGTACTGCTGCTGCCGCTGTGGCTGTTCCCGCGGGGCGGGCGCCGGCGGTGGCAGTGGTGGGTGATCAGCCTGGGCGCGTCCGGCTACTGGCTGGGGTACGCGGGGCTGTGGCTGATCAGCGAGCCCCGGGTGGGCTCCGTGCTCAACCCGGCGTTCGCCACCGCGGGCGGCCAGTGGGCCTTCGACCACCTCGACACCTACGCCGAGGCCGAACCCTGGGTGCTGCGCAGCGTCGCGGCGGCCGTGACCGCCGCCCTGTGCTGCCGCGCCGCCCTCTCCCGGGGTGCCGAGCGGCGCGACTGGGCGCTGCTGGCCACCGCCTATCCCGCCTGCGTCTCGCTCCTCCTGTCCCAGTGGGGCGAGGGCGTGCCCACCATCGTGGCCCGCACCGTCGGCAGCGCCGTATGGGCCGCCGCGATCTGCCTCGGCGTCGCCCGCACCGGCATATGGCGGCTGGACCGCTCCACCAGCCACCGCCTCGCCCGCGCCTTCGTGCTCACCTCACTGGCCGCCGTGGTGGTCTGCGCGGTCGTCGCCGTCCAGGCCGGACTCCCCTCCGTACGGAGCGGGGCCACCACCGTCACCGCCGGATGCGCCCTGGTGCTGGGCTGGGGGCTGCGGCCCAGCGCCCGCTGGCTCACCCTGTGCGTCGAGCGCGCCTTCTACGGGCCCCGGGCCCGCCCGCACGAAGCCGTGAGCGCCCTCGCCGTACGGCTGCAACAGGCCCCGCACCCCGGCGAGGTGCCCCAGCAGATCTGCCGCAGCGCCGTGGAGGACCTCGGCGTCTCCGGCGCCGCCGTCAGCGTCGACACCCGCGCCGGCCCCCGGCGGCTGGCCTCCGAGGGGGCCCAGCTGACCGGCCCGGTCCAGACGTTCGTGCTGCGCCACCACGGCCGCACCGTGGGCCGTCTCGAGGTCTCCCGCGACGGCTCCGGCACCCCGGCGGAACGCGACAGCGGACTGCTCTCCCTCCTCGCCGACCAGGCCGCCCCGGCGCTCGCCGCACTGCGCCTGGCCGAGGAGGCGCAAGCCGCCCGGGAGCGGCTGGTGCTCGCCCGCGAGGAGGAGCGCCGTCGGCTGCGCCGGGAGATCCACGACGGACTCGGCCCCCAACTGGCCGCCGTAAGGCTGCGCCTGGACATCGCGCAGACCTCCTGTCCGCCCGGCCACCCCGCCACCCCGCAACTGTGCGAGGCCGCGGAGACGCTCGCCGAGGCGCTGGTCGAGGTGCGGCGGATCACCGCGGGCCTGGCCCCGGCCGCGCTGGCCGAGCGCGGGCTGGCCGGTGCGGTGCGGGACCTGGCGCACCGGCTGGGCGTCGCCGGGCTACGGGTCAGCGTGGCCAGCCGCCCCGCGGGGCTGCCCCCGCTGTCACCCGGCGTCGAGACGGCCGCGTACCGGATCGCGGCGGAGTCGCTGACCAACGCCGTACGACACGCCAGGGCGCGCCAGGTGAGCGTCGAGCTGACCGCGGGCCCGGACACCCTGGAGGTCAAGGTCACCGACGACGGGAGCGGGCTGCGCGAGACCGCGGTGCCCGGGGTGGGTCTCGCGTCGGTCACCGAACGGGCCGAGGAGATCGGCGGCTCCTGCTCGGTGGCCGGATCGGCGACCGGCACGGTGGTGCACGCGGTACTGCCGCTCGCCGGACCGGGCGAACACGGGAACCCCGAGGAGCACCGGAAGCCCACGGGGCACGAGGCGTGCCGGGCTCTGCTCAAGACGAGCAGACCGATGAGCCGGGCGCCTTAGGGCGGAGTGGGGCCGCAGGGTACCCCGGCGTCTTGGGGCGATTGGTTGAGCGGAAGGGGACCGTAGAGCTTCCGGATGCTCAGGCCTTACCGGCCTGGGATCTCTCAGCGGCAACCAAGGCGAGTCGATGGGTGCCCCAGCGCATCGGGTAATTGGGCTTACCGGCCGGGGGCACCTCCCAGCGGTAGCTGGGGGCGAGCCGAAGGGGCGCGTCGCTGTCGAAAGGGAGAGCGCGCGCAGGGAGCGAGGAACGAGCGACCGAGCACGGTCGACCGTCGACAGCGACTGAAGCGCCCCGGAGGCGAACCGAGCCCCAAATAAAGAGAGGGAGCTGTAGAGCGTGGCGCAGTGGCGGGTACTGCTGGTGGACGATCATCCCCTGTTCCGTGAGGGGCTGGCCGCCGCGGTCAATCTCGATGACGCGTTCGCCGTGGTCGGCCAGGCGGCCTGCGCGGACGGGGCGATAGCCGAGGCCGTGCGCACCGGTCCGGATCTGGTGGTGATGGATCTCGGGCTGCCGGGCCGGTCCGGTCTGGAGGCGACGCGGCGGATCCTGTGCGATCACCCCGAGATCCGGGTGCTGGTCATGACGATGTCGGAGGACGACGACAGCCTGCTGGCCGCGGTGCGCGCGGGGGCCCGCGGCTATCTGCTCAAGGGTGCGGGCCGGGACGAGATCCTGCGGGCGCTGCACACCGTGGCGCGGGGCGGCGCGGTGTTCAGCCCGCGGATGGCGGAGCGGCTCGGGGCGCTGGTCGGCGCCTCGGGTTCGGCGTCCGCCAAGGAGGCGTTCCCGACGCTGACGGCCCGGGAGCGGGAGGTGCTGGACCTGCTCGCGGCCGGTCTCGGCTACCGGCAGATCGCCCAGCGGCTGGTGGTCACCGACAAGACGGTGCGCAATCACGTCGGCTCGATCTTCGCCAAGCTCCAAGTGCGCGACCGCGCCCAGGCGATCGTGCGCGCCCGGCAGGCCGGGCTGGGAGGCGCATGACTCGCTCCCCCTCGTGGCTGATACTGGGGGGCGTTATGGAATACCTCATCCTTGCCGTAGTCATCGCTGTGGTCGCGGTCGCCGCGATCAGCGGGCTCGTGATCAGCGGCCGCAAGAAGAAGCGGCTGCCCCCGCCCCCGCCCAGCAGCCCCACCGTCACCGCGCCGCCCGCCGAACCGCACGTCGGCGAGGAGGCCGAAACCCCGCGTGAGGAACCACGCAGAACCATCGAGGAGGTGGACCTTCCGGGGACCGAGGCCCCGGTCGCGGAGGCACCCGCTGCCGCCCCGCCCGAGGTCCCGCCGATCGAGGTTCCGGAGCCGACCGCCGGCCGGCTGGTCCGGCTGCGCGCCCGGCTGTCCCGTTCCCAGACCACTCTGGGCAAGGGGCTGCTGACGCTGCTGTCCCGGGAGCACCTCGACGACGAGACCTGGGAGGAGATCGAGGACACGCTGCTGACCGCCGATGTCGGTGTGGCGCCGACCGAGGAGCTGGTCGAGCGGCTGCGGGAGCGCGTCCGGGTGCTCGGCACCCGGAGCCCCGAGGAGCTGCGCACTCTGCTGCGCGAGGAGCTGCTGCGCCTCATCGGCACCGAGGCCGACCGTTCGGTGCACACCGAGAGCGGTGTGGGCGCGAACGGCGAGGAGAAGCCGGGCGTCGTCATGGTCGTCGGCGTCAATGGCACCGGTAAGACGACCACGACCGGCAAGCTGGCCCGGGTGCTCGTCGCCGACGGCAAGTCCGTGGTGCTGGGCGCGGCCGACACCTTCCGTGCGGCCGCCGCCGATCAGCTGCAGACCTGGGGCGAGCGGGTCGGCGCCCGTACGGTCAGGGGGCCGGAGGCCGGCGACCCGGCGTCGGTCGCCTTCGACGCGGTGAAGGAGGGCATCGCGGAGAGCGCGGATGTCGTCCTGATCGACACCGCTGGTCGGCTGCACACCAAGACCGGTCTGATGGACGAGCTGGGCAAGGTCAAGCGGGTCGTGGAGAAGCACGGCGCGGTGGACGAGGTGCTGCTCGTCCTCGACGCCACGACCGGGCAGAACGGCCTGGTGCAGGCGCGGGTGTTCGCGGAGGTCGTGGACATCACCGGCATCGTGCTGACCAAGCTGGACGGCACCGCCAAGGGCGGCATCGTCGTCGCGGTCCAGCGCGAGCTGAAGGTCCCGGTCAAGCTGGTGGGGCTGGGCGAGGGTGCGGACGATCTCGCGCCGTTCGAGCCGGAGGCGTTCGTCGACGCGCTGATCGGCGGCTGAGGCCGTGGTGGTGGGATCACCCGTATCGCGCCGGACGGGCCGGGGTCGACTCCCGGCCCGTCCGGCGTTCGTGTACGGCTTTCACGGCGCCCGCGTACGGACACCAGCGCCCCTTGCGGGCACAGCGCCCGCGTACGGGGCGCTCGGGAAGGCAGCGCCCGCGTACGGGGCGTTCGGGTAAGCAGCTCCTGCGTAAGAGGAGAGCGCTCCCTCAGGCCCCGGCCCGGTGGCTCAGATAGGCGAGGGTGCCCAGGACCAGCCGGGCGTGCGGCGGGCGGCCCGCGGTGTCGAGGGTCGGCGGGCGCAGCCAGCGGACCGGTCCGAGGCCGCCGAGGTCCGAGGGCGGGGCGGTGATGTGGTCGCCCGGGCCCAGACAGCGCAGATCGAGGTCGGCGTCGTCCCAGCCCATGCGGTACAGCAGCTCGGGGAGTTCGGCGGCGGCGCCGGGGGCGACGAAGAACTGGGCGCGCCCGTGCGGGGTGACGGCCACCGGGCCGAGGGGCAGCCCCATCCGCTCCAGCCGGACCAGGGCGTGTCCGCCCGCGTACTCCGCGACCTCCAGGACGTCGAACGAGCGGCCCACGGGCAGCAGCACGGCCGCCCCCGGGACCTGCTCCCACGCGGCCGCGGCGGCGTCCAGCGTGGCGCCCGCCGGGACGCCGGGGGCGAAGGAGAGCGGATGCGCGCCGGGGGAGGGACAGCCGTGGTCACCGCATGAACATTCGTTTCTGCCGCCCCCCGAGCTCCGTGCCGCCCGCGCGCCCGGTACGACGTCCCAGCCCCACAGACCGGTGTACTCCGCCACCGTCGTGGACTCGGACGTACGGCCGCGGCGCCGTGAGCCGGACCGCATGTCCCGGTTGCCGCCGATCGTGAAGCCCATGCCCCCTCCAACGGGTCCCGCTCCGGATGGTTACGAGCCGGAACGTCGCGATGACGCTCCGTCGTCGACGAGGCGCGGAAGAGTGCGCTCCGATGTGACGGAGGTGGTGGAGCGCGACCCGTGCGCCCCCGCTTGCACCCCTTCACCCGTTTCTCGTCGCCCCGGTGTCAAGTGAATCGTGCGAACCGGCAACCGGGTTCATTCGAAGGGGTGGCGAATGGTGGCGTTTTCGGGAACCGCCTCGCCGGAGGCGTGATCGTAGGATTACTTTCAGTGCACAGTCCCTGGATGTGGTGCTCGCTCGAACGCGAGCTGACGACGGGCGGAGTACGGATCGGTACATGCCCCTGGCATGAGGCGGTTCCCTGTCGGGACGGTTGATACGCCGCATCCCGGGGACAACTGACCGTGACAGAAGGCATTCTGGTGGCGGTTCGGGAAGATTCGTGGGATGGGGGCGTTCCGGGTGGGCGACAGCGGCGGCGGTGCTGGGAAGCGCCCCAATGCGCAATTGCAGTCGTGGTTCGTGCGCAGCGGCTGGTCGAAGGGGGAGCTGGCGCGCCAAGTCAACCGCAGGGCACGGCAGTTAGGCGCCCACCACATCAGCACGGACACCTCGCGGGTGCGCCGCTGGCTGGACGGCGAGCAGCCCCGGGAGCCGATTCCGCAGATTCTCTCGGAGTTGTTCTCCGAGCGCTTCGGCTGTGTGGTGGGTATCGAGGACCTCGGGCTGCGCGCCGTCCACCGGTCACCGTCCGTATCCGGTGTGGATCTTCCCTGGGCCGGGCCCGAAACGGTGGCGCTGATCGGCGAGTTCTCCCGCAGCGATCTGATGCTCGCCCGCCGCGGCTTCCTCGGCACCTCGCTCGCCCTGTCCGCGGGCCCGGCCCTGATCGAGCCCATGCAGCGCTGGCTGGTGCCCTCCACGAGCGGACAGCCCGGCGGCGCCAAGGCGGCGGACGGCGGGCGCGCGCGCCGGGTCTCCCGGCTCTCCGAGCCGGAGCTCGAGCTGCTGGAGTCCACCATCGTGATGTTCCGCGCCTGGGACGCCCAGTGCGGCGGCGGGCTGCGCCGCAAGGCGGTGGTCGGCCAGCTGCACGAGGTCACCGACCTCCTCCAGGAGCCCCATCCGGAGGCGGTCTCCAGGCGGCTGTTCAAGGTCGCGGGCGAGCTCGCCCAGCTGGCCGGGTGGATGAGCTATGACATCGGGCTCCAGCCCACCGCGCAGAAGTACTTCGTGCTCGCCCTGCACGCCGCCAAGGAGTCCGGGGACCGCCCCCTCGGCTCGTACATCCTCTCCGGTATGAGCCGCCAGATGATCCACGTCGGCCGGCCCGACGACGCGCTGGAGCTGATCCACCTCGCGCAGTACGGCAGCCGGGAGAACGCCACCCCGCGCACCCAGGCCATGCTGTATGCGATGGAGGCCCGCGCCTACGCCAATATGGGTCAGCCCAGCAAATGCCATCGCGCGGTGAAGATGGCCGAGGACACCTTCGCCGACTGCGCCAAGGGCGACGGCGACCCCGACTGGATCCGCTTCTTCTCCGAGGCCGAGCTCAACGCGGAGAACGCCCACTCCTACCGCGATCTCGCCTATGTCGCCGGCCGCAGCCCCACCTACGCCAAGATGGCCGACCCGGTGATGCGCCAGGCCGTGAAGCTCTTCGGCCAGGAGACGGAGAACGACGCGGGCCCCCAGCGTTCGTATGCGCTCAACCTGATCGGCATGGCCACCGTCCACCTCCTCCAGAAGGAGCCCGAGCAGGCCGCCGAGGTCGCCGGCCAGGCGCTGCCGCTCGCCAAGCGGGTGCGTTCGGAGCGGGTCAACAACCGGCTGCGCAAGACCGTGGACACGGCGGCGCGCCAGTTCGGCGACGTGCCTCAGATCGCCGATCTCGGCGAGCGGCTGGCCACCCTCATGCCCGACACACCGGGCGCCGCGGGGCCCGGCCAGGCCGTCTGAGCGGTCCCGGCGGTGGTTGCGACACGGTAACGGAGGGCTCCGCCCTGACAGCCGCGGTTCATCGGCGCGTAACACTCCCGCGGCCTTCGTCACTGCGGTGAAACATCGGGCGGCATCGGCTGAAACGGTGCTGCGCCAACCTCGAGGCGAATACCGGCCCCCCCGATGTCCTGCCCGCACGGGCCGTCGTTTCGAGGAGACGTCCACATTGAATGGCGCAAATACCGCGTTCGTATTGATCAGCGCCGCGCTCGTGATGCTGATGACCCCCGGCCTGGCCTTCTTCTACGGCGGCATGGTGCGGGTGAAGAGCGCCCTGAACATGCTGATGATGTCCTTCATCTCGCTCGGCGTCGTCTCGCTGCTGTGGGTGCTGTTCGGCTACTCGCTCACCTTCGGCGATGACATCGGCGGCGGGCTGCTGGGCAACCTCGACCACATCGGCTTCCAGGGCATCGAGCCCACCTCGCTGTGGGGCGAGAAGCCCGACGCGATCCCGGTCCTGGCCTTCGCGCTCTTCCAGCTGATGTTCGCGGTGATCACCCCCGCGCTGATCAGCGGAGCCGTCGCCGACCGGGTCAAGTTCGGCGCCTGGGCGCTGTTCATCACGGTGTGGACCACGATCGTCTACTTCCCGGTGGCCCACTGGGTCTGGCAGGCCGACGGCTGGCTGTTCAAGAAGGAGGTCATCGACTTCGCGGGCGGTACGGCGGTCCACATCAACGCGGGCGCCGCGGGCCTCGCCGTGGCCCTGGTGCTCGGCAAGCGCATCGGCTTCAAGAAGGACCCGATGCGCCCGCACAACCTGCCGCTGGTGATGCTCGGCTCCGGTCTGCTGTGGTTCGGCTGGTTCGGCTTCAACGCCGGCTCCGCCCTCGCCGCCAATGGAACCGCCGCCAACATGGCCTTCAACACCCAGGTCGCCACCGGTGTCGCGATGCTCGGCTGGCTCGCCTACGAGCGCATCCGGCACGGCGCGTTCACCACGCTGGGCGCCGCCTCCGGCGCGGTCGCGGGCCTGGTCGCCATCACCCCCTCGGGTGCGGCGGTGAACGCCTGGGGCGCCATCGTGATCGGCCTGGTGGCCGGTGTCGTCTGCTCCTGGGCCGTCAGCCTCAAGTACAAGCTGGGCTACGACGACTCGCTCGACGTGGTCGGGGTGCACCTGGTCGGCGGTCTCATCGGCACCCTCCTGGTCGGCGTCCTGGCCACCGACGGCGTCGGCGGCGCGGCCCAGCTGGGCAAGCAGGCGCTCGGCGCCTTCACGGTGCTGCTCTACTCCTTCGTCGTCTCCTGGATCCTCGCCAAGCTCATCGACGTGACCATCGGCTTCCGGGCCAGTGAGGACGAGGAGCTCGGCGGCATCGACCAGGCGTTCCACGCCGAGACCGCCTATGACTTCAGCGCGGTGGGCGGATCCGCCCGTAGTACGGTGCCCGCCGCGACCGGCGCGTCCGCGCCGCAGAAGCCGCACAACAAGAAGGTGGACGCGTGAAGCTCATCACCGCAGTCGTGAAGCCACACCGGCTCGACGAGATCAAGGAAGCGCTGCAGGCGTTCGGCGTCCAGGGCCTGACCGTCACCGAGGCCAGCGGCTACGGCCGTCAGCGCGGCCACACCGAGGTCTACCGGGGCGCGGAGTACACCGTCGACCTGGTGCCCAAGGTGCGCATAGAGGTGCTGGTCGAGGACGAGGACGCCGATGACCTCGTCGATGTCGTGGTCAAGGCCGCGCGCACCGGAAAGATCGGGGACGGCAAGGTCTGGAGCGTCCCCGTCGAGACCGCCGTCCGCGTCCGCACCGGGGAGCGCGGCCCGGACGCCCTCTGAGGGCCGGGGCCGGGACGCCCGCTGGGGGCCGCGCCCCGGGCAGCCCTCCGAGGGGCGGAACCCGGGCGCCCTCCGAGGGCCGGCACGAGCCGGACAACCAGTCGCACGCTGACAGGGAGCCGAGTTGACGGAAAGCCTCGAGACCACGACCGACACCACCGACTCGGGGCCCGGCGGCTACGCGGCGGCGCGGCTGCGACTCCTCCAGGAGGGGTCGCGGTCCGGGCCGCCGCGCCGTTCCGCCCTGGCCGAACTCACCGACCAGTGGCTGGCCGCGCTGCTCACCGGCGGGGCGCAGACCGCCGGGATCGGCCGGGGCGTCGCCCTGGTCGCGGTCGGCGGCTACGGCCGCGGCGAACTCTCCCCGCGCAGCGACCTCGATGTGCTGCTGCTGCACGACGGCTCCGCCGACCGCTCGGCCCTCGCCGCGCTGGCCGACCACGTCTGGTACCCGGTCTGGGACATGGGCCTCGCCCTCGACCACTCGGTGCGCACCCTCGACGAGGCCCGCGCGACCGCCGCCGAGGATCTGAAGGTCCAGCTCGGCCTGCTCGACGCCCGCCACATCGCGGGCGACCAGGCGCTCACCGCCGATCTGCGCACCACCGTCTTCGCCGACTGGCGCGCCCAGGCCCCGCGGCGGCTGCCCGAGCTCCACGCGCTGTGCCAGGAGCGCGCCGAGCGCCACGGTGAGCTGCAGTTCCTGCTCGAACCCGATCTGAAGGAGGCCCGCGGCGGGCTCCGCGACGCCACCGCGCTGCGCGCCATCGCCGCCTCCTGGCTCGCCGACGCGCCCCGCGAGGGCCTCGACGACGCGCGGCGGCGGCTGCTGGACGCCCGCGACGCGCTCCATCTGTCCACCGGCCGCGCCGCCGACCGCCTCGCGCTCCAGGAACAGGACCAGGTCGCGGCCGCCCTCGGGCTGCTGGACGCCGACGCCCTGCTGCGCCAGATCTACGAATCCGCCCGGATCATCTCCTACGCGAGCGATGTCACCTGGCGCGAGGTCGAGCGGGTGCTGCGCGCCCGCTCGGCCGCCCGGCCCCGGCTGCGCGGACTGCTCGGCGGCCGCGGCGGGCGCTCGGGCGGCCGTGGGGGCGCCGCGGACGCGGGGGAGCGCAGCCCGCTCGCCGAGGGCGTCGTGGAACAGGACGGCGAGGTGGTGCTGGCCCGCACCGCGCGCCCCGACCGCGACCCCGTGCTCACCCTGCGGGCCGCCGCGGCCGCCGCTCAGGCCGGACTCCCGCTGTCGCCGCACGCCGTCAGGCGGCTGTCCACCGCCGCCCGGCCGCTGCCCGTGCCGTGGCCGCCCGAGGCCAGGGAGCAGCTGATCACACTGCTGGGCGCGGGCGAGTCCACCATCGGCGTGTGGGAGGCCCTGGAGGCCGAGGGGCTGATCACCCGGCTGCTGCCGGACTGGGAGCGGGTGCGCTGCCGTCCGCAGCGCAACGCCGTCCACCGCTGGACCGTCGACCGGCATCTGGTCGAGACCGCGGTCCGGGCCAGCGCGCTCAGCCGCCGGGTCGGCCGCCCCGATCTGCTGCTGGTCGCCGCACTGCTGCACGACATCGGCAAGGGCTGGCCCGGTGACCACTCGGTGGCCGGGGAGACCATCGCCCGCGATGTCGCCGCCCGCATCGGCTTCGACCGCGCGGACGTCGCGATCCTCGCCACCCTCGTACGCCACCATCTGCTGCTCGTCGAGACCGCCACCCGCCGCGACCTGGACGACCCGGCCACGGTGCGCTCGGTCGCCGAGGCCGTGGGCGGCGCCACCACCCTGGAACTGCTGCACGCCCTCACCGAGGCCGACGCGCTGGCCACCGGCCCCGCGGCCTGGAGCGCCTGGCGCGGCTCCCTCGTCGCCGACCTGGTCAAGCGGGTCGCGGCAGTACTCGCGGGCGAACCCGCCGACGACTGGTCCACCCCGCAGCAGACGACGGCCGAACAGGAACGCCTCGCGATCGAGGCATGGCGCACCGGCGGCCCGGTACTGGCCCTGCACGCACGCTCCGAGGCGCTGGCACCGGGCGAGGCGGGCGCCCCCACAGGCGTCCTCCCCGGCGACGGCCTCCTTACGGCCGCCACCGAAGGACCGCTGGAGAACGAGGCAAACGCCCCCGAGCCGATCGGCGTGGAACTGCTCATCGCCGTCCCCGACCAGCCCGGTGTCCTTCACACAGCGGCCGGCGTCCTGGCCCTGCACCGCCTTACGGTGCGCGCGGCCGACCTGCGCGCCCTCGAACTGCCGTCGGAGCTGGACGCGGCGGGCGCAGCCGCCGGGGTGCTGTTGCTGAGCTGGCGGGTCGCGGCCGAGTACGGTTCGCTGCCCCAGGCCGCCCGACTGCGGAACGACCTGCTCCGCGCCCTGGACGGCTCGCTCGACATCGTGGCCCGCCTGGCCGAGCGCGAGGCCGCCTACCGCAAGTACCCCCGCCGCCGCGGGGTGCACGCCCCACCACCACGCGTAACGGTCGCACCCGGCAGCTCCCAGCTCGCCACCGTGATCGAGGTCCGCGCCCAGGACGCCCCCGGCCTGCTGCACCGCATCGGCCGCGCCCTGGAGCACACCGGCGTCGCGGTACGCAGCGCCCACGTCTCCACCCTCGGCGCCAACGCCGTGGATGCGTTCTATGTCACGGACAACTCCGGCGCCCCCCTGAAGCCGATGCGAGCGGCGGAGGTGGCCCAAGAGGTCGAGCAAGCACTGACCAGCCCGTCCGACGCCTGAGACTCCCCAGCCCCTCCACTCCCCAGCCCCTCCGGCGTTTGAGGAGCGGGGTCCGGGGCGGAGATGCCCCGCCACCCAGCCCCTCCGGCGTTTGAGGAGCGGGGGTCCGGGGCGGAGATGCCCCGCCACCCAGCCCCTCCGGCGATTGAGGAGCGGGGTGCGGGGGCGGAGCCCCCGGAACGGGGCCCGGGGCGCAGCCCCGGTTCGGGAAGGGGCGGGGTGGGGAAAGGACGCCCCGCCAGGGCGTCGCACGCCCGGGGGCAGACCGTTCCCGCGCCGGGCGGATACCCTTGGAGGCCGACCACCGACCCGACATCCGACCGAAGGATTCGCGACCACCGTGTTCGATACCCTCTCCGATCGCCTCGCAGCGACTTTCAAGAACCTCCGGGGCAAGGGACGCCTCAGCGAGGCGGACATCGACGCCACGGCACGCGAGATCCGGATCGCCCTGCTCGAGGCCGACGTGGCGCTGCCCGTCGTCCGGTCGTTCATCAAGCAGATCAAGGAGCGGAGCCTCGGGGCCGAGGTCTCCCAGGCGCTCAATCCCGCCCAGCAGGTCATCAAGATCGTCAACGAGGAGCTGATCGGCATCCTCGGCGGCGAGGCGCGGCGCCTCCGCTTCGCCAAGCAGCCGCCGACCGTGATCATGCTCGCGGGTCTGCAGGGTGCCGGTAAGACCACGCTCGCCGGAAAGCTCGGCCGCTGGCTGAAGGGCCAGGGCCACGCCCCGCTGCTCGTCGCCTGTGACCTTCAGCGCCCCAACGCCGTCAACCAGCTCTCGGTGGTCGCGGAGCGGGCCGGTGTCGCCGTCTTCGCCCCCGAGCCGGGCAACGGCGTCGGCGACCCGGTCAAGGTGGCGCAGGACTCGATCGAGTTCGCCAAGACCAAGCAGCACGACGTCGTGATCGTCGACACCGCGGGCCGCCTCGGTATCGACGAGGAGCTGATGCGGCAGGCCGCCGACATCCGCGACGCCGTCAGCCCGGACGAGGTCCTTTTCGTCGTCGACGCGATGATCGGCCAGGACGCGGTGAACACCGCGGAGGCGTTCCGCGACGGCGTCGGCTTCGACGGTGTGGTGCTCTCCAAGCTGGACGGCGACGCGCGCGGTGGTGCCGCGCTGTCCATCGCGCATGTCACCGGCCGCCAGATCATGTTCGCCTCCAACGGCGAGAAGCTGGACGACTTCGACGCGTTCCACCCGGACCGCATGGCGTCCCGCATCCTCGGCATGGGCGACATGCTCAGCCTGATCGAGAAGGCCGAGCAGACCTTCAGCCAGCAAGAGGCCGAGAAGATGGCGGCCAAGCTGGCGAAGGGCCCCAAGGAGTTCACGCTCGACGACTTCCTGGCGCAGATGGAGCAGGTCCGCAAGATGGGCTCCATCTCCAAGCTGCTCGGCATGCTGCCGGGCATGGGCCAGATGAAGGACCAGATCAACAACCTGGACGAGCGGGAAGTGGACCGCACCGCGGCCATCATCAAGTCGATGACCCCGGGCGAGCGCCAGGACCCCACGATCATCAACGGCTCGCGCCGCGCCCGTATCGCCCGCGGTTCCGGCGTCGAGGTGAGCGCGGTCAAGAACCTGGTGGAGCGGTTCTTCGACGCGCGCAAGATGATGTCGAAGATGGCCCAGGGCGGCATGCCGGGGATGCCCGGGATGCCGGGCGTCGGTGGCGGCGGTAAGCGCAAGGGCAAGCAGCAGAAGAAGGCCAAGGGGAAGCAGCGCTCGGGCAACCCCATGAAGCGCAAGGCCGATGAGCAGGCCGCGGCGGCGCGCCGCGAGCAGGGCGGCGCGTTCGGGCTGCCCGGCGGCCAGGACGGCCAGGACTTCGAACTCCCCGACGAGTTCAAGAAGTTCATGGGCTGATCCGCCCCGGCCTCCGAGGCGTCCCCGTACGAACGAACCGTAAGGCCCCCGCGCACACCGTCAGGGGCCTTACGTGACGGTCCCGTTCAGACGCGGCAGATCAGATAGCGGAAGACGTTCGGCATCCACACCGTGCCGTCCGCGCGCTGATGCGGATGGAGCGCCTCGGTGATCTCCTTGCGGACCTGTATGGGGTCCGTGACCCGCTCGGCCGCGTCGAAGAGTCCCGTCGACAGCAGCCCGCGCACCGCGCTGTCCATGTCGGCGTACCCGAACGGGCAGGCCACCCGGCCCGATCCGTCGGGCCGCAGCCCGGCCAGGGCGGCCAGTTCCTCCAGGTCGTCGCGGCCGCACGGCCGCCAGCGCGCGGGAGCGGGCGCCTCCCGGTGATGGCCGGGGGAGTCCATCGGATCGGCGAGCCGGTCGCCCACCCGCAGCACCCCGGAGGTGGCACAGCGCTCCGGCGGGCCCCATCCGGCGAGCACCACGGCCCCGCCCCGCTCGGTGCGCGCCGCGGCGGCCGCGAGGGCGGACGCCGCCGCGGACACCGACGCCCCGGGGCCTGCCGAGCCCAGCGCCGACAGCGGCTCGAAGGCCGTCACCACCGTGAAGGCCGACTCCTCCGCGGCCTCCCGTACGCAGGGGCTCTCGGGGCCACCGAGGCCCAGCCGGGCGGGCAGCGCCGGGCCGTTCGGCGTGCCCACGGCCGTCAGCCGCTCGCGCGCGAGGTCCAGGCGCCGCTCGTCCCTCTCCGCCCCGCAGACCGTGGCGCCGCGCGCGGCCGCCATGAGGAGGGCGAGCCCGGAGCCGCAGCCCAGGCCCAGCAGCCGGGTCCCGGCGCCGACGTCCAGCCGTTCGTACACGGCCTCGTACAGCGGGACCAGCATCCGCTCCTGGATCTCCGCCCAGTCGCGGGTGCGAGCGTGGGCGTCCGTCGTCCGCGACGAGGAGGGGTGCGGGCGGTGCCGCTGTACGAGCGTAAATGTCATCGAAAGGGCCCCAATCAGCGAAGAGCAGTGCCGTCGTCAGATTCGGTGTCACATCCGCCGTTGTGCGGTGTGACGTCCCACCCCCAAATGCCAGGGAACTCCGCATCCGTCCCCGCGTCCAGAGGTTTCACGGCCGTGCTTGCGTGCCCCCTTTGTGCGCCCCCGTACACCTGTGCGTACGTCTCGCTCCCCGAACCGCCCCCTGACCTCCGCCGGGCCGGTGGCCGGTGGCGGGCGATGGCCGGCACTGATCGGCTCGTTCTCGCTTGATTCACGGTTCGGTACGCCGCCGCCGTACGATCGGCGCCATGGCCAAGACTCCCGTGCTCACCCCGCGGGCGGAGGACTTCCCCCGCTGGTACCAGGATGTGATCAACAAGGCCGAGCTGGCCGACAACGGCCCGGTGCGCGGCACCATGGTGATCCGACCGTATGGGTACGGGCTGTGGGAGCGGATGCAGCAGGACATGGACGCCCGCATCAAGGCGGTCGGCGTCCAGAACGCGTACTTCCCGCTCTTCATCCCGCAGTCGTATCTGGCCAAGGAGGCCGATCACGTCGAGGGGTTCGCGCCGGAGCTCGCCGTCGTCACCCATGGCGGCGGTAAGGAGCTCGAGGAGCCGGTCGTCGTCCGGCCCACCTCGGAGACGATCGTCAACGAGTACTTCTCCAAGTGGGTGCAGAGCTACCGCGATCTGCCGCTGCTGATCAACCAGTGGGCCAATGTGGTGCGTTGGGAGCTGCGGCCGCGGCTGTTCCTGCGGACGACCGAGTTCCTGTGGCAGGAGGGGCACACCGCGCACGCGTCGTACGAGGACGCCAGGGACTTCGCCGCCCGGATCCACCGCGAGGTCTACGCCCGGTTCATGGAGGACGTCCTGGCGATGGACGTGGTCCTGGGCCGCAAGACCGCCCGGGAGCGGTTCGCCGGAGCCCTCAACACCCTCACCCTCGAAGGGATGATGGGCGACGGCAAGGCGCTGCAGCTGGGCACCAGCCATGAGCTCGGCCAGAACTTCGCCCGGGCCTTCCACACCAGCTATCTGTCCAAGGACGGCGAGCAGGAGCTGGTCTGGCAGACCTCCTGGGGCAGCACGACCCGGATGGTCGGCGCGCTGGTGATGATGCACGGCGACGACGACGGCCTGCGGATCCCGCCGAGGCTGGCCCCGATCCAGGTCGTGGTGCTGGCGATCAAGGGCGACGACGCGGTGCTCGCCAAGGTCCGCGAGATCGGCGAGCTGCTCACCGCCGCGGGAGTGCGGGTCCACGTCGACGACCGTACGGACACCCCCTTCGGCCGGCGCGCGGTCGACTGGGAGCTCAAGGGCGTGCCGGTCCGGGTCGAGGTCGGCCCGCGCGATCTGGAGGGCGGCACCGCGATGGTGGCCCGGCGGATCCCCGGCGGCAAGGAGCCTGTGCGCACCGAACTGCTGCCGGAGCTGCTGCCCAAGGTCCTGGAGGAGGATCAGGCGCTGCTGCTGCGGCAGGCCCGTGAGCGCCGTAAGGCGCGCACCACGGAGGTGGCGACCATGGAGGAGGCCGCGGAGGCCGCGGCCGCGGGCGGCTGGGCCCGCATCCGGTGGGCGGACCTGGGGCCGGAGGGTGAGGCGGCGCTCGCCGAGCGGTCCGTTTCCGTGCGGTGTCTGATCGCCGAGGACGGGGCGGTGCCGGACGCCGATGACGCTCCGGGTAACGTCGCCATCGTCGCGAGGGCCTACTGAGGCGGTACGTACCGGCTTGATGCACGGTGCGTGGCTCATCCACACATTTACGCACCCGCCCCTCGTCGTCGTACATCACCGTGAACTGACTGGTACGTGCAAATTATTTGGGATGCCCCGGAATCGGAACACCGGACCGGTCCTGCTCGTTAGCACGACGTGAGCACGACACCACCTGTTCTCGCCGCAGAGCTGGCGCAGGCGTGGGCCGATATTCAACGGCACCACTCCGAGCTGCCGGATCTCGCCGCGCCCGAATCGCTGATCGGAGAGTCGTCGTCCGCATGTGGCGCCGAGCTCTCCTTCGAACGGCTGCTGCATGAGGCAGTCCATGGGATCGCCGCCGCCCGCGGTGTCCGTGACACCTCACGCGCCGGCCGCTACCACAACCGCCGGTTCCTGGCGATCGCCGAGGAGCTGGGGCTCGACCACCCCGAGGAGCCGCATCCCAGCAGCGGCTTCTCGCTGGTCACCCTCAGCCCCGAGGCGAGAAAGCGGTACCGGACCACGATCGACCGCCTCCAGCGCGCGCTGAAGGCCCACACCGTGGCGACCACCGCCGAGACCTCCCGCACCTTCCGCGGGCCCGCCGCGCGACACGGCTCGTCCGGTGGCGGCGTCCGCGTCAAGGCGGTGTGCGACTGCGGGCGCAATGTCCGGGTCGTCCCGTCGGTGCTGGCCCAGGCGCCGATCATGTGCGGTGGATGCGGTAAGCCCTTCCGCATTCCGGAGGCGGTGGCCGCGGTCGGCTGACCTGTCCCGGTGTGGCAGAATGGTCTGCTGTACTCGACAGCCGACCAGGACCCCTCTCTCCTCCGGCTGACGCGTCCATCGGGCACTCGGGTACCGCAACCCCACGCGGCACGTCGCAGTGCTCAACCACGTCAAGACCAGGAGACACCACTTCCGTGGCAGTCAAGATCAAGCTGAAGCGTCTGGGCAAGATCCGTTCGCCTCACTACCGCATCGTCGTCGCCGACTCCCGCACCCGCCGTGACGGCCGGGCGATCGAGGAGATCGGCCTGTACCACCCGGTGCAGAACCCGTCGCGCATCGAGGTCGACTCGGAGCGTGTGCAGCACTGGCTGAAGGTCGGCGCGCAGCCGACCGAGCCCGTGCTGGCCATCCTGAAGGTCACCGGCGACTGGCAGCAGTTCAAGGGCCTGCCCGCTCCGGCTCCGATGAAGGTCGCCGAGCCGAAGGCCGACAAGCGCGCCCTGTTCGAGGCGGCCGCCAAGGATGCCGGTGACGAGCCGAAGGGTGAGGCGATCACCCCGAAGGCGAAGAAGGCCGAGAAGAAGTCGGACGAGGCGGCCGAGTCCGCTGAGTCCACCGCGTCGACTGAGGCCTGAGGATGCTCGAGGAGGCCCTCGAGCACCTGGTGAAGGGCATCGTCGACAACCCCGACGACGTGCAGGTGGCCTCGCGCACCCTGCGGCGTGGGCGTGTGCTGGAGGTCCGGGTGCACCCCGATGACCTCGGCAAGGTGATCGGCCGCAACGGCCGCACCGCACGCGCCCTGCGCACCGTCGTGGGCGCCATCGGCGGCCGCGGGATCCGCGTCGACCTCGTCGACGTCGATCAGGTCCGCTGAGGCGATCAAGAAGAGCACCGGCACGGGCCGGGGAGGGCTTTGGGCCGTCCCCGGCCCGTGTGTGTGAAGGGACATCGCATCGTGCAGTTGGTTGTCGCGCGGATCGGCCGTGCCCATGGCATCAAGGGCGAGGTCACCGTCGAGGTGCGGACGGACGAGCCGGAGCTGCGGCTCGGCCCGGGCGCCGTGCTGACCACCGAGCCCGCCTCGGCCGGGCCGCTGACCATCGAGTCCGGCCGGGTGCACAGCGGCCGGCTGCTGCTGCGCTTCGAGGGCGTACGCGACCGCAGCGGCGCCGAGGCGCTGCGCAACACCCTGCTGATCGCGGAGGTCGACCCCGAGGAACTCCCCGAGGACCCCGAGGAGTTCTACGACCACCAGCTGATCGACATCGATGTGGTCACCGTGGACGGCACCGAGGTCGGGAGGGTCTCCGAGATCTCCCATCTGCCGTACCAGGACCTGCTGATCGTGAAGCGCCCCGACGGGAGCGAGGTGATGATCCCGTTCGTCTCCGAGTTCGTGCCGGAGATCGACCTGGAGGAGCAGCGCGCCGTGATCGACCCGCCGCCGGGCCTGCTCGACGAGGCCGAGGCGGAGATCGCGGGCAGCCGTAAGGACGACGTCACGGGCGGCCGTAAGGACGAGGCCGCGGGCGGCCGTGAGAAGGACGAGACCGACGGCGGCCGTAAGGGCGACACCGCGAGCGGCCGTGAGGACCAGTCGTCATGAGGCTCGACGTCGTCACGATCTTCCCCGAGTACCTGGAGCCGCTGAACGTCTCGCTGGTCGGCAAGGCACGCGCCCGAGGCCAACTCGACGTACGGGTCCATGATCTGCGCGGCTTCACGCACGACCGGCACAACACGGTCGACGACACCCCGTACGGCGGCGGCCCCGGCATGGTCATGAAGCCCGAGCCCTGGGGCGAGGCGCTTGACTCGATCATGGCGTCGGGCGAGGCGGAGGGGCTGGCCAAGCCCACGCTGATCGTGCCGACCCCGAGCGGTCGTCCGTTCACCCAGGCCCTGGCCGTCGAGCTCGCCGAGCGCCCCTGGCTGGTCTTCACGCCCGCCCGCTACGAGGGCATCGACCGCCGGGTGATCGAGGAGTACGGCGAGCGGCTCGAGGTCCACGAGGTCTCGATCGGCGATTACGTGCTGGCCGGCGGCGAGGCCGCGGTGCTGGTGATCACCGAGGCGGTGGCCCGGCTGCTGCCGGGTGTGCTGGGCAACGCCGAGTCGCATCGCGACGACTCCTTCGCCCCCGGCGCGATGGCCGACCTCCTGGAGGGGCCCGTCTACACCAAGCCCCCCGAGTGGCGCGGCCGCTCCATCCCGGAGGTGCTGATCAGCGGCCACCACGGCAGGGTCGGCCGCTGGCGCCGCGACGAGGCGTTCCGCCGCACCAGCGAGAACCGCCCCGATCTGATCGAGCGCTGCGACCCGGCGACGCTCGACAAGCACGACCGCGCGCTCCTGGCCGAGCTGGGCTGGGAGGAGCTGCCCGGGACCGGTGGGGCCCGATTTGGGCGGCCGGACCGGGCCGTGGAAGAATAGGCCGCTGCCGTACGTCCGGGTGTGCGCCCCTGCCACAGGGGGACCGACGCCCACCCGATGAGGGCGGCACTCCAAATCATCATCCGATATGCCGCTGATGACCTGTGGCATCAGCGAGGAAAGCAGACGATCATGTCTCACCTGCTCGACACCGTCGACTCCGCGTCGCTGCGCAGCGACATCCCGACCTTCCGCCCCGGCGACACGGTCAACGTCCACGTCCGCGTCATCGAGGGCAACCGCTCCCGTGTCCAGCAGTTCAAGGGCGTCGTCATCCGCCGCCAGGGCTCCGGTGTCCGCGAGACCTTCACCGTCCGCAAGGTGAGCTTCAGCGTCGGCGTGGAGCGCACCTTCCCGGTGCACACCCCGATCGTCGAGAAGATCGAGGTCGTCACCCGCGGTGATGTGCGCCGGGCGAAGCTGTACTACCTGCGCGACCTCCGCGGCAAGGCCGCGAAGATCAAGGAGAAGCGCGAGAAGTGATCGCGGCGATTTTGCGCGACTACTGAGCTACCGCCGGATCATCCGGCCGGGCCGGATAGGCTCTGGCCCGATGAACACCGAAGGACAGCTCGCGGAGCGCGACCGCTCCCAGGGCTCCGAGAAGGAGCACGAGGGGCGGTCGCGCTCTTCGCGTGCTCCGGCGCGGGCCGGGGAGCCCTCGTCCGCCGGGCGGCTGCCTCGGTGGCCGGCCGGCGGCGGGCGATGGCGGCGCGGGGCGCTGCTCGCGGCGGCTTGCGCCGCGCTCGTGCTGCTGGTGAGCGGCTTCGTGCTGCAGCCGTTCCTGATCCCCAGCGGTTCGATGGAGAGCACCCTCCGTCCCGGGGACCGGGTGCTGGTGAACAAGCTCGCCTACCGTTTCGGGGACGATCCGCGCCGCGGCGACGTTGTCGTGTTCGACGGAGCCGGTTCCTTCGGCGAGGAGGAGCCGTCCGGAAACCCGGTGACCGGTCTGCTGCGCAAGGCTGCCGCGGCGGTCGGGCTGGCCGAACCGGCCGAGTCCGACTACGTGAAGCGCGTGGTGGGCATCGGTGGTGACCGGGTCACCTGCTGCGACAAGCGGGGGAGGATCGAGGTGAACGGCCGGCCGGTGGACGAGCGCTATCTGCACCCGGGGGACAGCCCCTCGCGGGTGCCCTTCGACATCGTCGTGCCCGAGGGGCGGCTGTGGGTGATGGGCGACCACCGCGACGCCTCCCGGGACTCACGCGACTACCTGGGCGCGCCGGGCGGGGGCACGGTCCCCGTCGACAAGGTGATCGGCCGCGCCGCGTGGATCGGCTGGCCGTTCGGCCGCTGGTCCGGTGTGCCCCGTACGGACGCCTTCGAGGGCGTGCCCGCGGCGCCCGGCGCCATATCCTCCGACGCCCCCGGCGGTGCCCATGGGTAGCCGCGGACGGCCCCGTGCCAAGGCGCGCCGGACGGAGGGTCCGCCCGCCGGTGTGGACACCACCCGTGCGCCGGGCGAGCGCCGGGTCGGCGGGCGCGCGGAGCGGCGCAGGATCCAGCGCCGCATCAAGCGCAGGCGGCGCCGTTCGGCCGTCAAGGAGATACCGATCCTGGTGGGCGTGGCGCTGGTGATCGCGCTCGTCCTGAAGACCTTCCTGGTGCAGGCGTTCGTCATTCCGTCCGGTTCCATGGAGCAGACCATCCGGATCGGCGACCGGGTGCTGGTGGACAAGTTCACCCCGTGGTTCGGCTCGAAGCCGGAGCGCGGCGATGTGGTGGTGTTCAAGGACCCCGGGGGCTGGCTGGATGACGAGCGCAAGTCCCCCAAGGACGACCCGCCGGTCATCAAGCAGGGCAAGGAGTTCCTGACCTTCATCGGCCTGCTGCCGTCCTCCGACGAGCAGGACCTGATCAAGCGGGTGGTCGCGGTGGGCGGCGACACCGTGGCGTGCTGTGATACGAACGGTAAGGTCACCGTCAACGGGACCCCGCTGAACGAGCCGTATCTGCACCCCGGGAACCCGCCGTCGCAGCGGCAGTTCAAGGTGACCGTCCCTCAGGGGCGGATGTTCGTCATGGGGGATCACCGGTCCAATTCGGCCGACTCGCGCGTCCATCTCGACGAGCCGTATCAGGGCACGGTCCCGGACAACATGGTGGTCGGCCGCGCCGTGGTGATCGCATGGCCGTTCGGGCATATGCGGCGGCTCGAGGAGCCGGGCACCTACGCTTCCGTCAAGGACGCGCCGAGTGGGGCGACACAGGCCGAGGGCGCGGCGCATAGGCTGTCCCCCATGGATCAGCAAGGAATGGTCCAGCTCCCGACCCCTGCGGAACTCCCGCTCGTTATGGGAGTGGTGATCCTGCGCCGTTCGTGGGGCAGGCGGCAGTCAGGCGTGAGGAGTGGATGTGGGGGATTTGGCGGTCGGCGCACGATCCGGTCACGAAGAGCCCGAGAGGCAGCCCGGGGCGACGGGAGAGCACCCCACGGACGGGACGGACGAGGCGCCCGAAGCCGGTGCACCCACGGACAAGGCGGCTGGCCGCCCCAGCGCCTCGGACCACGGAGCCGGTGGCGGGGAGGAACCCTCCGGCCCCCCGGACGGACCCGGCGCCACTGACCCGTCCGGGTCCGAGGACGGGGCGTCGGCGAAGCCGGGCCCCGGGGTGCCGCCCGGGAAGCTCGGGAAGCCGAAGAAGGTGCGCTCCTTCTGGAAGGAGCTGCCGATCCTGGTCATCATCGCGCTGGCTCTGGCGCTGCTGATCAAGACCTTCCTGGTGCAGGCGTTCTCCATCCCGTCCGACTCCATGCAGAACACCCTGCAGCGGGGCGACCGGGTGCTGGTGGACAAGCTCACCCCGTGGTTCGGCTCCGAGCCGCAGCGCGGCGAGGTGGTCGTCTTCCACGACCCGGGCGGCTGGCTCGGCGAGACGCAGACGAGTGACTCCGGCCCGGTCGCCGAGGGCATCCAGAAGGCGCTCAGCTTTATCGGGCTGATGCCTTCGGCGGAGGAGAAGGACCTGATCAAGCGGGTCATCGCGGTCGGCGGGGACACCGTCTCCTGCAAGCGCGGCGGCAAGGTCATGGTCAACGGCAAGCCGCTGGACGAGCCGTACATCTTCCCCGGGAACACCCCCTGTGACGAGAAGCCGTTCGGCCCGATCAAGGTGCCCGAGGGCCGGATCTGGGTAATGGGCGACCACCGCCAGGACTCGCTGGACTCCCGCTACCACCAGAACCTGAACAACGGCACGGTCTCGGTGGACGATGTCGTCGGGCGCGCGTTCGTCGTCGCCTGGCCGATCGACCGCTGGTCCACCCTGCCGGTGCCGGGCACCTTCGACCAGCCGGGGCTGGGCGCGGCCGCCGCGATGGCCCCCTCGGCCGTGGGGCTCGCGGGTGCGGTGCCGATCGTGCTGTGGCGCCGCCGCAGGCTGATCGCCAAGGTCCGGGCCGAGGCCGAGGCCCGGCCGGATCGGCTGACCGCCGACTGCTGACGGGGCTCGTACCGCCGGGTAAGGTGCGGTTCCGTGTGCCCCGGGGCACACGGAACCTGATCTTCTACGTCTGTTGCGTACGGCGGGAGCACTGGAATGAGCGGAGCCCAAGGGGTCGGGGGCGGCACACCGCGGCGTACGCCGGGCAGCGTGCTGTCCGGGGTGGCGGTGGCCCTCGGGTGTGTGCTGTTCCTCGGAGGTTTCGTCTGGGGCGCGGTGCTCTACAAGCCCTACACCGTCCCGACCGACTCCATGGCGCCGACGATCGCCAAGGGCGCCCGGGTGCTGGCGCAGCGGGTCGACGGCGGCGAGGTGCGCCGCGGCGATGTGGTGGTCTTCCGCGACCAGGTGTGGGGCGACCTGCCCATGGTGAAGCGGGTCATCGGGGTCGGCGGCGACCGGATCGAGTGTTGCGACAAGCAGGGCCGGCTGCGGGTCAACGGCAAGGTCTTCGAGGAACCGTATCTGCGCTCGGAGGAGCAGGCGTCCTCCACGGTCTTCGCCACCACCGTGCCCAAGGACCGGCTGTTCCTGATGGGCGACCATCGCAGCGACTCCCTCGACTCCCGGGTGCATCTCACCGACGAGGCGGGCGGCGCCGTGGAGCGGGGCGCCGTGGACGCCCGGGTGGACGCCACCGCCTGGCCACTGGGGTCCTGGGGGACCGTGGGGCGGCCCGATGCCTTCAAGGCGCTGCCGGGCGGGATCTCGCAGCCGGGGCCGCTGGGGCCGATCCTGATCGCGATCGTCACCGGCGCCGTGCTGATCCTGGCAGGCGCGGCCTACGGGCCCGTCGCCCGGCGCAGGGCGGGCGGCGGCGCACGGCGGGACCAGGCGTCGAAGGGGAAGGTGGGCGCGCGTGGCTGAGGGGGCCGGGGAAGCCGGGCCGACCGGCACGGACGAGCGGCGGCTGCGGAAGGTCGCACGGGTGGTGCTGCTGGATCCGCAGGACCGCATCCTGCTGCTGCACGGCTTCGAACCGGACGATCCCTCGTCGACGTGGTGGTTCACCCCGGGAGGCGGCCTGGAGGGCGAGGAGAGCCGCGAGCAGGCGGCGCTCAGGGAGCTCGCCGAGGAGACCGGGATCACCGATGTGCGGCTCGGTCCGCTGCTGTGGCGGCGGATCTGCTCCTTCCCGTTCGCCGGGCGGCGCTGGGACCAGGACGAGTGGTACTACCTGTGTCGTACCCAACAGACCACGGCACGGGCCGGCAGCGGGCTGACGGAGCTGGAGCGGCGCAGCGTGGCCGGGCTGCGGTGGTGGACGGCGGATGAGCTGGCCGCGGCCACCGAGCCGGTGTACCCGACGCGGCTGCCGGAGCTGTTGCGTACGCTGCTCGTCGAGGGACCCCCGGGTGCACCGGTGATCCTGGAGACTGAGCGCGTCTGACGCACAATGGGGGGACGCACGGCTGAAGGGGAACATGCCATGAGCGCCGAGGACCTCGAGAAGTACGAGACCGAGATGGAGCTGAAGCTCTACCGGGAGTACCGCGATGTCGTCGGTCTGTTCAAATATGTGATCGAGACCGAGCGCCGCTTCTATCTCACCAACGACTACGAGATGCAGGTGCACTCGGTTCAGGGTGAGGTCTTTTTCGAGGTGTCGATGGCCGACGCCTGGGTCTGGGACATGTACCGCCCGGCCCGTTTCGTGAAGCAGGTACGGGTTCTCACGTTCAAGGACGTGAATATCGAGGAGCTGAACAAGAGCGACCTCGACCTTCCGAGTGGCTGAGTTGTCCACAGCCGGGCGGTCGTCCACAGGAATTCTCCAAGATCCCTGAGCTGGGCGCGGGGGCGTCACAGTCGGTGCCGGAGGTGGTGCCGAATGAACGCCCGAGGAGCGCTGGGCCGCTACGGCGAGGATGTGGCGGTCCGCAGGCTGGCGGAAGCCGGGATGACCGTCCTGGAGCGCAATTGGCGGTGCCGTGACGGCGAGATCGACATCGTCGCGCTCGACGCCGGTGCGCTGGTGGTGTGCGAGGTCAAGACGCGCCGCGAGGGTGGCTATGAGCATCCGATGGCGGCCGTCCGACCGGACAAGACCGAGCGGCTGCGGCGGCTGGCGGAGTGCTGGCTGGAGCGGCACGGCGGCCCGCCGCCGGGCGGCGTGCGGATCGACGTGGTGGCGGTGGTGCTGCCCCGCCGGGGCGCGCCCGTGGTCGAGCATGTGCGAGGGGTGGCCTGATGGGGTTCGCCCGCACCTGTTCGGTGGCGCTGGTCGGGGTCGAGGGCGTCGTGGTCGAGGTCCAGGCCGATCTGGAGCCGGGAGTGGCCGCCTTCACCCTCGTCGGACTGCCCGACAAGAGCCTGGTCGAGAGCCGGGACCGGGTCCGCGCGGCGGTCGTCAATTCCGGTGGCGAATGGCCGCAGCGGAAGCTCACGGTCGGGCTCAGCCCGGCCTCCGTCCCCAAGGGCGGCAGCGGCTTCGACCTGGCCGTGGCCTGTGCGGTGCTCGGCGCGGCCGAGCGCGTGGACCCGCGTGAGATCGCCGATCTGATGATGATCGGCGAGCTGGGCCTGGACGGCCGGGTCCGGCCGGTCCGCGGGGTGCTGCCCGCCGTGCTCGCCGCCTCCGAGGCGGGATACCGCCAGGTCGTGGTCCCCGAGCAGACGGCGGGAGAGGCGGCCCTGGTGCCGGGCGTCTCGGTGCTGGGCGTGCGGAGCCTGCGCCAGCTGATCGCGGTGCTGACGGACGAGCCGGTGCCCGAGGAGGAGGAGACCCAGGAGCTGGGCCGCCCCGATCCGATGCTGGCGGGCCTCACCGTGCCCGGCGCCGGTATGGGCACCGGTGTCGCCGCCGTGCCCGGGAGCGGGGCGGGGCGGCCCGATATGGCCGAGGTCGCCGGGCAGCGGGCCGCGCGCACCGCCCTGGAGGTCGCCGCCGCGGGCGGGCACCACCTCTTCCTCAGCGGGCCTCCGGGCGCCGGGAAGACCATGCTGGCCGAGCGGCTGCCGGGGCTGCTGCCGCCGCTCACCCAGCAGGAGGCCCTGGAGGTCACCGCGGTCCATTCGGTCGCCGGGGTCCTCCCGCCGGGTCAGCCGCTGGTGAAGAGCCCGCCGTACTGCGCCCCGCATCACTCGGCGACCATGGCCGCGCTCGTCGGCGGGGGAAATGGCCTGCCCAGACCCGGCGCGGTCTCGCTCGCCCACCGCGGAGTGCTCTTCCTGGACGAGGCTCCCGAGTTCAGCGGGAAGGCGCTGGACGCCCTGCGGCAGCCCCTGGAGTCGGGGCATGTGGTGGTGGCCCGGTCCGCCGGGATGATGCGGATGCCGGCGCGCTTCCTGCTGATGCTGGCGGCCAATCCCTGTCCGTGCGGGCGCTATGGGCTGGTGGGCGACATCTGCGAGTGCACACCCACCACGGTCCGCCGCTATCAGGCGAGGCTGTCGGGGCCGCTGCTGGACCGGGTGGACCTGCGTGTCCATGTCGAGGCGGTGAGCCGGGCCGAGCTCACCGGGGCGCGTGCCGGGGCGGAGCACAGCGCGTCCGTCGCGGCCCGGGTCCGGGAGGCCCGGGAGCGGGCCGCCGCCCGCCTCCAGGACACCCCCTGGCGGCTGAACAGCGAGGTGCCGGGCCATGAGCTGCGCACCCGCTGGCAGCCGTCCTCCGGCGCGCTGCGCGAGGCCGAGCGCGATATGGAGCGCGGGCTGCTCACCGCCCGAGGGCTCGACCGGGTGCTGAGGGTCGCCTGGACCGTCGCCGACCTGGCTGGGCACGACCGGCCCGAGGCGCCGGACATCGCCCAGGCGCTGCAGCTGCGCACCGGGATCAGTCGCGGGGTGCCGGTCGCGGCGGGGGAGCGCTGATGTCCGCGCCTTCGGCGGGCGGCCGCGGCGCCGCCGTCCCCGCCCTGTTCTCGGATCCCTGGGAGGGGCACGGCGTCCAGGGCGAGGGGCAGGGAGCCCTGGATCAGGGGCACAGCACGCCGTACAGGGAGCACGGAGCCCTGGACGCGAGGCAGGGGACCCCGGGCGAGGGACAGGACGTCCTGGGCGCGGGACACGGCGTCCAGGACGAGGGAGAGGGGCTCCCCGAGCGGTGGGGCGTCCCGGATGAGGAGCGGCTCGCTCGGGCGGCGCTCACCCGGCTCGTGGAGCCCGGGGATCAGACGGTGGGGCGCTGGCTGCGCCGCATGGGGCCGGTGGCGCTGTGGCGGGCGCTCACCGGGAAGGCCAAGCCCCCGCCCGGGGCGACCGGGGACCGGCTGGCCGGATGCGCCCTGCGGGCGGCCGGGGCGGACCCGGTCGCCGACCTCGCGCTGATCGCCCGGTGCGGAGGGCGGTTCATCTGCCCCGGGGATCTGGACTGGCCCGGTCAGCTCGACGATCTCGGGGACGCTCGCCCGGTCGGGTTATGGGTGCGCGGCCCGGCCGGCCTGCGGATGTGGGCGCTGCGCTCGGTCGCCGTGGTGGGCGCGCGGGCCTGCAGCGACTACGGCGCGCATGTCGCGGCGACGCTCGGCACAGGGCTCGCCGAGCGCGGCTGGGTGGTCGTTTCCGGTGCGGCCCACGGTGTGGACGGCGCGGCTCACCGAGGGGCGCTCGCCGCGGGCGGGGCCACCATCGCGGTGCTCGCCTCCGGTGTGGACGTCCCCTATCCGCGCGGGCATGCCGAGTTGATCGAGCGCATCGCGGAACAGGGCTTGGTGCTGGCCGAGTTGCCGCCCGGAGCGCATCCGACGCGCCCCCGATTCGTGCTCCGCAACCGGGTCATCGCCGCGCTCACCCGGGGCACGGTCGTGGTCGAGGCCCAGTTCCGCAGCGGATCGCTGGTCACCGCGCGCCGGGCACAACAGCTCGGGCGGTCCACCATGGGGGTGCCGGGGCCGGTGACGAGCGGGCTGTCCGCCGGGGTGCACGAACTGCTGCGCGGTGAGGCGGTCCTGGTCACCGACGCCGCCGAAGTGGCCGAGCTCATCGGCGGCATCGGAGACCTCGCCCCGGAGCGGCGGGGCCCGCTGGTCGCCCGGGACCTGCTCGATCCCGTGACGGCACGGGTGCTCGAAGCGTTGTCGGCACGAGGCGGCAACGACCTGCGGGAGGTGGCCCGGGAATCCGGGACCGGCTGCGACGAGGCACTGGGCCGGCTCCATGAACTGCTCGCCCTGGGCTTTGTCGAACGTCATGGCGATCGATGGGAGTTGGTCCGTCCCGTGAGCCCGGGCGACGGCGCACGGCGAGGCGATCCCCCGAATCGGGGCAATCGGGTGAAAGGGTTGAGGCGATGACCGTATCCGCACACCGCCGAGCCGAAGCCCTTCGCATACCGCGACGCCGTAGTCACGCTACGCTCACAAGGTTTCCGGCGGAAGCGTACGTCCTCACCCATGTCATGGCAGAACGGCTCAAGGCGACGAATGCCCCAGCACATCTCCGGGTCTGACAGCGCGGCGCCGCCCGCGGCTCGCGGCGCGGTGCGCCCTGCCGCGCCCTCATCGCTCGACGAGCTGTGGCGGTCGTACAAGACCACGGGCGACGGCCGGCTGCGGGAGCAGCTGATCCTGCACTACTCACCGCTGGTGAAATATGTGGCCGGCCGGGTCAGCGTCGGGCTGCCCTCCAATGTCGAGCAGGCGGACTTCGTCTCGTCCGGGGTCTTCGGACTCATCGACGCCATCGAGAAGTTCGACCCCGAGCGCGCCATCAAGTTCGAGACCTACGCGATCACCCGGATCCGCGGCGCGATGATCGACGAATTGCGGGCACTGGACTGGATCCCGCGGTCGGTCCGTCAGAAGGCCCGGGCCGTGGAGCGGGCGTACGCCACGCTGGAGGCCCAGCTGCGCCGCACCCCCTCGGAGGCCGAGGTGGCGGCCGAGATGGACATCAGCATCGAGGAACTGCACGGCGTCTTCAGCCAGTTGTCGCTCGCCAATGTGGTCGCCCTGGAGGAGCTGCTGCATGTCGGCGGCGAGGGCGGCGACCGGCTCAGCCTCATGGACACCCTCGAGGACACCGCCGCGGACAATCCGGTGGAGGTGGCCGAGGACCGGGAGCTGCGCCGGCTGCTCGCCCGAGCGATCAACACCCTCCCGGAGCGGGAGAAGACCGTGGTCACGCTGTATTACTACGAGGGCCTCACGCTCGCCGAGATCGGCCAGGTGCTCGGCGTCACCGAGAGCAGGGTCAGCCAGATCCACACCAAATCGGTGCTCCAGCTGCGGGCGAAACTCGCCGACGTAGGACGCTGAATCGTCCCTCCGGCATCGCCCTCACGGTGGCCTCTTCCGTAGAGTGGTCGGGTGCCCAGGATTCGAGCGGCCTCGGTGGCCGAGCACCGAACGATGCAGCGCGCGGCCCTGCTGGAGGCCGCCCGCACCCTGCTGTCCGAGGGCGGCACGGAGGCGCTGACCTTCCCCGCCCTCGCCGAGCGCACGGGACTCGCACGGTCCTCCGTCTATGAGTACTTCCGCTCGCGCGCCGCCGTGGTCGAGGAGCTGTGCGCCGTCGACTTCCCGGTCTGGGCCGCCGAGGTCGAGGCCGCCATGGAGCGGGCCGACGGGCCGGAGGCGAAGATCGAGGCGTATGTCCGCCGGCAGCTGGCGCTCGTCGGCGACCGCCGGCACCGCGCGGTGGTGGCGATCTCCGCCGGTGAGCTGGACTCGGGCGCGCGGGAGAAGATCCGCGCCGCCCATGGCGGACTGATCGCCATGGTGGTCGAGGCCCTCGCGACCCTCGGGCATGAGCAGCCGCGGCTCTCGGCCGTGCTGCTCCAAGGCGTGGTGGACGCGGCGGTCCGGCGCATCGAGCTGGGCGTGGCCGAGGACCCCGAGCGGATCACCGAGGCGGCCGTCGCCATGGCCCTGCGCGGCGTCCGGGGCTGACCTCCGCCGCTCCCTTCCACGCCGTCGGGCGTGCGGGGCGCGGCCCAGACGGATCCGGGCCCACAGGGACGCCGCCGCCAGCGCCGCGGCCGCCGACAGCCGGGTGTCCCCGGCGGGGGAGGCGAGGGCGGAGACCGTGGGCGCGGCGCGCACCCCGAACACCGGAAGCAGCCGGGAGGGCCCGCCCCGCAGCATCGACGGCGGCAGCAGCGACAGGGGATCGAGATAGCGGTCCGCGCGCCGCAGCCCCCAGTGCAGACAGCCGGACCGGCAGTGGAAGGGGCCCGCCGCCACCACCCCGACGACCTGCCCCGCGGCCACCCGCTCACCCTTGGCGACGGTGGCGCGCACCGGTTCATAGGTGGTGCGCAGCGGAGGGGAGCCGGTCCCCGACACCTCGATCACCAGCACACCACGGCCCGCGACCGGGCCCACGAAGCTCACCCGCCCCGCGCCCGCCGCCCTGACCCGCTCGCCCGGGCGCGCCGCGAGGTCGACCCCGCGATGCCCCGCCGCCCAGGGCGCCGGAGGTGGCTGCCAGCCCCTCAGCACGGTCGGCCGTACCGCCCCCGGCCCACCGTCGACCGGCCACGACCGCTCTCCGCCCGGCCCCGTCCCCGGGGCGGGCGCCTCAGATGGACCGGACGCCATGGCCGTCATTGATCCCCCGCCGGGACCCGGCGCCCGGCTCGGACCCGACACCCCGCCGAAACCCGGCACCTGCCCCAGCCGCGGCGCTTCGCCCGGCCCCGGCGCCTCGCCCGCAGCAGGCACCCCGCCCGGACCCGGCCCCTCGCCCGCAGTCGGCACCCCGCCCGGACCCGGCGCCGCGCCCGGGTCAGCCGTCGCGGCCCGCGCCGCCGAAAGAGGTACCGCCGGAAGAGGCGCCGTCGTCACCGGCAGCACCGACAAGATCGGCAGCGCCGGAATCACCAGGGCAAGAGCCCACCCCACCACAAGCCTTCGCATGTCCTCCACGATGGCCCGGCAACCCGAAACGGGTGGATCATGGACGGGATCGGGGGACTACTCACGGGTTGTGGATAACGCCGTCACCCGGCACCGTACCCGTCCCGTACACTTCTTATGGCGATCCGGGTCACCGGATCGACTTCGCACGCCCCGCCACCGACGCTCCGATCGCGCATCGGTCAGCTCGGTGGCCGCGCCCCTCGGTCCTTGGACGACCCCCGAAAGGGCCTTCGTCCATGGCAGGCGCGTCGGGACGTCAGGAGCGGCGGCCGCCCGGCCGCCGTGGAACCGAGTACCTCAAGGAGTACGGCCATGGCCGTCGTCACGATGCGGGAGCTGCTGGAGAGCGGCGTCCACTTCGGGCACCAGACCCGCCGCTGGAACCCGAAGATGAAGCGCTTCATCTTCACCGAGCGCAACGGCATCTACATCATTGACCTGCTCCAGTCGCTGTCGTACATCGACCGCGCCTACGAGTTCGTCAAGGAGACCGTCGCCCACGGCGGCTCCATCATGTTCGTCGGCACGAAGAAGCAGGCGCAGGAGGCCATCGCCGAGCAGGCGACCCGCGTCGGCATGCCCTACGTCAACCAGCGCTGGCTGGGCGGCATGCTCACCAACTTCTCGACCGTCTACAAGCGCCTGCAGCGCCTGAAGGAGCTCGAGCAGATCGACTTCGAGGATGTGGCCGCCTCCGGCCTCACCAAGAAGGAGCTCCTGGTCCTCTCCCGCGAGAAGGCCAAGCTGGAGAAGACCCTCGGCGGTATCCGCGAGATGCAGAAGGTGCCGAGCGCCGTCTGGATCGTCGACACCAAGAAGGAGCACATCGCCGTCGGTGAGGCGCGCAAGCTCCGGATCCCGGTCGTCGCGATCCTCGACACCAACTGCGACCCGGACGAGGTCGACTACAAGATCCCGGGCAATGACGACGCGATCCGCTCCGTCACCCTGCTCACCCGGGTGATCGCCGACGCCGTCGCCGAGGGCCTCATCGCCCGTTCCGGCGTCGCCACCGGTGACGAGAAGGCCGACAAGGCCGCGGGCGAGCCGCTCGCCGAGTGGGAGCGCGACCTGCTCGAGGGTGAGAAGAAGGCCGACGACGCCGAGGCGAAGCCCGCCGAGGACGCCAAGGCTGCCGAGGACGCTGCGGACAAGCCCGCCGAGGCCGCCGCGGACAAGCCCGCTGAGGACGCCAAGCCCGCCGAGGACGTCACTCCTGCCGAGGCCCCCGCCGCGGGCACCGAGCAGGCCTGACCACTCAGACGTCACTCAGACGGTGTATGACGGCGGGGGACGGTGCCGATGGCGCCGCCCCCGCCGTCCACCCGTAGAGCTTTCGACTTTCGAGAAGAGATTCACAGATCATGGCGAACTTCACCGCCGCTGACGTCAAGAAGCTCCGTGAGCTGACCGGCGCCGGCATGATGGACTGCAAGAAGGCGCTGGACGAGGCCGAGGGCAACGTCGACAAGGCCGTCGAGATCCTGCGCGTCAAGGGCCAGAAGGGCGTGGCCAAGCGGGAGAGCCGCAGCGCCGAGAACGGCGCCGTCGTCTCCCTCATCGCGGACGACAAGACCTCCGGCGTGCTCGTCGAGCTGAAGTGCGAGACGGACTTCGTCGCCAAGGGCGACAAGTTCGTGGCCGTCGCGGACGCCATCGCCGCCCACGTCGCCAAGACCTCCCCGGCCGACCTGGACGCTCTGCTCTCCTCCGAGATCGAGGCGGGCAAGACCGTTCAGGCGTTCGTCGACGAGGCCAACGCGACCCTCGGCGAGAAGATCGTCCTGGACCGCTTCGCGCAGTTCTCCGGCGGTTACGTCGCGGCGTACATGCACCGCACCAGCCCGGACCTGCCGCCGCAGGTCGGCGTCCTGGTCGAGCTGGACAAGGAAGACGCCACGGTCGCCAAGGACGTCGCGCAGCACATCGCCGCCTTCGCCCCGAAGTTCCTCACCCGCGACGAGATCTCGGCCGAGACGGTCGAGAACGAGCGCCGGGTCGCCGAGGCCACGGCCCGCGAGGAGGGCAAGCCCGAGGGCGCCCTGCCGAAGATCGTCGAGGGGCGCGTCACCGGCTTCTTCAAGGAGAACGTCCTGGTGGACCAGCCGTTCGCCAAGGACAACAAGAAGTCCGTCCAGAAGGTCCTGGACGAGGCCGGTGTCTCGCTCAAGCGCTTCGCCCGTTTCCGCGTCGGTGTCTGAGCCGAGCAGCGAATGACCGTCGACCCCGATAGGGTCGTAGTCAGCCAACCGTCAACCGGTCGGCCGCAGATGTGACGAGGAGGCCATTGCCGCAGAGGTCGTAACAGGACCGTCCGGCAGTGGCCTTCTTCGTATGTGCACGAGGAGATCTCCAATGAATCACGGCGCGGACGCCAAACAGGCCGCCGATGACAAGAACGCGCACGGTGCGGCCAAGCATGGTCGCTTCATGCTGAAGCTGTCCGGCGAGGCGTTCGCCGGAGGCGGGGGACTCGGTGTCGACCCCGATGTCGTGCACGCCATCGCCCGCGAGGTCGCCGCCGTGGTCAGGGACGGCGCCGAAATCGCCATCGTGATCGGTGGCGGCAACTTCTTCCGCGGTGCGGAACTGCAGCAGCGCGGTATGGACCGGGCCCGCTCGGACTACATGGGCATGCTCGGTACCGTCATGAACTGTCTCGCCCTCCAGGACTTCCTGGAAAAGGAGGGCATCGACTCCCGCGTCCAGACCGCCATCACCATGGGCCAGGTCGCGGAGCCGTACATTCCGCTGCGTGCGGTGCGCCACCTGGAGAAGGGGCGCGTGGTCATCTTCGGCGCGGGTATGGGCATGCCGTACTTCTCCACGGACACCACCGCGGCCCAGCGGGCGCTGGAGATCGACGCGCAGGCCCTGCTCATGGGGAAGAACGGCGTGGACGGGGTCTATGACTCCGACCCCGCCCGCAACCCCGACGCGGTGAAGTTCGACGCCCTGGAGTACGGCGAGGTGATCACCAGGGACCTCAAGGTCGCCGATGCCACCGCGATCACCCTCTGCCGGGACAACAAGCTGCCCATCCTCGTCTTCGAGCTCCTGGCCGAAGGAAATATCGCCCGCGCGGTGAAGGGTGAGAAGATCGGCACGCTGGTGAGCGACCAGGGCTCCCGGGCCTGACGGCTCGAACGGGGGATGGACAACGGCCTGCCGGTCGGACACCGTGCAGGAGAAGACGCACGCAGGGGCGAGGCTCTGCTTACTGATAACACCAGGAGCAAGTGGTGATCGAAGAGACCCTCCTCGAGGCCGAGGAGAAGATGGAGAAAGCCGTTGTGGTCGCCAAGGAGGACTTCGCCGCGATCCGCACCGGGCGTGCGCACCCGGCGATGTTCAACAAGATCGTGGCGGACTACTACGGTGCGCTGACGCCGATCAATCAGCTGGCGTCGTTCTCGGTGCCGGAGCCGCGCATGGCCGTGGTCACGCCGTTCGACAAGACCGCGCTCCGCAACATCGAGCAGGCGATCCGGGACTCGGACCTGGGCGTCAACCCGAGCAATGACGGCAACATCATCCGGGTGGTGTTCCCCGAGCTCACCGAGCAGCGCCGTAAGGAGTTCATCAAGGTCGCCAAGGCCAAGGGCGAGGACGCGAAGATCTCGATCCGGAGCGTCCGGCGCAAGGCCAAGGAGTCCATCGACAAGCTGATCAAGGACGGCGAGGTCGGCGAGGACGAGGGGCGCCGCGCCGAGAAGGAGCTCGACGACACCACGGCGAAGTATGTCGCGCAGGTGGATGAGCTGCTCAAGCACAAGGAAGCCGAGCTGCTCGAGGTCTGATGAACGACTCTTCCTGGGGGGCCCCACCAAGCGCCGGATTCCGGGGACCGGGCGGTCAGGGCACCTCCCCCGGCTATGGCTGGGTAGCGGCGCCTTCTTCGGCGGGTCCCGCGCACGAGGTGGGTGAAGCGGCGCAGACTCGCCCCATGCCCACCGTGCCCCACGCAGGCGGCGGCGACTCCGGCGAGGCCGCCGACCGTGACCGGGGGGCCGCTCGGCTGAGCGGCCCCCTCTTCCGCGACGAGCGGGAGCCGCAGCCCGGACCCCGGCAGCCCGCCGGACGCCCGCCGACGCCCCCCGACCCCGCGCCCGACCCGGCCTCCGCGGACGGCGGCGCGCACGGCGCCGGTGCCGGGCAGGGGAAGAAGAGCGCGGGCCGTAATCTGCGCGCCGCGATAGGGGTGGGCATCGGCCTCGGCGTGATCATCGTGGCCTCGCTCTTCATCTACAAGCCCGTGTTCGTCGGCGTGGTAGCGGTCGCGGTGGTGGTCGGGCTCTGGGAGCTGACCTCGCGGCTGACCGAGCGCAAGGACATCCGGGTCCCCCTGGTGCCGCTCGCGGTCGGCGGGGTCGCCATGATCGTCGCGGGCTATGTGCGCGGTGCCCAGGGCGCGGTGGTGGCGGTGGCGCTCACGGCGCTCGCGGTGCTGGTCTGGCGGATGACCGAGCCGCCCGACAACTACCTCAGGGATGTCACCGCGGGCGTCTTCTCCGCCTTCTACGTGCCGTTCCTGGCCACCTTCGTGGCGCTCATGCTGGACACCGAGGACGGCCCGTGGCGGGTCCTCACCTTCCTGTTGCTGACCGTGGTCAGCGACACGGGGGCGTACGCGGTGGGCTGGCGCTTCGGCAAGCACCCGCTGGCGCCGCGGATCAGCCCCGGCAAGACCCGCGAGGGGCTGCTGGGTGCGGTGACCTTCGCGATGGTCGCGGGCGCGCTGTGCATGCAGTACCTCATCGACGACGGCGTCTGGTGGCAGGGCCTGCTGCTCGGCCTCGCCGTCGCGGTCAGCGCGACCCTGGGCGACCTCGGCGAGTCCATGATCAAGCGGGACCTCGGCATCAAGGACATGGGCAAGCTGCTGCCCGGCCATGGCGGGATCATGGACCGGCTCGACTCGCTGCTGCCCACCGCGCCGGTGGTGTGGCTGCTGTTGGTGATCTTCGTGGGCGGCGGCTGACGACCCCGGCCCACGGGCCCCGCGCCACACCTGGCGCGGGGCCCTTCGTGCGTCTGCGACACTGGGTGAACCATGCCTAAGCCCGGAGAACTCACCTTCGCCGCGCCGCGTGGGGCCAAGAAGCCCCCGCGGCATCTTGCCGACCTCACACCCGCCGAGCGCCGGGAGGCCGTCGCCGCCCTCGGGGAGAAGCCCTTCCGGGCCAGTCAGGTCTCGCGTCACTACTTCGCGCGCTATGCCGACGACCCCGCACAGTGGAGCGACATACCGGCCGCCGCGCGCGAGAAGCTGGCCGCCGGGCTGCTGCCGGAGCTGATGAGCGTGGTGCGCCACATCAGCTGTGACGACGACACCACGCGCAAGACCCTGTGGCGGCTCTTCGACGGCACGCTCGTGGAGTCCGTACTGATGCGCTACCCGGACCGGGTGACCATGTGCATCAGCTCGCAGGCGGGCTGCGGGATGAACTGCCCGTTCTGCGCCACCGGCCAGGCGGGGCTGGACCGCAATCTGTCCACCGCCGAGATCGTGCACCAGATCGTCGACGGGATGCGGGCCCTCCGTGACGGTGAGATCCCCGGTGGTCCTGCCCGGCTGTCCAACATCGTCTTCATGGGCATGGGCGAGCCGCTGGCCAACTACAACCGCGTCGTCGGCGCCATCCGCCGGCTCACCGACCCCGAGCCCGACGGCCTCGGCCTTTCACAGCGCGGAATCACCGTCTCGACCGTCGGCCTCGTGCCGGCGATGCTGCGCTTCGCCGACGAGGGGTTCAAGTGCCGGCTCGCGGTGTCGCTGCACGCGCCCGACGACGAGCTGCGTGACACCCTCGTGCCGGTCAACACCCGCTGGAAGGTGCGCGAAGTCCTGGACGCCGCGTGGGAGTACGCGGAGAAGTCCGGCCGCCGGGTCTCCATCGAGTACGCGCTGATCAAGGACATCAACGACCAGGCGTGGCGCGCCGATCTGCTCGGCCGGCTGCTCAAGGGCCGCCGGGTGCATGTGAACCTCATTCCGCTCAACCCGACGCCCGGCTCCAAGTGGACGGCGTCCCGGCCCGAGGACGAGAAGGCGTTCGTGGCGGCCCTGGAGGCCCACGGGGTGCCGGTGACCGTCCGGGACACCCGTGGCCAGGAGATCGACGGGGCCTGCGGGCAGCTGGCGGCTTCGGAGCGCTGAGGACCGGCTGATACGGTGCCTGGGCATCGTCGCATCATGCGATCGTCGTAGAACTGAACATCCGTACAAATGAACATTCCGACAGGGGAGCGCTCAGAGCGCTGAGAGTGCGGCACGGCCGCAGACCCTCGGACCTGATCCGGGTCATACCGGCGTAGGGAGTCAGCATCACCATGAACAGCCAGCTTCGGCGTGCCGTCTCAGCCGCCCTCCTCGGCTCAGTGGCCCTGGGCGCGCTCGTCGGCTGCGGCGGGGATTCCAAGGGCGGCGCGGACTCCAAGACGGTCACCCTGGTCACGCACGACTCGTTCGCGGCCTCCAAGGCGGTCCTCAAGGAGTTCACCAAGGAGACCGGCTACAAGGTGCGGGTGCAGGCCGGGGGCGACGCCGGAGCCGCCGTCAACCAGGCGATCCTGTCCAAGGGCCACCCCCAGGGCGATGTGTTCTTCGGCGTCGACAACACCCTGCTCTCCCGGGCGCTCGACAACGACCTGTTCACCCCCTACACGGCCAAGGGCCTCGACAAGGTCCCGGCGGCCCTTCAGCTCGACCGGGCCGAGCACCGCGTCACCCCCGTCGACTTCGGCGACATCTGCGTCAACTACGACCGTAAGTACTTCGCCGACAAGAAGCTGGCGCCGCCCCGGACGCTGGAGGATCTGACCGAGCCCGCCTACAAGAACCTCCTCGTCACCGAGAACGCGGCCACCTCGTCCCCCGGACTCGGCTTCCTCCTCGCCACGGCCGCCAGGTACGGCGACGACGGCTGGAAGGGCTACTGGAAGAAGCTGCGGGCCAACGGCGTCGAGGTCGTCGACGGCTGGGAGCAGGCGTACTACGACCGGTTCTCGGGCTCGACAGGCGGCGGCAAGGGCGACCGGCCGCTCGTCGTCTCCTACGCCTCCAGCCCGCCCGCCGAGGTGGCCGACGCCAAGACCAAGCCCGCCAAGGCCCCCACCGGGGTGGCGACGGGCACCTGCTTCCGGCAGGTGGAGTTCGCCGGGCTGCTGAACGGCGCGGGCAACACCAAGGGCGGCAAGGCGCTGCTGGACTTCCTGCTGAGCAAGCGGTTCCAGGAGGACGTCCCGCTCAACATGTACGTCAACCCGGCGCGCGAGGACGCCGAGCTGCCGGAGCTGTTCACCCGGTACGGGACCAGGATCGCCGACTCGGCCACCCTGGCGCCGCAGAAGATCGCCAAGAACCGTGAGCCGTGGGTCAAGACATGGTCCTCGCTGGTCCTGTAGAGCCCCGCGAGAACCGTAAGGCGGCCGACGGCCACCGTAAGGCCGACAGGGCAGACGGCGGCGGCCGTCGCGCGCTCGCCCTCCGGCTCGCCCTGATGGCGGTGCCGCTCGCCTTCTTCGCGGTCTTCTTCGCCTATCCCGTGGCCGCCATCGTCACCCAGGGGCTGCGCGTCGGCGGGCAGTGGCGGTTCGGCCGGATCGCCGAGGTGGTGACCGATCCGGCGACGCTGGACGTCCTGTGGTTCACCTGCTGGCAGGCGGTCGCGTCGACCGCCCTCACGCTCGCGGTCGCGCTGCCCGGCGCCTATGTCTTCGCCCGCTTCGACTTCCCCGGCAAGGGGCTGCTGCGGGCCGTGGTGACCGTGCCGTTCGTCCTGCCGACCGTCGTCGCCGGATCCGCCTTCCTGGCCCTGCTCGGCCGGGGCGGGCTGCTGGACGAGCTGTGGGGGGTGCGGCTCGACACCTCCGTCTGGGCGATCCTGCTGGCCCATGTCTTCTTCAACTACGCGGTCGTCGTCAGGACCGTCGGCGGGCTGTGGGCCCAACTCGACCCGCGCCAGGAGGAGGCCGCGCGGGTGCTCGGCGCGAGCCGGCTGTCGGCCTGGCGCCGGGTGACGCTGCCCGCGCTGGCGCCCGCCGTGGCCGCCGCCGCTCTGATGGTGTTCCTGTTCACCTTCACCTCCTTCGGCGTGATCCAGATCCTCGGCGGCCCCCGCTACGCCACCCTGGAGGTGGCGATCTACCGGGAGACCGCGCAACTGCTCGACCTGCCCACGGCCGCGGTGCTCACCCTCGTCCAGTTCGCCGCGGTCGCGGCCGTGTTGGCCCTGCACGCGTGGACCGTAAGGCGCCGGGAGAGCGCCCTGCGGCTCGTCGACCCCGGCCGCACGGCGCGCCGGCCCAACGGCCCGGCGCAGTGGGCGCTGCTGTGGGGCGTGCTGGCGGTGGTCGCCCTGCTGATCGTGACGCCGCTCGCGGTGCTGGTGGAACGCTCGCTGAGCGGGCCCGACGGCTACGGCTTCACCTACTACGAGGCGCTCGAGTCGGCCGCCGACAGCGGGGGCACCTTCTTCGTGGCCCCCATGGAGGCCATCGGGAACTCCCTGCGGTACGCGGCGGTCGCCACCGTCTTCGCCCTCGCCGTGGGCGGCCTCGCCGCCGCCGCGCTCACCCGTAAGGCGGGCAGGCTGGTACAGGGCTTCGACGCGCTGCTGATGCTGCCCCTGGGCACCTCGGCCGTCACCGTGGGATTCGGGTTCCTGATCGCCCTCGACGAGCCCCCGCTGGATCTGCGTGCCTCCTGGGTCCTGGTGCCGCTCGCCCAGGCCCTGGTGGGCGTGCCCTTCGTCGTACGGACCATGCTGCCCGTGCTGCGGGCGGTGGACCACCGGCTCCGGGAGGCGGCGGCCGTGCTCGGGGCGTCCCCGTGGCGGGTCTGGCGGGAAGTGGACCTGCCGCTGGTGGGCCGCGCCGTGGCGGTCGCGGCGGGCTTCGCGTTCGCCGTCTCCCTGGGCGAGTTCGGGGCGACCGTCTTCATCGCCCGCCCCGACCAGCCGACCCTCCCGGTGGCCATCGCCCGCTTCCTGGGCCGGGCCGGACAGCTCTCCTACGGGCAGGCGATGGCCCTGAGCACGATCCTGATGCTGGTCTGCGCCGGATCGCTGCTGGCGCTCGAACGCATCCGCACCGACCGTTCCGGAGAGTTCTGAATGACGCTGCTGCGACTGGACGAGGTGACCGTAAGGTTCGGCCGGCGCGACGCGCTGGACGCCGTGGATCTGGAGGTCGCCGAGCACGAGACGGTCTGTGTGCTGGGCCCGAGCGGAAGCGGCAAGTCCACCATGCTGCGCGTGGTGGCCGGGCTGCAGCGTGCCGACGCCGGCCGGGTGTCGCTCGCCGGACAGGACCAGAGCGGGGTGCCCACGCATCGGCGCGGGGTGGGGCTGATGTTCCAGGACCACCAGCTGTTCCCGCAGCGGGACGTGGGCGGCAACGTCGCCTTCGGGCTGCGGATGCGCAAGGTGGGGCGCGCGGAGGCGGACCGCCGGGTCGCCGAACTGCTGGAGCTGGTGGGGCTTCCGGGCGCCCAGCGCCGCCCCGTCGACTCCCTCTCCGGCGGCGAGCAGCAGCGGGTGGCGCTCGCCCGCGCGCTGGCCCCGCGGCCCAAGCTGCTGATGCTGGACGAGCCGCTGGGCCAGCTCGACCGGGGGCTGCGGGAGCGGCTGGTGGTGGAGCTCCGCGAACTCTTCGCACGGCTGGGGACCACCGTCCTCGCGGTCACCCACGACCAGGGGGAGGCGTTCGCCCTCGCGGACCGGGTGGTGGTGATGGACAACGGCCGGATCGCCCAGACCGGCACCCCCCTGGAGGTGTGGCAGCGGCCCGCCACCGAGTTCGTCGCCCGCTTCCTCGGCTTCGACAATGTGGTCGAGGCGATCGTGGACGGCGACGTCGCCGACACCCGCTGGGGCAAGCTGCCCGTGCCGCCCGGCTCCCGGCCGGGCCCCACCAGGCTGCTGGTCCGCCCGGCCGGGGTGCGGCTGACGGACCCCGAGGAGGGGCTGGCGTGCACCGTGGAGACGCGCACCTTCCGCGGCGACCATGTGGCGCTCATCCTGCGGCTGCCGGACCCGGCCGCGCCGCCCCTGGAGGCGTCCTGCGCCCTGCGGGACGCCCCGGAGGCGGGGGCCCGGGTGGGGGTGGCCTTCGACCCGGCCGATGTGGTGCTGCTCGACGCCGAGGTCTGACCCTTGGACTTGCGGAGGGGCCTGACGCTGGTGCTCCGGAGCGCGCTGAGCCCCGGGCGCGACAACTCTCCCGCGCCGGGGCTTCCTTGACGTCGGTTCAGCCCAGCAGGGACAGCAGCGCCTCGGGTGCCTCGTCCACCGAGTCCACCAGTGCGATACGGGCCTTCATGGACCGTCCCTCCGCGAGCGCTTCGAGCAGCGGCCAGGTCGGCAGCCGCCGGGTCCAGTGGTCCCGGTCCACCAGCACCATCGGGGTCGGCTCACCGCGCGACTCGTAGTAGTTCGGCGTCGCGTTGTCGAAGATCTCCTGGACGGTCCCGGCGGCGCCCGGCAGGAAGACCACGCCCGCGGTCGAGCGTGCCAGCAGGCCGTCCTCCCGGGTGGCGTTGGCGAAGTACTTGGCGATGTGCGAGGCGAACGCGCTCGGCGGCTCGTGTCCGTAGAACCAGGTGGGGATGCCGACCGACGCCCCGCCGTCCGGCCAGCGCTCGCGTACCGTGAAGGCGGCCTCGGCCCACGCCCCGATGGACGGCCGGAACGAGGGCGTCTTGCCGAGCAGTTCGAGCGCCTCGTCCAGCATCGCGTCCTCGTGCGGGGCCGCATAGGCGCCCAGGTTCGCGGCCTCCATCGCGCCCGGCCCGCCGCCCGTCGCGACCGTGAGACCGGTCCGGGCCAGGGCTCGTCCGAGGCGGGCGGCGCCCGCGAACCCGTCGGAGCCGCGCTCCAGCGCGTGGCCGCCCATGACGCCCACCACCCGCGTCCCGACGAGGAATTCGTCGAGCGCGTCGGAGATCGCGTCGTCGTGGATGGAGCGCAGCATCGAGGCGAAGATGTCGCCGTCGGTCTTGGTCCGCTGGAACCAGGCGTAGGCGAGCGCGTCCGGCGTCCGCGCGTAACCGTGCTCGGTGAGGCCCTCGAAGAGCTGCGCGGGCGAGTAGAGGGTGCCGCGGTACGGATCGAACGGCAGATCCGGCACCGGCGGGAACACCAGCGCACTCCCGGCCCGGACCTTCGCGGCCGCCTCGGACTCCATCGGGCAGCCGAGGAAGACCGCCTCGCTGGTGTCGGTGGAGAGGAGCGCCGCGGTACGGCTCGTCAGGTCCACGGACTGGACCCGGAACCCGGCCAGGGTGCCGCGGGCGACGACCTGGTCGAACTCCTCGATGGACTCTATTTCCCGGTCTGGTTCCTGCACGCCGACATGCTAATCACACCGGAGGTGGGGAGCTGTGGATTGCGGCAAACGCGACGGGGCCCCTCGGTCGCACAATCCAGGCATGGACACCAACGCCCCGGATTTTCAGCGGTGGAACGGCATCGCCGTGAGATGCGCCACCACCCACACCAGCGGCACCAGCAGCGCCAGCAGGGCCGTCGCGCGCAGCGCGGCCGCCGCGCGGAGCAGCCGGGCCGGGGCGCCGAGGCGGAGCAGCGCGGCCGTCGTGCGCTCGCGCGCGCTCCTCGCCTCCACGACCGCGGTCAGGGTGGTGGCCGCGGCGCACAGCGTGACCAGCGCCGCGCCCAGACCGGTGAGCGGGCCGAAGGCATGGGCGCCGGGCGGCCCGGAGGCCCTTCCGTACAGCTCCAGGACGGCGTATCCGGCGGCGGCCAGGGCGCACAGCGCGCCGACCGGACGTCCGATCAGACCGGCCTCCTGCTGGAGCATGCGCCCGGCCAGCAGCCGCAGCACACCAGGCCGCCCGACGGCCAGCAGCCTGCCGCACAGATGGGTGAGACCGGGCCCGGCCAGCACCAGCCCGAGCGCCGCCAGCGCCCAGCCGCCCACCACACCGGGCGGGTTGCCGCCGAGCCGGCCGGGCACGGCGAGCAGGGCGTCGGGGTGCGGGGGCGCGTCGCCGCTCGCGTACGCCTGGAGGGCGAGTCCGGCCGCGGTCAGGGCGATGCCCCACGGAAGGCCGGAGGTGGCCCGGTGGGGCCAGGGCGCGACCGGCCCCGTGACGACGGTGGGCGGGGCCGGGACCGCCGGGCGGCGGGCACCCGGTGGCTGTCGGGGCGGCTGGTGCCAGGCCCGCGGCTGCCGGGGCCACAGCCCGGCCGCGCACGCCGCGCCCACCAGCACCGGGACGACGGCGAGCAGCGTCACGGTGCCGGCCAGGGGCAGCGGGCGACCGCTGCCGAGCTGTCGGCCGACCGCCGCGCTTCCGGCCCAGTCCAGCCAGGAGCCGAGGTCGCCACGCAGATACAGGAAGACCAGCAGCGCCAGCACACCGCCGAGCGCGCAGGCGGCCGCCATGGAGACCGCCGCGAGCAGTGCCGCACGGGCCGGGCCGAGCCCGGCCGCGGCGAAACCGGGGCCCGGCCCGGTGCTGGGGTCGGCGCGGCCCACGGCGACGGCCAGATGGACGGTCGCGGCCAGTGGCACGAGGCACCACAGCAGCCTCCCCACCGCGCCCTGCGAGTCCGCCGGATGGCCCGAGGCGAACCCGAGGGCGCTCAGCAGCAGAAAGCTCGCGCCCGCCGCCGCGACGGTGACCAGCGACCGCCGCAGCAGCACCGACGGGCGGGCACCGCGGGTCAGACGGAGGCTGAGCACGCGGCCCTGCCTTCCGCCTCGGAGGGGTCCGAGCCCACCCGGCGCCCGTCGAGCAGGGCGACAGTACGGTCGGCGAGGGTGGCCACCTCCTGGTCATGAGTCGCGAGGACGACGGTGATGCCGTGGGAGCGGGCCGCCGAGGTGAGGGTGCGCAGCACCTGGGCGCGGTCGGCCTGGTGCAGCGGGGCGGTGGGCTCGTCGGCGAAGAGCACGCTGGGCCCGGCGGCCAGGGCGCGGGCGATGGCGACCCGCTGGCGCTGGGACTGCAGCAGCGCGGCGGGCCGCACCCTGGCGCATTCGCCGACGTCGAGCCGGTCCAGCCACTCGCACGCCGCGCTCTTCGCGGCGCGCCGCCCGGTGCCGCGCAGCATCAGGGCGAGCGCGGCGTTCTCCCAGGCGGTGAGCTCGGGGACGAGGTGGGGCTCGGTGCCGATCCAGCCGAAGTGGTCGCGCCGCAGCCGTTCGAGACCGAGCGGGGGGAGGCTGTGCACGGGGACGCCCTTGAACCACACCTCCCCGCCGTCCGGGACGAGTTGGCCCGCCAGGCAGGTGAGGAGGGTGGTCTTGCCGCAGCCCCGTGGACCGGTGACGGCGAGGATCTCGCCCTCTCGGGCGTCGAGGGAGACACCGAGGAGGGCGGGTGAGCCGCCGTAGGCATACGACACGGTGCGTGCCGCGAGCATGTCGTCGTCCGGCGGAGCCACCATCCCGAGCACCTCGCCTTACCTGCGATCGTCTCATTCCCCCGGTTGGGTGAACGAGCGCGAAGCCAATGGGTCACTGGCACGGTAAGGACTCGGGTGGGGGCCCGCGCCCAGGCTCGGCGCGGGTGGCCCCCATTTCCTCCGATCAGCCCTGATCGGGGTCTGGCTCCGATCAGCCCTGATCGAGTCCGGGGCCGTCATCGGGGCGGCCGTCGGCGAGCCGGTCCAGGTGGGTGGGCGCGAACATGCGCAGCAGCGCGGGCAGCACCACGACCGACGGCCCGGGGGCCGCCAGGGCGCCGGCGAGGTCCGCGCGCAGCCGCTCGGGTGTGGTACGGACCGCCGGGACACCGAAGGACTCGGCCAGCGTGACGAAGTCCGGGCGGGACAGCTCGGTGGCGGTCGCCTCGCCGAACGTGTCCGTCATGTACTCGCGCAGGATGCCGTAGCCGCCGTCGTCCACGATCAGCCAGGTGACGGGGAGCCGGTACTGGTGGGCGGTGGCGAGTTCGGCGATCGAGTACATCGCCCCGCCGTCGCCCGACACGGCCAGCACCGGCCGTCCGGGATCCGCGGCGGCGGCGCCGAGGGCGGCCGGGAAGCCGTAGCCGAGGCCGCCCGCGCCCTGCGCCGAGTGCAGGGCACCCGCACGGGAATCGAAGGCCGACCAGGCCCAGTAGGAGAGGATCGTCATGTCCCAGAAGCTGGGGGAGTCATCGGGCAGCGCGTCCCGCACCGCGCCCAGCACCCGCTGCTCCAGTTCCAGACCCTGCGCGTCGATGCGCTCCCGTACCCGGGTGAGCAGCCCGGCCGCGGCCTTGGCCGCCGTGCCCGGCGGGCGCGGCGTGACGGTCTCGGTGAGGGCGGCCAGCGCCTCGCGGGCGTCGGCGTGGATGCCGAGCGCCGGGTGGTTGGACTCCAGCTTGCCGAGATCGGCCTCGATCTGGACCAGGCGGCCGCGCGGGCGGAACGTGTGGTAGTTGGAGGAGAGTTCACCCAGTCCGGAGCCGACGACCAGCAGGACGTCGGCGTCCTCCAGGAACTCGGTGGTGTGCGCGTCCTCCAGCCAGGACTGGAGCGAGAGCGGATGATCCCAGGGGAACGCGCCCTTGCCGCCGAAGGTCGTCGCCACGGGCGCGTCCAGCGCCTCGGCCAGCGCCCGCAGCTCCTGCCGCGCCCCGGCGCGCACCACTCCGCCGCCGGCCAGGATCACCGGACGCTCGGCGGCGCTCAGCAGCCTCGCGGCCTCCGCCGTCAGCTCGGGCCGGGGCGGCAGCGGCCGGGGTTCGGCGCGCAGGGAGGTCACGGGCGGCACGGCGACCGGTGCGAGCAGCACGTCCTGCGGGATCTCCAGCCATACCGGCCCGGCGGGGGCCTCCAGCGCGGACGCCCAGGCGGCGGCGACCGCGGAGGGGATCTGGGATGCGGTACGGACCGTGTGGACGGACTTGACGATGTCGCGGAACGACGCCTTCTGGTCGACGAGTTCATGGAGATAGCCCTTGCGCCCGCCGCCGAGCCCCGCGGTCGGCACCTGGCTGCCGATGGCCAGGACGGGCGCGGAGGCCGCCGCCGACTCCTGCAGCGCGGCGAGCGTCATCAGCGCCCCCGGCCCGGTGGACACCAGCAGCGGCGCGACCGTCCCGGTGACACGCGCGAAGGCGTCGGCGGCGAACCCGGCGTTGTTCTCCACCCGCAGCCCCACATAGGTGAGCCCGGACCGCCGCAGCGCGTCGAACGCCCCGAGAGCGTGCTGTCCGGGAAGTCCGAACACGGTGCTCGCCCCGAGCGCGGTGAGGGACTCCACGACGAGATCGCCGCCGTGACGCGCGCGCTGTGCGGTGGGCATGGGTGGGGGCCTTTCTGACGGGGCGTATGGAAGCGCGGATGAGGGAGGGGTACGTATGGCGGTGCCGGTGTGGCGGCGCGAGGCCGTGTCAGGCGCCCGCCGTGGCCGGGCTGGTGGCCTCGGAGGCGGGGGCGGGCGGTTCACCGGCGAGCCGGCGCCGCCAGGCGTCGAGGATCGCCGCGTCGGTCGGCTTGGTGGCGAGGCTGACCGCCACATACGCCACCAGCGAGGCCAGCAGCCCGAAGTAGATGGGTTCATTGGCGAGGATGCCCTTCCACCCCATCAGCGCGATGACCGTAAGGCCGCCGACACCGACCGAGGCCAGGGCGCCCGCGCCGGTGCCGCGCTTCCACAGCAGCCCGCCCAGGATCGGCATCAGCAACCCGCCGACCAGCACGTTGTAGGCGACGGTCAGCGCCTCCACGACATTGTTGAGCGCGACGGAGATGCCGATCACGGCGATGCCCATGATGAGGATGAAGACGCGGTTGCCGCCGACCTCGTCGTGGGCGCCACCGGCCGTACGGAGCGTACGGCCGCGCAGCCGGGCCCAGATGTCGTTGTTGGCCACCGTCGCGCAGGCGATGAGCGCGCCCGAGGAGGTGGACATCACCGCGGACAGCGCGGCGGCCAGCACCAGCCCCTTCACGCCCACCGGGAGGGAGTCCTTGACGATGGTCGCGAACGCGTCGTCGGGGGCGTCCAGCTTGGGGTACAGCACCTTCGCCGCCGTGCCGATGACCGCGCCCGCGACCGCGTAGGCCAGGCAGTACGTACCGGCCGCGGTGCCGCCACGGCGGGCCACCTTGTCATCGCGGGCGGTGAAGACCCGCTGCCAGATGTCCTGGCCGATCAGCATGCCGAAGGAGTAGATGAGCACATAGGTGAAGACGGTCTGGCCGCCGATGCCCAGCGGGGAGAAGTAGCCGTGGGGGAGTTCGGACTTCATCGCGCCGAAGCCGCCCGCCTTCACCACCGCGATCGGCAGCAGCAGGAGCAGCACGCCGACCGTCTTGACCACGAACTGCACCATGTCGGTGAGGGTGATCGACCACATGCCGCCGAGCGTCGAGTAACAGACCACGATCGCCCCGCCGAGCACGATGGCGATGATCCGGTCCAGGCCGAAGATCACGTCGAAGATGGTGGCGTAGGCGATGGTCGAGGTGACCGCGAGCATCAGGGTGTAGCCCCACATCACGATGCCCGAGATCAGCCCGGAGGAGCCGCCGTAGCGCAGGTCCAGCATCTGGCTGACCGTGTAGACCTTGAGGCGGGCGATGCGCGCCGAGAAGAAGACCGACAGCGCCAGCAGCCCCAGGCCGATGGTGATGACCATCCAGGCGCCGGAGAGCCCGTACTGGTAGCCGAGCCCGACGCCGCCGATGGTGGACGCGCCGCCGAGCACGATCGCGGCCATCGTCCCGGAGTACATGAACGGCCCCAGCCGCCGGCCGGCGACCAGGAAGTCGCTGGTGGACGTGGTGCGGCGCATGCCCCACCAGCCGAGCGCGAGCATGCCCGCGAGATAGACGACGATCACGGTGTAGTCGACAGCGGTCATGGCGGTGCTCCTCGCTCCGGCGGGGGTCGGCTGGCGGTCGGGAGATCGGGCGGGCGGAGCCGCACGGGATCGGGGAGGTCCCGGCGATCCGCGGGGATCGGGTCGTGGGGAGTGCGGGGAGTGTGGGGGAGTACGGGTCGTGCGGGGAATGTGGGGAGTGACGGAGACCCTAGGTGTCGCCGGAGCGTCCGGGAAGTGTACGTTTCCTCCACTCCCGATCCCCGGGATGTACGAACCGTCCTCTACGGACCGTCCCGACCGCCCCCACGCGAGGCCCGCCGTGATGAACGACCGCGTACCCCCGACGGCCCCCGTCCCGCTCGCCACCCTCCTCGGCCACCCCGCCCTCGGCCTGCGGCAGGTCGCGGGGGCGCGCGAGGCGGACACGCCCGTGTACTTCGTCCACACCAGCGAGATGGAGGACCCCGTCCCGTATCTGCTGGGCGGCGAGTTGCTGCTCAGCGCGGGGGTGCACTGCCCGGAGGCGGCGGGCGCCGGCACCTACTGGGACCGCTATGTGGCCCGTACCGTCCAGGCGGGCGCGGCGGCGCTCGGCTTCGGCATCGCGCCGGTGCACGACACGGTGCCCCGCGCGCTGGTCGAGGCGTGCGACCGGCATGGGCTGCCGCTGGTCGAGGTGCCGCGGCAGACGACCTTCACGGCCGTCGCGAGCGCCGTCTGGGACGCGATGGCCGAGCGCCGCCATCATGAGCTGCGGAGCGTCACCGAGGCACAGCAGTCGCTGGCGACGGCCGCGGCGCGCCCGCACCCCGTACCGGCCGTGCTGCGGCAGCTGGGTCAGCACCTCGGGGCGTGGACGGTGCTCTATGGCCCGGACGGTGCGGAGCTGGCGGCCGCCGGGCCGCGGCCGGACCGCCCAGCCCGTACGGCGCTCGGCGCGCTCGCGGCCCGGCTGCGCTCGGGCCCGTCCTCGGCGGCGGGCCGGGCGGCCGGCGCGGACGGTGAGGAGTTGCAGCTGACCGCGTACGGGCTGGGCGGTCCGGCCGGGCCGGAGGACCGGCTCGCACTCGGCGTCTGCGCTCCCCGGCGGGACGGCGCGGACGGGGCGATCGTGGGAGTGGCCGTGGTGCTGCTGTCCCTGCTGACGGCGCGGCGGGTGGTCGGGGCCGAGGCAGAGCGCACGGCGGCGCTGGTACGGCTGATGCTCGGCGCCGATCCGGCACGGGTGGCGGGGCTGCTCAGCCCCTCGCCGGGGCAGGCGGGGACGCCCCCCGAGGGGAGATCCGGGACCCGCGAGGACGGCGGGCTGTGGACCGTGGTGCACGGGCGGCGGCGCGGCCGCGGCCGGGACGACGGGCTGCTGGCCACGGCGGCGCTCGCGGCCGGGCTCGGGACGCCGCTGGTCGACCTCGACGGGGACGCGCTGTGCGCCCTCGTGCCGGGCGAGGGGGCGGTACGGGCGCAGCCCGGCTGGACCCTGGGCGTCGGGGCGCCCGTAGCGGCCGCGGAGCTGCCGCGCGGCGGCGCCGACGCCGCCCGTGCGCTGCGGCGGGCCGTCGCCGGGCGGGTGCCGCTGGTGCGGCACGGCCCGTCCCGCGCGGGCGGCGTCGTCTCGCTGGTGGATCCGGCCGAGGCGGGGGCGCACGGCCGGGCCCTGCTCGCGCCGCTCGACGGCGCGCCGGCGCTGCTGGAGACGGTGCGGGTGTGGCTGTCGCTGCACGGCAGCTGGGACCGTACGGCGGTGGCACTGGAGGTGCACCGCAATACGGTCCGTCAGCGGATCGCCCGCGCCGAGGCCCTGCTCGATGTGGACCTCGGCGACGCGGACGTCCGGATGGAGCTGTGGTTCGCCCTCAAGTGGGCCTGAGCTCCACAAGGACCTGGGCCCCAACTGGGCCTGAGCTCACATGGGCTGAACCTGCTGAACCTCAACTGGGCCTTAGCCTCACGTGAACCCGAGCCTCAACTAAAGCTGCACTACGCCCCCATGGGCTCCGCAAGCGACCGACCGTCAGAGCTTCGTCCACGCCTCGGTCAGCACCGCCCGCAGGATCTGCTCGATCTCGTCGAACAGCGCCTGGTCGGCGATCAGCGGCGGCGCCAGCTGCACGACCGGGTCGCCGCGGTCGTCGGCCCGGCAGTACAGCCCGTTCTCGTAGAGCGCCTTGGAGAGGAAGCCGTAGAGGATCCGCTCGGTCTCCTCCTCGTCGAAGGACTCCTTGGTGGCCTTGTCCTTCACCAGCTCGATGCCGTAGAAGAAACCATTCCCCCGGACATCGCCGACGATCGGCAGATCGTGCAGCCGCTCCAGCGTGGACCGGAACGCGCCCTCGTTGTCCAGCACATGCTGGTTGAGGCCCTCGCGCTCGAAGATGTCGAGGTTGGCGACGCCGACCGCGGCCGAGACCGGGTGGCCGCCGAAGGTGTAGCCGTGGAGGAAGGTGTTGTCGCCCTCGTAGAACGGCTCGGCGAGCCGGTCGGAGATGATGCACGCGCCGATCGGGGAGTAGCCCGAGGTCATGCCCTTGGCGCAGGTGATCATGTCCGGGACGTAGCCGAACTTGTCACAGGCGAAGATCGTGCCCAGCCGGCCGAAGGCGCAGATGACCTCGTCCGAGACCAGCAGCACGTCGTACTTGTCGCAGATCTCGCGGACCCGCTGGAAGTACCCGGGCGGCGGCGGGAAGCAGCCGCCCGCGTTCTGCACCGGCTCCAGGAAGACCGCGGCCACGGTGTCCGGGCCCTCGAAGAGGATCTGCTGCTCGATCTGGTCGGCGGCCCAGCGGCCGAACGCCACGGGGTCGTCGCCGAAGATCGGGGCGCGGTAGATGTTGGTGTTGGGGACCTTGTGGGCACCGGGGACCAGCGGTTCGAAGGGGGCCTTGAGCCCCGGCAGCCCGGTGATCGACAGGGCTCCCTGCGGGGTGCCGTGATAGGCCACCGCCCGGGATATCACCTTGTGCTTGGTGGGCTTGCCGGTGAGCTTGAAGTACTGCTTGGCCAGCTTCCAGGCGGTCTCGACGGCCTCGCCGCCGCCCGTGGTGAAGAAGACCTTGTTCAGGTCGCCGGGTGCGTAGCCCGCGAGCCGCTCGGCGAGCTCGACGGCCTTGGGGTGGGCGTAGCTCCACACCGGGAAGAAGGCGAGCTCCTGGGCCTGCTTGTAGGCCGTCTCCGCCAATTCGACCCGGCCGTGGCCCGCGTTGACCACGAACAGGCCGGCCAGACCGTCGATGTACCGCTTGCCCTTGTCGTCGAAGATGTACGTGCCCTCACCGCGCACGATCGTCGGCACGGGGGAGTTCTCGTACGACGACATGCGGGTGAAGTGCATCCACAGGTGGTCGTACGCCGTCTTGGAGAGGTCGGCGCTCATTGCTATCTCGTTCCCCAGGTATAGGTCTGCTTTCGGAGCTTGAGGTAGACGAAGCTCTCGGTGGAGCGCACACCGGGCAGCGTGCGGATCCGCTTGTTGATCATTTCGAGGAGATGGTCGTCGTCCTCGCAGACGATCTCGATCAGGAGATCGAAGGAACCCGCGGTGACGACCACGTACTCGACCTCGTCCATGGCGGTCAGCGCGTCCGCGACCGGGTCGAGATCGCCCTCGACGTTGATGCCGACCATCGCCTGCCGCCGGAACCCCACGGTGAGAGGATCGGTGACGGCGACGATCTGCATCACGCCCTGGTCGAGCAGCTTTTGCACGCGCTGCCGCACGGCGGCCTCGGAGAGCCCCACGGCCTTTCCGATGGCGGCGTACGGCCGGCGGCCGTCTTCCTGGAGCTGCTCAATGATCGCCAGGGATACGGAGTCGAGGGTCGTGCCGTTCTTGTCAGGTGTGGCCACGACCCTCACTGTGCACGAGCCTCGCCCGTGTCGCAACCTTTCATCGATGAATTCCGTCGTTGAGGGGCCCTAAAAACACTGATTCCGTTGTTCTGGTGTGGCGGGTATGTTGAAAGCGCAGCCCCGGCGACTAATGTGGGTGTCTCACCCATCGGACAGCTGACAGGAGGGGTGGCACGTGACCACCGAACTGCGTCGTCTGCGCAACTACATCGACGGAGCGTTCCGGGACGCCGCGGACGGGCGGACCACGGAGGTGGTCAACCCGGCCACGGGCGAGCCCTACGCCACCGCGCCGCTGTCGGGCGCGGCGGACGTGGACGCGGCGATGGCCGCCGCCGAGGCCGCCTTCCCGGCCTGGCGCGACCTGGTGCCCGGCGAGCGGCAGAAGGCACTGCTCAAGATCGCCGACGCCTTCGAGGCGCGGGCGGAGGAGCTGATCGCCGCCGAGTCGGAGAACACCGGCAAGCCGATCGGTCTCACGCGGGACGAGGAAATCCCGCCCATGATCGACCAGATCCGCTTCTTCGCGGGCGCGGCCCGGATGCTGGAGGGCCGCTCGGCCGGTGAGTACATGGAGGGCCTCACCTCGATCATCCGGCGGGAGCCGGTCGGGGTCTGCGCCCAGGTCGCACCGTGGAACTACCCGATGATGATGGCTGTGTGGAAGTTCGCCCCGGCCCTCGCCGCGGGCAATACGGTCGTCATCAAGCCCTCGGACACCACGCCCGCCTCCACCGTGCTGATCGCCGAGATCATCGGCGGAGTGCTGGCGGAACTGGGCCATCCGCAGGGCGTCTTCAACGTGATCTGCGGCGACCGCGAGACCGGCCGGCTGATGGTCGAGCACTCCGTGCCCGCCATGGCGTCCATCACCGGCTCGGTGCGAGCCGGCAAGCAGGTCGCCGAGAGCGCCTCGAAGGACGTCAAGCGGGTGCATCTGGAGCTCGGCGGCAAGGCCCCCGTGGTCGTCTTCGAGGACACCGACATCCCCAAGGCGGTCGAGGACATCTCGGTCGCGGGCTTCTTCAACGCGGGCCAGGACTGCACGGCCGCCACCCGGGTGCTGGTCCACGAGTCGATCCACGACGAGTTCGTGAGCGCGCTCGCCAAGGCCGCCGCCGAGACCAAGACCGGCGCGCCCGACGACGAGGACGTGCTGTACGGCCCGTTGAACAACGCCAACCAGCTCGCCCAGGTCTCCGGCTTCATCGACCGGCTCCCCGCCCACGCCAAGGTCGAGGCGGGCGGCCACCGGGTCGGCGACAAGGGCTTCTTCTACGCGCCCACCGTGGTCTCCGGGCTCAAGCAGGACGACGAGATCATCCAGAACGAGGTCTTCGGCCCGGTCATCACCGTGCAGACCTTCTCGGAAGAGGCGCAGGCGATCTCGTACGCCAACGGCGTGGAGTACGCGCTGGCCTCCTCGGTGTGGACCAAGGACCACGCCCGCGCGATGCGGATGTCCAAGGCCCTGGACTTCGGCTGTGTCTGGATCAACACCCACATCCCGCTGGTCGCCGAGATGCCGCACGGCGGCTTCAAGAAGTCCGGCTACGGCAAGGACCTCTCCGCCTACGGCTTCGAGGACTACACCCGCATCAAGCACGTCATGACGTCGCTGGGCTGACCCCGGGCCGTCCCCGGCCGATTCCGGGCCGTTCCCGGCTGATCCCGGCCGATTCCCGTGCCGGGGTTGTCAGTTGGTCATGGCAGGATCCCCTGTCATGACCAAGTGGGGGAAATCCGGACGTCGGTGGATCGCGGCGGCCGTCGCGATCCTGCCGGCCGTCGCGGGCTGCGGCGAGCAGAAGCCGGGCGGCACGGCCGCGTCCGAGCTGGGGTTCCGGCACTACGCCGGGGCGGTGCAGTACCCGGCCATCAGCAAGGACAGCGGCGGTGAGCACGGGCTCGACGCGCTCGTGCCGTACGGCGACTGCGTCCTCGGCCTCGGCACGTACAGCAACGGCCACCGCGACGTGGGCGTCAACTGGACCGGCGACGCGGCCTGTACGAAGCTCTCGCTCGATCCGGCGCCGGAGACCGGGGCCACCCCCGGCGAGGTGCCCGGGGACATGGCTCCGGGAAACGGCGCCGAGGGCTGGAGCGGCGGCGGGCTCGCCGGGAGGGCGGTGCTGCCCGGCGAGGACGGCTCGGTGTACGCGGCCGGTACGTCCCTCTCGCGCCTCGACCGCTCGGGGCGCGTCCACCGGCTGGCCGACCTGAAGGTCCCGCCCGTGGAACCGGATCCGGATGCCGAACCGGGCGCCCGGGACCCGGGCGGCGCGGCCGTCATGGTGCGCAGCGGCGAGCGGCTGGTCCTCGGCGGTTCGGTGACCGAGAAGCGGCGGCCCATACCGACGGTCTGGACCTCCACGGACCGGGGGAGGACCGTCCGGCGCGAGCGGCTCCCGGAGCTGCCCGACGCTCAGGGCGCGGAATCGCCCGACGCTCAGGGCGCCTCCCTCACCAGGACGGGCGTGCTGGCCATGGCCGCCGAGGGCCGCCGGATCGTGGCCATCGGCGGCAACGCCCTGGGCCAGGGGCGGCCGCGGCTGCCGGTCTGGGCGTCCACGGACGGCGGACGCACCTGGCGGGCCGCGCTCACCCCCCGGCTGCACGGCTACGCCCCGGTGAGCGGCGTGCTGTGGCACGACGGCCGGTGGATCGCCTACGGCGCCCGGTCCTACGGCGGCCGCGAGGACTACGGCAAGCCCGACCGGCCGTCCGTGCTGACCAGCGCGGACGGCCTGCACTGGAGGGTCGAGGATACCTCGGCGCTCGGCGAGGGGCGGATCCGGGGCGCGAGCGTCGACGGCTCGGGCGCGCTGGTGCTCCTCGGCCTCCGCAGCGGGGACCACCTCTTCTGCGGCGTGGTGTGGTCCGGCTTCGGCGCGGACGCCGAGCGGGCCGAGCTCGGCTGCGGCGATGCGCTGCCCTCGGCCATCACCACCCGCGCCGACGGGAAGGTCGTCATCGCGGGCAGCAACGACCTGTGGGTGGGCGGCGCCGCCGCCCGCCGCGCGGCCAGTCGCTGATCAGCCGCTGAGCAGAAGGGCCGCCAGGGCGCCGACCCGGTTGGTGGTGATCCCGTCGACGCCCGCCCGCAGCAGCCGGGACATCGACCGGCGGGTGTCGGCGGTCCAGGCGGAGACCAGCAGCCCGTCGGCGTGATGGCGGGCGACCAGCTCCCGGGAGACCAGCCCGAAGCGGTAGTTGAGCCACCGGGGGCGCAGCGCGGCCAGCAGTGCCGGGGCCGGCGGGGCGAGGGTGGTCCAGGTCAGCGCTATCTCGGCGTCCGGCTCCGCGCGGCGCACGGCGTGCAGGGCCGCCAGGGCGCCGCAGTAGTACACCCGGTCGCCCGCCCCACTCTCCCGCACCTGGGCGACGGCGGCGGGCGCGGCCGACGCGTCCGGCAGATCGATCAGCAGCCGGGTGGAGCCGGCGCACGCGAGGGCCTCGCGCAGGGTCGGGACGCCCCCGCCGGTCAGCTGCCGCACCTCGTCGGCGGTCAGCGCGGACAGCGGCCGGTCCCGGCCCCACAGCCGCTTCAGTGTGGCGTCGTGGAGCAGCACCGGCACGCCGTCCCGGGTCAGCCGTACGTCGATCTCGACCGCGCCCGCCCCCGCGCCCACCGCGGAGCGGATCGAGGGCAGGGTGTTCTCACGGCACACATACGGGTCGCCGCGGTGGCCGACCGGGACGCAGCGCGCCCCCGCCGCCCTCATCGGCCCGCGACCGCCGTGTAGGCGTCGATCTCCGCGGCGAGCCGCGCCTTGCCCTCGGCGTCCAGGAAGGACGCCTCGACGGCGTTCTTCGCCAGCGCCGCGACGCCCGCCGCGTCCAGGTCCAGCAGCCGGGCCGCGACCTGGTACTCGGTGTTGAGGTCGGTGCCGAACATCGGCGGGTCGTCGCTGTTGATCGTGACGATCACCCCGGCGTCGACCATCTGCTTCAGGGGGTGGTCGTCGAGCGTGGCGACGGCGCGCGTGGCGAGGTTGGAGGTCGGGCAGACCTCCAGCGGAATGCGGTGCTCCGCGAGATGGGCGAGCAGCTTCGGGTCCTGGACGGCGCTGGTGCCATGGCCGATGCGCTCGGCTCGCAGCTCGATGAGGGCGTCCCAGATCGTCTGCGGTCCGGTGGTCTCGCCCGCATGCGGCACGCTGCGCAGCCCGGCGGCGATGGCGCGGTCGAAGTACGGCTTGAACTGGGGGCGCGGCACCCCTATCTCCGGGCCGCCGAGGCCGAAGCCGACCAGCCCCTCGGGGCGCAGCTCACAGGCGATCCGGGCGGTCTCCTCGGCGGCCTCGAGACCGGCTTCGCCGGGGATGTCGAAGCACCAGCGCAGCACCGTGCCGAACTCCGACTCGGCCGCCTTGCGGGCGTCCTCGATCGCCTCCACGAAGGCGGTGTCCGGGATGCCGCGCCGGGTCGAGCTGTAGGGGGTGACGGTCAGCTCGGCGTAGCGGATGTTCTGCCGGGCCATGTCGCGGGCGATCTCGTAGGTCAGCAGCCGGACGTCCTCGGCGTCGCGGATCAGGTCCACCACGGAGAGATAGATCTCGATGAAGTGCGCGAAGTCCCGGAAGACGAAGTACTCGGCGAGGGCCTCGGGGTCGGTGGGCACCTTGGAGTCGGGGTGCCGGGCGGCCAGCTCGGCCACGATGCGCGGGGACGCGGACCCCACGTGGTGCACATGGAGCTCGGCCTTGGGCAGCCCGGCGATGAAGGTGGTCAGATCGGTCAACGAAACCTCCGGGAGACGCCCGCCCACGGCGGGATCCGGTCATCGTATGGTGTGTCGCCGACGGGCTCGCCACAGGCCGTAGCATGGGCGGACGTCTTTGTGGGGGAGCTCCATGGCCGACCAGCACGACCCGTCCGAGCCGCAGGCGCGGGATGAGCCACGGTGGCCCGGGCAGCCGAGGCAGCCCGAACCGCTCGAGCGCGATCCCTGGGCTCCACCGGCGCAGCGGGTCGCGATGGACAAGGCCCCGAGGGACAAGGCGATGGACAAGGCCCCGATGGACAAGGCGGCGGACGGACAAGGGATACCGGCTCCCCGCCCCCCGGTGGCCGAGCAGCCGACCCTCACCTCCTATCCCGCCACGCCGGGCCCGACGCCCCCGCCCCCTCCACCGCCCCCGCCGGGCCCCATGGCCGCGCCGGGCGCGGTGCCCCCGCCGCCGCCCGCGCCGACCGGCCCGGGCACGCCCAGCGCCTACCCGGCCGCCGGGCCGTACGGCTCGGCGGGCTATGGACCGACGGGATACGGCCGGCCCGGATACGGCCGGCAGGCGCCCCCCACGCAGTCCCCGTACGGCGGGGTGGCGGGCCATCCCGGCTACGGCTACCCGGGCACCGCCCACCCCGGCGCGGGGTACTCCGGCTCGGGATATCCGGGCACCGCCTATCCCGGCGCCGCCTACCCCGGAGGGACCTACGGCCAGGGCTGGCCGGGCGGGACGTATGTGCCGAACAACGGCCATGGCACGGCCGCCCTGGTGCTCGGCATCATCGGCCTGGTCCTCTCCCCGAGCATCCTGCTCGGCATCGTCCTCGGTGTGCTCGCGATCGTCTTCGGGGCGCTCGGCCGCACCAGGGCGGCAAGCGGCGAGGCGACCAACGGCGGTTCGGCGCTCGCCGGGGTGATCCTCGGGGTGGTCGCCGTGGTGGCGAGCGTCGTCATGATCTTTGTCTACATCGCCACGGACGACGGCTCGGACAGCGGTGACGATCCGGGCTATGCCGATGTCTCGAGCGCGGCGGTGCTCCCGCTCGCCGATATCGGCCGCTGACGCGCCTCCGGCAACGCCACGGGCCTTCCAGCTCACTCCCACCCCTCACCGACAGCCGCCGTCGACAGCGGCGCCGACCTGGGCGATCGAGCTGTCCCGGGATGCGGCATGCCCATAACATTGCCGGACGTTTACCAGGAGGGGAGACCACCGATGTCCAGCTCCATGCCCGGCCCACCGCCAGATCCGTACGACCCCCAGGCCAATCCCTACGCCACGCCCGCGCCACCGGCCCAGCCACCGCAGTACCCCGGCGCCGGCTACCCCGCCGCGCCGCCCGTCTACCCGGGGGCGGCCGGGATGCCGACGCAGCCGAACAACGGCATGGGCACGGCCGCGCTGGTCTGCGGCATCGTCGGCCTGGTCTGCGGGATCACCTACGTCCTGTGGGTCTTCGCGGTCATCCTCGGCGTCCTGGCGATCACGTTCGGCGCCATAGGCAAGGGGAAGGTGGGCCGGGGGCAGGCGAACAACGGCGGCTCGGCCACCGCCGGTCTGGTCTGCGGAATCATCGGCATGGTGCTCCCGGTGATCTACATCCTGGCGGTGGACGCCGCCCTCGACTCCATCTTCTAGAGCGGCGGTCCGGACCGGCGTCCGGTCGGCTTCCGGGCCGGGCGTCCGGACCGGCTGTCCAAACCGTCGGTCCAGACCGGGATCCGGCGCGGAAACGGTGACGCCGGAGCCGCTCTGATCACTGAATCCGTCGCGAAATCAAAAAACAACAACGGAATCCCTTGTTGAAGCGAAGGCTCTCTGTCAGGATCGGCCTTCAATTCCGGTTGGAGCTACGCCGCGCCTCGTTGGGGCGGACCGGCGGAGGAGAGCGCGATGGATCAGCGGTTCGACGTGACGGAGCGGTTCGCCGACGGTGCCCAGTACATCGCGGGCCGTCTGCGCCAGGGCGGCTCCGAGGGCACGCATCAGGTCGTCGACCCGGCCACCGGCGAGCAGGTGTTCGGCTACCGGCTCGCCGGTGCGGCCGATGTCGACGCGGCCGTGGCCGCGGCCGAGGCCGCCTTCCCCGCATGGGCGGGCGCCACCCCCGGCGAGCGGTCCGACGCGATGCACCGCTTCGCCGCGGTACTCACCGAGCGGGCCGACGACCTCGCCCACGCCGAGTCGCTGCAGTGCGGCAAGCCCATCAAGCTCAGCACCGAGTTCGATGTGCCCGGCTCCATCGACAACGTCTCCTTCTTCGCGGGCGCCGCCCGCCAGTTGGAGGGCAAGGCCGCCGGCGAGTACAGCGGTGACCACACCTCGTACATCCGCCGCGAGCCCATTGGGGTCATCGGCTCCATCGCCCCCTGGAACTACCCCCTCCAGATGGCGGCCTGGAAGGTCCTCCCGGCCATCGCCGCAGGCAACACCATCGTGCTGAAGCCCGCCGAACTGACGCCCCTGACCTCGCTGATGTTCGCGCAGGCGGCCACGGAGGCGGGCCTTCCGGACGGCGTGATCAACGTGGTGAGCGGCACCGGCCCGGAGGCGGGCGAATGGCTGGTCTCCCACCCCGCGGTGGCGATGACCTCCTTCACCGGATCGACGGCGGTCGGCAAGCGCGTCGCCGAACTCGCCACCTCCACCGTCAAGCGGATCCATCTCGAACTCGGCGGCAAGGCGCCCTTCGTCGTCTTCGACGACGCGGACCTGGAGGCCGCCGCGCACGGCGCCGTCGCGGGCGCGCTGATCAACAGCGGACAGGACTGCACCGCGGCCACCCGCGCCTATGTCCAGCGCCCGCTGTACGACGCGTTCGTCGCGGCCGTCGCCGAACTCATGGCGTCCGTACGGCTCGGCGACCCCTTCGATCCGCACACCGACCTCGGCCCGCTGGTCTCCCACGCCCAGCGCGACCGCGTGGCGGGCTACGTGGACCGGGCCCGCGGCTACGCCACCGTCGTCACCGGCGGCGAGATCCCGGGCGGCGACCTCGCCAAGGGCGCCTACTACCGGCCCACGCTCATCACCGGCGCGCCCCAGGACAGCGAGATCGTCCAGTCCGAGATCTTCGGCCCGGTCCTGGTGGTCGTCCCCTTCGACAGCGACGACGAGGGCATCGCGCTCGCCAACGACACCCCCTACGGTCTCGCCGCCTCCGCCTGGAGCCGCGATGTCTACCGGACGGGCCGCGCCTCCCGCGAGCTCCGGGCGGGGTGCGTGTGGATCAACGACCACATCCCGATCATCAGCGAGATGCCGCACGGCGGTGTGCGGGCCTCCGGCTTCGGCAAGGACATGTCGGCGTACTCCTTCGAGGAGTACACGCAGGTCAAGCACGTGATGTTCGACAACACCGCAGTGGTCCGCAAGGACTGGCACCGCACGGTCTTCGGAGATCGACAGACCTGACCGACAGACCTGAATGTGCGGCCACCCCCGCGTGGCCTCGGCCGGCCGCCACCGGCCGACACCCTCGAAAGGCACAGCTTATGGAAGCACGGCACGAGTCCGAGAGCCTGTCCCCACCGCAGATCGCCGCGATACGGCGCTCCATGACCAGCGGCCGGATGGCGCTCACCCGCCGCTCCCTGCTGCGCGCGGGAGGCGCCGGGGCCATCGCCGTCGGCGGGCTCGGGGCGCTCGGCGGCTGCGGTATCCCGCCCGCGGGGCGCACCGGGACGAACAACGCCTCCGACGACCACTCCGACGAGGAGAAGAAGGTCAACTTCTCCAACTGGTCGGAGTACATGGACATCAGCGAGGACAAGAAGCGCCACCCCACCCTGGAGGAGTTCCAGCGGCGCACCGGTATCGCGGTGAAGTACACCGAGGACATCAACGACAACGTCGAGTTCTTCGGGAAGATCAAGCCGCAGCTCGCCGGGGGCCAGAGCACCGGCCGCGACCTCATCTGCGTCACCGACTGGCTGGCCGCCCGCATGATCCGGCTCGGCTGGATGCAGAAGCTGGACGCGGCCAACCTGCCGCACGCCTACGCCAACCTGGCCGAGGGCTTCCGCACCCCCGACTGGGACCCGGGCCGCGCCTACTCCTACACCTGGACCGGCATCCCCGCCGTCATCGCGTACAACAAGAAGGCCACCGGCGGCCGTAAGGTCACCTCCATCTCGCAGCTCCTGGAGGACCCGAAGCTCAAGGGCCGGGTCGGCATGCTGACCGAGATGCGCGACACCGTCGGGCTGACCCTCCTCGACATGGGCAAGCGGCCGGAGAGCGTCACCGCCGACGACTACGACGCCGCCCTCGCCCGCATTCAGAAGGCCGTCGACCGCGGGCAGATCCGCCGCTTCACCGGCGGTGAGTACACCGGCGACCTCGGCCAGGGCGACATCGCGGCGTGCGTGGCCTGGGCGGGCGACCTGGTCCAGCTCCAACTGGACAAGCCGCAGGTGGAGTTCGCCATCCCGGAGGCCGGCTACATGACCTCCACCGACAACCTGCTGATCCCGAACAAGGCGCGCCACAAGAAGAACGCGGAGCGGCTCATCGACTTCTACTACGAGCCCAAGAACGCCGCGAAGGTCGCCGCCTTCATCAACTACGTATGTCCGGTCGACGGGGTCCGCGATGAGCTGGCGAAGATCGACAAGGGCCTGGCGGAGAACCCGCTGATCATCCCCGACGAGGAGATGACCGCCAAGTCCCATGCCTTCCGCTCGCTGTCGAGCGAGGAAGAGACCGCCTTCGAGGAAAAGTTCGCCAAGCTCACCGGCGCCTGACAGACGAGGGAAGCCCCCCCATGACCGACCCCACTGCCACCCCCGCCGCCGGCGGCGACGTCCGTCTCACCGGGATCAGCAAGACCTACGGGTCCTTCACCGCCGTCCAGCCGCTCGATCTCTACGTACCCGCCGGTTCCTTCTTCGCCCTGCTCGGCGCCTCCGGCTGCGGCAAGACCACCACGTTGCGCATGATCGCGGGACTGGAGGAGCCCACCAGCGGCGTCGTCCGGCTCGCCGATGAGGACATCACCGCCCTCCCGCCCCACAAGCGGCCCGTCAACACGGTCTTCCAGAGCTATGCCCTCTTCCCGCACCTCGACATCTTCGAGAACGTCGCCTTCGGACTGCGCCGGCGCGGCATCAAGTCGGTGAAGAAGCAGGTCGAGGAGATGCTGGAGCTGGTGCAGCTCGGCGACTTCGCCCGCCGCAGGCCGCAGCAGCTCTCCGGCGGCCAGCAGCAGCGCGTCGCCGTCGCCCGCGCCCTGATCAACCACCCCCGGGTGCTGCTGCTCGACGAACCGCTGGGCGCGCTCGACCTCAAGCTGCGCCGTCAGATGCAGCTGGAGCTCAAGCGCATCCAGACCGAGGTCGGCATCACCTTCATCCATGTCACCCACGACCAGGAGGAGGCCATGACCATGGCCGACACGGTCGCGGTGATGAACGGCGGCCGGGTCGAACAGCGCGGCGCCCCCGCCGACCTCTACGAGAACCCCGGCACCACCTTCGTCGCCAACTTCCTCGGCACCTCCAACCTCATCGAGGCCGAGATCACCGACAAGAGCGGCGGCGACCTCGTCCTCGCCGCCGCCGGCGGCAAGCTCTCGCTGCCCGCCGACCGATGTAGCGCTCCCGTCCGCACCGGAGGGAAACTGCTGGTAGGCGTGCGTCCCGAGAAGATCACCCTGGCCCACGCCGAGGACGCCGGGACCATCCCCGAGGGCCGCAACCGGCTCACCGGGCGGATCGCCGACTCCAGCTTCATCGGCGTCTCCACCCAGTACCTCATCACCACCCCGGGCTGCCCCGAGATCACCGTCTACGAGCAGAACATCGAGCGTGACACCCGGCTCGTCCCCGGCGCCGAGGTCGTCCTGCACTGGAACCCCGCCCACACCTTCGGCCTCGACGCGACCCAGGACATCGACGCCGGTACGGAGCTGGACGAGGAGGCCTCGTGAGCGTGTCCCGGCGCGCTGCGCGGGCTGGACTGAGGAGCCGCGCAGCGACGAAGGAGCGAGCAGTGACGAGGGAAGCCCGCGCGTTGGAGCGCGCCGGGACTGAGCGGGGAGAGGGGAGCGCGACGGCCACTCCCGACGCCCCGCCGGACGCCGCCGGGCCCGCGCCCGAGCCCGTACAGAAGCCGCCCCTCTTCAGGACCGCCGTCCGCAAGCGGCTGGTGCCCTACTGGCTGCTGCTCCCCGGCATCCTCTGGCTGCTGATCTTCTTCGCCGCGCCGCTGGTCTACCAGGCGTCGACCTCCGTCCAGACCGGCTCCCTCGAAGAGGGCTTCAAGGTCACCTGGCACTTCCAGACCTACTGGGACGCGCTGAGCGAGTACTACCCGCAGTTCCTGCGCTCGGTGCTCTACGCCGCCACCGCCACCGTGATGTGCCTGGTGCTCGGCTATCCGCTCGCGTATCTCATCGCCTTCCGGGCGGGCCGCTGGCGCAATCTGGTGATGATCCTGGTCATCGCGCCGTTCTTCACCAGCTTCCTGATCCGCACCCTGGCCTGGAAGACGATCCTCTCCGACAGCGGCCCGGTGGTGGGCGCGCTCAACTCGCTGCACATCCTGGACGTCACCAGCTATCTGGGGATCACCGAGGGACAGCGGGTGCTGGCCACTCCGCTCGCGGTGGTCTGCGGGCTGACGTACAACTTCCTGCCCTTCATGATCCTCCCGCTCTACACCTCGCTGGAGCGCATCGACCCGAGGCTCCACGAGGCCGCGGGCGACCTCTACGCCCGGCCCGTCACCACCTTCCGGAAGGTGACCTTCCCGCTGTCCATGCCGGGGGTCGTCGCGGGCACGCTGCTCACCTTCATCCCCGCCACGGGCGACTACATCAACGCCGAACTGCTCGGCTCCGCCGACCAGAAGATGGTCGGCAACGTCATCCAGTCGCAGTTCCTGCGGGTGCTGGACTATCCGACGGCGGCGGCGCTGTCCTTCATCCTCATGGCGGCCATCCTCACGATGGTCACCGTCTACATCCGCAAGTCCGGGACGGAGGACCTGGTGTGACGGCCCTGACGCGCTGGATACGGCGGAACCTGGCGGTCATCGCGGGGCTCGGCACCCTCGCGTATCTGATCCTGCCCAACGTCGTCGTCCTGGTCTTCTCCTTCAACAAGCCCAACGGGCGCTTCAACTACGAATGGCAGCGGTTCTCCACCGAGGCCTGGACCGATCCGTGCGGCGTCGCCGACCTGTGCGGCTCGCTCTCGCTCAGCCTGAAGATCGCGGTATGGGCGACGATCGGCGCGACCCTCCTCGGCACGATGATCGCCTTCGCGCTGGCCCGCTACCGCTTCCGGGCCCGCTCCTCGGTCAACAGCCTGATCTTCCTGCCGATGGCCATGCCCGAGGTCGTCATGGCCGCCTCGCTGGCCACCCTCTTCCTCAACATGGGCGTGGACTTCGGCTTCTGGACGATCCTCATCGCCCACATCATGTTCTGCCTGAGCTTCGTCGTGACGGCCGTCAAGGCGCGGGTGATGTCCATGGACCCCCGGCTGGAACAGGCCGCGCAGGACCTCTACGCCTCCCCGGCGCAGACCTTCGTGCGCGTCACCCTGCCGATCGCCGCGCCCGGTATCGCCGCCGGCGCGCTGCTGTCCTTCGCGCTCTCCTTCGACGACTTCATCATCACCAACTTCAACGCCGGCTCGACCGTGACCTTCCCCATGTTCGTCTGGGGATCCGCACAGCGCGGCACGCCCGTGCAGATCAATGTGATCGGAACGGCGATGTTCGCCGTAGCGGTGCTGTGCGTTCTCGCCGGCCAACTGGCCGGCGCCCGTCGCAAGAGGAGCTGAAAACCATGGCCACGGACGCCATGACCCGCTCGCCCGGGGGCGACAGCGCCCCCGGCCCGTCCGCCCTCAAAGCCCTGGCCGACGCCGCGTACCGGCCCTACTGGCTGGACGACCCCGGCAGGCCCCGCCCCCGCCCCGCCCTGGTGGGGGAGGAGCGCTGCGATCTGCTCGTCGTCGGCGGCGGCTACAGCGGACTGTGGACCGCCCTGATCGCCAAGGAACGCGACCCCGACCGCGAGGTGGTCCTGGTCGAGGGCCAGGAAATCGGCTGGGCCGCCTCCGGGCGCAACGGCGGCTTCTGCGCCGCCTCCCTCACCCACGGCCTCGGCAACGGCGCCGCCCGCTGGCCCGATGAGCTGGCCGAACTCGAACGGCTCGGCCTCCGCAACCTCGACGCCATCGAATCCGCCGTCGAGCGTTACGGCATCGACTGCGACTTCGAACGCACCGGCGAGATCGATGTGGCCACCGCGCCCCACCAGGTCGAGGAGTTGCGCGAAACCGTCGAACAGGCCGGCGCCCTCGGCCTCGAGCCGCCCGAGTTCCTCGACCGCGACGCGGTGCGCGCCGAGGTCGACTCGCCCACCTTCCTGGCCGGGCTGTGGGACCGCCGGGGCGTGGCCATGGTGCACCCCGCCAAGCTCGCCTGGGGCCTGGCCCGGGCCTGCGCCGAACTGGGCGTACGGATCTACGAGCACACCCCGGCCGAACGGCTGGCGAGCAGCGGGGCGGCGATGACCGTCCGCACTCCCTACGGACGGGTCCGCGCCCGGCAGGTGGCGCTCGCCACCAACGCCTTCCCCGCCCTGGTGCGCCGCGTCCGCCCGTACATCGCCCCGGTCTACGACCACGCGCTGATGACCGAACCGCTCACCGAGGAGCAGCTCGACGCGATCGGCTGGCAGCGCAGGCAGGGGCTCAGCGACACCGCCAACCACTTCCACTACTTCCGGCTCACCGCCGACCGGCGCATCCTGTGGGGCGGCTACGACATCATCTACCGCTACGGCGGACGGGTGCGCGCCGAATACGATCACCACCCGGCCACCTATCGCACCCTCGCCCAGCACTTCTTCCAGTGCTTCCCGCAGCTGGAGGGCGTGCGCTTCAGCCACGCCTGGGGCGGCGCGATCGACACCTGCTCGCGCTTCTCCGCGTTCTTCGGCAGCGCGCACGGGGGGAGGGTGGCGTACGCCCTCGGCTATACGGGCCTGGGGGTCGGGGCGACCCGCTTCGGCGCCGAGGTGATGCTCGATCTGCTCGCCGGTGAGCGCACCGAGCGCACCCGCCTGGAGATGGTCCGCAGCAAGCCCCTGCCCTTCCCGCCGGAGCCGGTGCGCTGGGCGGGCATCGGCATCACCCAGTGGTCCATGACCCGGGCCGACGAGAACGGCGGGCGCCGCAATCTGTGGCTGAAGGCCATGGACAAGGTGGGGCTGGGGTTCGACAGCTGAGCTGAGCCGGGCCGCCGTTGCCCCGGGCCGTTCCGTGTGGCCCGGGGCAACCGCGGCCCGCTTTCGGTCAGCGGCCGGGGCTCGACCGGCTCAACCCGCTCAATCCGCTCGACCCGCTCAACCGGCTCAACCCGCTCGACCGGCTCAACCCGTCGTCCGGCCCGTACGGCTCGGCCGGAGCAGCGCCCACAGCAGCAGACCGGACAGACACCAGCTCGCGACGGTGTCCAGCGGCCAGTGGTAGCCGCGCCGGACCAGCCCGGCGGCCACGGCGAGGTTCAGTACGGCGACGGCCACCAGGAGGGGCCGCCGTAGCCGCGGGTGCAGCAGAGGGTGGAGGAGCAGCGCCGCCGCGCCATAGGCGACGGCGGCCGTCGCGGCATGTCCGGAGGGGAAGAATCCGGTCTCGCCCGCCAGCGGACCGGGCGGGCCGGGGCGGTCGATCAGCGCCTTGAACGGAACCACCAGCGCCGGAACCGCCGCCATCGCCACCGCCGCGGCCAGCGGCGGCAGCCACCAGCGCGGCTCTCCCGTGCGCCGGGCGCACCACGCCGTCCAGCCGAGGGCGACGGCCAGGATGGGGACCGCCACCGCCGTATTGCCGAGGTCGGCGAGGAACTCGGCGACGGGGGAGGGGAACGCCGATCCGGCGATCGCGCGGCCGAGCCGTTCGTCGTAGGTCCGCAGGGGGCCATGGGCGGCGATCTGCCAGGTGCACAGCGCGAGCAGTGCGAGCAGAGCGAGGGCTGTGAGGAGCGCGCGGGGCGTGAAGAACGGCGCCCGGGGCGCGGAAGGGGGGTGAACAGTCGGCAGCCCCGGAACAGGGGGGGTAGTTCCGGGGCCGCCGTGGCGACCGGTGTGCCGCGCGCCCCGGGGGGTTTGGGGCGGGCGGCCGTCCGATCGGTGAGGAGATCCGGAGCCGGAGGCTCCAGTGGTGTGCGCGAGGGCACAGCCGGGTCGGGGCTGGGGAAGCACCGGCTCGGCATCGCCCGCAGTCTCCTGCGAGCGGGGTGTTTCTCTCATCTGCAATGACCGTACGGCAGCGAAGCCCCGCCCGACAGGCCGATCACCCACCTGTCATCGGCCCCGCACATCTTCTTCACGCCACCCATCGATCACCCACAGTCACAGCTCGGCGAACGCGACCTCGAGGACGTCGAGACCCTCGTTCAGAAGGTCCTCGCCGATCACCAGCGGCGGCAGGAAACGCAGCACATTGCCGTAGGTCCCGCAGGTCAGCACCAGCAGCCCGGCCGAGTGGCACGCCTTGGCGACGGCGGCAGTGGCCTCGGGGTTGGGGTCCTTGGTGCCGGACTTCACCAGCTCGATGGCGATCATGGCGCCCCGGCCGCGGAGGTCGCCGATGATGTCGTACTTCTCCTGCATCGCGGCGAGGCGGCCCTTCATGACCTCCTCGATGCGCTTGGCCTTGGCGTTGAGGTCCAGCTCGCGCATGGTCTCGATCGCGCCGAGCGCCGCCGCGCACGCCACCGGGTTTCCGCCGTAGGTGCCGCCGAGGCCGCCGGAGTGCGCCGCGTCCATGATCTCCGCGCGGCCGGTGACGGCGGCGAGCGGCAGACCGCCCGCGATGCCCTTGGCGGTGGTGATCAGGTCCGGGACGATGCCCTCGTCCTCACAGGCGAACCACTGGCCGGTGCGGCAGAAGCCGGACTGGATCTCGTCCGCGACGAAGACGATGCCGTTGGCCTGGGCGAACTCCGCGATCCGAGGCAGGAAGCCCTTGGCGGGCTCAATGAAGCCGCCCTCGCCGAGGACCGGCTCGATGATGATCGCGGCCACGTTCTCCGCCCCGATCTGCTTGCTGATCATGTCGATGGCCTGGGCCGCGGCCTCCTCGGCGCAGTTCTCCGGGCCGGTCAGCCAGCGGTAGGGGTAGGCGAGCGGAACGCGGTAGACCTCGGGCGCGAACGGGCCGAAGCCGTGCTTGTACGGCATGTTCTTGGCGGTGAGCGCCATGGTGAGGTTGGTGCGGCCGTGGTAGCCGTGGTCGAAGACGACGACCGCCTGGCGCTTGGTGTAGGAACGGGCGATCTTCACCGCGTTCTCCACCGCCTCGGCGCCCGAGTTGAACAGCGCCGACTTCTTGGCGTGGTCGCCGGGCGTGAGCCGGGCCAGCTCCTCGCAGACCTCCACATAGCCCTCGTACGGCGTGACCATGAAACAGGTGTGCGTGAAGTCCGCCAGCTGCGCGGACGCCCGGCGCACGACGGCCTCCGCGGAGGAGCCGACGGAGGTCACGGCGATACCGGAACCGAAGTCGATCAGCGAGTTGCCGTCCACGTCCTCGATCACCCCGCCGCCCGCACGCACGGTGAAGACCGGCAGCACACTCCCCACCCCGCCGGCGACCGCCGCGTTCTTACGAGCGAGCAGCTCCTGCGACTTCGGGCCGGGAATGGCGGTGACGACGCGACGCTCCTGGGGGAGGGACGGGCCTCCGGACAGTTCGGTCATGAGGGGCTCCAGGGGAAAGAACAGCGGTTTTAGTCGCAGGCTAGGGGCGCGGCGGCGGATGAGGCATGTTCCGTTCGGGAGCACTGCGCGTGTTGCCTTGTCCGCGACGGCTATAGCCGGGCGGCGGCCTTACGGGTCCGGTGACCGTTTTAGGGATGCGGCGGCCGCCTTACGGAACTGGCGACCCCATCACGGATCCGGTGACCGCTCTGGGGATCCGGTGACCGCTTTAGGGGACCCGCGAGTGAGACGGCACCGCCCGGGTCGCTGAACTCCCCGCGCGGGAACACTAGATTGAGCGATGGCGCGAAAGCCGAGGAACAGCCGGTCAGGGGGCAAGGGGCAGCACATGGACACCGAGGGCACGTTCGACCCACGCAGCACACGCCACAACCCGCTCCCACCCCCGCCCCCGCAATCCCCGCCCTCCTTCCCCACGGCCCCGCCGCCGGTGCCGCCGACCGCGCCCCCGGCGGCCCCTGGTGCGGCCCCGGTACCCGCCCAGGCTCCCGGCGCGCCCCCGGCCCCCGGGCCCGCGGCCCGCCCGTCCTTCGTCGCCTGGCTGCGCGCTCCGCGGTCCGAGGCGGCACCGGGGGTGTGGACGTACGAGCACAAGCCGAAGGCACCGGAGGAGCCGGACCGCATTCCAGGGCGGCGGCTGCTCAGCGGTGCCCTGATCTCCGTGCTCTGCGGCTGGCTGGTCTGGTCGCTGCTCTGGAACGGGTACCTGGGTGGCTATTGGCTGTGGCCCATGTATCTGCTGACTCCGGACTCGTGGTACGAGCGAGGGGGCAACACACAGGCGGGCTGGTGGGCCCAGCGGATCTATATCGGTATTGTCCTCGCCTGCCTTGCAGTGATCTTCGGCCGCGTCGGCCACTGGTCCGAAGTCTGGCGCCGCTACGTCGCGCCCCTCTTCCGGCGGGCCTGGGACGAGCCCGCCCCCGAGGCCGTCGTCGCGGGGCGGCCGGAGGGGGATCCGCTGGAGTGGCCGCACCTGCGGGCCGCCGGGGCGCACAGTGCGGCCGATCGGTTGGCGGCGGACGCACGGGCGGGGGCGATGAATGACGTCGACCATGCCCGGATCGAGCGCGCCTGGCAGTCCGTGCGGGCCGGGAGGAACTCCCTCGCCTCGTTCACCGACACCGTGCTGCGCCACGGCGCCGCCTCGTACGGCCACCCGTCCGGCGCGCGGGATCTGCCCGCCAGGACGGCGCGGCATGATCTCCTCGCGCATCAGGTCCGGCTCGGCACCGCCTCAGACGACCCCCGCAACCCCTACCAGCACCGCGGCGTCGGGCTCGCCCTCGATCCCGATGTGCTCGCCACCTCGCTGCTGGCCGTCGGGCCGCCCGGTTCGGGGAAGACGGGGCGGATGGTGCGGCCCGTCGTGGAGTCGCTGTGTCTGCAGGCGCTCGCCGGGCAGGTCGCCGTCGTGGCGGTCGGCGCGGCGGGGGCCGGGCTCGGGGCGGATGAGGCGTTCGACGTCGTCGTGAAGATCGGCCGGCCCGACTCCGGCTACGACTTCGACCTCTACGGCGGCACCACCGACCCCGACGAGGCCGCGGGCATCCTCGCCGAGGCGCTGATCGGCGACATGGCCGCCTCGCTGCCCGGTGGGGACAGCCGGCGCGCCGCCACCGCGCTGGCCCAGTTGCTCGGCCCCTACCGCGCCGCCCACGGCCGCTTCCCGTCCGTCCCGGATCTGCGGGAGCTGCTGGACGGTTCCAAGACGGCCGTCAACGCACTGCGCGAGGCGCTGGAGGAGGCCGGGGAGCGGGCGCAGGTCCGTGAGCTGGAGGCACGGGTCCGGCAGTCGGGTGCGCCCGGGGACGTGGGCACGCTGCTGGCGGACCGGATCGCGCTGCTGGACCGGCCCGCGTTCGCCGATTTCTTCGACACCACCGGCGACCGCCGCCCGTTCTCCCTCCGCGCCCTCGAGCACCCCCTCCGGGTCCGGATCGATCTGCCCGAGCGCGGGCATGCGGAGGCCTCGCGGATGCTGGCGCGGCTGGTCCTGGCGCAGTTCACCGAGTGCGCCGTGGGCCGCGCCGACCGTTCGCTGTTCGCCTGTCTGATCCTCGACGACGCCTCGCACACCATCACCCCCGAGGCCCTGCGCGGTATCCAGCGGCTCCGTTCCGCCCACGCGGGCGCCGTGCTCACCCTCCGCACCCTCGACGACGTCCCCGAGGCGCTGCGCAGCGCCCTGCTCGGCGCGGTCGGCTGCCGGATGGCCTGTGCCGGGGTGACGACCTGGGACGGGGCGCGGTTCGCGGAGGTGTGGGGGACGGAGTGGGTCGAGACGCGGGACGTCACCGACCGGCAGATCATCGCCGAGGAACCGCTCACCAAGGTGCTGCACTTCATCCGTAAGGTCGTCACCGGTAAGGCGGTGACCACGCAGTCGGTGACCGTACGGACGGTGGAGCGCGAGCGCTGGTCCGCGTCCGAGCTGGCCCACGCGGTTCCCGCCGGGCATGCGGTGCTGTCGGTGACCTCCGTAAGGGGCGAGGGCGGGCCGCCGGTGCTGGTGGATCTCCGCGGGTGACCGACCCACGCCCCAGATGTTCTGCCGCGGTTGCCCCGTTCAACGTGACGGGGCGACTCAAAGCGACGGGGCGACTCAAAGCGACGGGGCGACTCAAAGCGACGGGGCGACCGCAGCGTCACGGCCAGACTGGTGGCCAAATCAGGCCGTCAATTCCACGTATTCGTCCATTGAGGCAGAATCGGCAGTAGCCGTTCATACGGGGCGGTGAAGTCGTCGCATTCGCATCGAAGGTGCCATGCCTCCCACGCTCGCCTCACTCGTCCGCCACCCAGGTCTCAAGCTGTCCGTGCTCGCGGGCGAGGACCGGCTGGAGACGCCGGTGCGCTGGGCACATGTCAGCGAGCTCGCCGACCCCGTGCCCTATATGGAGGGCGGCGAGCTGCTGCTGATCACCGCGATGCAGATCGAGGCCGAGGACCCGGAGGAGATGAGCCGCTATGTGCGGCGGCTGGTGGGCGCGGGCGTGGTCGGGCTCGGCTTCGCGCTCGGCGTCAAGTACGCCGAGGTGCCGGCCGCGCTCGCCGCGGCGGCCAAGGAGGAGGGGCTGCCGCTGATCGGCGTGCCCCGCCGCACCCCCTTCATCGCGATCAGCAAGGCCGTCTCCGCGGCGATAGCCGCCGACCAGTACCGGGCCGTGACCGCCGGGTTCGAGGCGCAGCGCGAGCTGACTCGCGCCGCCATCGGTGCCGAGGGGCCCGCCGCGCTGCTCGCCCGGCTCGCCGCCCATGTCGACGGCTGGGCCGCGCTCTACGACGTCTCCGGCGCCGTGGTCGCCGCCGCCCCCGACTGGGCCGCCCGCCGCGCCGCCCGGCTCACCCCCGACGTCGAGCGGCTGCGCTCCCGCCCCGGCCCCGCGAGCATCGTGGTCGGCGGGGGCGGCGAGGCCGGGGCCGCGGGCGCGGAACCGGCCGAGGACACGGCCGTCGCCGACCGGGTGGAGCTCCAGTCCCTGGGCACCGGGCGCCGTACCACCCGCGGCGTGCTCGCGGTCGGCACGGGCGCGCCGCTGGGCACCGCCGAGCGCTATGCCGTGCACTCCGCGGTCGCGCTGCTGACCTTGACCACCGAGCGTTCCCGCGCCCTGCGGGAGGCCGAGCAGCGGCTCGGCGCCGCCGTGCTGCGGATGCTGCTCGCGGGCGAGCCCGACCATGCCCGTGCGGTCGCCGGGCGGCTGTACGGCGGGCTGCTCGACGCGCCGTTCCGGATGCTGGTCGCCGAGGTGCCGTCCGGCGGCGCGGCCCAGCCGCCCCACGCGGCGCCGCCCGGCGTGGACGAGGCCCCTCCGGAAGCCTTCGCCGAAGCCACCACCGCGACCACGGCCGCCGGGGAAACCGAGGCGGCCGACCCCCTCGCCACGCTCACCGACACCATGGAGGCGGCCGCGGCCCGCATCGGCGAGTCGGTGCTGGTCGTGCCCGACGGCGAACGGCTCATCGTGCTGGCCCCCGACGGCGGCGCGGCGGTCGCGGCATGCGCCGAGCACGCCCGGGTCGTCGAGAGCCGCCGCGGCACCAAGGCCCGCCCCCGCGACCGTACGGCCGCCGCCGCGCCCCACGGCGACGAGCTGGTCATCGGGCTGTCCGCGCCCGCGGGCCCCATCGCCGCCGCGGCCGCCTACCGCCAGGCCGAGCAGGCCTTGTCGGTGGCGCGCCGCCGCGGCCGGATGCTGGTCGAGCATGAGCAGGTCGCGGCGGGTTCGGTGCTGCCCCTGCTCGCCGACGACGCCGTAAGGGCGTTCGCCGACGGCATGCTGCGCGCCCTGCACGAGCACGACGCCACCGGCCGGGGCGATCTGGTCGCCTCGCTGCGCGCCTGGCTCTCCCGGCACGGCCAGTGGGACGCGGCCGCCGCCGACCTCGGCGTCCACCGGCACACCCTGCGCTACCGGATGCGCCGCGTCGAGGAGATCCTGGGCCGCTCCCTGGACGACCCGGACGTCCGTATGGAGCTCTGGCTCGCCCTCAAGGCCACGGCCGCCGGCTCCTCGGCCTGAGGCGCACGCCTCCGCCACGAGACGGCCGTCTCGCCCTGGGCACCCCTTCCCGGTCACCTCCTCCCGCTCTCCCCGAATCGGGCACGCCATAGCGGAGCGCCGACGGCCCCGACTGCTACGCCCCGGACAAACGCCGAGCGGGCCGGGCGCGCCTACGGTGGGGAGGAGAGACACCACTTCAGAAGGGTCGGGATCCGCTGTGCCGGACACAAACGAAGCTGTCACCCATGCGTTCTGGCTCGCCGGCCGCAAGGCGACGGGCGAGAGCACACTCGAGGTCACCTCGCCCTGGGACGGCCGCCGCGTCGGCGTGGTGAGCGTTCCCACCGATGCGCAGGTCGAGGAGGCCGTCGCCGCGGCCGACGCGGTGCGCGAGGAGTTCGCCGCGAGCCCCGCGCATGTCCGGGCCGCCGCGCTGGACCATGTGTCGCGCCGCCTCGCCGAGCGCAGCGAGGAGATCGCCCGGCTGATCTCGGACGAGAACGGCAAGCCGATCAAGTGGGCGCGCGGCGAGGTGGGCCGCGCCGTGTCCGTCTTCCGGTTCGCGGCCGAGGAGGCCCGCCGGTTCAACAGCGGGGAGGCCCAGCGGCTGGACACCGACGCCGGTGGCACCGGGCGGCTCGCGTTGACCCGCCGCTTCCCGCGCGGCACCGTCCTCGGCATCTCGCCGTTCAACTTCCCGCTGAACCTCAGCGCCCACAAGGTCGCCCCGGCGATCGCGGTCGGTACGCCGATCATCCTCAAGCCGGCGCCCGCGACCCCGCTGTCCGCGCTGATCCTGGGTGAGCTGCTGGCCGAGACCGAGCTCCCGGCGGGCTCCTGGAGCGTCCTCACGGTGCCCAACGACCGGATGCCCGCGCTGGTCCAGGACGAGCGGCTGCCGGTCATCTCCTTCACCGGTTCGGAGAAGGTCGGCTACGCGATCAAGGAGTCGGTGCCGCTCAAGCACTGCACCCTGGAGCTCGGTGGCAACGGTGCCGCGGTCGTCCTGTCGGACTACGCCTCCGACGCCGACCTCGACTGGGCGGCCACCCGCATCGGCACCTTCTCCAACTACCAGGGCGGACAGTCCTGCATCTCCGTGCAGCGGGTGATCGCGGACGCGTCCGTCTACGAGGAGCTCGTGCCGAAGATCGTCGCGGCCGTCGAGGGACAGGTCACCGGCGACCCGAACGACGACGCCACCGATGTCGGACCGCTGATCAGCGAGGACGCCGCCAAGCGCGTGGAGTCCTGGGTCGACGAGGCGGTCCGGGCCGGTGCGAAGCTGCTGACCGGCGGCACGCGCGACGGCTCGAACTACGCCCCGACCGTGCTCGCGGACGTCCCCGCGGATGTCACCCTCTCCTGCGAGGAGATCTTCGGGCCGGTGCTCACCCTGCACAAGGTGGCGGACGAGAGCGAGGCGTTCGCGGCGGTCAACGACTCCAAGTACGGCCTCCAGGCGGGCGTCTTCACCCGCGAGGTGCGCACCGCCTTCCGCGCCCACCGCGCGCTGGAGGTCGGCGGCGTGATCATCGGCGATGTGCCCTCGTACCGCGCCGACCAGATGCCGTACGGCGGCGCCAAGAGGTCCGGCGTCGGCCGCGAGGGCGTGCGGTACGCGATGGAGGACTACACCTACGAGCGGGTCATGGTCCTCACCGGCCTCGACCTCTGATCCACCCCGCCCGGCCCCGCCCCACCGCGGGCCCGGCGCAGGGGAAGGCCCGCCTCGGCCGCTCCGGACCCTCGAACCCTCAACCGGAGAAGCCGAGGCGGGCCAGTCTCAGATTGCCGCGCAGCGTGATGTGCAGATCCTGGACGCCGGTCGGCGGCGTGCGCAGGGCGGCGCGGACCGTGGTGTACGTGTAGCGGCCGCCGGTGGGCGGCACGGCGACGGTGGCCAGGGTGGTGCCGTCGGCGAGATGCACCTCGACCCTCGCGTCATCCCCTGCCGCGGACCCGGCCGCGTCGTGCGCCGCCTCGACGGTCATCGACGTGGCGCCCGCGCCGAAGTCGCAGGCGCGGAAGAGCAGTCGGCCGACCGCGCCGTCACGGCAGGCCACCGCGTCCCCGCGGACCTTGGCGCGGTCCACCATCACGATCCCGTCCGCCGCGTCGTAGTCCGCGGCCTCCGGACCGCGCCGCAGCACCGGGCGCGGCGCGGGCGGCGGGCCCTCGACGGTGACGGTGGCGGTGGTGCGGAGATCCGCGCTGGACGCGCCCGCGTGGATCTCGTACGTCCCCGGGTCGACGGTCCAGCGGCCGTGCGCCACGTCCCAGAAGCCCAGCGCGTCCTCGACCGGCACGGTGAAGAACAGCCGCACCCGCTCGCCCCGGCGCAGCCGCACCCGGCGGTGGGCGATCAGCCGGTGGTGCGGCAGCGGCACCCGCGAGGCCGGCGCGCTCGCGTAGAGCTGCACGACCTCGTCGCCGTCGTACGGACCGGAGTTGGTGACCTCGCACTCCACGGTGAGGTCCGCCTCCCGCCGCACCGACAGCTCGCCGTAGCTGAAGTCGGTGTACGACAGGCCGTGCCCGAAGGGGAAGAGCGGGGCGCCGTCGAAGTACAGATAGGTGGCGCGCGAGGCGATGATGTCGTAGTCGAGCGGATCCGGCAGATCGTCGTGGGAGGCGTACCAGGTCTGCGGCAGCCGCCCAGCCGGTGAGACGTCCCCGAACAGCACCCGGGCCAGCGCCGTGCCCGCCGCCTGGCCGCCGTGCGCCGTCCACAGCAGCGCGGGCAGTGCGTCGGCCGCCTCGCCGACCGCGTAGGGATAGCCGGCCGTCAGCACCAGCGCGGTCCGCGGATTGGCGGCGTGGGCCGCGCGCCACAGCCGCTCCTGCTGGGCGGGCAGGGCGAGGGTGGTGCGGTCCTCGGTCTCCCGGCCACCGATATGCGGATCGTTGCCCGCCACGACCACCACGGCGTCCGCCCGCGCCGCGGCGCGGGCCACCGCGTCCTCGCCGCGCTCGACGACCTCCAGCCGGAAGACGGTCCCCTCCGCGCCGCTGTCACGCTCGGCAACCTTCAGCCCGCCCGCGGCGACACAGACATAGCCGCCCGTCCCCATGTGCCGGAGGAGGTGTCCGCCGCGGTGCGCTTCGAGCCGATACGTCTCCTGAACCACCCAGCCTCCGGGCCGCTCGGCCGCCGCGCGGACGAAGCCGTCCCCGGCCACGGTCAGATAGCGGCCGGAGGGCGCGCGCAGGGTCAGCACACCGCCGCCCCAGTCGGCCAGGGACAGCTCGGTGGGGGTGTCGCCGACGGTCAGCGGGGGCAGATCGGTGCGGCCCGCCGCATGGGCGGGGTCGAGCGAGCCGCCTTCTGCCGAGCCCTCGTCCGCCGGCCCCTCGTCCGCCGGACCCCCGCCCTCCTCCGCCGCGTCCGGCACCCGCACCCAACCGGCCGCGGTGCGCAGCCGTACGGTGTCCAGGCCGTCCGCGAAGACCACCCGGTCCGCGCCGAGCCGCTCGGCCAGCGCCTCCCGTGGCGAACTGCGCCGGATCAGGCTGCCGCTGTACCAGTCCAGCTTGCACTCGTCGGCGAGCGGACCGACGACCGCGAGGGTGCGCACGGCGCTCTCGGAGAGCGGCAGCAGCCCGTCGTTGGCCAGCAGGACGACGGCCTGTTCGGCGGCCTCCAGGGCGAGTGCGCGATGGGCGGGGGTGTCGAAGGCACCGCCTGCCCACCCGTCGGGCTCGTCGGGCTCGTCGAACTCGCCCAGCGCACACCGCATCGTCAGCAGCCGCCGCACCGCCGTGTCCACCGTGGACGCGTCGATCAGCCCGCGCTCCAGGGCGCCCCGCACCCGCGCGATCGTCTTCGACGCGTCCTGGTCGTGGTCGGTGAAGCTGTCCACCCCCGCCAGCAGAGCCGCGGCGACGGCCTCCTCATGGGTGTCGAAGTAGTGCTCGGAGTCGACCAGATTGGACGGCGCGCCCGCGTCGGAGCAGACCACCAGCTCCTGGTCGGTCCAGGTGCGCAACTGCTCGCGCAGATACGGGGATACGTGGTTGGGCCGCCCGTTGACCAGGTTGTACGCGGGCATCACCCCGGCCACCGCACCCGCCCGCACGGGCCCGCGGAAGGCCGCCAGATCGTATTCGTGCAGTATCCGTGGCCGCACCGAGGAGGAGGTGGTGTCCCGGTCGGTCTCGTTGTTGTGCGCCAGCCAGTGCTTGAGGATCGGCGCGGTGCGCCAGCGCTCCGGGTGGTCGCCGCGCAGCCCGCGGGTGTAGGCCGTGGCCAGGGCCGAGGTGAGACACGGATCCTCGGCGTACCCCTCCTCGTTGCGGCCCCAGCGCGGATCGCGCAGCAGATTCACCGTCGGCGACCACACATTGAGGCCCACCCGCGGATCGCGTGCGCGCATGGCCCGTGCCTCGCGGCCGACCGCCTCGCCGACGCGCCGGACCAGCTGTGGGTTCCAGGTCGCGCCGAGCCCGACGGCCTGGGGAAAGACGGTCGCCGGCCCCATCCAGGCGACACCGTGCAGCGCCTCCTGCCCGGTACGGAAGGGCGCGAGGCCGAGCCGCTCCACCCCGGGCGCGAACTGGTGCAGCATCGCGATCCGCTCATCGAGCGTGAGCCGGGCCAGCAGATCCGCCACGCGCGTCCTCACCGGCAGCCGCGCATCGCGAAACGGCGGACGCGTGATCAGACCACCGTTATCACTCATCACGGATACCGATCTCCTCACCCAGTTCGTCAAAGACGTGCCGCACAAGGTGATGCATCATCAATTCGAAGCGCTTCGATGCTGAAGGCGCCACACCGACCCTGTCAAGGCTCCACGGCGCAACGCCCTCAGACGACCTCTCGATTGCCCGGATCCTCGATCGCCGGACGCCCAACGGCTCATTTCGACACCGCTCTTGCGCGACCTCACCCCCCGACTTAACCTCAGCGCAATATCGAAGCGCTTCGACCATCGATCGTACGGCGGGCACGCCACGAAGGGTTGACGCACATGTCGAACTCCCAGGCCTCGGCCTCCACTTCCGCTCCCAGCCGGAGAACCTTTCTGGCCGCCACGGCGGTTGCCGCGGCGGCCGTCGCGGGAGGGACGCCGCTGCTGTCCGGGTGCTCCACCGAGGAGGGCTCCGGCAAGGGCGGCACCACCTCCGGCAAGGAGCTGAAGAACCTGCTGCCGACCTATGCGGCCTCGACGGTGGCGGACCCGGACATCCCCAGCGTCAACGGCTCCAGCCCCGGCTACACCAAGGCCCCGCCCGCCGCCGCACTGGTCGCCTCCGTGAAGGGCAAGCCCGGCCACGGCGGCAGCTACACGATGTTCGAACCGCTGTGGGGCACCCCGCCGCCCAAGAACAACGCCTACTACAAGGCGGTCAACGACGCGCTCGGCGCCACGATCAGCCTGCGGCCGCAGGACGGCAACACCTACGGCGAGAAGCTCGGCGCCGTCCTGGCCTCCGGCGATATCGCCGATATCGTGGTGATCCCGCTATGGGAGATGGGCGGGCGGATCCATGGCGCGGTCGGCGCCAAATTCGCCGACCTGGGGCCGTATCTCTCCGGTGACAAGGTCAAGAAATATCCGAACCTCGCCGCCATTCCCACCGCCGCCTGGCAGATGTCCGTCTTCGGTGGCAAGCTCCGCGGGCTGCCGATGCCCTCCCGCCCGCTCGCCGGTGTCATTCCGTACTACCGCGAGGACATCTTCGCCGAGGAGGGCTACCAGGTCCCGAAGAGCCCGGCGGAATTCCTCGCTCTGGCCAAGGAGATCACCCGGCCCAGGAGCAAGGTATGGGCCTGCGACGACATGTGGTGGTCGGCGCAGCGGTTCTTCGGCTGTCCGGGGGAGAAGCCGTACTACTGGGTCGAGAAGGACGGCAAGCTGGTCCACAAGGTCGAGACCGAGAACTACCTCGAGGCCCTGGAATGGTGCCGCAAGCTCTTCGCCGGGGGCTATGTCCACCCCGACGCGGTCGCGGGCAAGGGCAATGACGCACTGACCCGCTTCACCTCCGGCCAGACGCTCCTCTACAACGACGGCGACGCCAAGTGGTACGGCGCCACCTTCGAACAGGCCGGGCCGAACCCCGCATTCAAGATCCAGGGAATGGACTGGTTCGGCCCCGACGGCGGCGACCCGGTCATCTATCTGGACGCGCCCGCCCAGATCTGGTCCTTCCTCAACAAGAGCCTCTCCAGGGACGAGATCGAGGAAATCCTCGCCCTCGCGAACTTCATCGCCGCGCCCTTCGGCACCAAGGAACAGCGCCTCATCGACTACGGCGTCGAAGGCGTGCACCACGACATGAAGAAGGGGGTGCCGGTCAAGAACGCCACGGGCGTCCGGGACGTCCAGGACACCTACCGCTTCATCGCCTCCCCCCAGGCCAGCGTCGCCTATCCGGACTTTCCGAAGATGGTCGAGGACTACTGCGGCTGGATGCAGCGGATGGGCAAGTTCGCCAGGAAGCCGCTCTTCTACGGGATGCAGATCCAGGAGCCCAACCGCTACGCCTCGCTCTACACGCCCTTCGAGGACCTCGCCAAGGACGTCACCCGCGGCCGTAAGTCGATCAAGGACGCCCAGCGGGCCATCAGCGACTGGCGCGGCGGTGGCGGCGACCGGCTCCGCGACTGGTACGCGAAGCTCCTCGACACGAACGGCAGCGGCGCCTGATGACGCTGGACATCCGGGGCCGGGCCAAGCCCCGCGGCGTCCCGTCGGCCCGTGGCGGCTGGTGGCAACGGCTGCGCCGGGACCGCGCCCTGCTGCTGATGACCGCGCCCGCCGTCGGTCTGCTGCTGCTGTTCACCTACGTACCGCTGATCTGGACCACCGTCGCCTTCAAGGACTACGACCCGTTCACCCAGGGGCTGTGGAGCAGCCCCTGGGTGGGCCTCGACAACTTCACCCTCCTCTTCGAGGACAGCCGCTTCTGGGACGCCTTCGCCAACACCCTCTCCATCACCTTCATCCAGCTGGTGCTGTTCTTCCCGGTGCCCATCGCGCTGGCGCTGCTGCTCAACAGCGTGCTCAGCGACCGGGTCCGCGGCCTGGTGCAGTCGATCCTGTACCTGCCGCACTTCTTCTCCTGGGTGCTGGTCATCACGATCTTCCAGCAGATGCTCGGCGGCGCCGGGCTGCTCGCCCAGCAGCTGCGCGCCCATGGGCACGAGGGCTTCGACCTGATGACCGACCCGGCGGTCTTCAAGTTCCTGATCACCGCCCAGCTGGTGTGGAAGGACGCGGGCTGGGGCGTGATCGTCTTCCTGGCCGCCCTCTCCGCCGTCAACCAGGACCTCTACGAGGCCGCGGCGGTGGACGGCGCGAACCGCTGGCGCCGGATGTGGCACGTCACCCTGCCCGCGCTGCGCCCCGTGGTCGCCCTGCTGCTGGTGCTGCGCGTCGGCGACTCGCTGACCGTCGGCTTCGAGCAGATCCTGCTCCAGCGCGACGCGGTGGGGCCGGGCGCCTCGGAGGTCTTCGACACCTATGTGTGGTGGGTCGGCATCGCCAACACCGACTACGGGATCGCCGCCGCCGGCGGGCTGATCAAGGGCGTCTTCAGCCTGGTGCTGGTGCTGATCGCCAACAAGGTCGCCCATGTCCTCGGCGAGCAGGGGGTCTACCGGAAATGACCGTGACCGAGCGGACCCCGGCCCGGCACACCCCGCCCGCACAGGCCGCCCCGCCCCCGCGCCGGCGCGGCGGGGAGAAGCGCCCGGTGTGGGAGGAGGAGCCCGGCACGATCGGCCAGGGGCTCAAGGGGGCCACCCTGACCGGGGTGTGTCTGCTGATCCTCGGCCCCCTGTGGGTGGTGATCGTCACCAGCCTCTCCGACCAGAGGACCATCACCGACGCCGGGGGACTGGTGATCGTCCCCAAGACGATCACCTTCCGGGCCTACACCGAGCTGCTGAGCGGCGGCACGGTCACCCGCGCGACCCTCGTCAGCCTCGCGCTCACCGCCGTGGGCACCGTGATCAGCACCGTGGTCTCGGTCCTGTGCGCCTACGGACTCTCCCGCTCCGGGTCCTTCCTGCACCGGCCGATCCTGATGGTGCTGCTCCTCACCATGTTCTTCAACGCCGGTCTCATCCCTACGTATCTGCTGGTCACCGGGGTCGGTCTGGAGGGCAGCTACTGGTCGATGATCCTGCCCGGGGCCGTCTCGGTCTTCAACGTGCTGGTGCTGCGGGCGTTCTTCCAGAACATCGCGCCGGAGCTGATAGACAGCGCCCGGATCGACGGCGCGGGGGAGTGCCGCATCCTGCTGCGCATCGTCCTCCCGCTGTCGAAGGCCGTGATCGCCGTGGTCTCGCTCTTCTACGCGGTGGGCTACTGGAGCCAGTGGTTCAACGCCATGCTCTACCTCAACGACCAGGACAAGTGGCCGCTGCAGATGATCCTGCGCCAGCTGGTGATCAAGCAGCAGGCGCCGCAGGGCATGTCCCAGATGATCTCCACCCAGCAGATCCCCGGACTGGCCGTGCAGATGGCCGTCATGGTGCTCGCGCTGATCCCCGTCGCGGTGCTCTACCCCTTCGTCCAGAAGCACTTCACCAAGGGCATGCTCACCGGCGCCGTCAAGGGCTGACGCCGGTTGCCCGTTCCCAGCCGACCCGAGACGGGAGCCGGTATGCCCGATCTGAGCGACGCCACCCGCGGCCGCATCCTCTACGGCGGCGACTACAACCCCGAACAGTGGCCCGAGAGCGTCTGGCACGACGACATCCGGCTGATGCGCCGGGCGGGCGTCACCACCGTCACCCTCGGCGTCTTCTCCTGGGCCCGGCTCGAACCACGCCCCGGCGCACGGGACTTCGGCTGGCTGGACCGGGTCATGGACCTGCTCCATGACGGCGGCATAGAGGTGTGCCTGGCCACCCCGACCGCCTCCCCGCCGCCCTGGATGGGCTCCCGCCACCCCGAGACCCTGCCGCGCGACGAGAGGGGCTCGGTCGTCTGGTACGGCTCACGGAACCAGTTCTGCGCCTCGTCCCCCGTCTACCGCGACTACGCGCTGCGCATCACCGAGGACCTGGCCGACCGCTACGGCGGTCATCCGGCCCTGCGGCTGTGGCATGTCGGCAACGAGTACGGCACCCACTGCTGGTGCGATGAGACCGCCCGGCACTTCCGCCGCTGGCTGCGCGCGCGGTACGGCGGCCTGGACACCCTCAACGAGGCGTGGGGGACGGCCTTCTGGAGCCAGCGCTATGACTCCTGGGAGGAGATCATCCCGCCGCGCCGCGCCCAGTACCTGATCAACCCCGGTCAGGGGCTGGACTTCCGCCGCTTCACCAGCGACGCCCTGCTGGAGTGCTTCACCGCCGAACGCGACGCGCTGGCCGCACGCACCCCGCGCATCCCCGTGACCACCAACTTCATGCCGCTGTTCATCGGCCAGGACGGCTGGGCCTGGGCGGCGGAGGAGGACGTGGTCGCCGTCGACCTCTACCCCGACCCCAAGGACCCGCACGCGGCGGCGTACGGGGCGATGGTCCAGGACCTGACCCGCTCCCAGGCGGGCGGCCCCTGGGTCCTCATGGAGCAGGCCGCGGGGCCGGTCAACTGGCGCGGCGTCAACCACCCCAAGCCGGACGGGCTGATGCGGCTGTGGTCCCTGCAGGCCGTCGCGCGCGGCGCCGACGGGATCTGCTTCTTCCAGTGGCGGCAGTCCCGGCAGGGCAGCGAGAAGTTCCACTCCGGGATGGTCCCGCACGCCGGTGAGCACGGCCGCACCTTCGCGCGGGTGTGTGGGCTCGGCGCCGAGCTGCGCGAACTGGCCCCGGTCACCGGCTCGGACGTCCCCGCACGGGCCGCCATCCTGCACGACTGGCACTCCTGGTGGGCCACCGTCCAGGACGGCCGCCCCTCCTCCCAGGTCCCCTACGAAGGGCTGCTGCGCGCCTGGCACCGGGCCCTGTGGGAGCGGAACCTCACCACCGACTTCGCCCATCCGCACGCCGACCTCACCGACTACGCCCTCGTCGCCGTCCCCCAGCTGTATCTGCTCACCGACGAGGCGCTGGACAACCTCGCGGCGTATGTGCGCGGCGGCGGCACCCTCGTCTGCGGCTTCTTCACCGGCGTCGCCGACGAGGACGACCGGGTGCGCCCCGGCGGTGTGGACCGGCGGCTCCGTGAACTCCTCGGCATCCGTACGGTCCACGAGTGGTGGCCGCTGGACGAGGGCGAGACGCTCGACGCCGAGGGCGCCTGGCTCGGCCCGTTCCACGGCACCGGCTGGTCCGAGGACCTGGAGCCGTCCACCGCCGAACCGGTCGCCCGGGTCAAGGGCGGTGAGCTCGACGGCCGCCCCGCCGTGACCCGCCACGCCTACGGCGCCGGGACCGCCTGGTACGTCTCCACCCTCCCCGAACCCGCCGCCCTGCGCGCCCTGCTCGCCCGCGCCGCCGAGGAGGCGGGGCTGGCACCGGTGCTGCCCGGCCTCCCCGAGGGGGTCGAGGCGGTGGAGCGCGGGCGGTATCTCTTCCTCCTCAACCACGGCCGCACCCCGGCGGTCGTCCCCCTGCCGTCCCCGCGGACGGATCTGCTCACCGGACGCGCGCACCACACCGGCGTCCGGCTCGACCGCTTCGCGGTCATGGTCCTGGCCCCGCCCGAATCCCCCCGACCGACCCCCCACCCGAAGGGACAAGCCCCGTGCGACGAACCGCCCGAACGCTCTTCCTGACCCCGCTGATCGCGTTACTCGCGCTGATCGGCTTCGCCGCCGCCCCCGCCCAGGCCGCCACCTGGTCCTCCTCGGACCAGTGGGGCACCTGGTCCAACGGCGGCTACACCCTCTACAACAACATCTGGGGCTCCGGCGCCGGGGCCCAGACCATCTGGGCCAACTCCTTCGGCGACTGGGGAGTGTGGGCCAACCACCCGAACACCGGCGGCATCAAGTCCTACCCCAACGCCAAGAAGGCCGTCGGCAAGAAGATCAGCGCCATCTCCAGCCTGACCAGCAGCTACAACGTCACCGTGCCGTCCTCGGGCGCGTACAACACCTCGTACGACATCTGGGACACCAACTACGACTACGAGATCATGCTCTGGGTCAACAAGACCGGCCCGGTCGGCCCGCTCGGCACCGCCCAGGGCAATGTCTCCCTCGGCGGCCACACCTGGAGCGTCTACAAGGGCAGCAACGGAGCCAATGAGGTCTTCTCCTTCATCCGCACCTCGAACTCCACCGCCGGCTCCGTGGACATCAAGCCCATCGTGAACTGGATCAAGAACACCAAGGGCTGGTTCGGCGATGTGACCATCGGCGACGTCCAGTTCGGCTACGAGATCACCTCCTCGGCCGGCGGTCTGGACTTCCGGACCAACAGCGTCGGCGTGAGCGCGAGCTGACGCCCCGTACCGCCGCCGCCCTCCCGCGCGGCGGCGGTACGCCACCGGTACGCGGGATCAGGAGGTGCCGGGCGCCGGGCCCGAGCTGGTCCGTACGGTCAGCTCCGGGGCCAGCAGTGTCACCTGCTCCTCGAGGGGCTGCCCCTCCAGCTTCGCCACCGCCAGCTCCACCGCGCGCCGCCCCATCTCCTCAGCCGGAATGGCCACCGAGGTGAGCCGCACCGACGCCTGGGTGGCCACCTGCTCGGGGCAGACGGCGACCACCGAGACGTCCTCGGGGACCGCGCGCCCCTGCCGCCGCAACAGGCTGAGCAGCGGTTCGATGGCCGCCTCGTTCTGCACCACGAAGCCGGTGGTGCCGGGCCGCTCGTCGAAGATCCGGGAGAGGGTGCCGTCCATGGACTCGTAGCTGCCCTCGCACGGCCGGTGCAGCAGCCGCACTCCCAGCTCACCGGCGCGGCGCCGCAGCCCCTCCAGGGTCCGCTCGGCGAAGCCGGTATGGCGCTCATAGACGGCCGCGGCCTCGCCCACGACGGCGATCTCCCGGTGGCCGAGCTCCGCCAGATGCTCGGCGCACAGGGCTCCGGTGGCGGTGAAGTCCAGATCGACGCAGGTCAGGCCGACGGTGTCGGCGGGCAGCCCGATCAGTACGGTGGGCTGGCGGGCCGCGTGCAGCAGCGGCAGCCGCTCGTCCTCCAGCTCCACATCCATCACGATCATGGCGTCGGCGAGCCCGCTGCCGGTCACCCGGCGCACCGCCGCCGGGCCCTCCTCGCCGGTGAGCAGCAGCACGTCATAGCCGTGGGCGCGGGCGGTGGTGGCGACCGCGATGGCGATCTCCATCATGACCGGCACATACATGTCCGTCCGCAGTGGCACCATGAGCGCGAGGATGTTGGAGCGGCTGCTGGCCAGGGCGCGGGCCCCGGCGTTCGGGTGGTAGCCGAGTTCTTTGATGCTCTGTTCGACGCGCTCGCGCGTGGGGGCGGAGATCGACCGCTTGCCGCTGAGGACATAGCTCACCGTGCTGGCGGAGACTCCGGCGTGCCGGGCGACCTCGGCGAGGGTGACCATGCGGGGCGACTCCATCCGATGGGGGTGCGCGAGGCTGCGAAACGCTTCGGTGAAGCGCTTCGATGCCCATGACCGAGCCTCTTCCTGCTGGCCATGCGGATTGACAGTAGACCTGTAGCGCAGAGCTGTCCAGAGTCATCGAAGCGCTTCGACGCTGCTTCGACACCGCTTGGGCATCCCTTGGACGGCCAATCCCGCTCCGTCCTCCCGATGATTCCCGATCGTGGCGTCCTCCCGCTTTGCCGACCGGTCGGACCGGAGGCACACTGGCAGCGGTACGTGCCGGTAATGTCACGAGATCGTCATGCGCGGCAAGGGAGCACCGATGACCGCATCCTCCGTCAGGCCGGTGTCCGAGCGTGAAGCGCGCCAGGTCGCCGAGGCCGCACGCGAACAGGTATGGCACAAGCCCAGCTTCGCCAAGGAGCTCTTCCTCGGCCGCTTCCGACTCGATCTGATCCATCCGCACCCCGCCCCCGCCCCGGACGATGTGCGCCGTGGCGAGACCTTCCTCGCCAAGCTCCGCGAGTTCTGCGAGACGCAGGTCGACGCCGCCCGCATCGAGCGCGAGGCCCAGATCCCCGACGAGACCATCCAGGGGCTCAAGGAACTCGGCGCGCTCGGCATGAAGATCGACACCAAGTACGGGGGCCTCGGCCTCACCCAGGTCTACTACAACAAGGCCCTCGCCCTGGCCGGCTCCGCCAGCCCGGCGATCGGCGCCCTGCTCTCCGCCCACCAGTCCATCGGCGTACCGCAGCCGCTGAAGCTCTTCGGCACCCAGGAGCAGAAGGACCGCTTCCTGCCGCGCTGCGCCCGCACCGACATCACCGCCTTCCTGCTCACCGAGCCGGACGTGGGCTCCGACCCGGCCCGCCTCGCCACCACCGCCGTGCCCGACGGGGACGACTACCTCCTCGACGGCGTGAAGCTGTGGACCACCAACGGCGTGGTCGCCGACCTCCTGGTGGTGATGGCCCGGGTGCCGCGCGCCGAGGGCCGTAAGGGCGGCATCACCGCCTTCGTCGTGGAGACCGCCTCCGAGGGCGTCACCGTCGAGAAGCGCAACGCGTTCATGGGGCTGCGCGGCCTGGAGAACGGCGTCACCCGCTTCCACCGGGTCCGCGTCCCGGCCGCCAACCGGATCGGCCCCGAGGGCGCCGGCCTCAAGATCGCGCTGACCACGCTCAACACCGGACGGCTGTCGCTGCCCGCGATGTGCGCGGGCGCCGGCAAGTGGTGTCTGAAGATCGCCCGCGAATGGTCCGCCGCTCGTGAGCAGTGGGGCAAGCCCATCGCCAAGCACGAGGCCGTCGGCGCCAAGATCTCCTTCATCGCGGCGACCACCTTCGCCCTGGAGGCCGTCATCGACCTCGCCTCCCAGATGGCCGACGAGGACCGCAACGACATCCGCATCGAGGCCGCGCTCGCCAAGCTCTACGGCAGCGAGATGGCCTGGCTGATGGCCGACGAACTGGTCCAGATCCGCGGCGGCCGGGGCTATGAGACCGCGGCCTCGCTGGCCGCCCGCGGGGAGCGGGCCGTCCCCGCCGAGCAGATGCTCCGCGATCTGCGCATCAACCGGATCTTCGAGGGCTCGACCGAGATCATGCATCTCCTCATCGCCCGCGAGGCCGTGGACGCCCATCTCTCGGTGGCGGGCGATCTCATCGACCCCGACAAGTCCCTCCAGGACAAGGGCAAGGCGGCCGCCAAGGCCGGCGGCTTCTACGCCCGCTGGCTGCCCGGCCTGCTCGCCGGCCCCGGCCAACTGCCCCGCGCCTACCCGGAGTTCCACCCCGCCGGGCATCCGGACCTGTCACCGCATCTGCGCTATGTGGAGCGCTCGGCACGCAAGCTGGCCCGCTCGACGTTCTACGCCATGTCCCGCTGGCAGGGCCGGATGGAGACCAAACAGGGCTTCCTCGCCCGGATCGTGGACATCGGCGCCGAGCTGTTCGCGATGAGCGCGGCCTGCGTACGGGCCGAGATGCTGCGCTCGCGCGGTGACCACGGCGTCGCGGCCTACCAGCTGGCCGACGCCTTCTGCCGACAGGCCAGGATCCGCGCCGACGAGCTCTTCGGGCGGCTGTGGACCAACACCGACGAGCTCGACCGCAAGGTGGTCTCCGGGGTGCTCTCCGGCGCGTACGAGTGGCTGGAGCAGGGCGTTATCGACCCCAGCGGCGACGGCCCCTGGATCGCCGACGCCACCCCCGGCCCGACGGCCACACAGAACGTCCACCGCCCCATCCACTGAGGAGTGGCCGAGGAATCGCCGAGGAGGACCGAGGAGCCGCCGGAGCCCGCGATCGCCGTAACCCGGGGCATGTCCCCGAGCCGTCACCCCTTGCCGCCACAATGGGGGGATGACGGAATCCCTGGCTGACCCGCATCTGCGCTTTCCGGCGGCCACCGCCGAGGTGAGCGTGCGCGACATCGTGATCCTGGGCTCCACCGGTTCGATCGGCACCCAGGCCATCGACGTGGTGGTGCGCAACCCCGACCGCTTCCGCGTGACCGGCCTGTCCGCCGCCGGGGGACGGGCCGGGCTCCTCGCCGAGCAGGCCCACCGGCTGCGGGTGGACAGGGTGGCGGTCGCCCGTCCGGAGGCGGTGCCCGAGGTCCGCGAGGCGCTCAGCGCGCTCTACGGAGCCGGTGAACCGCTCCCCGAGATCCTGGCGGGGCCCGACGCGGCCACCGAGCTCGCCCGCTCCCAGTGCCACACCGTGCTCAACGGCATCACCGGCTCCATCGGCCTGGCGCCGACCCTGGCCGCCCTGGAGGCGGGCCGGGTGCTGGCGCTGGCCAACAAGGAATCGCTCATCGTCGGCGGCCCCCTGGTCAAGGCCGTCGCCAAGCCCGGCCAGATCGTCCCCGTCGACTCCGAGCACTCCGCGCTCTTCCAGGCGCTGCTCGGCGGCGCCCGCGAGGAGGTCCGCAAGCTGGTCGTCACCGCCTCCGGCGGCCCGTTCCGCGGCCGGACGAAGCGGGAGCTGGCCTCGGTCACCCCGGAGCAGGCGCTGGCCCACCCCACCTGGGACATGGGCCCGGTGGTCACGATCAACTCCGCGACCCTCGTCAACAAGGGCCTCGAGGTCATCGAGGCCCATCTGCTGTACGACATTCCCTTCGAGCGGATTGAGGTGGTGGTCCACCCTCAGTCGTATATCCACTCGATGGTTGAATTCACCGATGGCTCGACGCTCGCCCAGGCGAGCCCGCCGGATATGCGGATGCCCATCGCGCTCGGCCTCGGCTGGCCCGAGCGGGTGCCGGACGCCACGCCCGGCTGTGACTGGACCAAGGCCCACACCTGGGAATTCTTTCCCCTCGACACCGAGGCGTTCCCCTCCGTCGGCCTCGCCCGCCATGTCGGCGGCCTCGGCGGCACCGCCCCGGCCGTCTTCAACGCGGCGAACGAGGAGTGCGTGGACGCGTTCCTTGACGGAAAGCTGCCTTTCGACGGAATCGTCGATACGGTCGCCGAGGTGGTGGCCGAGCACGGCACCCCCGCCGTGGGAACCCGGCTCACCGTCGCGGACGTCCTCGAGGCTGAGACATGGGCCCGCGCCCGCGCAACGGAACTGGCCGCCAGAGCGGCGAAGGCGACCCCGGAGGCTCGCGCATGACGACACTGATGACGGTCCTCGGCATAGTGGTGTTCGCCGTCGGCCTGCTGATCTCGATCGCCTGGCATGAGCTCGGCCATCTCTCCACGGCCAAGCTCTTCGGCATCCGGGTCCCGCAGTACATGGTCGGCTTCGGGCCGACGATCTTCTCCCGCAAGAAGGGAGACACCGAGTACGGCATCAAGGCGGTCCCGTTCGGCGGCTACATCCGCATGATCGGGATGTTCCCGCCGGGCGACGACGGCAAGCTCACCGCCCGCTCCACCTCCCCCTGGCGCGGCATGATCGAGGACGCCCGGTCGGCCGCCTTCGAGGAGCTGCAGCCCGGCGACGAGAAGCGCCTCTTCTACACGCGCAAGCCGTGGAAGCGCGTGATCGTCATGTTCGCCGGGCCCTTCATGAACCTGATCCTCGCCGTGGTGATCTTCCTCGGCGTGATGATGAGCTTCGGCGTCAACACCCAGACCACCAGTGTGGGCACCGTCTCCCAGTGCGTGGTCGCGGCCTCGTCCGCCACCGACAAGTGCCCCAAGAGCGCCAAGGACTCCCCGGCCAAGGCCGCCGGTCTGCAGCCGCGGGACAAGATCATCGCCTTCGACGGGCACCGCACCCCGGACTGGGGCGCGCTCCAGAAGGACATCCGCGAGACCACCGGCCCCGCCACGATCACCATCGAGCGGGACGGCGTCCGCAAGACCCTGCACGCCAACCTCATAGAGAACCAGGTCGCCAAGTCCGACGGGAACGGCGGCTATGTCGAGGGCGAGTACGTCACCGCCGGCTTCCTCGGCTTCACCCCGGCCAGCGGCGTGGTCCAGCAGTCCTTCGGGCAGTCCGTGGACCGCATGGGCAACATGGTCCAGGACGGCATCGACTCCATGATCGCGCTGCCCTCCAAGGTCCCGGACCTGTGGAACGCGGCCTTCGGCGACGGCGAGCGCAAGGCCGACTCCCCGATGGGCGTCGTGGGCGCGGCCCGGGTCGGCGGCGAGGTCGCCAGCCTCGACATCCCGCCCTCCCAGCGGATCGCGACCATGCTCTTCCTGGTCGCCGGGTTCAACCTCTCGCTGTTCCTGTTCAACATGCTCCCGCTGCTGCCGCTGGACGGCGGCCATATCGCGGGCGCGCTGTGGGAGTCCATCCGGCGCCACACCGCCCGGCTGGTCCGGCGGCCCGACCCCGGGCCGTTCGATGTGGCGAAGATGATGCCGGTCGCCTATGTGATCGCCGGAGTCTTCATCTGCTTCACCCTCCTCGTCCTGGTGGCGGACGTCGTGAACCCCGTGAAAATCTCTTGATGACGCGAGATGTCCTGAAGTTCACCTTTGGGTGGACTTCAGGAGCGCGGTGTGCTGACGCCATCACCGTTGCCGTAATCTCGGAGATCGGAGTCTGCTGATCTCCGGCCACGCACACACCTTCTTGGGGTTACGAACCAGATGACTGCGATTTCGCTAGGAATGCCGTCCGTACCGGCCAAGCTCGCCGAGCGCAGGGTCAGCCGGAAGATCCAGGTCGGTCCGGTGGCCGTGGGTGGCGACGCGCCGATCTCGGTGCAGTCGATGACGACGACGGTGACGGCGGACATCGGGGCGACGCTGCAGCAGATCGCGGAGCTGACGGCGTCGGGCTGTCAGATCGTGCGGGTGGCGTGTCCGTCGCAGGATGACGCGGACGCGTTGCCGGTGATCGCGAAGAAGTCGCAGATTCCGGTGATCGCGGACATTCATTTCCAGCCGAAGTACGTGTTCGCGGCGATCGATGCCGGGTGTGCGGCGGTGCGGGTGAATCCGGGGAACATCCGGCAGTTCGACGACAAGGTCAAGGAGATCGCGAGGGCGGCCTCGGACGCGGGTGTGCCGATCCGTATCGGGGTGAACGCGGGGTCGCTGGACAAGCGGCTGCTGGAGAAGTACGGCAAGGCCACGCCGGAGGCGTTGGTGGAGTCGGCGTTGTGGGAGTGCTCGCTGTTCGAGGAGCACGGTTTCCGGGATATCAAGATCTCGGTGAAGCACAACGATCCGGTGGTGATGGTCAACGCCTACCGTCAGCTGGCGGCGCAGTGCGACTATCCGCTGCACCTGGGGGTGACGGAGGCGGGTCCGGCGTTCCAGGGGACGATCAAGTCGGCGGTGGCGTTCGGTGCGCTGCTCAGTGAGGGGATCGGGGACACGATCCGGGTTTCGCTGTCGGCGCCTCCGGCGGAGGAGGTCAAGGTCGGGATCCAGATCCTGGAGTCGCTGAATCTGCGGCAGCGGCGGCTGGAGATCGTTTCGTGTCCGTCGTGTGGGCGGGCGCAGGTGGATGTGTACAAGCTGGCGGACGAGGTGACGGCCGGTCTGGACGGCATGGAGGTTCCGCTGCGCGTGGCGGTGATGGGGTGTGTGGTGAACGGCCCCGGTGAGGCGCGTGAGGCGGATCTGGGTGTCGCTTCGGGTAACGGCAAGGGGCAGATCTTCGTGAAGGGTGAGGTCATCAAGACCGTGCCGGAGTCGAAGATCGTGGAGACCCTGATCGACGAGGCCATGAAGATCGCCGAGCAGATGGAGAAGGACGGCATCGCCTCCGGCGAGCCCCAGGTCTCCGTCAGCTGATTTTTTGAGGCTCGGTTCGCCTCCGGCCGCCCCGCGGGCGAACCGAGCCCTCGGAAAACCCCCTTCTGGACCTGCGCGATAGAGTCTGGAGAATTGACGTCCCCGGCCCGCAGGCCCGCACCACGTGAGGCAGACCGACACGTGCTGACCACGTCCACCACCAGGGTCCTCGAGCCCCAAGAGCTCGACGAGGCCCTCGCGGTGCTGAACCGCGACCCCGTCTCGAACGCCTTTGTGGCGGCCCGCGTCCAGGTCGCCGGGCTGGATCCGTGGCGGCTCGGCGGCGAGATGTGGGGCTGGTACTCCGGCGGACGGCTGGAGTCGCTCTGTTACGCCGGGGCCAACCTGGTGCCCATCTGCGCCACCCCCGAGGCCGTGCGCGGCTTCGCCGAGCGCGCCCGCCGGGCCGGCCGCCGCTGCTCCTCGATCGTCGGCCCCGCCGAGACCACCGCCGGGCTGTGGACCCTGCTCGAGCCCAGCTGGGGCCCGGCCCGTGAGGTCCGCGCCCGTCAGCCGCTGATGGTCACCAACGCGATGCCCGCCGACACCCCGCCCGACCCGCTGGTGCGCCGCGTCCGCAAGGACGAGATGGACGTGATCATGCCGGCGTGTGTGGCGATGTTCACCGAGGAGGTCGGCGTCTCGCCGCTCGCGGGCGACGGCGGGCTGCTCTACCAGGCGCGGGTCGCCGAGCTCGTCACCGCCGGGCGCTCCTTCGCCCGGATCGAGAACGGCCGGGTGGTCTTCAAGGCCGAGATCGGCGCGGCCACCCCGCACGCCTGCCAGATCCAGGGCGTATGGGTCGCCCCCGAGTACCGCGGCCGCGGCCTCTCCGAGACCGGGATGGCGGCCGTGCTGCGCTATGCGCTGGGCGAGGTCGCCCCCGTGGTGAGCCTGTACGTCAACGACTTCAACACCGCGGCCCGCGCCGCGTACCGCCGGGTCGGCTTCCGGGAAGTCGGCGCGTTCATGAGTGTGCTGTTCTGATCGACGGCCAAGTAGGGTGCCGCCCATGCTGCATCTTGCCGGGGGGCGGACCCCGGAACCCGAAGACGTCGTCGTCGGGTCGCTCGACCTCGCCGCACGCGTGGACGAAGCGCTCGCCGTTCAGGCCGTCGCCTTCGGGCTGACGGGCGAGGAGATCGGCGTACGACGCCATATCGTGCTCCGCCATCTCAAGAGCCCCGGCGCCCGCGCGCTCGGCGCGACCACCCCCTCCGGCCGGCTCGTCGGCTTCGTCTACGGCATGCCCAACAACCGCACCCACTGGTGGTCCACGGTCGTGCAGCCGTATCTGCGCGCGGCCGGGCAGGACGGCTGGCTGGACGACTCGTTCGTCATCACCGAGCTGCACGTCCACCCCGACTTCCAGAACCGCGGCATCGGCCGGCGGCTGATCACGACCATCACCGACGGCGCCGACCAGCCGCGCTCGATCCTCTCCGCCATCGACACCGAGAGCCCGGCCCGTGCGCTCTACCACTCGCTGGGCTACCGCGACCTCGCCCGCCCCGTGCTCTTCCCGAGCGCCCCGAGCCCGTACGCCGTGATGGGGGCCCCGCTGCCGCTGCGCCGCTAATCCCGTCCTGAGGATCGGTCGCGGGCCCACGCCGCCCGGCACGGCGCCCCCGGCTGCCGCTGGGAGGCGCCCGGGCCGCGCTGTCGGGGTCGTACGGGGACGACCCGGTACGAGGCGACCGAGGCGACCCTCCCCGGTGCGGTGTCCCCAGCCACCGCTGGGCGCCGCCCCCGCACCGGACGCCGCGGGCTCATCCGCGAGGAGAGCCAGGCGACAGGGCCTGGACGGCGCCCCTGGGCGGTTACGCATTTCCGGGAAACCGACCCGTGCGGCTAACCTCCTGAACATCCCATCGCACGCAGGAGAGACTCCATGGCCCACGCCGTCAACGTCCAGCGCTTGTCCACGACAATGCTGAAGACGCTGCGCGAAGACCCGGCGGACGCCGAGACCGCCAGCCACAAGCTGCTCGTCCGCGCCGGCTACGTCCGCCGCGCCGCCGCGGGCATCTGGACCTGGCTGCCGATCGGCAAGAAGGTCCTGGAGAACGTCTCGCGGATCGTCCGCGAGGAGATGGACGCCATCGGCGCCCAGGAGGTCCTCCTGCCCGCGCTGCTGCCCCGTGAGCCGTACGAGGTGAGCGGCCGCTGGGACGAGTACGGCGATCTGCTCTTCCGGATCAAGGACCGTAAGGGCGCCGACTACCTCCTCGGCCCGACCCACGAGGAGATCTTCACCCTGACGGTCAAGGACCAGTGCACGTCCTACAAGGACCTGCCGGTCATGCTCTACCAGATCCAGACCAAGTACCGGGACGAGGCCCGCCCCCGCTCGGGCGTGCTGCGCGGGCGCGAGTTCCTGATGAAGGACTCGTACTCCTTCGACACCACCGACGAGGGCCTCGCCGAGTCCTACCGGCTGCACCGCGAGGCGTACCAGCGGATCTTCCAGCGCATCGGCCTGGACTACCGCATCGTCTCCGCGGTCTCCGGCGCGATGGGCGGCTCGGCCTCCGAGGAGTTCCTGGCCCCGGCGGCGGCCGGCGAGGACACCTTCGTCGACTGCCCGAACTGCGACTACGCCGCGAACACCGAGGCGGTCACGGTGGCCCTTGCGCCCGTCGAGGGCGCCGAGCACGGGCCCCTGGAGGAGCTGGACACCCCCGACACCCCCACCATCGAGACCCTCGCCGAGTACCTCGGCGTCCCGGCCTCCGCCACCCTGAAGAACCTCCTGGTCAAGGTCGACGGCGAGATCACCGCGGTGGGCGTCCCCGGCGACCGCGAGGTGGACCTGGGCAAGCTGGGCGAGCACCTGGCCCCGGCCGTCGTCGAGCTCGTCACGGCCGAGGACTTCGAGGGCCGCCCCGAGCTGGTGCGCGGCTACGTCGGCCCGCAGGGCCTGGCGGGCAAGTCCCTGCGCTACATCGCCGACCCGCGCGTCGCCCCCGGCACCGCCTGGGTGACCGGCGCCAACAAGCCCGACACCCACGCGCGCAACGTGGTCTGCGGCCGTGACTTCGAGGTCGACGACTACCTCGACGTCGTCGTGGTCGAGCCGGGCGACCCCTGCCCCCGCTGCGGTACGGGCATCGAGCTGGACCGGGCGATCGAGATCGGCCACATCTTCCAGCTCGGCCGCAAGTACGCCGACGCCTTCCAGCTCGACGTGCTCGGCCAGAACGGCAAGCCGGCGCGGGTCACGATGGGCTCGTACGGCGTCGGCGTCTCCCGCGCCGTCGCCGCGCTCGCCGAGCAGACCCACGACGAGTCGGGCCTGTGCTGGCCCCGCGAGGTGGCCCCGGCCGACGTCCACATCGTCGCGGCGGGCAAGGCCCTGCAGACCGAGATGGCGCTCGACATCGCCGAGAAGCTGGGCACGGCGGGCGTGCGCGTCATGGTCGACGACCGCGCCGGGGTCTCCCCGGGCGTGAAGTTCACCGACGCCGAGCTGATCGGCGTCCCGACCATCCTGGTCGTGGGCCGTGGCGCCAAGGACGGTGTCGTGGAGCTGAAGGACCGCCGTACGGGTGAGCGCGAAGAGCTCCCGATCGACGAGGCGGTCTCTCGCCTCACCGCTATCGCCACCGACACCGCCACCGCCTGACGGGCAGGCCCGCCCGGCCGATCCCGGGACCCCCAGCCCCGCGCTCCGGCGCCCGGGGCTGGGGGTTGTGGGTGTGGTTGTGGGTTGTGGGTTGTGGTGTTGCGCGGCGTGGGCGGGTGCGGGCTTCGTCTCGCGCCTTCGGCGCAATTGAGCAGCGGGGCAGGGCGCGCCGGGGCGCGGCGCCGTCCCCGGCCATCGGGCCCGTTGGTGTGGCCGCCGGTGGCGGCCTCCGTGCTCGTCGGCGGAGCTCCTCTCCGGAGCGGCAGGGGGGTCTGGGTACCCCTCTGAAAAATGCTTGATCTGGCGCAACTAATACATCAAGCGTTTTCGAGAGGGGTACCCCAACCCCCCTGCTCTCCGGCATCAGCCCTGGCCCCCGGCCAGGGGCGCCGCCACCGGCGCTGGTTCCCACCGGCCCGGCGGTCGGCGACGTGGCTCGGCCCGGCACCCCCTGCTCCGCTGCTCAATGGCGCCGAAGGCGCGAGACGAAAGCCGCACCCGACCGAGCCGAACGCTCCCGCCCAGCAGGGCAGTTGCAGGCGGAGCCCCGTTACAGCCAGCCCGCGAACTCCAGCAGCAGCTCCGCGCGGCGCCGGTCGCCCGCGGCGGCGTGCCGCAGGGCCGTCTCGACGGCGCGGTAGAAGGACCAGCCCCGCAGCCGGTCGCGGTCGACCTCCAGGGCGTCCGCCAGCTTGCCGACCCGGCGGCGCGCGGCCGCGGCGGGGCCCGGGCCGGCTGCCAGGTCCTCGCAGCGGTCGAGCACCAGCCGCGCCAGGTCGTACGCGCGCTCGCCCACGACCGGCGCCGGGCCCACCGCGAGCCAGGGCGCGCGCTCCCCGGCCAGCACCTTGCCCTGCCGGAAGTCGCCGTGCAGCAGCACCTCCTCGGGCGGCTCGGCGGGCAGCGCCTCCCGCAGCTCCAGCGCCTCGTCGGTCAGCGGGCGGGCTTCCGCGGCCCAGCCCCCGGCGCCGAGCGTCCGCAGGGTCTCGCGCTCCTGGTCCGTACGCCCGGTGACCGACGCGAACGGATGTCCCTCGGGCGGCGCCACCCACAGTCGCCGTACCGTGCCCGCCGCCTCCAGCACTGCCTTCGCCTCGGGCAGCGAGCGCAGCGAGACCGTGCTGCGCAGCCGCTCGATCAGCAGCGCACCGGTGTCCGGGTCGGCGCGCAGCAGCCGGGCCGCGCCCCAGCCGTCCCAGTGGGCGAGGGCGGCGCGCTCATGGTCGGCGTCCGGGCCGGGGACCGGGAACTTCAGCGCCGCCGGGGTGCCGTCCGCCTGCCGTACGAGCGCGACGAGTCCGCGGCGCCCTCCGGGCGCCGACACCCGCTCCAGGGTCAGCTCCCACGCCGCCAGCTGCCGCTCGACCGTCTCGGGCAGGGTGTCGAGCCAGCTCCGCACGGCGCTCGCCGGGGTGTCGCTCAGCGCGTCCAGGAGCCGCTTCGGCACATGGACGCGGGCCGTATCGCGGCCGCCGGGCCGTGGTGCCGATGCCATTCCTGAGCTGTCCCCTCCACCATCAATGAGTTCACAGACCCCATCGGTCTCACACCCCGTCCGCGCCACCGCTGGGCGACGCCGACGGAGTGGCCGGTGCGGCGCGTTCGGTGAGTCCAGGGAAGGCTACGCCGCCGCCCCGCCAGCGCACCGCCCGGACCGCCGCCTCCCGCAGCGCGCCCGCGGCCTGGCGGCGCAGGGACCCGGTCGAGGCCCGGACGAGGTCGGCGTAGACGGCGGCGACCCGGTTCTCCAGCTCGGCCGCGAGCCGCACCGCGGCGGGCGCGTCCGGCACCGCGAAGGGCAGGGCGTAGGCGGGCGCCGCGGCCTCGGGGCTGCCGCCGAGGTCGCGCACGGTGCGGGTGAGGCCGTCCCGGCGCGCGCGGTGCGCGGCGTAGCCTTCGCGCGCCTCCGCGAGCCGGTCGTCGCCGATCCGCCCGCCGACGACGCCGTAGCCGTACACCGCGGCGTGTTCGGCGGCGAGCGCCGCCTGTGCGGCCCGGAGTGCCGCGGCACGCTCGCCGACGGCCGATCGGCCTGCTCGAGAGGCCATGTCAGTACCCCTTCCCGGTGGTCCCGAGCGTGATCACGAATCCGTGCCGCGCTGCGTGAGGAGATACACGTGGGCGGCGCCGCAGGCCGCGACGGAGGCCAGCAGCCGGGCCAGCTCGGGCGGCGCGGTGGCGAGCGCCGCGGTGCGGGTGTCGGCGGTCCGGCGCTCGGCCTGGGCGAGGGCGGAGAGGGCCTGTTTCTCGTCCTCGGGCACCTTCGGCACCCGCTGCCCGCCCGCGGAGGGCGAGCGCGACGCGGTCGCGGAGGGGGAGGCGGACCGGTCCTTGGTGGTGAAGACCGCGGCGTGCCGGGCCGTCTCCTCCCGCAGCGGCGCCAGCCGCTCCGCGAGGTCGGGATGGGCGTCCACGGTCGCGTCGTAGCGCGCGAGGAGTGCGGTGGAGTCCCGTGCGCCCCGCGCCCGCAGCAGGGCGACGGCCGCCTCGCCACCCGTGTCGCGCCGGGGCTCGGCATCGTCGGAACAGCCGCTCAGCAGCGCGACCGCCCCCAGCGCTCCGCCGCCCAGCAGCAGACTCCGCCGCCGGGGCACCGCGGCGTCGCGCGCTGAGGACTCGGCGGACGCCGGGAAGGCCGCGGACCTCGCGTCGGAGGCGGGTGTCGGAGGAGGTGGGGGAGTCGTGATCGACACGTTCCTCTTTCCGGGCTGCGGCCGCTCCCGGCCGCCGGTAGTGATCACAGCAGGCGAGCGTACCCGCGCCGAGCCCGTCTGCCCGGCAGCGGCCACCGAATCGTCAGCCCGCCGCCGGAACAGATAGGCTTTGACCTGACACGCGACCTTCCCACAACAGCACACGCGGCCGAGGAGTCACCCGGATGAGCACGACCCAGAGCGAGAGGCTGCGCGGACTGCTGGAACCGCTCGTCAGCGCGCGAGACCTGGATCTGGAAGAGGTCGAGGTGACACCGGCTGGGCGGCGGCGTGTGCTGAGAGTGGTCGTGGATTCCGACGACGGTGTCCAGCTGGACACGTGTGCGGAGCTGAGCCGGGACATCTCCAAGACCCTCGACGACACGGACGCGATGGGCCAGGTTCCGTATGTCCTCGAGGTCACCTCTCCCGGCGCCGAGCGCCCCCTGACCGAGCCGCGCCACTACCGCCGCGCCACCGGCCGCCTCATGCGAGCGCGGCTCACCGACGACGGCGAGCTGGTCGCCCGGATCGTCTCGGTGGACGACGAGGGGCTCGATCTGGAGGTCCCCGGTGTGAAGGGGCGCAAGCCCACCGCCAGACGGCTTGCCTTCGAGGAGATCTCCAAGGCCCGGGTGGAGATCGAGTTCAACCGCAAGCCCGAGGACAAGGCCGCGGGCGAGGACGACGAGAGCAAAGAGGAGGCGTAGCCGTGGACATCGACATGAGTGCCCTGCGGGGTCTGGTGCGAGAGAAGGAGATCTCCTTCGACCTGCTGGTCGAGGCGATCGAATCGGCGCTCCTCATCGCCTACCACCGCACCGACGGAAGCCGTCGCCGCGCCCGGGTGGAGCTGAACCGGGACACCGGCCATGTGACCGTATGGGCCCGCGAGGACGCCGAGGACCTGACGGAGGGCCAGGAGCCCCGCGAGTTCGACGACACCCCCTCCGGCTTCGGCCGGATCGCCGCGACGACCGCGAAGCAGGTCATCCTGCAGCGGCTGCGGGACGCCGAGGAGGAGATCACCTTCGGCGAGTACGCGGGACGGGAGGGCGATGTCGTCGCCGGCGTCGTCCAGCAGGGCAAGGACCCGAAGAACGTGCTGGTGGACATCGGCCGGCTCGAGGCGATCCTGCCGGTGCAGGAGCAGGTCCCGGGCGAGGACTACGCGCACGGCACCCGGCTGCGTACGTACGTCGTACGAGTCGTCAAGGGCGTGCGCGGTCCGTCGGTGACTCTTTCGCGTACGCATCCCAATCTGGTCAAGAAGCTCTTCGCACTCGAGGTGCCGGAGATCGCGGACGGTTCGGTGGAGATCGCCGCGATCGCCCGTGAGGCGGGCCACCGCACCAAGATCGCGGTCCGGTCCACTCGTTCGGGGCTGAACGCCAAGGGCGCGTGCATCGGCCCGATGGGCGGCCGGGTGCGCAGCGTGATGGCCGAACTGCACGGCGAGAAGATCGACATCGTCGACTGGTCGGACGACCCCGCCGAGCTGGTGGCGAACGCGCTGTCACCCGCACGGGTGAGCAAGGTCGAGGTCGTCGATCTGGCCGCCCGCTCGGCCCGGGTCACCGTGCCCGACTACCAGCTGTCCCTGGCCATCGGCAAGGAGGGGCAGAACGCCCGGCTGGCGGCCCGGCTGACCGGCTGGCGGATCGACATCCGGCCGGACACCGAGCAGTCGGGTGATCAAGGCTGATTCAGGCCGGATCCCGCGGGATCCGGCCTGAAATCGAGTGACGATTCGATCACTCCCCCCAAGGGGTGAGGTCGGTATGGGGAGGTAGACTTAAGCAGTGTCTGGCCGCACGCGCGCTGGTGCCTGCCCTGAGCGAACCTGTGTGGGATGCCGGGATCGGGCGGCCAAGAACGATCTGCTGCGCATCGTGCTGGTCGAGGGTGTTTGTGTCCCCGACCGGCGCGGTACGCTCCCCGGTCGGGGTGCTTATGTTCACCCCACACGGGTCTGCCTTGACCTGGCGGTTCGCCGCCGGGCCTTTTCCCGGGCCTTCAGGGGGCCGGGGGCGCTCGACACCACGGCGCTGCGCCGGTTTGTCGAGAAGGGTGAGCAGGCGACACCCTGAGTGAGTAGTTGGAAGAGAACGGCACGGGACACCGTGCGGTCAGGTACCTCGCGAGTCGGAAGTAGGTCGAGATTGCGATGAGCACTCGATGAGTACGCGATGAGTACGCCCATGAAGTAGCGACGGTCCGGCGACAACCCGGACCTAAAAGGAGCGAAGTGGCTAAGGTCCGGGTATACGAACTCGCCAAGGAGTTCGGAGTTGAGAGCAAGGTCGTCATGGCCAAGCTCCAAGAACTCGGTGAATTTGTACGTTCGGCGTCCTCGACGATCGAGGCGCCGGTTGTGCGCAAGTTGACTGACGCATTCCAGGGTGGCAACGGCTCCGGCCGTGCCGCCGGTAAGCCTTCGGCGCCGCGCAAGGCGACGCCCAAGCCGCCGACCCCCGGTCCGGCGGCCGCGGCTCGTCCGGCCGCCCCCAAGCCCCCGACGGCGCCCGGCCCCAAGCCGGCTGCCGAGGGCCAGCGCGGCACCCCCGGTGCGGCGCCCACTCCGGGTGCGGCGCCCACGCCGGGCCCGCGTCCCGCGCCCGCTGCCCGCGGCCCCAAGCCGGGCCCCGCGCCGGCGGCTCCGGCGCAGCCCGAGTTCACCGCGCCGCCGGCGGCCCCGAGCCCCAAGCCCGCCGCGGCCAAGCCGGGCGCGCCCGCCAAGCCGGGTGCCACGCCCGGTCCGCGCCCCGGCGCCCGTCCGGGTGCCCCGGGCCAGGGCCAGGGCGGCCAGGGTCAGGGTGGCCAGGGCCAGGGCGGTCAGGGTGGCCGTGGTGGCCCGCGTCCGGGCCAGGAGCGCCCGCGTCCGGGCGGTCCCCGTCCGGCCGGTCCCCGTCCCGGTAACAACCCCTTCACCTCCGGTGGCTCCACCGGTATGGCGCGCCCGCAGGCGCCCCGTCCCGGCGGCGCCCCGCGCCCCGGCGGCCAGCCCGGCGGCGGCCCGCGTCCGCAGGGCGGCGGCCAGGGCGGTCCCGGCCGTGGCCAGGGCGGTCCCGGCGGTCCCCGTCCCACTCCGGGACAGATGCCCCGTCCGCAGGGCGCCCAGGGCGGCGGCCCGCGTCCGGGCCCCGGCGGCGCTCGCCCGAACCCGGGCATGATGCCGCAGCGTCCGGCTGCCGGCCCGCGTCCGGGCCCCGGTGGCGGCGGCGGTCGTGGTCCCGGCGGCGGCGGTCGTCCCGGCGGTGCCGGCGGCGGTCGTCCCGGTGGCGGCGGCGGCTTCGCCGGTCGTCCCGGCGGTGGCGGCGGCGGTCGTCCCGGTGGCGGCGGCGGTTTCGCCGGTCGTCCGGGCGGTCCCGGCGGTGGCGGCGGCTTCGGTGGCGGCGGTGGCCGTCCCGGCTTCGGCGGTCGTCCCGGCGGTCCCGGTGGCCGTGGTGGCACGCAGGGTGCGTTCGGCCGTCCCGGCGGTCCGGCGCGTCGTGGCCGTAAGTCGAAGCGGCAGAGGCGCCAGGAGTACGAGGCCATGCAGGCCCCGTCCATCGGCGGTGTGATGCTGCCGCGCGGCAACGGCCAGACGGTCCGGCTGTCGCGGGGTGCCTCGCTCACCGACTTCGCGGAGAAGATCAACGCCAACCCGGCGTCCCTGGTCCAGGTGATGTTCAACCTGGGCGAGATGGTCACCGCGACGCAGTCCGTCTCCGACGAGACGCTGCAGCTCCTCGCCGACGAGATGAACTACAACGTCGAGATCGTCAGCCCGGAGGAGGAGGACCGCGAGCTTCTCGAGTCCTTCGACATCGAGTTCGGCGAGAACGAGGGCGGCGAGGAGATGCTCGTCGCGCGTCCGCCGGTGGTGACCGTCATGGGTCACGTCGACCACGGTAAGACGCGACTGCTGGACGCGATCCGCAAGACCAACGTCATCGCGGGCGAGGCCGGCGGCATCACCCAGCACATCGGTGCCTACCAGGTCTCGACCGAGGTCAACGACGAAGAGCGCAGGATCACCTTCATCGACACCCCGGGTCACGAGGCGTTCACCGCCATGCGTGCCCGTGGTGCCAAGTCGACCGACATCGCGATCCTCGTGGTGGCGGCCAACGACGGTGTGATGCCCCAGACGATCGAGGCGCTGAACCACGCCAAGGCGGCCGATGTGCCGATCGTGGTCGCGGTCAACAAGATCGACGTCGAGGGCGCGGACCCGACCAAGGTGCGCGGTCAGCTGACCGAGTACGGCCTGGTGGCCGAGGAGTACGGCGGCGACACCATGTTCGTCGACATCTCCGCCAAGCAGGGGCTGCACATCGACAACCTGCTGGAGGCCGTCGTCCTGACCGCGGACGCCTCGCTCGACCTGCGCGCCAACGCGGAGCAGGACGCGCAGGGCATCGCGATCGAGGCGCACCTGGACCGCGGCCGCGGCGCCGTGGCCACCGTGCTGGTCCAGCGCGGCACCCTGCGGGTCGGCGACACGATGGTCGCGGGCGACGCCTACGGCCGTGTCCGGGCGATGCTCGACGACAACGGGAACGCGCTGGAGGAGGCCGGCCCGGCGACCCCGGTCCTGGTCCTCGGTCTGACCAACGTGCCCGGCGCGGGCGACAACTTCCTCGTCGTCGACGAGGACCGCACCGCCCGCCAGATCGCCGAGAAGCGTGCCGCCCGCGAGCGGAACGCGGCGTTCGCCAAGCGCACCCGCCGGGTCTCCCTGGAGGACCTGGACAAGGTGCTCAAGGCCGGTCAGGTCCAGCAGCTCAACCTCATCATCAAGGGCGACGCGTCCGGTTCGGTGGAGGCCCTCGAGTCCTCGCTGCTCCAGCTCGACGTCGGCGAAGAGGTCGACCTGCGCGTCCTGCACCGCGGTGTGGGTGCGGTCACCGAGACCGACATCGACCTGGCGACCGGCTCCGACGCCATCGTCATCGGCTTCAACGTGCGCGCCGACGGGCGTGCCACGCAGATGGCCGAGCGCGAGGGCGTGGACGTCCGGTACTACTCGGTCATCTACCAGGTGATCGAGGAGATCGAGGCGGCCCTGAAGGGCATGCTCAAGCCGGAGTACGAAGAGGTCGAGCTCGGTACGGCGGAGATCCGCGAGATCTTCCGCTCGTCCAAGCTGGGCAACATCGCCGGTGTGCTCATCCGCTCCGGCGAGGTCAAGCGGAACACCAAGGCCCGCCTGGTCCGCGACGGCAAGGTCATCGCGGAGAACCTCAACATCGAGGGTCTGCGGCGCTTCAAGGACGACGTCACCGAGATTCGGGAAGGCTTCGAGGGCGGTATCAACCTCGGCAGCTACAACGACATCAAGATCGACGACGTCATCGCGACGTACGAGATGCGCGAGAAGCCGCGCGGCTGACAAGCGGCTGTCCCACCGGGGCCGGTCGGCGGAGGAATTTCCGTCGATCGGCCCCGGCCCTTGCGTGTACGGTGCCAGAAGCCCGCATTCACAAAGGCCCCACGGGTGGCTTGACCCGGACCGCATGTATGTAGGGACGTTGTCCTTTGACCTGCTTCTCGGCGACGTACGGTCGTTGAAGGAGAAGCGCTCCGTCGTCCGCCCGATCGTCGCCGAGCTGCACCGCAAATTCGCGGTGAGCGTGGCGGAGGTCGGGGACCAGGACCTCTACCGCAGGGCCCAGATCGCCCTGGCGATGGTCTCCGGGGACGCGGGCCATCTCACGGACGTGCTCGACCGCTGCGAGCGGCTGGTGGCGGCGCGGCCGGAGGTGGAGCTGTTGTCGGTGCGACGGCGGTTCCACGGTGGCGATGATGAATGAGGGCCGGATCGGCGGTGGCAGACCGCCCCGGCCATCGATGACTGACGCGAAGAAGAGAGAAGAAGACGCATGAGCGACACCGCGCGGGCACGCAAGCTGGCGGACCGCATCCGGGTCGTGGTCGCGGAGACTCTGCAGCGGCGGATCAAGGACCCGCGGCTGGGCTATGTGACCATCACCGACACCCGGATCACCGGTGATCTGCGGGAGGCGACCGTCTTCTACACGGTCTTCGGCGACGACGAGGAGCGGGCGGCCTCCGCCGCGGCCCTGGAGAGCGCCAAGGGTGTGCTGCGGTCGGAGGTCGGACGCCAGACGGGGGTGCGCTTCACCCCGACCCTGACGTTCGTCCCGGACGCCCTGCCGGAGAACGCCCGCACCATCGACGACCTCCTCGCCAAGGCCAGGGAGGCGGACGCCCAGGTGCGCGAGGCGTCCTCGGGCGCCAGCTACGCCGGCGACGCCGATCCGTACCGCAAGCCGGGCGAGGACGAGGACGACGAGGAGCCCGGCACGGACGGCCAGGAGCCCGGTACCGACGGCAAGGATTCACCGGACGCATGACGCGCAAGGGCAGGGCCGGTTCCGGGGCACCGGACGGCCTGGTGATCGTCGACAAGCCGGCCGGTTTCACCTCGCACGACGTCGTCGCCAAGATGCGCCGCTTCGCCGGCACCCGGCGGGTCGGCCACGCCGGAACGCTGGACCCGATGGCCACGGGCGTGCTCGTGATCGGCGTGGAGAAGGCGACCCGGCTGCTGGGCCATCTGGCGCTGACCGAGAAGGAGTACCGGGCCACCATCCGGCTCGGCCAGGCCACGGTCACCGATGACGCGGAGGGCGAGATCACCGCATCGGACGGCGCCCCCGGGGTCGACCCGGCCGCCGTCGAGGCCGGAATCGAGGAGCTGACCGGGGACATCCAGCAGGTCCCCTCGAAGGTCAGCGCCATCAAGATCGACGGCAAGCGCTCCTACGCACGGGCGCGGGAGGGCGAGGAGTTCGCGATCCCGGCGCGGCCGGTGACCGTCTCCTCGTTCGTCCTCCACGACCGCCGCGAGGCCAAGGCGGAGGACGGCACCACCGTCCTCGACCTGGACGTCACGGTGGTGTGCTCCTCCGGCACCTACATCCGGGCGCTGGCGCGCGACCTGGGCGCCGGACTCGGCGTCGGCGGCCATCTGACGGCCCTGCGGCGGACCCGGGTCGGTCTGTACGGGCTGGAGGCGGCCAGGACGCTGGAGAGCCTGGAGGAGTCGCTGGAGATCATGCCCATCGCCGAGGCGGCGGCCGCCGCCTTCCCGCGCTGGGACGTGGACGACCACCAGGCCCGGCTGCTGGGCAACGGCGTACGGATCGACATGCCCTCGGGGGAGGGGGCGCTGGGGCCGGGGACGGGGTCGGGGTCGGGTTCAGGGAGGGGTCCTGGACCGGTCGCGGTCTTCGGGCCGGAGGGGCGCTTTCTGGCCCTCGTGGAGGAGTCGAAGGGCAAGGCGAAGAGCCTGGCCGTCTTCGTATGAGGCCGTCGGGGCCCGTACGAGGCCGTCGGGCCGCGCCGTCGCCAGGGCGCCGCGGTGTGTCGTGGCTGACTCCGTGCTGCGTTGCGAGCGCCCGGACCGGCCGCCTACGGTGGCTTTCCGGCCGGTCCGGGCGCTCGTGGAGACCACCGATGCGAGGCGGGCGACCGGGACATGGCAGTCTTAGACCTGCGAAGTCGACAGACAAAGGTTCGGGCGAGGAGCGGGCAAAGTGCAGCGCTGGCGTGGCTTGGAGGACATCCCTGAGGACTGGGGGCGCAGCGTCGTCACCATCGGTTCCTACGACGGGGTGCACCGAGGGCACCAGCTGATCATCGGCCGTGCCGTGGCACGGGCGCGTGAGCTGGGCGTACCGGCCGTCGTGGTCACCTTCGACCCCCATCCGAGCGAGGTCGTGCGGCCCGGCAGCCATCCGCCGCTGCTGGCCACGCATCAGCGGCGCGCGGAGCTGATGGCCGGGCTGGGCGTGGACGCGGTCCTGGTCCTGCCGTTCACCACGGAGTTCTCCCGGCTCACCCCGGCCGACTTCGTCGCGAAGGTGCTGGTCGACAAGTTGCACGCACGGGTCGTGGTGGAGGGCCCCAACTTCCGCTTCGGCCACAAGGCCGCCGGGAACGTCGCCTTCCTGCGCGAGCTCGGCACCACCTACGACTACGAGGTCGAGGTCATCGAGCTGTACGAGCACGGTGCGGCGGGCGGCGGCGAGCCGTTCTCCTCCACCCTGGTGCGCCGACTGGTCGCCGAGGGCGATGTCGCGGGCGCGATGGAGGTCCTCGGCCGACCGCACCGGGTCGAGGGCGTGGTGGTGCGCGGTGCGCAGCGCGGCCGTGAGCTGGGCTTCCCGACCGCCAACCTGGAGACCCCGCCGCACACCGCGATCCCGGCCGACGGCGTCTACGCAGGCTGGCTGACGGCGCAGGGCGAGGCGATGCCCGCGGCGATCTCGGTCGGCACCAATCCGCAGTTCGACGGGACCGAGCGGACCGTCGAGGCGTATGCGATCGACCGGGTCGGACTGGATCTGTACGGACTCCATGTCGAGGTCGACTTCCTGGCCTATCTGCGGGGCCAGGAGAAGTTCGACTCGATCGAGGCGCTGCTGGAGCGCATGGCGGTCGATGTGAAGCGGGCCCGTGAACTCGTCGAGGAGCACGGCGGCAGCCGCTGAGGCGGTGTGCGGTGCGCCGTGAGCTGCCGTGTACGGCGTGCTGGTGCGCCCGTGAGGTAGGCCGTGCGGTGAACGTGGATGCGCCCCGTGGGCCCGGTGATCCGGGCCCACGGGGCGCATCGCTTCCGCCCGCTACTGCTGCGGCCCGGGGGGCTGCTGCTGCCAGGGCTGCTCCGGCTGCCCGGGCTGCCCCGGCTGGATCTGCTGCCACGGCTGGCCGGGCTGCGGCTGCTGCCCCTGCCCGTAGGACTGCTGCCAGCCCTGCTGACCGCCTTGCTGGCCGCCTTGCTGCGGGTATCCGGGGTACTGCGGCTGCTGGCCCTGCTGAGGCGCGTAGGCGCCCGGATAGGGCTGCTGGCCGGGGTAGGGCTGCTGGGCCTGGCCGGGCATCGGCGGGGCCACCTGCGGCGGCTGGGCCGCGCCGTCACCCGTCCACAGCCCCTGCTCCTGCTGGGCGCGGGTGAAGTCCTCCGCGACCATGGCCGAGAGGTTGAAGTACGCCTCACGGGTCTTGGGCCGCATCATGTCCAGGTCCACCTCGGCGCCCGCCGACAGATGCTCGTCGAACGGCACGACGATCACCCCGCGGCAGCGGGTCTCGAAGTGGGACACGATGTCCTCGACCTTGATCATCTTTCCGGTCTCCCGGACTCCGGAGATCACGGTGATGCTCCGCGAGACCAGATCCGCGTAGCCGTGCGCGGACAGCCAGTCGAGGGTGGTGCTGGCGCTGCTCGCACCGTCCACGGAGGGCGTGGAGATGATGATGAGCTGGTCGGCGAGGTCGAGGACGCCGCGCATGGCGCTGTAGAGCAGACCCGTGCCCGAGTCGGTGAGGATGATCGGGTACTGCTTGCCCAGGACGTCGATGACGCTGCGGTAGTCGTCGTCGTTGAACGTCGTCGAGACCGCCGGGTCCACGTCGTTGGCGAGGATCTCCAGCCCCGACGGCGCCTGTGAGGTGAACCGCCGGATGTCCATGTAGCTGTTGAGATACGGGATCGCGGTGACCAGGTCGCGAATGGTCGCACCGGTCTCGCGCCGCACCCGTCGGCCGAGGGTGCCCGCGTCCGGGTTGGCGTCGATGGCGATGACCTTGTCCTGGCGCTCGATGGCCAGGGTCGAGCCGAGCGCGGTGGTCGTCGTGGTCTTGCCGACACCGCCCTTGAGGCTGATCACCGCGATGCGGTAGCAGGAGAGCACCGGCGTGCGGATCAGCTCCAGCTTGCGCTGCCGCTCCGCCTCCTCCTTCTTCCCGCCGAGCTTGAAGCGGGAGGGGCCGGGGGTGTTCTTCTTCGGCTTCTGCTTGCCCTTGATCAGCCGGTCCGAGGAGAGCTCGACCGCGGCGGTGTACCCGAGCGGCGCCCCCGCGCCTCCGGCCTGGCGCCGCTGGTCGGGCGTCACGGTCGGCCAGCCGCCGGTACGGGGATCGGCCGGGGCGGCCGGGGGCGCGGGGGCGGCGTGCGCGTCGGGGCGCGGATAGCCGTAGCCGTCGTGCGGCTGCCCCTGCTGCGGCCCGGGCCCGGGAACGCCGTCACCGGGCCGCGGGAAGCCGTAGCCGCCCTGCGCCCCCGGTACGCCCGGACCCTGCTGCCCCGGGAATTGCTGGCCCTGGGCGGGATCGGCCGGCGCGTACGGTGCGGGCTGGCCCGGGTACATCTTCTGCCCGGGGTGCTCGGCCTGTCCCGGCTGGGGCGTGGGGTAGGGCTGATGGTGGGGCTGCTGGTGGTACGGGCCCTGCTGGTCCGGGGCGGGCGGCTGCGGGAAGCCGTACCCGCCCGGGACGGGCATCGGCCCCTGGCCCTGTCCCTGTACCTGACCGCCCGGGCCGGGCGCGGGCTGGGCGCCGGCCTGCGGATAGCCGTAGTGGGGCCCCTGCGGAGCCGGGGGGCCCTGCGGACCGGGACCCGGCACGGCCGGGCCGGGCTGCTGATAACCGCCCTGCGGGCCGGGCACGTTGGCCGCCGGGGGCTGTGCCCCCTGGCCCTGATCCGGCAGCGGGGCCGGACCGGGCTGGCCGGGCACCGCACCGGGAGCGCCCTCGCCGGGACGCGGATAGCCGTATCCACCCTGCTGCGGCCCGGGCCCGGGCGCCGCGGGACCGGGCTGACCGGGCTGACCCTGCGCCGGGGGCGGAGGAGGCGCCCAGGAGGTGTCCTGGGGCGGGAGCGGCACGCCGGGGCCCGGGGCGGCCGGCCCATCCGTCCGCTGCTCCGGAACCGGAGCGGGACCCGGAGCCGGTACGGCGTCCTCGGGTGCGGCGGGCTGGAAGTCCGGTGGCAGGGGCGGCAGCCCCGACTGCGGAACGGGCGGCGGAGCCCAGCCGGCTGCGGGCTGCTCGGAGGAGGGCGCGCTCGGCGGCACGGCGTCCTCGGGGATCGCGTCCTGAGGCTCGGCGGTCGCCTGCCTCAGCTCCTCCATCTCCCGCCGCAACTCGGCCGTGGAGAAGCGCAGCGTGCCCTCGCTGCGCACATTGTCGTCGGTACGGTCGTCCGCGTCCGCGAAGCCGGAATCGTCACCGGACCCGGAACCGGAACCGGACGCGAAACCAGAACCAGCCCCAGAACCGGAGGAAGAACCAGCACCGGAAGCGGAACCGGCACCAGCCTCGGCGTCCTCGATGTTCTCGGAGTCCTCACTCCGCCTCTCGGCCACCTCGCGCCGCAGCGCGGCGGTGGAGAACCGCACGGTGGAGTGGCTGACCACATCGCCGCTGTCGCTCTCATCGGAGCCGGCCGCGGGCTCGGAGGAGCCGGACTCGGGCGCGGGCTCGGACTCGGGGACGTCGTCCCGAGGGGCCGCGGCGGGCGCCAGGTTGAAGTCGTCGTCGATGCGAGCGGAAGCGGCGAAGGAAGCCGGAGCGGAAGTCGCCGCAGAGGACTCCGCCTCGACCTCGGAAGTCTCGGCGGAAGATGCTCGGTGCTCGGGTTCGGACTCGGGGTTGTCCGACGCGGCACCACCCGTCACGGCGTCAGCCGCGGGCGCACTGCCCCAATCCGGCGCGGAGTCGGGCAAAGGCGGCATGCGGCTGCCCGCGTCCGCCCCTTCCGCCTCCGCTTCGGACCGGGCCGCGTCCTCCCGCCGCGCGGGGACCTCCTCGCCGGAGGCGTCCGGTGCGACATCGGCGGAGGGCGGCGCGGGCGGCGGCGGCCAAGCACCCGGAAAGCCACTCGGCTCCGGAGCTCCCGGCACGGACACAGGATGACCCGTGGGCGGCGGAGGCGGCGGGCTCGGCGCTCCCGCACCGGTGCCCGTCCCGATTCCCCCGGAACCGCCGGTCGACGCGGGGGCCGTGGAGGCCGGCGAGGACGACGACGAAGCGTTCTGCGTGTACCAGGCGGGCGGGGTGTAGTCGATGGTGAACTCGCCCGTGTGCTCGGTCTCCGCGTCGGACCGATCATCGCCGGGTGTGTTTCCGCCCGTGCGGATCTCGTCCCGATCGCTGCTCACAATGCCTCCTGGTGTGGTCGAACACCCTTGAAAATCTTGGCGAGGCCGATCTGTTGCCGATCGCTACTGTCGTCCGACCGTTCGGCTTTCCCCTTTTGTGTCGCCGGGGATCCCTGAACAGGTTCTCCACCGGGTACCCCAAGACTAATCACCATGAGCGCCACGAGGGCAGGCCCGTCCGCGCACTCAAGGCACTCCGAGACCTCACCGTGCCTTACGGCGGTGCTTACCCGGCAACCACGGGGGGAAGTCCAAGCGTCCGGTGGTACAAAGAATCCCCGCTCGAATGCCGTTGCACAGTGGGACCTGCGACCACGTCGCCCCTTTCCGGCCGGTGCCGCCGGCCGGATCGCGGGGAGGGAGGCCGACCGGTCGGTGGACTCGCGTGAGAGGTAGGCGCAGATGTCGCAGCCGCCCCAGCCCCCCAACCAGCCGCCCTCCGGCGGCTTCGGCCCGCCCCCGGAGCCCGAGGAGCCCCAGCGGCCTCAGGCGCCCCAGGAGCCCGGCCAGGGCGGCTTCGGCTCGCCGCGGAGACCTCCGGTGCGAAAACCTCCTGTGCCCCCTGCGCAGCCCGCCGCGCCCCCGAGACCCCCGTCGGCTCCGTCGACGGGCCACACCCCGCCCCAGATATGGGACACCGGCGTCCTGCCGTCGAGCCCGCCTCCACCGCCGCCCGGCGTGCCCGGTCCCCCCGGCCCGGACCCCGCGAACCCGTATGCCCAGAGCCCGTACGCGAGTCAGCCGGGGTACGGCGGCCCGCACTCCCCACCGCCCGGCCGGCCGTACGGCGTGCATCCGCCCAGCGGCGGCGGCCCGGGCCGTAGGCGCAAAGCCCTCGTCGTCGGCGCGGCGGTGGCAGTACTGCTCGCGGCGGGTGGCGGGGTGTACGCCGCGGTGGGCGGCGATGACGACGGTAAGAAGCCCACCGCCGGCCCCACGACCACCACCCCGGACCGGCCGCGGACACAGGACCCGACGCCCGGGCGGACCGACGACGGCGACGACACCGGCGGCCGCGGCAGCGGCGAAAGCGATCCCAACGACCAGCGCCGGGCGGGCGAGGCGAAGGTCCTCTACCAGACGCCCGCGCCAGAGCTCAGCAAGAAGAACCTGGAAGTGCCCGGCTTCTGGGCGATGAAGGGCTATGTGGTCAAGGCGGTCGAGAACAAGATCGTCGCGTACAAGGACGAGGGAGGCAGCAAGTGGACCCTCTCGCTCCCCAAGGCGGTCTGCGCCGCTCCCCACTCCACGACCGAGGGCAAGGTCGTGGTCGCCTATGAGGGCCATGGAAAGGACTCGTGCAGCCAACTCGCCCTGATCGACCTGAACAAGGGCGTCAAGCTCTGGGACCACCACGCCCCCGAGGCCGGCTCCCTGGGCAGCGGCTACACCAGCGTGGGCATGGCACAGAGCGGCGACCTGGTCGGCATGGCCTGGTTCGGCGGCTCCGCGGTCATCAAGGTCAGCGACGGCAAGGAAGTCTCGTCCGAAAAGCCGAGTGCGGGCTGCTCCATTGACGGTTACGCGGGCGGCAAGGTCCTGCTGCGCGCCTACTCGTGCACCAATGGCACCGCGAAGCTCCAACAACTCACTCCCCGCGGCTCGATCAAGTGGACCTACAGCGTCCGTAAGGGCTACAAGGTCAACAACATCTTCTCCAGCAGCCCGGCCGTGGTGGCCCTCACCGACCAGAACCGACAGTCCGGCGGCATCCTGGCCATCTCGGACAACGGCAAGGAACGCTCGACCCTCGCGCTGGGCAACCACTCCTACCAGCCGGAGTGCGGCACGGACATCTTCGGCACGAACATGGGCAACTGCGAGGGCGTCGCCGTCTCCGCCGACACCTTCTACCTGCCGACCGAGATGACCCAGGACCAGGGCACCGGCTCGACGAGCGAGATCCACGCCTTCGACCTCGACACCGGCAAGCGCAAATGGGCCGTCAAGGTGGCCGAACGACTCCTGCTCCCGCTGAACATGGACGGCAAGGCCCTCATCGCCTACGAAAAGCCCTCGTACAGCGAGCCCGGCCAGATCGTCCGCATAGCCCCCGACGGCGGCAAGCCGAAAACCCTGCTCCGCCTGCCCCAGGCCACCCAAAGCACCGAGCGCGACTTCTACTCCGCCACCCACACCTACCGCAACGGCAACTTCTACATCGCCACCAACCGCGTCATCGGCAACGACACCACCCCCGAAAAACTCCTCCTGGCCTTCGGGCCCTGAGCGGCGGCCGAGCGGCGGAACGACCGCGGGGGCGGACACCGGCCGGTGCCCGCCCCCGCGCCCGCGCTGCTCAGGTCAGATCGAATTCGCCGTCCCGCGCGCCCAGGACGAAGGCACGCCATTCGGCCTCCGTGTAGCGCAGCACGGTCTCGGGGTCGGTGGAATTCCGCATGGCCACCGCCCCATTCGGCAGGTAGGCGATCTCCACCCGGTCCTCGGAGGTGCTGCCAGGTGCGCTCAGCCACTCGACATCGGAGATGTCGAGGGCGTACAGCTCTTCCTTCTCTTTGGCGTCGGCCATCGGTGGAGAATCCCTTCGGGTACCGCGGAAACTAGCCCGCCTGGTGCTTGGCTGACAGTCTCATCCACGGTGTGCGCGGCGGCAATCGAACACCGTCAGTCCATGCGGCGAGCCCCGCCCAACAGGCCCGACTCGACGTCCGTCGGATGTGTCGCCACATAGAGCCGTGTTTGACGGTCACACCAAAGAGTGACCCCGTCGGGCAGCGTGGACAGTGACTCGACGTCCATGGACGGCAGCCCCATGATCCTCCCGACCTGGACGGCCTCCTCGGGGGACACCCGCTGGACGCCCACCAGGTCCGCGTTCTCCATGAGCCGGGGCGCGACCGGGCTCATATAGGGCAGAAGCGTCAGCACCGACTGCCACGGCGCCGAGGAAACCCGCCCGCGCGGCGGTCGCATGCCCGCGTCACGGATCACCAGGACGGGGCTGCCGATCGACGGCCCTTGTGGCGGCACCCGTCCCACGTCGTGGAGCGTCATGCTCTGGTACCCGCCGTTCGCGGCCTGCGCCAATGACGCCCACATCTGCTGACGGCCGGTCTCCACGGTGACCCGCGCGCCCGTGGCGACCGCTCGCAATCCGATCACCTGTGCTGTCCACAGCCCGCCGACCAGGACGACATTGAAGGGCGTGGGACGGTGCAGGCCCAGTACGGCGGGTTGATCGCGCGCGCCGACGCCGATCACCACCCCGTCGTCGCCGATCGGCAACGCCAGCGCGTCGAACTGCTCCGGGGGGAGTTCATGCCCTTGGCGCCGCGGTCCGATCAGCCCGAAACCCCGTCGCAGCCTGCGGGGGGCGGGAGTTCCCGGCTCATCCCCCTGACCGGGCACGGGGCCAGCTGTGGAGGCCGGGGCGTAAGAAGGGCCGCCTGAGACGGTCGTGGGCATGGCCATCAGCGGGTCCCTCCCAGGGGCAGAGTGGCGAGTACGCCGGGTACCTGCTCGCGGTCCAGCCGTGCGAGCCCCACCCGGACTCCACGGGCGGTGCGCTGGAGCTCCCGCCGCATCCCGACCAGGTCGTCCGCGCTATGACCCGTGATCCGCACATACCCGCTCACCGTGGGGGCGGGCCGACCGCCCTGCGTCCCGCCCCGCCGCAAGGTGAGGCTGAACGTGGTCGCGAGCGCGGGCAGCGAGGTCAGCAGCGCGGCCAGTTGGGGAAGGGGCGTGGCGCCCGGCCCCAACTGCGGCCACCGGCTCACCCAGTAGGTGGTGTGCCACCGGTCGTCGCAGCGCCAGGCTCGTGTGCTCTCCACCGTGCGCCGGCTGAGCGTGTTGGTCTGCCGGGCCTGCGCCGTCGCTCGCGGGTTGACGCTCGCGGCGGTGGCGATCGCCGCTGTCACGCCTTCCTCCGTCAGGAGCGTCACGCCGAAACCGGCCCCCTGCAGCCTGCTCGCCAGCTGATCCGCGGCCCGCAGCACACAACGCTGCGCACCCTCGATGCCTCCGCCCCTGGCCGCGACGGCCTCCGGACAGAGCTCAGGGTTGAACTTCAACGCCACCCACGTCAGACGGACCGCGGGCGCGCCCGTCTGCTCCTGAAGCGGCCCGTAGTTGCGCACGGGCACCGTCTGCCCCGACAGATGGGGTGCGGGCGCCGACAGCGCATGCTGCACCACCTGCACGGACTCCAGGACGATTCCGTCGACGTCCATGGCGTCACGCAGCAGCGAAAGCGGAAGCGGACGCTGCATACGGTGAGGGCGCAGCGGCGAGTCCGTCGCGTCCACCTGCAGGATGGCGGTCAGGAAGGTGCCGTCGCCCACCAGGCCGACCATGCGTCGCTCACGATCGGTGAACGTATAGGTGCGCAGGGCCGGTTCGCACTCCAGGGCGGGCGCGAACACCGGGTCGGCGCCCGCGTCGATCGGCTTCGCCGCCTGCCGCTGGCGCCTGCGCAGCGCGAGCGCGGTGCCCAGCCATTCCGGAATCGGCTGCTGATGACGCGTGACCACGGCCAGCAGAACCAGGACGACGCCCACGACTCCGGCGGGCACCAGCAAGAGCTTGTTGACGACCCCTGCGGCCAGCACGATCGCCGCGGCCACCTCGACCAGCACGAATTGCTGCAGCCGCAGGGGGCCGATGCTGCCGGGCCGGGACGTCGTGCGTGGGGTGGCGGAAGCGACGGGGGCCGCTGCCGGGGGAGCGTCAGCGGGCGCGGGCGGCCGGGGTCCGCTCGGTGCTCTTCGGCCGGACGCGCTCCTCGCGGTACGTGCGCGCGTTGCGGCAGCCATCCCCGTCAGCCCCCTCAAATCTGAAACCGGCCCGAACGGCCCGGTCGACGACCGCCCGCCGGTGAGTGTCCCCGGGCGGCATGAGCCAGTTCACTACCGGCATAGTAGAGGGTCGGTACGACACCAGGACCGACGGCAGGCTACCTGACTACCGAGGCCGAAAAGCGGGGAGAAGCGGCTAAAAATGGCATCACGGCGGGATGAACTCAACGCCTATATCTATGCGAAGAAGCGGACAGTCGCCGCGTTCTTGCAGCCCACGCCGAGTGGCACCGAGGAGGGCGCGCCGCGTCCGCTGCGCGCGGTCCTTCCCGGAGTCGTCGTCGGAGCCCTGATTCTCGCCGGCTTCGGCGCCTGGGGCATGTTCAAGCCCGTCGCCCCCAAGGGGTGGGATACGCCGGAATCGCATGTGATCGTCGGCAGTGACTCCACCACTCGGTACGTCATCCTGAAGACCGACGGCAAGCCGCAACTCCACCCCGTGCTGAACCTCGCCTCCGCCAAGCTCCTCCTCGACCCCGATAAGTCCAGCATCATCAAGGTGAAGGAGTCGGAGCTCGACGACGGCCACATCCCGCGTGGCCCCACGATCGGTATTCCGTACGCGCCGGACCGCATCCCCAGTGCGGACGAGGCCAAGAAGCGCATGACGTGGGCGGTCTGCGAACAGCCGGGCGGCAATGGGAAGACCACCCAGAAGGCCGTCTTCCTCTTTTCCGAACGGGACCCGAAGCTGAAGAAGATGCGGGGATCCCAGGCGCTCCACGGTGGCCAGGCCCTCTATGTGCAGGGCCAGGACGGTGCCCGCTATCTCGTCGACCCGCGGGGCGTCAAGTATTTGATCGGCGGCCCGGACTGGAAGTCGAAGTCCGCCGAGGACAGCAATCTCCTGCTGCGTTCGATCTTTCACGACGGGGCCCGGCCGCAGCACGTCACCAGGGACTGGCTGGCCACCTTCAGGGACGGGGCACCGATCGACTTTCCGCAGGTTCCCGGCCGGATCGGCGATGACGCCGGGGTGTCGAGCCTCGGTGAGGCGAACCGGGTCGGCATGGTGCTCGAAGCGCCCACCGGAGCCGGCACCCAGAAGTACGTGGTGCTGCAGGGCAAGGTCCAACGCGTCTCGGAGTTCGTCGCCAAGCTCCTGCTCAGAAGCAAGACCTCGATCAACGAGGCGAGCTCGGCCAAGCGAGTGGCGGCCCCGTCATTCACCCCGGACACGGAGACGGAGTTCTACGGCAAGTACCACTGGCCCAGTGAAATCCCGAACCAGGCCAACTCCGTCGATCCCGCACTGGGCAGCGGAGCCCGGGACACCAGCTGCAGCGTCATGGACGGAGTGACCGCCAAGCGCGGCGCGGAGGTGACGACCTGGGCCGGCAAGGATTTCCCGGCCACCATCCCGGACGGTGCCACCAGCGCCTATGTGACTCCGGGCTCGGGAGTGCTCTACCGCCAGGTGAGCGGTCGCCAGATCAAGAACGGACCCGTCTTCCTGGTGACCGACACCGGCCTTCGCTACTCGGTCCAGTCCAACAACGACAGCGGTGCCGGCGCATCGAAAATCGGCGACGACGGCTCCGGCAAGGACAAGGCCGCTGAGACCCAGCAGGACGTCAACAAGGCCCAGCGCAGCCTCGGATACCAGGACGTCAACCCGACTCCCGTGCCCGCGGACTGGTCCGAATTCCTGCCCACCGGTCCGCGTCTGGACGCCAACAGTGCCAAGCAGCCCCAGGGTTCATAGGACATGAGGAAGCCGAAACACATGCGGCGCATCATCAAGCCCTTCGCCCTGTCGGCGGCGACGGCCCTCACGGCGCTGACCGCGGCAGCCGGAGCATCGCCCTCCGCGGCGGCCGGTTCGATACCGCCCTCCGCGGCGCCGAATCTCTCCCTCGCGGGCAGTGGCGAATGCAGCTACCCCGCCAAACAGATCAAGGGCACCCCCTGGTCCCTTCAGCGCGTCATGCTCGACCAGCTGTGGCACGACACCAAGGGGCTGGACCCAAAGGGCCGTCCGGTGAAGGTCGCCGTCATCGACACCGGTGTCGACAACACCAATCCCCAGCTCAAGGACGCTGTCGACGCCAAGAGCGGCAAAGAGGTCCGCAGGGCCGGCAAGAAGGGCCTGTCCAAGGGGAAGAAGGGCGACGGGACGGACGACGCGGTCGGCCACGGCACCAAGGTCGCCGGCATCATCGCCGCCCGCCCGCACTCGGGCACGGGGTTCGTCGGTATCGCACCGAAAGCCGAGATCATCCCGATCCGGCAGAACGACGAAAAGGGCTCCGGCACCACCGACACCATGGCCACGGCCATCGACTGGGCGGTCGACGCGGGAGCCCGCATCATCAATATCTCCCAGGACACCGTCAAGCCGCTCCAGGCGAACAGCAATCTGCAGCAGTCCGTTGAGAAAGCGCTGCAAGCGGACGTCGTCGTGGTCGCCTCCGCCGGAAACGACGGTCTCGACGGCAAGGTCAAGAAGACCTACCCGGCCGCTTACGACGGCGTCCTCGCCGTCGGCGCCTCGGACCGCAACAACGAGCGCGCCGCCTTCTCCCAGTCCGGCGACTTCGTCGATGTCGCCGCCCCCGGCGTCGAAATGGTCTCCACCGTCCCCAAGGGCGGCCAATGCGTGGACAACGGCACCAGCTTCTCCGCGCCCTACGTCGCCGGCGTCGCCGCCCTGATCCGCGCCAAGCACCCGGACTGGAAGCAGGACGAGGTGGTCGCCCAGATCGAGCAGACCGCCGAGCGAGCCGTCAACGACCACGACCGCTTCATCGGCTGGGGCGTCGTCGACCCCGTCCGTGCCCTCACCGAGGACGAAACCCGCATCGACCACGTCACCCTCGACAAGGGCGCCGCCCACGATGTCGCCGCTCCCGACCCCGCCCCCATGCCCCTGGGCGAGACCCCCGAGGAGCGAAGGGAACGCCTCGCGACGTACTCCGTGGGAGCCGCGGCCGTCGTGGTGGCGGGCATCGCGGGCCTGGCAGCGGTGCTCAACGAACGGAGGCGCCGTCGCTCCGGAGCAGCTGAGTAGGAGTACTCATGGCGGCGACTGATCATTCTCCTACACTGAGCTGTTTGACGTCGCTGTGGATCATGTAAGGCGGGGGAGCGTATGTCGACGTTCGACGCGGAATGGGCGCAGATGAAGCGCGAGGCGTCCGGTGACACCGGGATGAGCCTCGCGAGCGCCGACGACAAGACGGCCTGGGAGCAGGGCGGCTCCGGGAACTTGAAGTCCAGCAAGAGGGCCTGGAGCACAGCCGGTCGGGGTGTCGGCAAGCTTCGGGGGGACATCACCACGGCGCTCACGAAGCTGGAGGAGGAACAGACCGGCCTGGGCGCGGGCAGCGACTCCGGTGGCGGAATCCAGAGCGCGGCGGCCCAGCGGGAGCTCTACCGCTCCTGGAAGCGCTACCTGAAGGGCGTAAGCGGGAAGTGCGGCGCGATCCAGGACCGGCTGGAAAGGGCCGGGGATCACCAGTACAAGAACGATGAGGCCACCAAGTGCGCATTCGACGGGCTGGACGTCCTGTACAAGGACACGAAGCCCGTCGGCGGCGACAGCCGGGGCCGGTGAAGTCGAAGGCGAGGCCGTTGACGCCGCCGTGATGCAGCTCCGGAAGCTGGCGACCAATTTCCACTACACCCAGGTCGAGTGCGCTCTCATCACCACTGCCCTCAACTCCCTGGCCTACGAACTGCGGGCAGCCAAGGACAAGCTCGATGCCGCTGTGGAGGACGCCGAGCGGAGCAGTTCACGGTGGGCTCCGATGGCTCGGTGAGCTACCCGGCGGCCGGCGACAAGGTCGACGGCAAAGTACCGGAGGGCGGCACGGTCCAGGGCAGCGCGAAGGGCAAGCCGACCAACCAGCCGATCGACCCCACCGGCGACGCGAATGACGCCGCCGACGCCCTGGAGCGCCAGGCGGCGAACATCCACCCCAATCCGAACTTCGGCGGTGCGGTGGCGATCGCCAATCGCATCGCTCAAGTCTGGCGTGTCGGCCTCGCCATGTCTGCCCTCATCGCCGCGACAGGATGCTCAACGGTGACAAAAGACGACGATGGTCTGGACACGCCTCAGCGCATGAGCCTAGAAAATGCAAAGGACTTGGTCAGGCAACAATCCAGCAAGATCCTCGACCTCTCTGAACTGCGAAGCGACGTTTCCCCGGCTGCCCCGCACGCCAGCCCCTGCAAGGACGTTGATCATGGCTACCGTGTGAACCATTGGTGGTCGGTGGTGCGGCCGTCCGCGGATGCTCTGAAGGAAGCCATGGACAGGCTTCATCGTGAGCTTCCGAAGCATGGCTGGAAGGTCTATCGCTATGGAGAGGCCAACTCCAAGGCACGTCAGCTTCGACTTGAGGTGGAGGACAAGAAGGAGCACCACACAGTGACGATCGAGCTGAGTCTTCCTTCCACCTACCCGAACCCATCGAAGTGGGAGAAGAAGATGCGCGACAGCATCTCGATCTCGCTGGCATCGCCCTGCTACGTCGATAAGGCATACGAGCCCAACGACCAGTAGTGGGCGGTGGGTGGGGGCACATGCCGATCCCGGTGTGCCTGTCCGCCTCGCGCCATCGACGGCCGTACCGCGCCCCGCTGCCACGCTGTGGCAAGCGCGTTCCGGGGGCTGGCCGCCCAAGCGGACGCCGGGCAGTCGTCCCGGGAAATAGGTATGCGTACTCATGTGCGTCTGTGGTGAAGTCGATAGTGTCACCGGATGTGACGTGTGCCTCGTATGTGTCGTTTGGGGGAGGGGACCGTTACTGAACCGTCGACGTCCCACAGCTACGGGGCAGTTGGGGCGTCCAAGCCTGACGGATAGAGTGGCTTAGGACATCGTTGGTGTCATACGGGGAGGGACAGCGTGAGGCCCATAGAGCCGGGGTCTGAGCCACAGACGCCGTTCGGCAAGAAGCTGGTCAAGGAAGCCGAGACGCTTGCCAAGTTCAAGACGCGCCTGGACAAGGTCCTGACCGACCTGGAGAAGTCCCCGGCATCGCGCAAGACGATCTCGCAACAGTCCATCACGCGGGACGCGTACGGTTCGGGCTCCGGGTTCACCTCTTCTGATGACCTGGCCAACCTCTACGAGAAGGTCCATGCGCGGCTCGAGACCCTGTGCAAGTCCTTCGGCGACCAGATTGAGGCCATGGGCCTCTTGGCGATCGTCGCCGAGCGCGGCTACGACGGCATGGACGCCGAACAAGCTCGTCGCATGCGGGAGATCCAGGCACATACGCAGAAGTACTACCGCGAGCCCACCGAGAAGCACGCTGGTCAGACGGAGAAGCACGGTGGCAAAGAGGTCGGGGGCGACGCGCTGTGAGGGGGAGAAGGTAGATGGCCGGGGGGAAGTTCGAGAATCGGTCGCACGACGAGCTCTACAACATGGTCGCGTCCGCGCAGCCGGGTCAGCTGACCGACGTCGGTGCCGCGCTGATGGCTGCCTTCGACGACATCAACGCCATCGCGGACGAGCTGAAGGCCCACGCGGAGCGGGTGCACTGGGAAGGCGAGGGCGCCGATGCATTCCGGACCTGGGGTCGCGAGGTGGCCAAGCAGACCCACAAGATGGCCGACTACACCTTGCTCGTCGGTGTACACATGTCCACTGCGGGCCAGGGCCTGACCGAGGTCAAGGCAGCGATGCCGGCCCCGACGGCGGCTGATGACAAGAAGCACAAGAGCGACGCGGAGAAAGCGGTCGCGGACAAGCACCACCTGGAAGCGCTCCAGCAAATGGACAAGCTGGACTCGTACTATGAGACGGCGTACACGGAGATCAAGGCTCTCGAGGAGCCGAACTTTCCGCCCTTGCCGCCCGGGCTCGCCCCGCACTACAGCCCGCCTGCCTCCAACTCCTCAGGGACGACTCAATCCGAGGGAGGTACGCCGGTATCCGCTGCTACTCATCTCGGTGGGAGTCCGGACGCTGTCACTGCGCATCAGCCAGGGGCCATTCCCACAGAACACGGTGACCCGGATGTGGACGTCGTGCCGAATACTGTGCCGGATGCCAGGACCAGCATTGACTCCACGATGACGCCGCCCACACCGGACGTCATCGACCAAGGAAGGCTTCCTGTGGCGCCGCCGCAAGATGCGCCCGAGCAACGCGTTAATCCCGTAGGGCCAAACGTGCCCAGGCCGCTGCTGCCAAGTGCCCCGCCGCCTATGCCGGGCAGGGGTAACCCTGTGCGAGAGCCACTTGGCCCTTACCAAGGCGCCGTGAAGCAGCCCCGGCCGACGGGCATTCCTCGGGTCGGCTTGCCGGACGGCATTCACGGGGGGACCCAGGCTCGTCCACCGGGGCAAACCAACGCTCCGCGGATTCCCCGGGGCAGGGTCATCGGAGAAGAACAAGGGCTGGTGAAGCGCGGGCCGATGGGACCCGCCACGCACGGTTTCGGGAAAGGAACGCCCCCGTCGGCGAACGCCGGGCCGGGCCGACGGCTCGCCTCGGAGCCGGGCGGGACGGTGGACAGTCCACGAGGGCCGAACAACGCGAATGGGCAGCGTTTACCGCGGGGGACGGTCATCGGAGACGAACACGGTCTCCCTCCAAGGCGTGGTCCTCTGAGCGCAGGCGGTGCGTCCGCCGAGGGTGGAACGCACGCGCCTGGGAGCAATGGCGGCCAGAGCCGACGGCTTTCGTCGGAATCGGGAGGCCCCGTCAGCGGTACGCGTTCTGCGCGCGGATCGCAGTTGGATTTCACCCCCGGGGGATCAGGGCTTGTGCGGGGCAACCAGGAGGAACCTGAGCTGATGCCGCGGTCTGGCAGGGCAGGTCAGAACGGCTCGGACGCCTCCGGCTCCAGGCCCGATTACCTTCAGGAAGACGAAGAGAGCTGGTCCGGTGGACGGCGTGACACAGTCCCGCCGGTCATCGATTAGATCGACAGATCCCTGTGCAATGCCGAGGAGAGCACTCACCTATGCCATTCCAGAAGTACGGAGCGCGAGGACGTTCCCTGTCGGCTCTGGCAACACTCGGGGCCGGGCTCATGACGCTGGGTGGTATCGCGCCTGCGGCAGCCGCACAAGACATAAGCTCTCAGCAGTGGTACCTGAAGGACATGCAGGCCGACGACATGTGGAAGGTGAGTAAGGGTAAGGGGGTCACTGTCGCCGTGATCGACACGGGTGTTAAGGCATCGTTGCCCGAGCTACGAGGGCAAGTGCTGCCCGGCACAGACGCCTCTAACTCACCAACAGATGTGAATAAGGATGAGAACGGACATGGAACTAATATGGCCGCTCTCATCGCAGGGACAGGGAGCGACGGTGGCATCCAGGGATTGGCGCCGGAATCCAAGATCCTTCCCATCAAAGCCATTGTCGATGGCAGGACGGATGCCGCCGACCCGCTGATTTCCAGGGCCATCAGGTATGCGGTTGACCACGGTTCTCGAGTCCTGAATATCTCTCTCGGGACAGGCGGCACGAGTTCAATGTACTTCACCAAGGCTCGGGCCGCCGTAAAATACGCGATCAACAAAGGTGCCTTGATATTCGCTGCCGCGGGGAACAGTGGGAATAAAGACAACTACCCCGAGTATCCGTCTTCACTTTCTGGTGTCGTAGGTGTGGGTGCCATCAATCGCGCGGGGAAGGTGGCTGAGTTCTCTACGCATGGCGATCAAGTAGGACTGGTAGCCATTGGGGACGAAATCCCCATTCGCTGCGGGAGTAATGTCTGCACTTCACATGGCACCAGCCAAGCCACCGCCATCACCTCCGCCTCCGCCGCCCTGATCTGGTCCAAGCACCCCAAGTGGACCAACAACCAGGTCCTCCGCGTCATGATGCAGACCGCTGCGAAGCCCAAGACCGGTGACGTCCCGAGCAGTTACCTCGGGTATGGCTCGGTCCGTCCTCGCAAGGTGCTTCTCGATGGCGAAGGTGATCCGGGGCCGGCCAACACCAATCCGTTGCTCGCTCGTGAGGGAGCTACGAAACCAAAGCCCTCCGAATCGGCGTCTAAGGCCGCAGGGGGCGCCTCACAGCCCCCCGCATCGGACCAGCAAGCCGCTGAGAAGCCCGCAGCGGAGGCCAAGGCGAGCGACGGCGGCGGTAATACGACGCTCTGGGTCGCCTTGGGCGCGGGCGTTGTCGTGGTCGCCGGGGCCGCGGTCGCCTTCACCGTCGTGCGACGCCGCGGTGGAACGATGGCCAGGCCGTAAGCAGCACCAGCACCAACTACAGCTATACGCTTCCTGCCATGTCAGGTAGGAAACTCCACAGAGTGGTGAGCTGACGAAGAATCCCCAGCTCGGCTCACCAACACATCATGGGGGAAGGTGGAAAGATGTCGGGCTCGCAGCGGATTAGCGACGCACATTTCAAGAAGTTCGAGGGCGACCTCGGCCGCGTCAGCGAGGACCTCTCGCAGAACCTGCGCACGCTGATCAACGCCATCGACACGGTGGAGGCGGCGTGGACTGGTCAGGGCGGAAGCGCGTTCAGGAGGGCGCAGATGAGCCTCAATGAGGACCACGAGGCTCTGCGTCAGCTGATCGTCAACATCCACGAAGCGGTGCAGCTCACGCACCGTTCGGGTGGTGCCAACGACAGTGAGATCGCATCCCAGCTCCGCAGCGTTGACGTCAATGGCAGCGCGGCCGGCGGGCACCTCGGCAGTGGTGCGGATGGCCTGGCCCACAGCAAGGTCGATCAGTTCTAGTCGCTCAAGGGCGTCATCAAGGCCCTGAGGCAGAAATGATCGACAACCATCAAGACACCACGAGGGGTGGAGCATAAGTGTCCGGTGACGGGATGGACATCAAGGTCACATACAACTCGCTCGAGGACACCGCCGGTGACCTCGAGCGCGGCGCGCGGGTGGTGAGCCAGCAGATCGAGGCCATCATCGCCTCGGTCAAGGCCGTGACCGAGGGTTGGGAGGGTGAGGCTCACCAGATGATGCTGGCCGCCGAGAGGCAGTTCAAGACGCGCGCCAACCACATCGAGAGCACGCTCAAAGAGGTGGCGACCAAGGTCAGGACCGGCAGCATGGACTACCACGCGACCGACAAGAAGTCGGCCCAGCTGTTCCAGGACATCACCATCTGACGGTCCGGTCGCAAGCGCATGGGGGTGGGCAACCGCTGAAGCGGTTGCCCACCCCCATGTTCGCGTTTTACCGCAGCCCCGGCTTCGGTGGCGGCGCCACGTCCTTCGGGTCCGGGAATTCGGGAGTTTCGCGGCAGTCCAACTGGGAGGTGATCTTCTTCGCCGAGGCGATGAGCAGTTTGGCGTGGGAGTGGTCGCTGACGGTGAAGTAGTCGCGCATGGCGAACTCCAGGGAACGAGTGCCTCCCGATTCCGTCCCGCCGCCGCTGCCGAGGTCACATGCGACGAGGAGCCTGCCGGCGTCCTCCGGGCCGACGGTGGTCGTGTAGTGCACGGACCGGCCCGAGGGGGGTGCGTCGGGAGTCCACGCCACGGTGAGGGCGAGCAGTTCCTTCCCCTCGGCCTTGTTTGTCAAGGTACAGAGGTCCTCGGGCGTGCCTCTCCTGGCCGACTCCTCCCGCAGCGCCTTCGCCACCTGACCGGTGCTCTCGGTCCTGACCGGATAGACCTCGCTGGGCCCGTTCGGCTCCCGGGCCTCCTTCGCGACGGCCTCGTCGAACAGGCCATCACAGGCCTGGGCGACAGGGATGAGCCCGGCGCCGGCGGTCGGCTTCGAGGCCGACTTCGAGGTGGGCTTCGGGGCCCCGGATTCGCCGTCGCCGCCACAGCCCGTCACGGCAATGACAGACGTGCAGACGAGGGCTGCCAGTCGCCCCAGAGCCGGGCGAAACTTGCGGTGCACGATCTCTCCTGTCGACTCCGTCAACTGCCGCTCCCGGTCAGCTGGGCGTCACCGACGCCACGTATGTAGCCGGCCTTTACGCGCTCGCTGGCCTGGTTGTACCAAGCGCTGTTGTCGAGTTCAGGATGGCCGGCGATATAGGCGTCGAGCGGGTTGACCGAACGACGCTGGCTCGTTTCGACGAACTTCTTCTGCATGTTGTGAGCGTCTGCGTCGACCTTCGCGTCGAACTCCTTCTGCTGCTGCTCGATTTCCCGGTCGATGTTGATGCCGGCCTGGGTATCGATGGCACCGGTGGCGGCGTCGACGAAGGGCGTGACGAAAGGCGTGGCCTTGGCCGCCTCGAATGGAACGGTGACGAGGCTGGTGACGGTGCTGATGCCGGTGCTCGTCCGGTACTTCTGCCACTCTCCCGCCTCCGACAGCTTCCTCGCCTTCTCCTCTTTGCTGTCGTTCGCGTCGTTCATGATGGCGTCCGAGCGAGCCTCGTCCAGGATGCCCTGCGTCTCCGCCCCGGTGCCCAGAGCCAGAGTGAGAGGGTCGTCCGCATTCGGGTGGGCCTTGAGAACGTTTGTCGTGAAGTCGTGCTGGGCCGCGGAGAGAATCTGGTAGCCGCCGTCATCCCTGCCGACCGCCGACAGGAAGTTCTTGGCTGTCTCATTGGCGACGGAGATGTCGGACGGGCCGAGTGCGCCGAAAGCCGCGTCGCGGGTTTTCGCCCCCGATTCGGCATCGCCGTGGTTGGCGGTGGCCCAGTCCAGATTGTCGATGTATCCGGCGCCCACGCGGGCCAAGCTGTCACTGAGACCTTGCTTGTCCGCGAGGATGCCGGAGTTGTCGCCGACCACACTGATCAGCTGTGTCGCGACATTGACACTGGCGGGGTTGCGGTGGAGCCCCAGCTCGGGCTGGTCGTACGGATGCCCCAGTGAGGCAGCCTCGAAGGCGTGCCCCAGCTCGTCGTAGCCGTATCCCTTACCGTCGTCGGCGAAGAAGTTTCCGTTCAGCCACTTGCGTTCCTTGAGCAGATACATGAGGTCGTCGTTCGGCGGGACGCTCGCATCCTGCTCGAAGCGGTCGCGGTGGAAGATGGTCTGCGCCGCCTCGGGGTTGTGCCCCAGCGACTCCATGTAGCCGGCCATGGGGTCGACTCCGTGGTCATTGTCCTCGCCGAAGTTGACGTAGGTCTCGTACCCATCGGGCCAGTAAAGATCCTTCAGATCGTCCTTGTGCTTGCGGTCGAACTCGAACAGGCCGCCGGTGCGGCCGTCCTTGCTGTGCGGATCGGGATAGCCCTTGCCGTAGTCGACGAGGAAGTCCTTGTCGTACTCGCCGTAGCGCAGCAGGCTGCTCGTCACCTGAAAGCCGTAGGACCCAGGAGTACTCGTCCCGGCCTCCCAGTCGGTGTCCATGACACGCCGGGGCCCCAGATTGATGATGTCCTTTTTCCACTGCTTCATCTCATCGCTGTTGGAGTGAGAGGCGGTGGCGAGGGTGTAGCCGAGAGATTTCTGGAGCTTTTCCAGGTTCTTGGTGCGTTCGTCGCCGAATTGCTGGCCGGTCGTGACGTGCTGCCAGAATTCGAGAGTTCCCTTCGGGCCGAGGTCGGTGGCGAACTTCTCCGAGAAGTAGGGGTCGCCTTCGTGCCGAGAGAGGAGCGTGTTCGCCCGCGCGATCTCGGTGGCGCTGAGATTCTTCTTGGACTTCGCCAGCTCCTCGACATCTTTGAGGTCCTTGCGTGCCTGCTCGCGACCGGCCTTGGCGTCCTTGGTACTGGTGTACCCGTCGGCGGAGAACCCCTCCTCCCGCCCGTTGCCGTCCTGTGTCAGCGCCCAGGCCAGGATCTCGTCGGTCGTGGTGGCGTTGACGACGATCTCGTTGATGTACCGGTTGTAGTCCGCCACCACGTCGCGGTAGTTCTTCGCCTGCATCCCTTGTTCTGCCGGCGTAAGGTCATCAAGGTTCGTCGGCTTGTAGGAGACGTGCCCGGTGTCGTCGATCGCCAGTTGCTTCGAGTCCTCGACGTCCTTCTTGTATTCCAGGAGCTTCTTCTTGGCCTCCTTGAACGCTTTGTGTGCGTCGTGCAGGAGGCTATGGACGTCCTCGGCCTCGCAAGCGGCCAACTCGATCTCTTTCGCCGCCTTTTGGATCCTCTTGAATGCTGCCTCCGCCGCCTCGCCCTCCCAATCCGAGTTGGTCAGGGGCGTCTCCACCTCCGTGCGCAGATTCGTACCGACCTGTCGGAACTTGCCGGGCAGGTTGCGCCACTTGCCGACCGCCTCGGAGAGTGGGGTGAGGTCGACGGTGATGAGCGAGTGATATGTGACCATTTGTGCTTCCGCCTTGAGCTGGGACCGTCGTTCCGAGGGGGCAAGTGCTACCTGGCGACCTTGTCCTGGCCGCCGCCCTGCTTCTTCCCTCGGTCAAGCCCCTCGCCGACGCCCTTGTCGGTCACCTCGAAGTGAGTGGCGGCGTCCCTCAGCGGCCCCGCCAGGCCCTGCGACAGGAGCCCCTGGGCGTAGCGCATCTGGGCTCCCCACCGCTCCTGGAACGTGGCGAACGCCGCCGCACAGTCGAAGCCCTTGAGGCTCGCCTTCACCTGACCGGTTTCGGTCATGGTCTCATTGTCCGCTTTGGCGAAGCCGGTGCTCACGTGGTCGACCTTGCCGGCCTTGTTTCGCAGGACCGAAGCGGTGACCTTCAGCTTCTTCTGCGGAATGCCCCGGCCGCCGTTGCCGTCGTCGAGCTGGTTGAGCCGCATATGGGATTCCTGCTGTTTTGCGGCTTCGGCCTTGATGTCGGCCCATTCGTCCTCGAATGCCATGATTCCCCCGTTGAATGACGTTGCAAAGCGAACTCGCTTGATGTCCACGTCAAGCTAGCAGGGGGCTCTGCGGCTCGCAGCCCCTCGCGCATGCCGCGCTACTGCTCCGGCAGCGACGCCGCCACGTAGTCCTCTAGAGGGCTACGCACCCGCGCGGAGCGGGCGGGCCGGGGCGAGGAAGCTGAGGGCGCCACCAGTTGGGCCGTCGCCTCGCCCCATGCCGACGCGATCATGACGCTACGGGGCTGAGCGCCCATGATGCGGGGCATTCGCATTGTTGGGCGACGCCCCCGGGAGGGCGTGAAAAACTCGGTGACGTGCTGCATTGCGGAGAACATCTAGCCGCAAGAACAGTTAGTCATTCCAGTGAATGACTACAGGACCGTCTGGAAGACTCTCGGAGCCCGGGCACTTGAACCATCCTCGAGACATATCCCGTGCTGCCTGTGCAGTAAATGCAGCGAGGGGCCCTATTTCTTTCATTGACTCGTTCAGCTGCTGCGATTCCTTGGCTTGTTCGACCATGCTGGCACCAGCAGTGATGAGCAGTCTGCTCCCCGTGTCTTTCTCCGCGTTAGTGCCGCACGGTATGTACAACAAAATGGCTCCATTGTGCTTGCTCATGTAGCCGTATGCTTCACCCAGACTGACCCGGACCCCCTGGCTCTGGATGCTTTTGCGTGGGTACTTGCCGCCTGACCGGTAGATATAGGAGAAACCCGCCTTTTCTCCTCCAGCCTGGAGCTTGCAGTCTCCGTAATTCCTCCGTGCGTCGAATTGATATGTCTCTTCCTTGAATTTATCCCCTTTCTTGGGGAAGAGATTTGTGACGCTCTTGCCGGATACTCGCTCGTCGCAGACCTTTTCCGGGATTTCGATGGCTTCATCGCTCGACTGTGATGCATCAATGGCCCACCAGGTACCCGCGCAGATGAGAAGCAGTGCCGCTGCGGCTGCAATAATTCGACTGCGTGTTGAGCTCAGCACCTTGAGCCTTTCGGTGAGGAGGAGATCTCGTTCATCGGGACCGGCCGTCCGAATGGGCGTAGTTGGTCTCCTGGTATACATCGTCGGCCGCGCCGGCAGCTGGACTGCCTTGATCAGTGGATAGCCCTGCCTGCTGTGCTGCGTCGAGAACCGCCTGCTTTGCGGCCTGGGCGGCCGCTTCGCGCTCGCCGTTCAGATAGTTCTCTCGGTTTTCCACTATCTGGTCAGCCGCTTCCTGAGGGTCTTTGGTGTAATGGTTGAGGGCGGCTTCCTGGACGTCTTCAACTGCCCAGCCGACGATATCGCCGCCCACGGGTACCCTTCCGACGCCCATCTCCACGACGCGCGATACCCATTTGTTCCCAGTCTCTAGCTTCTTGTTGTATTCATTGATCTTTTCCACGCTGTCGTCAGCTGCAGCTATCGCGTCAGCCCGGCCCGCGGAGGTAATACCAGAAAGCTCCCCTCCAGGAGCGGCAGCGCGTGTGGCGACGGCGGACAGCGTCTCGTCACCAGGGTTTGCCATGGCATCTCGGATGATTTCGGTGGTCACGGCCTGCTGGGCGTGAGTGATGGACGCATAGGCGTCGGGGTCTTCCGCCGTTGCCTGTAGGAATTGCCTGAGCTCGCCGCCCCCTTGATTCAAATCACCAAGATAGGCATCAGCGCCGAAGTGCCCGATGTAGCCAATTTGGTCGCCGCCGGCGAGTGCCCTCTGAATGTCGTGCATGTAATCAGCCGACATATTTCCGAGACTGTCGGCGATCGGTGCGAGCCTGCCATCCGCCTTGACGAGATCTGGGTTTGATCCTATTTTTTCCACCACTGTGTGGAATAGATCCGCGCGTTCCTGGGTGTGCTTTACTGAAGGCCCGTCGCTGTCATACGCCCGGCCAGTCGTGGCGGACTCGAGAGCGTGTCCCAGTGCATCCTTTCCGAACGTCTTACTCTTTTCGTCCGGCAGGACGTAGCCACTTGTCTTGTCCGCAGGCCATTCGCGGCCGTTCTTCCCGTCCTTGTCACCCAGGAAGTAATCAAGGTTGCTCAGCTTCTTGAGGTCGTCGTTCGCGCCTTCACCCGTGGAACCGTTGAAAAACGCGGTCGACGCCTCGGGGCTCTGGCCGAAGGCTTCGAGGACCCCGGTCATCGGGTCCCAGCCGGGGCCGCCCTTTTTGTCGAGGTTGAGGCCGAAGTGGTTCTCGCCGTTGAACTGGTCAGGAATGGGCCAGCCGCCACCTTTTCGTTCGATGGTGACCATGTCCTCGGCAACGGGGACGAGGAAGCTCTTGTCGTAGTTTCCATGTCGCAGCAAGGACGAGAGGGCCTGATAGCCGACGGGCTCGGCGTGGTCGAACCCGATGCCCAGCTCAAGTTTGTTTCGGCCGACCCGTTTGAGCTCCGACTGCCATGCCTTACCGAGGTAGTCCTTGTTCTCTCGGAACGCGGTGTCGGGGTTGTCCTTGCCCGTGGGCGGGTCGGTAGCGGTCGCCAGGGCTACGCCCATGCTCGTTTGAATGCTGTGCGCCAGCTTGAGCTGGGTCTTGTCTCCCTCTGCCGAGGCGTCGATGGCGATTTGCGCCTCGAAACGGAGCGCGTCCTTGGGCCCTAGGGACTTGTAGAAGTCGACCGTGAACTCACGATCCTTGGCGTTGTCCGACAGCAGTTGCTTCAGCTCTGCGAGCTCCTTGGTGCTGAGCTCCTCGCCCTGCTTGTACTTGGCGAGGCTCTTCTTGGCCAGCTGAACCGCTCGTTCGGCCTGGACGTCATCCAGCGAGTCGTACTTCGCATGGCCGAAGTTGTGGCTGTCGCTGCCGTGGATCTTTTTCAGGGCGCCGGCCACGGAGTTGTCGATCTCGTCTGCCTTGGCGATGAGGTTGTTGATCCGGCTCGCCAGGTCGTCCAGATAGTCGAGTTGTTTCTGTGTGCGCTGGTCGCTGTCTCCGCGCTGATGGAGATAGACGCAGTACACCGTGCCGTCGTCCAGGCCTGTGACCCGGACGTTCTTGCCCTTGGCCTCGACATCGACGAGTTTCTTGAGGTCCGACTGGACCGAGACGAGGTCCGAGTGGGCGTCCCGGAGCATGCTCCAGATGCCCTTGGCTTCGGTGTGGGCGTCGCCGAACTCCTTGGCCGTCTTGCGTACGAACGGCTTGGTGACGTCGGAGTTGGCGCCCGCCCAGCGGGCGGCGTCGGCCTGTTTCACCATGCCGTCAACGGCGTCGGTGGCCAGCGTATCGAGCTGGTCCACCATCTCCTTCCAGTCGTCGGCCGCGGCTCCGAGACTGCTGAAGGAGACGTGATAAAGGTCGTCGAAGGTCAGGCGTGCCATGGCAAGTCCCCTTTACTTGTAGTACTTGGAGATTTCGGAGGCCGGCATGGCGCTGCCGTCCCTCCGTGCCATGGACGCAGCGATCTTCGCATCCTCATTGGTGTGCGACTTTTTCGTGTAGTCGAGATGGTTCGAGATATGGGCGCATGCCTGGAGGAGCGTCTTGAGCTGATCGTTCCACACCATCGCTGTCGTCGTCAGAGCATCGCCGATGGTGAAGTGGTGTGAGGAGAGGACGGTCGCCGCTTTGGAGGTTGACCCGTCGTCCTTGGCGCCGCGGGTAATGTCGCCGGCTTTCTTGAGACGGCCGTGCAGTATGTACGCCTCATGGCCCACCCGGCCCAGGTCGTCCTGGTTCAGGACCAGATCGCCTCGAGAGGACGTACTGGCCGCGCCTCCGCTGCCCGCGTGGTTGAGGCGCATACGTGTCGACTGTTTGTCCGCGGCCGCGGCCCGAAGCTGGGACCACTCGTCGTCGAACGTCATACTTCCCCCAAAATGTATGAAGCCGCGTGGTCTGCACGGCAGTTGTTCCTCAAAAGCTAGCAACTGGGTGGGGTCTCGCCCACCATGTTCAGCGCTACTGCTCCGGCAGCCACCCGACCTGAGTCAGCGGTACCCCACGCTTGCGCGAGACGAAGAAGCCACGACCCGGCGGCATGGGCCGAGGGCGGACCCCGCCGAAGACGTCGCCCTCGCCCGGGTCACCGGACAGCACCATGCCCTGGGCGCCGAGTTCCTTCACGCGCTGCATAAAGGACTCGAACATCGAACGGGAGGAGCCCGCGGAGTTGCGGGCGATGATGAAGCGCATGCCGACGTCGCGGGCGAAGGGCAGGTTCTCGGTCAGAACTGCCAGCGGATTGCCGCTGCTGGTGGAGACCAGCTCGTAGTCGTCGATGATGACGAAGAACTGGGGGCCGCTCCACCAGCTGCGGTCGCGGAGCTGCTGCGGGGTGATGTCCGGCTTGGGGGCGCGTCGCTCCATCAGGCCGTTCAGCGCATTGGCGTGGAGTTCGAGTGCGGACGCGATCGGAGCGTACTCGAGGAGATGGCTGTCCGGGATGACCCCGAGCAGGGAGCGGCGGTAGTCGCCGACCACGATCTTCGCTTCATCCGGACCGTACCGCTCGATGATCTGCTTGGCGATCAGACGGAGGAGCGATGTCTTGCCCGACTCGCTTTCGCCGAAGATGACGAAGAACGGGTCGGTCTCGAAATCGATGAATACCGGTTCGAGGTTTGTCTCGTCGATGCCGATCGCAATGCCGTGCTGCGGGTATTCGAAGCCCTTGGGGAGCTCGTCCGCGCGGAGCTTGCGCGGGAGCAACCGCACGCGCGGGGCGGGCGGGCCGGACCAGGCGGCGCTGACCGCGCGGACGAGTTCGGTCGTCGCTTCCGTCATGCCATTGGGGTCGTGGCCCTTGTCGATACGCGGCTGAGCGCCCATGAAGTGAAGCTTTTCCGGGAGTTGCCCGCGGCCGGGGACGCCGACCGGGACGTTCGCGGCGACCTTGCGGTCGAACTCCGAGTCCATCGTGTCGCCGAGACGCAGTTCCAGCCGGTTGAGCAGCTGGTCCTTCAGCGACGCGCGGACCTCCATATTGCGGGAGGCGGTGATGACGACATGGACGCCGTAGCCGAGCCCTCGGCCGGCGATGTCGGTGACGATGCCTTCCAGCATGTCGTACTCGGCCTTGAAGTTGCCCCAGCCGTCGATGATGAGAAAGACATCGCCCCAGCCCTGGTCGGCGTGTTGCCCTGCCGCCCGCTGGCGCCGGTAGGTGCCGATGGAGTCGATGTTCTTGGCGCGGAAGTACTCCTCACGCCGGGCGAGAACCCCGGAGACCTCCGCGACGGTCCGCCGCACCTTCTCCGGGTCCAGGCGGGAGGCGACCCCGCCCACATGCGGCAGATCCGCGATGGCACTCATACCGCCGCCACCGAAGTCGAGTGCGTAGAACTGCACCTCGGCGGGGGTGTGGGTGAGGGCGAAGCCCGCGACCAAGGAGCGCATCAGAGTGGACTTGCCGGACTGCGGGCCGCCCACCACCAGCATGTGGCCCGCGGCGCCGGAGAAGTCGCGGTAGAGGATGTCGCGCCGCTGCTCGAACGGCTTGTCGATGAGGCCCAGAGGAACGACAAGACCGCCCGGCCTGGCGTAGTCAGCCGACTGCAGACCCCGCTCCCGGGTGGGGGCCAGCGGCGGAAGCAGCTCGTCCATGGACGGCGCCTCGTCCAGGGGAGGCAGCCAGACCTGGTGGGCGGGCTGGCCCTGGCCTTCCAGGCGGCTCACGATGACGTCCAGGACCGTCTCGGCCAGCGCGTCGTCCTCGGGCTGAGCCGGGGCGTTCAGCCTCGCCGGATCCAGGGCGGCGTAGGTCACCGGGACCGGGGCGGCCGTGAACAGCACCGGCCGGCGCTCGACGGGCAGGGACGCGCTGTCGAATTGCGCGGGGGCCGTGCGGTACGTGCCGGAGACGTACGCCGCCTTGAAGCGGGTCATCTCGTCGGTGCCGAACTTCAGATAGCCGGAGCCGGGCACGGGGGGAAGGTGGTAGGCGTCCGGCACGCCCAGGGCCGTACGGGACTCGGCGGCGGAGAAGGTGCGCAGACCGATGCGGTAGGAGAGGTAGGTCTCCAGGCCGCGCAGGCGGCCCTCCTCCAGCCGCTGCGAGGCGAGCAGCAGATGCACACCCAGCGAACGGCCGATTCGGCCGATCTGGATGAACATCTCGATGAAGTCCGGCTTCGCCGTCAACAGCTCGCTGAACTCGTCGATCACCAGAACGAGTGACGCCAGGGGCTCCAGTGGGGCTCCGGCCGCCCGCGCCTTCTCGTAGTCGTGCATGTTGGCGTAATTGCCCGCCGAACGCAGCAGCTCCTGACGGCGCTGCAGCTCACCGGTGATCGAGTCGCGCATGCGGTCGACCAGCGTCAGGTCGTCCGCGAGGTTGGTGATCACCGCGGCCACATGCGGCAGCTCCGACATGCCCGCGAAGGTGGCGCCGCCCTTGAAGTCCGCGAGGACGAAGTTGAGGGTCTCGGACGAATGCGTGACCGCCAGCCCCAGCACCAACGTGCGCAGCAGCTCCGACTTGCCCGAGCCCGTCGCGCCGACGCACAGACCGTGCGGGCCCATACCCTCCTGCGCCGCCTCCTTCAGGTCCAGCATGACCGGGGAGCCGTCCTCGGAGACCCCGATCGGGACCCGCAGCCGCTCGGCCAGCGAGCGGGGCCGCCAGGTGCGGGAGACATCCACCGAACCGGCGTCGCCCAGCCCCAGCAGCTCGGTGAAGTCGAGGTTGGCCAGCAGCGGCTCATCGTCGTCGTCCCCGCCCATGCGCAGCGGGGCGAGCTGCCGCGCGAGCGCCTCCGCCGCCTCCACGGACAGCGAGTCGGGTGTGCCGTCGTATCCGGCGACCTGCGACTCCAGTTGCAGCTTGCCCGGCCGTACGACGATCGACAGACCGCCGCGCGGCTCGTCGAGTTCGCCCGCCACCACCTCGATGACGGTGACGCCCTGCAACCCCTCGGCCGCAGCGAACGCCGAGTCCGGCGGCACCATCGCGCCGTCGAGCACGAGCACCAGATGCGGCTGGTCGAGGAGCGGCTGCCCGTCCCTGCTGAAGCGGGTACGGCCCTCCAGCCGCCCCCTCAGCAGCTCCTCCACCTCGGCCAGGGAGTCGCCGAACAGCCGCCGCGAGCCCGCGCCGTCGAAGGATCCCGGCACCTGCGCATGGGGGAGCCACTTCGTCCACTCCCACTGCTCCGCCGCGCCGCGCGAGGCCACCGTCGCGATGACGAGGTCCTCCGGCGAGTGCAGGGTGGCCAGTTGGGCGATCAGCGCCCTGGCGATCCCGTGCACCTGCTGCGGAGCTCCGGACACGGTCATGTGGTAGAAGGCGCGCAGCGACACCGCCATGGGCAGGTTGTCCAGTGACCCCTGGGTCGCGAGAAAGCGCTGCATCGCGCCTGCTGTCAGCGGCTCCAGTTCGTCCACGGTGGCGGTCTCGGGAGCGATCAGGGGCGTGGAGAGCTGCTGCGTCCCGAGCCCGAGCCGCACCTGTACGAAGTCGTCGTCGGTCAGCCGCCGTTCCCACACCCGGCTGCCTTCGGCGACGATCGACCAGAGCTGCTCCGGGGCGGGGTGCAGATAGAACTGGGCGTCGCGCTGCCGCTGGGCCGTGCGCCGTACGGTCCGGCGCGTCTGCGCGAGGTACTTGAGGTAATCGCGACGCATGTCCGCCCGCTGGCCCTGAGAGCCCTGCCGATGCCGCATGACCATGGCGATGGTCATGGCGAGCGTGGAGAACATCATCATGACGCCCATGATCTTCATCATCGGGGCGGCACCCGGCATGAAGAAGTAGACCATCGACGAACCCATGCCGAGCGTGGGGAGCAGCTGCATGAGCATGCCCTCTTGCTGCCCGCGCGGCAGTTCCGGGGGTGGTTCGAGGCGGAGTTCCTCGGTCGGCACCTCGGGCGGCAGAGCCCTTGGCTGGCGCTTGACGACGACCTGGCTCACCGGATCCCTCATCCCTCCACACGGAGGGACAGTTCTCGTCCGGCACCCCCGTGGCGACGGCCTCCCTCCGCGAGTCAGCGATCCTATCGACGTATCAGCTCCAGAGCCCCGGTAGGGTGGCCGCCGCGCGCATGACACCGGCGATGTCGCAGACCGAACCAGGGGGCCCCACACGTGAGTACGTCCGCAACAACCGGTTTCTGCAGGGTGACCGTCGTCGCACCCGACAGCCGGATCGATGTCGCCCTCCCGGAGGACATCCCTGTCGCCGACGTTTACCCGGAGATCCTGCGGCTGACCGGGCAGACGCAGCCGACCGGCGCTCCCACCGGGTATCACCTGGTGCGACGCGACGGCACCGTCCTGGACAGCAGCCGTTCTCTCCTCGCCCAGCAGATCCTGGACGGGGAACTGCTGGCTCTGCGGCCCTTCGCCGAGTCGCTGCCCCCCGCCGTCTATGACGACGTGTCCGATGCGATCGCCTCCGCGGTCACGCGTGACCGCACGCTGTGGAACGACCGGTTCCTGCGGGCCGCGGGGCTGCTCGGAGGGGCGCTGCTCCTCATCCTCATGGGTTTCGTGCTCTGGTTCGCCGATCCCGTCAAGCACGACATGCACGGCCTCCCGGGCATCATCGCCGCCGCCGTGGGCGTGCTGTTGACCGCCCTCGCCGGCATGCGGGCACGGGTGTACGAGGACCGCGCCTCCGCCATAGCGCTCGGTATGGCCGCCCTTCCCCATCTCATGATCGCCGGGTCGGGGATCATGGCCCTGGACGCGGGAGAGGGCGTCGGACGGCTCCAGTTCCTGCTCGGCTGCGTCACCGTGCTCGTCGGCTCGGCCGTCCTGGTCATCGTCATGCCCAGTGGCGACGCTCCTTTCGTCGCCGCCGTCTTCGCGGCGAGTGTCGGGACCCTCGCCACCTTCTGCGAGATCCTCACCGACGGCGGTGCCACCGAGACGGCCGCCGTGTGCGCGGTGGTCGCGATCGGAGTGATCGCCTTCCTGCCGGGGCTGTCGGCTCGCGTCGCCCGTCTGCCCATCGGCTACGCCGCGCCCCACTCGTCGGCCGATGACCTTGACACCGGCCCGGACGCCGAGCCCCTTGACATCCACCGCATCGCCGCCCAGACCCGGCGCGGTCACGAGATGCTGCTGGGCATGGTCGGCGGCTGCTCGGCCGTCGTCGTGGGCGCCGCCGCGGTCCTGGGTTTCTCCGAGGGGGTGTGGGCGCAGCTTCTCGCGCTCGCGGCCGGTCTGGCGATGCTGCTGCGTGCCCGCCTCTTCCGGTACACCGCCCAGGTTGCCGCCGTCTTCGGCGCGGGTCTGCTCGCCCTGGCCCTGCTCGTACTGGGGCTGTCGCTGAACCCGCCGGCCGACGCGGTCCTCAAGCTCCTGACCGAGAACGACCGTGGGCCGCTGGACATCCGGACGATCTGGCTCGCGGTGTCCGTGACCGTGGGCGCGGGCTTGATCATCGGCGTCGCCCTGGTCATTCCGAAGAAGGGCCTGTCACCCTTCTGGGGACGGCTGTCCGACCTGGCCGAGAGCGCCTTCCTGCTGTCTTTGGTACCCCTGTGCCTCGCCGTGCTGGACGTCTACAGCTCGGCACGGAGCCTGACCAGTGGCTGAGAGCCTGGCCACCCCTCCGGGAGGGCCGTCCACCGTACGGCCGACCGAGGAGTTCGGGAGGCGCGGGTGGAGCCGCTGAGGGAGGACGACCCGCGGCGGCTCGGGCCGTATCACCTCATCGCGAGGCTGGCTCCCGGTGACGACGACCCCCCGGCGGCCGCCCGTCTCTTCCTCGCTCGCAGTGCCGGTGGGGTCCGCACGGTCCTGATCAGCACGCCGTCTGCCGAGTTCGCCCACGACGCGGCGTACCGGGGCCGCTTTCTGACGGAGGCGGAGAACGCACGGCGGCTCGGCGGCACTCGGCCGCTTTCCTGTCTCGCCCCCGCAGAGATCTCCGGCAACGCGTCGGACCTCCCCTGGAGCGCGCTTCCGTACCGCCCGATGCTGCCGCTGCCGGGCGCATTGCAGGTGTGTGGAGGGCCGCTTCCGATCCGGACGGTATGTGCGCTGGGGGCGGCTCTGGCCGAGACGCTGGCCGAGATCCACGGGGCGGGCCTCACCCACGCGGGGATCACGCCGGGGACCGTGTTCGTGACGGCTGACGGGCCATGGCTGGGAGGCTTCGGCGCGGTGCGGACAGCGGGGCCGGACGGGCAGACGCGGAGGGGCCTTTCCGGGCTGGCCGCCGACGACCTGCCTCCGGAGCAGGCGGCGGGCGGGCGCCCGCGGCCGCTGGGGGACGTCTATGCGCTGGGCGCCGTCCTGGCGTACGCGATGACCGGGCGGCGGCTGCCCGGCGCGGGCGAGCTGCCGCAGGAGCTGAGGAGCATCGTGCTCCCGTGCCTCGCTCCGGACCCGGCGGACCGGCCGACGGCGGCGGCGCTGGCGGACGGGCTGACCCGGGGCGTGCGGTTCCCACTGCCGGGAGGCGTGACGGCGGGCCCCTCAGGACCCACGCCGACGGTCCTCGACGGCGGGCCAGCGCGTCCGCCCGCGCCGGTGCCGTCCGGCGGGCCCGGTTCGACCGCGCTGGACGGGGGCAGCCGCGGGGCGGCGGCGTTGCTGAGCCCCGGCTGGCTGCCGGCACCGGTGGTCGTCGCACTGGCCGAGCAGTCCGCGGCGACGCTGGCGGCGGAGGTCGAGCCGGCGGAAGCGGAGTCGACGGCGGACGCGCCGCTCGGAGAAGGGGCACCGGTTCCGGGAGAGACGCCCGGCGCGCCCCAACCCATCGCCGCGGGCAGGGGGGACACGCCCGGCGGCCCGCACGCGCCGACCCGGCTGTCAGGCGGCGTGACCGCTGCCACGAGTCCGTCTCGGCAGGACGCCGTACGCCCGTCCAGGCGAACGCTGCTCATCGGGGCGGCCGGTGGCACGGCGGGTATCGCGCTCGGCGGCGGTGCGACGTGGATGGCGACTGACGAGGACCCTCCGCCGCCCACCACAGCTGAGCGGCTGGCGGCGGCCGGCCACTCCCGCCGTCGGCTCGACGGCGCCCCGCCCACACCGCTGTGGCGCCATGACGTGGCCGGCGGACCGCCGACACACCCTCCGCTCATCTGGGCGGACAAGGTAGCCGTCGTCGCGAACGACGCGGCCGTCACCGGAGTCGACCTCCATACGGGCAAGCGACTCTGGACGCAGGACCACGTCCGGCCCAGGGGACGGCTTCTGCCCATCGGTAAGGATTCGATCCTGGTCCCGGGAGACGGACTCGCCGCGCTGTCCGCCGGCACCGGCGACATCCAGTGGCGGCCGAAGAGCTTCCGGCCGGATGGCCGCACGCCGTACGCCGCCCTGCTGGCGGCCGCGGGCGGGACCGTCTGGCTCGCGGCGGGCGGCCGGGGGAGCGGCTCGGCCGACGACCGTGTCCTGATCGCCTACGACCTGACCGGGCGGGAAGAACTCTGGCGCAGTCCCCTGCCCGCCGGCGTCGACGAGGGGTATCTGACCCAGGACGCCCTCGTCGTGCGGGGTGACACCTTCCAGGCGTTCGACCGGGACCGGGGGACGCGGCGGTGGAAGCGGTCCTATGACGGCGTGACCGGCGGACGGCCGGTGACCACCGACGGCCGCAGCACCCTCATCGCCGCTGTCAGCACCACCCTGCGCGGATACGGCCTGGAGCACGGTGGCGGGCCCGCGTGGAGCGTGCGGGCCAAGGGCGAGGCCGGGTCCGGGCACACCGCGGATTTCGGTGCTCCGGTCGTGCACGACGACGTCGTCTACGCCTCCGACGGAGGCTACGCGGTCCACGCGCTCTCCACGGCCACCGGAGAGGTGCGATGGCAGCGCACCTACGCCTTCGCGATGAAGTCGCTGTCCGGGGCCCGCACACCCGACACGGTCGTGGATCCGTCCGGGCGCACGGTGCTCACGGCGAATGACGTGGAAGTCGACGCCTTCGACGCGAAGGACGGCGCCCTGCGGTGGCGCTTCATGGACCTCGGCGCCGCGTCGGACAAGGGGTCATCCGTCGTGGCTCGGCGCCGGGTGGCCGTGACGGAGGACCTGGCCGTCGTCGTCAGCGGGAGCAGCGTCTACGCCCTGCCGTTGAGCTGAGCCAGGACGCCAGGGAGGAGTGAATGGAACCGCAGCGAGAGGCCGAACCGACCCGGCTCGGCCCGTACCGCGTCATCGGCACGCTCGACGCCGGTGGGCACGCCGACGACGCGCGCCGCCGTATCGTCCGGGACGAGCGCACCGGCCGCACGGCCGTGCTGATGCTGCCGCACGAGACCCTCGCCGACGACCCCGGATACCGGGTGCGGTTCCGGTCGGAGGCAGCGAACTCCCGTCGCCTGACCGGGCCTTGGGCCGCCCCCGTGATCGATGTCGCCGGGCCCGACGCGGATCTCCCCTGGGTCGCGTATGCCTGCTTCCCCGCCCTGCCGCTTCCCGCCGCGCTGGCCGTGTATGACGGCCCCTTTCCCGAACTCACGGTGCGCGCGCTCGGCGCGGTCCTCGCTCACGCCCTCGCGCACTGGCACGCGAGCGGCCTCGTGCACGCCGGGATATCGCCGCAGGCCACGCTCCTCATGGCGGACGGGCCCCGGCTGACCGGGTACGGACTGGTGCGAGCGGCGACGCCGCACGGCCCGGACCGCGGCGCACCGCTCGGGGCCGACGCCTTCAGCCTGCCGCCGGAGCAGCGAGCGGGTGAACGGCCCAGCCCGGCGGGGGACGTCTACGCGCTGGGCGCCGTGCTCTGCTACGCCGCGACGGGCCGCCCGGACGTGGCCGAGCCGGCGCGCGCGGCACTGCCGGAAGCGCTGGGAGAGCTGCTCGCGGCCTGTCTCGCCCAAGAGCCCGGGCAGCGGCCCCGGCCGGACACGGTGGCCGGGGAGCTCCTGGCGGCATCGGCCCCCGAAGCGGTCGGCCGTCTGCCCGAGGCCGTGGCGACGGCCCTTGCCAGGCAGGCCGCGGCGTATCCGGCGGAGGTTCCCGTGCGGGCCCCCGAGCCCGTCGAGGAGGCGGCCGCCGCCGCGCCGCCGCGTCACTTCCGGCGCGCCCTGGTCGTCGGTGGCCTCTCCGGAGCGGTCGGCCTCGCGCTCGGGGCGGGCGGAGTTGCCGGTTGGCGGGCGGCCGGCGAGGGCGCGGGATCCCGTGGGGCGTCCGACCGGCGAGGGATCGCGCCCGCTCCGCTGTGGCGCCACGACATCGGGAGCGAGCCACAGCAGACACCGCTGCTCTGGCGTGGCAGGACCGCCCTTGTCTCGACCACCGACTCCGTGACCGCGCTGAACCTCCGGACCGGCAAGAAGATCTGGTCGCGTGACGACCTCTATCCCATGTCCGCCCTCACGTTGCTCGACAACGGGACGTTCGTCTCCCCGGACACCTCGGCCTTTTCCCTGGTCTCGCTCGCCACGGGCCGCATCAAGGGGGTGGAGCGGCGGTACGACGGAGTGGACGGCCCGGCGATCTACCAATTCCTCGGGGCCGTCAAGGACATCTGCTGGTTCCTGACCAGGAGGTACGGCGATGGGGGAGCGGAGAGCGGGGACCATGCGGTGGTCTCCTACGACTCCGTGCGGCGCAAGGCGATATGGAGCACGCCGCTTCCCGCTCCCTATCGCGGAGACGGCACGACCACCGCGCTGTGGCACAGCACGATGCTGCTGCTGCCGAGCCAAGGGGACGACGCGGGCGAGGACGCCTCCTCGTACCTGGCACTCGACCGCCGTAGCGGCCGGAAGCTGTGGACCCGGAAGTTCCCCGGGATGAAGGACGAGAGCGCCGAGCAGCGTCTGGTGGCTCCGGGAGATCTCCTGGTCTCCTGCGACGACCATGTGCTGAGGGCGTTCCACATCGCCGGCGGCGAAGAACGCTGGCGGATGGCGACCAAGGGGAGGGTGTCCGGCACGCCGGCCGCTCAGGGGCGGTCGCTCTACGCCACCGATTCCCGCGCCATCACCTATGCCGTCGATGTGCGCAGCGGAAGCGCGCGTTGGCGGCGCGGAAGTGCCGCTCCCCTGGAGTCCTCGTCGTTGAGAGGCGGCACCGCGGTGAGCCACTCGGGCGCCACGGTCTTCCAGGTGACCGATTCGGAGATCGAGGCCCTGGACGCGGCGGACGGTTCGCTGCGGTGGCGGTCGGCGCTCGCCGGAAGGGGCCAACAGGCCGCGGTCCCGGGCCAGGTCGTGGGCGTCGCGCCCGGAATCGTCCTCGTACTGAACGGCACCATCCTCTACGCACTGCCAGTGGACTGATACGGATACCGATGGTCTCTCCTCTCACCCATGACGATCCGCGAGCGCTGGGTTCGTACACCCTTCTCGCCCGGCTCGGCGGCGGCGGAATGGGCACCGTCTACCTCGGCCGCTCGCCCAGGGGACGGATGGTCGCCCTCAAGACCGTGCACACCCAGTACGCCGGGCAGGCCGAATTCCGTGCCCGGTTCCAGCTGGAGACCGACGCGGCACGCGTCATCGGCGGACAGTACGGCGCACAGGTCATCGACGCCGATCCCCTTGCCCCGACACCCTGGCTCGCCACCGAATACGTCCTCGGCCCGCCGCTGGACGACGCGGTCGCGCTCTGTGGCGCCCTGCCCGAACGGGCCGTACGGGCGCTCGGAGCCGCCCTGTGCGAGGCGCTCGCCCAGCTGCACCGGTCCGATGTGGTCCACCGCGACCTCAAGCCCTCCAACATCCTGCTGACCGCCCTCGGCCCCAAGGTCATCGACTTCGGCATCGCCCGTGCGGCGGGCGACGACCGGCTGACCCGTACGGGCGCGGCGGCCGGAACGCCCGCCTATATGTCGCCCGAACAGGTGGCCGGTGGTGAACACGCGGCCGCGGGCGATGTGTTCGCCCTCGCCGGAGTGCTCGTCTTCGCGGCCACCGGCCGCCCGCCCTTCGGCAGCGGACAGCCCGCCGATCTGCTCTACCGGGTGCGGTACGCCGAGCCCGACCTGTCCGGGCTGCCGGAGGGGCTGAGGGCGACGCTGGCGCCGTGTCTCGTCAAGAATCCCGGAGCGCGGCCCGGCACGCTGGAGCTGGGGGAGTGGCTCCGCGCGGGCACCGATCACGCCGATGACCTCCGGCGGTTCGCGGACCACCTGCCGGACCCGGTCCTCGCGGAGATCGCCCGGCGCTGCACGGCCGTATGGGAGGTCCGGCCCGGCAGGCTCCCGGCTCCCCGGGCAGAGCCCCATACCGAGACCGCCGGGCCGCGGCGGGTGGGAGCCGCACTCTCCCGGCGGAAGCTGATCGCGGCGGTGGGCGGCGGTGCGCTCGTGGCCGGCGGGGCGGCCGGGGCTTGGGCCTGGTTCGGGCCGGACGGATCCGACGGCGGTACGGCCGCGGCGCCCCGCTCCACCCGGCGCCCTGCCGGTGCGGGACCACGTCTGCTGTGGAAGATGTCGGTCTCCGGGGCGACCACGGATGTCAAGTCCCTGATCGTCGGCGACCATGTCGTGATCGTCCATGACAACGGATTCCTTTGCGTGGACGCGAGGACGGGCGAAAAGCGGGGCGAGAGCGACCGAACCGTCCCCGTCGTCGTCGACGGGGACCGGCTCCTCGCCTGCGAGGCGGACGACGGGAGCGACGCCACCACGATCGCTCCCGTCAACCTGGAGACGGGCAATCTCGGAACCCCGATCGCCCGTACCGGCTCCCTGGGCCTCGAGCCGAAACTTCTCGCCGTGACGGACGGCACCTTGTTCGCCGAGGGATACGCGAAGGGCGGAGAGAAGCGGCTGGCCATCAGTCTGCGTACCGGGAAACGACGGTGGAGCCGTGCCATCGCCGCGGGGACCAGCGATCCCATCGCCGCGGTAACCGCCGGTGCCTCACTCCTGCGCTTCTCGGGGGAGGAGGCCATCTCGATCGACCCACGCGACGGGGACCAGCGCTGGTCGAAGCGGATTCCGCTCGGAACGGACGCGGTGATCGCCCTGGACAGGTGCTTCGCCGTCACCGAAGACCACCTCTTCACCGGTGGGCGGGAGCTTCTCGCACTGCGCACCACCGACGGCGCGACCGCATGGCGGTTCGGCGCGCAGCGGACATCCGGGGAGAGCTACGACCCGAGCATGGAGCACTACGGCCCGCCGGTCGTCAAGGACGGTGTGGTCTACAGCGTCGAGCGGCGGAGCGGCCTCATCGCCCTGGACGCGAAGAGCGGACGGCTGCTGTGGCAGGAGAGGGCGGGAGCCGACCGGGCGACCGCCTCCGAAGCCTATGAATCCACTCCGGTCGTCGGCGAGAAGTACTTCTACGGCTCGCCGGAGAAGGACCGATGGGCCAGGGCTGTCGACCTCCGCACCCATCGCGCGGCGTGGACCTTCCAGGGCCCTTCCGGTGACAAGGACGGCGTATCCGCCTCCGTGATGCGGGCCCACCGGCGCGCGGGCCTGGTCGTCATCACCAGTGGCAAGACCGTATGCGCCATCCCGCTGGAATGACCTGGCACGCGGTCCGCCCGGCCGCCCCGCGGCCTCGTTGATCCCGACCAGCCCCCATCGACCAGGAGACCCTTCGTCATGAAACCCCTCGGCACCGGCGATCCGCTGCGCCTGGGCCCGTACCGCCTCATCGGCGTTCTGGGCGCGGGCGGCATGGGCCAGGTCTACCTCGGGCGGGACGGGCAGGGCCGGACGGCCGCCGTGAAGGTACTGCGGCCCGAAGTGGCTCACGATCCCCACATGGCCCAGCGTTTCGTGCGCGAGGCGCATGCGGCCCAGGCCGTGCGGGGCGACGGTGTGGCGCGGGTGCTCGCGGCGCAGACCGAGGGCGGGCGGCCGTGGATCGCCACGGAGTTCCTCGCCGGGCCCACGCTCGACCAGGCCGTCGAGCGGTACGGCGCCCTGGAGGAGCCCGCCGTAAGGGCGTTGGGAGCCGCGCTCGTCCGCACGCTCCACGACATCCACGGTGCCGGGCTGGTCCACCGCGACCTCAAACCGTCCAACATCGTGCTGACCTCCCGCGGCCCGAGGGTCATCGACTTCGGGATCGCCCGGCCCGAGCACGGGCTGACCCTGACCACCACGGGACAGACCGTCGCCACCCCCGGCTACGCCGCGCCCGAGCAGGTGCTGGGGCAGCGGACCGGGCCCGCGGGTGATGTGTTCTCCCTCGGCGTGGTCCTCGCCTACGCGGCGGGCGGACGACCGGTCTACGAAGGCGGCCATGTGGCCGCCGTGCAGTACCAGGTGGTGCACGGCGAACCGGAGCTGGGCTCGGTGCCCGGCGCACTGCGGCCTCTGGTCGAGCCCTGTCTGTCCAAGGACCCCAGGGGCCGCCCCGGTCTCGACTGGATCGGCCAGGCGCTGGCGCCGCCCCGCGGCGCGGACCGGGCCTGGAAGAGCGGACCGCTCGCGCAGGACATCGCACGGCGCGAGGCGGATGCCCGGCGCATGGCCGCGCTGCCCGGCGACCGTACGGGCCCCTCCCGGCGGCGGCTCATCGGCACGCTCGCCGCCGGCGGCACCGTGCTCGCGGCGGGTGGTGGAGGCGTCGCGTGGTGGCTGCTGCGCGGTGACGAGGCGGAGGCCGGCGGGCGGCCCTGGGAGGCCGAGCCGCTGTCGCGCTATGACGAAGGAACGGCCCCACAGCCGCTGTGGGGTCCGGTCCGCGTAGCGGAGACGTCCGGCACCGCTCTGCCCGCTCCGCTGCCCGTCCACGACCTCGTGGTCGTCGCGACTCCGAGCGGTGCTCTGCGCGCGTACGACGTGCGGAGCGGGGAGCGGCGGTGGACCTCCGAACGCACCGCCGCCGTCACCGCCCGCGTGCTCGCCGCGTCCGACGACGTCATCCTTACGACCGACACCAAGGGGGCGCTGCTCGCGCTGGGCACCAAGGACGGCAGGAAGCGGTGGTCGGCGCCGCGTGCCGACGTGGCGGTGCTGCTCGGCGCCGACGAGAGCGCGGCGTACCTCGCCACACGCGGCGGTGGGATACGCGCCGTGGACCTCACCTCGCACAGCACTCTGTGGACGGTCCCGGCGCCCGTGAGCACATCCGCCAAGGCACCGGCCGAAGCGGTGGTCGCCGAGGGGCGCCTGGTGATCCACGGATCGGACGGCCGCGTGGCCGCCCTCGACACCCGCACGGGCAGGACCGCGTGGGGCCCGCATCAGCAGGGGACCACCTCCGCCCTCACCCCCGCCGCCGCGGACGGCGTCGTGTACCTCGGAGGGAAGAGTCTGAGGGCCCTCGCCCTGGCGAGTGGTGAGGAGAAGTGGGCCCGCGCCGGACAGGGCGGGAGCGGCTGGAGCGCGCCGGCCGTTCGGAAGGGCGTGGTGTACGCCGTGGACGGAAGCGACCTCTCGGCGCGGCGGGCGGATGACGGGGCGGAGACGTGGACGCTGCCGTTCGCGGCCGACGATCGTCCGCTTGACGCCCCCGTCGCCGAGGGCGGCAGCGTGTGGGCGGCTGTCGACATGCGCGGGGACCAGGGTGTGGTGGCGGTCGATGTCCGCAGCGGAAGCATCGCTTGGCCGTACGCGCCGGGGGCCGAGGGAGGATGGCGGCTCGCGGCAGCCGGGAACCGCGTGTTCGCACTGCAGTCCGGCACCCTGACCGCCATGCCCGTCTTCTGACCCCACCGCCCCACCCCCAGCGCGCCCTCCTCACGCGCCCTTCCCCATCCCGCCCCCCAACCTCCCGCCCACCCCCCGCCAAGACGCTGGTACTCTGTGTGCTGGCCGTTTGCGTACGCGTCCCCGGAGGCCCCGAGTCTCGGGAGACAGCGCCCAGCGGACCCCGCCTCCCGAGTCACGGAAGATCCCCTGAGACAACGACCAGGGGCACTCGGCGGCTGATACGAACAAGGAGTACCGAGTGTCGCTCGACGCCGCTACGAAGAAGCAGATCATGACCGAGTTCGCCACCAAGGAGGGCGACACCGGCTCCCCCGAGGTCCAGGTCGCGCTGCTCACGCGCCGCATCTCCGACCTGACCGAGCACCTCAAGACCCACAAGCACGACCACCACTCCCGCCGTGGTCTGCTGCTCCTGGTCGGCCAGCGCCGCCGGCTGCTGCAGTACCTGGCGAAGAAGGACATCACGCGCTTCCGTGCGCTGGTCGAGCGCCTGGGCATCCGCCGGGGTGCGGCGGGCGCCAAGTAAGACGCCAAGGAGGGAGCGGTTCCCGCTACGGGGGCCGCTCCCTTTGCCATACACGGCGACGTACGGTTTCAGCCAAAGGTGACCCGTACGGCCTTCACGCCGGTACGTAGCCAGTGCGCTACGTACCGTAGGGGCCGGAGAGCACAGCCGTCGTGATGACGGCCGAAGCTTTGTAGTCTGGTCCCAACAACGCCATAACGAACGAGGAGGAGCGCCTCATTCCCGCCGCACCGGCGCCACAGGAGCCGGTCCTCGGTAGTGGCCCCCGGAACTGGCAATTCCGGTGGCTTCGATCGAAGACCGGCCCGGCCGCCGGCCCGCAAGGCCAGGGGCGCTGCTCCACCACCGTCCACCGTCACACGGACGAGGGACGCAGAAGAGGAGATTTCCCTGGTGGAGAACGAGACCCACTACGCCGAAGCAGTCATCGACAACGGCACCTTCGGCACCCGCACCATCCGTTTCGAGACGGGCCGCCTGGCCCGTCAGGCCGCCGGTTCGGCCGTGGCCTACCTGGACGACGACACCATGGTGCTGTCGGCCACCACCGTTTCCAAGAACCCCAAGGACCAGCTCGACTTCTTCCCGCTCACGGTGGACGTCGAGGAGCGGATGTACGCGGCGGGGCGCATCCCCGGCTCGTTCTTCCGCCGTGAGGGCCGCCCCTCCGAGGACGCGATCCTCACCTGCCGTCTGATCGACCGCCCGCTGCGCCCGTCCTTCAAGAAGGGCCTGCGCAACGAGATCCAGGTCGTCGAGACGGTCATGGCGCTCAACCCCGACCACCTCTACGACGTGGTCGCGATCAACGCCGCCTCCTGCTCCACGCAGCTGGCGGGCCTGCCCTTCTCCGGCCCCATCGGCGGTACCCGCGTCGCCCTGATCAAGGGCCAGTGGGTGGCCTTCCCGACCCACTCCGAGCTGGAGGAGGCCGTCTTCGACATGGTCGTCGCCGGCCGGGTGCTGGAAGACGGCGATGTCGCGATCATGATGGTCGAGGCCGAGGCCACCGACAAGACCATCCAGCTGGTCAAGGACGGCGCCGAGGCTCCCACCGAGGAGATCGTCGCCGCCGGCCTGGAGGCGTCGAAGCCCTTCATCAAGGTCCTGTGCAAGGCGCAGGCGGACCTCGCCGCCAAGGCCGCCAAGCCGACCGCCGAGTTCCCGATCTTCCTCGACTTCCAGGACGACGTCCTGGAGGCGCTGACCGCCGCCGTCCGCGACGAGCTGGCCCAGGCGCTGACGATCCCGGGCAAGCAGGAGCGCGAGGCCGAGCTGGACCGGGTCAAGGGTCTGGCCGCCGAGAAGCTGCTGCCGCAGTTCGAGGGGCGCGAGAAGGAGATCTCCGCCGCGTACCGCGCGCTGACCAAGACCCTGGTGCGCGAGCGCGTCATCAAGGAGAAGAAGCGCATCGACGGCCGCGGCGTCACGGACATCCGTACGCTCGCCGCCGAGGTCGAGGCGATTCCGCGGGTCCACGGCTCGGCGCTGTTCGAGCGCGGCGAGACCCAGATCCTGGGCGTCACCACGCTGAACATGCTCCGCATGGAGCAGCAGCTGGACACGCTCGCGCCCGAGACGCGCAAGCGCTACATGCACAACTACAACTTCCCGCCGTACTCCACCGGTGAGACCGGCCGCGTCGGCTCCCCCAAGCGCCGCGAGATCGGCCACGGCGCCCTGGCCGAGCGCGCGCTGCTGCCGGTGCTGCCGACGCGCGAGGAGTTCCCGTACGCCATCCGCCAGGTCTCCGAGGCGCTCGGCTCCAACGGCTCGACCTCCATGGGGTCGGTCTGCGCCTCGACGATGTCGCTGCTCAACGCCGGTGTGCCGCTGAAGGCGCCGGTCGCGGGCATCGCCATGGGCCTGATCTCCCAGGAGATCGACGGCGAGACCCACTACGTCACCCTCACCGACATCCTCGGTGCGGAGGACGCCTTCGGCGACATGGACTTCAAGGTCGCCGGCACCAAGCAGTTCGTCACCGCGCTGCAGCTGGACACCAAGCTGGACGGCATTCCGGCGTCCGTGCTGGCCGCGGCCCTCAAGCAGGCCCGCGACGCCCGGCTGCACATCCTCGATGTGATGAACGAGGCCATCGACGTCCCGGACGAGATGTCCCCCAACGCGCCGCGGATCATCACCGTCAAGATCCCGGTCGACAAGATCGGTGAGGTCATCGGCCCCAAGGGCAAGATGATCAACCAGATCCAGGAGGACACCGGCGCCGACATCACCATCGAGGACGACGGCACCATCTACATCGGTGCCGCCGACGGCCCGGCCGCCGAGGCCGCCCGCGCGACCATCAACGGCATCGCCAACCCGACCATGCCGGAGGTCGGCGAGCGCTACCTGGGCACGGTCGTGAAGACCACCACCTTCGGTGCCTTCGTCTCCCTGCTCCCGGGCAAGGACGGCCTGCTGCACATCTCGCAGATCCGCAAGCTGGCCGGTGGCAAGCGCGTGGAGAACGTCGAGGACGTGCTGAAGGTCGGCGCCAAGGTCCAGGTCGAGATCGCCGAGATCGACCAGCGCGGCAAGCTCTCCCTCATCCCGGTCCTCGAGGACGAGGAGGGCTCCGACGCGAACGCGGACGAGGCCGGCGCCGAAGCGCAGCCCCAGACGAAGGACGAAGCCGCCAAGTGACGTCCCGCGACGACGAGACGACGGCCCGCACCTCCTCGGAGGCGCGGGCCGTCGCCCGTACCCAAACGCTTCTCGAGGGCGAGAACGGCATCGGCACGGTCCGCAAGACGACCCTCCCCGGGGGCTTGCGCGTCGTCACCGAGACCCTCCCGTCCGTGCGCTCGGCGACCTTCGGCATCTGGGCGCACGTCGGCTCGCGCGACGAGACCCCGACGCTCGGCGGGGCCACCCACTATCTGGAGCACCTGCTCTTCAAGGGCACCCGGCGGCGCAGCGCGCTGGACATCTCCGCCGCCATCGACGAGGTCGGCGGCGAGATGAACGCGTTCACCGCCAAGGAGTACACCTGCTACTACGCGCGGGTGCTGGACACCGATCTGCCGCTGGCCATCGACGTCGTCTGCGACATGCTGACCGGCTCGGTGATCGGCGCGGCGGACGTGGACGCGGAGCGCGGTGTCGTCCTCGAAGAGATCGCGATGACCGAGGACGACCCGGGCGACTGTGTGCACGACCTGTTCGCCCACACCATGCTCGGCGACACCCCGCTCGGCCGCCCGGTCCTGGGCACCGTCGACACCGTCAACGCCCTGGGCCGCGACCAGATCGCCCGCTTCTACCGGAAGCACTACGACCCGACGCATCTGGTCGTCGCCGCCGCGGGCAATGTGGACCACGACGACGTGGTGCGCCAGGTGCACGCGGCGTTCGACGCGGCGGGCGCCCTGTCCCGCACCGACGCGGTCCCGGTCGCCCCGCGCTCCGGCATCCGTGCGATCCGTACGGCCGGCAAGGTCGGGCTGCTGAACCGCAAGACCGAGCAGGCCCATGTCGTCCTCGGGATGCCCGGCATCCCGCGCACCGACGACCGCCGCTGGGCGCTCGGGGTGCTCAACACCGCGCTCGGCGGCGGTATGAGCTCCCGGCTCTTCCAGGAGGTCAGGGAGAAGCGCGGGCTCGCCTACAGCGTCTACTCCTACACCTCCAGCTTCGCCGACTGCGGACTCTTCGGCGTCTACGCCGGCTGCCGTCCGAACCAGGTGCACGACGTCCTCAAGATCTGCCGTGACGAGCTCACCCAGGTCGCGGAGAACGGGCTGAGCGACGAGGAGCTGCGGCGCGCCGTCGGCCAGCTCGCCGGCTCCACCGTGCTGGGCCTGGAGGACACCGGCGCGCTGATGAACCGGATCGGCAAGAGCGAGCTGTGCTGGGGCGAGCAGATGTCGGTGGACGACATGCTCGAGCGGATCGCGGCGGTCACCCCGGACGAGGTGCGCCAGGTGGCGCGCGATGTACTGGGGCAGCGTCCCTCGCTGTCCGTCATCGGCCCGCTGAAGGACAAGCAGGCGGCCCGGCTGGACGAGGCCGTCGCCTAGCCCGTGCCGAAGCCTCCCGGATCGAAGGAAACAGGATCGATGAGCAAGCTGCGTGTGGCCGTCCTCGGCGCCAAGGGCCGGATCGGCTCCGAGGCCGTACGAGCCGTGGAGGCCGCCGAGGACCTGGAGCTGGTCGCCGCGCTGGGGCGGGGCGACGGGCTGGAGACCCTGGTCGAGGCGGGCGCCGAGGTGGCGGTCGAGCTGACCGAACCGGCCTCGGTGATGGACAACCTGGAGTTCTGCCTCCGGCACGGCATCCACGGCGTCGTCGGCACCACCGGCTGGACGGACGAGCGCCTGGCGCGGCTGCGCGGCCGGCTCGACGCCTCGCCGACCACCGGCGTGCTCATCGCGCCGAACTTCTCCATCGGTGCCGTGCTGACCATGCGGTTCGCCCGCCAGGCCGCCCGGTTCTTCGAATCGGTCGAGGTCATCGAGCTGCACCACCCCAACAAGGTGGACGCTCCCTCCGGCACGGCCGCGCGCACCGCCCAGCTCATCGCCGAGGCCCGGCGGGAGGCCGGCTGCGCCCCGCAGCCGGACGCCACCACCACGGCGCTCGACGGGGCGCGGGGCGCCGACGTGGACGGGGTGCCGGTGCACTCGGTGCGGCTGCGCGGGCTTCTCGCCCATCAGGAGGTCCTGCTGGGCGGCGAGGGCGAGACGCTCACCATCCGCCATGATTCCACCCACCACAGCAGCTTCATGCCCGGCATCCTGCTCGGCGTCCGCCGCGTGGTGACCACCCCCGGCCTGACCTTCGGCCTGGAACACTTCCTGGATCTGGACTGAGGGCACAGCGGTGCGCGCAAAGATCACATATTTCGTTCTCGCGGCCGTCCTGGTCGTCTACTTCGTGCTGGTCGGCGACCGCGGGGTGCTGCTGATCCGGGAGGGCACCCCGGTCACGGTCGTCTTCGGCCTGGCGGTGCTGGTGATGCCGCTCATCGGCGTCTGGTTCCTGTGGCAGACCACGCAGTTCGCGCGGAGCGCGGACCAGCTCGCCCGGGAGCTGGAGGCGGAGGGCGGCCTCCCGGTCGACGAGCTGGTACGGACGCCCGGCGGGCGGATCGACCGGGACTCGGCGGACGCCGTCTTCGCCAAGCGCCGGGCCGAGACGGAGCAGTCGCCGGACGACTGGCGGTCCTGGTTCCGGCTCGCCGTGGCGTACCACGACGCCCGGGACACCGCGCGCGCCCGTAAGGCGATGCAGCGCGCCATCGCCCTGCACGACGGCAAGCCGGTGCGGGCGGCCGGGGGCTGACCCGGGGCCGCCCGCGGCGGTACGGCTCAGCGGTGGGCGGCGGCCCAGCCCTCGATCGCGTCGGCGGCCCGCTCGAAGCTCTCCGGACGGCCCAGGAAGTCGGCGCCATGGGTGGTGAACACGGTCTCCGGCGCTCCGCCGCGCACCGGTTCGAGCAGCACCGCCTGGCCCTGGACGGTCCGCGGCAGGCCCAGCCACCGGACCGGCTGCTGGGCCGTGCGTATCGCGGCGATGTCCTGCCAGCGCACGGTGGTGCCGCGGAGGAGGCCGATCCGGCGCAGCCCCTGGGCGCTCACCTCGACACCGATGCGCACCAGCCTTACGGCTGTCACGATCATCAGCGCCCCGACGGCGGCGCAGATGCCCGCCGCGGGCAGCGATCCCGCCACCGCGATGATCATGGCGGAGAAGAGGACGTACGAGGCGAGCAGAAGCAGCAGAGCGGCGCCCCCGACCCTCCAGGGCCCCGGTCGGTAAGGACGGCGCCAGCGGTCCCGGTCTTCGTAGCCGAGCGGGTCCGCTCCGGCGGCCGCGTCGTCGTCATGGGCGCGGTCGGCGGTCAGGAAGGGCAGGGGCACGGAAGGTCCTCACTCACACACATGTCCGGATGGGCCTGTGCTGGGTGAGGCTATCCCAGCGCCGGTCAGCGTCCGTCGGACGCCTCGGGCTGCTGGATCTGTTGGGTGGGGTGCGACTGGCTGTCGAGGGCGGGCATCCCGAACATCAGCGAGCCGATGAACCCCGCGACGATCGTGAGCCCGATCAGGGTCCGTCCGGCTATCTGGGACGGTGTGGCGCGGGGGCGGGGCGGTGGGGTGACATTGCTGCGGAAACGGTCGGCTTCGGCGACGAAGGCGAACGGCACGGGCTCTCGCCGGCGGAACATCTGCGGGCTCTCCTTGGAACCTCGAACGTGAGTACTTCGATGTGTAGGACGTGTGAATGAGCGAATAGGTGCCCTGATCCGTCCACTTTCTGTCAGAAAGTTTGGCGGAGCGGGACTGTCGGTGGTGGCCCGTAAGCTGGGCGCCGCCCCGAGCGATGCACCACGGAAGGACCCCGCACGTGACCGAGATCCCCGCCGAGACCGAGAAGGCCGGTTTCCGCAGCGATGTGACCGTCGAGCTGGTCAAGCACAGCGCCGCCGACTCCGATGTGCTGTGGGCCGCGCGGGTGTCGACCGCGGGCGAGCAGTCCCTGGAGGAGATCACCAAGGACCCGGAGCGCTCCAAGGGTCTGATCAACTTCCTGATGCGGGACCGCCACGGCAGCCCGTTCGAGCACAACTCGATGACCTTCTTCATCAGCGCCCCGATCTTCGTCTTCCGCGAGTTCATGCGGCACCGCGTCGGCTGGTCGTACAACGAGGAGTCCGGGCGCTACCGCCGCCTGGAGCCGGTGTTCTACGTGCCGGGGGAGGCGCGCAAGCTGGTCCAGCAGGGCCGCCCCGGGAAGTACGAGTTCGTCGAGGGCACCGCCGCGCAGCACGAGCTGACCGGCCGGGTGATGGAGGACGCGTACCGCCATGCGTACGAGGCGTACCAGGAGATGCTGGCCGCCGGAGTGGCCCGCGAGGTGGCCCGTTCGGTGCTCCCGGTCGGCCTGTTCTCCTCGATGTACGCGACCTGCAACGCCCGCTCGCTGATGCACTTCCTCGGTCTGCGCACCCAGCATGAGCAGGCCGCGGTGCCCTCGTTCCCGCAGCGGGAGATCGAGATGGTGGGGGAGAAGATGGAGGCGGCCTGGTCGCGGCTGATGCCGCTCACCCACGCGGCCTTCAACGCCAACGGCCGAGTGGCCCCGTAGCCCGGGCCGGGCCCGCTCCCCGGACGGATCACCGGGCGAAGTGTCCGTATTGCGGCGTTTCGAGAAGTTCATCTAGGCTGAACAAACGGGCCCGGCACTGCTTGAACCCCCGAGCAGGCAGTGCCGGGTCCCATCTCTTCGCTCCGTCCGCCGCCCCGAGCGAGCGCCGTAGGGCGCGCTACGAGTAGCGTGGGCCCCATGGCACCGACATCCACATCGCAGACCCCTTTCGGGCGGGTGCTGACCGCCATGGTCACGCCATTCACCACTGACGGCGCGCTCGACCTCGACGGCGCCCAGCGACTCGCCGTTCATCTGGTGGACGCCGGCAATGAGGGCCTGATCCTCAACGGCACCACCGGCGAGTCCCCCACCACCAGCGATGCGGAGAAAGCCCAGCTCGTACGCGCCGTGGTAGAGGCGGTCGGAGACCGCGCCCACATCGTGGCCGGGGCCGGTACCAATGACACCCGGCACAGCGTCGAGCTCGCCCGCGCGGCCGAGCAGGCCGGTGCCCACGGGCTGCTGGCGGTCACGCCGTACTACAGCAAGCCTCCGCAGGAAGGTCTGCTGCGGCACTTCACCGCCATCGCCGACGCCACCGGCCTGCCGGTCATGCTCTACGACATCCCGGGCCGCAGCGGTGTCCCGATCGGCACCGAGACCATCGTCCGGCTCGCCGAGCACCCGCGCATCGTGGCCAACAAGGACGCCAAGGGCGACCTCGGACGCGCCAGCTGGGCCATCGCCCGCTCGCGCCTCGCCTGGTACTCCGGCGACGACATGCTGAACCTGCCGCTGCTGTCGGTCGGCGCGGTCGGCTTCGTCTCCGTGGTCGGCCACCTGGTCAGCCCCGAACTGCGGGCGATGCTGGAGGCCCATCTCGCGGGCGACGTCGCGAAGGCAACGGAGATCCACCAGAAGCTGCTGCCGGTCTTCACCGGCATGTTCCGCACCCAGGGAGTGATCACGACCAAGGCCGCGCTCGCCCTTCAGGGCCAGCCCGCGGGGCCGCTGCGCCTGCCGTTGGTCGAGCTGACCCCCGAGGAAACGGAACAGCTGAAGCGCGATCTCGCCGCGGGCGGGGTACAGCTCTAAGCAAAGAGGCGATTGGTCGCACCTTCATACTTCACAACTGCATACAGACACATCAGCAAGTGCACGAATGTCACGCGCGCCATGTGCCCAGGGGGCATGTGGCGCGCGTGGTGAGGAGAGTCTTTTGAGTCATCCGCATCCTGAGCTTGGCCCTCCGCCGAAGCTCCCCGAGGGCGGCCTGCGCGTCACCCCGCTCGGCGGCCTCGGTGAGATCGGCCGGAACATGACGGTCTTCGAGTACGGTGGCCGGCTGCTGATCGTCGACTGCGGGGTGCTCTTCCCCGAGGAGGAGCAGCCCGGAGTCGACCTGATCCTGCCGGACTTCACATCCATCCGGGACCGTCTCGACGACATCGACGGCATCGTCCTCACCCACGGGCACGAGGACCACATCGGCGGTGTCCCCTTCCTGCTGCGCGAGAAGCCCGACATCCCGCTGATCGGCTCCAAGCTGACCCTCGCCCTGATCGAGGCGAAGCTGCAGGAGCACCGGATCCGCCCGTACACCCTCGAGGTCGAGGAGGGGCACCGTGAGCGGATCGGCCCCTTCGAGTGCGAGTTCATCGCGGTCAACCACTCGATCCCGGACGCCCTCGCGGTCGCCATCCGCACCCCGGCCGGCATGGCCGTGCACACCGGCGACTTCAAGATGGACCAGCTGCCGCTGGACGGCCGCCTCACGGATCTGCCCGCCTTCGCCAAGCTCGGCGAGGAAGGCATCGATCTGCTCCTGGTGGACTCCACCAACGCGGAGGTCCCCGGGTTCGTACCGCCCGAGCGCGATATCTCCGGCGTACTGCGCCAGGTCTTCGGCAACGCGCAGAAGCGCATCATCGTCGCCAGCTTCGCCAGCCATGTGCACCGCATCCAGCAAATCCTCGACGCGGCGCATGAGTACGGACGCAGGGTCGCCTTCGTCGGCCGCTCGATGGTCCGCAACATGGGCATCGCACGCGACCTCGGCTATCTGCGGGTGCCGACCGGTCTCGTGGTGGATGTGAAGACCCTCGACGACCTGCCGGACGACGAGGTGGTGCTCGTCTGCACGGGATCCCAGGGCGAGCCGATGGCCGCGCTGTCCCGGATGGCCAACCGCGATCACCAGATCCGGATCGTCCAGGGCGACACGGTGATCCTGGCCTCGTCGCTGATCCCCGGCAACGAGAATGCGGTCTACCGGGTGATCAACGGACTGACGCGATGGGGCGCCACGGTCGTCCACAAGGGCAACGCCAAGGTCCATGTCTCCGGCCATGCCTCGGCCGGTGAGCTGCTGTACTTCTACAACATCTGCAAGCCCAAGAACCTGATGCCGGTGCACGGCGAATGGCGCCATCTGCGCGCCAACGCCGAACTGGGCGCGTTGACCGGCGTTCCGAAGAACCGTTGCGTCATCGCCGAGGACGGTGTCGTGGTCGACCTCGTCGACGGCATCGCCAAGATCGTCGGCAAGGTGCAGGCGGGATACGTGTACGTGGACGGCCTCTCGGTCGGCGATGTCACGGAGACCTCGCTCAAGGACCGCCGCATCCTCGGCGAGGAAGGCATCATCTCGATCTTCGTGGTCGTCGACAGTTCGACCGGCAAGGTCGTGGGTGGTCCGCATATCCACGCGAGGGGCTCCGGAATCGAGGACTCGGCCTTCACCGCGGTCATCCCGAAGATCGAGGATGCCCTGGTGAAGTCGGCCTCCGACGGGGTCGTGGACGCGCATCAGCTCCAGCAGCTGGCGCGTCGCGCGGTCGGCAAGTGGGTCTCCGACAGCTACCGCCGACGCCCGATGATCCTCCCCGTGGTCGTCGAGGTCTGACGTCCCCACTGACACCTCCTCAGCACCACACCGGCGCTGAACACCCGGCGGGGCTCCTCGATTTGCATCGAGGAGCCCCGCTCCAGTACGTTTACGGCTCCGCCAGAGGGGAACCCGGAGGACTCAACGGTCTCCGGAGGAGCCCACCGGCGGGGGTGGAAATCGACTCAGAGAAATTCTGATAAAGTCGGGGACACCGAAAGGGAAGGCCCTCCAACGGCCACCGGAAACGGAATTCGGACCGGAAACGGAACGGAAAACGGATCTGGTAAGGTTGGAAACACCGAAGGGAAGCGCCCGGAGAAACCGGTGAAACGGTTTCGAAGGAAGCGTCCGTTCCTTGAGAACTCAACAGCGTGCCAAAAGTCAACGCCAGATATGTTGATAACCCCGTCCATCTCGGACGAGGTTCCTTTGGAAAATACACAGCGAGGACGCTGTGAGCGGACTGGATTATTCCTCCGGTCTGCTCCGCTCTCGTGACTGTGTGACCGGGATATCCCGGAAGCATTCACGGAGAGTTTGATCCTGGCTCAGGACGAACGCTGGCGGCGTGCTTAACACATGCAAGTCGAACGATGAACCGGTTTCGGCCGGGGATTAGTGGCGAACGGGTGAGTAACACGTGGGCAATCTGCCCTGCACTCTGGGACAAGCCCTGGAAACGGGGTCTAATACCGGATACGACACGCTCCCGCATGGGATGCGTGTGGAAAGCTCCGGCGGTGCAGGATGAGCCCGCGGCCTATCAGCTTGTTGGTGGGGTGATGGCCTACCAAGGCGACGACGGGTAGCCGGCCTGAGAGGGCGACCGGCCACACTGGGACTGAGACACGGCCCAGACTCCTACGGGAGGCAGCAGTGGGGAATATTGCACAATGGGCGAAAGCCTGATGCAGCGACGCCGCGTGAGGGATGACGGCCTTCGGGTTGTAAACCTCTTTCAGCAGGGAAGAAGCGAGAGTGACGGTACCTGCAGAAGAAGCGCCGGCTAACTACGTGCCAGCAGCCGCGGTAATACGTAGGGCGCAAGCGTTGTCCGGAATTATTGGGCGTAAAGAGCTCGTAGGCGGCTTGTCGCGTCGGATGTGAAAGCCCGGGGCTTAACTCCGGGTCTGCATTCGATACGGGCAGGCTAGAGTTCGGTAGGGGAGATCGGAATTCCTGGTGTAGCGGTGAAATGCGCAGATATCAGGAGGAACACCGGTGGCGAAGGCGGATCTCTGGGCCGATACTGACGCTGAGGAGCGAAAGCGTGGGGAGCGAACAGGATTAGATACCCTGGTAGTCCACGCCGTAAACGTTGGGAACTAGGTGTGGGCGACATTCCACGTCGTCCGCGCCGCAGCTAACGCATTAAGTTCCCCGCCTGGGGAGTACGGCCGCAAGGCTAAAACTCAAAGGAATTGACGGGGGCCCGCACAAGCGGCGGAGCATGTGGCTTAATTCGACGCAACGCGAAGAACCTTACCAAGGCTTGACATACACCGGAAACATCCAGAGATGGGTGCCCCCTTGTGGTCGGTGTACAGGTGGTGCATGGCTGTCGTCAGCTCGTGTCGTGAGATGTTGGGTTAAGTCCCGCAACGAGCGCAACCCTTGTTCTGTGTTGCCAGCATGCCTTTCGGGGTGATGGGGACTCACAGGAGACTGCCGGGGTCAACTCGGAGGAAGGTGGGGACGACGTCAAGTCATCATGCCCCTTATGTCTTGGGCTGCACACGTGCTACAATGGCCGGTACAATGAGCTGCGAAGCCGTGAGGTGGAGCGAATCTCAAAAAGCCGGTCTCAGTTCGGATTGGGGTCTGCAACTCGACCCCATGAAGTCGGAGTCGCTAGTAATCGCAGATCAGCATTGCTGCGGTGAATACGTTCCCGGGCCTTGTACACACCGCCCGTCACGTCACGAAAGTCGGTAACACCCGAAGCCGGTGGCCCAACCCTTGTGGGGGGAGCCGTCGAAGGTGGGACTGGCGATTGGGACGAAGTCGTAACAAGGTAGCCGTACCGGAAGGTGCGGCTGGATCACCTCCTTTCTAAGGAGCGCATAGCCGACTGCGAGCGCATGTCTCGCACGGTTTGCTCATGGGTGGAACGTTGACTATTCGGCACGGCCGTCTGGTCCGCCGTCTCTAGTACTGCCCTTCGGGGCGTGGAACGAGACCGCTGGATGCAGGGGTCGGGCCGGGCACGCTGTTGGGTGTCTGAGGGCACGGGCTATGACGCTCGTCCCTTCGACCGGTCCCGGTGAACCACATCAATGGGTGTGGGTGACGGGGTACGGGTCGTTGTTTGAGAACTGCACAGTGGACGCGAGCATCTGTGGCCAAGTTTTTAAGGGCGCACGGTGGATGCCTTGGCACCAGGAACCGATGAAGGACGTGGGAGGCCGCGATAGGCCCCGGGAGCTGTCAACCGAGCTTTGATCCGGGGGTGTCCGAATGGGGAAACCCGGCAGTCGTCATGGGCTGTCACCCATACCTGAACACATAGGGTATGTGGAGGGAACGCGGGGAAGTGAAACATCTCAGTACCCGCAGGAAGAGAAAACAACCGTGATTCCGGGAGTAGTGGCGAGCGAAACCGGATGAGGCCAAACCGTATGTGTGTGATACCCGGCAGGGGTTGCGCATACGGGGTTGTGGGAGTGCTCTTGATCGGTCTGCCGGCCGGTCGGTGAGTCAGAAATTGTTGATGTAGGCGAAGGGCATGCGAAAGGCCCGGCGTAGAGGGTAAGACCCCCGTAGCCGAAATGTCAGCAACTTGCTTGAGTATTTCCCAAGTAGCACGGGGCCCGAGAAATCCCGTGTGAATCTGGCGGGACCACCCGCTAAGCCTAAATATTCCCTGGTGACCGATAGCGGATAGTACCGTGAGGGAATGGTGAAAAGTACCGCGGGAGCGGAGTGAAATAGTACCTGAAACCGTGTGCCTACAAGCCGTGGGAGCGTCGGACATCAGCTTGCTGGTGTCTCGTGACTGCGTGCCTTTTGAAGAATGAGCCTGCGAGTTTGCGGTGTGTTGCGAGGTTAACCCGTGTGGGGAAGCCGTAGCGAAAGCGAGTCCGAATAGGGCGATAGAGTAGCGCGCTCAAGACCCGAAGCGGAGTGATCTAGCCATGGGCAGGTTGAAGCGGAGGTAAGACTTCGTGGAGGACCGAACCCACCAGGGTTGAAAACCTGGGGGATGACCTGTGGTTAGGGGTGAAAGGCCAATCAAACTCCGTGATAGCTGGTTCTCCCCGAAATGCATTTAGGTGCAGCGTCGTGTGTTTCTTGCCGGAGGTAGAGCACTGGATAGGCGATGGGCCCTACCGGGTTACTGACCTTAGCCAAACTCCGAATGCCGGTAAGTGAGAGCGCGGCAGTGAGACTGTGGGGGATAAGCTCCATGGTCGAGAGGGAAACAGCCCAGAGCATCGACTAAGGCCCCTAAGCGTACGCTAAGTGGGAAAGGATGTGGAGTCGCAGAGACAACCAGGAGGTTGGCTTAGAAGCAGCCATCCTTGAAAGAGTGCGTAATAGCTCACTGGTCAAGTGATTCCGCGCCGACAATGTAGCGGGGCTCAAGCGTACCGCCGAAGTCGTGTCATTGCAGCATGAGGTCCAACGACCGCTGTGATGGGTAGGGGAGCGTCGTGTGCCGGGTGAAGCAGCCGTGTAAGCGAGTTGTGGATGGTTCACGAGTGAGAATGCAGGCATGAGTAGCGATACACACGTGGGAAACGTGTGCGCCGATTGACTAAGGGTTCCTGGGTCAAGCTGATCTGCCCAGGGTAAGTCGGGACCTAAGGCGAGGCCGACAGGCGTAGTCGATGGACAACCGGTTGATATTCCGGTACCCGCTTTGAAGCGCCAACGTCGAACCAGGCGATGCTAAGTCCGTGAAGCCGCCCCGGAGCCTTCGGGCAAAGGGGAGTGGTGGAGCCGACGGACCAGACCTGTAGTAGGTGAGTGATGGGGTGACGCAGGAAGGTAGTCCAGCCCGGGCGGTGGTTGTCCCGGGGTAAGGGTGTAGCCCGAGGGGTAGGTAAATCCGTCCCTCATGTGGGTGAGACCTGATGCCGAGCCGATTGTGGTGAAGTGGATGATCCTATGCTGTCGAGAAAAGCCTCTAGCGAGTTTCATGGCGGCCCGTACCCTAAACCGACTCAGGTGGTCAGGTAGAGAATACCGAGGCGTTCGGGTGAACTATGGTTAAGGAACTCGGCAAAATGCCCCCGTAACTTCGGGAGAAGGGGGGCCATTGCTGGTGATCCGATGTACTCGGTGAGCTGGTGGTGGCCGCAGAGACCAGCGAGAAGCGACTGTTTACTAAAAACACAGGTCCGTGCGAAGCCGTAAGGCGATGTATACGGACTGACGCCTGCCCGGTGCTGGAACGTTAAGGGGACCGGTTAGTCACATTTCGGTGTGGCGAAGCTGAGAACTTAAGCGCCAGTAAACGGCGGTGGTAACTATAACCATCCTAAGGTAGCGAAATTCCTTGTCGGGTAAGTTCCGACCTGCACGAATGGCGTAACGACTTCTCGACTGTCTCAACCATAGGCCCGGTGAAATTGCACTACGAGTAAAGATGCTCGTTTCGCGCAGCAGGACGGAAAGACCCCGGGACCTTTACTATAGCTTGATATTGGTGTTCGGTTCGGCTTGTGTAGGATAGGTGGGAGACTGTGAACTCTGGACGCCAGTTCAGGGGGAGTCATTGTTGAAATACCACTCTGGTCGTGCTGGATGTCTAACCTGGGTCCGTGATCCGGATCAGGGACAGTGTCTGGTGGGTAGTTTAACTGGGGCGGTTGCCTCCTAAAGGGTAACGGAGGCGCCCAAAGGTTCCCTCAGCCTGGTTGGCAATCAGGTGTTGAGTGTAAGTGCACAAGGGAGCTTGACTGTGAGACCGACGGGTCGAGCAGGGACGAAAGTCGGGACTAGTGATCCGGCGGTGGCTTGTGGAAGCGCCGTCGCTCAACGGATAAAAGGTACCCCGGGGATAACAGGCTGATCTTCCCCAAGAGTCCATATCGACGGGATGGTTTGGCACCTCGATGTCGGCTCGTCGCATCCTGGGGCTGGAGTCGGTCCCAAGGGTTGGGCTGTTCGCCCATTAAAGCGGTACGCGAGCTGGGTTTAGAACGTCGTGAGACAGTTCGGTCCCTATCCGCTGTGCGCGTAGGAGTCTTGAGAAGGGCTGTCCCTAGTACGAGAGGACCGGGACGGACGAACCTCTGGTGTGCCAGTTGTTCTGCCAAGAGCATGGCTGGTTGGCTACGTTCGGGAGGGATAACCGCTGAAAGCATCTAAGCGGGAAGCCTGCTTCGAGATGAGGACTCCCACCCACTTGATGGGTTAAGGCTCCCAGTAGACGACTGGGTTGATAGGCCAGATATGGAAGCCGGGTAACCGGTGGAGTTGACTGGTACTAATAGGCCGAGGGCTTGTCCTCAGGTGCTCGCGTCCACTGTGTTGGTTCTGAAGCAATGAACCGTATTGAACCTCCCCCTTTTGTTGTTTCTTTGGGGTGTGGTTCCGGTTCAACTTCATGGTGTTTCGGTGGTCATAGCGTTAGGGAAACGCCCGGTTACATTTCGAACCCGGAAGCTAAGCCTTTCAGCGCCGATGGTACTGCAGGGGGGACCCTGTGGGAGAGTAGGACACCGCCGAACAAATATTGCAGAGAGCCCTGTCGGGACTTCGGTCACCGGCAGGGCTCTTCTGCTGTTGTGTTGTGGGCTACTCGGTGTTCATGTTGCCTGGGCAACATGCCGCTCATGGGGACACCTACGGATGAGCTGCTGCATGAGTTGACCCGGGCGCGGGTGCGGCCGGGCGACGAGGTAATCGTGCCGTCCTACGGCACTCCCGAGGCCGCCGAAGCGGTGCTGCTGGCCGGCGCCAGGCCGGTGTTCGTGGACATCGACGCCCATACCTACTGCATAGACCCGGCCGCGGTGGCCGAGGCACTGACGCCCCGGACCGCGGCCATCGTGGCCATTCACACCTTCGGACATCCCGCCGACATGGCGGCCCTCACCGACCTCGGCCAGCGGCACGGCGTGCTGGTGATCGGGCACGGGTCGGCCGGTGAGCCCGCCGGGGAGATTCTGCGGCGGCAGGCCAACGCGGCCTATCTGGACGGAAAGTTGCGCGGTGTTCTCACGCCGCCGGTCGCGCCCGGCGTGGAACACACCTATCAGCAGTACGTCGTTCGGGTCCCCGGCAACGGCCGGCCGGACCGGGACGCCTTCGCCCGCACGCTGCGTTCTCGCGGCGTCGTATGCCATGTGCCCGTACAGACCCCCGCGCACCGCACCGCGCGCTTCCGGCGCGATCTGTGGCTCGCGGAGACCGAGCGTGCGGCCGATGAGTGCCTGGCGCTGCCCGTCGATCCGACCATGTCGCGGCGGGAGTTGCAGCGCGTGGTCTCGGCCTGCAACGCGCTGGGCGGGCTGCTGCAGTCAGCCGCTTGAGGCACGGGGGCGAGTGGTCGGGAGCGCACCCGAGTTCGGGTATGATCTATCCCGTCGACGCGCCCCAATAGCTCAGTCGGCAGAGCGTCTCCATGGTAAGGAGAAGGTCTACGGTTCGATTCCGTATTGGGGCTCTCCTGCGAAAGGCCCCCGCCATATGGCGGGGGCCTTCGTCATGTTCGGGCTTTGTCGTGTTCGGGCATTGCGCCGGGGCGTCCCGGCGTCCCCGGCCGCCCGCCTCAGGAGTCGGCGGGCTCGGGGACGCGCATCGCCAGGATCGCCATGTCGTCCGACGGCGGCTCCGCCGCGAAGCGCTCGACGGCCCGCAGCACCCGGGCGGCCACCGCGCCCGCCGTAAGGCCGGTACAGGTCGTGAGGACGTCGATCAGGCCGTCGTCGCCGAGCATCCTGGTGCCCTCGCGCCGCTCCGTCACACCGTCGGTGACGCACAGCAGCACATCGCCCGGGTCGAGCGTCACCGTCTGCTCGTACAGCTCGAGGTCCTCCATGACGCCGAGCAGCGGCTGGGGCTCGGCCGCCGCCTCCACGCTGCCGTCCTGGCGCAGCCGGAGCGGCAGGGGGTGCCCGGCGCAGACGACCTTGAGGACGGCACTGCCGTCGTGCTGCGGCCACAACTCCCCGTAGAGGAGGGTCAGGAAGCGGCTGCGGGCGCCCTCGTCGAGGATGGCCGCGTTGAGCCGCTCCAGGACCGCCGGGCCCCCGAAACCCTCACGGGCGAGCAGCCGCAGGGCGTGCCGGGCGAGTCCGGTGACCGCGGCGGCCTCCGGACCGGTGCCGCAGACGTCGCCGATGGCGAAGCCGTACGCCCCGTCGCGGATCGGAAAGAGGTCGTAGAAGTCGCCGCCGACCTCATTGCCCTCGCCCGCGGCGCGGTAGATGACCTCGACCTCGACTCCGGGGACCTCGGGCAGCTCGGGCGGCAGCAGACTGCGCTGCAGGGACTGGCTGATGGCGGTGCGCTCCGAGTAGAGCCGCGCGTTGTCCAGGGCGAGCGCGGCCCGGCGGGAGAGGTCCTCGGCGAGCTCCAGGTTCTCCTGGCGGAAGTGCTCGTCGGTGGGCTTGCCGAGGATGAGCATGCCGATGACGCGGTTACGGGCCACCAGGGGCAGCACGACCGTCTCCCCGCCGACCGCCGAGGCGGTCGCGAGCGAGGCGCCGGGGCCGGAGGAGGGGCGGGCGGAGTCGCCGAGGCTGAGGCTGCGCAGCGAGGTGCGCAGGGCGGCGGCGTGGGCCGCGTCGTAGGGGCCGGACCAGCCGCGGGCCCCGCCGGTGGGGACCTGCTCCGGTGGGTCGATCTTCATCAGCAGGGCCTTGAGCCCGTCGATGCGGTCCTCGTCCTCGTGCAGGACGTACGACAGCTCGGGCTCGGACGCCTGGTCGGCGACCGTATAGACGGCGCACCAACTGGCCAGCGTGGGCACGGTCATCTGGGCCATCAGTGCCAGCGTCTGGTCGCGGTCCAGGGTGCCGGCGAGGAGGTCGGACGCCTCGACGAGGAAGGACAGGGAGCCGCGGCGCAGCCGCTCCAGCTCGGTGAGGCGGGCGCGCTCGACGGCGAGGGCGATGCGGTCGGCGGCGAACTGCAGCCGCAGGGCCTCTTCGTTGCTGTAGCGGGCGGGGGACTCGGCGGCGACGCCGAGCGAGCCGGTGAGCCGGCCCTCGACCTTGAGCGGGACGGTGACGACGGAGCGCATCCCCGTGTTCACCAGCAGTGGGACGGCGCCGGGCACCGCGGACAGGTCCTCGTGGACGGCGGGCATCCGGGCCGAGCCGTAGCGTCCGGTGCCCGCTTCGACGGGGACGCGGGCGAAGCGCTGGCGGGCGGAGGGCAGCCCGGTGGAGGCGCGGACCTCCAACTCGGTCTCGTCGTCGGTGGCGAGCAGCAGATAGGCGGCGTCGCCGTCGAGCATGTCGCGGGCCCGTTCGACGGTGCGCTGGAGCAGACCGTCGAGGTCGTCGGGGGCCGGGGAGCCGATGAAGACCTCGAAGGCGTCGGTGGCCTGGCCCCGGTCGGAGGTTTCGGCGGTGTCGACATTGGCGGCGCGCATCGGGCTCTGCAGCACCGCGCGCTCGCGTTCGCGCACCAGCAGACAGACGGTGGACGGCTCGCCCTCGGCATCGCGGATGCGCAGATGGGAGGCGTAGACGGGGGCGACGCGGCCGTCGGCGCCGCGGATGCCGTAGGAGCCCTCCCAGCGGGAGAGCAGGAGCGCCTCGGCGACGCCGGTGCCGGTGCCGGGGGTGTGGGGCCAGGCCGCGAGGTCGGTGAGCGGCTTGCCGATGACCTGCTCCGGTGGGTAGCCGAACAGCTCCTGAGCGTCGTCGTTCCAGGCGCTGATCAGACCGCCGCTGTCGACCTGGACGACGCCGACCCGGACCCGGGCGTCGGCGATGGGCAGGGCGCTGGAGGGCAGGGCGGGCCCCGCGGCTCGGGTTCCGGCCGGGCGGTCGGGGAAGTCGAGCTGGAACCAGACCCGCTTGTGGGTCGCGGTGTACTCGACGCCCCAGCGGCCGGCGAGGGCCGCGCACAGCAGCAGACCGCGGCCGCCCTCGCGGTCGGGGTTTCCGAAGTGGTGGCCGCCGTTGCTCTGCAGCGGGACCTCGCGCTCGGGGTAGCGGTCGGCGACCTCGACGCGCACGCCGGTGTCGGCGCGGATGCAGACCACATCGGCGGTGGTACCGGCGTGCACCACCGCGTTGGTGACAAGTTCGCTGGTCAGGACGACGGCGTCGTCCACGATGTCGGTGAGGCCCCACCCCTGGAGGGTGTCCCGGACAAAAGTGCGGGCGGCGGCGACCGAGCGTCCCACCGGCTCGAAGGTGGCGGCTGCCCGCGCGGTGATCACAGGTCTCCTCATATGTGTCTCGGCGAACTGCTCACCCATGTCGCAGCGCCCCTCCGATGCCCTGGCCGGTTGCCAGGTTACTTACCACCGGCGCCCGCGCGAATGCCGGTCGGCCTCGATTCCCCCCAGAGTGGGCGTTCGAGGGTGTGGGATGCTGCCGAACTGTTATGGCCTGGTTGGGGCATGGTGAAACACTGGGGAAGCTGGAAGAAGAACCCGACGAGGATGGTCAACCCTGCGGGAGGGACACGGTGGAGTCTGGCGCAGCGGCGCGGGGCACGAATACGCGCGCGAAAGGCGGACGGTCCCGGAGCAATGGGACGACTGAAGTGGACACGGCGGCCCTGAACCGGCTGCTGACCGCGATGACGGCCATGCGGGACGGAAACTTCCGCAAGCGGCTCACGGTCTCGGGCGAGGGCGTGATGGCCGAGATCGCCGCGGTCTTCAACGAGGTCGCGGACCGCAATCTGCAGCTCACCGGTGAGCTGACGCGGGTGCGGCGGGTGGTCGGCCGCGAGGGCAAGCTCACCGAGCGGCTGGAGACCGGCGCCTGTGAGGGCCAGTGGGCCGCGGCCATTGACGCGTCCAATGCCCTGGTGGACGATCTTGTGCGGCCGGTGTCCGAGGTGGGCCGGGTGCTGTCGGCGGTCGCCGAGGGCGATCTCGAGCAGCGCATGGACCTGCGGGCGCAGGGCGCCGATGGATCGGCGCATCCCCTGAGGGGCGAGTTCCTGAAGGTGGGGCGCACGGTCAACGGCCTGGTGGACCAGCTCTCGGCGTTCACCGATGAGGTGACGCGGGTCGCGAGTGAGGTCGGCACCGAGGGCAAGCTGGGCGGCCAGGCCCGAGTGCGTGGGATGTCGGGTTCGTGGAAGGACCTCACGGAGTCCGTCAACACGATGGCCTCCCGTCTCACCGCTCAGGTGCGTGATATCGCTCTCGTGACGACGGCGGTGGCCAAGGGTGATCTGTCCCGGAAGGTCACGGTTCACGTGTCCGGGGAGATGCTCGAGCTGAAGGAAACCGTCAACACGATGGTGGACCAGCTCTCCTCGTTCGCCTCCGAGGTGACCCGGGTGGCCCGTGAGGTGGGCACCGAGGGCGAGCTCGGTGGCCAGGCGAAGGTTCCGGGCGTCGCGGGCGTCTGGAAGGACCTGACCGACTCCGTCAACCTCATGGCGGGGAACCTGACCGCGCAGGTGCGCGGGATCGCCCAGGTCACCACGGCGGTCGCCAACGGCGATCTGTCGCAGAAGGTGACGGTGAGCGCACGCGGCGAGGTCGCGCAGCTGGCCGACACGATCAACACCATGACCGAGACGCTGCGCACCTTCGCGGACGAGGTGACGCGGGTGGCCAGCGAGGTGGGCGCCGAGGGGCTGCTGGGCGGTCAGGCGCAGGTGCCGGGTGCGGCGGGGACGTGGAAGGACCTCACCGATTCGGTGAACACCGCGTTCCGGAACCTCACCGCGCAGGTGCGGGACATCGCGCAGGTGACGACGGCGGTGGCGAACGGCGATCTGTCGCAGAAGGTCACCGTCGATGTGGCCGGCGAGATGCTGGAGCTGAAGAACACCACCAACACGATGGTCGACCAGCTGCAGTCCTTCGGCGCCGAGGTCACCCGGGTCGCCCGGGAGATCGGCGTCGAGGGCGAGCTGGGCGGTCAGGCGCAGGTGCCGGGTGCGGCGGGGACGTGGAAGGACCTCACCGATTCGGTGAACACCGCGTTCCGGAACCTCACCGGACAGGTGCGCAACATCGCCCAGGTGACGACGGCGGTGGCGAACGGCGATCTGTCGCAGAAGGTCACCGTCGATGTCTCCGGTGAGATGCTCAAGCTGAAGAACACCGTGAACACCATGGTGGACCAGCTGTCCTCGTTCGCCGACCAGGTCACCAGGATGGCCCGGGACGTGGGCACCGAGGGCCGGCTGGGCGGTCAGGCCCGGGTGGACGGGGTCAGCGGCGTCTGGAAGGACCTGACCGACTCCGTCAACTCCATGGCCGGGAACCTGACGGCGCAGGTGCGCGGTATCGCCCAGGTGACGACGGCGGTCGCGCGCGGCGATCTGTCGCAGAAGATCGAGGTGGACGCGCGCGGCGAGATCCTGGAGCTGAAGAACACCATCAACACGATGGTCGACCAGCTCTCCGCCTTCGCCGAGCAGGTGACCCGCGTCGCCCGTGAGGTGGGTACGGACGGCCGGCTGGGCGGTCAGGCGCAGGTGCCCGGTGTGGCGGGCGTATGGCGCGATCTGACCGACTCGGTGAACGGCATGGCGGGCAATCTGACCGCCCAGGTGCGCAATATCGCGCAGGTCGCCACGGCGGTCGCGCGCGGTGACCTCTCCCAGAAGATCGACGTCGATGCGCGCGGCGAGATTCTGGAGCTGAAGAACACCCTGAACACGATGGTCGACCAGCTATCGTCCTTCGCGGAGGAGGTCACCAGGGTCGCCCGTGAGGTGGGCACCGAGGGCCAGTTGGGCGGCCAGGCCGAGGTGCAGGGCGTTTCCGGGACGTGGAAGGACCTCACCCAGTCCGTCAACAGCATGGCCAACAACCTGACGTCCCAGGTGCGTTCGATCGCGGAGGTGACGACGGCGGTCGCCAAGGGCGATCTGTCGAAGAAGATCACCGTCGATGCCAAGGGCGAGATCCTGGAGCTGGTCACCACCGTGAACACGATGGTGGACCAGCTGTCGTCGTTCGCCGAGCAGGTGACCCGGGTGGCCCGTGAGGTGGGCACCGAGGGGCAGTTGGGCGGTCAGGCGCGGGTTCCGGGCGTGACCGGTATCTGGAAGGACCTGAGCAACAACGTCAACCTGATGGCCAACAACCTGACCATCCAGGTGCGGAACATCTCGCAGGTCTCGGCGGCGGTCGCCAACGGCGATCTGACGAAGAAGGTCACGGTCGAGGCGCGCGGCGAGGTCGCGGCGCTGGCCGACACCGTCAACACGATGGTGACGACGCTGTCCTCGTTCGCCGACGAGGTCACCCGCGTGGCGCGCGAGGTGGGCACGGACGGCATCCTGGGCGGCCAGGCGCGGGTGCCCGGCGTCTCGGGGACGTGGAAGGACCTCACCGAGTCCGTGAACTCGATGGCGTCCAACCTGACCGGACAGGTCCGCAACATCGCGATGGTCACCACGGCCATCGCCCAGGGTGATCTGACCAAGAAGATCGACATCGAGGCGCGCGGCGAGATCCTCGAGCTGAAGACGACCATCAACACGATGGTCGACCAGCTGTCGTCGTTCGCCGACCAGGTGACCCGGGTGGCCCGCGAGGTGGGCACCGAGGGCCAGCTGGGCGGCCAGGCGCGGGTGCGGGACGTGGCCGGCACCTGGAAGGACCTGACCGAGTCGGTGAACGAGATGGCCGGCAACCTGACCCGTCAGGTGCGCGCCATCGCCGAGGTCGCCACGGCGGTGACCCGCGGCGATCTCAACCTCAAGATCGATGTGGACGCCTCGGGCGAGATCCAGGTCCTCCAGGACCACATCAACACCATGATCGCCAACCTGCGCGAGACGACGCTCGCCAACAAGGAGCAGGACTGGCTCAAGGGCAACCTCGCCCGGATCTCCGGTCTGATGCAGGGACGGCGCGACCTGGAGGACGTCGCCCGGCTGATCATGAGCGAGCTGACCCCGGTGGTCTCGGCCCAGCACGGCGCGTTCTTCCTGGCCGTACCGCCGGGCGAGGGCACCGAGGTGGTCGCGGACAGCACCTCGGACGACGGCTACGAACTGCTGCTGGTCGGCTCCTACGGCTACACCCTCGGCTCGATGCCCACGCGCTTCAAGGCCGGCGAGACGCTGATCGGCACGGTCGCCGAGGAGAAGCGCCCGATCCTGGTGGAGAACGTGCCACCGGGCTATCTCAAGATCGCCTCGGGGCTCGGTGAGGCGGCTCCGGCCCATGTGATCGTGTTGCCGGTGCTCTTCGAGGGGCAGCTGCTGGGCGTGATCGAGCTGGCCTCGTTCCAGCCCTTCGCCCAGATCCAGAAGGACTTCCTCAACCAGATCGCCGAGATGATCGGCACCAGCGTCAACACCATCAGCGTCAACACCAAGACCGAGGTGCTGCTGAAGCAGTCGCAGGAGCTGACCGAGCAGCTGCGCGAGCGCTCCGCCGAGCTGGAGAACCGGCAGAAGGCCCTCCAGGCGTCCAACGCGGAGCTGGAGGAGAAGTCCGAGCGGCTGGCCCGGCAGAACCGCGACATCGAGGTCAAGAACACCGAGATCGAGGAAGCCCGGCAGGTGCTCGAGGAGCGCGCCGAGCAGCTCGCGGTCTCGATGCGCTACAAGAGCGAGTTCCTGGCGAACATGTCGCATGAGCTGCGCACACCGCTCAACTCGCTGCTGATCCTGGCCAAGCTGCTCGCCGACAACGCCGACGGCAATCTCTCGCCGAAGCAGGTGGAGTTCGCCGAGACCATCCACGGCGCGGGCTCGGACCTGCTGCAGCTGATCAACGACATCCTGGACCTGTCGAAGGTCGAGGCGGGCAAGATGGACGTCAGCCCGACCCGTATCGCCCTGGTCCAGCTCGTCGACTATGTGGAGGCCACCTTCCGGCCGCTGACCGCGGAAAAGGGCCTGGACTTCTCCGTAAGGGTGTCGCCGGAGCTTCCGGCGACGCTGCACACCGACGAGCAGCGGCTGCTGCAGGTGCTGCGCAACCTGCTGTCCAACGCGGTGAAGTTCACCGACAGCGGCGCCGTGGAGCTGGTCATCCGGCCGGCGGGCGCGGATGTGCCGCACGCCATCCGGGAGCAGCTGCTGGAGCACGGCGCCCTGCGCGACGCGGACGCCGACATGATCGCCTTTTCGGTCACCGACACCGGTATCGGCATCGCGGCCAGCAAGATGCGGGTGATCTTCGAGGCGTTCAAGCAGGCCGACGGCACCACCAGCCGGAAGTACGGCGGCACCGGACTCGGCCTGTCCATCAGCCGGGAGATCGCCCGGCTGCTCGGCGGCGAGATCCACGCGGCCAGCGAACCGGGCCGCGGCTCGACCTTCACGCTCTATCTGCCGCTGCACCCCAGCGAGCTGCCGCCGCAGGGCTATCCGCAGCTGGCCCCGAGCAGCTCGGGGCCGGGCCCGCTGGCGCTCGCGGCGCTTCCCAGCGGTGCGGAGGAGACCGCGGAGAACGGGGCCGGGGCGGAGCAGGAGGGCGCACAGGACGCCTCCGGCGCTTCCTCGGCGGCGCGTGGCCGTGGCGGCTCCGGGCTGTTCCGGCGGCGTCAGCGGGCCGAGCAGGAGGCCTCACGGGCCGACGGGGAGCAGGCACCGCCGCAGGCGGAGCTGAGCGTCCGGTCGTCCGGCCGACGCCCGGGCCGGCAGTCGCAGGCCGCCGAGCCCTGGCTGCTGGGCGGCCAGGACCTGGTGGCCCCGGAGCCGGTGGGTGGTTTCCACGGCGAGAAGGTGCTGATCGTCGACGACGACATCCGTAATGTCTTCGCGCTGACCAGCGTGCTGGAGCAGCACGGGCTGCAGGTCCTGTACGCGGAGAACGGCCGGGAGGGCATCGAGGTCCTGGAGCAGCACGACGATGTCGTGCTCGTCCTGATGGACATCATGATGCCGGAGATGGACGGCTACGCCACGACGGCCGCGATCCGCAGGATGCCCCAGTTCGCCGGGCTGCCGATCATCGCCCTCACCGCGAAGGCGATGAAGGGCGACCGGGAGAAGAGCATCGAAGCGGGCGCGTCGGACTACGTCACCAAGCCGGTCGACACCGATCATCTCCTTACGGTGATGGAGCACTGGATGTCGACTGAGTGACCCGCGGTACGCCCGGGGCGGCCGTGGTGTTGACTGAGTGTCGCCGAACACGTGTGGGAACGCGGTATTCGGGGAACCTTCTGGTCTCCCACCGCGTTTCTGCTACGTGCACAGTGACATCGCGGTGACAGGGTGTGGCGAACAGCGGGGTGCGGCTACCATGACCGGCACAAGGACGGGCGGCGCAAGGGAGTCGTCCCCTGGGGCGGCGCCCGGTGCTTCCCCCAGCTCTTCGAGCTGGGGAGACCCCAAGCCGGGACGAGGAGGACGGGGCATGGTGCAGAAGGCCAAGATCCTCCTGGTCGATGACCGGCCGGAGAATCTGCTGGCGCTGGAGGCCATTCTCTCCGCGCTCGATCAGACCCTGGTGCGGGCATCGTCAGGGGAGGAAGCGCTCAAGGCGCTGCTGACGGACGACTTCGCGGTGATTCTGCTGGACGTCCAGATGCCGGGCATGGACGGATTCGAGACCGCCGCGCACATCAAGCGCCGGGAGCGGACCCGCGACATCCCGATCATTTTTCTCACGGCGATCAACCACGGCCCTCACCACACCTTCCGGGGCTATGCGGCCGGCGCGGTGGACTACATCTCCAAGCCCTTCGACCCCTGGGTGCTCAGAGCCAAGGTCTCGGTCTTCGTGGATCTGTACATGAAGAACTGCCAGCTGCGGGAGCAGGCGTCGCTGCTGCGGCTGCAGTTGGAGGGCGGTCAGCCCGCCGCCGGTGAGGCCAAGGAGTCGGCGGGGCTGCTCGCCGAGCTGTCCGCGCGGCTCGCCGCCGTCGAGGAGCAGGCCGAGGCGCTCTCCAAGCAGCTGGACGAGTCGGCCGATGCCGCCGCCGTGGCCACCGCGGCCCATCTGGAGCGCAAGCTGACCGGTCTGCGGCGGGCGCTGGACGCGCTGGAGCCCGGTGCGGGCAGCGGGGCCGGCCAGGTCCCCTCGCAGAACTGAGCGGTCACCCCACCGTCACCGTCGGTCGGTCATCGCCGACCGGTCACCCGCACTTTGACGCGCCGTCACGGCCGCCTCACCGTCTCGACGGCGCAGCGGCACCGGTGTGACGTCCGTGGTGCCTGATACCCCCGCCATGCGTGCTCCGTACGGCGGACGCGGGTAATCTCGCCTCCATGGCCTCTCGTACGTCCGGCAAGGGTTCCCAGAGCACGGCGGGCACCTCGAAGAAGCGCGCCGGGCAGTCCGGAGGCGCTGCGAAGAAGGCGGTCGCCAAGAAGGCGCCCGCGAAGAAGGCACCCGCCAAGAGGGCCGCCGCGCCCGCGAAGAAGGCAGCGGCGAAGAAGGCGGCGCCGCCTCCCGCGCCGAATCCCACCAGTGGCGTGTACCGCGCCGTGCGCGCGGTGTGGATGGGCATGGCGCGCGCCGTCGGGGCGATGTTCCGCGGCATAGGACGCGGCGCCAAGGGACTCGACCCCGCCCACCGCAAGGACGGCAGCGCCCTGCTGCTGCTCGCGCTCGCCCTGATCGTCGCGGCGGGCACCTGGTCCAATCTGGACGGGCCGGTCGGCAGTCTGGTCGAGATGCTGGTCACCGGCGCCTTCGGCCGTCTCGACCTGGTGGTGCCGATACTGCTGGGCACCATCGCCGCCCGGCTGATCCTCCACCCGGAGCGGCCGGAGGCCAACGGGCGGATCGTCATCGGGCTCTCGGCGCTCGTCATCGGCGTTCTGGGGCAGGTCCACATCGCCTGCGGCGCCCCGGGGCGCGGCCAGGGCACCGAGGCGATACAGGACGCGGGCGGCCTGATCGGCTGGGCGGTGTCCCGGCCGCTGATCTATCTGATGGGCGACGTGCTGGCGGTACCGCTGCTGGTGCTGCTCACCGTCTTCGGGCTGCTGGTGGTCACCGCGACGCCGGTCGCCGCCATTCCGCAGCGGCTGCGGCAGCTGGGCGTCCGGCTCGGCCTGCTGCGGGACGACGAGGACGCGTACGCGTCGGAGGCCGGGTACGACGCGGGGGAGTACGCCGACGAATGGCGCGAGACGCCCGCCAGAGGCGCTCGCAGGACCTCGCTCGCCAAAGAGGACCCGGACGGTGCCGGAGGCCCGGAGCGGGCCGAGGAGGAGGCGCTGCGCAAGCGCCGGCGCTCGCGCCGCTCGTCGTCCGCGGGGCAGCCGCTGGACCGGCCCATGGACGCCGTGGACGTGGCGGCCGCGGCCGCCGCCTCGCTGGACGGGGCCGTGCTGCACGGTGTGCAGCCCTCGCCGCTGGTCGCCGGGCTCAGCAGCGGGATTTCGGGCGAGCGTGAGGACGGGGCCGCGAGCGGCGGGGTGCCGGTCGCGCGCGACGCCGACAAGGAGTCCGGGAAGGGCGCCGGGAAGGGCGGCGCCAGGGGCAGGGCGGCGGCCGGGAAGGGCCGTACGGACGGAGCCGGCGGGGCGGACCCGGCCCAGGTCCCCGACCTCACCCGGCCCGTGACCGAGACGAGCGAGCCGCTGCCGCCGCGCGCCGAGCAGCTGCAGCTCTCCGGCGACATCACCTACTCCCTGCCCTCGCTCGAGCTGCTGGAGCGCGGCGGTCCCGGCAAGACCCGCAGCGCGGCCAACGACGCGGTCGTGGACTCGCTGACGAAGGTGTTCACGGAGTTCAAGGTGGACGCCGCCGTCACCGGCTTCACCCGCGGCCCGACGGTTACCCGCTACGTGGTGGAACTGGGCCCGGCCGTCAAGGTCGAGCGGATCACCGCGCTGACCAAGAACATCGCCTACGCGGTCGCCAGCCCCGATGTGCGGATCATCAGCCCGATCCCCGGCAAGTCGGCCGTCGGCATCGAAATCCCCAACAGCGACCGCGAGATGGTCAACCTGGGCGATGTGCTGCGCTCGGCGGACTCCGTGGGCGACGACCATCCGATGCTCGTCGGGCTGGGCAAGGACGTCGAGGGCGGCTATGTGGCGGCCAATCTGGCCACCATGCCGCACGTGCTGGTGGCGGGCGCGACCGGTTCCGGCAAGTCGTCCTGCATCAACTGCCTGATCACGTCGGTCATGGCGCGGGCCACACCGGACGATGTGCGGATGGTGCTGGTCGACCCCAAGCGCGTGGAGCTGACCGCCTACGAGGGTATTCCGCATCTGATCACACCGATCATCACCAACCCCAAGCGCGCCGCGGAGGCGCTCCAGTGGGTCGTGCGGGAGATGGATCTTCGCTATGACGACCTCGCGGCGTACGGCTTCCGCCATATCGACGACTTCAACGCGGCGGTCCGCAAGGGGAAGGTGAAGGAGCCCGAGGGAAGCGAGCGGGAGCTCAAGCCCTACCCGTATCTGCTGGTGATCGTCGACGAGCTGGCCGATTTGATGATGGTCGCACCGCGGGACGTCGAGGACTCGATCGTGCGGATCACGCAGCTGGCCCGCGCTGCCGGTATCCACCTGGTGCTGGCCACCCAGCGGCCCTCCGTGGACGTCGTCACCGGTCTGATCAAGGCCAATGTGCCCTCGCGGCTCGCCTTCGCCACCTCCTCGCTGGCCGACAGCCGCGTCATCCTGGACCAGCCCGGCGCCGAGAAGCTGATCGGCAAGGGTGACGGCCTCTTTCTGCCGATGGGCGCGAACAAACCCACCCGGATGCAGGGCGCCTATGTCACCGAGGCCGAGGTCGAGGCGGTCGTCGCGCACTGCAAGGCGCAGATGGCACCGGTCTTCCGCGACGACGTGACGGTCGGCTCGTCGAAGAAGAAGGAGATCGACGAGGAGATCGGCGATGATCTCGATCTGCTCTGCCAGGCCGCTGAGCTGGTGGTTTCCACCCAGTTCGGCTCGACGTCGATGCTGCAGCGCAAGCTGCGGGTGGGTTTCGCCAAGGCGGGGCGGCTGATGGATCTCATGGAGTCGCGGAACATCGTCGGCCCGAGCGAGGGATCCAAGGCGCGCGATGTGCTCGTCAAGCCGGATGAATTGGATGGCGTGCTCGACGTGATCCGCGGTAAGGCTCACTCATAAGGGTTTGGCGGGCAACCGTTTCCCCTACCGAAACGTCAAGTTGAGGGAGGTGGCGGAGTGAGACCCCAGAATCGTGATCGAACGGCAATCCCGATGGCGGACAAACTCCGTCCTCCCGCTTGCCCGACCCTTTCGCCCCACCCCTAGACTGAACCCCCAGCAGGTGGCTCACGCTCGAAAGGCGCCCCCGTGTCCATCGGCAACCTTCCCGAAGACGGCAACTCCCCCGAAGACGACCGGGTTTCCATCGGTCGCGCCCTCCAGCAGGCCCGTATCTCCGCGGGGCTGACCGTCGAAGAGGTCAGTTCCTCCACCCGGGTGCGCACCCCCATCGTGCGGGGCATCGAGCAGGACGACTTCTCGCGCTGTGGCGGCGATGTCTACGCCCGCGGACACATCCGCGTGCTCGCGCGCGCCGTGGGCTGTGATCCGGAGTCCCTGATCGCACAGTTCGACGCCGAACACGGCGGCCGGCCCACGCCGACCGCGCCGGCGCCGCTGTTCGAGGCCGAGCGGATCCGCCCCGAGCCCCGGCGCCCCAACTGGACGGCCGCGATGGTCGCGGCGATCGTCGCCGTCGTCGGATTCGTGGGCTTCACTCTTTTCAGGGGCGGCGACGGCGACGGCTCGACGGTCGCCGACGACCCCGCCTCGCCCAAGCCCAGCGCCTCCGCGCCCACCAACAGCGCCGCCCCCTCCAAGCCCGCCACCCCGAACAAGCCCGACCCGTCCGACAGCGCCATCGCGGGCGTCCCGGCGGACAAGGTCACCGTCAAGCTGACCGCCGAGGGCGGCCAGAGCTGGATCTCCGCCCAGGATCACAACGGCCGGCTGATCGAGGAGGGCGTGCTGCGCGAGGGCGATTCCAAGACCTTCAGCGACAGCAGGCGCATCGATCTGGTGCTGGGCAACGCCGGGGCGATCAAGCTGTTCGTGAACGGCAAGGAAGTGAAGAACGTGGGCACCAGCGGCGCCGTCCAGCGGCTGAGCTACACCAAGGGAGACCCCGAAGCGGGCTGAGCCACAGCAAGATCGGGAGCCCTGCCAGCGGGGGCTGTCGTGGGGACGAAGTAGTCTGACCCCATGCCCGAACGCCGCACTGTCGCCCTTGTCACCCTTGGCTGCGCCCGTAACGAGGTGGACTCGGAGGAGCTCGCAGGCCGCTTGGCGGCGGACGGCTGGGAGCTCGTCGAGGAAGCCACCGAGGCGGACGTCGCCGTCGTCAACACCTGTGGCTTCGTGGAGGCCGCCAAGAAGGACTCGGTCGACGCCCTGCTGGAGGCGAACGACCTGAAGGACCACGGCCGCACCCAGGCCGTGGTCGCCGTCGGCTGCATGGCCGAGCGGTACGGCAAGGAGCTCGCGGAGGCGCTGCCCGAGGCCGACGGGGTGCTCGGCTTCGACGACTACGCCGACATCTCCGACCGGCTGCAAACCATCCTCGCCGGTGGCGTCCACGCCTCCCACACCCCTCGCGACCGCCGCAAGCTGCTGCCGATCAGCCCCGCCGAGCGGCAGGACGCCGCCTCGGTTGCGCTGCCCGGCCACGCCCAGGACACCGCGCCCGAGGACCTGCCCGAGGGGGTGGCCCCCGCCTCGGGGCCGCGGGCCCCGCTGCGCCGCAGACTGGACAGCAGCCCGGTCGCCTCGGTGAAGCTGGCCTCCGGCTGCGACCGCCGCTGCTCGTTCTGCGCCATCCCGTCCTTCCGCGGCTCCTTCATCTCGCGCCGCCCCTCCGATGTGCTGGGCGAGACCCGCTGGCTGGCCGAGCAGGGGGTGAAGGAGATCATGCTGGTCTCCGAGAACAACACCTCCTACGGCAAGGACCTCGGGGACATCCGGCTGCTGGAGACGCTGCTGCCGGAGCTGGCCGCGGTGGACGGCATCGAGCGGATCCGGGTCAGCTATCTGCAGCCCGCCGAGATGCGCCCGGGGCTGATCGACGTGCTCACCTCGACCGAGAAGGTCGCGCCGTACTTCGATCTGTCCTTCCAGCACTCGGCGCCCGGGGTGCTGCGCGCCATGCGCCGCTTCGGCGACACCGACCGGTTCCTGGAGCTGCTCGAGACGATCAGAGGCAAGGCGCCGCAGGCCGGTGCCCGGTCGAACTTCATCGTCGGCTTCCCCGGCGAGACCGAGGACGACCTGGCGGAGCTGGAGCGCTTCCTCGGTGAGGCGCGGCTGGACGCCATCGGCGTCTTCGGGTACTCGGACGAGGACGGCACCGAGGCCGCCGGTTACGAGAACAAGGTCGACCCCGAGGTGGTCGCCGAGCGCCTGGAGCGCGTCTCGCGGCTCGCGGAGGAGCTGACCGCCCAGCGGGCGGAGGAGCGGCTCGGCGAGGTCGTCGAGGTGATGGTGGAGGAGATCGACGACACCGGGGCAGTCCTGGGCCGTGGTGCCCACCAGGCGCCGGAGACCGACGGCCAGACGCTGCTCAGCACCGACGGGGAGCCGGAGGTGGGCCGTATGGTCGAAGCGAAGGTGATCGCGACGGAGGGAGTGGACCTCGTCGCGGAGCCGCTTGAGCCGCTGGAGCGGCAGGGTGGCGGCGAGCCCACCGGGAAGGCGGACAGATGACGGGTGTCCCGGCCTCCGCCGCGGGAGGTCACCGCCGTCCGGCGGCCGCTGTCCGGCCCGCCGGTTTGTGGAACATCGCCAATATCCTCACCATGGTGCGGCTGCTCCTGGTGCCCGGGTTCGTGTTGTTGATGCTGCACAATGGCGGGTACGACCCGGCGTGGCGCTCCGTCGCGTGGGCGGCGTTCGCCATCGCGATGATCACCGATCTCTTCGACGGTCATCTGGCCCGCCGGTACAACCTGGTCACCGACTTCGGGAAGATCGCCGATCCGATCGCGGACAAGGCGATCATGGGCGCCGCCCTGATCTGTCTGTCGGCCCTGTCCGACCTCCCCTGGTGGGTGACGGGCGTGATCCTCTTCCGTGAGATCGGAATCACACTCATGCGGTTCTGGGTGATCCGGATCGGGGTCATTCCGGCCAGCCGGGGCGGAAAGCTGAAGACGCTCGCGCAGGGCACCGCCGTCGGGATGTACATCCTGGCGCTCACCGGGCCGCTGGCCACGCTGCGGTTCTGGGTGATGGCCGTGGCCGTGATCCTTACCGTGGTCACCGGCCTCGACTACGTCCGGCAGGCGATCGTGCTGCGCCGGGCGGGCCGGGCGACGGAGGAGGCCGCGAGGTGAGCGGCGACGGGACGGCGGCCGAGGTGCTGGCGCTGCTGGAGCGGCGCGGGCAGACCCTGGCCGTTGCCGAATCGCTCACCGGCGGTCTGGTGGCGGCCGAGCTGACCGCGGTGGACGGCGCCTCCCGCTCCTTCCGCGGCTCGGTGACGGCGTACGCCACCGACCTCAAGCACGAGCTGCTGGACGTGGACGGGGCGCTGCTGGCCGAGCGCGGCGCGGTCGACGCCGAGGTGGCCCGGCAGATGGCGTACGGCGTACGGCGTGCGCTGGGCGCGGACTGGGGCGTGGCCACCACCGGTGTGGCCGGTCCCACACCACAGGACGGCCAGCCCGTGGGCACCGTTCATGTGGCGGTCGCGGGGCCCTCGGAGGCGGTGGCCGCGGCGGCGCTGCGGCTCGAAGGAGACCGCGCCGGAATTCGCGGACAGACCGTCCGCGCCGCAGTCAAGCTGCTGTTCAGCGAATTGATCGCGACAGCAGGGGCAAAGGATACGGAACAACACGACGAGTTTTGATGTTTGCAGCCCTGAGTGAACACGACATCGCTCCCCGCACGGGCGCAGCCCGAGGCGGTACGGTGGGGCGTGAAGGATCCGGATCCGAGGTCCGAGGAGGGAGCCAGCGATGATTCTGCTCCGTCGCCTGCTGGGTGACGTGCTGCGCCGGCAGCGCCAGCGCCAGGGCCGTACTCTGCGCGAGGTTTCCTCCTCCGCCCGGGTGTCGCTCGGCTATCTGTCAGAGGTCGAGCGCGGCCAGAAGGAAGCCTCATCCGAGCTGCTGTCGGCGATCTGCGACGCCCTTGAGGTGCGGATGTCGCAGGTCATGCGCGAGGTCAGCGACGAGCTGTCGCTCGCCGAACTGGCCGAGTCGGCCGCGTCGACCACCGAGAAGGTCCCGGCGCCCATGCGGCCCGTGCTCAATCCCGTCTCTGTGACGTCCGTGACGGGCGTTCCGGAGGAGCGGGTGACCATCAAGTCGCCCAAGGAAGCCGTGGACGTGGTGGCGGCCTGAGGGCCTGACCAGAGCTCTTCGAGGCCCCGGCCGGTAGTCATACCGGCCGGGGCCTCGATGTTTGTCCGGCCGGATTCGGGTCACCCCACATGGAGAGAGGTAATCAAGAGGGGCCAAACGGTCGAACAGGAGGAACCGGATGTCTGTGGTGAGGAGCCCGCTGCCGGAGGAACACCTCAAGGTCGTCGCTGACGCGCTGCAAGGCGCCCTCGTCGATCTCGTCGACCTCCATCTGGTGGGCAAGCAGATCCACTGGACGGTCGTGGGCCCGCGATTCCGCACGATCCATCTGCAGCTCGACGAGGTCGTGGCGACGACCAGGGATCATGCCGACACGGTGGCGGAGCGGGCCTCGGCGCTCGGGGTGGCGCCGGACGGACGTGCTCAGACGGTCGCCGCGACCAGCGGTGTGGCCACGGTCAAGGACGGCTGGACCGATGACAACCAGGCCATTACGACGCTCGTGGACGCCCTTGGAGCGGTGATCACGCGCATGCGGGAGCGGATCCGCGCGACCGATGAGCCGGACCCGGTGACCCAGGACATTCTCATCGAGCTCACCCGTGACCTGGAGAAGCATCACTGGATGTTCCAGGCCGAGAACGGCGGCCATCGAGCCTGAGGCGTCGACCCGGGCCCGGGCACGGGCCTGAGGGCGCTGGAGACGTCGGCTGAGATGCCGACTCAGGCGCCGAGCCGGGCCCCGGGCGAGCTGAGGCCGACGGGGCGCGGGGGCGGGTGACAGCCCGGCGTCGGGGCGGGCGACCGAGGTGGTCGCCCGCCCCGACGCCGGGCGATTCTCTTTTCTGCCCCTTCGACCTGGTGTTTCGGCTCTGCGGCTCGCTCTGGGTGCGCGGTTTCGCCCGGCTGGGCACACTGGGGGGATCGCGAGTGTCCGACACGCGCCGACGTGCTTCCTGTGCGCCCTCCCGCCGTATGCGAACAGGCGTCTAGCGTCGCCGAAGGAGGCAGTCATGGCAGCCGTCGGAGGGGTCGACGCCCAGGGCCTCAGGCCGGTCCGGTGGGTGCTCGCGCTCGCTCTGGGCGGGGTGTGGTGGTGGTCCGTGCTGCGGCTGGCGATACAGCCGGGAGAGGCCGGGCCGGTCGAGGGGGCGTTAGCGGTCGGTGGCTGGGGGCTGAGCCTGCTGCCGGTGCACTGCGGTCCCTCGCCCAGAAGGGGCGGCGCCCGCGGGGGAGGCCCTCCCGGCGCCCGCGGAGAAGGCCCTCCGCGTCAGGACGGGGCGGGCCCCTGCGGTCCGGCCTGGCAGCTCGGGCACCAGAAGGTCGAGCGCTCCTGACCCGCACGGCCCTGGTCGGCGGCGCGCACCGGCGTACCGCAGCGCAGACAGGGCCGCCCCGGGCGCCCGTACACCCACAGTCGGCGGTCGGGGCGCGGTTCGGCCGTGGTGACCCGGGCGCGCCGGTTCCTGTTGGCCTCCAGCAGCTTCTTGGCGTGGGCCACCAGGCGCTCGGGGGAGGACACCTCACCGATCGGCAGCCAGGGCGAGACACGCAGCACGAAGCACAGCTCGGATTTGTAGACATTGCCGATGCCGGCCAGGTTCCGCTGGTCCAGCAGCGCTTCGCCCAGGGGCCGGGACGGATCGGCGAGCAGGCGGCGCAGCGCCTCGTCCGGATCCCAGTCGGGGCCGAGGAGATCGGGGCCGAGATGGCCGACGACCCGGTCCTCGTCGCCGGTGCGGAGCAGTTCGAGGACGGGGAGGCGGTAGCCGACGGCGGTGTGGGCGGCGGTGGCGAGGATGGCCCGGATCTGGTGGTGGGGGCCGCCGCGCCATCGCTCGCCCGGCTCGTACACCTGCCAGGATCCGTCCATCCGCAGATGGGAGTGGAGGGTCAGCCCGCCCTCGACGCGGGTGAGCAGATGCTTGCCGCGCGGTACGACCTCGAGGACCTGGCGGCCGGTGAGGTCGACGGTCGCCAGGCGGGGGACGCGCAGGTCACTGCGGGTGAGCGGAGAACCGGCGAGGGCCTGGTGCAGGCGCTGTGCGGTCTGCCAGACGGTGTCTCCTTCGGGCATGGCATCCATGATGCCCGTGGGGGCTGACAGGTGGGAGCGCTCCGTCTCCGTCCGGTGCGGAGCCCGCGTTGGATCAAGGCCGCCCGGGGGAGCGAGTGCGCCGCGTGGGGTGGGATCGCCATGGGTGCTGGGGAGTCGTGTGGCGCCGAGGGCGCTGGCGATCAGGGACGCAGCCGGAAGCCCCGCGGGGTCGGGTGGAAGCCCGCCGCTTCCAGGAGCTTGCCGATCGGGGACGAGAGCGCCTGGGCGCCGTTGACGCGCTCGACGGTGACGGAGCCGAGCGCACCCGCGCGGGCGGACTCGGCCAGCGCCTCCACCGCCGTCAACAGCCGGACGTCGTCCTCGGGGGAGGCGGCCTCGGCCTCGCCCGAGGGCCAGGCGAGCAGGGTCTTGCCGCCCCGCTCCATGTAGAGCGCCAGCTCTCCGTCGACGAGCACCACCATCGCTCCCGCCTTACGGCCCGGCCGGTGGCCCGCGTCCGCGGGCGGATCGGGCCAGGGGAGCGCGGCGCCGTAGGCATTGGCGGGGTCGGCCGAGGCGAGCACGAAGGCACGCCGGGACTGCCCCCGCTGTCCGTCGAAGGCGGGGGCCGCCGTGCGGTCGCGGGCCGTGCTGACCGCGCGCAACCGGTCCACCGCGCCGTCCATCGCGAACTGGGCGGCGCCGAGCCCCTCGACCACATAGCCGCGGCGCGCCTGGCCGGTCTCCTCGAACGCGGACAGCACCCGATAGGCGGCGGAGAAGCCGCCCTCGACCCCCTCGGCGGCGACCGCCCCGCGGGTGACCACGCCGTGCCGGTCGAGCAGGGTGCGTGCAAGGGCGTGGGCACGGTGGGTGGGCTCGGGCTCGCGCTCCGGCAGCAGGGACCAGCGCCCGGCCACGGTGGGCGGGCCGTTGCGCGATGCCGTGGGTCGGCCGGTGCGGCCCGTCAGACCGCCGTAGCGGCCCCGGGGGACCGTGCGCTTGGCGCGATGGGCGGTGGAGCCCGCCGTACGGCCCGAGCCCAGCAGGGAGCGCAGCGGGGCGAGGGTGTCACCGGTGACCCGGCCGGACCAGACCAGGTCCCACAGGGCCTCGGCGAGCTGGGGATCCTGGAACTCGTGCCCGGCGGCGCGGGCCTGCTCGGCGATCTGGCGGAAGAACAGCCCGTACCCCCCGGCCAGGGAGTCGAGGACGGCCTGGTGGAGGGGGCCCGCCTCAAGGGGGTGCGGGGTGTGGAGCAGCAGCGGGGCGGTGTCGGCCAGGTGCAGGGTGACCCAGCCGTCCTTCCCCGGCAGCGCTCCTGCTCCGGCCCAGACGACCTCCCCGGAGGCGGCGAGCTCGTCGAGCATCGTGGGGGAGTAATCGCTCACCCGGGAGGGCAGGACCAGCTTCTCCAGGGCGGACGCGGGCACGGGCGCGCCCTGGAGCTGCTCGATCGCGCGCACCAGCCCGTCGATACCGCGCAGGCTGTGGGTGCCCAGATGCTGCCACTGCGGGAGGAACGCGGCGAGCGCCGAGGGCGGCACGGGCTCCAGCTCATGGCGCAGCGCGGCCAGGGAGCGGCGCCGCAGCCGGCGCAGCACGGTGGCGTCGCACCATTCCTGGCCCACTCCCGAGGGGTGGAACTCGCCCTGGACGAGGCGGCTGTCGGCGGCCAGGCGGTGCAGGGCGCCCTCCGTGACGGCCACGCCGAGGCCGAAGCGGGCGGCGGCCTGCGCCGAGGTGAACGGGCCGTGGGTGCGGGCATAGCGGGCCAGCAGATCGCCCAGGGGGTCCTTGACCGGTTCGGTGAACGCCTCGGGGACGCCGACCGGCAGCGCCGTACCGAGCGCGTCCCGCAGCCGCCCCGCGTCCTCCACCGCGGCCCAGTGGTCCTCGCCCGCGATCCGGACCCGGATGGCGCGCCGGGCCCCGGCCAGGTCCTCGGCCCACCCGGACTCGGCACCGCGCTCGGCCAACTCGGCGGCGGTGAGCGGGCCGAGCAGCCGCAGGACGTCGGCGACGCCCTCGGCGTCCTTGATCCGGCGGTCCTCGGTGAGCCACTGCAGCTCGTGCTCCAGCTCGGCCAGGACATCGGCGTCGAGCAGCTCGCGCAGCTCGGCCTGGCCCAGGAGCTCGGCCAGCAGCCGCGCGTCGAGCGAGAGCGCGGCGGCGCGCCGCTCGGCGAGCGGGGAGTCGCCCTCGTAGAGGAACTGCGCCACATAGCCGAAGAGCAGCGAGCGGGCGAAGGGGGACGGCTCGGGGGTGGTCACCTCCACCAGCCGGACCCGGCGGGCCTCGATGTCGCCCATCAGCTCGGTGAGGCCGGGGACGTCGAAGACGTCCTGGAGGCATTCGCGGACGGCTTCGAGGACGATCGGGAAGGAACCGAACTCGCTCGCCACCTGGAGGAGCTGGGCGGCGCGCTGGCGCTGCTGCCACAGCGGGGTGCGCTTGCCCGGGTCGCGGCGGGGCAGCAGCAGCGCGCGGGCGGCGCATTCGCGGAACCGGGAGGCGAACAGCGCGGAGCCGCCGACCTGGTCGGTGACGATCTGGTTGATCTCGCCCTTGTCGAACGCGACATCGGCAGCGCCCACCGGCGACTGGTCGGTGTCGTACTCCACGCCCTGGCGCATCGGGTCGGCGTCGAGGAGGTCGAGCCCCATCAGGTCGGCGTCGGGCAACCGCAGCACGATGCCGTCGTCGGCGTGCATGACCTGGGCGTCGATGCCGTACCGCTCGGACAGACGGGAGCCCAGGGCCAGCGCCCAGGGGGCGTGGACCTGCGCGCCGAAGGGGGAATGGACCACCACCCGCCAGTCGCCCAGCTCGTCGCGGAACCGCTCCACCACGATCGTGCGGTCGTCCGGCACATGTCCGCAGGCGCGGCGCTGCTCGTCCAGATACCCGATCACGTTCTCCGCGGCCCAGGCGTCCAGACCGGCGGCCAGCAGCCGCAGCCGGGCGTCCTCGGGCGACAGCGCGCCGACCTCGCGCAGGAACGCGCCCAGGGCGCGGCCCAGCTCCAGGGGGCGGCCGAGCTGGTCGCCCTTCCAGAAGGGCAGCCGGCCGGGGACGCCGGGGGCGGGGGAGACCAGGACTCGGTCGCGGGTGATGTCCTCGATCCGCCAGGAGGTGGTGCCCAGGGTGAACACATCGCCCACCCGCGACTCGTAGACCATCTCCTCGTCGAGCTCGCCGACCCTGCCGCCGCCCTTCTTGGGGTCGGCTCCCGCCAGGAAGACGCCGAAGAGCCCGCGGTCGGGGATGGTGCCGCCGGAGGTCACCGCGAGCCGCTGCGCCCCGGGGCGGCCCGTGACCGTATGGGCGACGCGGTCCCACACCAGGCGCGGCCGCAGCTCCGCGAAGGCGTCGGAGGGGTAGCGGCCCGCGAGCATGTCGAGGACCGAGGTGTACGCCGACTCCGGGAGCGAGGCGAACGGCGCGGCGCGGCGGATCAGGGCCAGGAGCTCGTCCACGTCCCAGGTGTCCATGGCGGTGATGGCGATCAGCTGCTGGGCGAGCACGTCCAGCGGGTTGGCGGGCACCCGCAGCGATTCGATGGCCCCCTCGCGCATCCGCTCGGTGACCACCGCGGCCTGCACCAGATCCCCGCGGTACTTCGGGAAGACGACGCCGGTGGAGACCGCGCCCACCTGGTGGCCGGCCCGGCCCACCCGCTGCAGACCGGAGGCCACCGAGGGCGGTGACTCGACCTGGACGACCAGGTCGACCGCGCCCATGTCGATGCCGAGCTCGAGGCTGGAGGTGGCGACGACGGCGGGCAGACGGCCGGCCTTGAGGTCCTCCTCGACCAGGGCCCGCTGCTCCTTGGACACCGAGCCGTGGTGCGCGCGGGCCAGCAGCGCGGGCGCGCCGCGGGCGGCACCGGACTCGGCCATCAGCTCGGCGGGGGAGTGGTCCTCGGGCAGGGCCTCACCGGTGGCCCGCTCGTAGGCGATCTCGTTCAGCCGGTTGCACAGCCGCTCGGCCAGGCGGCGGGAGTTGGCGAAGACGATGGTGGAGCGGTGGGCCTGGACGAGGTCGGTGATCCGCTCCTCCACATGGGGCCAGATCGACGGCCGCTCGCCCGCCTCGCCCTCCTGGGCGGGGGCGCCGCCCAGCTCGCCCAGGTCCTCCACGGGGACGACCACCGACAGGTCGAACTCCTTGCCCGACGGCGGCTGGACGATCTCCACCTTGCGCCGCGGCGACAGGAACCGCGCCACCTCGTCCACCGGCCGCACGGTCGCGGACAGGCCGATGCGGCGGGCGGGGCGATCGAGCAGCTCGTCGAGGCGCTCCAGGGACAGCGCGAGATGGGCGCCCCGCTTCGTCCCCGCGACGGCGTGGACCTCGTCCAGGATCACGGTCTCCACCCCGCGCAGGGCCTCCCGGGTGGCGGAGGTGAGCATCAGGAACAGCGACTCGGGGGTGGTGATGAGGATGTCCGGCGGGCGGGTGGCCAGGGCGCGGCGCTCGGCGGCCGGGGTGTCGCCCGACCGGGTGCCCACGCGGATCTCCGGCTCGGGCCTGCCCAGCCGTACCGACTCCTGGCGGATGCCGGTCAGCGGGCTGCGGAGATTGCGCTCGACGTCCACCGCCAGGGCCTTCAGCGGGGAGACATACAGCACCCGGCAGCGCTTCTTCGCCTCGGCGGGTGGCGGCTCACCGGCCAGCTTGTCCAGGGCCGCCAGGAAGGCGGCCAGGGTCTTGCCCGACCCGGTGGGGGCGACCACCAGGACGTCCGAGCCCTCGCCGATCGCCCGCCACGCGCCCTCCTGCGCGGGCGTGGGCGCGGTGAAGGCGCCCGTGAACCACCCGCGGGTGGCCGGGGAGAATGCGTCGAGCGCCGAGCCTGCCATGCCCTCCATCGTGCACCGCACCACTGACAATGGACGGAGTCGCAGGTCAGAAGGGGCCCGGGCGGGGCGCACAATGGTGCCATGGTCAACCGGGAGAGCGCGCGGCACTGGCGGTACCCCCAGCTTCCGGGCGTCGATCTGCTGCGGGCCCGCTACATCCACAAGACCTTCGTATGGCACACCCACGAGGCCTTCGTGATCGCCGCGATCACCGAGGGCGTCGAGGAGTTCCACCACCGCGGCACCGTCGAGCGCACCGGACCGGGCGGGCTCGCGCTCATCAATCCGGAGGTACCCCACACCGGACGGGCGGGGGCGCCCGAGGGGTGGGCGTACAGCGTGCTGTATCCGGCCGCGGACCTGGTCGCCGGTGTCGCCGCGGAGACGAGCACGCTCCGTGGCACGGCCGGATTCCGGGTCCCCTCCGTCGACGACCCCCAGGGCGCGCGGCTGGTCACCGCGGTGCACCGGGCCGCCGAGGAGGGCAACGCGCTGGCCGCCGACAGCCTGCTGCGCATCGTGCTCGCCCGACTGCTGCGCGAGCATGGCGGCCCGCTCCCCGAGCGCACGGCGCGCACCGCGGGTGCGCGAAGGGCGGCGCGCGCCCGCGCGATCCTCTTGGAGCGCATGGCGGACCCGCCGTCCCTGGAACGGCTGGCGGCCGAGCTGGACACCGGTCCCTTCGCCCTGCTGCGCGCCTTCCGCGCCGCCAACGGGATGCCGCCGCACACCTGGCTCACCGACGCCCGGGTCCGCCGGGCCCGGCAACTGCTGGACGCCGGCACCGCGCCCGCCGAGGTGGCCGTCGCCGTCGGCTTCACCGACCAGTCCCATCTGAACCGTCACTTCACCCGCATCGTGGGGGTGCCACCGGGCGCTTACCGACGGGAGCGTGCAAGAACGTACAAGACCGGAGTCGAAGCGCTCTCCTAACGTGCGCGGTGTGTCAGAACAGATAGAGATGCGAACCGATCCCGCCGCGCCTCCGGCGGACTCGGCCGTTGTCCGCGATGCCCTGGGCGTCGGTGTCGCCGTGGGGCTCTCCGGCTTCGCCTTCGGGGTGACGTCGGCGGGCGCCGGCCTCGGCCTGCTGCAGACCTGCGCGCTCAGCCTGCTCGTCTTCACCGGGGCGTCGCAGTTCGCCCTCGTGGGCGCGCTGGCGGCGGGCGGCAATCCGTTCACCGCCGCCGCCGGGGCGTTCTTCCTCGGGGTGCGCAACGCCTTCTACGGGCTGCGGCTGTCCGGACTCCTCGGGGTGCCGCGCGCGGTACGCCCCCTGGCGGCCCACTGGGTCATCGACGAGACCTCCGCCGTCGCCCTCGCCCAGCCCGACCGGCGCACCGCGCGGCTCGGCTTCACCATCACCGGGCTGACCCTGTACGTCCTGTGGAACCTCACCACGCTGATCGGCGCCCTGGGGGCGTCCGCGCTCGGTGACACCGACGCCTGGGGCCTGGACGCCGCCGGGCCCGCCGTCTTCCTCGCCCTGCTGGCCCCCATGCTCAGCGGCACCGTCGAGCGGGCCGTGGCCGGTCTCGGCGTCCTGCTGGTGCTCCTGTGCCAGCCGGTGCTGCCCGCAGGCGTCCCGGTCCTGGTGGCGGCGCTCGCCGCCCCCGCCGTCCTTACGGTGCACGGGCGCATGACGCGCGGCACGGAGCCGGGTGAGCGCCGATGACCATCTGGATCGCCATCGGCGTCACCGCGGCGGGCTGCTATCTCGTCAAGCTGCTGGGCCTCTCGGTGCCCGCCGGAGTCCTGGAGCGCCCGCTCGTCAGGCGTCTGGCCGCGCTGCTGCCCGTGGCCTTGCTCGCCGCCCTCACCGCCCAGCAGACCTTCAGCGACGGCCGGCATCTCCTCCTGGACGCGAGGGCGGCCGGGGTGGGGGCGGCGGCGCTCGCGCTGGTGCTCCGCGCCCCCTTCCTCGTGGTGGTCGCCGTGGCCGTCGTCGTCACGGCCGGCGTCCGGGCCCTGTGACCGCCGTGGACGCCCGCGCTCAGATCCGCCGTCCGTAGGCCCGCAGCGTCAGCAGCGCCTCGATGGTCGCCACCGACCGCCACTCCAGCGTGGCCCCCGGCGTCCATGGGCGCCGGGGCGGCGGCCAGCCGCCGTCCTCCTGCTGCGCGGCCACGAGCACGTCCAGGGACCGCTCCACCTCGGCGTCGGTGAACCACCGGCGTGCCAGCGAGCCGGGGGTACGGGCGATGTCGTGCACCTGGAGGGGCTCGCCGGGGCCCTGCCCCGGCGGCAGGGAGCGGTCCTCGGCGTCCTCGGGGGTCGTCGGCGGCACGATCAGCCGCTCCTCCCGTACCCGGCGGCCGAGCCGCTCGGCCGCCGCCTCGGCGCGTGCCCGGTCCGGCGCCCCGTCGAGGAAGGCGACGGCCGCCGCGACCTCGTACGGACGCGTCGTCGCGCCGCCCTCCCCCAGGGCGGCGACCGCCGCCCAGCAGAAGTCCGTGGCCCGGAAGAGCCACGCATGCCACACCTCGTTGCGGTGCAGCAGCCCCACCACCGGCCCGGTGGTCAGCAGATCACTGCGCGCATCGTCCGCCGACGGGACCCAGGGGGCCGCCGGATAGCCGCGCAGCGAGGGGTGGCAGGCGGGCAGCGCGCCGTCCGGGGTGGACACGGACGTCAGATAGCGGCACAGCCGCTCCACCCGCTGCCCGCCGCAGCGCCCGATCCCGTCGAGCACCCGTAAGGCGTGCACGGCATGCAGCGGCTGGCTCACCGGACCGCGCAGATCCGGCTCCAGCGCATGGCCGTAGCCCCCGTCGGTCCCCAGATACGCGGCCAGCGCGGTCTCGACCGCCTCGGCGCCGCCGCCCAGGAAGTGATACGCGAATCTGCGCTGCTCCAGCACGCGGGCGGTCAGCCAGACGAACCGCTCGGCGCGGGAGAGCGCGGAGGACTCGGCCGGCTGAGCCGGCTCGGCGGGCCCGGGCGGGGGAAGGGAGGGCGAGGAGGGGAGGCTTGCGGATCGTTCCATGGACAGACCGTAGGCCGCGGGACACGGTCGGTAGGGGGCTCACGCGTGGGTGCACCCCCGGGAGCGCGATACTGGTCACATGCGGTTGACGGACTTCTGGCAGCGAATGGCGGACCACTTCGGCGAGGCGTACGCCGACTCCTTCGCGCGCGATCATGTGATGTCGCAACTCGGCGGCCGGACGGTGCACGAGGCACTGACGGACGGCTGGGAGGCCAAGGACGTCTGGCGCGCGGTCTGCGCCGCGATGGAGATCCCCGAGAGCAGGCGCTGAGCGGACCTCCGGCCGCTCCGGACGCACCAGCTTCCGGGGTGGCCGGATTTCTTCGTCCGGTGTAGGCCACACTTGCTCCGTGGCCCCGACCGAAGAGACCCTCCCCTCCGACGCCGACGACACCCCGAGCGCCGCTCGGGCCTCCTCGGACTCCCCGCAACCCGCCGCGCGCATGCCGCGCTGGCTGCCGCGCGCCATGGTGCTCGCACTCGCGCTGGTGGCCTGCTACCGCCTTGCGACCTGGGCCTTCGATCAGCTGACCGGTCTTCTGCTGAACATCCTGATCGCGTTCTTCCTGGCGCTCGCGATCGAACCGGCCGTGGACCGGATGGCCGCCCGCGGCATGCGCCGGGGGCTGGCCACCGGGCTGGTCTTTCTCGCCATCCTCATCGGCACCGCGGGCTTCTTCACCCTGCTCGGCTCGATGCTGGCCGATCAGATCATCACCATGGTCCAGGACTTCCCGCAGTACCTCGACAACGTCGTGAAGTGGATCAACGACACATTCCACACGCATCTGTCGCGGCTGGAGATCCAGGACAGCCTGGTGCACTCCGACTGGCTGCAGAGCTACGTCAAGAACAGCGCCGACAATGTGCTGGACGTCTCCGCACAGGTGCTCGGCGGGTTGTTCAAGACGCTGACGGTGACCCTGTTCGCCTTCTACTTCGCCGCCGACGGGCCCCGGCTGCGCCGCGCGCTGTGCTCGGTGCTGCCGCCGACCCGGCAGGTCGAGGTGTTGCGCGCCTGGGAGATCGCGGTCGCCAAGACCGGCGGCTACATCTACTCCCGCGGGCTGATGGCGCTGATCTCCGGTATCGCCCACTACATCCTGCTGGAGGCCCTGGGTGTGCCCTACGCCCCGGCGCTCGCCGTCTGGGTGGGGCTGATCTCGCAGTTCATCCCGACCATCGGCACCTATTTGGCCGGGGCGCTGCCGATGCTGATCGCGTTCACCATCGACCCCTGGTACGCGCTGTGGGTCCTGGTCTTCGTCGTGATCTACCAGCAGTTCGAGAACTATCTGCTGCAGCCGAGGATCACCGCCAGGACGGTGGACATCCACCCGGCCGTCTCCTTCGGATCGGTGATAGCGGGCACCGCGCTGCTGGGCGCGGTGGGCGCGCTGATCGCGATTCCGGCGACCGCGACGCTGCAGGCGTTCCTCGGCGCGTACATCAAGCGCTATGACGTGACCGACGATCTGCGGGTGCACGGGCGCACGCGGCGGCGCGGCATGTCGGCCCTCTCACGGATGCGCGCCGCGTTGGTGCGGCGTAGTTGACACAAAAATCGAACATCCATTCTGATGGAGGCCCGACAGGTTATCCACAGGCCGAGGACGTCAGGGCCGCTTGTCAGTGGCAGGCGCTAGCGTCATGGACGTGAAGCGATCGACTCAAGCAAACCGGGTGGGACCCATGGCAGGAACGGACCGCGAGAAGGCGCTCGACGCCGCGCTCGCACAGATTGAACGGCAATTCGGCAAGGGCGCCGTGATGCGCATGGGCGATCGGCCGAACGAGCCGGTCGAGGTCATCCCCACCGGGTCGACCGCTCTCGATGTCGCCCTCGGTGTCGGCGGTCTGCCGCGCGGCCGGGTGGTCGAGGTCTACGGCCCGGAGTCCTCCGGTAAGACGACCCTGACCCTGCACGCGGTGGCCAATGCCCAGCGGGCCGGCGGCACCGTCGCCTTCGTGGACGCCGAGCACGCCCTCGACCCTGACTACGCGCAGAAGCTGGGCGTGGACACGGACTCCCTGATCCTGTCCCAGCCGGACAACGGCGAGCAGGCGCTCGAGATCGTGGACATGCTGGTCCGCTCCGGCGCCCTCGACCTCATCGTCATCGACTCCGTCGCCGCCCTGGTGCCGCGCGCGGAGATCGAGGGTGAGATGGGCGACTCCCACGTCGGCCTCCAGGCCCGGCTGATGAGCCAGGCGCTCCGCAAGATCACCAGCGCGCTCAACCAGTCCAAGACCACCGCGATCTTCATCAACCAGCTCCGCGAGAAGATCGGTGTGATGTTCGGCTCGCCGGAGACCACGACCGGTGGCCGGGCGCTGAAGTTCTACGCATCGGTGCGCATCGACATCCGCCGCATCGAGACCCTCAAGGACGGCACCGACGCGGTCGGCAACCGCACCCGCGTCAAGGTCGTCAAGAACAAGGTCGCGCCGCCCTTCAAGCAGGCCGAGTTCGACATCCTCTACGGCCAGGGCATCAGCCGCGAGGGCGGCCTGATCGACATGGGTGTCGAGCACGGCTTCGTCCGCAAGTCCGGTGCCTGGTACACCTATGAGGGAGACCAGCTCGGTCAGGGCAAGGAGAACGCCCGCAACTTCCTGAAGGACAACCCCGATCTGGCCAATGAGATCGAGAAGAAGATCAAGGAAAAGCTCGGCATCGGGGTGAGGCCCCAGGACCCGGCGGCCGCGGCACCCACCACGGACGCGACCGGTGCCGCGGGCGTGACCGACGCCGCACCGGCGAAGGCCGTGGCCGCCCCGGCGGCCAAGTCCGGGGCGAAGGCGGCCAAGACCGCCGCGGCCAAGAGCTGATCCATGACACGGCGGACCGAATGGCCGGACGGCCCAGGCCGTCCGGAGCGCCCGGACCGTCCGGACAGCGGCGCCCCCTCCTTGTCGAGGGCCGAGCAGGGGCCGCCGCCCGGCCCGGAGGAGCAGGCGCGGGCGATCTGCCTGCGCCTGCTCACCGGGACCCCACGCACCCGTAAGCAGCTCGCGGACGCGCTGCGCACCCGGGGCATCCCCGATGACGCGGCGCAGGAGGTGCTGTCCCGGTTCGAGGGCGTCGGCCTGATCGACGACGCGGCGTTCGCCGAGGCATGGGTGGAGTCCCGGCACCACAGCCGGGGGCTCGCCCGGCGGGCGCTCGCCCGTGAGCTGCGCACCAAGGGCGTGGATTCCGCCCTGATCGACGAGGCCGTGGGACAGCTCGACGCCGATCAGGAGGAGCGGACGGCGCGGGAGCTGGTCGAGCGCAAGCTGAGGGCCACCCGTGGCCTCGACCGGGAGAAGCGGATCCGCCGTCTCGCCGGGATGCTGGCCCGCAAGGGCTATTCCGAGGGGCTGGCACTGCGGGTGGTGCGGCGTGCGCTGGAGGAGGAGGGGGAGGACCCGGACCTCCTGGAGCGCCACCTCCCCGACCTCTGAGCCCCCGGCGGCCCCGTCGCGGCGGGGCTGTGGGCTGTGGCGGCCCTTGGGGGCAATCCGGTGAAGCCGGCTACCGAGAACGAGCGATGTCCGGTCGTGCGGCGCCCGAATCCGGTGGGTGGCGCTAGCGCACCGGGAGGCCCGCGGCGCGCCATGCCTGGAAGCCGCCGATGAGATCGGTCGCGCGCGCCAGGCCCAGCTGACGCAGTGAGACCGCGGCGAAGCTGGACGCGTAGCCCTCGTTGCACACCACCACGACCCGCAGATCGTGATGGGTGGCCTCGGGCAGCCGGTGGTCGCACTGCGGGTCGAGCCGCCACTCCAGCTCGTTCCGCTCGACGATCAGTGCCCCCGGGATGGTGCCGTCGCGCTCCCGCAGCGCCGCGTACCGTATGTCCACCAGCAGCGCGCCCTGGACCTGCGCCGCCGCGGCATCGAGGGGCTCCAGCCGATCGAGTTCCTCGCGGGCCTCGGCCAGCAGTTCGTCAACGCTCCGCTTGGTCGTGCCCATGGTCATCCCCACTCCTCGGGCCGCTCGACCTGCTCCAGCCGCAGCGTATGACCGGTGCGGCTGTAGCGCCGCATCAGCGGCAGCGGCGGATAGTAGGCGTGCACCGACACCGCATGCTCGGTGTCGGACGGATTGATCACCTCATGCACATGATGGGGCCCGAAAGCCCGGCCCTGCCCGGCGGGCAGCCGCCGCTCGCGGTCCACATCGTCGGCCAGTTCAAGGGTCTTCCAGCCCTCGGTGGGCAGACGCGCGGCGAGCGACTGCTCGTTGAGCGCACCCGCCGCCGCGACGAAGGCGCCATGGGAGCCGCCGTGGTCGTGCCAGCCGGTGCCGGTGCCCGGAGGCCAGCCGATCAGCCAGGCTTCGCTGCCGCCCGGCCCGTCGAGGCGCAGCCAGGTGCGGCCCTCCGGATCGAGCGGAAGGGAGGCGACGAGCTCGGCGTCGGCGGCGGTCCGGCGGGCGAAGTCGAGCAGCTCCGCGGCGCTGGGCGGAGCGGCCGGGCCGGATGCCGGGTCCGTGATGACGTCCGTGGAAGGGCGCACGGGACCGGGGGTGGAAGTGCGTACGTCGGGCACAGAGAACCGTCCTGAGTGATCGCGAAAGAGGCGCGGCCGCGCCGCGCGGGAAAGAAGCGGATCAACAGGACGGACGACAGACACAGCCCGCGTAGCGGACCAGGTCCAGATGGACCCTCCGCCAGAAGCGAGGCAAGCAGGTGTCAGTCACGCTGCGAAGTGAATCATGTGCCGGAAAGGAAGGTCAACCTCACCGGCTCGCGCCCGGACCACGCACGCTCGGCCCGCGAACCGGGCGCCCGGCCGCGGGCCGCACGCCCGAGCACAGACCGGGCGCCCGGCCGCGGGCCGCGCGCCCCGGGACTGACCGCAACGCCCGGAGAACAACCGGCCGCGCGCCGGATCGCGAGACCGAGCGCGCTCCGGCGCGCGGCCTCCTCGGTCGATCCCGCACTACTGCCGCGCGCTCGCCTCCGCCGGTACGCCCCTGGCCGCGTTCCCGCCCCGGGCCGCGTCCGCGCACGCGTACAGCGCGCTCGGCCGCACCCCGGACAGCGCGGCGGCGAGATGGCCGTCCGGCCGCACCAGCAGCACGGTGTGCGCCGGGGCCCCCGGATACGCCTCGGCGACCAGCAGCTCGGTGCGCAGGGGCAGCGCCGCGACGGCCGCCGCCAGCCGCGGCATCAGCCCCGCACGCATCCAGTGGCGGCGGTCCCACACCCCGGTGCCGGGCGCGACCAGCACCACCAGCAGCTCCCGGCCGAGCCGCTCCCGCAGCCGTACGACCGAGCCGTCCGGCGCGGTCACCGGCACATCGGCGACCGGCGCCCCGGGAGCCGTACCCACCGTGATCGAGCCATCCGGCGGCGCTGCCGGGGCCAGCGGCGAACGGTCGTAGACCGGCGGCGCGCCCAGCGGCCCCTGTCCGAGGTGGCCGTCGGTGAGCAGCGCGTCGTGCCCGCGCGCCCCGCCGGGCCGCACGGTGCGCCGCACCGCGTGCCAGCCGCCGGCCGCCCGCACCAGCGGCAGCGCCTGGTCCGCCGCGCGCAGCCGGGCCCCCACGGCTCCGCGCCGCTCCGCCTGATAGCTGTCCAGCAGCGCCTCCGAGGCCCCGTGGTGCCAGGCCAGGGACAGTTTCCAGGCGAGGTTGTCCACGTCCCGCAGCCCCTCTTCGAGCCCCTGGGTGCCGAGCGCACCCAGCAGATGGGCGGCGTCCCCGGCCAGGAAGGCGCGCCCCACTCGCCAGCGCAGCGCGAGCCGGTGGTGCACGGTGTGCACGCCGGTGTCCAGGAGCTCATAGGGGGGCTCGGAATCCCCGCACCACCCCGTGAGGGTGTCGCGCACCCGCACCAGCAGGGCATCGGGGGTGACGAGGTCGCGGCCGGGCGGCAGCAGCCAGTCGACCCGCCACAGGCTGTGCGGCAACGGCCGCGCGGTCACCTCGGCGTCGATGCTGCGCCAGGGCGGGGAGCGGTGCAGCACGGCCTCGCCGGGCCAGGGGAGTTCGGCCCGCAGCGCCGCGACGGCGTGCCGCTCCACCGCCGTACGGCCCGGGAAGCGCACGCCCAGGAGCTTGCGGACGGTGGACCGGGGCCCGTCGCAGCCCACCAGATAGCTGCCCCGCCACCAGGTGGCCTGGGCGCCCCGGGTGCGCACCCCGACCCCGTGGTCGTCCTGCTCCAGGCTGTCGATCCGGCTTCCGGAGACGATGCGGACGAGGTCCTCGTCGCCGATGGCGGCCAGCGAGCCCCGCAGCGCCCGGGTGAGCTCATGCTGGGGCAGATGCACTGGTGAGGCCGTCGGCGCCGGTGCCGCCTCGTCCTCCGGCCCGTCGTCGCCGGGGGAGTCCATGGCCTCCGTAAGGCCGCCGTCCCAGCCGCCGGCGCCGCGCTGTCCGCCGAAGAGACCGCCGGCGCCGCGCTCGCCCCCGAAGAGGCTGCCGGGCGTGAGGGGCACCTGCCGTACCAGCTGCCGACGCCGCATCGTGCGCCATCCGGTCCACGGCCGCGTCCGGGCGGTGACCCGGCAGCCCAGCCGCTCCAGCAGGGCGGCCGCGTCCGGGCGCAACACGACGGTGCGGGCCAGCCGGCTCTCCTCACCGCCCGTGGACTCGTCCAGCAGGATGACGGGCACCTCGAGGCGCGCCAGGGCCAGGGCCAGGGTGAGGCCGACCGGGCCCGCCCCGGCGACGATCACCGGGTCCACGGTGCGGTTCCTGTGGCCCTGCGGGTCGTACATGACGTACGGAAATTGGCAGTTGAAACCCGGTGAGCGATCACAGAAAGCATGCAACCCACTGCCGCTGCCCGCGTCAAGCGACGAAGGGCGGTGGCGCGTGCGCCACCGCCCTGGTAAGGGTTTCGCTCATCCGCCCGGCCCTCCGGTCGGACCTCCGGCCGGTCGCCCGGTCGGACCTCCGCCCGGTCGCCCGGTCGCTCGTCCTCCCGGTCGCCCGGACGGCTCCTCAGTTCGTCTTGCCGGTGGGCGCGTCGGGGGCGGAGACCGCGGAGTGGTCGACGACGTCGAGCGCGTCGGCGGCCGCCAGCGGCTGGCCCGCGTCCGCGACCCGGATGCCGGTCTTGGCGCGCCGGCCGCGCCGCTCGATCCAGGTGGCGAGGGCGGAGAGGGCCAGACACATCGCGATGTAGATGGCGCCGCCGACGATGATCACCGGAACGTAGGGGTTGTCGTCGTTGACGACGATGTTGCCGGCCAGCTGCTGAAGCTGGAACAGCAGCTCCTGGTAGGTGATGACATAGCCGAGGGAGGTGTCCTTCAGCGTCACCACCAGCTGGCTGATGATGGTCGGCAGCATCGCCCGTACGGCCTGCGGCACCAGGACCGTCATCATGACCTGGGTCTTGCGCATGCCCAGGGCGTAGGCGGCCTCGCTCTGGCCCCTGGGCACCGAGTTGATGCCCGCCCGCAACACCTCGGCCTGGACCGAGCCGTTGTAGACGGTCAGGCCGATGACCAGGGCCCAGAAGCCGGTGTTGTCACCGCTGAGGCCCAGGTCCGACCGGTAGGTCAGGAAGAGCACCCACAGCACGTAGATGGTGATGAGCAGCGGGACGGCCCGGAACAGCTCGATGAATCCGGTCGCGAACCAGCGGACGGCCTTGTGGTCCGAGAGCCGGCCGACGGCGAGCAGGACACCGAGGACCAGCGAGAGGACCGCGGCGACCGCGAACACCTTCAAGGTGGTGACCACGCCGTCGCGGATGCTGGTCCGCACGCCCGCGTAGTTGAAGATGTCCCACATCTCGGGCGCGAACTGGCCCTTGTCGTTCAGCCGCACCACGGCGAAGACGATCAGCCCGAGGACGGCCAGGCCGCCGACGACGGAGTAGATGCGGTTCCGGATGCGGGCCTTGGGGCCGGGGGCGTCGTACAGGACGCTCGAGCTCATCGGGCCACCTCCAGGCGGCTCTCCAGCAGTCGGAAGAGACCGCTGATGGCGAAGGTGATGACCAGGTAGCACAGCGCGATCCACAGGAAGATCCAGCCGATCGCGAAGCCCTTGTCGCTCAGCAGCTTCGAGACGTTGAACAGTTCGGTGTTGCTGAACGCCCCGGCGATGGCCGAGTTCTTGGTGAGCGCGATGAAGATGCTGCTCATGGGGGGAATCACGGACCGGGTGGCCTGGGGGAGCACGATCAGCCGGAGGGTCTGGAAGAAGGTCATCCCCAGGCTGCGGGCGGCCTCCGCCTGGCCGAGCGGCACGGTGTTGATACCGGACCGCACGGCCTCGCAGACGAAGGACGACGTGTAGCAGCCCAGCGCCCCCATGGCGAGAACGAACGGGCTCGTTCCGGGGAAGAAGATCTGCGGGATCACGAAGAACGCGATCAGGAACAGCAGGGTCAGCGGGGTGTTGCGCAGCAGGGTGACCCACGCCGTCCCGAAGGCCCGCAGCGGCGGTATGGGCGACACCCGGAAGCCGGCTATGACAATGCCCAGGACGAGAGCCAGCGCCGCACTGGCCGCCGTGATGGAAAGGGTTCCCAGGAACCCCTCACGGAACTGGGGCAAATGATCGAGGAGTACGTTCATCGATTCTCCGCGGTAGCGGTCAGGTCAGCGGCGTGCGGAGCGCACCGGCTTCCAGGCGAACGGGGAATCCTGCTCAGTAGCGGGGCAGGGGGGTCTTCGGGGCGACGTAGGAGGAGCCGGACTTGCCGAGCGTGCCTTCGTACGCCTTCTTGTAGTCGCCGTTCTTGATGTGCTTCTCGAGCGAGTCGCTGATCGCGTCGCGGAGCGCCTTGTCGTTCTTGTTCATGCCGATGCCGTACGGCTCCTCGGTGAACGGCTTGCCGACCACGTGCAGCTTGGTGGAGCGCTGGGCGGCGTAACCCTTGAGGATCGCGTCGTCGGTGGTGACCGCGTCGACCTGGCCGTCGAGCAGCTGCTTGACGCAGAGCGAGTACTTGCTCAGCTCGGTGGTCTTGGCTCCGTACTTCGGCTTCTTGATCTCCTGGAGCGGGGTGGAGCCGACGATCGAGCAGACCTTCTTGCCCTTGATGCTGTCCGGGCCGGTGATCTTGCCCTTGTCCTCCATGCGGACGAGGAGGTCGGCACCGGCCTGGTAGTACGGGCCCGCGAAGCCGACCTGCTTCTTGCGCTCGTCGTTGATGGTGTAGGTGCCGACGTAGTAGTCGACCTGGCCCTTGGAGATCGAGGTCTCGCGGACGTTGGAGTCCACCGTCTTGAAGGTGATCTTGTCCGCGGAGAAGCCGAGGTCGGCGGCGACCATCTTGGCGATCTCGATGTCGAAGCCGGAGCGCTTGCCCTCGGTGTCCTGGAACCCGAGGAAGGGCTGGTCGGCCTTGGCGCCGATGACGATCTTGCCGCGCTTCTGCGCCGCCTTCAGGGTCGGCGAGTCGATCTTCACGTCCTTCGCGACCGTGTAGTCGCCGCTGAAGACCTCGCCGCCCTTCGGCTTGTCGCCGGCGGTGCCCTTCTCGCCGCCACAGGCGGTCGCCGTCGCGGCCAGCGCGAGAACCACCGTGGCCGCCGCGGCCGTCTTACGAATCCTCATGGTGCCCATCCCTCTGTGTTCAGTACGTGGTCCAGTGGTCCAGATACGCAGTGGCGAACGTGCCGGCGGTCTGCCGGGCCGGCGTGGACTCAGTGGTGAAGGATCTTCGACAGGAAGTCCTTGGCCCGGTCGCTGCGCGGGTTGCTGAAGAACTGCTCCGGCTCGGCCTCTTCGACGATCCGGCCGTCGGCCATGAAGACCACCCGGTTCGCGGCGGAGCGGGCGAAGCCCATCTCGTGGGTGACGACGACCATGGTCATGCCGTCCCGGGCGAGCTGCTGCATGACCTCCAGCACCTCGTTGATCATCTCCGGGTCCAGCGCCGAGGTCGGCTCGTCGAAGAGCATCACCTTCGGGTCCATGGCCAGGGCGCGCGCGATCGCCACGCGCTGCTGCTGGCCACCGGAGAGCTGCGCGGGGTACTTGTCCGCCTGGGCGCCGACGCCCACCCGGTCGAGCAGCGTGCGGGCCTTCTCCTCGGCGGCCTTCTTGTCCGTCTTACGGACCTTGACCTGGCCCAGCATCACGTTCTCGAGCACCGTCTTGTGCGCGAAGAGGTTGAAGGACTGGAAGACCATGCCGACGTCGGCGCGCAGCCGGGCGAGCTCCTTGCCCTCCTGGGGCAGCGGCTTGCCGTCGATCGTGATGGAACCGGCGTCGATCGTCTCCAGCCGGTTGACCGTGCGGCACAGCGTCGACTTCCCGGACCCGGACGGCCCGATGACGACGACCACTTCGCCCCGGCTGATGGTCAGGTCGATGTCCTGGAGCACATGCAGCGCGCCGAAGTGCTTGTTGACTCCTGACAGCGCAACCAACGCGTTCGCCACTGGTGCGGCGTCCTTGGTCACCGATACTTCGCTCATCGGCGTCTCGCTCCGTCCTCCTCGGTTGGGAGGACAGTAATGACCTGCCGCGACCAGCGTCATTACATCTGAGCTGAAATTGAGGATAACGATCTGGCTGCGGCGTGACACGCTGTGTGAACGAAGGGACGCGCGCCGTACCGGCTGCATAACGGAAACCGGTGTGTGACCGAATGCGTCTTGACGGGTGCCCCTCGATCGGGGTGGATGCCCTGTGGCCATGTTCGTGGCCGCATTCGAAGCCATGGTGACGGGGGCGCGTACGGGACGCGTCTCCGCCGGTACGGGAAGGTGGCGGAGGGGCTGGTGAGACTGCTGCTCGTCGAGGACGACAACCACGTCGCCGCGGCCCTGTCCGCCATCCTCTCCAAGCATGGTTTCGAGGTCACCCACGCCCGCAGCGGCGAGGAGGCGCTCCAGGCGCTGCTGCCCGACACCGGCGCCCCCTTCGGCGTCGTACTCCTCGACCTCGGCCTGCCCGACCAGGACGGTTTCGAGGTGTGCGGCAAGATCCGCAAGCGCACCGCCACCCCCGTGATCATGGTGACCGCGCGTGCCGATGTGCGCTCACGCATACACGGGCTCAACCTCGGCGCCGACGACTATGTGGTCAAGCCGTACGACACCATGGAGCTGCTCGCCCGCATCCACGCCGTCAGCCGCCGCACCGCAGTCCAGGACACGGGCCATGGCGCCGACGAGGGCCCGCACGGCCCCCACCCGCCGCTGCGGCTGGGCCCGGTGACCATCGAGCTGCCCACCCGCCAGGTCTCCGTCAACGGCACGACCGTCTCGCTCACCCGCAAGGAGTTCGATCTGCTCGCCCTGCTCGCCCAGCGCCCCGGTGTCGTCTTCCGCCGGGAGCAGATCATCAGCGAGGTCTGGCGCACCAGTTGGGAGGGGACGGGGCGCACCCTGGAGGTCCATGTCGCCTCCCTGCGCTCCAAACTGCGGATGCCCGCCCTGATCGAGACGGTGCGCGGGGTGGGCTACCGCCTCGTCGCCCCGGCCCACTGAGCGACCGGAACGCCTCAGGTGCGCACCCGACTCCTCCCGCTTCTCATCGTCCTCATGGCGGGCGTGCTGCTCGCGCTCGGCTTCCCGCTCGCCGGGAGCGTGGCCGCCCGGGAGCAGCAGCGGGTGGTCGTCGACCGGATCGACGACACCGCACGCTTCGCCGCGCTCGCCCAGTTCGTCACCGCCGGGCCGACGGGTGAGGTCGGCGCCGAGGGGGACGAGCGGCTGGACACCCTGCGTGCGGAGCTCAAGCGCTACCACGATCTGTACGGCATCCGGGCCGGGGTCTTCTACCGGGACCAGGACGCGCCGCCCATGGCCGAGGCGCCCGGCAGCTGGCGGCTGCCGGACACGGGCGAGAGCGCCCGGGCGTTCGACGAGGCCCTCGCCGGGCGCCGCAGCCACGATCCGCCCCAGGTGTGGCCCTGGCAGCGGGGCAGGCTCACCGTCGCCTCCCCCGTAGTCCGCGACGGGGACGTGGTGGCCGTCGTCGTCACCGACTCGCCCACCGGCCAGATGCGGTCGCGGACCCTGCACGGCTGGCTGGTCATCGGCGCCGGCGAGGGCGCCGCGATGCTGCTGGCCGTGGGGGCCGCCTTCCGGCTGACCGGATGGGTGCTGCGGCCCGTGCGCGTCCTGGACACCGCGACCCACGACATCGCGACCGGGCGGATGCAGTCACGTGTCGCGGCCGCGTCGGGTCCCCCGGAACTGCGGCGGCTCGCCCGCTCGTTCAACGAGATGGCCGACAACGTCGAACAAGTCCTGGAGCAGCAGCGGGCGTTCGTCGCCGACGCCTCCCACCAGCTGCGCAATCCCCTCTCCGCGCTGTTGCTGCGCATCGAGCTGCTGGCGCTGGAGCTGCCGGACGGCCATGAGGAGATCGCCTCGGTGCGCGCGGAGGGCAAGCGCCTGGCCAGCGTCCTGGACGATCTGCTCGACCTCGCCCTGGCCGAGCACTCCGCCGCCGATCTGCGGCTCACCGATATCGCGGAGCTGGCGACCGACCGGGTGGATGCCTGGCTTCTGGTGGCCGAACGGGAGGAGGTCGGTCTCGCCTACACCGGCCCCGCCGCCATCACCGGCTGGGCCGACCCGGTGGCCCTGTCCAGCGCGCTGGACGCCGTCGTCGACAACGCCCTGAAGTTCACGCCCGAGGGGGCGCATGTGGAGGTCTCGGCGCGCACCGACGGCGACACCGTCGCGATCGTCGTCGCGGACGGCGGACCGGGCCTCACCGAGGACGAACTCGCCCGGGTCGGCGACCGCTTCTGGCGCAGCAGCCGCCACCAGAACATCTCGGGTTCGGGCCTGGGCCTGTCCATCACCCGCGCCCTGCTCGCGGCGGGAGGGGGCACGATCCACTACGCCCCCAACGAGCCCCGCGGGCTGCGCGTGACGATCACCGTCCCGCGCACCGGACCGGGTGAGCAGGTGAAGGGACCGGGCCCGATGAGAACGTGAAGACCGTAAGGACGTGCGGAAGACCTTAAGGACGGGCGGGGGAGCGGGCCACGAGCCGCTCAGGCCCGCGGCTTGCGCCAGACGATGCTGTAGCGCCACAGGAGATGGCGGCGGTACAGCGAGCCGGGCAGGATCTCGGCGGCCATCGCCCGCATCTCCGGGTACGTCACCGGCGGCGGCCACACGATGGGCGACGGGTGGTGCCACAGCCCTTTCCTTGCGCGGTGGACGGCACCGACGGCCACACCGGCGAGGACGTGCGGCAGGTCGGCGGTTTCGGCCGACCTCGGGCGTAGTACCGGCTACGGCTTGACCGAGCGGTAATAGCGCGCCGCGCCCTGGTGGAGGGCGAGCGGATCGGTGAAGACGGCGGTCCGCAGGTCCACCTTCTGTGCGGCGTGCACCTTCGCCCCGATGCGGTCCCGGTTCTCTATCACCGTGCGGGTGACGCCCTCCGCCAGATCGGGGTCCACCCGGTCCGTGGTGACCAGAAGGTTCGGTACGGCGATCGTCTTGACCGGCTCCGGCCTGCGTATCTCCTCGTAGGCGTCGGCGGGCACGGTGGCCGCCCGGTAGTAGCGCGTCACCCCGCCCTGCCGGTGCAGCGGGCCGGTGAGGTCGCCGAGCTGGACGAGCCGGATCGGGTAGGCGTGGGCCAGGGTGCGCACCGCGGTGGTCGGCAGTCCGCCCGACCAGAAGAAGGCGTCGAGCTTGCCCTGCCGCAGCAGCCTCGGCATGGCGTCGATGCCGACCCGCTCGGCCCGGATGTCCCGGTTGAAGTCGAGCCCGGCGGCCTTGATCAGCGCCCGGGTGATCAGCTGCACGCCCGAGCCGTCGTCGCCCACGCCCACCCGCAAATTCTTCAGGTCGCGGGCCGATCGCACGGAGGAGCCCCTCGGCACGACCAGCTGCATGTAGTCGTCGTACAGCCGGGCGCAGGCCCGCAGCCGCCCCGCGCCCTCGCCCTGGTAGGCGGCGACGGCGTCGGTGGCGGCGATGGCGAAGGTGGCCTTGCCCCGGGCCAGCCGTTGGACGTTGTCCGGGGATCCCCTGGTCTGTTCCAGCCGCACATCGACATCCGGGAGGTCCCGGGCGAGGTCCCGTTCGAGCATCCGGCCATAGGTGTCGTAAACCCCGGTGGAGACCCCGGTCGCGAAGGTCGCCCGGCCGCTGGGCGAGGGGCCGCCGCCCACGGTCAGCAGCCACCACAGCAGCAGCCCCAGGGCGACGAGGCCCGCGGCGGCGGACTGCAGGGCACGGCGCCGGTCCAGGCGCGGAAGGGTGACGGCCATGGCGAGGATCCTGCCAGCCCCGCTCCCGGGAGGGGAGGGGCGAGCCGCGGATCCCGCCGGGCACCCGGTCACGTGCCGGACCGCAGGGCCCTGGACAGCCCCAGGGCGGCGGTCCGGACGGCCGGGGCCAGCTGCGCGGGCCGGAAGCGGCCGCGGGGTACGGCCACCGACAGCGCCGCCACCGCCGTCGGTCCGTCGAAGACGGGAGCGGCGATGCAGCTGACCCCCGAAGCCGCCTCTTCCTCCTCATAGGCCAGACCCGCGACCTGAGCCTGCTCGATGGCCGTGCGCAGCCGGTCCGGGTCGACGATCGAATGGGGGGTGAGACGGGGCAGGGACGCGGCCAGGACCTCCTCGACCAGCTCGGAGCCCGAGAACGCCAGAAGCGCCTTACCGACGCCCGTGCAGGTCAGGGGCAGCCGACCGCCGATGCGGGACGGCAGCCGAAGGGCGTCGTGGCCGTGGATGCGCTCGACATAGACCACCTCGCGGCCCTCGCGCACCCCGAGGTGCACGGTCTCGTGAGTGGCCTCGAAGAGGTCCTGCAGAAACGGCAGCGCGGCCTCCCGCAGATCGCGTCGGCGCGGGACGAGCGAGCCCAGCTCGAACAGGGCGCCACCGAGCCGGTAGGTCTCGGCGTCCCGTTCGAGCAGGCCGAGACGGACCAGATCGGCGCAGAGCCGGAACACGGTGGTCTTGGCCAGCCCCGTACGTGCGGACAGTTCTGTGAGACGGAACGCGCCGCCGTCGGGCCGGAAGCAGTCGAGGACCGCCACTGCCTTGTCGAGCATATTGCCCTGGGAACTGTTCCGTGTCATGGAACGTAGTGTGCCGAGGGGCGCCCGGACCACCGCCAGGCAGGGGGGCTTCTATGAGCGCCTACCCTTGATGCGTGACCATCAGCAGCGACCGGAGCCCGGCAGTGGACGTTCAAGCACCCAAGAGCTACGAGATCCGCACCTACGGGTGCCAGATGAATGTCCACGACTCCGAGCGGCTCTCGGGCCTGCTGGAGGAGGCGGGCTTCGTCCGCGCTCCCGAGGGCACCGGCGAGGGCGAAGCCGACATCGTCGTCTTCAATACCTGCGCGGTGCGGGAGAACGCCGACAACCGCCTCTACGGCAACCTCGGCCGGCTCGCACCGATGAAGGCGCGGCGGCCGGGCATGCAGATCGCCGTCGGCGGCTGTCTGGCCCAGAAGGACCGCGACACCATCGTCAAGAAGGCCCCCTGGGTCGATGTGGTCTTCGGCACCCACAACATCGGCAGTCTGCCGGTGCTGCTGGAGCGCGCCCGCGTCCAGGAGGAGGCCCAGGTCGAGATCGCCGAGTCCCTGGAAGCCTTCCCCTCAACCCTTCCGACGCGGCGCGAGTCCGCGTACGCCGCATGGGTCTCGATCTCGGTGGGCTGCAACAACACCTGCACCTTCTGCATCGTCCCGGCGCTGCGCGGCAAGGAGAAGGACCGCCGCCCCGGCGACATCCTCGCCGAAGTGGAGACCCTGGTCGCCGAGGGCGTCACCGAGATCACCCTGCTCGGCCAGAACGTGAACGCGTACGGCTCCGACATCGGCGACCGCGAGGCGTTCAGCAAGCTGCTGCGCGCCTGCGGGAAGGTCGAGGGCCTGGAGCGGGTCCGGTTCACCTCGCCGCATCCGCGCGACTTCACCGACGACGTGATCTCCGCCATGGCGGAGACGGAGAACGTGATGCCGCAGCTGCACATGCCGCTGCAGTCCGGCTCGGACACCGTGCTCAAGGCGATGCGCCGCTCGTACCGGCAGGAGCGCTACCTCGGCATCATCGAGAAGGTGCGCGCCGCGATGCCGGACGCCGCCATCTCGACCGACATCATCGTCGGCTTCCCCGGTGAGACGGAGGAGGACTTCGAGCAGACGCTGCACGTGGTGCGCGAGGCGCGCTTCGCGCAGGCGTTCACCTTCCAGTACTCCAAGCGACCCGGGACGCCCGCCGCCGAGATGGACGGCCAGGTGCCCAAGGCGGTCGTCCAGGAGCGCTATGAGCGGCTGGTCGCCCTCCAGGAGGAGATCTCCTGGGAGGAGAACAAGAAGCAGGTCGGCCGCACGCTGGAGGTGCTGGTCGCCGAGGGCGAAGGCCGTAAGGACGACGCCACGCGGCGGCTGTCCGGCCGCGCCGCCGACAACCGCCTGGTGCACTTCGCGCGCCCCGAGGAGCCGGTGCGCCCCGGCGACGTCGTCACCGTCGACATCACCTACGCCGCCCCGCACCATCTGCTCGCCGAGGGCCCGGCCCGCGGCGTGCGGCGCACCCGCGCCGGAGACGCCTGGGAGCGGCGGAACGCACCCGGGGAGAAGAAGCCCGCGGGCGTGATGCTGGGCCTGCCGACGGTGGGCGCCCCGCCGTCGCTGCCGGCCGCGCCCGCCGCGGGCTGCGGCTGCGACTGAGCGCCCGGCTAGGCTGACGATCATGCTGATCGCCGCCGCCGTCTGCCCGTGTCCGCCACTGCTGGTGCCCGAGGTCGCCGCCGGAGCCGCTCCCGAGCTGGACGGGCTGCGCGCGGCATGCGCCGAGGCCGTCCGCGCCCTCGCGGCGGCGCGTCCGGAGCGCCTGATCGTGGTGGGACCCGCCGAGCGTGATGGGCGCGGACCGCATGCGCAGGGCGCGGCCGGATCGTTCCGCGGCTTCGGTGTCGAGGTGGATGTACGGCTGGCCGCGCCGGCGGGGGACGGGGCGGCCGGCGGCGACGATGCCGCGGGGCAGGACCCCTCGCCCTCGCTGCCGCCGTCGCTGCCACTGTCGCTGGCGGTCGCCGCCTGGTTGCTGGAGCACGCGGGGTGGGACCCGGCGGTGCCCGTCGAGGGGCTGGGTGTGGGGGAACCTCTCGCGGCCGAGCGGTGTATTGAAGTTGGAAGGGAGCTCGCCGGGCGGGCGGAGCGGATGGCGTTGCTGGTGATGGGCGACGGCACCGCATGCCGCACGCTGAAGGCGCCGGGCTATCTCGACGAACGGGCGGCCCCGTTCGACGCCGAGGTGGCGCGGGCGCTGGCGGCCGCCGACACCGGGGCGCTGGCCGCGCTCGACGAGGAGTTGGCGTACGAACTCAAGGCGGCGGGCCGCGCGCCGCTGCAGGTGCTCGCGGGGGCGGCCGAGGGGGCGCCCCTGAAGGGGGAGTTGCGGTATGACGAAGCGCCGTACGGCGTGGGGTATTTCGTGGCGAGCTGGTCGTCCTAGCCCGCTCGCGGCCGTGGAGCATCCGCTCCACGGCCGCGTACCGGCGGGGCCGGCCGGTCTGGGCCCGGCGTCGCCCGCCCCCGACTTGGGCGCCGTCCTGGCCTGGCCGGCCTTATTCGTCGCGCTTGCGCTTGGGCTTGTCCTCTTCCATGTGCGAAAGGCGGTTGAGAGCGCCCTTCGCCTTGCCCCTGCCAGTCTCGATCTTGGCGCTGTACTTGCCCTTGGTCCTGGTGTCGACCGTCTTGGCCGCCTTCTCCAGGCCGCGCTCGATCCTGGCCTCGTGCTGCTGCGCAAGGCTGCCGGCCTTGCCCTTCATCTGACCGGCCTTGGCCTTGAGATTGTCCATCAGGCCCATGTGCCACCTACCCTCGTCGGCTGCCTATGTGCGGGCGCTCTCACCGGTCTCGCCGACGGCCGCCTCGGCCGCGGACTGCTGACTGGGGATCCCGGCGCCTTCACCCGCCGGGCTCTCCTTCCCGCTCCGCGCGGTTTCAGCCCCGTCGCCGGTCCCGGACGCGGCCTCCGCCGTCATGGCGTCGGCCGTGACCTGGGGGTCCTGTGCGGACGGTGCCTTCTCGGACGAGCGGCTCGCCTCCTTCGGCACATGACGATCGCGACGAAACCTGGAAAATACGCCCATACCTACTCCATACCTTACTCGTGCGGGCGAAATCCCGTCCCGCTCGGAGCGTTCCCTCGCGCCGCGCGCGGAGGCCGATGAGCCGAACGGGCCCCTGGAACCACGGCAAGCGGGCAACGAACCCTTCGGTGTCCCGTCACGTCGCTCATTCGAGGAGGCCCCCGGCGTTTGCGAGACTGGCCCGGTGAATACTGCAGGCCATCCGCCGCGAGTCATCGCCGTCGTCGGCCCCACCGCGGCCGGAAAGTCCGATCTGGGCGTCGCGCTCGCCAGACATCTCGACGGCGAGATCGTCAACGCCGACTCCATGCAGCTGTACCGGGGCATGGACATCGGCACCGCCAAGCTGACGGAGGACGAGCGACAGGGGGTGCCACACCGGCTGCTGGACATCTGGGACGTCACCCAGACCGCGAGCGTCGCCGAGTACCAGCGGCTGGCCCGGGCCGAGATGGACCGCCTGCTCGACGAGGGCCGCACCCCCATCCTGGTCGGCGGATCCGGCCTCTACATCCGCGGGGCCATCGACGCGCTGGAGTTCCCGGGCACCGACCCCGCGGTCCGGGCCCGGCTCGAGGCCGAGCTGGAGGAGCGGGGCTCCGGGGTCCTGCACGCCCGGCTCGCCGCCGCCGACCCCGAGGCGGCGCGCGCCATCCTGCCCAGCAACGGCCGCAGGGTGGTCCGGGCGCTGGAGGTCATCGAGATCACCGGCCGCCCCTTCACCGCCAATCTGCCCGGACACGAGGCGGTCTACGACACGCTCCAGATCGGCGTCGACGTCGAGCGGCCCGAGCTGGACGAACGGATCGCCCTGCGGGTGGACCGGATGTGGGACGCCGGGCTGGTCGAGGAGGTCCGTCTGCTGGAGGCCGCCGGGCTGCGCTCCGGCCGCACCGCCTCCCGCGCCCTCGGCTATCAGCAAGTGCTCGCCGCGCTTGCGGAGGAGTGCACCGAGGAGGAGGCGAGGGCCGAAACCGTGCGCGCCACCAAGCGGTTCGCGCGCCGCCAGGATTCCTGGTTCCGCCGCGATCCCCGCGTCCACTGGCTCAGCGGAGCCGCCGACCGCAGAGGGGAACTCCTGGCGAGCGCGCTCGCGTTGGTTGAACGGGCGGTCACAGCCTGATCACGTCATGGCATCGGGACGCTCAGCTCGTCATTCGGGCCCCGGCGGGCATGCCATCATCAAGCTCCGATCGTGCCGTGGTGTCTGGAGTTGGGAGGGCGTGTGGCGATGGAGGCCGGCCCTCGCGACGCATCGCAGCAATCGCCAGACGGAGACGCGGGGTCGCTGACCCCCGACGGCCCCGATGAGGCCGGAGGAGCGCTCCACGACACCGGCGCACCGGTCCTCGAGGACGGCTCCGAGGACCCGGACGGCGCGGGAGCCGTCTCCGGGGAGTCCTTCCGGGAGCTGCGCCCACCGCGCCGGCTGCGGATCTGGCAGATCGCGCCGATCGTCGGCCTCGCCATCCTCGGCTCGCTGATGTTCGCCTTCCCGCTCGCCTTCGAGTTCGGCGACGGAGGGGCGGTCGTGGCCATGCTCGGCCTGCTGCTGAGCTGCTGCGCGGCGGGCTGGGGCCTGATGGCCGCCCGCCGGGTGGGCTACACCTGGCCGGGCCTTCCTCCCAGAGGCTCCGGACGCCGCCCGGACTGGCGCTTCGTCGTCCTCTACGTGGCGATCGTGGCCCTGCTGGCGGCCCTCACTTTCTGGCGGGTGGCCCGCCTCCGCTAGGCCCCCTCCGGCGCATCCTCGCGGCCTCACGGCGCCCACGGTGCCCGACACGGATCCTCGCGGCCCACGGCGCCCGTCTCGGCGCCTCGTGGTGGTGCGCTCGTCGCGGCTCTGCGGCCCGCCCGGCGCGGACGGGCCGGGCACGGCGGGACGGCGCACGCGGTCCCCCGTAGGATCGAGGGATGAGCACCGCACCACGGCTGTCCTTCCTCAAGGGTCACGGCACCGAGAACGACTTCGTCATCGTCCCCGACCTGGACGGCAGCCTGGAGCTGTCCGCGGCGGCCGTCGCCCGGATCTGCGACCGGCGCGCCGGTATCGGCGGTGACGGGCTGATCCGCGTCGTGCGGTCCTCGGCCCACCCCGAGGCGCGGGCCATGGCCGATCAGGCCGAGTGGTTCATGGACTACCGCAACAGCGACGGCAGCATCGCCGAGATGTGCGGCAACGGGGTCCGCGTCTTCGCCCGGTATCTGCAGCGGGCCGGTCTCGCCGAGGCGGGCGATCTCGCGGTCGCCACCCGGGCCGGGGTGCGCCGGGTCCACATCGCCAAGGACGCCGGTGACGCCGCGCGGCCGGGCGACGCCACGGCCGGGGCCGACGGCCCGATCACCGTGGTGATGGGCGAGGCCACGCTGCCCGGGCCCGGCCCCGAGGCGGAGATCACGGTCACGGTGGGTGAGCGCAGCTGGCCCGCGCGCAATGTGAACATGGGCAACCCGCACGCGGTCGCCTTCGTCGACGATCTCGCCCAGGCCGGTGATCTGCTCGCGGCCCCCGCCGTGCGCCCCGCCTCCGCGTACCCCCACGGCACCAATGTCGAGTTCGTCGTCGACCGCGGCCCGCGTCATGTCGCGATGCGCGTGCACGAGCGCGGCTCCGGTGAGACCCGCTCCTGCGGCACCGGCGCCTGCGCCGTGATGGTGGCCGCGGCGCGCCGTGACGGGGCCGACCCGGCGGTCACAGGCCACCCCGTCACCTACACCGTGGACGTCCCCGGAGGGCGCCTTGTGATCAGTGAACGGCCGGACGGTACGGTGGAGATGACCGGCCCTGCCGTGATCGTGGCCGAGGGGGAACTGGATCCCGTTTGGCTGGGCACGGACCTCGGCTGACAGTTCCCTCGAATGGGTGATCCGTTTCACTCTGGGCGAGAGCCGGTCGGCCGTGCGTGATGGGCTCGATAGCATCAAGCACCGGCCCCGGGGGAGTACCCACGCCGGTTGACGCTCGACGCCGCCGGAGGTTGCCCATGAGCGCAGAGGCCACCGACCAGGCCCCGTTCGGCCGCAGGCGCGGCCTCCCCCGCATCGACCTGCGCAATCTCCGCAGGTTCAGCCGGGCGGCCCTGCTGGGACCGGCCTCCCGCGGCCGGCTGCCGGACGCGATCGAGCATGTGGCCAAGGTCCATCGCGCACACCATCCCGGAGCCGATCTGGACGTACTCCGCAAGGCGTATGTCCTGGCCGAGTCCTCCCACCGCGGCCAGATGCGCAAGAGCGGTGAGCCGTACATCACCCATCCGCTGGCCGTCACGCTGATCCTCGCCGAACTGGGCGCCGAGACCACCACGTTGACCGCCTCGCTGCTCCACGACACCGTCGAGGACACCGAGGTGACCCTCGATCAGGTGGGGGAGGAGTTCGGCGAGGAGGTCCGCTATCTCGTCGACGGCGTCACCAAGTTGGAGAAGGTCGACTACGGCGCGGCGGCCGAGCCCGAGACCTTCCGCAAGATGCTCGTCGCCACGGGCAACGACGTCCGGGTGATGTCGATCAAACTGGCCGACCGGCTGCACAACATGCGCACCCTCGGCGTGATGCGCCCCGAGAAACAGGTGCGCATCGCCAAGGTCACCCGCGATGTGCTGATCCCGCTCGCCGAGCGGCTCGGGGTGCAGGCGCTCAAGACCGAGCTGGAGGACCTGGTCTTCGCCATCCTCCACCCCGAGGAGTACGCGCACACCCGCGAGCTCCTCCAGGCCCACGCCGGGCGCCCCGACCCGCTGGCCCGCGCCGCCGAGGACGTCCGGGGCGTGCTGCACGAGGCGGGCATCACCGCCGAAGTCCTGGTCCGGCCACGGCACTTCGTCTCCGTCCACCGGGTCGGGATCAAGCGCGGCGAGCTGACCGGCACCGATCTCGGCCGCCTCCTCGTCCTCGTCTCCGACGACGCGGACTGCTACGCGGTCCTGGGCGAACTGCACACCTGCTTCACCCCGGTGATCTCGGAGTTCAAGGACTTCATCGCGGTCCCCAAGTTCAACCTCTACCAGTCGCTGCACACGGCCGTGGCCGGGCACGACGGCGAGGTCACCGAGGTCCTCATCCGCACCCACCAGATGCACCGGGTCGCGGAGGCCGGAGTGATCGCCCTCGGCAATCCGTACACCCCGACGGAGGGCGCCGACGCTCCCGAGGGCGAGCGGGCCGACCCGACCCGACCCGGCTGGCTGTCCCGGCTGCTCGACTGGCAGAGCGCCACCCCGGACCCCGACCTCTTCTGGACCTCGCTCCGCGACGACCTCGCCCAGGACCGGGAGATCACGGTCTTCCGCTCCGACGGCGGAACGCTCGGCCTGCCCGCGGGCGCCAGCTGTGTGGACGCCGCGTACGCCCTGTACGGCGAGGACGCCCACTCCTGTATCGGCGCCCGGGTCAACGGCCGGATCGCGACCCTGAGCACGGTGCTGCGCGACGGCGACACCCTGCAGCTGCTGATGGCCGGCGACAGCCGGGACGCCGCCTCACACGGCCCCTCGCCGGAGTGGCTCGACCACGCCCGCACCCCGGCCGCCCGCATCGCCATCAACCGCTGGCTGGCCGCCCACCCGGCGCCGCAGCCCGCGCAGCACGAGTCCCCGGAGCCGGAGGCGGACTCCGCCTCCGCCCTCTCCGGCCAGGACGCGCAGGGCTCGCAGGGCGGCGAGACCGCCATCCCCGCGGCCGGGACGGTCCGCCCCGCGGCGGGCATCGTCGTCGACCGGCCCGGCGCGACCGTACGGCTCGCCCGCTGCTGCACCCCCGTGCCGCCCGACGCGGTCACCGGCTTCGCGGTCCGCGGCGGGGCCGTCACCGTGCACCGCGAGCGGTGCCCCGGGGTGGCGCGGATGATCGCGGCCGGGCGCACGGCCGTCGGGGTGCGCTGGGCGGACGAGGACGACGGGGACGGGGGCGGCGACTATCGCGTGACCCTCTTCGCGGAGGCGTTCAGCAGACCGCATCTGCTCGCGGATCTCACCGAGGCCATCGCCGCCGAGGGCGCGGAGGTGGTCGCGGCCGCCGTCGAACCACCCCGTGAGCAGCGGGTCCGGCACACCTACACGCTCCAGCTGCCCGACGCGGGCAGGCTGCCGACGCTGATGCGGGCCATGCGGAACGTCCCCGGGGTCTACGACGTGACACGCGAGGGCCGCAGCATGGCCGCGGCGCGCTCCTGAGCGCCGTCGGGCCGTCTGAACTCCTTCGGGTGGATCAAAGCCGGGAGCGACTGCGCCGGGGTCGGGGCGCTGGTAGCCGTAGGGCATGACGTTTTCTTCGGGGCGCCGCCCCTGGCCGCCGCGCACCGGACGCCGCAGGACCGCGCTGGTGGCCGCGGCCATGGCCGCCGTCTTCCTCGCGGTCGGGCCCTCCTCCGCCGCGGGGCCGGTATCGTCCACGCACCCCGGGCCGCTGGGCATCGGCGACCCCCTCTTCCCGGAGCTCGGCAACCCCGGGTACGACGTCACGGCGTACGACATCGCGTTCGACTACCGCCGCCAGGACCGGCCGCTCGACGCCGTCACCACCATCGACGCCCACACCACCGCCCCCCTGCGCACCGTCAACCTCGACTTCGCCCAGGGCGTCGTGGACTCGGTGCGGGTCGACGGAGCGCGGGCCCGGTTCGTGACGGCTGGTGAGGACCTGGTGGTCACGCCGTCCGCCCCGCTCCGTAAGGGCGCCGCCTTCCGGGTCACCGTCCACCACACCAGCGATCCGCGGGGCGACACCAGCGGCGGCTGGGTCCGCACCGGCGACGGGCTGGTCATGGCCAACCAGGCCAACGCCGCCCACCGGGTCTTCCCCTGCAACGACCACCCCGCCGACAAGGCCCGCTTCACCTTCCGGATCACCGCTCCGAAGAGCCTTACGGTCGTCGCGGGCGGTCTTCCCGGACTGCGCGTCCGCAAGGGATCGCGGACCATCTGGACGTACCACCTCGCCCATCCCATGGCCACCGAGCTGGCGCAGATCTCCATCGGCCGCTCCGCCGTGCCGCGCCGCACCGGGCCCCATGGGCTGCCGGTGCGCGACGTCGTACCCGCGGCGGACCGCGCACGGCTGGAGAAATGGCTCGCGCGCACTCCCGGACAGCTGGCCTGGATGGAGAAGAAGGCCGGGCGCTACCCCTTCGAGAACTACGGCGTCCTGATCGCCCACGCCACCACCGGCTTCGAGCTGGAGACCCAGACGCTCTCCCTCTTCGAGCGCGATCTGTTCACCAGCGAGGAGCTGCCGCGGTGGTACATCGAATCGATCATGGTGCACGAGCTGGCGCACCAGTGGTTCGGCGACAGCGTCAGCCCGCGCCGCTGGTCCGATCTCTGGCTCAACGAGGGCCACGCCACCTGGTACGAGGCGCTGTACGCCGATGAGCGCGGTAAGGCGAGCCTGGAGCGGCGGATGCGCAAGGCGTACGAGCAGTCCGACGCCTGGCGGGCCGAGGGCGGGCCGCCCGCGGCCCCCAAACCGGCCGACTCCGGTCAGCAGATCGGCATCTTCCGCCCGGTCGTCTACGACGGCAGCGCGCTGGTGCTGTACGCACTGCGGCAGCGGATCGGCCGGGCCGCCTTCGACCGGCTGGAGCGGGAATGGGTGCTCCGCCACCGCGACGGAGTGGCCTCGACCGCCGACTTCATCCGGCTGGCCTCCCAGGTGGCGGGGCGTGACCTGAGCGGATTCCTCCGTCCCTGGCTGTACGGCGAGAAGACGCCGCCGATGCCGGGACACGCCGACTGGCGGCCGACGGCGAAGGAGAGCACGAAGGGCGCTGCCCTGCCGGGCGCCCGGGCGGGGCGGCACGCGGTGCGTTACGCGGTGCCATGGGCCGTGAAACCAGGGTGACGGCCCGGCCGCCGCGTGCGACCATCAAGGGGTCGGCGTCGCGGCCGGCCCCGGCGGGGAATCCCGCGGGCCCGCCACGCGTTGTCGACAGTGACGGTATTCCACGACGTAAGGATTCCTTTGACCCACTCCTCTTCCCTTCCGCAGGACCGGCAGCGACCCGCCGAGAGCCTTCGGGCCGACGCCCTGATGGAAGAGGACGTCGCCTGGAGTCACGAGATCGACGAGGAGCGTGACGGCGACCAGTACGACCGCTCCGACCGTGCCGCGCTGCGGCGCGTGGTGGGCCTGTCCACCGAGCTCGAGGACATCACCGAGGTCGAGTACCGGCAGCTGCGCCTGGAGCGCGTGGTGCTGGTCGGCGTATGGACCTCCGGCACGGCGCAGGACGCGGAGAACTCCCTGGCGGAGCTGGCCGCGCTCGCCGAGACCGCCGGCGCCCTGGTGCTCGACGGCGTGATCCAGCGGCGCAACAAGCCGGACCCCGCCACCTACATCGGCTCCGGCAAGGCCGAGGAACTGCGCGACATCGTGGTCGAGTCCGGTGCCGACACCGTGGTCTGCGACGGTGAGCTGAGCCCCGGCCAGCTGATCCACCTCGAGGACGTCGTCAAGGTCAAGGTGGTCGACCGGACCGCCCTGATCCTCGACATCTTCGCCCAGCACGCCAAGTCCCGAGAGGGCAAGGCGCAGGTCTCCCTCGCCCAGATGCAGTACATGCTGCCGCGGCTGCGAGGCTGGGGTCAGTCGCTGTCCCGGCAGATGGGTGGCGGTGGCTCCGGATCCTCGGGCGGCGGTATGGCCACCCGTGGTCCCGGTGAGACCAAGATCGAGACGGACCGGCGCCGCATCCGCGAGAAGATGGCGAAGATGCGCCGCGAGATCGCCGAGATGAAGACCGGCCGCGACATCAAGCGGCAGGAGCGCCGGCGCCACAAGGTCCCCTCCGTCGCCATCGCCGGATACACCAACGCGGGCAAGTCCTCGCTGCTCAACCGGCTCACCGGCGCGGGCGTCCTGGTGGAGAACGCACTGTTCGCCACCCTCGACCCGACCGTGCGCCGGGCCGAGACCCCCAGCGGGCGGCTCTACACACTGGCGGACACCGTCGGGTTCGTCCGGCACCTGCCGCACCACCTGGTGGAGGCGTTCCGCTCCACGATGGAGGAGGTCGGCGACGCCGATCTGATCGTCCATGTGGTGGACGGCTCGCATCCGGCGCCGGAGGAGCAGCTGGCCGCCGTGCGCGAGGTGATCCGCGATGTGGGCGCGGTCGACGTGCCCGAGATCGTCGTGATCAACAAGGCGGATCTGGCCGATCCGCTGGTGGTGCAGCGGCTGCTGCGCCTGGAGCGGCGCGCCATGGCGGTGTCGGCCCGCAGCGGGCAGGGCATCGACGAGCTGCTCGCGGTGATCGACGAGGAGCTGCCCCGGCCCCAGGTCGAGATCGAGGTCCTGCTGCCGTACACCGACGGCAAGCTGGTCGCGCGCACCCATGCCGAGGGTGAGGTTCTCTCCGAGGAGCACACCCCCGAGGGCACGCTGCTCAAGGCGCGGGTGCACGAGGAGCTCGCGGCGGAGCTGCGGCGTTTCGTACCGGCCGCGGCCGCCGGACAGCACTAGCCACGACCGGCACACACGGCGAAGGCACGACAGGCATACGACGCAGGGCCCGCCCCCGGACTTCCGGGGGCGGGCCCTGCGTCGTGTGGTGCCGGACGGCTACCGGCTCAGCCGGTCACTGGCTCGCGAACTTCTTGCTGACCGCGTTGTAGACGCCCTTCGCCTCGGGGCCCAGGTGCGGGCCCGCCAGCCAGGTCGCGTTGGACGGGCCGATCGAGGTGTTGGACACCAGCGAGGGCTTGCCGTCCGAGCCCTCGGCGACCCAGCCACCGCCGGAGGAACCCGCGGTCATGGTGCAGCCGATGCGGTACATCGTGGGCTGCTTGGCGTCCAGGGAGAGCCGGCCCGGCTTGTCCGCGCACTGGTTCATCTTCTGGCCGTCGAACGGCGGGGCGGCCGGGTAGCCAGTGGCCGTGATCTCGTCGATGGACTTCACCGCCGGGGCGTTGAAGTCGACCGGCAGCGCGCCGCCCACCATCTCCTCGAGCGACTTGCCGCCGCTGACCTCCGGCTTCACATGCATCACCGCGAAGTCGTACGGAGCACCCTTGCCGCCCACCGCCGCGCCCCGGTCGATCCACTGCGAGGAGGTCTGCGCCCAGTCGGCCCACCAGACGCCCTTGGGAGCCAGCTCCTCCTTGGTGGCGTTCTCCAGCTCCGCCTGCGACTTGCCCGCGTCGTTGTAGGAGGGGACGAACATCAGGTTCTTGTACCAGCCGCCGCCCTTGCCCGCGTGGACGCAGTGGCCCGCGGTCCACACCAGGTTGGACTTGCCGGGGTGCGCCGGGTCCTCGACCACGGTCGCGGAGCAGACCATCGAACCCTCGGGGCCGTCGAAGAACACCTTGCCCGCGTAGGGGACCTTGGAGCTGTACGGGCTGGTGACCTCCTTGGCCGGGACAGGCTGCGGATCGGGGTCGGTCACACCCTGGTCGTCCGCGATGTCGCTGTCGTCGACCGGCTTGTCGGGCTCCTGCGCGTCGCGCATCCGGTCCGGCTTCCACAGCCCCTTGATGATCGGGTTGATGAAGTCACCGGCCTCGCGGAGCCAGTCGTCCCGGTCCCACTTGTTCCAGGCACCGTTCTTCCACTGGTCCAGATCGATGCCGAGGTTCTTCAACTTGTCGTTGAGGTTGTCGGGCAGCTTGATGTCGTCCACGCCCTGTTCCGACGCGGTCGGCCGGGCGTCGGTGTTGTCGTCCGAGGAATCGCACGCGGTGGCGGTGAGCGCCAGAACCGAGGCTATGGCGGCCACGGCCAGTGCGGGTCGGCGTGAGGATGGCATGGGCGGAACTCCCCCTGAGGTACTGATCTGCTCTACGGCCTATGTGGAATTGTCATGCACCGCCCCGGCAATGGGGTGGAATCCCACTATGCCGGTGCCGCCTACGACGGCTGCGAGCGGGTCCTTGGTTCCCGGCCGTAAGGATCTTCGCCCCCGGCCGCAAGGATCTTGGCCCCCCGGCCGCAAGGATCTTCGCCAAGCCCGTGATCCAGAGCCCCACGCGTCGTTGGTACGTACGGGGGACAGCCGGAGGGTGTTCAGCAGCAGGAGGACCGAGACTCGTGGCCGTGACCCAGCTCCCGCCGATGGCCCTGTCCGCCGTCTCCGACGACGGCGGCGCCACCCAGGGGATTCTGCGGCGCCAGGCGCTGCGTGAGTCGGCTGCCCGCACCTATGCCCGGGCGCTGCCCATCGTCCCCGTGCGCGCCCGGGGAATGACGATCGAAGGGGCCGACGGCCGCCGCTATCTCGACTGCCTCTCCGGGGCCGGGGCGCTGGCCCTGGGGCACAACCACCCGGTGGTGCTGGAAGCGATCCGGGCCGTTCTGGACTCGGAAGCGCCGCTGCAGGTCCTGGACTTGGCCACCCCGGTCAAGGACGCCTTCACGGACGAGCTGTTCGCCACCCTGCCGCCCGGACTCGCCGCCGGCGCGCGGGTGCAGTTCTGCGGACCGGCGGGCACGGACGCGGTCGAGGCCGCTCTCAAGCTGGTGCGGATCGCCACGGGGCGCGACGGCCTGCTCGCCTTCACCGGGGCCTATCACGGCATGACGGCCGGTGCGCTGGCCGCCTCCGGCGGCGCCCCCGCGGCTAGTGTGACCCGGCTGCCCTTTCCGTATGACTACCGCTGCCCGTTCGGGGCCGGCGGGGAGCGCGGTGCCGAACTCTCCGCGCGCTGGGCCGAGAACCTGCTCGACGACCCGAAGGGCGGGGTGCCCGACCCGGCCGGGATGATCCTCGAACCCGTGCAGGGCGAGGGCGGCGTGATCCCGGCACCGGACGGCTGGCTGCTCCGGATGCGCGAGATCACCGCGGCCCGCTCCATCCCGCTCATCGCGGACGAGGTACAGACCGGCGTCGGGCGCACCGGGGCCTTCTGGGCGGTCGACCACAGCGGAGTGGTGCCCGATGTGATGGTGCTGTCGAAGGCCATCGGCGGGGGCCTGCCGTTGGCCGTCGTCGTCTACCGGGAGGAGCTGGACGCCTGGCCCCCCGGCGCCCACGCGGGCACCTTCCGCGGCAACCAGCTGGCGATGGCCGCGGGCACGGCCACCCTCGCGTATGTCCGGGAGAACCACCTCGCCCAGCGGGCGGCGGTCGTCGGCCGGCGAATGCTGGAGCGGCTGCGCCGATTTGCCGCCGGACGCCCGCAGATCGGCGAGGTACGCGGCCGCGGCCTCATGATCGGCCTGGAACTGGTCGCCCCGGAGGCTGGACCCACCGCGAAGGCGGGAGGCATCGCCGAGACGGGGGCCGTGACGGAAGCCAGAACCATGGCGGAGGCCGGGACCATGGCGGAGGCCGGGCAGGCCGGATCTCCAGCTCGGGTCGGGCCCGCAGCGCGAGTTGGGCCCGTCGCCGACGCCGACTGGGAGGGGACCTCGGGCGGCACAACCCCGTACGGAGCATCCCGGAGGGCGGTGGCTCCGGGCGAAGTGCCCCCGTGTGAAGGGGCCTGGCTGACGGGCGCCGAGGGCGAGGGCACGCGCGGAGCCCTGAGCGGGGATGCGCGCCAAGTCCTGGGCGGGGGAGTGTCGTACGCCGGTGTCACGCGTACGACGGCTCCGTCGGCCGATCCCGCGCTCGCGGCGGCGGTACAGCAGGAGTGCCTACGGCGCGGGCTCATCGTCGAACTCGGCGGACGCCACGACGCGGTGATCCGCCTCCTCCCTCCGCTCACCATCACCGACGAGCAGACAGAGGCCGTTCTGGACCGGCTCGCCGACGCCCTGGACGCGGCGATCCGCACCTCCGGAACCCGCTCCCGCTCCGGTGAAGTCCCGCCCGCCGCCGACCCATTCGCCCCACCGTTCACCGGAAACCGCCACTGACGTGCCCCGCACCGTACGACCGCACCGCCATCGCACCACCGAAGGAGGCAGGCGCCGGGCCCAGGACGTGAACGCCGTGATGCCCGCGCCGCACCCATCATGCCGCACACCCCCGGGGGAGCCCCCGTGTCTCCCCGACCGCAGCCCGTGCCCGGCGCCCTGACCGACTCCAGCGACTCCGCCCACCCCGGCCCCCCGCCGCTGCCCCTCCCGCATCCGCCTCACACAGCGCCTCCCCCGGCCGGGACGACCAGACCACCCGCTCCGCCCGCCCCACCCGCGGCGGTCTCGACGGTCAGGGCACCGTCCACCGCCATGACGGCCGCCGGAGACCAGGCGGAGCCCCCAGCACCGCCGCCACCCCCAGCACCGTCACCACCGCTCGCTGCGGTACCGCTCCCCCTGGCGGCAGTACCAGCACCCTCGGCGGCAGCGCCACCCCCGGCGGCGGAGCCATCACCCCCGATGGCAGGGCCACTTCCCCCGGCGGCGGTGCCGCCATCACAGGCGCCGCAGCTGCCACCCCTCGCCCCGGTGCTGCCACCCCTCGCGGAGGAGCCGCCACCCCTCGCGGAGGAGCCACTGCCCCTGGCGGTGGCGCCCGCCAGGGCTCCGCTCGTCGGCGGGACGGAAGCGAGCGCGGGAGCGAGAGCACCCCAGCCCTCCGTCCCAGGGCCCGCGGAGGAGCTGCCCATGCCGCAACTGCCCGCCCAGGGGCCGCCCTTCCCCTCGACGGTCGTTCCCCGGCAGGACCGCGACAGCCATGACGCGCCCGCCGACCGTGCCCCTGTGCTCGGTGTGGATCCGCTCGACGACCCCGACCCGCAGATCGCGGCCGACGGCGCGGGAGTCGAGAACCTGCTGCGCTGCTGGGTACGCGAGAGCGGCCTCGCGCGCCCCGACGGGGACACCCTGCGCATCCCCCTCGCTGCCAGCGGAACCGTCCTCCTCGTCCCCGTGCGCTATTGGTCCCCCACCGGCTTGCACCGCTTCGGCCCGCCGCTGCTGGAACACGGCCCCCATGACGCGCCCGCCGTCGGGGCGGTCACCCTCGCGGCCCTGCTCACCCGCGAGGCGGCGTACAGCGCACGGCGGGACGACCCCGACGCGGACGCCACCGAACTCGTCGGCCGTGTCGCGGACTCCGTGCGACGCACCGCCCTCTTCCTCGCCCACCGCCGGGCGGCGCCCGGCGATCCCGGCACGAGCACCCCGTTTCTCAATGCGGAACAGTCCCTCCTCTTCGGTCACCCCCTGCATCCCACGCCGAAGAGCCGCGAGGGGCTCTCCGACAGCGAATCCACCGTCTGCTCACCGGAATCGCGTGGCTCCTTCCCTCTTCACTGGATCGCGGTCGCCCGGTCCGTGCTGGCCTGCGAGTCGGCCTGGACGGAGCGCGGCCGGACCGTGCCCGCCGAGCGGCTCGCCCTCTCCCTGGCGGGCAACGGCCTCCAACTGCCCGACGGGACCGTGCCCTTGCCGCTGCATCCCTGGCAGGCCCGCGAGATCCGGCACCGTCCGGACGCCGCCGCGCTTTTCGACTCCGGCCTGTTGCACGACCTCGGGCCGTCCGGCGGACACTGGCACCCCACCTCCTCGGTCCGCACCGTCTACCGGCCCGGCGCTCCTGCCATGCTGAAACTCTCCCTCGCTCTGCGGATCACCAACTCCCGTCGTGAGAACCTCCGTAAGGAACTCCGCCGCGGTGTCGAGGTGCACCGGCTGCTCCGCAGCGGACTGGCCGAGCAGTGGCGGGCGGCCTTCCCCGGATTCCCGGGCTTCGACATCGTCCGGGACCCGGCCTGGCTCGCCGTCGACGGACCGGATGGCGAACCCGTGACCGGCCTCGACGTCGTCATCCGGCACAACCCGTTCGGTCCCGGCGACGACGCCGTCTGCGTCGCCGGACTCCTCGCGCTGCGCCCCTGGCGCGGACAGCCGGTGATGCGTTCCCGGCTGGCCCACCTCGTCGCCCGGCTCGCCGCTCGCACCGGCCGTTCCACCGCGGCCGTCGGCGCGGAGTGGTTCCTGCGCTATCTGCACACGGTCGTACGCCCCGTGCTCTGGCTGGACGGAGAAGCCGGCATCGCGCTCGAGGCGCATCAGCAGAACACCCTGGTGCTGCTGGATCCCGACGGCTGGCCGATCGGCGGCCGCTACCGGGACAACCAGGGCTACTACTTCCGCGCGTCCCGGCACGCCGAACTCCAGCACCGGCTGCCCGGTATCGGCGGCCGCAGCGACACCTTCGTCCCCGATGAGGTCACCGACGAGCGGTTCGCCTACTACCTGGGTGTCAACAACGTCCTCGGAATGATCGGCGCCTTCGGGTCCCAGCGACTCGTCGACGAGCGCGTCCTGCTGGCCGCGTTCCGCCGCTTTCTCACCGAGGCCGCGTCCGGCCCCGGCAGAACCCGCTCACCGCTTCCCGCCCGGCTCCTGGAGACGCCCACCCTGCGCTGCAAGGCCAATCTGCTCACGCGGCTGCGCGGCCTGGACGAACTCGTGGGACCGGTGGACACCCAGTCCGTCTATGTGACCATCGCCAACCCCCTCATCACGTCCGTCTCTCCTTCCGGCATGCCAGCTGTCACCCCCATGGCCTGACTCCGCGACCCGCGATCACGCCCCTCACCCTCACGTCCCTCACGACGTGCCGAGACCCCCGAGAGGAGAGCGTCGCCGTGCCGCACACCGACTCCAGTACGAGCTCCAGCACCGACGACACCATCGACATGCGGCTGCGCCAGGAAGAGGACATCGCACGACTCATCGATCTGGACGCCACCGGACGGGAGGCCGACAGCCGGGCGGATCTGCTCGACCACATCGTCGAATGGCGACCGACCAGCACCCCGCTGGGCACCTTCCAGCTCGTCCCGGTCCGCATCGGGCGCGATCTGCGACTCATCGCCCAATGGATGAACGACCCCTCCGTCGCCGCCTTCTGGGAGCTCGACGGCCCCGACGAGACCACCGCGAGCCACCTCGGGGACCAGCTCGACGGCGACGGCCGCAGCGTGCCCTGTCTGGGCGTCCTGGACGGCGCCCCGATGAGCTATTGGGAGGTGTACCGCGCCGATCTGGACCCGCTCGCGCGGTACTACCCGGCCCGGCCGCACGACACGGGTATCCACCTGCTCATCGGCCGGGTCGGCGATCGTGGCCGTGGCCTGGGGACGATCCTGCTCCGCGCGGCCGCCGATCTGGTCCTCGAGCACCGTCCGTCCTGCACCCGGGTCGTGGCCGAACCGGATCTTCGCAACACCCCCTCCGTCGCCGCCTTCCTCGGCGCCGGATTCCGCTTCTCCGCCGAAGTCGAACTCCCCGGCAAACGCGCCGCGCTGATGCTGCGCGACCGTGCTCTGCGGCACGTCCTGTGAATCTCCGCGACCATCCGTGCCCCCCGGTGATGTGCCTGCTTCGATGCGAGCTTTCACTGTTGATACACCGCTCGCCCGGTCCCGGTTCCCATCAAGCGAGGACGGCCGTCCCACGAAGGCGGGGGCGTCCGTCCCAGGAAGCGGGGAATTGCCCGAGCCGCGCGCTTGCCGAAACCGTCCGTCACCGACCACACCGACGGGAGTGATGTCGGTGCCGCCCCGTAGGCTGGCAGCCCTATGACTGAATCGTCCTCGCCTCCACTCGCCGATCTGCTGCACGCCGCCGTCACCACCGTCGGCGGCACCGAGCGCCCTGGTCAGACCGCCATGGCCCAAGCCGTGGCGGAGGCGATCGACGACAGCTCCCACCTGCTGGTTCAGGCCGGCACCGGCACCGGGAAGTCCCTCGGCTATCTGGTGCCCGCCCTCGCGCACGGCGAGCGCGTCGTCGTCGCCACGGCGACCCTCGCCCTGCAGCGGCAGCTCGTCGAGCGAGACCTGCCCCGCACCGTGGAGGCCCTGCACCCGCTGCTGCGCCGCCGCCCCGAGTTCGCCATGCTCAAGGGCCGCTCCAACTATCTGTGTCTGCACCGGCTCCACGAGGGCGTTCCGCAGGAGGACGCCGATGAAGCCGGCCTCTTCGACCCGTTCGAGGCCGCCACGCCCACCAGCAAGCTCGGCAAGGACCTGCTGCGGTTGCGCGACTGGTCGGACGAGACCGAGACGGGCGATCGGGACAATCTGAGCCCCGGTGTCTCGGACCGCGCCTGGTCCCAGGTGTCGGTCACCTCCCGGGAGTGCCTCGGCGCGTCCAAATGCGCCTACGGCGCGGAGTGCTTCGCCGAGGCCGCCCGTGAGCGGGCCAAGCTCGCCGATGTCGTCGTCACCAATCACGCGCTGCTCGCCATCGACGCCATCGAGGGCGCCCCGGTGCTGCCCAGCCATGAGGTGCTGATCGTCGACGAGGCCCATGAGCTGGTCTCCCGGGTCACCGGCGTCGCCAGCGGGGAGCTCACCCCCGGCCAGGTCAACCGGGCCGTGCGGCGCGCCGCGAAGCTGGTCAACGAGCAGGCGGCGGACGCCCTCCAGACCGCCTCGGAGGGCTTCGAGCGGCTGATGGAGCTCGCCCTGCCCGGCCGTCTCGAGAAGATCCCCGAGGACCTCGGCTATGTGCTGATGGCGCTGCGCGACGCGGCCCGCACGGTGATCTCGGCGCTGGGCGCCACGCGGGACGCCTCGGTCAAGGACGAGGACGCGATCCGTAAGCAGGCGCTGGGCTCCGTGGAGAACATCCACCAGGTGGCCGAGCGGATCGTCGAGGGCTCCGAATACGACGTGGTCTGGTACGAGCGGCACGACCGCTTCGGCGCCTCGCTGCGGGTCGCCCCGCTCTCCGTGTCGGGGCTGCTGCGCGAGAAGCTGTTCGACGACCGGTCCGTCGTTCTCACCTCCGCCACGCTCAAGCTGGGCGGGGATTTCAACGGGGTGGCGGCCTCACTCGGTCTCGCCCCCGAGAGCCCGCAGGATCCGGAGGGCGGCGAGGAGACGGCGCCGCGCTGGCAGGGCCTCGATGTCGGCTCACCCTTCGACTACTCGAAGCAGGGGATCCTCTACGTCGCCAAGCATCTCGCCCAGCCCGGCCGTGAGGGCAGCCGCGCCGATATGCTCGATGAGCTCGCCGAGCTGGTCGAGGCCGCGGGCGGTCGCACGCTCGGGCTGTTCTCGTCCATGCGCGCCGCCCAGGCGGCCGCGGAGGAGCTGCGCGGGCGTCTCGACGCGCCCATCCTCCTCCAGGGCGAGGAGACGCTGGGCGAGCTGATCCGTGCCTTCGCCGCCGACGCCAGGACCTGCCTGTTCGGCACGCTGTCCCTCTGGCAGGGCGTCGATGTGCCGGGGCCCAGCTGTCAGTTGGTGGTGATGGACCGGGTGCCCTTCCCCCGCCCCGACGACCCGCTGATGAGTGCCCGCCAGAAGGCGGTGGAGGAGGCCGGGGGCAATGGCTTCATGGCCGTGGCCGCGACCCATGCCGCGCTGCTGATGGCCCAGGGCGCTGGCCGGCTCGTGCGTGCTTCGGACGACCGCGGCATTGTCGCCGTCCTGGATCCGCGGGTCGAGCGGGCCCGCTACGGCTCGTTCCTCCGCAAGTCCATGCCGGATTTCTGGTACACGACCGACCGCAACCAGGTGCGCCGCTCGCTGGCCGCCATCGATGCGGCGGCCAAGGCCCAGGGGGCCTAGCGGGCCAAGGATCGGGCGGCCTGGCGGGGCGTCGCGCCCCAAGGCCGCCATGGTCACCGCATACGACGGGGCCCCGATGCCGGCCACATACAGCAGGGCCCCGGAACCGGCGCAGTGGTCCCGGGGCCCGGTCGTGGGGCACGCTCAGGGCGCGCCTCGATCCGGTGCGCTCAGACGCGCCGCAGCACCGCGACCACCTTGCCCAGGATGGTGGCCTCGTCGCCGGGAATCGGCTGGTAGGCCGCGTTGTGCGGGAGCAGCCACACATGGCCGTCCTCACGCTTGAAGCGCTTCACCGTGGCCTCGCCGTCGAGCATCGCGGCGACGATGTCACCGTTCTCGGCGACGGGCTGACGGCGCACCGTCACCCAGTCCCCGTCGCAGATGGCGGCCTCGATCATGGAGTCGCCGACCACCTTCAGCACGAAGAGCTCACCGTCGCCGACCAGCTGCCGGGGGAGCGGGAAAACATCCTCGACCGACTCCTCGGCGAGGATCGGCCCACCGGCCGCGATCCGGCCGACCAGCGGCACATAGGAGGCGGCGGGCTTGCCGGCGGTGTCCGTGGGCTGGGCGCTGGGCTGGTCGGAGCCGCGGACCTCGTAGGCCCGGGGCCGGTGGGGGTCGCGTCGCAGAAAGCCCTTCCGCTCCAGAGCCATCAGCTGATGGGCGACGGACGAGGTGCTGGAGAGGCCCACCGCCTGGCCGATCTCCCGCATGGACGGCGGGTAGCCACGCCGCTGCACAGAGTCGCGAATGACCTCGATGACGCGCCGCTGCCGGTCGGTCAGCCCTGAGCTGTCCGCCCGGATGCCTGGAGGTCGCCCTGGTAGCGAGCGCGTGGGCTTCTGTCCTTCCGGGTTCGTGGCGTCGTCGTTCATCGGGTGGGTCTGGTTCATCGCGTGTGTCTGTTCGAGTCGGCTCTGGGAGCGCTCCTGGGCGGTAACGGTGGCGCTCTCTGCGGTGGTGGTCACGACGGCCCCTCTCGAGATGTTCTCCCTAGTTGGACAACGGTAGTTGCTTTCGAAAGGTTGCGCCAAACACACGTTCGAGTGAAATTTCGCAGATGGGCTGACGTGATCACAGGGTTAGGTGTATGGACCGTTTGATCCGGTCGCCGTGGGGGCGGCCCCAGTCTTGCATCCCGACCCCCGCGAATCCGGGACGCGTGGGACTCGCGTAGTCTCGTGCCTGCTCCCCAGCCGTGACACGCCATCCGGCTCGGTTGAGTGCCAGCCACCAGATCTAGTGGTTTGATGGATGCAAGCCACCCACAAGTTGTGGTCCCTGGTGGATTCGCTGCCAAGGTTTTCGCCTATGCTTGTGGCCGTTCCGGCGGGCCTCCCGGCCCGGTCGGGGCTAGTCAGGCATGTTCAGGCATGCGCCGTTCTTGAGGGTGAGGGAGGGTTCGGAGTCATGCACTGCCCCTTCTGCAGGCACCCCGACAGCCGTGTCGTCGACAGCCGCACCACCGACGACGGCTGCTCGATCCGCAGGCGCCGCCAGTGCCCCGACTGCTCGCGTCGCTTCACGACCGTGGAGACCGCGTCACTGATGGTGATCAAGCGCAGCGGGGTCACCGAGCCCTTCAGTCGCGACAAGGTCATCTCCGGGGTGCGCAAGGCGTGCCAGGGTCGTCCGGTCACCGAGGACGCCCTCGCCAAGCTCGGTCAGCAGGTGGAGGAGGCGGTCCGGGCCACCGGCAGCGCCGAGCTGTCCACCCATGACGTCGGGCTCGCCATACTCGGCCCGCTCCAGAAGCTCGACCTCGTCGCCTACCTCCGCTTCGCCTCCGTCTACCGCGCCTTCGACTCCCTCGAGGACTTCGAGGCGGCCGTGGCGGAGCTGCGTGACCAGCAACGGCCTCCCGCGCACGACCGCGGGTCCGGCGCCGAAGGGGCCGCGGAGGCCCCCGCGCCGGCCGTCGCCGCCGACTGACCGGCGACCCACACACCTACCCGGGGCGCTTGCCGCATCCGGGTGAAAGACAGATACGTGCCTGGGGAAGAAATAGGCACATCAGGGCGTTTTCGCCCGTACCAGGGAGGCGGAATGACAGAGACGACGAGCGGCCCGGCACGAGGCTCCCGCTCCAAGGGAAGCAAGGCGAACAAGGGTCTGCGCATCGAGCGCATCCACACCACCCCCGGCGTGCATCCGTACGACGAGGTGGTCTGGGAGCGTCGTGACGTCGTCATGACCAACTGGCGCGACGGTTCGGTCAACTTCGAGCAGCGCGGCGTGGAGTTCCCCGACTTCTGGTCGGTGAACGCGGTCAACATCGTCACGAGCAAGTACTTCCGTGGTGCGGTGGGTTCCCCGGAGCGGGAGGCGAGCCTCAAGCAGCTCATCGACCGCGTGGTGCGCACCTACCGCAAGTCCGGTGAGGACAACGGCTACTTCGCCTCGCCCGCGGACGCCGAGATCTTCGACCACGAGCTCACCTACGCGCTGCTGCACCAGGTCTTCAGCTTCAACTCGCCTGTCTGGTTCAACGTCGGCACCAAGCAGCCGCAGCAGGTCAGCGCCTGCTTCATCCTCTCCGTGGACGACTCCATGGAGTCGATTCTGGACTGGTACAAGGAAGAGGGGATGATCTTCAAGGGCGGCTCCGGAGCCGGCCTGAACCTCTCCCGCATCCGCTCCTCCAAGGAGCTCCTCTCCTCGGGCGGCAACGCCTCCGGCCCCGTCTCCTTCATGCGCGGAGCCGACGCCTCCGCCGGAACGATCAAGTCGGGCGGCGCCACCCGCCGGGCCGCCAAGATGGTCGTGCTCGACGTCGATCACCCGGATGTCGAGGCGTTCATCGAGACCAAGGTCAAGGAGGAGGAGAAGATCCGCGCCCTGCGCGACGCGGGCTTCGACATGGACCTGGGCGGGGACGACATCACGTCCGTCCAGTACCAGAACGCCAACAACTCCGTCCGCGTGAACGACACGTTCATGAAGGCGGTGGAGTCCGGCTCCTCGTTCGGGCTGCGCAGCCGGCTGACCGGTGAGCCCATCGAAGAGGTCGACGCCAAGTCCCTCTTCCGCAAGATGGCCGAGGCTGCCTGGGCCTGCGCCGACCCGGGCATCCAGTACGACGACACCATCAACCACTGGCACACCTCGCCGGAATCGGGCCGGATCACCGCCTCCAACCCGTGCAGCGAGTACATGCACCTGGACAACTCCTCGTGCAACCTTGCCTCGCTCAACCTGATGAAGTTCCTCCAGGACGACGACGCGGGCAACCAGCGCTTCGACGCCGAGCGCTTCGCCAAGGTCGTCGAGCTGGTCATCACCGCGATGGACATCTCCATCTGCTTCGCGGACTTCCCGACCGAGAAGATCGGCGAGACCACCCGCGCCTTCCGCCAGCTGGGCATCGGCTACGCCAACCTCGGCGCCCTGCTGATGGCCACCGGCCACGCCTACGACAGCGACGGCGGCCGGGCCCTGGCCGGAGCCATCACGTCCCTGATGACCGGCACCTCGTACAAGCGCTCCGCCGAGCTCGCCGCCGTGGTCGGCCCGTACGACGGCTACGCCCGTAACGCGGACGCCCACAAGCGCGTCATGAAGCAGCACTCGGACGCCAACGCCATCGCCCAGCGCATGGACGACCTGGACACCCCGGTCTGGGCCGCGGCCACCGAGGCATGGCAGGACGTGCTGCGCCTCGGCGAGAAGAGCGGCTTCCGCAACGCCCAGGCGTCGGTGCTCGCGCCGACCGGCACCATCGGCCTGATGATGGACTGCGACACCACGGGCGTCGAACCGGACCTGGCCCTGGTCAAGTTCAAGAAGCTGGTCGGCGGCGGCTCCATGCAGATCGTGAACAACACGGTCCCCAAGGCGCTCAAGCGGCTCGGCTACCAGGAGGAGCAGGTCGAGGCGATCGTCGCCCACATCGCCGACCACGGCAACGTCATCGACGCGCCGGGGCTCAAGCCCGAGCACTACGAGGTCTTCGACTGCGCGATGGGCGAGCGCTCCATCTCGCCGATGGGCCATGTGCGGATGATGGCGGCCGCCCAGCCGTTCCTGTCCGGCGCGATCTCCAAGACGGTCAACATGCCGGAGTCGGCCACCGTCGAGGAGATCGAGGAGATCTACTTCGAGGGCTGGAAGCTCGGCATCAAGGCCCTGGCGATCTACCGCGACAACTGCAAGGTCGGCCAGCCGCTCTCCGCCAAGAAGAAGGAGGAGAAGGCCCAGGTCGAGCCCGAGGTCGAGAAGGTCGTCGAGTACCGCCCGGTCCGCAAGCGGCTCCCCAAGGGCCGTCCCGGCATCACAACCTCCTTCACGGTGGGCGGCGCCGAGGGCTACATGACCGCCAATTCGTACCCGGACGACGGTCTCGGTGAGGTCTTCCTGAAGATGTCCAAGCAGGGCTCGACCCTGGCGGGCATGATGGACGCCTTCTCGATCGCCGTGTCGGTCGGTCTGCAGTATGGCGTGCCGCTGGAGACCTACGTCTCGAAGTTCACCAACATGCGCTTCGAGCCGGCCGGTATGACGGACGACCCGGACCTGCGGATGGCGCAGTCGATCGTCGACTACATCTTCCGTCGGCTGGCGCTGGACTTCCTGCCCTTCGAGACCCGCTCGGCGCTCGGCATCCACTCCGCCGAGGAGCGTCAGCGGCACCTGGAGACGGGGTCCTACGAGCCCAGCGACGACGAGATGGACGTCGAGGGCCTGGCCCAGTCGGCGCCACGCCATGTGGAGGCCCCGAAGAGCAGCACGTCCCAGCCGCGGACCACGTCCGAGCCGGCGAGGGAGGCCCACAGCTCGACCGAACTGGTCGAGATCCAGCTGGGGATGAACGCGGACGCGCCGCTCTGCTTCTCCTGCGGCACCAAGATGCGCCGCGCGGGCAGCTGCTACCTGTGCGAGGGCTGCGGTTCGACGAGCGGCTGCAGCTGATCGCAGCTCCTTACGGATGACATCCGCGGCGGGGCGCGGGCCTTCGGGCTCGCGCCCCGCCGCCGTCGTCTCCGGGCCTCGTATGGTGCGATGCCGAACCGGGGGCGGACTCTCCGGTATGTGATGGGGGCCACCGCACGGCCGTAGGATGGCGCGGTGCTGGTCAAGTGGATTCGCTGCACCGTGGTGGACCGCCCGGGTTTCGAGCGGGGGCAGCGGAAGTGGGCGGGGTTGCCCGGCGAACCGGGATTCCGGGGGCAGGGCGGTGGCTGGAGCCGGGGGCGTCCGGATGTGGCGCATGTCTTCGCGTTCTGGGAGAGCCGGGCGTTCTACGACTCCTTCATGGCGCGTTCGCACGACCGGCTGGCGGCCGCGCAGTCGGGCACGTACCGAGACATGCAAGTCCGGCTGTTCGAGCACCGATTCGATGTGAAGGTCGGCTTCGAGCCGCGGTTCTCCGACGCGGACGTGGTGCGCGTCGCGCACTGCCGGGTGCGCCCCGACCGGGTGGATCACTTCACGCTGGTGCAGGAGAAGGTGTGGAATCCGGCCATGGCCGGGTCGCCCGGGATGCTGCGCGGGGTCTTCGGCGAGGCGCCGGGGAACGAGTTCCTGGTGCTGTCGATGTGGGATTCGGCGGCGGAGCACGGGAAGTACCGGGTGGAGCGGGTCGAGCGGCTCGGCCTGCGCGCGCAGACGGAAGCGGATGTGGCGGCGATCGCCGGGGATGTCGTACGGGTGGAGTCAGCCTGGACGGTGGTGTGATGCCGCTCGAGGGAGGGTCCGTTAGGAGCAGCCCTGCGCTCATGGGGCCGTCCTGTGCTCAGGAGGCGGCCCTGATCACCGGCGGGCAGGGGAGTACGCCCCGGCTCTGACCGCGGCGGCGACGGCGGCCGCCGTCTGGTCGGCGAGTGGCGTGTCGATGGGCTCACGGGTGATGAGCGCCCGGAAGAACAGGGGCGCGGAGACGGCGCGGACGACCGCGGCGGCGTCGGTGCCGGACGGGGCCTCGCCGCGGTCGACGGCCCGCCGCACCACGGATTCGCAGCGGGCGAAGCGCTCGGTGTAGAAGTCGCGCAGCGCCTCGGCCGCGCGCTCGGACTGGAACGCGGCCGCGATGAAGGCGGTCGGCGCGGCGGCGGCCGGCGCGCTGCCGAAGGTCTCGGTCACCTCGCGGGCGAGGGCGCGCAGATCGCCCTCCAGGCTTCCGGTGTCGGGTGGTGTCCAGGCGTCCTCGCCCGCGAGGTCGAGCGCGTCCGCCACGAGCCCCTCGACGCTGCCCCAGCGCCGGTAGACGGTCGTCTTGTGGACACCGGAGCGCTCGGCCACGTACTCCACGGTCAGGCCGGGATAGCCGTGCTCGGCGAGGCCGGTGAGCACGGCGTCGCGTACCGCCGAGCGGGTGCGCGCGGTGCGTCCGCCGGGGCGGACGGTGCCCGGTGTCGGGTCGGCGCTCTCTGCGGACAAGTGCAACTCCAGTTGTGTTAGCGGGTTTCCTGTGTCATGGTGAGGGTAACGCAACTGTAGTTGTATTTGGAGCGTGCGGTCCGAAGGTCCACGTGCTCGCGTGCTTGGAGGTGCGCCCCTGTGTCCACGCAGATCTCACTCCGCGGCGTCGCGCTGTCCCGGGGTGACCGGCTGCTGCTCGACGATGTGTCCTTCGCGGTCCGGCCCGGGGAGCGGGTCGGCGTCGTGGGGGAGAACGGAGCGGGCAAGTCCACCCTCCTGCGGCTGCTGGCCGGGAGCGAGTCGCCGGACGACGGCGCGGTGGTGACGGTGGCCGACGGCGGCATCGGTCACCTCGGCCAGACGCCCGAGCTGCCCCCGGACCACACGGTGCGCGACGCGGTGGACGCCGCACTCGCCGAGGTGCGCGCCATGGAGCGCGGGCTGCGCGAGCTGGAGGCGGATCTCGGTGGCGGCGCCCCCGGCGCGCTCGCCGCATACGGGAATCTGCTGACCGCCTTCGAGGCCCGCGGCGGCTATGAGGCGGATGCCCGGGTGGAGAAGGCCCTGCATGGTCTGGGGCTCGGCGGCACCGGGTACGAGCGGCGGCTCGGCAGCCTGTCGGGCGGCGAGCAGGCCCGGCTGGGGCTCGCCTGCCTGATCGCCGCCGCTCCCGAGGTGATGTTGCTGGACGAGCCGACGAACCACCTCGACGGTGCCGCGCTCAGCTGGCTGGAGGAGGCGCTGCGGGGGCATTCGGGCACCGTTCTCGCGGTCTCCCACGACCGGGTCTTCCTGGAGCGGGTGGCGACCGCGATCGTCGAGGTGGACGCCGACCGGCGCACCCTGGTGCGGTACGGCGGGGGGTACGCCGGATTCGTCGCCGAGCAGACCGCGGCGCGCCGCCGCTGGGAGCAGGCGTACGAGGAGTGGTGCGCGGAGACGGCCGCGCTGACGGAGGCCGCCACGACCGTCGCACGGCGGGTCGCCCCGGGCCGCGGCATGAAGGACGGCAACAAGCTGGCCTACGACCGGGACCGGGGGCGTGTGCAGTCCTCGGTGTCCAGCAGGGTGCGCAACGCGAGGGAGAGACTGCGCAGGCTCCAGGAGGACCCGGTGCCGCGCCCGCCGGAGCCGCTGCGGTTCTCGGCGCTCCCCACCGCGGGTACGGCAGACGGTGTGCTCATCGACCTCCACGACGTCCGCGTGGGGGAGCGGCTGGCGGTCGACCGGCTCACTGTCGCGGCCGGGGAGAGACTGCTCGTCCACGGTGCCAACGGCGCGGGCAAATCCACACTGCTGCGGGTCATGGCGGGACGGGAGGAGCCGGATACGGGCCGGGCGGCCCGCCGGGGCAGGATCGGCTATCTCGCCCAGGAGATATCGGTCGCCAGGCCCCGGGAGCGGCTGCTGTCGGCCTTCGGCCGGGGGCTGCCGGGGACACCGGAGGAGCAGGGCGCCCTTCTCCTGTCGTACGGACTGTTCCGCACGGGCGATCTCCACGTCCCGGTGGGGTCGCTCTCCGCGGGCCAGCGCCGCCGGCTGGCGCTCGCCCGGCTGCTGGCCCGCCCCGCCGATCTGTTGCTGCTCGACGAGCCGACCAACCATCTCGCCCTCGGCCTGGTGGAGGAGCTGGAGGAGGCGCTGGCCCAGTGGACCGGGGGGCTGGTGGTGGTGTCGCACGACCGGCTGCTGCGCAGCCGCTTCACCGGGCGCCGGTGCGAAATACGTGGAGGCCGGCTCATGGCCCAGGAGGGGGATGCGGCACCGGCCGCGGCCTCGATCTAGGGTGGCGCCATGGCACGACCCCGGCGCATCGTCCTCCTGCGGCACGGAGAATCAGAGGGGAATGTTGATGACTCGGTGTACGAAAGGGTGCCCGACCACGCCCTGAAGCTGACCGAAACCGGGCGCCGGCAGGCGACGGAGGCGGGCGAGCGGCTGCGCGCCGCTTTCGGCGACGAGCGCGTGTCGATCTATGTGTCGCCGTACCGCCGCACCCACCAGACCCTGAGGCTGCTCGATCTCGACGCCTCGCTCACCCGGGTCAGGGAGGAGCCGCGGCTGCGGGAGCAGGACTGGGGAAACTGGCAGGACCGGGAGGACGTGCGGAAACAGATGGCGTACCGCGACGCCTACGGACACTTCTTCTACCGGTTCGCGCAGGGTGAGTCGGGCGCCGATGTCTATGACCGGGTGGACGCGTTCCTGGACAGCCTGTGGCGCAGCTTCGAGGACCCGGCACATCCGCCGAACGTCCTGCTGGTGACCCATGGACTGACGATGAGGCTGTTCTGCATGCGGTGGCTGCACTGGAACGTCGCCGAATTCGAGTCGCTGTCGAACCCCGGCAACGGCGAATCACGGACCCTGCTGCTCGGCTCCGACGGGCGCTACCACCTGGACCGGCCCTTCGAGCGCTGGTGCACCCCCAAGCCCTACGGCCGCACCGGTTAGAGTGCGCAGCGATGACCGCTGACCGTTTCCATCGGGCTCTTCGGAGTCTGCGCGGGCTGGCCGTGGGCGATGCCCTCGGTTCCCAGTTCTTCGTCCCCGCCAACTATCCGTTCCTCAAGCGCCGCGAGCTGCCGCCGGCCCCCTGGCAGTGGACCGACGACACCGAGATGGCCTGTTCGATCCTGGCCGTCCTGGTGACCCACGGCCGGATCGACCAGGACCATCTCGCCCGGTCCTTCGCCGACCACCATGATTTCGACCGGGGCTACGGCCCCGCTGTGAACCGGATGCTCCGCCTGATCAGGGAGGGCGGCGACTGGCGCGACCTGGCCGCCGGGCTGTTCCAGGGACAGGGGTCGTGGGGCAACGGCGCCGCCATGCGGATCGCCCCGCTCGGCGCCTGGTACGCGGGCGACGTGGAGCAGGCGACGCATCAGGCGGAGATCTCCGCGTACACCACACATCAGCACCGCGAGGCCGTGGCGGGAGCCATGGCGGTGGCCGCGGCCGCCGCGCTGGTGGCGGATCCGGCGGGCCACGGCGGGCCGGAGGAGCTGCTGGACCAGGTGGTCGAGGTGGTGCCGCGCAGCGCGGTCCAGGCGGGGTTGCGCCGCGCCCGCGACATGCTCGACTACGCGGACGCCGGGACCGTCGCCGCGGTGCTCGGCTGCGGCCGGCGCACCAGCGCCCATGACACCGTGCCGTTCGCCCTGTGGGCGGCCGCCCGCCACCTGGGCTCCTTCGAGGAGGCGTTCTGGCGGACGGCCTCGGCCGGCGGGGACGTGGACACCACCTGCGCCATCGTCGGAGGAGTGGTCGCGGCCGAGCCCGCCGGTGCGCCGCCCGCCGACTGGCAGGACCGCACCGAGGCGCTGCCGGAGTGGTGCCCGGCGCCGGCCGACTGACCCCTCCCGGCGCGGGCAGGATGCGGCGCGTCGCCCGGTTTGCCCCACGGGCGAACCGGCCCTGCGCCACGCTGTGTTGAGCGGAATCGGCCACCCGGTTCACCAGGGAAGGAGCAGCCCGGAGGAGCCGGGGACCGCTGCCGAGGATCCGGGTTCCGAACGCAGGTAAGAGCGGCGTAAGGTTGTCCTCGCCATGGCATATGAACCGCCCACCCACAGTGTCGAGCGCTCGCTTCGCGCCACGACGGGAGCCAAGATCGTCGTCGGCATCGACGAGGTCGGGCGCGGGGCATGGGCCGGTCCGGTGACGGTCTGCGCGGCGGTCACCGGTCTGCGCCGTCCGCCGACCGGGCTCACCGACTCCAAACTGCTGAGCCCCAAGAAGCGCACGACCCTGGCCCAGGAGCTGCACTCGTGGGTCACCGCACACGCCCTGGGCCACTCCTCTCCCGAGGAGATCGACGGCCTGGGGATGACGGCCGCCCTCCGGCTCGCCGCCACGCGTGCGCTGGACGCGCTGCCGGTCCGGCCGGACGCGGTGATCCTGGACGGGAAATTCGACTACCTCGGCGCTCCCTGGACGGTCCGTACGGTCATCAAGGGCGATCAGTCCTGTGTGTCCGTCGCCGCCGCCTCGGTGATCGCCAAGGTGCGCCGGGATGCGATGATGGCCGAACTGGGAGCCGAACACCTGGACTTCTGCTTCGAGGACAACGCCGGATATCCGTCCCCCGTGCACCGCGCAGCCCTGCGGGAACTGGGGCCCACGCCCCACCACCGGCTGTCCTGGGCCTATATGGACGGGCTGCCCCGCTGGCGGCACCTGAAGCGGGTCCGCAGCACCCCCGAACCGGTCGGGCTGGAGGACGAAGGCCAACTCGGCTTCGACTTCTGAGCAGACCAAGCGGTCAAAACCGCCACCCGCCGATGCGACTCGCACCGACGTTTGATAGACATCAGCCCATGCCTCTCATCCCCGAGGAGCCTCAGATTCACGAGAGTGTCCCGGGTCCCCGCGCGACACCGGCCGCAGGCCGCACCGCGCCGACCCCTCGTCCTGTCCCTGGTCCCGGCCCCCGGCCCGCGCCGCGGCGGCCCGGAAGCCCCGGTCCCAACCGTGGCTCCGCCGGGACCTCGTCGGCTCAGTCGCAGCGCACCACGAGTGATGCGACGAAGCCCGTGCCGACCGCCCCGGCGGCTTCGGCTGCCAAGGTCGCCCCTGCCGCCACGAAGGCCGGTCCCCAGCTCCAGCTGATCCCCGCCACGGTGGACGGCGCGCTGGACGCGGCGGACGAGGCGGTCGACCTGCTGCTGGATTCCGGCCGGGCCCCCGGCGACATCCTGGTGCTGACCACCGGGGAGCAGCATCCGTGGGCGGCGCATGAGTTGTCCTTCGGCGAGGCGTCGTACTGGGCGCAGCACGACGCCGGAGACGATGTCTTCTACGCCGGTGCGGATGCCGATCGCGCCAAGGGCCGCCCGGTCGTGGTCGTCGCCGTCAACGGCGGTGCGAACGACGCCGTGGCCCGCGCGCTGCCCGAGGCGATGGGCCGTGCCGGGACGCTGCTGATCGTCTGCGGCGACCCGAAGCGCATCAACGCCCTCATCGGTCCGGGCGCCTGAGGTCGCACGTCCCCGAACGCCCGGTGTCCGGCATGCTCTGTCCTCCGTGGCGGAGCTGTCCGGCGTCCGGACGGACGGCGACGGCCACGGGCGCTCCGTGACCGGTCGGGTGCGGGCGTCCGGCGACCGGTCGGACGCGCACCCCCGCGACCGGTCAGACGGCGGCGGAGTGGCTCAGCGCCGTGCGCGCTCCGAGGTGGGGTCGCGGCAGCGGCTTCGGGTCGCTGTCGCCCTCGACGGCCACGTCCAACTCGACGGGCAGCGAAGCGGAGTGCGGCCGACGGCCGCCCCGCCCTTCGCCGAGGACCCGCCATCCGTCGCGGGTCAGCGTGATGTACGCGCCGCAGCGCAGGCCGTGCAAGGTGCAGGCGTCGCGCAACCCCCACATCCAGGCGCCGTCCTCGTCCGTCCACCGGCTCTCGCCCTCGCGGCAGTAGAGCAGCACGGCGGTGCGGATCGGTGTGCGGCGCCGCAGATCGTGTGGGATCACCCGGCGCAACTGCGCCAGCAGCGCGTTCCGGAAGTCCCAGCCGTCGACGGCGGCGGCGCGGCGCACGAACGAGGCGCTCGCCGTGAGCCGTTCGTCCGGATCGAGGACCGCGACGACGGCGGTCGAGGGCGTCGGCAGATGGCGGCTGTGCAGTCCGGTGACCACCTCGCGTGGATTGCGCAGCAGCGGGATCCCCGCTGCCGCCCACTCGGCGGGCTGGAGCATCCGGCCGACCCGGGAAGCGGAATCGGCGGACGGTGGCGGAGCGAAGCCGAAGGTCACGGTCCTCCCTTCGTCTGCGCCCACGGTCCGTGCGAAGGGTCGGGCACGGGCGCGGGCCACGACACAGGCCCGTCGGACCACGGACGGACCGGGGGCGGGGGAGCTGCGAACAATTCTTGCGGTCGCGCCCGCGTGCGGCAATGAGCAGTTGGTCCCACTGACCGTTTTACCTGGATGTGCGTTCTATATTCCTGACCCGTTCACGCCCCGCCGCGGCACCGGCCGCCCCTACCCCTGCACGGCCAGGACCAGCGGAAACACTCCGGATGCTCCGGCCCGGCGGAGCAGCCGGGAGGCGACGGCCAAGGTCCAGCCGGTGTCCGCCATGTCGTCTACCAGGAGCACCGGCCCACTCGCCTCGGCAAGGGCCGCCGCCAGCTGCGGAGGCACGGTCAGCGCCCCGTGCAGCGCTCGCAGCCGCTGGGCGCTGTTGGTGCGCGGCACCCGGGTGTCGAATTCGCCGTCCTGGTAGGCGATGCTCCCGAGAAGGGGCAATCGGCCGACGGTGGCGATCCGCTCGCCGAGTGTCCCGATCAGCTGCGGACGGGTGCGCGAGGCGACCGTGACCACGCCCACCGGGCGGTCCGCGGCGTCCGGCGCGCCCGAGGCCCAGCCGCCGGGACCCTTGGCCCAGTCGGCGAGCACCGTCACCACCGCACCGGCCACATCGTCGGGCACCGGGGTGTCCGGGCTCTGCGGGGCCAGCAGCGGCCGCAGCCGGTTTCCCCAGCCGATGTCGGAGAGACGGCCCAGGGCCCGGCCCGGGGCGGCCTGCTCATCCGCCGGAATGCGGCCCTTGAGGTCGACACCCACCGCGGGCAGCCCGGTCGGCCACATACGGCGCGGCTCCACCTCGACACCGGGCCGCCCCAGCTCGCCGCGCGCCGCGTCCAGCGAGGCGTCGGACACCGCGGTGGTGAACCGGGCCCCCGCGCAGTTGTCACAGCGGCCACAGGGCGCCGCCTTCTCATCGTCCAGCTGCCGCCGCAGGAACTCCATCCGGCAGTCGGCCGTCGAGGCGTACTCCCGCATGGCCTGCTGCTCGGCCTCCCGCTGGCGCGCCACCCACGCGTACCGCTCCGCGTCATACGCCCACGGCTGCCCGGTCGCGGTCCAGCCGCCGCGCACCCGCCGCACCGCGCCGTCCACATCGAGCACCTTGAGCATGATCTCCAGACGCGACCGCCGCAGCTCGACCTGAGGCTCGAGCGCGGGCAGGGACACCGGCCGGTCCGACGCCGCCAGCACCTCGAGGGTGCGGCGCACCTGCTCCTCGGGCGGGAAGGCGAGGGAGGCGAAATACCGCCAGATCGCCTCGTCCTCGCGGCCGGGCAGGAGCAGTACCTCGGCGTGCTCCACACCGCGCCCGGCGCGCCCGACCTGCTGGTAGTAGGCGATGGGGGAGGACGGCGAACCGAGATGCACCACGAAGCCGAGGTCCGGCTTGTCGAAGCCCATGCCCAGCGCGGAGGTGGCGACCAGCGCCTTGACCCGGTTGGCCAGCAGGTCCTCCTCGGCCTGCTGACGATCCGCGTTCTCCGTCTTGCCGGTGTAGGAGGCGACGGTGTGGCCGCGCTGCCGCAGGAACGCGGTCACCTCCTCGGCCGCGGCGACGGTGAGGGTGTAGATGATTCCCGAGCCCGGCAGCTCATCGAGGTGCTCGGCGAGCCAGGCGAGCCGATGCGCGGCGTCCGGCAGCGGCAGCACGCCCAGCCGCAGGCTCTCCCGGTCCAGCGGCCCGCGCAGCACCAGCGCCCGCGTGGCCCCTTCGCCGGTGCCCAACTGCTCGGCCACATCGGCCGTGACCCGTGCGTTCGCCGTCGCGGTCGTGGCGAGCACGGGCACGCCCTGGGGCAGATCGGCGAGCATGGTGCGCAGCCTGCGGTAGTCGGGCCGGAAGTCATGGCCCCAGTCGGAGATGCAGTGTGCCTCGTCGACGACCAGCAGGCCGGCGGTGGCGGCCAGCTGTGGCAGCACCTGATCGCGGAAGTCGGGGTTGTTGAGCCGCTCGGGGCTCACCAGCAGCACATCCACCCCGCCCGCGGCCACCTCCGCCTGGATGGTGTCCCACTCCTCGGTGTTGGCGGAATTGATGGTGCGGGCGTGGATCCCGGCGCGCGCGGCGGCGTCGACCTGGTTGCGCATCAGCGCGAGCAGCGGGGAGACGATCACGGTCGGACCGCTGCCGCGCTCGCGCAGCAGCGCGGTGGCGACGAAATACACCGCCGACTTGCCCCAGCCGGTGCGCTGGACGACCAGCGCCCGGCGGCGCTCGGCGACCAGCGCCTCGATCGCCCGCCATTGATCCTCCCGGAGCCGGGCGGAGCCGGTGGTGTCCCCGACGAGACGGGCCAGGACGCGGTCGGCCGAGGTACGCAGATCTTCGTCGCTCATGCCCCCATGCAACCCGATCCCGCCGACATCGCGCCAATGGTCCCCGCAGCCTGTGGATAACGTTATCCACAGGGGTGGCGGGGTCGACGGGGCTGAGGGACCGTCGGGCCATGACTCGACACAACGAAGCGGCCGGCCTGCCCGGCGAAGAGCAGGTCACCCTCCGCAGCCCGGCCGAGCTCGCCGATGCCCTGCCCTATGTCCTGGGCTTTCAGCCGGACGACAGCATCGTGATGATCGCGCTGCACGGCTCCCGCGGCCGGTTCGGCGGCAGGCTGAGGCTCGGCATTCCCCGGATCCCGGAGGAGTGGCCCGAAGTCTGCGACCAGCTCGCCGAATGCCTGATCAGCGGCAGCGAGCGGCGTGGCGGGCGGCCGGACGGGGTCGTTCTGTTCCTGTGCCAGGAGCCGGCCGAGGGTGAGTCGGGGGAGGAGGCGATGGAGCGGCTGCGGCCCCTCGCCCAGCGGCTGCGCACCGCGTGCGGCGGGTTGGAGGTGCCCGTGTTCGAGGCGCTGTGCATCTCCGGCGGCCGGTTCTGGTCGTATGTCTGTCCCGACCGGCGCTGCTGCCCGCCGGAAGGCGTTCCGCTCGCCCTGCCCGGCACCTCGGTCATGGCCGCGGCGGCGACGTTCGCGGGGGTCCAGGTGCGCGGCTCGCTGCGCGAGATGGAGGCCAGGCTCGCCCCGCTCGGCGCACCCCGGGCCGACGGGCAGGAGCGGGCGCTGGACGCGGCCGGGGCCGAGCTCGTGCCGAGGATTCTGGACGGTGCCGGGTCCGCGACGGTGTGTGCGCAAACCCTCGGGCTGGTGGGCCGGATGCTGGACACGTTCCAGGCCGCGCCGTCGGCCGCCGACGCGTGTACGGCCGATCTCCACGATGACCGGCTGCTCGACGATCAGGAGGCGGCCGCGGTGATCATCGGGCTGCAGGACCGGCGGACCCGGGACCGGGCGGCCGGATGGATGGAGGAAGTGGACGCCGACGCGGCGCTGCGGCTGTGGCGCGCGCTGGCCCGTCGCTGCGTCGGCTCGTACGGGGAGCATGCGGCGGCGCCGCTCACTCTGGCGGGGTGGGTCGCCTGGTCGGCGGGTGATGAGCTCACGGCACGGGTGGCGCTCGGCCGTGCGCTGCGGGTCGATCCCGACTATCTCTTCGCCAGGCTGCTGCACCAGGCGTGCAATGAGGGAGTCCCTGCGAAGCTGCTGCGCCAATGCCTGCGCCGGGAGGACTCCGACGGGGCCGACCGTGCCGACCGTGCTGTGCACGCGGCGGTGCACGCGGAGTTGGAGAGGCTCGGCGACCTGGCGGACGGCGAGTCGTTGGAGACGGCCGGGCCTCCGGCCGCAATGGCCGAGACGGTCGGAACCGTGGAGACGGCCGGACCGGTCGAGTCGGCTGTGCTCGCCGAGCGAGCCACCCGCGCGGAAGCCGAGGAGCGGGCGGAGATGGAGGGGCCGGCAGAAGTGGAGGAGCCGTCAGAGGCGGAGGAAGTGGCGGACGCGGACGTCGAGGGAGGGCGACAGCCTGCAACGGAATGGCCGGGCGGGACGGTGGGCCCGAATGGGAGGAGTAGCCCGGCCGGGGCGGCTGCCCCGGGTGGCCGGCGCCGTCCGGAAGGGCGGCCGCGCGCTCGGCGCCGGACCGGTGGACGGGGGACGCGCAGCCGCCGCTGACCCGGACTGGTGGGGGAGCCATGGGGCGGGGCCAGGGGCGACAGGGGAGCCCTGGGAAGGAGGCCGGGAAGTGGACGGGGGACGGTCGGTGGGCGCTCCGGGGCTGCGGTGGTCCGGGGTATTGGAGCGGCCCGGAGACGTTCGGAAGGAGGTGCGGGATTCGTGCAGGCGAGCGCTTGAGAGAGCGATTTCCCGAACATTGGTGATCATGCTCAAGGTCCTGATTATCGTCAGGCAGACGACTATGATCGCGTCATGCCCTACGACCCGTCGGCCTTTCCGGCGTTCGCCGTCACCGTTGATCTGGTCGTGCTCACCGTGCGGCGGCATTCGCTCTGTGCGCTGGCCGTCCGACGCGGGGAGGCGCCCTTCAAGGGGCGGTGGGCGCTACCCGGTGGTTTCGTGCGGGCCGATGAGGATCTGGCCGCCGCCGCTGCCAGGGAGCTGGCCGAGGAGACCGGGCTGCTCGCCCATGACCCCACGCTTCCGGTCCCTCCGAACGCCGCCCACCTTGAGCAGCTCGCCACCTACGGCGATCCGAAGCGGGACCCCCGGATGCGCGTGGTCAGCGTGGCGCACCTCGCGCTGGCGCCCGATCTGCCCGCGCCACGGGCCGGAGGTGACGCGCACAGCGTGCGCTGGGCCCCGGTCGAATCGCTGCTCGACCAGGACGGGGCCTTCGGCCGCGACAGTGATCTCGCCGCCCCGCTCGCCTTCGACCATGCCCGCATCCTCGCTGACGGGGTCGAGCGGGCCCGCTCCAAGATCGAGTACTCCTCGCTGGCCACCGCCTTCTGCCCGCAGGAGTTCACGGTCGGCGAGCTGCGCCGGGTGTACGAGGCGGTGTGGGGCGTGGCCCTGGACCCGCGCAACTTCCACCGCAAGGTCACCGGCACCCCGGGATTCCTGGTGCCCACCGGCGGTACGACGACCCGTCAGGGCGGTCGTCCCGCCCAGCTGTTCCGGGCCGGAGGGGCGACACTGCTCAATCCGCCCATGCTCCGTCCCGAGGTGTGACGAGCCAGGACACGACGAATCCACGGGAGGGGTATGTACCGAAGAAATAGGACATAGCGGGTTAACGTGCTCCGGTACGCCACCAGTCCCCACGTGCCATCGAGCGGTTCCATGCCCCGCGGGAGAAGCCATGATCCAGGCCACCGGACTGACCAGCACCCCCCGCCGCAACCAGCCGCCCGTTGTCGACGACCTCACCTTCGAGGCCCCGGCGGGCCGGGTCACCGCACTGCTCGGCGGTCCCGGCGCGGGCAAGACCACCGCGCTGCGGCTTCTGCTGCAGCTCGACCGGGGTCATGGCTCCGCCTTCTTCCGGGGCCGCCCCCTGCACCGCATCCGGCGCCCGGCTCATGAGATCGGCGTTCTCCTCGAGGACGTCCCCGGACACCCAGGCCGCACCGTGCGGGGGCATCTGAGGATGCTCGGTGCCGCGGCCGGGGTGCCCGCCGCCCGCGCCGATGTGGTGCTCGACGTGGTCGGCCTCACCGATCTGGCGGACGAGCGTCTCGGTGATCTGTCGACCGGGGCGGAGCGTCGTCTCGGAATCGCCATCGCTCTTCTCGGGGATCCGCACACCCTGGTGCTCGACGAGCCCGCACGGGGCCTGTCGGCCCGGGAGACCGCCTGGCTCTACGGGCTGCTGCGCCAATTCGCCGCTCAGGGCGGCGCCGTCCTCATCGCCACCGAGGACGCCGAGGATGCCATTCGCGTCGCGGACCAGGTGCTCACCCTGGAGTCGGGCCGGCTGGTGGCCGATCAGCCGGTGGACGAGTTCGCCCAGACCCGGCTGCGCCCCCGTGTCGTGGTCCACTCCCCGCTCGTCGGCCGGCTCGCCGCCGTCCTGGAGGAGGAGGTCAACGCCGCCCGTCAGCTGGCCGAGGCCAAGGCGGAGGAGGAGGCCCGGGCCGCGGCCGAGCTCGCGGCCAAGGCCGAGGTGACAAAGGCCGACGCCGCCCCGTCCGACGTCGCCGAAGGGGGTGACGCCGCCAAGGGTGAGGGTGTCGCGCCCAAGGTCAGGAAGAGGGCGATCTGGCGCAAGGTCAGGAAGGCCCAGTCCACCGCGCGGGGCGCCGCTGTCGGGGCCGAGGCGAAAAAGACCACCGCGGAAGCCTCGGCCAAGGACAGGATGGCCCGGTCGGACGACAAGGCGGCCCGGTCGGACGACAAGGTGGCCAAGCCAGACGACAAGGCGGGCAAGTCGGATGGCAAGGCGGGCAAGTCGGACAAGGGGAAGAAGGCCGCCTCTGTCCCCGCCCCCGCTGCCGACGCCGATGCGGCCGCCGCACGGACCGCCGCACGGACCGGGGCCGTGACCGGGGTCGAGGCCCAGGAGGAGCCGGTCGCCGCCCTCGCCGACCCGTTCTCCGTAGTGCGCGACGACGACACCCACATCTCCGTCTACGGCCTGTCTCCCGCCTCTGTCGGGGAGACCGCCTACCGCCACGGCATCGTGGTCCACCGACTGGTCGAGGAGACCGCGGATCTGGGCCCGGGCACCTCCGCGGGCGCCCGCGCCCGCGACCCCGAGGCGCCCCCGCTGCGCCTGCTCCCCAAGCTCCGCTTCCCCGGCCCCGCCTGGCCGATGCGCTACGAGCTGCGCCGCACCACCGGCGTACGGACCGGCTGGCTGATCGGCGTCGCCGGCATCGTCGCCTCCCTCCTCGCCTCCGTGCTGCTCGCCCGCGCGGGTGGCGTCGGGGAACTGCACCGGCTCACCGGCTGGCCCGCGGACCTTCCGCTGCCTCCCGTCGCCATCGCGGCCGGTCTTCTGGGCGCCCTCGCCTTCGGAGACGAGTTCCGCTTTCCGGCACTCGCCGCGACCCGGGACGCCGTGCCCCGCCGGCTGGGGCTGCTGGCCGCCAAATTCGCGGTCTGCGCGGCCGGTGCCGTCCTGCTGTCGCTCGCCGTCATCGTGCTCGACAGCGCGGCGCTCCTGCTGCTCGTCGGCGGCAGCGCGGTACCGCTGCCGGGCGACTGGCCGGAGTTGGTGGTCGGTGTCTTCGGGCTGACCATCGGTTCCTCGTGGGCCGGGCTGCTGGCCGCCGGAGTCTTCCGGTCCACCGCCCTCGGGCTGGCCACCCTGCTCGCCGTGCCGATCCTCGCGGTGCCGGTCGTCCAGCGCGCGGCGGAGGATCCTTCGCTGCGAACGCTGGCCATGCTGCCGCACCGGCTGCGCGCGGCGACGCTGGACCGGCCGCCGTCCATGATCGACCGAGGGCTGGCGGTCGCGCTGCGCCTCGCCTCCCAACCGGTCGGACAGGCGCTGATGTTGTCGGTCGCCGTTCTGCTGTGCGCCTACGCCCTCACCGGTCTGCGCGGCAGGAGCACCCGCCAGTAGTGCCCACCCCGGGCCGGGCGGCCGAGCCCGGCCCCCGGTCGACCGGCCCGTGCGGAGCCAGTGGATCAGGCCCGATGTGGATTCGCACACCCATAGCGCGAACTGCTCGCAACTCCCCGCAGCATGCTTCTTTCTGTCCGATTGAGCGTCAATTATGAGGTAATGGGCGATCACCCTTTCGTGTGCTTTTCACCAAAGACCTCAAGGGCTTCCGAGGCGTCGCCGACAAAGGATGCGTGAGTACCCTTGCGCACACCACGATGACCGCGGCTCGCCCCGCCGACTCCGGCCTGGCCGGTTCGGGCGAGCTTGACCGCTACTCCTACGCCGACGCCCCCGGCGCCGGCCGCGGCAGCGCCCCCTCCTCCTGGGACGGTGCCGAGGCAGAGATCGGCCGGGTGGGCCGGCGCGCGGCCGGCAACCGGGGCCGCGGGCTGCACGGCCAACTCGTACAGCAGCTGGGCCAGATGATCGTCTCCGGCGACCTGGGTGCGGACCGCCCGCTCGTCCCCGAGGAGATCGGGCAGCGCTTCGAGGTCTCCCGCACCGTCGTACGGGAATCGCTGCGCGTCCTCGAGGCCAAGGGCCTGGTCAGCGCCCGCCCCAATGTGGGCACCCGGGTCCGCCCGGTCAGCGACTGGAATCTCCTCGATCCGGACATCATCGAGTGGCGCGCCTTCGGCCCACAGCGGGACGACCAGCGCCGCGAGCTGTGCGAGCTGCGCTGGACCATCGAGCCGCTGGCCGCCCGGCTCGCCGCCGGGCACGGCCGCGAGGAGGTGCAGCAGCGGCTCGCCGACATGGTCGAGATCATGGCCCATGCGCTGACACAGGGTGACACCCTCACCTTCTCCCGCGCCGACGCCGAGTTCCACGGGCTGCTGCTGCAGGTCGGGGGCAACCGGATGCTGGAGCACCTGGCGGGCATCGTCGCCGCCGCGCTCCACGTCTCCGGGGCGCCCGTCTCCGGGTGCGACCGCCTCACCGAGGCGGGGGTCGCCCACCACCGCCGGATCGTCGAGGCCATCGGCGAGGGCGACGCCGCGGAGTCCGAGGCGGCGATGCGCCAGCTGCTGACCGTCCACCCGGATCTCGATCACGCCGAGGTCGGGGTGCCCGCGCCGCGCGAGCACTGATCCGTCGGCGCGTCCGGTGCCCGGAACCCCGGGCGTCCGGTGCGTGCCGCGTACGACGTACGGCAAGGCGGTGTCAGTAGGCGGCGAGTGCCGGCCCGATGGATGCCGTACGGCGTACGAGAGGGCGTCGCCGGATCCCGCGCCGCGGGTTCGGCGGCGCGGCGCGACCGATCGATCGGCACCGTGCGACTCCCATCGGTGCACGACTGGGAGTTTTCTGTCCCGTTGGATGGGCATTAAGACCGTTATGGGGTGTGACTCGGGCCACGAGTATTGGGCGTAACGCTCTTTGGGGTAGCGCGATGATTAAAGAGGTGGCAGCCGCGGAGGGAATACGGATGTCGCTCGCAACGCTGTACTCCTCCGCACTCCGCCCGCGCCGTCGGTTCATCCCTGCCGGCGGTCGTCGGCTCCGGTCCCCACCGGACTGAGCCGGAAGCCGTTTCCAACGTTCCGAGAGGTTGTTCGTGTCGGCCAGCACATCCCGTACGCTCCCGCCGGAGATCGCCGAGTCGGAGTCTGTCATGGCGCTCATCGAGCGGGGAAAGGCTGAGGGGCAGATCGCAGGCGACGATGTGCGCCGGGCCTTCGAGGCTGACCAGATTCCGCCAACCCAGTGGAAGAACGTACTGCGCAGCCTCAACCAGATCCTCGACGAGGAGGGTGTGACGCTGATGGTCAGTGCCGCAGAAGCGCCCAAGCGCACCCGCAAGAGCGTCGCAGCGAAGAGCCCGGCAAAGCGCACCGCCACCAAGACTGTCGCGGCCAAGACGGTCACTGCCAAGAAGGCCCCCGCCGCCCCGGCGATTCCATCGGCGGACGCCGGCGACATCCCGGCCGATGAGGCCGCGATGGCCCCCGCGAAGAAGGCCGCCGCCAAGAAGGCCACGGCCAAGAAGACGGTCGCCAAGAAGACCACCGCCGCCGCCAAGAAGACGGTCGCGAAGAAGACCACCGCCAAGAAGGATGTCACCGACGAGCTTCTCGAGGCCGACGAGGTCATCGAAGAGGCAGCCGCGCCGGGCAAGCCCGGTCCCGAGGGCGCCGAGGCCGAGCCCGAGAACGCGGGCTTCGTGCTCTCCGACGAGGACGAGGACGACGCCCCCGCGCAGCAGGTCGCCGCGGCCGGTGCCACGGCCGACCCGGTCAAGGACTACCTCAAGCAGATCGGCAAGGTCCCGCTGCTCAACGCCGAGCAGGAGGTCGAGCTCGCCAAGCGCATCGAGGCCGGTCTGTTCGCCGAGGACAAGCTCGCCAACTCGGACAAGCTGGCCCCCAAGCTCAAGCGCGAGCTGGAGATCATCGCCGAGGACGGCCGCCGCGCCAAGAACCACCTCCTGGAGGCCAACCTCCGTCTGGTGGTCTCCCTGGCCAAGCGCTACACGGGCCGCGGCATGCTCTTCCTGGACCTCATCCAGGAGGGCAACCTCGGTCTGATCCGCGCCGTCGAGAAGTTCGACTACACCAAGGGCTACAAGTTCTCCACGTATGCCACCTGGTGGATCCGTCAGGCGATCACCCGCGCCATGGCCGACCAGGCCCGCACCATCCGTATCCCGGTGCACATGGTCGAGGTCATCAACAAGCTGGCGCGCGTCCAGCGCCAGATGCTCCAGGACCTGGGCCGTGAGCCCACCCCGGAGGAGCTGGCCAAGGAGCTCGACATGACCCCCGAGAAGGTCATCGAGGTCCAGAAGTACGGCCGTGAGCCGATCTCGCTGCACACCCCGCTGGGCGAGGACGGCGACAGCGAGTTCGGTGACCTCATCGAGGACTCCGAGGCGGTCGTCCCGGCCGACGCGGTCAGCTTCACCCTGCTGCAGGAGCAGCTGCACTCCGTGCTCGACACGCTCAGCGAGCGTGAGGCCGGCGTGGTCTCGATGCGCTTCGGCCTCACCGACGGCCAGCCGAAGACCCTCGACGAGATCGGCAAGGTCTACGGCGTGACGCGTGAGCGCATCCGTCAGATCGAGTCCAAGACGATGTCGAAGCTGCGCCACCCGTCCCGCTCCCAGGTCCTCCGCGACTACCTGGACTGATGCGGACCGCCGCCGCGTAACCGAAGCGGCACAGCGCGAAGGCCGGGCCCTCGAGGGCCCGGCCTTCGCGCTGTGCCGGCGCCATGTTCCCCGCTTGGCCCATCCGGGATGCGATGTGCGACGCAGGGGGTAACCCTGAGTGTGCGAGACGCTCCGTATGGTCAGGAGGCTGCATGCGTACGTCGCTCCGCTCGCTCCTCGTCGTCCTGGTGGTGCCGTTGGCCGCCGCGCTCGCGATGGTGCTCACCGCGCCCGCTCCGGCGACGGCCGACCGTGTCGTGATCGGCGGGCATCCGGCCCGTACGGTCGAGGCGCCCTGGACGGTGGCCCTGGCCAGCCGTGCGCTCTTCGGGGACAAGAGGTCGGGCCAGTTCTGTGGCGGGGCGGTGGTGGGGCCCACGACGGTCATCACGGCGGCCCACTGTCTGAGCCGTGGGGTGCTCGGCATGGACTGGCGGCAGGTCAAGGACCTCAGGGTGATCATCGGCCGCAATGACCTGCGGAAGAGCGACGGGGTGGAGTACCCGACGGCGCGCGTGTGGGTCAATCCGGCGTACGAGGGCGACAACAGGGCTGGAGACATCGCGGTGCTCACCCTGGGGGTCGCGGTGCCGGCGGCCTACACGATCCCCATGGCGGGCAGCGGCGACCAGGCGTACCGGCCGGGCGAAAAGGCCGCGGTGTACGGCTGGGGTGATACGGAGGGCGATGGCAGCTATGCGTCGGCGCTGCGCACGGCGTCGGTGCAGGTGCTGGCCGACACGGTCTGTGAGCGCGCCTATCCGGGCAACGCGGAGGGGGACTACGATCCGCGGTCCATGGTCTGCGCGGGGCTGCCGAACGGGGGCCGGGACGCCTGTCAGGGGGACAGCGGAGGGCCGCTGGTCGCCCGGGGGCGGCTGGTGGGCCTGGTGTCCTGGGGCAGCGGATGCGCTGTGGCGGGGCGGCCGGGCGTCTACACGAGGATCTCGGCGGTGGCCGATCTGGTGGCCGCCCATGACTGATGCGGAGTGCCGGGATGGCGGTGAATCCCGGAAGGAGCCCCGGAGGGCCCGTGGGGTGGTGTGGACGGGTCCACGAAACGAGCGTGGGCGGCCGCCCCACTCAGGGGGCAGACCGCCCGAATCCGGCCCTGGGCCGGCGTCGCTCGTCGTCGTGGGTGTGAGGCGTCAGCGTTCGTCGTCGGACGCGGACGCCGGAGCTGCGGTGAGCCGCTCGGTCTCGTCCTGTATTTCCGCGGCGATCTTCTTGAGTTCCGGCTCGAACTTGCGCCCGTGATGGGCACAGAAGAGCAGTTCACCACCGCTGATCAGCACCACGCGCAGGTACGCCTGGGCGCCGCAGCGGTCGCAGCGGTCAGCGGCCGTCAACGGGCTCGCGGGGGTCAGAACAGTAGTCACGTCGCCTCTTCTCTAGCTCGACGAGCTGTCGTACCAGGGTCAACATCCAACCAGCCTGAAATCGTTCCCGCTCGTGGCTTTTTCCCAAAAATTGCTTCTGAGTAGGCCGGATGGTGACGTTTGGCGGCGAATGAGCCGTATTGCCTAGCTTTGGTCTATTGCGTCGTTTGTCTGGTTCACCCTCCCGGCCGGGTTGCCGGTTGTGAATGATGACGTGCCCGGAGCCTAAATGGTTCATGCCTGAAAGGGAACGTGATGTGTGCGGCACCGCCACGAGATATCGAACGTACGAGCGAAACGGTGGCCGGTGCGACTAGCATGGACGTTTCAACGGGTGGCGGCACAAAGGCTCTATCAGGCCTCGGTACGCTCTGACGGGCGACCATGCCACCATCGTGCCCACAGCTGGGCCAACCAGAAATTCAGCGAGGAGCGAACCGCGTGACCGCCGACACGTCCGTGCCGTCCACTGCGCTGCTGACCGGAGCAGACCGGGGCGGCTCCAACTACACCGCGCGGCACCTTCTCGTCCTCGAGGGGCTCGAGGCAGTGCGCAAGCGCCCTGGCATGTACATCGGCTCTACCGACAGCCGTGGACTCAGCCACTGCCTCTGGGAGATCATCGACAACTCGGTCGACGAGGCCCTCGGCGGCTTCTGCGATCACATCGAGGTCATCCTCCACGACGACGGCTCCGTGGAGGTGCGCGACAACGGCCGGGGGATCCCGGTGGACGTCGAGCCCAAGACGGGGCTGTCCGGCGTCGAGGTCGTGATGACCAAGCTGCACGCCGGCGGAAAGTTCGGCGGCGGCTCGTACGCGGCCTCCGGCGGTCTGCACGGCGTCGGCGCCTCCGTGGTGAACGCGCTGTCCGCCCGTCTCGACGTGGAGGTGGACCGCGACGCCAAGACCCACGCGATCAGCTTCCGCCGCGGCGTCCCCGGGATCTTCACCGAATCCGGGCCGGACGCTCCGTTCGACCCGTCCAGCGGTCTCCTCAAGGGCAAGAGGGTCCCCAAGACCCGCACCGGCACCCGCATCCGCTACTGGGCGGATCGCCAGATCTTCCTCAAGGACGCCAAGCTCTCCCTGGAGGCGCTGCACGCCCGCGCCCGGCAGACCGCGTTCCTGGTGCCGGGGCTGACCCTGGTCGTCCGGGACGAGCGGGCCCTGGAGGGGCGGGAGGGGCCGGTCGAGGAGACCTTCCGCTACGACGGGGGGATCAGCGAGTTCTGCGAGTACCTCGCCCAGGACAAGGCCGTCTGCGATGTGCTGCGGCTGTCCGGGCAGGGCACCTTCAAGGAGACCGTGCCGGTCCTCGACGACCGCGGCCATATGACGCCGACCGAGGTCACCCGCGACCTGGGCGTCGACATCGCGCTGCGGTGGGGCACCGGATACGACACGACCGTGAAGTCGTTCGTCAACATCATCGCGACCCCCAAGGGCGGCACCCATGTCGCCGGCTTCGAGCGCGCGATCACCAGGACCGTCAACGAGGCCCTGCGCACCTCCAAGCTGCTGCGCGTCGCCGAGGACGACGTCGTCAAGGACGACGCCATGGAGGGCCTGACGGCGGTGGTGACCGTCCGGCTGGCCGAGCCGCAGTTCGAGGGCCAGACCAAGGAGGTGCTGGGCACCTCGGCGGCCTCCCGGATCGTGGCCAATGTGGTCTCCAAGGAGCTCAAGGAGTTCCTGACCTCCTCCAAGCGGGATGCCAAGCAGCAGGCCCGGGCCGTCCTGGAGAAGGTCGTGGCCGCGGCCCGTACGCGCATCGCGGCCCGCCAGCACAAGGAGGCGCAGCGCCGTAAGACCGCGCTGGAGTCCTCTTCGCTGCCCGCGAAGCTGGCCGACTGCCGCAGCGACGATGTGGGCCGCAGCGAGCTGTTCATCGTCGAGGGGGACTCGGCGCTGGGTACGGCCAAGCTGGCCCGGAACTCCGAGTTCCAGGCGCTGCTGCCGATCCGCGGCAAGATCCTGAATGTGCAGAAGTCATCGATCTCGGACATGCTCAAGAACGCCGAGTGCGGCGCGATCATCCAGGTGATAGGGGCCGGATCGGGCCGGACCTTCGACATCGACCAGGCGCGCTACGGCAAGGTGATCTTCCTCGCCGACGCCGATGTCGACGGCGCGCACATCCGCTGTCTGCTGCTGACCCTCTTCCAGCGCTACATGCGGCCGATGGTCGAGCAGGGACGGGTCTTCTCGGCGGTGCCGCCGCTGCACCGGGTGGAGCTGGTGAACCCCAAGCGGGGGCAGAGCAAGTACGTCTACACCTACTCCGACCAGGAGCTCCAGGAGACGCTGCTGGACCTCCAGCGCCGCGAGATCCGCTACAAGGACGGCATCCAGCGCTACAAGGGTCTCGGCGAGATGGACGCCGACCAGCTCGCGGAGACCACGATGGACCCGCGCCACCGCACCCTGCGGCGCATCAACATCAGCGACCTGGAGGCCGCCGAGCGCGCCTTCGACCTGCTCATGGGCAATGAGGTCGCGCCCCGTAAGGAGTTCATCACCAACTCGGCGGCGACCCTGGACCGGTCGCGCATCGACGTCTGACGCCCGGCCCGTCGCCACGGCCGGTTCGGCGGGGTCTCCCACCCGGGAGGCCCCGCCGGCGTTCCCCCGCCCCTTCCGGAGTGCCGATTCCGGGTCGTTCATCACCTGAGTCACCTGATGGGGTGAACGTCCGGTATTGAAGGGCCCCGGATCTTTCTGATCTGCCCATCCTTGGTCACGCGGCGAATGCGGCAGTGAACGAGGAGTGTTCGGGGTGGACATGCACAACGCTCGCGATACGGGAGCGGCGCGGGTGGAAGATCCGTGGTACGACGCGCTCGCGTCCGGCCGGGGCGAGCCGGACGACACGGACAGCGCGGCTCGGCCCGCGCGTCCGCCCGCCGCCCGGGAGGTCTACACGGAGGTGCACGGCAGCGCCGCGTTTCAGGAGGTGCGCCGGCGCTACCGCCGGTTCGTCTTCCCGGCGGCCGCCGCGTTCCTCCTCTGGTACCTCGCCTATGTCGTCGCGGCGACCGCCGCCCCCGGTCTGATGGCCCGCCCGGTCGTGGGCACCCTGAATGTGGCGATGGTCGCGGGGCTCGGGCAGTTCGCCACCACCTTCCTGCTGACGTGGGCGTACGCCCGGCACGCACGGCTGCGCCGGGACCGGGTCGCGCTCGAACTGCGCTGGGTGACGCAGGAGATGATGCGGGGGCGCGGCCGGTGACGGGTGATCAGCGGAGCCTGGCGCTGCTGCTCTTCGGCGTCTTCGTGGCGGCCACCCTGGGGATCACCACCTGGGCGGGGCGCCGACGGCACGGCTCGCCGGAGGAGTTCTACGCGGGCGGTCGGCTGTTCTCCCCGATGGAGAACGGGTTCGCCATCGCGGGTGACTACCTGTCCGCCGCGTCCTTCCTCGGCATCTCCGGACTCATCGCGCTCTTCGGCTACGACGGGGTGCTCTACTGCGTGGGCTTCTTCGTGGCCTGGCTGGTGGTCCTGCTGCTGGTGGCCGAACTCGTCCGCAACTGCGGCCGGTTCACCCTGGCCGATGTGCTGGCCGCCCGGATGCGGGAGCGCCCGGTGCGGATCGCCGCGGGCATCTCCTCGGTCACGGTCTGTGTGCTCTATCTCGTGGCCCAGATGGTCGGCGCCGGCAGTCTGGTCGCCCTGCTGATCGGGGAGACGGGCGGCCGCGCCCGCGCCTGGACGGTGATCGGCGTAGGCACCCTGATGGTGGTCTTCGTGGCGCTGGGCGGGATGCGGGCCACGACCTGGATCCAGATCGTGAAGGCCGTGCTGCTGATGGGCGGGGCGATCGCGCTGACCACCCTGGTCCTCGTCCGCTTCCGCGGCGATCTCGACGCCCTGCTCAGCACCGCGGCGCACAACAGCGGGCATGGCGTGGACTTCCTCGCCCCCGGCCTCAGCTACGGCGGAGGCTGGACCGCCCGGCTGGACTTCGTGAGCCTCGGCCTGGCCCTGGTGCTGGGCACCGCCGGACTGCCGCACATCCTCTCGCGCTTCTACACCGTGCCCACCGCCCGCGCCGCCCGCCGCTCGGTGATCTGGGCGATCGGGCTGGTCGGCGGCTTCTACCTGATGACGATCGTGCTCGGTTTCGGCGCCGCGGCCGTGCTGGGCACCGATGCCGTACGGGCCTCCAACGCGGCCGGGAACACGGCCGTTCCGCTGCTGGCACTCGACCTCGGCGGCGGCGCCGGATCGACCGGGGGCACGGTGCTGTTCGCGGTCGTCGCGGCCATCGCCTTCGCCACCATCCTCGCCGTCGTCGCCGGGATCACCCTCGCCTCCTCGGCCTCCGTCGCCCATGACCTGTATGGCTCGCTGAGCCGGCGGGCGGGCCGCACCCCGCGCGGCGAGGTGGTGGTCGCGCGGATCGCCGCGGTGGGGATCGGGGCGGCCGCGATCGGGCTCGGGCTGCTCGCCGACGACCTCAATGTGGCGTTCCTGGTGGGGCTCGCGTTCGCCGCCGCCGCGTCGGCGAACCTCCCGGTGCTGCTGTACTCGCTGTTCTGGCGGCGGTTCACCGCCCGCGGCGCGGTGTGGTCGGTCTACGGGGGGCTGCTGCCGGCGGTGGTGCTGGTGGTGCTCTCCCCGGTGGTCTCCGGTGACCCGGACGCGATCTTCTCGGGGGTGGACTTCCACCTCTTCCCGCTGCAGAACCCGGGCCTGGTCTCGGTGCCCCTCGGGTTCCTCGCGGGCTGGCTCGGGACGGTCACCTCATCCGCGCCCGCCGACGTCCCCGGCCATGCCGCCCAGCACGCCGAAACGGAGGTGCGGGCCCTCACGGGGGCGGGCGCGGCCTGACGGGCAGGGCTCGAGGGTGGGTTTCAAGGGCGGGGTTCAGACCCACACATACCGATGCTCGGGGCGGCCGGTCTCGCCGTATTTCAGACTGAGCCGCACCCGACCCGTGCGCTCCAGCAGCTTCAGATAGCGCTGTGCGGTCTGGCGGCTCAGCGAGGAGCGCTCGGCCACCTCCTGTGCCGACAGCGGGCCCTCGGCGCCCCGCAGCACCTCCCGTACGAGATCGGCGGTGAGCGCCGAGTGGCCCTTGGGCAGCTCCGCGGGGCCGGCCGATGCGCCTCCCAGGGCGCCGAAGATCCGGTCCACCTGGTCCTGTCCGGCCTCGCCGTCGCCCTCCAGCGCACGGCGCAGCGCCGCGTACCCCTCCAACTTGGCGCGCAGCCCCGCGAAGGTGAAGGGCTTGACCAGGTACTGCAGCGCGCCATGGCGCATCGCCGCCTGGACGGTCGCGATATCGCGGGCCGCGGTCACCATGATGATGTCGGTGTGGTGGCCGAGCTGCCGCAGCCGCCGCACCAGGGACAGCCCCGTCTCATCCGGCAGATAGTGGTCGAGCAGTACCAGGTCGACGGGGGTGGTCTCCAGGACGGCCAGCGCCTCGGCGGCGGAGTGCGCCTGCCCCGCAATGCGGAAACCGGCCACCTTCCCGACGTATGCGGCATTCACCCGGGCCACCCGGACGTCGTCGTCCACGACCAGCACCTCCAGGAGCCCGCCCGGTCCGGATCCAAGGGTCATCGTGGCTCTCCTGTCGCGGTCAGCGGCGCCCCGGCGGGCTGTTCGGCCAGTGCCTCGGGGAGGACGACGGTGAACTCCGCGCCCCCGCCCTCGCGGTCGGACACCCGTACGCTGCCACCCTGGCGTTCGGCGAGGCGGCGGACCAGCGCGAGCCCTATGCCGCGCTTGCCGTGCGCGGGCGGCTCCTTGGTCGACCAGCCCTCGGTGAAGACCACATCGCGCCGGTCGGCGGGGATCCCGGGGCCGGTGTCGGAGACCCGCAGCAGCACCGTACGGTCGTCCGCGCACAGCTCCACCTCGACGTGCGGCTCCCGCGAACCGACCGCCGCGTCCAGGGCGTTGTCGATGAGATTGCCGACGATCGTCACCAGCCCCGGCGGGTCCACCAGCCGGTTGGGCAGCAGGCTGTCCTCGGCGACGGACAGCGAGACGCCGCGCTCGGTGGCCACCGCGGCCTTGCCGACCAGCAGGGAGGCCAGCAGCGGATCGTGCACCCGCTCGGTGACCTGCTCGGCGGTGGCCCGGTGCACCCCGATCGCCTCGGTGATGAACTCCATGGCCTCGTCGTGCAGTTCGAGTTCGAGCAGCCCCAGGAGGGTGTGCATCCGGTTGGCGTGCTCATGGTCCTGTGCCCGCAGGGCGTCGATCAGCCCCCGGGTGCCGTCCAGCTCGCGGCCCAGCCGCTCCAGTTCGGTGCGGTCGCGGAGCGTGACCACCGCACCGCCGTCGTCCGTCGGCATCCGGTTGGCGACCAGCACCCGGCCGCCGCTGACGGTCAGCAGATCGGCGCCGGTGACCCGGCCGGACAGCACATCGGTCGTACGGCCCGGGGCGAGCACCGCCTCCAGGGGGCGGCCGGTGTCCTCGGGGCTCAGATCCAGCAGCCGCTGCGCCTCGTCGTTGATCAGCCGGATGCGGCCGTGGGCATCGAGGGCGACGACCCCTTCCCGGATGCCGTGCAGCATCGCCTCGCGCTCCGCGAGCAGCGCGGAGATATCGGAGAAGGCCAGGTCATGGGTGCGTCGCTGGAGCCGGCGGGCGACCACATACGCCGCCAGGGCGCCGACGGCGAGCGCGCCGCCCGCGTAGGCGAGCATCTCCGGGACCGAGGCGACGAGCCGGGCGCGCACGCTCTCGTAGGAGATGCCCACCGAGACGGCGCCCACGATACGGCCGCTCTCGGCGCGCAGCGGCACCTTGCCGCGGGCCGAGCGGCCGAGGGTGCCCTCGTCGATCTCCATGATCTCCCGGCCCTCGATGGCGTCGGTGGGGTCGGTGGAGACATGCTTGCCGATCTCGTCCGGTGAGGTGTGCGACCAGCGCACTCCCCGCCGATCCATGATCACGACATACTCGGCGCCGGTCGCCCGGCGGATGCGCTCCGCTTCGGTCTGCACGGGACCGTCGGCGGTGGGCCGGGTGTGCTGGAGCGCCTCGGCCAGCCGGGGCTCGGCGGCCGTGGTCTGGGCGATGGCGAGGGCGCGGCGCATGGCCTGGTCGTCGAGGTGGTCGCTGAGCGGCGCGAGGAAGAGGCCGGTCGCGAGCACGGTGATACCCGTGGCGATGGCCAGCTGCATCAGCAGGACCTGGGAGAAGACGCGTCGGGGCCAGCCGATGCGCCACCTTGTGGCCGTGGCTGCCTGCCCCGGCGGTATCGCGGCGCTCATGGCAACGAAGGGTAACCAAGGGCGGGCCGGAGGGACCGCGTCAGGACCCGGGGGAGGGGGCCGGGAGCGGCGATCCCGGGGCGACGGGGCGGGGCGTGGTCGGGGGCCACGGGGCGGGGCGCGGGCTCGGAGAGGGGCCCGGGAGCGGCGATCCCGGCGTGCCGCGCGGCCGCGGGGCCTGCGCTCAGAGGCGCCCGGCGGCCATCGCGCGTACGCCGGGTGCGGGCCGCTGGGCGGCCCGGATCCCGACGACCTTCATGCGGGCCGGGGAGCCCAGGGGCGAACCGCAGCTCTCGGGCCGCGGCGGCGCCGCGGCCACCTGCGCGACGCTCACCCGCCAGGCCCGGCCGTCGCGGTGCGCGACGGTCACCGACCAGACCGGCGCCTCGCCCTCGGTCCCCGCGACGGTCAGCGCCTCGACCCCGTCCTCGCCGGTCAGCTCGCGGACGGCCAGCTCCGCCGCCTGGGCGGGGCGTCCCCAGGCGGAGCGGCCGCGGCAGCCCTCGGTGACGACCCGGCCCTGCCGCAGTGCTTCGATGACATCCTTGACGCCTTGCGCGGTGGCACGGCCGTAGGTGTAGCCGTGCGGCAGCACGACAAGGGTGGGGGAGAAGCGGTGGCCGCCGATATGGGTGATCTCCCAGGTGCCGTGGACACCGGAGGCGGCCAGCTCACCGGCGAGCGGGCGGCCGAGGAGGGCGCAGCAGCGGTCGCGCTTGCCGTTGGTGCACACCAGCACCAGCGGATCGCCGGTGTACTCCTCCCAGGCGGCGGGGTCGTGGGGGCGCAGGGTGAGCCCACCGGGGTCGCCCGCGCCCAGCGCGGCGAAGTCCAGCCCGAGCAGCCGTGCGGGATCGTCCAGGGCGGTGGTGCGGATCCAGGAGCGGCCGGGCCGGGTGTGGGCCACGAAGACCCGGTGCCGGGCGCCGGTGTGCAGATCGGCGTGACGGCCGGGGCGGCGGATCAGCGCGACCCGTACGCCGGTGCCCTCGGCGGCGTGCTCCAGCGCGCGTCCGACGGCCCTGTCGAGGCGGCTGGCGGTAAGGGCCTCGGTGCCCCAGGGCCCGGGCTGTTCCACCAACAGCCAGGTGGAGGCGGTGGCCGCCGTCCCGGCGAGCGGCTCGGACAGGTCGCGGGAAGCGGTCGCGCACGTGCTCACGAAGGTAAGCCTAACCTCTCTTGATCGATAGTGCGCGCCGGAGCCGTGCGTGCGCCGCCGGAGCCCTGATGGAACGCGCGGTGGGAGCCGTATGGGCGCCTTACGGCCCGCATGCGGCGGAGGACGGCAGTCCGCATCCCGTCGCGTGCCTGCCGTTCCATGGGGTGGGAACCAGGCGCGACAATGGCGCTCCGGGGGTGGAGGGGGCGGATATGGGTGGTTTATGGGCGCGGTGGCGCAGGCGCCGGGGGAGACGCGGGGCACGCGCGCTGGACCCCGGGCTGAGGGCGAGGGTGCGGGCGGCCTACGACGAGGGGCGGCCGATCCCCGAATCGCTCGCCCGTAAGGCGGCCGAGGCCGGTGATCCGCGGGGAATGACCGTCTACGGCATCGGGCTGGGCGAGCGGGGCGCGTACGCCGAAGCGGTCCACTGGCTGGGGAAGGCCGCCGCGACGGGTGACCTCTCGGCCATGGTGGTGCTCGGCACGGTCCATCTGGACCACGGTGAGCTGCGCGAGGCGGAGCGGCACTTCCGGCGGGCGGCGGACCGCGGCCACGCCGGTGCGCGCCTCGCCCTCCGGCAGCTGCGCGCCCGGCGCAACGGCAGCGGCCACTGACAGCTGTGGCGTGGCCCTCCGCCGTCCACGGGGGCCGGGCCTTCCGCCGTCCACGAGGGTCGGGCCTTCCGCCGTCCACGGGGGTCGGGCCTTCCGCCGTCCACGAGGGTCGGGCCTTCCGCCGCCGCCGTCCCGGGGGCGCCGGAGCCAGGAGAGCGAACGCCGCGGCAGCCCATGAACGCCGCGGGGCGCGAGTGAACGGCGAGGGCGCCCGTGAATACCGCGGGCACCCGTGAACGCCACGGGGCCCATGAACGCCACCAGGGCTGGTGAACGCCACGAGGGCCCTGAACGCCCCGGCCCCCGTGAACGGCGACGGGCGCGGCACCCTCGTGGTGCCGCGCCCCTGCCGCGTGCTCGTCCTGCTCGTGCCGGGCTACACCGGCCCGGCCACCACCGCCACCGGCTTGGCGAGCGGCTCACCCGAGCCGTCCCGGCGCGGGTCGATGTCCGGCAGTGCCGCCGGCGTTCCGTTCGCCCCCGCCGCGCGGGCCGGGGTCGCGCCCGCCCAGGCCAGGACCAGGATGTCCTCGCCCTTCAGGAACCGCTGGCAGCGCACCCCGCCCGTGGCCCGGCCCTTGCGCGGGTACTGGTCGAAGGGGGTGAGCTTGGCCGACTGCTGCACCGAGTCATCGAGCGTGCCGCTCGAGCCCGCGATCGTGAAGACCACCGCGTCGCTCGCCGGGTCGACGGCCGTGAACGAGATCACCTTCGCGCCGGAGGCGAGCTTGACGCCCGCCATACCGCCCGCGGCGCGGCCCTGTGGCCGCACCTGGCTCGCCGCGTAGCGCAGCAGCTGGGCGTCGTCGGTGATGAAGACCAGATCCTCCTCGCCGGTGCGCAGCTCCACCGCGCCCACGATCCGGTCGCCCTCCTTGAGGCCGATGACTTCCAACTCGTCCTTGTTGGCGGGGTAGTCGGGGACCACGCGCTTGACAACGCCCTGCTCCGTGCCGATCGCGAGCCCCGGTGAGGACTCGTCCAGGGTGGTGAGGCAGATCAGTTCCTCGCCCTCCTCCAGGGAGAGGAACTCGGCGATGGGCGCTCCACCCGCCAGGTTGGGCGGCCCGGCCGACTCCGGGAGCATCGGGAGGTCGATCACCGTGAGCCGCAGCAGCCGCCCGGTCGAGGTCACCGCCCCCACGGATCCCCGGGCCGTCGCCGGGACCGCCGAGAGGATCACATCGTGCTTGGCGCGCTTGGCCTTCCCCTCGACCGGGAACGGCTCGCCGTCGGCGGTACGGGCCAGCAGCCCGGTGGAGGACAGCAGCACCCGGCAGGGGTCGTCCGCGACCTCGAGCGGCACCGCGGTCACCGGTGCGTTCGACGACTCCAGCAGCACCGTGCGGCGCGGGGTGCCGAACTTCTTGGCCACCGCGGCCAGTTCGCCGGAGACCAGCTTGCGCAGCTCCGCGTCGGAGTCGAGGATCCGGGTCAGCTCCTCGATCTCGGTGTTGAGCCGGTCGCGCTCCGACTCCAGCTCCAGCCGGTCGAACTTGGTCAGCCGGCGCAGCGGAGTGTCCAGGATGTACTGCGTCTGGACCTCGGAGAGGCCGAAGCGCTCGATGAGGGACCGCTTGGCCTCGGCCGCGTTGTCGCTCTGCCGGATGAGGCGGATGACCTCGTCGATGTCGAGGAGGGCCACCAGCAGACCCTCGACCAGGTGCAGCCGGTTGCGCCGCTTGGTGCGGCGGAACTCGCTGCGCCGCCGGACCACGTTGAAGCGGTGGTCGAGATAGACCTCCAGCAGCTCCTTGAGCCCCAGCGTGAGCGGCTGGCCGTCCACCAGCGCCACGTTGTTGATGCCGAAGGACTCCTCCATCGGCGTGAGCTTGTAGAGCTGCTCCAGCACGGCCTCGGGGTTGAAGCCGTTCTTGACCTCGATGACCAGCCGCAGCCCGTGCTCGCGGTCGGTGAGGTCCTTGACGTCCGCGATGCCCTGCAGCTTCTTCGCGCCGACCAGGTCCTTGATCTTGGAGATGACCTTCTCGGGCCCCACGGCGAAGGGCAGCTCGGTGACGACGAGGCCCTTACGGCGGGCCGTCACGTCCTCCACGGCCACCGTGGCGCGGATCTTGAAGGTGCCGCGCCCGGTCTCGTACGCGTCCCGGATGCCGCTCATGCCCACGATCCGGCCGCCGGTGGGCAGGTCGGGGCCCGGCACATGGCGCATCAGGGTGTCGAGGTCCGCGCCCGGGTGCCGGATCAGATGGCGGGCGGCGGCGATGACCTCGCCCAGGTTGTGCGGCGGCATATTGGTCGCCATGCCGACCGCGATCCCGGACGTGCCGTTGACCAGCAGGTTCGGATAGGCGGCGGGGAGGGTGACCGGCTCCTGCTCACTGCCGTCGTAGTTCGGTGAGAAATCGACCGTTTCCTCGTCGATCGACTCCGTCATCAGCGACGTCGCCGACGCCATCCGGCACTCGGTGTACCGCATCGCGGCGGGTGGGTCGTCGTTGCCCAGCGAGCCGAAGTTCCCGTGGCCGTCGACCATCGGCAGGCGCATGGAGAACGGCTGCGCCATGCGCACCAGCGCGTCGTAGATCGACGCGTCGCCGTGCGGATGGAGCTTTCCCATCACCTCACCGACGACGCGGGCGCACTTGACGAAGCCGCGCTCGGGGCGCAGCCCCATCTCGTTCATCTGGTAGAGGATGCGGCGGTGCACGGGCTTGAGCCCGTCACGGGCGTCGGGCAGCGCGCGCGAGTAGATGACCGAGTAGGCGTACTCGAGGTAGGAGCCCTGCATCTCGTCGACGACGTCGATGTCGAGGATGCGCTCCTCGAAGTCGTCCGGCGGCGGGGTCTTCGTGCGGCGGCGGACCATCGCGCTTGCGGCTCCTTCAACTGCCGATACGGGATCTGACGCGGACCATTGTGGCCCGGGCCGCCGACAAGTGTGGAACGGGCCGGGGCGACGAGGGCCGGAGCGGGCCCCGAAACCGGGTGCGGCGGCCCCGTGTGACGGCCTCTCGAAGGGCGAGGTCCGGCGCCCGAGAGGCCGCCGAAACGGTTCGGGGCAGCTCGGGCGGACGGGAACGGACCGGAACTTCGCCAGATGTCCGTCCCCTTGCATACAGTGACAGAAGCGCTGCGCATGCGGCTGGCACGCGCTCCATCACGCGATCGAAGGGACGTACATGCCCATGGGTCACACGGCCACGCAGCAGGCCGGCTCCGGCGGCCTGAAAGCGACCGAGCACCGCCTGGCCAATGGCCTGCGCGTGGTGCTCTCCGAGGACCATCTGACCCCGGTCGCCGCGGTCTGTCTGTGGTACGACGTCGGATCGCGCCATGAGGTCAAGGGGCGCACCGGCCTGGCTCACCTCTTCGAGCACCTGATGTTCCAGGGCTCCGCGCAGGTGACCGGCAACGGCCACTTCGAGCTGGTGCAGGGGGCCGGCGGCTCGCTCAACGGCACGACCAGCTTCGAGCGCACCAATTACTTCGAGACCATGCCCGCCCACCAGGTCGAGCTCGCCCTGTGGCTGGAGGCCGACCGGATGGGGTCCCTCCTGACCGCGCTGGACGAGGAGAGCCTGGAGAACCAGCGCGACGTCGTCAAGAACGAGCGCCGCCAGCGGTACGACAACGTCCCGTACGGCACCGCCTTCGAGAAGCTCGTCTCCATGGCGTACCCCGAGGGCCACCCGTACCACCACACCCCGATCGGCTCCATGGCCGACCTGGACGCGGCCTCCCTGGAGGACGCGCGGGAGTTCTTCCGCACCTACTACGCGCCGAACAACGCCGTGCTGTCGATCGTCGGCGACATCGACCCCGAGCAGACGCTCGCCTGGGTCGAGAAGTACTTCGGCTCCATCCCCTCCCACGACGGCAAGCGGCCGCCCCGCGACGGCACGCTCCCGGAGGTGATCGGCGGCCAGCTGCGCGAGGTCGTGGAGGAGGAGGTCCCGGCCCGCGCCCTGATGGCCGCCTACCGGCTGCCGCACGACGGCACCCGGGAGGCCGACGCCGCCGATCTGGCGCTGACCGTCCTCGGCGGCGGGGAGTCCTCCCGGCTCCACAACCGCCTGGTGCGCCGCGACCGCACCGCCGTGGCCGCCGGATTCGGCCTGCTGCGGCTGTCCGGCGCCCCCTCGCTGGGCTGGCTGGACGTGAAGACCTCCGGCGGTGTCGAGGTGCCGGCCATCGAGACCGCCGTCGACGAGGAGCTGGCCCGCTTCGCCGAGGAGGGGCCGACCCCGCAGGAGATGGAGCGGGCGCAGGCCCAGATCGAGCGCGAGTGGCTGGACCGGCTGGCCACGGTCGGCGGCCGGGCCGACGAGCTCTGCCGGTACGCCGTGCTCTTCGGCGACCCGCAGCTGGCGCTGACCGCCGTGGAGCGGGTGCTCGACATCACCGCCGAGGAGGTGCGGGCCGTGGCCGCGGCGCGGCTGCGCCCCGACAACCGCGCCGTGCTGGTCTACGAGCCCGTCCAGGGCGACGAGGACGCAGCCGACACCGCCGAGACCGACGCAGAAGGGGAGGCGGCCCAGTGAGCGACGCCGTCACCGCGACCATGACCTTCCACCCGCAGCCCAAGGGCGGCGCGCCCAAGCCGTGGGCGTTCCCGGCCCCCGAGCGCGGTGAGCTGGCCAACGGCCTGACCGTGCTGCGCTGCCACCGCCCCGGCCAGCAGGTCGTCGCCGTCGAGATCAATCTGGAGGCGCCGCTGGACGCCGAGCCGGCCGGGCTCGAAGGCGTCGCCACGATCATGGCGCGCGCCCTGTCGGAGGGCACCGACAAGCACGACGCCGAGGAGTTCGCCGCCGAGCTCGAGCGCTGCGGCGCCACGCTGGACGCGCATGCCGACCACCCCGGCGTCCGCGTCTCCCTGGAGGTCCCGGTCTCCCGGCTGCCCAAGGCGCTCGGTCTGCTGGCCGACGCCCTGCGCGCCCCCGCCTTCCCGGACGGCGAGGTCGAGCGGCTGGTGCGCAACCGGCTGGACGAGATCCCCCACGAGCTGGCCAATCCGGCCCGCCGCGCCTCGATGGCCCTCTCCGCGGCCCTCTTCCCGGCCGAGTCGCGGATGTCCCGGCCGCGCCAGGGCACCCAGGAGACCATCGAGGGCATCGACGCCGCGGCCGTGCGGGCCTTCTACGAGGCGCATGTCCGCCCCTCCACGGCCACCGCCGTGATCGTGGGCGACCTCACCGGGGTCGACCTCGACGGGGCGCTCGCCGACACCCTGGGCGCCTGGACGGGCGGGGCGGGCGCGCCGCGCGCGGTTCCCCCGATCGTCGCGGACGACCTCGGCCGTGTGGTGATCGTCGACCGGCCGGGCGCGGTGCAGACCCAGCTGCTCATCGGGCGCGTCGGCGCCGACCGCCATGACCGGATCTGGCCCGCGCAGGTGCTCGGCACGTACTGCCTCGGTGGCACCCTCACCTCCCGCCTCGACCGTGTGCTGCGCGAGGAGAAGGGCTACACCTACGGGGTGCGCGCCTTCGGCCAGGTGCTGCGCTCCGCGCCCCCTGCGCCCTCGGGCGGCTCCGCGGGCGCCGCCATGCTGGCGATCAGCGGCTCGGTGGCCACCGAAGTCACCGGGCCCGCGCTGGAGGACCTCTGGAAGGTGCTGCGCACGCTGAAGGAGGAGGGGCTCACCGACGAGGAGCGCGATGTCGCGGTGCAGAACCTGGTGGGCGTCGCCCCGCTGAAGTACGAGACGGCGGCGGCCGTCGCGGGCACTCTCGCCGACCAGGTCGAGCAGCATCTTCCGGACGATTTCCAGGCGCAGTTGTACGCCCGCCTCGCGGAGACCGGCACGGTGGAGGCGACCGCCGCGGTGGTGAGCGCCTTCCCGGCGGACCGGCTGGTCACGGTGCTGGTCGGGGACGCCTCGGCGATCGAGGAGCCGGTCCGGGCGCTGGGCATCGGCGAGGTGCGCGTCATCTCCGGCTGAACCGCCCGGAGTTGGCCGATTGGCCGGATCCGGCCGAGGAGCCGACGACCAGGCGGGCTCACTGACGATCCGGTCCGCTGACGATCCGGGTCCGCTGACGATCCGGCAGGCGGTCCGGTCAACGGGCTCACAACGGAAGGACCCTGGCCCCGTAAGGGTGTCGGGGTCCTTCCTTCATGCCCGATTTGCGGGAGTGACAGCTTGTTTGGTTTGTGGGGAGAGCAACAAAAAACCGGAACCGTTTGGTGATCGAAAGCGGGCCCGTTTAGCGTCAGTCCGGCTGTTCGCCAGCAACCCGCCGCACCCGCGGCACGGACAGTCATCGCCGAGTCCCCGTACGGCGCGAGCCAGGGGAGCCGGGGACCCACACGTCCCCAGGGGTGAATCGGGCCCCTTCCCCGGCCGGGGGAGGAGTCCGTAGGAGACCTTCCTGCTCCGAACCCGTCAGCTAACCCGGTAGGCGAGAAGGAAGGAAAGGAGTGCGCCTCAGCATGGCGTCCACCCGCACTGCCACCGGGAAACACCGCCGCACCACCAAGGTCAACGTCCGCACCGGCGCGAACGTCGTGGGCATCACCACCGTCGCCTCGGGTGTGGTCGCCGGGCTCACCGGACAGGCGTTCGCGGCCGACACGGCCCCCAGTCCCCGGCAGACCGGTCTGACCCAGGCGATCGTGATCGGCGACGGGATCGCGGACCACATCGAGGACCAGGCGCAGGCCCAGGAGACCGCCGCCGAGCAGGCCGCCGCCAAGGCCAAGGCGGAGGCGATCGCCCGCCAGGAGGCCGCCAGAAAGGCGGAGGCCGCGGCGAAGAAGGCCAAGGCCGAGCGCGAGGCCAAGGAGCGCGCGGCGCGCGAGGCCGAGCGCAAGCGGCTCAACACCTTCGAGACGCCGATCAGCGGCTCCTACGTCTCCACCGGCTACCACGCAGCCAGCGGACTGTGGTCCTCCGGCAGCCACACCGGCATCGACTTCCACGCCTCCTCCGGCACCTCGGTGCACTCCGTGGGCATGGGCGAGATCGTCGAGGCGGGCTGGGGCGGCTCCTACGGCAACAACGTCGTCATCAAGATGAACGACGGCACCTACACCCAGTACGGCCACCTGTCGTCGATCAGCGTCTCGGTCGGTCAGAAGGTCACCCCCGGCCAGCAGATCGGCCTGTCGGGCGCCACCGGCAACGTCACCGGGCCGCATCTGCACTTCGAGGCCCGCACCAGCCCGGACTACGGCTCGGACATCGACCCCCTGGCGTATCTGCGCTCGCACGGCGTCAACGTCTGACCCCGCGAGGCTGGGCGCACACCCGCGGTCCCGCGAGACTTCCGAGAAGGCCCCGTCCACCGGACGGGGCCTTCGGCGTGCCGCCGCCCGCCGGCCAAAAAATATCCATGAAATGCACTCCGCCATCGGAAAAGACGTCCGATGGGAATAGAGTCGTTCAACGCGCGTTCCATGGATGCGTTTCGCGGGCATTAAGGCGGAGGTTCGACAATGTGGGACCGGAAGTGAGCGGGGATACGACCGCGGTCCAGGGCGGTCGCCGGATTTCGGCGCATGCGGTGTGCACGGCGATTCGCGACGACATCGTCTCCGGCACCTATCGGCCCGGCAGCCGGCTCACCGAGGAACTTCTCGCCCGGCGTTACGGCGTCTCGCGGGTGCCGGTCCGCGAGGCCCTGCGCACCCTGGAGTCCGAGGGCTTCGTGACGACCCGGCGGCACGCGGGGGCCTGCGTCGCCCAGCCCTCCGAGCGCGAGGCGGCCGATCTGCTGGACATCCGGGCGCTGCTGGAGCCGCTGGGCGCCGCGCGGGCCGCACAGCGCCGCACCGAGGCCCATCTGAAGGTACTGCGCGGGCTGGTCCGGCTCGGCCGGGAGCGGGCCGGGCACGGCCGTCTCGGCGAGCTGCGGCCGCTGGGTGACTGGTTCCACGAGACGCTCGCCCAGGCGTCCGGCAGCCCGAGCCTGGCCGCGATGCTCGTCCAGCTCCGCCGCAAGACCGCGTGGGTGTACGCGGCCGCCCCCGCGCCGCAGCCCGCACCGCCCGGGGGCGTCCGGCGCCCCGACCCGGCCCCCGACCCGGCCGCGCGGGCCGTGGAGACCTGGGCGGAGCACGGTGCGCTGGTGGACGCGGTGGCGCGCGGCGACGCCGACCGGGCGCGGGCGCTCGCCGCCGCGCACACCGAGCGCGCGCTGGCGGAATACCGGTCGCGCCGCCCCATCCCGGTGAGGGCTTCGAAACATTCCGTAAACACGGCGAGCGGCCGGAATTAACAGCGATCCCGTAGACAAGGCTCGGGAATTCTCCGCGTTTGTTTCGCGGCGCCCGGTTCCCGGTCCGCCGAGTCCGGATGGAAACGGAAAAACAGCGGGGCCGCGGTGGCCGTAATGGTCACCGCGGCCCCGCCGTGCCGAACCCTTGAATCACACGGGAATCACTCAGGAATCACCGGTGAATCGGGCGGTGGATCAGACGGTCTCGGGAAGCTCCTCGAGGCCCTCCGCCACCAGCTTCGCCAGCCGGTCGAGCGCGACCTCGGCATCGTCCGCGTCGGAGGCGAGGACGACCTCCTCGCCGCCCTGGGCGCCCAGGCCCAGCACGGCCAGCATGGAGGCGGCGTTGACCGGGGTGCCGTCGCCCTTGGCGATCGTGATGGGGACGCCGGCGGCGGTGGCCGCCCGGACGAAGATCGACGCAGGGCGGGCGTGCAGGCCCTCGGCCCAGCCGATGGTGACGCGGCGCTCAGCCATGGTGTTGCCCTTCAGGTGTGACGGGTGCTGTTGTCTAGACCAAAATCATACGGTGTCCGGATTCACCCGGTCGATGTCCGAGTGAGCCCGGGCATGCCCGGACTGGCCCGATACGGACCTTCCCCCGACACTCGGCCCCGACGCAAGGGTGTCCACCATCCGGACCGGGTGGGCCCGTACCCTGGGCCCCATGCGGAGCCCGTCGGACCATCACGCCTACCCGACCCACTGGGAAGCCGATGTGGTGCTCCGGGACGGCGGCACGGCCCAGATCCGTCCCATCACCCCTGATGACGCCCAGCGGCTGGTCAGCTTCTACGAACGGGTGTCGGACGAGTCGAAGTACTACCGCTTCTTCGCGCCCTACCCCCGCCTGTCCGACCGCGACGTCCACCGCTTCACCCACCACGACTACGTCGACCGGGTGGGCCTGGCGGCCATCGTGGGGGATGAGTTCATCGCCACCGTGCGCTACGACCGCATCGACGGACGGGGGATGCCGGCCGCGGCCCCCGCCGACGAGGCCGAGGTCGCCTTCCTCGTCCAGGACGCCCACCAGGGCCGCGGAGTGGCCTCCGCGCTCCTCGAACACATCGCCGCGGTCGCGCGCGAGCGGGACATCCGCCGGTTCGCCGCCGAGGTGCTGCCCGCCAACACCAAGATGATCAAGGTGTTCACGGACGCGGGCTACACCCAGAAGCGCAGCTTCGAGGACGGCGTCGTCCGCCTCGAATTCGACCTCGAACCCACCGACCGCTCCCTGGCCGTCATGCGCGCCCGCGAGCAGCGGGCCGAGGCCCGCTCCGTCCAGCGGCTGCTCGCGCCCGGCTCCGTCGCCGTCATCGGCACCAGCCGCACGCCCGGCGGCGTCGGCCGCACCGTGCTGCGCAACCTCCTGGACGGCGGCTTCACGGGGCGCGTCCACGCCGTCAACCACGCCTTCCCCGACGACATGGCGCATCTCGCGCCCGAGGGCGTCCCGGCCCACCGCTCGCTGCGCGCCATAGAGGAGCCCGTGGACCTGGCCGTCGTCGCCGTCCCCGCCGAGCGGGTGCCCGCCGTCGTGGCCGAATGCGGCGAACACGGCGTCCAGGGCCTCGTCGTGCTCTCCGCCGGATACGCCGAGAGCGGGAGCGAGGGCCGCGACCGGCAGCGCGACCTCGTCCGCCAGGCCCGGTCCTACGGCATGCGCGTCATCGGCCCCAACGCCTTCGGCATCAGCAACACCGCCGAGGGCGTCCGGCTGAACGCCTCGCTGTCCCCGCAGCTGCCCAACCCCGGCCGGCTGGGCCTGTTCACCCAGTCCGGGGCGATCGGCATCGCGCTGCTGTCCGGGCTGCACCGGCGCGGCGCCGGGCTGGCGAGCCTCGCCGGGATCGCGGGGATATCGACCTTCGTATCCGCCGGGAACCGCGCCGACGTCTCGGGCAACGACCTCCTCCAGTACTGGTACGACGATCCGCGCACCGACGTCGTCCTCATGTACCTGGAGTCGATCGGCAACCCCCGCAAGTTCACCCGGCTCGCCCGGCGCACCGCCGCCGTCAAGCCGGTGGTCGTCGTCAAGGGCGCCCGCCACACCGGCAGCGCCCCCACCGGCCATGCCGTGCCCACCACCCAGATCCCGGACGCCACCGTCTCCGATCTGCTGCGGCAGGCGGGCGTCATCCGGGTCGACACCGTCACCGAACTCGCCGACACCGGGGTGCTGCTCGCCTCCCAGCCGCTGCCCGCCGGTCCGCGCGTCGCCATCCTCGGCAACTCCGAGTCGCTCGGCCTGATCACCTACGACGCCTGCCTGACCGAGGGGCTCCGCCCGCTGCCGCCCCGCGACCTGACCACGGCCGCCGCCCCGGACGACTTCCGGCGCGCCCTGGCCGAGGCCCTTACCGACGACGCCTGCGACGCCGTCGTCGTCACCGCCATCCCCTCGGTCGGCGACGGAAACGCGGGCACCGGGGACGGCGAGGGCAGCGCGGAGGCCCTCGCGACGGCCGTGAGGGAGGCGGCCCACGCTTCCGGGCCCGGTCCGGCCAAGCCGGTGGCCGTGGTCCACCTGGAGATCCAGGAGCTCGCGGAGGCCCTGGCCGGCACCGGCGGTGAGCCCGCCCCGGGCACCCGCCGGATCCCCGCCTATCCCGCCGCCGAGCGGGCCGTGCGCGCGCTCGCCGAGGCCGTGCGGTACGCGCGCTGGCGGCAGGAGGCCGCCGAGCCCGGGCGGGTCCCCGAGTACGACGACATCGACGAGGCGGGTGCGGCCGCCGACATCCAGGTGCTGCTCGCCCCGGCCGACGGCACCCCGGGCGACGGCACTCCGGCCGACGGCACTCCGGCCGACGGCACGGGCGGCGGGACCGGCGACGGCAAGCGCGAAGCCACAAGAGGCGGGCCCGGCGACGGTAAGGCCGACGGCGCGGGCCTCGGGCCCGCCGACGACGCGGGCCTCGGCGTCGAGCTGTCCGCCGCCGACACCCAGCGCCTCCTGGCCCGCTACGGCGTCAGCGTGCTGCCCGCCCTCCCCGCGCCCGACCCCGACGCCGCCGTGCGGGCCGCCGAGCGGCTCGGCTTCCCGGTCGCGCTCAAGCCCACCGCCGCCCATCTGCGCCACCGCGCCGACCTGGGCGGGGTACGTCTTGAGCTGGGCAGCGAGACGGAACTGCGCCGGGCCTACGCCGAGTTGACCGACTACCTGGGCCGGCCCGAGGAACTGGGGCTGGTCGTGCAGCGGATGGCGCCCCGCGGCGTGGACACCGTCGTACGGGCCGCCATCGACCCCGCCGCCGGGGCCGTGCTCTCCTTCGGGCTCGCCGGGGCCCCCTCCGAACTGCTCGGCGACACCGCCCACGGCCTCGTCCCGGTCACCGGCCGGGACGCCGCGGAGCTGATCCGGTCCATCCGGACCGCGCCCCTGCTGTTCGGCTGGCGCGGCTCCAAGCCGGTGGACACCGCGGCCCTGGAGGAGCTGGTGCTGCGGGTGTCCCGCCTGGTGGACGACCATCCCGAGATGGTCGCCGTCGATCTCGAACCCGTCGTCGTCGCCCAGCAGGGCCTCTCCGTGCTCGGCGCCTCGGCGCGACTCGCCCCGCCGCCCCCGCGCACCGACCTGGGTCCCCGCCATATGCCCGCCTACTGAGCCCCCCGGCGCCTTGGCGGGCACCGGCGCCGGTGTCGGCGCGGCCCCGTAGGATGGTGCACATGGCGAAGACCGGTACGACGACCCAGGGGCTGCGCGCGGCGATCGAGCGCAGCGGCTATTACCCGGCACTCGTGGCCGAAGCGGTGGAGGCCGCCGTGGGCGGTGAGCCCATCGTGTCGTACCTGGTCCACCAGGAGACCACCTTCGACGCCAACGAGGTCCGCCGCCATGTCACGGTGCTGGTCCTCACCGGCAACCGCTTCATCGTCAGCCACACCGACGAGCAGGCCGCGGACGGCACCTCCCCGTCGCCGTACGCCACCACCTCCACCGAGTCGGTGAAGCTCCAGCGGATCTCCTCGGTCGTGCTCAGCCGGGTCGTCGCCAACCCCGAGTCGTACACACCGGGCACACTGCCCCGCGAGGTCGTGCTGACCATCGGCTGGGGGGCCGTCAGCCGCCTCGACCTGGAGCCCGCCGCCTGCGGCGACCCCAACTGCGAGGCCGACCACGGCTACACCGGCTCCTCCACCGCCGACGACCTCAGCCTGCGCGTCAGCGAGGCGGGGGACGGCCCCGACACCGTCCGCCAGACGCTCGCCTTCGCCCAGGCGCTCTCCGAGGCCACCGCGGCCACGCCGGACGCCGGCCGCTGATGTCCGGCTCCACCACCGGCCCGCCGCCCTCCGCCGCCTCCCTCTGGCCCGAGCCCACCCCGCTCGACCCGCGCTCCGCCCCGCTGCCGAAGTACGGCACCGGCTCGCTCGCCGATCTGCTGCCCGCCGTCGCCGCGGGCCAGGAGGTCCCCGGGCTCTCCTCCGGCCTGGCACTCGCGCCCGCCGACCGCGTCTGCGTCTTCCTTGTCGACGGCCTCGGCTGGGAGCTGCTGCGCGCCCACCCCGGCGAGGCGCCCTTCCTGACCTCGCTGCTGCCCAGTTCGCTGGGCGGCTCAGGGCAGCCGCTCACCGCGGGCTTCCCGTCCACCACCGCGACCTCGCTCGCCTCGGTGGGCACCGGACTGCCGCCCGGAGCCCACGGCCTGCCCGGCTATACGGTGCGGGACCCCGCCACCGGCCAGCTGATGAACCAGCTGCGCTGGCAGCCCTGGACCGATCCGCACGCCTGGCAGCCGTATCCGACCGTCTTCCAGCTCGCCGACGCCGCGGGGGTGCACACCTGCCAGGTCTCCGCGCCGACCTTCGCCGAGACCCCGCTCACCAAGATCGCGCTGAGCGGCGGCACCTTCCACGGGCGGCTCACCGGTGAGGACCGGATGGACCTCGCGGCCGAGCAACTCGGCGCCGCGGGCCGCTCGCTCGTCTACACGTACTACAGCGAGGTGGACGGCAAGGGGCACCGCTTCGGTGTGGACTCGCCCGAGTGGCGTGATCAGCTCCGCTATGTCGACGGGCTCGCCCAGCGCCTCGCCGAACAGCTCCCGCCCCGCTCGGCGCTCTATGTCACCGCCGACCACGGCATGATCGACATCCCCTTCGACCCGGAGTCGCGCATCGACTTCGACGAGGACTGGGAGCTGCGCGCGGGCGTCTCGCTGCTGGGCGGCGAGGGCCGCGCCCGCCATGTGTACGCCGTGCCCGGCGCCGCGGGCGATGTGCTGGCCGTCTGGCGCGAGGTGCTGGGGGAGCGGATGTGGGTGGCCGGTCGTGACGAGGCCATCGAGGCGGGCTGGTTCGGCGGGCCCGGCGGTGCCGACGGCGGCGACAAGGGCGTCGACGACCGGGTCTACCCGCGGATCGGCGACATCGTGGCCGCCGCCCGCGACGACGTCGCGATCGTCGCCTCGCACACCGAGCCGAAGGAGTCCGCCATGGTCGGGCTGCACGGTTCGATGACCCCCGTGGAGCAGCTGGTGCCGCTCCTCGAAGTACGCTCCTGAGCAACCCCGTTCACCCCCGCCCTACGAAAGGCTCCGCCTCCCCATGCCCGAGCTGGTGTTCTTTTCCGGAACGATGGACTGCGGAAAGAGCACCCTCGCTCTGCAGATCCAGCACAACCGCTCGGCGCGAGGGCTCCAGGGGATGATCTACACCCGGGACGACCGGGCGGGCGAGGGCAAGCTCTCCTCACGGCTGGGGCTGGCCACCGAGGCGGTCGAGGTCGCCGACGACCTGGACTTCTACGACCATGTGGTCCAGGCGCTGACCGCCGGGGGCCGGGTCGACTACGTCATCGTGGACGAGGCGCAGTTCCTGACCCCGCCCCAGATCGACCAACTCGCGCGGGTGGTCGACGATCTGGAGCTGGACGTCTTCGCCTTCGGCATCACCACCGACTTCCGCAGCAAGCTCTTCCCCGGCTCCCAGCGCCTGGTGGAGCTCGCCGACCGGGTGGAGGTGCTGCAGGTGGAGGCGCTGTGCTGGTGCGGCGCCCGGGCGACGCACAACGCCCGTACCGTCGGCGGCGAGATGGTCGTCGAGGGCGCCCAGGTCGTCGTGGGCGACGTCAACCGGCCGGAGAGCGAGGTCGGTTACGAGGTGCTGTGCCGACGCCACCACCGGCGCCGGATGACGGCCGCCGGAGCGCGCGTCGCCGCCCTGTCGCCGGATGTGCTGCCCGTCGACTGAGGGGCGTCCCGTGGATTGGCCCCTCGGCCCCCGGCCCTCCGGCCGGCGCTCCCGCCTATCCCTCGGCGCGCCGTACGACGGTGAAGGCGGCCCCTTCCGGGTCCCGCACCGTGGCCCGGTGGCCGGTGGCTCCTCGCGACGGCGGCCGCACCACCTGGCCGCCCAGCTCGGTCACCCGGCGCACCGTGTCGTCCACGTCCTCCACCGCGAAGTGCGTCATCCAGTACGGGCCCCGGTCGCGGGGCAGGGCATCGCCCACGCTCTGGATCGCGCAGACCGGCCGGCCGTCCAGGTGCAGGGTGCGGCAGCCCGGCTCCTCCCCGGCCGCCGTCTCCGCCTGGTAGCCGAAGACCATCCGGTAGAACTTGTGGACCCCGGTGCCCTCACGGGTCAGCAACTCGTGCCAGACCGGGGTGCCCGGCGCCCCGGTCTCCTCCGCCGCGTACGTGGACTCCTGCCACACCCCGAACACCGCGCCCTCGGGGTCGGCGGCGATCAGCATCCGGCCGGCCTCGTCGGCGTCCAGCGGGCCCACCGCCACGGTGCCGCCGCAGGCGCGGATCATCTCGGCGGTCTCATCGGCGTCGTCGGACGCCAGATAGGTCGTCCAGGCCACGGGCAAATGGCGTTCGGGAGGCAGCTCGCTCAACCCGGCGACGGGCCGGCCGGCCTGGACCGCGCGGACATACGCGCCGAGCTGCTGTGGGCCCGGTGTGAACTCCCAGCCGAACAGGGAGTGGTAGAAGTCCTGTGTCGCGGCAAGGCTGTGCACCATCAGACTCGTCCAGCAGGGCGTGCCCGGTGTGCGCCGAGTCGCTGCCTCGGTCATACGTCATTCTCTCCTCGGACCATCGTGGTGGACATGCGGCCCCGGGCCGGTCGGCGGCGCGGGGCGGTCGTGCGGAGGTGCTGATGCGGGGGGCCCGACCGATGTTTTCACCACCTGTCGCACATGGCGCCCTGGCGGAACCGCAATTCGTCGTGCCCCGCAGCAGAATGTCTGAATTGCTACCGCACGTCCGTTTCGGCTTCATTGCGCTCTGGTGTCACCCAGCCGTACACCGGGTGACCGGGTGGTCCAATCGACGCAGAGATATCTACGCAAGGATGGTTCCTATGCATGCCATCATCACCGCATCCGATCTCATGAGTGAGCTGGCGGAGGAGCAGCCTCCGCTCCTGCTCGATGTGCGCTGGCAGCTCGGTGGGCCGCCCGGCCGCCCCGCATACGAGGCGGGGCATCTGCCGGGTGCCGTCTACGTCGATCTCGACACCGAGCTCGCGGCCCCGCCCGGAAAGACCGGCCGCCACCCCTTGCCCGATCTTTCCGCGTTCGCGGCCGCGATGCGCCGGGCCGGGGTAAGTCAGGACCGGCGCGTAGTGGCGTACGACGGCGGACAGGGGTGGGCGGCGGCGCGCGCGTGGTGGCTGCTGCGCTGGGCGGGACATCCGTCCGTCAGGGTGCTCGACGGAGGTCTGCCCGCCTGGACGGCGGTCGGCGGCGCCCTGTCCACCGATGAACCGGCCGGGCCCGAGGGCGACTTCGTCCCGCGGCCCGGGGCCCTGCCGCTGCTGGAGGCCGACGACGCGGCGGCGCTCGCGCGGCGCGGGGTGCTGCTGGACGCGCGTGCGGCCGAGCGCTACCGGGGCGAGGTCGAGCCCATCGACCCGGTCGGCGGCCACATCCCCGGCGCGGTCTCCGCTCCCACGGTGGAGAACGTCACCGCCGACGGTCACTTCCTGCCCGCCGACCGGCTGGCCGAGCGGTTCGCGGCCCTGGGTGCCACCGAGGACGCCGAGGTCGGGGTGTACTGCGGCTCCGGGGTCTCGGCCGCGCACCAGGTCCTGGCGCTGGCCGTCGCGGGCGTACCGGCGGCGCTGTACGTCGGCTCCTGGAGCGAATGGTCCTCGGACGGCGGCCGTCCGGTGGCCACGGGCCCCGAGCGGGGCTGAACACGCCGACGGGCCCCGCCACCGGCATACGGTGGCGGGGCCCGGATCGGCCGCCGCCGGCCGTGGTGCGGCCGGCGGCTTCCTTCGCCGCTACTCCTGCTTCTTGCGGCGGGTGCCGAAGACGATCTCGTCCCAGCTCGGCACCGCGGCCCGGCGGCCCGGGCGGACGCCGTCCGCCTCCGCCTGCCGGTCCGTCGTACCGGTCAGCCGGTCGCGGTGGCCCGCCACCGAACGCGGCATCAGCACATCCGCGTACGCCGAACCCGCGCTCGCCGCGGAGGCGGGCGGCTCGACGGCCTCCGGCTCCTCGTCGGGCTCCTCCGGCGGGGCGGCCGAGGCGACGGGCGCCTCCGGCACGACCATGTCGCCCCGGAAGTTGGGCACGGCCTCCAGCAGGCTGGTGAGCGAGTCCCGCTCACCGAGACCGTCGTCCAGCGAGGCGGACGCGGGCGTGGCCGCCGGGGAGTCGTCGTCGATGCGCTCGGACGACGGCCGGTCGCGGTCCCGATCCCGGTCGCGCGGCAGCCGGGCGATCCGCGGCACGAACGGGAAGCTGGGCTCGGGCGTGTCGTCGGCCTCGCCGATCAGCGCCCGCGCCTCGTCGTCCACCGCCTGGACCAGCCGCCGGGGCGGGTCGTAGGTCCAGCTCGCCGAGTGCGGCTCACCGGCGACCCGGTAGACCAGCAGCACCTCCCAGGTGCCGTCGTCGCGCCGCCAGGAGTCCCACTGCGTGGTGTCCTTCTCGGCGCCGCGCAGCAGCAGCCGCTCCGCTACGGCCTCGCCGAGCTGCGGTCCGGTGTTCTCGCCGGGGCGGCGCACGGGAGTCTTACGGGCGCGCTCGGCCATGAAGGCGCGCTCCGCCAGCACCGGGCCCTCGAAGCGCCGCACGCGGTCGACGGGGATGCCCGCCATCTGCGCGACCTCTTCGGCGGTGGCGCCGGCACGTATACGGGCCTGGATGTCACGGGGCCGCAGATGGCTCTCGACCTCGATCTCGATCTGGCCGAGCCGAGCGCGGTCATTGCGCACCGCGGCGCGCAGTCGCTCGTCGATGGGAAGCGTGTACTCCGTGCTGTCCGCAGCCTTGAGCACCAGCCGTGTGCCGTCGTTGCTGACGGCCACGACACGCAGTTCGGGCATGGGGACCTCCCGGGTGGTGCCTGCCGACGTCACGGTTGCGTCGCTGCTCTCCCGCTAGACGAGTGTGGCCTGCCCGGGTGCAGCCTGCCACAACTTTGCCGAGTTGCCCGGGCCGGTTGGTTGCCGCCCTCTGACCCCTCCCGTTGGGTCCGGGCGGCCGGACGGGAAAGCGGGGCCAGGGCTCGCCACAGTACTCCATTCGGGCCGCTCGGGTGGAGCGGCACGCCAGCCGAGTTCATGGCGGGAAGGGGGATCGGAGCCTGAATCCTTCGAAGTGAGGCCCAATTTGGGTGGCAAGTTTCACAGAATCGACAGAATCGGAACGATCTGCTTCGTTTATCGGTCACTTCTCCCTGCAGGCTGGAACGAATGTCCAAGCGAGGCGGTAGATGCACGGCAAGGCCGACGGCGACGGACAACTCAAGAGCGGACGGATCGAGCTGAGCGTGGCCCATGTGGCCGGCAGCGCGCTGGCGGCCATCGCCGCCGCGGTCCTCGCCTCCAAACTCGGCGTCTACGGGACGATCCTGGGTGCCGGTGTGATGAGCGTGGTGGCGACCGCGGGCGGCACGGTCTTCCAGCATCTGTTCCACCGCACCGGTGAGCAGATCAAGGAGGTGCGGGTCCAGTCGGTGCCCCGGCGGCCCGCCGGGCCCGTCACGCTCCGGCGGAAGGGCGCGGACGGCGAGTACGGCGAGCCGACCACCCACGGCACCCGGCTGCGCGGCCGGCGGCGCCACGTCCTCGGGGCGCTGGCGGTCTTCGTGCTCGCCATGAGCGTCATCACGGGGATCGAGATGTTCTCCGGAGGCCCGGTGTCCAACGTCTGGGGGGAGAGCCGGAGCGGAACCACCGTCAGCGACAGCGTCGACGGCTCCTCCGGGTCGCGTTCCACCCCCGGCCCCGGGCGCCGCGGCCCGGCCGCGCCGTCCCGGAGCCCCGGCACCTCCCGGGGCGGTGGCGATCCGGCACCGTCCCCGCGCACCTCCCGCGAGGGCGGCACGGCCGACGTGTCGACCGTACCGACGCCCGGTTCGTCCGGATCATCCGAGTCCGGCAAGGGCTCCGGCACCGGGGGCACAACGGCCCCCGGCACCTCCGCGCCCGCCACCCCCGGCGCGTCCCGGACCCCGTCCGGCGGTGCCACGGAGGACGGAACGGATGGTTCCGGGGACGCCACGCCCCCGCCCGGCGCCACCGGCGGGCCGTGACGCGTCAGTCGCCCAGCACCCGCCGCAGATAGTCGTTGGTGAACAGCCGGTCCGGGTCCAGCCGGTCGCGTACCGCCGTGAACTCCCCGAACCGCGGATAGACCCCGGACAGGTAGCCGGCGTCGCGGCTGTGCAGCTTGCCCCAGTGCGGGCGGCCACCGTGGGCGATCATGATCTGCTCGGCCGCCGTGAAGTACGCCCGGTGCGGGGTGCCCCGGTACAGATGGACGGCGATGTACGCGGTCTCGCGCCCGGAGGCGGTGGACAGCGGGATGTCGTCGGCGGGCGCGGTGCGCACCTCCACCGGGAAGCTGACCCGCAGTCCGGACCGCTCGACGGTCGCCTTGAGCTCGCGCAGCACGGTGACCGCGGCCTCGCGCGGCACGGCGTACTCCATCTCCAGGAAGCGCACGCGGCGCGGAGAGGTGAAGACTTTGTAAGGGATGTCCGTGTAGGTCCGGGCGGACAGGGCGCGGCTGGAGATCTTGGCGATTCCGGGGATGGTGGCGGGGACCGCCCGGCCCACCGAACAGGCCACCTGGAAGATGCCGTTGGACAGCAGCTCGTCGTCCACCCAGCCGCTGACCCGGCCCACCGGGGCGGCGGGGCCGGTGCTGCGGTTGTTGCGCTTGGTGTTGCAGTTGCCGGTGTGCGGGAACCAGTAGAACTCGAAGTGCTCGTTCTCGGCCACGAGCCTGTCGAAATCGGCCATCACACGGTCGAAGGGCATCGGCTCCTCGCGTGCGGTGAGCAGGAACTCCGGTTCCACGGCGAAGGTGATCGCGCTGACCACGCCGAGCGAGCCGAGCCCGATCCGGGCGGCCGCGAAGATCTCCGGGTGCTCCGTCGCCGAGCAGCGCAGCACCGAACCGTCCGCCGTCACCAGCTCCAGGCCCTTGATCTGGGCGGCGATCGAGGCGCTGTCCCGGCCGGTGCCATGGGTGCCGGTGGCGGTCGCCCCGGCCACGGTCTGCTCCATGATGTCGCCCATATTGGCGAGCGACAGCCCATGGGCCGTCAGCGTCTCGTTGAGCTGCCGGAGCGGGGTGCCGGCCGCGACGGTCACGGTCCCCGCCTCGCGGTCCAGCCCGCGCACGCCCGCCATGCGGTCGGGGCGTATGAGGAGCCCGTCGGTGGCGGCCGCGGTGGTGAAGGAGTGCCCGGAGCCCACCGCCTTCACCTTCAGCCCCTCCGCCGCGGCCCGGCGGACCACCTCGGCCAGCTCCTGAGTGGACGACGGCGCGACGCTCCGCACCGGGCGGGCCGTCACATTCCCCGCCCAGTTACGCCACACGCTGCTCCGTACGGTCTTCATGGTCTTGACGGCCATCCGTACCCGACCCCTCCCGCTGTGGCGCCGGCCGGAGCCGGCGGTACCCGAGGAACGCCACCGCCGCCGCGAACGCCCCGGCCACGGCCGGCACCGCGTACCCCGCCCGGGCGCCGGCCGCGTCCACCACCCATCCGGCGGCCGACGAGCCGAGCGCCACCCCGACCGCGAGCCCGGTGCTCACCCAGGTCATCCCCTCGGTCAGATGCGCGCGTGGTACGTGGCGTTCGACGAGGGCCATGGTGGTGACCATCGTGGGTGCGATGGCCAGGCCCGCGACGAAGAGCGCCACGGCCAGGAACGGCAGGTTCCCGACCAGTTGGAGCGGGATCATACTCACGGCGATCGCACAAATACCCCACAACCAACGACGGGACACCGATCCGCTCAGCCGCAGCAGCCCGAAGACCGCGCCCGCGAGACAGGAGCCCAGCGCGTACACCGCCAGTACCAGGCTCGCCGCGCCCTTGTGGCCCTCGTCCTCGGCGAAGGCCACCGTCACCACGTCGATCGCCCCGAAGATCGCGCCGGTCGCCACGAAGGTGACCACCAGCACCTGGAGCCCGCGCGAGCGCAGCGCCGAACGGCCGGTGTGCTGCCCGCGCGGATGCGGTACGGGCTCGGTGGCCCGCTGCGCGGTCAGCGAGAAGACCCCGGCCGCCAGGAAGCAGGCGGCCAGCAGCGGGCCCGCCTCCGGGAACCAGGTGGTGGACAGCCCGATCGAGATGACGGGCCCGAGGATGAAGCAGACCTCGTCGACGATGGACTCCCAGGCGTACGCGGCGTGCAGCTCGCGCGGGGAGTCCCCGTAGATCGCCGCCCAGCGGGCCCGCACCATGGAGCCCACGCTGGGCACACAGCCGGCCCCGGCGGCGAAGACGAACAGCGTCCAGTCCGGCCAGCCCCGGTGCGCGCTCAGCAGCAGCCCGCAGACGGCGGTGAGTGCCACGAGGGTCGCCGGGCGCAGTACCCGGCGCTGGCCGTGCCGGTCGACCAGCCGGGAGATCTGCGGGCCGATGGAGGCGGCGGAGAGCGCCAGCGTGGCCGACAGGGCGCCCGCGAGCCCGTACCGGCCGGTGAGTTCGGACACCATGGTGACCACGCTGATGCCCGCCATGGACAGCGTCATCCGCCCGAGGAAGCCGGCCGCGGAGAACTCCTTGGCGCCGGGGGCGGCGAAGATCGCACGATAGGGGCTGGTACTGGGCAAGGCAGGCTCCGCCGTGAGCAGGGTAAGGATCGTACGAGCTGATACAGATTACGGGCAGGTCCCTGGTTCGCGCAGGGCCGTTTCCCGCCTGTCAGCGGCTGGTGGCAGGATCGGAAGCATGCCGGATCAGTCAGTACAGCCTTCTCCCGACCCCTATGACGCACTGCTGTTGCTCTCCTTCGGCGGGCCGGAGGGCCCCGAGGACGTCGTGCCGTTCCTGGAGAACGTCACGCGCGGGCGGGGCATCCCCCGAGAGCGGCTGAAGGAGGTCGGCCGGCATTACTTCCTCTTCGGCGGGGTCAGCCCGATCAACGCGCAGAACCGCGAGCTGCTGCACGCGCTGCGCAAGGACTTCGCCGAGCACGGCCTGGACCTGCCGGTCTACTGGGGCAATCGCAACTGGGCGCCGTATCTGACCGACACCCTGCGCGAGATGACCGCCGACGGCCACCGCCGCATCCTGGTGCTGGCCACCAGCGCCTACGCCTCGTACTCCGGCTGCCGCCAGTACCGCGAGAACCTCGCGGACGCCCTGGCCGCCCTGGAGGGCGAGGGGCTGCCGCTGCCGCGCGTCGACAAGCTGCGGCACTACTTCAACCACCCCGGCTTCGTGCGGCCCATGGTGGACGCCACGCTGGCCGCCCTCGCCGAGCTGCCCGAGGAGCGCCGCGCCGGGGCCCACCTCGCCTTCACCACGCACTCCATCCCGACCGCCGCCGCCGACACCTCGGGCCCGGTGGAGGCCCACACGGAGGACGGGGAGGGGGGCGCGTATGTCGCCGAGCACCTCGATGTGGCCCGGCTGATCGCCGACGCGGTGCGCGAGGAGACCGGCGCCCCGCACCCCTGGCGGCTGGTCTACCAGTCGCGCAGCGGCGCGCCGCACATCCCCTGGCTGGAGCCGGACATCTGCGATCACCTCGAGGAGCTGCACGGCGAGGGCGTGCCCGCCGTCGTCATGGTCCCGATCGGCTTCGTCTCGGACCATATGGAGGTCAAGTACGACCTCGACACCGAGGCCACGGCCAAGGCCGCCGAGCTCGGTCTGCCGGTCTCCCGCGCCTCGACCGTCGGCGCCGATCCGCGGTTCGCCGCGGGCGTGCGCGATCTGGTGCTGGAGCGCGCGGCCACCGAGCGCTTCGCCGAGGACCGGGTCGCGGCCGCCCCGGAGCGCTGCGCCCTGGGCGCCCTCGGCCCGAGCCATGACGTGTGCCCGGTGGGCTGCTGTCCGGCCCGCGCGCCCCGCCCCGCCGCCGCGGGCTCGGACTGAGCGTCCCCGCCCCGCCACCGCCGCTGCCCGTCCGGGCCATCCGCTAAGGAGCACGATGACCGACCCGCTCATGACCGAACTCCTCGAGACGGCGCTGGAGGCCGCCCGTGGCGCGGGGGACCTGCTGCGCGACGGCCGCCCGGCCGACCTCGGGGTGGCGGCCACCAAGACCAGCCCGATCGACGTCGTCACCGAGATGGACATCGCCGCCGAGAAGCTGATCACCGACCTCCTCGCGCGCCGCCGCCCGCAGGACGGGGTGCTCGGGGAGGAGGGCGCCGACACCGAGGGCAGCAGCGGGGTGCGCTGGGTGATCGACCCGCTCGACGGCACGGTGAACTACCTCTACGGGCTGCCGTCGTGGGCGGTCAGCATCGCCGCCGAGAAGGACGGCGAGACGGTCGTCGGGGTGGTGACCGCCCCGATGCGCGGCGAGACCTTCCAGGCGGTCCTGGGCCGGGGCGCCCGGCTGAACGGGGAGCCGGTGCACTGCCGCCCCGCGGCCCCGCTGGAGGAATCGCTGATCGGCACGGGCTTCGGGTACGTGCGCGAGCGCCGCATCGGGCAGGCCAGGGTGCTCAACGATCTGTTGCCGCGGGTGCGGGACATCCGGCGCGGCGGATCGGCCGCCATCGACCTGTCCGATGTGGCCTGCGGCCGGCTCAACGGCTACTACGAGCGCGGGCTCAACCCCTGGGACTTCGCGGCCGGTGCGCTCATAGCGCGCGAGGCGGGCGCGCTCACCGGAGGGCGGCCCGGCGTCCCTGCCTCCACGGAGCTGACCATCGCCGCCGCCCCCGGCCTTTTCGAGCCGCTGAGGGGGCTTCTGGACGACCTGGGCGCCTGGCACGACTGATCCCGCCCCCCGCGGCCACGCGCCCCCGGTCCGCACCCCCGCCCGCACACGGAAACGCCCCGGCGTCACGAGGACACCGGGGCGCTTCGGCGTGGTTACCGGATGTTTTCTGGATCACCATCCGGAGGTGAATGGGAATCGGCTACAAGGAGGGAATCCGGATCTGGATCGGGTCCGGAATCCACAAGGGATCAAGCAAACGAGGCGCTTACTTCGACACCGTGCTCGGCGGCGAGGCGACGGAGGTCTTCCAGCTCCGACTGCTCCACGTCCACAAGAAAGTCGTCGCCCGTCTCACGGGCGCGAATGAGATCGGTCTTGGTGTTCTCTATGCGCTGCAGAATGCCTGCGGTGAACGCGTCCATGTGCGCCCCCTCGTCGTGGGTCGGTGGCACGGGGGTGTGCCGACGGCGGGACGATCACGTGCGTGGCCCTTGCCGTCGGCAATGACAGTCAGAGATGCCGGAGACAAGGCGTGATCGCGGGTGTGCAGTCGTCCTCCCCACCCCGTCCTGGGCGGAAACCTCGGGCCCCGAAAGAATCTGAATTCGGCGTTCCAGCCGCTGCCGCCCCCGCCGCCGCGTCCATGATCGGTCCTCGGGATCCCGGGGCGATCCCTCTTACCGCCGGTTTATGAGACTTCGAGGCAGGATGGAGGCGCCGAACAATCATCGAGTTTGGCGAGATCATGCCCAGTGCGGCAATCAAGGAAGGAACAACGACGTGCGCGTACTCGTCGTCGAGGACGAGCAGTTGCTCGCCGATGCGGTGGCCACCGGACTGCGCCGGGAGGCCATGGCCGTCGACGTCGTGTATGACGGAGCCGCCGCCTTGGAGCGCATCGCCGTCAACGACTACGACGTCGTCGTCCTCGACCGGGACCTGCCCCTCGTGCACGGCGATGACGTCTGCCGCAAGATCGTCGAACTCGGCATCCCCACCCGGGTCCTGATGCTCACCGCCTCCGGCGACGTCAGCGACCGCGTGGAGGGCCTGGAGATCGGCGCGGACGACTATCTGCCCAAGCCCTTCGCCTTCAGCGAACTGATCGCGCGGGTGCGTGCGCTCGGCCGCCGGACGACCGTGGCCCTGCCGCCCGTCCTGGAGCGCGCCGGGATCAAGTTGGACCCCAACCGCCGCGAGGTGTTCCGGGACGGCAAGGAGATCCAGCTGGCGCCGAAGGAGTTCGCGGTCCTGGAGGTGCTCATGCGCAGTGAGGGCGCCGTGGTCTCCGCGGAGCAGCTGCTGGAGAAGGCCTGGGACGAGAACACCGATCCGTTCACCAACGTGGTGCGGGTGACCGTGATGACCCTGCGCCGCAAGCTGGGCGAGCCCGCGGTGATCGTCACCGTCCCCGGCTCGGGTTACCGGATCTGATCAGGCATGGCGACGACTCCGACCCCGCTGCCGCCCACGGCACCGCCCAAGCCCAGCTGGGACCCCCAGGGCGCCTCGCGCCCCAACCCCTGGCTGCGCCCCACGATCCGGATACGGCTCACCCTGCTGTACGGCGGGATGTTCCTGATCGCCGGGGTGGTACTGCTGACGATCATCTACCTGCTGGCCGCGCAGGCCCTGCACGTCGGCAACGAGCTGCCGTTCAAACTGGTCGGCGGCAGTGTCCAGCCGACCAACAACACCTGCCCCGAGATCATCGGCCAGAGCAGCCCGGACCAGTTCAACGCGGTCCTGAACACCTGCATGAAGGAGCAGCGCCAGCTGGCCCTGGACGGGCTGCTGCGCCGCTCCCTGATAGCCCTCCTGGGCCTGTCCGTGATCGCCTTCGCCTTCGGCTACGCGATGGCCGGACGGGTGCTCTCGCCGCTCGGCCGGATCACCCGCACCGCGCGCCAGGTGGCGGGCTCGGACCTGTCCCGCCGGATCGAGCTGGACGGCCCGGACGACGAGCTCAAGGAGCTCGCCGACACCTTCGACGAGATGCTGGAGCGCCTGGACCGGGCGTTCACCGCCCAGCAGCGGTTCGTCGCCAACGCCTCGCACGAGCTGCGCACCCCGCTGGCGATCAACCGCACCCTGCTGGAGGTGCAGCTCTCGGACCCGCAGGCGTCCCCGGAGCTGGTCCAGCTGGGCAAGACCCTGCTGGCCACCAACGAGCGCAGCGAGCAGCTGGTGGAGGGCCTGCTGCTGCTGGCCCGCAGCGACAACGAGATCGTCGACCGCAAGCCGGTGGATCTCGCCGAGGTGGCCTCCCAGGCGCTGGAGCAGGTCCGGGCGGAGGCCGAGGGCAAGGGCGTGGAGCTGCGCGGACAGCGCGCTCCGGCGGTGGTCCAGGGCAATGGAGTGCTGCTCGAGCGGATCGCGCTGAACCTCGTCCAGAACGCGGTGCGGTACAACATCGCGGAGGACGGCTGGGTCGAGGTCACCACCGAGAGCCGGCCGGGCCAGGCCGTGCTGGTGGTGGCGAACACCGGTCCGGTGGTCCCCGCCTACGAGATGGACAACATTTTCGAACCCTTCCGCAGGCTCCGCACCGAGCGCACCGGCAGCGACAAGGGCGTCGGACTCGGACTGTCGATCGCGCGGTCGGTGGCGCGCGCCCACGGCGGCAGGATCGCGGCGGAGCCGCGTGAGGGAGGAGGCCTGGTGATGCGGGTGGTGCTCCCGGTCTGACGCCGGGAAACCCGAGGCCGGGGCCTGCCCGGGAGATGTTCGCTTTGGGCGGAATTTTCGTGATCCGCCCACCCGAGGTAGGCTGTGTGATCGATCACATGGGCGATTTTCCGGCCATATACTCTGCGTGATCGTCGCGGTTGACGGAAAGCCGGGAAAATCCGGGTTTTCGGGGACCGTGATCACGGGAAGTACACGTCATGGCGCGTGCGAGTGCGACATTCGGACCGTGTACGGTCCCGATGGCCATCCAACCCGATCACCTCTTCAGGGGCGCGGTTGGGTGTCGATTGAGTAACAGACCTTGATGTGAGGCAAAATCTCCGCCTCGGGTCGGGCACAAGTCCGGCCTCTCACGCGTTACGTGCGCTGAGACACCACAGACACCCAGAGGGGGAGAGCGACATGGCAACGGATTACGACACCCCACGCAAGACCGACGATGACGTCAACGAGGACAGCATCGAGGAACTGAAGGCCCGGCGGAACGACAAGTCGGCGTCCACCGTCGACGTCGACGAGTTCGAGCAGGCCGAGGGACTCGAGCTGCCCGGTGCGGACCTCTCCAATGAGGAGTTGTCCGTCCGGGTGCTGCCTCGTCAGGCGGACGAGTTCACCTGCATGAGCTGCTTCCTCGTGCACCACCGCAGCCAGCTGGCCGCCGAGACCAAGAACGGCCAGCCGATCTGCCGCGACTGCGCGGCCTGAGCCGCGGGGTCGGCGTGGAGGCGGAGCACGACGACGTGGACGAGGCCGAGCGAGGCCGGATGGCCTCGCTCGCGACCACCCTCGGCCGCGGTGTGCGAAGAGGCGGTGAGCGCGCGAGAGCGGGGGTCTACGCGGTCGCCGACCGGATCATCGCCAACGCTCCACGCATCCCGGTCCGCGATCTCGAAGCGCTGCGCGAGCAGTTCCCGGGGCTGGGCCCCGAAGAGCTCGCGGACAAACTGGTGGCCGGTGCCGCGGGCGGCACCGCCACAGTGGGTGCGGGCGTCGGTGCCGCGGCGATGCTGCCCACCCCGCCCGCCATGCCCACCGAGCTGGCCGCCGAGATCGTCGGCGTGGCCGCCATAGAGTTCAAGCTGATCGCCGAGCTGCACGAGGTCTACGGCGTGCGGGCGCCCGGCACGGTGCGGCAGCGCGCCATCGCCTATCTCGGCTGCTGGGCCGAGGAGCGCGGTATCGACGTCGCCCAGCCGGCGAGCGTCAACGCGGCCCTGGGCGTCCAGATGAAGCGCGAGCTGCGGCAGCAGGTGCTCAAGCGCAGCTTCCGGAACATGCCGGTCCTGACGCCCTTCATGGTCGGCGCGGCCGTCGGAGCCGCGATGAACCGGCGCGACACCAAGAAGCTCGCGCGCAAGGTCCGCAAGGATCTGCGGGCCGAGCAGGTCCCCTGGGACCTCCCGCTGCCCCTGGAGGGATGAGCCCCTCGCGCGCCCCGCTCAGGCGGATCGCACGGCCGTGAGCGCGGCGGCCAGCGCCTCCGGATTCCGGGTGGACACATACACGTACGGTGTCGGGTCCTCCGGATCGGTGACATCCACCCGCAGCGCGGTCGGGATGTAGCTGCGCAGCAGCATGAACGCCCGCGGATCGGCCTTGTAGGTCCGCCAGGCGGCCGCCTCATCGGCGTCCAGCACCTGCGGGGTGCCCAGGGCCGACACCGGGATCCGCGCCTCGCCGGCCACCAGTGAGTCCGCCACCACGCGCACCCGGGCCGACCCGTAGGAACTCACCGCGACGCAGGCCAGCGCCGCACCGCCGATCAGCCCGCCGAGCATCGGCAGCGTGCCGAACGGCAGCATGATCAACCCCACGGAGACCCCGATCAGAACGGCGATGAACCACCAGGAACGGGGCGCGCTGAGGCGTTCTTCGTAAGGCTGCATGCGTATCAGCTTGGCATGGCCGCCGAACCGGACTGTTCTCGCGGGTAAGGTCAGCCGTTGTGAGTGGACGAACGACAGGGCTGACGCCGCCGGAGGGCGCCAAGGGACCCGTGCGCCACCCCGACGCGCCCGCGCCCGGGGAGCCTCTCGGCGCGCACTACGACCAGTGCTTCGGCTGCGGCCATCAGCCGGGCGGTCTGGGGCTGATCGCGCGGGCGGGCGAGGACGTGAGCGTCACCGCCGAGTTCACGGTGCGCAGCGGCCATCAGGGCGCGCCGGGCCTGGCCCACGGCGGGGTGCTGGCCGCGGCGCTGGACGAGACGCTCGGGTCGCTCAACTGGCTGCAGCGGACGATCACGGTGACCGGGCGGCTGGAGACCGACTTCGTACGGCCCGTGCCGGTCGGCACCGAGCTGCATCTGGAGGCACAGGTGACCGCCGTGCACGGCCGGAAGGTCTACTGCTCGGCCACGGGCCGGATCGGCGCTCCGGACGGCCCCGTCGCGGTGCGGGCGCAGGCCCTCTTCATAGAGGTGCGGGTCGACCACTTCATCGAGAACGGCCGGGCGGAGGAGATCGACGCGGCGCTCACCGATCCGGATCAGGTGAAGGTCGCGCGCGCTTTCGAGGTGAACCCATGAGTCCGCTGCCCGTCGACGTGCCGATCCGCAGGGTGGACCCCGAGGTGCCCATCCCCGGGTACGCCCACCCCGGCGACGCGGGGGCCGACCTGGTCACCACCGAGGCGGCCGAGCTGGCTCCGGGGGAGCGCGCGGTTCTGCCCACCGGAGTGTCTATCGCGCTCCCGGAGGGGTATGCCGCCTTCGTGCATCCACGGTCCGGACTTGCCGCGCGCTGCGGCGTAGCCATGGTGAATGCCCCGGGGACCATCGATGCCGGGTACCGTGGAGAGATCAAGGTGATCGTGGTCAATCTGGACCCGCGCGAGAGCGTGCGGTTCGAGCGCTTCGACCGGATCGCCCAATTGGTCGTCCAGCAGGTCGAGAAGGTGCGCTTCCAGGAGGTGGCGGAGCTTCCCGGGTCGGCGCGGGCCGAAGGGGGCTTCGGGTCCACCGGCGGTCATGCCGCCGTGGACGGCACAACGGGTAGGGCAACGGGCGGGAATAGGTACGCTTCGGTCGGTTCCGACCGGGAAGGACGATGACGTGTTCGGACGTCGCCGCAAGCGCAGCAAGGAGGACGTCGAGTCGCTCGACGTGACCTCCGACGAGTTGGCCGAGGACGCGGAGGACGCGGACGGCGCTGAGGACACCGCCGCACCCGTGGAGGCCGGCCGGGTGAGCCTGCCGCCGGCCCCGCGTCCCGAGGGCCCCTGGGACGTATCCGAGGTGCGCGAGCCCGGCGAGGGCCGGGTGGACCTCGGTGGTCTGTTCGTACCCGGCGTCGAGGGCATGGAGCTGCGGGTGGAGGTCGCGGGAGACGCGATCGTCGCCGCGACCGTGGTGCTGCGGGACAGCGCCGTGCAGCTCCAGGGCTTCGCAGCGCCCAAGAAGGAAGGCATCTGGGGCGAGGTGCGCGACGAGATCGCCACCGGCATCACCCAGCAGGGCGGGGTCGTCGACGAGGTCGAGGGCCCGCTCGGCTGGGAGCTGCGCGCCCAGGTCCCGGTGCAGCTCCCGGACGGCAAGAACGGCGTACAGGTGGTCCGCTTCGTCGGCGTGGACGGGCCCCGCTGGTTCCTGCGCGGTGTGATCTCCGGGCAGGGCGCGGTGCAGCCCGAGACCGGCAGCCTCCTGGAGGCGATCTTCCGGGACACGGTCGTGGTGCGCGGTGAGGGCCCGATGGCCCCGCGCGACCCGATCGTCCTCAAGCTGCCGGACGACGCCCAGATGGTGCCCGACGGGGTGCAGCAGGACGAGGCGCAGGGCTCGCGGTTCGCGGGCGGCGCCGACCGGCTCCAGCGCGGTCCGGAGATCTCCGAGGTCCGCTGAGCCGCCGTCCCGCACGGCGAAGGACAAGGCCCGAAGGGGCCCGGGGCCACCAGGCCCCGGGCCCCTTCGGCGTTTTCCGGAAGGCCGCTTCGGGGATTTCGCGCGACACGGTGAACACACCCGCCACCCCGGCCGTACTCATGGGCGCGAGACCTTGTGACGCTCCGAGGGGGAGAGGGCGCGTCGCGAGACACACCCCCTGTCCGACCTCAACGAGGTGAGTGATCAGATGTCGCGTGGCCTTCCGTTACTGCACCGCCGGAGAATTCTCGTCTCCGGCGCGATCGGCGGTATCACCTGTGCGGCCGTCGTGGTGGGAGCCGCCATGGCCGGTCAGGACGACGGCGGCGGCGACGCCGATGCGTCGACCAAGGCCGCCCAGACCATCAGCTGCCCCGCCGTCGCCGGTTCCCTCCCGGAGATCCCGGCGGAGGCCCGGGCCGAGGTGGACCGCAACCTCGCCCTGCTGGACACGCAGCTGGCGGAGGCCAACAAGCGGCTCAGCACGAGTCAGGGCGAGGGCGGCCCCAACTTCGTGCGGAACGCCATCCTCGGCCCGCTGGCGGACAAGCGGAAGTCCACCCTGGACCGCATCGCGATCTCCATCGGGCGGCGCGCCGAGAAGCCGACGGGGCTGGACGCGCTCGCCGAGTGCACCCTCTCGGGCGGGGACGCGGGAGCGGGCACCGGCGCCGGCGCGGGCGGCGAGGCGGACAGCGGCGCGACCCCCACAGCGGCCGCGTCCGAGCCCGCGGGCGGCGGGGCCGAGCAGGGCGGCGGGGCCGAGCAGGGCGGTGGAGCCGAGCAGGGCGGTGGGGCCGACGCGGGCTCCGGGGCCGACGCGGGCTCCGCTCAGACGATCAGCTGCCCGGATGTCGCCTCGAAGATCAGCGGCGTGCCGGCCGCCGCCCAGGCCGAGGTGGACCGCAATATCGCGCTGCTCCAGACCCAGCTCGACGAGGCCAACAAGCGGCTGGCGTCCTCCGCGGGCGAGGGCGGCCCCAACTTCGTGCAGAACGCCATCCTGGGCCCGCTGAAGGACAAGCGGGCCTCGACGATCGACCGCATCGAACTCTCCTTCTCCCGCCAGGGCTCGACCGCCCCCTCCGGTCTCGACGCCCTGGCGGGCTGCTCGCTCACCTCCGGCTGAGCCGACGGCGTAAGGCCCGGCCCGAGGTGAGCGTCTGCCGGTGGGCCGTACTCTTCTCTGCGGAGTACGGCCCACCGGCTTTTCGCATGGGGTTTCCCCGGGTGGGGCGGCCGGGCGTCAAAGGCGCGTCAAGACGGCGCCGACGGCCGTAAGGGAGCCGTCAAGGAAGGGCCGGCCCGGCCGGGGACGGGGTTTGCTCCAAAGCATCGCCCGCTGGCAGCTCGCCATGAGCTCAGGCGCCGTCCAACAGGGAAAATAGGGGTATGGGGCGCGGAAAGTTGCGGATCTACCTCGGTGCGGCACCGGGCGTCGGCAAGACGTACGCGATGCTGTCCGAGGGGCATCGCCGGGTCGAGCGGGGCGCGGACCTCGTGGTCGGCTTCGTGGAGCACCACGGCCGTCGCCGTACCCAGGTGATGATGCACGGGCTGGAGGAGGTGCCCCGCCGGGAGGTGGAGTACCGGGGGAGCACCTTCACCGAGATGGACGTGGACGCGGTGCTGGCCCGCCGCCCCGCCATCGCGCTCGTGGACGAGCTCGCCCACACCAACGTCCCCGGCTCCCGGAACGAAAAGCGCTGGCAGGACGTCGAGGAGCTGCTGCGCGCGGGCATCGACGTGGTCTCCACGGTCAACATCCAGCACCTGGAGTCGCTGGGGGACGTGGTGGAGTCGATCACGGGGGTGCGCCAGCGGGAGACCCTCCCGGACGAGGTGGTGCGCCGGGCCGACCAGATCGAGCTGGTCGACATGTCGCCCCAGGCGCTGCGCCGCCGCATGGCCCACGGCAACATCTACGCGCCCGACAAGGTGGACGCCGCGCTGTCGAACTACTTCCGGCCCGGTAACCTGACCGCGCTGCGCGAGCTGGCCCTGCTGTGGACCGCCGACCGGGTCGACGAATACCTCCAGCAGTACCGCGACGAGCACTCCATCCGCTCCACCTGGCAGGCGCGCGAGCGCATCGTCGTCGGGCTGACCGGCGGCCCGGAGGGGCGGACGCTGATCCGCCGGGCCGCCCGGATGGCGGCCAAGGGCTCCGGCAGCGAGATCCTCGCCGTCTACATCGCCCGCAGCGACGGCCTGACCTCGGCCTCCCCCAAGGAGCTGGCGGTCCAGCGCACCCTCGTGGAGGACCTCGGGGGCACCTTCCACCACGTCATAGGGGAGGACATCCCGGGGGCGCTGCTGGAGTTCGCCCGCGGTGTCAACGCGACCCAGATCGTGCTCGGCTCCAGCCGCCGCAAGACCTGGCAGTACATCTTCGGACCCGGCGTGGGCACCACCGTCGCCCGTGATTCGGGGCCCGATCTGGACGTCCACATCGTCACCCATGACGAGGTCGCCAAGGGCCGCGGGCTGCCGGTGGCGCGCGGCGCCCGGCTCGGCCGCTCCCGGCTGATCGCGGGCTGGGTGGTCGGGGTGGCCGGACCGGCCCTGCTCACGCTGCTGCTCACCGGCACCGGCGCCACCCTCGCCTCCGAGGCCGGGCCCGGCTTCGCCAACGAGGTGCTGCTCTTCCTGTTCCTCAATGTGCTGGCGGCCCTGCTGGGCGGCATGGTGCCCGCCCTCGCCTCGGCGGCCGTCGGATCGCTGCTGCTCAACTACTACTTCACCCCGCCCACCCACACCCTGACCATCGCCGACCCCGAGAACATCGTCGCCATAGCGATCTTCGTGGCGGTCGCCGTCTGTGTGGCCTCGGTGGTCGACCTCGCCGCCCGCCGCACCCATCAGGCCGCCCGGCTGCGGGCCGAGTCCGAGATACTGTCGTTCCTCGCGGGCAGCGTGCTGCGCGGCGAGACCAGCCTGGAGGCGCTGCTGGAGCGGGTCCGCGAGACGTTCGCCATGGACTCGGTGGCGCTGCTGGAGCGGGAGAGCGACGTCGCCCCCTGGACCTGCGCGGGCAGCGTCGGCAGCCACGACGGCACCCCGGCGCCCGAACGGCCCGAGGACGCGGAGGTGGACATGCCGGTCGGCGACCATATGGCGCTCGCGCTCTCCGGCCGGGTCCTGCCCGCCGAGGACCGCCGGGTGCTCGCCGCCTTCGCCGCCCAGGCCGCCGTCGTCCTGGACCGGCAGCGACTGGCCCAGCAGGCCGGGCAGGCCCGTGAGCTGGCCGAGGGGAACCGCATCCGCACCGCGCTGCTCGCCGCCGTCAGCCACGATCTGCGCACCCCGCTCGCGGCCATCAAGGCGGCCGTGAGCTCCCTGCGCTCCGATGACGTCGCCTGGTCGGAGGAGGACGAGGCCGAGCTGCTGGAGGGCATCGAGGACGGCGCAGACCGGCTGGACCACCTGGTGGGCAACCTCCTGGACATGTCCCGGCTGCAGACCGGCACCGTCACCCCGCTCATCCGGGAGATCGACCTGGACGAGGTGGTGCCGATGGCGCTCGTCGGCGTCCCCATGGCCAAGGTCGCCCTCGACATCCCCGAGGAGCTGCCGATGGTCGCGGTCGACCCCGGGCTGCTGGAGCGCGGCGTCGCCAACATCGTGGAGAACGCGGTGAAGTACAGCCCGCAGGACCGCCCCGTGCTGGTCTCCGCGAGCGCCCTCGGCGACCGTGTGGAGCTGCGGGTGGCCGACGGCGGCCCGGGCGTGCCGGACAGGGAGAAGGACCGTATCTTCGAGCCCTTCCAGCGCTACGGGGACGCCCCGCGCGGCGCCGGGGTCGGCCTCGGGCTCGCCGTCGCCCGCGGCTTCGCCGAGGCCATGGGCGGCCGGCTGACCGCCGAGGACACCCCCGGCGGCGGTATGACCATGGTGCTCACGCTGCGTGTCGCCGCCGGCCGCCCGCCGGCCGACCCCGGCCTCCCGGTCCAGGTCGGCTCCACGTCAGCCACAACGACACGGAAAGGCAGGCCCGCCACATGAACCGGGTGCTCGTGGTCGACGACGAGCCGCAGATCGTACGCGCCCTCGTGATCAACCTGAAGGCGCGCAAGTACGAGGTCGACGCCGCCGGGGACGGCGCCACCGCGCTCCGGCTGGCCGCCGCCCGCCATCCCGATGTGATCGTGCTCGACCTCGGCCTGCCCGATATGGACGGGGTCGAGGTGATCAAGGGGCTCCGGGGCTGGACCCGGGTGCCGATCCTGGTGCTCTCCGCCCGTCAGACCTCGGACGAGAAGGTCGAGGCCCTGGACGCGGGGGCGGACGACTACGTCACCAAGCCGTTCGGCATGGACGAGCTGCTCGCCCGGCTGCGCGCGGCCGTCCGCCGCGCCGAGCCCGCCGGGCAGCCGGACGACTCGGTGGTGGTGGAGACCGATGCGTTCACCGTCGACCTGGCGGCCAAGAAGGCCCATCGCGACGGCCGCGATGTGCGGCTGACCCCCACCGAATGGCATCTGCTGGAGGTCCTGGTGCGCAACGCCGGCCGCCTGGTCAGCCAGAAGCAGCTGCTGCAGGAGGTCTGGGGGCCCTCGTACGGCACCGAGAGCAACTACCTGCGGGTCTATATGGCGCAGCTGCGCCGCAAGCTGGAGGCCGACCCCTCGCATCCGCGCCACTTCGTCACCGAGCCGGGGATGGGCTACCGGTTCGAGCGATGAGCGGGGGCGGGGCGATCAGTGCGGGGACGGCGTTTCGGCGTCGGCGCACCGGTACGCTGGCCGTATGAGTTCCGTACCCCACCCCTCCGACGGGGCCGCCAGGGGAGACAGGTCCGGCAAACAGGTCGGCCGGTTCCGGCGGATGCTGGACCGGCTGTCGAGCTCCCAGGAGGAGCTGCACTCCGCCGAGCTCCAGCAGGACGCGGAGGCCGCGGGCTGCACCAAGATCGGCGACTGCGGCGACCGTCAGATCGTCAAGGTGACGGGCACGCTGCGCACGGTGACGCTCAGACCGCGGGCCGGAGTGCCCGCGCTGGAGGCGGAGCTCTTCGACGGCACCGCCGCGCTGGACGTGGTGTGGCTGGGCCGTCGCTCCATCATCGGGATAGAACCGGGGCGCAAGCTGATCGCCTCGGGCCGGATCTCCATGAGCCATGGACGCCGGGTGCTGTTCAATCCGAAGTACGAACTCCGACCGCTCGGACAGGAGTAGCCGGTGACGCCAGACGACAAGACGACCCCGACCGGGCACCGAAGCGCCGCCGCCGACAGCAGGGCGGCGGCGGACACCGCGCTCCTGGAGGCGTTCGGCGGGGTGCGGGGCATGGTGGACACCACCGTCCCCGGTCTGGTCTTCGTCCTGCTGTACACGATCAACCGCGACATCCATCTCGCCGCGATCGCCGCGCTCGGTCTCACCGTGCTGCTGGCGCTCACCCGGCTGGTGCGCAAGGAGACCCTGAAGCACGCCTTCAGCGGGGTCTTCGGGGTCGCGTTCGGCGCGATCTTCGCGATGATGTCCGGCGACGCGAAGAACTTCTATCTGCCGGGCATGCTCTACACCCTGGGGCTGGCGATCGCCTACATTCTCTCGGCGATCTTCCGCTTCCCGCTGATCGGGGTGTTGCTCGGGCCGATGCTGAAGGAGAACCTCTCCTGGCGCACCCGTAACCCCGGCCGGTTCCGCGCCTACACCCGCTCCACCTGGGCGTGGGGGCTGATTCTGCTGGCCAAGTCGGCGGTGCTGTTCCCGCTCTACTGGTGGGGGGACGCCACCCAGCTCGGCTGGGTCAAGGTCGCGCTCGGCATTCCGCCGTTCCTGCTCTGTGTCTATCTGACCTGGATCTTCCTCGCCAAGGCCCCGCCGCCGATCGACGTGATCGCGGAGATGGAGGCCGAGGAGAAGGCCGAGCGGGAGCGGAAGTCCCAGGCCGACAAGGCCGCCAAGGCCGACCAGGTCGCCGATCCGCTGCTCTCGGAGTGGACCGGCCAGATCGTGTCCGAGGCCCGTACCGAATCGGCCGACCGGCAGCCGCCCCGGCACTGAGGCCACAGAGGTCACACGGACCGCGGCCCGGGCTCACCGCAAGGGGAGCCCGGGCCGCGGTCTTTTGCCCGTGGCGTGCGTCCTAGCCCGTGGCGTCCTGGCGCTGGACGGACAGCAGCTGCTCGAGCTGCTCCTCGCGCGCCTGTGCCGCGACGAACAGCAGCTCGTCACCGGCCTCCAGCACATCGTCCTTGTTCGGGGTCAGCACGCGGGTGCCGCGGATGATGGTGACCAGCGTGGTGTCCTCCGGCCACTCCACATCGCCGACCCGGGTGCCCACCAGCGCCGCCTCCGGCGGCAGCGTCAGCTCCACCAGGTTGGCGTCGCCGTGGCTGAAGCGGAGCAGCCGCACCAGATCGCCGACGCTCACCGCCTCCTCGACCAGCGCCGACATCAGACGCGGGGTGGAGACGGCGACATCGACGCCCCACGCCTCGTTGAACAGCCACTCGTTCTTGGGGTTGTTGACCCGGGCGACCACCCGGGGCACCCCGTACTCGGTCTTGGCGAGCAGCGAGACGACCAGGTTGACCTTGTCGTCACCGGTGGCCGCGATGACCACGTTGCAGCGCTGCAGCGCCGCCTCGTCCAGCGAGGTGATCTCGCACGCGTCGGCCAGCAGCCACTCGGCCTGCGGCACCCGCTCCACCGAGATGGCGGTCGGCGCCTTGTCGATGAGGAGCACCTCGTGCCCGTTCTCCAGCAGCTCGCTCGCGATGGAACGCCCCACGGCGCCCGCACCCGCAATGGCAACCCTCATCGGTTCGCCTCCTCAGGCCCCTTTTCGAAGGCTGCCTCGACCTTCTCCACCTCATCGGTGCGCATCATCACATGCACCAGGTCGCCCTCCTGCAGCACCGTCCCGGAGGTCGGCAGCATCGCCTCGCCGAGCCGGGTGAGGAACGCGACCCGCACGCCGGTCTCCTCCTGGAGCACGCTGACCTTGTGGCCCACCCACGAGGGGGAGATGTGCACCTCGGCCAGCTGCACCCCGCCGCTGGGGTCCCGCCAGTGCGGCTCCGCGCCGGACGGCAGCAGCCTGCGCAGCATCTGGTCGGCGGTCCAGCGCACCGTGGCCACGGTCGGGATGCCGAGGCGCTGGTAGACCTCCGCGCGGCGGGGGTCGTAGATACGGGCCGCCACGTTCTCCACCCCGAACATCTCGCGGGCCACCCGGGCCGCGATGATGTTGGAGTTGTCGCCGCTGCTCACCGCAGCGAAGGCCCCGGCCTCCTCGATGCCCGCCTCGCGGAGGGTGTCCTGGTCGAAGCCGACACCGGTCACCCGGCGCCCGCCGAAGCCCGCACCCAGGCGGCGGAAGGCGGTGGGGTCCTGGTCGACGACCGCGACCGTGTGCCCCTGTTGCTCCAAGGTCTGGGCGAGGGCCGCGCCCACCCGGCCACAGCCCATGATCACGATATGCATGCGTCTTACCCCGCACTCCAGATGACCGTGCCGACCTGCGCAAACACCCTGCTCACATCTTCCTTCCAGGACCTACGGGGCGACAGCGGGGCGGGACCCCGATGCCGGTGCCCGGGGACGACCGGAGTCGGCCGCGGTGGCACCTGTCCCCACCGTATCCGTACCGGCGGCCCGCTCTCCCGTCCGCGCGCGAGGGCCGGGAGATGAACCTGGTGACGTACGACATAGCGGGAAAGTTCCCGTGATGATTGGCGATGGGAGGAGGCGGTCGGAGGTGATCGCAGAAGCGACGGGAACGAACTGGACAGGGAAGGGCAACGATCATTTCCGGTTGCGGACGCGGGGTGAAAAGGCTGTTGGCGATCAGCCTCGACCACTACGGTGGGCCCGGGTTACGGCGCTCCAACGGTGGTCGCAACCCTTCATCTTTGCCTGAAATCCCGGATCTTCACCGAAACCACATGACAAATGCCGAGCGATTGCCGCTGGTTCGAACTTTGTCGCGGGCGTCGGATACTAGGTCACGACATGGCTAAGATGATCGCCGTATTCCGTTTCCGGACGGGACATCAGGGCTCTGAATCGTTCCTTCCGCGCCCGCGTTCTTCTGCACGAGGTTCCTGATGACTGATCACATATCGGAGGCGGTGAGCTGGTGTCTGGCCGCCGCGCTTCTCGTCGTCCTGGTGCTTCTGATCCGCCAGCGGCAGATCACCGCCGGAGTCCGCAGGCGCAACGCCACTCTCGAGGACAGCCTGCGCTCCCGTGACGAGGAGGTGCAGCACCTCGTCGACGTACGCCTCCCCTCGATCGCCGATGTGCTGAGCCAGCCCGGCCCGCTGCCGGGCCTGCGGGACGAGAAACTGGCCGGTACGGCCTTCGCCCAGAGCCTGCACGCCGTCATGGAACAGTTCACCCGTGCGGTGGACAAGGCCCAGACGCGGGCCGACGCCTCCGCCAAGGCGGCGCTCAAGGCGTCCATGCGAGCCGTCCAGGGACTCGCCAACGAACAGCAGGTGTCGATCTCCGAGATGCAGGAGCGGCACGACAACCCCGATGTGCTGCGGGACCTGCTGGAGATCGACCACGCCAACGCCCAGTTCGGCCGCCGCGCCCAGGCCATCGCCGTGCTCTGCGGTTCCTGGCCCGGCCGTCAGCGGCTGGCCTCCTCGCTGACCGATGTGGTCCGCGGCTCCAAGTCGCGCATCCGCGACTACCAGCGGGTGCAGGTGCACGCCCTGATCGACGTCGCCGTGGTGAGCCGGGCCGTGGAGCCCGTCGTGCTCGCGGTGGCCGAGCTGCTGGACAACGCGGCCCGCCACTCGCAGCCCAACACCTCCGTGGAGGTCAGCCTCCAGCCGGTGCACAACGGGGCCTGCATCGTGATCGACGACGCCGGTGTGGGCATGGACGGCCTGGAGGTCCAGCGGGCCGCCACCCTGCTCTCCGGCCAGCGCGCCGTGGACGTCTCCCGGCTCGGCGACCCGCCGCAGTTCGGCTTCGCCGTGGTGGGCCTGCTGGCCTCGCGGTACGGCTTCAGCGTCTCGGTGGACACCCGGTCCCCGTACGGCGGTGTGCGCGCCGTGCTGTTCCTCCCGAGCGAGCTGCTCACCCATATCGACCCCGACGGACGGTCGGCCACCTCGGCGCAGGACCCCGAGGGCGCCGAGCCGCTGCACACCCTGCCCTCCCGCCGCACCCGCGCCCCCCGAAGGGCGCGACAGGCGCAGGCCGCTCCGGCCGAGCCCCAGGCCATGCCCCAGGCACAGCCTCCGGCGCCCGCCCCCGCCCCCGCCGCCGCGCCCGCCCCGGCACCCGCCGCGGCGCCCCAGCCGTCCCTGGGCGACGACGAGGCCACGCGCGTGTACGGCACCACGCAGGGCGGTCTGCCCAAGCGCCGCCGCCGGCAGGCCGCCGCCACCCCGCCGAGCGCCGACTGGTCCATGGGGACCGGGCGGGCCGGCGCCGCCGCATCCGACGACACCGGCGCGCACCGCGCGCGTTCGGCGGAGGAAACCGCCTCGCGGTTGGGCGCGTTCGCGCGCGGCACCCGCTCCGGCCGTGCCGACACCCAGGACTCCGCCCCTCACCATGACGAAGGGAATCGCCAGGCATGAACGACCATCTCAACAACGAGCTCGGCTGGATGCTCGACGAGGTCGTCAAGATGCCGGAGGCACGGCACGCGATCCTGCTCTCCGCGGACGGGATGCTGCGGGCGTACTCCGAGGGCATCGCCCGCGACGAGGCCGAGCGCCAGGCCGCCGCACTCTCCGGGCTGCAGTCGATCAGCCGCTCCACCTCCGAGTTCTGTGATCCGCACGAGACGCCCTGGCAGCAGACGCTGGTCGAGTTCGTCGGCGGGTACGTCTTCCTGATCGCCGCCGGACCCGGCGCGTATCTGGCGGTCTCGGCCACCGAGGCCGTGGACATGGAGGCGGTGAGCTACCGGATGCAGAAGCTGGTCGACCGGCTCGGCAAGGAGCTCACCAGCCCGCCGCGGCAGGGCCTCCCGCGGCAGGGGATCGGCAGCCACGCATGAGTCCGGGGCGGCGCGAACGAGGGTTGGTGCGGCCGTATGTGGTCACCGACGGCCGTGCCTACCCGACTCGCAACACCTTCGACCTGGTGACCCTGGTCATGGCCCACCCCGACCGGCCGCTCACCGGGCTCAGCCCCGAGAAGCGGCGGGTCATGGAGCTGTGCCTGGGCGGCGCGCTCTCGGTGGCCGAGGTCTCCGGGTACCTGGAGCTGCCCGTCAGCGTCACCAAGGTCCTGCTCGGCGACCTCGTGGACAGCGGCCACGTCTCCACCCGGTCCCCGATCCCCGCCGCCGACCTCCCCGACACCCAGCTCCTGCAGGAGGTGCTCGATGGACTCCGCGCTCGCCTCTGACGACAAGGCGGTCTACCTGCCCCATACGGTGCGGGTGGCGGCGAAGATCCTCGTCGTCGGACACTTCGCCGTCGGCAAGACCACCTACGTGGGTTCGCTGTCCGAGATCCGGCCGCTGCGTACCGAGGAGACGATGACGCAGGCCGGTGCGCTCACCGACGACCTGCGGGGCACCGAGGACAAGACGACCACCACCGTCGCCATGGACTTCGGCCGGCTCACCCTCAGCGAGTCCCTGGTGCTCTATCTGTTCGGCGCGCCCGGACAGCAGCGCTTCACCCGGCTGTGGCGGGACATGACGAACGGGGCGCTGGGCGCGCTCGTCCTGGCCGACACCCGGCGGCTGGAGCAGTCCTTCCCGGTGATGGCCGTCCTGGAGGAGCACGGACTGCCGTACGCCGTCGCCGTCAACCAGTTCGAGGGCTCTCCCCGCTTCGCGGAGCCGGAGGTCAGGGAGGCCCTCGATCTGCTTCCGGAAACCCCGCTGGTGACCTGCGACGCCCGGGACCGGCTCTCCTCCACCCACGCACTGATCGCCCTCGTCCAGTACCTACAGGCCCGCCAGACCCGTAGCTCCCAGGAGATTGTGTGACCAACCGTCCAGCCGCCGGCCCCGTCCCCCCACCGGGCTGCCCCGCGCACGCGGGCCCCACCGAGGCCGTGGGCGACACCGGGCACAGCGCGGCCGTACCGATGTACGGTCCCGAGTTCGCCGCCGACCCGCACGGCACCTACGCGCGGATGCGCGCCACCCATGGGCCGATCGCGCCGGTCGAGCTGACGCCGGGGGTGTACGCCTCACTGGTCACCAGCTACCCGCTCGGCCTGGAGATCCTGCGTGACACCGAGCGGTTCGCCAAGGACCCGCGCGGCTGGCGGGCGATGCGGGACGGAAGCGTGGGGCCGGACAACCCGGTCGCCCCGATGATGATGTACCGGCCGAACGCGCTGTTCTGCGACGGGGAGGCCCACGCCCGGCTGCGCGGGGCGATCACCGACAGCCTGGACCGGGTGGATCCGCACGCCCTCAGCGAGTACGTCGAGCGCAGCGCCGAGACGCTGATCGACGCCTTCGCCTCCCGGGGCGAGGCCGACCTGATCATCGAGTACGCGTCGGTGCTCCCGCTGCTGGTCTTCAACCAGCTCTTCGGCGCGCGCCCCGCGGACGGGCCGAAGCTGGTCGAGACGATGATGAAGCTCTTCGACAGCGGCGAGGAGGCGGCGGCGGCCAACGACGCGCTGCTCCACTGGATCTCCGGCCTGCTGGCGGACAAGCGCCGGCAGCTCTCCGCCGACGTCACCTCCTGGCTGATCGCGCATCCCTCGCAGCTCACCGACGACGAGCTGATGCAGCAGATGATCCTGTTGATGGCGGCCGGTACCGACCCCCAGCAGAACCTGATCGCCAACGCGCTGCGCCTGCTGCTGTCGGACGACCGCTTCGCCGGTGAGCTGTCCGGCGGCAGCATGCCCGTCGAGGACGCCCTGGACGAGGTCCTGTGGAACGACCCGCCGATGGCCAACTACGGCACCCGGTTCCCCCGGTACGACTGCGAGGTGGCGGGCGTACGGCTGCGCAAGGGCGAACCGGTGCTCATCAGCTACGCCGCGGCCAACCACGAGGCGGCCATGGCCTCCGACCGCCGGTCCGGCAACCGGGCCCATCTGGCCTGGAGCGCGGGCGCCCACCGCTGCCCCGCCGAGCGGCCCGCCCGGGTGATCGCCACCGTGGCCATCGAGCGGCTCCTGGACCGCCTCCCGGACATGGAGCTGGCGGTCCCCGTCGAGCGGCTGACCTGGCGGACCGGGCCCTTCGCCCGCGCCCTGGCCGCCCTGCCGGTGCGCTTCCCCGCCCAAGCGGTCGCCGCGCACGAGCCGTTCGCGGCGCCCGTGTCCGAGCCGGTCCGATTCGACGAGACCTCTGGAGTCAGCCAATGGAACCCCGTCCCATCGTCCTCGACCCCGCCGGCCGCGACATCGCCGGAGAGGCAGCCCGAGTCGCCGCAGGCGGCGAGGCGACGCTTGTTGAGCTTCCTGACGGCGTGGTGGCGTGGGCAATAACCCGCCAGCGGACCCTCAAGGAGCTGCTGACCGACCCCCGCGTCTCCAAGGACCCCCGGCAGCACTGGCCCGCGTGGAACAACGGTGAGATCTCGCCGGAGTGGCCGCTGATCACCTGGGTCGCCGTGGAGAACATGTTCACCGCCTACGGCGGTGAACACCGGCGGCTGCGCACCCTGGTCTCCAAGGCGTTCACCGCCCGGCGCACCGCCGCCCTGCGGCCGCGCATCGAGGAGATCTGCACCACGCTCCTGGACGACCTGGCCGCCGCGCCGGACGAGGTGGTCGACCTGCGCGAGGCGTACGCGTACCCGCTGCCGATCCAGGTGATCTCCGAGCTGTTCGGGCTCGACGACGAGAACCTGCGCGAGCGGATGCGCCGGGTCGTGGACAGCATCTTCCACACCTCCGCCACCCCGGAGGAGGTCACCGCCACCTTCAACGAGATGTACGCCGTCCTCGGCGAGCTGGTGGCCACCAAGCGCGAGCGGCCCGGCGACGACCTGACCAGCGGGCTGATCGCGGTGCGGGACGAGGAGAGCGGCTCCAAGCTCAGCGAGAAGGAGCTGACCGACACCCTCGCGCTGTTCCTCTCGGCCGGCCATGAGACCACGGTCAACCTGCTGGACAACGCCATCCACGCGCTGCTCACCCGGCCCGAGCAGCTCGAGCACGTCCGGGCCGGGCGGGCCACCTGGGAGGATGTGATCGAGGAGACGCTGCGGCACTCCGCCCCGGTCGCCAACCTGCCGCTGCGCTACGCCGTGGAGGACATCGAGCTGGACAGCGGTGTGGTGCTGCACAAGGGCGACGCGATCCTGGCCGCCTACGCGGCCGCCGGACGCGACCCGGAGGTGCACGGCGAGGACGCGGACCGCTTCGACGTCACCCGGCAGCTCAAGAACCACCTGGCGTTCGGCCACGGCGTCCATCTGTGCGTCGGCGCCCCGCTGGGCCGGCTGGAGGCCGCGATCGCGCTCCCGGCGCTCTTCGACCGCTTCCCCGGGCTCACGCTCGCGTCCGGGCAGGAGCCGCTGGAGCCGGTGGAGTCCTTCATCTCCAACGGCCACCGCACCCTGCCCGCGCGTCTGTCCTGATCCCCTTCGGCGCCCCGCTCCCGCCCGCCCCCTTTCCCGGGGGTGGGCGGGTGGGCGGGGGCCCGCGCTACCCCTTACGATCCTCTGCGTGTCCAAACTGACCGACCTCCCGAAACGGATCCTGATCGGGCGGGCCCTGCGCAGCGACAAGCTGGGGGAAACTCTCCTCCCCAAGCGCATCGCGCTCCCCGTCTTCGCCTCCGACCCCCTGTCCTCCGTCGCGTATGCGCCGGGGCAGGTGATGATCGTTCTGTCCGTGGCGGGTGCGTCGGCCTACCACTACAGCCCGTGGATCACGATCGCCATCATCGTGCTGATGTTCACGGTGGTGGCCTCGTACCGCCAGAACGTGCACGCGTACCCCAGCGGGGGTGGTGACTACGAGGTCGCCACCACCAACCTCGGCCCCAAGGCGGGTCTGACGGTCGCCAGCGCCCTGCTGGTCGACTACGTCCTCACGGTGGCGGTGTCGATCTCCTCCGGTGTGGAGAACCTCGGTTCGGCCGTCCCCTTCATCGTCGAGAACAAGACGCTGTGCGCGGTCGGGATCATCCTGCTGCTGACGCTCATGAACCTGCGGGGCGTACGGGAGTCGGGCAAGCTCTTCGCGATCCCCACCTATGTCTTCGTCGGCGGCGTCTTCGTGATGATCCTGTGGGGCGCCTACCGCGGGCTGGTCCTGGGTGACGACATGAAGGCCCCCACCGCGGGCTTCGAGGTCCACGCCGAGCAGACCGGGCTGGCCGGCTTCGCGCTGATCTTCCTGCTGCTGCGCGCGTTCTCCGACGGCTGCGCCGCCCTGACCGGTGTCGAGGCGATCAGCAACGGCGTGCCCGCCTTCCGCAAGCCCAAGAGCCGTAACGCGGCGACGACGCTGGCGCTGATGGGCGGCCTCGCCGTGACCATGTTCGTCGGCATCATCACGCTGGCCCTGGTGACCAACGTCAAGATGGCCGAGAACCCCGCGCACGACCTGCTGAAGAACGGCACCCCGCTCGGCGCCGACTACACCCAGAACCCGGTGATCTCGCAGGTCGCGGCCGCCGTCTTCGGCGACGGCTCGTTCCTCTTCGTAGTGCTGGCCGCGGCCACCGCGCTGGTGCTCTTCCTGGCCGCCAACACCGCGTACAACGGCTTCCCGCTGCTCGGCTCGATCCTGGCCCAGGACCGCTATCTGCCCCGTCAGCTGCACACCCGCGGCGACCGGCTCGCCTTCTCCAACGGCATCGTGCTGCTGGCCTCGGCCGCCGCCGTCCTGGTCTACCTCTACGGAGCCGACTCCACCCGGCTGATCCAGCTCTACATCGTCGGCGTCTTCGTCTCCTTCACCCTCAGCCAGACCGGCATGGTGCGGCACTGGAACCGCCATCTGGCCACCGAGCGGGACCCGAACGCCCGCCGCCGGATGGTCCGCGCCCGCGCGATCAACACCTTCGGGGCCTTCTTCACCGGCCTGGTGCTGGTCGTGGTGCTGCTGACGAAGTTCACCCACGGCGCCTGGGTCGCCCTGCTCGGCATGGTCATCTTCTACGTCACCATGACAGCCATCAGGCGCCACTACGACGGCGTCTCCGAGGAACTCGCGGCGGCCACCGAACAGCTCGACGAGGAGGAGGTGCGCCCCTCCCGGGTGCACTCCCTGGTGCTGGTCTCCAAGGTCCACAAGCCGACGCTGCGCGCCCTGGCCTACGCCAAGCTGATGCGCTCGCACCGGCTGGAGGCGCTGAGCATCAACGTCGACCCCGCCGAGACCAAGGCGCTGCAGCGGGTGTGGCAGGAGCGCGGCATCGATGTGCCGCTGAAGATCCTCGACTCGCCCTACCGCGAGATCACCCGGCCGGTCATCGACTACGTCAAGAGCCTGCGCCGGGAGAGCCCGCGCGATGTGGTCTCCGTCTTCATCCCCGAGTACGTGGTCGGCCACTGGTACGAGCATCTGCTGCACAACCAGAGCGCGCTGCGGCTCAAGGGGCGGCTGCTGTTCACCCCGGGCGTCATGGTGACCTCCGTGCCGTGGCAGCTGGACTCCTCCGAACTGGCCCGGAAGCGGGCGCGCAAGCGGGCCGAGTGGAACGCCCCGGGGGCGGTGCGGCGCGGTCCGGTGATCCCGGCCAAGCGGGAGAAGGGCGAGAAGGGGTCCAAGGGCGAGAAGCCGGGCGTCACCTCGCAGGTTCCCTGACGGCGGCCCCGGGGCATCGGGGCGTGACGGGGTGGGCGCGGGCGCGACGTAGACTGGTGGGCTGTTGTCCCACCGCGCCCCCTCACCCCCTCTGGAGCCTGAACCCGCCATGCAAAGTGAACCCAAGGCATCGCTGGTCGGCGAGGAGTACGAGGTCGAGGTCGGCCCGGTGGCGCACGGCGGCCACTGCATCGCCCGGACCGGCGAGGGCCAGGTGCTCTTCGTCCGGCACGCGCTGCCCGGTGAGCGGGTCGTCGCCCGGGTGACCGAGGGCGAGGAGGGCGCGCGCTTCCTGCGCGCCGACGCGGTGCGGGTGCTGGACGCCTCCAAGGACCGGGTCGAGGCGCCGTGCCCGTTCGCCGGCCCCGGCAAATGCGGCGGCTGCGACTGGCAGCACGCGGCCCCCGGCGCCCAGCGCAGGCTGAAGGCCGAGGTGATCACCGAGCAGCTGGCCCGGCTGGCGGGGCTCACCCCCGCGGAGGCGGGCTGGGACGGCACGGTCGAGCCCGCGCCCGGCGACAAGGTGGCCCGCGGCGAGGTCCCGGCCTGGCGCACCCGGGTGCAGTACGCGGTGGACGAGCAGGGCCGGCCCGGACTGCGCCGCCACCGCTCGCACGAGGTCGAGCCGATCGACCACTGCCTGATCGCCGCCCCCGGCGTCACCGAACTCGGCGTCGAGAAGCGGGAATGGCCGCAGATCGCCGGCGTGGAGGCCATCGCCGCCACCGGCTCCTCCGACCGTCAGGTCGTCCTCACCCCGCGCCCCGGCGGCCGGTTGCCGATCGTCGAGCTGGACCGGCCGGTCTCGGTGCTGCGGGTCAGCGAGTCCCGCGGCCGTGAGCGGACCCGTCTGGTGCACCGCGTCCACGGCCGCCCCTTCGTCCGCGAGCGCGCGGCGGGCCGCACCTGGCGGGTCGGCGAGGCCGGCTTCTGGCAGGTTCACCCCAAGGCGGCGGACGTCCTGGTCGAGGCCGTCATGCAGGGCCTGATGCCCCGCCAGGGCGAGACGGCCCTCGACCTGTACTGCGGGGTGGGCCTTTTCGCGGGTGCGATCGCCGAGCGGGTGGGGGAGCGCGGCGCGGTCCTGGGCATCGAGTCGAGCAAGCGCGCGGTCGAGGACGCCCGGCACAACCTCCAGGACCTGGACCGCGTCCGCGTCGAGCACGGCAAGGTCGAGCAGGTGCTGCCCCGCACCGGCATCACCGAGGCCGACCTCATCGTCCTGGACCCGCCCCGCGCGGGCGCGGGCAAGGAGACGGTGACCCGCCTCGCGGCCCTGGGCGCCCGCCGCATCGTCTACGTCGCCTGCGACCCGGCGGCACTCGCCCGCGACCTGAAGTACTTCCGCGAGGAGGGCTACTCCCCGCGCCGCACGCGGGCCTTCGACCTCTTCCCGGTGACGCACCATGTGGAGTGCGTCGTGGTGCTGGAGCCCGTGCGCGAGGGGCGCTGAGGCGCGAGGCGCCGGCCTCGGCGCGCCCGCGCGGTGTCAGCCGGGCGGGGCGGTGGCCACTTCGGGGTGGGTCCGGGACGGGCCCCGGGTGAGCGTCCACATCATCGCGCCGCCCGCCGCGACGGCGCACAGGTGCAGGGCGATCGCGAGGCCCAACTGCTCGGGGAGCGTGACGTCCGGGGGTGCCGCGATCGCGACGTACAGCGTGAAGGGCAGCTTCCAGCCGCTCCACGCGAAGAGTGATCCCGAGCCGAGCCAGCCGAGGACCGACGGCAGCCAGCCGGGGAGCCGTCCGGGTCCTTCGCGGCCCGGTCGCGCCACGGCGAACGCGGCGACCAGCGCCCAGGTGCCGCAGATCCCGCACAGCAGGCGCCAGGTGGCGCGGCCCTCGTCGGGGTGGGCGAGCCCGGCGGTGCCGCCCGCCGCCCAGTACAGCCACATCAGCCCGACGGCGGCACCGAGGACCACGGCCGCCCGGCCGAGCGGTGAGGGCCCGCCGCCCCGGCCGGCGAACGCCTCCGGCCAGCGCCTGCGCAGATAGGCGGGGAGTGCGAGGGTGAGGCCCAGGCCCATGCCGATGAAGCCGAACTGGATCAGGGCCGCCTCCCAGCCGGGCATCTTGGGGTCGTTGTCGCCCCCGGTGGTGTCCGGCTCCGACAGCAGCGAGTCGGCCAGCGCGTACGGCAGCATCGACACCAGGAACCCCGCGCCGACCCAGGCGCAGAACACCAGCGGCACTCCGGGCAGCCGCATCCCCCAGGGCCGGGCCAGCGCCAGCCCGAGAGTGATCCCGACGACCGCCATGCCGACCGTCACGGTGTTGAGCACCACCCACTCGGCGAGTCCGAACCCGGCCCCGACCGGCGCCAGTCCGAGCAGTGAGCCCACCACCCATGACACCTTGATCACGGCATACGGGGCCATGGCGGCGGCGCCCCCGTACGCGGCCAGCCGCCCCATCCGGTCCCACCGGTCCATCGAGGTCTCCTTCTGTGCGTTGCGATCATCTTCGCGCTCGGCGTCGGGGACCGCCTCCCTCTCCGGGACCATCCGGCTCCGCCGCACGGGGGAGCCGGATTCGTTCCCCGGCAGGACGGGGCGGGGAACGGAAAGCACGGCCGAATTCATTCCGTCTGCGCGGCTGATTTCTTCATCGCTCAACAAAAAGGGGTTCAATTCATGGCGCTTTTCGGCCGGTGTCGCCGACCGAAAATGCCTGGCGTTGATGTGGTCATTGCTGCCTACTGTGGCGTAAGGTGCTCGATCGGCCCCTGGGGCTGTGCCATCACGTGATCACCGTAGGCAACAAGGTGCCTGTGAGGGGGCGGCGTTGGCCTCAAGAGGACACTGGTGTGGCGAAGGGTGACGGTGTGTGTGCGGTGCGGTGCGAAAGAGAGGGGGAGCCGTTCCGCTTAGGGGGTCGGTGCGCAGCAACCTGACAGCGACGGCGCATCGGTGCACGCTTTCGCGGAAAACGGTCGTTTACTTGTTCTTTGGCTGGTGAGCGCCTTGACCTGCTTACGGTTGACCCAATCTGTTCGCTCAATCTAGTGTCCAATACACTGCTGCGCACGGCGTCATTCCGCTCGGCCGAATTCTCAGGGCTCGGCGGGTGATGATGAGCCGGTGCATGCCAATCGACGGGGGAGTCGGGATGGGTGTGGCAATTGATCCACGTGGTATTGATCCACGTGGTGCCGACGAGAAGGTGGAGCGGGCCGACGAGTCGGCCTCTCATCTGGAACAGGCGCTGTTGCAGGCGCGCAAGCTGATCGAGTCCACGGTCCTGCTGCACTCGCGCAGGCTGACGACGCCGTCCCCGGTGGTGCGCACCGACGGTGCCCGGCTCGGCGACTCGCTCGCCCAGCTCATCGCCGGGGCCCGGTACTCGGTGTCCGTGACCCTCACCGGCGCGGGCGTCTTCGAGAGCGCCGTGACCGAGGAGCTGGACCGCACTCCGAGCCGGGCGGTGGTCCGGGTGCTGTGCAATGTGCCGGCCGCGGAGGGAGTGGCCGAGCGGCTGCGTCCGCTCACCCGGGTCCGTCCCGAAGTGCGCGTCTCGCAGAGCGAGTTACGCGGCATCGTGGTGGTCGACGGCGCCTCGGCACTGGTGCAGACGCAGGTCCAGGAGCCGGAGGGGCAGGTCGCCGTCGTCAACGACCTGGGCGCGGTACGGGCCTTGGAGCTCCTCTTCGCCGGCGCCTGGTCCCGGGGTCGGAAGCTGGCGGATCACCTCGGGCTCGCGCCGAGGCTGCGCACGGAGTTCGCCCGGACCGTGCTGGAGGCCCTGCGCGCCGGTCACACCGATGAGACCGCGGCGCGGGGGATCAATGTGTCGCTGCGCACCTATCGTCGGCATGTCGCGGAGATCATGCGGGAGCTGGACGCCAGCTCGCGCTTCCAGGCCGGGGCGCGCGCGGTCGAGCTCGGCCTGCTCGCCGACTGAGGGCGAACGACACAACGCTGTCGGGACCGGGCCGTCACGGGGGACCCCGGCGGCCCGCTGATCCACATCTTCAGGGGGATGGTTGGCATGTCCGGTTGGCGCGAGGACGAACTCGAAAAGGCCCTGTTGGAAGCGAAGGCGCGCATCGAGTCGATGGTTGCGCTGCACCGGGACCGCAGCTCCCAGGAGCAGCTCATCACCGTGGTCGACAACGCCTATGACGTCGTGCTGGAGACGGCCGCGGGCCTCGTCAAGGAGGCGACGAGCAGCATCGACATCATCCACGCGCGACGGCCGTCCAGGGCCGACCGGATCCAGCGGCGCAGCGATCAGGACGAGCGGGACCTGCTCTACGGCGCCCAGGAGGGCGTGGCGATCCGGCTGCTGACCACGCCCACGCTGCTGGACGACGACTTCGTCCGCGAACAGCTGGGCCGGGAGCGGCCCGTGGCCATCCGGGTGGCCCATATGCCGCCGCTCCAGGCGCTCGTCGTGGACGACAGTGTCGCGCTCGTCGTGGCCGAGTCGGCGGCCGGCCGGCGGACCTCGGTGATCCGGGTGGCGGAACTGCTGCACTCGCTGCGCATGCTCTTCGACAGCATCTGGAAGGACGCCTTCCGGGCCGGGGAGCGGTTTGTCTTCGGGGACCGCACCCGGGCGGCGTTCGCCCGCCGCATCCTGAGATACCTCCAGGCCGGGGTCACCGACGAGGTCGCGGCCCGCGAACTCACCGTTTCGGTGCGCACCTACCGGCGCTACGTCGCCGACATCATGTCCCAGCTCGGTGCCAACTCCCGCTTCCAGGCCGGGGTTCGTGCCGCTGAGCTGGGGCTTCTTCCGCCCACGCCCGGGGCGGAGCCGGGCGGCCGGGGCTAGGGCCGATCGGCCCGGGCGCCCTGGCAGTTTCCTGTCTCCGGCGTTGCCCGGCTCCCGGGCCGTCCGATTTGATGGGGCGTATCAGAGCGGGGGACCGGCGAGCGGCAGCTCCCGCCCCGTCCCGGCGGCCGGTTGCCACTTCTGCGAGCCGTCGGTGTGCGGGATTCCGGCGCCGCGCGGCCCCGGAGCCTCGCGCCATCCGGTGTCCGCCGTGCGGAAGGCGAGTCCTCCATGAGTCACATGCCGATCGGTCCGGTATATCGGCGCGCCGACGCCGACGGGGCGGGAGCGATGGGCGTCGCGTCGCGGCCGCTGCCCCTGAGCGGCGTCGGTGTGCTCGACAAAGCGTCCATGATTCTCAGCGTGGTTGAGCAGCGCCCCGCCAGCCTCGCCCAGGTGGTGGCGATCAGTGGGCTGCCGCGCCCCACCGTCTACCGGATCGCCACCGCCCTGGAACGGCTCGAACTGCTGAGCCGGGACGCGCACGGCCGGTTCCTGCCCGGTGCCAGGATCGGCCACGCCGGGGCCGGGCAACCGCGCGACCGGCTGGAGCACATCGCGGAGGGCGTGCTGGCCGAACTGCACGCGCTCACCGGCCTCAACGCCCGGGTGCACCGCCGCCGCGACGCCGTGCACATCTGCGTGGCCAGCTCGGCCGACCCGGTCACCGGACAGGACGCGGTCCCGCTGGGCACGGCCCGCCCCGTCAAGTCCGGTCCCGTCGCCCAGGTGCTCCTCGCCTGGGAGGACCCGGACGAGCTGTACGCGGGGCTGCGCGGAGCACGCTTCAACGCGGCACAGCTGGCGCTGGTGCGGCAGCGCGGCTGGGCGCACGGGCCCGATGTGATGGTGCTGGACGAGCATGTGCTCGCCGTCCCGGTCCGGGACGGCGATGGCCGGGTCTCCGCCGCGCTCGTGCTGTCCGGTCCGCGGTCGAGGATGGCGAAGCTCCCCGAACGCGGGGTGCGGAACACGGTCATCGACGCCGCCGCCGGGCTGACCGAGACGCTGCCGCGGCAGTCCGCCCGCCCCCGACTGCGGAGCGTGCCGCCCCGGTCCGTCGGCACCACGGGGGGCTGGGCCGCCCGGTGACGGGCTGACCGCACCGGACCCCGGAACCACCCTCACGGGCCCCCGGCGGGGGCGTCACTCCCCGGCCCCGATCCGCCCGGCCCCGGTCCGTCCGGCCCCGGTCCGTCCGGCCCCGGTCCGTCCGGCCCCGATCCGTCCGGCCCCGGTCCGTCCGGCCCCGGTCCGTCCGGCCCCGGTCCGTCCGGCCCCGATCCGTCCGGCCCCGGTCCGTCCGGCGCGCCTGGCCCGTCCGGCGCGCCCGGCCCGTCCGGCCCCGGACCGCCCGCCGCCTGGCCGTCGGTGGCCTTCCCCTCGGCCGGGGCTTCCGTCCCCGGGCACGGCTGCCCCGTCAGGGCGTCGACGAATCGCTCCAGCAGCTCGTCCCAGGGCGCCCCGCAGTCGCGCAGACACGTCTCCTGGTCGCGGGCGATCTGCTCCTCCAGACGGGCCAGGAACGCCCAGGGAGGCTCGGCCGCGGCCGGAGAGGTCGGGTCGTGAGTCATCGGGCGGCTCGCTGGGTGGTGGGGACGGGGACGATGCAGAGGATCTCCTGCGCATCCTGCCCTGCCCGGGCGCCCGTGATCCATCGTGACACCGCCTGCGCCGCGCACTGGCAACAAGCTGTTATGCCGCGCCCGCGAGGCCCCTCCGGCCGCTCCGGGCCCGCTTCCGGAGCCCTCCCTGGCACCTTCCTGAAGGGGACGTTGAGGCGCGCGGTGGGCCTGGTTAGAAAGGTGTCCCGGGTCCTACGGCCCGCCGCACCGCGGGCGGCGTAGTCGACCCGGCGGTGGGGCCCTTCCCCGCGACCCGCCGCCGAACACCTCATGGGGCACCGGCAGCGAGCCCACCGGGAGCGTGTCCGCTCCCGGGAGGCGGGCCGGCCGCCGCCCCGGCAGCGGGAGACAGCCATGAGGAGAGCGACGATGACATCGTCCGGCAGTGCCCGAACCACCCGGTGGTTCCGGCGGTACCCGGCGGCCGGACAGCCGCGGGCGCGGCTGGTCTGTCTGCCCCACGCGGGCGGGGCCGCGACGTTCTTCCACACCTGGGGCGGCGCGCTGGGCCCCGGCGTCGAGGTGCTGGCCACCCGGTATCCGGGCCGCCAGGAGCGGATCGCCGAACCGTGTGCCACCAGCATGGCCGAGCTCGCCGACCCGCTGGCCGCGGAGCTGCTTCCCCTCCTCGACGTCCCGGTGGCCTTCTTCGGCCACAGCATGGGAGCGTCGCTCGCCTATGAACTGGCCCTGCGTCTCCAGCCGGAGCACGCGGACCGCCTGGCCGGCCTCTTCGTCTCGTCCCGCGAGGCGCCCCATCTGGTCACCCCCAAGGAGATCCACCTCGGCACGGACGACGAGCTGATCGCCGAGGTGGCGCGGCTCGGGGGCGCGGACGCCGCGCTGCTGGCCGACCCCGGGATCCGGGACATCGTGCTGCCGTCCGTACGGGCCGACTTCCGGATCGCGGGCACCTACCGGGCCGCGGCCCCGCGGCCCGTCGGCTGTCCGGTCGTGGCCTATGCCGGAGACCGGGACCCGGGTGCCGGGGAGAACGAGATGAGGCACTGGTCCGAGGTCGCCGGACATTCCTTCGACATGCGTGTCCTGCCCGGTGGCCATTTCTACCTGAATGCCGAGCGGGATTCCCTGACGAACGACATCAGAAGGCGCCTGGACGAAGCAGTGTTGGCACCTTCCTGACGCAAGGCGTGCACATCACATTCCCGTACTGCGATGGTTTCGAGTGCGGGAACGCAATAGGAGCGCCGAACGGGGGGATTCCGCCCGGCGGCAATGACCGAGAGGTTGAATTCATCATGCCTACCCTTACCGAAGAGCGCGCTGAGAAGATCAAGGAAATCGTCTGCGAGATCCTCGAGCTCGAAGAGGACGAGGTCACCGAGACCAGCCTCTTCCGCGAGGACCACGACGCCGACTCGCTGCGCGCCATCGAGATCCTCGCCTCGCTGGAGAAGGAGTTCAAGGTCGTCATCGACCAGTCCGAGCTCGCCCGCATGGTCAACCTCAAGGGTGTCAACGAGGTCGTCGCCGAGTCAGCCGGCTGGTAATCCCTTCCGCTGTTCAAGCCGAGACTGGTTGGAGGTTTCGATGACTGCTCCCGCGCGCGACGGTTCCGCCGTCGCGACTCACAGAGTGGTTCTTACCGGGTTTGGCGTCTTCTCCAGCATCGGAGTGGGCGCCGCCGAGTTCGCCGAGGGGCTTCGCTCCGGCCGCAGCGGAGCGAAGCCGATCACCGCCTTCGACACCGAGGGGTTCGCCCACGCCAAAGGCTGCGAAATTGTCGACTTCGAACCGGAGAAGTGGATACGCAATCTGGATGTGGCGGAACTCGGCCGGGCCAGTCAGTTCTCGGCCGCCGCGGCCCGCATGGCCGTCGAGGACGCGAATCTCGACCTCGACGTACTGAGAGAGCAGCGCGGTCTCATCTCGATAGGCACCACCGATGGGGAGTCCTTCGATCTGGACCAGCTCGTGGAAAGCCAGATCGCCCACGGTCCGGAGAAGATGGACTCCACCATCGCGCGCCGCGTGCGGGCCGGCCGCCTCTCCGCGGCCGTCGCCCATGAACTCGGGCTGACGGACGTCGAAGCGGTGACGATCCCGACGGCCTGCGCCGCGGGCAACTACGCGATCGGCTACGGCTTCGACGCCGTACGCACCGGTGAGGTGGACTTCGCCCTCTGTGGCGGCGCCGACGCCATGTGCCGCAAGACCTTCGCCGGCTTCTACCGGCTCGGCACCATCGCTCCCGAGCTGTGCCAGCCGTTCGACGTCGACCGCAAGGGCATCCTCACCGGCGAGGGGGCGGGCGTGCTCGTCCTGGAGAGCCTGGAGTCCGCCCTGGCCCGGGGCGCCCGCATCTACGCGGAGGTCCTCGGCTACGGCCTGAACTGCGACGCCTACCACCAGGTCGCCCCCAACCAGAGCAGCGTCGCCCGCTGCATGGCGCTCGCCCTGGACAACGCGGGCGTCAAGCCCGGCGAGGTCGACCTGGTCTCCGCGCACGGCACCGGAACCAAGGCCAACGACGTCACCGAGGCCCGCGCCATCCGCGAGGTGTACGGCGCCGCCCCGCCGCGGACCATCTCCATCAAGTCGATGCTCGGCCACACCATGGGCGCCGCCAGCGCCCTCGCCGCGATCGCCTGCTCGCTGGCGATCGTGCACCGCTTCATCCCGCCGACCATCAACCACACCGCCACCGACCCCGAATGCGAGGTCGACTGCGTGCCCAACGAGGCGGTCGAGGCGGACCTGCGGATCGTGCAGAACAACGGTCTCGCCTTCGGCGGCAACAACGCGGTCGTCATCCTGGGCAAGTACGAGGAGCACCGATGAGCCGCTGGCCCATCACCGGAGTCGGAGCCGTCGCCAGCGTCGGAGCCGACCCGGCGCAGATTTTCGACAACCTCTGCCAGGGGCGGAGCGGGCTGCACAGCCTGCGCGGCTTCAACCGCGACTGGTACAACGCGGACCTGCTGTACGAGGTGGACGACCGGCCCGCACCGGGCACCGATGTCGCCGGCCGGGCCACCGCCCTGCTGACCACGGCGGTCGGGCAGGCGCTGGACGACGCCGGGCTGCCCCGGGACCTGCGCGGGGTGCCCGTGCTCATCGGCACCGGGCTGCGCGAGCTGCGCTCACTGGAGCTGTGGTGGCGCGACGGACAGGACTTCGACGCCGGACGCATGCACTTCGGCACCGCGCTGCGGGAACGGTTCGGCGCCGATGACACCACCACCATCTCCAACGCCTGCTCCGCCTCCCTGTACTCGCTGGCCCTCGGCGTGGACCTGCTGGAGTACCAGGGAGCCGACACCGTCGTGGTGGCGGGCGTCGACGTGATCACCGAGAGCATGTTCGGCCTCTCCGACCGGCTCCAGCTCGATCCGCCGGACGCGCTGCGCCCGTTCGACCGGGACCGCAAGGGCACCGTGATGGGCGAGGGCGCCGCCGCGATCGTGCTGCGCCGCGACGACGTCGGCGGCGGGCACGGCTGGGTGCGCGGCGTGGGCATCAACTGCGACGCCTACCACGCCACCGCGCCCGACGCCGGTGGGATCGCCCTGGCCATCAAGGACGCCCACAGCCGGGCGGGCGTCAAACCCGAGGACGTGGAACTGGTGATGGTGCACGGCACGGGCACCCCGCTCAACGACGCCGCCGAGGCCACCGCACTGCGGGAGGTGTACGGCGACCAGCTGGGCCGCCCCGTGATGACCGGGGTCAAGTCGATGACCGGGCACACCTCCGGCGCCTCCGGGGTGCTCAGCCTCATCGTCGCCCTGCGCGCCATGCGGGAAGGCCGCGTGCCCCCGATCACCGGGCTCGATCATCCGGCCCCGGAGACCGAGGGATTCCGGATCGTCCGCGGCACCGCCCGGCAGGCCGATGTCTCCCTCGCCCAGATCGACGCCTTCGGCTTCGGCGGCATCAACGCCGTGGCGGTAGTGGAGGCGGCCCGATGAACGCCGTTCTGACCGGAGTCGGGCTCGCCATGCCCGGCGTCGCCACCCCGAAGGACCTGCTGGCCCCCGTCCCCGACGGCGCGGAACCGGTGGACCCCGCCGCCCGTATCGGCAAGAAGGGGCTGCGCTTCAAGGACCGCGCCACCCAGCTCGCGCTGGCCTGCGCCAACGAGGCGCTGACGGACGCGGGACTGCTCGGCCCCGAGGGGCTCACGGTCCCCGGGGAGACCGTCGCCGTCCTCGTGGCCTCCAACTACGGCAATGTGGACACCGTCTGCTCGGTCGTGGACACCATCGCGGCCGACGGGGCCACCGGCGGCGTCAGCCCCATGGACACCCCCAACGCGTCCAGCAACGTGATCGCCTCGACCCTCGCCATCAAGTACGGGCTGCGCGGCCCCAACCTGATGGTCTGCAACGGCGCCACCTCCGGCCTGGACGCGGTCCGCTGGGCCGCCGCCCTCGTCGGCGCGCGCCGCGCCGACCGGGCGCTGGTCCTGGCCGTCGAACCGGACAACGAGATGGTCCGCCGCCTCACCGGGGCCGACCGGATCGTGGACGGCGCCGCCGCCGTCGTCGTGGAGCGCCGGGCGGCCGCCGCCGTCCGCGGCGCCGAGGTCCGGGCCCAGGTCAGCTCCGCGGTCCGCGCCGGAAGCGTCGAGGCGTGCCTGGAACAGCTGGCCGGGGACGGTCGCACCCCGCCCGCCGCCTGGTTCGGCCCCGGCGACGGGCAGGGACTCACCTCCCCCGTACTGCCGTCCGGCACCGTCCACCATGCGCTGGCCGACGCCTTCGGCGAGGCATCGGCGGTTCTCGGGGTCCTCCAGTGCGCCGGAACCATCGGCTGGTACGCCGACGGTGGCGCCGGGCCCGTCTACGCCCTCGCCGGCGGCGACGGCGACGACGCCACGGCCGGACTCGCCCTCCTGGCACCGGGCCGGTCCTGATGGGTCAGGGTGAGACCGGCGCGGCCGGGGTCCGGGTTCCGGCGGGGCAGCCCTTGCTGCTGCGCCACGGCCCCGCGCGGGACGGGACCCGGCTGCGCGCCCTGTTCCTGCACGGTCTGGCCAGCAGCGGGGCGGTCTGGGACGGGCTGGCCCCGTATCTGCCGCCGGACCTGGAGACCTGGACCGCCGACCTGCCCTGGCGCGCCGACCACGTCCAGCCGTGGAGCCGCCGGCCGGAGCGGACCGACTGGATCGTCACGGCCCTGGAGCGGCTGCCGGATCCGCCCGATGTCGTGGTCGCCCACTCGTTCTCGGCGAACCAACTGCTCGATCTGCTCCACCGGGAGGCCGAGGCCGGCAACGACCCGCGCGAGCGGTACGGGATCCGGGGCGTCGTCCTCGTCTCACCGTTCTACCGGCGCTCACCGGACGACTTCGCCTGGGACTCCGTCTCGAGCATGCAGCGGGACTTCCTCCACATCATGGAGGAGGGGCTGCGCACCCACTCCTCCCGCCGGATCACCCCGGCGGTCCGGCGGCACATGGCGGAGCGGGTCTGCGAACGGGTCGGCCCCTACGGCTGGGTGCGGTTCTTCGAGCACTATCTGCGCACCCCCTGGCTCCGCACCGAACTGATCACCGTGCCCGCCCTGGTCGTGACCGGCCAGGACGACTTCGCCGCCGCCGAGAGCGCCCTGCTCGCGGCCGACCTCCCCGAGGCCGAGCTGCGTGCGGTGCCCGGGTGCGGTCACTACCCGATGTCCGAGCACGCGGAGTCGTTCTCCGCCCTGGTCGGCTCGTTCCTCCGGCGGCTCTCGGACCGGGCCGCCCCACACCTCACGGAGAAGTGATGTCGCAAGCCGTCAAGACGCTGCTGAACGAGTCGACCACGGTCGTCCTCAGCCCGGGATACGAGGGTGCCAACATCGGCACCATCATCGGTTTCAAGCACGTCAACTACCTGGTCGAGAAGGCCGTCATCGCCCACTTCCGGCGCAGCGGGCTCCCGGTCGGCAGGCTCTACGAGGAGCACGGCCTCGGATTCGACATCGTCGACATCGACTCCCGCCTCCAGACCGCGCTCATCGTCGATGACGAGGCGTCGGTCGAGGTGACCCCCGTGACCAAGGACGACGCCACCGAGCTGGCGTTCAAGGTCGCCATCACCGTCGAGCGTGACGGCGCACCCAAGAAGGCCGTGGCCTCCAAGGTCAAGGCCGTGCTGCGCCACGACGAGAACGATGTGCGGATGCTGCGCAGGCTGCCCGTGCCCGAGGGCCTGGAGCGGTTCGTCACCGCGCGCATCGGCGGCGCCGAGCCGGGACCGGCCGCGCCCGCGGTCACCGAGCAGCTGATCTCCGGCGCCTGCGCCGAGACCGACGCCGTGCTCGAACAGCTCCTGGCCGGAAAGAACGCGTACGGCTGGAAGTTCCGCATTCCCTACCCGTTCGTGCACTTCTTCGAGCGCCTCCAGATGTCGGGCTATCTGCGCCTGATGGAGGAGGCCAAGCACCGCTTCGTGGACGCGCGCGGCATCTCCATCCGGGCGCTGCTGGAGGAGAAGAACTGGATCCCCGCCGTCACCCACTCCCGGGTGACGCTGCTGGACGAGGCGCTCCTCGAAGAGGACCTCTACGTCGTCTACACCGTCGACAACGTCTTCAAGAACCTGCTCTACACCTCGCGCCTGGACACCTATGTGGTCCGTAACGGCCGCCTGGTGCAGACCTCCACCGGCACCATCACGCACGCCTACGGGGTGGTCGAGAACGGCAAGGAGGGCCGCCTGGTCACCTTCGACGAGCGGGTCCTGGACGCCTTCGGCGACGGCCGGAACCAGCCGTGACCGCGATGGCCACCGCGACACGCGGTCCCGTCATCGCGGGATGGTCGGCGGTGTCGCCGTACGGCATCGGCCGGGACGCCTTCGTCGAGGGCGCCCGGTCGGGCCGCGGGACGGCCACCGCGTCGGAGCCCGGCGGCGAGCCGGTCCCCGACGAACGGGTGTGCCTGGCCCGGGACCTGGTCATCAAGGAGGTGCTGGGCCGCAAGGGGACCCGGTCCATGGACCGGGTCACCGGGCTGGCCGTGGCGACCGTACGGGAACTGGTCACGGGAGCCGACGGTGCGACCGAGAGCGGCGCCGATGTCGCCCTCGTCCTGGGCACGACCACCGGAAGCGCCCAGAGCATGATGGACATCACCCGCGACACCCTCATCCACGAGAAGCCCTTCTACATCGACCCCTCGCACATCCCGAACGCCATCATGAACTGCCCCGCCGGGCAGTGCGCCATCTGGTACGGGCTGAAGGGGCCGAACACCACGGTCGCCGCCGGGCGTTCCTCCGGGCTGATCGCCCTCAACTACGCCCGGCGGCTGCTCGCTTCCGGACGCGCCATGACCGTCCTGTGCGGCGCCGTCGAGGAGTACTCCCCGGCCCGCGCCTGGCTCGAATGGCACACCCGGGGCGACGACGAGACCGGTGTCGTCCTCGGTGAGGGCTGTGCGGTGCTGCGGCTGCGGCCCGCCGAGGCCGTGGCCGACGGCGAGGGGCTCGCCGAGGTGCTCGCGGTCGAGGCCGGGGTGGCGGGCCCCGACGGGGCGGGCCCCGCCCTGGAGTCCGCCGTACGGCGCGCGCTGCGCCGGGCCGGGGCAGCGCGCGAGGACGTCTGGGCCGTATCCCCCTCGGGCCCGGCCGGCCTCCTCGGCGAGCAGGAACGGACCGCGCTGCGGGCCGGGTTCGCCGGTCACGAGGTGCGCTGGATCCCGCAGCCGGACACGATCGGCGACACCGCCGCCGCGACCGCCGCCTTCCAGATCGTCTCCGTGCTGACGGCGGCCCAGGACGACGACCGGGCCGCGGGCCGGCTGGCGGTGGTCACGTCCGTGGACCGTGACGGCGCGCTCGCCTGCGCACTCCTGCGCCTCCTGTGATCCCCCTTCCCGCTGTGTGAAAGGAACCCCATGTCCGTCACCTACTCCGACCCGGCCGGCGCGGCCCCGCTCGACATGGACGAACTGCGCGGCATCGTCGCCGACATCCTGGAGGTCGACGCCACCGACGTGGCCGACGACGCCGACTTCATGGAGGACCTGGAGGTCGACTCCCTGATGGCGCTCGAGGTCATCGTGGTCCTGGAGAAGAAGTACGGCGTCAAGTTCGCGGAGGCGGAGCTGCGCCAGGTGGTGTCGCTGCGCCAGGCGCACGATCTGCTGACACAGAAGCTGTACACCCGGTGACCGCCACGTCCACCAACAGCCCGGTGCGGGCCGAACCCGAGGTCGTGCGGCGGGCTTCGGAGGACGCCGGGAAGCCGGGGCTGAGCAGCGAGGTCCGGTTCCGCATCGAACCGGAGGAACCGGTCTTCGCCGGCCACTACCCGGACTTCCCGATCTTTCCCGGGGTGTGCGTGGTCGAGTGCGCCCACCGGGCGGCCCTCGCCACGGCCCCCGGGACCGCGGCCATCTCGCTGCGGTCCCTGGAATCCGCCCGCTTCATCGGCCCGGTCTTCCCCGGCGACGTCCTGACCGTCCGCGCCGATTGGAAGGCGGCCGACGGCGGCTGGACATACACGGCGACGGCCGCCACCGAGCGCGGTCCGTCCGCCAAGGTGCGGCTGGGCTTTCGTACGGAGGTCAGACCATGATCGACGCGGCCGGTATCAAGCGCCTGCTGCCGCATCGCCATCCGATGCTGCTGATCGACCGGGTGGTGGAGCTCGTCCCCGGTGACCGGCTGGTCGCGCTCAAGGCCATCACCTGCAACGAGCCCTGGTACCGCCACCTCGGCGAGGACGCGGCCCCGGAACGGTTCGCCTATCCGCAGACCCTGCTGGTCGAGTCCTGGGGCCAGGCCGCCGGGCTGCTCGCGGTGTGCGGCGCCGAGGCGACCGGCGGCCCGACCGCCCAGGTCATGCTGGCCGGCGCGATGTCCGGGGTGGAGTTCCACCGCCCGGTCCACCCCGGGGACGTGCTGGAGCACCGGGTGCGGCTCTTCCGGGCGCTCACCGACACCGTGATCTTCGAAGGCGAGACGCTGGTCGGCGGCGAGATCGCGCTGACCTTCTCCCGCATGGTGATGGCGTTCCGCCCCGGGGACCAGCTGCGCCCGCCGGCCGACGCCGACCAGGTCGCGGCCCCCGCCGTTTCATAGCCCCGGCCCGCGGCCGATCAGCGGGGCCCGCGGCCAACCAGGAGAGGGAACAGTCGTGCACAACAGTGAGTCCAGGGTCGCCCTCGTCAGTGGCGGATCCCGCGGCATCGGGCGGGAGGTGGTCCTGCGCCTGGCCCGGGACGGCTTCGACGTCGCCTACTGCTACCGGTCCGACGAGGCCGCGGCGAACGTCCTGGAGAAGGAGGTCCGGGAGCTCGGCGTCAAGGCGCTGGCCGTCCGCGCCGACGTCTCCGACATGGAGTCGGTCCGGTCGTTCGTCACCCGCACCGAGCAGACCCTCGGCCCGGTCGACGCCGCGGTCACCTCCGCCGGCATCACCCGGGACAACCCCCTGCTGATGATGGCCGACGAGGAGTGGAAGCAGGTCATCGGCACCAACCTCGACGGCGTCTACCACGTCTGCCGCGCCGTCATCTTCGAGATGATGAAGCGGAAGTCGGGCTCCATCGTGAACCTCTCGTCGGTGGCGGGGGTGTACGGCAACCCCACCCAGTCCAACTACTCGGCCTCCAAGGCGGGCATCATCGGCTTCTCCCGGTCGCTCGCCAAGGAGGTCGGCCGGTACGGCATCCGCACCAATGTGGTCGCCCCCGGCTTCATCGAGACCGACATGACGGCGGAACTGAGCGAGCAGGTGCGCAAGAAGGCCCTGCAGCAGATCCCGCTGAAGCGGCTTGGCCGGCCGGAAGAGGTCGCCGACCTCGTCTCCTACCTGGTCTCCGACCGGTCCGCCTACATCACCGGCGCCGTCTTCCAGATCGACGGCGGCATCACCATCTGACACCCCGACCGGTCCACGACCGGCCCCTGACCGACCGCTACCGGAAGGCGGAGCATCACCGTGCCCAAGCCCAAGAAGCCACCGAGGTGGTTCTTCTCGCTGCGCAGCCCGTACTCCTGGTTCGCCTACCTGGACCTGACCGAGCGCTACCCCGACGTGGCCGACGGAATGGACTGGATTCCGTTCTGGGAGCCCGACGCCATCACCCAGCAGATGCTGGACGAGGCCGATGTGGAGCTGCCCATCGTCGCCATGTCCCGGGCGAAGAACTTCTACATCCTCCAGGACCTCTCGCGGATCTCCAAGGCGCGCGGACTGCAGATGACCGTGCCGATCGACAAGGACCCCAACTGGGAGGTCTCCCACCTGGCCTACCTCGCCGCCCAGGAGGAGGGCCACGGCCGCCGCTTCATCGAGCTCACCTACCGGGCGCGCTGGCAGGAGGGCCGGGACATCACCCGGCGCGAGACGATGGCCGAGATCGCCGTGGAGCTGGGGCTGCCGGCCGAGCAGCTGGCGGACGCGTCGGACGACCCCGGGCTGCGCAAGCGGGGACTGGATTGCCTGGTCCAGTCGTATCAGGACGGCCTGTTCGGCGTTCCGTTCTTCGTCTACGGACGGGAGAAGTTCTGGGGCGCGGACCGGCTGACGTCCTTTGTCGCGGCCTTCCGCGGCCAACCTCTCCAGGAGGTCGAGAAAGGCTGGCAGCATCATGACGAGCTGCCCCAGTTTGCCGCTCCCGGTGGAGATACTGGACACGCAGGAGGCTGCGGCTAGACCGCTCGGTCACCACACCCGCCGAGAGAATTCGAGGCCGGGGCGGACGGGTCTCCCGCGGATTGTCCGAGCCGTAGGGGAGGGACCCTCCACCCCGGCCTTCGCTGTGCCGTGAATTCCGTATCTCGTTCGTCGAATCCTCCACTGGCCACGCTCTTTTCGAGGGGTTCAGCAATGTCCGATCGCGTTCAGACCGCCACGCTTCCCGAGCTGTTCGAGGCACGGGTGCGGGTTTCGGCGGAAAGTGTCGCCGTGGTCTGTGGCGAGGAGTCGTTGACGTATGGGGAGGTGAATGCGCGGGCGAATCGGCTGGCGCGGTTGCTGATGGCGCGCGGGGTGGGTGTTGAGGACCGGGTGGGACTGGTATTGCCCCGGTCGGTGGATCTGGTGGTGGGGATTCTCGCGGTGCTGAAGGCCGGGGCGGTGTATGTGCCGGTGGATCCGGGTTATCCGGCCGACCGGGTGGCGTATGTGTGGGAGGACGCGGGGCCCTCGCTGGTGGTGACGGAGGCGGGTGTGGGAGTCCAGGTGCCGGCGGGGGTTCCGCTGGTGGCGCTGGACGACGCCGAGGTCGTCGCGGAGTTGGCGGGGCTGGACGGGTCGGATGTGGGAGTGCGGGTGTCGCCGGAGACGGCGGCCTATGTGATTTACACGTCCGGGTCGACGGGGCGGCCCAAGGGCGTTGTGGTGTCGCACGGGAATGTGGTGCGGCTTTTCGAGGCGACGCATGGGTGGTTCGGGTTCGGTGCGGATGATGTGTGGACGCTGTTCCATTCGTTTGCGTTCGACTTCTCGGTGTGGGAGTTGTGGGGTGCGTTGTTGCGGGGTGGGCGGTTGGTGGTGGTGCCGTTCGAGGTGAGTCGTTCGCCGGGGGAGTTTTTGCGGTTGCTGGCGGATGAGGGGGTGACGGTGCTGAATCAGACGCCGTCGGCCTTCTATCAGCTGATGCAGGCCGATCGTGAGGCGCCGGAGACCGGTGCCCGGTTGAAGCTGCGGTGGGTGGTGTTCGGCGGCGAGGCGCTGGATCTGTGGCGTCTCGAGGAATGGTTCGACCGGCACGGTGACACCGGTCCCGTGCTGGTGAACATGTACGGGATCACCGAGACGACGGTGCATGTGAGTTATGCGGCGCTGGGTTCCCGTATCGCGAAATCCGGTGCGGGGAGCGTCATCGGGGTCGGCATTCCCGACCTTCGGGTCTATGTGCTCGATGAAGACTTGCGGCCCGTGCCGATCGGTGTCTCCGGAGAGATGTATGTCGGGGGCGCCGGGGTGGCGCGTGGCTATTGGAACCGTCCCGGTTTGACGGCCGGGCGTTTCGTGGCGGACCCGTTCGGTCCGGCGGGTGCCCGGATGTACCGCACCGGAGACGTGGCGCGGTGGACCGATGGGGGCGTGCTGGAGTTCGTCGGGCGGGCGGATGACCAGGTGAAGGTGCGGGGTTTCCGTATCGAGCTGGGGGAGATCGAGTCGGTTCTGGGTGAGTGTGCGGGGGTGGGCCAGGCGGTGGTGGTGGTCCGTGAGGACCGTCCCGGTGATAAGCGGCTGGTCGCGTATGTGGTCCCGGACGCGGGCGCCGAGGTGGAGGCGAGGGTGCTGCGGGAGCATGCGGCGGGGCTGTTGCCGGAGCATATGGTGCCGTCTGCTTTTGTGGTGCTGGAGCGGTTGCCGTTGACGGTGAACGGCAAGCTGGACCGTAAGGCGCTGCCCGCGCCGGAGGCGCCGGTCAGTGCCGGGGGCCGGGCGCCGCGGACGCCGCGCGAGGAGATCCTGTGCGGGCTGTTCGCGGAGATCCTCGACGCGCCCCGGGTGGGCGCGGACGACAACTTCTTCGACCTCGGCGGGCATTCCCTCCTGGCCACGCGCCTGGTGTCCCGGATCCGCTCGGAGCTGGGCGCCGAGCTGACCGTCGGTGAGCTTTTCGAGGCCGCCACGCCCGCCGGCGTCGCCGAAGCCCTCACCTCGGCGGCCGTGGCCCGGGACGGCGTGCGCCGCTACGAACGCCCCGAGGTGCTGCCCCTGTCCCACGCCCAGCAGCGCCTGTGGTTCCTCGACCGGCTCGAGGACGGCGGCGCCACCTACAACCTGGCCTTCGAGATCACCCTCTCCGGTGAGTTGGACCGGGTGGCGTTGCGGGCGGCGTTGGGTGATGTGGTGGCGCGGCACGAGAGTCTGCGGACGGTGTTCGTGGAGGTGGATGGGGTGCCGCGGCAGGTGGTGCGGGCTTCGGTGGAGGTGCCGTTCACCGAGTCCGAGGTGGCGCGGGAGGGGTTGGCGGAGGCGCTGAGCGCCGCGGTGGCGCGGCCGTTCGACCTGGCGGCCGACGTCCTGCTGCGGGCCGACCTGTTCGCCCTGTCCGGGACCGAGCACGTCCTGTTGCTCACCATGCACCACATCGTCGCCGACGGCTGGTCGCTGATACCGCTGTCGACCGACCTCACCACGGCCTACCGCGCCCGCACCGCCGACGAGGCCCCGCAGTGGGCGGAATTGCCGGTGCAGTATGCGGACTTCGCGTTGTGGCAGCGTGAGGTGCTGGGTGGGGAGGGTGTCGAGGGGAGTGTGTTCGGCCGTCAGGTGGGTTTCTGGCGGGAGCGGTTGGCGGGGTTGCCGGAGGAGTTGGCGTTGCCGGTGGACCGGGCGCGTCCGGCGGTGCTGAGTGGGCGTGGTGGTGTGGTGGAGTTCGGGCTGTCGGCGCAGGTGCACCGGGGGTTGGTGCGGTTGGCGCGGGAGTCGCGGGCGAGTGTGTTCATGGTGGTGCAGGCGGCGTTGGCCGGGTTGTTGTCGCGGTTGGGTGCCGGGCAGGACATCGCGGTGGGCACGGCGGTCGCGGGCCGCACCGATGTGGCGTTGGACGACTTGGTCGGCTTCTTCGTGAACACGCTGGTGCTGCGCACCGACGTATCGGGTGACCCGTCCTTCCGTGAACTGGTGGACCGGGTGCGGGAGTCGGATCTGTCGGCGTTCGCGCATCAGGATGTGCCGTTCGAGCGGCTGGTCGAGCTGGTCAATCCGCAGCGGTCGGCCGCCCGCCACCCGCTGTTCCAGGTGATGCTCGCCCTCCAGAACAACCCGGACCCCGAGCTCGACCTGCCGGGCATCGACACGCGGATCCGCCAACTGCGCACCTCCACCGCCAAGTTCGACCTCACGCTGGACCTGGTCGAGCGCCATCAGGACCAGGACACACCCGCCGGGATCGAGGGTGTCGTCGAGTACAGCGTGGATCTGTTCGACCGGGAGACGGTCGAGGGGATGGTGGCGCGGTTTGTGCGGTTGCTGGAGGCGGTGGTCGCGGATCCGGAGGTGCGGCTGGGCCGGGTGGAGATCCTTTCCGGTCAGGAGCGCTCGCGGCTGTTGACGGAGTGGAACGGGCCGGTGCTGGAGGTGCCGGTGCGGTCGCTTCCGGCGCTGGTGGAGGCCCAGGTCGGGCGCACGCCGGAGGCGGTGGCGCTGGTCGAGGGCGAGGTGTCCTTGTCCTACCGGGAGTTGAACGCGCGGGCGAACCGGCTGGCGCGGCTGCTGGTGGGGATGGGTGTGGGTCCGGAGCAGATGGTGGCGCTGGCGTTGCCGCGTTCGGCTTCGCAGGTGGTGGCGTTGCTGGCGGTGGTCAAGGCCGGTGGTGCGTATCTGCCGGTGGATCCGGATTACCCGGCCGAGCGGATCTCGTACATGTTGGGTGATGCCGCTCCGGCGTTGCTGCTGACGGACCGGGCCACGGCTGCCGGGCTGCCGGAGGCACCCGGTCTGGCGCGGGTGGTGCTGGACGAGGAGGAGACCCGGGCGCGGGTCGATGCTCTGGCGGAGACGGATCTGGGCGATGGGGAGCGGTTGGTGCCGCTGTCGGTGGATCACCCGGCGTATGTCATCTACACCTCCGGCTCCACCGGCCGTCCCAAGGGCGTCGTCGTCACCCACCGCGGCCTGGCCTCGTTCTGCGGGACGGAGGCGGAGCGGTTCTTCGTCACCCCCGACAGCCGGGTGCTGCAGTTCGCCTCGCCCAGCTTCGACGCGGCGGTGCTGGAGGTGTGCATGGCCCTCCCGCACGGTGCGGCGCTGGTCGTCCCGCCGCCCGGGCCGCTCGTCGGGGACGCCCTCACCGAGGTGCTGGGAGGGCAGCGGATCACCCACGCGCTCATTCCGCCCGCCGCCCTCGCCGGGGTGACCCCCACGGGCCTGACCGACTTCCGCACCCTCATCGTCGGTGGCGAGGCATGCCCCGCCGAACTGGTGGAGCGCTGGTCGCCCGGGCGCCGGATGGTCAATGCCTACGGCCCGACGGAATCCACCGTCGCCGCCACCACCAGCGGCCCCCTCATCCCCGGGGCCGGGGCCCCGCCGATCGGCCGCCCGGTGTGGAACACCAGCGCCCTCGTCCTCGACGAGCGGCTGCGGCTCGCTCCCGTGGGCGTCGTCGGCGAGCTGTACATCGCGGGCGAGGGGCTCGCTCGCGGCTATCTCGGCCGCCCCGGGCTCACCGCCGAGCGGTTCGTGGCCCACCCGTATGGGCCACCGGGCACCCGGATGTACCGCACCGGCGACCTCGTCCGCCGGCGCGCCAATGGCGAGCTGGAGTACGTCGGCCGCGCCGACGACCAGGTCAAGCTGCGCGGCTTCCGCATCGAGCTCGGCGAGATCGAGACCGTGCTCGCCGGCCACCCGGACGTGGAACGCGCCGTGGTCGTCGTCCGCGAGGACCGCCCGGGCCATCGGCAGCTCGTCGGCTACATCGTGCCCGAGCCCGGTGCCGCCCCGCCCGATCAGCAGATCCTGCGCAAGCATGTGGCCGCCGCGCTCCCCGAGTACATGGTGCCGAGCGCGACCGTGGCACTCGGCCATCTGCCGCTGACCCCCAACGGCAAGCTGGACCAGAAGGCCCTGCCCGCCCCCGAACGCACCGCCGCCGCCCCGGGCCGCGCGCCCACCACGGCCCACGAGGAAACCCTGTGCCGGCTGTTCGCGGAGGTGCTCGGGGTGACCGAGGTGGGCGTCGACGAGAGCTTCTTCGATCTCGGCGGCGACAGCATCGTCTCCATCCAGCTCGTCAGCGGGGCCCGCAAGGCGGGGCTCGTCATCACCCCGCGCGACGTCTTCCGGCACCGCACGGTCGAGGCGCTCGCGGCCGTCGCCCGCGAGACCGGCGGGACGAGCCGCCCCGCGGCCGCGGACAGCGGCGTCGGCCCGGTCCGGGAGACGCCGATCATCACCTGGCAGCGCGAACGGGGCGGCCCGGTCGACCGGTTCAGCCAGACCATGCTGCTGCGGGTCCCGGCGGACCTGGGGCTCGGCCGGCTGCGGGAGGCCCTGCAGACCGTGCTGGACCACCACGACGTGCTCCGGATGCGCCTGACACGGCAGACGCCCGACGAGGCCTGGGCCATGGAGGTCCCCGAGCCCGGCGCCGTCCCGGCCGCCCCCCGGGTCACCCGGGTCGAGGTGGCGGGACTGGACGGCGACGCCCTGTCCGACCGCGTCACCGCCGAGTCGGCGCGCGCGCTGGACCGTCTCGCCCCCGCGACCGGCGGCATGGTCGAGGCGGTCTGGTTCGACGCCGGACCGGACCGGCCGGGACGGCTGCTGCTGGTCCTGCACCACCTCGTGGTGGACGGCGTCTCCTGGCGGATCCTGGTGCCCGATCTGACCGCTGCCTGGCAGGCCGCGGCGGCGGACCGGCCGGCCCGGCTCGAGCCCGTGGGCACGTCGTTCCGGACGTGGGCGGAACGCCTCGCCGAGGAGGCCCACAGCCCCCGGCGCACCGCCGAACTCCCGCTGTGGGAGCGGATGACCGCCGCTCCAGAACGCACCCTCGGCCGGCGCCCCCTCGACCCGGCCCGGGACACCGTCGGCACCGCCCGGTCCCTCACGCTGACCATGGACCCCGGACGCACCACCGCGGTGCTGACCGAGGTGCCCGCCGCCCTGAGCGCCTCGGTCAACGAGGTCCTGCTGACCGCCCTGGCCCTGGCGGTCACCGGCTGGCGCCGCGGACGCGAAGGCGGCGACAACACGGCCGTCCTCATCGACCTGGAGGGGCACGGCCGCGAGGAGTTCGCCCCGGACATCGACCTCTCCCGCACGGTCGGCTGGTTCACCAGCCTCTACCCCGTGCGGCTGGACCCCGGCCGCCCGGACCCGCGACAGGACCAGGGAAGGGCCGCCCTGAAGCGCGTCAAGGAGCAGCTGCGCGCCCTGCCGGACAACGGACTGGGCTACGGACTGCTGCGGCACCTCAACCCGCACACCGCGCGGGCCCTCACGACGCGCCCCGTACCGCAGATCTCGTTCAACTACCTGGGACGCTTCGCCGCCCCCTCCGAGGCCGGAGGAACGGACGCGGAGTGGACCGCCGACCCCCTGACGGACGTGCTGGGCGCCGGGGCCGACCCCGCCCTGCCGCTCGCACACTGCCTGGAAATCAATGTGCTGACACAAGACGGCGTGGACGGGCCCCGGCTGGCCGCCACCTGGTCGTGGCCGGACGGCGTGCTGTCCGAGCCCGAGGTGCGCGACCTCGCCGAGAGCTGGTTCACGGCACTGGACGCGCTGTCGGACCGGTCCGACCGGTCCGTGAGCAGTGGCTGGACTCCCTCGGACCTTCCGTTGGTGTCGTTGTCGCAGGCGGAGATCGACCTTTTGGAATCCGAGTGGAGGAACTCATGACCAAGCCGGGACTTGCCGACGTTCTGCCCCTGTCGCCCCTGCAGGAGGGCATGCTCTTCCTCGCCCTCTACGACGAGCGGTCGGTGGACGCCTACACCGTGCAGCTCGGCTTCGACCTCGAAGGCCGGGTCGACCCGGAGGGCCTGCGGGCCGCCGGGGCCGCGCTGCTGCGCCGCCACCCCAATCTGCGGGCCGGGTTCCGGCACGAGAAGCTCAGCCGGCCCGTCCAGGTCATTCCGCACGAGGTGGAACTGCCCTGGCAGGAGGCCGATCTGCGGGACGGCTCGGACGAGACGCGGCAGACGGCACTCGCCGAGCTGGTCGAGCGGGACCGCACCCGCCGCTTCGACCTCGCGGCACCGCCGCTGATCCGCTTCACCCTCGCCCGGCTCGCCGACGAGCGGTACCGCCTGGTGGTCACCCTGCACCACATCCTGCTGGACGGCTGGTCCTTCCCGCTGCTGGTCGATGACCTCTTCGAGCTGTACGCGCGGCGTGGCGACGAGAGCGGCCGGCCCAAGGTCACCCCGTACCGCGACTACCTCGCCTGGCTGTCCCGCCAGGACCGGGACGCCGCGGCCAAGGCGTGGCGCACCGCCCTCGACGGCGTCACCGAACCGACCCTCCTCGTACCGGGCGCCGGGCAGCGCGTGGACCGGATGCCCGAGGAGTTCAGCCTGGAGCTCCCCGCCGAGCTGACGGAGGGGCTGACGGCGCTGGCGCGGTCGCGGGGCTGGACGCTGAACACGGTGGTGCAGGGTGCGTGGGGTCTGCTGCTGGCGTCGCTGACCGGGCGTGACGATGTGGTGTTCGGCACCACGGTCTCGGGTCGGCCTCCGGAGGTTCCGGGGGTGGAGACGATGGTGGGGCTGTTCATCAACACCCTTCCGGTGCGGGTGCGGCTGGATCCGGCCGAGACGCTGGCGCAGCTCCTGGGGCGGCTCCAGGACCAGCACACCGAGCTGATGGACCACCAGCACCTCGGACTCACCCAGATCCAGCGGGAGCTGGGCACCGGTGCGCTCTTCGACACCCTCGCCGTCTTCGAGAACTACCCCTTCGACCCGTCCGGCCTCGACCGGACGGTGGACGGAGTGCGGGTCTCCGGCTTCTCCGGCGCGGAGGCCACCCACTACCCGCTGAGCCTCATCGCCTACCCGGGCGAGCGCATCCGGCTGCGCATCGGCCACCGCCCCGAGCTCGTCGGCCGCGCCGCGGCCGAGACCGCCGCGGAGCGGCTCACCCGCGTCCTGGCGGCCGTCGCCGCCGACCCCGACCAGCGGGTGGCCGCCGTCGACGCCCTGGCGGCCGACGAGCGCGAGAACGTGCTGGTCCGGTGGAACGCGACCGCGCGCGACGTGCGGCCCGACACGCTCCCGCGGCTCTTCGAGGCCCGCGCGGCGGCCGTGCGGAACCACCCGGCCGTGGCCTTCGACGGCACCGAGGTCTCCTACGCCGACCTCAACGCCCGGGCCAACCGGCTCGCCCGCCACCTCATCGCCCAGGGGGCCGGCCCCGAGCGGACCGTGGCCCTGGCCGTACCGCGCTCGGTGGACCTGATCGTCGCCCTGCTCGCCGTCACCAAGACCGGCGCCGCCTACCTCCCGGTGGACCCCGACCACCCCCGGGACCGCACCTCCTACGTCCTCTCCCAGGCCCGGCCCGCCCTGGTGCTCACCACCGCGGCCACCGTCCGGGACCTGCCCACGACGGCCGCGCCCGTCCTGGTCCTGGACGCGCCCGAGCAGGCCGCGGCGCTGGCGGGCTACGCGGACACCGACGTCCAGGACGCGGAGCGCACCGCGCCGCTGACCCCGGACCACCCCGCCTACGTCATCTACACCTCGGGCTCCACCGGCCGCCCCAAGGGCGTCGTCGTACCGCACCGGGGCATCGTCAACCGGCTCGCCTGGATGCAGGGGCAGTACGGGCTGGCCGCGGACGACCGGGTGCTGCAGAAGACCCCCGCCGGCTTCGACGTGTCGGTGTGGGAGTTCTTCTGGACCCTCACCGAGGGCGCCACGCTCGTCGTCGCCCGCCCCGGAGGCCACAAGGACCCGGCGTACCTCGCCGACCTGGTGTGCGCCCAGGGCGTCACCACGCTCCACTTCGTCCCGTCGATGCTGCGGGAGTTCCTCCAGGAGCCGGCCGCCGAACGGTGCACCGGACTGCGCCGCGTCATCTGCAGCGGGGAGGCGCTCCCCGACGCGCTGCGCGAGCGGTTCTTCTCCGTGCTGACGGCGGACCTGCACAACCTGTACGGCCCCACCGAGGCGTCCGTGGACGTCACGTACTGGCAGTGCGAGGCCGCTCACGCACCCGGCCCGGTGCCCATCGGCCGCCCGGTCTGGAACACCCGGACCCTGGTCCTGGACGCCATGCTGCGCCCGGTCGCCCCCGGTGTCGCCGGCGACCTCTACCTCGCGGGCGCGCAGCTGGCCCGTGGCTACCTCGACCGGCCCGACCTGACGGCCGAGCGTTTCGTCGCCGATCCGTTCGGCCCCGCGGGCAGCCGGATGTACCGCACCGGCGATGTGGCCCGCTGGACGGACCAGGGGGTCCTGGAGTTCCTCGGCCGCGCCGACGACCAGGTCAAGCTGCGCGGCTTCCGCATCGAACTCGGCGAGATCGAGGCGGCCCTGACCGGCCATCCGCGGATCGCCGCGGCGGCCGTCGTGGTCCGGGAGGACCGGCCCGGTGACCAGCGCCTGGTCGCCTACGCGGTCGCGGCGGACCCGGCGGACGCCCCCGACCTCGCGGACCTGCGCGCCCACCTGGCCACGGCGGTGCCCGAGTACATGGTGCCGTCGGCCTTCGTGGCCCTGGACCGGCTACCGGTGTCCGCCAACGGCAAGCTGGACCGCAAGGCCCTGCCCGCCCCCGACGCCGTGACCGGCGGAGCGGGACGCGCGCCGCGTACGCCCCGCGAGGAGATCCTGTGCGGGCTGTTCGCCGAGGTGCTCGGCGTCGAGCGGGTCGGCCCCGACGACGACTTCTTCGCGCTGGGCGGCCACTCGTTGCTGGCCACGCGCCTGGTGTCGCGGATCCGCTCCGCGCTGGGCGTGGAGCTGGCGGTGGGCGCGCTCTTCGAGGCGCCCACCGCGGCCCGGCTGGAGACCGAGCTCGCCCACGCCGGCGACGCGCGCCCGGGAGTGCGGCCGTACGTGCGCCCCGAGGTGCTGCCGCTGTCCCACGCCCAGCACGGCCAATGGGTGGTCAGCCGCATCGAGGAAGGGTCCTCGGCCTACCACATCCCCTACGCCACGCGTCTGTCCGGTGAGCTGGACCGGGTGGCGTTGCGGGCGGCGTTGGGTGATGTGGTGGCGCGGCACGAGAGTCTGCGGACGGTGTTCGTGGAGGTGGACGGGGTGCCGCGGCAGGTGGTGCGGGCTTCGGTGGAGGTGCCGTTCACCGAGTCCGAGGTGGCGCGGGAGGGGTTGGCGGAGGCGCTGAGCGCCGCGGTGGCGCGGCCGTTCGACCTGGCGGCCGATGTGCTGCTGCGGGCCGACCTGTTCGCCCTGTCCGGGACCGAGCACGTCCTGCTGCTCACCATGCACCACATCGGCTCGGACGGCTGGTCGCTCAGCCCCCTCGCCCGCGATCTGTCCGCCGCCTACACGGCCCGGCGCCAGGGCCGTGCGCCCGTGTGGTCCCAGCTGCCGGTGCAGTATGCGGACTTCGCGTTGTGGCAGCGTGAGGTGCTGGGTGGGGAGGGTGTCGAGGGGAGTGTGTTCGGCCGTCAGGTGGGTTTCTGGCGGGAGCGGTTGGCGGGGTTGCCGGAGGAGTTGGCGTTGCCGGTGGACCGGGCGCGTCCGGCGGTGCTGAGCGGGCGTGGTGGTGTGGTGGAGTTCGGGCTGTCGGCGCAGGTGCACCGGGGGTTGGTGCGGTTGGCGCGGGAGTCGCGGGCGAGTGTGTTCATGGTGGTGCAGGCGGCGTTGGCCGGGTTGTTGTCGCGGTTGGGTGCCGGGCAGGACATCGCGGTGGGCACGGCGGTCGCGGGCCGCACCGATGTGGCGTTGGACGACTTGGTCGGCTTCTTCGTGAACACGCTGGTGCTGCGCACCGACGTATCGGGTGACCCGTCCTTCCGTGAGTTGCTGGAGCGGGTGCGGGAGTCGGATCTGTCGGCGTTCGCGCATCAGGATGTGCCGTTCGAGCGGCTGGTCGAGGCGATCAACCCGCAGCGGTCGGCCGCCCGCCACCCGCTGTTCCAGGTGATGCTCAACCTCCAGAACAACCCCGAGCCGCAGCTGGCGCTCGACGGCGTCACGGTCGAGCCGCAGCCCGTCGACGTCGCCGTCAGCAAGTTCGACCTCAGCGTCGACCTGACCGAGCACCACGGCGGCGACGGCGCCGCCGGTGGTGTGCACGGCGAGATCCGCTACAGCGTGGATCTGTTCGACCGGGAGACGGTCGAGGGGATGGTGGCGCGGTTTGTGCGGTTGCTGGAGGCGGTGGTCGCGGATCCGGAGGTGCGGCTGGGCCGGGTGGAGATCCTTTCCGGTCAGGAGCGCTCGCGGCTGTTGACGGAGTGGAACGGGCCGGTGCTGGAGGTGCCGGTGCGGTCGCTTCCGGCGCTGGTGGAGGCGCAGGTGGCGCGGACGCCGGAGGCGGTGGCGCTGGTCGAGGGCGAGGTGTCCTTGTCCTACCGGGAGTTGAACGCGCGGGCGAACCGGCTGGCGCGGCTGCTGGTGGGGATGGGTGTGGGTCCGGAGCGGATGGTGGCGCTGGCGTTGCCGCGTTCGGCTTCGCAGGTGGTGGCGTTGCTGGCGGTGGTCAAGGCCGGTGGTGCGTATCTGCCGGTGGATCCGGATTACCCGGCCGAGCGGATCTCGTACATGTTGGGTGATGCCGCTCCGGCGTTGTTGCTGACGGACCGGGCCACGGCTGCCGGGCTGCCGGAGGCACCCGGTCTGGCGCGGGTGGTGCTGGACGAGGAGGAGACCCGGGCGCGGGTCGATGCTCTGGCGGAGACGGATCTGGGCGATGGGGAGCGGTTGGTGCCGCTGTCGGTGGATCACCCGGCGTATGTCATCTACACCTCCGGCTCCACCGGCCGTCCCAAGGGCGTCGTCGTCACCCACCGCTCCCTGTCCGACTACCTGGACTGGACGAGCCGGTCCTACCCGAGCGCGGCCGGCGCCGCGCTGCTGCACTCGCCGGTCTCCTTCGACCTCTCGGTGACCGCGCTCTACACCCCCCTCGTCGTCGGCGGCGCGGTGCACCTCGCGGCGCTGGAGGAGGACCCCACGGCCGAGCGGGCCCTGGCCGGGCGCCCGGTGACCTTCCTGAAGGCCACCCCCAGCCATCTGCCGCTGCTGGCGGCCCTCCCCGACGCCTTCTCGCCCGGCAATGAACTCCTGCTGGGCGGCGAGGCCCTCTTCGGCGAGGCGCTGCGGGACTGGCGCCGCCGTCACCCCGGGGCCACCGTGCTGAACGTGTACGGGCCCACCGAAGGGACCGTCAACGTCGCGGAGTTCCGCATCGAGCCCGGTGACGAGGTGCCGTCCGGTCCCGTGCCGATCGGCCTCCCGCAGGGCAACGCGCGCCTCTACGTCCTCGACGAGGGGCTGCGGCTCGCCCCGCCCGGAGTGGCGGGCGAGCTGTACATCGCGGGAACCGCCCTGGCCCGCGGCTACCTCAACCGTGCCGCGCTGACGGCGGAGCGCTTCGTCGCCGACCCGTACGGCGCGCCGGGCGCCCGGATGTACCGCACCGGCGACCTCGCCCGCCGCCGCGCCGACGGCAACCTCGAGTACGTCGGCCGCGCCGACGACCAGGTCAAGGTGCGCGGCTTCCGCATCGAGCTCGGCGAGATCGAGACCGTGCTCGCCGGTCACCCGGACGTGGAACGCGCCGTGGTCGTCGTCCGCGAGGACCAGCCGGGCGAGCGGCGCCTGATCGGCTACGCCGTGCCCGCCGCGGGAGCCCGCCCCGACCCGGCGGCGCTCCGGGCCCGGGTCGCGGACGCGGTGCCGGACTACATGGTGCCCGCCGCGGTCGTCCTGCTGGACGCGCTGCCGCTGACCGCGCACGGCAAGCTGGACCGGGCGGCGCTGCCCGCGCCGGACTTCGCCACCACGGTCACCAAGCAGGGGCCGCGCACCTCGCAGGAGGAGATCCTCTGCGAGATCTTCGCGGATCTGCTCGACCTGTCCGAAGTCGGTGTGCACGACAGCTTCTTCGACCTCGGCGGCGACAGCATCATCTCCATCCAGCTGGTCAGCCGGGCCCGCAAGGCCGGGCTCTCGCTCACCCCCCGGGCCGTCTTCCAGCACAAGACGGTCGAGGCGCTGGCGTCCCACGCGGGCACCGTCGGCAAGCGCGTCGGCAAGGGGACCGACACCGGGGTCGGCTCGGTGCCGCTCACCCCGATCATCCACCGGCTGCGCGACCGCGGCGGCCCGATCGGCAAGTACGCCCAGTCGGTGCTGCTGCAGGTCCCCGCCGACCTCGGGGAGGGCCCGCTGGAGACCACGGTGCAGACCGTGCTCGACCACCATGACGCCCTGCGCATGCGGCTGACCCGTCCGGAGGGCGGTGGCGAGTGGTCGCTGGAGGTGCCGCCGCGCGGCACCGTGCGCGCGGCCGAGTCCCTCACCCGGGTCGACGTCGCGGGGCTGAGCGCGGACGCGCTGCGGGCCGTCATCGAGACCGAGGGGGAGAGCGCGTGGGCGCGGCTCTCGCCCGAGCAGGGGCGGATGCTCCAGGCGGTCTGGTTCGACGCGGGCCCCGAGGCCTCCGGCCGGCTCCTGGTGATCATCCACCACCTGGTCGTGGACGGCGTCTCCTGGCGCATCCTGGAGACCGACCTTGAGGCGGCCTGGCAGGCGGCCAAGGAGGGCCGCCCGGCCGAACTCCAGCCGGTCGGGACCTCGTTCCGGCGCTGGGCCGAGCACCTGGTCGCCTCCGCGTACGCCGCCGAGCGGGTCAAGGAGGCGGAGCTGTGGTCCAGCACCCTGGACGTGCCGGACCCGCTGCTCAGCGAGCGGCCCCTGGACCCGTCGCAGGACATGAACCACACCATGGGCGGGCTGTGGCAGATCCTGCCGCCCGAGCTGACCGGGCCCGTCCTCACCAAGGTCCCGGCGGCGTTCAACGCCGGCATCAACGACGTGCTGCTCACCGCGCTCGCCCTGGCGGTCGCCCAGTGGCGGCACTCCCGCGGCGGTGAGGACCACCCGGCCGTCCTCGTCGACCTGGAGGGACACGGCCGCGAGGAGTTCACCGACGGTGTCGACCTGTCCCGGACGGTCGGCTGGTTCTCCAGCATCTACCCGGTGCGCCTGGACCCCGGCCGGCTCGACTGGCGCGAGGTCCTGGCCGGCGGCCCGGCCGTCGGGGACGCGCTCAAGCGCGTGAAGGAGCAGCTGCGCGCCACCCCCGACAACGGCCTCGGCTTCGGGCTGCTGCGCCACCTCAACCTGGACACCAAGCCCGTCCTGGCCGGCTTCCTGCCCCGCCAGATCGGCTTCAACTACCTGGGCCGGTTCGACATGGCGGGCCGCGCCGAGTACGCCGACTGGGCGGCGGCGCCGGAGAAGGCCCCCGGGTTCTCCGACCAGGACGCCCCGATGATGTACGCCCTGTCCCTCAACGCGGTCACCGAGGACCACGCCGACGGCCCCCGGCTGCGGGTCGCCTGGGCCTTCCCCGGCGCCCTGTTCCGCGAGCCCGAGGTCAAGGAGCTCAGCGAGATCTGGGCCCAGGTGCTCCAGGCCCTGGTCACCCATGTCGAGGGCGGCGGCGCCTCCGGCGGCCACACGCCCTCGGACCTGCCACTGGTGTCGCTGAGCCAGCAGGAGATCGACGAACTCGAAGACGAGTTGGACGACGAGTCGGACGAAGACGAGCTCGACGAGGAGTGGGGGATCACCCGGTGAAGCAATCCCGGATCGAGGATGTACTGCCCCTGGGGCCGTTGCAGGAGGGACTGCTGTTCCACGCCCTGTACGACACCGAGGGAATCGACCCCTACACCGTGCAGAGCGTGTTCCACCTCGAGGGCGACATCGACACCGACGCCCTCAGGGCCGCCGGCCGCGCCCTGCTCAAGCGGCACGCCGTGCTGCGCGCCGGGTTCCGGCACAAGGGCGGGGAACGCCCGATGCAGGTCATCCGGCGCGAGGTGCCCCTGCCCTGGCAGGAGCACGACCTCGGCGGCATCGAGGACGAGGAGCGCCGCGAGGAGGCCGCGCAGCGCATCGTGGACGAGGACCGCACCCGCCGGTTCGACATGGCCAGACCGCCGCTGATGCGGTTCACCCTGGTCAGGATGGGCCCGAAGGACCACCGGCTGCTGCTGACCAAGCACCACATCCTCATGGACGGCTGGTCCTCGCCGATCGTGGCGGGGGAGTTCTTCGAGCTGTACGCCCGCGGCGGGGACGCCTCCGGCCTGCCGCCGGTCACCCCGTACCGCGACTACCTCGCCTGGCTGGCGAAGCAGGACACCACCGCCGCCGAGGCGGCCTGGCGCACCGCGCTGGCGGGTCTGGCCGAGCCGACCCTGCTCGCGCCGCGGGCCACGGGCCACGCCGATGTGGTCCCCGACGAGCTGAGCGCCTCGCTGTCCGCCGAGCTGACGGAGGGGCTGACGGCGCTGGCGCGGTCGCGGGGCTGGACGCTGAACACGGTGGTGCAGGGTGCGTGGGGTCTGCTGCTGGCGTCGCTGACCGGGCGTGACGATGTGGTGTTCGGCACCACGGTCTCGGGTCGGCCTCCGGAGGTTCCGGGGGTGGAGACGATGGTGGGGCTGTTCATCAACACCCTTCCGGTGCGGGTGCGGCTGGATCCGGCCGAGACGCTGGCGCAGCTCCTGGGGCGGCTCCAGGACCAGCACACCGAGCTGATGGACCACCAGCACCTCGGACTCACCCGGATCCAGGGCCTGGCCGGTGTCGGCACCCTCTTCGACACCCTCGTCCTCTTCGAGAACTACCGGGTGGACTCCGGGACGGTCGAGTCCTCCCTCTCCGGCGCCCGGGTCACCGGCGGCTCCGGCCGGGACGCCACCCACTACCCGCTGAGCCTCGCCATGGCCCCCGGGCCCACGATGCTGCTCAAGGTGGGCTACCGCCCCGATGTGTTCGACCGCGCGACGGTCGCCTCCCTGGTCGACCGGCTCACCCGGTTCTTCGAGGCCGTGGTCGAGGACCCCGGGCAGCTCGTCGGGCGGGTGGACGCGCTCGACCCGGCCGTCCGCCGCCAGGTGCTGGTGGACTGGAACGACACCGCGCGCGAGGTGCCCGCCACGACGCTGCCCGCGATGTTCCAGGAGCAGGTGGCGCGCACCCCGGACCACCTCGCGGTGGTGCACGGCGACACCCGCCTCGGCTACGCCGAGCTCAACGAGCGGGCCAACCGGCTCGCCCACCACCTGATCTCCCTGGGCGCGGGCCCGGAGAAGCTGGTGGCGCTGTCGCTGCCCCGCAACGACCGCACCCTGGTGGCGGTCCTCGCGGTGCTCAAGTCGGGCGCCGGATATCTGCCCATCGACCCCAAGTACCCGGCCGACCGCATCGCGTACATCGTCCAGGACGCCGCGCCGGCGCTGGTGCTCACCGAGTCGGGAGTCGACGCGGCCCTGCCCGCGACCGGCCACCGGGTGGTCGTCCTCGACGACCCCGAGGTGGAGCGGGCCCTGGAGCACAGCCCGGCGACCGATCCGGCCGACGGCGACCGCCTCCACCCGCTGCACCCCGCCTCGCCCGCGTACGTCATCTACACCTCGGGCTCCACCGGCCGCCCCAAGGGCGTCGCCGTGCCGCACCGCGCGGTGGTCAACCTCGCGGCCTGGGCGCGCACCGCCCTGGGCGCCGAGCGGCTGGCCCGGGTGCTGTTCACCACGTCGCTGAGCTTCGACGTCTCCGTCTTCGAGATGTTCGGGACGCTGATGTCCGGCGGCACCCTCGAGGTCCTGGACGACCTCCTCGCGCTCGCCGAACGGCAGAGCGCGCAGCTGCCCGGCACCGTGGTCAGCGCCGTGCCCTCGGCGCTGGCCCAGCTGGTCGGCCAGGGGGATGTGCGGCTCACCGCCGACACGGTGCTGCTGTGCGGCGAGCGGCTGGGCACCCAGGCCGCCGTGGACATCCAGAAGACCCTGTCGGCCGGCCGGCTGTCCAATGTGTACGGCCCCACCGAGGCCACGGTCTACGCCACGGCGTGGGACACCGACGCCCCGGTGGAGTCGGCGCCGCCCATCGGCCGTCCGCTGCACAACTACCGGGCACTGGTCCTGGACCGCTGGCTGCGGCCGGTCGCCCCCGGTACCGACGGCGAGCTGTACCTCGCCGGGGAGGGCGTGGCCCGGGGCTATCTGAACCGGCCCGGCCTCACGGCGGAGCGCTTCGTCGCCGACCCGTACGGACCCGCGGGCAGCCGGATGTACCGCACCGGGGACCGCGCCCGGTGGAGCCCCGACGGGCTCCTGGAATGCCTCGGCCGCACCGACGACCAGGTCAAGCTGCGCGGCTTCCGCATCGAACTCGGCGAGATCGAGTCGGTCATGGCCGCTCACCCCGGCGTGGGCCACGCGGCCGCGGTCGTCCGGGAGGACCAGGAGGGTGACCGGCGCCTGGTCGGCTACGTGGTCGCCGACCCCGGGAGCCGGCCCGACCTGGCCGCCCTGCGCACCCGGCTCGCGGCCACCCTGGCCGAGTACATGGTGCCGTCGGCGTTCGTCACGCTGCCCGAGCTGCCCATGACCGCCAACGGGAAGCTGGACCGCAAGGCGCTGCCCGCCCCCGAGGTGGCCGGCGCCTCGGCGCGCCCGCCGCGCTCCCCGCAGGAGGAGATCCTGTGCGGCCTGTTCGCCGAGGTCCTCGGCGTCGAACGGGTCGGTGTGGACGACAACTTCTTCGACCTGGGCGGGCATTCGCTGCTCGCCACCCGACTGGTGTCCAGGGTCCGCTCCGCGCTGGGCGTGGAGCTGGCCATCCGCTCCCTGTTCGAGGCCGCCACTCCGGCCCGGCTCGCGGGCCTGGTGGCCGGGGCCGGAACGGCCCGCACCCCGCTGACCGCACAGCCGCGGCCCGCGGAGCTCCCGCTGTCCTTCGCCCAGCGGCGGCTGTGGTTCCTCGACCGCCTCGGCGACGACCGCGGCGCCTACAACATCCCCACCGCGATGCGGCTCGCGGGCCAGGTGGACCGGGCCGCCCTCGAGACCGCCCTCCGCGATGTCGTGGCCCGGCACGAAAGCCTGCGGACGGTGTTCCACGAGCGGGACGGGGTGCCCCGGCAGGTCGTCCTGGACTCCGCCGAGATCTCCCTCCCCCACTCCGAGGTGCGCGAGGAGGACCTGCCCGACGCCCTCAACGCGGAGGTCACCGCCCACTTCGACCTGGCCGCGGCGATCCCCGTACGGGCCCGTCTGTTCTCCCTCGGCGACACCGACCATGTGCTGCTGGTGACCATCCACCACATCGCCTCGGACGGCTGGTCCATGGGCCCGCTCGCCCGCGACCTGTCCACGGCCTATGTGGCACGGCTGGGCGGCGACACCCCCGACTGGGCCGAACTCCCCGTGCACTACGCGGACTTCACCCTCTGGCAGCGCGAGATGCTGGGCGAGGAGGGCGATCCGGACAGCCCGATCGCAGGACAGCTCGCCTACTGGAAGGAGAACCTGGACCGGCTCCCCGAAGAGCTGCCGCTGCCCGCCGACCGGCCGCGGCCCGCCGTCGCCTCCGGCCGCGGCGGTGCCGTGCTCTTCCGGATCGACCCCGAACTGCACGCCTCGCTCGGCCAGCTGGCGCGGTCCGGCCGGGCCACGCTGTTCATGGTCCTCCAGGCCGGCCTGGCCACCCTGCTCACCCGGCTCGGCGGCGGCACCGACATCCCCGTCGGCACCCCGGTCGCCGGCCGCACCGACGAGGCGCTGGACGATCTCATCGGCTTCTTCGTCAACACGCTCGTCCTGCGCACCGACACCTCGGGGGCGCCGACCTTCAAGGAGCTGATCGAGCGGGTCCGGGAGCGGGACCTGAGCGCCTTCGCGCACCAGGACGTCCCGTTCGAGCGGCTGGTGGAGGTCCTCAACCCGGAGCGCTCCCAGGCCCGCCACCCACTGTTCCAGGTGCTGCTCACCCTGCAGAACACCGCGGACACGGAGGTGGCGCTGCCCGGCCTGAACGCCACGCCCCAGCCGGTGTCGCTGGACATCAGCAAATTCGACCTGAGCCTGGAGCTCAGCGAGGAACTGCTGGCCGACGGCGCCGCCGACGGCATCGACGGCGCCCTGCGCTACAGCACGGACCTCTTCGACCACGACACCGCCGAGGCGCTCGCCCAGCGGCTGATCCGCGTGCTGCGGACCATGGCCGCCGCACCCGACACCTCCATCGCCGACGTCGACGTACTGACCCCGGACGAGCGCGAGCGGGTCCTGCGGGGCTGGAACGACACCGCCCACCAGGTGCCCGCCGCCACCCTGCCCGCGCTGTTCGAGGCGCAGGCGGCCCGCACTCCCGACCGGCCGGCGCTGGTCTTCGAGGGGGCCACCCTCGGCTACGCGGAGCTCAACGCGCGGGCCAACCGCCTCGCGCGGCTGCTCATCGAGCGCGGAGTGGGCCCCGAGGGCTGCGTGGCCATCGCCGTGCCGCGCTCCCCGGAACTGGTCGTGGCGCTGCTCGCGGTGGTCAAGACCGGCGCGGCCTATCTGCCGGTGGACCCCGACTACCCGGCGGACCGCATCCGCCTCATGCTGGAGGACGCGGCCCCGGCGCTGCTGCTGACGACCACGGAGACGGCCACCGGACTGCCCGTCGAGGCGTCCGTACCGGTCCTGGCGCTGGACGCGCCCGGCACCCTGGACACCCTCGCCGGGCTCCCGGCCGGCGACGTCCCCGACGGCGAGCGGCGCGCACCGCTGCACCCCGCCGCGCCCGCCTACGTCATCTACACCTCCGGCTCCACCGGCCGCCCCAAGGGCGTGATGGTGCCGCACTCGGGCATCGTCAACCGGCTCGCCTGGATGCAGGCGCGCTACGGCCTCACCGCAGAGGACCGTGTGCTGCAGAAGACGCCCGCCGGGTTCGACGTCTCCGTCTGGGAGTTCTTCTGGCCGCTGCTCGAAGGCGCGGCGCTCGTCGTCGCCCGGCCCGAGGGCCACAAGGACCCCGCCTATCTGGCCGAGCTGATCCAGGCCGAGCGCGTCACCACGGTCCACTTCGTGCCCTCGATGCTCCAGGTGTTCCTCCAGGAGCCGGGCGCCGCCCGGTGCACCGGACTGCGCCGCGTGCTGTGCAGCGGTGAGGCGCTGCCGCGGGAGCTGCAGGACGAGTTCCTGCGCACCCTGGACGCCGAACTGCACAACCTGTACGGCCCGACCGAGGCATCGGTGGACGTCACCTCCTGGGAGTGCGAGCGCACGGCGCCGCCGGGCCCGGTGCCCATCGGCCGGCCGGTGTGGAACACCCGGCTGTACGTGCTCGACGAGGCGCTGCGGCCGGTGCCGCCCGGGGTGCCCGGCGATCTGTACCTGGCGGGCGTCCAGCTCGCCCGGGGCTATCTGGGCCGCCCCGGCCTGTCGGCCGAACGGTTCGTCGCCGACCCCTTCTCCGCCGACGGCGGCCGGATGTACCGCACGGGGGACATCGCCCGGTGGCGGCCCGACGGCGCCCTGGACTTCCTCGGCCGCGCCGACGACCAGGTGAAGCTGCGCGGCGTCCGGATCGAACTGGGCGAGATCGAGGCGGTGCTGGCCCGCCACGCGGAGGTGGCGCACAGCGCGGTCGTCGTCCGGGAGGACCAGCCCGGCGACCGGCGCCTGGTGGCGTACGTCGTCGCCCGGGCCGCCGGCGGCGAACCGAGGCCGGCGGCCCTGCGCGACCACCTGGCGGCCGAGGTGCCCGAGTACATGGTGCCGTCCGCCTTCGTGACGCTGCCCGAGCTGCCGCTGACCCCCAACGGCAAGCTGGACCGCAAGGCGCTGCCCGCCCCCGGGGCACCCGCCGGCGTCGCGGGCCGCGCCCCGCGCAATCTGCGCGAGCAGTTGCTGTGCGGGGTGTTCGCCGAGGTGCTGGGGCTGCCCCGGGTCGGGATCGACGACAACTTCTTCGAGCTGGGCGGCCATTCGCTGCTCATGGTGCGGCTCGCCAACCAGGTGCGGCTGGCCTTCGGCGTCGACCTGACGATCCGGACCGTCCTCAACACCCCGACCGTCGCGGGCCTCGCCGAGCGGCTGTACGAGCTGGACCACGGCGACGACCTGGACGTACTGCTGCCCCTGCGGCGGCAGGGCTCCCTGCCCCCGCTGTTCTGCATCCACCCCGGCACGGGCGTCGGCTGGCCCTACACCCGGCTCATCCCCGAGGTCGACCGCGACCGTCCCATCTACACCTTCCAGGCCAGGGGGCTCCGGGACCTCGCCGAACTGCCCGAGACCATCGAGGAGGTCATCGAGGACTACCTCGGCCAGATCCGGGAGATCCAGCCGCACGGCCCCTACCACCTGCTCGGCTGGTCCCTCGGCGCGGCCCTCGCCCAGGGCATCGCCACCCGCCTCCAGGCGTCCGGCGAGGAGGTCGCCCTGCTGATGAGCCTGGACGGCTATCCGATGGACGCGGCGCCGGTCAACACCGAGCCATGGAGCCGGCAGCAGTTCCTGCTGGAACTCCTGGAGGTCGCCGGCATCGACCTCGGCCACGACGGCCCGCTGGACCGCGACGAGGTGATGGAGGCCATCCGCAAGGAGGGCTCGCCGTTCGCCACGCTCAGCGCGGCGCAGTCGGAGAACATGTTCCGGATCTACCGGAACTTCGCCGTGGTGAGCGAGGCGTTCACCCCCGACCGCTTCACCGGGGACATGGTCATCTTCCGGGCCGCCCGCTCCAGCGAGGAGCTCGGGCTGGAGCCGCACGCCTGGGACCGGTACGTGGACGGCCGGGTCGAGGTCCATGACATCGACTGCGTCCACGGCGAGATGACCCAGCCGGTGGCCATGCGGGTCATCGGGCCGATCCTGCGGGACCGGCTCCGCGCCGGCGACTGACCCGGCGCCTTCCGCCCCGGGGGCCTCCCGGGGCACCGAGAAACCTTCGGGAACCGAAACAAGGAGAGAAACGACATGAGCAACCCGTTCGAGAACGCCGAGGGCCGCTTCTTCGTCCTGGTCAACGAGGAGCGGCAGTACTCCCTCTGGCCGGCGTTCGCCGAGGTCCCGGCCGGCTGGACGGTCGTCCACGGCGAGGACACCCGCGACGCGTGCCTCGACCACATCAACCAGAACTGGACCGACATGCGGCCCAAGAGCCTGGTCGACGCGATGAGCGCCGCCTGACCCCACCGCCCCACCACGCCAGGCCCGGGAACGGCCGCACCCACCCGTGCGGCCGTCCCCGGGCCGGGGCCCGCCCGCCGTCGACACCGCCGCCGCGCGAGAGCGCGCCACCGATACGCGAGTCTCACTGCGACCGAGGATGAACGAGACATGCCTGACGCCCGGATCACCCGGCTCCCCCTGACCGCCGCCCAGTCGGGAATGTGGTACGCCCAGCGGCTGGACCCCGACAACCCGATCTACAACGGCGCCCAGTACCTGGAGATCCAGGGGCTGCTCGACCCCGACCTCCTGGAGGAGGCGCTGCGCCGGGTCGTCCGGGAGACCGACGCGCTGCGCACCCGCTTCGCCGAGGACGCCGAGGGCGTATGGCAGTTGGTCGACCCGGACGGCACGGGAACGGTCCACTACATCGACGTCAGCCACGAGGACGACCCGCAGGCCGCGGCCGAGGCATGGATGAGCGCCGACTTCCGGCGCCCGCTGGACCTCCTCGGCGACGAACTGGTCCGCTTCGCCGTCATCGAGACCGCCCCCGACCGCTTCCTGTGGTACCACCGCTGCCACCACATCGTGCTGGACGGCTTCAGCGGCGCCCTGATCTCGCGGCGGGTCGCCGAGATCTACACCGCCCTGACGGCCGGGAACCCGGTGCCCGAGAGCGGATTCGGACCGCTGTCGGGCCTGGTGGCCGCCGACGAGAGCTACCGTGCCTCGGAGGACTTCGCCAAGGACAAGGCGCACTGGAACACCCTGCTCGCCGACCGCCCCAAGCCGCCCAGCCTGACGGCCGCGGACCCCACCATGCCGACCCGCCTGCGGCGCGGCACCACCTGGCTGTCCGCCGAGTCCACCCGTGCGCTGCGGGAGGCCGGAGACCGGGCCGGCGTCCCCTGGCCGCCCGTGGTGACGGCCGTCCTCGCCGCCTATCTGCAGAGCCTGGCCGGAGGCGATGACATCGTCGTCGGCCTGCCGGTGACCGGCCGGGTCGGCAAGGTCGCCCGGGCCACCCCGGGCATGGTCTCCAACGTCCTGCCGCTGCGGCTGTCCGTGCGGCCCGAGTCGACCTTCGGGGAACTGCTCACCCAGGTCGCCGGATCGATGCGGCGGGTCCTGCGGCACCAGCGCTACCGCTACGAGGACCTGCGCCGCGACCTCGGCCTGCTCGGCGGCGACCAGCGCCTGGTCGGACCGCAGATCAACATCATGATGTTCGGCCACGGGCTGACCTTCGGCGAACTGCCCGCGATCCCGCACACCCTCAACCTGGGCCCGGTGGAGGATCTGTCGGTCGTCGTCCACGACCTGGGCGAGGGCCAGGGGCTGCGCATCGACTTCGAAGGCAACCCCGAGCTCTACAGCGACCAGGATCTCGCCCTCCACCAGCGCAGATTCGGCCGGCTGATGGAGTCCCTCGCGGACGCCGGAGCGGACCGCGCCCTGGGCACCGTGGACATCCTGCTGCCCGACGAGCGGGCCCGTCTGCTGCCGCCGGCGGACGACACCCCGGCCGCGCCACCGGAGACCACCCTCACCGAGCTGTTCGAGGCGCGGGCGAGGGAGTCCGCGCAGAGCGTGGCGGTGGTGTGCGGCGAGGAGTCGCTGTCCTACGGAGAGCTGAACGCGCGGGCGAATCGGCTGGCGCGGTTGCTGGTGGCGCGCGGGGTGGCGGTCGAGGACCGGGTGGGCCTGGTGCTGCCCCGGTCACTGGACCTGGTGGTGGCGGTCCTCGCGGTGCTGAAGGCCGGGGCGGTGTATGTGCCGGTGGACCCGGGCTATCCGGCCGACCGGGTGGCGTATGTGTGGGAGGACGCGGGGCCCTCGCTGGTGGTGACGGAGGCGGGTGTGGGAGTCCAGGTGCCGGCAGGGGTTCCGCTGGTGGCACTGGACGACGCCGAGGTCGTCGCGGAGTTGGCGAGGCTGAATGGGTCGGATGTGGGGATCCGCGTCGCGCCGGAGACGGCCGCGTATGTGATCTACACATCGGGTTCCACGGGACGGCCCAAGGGCGTCGTGGTGCCGCACGGAAATGTGGTGCGGCTTTTCGAGGCGACGGATCAGTGGTTCGGATTCGGCCCGGATGACGTATGGACGCTGTTCCATTCGTTTGCGTTCGACTTCTCGGTGTGGGAGTTGTGGGGTGCGTTGTTGCGGGGTGGGCGGTTGGTGGTGGTGCCGTTCGAGGTGAGTCGTTCGCCGGGGGAGTTTTTGCGGTTGCTGGCGGATGAGGGGGTGACGGTGCTGAATCAGACGCCGTCGGCCTTCTATCAGCTGATGCAGGCCGATCGTGAGGCGCCGGAGACCGGCGCCCGGTTGAAGCTGCGGCGGGTGGTGTTCGGCGGCGAGGCGCTGGATCTGTGGCGTCTCGAGGAATGGTTCGACCGGCACGGCGACACCGGTCCCGTGCTGGTGAACATGTACGGGATCACCGAGACAACCGTCCACGTCAGCTATGCGGCGCTGGATTCCCGTATCGCGAAATCCGGTGCGGGGAGCGTCATCGGCGTCGGCATTCCCGACCTTCGGGTCTATGTCCTCGACGGCGGTCTGCGGCCGGTGCCCGTCGGCGTGGCGGGGGAGATGTATGTCGGCGGCGCCGGGGTGGCGCGTGGCTATTGGAACCGTCCCGGTTTGACGGCCGGGCGTTTCGTGGCGGACCCGTTCGGCCCGGCGGGTGCCCGGATGTACCGCACCGGAGACGTGGCGCGGTGGACCGATGGGGGCGTGCTGGAGTTCGTCGGGCGGGCGGATGACCAGGTGAAGGTGCGGGGTTTCCGTATCGAGCTGGGGGAGATCGAGTCGGTCCTGGGTGAGTGTGCGGGGGTGGGCCAGGCGGTGGTGGTGGTCCGTGAGGACCGTCCCGGTGATAAGCGGCTGGTCGCGTATGTGGTCCCGGACGCGGGCGCCGAGGTGGAGGCGAGGGTGCTGCGGGAGCATGCGGCGGGGCTGTTGCCGGAGCATATGGTGCCGTCTGCTTTTGTGGTGCTGGAGCGGTTGCCGTTGACGGTGAACGGCAAGCTGGACCGTAAGGCGCTGCCCGCGCCGGAGGCGCCGGTGAGCACCGGGGGCCGGGCGCCGCGGACGCCGCGCGAGGAGATCCTGTGCGGGCTCTTCGCGGAGATCCTGGACGCGCCCCGGGTGGGCGTGGACGACAACTTCTTCGACCTCGGCGGACAGTCGCTGCTGGCGACCCGGCTGCTCAAGCGCATCCACGCCACGTTCGGCGTCGAACTGACCATCCGCAGCCTCTTCGAGGCCCCGACACCCGCCGAACTCGCGGTTCACCTCGACGACGAGGACCGGGGACAGCCGCTGGACGTGCTGCTGCCGCTGCGGCCGCACGGCACCCGCCCCCCGGTCTTCTGCGTCCACCCGGCGGGCGGCCTGAGCTGGTGCTACTCCGGGCTGATCAAGCACCTGGGCCAGGACTATCCCGTCTACGGCCTGCAGGCGCGCGGGCTCGACGACGACGGCGAGCAACTGCCCAAGACGATCGCCGAGATGGCCGACGACTATGTGCGGCAGATCCGCACCGTCCAGCCCTCGGGCCCCTACCGGCTGGTCGGCTACTCGGCGGGCGGGGTCATCGCCCACGCCATGGCCACCCGTCTGGAGGCGCTGGGCGAGGAGACCGACCTGCTGGGCGTGCTGGACACCTACCCGAACCAGAAGATGCCGCCCATCGACGAACAGGACGTGCTGGCCGACCTGTTGCGGTGGGTCGGCTACGACCGGCGCTACCTCGGCGGCGGGCCGCTCACCCATGAGCGGGTGACCGAGGTGCTGCAGCGCCTCGGCAGCGCCATGGCCACCCTCGAGGGCCGCCACATCGAGGCCATCACCAGGATCTACGCCAACAACAGCGATCTGTTCAACACCCATCTGCCGGACAAGTTCGGCGGCGACATCCTGCTGGTCGTCGCCACGCTCGACAAGATCGACATCTCCCCGACCCCGGACACCTGGGGCCCCTATGTCGGCGGGCGGATCGAGACCCGGGAAGTCGACCGGCAGCACACGGACCTCATGAAGCCCGGCCCGCTGGCGGAGATCGGGCGCATTCTGGCCGCGAAACTCGAGGACATGGACGGCCCCGGACCGGACGCCCACGGTACGGCGCGGTAAATCCCCCCGAACTTGAGACATTCCAAGGAGCGCAAACGCGATGACCACCAGTGACGCCGTGCGTGACCGGCAGACCGCCGAAGCGAACGCACACTTCTTCGCCTGGCTGGAGAAGATGCGGAAGGAAGACCCGGTCAGCTACAACGAGCAGTCCTTCCAGTGGTCGGTGTTCCGGCACGAAGATGTCACGCACATCATGGCCAACACCGATGTCTTCGTTAACGACATGTCCGATATCACGCCGCCCCAGGAGGACTACGACGTCTTCTTCAAGGGGAACATCGCCGCGATGGACGAGCCCCGGCACCGGAAATTCCGGATGCTGGTCAGCAAGGCCTTCAGCGCCCGCTATATAGCCGGTCTGGAGCCGAAGCTCCTCGAGATCGCCACCGGGCTGCTCGACGCGGTGGCCGACAAGGAGCGGTTCGACATCGCGGAGGACTTCGCGTTCCCGTTCCCCGTGGCCGTCATCGCCGATATCCTAGGCGCCCCCCGCGAGGACGCCCACCTCTTCGCGGAGTGGGCCAATCTGCTGCACGCCAGCAATCAGGGCGTCGAGGGGCACCGGGCGACCGCGATGCGGCTGAAGTCCCTCAACACCTATATGTTCGAGCAGATCCGCAGGCGCCGCGCCGAGCCGCGCGACGACCTGATCACCACGCTGGTGCAGGCCGAGATGGACGGCCGGACGCTCGACGACGAGGAGATCGTGGGCTTCGCCGGCGTGCTGCTGATGGGCGGGATCACCACCACCGCGGCCCTGATCAGCAACATCATCCTGACCTTCGACCGCTTCCCCGAGCTGTACACCGAGGTGCGTGCCGACCGCTCCCTGGTGCCCCAGGCCATCGAGGAGGTCGTCCGTATCCGGCCCTCGTTCAGCAACTTCGTCCGGATGACGGCCGAGGACGTGGAGCTCGGCGGGCAGATCATCCCGGCCGGGGAACTCGTCCATGTGTGGATCTCCTCCGCCAACCGCGACACAAGCGCCTTCACGGACCCCGACCGGTTCGACATCCACCGGGAGAACAACCGGCACGTGGGCTTCGGACAGGGCATCCACTACTGCATCGGTGCCCCGCTCGCCCGTCTGGAGAGCAGGATCGCCTTCAACCTGCTGCTGGACCGCTACCGCTCCATCCATGTCGTGCCGGACGCGGACATCGAGTTCCTCGACACGTCGGACATGATCGGCGCCTCGCGGCTCCCCGTCGTCGTCACCAGAGACTGAGCCGGAGCACGCCATGGAGAGCCACAGACGGACATCCCATATCGCGTTGTTCAACATCCCGGCCCACGGCCATGTGACCCCCACGCTCGGCACGGTGGCCGAGCTGGTGCGGCGTGGACACCGGGTGAGCTATGCCGTGACGGCCGAATTCGGCCCGCAGGTGCGGGCCGCCGGGGCCACCCTGGTGCCGTACGAGACGACCCTGCCCGCCTCGGACCGGGTCGAGGACTGGCCCTCCGACGATCCGGTCGCCATGTCCCGCCTCGCCCTCGACGAGGCGATCGCCATCCTTCCGGGGCAGCTGCGGGCGTTCGAGACGGACCGGCCCGACCTGGTGCTGCACGACTTCGGCGCGCTCACCGGCCGGCTGCTCGCACACCGCTGGCAGGTGCCGGTCATCTGCCTCGCCTCCACCCATGTGTCCGCGGCGGGCCCGGAGGAACGCCGGGCCCGCCGGGAGATGTTCGAGGAGTACTTCGCGGACGACCCGCGCTGGTCGGAGTACCGGCGCGGATTCCGGCAGTTCCTGGACGACGCCGGCATCGCCCTGTCCATCGACGACTACACCGGGCTGCCCGAGCGCTGTCTGGTGCCGATGCCCCGGGAGTTCCAGATCGACGGGGACGCCGTGGACAGGCGCTATGCCTTCGTCGGCCCCTGTCTCGGGAAACGGGAGCACCAGGGCGAGTGGCGGGCCCCCGAGGACGGGCGACCGGTGCTGCTGGTGGCCCTGGGGTCCGCGGGCAGCGGCCAGCTGGCCTTCTACCGGGAAGTGGTGGCGGCCTTCACCGACACGCCCTGGCATGTGGTGCTCGCGACCGGCACCCTCGACCCCGCGCTGCTCGGCCCGCTGCCGCCCCATGTCGAACAGCACCGCTCCGTACCCCAGTTGGCCGTGCTGGAGCGGGCTTCCGCCTTCATCACCCACGGCGGTATGGGCTCGGTGCTCGAGGCCATGCACCACGGGGTCCCCATGGTCGCCGTCCCGCAGGTCAACGACCAGCACATCAACGCCGAGCGCCTGGTCGACCTGGGGCTCGGGCGGCACATCCCCCTGGACAAGGCGACTGCGTCGCGGCTGCGGGATGCCGTGTCCTTCGTCGCCTCCGACCCCGAGATCGCGGCGCGGACCGCCGCCATGCGCAAGCGGATGCGGCAGCTGGACGGCGCGGTCACCTCGGCCGACCTGATCGAATTCGTGCTCCACGGGCAGCGGGAGCACTGGCAGGATCATGTCGCCCGCCTGGAACACCGCGTCGGCCCTGGCGATGCTGGCGAAGCCGTGAACGGTACGACGGTCGGCTGAAGGCATGGGAATCATGACGCGAGAAGACGCACCGGTCCTTAACTCTCCCCATCTGCTCATCGAGAGCCGTGGCCCCTGGGCGGGCCCCGCCTGTGGCGCGTTCGTCCGGGACGGCCGCACCCTGGCCCTCTCCGGCCATCCCGTGCAGCTGGTCCTCGTGCAGGACGCCGTCACCGCCGCCGTGCGCGGCACGGAGGAGGACTCGGCGGAGGTACGGGCCCTTGCGGAGGCCGGCGGTGAGGTGTGGGTGGACGACTTCTCCCTCGCCCAGCGCGGCCTCGCCGCGGACCGGCTGATCCCCGAGGCCCGGGTGGTGGGCATGCCGGAGGTCTCCGCCCGGGTGCTGGCCCCCGGCGTCAGGGTGGTGTGGCACTGAGATGGCCAGGACCACGACGGTTCCGCGCTCCGACGTCCTGCTGACGGTCATGGGCGCGCCCTACGAGAGCGACCTGCTCACCAGCGCGCTGCGGCTGTCGCAGGCCATGCTGGACGGCGGGGCCACGGTGCAGATCTGGGCCTGCGGCTACGCCACCATGCTCACCCAGCGGGGGCTGGGCGACAGCAAGCCCCGCAACCTCGCCGAATGGTCCGTGGACTATCCGTCGACGAGCCTGCTCGTGCGGGAGATGCTCCTCGCCTTCCCCGACCGGCTGCGCTGGTACGCCTGCCGCTTCTGCAGCGACGACCGCGGCGCGGTGGACCACATTCCGGAGGTCCCGGTGCGGGCCCCGGCGAGGTTCGCCGAGCATGTGGCCGCCGCGGACAAGACGCTCTACCTGGGAGTGATGTGACCGTGGCGGCCGAGGAGCGGCGCGCGCTCGCCATCGTCGAGCGCGCCTACCGGGGCGCGGTGGAGACCCAGTTCTCCGACGGCCTCTACTGCGCGTATCTCTTCCACCGCCACCTGGGCGGACTGGACGTGCTGCTGCGCGGCCCGGCGGTCGGCTATGCCGTCCGGGCCGCGCGGACGCCCGTACCGCGCCTGGGGAAGCGGGAGCTGACCACGGTCAACACCCCGGGCAAGGGCCTGGACGTGCTGCTGGCGGCCGGGGTCGGCGTCTGGATCGAGGAGCAGGACCTGCGGGCGTACGGCCCGGACGCGACGTCCGGTCTGCTGCCCGGCGTACGCACGGTACCGGCCGGGGCCATGGCGGCCCGCTGGCCCGGATACCGCGCGGTCTTCTATCTGTGAGCGGGCTCCCGGGGCGCGGCCGCCGGGACCCGCGACGATTCCCCAAGGAGTGGATCGGTTGTGACGGCCATGGTTGCCGCGGTGCGCGGTCCCGTGATCTCGGGCTGGTCGGCGGTGTCGCCGTACGGGATCGGGCGCCACGCCTTCGTCGAGGGGCTGCGGTCCGGGCGGAGAACGGCAGTGGAACTCGACCCGGCCGAGTGGTCGGGACCTGGTGAACAAGCCTGTCTGGTACCGGGCTTCGTCATCCGTGAGGTGCTGGGACGCAAGGGAACCCGGTCCATGGACCGGGTGACCGGACTGGCCGTCACGGCCGTGGACCGGCTGCTGCGGGAGGTCACGGGCACCGAGCCCGGCCCCGCGTCGGGCGGCGAGGACGTCGCGCTGGTGCTCGGCACGAACACCGGCAGCGCGCAGAGCATGATGGACCTGACCCGCGACACCTTCGTGCAGGAAAAGCCGTTCTACGTCGACCCCTCGCACTTCCCCAACACGGTGATGAACTGCGCCTCCGGGCAGTGCGCCATCCGGTACGGGCTGCGCGGGCCCAACGCCACCGTGGCCGCGGGCCGCGCCTCCGGGCTGCAGGCGCTGCACTACGGACGGCGTCTGCTGACATCGGGCCGGGCGGGCAGCGTGCTGGTGGGCGCGGTGGAGGAGCACTCGGCCGCCCGCGCCTGGCTGGAGCACCACACCCGGGGCGAGGACGAGCGGGCCGACGGTGTGCTGCTCGGCGAGGGCTGTGCGGTGCTGCGGCTGGTCCCCGCCGGCGCGCCGGACGCGGCGGCGGGCCTGGCCGAAGTGGTGCTCGTGGAGTCCGGGGTGGCCGGCCCGGAGGGCACGGAACCGGCTCTGACCCGGTGCGTGGAGCGCGCGCTGCGGCGTTCCGGGGTGACCCCGGCCGAGGTGTGGGCGGTCTCGCCGTCCGCGCCGGCCGGGACCGCCGGAGTGGCGGAACGGGGCGTGCTGGAGGCGCTGTTCGGCGAGGCCGAGCCCCGCTGGGTGCCGCACCCCGAACCGATCGGGGACACCTCCGCGGCCGCCGCGGCCTTCCAGGTGGTCGCGGTCCTCGCCACCGCCGAGGACGCCCCGGAGGCCTCCGGCAAGGTCGCGGTGATCACCTCGGTGGACCGCGACGGGGCGGTCGCCTGCGCATTGCTGCGGCTGCGGTGAAGACGAGCGAACGGGGGCAGCGGACCCACCCGATCCCGGGCGTCGCACGGGAGAAAGGTGTGGGTGGCAGCTTCCGGTCACGGCCCGGGACCGCGGCCCCGATTGCTGCGACGGTTACGGCGATTGAGACACAGATGGGATCCCCAGCATGACGAACCGGGATGATTGGGATGCGATAGTCGTCGGCTCCGGCATCGGCGGCCTGGTCTGCGCCGCCTATCTGGCGGTGACCGGGCGGCGGGTCCTGGTACTGGAGCAGCATGACGTCGCGGGCGGCAACAGCCATGTGTTCCGCCGCCGCCGCGCCTACGAGTTCGACGTCGGCGTCCACTACCTCGGCGACTGCGGGCCCGGTGGGGTGCTGCCCGCGATCCTCGGCGGCCTCGGCCTGGACAAGCGGATCACCTACCGCGAGATGGACCAGGACGGCTTCGACGAGATCGTGCTGCCGAGCACCTCCATGTTCATGCCCGCCGGCTGGGACCGGTACCGGCGGCGCCTGAAGGAGACGCTGCCGCAGGACGCCGAGGGCCTGGACACCTTCCTCGACATCTGCGAGACCCTGGGGGCCGAGATGCGCTCGGCCCTGCTGTCCGGGGAGGACCTGACCGTCGCCGACCTGGTCGCGCGCACCCCGGTCACCCTCAAATGGGGCCGCCATCCGCTCTCCCGGCTCTTCGACCACTGCGGGCTCTCGGCGCGGGCCAGGACCATCCTGGCCGCCCAGTCGCCCAACTACGGCATGGGGCCCGAGCAGGCGACCGTCTCGATGCACGCGACCGTCACCGACCACTACGTGCGGGGCGCCTACTACCCCGAGGGCGGCGGCCAGATGCTGGCCGCGGGCCTGGTGGAGAGCCTGGAGGCGCACGGCGGGGCCCTGCTCACCCGGGCCCATGTGACGCGCATCCTCGTCGACGACGGCAAGGTCACCGGGGTGGGGCTGGCCGACGGACGGCGGTTCTCCGCCCCGCTGGTGGTCTCGAACGCCGACTACCGCCGCACCGTGCTCGACCTCGTGGGCGCCGAGCACTTCCCCGCCAAGCTGGTGACCAAGACCCAGGACGCGGCCATGGGCCTGCCGTTCGCCACGCTGTACGTGGCCCTGGACCGGCCGCTGCCCGAGCGGCGCAACGCCAATCTGTGGTGGTACGCCGACGACGACATCGACACCTACTACCGGCGGCTCGCCGAGGGCGACATCGACCCGATCTCCTTCCTCTTCCTGTCCTTCGCGTCGCAGAAGGACCCCCAGGGGCGCACCGTGTGCCCGCCGGGCCACAGCAACTTCCAGGTGATGACGCTGTGCCCGCCCGAGTACGACCGCTGGGGGGTGACCACGGGGCCCGCCGACGGCACCCGTTACCGCCGCAACGGCGCCTACCGGCAGAGCAAGGAAGAGTTCACCCAGGCCATGCTCACCGCCGCCGAGCGGGCGATCGGCCCCTTCCGGGACCACATCACGCACCTGGAGGCGGCGACCCCGCTGACCCATGAGCGCTACACCCTGTCCACCGGGGGCACCCCCTTCGGCCTCGCGGACTGGGGCGGCGTGGGCGTGCGTCCCGACACCCGCACCCAGGTCGAGGGGTTGCACGTGGTGGGCGCCAACACCCGCTACGGCAGCGGCATCACCGGTGTCGCCGTGGGCGGCATCGCCTGCGCCTCCGCCATCGTCGGCCGCCGGCTGATGCACGAGGTGCACGACGGGGCCGTGCTGGGCGACGCGGACCTGCTGCCCGAGCGCGACGAGCGCTGGGACCCGCTCGCCGTCTCCCGGGGAACCGACCGTCGCCACGCCCGCGGTCTCGCGGGCATCGACCGATGACGGCACCGCCCGGATCACGCACACACCGGCGACCTTTCCAGGAGAGAACATGGACGTGGCGATCGAGGCCGAGGGCCTGAGCAAACGGTACGGCGACAACGAGGTGCTGAAGGGCGTCGACCTCACGGTGCCCGCCGGGTCCGTGCTCGGCCTCCTCGGACCGAACGGAGCCGGGAAGACCACCACGGTACGGATCCTGGCCACCCTGCTGCCGGCCGACGGCGGCCGCGCGGTGGTGGCCGGCCACGACATCGGCACCGCGCCCCTGGAGGTCCGCAGGCGCATCGGCCTGGCGGGACAGTACGCGGCCGTGGACGAGCGCCTGACCGGCCGGGAGAACCTCGTCCTCATCGGCAGGCTCTACCGACTCGGCCGCGCCAACGCCAAGCGGCGGGCCGAGGAACTGCTGGAGCGCTTCGACCTCACGGGCGCCGCCGACCGGGAGACGAAGACCTACTCGGGCGGTATGCGGCGCCGGCTGGACCTGGCCGCCAGCCTGCTGGCCGACCCCGGCGTGCTGTTCCTGGACGAGCCGACCACCGGCCTGGACCTCACCAGCCGCATGACCCTGTGGGCCATGGTCCGCGAACAGGTCGAGGCGGGCGTCACGGTCCTGCTCACCACCCAGTACCTGGAGGAGGCGGACCAGCTCGCCGACCGCATCGCGGTCATCGACAAGGGGCTGCTCATCGCCGATGGCACCCCCGACGAGCTCAAGCGCAAGGTCGGCGGGGAGCGCCTCGAGGTCGGCCTCGCCGACCCGGGCGCCGTCCCGGATGTCACCGCGCTGCTGGAGCGCGTCGCGGTCGGCGAACCCGTGGTGGGGGACCAGGGCCGCAGCGTATCGGTGCCGGTGGGCTCCGGCATCGACTCCATCGCCGACGCGGCCGCCGCGCTGCGCGGCAAGGGAATCGAGGTGACGGACTTCGCCATGCGCAGACCGTCCATGGACGACGTGTTCCTCGCGCTGACCGGGCGCAGCAGCGCCGGGGAGCCCGACGAGGACGAGGGGAAGACGGCAGCATGAGAGAACTGGCAACCGACACCTGGATCCTGGCCGGGCGTCATATGAAGCACATCGCCCGGGTACCGGAGAAGCTGATCGGGGTGACCATCGCGCCCGTCGTGATGGTGCTGGTCTTCGGCTATCTCTTCGGCAGCGCGATGTCCGTGCCCGGCGGCAACTACCGCGAGTACATCATGGCGGGCATCTTCACCCAGGTGATGTTCTCCGCGGTGGGCACGAGCGCCGCCGGCGTCGCGGACGACCTCAAGAACGGTCTGGTGGACCGCTTCCGGTCGCTGCCGATGTCCCGCTACGCGGTGCTGCTCGGCCGGACCGTCTCGGACATGGCGATGACGGCGCTCAGCTGCCTGGTCATGGCGCTGGTCGGCCTGCTCATCGGCTGGAAGGCGCACCACGGCCTGGTCAAGACCGTCGCGGGCTTCGGCCTGCTGCTCCTCCTGGGCTTCACCATGTGCTGGATCGGCGCGCTGATCGGCCTGGTGGTGCGCAGCCCGGAGGCGGTCAACACCATCTCCTCGCTGATGGTCCTGCCGTTCGCGCTGCTGTCCAACTCCTTCGTGCCGCTGGACGGGCTGCCGCGCTGGATGCAGATCATCGGCGAGTGGAACCCCATCAGTTCGGTGGTGAGTGCCTGCCGGGACCTGTGGGGCAACCCCTCCACGGTGGTGAGCGACGCCCTGCCGGCCCAGCACCCGCTGGCCGCGGGCACCCTGATCCTGTGCGCCCTGCTGATCGTGGTGGCCCCGATGGCCGCCCGCGCCTACCACAGGGCCGCCGCACGCTGACCCGAAGGACCCCGCGCAGTGATGAAGCTGGCCCAGTTCCTCCTGGCCCTCCTGGTGATGACCGCGTTCATCATGGCCTTCGTGTTCAGCGCCCGGAGGCTGCTGGGCCTGCGCATCGGGATCGTGCGGTCCCTGCTGGCCGGGCTGGTCAGCGTGGTGGGCCTGGCCGTCTTCAGCCTGCTGATGCAGCGCCCCGAGCAGCGCGGCATCCTCACCGGGGTGCAGTTCGGGTCCACGCTCGTGGTGACCACCGGCTTCCTGGCCGTCCTCGAAGTGGTCCTGCCCAGCGGCTCGGTGGGCGGGCCGCGCGGCTGGGTGCGGTCGGCGCGGTCCCGGGTCACCCGCACCCGCCGCTACTGGCACATCGTGTCCATCGCCATGCGCCACGGTCTGCGCCCCGGCCGCTATGGCGCGGTCCCCACCGGGGGCCGGGGGCTGGGCTCCGGGCGCATGGCCAGGCCGCTGCGGCTGGCGCTGGAGGAGGGCGGCGCCACCTTCGTCAAGCTGGGCCAGGTGCTGTCCACCCGCCGGGACCTGCTCCCGCCCGCCTTCATCGCCGAACTGGGGCGGCTGCACCACCAGGTCTCACCGGAGCCCTGGCAGGTGGTGGGGGAGGCCCTGGAGCGGGAGCTGGGCATGCCGCTGACGGAGGCGTTCGCCCACTTCGACCACGAGCCGCTGGCGGCGGCCTCCATAGCGCAGGTCCACGCGGCACGGCTGCACTCCGGCGAGGAGGTCGTGGTCAAGGTGCGCCGCCCGGGCGTCCGGGAGGTCGCCGAATGCGATCTGCAGATCATCCTGCGGTTCGCCAGAACGCTGGAGCGGCGCGCCGGCTGGGCCCGCGCCCTGGGGGTGGTGGACCTGGCCGACGGGTTCGCCACCTCGGTCCGTGAGGAGCTGGACTTCCGGATCGAAGCGGCCAACATCGCCACCGTGAGCACGGCCTGGACCCTGCGCTCGGAGGGCACCGGCATCCGGCTGCCGAGGGTGTACGAGGAGTGGTCGGGCGAGCAGGTGCTCGTCATGGAGCGCCTGACCGGCACCCCCATCGGCTCGGCCGCCGCGGTCCTCAAGGGCACCGAGGAGGAACGCCTGGCGCTCGCCAGGAAGGTGATGGTCAACATGTTCCACCAGGTGATGATCGACGGCACCTTCCACGCCGATCCGCACCCCGGGAACATCCTGCTGCTGGACGACGGCGCCATCGGTGTCATCGACTTCGGCTCGGTCGGCCGGGTCGACGCCCAGGTCCGCTCCGGTCTGCGGTCCCTGCTCTTCGCGCTCAACAGCCAGGACTCGGCCGCCCTGTGCGACGCGCTGCTGGAAGTGGTCACCCGGCCCGAGGAGATCGACGAGCAGCGGCTGCAGCGGGAGCTCGGCCGCTTCCTGTCACGCTACTTCGCGCCCGGCTCCACCCCCAGCGTGCAGATCTTCACCGACCTCTTCCGGCTGGTCCAGCGCCATGGGCTGACCATCCCGCCCGAGGTCGCGGCCGTCTTCCGGGCCCTGGGCACCCTCGAGGGCACCCTGATGCTCATCGCCCCGGGCTTCGTCATGGTGGAGGAGGCCCGGACCTTCGCCGACGGGGGCTTCGCCCGGGCCGGCGGCGATCCGCTGAGCCAGCTGATCAGCCCGACGGACGTGATGGCGGCCTGGGAACTGCTGCGCAGGCTGCCCCGGCGGCTGGACCGGGTCACCAGCGCGCTCGAACAGGGCCGCCTCGGCGTCGGCGTGCGGCTCTTCGCCAACGCCCGCGACCGTACGTACATCAGGTCGCTGGTGCACGAGATCCTGCTGACCTTCATCGCCGCCACCAGCGGGGTCATGTCGGTGATCCTGCTCAGCATCGACGGCGGTCCGCTGGTCGTTCCCGGAATAGGACTCTTCCAACTACTGGGCTATCACCTGCTGGTGATCTCCGGAGTGATCGGCCTGAAAGTACTTTTCCTCATTTCGCGCGGCAGCGGGCGGAACTGATGCGGCATTGAATGGTCATGGAATGGACGCCGGGAATTGTTACCGGGCGGTATTCCGTGATATTGGCAGCATGGTGATATCGCCCTTGAGGGGCCCGGGACCCCTGGCTATACAGGAGCCATCCACCGCTGAAAAGGATGGACATGACTTCTGTCGGCCATGCCCCCGAAAAGCTGATATCCCTGCCGGCCCTGCTCGCCCGGCGCGCCGCCGAAACCCCCGACGCCCTCGCCTACTGCTACCTCCGCAACGGCGAGGACCCGGACGAACGGGCCACCTACGCGGAACTCCAGCGCCAGGCCCTCGCGCGCGCGGCCGAACTCCGCCGCCGGGACATGCGCGGCCAAAGCGCCGTTCTGCTGTATCCCACCGGCCTCGAATTCGTCCGCGCCTGGCTCGGATGCGCCGCCGCCGGGGTCATGGGAGCGCCCGTACAGGTCCCCAGGAACGGCCAGGCGCTGCGCCGGCTGCGCTCCGTCGCCGACGACTCGGGCACCAACCTGGTCCTCACCACCGCGGAGACCCGCGACCGGCTGCTGGCGGACTTCCCGGACGCGCCCGAGCTGCGCGGCCTGGAACTGCTGGCCACCGACGCGTACCCGCAGGCGGCGACGGCCGGGGAGGCCCTGCCCGCCCCCGGACTCGACGACGTGGCGCTGCTCCAGTACACCTCCGGCTCCACCGGCACGCCCAAGGGCGTGATGGTCACCCACCGCAACTTCTGGCACAACGCGGCCGAGACCGACGCCCTGTGGCCCACCCGGGGCGGCACCGTCGTCTCCTGGCTCCCGCTCTTCCACGACATGGGGCTGCTGTTCGGCGTCGTCCTGCCCCTGTGGGCCGGCATCCCGTCCTACCTCATGGCCCCCGAGGCGTTCGTCCGCCGCCCGGCCCGCTGGCTGGAGGCCCTCTCCCGGTTCGGCGGCACCCACGCGGCGGCCCCCAACTTCGCCTACGACCTGTGCGTACGGGAGGCACGCCCCGCGCCGGGCTGCGACCTGTCCGCCTGGCGGGCGGCCGTCAACGGCGCCGAGCCGGTGCGGCTCCACACCATCCGGGCGTTCACCGAGGCGTTCACCCCCTACGGCCTGGACCCCCACGCGGTCTCGCCGGGATACGGACTCGCCGAACACACCCTCAAGATCAGCGGCAGCGGCCCCGGCGAACTGCCGCGGGCCCTCACCCTCGCGCCCGCCGATCTCGGCGAGGGACGGGTCACGGTGACCACGGACGCCGCCGCGATACCCGTGGTCAGCTGCGGCCGCACCATCGGCGACACCCGCGTGCGCATCGTGGACCCCGCCACCCACCGCGCGGCCGCCCCCGGCCGGGTGGGCGAGATCTGGGCCGCCGGCCCCTGCGTCGCGGCCGGGTACGCGGGCCGCGAGCGGGAGAGCGAGGAGACCTTCCGGGCCCGGATCGCCGGCGACGCCGACACCGGGGCGTTCCTGCGCACCGGCGACATCGGCTTCGTCCGCGACGGCGAGCTCTATGTCACCGGACGGCTCAAGGACCTCCTCGTCGTCAAGGGCCGCAACCACTACCCGCAGGATCTGGAGTACTCCGCCGAACGCAGCCACCCCGCGCTGCGCCCCGCCTCCGCGGCCGCCTTCGCCGTCGACAGGGGCGACCGGGAGGCCCTGGTCGTGGTGATCGAGGCGGACGGCCGGGCGCTGCGCGCGGCCGGTCACGACGTGCTCGTCAGCGCCGTGCGCGAGCGGGTGCGCAGCGACCACCGGCTGGAGGCCGAGGACGTCGTCGTCATCCGCCGCGGCACCCTCCCCAAGACGACCAGCGGAAAGGTGCGCCGCGGCACCTGCCGCCAGCAGTACGTGGACGGCACCCTCGTGCGCGTGGGCGGAGGTCCGTCATGACCGGACGTCAGGGGCGGGCGGGCGCGCGCATCCTGGGACTGGGCGGCTACCGCCCCGCCCGCACCGTGCCCAACGAGGAGCTGTGCGCGCGCCTGGACTCCTCCGACACCTGGATACGGCGCCGGTCGGGCATCGTCAGCCGGCGCTACGCCGGGCCGGACGAGACGGTGATCGCCATGGCCGCGCACGCCGGGGGCAAGGCGCTGGCCGACGCGGGCGTGGCCCCGGCCGACGTCGACACCGTGCTGCTGGCCTCGATGTCGTACCTGTACCAGAGCCCGGCGGCGGCGCCCCAGGTGGCCGCGGCCGTCGGCGCGCGGTCCGCCGCCGCCTTCGATGTGCACGTGGCCTGCGCGGGCTTCTGCTACGCCCTGGCCGTGGCGGACGGGCTCGTCCGCGCGGGCACCTCCCGCCGGGTGCTGGTGATCGGCTCCGAGCGGATGACCGACATCGTCGACCCGGACGACCGGGGGGCCGCCTTCCTCTTCGCGGACGGCGCGGGCGCGGTGCTGGTCGGCCCCGCCGACGAACCCGGGATCAGGTCCGTGGCCTGGGGGTCCGACGGGGACCGGCACGACCTCATCGCCCACCAGGAGCCCTGGACCGCCGCCCGGGACGCGGACCACCCCTGGCCGTACATGCGGATGGCCGGGTCCGAGGTGTTCCGCTGGGCGATCAGGGAGGTGCCGCGCACGGCGGCCGCCGCCCTGGGCCGGGCGGGCGTCACGGCGGAGCAGCTGGCCGCCTTCATCCCGCACCAGGCGAACCTGCGCATCACCGAGGCGGTGGCCAAGGCCCTGGACCTGCCGCCGCATGTCGTGGTCGCCGACGACATCACCTCCGCCGGAAACACCTCCGCCGCGTCCGTCCCGCTCGCCATGGAGGCCCTCAGGGACCGCGGGGCGCTGCCCTCGGGGGGACTGGCCCTGCTGGCGGGGTTCGGCGCGGGGCTCGCGCACGCCGCGCTGGTGGTCACTCTGCCGTGACGGGCCGCCCGGGCCGGGCCCCGCGGCCCAGCCACAGGGCGGTCAGGCCGTACAGGATCCCGCCGAGCACGAAGTAGGCGTCGACGCCGACCCCGGACCAGATGGTGTACGCGGAAGGGTGGGCGTCGCCGGTGATCTGCTCGTACGTCAGGCCGGTCAGACCGTGCGGCGCCAGCCCGGTGCCGCGCAGCGCCGTGTCCAGCAGCCCGGCGCCGCCGCGCACCGCCACCAGCGCGCAGCCGGTCCACAGGCAGCACAGCGCCGCCCACCGCGGGATCCGCCGCCCCCACGGCCGGGTCAGCGCCAGGGGCAGCACGATCCCCACCGCGAACATGACGGTGATGACCGCGCCCTGGATCCGGTCGCTGGTGCTGGTGGCGCGCGGCACCACCTCGGGAGCGTCGCCGAGCCCGAACCGGCCCCCGGCGAACCAGTACACATGCATCGCGGTGAAGACGACCGCCCAGACGAAGGCGGCCAGGGCGGCCCGGCGCGTCTGCCGCGCCGGCCCCGCCCCGGCGGCCGTTCCCGATCCGCTCACACGCCGGCCCGCGCGCGCCGCAGTACGCCCTCGACCGCGTCGGCCGCCCCGGAGGCGCCGCCCTCCGCGAGGATCTGCGCGCGCAGTTCCGCCAGCCGCCGGGGCACCTCGGGGTCGGCGGACACCCGCTCCACCGCCTCGCGCAGCTCCTCGCCGGTGACCCCTTCGAAGGGCACCCGTACGCCGATGCCCAGTTCCTCCGTCAGCCGGGCGTTCTCCAGCTGGTCGAACGCCATGGGCACCGCCACCAGGGGAACGCCGTACTGGATCGCCTCCATGGTGGAGCCCATGCCCGCATGCGTGATGAACGCCGCGGCCTCGGCCAGGACCTGGAGCTGGGGGACGTCCGGGTCCAGCTCGATGTGCGGGGGCAGCGGTCCGAAGTCCGCCGGGTCCAGATGCTTGCCGATCGACATCACCACATGCCACGGCGAGTCGGCGAACGCCTCCGCGCACTCGAAGAAGACCCGCTGCACCTGCGGGACCTCGGGCGCGATCGAGCCGAAGGCGATCAGCAGCACCGGCCGGCCGTCCGCGGGCCGCCGCCAGGGAACCTGGTGGTCCTGGTCGCGCACCACCGGGCCCACGAACGTGTAGGCGTCGCCGAGTTCGTCCGCGTCGGCCTGGAAGGCGCGCGGGATGGTGACCACATAGTGGTCGGCCCGTCCGACGTAGAGGAACTCCTCGATGGTCAGCTCCATCCCGCCCTCGTCCAGGAAGCGCTGGAACTCCGCCCGGTAGGCCAGCCACGCCGGGTCGTCCGCCACCGAGGCGTAGAACGGGGCCAGATCCCGCTCGTAGGTGTTGCTGGACACCCGGGTCGGGGAGAGCCGCACCGCCGGGACGCCCCAGCGCCTGGCCAGGATCTGGGCCGACAGCGCGGCGTAGTCGTAGAGGACGATATCGGGGCGGTCGTCCTCGAAGGCGGCGATCTGCTGCGGCAGCACCGCGACCGCCTCCCGCAGGAAGAGCGAGGACATCGCGATCACATCATGGATGGGGAACCGCTCGCCGCGGCTCGCGTCCGGGAAGGTCGACCGGTAGACGACCGGCTCGGCCCCGGTGGCCCGCACCGCCGCGGCACGCCCCTCGTCGATGGAGAAGCTGACCCGGTGGCCCCGCTTGACCAATTCCGTACAGAGCGCGAGATTCGGATTCACATGACCGTCCGCCGGGATGTTGAACATGGCGATGTGCAGCGGTCGCGCATTCTCCGGAATTCCCTCCGGAAGGCCCGGGCTGGAGACGTTCACGGATAACTCCTCTTCCGCCATCCGGACGCTTCAGATGGCCGGTTGACGTCATGTGGTGAATTCGATGCTAGGAAGGCCGGGCAGCACGGTCGAGCGTGCAGACAGCTTCCTGCCAAGGGCTCAGCGCATCCCTTGCGGGCCTGTCTGCTTCGCCCTTGTCTGAGACCTGCATCACGCTGTCCAAAAGGGAGTCCGGGCGGCCTGAGCAACCTCAGGAGGGGCTGATTGAGATGATTTCCCAGAAGATACTCGACGGTACAGAAGAATTGACTTCCGGGCCGGGGGAGGACCGGGAGGAGAACGCCCGGGAGCTGGCCGCCGTGGTGCTCGCCGCGGGGAACGGGGAGCGCATGGGACCCGGCCCGCAGAAGGTGCTGCGCGAGGTCGGCGGCCGGGCCATGCTCGGCCATGTCCTCGACGCCGTGGCCGAACTCGCGCCGCGGCGCACGGTCGTGGTCACCGGACACCAGCGCGCGGCCGTCGAGGAATACCTCGCCGCCCATGGCACGGGCGCCGCGGCAGCGCCGGAGACCGCCGTCCAGGAGCATCAGGGCGGCTACGGCCAGGCCCTGCTCGCCGCCGTGGACCGCCTCCCGGACTTCACCGGGACCATCCTGGTGAGCTGCGGGGACGCGCCGCTGCTCACCGGGCCCACGCTGGCCCGGCTGGTCGCCGACCACGAGAAGGCGGGCAACGCCATGACCCTGCTGTCCGGCCGCCTGCCGGACACCGTCGGCTACAGCCTGGTACTGCGGTCCGAGGTGGGGGAGTACGAGGCGCTGCTGCCGCCGGACCGGGGCGACCGCCGTGAACCCGGCGACGGACCGGCCGGCGGACGGCTGCGCGAAGTGGGGGCGGGGGTCTACGCGTTCGAGGCCACGGCCCTGCGCGCGGCCTTCGACGACCTGCTGGCCGGCGGGCACACCACCGGCGAGTACCTGGCCACCGTGCTCGACTACTTCACCGCGCACGACCTGCGCATCGGCATCACCGTCGCGGAGGACCCGGACGACATCCTGGGCGCCAACGACCAGGTCCAGCTGGCCCGGGTGCGGGCCGTCCTGCGCGACCGGATCAACCGCTGGTGGCTGGCGGCCGGGGTCGACATCGCCGACCCGGGGACGGCCTGGATCGACGTCGGCGCCAGGCTGGCGGCCGGGGCGGTGGTGCTCACCAACACCCGGGTGCTCGGCGCCAGTTCGGTGGCGGCCGGTGCGGTGATCGGCCCGGACAGCGAGGTGCGGGACTCCGCCGTGGGCGAGGGGGCGCTGGTGGAGCGGTCCACCGTGACCGGCTCGGACCTCGGCGCGGGCGCCCGGGTGCGGGCCTACTCGACCGTGTTCCGGTCCGAGGTCGGTGCCGACGCCCAGGTCAACAGCTCGGTGCTGGAGAAGGCGGTCCTGGGGGCGTCGGCGCAGGTCGGTCCGTACGCCTATGTGCGCCCCGACACCCGGCTCGACAAGGGCGCCAAGGTCGGCACGTTCGTGGAGATCAAGAACTCCACGCTGGGCGCCGGGGCCAAGGTCCCGCATCTGTCGTACATCGGCGACGCGGACATCGGCGAGGGGAGCAACATCGGCGGCCTGTCCGGCTTCGCCAACTACGACGGCCGGAAGAAGTACCGCTCCGTCGTGGGCCGCAACGTCCGCATCGGTGGCCAGAACGGGCTCATCGCACCGGTCACTGTGGGCGACGGGGTCTATTCGGGGGCCCGCGCGCTGATCGCCGAGGACGTCCCGCCGGGCGCGCTCGTCATCTCCGAGGGGTCCCTCAAACAACGCAACATCCCCGGCTGGGTGCAGAAGAACCGGCCCGGCTCCGCGTCGGCGATCGCCGCCGCCCTGGCCCAGGGCGAGACCGGGGAGCTGGAGACGGCCGACGGCGCCCGTCAGCAGGTCCCCCGTACCCCGCAGGCGCCGGAGTCCCCCGCCGCGAACGAACCGTCCACCACCGATGACGAACGGTCCACGTCCTGATGCCCTCCCACATCCTCGTCGTCTCCCCGCACCTGGACGACGCCGTGCTGTCCGCCGGCAGCCGCATCCACCACCTGGCCTCCGAAGGCGCGCAGGTCACGGTCTTCACCCTGTTCGCGGGCATCCCGCCGCTGCCGTACTCACCCATCGCCGAGTACTTCCACTACACCTGGGGCCTGGAGACCGAGCCGATGGAGCACCGGCGGGAGGAGGACCGCAAGGCCCTGGCCCGGCTGGGCGCCACCCCCGTCCACGGCGAGTTCCTCGACGCCGTCTACCGGCGGCTGCCCGACGGCGGCTGGCTCATCGACGTCGACGGCCCGATGGTGCAGGGCAGCGACGCCGCCGAACCCCAGCTCTGTGACCTGCTCACGCGCACCGTGGCCGAGCTGGCCGAGCGGACCCGGCCCGAACTGGTGCTGACCAGCGCGGCGGTCGGCAACCACATCGACCACCGGCGCACCCGCGACGCGGTGGTCACCGCGCTCGCCGGGAAGGTCCCGGTGCGGTGCTGGGAGGACCTTCCGTACGGACTGCGGGGCAGTGACATCCCGCCGCTCCCGGACGAGCGGGCCCTGCTGGACCCGGTGGGCGAGACCGCCGGGGACGCCTCCTGGTCCGCCAAGTACGAGGCGATCGAGAGCTACCGCTCGCAGCACTCCATGCTCTGGCCGCCGGACGCGGACTTCCGGGACCTGTTCGATGCCCATGCGAAGGGCCACGGCGGCGGGGACCCGGCCGAGTTGTTCTGGCCGGTCGGCCCCTGATCCGCCGCACCCCCCACCGGTGGCCCTCCGCGACGATGTCGCGAAGGGCCACCGGGCCGTTCGGGCGTCCGAGGGGACCGTCAGGTCACACCCGTACGGTCTCGCCCGCCGCATCGGGCTCCTCGGCCCGCCCGGGGCCGGAGACGCCGGGCGTGTCGGGGGAGTCGTAGCGGTGGTTGGGCCACCACGCCTTGGAGCCGAGCATCGAGGTCACCGTCGGCACCAGCAGCAGCGCCATGATGAACGCGGTGAGCAGGATGCCGAAGGCCACGGCGAAGCCCATCTGCTGGAGCATGGTGTTGCTGGCCAGCATCAGCACACCGAAGGTGCCCGCCAGGATGATGGCGGCCGAACCGATCGTCGGCGCCGACTGGGCCACCGCGAGCCGGGCCGCCTCGGCCGGTGTCTTGCCCTTGCGGACCTCCTCCCGCAGCCGGGCCACCATGAGGATGTTGTAGTCCGTGCCGATCGCCACCACGAAGAGATAGACGATGATCGGCAGCATGAAGAGCAGACCGTGCTCGCCCCGGACGTTCTGGAACAGCCAGACCGTGGAACCCAGGGTCGCGGCGAAGCCGAGGCCGACGGCGAGCATCAGATACAGCGGCGCCACCACGCTGCGCAGCAGCAGGCCGAGGATCACCATGATGGCCAGGCCCGCGACCGGGAACACCAGCCGGTAGTCGTGGTTGACCGCGTCCTCGATATCGGCCAGCACCGCGGTCGACCCGCCCACCAGGGCCTTGGAGCCCTCGGGCGCGGAGCCGTGCGCGGTGTCCCGCAGCTCCCCGGCCACCAGCTCGATGGCCTTCTCGGAGGCGGGCCGGTACTCGAGCACCACGCTGAACTGGGCCACGTCGCCCTTGGGGTTGAGCACGGCGGGGGAGACCTCGCCGACGCCCTCGACCGCCTTCAGCTTCTGCCGGAACCCGGTCAGCGCCGCGGGGTCCAGCTTGTCCCCGCCGCCGGACTGGACGTACACCAGGCTCGGGTCGGACTCGCCGGCCGAGAAGCTCTTCTGCAGCTCCGCCATGGCCTGGACGGACTCCAGGTCCTTGGGGAGCGAACTGTCGGTGTCGAATTCGGCCTTGAAGCCGAGTGCGCCCACCGCGAGGGCGGCCAGCACACCGGCGGACACCGCGGCGATCAGCCCGGGACGGCGCGACACCATGGAGCCGACGCCGTTGGCGAGCCGGTTGCGGGGGGCCTTCTTCCACGCCTTGGACGGCCAGAACGCCTTCGTTCCCAGCAGCGAGAACACCGCGGGCACCAGGGTGAGGGCCGCCACGAGCGTCACCGCCACGGAGATCGCCAGCGAGGGCCCCATGGCGCGCATGCTGCCCATCGTCGACAGCACCAGGGCGAGGAAGGCCACGATGACCGCGCCGGCCGCCGAGGCGATGGTCTCGCCGACCCGGGAGACCGCGTCGACCAGGGCCTCCTTGGGCTGCTGGCCCTGGCGGAGGTGTTCGCGGTAGCGGAACAGCAGGAACAGCATGTAGTCCGTGCCGACGCCGAACAGCACCACGATCAGGATCGCGGAGACGCCGCTGTCGGCCTCGAGTCCGAACCAGTCGCTGGCGGTGGCGATCAGACCCTGGGCCATGATGAACATCACCAGGATCATCAGCACGGGCATCAGCGCGATGAGCGGACTGCGGAAGATGGCGCCGAGCAACACGATGATCAGGACCAAGGTGGCCATCATGATCATGGCGTCGGTGTCACCCTCGGACTCGGTGGCATCGAGGCCGGAAGCCGCCGGACCGGTCACATCGACCTTCAGCGAGGTGCCCTGCAGCAGCTTGTCGCGGTCCGCGCGCAGGTCCTTGATCGACTGCTGGGTGCCCTCGTCGTAGAGGTCCTTCTTGGTCGAGTAGATGTTGGCCAGCGCCATCTTGCCGTCCTTGGAGACGGCCTCGGGCGTGGTCACCACGGACTTGAAGGTCTTGTACTTCTTGTCCTGGAACCCCGTGGTCGCCTTGGTGACGGCGGCCTTGTCGGCCGCGGAGAGCTTTCCGCCGTCCGACCGCTGGTAGACCAGGATGGCGGCCGCGCTCTCCTGCTGCGGGAACGCCTGCTCCTGGATCTTGGAGACCCGCACCGATTCGTAGTGCGACGGGAGGAAGTCGGCCTGGTCGGTGCTGGACTTCAGCGGTGGGGCCAGGATGGCCAGGCCGACCGCCGCGATGACCCACAACGCGACGACCAGCCATGGACGGTGGACGGAAAACCGTCCTATTCGCCCGAACATGACGCTCCTTAGGGATTTAAGGTTCCAGTAAAGGGCACGCTAGGACAGCTGTTCAGGCCGCGCCATGTGTCCCCGTGGAAATCGGCCTGGGGGCTGAGGGCGGCTCCGCCAAAGGGTTTAGGGGAGCGGCCCGCGTATCAGCATCCGTGCTGATGGCGCCTCTCGGGCCCCGGGCCGACGGCCACCGTCCGAGTCTCCGGTGCGGGTGTGCGGTCGGGCCGTGAAGTGGTGCGGACTGACATGTTGCTGACAAAATTGCGCTGCGCGGCGGCCCGGCCCGGCCACCCCGCCTCCCACGCCGACCGCTTCCTGACAAGCCCCCGCCGCGTCCCGTCGAGGCGCCGCGCTACGCCTCGTGGAGGGCCGTCTTCGCGGCCTCGACGAAGTCCGTGAGGGCCTGCCAGAACGGGCGGAAGGCGTCGTGGAAGCGCTGCGGCGCCTCCGGCTCGCCGGAGCGCATCGCGCCCAGGGCGCGGTGGAACGGGCCGGTGGCCTTCTGCAGCGCGTTCGCGGCGGCGGCCGCGGCGGCCGGGCCCTCCAGCTCGACCACGCGCACACAGCGGCGCAGCTTGCCGTACTCGTCGCGTTCGCGCTCGGCGAGTTCGTCCAACTCCTCCTGGAGGGCGGGGCGGCGTCCCGCCTCGGCGGCTCGCTGGACTGCGGCGATCTCCCAGTACAACTCGCCGATGCTGTGGGTCTGTTCGATCAGATCGAGATACGCGCTGCGCCTGCTGTCGCGCAGCCGCTCGGCGCGCTGGGCGAGCACCGCGGTGTCCGCCTGGATCCGGGCGGCCCGGGTGTTGCCGCGGCTGGTGACCCAGCTGGCCAGGACGGCGGTGCCGCCGGTGAGGGCCGCGATCCAGAAGGTGCTGTCAGCCATGGCCCCCCATCCCGTCCTCAACTCCCCGAACTCCGGCCATCCGCCGCCCCTTGGTCATCATGGACCACCGCGGCTATCCCCCGATGGTAGGAAGATACGGAAGGCGTAACGGTTCAGCGGTATGTGCCAGAGATATGTTCCGCAGCATGAGCGCATCCGGGCTCCTGCCCGCCAGGACCGAACTGCGGCCCGTGGTCTCCGAGTTGAGGCTGTCGGCCTTCAAGACCCACCGCCGCGCCGCCTTCTCGCTGGGCCCGCTGACCCTGATCTCCGGTCCCAGCGGCAGCGGTAAGTCCGGGGTGCTGGAGGCGTACGCGGCGCTCGCGCGGCTCGCGGGCGGCGCCCGGCTCGCGGAGGTGTTCCGCGATCCGGCCGCGTACATCCCGCGCCGGGCGCGGCCGGACCGGCAGGGGCGGCGCGGGTTCCGGATCGGCTGCACCGTGGACGGCCCGGTCGGGCCCGTACAGCTCGACGTCGCCGTGCAGGCCGAGCCCGAACTGCGCATCGTGGGCGAGCGGATGACGGGGGCGGGGGAGACGCTGCTGGAGACGGCGCTGCGCGACCCGGGGCGGCGCTGTGTGCAGGCCGCGTGGCATACGGCGGGAGCGGTCGCGGTGACCCGCGCCCCGCTGCCCGACGACCGGCTGGCGACCTCGCTGCTGCCGCTGCGGGTCGCGGGCACGACGGAGGGGCAGCGGCTCGCGCTGGCCGCCGCCGAGCAGGTGGTCATCGCGCTGCGCTCGGTCTTCCCCTGCGATCCGCGGCCGGAGCGGATGCGCGCGCCGGCGGTGCCGAGGGACGGGCGGCTGCGCGGCTGCTGCGAGAACCTGGCGGCGGTGCTGCGGCGGACCAGCCGGGAGTGCGGCACGCGCCATGCGGCGCTGGTCGCGGCGGTCCGCGCGGGGTGCGTCGGACCGGTGGAGGGCCTGGTCACCGAGGGGCACGCGGACGGGGTGGTGCGGGCCCTGGTCGAGCAGGGGGAGCTCGGCGCGATGCCCGTGGAGCGGCTGGGCGACGGCGAGCTGCGGTATCTCGCGCTCGCGCTGGTGCTGCTGACCGGGCCCGGTGTGCTGGCCGTGGACCCGGCGGCCGATGTGCTCCCCGCGCGGCAGGTTCTCACCGTGCTGGCCGACGGCTTCGACCGGTGTCTGGACCGGCGGCAGGCGCGGGAGCTCCTGGGGGTGGCGGCCCGGATGTGCGCACGGGGGCACATCCGGCTCGTGGGGACGGTGGGGGACGTGACGGGGGCGGTCGGAGGCGCCCCCGTCACGGTGGTAGACCTGGGGCGTGAGCGAGTCCTATGAGAGCGAGCGACGAGCGGGCGGCCGCACCGGCGGCCGGACCGACGGCCTGGATGTGGCGGCGCTGCAGCGCAGGCTGGCCGCCTTCGCGGCGGCGCGCGACTGGCAGCAGTACCACACCCCCAAGAACCTCGCGGCGGCCCTGAGCGTCGAGGCGTCGGAGCTGGTGGAGATCTTCCAGTGGCTGACGCCGGAGCAGTCGGCGCGGGTGATGGAGGACGAGGGCAAGGCGGCCCGGGTCGAGGACGAGGTCGCCGATGTGCTGGCGTATCTGCTCCAGTTCTGCGAGGTACTGGGGATCGACGCGCTCGCGGCGCTCTCGGCGAAGATCGACCGGAACGAGGGGCGGTTTCCGGTGAACGGAGGGCGCTGACCGCGGGCGGGGCTGGCCGCGAACGGGGGCGCTGATCGTGGACGGGCGCTGGGCCGCGAACGGGTGCTGATCGTGGACGGGCGCCGGTCGCGAACGGGTGCTTTGGCGGTGAATGGGGGGTCTGGCGGTGAACGGGGGACTATGACGGTGAACGGGCGCTCTGGCGGTGAACCGTTGTCTCGGATGGCCCGCGGGCCCTTCAACCCTCCCCTTCGTCACTCTCCGTAGTGAAAAAGTTATCCACACCGCAACTGTTGTCAACAGATTCCTGAATTCCCCTAGCTTTTCGGCCTGTTAGTTATCACTCTGGGTAGTGGAGGAGTGACGGGCTCGGAAGTCCGTTGAGAGGGGTGCGGGGAATGGACGCGATGCGGCTGATCGGTGTCACCCGGCACGCCCTGGCGAAGGCCGGGGGCGTGCACGACATCGTGGCCGAGGCCTGGCAGGTTCAAGCGCTGGCCGAGGCGGTCGGCGGATATTTCGTGGTGAGTGGCCCGGCGGCCGCGCGAGCGGAGGCGCGCGGTCTGTGCGAGGCGGGCGGGCGGGCGCGCGGCGCCCTGTTCCACCCGGCGCTGCACCACCCCACGCTGCGCGGCGGCGGTTTACGGGCCGCTCAGCTCTCGGAGGTGCGCGATCCGAGAGAGGTGCTGATGGCGCTGGGGGATCTGCTCGCGGAGGCGGGGTTCGCGCTGGTCGGCGTCGCCTCCAATACGGAGGAGGAGGCGCTGTACTGGCAGTGCGTGGAGGCGATCGACGCGGCGGACGAGGCCCGGGACCGGGTGCATGGGATGCTCCGGCATCTCACGTTCCGCGAGTGGGGCGGAGAGTGGGGTGGTGCCGCATGAAGAGGCAGGATGGGTGCCATGGATCTTCGCATCTTCACCGAGCCCCAGCAGGGCGCGACCTACGACACCCTGCTCACCGTCGCCAAGGCCACCGAGGACCTGGGCTTCGACGCCTTTTTCCGGTCCGACCACTATCTGCGCATGGGAAGCGGGGACGGCCTCCCGGGCCCCTCCGACGCCTGGATCACCCTGGCCGGGCTGGCCCGCGAGACCCGGCGGATCCGGCTGGGCACGCTGATGACCGCCGCCACCTTCCGGCTGCCCGGCGTGCTGGCGATCCAGGTCGCGCAGGTCGACCAGATGTCGGGTGGACGAGTCGAGCTGGGCCTGGGCGCGGGCTGGTTCGAGGAGGAGCACCGGGCCTATGGGATCCCCTTCCCCAAGGAAAAGTTCGCCCGGCTGGAGGAGCAGCTGGCCATCGTCACCGGGCTGTGGCAGACCCCGGTCGGCGAGACCTTCGGCTATGACGGTGCCCACTACCAGCTGGTGGACTCCCCGGCGCTGCCCAAGCCGGCCCAGAGCAAGGTGCCGGTGCTGATCGGCGGCCAGGGGGCGACCCGCACGCCGCGGCTGGCCGCCCAGTACGCGGACGAGTTCAATATGCCGTTCGCCTCGGTCGAGGACAGTGAGCGCCAGTTCGGCCGGGTGCGGGACGCGGCCGAGGCCGCCGGCCGCAAGGGCGACGACCTGGTGTACTCCAACGCGCTGGTGGCGTGTGTGGGCAAGGACGACGCCGAGGTCGCCCGGCGGGCCGCGGCGATCGGCCGTGAGGTCGAGGAGCTGAAGGAGAACGGGCTGGCGGGCTCCCCGGCCGAGGTGGTCGACAAGATCGGCCGCTATGCGCAGGCGGGCGCCTCCCGGATGTACCTCCAGATGCTGGACCTCCAGGACCTCGACCACCTGGAGCTGATTTCCTCACAGGTCCAGGCCCAGCTGGGCTGAGCGCACCACCAGGAGCACCCGTGATGTCCGTATCCCGCACGCCCTTGGCCACCGCGTTGGAGCGCGGACCGCTCGTCCTCGACGGCGGGCTGTCCAACCAGCTGGAGGCACAGGGCTGCGACCTCTCCGACGAGCTGTGGTCGGCCCGGCTGCTGGCCGATGACCCGGAGCGGATCGAGGCGGCCCACACTGCCTACGCACGGGCGGGCGCACGGGTGCTCATCACCAGCAGCTATCAGGCCACCTACGAGGGCTTCGCACACCGGGGCGTGGGCCACGAGGAGGCCACGGCGCTGCTCAGGCGCAGTGTCGAGCTGGCGCGCTCGGGGGCCGAGCGGGCGGCCGCCGAGCGTGCGACGGCGGGCGACCGGGCCATGGGCGGTGACCGGGCACCGGAGCCGGTGTGGGTCGCCGCCTCCGTCGGGCCCTACGGGGCGATGCTGGCGGACGGCAGCGAGTACCGCGGGCGGTACGGACTGAGCGTGGCCGAGCTGACGCGGTTCCACCGGCCGAGGATCGAGGCGCTGGCCGCGGCCGGGCCCGACGCGCTGGCGCTGGAGACGGTGCCGGACGCCGATGAGGCCGCGGCGCTGCTGAGTGCCGTCGAGGGATGCGGGGTGCCGGTATGGCTCTCCTACAGCATCGCGGGGGAGACCACCCGGGCCGGGCAGCCCCTGAGGGACGCGTTCGCCCTGGCCGCGGGGGTCGACCAGGTGATCGCGGTGGGCGTCAACTGCTGTGAGCCGGGCGACGCGGACCGTGCCGTGGAGATCGCGGCCGACACCACCGGCAAGCCGGTGGTGGTCTATCCGAACAGCGGAGAGGAGTGGGATGCCACGGCACGGAGCTGGCGCGGCCGGGCGACCTTCGACCCGGGGCGGGTGCGGGCATGGCGGGACGCGGGGGCGCGGCTCATCGGCGGCTGCTGCCGGGTGGGCCCGGAGCGGATCGCGGAGCTGGCCGCCGTGGTGAGAAACCATTAGGTGAGAAACGGGCACCGGGCGATACTCGGACGGGTGTTCTTGACGATAACCACCACCGGCACCGCCGAGCGCCCCGCGACCGACCTCGGGTTTCTGCTGCACAAGCACCCCGACAAGGCGCAGCGGTTCTCGACCTCCTACGGCACGGCGCATGGTCTCTATCCCGAGGCGAACGCCGAACGCTGCACCGCGGCGCTGCTGTTGGAAGTGGATCCCGTGGCGCTGGTGCGGCGGGGCCGCGGCAAGGGACGGGGCGGCGCCCCCGACTCGGCGCTCGCGCAGTACGTCAACGACCGTCCGTATGCCGCCTCCTCACTGCTGGCGGTCGCGCTGAGCGCGGTCTTCTCCAGTGCGCTCAGGGGCCAGTGCAAGGCCCGGCCCGAGCTGCCGGAGCGGGCGCTGCCACTGCGGATCGAGGTGCCCGCGCTGCCCGCCCGCGGCGGCGCCGCCCTGGTCGAGCGGCTCTTCGCACCGCTGGGCTGGGCGGTGACGGCCGAGCCGGTGGCGCTGGACGAGGAGTTCCCGCGCTGGGGCGATTCGCGGTACGTACGGCTGGTGCTGGAGGGCGAGCTGCGGCTGGCGGACGCCCTGCGCCATCTGTATGTGCTGCTGCCCGTGCTCGACGACGCCAAGCACTACTGGGTCGCCCCGGACGAGGTGGAAAAGCTGCTGCGCTCCGGTGAGGGCTGGCTGGAGCGCCACCCCGAACAGCGGCTGATCACCAATCGCTATCTGGCCCGGCGCTGGTCGCTGACGCGCAGTGCGCTGGAGCGGCTGGAGCTGGCACGGCTCGCCGAGGCCGACGACACCGAGGCGGAGGAGATCGACAACGCCATCGACAGCGCCGCCGACAGCGCCATCGGTGAACCGGCGGCCGAGCCGCTGGAGGAGGGCGACGGCGAGGAGGGTTCCGGGCAGCGGCCGGTGCCGCTGGCGGTACGGCGGCGGGAGGCGATACTCGACGCCCTGCGCGGGGCCGGGGCCGCCAGGGTGCTCGATCTGGGCTGTGGCCAGGGCCAGTTGCTGGGCGCGCTGCTGAAGGAGACGCGGTTCACCGAGATCGTGGGTGTCGATGTGTCGATGCGCGCGCTCAACGAGGCGGCCCGGAGGCTGCGGCTGGACCGTCCGGGGCCGGACCGTCCGGGACTGGATCGTCCGGGACTGGACCGTCCGGGACTGGACACCGGCTCGGCCGGGCGCCAGTCGTCGGCCCGGCTGAAGCTCACCCAGGGTGCGCTCACCTACACCGACTCCCGGCTCGCCGGATATGACGCGGCGGTGCTCAGCGAGGTGATCGAGCATGTGGATCCGCCCCGGCTGCCCGCCCTGGAACACGCGGTGTTCGGCGCCGCACGGCCCAAGGCCGTCGTGGTGACCACGCCCAACGTGGAGTACAACGTGCGCTGGGAGACCCTGCCCGCCGGGCGGATGCGCCACGGCGACCACCGCTTCGAGTGGACGCGCGAGGAGTTCCGGGCCTGGGCGGAACAGGTCGCCGAGCGGCATGGCTACGCGGTGGAGTTCCGCCCCGTCGGCCCCGAGGACCCCGAGGTCGGCCCGCCCACCCAGCTCGCGCTCTTCCGCCTGGCCGCCGAGGGCGGCGACGACGGCACGGACAGCCGGCGCGGCGACACCACCGCGATCACGACGAACGCGAAGAACACGACGAAGGAGGCAGCGGCATGACCGAGGAGAAGCGCCCGATCGGCGTGCCCGACCTGTCCCTCGTGGTGCTCGTCGGCACCACCGGATCCGGCAAGTCCACCTTCGCCCGTCACCACTTCCTGCCCACCCAGATCGTCTCCTCCGACGTCTGCCGCGGGCTGGTCGCCGACGACGAGAACGACCAGAGCGCCACTCCCGACGCCTTCGACGTGCTGCACTACATCGTGGGCAAGCGGCTGGCCGCCGGGCGGCTGACCGTCGTCGACGCCACCAACGTCCGCGGCGAGTCCCGCCGCAGTCTGATCGCGCTCGCCCGCGAGCATGACGTCCTGCCCGTGGCGATCGTCCTCGACGTCCCCGAGGGCGAGTGCGCCCGGCGCAACGCCCGGCGGCCCGTCCGCGCCGGAATGCCCGACCATGTCATCCCCCGCCAGCGCCGTGAGCTGCGCCGCTCCCTGAAGTCCCTGGAGCGCGAGGGGTTCCGCAAGGTGCATCTCCTGCGCGGTGTCGAGGAGGTGGAGGCCGCGGAGGTCGTCACCGAGCGCCGCTACAACGATCTGCGCCACCTCACCGGCCCGTTCGACATCATCGGCGACATCCACGGCTGCCGCTCCGAGCTGGAGACCCTGCTGGGCAAGCTGGGTTACGCCCTGCGCCGCGACGAGTCCGGCCGCCCGGTCCACGCCGCCCACCCCGAAGGCCGTACGGCGGTCTTCGTGGGCGACCTCGTCGACCGCGGCCCCGACAGCCCCGGGGTGCTGCGCCTGGTGATGGGCATGGTCGCCTCCGGCGCGGCCCTGTGCGTGCCCGGCAACCACGAGAACAAGCTCGGCCGCTATCTCAAGGGCCGCAAGGTGCGGGTCACCCATGGCCTGGCCGAGACCGTGGAGCAGCTGGACCGGGAACACACCGCGGACCCGGACTTCGTCGAGCGGGTGCGGGCGTTCATCGAGTCGCTGGTCAGCCACTACGTACTGGACGGCGGGGCGCTGGTGGTGTGTCACGCCGGGCTGCCCGAGAAGTACCACGGCCGCACCTCCGGCCGGGTCCGTTCGCACGCGCTCTACGGGGAGACGACCGGGGAGACCGATGAGTTCGGGCTGCCGGTGCGCTATCCCTGGGCCGAGGACTACCGCGGCCGGGCCGCCGTCGTCTACGGCCACACCCCCACCCCCCGCGCCTCCTGGCTCAACAACACCATCTGCCTCGACACCGGCTGTGTCTTCGGCGGCCGGATGACCGCGCTGCGCTGGCCGGAGCGCGAGCTGGTGGACGTCCCGGCCGAGCGGATCTGGTACGAACCGGTCAAACCGCTGACCACCGAGGCCTCCGGGGGCGCCGACGGCCGCCCGCTCGACCTGGCCGATGTGCGGGGCCGCCGTATCGTCGAGACCCGCCATATGGGCCGGATCGCGGTCAAGGAGGAGAACGCGGCGGCCGCGCTGGAGGTCATGAGCCGGTTCGCGGTCGACCCCCGGCTGCTCGGCTATCTCCCGCCCACCATGGCGCCGACCGCCACCTCCAAGGAGGGGACCGGCGGCGGAGCGGCCGACGGAGGCTTCCTCGAACACCCGGCGGAGGCGTTCGCCGCCTACCGCGCGGACGGGGTGCGCCAGGTGATCTGCGAGGAGAAGCACATGGGCTCCCGCGCGGTGGCGCTGGTCTGTCGCGACGCGGACCTCGCACGGGAGCGCTTCGGCGCGCCGGACGGCGCCTCCGGCACGATCCACACCCGCACCGGACGGCCGTTCTTCGACGACGTCCAGCTCACCGAGACCGTGCTGCGCGCGCTGCGCCGCTCCATCGACGGCGCCGGGCTGTGGCAGGAGCTGGACGCCGACTGGCTGTTGCTGGACGCCGAGTTGATGCCGTGGTCGCTCAAGGCCGAGGGGCTGCTGCGCAACCAGTACGCGGCGGTGGGCGCCGCCTCCCGTGCCGTCTTCCCCGGCGTGCTCGCGGCGCTGGAGGGGGCGGAGGCGCGCGGTGTCGAGGTGGCTGCCCTCCTCGGCAAGCAGCGGGAACGGGCGTCGGACGCGGCCGCGTTCACCGACGCCTACCGGCGCTACTGCTGGCCGGTCGACGGGCCGGACGGCATCCGCATGGCGCCGTTCCAGATCCTGGCCGTCCAGGGCCGAAACCTCGCCACCGCGCTGCCCCATGATCAGCAGCTCGCGCTGATCGACCGGATGATCGAGGCCGAGAAGCCGGCCGCCGACGGCCACGGCGCCCGGCTGCTGGCCCCCACCCGGCGGTTGATCGTCGACACCGAGGACGAGGCGTCGGTCGCCGAGGGCGTGCGGTGGTGGCTGGACCTGACCGCGGCCGGCGGCGAGGGCATGGTGGTCAAGCCCCTCCAGGGCTTCGTCCGCAAGGGCGACGGCCGGCTGGTCCAGCCGGGCGTGAAGTGCCGGGGCCGCGAGTATCTGCGGATCATCTACGGCCCGGAGTACACCCGCCCGGAGAACCTGGACCGGCTGCGGGTGCGCCATCTCGGCCACAAGCGCTCGCTGGCCCTGCGGGAGTACGCGCTCGGGCTGGAGGCGCTGGACCGGCTGGCGGAGGGGGAGCCGCTGTGGCGGGTCCATGAGGCGGTGTTCGCGGTGCTGGCGTTGGAGTCGGAGCCGGTGGATCCGCGGTTGTAGCGACCGGGACCGGGACCGGGGCCGGGGCCGGGACCGGGGCCGGGGCCGGGACCGGGGCCGGGGTCGGGGGCCGGGGGGACCGGGGGCCGGGGGCGGGTGAGCGGTGGGTCGTGACGCCTGCGGCGGGCTCTTCCCCGCCCCGCCCCTTCCCTCAACTGGGGCTCCGCCCCAGACCCCGCTCCTCAATCGCCGGAGGGGCTGGAAGGTGGCCGCTGGAGGGGCTGGAAGGTGGCCGCCGGAGGGGGCTGGGAGGTGGCCGTCGGAGGGGCTGGAAGGTAGGTCTCCCGGGCCCGGAACGCGCGGCGGTAGTCGTGCGGTGGCACCCCCACCGCCCGGGTGAAGTGGCGGCGCAGATTGGCCGCCGTGCCAAGACCGCACAGCTCCGCGATCCGGTCCACCGGCAGATCGCCGCCCTCCAGCAGCTCCCGGGCGCGCGCGATCCGCTGGCCCTGCAGCCATCGCAGCGGCGTCGTGCCCGTGGCGGCGTGGAAGCGGCGGACCAGGGTGCGCGGGCTGGTGTGGGCGCGGCGGGCGAGGTCGGCGACGGCCAGCGGTTCGTGCAGCCGCTCGGCGGCCCAGTGCAGCAGCGGGGCGAGCGAGTCGTCGGTGCGCTCCGGCAGCGGCGCCTCGATGTACTGGGCCTGGCCGCCGGGCCGATGGGCGGGCGCGACGAGCTGCCGGGCCAGGGTGTTGGCCGCCTCGGTGCCGTAGTCCTCGCGCACCAGATGCAGACAGACGTCGATGCAGGCCGTGGAGCCCGCCCCGGTCAGCACATCGCCGTGGTCGACGTAGAGCACGGACGGATCGAGCCGTACGGCCGGATAGCGCTCGGCGAACAGCGCGGCGTACATCCAGTGGGTGGCCGCCGTACGGCCGTCGAGAAGTCCGGTCGCGGCGAGGGTGAACGCGCCCGAGCACAGCGACACGATGCGGGCGCCGCGCCCATGGGCCTCACGCAGCGCGGCGATCAGCTCCTCGGGGGGATCGCCGCGCACATCGGCCGAGGCCGGGACGATCACCGTGTCCGCGGCGATCAGTTCCTCGGTGCCGTACGGGGTGTGGGCGGCGAACCATGAGCGGGTGGCGACCGGGTCGCCGGCCTCCGCACCGCCCGGTCCGATCGCACAGACCCGCAGCTCGTACCAGGGGTCGGGGAGCCCGGGGCGATCGGTGCCGAAGACATGGCAGGGCACCGCCAGGTCGAAGATCGGCATGCCGGGGGTGACGGCGAGGGCTATGGACCGCATGGCAGAAATGTAGCGCATGCTGTCACTCCTGCCACTCGCTCCGTCGTGCCCCGGGGCCGAGGCTGGATGGGCATGACGACCCCTTCCTCGAAGGCCCAGGGGAGCGGTGTGCCCGCGGCCGCCCCCGATGCGGCCCCCGCCACCGCCCCCGGCCGCCGGCGCTGGCTGATCCTCGCCGTCGCGTCGGCGGCCCAGTTCCTCGCCGTGCTCGACATGATCGCGGTCAACATCGCCTTCCCCGCGATCGGCGCGGACTTCCGCTCGGCGTCCACCGCCGAGCTGTCCTGGGTGCTCAACGCCTACACCATCGTGCTCGCGGCGCTGCTGGTCCCGGCCGGCCGGCTGGCCGACGCGATCGGCGGGCGGCGCTCGTTCCTGACCGGCATCGCGCTGTTCGGGTTCGCCTCGGTCGCCTGTGGCGCCGCCCCCGGGCTCGGCACGCTGATCGCGGCGCGTGTGGTGCAGGGCGTGGCGGCGGCCGTGCTGGTGCCCACCTCCCTCTCGCTCGCCCTGCCCGCCTTCCCGCCGCGCGAACGGGCCACGGCGGTCGGTGTCTGGACGGCGGTGAGCGCGGTCGCGGCGAGTGCGGGGCCGGTGGCGGGCGGGCTGCTGGCCGCCTTCGACTGGCGCTGGATCTTCCTCGTCAATCCGCCCGTGGTGCTCCTGGCGTGGGTGGCCGGGCTGCGGCTGCTGCCGCGCACCGGCCCCGTCCGCACCGGCCCCGTCCGCACCGGCCCCGTCCGCACCGGCCCCGGCCCCGGTGAGCGCCGCCGCCTCGATCCGCTGGGCACGCTGCTCGTCCTGCTCGGCACCGGGTCCCTCACCACCGCCTGCGTCGAGGCCGCGGACTGGGGCTACGGCGCCCCGGCCACCCTCGGCTTCCTCGCCGTCGGCCTGGTCATGGGCGCGCTGGCCGTGGCGCACGTACGCCGTCATCCGGATCCGGTGGTGGACCCCGCGATGTTCCGGACCCGTGCCTTCACCGCCGCCACGCTCGGGCTGCTCAGCTACTTCCTCGCCTACGCCGCCTCGATCCTCGCCGCGACCCTGCTGTTCACCGGGGCATGGGGCTGGTCCTCGGCCCGGGCGGGCCTTGCCGTCACACCCTGGCCGCTCACCGTCCTGGTGGTGTCGATGCTGTCGGGACGGATCGTCAAGACGCTGGGGGAGCGCACCACGGCCGTCGTCGGCGGGCTGTGCTTCGCCGCGGGGCCGGTGTGGTGGCTGCTCCTCGCGGGCGGCGACGGTGCGCACTACGCCGTGCAGTTCATGCCCGGGCTGGTGCTCACCGGGATCGGCGCGGGGCTCTACCAGCCGGTGATGTTCTCGGCCGCCGGACTGCTTCCGGCCCGTCAGCTGTCCCTCGGCTCCGGGGTGCTCATGATGTCCCGGCAGGGCGGCTCGGCCCTGGGCGTCGCGGCGCTGGTCATGATCACCGGCGGCGCCGCGCGGCCGGGGCTGGACGCGTTGCGCGCCGGATGGGTCTTCACGGCGGTGACCGCCGCGCTCGCGGCCGTCGCGGGTGCCGCTGTGCGTACGGGAGTTCGGGCCGATCCCGGGGAGAACGGCGGATCCGGCACCGACCCGCTACGGCACCATTGACGTGCCCGTGCCAGCTGCCTAGCGTGCTGACCGGTCCCTGGGTTCTCCGCAGGCCTGACGACGACGAGCTGAGCGGGGAGGGCGGATGAGTCTTTTCGAGGACGGACGGCCCTTCCTGCACGCGCTCCCGGCCGAGGACCGGCGCGCACTGCTCGCCCTCGGCACCCCCCGGGTCTACGCCCCCGGCGAGGTCGTGCTGCGCGAACACGACCGTACGACCTTCGTCGTCGCGATCACCTCCGGCTGGGCCACCATCTCGGTGGAGACCGAGCGCGGCGTGCGGCTGATCCTCGCGCTGCGCGGAGCGGGCGAGGTCGTGGGCGACCAGGCCGCGGTGGACCACGGCTCGCGCAGCGCCACCGTCACCGCGCTCGGCCGGATGGAGGCGGTGGTGGTCTCCGGCGACCGGTTCCGGGCCTATCTGGCGGCGCGTCCCATCGCGACCGTGCTGATCATGCGTCAGTTCAGCTCCCGGCTGCGCAGCTCCGACGGGGAGCGGCGCTCACTCGCCTCGGAGAAGGTGCTGCAGCGGCTGGCGGCCCGGCTCGTCGAACTCGCCGAGCGCACCGGCCACCCCGCCGCCGACGGGGCGATCACCGTCGACCTGCCGCTGCCCCAGCACGACATCGCGGCCGCGGTGGGCTCGACCCGGGAGGCGGTCGCCAAGGCGCTGCGGCTGCTGCGCGGCCAGGGCGTCGTCCGGACCGCCTCGCGCCGCTTCGTGGTGATGGACATCGGACTGCTGCGGCTGCTGGCCGAGGGACGGGCGACCGGGGAGCACATCCCGGCGCGCCCTGCGGCCGACCCTCGCGACTGAGTCCGCGGGGAACACGTCCCGGCGCGCCCTGCGGCCGACCCTCGCGACTGAGTCCGCGGGGAACACGTCCCGGCGCGCCCTGCGGCCGACCCTCGCGACTGAGTCCGCGGGGAACACGTCCCGGCGCGCCCCGCGACCGACCCCCGCGACTGAGCCCACGACCGAGCGCGGGCGCGCACTTCCCACGCGTTCTCCGCGACTGTGTAAACGGCTACAGCCGCCCCGCCGTTCCCCGGCGACCCTGGAGTGGCACAAAGGGCGCGGGACCGTGAGCGACGGGGGTGCGCACGGCCCAGTGCCCCGCACCGGAGAAGGGCGGCGGGGCGGGCAGGGGGAGAAACCCCGCCGCCCGCTTCGGGCATTCACCGGCACTCCCTCACCACCACGGCGGGGATCGGGGGCCATGGCATGAAGGACGGCGGGCGATGAGCGCAGCGGAAGACGTCGGCGCCCCGGCGGAGTCGCGGGGACGACGGCTGGACATCCCCAAGAGCGACCCGCTGGACGGGGCGGGCCAGCCGGGCGGCGCCCGCACGGCGCGCGAGGCGCGCGCCCATCTGCATATCCCCGTCGGGCCCGCCCGGCTGTGCGCCGAACCGGCGCCGTATCCCCTCCCCGAAGGCCCGGTGCCCCGCGAGGAGTTGGACCGGCTGCGGCGGCTCTACCGGGCCGTCCCCGGCTATGCGGCGATGCGCGACCATCTGCGGCGCACCGGCCTGCTGGCGCTGTGCGGCGAACCCGGCACCGGCCGCGCCTGGACCGGGCTCGCCCTCCTCGCCGAGCTGTCCGAGCTGGCCGACGGCGGGGTCTCCCGACTGGGGGCTGGCGTCCCGCATGGGCTCGGCATCCCGTACGGTGCCGGGCTCTCGTACGGGCTCGGCATCCCGTACGGGCCTGGCACCCTGCTCGGGGCCGGCATCCCGTACGGATCCGGCGCCACGCATGAGTCCGGTATCCCGTACGGATCCGGCGCCACGCATGAGTCCGGCAACCCGCTCGGTCCCGCCATCCCACACAGCCCCGGCATCCCGTACGGGCTCGGCACCCCCCATGACCCCATCCTCCCGCTCGCGTCCGGCATCCCCCACGGGACCTCCGGCGTGGAGAAGACCGAGCGGGGCCACGGCTATCTCCTCGAACTCCCCGCCGACCAGGCGGACTTCGCGGTCGAAGCGCTGCTCGACCGGCTGCGCGCCCACTTCGCCGGGCATGAGGCGTTCTGCGTCGTCCTGGTCGCGGGCGGCCCGGCCGCCGACCGGCTGCTGCGCGGCCGCCGCCACGCCGTGCCGTACGAGCCCCCGGCCGCCGCCGACGTCCTCGACCGCCACCTCACCGAGTTGCTCGCCGACCGCCCCACCGGGCTGCTGGAGACGGCCCACGCCACCGCCCGGCGCCCCGAACTGGTCGAGGCGCTCGGGCTGGACGAGCCGCGGCCCGGCGAGGCCGCCCGGCTCGCGGACCTGCTGGCCGCGCACGCCGAGGGCAGGCTGTCCGAGGAGCGGCTGCTGGAGCACTGCCGGTCGTTCGCCCCGGACCAGGCCCGTGCGTGGTTCCTGGAGGCCGGGCGCCCCGGCACCCTGCCCACCGCGCTGCCCGCGCTGCGCGCCGCCGCGCTGCGGATCGCGCTCGCCGTCTTCAACGGCTCGGCGCACAGCCTCATGGCGGAGGCCGCCGAACTGCTGGCCTGGGAACTGGCCGTCACGCTCGATCCGCAGTACGCGCCGGGCCGCCCCCTGTTCACCGCCCGCCCCGGGGCCTCGCTCGCCACGGCGCGCGCGGTCCACGGCGACGGGGTGGAGGACCTCGGGGAGGCGTCGGTGCCGGTGCGCGCGGTGTGGTTCGAAGGGCGGCGGCTGGCGCCCGCCGTGCTCCATGAGTCCTGGGACGCCCACCACAACCTCCGCGGCCCGATGGCCCGTTGGCTGCGCGGGCTGTGCGACGATCCGCGCCCTCAGGTGTGGGTGCGCGCGGCGGTCGCCGCGGGCGTGCTGTGCGCCCGCGACTACCTCTACGGCCTGGTCGAGCTGGCGCTGCCGCTGGCCCGTACCGACAGCCCGGTGCAGCGGATGGCGGCGGCCACCGCACTCGCCGAGGCGTCCCGCGCCCCGGAGGTGCGCCCCGCCGTGAACGGGCTGCTGCGGGACTGGGCGCGCGGCGACGACGAGCGGGAGCGCGAGACCGCCGCGCTCGCCCACGGCTACGGCCTGGCGGCGGGCTCCGTCGTGGCGTCCCTGGAGGAACTGGGCCGGATCGCCTGCGCCGACGAGGGCCGCACCACCTCCTACGGCGTGCTGCGGCTGCTGGCCGGGACCGAGCCGGAGACCGTACTGACCGCGCTCACCCGCTGGCTGCGCGACACCCGGCGGCCCCGCCGGGACCTGGCGCTGCTCACGGTGTTGCGCGCGGTCACCACCCGCACCTCGCATCTGTGGGGCCTGTGCGAGGTGCCGGAGCTGGAGCCGTACGCCGCCTGGCCGCTGGCCACGGCGGTGCTGGCGGCCCATCCGGAGTGCGCGCCGCGGCTGGCCGAGCTGCTGCGGGCCGCGCTGACCTGGGCCAGATCGGCCGGGGCGGCCGAGGACGCGCTGGTCGGCTGGATCCGGCGGGCGGCCGGCGACGAGCGGCAACTGACGGTGTTGTGCGGCTTTCTGCCCCGGCTGGCGCAGGACGGCGACGAGCCGCTGGACGCCGCGGCGGCCACGCGGATACGGGAGGTGCTGGAGGCGCTGTGAGGAGAGGGACATCGATGGTGAAAGAGACAGAGGACCCGACAGGCACGGAGATCACGGACGACACCACGGCGGAGCGGGCGAGGACGGCGGGCGCGGGGGTTCGCCGAGTCTCGGTCACCGGGGCGCGGATGCTGCGCGAGGCCCTGCGCCATGGCGGGGACGATCTGCCCGCGGCGCTGCGGGGGGCCGATGACGGCCTGCTGCTGAGCGCGCTGGACGAGGGGCTGCCCGCCGAGCGGGCCAGCCGTGTCGTGGTCGAGCTGGTGCGCCGCGCGCCCGAGCGCGGACCGGAGCTGGCCGACGCGGTCTGCGAGAAGGTGCTGCTCGCCCAGCTCTATCTCGACCCGCCGCCCCGCGCCCAGGGCGGTGCGGACGGACCGGCCGCGGACCCCGGCCGCCGGCTGCGGGTGCGCAACGCGCTGATGCTGTACGAGGGGCTGGTCCGCCCGTACGCGCAGCGCGGCGCGGTGCCGGAGCTGATGGCATGCGTCCTGCCCGGCCTGTGGACGGCCGCCGACGGCGCGGGCCGTGAGGTGGTGCGCCGGATCGCCGGCACCCGGCAGATGACGGGGTTCGGCGAGAAGGGCTGGAAGGCGCTGTTCGGCGGGGTGGCCGAGGAGTGCCGGGAGCACGAGGAGGCTGCGGCCCGCGCCACCCGGCGCGAGGCACGGCGACGGTGGCGGCGCGGCGGCGACGACGACGGCGGCGGGCTCGAGCTGAAGCCCGGCCAGCTGTGGGTCTCCGCCCTGCTGGGGTTCATCGCGGTCGCCCTGGTGCTGATCGTGGTGATCGCGGCCGGATAGCCCCCCCGCGGCCGGATAGCCCCCCCGCGGTCGGATCGCCGCCCCCACGGCCGGATAGCCGTCCCCCGCGGCATAGCCGCCCCCTCCCGCGGCCGGATAGCCGCCCGCCGCCGATGGCGAAAACCGCCCCGCGCGGCGGAACCAGGGCGGAACCGCGGCGGAACCAGGGCTGCCATCGCGATCAGCGCGAGTGATCCGTGTCGCCGGGCGTTCACAACGGCCCGCGAGCGGCGAAGATGGGGACATGGGATTCCATGTCGACTCCGAGGCCGGGCGGCTGCGCCGCGTCATACTGCACCGCCCCGACCTGGAGCTCAAGCGGCTCACACCCACCAATAAGGACGCCCTCCTCTTCGACGACGTCCTGTGGGTGCGCCGCGCCCGCCAGGAGCACGACGGTTTCGCCGACGTCCTGCGCGACCGCGGGGTCGAGGTCCATCTCTTCGGGGATCTGCTCACCGAGAGCCTGGGCCTGCCGGACGCGCGGGCGCTGGTGCTGGACCGGGTCTTCGACGAGAAGGAGTACGGGCCCCTGGCCACGGACCATCTGCGCGCCGCGTTCGACGAGCTGAGCGCTCCCGAGCTGACCGAGGCGCTGATCGGCGGGATGACCAAGCGGGAGTATCTGGGGCGGTACCCGGAGCCGGTCTCCGTCCGCTTCCACGCCATGGAGCCCGATGACTTCCTGGTCAACCCGCTGCCGAACCACCTCTTCACCCGGGACGCCTCCGCGTGGGTGTACGACGGGGTGTCGATCAACGCGATGCGCTGGCCCGCCCGCTGGCACGAGACGGTCCACTACGAGGCCGTCTACCGCCATCACCCCCTCTTCGCGAAGGAGGACTTCCACGTCTGGTCGGAGGGGCAGGCCGCCTATCCCTCGACCATCGAGGGCGGTGATGTGCTGGTGCTCGGCAAGGGCGCGGTGCTGATCGGGATGAGCGAGCGGACCACTCCGCAGGCGGTGGAGATGATCGCGCACCGGCTCTTCGAGGCCGGTTCGGCCCAAACGATCGTGGCGCTCGACATGCCCAAGGGGCGGGCGTTCATGCACCTGGACACCGTGATGACCATGGTGGACGGGGACACCTTCACGCAGTACGCGGGGCTGGGGATGCTCCGCTCGTACACCATCGAGCCGGGCGCGGGCAGTAAGGACCTCAAGGTCACCGACCATCCGCCGGAGCATATGCACCGCGCGATAGCCGCGGCCCTCGGCCTGGACTCCATCCGCGTGCTCACGGCGACCCAGGACGTCCACGCGGCGGAGCGCGAGCAGTGGGACGACGGCTGCAATGTGCTGGCGGTCGAGCCGGGCGTGGTGGTCGCCTACGAGCGGAACGCGACGACCAACACCCATCTGCGCAAGTGCGGGATCGAGGTCATCGACATCCCGGGCAGCGAGCTGGGCCGGGGCCGGGGCGGGCCGCGGTGCATGAGCTGCCCGGTCGAGCGGGACCCGGTCGAGCCGTAAGCGAGCCCGTGGAGCCGTGGAGCCGTGGGCGAGCCCGTGGACGCGTCACACGAGCCCGTGGACGCGTCACACGAGCCCGCAGAGCCGGCACACGAGCCCGCAGAGCCGGCACACGAGCCCGCGGACCCGTAATGCCAGGGTTCACCCCCTGGTCTCCGTATATATGCAGAGCATCGTATATGCTTCCATGGTTCCTGGCCGCGGCGCCCCCGCCGTAGCCCCTGATCCGCCGTGTTCGCCGTGACCTAGGAGCCACCCTTATGGCGATTGACCTCACCGGCCGCCACTTCCTCAAGGAGCTGGACTTCACCGCCGACGAGTTCCGCCGCCTGATCGAGCTCGCCGCCGAGCTGAAGGCGGCCAAGCGCGCGGGCACCGAGGAGCGGCGGCTGCGGGGCAAGAACATCGCCCTGGTCTTCGAGAAGACCTCCACCCGCACCCGCTGCGCCTTCGAGGTCGCGGCCGCCGACCAGGGCGCCTCCACGACCTATCTCGATCCGGTCGGCTCGCAGATCGGCCACAAGGAGTCGGTCAAGGACACGGCGCGGGTGCTCGGCCGGATGTACGACGCGATCGAGTACCGGGGCCACGGCCAGGGCGTCGTCGAGGAGCTCGCCGCACACGCCGGGGTGCCCGTCTACAACGGCCTCACCGACGAGTGGCACCCCACCCAGATGCTCGCCGACGTGCTGACCATGAGCGAGCACAGCGACAAGCCGCTGGGCCAGGTCGCCTACGCCTACCTCGGCGACGCCCGGTACAACATGGGCAACTCCTACCTCGTCACCGGCGCCCTGCTGGGCATGGACGTCCGTATCGTCGCGCCCAGCCTGCTGTGGCCCGACAACACCATCGTGGAGCTGGCGCGCCAGCTCGCCGCGGCCACCGGCGCCCGGATCTCGCTCACCGAGAACGTCGAGGAGGGGGTGCGCGGCGCGGACTTCGTGGCCACCGATGTGTGGGTGTCCATGGGCGAGCCCAAGGAGGTGTGGGACGAGCGGATAGCGCTGCTGGGGCCGTACGCGGTGACGATGGACGTGCTGCGCGCGACGGGCAACGACGACGTGAAGTTCCTGCACTGCCTGCCGGCCTTCCACGACCTGGGCACCGACGTCGGCCGGGAGATCCACGAGCGGCACGGGCTGACCGAGCTGGAGGTCACCGACGAGGTCTTCGAATCCGAGCACTCGGTCGTCTTCGACGAGGCGGAGAACCGGATGCACACGATCAAGGCGGTGCTGGTCGCGACCCTCAGCGCTCCGTAGGGCGTTCCGTGGGGGGCTCCGCGGCCGCGGAGTCATCCGTGGGCGGAAGGATGAACCAGACGGCCTTGCCGTAGGGGGTCGGCCGGTAGCCCGCGTCCGCGCTGAGGGTCCGGATCAGCAGCAGACCGCGTCCGCCCTCGGCGAGGCCGTCGGGTCTCTTGGGCCCTTCGGGGCGGCCCAGCCCGTCCAGCCCGCCGGGCGGATTCGGGTCCTGGTCGTGCACCTCGACCTGCCAGCCCCCGGTCGGCACCAGCTCCACCACCAGCTCTATCGGCTCGTCGCCGTCCGTGTGCCGCACCGCGTTGGCCACCAGCTCCGCCGTCAGCAGCTCCGCCGTGTCGCCGTCCACGGGTGCCCCGATGTCGGCCAGGGTGTTCCGGATCAGCGCGCGCGCCAGCGGTACGGCGGCCGTCGTGTGCGGCAGGGCGAAGCGCCAGGTGGCGGCGTGGGAGGGATCGGGCACGGAAGGGGTCCAGTCGGTCGGCGTGAAACGGAATACCGCAGCCCTTGACGGTATGAAGCGGACGATAGTGCCGGAAGGGGCCGTGGACCACTCTTGGCGGGACCTAGGGCCTGGTGGGGGCGTTTGCTCCATATCGGTCGTTTCCGCAGAAAACATCTGATCTCACTGCCCCGCTTTCTTCCCGGGAGCGGCGGCGTCCCCGCCCCATGAACCGCCCGCGCCGATCTCCTCGGGAGGGGTCCCAGGGGGCGCGGTGAACCATGGAGCGCCCTGCGCACCCACGCCGTGACGGGAAGAGATCAGGATGGATGAATCGCCCCTCGCCGTGCCGGAGCCCGCGCCTCCCGCACCCCGGCCGCACGACCCGTTGGCCGTCGCCCTCGGCAACGCCTCCCTGCTCGGCGCCGGCTATCTGCTGCTGCGGCGGCGCGGGCTCGCCGTCCTCGCCGTAGCCGTCACCGTCGTGCTCGTCTCCCGGCTGGTCTCGACCGCCGATCCGGCGTACGAGGTCGCCGTGCTCTTGTGGTGGGCGGCCGCCATCGCCCACGGCTGGTTCCTGGCGCGCGGAGAGGCGGGCCGGGACGGCGGCCGGGGCGCGGTGCGCCGTCAGCGACTGGTCGCGCTCGGCGTCACACTGCCGGTGCTGCTGGCGGTGGGGCTCCTGCGGTTCGACGCCTCCAGGGTCGGTGACAGCGTCGCCGGGGCCCGTGAACGCGGCGACTGCGCAAAGGTGATGAGCGCCCAGGACGGGGTGTGGTTCGGGCACCGCATGGCCGACGCGCCGCTGGCGGCCCGGGGCGATGAGTTCGTCGAGGACTGCCGTCGGCTGGAGACGGCCGGTGGTCAGCTCACCACCGGGCTGACCGGTGACACCGCCTCCCTCAAGGGGGGCTTCGACACCCTCGCCTCGATCCTCGCCCAGCCCGGCAACGAGAAGACGGTCGAGACGACCCTGACCCGCTTCCTCCGCGGCCTGCCCGCCAAGGACCCCTGCGCCACCGTCGCCGTCACGGACTGGCTCCGCGAGCGGAAGCGGAGCCATGACGTACTGGACCGGTCCGCCGCCACGGCCCGGCGAACCGCGCCCGCCGCGCTCGTCGCCTGCGGTGACGACTTCATGGAACGCAGCGACTGGACGTCGGCCCAGGCCCACTACCGGCGGCTGCTCGACCGGTACCCCGACGACGGCCTCGCGGCCAAGGCCCGGGCGGGCGCCAAGAAGGCCACCCTCAGCATCGAACTGGCCAACGTCCGCGACCTGCTCGCGCCGGGCACCGGCGCCCAGCCCGCGTACTGCTCCAAGCCCGCGAAGTACAGCGGGGCCAAGCCCCTGCGCAAGGGCATCAACCGCGCCCTCTTCTACGGCGGGGAGACATACGGCGACGACCACTCGGACAAACTCCCCGGCTCCTGGAAGGCCGCGGGCGCCACCGACGCCGTCCTGGTGGTCTGCATGGGCGAGGACACCTTCGGCAACTCCGTCCAGACCTGCCCGTACCGGCCCAGGGGCTCCGGCTCCACCACCTATGTGACGTTCCGTAAGGTCGCGGTCCCGGTGAAGGTCTACGAGCTGCGCACCGGCAAGCTCGTGTCCCACCGCACCCTGCAGATCGGCGGCGGCAGCTGCCCGGCGGTCATCACCTACTTCTCCGGCAGCTCCGGCCCGGGCCCGGCGATGAACAGGTACGTCAGCGCCTCCACCTCCGATGTGCGGAGCGCCTTCCGGCCTCTGGTCAACCGGTGAGCGGCGGCGAGGACGGCGTATGCCCCGCGCGCTCGAAGGTGTTCAGCTCCGCCCAGGCCCGTTCGGTGAGCCCGAGCAGCCGCTCGACCGTCCCGGATTCCGGCAGCGGGCCGTGGTCCCCGATCACCCTGAGCGCGGACGCGGCCGTGATGTGGCCGAGTCGCAGCGCCGAGATCAGGTCGCCGTCGCGCAGCAGCCCCGCCAGGAAACCGGCGGCGAAGGCGTCCCCCGCGCCGACCGGCTCCACCACCTCCGTGCGCAGCGCCTCCACCGTGACCTGTGTCCCGTCGCCGAAGGCGGTCGCCGCCCGTCCGCCGTCCTTGACGACGAGCAGGCGCGGATGCGGCAGCAGCGTGCGGACGCCGCCCGCCTCGAGGTCCGCGCCCCACAGGCGCTGCGCCTCGTCCAGGCCGACGAAGACGATGTCGGCGCGGTCGGCCAGGTCGCGGAGGACCGTGGCCGCCGTGCCCTCCGGCCACAGCGCCGGGCGGTGGTTGACGTCGAAGCTGATGGCGTACGGGCGGTCGGCCGCGGGGGTGGCGAGCGCCCGTTCCACCAGGGCGGCGCAGGACGGGGAGAGCGCGGGGGTCACGCCCGTGAGGTGGAGGAGCGCCGCCGACCCGAGCCGCGGATCGTCCAGGACGCCGGGCCCCAGCGCCGAGGCCGCCGAACCGCGCCGGTAGTAGTGGACGCGGGTGCCGGAGGGCCCCGGCTCCTTCACGAGCAGGCCCGTCGGCCGGTCCGGGTCGGACCGTACGCCCGAGACGTCGACGCCCGCCGCGGCGACGGCGGCCCGCACCCGCCGGCCGAACGGGTCGTCGCCGAGGGCCGAGAGCCATACGGCGGCAAGGCCCAGGTCCGCGAGGTACATCGCCACGTTGGACTCCGCGCCCGCCACGGACAGCCGCAGGCTCTCGCCGGTTTCCACGGAGTCGGGCGGTTCGGGGGCCAGCGCGGTCATCGTCTCGCCGACGCAGACCACCGGTCCGGCCGCCGGGGGCCATGGGGCGTTCATGCGCCCGCCTCCGCCGGTGCCGGCCCGGGCCGCCCGGCACCGGGGTGCGGGCGGTAGACGGCCGCCGGTGGGCCCGGTACCTCGACCCGGACCGCGAACAGGGCACCGTCGTCGGGGCCCGGCCGGGTGAGGCCGACCCGGGCCGTGGTGATGTGCAGGACATCGCCCTGGAGGCAGACCCCGGCGGGCTGGGCGGCGGGCAGCCGCAGGGTGCGGTCGAGTGCGCCGTCCTGCCGGTACCGGCGCACCGTCCCGGTGCCCCAGACGGCCATCCACACGCCGCCCTCGTCGTCGACGGCCATGCCGTCGGGGCTGCCGCCGTCCATGGTGACGAAGGTCGTCGGGGTGCCGAGGCCGCCTGTCGCCGGGTCGACGGGGTAGCGCCGGACGACGCCCCGGGCGCTCTCGGCCAGGTACATCGCGCGTCCGTCGGCCGTGAACGCGGGCCCGTTCGGCACCGTGATGCCGTCGAGGACCCGGGTCACCGTGCCGTCGTGGTCCACCCGGTAGAGGGAGCCCGCGTCCTCGTCGGCGTCGTAGCCCATGCTGCCCGCCCAGAATCGGCCGGACGGGTCGGCGGTGCCGTCGTTCATGCGCCGGGCGGGGTGGGCAGCCGCCTCGGGCCGCGCCAGCCAGGTGGTGGCGCCGTCGGGGCCGAGCAGGCAGATCCCGGTGCCCGCGGCGGCGATCCAGGTGCCGGGCCGGTCCGCGACGGGGGCCACCGCGCCCAGGGGGACGGGCAGTTCGGCCAGCGTCCGCAGGGGTGCGGTGGGGTCCTGGGGCGCCGTCAGCAGGCGGCCTTCGAGGATGTCGACGAGGACGAGGGCGTCGCCGGTCCAGCGGATGCCCTCGCCGAGTTCGAGGCGGTCGGGGCGGGTCGGGCGCGGGTCCTCGGTCACGGGGCGGGGCGGGCGCGGGTCCTCGGTCACGCTGTGGCCTCCCGGACGGCGGTGCGGAAGGCGCGGGCGCGTTCGCGCAGGGCGGCCGTGCTGCCGCCGTCGGCGGCGTCACCGACGAGCGGCGAGCCGATACCGACCGCGGTCGCCCCGGCGGCCAGATAGGCGCGGGCCGCGGCTTCGTCCACGCCGCCGACCGGTACGAACGGCTCGTGCGGGAACGGCCCCCGCAGGGCCTTGAGATAGCCGGGACCGCCCGCCTGCGCGGCCGGGAAGATCTTCAGCGCCTCGGCGCCGAGCGCACGGGCGGCGATGACCTCGGTCGGCGTCATGACCCCGGCCAGGACCGGCAGGCCCAGTTCGCGGGCGGTGGACATCCCCGCGCCCAGACCGGGGGTGACGGCGAAGTCGGCGCCCGCCCGGTGGACGGCGTGGGCGTCCTCGGCGGTGAGCACGGTGCCCGCGCCGAGCGGACGGTCGGGGCCCAGCGCCTCGCGGGCCCGCTCGATGACGGACAGGGCGTCCGTGCCGGACAGCGACACCTCGATCAGCTCGATGCCCTCGTCGGCCAGGGCCAGTACGGTGCGCAGCGCGGCCTCGGGGTCGTCGCCGCGTACGACGGCGACCAGCCGATGGGCGGCCAGGGCGGCTCGCAGGTCCACAGGGGGAACTCCTCGAACTCCTCGTAGAAACAGGCGGAACAGGCGGAACAGGCGGAACAGGCGGATTCAGGGGCAGCGGCAGGCCGCACCGAGCGTCAGCCGCCAGCGCACCTCGCCCGACGCGGGGACGCGCGCGGCATCGCCGGGACCCGCGTCGGCGAGGTCGAAGACACCGCCGAGCATCGGCTCGACTCCTGTGCTGCGATAGGGCTGTTCGGCGGGGAAGCCGCCGAGGTTGCGCCATACGGCGATGGACAGCGGCTGCCCGTCGGCCTCCAGCGCCAAGGCCAGGCGGTCCGTGCCGTCGTGGACGCAGGCGCGCGCGTCGTCCACGACCGCGCCGACCGCGGTGCCGTCCTCCGGTCCGAACCGGTCCAGGGGCAGGCCGAGGGGCGCGGGCCAGTCACCCTCCACCCACGGCGCCCCGGCCGGCCAGGGCCGGTCCAGCAGCGGTGCGGCCTCCGGGAAGAGCCGGGCGCGTGCCCCGTCGCGCAGGCGCAGGGACGCGCCGGGGGACAGATCGAGCAGCGCGTGGGCGGCCCAGACGAAGGCGAAGCCCGGGTCGGCCTCGAGGACGTAGCCGGCCTCCGCGCCGTCGGCCGTCCCGCGGATGGTGCGCGCCAGCGCGAACCGCTCGCACCGGACGGTGTCCGTGTCCCCTTCGCGCTTCCAGGGACGTGACCAGGCGTCGCCGTGGTCGGGGGTGCCGCGGACGGTGGGGACGCACTCCTCCAGGCCGCCCGCGTCCACGAAGGCGTCCCCGGGGGAGACCCGGTCCCGGCCGGCCGCCGTGCCGTGCCACAGCCATTCGCGGTCCCCGGCGCGCAGCGAGGTCCAGCGGCCGCCGTGCGCGGGGTCGGTGACGATCTCCAGCACCGTCGTCACCACTCCGCGAAGGAGCCGTCGGGGTGCCGCCAGACCGGGTTGCGCCAGGTGTGACCGGTGCGGTCGGCCGCGCGTACGGCCGCCTCGTCGATGGTGATGCCAAGGCCCGGGGCGTCGCCGCGGGGCGCATGGCCGTCCACGAAGCGGAACGGCTCGGTGTCGACGAGGTAGGACAGCAGATCGGCGTCCTTGTTGTAGTGGATGCCGCGGCTCTGCTCCTGGATCAGGAAGTTCGGTGTCGCGAACGCGACCTGGAGGCTGGCCGCCAGCGCGATGGGGCCGAGCGGGCAGTGCGGGGCGAGCTGGGCGCCGTAGGTATCGGCGAGCGAGGCGATGCGGTGCACCTCGGAGATGCCGCCCGCGTGGGACAGATCGGGCTGCGCGACGGCGATACCGGCGGCGAGGACGGGCAGGAACTCCGTGCGTCCGTAGAGCCGTTCGCCGGTGGCCAGGGGCACCGGGGTCGCGGCGACCAGGCCGGGCAGCAGATGGCCGTGCTCGGGGACGACGGGTTCCTCCACGAACAGCGGGTGGAGGGGGCCCAGTTCGGCCAGGACGCGGCGGGAGCTCGCGGCCGTGAAGCGTCCGTGGAAGTCGACGGCCACGTCCCGGTCCGGTCCGAGGACCTCGCGGGCCGCGGCCACCCGGTCGACGACCGCGGCGGTCTCGGCGGCGGTGGCCACCGGGGAGGTCGCCCCGGCGCCGTTCATCTTCACCGCCGTGAAGCCCGCCTCGACCTGCGCGGTGATCTGCTCGGTCAGCTCGGCGGGCTCGTCGCCGCCGACCCAGGCGTACACCCGGACCCGGTCGCGCACGGGACCGCCCAGCAGGGCGTGCACCGGGGCGCCGTAGGTCTTGCCGGCGATGTCCCACAGGGCCTGGTCGAGGCCGGCGACGGCGCTGGAGAGCACGGGTCCGCCGCGGTAGAAGCCGCCCTTGGTGAGCACCTGCCAGTGGTCCTGTATGCGCAGTGGATCCTTGCCGATCAGGTATTCGGCGAGGACGTCGACGGCGGCGCGGACCACTTCGGCGCGCCCCTCGACGACGGGCTCGCCCCAGCCGACCACGCCGTCGTCGGTCTCGACGCGGCAGAACAGCCAGCGCGGCGGCACGGCGAAGGTCTCGATACGGGTGATCTTCACTGGCCAGAGGGCCTTTCCATGTCGTTGTCGGAGCCGCCGACCCGGTCCAGGTCGCGGCCTGCCTGGTCGAGCAGGTCCCGCATGGCGGCCTCGGCGGCGTGCGGGTCCCGGGCGCGCACGGCGTCCAGGACGGCGCGGTGGGCGGGTACGGGGTCCTGGCTGTGGGGGGAGCTGTGCACGATGCGGTCGCGGTGGGCGAGGCCCGACTCGATCACCATCTCCATGCGTTCGAGGAGTTCGTTGTGGGTGGCGACGAGCAGGGCCCGGTGGAAGGCGAGGTCGGCCTCCACCGCGTGGGCGGCGTCGGAGCCGCCCGCCCCCATCGCGTCCACGGCGGCGTCCAGGGCGGCGAGGTCGGCGTCGGTGCGCCGCTCGGCGGCCAGGCGCACGGCCGCCGGTTCGATGATGGAGCGCACCTCGGCCAGGTTGCGCAGCAGCGCGCGGTCGGCGTCGGTGGTGCGGTCGCTGTGGAACTGCCAGCGCAGCACGTCGGCGTCGAGCAGATTCCAGTCCGAGCGGTTCCGTACGAAGGTGCCGCGCTTCTGGCGGGCGTCGACCATCCCCTTGGCGGCCAGTACCTTCAGCGACTCGCGCAGGGCGGTGAGGCTGACGTCCAGTTCGCTCTGCAGGGCGACCAGGTCCAGGGTGGCCCCTTCGGGGATCTCGCCGCCCAGGATGCGGCGGGCGAGAGCCTCCACGGTCTGGCCGTGCACGCCGCGACGGGCGTAGGGCGTCATGTCGTAGTGCCTTTCTGCTGCGAGCTGTTCGCGGTGGTCATGCGGAGGACTTGACGACGCTCCAGCCGCCGTCCACGACAAGACTCGCACCGGTGATGTAGGTGGCCTCGGGGGAGCCCAGGAAGGCGATGGCCGCGGCCACCTCCTCCGGGGTGCCGAAACGGCCCGCCGCGGTTTCGGCGACGCTGCGCGCGCGGTCCTCGGGGGACACCCGGTCCCAGGCCGCCGTCAGGATCGGGCCGGGCAGCACGGCGTTGACCCGCACCTCGGGCCCGTACTCGACGGCGAGCTGCCCGCACAGGGACAGCAGCGCCCCCTTGGAGGCCGCGTAGGCGGGGTGGCCGGGGATGCCCTTGTGGGCGTGGACGGACGAGGTCAGGACGACGGCTCCGCGGCGGGCGCGCAGATCGTCCAGCACGGCCTTGAACCCCAGGAAGGCGCCGGTGAGGTTGACGGACAGCTGCCGCTGCCAGGAGCCCAGGGACATGTCATGGGCGGGGGTGACGTCGACCGTGTAGGCATTGCTGACCAGCACGTCGACCGGGCCGAAGCCGCGGGCGGCGGCCGCGATCCGCTCCCAGTCCTCCTCCGCGGAGACATCGGCGGCCACGAAGCGGGCGCGGCCGCCGCCCGCACCGATCCGCTCGGCGACCGCCGCGCCGCGCTCCTCGGCGATGTCGGCGAGCACGACGGCGGCGCCCTCCTGGGCGAGGCGTTCGGCGGTGGCCGCACCGATGCCGGAGGCGGCTCCGGTGACCACGGCCGTGCGGGCGGTGAAGCGGTCACCGTACCGGCGGGACTGTTCCATCGGGGGTTCGGGCTCCTTCGCTGTTCTGCGGGCGGGGGCGGACATGGGCCGGTCGGCGGTCTACTGCCGTGTCAGCACCACCAGTTCCGCGTCGTGGTCGGCGCTCCAGGTGAACGGCAGCCCGTAGTGGAGCAGATGGGCGCCGCTGTACGTGGTCTCCGACGCGGCGTCCCGGTAGCGGGCGGCCGGGTCGAGGCCGCGCAGCCGGAGCCGGGCCGGACGTCCCGGGACGAGCGGGGAGCCGTCCAGGCGGCCGGTGCCGAGCGCGGCCACCACGGTACGCGCGTCCGGGCCGTCGTACTGGACGCCGCAGGTGGCCTCCAGCGGGCTGCCCAGGAGCCGGGCCTCGCCGAGGTGGACGACATCGCGCACTTCCTTGTAGCGGGCGATCCACTCGGCGGCCTCGGCGCGCTGCCCCGCGTCCCACCGGCGCAGATCGGCGCCGATGCCGAGCACTCCGCACATGGCATTGACGAAGCGGAAGGCGAGGCTGCGCGGACGGGGGTCGAAGACGCCGGGGGCGTCGGTGACCCAGGAGCTCATCACATGCGGGGCATGGGCGTGCAGGAAGCCGTGCTGGATGGCCAGCCGGTCCAGCGGCGCGGTGTTGTCGCTGGGCCAGACCACGTCGGCGCGGGCGAGGGTCGCGTGGTCGATGCGCCCGCCGCCGCCCGCGCACCCCTCGACGGTGACCCGGGGGTGGGCGGTGCGCAGATGGTCCAGGACGCGCAGATAGCCGGCGACGTGCTGGGCGTCCAGGTCGAGACGGTCGGCGGGACCTGCGCCGGGGCGGCCGCGCTCGGTCGGCGGCCGGTTCATGTCCCATTTGAGATAGCTGATGTCATGGCCGGTCAGCAGCCGGTCGAGGGTCGCGATGACGAAGTCCTGGACATCGGTCCGGCCCAGGTCGAGCAGGAGCTGGTTGCGCACCAGGCGGGCGGGGCGGCCGTCGATCCGGTACACCCAGTCCGGGTGGTCGGCGTACAGCCTGCTGCCGGGGCTGACGGCCTCCGGCTCGATCCACAGACCGAAGTCCAGGCCCAGCGCGCGTACGTCGGCCACGAACGTGTCGAAGCCGGACGGGAACGCCGCCGGGTCCGGGTACCAGTCGCCCAGCCCCCCGGTGTCGTCGGCGCGGCCGGTGAACCATCCGTCGTCCACGACGAACAGCTCGGCCCCGATGTCCGCGGCCGTCTTCGCCAGTTCGAGCTGCGCCGCCGCGTCGACGTCGAAGGTGGTGGCCTCCCAGGAGTTGTAGAGGACCTTGCGGGGGCGGTGCAGCCGCTCACCGGTCAGATGGCGTTCGTAGCGGTGCCAGACGCGGGACAGCCCGTCGAGCCCTTCGGCGCTGAAGGCGCAGGCGAGGCGCGGTGTGGTGAGGGTGTCGCCGGGCGCAAGCCGCACCACGCCCTCGTGCGGTACGCGGCCGGAGCGCACCCGCACGGCGCCGCCCGGTTCGGCCTCCGCGGTGATGTGCCAGTTGCCGGGCCACTCCAGGGCCACGCCATAGGCGGGCGGGTCCCCGGGGTCCGCGGCATCCTGGACCGCGAGCCACGGCGCGTAGGCGTGCCCGGGCACGCCCTGGCTGCTGCCCATGGTGAACGCGCCCCTGGTCAGAGTGAGTTGGGTGCGCTGGAATTCCTGCGACCACTGGCCGGTGAGGTAGGTCAGCCGGGCGCCGCCGGTGACGGGGACGTTCACGGCGGCCGAGTCGAACCGCTCCAGCCGCAGCTCCTCGTCGCCGGTGCAGGTGTGCTCGGTCCAGCGGTGGATCACATCGGTGCCGGGCACCGTGGCGTAGCACAGGACCGTACGCAGACCGAGCAGACCGTCGGTGAAGGTGAGCCGCAGGGTCCCCGGCCCCTCCTCGGCGCCCTCGAACTCCCACCATGCTCCCCGCTCCGCGCCCGGGCGCCCCGCCACCAGGTCGGCCCCGGTGAACGGCCGCAGCCCGGACGGCAGATACTCGGCGGGCGCCGCGTCGGCGGGCGTGATGAAGTGGGTGCGCCTGGACCAGTCCAGCGCGGACGGTCCGGTCTCGACACCGGGCGGCCCCCAGGCGTCGAGCTCGGCCCACGGGCCGTCGGGGGAGAGGCGGACGGTGTAGCAGCTGTGCTCGGTGCGCAGGGTCCAGCGCCGGTACGAGGTCATTTCACCGCTCCGAGGTTGAGTCCGGCCACGAAGTGGCGCTGGAAGCGGAGGAAGACGGCCACGGTGGGGGCCGCGGCGATGACGGATCCGGCCGCGATTACGTTCCACATCGAGACGAACTGGCCCTGCAGCCCGATCAGGGCGCCGGTGATGGGCATCTTGGCGTCGCTGCGCAGCACGGTGATCGCCCACAGCAGATCGTTGAAGATCCAGGTGAAGGACAGCGCGCTGAGCGCGGCCAGCGCCGGGCGGGTGAGCGGCAGGATGATCCGCCAGAAGACCTGCCAGGGACCGGCGCCGTCGATGACGGCGGCCTGCTGGATCTCGACCGGGATCGCCCGCATGAACCCGTGCAGGACGAAGACGTAGAAGCCGACGCCGAAGCCGATCTGCACCCCGATGAGCGCGGGGAGCGTGTCGTAGACGCCCATCAGCTCGCTCAGCTTGGAGACGGGGATGAGCAGGATCTGCGGGGGGAGCAGGTTGCCGCCGAGCATGAGCAGCAGCAGGGAGCGGCGGAAGGGCACCTCGTAGCGGCTGAGGGCGAACGCGGCCATGGCGGCCAGGGTCAGCGTCACCAGCACGCACGGAATGGTGACGACCAGGCTGTTGATCAGGGCGCGCTGCTGGCCGCCGTCGACCCAGGCCTGACGGAAGTTGTCGAGGGTGAAGGAGCGGGGCCAACTCCCCAGGCCATGGACGGCGATGTCGTCGAAGGAGCGCAGGCTGGTCACCAGGACCAGCGCGATGGGCAGCAGCCACAGGACGGCCAGCGCACCGGCGCCCAGGTGGAATCCGGCGGTCGCGGCGCGCTTGCGGCGCACGGCGGTGGAGTTGGCGGACATCAGTCGGCCTCCCGGAAGGCGCGCACGAGGTAGGAGGCGATGACGCCGAAGGCCAGGACGAAGATCACGACCGCCAGCGCGGAGCCGTATCCCAGCCGCAGGGACTGGAAAGCGGTGGAGTACATGTAGGTGCTCAGCAGCTCGGACGAGTGGTAGGGACCGCCCCGGGTCAGCGACCACACGACGTCGAAGGAGCGCAGCGAGTCGATGATGATCACGGACAGGACGACCGCGTTGACACCGCGCAGCTGCGGCAGCGTCACATGGCGGAAGCGCTGCCAGGGTCCGGCGCCGTCGACCTTGGCCGCCTCGTACAGGGCTGGGTCGACGCCCTTGAGCCCGGCGAGGTACAGCACCATCACATAGCCGACCTGGCGCCACAGCGCGGGCACGATCACCGCGTACAGGGCGGTGTCCTGGTCGGCGAGCCAGGCGTGGCGCAGGCTGTCGAGGCCGACCGATTCCAGGAGCTGGTTCAGGACGCCGTCGGGCTGGTAGATGGCCTGCCAGACCAGCGCGGTGGCGACCAGGGAGAAGACGACCGGCAGGAAGAGGGCGGCGCGGTAGAAGCCGACGCCGCGGCGCTCCTGCTGGAGGAGGAGGGCCGCGCCGAGGCCGAGCAGCGCGGACAGGCCGCCGAACAGCACCAGCCACAGCACGGTGTCGACGGCGGCGGTACGGAAGACCTCGTCATGGGCCATCTCGCGGAAGTTGCCGAGGCCCACGAACTCGGGCGCCGACACGCCGTCCCAGTTGGTCAGGGCGAGGTAGAAGCCCTGGAGCGCGGGCCAGAAGACCCAGACGGCCTCGGCGAGCAGCGGGACCAGGAGGAAGGCGAGTACCAGCGGGGGTGTGCGCCCAGGGCCCCGGGCCCGCCTGCCGTGGGGCGGCGGCGGGGCCGGGGAGGTGCGTTCGGGAGCGGTGAGGACGGCCACGTCAGGCCCGCCAGATCTTCTCGGCGTCGCGCTGCCAGTTGGTGAGGATCGATCCGACGCTCTTCGGCTTGGCGATGAACTTGGTCAGCGCGGTGTCCGTCGCGGGCTGGAGCGCGTCACTGGAGTCGCGGTTGAAGAACTGGGTGATCTCCGCGGCCTCCTCGATGTGCTTGCGCCCCTTCTTCACCAGTGCCGTCCCGGAGTCCTTGGCATCAGGGTGGCAGGGCAGGGCGGTGCCCGAGGAACCCTTGATGTAGATCTCCTGCGCCTCGGCCGTGGCGAGGTAGCGCAGCAGGTCGAAGACCTCGTCCCGGCGTCCGGTGCGGGCGCTGGCGAAGTACCCGTCGGTGGGCGCCTCCTCGGCGAGCGGGACCTTGGGGTCGATGACCGGGAAGCGGAAGAAGTCGACGTCGTCGAGGGCGTTCTTCGGCACCGCGTCGGCGAAGAAGGTACCGATGAGCATCATGCCGCTGCGGCCGTTGAGCAGGGCGGTCGAGGCGTCCTGGAAGGCCACGGCGGTCCCGTTGGGGTCGAAGTACGGCAGCACCTCCCGCCAGCGGTCGAAGACCTTGTGCACCTCGGGGTCGTCGAAGCGGTGCTTCCCGGCCAGCAGCTCGCGGTGGTAGGGGGCGCCGTTGATCCGTATGTTCAGGTAGTCGAACCAGGCGGACGCCACCCAGGCGGTGTTGCCGCCCGCGCCCAGCCCGATCGGGGCGACGCCCTTGGACTTGAGCTTGTCGCACAGGTCGAGGAAGTCGTCCCAGCTCTTGGGCTCGCTCACGCCCCATTTGGCGAAGTTGGACTTCCGGTAGAACATGCCCCACCAGTAGTAGGTGGTGGGGACGAAGACCTTCTTGCCGGAGGCCGCGGTGCACAGCTTGTTCAGCGCCGTGGAGTAACTCTTGAGATCGGGGGAGTCCCACACCTCGCCGAGGTCGAGCAGCAGGTTCTTCTTCGCGTAGGCCTCCGCCACCGAGCCGGGGTACCAGGTGAGCACGTCCGGCGGATTGGCCGAGGTCAGATACGTCGGCAGCTGGGTGCGGAAGGTCTCGGCGGCGACCGTGTTGAGGCTCGCGCGCCCGGAGCCCTGCTTGGCGTAGGCGGCGGCGAGGTCCTCCATGGCCGCCTTCGCCTGCGGGGCGGAGAGGTTGGACTGGAGGGTCACCGCGCCGCCCCCGGAGGAGCCCTTGCCGGAGGAACTGGCGGTGACACAGCCGCTGAGCAGCGCGGTCGTCCCGGCGGCGCCGAGGCCGGCCAGAAGCAGTCGTCGGCTGGGGTGTTGGTTCGTCATGGAGCGCTCCTTGTGGATCCACCCGCCGGGCCCGGCTGCTTGCTGCCCGCCGGGCCCCCGCTCGTGGCGGATCCAGGTTCGCGTGGCGCTCGCGCCACGTCAAGATTAATACCTAATTTATTTGAATTGGGTCCGGTGTACGGAACCGTCGACCCCGCGGTACACGGCGTCGATCGCGCCGTCCCGGCCCGCGACCGCCCCGAGCGCACCGTCGAACGCGGCGCTGGGGAACTCCTCCCGCTTGCTCCAGCTCTGCCAGGCGCCGTTCTCGTACCGCCGCTGCCAGAGCGTGTAGTCGCCGCCCCGCGCGAACAGCACCACCGCGTCGCCGACGGCGACCAGCGTCGGACTGCCGCTGACGGTCCCGCCGAGCGAACTCCACGCCGACCACTGCCCGGAGGCATCCCGCGACCGCGTCCACACCTCGTCGTCGGCGGTGCGTACGGCCAGCTGAACGCGGCCCTGCGCGTCCACGACCGCCGACGGCCTGCCGTACGTCGGCCGGTCGCCCGGCGCGCCGAGCGACGACCAGCCGGCCGACGGCCCCCGCTGCGCGATCCGCCCATCGGCGCCGCGCGCGAACAGCGTCCAGTGGTCGGGGTCGGTGAACGCCACCGACGGGGCGTCGGTCAGCGTTCCGCCGAGGTCCTGCCAGCCGCCCCAGCGCCCGTGCGAGAACACCCGCCGGTACGCCCGGGAGTCGACACCCCGCACGAAGACGTCGATCCGCCCGTCCGCCGAGGCGTACGCGGCGGGCTGGCCGAGGATCTTCCCGCGCGCCGGGCCGCCGAGGTCCCGCGTCCCGCCGTCCGCCTGCTGGCCGAGCGAGCCGCCCGGCCCCCGGAAGAACGTGGTCAGCGCCTCGCCGTCCCGTACGACGGCCGGGCTCGCCGTGGCCTTCGCGCCCAGGTCGGCACCGGGGAGGGCGTCCTCGCCGGTGAGCCCGAGGAACGCGGTGCCATGCGCCGGCACCTCGACGGTGTACGACCCGGTGTGCGTCCCGCGGTCGGCACGCGCCCGCAGATCACGGACCGCGACCGCGCCGCCCAGTGCCACATCGGAGAAGTGCACGGTGCGCTCGACGGGCCGGTCCGAGCGGTTGAGCAGGACGACCGCACGCCGGCCGTGGCCCGAGAGGACCTTGCTGTAGACATCGCCGACGGAGTCGGTGGCCACCCTCACGCCCTGGACGGCCAGCGGGTCCTGGTCGACCGCGATGATCTCCGGGTTGCGCAGCGTCCGGAGCATCGAGTCGGACAGGGTGCGGGGGTCGGAGCCCAGCACGAGCGGCGAGCCCATCTCCGCCCACATCACCAACTGCGTGGTGGACTCCTCCTCCGACAGCTCGTACGACCCGTCGGTCATCCGGCGCATCGGGATCAGATAGTCCGGGTCGTTGTAGTGGCCGGGCCCCTGGGCCTCGGGGTGCCAGGCGTTGGCGTCCATGTTGCGCAGCACATTGGGCCACTGGCCGGGGCTCGGGGTGCCCCAGGCGATATCGGTGCCGGTGCGCCAGGAGTCCGCGGCCGTCGGGGCGTAGGCGTAGGTGTTGTGCGCGTCCTGCTCGGGGGTGTGCGGCAGGCCCCAGTCATCGGTGAGCGGGTTGCACAGATTCAGCAGCATCCGGCGTCCGGACTTCGCGACCGCGTCGCCGAACTCCTTGAACGCCGGGCCCGGGTCGAGCTTCTCGCCGATGCCGCACAGGAAGTCGACCTTGATCGCGTCGATCTTCCACTGGGCGAACTGCCGCGCGTCCTCGGTGTAGTGGCCACGGCTGCCGAGGCCGCAGCTCTTGCCGCCGTCGTAGGTGCCCGCGTCGGTGTAGATCCCGGCCCGCAGACCGCGTTGATGCAGGTAGGAGACGAGAGCCGGGATGCCGGAGGGGAACCGGTCCGGGTGGGCCGCCAACCGTCCCCGCGCGTCCCGGGGCTCGTCGGCCTGCCAGCCGCCGTCCAGCCACACGATGTCGTACCCGCTGTCGCGCAGCCCGCTGCTGACGAGCCGGTCCGCGACCGCGCGCACCTCCTTCTCGGTGGGCGCCCCCAGTCCGTAGTAGGTGTTCCACCCCATATAGGGCGTCGGGGCGAGCCCGCTGTCGTAGTAGTCGGGCGCCCCCTGGTCCACCGCGGGGGCGGCCATGGCCATGGGGCCCGCGGTCGTGGCCAGGACCAGGGCGATCGCGGTCGCGACGGCGCCGCGGGTCAGCGTTCGGTGGCGGGGTCTGTGCGCGGGCGGGTGTGAAGTCACGTGCCTCTCCGGAGGGTTGGGAAGCAGGAGGAGACATGACGCGGCCGCCCTCGGACGGGCGTCGGCGGCGTCACGGCGATGACTGTGTCCTGCGGCCGAAACCCTGTCAAGAATTATTCCTAATTTATTTAGACAGCCTTCCGGCGCGCCTCGGCCTTCCGGGAGCCGCCGCCGCGCCCGCACGCCTCGCCAGGCCAGGCAGATCGCGAAGGCCGCCGCACAGGTCATCCCGTGCGGCGGCCTTCGTCGAGGGTGGGTCTCCTCGCGGTCTACTTGTCGTCCTGCTTGTCGTCGATGCGCCCGATCGGGTCGGCGGCCTCCGCGAGTTCGGTCCGCACCTGCTTCCAGTCCCTGTCGTCGATCCCGAGGGCGCTGCGGAGGTAGGCCCACGAAGCCTTCTGGATCAGCGCGACGCGCTCGGGGCTCTCGTCCGTGGTGTCCTTGGCGCCGTAGGCGTGGATCCCGCCGAGCGAATGCTCGGCCCCGAAGAGGGTGAGCAGGCTCTGGGCACCGGGGCTGTACCTGTACACGTCGGTGAACCAGTCGGGGCCGCGCGTCGAGAGCAGGGACTGGTCGTGGTCGCCCGCGATCACGAGTGCCGGCGTGGTCAGGCGGTCGAAGTCGGGGCTCATGAAGGAGAAGTTCTCCACCGCGAACGGCGTCAAGGCGTCGCCGCCGATACCGGTCGTGGCGAGGAGCACGCCGGCTTTCACTCGGGTATCGGTCTTGTCGGGGCCGGGCTGCCCGTCCGCGCCGATCACGCGGGCGCCGAGCAGCATGCTGACGGTCTGCCCGCCCCAGGAGTGTCCGGCGACGGCGATGCGCTCGCTGTCGACGCGGTCACCGAGGCCGGGGACCGCGGCGACGACGTGGTCGAGTTCGTCGAGTACGCGCTCGACGTCCTGGACCCGGATGCGCCAGATGTCGGCGTACCGCGGGTCGGCGGGAGTGATGCCGAGGGTCAGCGAATCGAGGAAGGTGGGCTGCAGGACGACGAAGCCGTTGGCGGCCCAGAAGTCGACCAGCGGGTCGTACGAGGACATCGACAGGCCGAAGCCATGAGCGAGTACGACGATCGGGAGGCCGCTGCCGGAGGCGGGCGCCGACACGCGCACCCGCAGGTCCTCGCCACGCTCCGGTGCGGGCAGGACGACCGGCTTGACGCTGATGATCGCGGTGGTCGAGGCGGGAACGGCGCGCGGGGCGGCCGTGTCGGGTGCGGGCATGCGGAGCTGCCTTTCGGTTGCGATGGGAGCCGTGTCCATGGGGGAATACATGCGTCGCCGGTGTAGGTCCGACGACATGAGCCACCGGACACGCGGTTAAGCGGAGCGACGTTCCGAATATACGGAGCGGCGTTCCGCTTGGCAAGCGCGGTCGTAGGACAGGAGCGCCCCCGTGAGTGAAGGCGACAAGCCGATGCCGGCCACCCCGGGCACGGCCAAGCGCGCGGACGCCCGGCGGAACGAGAAGGCCCTGCTCGACGCCGCGGCGTCGGTGTTCGTCACGGATGGAGTGGACGCGCCGGTGCGCCGGATCGCCGCCGCGGCGGGCGTCGGCATGGGCACGATCTACCGGCACTTCCCCACCCGCGCGGACCTCGTCGTGGCCGTGTATCGGCACCAGGTCGACACCTGTGCCGAAGCGGGGCCCACCCTGCTCGCGACGGCGACGTCACCGTTCGCCGCCCTGCGTCAATGGGTGGAGCTCTTCGTGGACTTCCTGGCGACCAAGCACGGGCTCGCCGCCGCCATGCGCAACGATCCCGACGGCTTCACCGCCCTGCACGCGCTGTTCATCGAGCGCCTCGTGCCGGCGCTCGCCGAGATCCTCGATGCCGCCCGGGGCGCGGGCGAGGTCACGGCCGACGTCGCCCCCTACCAGCTGATCCGCGCGATCGGCGACATCTGCGCCGGCGGGGAGAGGACCGATCCGCAGTACGACGTGCGCCTCACCATTCGGCTGCTGCTCGACGGATGCCGGCGGTAGGGGCCGGGTCACCTGGCTCCGAAGGCGAGGGTCTTCCGCTGCCGGCGTGAGCGCCGGCAGCGGGCGTGGCCGGTCCTCCCGGCCGCCGGTCAGGGCTGGATGTTCTCCAGGTCCTCCAGGAGGGACGGGTGCTTCGGCTCCCAGCCGAGCGCCTCTCGGGTGTGGGTGCTGGACGAGGGCTGGTCGGTCACGAAGACCGGGCCGAGGGGGCCGTAGGTCTCCGATGACACCGACTCGACCGGCACGTCCAGCCGTCGGCCGATGACCGCGGCGATGTCCCGCACCTTGTCCCCCTCGTCGGCCACGGCGTGCCAGACGCTGCCGGCCTCCGCCCGCTCCAGGGCGAGCCGGAAGAGGACCGCCGTGTCGAGCGCGTGCACGGCGGGCCAGCGCTGTGCGCCGTCTCCTGCGTAGCCGGATATGCCGGTCCGGCGTGCGATGTCGGTCAGCAGACCGGCGAACCCGCCGCTGCCCTGGTTGTGCACCGTGCGCGGCAGGCGTACGGCCGTGCTCCGGACCCCGCGCGAGGCCAGGCCCAGGGCCGCCGTGACCGCGCGACCGCGCCCACCGACCGGCCCATCGGTCATGGCGGGGTCGGCCTCGGTGGAGGCGCGACCCGGCACATGGGGCGTACCCGAGACGATGACGAAGGGGCGGTCGCTGCCGACGAGTTCCTCCCCGAGGGCCGCGATGGCGGCGCTTTCCTCGGCGACCGCCTTCCCGAGGGCGTCGGGGCTGCTGAAGTCGTTGGCGAAGGCGAGGTGGATCACCCCGTCGGTCTGCGCGGCGCCGGTGCGAAGGACGTCCAGGTCGGCGAGGGCTCCTCGGAGCGGCTCGGCGCCCGCCGTCTTGGCGGCCAGTGCGGACGCGTCGGAGCGGGCGAGTGCGAGGACGGTGTGGCCATTGCCGAGCAGTTCGGCGACGACGGCGGACCCGATCAGGCCGGTGCCACCGGTGACGAAGACGCGCATGGGTATTCTCCCGCAAGTGATGGGACTCTTGTCCCATCACTATAGCCGAGTGATGGGACAAGAGTCCCGTCACCTATGATGGGCCCATGGGCAGATGGGAACCAGGGGCGCGCGAACGCCTCGTCGTGGCTGCCGTCGACCTGTTCACCGAGCAGGGGTACGACGCCACGACGGTCGCGCAGATCGCCGAGCGCGCCGGGGTCACCAAAAGCACGTTCTTCCGGCACTTCCCCGACAAGCGCGAGCTGCTGGTGGCCGGACAGGAGACGCTGAGCCGGCTGCTGGCCGAGGGGATCGCCGAGGCGCCCGAGGGCGCCAGCCCGCTCGAGGCGGTCGCTTCCGGTCTCGAGCGCGCCTCGACCGCGATGGGCCCCGTCAATCGGGACTTCGCCCCCCGTCTGAAGGCGGCTGTCGCCTCCAGCGCCGAGCTTCAGGAGCGTGACGCCCTCAAGAGCGTCAGCCTGGCGGCCGCGATGACGACCGCTCTGGTCGCCCGCGGCGTACCCGATCCGACCGCGGCCCTCGCGGGCGAGCTGGGTCTCCTCGCCTTCAAGCGGGGATACGCCGAATGGTCGGAGGGTGACCGTGACGGCAAGGACGAGCTCGCCGGGTACGCCTTGGCGGCCCTGGACGAACTGCGTGCGGCGAGCGCGTCGCTGGGCTGACCGGACGGACAGCCTCACGGTGTTGCCCGTGGACCGGATGGTGTGCGGGCTGCCCGCCGGCCATCCGCCGGCCCGGCAACCGGCCGTACGCCTTGAGGATCTTGGCGGGGCGCCGCTCGTTCACCTCGTACCGGACAACGGCCTCAGCGCCACGGCGTGGGTGTGCCGCGCGGTGTGCGGACTCAGCTCGCGGAGGGTGGCGCGTCGGCCGGGGCCCTCCTGGCCATCGCGGCGCGACCGACCCCGGCAGGCGAGATCTCTCCGGCGAGAAGGTCCCACGGCGGCCGCCGCAACCCTCCCTCACTTGCGAGGCAGGGGTGCGGCGACAGACGTGTGGCCTCAGATGTCGCGGAAGGTCTCGATCTGGGCGCCGATCGAGTTCAGCCGCTCGGCCAGGTCCTCGTAACCCCGGTTGATGACGTACACGTTGCGCAGGACCGAGGTGCCCGGCGCGGCCATCATCGCCAGCAGCACGACCACGGCGGGGCGCAGGGCGGGCGGGCACATCATCTCGGCGGAGCGCCAGCGGGTCGGGCCCTCGACCAGGACGCGGTGCGGGTCGAGCAGTTTGACGTGGGCGCCGAGCCGGTTGAGCTCGGTGAGATAGATCGCGCGGTTGTCGTAGACCCAGTCGTGGATCAGCGTCGAACCCTGGGCGACGGCCGCGATCGCCGCGAAGAAGGGCACGTTGTCGATGTTGATGCCGGGGAACGGCATCGGGTGGATCTTGTCGATGGGGGCCTGCAGCTTCGACGGCCGCACGGTCAGGTCGACCAGCCGGGTGCGGCCGTTGTCCGCCGCGTACTCCCGGCCGCGCTCGTGGTCCAGCCCCATCTCCTCCAGGACGGCCAGCTCGATCTCCAGGAACTCCACCGGCACCCGGCGGATCGTCAGCTCCGACTCGGTGATCACGGCGGCGGCCAGCAGGCTCATCGCCTCGACCGGGTCCTCGGAGGGCGAGTAGTCCACATCGCGGTCGATATGGGCGACGCCGTGGACGGTCAGCGTCGTGGTGCCCACGCCCTCGACCTTGACGCCCAACTCCTCCAGGAAGAAGCAGAGATCCTGGACCATGTAGTTGGACGAGGCGTTGCGGATCACCGTGACACCGTCGTGCCGGGCGGCCGCCAGCAGGGCGTTCTCGGTGACGGTGTCGCCCCGTTCGGTCAGCACGATGGCGCGGGTGGGGGCGACCGAGCGGTCGACCGCGGAGTGGTACATCCCGTCGGTGGCGGTCACTTCGAGGCCGAAGTGGCGCAAGGCGGTCATATGCGGCTGAACGGTACGGGTGCCGAGGTCACAACCGCCCGCGTAGGGAATCCGGAAGTGGTTCATCCGGTGCAGCAGCGGACCGAGGAACATGATGACGCTGCGCGTCCGGCGGGCGGCCTCGGTGTCCATGGTCTCGAGGTTCAACTCGGCGGGCGGCACGATCTCCAGATCGGCGCCGTCGTTGATCCAGCGGGTGCGTACGCCGATGCTGCCCAGGACCTCGAGGATGCGGTAGACCTCCTCGATCCTGGCGACTCTCCGCAGTGTCGTACGGCCCGCGTTGAGAAGCGTGGCGCACAGCAGCGCCACACACGCGTTCTTGCTCGTCTTGACGTCGATGGCACCGGACAGCCGTCGGCCGCCGACCACCCGAAGGTGCATCGGGCCCGCGTAGCCGAGGGAGACGATCTCACTGTCCAGGGCCTCACCGATCCTGGCGATCATCTCAAGGCTGATGTTCTGGTTTCCCCGCTCAATGCGGTTGACCGCACTCTGGCTTGTCCCGAGCGCCTCCGCGAGCTGGGACTGGGTCCAGCCTCGGTGTTGGCGGGCGTCACGGATGAGCTTGCCGATACGTGAGAGGTAGTCGTCAGTCATGCAGAAGAGGCTATCTCACATATGAGATGCGCACGCGACCGGAGGGGCGAAGGAGTGACGGCCGTTCGGGTGGGTTCCGCTCGGTGCTTGAGTGCCGTTCCGGTCAGCCGCCCGCCTCGCGGGCGACTGAGGGTCATCACAATGCGGAGGTGTCCAGCTCCAGGTCGAACGGCTCCGGGAGCGCGAGGGGAGTGCCGAAGGGGTGGGGGCCGTCCACCTTGGTGTAGCCGAGGCTGCCGGGCGCCGCATAGAGCGTGCAGGTGCGCTGCTGCCGGTCGACCAGGAGATACAGCGGAGCGCCGTACTCCGCATAGCGGCGCCGCTTGACGATCCGGTCGGTGTCTCCGTTCGAGTCGGACGTTACCTCGACGACCAGCAGGGTTTGATCAGGGAGCAGGGCTCCTCCGCCTTTGGCGAGCTCCCGCGGTACAACCGCCAGGTCGGGTACGTACCAATTGCTGGAGCCCGGCAAATCCAGATTTCCCGACCCCGCTCTGCAGTCGAGCTTGCGCATGACCGGTCCGATCTGTTCGCGGATCTCGTCGGCTGCGTTCTCGTGGTCCCATGTCGGTGACAACTGCTCGATGACCCCCTCCACGATCTGCACCCGGTCATCCCCCCGGATGTGCTGGATCGCGTACTTCAATGCGGTTTCGGGGTCGTCGGCCATATACGAAGCCGTTTCCGAATGGGGTTGCGCGCTCATCGGTCCTCCACCAGGCGGCGTAGCTGCAGCATGACGACTGAGCAAGGTCTATCGCAATCCTCCACGGGCCTGGGCAAATGTGCCCACCAATCACCCGTACCGGTGACGATCCCCCGTCACCACCGCCGCCAGCGTCCGCGCCGGGCCGTCGACCGCGGGGCCGTGGAGGAGTTCGGTGCGGTGGACGAGGCGCGGGGCGATCAGGGGGGCGGTGACGATGCCGGGGGCGCCCTTGGTGGCCGGGTGGGGGAGGAGGGCCAGGCCGTGGCCCGCGGCGGTGAGGGCGACGAGGCCGCGTACATCGGTGCCCTCGTACGTCAGCGAGGCGCGGAAGCCGCCGCTCCGGCTCATCGCGCGCAGCTGCGCCAGCGGCATCGCCGCGTCCGGGGCGTCCAGCCACTGGGCCTCGGCGAGGTCGGCCAGCCGCAGGCCGAGCCGGCGGGCCAGCGGATGGCCGGTGGGCAGGGCCACCACCAGCGGGGCCTCCGCGACCGTGACGGAGGTGAGCGGACCCACCTCGGGCAGCGGCAGGGCGTCGGCGGGGGTGGTGGGGCCGTCGACCAGCCCCAGGTCCAGCGCCCCGGACGCCACCGCCGCCGGGATCTCCCGGCGGCCGAGGATCCGCAGCGAGGCCCGGATGGCCGGATGCGCCTGGCGCACCCGGTCCAGCGCCGCGGCGATTCGCGGGGTCATCGCCAGCGGCGAGGCCCCCACCACCAGCCGGGCGGCCCCGGCCCCCGACAGCCGCTCGACATCGGCCCGCGCCGCGTCCAGCCGCAGCAGCAGCGGACCGGCGTGTTCCAGCAGCCGTGCGCCCGCGCTGGTGAGCATGACCGGCCGCCGGGTCAGCAGTGACGTGCGCAGATCCGCTTCGAGGGACGCGATGTGCTCGGAGACCGCCGCCGGGGTGAAGCCCAGCTCATGGGCGGCGTCGGAGAAGGATCCGCAGCGGGCCACGGAGACGAACGTGCGGAGCAGGTGCGGGTCCATGGCAGCAGTATCGCGGGGGCCGGGGCGGCTCAGTTCCGAACTCGGAGGTGACCGGGGCCGGTTCGGGCCCGGCCGTCGTCCGTTCCGGGGCCGTCGGTCACGTCCGCGCACATGCTCATGGCCTCAGGTCTAACGCGGAACGCCGCCTTCCGGGGCCCGTACGGCCAGCGCTCACCCTTACCGGTGAACGCCGGTGAGCACCCATGAACCGCCCCGGGGGCGCGCTCGCACCCGGGCCGGTGTCCTGTCTCACCGAAGGCTGAGCGATCTCATCCAGGTGTGCTCACCGGGCCAAGGCGAGCAGTTCATCGATCACCGGCTCCTCACCGCCGTTGCCGAGGTGGGCGATGGCCGCGAACGGGGCGATCACCTGGCTCCAGGCGTGGAGCCGGTCGCCGTCGAGCCCGCAGGCCGCCGCCACGCGCGCGCAGCGGGTCTCGACGCCCTCCAGACCGGCGCCGGCCACGACGTAGTCCACGGCGTCGAAGCAGGGATCACCCACACATGCCTTCGGATCGATGGCCATCAGACCGCGCTCCGCGCCACCGTCGAGCACATTGCCCAGGTGCAGGTCGCCGTGGAGCAACACGGTTGTCGCTTCCGTGTCCAGCAGCCGCTCACATCGCCGGATGGCCCTGTCCCACGCGATGGCATCCATACGCGCACTGATCGCAGGCTCGGACAGCCGCCTGCCGACCCGGGCGAAGGCCTCCTCGCACCGGCCGCGCAGCACACGCGGCGGCCGCGGAGGCGGAGCGACCCCGTGCAACGCGGCGAGCAGCTCCGACCACTGCCCGGGAAGCGAAGCGGCGGGCAAGTCCTCCGCCGGCGTTCCGGGCACGACCTCTTCCAGCACCATCGCGCCCGCGTCCTCGTCGACGGCCAGCACGGCGGGCACCCGGCCCGAGGCGGCGAACCACCCCAGCATTCCGGCCTGCTCGACCAGAAGGGCACGATCCGGGCTGAGCTTCAGCACGGCGGGCGGGCCGCCCGGCCATTGGCACCGCAACGTGACCGACGAGGCACCATCCGGGAGGGATTCACCGGGGGAAAGGCCCCAACGGGACGCCAACCGTGCGATCAGGTTCGGTGTGTCGGCGCACCATTCGGCGACCTGTGGACCGAATCGACGAACCAGCCGCGTCGTGACGCTGTCCACATCCACCGATAGTCGTTTCACGCGGGCCAGTCTGCCGCTCCCGGCCGCCGCGCCGAGCGCGCCGTCGCCATACCCGCGTCCCCGGGGGCGCGCTCGCGCCAGGGCAGGGCATGACCGCGCGAGGGCGATGTATTAGAGTTATCTCGACATCGAGATATCTGCTGGAAGGCGCATCGCCGCCCCGTGTCGGTAAGGCTTGCCTAACTTAGCCATACCTTAGCGGATCGGCGCGGGCATGTGACGGCAGCATTGCGGTGGTACGCGCGAAATCATGCATGAAGGAGACTGTCGTGTCGGCGAACAGCTTCGACGCCCGCAGCACCCTGCAGGTGGGCGACGAATCGTACGAGATCTTCAGGCTGGACAAGGTCGAGGGGTCGGCCCGGCTTCCATACAGCCTGAAGGTGCTGCTGGAGAACCTGCTCCGCACCGAGGACGGCGCGAACATCACCGCCGACCACATCCGCGCCCTGGGCAGCTGGGACCCGCAGGCCCAGCCAAGCCAGGAGATCCAGTTCACGCCGGCCCGCGTGATCATGCAGGACTTCACCGGTGTGCCGTGTGTGGTGGACCTCGCCACCATGCGTGAGGCCGTCAAGGAGCTCGGCGGCGACCCGGCGAAGATCAACCCGCTGGCCCCGGCCGAGCTGGTCATCGACCACTCGGTGATCGCCGACGTCTTCGGCGCGCCCGACGCGTTCACGAAGAACGTGGAGCTGGAGTACGGCCGCAACAAGGAGCGCTACCAGTTCCTGCGCTGGGGCCAGACCGCCTTCGACGAGTTCAAGGTCGTCCCGCCCGGCACCGGCATCGTCCACCAGGTCAACATCGAGCACCTGGCCCGCACCGTCATGGTCCGCGGCGGCCAGGCGTACCCGGACACCCTGGTCGGCACCGACTCCCACACCACCATGGTCAACGGCCTCGGCGTGCTCGGCTGGGGCGTCGGCGGCATCGAGGCCGAGGCCGCGATGCTGGGCCAGCCGGTCTCCATGCTGATCCCGCGCGTCGTCGGCTTCAAGCTCACCGGCTCGCTGCCGACCGGCACCACCGCCACCGACCTCGTGCTCACCATCACCGAGATGCTGCGCAAGCACGGTGTGGTCGGCAAGTTCGTCGAGTTCTACGGCGAGGGCGTCTCCTCCATCCCGCTGGCCAACCGCGCGACCATCGGCAACATGTCGCCGGAGTTCGGCTCCACCGCCGCGATCTTCCCCATCGACGGCGAGACCATCAACTACCTCAAGCTCACCGGCCGCAGCGAGCAGCAGCTCGCGCTCGTCGAGGCGTACGCCAAGGAGCAGGGCCTGTGGCTGGACCCGGCCGCCGAGCCGGAGTTCTCCGAGAAGCTGGAGCTGGACCTGGCGACGGTCGTCCCGTCGATCGCCGGCCCCAAGCGCCCGCAGGACCGCATCATCCTGTCCGAGGCCGCCGAGAAGTTCGCCCAGGACGTCCGCGTCTACGCCCCGGTGGCCGACCTGGACGAGGCGGGTGTCGAGTCCTTCCCGGCCTCCGACGCCCCGGCCGTCTCCAACGGCGTGCCCACCAAGCCGACCCCGGTGATCGCCCCCGACGGCTCGCAGTACGAGATCGACCACGGCGCCGTCACCGTCGCCGCGATCACCTCCTGCACCAACACCTCGAACCCGTACGTCATGGTCGCGGCCGCCCTCGTGGCCAAGAAGGCCGTCGAGAAGGGCCTCACCCGCAAGCCGTGGGTCAAGACCACCCTGGCCCCCGGGTCCAAGGTCGTCATGGACTACTACGACCGCGCCGGGCTCACCCCGTACCTCGACAAGCTGGGCTTCAACCTCGTCGGCTACGGCTGCACCACCTGCATCGGCAACTCCGGCCCGCTGCCGGAGGAGGTCTCCAAGGCGGTCAACGACGCCGACCTGGCGGTCACCTCGGTGCTCTCCGGCAACCGTAACTTCGAGGGCCGGATCAACCCCGACGTCAAGATGAACTACCTGGCGTCCCCGCCGCTGGTCGTCGCCTACGCCATCGCCGGCTCCATGAAGGTGGACATCACCAAGGACGCCCTCGGCATCGACCAGGACGGCAACCCGGTCCACCTGAAGGACATCTGGCCCTCCGAGAAGGAGGTCGAGGAGGTCGTGGCCTCCTCGATCGGCCAGGAGATGTTCAACACCAGCTACGCCGACGTCTTCGCCGGTGACGCCCAGTGGCAGGCGCTTCCGGTGCCCACCGGCAACACCTTCGAGTGGGACCCGCAGTCCACCTACGTCCGCAAGCCTCCGTACTTCGAGGGCCTGACGATGGACCCGGCCCCGGTCGAGGACATCGCCGCCGCCCGGGTGCTGGCCAAGCTGGGCGACTCGGTCACCACCGACCACATCTCCCCGGCCGGTGCGATCAAGGCCGACACCCCGGCCGGCAAGTACCTCACCGAGCACGGTGTCGAGCGTCGTGACTTCAACTCCTACGGCTCCCGCCGCGGCAACCACGAGGTCATGATCCGCGGCACCTTCGCCAACATCCGGCTGCGCAACCAGATCGCGCCGGGCACCGAGGGCGGCTTCACCCGCGACTTCACCCAGGATGGCGGGCCCGTCTCCTTCATCTACGACGCGTCGCAGAACTACCAGGCCGCCGGGACCCCACTGGTCATCCTGGCGGGCAAGGAGTACGGCTCCGGCTCGTCCCGCGACTGGGCCGCGAAGGGCACCGCGCTGCTCGGCGTCAAGGCCGTCATCGCCGAGTCGTACGAGCGCATCCACCGCTCGAACCTCATCGGCATGGGCGTCCTGCCGCTCCAGTTCCCCGAGGGCGCCACGGCCGAGACGCTGGGCCTGACCGGCGAGGAGACCTTCGACATCACCGGCGTCACCGCGCTCAACGAGGGCGGCATCCCCGAGACGGTCAAGGTCAAGGCCGGCGAGGTGCAGTTCGACGCCAAGGTGCGCATCGACACCCCCGGCGAGGCGGACTACTACCGCAACGGCGGCATCATGCAGTACGTGCTGCGTTCGCTGATCCGCAAGTAAGCACGGCGTACGGCGGCTTACGGCAGCGCCTTACGGGCCTTACGGCAGCGGCGACGGGCCGCACCCCCGATGTGGGGTGCGGCCCGTCCGTCCGCATGCGCGGTCGGCGGCGGTGGTCAGAGGAACGTCCCGGAGGGGATGTACGGCGTCGGCGGCGGCATCCCCCGCAGACACACATAGCCGCTGGTGGACAGCTCGAGCCCGGCCTCGAGCCCCACGTCCACCGCCCACTGCTGCTCGGCCGTCAGCCCCGTGACCCGGGCGTCGGTGCCCTCCGGAAGGCACAGCAGCGCCGCCGTCAGCAGCCGTTTCGCCAGCCGCCGCGAGGTCGCGGCCAGCAGCTCGACCTTGCCGTCCTCGGCGACGTAGCAGTAGCCGCTGCCCGCCAGGTCGTCCACGACCAGCAGCCGCCGCTGGCGCACGAGCAGTTCATGGTCGGCGCCGTGCGCGCCGCCCCGGGTGCGGCGGTCCACCGAGTCCAGCAGGTCCCGGTGGCGGGCCACGCCCTCGTGGACGGCGCCGTCGGGCGGGGACAGCCGCTCCTTGGTCTCCGGTCCGACGGTGCCGCGCAGCCGCATAGCCGGATGCAGCGCGAATCCCGCCCGCCGGTAGGTGCTCGCCGCGCGCGGATCCTCCGAGCCGCAGATGATGCCGCGCAGACAGCCCCGTCCGTACAGCAGCGCCGCGGCCAGCAACTCCCGGCCCACGCCCTGCCGTTGGGCACGCGGCAGCACCGCGAGCAGCGCGAGCCCCCAGGTGCCCTCGCGCCGTGCGGACAGCGCCACGCCGAGCGGCATCCCGGCGTCGTCCAGGGCGATCCAGCAGCCGCCCGGGTCGGTACGGGCGAGATGCCGGTGCCGGTCGTGGATCTCGGTGACGTACCCCGGCGGCAGTCCGTCCTTGCCCGCGAGGGCGGCGGCGTCCCCGAAGGCGGCGGCCACCACCTCCCAGGCGGCCTCGGCGTCCTCGTCGGTGTCGCGTAGCTGGCGGAGGATCATGAGCCCATGATGGCGCGTCCGGTGAGGGGATTGTCGGTACGCGGAAGCGGCTTGTTCGACCGGCGAACGCGACAACGTTGTCAGCATGACTTTAACGATCAGTACGCCGCCTACCCGGTGTCCCTGTCAAGACCGTTCGCGCACTCTTACGGCCGACGGCCCCCGTGCGGTACGGTCCCCACGGCTTGTTCGACCCGGCGAGCGCGGCCCTTCCGACAAGGTGGGACCGCCATGCCCTCAAGACCCCTGGCCGCCCTGGCGGCCGCGGCCCTGACCGCGGGGCTCCTCGCCACCGCGGCCACCGCGCCCGCCTCGGCCGCCCCGCCGCCGACGCTGGTCAAGGACCCCGCGGCGTACGTCGATCCGCTGATCGGCAGCTCGGCCGGCGGCAACACCTTCCCCGGCGCCGTCGCCCCCTTCGGCATGCTGTCGTGGAGCCCGGAGAACACCCGCGGCGACGCCACCCGCACCGCCGCGCCCGGCGGCTACCACTACGACGCCACCCGCGTCCGCGGCTTCAGCCTCACCCATATGTCCGGCACCGGCTGTGCGGGCGGCGCGGGGGACATCCCCTTCTTCCCCCATGTGGGCCAGGTCACCTCCTCACCCGCCGCCGACACCAAGGACCAGGTCTACGCCTCGGACTTCAGCCACTCCGACGAGACCGCCGAACCCGGCCGCTACAAGGTCTCCCTCGCCTCCGGCGCCGGCGCGGAGCTGACCGCCACCGCCCGTACCGGCTCGGCCCGCTTCAGCTACCCCGCCGGCAAGACCGCCTCCCTGCTGATCCGCGCCTCCTCCTCCGAGGTCGGCAGCAGCGCCGCCGATCTCACCATCGACCCGGCGCACCGCACCGTCTCCGGCTCGGTGACCGGCGGCAACTTCTGCGGCTATCTCGACCCCGAGGGGCGCCGCAGCTACTACACGCTGCACTTCACCGCGGTCTTCGACACCGCGTTCACCGCCCAGGGCACCTGGCAGGACGGCACGCTGCGGCCCGGCACCACCAGCGCCGAGGGCGGCTCCGGCTATGGCACCGACGGCCGCCCGGTGGCCGGGAAGGGCTCCGGCGGCTATCTCCAATTCGCCCCGGGCACCCGGCAGGTGGGCGTCAAGGTCGGCATCAGCTACGTCGACGACAAGGGCGCCCGGGCCAACCTCGCCGCCGAGAACCCACCGCGGCGCGGCTTCGACCAGGTGCGCACCGCCGCGTACGACGCCTGGCGGCGGCAGCTGGCCGCCATCCGGGTCGGCGGCGGCACGGACGCGGACCGCACCGCCTTCTACACCGCGCTCTACCACTCCCTGCTGCACCCCAACGTCATCAGCGACACCGACGGCCGCTACCGGGGCAGCGACGGTGAGGTGCACCGGGTGAGCCGGGGCCACCGCGCCCAGTACGGCACCTTCTCCGGCTGGGACATCTACCGCTCCCAGCTCCAGCTGCTCACCCTGCTGGAGCCGGACAAGGGCTCCGACATCGCCCAGTCCCTGCTGAACCTCGCCGAGCAGAACGGCGGCGTCTGGGACCGCTGGCTGCAGGGCGCCTCGGGGACCCATGTGATGAACGGCGATCCGGCGGCCGCCGCCCTCGCCGGGATCCGGGCCTTCGGCGGCGGCGACTTCGACCTCGACGCCGCCCTCGACTCGCTTCTCAAGGCGGCCACCGCGCCGACGGAGAAGGACCTCAGCCCGGCGGGCAAGCCCATCATGTCGGTCGGCCAGCGGCCCTCCCTCGACAAGTACCTGAAGCTGCACTACATGCCGTCCGTCTCCAACGCGTGGGGCGGCGCGGCCGAGACCCTGGAGATGTCCGGCGCGGACTTCGCCCTCTCCCAGCTGGCGCGGGCCGCGGGCCGCAAGGACACCGCCGACACCTTCGCGCACCGCGCCCAGTGGTGGCAGAACAACTTCAACGCCGCCGCGGATCCGGCCACCGGCGGCTACATCGCCAACCGCAAGGCCGACGGCAGCTGGGTCACCGGCTTCACCCCGGCCACCGGCAACGGCTTCGTCGAGGGCACCAGCGCCCAGTACACCTGGATGGTCCCGCACAACCCCGCCGGTCTCTTCGCCGCGATGGGCGGTAAGGATGCCGCGATCAAGCGCCTGGACGCCTTCTTCCACGACGCCGACGGGGGCTGGGCGCTCACCGGTAAGGGGGGCGAGAAGTCCGAGCTGGACAACGAGCCGTCGATCAACGTCCCCTACCTCTACGCGTACGCCGGGCAGCCGTACAAGACCCAGGAGACCGTGCGCGCCGCGATGCGTCAGCTGTGGACCACCAAGCCCGATGGCATCCCCGGCAACGACGACCTCGGCGAGATGTCCTCGTGGTACGTCTTCTCCGCCCTCGGCATGTACCCGCAGGTGCCCTCGCGCGCCGAACTCGTCCTGGCCTCGCCCCTCTTCCCGCGGATCGAGATCGACCGCGGCGCCCGGGACATCTCCATCCGCGCCCCGCAGGCCGCGCCCGACGCGCCGTACGTCCACTCGCTGAAGGTCAACGGGCGGGCGAGCGACCGCCCCTGGCTGCCGGAGTCCTTCGCCCGGCACGGCGGCACGCTGGACTACACCCTGTCCGACGCCCCCGACCGCGCCTGGGGCGCTTCCCCGGCCGACGCCCCGCCCTCCTTCCGCGACGGCGAGCAGCCGTACCAGATCGGGGTCGGGCCGACCACGGGCACGCTCGCCCCGGGCGAGAGCCTGACCGTGAAGGTGGCCGCCGTCCCGGTCGGCGAGGGCGACCGCCCCGAGGTGCGCTTCACCACCGACGCCCCCGACGGACTCACCGCCTCACCCGCCTCCGGGACGGTGGGCCCGGACGGCACGGCGGAGATCTCCCTGCGCGCGGGGAAGGACACGGCCGAGGGCTTCTATGACGCGAAGGTGACGGTGACCAGCGAGGACACCAAGGTCGTCCAGCCGATCACACTGACCGTCGCCGCCCCCGGCACCCTGCTCGCCGCGTACAACAACACCGGCGCGACCGATGACGACGGCGAGCACGACGAGGGCGACTACGACGGCGGCGGCTGGAGCTACTCCCGCCAGGCCCTCGCCGCCGCCGGCCTCGAACCGGGCGCCAAGGGGACCACCCAGGGCCTGGACTACACCTGGCCCGCCTCCCCGCCCGGCCGCCCCGACAACGCCTCCGCCACCGGCCAGACCATCGCCCTGCCCCCGTCCACCGCCCTCTCCTTCATCGGCAGCGCCGTCAACGGCAACCAGCAGGCCACCGCCAAGGTCACCTACACGGATGGCAGCTCGGACGAGGCGGACCTGTCCTTCACCGACTGGACGGTGGGAGGCGGCGGCGGAACGGTCCAGTACGGAAACCTGACCCTCGCCAAGACCGGCTACCGCAACATCAGCGGCGGCGACAAGGACGTGGTGGACGCGTACATCTTCGCCACAAAGGCGTTCCGGGCGCCCGAGGGCAAGACGGTCAAGAGCGTCACCCTGCCCGACAACGCGGATCTCCACGTCTTCGCGGTCGCCCGCGGCTGAGTGAGTCAACGCGAAGAGTCGCGACCTACGATCGAGTGAGGCGAGGGCAAGTGCCACCGGCACTTGCCCTCGCCTCATTAGTTTTCGACGCATGGTCAGTTCTTCACATGAGGCCCTCCATCGGATTTTCCAGGAGGACACCGGGGCCATCGTACGAGCGCTCAGACAACTGCTCGGCGTCCCCTTCCCCGAGACGGGCAAGGCGTTCGTCGTCAGTCCCGACCTCACCGAGATCGCACCGGTCGAACGACGCGTGGACACGCTGCTCCAGGTCGAGACGGAGGCCGACGGCACGTATCTGTTCGCCATCGAGTCCCAGAGCAGAAGAGATCCGCAGAAGCCCGCGGCCTGGGCCTACTACCTCTCGTACATGCACGCGAAATTCGGCCACCAGCCAGTGCTGATCGTGCTCTGCCCGGACGAGACGACGGCCCGATGGGCCGCCCGCCCGATCACGCTCGGCATCCCTGCTCATCCATCCCTGACGGTTCGCCCGCTGGTTCTGGGACCCGGTAACACTCCCGTCGTCACCGACGCGAAGGACGTGCTCCGAGACCTCCCGATCGCCATCTTCTCGGCGATTACGCATAGTAAGAGCGAAAACGCCGATGCCATACTGAAGACACTGGCGACCGCGCTCAACACCCTCGACCCCGATCAGGCAACGATCTACGCCGAGCTCGTCGAAGCGGGACTCGGCAACACCCCGGCACGAAAGATCTGGAGCGACCTGATGTCCGCGTTGCTGAACTTCTTCCGTTCCGAGCACGCCCAGCGGGCTTTTGCGGAGGTTCGGGCTGAAAGGGATGCCCAGAACATCCTGCGGATCCTCAAGGCTCGCGGGCTCGAGGTCACTGCCGAGACGCGTGAGCGCATTGAGTCGTGCCAGGACATGGAGGTTCTCGGCACCTGGCTGGACCGAGCCGCGACCGCCTCCCGCATCGAAGATCTGTTCACCTGATGTCCGCGTTGCTGAACTTCTTCCGTTCCGAGCACGCCCAGCGGGCTTTTGCGGAGGTTCGGGCCGAAGCCCGGGCCGAGGTCCGCGCTGAGAGCGTCTTGCGGGTCCTCAATACTCGGGGGCTCGAGGTCACTGCCGAGGTCCGCGAGCGCGTCCGCGCGTGCAAGGATCTGGACCTCCTCGACACCTGGCTGGACCGGGCCGTGACCGCCTCCCGAGTCGAGGAGCTGTTCATCGACGGTTAGCGCTGCGGGGGCCGGGAGGGGGGAGAGGTCGATGAACCACTCCCGGCCCCCGCAGTAGCGGTGGTGGCCATCCGCCCATCCGGGCGTTCGCGGATCAGCGGAAGGCCGCGATGTTGCGCATTGCCCAATCGGCGAAGGCGCGCGGCGGACGGCCCAGGACCCGCTCGATATCGGGGCTCACCCGCTGTTCGTCGGCCGTCGGCTCGCCCAGGATGTCGAGCGTGCCGTCCGCGACGGGCTCCGGCATGAACCGCAGCATCTTCGCACGCGCCTGTGCCCGGCTCAGCTCGGTGAACCGTACGGGTTCGCCCAGCGCATCCCCGATCGTCTGCGCCTGCTCGCGTGGGGAGACCGGCGCCGGGCCGGTGAGTTCGTACGTACGCCCGGCGTGGCCCTGCCCCCGTAGCGTCGTCGCCGCGACCTCGGCGATGTCCGCCGGGTCCACGACCGGGAGCCCCACATCGCCGAACGGCGCCGCGACCGTTCGCCGGGTACGGACCGACTCGGCCCAGGCGAACGCGTTGGAAGCGAAGCCTCCCGGTCGCAGGACTGTCCAGTCCAGCCCCGACGCCCGCACGGCCTCTTCGAGGGCCCGCATGGGGGCGTGGGACACCGCGTCCGGACGCGTCCCGGCGGCCTGGGACGAGAGCAGGACCACGCGCCGTACGCCGGCCGACCGCGCGACGTCCAGAAGTTCGCCGGTCCGTGCGGTTCCGGCCAGCAACTCGCCCGCGAAGAGCAGGAACAGCGCGTCGGCCCCGTCCAGCGCGGGTCGCAGGCTCCCTGGGTCGGCCAGATCGGCCTCATGGTGACGTACTCCTTGCGGCAACTCCCGGTCGGCGGGCCGGCGCGACACGGCCGTCACCTGCTCGCCGATCGCCGCGAGCACCTCCACCAGTGGCCGACCGACATTCCCGGTCGCTCCGGTTACCACGATCATGTGCGACTCCCCGTTCCGTAGTGACAGACCTTGTCCTCGCCGCGGCACGGTGAAGCTAGCATCGTGGGGATACTAGGTACCTAGAGGAAAGTGACTATGTCGAAGGAACCGGAACAGGCGTGTCCGATCGCCCCCGTGGTCGACATCGTCTTCAGCCGCTGGACCACGCCCATCCTCTGGACGCTGCATGAACACGGCCGTCAGCGCTTCGTGGAGCTGCAGCGCCGCATCGGCACGATCACGCCCAAGGTGCTGACCCAGCGGCTGCGGCAACTGGAGCGCGACGGGCTGGTGCTGCGCACGTATCACCCGGAGGTCCCGCCCCGGGTGGAGTACGAGATCAGTGGGCTGGGCCGCAGCCTGGCACCGCTGTTCGCGTCGCTCGCGACCTGGTCGGCCGAGAACCTGGCCAAGGTCGAGCGGGCTCGGCTGGATTACGACGGTGAGGAGACGGCCCCTGCCGCTCCTCGGTGAGGACAGCGCTGGGCGGTGACGAAATCCACTTCGGCCGCGGGCACTACGCGGATGCGGCGCCCCGGAAAGTCGATGTGCCGGAAGATCGCGTTGTGATGGGCGATCGACCGCTCCGGTGAGGCGAAATCGCCGGTGTCGGGTCGCTCGGACGTGGTGTGCCCGTCGGCGACCAGCACGACGTCGTACTGGTGGCTCAGCGCCTGCCGGGTCGTGGTGTCCACGCAGATCTCGGTCGCGAACCCGGTGACGATCACCTCGGTGACGCCCAGCGCTTTGAGGGTCTTGTCGAGATCCGTGTGCAGGAAGCTGTCCGCACTGGTCTTGTGGACGACCGTCTCGTCAGCGGAGGGCGTGAGCTCGGGCACGATCCGCCAGCCGTCCGTATCAGCCTCCAACTCACCGCCCCGGTGCTGAATCGTCACGACCGGTACACCCGCGGCTTTGGCGCGTTCGCGCAGCCCCGCGATCACGGCGACGGTCTCGGCGGCCCGGTACGAGATCGCCGCCAGGGCGTTCTGCATATCGATGACGAGGAGCGCGGAGGCATGTGACATGGACTTACCGTAACGGGCTGCCCAGGCTCGGCCGCTCGTGAGCCGCGTGGGCGCTCCGCGGGGCCGGGCGGGCCGGACGGGCCGGGTCCGTGGGTACGGACCCGGCCCGCCCAGCGGCTCAGCCGAGCAGTTCGACCTCCGCCAGTGTCGACTTGCCGTCCGGCACCAGGCGGTAGTGCTCGTACGTACCGGGCGTGCGCACCGAGAAGACGCGGGTCTGCTTGTCCCAGGTGAAGGACTCGCCCGACCTGCGGTCCAGGTCCCGCCACTGCTTGCCGTCCGCGGAGCCCTGGAGCACCCATCCCGTCGGGGCCTTGCCGCGGTCCGACGAGGTCAGGGTGTACTGCACCGCGCGGCCCGCCGCCGTGACCGGGAGGTCCACCGACTCGAAGGTGGCCTCGGTGGTCGAGGTGTTGTCCAGGAGGGCCGTGCCACCGCTCGGCACCGTCAGGTCGTGGCGCGGGGTGGGCACCTTGTCGTCCTTGGTGATGGAGGACGGCGCGGCGTTCTTGCCGGTGCCCCAGGCCGACGGCTTGGCGCCCATCGCGAACTCCAGCGTGCCGCCCTTGGCGATCACCGAGTGCGGCAGCGCGGTGGAGTTCCACGCCTTGCCGTTGACCTTCAGGCCCTGGACGTACACATTCCGCGCGCTGTTGCGCGGGGCCTTGATCACCAGATCGCGGCCGTTCTCCAGATGCACCGTGGCCTTGGTGAACTGCGGCGATCCGACCGCGTACTCCGAGCCGCCCATCACCAGCGGATAGAAGCCCAGTGAGCTGAAGAGGTACCAGGCGGACTGCTCGCCGTTGTCCTCGTCGCCGTGGTAGCCCTGGCCGATCTCGCTGCCGGTGTAGAGGCGGGAGAGCACCTCGCGCACCTTCTCCTGGGTCTTCCACGGCCGGCCCGCCGCGTCGTACATGTACGTCACATGGTGGGCGACCTGGTTGCTGTGGCCGTAGTTGCCCATGCGGACGTCGCGCGCCTCGGTCATCTCATGGATGACGCCGCCGTAGGAACCGGCGAACTCGGGGGAGGCGGTCTCCGGGGTGGAGAAATAGGTGTCCAGCTTCTTGGCCAGGCCCGCCCGGCCGCCGTAGAGGTTGGCCAGGCCCCGGCTGTCCTGGGGCGCGGTGAAGGCGTAGCCCCAGCCGTTGGTCTCGGTGTAGTCGTAGCCCCAGATCCGGGGGTCGTACTTGTCAGAGGGGACGCGCCACTTCCCCGCCGCGTCCTTGCCCTGGAAGAAGCCGGCCTTGTCGTCGAAGAGCGAGACATAGCCCTGGGCGCGGTGCAGGAAGTACTCGGACTCCTCCTTGTAGCGGGCCTTCTTCGTCTTCGCGTAGAGCGCCTTGCCCATATTGGCGAGGCCGAAGTCGTTGAGATAGCCCTCCAGCGCCCAGGACAGCCCCTCATGGGTCTCGGTGCTCGTGTAGCCGAGGAAGGGCGAGCTGGCCATGCCCTTACGGCCGACGCCGGATGAGGGCGGCACGGCGGTGGCGTTCTTCAGCGCCGCCTCGTACGCCGCCTCGGCGTCGAACCGTACGCCCTTGAGGTACGCGTCGGCGAAGGCCACGTCCGAGCTGGTGCCGGTCATCAGATCGGCGTAGCCCGGCGAGGACCAGCGGGAGATCCAGCCGCCGTCCTTGTACTGCTGTACGAAGCCGTCGACCATCGTGCCCGCCCGCTTGGGGGTGAGCAGTGAGTAGGCCGGCCAGGTGGTGCGGTAGGTGTCCCAGAAGCCGTTGTTGACGTACACCTTGCCGTCGACGATCTTCGCGCCGGTGTGGGTCGGGGTGTTCTCCCCGGTGCCCGGCGAGAAGGCGCTCGCGTACTGGTGACGGGGCTTGGCCGCCGTCCCCGTGTTCTCGAAAGCGGAATTGGGATAGAGGTACAGCCGGTAGAGGCTGGAGTAGAGCGTGGTGAGCTGGCCGCGGTCCGCGCCCTCGACCTCGATCCGGCCCAGGATGTTGTCCCACTCCGTCTGTGCGGCCCGCTTGACCTGCTCGAACGACCTCCACGCGGGCAGCTCCCGGTCGAGGTTGGCCTTCGCCTGGTCGACGCCTATCAGCGAGGTGGCGAGCCGGAGCGTGACCGTGCGGTCCTTCCCCGGCTTGAAGCGGAAGTAGCCGGTGACATCCTTGCCGCCGTCTCCGTCCAGCTTGCCGCTCGCGCTCACCGGGGTGTCGAAGACGCCGTAGACGAACATCCGGGTGGCGCCGGTGGACAGTCCGCTCTTGACGTCGGAGTAGCCGGTGACGACGCCGTGCTCGGCGTCGAGGGTCAGCCCGCCGTCGCCCGTGACGTTGTCGAAGAGGACGCTCGCGTCCTCACCCGGATAGGTGAAGCGCATCGCCGCGGCGTGATCGGTCGGCGCCATCTCCGCCGTGAGACCGTTCTCGAAGGTCACCCCGTAGTAATACGGCCGGGCGGTCTCCTTCTCATGGCGGAAGGGGAGCGCGCGGGAGGTGCGCCCGGCGTCGGGGGTGCCGGCCGCGCCGGACGGCATCACCTGGAAGGTCTGCCGGTCGCCCATCCAGGGGCTGGGCTCATGGCTCGCGCTGAACGCCTGGATGGTGGGGAGGTTGTCGGCGTTGTTGGCACGGGCGTACTGGTAGAGCCAGTCGGTGGAGCCCGCGTTGGTCACCGGCGTCCAGAAGTTGAAGCCGTTGGGGACGGCGGTGGCCGGGAAGTTGTTGCCGCGCGAGAAGCTGCCGCTGGAGTTGGTGCCGCGGGTGGTCAGCGCGTAGTCCGACAGGTGCTTCAGCGGCTTCTCGGGCGCCTTGGGGGCGATCGAGACGTCGTCCAGCCAGCCGCGGAACTTCGCGGGGCCCTTGGGGGAGTCGTACGCCACGAGTATCCGGTCGACCGTCTTGCCCGCGGCGACCGCGCCGATCCGCGACTCCTTGTTGTTCCACTGGTTGACGTAGAGCGTCTTGGAGTCGGCCTGGCCCTGCGGGCTCATCCGGGCGCCGTGCTGGTCGACCGCGCCGGGCAGATCACTCAGATAGGTGCCGTCGGTGAAGGCGAGATCGACCGAGACATGGGTGGCCGGGTAGTTGAGATCGGTCTCGGGCATCGACGGGAAGATCCGGTAGGACAGCTGGGTGTCCCGGGTGACGGCCGTGTCGACGTCGAAGACCTTGTTGTACGAGTACGCCCGGCCGTCCGGCTTGTGGGTGCCCGCGTAGCGCAGGGCATGGGTGCCGGTGAAGCCCGCGTTGGCCTTGGCGGTGGGGGAGCCGGTCGGGCCGCGGTCGATCTGGGTGCGCATGTCGGTGGGCGCGGGCGGCGTGGTGTCGCCGGTCGCGAACTGCACCTCGGCGAGCTGGATGAGGTTGTCCCCGGCGTTGCGGGTGATCTCCAGCCGGAAGTGCTGGTACGCCGTGGCGCCGTCGAAGGAGAACTCCCGCGTCTGCTGGCGCGAGGGGAACGTCTCGTCCTTACGGGTGTCCAGCGTCGTCCAGTCGGACCCGTTGGCCGAGCCCTTGAGGGTCCAGTCCTTCGGGTCCCGGCCGGGGGCGTCATTGGCGGAGGTGAGGGCGTAGCGGACGGCCTTCACCGGCTCGCTCAGATCGAACTCGAGCCAGGCGGTGGTGGTGTCGAAGGCCAGCCACTTGCTGGTGAGCTCGCCGTCGACGAGGTTCTCCTTGACCTCCCCGCCTTCGGTGTTCTCCCCGCTCGCCCGGACCTCGGTGACCTTGTCGGTCACATTGCCGGGGATCCCGGAGGAGTAGCCTCCGTCCACGCCGGACGCCTTCTTCTTGCCATCGGGTCCGGTCTCGACCGTGTTGAGCCAGTCGGGCTGGGGGTCGCCCGACTCGAAGGACGAGGCGAAGGTGCGGTCGGCGTGGTGCGCGGAGGCCGGGCCGGCGGGGGCGGCGACCGCACCGCCCTGGGCCGTCACCGCCAGCAGGACGGCCGCCACCAGGGGGGCCGTCCGTCCGATCCCACGCCATCGTCTCTGTGGTCGTCTCTGTCGCATACGCAGCCTCTCAACGAGTCTGACAACGTTGTCCTCAGGGTCGGGCAGAGATAAGTAGGGAGGCAGGGGGAGGGTGGTGTCAAGGATGCGGACAACCGCCAATTGGGCTGCGCCCGGCGGGTGGTACGACACGGGCCGTACCGCCATCGGTGGTACGGCCCGCGTCCATGGGGGCGTTTCGGCGCGCCCGCTGGGGGTGTGTCTGGTACGGCGTCAGCCGCGGCTGTGGGACTCGGCCGGCGCTGTGGGAGTCAGCCGCCGCTGCCGGACTCGGCCCGCGTGGGCGGCCCCAGTCGCCGCCGTCGGCTCAGTCGCCGTCGGCTCAGTCGGAGCTGTCGGACTTGGTGGCGAGCGAGAGCCGGCACTTCTTGGCGGTGTGGGAGCTGTCCGCCTTGAGCCCGGTGACCTTGATGGTCTTGTCGGCGCCGCCCGCCACGGCAGCGTCGGACTCCACCCCGGTGGTCACGGCCTTGCCGGAGCTGTCGACGAAGCCGACCAGCAGCGAGTAGTAGGCGGTGCTGGAGCCGGAGTTGCTGATCTTCACATTGGCGTAGGGCTTGCCGTCCGAACCCCATCCGCACGTCCCCATCTTGGCGTCCGGGGTGATCAGGCCGGAGCCGCCGGTGGGGGAGTCCGACGGCTCGTCATACGGGTCGTCGGTGGGCTCCTCGGTCGGCGCCTGGGTGGGCTCCACCGGCAGTTGGGCCATGCCCTTGCCTATCGCCGCGCCGCCCTTGCTGTCCCCGGCCGCCGAGCCCCCTTTGTCGGAGCCGCACCCCGCGGTGATCGCGAGTGTCGCGGTCACGACAATGCTGGTGGCGAGGGTGAGCTGCTTCCGGGACACGGGAACCGCCTTTCGGGGAGCGCGCACGGCGGCGTGCCGCACGGACTGTCTCCGCCTACGGTATGTCGGGCAGGTCTCAACTCGGGAAAGACTGATACCCGATGACCTCTCGATCTTGCCCATATGAGGCCCAGTGGACTATACCTGTCGCCCCAGGGGGAAGGCCGCACCGCGGCCCATATCGGAGGGCCTCGGCGGGTCCTCCGCACTCCCCGGCGTACACCCAGCAATACTCCGCTTGACGCTTCAACTGACCCGCGGTGTCGGGCCCCTCGCCGGAGGCGAGTACGTACGGGAAACCGTTACACCGCCTGAGTCCTGACGAAGGCGAGGACTTGAGCATGGGATCCACCTCAGATGTCGGCCGTCGCGATCTGATCAAGCGCTCGGCGGCGCTCGGATTGATCTCCGTGCCCGCGATGAGCGCGCTGTCCGCCTGTGCCAGTGGCGGTGACGACGACGCCAAGAAGGTCGACAAGGGCAAGAAGAGCGCCAAGAACCCGCTCGCGGTCAATGAGAGCGCCGCGCTCGACGTCGTCATCTTCGACGGCGGCTTCGGGCAGCAGTACGCCAAGGACGCCGAGGCGGAGTACGCCGCGGCCTTCCCGAAGACCAAGGGCAAGGTCAAGCACGCGGCCACCCAGAAGATCCAGACCGTGCTCCAGCCGCGCTTCAACGGCGGCACCCCGCCGGACCTCGTCGACAACTCCGGCGCCGAGCAGATGGACATGGGCACCCTGGTCGGCAAGAACCAGCTGACCGACCTCACCCCGCTGCTGGACGCGCCCTCCCTCGACGACCCCAACAAGACGGTGCGCGAGACCCTGCGCCCGGGTGTCGTGGAGATGGGCCAGTTCGACGGCAAGCCGGTGTGGATCCTCTACTACGCCTACACCGTCTACGGCGTCTGGTACTCCAAGAGCAATCTCGCCAAGCTCGACATGGAGTACCCCGAGACCTGGGACGACATGCTCAAGGTCTGCGAGGCGGCGAAGAAGAAGGGGATCGCGGGCTGGACCTACCCCGGCAAGTACCCCTACTACCTGCCGTTCAGCCTCTACCCCTTCATCGCCAAGATCGGCGGCCGGGACGTCCTGGACTCGATCGACAACCTGGAGCCGAACGCCTGGAAGCACCCGGCCGTCAAGGCCGCCTTCGAGGCGTACTACGAGCTCTACAAGAAGGGCTACATCCTCAAGGGCACCCCCGGTCTGACCCACATCGAGTCCCAGACCGCGTGGAACCAGGGCAAGGCGCTGTTCATCCCCAACGGCTCCTGGGTGGAGAACGAGGCGAAGAAGACCACGCCCAAGGACTTCCAGATGGCGGTGGCCGCGCCCTCCAGCCTCGACAAGAGCGACAAGCTGCCGTTCGGCACCCTCTGGGCCTCCGGCGGTGAGCCCTTCATCGTCCCGAAGGCGGCCAAGAACCCCCAGGGCGGCATGGAGCTGCTGCGGATCATGCTCGGTGAGAAGTCCACCAAGAACTTCATCAAGCAGGTCTCCTCGCTCTCCTCGCTCAACGGCGGCACCGAGGGCCTCAGCCTGCCGCCGGGCCTGGCCTCGGCGCAGGAGGCGCTGACCAAGGCGGGCAAGAACGTGGTCAACCCGCGGCTCCAGGACTGGTACGTGACGCTGCAGAAGCAGCAGATCGGCGTCGGCGCGCTCGGCGAGATGATGGCGGGCCGGATGACCCCCGCCGAGACGATCAAGAAGTGCCAGAAGTTCGCCGATGACACGGCCAAGGACGACGCCGTCAAGAAGTACAAGCACGTCTGATGCGGCGCGACGCGTCACCGGCGGCATTATCCGTAGGGGAAGACCGAGGTCGGTAGAAATGCAGCATGGGAAGTACCGGTTCATCGCGGGGTTCCTGGCCCTGCCGGTGATCCTTTACGCGGTCTTCGTGATCTCGCCATTCGTCCAGGCCATCTACTACTCGTTCACGGACTGGACCGGGCTGAGCTCCGACTTCAAGATGGTCGGGTTCAAGAACTACAACTGGCTGCTGCACGACGACCTCTTCTGGAAAGCGGTCGGGCACAATGTCGTGCTGCTGCTGGTGGTGCCGCTGGTGACGCTCGGCCTCGGGCTCTTCTTCGCCTTCATGCTCAATGTGGGCGGCCGGGGGAGGAAGAACTCGGCGATCTCCGGAGTGCGCGGGTCGAGCCTGTACAAGGTGATCTACTTCTTTCCGCAGGTGCTGTCGATCGCGATCGTCGCCCTGCTGTTCCAGTTCACCTACAACCCGCGCAACGGCGCGATCAACGCCTTCCTCGGCGGAATCGGCCTGGAATCGCTGCAGCAGCAGTGGCTGGCCGATCCGAAGCTGGCGCTGTGGTGCCTGATGGCGGTGATGGTCTGGAGCAACGTCGGCTTCTACGTCGTCCTCTTCTCCGCCGGGATGAGCTCCATCCCGAAGGACTTCTACGAGGCGGCGCTGCTCGACGGGGCCAACCGGATCAAGACCTTCTTCAAGATCACCCTGCCGCTGCTCTGGGACACGGTCCAGACCGGCTGGATCTATATGGGCATCATCGCGCTCGACGCGTTCGCCGTGGTGCAGATCATGACCGTGGGGCCGGGCGGCCCCGCCGACTCCACGCAGGTCATGGGCTACTACGTCTACACCAAGACCTTCCACGACGGGCAGGCCGGACGGGCCACCACGATCGGCGTCGCGATGCTCATCGTCACCCTGATCTTCGCGGTCGTCGTGACCAGGCTCGGCCGGCGCGAGCGGCTGGAGTACTGATGCCGATCACACCGACCGCACCCGGCCACCGCCGCCCGACCGCCGATCTGGGGGTACCACAGTGACCTCGCACGCAGAGCCCTCGGAACTCCCGGGCGTCACCAAGGAGGACGAGGCGCCGCCCGCCGGGCCCGTCCGCAAGCAGCCCCCGCCGGGCTTCACCCCCGAGGGCCGGCTCGGCAGCGAGGGCAAGGTCCTCAACGTCTTCTCGCACGGCATCCTGGTGGTCTGGGGGCTGCTCGTCACCCTGCCGCTGCTGTGGGCGGTGATGAGCTCCCTCAAGACCGACAAGCAGATCTTCACCTCGCCCTGGGGACTGCCCTCGGCCCTGCACTTCGACAACTGGAGCCGGGCCTGGAGCAAGTCGAACATCGGCGACTTCTTCCTCAATACGATCCTGGTCGTGGGCTGCTCCCTGATCGGCACGATGCTGCTGGGCTCGATGGCGGCATACATCCTGGCTCGCTTTGAATTCCCGGGAAAGCGATTCATCTATTTCATGTTCGTCGGCGGGATGAGCTTTCCCATCATCCTGGCGCTGGTGCCGCTGTTCTTCGTGATGAAGAACATGAGCCTGCTCAACACCTTCCATGGGCTCATTCTGGTCTATATCGCCTATTCGCTGCCGTTCACGGTCTTCTTCCTCACCTCGTTCTTCAAGACGCTGCCGTCCTCGGTCGCGGAGGCGGCCCTGATCGACGGGGCCTCCCATACCCGTACGTTCTTCCAGGTCATGCTGCCGATGGCGAAGCCCGGCCTGATCAGCGTCGGGATCTTCAACTTCCTCGGCCAGTGGAACCAGTACATGCTGCCCACGGTGCTCAACACCGATGAGGACAAGCGGGTGCTCACCCAGGGGCTTGTGCAGCTCGCGGCCAGCCAGCAGTACAAGGGCGACTGGTCCGCGCTTTTCGCCGGTCTGGTGCTGGCGATGCTTCCGGTGCTGGGTGTCTACATCCTCTTCCAGCGGCAGGTCCAGGCGGGCCTGACCGCGGGCGCGCTCAAATAGGGGCAGCCGGAGAGCGCTTTTCGCGGCCCCGTCCTTTCCGTCGCGCGGAAAGGACGGGGCCGTGTGCTGTGGGCCGCCCCGGGGGATTCGTTTCGCCGCGCCGGTCGTACGCTGGCGGGGATATCGCCGCGCCGCCGCGGACCCGCCGGGAGCCGGGCGGGAGGTGTCCGGAGGTGCCCGGGAGCTATCCGGAGCCGGGCGGGAGATACCAGGAGGCGGACCGGAGATATCAGAAGGTGCCGCCGGGCGTCCCGCGACGGTCAGGGACTTGACGTGGGACAACCGTGGCGGCTCAGCTTAGAGTTCACATGTTGGAGACACCGCTGGGCCTCACTGCTGCGGCCCGGCCGGCGGAGCGGCCGTCGTGCCGCCCGCGAAGGCGGGAGTGGATGGGCGTGGAGACTCCGGGATCGCAGTCGTCGCTGCACCGGGCCAATCTCGAGCGGGTGGTCCGTGCAGTGCGGATGGCGGGCTCGCTGACCCAGGCGGAGATCGCCCGGTCCACCGGGCTGTCCGCCGCCACCGTCTCCAACATCGTGCGTGAGCTCAAGGACGGCGGAACGGTCGAGGTCACCCCCACCTCGGCGGGCGGCCGCCGGGCGCGCAGCGTCTCGCTCAGCGGCGACGCGGGCATCGTCGTAGGGGTGGATTTCGGCCATACGCATCTGCGTGTCGCCATCGGCAATCTCGCCCATCAGGTACTGGCCGAGGAGGCCGAGCCGCTGGATGTGGACGCCTCCTCCTCCCAGGGGCTGGACCGGGCGGAGCAGCTGGTCAGCAGGCTGATCACGGCCAGCGGGCTCAGCCAGGACAAGGTGGTCGGCGTCGGCCTCGGCGTGCCCGCCCCGATCGATGTGGAGACCGGCACGCTGGGCTCGACCGCGATCCTGCCGGGCTGGGCGGGCACCAATCCGCGCGACGACCTGGCCCAGCGGCTCGGGGTGCCGGTGCACGTGGACAACGACGCCAACCTCGGCGCGCTCGGCGAGCTGGTGTGGGGCTCCGGCCGCGGGGTCGCCGACCTCGCGTACATCAAGGTCGCCGACGGTGTCGGCGCGGGGCTGGTGATCAGCGGGAAGATCTACCGCGGCCCCGGCGGCACGGCGGGCGAGATCGGCCATATCACCCTCGACGAGTCGGGCCCGGTGTGCCGCTGCGGCAACCGCGGCTGTCTGGAGACCTTCACCGCGGCCCGCTATGTGCTGCCGCTGCTGCAATCCAGCCATGGCGCGGACCTCACCGTGGAGCGCATGGTGCAGCTGGCCCGCGAGGGCGACCCCGGCTGCCGGCGGGTGATCGGGGATGTCGGCCGGCACATCGGCAGCGGGGTGGCCAACCTCTGCAATCTGATCAATCCGAGCCGGATGGTGCTGGGCGGTCAGCTCGCCGAGGCGGGGGAGCTGGTGCTGGGCCCGATCCGGGAGTCGGTCGCGCGGTACGCGATCCCCAGCGCGGCCCATCAGCTGTCGGTGATGCCCGGGGCGCTCGGCGGCCGGGCCGAGGTGCTGGGCGCGCTGGCGCTGGTGCTCAGCGAGATGGGAGATTCGACGCTGCTGGACGGTGCGCTCTCGGCGGGGGCTCCGGCCCTCACCTGACCGCCGGATCGCGGCCGTTGGCCCCGGTCTTGCCTGAGCGGCTTTGTCCGGTCACGCTCCGTCTATCCGGCCTGTCCGGCTGCGTTCACTCAGATAACGAATGGCACCGTTGCCATCTCGTTAAGGATTTACTTCTTGACGCCATGCGGGCGGCCGAGTTGACTTCCAGCCACCTCGGCCGCAATGACGCGGCCTCGTCAGGGAGGTCACCCCCAAATGAACGCAACGATGCGTCGCGTCGCTCTTGCTGCTTCTGTCGTGTCGATGACCGTAGCCCTCGCCGCCTGTGGTTCGGCGAAGGAGGCCGACAGCGACAAGAAGGACGAGAAGAAGAAGACCGGTCCGCTCACGATCGGGCTCTTGCTGCCCGAGGACCAGACGGCCAGATACGAGAACTTCGACCGGCCGTACATCACCAAGAAGGTCAAGGCGCTCTGCGCGGAGTGCAAGATCCTGTACGTCAACGCCAAGTCGGACACGTCGGTTCAGCAGCAGCAGGTCGACTCGATGATCACCAAGAAGGTCGACGCGCTCATCCTCGACTCGGTGGACTCCAAGTCCATAGCCTCCTCGGTCAGGAAGGCCGACGAGGCCGGGATCCCGGTCGTCGCCTACGACCGGCTGGCCGAGGGCCCGGTCTCCGCGTACACCTCGTTCGACAACGAGACGGTCGGCAAGGTCCAGGGCCAGGCGCTGCTCGAGGCGCTGGGCGACAAGGCCAAGAGCGGCAAGATCGTGATGCTCAACGGCTGGGAGGCCGACCCCAACGCCGCCCTGTTCAAGAAGGGCGCGATGTCCGTCCTCCAGGGCAAGGTGAACGTCGGCAAGTCGTACGACATCGACCGCTGGCTCGCGGACAAGGCCAACGAGGCCATGACGGGCGCCATCTCCTCCCTCGGCAAGAAGAACATCATCGGCGTCTACTCGGCCAACGACAGCATGGCGGGCGGCGCGATCACCGCGCTCAAGAGCGGCGGCTTCAACCCGCTGCCCCCGGTCACCGGCCAGGACGCCGAACTCGAGGGTGTGCGCCGGGTCGTCACCGGCGAGCAGTACATGAGCGTCTACAAGTCCTACCTGGACGAGGCCGCCGCCGCCGCGGAGATGGCCATCGCGCTCGGCCGCGGCGACAAGGTCAACGAGTCCAACACGGTCGACAGCCCGACCAACAAGGACATCCCGGCCACGCTGATCACCCCGATCTCGCTGACCAAGAAGAACATCAAGGACACCGTCGTCAAGGACGGGAACTACACGGTTGCCCAGATCTGCACCGCCAAGTACAAGGCGGCGTGCGACGAGGCCGGTCTGAAGTAGCGGCGCGGGGCCGTCCGTCCCTTGCGGACGGCCCGCCCGCCCCCTGACACACCCCCCAACCCGAGGGGAGAGCGCGCTCTCCCCTCCGTCACACAGCAGGGATCTCCCTGCCCGGAACGGAGCTGGCCATCGTGCCGAACGGACCCGTGTTGGCGTTGCGCGGGATCTCCAAGCGGTTCGGCGCCGTCCAGGCGCTCACCGACATCGATCTGGAGGTCCACGCCGGTGAAGTCGTCGCCCTGGTGGGCGACAACGGCGCCGGCAAGTCGACCCTCGTCAAGACCATCGCCGGAGTCGGCCCCGCCGACGAAGGCGTCATCGAGTGGCAGGGCAAGTCCGTCCAGGTCACCCGGCCGCACGACGCCCAGGGACTGGGCATCGCGACCGTCTACCAGGACCTCGCCCTCTGCGACAACATCGACGTCGTCGGCAACCTCTTCCTCGGCCGCGAGATCCTGCGCGCCGGGGTGCTCGACGAGGTCGAGATGGAGCGGCGCTCCCGTGAGCTGCTGCAGACCCTGTCGATCCGCATCCCCAGTGTGCGGATCCCGATCGCCTCGCTCTCGGGTGGCCAGCGGCAGACCGTCGCCATCGCCCGTTCGATGCTCGGCGAGCCCAAGCTGGTGATCCTGGACGAGCCGACCGCCGCCCTCGGTGTCGAGCAGACCGCGCAGGTCCTCGACCTGGTCGAGCGGCTGCGCGACCGCGGCCTGGCCGTCATCCTCATCAGCCACAACATGGCCGACGTCAAGGCCGTCGCGGACCGCGTCGCGGTGCTGCGGCTGGGCCGGAACAACGGCATCTTCGATGTGAAGACCACCTCTCAGGAAGAGATCATTTCCGCCATCACCGGCGCCACGGACAACGCCGTGACCCGCCGCAAGGCGCGTAGCGGGGAGGTCGCGAAGTGACCACGAACGTCGACAAGACCAACGGCGGTCCGTCGAACGGCGGCAACAAGGCGAGCGGCCCGGCCGACGTCAACCCCGTGGCCAAGGACGCGGTCACCGTGGTCGACCCCCGGCTGCTGGTCCGTCAGGAGGGCTTCAAGGGCTATCTGACGGAGTTCGGCCGGAAGATGCGCAGCGGCGACCTGGGCGCGGTCCCGGTCATCGTCGGCATCGCCATCATCTGGGCGGTCTTCCAGGCGAAGGACAGCGCCTTCCTCTCGCCCAAGAACCTCTCCGACCTCTCGATCCTGCTCGGCGGCACCGGCATGATCTCGGTCGGGATCGTCTTCGTGCTGCTGCTCGGTGAGATCGACCTGTCCGTCGGCTCGCTCAGCGGTCTGGCGGCGGCCACGTTGGCGGTGCTCAACGTCAACCACGGGGTGCCCGAGGGGATCGCGGTGCTCGCCGCGCTCGCCAGCGGCGCGGTGCTCGGCGCGCTGCACGGCTTCTTCTTCGCCAAGATAGGCGTCCCGGCCTTCGTGGTGACCCTGGCCGGTCTGCTGGCCTGGAACGGTCTGATGCTCCAGGTGCTCGGCACCACCGGCACCATCAGCATCGCGGACGACAGCTTCGTGCGGGATCTCACCGCCCACTACTTCAGCCAGCTCATCGCCGCGTACGGGGTGGCCGCGCTCGCGACGGCGGGCTTCTTCCTCGCCCAGTTCCTGGACAGCAGGCGCCGTAAGGCGGTCGGTGTGCCCTCGCGGCCGCTGAGCGAGATCCTGGTCCGCACCGGCGTGCTCGCGGTGATCACCTTCACCGCGGCCTGGCGGCTGAACGAGTACAAGGGGCTGCCCCTCGCCCTGGTGATCTTCGTGGCGGTCCTGGTGATCCTGGACTTCGTGGTCCGGCGCACCTCCTACGGGCGCAAGGTGATCGCCCTGGGCGGCAGCGTCGAGGCGGCCCGTCGCGCGGGCATCAACGTCGTCGCGATCCGGATCTCGGTCTATTCGCTGGCCGGGCTGATGGCCGCCTTCGGCGGCATCATGATCGCCTCCCGGATCGGCTCCGCCAGCCAGCAGGCCGGCACCGGCAACCTGCTGATGGAGGCCATCGCGGCCGCGGTCATCGGCGGCACCAGCCTCTTCGGTGGCCGGGGCTCGGTCTGGTCGGCGCTGCTCGGCATGCTGGTCATCGGCTCGATCTCGTCGGGGATGAATCTGCTGGGCGTCGCGAACTCCGTCCAGTACATGATCACCGGTGGCGTGCTGCTGGCCGCCGTCGTCATCGACTCGGTGTCGCGCAGGACACAACGGTCCGCGGGTCGCGGCTGACCCGCAGGTCTCACCCGGCTGCCCGGTGCCTCCACGGAGGTGCCGGGCAGCTGTCTGAAAAGAACACGCGTGACGGACATCGCATGGGGGGAGGTCTGCGCCGGAGGGCGGAACATTAGACTCGGGCGGACCGGCAAGCTCCATGGAGACGCTCGAAGCAAGGAGGCACGGGTGCTGCTGACCCGCATCACGGGACCGCGCGATCTGGACCGGCTCACTCCGGAGGAGCTGGACCAGCTGGCCGCGGAGATCCGCTCCTTCCTCGTCGACGCCGTCTCCAAGACCGGTGGCCATCTCGGCCCCAATCTCGGCGTGGTGGAGCTGACCATCGCCCTGCACCGGGTCTTCGAGTCGCCCCGGGACAAGGTGTTGCTGGACACCGGGCACCAGTCCTACGTCCACAAGCTGCTCACCGGCCGCCAGGACTTCTCCAAGCTCAAGAGCAAGGGGGGTTTGTCCGGTTATCCCTCGCGGGCCGAGTCCGAGCACGACGTCATCGAGAACAGCCACGCCTCGACCGTCCTCGGCTGGGCCGAGGGGCTCGCCAAGGCCAATGAGCTGCTCGGCAAGCAGGACCATGTGGTCGCCGTCATCGGCGACGGCGCGCTGACCGGCGGTATGGCCTGGGAGGCGCTCAACAACATCGCCGCGGCCAAGAACCGGCCGCTGGTCATCGTCGTCAACGACAACGAGCGCTCCTACGGCCCGACCATCGGCGGCCTGGCCAACCACCTGGCCACCCTGCGCACCACCGACGGCTATGAGCGCTTCCTGGCCCGCGGCAAGGACCTGCTGGAGCGCACCCCGGTGGTCGGCAGGCCGCTGTACGAGACGCTGCACGGGGCCAAGAAGGGGCTGAAGGACTTCATCACCCCGCAGGGCATGTTCGAGGACCTGGGGCTGAAGTACGTCGGCCCGATCAACGGCCATGACATCGAGGCGCTGGAGTCGGCGCTGCAGCGGGCGAAGCGTTTCGGCGGCCCGGTCATCGTGCACTGCCTCACCGAGAAGGGCCGCGGCTACCAACCCGCCCTGCAGGACGAGGCGGACCGCTTCCACGCCGTCGGCAAGATCCACCCGGACACCGGGCTGCCGATCTCGGCCTCCGGCGCCGACTGGACCTCGGTCTTCGGCGAGGAGATGGTCAAGCTCGGCGAGGAGCGCGAGGACATCGTCGCGATCACGGCGGCCATGCTCCACCCGGTGGGACTCACCGAGTTCGCCAAGCGCTTCCCGGAGCGGGTCTACGACGTGGGCATCGCCGAGCAGCACGCGGCCGTCTCGGCGGCGGGGCTCGCCACCGGCGGGCTCCACCCGGTCTTCGCCGTCTACGCCACCTTCCTCAACCGCGCCTTCGACCAGGTCCTGATGGATGTGGCCCTGCACAAGTGCGGGGTGACCTTCGTACTGGACCGCGCCGGTATCACCGGCACCGACGGGGCCTCGCACAACGGCATGTGGGACATGTCGCTGCTGCAGGTCGTCCCGGGCCTGCGGATCGCCGCCCCGCGCGACGCCGACCAGGTCCGCGCCCAGCTGCGCGAGGCCGTGGAGGTGGAGGACGCGCCGACCGTGGTGCGCTACTCCAAGGGCGCGGTGGGCCCGGCGGTCGCGGCCGTCGGCAGGATCGGCGGCATGGACGTGCTGCGGGAGCCCGCGGCGGCCGACCGCGAGCGGCCCGATGTGCTGCTGGTCTCGGTGGGCGCGCTGGCCCCGATGTGTCTGGAGATCGCCGACCTTCTCGACAAACAGGGCATTTCCGCTACGGTGGTCGACCCCCGCTGGGTCAAGCCGGTCGACGAGGAGCTGCCCGCCCTCGCCGAGCGCCACCGCGTCGTCGTCACCGTCGAGGACAACAGCCGGGTCGGCGGTGTGGGCTCCGCCGTGGCCCAGGCGCTGCGCGACTCGGGCGTCGACATGCCGGTGCGCGACTTCGGCATCCCGCCGCGCTTCCTCGACCATGCCTCCCGTAAGGAGGTCATGGCCGAGATCGGGCTGACCGCACCGGACATCGCCCGCCAGGTCACCGGGCTGGTCTCCAGGATCGGCGGCCGCTACGGGAGCGAGTCCGCCGACGCGGGCTCCCGGAGCGCCGATGTGACCCGGTCGACGACGGCCGAGCCGGTGCGCGACTGAGCCACCGGTCCGCCGCCCCCCTTTCCGCCGCCTGGGCCGGCCGGAGCCTCCTGCTCCGACCGGCCCAGCGTGCGTCCCCCGGGCCCGCCCCCATCGGGTGAATCGGCCGGGGCTTCGGGGGTGCGCACCTCCCTCCCGCCCGGTTGGCAGAACCATGGGCGCCCACGGGGCACGGGCAGGCGTGGAGGTGGCATCGGTGAGCGAGCGGGAACCCGAGGGCCGCTCCGGCGGCGGCACTGGTGGCGATGGCAGCCGTAAGGCTCGGCCGGACTATCTGCGGACGAAGTCGATCGAACAGTCCATCGAGGACACCGAGGAGCCCGAGCACGCCCTGACCCGGTCGCTGTCCGCCCTGGACCTCACCGTCTTCGGCGTCGGCGTGATCATCGGGACCGGTATCTTCGTCCTCACCGGGGCCGTCGCCAAGGAGCAGGCGGGCCCCGCGACCGCCCTCGCCTTCGTCGTCGCGGGCATCGTCTGCGCACTGGCCGCGCTCTGCTACGCCGAGTTCGCCTCGACCGTGCCGGTGGCCGGATCCGCGTACACCTTCTCGTACGCCTCGCTGGGCGAGCTGCCCGCCTGGACCATCGGCTGGGACCTGGTGCTGGAGTTCGCGCTCGGCACCGCCGTGGTCGCGGTCGGCTGGGCCGGCTACGTCCGCTCGCTGCTGGCCAACGCCGGCTGGGAGCTGCCCGCCGCCCTGTCCGGGCCCGACGCGGCGCACGGCTTCTCCTTCGACGTGCTCGCCGCCGTGCTGGTGCTGGTGCTCACCGTGATCCTGGTCCTCGGGATGAAGCTGTCGGCGCGGGTCACCTCGGTGGTGGTCGCGGTGAAGGTGGCCGTGGTGCTGCTGGTCATCATCGCGGGCGCCTTCTTCGTCGACCCGGCCAACTACCGCCCCTTCATCCCCGAGGCCAAGGGCACGATCTCGGGCTCGGGACTCACCGCCCCGCTGATCCAGCTGATGTTCGGCTACCAGCCGACGACCTTCGGCGTCGAGGGCATCTTCACCGCCGCCGCCGTGGTCTTCTTCGCCTTCATCGGCTTCGACGTGGTGGCGACCGCGGCGGAGGAGACCAGGAACCCCCAACGGGACATGCCCCGGGGCATCCTCGGCTCGCTCCTCATCTGCACCGTGCTCTACGTCGCCGTGTCGATCGTGGTCACCGGGATGCAGAAGTACACCCGGCTGACGGTGGACGCCCCGCTCGCCGACGCCTTCAAGGCCACCGGACACCCCTTCTACGCGGGCGTCATCAGCTTCGGCGCCGCGGTCGGGCTCACCACGGTGTGCATGATCCTGCTGCTCGGCCAGAGCCGGGTGTTCTTCGCGATGAGCCGGGACGGGCTGCTGCCCAGGGTCTTCTCCCGGGTGCACCCGCGCTTCGGCACGCCCTACCGCTCGACGATCCTGCTCGGCACGCTCATCGCCGTCGTCGCCGGGTTCACCAGCATCTCCCAGCTGGCCGCCCTGGTGAACATCGGCACCCTCTTCGCCTTCGTCGTCGTCGCGCTCGGCGTGCTGATCCTCCGCCGCACCCGGCCCGATCTGCCCCGCGCCTTCCGTACGCCCTGGGTGCCGGTGCTGCCGATCGTGTCCGTGGCCGCCTCGCTGTGGCTGATGCTCAATCTGCCCGCCGAGACCTGGGTGCGGTTCGCGGTGTGGATGGCCATCGGCTTCGTCGTCTACTTCCTGTACGGGCGCCGCCACAGCCGGGTGACCGAGGCGGGGACGCGCACGGAGCAGGGCCCGCGCGGAGCCGCCTGAGCGGGTCCTGCCGTCCTAGGACGAGCCGTCAGGGCGGACCGACCGGGGGCCCGTCACCTGCGCGCCCAGCGCCCTGACCCGTGCCCGCAGCCCCTGGTCCGCCGTCACCACCAGGCAGGGGCGGCCTTCGTCGCGGGCCGCCACCACCCGCACGATGTGGTCGTCGCCGCTGCCCGGCGCGTTCTCCACTCGTACGCCCTCCACCGGCTCCACACCCCGCGCCGCGCCCTCGACCACCATCACGATGTCCACCGGAGGCCGGGTGGCCCAGTCGGGCACACCAGGGCGGTCGGGGAGCCCGGTCCTGGCGAGGACGGCCAGCCGGTCGCGGAGCCGCTCGGCGGCGCCGCGGCGGTCACGCCACCAGCCGTCGGGGACCGAACCGATCACGTTGGCGGCATCGACCACCACAAGTCCATCCATAGTCCAGGCAAATTACTATGGACATCGTTCGATCAGGTGGACCAACTCGGGGAAGGTTGGCAGCGGGCCATGGCGTTGCGGTTGCTCCGCGGCAAGGACGACAGGCTCACAGCCTATGCACTGGTGGCGGGCGGTGTGGCGCGCTGGACGGAAGACCGGCCCGGAGGGCCGGAGTGGACGGGCCCCTGGCTGATCGAGGCCGTCGGCCTGGTCAGCCTGACCGTCGCTCAGAGCGCGGAGGGGTACGCGCATCTGGTGGGGCTTCGGCGCCGCCCGGGCGGCGCGGGCGAGCCGGCGCGCGTGGACGTCGTCCACGCCACCCAGTTCCAGACCGGCCGCCCGCTGACCGCGTGGCATTCGCTGGGCACTCCGCATCCGAAAGACGCCCGTAAGGCCGAGCGGACCGGCGCGCCCGCCATGGCGGTGGACTCCTCCGGCGCCCTGCGCGTCTTCGTCCGCAACGCCGGGGGCGGGGTGAGCGCGCGGCGGCAGGACCCCAAGGGCACCTGGGAGCGCTGGACCGACTGGAAGGGCACCCATGTGCTGGGCGGCCTGTCGGCGACCGCCACCGCCGACGGCCGGCTCGAACTGCTCGCACCGGCCGAGAAGGGCGCCGCCCTGCGCTGGTACCAGCCGGGGCCCGGCGCCGCCCCGAAGCGGGGCGAGGACGTCCCGGCCGACGCCCGGCCGGATTCGGCGGCCGTGGTGGAGACCAGCCCCGGCACCCTCACCCACTACTGGCGCGACGCCGGCAGCGGTGAGCTCATGGCCTGGCGGCCGGACTCCCCGGCCCCCGCGCCGCTGGGCGGGGCGACGGGCACCGGCCCGGTCGCCGCGGTGCGCGCCGTGGTGGACGGTCACGACTGCACCGTCCTGGCCCACCAGGACGCCGGGCGGCTGGCGGTCGCCGCCCACCCCAGCGAGGACGAGGCGGCGGGCGTGTGGTGGACGCCCTCGGGCGAGCAGGGCGCCCACACCCCGGCGCTGGCGCTGGACGGACAGGGCCGGGTGGTGCTGGCCGCGCTGGGACTGGACGGACGGCTCCTGGTGGCCCGTCAGAAGACCGACGAGGCCGGGCTGGCCCTGCGGGCCTGGAACCGCGTGGGAAGCGGCTGAGCGGCCCGCCAGACCCGCTCAAGGGCTGAACACGGCGCGAGCGCCGGGCGGGACCGATTCCTCGGCCCGCCCGGCGCTCGGCCGGACCACTGTCGCGTTACGCCGGGACGCTCGCCACACCCTGAGCCAGGAACGTCTTCCCGTTCACCCGCTCCGAGACGCCCTCGCGGTCCAGGTACGGCGTGATGCCGCCCAGGTGGAAGGGCCAGCCCGCACCGGTGATCAGACACAGGTCGATGTCCTGCGCCTCGGCCACGATGCCCTCCTCGAGCATCAGGCCGATCTCCTGCGCGACGGCGTCCAGCACCCGGGTGCGCACCTGCTCCTCGGTGAGGACGGTGTCGCCCTGCTGGAGCAGCGCGGCGACCTCCGGGTCCAGCTCCGGCTTGGCCGAATTGCCGTCGGCACGGACGTAGAAGCCGCGCTTGCCCGCCTCGACCACGCGCCGGAGGTTCTCCGAGACCGTGAACCGCTCCGGGAACGCACCGTGCAGCGTCTCGGAGACGTGCAGGCCGATCGCCGGGCCGACCAGCTCCAGCAGCACCAGCGGGGACATCGGCAGGCCCAGCGGCTCGATGGCGCGCTCGGCGGTGTCGACCGGGGTGCCCTCGTCGATGACGTTCTGGATCTCGCCCATGAAGCGGGTCAGGATCCGGTTGACCACGAACGCCGGGGCGTCCTTGACCAGGACGGCGGTCTTCTTCAGCTTCTTGGCCACGCCGAAGGCGGTGGCCAGCGCCGCGTCATCGGTCTTCTCACCGCGGACGATCTCCAGCAGCGGCAGGATCGCGACCGGGTTGAAGAAGTGGAAGCCCACGACCCGCTCGGGGTGCCTGAGCTGGGACGCCATCTCGGACACCGACAGCGAGGAGGTGTTGGTGGCGAGGATGGCGTGCTCCGGCACGACCGCCTCGACCTCGGCGAACACCTTCTGCTTGACGCCCATCTCCTCGAAGACGGCCTCGATGACGAAGTCCGCGTCGCCGAAGGCGGCGGCCTTGTCCAGCGAACCGGTCACCGCGGCCTTGAGACGATTGGCCTTGTCCTTGTTGATCCGGCCCTTGAGCAGCAGCTTGTCGATCTCGCCGTGGACGTAGCCCACGCCCTTGTCGACCCGCTCCTGGTCGATGTCGGTCAGGACGACCGGCACCTCCAGCCGCCGGACGAACAGCAGCGCCAGCTGCGAGGCCATCAGACCCGCGCCCACGACGCCCACCTTGGAGACCGGGCGCGCCAGCGACTTGTCCGGGGCACCGGCCGGGCGCTTGCCGCGCTTCTGCACCAGGTTGAAGGCGTAGATGCCGCTGCGCAGCTCACTGCCCATGATCAGGTCGGCGAGCGCCTTCTCCTCGGCCTCGTAACCACGGGCGAGGTCGCCGTTGCGCGCGGCGTCGATGATCTCCAGCGCGCGGTAGGCGGCCGGGGCCGCCCCGTGCACCTTGCCGTCGGCGATGGCGCGGCCGCGCACCACGGCCTCGTGCCAGGCGTCGCCGCGGTCGATCTCGGGCCGTGCGACCTCGATCTCGCCCTTGAGGACGGAGGCGGTCCAGATCAGCGACTGCTCCAGGAAGTCCGCGCCCTCGAAGATCGCGTCCGCGATCCCGAGGTCATAGACCTGCTCGCCCTTGAGCTGCTTGTTCTGGTTGAGCGAGTTCTCGATGATGACCGAGACCGCGCGGTCGGCGCCGATCAGGTTCGGCAGCAGGGTGCAGCCGCCCCAGCCGGGGACCAGGCCCAGGAACACCTCGGGCAGCGAGAAGGCCGGCAGCGCGGCGGAGACGGTGCGGTAGGAGCAGTGCAGCCCGACCTCGACCCCGCCGCCCATCGCCGCGCCGTTGTAGTACGCGAAGGTGGGCACGGCGAGTGCGGAGAGCCGCTTGAAGACGTCATGGCCGCCCTTGCCGATGGCCAGCGCGTCCTCATGGCGCTTCAGCAGCTCCACGCCCTTGAGGTCGGCGCCCACGGCGAAGATGAACGGCTTGCCGGTGATGCCGACACCGGTGATCTCGCCGTCCGCCGCCTCCTTCTCGACCTGGTCGATCGCGGTGTTGAGGTTGGCGAGCGAGGCCGGGCCGAAGGTGGTGGGCTTGGTGTGGTCCAGGCCGTTGTCCAGCGTGATGAGCGCGAAGCGGCCCGCGCCCAGGGGGAGATCGAGGTGGCGGACGTGCGCCTGCGTCACGACCTCGCCCGGGAACAGCTCTGCCGCCCCCTTGAGAAGCTCTGCGGTGTTGGTCACTTGTTCCCCTCGAAGTGCGGGTTCTCCCAGATCACGGTGCCACCCATGCCGAAGCCGATGCACATCGTGGTGATGCCGTAGCGGACCTCCGGCTGCTCCTCGAACTGCCGGGCCAGCTGCGTCATCAGCCGGACACCGGAGGAGGCCAGCGGATGGCCGAAGGCGATGGCGCCGCCGTACTGGTTGACGCGCTCATCGTCGTCCGCGATGCCGTAGTGGTCCAGGAACGACAGGACCTGGACGGCGAACGCCTCGTTGATCTCGAACAGGCCGATGTCCTCGATCGACAGACCGGCCTTGGCGAGCGCCTTCTTGGTCGCCGGGACCGGGCCGTAGCCCATCACCTCGGGCTCGACGCCCGCGAAGGCGAAGGAGACCAGGCGCATCCGTACCGGCAGGCCCAGCTCCCGGGCGAAGTCCTCGGAGGCGACCAGCGAGGCGGTGGCGCCGTCGTTGAGCCCCGCGGAGTTACCGGCGGTGATCCGGCCGTGCGGGCGGAACGGGGTCTTCAGCGAGGCCAGGCCCTCCAGCGTGGTGCCCGGGCGCATCGGCTCGTCGGCGGTGGCCAGGCCCCAGCCCAGCTCGCCGCCCTCGGGGGAGGTGCGGCGCACCGAGACCGGCACCAGGTCCTGCTGGATCTTGCCGTTGGCGTACGCCTTGGCGGCCTTCTCCTGGCTGCGCACCGCGAACTCGTCGGCGCGCGCCTTGGTGATGTGCGGCAGCCGGTCGTGGAGGTTCTCCGCCGTCATGCCCATGAACAGGGCCGACTCGTCGACCAGCTTCTCCGAGACGAAGCGGGGGTTGGGGTCGACGGCCTCGCCCATGGGGTGGCGGCCCATGTGCTCGACGCCGCCCGCGATGACGGCGTCATAGGCGCCGAAGGCGATGGATCCCGCCGTGGTCGTCACGGCCGTCATCGCACCGGCACACATCCGGTCGATCGCGTAGCCGGGGACCGACTGGGGCAGCCCGGCCAGGATGCCCGCGGTGCGGCCGATGGTGAGGCCCTGGTCGCCGATCTGCGTCGTCGCGGCGATGGCCACCTCGTCGATGCGCTCCGGCGGCAGATCCGGGTTGCGGCGCAGCAGCTCCCGGATGCACTTGACGACCATGTCGTCGGCGCGGGTCTCATGGTAGATGCCCTTCGGGCCCGCCTTGCCGAATGGGGTCCGGACGCCGTCGACGAAGACGACGTCCCTAGCGGTACGAGGCACGTTGGCTCTCCTCCAGGTGCGGGATGGCACTGCTGCGGGCACGCCCGGGGCGCGCCTCACCACCTCATGCTACTTATGAGTAACCAAGCTGCCCAGTCCTCACGACCGGAGGGTTGAAGGTCACAGCCGCGGGCCGGCGGCAACCGCCGCCGGTCCACGCGCGTCACATCAGGCCGGCGTCGCCAGCAAGGCGGCCGCCAGCACCGGGGTCACCTGGTCGATCTGCCAGGGACGGGCGCCGTGACCTGCGAGAACGGAAGCGACCGCATCCGTCGTCGGCTCGGCGGGCGGTTCCCAGCACAGCCGCCGGACGGTGTCCGGGGCGATCAGGTTCTCCTGCGGAAGATTCAGCCCTTCGGCCAGTTGGGTGACGGCCGCACGCGCCGCGGAGAGCCGCGCCGCCGCGGCCGGGTCCTTGTCGGCCCACGCCCGCGGCGGGGGCGGACCGGCCACCGGTTGGCCCGGCTGCGGGAGGTCGGCCTCCGGCAGTTCCCGCGCCCGGTCCACCGCGGCCTGCCACTGCTCCAGCTGGCGCCGGTTCATCCGGTGGCCGAAACCGCTCAGCGCGGCCAGCGCCCGCACGTTCGCGGGCAGGGCCAGCGCGGCCTCGACGATGGCCGCGTCGCCCAGCACCTTGCCCGGCGAGACATCGCGGCGCTGGGCGATCCGGTCCCGGGCCGTCCACAGCTCGCGCACCACGGCCATCTGCCGGCGTCGCCGGACCTTGTGCATCCCCGACGTCCGCCGCCAGGGGTCCTTGCGCGGCGGGGCGGGCGGGGCCGCGGCGATGGCCGCGAACTCCTGATGCGCCCACTCCAGCTTGCCCTGCCGCGCCAGCTCCTCCTCCAGCGCGTCGCGGAGGTCGACCAGCAGCTCGACATCGAGCGCGGCGTAGTGCAGCCAGGGGTCGGGCAGTGGGCGGGTGGACCAGTCGACGGCGGAGTGGCCCTTCTCCAGGGCGTATCCGAGGATGTTCTCGACCATGGCGCCGAGCCCCACCCGGGCGAATCCGGCCAGCCGGCCCGCGAGTTCGGTGTCGAAGATCCGGGCGGGGATCATGCCTATGTCACGCAGACAGGGCAGATCCTGGGTCGCGGCGTGGAGGACCCATTCGGCGTCGGCGATCGCGGCGCCCAGACCGGAGAGGTCGGGGCAGCCGACGGGGTCGATCAGTGCGGTCCCCGCTCCGGCCCGGCGCAGCTGGACCAGATAGGCCCGCTGCCCGTAGCGGTAGCCGGAGGCGCGCTCGGCGTCGACGGCCACCGGGCCGTGGCCCGCGGCGAAGGTCGCGATGACCTCGGCGAGCGCGTCCGCGTCGGCGGTGACGGGCGGGATGCCCTCGCGCGGCTCCAGCAAGGGGACCGGCGCCGGGGGGAGGTCGTCCGGAGGAGCGCCCCCGGTGGTTCGCAGTGTCGTCTCTGCTGCGGTCTCTTGGGCGTCGGTCACCTGTCAAGGGTAGCTGTGTGCGGCGAGTACGCAGGGCGCCCGTCGACGGAACGTTCCGTCGACGGGCGCGGGGGCGGTGGGGAGAGGCACGACGGCCGGGCGGGCGATACGGCTCAGTGGATGATTCCGGTACGCAGTGCGACCGCGACCATGCCGGCCCGGTCCCCGGTGCCCAGCTTGCGGGCGATCCGGGCGAGGTGACTCTTGACGGTCAGGGCGGACAGGCCCATCGAGACGCCGATGGCCTTGTTGGACTGGCCCTCCGCAACCAGCCTCAGCACCTCGACCTCGCGGCCCGACAGCTCCCGGTAGCCGCCGGGGTGGCCGGGGGCGCCCGGCGGGCGGCGGTGCATCCGGGCGGCGGCGCCGAGCGGGGCGGTGCCGGGACGGCCCGGGATGCCGAGGTTGGTGCGGGTGCCGGTGACGACGTAGCCCTTGACGCCGCCGGCCAGCGCGTTCCGTACGGCGCCGATGTCGTCGGCGGCGGACAGGGCCAGCCCATTGGGCCAGCCCGCGGCGCGGGTCTCGGAGAGCAGGGTGAGGCCGGAGCCGTCGGGAAGGTGGACATCGGCGACGCAGATGTCGCGCGGATTGCCGATGCGGGGACGGGCCTCGGCGATGGACGACGCCTCGATGACGTCGCGCACCCCGAGGGCCCAGAGGTGGCGGGTGACGGTGGAACGTACGCGGGGGTCGGCGACGACGACCATGGCCGTCGGCTTGTTCGGGCGGTAGGCGACCAGGCTGGACGGTTGCTCGAGGAGAACAGACACCAGGCCTCCTGGGGAGTTGTGGGACGGGTCACCACGTCCTTCGGCACCGATACGGCCTGGCTTTAGGGAATGATCACGATTTGGTGAGTAACAATTCGGGCAATTAGGACGACTGATCGATCACGGCTGCGCTTTTTAGGGGCTCGGTTCGCCTCCGGGGCGCAAAAGCCTCCCCCAGCTACCGCTGGGAGGTGCCCCCGGCGGAAGACCCAAGGAGCCGGATACGTTGCGGTGCCCGTCGGCTTACTCGGTTGCCGCAGGGAGGTGGCCCGGGTCGGAAGACCCGGGCCACCTTGTGCGCTGCGGGGCTGGTTGCCCTTTAACGGATCAGCGGGCCTGGGGGCCCCGCCGTTGGGGCAGCGATACGACCCCCGCCTCCGCCGCGCCCACCGGGGGCAAGCCCGCGATCTGGCACAGGAGGTCGCACCAGGCCGCCAGATGTCCCGCGGTGTCCGGCACGCCCGGCGGTTCCGCCGCGCCCGCTTCCGCGGGCTCCGGGCGCCGTGGGCCGGGGCGGGCCGGTTCGGGGGCCGGGTGGGCGGCCGGGGTCCACGAGGCGCGGATCTCGATCCGGGTCGACGGCTCCCGTTCGCCCATCGCGCCGAAGTAGTGCGAGCTCGCCCGGGTGACCGTACCGCTGGGCTCCCCGTAGGGCAGACCGCGTGCCTCCAGCGCGCCGGTGAGCCAGGACCAGCACACCTCCGGCAGCAGCGGATCCGCCGCGATCTCCGGCTCCAGGTCCGCGTGGACCAGGGTGACCAGGCGGAAGGTGCCGTGCCAGGAGTCGTGTCCGGCCGGGTCGTGCAGCAGGATCAGCCGCCCCTCGGCCAGCTCCTCGTCGTCCGACGCGCCGGTGACCACCGCCTCCAGCGCGTACGAGTAGGGTGCGAGCCGACGCGGGGGTGGGGTCGGATCGAGCTCCACCTCGGGCCGTACCCGCACACCGCGCAGCGCGGCGACGGCATGCCGGAAGGCGGGAGGGGTGTCCTCACCGCCTGCTTCCGTGCCGTCAGGGCCGTCAGCACCGTTCGAGAGGTGTCCTTGAACCGCTGCCATGCCCGGAAGACTAGGCGCAGTGAGGGCCCTAACCGGGGAGGAACACCCGGGTTGGCGGGTCACTCGTTCGGCCCGTGCGAAGATTTGGGGCATGAGCGCCAATGAGCGGCCCTCGGGCCAGCAGCAGACCGGCCGCGCCGCGGCTCGTGCCACAGCCGATTCGGCCTTTCTGCGGGCCTGCCGCCGGGAGCCGGTGCCTCATACGCCGGTGTGGTTCATGCGGCAGGCGGGGCGCTCGCTTCCGGAGTACCGCAAGCTGCGCGAGGGCACCGCGATGCTCGAGTCCTGCATGCGGCCCGACCTGGTCACCGAGATCACGCTGCAGCCGGTGCGGCGCCACCGGGTGGACGCGGCCATCTACTTCAGCGACATCGTCGTGCCGCTCAAGGCCATCGGCATCGACCTCGACATCAAGCCCGGGGTCGGGCCCGTCGTCGAGCGGCCCATCCGCACCCGCGCCGATCTGGAGCGGCTGCGTCCGCTCGATCCGGACGATGTGAAGTACGTCACCGAGGCCATCGGGTCGCTCGTCGGCGAGCTCGGCGCGACCCCGCTCATCGGCTTCGCGGGCGCCCCCTTCACGCTCGCCAGCTATCTGGTCGAGGGCGGCCCCTCGCGCAACCACGAGCACACCAAGGCGCTCATGTACGGCGACCCGGCGCTGTGGGCCGCGTTGCTCGACCGGCTCGCCGACATCACCGCCGCCTTCCTCGAGGTCCAGATCGAGGCGGGCGCCTCGGCCATCCAGCTCTTCGACTCCTGGGTGGGCGCCCTCGCCCCCGCCGACTACCGCCGCAGCGTGCTGCCCGCCTCCAAGAAGGTCTTCGACGCCGTCGCCGGATACGGAGTGCCGCGCATCCACTTCGGCGTGGGCACCGGCGAGTTGCTCGGGCTGCTCGGCGAGGCGGGCGCGGACGTCGTGGGCGTCGACTGGCGGGTGCCGTTGAACGAGGCCGCCCGGCGGGTCGGCCCCGGCAAGGCGCTCCAGGGCAATCTCGACCCCGCCGTGCTCTTCGCCCCGCGTACGGCCGTCGAGGCCAAGGCGGAGGAGGTGCTGGAGGCCGCCCAGGGGCTGGAGGGGCACATCTTCAACCTCGGCCACGGCGTGCTGCCCAGCACCGACCCGGACGCGCTGACCCGCCTGGTGGAGTATGTGCACACGAGGAGCGCATCGCGCGCACCTTCTGTGAAGGTCTGAACCAAGCGGGAACCCGCGTGCCTCCCGTGGCGTCGTGAGGGGCATGACCGACATGCCCGCCACCGCGCTGTCAGATTCGCCAGAGTGTGTCCATTTCGTCGACGACTGGGACGGCATCCTCCACGAGACCTATGGCGGCGACGCGGACCGGGCCGTCCTGGACTGTGCCAGGCGGCTGGCGGCCGATCCCGCGGGCGAGGAGGCGTACTCCTGGACGCTCGGGCTGGTCATGATGGCCGCGCATATCGGCCGGTTCTCCCGTAAGGACGTCGCGGCGGCGGCCCTGGAGGCCCTCCACGCCACCGACCGGCGGCTGCGTGACCTGCCCTGTGCCCACCGGACGCATCCTTACGAGAGCGATCTGGACGACCGGATCGACCACTTCGTGGACGATCTGCCGCTGCTCACCAACGGGTTGGCCGAGGACGAGGACCCCGACTGGGAGGACGACGCGACCAAGGAGCAGTGGCTGTGCCCGCGCGACATCGCCGGGTACGCGCGGGTCGCCGTGGACATCATCGCCCCCGGCAGCGTGGGCGGCATCCCGCCCCGGCTCCCGGCCCGCGACGCGCGCCGCGCCGAGGATCTGCGCTCGATCGTCTGGGACTACCCGAGCGCGGCCGTCGACCCCGGCCAGGAGCTGTCCGCCTACGCCAGGAACCTGGTCGCCAACCCCCTGGGCTATCACCGCGCCGGGCTCGTGGTCGTCCTGCACGCCGCCTGCTGGTACGCCGCCAGCGGCCGGATCCGCGACCGGCGGGTCCTGGACACCATGGTGGACGCCCTGGAGGCGGTGCTGCCCGGCCTCGGCGACGCGTCCTGCGCGCACGGCGAGGGCGAGCACCCCGAGGTCGGCCGGGACACCGCGGAGCAGGCCACCGTGGGTATCCATCTGCTCAGCCCCGGCGGCCGGGGCGTCTACCGCCACTGGCACCGGGAGGAGCTGGAGACGGCGCCGCTCGAGGCGTGGCTGTGCCCGGTCTTCCTCGCCGCGATCGCCCGCGAGGCGCTGGACCATCTGCGGACCGGGCGGGAGCGGCTGTTCGGCCTCCGGGACACCGCCCATCTGGACGAGGTGCTCGTACGTCCGGATGGACGGCTCGACGTCGAACGGCTCACCCACGCGGTGCGCTTCCGCTGCCGGGACGGACAGGCCGCGGAGGACGCCGGGCTGTGGGCCGCGCGGCGGTTCGCGGCGGGCCCGGCCGATCCGCGCGAGCGGCTGGTGCTGCTGCTGGTCGCCTGCTGGTCGGTGACCTCGGGCGAGGAGCCGCCGCCCGAGGCCGTCCACCGGGATCTGCGGGTGATTCTCGGCGGGGTGCGGAGCGCCTTGGCGGGTGCCTCGGTGGGTGCCGCGTCGGGTGCCTCGGTGGGTGCCTCGGTGGATGTCCCGGCGGGTGAGACCTGCGCGCATGGGGATGCGCACCCCTGGGACGTGCTGACCGAGCTGGTCGGGCGTCGTCACTTCGGCTTCCATGAGGACCCTTACGGTGCTCATCTCAACCATCTGTACGCGCCCGGGGAGTACGAGACGCCCGAGCGGCCCTTTGAGGTCGAGGCGTGGGGGTGCCCGCGGCATGTGGGGGAGCGGGTGGGGGGTGCGCTGCGGGTCATCGACGGCGCGAACTGAGCGGTGACCAGGCGTCTTTCCCCTACCCGCCCTTTCCCGCAACCGGGGCTCCGCCCCGGGCCCCGCTCCTCAAGCGCCGGAGGGGCTGGGTTTGGCGGAGGAGCTGGGTTTTCGGCGGAGGGGCGGGTTGTCCGCTCCTCAAGCGCCGGACGGGCTGCTCTTCACCGTTCCCGCCGCCTTGCGTGCCGCTACCAGGATCGGGTCCCACACCGGGGAGAACGGCGGGGCGTAGCCCAGGTCCAGGGCCGTCATCTGCTCCACCGTCATCCCGGCGGTCAGTGCGACCGCCGCAATGTCGACTCGCTTGCCCGCGCCCTCGCGGCCGACGATCTGGGTGCCGAGCAGCCGTCCCGTGCGTTGCTCGGCGAGCATCTTCACCGTCATCGGGCGGCTGTCCGGGTAGTACCCGGCCCGGCTGGTCGACTCGATGGTGACCGCCTCGAACTTCAGCCCCACGGCGTGGGCTTCGGCCTCCAGCAGTCCGGTGCGGGCGATCTCCAGATCGCAGACCTTGCTGACCGCCGTGCCGACGACGCCGGGGAAGGTCGCGTAGTCGCCGCCCACGTTGGCGCCGATGACCTGCCCGTGCTTGTTGGCGTGGGTGCCCAGCGGAATGTGCCGGGTGCGGCCGGAGACCAGGTCGAGGACCTCCACACAGTCGCCGCCCGCCCAGATGTTGTCGTAACCGCGCACGCGCATGGCCAGATCGGTCAGCAGGCCGCCGTAAGGGCCCACCGGCAGCCCGGCCTCCTGGGCGAGCGTGGTCTCGGGGGCCACGCCGAGGCCCAGGACCACGAGGTCGGCGGGGTATTCGCTGACCTTGGTGGCCACGGCCCGCACCCGGCCGTCCTCGCCGGTGATCACCTCGGTGACCTCCGCGCCGGTCACGGTGTCGATGCCGAGCCCCGACATCGCGTCGCGCACCAGCCGTCCCATGTCCGGGTCGAGCGTGGACATCGGCTGCTCACCGCGCTCCAGGACGGTGACCTGGCAGCCGCGCTGGATGAGCGCCTCGGCCATCTCCACCCCGATGTAGCCGGCGCCGATCACGACCGCGCGTTCGACCCGGGTTGCCTCCAGGGTCTCCAGCAGGGCCCGCCCGTGCTCCAGGGTCTGCACCCCGTGGACGCCGGGGGCGTCGATCCCGGGCATGTCGGGGCGGCGCGGCCGGGCGCCGGTCGCGATGACCAGGTCGTCGAAGCCGTGCCAGTGCTCGTCGCCCTTGCCGTGCGGGTCGACGTCCCGCGCCAGGACGCGCTGCCCGGCGAGGTCGATCTCGACGACCTCGGTGTGCGTCCGTACGTCGATCCCGCGGCCCTGGTGGGTCTCGGGCGTACGGGCGATCAGCTCGTCGGGGCCGTCCACCACCCCGCCGACCCAGTAGGGGATGCCGCAGGCCGAGTACGAGGTGAACTCGCCGCGCTCCAAGGCGAGGATCTCCAGCTCGCTCCGGCTCTTGAGCCTGCGGGCCCGTGACGCGGCGGACATGCCCGCCGCGTCGCCCCCGATGACCACCATGCGTCGTGCCGCCGCCATGTATGCCCCTCCGCCACTGGATGTCCGGCTATTGGGGACCAACCTATGCGGGCGAGGTGTTCTCCCGGATCAGCACATACAGCCCGGCGCTGGCGAGCATCAGCGCGCCGTCGATGTAGACCGCGTGCGTCCAGCTGCCGTAGTGGTCGAAGAGGGTGCCGCTGAGGGCCGGGCTGACCACCGCGCCGATCTCCCCGACCAGGTTGAACAGGCCGAAGGCCGCGCCGCGTTCGGCCCCGTCGACCACATCGTTGAGCAGCGCGTGCGCCATCGGCTGGAGGGCGTTGAAGAACAGGCTGGTCACGAAGAGCAGGATGGACATCACCCAGAGGGAGGGCTTCTCATTGGCCTGCAGATAGGCGGCGAACACCAGCACCAGCACGCCCTGGACCACGGTGAACGCGATCAGCAGCGGCCGCCGCCCCCAGCCCCGGGCCTTCGCCCGGTCCGAGAGCCGGCCCCCGGCCGGGAAGCCGAGGATGCCCGCGCCCGCGTTGAAGGTGGCCACCAGTGCGGCGTTCTGGAACGAGCTGTGGGCGGCGTCCGCGACGATCGACACCGACCAGAAGCTGAAGAACCACAGATTCCACATGACCGCGATGAAGGCGAAGCTGAGCAGCAGCACATTGCGGTTCCGGGAGACCGAGCCCAGGTTGCTGCTCCGCCGGGCGAAGATCGCCCCGATGAGCAGGAACGCCAGCACGCACTCCAGGACGGCCACGCCCCAGCTCGGCATCCCCGCCCCGTCGGCGATCAGATAGACCGCCATGACCGCGGCGCACAGCACCGCCGAGATGCCCAGCAGCCGCAGGGTGGAACCGGTGGCCTTGAGCGGACCGCCGATGCGGCGCATATAGACCGCCGTGACCCAGCCGAACGCCAGCGTCGCACCGCCCAGCACCAGGAACGGCATCCGCCAGGCGTCCTCCTCGCCGAGCACCTCCCCGCCCCAGTCGATCAGGTACGGCGCGCTGATGGTCGCGATCGTCAGCCCGATGGCCAGTCCCGTGATCGCGACGCCCATGCCGAGACCGGCCTTGGCGGGCGGGGTGCGCTGGGCGATCAGCGAGCGGTCGTTGGAGTAGAAGACGCCCTCGCCGAGGCCGGTCAGCACCCGCAGCACGACGAAGGCGATCAGCCCGGTCATCAGGCCGCTGGCGAGGGTCGCGACCCCCGCCCACAGCAGCGAGACCGCGAGCATGGTGCGGTGCCCGAAGCGGTCGCCGAGGTAGCCGCCGGGGAACTGGGTCAGCATGTAGCCCGCGAAGAAGAGGCTGCCGATCAGGCCGCCGAGCGCGTGCGGATGGCTGGCGGAGCCCAGCATGGCGTGGTCGTGCTCGATCAGCCAGGTGACGACCGGGCCGGTGATGGTGCGGTCGGCGTACGAGAAGAGCCAGCCGCCCAGCAGCATGGCCCACAGGGTGTGGTACGGCTGCCAGCCGCCCCGGGGCGCCTCCCGCCCCTGCGCGGTGGGCTCTGCGGTCACTTCGGGCATGTCTCCATGTCCCCCTTCGGGCCTGGGCGTTCGGACTCGGCGGCTCGGTATGTGCCAGACAGAATGTGGCCGGATATCGGCCTCGGCAAGGCGCGCTCATGGGTCTTTCACCGACCGGAAGCCTCCGCGACGGGCTCTTGCCCCAGGGCGGCGGCGAGGGTACGGGAGATGCCGTGTGCGGCGACCCGCACGGCCGGGACCAGCCCGGGCGCCCGCCCCTCCGCGGCCGGCACCACCACCGACAGCGAGGCCACCACCTCCCCGCGCGGTCCGCGCACCGGGGCGGCGATGGACAGCCCGTCCATGGTGATCTGCCGGTCGCTGACCGCGATCCCGGTGCGCCGCACCTCGGCGAGGGTGGCCCGCAGCCGGTGCGGGTCCTGGATGGTCAGGTCGGTGTAGCGGCGCAGCGGGCGGGCGCACACCCGCTCGTACAGCCGTGGCGGCCCGTACGCGAGCAGTACGAGACCGACGCCGGTCGCGTGCAGCGGCCAGCGGCTGCCGACCCGGGTGCGCACCTGGACCGCGGAGTGTCCGGAGATCAGCTCGACATAGACCACTTCCAGGCCGTCCCGCACGGCGAGCTGGACGTTCTCGTGGGTGGCCTCGTACAGGTCCTCCATGAACGGCAGCGCCGCCTCGCGCACCCCGACCCCGCGCGGCGAGAGCGTCGCCACTTCCCACAGCCGCAGCCCGATGTGGTACGCCCCGGTGGCGTCGCGCTCCAGGGCGCCCCAGCGGGTGAGCGAGGCGACCAGCCGGTGCGCGGTGGCCAGCGGCAGCCCGGCGCGCCGGGCGAGGGCGGTGAGGGACAGCGAGCGGTGCGAGGCGTCGAACGCGTCGAGGACCGCCAGCATCCGGCCCGCGACCGAGCGGCTCGCGTCCGGGCCGACGGGGGCGCTGGAGCCCGGTGGGCTCATGGGGGTGAGCGGGCCCGGGGCCGTCATGACAGCGGGAGGCCGACGTAGTTCTCGGCGAGCTCGGCGGAGGCGGTGGGGGAGGAGGCGATCCGCTCCAGCCGCGCGAGCCGCACCCGGTCCTCGAACGGGCTCTCGTCCGGGCGGCGGTGGAGCGTGTCCGTCATGAAGTACGAGAACCGCTCGGCCTGCCACACCCGGCGCAGACAGGTCCGCGAATAGCCGTCCAGCAGCTCGGGGGAGCCGGTCTCCTGGTGGTGGATCAGGGCGCGGGCCAGCGTGATCACGTCGGTGACGGCCAGATTGAGCCCCTTGGCGCCGGTGGGCGGCACGATATGCGCCGCGTCGCCGGCCAGGAAGAGCCGCCCGTGGCGCATCGGCTCCTGGACGAAGCTGCGCATCGGGGTGAGCGAGGTGGCGGTGATCGGGCCGCGCTCCAGCGTCCAGTCCCCGTCGAGCGCGAAGCGGGCCGACAGCTCGTCCCAGATCCGCTCGTGGGACCAGTCGCCCGGATCGGTGTGGTTGGGCACCTGGAGGTAGAGCCGGGAGACCTGGGGGGAGCGCATGCTGTGCAGGGCGAAGCCGCGCCGATGGCGGGCGTAGATCAGCTCATCGCAGGACGGCGCCACATCGGCCAGCACACCGAGCCAGGAGTAGGGGTAGGTGTGCTCGAAGGTGCGGACCCGGTCGGCGGGGAGCGCCCGCCGGGCGATGCCGTGGAAGCCGTCGCAGCCCGCCACGTAGTCGCAGGTCAGGGTCTGCTCGCGGCCTCGGTGGCGGAAGCGGATCACGGGGGCGGCGGAGTCCGGCTTCTCGATGGCCAGCGCCTCGGCCTCGAACAGCAGCGGGGGACCGCCCGGCTCCTCCAGCTGGAGCGCGATCAGGTCCTTGACGATCTCGGTCTGGGCGTAGACCATCACCGACTTGCCGCCGGTGGCGGAGGGGAAGTCCACGCGGTGACCGCGGCCCTCGAAGCGCAGCTCGATGCCCTGGTGGGGCAGTCCCTCGCGGTCCAGGCGCCCGCCCGCGCCGCACTCCCGCAGCACATCCACGGTGCCCTGCTCCAGGATCCCGGCCCGCTGGCGCCGCTCGGCATACGCCCGGTCCCGGCTCTCCAGCACCACGCAGTCGATCCCGGCGCGGTGCAGCAGACGGGCGAGCAGCAGTCCGGCGGGCCCGCCGCCGATGATGCCGACGGTCGTGCGCATCACATCGTCCCCTCGCTGTGGTGGTCCAAGCGACTCGGCACTTGTTCGCTGAGTGAAACTTCGTTCATAATCTGCTGGTGATGAGTTTCAGCCCGGTGCCACCACCTGTCAATGGCCCCGTCGGGCCTCTCGAGCGCGGCCTCGCCGTGCTGCGCGAGCTGTCCCGGCTGGCCGCGCACGAGGGGCGGACGACGGTCCGCCCCGGCGATCTCGTCCGCGGCACGGGGCTCGCCCGGTCCGTGGTCGACCGCGTGGTGGGCACCCTCGAACAGCTCGGATACGTGACGCTCGACGGGCGCGACATCGGCCTGTCGGTCCGGCTGATGGAGCTGGGCAACGCGTATCTGTCAGCGAGCGGACTGCCCGCCGCGCTCGGCCCGTTCGCCCAGCGGCTCGCGGACGGGCTCGACGAGTCGGTCTCGGTCGCCGTCCCCGACGGCGACGGGGTGCGCTTCGTCGTCCAGATGACCCGCCGCCGCACCATGTCCCTCGCCTTCCGCATCGGCGATCTGCTGCCCGCCGAGCGCTGTTCCCCCGGCGCGCTCTTCGCCGCGGAGTGGTCCGGGGCCGACTGGGCCGCCTGGCGCGCCCGCCGCGCCGAGGACCCCCTGGACACCTCCTTCCCCGCCGTCCCGCCGCGCCACCGGCCCGCCTCCGACGGCGACTTCGAGGCCCGCGTCAAGGAGGCCGCCCACGACGGCTGGGCCGCCGACGACCAGCTGATCGAGCCGGGCCTGGTGGCGGTCTCCGTTCCGGTACGGGACGCCTCGGGCCGTATCGCCTGCACGGTCAACGTGGTCAGCCACACCAGCCGCCATGACGTGGACTCGCTGCGGGCGGCGGTGCTGGGGCCGCTGGGTGCGGAAGTCCCGGCGATGGAGGCGGCGTTGGCGGCCCGGCGGCCACGCCCGGCCGCCGACCGCGTGTGGGGCACCCCGGACGGGGCGCCGGCGGCCCTGGGCGAGGACCCCGCGCGGATGGCCAAGCGGGAACTGGGGGCGGGGTTCCTGCAGTCGCTCGCGCGCGGACTGGCCGTCCTGCGGGCACTGGGCGGGGCGGAGGGCGCGGGCCGGGGCGAGGCCGCCACGGCGGCCGGCGGCCGGGGCGGAGGAATGACGCTCAGCGCCGTCGCGGAGGCCACCGGGCTGGCGCGGGCCACCGCCCGGCGCTCGCTGCTCACCCTCGTCGAGCTGGGGTACGTGGAGGCCGACGGCAGGGCCTTCCGCCCGCTGCCGCGCGTGCTGGAGCTCGGCTACGCCCCCCTCGCCGAGCTCGGCTTCACCGACATCGCCCAGCCACATCTGCGCGAACTGGTCCGCACCGTCCATGAGTCGGCCTCGCTGGCCGTCCTCGACGGCGGCGACATCCGCTATATCGCGCGTGTCCCCACCGTCCGCATCATGAGCGTCAACATCACCATCGGCACCCACTTCCCCGCCTACGCGACCTCCATGGGCCGGGTGCTGCTCGCGGGCCTGGACGCCGACGCCCGGGCCGCCCATCTCGCCGGGGTGCGGCCCAGGCCGCTGACCCGGCACACCGTGACCGACGTGGCCGAGCTGGCGCGCGTCGTGGAGCGCGCGGCGGCGGAGGGACACGCCCTGGTCGACCAGGAGCTGGAGGAGGGGCTGCGCTCGCTCGCCGTGCCCGTACGGGACGCGCGCGGACGCGTGATCGCCGCGCTCAACGTGGCGACCCACGCCGGCCGCGGCACCGCCGAGAGCGCCCGCCGCGAACTCCTCCCGGCGCTGCGCGTCACCGCGGCCCGGATCGAGGCCGACCTGGCGACGGCCTCGGCACATCACGCCCTGGGGGCGGGTGAGAGAGTGGGGGCATGAGAGCGGCGAACACCCCGGGGCCGGGACGCAGCGGCCATGTCGTGGTCATCGGCGGCGGAATCGCGGGCCTCGCGGCCGCTCACCGACTGCTGGACGGCGGGGCGCGGGTGACGCTCCTGGAGGCATCGGAACGGCTCGGCGGCAAGCTGCGCGCGGGGGAGATCGAGGGCGTACCGGTCGACCTCGGGGCCGAGTCGATGCTCGCCCGCCGCCCGGAAGGCGTCGAGCTGGCGCGCGCCGTGGGCCTCGGCGACCGGCTGCAGCCGCCCGCGACCGCGACCGCCTCCCTCTGGACGCGCGGCGGGCTGCGCCCGATGCCCAAGGGCCATGTGATGGGCGTCCCCGGCGATCTGGCGCCGCTGGCCGCCTCCGGGGTGATCTCGGAGGAGGGGCTGGCCCGGATCGCCCGCGACCGGGAGCTGCCGCCCACACCGGTCGGCGAGGACGTGGCGCTCGGCGAGTACCTCGCGGCGCGGCTCGGCCGCGAGGTGGTGGACCGGCTGGTCGAACCGCTGCTGGGCGGGGTCTACGCGGGCGATGTGTACCGCACCTCGATGCGCGCCTCGGTCCCCACCCTCTTCGACGTGGCCCGTTCCGGAGGCCCGCTGACCGAGGGCGTCCGGGAGCTGGCCGAGCGCGCCGCCCGGCGGCAGGACGGCGCGGTGTTCATGGGCATCGACGGCGGGATCGGCCGGCTGCCGCTCGCGGTCGCCGACGCCGTACGGGCCGCGGGCGGCGAGATCCGCACCGGGGCGCCCGTACGGGAGCTGCGGCGCACCGCCGACGGCTGGACCCTCGCCGTGGACGGCACGGACGGCCCGCCCGTGGTGACGGCCGACGCCGTGGTGCTGGCAGTCCCCGCGCCCGCCGCCGCCCGGCTGCTGGCCGCCGAGGCCCCGGCCGCCTCCACCGAGCTGGCCACCGTCGACTACGCCTCGATGGCGCTGGTCACCATGGCCTTCCGGCGCGACGCGCTCACCGGCGTGGACGCGCTCGCCGAACGCAGCGGCTTCCTGGTGCCGCCGGTCGACGGCCGGACGATCAAGGCGGCGACCTTCTCCAGCCGCAAATGGGGCTGGCTGCGGGACGCCGGGCCCGATCTCTTCGTGCTGCGTACCTCGATCGGGCGGTTTGACGACGAGGCGGATCTGAAGCGGGACGACGCCGACCTGGTAAGGATGTCGCTCGCCGACCTCGACGAGGCCGTCGGCCTGACGGCCCGGCCCGTCGCGAGCCGGGTGGACCGCTGGGACGGCGGACTGCCGCAGTACCCGGTGGGCCATCTCGACCGGGTGGCCCGCATCCGCGCCGAGGTCGCCAAGGTGCCGGGGCTGGGGGTGTGCGGCGCGCTCTACGACGGGGTGGGCATCCCGGCGTGCGTCGGCAGCGCCCGTAAGGCGGCCGAAGAACTGCTGGGCGCCCCGGCGGCCACCCTGGAGCCGGGCTCCGGAGCCGGAGAGCGAGAATAGGGCCATGACTGCTGCACCTGAGAAGACTCCCAACGCCGGTAAGAAGGCCAAGGACCTCAACGAGGTCATCCGCTACACCCTGTGGTCGGTGTTCCGGCTGCGCGATGTGCTGCCGGAGGACCGCACCGGCTACGCCGACGAGGTCGAGGAGCTCTTCTCCCAGCTCGCCGCCAAGGACGTCACCGTGCGCGGCACCTACGACGTGTCCGGGCTGCGCGCCGACGCGGACGTCATGATCTGGTGGCACTCGGAGACCTCCGACGCCCTCCAGGAGGCGTACAACCTCTTCCGCCGCACCCGGCTGGGGCGCGCCCTGGAGCCGGTGTGGTCCAACATGGCGCTGCACCGCCCGGCCGAGTTCAACAAGGCCCACATCCCGGCGTTCCTCGCCGACGAGAACCCGCGCGAGTACGTCAGCGTCTACCCGTTCGTCCGCTCCTACGACTGGTACCTGCTGCCCGACGAGGACCGCCGCCGGATGCTCGCGGACCACGGCAAGATGGCGCGCGGCTACCCCGATGTGCGCGCCAACACGGTCGCGTCCTTCTCGCTCGGCGACTACGAGTGGATCCTGGCCTTCGAGGCGGACGAGCTGCACCGGATCGTCGACCTGATGCGCCATCTGCGCGCCTCCGAGGCGCGCCGCCATGTGCGCGAGGAGGTGCCGTTCTACACCGGGCGGCGCAAGGCGGTCTCCGAACTCGTCGCCGGTCTGGCCTGACGCTCTTACGGGGTTGTCCGGCGGACTCCGCCGCGTGGCAGGGGCTCCGCCCCTGGATCCCGGGGCGAGGAGCCGACCGTCGTCGCGGTCGGCTGACCGGCCGGGGCGCCGATCGCGCCACGTGCGACGCGCCCGGGGTCCGGGGCGGAGCCCCGGTTTCGGGAAGGGGCGGGGAGGGGAAAGCAGCCCGCCGCAGGCGTCACCGGGACCCTCCTACGGCGTGCCCGGGATCGCGGCCGGCTGCTTGCCCGACTCGGGCAGCGGGGCCGGTGCCGGAAGCGGTACGGGTTCCGGGCGCGGGGCGCAGGAGGCGGACCGGCCCGGCGTCCTCCCGGTCAGCAGATACGTGTCCACATGGCGGTTGACGCACGTGTTCGGCCCGCCCCACACCCCGTGGGTGCCCGCCTTCCGCTCGGTCACCAGCGAGGAGCCGGGCAGCCGGTGCCACAGCTCCTTCGCCCCCGCGTACGGGGTGGCCGCGTCCCGCTCCGCCGAGAGCAGCAGCACCGGCGGCAGTGCGACCCGCCCCGTCCGGGGGCCCACGGCCTCCAAGTGCCCCACGTCGAGGGGGCGGCCGGGCTTCAGCGGCCAGAAGGCGCACGGCAGGTTCATCGCCACGTTGTCCCAGGTCTCGAAGGGCGCGCGGCGGGCGAGGGCGGTGTTGTCGCGGTTCCAGGTGGCCCAGGTGCGCGGCCAGGGCGCGTCGTTGCACTCCACGGCGGTGTAGACGGCGTTGCCGTTCTCGTCGTCGGCCGCCTGCGCCGGATCGGGCGCGGCGAGCGCGATCAGCGGCTCGGGGTCCCGGTGCAGATAGGCGGCCAGCGCCCGGGCGGCCGGATCCCAGTAGGCGTCGTTGTAGCCGGTCCGCAGGAACGCGCTCTGGAGCTGGGCGGTGCCCACGACCCCGCCCGCCGGCTTGTGCCCCAGCCGCCGCCGCGCCTTCTCGTACGAGGCGAGCACCCGGGCATCGGTGGTGCCCAGGTGGTAGACGGCGTGGTGCCGGGCGACCCAGCGGCGCCAGTCCCGCCAGCGCCGCTCGAAGGCCACCGACTGGTCGAGGTTGTCGCGGTACCAGATCCGCCAGGGGGCCGGGTTGACCACACTGTCGAAGACCATCCGGCGCACCCGCCCCGGGAAGAGCGTGGCGTACACGGCCCCGTAGTACGTGCCGTACGAGGCGCCCACGAAGGTGAGCCGCCGCTGGCCCAGTGCCGCGCGCAGCACCTCCAGATCGCGGGCGTTGTTCAGGGTGGTGTAGTGCGCGAGCGCGCGGCCCGCGCGGCGCACACAGCCCCGGACGTAGGCGCGCGCCCGCGCCACCAGCCGCCGTTTGAAGGCGGCGGTGGGGTGCGGCGGGGAGCTGGTCGGCGCCTTGGCGTAGGCCGACGGCCGCTGGCAGGACAGCGGCGCGGAACGGCCGACGCCCCGTGGGGCGTAGCCGACGAAGTCGTAGGCGGCGGCCAGGCGGCGGAAGGCTCCCTCGGCCGCGTACTCGGGGAACGCCATACCGGAGGCGCCCGGTCCGCCGGGGTTGTAGACCAGGGCCCCCTGACGCCTCGCCTTGGGGCCGGTGGCCCGGATCCGGCTGACGGTCAGGCTGATGTGCTTGCCGCGGGGACGGGCGTAGTCGAGCGGGACGGAGACCTTTCCGCAGGTGATGGGGGCGGCCAGGGCCTCGGCGCGGGGGCAGTGGCGGAAGGCGATACCGCGCTCGGCCGCGCGCCGGGCGGCGAGCGTCACCCCGCGCGCCGCGGCCGCGTCACCGGGCGGGACCGCGGCCGTGGTGGCGGTGGCGGGCGAGCCGGACCAGGAGCTCCAGGCGGGCGCGGCGGGGACGGCGGAGGCCGAACGGGTCGTGGGGGAGGCCGGGCCCCTGAGCGGGGCGCCCGCCGCACCGGCCGGGGCCGTGGCGGACGGGGTGGACGGGGTGGACGGGAGGGACGCGGCGGCCGGCGTGGCGGCGCGGGCGGTGGACGCGGCGAGCGGGCGGCCGGTGGCGGGGGTCGCGAGCAGCGCGCTCATGGCCAGCGACAGGGACAGCGGGCCGAGGATGCCGTACAGCGCTGCTGTTCTCACTGGCCATCCCTTCGGGCATCGCGTCGTGCATCGCGCAATGAAAGGGATATTTGGCGCGGCGGATGACCATGTAAAGCACCGGGATGCGGTGTCGGGGTCAATGACCCCAATGCCCCTTCAGCGCCGCGCGCAGCGCCCGGTCGGGGAGGGCGGCGGTGCCGTGCACCGCGAGCGCGGTGAGCACCTCGCCGTCGTCGTCATCGCCGTCCGGGCCGCCGCCGGAGCGCTGGGCGAGGGTCCGCCGCGGGGGCACGTCGATCCGGCCCAGCAGCAGCTGACCGGCGGGGGAGGCCCACCGCGAGTACGGATGCGCCTCGACCCGGGCGATCAGCAGACAGCTCACCGTCAGCAGCAGGGGCAGCATGAACCACGAGGCCACCGGACCGCGCCCCGCCGCGGGCGGCACCAGCAGCAGCGCGGCGACCGCCATCGCCAGCACCAGCGCGCAGGCCGCCCGCACGTGCCGCACCGCGACCGCCACATTCGTACGCGCCGAGGCGGGCACCGCGAGCCCCGCCGCCACCAGCCGGTCGCCCAGCGCCCGTACGGGGTCGGCGGTGGCGAGCGCGGTCCGCACCGGCCGCACCGGGGACTGGCCCTCCGGCCCTATCGCGGTGATCACGGACCGCTCCAGCTCGTCCCGCCCGTCCGGGACCACGACGGTGACCCAGCCGGTGTGGGCCAGCAGCAGTCGGCGTTCGCGGTACATCGTGACGAGGACCAGATCGCCCACCCGCCGCGGACCGCCGGACAGGAACGCCGCCTCGTACAGGTTCAGACCCTTCGCGTCCGCCACCGGATCGGGGTCCAGCGGCTGGGCGGCGGCGACGGCCGCCAGGCACAGACGTGTGCAGCTGACAACCGCCGCGCCCCACGCGACGAGCAGGAAAAGGACCCACAACATGGCCGAGTTCTACTGGACCCGACCGCCCTTGCGCCATTGTTTTCACGATATGAACGACTCGCCCGGGGCTGCGGCTCGCGCGCCGACCTCCCGGACCTTCCGGTGTTCCCGGGGGCAACCGGCCCGTCGTAAGGCGGCTCAGCCGCCCCCGCCGCATCCTCCGCCCCCGCCGCAGCTCGACCCCGACGAGCCGCCGCACGACGACCCCCCGCCCCCGCCGCAGGACGAGCCGCCGCACGAGGAGCCTCCGCAGCCGGAGCCGCCCCCTCCGCACCACGATCCACCGCCGGAGTCCGAGGTGCCCGACGACCCCGAGTCGGTCGACGACCCCGAACCGGCCGGCACCTTCTGCGCGTCCAGCAGTTGCTTCCGCAGCAGCGGATCGTCCGTCAGGGCGGCCGCCCCGGTCAGCGCGACGACCACCGTGACGGGGACCGTCGCCGGATGGCCGACGGACAGGGCGTGCCGCCGTTCGCCGACCCCCGACTCCCTTCGGTACGCCGCCAGCGCCCGCTTCCCGGCGGCGGTCAGCCGCCCTTTGGCCGCACCCGCGCAGATTCCGCCGATGAGGAAGCCGGTGAAGAGCGCGGGGGCGATCGCGAAGATCAGCGGAACTCCGCCGTCGGTCGTGGAGCCGACGCTCATCATGATGCCCAGGAAGATGCCCACCGCGCAGAGTGTGTTCTGCGTCCGTGCCGCGCGCCGCCAGCCCCGGAGGGCGCCCGGCCGCACCATCAGCCCGCGCCCCGCCAGCCGGTCGCCGATCGCCTGCACCGCCGGACTGCGCATCAGCTCCCGGCGCAGCCACTTCAGGCCGCCGTGCGGGGCGATGGCACACAGCCGCAGCAGGTCCTCCTCGACCGGGCCGCGCGCGATCGGCTGCCGCACCGAGACCACTCCGGGGTCGCCGATCGCCAGCCGCCCGTCCGCGTACATCGCGCTGATCACGGTGTCCGCCATCCGGCCCGGCCCGCCCGCCAGGAACGCGGCCTCCAGCAGGTCATACGCCCGGCCGTCCACCGGCCCCACGGCCCCCCGCGCCGGGCCCGGACCGTGCCGGTGATGAGCACCGCCGACGACAGGGCGACGGCCGCGTAGACCAGGATCACCGCCGCGCTCATGCCGCTCGCCGCCCGCTCAGCGCGAGCCGGACCCGGCGGGCCAGCCGCGCCGCCGGATGGGACGCCAGGGGCGCGGGCCCGGACCGTTCCTGCCACCAGAGCGTCAGGCGGCGCCGGGCCGCCTGGTCCTCTGGCCCTCCGTCCGCCAGCAGATGCTCGGCGAACGCCAGCGCGTCGCGGCGGTAGCCGCCGGTCATCGGGCGGCCGTCGGCGTACCGCGCGAACGCCGGGCGGTAGCCGGTGCCCAGGATCTCCGGCAGCTCCGGGGCCACCTTGGCTACCACGGACGCCCGCTTGGCCGTCAGCGCCGCGCTCTGCACCCGCAGCCGCCGCCGGTCGAAGCCCTCGGGCGGCGGGGTGCCCCCGACCAGCGCGGACAGCAGCGAGGTCTGAGCGAGCGCCAGCCGCTCCCGGACGGCGTCCGGGACGGGGGCCTCGGGCGCGGCGGAGGCCCTCACCGGAACGCCGGCCGCCCCCGCAACCCCCGCCGCCATCACCCCGCGGATCGCGTCCAGCTCGCCCGCCAGCTCCCCGGCCGCCGGGAAGTCCTCGTCGCGCTCCAGCAGTACGCCGGGCGGTGCCGTACGGGCGCACAGTTCGGCGAGGACGTCGAGCACCGGCTGGGTCACCGGATGGGCGTGGCTGTCGTGCCACACCCCGTCCTTCTCCACCCCGCCCGCCACATGGACGTAGGCGATCGCCGACGTGGGCAGCTCGTCCAGCGCCTTGGCCGGGTCCTCGCCCCGGTTGACGTGGTTGGTGTGCAGATTGGCCACGTCGATGAGCAGCCGCACCCCCGTGCGCTCCACGAGCTCGGCCAGGAACTGGCCCTCGGTCATCTCCTCGCCGGGCCAGGAGATCAGCGCCGCGATGTTCTCCACCGCGAGCGGCACCGGCAGCGCGTCCTGTGCGATGCGCACGTTCTCGCACAGCACGTCCAGCGCGTCACGGGTCCGCGGCACCGGCAGCAGATGCCCGGCCTCGATGGCCGGTGACGCGGTCAGCGGGCCCCCGGCCCTGACGAACGCGATGTGCTCGGTGACCAGCGGCGAGCCCAGCGCCTCGGCCCGTTCGGCCAGCGCCTCGAGGCGGCCGGGGTCGGGCCGCTCGGCTCCGCCGAGGCCGAGCGACACCCCGTGCGGGACCACCGTGGTCCCGCGCTCGCGCAGCCGCTGGAGCGCGTCCGGCACATGGTCGGGGCAGATGTTCTCCGCCACCACCTCGACCCAGTCGATGCCGGGCAGTCGCTCGATGTCGTCGGCGATCTCCGGTCGCCAGCCGATTCCGGTACCGAGGCGCACCATGGCTCCCCCTCCTCGTTGCGTACCGCGTCCCCCGCGGTGTTGTTCTCGCGTGCCGGGGTGATGACCCCGTAGAAGGAGGACGAATCCCCTGGGCCCGTGGTTCAGAGCTTCATTTGAGCTTCGCGGCATCGCGCCGGAGGGGCGTACGCGGGGCCGTCGGCGGGGGTGGTCCGGGCGGTGCGAAAGGTCACCGGGTGGGTGGTGTCGCTGAATATGGTCACTGTTACAAAAAATTGGGGCCCTGTGGCGACAGACGTTCAGAGGGGAAAATAGGATCGTCTGGTCCGGGGGGATGGAAGATCACACCTTTGTGCCGCGCCCGCGCGCGGAGCGAGCGTGGGGGAAAACACGTGCTGGGCAGCAGCGACAACGCCATGGGGAAGCACCGCAAGCACCGCCGAAAGCCGTCCTCGGGGAGCCGGGGGATGCGGCTGCGCCGCTGGGCGGCCGCGCGGGTCCGGCTGGACTACCCCCGGGCGGGCCGGCGTGGTGTGGGGCGCTGGCTGCCGTCGTGGCGTCAGATCACCCTCCTGTTCCTCTTCTGCCTCGGCAGTCTGACCGGTCTGCTGAGCTATCTGTATCTGCAGACCGACATACCCAAGAACCTGAACGACTTCGCCACCCAGCAGGACAACGTCTACTACTGGGCGGACGGCAGCGAGATGGCCCGCACCGGTCCGGTCAACCGGCAGGAGGTGCCGCTGGACAAGGTGCCGCAGGATGTCCAGTGGGCGGTGCTCGCTGCCGAGAACGCCAGTTTCTACTCCGACAGCGGAGTGTCCCCGAGCGGTCTGATGCGCGCCGTGACGCGGATGGTGACGGGCGGTGAGACCCAGGGCGGCTCCACGATCACCCAGCAGTATGTGAAGAATGCCTATCTGAATCAGCGCCAGACATTTTCCCGCAAGCTCACCGAGATGTTCATGGCCATCAAGCTGGACGACCGGATGAGCAAGCGGGAGATCCTGCAGCGCTATCTGAACACCAGCTGGTTCGGGCGCGGCAGTTACGGCATTCAGCGGGCGGCGTACGCGTACTACGGCAAGGACGTCTCGGAACTCAACGCGAGCGAGGGCGCGTTGCTCGCCTCGCTGCTCAAGGGCGCCGGGACATTCGATCCGACGCTCAGCGCCAAGAACCACAAGCGGGCCGTCGACCGCTGGAAGTGGGTGCTGGACCGGATGGTCGACATCGGAAAGCTCTCCCGGTCCGAGCGGGCCCGCTATACGTCGTTCCCCGAGCCCAAGGCGCCGCCCAAGTCGGCCGGGCTCACCGGCCAGGTCGGCTATCTGGTGGAGACGGCCAAGGCGTATGTGAGCTCCCATACCGAGATATCCGACGCCGATTTCGACCTGGGCGGCTATCAGATTCACACCACCTTCGAGAAGCCGAAGGTCCAGGCTCTGGCCAAGGCGGTGAAGAAGACCCGGGACACCCTCGATCCCGAGCATCGCCCCGAGGACCGCCATGTGCGGATCGGCGCCGCCTCGGTGGCCCCCGGCGGCGCGATACGCGCGCTGTACGGCGGCCCCGGCTATCTCGAGCAGGGATTCAACGACGCGAACGCCTCCAACGTCCCGGCCGGCACCTCCTTCACCCCCTTCGTCTACGCGGCCGCGCTGCGCGACGGCGTTCTGCTGAAGCGCAACGGGGAGCGGACGCCCGTGACCCCCTCGACGCTCTACGACGGCGACAACAAGATCGCGGTGCATACGCCCGAGGGGCCGTACTGGGACCGCAGCGGCAAGATCGTGCGGGCCAGCAACGACGGTGACACCTCCTATGGGCAGGTCTCCCTGCGCCAGGCGATCGTGCGGTCCATCAACACCCCGATGATCCAGCTGGGCATGGACGTCGGCCTGGACCGGGTCCGGCAGGCGTCCATCGACGCGGGGATGCTGCCCAGCAGCTTCGGCGCGCGGGTGCCCGCGTTCTCGCTCGGCACCGCGACGCCCAGCTCGATCCGTATGGCCAGCGCCTACGGCACGTTCGCCGCCGAGGGCACCCACTACGCGCCGTACTCGGTGAGCGGGCTCACCCACGGCGGGCAGCGGCTCGAGCTGCGCAAGGACAGCGCCAGGCGGGCCTTCAGCCCGGCGGTCGCGGCGGAGGTGGACGAGGCGCTGCGCGGTGCCGTCCAGAGCCCGGAGGGCGCGGCGCGCGGGGCCGCGGCGGCCGGTGGTGACGTGGCCGGTAAGGCGGGCACGGCGCAGGACGGCAACTCCGCCTGGTTCGTCGGCTACACCAAGAAGCTGTCGACGGCGGTCTCGCTGTCCCGGGTGGACCCCAAGTCGCAGGAGCTGATGCCGCTCAAGGGGATGGGCGGGGAGACCACGGACACCTCGGGCGACAGCTACCCGCTGGACATCTGGAAGAGCTATATGACGGACCGGGCGGCGGAATAGGCCCCGGCGGAACACGCCCCGACGGAACAGGTCCCGACGGAACAGGCCCCGGTGGAACACGCTCCGGGGGAAGCCCGGCAACAGGACTGCCGTCCCGGCTACTTGGTCTTGGTGTACGTGGACCAGTCCGGCGATTCCGCCGGGTCCAGCATCCGCAGCTTCGCCAGGACCTTCGGGTCCTGGGCGTCCAGCCAGTCGGCGAGCTGCTTGAACGACACGCACCGCACCCCGTCGCGGCGGCAGACGCTCCGCATCACGTCCTCGATGGCCTGCATATAGATGCCGCCGTTCCAGGTCTCGAAGTGGTTGCCGATGAACAGCGGCGCCCGGCTGCCGTTGTAGGCCCGCTCGAAGCCGTTCAGATAGCCCTCGCGGGTCAGCCGCTCCCACTCCGTGTACTTGGCCGGATCGCCCTCGGTGCTGTCACCGGACTGGTTGAAGAGGAAGTTGAAGTCCATCGAGAGGACCTGCTTCTCGCTCTCCGGGTACGGCACCAGCTGCAGCGGGAAGTTCCAGATCCCGTCGATCTTGGACGGCCATATCTGGAAGTCGCCCGGGGAGCTCGCGTCATAGCGCCAGCCGAGGGACTTGATGGCCGGAATCAGCGTCTTCTGGCCCTCCAGGCACGGCGCGCGCCCGCCCACCAGCTCCACGTCGTAGTCGAACGGCAGCGGCTTGATGTCGGTGAAGCCGGTGTTGGTCTTCCAGTGCTTCACAAAGGAGTAGGCCTGCTCCGTTTCGCTCTTCCACTCCTGGGGGGACCAGTCCTGTCCGCCCTTGGCGCCGCAGAAGTGGCCGTTGAAGTGCGAGCCGATCTCATTGCCGTCCTGCCAGGCCCCGCTCAGCTGCTCCAGGGTCTCCCTGATGTGCTCGTCGGTCGGGAAGGATATGGCGGCCGAGCCCGGCTTGTGCTGGGGCGGGTGATAGAGGTCGCTCTTCGCCTTGGGCAGCAGATACATGCCGCTCAGGAAGAACGTCATCGTGGCGTCGCTCTCCTTGGCCACCTGGCGGAAGCGGGAGAAGAGGTGGTCGTCGTTCTCCAGCGCGCCGTCCCAGGAGAAGACCACGAACTGCGGGGGCTTCTCACCCGGTTTGAGCTTCTCGGGCTTGAGCTGATGCGGCTGCGGTCCGGTGTAGGACGTGGAGCCGTCCCCGAGCACCTTGACCTTGCCGTCCCAGTGGGCGTACTTGTCCTTCTTCTTGGGCTCCCTGGGGACCCGGTCCGACTTGGGAGAGGCCGCGGCGGCGGGGAGATCCCCGCCCTGTGCGCCGCCCGAGTCCCCCGGCGAGGTGAGGGCTATCAGCAGCGCCACCACGACGGCCACGGCCGTGAGCGCGCCTATGGGCGCGGCCACGCCATAGGCGTTCTTCGCGTTTAAAGCCTTCAACGCTTTCACGATCTTCAGCGCCTTCACGGGTCCCGCCCCCTGGCAACAGTACAGATGTACGTCCCCCTCAGTATCACAGAAGTATCACGTGCCCTTCACATCGGTCTCCTCACCAACCGGTCAAAAGCAGGTGGTTGACGAGCAGTCCGAGACACGCCTGGGCCACAAGCCAGCGGCGGCGATCAACAGCGGGCAGCAGCGCCGCGGTGGGCAGCAGCCAGACCAGGAAGGGAAGCCAGATCCGCTCCGTCTCGGCCTTGCTCATCCCGGACAGATCGGCCACGGCGAGCGCCAGCAGCACGGCGAAGGTCAGCACCACGAGCCCGTCCGGGGCGCCCGGACCGCCCGGCCGCAGCCGCCTTACGGTGTCCGGCACCGCCGACAGCATGCGCCGCACGCCCGCGACACCGGCCGGACCGGCGACCACCGTCGCGACGGCCAGATTGGCCCAGACCCAGTACACGTACGGACGGTCCGAGGCCACGCCCTGGTAGTAGCGCTCGACCAGCAGCGAGTACCCCTCCCACCACTGGAAGCCGGTCAGCGTGAACGCCCCGGCCACCACCGCCGCCCCCATCAGCGCGAAGGGCAGCGGCCGCGCGGTACGGGCGAGCAGGAGCACGGCGACGGCGGGCAGCGCCAGCAGCGTCAGCCCGTACGAGAGATAGGCCGTCAGCCCCAGCAGCAGCCCGGAGCCGAACGCGACCGCCCCGGGCGCCCGGACCGTACGCGTCGCCGCGAGCGCCAGCAGCGCGAGCCCCCAGGCCGCGACGGCCGCGAAATAGCCGTCGGCCGAGGCGCCCACCCAGACCGCCCCGGGCGCCAGGGCCAGGAACGGGGCGGCGGTGCGCGCGGCCCGCTCCTGCCCCAGGGCGCGCAGCGTGACCAGGATCGCCACCGCCGCCGAGCCGCCCACCGTGATGCAGAAGGCCCCCGCCCAGGCGCCGCCGCCCAGGCCCAGCCGGTCCAGGCCCACGAAGGTGAGCACGGCGCCCGGCGGATGGCCCGCGATATGGGCGGGCCAGTGGTCGGGCTGGGTGAGCAGAATGTGGCCGGTGAAGCCGCGCAGGGCCGCGCCGATGTCGTGGAACCGGTCCACGCCGCGCAGATATTCGTGGCGCGCGGTCAGCCGCCCCGCCACCCCCCGCTGCCATCCGTCGACCAGGGCCAGTGACCAGATCCAGGTCATGGACGCCGCCCAGACGGCCCCCAGCAGCCCGCGCCACGGCAGCCGCACCGCGAGCCGGGGGCCGTGGACGACGACCGCCGCGGCGACGGCCAGGGCGGCGGGCGTACCGGGGCCCACATGGGGCAGCCAGTCGGCGTACAGCGGCGCCCAGTCGACGTACAGCGAGTGATCGGCCCGCTGGATCAGGGTGCCGACGACGGCGGCGACGGCGAAGAGCAGGGCGGCGGCAGCGGCGGCGAGCACGTCCCGGCGGCGGCCGGTCCGCTTCTCGTTCTCGACGGCCCGGGTGTCGATGCCGCTGGGGAGAGGGAGTTTCACGACGTCACGCTACGTCGTGAAGCCCGCCTCCGGTCCGCCGCGCCGCGCGATGTCACCGGACCGTCAGATCCTCGCGGCCGGGGCGGCTGACGTCACCGTTTCGTCATGGGCTCAAGGCCCCGGAACGCGGCGCGGCCGCCCTACCGTCATGCCATGAGCCACCCTCCCCGTACCCACCGTGACCGCCGCGCGCTGTGGCGCAGTCCCCTGCGCGGCCCCTGGCTGACGTCCGTCTTCGGCGTGATCCTGCTCTTCGGCCTGCCCGTGCTCTTCGTGACCGGACTGCTCTCGTACGCCGCCTACAACCCCGACCTGTCCCCGGTCAACGACGAGACCCCGGACAAGGGGCTGCTCGGCTTCTATCTCTTCACCTGGCCGACCAACCCCTCCTGGCTCTACCGCGTCAACCAGGGCGTGCACGTCACCCTCGGGATCGTGCTCGTCCCGGTGCTGCTGGCCAAGCTGTGGTCGGTCATCCCCAAGCTGTTCACCTGGCCGCCGGTGCGGTCGGTGGGGCACGGGCTGGAGCGGCTCTCGCTGCTGGCGCTGGTCGGCGGCGGGCTGTTCGAGTTCGCGACCGGGGTGCTCAACGTCCAGCTGGACTACATCTTCCCCGGGTCCTTCTACCCGCTGCACTTCTACGGGGCGTGGATCTTCATCGCCGCCCTCGTGGTCCATGTGGCGCTGCGGTTCCCGGCCATGGTGCGGGCGCTGCGCAGCCGCGACCTGCGGGCCGAGCTGCGCACCCGCGCCCGCGACACCAAGCCGGAGCCGCCGGACGAGACCGGCCTGGTCAGCCCGCAACCGGCCGCGCCCACCATGTCGCGGCGGGGCGCGCTCGCCATGGTCGGCACCGGCTCGTTCGCGCTGCTGGTGGTGACGGCCGGTCAGAGCATCGGCGGCCCGCTGCGCGAGACCGCCGTCCTCGCGCCGCACGGCCGCAACCCGGGGTCGGGGCCCAACGGCTTCCAGATCAACAAGACCGCCATGGCCGTCGGCCTCCGCGCCCGCGACATCGGGCCCGACTGGCGGCTGACGGTGCGCGGTGCGACGGGCCGCGAGACCGTCCTCACCCGGGAGCAGCTGCTGCGGCTGCCGCGCCACGGCGCGGCGCTGCCCATCGCCTGTGTGGAGGGATGGTCCACCACCGACCAGCGGTGGGACGGGGTGCGGCTGGCCGACCTCGCCGCGCTGGTGGGGCATACCGACCGGCCGCCGAGGGTCCTGGTGGAGTCGGTGCAGCGGCACGGCTCCTTCCGCCGCGTCGTGCTGAGCGACGTCCAGGTCCGCGACCCCCGCTCGCTGCTGGCCCTGCGGGTCAACGGCGCGGATCTGTCGCCGGACCACGGCTATCCGGCGCGCGTGATCGTGCCCGGGGCCCCGGGTGTGCACAACACCAAGTGGGTCGGCCGGCTGACCTTCGGAGACTTCGAGGAGAACGCGTGAAGGGGCATGGGGGAGGACGCATGAGGGGGCTTGGGGGAGACCGTATGAGCGGGCTTGGAGGAGACCGTATGAAGGCAGCGCTGCGCCGCTTCGGACCGCGGGCCGCGCTGCGCCGCTTCGGACCGCGGGCCGCGCTGCGCCGCTTCGGGCCGCGGCGGCTGGAGCCGGAGTCGCCGCTGCGGCTGGTGCTGCTGCTGTGCTCGTTCGCGCTGACCGGCTACGCCGGGCTCAAGCTGCTGAGCGGCGACTGGTTCGGGATCCTGCTGTGGATCGTCGGCGCCGCGATCCTCCATGACCTGGTGCTGCTTCCGCTGTACGCGCTCGCCGACCGTGCCGTGGGCACCGTGCTCCCGGCCGCGGCCCGCTGGATCAACCATGTGCGGGTGCCCGTCTTCCTCTCCGGGCTGCTTCTGCTGGTGTGGTTCCCGCTGATCCTCGGCCGCCAGGAGCGCCGCTACGAGAACGCGACCGGGCTGAGCGCCGACGTCTTCTGGCCGCGCTGGCTGCTGATCACCGCGGGACTCTTCGGCGCCTCGGCCGTGTGGCTGGCGATCCGGGTGGCGATCCGGGTGTGGCGGCGTCGCCCGGGGCCTCGGCGTGGGGCTCCGGCGGCGGGGGAGCGGAAGCCGCCCGCCGGGCCCGCACGGCCCAGCCGGCCATGACCGCCGCACCGGCGACCGCGTACCCCAGCGTCCCGACCCACGCGCCGTCGTCGACCGCACGGGCCGTCACATACTGGGCGACTCCCGCGAGCGGCAGGCCGAGCCACTCCCAGCGCCCGTCGAGGGCCACCAGCGCCACCACCAGCAGCGCGTACCAGGGGTAGCCCGGCGTCATCAGCAGGAACGCGGTCCCGGTCACCACCAGCGCGCCGCGCCAGGGCCGCCCGGGATCGCCGCGCAGCAGCACCCACGCGACGACCACGAGCAGGACGGCGGCGACCACCGGCAGGGCCCAGCTCTCCGGATCGGGGTGGAGCAGACGCAGCAGTGCGTAGCGGTTCTTGTCGTCCGCGGCGGTGGAGCCCGTCTCGTACCCCTCCTCGGCCACATAGCCGGTGAGATAGCCGAGCACGGAGGAGCGCGAGAGCAGGATGTACGGGAGGTAGCCGAGCGCGACGACGGCCGCGGCGGGCAGCACGACCGCCGCGGCAGGGCGCACGGCCGCTGCCGCGGGGCGGCGGAGCCGGGCGGTCGGCGAGGCGGGACTCCCGGCGTTTTCAGGGGCCTTGGGGGTTTTGAGGGTGGGGGTCTTGAGGGCCTTGGGTGTCTTGGGGTTCGTGGCGAGGAGGCCGGAGAGCGCGCCCGGCAGGGTCACGGCGGGCAGCAGCTTGGCCGCGATCGCCGCGCCGAGCAGTACGCCGCCCAGGGCGCGGCGGCGGGGGACGGCGACCAGGCCCGCGACGGTCAACAGCACGCCCAGCGCGTCGACGTGGGCGTTGTTCACCGCCTCCACGGGCACGGCCGGGCACCAGGCCCACAGCGCGGCGCGAGCGGTGGCGAGGCGGGGATCGGGGCGGCGGCGTGTCGCGGCCAGCAGCACGGCGGTGGTGGCGACGGACAGCAGCGCGCCGCCGGTCTGCAGCGGGAGGAGAGTGGAACCTGACGGCGCCGAGCGGTGTACAAGAAGGAAATAGCCCTCTGCGACGGGAGGATAGATCGTATGGACCGCGGGGCGGTTGAGGCGGGTGCACTGCGAGTCGGCGGGGCCGGAGGCGCCGGGCGCGGGAGGTTCGGGCGCGGGGCGGACGGGGGCGCGGTCGGGGCCGCGGCAGGCGGAGCCCGTCGGGAAGAGCCAGCGGTCGCGCAGCGGAGCGAGCGCGGGGTCCTCGGGCGCGTGGTCATAGGGGGAGATGCCCGCGGCCTGCACACGTCCGTCCCAGGCGTAGCGGTAGGCGTCGGTGCTGGTGCGCGGCGGCCCGAGCAGGCCCGTGGCGGCGACCGCGGCGCTCCCCACGAGCACGAAGACGGCGGCCTGGCGGGCGCCCAGGCGGCGGACCGTCCACGCCGCCGCGGCGAACAGCACCCAGGCGAGGGCGTACCAGCGGGAGAGCGTGCCGGGCGCGGTGTGGAAGTCGTCCCTGCGGAAGGTCAGGGCGAGCACGGCGACCAGCGAGCCGAGCAGCGCGGCCAGCGCGAGCGGGGATATCCACGGGTGGGCGGTCCGCCCCCGCGCGGCCCGGGTGGGGCGCTCTGCCGGGCGGGGCTCGTCCGCGCTGTCAGGCGGTGGTGCGAGGCGGTCGCGGGCCGGTGGGCGAGGGCCCGGGCCGGAGCGCTGTTCAGGCACCCGGCCGGTCCATCGGGCGAGTCGGCCGGGCCGCGGCAGGCCGCGCGGCGATGCGGGCACGGCTCAGCGCTCCGTGGGGGATCGGGGCAGGGGCGGTGTGCGGCGCAGCGACACAAAGCTCCGGTCCCGGGCGGTCCATTGCTCGACCGGGTTCCAGCCCACCGCGCGCGCGTGGTGCAGCAGTGCCGGGACGCCGACCCGGGCCCAGGGGAAGGCCGTTCCCATGTCGCCCCGGCCGTCGTCCACGCGCACCCGCACCCGCTCGTCCACATCGGCCGCCGCGGCCTCCACCAGCAGCAGCCCGTCGGGGGCTATGAGTTGAGCGACGCGCGCGAGGAGTGCCTGCGGATCGCCGCCGATGCCGATGTTGCCGTCGATCAGCAGTGCCGTGCCCCAGCGTCCCTCGCCGGGCAGCGGTTCGAAGACCGAGCGGCACAGCGCGGGCCCACCCGCACGGACCGTCCGGGCGACCGCGGCCTGGCTGACGTCGATGCCCAGGCAGGGGCGGCCGCGCAGGGCCAGTGCGGCCACCAGCCGACCGGGTCCGCAGCCGATGTCGAGGGCCGGGCCCTGGCAGCGCCGCAGCACCGTCCGGTCGGCCGCGTCGGCGTCCGCACACCAGCGTTCGACATCCAAGGGCAGCATCCAGCCGTCGGCTCGGCGCAGGAACAGCGGGCCTCGGCCCGCGTGCAGCGCCCGGACATAGGGGTCGGCGTGCCAGGGGGCCGCCGCACGGCGAGCGGGAGTCCGCTCACGCACCGATCCGTCACGTACCGATCCGTCGTGTACGGCTCCTTCGCGTACCGATCCGTCGTGTACGACTCCGTCTCGCACCGTCTCCGCCGTGCTCATCGGGCGGTGGTCCGGGACAGCCGGGCGAGGGTCCGGGCGAACTGTCCGCCGGGGGCGTCGGCCGCCACGCGTGCGGCGTCCTCCGCCGTGTCCACGTCGCGCAGCATCGGCAGGTCGCGCACCCGCAGCCCCGCGTCCGTCAGCCGGCGCCGCTGTGCGGCACCGGTGGTGGCGGTGGACATCGGCACGCCCCGCAGCAGACCGGGGTCCGGTTGCGCCAGGCCCAAGGCCCAGAAGCCGCCGTCGGCGGCCGGGCCGAACCAGGCGTCGCAGTCGTGCCAGCCGTTCGGGTTCAGCGCGGGGGCGAGGAGTGCGGGGGTCACCTGGGGGGTGTCCATGCCGATCAGCAGGGCGGCGCCCCGGCAGGCGGCGAAGGCCGCGGCGAGCCGTTCGTCCAGACCGCCGTCGCACTGCGGCACCACCTCGAATCCCGGCGGCAGCCATGGCCCGGGGCGCCCGTCGAGCACCAGCACCCTGCGGCGGGCGGGCATGGCGAGCGCGGCGCGCAGCGTGTCGGCGAGGCACGCCTCGGCGAGCGAGGCGGCCTCGGCGGGGGTGTACGGGGGAGTGAGCCTGGTCTTCACCCGCCCGGGCACCGGTTCCTTGGCGATGACGAGCAGCGTCGTCCCGTCCTCGTGGGCGGGCCGGCAGCCGGTGTCCGCACGGATATCCGCACCGGGGGCGGGCCCGTCGGCGGCACCGGGTCCGGAGCCGGGGCGGGCGGCAGCCGAGGGGGCCTTCGCCGGGTTCGCGTCCTCGCGTGGCGCGGCGCTCACCGCGCGGCCCTCGAGGAGGCGGCCAGGTCGTGGGCCACCGGCGGCTGGCGCAGCACGGCGCGCATATCGCGCACCGCGTGCCAGGTGCCCCGCCAGGTGCCGGTGACCTTCGACTTCCCGGTGCGCGGCCGGTACGGCACCTCGCGCTCCTCGATCCGCCATCCCGCGTCCGCGGCCCGCACGACCATCTGCAGCGGGTAGCCGCTGCGGCGGTCGGTGAGGCCGAGGTCGAGCAGCGGTTCGCGCCGCGCGGCCCGCAGCGGGCCGAGGTCGCCCAGCGTGAGGCCGGTGCGCCGCCGCAGCATGCGGGTCAGCGCGATATTGCCGAGCCGGGCGTGCATCGGCCAGGCCCCCCGCTCCTGGGGACGTCGCCGGCCCAGTACGAGATCGGCGCCGCCTTCCGCGACGGTCCGCACGAAGGCGGTCAGCAGGCCGGGATCGAGCGAGGCGTCGCAGTCGCAGAAGCAGACGATGTCGGCCTCGGCGGCGAGGAGCCCGGCGTGGCAGGCGGCGCCGAAGCCGCGGCGCGGTTCGTGCACGACGGTGGCGCCGTGGGCGCGGGCGATCGTGGCCGAGCCGTCCGTGGAGCCGTTGTCGACGACGATGGCGCGCCAGCCGGCCGGGATGCGGGCCAGCACCCAGGGCAGGGCGGCGGCTTCGTCCAGACAGGGCAGAACGACGTCCGCACAGGGGGTGGTCGAGTTTGTCACCCGCACCACACTACGAAGGAGAAAGCGACATTTCGGGCTTCAGGTTCTTACGAAACACGGACGTCGCCCGGTCCGCGGCCTCCCTGCCGCACCCGGGCGCCGGACCTGGTGTCACGCTGTGGGGCATGCAGCAGACCCCGTCTCCCACCCGCGTGCTCGTCGTGGACGACGATCCGACCGTGGCCGAGGTCGTCGCCGGGTACCTCGGCCGGGCCGGATTCGCCGTGGACCAGGCCGCCGACGGCCCCGGGGCGCTCGCCCGCGCCGCCGCCCGCTGGCCGGACCTGGTCGTCCTCGACCTGATGCTGCCCGGTATGGACGGGCTGGAGGTGTGCCGCGCGCTCCGCGACAAGGGCCCGGTGCCGGTCATCATGCTCACCGCGCGCGGCGACGAGGAGGACCGGATCCTCGGCCTGGAGATCGGCGCGGACGACTACGTCACCAAGCCGTTCAGCCCACGGGAGCTGGTGCTGCGCGTGGAGTCGGTGCTGCGCCGCGGCCGGCCCGGCCCGCAGGCCCCCGGCTCGTCCGCCCCCGCCCCGGGCGGTGTGGCGCACCGCGCCGGGATCACCCTCGATCCCCTGGCCCGGCGCGCCACCCGGCACGGCCGGGAACTCGCACTGACGGTGCGCGAGTTCGACCTGCTGTCCTTTCTGCTGCGCCACCCGGGGGTGGCCTTCACCCGCGAGGAGCTGATGCGCGAGGTGTGGGGCTGGGACTTCGGGGATCTGTCCACCGTCACCGTCCATGTGCGGCGGCTGCGCGGAAAGGTCGAGGACGACGCCGCCGCGCCCCGGCTCATCCAGACCGTCTGGGGCATCGGCTACCGCTTCGACGCCCCGCCCGAGGCCGACGGCGGCCCCCGGGACGAGGGGCCACCGGACGACGAGCGACGGGGCGAGGGGCTACGCGACGACGGCGGACGGGGCGAGGCGCGGCGGTCCGAAGGACGGGACGGCGTCGGGCGGGGGGCGGGTTCCGATGCGTGATGTGCTCCTCATGGCGGCGTTCGCCTTCCTCGGCGCGGCGGCGGCCGGTCTGCTGGGTGCGCTGGCGCTGCGGCTGGTGCGCGGCCGTTCGGTCGCGGTGTCCCTCACTGTCGTCGCCGCGGTCGCGGTCACGGCGATGCTCACCGGGACGCTGGCCGTCGCCTGGGCGATGTTCCTGTCCCCGCACGACCTGACGGTGGTCACCACCGTCTGCGCCATGGCCGCCGTGGTGTCCCTGGCCACCGCGCTGCTGCTGGGCCGCTGGGTGGTGGCGCGCAGCAACGCACTGGCCCTCGCCGCCCGCTCCTTCGGGGACGGCGGGAGCTTCGCCGCCCCCGATGGCCAGGCCACCGCCGAGCTCGCCGCGCTCGGCCGTGAACTGGCCGCCACCAGCGCCAAGCTGGCCGCCTCGCGCGAGCGTGAGCGCGCCCTGGAGTCCTCCCGCCGGGAGCTGGTCGCCTGGATATCCCACGATCTGCGCACCCCGCTGGCGGGGCTGCGCGCGATGTCCGAGGCACTGGAGGACGGGGTGGCCCCGGACCCGGACCGCTATCTCCGCCGGATCCGCACCGAGGTGGAGCGGCTGAACACGATGGTCGGCGATCTCTTCGAGCTCTCCCGCATCCACGCCGGTGCGCTCTCCCTCAGCCCCACCCGGATCTCCGTCTACGACCTGATCGGCGACGCGCTCGCCGGGGTCGATCCGCTCGCCCGCGAGCTGGGCGTCCAGCTGATCGGCGACCGTGTGGACCCCGTTCCGGTGGAGGTCGACGGCAAGGAGATGACCCGTGTGCTCGGAAACCTCCTCGTCAACGCCGTCCGCCGCACCCCGGCGGACGGCACGGTCGCGGTGACCGCCGAGCGGGAGGCGGACACGGTCGTGCTGTCGGTCACCGACGGCTGCGGCGGGATCCCGGAGGAGGACCTTCCGCGCGTCTTCGACACCGGCTGGCGCGGCACCAACGCCCGCACACCCCCGGCGGGCGCCGGTCTGGGCCTCGCCATCGTCCGCGGCATCGTCGAGGCCCACGACGGCCAGGCGGCGGTCCGCAACGTCGACGGCGGCTGCCGCTTCGAGGTGCGCCTTCCCGCCGCCGCCACGTGAGCGACGCGGCCGCTGAGGCCGCCGTCACCTGAGCGACTCGGCCCGTAAGACCGCTTGGACCGCCGTCGCACAGGTGGGTGGCTCCTGCCCACGGGCCGCCGTCACCCCAGGCCCGGCCCCGCACACCCTGGCCAACCCCGCACAGCCTCGGAACCCTCGGCCTCGGACCCCCTCAGCCTCGGACCCCCGCCTCAGCCCCCCCCGCCTCAGCTCCCCGCCTCAGACCCCCGCGCGCTGGGGGGCGCGGGCGAACGCGGTCATGCCCTCCGTGAAGGAGATCGCCGCGCGCCATCCCAGGGCCTCGCGGATCCGCCGCGACGAGGCGGTGATGTGCCGTACGTCGCCCAGCCGGTACCCGCCCGTCACCACGGGCGCCGGGCCGCCGAACGCCGTGGCCAGGGCCCCGGCCATCTCGCCCACCGTATGGGGGTCGTCGCTGCCGGTGTTGTACGCGGTCAGCGTGGACGGGGCCACCACCTCCGGCGCCGCCTCCAGGGCGGCGACATTGGCCGCGGCCACGTCCCGGACATGGACGAAGTCCCGGCGCTGGCCGCCGTCCTCGAAGACCGTGGGCGCCTCGCCGCGCGCCAGGGCGGAGCGGAAGAAGGAGGCCACCCCCGCGTAAGGGGTGTCGCGCGGCATCCCCGGCCCGTACACGTTGTGGTAGCGCAGCGACACCGCGCGGCCGCCCACCGACCGGGCCCAGGCCGCCGCCAGGTGTTCCTGGGCCAGCTTCGTCGTCGCGTACACATTGCGTGGATCGACCGGCGCGTCCTCCTCCACCTTGCCGGGCCGCAGCGATGTGCCGCACTCGGGGCAGCGGGGGTCGAAGCGGCCCGCCGCCAGATCCGCCTCGGCGCGCGGACCGGGACGGACCCGGCCGTGGCGGGGGCAGTCGTAGCGCCCCTCCCCGTAGACGACCATCGACCCGGCCAGCACCAGTTCGCGCACCCCGCGCTCGGCCATCGCCGCCAGCAGCACCGCGGTGCCCAGGTCGTTGCAGCCCACATAGGCCGGGGCGTCCGCGAAGTCCTTGCCGAGACCGACCATCGCCGCCTGGTGGCATACGGCGTCCACGCCGCGCAGCGCGGCGACCACCGCCTCCCGGTCCCGCACATCGGCGTGGATCCACTCCCCGTCCACCGTGGGCGGCGTCGGATGAGCGGCCGGGAGCAGGGCATCGAGGACGACCGGCTCATGGCCGTGATCGATTAGGGCGGTGACGATATGCGAGCCGATGAAGCCCGCACCTCCGGTGACCAGTACACGCATGGGGACGACGCTAGGCCCGAGCGGACGCCGGGGCCCGCCCCCGCGCCGTTCCGTCACCGCTCCGTAAGACCTTCCGGAGGAGGCGTGGTCACAGAATGGTCACAAGGGAGACGGCCCCGCGTTGCCTTTCACTGCGACCGTGGCGCCCACTCGCGTCCCCCGGGACCCCATCCCCGAGGGTCCTTCCCCCAGGGGCTCCCGGACACGATTACCGGACACGTCTCTCCGGACCGCCGCCATCGACGAACAGAGAGCCACATGACGGTCACCACCGCCCCCGCGGCCCAGCGTCCCCGCAGCCTCAATGACGTCAAGGGCTGGTTCCCCAGCCTTGACCAAGTACTGTTCGACCGCTTCCTGACCCGCCAGGAGCGCCTCGGGCAGCACGGGGACCTGATGGAGATGGGCGCCTACATGGGCAAGAGCGCCATCTTCACCGCCGCGTATCTGCGGGCGAACGAGCGGTTCACGGTCTGTGACCTCTTCGACGCGGATGCGCCGGACGAGAAGAACGCGGCGGAGGCACGCAAGTCGTACTCCACGTTGACCCGCACCGCATTCGAGCAGAACTACCTGGCCTTCTGGGACGAGCTCCCGTACGTCATCCAGGGCCCGACCTCCGTCGTGCCCGACCACGTCGGCGCGGACACCTGCCGCTTCATCCACGTGGACGCCTCGCACCTGTACGAGCATGTGGCGGGCGACATCGGCACCGCGCACAACACGCTGGTGCCCGGCGGTCTCGTCGTCCTCGACGACTTCCGCTCCGAGCACACCCCCGGGGTGGCCGCCGCGACCTGGGAGGCGGTGTTCACCCGCGGCCTGCGGCCCATCTGCCTGACCACGCAGAAGCTCTACGGCACCTGGGGCGACCCGGAGCCGATCCAGGACGAGCTGCTCGCGGACGAGGAGTGGCGCAAGGGGATGCACACCAGCGTGCAGGAGATCGCGGGCCGTAGGGTGCTGCGGTTCTCGGGGAAGCCCACGAACCCGACCCCGCCCACCTCCCGTTACGCCGATGACCCGCGCGACCCCGCCCCCGAGCCGCGCTCCGCGCCCACGGCACCGGCGTCCACCGCACCGGCGTCCGCCGCCGCGGCGCGCCGCCCCACCGCGGTCCGGCGGCTCGCCGTCGACGTGCTCCCGCCGGTCGTCACCCGCGCGATCCGCCGCCGCAAGCGGTAGCAGCTGGGAGCGGAAGGCGTCCCAGGCGCGGAAGGCGTCCCCGGCGCGGATTGAGCCCCGGCGTGGATTGAGCCCCGGCGTGGATTGAGCCCCGGCGTGGAATGAGCCCCGGCGCGGCGGGCGGCCTTGTGGCCGCCCGCCGCGGCGCCGGTGGTTCCGGATCTACGCGCGGTAGAGGGCGCGGGCGCGCGCCAGGTCGACGGGCCCGTCCTCGGGCCCGTCCTCGAGCACCTCGCCGAGGTGCAGGAAGTAGTTCACCTGCCACGCCTGGGTGCTGCGCGCCTGGCGATTGGCCGTGGTCACCCACGGCGGGTAGACGCGGAACCCTCGCTTCCCGGCGGAGCCGTTCCGGGACATGATCCCGCGCTCGCACAGCACCTCGCCCGGGAACACGAACTGCCCGAAGTGGCCGCTGTCGCGGCTGCTGATGACGACGAGGTCAACCCCGTCGTCGGCGTCGAAGGGCCGGATCGGCCCCTGGGCGGACCGCTGCCAGACGGTGACGAACTGGCCCACCTTCGTCGGGGTGGTCTTGGCCACACGGAACCTGACCGAGCGCCCGTCGAGCGTGAACCCGTGAGCCGCGTACTCGGCACCCTCCGGCTCGGCCACCGGCCGTGAGCAGGCAAAACCGACCGGGTCATACACCGACGTCCGCGCCGCCAGGAGATCACAGTGGAGCCCCGCCCACGGCTGATTCGTCACCATCCCCTCATCCTGTCATCACGTCCACCGCACACCGTCGGTGACCGTGGTGGCCCATGGTGACCGGGGCGGCGCAAATGGTGGCCCCGGGTAGCCGAGGGGGCAGCGGCTCCGCGGACGGCCTTACGGCCGCCGCAGTGCCGGGTGGTCCGCCACCACCGTGCAGGAGCCTGGCGCGATCTCGGTGAACCCCGCGTCACGCACCACCGGCAGCCCGCTCGTGGTGAGCTCGTCCCACCGCTCGGCCGACGCCGTACGCACCGCCAGCGGGAACCCGGCCGCGCGCCAGGCCGCCCGTGCCGCGTCGTCCAGCTCCCACCAGGCGAGCTGGGCGCCATGCCCGGCCTGGGCCATCGCCTTGCCCGCGGACATCTCCACCTGGGGGCTCAGCCACAGCACCGGACCGGTGAGGTCGGGGGCGGGCGGCGGCTCGGGGTCGTCCAGGTCGGTGCCGGAGACCTGGAGCTTGGCCAGCTCCTTGGGCCAGCCGTCCAGCGGCACCGGCGGGAACACCCGCACCTCGGCGGCCGGCGGCGGCCCGTCCTCGGCAGCGGTCGCGGCGGTCGCGGCGGTCGCGGCGGGCGCCCGGCCCGTGACCGTGATGCCCGGCAGCCCGGCCGCGCGCCGCCACTCCGCGCCGCGCGCCCGCCGGACGACCTTGCGGATCCGGGCGTCCTGCCAGTCCCGTACGGCCTGGGCCCACTCGCCGTCCGCGGCCGTCGCCCGCTCGTCCGACAGCAGCACCAGCACCGCGCGCGCCGCCGTCTCCAGGGCGTCCGTGCGCGCCGGGGGCGCGGCCTTCTCGATCCGGACCACCAGGGGCAGGACGAACTGCGGCGCGGCGTCCCGGTCGATCTCGGAGTGCCGGAAGGGGCTGCTGCTGGCGCCGGATCCGGTGCCGTGGGGAGCGGTTGCCCGGGGGCTGTTCTCGGTGTCGGTCTCGCTGTTGACTTCGGCGCTGGCGTCGGTGCTGGTCACGCGCCCAGTGTGCCAGGAACGCGGCGGCGGCCGCCGGGCCCGGCCGCCGCGCCTATGCTCAACCAGCATGAGACTGCGAGGAGTCGGCCGCCGCTACGGGCTGGGCGGGCCCTGGGTGCTGCGCGGTGTCGATCTCGAGGTGCCGCCGGGTTCGCTGACCCGGGTCGAGGGGCGCAACGGCAGCGGCAAGTCCACGCTGCTGCGGCTGCTCGCCGGGATCGACGCCCCCAGCGCGGGCCGGATCACCGGCCGCCCGGCCACCGCCTACGTCCCCGAGCGGTTCCCGGCCGAGCTGCCGTTCTCCGCCCTCGGCTACCTCACCCACCTGGGCCGGATCCACGGGTTGTCCCGCAAAGCGGCGGCGCGCGGGGCGGGGGAGTGGCTGGAGCGGTTCGGGGCGGACGGATACGCCGGCACCCCGCTCGCCGAGCTGTCCAAGGGCACCAGCCAGAAGATCGCCGTGGCGCAGGCGCTGCTGGCCGCCCCCGGGCTGCTGGTCCTGGACGAGGCGTGGACCGGCCTCGACCAGGCCGCGCGCGGGGTGCTGGACGCGGCGGTCGCCGAGCGCGTGGCCGACGGCGGCGCGGTCGTCTTCGTCGACCACGACCCACGCCGCCTCGCCGGGGCCCCGGACCGGACCCTGCGGGTCGCCGAGACCCGGCTGGTCCCGGTGGAGCCGGACACCCGCGAGGCCCCGGGGACAGCGGTTCCGCCCCGCCGGGACCCCGCGCCCCAGAGCGGGCCCGCGCCCGCCCCGGCCGTGCCCGGCCCGCCGGCTTCGACCGGTGAACGGCCGTCCCCTGCCGGGACGCGGCCGGAGCGGCGGTCCATGGTCCCGGCCGACGCATGGGTCCGGGTGGAGGCCGAGGGAGCGCCCGGGGCCGAGCTGCCGACCGGACTCCCGGGCGGGGCGGTGTGCGAGTACGGCCCCGCCGCGCTCGGGGCCGGGAGCGCGCCCGCCGATCCGGCGGGCCGGGTCGTACGGCTGACGGTCGGCGCCACCCACTCCGACGCCCTGCTCCACACCCTCCTGACCGCTGCCCCGCCGTGGCACATCCGCACGGTGACCACGGTCGGCGACACCCACGAGCCCACCGAAGCGCAGCAGGAACCCAACAAAGCGCCCCAGGAGGCCACCGAAGCGTTTCGCGGGTCCGCCGAGGCGCCGAAGGAGAAGGCATGACCGCGCTGCTGCGCTATCAGGCGGCCCTGCTGGCCCGTTCGCACCGCTGGCTGCCGCCGCTGCTGCTCTACGGCGCGTTCCTGGGGATCGGGGTGCAGTCCGGGCAGCCGATCCTCGACTCGCTCGGCTACGCCGCCGCCGCGTTGCTGCCCGTCGCCGCCTGGCTGGTGCGGGTGTGCGTCACCCAGGAGCCCGCCGCGGCGCGCGACTGCGCCGCGGCGGCGGTCGGACCGGCCCGGGTGCATCTCGCCGCCGTGCTGACCGCGCTGGGTGCGGCGCTGCTGCTCGGCATCCCCGGGACGCTGTTCGTCGCGGCGGTCAGCGATCCGCACAGCGCGGACCACCAGCACGAGGTCCCCGTGCCGGAGGCGACCGTCGCCGGGCTGCTCGCCGCGGTCGCGTGTGCCCTGCTCGGCACGGCCGTCGGCGCGCTGTGCAACCGGCCGCTGCTGCGCCGCCCCGGCTGGGCGATCCCGGTCACCATGCTCGCCGCGCTGCTGGTCTCGGTGGCCGGTGCCTCGCCCGCGAACGCCGCCGTGTCGGGGCTGGTTGACGGCTCGCTCAGCGGCACCGTGACGATGCCCCTGCTGCCCTTGGCCCTGACCGTCGCGGCCGCCGCCGGGGCCACCGCGCTGGCCTGCGCGCTCAGCTCCCGCCGGTCGTAGGGTTCGGGTCATGGACGAGCGAGGAGCCATGGACGACCGACGGGTCGTGGATGACCGCCGGGCCGCGAACGATCGACGTGTCATGGGCGACCGACGGGTCGATGACGACCGTAAGGACCTCCCCGACGGCCCGCCGTACGCGGACTGCGTGCTGTGCGGCGAGCCCACCGAGCACCCCGCCTCGCGCCCCGGAGCGACGCTGTGCCCCGTCTGCGAGTGGCAGGAGGCCCAGCGCACCGCCTGCTCCGGCTAGGAGATGTCCGGCGGATCCTGCCGCCGGCGGCAGGATGCTCCCCACCCCGCCCCTGCCCCCGGCCCCGGGGTGCCAGGGGCGGCGCCCCTGGCAGTGGGGCGCGGGCTGCTTGCCCCGCGTCCGTTCGCGCGGCATCGATGTGCGGCCCGGCCGCGTGGCCGGGCGCTGCCGCAGACCCTGGCGTCCAGGGGCGGCGCCCGTGGCAATGGGCACGGGCAGGCGGCGGGCTGCTTTGCCTCCGCGTCCCTTCGCGCGGCATAGATGCGCGGTTCCGCCGCGTGGCAGGGCTCTGCCCCAGGCCCCGAGCCCCGAGTCCCGGGGTCCAGGCGCCGAGCCCCGGGCCCCAGGTTCAGGGCCCCGGGCCCCGGGCCCCGGGCCCCGAGTCCCGGGGTCCAGGGGCGGCGCCCCTGGTATCGGGAAGGGGCGGGGCGGGGAAAAGCCCGCAACGGCGCTAGTGGCGCCAGGGCCCCGTCACGGCGAACGTCGTGCCCGGGGTGTAGCAGTTCACGTACATCGTGCGGCGGTCCGGCGCGAAGGTGACGCCCGCGAACTCACCCCACTCGGGCTCCTCCGGAGTGCCGATGTTCTGTGCGCCCCGGGCCATCGGATAGACCTCGCCGCGCCGGGTCAGCCCGAAGACGTGCTGGGCGCCGTTGCCGTCCTCGCAGACCATCAGGCCGCCGCTGGGCGCGAGCGTGATGTTGTCGGGGGACTCACCGGGCAGTTGGACATCCGTCTCGGGCCCGAAGACGATCACCAGCGTGAGGCGCCGCCGGTCGGGGTCGTAGCGCCAGATCTGGCCGAAGTGATCGGCCGCCGAGCCGTCCGCGCTCTTGGCAAAGCTGGAGACGAAGTAGACCGACGAGCCGCCCCAGTAGCACCCCTCCAGCTTCTGGGCGTGGGTGATGCCGCCGGGGCCGAAGTCCTGGAAGCGGATGGGGGTTTGGCGGGCGAGCGGGTCGGGGACGTCCACCCACTCGACGTGGTCGAAGGCGGTACCGGGCTCCTGGATGGTGGACAGATCGCGTACCCCCGGCACCCGCAGCGCCTGCAGTTCCCCGCCCGCCCGTAGCGAGCCGATGCCGCCGAGCGGCTTCTTCGGCCGGAAGCGGTAGAAGAGCCCGAAGGGCTTCTCGAAGGCGTCCTCGGTCTCGTAGACGACGCCGTTGCGCGGATCGACCGCGATGGCCTCGTGCTGGAAGCGGCCCATGGCGGTGAGCGGTACGGCGCCGGTGCGGCGCGGATCGTACGGGTCGACCTCGAAGATGAAGCCGTGGTCCTTGGTGTAGCCGTTGGTACCGGCCAGGTCCTCGGTCTCCTCGCAGGTCAGCCAGGTGTGCCAGGGCGTGGGGCCGCCCGCGCAGTTGACCGCGGTGCCCGCGATGGCCACCCGCTCGGACAGCACGCGGTTGCCGGAGTCGAGCTCCAGAGCGGTGCAGCCGCCCAGGCCCATCGGGTCGTAGGTGAGGCCGCTGACCGCGGGGACGCGGATCGCGGCGTCATTACGGTTCTCATGGTTGCGGACGAGATGCGTACGGCCGTGGCGGCCGCCGCTGCGGCCCGGGAAGGCGGCCATGCCGTCGCAGTGGCTGGGGACCTTGCCCTCGCCGGAGCGGAGCTCGTCGCCCTCGCGCGAGAGCACCCGGTAGCGGAATCCCTCGGGCAGGTCGAGCAGTCCATCGGGGTCGGGGACGAGGGGGCCGTAGCCGCCCCGGCCGAGTGGCTGGGGGTCCGGTTCGGCGGCCGCGGCCGTCCCCGCGAAGAGTTCGGAGACGCTGCCGGTGAAGGCGATCGAGGCGATGGAGGCCCCCAGCGCACCGGTGCGGCCGAGAAGCTGACGTCGTGTCGCTGACATGCGGTAACTCCCTGCTGGCGGACAGAGAAGATGACCGCACGTGTGTATCACGGGTGCGGGGGCAGGGTGAACCATCCGATCAGCGGTGCGCGGGTCCGGTCAGCGATGCGCCGCGGGTCCGGTCAGCGATGTATGGCAACTATCCGCTCAGCGATGCGTTCCCGGGGCGGTCAGCCATGCGCCGCATCCATGCGCCGCGTCCATCCGACGCACCCATCCGCCCCGATCCGCCCCACCCGCGCTCAACGTCCCGACGACGCGACGTCGGCCAGCCCCTTCGCGTCCCGGGCCAGGGCCGTGAGCCGGGATATCGCCCGGAAGTACTTCTTCCGGTAGCCCCCGTTCAGCATCTCCTCGCTGAAGAGCTGGTCGAACGGCACCCCGGAGGCCAGCACCGGCACCTCGCGGTCGTAGAGCCGGTCGGCCAGCACCACCAGCCGCAGCGCGGTCGACTGGTCGGGTATCGGGCCGACCCCGGTCAGGCAGACGGCCTGGACGCCGTCGCACATCGCGCCGTAGCGACTCGGATGCACCCGGGACAGATGGTCCAGCAGGGCGGGGAAGTCGTCCAGGGAGGCGCCGGGTATGTGGCGCGCGGCCCGGGTGACCGTCTCGTCGGAGTGCGGGGCCGGGGCCGCGGGCAGACCGCGGTGGCGGTAGTCCTCGCCGTCGATGCGCAGCGTACGGAAGTGGGCGGACAGCCCCTGGATCTCGCGCAGGAAGTCGGCCGCGGCGAACCGGCCCTCGCCCAGCTTGCCGGGCAGCGTGTTGGACGTCGCGGCGAGCGCCACGCCCGCCTCGACCAGCTTGCCCAGCAGCGTGGAGACCAGCACGGTGTCGCCCGGGTCGTCCAGCTCGAACTCGTCTATGCACAGCAGCCGATGGCCGCTCAGGGTCTTCACGGTCTGCTGGAAGCCGAGCGCGCCGACCAGGTTGGTCAGCTCCACGAAGGTGCCGAACGCCTTCAGCTCGGGGGCGGCCGGAGTGGCGTGCCACAGGGAGGCCAGCAGATGGGTCTTGCCGACGCCGTAGCCGCCGTCGAGGTACATCCCGCGCGGGCCGCCGCTTGCCGCGGGCTTGGCCTCCCGGCGGAACCAGTGCCTGCGGCGCCCGCCCTTCGCGCCCGCCCCGCCGTCGAGCTGTGCGGCGAAGCCGCGCAGCGCCTCGACCGCCTCGGCCTGGCTGGGCTGGCCGGGGTCGGTGATGTAGTTGTCGAAGCTCACGGTGGCGAAGCGGGGAGGCGGCACCATCTCGGCGACCAGGCGTTCCGCGGGAACCTGCGGCGCACGGGCGGTGAGAGCGACGGGGGCTTCGGCGGCTATGCGGCCTGCCGAGCCGGATGCGGTGGTTGGTGCAGACACGGATATCCAGGGTAGTCGCTCTTCACCCGAGCACTGTCCGAGAGGGAGGCATGTCACACTGCGGCCTATGCGACGCCTGTTCCCCGTGCCTGTCCGAACGTCTGCCGACAGCCCTTCCGAAACGTCCACCGGAGACCGCGCAGCCGAAGACCGTGAATGGGGCCTCGACGAACTGGCCGACGCCTACGCGTATCCGGAGCCGCCGCACGGCCCCTCGGGCGCCTTCCTGCGGGCCAACATGGTGTCCTCGCTGGACGGGGCGGCCCATCACGACGGCCGGTCCAAGCCGCTGTCCTCCGACGCCGATATGCGGATCTTCGGGGTGCTGCGCGGGCTCGCCGACGCCGTGGTGGTGGGCGCGGAGACCGTACGGCTCGAGGGCTACCGCCCGGCGCGCGCCCGTGAGGCGTTCGCCGAGCGGCGGGCCGCGCTCGGCCAGGCGCCCGCGCCCGCGATCGCCGTGGTGAGTGCGAGCCTGGACCTGGACTTCTCGACGCCGCTGTTCACCGAGCCGCTGGTCCCGACGATCGTGATCACGGGCGCGGCGGCCGCGGCGGAGCGGATCGAGCGCGCCCGCGCGGCGGGGGCCGAGGTGGTCTTCGCCGCGGCGGGGCCGTCCGGGCGGGTCGACGCGGCGGCGGTCGTGACCGCGCTCGCCGAGTTCGGCCACACCCGGCTGCTCACCGAGGGCGGCCCCACACTGCTGGCGCAGTTCGCGGCGGCCGGGGTGCTGGACGAACTGTGTCTGGCGGTGGCCCCCCTGGTCACCGCGGGCGACGCGAAACGGATCATGGACGGGGTCGAACTGGGGGAACCGGAACAGTTCACTCTCGATTCCGTCCTGGAGGAAGCCGGGTTTCTTTTCACCCGCTACCGTCGGATTTACCAATAACTTATAAAAACGTCCGTAAACCCGCGAAAAGGATCGCGAAGGAGAAGGGCATCCGCCGTGTTCACGAGCGTATTGATGATTGAGAAGCCCCTGACCCCCGCCGACGTGGAATTCGTCACCACCTTGCACGGCGACGACCCGGTCTCCTTCGTCGTCCTGATGCAGCCCCGGGGCAGCAAGGACCGGCTGCTGCGCGCGATCGACGACATCGCCCTCGGCGAGCTGGAGCAGGCCACCCAGGAGGGGGACGAGCCGGAGGGCAGGGAGGCGCTGGAGCCCGCCGAGCAGGCGCTGACCCACTCGGTGGCCGCGCTCCAGGGGGCCGGGAGCCAGGCCCGGGGCCATGTCGTCCAGCGCCGTCCGCTGGAGGTGCTGCGCGGTGTCGTGGAGGAGACCCAGGCCGATGAGGTGATCGTGCTCACCGCCCCGCACTTCGTGGAGGAGCTCTTCCACCGGGACTGGGCCTCGCGGGCGCGCCACAAGGTGGGGGTCCCGGTGCTGAAGCTCTTCTCGCACGCGGTGGACGAGGACCAGACCACGGCCGGCGGCTGAGACCGGACCACGGCCGGTGGCCGGGCCGCGGCGCGGGTCCCCGCGGCCATCGGCGGGGCGGGCCGCCGGGGGTGCGAGAATCGGGCCGACAGCACTCACCGAGAACCAGGGGAGACCCGTACATGGCACCGGCCGGCACCGCCTCCGACGCGCTGGATCGACCGCACTTCATCGGCATCGGCGGCGCCGGGATGTCGGGCGTGGCGAAGGTCCTCGCCATGCGCGGCGCACGGGTCTCGGGCAGCGACACCAAGGACTCGCCGATCGTCGGGGCGCTGCGCGACCTCGGCGCGACGGTGCACATCGGCCATGCCGCCGGGAACATCGCCGCCGACACCACCAGCGTCGTCGTCTCCAGCGCCATCCGCGCCGACAACCTCGAACTGGTCACGGCGCGCGAGCGCGGCATCCCGGTGGTGCACCGCTCCGACGCGCTCGCCGCGCTGATGGACGGCTCCCGGCCGATCGCGGTCGCGGGCACCCACGGCAAGACGACGACGACCTCGATGCTGGCCGTCTCGCTGCGCACCCTGGGCCTGGACCCGTCGTACGTCATCGGCGGCGATCTGGACGCCCCCGGCTCCAGCGCCCGCCACGGCGACGGCGAGATCTTCGTCGCCGAGGCCGACGAGAGCGACCGCAGCTTCCACAAGTACGCGCCCGAGGTGGCGATCATCCTCAATGTGGAACTCGACCACCACGCCAACTACGCCTCGATGGACGAGATCTACGCATCGTTCGAGACCTTCGTCGGCCGGATCCGGCCCGGCGGCGCGCTGGTGATCTCCGCCGACCAGTCCGGCGCCCGTGAGCTGACCGCCCGGGTCAGCGGGGGCGAGGGGCCGCGGGTGCTCACCTACGGCGAGGACGAGGGCGCCGACGTACGGGTCCTGGCCATCGAGCCGCACGGGCTGACCAGCGAGGTCACCGTCCGGCTCGCGGAATCGCTGGGCGGCGCGGAAATCACCTTCACCGTCTCCGTCCCCGGCCGCCACTACGCGCTCAACGCCGTCGCCGCCCTCACCGCGGGCGCCGCCCTCGGTGTCCCGGCCCACGAGCTGGCCCCCGCCCTCGCCTCGTACACGGGCGTCAAGCGGCGGCTGCAGCTCAAGGGCATCGAGGCCGGGGTGCAGGTGATCGACTCCTACGCCCACCACCCCACCGAGATCGCCGCGGACCTCGAGGCGATCCGCGGCGGCGCCGGGGAGGGCCGGGTGCTGGTGGTCTTCCAGCCGCATCTGTTCAGCCGCACCCAGGAGCTGGGCACCGAGATGGGCGAGGCGCTCGCGCTCGCCGACGCCTCCGTGGTCCTGGACATCTACCCCGCCCGCGAGGACCCGGTCCCCGGCATCACCAGCGCCCTGGTGATCGACGCCGCGGCCCGCCACGGGGCGGATGTGACCGCCGAACACGACCGGAACGCGGTGCCCGAGCTGATCGCCGGAATGGCCAAGCCCGGTGACCTTGTTCTCACCATGGGCGCGGGCGATGTGACCGATCTCGGTCCGGAGATTCTCGCCCGTCTGCAGAGCCCGGAGAACTGAGGAGGTCCGTCCCCATGGCGTACGACATCGACAAGCCGGAGGAGCAGTGGCGCGCCGAGCTGACCCCGCAGGAGTACCACGTCCTGCGGGAAGCCGGCACCGAGCGTGCCTTCACCGGTGAGTACACCGATACCAAGACGGTCGGCGTCTACTCCTGCCGGGCGTGCGGGGCGGAGCTCTTCCGCTCGGAGACGAAGTTCGAGAGCCACTGCGGCTGGCCGTCGTTCTACGACCCGGCGGACAGCTCGGCCGTCGAACTGCTGGAGGACCGCTCGCACGGCATGGCCCGCACCGAGGTGCGCTGCACCCGCTGCGGCTCCCACCTCGGCCATGTCTTCTCCGGCGAGGGCTACCCCACCCCGACCGACCAGCGCTACTGCATCAACTCCATCTCGCTGCGGCTGACGCCCGAGGAGGGCTGAGCAGCCGCAGGGTCTCCGAGGAGGGCTGAGTCTCAGGGTCTCCGAGGAAGGCTGAGCCTCGGGGCCTCCTTCGGGGAAGGCGGAGCCTCGGGGCCCCGAAGAGGCCCGAGCCTCAGGGTCTCGGCCCCAGCCGCAGCACGGCGGCGGTCTCGGGCGGCAGTCTCAGCATGCCGTCCGGGCCCGGGAGCTCGATCCGCCGCCAGGCGGCGACCACCTCGGTGACCTCGCCGGTCCGGGGCCCCAGCCAGGTCTCGACCGGCCGGTCGCCCGGGTTGAGCAGGACCCGCAGCGGGCCGCGCTGAAAGCTGAAGCAGCCGTCCGAACCGGTGGACAGACCCGTATAGGCCCAGGTGGGGTCGGTCAGGGCCGGTTCGGCGCGGCGCAGCGCGATCAGCCGGCGGTACCAGTCGAGCAGCGCCCGGTGCGGCTCCCGCTCCGCCTCCCGCCAGTCGAGGCAGGACCGCAGCCGGGTGGCCGGATCCTGGGGGTCGGGGATGTCCCCCTCCGCCCAGCCGTGGGCGGCGAACTCCCGGCGGCGGCCGGACCGCACCGCCTCGGCGAGCTCCGGATCCTGGTGGTCGGTGAAGTACTGCCAGGGCGTGCGGGCGCCCCACTCCTCGCCCATGAAGAGCATGGGGGTGAAGGGCGCGCACAGCACCACGGCCGCCGCGCAGGCCAGCAGCCCGGGGGAGAGCCGGGCGGCGAGCCGGTCGCCGACCGCCCGGTTGCCGACCTGGTCATGCGTCTGGGCGTAGCCGAGCAGCCGGTGCGCGGGGGTGGTGTGCGGGGTCAGCGGTGTGCCGTGGCGGCGGCCCCGGAACGTCGAATGGGTGCCGTCGTGGAAGAAGCCGCCCATCAGCGTCTTGACCAGGGCCCCGGGCCCCTCGGCCGCGAAGTCGGCGTAGTAGCCCTGGCGCTCACCGGTGAGAAAGGTGTGCAGGGCGTGATGGAAGTCGTCGTTCCACTGCGCGTGCAGCCCGTGGCCGCCCGCCTCGCGCGGGGTGGTGGTGCGCGGATCGTTGAGATCCGATTCGCCGATCAGGAACAGCGGGCGGCCGGTGCGGGCGGCCAGCGCGTCCACGGCGGCCGACAGCTCGGTCAGGAAGTGCCGGGCCCGGTTGTCGCGCAGCGCGTGCACCGCGTCCAGCCGCAGCCCGTCGAGGCGGAAGTCGCGCAGCCAGGCGAGCGCGCTGCCGGTGAAGTACGCGCGCACCTCGTCGGAGCCGGGCGCGTCGAGATTGACCGCCGCGCCCCAGGGGGTGTGGTGGGTGTCGGTGAAGTACGGGCCGAAGGCCGGGAGGTGGTTGCCGGAGGGCCCCAGATGGTTGTGGACCACGTCGAGGACCACCCCGAGGCCGTGTCCGTGCGCGGCGTCCACGAACCGCGCCAGCCCCTCCGGCCCGCCGTACGGCTCGTGCACCGCCCAGGGCGCCACGCCGTCGTACCCCCAGCCATGGGTCCCGGGGAACGGGCAGACGGGCATCAGCTCCACATGCGTGACGCCCAACTCGGCCAGGTGCGGCAGCCGTTCGGCCGCCGCCTCGAAGGTGCCCTCATGGGTGAAGGTGCCGATGTGCAGCTCGTAGAGGACCGCGCCCGGCAGCGGCCGGCCGAACCACTCCCGCTCCCAGCGGAAGCGGGAGTGGTCGACCACCGCGCTCAGCCCCTCGGGGCCGTCCGGCTGGCGGCGGGAGCGCGGATCGGGGAGCGGCGGGCCGTCGTCCAGCGTGAAGCCGTACCGCGTCCCGTGCCCGGCCTCGGCCTCGGCCCGCCACCACCCCTCGCGGCCCGGGTCGGGCTCCATGGGGCGGTCCCGCCCGTCCACATGGAGCCCGACCCGCCCGGCGTGCGGCGCCCACACCTCGAACAGCACTGGCCTCTCCTCACCTCGACCGACGGTCCCCGACCATGCTGCGGGACGCGGCGCCGGCGGCGCAGCAGGGCGGCACCGGTCAGATGAGGTCGATGCGCTCCTGCGTGACCGGATACCCCGCCCTGGCGAAGTGCGCGGCCATGGGGAGGTTGGGCTGGTCCGTCGCCGCCGCGATCTTCGTGGCGCCCTGCTCCACCAGATCGTGGGTGCACTCCACGAGCAGGTCGTACGCGTAGCCGTGGCCGCGCTGCTCGGCGACAACGCCTATGTAGCCCACGCAGGGCCCGCCCGGATTGCGCGTGGGCACCTGGATGCCGACCAGCTCCCCTTCGGGCGTATAGGCCAACCGCCACCACTCGCGCGGCGACGGGAACCACGCGAGGATGTCCATGAGCTCCCGCACCGCGGCATCGACACCTCCCCGGTCGATGGCGCGCCGGTCGTGCGCGTCGAGGGTGTCCGGCATGATGCGGCGCAGCGCGTCCTCGATCGCCGCGTCATCGGGCTCCGGCCGGAACTCCAGCCGCCCCGGGCGCTCGGGCAGTCCGCACTCCGGCGTCCACTCATAGCGGTAGCGCTCGACCAGGGGGGCCAGCCCGCCCGCCACGGCGGCGTCGATCCGGGCCTGGGCGGCGGCCCGCAGCTCGGGCTGATCGCGCCAGCCGGGCGGGGCCAGCAGGCTGTACTCGGTGCGCAGCGGTGCGGTGCGCAGCAGTTCGGCGGCGGCGTCGGCCTCGCCGTCGGCGAAGTCGAACCAGTCCAGGGCGATGGGCGCGGTGTCCTCGGGGCCGCCCCACCACGCGGCGCGGGCCACGACCCGCTCCTCGCGCAGCGCCACCCAGGTCCAGTCGGGGCGGTATTCGCCGCCCTGGCCGACGGTGGCGTAGGTGTGGCCGAGGCAGCCCCGGCCGACGAGCGCGGGGACCCGCAGGGTGTGGAACAGATGGGCGTCGTCCTCGGTGAGAGGACGGATGACCAGATCGGTCATGGGGTTCCTTCCAGGAAAGTGATGCGCTCCCGGTCGGATGCCTGATCGATGGCGATCAGACGCGAATACGCCCGGCGGACAGGGGGCGGGAGCGCGGATACGTCGTGATGTCCATTGCTCTCGCCTCCTTCCTCGGTTCAGGGCGTGCCCGCACTCTATGGCCACCGACGTCGCGGTGTCCACGCCATTTTCCGGAGGGGGGCCGGTCTGCCGCCCGCGAGGGGGAAGGGGGCGGCAGACCGGCTGGGGATGAGGTGCACCTGACAGATTCATGAGCGGGTCGGAGCACCTGCGTGGACTGGTGTGAGAGGCAGACTAGTGCACCATGCAGATCGGCGCGGCCGCCGTGTCCGGGGAGCCGCCGCCGGCCGTATAGCCGAAGGTCGTCGACGCCCCGGCGGCCAGTGAACCGTTCCAGTCGGCGTTGGTGACCGAGGCCGAGGAACCGGTGGCGGACAGCTTGCCGTTCCAGACGCTGTCGATCCGCTGCCCGGACGGCACCGTCCAGTCGACCATCCACGAAGAGATGGGCGTGGCACCGGAGTTGGTGACCGTCACCTCGGCCTGATAGCCGCCGTTCCAGGTGCTGGTCACCTTCTGGGCGGCGGAGCAGGAGGCCGTCGGCGGGTTGCCCGGCGGGTCCGTGGGGTCGCTGCCCCCGCCACTGCTGCCGGGGACCGTCACCTCGCCGTTGCCGCCGTCGAAGACCACGTCGGAGCAGCTGTAGAAGGTCTCCTGGCTGTCCGAGCGCGTCCACACGGTGTAGATGACGTGGCGCCCGCTCTTGCCGGACGGCAGATTGGCCGTCCAGGTGTACTTCCCGTCGACCGTGCCGACCTGACCGGACAGCGGCGGGTTCGTCACCGTATTGAACGGCTGGTCCTCCAGGTCGTTCCAGGTGAGCGGCTTGGTCGGGTCGATCGGGGCCTTGGTGACATAGCTGCGGAACGACCCCGGATGCGCGGCCCAGGCGTTGTACGAGAACTGCATCGACTTGCCGGCCGTCAGATGGGTCACCGGCCAGTCCTTGCTGCCCACGTCGAACCCGGAGAAGTCATAGACGGTGGCCGCGCCGCTGCACAGCTTGCCGTCCGGGATGAACCCCTTGGTGCGGCCCGCGCCGTCCGAGCGGAGCACCGCGAACCAGTTGTAGAAGGGCGTCGCACCGCTCTTGTCGTACGCGGCCTTGCACGCCGGATTGGTCGGCTTGACCTCACCGGTCGAGGACAGGCTGTACTTCCAGCAGAGGTAGGTGCGGCTGCCCGGCGCCATCGGCGCACCGTGCGCGGAGGCGCCGCCCGAGGAGAAGAAGACGAGGCCCAGGGCGGGCAGGACCGAGAGCAGGACCAGAAGCACGGACCTGCGCGCACGGGAGGGGCCCGATGGGCGTGCGGACGTGGCGAGAGCCAGTAATCGTCGAGGCATTGCGCGTGTTTCCCTTCGACGTGAACGGGTCAGGAACCGTCGGTGTGGGAGCGCTCCCAATTGCTTGGTGAACGTAGCGCGCACCCGGCCACCTGTAAATGCTTCAGGACGTGAACGCCGCAGGCTTTCTGGCGGCCCGTCAGGCAGAGGCTGGACCGGCCGCTCAGATGGGCCCGGACGGACTGTTCCGGTGGGACCGTCAGTTCCGCACCAGCAGCGCCACCGGAAGCCCCGACAGCAGCTCGGTCAGCGCTTCGGACCCCTCGGCCGTCCGCCCGGTCAGCAGGTCCCGCCAGCGGCCCGGTGGCAGCGGCAGCCGGGTGGCGCCCCAGCCGCCCGCCTCCGCCAGCCGCCGCGACAGCCGGGTGACCACGGTGACCGCCCCGCCGCCTCCGCCCTCGCCCTCGTTCCCGGCGGCCGCCCGTACGAAGGCCACGCAGTGCGCCGCCGAAGGCCCCTCGGCGGCCAGCGGCGCATAGCCGCTCCCCGGGCCGAACCACTCCGGACGCTCCCGGCGCAGCCGCAGCGCGGCCCGGGTCAGCAGCAGCTTCTCGGCGGAGACCCCCCGCGCCTCCGGCTCGCCGCCGAACTCGGGCGGCCGGCGGTTGTCCGGGTCGACCAGGGCCGTATAGAGGTGTTCGGTGCCCATATAGAGGTCCGGGACGCCCGGCATGGTGAGCTGCAGCAGGGCGGCGCCGAGCGCGTTGGCCCGCGCCGGTCCGTCGAGTTCGGCGCCGATCGCGGCCCACACCGACGGGTCGGCCGCGCACGGCCCGGCCTCCAGAAAGGCGGTCACCTCCTCCTCGTACGCCGCGTTCTGCTCCGTCCAGGTCGTCCGCAGCCCCGCCTCGCGCACCCCCTTGAGCACGGCGGGGACCAGCCGCGCGGCGTCGCCGTGGCCCAGCGCGAGCGCGGTCTGCCACGCCGTCCAGGCAAGATGCGGATCGGGGGCGGGGGCCGAGCGGGTCAGCTCCTCCACCATCCGGCCCCACCAGCCCGGGCATTCGGTGAGCGCCGCGAGCCGGGCCCGGGAGTCCGCGCTGCGCTTGGTGTCATGCGTGGACAGCACCGTGCCGGTGACGGGCCAGTCGCTTGAGCGCCGGGCGGCGAAGGCGTGGAACTCCTCGGGTGCCACGGCCGGCCGCCCCGGATCGCCGCCCACCTCGGCGGCGGACAGCAGCGGGGTGTAGCGGTAGAAGGCGGTGTCCTCCACCGACTTGGCGCGCAGCGCGGCCGCCGTCTGGGCGAAGCGGGCGCAGAAGTCGCACTGGTCCGGGCCGTCCCCGAGCCTGCCCAGCGCCGCGTCCCGCACGACCCGTACGACCCGGGCCTCCTGCTCCACCGTGAACGCTTCCCGGGCGTCCGCCGCCGCCGAGCGCAGCATCACCGCGTCGGCGTCCGTCGCGGACGGACCGCCCACCGAGGCGTACGGACGGTAGACCGGCAGCCGCACCAGCAGCTCGCGGATCGCGGTGCGCAGCGCCCAGGGCGCGTGGTCGCGCAGCCGGGGGTCGGCCGCGCAGATCCGGGCGGCGGTGCGTGTCAGCCGTGCCACCTCGGCGGCCAGTTCGTGGGTGACCACCTCGCGGGCGGCGCGGCGGACCGTCGCGGGCCAGTCGCCGCCGAGGTCGGCCGGGGGAGCGGCGAAGGCGCGATAGCGGGCGGTCAGCTTCGCCAGCCCGTCCGGGTCGACGAAGAGCCCGTCGATGTGGTGCAGCGCGTCATAGCCGGTGGTCCCGGCGACCGGCCAGGTTTCGGTGAGCCGCTCGTCCCGGGCGAGGATCTTCTCGACCACCGTCCACCGGCCGCCCCCACCTTCCCTGCCCCTCGTCTCACTCGTCGCCGCCCGCACCGCCCGGTCCAGCCGCCGCAGATAGCCCTCCGGATCGGCGAGCCCGTCCGGATGGTCGATCCGCAGCCCGTCCACGACCCCGTCCCGCATCAGCTCCAGCAGCGTGGCATGGGTGGCGTCGAAGACCTCCGGGTCCTCCACCCGCACCGCGATCAGCTCGGAGATGGTGAAGAAGCGCCGGTAGTTGAGCTCGGTGCGGGCCAGCCGCCACCAGCCGAGCCGGTACCACTGGGCGTCCAGCAGCGCGGCGAGCGGCAGCCCCTCGGTGCCGGGCCGCAGCGGGAAGGCGTGGTCGTAGTAGCGCAGCACGCCGTCCTCGACGCGCAGCCGCTCCCACTCCTCACCGAGCGGGCCGCCGAGCACCGGCAGCAGCACCTTGCCGCCCTGGGCCCGCCAGTCGATGTCGAACCACCGCGCGTACGCCGACTCCGGCCCGTCCCGCAGCACCTCCCACAGCGGGCCGTTGAGCCGCTCGGGGGCGGGGGCGGCCATATGGTTCGGGACGATGTCGACGATCAGCCCGAGGCCGTGCGCCCGCGCGGTACGGGCGAGTGCGCGCAGCCCCTCCTCGCCGCCCAGTTCGGCCCGGACGGTGGAGTGGTCCACCACGTCATAGCCGTGGGTGGAGCCGGGCACCGCCTCCAGCACGGGGGACAGATGCAGATGGGAGACGCCGAGCGAGGCCAGATACGGCACCGCTCGCTCCGCCGCCGCGAAGGGGAAGGCGGGCTGGAGCTGGAGGCGATAGGTGGCGGTGGGTGTGCCGGGGTCAGCCGTCATAGGAACGTACGTACCCACTGGGCGCGCTCCATGAGAGGCCCACGCACCCGAACGGACGCTCCCCGCGCCTCCGGGCGGTGCCTGGACCGAGGGTGTGCCCGACGGATCGTGACGCCTGCGGCGCGCTGTTGCCCCTCCCCGCCCCTTCCCTCAACTGGGGCTCCGCCCCAGACCCCGGGGCCCAGGGGAGGGGCGGACCATGCGGCTCCGCCGCGTGGTCGTCCGCCGGACACCCCGCAGACGGGCCCCGGATCTAAGCAGGCCGCTGCAGCACCATCAGGCTGCGGTCCACCAGGGTCAGCACATCGCCCGCCGCCACCTTCGTCCCGCTGCCCGGCTCCACGCCCGCCGGCACCGCCGTGTCCACGATGACCTGCCACTGCTTGCCGTGGTCGATGGGGACGACGAAGTCCAGCGGCTCATGGTGGGCGTTGAACAGCAGCAGGAACGAGTCATCGGTGATCCGCTCACCGCGCACCCCCGGTTCGGAGATCGCGCTGCCGTTGAGGAAGACCGCGAGGGACTTGGCATGCGCCGCCTGCCAGTCGCGCGGGATCATCTCCTCGCCCTCATGGGTGAACCAGGCGATGTCGGACAGCTCGTCATGGGTGCCCTCCACCGGCCGTCCGTGGAAGAAGCGGCGGCGCCGGAAGACCGGATGGTCGCGGCGCAGCCACACCAGCGAGCGGGTGAAGCGCAGCAGTTCCAGCGCCGAGCGGTCCTCCCACTCGCCGTCCTGCCCCTTGACGTGATCCGGCCACCGCACCCAGGAGACCTCGTTGTCCTGGCAGTACGCGTTGTTGTTGCCGCCCTGGGTGCGCCCGAACTCATCGCCGTGGCTGAGCATCGGCACGCCCTGGGAGAGCATCAGGGTCGCGACGAAGTTGCGCATCTGGCGCTCGCGCAGCGTCCGCACCGCCGGGTCGTCGGTCTCGCCCTCGACCCCGCAGTTCCAGGAGCGGTTGTAGCTCTCGCCGTCCTGGTTGGACTCGCCGTTGGCCTCGTTGTGCTTCTCGTCGTAGCTCACCAGGTCGCGCAGGGTGAAGCCGTCATGGCAGGTGACGAAGTTGACCGAGGCCAGCGGGCGCCGCCCGTCGCCCTGGTAGAGGTCGGAGGAGCCGGTCAGCCGGGAGGCGAACTCGGCGAGTGTCCTCGGCTCGCCGCGCCACAGATCCCGCACGGTGTCCCGGAACTTGCCGTTCCATTCGGTCCACAGGGGTGGGAAGTTGCCGACCTGGTAGCCGCCCTCGCCGACGTCCCAGGGCTCGGCGATCAGCTTCACCTGGCTCACCACCGGATCCTGCTGGACCAGGTCGAAGAACGAGGAGAGCCGGTCCACCTCGTGGAACTGCCGGGCCAGCGTCGCCGCCAGATCGAAGCGGAAGCCGTCCACATGCATCTCGGTCACCCAGTAGCGCAGCGAGTCCATGATCAGCTGCAGTACGTGCGGGGAGCGCATCAGCAGGGAGTTCCCGGTGCCGGTGGTGTCCATGTAGTACCGGCGGTCCTCGGTCAGCCGGTAGTACGAGGCGTTGTCCAGGCCCCGGAAGGAGAGCGTGGGGCCCAGGTGGTTGCCCTCGGCCGTGTGGTTGTAGACCACGTCCAGGATGACCTCGATGCCCGCCTGGTGCAGCGCCCGGACGGCCGATTTGAACTCCAGCACCTGCTGGCCCCGGTCACCCCAGGAGGCGTAGGCGTTGTGCGGGGCGAAGAAGCCGATGGTGTTGTAGCCCCAGTAGTTGGCAAGGCCCGCGTCGGCCAGCCGGTGGTCGTGGACGAACTGGTGCACCGGCATCAGTTCCAGCGTGGTGACGCCCAGCTCCGTCAGATGTTCGATGATCGCCGGATGGGCCAGCGCCGCGTACGTCCCGCGCAGCTCCTCGGGCAGCCGGGGGTGGCGCATGGTCAGCCCCTTGACGTGGGCCTCGTAGATGACCGTGCGGTGGTAGTCGGTGCGCGGCGGGCGGTCGTCCCCCCAGTCGAAGTACGGATTGACCACGACGGACGCCATGGTGTGCGGGGCGGAGTCGAGGTCATTGCGCTTGTCGGGCCGCCCGAAGTGGTAGCCGTAGACCTCCTCGCCCCAGTCGATCCGCCCGCTGAGCGCCTTGGCGTACGGATCCAGCAGCAGCTTGGCGGAATTGCAGCGGTGGCCGGCCTCCGGCTCGTACGGGCCGTGGGCCCGGAAGCCGTAGCGCTGCCCCGGCATGATCCCCGGCAGATAGGCGTGGCGTACGAACGCGTCGGACTCCCGCAGCTCGACCGCCGTCTCCGAGCCGTCGTCGTGCAGGAGGCACAGCTCGATACGGACGGCGGCCTCGGAGAACACCGCGAAGTTGGTTCCGGCGCCGTCGTACGTGGCGCCAAGGGGGTAAGCCTGCCCCGGCCAGACCTGCATACGTCGACTCTTCCACTTCTTCTCCGGGGACCGCGAGCACCCCGGGCACCGGACGGAACCTGACCGACCCTGCATCCTTTCCCAACTGGCCCGACCCATCCGCCCTTTCAACAGAACTTCCTCAAAAGGGAGGCAACCTACGGCCATATCGGTTCGTCCTACCGGGTGACCTCCGCGTACGCGTATCCCGCTATGCGGTCCGATGTGATGACAGGGGGGATTGGGGGAGGATGTGCGCAAGCTGATGCACCGCCACCTGGGCAAGGTGGTGGCCGGCGCCGCCGTGGCCGCCACGGCCACGGCGGTCATGATCGGGGTGACGCTCCCGGGGAGCGCCTCCGGCAAAGAGAGCTCGGGTGGGGGACCCCAGGGCTCGGCGGCGGAACAGGGCCAGGCGGCCCGGCAGCTGCCCGGTGTGGTGGAGGACGCGCCCGAGCAGGGCCGCACCGGCACCGGCCGCGATCCACTGACCGACGATGAGATGAAGCGCGCCCAGGCCCTCACGGGCGGCGGCGGCTTCCGGCTGAGCAGCGAGGACGTCAAGGGCGCCAAGGGCCCCGAGCGGCTCTCCACCGACCTCGCGGAGCTCGGCCCCGACGAGGTGGGGGCCGCCGACGCGCCGCGCCGCGCCGAGGTGACGTACTACGACTACAAGGACGACACCTACGTCACCAAGACGGTCGACCTCGGCAGCGGCAAGGTGACCGCCACCGACACCCAGCACGGGGTCCAGCCGCCGCCCAACCGCGACGAGGTGATGGAGGCCGCGCGGCTGCTGATGGACGACAAGCTGGGCGAGGGGCTGAAGAAGGACTTCAAGGACGCCACCGGCAAGGCGCTGACCCGCCCGGACCAGCTGACCGTCACCGGCTTCGTCTACCGCGCGGGCGAGGGCAACCCCGGTCCGGCCTCGGTCGGGGACTGCGGCGCGCACCGCTGCGTACGGCTGTTCACCCGGGTGGTGAACGGCCCGTGGATCGACACCCGGCAGATGGTGATCGACCTGAGCGCCCGCAAGGTCGCCAAGCTGACCTGAGCCGGGTGCCAGGCACCGGCACAGCGCACATCCCTATGCCTCACCTTCATCACAGGAGTCCTTCCATGCCTGAAAGCAGGCTCCGCCGCGCCCGTGCCCGGGTCGCGGCGGCCATCGGCGCCTCGGCGCTGCTCGGCACCGTGGCGGTCGCCGCCGGGCCGGTCGGCACCGCCCAGGCGGCCCCGCAGAGCCCGGCCGCGGCGGATTGCAGCGCCCCGTACAGAATCGAGCAGAAGCTGGACGGCGGCACCACCTGGCGGATGTGCTGGCACTACGAGAGCAACGCCGGTCTGGTGCTCGACAAGGTCTCGTACCAGCCCAAGGGCGAAAGCGCCCCGATCAAGGTGCTGACCTCGGCCAAGCTGGGCCAGATCCATGTGCCGTACGACGACGGCAGCAATGAGTACGACGACCTCACCGGGCAGGGCTTCGCCCAGGGGCTGCAGCAGCTCGACCCGGCCGAATGCCCCGGCGGCACCATCAAGACCGTGCGGGTGCCCGACGCCTGGGACCCCGAGCATCCGAATGTGAAGGGCCTGTGCGCCACCACCCGGGCCCGCGGCCACGCCTACCGCATGGGCACGGGGGGCTTCGGAGCCGGCGAGGACAACAAGGTCTACCAGCTGCAGGGCAAGGACCTGCTGGTCTACACCGTCAACCAGGTCGGCTGGTACGAGTACATCACCGAGTGGCGGTTCGCCGGTGACGGCACCATGACCATGCAGGTCGGCGCCACCGGCACGCTCTCCCCGATGGACTACGACGCGGGCGACGGCCGCGGCTGGCCCCTCGGCAAGGGCGCCAAGGACTACGCCACCAGCCACGCCCACAACGTCTTCTGGCGGCTGAACTTCGGGCTCGACGGCTCGTCCAAGAGCAAGGTCGAGCAGTACGACTCGAAGACCACCGCGACCTCGGGGCGGATCCCGAAGACCAAGACCACCCGCACCAAGGTCACCAAGGAGCTGGCGGGCGACGCGGCACCGGCCCGTTGGTGGCGCGTGGTCAGCTCCACGGGCAAGAACAAGGACGGCCATCCGCGCAGCTACGAGATCGTCCCCGGCCACACCACCAAGTACCAGGGCCGTAGTTTCACCAAGCACGACGTCTACTTCACCGAGTACAAGAAGTGTGAGCAGTTCGCCAGCAACAATCTGCGCAACTGCGGCGCCGGTGCGGGCAAGAGCGTCGACAAGTGGGTCAATGGCCAGACCCTCAAACACCCGATCGTATGGGTCAACATCGGGTTCCATCACATCGCCCGGGATGAGGACCAGGAGCCCATGCCGCTGCACTGGCAGGGCTTCCAGCTCTCCCCGCGCGACGTCACCGCTATGAATCCCCTCACGCCTCCTGCACTGTCCGGACACAACGGCCATACAGAAGAGGAACGTTGACCCGATAGGCAGGACCTGAGTGTCGCACCGCCCCCGCCAGCGCAGTAGTCTGCGGTGATCGTTGGACGGGGGCGGAAGGCGGTGCACAGGTGAGCTCGGGCGGGCTGGAGCTGCCCCCCGGTGACGGAGGTCCCGGGGGTGACGGCTCCACCGACGCACCTCCCGGCGCAGTGTCCCTGGTGCGGCCGATGGAGATCGGAGCGGAACTGGACTGGGGCGCCGACGCCTGGAGCGAGGTGCGCACACGCGCACGCCGGGCCGGGCGGGCCTATATCTGGCTCAACCTCGTGGAACAGCGGCTGCGCGCGGTCGTCAACGCCGTACTGCGGCCCATCTACGAACCGGTCCACGGCGAGGACTGGGTCATCGCCGCCGCCGGCCCCGCCGGGCAGGAATGGGTGCAGCGGGCGGTCGCGGTCCGGGAGGTGAGCCGGCGCAAGGGCTATCTGCTCGACCCGGCCGACGACAATGTCGTCAGCTTCCTGACCCTGCCGCAGCTGCGGGAACTCCTCGTCCAGCACTGGCCGTGCTTCGAGCCGTACCTCGACGACCGCCGCGAGGTCGAGCTGGCCCTGGACGAGCTGGAGGTCGCCCGCAATGTCGTCTCCCGCAACCGCGCCCTGTCCGTGACCGTCCTCGCCCAGGCCGAGCGCGCCTCCGCCCGGCTGCTGGAGATCCTCGGCAGCGGCACCGGCTCCCCCTCCGCCGACCGGCTGCCCATCGACGCCGTCGAGGACCTCGTCGGCGACCGCTACGCCGACGTCGTGGGCGTCCATCCCGACCGGGTGCGGCTGCAGCGCCAGCTCCCCGCCGAGGACCTCTTCGGCAACGCCCGCCGGCTCGACGCCGTCGGCATCGGGCTCAACCTCCTGGTCCAGAACTACTCGGGCCGCCGGCTGGTCCGGCTGGCCGAATCCGGCTGCCGGGCCCGGCTGCTCTTCCTCAACCCGGCGAGCAGCGCGGTACGGCGGCGGGAGCGCGAACTCGGCCTGAAGAAGGGCGAGATGAGCCGCTCGGTGGAGATGAACATCCTCCATATGCGGCGGGTGCGCGCCCGGCTGCGGGACCCGGACGCGTTCGAGATCCATGTCTTCGACGAGACCCCCCGCTTCACCGCCTACCTGGTCAACGGCGACGGCGCGGACGGCCTCGCGGTCGTCCAGCCGTATCTGCGCAAGGCCCGGGGCATGGAGGCCCCGGTCCTCGTGCTGCGCGGCGGCGGGCGGGGCAGCGACGTCGTCCGCGAGGGCGGGGCCCAAGAGGGCGAGGGCGGGCTCTTCGGCACCTACCGCGAGGAGTTCGAGAGCGTCTGGGCGGACTCCCGGCCGGTGTCCTGACCGCTGTTATGAGCCGGACGGTCCGCTGTGATGAGCCGGATGGTCCGCGCCCTGGTACGGCGGCCGTAGCGCCCGGGCGGCCCAGCGGCCGTCGGTGCGGCTGATGTGCACCGGGTGGTCGAAGCACTTGCTGATGGCGTCGGTGGTCAGGACCGCGTCGACCTCCCCCGCGCTCAGCACTTCGCCCTCCCGCAGCAGCATCGCGTGGGTGGTGCTGGCGGGCAGCTCCTCCAGGTGATGGGTCACCAGGACGGTGGCCAGCTCGGGGTGTTCCCGGCGCAGGGTGTCCAGGCTCTCCAGCAGCTGTTCACGGGCGGCCAGGTCCAGGCCGGTGGCCGGTTCGTCGAGCAGCAGCAGCCGGGGGAGGGGCATCAGCGCCCGGGCGATCAGCACCCGGCCGCGCTGGCCCTGCGACAGGGTCGGCCAGCGCGCGTCCAGCTTCCCGCCCATGCCGAGGGTGGTCAGCAGCCGGTCGGCCCGCTCCCGCTGCTCGGGAGTGGAGTGGCGTCGGGGGACCGGCTCCACGGTGTTGGTCAGCCCGGTGAGCACCACGTCCCGCACCCGCAGCGGGGAGCGCAGCGGATGCCGGGGATCGACATGGCCCACGAACGACCGCAGCTCCCGCAGATCCACCCGCCCCAGCGTGCGCCCGAGGACCTCCACCGTGCCGTGCGTCGGGTGCACCAGCGCGCCCGCGAGGCTCAGCAGGGTGGACTTGCCCGCGCCGTTGGAGCCGAGCAGCGCCCAGTGCTCCCCCTGGTGGACGGTGAGCGAGATCGAGCGCAGCAGCGGGGTGCCGTCGCGCACCACATCCACATCGCGCAGCCTGAGTACGGGGACGGCCGGGGCGGTCACGGGGCCGCCACCTCCTTTTCGCTGTCGAACAGTTCCATGACGGCCTCGAGATGGGAGACCGTGGCCGCGATCGCGGCGTCGGCGTCCCCGCGCGCCAGCCCGTCCAGCAGCTCGGCGTGGGCGCACGACACATCGGGCAGTGCCGTCTCGTAGCTGACCATCTCCACCAGCGCGGCGCGCAGCACCGGCAGGACGGAGGTGAACAGGCCGAGCAGCACGGCGTTCCCGGACAGCTCCACCACGGCCCGGTGGAAGGCCAGATCGGCGTCCACGAAGGCGGCCGGATCGCCTCCGGCCCGCTCCTCGCGCAGCGCGAGACGGTCCCGCAGCCGCCCGATGTCCTCGGGGCGCAGGCGCCCGGCGGCCAGCCGGGCGGCCTCCACTTCCAGGGCGCGGCGCACCTCGTACACCTCGCGCAGCCGGGCCCGGCGCAACAGCCGCCGCATATCGCCCTCCGCGGCGGGGGTCGGGGGCTCGGCTGCGTAGGTGCCCGAACCATGGCGCACCTCCACCAGCCCGTCATGGGCCAGCAGCCGCACGGCCTCCCGCACCGAGGAGCGGCCCACGCCCAGTTCGGCGGCGAGCGCCACCTCGTTGGGCAGCCGCTCACCGGGCCGCCACCGGCCCTCCGCGAGCATCGCGCGCAGGGCGCTCTCGACCCGCGGCACCACGGGCCCGTGCCGCAACCGTGCCGTCTCCGCCACCGCGCCGCGCCTTCCTTCCCGAACGATCTTCCGAGGACGGCGGGACTTTAACACAGAGTCCTCAGACGTCTGAGGACTTGTCGTGGGGCACCGGGTGGTGGCTCGCGGGGTTGCGGCTCGTCGGGCCCGCGGCCCCGGAGGTCCTTCACCGGTCGTTGTCAGTGGTGCGTGGGAAGGTGGTGCACACCTGGGGGAAGTACGACAAAGGGAGGGGCGGTCATGGGCTGGCATCGGGGGCTGCTGATCGGATTCGATCTGGAGACGACGGGCACCGATCCGCGGACGTCACGGATCGTGACGGCGGCCGTGGTCGAGGTGAGGGACGGGGAGCCGATAGGGCGGCGCGAGTGGCTGGCCGATCCTCAAGTGCCCATCCCCGACGGCGCCGTGGCGGTGCACGGGATCACCAATGAGCGGGCGGCGGCGGAGGGCCGGCCCGCGCGTGAGGTGGTCGAGGAGGTCGCCGAGGTGCTGGTGGCCCACTGGCGCGCCGGCGCCCCGGTGGTGGCGTACAACGCGGCGTTCGATCTCAGCCTGCTCGCCGCCGAGTTGGGGCGGCACGGGCTGCGCCCGCTGAGCGAGCGGCTGGAGGGCGCGGAGACCGGCCCCGTGGTGGATCCGTACACGATAGACCGAGCCGTCGACCGCTATCGCAAGGGCAAGCGCACGCTGGAGGCCGTCTGCGGGGAGTACGGGGTGGTGCACGACCGCGCCCATGACGCCGGTGCGGACGCGCTGGCGGCGGTGCGGGTCGCCTGCGCGCTCGCCGAGCGCCACCGCGAGGTCGCCGGGCTCGAGCTGTGGGACCTCCACCGCAAGCAGGTGGGGTGGTACGCGGGCTGGGCGGCCGACTTCCAGTCGTGGCTGCGCCGCAAGGGCACCCCGGACGCGGTCGTGGACGCCGGCTGGCCCCTGCGGGAGGCGGGGGCGGTGGTGGGGTAGTGGCCCACCGGGGCTGGGGTGAGCGACCACCGGGCGAATATCGGAGCGCGCCGCACCGATGAGTTTCCGACGGCGGTGCGGTCCGTACGGGTAAGGGGGACGGACCACGGACTCGAGCGAGGAGAAGACGACCGTGACCGATGAACAGACCACCATGATCGATTTCGGACCCACCGCCCAGCGGGTGACGGCGCTGCTCAGCGGCGTCTCTGACGAGCAGCTCGGCGCGCCCACACCGTGTGGCACCTACTCCGTGGGAGATCTGCTCGACCACTTCATGGGGCTCGCCATTGGCATGCGCCAGGCGGCGGAGAAGACCACGGCCGCGGCGGGCCCGGACGACCCCGCCCCCGGGGAGGGGGCGGCGGACCGGCTTGACCCCGAGTGGCGGCAGGAGCTGCCGCGCCGGCTCGAGGCGATGGCCGCGGCCTGGCGCGAGCCGTCCGCCTGGCAGGGCACCACGGTGGCCGGGGGCGTCACCATGCCCGCCCAGATGATGGGCGTCGTGGCGCTGGACGAGCTGCTGATCCACGGCTGGGACCTGGCCCGCGCCACCGGCCAGCCCTACGACTGCGATGCTCGCAGCGCCGAGGCCGTCATCGGATGGCTGTCGGCGGTCCCGGACGAGGAGCGCCCCCAGGAGCTGTTCGGCCCCAGGATCCCCGTCCCGGCCGACGCGCCTCCGCTGGACCGCGCGATCGCCTTGAGCGGCCGCGACCCGGGGTGGCGCGCCTGAGCGAATTGCTCAGAACGTGTGCCAGCGCACCGTCGGGTCGTCCTCCCGCAGGGAGGCGATGCGGCGGGTGAACTCGGCGCGCGCCGCCGGGTTGCCCGGGGCGTGCTGGGCGACCCAGGCGCAGCTCGCCGTCTCCCGCGCGCCGCGCAGCACCCCGCAGCCGGGCCACTCCCGGACGTCCCAGCCGTACTCCGCCACGAACGCGTCGTACGCCTCCGCGCCGAGCCCATAGCGGTCCCGGGACAGCGCCATCACCACCAGATCGTGCTCGCGCAGATCGTGCGAGAAGGTCTCCAGGTCCACCAGTACCGGGCCGTCCGGGCCGATGTGCACATTGCGCGGCAGCGCGTCGCCGTGGATCGGGCCGGGGGTGAGCCGCGGGGTCAGGTCCTCGACGGCGGCCGCGAAGTCGTCCCGGCGGGCGCGCAGATACGCCGCGTCCGCCGGGTCGATCGCGCCCCCGGCCAGCCGCAGCCAGCGCTCGATCCCGCCCAGCAGATCGCGGCGCGGCAGCGGCAGCGGCGGCGGTGCCGGGGCGGGTGGACCGGCGGGTGGACCGGCGGGCGGGTCGGGCAGCGCGTGCACCATCCGCAGCAGCTCCGCGAGGTCGCGCGGCCCGGCCGGGCGTACCGGATCGGGAAGCCGTTGCCAGTACGTGACGAGGTGGTTGGCGAACGGAAGCGGTTGCTCGGAGCCGAAGCGCCGGTCGGGACGTACCGCGGGCAGTCCCTCCCGGGCGAGCCAGTCGGCGATCCGCAGCTCCCGGGCGGCCCGGTCCCACACCTCCAGATCGCGGCTGATCCGGACCACCAGGGAGAGGCTGTCGACGGCGAAGACGGCGTTCTCGCCGAGGGACAGCAGCCGGGCCTCCGCCGTACCGGCCCGGTAGGGCGGCAGCGCGGCCGAGAGCACCGCCCGTGCCCGCTCCTCCGTGAACGCGACATCCGCCACCGCCGTACCCCATTCTGCTCGGTTGCTCCTCGTCGGCGCCCAAGTCTCGCATCGGCTACCGCAGGTGAACCGCTTGACTGCACCGCCCGCCCTCCGCACGATGACGTGGGCTCTCCCACCGGACCGCCCTCCCACCGCGTCCGAAGGAGGCCCTGCCGTGATACCCGTGACCGCCGACTCGGCGCGCTCGGACCAGGGCTCCGCCCCGCCCCCGCCCACCGCCACAGGCAAGGGCCCGGGCCGCGCGGCGAACGGCCACCGGGCGTGGTTCCTGGTGCTGCCCGCGCTGATCCCGATCCTCCTGCTCAGCGTCGGCCCGCTGCTCTACGGCATCGCGCTCGCCTTCACCGACGCGCAGGCGGGCCGCACCGACCCCACCCAGTGGATCGGGCTGCTCAACTTCCAGGACCTGCTGCGCGACACCCTCTTCTGGGAGTCCTTCCGGATCGGCCTGGTGTGGGCGGTCGCCGTCTCCGTACCGCAGTTCCTGCTCGCGCTCGGACTCGCGCTGCTGCTCAATCAGAACCTGCGGTTCCGCTGGCTGTCGCGGGCGCTGGCGATCGTTCCCTGGGCGATGCCGGAGGTCGTGGTCGGCATCATGTGGCGGCTGGTCTACCACCCCGACGCGGGGCTGCTCAACGAGACGCTCGGCACCCACCGCGACTGGCTCGGCAGCCTGTCCACCGCGCTGCCCGCCGTCGTCGTGGTCGGCATCTGGGCCCGCCTTCCGCAGGTCACGGTCACCCTGCTGGCCGGACTCTCCAACGTGCCGCGCGAACTGCACGAGGCCGCGGCCATGGACGGTGCCGGTGCCTGGCGCCGCTTCCGCACCGTCACCTGGCCCGCCATCAGGCCCATCGCCCTCGCCATCAGCGCGCTCAGCTTCATCTGGAATGTCAACTCCTTCGCGCTGGTCTACGTCCTGACGGGCGGCGGACCCGGCGGCCGCACCCGGCTGCCGATGCTCTTCGCCTATGAAGAGGCGTTCCGCTACGGCCAGTTCGGCTATGCGGCGGCGATGGGCTGTGTGCTGGTGGCGGTGGTCTCCATCCTGCTGGCCGTCCATCTCGTCGCCCGGCTGAAGGGAGACGACGACACATGAGCACCCGCCTCACCGCCCGGCGCCGACGCATGAGCACCCGCCTCACCGCCCGGCGCCGACGCATGGGCACCCGCACCGCCCGGCGCCGCGCCGCCCGCACCGGCCAGTACCTGGCCCTCCTCGGCTATCTGGTCTTCCTGGCCTTCCCGCTGCTGTGGCTGGTCTCCACCGCGTTCAAACCGCCGCGTGAGCTGGCGAGCCTCCACCCCGGCTGGATCCCCGACCATCCCACCCTCGACAACTTCCGCCAGGCCTTCGACGAGCAGCCGCTGCTGCGGTCCGCCGGGAACAGCCTGATCGCCTCCCTCGCCGCCGCGGCCATCACCGTCGTCATCGCCACCCCGATGGCCTATGTGATGGCCCGGCACCACCGCTCCCCGCTGTCCCGGGCGGCCACCGGCTGGATCGTGGTCAGCCAGGCGTTCCCCTTCGTCCTGGTGATCATCCCGCTGTTCCTGGTGCTCAAGGAGGTCCGCCTGATCGACTCCCTCTCCGGGCTGATCATGGTGTACGTGGTGTGGTCCCTGCCGTTCGCCCTCTGGATGCTGGCCGGGTACGCCCGGGCCGTACCGCGCGAACTGGAGGAGGCCGCGGCCGTGGACGGCGCGAGCCGAGCGCGGACGCTGATCTCGGTGACCATGCCGTTGCTGGCGCCCGGCATCGTGGCCACCGCCCTCTTCGCCTTCATCACCGCCTGGAACGAGTTCTTCTTCGCGCTCGTCCTGCTCAAGTCCCCGCAGAAACAGACGATGCCGGTCATCCTCACCCACTTCATCGGAGCCGAGGGCGTCGCCGACCTCGGCCCGCTCGCCGCCGCCTCCCTGCTGGCGACGCTGCCCTCGCTCGTGCTGTTCGCGCTCATCCAGCGCCGGATCACCAGCGGCACCCTGGCCGGGGCGGTGAAGCACTGATGCGCCGCCGCACGCTGCTGGCCGCGTCCGCCGCCGGGACGCTGTCCGCCACCGGGACCCTGCTCTCCGCCTGCGCGCCCGGACGGCGGCGGGCATCCGGCGGCCGGATCACCCTCCGCTTCCAGTCCCTGGCCTGGCAGCAGGAATCCATCCAGGCCAACAAGCAGCTGGTGGCCGAATGGAACGCGGCCCACCCCGACATCCGGGTCGACTACGTCCAGGGCAGCTGGGACAGCGTCCACGACCAGCTGCTCACCTCCTTCGAGGGCGGCGAGGCGCCCGACATCATCCACGACGCCACCGACGACCTCGCCGACTTCGCCTACGGCGGCTATCTCGCCGACCTCACCGACCTGCTGCCCCAGCGGCTCAAGGACGAGATCCCGCCCCAGACCTGGCAGGCCGCCACCTTCGCCGGTGGCATCCACGGTGTGCCGTTCCTCCAGGAGCCGCGCGTGCTCATCGCCAACCGCGCCCTGCTGGAGCGGTCCCGGGTGCGGATCCCCGCCCCCGAACGGCCCTGGAGCTGGGCCGAGTTCGAGGACGCGGCCAAGGAGCTGACCCGCGACGGGACGCACGGCGTGGCCTGGCCGCTCAAGGAGCCCGTCTCCGCGACCCTCAACCTCTCCCTGTCCACCGGTGGCAAGGTCTTCCACCGGGGCGCGGACGGCAAGGTCACCGTCCGGTTCGACGCCGCCGACCAGCGGGTGCCCCGGGTCATCCACGACCAGCTGGGCGGCGACCGCAGCGCCGCGCGGACCACCCTCGGCATGGGCGGCTCCGACACCCTCCCCGGCTTCTTCGGCGGCAAGTACGCGATGGTGCCCCTCGGCTTCTCCTACCGTCAGCAGATCGTGCAGCAGGCGCCCAAGGGCTTCGCCTGGACCGTACTGCCGTCCCCGGCCGGACCCGGCGGCGACCAGCGGCAGGGGGTCAGCCCCCAGACGCTGTCCATCGCCGCCGACAGCCCGTACCAGAAGGAGGCGGCCCGCTTCATCGACTTCTTCCTGCGCCCACCGCATATGGTGCGGCTCGCCCGGGGCGACTGGATGCTCCCCACCGGCCGGACCGCGCTGCGCGACCCCGCCCTGCACACCCGCCGGCACGGCTGGGCCACCGGCGCCGCCCTGGCCGGAGGGCTGCGACCGGCACCCGCCCAGTCCGTGCGCGGCTATCCGGAGTGGAAGGACAAGGTGGCCACCCCGGCGCTGCAGGAGTACTACAGCGGGGCGATCGGGATGGGGGAGCTACGGAAGCGGCTGGTCGAGGACGGCAACCTGGTGCTCGCCCGCTATCAGCGGTAGCCGCGATTGACCCGGCGGACCCCGCTCAACTCCCGTGCGAGGACCAGCCACTGCTCCGGCGACACGTAGGCCACCACCACGTCCGGCTCCAGCCCGGCCGCCCGGAACGCCCGGTCGAGGACGCGGGCGGGACAGCCCCGGCGCAGCGACGCGTGGAGCGAGCCGCCGAGCCCGGTGAAGCCCAGCTCGACCAGGTCCGCGTAGGCGGACCGGGCCGCCGGGTCAGTGAGCAGCGGGTGCGGCCGCCGGGTCAGCCGCAGGATCCCGCCGTCGACCGCCGGCACCGGCCGGAAGGCGGCGCGCGCCACCCGCCCGCACAGCCGCCACTCGACCTCCGGCCAGGACCGTACGGTCAGCAGGGACCAGCGGCCGTAGTCCCCGGTGCGCTTACGGGCGTACTCCGCCTGCGTGAGCAGCGTCGCGGAGGTCAGCTGGGGCCCCGCCCGCAGCGCCCAGGCCACGATCTCGGCGGTACGGGCGTAGGGCACGTTGCCGACCAGGGCGAACGGCTCGCGCGGCGGCGCCGCGGCCAGGAAGTCCTGGTGCACCACCCGGACCCGCGGATACCGGGCCAGCCGCTCCCGCAGCCCCGGGATCAGATGCCGGTCGATCTCATAGCTGATCAGCTCACGGCAGCGCGGCGCCAGCGCCTCGGTGAGCGCCCCCTTGCCCGCGCCGACCTCCACCAGGAGATCGCCGGGCCCGGGGCGGGCGGCGCGTACGACGCGGGCGACGGCGCCCGGGTCGATGAGGAAGTTCTGCCCGTACGCGCGCCTCGCGCGGTCGCGTGCGGTGCGGTGCGGGGTCGGGAGTTGGTGTCGATTGCGGGCCACGGCCACGGTCCTTTCGGAGCCGGGCGGGCGGCAGCAGCGCGGAACGGGCCCTGCCGCCCGTCCCGGAACGAGTGCTTCCTGGACTGGCGGGGGCCCTGGCCGAGGGCGCGTGGGGGCAAGGGATCAGCTCACGGCGAGGAATCGGCTCACGGCGAGGAGTCGGCTCACGGCGAGGGATCAGCTCACACGGAGGGATCAGCTCACCGCGAGCTCACCGCGAGCTCACCGCGAGCTCACCGCGAGGAATCGGCTCACCGCGTGAGACGATCGGACACCGGCGAGTCAGCGGAGCGGGGCGCTCACAGACTCATGGAGACACCGGGCGCGTCCGGGCCGGCCAGGGCACCGGGGCCGCGCCGCGGGCGGCGGGTGAGCGAAGGCGAGAAGCGCGCACACGCCACCCGGGCACAGCCACGGGTGTTGACGCGGGTGAACACGCCGATGCCGGGACTGCCGCCCATCGGTGTGCTCCTTCCGTGCGCGCGTACGCGAAACGACGCGTATGCGGATCTCCGCCGTATCCCCGCACCGTAGGGACCGGGCAGGACGACGCGCAACGCCTTTTCCGTCCCCGACCCCTCACGACGCCGAACCGGCCACACGGTCCGAAGACCATGTGGCCGGTTGCGCGGTTGCGCGGTTGCGCGAGCGCCGTGGAGCCGTCAGACCCTGGCGTGCCGGGGCCGGTCGTCCGCGTCCGGCCTCGCGGGCGCACCCACCACGGCGGTGGGCCGCTCGGCCGGGGCGGGCTCGTCGTGGGCGAGGTCCGGGAGCCACCGCAGCCACTTCGGCAGGTACCAGTTGCGCTCGCCGAGCAGCAGCATCACGGCCGGGAGGAGCACTCCCCGGATGACGGTGGCGTCGATGAGGACCGCGGCCGCGAGGCCCACGCCCATCTGCTTCATGGACTGCATCGACAGCGTTCCGAAGATGGAGAAGACCGCGACCATGATGACGGCGGCGCTGGTGACCACGCCCGCCGTGGTCACCACACCGTGCACCACCGCGTCCTTGGTGTTCCGCCCGGCCAGGCGCGCCTCGCGGATCCGGGAGACCACGAAGACGTGGTAGTCCATGCTCAGCCCGAACAGGATCACGAAGAGGAACAGCGGCAGCCACGACACGATCGCGCCCACGCCCTCCGCGCCGACCAGCCCCGCGCCCCAGCCGTGCTGGAAGACCGCGGTGAGGATGCCGTACGCGGCGCCCACCGACAGCAGGTTGAGCACGATGGAGGTGACGGCGATGGTGAGCGACCGGAAGGACATCAGCATCAGCAGGAAGGCGAAGACCACCACGAAGGCGAAGACCGGGGGGACGGCCGAGCCGAGCTTGTCGTTGAAGTCCTTGGAGGAGGCGGTCGATCCGCCGATGGGGGCGTCCACCCCGTCCACCGTGCCGAGTGTCGCCGGGCGCACCTCGTCCCGCAGCACGTTCAGGCTCTTCTCGGCCTTGGCCTCGTCCGAGCCGCCGATCAGCGGGACCTCCACCACGGCCACGTTCTGCTTGTGGTGGACGGTCACGTCGACCGGACCCTTGGAGGCGCCCTTCGCCACGGCCTCGGTACGGAACCGGGCGAGGGCGTCGCGCACCGGCGCCGCGTCGATGTCGTCCGCCTTCACCACGACCTTGGCCGGGTCGGACCCGCCCGGGAACGCCTCGTCGATGTGGTTGTACGCGGTCACGACCGGCAGCCGGTCCCCGAACTCCTGGTCCATGGTGAGGTTCGCGGTGTTCATCCCCACGGCGGGGACGGCCAGCGCGATCAGCGCGCCACTGGCGAGGGCCAGCGACAGCTTGGGGCGGCGCAGCACCGGGCCGAGGACGCTGCGCCAGACCCGGCTCTCGCCGCCGCCGCGCCGCTTGGCGCGGGCCAGGAACGGCACCCGGCCCTTCTCCACCCGCTCACCGAGCAGCGAGAGCAGCGCGGGCAGCACCGTCACCGAGCCGACCATCGCCACCGCCACCACCATCAAGGTGGCGAGCCCCATCGCCTTGAACTCCGCGATCCCGGTGAAGAGCATGCCCGCCATCGCCACGATCACCGTGACACCCGAGACCAGGACGGCCCGGCCGGAGGTGGCCGCCGCGATCCGAAGGGCGGTCTGCGCGTCCCGTCCGGCGGCGCGCTCCTCACGCTCCCGGCGCAGGTAGAACAGGCAGTAGTCGACGCCGACGGCCAGCCCCACCAGCAGCATCACGGAGTTGGCGGTGTCGCTCATATGCACCCAGTGGCTGACCACCGCCACCAGACCGGTGGTGGCCAGGAACGCCGTCATCGCGAGCACGACCGGCAGCAGCGCGGCCACCAGCGCACCGAAGACGATCAGCAGAATGCCCAGGGCCACCGGCAGCGCGGAGAACTCGGCCTGGGTGAAGTCGTCGCCGAACGCGTCGTCGAACGCCTTCTGGCCGCTGGCGTCGCCGAACTCCTCGATCCGCAGGTCCTGGTGGCCGTCCTGGGCCTTGCCCACCGCGTCCAGGACCGGCTGGATGTGCTCCGACGCCTTCTCCGGGTCGCCGCGCATCTCGAACTGCACCAGCGCGGAGCGCCGGTCGGCGGAGATGGTCTTGGTCTCGTACGGGGAGCGGAGGGCGGTCACCTGGCCGGTGTCGCGTACGCCCGCGATCACCGCGTCGACCGCCTTCTGGAAGGCCGGGTCGTTCGCGGTGAGTCCGCCGCCCTTCGCCTGGATCAGTACGGTTTCCCCGGCCGCGGCGTCAATGCCCGCCTCGTCGAGAATCGTCGAGACGCGCCCGGACTCGCCGGGAACCTGCTCGCTGTCCGACACATCCACCCGGCCCGTCATCGAGCCGACGGCCAGGGCGAGGATGACCAGCAGCACCCAGCCCCCGACCGCCGCCCACCGGTGACGGGCGCTCCAACTGCCCGCGCGGGCGGCTATCCCGCGCGGCCTCTCCAAGCGGCCTGTGTCCGCCACGACATCCCCTTATGCCCTGGTGGCGGAACGTCCCCGCCACTCATGGATGACGCTAGGCCGCGGCGGCGGGCCGACCCATCCTGCTGACCGGTGAACCCTCCGGTGGTTCCCTCCATCCGAGGAAGGGGGGACAGCCCTACCCTCCCTGATGCGAGCCCCTTACACGCAAAGGGCGTTGACCTCGAGGTCGGGGAGCGGTCGAAGCGCGGAACGTTGCCTATGTCACACATCGTCGGGGATATCGGCGGGGATCTTGAATTGACCCGTACTCATCAGTCAGGGTCGTGTGAGAACCGGAGTGGCCCCAACACACTCCGGTCCTGCCGCACTTGAGGGATCGGACGCGATCCGGGGTGCGGATTACCCCCCACAACCGCACGAGGAGGAACCCTCGTCATGGCAGTTCACAAGCAGCGCAACGCGCGTCGACTCGGCCTCGCCGTAGCCGCCGCCACCGCCGTCACCGCCGGTGTCTTCGTGGCCGTTCCGGCCGGGGCCACCACCGCGAAGCCCGCCGAGGGCACCGTCTTCGGCACCCAGTCGAAGAGCGCCGTCGACGGCAGCTACATCGTCATGCTCAAGGGCGGCAAGACCGTCAAGGCCGCCGCCGAGGGCAAGGACCTCGCCCAGGAGTACGGCGGCAAGCTGAGCCGCTCCTACGACTCCGCCATCAACGGCTTCTCGGCCAGCGGGCTGAGCGACACCGAGGCCAAGCGGCTGGCCGCCGACCCGTCGGTCGCCAAGGTGGTCCAGAACCACCGCTACACGATCAAGGGCACCCAGGAGAACCCGCCGTCGTGGGGCCTGGACCGGATCGACCAGGAGGACACCGAGGGCGACAAGGCGTACAACTACCCGGACAGCGCGGGTGAGGGCGTCACCGCCTACGTCATCGACACCGGTGTCCGCACCAGCCACAAGGACTTCGAGGGCCGGGCCACGTCCGGCTTCGACGCCGTCGACAACGACGACAGCGCCGACGACGGCAACGGCCACGGCACCCACGTGGCCGGCACCATCGCCGGGGCCGAGCACGGCGTCGCCAAGAAGGCCAAGGTCGTCGCGGTGCGCGTGCTGGACGACCAGGGCTCGGGCACCACCGAGCAGGTCGTCGCGGGCATCGACTGGGTCACCGAGCACCACGAGGGCCCGTCCGTCGCCAACATGAGCCTGGGCGGCACCCCCGACGAGGCCCTCGACGCCGCCGTGCAGAAGGCCATCGACTCCGGTGTCACCTTCGCCGTCGCGGCGGGCAACGAGTCCTCCGACGCCAGCCAGAGCTCTCCCGCCCGGGTGAAGGACGCGATCACGGTCGCCTCCAGCACCGACCAGGACGAGCAGTCCGACTTCTCCAACTACGGTGACGTGGTCGACATCTACGCCCCCGGCTCGGACATCACCTCCGACTGGAACACCGACGACGGCGCGACCAACACCATCTCCGGTACGTCGATGGCCACCCCGCACGTCGTGGGCGCCGCCGCCGTCTACCTCAGCGGCCACCAGGACGCCAAGCCGGCCGACGTGGCGAAGGCGCTGACGGACGGCGCGACCGCCGACAAGATCTCCAACCCGGGCGACGGCACGCCGAACAAGCTGCTGAAGGTCGTCGAGTAAGCCCGAGCAAGCCTCACCGAGGCTCACGCAGGTGAAGTGATCACCCCAGGGGCGCAACCGGCCGGCCGGTTGCGCCCCTGGGCGTTGCTGGACGCAGTTCGGGTTCTGCCTTCTGACGAGGTGACCGAGGTGCCGGGACCCGGCGTCAGCCTTCCCACTCGCGGCGCACGGCGTCGAGATCCAGGTCGACGGTGAATTCTCCAGCGACGTCGACGGAAGCCCTGCCGGTAACCGTGGCCACCTCGCGGTAGGTGTCCCCGTCCAGGGCGTGCACCACCACGCACAGATCCGGTTCCATCTCGACTCGCCAATAGGCGGGCACCTTCGCCTGAGCGTAGAGGGCGGGCTTGAGGATGCGGTCGATGGACTGGCTGAACGGAGAGACGATCTCCCCGAGCAGCAGTATCGCCTCAAGCGGCGCGGCCAGCATGCCGCGCGAGACGGCGGTGCGATCGGCAACGACGATGTCAGGGATGTACAGCCTGGAATCATCCGTCACCATCACCGCCCCCACGGTCAGAAACCTCGCGCCGGACTGCGTTGAGGCGGCGTCGATCTGGCCGCGTAGTGCGGAAGACACGATTTGGTGGGCCAAGCCAGGCGCGGGAGATATGGAGAGGACACCCTCCACGAGCTCATAACGAGCCCGTGCTGGGTGTGCCGGAAGCGCAAGGACGTCCTCGACCGTCCAGGGGCCTACGTGATCGTCGATTCGCGTCTCGGCGACGCTCATGGCTGTGACTCCCGGTGTTTCCTGGCTCAGCGTGCCACCTGAAGGGACGTCTCCCGAGAGTTTCAGCCTGAACCGTGGACTCGCGCCCGGAAGCCATGAACATCACCCACAGGAGTGAGCCGAACACCAACGGCGGTGGCCGAGGCGTCACATTACGGCAGTACCTGGACCGTGTCGCCCACCGCGCGTTCGCCCGTCGCGTCGGAGGTGATGTTGGCGAGCTTGCCGTTGACCGCCATGGCGGTGGAGCCGCCGCCGTCCAGGTTGAGGGCCTGGACGGCGCCCTGGGAGCGCATGAAGCGGGCGGCCTCCTCCAGGGTGAAGCCCTCGCTCACCCCCGGCTGCCGGCCGTCCACCGTGGCCAGGATCAGCCGCCCCTTCTTGTCGAGCCCGGCCATCGTGCGGGGCTGCCGCACGTTCGACCAGGCGTAGCCGAAGGAGAGGTTCTTCGGGTCGAGGGTGCCCTCGGTGGCGGCGTCGACGGCGATACGGCCGTCCTTCACCAGGGTGGGGGCGGCGCTGACGATGCTGTCGTCGGAGTCGAGCCGGACCCGGCGGCCGGAGGTGTCCCGGACGACCTCCTCCAGCGCGATCCGCTCACCCCGCCGGGCGTGGGCCGTCAGCCAGTCGGACGCGGCGCCGATGCCCTGGAGCACCGAGCCCCCGGCCGGGACCGTGCCGCCGCGCGGGCCGGTGGAGACCACCCGGCCGTCGGCGTCGAGTACGACCTGGGTGCCGGGCCCGGTGGGCAGCTCGGCGCGGAACCTGGGGGTGAACTTCACCAGGACGTCGGCCTCGGAGCAGGTCAGATCCTGCCGGGGCAGCTCGGTCGGAGTGGCCCCGGGGCGGCCGCAGTTGCGCACCTTGCCGGGCACCCGGTTGATGCCCTGCACCGCATACGTGGACGACCCCGCCCGCGCGGTGACCGTGCTGGTCAGGTCGGCGATACGGGCGTGCCGGCCGCCGTCCGCGAGGATCAGCGCGGCCCGCGAACCGGCGGCCATCGACTCCAACTCGCCGTCGTACGCGGAGATTCCGGCCATCGTGCCCTGGACGCCGTCCGCGTCGGCGGTGACGAAGAAGCCACCGTTGACGGCGACCAGGGAGTGGCGCTTCGCGGCGACCGAAGAGGTCGTCTCGCGGTCCGCCACGCTGAGGTCATGGGTGGCCGCCACGGTGCCGGTGAACCGGGCCGGGTCGATCACCGCCACATGCACGCTCTCCCGGTCCGCGGGCCGCTGGCCGTCGTAGCCGGTCCACTCCGCCACCGCCGTGAACCCGGCCGCGGCGACCTTCTCGCGGGTGCCCTGCGCCTCGCCGGTGGTCGCGTACGAGCCCACCCGCACCCGCCATCCCATGGTGCCGTGCGGCGTATCGGCGTAGGCGGGCCACACCACCCGCTCGACCCGCGGCTCGAACCCCGCCTCGCGCAGCCGCCCCGCCGTGGCGTCCGCCCAGGACCGGTCGCCCAGCGGCGCGGAACCGGGCGCCTGCACGGTGACCGTCCAGACCGGCTTCGCGTCCGCGCTCCGGAGCACCCCGGCGCGCATCCGCACCCCCGGGGCCACCGTCTCCGTCGTCCAGGATCCGCCGTCCGGCGCCGCCAGCGCCGGGGGCTGGATGACCGCGACGACCACGGCGGCCCCCAGTGCGGCCCCCATCCGGATGCCGAGCCGACGGCGGGCGGTGCTCTCTTCGTTGCGCATGCCCGGAAGTCCAGCGCCGATCGGGGACGGCGCCGACACGGAGGTAGGGCGAGACGCGGAACGTACGGTGAACGGCGGGGGCGGTAGCCACGAGGACCGCACCGCCCTTCGTGGCTACCGCCCCAGGTGGTCCAGCGCTCCCGCCTTGGCGGCGCGTATGAAGGTTCTGAGTCGGCCCGGTGTGGTGGTGAGGGCGTCAGCGGGCGTGTCGCTCTCCCGAAGCATTATCTCTTCGTTAACTGCGGCGAGTTCGATGCAGTCGTCTGCCTCACCGTGCCCGGAGAACGAGGACTTCCGCCACCTCATCGGCTTTTCCATGGTTCCGCCCTTCACAGTTCCCGAGTGATGGTGTGCATGAATTGCCGAGACTTCTCTACTGAAAGTGAGAAGTCCAGAGCCTTGTCGAGAAGGGCGCGATAGCGTGCGAGCTGCGACTCCGCATCCAGCAAGGTCGGGCCGTGTGGCCCATCGATCTGTACGGTGTCGAGCCCCGGCACAGGGCCATGTGCGTACAAGACGGGGTTCCCGGCGCCTCCAAATCCCGCTATGTCGAAGGGGATCACTCGGATAGTGACGTTCGGCCGTTCGCCTTGCTCCAAGATGAAGCCGAGCTGTTCGCGTGCGACCTCCCGGTCGCCGACCAGTGTCCGCAGGGCGGCTTCATGAACGACTGCTTCATACGCGGGCGGCGATTCCCTGTCGAGGACCTCCCGCCGTCGCATACGGAACGCGACCAGCGCGTCCAATTGGCGTGTTGACGGCCGGGGAACCCCGTAGGCCATGAGAGCACGCGTGTAGTTCTCCACTTGGAGAAGCCCAGGGATGTAGACACCCTGGAAGGTGCGCAAACGGCGACATCGATGCTCCAGTTCGGCGAGATCCAGGGCCGCGTGAGCGAGGGTTCCCCGGTACTCCTCCCACCACCCCTTGTCGCGTTCCGTGGCCATGGCCGCCAACTCGTTGATCAGTGCGTCGTCGAGGCAGGCGTAATGCGTCGCCATTCCGCGCAGCCGTTCCTCGCTGACGCCCGTGCGTCCCGCCTCCACATGGCTCATCTGGGCCGAAGTCGTGCCGACCCGCTCGGCCGCTTGTCGGGCGGTCAAGCCCGCCGCTTCACGCATCTTGCGCAGTTCGATGCCCAACCGCACTTGGCGTGCCGTGGGTTGACTTCTCACCGCCATGCCCGGCGCCTCCGACTTCTCGACAATCCGACAGGCGTTCGTTCTGTAGCTCTGTCGGCCCCCAACGCCTGCCACAAAGTTGTGGCGGGCACAACTTTGTGGCGTACTTTACGTGATGCGCTCATCACGCAGCGGTGAGCGGCAGCCGAAGCCTACTGCGCCCGTGGAGGCCCAGATGGAGACACCGCACTCCCCAGAACTCTTCGACAAGGAACTCTGCGACCTCGTCCTCGCCGTCGCGCCCAGAATCTTCGCCGTTGTCCAGGAGTGCGAGGTGCGGCCTGGCCTGAAAGACGGGTGTGTCGCGGCGTGGGGAATCGCCTTCGGTGAGGGTCCCGTCCACGTGATCACGGCCGACGGTACCGGCCAGATGGTCCTCAACTCGCCGGAGCGCGCCCTTCGATGGTTCACGCGCGGCGCTGGTGAGGACGGCGTGACGGCAAGGCTGGTGTGGCTCAGCCGGTCCGGAGGCGCCACTTTCGACCATGCTGAAGCCGCTTGAGCGCCCTAGGGGCGGGCGGGCCGCTCCGCTCGGGTTGTCAGGCGCTGAGCAGCACCTCGCCCGCCCCGCGCGCCTCGTCGTAGCGGCGCAGCAGGAGGCGGGCCAGTTCCGGGGCGGGGCCCAGGACGGGGGCCAGGAGGTCGGCGCCCGCCGCCCGCGCGCCGTGGGCGATGCGGTCGGGGAGGCGGCCGGGGGCGATGACGTAGGGGGCCACGGCCACCCGGGCGACGCCCTCCGCGCGCAGGGCGCGGACGGCGTCCTCGGTGCGGGGAAGAGAGGCGGAGGCGAACGCGGGTCGCACGGCGCACCATCCGGTGTGCCGCCACTCCCGCGCGATTTCAGCGATCACCGCGATCGCCTCCGGGTCGGTGGAGCCCGCCGAGGCCAGGACGACCCCGGTCGAGGGGCGGTCGGTGGGGCGCAGCCCCGCCTCGTACAGGCGGCGTTCCAGGGCGTCCATGAGCAGCGGGGACGGGCCCAGGACCTCGGCCTGGCGGACGGACAGGCGGGGGTGGCGGGCCGTGGCCTCGCGCAGCACCGCCGGGATGTCGGTCTTCGCGTGGAAGGCGCGGGTCAGCAGCAGCGGGAGGGCAATCACCTCGGTGGCGTCCTCCGCGGCGAGCCGGGCCAGCACCTGCGGTACGCGTGGCGCGTTGAACTCCAGGAACGCCGCCTCCACCCGCAGCCCCGGCCGCAGCGACCGCACCCGCGCGCGCAGCGCGTCGACGGTCGCCGCATGGCGGGGGTCGCGGCTGCCGTGGGCGATGATCAGCAGGGTCGGGGCAGACATGGTGATGGCTTTCCGTGGCCTTCCGATCGGTGGGTTCGGTGGGTTCGGTGGGTTCGGTCGAGTTCGGTCAGCGCGCGCTCGCCAGCAGGCCGCGGCTGCGCAGCACCCGGCGCTCGATCGGGGCGAAGATCAGCAGCTCGATGGCGATGCCGACGACGAGGATCATGAGGATGCCGAGGAGCACCCCCGCCATATCGGAGTTGTTGCGCTGGTTCTCCAGGTACTGGCCGAGCCCCAGGCCCAGGTCCGGGGACTTGGCGATGATCTCGGCGGCCATCAGCGAGCGCCAGGAGAAGGCCCAGCCCTGCTTGAGCCCGGCGACATAGCCCGGCAGCGCGGCGGGCAGCAGGATGTGCCGGGCGCTGACCAGACCGCGGGCGCCGAGGGTGCGTCCGGCCCGCAGGAAGAGCGGGGGCACCTGGTCGATGCCGGCCACCAGCCCGTTGGCGATGGAGGGGACCGCGCCCAGCAGGATGACGGTGTACATCATCTGGTCGTTCAGGCCCAGCCAGATCACCGCGGGCGGCACCCAGGCGACCGAGGGCAGCGACTGCAGCCCGGACAGGATCGGGCCGAGAGCGGCGCGGATGAACTTCACCCGGGCGACGATCAGCCCCAGCGGGGTCGCGATCACCAGCGCGATGAGGAAGCCGAACAGACCGCGCGAGACGCTGGTCCAGACGATGTCGAAGAGCTCGCCCTGCAGCCACAGCTGGCGCAGTGAGTCCCAGACCAGACCCGGGTCGGGCAGCTTGTAGTCGTCGGTGACCTTCGCGACGACGAGCAGCTTCCACACGGCCAGGACGACGGCCACGGCCACGATGGGCGGCAGCACCTTCTGGACCAGCACCTCGACCGGTGAGACCCGCTTGATCTGCACCGTGTCCAGGGCGTCCAGACCGGCCTCCAGGCCCGCCAGGTCCTGGGCGTTCCCGCTAGTCGTCTTCGCCGTGGACTTCTCCACGGACTTCTCTATGGACTGCCCGCCGCCGCTGCCGCCCTCGGCTTCGTCGACCGCGGTGCCGCGGGTGGTCTTACTGCTGGCCATGGCGGCGGATCTCCCCACGCAGTTCTTCGGTGATCTCAACGGACAGGTCGGCGACGGCCGCGTCCTCGATGCGGCGCGGCTGCGGAATGTCCACCGTCCACTCGCGGACGACCCGCCCCGGGCGGGAGGACAGCAGCACCACGCGCTCGGCCAGCCGGACGGCCTCGCGGACGTTGTGGGTCACGAACAGCACCGAGACGCCGGTCTCGCTCCAGATCCGGGTCAGCTCCTCGTGCAGCACATCGCGGGTGATGGCGTCGAGCGCGGCGAACGGCTCGTCCATCAGCAGCACGCTGGAGTCCTGCGCCAGCGCCCGGGCCAGCGCCACGCGCTGCCGCATACCGCCGGACAGCTCGTGCACCCGCTTGCCGTAGGCACCGCCGAGCCGCACCAGCTCCAGCAGCCGCTCGGCCTGCGGCCTGCGCTCGGCGCGCGGCACCCCGCGCAGCCGCAGCGCCAGCTCGATGTTCTTCCCCGCGGTCAGCCACGGGAACAGGGCGTGCTCCTGGAACATCAGGGCCGGCCGGCCGCCGGGGACCTCGATGCCCCCCGCGGACGGCTTGTCCAGGTCGGCGATCAGATTGAGCAGGGTCGACTTGCCGCAGCCGGAAGCGCCCAGGATGCAGACGAACTCGCCGGGCCGCACCTGAAGGTTGATGTCCTCGAGGACGGGCTGGGCCGCTCCGGGACGGCCGAAGGACTTGTGGACGTGGGCGATCGATACGGATCCGGCGGTCTCGGCGGGGCCGGGTGAACCCGCCGCCGCGGCGTCCGCCCGGTCGTCCTTCTCGGTGGTCAGCGCCGGGGACATCCGGTCACCTCCTGATGGATGCGTACATGCGTACGTGCGTACCGTGGGTACGGGGACGGACGGGCGGCTACTTGGCGCCGAGACCCGCGTCGGAGACGGTCGGCTTGCCCTCGGCCTTGAGGACCTTGTTCAGCGGGGCCAGGTCGTAGATGCCCTTGAGATCGGGCTTCTCCAGCAGACCCGCCTGGACCGCGTGGTCCGCCTCGGTGTGCAGCGTCGAGGCCAGGGGGTCGTCGATGGCCTGGATGGACTTCCACGCGGGGTCGATCACCTCGGCGGGCAGCGGCTTGCCGGTCTCTTCCTTGAGCGCCGCGTTGGCCGCGTTCTTCGCCTGCTCGGGGTTGGCCTTGATGTACGCGTTGGTCTTCACCGAGCCGCGCAGCACGGCCTCGACGACCTTCGGGTGCTCCTTCAGGAACTCCTGCCGGACGATCACGTTCGTGATCACGAACTTCTTGTCCGGCCACAGCGAGGACTCGTCCAGCAGCACCTTGCCGCCGTCGGCGACCAGCTTGGACGCGGTCGGCTCGGGCACCCACGCGCCGTCGATGGCACCGGACTTGTACGCGTCGGGGGTGACCTTGTTGTCGCTGCGGACCACCGACACATCGCCCTTGCCGCTCTGGGGGTCGACCTTCCAGCCCTTGCTCGCGGCCCAGTTGAGGAAGGCCACGTCCTGGGTGTTGCCCAGCTGCGGGGTGGCGATCTTCTTGCCCTTGACGTCGTCGAGCGTCTTGATCTTCTTCGGGTTGACCACCAGCTTGACGCCGCCGGACACCGACCCGGAGATGATCCTGAGGTTGGAGCCGTGCGACTTCACATAGCCGTTGATGGCCGGCGACGGGCCGATCCAGCCGATGTCGATGGAGCCCGCGTTGAGCGCCTCGATCTCGGACGGACCGGCGTTGAACACGAACGGCGACACCTTCGTGCCGTGCAGCTCCTGCTGGATCTGGCCGCCCTTGCGCAGGCCGACCAGCGCGGTGGCGTGGGTGAGGTTGGCGAAGTAGCCGACCTTCACCTTGTCCAGGCCGTCGATCTTCTCACCGCCGGCCGCGGGAAGGGCCGAGGCGCCCTGGTCGTCGGTCTTCTTCTGCGAGCCGTAGCCGCAGGCGCCCAGCGCGCCCATCAGCAGGGGGAGGACGGCCGCCGCCGCCAGGATCCGGGTGTGGCGGCGGGGGCGGTTGGCTGGTCGCGCGGGGAGCAGGGGCTCGGCAGACGACACGGAGGTGTTCCTCTCGACGGGCCGGGGCGGCGTCAGAGGACGCCCGGCAGATCAGACGGTTTTCGGCGGCGGTGCTGGACAGGGGCGGACTGCGGCGTCAGCGCGCACATCGTCCGACCCCGCCCTGACCGCTGCCGAGCGCCCCGCTGCCTACGCGGCCGCCCTCCTTGGCGAACGTCGAGAACACCTCACCGGCCATCGTCAGAAGTCCCATCCCTCGTCGTCCCGCGCCGCGTCGGCACCGTCGGCCGACGCCGCGAAGGAGTCGCCCGCCATCCCGGCGGTGAGCGTGGTGCCGTCGGCCGGGTCGATCAGCAGGAAGGAACCGGTGCGCCGCGACTCCTCGTACGCGTCCAGCGCCAGCGGCTCGGACGTACGGAGCACGACCCGGCCGATGTCGTTGGCGGCCAGCTCACCCGGGGCCGGGTGGTGCGACAGATCGGCCAGCGTCAGCCGGGACGGAATGTCCTTGATGATCGCCTTCATGGTGCGGGTGGTGTGCTTGAGCAGCACCCGGTCGCCCACCCGCAGCGGACGGTCGTGCAGATGGCAGACGGTGGCCTCGACGTCCTGGGTGGTCTCCGGGGCGTGGTCGCTCGGCGCGATCAGATCCCCGCGCGAGATGTCCAGGTCGTCGGCGAGCGTGACGGTCACCGACTGCGGCGCCCACGCCACGTCCACCATCGCGCCGAGCGCGTCGATCCCGGTGATGGTGCTCGTCCGGCCGGACGGCAGCACGGTGACGGCATCGCCCACGCGCAGCACACCGGAGGCGATCTGGCCCGCGTAGCCGCGGTAGTCGGGGTGCTCGGCGGTCTGCGGACGGATCACGTACTGCACCGGGAAGCGCGCCGGGTCCTGGGACGGGTCGGTGCCCACCGGCACGGTCTCCAGGTGCTCCAGCACGGTCGGGCCGCCGTACCAGTCCATGTTCGCCGACGGGGTCACCACATTGTCCCCGGCGAGCGCCGAGATCGGGATGGCGGTGATCTCCGGGACGCCCAGCGAGGCCGCGTAGGTGGTGAATTCCTCGGCGATGGCCGCGAAGACCGGCTCCGCGTAGTCCACCAGGTCCATCTTGTTGACGGCGAGGACCACATGCGGGACCCGCAGCAGGGCGGCGACCGCGGCATGCCGCCGGGTCTGCTCCACCACGCCGTTGCGCGCGTCCACCAGGACGACCGCGAGCTCGGCGGTGGAGGCGCCGGTGACCATGTTGCGGGTGTACTGCACATGGCCGGGGGTGTCGGCGAGGATGAACCGCCGCTTGGGAGTGGCGAAGTAGCGGTAGGCGACATCGATGGTGATGCCCTGCTCCCGCTCCGCGCGCAGCCCGTCCGTCAGCAGCGCCAGGTCCGGCGTCTCCTGGCCACGGCTGCGCGAGGCGTGCTCCACGGCCTCCAGCTGATCGGCCAGCACCGACTTGGAGTCGTGCAGCAGCCGCCCGACCAGGGTGGACTTGCCGTCGTCCACCGAGCCCGCGGTGGCGAACCGCAGTTGCGAGGTGGCCGCGGACCGCTCCACGGCGGCCGCGGCGGCCTGCTCCTCGGACGTCAGATTGCTCGTCATCGTTAGAAGTACCCCTCGCGCTTGCGGTCCTCCATCGCGGCCTCCGACAACTTGTCGTCGGCGCGGGTCGCACCCCGCTCGGTCAGCCGGGAGGCGGCTATCTCATCGATGACCTGTTCAATGGTCACCGCGTCCGATTCGACGGCACCGGTGCAGGACATGTCGCCCACGGTGCGGTAGCGCACCATGCGCCGCTCCACGGACTCGTCGTCCTTCGGACCGCCCCACTCACCGGGCGCCAGCCACATGCCACCGCGCCGGAAGACCTCGCGCTCATGCGCGTAGTAGATCTGCGGCAGGTCGATCTTCTCGCGGGCGATGTACTGCCACACGTCCAGCTCGGTCCAGTTGGAGAGCGGGAAGACCCGGACATGCTCACCGGGGGAGTGGCGGCCGTTGTAGAGCTGCCACAGCTCCGGGCGCTGCCGCCGTGGGTCCCAGCCGCCGAACTCGTCCCGGAGGGAGAACACCCGCTCCTTGGCGCGGGCCTTCTCCTCGTCCCGGCGGCCACCGCCGAAGACCGCGTCGAAGCGGTTCTTGTCGATGGCGTCCAGCAGTGGGACGGTCTGCAGCGGATTGCGGGTGCCGTCCGGGCGCTCGCGCAGCCGGCCGTCGTCGATGAACTCCTGCACCGAGGCCACATGCAGCCGCAGGCCGTGCCGGGCCACCGTGTTGTCCCGGTACTCGATGACCTCGGGGAAGTTGTGCCCGGTGTCCACGTGGAGCAGCGAGAACGGCACCGCCGCCGGGGCGAACGCCTTGAGCGCGAGATGGAGCATGACGATGGAGTCCTTGCCACCGGAGAACAGGATCACCGGCCGCTCGAACTCACCCGCCACCTCACGGAAGATGTGCACCGCCTCGGACTCCAACGCGTCCAAGTGCGCGAGCGCGTACAGGCCCGCGCCCTCTTCCGCGTTGATCGCCGTCACGGTCGTCATGCCGCGCCCCTTTCGTTCGCTCGGCTGCGGTAGTAGCTTCCCGTCATATCGGCGGATTCCTCGCCGTGGGCCCGGCCCCCGGGTGCGGGGAGCGCCGTGGCCCGCGATGCGATGGCCGCGCGTGCGTGGCTCACAGCAGTCCCCGTTCACTCAACAGCAACCGCACCTCGGCCGCCGACTCCTGCACGCTGTTCCTGTGGGTTTCGATGCGCAGATCCGGGTCGGCAGGGGCCTCGTAGGGGTCGTCCACACCGGTCAGCCCCGAAATCTCCCCCGCGGCCTGCTTCGCGTACAGCCCCTTCACATCCCGCTCCGAGCACACCTCGACGGACGTGGCGACATGCACCTCCAGATACGGGGTGCCCTCGCGCTGGTGGCGCTTGCGGACCGCCTCGCGGCTGTCCACGTACGGCGCGATGACCGGCACCAGCACCGTGACGCCGTGGGAGGCGAGCATCTCGGCGACGAAGCCGATGCGCTGGACGTTGGTGTGCCGGTCCTCGCGGGAGAAACCGAGCCCCGAGGAGAGGAACTCGCGGATCTCGTCACCGTCGAGCACCTCCACCCGGCGGCCCTCGCCGCGCAGCCGCTCGGCCAGCGCATAGGCGATCGTGGTCTTTCCCGCGCTCGGCAGACCGGTCAGCCACACCGTGGCACCGGTGGTCGTGGGGGCGCTCATCTCGTTCTCCTGGTCGACAGCCATCAGCCGTGCAGCCCGCATTCGGTTTTGTTGCTCCCCGCCCAGCGGCCGGACCGAATGTCCTCGCCCTCCAGAACCCGGCGGGTGCAGGGCGCGCAGCCTACCGACGGATAGCCGTCCATCAGCAGGGGGTTGGTCAGCACACCGTGCTCGGCGATATAGGCGTCGACATCCGCTTGGGTCCAGCGGGCGATCGGGGAGATCTTCACCTTACGGCGACGCGCGTCCCAGCCAACGACCGGGGTATTGGCGCGCGTTGGCGACTCGTCCCGACGCAATCCCGTGGCCCAGGCGTCATACTCCCGCAACCCCTCCTCAAGGGGCTGGACCTTGCGCAGGGCGCAGCACAGGTCGGGGTCGCGGTCATGCAGCCGGGCGCCGTACTCGGCGTCCTGCTCGGCCACCGTCTGACGGGGTGTCAGGGTGATGACGTTGACATCCATCACCGCGGCCACCGCGTCACGGGTGCCGATGGTCTCGGGGAAGTGGTAGCCGGTGTCGAGGAAGACCACATCGACACCGGGGAAGGCGCGGGAGGCGAGATGTGCCACCACCGCGTCCTCCATCGAGGAGGTGACGCAGAACCGCGATCCGAAGGTGTCCGCCGCCCAGCGCAGGATCTCCAGCGCTGGGGCGTCCTCGAGGTCGTGGCCCGCCTTCTCGGCGAGCCCCTCGAGGTCGGTGTGCGCAAGCCGGGTCATATCGCCGTGTCCCCTTCATCGATCGGGTCGCGCCGCAGGCCCTTGGCCAGCAGCCCGAGGAACGACAGGCGGAACGCTCGATTGCAGGACGCGCATTCCCACGCGCCATGGCCCTCCTCGGACGGACGCAGGTCCTCGTCCCCGCAATAAGGGCAGTAGAACGGGGCGGCGCGCTCGCTCATTTGAGAGACTCCTCACTGGCCCGTGCCGCCCAGGTGGCGAAGCGCTCGCCGTCCTCGCGCTCCTCCTCGAAGCGGCGCAGCAGCCGCTCCACATAGTCGGGGAGCTCGGTGGCGGTGACCTTCAGCCCGCGCACCTTGCGGCCGAAGCCCGGCTCCAGGCCCAGGGCGCCGCCCAGGTGCACCTGGTAGCCCTCGACCTGCTCGCCGTTGTCGTCCATGACCAACTGGCCCTTGAGACCGATGTCCGCCACCTGGATACGGGCGCAGGCGTTCGGGCAGCCGTTGAGGTTGATGGTGATCGGCTCGTCGAACTCGGGCAGCCGGCGCTCCAGCTCGTCGATGAGCGAGGAGCCGCGCCCCTTGGTCTCGACGATCGCCAGCTTGCAGAACTCGATCCCGGTGCAGGCCATCGTCCCGCGCCGGAACGGGGACGGCTTGACCTGGAGGTCCAGCGCCTCCAGCCCCGAGACCAGCGACTCCACCTGGTCCTCGGTCACATCGAGCACGATCATCTTCTGCTCGACGGTGGTGGTCAGCCGCCCGGAGCCATGTGCCTCGGCCAGGTCGGCGATCTTGGTGAGGGTCGCCCCGTCCACCCGGCCGACGCGCGGCGCGAAGCCCACGTAGTAGCGGCCGTCCCGCTGGCGGTGGACGCCGATGTGGTCGCGCCACCGCTGGACGGGCTCCTCGGGAGCCGGGCCGTCGGACAGCGGGCGCCCCAGGTACTCGTCCTCCAGCACCTGGCGGAACTTCTCGGGGCCCCAGTCGGCGACCAGGAACTTCAGCCGGGCGCGGGTGCGCAGCCGGCGGTAGCCGTAGTCACGGAAGATCGAGACGACCCCGGCCCAGACCTCCGGGACGTCCTCCAGCGGCACCCAGGCGCCGAGCCGGACACCGATCTTGGGGTTGGTGGAGAGACCGCCGCCGACCCACAGGTCGAACCCGGGGCCGTGCTCGGGGTGGCGCACCCCGACGAACGCGACGTCGTTGATCTCATGCACCACGTCGAGCACCGGGGACCCGGAGATCGCGGTCTTGAACTTGCGCGGCAGGTTGGAGAACTCCTTGCTGCCGATGTAGCGGCGGTGGATCTCGTCGATGGCCGAGGTGCCGTCGATGATCTCGTCCTCGGCGATCCCGGCCACCGGAGAGCCGATGATCACGCGCGGGGTGTCGCCGCACGCCTCGGTGGTCGACAGCCCGACGGCCTCCAGGCGCTTCCAGATCTCGGGCACGTCCTCGATCCGGATCCAGTGGTACTGGACGTTCTGCCGGTCGGTGATGTCCGCGGTGCCGCGCGCGAACTCCTCCGAGATCTCGCCGACGACCCGCAGCTGCTCCGTGGTCAGCCGACCGCCGTCGATCCGGACGCGCATCATGAAGTGCTCGTCGTCCAGCTCCTCCGGCTCCAGGATCGCCGTCTTGCCGCCGTCGATCCCGGGCTTGCGCTGGGTGTACAGACCCCACCAGCGCATCCGGCCGCGCAGATCGGCGCCGTCGATGGAGTCGAATCCCCGATGGGCGTAGATCGTCTCAATGCGTGTCCGCACATTGAGACCGTCGTCGTCCTTCTTGGTCTGCTCATTGCCGTTGAGGGGGGTGAAGTGCCCCGCGGCCCACTGGCCTTCGCCGCGGTGGCGTCCGGCCTTGCGGCGGGGCGTTGCGCTTGCGCGTTCCGGGGTGGCAGCCATGGCGGTGTGTGTCCTTCTGAGCGACTTTGGTGCGGCGGGTGGTACGTCGGCGCGCACCGTCTGACCTGCGAGTGCGCAGGCGGGCAGGGAGTACGGCGGTGGCCGGTGCGAATGCGGCGGGGAGGTGTCGAGGCGTGCGCGCTCGCCCACGTCGTCGGGGGCGGCGAGGGGGTGCGGGGAGATGCTGTGGTGCTGCCCGGGGCTTCAGAGCCCTGTCGAGGTGCGGGTCAGCCCGCCGGACAGATGGCGCTGGACATGCGGCCGAGGTCGACGTGGCGTCGACTCACCAAGGCAATTCCAGCTCGAGACATGAGGGAAGCGTCGCATGGTGGTCTCTGGCGAGTCCACCTTTATCCACCATGCGGACGAATATGTCTCGTATCGCAAGACGCTGTGGTGTTGGTCACTCCTCGTCCGCGGTCTTGACGTCGAAGACCCGAAAGCCCCGGCGGCGGTAGTTGTCCAGCGCGTACGGTCCGTCCTTGCTGCAGGTGTGCACCCACACCCGCTTGGTCGGCACGCGGTCCGGCCGGCGCTCGGCCATGTCCCAGGCGCGGGAGGTCCCCCAGGTCAGCAGGTGCCCGCCGATGCGGCGGCCGCGGAAGGCGGGCAGCAGACCGAAGTACACGATCTCCACCACGCCCTCGTCCTGGCCCTCCAGCTCGATGTACCCGGCCGGGGTCCCGCGCTCGTACGCCACCCACGTCTCCACACCGGGCCGGTGCAGCTGCTCCTCCCATGCCTCGCGCGACCACACCAACCGGTCGGTCCACGCCACATCCGAGCCCACCGCCGTGTAGAGGAAGTGGCTGAACTCGGGGCTCGGCACCTCGGCCCGGACGATCCGCACCCCCGCCGCGGCGGGCGGCTCCTGCGCCGGGCTGAGATCCGAGGGAGCGGTCTGCTCCAGGTGCCATGTGGTCACGGGGCTGCTCATGGTGGACAGATAACCATGGACGCCGTTGACTCGCCTTGACGGGTATCGCTCAAGAGGGGGAGGGCGGGACGGGGTGTCCGGGACCGGGGATGTGGAGGAGTTCGCCGAGCTGTTGCGCGAGCTCAAGAGCAGGACGAACCGCAGCTACGCGGCGCTGGCGACCCGCAGCGGGGTGAGCGGCTCGGCGCTGCACCGCTACTGCTCCGGGACCAGCGTGCCCGGCGACTACGAGGTGATCGCGCGCTTCGGCAAGGTGTGCGGGGCCGGCAGCGAGGAACTGCTGGAACTCCACCGGCGCTGGGTCCTGGCCGACGCCGAGCGCAAACGGTACGTCTCCCGCGCCCCGGCCGCCGTGTCCGCGTCCGCCGCTCGCACGGGGCCCGCCGCGGCCGCCGTTCCGGCCGTCTCAGGGGACGAGACGGGGGCGGGGCCGGATGGCGAGACGGGGGCGGAGGCGGAGGCGGATACCGAGTCGGAGCCGGAAGTGGAGCCGGAGCCCCCGGCATCTGCCTCGGACCCGGCCCCGGCACCCGCGGCTGCCCCTCCGCCGTGGCGCCGTCGGCCACTGATCGCCGTGCTCGCCCTGGCCGTGGTCACCGCCGGAGTGGCGGTCGCGCTGTCAGTGGGAAAGGCGCTGACGTCCCCGGACGGCTCGGACGGGGCCTCCGACGGCCGGCTGCTGCTGTCCTCCCGCTGCCCGGTCGTGGTGAGCATGGGGGAGTCGGACGCGTGTGTGCATGAGCTCCAGTCACTGCTCGCCCGCGCGGGCGGCGAGCTCGACATCGACGGGGCCTTCGGACCGGCCACCCAGATGCGCGTCGTGGTCTTCCAGCTCCGCAGCGGGCTGCCGGCGAACGGATCGGTGGACGAGCGCACCAAGCGGGCGCTCTACGAGAACGAGGGGAGGCCGCTCGCCACCTGGACGCCGGAGCGGGTCACCCGGCGCATCCGCGAGGTCTTCACCGAGGACCCCGAACACGCGGTCGGCATCGCGGACTGCGCCTCGTACCTCGATCCCCTCTACACCCTGCCCAACGCCAACGCCACCCGGAACTGGGGCGTCTTCCAGCTCTACGACGGCACGCTGCGCAAGCTGGGCGGCACCCGGGAGCAGGCGCTGGACCCGGACTGGAACATCCGGGCGGCCCATCGGCTGTGGGCGCTCACCCATGACTTCAGCGCCTGGAAAGCCTGCGACCGGGCCTATCGCGCCGGATCGAAGGGGCACAAGGGGGCCGGCGAGACCAAGGGGAGCTCAGGCGGCAAGAAGGCCAAGGGGAGCTGATCGGCCGCCGGACGCACCGCCCCGGCATCCCATCGGCCATCCCAGCGCCCGCCGTCTCCGCAGGTCGAGGACGGTTTCCGATCCCGCTGTCCCGATTTCCCCGGTCGGTCGCCCGCCCGACCCGGAGGGCTGGGATCGTGCTGCCGCCGTCCCGGACGGCCCACGGATCCGCAGATGAAGGAGACGAAGACGACCATGGCTGTGACCAGCACCCGGATCAGACTCGGCGCCCTGCTCGGCGGCGCGGTCCTCGCCACCACCGGCGTCCTCACCGCCCAGAGCGCGGTGGCCGCTCCCAGCGCCCCCGCGGCCGCCGACGCCCCCTCCGCCGCCGCGGTGACCAAGCTCAGCCACTCCGACGCGGCGAACCGGCTGCGCGGCGCCGGGATCTCCTGGACCTCCAGCGGGGGTTGCTCGGACCGCAACAACCCCACCTGCACCTCGTTCGAGCAGATCAACCTGACCACCGTGCAGGGTGCCATCACCCTGAAGGGGGCCACCGGCTGCGCGCTGACCATCACCGGCGGCACGGAGACCGGGCACGCCTCCGGCACGTACAGCCACTGGAACGGCTACAAGCTGGACTTCAGCCCCACCAGCTGCCTCAGCAACTACATCACCGGCACCTTCACCAACATCGGCCCCCGCCCCGGTGACGGCGCCCAGCAGTACAAGTCCGGCTCGGGCAACATCTACGCGCGCGAGAGCAACCACTGGGACGTGACCTACTACAACTGCGGAGGCTGCTGACCCGCGGCCGCCACGCTCCCACCGGCCGTCCGGACGGCTGCAACGCGGCGCAACCTTTGCGCATGGCTGTATCCGGCACGGACAGTGGGCCCGGCGGGCGGAGGGTGGTGCCGAGTCGGCGCGGCATCCCCTCCGCCGACGCCTTTGCGGGCGGTTCGGCCTGGTCACCGGATGAGCGGGGGTGAACAGGCCCGATACGGTGAGAAGGTGCAGCCAGCAGAAGAAACACCGAAGCCGTCCGGCCGGCTCCGCAAGGCCCGCGCCCTGTACCGCAATGTGTCCAAGCGCAGGATGGCCTGGCTGCTGCTGAAGGACACCGTCGATTCCTGCATGGAGTACCGGGTCACCGGGCTCGCCGCCGAGGCGGCCTTCTTCACCCTGCTGTCGCTCCCGCCCCTGCTGCTCGCCCTGATCGGGCTGCTCGGCTACTTCGACGCCTGGACCAGCACCGACACGGTGGCCACCATCCGGCAGAACATCCTCGACGCCTCCGCGACCGTGCTCTCCGACCGGGGCGTCAAGGAGATCGCCCGGCCGCTGCTGGACGATGTGATCAAGGGCGGCCGTCCCGATGTGATCTCCCTCGGCTTCGCCATCGCCCTGTGGTCCGGCTCCCGCGCGGTGAACGTGTTCGTGGACACCATCACGATCATGTACGGGCTGGAGGGGAAGCGCGGGATCGTCAGGACCCGTCTGCTGTCCTTCCTGCTCTATCTGGTGGCGCTCGTGATCGGGGCGGTGGCGCTTCCGCTGATGGTGATCGGGCCGGAGGCGGTGGTGGACCTGCTGCCGTCCAGCGGGGATCTCGTACCGGTCCTGTACTGGCCGGTGGTGATCGTCCTGTCCATCGCCTTCCTCACCACGCTCTACCACGTGTCCGTGCCGGTGCGCTCACCGTGGCCGGAGGACATCCCGGGGGCGCTGGTGGCCCTCGCGATATGGGTTCTGGGCAGCTTTCTGCTGCGGATCTACCTGGTGCATACGGTCGAGGGCCCGACGATCTACGGCTCGCTGGCCGCACCCGTCGCGGTGCTGCTGTGGATCGGGGTGTCCGCCTTCGCGGTGCTGGTCGGGGCGGCGGTCAACGCCGCGATCGACCGGGTCTGGCCCTCGGTGGCCACGGCCGCCGGGCGTGCCGAGCGCGCCGCCCGCGCCCGGGAGGAGGCGGCCCGGATGCGGGCGAAGGACCAGCGCACGGCGGACGACGGCGCGGCGGAGATCACCCCGCCGTCGGAGTTCCCCGAGCGCTGGGCCCAGTTCCTGCCGCACGCGGACATACGCTCCCGGCTGCACACCAAGCGCGAGGCGGCGGAGAAGGCCGCCGGGAAGCCCACGGGGAAGTCCTCGGAGAAGCCCGCGGGGAAGTCCTCGGAGGCGTCGGCCAGTGGCAAGCCCGCCGGTCAGCCCCCGGAGCCCGCGGGGAAGGCGGCCGGGGAGCCCCGGACGCCCCGGCAGGGGCCGAGGCGTCCGGACGTACGCTCCGCGGCGGACGGCGCGGGCGGCACCACGGACGGCACCGCGACCGAGGACACCGCGGCGGACGACGACCACCCGGTGCGCTGACGCGCCCACCCGCCGGAAACGCGCCCATTCCCGCCGGCAGAAAATGGCCGCCGGAAAATGGCTGGCGCCCTCGCGCGGGACCGGGCTACGGTTCTCCCGTTCCGTGCTGGGCCGTGTTGGCCCGTGTTGGCCCGTGTTGCTACGAGTTGAGGAAAGCAGGAGGTGAGGACATTGATGACGGTCACGGTGGCGAGCGCCGCTCGCGTTCAGGAGTTCCTCGTTTCCACCCCTGCGGCCTCCGGCTGACACCTCTTCGGAGGCCGCCCTTCGAAGGGTTTCCTCCGTGTTCAACACTTCCTCCGGCTCCGCGTCTTCGCACGCCCTCACCGCCTATGGCTGGGACGACGGCTGGGCGGACGCGTTCGCCCCGTACGCCGCGCAGGACCTGATGCCCGGGCGGGTGCTCCGCGTCGACCGTGGCCAATGCGATCTCGTCACGCCCCACGGCACCGTACGGGCGGACACCGAGCTGGTGACGCCGCGCGATCCGATGCGGATCGTGTGCACCGGCGACTGGGCCGCCGTGGACGCCGAGGGCGATCCGCGGTACGTCCGCACGCTGCTGCCACGCCGTACCGCCCTCGTACGGTCCACCTCGTCGAAGCGCTCGGACGGCCAGGTGCTGGCGGCCAACGCCGACTACGCCGTCATCGCCATCTCCCTCGCCGCCGAGCTCGACCTCGGCCGGGTGGAGCGGTTCACCGCACTGGCCTGGGAGAGCGGCGCCCAGCCGCTGCTCGTCCTCACCAAGGCCGATCTGGTGCCCGATCCGGACACCCTGGGCCATCTGGTGTCCGACACCGAGATGGCGGCGCCCGGGGTGCGGGTGCTGCCGGTCAGCTCCGCCACGGGGGAGGGGCTGGAAGAGCTCTGCGCCCTGCTCGCCCCCGGCACCTCGGTGCTGCTCGGCCAGTCCGGCGCGGGCAAGTCCACGCTGGCGAACGCGCTGGTGGGCGAGGCCGTCCAGGACGTCCGCGCGATCCGCGACAGCGACGGCAAGGGGCGGCACACCACGACCACCCGTGATCTGCTGCCCCTGCCCTCGGGCGGGGTGCTGATCGACACCCCGGGGCTGCGCGGGGTGGGGATGTGGGACGCCGAGGGCGGTGTCGCCCAGGCGTTCGCCGAGATCGAGGAGCTCGCCGCGCGGTGCCGCTTCCCCGACTGCGCCCACCAGGTCGAGCCGGGGTGCGCGGTGCTCGCCGCGATCGACGACGGCTCGCTTCCGGAGCGGCGGCTGGAGAGCTACCGCAAACTGCTGCGGGAGAACGAGCGGCTCGCGGCCCGTACGGACGCGCGGCTGCGAGCCGAGAAGCGGCGCGACTGGAAGCAGCGGCAGGCGCTCGGCCGCCACATGATGGAGCGCAAGCGCGGACCGATGCGCAAGCCGTAGCGGTCCGTGGGGTCAGCTCACGGCCCGGCTCGTGGCTCCGGGCACGTCCTCCAGGCCCCAGCTGTACACCCAGCGCGGATGGATCCGGATGACCTCGTCGCTCAAATGGGCGCCGAGGTCATGCGGCCCGATGCGCCGCTCCGCCTCCCCGCGGATCTCCACCCCGCACACCATCCACGGCCGCTCGCTCACCAGGCTGTCGACGACCAGCGCCACCTTCGGATGCGTCCCGGTGTTGCGCCACTTCTTCGTCCTGCCCATGGCCAGGCCGCCGATGTCGACCGTGCCGTCCTCGTTGAGGAAGAACGCCACCGGGTTCGCCTGCGGCTGGCCGTCCGCGTCCACGGTGGCCAGCCGGCCGATCCGCTGCGATCTGAGGTAGCCGGCCTCGGGTTCCGTGAAAACAGTCATGTGATCACTGTCGCGCGCACCGGCGCACGGCCGCGACCGGTACGCATGAGCCGCCGGACCCGCGTCACCTGCGCCAAGACGGCTCGACCGAAACACCGATTCGGGTGGCTCCGCGCGGTAACTCGACGCCACGATGACCCTGAGACGGTGAAACGGAACGAGAGAGCGAGTGGCGATGAACCAGGGCAGGGACGAGTACGACGTCATCGTGCTGGGCGCGGGCCCGGTCGGCGAGAACGTGGCCGACCGGACCCGCGCGGCCGGGCTCTCCACGGCGATCGTGGAGCGTGAGCTGGTCGGCGGTGAGTGTTCGTACTGGGCCTGCGTCCCCAGCAAGGCGCTGCTGCGCCCGGTGCTCGCCCGGTCCGAGGCCCGCCAGGTGCCGGGGCTGCGGCAGTTGGTCGGCGGAGCGCTGTCGGCGGCCGATGTCTTCGCCCACCGCGACAAGCAGGTCGGCAACTGGAAGGACGACGGTGCGCTCCCCTGGCTGGAGTCGGCCGGTATCGACTTGGTGCGCGGCCACGGGCGGCTGGTCGGGCCGCAGCGGGTCGCGGTGACGCCGCTCGATGGATCCGCCGACGAGCGGATCCTCACCGCCCGGCACGCCGTGGCCGTCTGCACCGGAACCCGGGCCTCGCTGCCCGACCTGCCCGGGATCGCCGACATCCACCCCTGGACCAGCCGCGAGGCCACCAGCTCCTCCACGGTGCCGGAACGGCTGATCATCGTGGGCGGCGGTGTGGTGGCCTGCGAGATGGCCACGGCCTGGAACGGCCTCGGCTCGCGCGTCACCATGCTGGTGCGCGGCTCCGGGCTGCTGGAGCGGATCGAACCGTTCGCGGGCGAGCTGGTGGCCGAGACGCTGAGGGAGGCCGGGGCCGAGGTCCGCACCGGCACGTCGGTGAAGAGTCTCGCCCGGCCGGGCGGGGCGGACGGACCGGTCACGGTGACCCTGGAGAGCGGGGAACGGCTCGAGGCGGACGAGGTGCTGTTCGCCACCGGGCGCACCCCGCACACCGATGACCTGGGCCTGGAGACGGTGGGCCTGGAATCGGGCGGCTGGCTGACGGTCGACGAGACCTGCCGGGTGCGGGACGTACCGGGCGGCTGGCTGTACGGGGTGGGCGACGTCAACCACCGGGCGCTCCTCACCCACCAGGGCAAATACCAGGCGCGGATCGCGGGCGCGGCCATCGGGGCACGCGCGCGGGGCGTCGCGCGGCTGGACACGGGCCGCTGGGGCGAATACGCGGCCACCGCGGACGAAGCGGCCGTACCGCAGGTCGTCTTCACCGACCCGGAGGTCGCCGCGGTCGGGCTGACCGCGGAGCAGGCTGAGGCCGAGGGCCGCAGCATCCGCGTCGTCGACGTCGACATGGGCCAGGTCGAGGGCGCGGCGCTGTACGCGGACGGCTACCGCGGCCAGGCCCGTATGGTCGTCGACCTGGACCGGGGTCATCCGATCGGCGTCACCTTCGTGGGTCCCGGCGTCAGCGAACTGCTCCACTCGGCGACGATCGCCATCGTGGGCGAGGTCCCCATCGAGCGGCTGTGGCATGCGGTGCCGTCGTTCCCCACGATCAGCGAGGTCTGGCTGCGGCTTCTGGAGGCGTACCGGGGCTGAGGGGGTGTGGCGTGCGGGCGGGGGGCCGAGGATCTGTCTTTTCCGGGCTCCGCCCTGGCCCCTCGGGGGCGCGTCCCGGGGGACTTGAGGGGGTCTTGGGCGGGCCTCGCGCCGGTCATCGCGTGGTGTTCCCGTGGAGCCTCCCTGTGGACAATGTGGGGATGAGCCAGCAGGGCGACCGACGCCGTCATGAGGACGACTGGTGGGGCGAGTTGTACGACCCACGGCGTGCCGACGCGGGGCCCGCCGCGGCCTCGGACTCCGTGGACGACCGGTTCGATTCGGCCTCCCGCACGCTCGCCGGCGACAGGGACGCCGGAAACCAGAGACCGGCCGCGGGCGCCCCCTGGGGCCCGCGGACGGGGGAACCGGGCGACGCCGCCCCGGGCCCTGACGCCGACACGGGAGGTGGCCCGCAGGGGTGGCGATCTCCCGCCGACGAGAGGCCCGGTGCCGCATCGCCTTTCCGGGGAGGGGCGGGGCCCGGCGCCGCGCGAGGGGGCGATGCGGGTTCCGGCGCAGCCTCGCCCTCGCAGGGCGACGAGGGTTCCGACGCAGCGACGCAGAGCGGTGCCGCGGGTTCCGGTGCCGCGCCGGGACGTACGGGCTCGGGTGCAGGTGCCGCTTGGGGCGGCGCGGGCTCGGGTGCCGCGCGGGGCGACGAGGGCTCTGGCGCCGGATCGCCTTCCCAGGGCGGTGCGGGGTCCGGCGCAACACAGGGTGGCAACGCGGGTTCAGGGGGCGTACCGGGACGTACGGGCTCGGGTGCCGCTTGGGGCGACGAGGGCTCGGGTGCCGCGCGGGGCGACGAGGGCTCTGGCGCCGGATCGCCTTTCCAGGGCGGTGCGGGGTCCGGCGCAACACAGGGTGGCAACGCGGGTTCAGGGGGCGTACCGGGACGTACGGGCTCGGGTGCCGCTTGGGGCGGCGCGGGCTCGGGTGCGGCGCGGGGCGACGAGGGCCCCGGCGCCGCATGGCCCTCCCGGGGCCGCACGGGAGCCGGTGGCCCACAGGGTGACGCGGATTCAGGGGACGCACCCACCGGTTCAGGGGACGGACCCGGACGCGCGGGTTCGGGGGATGGGCCTGGACGCGCGGGCCCGGGGGAGGCGTCCGGGCGCTTCGGCTCCGGAGGCGTACCCGGCCGCGCGGGTTCAGGGGATGGACCCGGACGCTCCGGCTCGGGGAGTGCACCTGGGCGCTTCGGTCCGGGAGGCGTACCCGACCGCATGGGTTCGGGGGATGGGCCTGGACGCGCGGGCCCGGGGGAGGCGCCCGGGCGCTCCGGCCCGGGAGGCGTACCCGACCGCACGGGTTCAGGGGACGCCCCCGGACGCTCCGGCCCGGGGAGTGCGTCCCGGCGCTCCGGCCCGGGAGGCGCGCCCGGGCGTGCGGGGGCTTCGGTCCCGCCGCCTCCGCCGCCCCCGCCCCCGCCACGTGACGCCCGGCCGCCCGCTCCGCCCCGGCCCGCCACCCCGCGCCCCGACCCCTCCCGGCCCTGGCGGGCCGCCGCGGCGTCGTACGTCGGCGACGAGCCGCCCACGTACGAGGCCGAGCCGACCACGCTTCCCGTCGTCGACCCCGAGGAGCTGCGGGACCTGGTCCCCGACACCGTGCTGGAGGGCGCCCGTTACGGCACGCTGACGCTCCGGGCGGCCTCGCTGCGCGGCGACTCGGCCCGCTATCGAGGCGAGCCGCGGCGGGACGCGCTGCTCGCGGTGCGGTTCGGGATCGGGGACAGCGCGCTCGTCCTGGTGGCCGTGGCGAGTGGGCAGCCCGCGGCCCCGGGGGCGCACCGGGTGGCGCGCGAGCTGTGCGAGTGGATCGCCGCGGCGGTCGGCCGCAATCAGGCCCGGCTGACGGAGGACATCCACACCGCCAACCGCGGCGCGCTCAGCTCCGGGCTGCACCGGCTCACCGACCGTGCCTACGGGCGGCTGCGCGCCGGTGCGACCGTACGCGGCCTCGCCCCCGCCGACCACACCGCGTCGGTCCGCTGTCTGTTGCTCCCGGCGCATCCGGCCTGCCGTACCCGGGTGTTCTTCGGCGTCGGCGACGGCGGGCTGTTCCGGCTGCGGGACGGCGTCTGGCAGGACCTGGAACCCGCCGGGGGCGAGCGGGACACCGTGGGCGGCCCCGTCCTCGGCTACGGCGGCGGCCGCCCACCCGCCCAGCAACCATCGCAACCATCTCAACCACCACAACCGCCCCGCCCGCCGTATGCGCCGGCCGACCCCTCATCCGCCGCACCCACCGCGCCCGACCCCGGCTCCGATCCCGCCCCCGCCCACGGACCCTTCCGTTTCCGCGCCTCCGTAGCCCGACCGGGCGACACCCTTTTGCTGTGCAGCGCGGGCCTCGCCGAACCCCTGCGCGGCGAGGCCGCCCTCGCCGATCGCTTGGCCGAACGCTGGGACACGGCCGAGGCGCCGGGCCTCGCCGCGTTCCTCGCCGACGCCCAGACGGGGGTAAAGGGATACGCCGACGACCGTACGGCGGCCGCCGTCTGGGAGGCGTAAGCGCGCCGTCCATGGGTTGATGGACGAAAGGTGACGGACAGCGTCACCGATCCCGCCGACCCGGGACGAAAGGGATGAGGGCGCGCGATGGCCAAGCAGACCGTGGCGGAGCAATACGTGGACATCCTGGTGCGCGCCGGCGTGCGGCGGATGTACGGGGTGGTCGGCGACAGCCTCAACCCCGTCGTGGACGCGATCCGCCGCAACGCCGCGATCGACTGGATCCAGGTGCGGCACGAGGAGACCGCGGCCTTCGCCGCCGGTGCCGAGGCGCAGCTCACCGGGTCCCTCGCCGCCTGTGCGGGCTCCTGCGGCCCCGGGCATGTCCATCTGCTCAACGGGCTCTACGACGCCCATCGCTCGATGGCGCCGGTCATCGCCCTCGCCTCGCACATCCCCAGCAGCGAGATCGGCACCAGCTACTTCCAGGAGACCCATCCCGAGCGGCTGTTCCAGGAGTGCAGCGACTACTGCGAGATGATCTCCAACCCCCAGCAGATGCCGCGTGTGCTGCAGACCGCCGTCCAGCACGCGATCGGCCGCAGCGGGGTCAGCGTGGTCGCCCTCCCGGGCGACATCGCCGCCCGCCCGGCGCCCGAGCGCGCCGAGGAGCACGCGCTGGTGACCTCCCGGCCCACCGTGCGCCCGGGCGACGCGGAGATCGACCGGCTCGCCCGTATGGTCAACGAGGCCGAGCGGGTCACGCTCTTCTGCGGCCGGGGTTGCGCCGGGGCGCACGACGAGGTGATGGCCTTCGCCGAACTGGTGAAGGCGCCGGTGGGGCACGCCCTGCGCGGCAAGGAGTGGATCCAGTACGACAACCCGTACGACGTCGGCATGAGCGGTCTGCTCGGCTACGGCGCGGCGTACGAGGCCACCCACGAATGCGATCTGCTGATCCTGCTGGGCACCGACTTCCCGTACGGCGCCTTCCTGCCCGACGATGTGCGGACCGTGCAGGTGGACGTCCGCGCCGAGCATCTGGGCCGCCGCTCCAAGCTGGACCTGGCCGTGTGGGGCGACGTCCGCGAGACGCTGGGCTGTCTGACGCCGAAGGTGCGCCCCAAGTCCGACCGCCGCTTCCTCGACCGGATGCTGAAGAAGCACGCCGACGCGCTGGAGGGCGTGGTCAAGGCGTACACCCGCCGGGTCGACAAGCACATCCCGATCCACCCGGAGTACGTGGCCTCGGTGCTGGACGAGGAGGCCGCCGATGACGCGATCTTCACCGTGGACACCGGGATGTGCAATGTGTGGGCCGCGCGCTATCTGTCCCCCAACGGCCGCCGCCGGATGATCGGCTCCTTCACCCACGGCTCGATGGCCAACGCGCTGCCGCAGGCGATCGGCGCCCAGTTCCTGGACCGCCGCCGCCAGGTGGTCTCGATGTCCGGCGACGGCGGATTCACCATGCTGATGGGCGACTTCCTCACCCTCGTCCAGTACGACCTGCCGGTGAAGGTGGTCCTCTTCAACAACTCCGCACTGAGCATGGTCGAGTTGGAGATGCTGGTCTCGGGCCTGCCCGCGCACGGCACCGGCTACCACAACCCCGACTTCGCCCAGATCGCCCGCGCCGCCGGGGCGTACGGCGAGCGGGTGGAGAAGCCCAAGCACCTGCGTACCGCGCTGCGCGCAGCGCTGCGCCACAAGGGGCCCGCGCTCCTGGACGTCGTCACGGATCCCAACGCGCTGTCCATCCCGCCCAAGATCAAGGCGGAGATGGTGACCGGCTTCGCGCTCTCGGCCAGCAAGATGGTGCTGGAAGGGGGCGTCGGCAGGATGGTCCAGATGGCCCGCTCGAACCTCCGCAACGTGCCGCGCCCCTGATCGGCTTGAGCCTCCGAGGAGGCCGGGGCCGGGCGGGCGGTCAGCCGCTCACTGACCGCCGCCCGGCCCCGGCCCCGGCGTCAGCCCCTCATCGCACCGGCCGCAGCCGCAGCGTGAGGATCTGGTGCGGGCGCAGGGCCAGGGTCAGCCCGCCCGGACCCGTGGCCGCCTCGTGCAGCGGTCGCTCCAGCAGATCCGTCACATCCGCCCCGAGCACCGGGAACCCGGTGACCAGCGTGCCCGCCGCCCGGCCGCCGTGGGACTCGTACAGCCGGACCACCACATCGCCGCTGCGGTCCTCGGCGAGCTTGACCGACTCGACCGTGATCGCGGGGTTGTCCACCGACACCAGCGGCGCCCGCTCGGCCGGTCCGGCGGGCAGGGCGCGCAGCGGCAGGTTGAGGGCGAGCCCCTCGGCCACCGCCTCGGCGACACCCGCGCCCGGCAGCAGGGCGTAGCGGAAGCGGTGGACGCCCAGGTCGGTCTCCGGGTCGGGGCTGTGCGGGGCGCGCAGCAGGGTGAGCCGCACGGTGGTGCCCAGCACCTCGCCCTCGTCCGTGTCGTGCGCCGTACGGGTCACATCGTGGCCGTACGTCGAGTCGTTGAGCACCGCCGCCCCGTAGCCGGGCTCGGCGACCCGCAGCCAGCGGTGCGCGCAGATCTCGAACCGGGCCGCGTCCCAGCTGGTGTTGGTGTGGGTGGCGCGGTCCACATGGCCGAACTGGATCTCCGCGGTGGACACCTGGGCGTGGATGTCCAGCGGGAAGGCGGCCTTGAGGACCTTCTCGGACTCCTGCCAGTCCACCTCCGTGGCGATGTCCAGGCGCCGGTCGCCCGCGGCCAGCGTCAGTTCCTGGGTGATGCGCGAGGCGCCGAAGGACCGTATGACCCGGACCGTGGCGCGCAGCGGACCGGACTCGATCAGCTCGACGGACTCGGCGCCGGTCAGATCGGTGTGGCTGCGGCGGTAGTGCCGGTCGATGTCCCAGGCGTCCCAGTGGTTGGGGTGGTCGGGGTGGAGCTGGAGGAGGTTGCCGCGGGCGCCGGGGGCCAGCACCTCACGGCTCGCGTCCAGGTCCAGCACCGAGGTGAGCAGCCCCTCGGCGTCGATGGTCACCCGCAGCCGGTCGTTGTCGAGGACGATGGACTGACCGTCGCTCAGCGCGGTCACCGGCGGTGCCCCATGGGGTGCGCCGCTGGCGGCGGCAGGCGCCTGCGGGGCCGCGCCCAAGGGCGCCGCGCCCAGCCCGGCGACCCGTACCGCGACCGCCGTACGGCCGTCGCCCAGCGGCTGGACCGGTGCCCCGGACGGCAGGGCGGCCGCCGTCCGCGCGTCCAGGACGGCGATCTCCTCGCGCTCGTACGGCGAGGCGTTGAGCACGGCGGGCGCGTCGCCGCCCAGCGCCGCCACCGCCGCCGCGACGATCCCCTCCAGCTCGGCGCGCGCCCGCTCATAGCTGTCCCGCGCCTCGCGGTGCACCCAGGCGATCGACGAGCCGGGCAGGATGTCGTGGAACTGGTGCAGCAGCACCGTCTTCCAGATCCGGTCCAGGTCGTCGTACGGATAGGCGTAGTTGGGCGCGTGCAGCGCGGCGGCCGTGGCCCACAGCTCGGCCTCCCGCAGCAGATGCTCACTGCGCCGGTTGCCCTGTTTGGTCTTGGCCTGGGTGGTGTACGTGGCCCGGTGCAGCTCCAGATACAGCTCGCCCGACCACACCGGCGCCTTGGCCCCGTACTCCCGCTCGGCCTCGGTGAAGAACGCCGAAGGTGGCTGGATCTCGACGGTCGGCGAGCCCTCCAGGGAGGCGAGCCGCCGCGCCTTCTCCATCATCTCGCGGGTCGGGCCGCCACCGCCGTCGCCGTAGCCGAAGGGCACCAGCGAGCGGGTCGCCAGCCCCTTGTCGGCGAAGTTCCGCTCGGCGTGGGCGAGTTCGGAGGCGCTGAACTGGGCGTTGTAGGTGTCCACCGGCGGGAAGTGGGTGAAGACCCGGGTGCCGTCGATGCCCTCCCACCAGAAGGTGTGGTGCGGCATCTTGTTGACCTGGTTCCACGACAGCTTCTGGGTGAGGAACCACTTCACCCCCGCCAGCTTGGCGAGCTGCGGGAAGGCGGCCGTATAGCCGAAGGAGTCCGGCAGCCAGATCTCCTCGGTGTCCACCCCCAGCTCCTCCAGGAAGAACCGCTTGCCGTGCACGATCTGCCGGGCCAGCGCCTCGCCACCGGGCATATTGGCGTCCGACTCGACCCACATCGAGCCCACCGGCGCCCAGGTGCCGTCCGCCACCGCCTTCTTGATCCGCTCCCAGATATGCGGCTGGTGCTCCTTGACCCAGGCGTACTGCTGGGCCTGTGAACAGGCGAAGACCAGCTCCGGGTACTCGCCCGCGAGCGCGGTGACATTGGCGAAGGTGCGGGACGCCTTGCGCACCGTCTCGCGCAGCGGCCACAGCCACGCCGAGTCGATATGGGCGTGCCCGGCCGCCGAGACCCGGTGCGCGCTGGAGTGCGCGGGACGGCCGAGCGCGTCGGTCAGCTCGGCGCGGGCGGCGGCCGCGGTGCCGGGGACGTCGTGCAGATCGAGCGCGTCCAGCGCGTTCTCCAGGGCGCGCAGGATCTCATGGCGGCGCGGCCGGTCCGCCGGCAGCTCGCGCATCAGCTCCGAGAGCACCTCGATGTCCAGGATCAGATGCCAGACGGTCTCGTCGAGGACGGCGAGCTCCGCCGAGGCGAAGCGGTACAGCGGCTCGTCCCCGGCGGTCAGCACATCGCCGAGCCGGGTCGGGACGAAGCCGTCGCGCAGCACGGACGGGTTGGCGGCCGCCTCCAGCAGCAGCCGTACGGGCTCGCCGCCGGCCGCGGGGGCCGCGACCGGGATATGGCGGTTGCGCGGATGGATGCCCTTGATCGGCACGCCCTCCGCGTCGTACACCAGCCCCTCGGCCTGGAACCCCGGGGCGTCGTCGGTGAAGCCCGGGTCGATGACGGCCTCCACCCGCCGCCCCGCCCACTCCTGGGGCACGCTGCCCTCCAGCCGGAACCACCAGGTCGACCACGGACTGCCCCAGTCCGTGCCGGTGGTGAACGGCTCGTAGGTGCCGGCCAGCGCCTCCGCGACCGGCACCGGCTCACCGGGGGTGCGCCACGCGGAGAGAGTCAGCGGCACCCGGGCCGTGTACTGGGCGGGCCTGATGAACTGGCGCAGCGCGCGGTCCAGGCGGCCCTCCACCAATGGTCGGTCGTCGTGCATCACGGCTCCTCGGCTCGAGCTCGGTGGATCACTCAGCGGATCACTCCCAGCATTTCCCTCGGTGTGTGGATGGCAACACCCGGGCATGCATTTCCATGAGCGCGTTCGACGACATTCGACGCTGGCCGCCGCCTCGGGGCGGCCGGGGCGGGGGAGGATGAAGCGTCAGCCCGTACGGCCGGGCCGGATGCCCGGGCACGGTCGGCCGGATGCGAGGCCGAAGGCCGCGGAGGCCGCGGAGGCTGTTCCGGTGGAGCGTGGCCCGGTCCTGACCAGACGATTGGCGCACGACGATCTCGCGGTGGTGGCGCAGGTCCGCGCGGAGCTGCGCGAGATGCTGCGGCACTGGGGCGGGCCCGGCCGGGCCGATCTCGCCGAGCTGCTCACCAGCGAGCTGGTGACCAACGCGCTGGTGCACACCGGCCGTGGCGCACAGATCACGGCCTCGCTGGGGGACGGACCGGGCGCGCGCGTCACCGGACGATTACGGGTGGAGGTGCGGGATTTCGTGTCCCGGCACCCGACGCTGCGCGACCGGCCCGCGGAGGACAGCACATCCGGGCGCGGACTGCTGCTGGTGCATACGCTCGCGGACGCCTGGGGCGTGCGGGCGCACGGGGTGGGCAAGGTCTTGTGGTTCGAACTCGAAGCGGAAGGCGTTCCGTAGCCGCGCCGCACGGTGCGTCGGGCATGCGACGCGTCGGAATGCGGCGCGTCGGGGAGGTGCGACCTGTGGCGCGTCGCGCATGTGGTCACGGAGCCGCCGAGCGGCGGGCGGGGACACGCGTCCCCGCCCCGGCCGCCCGCTCAGCCGAAGGCGCGCTCGATCTGCGCCAGCTTCTCCTCGAGGGAGTCCAGCCGCGGGATGGTGAGCGTGTCGTCCTCGGCCGTGAGGTCGATGGTGTGGGGACGGTCGGCCTCGGAGTCCTTGTCCTTCTCACCGAAGCCGAAGCTGAAATCCCGGTCGCGGTCCCGGTTCCGGTCGCGGTCCAGGTCGCCGAGTCCGGCCTCGGCGCCACCCGCGGACCGCAGGGCGGGCCGGGCGGAGGCGGCGGACAGCTGACCCTGGTCCGGGGCCCCGGCGGTCTCCAGCACCTTGTCGCCTATGGCAGGCTCCGAACTGAGCTGCGCGGGCTGCGCGGTGGCGGCGGTGACCTCCACCTGGCGGCCGCCGCGGCGGCCCCACATCCGGTGCTGCCGGTTGATCGCCCGGATCCGGGCCCGGTCCAGCTTCTCCTGGTCGCGCCGGCGGGCGCGGTTGTTCTCCTTCTCGCGCCGGTCCTCGCGGACCTCCTCGACCGCCTCGTCCAGCGTCCGCACGCCCTCGAGCAGCATCAGCGACCACGCGGCGAAGGTCTCGCGCGGCGCGCGCAGCCAGCGCACGACGCGGATCTGCGGCAGCGGCCGGGGCACCAGGCCCTGCTCGCGCAGCGCCGCCCGGCGGGTCTGCTTCAGGGCCCGGTCGAAGAGGACCGCCGCCGAGAGCGACATGCCCGCGAAGAACTGCGGGGCGCCCGCGTGGCCCATGCCGCGCGGCGCGTGCACCCAGTTGAACCAGGCCGCCGCACCCGCGAACAGCCACACCAGCATGCGCGAGCCGAGCGCCGCGTCACCGTGGCTGGCCTCCCGCACCGCCAGCACCGAGCAGAACATCGCGGCGCCGTCGAGACCGAACGGCACCAGGTACTCCCAGCCGTTGGTCAGCGCCAGGTTCTCCCGGCCGAAGCCCACCAGGCCCTGGAAGGAGAGCGCCGCGGCCACCCCGGCGCAGCAGAACAGCAGGACATAGGCGGCCATCCCGTAGATGGCCTCCTTACGGCGCCGACGCTCTTCGCTGCGCTCCCAGGAGTCGGTGATGACGCTCTCGTCCTTCTTCCGTCGGCCGCGCGCGAGGACAACCGCCGCCCCCACGACGCCGGCGAGCGCCACGACGACTGGCAGAACCAGCGATATGTCGGTCAGTCTCATCCGGTGCCCCTTGATTGGCTTCCATGAAGTTCCGGCCGCAGTGCGGCCCTACCGCGCGCGACATCCTGGCGGAATCCTGCCGGGCCTCGAGCGGTTTTGGGACAAGAGGCCGCCAAGTAGGCGGGGGGACACGCGAATAGGCGCGATGCGATCCGAACACCTGCGCTGTGCAAGCGGCTTGATTCTATTCACGGAACCCGATCGCGGGTAATCCGACCGATCGGCTTGCCGCCAGCGTACTGTCCGTGTACGAGGCGTAACGTTACTGCCACCTTAAATGATGTTTACGGGCTTTGCCCCGGCGCGGCCTCCGCATATCGTTCGATGGGATGTCAGGAGGACCGGAGTGGAGCAGTCCGAAGCACAGGTGGCAATGGAGCCGCCGCCCTCCTGTGGCGCGCCCGCGGCACGGAGGTCTCCGCGCCGCCACTCGGTGCGCGGCCAGATCCTGGACGCCCTGCGGGAGGCGCTGGCCGGCGGTGAGCTGATCCCGGGCGAGGTGTACTCGGCCCCGGTCCTCGCCGAACGCTTCGGCGTCTCTCCCACCCCCGTACGGGAGGCCATGCAGCAGCTCGCGGGCGAGGGCGCCGTCGAGGTGGTGCCCAACCGGGGCTTCCGGGTCTCCCGCCGCAGCGAGCGCGATCTGGCCGAGCTCGCCGAGGTGCGGGCGCTGCTGGAGGTCCCGGTGATGCTGGGCCTGGCCGAGGCGATCGCGCCCGAGCGCTGGGCCGGGCTGCGGCCCTTCGCGGAGGCGACGGCGGCGGCCGCGATGACGGGCGACCGGGCCGCCTACCTGGAGTCGGACCGCACCTTCCACCAGACCGTGCTCGGACTGGCCGGAAACCAGCAGCTCGTGATCGTCGCCGACGACCTGCACCGCCGCGCCCAGTGGCCCCTGGCCTGCGGCCGCGTGACCCGCACCGCCGACCTCGTCGCCGACGCGGAGGAGCACATGGCCCTCCTCGACGCCCTGGCCGCCCGCGACCTCGACACGGTCGAATCCCTCACCCGCGCCCACTTCGCCCCGACGGTCTGAGGGCCGGGGCTGACAGGGGGCGTCCGGCAGGTCTTGGCGCCTGCGGCGGGCTGCTCCCCTCCCTGCCCCTCCCTGCCCCTTCCCGCCCCTTCCCGCCCCTTCCCGCCCCTTCCCGCAACTGGGGCTCCGCCCCAGACCCCGCTCCTCAATCGCCGGAGGGGCTGGAAGGCCAAATGCCGGAGGGGCTGGAAGGCCAAACGCCGGAGGGGCTGGGAGGCGGAGCCGCATGTCGATACGTCCCACACCCCCGGCCGGGTCAGCCGGTGGTGTCCTCGGTGGACAGTTGTTCCGCCAGCCAGACGGGGACGCCGCCCAGGAGGCGGACCAGGCGGGCCGCTTCGGTGCGCAGGCGGGTGGCCTCGTCGGGGTCGGGCTCGACATCGGCCAGGGCGGCCAGGGCCGGGGCGATGCCGACCAGATAGCCCAGCTCCTCACGGATCCGCAGCGATTCGGCGAAGCCGTGGCGCGCTTCGGCCAGATCCCCGTCCGCCTCCGCCATGGCGGCCAGATGGCGCCAGGTGAACGAGCGCAGCAGGGTGTCGCCGTGGGCGGCCGCGCCCGCGTGGGCGCGCTGGAAGGCGGCCAGGGCGCCGGTCGGATTGTGGGCGAGGTGCTGGGAGATCAGCCCGCGCCGGAAGTCCAGCAGCGGCCGGATCGGGGAGCCCGGGGAGAGCAGCGCGGCGGCGCGGCCGAGCGCGGTCCGCGCCTCGTCGGCCCGGTCCCGCACCCCGACCAGCGTGGACGCGTACGCCAGATAGCCCCGTTCGCACGCGGTCGCGCCCCGCTCGGTGTCGGTGAGCGCGAGCGCCTCCGCCGCCCGCAGGGCGTCATCGGCCGCGTCCCAGCCCGCCGAGGTGTACATGCACCGTTCGATCAGGACGGCGCTGCGCTTGAGCGCGGCGGCGGCGTCGTCCACCGCGTGCGGGGTGAGCAGTTCGGCGGCGTCCTTCCAACAGCCGCGCGAACGCAGCCGCCATACCGCCGTGTCGAGTGGGTCGTCCACGAGCGGGTCGAGCCCGCGCCCCGCCTGTACCTCGGAATGAGGATCGGACGATCCAGGTGGTGACATGGCGGTGTCCGCCACATTGCCCTCCCCAAGCGCGCCATCGAGCCGGAAGCTGTGGGCGAATCTCAGCATGAATGCGCGCGCCCGGCCAAGAGGTTGGTGTGAATCAATTCACAAACCCCTGGCAAGAGTGATGCCGCGTCGTCACGCGCCCGGGCGTGTCCCCGGGCGCGTGACAACGCCCCGCCGGGCACCGGCTCATGCGCGGCGCGGGCGTCAGCTCATGCGCAGCGCGAGGAAGAAGTCCAGCTTGTCCTCCAGGCGCGACAGCTCGCGCCCGGTCAGCTGCTCGATCCGGCCGATCCGGTAGCGCAGCGTGTTGACGTGCAGATGCAGCCGGGAGGCGCAGCGCGTCCAGGAGCCGTCGCAGTCCAGGAACGCCTCCAGGGTCGGGATCAGCTCGGCCCGGTGGCGCCGGTCGTACTCGCGCAGCGGGTCCAGCAGCCGGGCGGTGAAGGCGCGCCGCACATCGTCCGGGACGAAGGGGAGCAGCAGTACGTGCGAGGCCAGCTCCTGATGGCCGGCCGCGCAGACCCGCCCGGGGCGTGCGGCGGCGACGCGCCGGGCGTGCCGGGCCTCCTCCAGGGCGCCGCGCAGCCCGTCGGCGGAGTGGACGGCGGCGCTGACGCCGAGGGTCAGCCGGCCGTCGCCGTCCAGACCGCGGGAGAGCGGCTCCCGGACGGCGGTGAGCAGCGCGTCGGCCTGCAGCCCCTCCGTCGCATGGTCGATGCCGCCCTCCGGCGGGCCGTCGGCGAGCGCCGGGAGGGGGACGAGCGCCACCGCCTCGTCGCCGGTGTGGGCCACGGCGATCCGGTCCGAGAGCTCCGGCCCGGGCGCGGCCGGGTCGACCAGGATCTCCTCCAGCAGCGACTGGGCGACCCGGGCGCCGAGGGCGGCCCCGCCGTCCCGCGTGAATGCCTCTCGCGCGGCGCCGTCCCGCACCCCGCCCTCCACGCCGTGCTCCGCCGCCGCGCTGACGCCCCACTCCACCTTGGCCACCACCACCTGCCAGTGCGGCGCGGTGCCGAGCCCCGGCAGCAGCACCGGGGCGGCCACCCGCAGCCGGGCCGCGATCTCGGCGGGCGGCGCGCCCGTCTGGACCAGCTCCAGCACCTCCTGGGCGAGCCTGCGCCGCACGGTGCGCGACGCGTTCCGCCGGTCGCGCTCGACGGCGATCAGCTGGGTGACCCCATAGAGCAGATCCAGCCGTTCCTCCGGCCATTCGTCGGCGTCCGCGCCGACCACCAGCAGCCAGTCGGACAGCACGGTCTCGCGCACCTCCTCGTCCGTCTCCCCGCTGCGGATGGGGAAGAGGGAGTACGTCATGCCGTCCGCGGCGGTCATCCGGTGCGGACCGCGCCGCCCGTCCCGCCGGGCGGCCAGATGCTCGCCCGCCAGCTGGGCGCGGACCGCCGCGGGCGGCTCGGCGGCCGCTCCGGCGGCGGTGGGCCCGGCGATCCGGCGGCCGGTGGGGGAGAGCACCCACGCGGTCAGGTCCAGGTCCGAGCGGAGCAGGTCCAGGGCCACCTCGGGGCCGCCGCCCGCGGGCCCGGACGTCATCAGCCGGCGGTGCCGGTCGACGACCGCCGCCAGATCCCCGGCCCGCTCACCGGAGACCTGGCGCACCACATGCTCGGTGATGGTGGCGAACGCGACGTCCTCGACCACGGAGAACAGCGGCAGCCGATGCCGTCCGCAGGCCAGCACCAGATCCTCGGGCACGGCGCCCAGCTCCGCCTCGCCCGCCGCCAGCCCCGCCACCCCGGCCGCCGCGAGGATGCGGACGAACCGCTCGGAGTCCTCCGGCTCACGCCGCCAGGCGAGCCCGGTCAGCACGAGTTCACCGCCCGAGAGATAGCGGCTGGGGTCGCGCAGATCGGTGGTCATCACGCCGCGCACGGTACGGTCCAGCTCGCCCTCGCCGCCGAGCAGGCGCAGGCCCAGGGTGTCGTTCTCCAGCAGTGCGCGCAGCCGCATGGGATGCCAGCCGATCTTGTTCCGTGTCGCCGGTCGAATACCGCGAGGTTTCCGGCCCCCGCCGTTCGTTCGAATCTACAAGACCCGCCCCCTGGCCAGCCAATTGCTTCATGTCTTCGGTGACTGCACCATGTGGCCCACACCTCGGTCTACTGGCGTTGAGTCGCGTGCAGAGTTCTGGGAGGGGGCTCCCGCCTGCCGACGCCGACGCCGACGATTCGAGAAGAGAGACCCATGGACTTCCTGCGCCCCGCCGGCTGGGAGGAGGCGCTCGCCGCGAAGGCCGAGCACCCCACCGCCGTGCCCATCGCGGGCGGCACCGATGTGATGGTCGAGATCAACTTCGATCACCGGCGGCCCGAGTATCTGCTCGATCTGACCCGCGTCGCCGAACTGGCCGAATGGGAGGCCACCGACCGTACGATCCGGCTGGGCGCGGGCGTCCCGTACACCCGGATCATCGAGGAGCTGCGGACCGAGCTGCCGGGGCTGGCGCTCGCCGCGCACACCGTCGGCTCACCGCAGATCCGCAACCGCGGCACCGTCGGCGGCAACCTCGGCGCCGCCTCGCCCGCCGGGGACGCGCATCCCGCGCTGCTGGCGGCCGGGGCCGAGGTGGAGGCGGCGTCGGTGCGCGGCACCCGGCGCATCCCCGTCGAGGAGTTCTTCACCGGGGTCAAGCGGCATGCCCTGGAGCCCGATGAGCTGATCAGGGCGGTGCACATCCAGAAGGCGGACGGTCCGCAGCAGTTCTCCAAGGTCGGCACCCGGAACGCCATGGTGATCGCGGTCTGCGCCTTCGCCGTCGCGCTCCATCCGCGCACCCGCACCGTGCGCACCGGCATCGGATCGGCCGCGCCCACGCCCGTACGGGCCCATGAGGCCGAGGAGTTCCTGGGCGCGGCGCTGGAAGAGGGCGGCTTCTGGGACAGCGGCGCGGCCCTCGACCCGTCGACCGCCCGGCGGTTCGCCGAGCTGTGCGCCGGGGCGTGCCGCCCGATCGACGACGTACGCGGCAGCGCCGCCTACCGCCGTCACGCGGTGGGGGTCATGGCGCGCCGCACGCTCGGCTGGACCTGGGAGGCGTACCGCGAGGGAGACGGGAGGACCGCACAGTGCGCGTGAACATCACGGTCAACGGACGGCCCTACGAGGCGGATGACGTCTGGGAGGGCGAGTCCCTGCTGTACGTGCTGCGCGAGCGGATGGGGCTTCCCGGTTCGAAGAACGCCTGTGAGCAGGGCGAATGCGGTTCCTGCACGGTGCGCCTCGACGGGGTGCCGGTATGCGCCTGTCTGGTGGCGGCGGGGCAGGCCGAGGGCCGCGAGGTGGTCACCGTCGAGGGACTCGCCGACCACGCCCGGCAGCGCTCCGCGCATGCGGCTGGGGGCGTCCGCCCCGGTGAGCCCGGGGCGGGTCACCCGGGGGCGCCGGAGAGGACCCGCCCCGCGGCGCCCGAGGCCGTCCTGGCCCCGGTCCAGCAGGCGTTCATCGACGCCGGCGCCGTCCAGTGCGGCTTCTGCACCCCCGGACTGCTCGTGGCCGCCGATGAGCTGCTGGAGCGCACCCCCGACCCCTCCGACGCCGATATCCGCGAGGCGCTCTCCGGCAACCTCTGCCGCTGCACCGGCTACGAGAAGATCCTCGACGCGGTCCGGCTCGCGGCCGCCCGCACCGGGAAGGCGGTCTGACCATGGCAGCCGACCGCACCGCCAGTGCCCCCACCGCCCTCAGCCAGGCCACCGGCGCCATCAGGGGCACGATCGGCGAGTCCACTCTGCGCCCCGACGGCACCCTCAAGGTGACCGGCGAGTTCGCCTACTCCTCGGATCTGTGGCACGAGGACATGCTGTGGGGCTTCACCCTGCGCAGCCCGCACGCCCACGCCGCGATCCGGTCCATCGACACCGCCGCGGCGCTCGCCCTGCCCGGGGTGTACGCCGTCATGACCCATGACGACCTGCCCGCCGAGACCCACTACGGCCTGGAGATCCGCGACCAGCCCGTGCTCGCGAAGGACCGGGTCCGCTACCACGGCGAGCCCGTCGCGATCGTCGCCGCCGACCACCCCGAGACCGCCCGCCGCGCCGCCGCCCGGATCGCGGTGGAGTACGAGGAGCTGCCGCTGGTCGTCGACGAGGCGACCGCCACCGCGCCGGGCGCGCCGCTGCTCCACCCCGGCCGCCGGGACCACCACGCCGCCCACGCCCCGCACCCGAACATCGTGCACCGGCAGCCCGTCCTGCGCGGCGACGTCGCGGCCGCCCGGGCCCGCGCCGATGTGGTGGTCCGCCGGGACTACGAGGTGGGCATGCAGGACCAGGCGTTCCTCGGCCCGGAGTCGGGGCTCGCGGTGCCCGCCGAGGACGGCGGGGTGGACCTCTACATCGCCACCCAGTGGCTGCATGTCGACCGCGATCAGCTCGCCCCGGTCCTGGGGCTGCCCGCCGACAAGGTGCGGCTGACGCTGTCGGGGGTGGGCGGGGCGTTCGGCGCGCGCGAGGACCTGTCCATGCAGGCACACGCCTGTCTGCTGGCGCTGCGCACCGGAAAGCCCGTCAAGATCGTCTACAACCGGTACGAATCCTTCTTCGGCCATGTCCACCGCCACCCCGCCAAGCTCACCTACGAACACGGCGCGAGCCGCGACGGCACACTGCTCTACGTCCAGTGCCGCATCGTCCTGGACGGCGGGGCGTACGCCTCCTCCTCCCCGGCGGTCGTCGGCAACGCCGCCTCCCTGGCGATCGGCCCCTACGTCGTCGAGAACGTCGACGTCGAGGCCATCGCGCTGTACTCCAACAACCCGCCCTGCGGTGCGATGCGCGGCTTCGGCGCCGTCCAGGCGTGCTTCGCCTACGAGGCGCAGATGGACGCGGTGGCGGCCGAACTCGGCCTGGACCCGGTGGAGTTCCGGCAGCGCAACGCCATGTCCCAGGGTGCCACCATGCCCACAGGGCAGCTGGTCGACTCCCCGGCCCCGGTCGCCGAGCTGCTGCGCCGGGTCAAGGCGCTGCCGATGCCGCCCGAGCGCGCCTGGGAGGCGGCGGGCGGCCCCGTGGACGTACGGGCCCTGCCGGGCGGGCTGTCCAACACCACCCACGGCGAGTCCGTGGTGCGCGGGGTGGGCTATGCGGTCGGCATCAAGAACGTCGGCTTCTCCGAGGGCTTCGACGACTACTCCACCGCCCGGATCCGGCTGGAAGTGATCGGTGGCGAGCCGGTCGCCCTGGTGCACACCGCGATGGCCGAGGTCGGCCAGGGCGGGGTCACCGTGCACGCCCAGATCGCCCGCACCGAGCTGGGCGTCGACCGGGTCACCATCCACCCGGCCGACACCCGGGTCGGCTCGGCCGGCTCCACCTCCGCCTCCCGCCAGACCTATATGACGGGCGGCGCCGTCAAGCACACCTGCGAGGCGGTCCGCGAGGAGGTGCTGCGGCGCGGCCGCGAGCGGTTCGGAGACTCCCACCCCGCCTGGGCGGAGCCCGCCCGGCTGCGGCTGGCGGACGGCAAGGTGGTCACCGACGGCGGCGAGGTGATCGGCGACCTCGCCGGGATCCTGGGCGATGCGGCGATCGATCTGGAGCGGGAGTTCCGGCACCGGCCGACCGAGCCGTTCGACCTGCGCACCGGCCAGGGCTTCGGCCATGTGCAGTACTCCTTCTGCGCCCATCGCGCGGTCGTCGAGGTCGACACCGAGCTGGGTCTGGTCAAAGTGGTCGAGCTGGCGGCCGCGCAGGACGTGGGCAAGGCGATCAATCCGCTGTCGGTGGTCGGGCAGATCCAGGGCGGTTCGACGCAGGGGCTCGGCCTCGCCGTGATGGAGGAGATCGTCGTCTCGGCGGACGGGGCGCGGGTGCGCAATCCGTCCTTCACGGACTATCTGATCCCCACCATCCTGGACACCCCGGCCATGCCGGTGGACGTGCTGGAGCTGGCCGACGACAACGCCCCGTACGGGCTGCGCGGCGTCGGCGAGGCGCCCACGCTCTCCTCGACCCCGGCCGTCGTCGCCGCCATCCGCGCGGCCACCGGCCTGCCCCTGAAGCGCGTGCCGGTGCGCCCGGAGCACCTGACGGGCACCTGAGGGCAGATATCGGGAGCCGAGTGCGTTGTTCCGGATACCGATGCGCCGCGTACCGATGCGCCGCCCAAGGAGCTGATCACCATGCTGGACATCGCCGCCGAGCTGCACCGCTGGTGCGAGGAGGGCCGGGACTTCGCCGTCGCCACCGTGGTCTCCGTGGGCGGCAGCGCGCCCCGGCAGCCCGGGGCCGCCCTCGCCGTGGACGCCGAGGGTACGGCGATCGGCAGCGTGTCCGGCGGCTGTGTCGAGGGCGCGGTGTACGAGCTGTGCCAGGAGGCGCTGAGCACCGGCGAGACCGTACGGGAGACCTTCGGCTACTCCGACGAGGACGCCTTCGCGGTCGGCCTGACCTGCGGCGGAGTCATCGATGTCCTGGTCACCCCGGCCCCGGCGGCCGACCGCCGGGTGCGCCCGGTGCTGGCCGCCGCCGCGTCCGCCGCCGCCGACGGCCGGACGACGGCGCTGGCCCGGATCGTGGACGGCCCGCCCGAGCTGCTGGGCGGCGCCCTGCTCGTCCGCCCGGACGGCGGCTGGGACGGCACCCTGGGCGGCCACCCCGAGCTGGACCGCACGGCTGCCGCGGAGGCCCGCGCCCTGCTGGACGCCGGGCGCACCGCGACCGTGGTCATCGGCGCCGAGGGAAGCCGCTGCGGGCGGCCCGTCACCGTGCTCGCCGAGGCCAGTGTGCCGCCGCCGCGCATGATCGTCTTCGGGGCGGTGGACTTCGCGAGCGCGCTCGTGCGGATAGGGAAGTTCCTGAACTTCCACGTCACGGTCTGCGACGCCCGTCCGGTCTTCGCGACCGCGCTGCGGTTCCCGGACGCCGACGAGGTGGTCGTCGACTGGCCGCACCGCTATCTGGAGAAGACCGAGGTGGACGCCCGCACGGTGCTGTGCGTGCTCACCCATGACGCGAAGTTCGATGTGCCGCTGCTGGAGCGGGCGCTGCGGCTGCCCGTGGCGTACGTCGGCGCGATGGGCTCCGCCCGCACCCACCGGGACCGGCTACGGCGGCTGCGCGAGGCCGGTGTGGGCGAGCCGGAGCTGGCCCTGCTGCGCTCCCCGATCGGCCTCGACCTCGGCGCCCGTACGCCCGAGGAGACCGCGCTGTCCATCGCCGGCGAGATCGTCGCCAACCGGCGGGGCGGCAGCGGCACACCGCTGACGGGTGCCCGGACCCCGATCCACCACGACACCCGGGAGGCCTCGGACCGGATCGGTTCGGTCGCCTGACGACACCCGACGAAACCTGACATCGGATCAGATCACAGAAGGATCGTCTGACATAAGGCCACTCCTGAGCGGGAAAAACCCTCCGCCACCTGGCGGAGGCTTCTCTTGCCGGGCGCCGGTTTCTGAGTGAGAGTCAGAAATCGACCTTGGTCCTGCCGCCCCCCTGGAGTGCGCACGTGCGTAAGAGACGCAAGATTCTCACCGTGTCGACGGCCGTCGTGGCCGCGGCCACCCTGCCCCTGCTGATCAGCCCCGTGGTGAGCGCGGCCGCGCGGGAGGACGACGATTCCTCCCGCATCGCCCGCCTCTACGCCCCGCCCCCCGACCGGGACTCCTACCGCCAGGTGGCCCGGCTCGCCTGGCGGGGCGACTTCCGCGACTCCGCCGGGCTCCTCGCCATGGTGCGGACGCCGCAGGCGGTCTGGTACGGGGACGAGAGCCCGGAGCGGGTCGAGCGGCTGGTCCGCAGGACGACGCGGAGCGCCGACATGCAGGGGAGGCTGCCGGTCCTCGCGCTCTACAACATCCCGGGCCGTGACTGCGGCAGCTACTCGAGCGGGGGAGCGGACGGCCTCGCCGCGTACGAGGCGTGGATCGACGCCGTCGCCGAGGGCATCGGCGACCATAAGGTGCTGATCGTCCTCGAACCCGATTCGCTGTCGCTGCTGCCCTCCGACTGCGCCGACGAATCGAACGCCGAGCAGACCGCCGTCGAGGAGTTGCCCACCGAGCAGCAGCCCGCGGCCGAGGAGCAACTCGCCACCGAGCAGCAGCCCGCCGCCGAGCAGCCGCCCACCGATCTGCCCCCGCTGCCCGACCCCGGCGCGTCCACGGGCCCGCCCACCGCATCGGCCGCCCAGGACGCCGCCCAGTCCCCGGACGCCCAGTCCCCGGACGCGCAGTCCCCGGACCCGCGGCTCCCCGCCTCCGAGGACCCGGCGCCGCGGCCCGCCGAGGCCCAGGAGCCCTCCGGCCCGGAGCCCTCCGCATCCCGGAGCCCCGCCCCCGAGCCCTCCACCGAGCAGCCCGGCACCCTCCCCGAGCTGCCCCCGCTCCCCACGCCCGACCCCGCGACCCCCGACGCCGAGGACGTGGGCGACCCGGACACCCCGGTGGTCGAGGACCCGGAGACCGCCGCCCGCTACTCCGAGATCAACTACGCGGTCGACGCCCTGACCGCGCTCGGCAACACATCGGTGTACCTGGACGCGGGCCACGCCGGCTGGCACTCCGTCACCAGCATCGTGCCCCGGCTCATCAAGGCCGGGATCGACCGCGCCACCGGCTTCGCCCTCAACGTCTCCCACTACCAGACCGACCCGGACAGCTCCTGGTACGGCCGGCTGATCTCCTCCTGCCTCGCCTACGCCGACGAGGGCGGGGACCCCGAGGACTGCGCCGACCAGAGCTGGTCACGCCGGCAGGCCCGCCGCTGGCTGCACGCCCACATTCCGGACGACCCGGGCCGTATGAAGCACTTCGTCACCGACACCAGCCGCAACGGGCAGGGCCCCTGGGCCCCCAGGGCCGGGGTGCATCGCGACGCGCAGTCGTGGTGCAACCCGCCGGCGCGGGGCCTGGGCCGGCGTCCCACCACCCGCACCGGCGACGCACTGATGGACGCCGCGCTGTGGGTGAAGACGCCGGGCGAGTCGGACGGGCGGTGCCTGCGCGGCACCGACGGGCCCCTGGACCCGGTGCGCGGGACCGTCAACCCCGACGCGGGGGAGTGGTTCCCCGAGCAGGCGCTGGAGCTGGTGCGCTACGCGGAACCGTCGGTCAAGGTCTTCCGCCGGTTCCCCGGCCGCTGACGCTCCTCGGTCAGCCCGCCGGATTGTGCCGGACGAGGGCGTCGACCAGGCCGGACGCGGTGTTCGGGAAGTCCATCGGAACGATCCCGAGCCCGGTCCAGCCCTGTGCCTCGGCGCCCTCCAGGAACGACTTCACCTGCGGGTTGAGCCGGTCCGCGTTGGAGCGGGGCGGCAGCAGGGCGGCGGTGGAGACATAGTTGATGAAGAGCTTGCCGGGCTGGGCCGCCGCCTTGCGGAACTGCGCCTCGATCTTCGGGTACTTGCCGAACGGCTCCGCCATGTAGTCGTCCTGGATGTCGAAGAGCCCCCCGTCGCCGTACCGCACCCCCGGCATGTCGTCCGAGTCGGCGAGCAGCACCACCCTGCCCCGGGCCTGGCCCAGGGCGGGGAGGGTGCTGTCCAGGCGGAACAGCGGGCGCCAGCCCTTGTCGTCCAGGTAGGTGTCGAAGATTCGGCGGAACTCCGCGGCGCTCTCCTCCGAGTACTCCTGCTTGACCCGCATCAGCACGGTCTCCGACGGATGCGCGGACAGAAAGGAGCGGCAGGCGCCGAGCACATCGTCGAAGTTGAGGTTCTGGTAGAAGGCGCCGTGGTGGATGGGGAAGGCGTTCTCGAAGGCGCGGCAACGGATGTCCAGGAAGCGGATGCCGCTGCTGAGCTGGTCGGCGATGGTGGTGTTCTGGCACTCGGTCCACGGGCCGCCGAAGCGGGCGCCGGAGTTGTGGGTGCCGGGCAGGGTCAGCCGCTGGACCGGGGTGGCGTCGGCGAGGGCGGAGAGCCAGTCCTGGGCCGCCAGGGGCCGGGGCGGCGCGGCCGTGGCCGTCGCGGTACCGCCGGCGGCGGTGACCAGCCCCGCGGTGGACAGCGCGGCCGCACCCCTGAGGAACCCTCGCCGGTCCATACGCGTACTCCCGTCGCTCGCCTGCCCGTGCCGTGCCGGACGGCATCGAAGCACAAACGAGGGGGAGGGGCCATGGACAGCGGCCGAATCAGCGATTCAATCGAGGAAATCCCTTGAATCGCCGAGCCGGCCGGGGAGTTGGGGCGCCGTCAGAGCCAGCCGCGGCGCTTGAAGATGGCATACAGGCTGACGCAGACCACCGCCATCAGCACGACCGCGAACGGATATCCCCACACCCAGTCCAGCTCGGGCATATGGGTGAAGTTCATCCCGTAGATGGTGCCGACCAGCGTGGGTGCGAACAGGATGGCCGCCCATGCGGAGATCTTCTTGACCTCCTCGTTCTGCTCGAAACCCGCCTCGGCCAGCGCCCGCATCTCGGCGTTCTGCTGCTGGGTCACCAGGGTGGCGTTGACGGCGAGGATGTCGGTGAGGGCCGAGCGGAAGCCGTCCACGCGCTCGCTGGTGTGGGTGACGTGGTCGGCGACGTCCCGCAGATAGCGCTGCAGCTCCTCATCGGTGCCGTATTTGTCGAAACCCGCCATCAGCCCGTGCAACATCCCGACCAGGGGGCGGGTGGCGCGCTGGAACTCCACCATCTCGCGGGAGAGTTCATAGATGCGCCGCGACACCTCGGGGTCGCCGCGGAACACCTCGGTCTCGATCTCGTCGATGTCGTTCTGCACCCCGGCCACCACCGGGGCATAGCCGTCCACGACCGCGTCGAGGATCGCGTACAGCACGGCCTCGGGGCCCAGCGCCAGCAGCTCGGGGGTGGACTCCATCCGGGTGCGCACCGCGGACAGATCCGGGGCGGCGCCGTGCCGGACGGTGATGACGAAGTCGGGGCCCACGAAGACGTGCAGCTCGCCGAAGTCGACCTCCTCCGGCGCGTCGAGGTAGCGGGCGGCGCGCAGCACCACGAAGAGCGTCTCGCCGTAGCGCTCCAGCTTGGGCCGCTGATGGGCCTCCAGCGCGTCCTCGATGGCCAGCTTGTGCAGATCGAACTCCTCGGCCAGCGAGAGCAGCTCCGCCTCGCTCGGCCGGTACAGCCCGATCCAGGCCATCGCGCCGGTCTCCTCGCGCAGCCGCCGGTAGGTGGCGGCCAGGGTGCCGGGGGTGCCGACCCGGCGGCCGTCGCGGTACACGGCGGCGTCCACCACGCTGCGCTCGTCCGGCTCACGCGGGGTTCCATCGGCGGCGGCGGTCCGCTGCTCGTCGCGCGGCGGACCCGGGGGCGCCGGGGCGGGGCGCGGGGCGGCATCGGCCCGGTTCGCCCCGCCGGGGCGCAGCCAGGGGTACCGCCTCGTGGGGCGGGGGGTGCGGCGGCGCTCGGACATAGGGGGTCCTTTACGGATAGCGGGCTCGGGCTCGGACGGGCGCCACCTCCGGGCCGAGCCGGGCAGCGCGCTCAGCGCGTCCGGGCCGCGGCGGCGCCTCGGGGCATACGACTGGGAGGCTCACTGTCCATGGACCTCACCTCCTGTCGCGAGCACTGACCTCAGTGCAGGATATCGCCCTATATGACCGTGGTGCGTCCCGGGGGAGCGGTGGGCGAGGCAAGAATTGCCTCGGATCAAACGTTTTCCGCGGGGGCACCCGGAGGGGCCGCCCTGGGCCCCACCGGCGCCCGCACCCGCCGCCTGCTACGGCAAGAGCCCCGCACGGCGGGCCTCGACCACCGCGTGGAGACGGGTATGGGCCCCCAACTTCCGCATGGACGAGCGCAGATAGCTCTTGACCGTCTCCGGCCGCAACCCCAGCCGCTCGGCCGCCGTCGAATTCGTCGCCCCCGAGGCCACACACGCCAGCACATCCACCTCGCGCGGCGACAGCTCCACCCCGGTCCCCCCGTTCCGGTGCTCGCGCTGCCGGCCGCGCCCCGACGAGGCCCTGGCCAGCCGGGAGCAGGCGGTGAGTATCTCCTCGCGCAGCTGGGGGTCGGGCACCCGGTGCGCCAGGGCCCGCAGATCGCCGTGGGCCTCGCGCACCTCCTCCCACACCGCCGGATCGGTCTCCTCCGCCGACGGCTCCCACTGCGGTCCCGGCGGCTGCCCCCGCCGCTGACGCGCCTCGGTCAGCAGCCGCTGCGCCTCCTCCCGTACCGCCAGCTCCTGCGCCAGCTCGCTCTCCAGCACGCGTTCCAGTTCGCGCGCCGACTCCACGGCCGCGGTCAGCGCCCGGTCGCCGAGCAGCAGCGGCTGGCGCAGCGCGCCGTACAGCACCCCGCGCACCCGCCCGCGCACCACCACCGGCACCGCGAGCATCGAGCGCAGCCCCTCCGCCCCCACGGCCGCGTCGTACTCATGGCTGATCGCCCGTGAGGCGGGGTAGTCCACCACCGAGATCGGCCGGGACATGGTGAGGACCTTGCCGCCGAGACCGTTGCCGGGTGTGATGGCCAGACCCCGCAGGGAGTTGGTCGTGGTGCCGGTGAGTTCCGAGATCCGGAACTGCCGTGACCCCGAGAACAGCCCGCCGAACGCGACGGGCAGCCCACCGCGCCGGCGCATCCGCTGCAGCGTGTTCCGTATGTCGACGGCCCCGTCCGATCCCGTCACGGCCACCTCCCGCATCCAGCGCCACCCCCGTCCGGGGGTAGTGAGACTCAGATCACCCGTCGCACGATGCTAGCGAGCGGTACGCCATTCAGGAGGACAAGTGACAGCAATGAATCCGGCTCACGACTTCCGCGAGGCACGGGACTTCCTGCTCGACCACCGGGAGGACTACGCGGCGGCGTACGAAGGGTTCGGCTGGCCACGCCCGGAGCGGTTCAACTGGGCCCTGGACTGGTTCGACGGGATCGCCGCGCGCGGCGGCGACCGTACCGCCCTGCACATCGTCGAGGAGGACGGCGGCGAGATCCGACTGACCTTCGAGGAGCTGCGCCGCCGCTCCAACCGGGCCGCGAACTGGCTGCGCGACCGCGGCGTCCGGGCCGGTGACCGCATCGTGGTCATGCTCGGCAACCAGGTCGAGCTGTGGGAGACCGCGCTGGCCGCGATGAAGCTGCGCGCCGTCGTCATCCCCGCCACCCCGCTGCTCGGCCCGCTCGACCTGGCCGACCGCATCGAGCGCGGCCGGGCGGCGCATGTGGTCGTGCGGGGTGCGGACACGGAGAAGTTCGCGGAGGTGCCGGGCGACTACACCCGGATCGCGGTCGGCGGCGCGCCCGAGGGCTGGCTCGCCTACGAGGACGCCGGGACCGCGGGCATCACGGTGGACGGCGCGGGGGACGGCGCGGGGGACGACGAGCCCTTCGTCCCCGACGGGCCGACCCTCGCCACCGACCCCCTGATGCTGTACTTCACCTCCGGCACCACCGCCCGCCCCAAGCTGGTCGAGCACACCCATATCTCGTATCCCATCGGGCATCTGGCGACGATGTACTGGATCGGGGTCAAGCCGGGCGATGTCCACCTCAACATCTCCTCCCCCGGATGGGCCAAGCACGCCTGGTCCAATCTCTTCGCCCCCTGGAACGCCGAGGCCACCGTCTTCGTCCACAACTACACGCGCTTCGACGCCAACCGTCTGATGGCCGAGATGGACCGCTGTGCCATCACCACCTTCTGCGCCCCGCCCACCGTCTGGCGGATGCTCATCCAGGCCGATCTCACCCAGCTGCGCACTCCGCCCCGGGAGGCCCTGGCCGCGGGCGAGCCGCTCAACCCCGAGGTCATCGAGCATGTGCGGCGTGCCTGGGGGGTGACCATCCGGGACGGCTTCGGCCAGACCGAGACCGCCGTTCAGGTGGCCAACACCCCCGGACAGCCGCTCAAGCCCGGCTCGATGGGACGCCCGACCCCCGGCTTCCGGGTCGTCCTGCTGGATCCGGTCACCGGCCGGCCCGGTGAGGAGGGCGAGATCTGCCTCGATCTCACCGGCCCCGAGGGCCGTCCCGTCGGCCTGATGACCGGCTACGAGGGCGACGGGGAGCGCACCGCCGAGGCCACCGCGGGCGGTTACTACCGCACCGGGGACATCGGCTCGCGCGACGCGGACGGCTACATCACCTACATCGGCCGCGCCGACGACGTCTTCAAGGCGTCCGACTACAAGATCTCGCCGTTCGAGCTGGAGAGCGCGCTGCTGGAGCACGAGGCGGTCGCCGAGGCCGCCGTCGTCCCGGCCCCCGATCCGCTGCGGCTGGCCGTGCCGAAGGCGTACATCGTGCTGGCGGAGGGCTGGGAGCCCGGCCCGGACACCGCGAAGGCGCTGTTCGCGCACTCGCGGGCGGTGCTCGCGCCGTACAAGCGGATCCGCCGCTTGGAGTTCGCCGACCTCCCCAAGACGGTTTCCGGGAAGATTCGCCGGATCGAGCTGCGTGAACGCACGGCACAGGGTGGCGGTATCGAGTTTTATGAGGAGATCTGATGACTGACGCTCATATGATGACCCACCCGCACGAACGTGAAGGCGTACGTGAACGTGACCCCAAGGAGCTCCCATGACCGACCTCACGTCTGACCCACCAAGCCCAGCGGGGCTCTCCTACGCCAGCGGAGCCGGGGACCTCCCGCTGCTCGGCGACACCATCGGCGCCAATCTGGCCCGGGCCGTCGAGCTGTACGGCGACCGCGAGGCGCTCGTCGACGTCCCCTCCGGCCGCCGCTGGACCTACGCCGAGTTCGGCAGGTCGGTCGAGGAGGTCGCGCTCGGGCTGATGGCCAAGGGGGTCGCCAAGGGCGACCGGGTCGGCATCTGGGCCATCAACTGCCCCGAATGGGTGCTGTTGCAGTACGCCACCGCCCGCATCGGCGCCATCATGGTCAATATCAACCCCGCGTACCGCGTCCACGAGTTGCGGTACGTACTCCAGCAGGCCGGAATCTCGGTCCTGGTCTCCTCCATCGAGCACAAGACCAGCGACTACCGGCGGATGGTCGAGCAGGTGCGATCGGCCTGCTCCCCGCTGCGCGATGTCATCTACATCGGCGACCGGACCTGGGACGGGCTGGTGCGCGCCGGGGCCGATGTGCCCCCCGAGCGGCTCGCCGAGCGCGAGGCCCGGATCAGCTGTGACGACGCGGTCAACATCCAGTACACCTCCGGCACCACCGGCTTCCCCAAGGGCGCCACCCTCTCCCACCACAACATCCTCAACAACGGCTACTTCGTGGGGGAGACGGTCCGCTACACCGCCGAGGACCGGATCTGTGTGCCGGTGCCCTTCTACCACTGCTTCGGCATGGTCATGGGCAACCTCGCGGCCACCAGCCACGGCGCCTGCGTGGTCATCCCCGCCGCCACCTTCGACCCCGTCGCCACCCTGGCCGCCGTCGAACGGGAGCGCTGCACCTCGCTGTACGGCGTCCCCACCATGTTCATCGCCGAGCTGGCCCTGCCGGACTTCGCCACCTTCGACCTCAGCTCGCTGCGCACCGGGATCATGGCCGGATCGCCCTGCCCGGTGGAGGTGATGCGGCGGGTGGTCGCCGAGATGCACATGGGGGAGGTGTCCATCTGCTACGGCATGACCGAGACCTCGCCGGTCTCCGCCCAGACCCGGCCCGATGACGACCTGGCCCGCCGCACCTCGACGGTCGGCCGGGTGCTGCCGCATGTCGAGGTCAAGATCGTCGACCCGGTGACCGGGGCGACCGTGCCCCGCGGCACCCGCGGCGAGCTGTGCACCCGCGGCTACTCGGTGATGCTCGGCTACTGGCAGGAGCCCGAGCGGACCGCCGAGGCGATCGACTCGGCGCGCTGGATGCACACCGGTGACCTCGCGGTGATGGACGGCGAGGGATACGTCCAGATCGTCGGCCGGATCAAGGACATGATCGTCCGCGGTGGGGAGAACGTCTATCCGCGGGAGATCGAGGAGTTTCTGCACACCCACCCCAAGGTGGCGGATGTGCAGGTCGTCGGCGTACCGGACGAGAAGTACGGCGAGGAGGTGCTGGCCTGCGTCATCCTGCGCGAGGGCGCCAGGACCCTCACCCGCGATGAGCTCGCCCGCTTCTGCCGGGGCCGCCTCGCCCACTACAAGGTCCCCCGCTATCTGCGGCTCATGGACGCCTTCCCGATGACGGTCAGCGGCAAGGTCCGCAAGGTCGAGCTGCGGGAGGCGGCCGCGCGGGAGCTGCTGCCCGAGACCCGGTCCGAGGACGGTCCGGCCAGATCCGAAGCACCGGTCGAGCGGGCCGAGCCGCAGACCGCGCCCAGCTGATGAGTCGCGGGCCCCTCTACTCCAGCAGGGGCCCACACCCCCATCACGGCGGGGCCCACACCCCCATCACGGCGGGGCCCACGCCCCCGCCACCGCGGGGGCCCGCACCCCGCCCGTCACTGGACGACGTTCGGCAGGCACGACTTCACCCCGGATCGCGCGCCGCGGCTGAAGTAGCCGACCCGCTGGGAGGCGTCGCCGTGGTCGGAGACGTCGGTCCACGGGGTCCGGTCGGCGAGCGCGGTCAGGGCGTCCGCCAGCTCCTCGGTGTCACCCTCCTCGAAGGTCAGCGTCCCGTCCTGGGCGGCGCCGAAGAGGACCGCCCCGGCCAGACAGTCGGCCTGCAGCTCACGGGCGAGGTCGACCAGGCCCGCGTCCAGCCGGTTCTGGACGGCGTGGCCCCACTCATGGGCGATCACCAGATAGACCCAGGCGTCGCCCCGCGCATGGCCCCAGCGCATCAGGTCCATGTCCCACGCTATGTAGTCGCCGTCGGGGCAGTAGACGGCGTTGTCGTCGGGGAGCGGCTCACTTCCGCACAGCGGCGTACCGGGGGTGTCGCCGTCGTAGGCACCCAGGATCCTGGGCGGGTTGTAGCCGCCGGTGAACAATTCGGGCCAGTGGGTCTGCCAGTAGGTGGTGGTGACGGAGACCGCCGCGTTGATGTCCTCCTCCACGGCCTTTCCGCCGTCGGTGGCATCAGGGCTGGTGAGCGGGGTGGGCGTGCCCGGTGTGGCGTCGGACGGGGGCGCCGGTGCGGCCGAGGAGCTCTCCACCGTGGGCGGCGGCACATCGCCGCCCGCGCAGCCGGTCACCAGAAGCAGGGTCAGGGCGGCGGCGAGAGGGGCCCATGATCTCGGGTACCACGGAACAGCCATCGTTTCGGCCTCCGGCCGGTCGAGCGGATGGGACGGTGAACGGTGGAGGGCGGCGTCTCAACGGAAGCGTTCCCCGGTCATGAGCGCAAGGGCCGACCGGGTCAGCCGTCCGGCGGCCCCATCCTGATCAGCGCGTCCGCCGGGTCGTTGACGGGCTGGGGGGTGCCGGTGAGGTCCATGATGAACAGCGGCAGATGGAGCGCGTCGGCGCGCGCCCGCGCCTCCCGCGCATAGCCCGCGAGCGAGAAGAAGACGCTCATCGCCGACTTCTGGAGCCCGTTCAGCCACAGGCATTCGATGTCCCGCAGCCCGGTGGGGCGGGTGGTCGGATCGACCTGGGCGACGACGCCCGTCCCGTAGAGGTCCACCCCGGACGCGGCCCGGTCCTCCGAGGGCCGCAGGCTGTGGAAGCCGAGCCACTTCAGATACAGCGAGGCGGCGGTGACCGCGTCCCGCGCCGTACGGATCGTCACCGGCCGGAAGGCCGGTCGCCGCACGACCGGGCCGCCGCCCCCGGCCACCCCGCCCGGGTCGGCCGGGGGCGGCGCGGCCGCGACGGGGACGCGGACCACCGCGCCGCAGTCGCAGCCCAGTTCCGGCTGCGGCCAGTGGCCCCGATGCCCGCAGGACGGGCAGTTCACCGCCACCCAGAGGTTCTCCCAGGTGCGGTGGGCCACCTCCTCCGGGGCGCCGTCGCGGAGGACGGGCAGGGTGACCGGCGCGCCGCAGGAACAGGGGAAGGTGGGCGGCGTGAACGACTGCTCGCGACGGCACGCGGGACAACGCACCGGCACGTTGTCTGTCATCGGGGCGCTCCGTGGACGGGGGCGGATGCGGTAGGCGTCCATGCTCCCCGAAGCGGGCGGCCGCGGCGAGGGACTTGGGCGTTTGGTCCCCCGCAGTGGGGGCGCCGTGTTACGGCTGACGCAGTAGGTTTGCCGCGTGAGATTGAGGGTTGAGTTCACCACCGAACCGTTCGACCTCGACGAGGTGCCGCCGCACGCCGTCGTGGCCCGCGAGACCGTCCAGGCCGCCCCGCTGGACGCGGTCGACGTCGGCCCTTTCGGCAACACCGCGGAAGGCGGGGCGGAAGCGGTGCTGGCGGCCGTCGACCGGCTGCTGCGCGGCTCCCTCGAAGCCGGTGCCACCCGGATTTCGCTCCAGGTCAACGTGATCGGGGAGGGTGAGGCGTGAGCGTACCGGCCGACCACCCCTTCGCCGCCGCGGTGCGGCCGCTCGTGGACGCCATGGGCGGCGAGATGATCGCCCCGGACCGGGCCCGGGGCGACGACGTGGTGCTCTCCTGGGAGGGCCGCCCGGTGATCGCCGTGAGGCTGCCGCATATCTCGGACTCGCTCGACCACATCCTCGCCGACCTGCAGCGCCGCCACGGCGTGCCGCTCTCGGCCCTCGACCGCAAGACCAAGCAGTCCGTCGTCCGCCAGCTCGAACAGCGCGGCGCCTTCTCGGTGCGCCACGGCGTCGAGACGGTCGCCGGAGCCCTCGGCGTGAGCCGCTTCACCGTCTACAACTACCTCAACCGTGAGAAGAGCGGGGACTGACCGCGGCCCGTCGTTCCGCGCATTTTTCAACAAAGTGTTGACGCCCGGCGAGGGTGCCTCCTAGCTTGCGAGAGTGACTTCCAGTGCACCGCCGGGGCTGGCCCGGTTCAACGCGGTGGACGACCGCGACGCCGCCGGGCTGCTGCACGAGGTGTGCGCCAGCCGGGCCTGGGCCGCGGCGGTCGCCGGCGGGCGGCCGTACGCCACGGTCGGGGAGCTGCTCGACGCCGCCGACGCGGCCATGGCCGGGCTGACCGCCGCCGACCTCGCCGAGGCGATGGCCGCGCATCCGCCCATCGGGCGGCCGGCGCCGGGCGACGCCGCCTCGGCCCGCGAGCAGCGCGGGGTACGGGACGCGGAGCGCGCCGAGCTGCTGGAGCTGAACCTCGCGTACCAGGAGCGCCACGGCCATGTCTTCCTGATCTGCGCCACCGGCCGCACCGGCGAGGAGATGCTGGCGGCGCTGCGCGAGCGGATCCACCATGACGCCGACACCGAGCGCGAGATCGTCCGCACCGAACTGGGAAAGATCAACCGCATCCGGCTGACCCGGCTGACGGAAACCCCCCAGGCCCCGCGGGCCCCGGCGGAAGGAGAGCGGTGATGGCCGGCGGCGCCACCTCCGTGTCCACCCACATCCTGGACACCAGCATCGGCCGCCCCGCCGTGGGCGTGGTCGTCGAGCTGTCCGTCCGCTCGGGGCCCGGCGCGCGGTGGACGGCGCACGCCGACTCCCTGACCGACGCCGACGGGCGCTGCAAGGACCTGCCCGACCTCCCCGAGGGCACCACCCACGCACGGCTGCGCTTCGAGACCGGGCCGTATCTGACCCACGCCTTCTTCCCGGAGGTCGCGGTCGCCTTCGCCGTCGAGCCGGGCGAGCACTACCACGTACCGCTGCTGCTCACCCCGTTCGGCTACTCCGTCTACCGAGGGAGCTAGCACCCATGCCCACGCTCGGCCCGAACAGTTACGGCAAAGCCGAGACCCGCGTCGTGCGGGTGGTGCGCGACGGCGCCGTGCACCACCTCAAGGACCTCAATGTCTCGGTGGCGCTGTCCGGAGAGATGGACGAGGTCCACCTCTCCGGCAGCAACGCCAACGTCCTGACGACCGACGCCACCAAGAACACCGTGTACGCCTTCGCCAAGGAGCACGGCATCGACACGGCCGAGGAGTTCGGCATCCGGCTGGCCCGCCACTTCGTCACCAGCCAGCAGCCCATCCACCGCGCCCGCATCCGTATCGAGGAGTACGCCTGGGACCGGATCGAGACGGCCGGGAGCGCCCGGCACTCCTTCGTCCGCCGCGGCCAGGAGGTCCGCACCGCCCAGATCGCCTACGACGGCGAGCGCTGGGAGGTGGTCTCCGGGCTCACCGGCCTCACCGTCCTGAACACCACGGACTCCGAGTTCTGGGGCTATGTCAAGGACCGGTACACCACGCTGCCGGAGACCCGCGACCGCGTCCTGGCCACCGATGTGCACGCCCGCTGGCGCTACGGCTGGAGCGATGACACCCGGCCGATGCCGGACTGGGACCACGGCCACGAGGAGGCGCGCGGCCAGCTGCTGAGCGCGTTCGCCGAGACCTACTCCCTCTCGCTCCAGCAGACGCTCTACGAGATGGGCGCGCGGGTGATCGAGCGCCGCCCGGAGGTGGACGAGATACGTCTCTCACTGCCCAACAAGCACCACTTCCTGGTCGATCTGGAACCCTTCGGCCTCACCAACGACAACGAGGTCTACTTCGCCGCCGACCGGCCGTACGGGCTCATCGAGGCCACCGTGCTGCGGGACGGCGCCGAGCCCCGGATCCCCACCGACTGAACGGCTCCCCGCCGACCGACCGGATCCCCCTTGACTCAGCCGACGGAAGGGCCACGCCCCGTGCACCGCATCGTCATCGAGAACTGCGCCCTCGCCACCGTGGACGCGCAGGACACCGAGTACGCGTCCGGCCATGTCGTCGTCGCCGGCCACCGCATCGAGTCGGTGGGCGAGGGGCGCGCGCCGCAGGGGCTGGAGGGTGTCGTCCGCCGGATCGACGGCACGGGACACCTGGTGACCCCGGGCCTGGTCAACACCCATCACCACTTCTACCAGTGGCTCACCCGCGGCCTGGCCCAGGACAGCAACCTCTTCGACTGGCTGGTCGCGCTCTACCCCGTCTGGGCGCGGATCGACGAGCCGATGGTCCACGCGGCGGCCCGCGGCTCGCTCGCGATGATGGTGCGGGGCGGGGTCACCACCGCCATGGACCACCACTACGTCTTTCCGCGCGGCAGCGGCGATCTGCTGGGCGCCGAGATCCGCGCGGCGCGCGAGCTGGGTGTGCGGTTCACCGCCGCCCGCGGCTCCATGGACCTCGGCGCCTCCGACGGCGGGCTGCCGCCGGACTTCGCCGTGGAGTCCGCCGAGGACGCGCTGGCCGCCACCGAGGAGGCCATCGACACCCACCACGACCCGGGGTTCGACGCCATGCTGCGGATCGCGGTCGCGCCCTGCTCGCCGTTCTCCGTCTCCACCGAACTGCTCCGCGAGTCCGCGGTGCTGGCCCGCCGCAAGGGCGTACGGCTGCACACCCACGGCTCGGAGACGGTGGAGGAGGAGAAGTTCTGCCAGGAGCGGTTCGGGATGGGGCCGACCGACTACTTCGAGTCCACCGGCTGGCTGGGCGAGGACGTGTGGATGGCCCACTGCGTCCACATGAGCGACACCGACATCCAGGCGTTCGCCCGGACCGGCACCGGGGTGGCCCACTGCCCCTCGTCCAACGCCCGGCTCGCCGCCGGGATCGCCCGGGTCCCCGATCTGCTCGCCGCGGACGTACCGGTGGGCCTGGGCGTGGACGGCACCGCCTCCAACGAATCCGGCGAGCTCCACACCGAACTGCGCAACGCGCTGCTGGTCAACCGGCTCGGCGGCCACCGTGAGAAGGCGCTGAACGTCCGCCAGGCGCTGCGCCTCGGCACCTACGGCGGTGCGCGGGTGCTGGGCCGCCAGGACGAGATCGGCTCGCTGGAGCCGGGCAAACTGGCCGACCTGGTGCTGTGGAAGCTGGACGGCCTCGGCCATTCGTCGATCGCCGACCCGGTCGCCGCCCTCGTCCTGGGCGCCCCGGCCCCGGTGACCCTGTCGCTGGTGAACGGCGCTCCGGTGGTGGAGTCGGGCCGGCTGCTCACCGTGGACGAGGACGAGATCGCGCGGGAGGCGCGCACCGAGGCGCGACGCCTGGCCCGTATCGCCGCGGACGACTGAACGACGCGTCGATTCATCGGATGGGTCGCTGAGGTAACTGCCTTATGGCAGTCACCGGCGGCCCATCGGTGCGTTCGGGCCCCGTTGACATCCCATCTTTACGGTTCTAGGTTCCCGTACGCGGCTGGCCAGCCCTCCTGTTCGACCACCCATGAGCACAGGAGCCGCCATGCGCACGTCCAGACGACGGGCCGTCATCCCTCTCCGAGCGCTCAGCCTTCTGCTCGGCATGGTGCTGGCGACGATCCTCAGCGGCCCTTCCGCCGCCACCGCGGTGCCTGCGGCGCCGACGGCGGCGCGGGAGCCCGGGCCCGGTACCGACTACGCGACCGACGATCCGTTCACCGCCGACCGCACCGGCTGGTGGCGGCAGGACCGCTTCGGGATGTTCATCCACTTCGGCGCCTACTCCCAGCTGGAGGGCGAATACCGGCGGGCGGACGGGACCGTCTGCCGCGACGCGGAGTGGATCAAGCGAAACTGCCAGATCCCGATGAACGAGTACGAGGACGCCGCCCAGGACTTCAACCCCGCCTCCTTCGACGCCAAGGCCGTCGTCAAGGCGGCCAAGGACGCCGGGCAGCGCTATATCGTCATCACCTCCAAGCACCACGACGGCTATGCGATGTGGCCGACCGAGCAGAACACCTGGAATCTGCGCGACCACTCCTCCTTCGACCAACGGCGCGACATCCTGGCCGAATTGAAGTCCGCCGCGGACGCCGCCGGGATCAAACTCGGCTTCTACTACTCGATCTGGGACTGGCACGACCCCGACTTCGCCGACCCCGCCACCTTCCCCCGCTATGAGAAGCGGATGTATGCCCAGCTCAAGGAGCTGGTCGACAACTACCATCCGGCGCTGCTCTGGTTCGACGGGGAATGGGACGCGGACAACCCCACCAACCGCTGGTCCGCCCAGGACGGTGAGCGGCTCCAGTCCTATCTCCACGGACTCGACCCCGATCTGATCACCAACAACCGGGTCGGCAAGCGGCGCGTGGTCGACGGCGACTACGGAACGCCCGAGCAGGAAATCCCGGACGCGCCGGTGGCCGGGCAGCTGTGGGAGAGCTGTATGACCCTCAACGGCCACTGGGGCTTTGCCAGATACGACCAGGACTGGAAGTCGCCCGCCACCCTCACCCGCAATCTCCTCGATATCGCGAGCCGCGGCGGCAATTACCTCCTCAATGTCGGCCCCGACAAACTGGGCCGCGTTCCCCAGCCCTCCGTCGACCGGCTCCGTGCGATCGGCTCCTGGCTGCGGACCTCCGGCCAGGGCCGCGCGGTGTACGGGGCCGGGGCCACCGGGCTGGTCGACGAGCCGTCCTGGGGTGCCGTCAGCCGGTCGGGCGACCGGCTGTACGCGTCCGTCACCTCCTGGCCCGCCGCGGGGCAGCCCCTCCACCTCACCGCCAGGGCGCCGTTCACGGTGACCGGCGCCCGGGTGCTGGGCAGCGGACAGCGCATCGAGGTGGCGAAGGCGGGGGACGGCTTCGACCTCACCCCCTCCGCCGGCCCGGCCGACCCCACCGCCTCGGTGATCGAGCTGACGGTGAAACCGGCCCCGGCCGCGCCCCAGGGCCGGGGCAAGGGGCTGCGCGAGGAGGTCTTCGCCAATGAGACCTTCACCGGGCCGCCGGCCGTCACCCGCACCGACCCGGCCGTCAACCACAGCTGGAGGTTTGCCGGCTCCCCGGCCGCCGACGTCCCCGCCGACCACTTCGGCGTCCGCTGGACCGGCTTCCTCCAGCCCCGCCACAGCGAGACCTACACGCTCACGACCGTCTCCGACGACACCGCGCGGGTGTGGATCGACGGCCGTCTGGTCATCGACAACACCACCCCGCATGAACCACAGGTCGACAAGGCGACCGTCGCGCTGCGCGCCGGAGCCCAACACGCCATCAAGATCGAGTACACCGAGCAGACCGGTGAGGCGCATATGAAGCTGCTGTGGTCCAGCCCCAGCGTGCCCCAGCAGATCGTGCCGCGCTCCCAGCTCTACACGCCGTAGGGACGACAGGAGCCCCGGACCGTATCCGTACGGTCCGGGGCCCTTGCCGTCCGAACGGACCGGCTCAGCCCAGCAGTTCGTACGCGGGCAGCGTCAGGAACTCCGTGTAGTCCGCGTCCAGCGCCACCCTCAGCAGCAGATCGTGCGCCTGGCTCCACTTGCCCGCGGCGAAGGCGTCCTCGCCGACCTCCTCGCGGATCGCCGCCAGCTCCTCGGCGGCGACCTTACGGACAAGATCGGCGGTGGCCTTCTCGCCGTTCTCGAAGACCACCCCCGCGTTGACCCACTGCCAGATCTGGGAGCGGGAGATCTCGGCGGTGGCCGCGTCCTCCATCAGGTTGAAGATCGCGACGGCGCCGAGGCCGCGCAGCCACGCCTCGATATAGCGGGTGCCGACCTGAACGGCGTTGCGCAGGCCCTGATGCGTGGGCTTGGCGTCGAGCGACGCGACGTCGATCAGCTCGGCCGCGGTGACCCGGACGTCCTCGCGCAGCCGGTCCTTCTGGTGCGGCCGGTCGCCGAGGACCGCGTCGAAGGAGGCCCGGGCGACCGGGACCAGATCCGGATGGGCGACCCAGGAGCCGTCGAAGCCGTCGTTCGCCTCACGGTCCTTGTCGGCCTTGACCTTGTCGAACGCGACCGCGTTGACCTCGGGGTCGCGGCGCGAGGGGATGAAGGCCGCCATGCCGCCGATCGCGTGCGCGCCGCGCTTGTGGCAGGTGCGGACGAGCAGTTCGGTGTAGGCGCGCATGAACGGGGCGGTCATCGTGACCGCGTTGCGGTCCGGGAGGACGAAACCGGGGCCGCCGTCGCGGAAGTTCTTGACGATCGAGAAGAGATAGTCCCAGCGGCCCGCGTTGAGCCCGGAGGCGTGGTCGCGGAGCTCGTAGAGGATCTCGTCCATCTCGTACGCCGCCGTGATGGTCTCGATCAGAACGGTGGCGCGGATCGTCCCTTGCGGAAGCGAGAGATGGTCCTGTGCGAAGACGAAGACGTCATTCCAGAGGCGGGCCTCGAGATGTGACTCGGTCTTGGGGAGGTAGAAGTACGGCCCCTTGCCCCGGTCGAGCAGCCGGCGGGCGTTGTGGAAGAAGTACAGCCCGAAGTCGACGAGGGCGCCGGGGACGGGGCGGCCGTCGGCGGCCCGCAGATGGCGCTCGTCGAGATGCCAGCCGCGCGGCCGGGTGACGACGGTGGCCAGCACCTCGTCGGGCCGCAGTGCGTAGCTCTTGCCCTCGGGGGAGGTGAAGTCGATCCGGCGCTCATAGGCGTCGATCAGATTGAGCTGACCGCCGATCACATTCGCCCAGGTGGGGGCGGAGGCGTCCTCGAAGTCGGCGAGCCAGACCTTGGCGCCCGAGTTGAGCGCGTTGATGGTCATCTTGCGGTCGGTGGGCCCGGTGATCTCCACCCGGCGGTCCTCGAGGGCGGGTGGGGCGGGGACGACGCGCCAGTCGGGGTCGTCGCGGACAGGGGCGGTCTCCGGGAGGAAGTCCAGCGTGCTGGTGCGGGCGATCTCGGCGCGGCGCTCCGCCCGGCGCGCGAGCAGCTCGTCCCGGCGCGGGGTGAAGCGGTGGTGGAGCTCGGCCAGGAAGGCCAGCGCCGCGTCGGTCAGCACCTCCCCCTGACGCTCCAGCGGTTCGGCGTCGACGATGGCCAGCGGGGACGGCGCTGGTGCGGACATGGGCTGTCACTCCTTGGACGAGTCTCAGCTGGACGCTCGCAGTGATTTTGTCTTGTGGATACTAAGTTTCTCATGGTGGAAGTTCAATCTTCTGTTGAACGCCGCGTCCGCTGCCCTCTCGCCGTCTCATTCGAGCAGCGTCAAGTCCTCGGGGGTGTCGATGTCGTCCGTACGGGCGATATCCGAGCAGTCGACGAGCGTGATCGCGGACTGATGCGCCCGCAGATAGGCGCGTGCCCCCCGGTCGCCCTCCGCACTCGCCGTGATATCCGCCCACCGGTCCGCGCCGAACAGCACCGGATGCCCCCGCTCCCCGCCGTACGCGGCGGCCGCCAGGGTCGACGGCGAGCGATACGCGGCCACCACCCGGGCCACCGCCTCGGCGCCGATCCCCGGCTGGTCCACCAGCGCGATCAGCGCCGCCCGCGCGCCCGTACCGGCCAGCGAGCCGAGCCCGGCGCGCAGCGAGGAGCCCATGCCCCGCTCCCAGTCGGGGTTGTCGACCAGGACGTACCCGGGCAGCCGGGCCCGTGCCCGTACGGTCTCGGCCGCGGCGCCCAGCACGATGTGCACGGGCGCGCAGCCGCCCTCGCGCAGCGCCCGCGCGGCGTGCTCCACCAGCGGCCGCCCCCGATGCGTCAAAAGGGCCTTGGGGCGCCCGCCCAGCCGCCGGCCGCCCCCGGCCGCCAGCACGATCCCGGCGACCTGCGCGGAGTCCTCCGTTGTGCGATCCATGGGCCCTGCTTACCGCACCCGAGGGCCGTGCGGGGGCTTCATCCCAGCCGGTCTGATTTTCGCTCTCCGTATAGCGCGTCGTGCACTGAGTGGCGTTAACTGATCCGCGGCCCCTTGTGTCCGAATCCACGTGGGGTGGAGGGTTGGGGCGGCCATGCGGGAAGGGGGCAGGCTCGTGCGAGAGGGCGCGAGGGGGAGAAGGGCAGTGTTGGCCAACGATGGCGCGAGGCTCTGGGACGAACCCGGTGCCTTGTCAGTGGAGGGCGCCGCAGTCGTGGAAGCCAGGCGAGTGGCGGGCACCGATGACGATCCGAGGGCGGCCGAGCTGCGCCGTGCCGTGGCCCGACTCAGACGTGATCTGGCGGCCCACCCGGCCGAATTACCGGACCGGGCGATCGCGGACGACGAGCTGGCCGCGCTCGATGCCATGGCCCGCACCGGCGCTCCGGAGCTGCACCGCCTGCGCCGCTCGCTGCTGCTCATCGCGGGCGCGCTGGGCTCGGTCAGCGCACTGGGCTCCGCCCTGACGGGCGTGCGCGCGGCGATCGACCAGTTCAGCAACGTGCCGCAGACGGGCAGAGGGAGAGACTGAGCCGGGCGGCGCCGTGCCGCGCCCGCCGCCGGTGTCGCCCGCCGTCAGGCGGAACCCGTGCTGTCCAGTGCCCCCGACAGCTCGGCCGCGACCTCCTTGAGGATCGGCACCATCCGCTCCGTGGCCTCGTCCGTCACCCGGCCCGCCGGGCCCGAGATGGAGATGGCCGCCGGTGCGGGGGAGTCGGGCACCGGGACCGCGAGGCAGCGCACGCCCATCTCCTGCTCGTTGTCGTCCACCGCATAGCCCTGCTCGTGGACCTGCCGCAGCGCGTCGAGGAACGCGTCCGGCGAGGTGATCGTCTTCTCGGTCACCGCGGGCATGCCGGTACGGGCCAGCAGGGCGCGCACCTCCTCGGGGGGCGTGCTCGCCAGCAGTGCCTTGCCGACGCCCGTGGTGTGGGGCAGCACCCGCCGCCCGACCTCGGTGAACATCCGCATCGAGTGGCGCGAGGGCACCTGCGCCACGTACACCACCTCATCGCCGTCCAGCAGCGCCATGTTCGCGGTCTCGCCGGTCTCCTCCACCAGCCGCGCCAGATACGGCCGCGCCCAGGTGCCCAGCAGCCGGGCCGAGCTCTCGCCGAGCCGGATCAGCCGCGGCCCGAGGGCATAGCGGCGGTTGGGCTGCTGACGGACATAGCCGCAGGCCACCAGCGTGCGCATCAGCCGGTGAATGGTGGGCAGCGGCAGCCCGCTGCTGGTGGAGAGCTCGCTCAGCCCGACCTCGCCCCCGGCGTCGGCCATCCGCTCCAGCAGATCGAAGGCGCGCTCCAGGGACTGGACGCCACCGGATCCGGCGGTGGTGGCGGCGGTCTTGGACTCGGCGGACGGCACGTCGGTGTTCCTTTCACAGCGGTCGGCACCGGCCCGCACACGGTGACCATCCGCTGCCGACCGGCCACGGGAAGCCTACCGGTCCCCGGCGACGCCCACAGCGGGCTTGCGCCTACCGTCCGCGCCGGTCACAGCGGGTGTGCGGGACCGGCCGGGCGGGGTTGGAGCATGGGCGAGGTGGGTGTGGAGCACCGGCCGGGAGGTCTTGACCCGGCCGTCCACCGGGGCAATCATTCAACAAAAAGTTGATTCCGTGTCGCGGAATCGGTGAGGGCGGAAGCGAGGAGGGTGTCGGTGCCCGACGTGGAGCTGGTGCTGCGCTCGGCCAGGGTGGTCACGCCGGACGGCCTGCGCGCGGCCGCCGTATCCGTCGCCGACGGCCGCATCGTGGCCGTCGGGCCGTACGACGCCCCGGACCCGGACGGCGCGCGGGTCGAGGACCTCGGCGACGACGTCCTGCTTCCCGGCCTCGTCGATACCCACGTCCATGTCAACGACCCCGGCCGCACCGCCTGGGAGGGGTTCGGCTCCGCCACCCGCGCCGCCGCGGCCGGCGGCGTCACCACCCTCATCGACATGCCGCTCAACAGCATCCCGCCGACCACCACCGTCCAGGCCCTGGAGGTCAAACGGGCCGTCGCCCGGCGGTCGGCCCATGTCGACGTCGGGTTCTGGGGCGGCGCCGTGCCCGGGAACGCCCCGGACCTGGAGCCGCTGCACCACGCGGGCGTCCTCGGCTTCAAGGCGTTCCTGCTCCCCTCCGGCGTGGACGAGTTCCCCCAGCTCGCCCCCGACCAGCTCGAAACCGCCCTCCGGAAGATCGCGGGCTTCGGCGGACTGCTCATCGTCCACGCCGAGGACCCCCACCTCATCGACGGCGCTCCGCCGCCGACCGGCCCCCGCTACGCAGACTTCCTGGCCTCACGCCCCCGCGCCGCCGAGAACGAGGCCATCGCGGGCCTCATCACCCTCGCCCGCGCACTCGACGCCCGCGTCCACGTCCTGCATCTGTCGTCCGCCGACGCGCTGCCGCTGATCGCGGACGCACGGCGCGAGGGCGTGCGGATCACCGTGGAGACCTGCCCGCACTTCCTGACCCTCACCGCCGAGGAAGTCCCCGACGGCGCCACGGAGTTCAAATGCTGTCCGCCCATAAGGGAGGCCGCCAACCAGGACGCGCTGTGGGCGGGCCTGGCGGCCGGACAGATCGACTGCGTCGTCTCCGACCACTCGCCCTGTACCGCCGACCTCAAGGTGGACGACTTCGGGCGGGCCTGGGGCGGCATCTCCTCGCTCCAGCTCGGCCTCCCCGCCGTCTGGACGGCGGCCCGCCGGCGCGGCCACACCCTCCACGACGTGGCCCGCTGGATGTCCACCGGCCCCGCCGCGCTCGTCGGTCTCGACCGTAAGGGCGCCATCGAGGCCGGCCGCGACGCCGACTTCGCGGTCCTCGCCCCCGACGAGACCTTCACCGTCGACCCCGCCGCCCTCCACCACCGCAACCAGGTCACCGCCTACGCGGGCAGGACGCTGTACGGCGTCGTGCGGTCCACCTGGCTGCGCGGCCGGAAGATCGCCGACCATGGCGCGATCGCCGACCGCGGCGCGGCGGGCGAACCCACCGGCCGACTCCTGGAAAGGCAGCCCCGCAGATGACCGCGCCGATCCCCCGCTTCACCGGTGACGCCGCCCCGTACGGCGGGGGCGATCCGTACGCCGACTACCGGACCGCCGACCTCCCCTTCACCCATCTCGTGGACCTGGCCGACCGGCGGCTCGGCGGAAGCGTGGTCGCGGCCAACGACGAGTTCTTCGCCGAGCGCGAGAATCTGCTGAGGCCCGAGGCGCCGCACTTCGACCCCGCGGCCTTCGGCCACAAGGGCAAGGTCATGGACGGGTGGGAGACCCGGCGGCGGCGCGGGGCCCGCGCCGACACCCCGCATCCGGCCGAGGACGACCACGACTGGGCCCTGATCCGCCTCGGCGCCCCCGGGGTCGTCCACGGCATCGTCGTCGACACCGCCCACTTCCGCGGCAACTACCCGCGGGCGGTGAGCATCGAGGCGACGGCGGTGGACGGCACCCCGTCCCCCGAGGAACTCCTCGCCGACGACGTCGTGTGGACCGAACTCGTCCCCCGTACGCGGATCGGCGGCCACGCGGCCAACGGCTTCCCCGTCTCCCCGGGCCGCCGCTTCACCCACCTCCGCCTCAAGCAGCACCCCGACGGCGGCATCGCCCGCCTCCGCGTCCACGGCGAGGTCGCCCCCGACCCGGCGTGGCTCACCGTCCTCGGCACCTTCGACGTGGTGGCGCTGGAGCACGGCGGCGCGGCCGAGGACGCCTCCGACCGCTTCTACTCCCCGCCCGCCAACTCCATCCAGCCCGGCCGCTCCCACAAGATGGACGAGGGCTGGGAGACCCGCCGCCGCCGCGACACGGGCCACGACTGGGTCCGCTACCGCCTCACCGCCCAGGCGTCGCCGCACGCCGTGGAGATCGACACCGGCTGCTACAAGGGCAACGCACCGGGCTGGGCGGCGCTGTACGGCCTCGACGCCACCTCCGGCGCGGACCCGGCCGACCACACCTCCCCGGCCTGGACCGAACTCCTGCCCCGCACCCGCCTCCAGCCCGATACGGTCCACCGCTTCGTCCTCGACGCCGCCCCGCCGGTGACCCACGTCCGGATCGACATCTACCCGGACGGCGGCGTCGCCCGGCTGCGGCTGCACGGGACCCTGACCGAGCACGGCGCGCGGCGCCTCGCGGCCCGCCATGCGGAGCTGAGCTAGCTCCCTCCCCGACGGGCCTTCCGCACCTGCTCCACATAACCGACCAACTCGGCCATCCGCTCGCCGGGCCAGGGCAGCCGGGCGCTGAGCTCTTCGCGATGGTCCTGCCACATGCGCCGGGCCGCCGCCCTGGTCTCCGCCCGGGCCCGCTCACCGCCGCCGTGGAAGGACTCGCCCACCGCGTCCCAGCGCCGCACAAGCTCCCGTACATCCGCGTCATCCACCGGAGTCCCGGCCTCCATATGCCCCAGCAACGCCTCCACGAGCCCGGCCCACTCGCTCTTGGCCGCCTCGACCGCCTCGGGCCCAAGCGTGCTCCTGCGCCGGGCGAGCCCATCGCGTTGTCCCCGGGTGAAATAGCCGTCCAGCATCGACATCATCTCCAAGGCCGTCATGAACTGGTCCGGATCGGGCATCGACGCCCCGTCGAGCTGCCGCAGCATCCCGCGGATCCGCTCGCTGAGCTGCTGGATCCGCTCGGCCTGTGCGATGAGCCGGTCCAACTGCCCGGCGAGCGACGCACGCAGTGCCTCAGGACCGTCCGCGGAGGCCGCGAGCGCGTCGCCGATCTCCTGGAGGGACAGCCCCAGCCCGCGCAACGCCCGCACCCGGTACAGCCGCCGCAGGTCCTCCGCCGTATACCGACGGTGCCCGGCCCCGGTCCGCCCGCCGGCCCGCACCAGCCCCACCTCGTCGTAGTGCCGCAGCGTCCGCACGGTCACTCCACTCGCCCGCGCCAGCTCACCGATGCTCCACCGATCTCCGGTGGCGTCCTTTCCGATCACGCCGCCCACGCTAGAACCGGCCGTAACGAGAGGTTCAAGCCCTCGGCCTCGCCGCCTCCAGGTAGCCGCCGTCGCCTCGGCGGGCTGCGGGCGATCAATGCGAAGTAACATCGCACGACATCCAGCGAGGAAGGGCGAACTCACGTGGTGGACATGAAGGCGGCCGCGCGCAAGGTCTTCGACGCATACGACCTCGATGCCGACGGGCAGATAACCGCCAAGGAATACCAGCAGGTCGTCGCCGAGCTGCGCGGTGAGCACCTCACCGACGAGCAGGCGCAACGATTCATCGACGTACTCGACATGGACGGCGACGGCACGATGTCGTTCGAGGAGTTCTGGGCCCCGATGCAGGGCGTCGCGGACTGACCACGGGCGTTCCGGCCACCCGGACGCCCCCGCCGTGGCCCGTCCGTGGCTCTCGGAGATCCAGGGAGCGGCCGGCACCCGGCGGCATTCTCGCCCGGGGCGCGCGGGGTGCCGCCCCTGGCATGACCGCTCACCCTGTCGGCTTCGGGACCCCGATCGGGTTGGGGAAGCGGAGGGCGGTGGCGCAGGCGGTGGCCAGGGGGGTGAGCAGCCGTACCAGGGTCGCCACCTCGTCGGGGCCCAGCGGCCGCCACGGGCGCTCCGCCGCCCGGTCCGTCGCCGTCTCGGCCGTCCGGAGCAGCTCGCGTCCGTCCTGCGTCGCGGTGCCGTCCGGGGCGAGCAGGCCGCGGTCGGTCAGGCGCTGGGCGGCGGCCTCCCACTCCTGGTCGGTCCAGCCGCGGTGGGGCTGGAGTTCGGCGCGGGGGACGTCGACGGCGGAACGGAGGACGAGGGCCTCGCAGCCGTCGATACCGGCGGCGACCAGGGCCGCGACATGGCCGTCGCCGCGGTGCTCGCGCAGCAGGGTCGTCGCATGCCACAGCCGCTCGATGGGCTTGTCGGGGAAGTCCAGCGCGCCGTTCGCGGCGGCCAGCACCCGGCCGGACCCCTCCAGGCCCGCCGCGCGGGGGACCAGGGCCTCGGCGGCGCGCTCCACCTCGCGCTCGCGCCCGGCGAGCAGCCGGGTGAGGGCGGCCGCGGCGCCCGTACGGCGGAGCTCCAGGGCCCGCCCGGGCGTGGTCAGGGACCAGACGTCGGGCAGGGCGCGGGCGACCATGGCGGGCGCGAAGGTGAAGAAGGCCGCCACGACGGGCTCCGGCCCGACCGGTCCGAGGGGCGCCGCGCGTCCCGCGAAGTAGCCCCGCCAGAAGCCGCGCAGCCCCACCTCCTCGTACGCCGCCTCGGCCTCCGGAGCGAAGTACGCCACCGCGTGGATCGGCTCGAAGAGGGCCCACATCGTGCGGGCCGTCGTCGCAGCGCTGGTGTTCATTGCCATGCTCCCTTCAACATCGCCCCCGGGGGCCGGACCACGACCGGCATTGTGCCAAGCTCCCGGAACCCGGACATCCGGGTCGGACGTTGACCCGGATGTCCGATTACGGCATCACCTGACACCATCTGGCATCACCGGGCCCGGCGGGACGGGACGGACGGGACGGCCGCGAGCGACGCGACCGAGACCACCGACACGACCGACGCGCCTGCATACGACCTTCGAGGAGATCGGCTGTGACCCTGCGGCAAGAGATCGTCGGCAACGCCATGCAGATGGCGGTCTGCACCCTGCAGCCGGGGCAGACCGTCTACTGCGAGGCCGGGAAGTTCCTGTTCAAGACGGCGAACGTGACGATGGAGACCCGGCTGTCCGGGCCCGGCGGAGGCGGCGGTCAGGCCGCCGGGAGCAATGGCGGGGGCGGCGGGGGCGGCGGGATGGGCGGGATGCTGCGCCAGGCCATGGGCACCGCCATGCAGGTGGGGCAGCGGGCGCTGGCCGGGGAGTCGCTGGCGTTCCAGTACTTCACCGCCACCGGCGGCGAGGGCACCGTCGGCTTCGCCGGGGTGCTGCCCGGTGAGATGCGGGCGCTGGAGCTGGACGGGGCGCGGGCGTGGTTCGCGGAGAAGGACGCCTTCGTGGCCGCCGAGTCCACCGTGGAGTTCGGCATCGCCTTCCAGGGCGGGAAGACCGGGCGCAGCGGCGGCGAGGGATTCATCCTGGAGAAGTTCACCGGGCGCGGCACCGTGATCATCTGCGGTGCGGGCAACTTCATCGACCTGAATCCGGCCGATTTCGGCGGCCGGATCGAGGTCGACACGGGCTGCATCGTGGCCTTCGAGGAAGGCATCCGGTACGGCGTGGAGCGCATCGGCGGGCTCAACCGCCAGGGCCTGATGAACGCGGTCTTCGGCGGTGAGGGCCTGTCGCTGGCCACGCTGGAGGGCAATGGGCGGGTGATCCTCCAGTCGCTCACCATCGAGGGCCTGGCGAACGCCCTGAAGAAGGCGCAGGGCGGCGACAAGCAGGGGCCGACGGGCGGGATGTTCTCCACCCACGCGGGGTGACGAGCCCCTCGGCCCTGGCCCCCGCTCACCGCCCGCGACCGCTCACCCGCCCGCGACGTAGAAGAGGAAGAAGAGGAAAGCGGCGATGAAGTGGACGCCCACGAGGTAGATGAAGACCCGGACCGTGAGGCTCATCGGCGCCCGGTCCTCCTCGTTCGGGCCGGTCCGGGCGCGCGGCGTCGGGTCCGTCCGGGTGTCGCTCGGGCTCATCTGGTGCGCGGTCATGTCGTTCCCGTCCTCCTTCATGGCATTCCGGGCCTTCCTCGGCGAGCGGCGTCGCCGAGGCACAGCTCGGCCGCGCCGCTCTGCAGCAGCGTGTGGACGAAGAGCAGATCCACGCCGCCGGGCGAGGCGGCGGCGATGCGGTGCGGGGTGAGCGAATCGAAATGGGCCGCGTCGCCCGGGGAGAGGGCGTGCACGGTCTCGCCGAGGGTCAGCCGCAGCCGGCCCTGCAGGACGTAGAGCCATTCCTCGCCGGGGTGGACCCGCACCAGGCCCTCCTGGGCGCCGGAGCGCTCCGGCACGTGCAGCCGGAGCGCCTGCATGGCCCGGCCGGAGCCGCCGGCCTGCCAGTAGGTCCAGCCGCCCGCCTCCTGCGCCTCCATGCGGTCGGCCCGCACGACCGGGTCCCGTTCCGCGGTCTCCTCGCCCAAGAGGTCGGATACCGTGGTTCCGTAGGTACGGGCCAGGGTCAGCAGCATCGGGAGCGAGGGCTGGCGGCGGCCCGTCTCGAGCCGCGACAGATGCGCGGGTGAGAGCCCGACGCGATGCGCGGCGGCCTCCAGCGTCAGACCGCTGCGTCGCCGCAGGTCACGCAGGCGGGGAGCGACGGTGGGCAGCTCGGTCGCCGGTCCGCCGGGGTGGCCGTCGGCCGGTCCGTCCGTGGGCCCCTCGTCGGGCCCGTGGGGGAGCGGGTGCATGTCTCCGGTATAGCCAGGCCTGACCTCTGAGGCAAAAGATTTGCCTGAGAGGCAAGAAGCGCGGGCGAGGCGGGTGCGAGGTTACGCTTCCGTTACCTCCTCTGGCGCTTCGCGCAGTTCTTGTGAACTCCCGGCGAACGGCGGTCACTTGGCATTGACACGACAGCGTCTACGCGCGTCATGCTATGTCTATGACAATCCCCCCACGGATCGCTCGCATCGGTGCCCTCGGCGCCCTCGTTTCGACGCTGATCATCGGCGGTACGGCCACCGCCGCTACCGCTGTCGCCCCGGCGGCATCGCAGACCGTTGTGTCGTCCCAGGTCATCGCGGCCGTCGGCGACATCTGCTACTCGGATCTGCCGTCCCAGGCCCATGACACCCTGGACCTGATCGAGCAGGGCGGCCCCTACCCGTTCCCGCAGGACGGCACCGTCTTCCAGAACCGTGAAGGCGTCCTTCCGTCCCAGTCCTCCGGCTACTACCACGAGTACACCGTGATCACCCCGGGCTCCGACGACCGTGGCGCCCGGCGCATCGTCACCGGTAAGCAGACGGACGAGGACTACTACACCTCGGACCACTACGCCTCGTTCGACCTGGTCGACCGCGGCTGCTGACGCGGTCCCACCGAAGAACCGCCACCCCCCGCGGCGCGGCCGCTGCCCCTCATCAGGGCAGCGGCCGCAGCGCTGTCCGCGCCCGTCCTCGGGCCCGCCCCACCGTCCGCCCTCGGGCCCGCCCTCCGTTGCCCTCGGACCCGCCCTCCGCCCCGCCGTCGCCCCGGACCACGGTCACCGGCCCGGGAACCCCGCGCGGGTCGTTGTCGTTGCTTCCCGATACCGTCTCGGTTAGCAGCGGACGTGCGGGGAGGCATGGTGGCGAACGGTCCGGAAGTGGTCACGTGCGGGGAGGCGATGCTCCTGCTGCTCGCCGAGCCCGGGGTTCCGCTGGACCGGGCCGTGCATTTCCGCCGGTCGGTGGCGGGGGCCGAATCCAATGTGGCCGTGGGCCTCGCCCGGCTCGGCCACGGGGTGCGCTGGCTCGGCCGGGTCGGCGCCGACCCCGCGGGGGAGGCGGTGCTGCGCGAGCTGCGCGCCGACTGTGTGGACGTCGCCCACGCGATCGTGGACGACCACGCCCCCACCGGGCTCCTGATGCGGGACAGCCATGCGCACCGCGCCATCGATGTGCAGTACTACCGCATGGGATCGGCCGCCTCCCGGCTGACCCCCGAGCAGATACGCCCCGAGGCCCTCGAAGGCACCCGGCTGCTGCACCTGTCCGGGATCACGCCGATGCTCTCGCCGACCGCGGCGGCCGCGAGCCGCCGCCTGGTGGAGCTGGCCCGTGCGGCCGGGGCCAAGGTCTCCTTCGATCCGAACGTACGGCACAAGCTGGGCGGCGCGGCGCAGTGGGCCCAGACGGCGGGCCCGTTGCTGCGCGACGCCGACATCGTCCTCGCGGGCGAGGACGAGTTGGAGCTGCTGACCGCCCAACCCGCCGACGAGGCCGCGCGGGAGCTGCTGCGCGGCGCGGCCGACGAGGTCGTGATCAAGCGCGCCGACCACTCCTCGACCGTCCTCACCGCCGACGGCGTCTGGGACCAGGCGCCCCACGCGGTGCCGGTCGTCGATCCCATCGGGGCCGGTGACGGTTTCGCGGCCGGCTATCTGTCGGCCCGCCTGCGCGGGCTGCACGAGCACCAGGCGCTCGCCGAGGCGGCGTGTGTGGCCGCCCTCGTCGTCCAGGCCGCCACCGATACGGACGGGCTGCCCACCGCCGCCGCGCGGGACCGGGCACTCGCCGAGCTCTCCAAGGGCGGGGACGCGGTGTACCGCTGAGCCGACCCGCCGCATCCACGGCCCACCCGCAGCGCGCGGACCGCACGGAGATCCGCGCACGAGACAATCAACGCAGACGACAGGGACAACACAGACAGCGCGGACAGCGCCGGTAACACCGGCAAGTCGGCTATCGATCCACCAAGCGCATCACAGCACCGCAGATCGTCCACCGCACACCGAAACCGCCGCATATCCCGGAGGCAATCCGGGGCGGCATCGCCAGCAGCACTTGGGAGAGGAAGGCGGCGACCGCCGTGTACCGCTGGGAGATCACCCGGGCCGCGCTCGCGCAGCGCGTTCTCGCCATCGTCCGTAGCGACAGCTACGACCACGCCCATGCCACGGCGGACAGCCTGCTCTCCGCCGGTATCACCAGCCTGGAGATCTCGCTGACCACACCCTTCGCCCTGGAGGCGGTCACCACACTGATCCGGGAGGTCGGCGATGACGCGGTGATCGGCGCGGGCACGGTGCTCGACGCCGCCTCGGCCCGGATGGCGGTGGACGCGGGCGCCCGCTTCCTCGTCTCGCCGAGCCTGGACCCCGAGGTCATCCGCACCGGCCACCGCTACGGTCTGCCGGTCTTCCCCGGCGTGGCGACGCCCACCGAGGCGGTGCACGCGATGGAGCTGGGCGCGGACGCCCTGAAGCTCTTCCCCGCCTCCGCCTACGGGCCCCGCTGGGTCAGTGACGTACGCGCCGCGCTGCCGCAGGCCGCCGTGGTCCCCACCGGCGGGGTGACGCTGGCCGAGGCCCCGGACTGGATCGCGGCCGGGGCCGTCGCCTGCGGGATGGGCTCGGCGCTGTCCGAGGGCGACCGGGACACCGTGGGCAAGCGCGCCGCCGAGCTGCTGGCCCGCCTCGCGGATGTGGCACCACCGCTGGACTCGGCGCCCGAGCTGTACTGAGCCGCTGTGCGCGGGCTGTACGGACGGCGGGGCGCGGGCTGTACCGAACCGCTGTGCGCGGGCTGTGCGGACGGGGCGCCCGGGACGTACTGATCGCTGCGCGCGGGCCGTACGAATGGCGGTGCGTGGCCCGTACGTCCGCCCGTCCCAGCGCGCGGTCAACCGCATCCGCTTCCCGTGGGCCGGGAGTTCTGCCACCCTGAGCGCGCTGTGATCATGCGGCTCGTACCGGCCGCCCGCCCGCGCCCAGGAGGTGCCGTGAGACGTACCGTCACGCTGTCCGCCCTCGCCGCCGTGCTCGCCGCCACCGCCGCCGGTTCGGCGCTGGCCGTCGGCTCCACGTCCAAGGCCGAGTCGCCGCGGGCGTCCGCCGCCGACCGCGCCCGGCCGCAGCGCGGCACCCTGCTCGACCGGGTGCCCGAGCGCGGGGTGCTGCGGGTGTGCACCACGGGCGACTACCGGCCTTTCAGCCATCGCGACCCCAAGTCCGGCGCCTACACCGGCATCGACATCAAGATGGCAGGGGACCTGGCCAAGAGCCTGGACGCCAAACCGGCGTTCGTGCCCACCACCTGGGCCGAACTGGTGGACGACCTTGCCGCCGGACGCTGCGACGTGGGCATGGGCGGGGTCTCGGTGACCCTGGCCCGTGCCCGTAAGGCGTCCTTCAGCGAGCCGTATCTCACCGACGGCAAGACGCCGATCGTGCGCTGCGAGGACAAGGACAGGTACCGCACGCTGGAGGACATCGACCGGCCGGGCGTGCGGGTGGTGGTCAACCCGGGCGGCACCAATGAGGAGTTCGCCCGGGCCCATGTCAAACGGGCCACTCTCACCGTCCATCCGGACAACACCACGATCTTCGACGAGATCATCGCGGGCCGTGCCGATGTGATGATGACGGACGCCAGCGAGACCCGCTACCAGTCCGCGATCCACCCGGAGCTGTGCGCGGTCCACCCCGACGAGCCGTTCTCCTTCTCCGAGAAGGCGTACGCCCTGCCGCGCGGCGATGCGCAGTTCAAGGAGTACGTCGACCAGTGGGTCCATCTGGCCACCCACGACGGCACGTACAAGAAGTACGAGGATGACTGGATGAAGCGGTGAAACGGTGACGCGGTGAAGCGGTAAAGCGGCGGCGGACGGACGGCGGCTGAAAATCTGGGCATCGCCGTAGGACTCTCGCGCCCGTCGCCCTGCCGCGGTGCCCGGGGCGGGAAGATGGCCCCATGAGTCCCGCCCAGCCCGTGCGCCGCCGCTCGGACGCCGTCGCCAACCGCGCCGCCCTCCTCGACGCCGCCGAGCGGGTCCTGCTCCGCGATGGCCCCGCCGTGCCGTTGGACGTGGTGGCGCGCGAGGCAGGGGTCGGCATCGCCACGCTGTACCGGAACTTCGCCGACCGCGACGAGTTATACGCGGCCGTGGTCCACCGCGCCCACCAGCTCGTGGCCGACCTCGCCCAGGAGGCCGAGGCCGGCGCGGCGCCGCCGCTGGACGCGCTGGCCGGTTTCCTGGACCGGCTGCTCGCCGAACGTCGCCGTCTCGCCCTGCCGTTGCTCAGCGCCCCCGGCCCGCGTCCGTGGAACGGGGCCGACCCCCTCGGCCCGCATCCGCGAAACGGCGCCGACCCCCTCGGCCCGCGGATCTCCCGGTCGCTGGGCGCGGTGCTGAAACGGGGCATCGACGACGGCTCGATCCGGCCCGACGCCACCGCCGCCGACCTCGTCGTCACCGTGGCGACGCTCGCCCGTGCCCAACTCCCGTCCGACGCCTGGGATCGCGCCGCCCGACGCATCGCCGCGCTCGTCCTGGACGGACTGCGCGCCCGCTCCGACACCGCCCCGCTCCCCGCCGGACTCACCGGTGCCGAACTGGACCGGGCCCTGACCCACAGCGGGGGCGACAGGGCGGCCTACTAACCTGTCGCCCGCGGCGGGATGCGCATTTGCGCGAATTCGGGCGCGGCCCTTGCGCGGGTGCTACACCCTGACGGATGCCGGTTGTAATGCCCCCGACCGGTGAACGTTTCCTCGCATCCGGAGAAGACGATATGAGCAGCCCCCTCAGCCACCCCCTCGTGCGGACCTTTCTGGCCTCGGTCGAGCGGCGGACCGCGGCGCTTCCCGCCGCGTGGCGGGAGGAACTGCTCGAGGATCTGCGCGAGGAGATCGCGGCGGCGCTGGCCGACGACCGCACCGAGGTTCCCGCCGCGGACGGCGGCCCGGACGACGGCCCGGACGGCGGTCCGGCGATCAGTGAGGAGCGGGTACGGCGGGCGCTCGACTGGATCGGGACCCCGGAGGAGATCGCGGCGGACGCGCTGGCCGAGGAGTCCGGCAGCATTCCCCCCGAGCCCGAGAACCCCGGCGGCACCTGGCTGACGCTCGGCCTCGCCGTACTGCCCGTCCCGCTGTGCCTGATCCCCGGCGTGGGCATACCGCTCGGGCTGGTCGCCGCCTTCGGCGCGCTCGTCCGGCTGTGGCGGTCCGCGCCGTGGGCGCGGCGCGAGAAGCGGCAGGCCACGCTGTTCGTCCTGTCGCCGCTGGTGACGGTGCCGGTGCTGGCGGCCGCCCTCTCCCTGGCGTTCGACGGGATCAGCGCCCCCGCCTTCGTGGCCTCCCTCCTGATAGCGCTCGCCCTGCCGGTGGTCGGCGCCGCACGGCTGGCCCGGTCCGCCGCCCGGCTGCGCGAGCGGGCCCCGTAGGAGGCAGGACGGCCCCTTGGCCGGTGCGCCGGCTGACAGCGTTGTCGGCCCCGGCGGGTCGAGAGTGCGTAGTTTGTCCGGACAACAGAACTTCACGACTTCCCGTCATGTGCTCATCCGGATACCCTCGCCCCGTGGCTATGGAGGAAGAAGACTCTTCGGGCGGGGCTGAGGCGCTCCAGCTCAGCGTCGATCGCAGCAGTCCGGTCCCGCTGTATTTCCAGCTGTCCCAGCAGCTCGAGGCGGCGATCGAGCAGGGGCGGCTGGCGCCCGGGAGCCTGCTGGGCAATGAGATCGAGCTGGCCGGGCGGCTCGGGCTGTCCCGCCCCACCGTCCGGCAGGCCATTTCGTCCCTGGTCGACAAGGGGCTGCTGGTGCGCCGCCGGGGCGTGGGCACACAGGTGGTGCACAGCCAGGTCAAGCGCCCGCTGGAGCTGAGCAGCCTCTACGACGACCTGGAGGCGGCCGGTCAGCGCCCCGCCACCCAGGTGCTGCGGAACACGACCGAGCTCGCGACCGCCGAGGTCGCCGCCGCGCTCGGCATCTCCGAGGGCGCCGAGGTGGTGCTGATCGAGCGGCTGCGGCTGGCGCACGGCGAGCCCATGGCCCATCTGCGCAACCACCTCCCCGTGGGCCTGCTCAAGCTGGACAGCGCCGAGCTGGAGGACACCGGGCTCTACCGGCTGATGCGCGCGGCCGGGATCACCCTGCACAGCGCCCGCCAGGCGGTCGGCGCCCGCGCGGCCACCGCCGAGGAGGGGGAGCAGCTGGGGGAGCCGGAGGGCGCGCCGCTGCTGACCATGGAGCGCACGACCTACGACGACACCGGCCGGGCCGTGGAGTTCGGCTCGCACACCTACCGGGCCTCGCGCTACGCCTTCGAGTTCCAGCTCCTCGTACGCCCCTGAGCCCTTCGCTCCCGCCCTGCAAGGCCGTCGCGCCCGGCCGCTGTCCTTGACGTGTCCCGCGTCCCCCGCTACAAGTCCTCCAGCCGGACGGGCACCGGGCCCGCCACCGGTTTCACCGTACGCGGCGCCGCCGAGCACCCCGGAAGCCCCGGCGAGGGCCGGTAACGGATACTTGGCGGCGGCCGGGCCCGATCATGCGGTACCCGGCCGCGAAGGTGACAGCGGGACGAACACACAGTGAGAAGGGCGGGTCTTCGTGGCGAAGGTGCGGAGAGGGGCACGTGCGATGACCGCCGCCGTGCTGGCGGCGGTGCTGGGTACGGTGTTGGCGGGCTGCAGCAGCACGGGCGGCAAGCGTGCCGAGGAGCGGGCCGCACGGGAGGCGGCCGCCGGGGGGCGGGCGGCGGTCAACACCCCGAAGTGGACCTTCGCGATGGTCACCCACTCCGGCGACGGCGACACCTTCTGGGACATCGTCCAGAGCGGTGCCAAGCAGGCCGCGGTCAAGGACAACATCCGGTTCCTCTACGCCCACAACGAGGAGGGCAAGGAGCAGTCCCAGCTGGTCCAGTCCTACATCGACCAGAAGGTCGACGGCCTGATCGTCACCCTCGCCAAGCCCGACGCCATGAAGGCCGTGGTGAAGAAGGCGCGGAAGGCCGGGATACCGGTGATCACCGTCAACTCCGGCTCCGAGGAGTCCAAGGCGTTCGGCGCGCTCACTCACGTCGGCCAGGACGAGACCATCGCGGGCGAGGCCGTCGGCGACGAGCTCAACAAGCGGGGCCGGAAGAAGGCCCTGTGCGTCCTCCACGAACAGGGCAACGTCGGCCATGAGCAGCGCTGCGACGGCGCGGCCAAGACCTTCGACGGCAAGATGGAGAAGATCTACGTCGAGGGCACCAACATGCCCGATGTGCAGTCCTCGATCGAGGCCAAGCTCCAGTCGGACAAGGGCATCGACACCGTGCTCACCCTCGGCGCCCCCTTCGCGGACACCGCCGCCAAGGCCGCCGACCAGGCGGGCAGCAAGGCCGAGATCGACACCTTCGACCTCAACGCCAAGGTCGCCGCGGCGCTCCAGGACGGCACGCTCGGCTTCGCCGTGGACCAGCAGCCGTATCTGCAGGGCTACGAGGCCGTGGACCTGCTGTGGCTCAACCGCTACAACGCCGATGTGCTCGGCGGTGGCAGGCCGGTGCTGACCGGTCCGCAGATCATCACCAAGGACGACGCCGCCGAGCTCGCCTCGTACACGAAGCGGGGCACCCGATGAGCGCGGAGGCACCGCCCGTCGAGGAACTCGCGAGCCGGCAGCCGGTGCGCGGATCGCTGCCGCGCCGGCTCGCGGGGCGGCCGGAACTGGGCGCGGTCGTCGGCGCCGTCGCCGTCTTCGTCTTCTTCTCGATCGTCGCCGACGCCTTCCTCCAGTGGTCCAGCTTCAGCACCGTGCTGTACGCGTCCTCGACCATCGGGATCATGGCGGTGCCGGTCGCGCTGCTGATGATCGGCGGGGAGTTCGATCTGTCGACCGGTGTCCTGGTCACCAGCTCGGCGCTGATCTCGTCCATGTTCTCGTACCAGATGACGGCGAACGTATGGGTCGGCGCCGGGGTGTCCCTGCTGGCCACCCTCGCGATCGGCTTCTTCAACGGCTATCTGCTGGTCCGCACCAATCTGCCGAGCTTCATCATCACGCTCGGCACCTTCCTGATCCTCCAGGGCTGCAACCTCGGCTTCACCAAGCTGATCAGCGACACCGTCTCCACCAAGAGCATCGCCGACATGGAGGGCTTCCCCTCCGCCCACAAGGTCTTCGCCTCGCATCTGACCATCGGGGACGTCGAGGTGCAGATCACCGTCCTGTGGTGGTTCGCCCTGATCGCGCTCGCCACCTGGATCCTGCTGCGCACCCGCGCCGGGAACTGGATCTTCGCGGTGGGCGGCGCCAAGGAGGCGGCCCGCGCGGTCGGCGTACCGGTCGAGCGCACCAAGATCGGCCTCTATCTGGGCGTCGCGCTGGCCGCCTGGATCTCCGGCCAGCATCTGCTGTTCAACTACGACGTCGTCCAGTCCGGCGAGGGCGTGGGCAATGAGCTGCTCTACATCATCGCCGCCGTCATCGGCGGCTGCCTGCTGACCGGCGGCTACGGCTCGGCGGTCGGCGCGGCCGTCGGCGCGTTCATCTTCGGCATGACCAACAAGGGCATCGTCTACGCGCAGTGGGGCGCCGACTGGTTCAAGTTCTTCCTCGGGGCGATGCTGCTGCTCGCCACGCTGCTCAACTGGTGGGTCCGCAAGCGGGCGGAGGAGAGCAAATGAGTACGTCCCAGACATCTCGGGCATCCGGGACACCTCTGGTCGCGCTCAGCGACATCAGCAAGTACTACGGCAATGTCCAGGCCCTGGACGGCGTCTCGCTGGAGGTGCACGCCGGGGAGATCACCTGCGTCCTCGGTGACAACGGCGCGGGCAAGTCCACCCTCATCAAGATCGTCGCGGGGCTGCACCAGCACGACGGCGGCAGCTTCACCATCGAGGGGGAGGAGGTCCGTCTCGGCTCCCCGCGCGAGGCCCTGGACCGCGGGATCGCCACGGTCTACCAGGACCTCGCCGTGGTCCCGATGATGCCGGTGTGGCGGAACTTCTTCCTCGGCTCCGAGGTCCACAAGGGCCGCGGGCCGCTGCGGCGCCTGGATGTGGAGGCGATGCGCGCCACCACCCACCGTGAACTGCTGCGCATGGGCATCGATCTGCGCGACGTCGACCAGCCCATCGGCACCCTCTCCGGCGGTCAGCGCCAGTGCGTGGCCATCGCCCGCGCCGTCCACTTCGGCGCGAAGGTGCTGATCCTGGACGAGCCGACGGCGGCGCTGGGCGTCAAGCAGTCCGGGGTCGTGCTCAAGTACGTCGCGGCCGCCCGGGACGCGGGCCTCGGCGTGGTCCTCATCACCCACAACCCGCACCACGCCTATCTCGTCGGCGACCGCTTCGTGCTGCTCAAGCGCGGTGCCATGGCGGGCAGCCACGCCAAGGACGAGATCGCCCTGGAGGAGCTCACCCGGCAGATGGCGGGCGGCAGCGAGCTGGAACAGCTCAGCCATGAACTGGCCCGCACCCCCGCCCCCGATCTCTCGGAAGGGGTCGCCAAGGGCTGAGCGGCCGGGCCGACGGCCGTGTTCCGGCCCCTCGGCGGGCCACGCGCCGTAGGCTCGCCATGCGGCGTGAGGCGCGGGTGAGGCACAATCGCACGGCGGGCCCCACCCGCCACGACCGACGCACCCGAGGCCGCGCGGCCTCCCGATACCCCCGCAGGGACGACGAACTCTTGCGAGCACGTACCCGCAGCGACCGTACCCCCCACACCGGCGAGGGGGCCGGCCGATGAGCATCTACCGCGAACGAGTGCACCGGGGCTCGGCCCGGGCCACCGTATTGCGGACCGTCGGCACCCGTGAGCGCCGCTCGCATCTCAGCGCGCCCCGGGTGCCCACGGTCGGCATCGACATCGGCGGCACCAAGGTGATGGCCGGGGTGGTCGACGCCGACGGCGTCATCCTCGAGAAGCTGCGCACCGAGACCCCGGACAAGTCCAAGAGCCCCAAGGTCGTCGAGGACACCATCACCGAACTGGTGCTGGACCTCTCCGACCGGCACGATGTGCACGCCGTGGGCATCGGCGCCGCGGGCTGGGTGGACGCCGACCGCAACCGGGTGCTCTTCGCCCCGCATCTGTCCTGGCGCAACGAACCGCTGCGCGACCGGCTCGCGGAGCGGCTCGACGTCCCGGTCATGGTCGACAACGACGCCAACGCGGCCGCGTGGGCGGAGTGGCGGTTCGGCGCCGGACGCGGCGAGGACCATCTCGTCATGATCACCCTCGGCACCGGAATCGGCGGCGCGATCCTGGAGGACGGCCAGGTCAAGCGCGGCAAGTACGGGGTCGCGGGGGAGTTCGGCCATATGCAGGTCGTCCCGGCCGGCCACCGCTGCCCCTGTGGCAACCGCGGCTGCTGGGAGCAGTACAGCTCCGGCAACGCCCTCGTGCGCGAGGCCCGCGAACTGGCCGCCGCCGAATCGCCGGTGGCGTACGGGATCACCGACCGGGTCGGCGGCAACATCCAGGAGATCACCGGGCCGCTGATCACCGAACTGGCCCGGCAGGGCGACGCCATGTGCGTCGAACTGCTCCAGGACATCGGCCAGTGGCTCGGCGTCGGCATCGCCAATCTCGCCGCCGCCCTCGACCCCTCCTGCTTCGTGATCGGCGGCGGCGTCAGCGCCGCCGACGATCTGCTGATCGGCCCCGCCCGGGACGCCTTCCGGCGCACCCTCACCGGCCGCGGGTACCGGCCGGAGGCCCGGATCGTCAAGGCGCAGCTGGGCCCCGAGGCCGGGATGGTGGGCGCCGCCGACCTCGCCCGGCTGGTGGCCCGCCGCTTCCGCCGCGCCAACCGCCGCCGTGTCGAGCGGTACGAGCGCGCCGGGTCCTCCTCCCCGCTGCGGCTGGCGCCGCGCGGTCAGGCAGGCCGCGAATGACCGCCGCCGAGCAGCGCCCCGGCGCCCCGATGTCCCCCGCCGCCGACGGCAGACACCCCGACGGGCTCACGTCCGGTGGCTCCACGCCCGGCGGGTCCCTGTCCGGCGGGTCCACTCCTGGTGGCTCCGCGCCCGGTGGGTCCGCGCCCGGTGGCGGCCGTCCGTCCCGTCGCTGGCTCAAGGGCGTGATCGTCTTCCTGCTGATCGCGATCCCGGCGGGCTATCTGGTGATCTCCGCCATCCAGAGCCGCAACGGCGGTGAGGAGAAGGCGGAGGCGGCGTCGGCCAAGGGTCTCAGCGCCGGCTATCCGACCCGGGTGCAGCGGCGCATATACGACGTGCCGGTGCCGCCCCACTCCAAGAAGGTCGCGTTCTACGAGACCAACTCCTGGAAGGTCAGCTCGCTGTATGTGCAGTTCGTCACCTCCCGCGACGGACTCGACTCCTTCCTGCACCGGATCGGCACCGGCCGCTCCGCCCTGGACAAGGGCAAGGTGACCATCACCGGCGCCCAGGCGAAGAAGGTCGGCTGGCAGGTCGGCGAGGCCGGCCACGACTGGGCCGGAATGGAGCTCAAGCAGAAGGATCCGCAACCGAAGTTGAGGATCACGGTCAAGTTCGACAATCCGGCGCATCCCAAGGTTTACGTGGTCTCCACGGTCACTCCGTAGGTCCTTCACATCCTGGGTGCATCACGCCCGAAAACCCCGCCACCTCGGTCGGCTACCGTTTTCGGGTGAGCGAGACGAAGACACTTCAGTACCGGACCGACGGACCCGAGGACGGGCCCGTGCTCGTCCTCGGACCGTCGCTGGGCACCACCTGGCATATGTGGGACCGCCAGATACCCGAGCTGTCCCGCCACTGGCGCGTCCTCCGCTTCGACCTCCCCGGCCACGGCGGCGCGCCCGCCCATCCGGCCCCCTCCGTGGCCGAGCTCGCCGCCCGGCTGCTGGCCACCCTCGACCAGCTCGAGGTCGAGCGCTTCGGCTACGCGGGCTGCTCGATCGGCGGGGCCATCGGCGCCGAACTCGCGCTCCGACATCCCCGGAGAGTGGGCTCACTCGCCCTCGTCTCCGCCTCACCGCGCTTCGGCACCGCCGACTCCTTCCGGCAGCGCGGCGTCGTGGTCCGCACCAACGGCCTCGACCCGATCGCCCGCGCCACCCCCGAGCGCTGGTTCACCCCCGGCTTCGCCGCCTCGCAGCCCGCCATCGTCGACTGGGCCGTCCAGATGGTCCGCACCACCGACCCCGGCTGCTACATCGCCGCCTGCGAGGCCCTCGCAGCCTTCGACATCCGCGCCGAGCTGAGCCGGATCGGCATCCCCACCCTCGTGGTGGCCGGCGCCGACGACCAGGTCACCCCGGCCGCCGACGCCCGCGTCCTGGTCGCCGGCATCGCCGACGCCCGGCTCGCGCTCGTCCCCGGCGCCTCCCATCTCACCCCCGTCGAACAGCCGATGGCCGTCACCGATCTGCTGGTGCGCCACTTCTCCAGCTCCTGGCAGTCCCCGGACCACCCGACCGGGATGACCGCGATCCCCGCGCCCCCGCTCAAGCCCGTGCTCTCGCCCGTACCGCCCGGCGCCGAGGTCGTCGAGTACGGCCAGCATGCGCCCGAGCCGCTGCTGGACGCCCGCTCCGACGCGTACGACCAGGGCATCAAGGTGCGCCGCGAAGTGCTCGGCGACGCCCATGTGGACCGCGCCCAGTCGCTGACCGACGAGTTCACCGGCGACTTCCAGGACTTCATCACCCGCTATGCCTGGGGCGAGGTGTGGACCCGGCCCGGAATCGACCGGCGCACCCGCAGCGTGGTCACCCTCACCGCCCTCGCCGCCCGCGGCCACCTCGACGAACTCGCCTTCCACACCCGCGCCGCGCTGCGCAACGGGCTGACCCCCACCGAGATCAAGGAGGTGCTGCTGCACACCGGCGTCTACTGCGGGGTGCCGACCGCGAACTCCGCCTTCGCCGTGGCCCAGCGGATCATCCGCGAGGAGACAAGCCCGGAGGGCTGAGCGCTCCGCTGGAAGTGCCCCGGCATGCCGTCGGTCGTCCGCGGCGCCGCCGTGGCCGGTCGCGCCCACGCGGCGGAGCCGCACATCGACACGGCCCCGCGCCTCTTCGGGGCGCTGCCGAACCATAGCGGACTTCCTCCGACCCGCTTAGTACGGCCAGGGGGATCCCGGTAGCACAATGATCTCCATGAAGCTCACCAAGAAGGGCCATGCCTGCGTCCGGATCGAGAAGGACGGGCAGGCGCTCGTCATCGACCCCGGGGCCTTCAGCGAAGAGGACGCCGCGGTCGGCGCGGACGCGATCCTGGTCACCCACGAGCACTTCGACCACTTCAACGAGGAGCGGCTGCGCACGGCGCTCGACGCCAACCCCGCCGCCCACATCTGGACGCTCTCCAGCGTCTCCGGCCAGATCTCGGCGGCGTTCCCCGGGCGGGTGCACACCGTAGGGGAGGGCGACACCTTCACGGCCGCCGGATTCGACATCGAGGTGCACGGCCAGCTGCACGCCGTCATCCACCCCGACATCCCGCAGATCACCAATGTGGGCTATCTGGTGGACGGCACGCTCTTCCACCCCGGCGACGCGCTCACCGTGCCCGCCGGGCGGCGGGTGGACACGCTGATGCTGCCGGTGCACGCCCCCTGGAACAAGCTCGCCGAGGTCCTCGACTACGTCCGCGCGGTCGACCCGAGCCGGGCCGTCGACATCCACGACGCCCTGCTGTCCGACCTCGCGCCCATGGTCTACGGCCGCATGCTCGGCCCCGACGGACCGGGCACGGGCGGCGCCGAGCACCTGCGGCTGACACCGGGCGAATCCCTCACCCTGTGAGGGCCGGAGCCGGCGAGGAGCGGCGTCCTGTGCGGGCCGGGGCCCGCGAGGAGCGGTGCCCTGTGCGGGCCGGGCGGGCTGTCATAGCCGGGATGTAGGTTGTCCCCTATGCGCATCGCGACCTGGAACGTCAATTCGATCACCGCCCGGCTGCCCCGGCTGCTCGCCTGGCTGGAGAGCAGCGGCACGGACGTCCTGTGCGTCCAGGAGACCAAGTGCGCCGAGTCCGCCTTTCCGTACGAGCCGCTGCGCGAGCTCGGCTACGAGGCCGCGGTCAACGCCACCGGGCGGTGGAACGGAGTGGCGCTGATCTCCAAGGCCGGTCTCACCGACGTCACCGTGGGCCTCCCCGGCGGCCCGGACTACGACGGCGGCCAGGAGCCGCGGGCGATAGGCGCCACCTGCGGCCCGGTCCGCCTCTGGTCGGTCTATGTGCCCAACGGCCGGGAGATCGGCCACCCCCACTACGACTACAAGCTCCGCTGGCTGGAGGCGCTGCGCACGACCGTCGCCGGGGACGCGGCCGGTGAGCGCCCCTTCGCGGTCCTGGGCGACTTCAATGTGGCGCCGACCGACGAGGACGTCTGGGACCGTTCCGCCTTCGACGGGCTGACCCATGTGACCGACCTGGAGCGCGAGGCCCTGGCGGCGCTGCGCGAGGCCGGGCTGTCGGACGTGGTGCCGCGGCCGCTGAAGTACGACCGCCCCTTCACCTACTGGGACTACCGCGAGCTGGGCTTCCCCAAGAACCGCGGTATGCGGATCGACCTGGTCTACGGCAACGAGGTGTTCGCCAAGGCGGTCGGCGACGCGTATGTGGACCGCGAGGAGCGCAAGGGCAAGGGCGCCTCCGACCACGCCCCGGTCGTCGTCGACCTGGAGGTGTGACCCGGCTGGGCGCGCTGTGCGGGGAGCCCCCTGACGCGGGAGCTCCCCGAGGCGCGTGCTTGCGTGGGAGCCCGCCCGACGCGCGCCCTTACCCCACCAGCTTCCGCAGGTCGATCGAGTCCGTCATCGCCCGCAACCCCGCGTCCCCCGGGTGCAGATGGTCCCCGCTGTCGTAGGCGGGCAGGATCCGCGCCGGATGCTCGGGGTCCCGCACCACCGCGTCGAAGTCCAGCACGGCGTCGAACACCCCGCCGCTGTCCCGGAGGAAGGCGTTCACGGCCTGGCGCCGCGCGTCCGCGTCCGCCGTGCACAGCGACTCGCCCTCGCACGGGGCGATGGTCGCCCCGACCACCCGCAGCCCGCGCTCGTGCATGCGTGCCGCGAGCGACCGCAGCCCCGCGATCAGCTCCTCGGCCGAGCTGCCCCAGCGCAGATCGTTGATGCCCTGGAAGACGACGACCGTACGGGCCCCGGTCTGGGCGAGCACATCCCGCTCCAGCCGGTGCTGTGCGCTGACCCCGCCGGTGTCCGTGGAGACGCCCTCGCCCGGATAGCGGTCGGCGACCACGCGGTTGGCGGAGATGCCCGCGTTGAGCACGCCGTACGCCGGGATCTCGGACTGGCCGCGCAGCCGGCGCGAGAGCACATCCGGCCAGCGGCGGTTGGCGTCATTGGTGGACTTGGTGCCGTCGGTGATCGAGTCACCGAGCGCCACCACCGCACCCGGCCCGCCCCGCACATCGACCCCGGTCAGAAACGGCCAGGTGGTGAGGGTGCCGGTATAGGACTCGGCGCCCGGCTCGGCGGTCCGGTCACCGCTGCCCGCCGCGCTCAGATACGACCGCTGGGTGGCCTGGCTGTGCACCGGCACCGCCGCGACCGGACCCGGCAGATGGATGCTCACCAGCAGATTGGCGTCCGCCGGAACCGGGAAGTCCACCGGATCGCTGAACACCTGCGCGCCCGCGGGGACCGACGTCCCCGGCCGCCCGCCGAAGGCCAGCGGCACCGGTGCGCCCCGCGCCGCCGCGCCGCTCGCCTGGAGCGCGACCGTCGCATGGCCGATCTCCACGGGCGATGCGGCGAAGGTGTTCTCCAGCCGGACCCGGGCCCTCGGCCCGCCCGCGCTGGTGTGCACCACCAGCCGTAGCGTCTGATCGGTCCACGGCCCGACCTTGGTGTACCCGGCGGTGCTCGCCGCCCAGCTCCCGGTCCAGCCGTCCGCGGGCTGCCGCAGCGACGCGGCGAAGACATGGAGGTCGGCCGCCGGGCCCGGATCCCTCGGCAGCACCACCGACGCGACCTCCCGGCCGCGCTCCAGCGGCACCGTCACCGCGTACAGCCGGGCCGTCTCCTGCCGCTGCCCTGCGGTGGTGTTGAGATGGGGGAGCCCGACGGCCTTGGTGGCGGCGGGGCCCGCCCGCCAGTCCGGCGCGCTCAGCGTGTACGGACGGCTCGACCCGTCCCGGTAGCGCACCGTGCCGACACCGCTCGCCCCGGCGCCGGGCCCGTCCGGTGAACTGCTCGCCACCAGAAAGGTCAGCGCCTCGCCCCGCCCGCGCAGCCGCACCGCCTGTCCGTCGGCGATCACGTTGTCCGGCCGTGCCCCCGCGCTCCGCGGCCAGGTCAGCCGCGCCGCGTCCAGGGCGATGCCACGCCCCGGGGTCCAGCCGGCGGCCCGCAGGTCCTGTGCGGAGAGCGAGGCGCCCGCGCCGTCGAAGTCGGCGTCACCCGGCCGGGCGTCGTCGCTGACCGCCCGGTTGTCGAAAAGCCGCTCCAAAGGGAGCGGCTTCTGGGTCGGCCGGGTCGGCTGGGTCGGCCGGGTCGCCTGGGACGGCACGCTGGCCGGTGCGGCGGAGGACGGCGCGAGGAGTGCGAGAGTGACACCTCCCGCGACGATCCCGGCGGCTGTCCAGGGTCTCGCGACGCGCATAAGTGTCCCCTCTCGCAACCAACCTGACCGGTGATTCGACAGGCGCTGGGAGAACGTAGAAAGACCGATGGGTGTCGTCAAGACAAGCAACGGGTCACGTCTCACGCCGCGTCACGCCGCGTCACGTATCGCGCCGCGTCGCGCCGCACTCCCAGCATCGGGTCACAGCTCACACCGCGCGCCCTGTGGTGCGCCGGTGGCGCGGATGCCACGCTGAGTCGTATGAACATCTCCTTCTTGGGCAACTGGCGCAAGCGACGCGGCCCCGCCTCGGGCGCGGCCCTGATGGGCGCCCAGGAGGAGGACCCCCAGGGCGTCGCCCAACTGCTCTCCGAATGCGAGCTGCTGCGCGCGCGGGCCGCGGCCGCGGGCATCGGACTTGATGACTCGACAGCCTCCCTGGAGGCGCTCGACCAGATGGCGCCGCGCTGGCGCGACGACCCGGACGAACTCCCCTGGCTCGGCAACGACGCCGGTCTCTACCTCGGCACGGTCATCGTCCGCACCGTCCCCGGGGCCGTCTGGCAGGTGTGGCCCAACGGCCGGCCCGTCGTGCTGCTGGCCTCGGGCCGGGAGGTCGACGTCGTGGAGGCCGGCCAGCAGTGGGCCGCCGACGGCGCCCCCGAACTCTCCCGGCGCTACGCCGAGGTGGCCGAGGCATAGCGGGATGACCAGCCCCTCCAGGGGGCACCTCCCAGCGGTAGCTGGGGGAGTTTGAGGAGCGGGGTCCGGGGCGGAGCCCCGGCGGCGGCCCCGTAGACCCTGTCGGGCGGTATCCGCCCATCGATGCGTGTCCGTGCCCGATGCTCCGCGATTGCCCGGATAGCTTGCGCTGACCGGGACACAGCGGAAGGTGGGTGGGGCCGAGTATGGCCGTCGGCGAGCCGTTGATCGAGCTGCGCGGCGTCAACAAGCACTTCGGCGCGCTGCACGTTCTGCGGGACATCGAGCTCACCGTCGGACGCGGCGAAGTGGTCGTGATCATCGGCCCCTCCGGCGGCGGCAAGTCCACCCTGATCCGGACTATCAACCGGCTGGAGACCGTCCAGTCCGGCTCCATCGTCGTCGACGGCCGGCCGCTGCCCGAGGAGGGCAAGGAGCTGGCGCGGCTGCGGGCCGAGGTCGGCATGGTCTTCCAGTCGTTCAACCTCTTCGCCCACCGGACCGTGGCGGCCAATGTGATGCTCGGTCAGACCAAGGTCCGCCGCCGCGGGAAGCAGGACGCCGAGCGGCGCGCCCTGGAGCTGCTGGACCGGGTGGGACTCGCCGACCAGGCCGGGAAGTTCCCCGCCCAGCTCTCCGGCGGCCAGCAGCAGCGGGTGGCCATCGCCCGCGCGCTGGCGATGGATCCGCAGGTGATGCTCTTCGACGAGCCCACCTCCGCCCTCGACCCGGAGATGATCAATGAGGTGCTGGAGGTGATGCGCCAGCTCGCCCAGGAAGGGATGACGATGGTCGTCGTCACCCATGAGATGGGCTTCGCCCGCTCCGCCGCGAACCGGGTGGTCTTCATGGCCGACGGCCGGATCGTCGAGGACCGTCCGCCGGAGGAGTTCTTCAGGTCCCCGGAGAGCGAGCGGGCCAGGGACTTCCTGTCCAAGATCCTCAAGCACTGAGCCGGTGATGACGGAGATGACGCGTCTGCGCCGCGCGACCGCCGCCCTCGCAACGGCCCTGGCCCTGCTGCTCATGGCCGGCTGCGGCAAGGAGGGCAGCCCGCCCGCCAAGGGACCCCGCGCCGAGAAGCTGCCCACCTACAAGGTGGCGACCGGCTTCCGGCTGCCCTCCTCGCCCACCTGGCGCCGGGCCGAGCGCCGCGGCCATCTCACCGTCGGGGTCAAGGAGGACCAGCCCTATCTGGGCGAGCGGGACCCGGCCACCGGCCGCTACTCGGGTTTCGACATCGAGATCGCCCGCATGATGTCCGCCTCCCTCGGCTTCGCCCCGAAGACCATCCGGTTCCAGACCATCGCCTCCGCCAACCGCGAGACCGCGCTGCAGAGCGGCCAGATCGACTTCTACGTCGGCACCTACACCATCAATCCGCTGCGCAAACGGCTGGTCGGCTTCGCCGGGCCGTACTTCATGGCCGGACAGTCGCTGCTGGTGCGCACCGACGAGGACGACATCCACGGCCCCGCCGACCTCGCGGGCCGGACGGTCTGCTCGGTGGCCGGCTCGACCCCGCTGCAGCGCATCGAGAGCGACTACCCCAAGGCCCACGCGGTCGCGTACGACACCTACTCGGTATGCGTGGACAATCTGCTCAGCTTCCAGGTGGACGCGGTGACCACCGACAACACCATCCTGCTCGGCTACGCGGCCAAGGCCCCCGAGGAGCTGAAGGTGGTGGGCCGGCCCTTCTCCAAGGAGCCGTACGGCATCGGTGTGCCTAAGCGGGACAACGCGCTGCGCTTCGCGCTGGACGACGCCATCCAGGTCCATGAGCGCAACGGCGACTGGAGGAAGGCGTACGAGGCGACCCTCGGCCTCTCCGGTGTGCCCGCCCCCAAGCCGCCCCCCATCGACCGCTACCGCACCGGCTGAAGGCCTTCCCATGGACGTGCTCACCCAGAACTTCTCGCTCTACGGCAAGGGCTTCCTCGGCACCGTGGAGCTGACCGTCTACGCCTCGCTGCTCGCCCTCGCGCTCGGCATCCTGATGGCCGCCTTCCGGGTGGCGCCGGTCGCCTCGCTGCGCGCCTTCGGTACCGCCTGGGTGACGGTGCTCCGCAACACCCCGCTGACGCTGCTGTTCTTCGCGGTGATGCTGGGGCTGCCGCGCTTCGGTCTGGTGCTGCCGTTCACCGTTTTCGCGGTGATCGCGCTCGGCTGCTACACCTCGGCGTTCATCTGCGAGGCGGTGCGCGCGGGCATCAACACGGTGCCGGTGGGGCAGGGCGAGGCGGCCCGCAGCCTGGGCATGACGTTCGACCAGACGCTGAGCGCGGTGGTGCTGCCGCAGGCGTTCCGCTCGGTCATCCCGCCGATCGGATCGACCCTGATCGCGCTCGCCAAGAACTCGGCCATCGCCGGGTCGTTCAGCGTCACCGAACTCCTCGGCACCTACAAACCCCTCAATGAGCGCGGCTACAGCATCATCTGGTCCTTCGTCTGGATCGCCGCCGGGTATCTGATCATCACGCTCGCCATCAGCGCGATCTTCTCCCTGCTGGAGCGGCACTGGGGAGTGCAGCGATGACCGCCCCCTCGACCACGGCCCTCTACGACGTCCCCGGTCCCCACACCCGGCGCCGGCACCGGATCTACGCGCTGGCCGGGACGGCCGTGCTGCTGGCCCTGCTCGGCTGGATCATCTACCTCCTCATCCACACCGGCCAGTTCAGCTACCGCAAGTGGATGCCGTTCGAGTACAAGGGCATCCAGGAGCTGCTGCTGAACGGGCTCGCGGGCACCCTCAAGGCGTTCGGCATCGCGGCGGTCCTCTCGCTCGCCCTCGGCGGAGTGCTCGCCGCCGGGCGGCTCTCCGAGCATCGCCCGGTGCGCTGGGTGGCCACGCTGCTGGTGGAGTTCTTCCGGGCGATGCCCGTCCTGGTGATGATCTTCTTCGTCTTCGTGGCGCTGAAGGTCCAGCCGCTGCCCGCCCTGGTCACCGGGCTGACGCTGTACAACGGCTCGGTGCTGGCCGAGGTGTTCCGGGCGGGGGTGAACTCGGTGGACCGCGGCCAGCGCGAGGCGGCGTACTCGCTCGGCCTGCGGAAGACCCAGGTCATGGCGTCCGTGCTGGTGCCGCAGGGGGTACGGGCGATGCTGCCGGCCATCATCAGCCAGCTGGTGGTGGCCCTTAAGGACACCTCGCTCGGCTTCCTCATCACCTATGAGGAGTTCCTGCACGCCGGAAAGCTGATCGCGTCCAATCTCGACTACGATCTGCCGTTCATCCCGGTGGTCATGGTGATCTCCCCCATCTACATCGGGATGTGCATGCTGCTGTCGTGGTTCGCCAACTGGGTGGCCAAGCGAGAGCGGCGCAGCGTGAAGACCCGCCAGGTGGAGGTCGCCGCCGCCGAACCGGCCGCCCCGATGCCGGGGGACACCCGCGGCTGAGCCGGGGCGGCCGGACGGCTTGCGTCGCTCGAGTCGCCTCAGTCGCGGACCGGGACCGTGAGGTAGGACGGGTCGGCGGCCGGGGACGAGAAGGTGAGATGGGCGCCGTCGGGGTTGTGCTCGATATAGAGCGGGTCGACGGTGTCGACGACCAGCGCCAGCCGATGGCCCGCCGGGACGTCGTACGCCGTGGAGAACAGCTCCAGGTCCACTCCGAACGGCGTGCCGGGCGTGCGGTCATGGAAGGTGACCGGGGCGTTGGTGATGAGCTTGCCGACGCCCAGCGGACCCACGTCGTAGAGATACGCGACCGCCGTACCGTCGGAGCGGTCGCTGGTCACGGTGGTGTGGAGCTTCACGGTGCCGCGGACGCGCTGCTCGCGCGCGGAGGTTCCGGTCTGCCAGACGGCCGCTCGGGACCGGGGCAGCAGCGGGATCGAGGCCAGCGGCGGGACCTTCAGGAACTGGTCGAGCGCGCCGCCCAGCAGCACCGTTCCGGCGTTGGCGCCGGAGTCGTGATTGGCGGTGATCTTCTCGGTGGTGGCGAGCGGGACGCGGCGCCGCTCGGAGGGGACGGCCGACCAGCTGGGGTAGCCCTCGTAGTCGTCGCCGTGCGCGGTACGGGACATCAGCTGCACCGGCGCCTGTGTGTCGATGCCGTTGCGCTCGCCCTTGAGGTAGCGGTCGAGCCATTGCCGGGCGTGGCTCCAGGTGGCGTTGGGCAGTCCGAGCAGCCCGGTGAGCTCGGCGGTGGCGTGGTCGCCGGGCCGCAGCTCCAGCCGCTTGGGGCCGGTCAGCTTCTCGAAGAAGTCGGCGTAACTGTTGGGCGGGAAGATCGAGTCGCCCCAGGAGTTGCCCAGCATGATGGCCGCGCCATTGGCGTTGATCCGGTCGAGCTGGGCGGCGGGGGACCGCTTCTTGCCCCAGGCGATCAGCTCCGGTTCCTTGGCGAGGTTGGAGGAGAAGAAGTCGTCCAGGATCTGCCGGAGTTCATCGCTGGGCCGGCCGGTCAGCTCCCCGGCTCCGGCGAGCAGCCCGGCGGCCTGGGCGTGCTGGGTGCGGCCGCTGTAGATCGAGCCGACCAGATCCGCCCAGCCGCTCATGGCCACCACGGCCTTGATCCGCGGATCGGCACCGGCCGCGAGCAGGCTGATCCCGGCGCCGTAGGAGAGCCCGGCCATGCCGATGTGGTCGGGATCGGCGGGGGTGTTGGCCAGCGCCCAGTCGATGACCTTGGACGCGTCGGCGATATCGGGCGGCCCGGCCGTCTCGATCCGCCCGCCGGACTGCCAGAAGCCGCGGGAGTTGTAGGTGAGCACCACGTAGCCGGCTTCGGCGAGCTTCTTGGCCTGGGCGAGGTATTCGACCTGGGGGAGGGACCAGCTGGTGGGCAGGACGACGAGGGGCAGACGGCGGGAGGCGTCGGCGTCCGCGGGGGCCACGACGTTGGCGGCCAGCTTGGTGCCGCCGTCGCCGGGGATGTCGACGAACCGTATGGAGACGCCTGAGGAGGAGACGCCCGAGGAGGAGACTTCCGAGGAGGAGACGCCCGAGGCGGAGGCGGCGGAGGACGTGGCGGCGGCCGGGGCCGGTGCCGCGGCCTGGACGGAGGGGGCGAGGCCGAAGGCCGTGCCGGCCAGGACGGTCACCGAGACGGCGGCGGCCATCGTGGGGCGCAGGGCTTTGCGGGCAGGGGTCACTGTGGCTCCTGGTGGGGGTGCCGTGGGGGCAGGGGAGCACCGGTGCTGGTGACCTGACGGTAACTCGGGGGTTTACCGGCGGTAATAGCGCGGTAAGTTACGCCTGGGTAACGATAGAGGCCGTGGTCGGCTGCCGGGGCCGGCCCGGCCCGGGGCGCTATCCGGGGGCCGGATCCGCAAGGGTCCGGCCCCGCTCCGGTGGAATTCCGCCCGAGCGCAAGCCCCCTGCCGGTCGCCGGGCTTTGGCCTTGCGACGAGCCCCGGCGCCGGGCGGGGCGTCGGCCCCGGGTTGGGCCCGCCCCGAGTTGGGCCCGGCCCCCGTGCTCAGGGGGTGTCCGACGGGTCGCGGCGCCTGCGGCGGGCTGTTCCCCTCCCGCCCCTTCCCTCGATTGGGGCTCCGCCCCAGACCCCGGGCCTGCCGCCCCGGATGGGCGCGGGCGTCCGCCCGGTCATCCACTGCGCCGGTGTTCCGACCGCGATCAAGCTGCCGCGCGGTCCGCCGGACGCCCCATGGCGCCGCTCGCGCGGGATCGCGTCCACCGCCCACGACTCGGCCCCAGGCCCCAGGGTGATCCGGAACCGGACCCGGCACTGCGCTACGTGCCGCCCGCCCCGCGGCGGTTGCGGCGGATCTTGATGTTCCGCATGTCCGTCACCCCGACCCGGAGGATCCGATGGGGGTAACCATGGGCGGTCAGTGCCGCGATGGCACGCTCGGTCGCCTCGTGCTCGCCGTCGTCCGGCTCCTGTGCCGGCACCTGGCAGCGGAAGGTGAACGCTGAAAGGCTCTGGTCGCAGGTGAAGGTGCCCGCCTCGGTGAAGCCCACCTGGAAGGAGCCGACCGCGCCGCGCAGCGCCTCACGATCGTCCTCGCCCAGCTCCTCGAAGGCCCCGCGGATGGTCACTCGGAACACGGTCGCTCCTCCCGTACGGCGTAGCCGAGCATCGGCGCGCCGAGCATCTCCTCGATGGCGTCGAGGAGTTCGGTCACGGCCTCGGCGATGGCGTCGGGGCGCTCGCCTGCCGTCACACGCCGGCCGATCTCGCCGAAGATGAGTGAGTGATAGCCGCTGATCTGGGCGGCCACCACACGCGGCAGCGGATCCTCCGGCGCCGTGCCGGTCTCCTCGGCGAGCACGGCGGCCAGTTCGTCGTTCATCCGGTGGCCGAGCTCCTCCAGCCGGGCGACCAGCGTGGGAGCGGCCCGCATCATCGCGAAGAACGGGCCGAAGCCCTCGGTCAGCCCCAGCGAGCGATCGCGGCGCGCCACCTCCTCGCGCAGCCGGTCCAGCACCGCCTGCGCGGCGGACCGGCCGGGCGGGCGCTCGCGCACGATGTCGGCGATCCGCCGCGGGGACGCCTGGTCGGGCGGCAGGACCAGATCCTCCTTGGCCGGGAAGTAGTTGTAGACGGTGTTGACGGACACCTCCGCGGCCGCGGCGACCTCCGCGACCGTGACCCGGTCGAAGCCCCGCTCCAGGAACAGGCCGGTGGCCACGTCCGCGATCCGCCGGCGCGTACGGCGCTTGTGCCGTTCCCGCAGTCCTTCGCTCATGCCCGTCAGTGTAGCCCGTTGCAAACTTGCGCTCGCCTCTCAACTTTAAGTCGATTGCAAGTTTGGTGCGCGTTGTGCTGTGATCGATGGCATGTCCTCATCCGTCATCCGCGTTCGCGGCCTCACCCGGACCTTCTCGCTGGGCAGCGGCCCCGTGCACGCCGTCCGCGGTATCGATCTGACCGTCGGCCGCGGCGAGATCCTCGGCTTCCTGGGCCCCAACGGGGCCGGTAAGACCACGACCCTGCGCATGCTCACCACCCTGCTGCCGCCCAGCGGAGGCGAGGCCGAGATCGCCGGGCGCGATCTGCTCCGCGATCCGGCGGGTGTGCGGCGGCGGATCGGCTCTGTGGCCCAGTCGGGCGGCCTGGACCCCGCCTGCTCCGTACGCGAGGAACTGGTCACCCAGGGCCGCTTGCATCTGATGTCCCGGGGCGAGGCGGCCGGGCGCGCCGATGAACTCGCCGGTGAGCTGGGTCTGTCGGGGCTCATGGACCGCCCGACCGCGGCCCTCTCCGGCGGTCAGCGCCGCCGCGTGGAGATCGCGCTGGGCCTGGTCAACCGGCCCGAGGTGCTCTTCCTCGACGAGCCCACCACCGGTCTCGACCCCGGCAGCCGGGCCGAGCTGTGGGACCTGGTGCGGCGCGTCCGCGCCGAGCACGGCACCACGGTCTTCCTCACCACCCACTACCTGGACGAGGCCGATGCGCTCGCCGACCGGATCGTGGTCGTGGACGCCGGGCGGATCGTCGCCGAGGGCACCTCCGCCGAGCTCAAGAGCCGCTACGCGGGCGATCCGGCCGCCAGCCTCCAGGACGCCTTCCTCGCCATCACCGGCCGGTCCACGGCCGATGAACCGCTCGCCATCTGAGCCATCGAGCTAGCTGAGCCCTCTGATCCCTCCGAGCCTCCCTCCGAGCCCCCTGATCCCTCTGAGCCCCTGAGCCCTCCGAGCAATCCGACGCCGTACCCGACCACCCAAGGCCCTCTCATGACTCTTCTCGCCCATACCGGCATCGTCTTCGGCCGCTGTCTGCGCTCGACGCTTCGCTCGAAGACCAATCTCTTCTTCGGGATGCTGCAGCCACTGCTCCTGCTCGCCCTCTTCGGCCCGCTGCTGACCGGACTCGACATGGGCGTCAGCGGATCGTCCTGGCAGACGCTGGTCCCCGGTGTGCTCGTCCAGCTCGCCCTGCTCGGCGGGTCGTACGTCGGACTCGGACTGCTGATGGACCGCAACTTCGGCGTTCTGGACCGGATGCGGGTCACCCCGGTCAGCCCGCTGGCGCTGCTGCTCGGCCGCACCCTGCGCGATGTCGTCCAGCTGGTGGCCCAGTCGGTGCTGCTGGTGCTGCTCGGCCTGGCCTTCGGGCTGCGCGCCCCGCTCCCCGGTGTGCTGCTCGGCCTGCTGTTCGTGGCCGTGCTCGCGGCGGCCCTGTCCGCGCTCTCCTACGGGCTGGCCATGAACGTCCGCACAGCCCCGGAGTTCGCCGCCATCGCCAACACGGCGGCCATGCCGCTGATGCTGCTCTCCGGCCTGCTGCTGCCGATGACCCTGGCGCCCGGATGGCTGCAGGGCGCCTCGCGCGCGGTGCCGTTCCGCTACACGGTCGACGCGGTGCGCCAGGTCTTCCTGGGGCACTACGCCAACACCACGGTCGCCGTCGGGGCGGCCGTCACCCTGGCCCTGGCGGCGCTGTGCCTGATGGGCGGGGCGCGCCTGTTCGGCCGGGTCCGCGGCTGAGCCGGTGGCTCCGGGCCGGCTCAGTCGTCCTTCGCGGCCGCCTTCGCGGCGGCGCGGGGGCCCGCCGAGGTGGTCGCCGGCTTGGTCACATCCGCGACCAGTTCCACCAGATCCGGGCCGTACGCCTGGGAGTTGACCACCTTCAGCAGCAGGCAGAAGGAGCCCTGGGCGCCGTACTTACGGGCCAGCTTGGCGCGGTTGCGGACGAGGTGGCGGACGGCGGCGCGATGGGTGACCGGACGCTGACCTGCCGCCAGGAAGACCGGCCGGCTCTCGTCGCCCGCCGTCAGCCGGGCCAGCAGCACATACTCGACCGTGCCCGGCTCCGGGCGGTAGTGCGTACCGGCGATGGTGAACATCCCCCGGTCCGTGCCGGAGTCGTCCCCCGGGTGCGCGGTGACGCCCGGCAGTAGATTGGTCATATGGGCGGCGAGCCTGCGGTGCGCGGTCGGATCGCCGACGCAGAACTCGGTGCGCGCGCCGAAGCCCTGCAGCCCCGTGTCATGCGGGGCGACCTCGGTATGCGCTCCGCAGTTCTCCACGATCGACGCGAGACCGAGCAGCGCGAGCGCGTCATGGCGGGGGATGCTCCAGTGGGCCGAGGTGCTGTCCCGATGGGTGACCAGCACGCACTCCGAACCGTCCGGCAGACCGAAGAAGCGCTGCTCGCGGGCGCGCTTGCGGCGCCCGAACGCCGAGTGCACGGCCCAGCCGGCGGCCAGGCCCACGATCAGGGCCGCCGCGGAGGCGATCAGGTCCTGCAGGGTGTCTGTCATGGCCGCGCATCGTAGCGGCCGATCGGGTACGCGTTCGAGCGTACGGGTGAACGAACGCGGGAACGGACACATGTACGGATGGCGGGACGGATCGGCGATCTACCCCTGTCGTGGGCATGAGGCTCGCGGGTAGGCTCCGCTCCCTGTCGTTTCGCTTGGAGGTCACGGATGGGGCACGCCGTACGACCAGCCGCATCGTCAACCACGTCCACCACGCGCGCCTCCGCCGCGGCGGCCGTCCGGCGCCGACTGCCCGCGCTGGCGGCCGCGGCCGGAATGGTCGCCGTGCTGGGCGTCGTCCCGGCCGGTGCCGCCGGGCAGGAACAGGACGGCACCGCGAAACCGGCTCCCGCCAAGACGCCCGTGGCCGTCGGCTACGGCGGCGCGGTCTCCAGCGTGGACGCCGACGCCTCGGCGGCCGGGATCGACGTGCTGCGGCACGGGGGCAACGCGGTGGACGCGGCGGTGGCGACCGCCGCCGCGCTCGGGGTCACCGAGCCGTACTCGGCCGGTGTCGGCGGCGGTGGTTACTTCGTCTACTACGACGCCAAGCGGCACAAGGTCTCCACGCTCGACGGCCGCGAGACCGCGCCCCGCAGCGCGGACCAGAAGCTCTTCCTCGGCAAGGACGGCAAACCGCTGCCGTTCGCCGACGCCGTCACCAGCGGGCTGAGCGTCGGCACCCCCGGCACCCCCGCCACCTGGAACGACGCCCTGAAGGACTGGGGCACCCGCTCGCTGGGGCAGGTGCTCAGGCCTGCCGAGCGGCTGGCCCGCGACGGATTCACCGTCGACAGCACCTTCCGGCAGCAGACCGCCGACAACCAGGCCCGCTTCAAGGACTTCCCGGCCACCGCCAAGCTCTTCCTGCCCGGCGGCGAGCTCCCGAAGGTCGGCTCGACCTTCCGCAACCCCGACCTCGCCCGTACGTACGCGCTGCTGGCCAAGAAGGGCGTCGGCGCCGTCTACAAGGGCGAGCTGGGCCGCGACATCGTCGACACCGTGCGCAAGCCGCCCGTCGACCCGAAGGCGCAGCGCGTCGTGCGCGCGGGCGATCTGACGGCCGAGGATCTGCGGGCCTATGGAACGAAGCGGCAGGCCCCGACCCGGACCGCCTACCGCGGTCTGGACGTGTACGGCATGGCGCCCTCGTCCTCCGGCGGGACCAGCGTCGCCGAGGCGCTCAACATCCTGGAGAAGACCGACCTCTCCAAGCTCAGCGACCTCGAGTATCTGCACCGCTATATCGAGGCCAGCCGGATCGCCTTCGCCGACCGGGGACGCTGGGTGGGCGACCCCGCCGCCGAGGACGTCCCCACCAAGGGGCTCACCTCACAGCGGTTCGCCGACTCCCGGGCCTGCCTGATCAAGGACGACGCGGTGCTCAAGAGCCCCGTGCCGCCCGGCGACCCGAACAACCCGTCCGCGCCCGGCTCCTGCGACACCCGCGGCCACGCCGCCCCGACCACGTACGAGGGCGAGAACACCACGCACCTCACGGTCGCCGACAAGTGGGGCAATGTCGTGGCCTACACCCTCACCATCGAGCAGACCGGCGGCAGCGGGATGACCGTCCCCGGCCGCGGCTTCCTGCTCAACAACGAGCTGACCGACTTCTCCTTCGCGCCCGCCGACCCCGCCGTCCACGACCCGAACCTGCCGGGCCCGGGGAAGCGGCCGCGCTCGTCCATGTCGCCGACGATCGTGCTGGACGGCCACAAGCCGGTGCTGGCGCTGGGCTCCCCGGGCGGGGCGACCATCATCACCACCGTGCTGCAGACCCTGCTGAACCACCTCGACCGGGGCATGCCGCTGGTCGACGCGATCGCCGCACCGCGCGCCAGCCAGCGCAACGCGGCCCAGACGGAGCTGGAACCGGGGCTGTGGAACGGCCCGGAGCGCGCCAAGCTGGAGGCGCTCGGCCACTCCTTCAAGCAGAACCCCGAGATCGGGGCGGCCACCGGTGTGCAGCGGCTGTCCGGCGGACGGTGGCTGGCGGCGGCCGAGACGGAACGGCGGGGCGGCGGCTCGGCGATGGTGGTCAGCCCGAAGCGCTGATCCGGCGCGGTGGCGCGGTGGCGCGGTGGGTCGGCGGGCTCTGGTGCGATGCCAGAGCCCGCCGCCCAGGCTCTGGCTCCGCGGCTTCTCGGCGCAGCAGCTTCTCGGCGCAGCAGCTTCTCAGCCGAGCAGGCCGATGATCGCGTCGGTGGAGTCGGTCTCCCCGAGCCGGGGGAAGATCTTCTCGACGCTGTTGCGGTGCGCCTCGGCGTCCATGTCGGTCATGGCGTCCGTCGCCAGGGTCACGTGGTACCCGTGCGCGTAGGCGCCCCGGGCCGTGGACTCCACACCGATGCTGGTGGCGATGCCGCCGAGCACCACCTGGGTCACCCCGCGGCGGCGCAGCTGGAGGTCGAGGTCGGTGCCGTGGAAGGCGCCCCAGGTGTGCTTGGTGACCACGATGTCGCCGTCCTCGCGGCCGAGTTCCGGCACGAGGTCGGCGAAGTCGGCCGGGAACTGCCCGCCCCCGCCACCCCCCTGCGCCTCGGTGCGGCCCGGCGCCCCGGCCACGACCCGGACGAGGACGACCGGCAGTCCGCGCTTGCGGAACGCGGCGGCCAGCCGGGCCCCGCGCTCGATGACCTCGGCGGTGGGGTGGACGGTGGGCAGTCCGGCGATGCCCTTCTGGAGGTCGACGAGGACCAGGGCGGTGTTCAGGTCGAGCGTGGTGGCGGACATGGTGCCTCCTGGGGGTGGGCCGGTGGGCCGGTGGGCCGGTGGGCCTTGTGGGTCTGGTCGTATGGGGAAAGTGGGTCTGGTCGTATGGGGAAAGGGGGGTGGTCAGGTGCGGGTACGGCCGCGGGCGCGCAGGGCCCGGTCGGTGGCGGTCAGCAGCAGCACCGCGAGGCTGAGCGCACCCGCCACCATGGCGATGCCGTGCAGCCCGGCGGCGGTCGCCCGCTGTCCGTAGAAGAGCCCGATCAGCCCGGCGGCGGTGATCGCGCCGAGGTACTGCGAGGTGCGCTGCAGCCCGGCCGCCGCGCCGACGCTCTCGCGCGGGGCCTGGGTGTAGACGGCCGCCTGGTTACCCGTCGAGGACAGGCCCTGCGGCAGCCCGAAGAGGACCGCGGCCAGCAGCAGCGCGAGCAGCGGGGTGGACTCGTCGGCCAGCAGCAGCACCCCGCTCCCCGCGGCGAGCAGGACGGCCGCGAGGACGAGCGGTGCGTAGATGCCCTTCGTACGGGCGCCGAGCAGTGAGCACACGGCGGCCGCGCCCGACATGGGCAGCATGATCAGACCGGCGCGGGAGGCGGAGTAGCCGTGTCCCTCCTCCAGCCACTGCGCGTAGCCGTACATGACCATGTAGATGACCAGGTACGCGGTGCCGTGGCGGAGGTAGGTGAGGGCGAGGGAGCGGTTGCGGCCGATCATCCGCAGATCGATGAAGGGGCGGGGCCGGCGCAGCTGCCACCAGGTCAGGGCCGCCGCGAGGACCAGGACGACGGGCAGCAGCGCCCAATGGGGCCGCTCCAGGTCCATCAGGAAGATCATGAGGGTGGTGAGGGTGCCGGTGAACAGCGCGATCCCCAGCGGATCGAAGGCCGCGCCCGCCGTCCGTGCCCCGGCGTCCGTGCTCTCTGTGCCGTCCGCGCTCGCCATCCGGGTCCTGGGGAGCCAGAGCAGCGCGAGGGCGATGCCGAGGAGGGCGAGTGGCACATTGACCGCGAAGATCGCCCGCCATCCGGCCGTCGCGGTGAGCACCCCGCCCAGCACCGGTCCGACCGCCGCGCTGCCGAGCGCGGCGAGCGAGAGCCGGCCGAGCACCGGGCGCGGTGTCTCGCGCCCGGTGGCGACGGATTGGGCCCGCAGCAGCGCCATCGCCGCGGGGTACGCCGCGGACGTACCGATGCCGAGCAGCACCCGCGAGGCGATCAGCCAGCCGAACGCGGGCGCCAGCGCGCCCACCAGCCCCGCGGCGCATACCACGAGCAGCCCCCAGAGGAAGATCCGGCGCGGTCCGAGCAGATCGGCGAGCCGCCCCATCGCGGGCTGCCCCACGGCGCTGGCGAGGTAGAGGGAGGCGACCAGCCAGGCGGTCTGGGCGGCGCCGACACCGAAGTCATGGCCGATGGCCACCAGCCCGGTGGCGATCATCGTGGAGTTGACGGGGTTGAGGACCGAGCCGATGAGCAGCGGGGCCATCAGCCGGGGGCCGAAGGGGTCGGCGGTGTCGCCGGGGCCGGCTGGTGCGCCCGGGACGGGGCTCGCGTCCGCCGTCCCGGCCCCCGGCGGTATGGCGGGCTTGCCCGCGGTGTCGGTCATTCCTGGACCAGCCGCTTGAGCAGTTCGGTGGCCTCGGCGAGGGTGCTGCGCTCATCGGCGTCCAGGCGGGTGTCGATCGCGTCGAGCAGCCAGCTCTGCTTGGCCTGCCGTACGGATGTGATCGCCTCATGCCCCCGCTCGGTGATCGAGAAGACCACCTGCCGTCCGTCGGTGGGATGCGGGGCCCGCTCCACCAGCGTCTGTTCCTCCAGCGCGGCCAGGATCATGCGCATCGACTGCGGCCGCACCAGCTCGGCGCGGGCCAGCGCGGCGGTGGTGGTCGGCCCCTCGGTGTAGAGCCGGCTGATGACCGCGCGCTGGGAGGGGGTGAGCGCCCCCTGCGAGGAGGCCGCCCGCATACGGCGCATCAGCTGGCTGACGACCGCGGCGAGGTCGACGGCGATGCGCTCCTCGGCCCGCGGGCCGGGATCCGGGCGGGACCCGGTTTCTGGCCGAGGCCCGGTTTCTGGCCGGGGCCCGGTTTCTGGCCCGAGGGCGGGCTCGGTGGGCGGGTGATCAGACGTGGCCATGCCCTCACCCTAGGAGTTGGACAGATAAACTTGCAAGTTTGCCTGTTGTGTGCGGAGCAGGAAAAGCGCTTGTAGCGCAGCCGTACCCGATTCCGTAACACGCAGGGTGTCGAATGCGTGGCCTTGGGTCGTGCATCGTCCGAGGGGGTCGAGGGGGCCCGAGGGGGAGGGGAGGGGAGGCCATGGCGAGCGGGCAACTCCCGGCCGAGGTCGAGGAGTTCGCGAGATATCTGCGGGCGCTGACGAGGTGGCTGGACGCGGGGACGGGCTGGTACGGCGTCTTCGCCCTGCGCGACCCCGAGGGACTGCGGGCCTGTCTGGACGGCCTCGAGGTGCCGCCGTGGGATGTCGTCCAGTCCCTGCTGCAGGATCTCTCCACCCAGCGCGGCGCCGATGCCGCCCAGGAGGCGGCAGCCCGCGCCGCGACCCTCTACCGTGCCTCGGTCGCGGCCCACGACGCGGGACCCGGCAGCCGCGATGCGCTCCAGGCCCGCCTGGACGGCATGCTCCGCGAACAGCGGAACGCCGCCCATCGCGAGCGCGACCTCCAGGCGGCGATATCCGCCGCCGAGGGCGCGGCCGATCGCGAACGCCTCGGCGCGGAGCTGGCCTGGGCCCACGACGACTGGCGTCGCGCGACGGCCCGCACCGAAGAACTCCATGCCCGCCTCGCCGCCCTGACACCCAGCCCCTCCCGGCCACCGACCCCGGAGCCAGGGACCCCTGCCGCCGCCGTGCCCCCGACGGCGGGGCCCACGCCAACCGCGCCCGCCCCGGCGCCCCGGCCGTCGGCCCAGACGGGGCCCACACCGACCGCGTCCGGCCTGGCGCCCCGGCCGTTGCCCCCGCCGCCGGGTGCCAGGCCGCCGGGCACCTCCGTGGGTGCTTTCGCGTCCGCTGCGGGGCCGGACAGGGACGCGTCTGTCGAGCCCGCCGCGCAGGGCTCGGGGCCCGCGTCGACAGCGTTCGCGCCTGCCCCTGGCCCCGCGCCGCCCGGGCCGCGGTTTGCCGGGGTCGAGGAGAGTGAAGTGACGCCGCGCTCGACGGCTTCGGAGGCCGGGTACCGCACCGCTGCGGAGGCTGCGGTGGCGACCCCGGCGGTAGGGCTCACATCACCGGGCACTCCTGCGGGTGCCTCCGCGCCCGGTGTGGGTTCGCGCGCGGATGAGTCTTTCGGGCCCCCCGCGCCGGGCGGGGAGCTCGCGCCTGCTGTGTCTGCTCCCGCTCCTGCGCCCGTGCGACCTCGGCCGCGCGGGGCCAGGTTTGCCGGGGCCGGAGGCGGGGGTACGGCGGCGCCGACGCCGGTTCCACCTGCCCCGCCTTCGGCGGAGAGCGGAACGGCGGTCCCCGCGACTCCGCGTGGTGCTCGGTTCGCCGGGGCGTACGACGACGGCGACGGCGGCGGCAAGCGCCGTAAGCGGGACAAGGCGGCGGACGATGGGCGGCGGCTCGCCCGCGAGGCGGCGGAGCGCGCCGCCGCGCGACGTGCCGCCCAGGAGGCCGTCGCGCGGCTCGCCCGACTCCGGGCGGCGGGCCGCTCCGGCGAGGCCCATGTCGTGCTCTACGAGGCCGCCGCCTGGCCCGCCCCACGGCTGCCCGTCCTCGCGGAGGAGCTGGAGCGCGCCGGACTCGGGGCCGATGTGTCCACGCTGCTGTGGGAGATGGCGTGTCTGCCGCCCCCACGGCTCGCCGCAGCCACCGAGGCGCTGGTCGCGGCCGACCGTGAGGCCGATGGCGAGCGGCTGTTACGGCAGAGCGTCTCGCGCCCCGCCCCCGAGGTGGCCCACACCGCCCAGGCACTCCTCGCGGCGGGCGCCCCCAGCAGGGCGGCGTTTCTGCTGGAGGCGCTGGTACGGGCCCGTACGCCGGAGGAGGCGGCACGGGCGGCGGCGGAGGACCCCGCCACGTTGGTGCCCCTGCTGCTCGACGCCGCCGCCGGTGTGTCCTCCAGCAGTCACCACGATCTCGCCCATGCGTTGCGCGCTGCGGGGCTGCCGGGCGTACCCGGTCTGGCCTGAGCCTGAGCCTGAGCCTGGGCGTGGGTGTGGGTGTGGGCGTGGACGTGGTCTCGGGTGGTGGCTCGTTCGGGCTGGTCGGCGTGGTTGGGTGCGGCGCCGTTTCGCGCCTTCGGCGCATTTGAGCAGCGGCGGCGGTGGTGGGGGCGCGGCCCCGCTGCCGGGTGCCGGGCCGGTGGGTGTGGGCGCCGGTGGCGGCTCCGCTGGTCGGGGAGGGCGGGGGTCGGTGCCGGGCAGCCGGGCGGGGGTTGGGGGTACCCCTCTTGAAATTGTTTGACAAATTAGTTGCTTCAGATCAAGCGTTTTTTCGGGGGGTACCCGGAGGGGCCGTTAGCCCGGATGGGTCACAGCCTCGGACCACGGGAGCGGCGGCCTGCGGCTGATTCCCCGGAGGTCCCCGCCCCGGCAGTCCGGCATCTGCCTCAGCTCCCGGGCGCAGGTGCCGTCACCGGCGCTCGCTCCCTCCGGCCCGGCGGTCGGCGACGCGGCCCGCGGCCCCCACTTCCGCCGCCGCTGCTCAATTGCGCCGAAGGCGCGAGACGAATCCCGCACCGTCCCACCGGCCCCTGCCCCGAGGGGCCCCACCCACCACCCGCCGCCCACCACCCCGCGACCCGACAAAACAGGAAACGTGATCGTCTTCGTTGAGTAACGGCGGCGGTATTGCCAGAGTGGTCAGTGCGCTCTTACGTTCTTCACAGCCGGATTCTACGTGCGTAGACACAGGTTGAGGAGCTGATCATGGCCAACCTCGTACGTGCCGCTCTCGTCCAGGCCACCTGGACCGGCGATACCGAATCGATGATCGCGAAGCATGAGGAGTACGCCCGGCAGGCGGCCGCGCAGGGCGCCAAGGTGATCGGCTTCCAGGAGGTGTTCAACGCGCCCTACTTCTGCCAGGTGCAGGAGGCGGAGCACTACCGGTGGGCGGAGCCGGTGCCGGATGGGCCGACCGTGCGGCGGATGCGGGAGCTGGCGCGGGAGACCGGCATGGTGATCGTGGTGCCGGTCTTCGAGGTCGAGCAGTCGGGCTTCTACTACAACACCGCGGCCGTGATCGACGCCGACGGCAGCTACCTGGGCAAGTACCGCAAGCACCACATCCCGCAGGTCAAGGGGTTCTGGGAGAAGTACTACTTCAAGCCGGGAAACGTGGGCTGGCCGGTGTTCGACACCGCCGTGGGCAGGGTCGGGGTGTACATCTGCTACGACCGCCACTTCCCCGAGGGCTGGCGCGCGCTGGGCCTGGCGGGGGCGCAGCTGGTCTACAACCCCTCGGCCACCTCCCGCGGGCTGTCGGCCTACCTCTGGCAGCTGGAGCAGCCCGCCGCGGCCGTCGCCAACGAGTACTTCATCGCCGCGATCAACCGCGTCGGCACCGAGGAGTACGGCGACAACGACTTCTACGGCACCAGCTACTTCGTCGATCCGCGCGGCCAGTTCGTCGGCGACGTGGCCAGTGACAAGGAGGAGGAGCTGATCGTCCGCGACCTCGATTTCGGCCTGATCGACGAGGTGCGGCAGCAGTGGGCGTTCTACCGCGACCGGCGCCCAGACGCCTACGAGGGGCTGGTGAAGCCATGAGCAGCAGCACCGATGCCGACCGCGGTCCGCACGCGGCCCTCTACACACGGCACCAGGCCGTGCTCCCCGACTGGCTCGCCGTCTACTACCAGCGCCCCATCGAGATCACCCACGGCGAGGGCCGCCACGTCTGGGACGCCGAGGGCAACCGCTACCTCGACTTCTTCGGCGGCATCCTCACCACCATGACCGCGCACGCCCTCCCCGAGGTCACCAAGGCCATCAGCGAGCAGGCGGGCCGGATCCTGCACACCTCCACGCTCTACCTCGACCGGCCCATGGTCGACCTGGCCGAGCGGGTGGCCACGCTGTCCGGCATCCCGGACGCGCGGGTCTTCTTCACCACCTCCGGCACCGAGGCCAATGACACGGCCCTGCTGCTCGCCACCACCTACCGCCGCTCCAACCAGATCCTGGCGATGCGCAACAGCTACCACGGCCGTTCCTTCTCGGCCGTCGGCATCACCGGCAACCGCGGCTGGTCGCCGACCAGCCTGTCCCCGCTGCAGACGCTGTACGTCCATGGCGGGGTGCGCACCCGGGGGCCGTTCGCCGGGCTGTCCGACGGGGAGTACATCAAGGCGTGCGTGGCCGATCTCGAGGACGTCCTCGGCCAGGCGCACGGCAATGTCGCCGCGCTGATCGCCGAGCCGATCCAGGGCGTCGGCGGCTTCACCTCCCCGCCCGACGGGCTGTTCGCCGCCTTCCGCGAGGTGCTCGACCGGCACGGCATTCTGTGGATCACCGATGAGGTGCAGACCGGCTGGGGCCGCACCGGCGACCACTTCTGGGGCTGGCAGGCACACGACCGCTCCGGGCCGCCCGACATCCTCACCTTCGCCAAGGGCATCGGCAACGGCATGTCGATCGGCGGTGTCGTGGCCCGCGCCGAGGTCATGAACTGCCTGGGCGCCAACTCCATCTCCACCTTCGGCGGCAGCCCCATCACCATGGCCGCCGGTCTGGCCAACCTCACCCACCTGGTCGAACACGATCTGCAGGGCAACGCCCGCCGGGTCGGCGGGCTGCTGATCGAGCGGCTGCGCGCCGCCTGCGCCGGTCTGGACACCGTGCGCGAGGTCCGCGGCCGGGGGCTGATGATCGGCATCGAGCTGGTCGAACCGGGCACCGGCGACCCGTATCCCGAGGGCGCGTCCGCCGTTCTTGAGGCCGCCCGGGAGGGCGGGCTGCTCATCGGCAAGGGCGGCGGACACAACAGCAGCGTGCTGCGGATCGCCCCGCCCCTCAGCCTCACCGTGGCGGAGGCCGAGGAGGGCGCGGAGATCCTCGAGGCCGCTCTGAAGACCACCCGGTCCGGAAGGAGCGTGAGCTGATGTCCCGTACCGTGATCCGCGGCGGGCTGGTCATCACCGCCGCCGAGGAGACCCTGGCCGATGTGCTGGTCGAGGACGGGAAGGTCGCCGCCCTCGCCTCGTCCGGCAGCGCGTACGCCCAGGGCTGGACGGCCGACCGTACGATCGACGCCACCGGCAAGTACGTCATCCCGGGCGGGGTCGACGGCCACACCCATATGGAGATGCCGTTCGGCGGCACCTTCGCCTCCGACACCTTCGAGACCGGCACCCGGGCGGCGGCCTGGGGCGGCACCACCACCATCGTGGACTTCGCCATCCAGACGGTGGGCCACACCCTGCGCGAGGGGCTGGACGCCTGGCACCTCAAGGCGCGCGGCAACTGCGCCATCGACTACGGCTTCCACATGATCCTCTCCGATGTGAACGAGAGCGCGCTCAAGGAGATGGACCTCCTGGTGGGGGAGGGCGTGACCAGCTTCAAGCTGTTCATGGCCTACCCGGGGGTCTTCTACAGCGACGACGGGCAGATCCTGCGGGCCATGCAGCGCGCCTCCGCCAACGCCGGGCTGATCATGATGCACGCCGAGAACGGCATCGCCATCGACGTCCTGGTGGAACAGGCCCTGGCCGAGGGCAGGACCGACCCCCGCTACCACGGTGAGGTCCGTAAGGCGCTGCTGGAGTCGGAGGCCACCCATCGCGCCATCCAGCTCGCCCGGGTGGCCGGCGCCCCGCTGTATGTCGTCCATGTGTCGGCCCAGGAGGCCCTCGCGGAGCTGACACAGGCGCGTGACCTGGGGCTTCCGGTGTTCGGCGAGACCTGTCCGCAGTATCTGTTCCTGTCCACGGACAACCTCGCCGAGCCGGACTTCGAGGGCGCCAAGTACGTCTGCTCCACACCGCTTCGGCCCGTCGAGCACCAGGCCGCGCTCTGGCGGGGGCTGCGGACCAACGACCTCCAGGTGGTCTCCACCGACCACTGCCCGTTCTGCTTCACCGGGCAGAAGGAGCTGGGCCGGGGCGACTTCTCCAAGATCCCCAATGGGATGCCGGGCGTGGAGCACCGGATGGACCTGCTCCACCAGGCCGTGGTGGACGGCCATATCTCCCGCCGCCGCTGGATCGAGATCGCCTGCGCCACCCCGGCCAGGATGTTCGGCCTCTATCCGCGGAAGGGCACCATCGCGCCCGGGACCGACGCCGACATCGTCGTCTACGATCCGGCGGCCCAGCAGACCCTGTCCGCCGAGACCCACCACATGGACGTCGACTATTCGGCGTACGAGGGCAAGCGGATCACCGGGCAGGTCGAGACCGTACTGTCGCGCGGTGTCCCCGTCATCGACCGGCGCGAATACACCGGGCGTGCCGGGCACGGCCAGTTCCTCATCCGCGACACCTGTCAGTACCTCAGCTGAGCCAGGGAGCGAGCATGGACTTCGGACTCGTGCTGCAGACCGATCCACCCGCCTCGGCCGTCGTCGAGCTGATGCGCCGCGCCGAGCGCAACGGCTTCGGCTACGGCTGGACCTTCGACTCCGCCGTGCTGTGGCAGGAGCCGTTCGTCATCTACAGCCAGATCCTGGCCCGCACCGAGCGGCTGATCGTCGGCCCCATGGTCACCAACCCGGGCACCCGCACCTGGGAGGTGACCGCCTCCACCTTCGCCACCCTCAACGAGATGTACGGCAACCGCACGGTCTGCGGTATCGGCCGCGGTGACTCCGCGCTGCGGGTGGCCGGGCGCAAGCCCAACACCCTCGCCCGCCTCGGCGAGGCCATCGACGCCATCCGCGAGCTGGCGGAGGGCAGGGAGGCCGTCGTGGACGGCAGCCGGATGCACATCCCCTGGATCGAGGACAGCAGGCTGCCGGTGTGGATGGCGGCGTACGGCCCCAAGGCGCTCGCGCTGGCCGGGCAGAAGGCCGACGGTTTCATCCTGCAGCTCGCCGACCCGTTCCTGACGGAGTGGATGGTCAAGGCGGTGCGCACCGCCGCCGCCGAGGCCGGGCGGGATCCGGACGCGGTCACCATCTGTGTCGCCGCCCCGGCGTATGTCGGCGACGACCTGGCCCACGCCCGTGAGCAGTGCCGCTGGTTCGGCGGCATGGTCGGCAACCATGTGGCCGACCTGGTGTCCCGCTACGGCGAGCACTCCGGCGCCGTCCCCGAGTCCCTGACCGCGTACATCAAGGAGCGGCAGGGGTACGACTACGCGCACCACGGCCGCAGCGGCAATCCGGACACGGCCTTCGTCCCCGATGAGATCGTCGACCGGTTCTGTCTGCTCGGCCCGGCCGAGGCGCATGTCGAGAAGCTGGAGCGGCTGCGCGCCCTGGGAGTCGACCAGTTCGCCGTCTATGCGATGCATGACGCGAAGGAGCGCACGCTCGACGCGTACGGCGAGCGGGTCATCCCCGCGCTGACCGGCTGACCGGCTGAACCTCAGCCGAGCGCCCGTACGTCCGAACACCACATCCGCCGGCCGGCCCACCACCGGCCGGCACCCGGGCCCCGTACGGCCCTCGTTCGTTCCGCACTCCCCGACACCTTCCGTACGAACGAAGAGGGTCCCCATGACCGCTACCGCACCGCCCCCTGCCGAGCCGGACCCGGTCACCTCCCACCCCGACGGCCGGGTGGAGCTGCCGCCCGGTGCGACCCTGGACGACCACCGCTTCAGCAACGAGGACCTGCGCCCGGTGCCGGTGGCCGAACGCCGCTGGACCACCTACAACTTCACCGCGCTGTGGGTGGGCATGGCCCACAACATCCCCTCCTGGACGCTCGCCTCCGGCCTGGTCGCGCTCGGCATGGACTGGAAGCAGGCCGTCTTCACCATCGCCGTCGCCAATGTCGTCGTCCTGCTGCCGATGCTGCTCACCGGCCACGCCGGGCCCAAGTACGGCATCCCCTTCCCCGTGCTGGCCCGCGCCTCCTTCGGGCTGCGCGGCGCCAACCTCCCGGCGCTGATCCGCGCCGCCGTGGCCTGTGCCTGGTTCGGCATCCAGACCTGGATCGGCGGGCAGGGCATCTACATCCTGCTGGGCAAGGTCGTCGGGGGCGGCTGGGAGAGGGCCGGGGAGATCGCCGGTTACCCCTGGACGCTGTGGCTGTGCTTCCTCGTCTTCTGGGTGCTGGAGCTGGCCATCATCTACCGCGGCATGGAGACCCTGCGCCGCTTCGAGAACTGGGCCGCGCCCTTCGTCCTCGTCGGAGCCGTGGTGCTGCTGGTGTGGATCGCGGACAAGGCGGGCGGCTTCGGCTCGCTGCTCGACCAGCCCTCCCGGCTGGGCTGGGGCAGCGACTTCTGGCCGGTCTTCTTCCCCGCCCTGATGGGCATGATCGGCTTCTGGTCCACCCTCTCGCTGAACATCCCCGACTTCACCCGCTTCGGCGCGGGGCAGCGGGCCCAGGTGTGGGGCCAGACGCTGGGGCTGCCCACCACCATGACCGCCTTCGCACTGCTGTCGGTCTTCGTGACCTCCGGTTCCGAGGCGGTCTACGGGGAGCCGATCTGGGACCCGGTGGCGCTCGCGGGCAAGGCGGACAATGTCTTCGGCCTGCTCTTCGCGCTGGTCACGGTGCTGATCGCCACCGTCTCGGTCAATATCGCGGCCAATGTGGTCTCGCCCGCGTACGACCTGGCCAATCTCGCGCCGAAGTTCATCACCTTCCGTACCGGGGCGCTGATCACCGGCATCGTCGGGGTGCTCATCTTCCCCTGGAAGCTCACCTCCACCCCCGAGCTGTACATCTTCACCTGGCTCGGGGTGGTCGGCGGACTGCTCGGCACGGTCGCGGGCGTCCTGATCGCCGACTACTGGATCATTCGCCGTACCGTTCTCGATCTCGCCGATCTGTATCGGACCAAAGGGCGCTATTGGTATGCATCCGGTTGGAACTGGCGGGCGGTTGTCGCCTTCGTGGTGGGCGGTGTGCTCGCGGTGGGCGGTTCCGCCTCCCAGCCCGGCAAAGGGCCTTTTCCCAAGGAAGGGTTAATTCCGTTTCTTCGGCCGCTCGCCGACTATGGATGGGCGGTCGGACTCGGGGCTTCATTGGTCCTGTATACGGCCCTGATGCTGCCCGTCGGGGCCCGGCGAACAAAAGACGCTCCCGCCCCCTGAAACCTTCGAACATGGTTACAATCACCTCGGATTTTGTGCTCTGATGTGCCGTCGGCTGAACGACTCCTTGTCAGAGAAGGGTTGGGCATGACACAAACCGAGGTACCGATAGATGTGGAGCTCAGAGGGCTCTACAAGGCCCACTATCGGTTTCAGTTCCTGAGCGCGGGATTCCAGTTGGGGCTCTTCGCGTTGGTGGAGAAGGAACCGGGTCTGGCCGTGCGGGAGATCGCCGCACGGCTGGACCTCAAGGAGCAGCCCACCCGCATCCTCCTTCTCGGCTGTACGGTATTCGGGCTTTTGCACAAGGACGGCGAGGGTTACCACACCACCCCGCTCTCGAAGCCGCTGACCGCAAACTTCGACGAGGCGCCCGCCTCCAACATTCCCTGGGAACAGCACGGTATCTACCGGGCGATGGCCTGGTTCTGTGAATCCCTCAAGGAAGACACCAACCTCGGTCTGCGGCGGGAAATTCCGGGAACGGCGCCCACCCTCTACGGGCGGCTCGCCGAAAATCCCGAGCTGGAGACCACATTCCACACCATGATGTCGTCGGTGAGCAGGCTCGTGGGCGCCGAACTGGGCGAGAAGCTGGACCTCTCGGGGTGCGGCCACCTCCTGGACATCGGCGGCGGAACGGCCATCAACGCCGGCAACCTCGCCGCCCGCTGGCCGGACCTGCGCATCACCATCGCCGATCTGCCCTCCGTGGCCACCGCAGCCAACGAGAAGATCGGGAAGCTCGGGCTGGCCGACCGGGTGCGGGCGGTGAGCCTCGACGCCTTCCACGACGAGTTCCCGACCGGCTGCGACGGAGTGCTCTTCGCCCACTTCCTGGAGATCTGGTCCGCCGAGCGGATCCAGGAACTGCTCGCCAAGGCCGCCCGCGCCCTCCCGCCCGGCGGCCGGATCTACGTGGTCACCCCGCGCCAGGACGACGACGGCACCGGGCCCGAGCGGGCGGCGATGCTGTCCGCCTACTTCCACACCATCGCCTCCGGCGAGGGCATGGTCTACACGGGCGCCGAGTACGAGGAGTGGTTCCGCACGGTGGGCTTCGAGCCCACCGGACGGCTGCCCCTCGGCGCGGACACCGTCGTGATCACCGGCCGCAAGGCATAGTCCGGAACCCGGGCGAGGCACCCCGGCGGGCGGACCCTTCGATGCGGAGGTCGCAGCGGTCCGTGCGCCGGGGCATGACCCGCCCCGATCAGGAGGCGAACCATGGCCGGCTCCATGAGCCAAGCCACCCCGGGCGACGCGGACGGCGAAGACGGTCCGCCGCCGCACCACCGCCATAAGTGGCTGATCCTGGGGATCTGCTGCATCAGCCTGTTCATGGTGGGCCTCGACACCACCATCGTGAATCTCGCCCTGCCGTCCATCCAGGAGGATCTGGACGCCTCGCCCTCGGGACTGCAGTGGACGGTGGACTCCTACACCGTGGTGCTCGCCAGCCTGCTGATGCTCTCCGGCTCCATGGCCGACCGGTTCGGCAGGCGCCGGACCTTCCAGACCGGGCTGCTGCTGTTCAGCCTGGGGTCACTGCTGTGCGGGCTCGCCACCGACACCGGTTCGCTGATCGCCTTCCGGATGGTGCAGGCCATGGGCGGGGCCATGCTCAACCCCGTCGCGGTCTCGATCATCGCCAACACCTTCACCGACCTCAAGGAGCGGGCCAGGGCGATCGGGCTCTGGGGCGCGGTCGCGGGGGTGAGCATCGCGCTGGGGCCCGTCGTCGGCGGCGCGCTGGTGGACTCGACCGGCTGGCAGGCCGTCTTCTGGGTCAACCTCCCGGTCGCCGCCCTCGCCCTCGTCCTCACCGCGCTGTTCGTCCCCGAGTCCAAGGCCCCGCGGCCGCGCCGGCTCGATCCGGTGGGACAGCTGCTGGTGATCGTGCTGTTCGCGACGCTCACCTTCGGCATCATCGAGGGCCCGGTCAGGGGCTGGGGCTCGGCGCAGATCATCGGCTGCTTCACCGTCGCGGCCGTCGCCGCCGCCACCCTCATCCGCTATGAACTGCGCCGCGCCGAACCGCTGCTGGACGTCCGCTTCTTCCGCAGCCCCTCCTTCAGCGGCGCCATCGCCTCGGCGGTGTGCGGTTTCGCCGCGCTCGCCGGGTTCCTTTTCCTCAACGCCCTGTATCTGCAGGACGTACGGGACTTCTCCCCGCTGCACACCGGGCTGCTCACGCTGCCGATGGCGGCCATGACGCTGGTCTCCTCACCGCTCGCGGGCCGTATCGTCGGCGCCCGCGGCCCGCGTATCCCCATGGTGATCGCCGGGGCCGGTACGGCGGGGTGCGGGCTGCTGCTGACCCAGGTGGGCGCGGACACCCCCATCTGGTACCTCGTGATCGCCTACGTGGCGTTCGGCATCGGCTTCGGCATGCTCGACGCCCCGCTCACCTACTCGGCCGTGTCCGGGATGCCGCGCTCCCAGGCGGGGGTGGCCGCCGCGGTCACCTCCACCGGCCGCCAGGTGGGGGCGGCCCTCGGCGTCGCCGTCCTCGGCTCGGTCTCCACCGCCCGGGTGCACGGCCCCTTCGCCTCCGGCTTCCCCGGGGCCAGCCATCTGGGCTGGGCGATCATGGCAGGCTGCGGCCTCGCCATCGCGACCCTGGGCCTCCTCACCACCGCCCCCCGCCCCCGCGACCCGGCAGCCCCCACCCCCGAACCCACCACAGACCGCCCCACCGAACGCGTGCCCTGACCCCTGCCAGGCGCCGTGCGTGGTCCTGCGCCACGCCTGGCGCACGGCGGCGCGTCCGTTCCGGGGCCCCGGGCACGCAGCGGCGCGGCCTTGGTTCCCGGGCGCTGGGCGTCCGGCAGCGCTTGCGTTCCGCGCCCGCGGCGCCTGACTCCGCGCCGGTTCCCGCGCCCGCGGCGTCCTCGTTCCCGGGCCCCGGGCGCGCGGCGGGACGCTCGTACCCGCGCCGCGACGCCTGCCAACGCTTCCGTTCCGCACCCCTTCCCGCGCCTGCGGCATTCGCACTGCGCGCGGCCCGCGGCGTCCGGCACCGTGCCCGCAGCGTCCGGCACCACGCCCGCAGCGTCCGGCGCCGTGCTGCGGCATGCGGCACCGCGCCCGCGGCGTCCGGCACCACGCCCAAGGCGCGCGGCCCACGGCGTCCGGCACCGCGCCCGTTCCCGTTCCCGTTCACGCGCCCCGCGGCCCCGCCGCCCGGCGGCCCCGCGGCCCCGCGGCCCGGCGGCCTGGCGGCCCCGCGGCCCCGCGGCCCGGCGGCCCGGCGGCCCGGCGGCCTGGCGGCCCCGCGGCCCCGCGGCCTGGCGGCCCCGCAACCCCGCGGCCCCGCAACCCCGCGGCCTGGCGGCCTGGCGGCCCGGCGGCCTGGCGGCCCCCGCAACCCCGCGCCCCGCAATCCCGCGGCCCGGCGGCCTGGCGGCCCCGCAACCCCGCGGCCCGGCGGCCCCGCGGCCCCGCGGCCCCGCGGCACCCGCGGCACCCGCGGGTCGGCGGGGTGGGTCGGGATGCCGGTCGAAAGGGGATTTGCGGCGGTCGCTCCCTTCACCTCGATGACATCGTCCGGCAGCCGGTATGCCATCTGTCGTCGCTGAGACATGATTCGATGAACGCATGATCGATGAATTTCTCGCCGGTGATCTCGGCGCGGTGGAGGAGGCGATCCGCACGGCGGTCGCCGACGAGGTCATGCCGCGCTACCGGCAGCTCGCCGCCCACGAGATCGTGGAGAAGAATGGTCCGCACGACCTGGTGACCATCGCCGACCGGCAGGCCGAGGAGCATCTGACCGACGCCCTCACCAAGCTGCTGCCCGGCTCCGTGGTGGTGGGCGAGGAGGCGGTGCACGCCGATCCGGCCGTGCTCACCGCCCTCGGTGGCGACGCACCCGTATGGATCGTGGACCCGGTCGACGGCACCCGGCAGTTCGTCCACGGCGACCCCGGCTTCGCGACGCTGGTCACCCTCGCGCACCGCGAAGAGCTCCTCGCGTCCTGGACCTACGCCCCGGTGTTCGACCAGATGGCCATCGCCCGCCGTGGCGGAGGCGCGCTGCTGAACGGCGAGCCGATCCACTGCGGCTCCCCGGAGCCCGGCGCGGTCCTCCACGTCGCCGTCTCCCACTACGACTTCACCACCGACGCGGAGAAGCGCGCCCTGTCCGGCCTGCAGGTGCCGGGAGTTGAGGTGCGCCCCTGCGGTTCGGCCGGTCTGGAATATCTGAACGTGGCCCGGGGGCTGCTCGACGCCGTCGCCTTCACCTGGGAGAACGCCTGGGACCACGCCGCCGGTCTGCTGCTGGTCGGTGAGGCGGGCGGGGCACATGCCACGCTCGACGGCAAGCTGTTCCGGATCAGCGGGGGCAATGCCCTTCCTTTCACGGCGGCCAGGGACGAGGCGACCGTTGCGCATATCCTGGGCTTGCTGGCCGCCGCCGGCTGATCGTTCCACTGATTCCTCAAGGACGAGGGGGCCGAGGTGCCGTCCATGCTCGACGCGGTCGTTGTGGGTGCCGGGCCGAACGGGCTGACCGCGGCCGTCGAACTCGCCCGCCGCGGCTGTGCGGTGGAGATCTTCGAGGCCGCGGACACCATCGGCGGGGGGTCCCGCACCGAAGAGCTGACCCTCCCGGGCTTCCGGCACGACCCCTGCTCCGCCGTGCACCCCCTCGCCATCGGCTCCCCGGCCTTCGAGCGGATGCCGCTCGCCCGGCACGGCCTGGAGTGGCTCCACCCCGAACTGCCGCTGGCCCACCCCTTCCCCGACGGCTCGGCCGCGGTGCTGGCCCGCTCGGTCGGCGAGACCGCCAGGTCGCTCGGCCCGCGCGACGCCGGTACCTACCGCCGGCTGCTGGCGCCCTATCTGGGCAAATGGGCCACCCTCGCCCCCGATGTACTGCGCACCGCCTGGGACGGTGTGCCCCGCGACCCGATCACCTGGGCCCGCTTCGGGCTGCACGCGCTGCAGCCGGTCTCGCTGCTCGCCGGGCCGCTGCGCTTCCGGGACGAGAAGGCGCGCGCCCTGTTCACCGGGCTGGCCGGGCACGCCATCGCGCCGACCAGCGCGCCGGCCACCGGCGGACCCGCCCTGATCTTCGCCGTGGCGGCCCATGAGGTCGGCTGGCCGATTCCGCGCGGCGGCTCCCAGTCGATCGTGGACGCCCTGGGGGCGTATCTACGGGAGAACGGCGGGACGATCCACGTCTCCACCGAGGTCAAGCGGCTCGACGAGCTGCCGCCAGCCCGCGCGTACATCTTCGACACCTCGCCGCGCGCCCTGGCCCGGATCGCCGGTCTCGGCAACGCCTACCGTCACTACCGTTACGGGGCCAGCGCCTTCAAAATCGACTACGCGATGTCCGGCCCGGTGCCGTGGACCGCGCCCGAGGCCCGGCGCGCGGGCACCGTCCATGTCGGCCCCACCTCGGGCGAGATCGGCGCGGCGCTGCGGGCCGCCGTCGAGGGGCGCGACCCCTCCGTGCCGTTCCTGATCACCTCTCAGCCGACCCTGCTCGACCCCTCACGGGCCCCGGAGGGCAAGCACACCTTCTGGGCGTACGGCCATGTGCCCAGCGGGTGGAAGGGCGACGCCACCGAGGTGATCGAGCGTCAGATCGAGCGCTTCGCCCCCGGTTTCCGGGATCTCGTCCTGGCCCGCGCGGTGGCCGGACCGCCCGAACTCGCCGCGCGCAACGCCAACTACATCGACGGCGACATCGCCTGCGGCGCCTTCGAGGGCATCCAGGCGGTCATACGGCCGGGGCTCGCCCGCGTCCCGTACGCCACCGCCCACCCGGCGGTCTTCCTGTGCTCCTCCGCCACCCCACCGGGGCCCGGCGTCCACGGCATGTCGGGGCACCATGCGGCGCGGGCGGTGTGGCGGAGGCTGCGGGCGCGGTAGGGCACGGAGGCCCGGACGGCGGCGGGAACCCGCCTCAGTGCGGGATCGTGTCGATGACCTCGCGGGCGCCCTGCCGCAGCAGCGCCACCGCGACCGACGTCCCCAGCGTGGCCGGGTCCAGCGGGCCCGCCCACTCGTGGGCGTCCAGCACCGTCTTGCCGTCCGGGCTGAAGACCCGGGCGCGCAGCGAGAGCCGGCCGTCGCGCTCGGCCCTGGCGTAGCCCGCGATGGGGGAGTTGCAGTGCCCCTGCAGCACATGCAGCAGCATCCGCTCCGCGCTGATTTCCTTCCAGACGTCGGCGTCGCCGAGCCCGGCCACCGCGTCGATCGTCTCGGTGTCGTCCTCGCGGCACTGCAGCCCCAGCACCCCGGCCCCGATCGGCGGGCACATGGTGTCCACCGGCAGGATCTCGCTGATCCGGTCCGTGCGGCCGATCCGCTCCAGCCCCGAGACGGCCAGCATCAGCGCCTCGCACTCGCCCGCGTCCAGCTTCTCCAGCCGGCGGTTGGCGTTGCCGCGCATCGGCACGCACTCCAGCTCCGGGTGGGTGATGGCCAGCTGGGCGATGCGGCGGACGGAGGAGGTGCCGATCCGGGACCCCGCGGGCATCTCGTCGAGGGTCAGCCCCTCGGGGTGGATCACGGCGTCGCGGATGTCGTCCCGCTTGAGGTAGGCGGCGAAGACCGTGCCCGCGGGCAGCGGCCGGTCGGCGGGCACGTCCTTGATGCAGTGCACCGCGAGGTCCGCCTCGCCCGCCAGCAGCGCGGCGTCCACCTCCTTGGTGAACGCCCCCTTCCCGCCCAGCTTCGACAGATCGCCCATCCAGCGGTCCCCTGAGGTGGTGACCGGCACGACCTCCGTACGGATGCCCGGCCGCAGCGCGGCCAGCTCGGCGCGGACCCGCTCGACCTGGGCGAGGGCCATGGGGGAGGAGCGGGAGACGATGCGGATCAAATCGGCGGACATGGCGTAGAGGATAGGCCCTCACGGCGGGCGCTATGTCCCGGCCCCGGGGAACCCCTCCGCGACCAGCGCCGCGAGATCGAGGTAGGCGTCGAAGGTCCTGGGCGTCAGCTGTGCGAGGTCGATTTCCCTCCCGGCGGCCACATGGTCGTCGTACGGCACGACGACCACGTCGCGGCAACGGGCCCGGAACTCCGTGACCGGGTCTTCTCTCGGGTCGGGCTGGGACGTCTCGTGTGATGTGCTGATCACGGTGATGGCGTTTCGTACCAGGTCCGCGCGGCCGTCCCCGGCCAGCCGGTCCAGGATCGTGTGCGCGCTGTTCGTGAGTTCCGCGGACGGGGTGGTGACGATGATCAGCTGGTCGGCGAGGTCGATCACGCCCCGCATGCCGGTGTGGGACGCGTCGGCGTCCGAGTCGGCGAGAATGATCGCGTAGTGCCTGCTCAGCGCCCCGATGACGCGGCGGTACTCCTCGTTGGTGATCGGGACTCGCCGGGTTCCGTGACTCCGTAGGTCATAGTCCCCCGCGAGGATCTCGAGTCCGGACGGCTTCCGTGTGGTGAATGGCTCCAGGGACGGATAGTCGTCGGGAAGCGGATCACTGTGCGCCAGATCACGTATGGTCGCCCCGGTCTCGTGATGAACGCGACGGGTGAGACCCCGGCCGCCGGGGATCGCGTCGACCGCGAGGACGCGCTCCTCGCGCTCGCTCGCGAAGATGGCGCCGAGCGCGAGGGTCGTGGCGGTCCGCCCGACCCCGATCGGGTGGCTGATCACCGCGATGCGGTGGCAGACCGTCAGGTCCCTCAGGATCGCCTCCCGTCTGCGTTGCCGCCGGGCACTTCTGCCGAATCCGGCGTTCCGGAGAATGGCCGTCAGGCGGCTGGGGCGTGCGGCGCGGGCGGGCGGGGCCTCGGGTTGCTCCGGAAGCGGCACCTCAGGGCCGGGGACGGACGTGTCCGGCGCCGGGTCGTCCGGGAGTTGGGCGTCCGTCGACACGGACTCGTACGACGTGGGGGCGAAGGTCGGCGTGGCCGTCAGGCACTGGACGAAGACGTCCGCCACCCGCCCCGCCGAGGGTCGCCTGCCCGGCCGGTCGTCCAGACAGGCGGAGATGGTCGAGAGCAGTTGGGGATTGCGCCACAGGTCCATGGTGCGGACGAGGTCACCGGTCGGCTGCGCGTCGCTCAGGGCGCGGAGGATCTCGCCCATCGCGTAGACGCTGTCCGCGGAGGCGGGGGCGCCCGGAAGGCGGGCGTTGACGCTCGCGTCGGTCCAGCCGATCAGCTTCACCGTGCTGTCGGTGACGAGCACGGTGTCCGCCGTGAGCGGCCCTGGCGCGACGCCCTTCAGCGAGCACATGTTCACCGCCTCGGCGATGCGGAGGCCGATGGTGGCGGCCCGCACGGCGTCCAACAGGGGGGAGCCGTCGGGCCTTCGGCCCAGGAGCGAGGAGAGCGGCGGTGCCGGGGAGTCGTCGGGGAGCCGGACGCATTCCACCACGAGCCCCGGAGGGTTGAGCGAGGAAGCGTCGAGGAGGAGCCGGGGGGCGTAGTGCCCGGCCATCTGCCGCAGCGCCTCCGCCTCGGCCCGCAGCCGTCGCCCGATGCCCTGGGCGGTGCCGCCGGGGGCGACGCGTATCACCACATCGTTCGAGGCGCCCGGCCGCCGGGCCAGATAGACGCCGTACCCCCGACTGCCGCCCAGCCTGCGGTACGCCCGATAGGCGTTGATCGTCGGCAGGGTGTTCTCGGGCTCCGGGCGGGGGGCGGGAGCGGGGTCGGGCGGCGCCGAGGAGGGTGGGGCCGTCGACACATCCCCACCGCAGGTGTCGCAGAAGCGGTCGTCCGGGGCCAGCGGACTGCCGCACAGCGGGCAGGCGGTGGGGTGCTCGGGGCGCGGCCGGGGTTGCCCGGCGCGGGCATTCGGTGGCGCGCCGTCCGGCCGGAAGTCCATGAGGAACTCCCAGATCCCACGTGCGGTGTGGTGGACGGGGTTCTCCCGGCATGCCATCACCACGGCGCGGAGTGGTTCCCAGACGGCACCGCTCCAGCGCGGCATGAAATACAGCCCCGGGGCAGGGTGACGCGCCAGCGCCCCGCCGCCGAGGCACAGCAGGATGTCGCCCAGCGCACCGACGACATCCTTGGAGGTCGGCGGGCGGCCACCGGCGGACGCCGGGGACGCCATCCCGTCGATGGTGGCCGACGACCAGCCGGTCAGGAGGACGTCCTCACCGGCGATATGCACGGTGCTGATGCTGAGGCCGCCGTGCACCATCCGCGCGGCCTCGGAGATCCGCACCGCGTCCGCGACCTTGCGGGCGAGTGCGAGGGCGGTATGGCCGTCCCAACGCCCGGGACTGGTAAGGAGGGCGTCGTCCTGCCGGTCCTCCCACTGCTCGGCGTCGCCGCGTAGGACGAAGTCCAGCCGTTCCCCGATGAAGGCTTCTTCCGCGATCCACGGAACGTCGTCGTTCAGCCCCTCGCGCAGCAGACGGCGGGCGTAGCGGCCGTCCATCCGGCGCAGCGCCTCCGCCTCCACCGCCAGCAGGTCGGCGGCCTGCCGGCCACTCAGACGCCGGGCCACCTGGACGACGGCCTCCGCGTCGTATGCGTCCCGGCCCAGATACGGATTGAGCCGCGCTCCCGGTGGTCCGGCCATCGTCAGCCGGTACGGACCGATCGTGCCCGGATCATCGGGCTCCAAGCGGCGCCACGCCAGCGCCGCCGTACGGGTCGCGAACGCCGACGACAGCGACGGCGCCCCCAGCCGGGCCGCCAGCCGTCGCTCCACCGCGCTGAACGGCCGGGCGCCGGCCGGAAGCCGGTCGGTGCCGCGGGCGTCGGCCAGCCAGGCCGGGAAGTCGGGGGAGCGGCCGGCCAGTTGCTCAAGGCGACGGCCGATCAGCTTGCTGGTCGCGACCAGTTCGGATAGCGGTACCGCGCCCAGCAGCGCCCGCTGTGCCGCGTCGGCGAAGGCGAAGGGACGGTGTTCGGGCGGCAGTGGGTCCGGTCCCGCCGAGGCGGGCGGTGCGACGGGGCGCATCAGGCCGCCCAGGAACACCTCGGCGAGACGTCCGGTGTCGGTCCGGCCGTCCACCGCCTTCTGCACCATCCGCATCACCGGCACCGGCAGCGGGGCCACGGCGGCCAGATGGGCCGCCAGCCGGTACGCCTCCGGGGACGCCGCGTCCCGGAAGCGCTGCACCCGGCTCAGCTCATCGGCCGGGGTCGGGGTGGCGGCCGGGCCGGGGACGGTGGGGGCGGCGGCCGGGTCCGGGGCGGTGGCGGCCCGGGCGGGCTGGGGGCCGCCGCGCCCCGGGTCCAGCAGCGGCAGGACCGCCGTACCGCTCGCGGAGGCGATCAGCCGGGCCCAGTCGGCCAGCGGTCCGGCGTCCGGTTCCAGCACCGGCACCGGCACCCCCTCGAACCGCGCCAGGGCGGCGGGCAGCACCGGATCCGCGACCGTCCAGTCCGTATTGGCCGAGCCCGGTCTGCGGGTCCGCACCTGCCAGCGCCGCGCCCGGATCCCGGAGCCCTCCCACAGCCGGGGCGGCAGCGCGTGCACCACCGCCGTGGGGCCGACCCCCGCCCAGCGCGCCAGCACCTGCCCCATCCGCCCGTCCCGCCACGCGGCCCCCACCCCGTCGCTCACCACGAGCACCAGCGTGTGCCCGGAGGGGTCCGAGAGCGCCGTCGTGGGGAGCCGGGGCGCGTCCGGGGCGTAGGGGCGGGCGCGCAGCGCGGGGGCGTCGGCGCCGCGTGTGTGCAGGCCCAGCACCCGCACGACGCGGAACGCGCCCGAGCGCTGCAGCACGGTGCGCAGTTCGACGGCGAGCCGCCGCCACAGCAGCATCGACATCCCGTCGTCGATGACGAGCGCGAGATCGAGCCAGCGCTCGCGGGCGGGGCGGGTCACCACGTCCGGCAGACCGGTCTCGGCCAGCGCCGTGGCGGTGGCCGCCTCGTCGAACTCCCGCTTGAGCGGATTGGGGCGGTGCTGTTTCAGCGGGCGCAGGGCACGGCCGATGGACAGCTCCTGGCGCAGCGCCTTGTCCTCGGGCACGCGCAGCGGCAGCGCCCGCCGCGCGTCGGGCGCCCCTTCCGTATCGGGGCCCTGGCTTCCGCCGTACAGGCCGCGCAGCCGCTGATCGCGACGCGGGCGGGGGCGGGGCTGGTCCGGCGGATCGTCCGGGTGCGCCTCGACGGGGTCCGGCGGCTGGACGCCGGGTGCGGAGTGATCGGCCCGCTGCGGGAGAGGGGCGGGCGTGGCCGGTCGGGCGGTCGGCTCGGGGGTCCGGTGGGCGGGCGTGGCGGGGGAGGCCGTGGCGGCGGAGGAGTGGGTGGGTACGGGCGGCTCGGCGGGCAGTGCCGTCCCGCCATCTGTCACCGCGCGGGCCAGGGGCGCCCGCTCCGCATCGTCCTCGGGCAGCCGGCCGGCCAGCCAGAGCGCGTCGAGCAGCTCCTCCCTGGAGAGTGCGAGACCGCTGGAGGCGAGGAGCCCCACGGCCTCATCGAGCCGCCCCAACCGCCCTCCGCCGCGCTGCCCCGCGGCGTCACCCCGCCTCGCGTCACCCCGGCTCATGCGTCGTTACACCGCCCCGCCCAGCCGGTGCAGCACCGCTTCCAGGAGCCCGTCCGCCGTCACGTCCATGCCGCCCGCCCGCAGGAACACGGCGTTCAGCAGCTGATCGGTCGCCAGCTCGCGGGCCGCGCGTCGACGGAGGAAGGCGTCCAGCAACTGATCGACCTCCTCCAGCGCGTCGTCCCCCAGGTGCGCGGTGACGATCGCCCGCAGCCGCCCCTCGTCGGGGGTGGGCAACTCCAGCCGTACGCAGCGGCGCAGGAAGGCGGGCGGAAAGTCGCGCTCACCGTTGCTGGTGATCACCACGACCGGGAACTCCTCGCACACCAGCCGGCCCCGACGCACCGTGGCCCGCTCGCCCGCCCGTGCGGTGAGCACCTCCACCACCGACTGGTCCTCCGGCAGCCGGGCCAGCTCGGGGATCTCGAACTCGCCCTCCTCGAAGACGGTCAGCAGGTCGTTCGGCAGGTCGACATCGCCCTTGTCGAGTTCGTCGACCAGCAGCACCCGGGGGCGTTCGTCCGGCACCAGCGCGGTGCCCAGCGGTCCCAGCCGTACGAAGCTGCCGATGTCGGGCTCGGTCTCGCCGCGGTCGCGGGTCAGGGCCGTCTCGCGCAGCCGCCCGATCGCGTCGTAGCGGTAGAGCGCGTCCTGCACGGTGGAACGGCTGTTGACCGGCCAGCGCAGCACCTCGCCCAGACCCATCTCATGCGCGACCGCCCGCGCGAGCGAGGACTTGCCGGTCCCCGGGCTGCCGGTGACGAGCAGCGGGCGCCGCAGATGGAGGGCGGCGTTGACCACGTCGGCGTGTTCGGGCGAGATGAGATACGGCGCCGGGCCCGCGGAACCGGAAGCGGACGGCGCCCGTTCCCCGTCCCCGCCGGGGGCCGTCCGCTCTCCGTCACCGCCGGGGGCTGCCCGCTCTCCGTCACCGCCGGGGGCCGTCCGCTCCCCGCCGCCGAAGCGGCGCCACGGCGGGGCGGGCGGCATCTCCACGCGCCGGGGCACGCCGTCCCCCCGGAACAGCCGCCAGTCCTGCCGTTCCCGTGGATTCATCGGGGAACCTCCCTTTCGGTCCGCCTCAGCGGACATCGCGCGCCTCCTGCCGTCATCACGCCCCGCCGCCCCCGCCCAGCACCGCCACCGCGTCCCACAGCCCCTGGGTTTCCCACCGTCACTCCGTGGGGTCCGCGAGGTCCAGCCGTGGCAGCGCCCGCCCGGCGTCGGCCCAGGCGAGCACCGGCCGTCCGCTGTACTCCTCGGGCCGCTGCAGGGTCTTCGTGCGGTAGGTCCGTACCGCTTCGGGCAGTTCACGGGCGCTCACCCCCGCCGCGTGGCGCACGGCCGGGGATCCCGCCTCCCCGCTCCGGTCCCACAGCACCACCGGAATGCCCGCGGCGAGACACATCTGCACCACACCGGTGCGCCGGTGGGCCGCCACATCGATGGTGACCCGGGCGGTGAGCCGCTCCATGACCAGCCCGCACACCGCCTCCGGGTCCGGGGCGGTGGCGTCGTCGATGTGCACGGGCTCCTCGGCGTCCAGCCGGACCCAGCGCTCCCGCCACTGGTCGAGCATCGTGCCCCCGTTCAGCTCCCGCAGCTCGGGGCAGTTGACGACCAGGGGGTACGGAGTGCCGAGCCGCATGGGGAGCACCGCGCCCGGCCCCGCGGCCTTCCAACGGTCCACGGGCACCTCCAGGGCGTCCCGGTCCACGATCAGTTCGATGACGGGCCGTGGCCCCGACGGGTCGGGGCGGCGCAGCGAGCCCACGGCGGCGAAGATCTCCTGGGCCACCTCCTCGGCGCCGCGCGGCCGTTCGCTGTCGTCCGACACCTGGCGCAGCCCGTCCCCGTCGTCGCACCACAGCCGCAGCCGGTACCGCTCCGGCTCCTCGCGCGCCGTCGCCGATGTGCCGCCCGACGGGGGCCCGTAGGGGTCCAGCTTGGCCACGACGCGGGGTGCGGAGCCCCGGGAGGCGCTCTGTGCCCACTGCTCGGCCTCGAGGCGGCGTTCGGTCATGGCGGCGTCATGGACGCCGAGGCGGCGGGCGACCGCCGCGTTCCACCGCCGCAGCGCGATGCGCTGGTCCGCCGGGCAGCACCCGGCGGCCACGAACTCCACGGCGCGCAGCAGGCCCGGCACGGCCATGACCCCGTCGTCGAGCGGCGAGCTGTCGCCGTGCAGCCCCTCCAGATGGGCGATCAGGGCCTCGAACCGCCCGGCGGGGCCGGCGCCGTTCCCGCCCTCATCACCGTGGCCGCCGTCGCCGCCCCTGCCGCCCTCGCTGCCATGCCTGCCCTCGCCGCCGGTGAGCAGCGCCGCGGGCAGGGCCGCCAGCGGCAGCGCCGCCCGTACGGCCCCGGGGACACCGGCCGCGGCGGCCGTGGGCAGGGCGCGCAGCAGGACCAGCAGCCGCTCGTGCTCACCCGGCGAGAGCAGCTTGGGCAGACCGCAACGGCGTCCGATCGCGAGGAGGTCGTCGGCCGCCGGGCCCGCCGTGCCGCGCACCGCCTCGACCAGCGCGGGCAGCGCACGCCCCCGGGTGAGCAGCAGATGGGCGAACTCGTCGGCGGAGGGCACCCCGTCCGCGCGATGGCCGAGGCCGCACTGCCGGGCGACCGTACGGCAGGAGCGGATCCAGCCCTCGGACCGCGGCAGCGGCCCGTCCAGCAGGGAGACCAGCTCCGCGTAGCCCGGGTGGTCGCGGACGTCCTCCTCGGGCTGACGTGGCAGCAGATGGCCCGCCCCGGCGTCGTGCAGCTCCCGCGCCACCCGCTGCCAGGGGATCCCCCAGGCGCGGCGCAGTGTCCCCTGGATGCGGAGCTTCGCCGTGACGAGCCCGACGACGGCGCCCTCCTCGTTGGACCACAACGGGCCGCCGCTGTAGGCGGGTTCGATGTCCAGGGCGCGCTCGGCGCCGTCGAAGTAGCCGAACCGCCCGTCGCATTCGCTCACTTCGGCATCGGCGAAGACCCCTGGCTCACCGCTGCCGTGCCAGGCGCGTACGAGCTGCCGCTGGGCCATCGGGTGCCAGCGCGGCGGCTCGATCGCGGGCGGCAGAGCGGCGGACAGCCGCAGTACGGCGAGGTCGCCGTTCCACTCGAAGGCGCCCAGGCCGCCGTCGTCGGTCCGCGGCGGTATCCAGACCGCCAGCTCGGCCTCGGCCTCGACGGTGTGCTCCGGTCCGTGGAGCCGTACGGGAACGGCGATCGGACCCGGGTGATCCGGGGCCAACTGGTCCTTTCCGAGGGCACTGTTGACCACATGAGCGCAGGTCAGCAGATGGCGGCGGGGCAGCAGAACGCCCGCGCCGGCCGGTCTTCCGTCGGCCTTGGCGAGAATGGACACGGCGGGCCGCGACAGGGACCCGTGTGCGTGGAACCACCCCATGGCTCAGGCCGAGGAGCCGGGCCGGGACGGCTGCGGCGGCTGTGGCGTATGCGGTGTCTGTGGCGTATGCGGTGTCTGTGGGGTATGCGGCGTCTGCGGAGGCACCGTCGGCTCGGGCTGCTCCGACAGCCTCCAGGTGGCCGAGAGCGTCAAGTTGGCGTTCCCGTTGGCCCCCACGATGCCGAGTTTGAGGTCCTGGCCGATCTGCACCCCGAACTGCACGGTGAACTCCTGCGGCGGATGGGGAGTCGAGCGGACGGCGTCGTGCACCTCCTCCAGCACCTGCCCCAGCCCTTGGAGGATGACGCTCAGCCCGGCGTTGGCAAGGGCGGCCGCGGCCTGCGCACCGCGCCCCACCGGGGTCACGCCACCGACGCCGCCGTACGCGTCCTCGAGGGAGGCGTCCCCCACGGGGGCCAGTTCGAGCCGTACGGTGGTGCCGTTCGCCAGGGGTATCTCACGGTGTTCCGTCACCTTCCTCATCATGCCGATCATCAGCCCCCCGGTCTGCCCCTTCGCACCAAACACCGCCGGAACGGGAACGTGGCGCGGGGCGCCGCGGGCGGGCGTCGCCCGCTGAGGTCAATGTCGGATTCCCGCGAGAACGCACCCGCCCGCTGACGGATGCTGGACCCATGCACACCGACACCGACCGCTGTCTCCGCGCCGCACAGGCCAAGGACGCCCGCTTCGACGGGTGGTTCTTCGTCGCCGTCGTGACCACCGGGATCTACTGCCGGCCGAGCTGTCCGGTCGTCGCGCCCAAGGCCGAGAACATGCGGTTCCACCCCAGCGCCGCCTCCGCCCAGCAGGCGGGCTTCCGGGCCTGCAAGCGGTGCCGTCCGGACGCCAGCCCCGGGTCGCCGCAGTGGAACGAGCGCGCCGACCTCGTCGCGCGGGCCATGCGGCTGATCGCCGACGGCGTGGTGGACCGGGACGGGGTGCCGGGCCTGGCGGCCCGGCTGGGATACAGCACCCGGCAGGTCGAGCGGCAGCTGCTCGCCGAGCTCGGCGCGGGCCCGCTCGCGCTGGCCAGGGCGCAGCGGGCGCAGACCGCGCGGCTGCTCATAGAGACCAGCGCGCTCCCGATGGCGGACATCGCCTTCGCGGCCGGCTTCGCCAGCGTCCGCGCGTTCAACGAGACCGTACGGGAGGTCTTCGCGCTCTCCCCGACCGAGCTGCGGCAGCGGGCCATCCGCGGGCCGCGGGCCAGCGTGCCGGGGGCGCTCACGCTGCGGCTGCCGTTCCGGGCGCCGCTGTGCCCGGACAACCTCTTCGGGCATCTGGCCGCCACCGCCGTCCCCGGGGTCGAGGAGTGGCGCGACGGCGCCTACCGGCGGACGCTGCGGCTGCCGTACGGGCCCGGGGTCGTCTCCCTGAGCCCGCGGCCGGACCACATCGCCTGCCAGCTCTCCCTGGCCGACCTCCGCGACCTGGCCGGGGCGATCAGCCGCTGCCGGCGGCTGCTGGACCTCGACGCGGACCCGGCCGCCGTGGACGACCTGCTGCGTATGGACCTTCAGCTGGCCCCGCTGGTCGACAAGGCCCCGGGGCGGCGGGTGCCGGGCGCGGTGGACGCGGAGGAGTTCGCGGTGCGCGCCGTCCTCGGCCAGCAGGTGTCCACGGCGGCCGCCCGCACCCACGCCGGGCGTCTGGTCGCGGCGCACGGCGAGCCGGTGGAGGACCCGGCGGGCGGCCTGACCCACCTCTTCCCGTCCGTCCAGGCCCTCGCCGGGCTGGACCCCGAGACGCTGGCCATGCCCCGCACCCGCCGCGCCACCCTCACCGGGCTGGTCGGCGCGCTCGCCGAGGGCCGGGTCGCGCTCGGCGTCGGCAGCGACTGGGACGAGGCCCGCGCGGCCCTGGGCACGCTGCCGGGGCTCGGCCCCTGGACCGTCGAGGTGATCGCGATGCGTGCCCTCGGCGACCCGGACGCCTTCGTCCCGACCGACCTCGGGGTGCGGCGCGCCGCCGCCGAACTGGGGCTGCCCGCCACGCCCGGCGCCCTCACCCGCCACTCGACGCGCTGGCGCCCCTGGCGCGCGTACGCCGTCCAGTACCTCTGGGCGACGGACGCCGCCCACGCCATCAACCGCCTGCCTGCGGCCTGACCGTTTGTGGGCAATCGTTCCGCGGGGGGCACCTCCCAGCGGTAGCTGGGGGAGGAACGGGTGGGCACAAACGGCCACCGGCGCGCACCCGGCAGCGAAACGTCAGCCCGTTACCCGGGGAAGCCGCCCAACCCACACCGCAGCACCCCCCGAACCCGCCGAGGAAGACCATGAACCGCACCCACACCGTCGTGGACAGCCCCTACGGCCCCCTCACCCTCGTGGCCACCGACCAGCACCTGTCCGGCCTCTACATGGTCGAGCAGCGCCACCGCCCGCCCGAGGAGACCTTCGGCGCGCCCGGCGACCCCGACGACGCGCCCTTCGCCGAGACCGTCCGCCAGCTCACGGCCTACTTCGAGGGCGAGTTGACCGCGTTCGACCTCCCCCTGCACCTGGACGGCACGCCGTTCCAGCGGCGCGTCTGGTCCGAGCTGCGGCGCATCCCGTACGGCGAGACGTGGTCGTACGGGCAGCTCGCCGACCACATCGGGCAGCCGACCGCGTCCCGTGCCGTGGGCCTGGCCAACGGCAAGAACCCGGTCGGCATCATCGTCCCCTGCCACCGCGTCGTCGGCTCCAGCGGCAGCCTCACCGGCTACGGCGGCGGCCTGGACCGCAAGCGGCGGCTGCTGGAGTTCGAGGCGCGGCAAGAACTGCCCGGCCTCTTCTGAAGCCGAAGTCGGCGATCAGCCCGCGGCGATGCGGTCCAGCAGGGCGGGCAGCGCGGTGCTGATGGGCTCGCGGACGACCTCGTCCGCGAGCTCGTCGTACGGCGTCGGCTCGGCGTTGACGATGATCAGCCGGGCGCCGTGCTCGGCGGCCAGCCCGGCGAGCGAGGCCGCGGGCTGGACCTGGAGGCTGGTGCCGACCGCGATGAAGATCTCGCACGCCTGCGCCACCGCGACCGCCTCGGTCAGCACCTCCGGATCGAGGCTCTCCCCGAACATCACGGTGGCCGACTTCAGGATCCCGCCGCAGTCCTGGCACGTCGGATCCGGCTCACCCGCCGCGACCCGCTCCAGCGCCTCCGCCATCCCGGACCGCGCCTCGCAGTGGGTGCACAGCACGGCCCGCGCGGTGCCGTGCAGTTCGAGCACCTTGCGCGCGGGCATCCCGGCGATCTGGTGCAGCCCGTCCACGTTCTGGGTGATCACCCGCACCGGCACCCCCGAGCGCTCCAGCCGGGTGACGGCCTCATGCGCCCCGTTGGGCCGCGCGCGCAGCGTCTCGCTGTCGCGCCGCATCTGCCAGGAGCGGCGCCGGATCTCCGGGTCGGTCATGTAGTACTCGTACGTCACGAGCTTCTCGGCCTCGGGGTCGCGCCGCCAAAGCCCCTGCGGGCCGCGGTAGTCGGGGATCCCGGAGTCGGTGGAGATGCCCGCCCCGCTCAGGATCGCCACCAGCGGCCGATGCGTTGTCTCGCTGCTCATGCGGCGAGCGTACGCACGCCGCACGGCCCGCGGCGAGCGGCTTTGGCTGTTCCTCCCGCTCCAGCTGCTGATCGTGATCGGCAGCATCCTCAACGGGGGCGGCGACCCCGACCGCACCCCGCGCCGTACCCGATGGCGGCTGGACCGCCGGATCGTCCTCGACTTCCACAGCGGCCCAGGAACCGCCTTCGAGCTCACGGCCGCGGTGGACGGGTGGGACGACCGTGTGGGCCGCCTCCCTGGTCGCCCTCCTCGACAGCCACGGCGGCTGGCTGGGCAGTCATTGGGACACCGCCGGGCGCTGAGAGCCCCACCGGGCCGGCCGAGAGCCTCACCGGGCCGGCCGAGAGCCCCCACCGGGCCGGCCGAGAGCCTCACCGGGCCGGCCGAGAGCCCCCACCGGGCCGGCCGGGAGCGCCTAGTGCCCCGCCGAGACCGCCAGCCGGTGGGTGCGGGCCGCCAGGTCGCTGATGCGGGCGCCGTCGAAGCCGAAGACGGCGCTGCGCACCCGGTCCTCCAGCGGCTCGGTCCACTGCGGCGGGATGGCGGCCGCGCCGCACAGCACCCCCGCGATCGATCCGGCCGTGGCGCCGTTGGAGTCGGTGTCCAGGCCGCCGCGCACCGTCAGGGCGATCGTCTTCGTGAAGTCGCCCGCGCCGTAGAGCAGCCCGGCCGTGAGGACGGCGGCGTTGGGGACCACATGGATCCAGGGCAGCCCGGCGGTCTCCCGCTCCAGCTGGGCGAGCGCGTCCGCCCACGCCACGCCCGCGTCGTGCAGGGACGCGGCCCGGCGCACCGTACGGGCCAGTCGGCAGCGCGGCGGGATCCGGTCCAGGGCGCTCGCGACGGCGGCGCGCGGACCGTCCGCCGTGAACGCGGCCGCGATCAGCGCGGCCGCCCACATCGCCCCGTACACCCCGTTGCCGGTGTGGGAGAGGACGGCGTCCCGGCGGGCCATCGCGGCGGCCCGCTGTGGATCGCCGGGGTTGACCCAGCCGTGGACGTCGGCGCGGATCAGGGCGCCGATCCACTCCTGGTACGGGTTGTCGAGGGTCGCGCTGAGCGGCGGCTTCACCCCGGCCGTGAGGTTGCGGTAGGCGGCCCGCTCGGCGGTGAAGGTCTGCAGATACGGCAGCCGCAGCAGCCACACCTCGCCGACCTGCTCGGTGGTGAAGCCGGGGCCGTGGGTCTCCAGCAGGTGCAGACCGAGGACGGAGTAGTCCACGTCGTCGTCGCGGCAGCTGCCGTGGATCCGGCCGCGGACGCAGCTCTGCCACTCGGGGCGCAGCGCGAACTCCACCGGGTCGGGCGGCGGCTCCAGCGCGGGGAGGTAGTCGGTCAGCGGCAGGGCGTCGGCGCGGCGCAGATACCGGTCGATGCGGTCGCGGGTCCAGTGGTCGCCGTTTTCGATGGGCTTGCCGAGCATGTTCCCGGCGATCCGGCCAAGCCAGCCGCCGTGGATCCGGTCCGCGAGTGCGCTCCCGCTGAGGGCCATGGGTCAGGTGTACCCATATGAGGTGGGTGTACCGGTGAGCCGGCGCCGGATAGGGTCACAGCGGCGCGACCGCCTGTGCGAATGCGAGGAGTTACCAAGGTGACGGACGCTTCGACGGAGACTTCGGGCGCTATGGGCGCTACGGGCGCTTCGAAGGCAGAGGCCGCGGAAGAGAGCGGGACCGGGACCGAGGCCGAGACCCGGCCAGAGTCCAAGACGTGGGCGGAGGGGCAGGCGACGCCCCCGAAGCGCGTACTGATCGCCGCGGACAAGTTCAAGGGCTCGCTCACGGCGGTGGAGGTCGCCGAGCGCGTCACGGCGGGACTGCGCCGCGGCGCGCCCCAGGGCGGCGAGGGGCTGCGGATCGCGGCGCTGCCCGTGGCCGACGGCGGGGACGGCACGGTGGACGCGGCGGTCGCGGCCGGGTTCGAACGGCGCGAGGCGCGGGTCACCGGGCCGCTGGGCGCGCCGGTGACGGCGGCGTACGCGCTGCGCGGGACCACGGCCGTGGTGGAGATGGCCGAGGCGTCCGGGCTGCGCCATCTGCCGGACGGGGTGTTCGCACCGCTCACCGCGACCACGTACGGCAGCGGCGAGCTGCTGCGCGCGGCGCTCGACGCGGGCGCCCGCACGATCGTCTTCGGCGTCGGCGGCAGCGCCACGACGGACGGCGGCGCGGGGATGCTCAGCGCGCTCGGCGCGCGTTTCCTGCGCGAGGACGGTACGCCCGTGGGGCCGGGCGGGGGTCCGCTGCGCGACCTCGCCACGGCCGATCTGTCCGGTCTCGACCCGCGCCTGGCCGACACCGAGACCGTCCTGGCCAGCGATGTCGACAACCCCCTGACCGGCCCGAAGGGCGCGGCGGCGGTCTACGGGCCGCAGAAGGGCGCGGGCGAGGACGATGTGGCGGCCCTGGACGCCGCCCTCGCCCACTACGTAGGCGTCCTGGAGCGCGCGGTCGGGGCCTCGGCCGCCGAGTACGCCCTCGCGCCCGGCGCGGGCGCCGCGGGCGGCATCGGCTTCGGCGCCCTCGTCGGCCTGGGCGCGGCCTTCCGCCCCGGCATTGAGGTGATGCTCGACGTCCTCGGCTTCCCCGCCGCGCTGGAGGGCGCGGACCTGGTGATCACGGGGGAGGGCTCGCTGGACGAGCAGACCCTGCACGGCAAGGCCCCGGCGGGCGTCGCGGCGGCGGCCCGGGCGCGGGGCATCGAGGTGGTCGCCGTCTGCGGCCGTCTGGCCCTCGCCCCGGTGGCCCTGGGCAACGCGGGCATCCGCCGCGCCTACCCCCTCACCGACCTGGAACCCGACCCGGCCCGCTGCATCGCCGAAGCCGGCCCCCTCCTGGAGCGCGCCGCGGAACGCCTGGCGGCGGACTTCCTGACCTGACCCCGGGCTGGGGTGCCGGTGGCCCTTCCCCGAACCGGGGGCAAGCCCCCGGCCCCCATCGGGGCTGCGCCCCGGCCCCACCGGGGCCGTCGTCCCCGGCTGGGCCACGCGGGCTGCCCGGGGGCGCGCGGCCGGACGCCCGGTGGGGGCTGTTCCCCACCCCGCCCCTTCCCGAACCGGGGCGCAGCCCCGGCCCCCCACAGGGCGTGCTCCCGCCGCCGGGGCGCAACGCATCGGGAACGCCGAATGGGGTGGGCCCGAGCATTGCGCTCGGGCCCACCCCATTCGGCAGGTGCGGCCGAAGGCCGCTACGGCAGCTGCGCTGCCCTCGCCTCGCGGCGGTTGTCGCGGAAGGCGTTCACCCGGCGGGCCGTGGCGAAGAGGGGGATCACCGCGCCCATGACGACCTGCAGGGCGCAGGCCGACTGGAGCAGCAGCTCGCCGCCGGGGGCCTCGAAGGCCCAGGCCGCCAGCAGCGCCATGCTGGTGACGATCCAGCCGAGCATGGCCACCGCGAGCCGGCCGCGCGGCTTGGGGTACTCCACGCGGCTCACCATCAGCCAGGCGACGCCGATGATCGCGAGCAGCGTCGGCACGAACGGCAGGCCCAGCAGGACCACCGAGACCACCGTCAGCGCGCCGAAGGGGCTCGGCATGCCCTGGAAGACTCCGTCACGCAGCGTGACGCAGGAGAATCTGGCAAGCCGTAGCACCACCGCCAGCAGCACCACGATCGCGCCCACCACCGAGACCCGCTGGTACGCGTCGTCGGAAACCATGCCCCAGACGAGGACGAAGTACGCGGGGGCCAGTCCGAAGCTGATCAGGTCGGAGAGGTTGTCCAGCTCCGCGCCCATCGCCGAGCTGCGCAGCTTCCGCGCGACCAGTCCGTCGAAGAGGTCGAAGACGGAGGCGAGCAGCATCAGCATCACGGCGGACGCCGCGCTGTGCCGGGTCATCCCGCCGTCCTCGCTGCCCGTCAGGTGCGGGATGAGGACGCCGGTGGTGGTGAAGTAGACCGCCAGGAAGCCACAGGTGGCGTTGCCCAGGGTCAGCGTGTCGGCTATCGACAGTCGCGTCGACAGCGGCATGTCGTCCGTCTCGTCGACGGCGTCCACCTCGGCCTCGGGGACCCAGGTGGCCTGTGTGTCGGGATCAATCACGGTCAAGGCGTGTCACCCCCGCGGTGGTGGCCTGGCCGACCTCGACCGCGACCTCGACACCCTCGGGAAGGTAGATGTCGACCCGCGAGCCGAAGCGGATGAGACCGATCCGCTCACCCTGCTCGACCTTCGTGCCCTGTGGCACATAGGGCACGATACGCCGGGCGACCGCACCGGCGATCTGGACCATCTCGATGTCGCCGAGCTCGGTGTCGAAGTGCCAGACGACCCGCTCGTTGTTCTCGCTCTCCTTGTTGAACGCGGGAACGAAGCCGCCGGGGATGTGCTCCACGGAGGTCACGGTGCCGGCCAGCGGGGCGCGGTTGACGTGAACATTGAGCGGGCTCATGAAGATGGCGACGCGCGTGCGCCCGTCCTTCCACGGCATGATGCTCTGCACCACACCGTCGGCCGGGGAGATCACACGGCCTTGCGTGATCTCTCTCTCGGGGTCGCGGAAGAACCACAGCATGCCCGCCGCGAGCGCGGTGGCGGGCACGGCGGCCGCCGCCCAGCGTCCGGAGCGGCGGGCCCGAGCGAGACTGACCGCCGCGGTGGCGACGGTCGGGAGGAGCCACGGCGATGCTCCGCGCGCGAGGCGTACACCGAACGGGCTGTCGCGTTGTGCAGAGGATTGGCTGTGGGGCATGGATGACCTTCGTAGCGGAGGATGCCGCGACGCAAGACTGGGGACGGCGGCTTTCCCGGATGGTATCGGTTGCGAGCGGTAACTGGGCAAGCGCCGGGGCCTGTCGGTGGCTGGTCAGTGGCCGAAGACCCGCGGCGCGGTGTGACCTTCTTCTCTCGGATACCACCCCAAAAGGGACGTTCAGTCTTGGGTTCGGTATTCCTCCAGGAGTCTCCGTCCAATAATCATTTTCTGAATCTCAGCGGTACCTTCGCCGATGAGAAGCATCGGTGCCTCTCGGTAGAGGCGCTCGATCTCGTATTCCTTGGAGAAGCCGTACCCGCCGTGGATGCGGAAGGCGTCCTCCACGACCTCTTTGCAGTACTCCGACGCGAGGTACTTGGCCATTCCCGCCTCGAGGTCGTTGCGCGCCCCGGAATCCTTCTTCCGGGCCGCATTGACCATCATCGCATGAGCCGCCTCGACCTTTGTTCCCATTTCGGCCAGTTTGAACTGGATGGCCTGGTGCTGTGCGATCGGCTTGCCGAAGGTATGCCGCTGCTGTGCGTATGCGACGCCCAGCTCGAAAGCGCGCCGCGCCACGCCACAGCCGCGGGCGGCGACATTCACCCGGCCGACCTCGACTCCGTCCATCATTTGGTAAAAACCTCGGTTCGGCGTCCCGCCGAGCACCCGATCGGCCGGAATGCGCAGTCCGTCCATGATGAGCTCGGTGGTGTCGACGCCCTTGTAGCCCATCTTGTCGATCTTGCCGGGGATGGTCAGACCGGGCCGGACCTCGCCGAAGCCCGGCTCCTTCTCGACCAGGAAGGTGGTCATCGCCTTGTGCGGCGCGATCCCCTCCTGGGCGTCACCGGTCCGGCACAGAACCGCCACCAGGGTGGAGGTGCCGCCGTTGGTCAGCCACATCTTCTGTCCGTTCAGGACGTACTCGTCGCCGTCCTGAACCGCCTTGCTGGTGATGGCCGACACATCCGAGCCCAGCCCCGGCTCCGACATCGAGAAGGCGCCCCGGATCTCGCCCAGCGCCATCTTGGGAAGGAAATACTCCTTCTGTTCCTCGGTGCCGTGCTGCTTGAGCATGTACGCCACGATGAAGTGGGTGTTGATGATGCCCGAGACGCTCATCCAGCCGCGTGCGATCTCCTCCACACACAGCGCGTAAGTGAGCAGTGACTCACCCAGACCGCCGTATTCCTCCGGGATCATCAGCCCGAAGACGCCGAGTTCCTTCAGCCCCTCGACGATCGCGGTCGGATATTCATCGCGATGTTCCAGTTCCGTCGCGACCGGCAGGATCTCCTTGTCGACAAAATCCCTGACCGTGGAGAGGATCTCCCGCTGGATGTCGGTCAGGCCCTCGGTCTGCGCCAGGCGGCTCATATCACTGCTCTCCCAGCTCCGGGCGGCCCGGCTGCTCGCCGCCCCGCTCCTTGATGTACGTGGCGGTCGGCACCATCACCTTGCGCCGGAAGACGCAGACCAGGGTGCCGTCCTGCTTGTAGCCCTTGGTCTCCACCTGCACGATGCCCCGGTCCGTCTTGGACTTCGACGGCGTCTTGTCGAGGACCGTCGTCTCGCCGTAGATCGTGTCGCCGTGGAAGGTGGGTGCGACATGCCGTAGCGACTCGACCTCCAGATTGGCGATGGCCTTTCCGGAGACATCGGGGACGGACATCCCCAGGAGCAGTGAGTAGATGTAGTTCCCGACCACCACGTTCTTGCCGAAATCGGTCGTCTTCTCGGCGTAGTTGCTGTCCATGTGCAGCGGGTGGTGGTTCATGGTGAGCAGACAGAAAAGGTGGTCGTCGTACTCGGTGACCGTCTTCCCCGGCCAGTGCCGGTAGACGTCGCCCACCGTGAACTCCTCATAGGTACGGCCGAACTGCATGGCTCATGCCTCCGGGGGCTGGAAGGTGGACGTACGGGTCATCCCGGCGGCGCGGCCCTTGCCCGCGACGACCAGGGCCATCTTGCGGCTGGCCTCGTCGATCATCTCGTCGCCGAGCATCGCCGAGCCCTTCATGCCGCCCTCCGCCGAGGTGCAGTAGTCATAGGCGTCCAGGATCAGCTCGGCGTGGTCGTAGTCCTCCTGGGACGGCGAGAAGACCTCGTTGGCCGCCTCCACCTGGCCGGGGTGCAGCACCCACTTCCCGTCGTAGCCGAGGGCGGCCGCGCGCCCGGCCACCTCGCGGAAGCCGTCCACGTTCCGGATCTGCAGGTAGGGGCCGTCGATCGCCTGGAGGTCATGGGTGCGGGCCGCCATCAGGATCCGCATCAGGATGTAGTGATAGGCGTCCGCCGGATAGCCGGGCGGCTGCTCGCCCACGACCAGCGACTTCATATTGATGGACGCCATGAAGTCGGCCGGGCCGAAGACGATGGTCTCCAGGCGCGACGAGGCGCCCGCGATCTCGTCCACGTTGACCAGGCCCTTGGCGTTCTCGATCTGCGCCTCGATGCCGATCCGCCCGACCTCGAAGCCCATCGTCTTCTCGATCTGGGTGAGCAGCAGATCCAGCGCGATCACCTGCTGGGCGTCCTGCACCTTGGGCAGCATGATGCAGTCCAGGTTGGGGCCCGCGCCCTCGACGACCGTGATGACGTCCCGGTACGTCCAGTGGGTGGTCCAGTCGTTGACCCGCACCACCCGGGTCTTACCGGTCCAGTCGCCCTCGTTCAGCGCCTTGACGATGGTGTGCCGGGCGTCCTCCTTGGCCAGCGGCGCACAGGCGTCCTCCAGGTCCAGGAAGACCTGGTCGGCCGCGAGCCCCTGGGCCTTCTCCAGGAAGCGCGGATTGGAGCCGGGGACGGCCAGGCAGGAGCGGCGGGGGCGCAGCCGGGTCGCGGAATCTGCGCGGTCGGGGGCGGTCATACGAGAACCTCCAGAGGGGGAAGCGTGTTCGCGGCGCGGATCTCATCGACGATACGGCCGATGATCTCCGTGATACCGAAGTCCTTGGGGGTGAAAACGGCGGCGACACCCGCGGCGCGCAGCGTGGCCGCGTCCCCGGCCGGGATGATCCCGCCCACGATGACGGGGATGTCCTGGGCACCCGCGTCGCGCAGCCGCTCCAGGACGTCCGGCACCAGCTCGGCATGCGAACCGGACAGGATGGACAGCCCGACGCAGTGCACATCCTCGGCCACGGCCGCCGAGACGATCTGCTCGGGGGTGAGCCGGATCCCCTGGTAGACCACCTCGAAACCGGCGTCCCTGGCCCGTACGGCGATCTGCTCGGCGCCGTTGCTGTGCCCGTCCAGGCCGGGCTTGCCGACCAGCAGCCGCAGCCTGCCGCCGCCGAGGTCGGCCGCCGTCTTCTCGACCTTCTCGCGGACGGTGGACAGCAGGGAGCCGGCCTCCGGGGCGACGGCCAGCGGCGCGCCGCCGACCCCGGTGGGGGCGCGGTACTCACCGAAGACATCGCGCAGCGCCCAGGACCACTCCCCGGTGGTCACGCCCGCGCGGGCGCAGGCCAGGGTCGCCGGCATCAGGTTCTCGGTCCCCGCGGCGGCCTTACGGAGGGCGCCGAGGGCTTCCTGGGCGGGGCCCTCGTCGCGCTGTTCGCGCCACGTGTGCAGGGCGGATACGACCCGCGCCTCGTTCTCCGGGTCCACTGTCATGATCGCGGTGTCGAGATCGGCGGTGAGCGGATTGGGCTCGGTGGACTCGTAGCAGTTGACGCCGACGATCTTCTCCTCGCCCGCCTCGATCCGCGCCCTGCGCTCGGCGTGCGAGGCCACGAGCTGCGCCTTGAGATAGCCGGTCTCGACGGCGGCCATCGCCCCGCCCATCTTCTCGATCCGCTCCATCTCGGCCTCGGCCTCCTCCACCAGCGTGGCGACCTTGGCCTCGATCACATGGGAGCCCTCGAAGATGTCGTCGTACTCCAGCAGATCGCTCTCCAGGGCGAGCACCTGCTGGATGCGCAGCGACCACTGCTGGTCCCACGGGCGGGGCAGGCCCAGCGCCTCGTTCCAGGCCGGGAGCTGGACCGCGCGGGCGCGGGCGTCCTTGGAGAGGGTGACGGCCAGCATCTCCAGGACGATGCGCTGGACGTTGTTCTCCGGCTGGGCCTCGGTCAGGCCGAGCGAGTTCACCTGGACGCCGTAGCGGAACCGGCGGTGCTTGGGGTTCTCGATGCCGTACCGCTCACGGGTGATCCGGTCCCAGATGCGGCCGAAGGCGCGCATCTTGCACATCTCCTCGATGAAGCGGACGCCCGCGTTCACGAAGAAGGAGATCCGGGCCACCACGTCGCCCTTACGGTCCTCGGGAATCTGGCCGGAGGCGAACACCGCGTCCAATACGGCGACCGCCGTGGACATCGCGAAGGCGATCTCCTGCACCGGAGTGGCCCCGGCCTCCTGCAGGTGGTAGCTGCAGATGTTGATCGGATTCCACTTGGGGATGTGGTTGACCGTGTACGCGATCATGTCGGTGGTCAGCCGCAGGCTCGGGCCCGGCGGGAAGACATGCGTCCCGCGCGAGAGGTACTCCTTGACGATGTCGTTCTGCGTCGTCCCCTGGAGCTTGCCGATGTCCGCACCGTGCTCCTCCGCCACGACCTGATACAGCGCCAGCAGCCACATCGCGGTCGCGTTGATCGTCATGGAGGTGTTCATCCGTTCCAGGGGGATCTCCTGGAACAGCCGCCGCATGTCGCCCAGATGGGAGACCGGGACCCCGACCCGGCCCACCTCGCCGCGGGCGAGGATGTGGTCGGGGTCGTAGCCGGTCTGGGTGGGCAGGTCGAAGGCGACCGAGAGCCCGGTCTGGCCCTTGGCCAGGTTGCGCCGGTACAGCTCGTTGGACGCCTCGGCGGTGGAGTGCCCGGCGTAGGTGCGCATCAGCCAGGGCCGGTCCTTGGGGCGGGGTGTGCCACTCATCAGATGTCCCGGCCGTGCTTGGTGGTCCGCTCCGACGAGTCGTCACGGCTGTGCTTGTCGGTCCGCTCCGACGAGTCGTCACGGCTGTGCTTGTCGGTCCGCTCCGACGAGTCGTCACGGAACAGATTGATGCCGTCGATGTGCCGTTCGCGCATCGCCTGGTCGCGCACGCCCATGCCCTCCTCGGGGGCCAGGCAGAGCACGCCGACCTTGCCCTGGTGGAGGTTGCGGTGGACGTCGTACGCGGCCTGTCCGGTGTCCTCCAGCCGGTAGGTCTTGGACAGCGTCGGGTGGATCTTGCCCTTGGCGATCAGGCGGTTGGCCTCCCACGCCTCGCGGTAGTTGGCGAAGTGCGACCCGATGATCCGCTTGAGCTGCATCCACAGGTAGCGGTTGTCGTACTCGTGGGTGTAGCCGGAGGTCGAGGCGCAGGTGACGATCGTGCCGCCCTTACGGGTGACATAGACGGACGCGCCGAAGGTCTCCCGGCCCGGGTGCTCGAAGACGATGTCCACGTCCTCGCCGCCGGTCAGCTCGCGGATCTTCTTGCCGAACCGCTTCCACTCGCGCGGGTCCTGGGTGCCCTCGTCCTTCCAGAACTTGTAGTCCTCGGCGGTGCGGTCGATGATCGCCTCGGCGCCCATCCGCCGGCAGATCTCGGCCTTCTGCGGCGAGGAGACCACGCAGATCGGGTTGGCGCCGCCGGCCAGCGCGAACTGGGTGGCGTAGGAGCCGAGCCCGCCGCTCGCGCCCCAGATCAGGACGTTGTCGCCCTGCTTCATCCCGGCGCCGTTACGGGAGACCAGCTGCCGGTAGGCGGTGGAGTTGACCAGGCCCGGGGCGGCCGCCTCCTCCCAGCTCAGATGCTTGGGCTTGGGCATCAGCTGGTTGGACTTGACCAGGGCGATCTCGGCGAGCCCGCCGAAGTTGGTCTCGAAGCCCCAGATGCGCTGCTCGGGGTCGAGCATGGTGTCGTTGTGGCCGTCGGAGCTCTCCAGCTCGACCGACAGACAGTGCGCGACGACCTCGGCGCCCGGCTGCCAGGCGTTCACACCGGGGCCGGTGCGCAGCACGACGCCCGCGAGGTCGGAGCCGATGATGTGGTAGGGCAGGTCGTGCCGCTTGGCCAGGGGGGAGAGCTTGCCGTACCGCTCCAGGAAACCGAAGGTCGGCAGCGGCTCGAAGATCGAGGTCCACACGGAGTTGTAGTTGACCGAACTGGCCATCACGGCGACGAGTGCCTCTCCGGGGCCGAGCTCCGGCACCGGCACCTCGTCCACGTGCAACGACTTGCGGGGGTCCTTCTCCCGGGTGGTGAGGCCCGCGAACATCTCGGCCTCGTCCTTGCGCACGGTCACCGCGCGGTACGACTCGGGGATGCGCAGTGCCGCGAAGTCCTCGGGTGCTGTGTCCGACGCCAGGATCGCGTCAAGTATCTCGTTCATCGGTGCCTCCGGCGAGGCGTCCAGGGGGGACGCCTGAGGGAACGCTGGGCTCGTGACGGGTGATGCTGATGCGGTGCCGTCGGTTCGGCGGAGGTGGTGCTCGATGCGGCGCGGGTGGCGCCGGTTGCCTGGTGACGCAGGCGTTGTCCGGGCGCACAAAGCGGTTTGCGGGGACAGCCGACGCACGAAGGTTGGCAGTGCGCCGGCCGCCCGGACTCCACTCACCGTATGGCACGCTGTGCCACCCCGCAAGACACTGCGTGCCAACAAATTCCCTCAGTTGTCATCTCGGCTGCACACATGAGCAATGACGGCCGCCCCGGGAGGGGGCGGCCGTCACTGTGGGTGTGCGGTGAGGTGCGTTGCGTCAGTCGTTCTTCTCCAGCGAGAGCGCGAAGACATGGGCCCGTGCGGTGCCCGAGGGGGCGGTCAGCGTGATCGCCGACAGCTCCTTGGCCGGGTCCAGCTCCACCACCTGGTGGAAGATCGCGGACTTGGTGCCCAACGGGCCGGTGCGGGTGTGGATCTGGCTGGTCCGCACCGCCTCCGTCTCGCCGTACGCCGGGCCCGACATCCAGCCCGTGAGCTGGATGGTCAGCGTGCCCGTGGAGCCGTCGGCGTACGTGGCCTCGGCCGGTACCGACACATTGCCGGTGTCGCCCGCGCCCAGCACATGCAGCTTGGCGTAGCTGCCCGCCGGGACCGCCACCTTCTGGCCCGCCGCGATCACGTTGTTGTCGGAGCCCTCGCTGCCGTTGGTGAACGCGAAGGTGATCCCGTCGTCCTCGGTCTGCCCGGTCTGCGGCAGCTGCGCCATCGGATAGGTGCGGCCCGTACCGTCGAAGTCGCCGTCCCCGTAGTACATCTCGGTGGTGATGGCGTCGTTGTCGAAGTGCCCGGTCAGATCCACCTGGGTGACCGCGCCCGCCTGCGGCAGCTCCGGCAGGCCCCAGGGCTCGGCCGGGGTGGTGACCTTCACCGGGGCGACCCGGAAGTCCGGCCGGGTGCCCGCCGGATAGATCACCGCCTCGTCCTCCCGGTCCAGCTCCAGCTCGATCTCGCCGTTCCCCAGGTCACGCCACTTCGGCGCGGGCCCCCCGACCCCGGCGACCGTGACCCGGCCGCCGATCGAGTGGCGGACCCGGCAGGGCTCCCCGGCCAGGCTGCGCACCCGCACCCAGCGCGTTCTGCCGCCCGTGCGCACCGCGCTGACCAGGAACGCGCCCTCGGTGCGGAAGTCGTGCAGCGTGACGTCCCGCCACTCGCCCGGCACCCCGGGGAAGAAGCGGATGGTGCCGCCCCAGCTCTGGCAGAGCATGTCGTGGATCGCCTGCGCACCCGACAGCGGGGTCTCGATCACCGGACCCGCCTCGTAGTAGTGGGTATTGGGCTGGATGAACCGCGCCACCAGCTCCCGCAGATACCTCAGCGCGTCATCGCCGCGCCCCATCTGGGTGGAGATCGAGGCCGCGCCCGAGAAGCTGTAGCCGCGCAGCGCGCCCTCGAAGCTGATCCAGTGCTCCAGCGAGCGGGCGATCAGGTCCCGGTGTTCCGGCTGGTCCCAATTGACCAGGTAGAGCGGGTAGACCGAGAGCATATGGGAGTAGTGGCGGTGGGACTTGGCGAACGGGACACCGGTGCCGATCATGAAGCCGTTCTCGTCCACCGGATAGTCGACCAGCTTCTCCAGCACCTCGCGCCACTTGGGCACCAGCGGATCGTCCTTGTCCAGCAGCTCGACCGCCGTCAGCAGGGTCCGGCAGGACCAGCGCAGCAGCGCCAGGTCGTAGTTGCAGTCCGGGGCCGCGCCGTACTCGGGCGAGAAGGTCTTCGGCAGATGCAGCCTGCCGTCCGACTGCTCGGTGAGAAAGTGCAGGTAGTAGTTGGTGGAGCGGCGCAGCAGCGGATAGAGCACATCCTCCAGCACGCCCCGGTCCATGGTGTGGCGGTAGGTCAGCCAGACGTTGTGCAGCGCCCAGGGCAGATTGCCGACCTCGGGGGAGTCCCCGACGCCGGGCACCGGGACCGTGCCGTTGTCCTCGCACTGCGCGTCCGTGGAGCGGCGCAGCCCGGCCGAGTCGGCGCGGTACTCGGGCTTGAGCGCGCCGATGAGCACATCGGTGTTCTCGGCCAGGGTGCGCGGAATCGCGTCCAGCTCCAGGTGGTTGGAGCCCTGGACCGGCCAGTACTCCAGCTGGACGTTGAGGTTCCACCACACGCCGGGCCAGGGGGTCGGCTCCACCCACGGGCCGGTGGTGGCCATGACGGGGGCGTGCTCACGGGCGGCGCAGGCCAGCTTGTAGAGCTGGATCCAGTAGAAGCTCTGCAGCATCCCGTCGGGCACCGAGATGAAGCTCTTGCGGTAGAAGCGGTGCCACCACTCGTAGTGGGTGCGCCGCAGGCTGGAGACCGGCAGCGCCGACGCCTTGCGCACGGTGGTCAGGGCCCGGCCCTCGGCGTCCGTACCGGGGTGGGAGTGCGCCACGGCCAGGTAGTACGTGCGCTCCCGGCCGCTGCCCCGCTCCCGGTACGCGCTGACCGTCTGCCCGCCCGCCACCAGCGACTGGACGGTGATGCCGAGCCCGTCCTCGGTGCGGGTGACCGGGGCCGGGTTGGGCTCGAAGCCCTTCGGCGGATCCTCGCGGACGATGCGCGGGCTGACCGCCGGTGACGGCTTGAACTCCCAGCGGAACCCCTCCTCGCCGGCGCTCGCCTCGACGGTGGCCAGCAGCATGGTGCGGTCGTTGTGCACCAGGGCGCGGAGCTTCAGCTTCCCCTTGTCCGTGGTGATCGTGCCGCGCAACTCGGCGTTCCACAGCTCCAGCCGCAGATCGACGCCGGTGATGGTGCCGACCGGGCGCAGCAGCAGATTGCCGACCGGGAGCCGTGCCACGCCCCAGTCGCTGCCGCCTTCGGTGGGCCGGTGATCCTGCACCTCGCTGTGGTGGATGGTGAACCGCAGCGCGTTCTCGCCGGGCTCCTGATAGATCATCGAGCCGAGCAGCCCATTGCCGAGGAACGGCCCCTCGTACCAGGTTCTCGGCAAGCGCTTCCAGATCAGATCCTGCCCGCCCAGAAAGCGCTCCCACTCCTGGTCGGTGCGCATGCCCCGCAGGGCCACCGACTGCTGTGACTGGGCGGCCGCCTCCTGTTCGGGGAGGGCCGCGCCGACGGCCGTGCTCGCGGCCGCGCCCGCCGCCACCCGGCCCAGGAACCCACGTCTGCTGACTGGCATCCCGTCATCTCCTGTCCCCGAAGCGATCAGATTGATCCGATGATTTGGCTAGACGGGAGCGTAGGAACGGGCTAATGATGCGTCAAGGTAGGCGATTGCTCTGATGTATCGAGCGCCGCATCGAGGTGCGGTGTACGAGGAGGAACGATGCATACGGCACGATCAAAGGTCACCAGAGCCGTGGCCGCGCTCGCCTGTGCGGCCGCCGTGCTGGTGCCGCTCCGGGCGGCGGCGGCATCGGACGGTCGTGCGCAGGACTGGCGGCTGACCGGAAAGGGGCAGGTCAGCGGCGAGCTCAGACTGAGCAACGAGGGCGGTCTTACGCTGTCCGCGCGCGATGGCGGCACCACCGTGCTGCGGCCGTCGGGGCTGGGGATCCGCACCGCGGAGACGGATTTCAGCAAGGGCTTGCGGTTCGCGGGGCGCAGCGACCGCACGGTCCACGAGACCTATACGACCACCACCGGCCGCCGTACCCATCACACCTCCGACGCCTCCGAGTCGACCTTCACCTTCCGCAAGGACGGGCGGACGCTGAAGGTGGTCATCCGGGTCTCCGCCGACGGCCTGGCCTACCGCTACGTGCTGCCGGACAAGGGCACGGTCACCGTGCTCGGCGAAAGCACCGAATACGCCGTCCCGCCGTCCGCCGACTCCTTCCTGCTGCCGTACGACAACGGCCGCCAGGACTACGAGTCCGCCCATGACCACGGCACGGTCGCCGACGCGAAGGCGGGCGACTACGGCTATCCGTCGCTCTTCCACATCGGCAAGAGCTGGATGCTGATCGAGGAAGCGGATCTGAACAGCTCGTACGGCGGCTCCCGGCTCGCCCTCGACTCCGCCACCGACCGCTTCAAGCTCACCCTCCCCGACCCCGCCGAGGTGAGCGGCCCCGGGCTGACCACGCCCTGGCGCACCATGGTCATCGGGGATCTCGCCACCGTCACCGAGAGCGATCTGCCGACCGATCTGGCCGCCCCCTCCAAGGTCGCCGACACCTCATGGATCAAGCCGGGCCGGGCGGCGTGGTCCTGGTGGTCCGACGGGCAGAGCCCGGCCAGCCTGGACGCCCAGAAGAAGTTCGTGGACTTCGCGGCGCGCGAGGGCTGGGAGTACATCCTGGTGGACTCCGGCTGGAGCGACTCCTGGATGCCCGAGCTGACCGCGTACGCCAAGGAGAAGGGCGTCGGCGTCTGGCTGTGGGCCCGCTGGCAGACCATCGACGCGCAGAGCGAGCGCGACCGGCTGTTCCCGCTGTGGAAGTCCTGGGGGATCGCCGGGCTGAAGATCGACTTCCTGGAGTCGGACGGCCAGGACCGGATGCGCTGGTACGACGCGGTCTTCAAGGACAGCGCCCGGAACCAGCTGATGCTGAACTTCCACGGCGCCACCATCCCGCGCGGCCAGGAGCGGACCTGGCCGCAGCTGATGAGCACCGAGGCGGTCAAGGGCGCCGAGGGCACCCGCCCCAAGCCGGGCCGCCAGCCCTTCCCGGCGGCGCACTACACGACCCTGCCCTTCACCCGGAACCTCGTCGGGCCCATGGACTTCACACCGGTGACCTTCACGGGCGTACGGCCCACGAGCGACGCGGCCGAACTCGCGCTCTCGGTCGTCTACGAGTCCGGGGTGCAGCACTTCGCCGACAGCGTCGAGTCGTACGAGAGCCGGCCGCGGGAGCTGAGGTTCCTGAACCAGGTGCCCACGGTGTGGGACGAGACGCGACTGGTCGACGGCGACCCCGGCGACCGCGCCGTCCTGGCCCGCCGCTCCGGCGACACCTGGTACCTGGGCGCGATCACCTCGGGCGAGGCCCGCACGCTGGACGAGCCGCTGAGCTTCCTCGGCAAGGGCGGCTGGCGGATCGAGGTGTGGAAGGACGGTCCGGACGGCAAGGTCGTCACCGAAACCCACGAGGTTACACCGGACTCGCGGCTCTCGGTGGACGTCCCGAAGAACGGCGGCTTCGCCGCGAAGCTGACCAAGACCGGCTGACGCGCTCGCGCCGCCCCGGCCCGGCACCGGGGCGGCGCCGAGCCGGGCCCCGAGGCCCGGCGAGGGGCGGGACCTGCCTGTGGGGGGCGGGCCCCGCCCCGCTGAGCCGCCCGCCCCTGGGTCCGCGGGCGGGGGCGGATCCCGCCCCCTTGCCCCCGCCGCGACGGCGAGACGTCCGACGTCGGAGCCCGGCGGTGCCGAACCGTCCGTACCGGCGGCCACCCCGGCCCACGACGTGGGACACCCGGCCCAGGAGGCGAGCCCCGGACCGGCGCACCCGGACGACCGCCAGAGCTACCGCTTGAGCGCTTCCTTGATCGTGCGCATCACCTCGGCCAGCGGCGCATCCGTCCGCGCCACCATCACCACCACCTCGTCCTCGTCCGTCGCCGACACCGTCGCCGCGGGGCGGCTGCCGGACGGGAGGGGGCGGGCGCCGATGCCGCTCCCGAAGGTTTCGCGGACGATCGCGAAGGCGTGGTCCAGCTGGGTCTCCACATCGCCCTGGCCGCCCGCCCGCAGCCAGCGCCGCAGCACGTGGTTGTGGGCCGTGACCACGGCCGACGCGGCGACCTCGGCCAGCAGCGGATCGTCGTCGCCGTCGTGGTGGGCGCCCTCGTCGAAGTGGCCCAGCAGATAGCGGGTGAACAGCCGCTCGTAGCGGGCCACCGAGGCGATCTCCCGCTCCCGCAGCGCCGGTACCTCACGGGTCAGCCGGTAGCGCTCCACGGAGACGGACGGTGCGGCCGCGTACATCCGCATGACCTCCTTGATGCCGCGGCACACGGTGTCCAGGGGGTGCTCATGCGGAGGTGCCGCGTCCAGCACCGCCGCCGCCCGCACCAACGTGTCGTCGTGGTCCGGGAAGATCGCCTCTTCCTTGGAGCGGAAGTGCCGGAAGAAGGTGCGGCGGGCCACTCCCGCCCTGGCCGCGATCTCGTCGACGGTCGTCGCCTCGTACCCCTGCGTCGCGAACAACTCCATCGCCGCGGCCGCGAGTTTGCGGCGCATGGACAGACGTTGAGCCGCGGCGCGGCGACTTCCCGCGCTCTCACCGCCGCCGGATGAGGGGGATCGCTTCGTACGCTCCGTACGTGTGGCCTTCACGGGCTGGGACATGTGGGGAACGTAACACGCTTGTGAGTGCCGGTGCGGGGGCAGACCGACGGAAGGCTCCAGCAGCCCGCCCCACCCGGAACCGGACTCAGGCGGTCCGCCCCACCCGGAGCAGAATTCAGGCTTTTGCATACTCGCGGAAGCCGCGCCCGGTCTTGCGCCCCAGGCACCCCGCGGCCACCAGATGCTCCAGCAGCGGCGCCGGCGCCAGGCCCGGTTCACGGAACTCCCGGTGCAGCACCCGCTCGATGGCCAGCGACACATCGAGCCCCACGACATCGAGCAGCTCGAACGGCCCCATGGGATAGCCGCCGCCCAGCTTCATCGCGGCGTCGATGGCGTCCGGGGTGGCGTAGTGCTCCTGCACCATCTTCACGGCGTTGTTGAGGTATGGGAAGAGCAGGGCGTTCACGATGAAGCCCGCCCGGTCGCCGCAGTCCACCGGATGCTTGCCCACCGCCGCGCACACCGCGTGCGCGGTCGCGCGCACATCGTCCGCGGTCAGCACGGTGCGCACCACCTCGACCAGCTTCATCGCGGGCGCCGGGTTGAAGAAGTGCAGGCCCACCACGTCCTGCGGGCGGGAGGTCGCCCGTGCGCAGGCCACGACCGGCAGCGAGGAGGTGGTCGTGGCCAGCACCGCACCCGGTTTGCAGACCTTGTCGAGCACCTTGAAGAGCTCCTGCTTGACGACCAGGTCCTCGGCCACCGCCTCCACGGCCAGATCCACCTCGGCGAACGCGTCCAGTGTGTCGGCCGCGGTGATCCGCTCCAGCGCCTGCTCCCGGGCCCGCTTGGTCATCCGCCCCTTGGACACCGACCTTTCCAGGGATTTCCCTATGCGGGCCTTCGCCTTTTCGGCCTTCTCCAGGGTCCGGCCGGCCAGCACCACGTCCAGGCCCGCCTTCGCGAAGACCTCGGCGATCCCGGAGGCCATCGTGCCCGAGCCGGCGACGCCCACGGCGCGCACCGGACGCGCCCCCTCCGTGGAGTGCCGCACCTCGGCCGTCGCGGCGTCCGGGACGACGGTGGCGCTGCCCGGCGCCTCGTACGTGTAGAAGCCGCGGCCCGCCTTACGGCCGGTGAGACCCGCCTCGGAGAGCTGCCCCAGGATGGGCGCGGGCGCGTGCAGCCGGTCGCCGGAGGCGGCGTACATGGCCTCCAGGACGGTGCGGGCGGTGTCGACGCCGATCAGGTCGAGCAGGGCCAGCGGGCCCATCGGCAGCCCGCAGCCCAGGCGCATCGCGGCGTCGATGTCCTCCCGCGCCGCGTACTTGGCCTCGTACATCGCGGCGGCCTGGTTGAGATAGCCGAACAGCAGCCCGTCGGCGACGAATCCGGGCCGGTCGCCGAGCGCCACCGGCTCCTTGCCCAGATCGCGGGCGAGGGCGGTGACCGCCTCGACGGCCGCGGGGGCGGTCAGCACGCTGGAGACGATCTCGACGAGCTTCATCGCGGGCGCCGGATTGAAGAAGTGCAGCCCCAAGAACCGCTCCGGATGGGCGGATTCGGCGGCCAGCCGGGTCACCGACAGCGCGTTGGTGCCGGTGGCGACGATCGCCGTGGGGCTGATGACGGTGTCCAGCTCGGCGAAGACCGCGTGCTTGGTGTCGTAGTCCTCGGGCACCACCTCGATCACCAGCTCCGCGTCGGCGGCGGCGCGCAGATCGGTGGAGATGCTGAAGCGGTCCAGGATCCCGGCGCGCTCCCGCTCGGTGATCCGCTCGCGGTGCACGGCGCGGGCGGTGGCGACCTCGAGCGCGGTGACGGCTCGGCGGCAGGCGCTTTCGTTGATGTCGATGCCGATCACCTCGCGGCCCGCCCGGGCCAGGATTTCGGCGATGCCGGTGCCCATCGTGCCGAGCCCGACGACGGCCACAGTAGTGAGCGGGGCCCGGGAGGGGGAGAGATCAGAGGGGGACGCAGTGCTGACGCCGGTGTGTGGGAGACGGTCCATCGCGGACTCCAGAGGGTGTTCCCCGTGGACGGGGATGAAGTGACGACTGAGGGGAGCTCGTGTCATGCCACTGCTGCCGTTCACGCCACGCATGCGCGGGGGGCTGACGCGGCTGACACAAATCCCCGATGGAAGGGCTTGCACGCTCCCTTACGGACAGCGCCGCACGGAGGAAACTGCCCGTGGGAGACACGCGGCCGGCCCTGTCCCGGGGCCATGCCGTACTCGCTTTTCTGGAACTGCCGAACCGACGTCACACAAGGCGGCTGCGTCACCAGGCCGCCGGAGCAGGGGTGCTGCTCGTGTCGCCATATTAACTCGCGGGTAACCAAGATGCCAGAGCTCAAAGTGCGGCCGTGCCCGGGCGCGGCCCACCGGGGAGGGGAGACCTCGTATGGACGAAGAATTCCGGACGCTGACGGAGCGGGTACGGGCCTCGCTCTCAACCCCGCAGGAAACGGCGGCCCATGCCTCGCTGCTCGCGCTCGTACGTCAGGGCACCCCTGCCGCGCGCGAACAGCTGGCCCGCATCCTGGTAGCGCCGGAGCAGCCGCTGTGGGCGCGTGAGACGGCCGCCTTCGTGCTCGGCAGCGCAGGAGACCGCCGGGCCTTCGAAACCCTTGTCCTGCTGCTCAACTACCGTGAGCCGGCCCGCTGTGCGACCGCCGCCCGGGTGCTGGCCCGCCTCGGCGATCCGCGCACCGCGCGGGCCGCCGCAGCGCTGGCCACGAACCCGCTGCGCACCGCGTACTCCCTGCACCCCATCCGGCTGCTGGTGGAGCTGCGGGCCGCCGAGTCCGTACCGGCCCTGGTCGCCGCGCTGGAACGGCAGTTGGGGGCCCGTGACCGCCACTGGGCGATCGCCCGCGCCTGCGTCGAGGGCCTGGGCGCGATCGGCGACGAGCGCGCCATCCCGGCGCTGACCGCCGCCGCCCAGCACATACGCCTCAGCGCGGCGGCCGCCGCCGCCCTGGCCCGCATCACCGGCGAGGGCGCCGTCACGGGCGGAGGGGCCCCGGAGCCGGCGGGCAAGGGCGGGGCGGCGGAGAAGGTGGGTGAGGCGCGCGTGCCGTGAGGGGCGGCAGGGACACCGTCCGCCGGGAGGTGCGTGTGCTCACGGCGGTGCGCGCGTGCTCACCCGCGCGTGCTCACCCACGCATGTTCACCCGCGCGTGCTCACCCGCGCGTGCTCACCCGCGCGTGCTCACCCGCGCGTGCTCACCCGCGCGTGCTCACCCGCGCGTGCTCACCCGCGCGTGCTCACCCACGCATGTTCACATGCGCAGGTTCACCCGCCCATGTTCACACGCGCGTGCTCACAGCAGGGACAGCTGGGCGGGCGCCGGCGGTGAGTCGGCCCGGGCGTCCGGCTCCTCCGGCTCGTCGGGCACCTTGCGGTGCGCGCCCGCCGCGTACGGGCCGATGCCGAACTCGGTGGCGAAGTCGTGGACCATGCCGGTGATCCGCCGCTGATACCACTTCGGGGCGTAGGAGCCGCCCTCGTACAGCGCGTCGTACCGGCGCAGCAGCCGAGGGTGGTGGTGGGTGAGCCAGGTGGTGAACCACTCGCGGGCGCCCGGGCGCAGATGGAGCACCAGCGGGGTCACGGAGGTGGCTCCGGCCTGAGCGATCGCCCTTACGGTGGCGCGCAATTGCTCGGGGGAGTCGCCGAGAAAGGGGATCACCGGGGCCATCAGCACACCGCACGGGATCCCGTGGGAGGACAGCGTCCGCACGACGTCCAGGCGCCGCTCGGGCGAGGGCGTGCCCGGCTCGACGGTGCGCCACAGCTCGCCGTCGGTGAAGCCGACCGAGACCGAGACGCCGATGTCGGTGACGCGTGAGGCCCGTCGCAGCAGCTCCAGATCGCGCAGGATCAGCGTGCCCTTGGTGAGGATCGAGAAGGGGTTGGCGCGCTCCACGAGCGCCGTAAGGATGCCGGGCATCAGTTGATACCGGCCCTCGGCGCGCTGGTAGCAGTCCACGTTGGTCCCCATGGCGATGTGCTCACCCGCCCAGCGGCGCGAGGCCAGCTCGCGGCGGAGCAGCTCCGGCGCGTTGGTCTTCACCACGATCTGGGAGTCGAAACCGATCCCGGTGTCCAGGTCGAGATAGCTGTGCGTCTTGCGCGCGAAGCAGTAGACGCAGGCGTGGGTGCAGCCCCGGTACGGGTTCACCGTCCACTCGAAGGGCATCCGGGAGGCCCCGGGCACCCGGTTGATGATCGACCGCGCCCGGATCTCGTGGAAGGTGATCCCGCGGAACTCCGGGGTGTCGAAGGTGCGGGTGGTCACCGCGTCCGCGGCGAAGAGGGCCGGGGTGGCCGACGTGTCGTCTCGGGTCAGGTTGTCCCAGCGCATCGCAGGCACCTCCGGGTCTCGCTCGTTACCACAATAGAACACATGTTTGATTGGTTTTCGTCAACCCCCGATTTGGGCGGGTGACCCTGAGGTGGTTGGCTTGCGCTCGTCAAGGCGTCACGGGCTGGGGGCGCCACGTCGAGCGCGGAGGGACATGCGATGGGCCAGGTCGAGGCCACTACGGAGCGGATCGTCACGGGTAAGCCCGAGGACGTGTTCGACGCACTCGCCGACTACCGCGAGACCCGCCCCCGGCTGCTTCCGCAGCAGTTCAGCGAGTACGAGGTGCGCGAGGGCGGCGACGGTGAGGGCACCGTCGTGCACTGGAAGCTCCAGGCCACCAGCAAGCGGGTGCGCGACTGCCTGCTGGAGGTCTCCGAGCCGAGCGACGGCCAGCTGGTCGAGAAGGACCGCAACTCCTCCATGGTGACCACCTGGACCGTCACCCCGGCGGGTGAGGGAAAGTCGCGGGTCGTCGTCACCTCGACCTGGACCGGCGCGAGCGGCATCGGCGGCTTCTTCGAGCGGACCTTCGCCCCCAAGGGGCTGGCCCGGATCTACGACGAGCTGCTGGCCAAGCTCGCCGCCGAGACCGCCCAGTAGCGCTCGGCACGTCCTGATCCCGTCCCCGGACCGAACGTCGCACTCACCGGTTCGGGTGGTTTTCTCCGCGGTCCGGCATACCCCCCGCACACACTCCCACCGGGGGGAATGCCGTCTACAGCCCCTCGTCGGTGATTCGTCGCTGTTTGCCCCTGGTTGCGCGTGATGCGAGAAATGGGCGGCGCAGGCGTGACGAGGGGAGAAGGACGTGGGCGGCACCACCGGGACCACCGGCGCCACCGTGCCGAAGCGGCGAGAGAGCCACGAGCGGCACGGGGGGTACGAACCGGCGGGCCCTCCCGCCCACGCGACCGATGACGTAACCGACGGGGCCGACAGGGCCGGGGGCCCGGGCGCGGCGCCTCCGGCGGAGGGCGCCGCCCCGCTCAGCCCGGCCCGGGTGCGGATGGTCTTCTTCGGGCTGATGCTCGCGCTGCTGCTCGCGGCCCTCGATCAGACCATCGTCGCCACCGCCCTCCCCGAGGTGGTCGGTGAGCTGCACGGCCTGGACAAGATGTCCTGGACGGTCACTTCCTACCTCCTCGCGGTCACCATCGTGCTGCCGGTCTACGGCAAGCTGGGCGACCTCATCGGCCGTAAGAGCGTCTTCGTCTTCGCGATCGTCGTCTTCGTCGCCGGATCCGCGCTCGCGGGCTGGTCCCGCACGATGGACGAGCTGATCGCCTTCCGCGCGGTGCAGGGCGTGGGCGCCGGCGGTCTGATGATCGGTGTCCAGGCGATCATGGCCGATATTGTTCCTCCCCGGGAACGCGGCCGCTATATGGGGCTCATCGGCGCCGCGTTCGGCCTCGCCTCGGTGGCCGGGCCGCTGCTCGGCGGATTCTTCACCGACCATGCCTCCTGGCGCTGGTGCTTCTACGTCAACGTCCCCTTCGGACTGGTCACCCTCGCCGTCGTGGCCGCCGTCCTCAAGGTGCCGGAGCCGCCGCGGCGGGCCCGCTTCGACTATCTGGGCGCGCTGTTCCTGTCGCTGTTCTCCACCTGCGCGGTGCTGCTGACGAGTTGGGGCGGCACGGAGTACGCATGGGGCTCCCGCGTCATCCTCGGGCTCGCCCTGGGAGCGGCCGGTTCGGTGATCCTCTTCGTCGTCGTGGAGTGCGTCGTCCCCGAACCGATCATCCCCATGCGGCTGTTCCGCGACTCGGTCTTCTGCGTCAGCGGGCTGATCGGCGCCGTCATCGGCGTCGCCCTCTTCGGCGCCGCCAGCTACCTGCCGACCTTCCTGCAGATGGTCGACGGCGTCTCGGCCACCGAGTCGGGGCTGCTGATGGTGCCCATGATGGGCGGCATGGTGCTGGCCTCGATCATCTCCGGCCAGCTCATCAGCACCACCGGCCGCTACAAGGTCTTTCCCATCGTGGGCGGGCTGATCTCCGTCGTCGGCATGTGGCTGCTCTCCCGGCTGGAGGAGGACACCTCCCGCCAGGACTACAGCCTGTGGATGGGCGTCCTCGGGCTCGGCCTCGGGCTCGTCCTGCCGGTGCTCATCCTCGCCGTGCAGAACGCCGTGCCCGTGGCCGACCTCGGCTCGGCCACCAGCGCCAACAACTACTTCCGGCAGATCGGCGGCAGCGTCGGCGCGGCCGTCTTCGGCACGCTCTTCGCCAACCGGCTCGCCGACCGCCTCCAGGTCGACCTGCCCTCCGGAGCGGCGTACGGGCGCGGCGGCGACGGAACCGGTCTGCCCGACCCCGACTCGGTCACCCCGCAGATGGTGCACGCGATGCCGGGCGCCCTGCGGGACGGCTATATCGCGGCGTACGCCCACGCCATGCCGCGGATCTTCCTCTATCTCGTGCCGGTGCTCGTCCTGGGCTTCCTGCTCGCCTTCCTCCTGAAGGAGAAACCTCTGGTGTCCCACACCGACTATGCCGTCCAGCAAGACCTGCAAGACCCCGTGGTGCCCGCCGCGCGCACGGGCGCCCGGCACGCCGCGGCGGCCGCGCCCTCCGCGCCGCCACCCTCCGCGGGCGTCCCGGTCTGCGGCACGGTCCAGCACCACGACGGCACCTCGGTCCCGCGGGCCGCCCTGACCCTCATCGACATCGGCGGACGCCAGATCGGTCGCGGTGCCACCGGGGAGGACGGGCGATACGCGCTGAGCACGCCCGGCGCCGGGTCGTACGTCCTGATCGCGGCGGCCGGCGGCCACCAGCCGCGGGCGGTCAGCGTCACCGTCGGGGACCGGCCGGTCGACCTGGACGTGGTCCTCGGCGGGGCGGGGCGGCTCGCCGGCGCCGTCCTTACGGCGGACGGCACGCCCGTAAGGGAGGCGACCGTCACCCTGACCGATGTGCGCGGCGAGGTCGTCGCGGCCACCCGCAGCGGCCGCGAAGGGGGCTATGTGATGGACGAGTTGGTGGCGGGTGAGTACACCCTCGCCGCCAGCGCCCCCGCGTTCCGCCCCGCCGCCCTCCCGGTCTCCGTCCAGGCCGCCCGTGAGACCCGGCAGGACATCGAGCTGGCCGGTGGCGCGGTGCTGCGCGGGGTCGTCCGGGCCACCGGCGGCCGTGTGGTGGAGGACGCCCGGGTCACGCTGCTGGACGCGGCGGGCAATGTGGTCGACACGGCGACGACGGGCCCGGACGGCGCGTTCCGCTTCATCGACCTGTCGGCGGGCGAGTACACGGTCATCGCGGCCGGCTACCCGCCGGTGGCGACGGTCCTCCAGGTCGCGGGCGGCGGCCGTACCGAGCGCGATCTCCAACTGGGCTACGAGGACTAGGCCCGGCCCCGCCGGGAGGCGCGTCGTGGCACCTCCCGGCGGCAACTCATTCGCACCTGCACACACATGACACCTATTCGGGTATTGCCTCCCACGGACGCTCGCAACAGCCGTACCGTGGGTAGCGCTGTCGCAGATCTTGCGTGCGAAGGAGTCTTCCGCCTATGGAGTACGGCACGTCGCGCTGCGACGACGGCCGGGGCGAGCCGCCCGCGGTGCCGGAGCAGCGCAGGGGTGTCCACGGAAGGATGCCGCTCGCGGTCGTCGTCATCGACGCCGAGGGGCGCGTCACGCATTGGAGTTCGGGGGCCCGCAGGCTCTTCGGACCCACGCGCGAACAGGCCGTCGGCTGCCCCGCCGTCGACCTGATGCCGGTCTCGGGGGCGTTACGCGGCGCGGAGGTGCGCACCGACGCGACGGGCCACCCGGAGCTCGACGATTCGCTGCTCGGCACCATGTACTACCCCACCGCGGGCCGGGCCCGAATGGCGGATCCGGACCATGGCCGGGCGGACGTCCTGTGGTGGGCGTATCCACTGGTGGGCCCCGGGCCGGAGCGGCTGCTGGTACTGGCGGCGGATGCCGATGGAGTGGGCGGGGACGCCCTGGGGCGGGACGAGCGGATCGTACCCGGCTTCGCGCTGCACACCGAGTTCCCCGGCGCCGAGCGGCTGGCCGGCCGGCTGCCGGACATCCTGCCCAACATGGGCCCGGCCACGGCCGGCCGGATCGTCGCCCAGGTGCTGGAACTGGGCTATCCGGTACTGGAGATCAGCCACCACGAGCGCGTCCCGGTGACGCCGGACTGGGGGATGCCGCGCTACCGCGCGCGCCGGGCGCGCCAGGAGGCCGTACCGCGGAGCGCGGTCACGGCGGAGGGCGCACCGGATCGCGCGCACGCCTCCGAGCGGTCGCCGGACCCCGATGAGGTGGACCTGGAGTACGCGGCGGTCCGTGAGCGGCTGGAGTTCCTCAACGAGGTCAGCGGCCGCATCGGCACCTCCCTGGACCTCGCCCGCACCATCCGAGAGGTGACCAGCGCCGCCGTGCCGCGCTTCGCGGACTTCGCCGGTACCCATCTGCGCGCCCAGGTCCTGGCGGGCGAGGGGTTCCCCGACGGCCCGCCCGACGTCACCACCGTCTGGCACCGCGTCTGGGTCGAGCACAACGACGAACCGGGCCGCTGGGACGACACCGTGCCGGTCGGCGAGAGCATCGCGTTTCCCGAGCACACCCCGTTCTTCCAGTGCATGGTCACGGGCGAGCCGGTGCTGATCCCCTCCATCAGCGACGAGGTGGGCGACCGGATCGCCGGGCAGTTCGAGAAGCGCGACCTGAGACCGCTGATCAATGGCCGGTCGATCCTGATCGTGCCGCTCAAGGCGCGCGATGTGGTGCTGGGCTTCATGGTGCTGCTGCGGCGCGCCGGGCGTGAGCCGTTCGACGACATGGACCGCACGACCGGCGCCGAACTGGCCGCCCGCGCGGGGCTCGTCCTCGACAACGCCCGGATGTACACCTACCAGGAGAACGTCGCCGAGACGCTCCAGGACAGCATGCTGCCCCAGGTGACCCCGCGCATGGCGGGCTGCGACACCGCGACCCGCTATCTGCCCGGAACCCGGCTCGGCCGGGTCGGCGGAGACTGGTTCGACACCATCAAGCTGCCCGGGTCGCGCACCGCGCTGGTGGTCGGCGACGTGATGGGTCACGGGCTCACCTCGGCGGCGATGATGGGGCAGTTGCGCACCGCCGTGCAGACCATGGCCGCGCTCGATCTGCCGCCCGCCCAGCTGCTGCGCACCCTCGACGACCTGGCCCAGCGGCTCGGCGAGCACTATCTGGCCACCTGTCTGTACGCCGTCTACGACCCCGTCGGTTCCGAGCTGGTGCTCTCCAACGCGGGCCATATCCCGCCCGTGCTGGTGCGGGCCCGGGACGGCCGCAGCGAGCTGCTGGACCTGCCCACCGGCGCGCCGATCGGCGTGGGCGGGGTGCCCTTCGAGACGGCGACGGTGCGGGTGGAGCCCGGGGACCGGCTGGTGCTGTGCACGGACGGGCTGGTCGAGGTGCGCGGCCAGGACATCGGCGCCGGGATCGCCGCGCTGTGCGAGTCCGCGGCGCATCCGGCGGCGTCCATGGACGACGCGTGCGACACCATCATCCGGGCGCTGGCCGCCGCCTCCCGCGACAAGGACGGCCGTGGCGGCCGTAAGGACGACGTGGCGCTGCTGATGGCCCGGCTGGGCGGCATACCGGCCGAGCATGTCGCCCAGTGGCGGCTGGCGCTGGACCCCAGCGAGGTCGGGCGGGCCCGCCGGCTCGTCCGCGAGCGGCTGCTGCGGTGGGGGCTGCCGGAGTCCGTGGAGACCGCCGAGCTCCTGGTGAGCGAGGCGGTGACCAACGCGATACGGCATGCCCACACCCACCATGTGCGGCTGCGCCTGGTCCGCACCGACGCCCTGCTGTGCGAGGTCACCGACGACGACCACGAACTGCCCGCACTGCTGAGCGCGGACCGGGACGACGAGAGCGGGCGCGGGCTGCGGGTGATCAGCAAACTCGCGCGCGAGTGGGGTACGAGTCGCACGGGGCGCGGTAAAACGGTGTGGTTCGAGCAGGCGTTGGCACACCCAGGGGAGCGGCGATGAGCGTCTCGGAGCGCTACCGGCAGGCGTGGGAGAGCTACTGGCAGCAGACCTCGGACACCCCGGGGGACGCCATCTGGGACGCGGACCCCTCGCTGAGCGCCGCCCCGCATCTGGACCTGCTGGCGCCGTACGCCGACCCCTCGCTGCCGATCGTCGACCTGGGCTGCGGCAACGGCACCCAGACCCGCTATCTGGCCTCCCGCTTCGGGCGGGCGGTGGGCGTCGACCTGTCCCGCGCCGCGGTGGAGCACGCGCGGCGCGCCGATCCGGCGGGCGCGGCGGAGTACCGGCAGCTGAGCCTGACCGACGCGGCCGCGGTGGCGGAGCTGGGCCGGCGGATCGGCGACGCCAATGTGTATATGCGGGCCGTCATCCACCAGAGCGACGCCGCCGACCGGCGTCCGGTCGCGGAGGCGGTGGCCACGCTGCTGGGGCGGCGCGGGCGGGGGTTCGTCGTGGAGCTGACGGCGGAGTCCAAGGCCGTGCTGGGGGAGCTGGCGGCGAGCCCGGGCGGTCCGCCGCTGAAGCTGCGCCGGGTCTTCGACCACGGGCTGCGGCCGGCCGACGCGGCGGACAAGGAGGTGCCGGAGGTGCTGGCGGAGGCCGGGCTGGAGATCCTCGCCGAGGGCCCGACGGCGCTGGCCCAGACGGAGCAGTGGCCGGACGGCTCACGGGTCGAGCTGCCGGCCCGCTGGTTCGTGGTCTCGCGGGCGTAGGGCCCTTGCCCGCGGGCGGTCGGGGCGCGTGCCCGCGGGTGATCGGGGCCCTTGCGCGCGGGTGTCGGGGCGCGGCGGGTACGCGCCTGACGAGGCGGGCACGGGCCGGACACGATAGTGGACTGGACCAGTTATCCACAGGGGTGGTTCGGGTCGGGCGCGACGCGTAACGTGACGAGGCATGAAGATCCTCATCAGCGCCGACATGGAGGGCGCCACCGGCGTCACCTGGCCGGCTGATGTGCTGCCCGGCACTCCCCAGTGGGAGCGCTGCCGCCGTCTGTTCACCTCCGATGTGAGCGCGGCCGTCGCCGGATTCCTCGACGGCGGTGCGGACGAGGTGCTCATCAACGAGGCGCATTGGACCATGCGCAATCTGCTGCTGGAAGAGCTGGACGACCGAGCCCAGATGCTCACCGGCCGGCACAAGAGCCTGAGCATGGTCGAGGGCGTGCAGCACGGTGATGTGGACGGAGTGGCGTTCGTCGGCTATCACACCGGCGCGGGCACCGAGGGCGTCCTCGCCCACACCTACCTCGCCAACTCGATCACCGGAGTGTGGGTGAACGGCGCGCGGGCCAGTGAGGGCCGGCTCAACGCCCTGGTGGCCGCCGAGTACGGGGTGCCGGTGGTGCTGGTGACCGGGGACGACAAGACCTGCGAGGACGCCGCGGACTATGCGCTGGACGCCCGTTCGGTCGCGGTCAAGGACTATGTCTCGCGCTATGCGGCGGTCTGCCGCACCCCCGCCCGCACGGCCGCCGACATCCGGGCGGCGGCCCGGGAGGCGGCGGTGCTGGCGGTGCGCCACGAGCCCGCCCGCGGCGGGCCGTTCACGGTGGAGTTGGAATTCGACGCCGAGCATCTGGTGGGGGCGGCGAGCGTGGTGCCGGGCGTGGAGCGCAGCGGCGAGCGGCGCGTCGCCTACACCTCACCGACCATGTACGAGGGGATCCGCTGCTTCAAGGCCGTCACGACGGTCGTCTCGGCCGCGGTGGAGGAGCAATATGGCTGACACGGACCGTCCTGAGACCATCGACGACCGGACGCTCGACGAGGTGGTGCGGTTCACCTCCGAGCTGATCAGGATCGACACCACCAACCGCGGCGGCGGTGACTGCTCGGAGCGCCCGGCCGCCGAGTATGTGGCGGAGATGCTCGGCGATGTGGAGATCGAGCCCACCTTGCTGGAGCGCTCGCCCGGGCGCACCAATGTCGTGGCCCGGATCGAGGGCACCGATCCGTCCGCGCCCGCGCTGCTGGTCCACGGCCATCTGGACGTGGTGCCCGCCGAGCCCGCCGACTGGACCGTGCACCCCTTCTCCGGGGAGGTGCGCGACGGCGTCGTCTGGGGCCGGGGCGCCATCGACATGAAGAACATGGACGCGATGGTGCTCGCGGTCGTCCGGGCCTGGGCGCGGACGGGCGTGCGGCCGCGCCGGGACATCGTGCTGGCCTTCACCGCCGATGAGGAGGACAGCGCCGCCTGGGGCTCCGGCTTCCTCGCCGAGCGCCACGCCGACCTCTTCGAGGGCTGCACCGAGGGCATCAGCGAGTCCGGGGCCTTCACCTTCCACGCCGGGCCCGGGTCGCGGATCTACCCCATCGCGGCGGGGGAGCGCGGCACGGCCTGGCTGAAGCTCACCGCGCACGGCCGCGCCGGACACGGCTCCAAGGTCAACCGGGACAACGCGGTCAGCAGGCTGGCCGCCGCCGTCGCCCGGATCGGCGAGCACCGCTGGCCGGTCCGGCTGACGCCCACGGTGAAGGCCGCGCTCACCGAACTGGCCGCGCTCCAGGGCATCCCCGCCGAAGTGGACGCCGCGGACTTCGACGTCGACGCCCTGCTGGCCAAGCTCGGGCCCGCCGCCGCCCTGATCGAGCCGACCGTGCGCAACAGCGCCAACCCCACGGTGCTGGAGGCCGGTTACAAGGTCAATGTGATCCCCGGCAGCGCCACCGCCTATGTGGACGGGCGGATGCTGCCCGGCGGCGAGGAGGAGTTCCACGACACCCTGGACCGGCTCACCGGGCCGGACGTGGAGTGGGAGTTCCACCACCGGGAGCGGCCGCTGGAGGCGCCGATCGACACCCCCACCTACCGGGCGATGCGCGCCGCCGTCGAGCACTTCGACCCCGGCGCCCACGCCGTGCCGTACTGCATGTCGGGCGGCACCGACGCCAAGCAGTTCTCCCGGCTCGGCATCGCCGGATACGGCTTCTCGCCGCTGCGGCTGCCCGAGGGCTTCGACTATCAGGCGCTCTACCACGCCGTGGACGAGCGGGTCCCGGTGGAAGCCCTGCACTTCGGCGTCCGGGTGCTCGACCACTTCCTGCAGAGAGCGTGAAGAACGGTGCGAACGGTGCAACAGCAGACGGCCGTCACGGCCCCCTACGGAGCCTGGAGTTCCCCGGTCGACGCCGCGCTCGTCGCCTCGTACGACGGCCATCCGGAGTATGTGGGCACGGTCGGCGAGGAGGTGTGGTGGACCGCCCCGCGCCCCGGCGAGGGCGGCCGCCGCGCCCTGATCCGGCGGCGCACCGACGGCGCGGAGGTCACGGTGCTGGCCCCGCCGTGGAACGTGCGCAGCAAGGTGATGGGGTACGGCGGAATGCCCTGGGCCGCGGTGGACCGTGCGAGCGGCGGCCCGCTGGTGGTGTTCGTCCACTTCGCCGACCAGCGGTTGTACATCTGTGAGCCGGACGCCCCGGCCGGGAGCGCGCCGCGCCCGCTGACCCCGCTGTCGGCGGTGGGGGAGGGGCTGCGCTGGGCGGATCCGGTGCCGCACCCGGAGCGCGGCGAGGTGTGGTGTGTGCTGGAGGAGTTCACGGGCGAAGGGCCGACGGATGTGCGGCGGGTGATCGCCGCCGTACCGCTGGACGGTTCGGCCGCCGAGGACCGCGCGGCGGTGCGCGAGCTGACCGACGACCGGCACCGCTTCCTCACCGGGCCCCGGCTCTCGCCCGACGGCCGCCGGGCCGCCTGGATCGCCTGGGACCACCCCCGGATGCCCTGGGACGGCACGGAGGTGATGCTGGCCGATGTCGCGGAGGACGGCTCCTTCACCGGTGCCCGGGCGGTGCTGGGCGGGCCGGAGGAGTCGGTCGCCCAGATCGAGTGGGCCGAGGACGGCGCGCTGCTCGCGGCCACCGACCGCACCGGCTGGTGGAATCTGCACCGTCTGGAGCCGCCGGAGGAGGCGGCCGGTGTGCGGGAATGGGGCCGGGCCGGACGGCCGGTGGCGCTCTGCCCCCGCGAGGAGGAGTTCGGCGGGCCGCTGTGGAAGCTGGGCCACCGCTGGTTCGCCCCGCTGGCCGGCGGTCTGATCGCGGTGCTGCACGGCCGGGGCGCCGCCGCCCTCGGCATCCTCGACCCACGGACCGGCCGGACGGCCGATGTGCCGGGCCCCTGGACCGAGTGGGAGCCGACCCTGGCCGTGAACGGCACACGCGTGGTCGGCGTCGCGGCGAGCCCGCACAGCGGCCATGAGGTGATGGAGCTGGACGTGTGCACCGGCCGCTCCCGGGTCATCGGCAACGCCCACACCGACCCCGTGGACCCCGCGTACTACCCCCGGCCCCTGGCCCGCACCTTCGCCGGACCGGACGGCCGGGAGATCCACGCCCAGCTGTATCCCCCGCGCCATCCCGGCCACACCGCACCCGACGGAGAGCTTCCGCCGTATGTGATCTGGGCGCATGGCGGGCCCACCGGCCGCGCCCCTCTCGTGCTCGACCTGGAGATCGCCTATTTCACCTCACGCGGCATCGGCGTCGCCGAGGTCAACTACGGGGGCTCCACGGGCTACGGCCGCGCCTACCGCGAGCGGCTGCGCGAGCAGTGGGGCGTGGTCGACGTCGAGGACTGCGCCGCCGTCGCCGGGGCGCTCGCCGACGAGGGCATCGCCGACCGCGCCCGGCTCGCGATCCGCGGCGGCAGCGCGGGCGGCTGGACGGCGGCGGCCTCCCTCACCGCCACGGATCTCTACGCCTGCGCCACCGTCACCTACCCCATCCTCGACCTGGTCTCCTGGGCCACCGGCGGCACCCATGACTTCGAGTCGTGCTACACCGAATCGCTGGTCGGCCCGCTCGCGGAGGTGGCGGACCGCTACCGCGAGCGCTCCCCGCTGCACCGGGCCGATCGCATCGGCTCGCCCTTTGTGCTGCTCCAGGGGCTGGACGACACCATCTGCCCGCCCGAGCAGTGCGAGCGGTTCCTGGAGGCGGTCTCAGGGCGCGGTATCCCGCACGCGTACCTCACCTTCGAGGGCGAGGGCCATGGCTTCCGCGGCGCCGATACGATGATCCGCGCCCTGGAGGCCGAATTGTCGCTGTACATCCAGACCTTCGGGCTGATCAGATCCGATGTGCCCACCCTGGAGCTGCTGACCTCGGCGGCCCCGATCTCCACTGGAGGAGCGAGTTGACACCCCCATCGGCCCCGCGCATCGTCGGCTCCGAGCCGTTGCCCGCCGCCGTCGCCGGTGCCTGGCCGCAGGGCGGCGAGCCCGAGACCTGGCTGCTCAGCGTCTCCCGGTACACCGCGGCCATGGACCCGGGCGCGCCCGGCACGATCCTGGACGCCGGGGAGCGGGAGCGGGCGGGGAAGTTCCTGCGGGCTGAGGACCGCGAGCGCTATACGGCGGCCCATCTGGGGCTGCGCGAGCTGCTCGGCGCCTATCTGGGCATCTCCCCGGCCGACGTTCCGTTCACCCGTGAGGCGTGCCCCGGCTGCGGCGGTCCGCACGGCCGCCCCGCCGTGTCCGGCACCCCGCTGCACTTCAACATGTCGCACGCCGGTGATCTGGTGCTCTTCGCCTTCGCGGGCTCCCCGGTCGGCGTGGACGTGGAGAAGCTGCAGCCCGCCTCGGTGGTCGACCAGGTCGCCGAGAGCCTGCATCCCAAGGAGCGCGCCGAGCTGGACGCGCTGGCACCGGCCGACCGGCCCGCCGCCTTCGCCCGCTGCTGGACCCGCAAGGAGGCCTATCTCAAGGGCCTGGGCACCGGCCTGTCCCGCGACCCCGCGGTCAACTATGTCGGCACCGGGCTCTCCGCCGTGCCGGTCGGCCCGTGGACGATGACCGACATCCCCGTGGACACGTCGATATCCGGTGGCTCCGGCTATGCGGCGGCCATGGCGCTGCTGTCATCATTGCCGCATGCCTGACGTCCGGTATGTCACCGAGGGAACCCGGGCGGCCATCCGCCGCACCACCCGCGCGGACGGTGCGGAGTTCGTCAGGCGCGCCCGGGAGAGCATGGAGTTCCACCGCCCCTGGCTCACCCTCCCCACCACCGAGCGCGCCTATCTGCACTACATCGCCCAGCTGGAGCGCGAGGACCGCGAGGGCTTCCTCGTCTGTGCCCGGGAGACCGGCGAGATGGCCGGGTTCATCAACATCAACAACATTGTGCGCGGCGCCTTCCAGTGCGGCTCGATCGGCTACGGAGCCTTTCCGCCCGCCGCCGGACAGGGCTATATGTCCGAGGCGCTGGGGCTCGTGCTGCGCCATGCCTTCGGGCCCCTGGGGCTGCACCGTGTCGAGGTCAACATCCAGCCGGGCAACAAGGCGTCGTTGGGGCTGGTGAAGCGCCATGGCTTCCGGCTGGAAGGGTTTTCCCCGGACTTCCTCTATATCGAGGGCGGGTGGCGCGACCATGAGCGCTGGGCCATGACCAGCGACATGCTGGACCAGGGGACCGGTCCTGGCTGACGGGGCACCATGATCGGTCCGAAGCGGCTCTGTTCAGCGGGCCCCGCGACGTTGTTCCATGGTCATCGGACGGTCGCCGCACCGAGGTGACCCAAGGCAGTCGGAGCGAGGCAGCCCGTGGCCACGAGCGTGCGACGTACCACCCTGACCCTTCCCACCGCCCCCGTCGGGCCCGACAACCCCCTGCCCGCGCTGCGTCCCCTCGACGAGGTGCACCGCGTGGACGACCGCGTCCGGGCCACGCTCCCCGCCGACATGGCCCGCCAGGTCGCCCATGCCCCCCTGCGGTCGGTGCTGCCGGTCCGGCTGCGCGACGGCTACGGCCGCGACCGCGCCCCCGCCACGCTCGACGCCATCGTCCTGGAGAACGACCGGCTGCGGGCCACGGTGCTGCCCGGGCTCGGCGGCCGGGTCCACTCGCTGATCCACAAGGCCACCGGTCATTCCGCCGACACCGAGCTGCTGTACCGCAACCCGGTGCTCCAGCCCGCCGACTTCGCCCTCAACGGCGCCTGGTTCTCCGGCGGGATCGAGTGGAACATCGGCGCCACCGGCCACACCACCCTGTCCTGCGCACCCCTGCACGCCGCCCGCGTCCCCGCCCCCGACGCCGCCGAAGGGGGCGCGATGGTGCGGCTGTGGGAGTGGGAGCGGCTGCGCGATCTGCCCTTCCAGGTGGATCTGTGGCTGCCCGCCGACTCCGCGTTCCTCTACGTGGGCGTCAGGATCCGCAACCCCCACCACCTCCCCGCCCCCGTCTACTGGTGGTCCAACATCGCCGTCCCCGAGGACGAGCACACCCGCGTCCTCGCCCCCGCCGACGACGCCTGGCACTTCGGCTACGCCCGCACCCTCAGCCGGGTTCCGGTCCCGGAGTGGGACGGCGCCGACCGCACCTATCCGCTCCGCGGCGCCTACCCCGCCGACTACTTCTACGAGGTGCCCGACGGCGCCCGCCGCTGGATCGCCTCGCTCGACGCCGACGGCAGCGGCCTCGTCCAGACCTCGACCGATCTGCTGCGCGGCCGCAAGCTCTTCGTCTGGGGCGCGGGCCCCGGGGGGCGGCGCTGGCAGCAGTGGCTGACCGAGCCCGGCACCGGCGGCTACGCCGAGATCCAGGCCGGGCTCGCCCGCACCCAGCTCGAGCACATCCCGCTGGAGGCGGGCGAGGAGTTCGCCTGGCTGGAGGCGTACGGCCCGCTGACCGCCGACCCGGCCGCCGTCCACGGCACCGACTGGGCGGCCGCCCGCCGTGAGACCGAGACCCGGCTGGAGGCGGCGCTGCCGCGCGCCGCGGTCGACGCGGCCTACGCCGCCTGGCGCCCGTACGCCGACGCGGAACCGGCGGAGCGTCTCGCGACCGGCTCCGGCTGGGGCGCGCTGGAGGCCGAGCGCGGCGGGTTCGAGCTGCCCGGTACGCCGTTCGACCCGGGCACGCTGGGGGAGGACCAGGAGCCGTGGCGCCGGTTGCTGCGCACCGGCGCCCTCCCCGACTGGGAGCCGGGCCCCTCCCGGGCCGACCCCGGGGCCTCCCTGGTCGCGCCCGCCTGGCGCGACCTCCTCGAAGCGGCCCCCTCGACCGCCGCCGCCGAATACCACCTGGGCGTCGCCCAGTGGCATGCGGGCGACCGCGCACAGGCCGAGCGCAGCTGGGAGCGGTCGCTGCGGTGCGCCGAGACGCCCTGGGCACTGCGCTGTCTGGCCGTCGCCGACACCGCCTCCGGCCATCCGGCACGCGCGGCGGACCGGCTGCTGCGCGCCGTACAGCTCCTCCTCGCCTCGGGCGCCGTCCCGCCGGGGGAGGCGGACCCGGCGCTCGAAGCGGATCCGGCGCTCGAAGCGGATCCGGTGCTCGAAGCCGATCCGGTGCTCGAAGCCGATCCGGTGCTCGAAGCGGCGGGAGCGGGGCAGGGGCCGGGAGTAGGAGGGGGCGCGGCGCAGGGGGCAGAGCCGGCCGGAGCGCCGACCCCGACGGCCGTCTCGCTGGCCGCACCGCCCGTCGCCGCCACCGCCGACCCGGTCGCCCTGGAGGCGGCCGAGACGGCGCTCGGCCGGGAGGCGATCGTCGCGCTGCTCGCGGCCGACCGCGCCGGCGACGCCACAGCGGTCCTCGACGCCCTGCGCCCCACCATCCGGTCCCGTGGCCGCTTCCGGCTGCTGCGCGCCCAGGTGCTCCTGGCCCAGGGCGACGCCCCGGCTGCCCGCGCCGTCTTCGACGAGGGCTTCGAGGTCTGCGATCTGCGCGAGGGCGACGAGGCGTTGAGCGACACGTGGTACGCGATCGTGGAGCGGCTGGTGGCGGGGACAGATGAGCCCCTGACCGAGGAAGCCCGGGCCCGGGCCAGGACCGAGCACCCACTGCCCGGCCGCTACGAATTCCGAATGCGCCCCACGTAGCGGGCCTACGGCCCGCATTGGGTCGGTACGGGGTGCGCCCCCGAGCGTCCTGCGCTCGAGGGCGCCCCCAGGCGGCTTCGCGCGAAGCGGGCTCGCCTGGTTGCCCCCCGCGGCCCGCAGACAGTCTCGTCCGGAAGCGGGTCTGCCCCGGTTGCGCTCGGCCCCGGCCGGAAGCGGGCGTGCCCGGGTAGCGCCCGCAAGCGGCCTGCAGCGGCCTGCGTCCCGCGTGGGGGCATGCCCGGGATTGCGCCCGCGTGGCGCGTTGCCTGATCGGGTTGTGCCCGCAGGTGGCTTCGTCCGGGAGTGGGGCTGTCTGGGTTCTCGCCGGAGGCGGTCATGGACGAGAGGGGGCCTGCTCGGCAAGCGGCCGCAGGTGGCCTGTGCCCCCCAAGTGGGCTGCGGTCCGCATGGCGGCCTGCTCGGGTTCCGCCCCCCGCATGGTGCGTGGGCTGGCCGGGTTGTGCCCGCAGGCGGCATTGCTCGAGAGCGGGCCTGGCCGGGGCGTGCCCGCAGGCGGTCTGCGCCCTCTCAGTGGCCCGTGGTCCGCATAGGGGCCTGACCGGCTTGCGCCCCCAGGCGGCCTCGCCCGACAGCGGCCGTGCTCGCGAGCGGGCCTGCCCGGGGCGCAGGGGGCGGGCGGACGCGCCCCGCACTTGGGCTGCGTCCCCCATGGGCCTGTGCGGCTCCGTCCGCGTTCGCGTCGCCGCGGCCCGGTTCGCATAGGGCTGGGCCATCGGGGCACCCGGGCGCGGATGTCGGCATAGCGCATGAGCGAGCGGAAGGAGCCGCGACCGTGAGGACACCGCATGACCCCGGCGCGGATCCCGAGGACGAGGGGATCCCCGATCTGCAGGACGGTACGCCCGAGCAGCAGCGGGCCGAGGATCCTGAGCAGTTGCCCGTGCCCGGGGATGAGCCGACGATCGCCGCGTACCGGGACACCACGAGCGCGGAGACGCATGAGCGGGAGTCGCTCGAGGAGCGCTTGACCGATGAGGAGCCGGAGACCGGGGAGCCGGTCGGCACCGAGGCGGAACGCGCGGGGCTGCTGTACGACGAGCCGGACCCCGACTTCCCGCGGGAGCAGGACGTCTACTCCCAGGAGGGCTCGACCAGCGGGCTGTCCGCCGAGGAAGAGGCGGTCCGGATCAAGAGCGATGAGCTCCGTGATGTGGACGATCTCTACGAGGAGTACGAGGAGTTCGACGACGGGGAGCTCACCGAGGATCCGGGACCGCCCTCCTGACGGGTCTGCCGGACGGTGAGTTCACGGGCGGGTCACGCCATCGGATTCCGGTCGACGTACTCGAAGATCGAGCCGTCGGGGTGGCGCGCCACCAGGGTCCGGCCCACGGGGGCGGGCAGTGGACCGGCCACGATCTGCCCACCGACGGCCGTGAGATCCGCGATCGCCTCGTCCACGTCCTTCACCGCGATCGTCGCCGTGATCTTGCGAAGAATCGACAGTTCCGACTCCGGACCGCTCATCAGAAAGAAGCAGCCGACCGCCGCGACGGAGACGGGCCCGCGCTGGAAGCGCACCGCCTCGGCTCCCGTCAGCCGTTCGTAGACGGCGATCGCCGAATCCAGATCGTCGACGCACACGCGGAGTGAAGTCCCCAGAATATCCATGCGGGCGAGCCTAGTTGAACTGCTCAGACGCGGCAGAGGATCTCACCGTGCAGGACGGCGAACCAACCGTCCGGGGCCTCGCCCCACGCCCGCCACGCCTCCGCGATCGACCGCAGCTCCTCCTCGGTGGCATGGCCGCCGTCCACCGCGCGCCGGGCGTAGGCGGAGGCGACCGTGCGGTCCGCCCACAGCCCGCTCCACCACGCCCGCTCCTCCTCGGTGGCGTAGCACCACGCCGAGGCGGTCGAGGTGATGTCGATGTCGGTGAACCCCGCCTCCAGCGCCCAGGAGCGCAGCCTGCGACCGGCGTCCGGCTCACCGCCGTTGGCCCGCGCGACCCGGCGGTAGAGATCCAGCCAGCCGTCCAGGCCGGGCACGGATGGATACCAGGTCATGGCGGCGTAGTCGGAGTCGCGCACCGCCACGACGCCGCCCGGCGCGCACACCCGCCGCATCTCGCGCAGCGCCCCCACCGGGTCGCCGACGTGCTGCAGCACCTGATGGGCGTGGACCACGCAGAAGGAGTCGTCGGGGTAGTCCAGCGCGTGGACGTCGGCGACCGCGAAGGACACGTTCGCCAGCCCGCGCTCCTCGGCCACCGAGCGGGCCCGCTCCAGGACGGAGTCCTCGGCGTCGATGCCCGTGACCTGTCCCTGGGGGACCAGTTCGGCCAGGTCGGCGGTGATGGTGCCGGGGCCGCAGCCGATGTCCAGGATCCGCATATGGGGCCGCAGACGGCCGGTGAGGTATGCGGCGGAGTTGGCCGCCGTGCGCCAGGTGTGCGAGCGCAGCACCGACTCATGGTGGCCGTGGGTGTAGACGGCGGCGTCCTTCGGCATGGCGGAACTCCCCCTTCGGGACCGGCGAGCGGGTGGCTCCACGGTAGAAGGCATCTCGCATCACGAGAAGAACCGTCTCACTATGCAGGCAGCGGCGTTGTGTGCGGCGCCGTGCGGCGCCGTGAGCGTCATGCCGAAATGGCGAAGGGGCGGCGGGGGAGGACCCCCGCCGCCCCTTCGGCGGAACGTGCCGCGGGAATTCAGGGCGGCTCCGTCACATCGCCCAGGCTGATCACGCCCAGCGGACGCCCCGCCTCGACGACCGGAAGCCGCGCTACCGCATGTCTCCGCATGAGTGCGGCCGCCTCGGCCAGCTCCTCGTCCGGCCCGATGGTCACCGGGTCCGGCGTGCACACGGCATGGCAGGTGACGGCGAGGGGGTCGATGCCCTCGGCGACGGCGCGGAGAGTGATGTCACGGTCGGTGAGCACACCGAGCAGCTCCCCGTCGCTGGCGACCAGCACATCGCCGATGCCCTGTGCGCGCATCACCTGAGCGGCTTCCACCAGCGAGGCATCGGGGTGCACCCAGACCACGGGCCGCGTCATGACTTCCCGCACATAGCGAGGTGGGTCCTGGGACATCTGTCCACCTCCCCTTCGTGGGTGATGTGCTGCCCGCAGTACCCGCGCGGGGCGGGGACTATGCGTGCCGGTGTGCGCCGGCCCTCCATGACTGGGCGTCCCACCAGTCTGGCCGGCCCGCCATGTCTGGGCGTCCCACCATGGCTGGCCGCCCCATCGAGTCTCGCCGTCCCTCCATGTCCTACGAGGCCGGGCGCAGCCCCAGCGCCGAGACCACCTCCTGCACCGTGTGGAACGTCCGGTCCGCGGGCAGTTCCTCGGCCAGAGCGATCAGACCGTCCGGTGCGTGCCGTTCCTCCAGGACGCGCAACAGCTCCTCACGATCGGCGGGGAACGACGTACGTCCCAGCCGGCGCGCGAACTCGAACCGCACCGCCTCGGCCTCACCGGTCGTCCCGCGGGCCGGGATCGGCCCCATGGTCACGTCCGGGTCGTCGTCGGCGGCCGGCTCCGGGTCGTGCCACTCCTCGGCACGGGTCGGGTGCCCGGAGCGGATCAGCCCCTGGAGCTCGTGCTTCATCTCGTCGTCCTTGTGGACGCTCAGCCGGTCGCTGCCTCGCTGCATGTCGGTCCCCTTCCTCAGCGGGTCCGTATATCTCTCCCGGGTCGGTCGTCTCCCGGGATGGTCGTCTCCCGGGATGGTCAGTCCGCGCCGCCCTCGTACGGCCAGCGCAGCAGTGCGCCGAGGCCGCCCACCGGGATGTTGTCGCCGTATGTCTCCCCGTCGGCCGACGGCACCGTCAGCACCTCGGCGCCGGTGAGCGCGGCCGAGCGGATCAGCGCGTCGTCGGCGCGGGCCGGGGACGGCCGTGCGTCGCCCAGATACTGGACATCGGTGCGACGCAAGGCCAGCTGGTCCGGTTCGGTGCCCACCCATACCTCGCGGTAGAGATCGGGCCCGTCGGGGCGTATCAGCAACGAGCCTATGCGGTGTTCGCGCGCCGCGTCGACCAGTGCCGGAACTCCTTCGGCCGCCTCCACGCGCCCGTCCGAGGGCATCCGGCCGGCCCGGAACCGCTCCATCGCCGCCACGCCGCGCTCCTGCGCATGCCGGGCGCGGGCGCCGTCCACCTCCTGGTCCAGCAGCCGGGCGGCGTGGGTGCCGGGCGAGGCGGAACCGGGGGCGCGGCCCCCGCGCGCGGTCTCCACCGCCACCGAGCGCAGCGCCTTGGGCAGCTGGTCACGGACTGCGCGCCGCTCGCGCGGGTCCCCGGCCAGCACCACCAGATCCGCCTGGGTCTCCTCCTGGCAGGCGCGCAGCTCGTCGGCGATCAGCGCCGCGTTGTGCTCCCAGGTGTTCTCCGTCTTGAGCTGGAAGTGGCGCTCCGACCAGTCGGCACTGGCGGTGCGGTGCACCGGCCACTGCCGTCCGTGCACCGAGCCGAGCCGGTCGCCGGCGTGGCCGTCGCGCAGACCGTGCCCGTCCCGCAGCTCGACGTCCGCGCCGGTGCGGTCGATGTACGCCACCAGGCAGGACGGGTCCTCGCCGGTCAGCTCCAGCAGTGGTCCCACATGTGGCAGCGCCGACCAGCACGGGGCTTCGCCCATCGGCGGCGGGGTCGGCAACGGGGTGTCGACGACCACCTCACCGGCCGTGGCGAAGACGGCCCGGCCCGCCGCCGGCCCGGGGCCGGGTGGCGCCGCGGTCAGCCTCTCGTACACCGCACGGCAGGTGGCCCGGTCGGCGCCCTGCCCTTCCAGTCGGCGACCGGCCTCGCGGGCGGCGCGTTCCCGCTCCTGCGCGGCGGACTCGTCCGGGTGCGAGGTGTCGAAGTAGACGCTGGCCCAGGGGCCCGGGCGGTCGGGGCGCTCGTACAGCGGTTGGAGATGTCCGAGTCGCATGTACTCCCTCCAGATTTCGCGTCCCCCACGCGTACCCGTCACGATGGCATCAACACGAGGTCGCGGTGTGCGTTTGACGAGCCCGGGGGCGTTTGAGGACGCCGGGGACGGGGACCCGTGGTGCGGCCGAGCGGCCCGTAGGGAGTGAGGAGCGGCGTCGGACGTGGAAATCAGGGGCCGCGTTCGACGCCGTGCCCTGCCCTGCCCTGCGGACGTGCCCGCGTATCCGTGTCCCGTCCGTGTCCCGTCCGTTTTACGTTTCCGGCCCCGACCGTGTCGGCTGGGACTGTTAACGAGGATGGGGCACGGGTACCCGGCGGCGCATGACTGATAAATCGGGCTATCCGAAGGCGGGCATACCCTCGTCCGGGGACCTGGCGGAGCCGGTCGCCCGGGCCGTCCGCGACGAAGTCCGCAGGGAGCTGCGCGAGCAGTCCGGACGGCGCGCGGTCCGCCTCTACGGTGGCGCGGCGGCGGCCGCGCTCTACGCGGGGGGTGCGCTCACGGCGTGCCTGGTGCTGCTCCTCGCCCTCGCGCTTCCGGCGTGGGCGGCGGCGCTGATCGTCTTCGCGCTGTTGCTGGTGGCGGCGGGGTGGCTGAAGAACTCCGCGGCGCAGGCGTCGGGGCGGACCACGCCGTCGGCGCCCTCGGGTCCTGTCCCGCCTACAGGTCCATCGGGCTCTTCGGGTCCTGCCGCTCCTTCGGGCCCTGCCGCTCCTTCAGGGCCCGCCGGGCCCTCCGCGCCTCCCACGCCGCCGACGCCTCCGCCTCCGCCTCCGCCACCTCCGGCGCCGGGGTCCGGGGCACCTCCTCAGCCCCCTCAGCCTCCTCGGACGGGGTGATCGCCCATGGCGGAGAATCCGCTGCTGGCCAGGCACGGCGAGGCGCTGGACCTCTTCACCGAACGGGTGCACGAGATCCGGCCCAACCAGTGGGACGACCCGACGCCCTGCACCGAGTGGACCGTGCGGGATCTGGTGAACCATCTCGCGGTCGAGCAGATGTGGGTGCCGCCGCTGGTCCGGGAGGGGGCGAGCGTCGCCGACCAGAGCGATGCGCTGGAGGGCGATCTGCTCGGTGACGACCCGGTCGCGACGTGGGACGTGGTGGCCGCCGCGGCGCGGGACGCCTTCCGCGAGCCGGGGGCCCTCGACCGGACGGTCGAGCTCTCGTACGGGGAGAGCCCCGCCACGCATTACTGTGCCCAGATGACGGCTGACGCGGCCGTCCACGCGTGGGATCTGGCGCGGGCCATTGGGGCGGAGGAACGCATTCCGAAGCCGCTGGTGGACTTTTCGGTGCGGGAAGTCGCGCCGTATGCGGCGGACTTGGAGGAGAGCGGGCTTTTTGCGGCCCCCGTGGAGCCGCCGGCGGGGGCGGATGCGCAGGCTCGGCTCTTGGCGTTGCTCGGCCGCGAGCCGTAGCGGGGGTGGCGGGGGCGGGGCGTGGGCGCCTCCGGCGGAGAGCCCCCACCCCGCCCCTTCCCGAAACGAGGGGCTCCGCCCCCCGCCCCCCGCCGGGGCTCCGCCCCGGACCCCGCTCTCAATCGCCGGAGAGGCTGAAATACAGCACACCGACCCGTGCCGTGCCAACGCACGAGCGAGCCCCGGAGGCCAAACGCATCGGCGCACAGACGGCCCCACTCCAGGCCCTGCCCGCCCCGCGACCGCCCCCAAGACCCGGGAAGCCGGGGCGGGCCGACCGCGCCCAGGCGTGCCCGACCCGCCCCGGGGCCTTGGCGTGCGGATGGTCCTGGGTGTGCCCTAAGCGTGAACACGACCCGAGATCCCGCGAAGCCGATCAGGCCAACGGCGCCTAGGCGTGCCGCCCCGCGAACGTCCCCAAGGACCGGGAAGTCGGGCAAGCCGACGGCGTCCGGGCCGCGCCCCGCCGGGCCCCCCGGCGCCTCGGCGTGCCGAGGATCCGGGTCTGCTCGCCCTGCGAACGCCTCCAAAGCCCGGGAAGCCGGGCAAGCCGACCGCGCCCAGGCGTACACGCCCCCGCGAACGCAACCCCGGACCTTGGCGCCCCCGCCGGGTCGACGAGCCCCCCGGCTCCCGTCGGGTCGACAAGCCCCCGGCCCCGCCGGGCTGACGAGCGCGCCGGCTCCCGTCGGGCTGACGAGCCCCCGGCTCCCGTCGGGTCGACAAGCCCCCCGGCTCCCGCCGGGCCACAAGCCCCCGCCCCCGCCGGGCCGACAACCACGGGGTGGGGGTGTGAGCGGAGGAAACTCCGCTCACACCCCCACCCCATGACCGGCCGGCCCACCGCGCCCCGCGGAATTCAGCAGCGGACTCGCGGGCGGTCCCAGTGGCGGTGGGCCGCTATCGCTTCGGTGAAGGCCCTGGTGAATTCCTCGCTCGCCGTGCCCGTCGTCGTGTCCGTGACCACGCCTCGGTCGGTGCAGACGTGGCCGTGGCCGGAGGCGATGTGGAGGCCCTCCGGGTCGAGGGAGGAGAGGACGCCGACGCCCGAGCCGAGGGCGCCGATGGGTTTGCCGTGGCGGTAGGCGTCGCGGACGAAGCGCATGGCCGCGCTGTCGGAGGCCAGGTCGGGGGTGCCGGTGGGGCCGCCGGGGAGGAGGACGGCGTCGTAGAGGACGGAGGCGACCGTGGGGAGGGCGCGGTCGACCGCGTAGCCGTTGCCGTCGGCGCCGGTCACCTTGCCGTCGTGCGGGGCGAGGGCCTCGACGACGGCGCCCTGGGCGGTGAGTGCCTCCTGGGCCTGGGTGAGCTGGGCGGTGTCCACCCCGTCCATGACCAGCACCGCGATCTGGCGGGTGCGGATCGAGCCGTCGCCCCGGAGGTTCTCCAGGCTCAGCGCGGGCGAGGCTTGCGGTTTGTGGTTGTTGGCGCCGGGCTCCGGCATGGCCACGCCGATGCCCTGGGCCACCTGCGAGGCCAGGTCGTAGTCGACCCGGGCCAGTTGCTCGACCGTGCGCTCGCGCACGTGCACCGCGGCGACCTTGCCCAGCTCGAAGCGGAAGGCGTCCACGATATGGCGCTTCTCCCAGTCGCTCATGCTGTTCCAGAACAGCGCGGCCTGGCTGTAGAAGTCCTTGAAGGACTCGCTCCGCTTGCGGATCTTGTGGCCCTCGACCCGCTCCGCGTAGTGGGAGAAGGCATAGCCGTCCGCGCCGGCGAGGGCCGGGCAGCCGCCGCCGAGTGAGTTGGGGGAGTAGTTGGTGCCCTTGTGGATCATGGTCTGGTGGTAGCCGTCCCGGTGGTTGGTCCGGGCCGGGGTGACCGGCTGGTTGACCGGGAGCTGCGAGAAGTTGGGGCCGCCCAGCCGGATCAGCTGGGTGTCCAGGTACGAGAAGTTCCGGGCCTGCAGCAGCGGGTCGTTGGTGAAGTCGATACCGGGGACGACGTTCCCGGTGTGGAAGGCCACCTGCTCGGTCTCGGCGAAGAAGTTGTCCGGGTTGCGGTTCAGCACCATGTGGCCGATCGGCCGCACCGGCACCTGCTCCTCCGGAACGATCTTCGTGGCGTCGAGCAGATCGAAGTCGAAGTTGAACTCGTCCTCCTCCGGGATCAGCTGCACCCCCAGCTCGTACTCGGGGTACTGACCCGCCTCGATCGCCTCCCACAGATCGCGCCGGTTGAAGTCCGGGTCGCGGCCCGCCGCCTCCTGCGCCTCGTCCCACACCAGCGAGTGGACGCCCAGCTTCGGCTTCCAGTGGAACTTCACGAAGGTGCCGCGCCCCTGCGCGTCCACGAAGCGGAAGGTGTGCACCCCGAAGCCCTGCATCATCCGGAAGCTGCGCGGAATCGCCCGGTCCGACATCAGCCACATCATCATGTGCATGGTCTCGGGCTGCAGGGAGACGAAGTCCCACAGGGTGTCATGGGCGGAGGCGCCGGTCGGGATGTCGTTGTGCGGCTCCGGCTTGAGCGCGTGCACGAAGTCGGGGAACTTGATCCCGTCCTGGATGAAGAAGACCGGCATGTTGTTGCCGACCAGGTCGTAGTTGCCCTCGGAGGTGTAGAACTTCGTCGCGAAGCCCCGCACGTCCCGCACCGTGTCCGCCGAGCCCCGGGGCCCCTGCACGGTGGAGAACCGTACGAAGACCGGGGTGCGCACGGACGGATCCTGGAGGAAGGCGGCACGGGTGAACTCCGCACAGGACTCGTACGGCTCGAAGTAGCCGTACGCGCCCGCGCCCCGCGCGTGCACCACCCGCTCCGGGATCCGCTCATGGTCGAAGTGGGTCAGCTTCTCGCGGAAGTGGAAGTCCTCCATCAGCGTCGGGCCGCGTTCGCCCACGGTGAGGGAGTCGTCGGTGTGGTCGACCGCCACGCCCTGGTCGGTGGTCAGCGGTCCTTCGGCGGGGTCGGGGGCACGGTAGTGGTCACGCTGCCGCTCCTTGCGGTCCTCCGTCATGATGCCGATCCCTTCGTCGCCTTCGAGAACTCCTCCAGGAACGCCTCACAGAACGCCTTGAGATCATCGGGCTTACGGCTGGTGATCAGGGCGTTGGGACCGCTGGTGCAGACCTTGACCTGCTCGTCCACCCAGTTCCCGCCGGCGTTGGTGATGTCGGTGCGCAGACTCGGCCAGGAGGTCAGGGTGCGGCCGCGCACCACATCGGCCTCCACCAGCGTCCAGGGGGCGTGGCAGATCGCGGCCACCGGCTTCCCCGCGTCGAAGAAGCCCTTGGCGAAGGCGACGGCCTTGTTGTCCAGGCGCAGGAAGTCGGGATTGGCGACCCCGCCGGGCAGCGCCAGGGCGTCGTACTCCTCGACCGTGGCGTCCTTGACCACCTGGTCGACCTCGAAGGTGTCCGCCTTGTCGAGGTGGTTGAACGCCTGGATACGGCCGGGCTTGGTGGACACCAGACGAGGGGTGCCCCCGGAATCCCGGACCGCCTGCCAGGGGTCGGTCAGCTCGACCTGTTCCACGCCTTCGGGGGCGACGAGAAAGGCGACCTTCATTGCTGCTCACGTCCTTCCGGTCCGGGTATCGCATCTGTCCGGTGCGGCGGGTAGCCAGCGCGGACGGGATCGAAACGGATACATCAGGGGCTACGGGCGCATCAGGCGTCGTCCGTGGTCTTCTTCCGGTGCGGCAGGTACTCCTGCACCTTCGCCTTCAGGCCCTGGCGGACCATGCCCGCCCGGTCCGAGTCGCCCTTCATGATCGACTCGACCGTGGCCTCCATCTGCTCCCAGGTGGCATGCGGCGGGATCGGCGGTACGGCCGGATCGGTGAGGAACTCCACGACCACCGGGCCGTCCGCGGCCAGCGCCTGGCGCCACGCCTGCTCGACCTGCTCGGGCTTCTCCACCCGGATGCCGGTCAGGCCGAGCGATTCGGCGAACCGCGCGTAGGAGACGTCGGGGAGCTGCTGCGAGGGCAGGAACTGCGGCGCCCCGCCCATCGCCCGCATCTCCCAGGTGACCTGGTTGAGGTCCTGGTTGTTCCAGACGCCGATCACCAGCCGGGGGTCCTCCCACGACTGGCGGTACTTGGCCACCGTGATCAGCTCCGCCATGCCGTTCATCTGCATCGCGCCGTCCCCGACCAGCGCCACCGCCGGCCGGTCCGGATGGGCGAACTTGGCGCCGATCGCGTACGGCACCCCGCAGCCCATCGTGGCCAGCGTGCCCGACAGCGAGGCGCGCATCTCGCCGCGCATCCGCAGATGGCGGGCGTACCAGTTGGCCACGGAGCCGGAGTCGCAGGTGATGATGGCGTCGGAGGGCAGCAGCGGATCCAGGCAGTGGGCCACGTACTCGGGGTTGATCGGGTCGGCGGAGACCTCCGCGCGCTGGGACATCACCTCGCGCCAGCGCCGTACGCCCGAGATGATCTCCTCCTGCCAGCCGCGCTCCGTCTTCCGCTCCAGCTGTGGCAGCAGCCGCAGCAGGGTCTCGCGCGCGTCGCCGACCAGATTGACCTCGTACGGATAGCGCATCCCGATCATGTGCGGATCGAGATCGATCTGGACGCCGCGCGCCTTGCCGAACTCCGGCAGGAACTGGGCGTACGGAAAGCTGGAGCCGATCGTCAGCAGCGTGTCGCAGTCCCGCATCATCTCGTACGAGGGCCGGGTGCCCAGCAGCCCGATGGACCCGGTGACATAGGGCAGTTCATCGCTGAGCACATCCAGGCCGAGCAGCGCCTTGGCGACACCGGCGCCGAGGGTCTCGGCGATCCGCCGGACCTCCTCGCGCGCGCCGGCGGCGCCCTGGCCGACCATGATCGCCACCCGCTCGCCGGAGTTCAGCACCTCCGCGGCCCGCTCCACCGCGGTGCTGGACGGCACCGCGGACCAGCCGCTGCGGTCCAGGCTGGAGGGCACCATCTTGAACTCATGGGTGGGCGGGGAGTAGTCGAGGTCCTGCACATCCGCCGGGATGATCACGGCGGTGGGGGCGCGGCGGGCGTAGGCGGTGCGGATCGCCCGGTCCAGGACGTTGGGCAGCTGCTCGGGGACGGTGACCGTCTCCAGGAAGTCGGAGGCCACGTCCTTGAAGAGGCTGTGCAGATCCACCTCCTGCTGGTACGAGCCACCCATCGCGCTGCGGTGGGTCTGGCCGACCAGGGCCACCACCGGCACATGGTCCAGCTTGGCGTCGTACAGCCCGTTCAGCAGGTGGATCGCGCCGGGGCCCGAGGTGGCCGCGCACACCCCGAGGCGGCCGCTGAACTTGGCGTAGCCGACGGCGTCGAAGGCCGCCATCTCCTCGTGCCGGGCCTGGATGAACCGGGGTTCGTTCTCGGCCCGCCCCCATGCGGCGAGCAGGCCGTTGATGCCGTCCCCCGGGTAGCCGAAGACATGCTCGACACCCCACTCGGACAGTCGGGCGAGGATGTAGTCGGCCACTTTCATGGTCATGGTGAGTCATCGCTCCTCTCGGCGGTTCAGCCGTGCTCATGGTTCGAGGCGAGTGGTTCGGGGCGAGCCGGTCCCGGCCGGCCGTGGCGGTTGTCGGCCCGGCTCCCCGCGGCGGTTCTCAGCGGGCCACCTGCGGCAGCACCTTGGTGCGGTAGAAGTCGAAGAAGCCCCGCTGGTCGGGGCCGATCTGATTGACGTAGACGGTGTCGAATCCGGCCTCGGCGTACGCGCTGAGTGCCCGGACATGCGCCTCCGCGTCATCCCCGCAGACCACCTCTTCGGCCAGCCGCTCGGGGGTGACGAGCTGGGCGGCCTGCTCGAACTGGCTCGGGGTGGCCAGCGTCGACAGCACCGCACCGGGCAGCGCCTCGGTCGGCCACAGCCGATGGGCGGTGCGCAGCGCCTCGTCGGGGTCCGGGCCGTAGCACACCTTCAGCCCGCCGCGGGCCGGTTTGCTGTTGCCCCCGGCGCCGCTGCCGCGCCGGAACCGCGCCACCAGTTCCGCGTCCGGGACCACGGTGATGAAGCCGTCGCCGACCCGCCCGGCCAGCGCGGCGGCGGCCGATCCGAAGGCCGCGATGTCGATGGGCACCGGCTCCTCGGGCACCGTGTACAGCCGTGCGTTCTCCACCGTGTAGTGCTTGCCGTGATGGGTGACGCGGTGCCCTTCGAACAGCTGGCGCATCAGCATCACGGCCTCTTCCAGCATCTCCAGCCGGATCGGCGCGGGCGGCCAGCGGTCGCCCAGCACATGCTCGTTCAGCGCCTCGCCGCTGCCCACGCCCAGCCGGAAGCGGCCCTCCAGCAGCACCGAGCTGGTCGCGGCGGCCTGGGCCACGATGGCCGGGTGGATACGGATGATCGGGCAGGTCACCGCGGTCTGCACGGGCAGGCTGGTGGCCTGCGCGAGGGCGCCGATCACCGACCAGACGAAGGGGCTCTGGCCCTGGGCGTCGTTCCAGGGGTGGTAGTGGTCGGAGATCCACAAGGCGCTGAAACCGGCCTGCTCCGCCATCCGGGCCTGCTCGACGAGGTCCGCGGGCCCGTGTTCTTCGGCGGCCAGGAAATAGCCGTACTCGGTCATGGGGCCTCCTCGAGCGCGGAGCCGGCGGATGTCGGCAGATGCGACGGGTAACCGGCGTCCGGGGAAGAAAACCTCGTTTGATCCGGCGCGGGACGGGCAGCGGTGGTGCGCTGAAGGCACGCGCCCGGCGTCGGATCGGCAGGCGCCCGGGGCCGGCGGGCCCGCGCCCGGTGTGGGGCCGGGGCGGGCCCGCGCCCCGTGTGCCGACCAGCGCGCGCCCGCGCCCCGCGTTCTCGCGCCCGCGCCCGGCGTTCTCGCGCCCGCGCCCGGCGTTCTCGCGCCCGCGCCCGGCGTTCTCGCGCCCGCGCCCGGCGTTCTTACGGCTCGCCGCCCCGCCGGGTCACGCCCCCGGCGCCGGGGCCCGCGGCACCGTGCGCGGCATGGCCAGGGCGACATGGCGGGAGATCCGGTCCGCCACGCCCGCCTCCGCCATCTCGAAGGCACCGCGCCCGCCGGTACGGAAGAGCGTGAGCGCCCCGCGGACCGGATCCGTGGCAGCGGCGCGCAGGGGTATGCACAGCAGCGAGGTGACCTCCTCCCGCACCAAGACGGGCGCACCCGTGGCGTCCCGGCCGAAGGCGTCGGCGTCGGCCGGGCTCACCCGCAGCGCGGAGACCCCGTCGGACAGCGCGTCCACCACCAGGGGGCAGTCGGCCGGGTCCTGCTCGGCCAGGGAGGCCGTACGGTCGCCCACCGCGTCCCGCGGGCCGAGCGCCACCACCCGGCGCGCGGTGCCGGGACCGCTCTCCGGGGCCAGGTCGGCGATCACCCAGTCCGCGAACCGGCCGTGCAGCACCTCCGCGGCCCTGGCCAGCACGGCCTCCGGACCGCCCCCGGCCAGCGCCACCCTCAGCAGTGCCGCCGCCATGTCGTCGGCCAAATCCAGCAGCTCGGCATGGCGGGTCACCTCCGCCAGGTCCGGCCGGGACTCCGGGCGCCGCGCCCCGGCCGTCCCCACGCCCGCCGGGGCGCCGATCACCCCGGGCTGGAACGCCGCCAGCACCGCCGGATGGGGCTCGCCCGGCGGCCGCAGCGCGGCCAGGGTCACCCGCACCTCACCATCGGCCGACGGCTGCGACAGCCGCACCGTCAGGCTGCGGTCGCCCTCGCCGCGCGCGACCGCGGCGACCTGCGAGCGCAGCGCCGCCTGCCCGTCCCGCCGCAGCGAGGCGGCGAGCGGACGCCCGGTGGCGTACCCGGCGCGGGTGTGGAAGAGCTGGGTGGCGGCGAAGTTCATGCGCCGCACCACGGTGTCGCGGTCGAGCAGGACCGCAGGGACCGGCAGCCGCTGGAACAGCGCCCGCAGCAGCTGCTGTTCCTGTGGGTCGGCCCGGCCCCCGCCGGGGCTCCGGGACGCCGCCGTCAGCTCGTCGTACCGCGGCCACAGCACGTCGACCACGTGCTGGAGCTCGAAAAGAGCGGCGTCCAGCAAGGACAGCCGCTCCTGCGAGGGCAGCGAGGCCCGCGCGGTCCGCAATTCGTCGACCCGTCTGCGGAAGTCTGTGAGCTCCGCACCAAACTCCTGAGCGCCTGGCATGGGCACACCGTAGCCTGACCGGACGCGGTGGACGGCCCGGGTGTCGTTTTCCGCTCAATGCCGTGGGAAGGCGAAGAAATCGGGGCCCGGACGGGGACGGGACCGTAAGCGCACATCGCACCGGAGCGAAACCGACCGAAAGGAGCGGATCCGGCGATGCCCGACCGTACGCACATCCGCACGGCTTGCCAGACCGACGCGCCGTCCCTCGGCCGCGGCCTGGCCGAACTGGCCGAGCAGGCCGCCGCGGGCACGCGCGACAGCTGCGGGGCGACGGCCACCGCCGTGCTCGCCGAGGAGTCCTCCGGCGCCGCGGCCGCCGACCGGACCACGGCGGCCACCCACCCCGATCTGTCCGCGCTGGTGTCGGTCCAGATGAGCACCGGGGAGGGCCCGATCCTCGCGGCGCTCGACACCGGCCGCCCGGCGGGCGCCGACGATCTGCTCCACGACGACCGCTGGCCGCGCTACCGGGCGCGGGCGCTGGACGCGGGCGTCCGGTCCACCGCCACCCTGCCCTTCGCCTGCGACGGGCTCACCGTGACCGTCTCGGTCTACGGGCTGCGCCCCGGCCCCCTGAAGAAGGCCGCCCAGGGCGCCACCGAACTGCTCGGCGACCTGGCCACCGAGAGCATGGCCCGGGACCGGCTCTACCGCGCCGCCCTCGTCCAGGTCGACCAGCTGGACACGGCGCTGCGCACCCGGCCGGTGGTCGACCAGGCGTGCGGCATCGTCATGTACGTCCTGGGCTGTGACGCGGACCAGGCGTTCAATCTGCTGCGCCGGCTCTCCCAGCGGACCAACAAAAAGCTGGGGGAACTCGCCGGGACCGTGGTGCGCACCCGCGGCCGTGGTCTGGAGAAGGAGCTCATCGCGTTCGACCGGTCAGCCGCTCCCGGACCCGGTCGGCCAGGGTCCGGCCCGGACCGGGACCTTCCGGGCTGACCGGTGGCACGCCCTGCGCGGCGGCCGTCGCCTCGCCGACGCGCAGGCCCAGCATCATCCGCTCCTCGGGGGTGAGCCGCTCCCGCAGCTCGGGGAAGACGAGGTCCTCCTCACCGCGGATATGCATGGCCACCACGTCCATCAGTTCCCGGACCAGCGGGTCGAACCGTCGGTCCCGGGGGTCCACGGCGTCCAGGTCGGACAGGATCCGCTCGGCCTCGGTCAGCTCCTCGATCTCCTCGTCGGCGATCCGGTCGCCGTTCGGCAGCGCCTTGCGGACCGTGGGGTACAGATAGGTCTCCTCGGCCACGGAGTGCCGCACCACCTCCACCGTCATCCGGTCGACGAGCTGCCGCCGCTGGTCGGGGTCGGTGGTGGCGCGGTACCCCTCGAAGAGGTTGCGCACCACGCGGTGGTCCGCGGTGAGGACGTCCACCACATCGTGCTGTTCCGGCATGGCTGTCATGGCGCCCGGGTCCCCCGGCCGCCTTCCGCGAAACGGCGCCGGAGATCTGCGAAGGTGGACATACGCAGGCGGTGACGCGTCCGGCACGGGCGGAGGTGGACGAATGCAGCGGCAGTGGACCGCCCCGGCTCCGGCGGACCGGGACGACGGCGGGCTGCCGGTCCTCCCGGAGCTGCTCGACAGCTTCGTCGCGGCGGCCGGCCACACCGCGCCGGAGCCGGTCGGCGGCTCGGCCGGGCTGCGCTCGGCCGCCTGTGGCTACTGGTCGCGGCGCGGGCTGTGGACCGATCCGGAGCATGTCGTGGTCGCCCCCGGCGCCGAGCCGCTGCTGCTGGCGCTGCTCGCCTCGGGCCCCGGTGGCGATGTGCTGCTGCCCCGCCCCTGCGCCGCCTGGTACGCGCCGCTGGTGCGGCTGGTGGACCGGCGCGCCCACCACGCGCCCGTCCCGGCCGAATGCGGTGGGCTGCCCGATCCCTTCGCGCTGCTGGAGATCGTCCGCAGGATCCGCGCCGAGGGCGGGGTGCCGCGGGTCCTGCTGCTGTCGGTGGCCGACGACCCCACGGGCACGGTGGCCCCGCCCGAGCTGCTGCACGAGGTGTGCGAGGCGGCCGTGGCCGAGGGGCTGCTGATCGTCAGCGACGAGACCTGGCGGGACACCGTTCACCATCCGCATGGCACGGTGCTGCTCAGCCCGGCCGAGATGAGCCCGGAGAACGTGATCGTGCTCTCCGATCTGGTGGGCGCCTTCACCCCGGCGGGCTGGCCCGCCGCGATGGCCCGGTTCCCGGCCACCGAGCGCGGGGTGGAGCTGCGCGGCCGGGTGCTGTCCCTGCTCACCGCCGTACGCTCCGGGCTGCCCGCGTCCATCACGGCGGCCGCCGCCTACGCCCTCGGCGAGCCCGAGCCGGTCCGGGGCCGGATGGCCGCCGCGGCCCGGGCGCACGGGGCCGTGGCCGCGGCCGCCTACCGCGCGCTGACCGCCGTCGGGGCGCTGGCCCGCCCGCCGCAGGCCGGCCGCCATCTCTACGCCGACCTCGACGAGCTGCGCGGGGTGCTCGCCGCACGTGGCATCACCGACTCGGTGGAGCTGGAGCGCGAGCTGGTGCGGCGGATCGGCCGGAGCGTGGCCGGCGGTCATCGCTTCGGCGACCCCCCGCACACCCTGCGGCTCCGGCTGGCGACGCTGCCGCTGCTGGGGGCGTCGGAGGAGGCGCGGCTACGGGCGCTCCAGGCGCCCGATCCGCTGGAACTGCCCCATGTGGCCGCGGCGTTGGCCGACTTCGAGACGGCCTTCCGGGACCTGATCGAGGACGGTCCGGTGGGCTGAGCGGCCCTGGGCCGCCGCCATGACGCCCGGCACGGAAGGGCCGGACCAGAGAGGGAAGGGAGCCAGGCCATGACCGACCACGCCGAGCAGGCCGACCCGGCGGAACCGGCCGACCGGCCCCGTCCGGTCCCGACCACATCCGAGGCGGCCAACCCCGAGCCGGCCGCTCCTGGGCCGGCCGCCCCCGATCCGGCCAGCCCTGATCCGGCCAGCCCCGATCCGGCCGTCCCCGGGTCCTCCAAGCCGGCCAGTCCCGATCTGGCCGCCCCTGCATCGGCCACCTCCGATCGGGCGGCCCGCGCATCGGTTACCTCCGATCCGGCCGGTCCCGATCCTGCCGTCCCCGATCCGGCCACGTCCGAGTCGGGCAGCCCCGATCCGGCTGCTCCCGATCCGGCTGCCCCCGATCCGGCTGCCCCCGAGCCGGCGACCTCCGAGCCGGCCGCCGCCCGGCCGGCCGGCCCCCGGCCGCTGTACGAGGTCCGTCGCTGGCCGCGGTCGTTCGCCGATCGGCTGACCTCGCCGCTGCCCGGGGTGCGGGCGGTGGCCCGGCTGGCGCGGGAGGGGCGGCTCAGACCGCCCGTGAAGACGCTCCGCCAGATCCCCGAGCTGCCCTTCGAGCCGGGGCCGCTGCCGCTCCCCGCCCCCGGCCGGACCGCGGTCACCTGGGCGGGGCACGCCAGTTGGGTGCTGCGGATCGGCGGGCTCACCGTGCTCACCGACCCGGTCTGGGCCCGCAGGATCCTCGGCACCCCGGCCCGGGTCACCCCGGTGGGGGTCCGCTGGGAGGATCTGCCGCCGGTCGACGCGGTCGTCATCAGCCACAACCACTACGACCATCTGGACGCACCCACGGTCAAGCGGCTGCCGAGGACGACGCCGGTCTTCGTCCCGGCCGGGCTCGCCGGCTGGTTCCGGACGCGTGGGTTCACCCGGGTGACCGAGCTCGACTGGTGGGAGGCGGCCGAACTGCCCGGCGAGGACGGCCCGGTCCGCTTCGACTTCGTCCCGGCCCACCACTGGAGCAAGCGCACCCTCACCGACACCTGCCGCTCGCTGTGGGGCGGATGGGTCATCACCGCGCCCGGCGGCCGGCGGGTGTACTTCGCCGGGGACACCGGCTACGGCCACTGGTTCCGGCAGATCGGCCGCCGCTACCCGGGCATCGACGTGGCGCTGCTGCCCATCGGCGCCTATGAGCCGCGCTGGATGCTGGGCGGGGTGCACACCGATCCGGAGGACGCCGTACGGGCGCATCTGGACCTGGGAGCGCGGGTGCTGGCGCCGATGCACTGGTCGACCTTCCTGCTCTCGGCCGAGCCGCCCCTGGAGCCGCTGCACCGGATCCGCGCCGCCTGGGAGGCCACCGGCCGCCCGCGCGAGGAACTGTGGGATCTGCCGGTGGGGGCCTCGCGCGTGCTCGAATAGAGGGCCAAGTGGGGGAATACGGCGCATAGGTGACAGGCAGATCATAAGTGGCGAGTGGTGCGGAGCGCACCTAGCTTCCTGTTCATGCGCACTCCGAAACTTCGTCACCTCGCAGGCCTCACGGCCGTCCTCGTCATCGAACTCGCCCAGCTCCCCGGAGCCCACGCCGCCCCCGTCGACCAGGCCGGGACCCGCCATGTGGTGCAGCCGGGCCAGTCCGTCCAGGCCGCCGTGGACGCCGCCAAGCCCGGCGACACCATCGAGCTCCGGCCCGGCACCTACCGGGAGAACATCCAGATCACCACCGACCGGCTGACCCTGCTCGGCGCGGGCGAGAGCACCGTGCTCTCCCCGGCCGCGAAGCCGTCGGACAACGCCTGTGGCGCGGCCGGCCACGGCATCTGCGTCACCGGGACGGCCCAAGATCCCGTCTCGGATGTACGGATCGGCTCGCTGAAGGTCACCGGCTTCGCCAAGAACGGCATCTGGGGCTCCGGCACCGACCGGATGACCGTGCGGGACACCGTCGCCGAGGACAACGGCCAGCAGGGCATGGGCCAGGAGATGTCCACCCGCGGCACCTTCGCCGACAACGTCTCGCGGAGCAACAAGCAGTCCGGCATCTTCCTGGCCAACACCATCGACGCCGAGGGCGGCGCCACCGACGCCCTGGGCACCCTGGTCACCGGCAACCAGCTCAGCGGCAACCGGACCGGTGTCGTGGTCCGCCGGCTGCGCGACATGACCGTCGAGCGGAACACCATCACCGCCAACTGCGCCGGGGTGTTCATCGTCGGCGACGAATCGACCCCGCGCGCCGGAGACCTGAACGTCCGCCACAACTCCGTGTACGCGAACAACGCCTACTGCGCGGCCACCGACCGGCTCCCCTTCATCCAGGGCGCCGGCATCGTGCTCACCGGCACCGAGGGCACCCGGGTGACGGGCAACCAGGTGACCGACAACGTGGGCACCTCGCCCATGTCCGGCGGGATCGTGCTGTTCACCAGCGTCGTGGGCGCCCCCAACGCCAAGAACGCCGTCAGCCGCAACGTGATGAGCGGCAACAAGCCCGCCGACCTGGCCGACCGGGACAAGGGCCCCGACAACACCTTCACCGACAACGTGTGCGAGCTGTCCGTGCCCACGGGCCGGTGCTGAGAGGCGACGTCATGACCACTGTGGACACCACCACCCCCGCGGCCGCGGCACAGCCCCCACCGGCCGCGCTCCCGCCGCCCATGCAGCTGCGGGAGATCGTCTTCGGCGCCGCACGGGCGGCCTCGGTGCGCGCCGCGGTCCGGCTGCGGATCGCCGACGCGCTGGGGGAGCAGCCCGCCTCCATCGGCGAACTGGCCTCCGCCGTGGACGTCGAGCCCGATCCGCTGCGCCGGCTGCTGCGCTCCCTGGCCTGCTGCCAGATCTTCGCCGAGACCGAGGACGGCCGCTTCCGGCACACCGAGATGTCCCGGCTGCTGCGCGAGGACACCCCGGGCAGTCTGCGGAACATCGCCCTGTGGTGCACCGAGCCGTGGACCTGGGAGGCGTGGCCGCTGCTGGACCGTGCGGTGCGCGGCGGCGGCTGTGTCGTCAACGAGATCTACGGCAAGGACTTCTTCGCCTATCTCCATGAGGACGCCCCCGAGTCGGCCCGGGTGTTCGACGCCGCGATGACCACCTCCAGCCGGCAGTCCGCCGCCGATGTCGCCGCCTTCCTCGACCTCGACGGGGTCAAGGACGTGGTGGACATCGGCGGCGGCCAGGGCCATGTGCTGGCCAGCCTGCTGGAGCGGCACCCGGCGCTGCAGGGCGCGCTGCTGGACCTGCCGCAGGTGGTGGCGAACGCCGATCCGCGGCTGCGGGACGGCGGGCCACTGGCCTCGCGGGCGACGCTGGTGCCCGGCGACTGCCGTCGTGAGGTCCCCGTCGAGGCCGACCTCTACATCATCAAGAACATCCTCGAATGGAACGACGAGAGCACCCGCCGGACGCTCGCCAACGTGGTCGCGGCGGCGCGGCCCGGCGCCAGGGTGGTCGTCATCGAGAACCTCGTCGACAACAGCCCCTCGTCCTTCACCACGGCGATGGACCTGTTCCTGCTGCTCAATGTGGGCGGCCGGAAGCACACCGAGGACAGCATGGTGACGCGGATGACCGAGGCCGGTCTGAACGTGACCGACATCCGGCCGGTCAACGGCGCGCTGCACGCCTTCGACTCCACGGTGCCGGCCAAGGGCCGCCGCTAGCCGCACACACCACGGTGCCCGCGTCGTCCGTCCTCGACGACGCGGGCACCGTGGCGTGTGCTCGGCTTGTCGGCTGCCGGTCCGTCAGCTGATATCGGTCCGTCAGCTGTAGCGGTACGAGCTGAGGTGCGCGAACACCACCACATTGGCCGTGTAGTCCTTGGCCGTGTGGTCATAGGCCCCGCCGCAGGTGATCAGCCGCAGCTGGGCATTGGGGGTGTCCCCGTACACCTTCTGGTCCGGGAAGGCGTTCTTCTTGAACGTCTTGATCTTGTCGACGACGAAGGTCGCGACGATCCCGTCCTCGCGGGTGATGGCCACCTTGCCCTGCGGCTTGAGCTGGCTGAGGGTGGCGAACACCGCCGGGCCGATCTTGGTGTCCACGTGCCCGGCCACGATGGCATTGCCGCGTTCACCGGGGGAGGGGCCGCCCTCGTACCAGCCCACCAGGTTCTGCTCGGTGTCCGGAGGCGGCACCAGCACACCCGACACGTCCAGCGAGAGGGGGGTGAAGGGCGCGCTCACGCCGATCGAGGGGATGTCCAGATGGGACGCGGGGGAGCGCGGCAGCGCGGGTCCCGGACGGGACTCGGGGGCGGCCGTCGACTCCGGGGAGTCCGCGTAGTCGTCCTCGGCCGAAGTGTCGCTCTCCGGTTCGGAGATGGACGCCGGGGCGCTGGCCGCGGGCCGGGCCGACGCCGGGGTGTTCTGCGAGGCGGCGTCGACGGAGTTGTAGATGAGGAATACGCCGATGAGGGCCGACGCGGCGGCCCAGCGGAGGATGCGGGTGTTGCTGTCGGCAGCGCCCTGCTTGGCCGGCTTTCCCATAGGGGTGTTCGCCTTTCTCACAGCGCCTTTCTTACGGTGCTTTTCTCACGGCCGCTTTTCACAGCGCTCGTGGCGCTGCCGTGGCACCACCGCTCGGCGGAGGTGCCACGGCAGCACGGAATTACGAAAGCGTCAGGCTCAGATCGCGGTGCCGGTCGGCTTGCGGCGACGCAGGGCGTAGGCGCCGGCGCCCAGACCACCGAGGAGCAGGACGGAGCCGGCGGCCATGCCGCTGCCCGTGGTGGCCATGCCGCCACCACCGGTGTGGACGCCACCGCGCGGCTTCTCGCCCTTCTCGTGGTCCTTCCAGGATCCGCCGGACCAGTCGTGGTCGTCCTTCTTGCCGTCCCACTCGCGCTCGTGCTCCCGGCCCTCGTCCTTGCCGTGGTCGAAGTCGCGGTCCTCGTCCTTGCCGTGGGAGGAGGACCAGTCGCGCTCGCCGCCCTCGTCCTTGCCCTTCATCTCTTCCTTGCCGTGCTCTTCTTCCTTGCCGTGGTCTTCCCGGCCGTCCTCGCGACCGTGGTCGTCCTTGTCCTTCCAGGAGCTGCCGCCCTGGCCGTAGCCGTCCTCGGAGGACTCCTGGCTGCTCGAGTACCCACCGTGACCGCCCGGGTCCGAGACGTCGGCGGCGAACGCGGCGGCGGGGGCGCCCAGGGTCAGGGTGGCGGCAATCGCCGCCCCGGTGAAGAGTGCGCGAGTAGATCGCATGAGTCATTCCTTCCGGCGCCGTCGCGATACTGACTATTTGCCAGATAAAGGGATCGCATCGGCGTCTTATCCACCGTCAGCGACGAGAGCTCCCCCTGCCACTCGGCGCGGCCTGCGATCTGCTCCGTTGTAAGCCCTCTGGGTGTAGATAAGCGCAATGATCACTCATTTGCCGCGCGAATGGACTGACGTCCTTTCACCTTTTCGGCAGACATCATTCCGATGAGCCCAGTAGTGTGAGATTTTCGCTCGCCGGGCATAAGGAAAGGGCCGCCGGGAGGTGTGAACTCCGTCGGCGGCCCCGTGCGGCGGGACGGCTCCGCTAGCCCGCGTCGCGCTCCCAGCGGTAGAACTCATGCGCCATGGCGTCCTTGGGCTCGCGCCAGGTCGCCGGGTCGTACGCCCGCATATACGGCTGGAGGCGGGCGCTGACGTCACGGAACTCCGGGTGCTTGGCGTACTTGGTGACCTCGGTGGCCGGCGGCCGGTCGGCCTCGATCAGATGCAGATACACATCACCGAACTGGAAGAGGCTGCGGCCGGTGACACCGATCAGCTTGGGCAGTTCGCCCCGGTCGGAATCGGCGAAGATCTTGGCCACCTGGGGGGCCGCGTCCCGCTGCATCTTGGCGACGATCATGGTGCGGTACACGCTCATGCCCCCACCGTCTCCCGGGCCCGCTGCTCGATCTTGTCCCGGATCAGATCCATCTGGATACGGGAGTTGCGGTTGATGTGGTCGGTCATCGTGGGGTCGTCGACCGGTGCGTCGGGCCGCATCTCGAAGTCCTGGGTCCAGCGCATGCGGGTGCCCTCGGACTCCTCCTCGTACTCCCAGCGGATGTTCATGTACGCGAAGGGGCCGGGCTCGACGCGGCGGGCCCATACCGTGCGCACATCGCGGGCCGTCTCCCGCTCCGAGACCCAGCTCCAGACCTTGCCGTCCTCATCGGGGTGCATGGTGAGGCGGAAGGTGGTGGTGTCCCCGGTCCGCTGGAGCACCTCGACCGAGGCGTACTCGCTGAAGAGCTGCGGCCAGTTCTCCAGGTCGTTGGTCATGTTCCAGACGAGGTCGAACGGCGCCTTGATCATGACCTCGTTGTCGGTGTGGCCTGCCATCTTCATGCTCCTGAGGTAAGTGAGGTGTTGATGACGTCGAGGAAGTCCCCGGGGGTCTTGCAGCTTTCGGCACCCGGCTCGATCGGGGTGCCGTACCGGTTCTCCAGCTCACCGACGATGGCGAGCAGGCCGAGCGAGTCCAGGCCGTACTCCTCGAAGGTGGAGTCCGGCCGGGTCTGCATCATGTCCGGGTCGACGGTGAGCCCGGCGCAGCGCTTCATGAGCGTGGCCAGTTCCCCATAGGACAGTTGACTTGACATCAGTAATCTCCTTCCGGTCCGCGGAGCACGAGCGCCGCGTTGCAACCCATGAGCCCTCGGCTGAGCACCAGCGCCGTCCGCGGCTCGGCGGGCCGGGAGCTGCGGGTGACCAGGTCGAGCTCATGGCAGACGTCGGTGACGTACGGGGTCGGGGGCACGACGCGGTGCTCCATGGAGAGCACGGCGGCCACCACGTCGAGCGTGGGGGCCGCGCAGTGCACCCGGCCGAAGCCGGTCTTCGGCGCGGTCACCGGGACCCGGGTGCCGTGCGGCCCGAGGGCGTCGGCGATGGCCAGCGCCTCGGCACGGTCGGCCTCGGGCACGCCGAGCGCGTCGGCGAAGACCATGTCGATCTCCTCCGGCGCGCACTGCGCGTCCTCCAGGGCGACCCGGATGGCCTGGGCGAGCCCCTCCCGGGACCGCTCCCACCGGGAGGCCCCGGTGAAGGTCGAGCCGTATCCGGCGATGAAGCCCCGGATCCGCACCCCGCGGCGCCGGGCGGCCCCCTCCTCCTCCACGACCAGCATCGCCCCGCCCTCGCCGGGCGCGAATCCGCAGGCGTCCTCGGTGAACGGCAGATAGGCCCGGCCCGCGTCGCGGGCCCGGCTCAGCTCGTCCCAGCCGAGCATGCAGACGATGGAGTACGGCGCCAGCGATGCCTCGGAGGCGCCGGCCACCATCGCGTCCGCCCCCCGCCGGATGGACCGGCGGGCGTGCGCGAGCGCGTCAAGACCGCCGGCCTCGTCGTTGGCCACCACTCCGCAGGGGCCCTTGAACCCGCCGCGGATGGAGACCTGGCCGGTGCTGGCCGCGTAGAACCACGCGATGGACTGGTACGGGCCCACATAGCGCGGCCCCTTGCCGTAGAGCTGCTGCAGCTCGCGCTGGCCGAACTCACCGCCCCCGGAACCGGAGGCGGTCACCACGCCGATCGCGAACGGCGACATGTCGTCCACCGGCAGCCGGGCGTCGTCCAGCGCGAGATCGGCCGAGGCCATCGCGAAGTGGGTGAAGCGGTCGGTCTGGACGAGGAAGCGCTCCTCGATCATCGACCCCGGATCGAAGCCGCGGACCTGGCCGCCGATCCGGACCGGAAAGTGCCCGCTGCCCTCGCGGGAGATCCGGTCGAGGCAGGGGATCCCCTCCCGGGTCGCCTTCCAGAAGGCATCGGTGCCCACCCCGCCCGGGGCGATCACACCGATGCCCGTGATGGCCGCGCCCCGGTTCCGGGTGTTCATCGCCGCGTTCATGCCGCCCTCCCGTCCGTCCGGCCCAGCACCACCGCGGACTGGAAGCCGCCGAACCCGCTGCCGACCGACAGCACATTGCGCAGCGGGAGGGCGCGGGCGGTGCGCGGGACATAGTCGAGGTCGCATTCGGGGTCGGGGGTCTCGTAGTTGGCCGTCGGCGGCACCACGCCATGGGCGAGCGCCATGGCGCAGGCGACCACCTCGATGGCGCCGATCGCCCCCAGGGAATGGCCCACCATGGACTTGATCGAGCTCATGGGGGTCTTGTACGCGTGCTCGCCCAGGGACCGCTTCACGGCCGCCGTCTCATGCCGGTCGTTCTGCTTGGTGCCCGAGCCGTGCGCGTTGACGTAGTCGATCTCGTCGCTGTTGACGCGGGCGTGGCCGAGCGCGTGGTCGATCGCCTCGGACATCTCCAGCCCCTCCCGCGTCAGACCGGTCATGTGGTACGCGTTGCCGTAGGTGGCGAAGCCCCGGAACTCGCAGTAGACCCGCGCCCCCCGGGCCCGGGCGTGCTCCAGCTCCTCCAGGACCAGCACGGCGGCGCCCTCGCCGAGGACGAAGCCGTCCCGGTGGGCGTCGAACGGCCGCGAGGCGGTGGCCGCGTTGTCGTTGTTCGCGGAGGTGGCCTTGATCGAGTCGAAGCAGGCCACGGTCAGCGGGGTGATCGGCGAGTCCGCGGCCCCGGCGATGCACACATCGGCCCGCCGCTCCTCGATCGCCTGGAAGGCGTATCCGATCGCGTCGAGACCGGAGGTGCAGCCGGTGGAGACGGACTGCACGGGGCCCTGCGCACCGGTCAGCTCCGCCACCCCGGAGGACAGCGCGCTCGGTGAGAACGCGTGCTGCAGATGCGGACCCGCCTTGCGGTGGTCCACATCCCAGTGCTCCCCGGCGTCGCTGACCTTGACGTAGTCCTGCTCCAGCCGGGTGGAGGCGGCGACCGCGCTGCCCAGGGAGACCCCTATCCGCCAGGGGTTGAGCGCCTGGAGGTCCAGCCCGGAGTCCCGGACCGCTTCCTGCGCCGCCACCAGCGCGAACTGCACATAGCGGTCCGAGCGTTCGATCTGCTCGAAGGTCAGACCGCCGGCCAGCGGGTCGAAATCGCATTCGGCGGCGATCCGGGAGCGGAACCGCTCCGCGTCGAAGAGCGTGATGTTGCGGGTGGCCGTACGGCCCGCGGTGAGCATGTCCCAGAACGCGGGAACGCCCACACCCCCGGGGGCGACGACACCGAGCCCGGTGACCACCACCCGTCGGGTCACGACGTCGCCTCGGCGGGTTCGGCGGACTCCGTGTCCACATGGCCGAGCTCGGGGCGCGGCGCCAGGGGGCCGAGGTGGAAGACCATCCGGGCCTCGGTGCTGCCCACGTTGCGGAACCGGTGCCGCACATTGATGGGGATCAGGATCGCCTGGTCGGGGCGGAGCGGATGCGCCTCGCCGTCCAGGTCCACCTCCATGTCGCCGCTGACGACGTACACGAACTCCTCGGAGTACGGGTGGTAGTGCTCGGTGACCCGTTCACCGGGCCCCACGATGGCCATCCCCATGAAGCCGCTCGTGGCGCCCACCAGCGGCGGTGTGAGCATGGCGCGCACATCGCCACCGCGCCGGCGGTTGGGGGCGACCGCGGCGAGGTCGACGACGAGAGGGGGCTGCGTGGTCATGATGAGTTCCTCCAGGTAGCGTTGCGCGGTCCGCGCCACAGGGGGTGGGAAGGTGAAGGGGGAGAGGGGCGTCAGTGGTCCGCCGCTTGGCGGTCGGTGATCGGGGTCATGTCGCAGTCGGCGAGGAAGCGGCGCAGCCCGTCGTCCACGGACAGGTCGATCACCGCCCCGTCCGCCCCGAGGTCGAGGAGGCGGCCCAGCACCGCGGCCGCCCGCCGTCCGCTCACGCCGGCCGCCATGGCGGGGTGCCGGTCCAGCGGCACGCTCAGGTCCACCAGCCGGACCACGATGTCGTCACGCTGGAAGATGGTGCTGCTCAGCAGGGCCTTCGCGGACTGCTCGGCGGTCATCTCCTTGTTCACCGCCAGCTCGTCCTGCCGGGCCAGCAGACTGGCCACCGCCGGTCCGCAGCCGGTCTTGACCGGGTAGAGCAGCGCGTGCCGGTGGACGCCCTGGGCGGGGCGCGGTCCGCCGGCCGTCATGTGGTGGACCACCGGCAGCGAGGCCCGGGCGAAGAACTCCCGTGCCGAGCTGGGGTCGTCGAGGTTGCGGTCCTCCTCCAGATACGGATTGATGGCCTCCTCGACGGCCTTGATCTCCGGCTGCCGGGCCACGAAGCGCAGTGCCGCGGTCAGATCGCCCTTGACCTCCACGGCCCGTACGACCCGGTTGCCGCTCATGAAGACGGAGGTGCGGGAGAGCCGGGTGGTCTCGTCGACCCGTGCCTCCGGTGAGGCGTAGTCGGCGAGGATCTTGGCGACGGTGTCCTCGCTGCCGGGGTTCACGGTGAAGGTCAGCGCCTGCCGGACCAGCCCGTCGCCGACCCGCAGCGCGGCGTCGACACCCCGGGTGGTCACATCGACCGGCGCGGATCCGGCGGTCAGGGTCTCCCGCAGAATGCTGAACCGCAGCGAGCGGGTGTCCTCGACACAGCCGTGGAAGGGCTTGACCATCTCCCGGTGCGCGGGAGAGTCCACCCAGGCCAGGAACGGAGGGGCGCTTTCCCATTCGCTGGTGATCAGCCACTGGGAGGGGTTCTCGATCGACTGGCAGAGCTGGTCGCTGATGTGCCCGGGCACCGCGGCCACCTGCTGGGACAACTGGTCATAGGCACGCAGAAAGCGCTGCTCGGCACCGCTGTTGACCTGCACCAGCAAGACGACGCGCAATCTGGTGTCGGTGAGAGCGGATTCCACGGTGGTCGGCGATTGGTTCACCGTGGTCTCCGGAATGTCGGACAGGGTGCTCATATTCCACTCCTTATTTCGCGGACGCGTCCTTCCGGGCATCGAGGACACCCGCCCGTTAGACGATCGTGGGGTGCACCCACCAATGGCGCGAGATATGTGAGCCATCCGAGCGAACGCCTCGTCAGCGTCCCGGAAGAGCCCGGAAACACCGGGCATAGCAGCACAATGAACCGTCTTGCCGACAATGCTGAGCGTGTGCCCGTCCTCATCGCGGGCGGCTCCCTGGTGGGCCTGTCCGCCTCACTGTTCCTGGGCCGACTGGGGATCGGTCATCTACTGGTCGAAAAACACCCGCGCACCTCGCACCACCCGCGCGGACGGGGGAACAACATCCGGACGATGGAGCTGTTCCGCACCGCCGGAGTCGAGCCCGCGATCCGCGAGGCCGCGTCCGTCCTGGCCGACAACCACGGAATCCTGCAGACCCCGTCGCTGACCGGCACGGAGGGCAACTGGCTCTTCCGGGAGATGGACCCGGGTGGCAAGGCCGCCCGGATCAGCCCTGCCGGATGGTGTCTGTGCAGCCAGAACGACCTGGAGCCGGTGCTGCTCAGCGCGGCCCAGGATCTCGGTGGCGATCTGCGGTTCTCCACCGAGCTGATCTCCTTCGAACAGGACGCGGACGGGGTCACCGCCGTGCTCCTGGACCGCAGGTCCGAAGAGCGCTCCACGGTCCGCGCCGACTACCTCATCGCCGCCGACGGCCCCCGCAGCCCGGTGCGCGAGGCGCTCGGCGTCGAGCAGAGCGGCCGCGGCGAGCTGTTCCACAACGTGTCCATCACCTTCCGCGCCAAGCGGCTCGCGGACGCGGTCGGCGACCGCCACTTCATCGCCTGCTACCTCACCAACCCGGAGGCGGACGGGGCGCTGCTGCCCGTCGACAACCAGGAGCAGTGGGTCTTCCACGCCCCCTGGCACCCCGAGCGCGGCGAGGCGCTGGAGGAGTTCACCGACGAGCGCTGCGCCCAGCACATCCGTACCGCCGTCGGCATGCCCGACCTGGAGGTCGAGGTCACCGGAAAGGCCCCCTGGCACGCGGCCGAGCGGGTGGCGGACCGCTACTCCGACGGCCGGGTCTTCCTCGCCGGGGACTCCGCGCACGAGATGTCGCCCACCGGTGCCTTCGGCTCCAACACCGGTATCCAGGACGCCCACAACCTGGCGTGGAAGATCGCCGCCGTCATGGGCGGCTGGGCGGGTCCCGGCCTGCTGGAGACCTACGGCATGGAGCGGCGCCCGGTCGCCCAGGCCACCAGCGCCCGCGCCGCCGCCCGTTCGGCCGAGCACAGCCACCCCGGCTATTCGGCGCCCGCCAGCGAGGACCGGGGCCCGCAGAGCAATGTCATGGCCGTCGCGATGGGCTACCGCTATGTGCGCGGCGCGGTCGTCGGTGCCGACGCCGCCGCGCCCGCGGTGCCCGACCACTTCATGGTCTCGGCCGAGCCCGGCAGCCGCGCGCCCCATATGTGGGTGCACCGCTGCGGGGTGCGGCTGTCCACCCTCGACCTGTACGAGCGCACCTGCGTGCTGCTCACCGGGCCGGGCGGGTCCTCCTGGTACGAGGCGGGCCACCGCGCCGCCGACACCCTCGGCGTACCGCTGGACTGCTACCGGGTGGGCGACGGACCGGACCATGAACTCGCCCCCGAACCGGGCGTGGACTGGGCCGAACTCCACGGCACCGCCCCCGACGGGGCCGTCCTGGTCCGCCCCGACGGCTTCGTCGCCTGGCGGGTGGAGCGGTCGGTGCCCGACCCGGAGGCCGCGGTGACGCGTGCGCTGCGAGAAGTACTGAGCCTGAACGGCTGACCCCGCTCTTCCCGGAGGCCATCGGCGTCCGGACGCCACCCCGCTTCCGGGCGCCACCCGCCTGGAGCCGTGGGACGCGGCGCCGGGCGCCGGGCCGGGGGTGCTCCCTTGTCCCCTCCGACCGAGACCGAGGACGACCGCGGGCACGGGCGCACCGAGCGCCGCACGATCCGCACCGCCCAAGCCGACGACGCCCTCTTCTCCGGCGCGGAACAAGCCTTCCGCCTCGCCCGTACGGGCGTAGGGTCACTGTCTTCGTCGTCACTCCCCCTTCGTGCGCAGTTCCAGAGCCGGCACACCGATGATCGGCGCAATGTGTCCCTGCATCTCAACGATGGACGGCAGCGGGCGCCACAGCACGGACAGCTCCGCAATCTTGTTGTCCGCATCGAGTCGGGCGTAGTCCATTCCGTTGACTTCGGTGTCTTCGATCCGCAGTCGAAAGAACGCGGCGTGGTGGGTCTCACCGCTGAGGATCTCTTCCACGGTGAGGTCGTCGGCCAGCCTGCTGACGGTCTTCAGGACGTTCGCGACTGCCTCGTGGCCGGTGATCGGCTCGGAGAGGAACGGACTGTTCAGCACCACGTTCTCGGCGAGGTTACGGGCGATGGCGTCGTTGTCCGCGCTGTGCATGCCGTCGAGGAAGGACTCGAAGGCGGCGCGCTGCTGGGTAGAGGTGCTCATGGCTACTCCTCGTTGCGTGAGATCTGGTCGGTGCGCCTGACCGTGGGTCAAGTCGTCTTCCCGATCGATCTGAGACGCAGTATCAAACCAAGACTCAGTCTCAGAAAGTCCCGCTGACGGCTACGCTGGAGTGTGATGAATACCTCGCCCGACCCGAGCGGCCACTCGGTTGCGGCACGCCCGCTGCGAAGCCTGGCCCGCGAGGTCATGAAGGCTGAAGTGGTCGCCGTAGCGTCACGGCTGTTCGACGGCCAAGGCTTCGACAACACCACCGTCGACCAGATTGCCGCCGAGGCCGGACTCTCGCGCGCGACGTTCTTCCGCTACTTCAAGACCAAAGAGGACGTCGCGCTCGACGGCCTCCATGGACTGGGCCGGCGCGTCGCCTCCGCGTTCACCTCACGGCCTGACGAGGAGCGGCCGTGGACCGCCCTTCGTCATGCGTTCGACGTCGTAACCGAAGAGCACGCGGGCGAGCCCGACCGCTCCCTCCGGTTCTTCACCATGATGTGCGAGACACCCTCGCTGAAGGCCCGGCATTGGGAGAAGCAACAGCGCTGGCACGAACTGCTGGATCCGGAGATGTGCCGACGGCTCGGCCGGTCTTCCTCGCCCCACGACCCCGTGGCGGCTGCGCTCGTCGGTGCAGGTCTCGCCTGCCTCGACGCGGCCACCCAAGCGTGGCTCGCCTGCGATGGAACCAAAAGCCTGGCCTCGCTTCTCGACCAGTCCATGGGCGCGCTCGACAACTGAGCCGAGCGCCGACTACGGGTGTTGCCGTCGAGGGCCGCGGCGGGCAGTAGCCCGTCCGGCGCCGGATGCTGGTCCGCACGCTGGGCGGCACGGCGCTGTCCGCGTTCCGCCGGCCCCGGGGGTGGGCGGGATCTCGGGCGCCGGCACGGTGCCGCGGGTGATGTCCGCAACGTATGCGCAGGTCGCCTCGTCCAGGGCATCGGCGTCCAGAGGGGCCAGGACGCGCCGGAAGGTGCGTTCTGGGCATCGTGACGCCGCGTCACCGCTCCACAAGAAGTGGATGAGAACCCGGCGTTGTGGCCGGTGTGACGGCGGCCCGAGGGAGAGAGAGGGTGTCAGCCCGCCGCCTCGCTCTGCGCGTCGCGGGCGGTGCGGCGGCGCAGGCGGCGCCACAGGGCGGGGGTCGTGCTGATCACCACCGTCAGCACCACGGCCGCCGCCACGCCCTCCCACGGTTCGGGGAAGAGCGAGCCGCCCAGGATCCCGATCAGCTGATACGTCACCGCCCAGGCCAGTGCCGCGGGCCCGGCGCCGTGGGCGAATCTCCGGAGTGGCCAGCGCGCCAGCAGGCAGGCCAGCATCACCGGTATCCGGCCCGCCGGGATCAGCCGGGACAGCACCAGAACCGCCACGCCGTGCTCCTCCAGCCGCGCCTGCGCCTGGTCCAGCCGTTCCGGCGCGGCGTGGTCGTGGATCCGCTCCAGCCACCGGGAGCCGTTCTTCGAAGCCACCCCGCGCCGCCCGAGCCAGTAGAGCATCACGTCGCCCGTGAAGGCCGCCAGCGAGGCCACCCCGAAGACCACCAGCAGCGACAGCGGGGGAGCGGTCTGGTGGATGGCGACCACCGCGGCCGAGGAGACCACCGCACCGGTGGGTACCACCGGCACCAGCGACCCGAACACGACCAGCAGGAACAGCGAGGGATACCCCACCGCCTGCTGGGTCGACTCGGAGGGCACGCGCCGGGCCAGATCGACCACGTCCACCAGATTCGCCAGATCCCCCATCACCTGGCGGGCTCCAGTCGGACGCACTCCCCGTGCCCCAGCCGGTGCACCACCGCGTCGGGGGCCAGCCGCCCGGCGTGGCGCACGAAGTCGTCGCCGGGGGCGTGGAATTCATGCGGACGGATCGCGTCCATCCCGATCGGCCAGTACGTCCCGTAGTGCACCGGCACCGCGCAGCGCGCCCCCAGCCGCGCCAGCGCCTGGGCCGCGCGGCCCGCGTCGAGATGGCCGGGGCCGAGGTAGGGACCCCAGCCGCCCACCGGGAGCAGCGCCACATCGCATGCGCCCACGGCCTCCGCCATTCGGTCGAACAGCCCGGTGTCGCCCGCGAAGTACGTGGTCGACTCGCCGCTCAGCACGTATCCCAGCGCGGGCACCCGGCTCGGCCCGTACGGCAGCCGCCGCCCGTCGTGCTCGGCCGGTACCGCCCGGATCCGCACCTCGCCGACCGTGCACACATCCCCCGGCGCCATCTCGGTCACCCGCAGCCCCCGCGCCGCCACCACCCGCCGCAGCCCGGGCACCGCCCGTCCGGCCCCGCGCGGTACCACCAGCCGGGTGCCGGGCAGCAGCTTGGCCAGCGAGCCGGGGTGCAGATGGTCGGCGTGCAGATGCGAGACCAGGGCCACGTCCGCGATCGCCGCGGCGGCCGGTGGTACGGCCCCCCGGCGGCGCCGCAGATGGGCCAGCCGCCGTGCGAACAGGGGGTCGGTCAGCACCCGCACCCCGGAGTCCCGCACGGTCGCGGTGGCGTGCCCCCACCAGGTGATCTCCACCGACATCTCCCGCCTCCGTCCCTCGGGCCCGTCCGTCCGATCCTCTCACCCCGCCGGCCGGGGCATGGCATCCGCCCATCCCGGGTATGCATGAGTCATGCATGATGACAGAGAACGGGTGGCGAATCTGCTGGGGGCCACGGCACTGGCGATCACGGACGATCTGCTCAGCGCCCCGGCCTCCGCGTCCCGCCTGAGCATGAGCGCGGCCGCCGCGCTGATCGTGCTCCGCGCCGACCCCGGCGTGAGCGTGACCGAGCTCGGCCGCCGAGTGGGGCTGACCCAGTCCGCGGCGGTGCGGATGGTCGACGGGCTGGAGCGGGACGCGCTGGTCGAGCGGCGCCGCACGATCGGCAACTGGACCGGGGTCCACCCCACCGCCAAGGGCCGGCGGACCGCCGGCCAGCTGCTGACCTCGCGGACCTCCCAGCTCACCGGGGTGCTGGACGGCCTCGGCGATACGGAGATCCGCCAGCTCGGAACCCTGCTGGCGAAGCTGCTCGACGGGCTCTACCAGGGCAGTGGCTCGGCCGACCGGATGTGCCGGCTGTGCGACCGGGCCGCCTGCACCCCGGACGGCGTGGAGTGCCCGGTCGGCGCCGCGGACCGGGCGGCCGCTCGGGCGGCGGCCGAGGACCGGGCCCGTACGGACCATGGGTGAGCTGCTCGCCCTCGCCTCGGCGCTCTGCTTCGGCACCACCCACTTCCTGAGCGGCCTGGTCTCCCGCCGCCGGCACGGGGTGACGGTCGCGGCCTGGGCACAGCTGGCCGGCACGGTGGTCAGCCTCGTCCCGGTGCTGTTCACCCAGGGCGCCACCGCCCCGGCCGCGGCCCTGGCCTGGGGCGCGCTCTCGGGGCTCGGCACCGGCGTGGGCGTGGCGTGCCTCTACTGGTCGATGAACCAGGGGCCGATGAGCGTCGTGGTGCCGGTCAGCGATGTCACGGCGGTGGGGCTGCCGGTGCTGGCCGGGATCGCCCTCCTCGGCGACCGGCCCTCGCCCCTGGCGCTCACCGGGATCGCGCTCGGGCTGCCCGCCCTCTGGCTGGTCTCACGCGGCGAGCGCGGCGAGCGCGGCAGGCGCGGCGAGCGCGGTGAGGGCGGCGAGCGGGGCGGGCGCGGCAGGCGCGGTGAGGGCGGCGGGCGCGGTGAGGGTGGCGGGCGCGGCGAGGCCCGTCCGGGTGTCGAGGCGCGTCCGGCGGCGACACCGGCCGCCGCCCGGGCCGGGCGGGCACAAGGGGCCGACCGGCTGTCCCCCGCCCTGGTCATGGCGCTGGTCGCCGGAGTGGGCCTGGCCGTGCACTTCTTCGCGCTGGCCCGGATACCGGCCACGGCCGGCTGGTGGCCGGTGGTGGTCAGCCGGGCCGTGTCGGTGGCCGTCATCCTCGCGCTGTTTCCCGCGACCGGTGCCCGGCTGCGGCTGCCCCGCCGGGAGGTCGCCGTGGCGGCGGTGGCGGGCGTCCTCGGCACGGTGGCGACCGTCCTGTATCTGCTGGCCACCCGGCAGGAGTTGCTGTCCGTGGCGGTGGTGCTGTCCGCGCTCTATCCGGCGGTGCCGGTGCTGCTCGCGCTGACGTTCCTGCGGGAGCGGATCACCCGGCCCCAGGCCCTGGGGCTGCTCGGCGCGGGGGTGGCCATCGGGCTGATCGCCCTCAACTGACCGCCGACGATGGGCGTCCGGCCACCGAGGACCGGCGCGCCTGACCGCGCGGGACCGGGGCTTGGCCGCGCGGGACCGGCGCCTGGCCGCGCGGGACCGGCACCTGGCCGCGCGGGACCGGCGTCGGGCCGGGCGAAAACCCATGGCCCGGTGGGCGGCGCGTACGCCACGATGACCGACGCCGCTTCCCGCTCCACGAACGTCCCACGAAAGGACACCGTCGTCCTCATGAGCCGTGCCCTATGAGCCGTGCACTCCACCAGCGCGCCGTCGTCGCCGACGCCCATAACGACCTGCTGATCGCCATCACCGCCCGCCCACCGCACCGCTGGGCCGGCTACTTCCGGGAGCGCTGGCTGCCGCAGCTGCGCGAGGGCGGAGTGGATGTGCAGGTGCTGCCGGTCTTCATCGACGACCGGTTCCGCCCCGAGGGCGCGCTGCGCGAGACGCTGCGGATGATCGAGTGCGCCCACACCCTCGCCGAGGGCAACGCCGACGAGGTACGGCTGTGCCTGGACGGCGACGACATCGACGCGGCCCTCGCCGACGGCCGGATCGCCCTGGTGCTGGCGCTGGAGAGCGCCCCCGGGCTGGACGCGAACGTCGAACTCCTCCCGACCCTCCACCGCCTCGGGGTGCGCATCGCCTCGCTCGCCCACTGGGGCCGCACCGCCCTGGCCGACGGCAGCGGTGAGGACGCCACCGGGAGTCGGCTCACCGAGGCCGGGGTCCTGGCGCTGCGGGAGATGGAGCGCCTCGGCATCCTCTTCGACGTCTCCCACCTCGGCGCCTCCGGAGTCGCCCATGTGCTGGAACTGGCCACCCGCCCCGTACTGGCCACCCACTCCTCCGCCCGCGCGCTCCTGGACCACCATCGCAACCTCACCGATGAGCAGTTGCGCGGGATCGCCGCGACCGGCGGCATGGTGTGCGTCAACTTCCTCGGCGAGTTCCTGGCCACCGCCCGGGCCGATCGCACGGTGGACCGGCTGGCCGACCACATCGTCCATATCGCCGAGGTGATCGGCGTCGGCCGGGTGGGTCTGGGGCCGGACTTCATCAAGGAGGTCTGCGATGACACCACCCCGCCCTGCTGCGAGGACGTCGAGTACGCCCGGTTGCTGGTCCCCGGCCTCGAAGGCCCCCGCGGACTGCCTCTGGTGACCGAGGCGCTGGTCCGAAGGGGCCTTCCCGAGGGGGACGTCGAGAAGATCCTCGGCGGCAATGTGCTGGAGCTCTTCCGCAAGGAGCTGGGGCGCCCCGCCTGACGGGTGCCTGCTACCGCGGGATGGCGGCCGAGAAGGCGTCGATCGCGGCGAACGTGGCCTCCGGGGCCTCCCGGGTGGGGATGTGGCCCGCGCCCGGGATCAGCTCGAACCGTGCCCCCGGGATGGCGGCGGCGTACGCGCGGCCGAAGTCGGGCGGGACGACGGTGTCCTGCTCGCCCCACACCGCGAGGGCGGGCACGCTCACCCGGGCGAGCCGGTGCAGCAGCTTCGGATCGGACCTCGTCGGGCCCGCGTAGGCCACCAGCGCCTGGAGGGCCGCGGGCGACGGGCCCCGGCGCGGTGCCGACGGGCCCCGGCGCGGTGCCGATGCAGGTGCCGATGCCGATGCCGATGCCGGTTCCGGTGCGCCGGAGCCCTGACCGGGCGGCGGGCCGGGCGGGCCGGGCGGGGCGGTGGGGAAGCGCAGCTCGTGCCCCTCCACGTGCGGGCCGAAGGCGCCCATGATGACCAGCCCGCCGATGCGGCGGGCCCGGTCCCGCACGGTCATCTCCGCGGCGATCCAGCCGCCGAAGGATGCGCCGACGACCAGGACATCGCGCAGGTCACGGTCGTCGTCCAGCAGGTCCAGATAGGTCTCGACGAGATCGCCCACGTCCGAGAACCACTCGGGCCGCGGGGTGTCCTCCCAGCCCGGATGGGTCGGCGCCAGCACCCGGGAGGTGGCGGCGAAGTGGTCCACGAGGTCGGTCACGGAGGCGGGTCCGCCGCCGCCGTGCAGCACGAGCACGGGCCGGCCCGCGCCCACGTCCCGCACCGTCAGGGGAAGGCCGGGGTAGGGCTCGATGGTGAATCCGGTGGTCTGGTGGGTGGTCATCGGGCCTCACCGCCGGAGGTGACCGCGGTGAAGGTCTCGCACGCGATCCGCAGGCCGTCCGGGCGGAAGAAGCCGGTGAGGTTGTCGGCGGATTGCGCGGCCGCCTCTTCGGCGCGCGGGAACATGGGTGTCTCGTAGGCGTTCAGAGCCGTCTCCAGGTCGTCGTGGGTGGCGAGGGCGAGGGCGAGTTCCGCGCCGTCGATCATGGCGAGGTTGGCGCCCGCCCCCGCGAAGGGGGACATCAGATGGGCGGCGTCGCCCAGGAGCGTGACGCCGGGCACGCGCTCCCAGCGGTGGCCGACGGGCAGGGCGTGGATGGACCGGGGGACCAGCGGGCCGTCGCTTTCGGCGATCAGCGCGCGCAGCCCCTCGTCCCAGTCGGGGAAGAGGTCGAGCGCCCGCTTCCTGGCCGCCGCCGGGTCCGCCGGGTCGATGAGGCCCGAACGGCTCCACTCCTCCGGCGCCTTGGCCGCGGCGTAGACGCGGATGCGGTTACCGCCATTGCGCTGGGCGACCAGCGCCTTCTCGTCCGCCAGGGCGAACATCGTGCCCCGGCCGACGAGTTCGGCGACGGCGGGGTGCCGGGCGTCGACGTCGTGCAGCAGACAGTCCACGAACGAGACCCCGGAGTAGACCGGGTCGGCGTCGGACACCAGGCGCCGGACCCTGGACCACGCCCCGTCCGCGCCGACCAGCAGATCCGCCTCGACCGTACGGCCGTCGGACAGGGTGAGCGCGGGCCGCCCCGCCGCGCCGAGCGCCACCGCCCGCACCTTGTGGCCCCAGCGGACCGTCCCCTCGGGCAGCGAGCCCAGCAGCAGGTCCCGCAGCGCCCTGCGGTCGATCTCGGGCCGCTCTTCTCCCTCGTCCGCGTCGCCCGGTTCCCGCGCGGGGATGCGGAGGCCGACGGCCGTGTCCTTGCCGAGCAGCCGCAGCTCCCCGTCCTCGGGGCGGCTGAGCGGCCGGAACTCCTCGAGCAGACCGGCGTGCAGCAGCGCCCGTTGACCGGACTCGGGATCCATGTCCAGCGAGCCGCCCTGGTCGCGTGCGGTCGCCGAGGCGTCCAGTTCGTAGACGGTCGAGGCGATGCCGTGGACGTGCAGCACGCGCGCCAGCGTCAGCCCGCCAAGCCCTCCTCCGACGATGGCGATACGGGGTGTTCCGGACATGGCAATGCCTCCCAGGCTCGGCGCCGGTGCGCGGCGGATGGCACGAGCGTAGGGCGACGAACATGTTCGTGGCAAACGTGTTCGTGACGAACGCGTCTGTGGCGAACACGTCTGGGACGAACGTGTTCGCAGATGGGTACGATGGCGCCATGACAGCGCATCCCACCGCCCCGCAAAGCCGTCGGGAACGTCCGGCGAAACCGGCCCTGACCAGGGAAGGCATCATCGCCACCACGGTCGGGCTCATGCGTGCCGAGGGCCTGGAGCGGGTCACGATGCGCCGTCTGGCCAAGGAGCTGGACACCGGGCCGGCCTCGCTCTACGTCTACGTCCGCAATATCGCCGAGCTGCACGCGGCGGTCCTGGACGAGCTTCTCGGCGAGGTCGACCTGAGCCCGGCCGGGGCGAGCGGCGACTGGCAGGACCGGCTGGTGCGGATCCTCACCTCGTACACCTCAGTGCTGTTCGAGTACCCCGGCCTCGCCCAGTCCGCCCTGGTGGCCCGCCCCTTCGGGAAGCACTATCTGAGGCTGGGGGAGGCGCTGCTGGCGCTGCTGGACGAGGGCGGCCTGGAGCCCGACCGGGCCGCGTGGGTGATCGACCTGCTGCTGCAGTACGCCACCGCGACCGCGGCCGAGCACGCCCACCGGGTCCCCGGCGACACCCCCCAGGACCAGGCCGACTGGCAGTCGCTCGCCACGGCGGTACGGGACGTCTCGCCGCGGACCCATCCGCATATCGCCGCGCTCGGCCCGCGGCTGCTGTCCGGGTCCCCCCAGGACCGGCTGGCCTGGGGGTTCGACGTCCTGATCGCCGGGGCGCGGCACACCCCGGTGCCGGAGGCGCTCTCCCCGTCCCCGGCGGACATCGGGGACCCGGCGGACACCGGGGACGAAAACGATGAGCTCAGCTGACCGAGGCGGCGGCGCTCAGCTGACCGAGGCGGCGGCGATCAGCGGACCGAGGCGGCGGCGCTCAGCGGGGACCGAGGCGGCGGCGCTCAGCCGCGCCCGGCGGGCCGCTCGCCGGTGGTGAGCCGGGCGATGTTGGACCGCTCGCCGTAGGTGACCGGCCGCACCCGGTAGGAGGCCCGCTTCTCGTTCGGCAGGGTGATCAGCCCGAAGGAGTTGATGTCCGGGTCGAGCACGGCGACCGGACGGAAGGAGTCGTCGCCCCGCGGCCGGTCCTCCAGCAGATAGCCCCGCTCGCCCTCGGCGTGGTCGGTCCAGGTGAACCGGATGCCGTTGGCGTGCATGATCTTCGCGCGCAGATCGGTCGGGGTCGCGGCGGGCCCCCGGGCGGGGCTGGTGCGGACACCGGCCCGTCGGATGGTGCGCGGCGGCGCCCATGTGTGCTCCTCCTGCTGTTCCGCCTTGGTGAACGCCCCCTTCGGCAGCGCGACGTCCACCGGCCGGGACGCGGGTCCGTAGTACGGCCGCACCCGGTAGGAGAAGTGGGTCTCCGGTATCAGATCCGGGTGCCGGTATGTGGTCTGGCTGAGCGGGGCGTAGGTGAGGATCGTCCAGGGCCCCCGGGGCTCGGTCGCGAACTCCACGATCCGCCCCGCGGCGCCCGGCGCCTTCCCGTGCCAGCTCAGCTTCGCGTCGACGGGGGAGACCCGGGTGACGGTGAGCACGGTGCCGGTGGTCCGGGGCTCCCGGGGAGCGTCCGGGGAGGCGCATCCGCTGATTCCGGAAAGCCCGGCGACGGCGAGAACCGCCGCCGCCAGGGCGCGTACCGAGCCGCTCACTTGCGCCAGAACTTCACGTTGCTCCACACCACGGTGGCCGGGCCGTTGCCGCTGCTGGTGCGGTACGCCCCGAACTTGTCGTAGAAGCTGCCGCCGGGGCTGTCCACGGTGTGCTTGAGCGAGCCGTTGATGTACGTACGGTGCTCCTCGCCCACGTCGTGCACCGTGTTGACGCGCACGGTGGCCCCGACCGTCCCGGCGTTGGACAGGGTGTCCCCGCCGTGCACGGCGTACAGCCGCCCGCCCCGCTCGACCGCGAGCATGAAGTACGGACCGGCGTCGCCGTCGGTGTCGTTGAACGTCTGCTTCAGGCTGATCCGGGTGCCGCCCATGCTGGTGACCCGGAAGTACCCCTCGAACTGGTGGGTTCCCCCGTTGTAGGTGTCATAGCGCCGCTCGGCCCGCTGGTCCCCGCTCGCGGTGGAGCAGGTGAGGGTGAAGGTGAGGTTGTCGACCTGCCCGCACCCCCGCTCCTGCACCTTGAACCCCGGCGACTCGGACGACCAGCCGCCCGGTTCGACCTCGGCGTGCGCGGCGCCCGAAGCCGCCAGCAGCAGTCCGCAGGCGGCCGAGATCCCGGCAATGACGCGGTATTTGGTGGACACCGTCCGACTCCTCTACTTGACCCAATAGCGGATGTTGCGGAACCGGGCCTCGGCCCGGCCGTTGCCGTGGTGATAGACGCCGTTCTTGAAGTGGCGGGTCGCCGGGCCCCGGTCGTCGACCGTCAGCACGAGCTTGTCGTCGGCGTAGACCTGGATCTTTCCGGTGCCCGCGTCATGGGCCACCTTCAGGTTCCACCACGTGTTGTAGATACCGGACTTGATGACGGTGTCCGTATAGCGCCGGAGCGTTCCGCCGTTCTCGCTGGACGCCCGGAACATGATGTCGGTGGCCGGTGTTCCGCTCGGGTGCTTGACCCGCAGGATCTGCATGATGTCCGCGCCGTTCGTACCGGACGGCACATACACATCGGCGTCCCACATATGCCGCCCCGAGGTGTACTCCTGCTTCCACCGCATTTCGGTGCGCGGATCGGTGCCGCTGCCCTCTTCGAGCGGCTCATCGGTGGAATTCACCCACATCGTGTGGGTCTTCGAGCCCGAGTCGTAGCGGTAGCGCTCGCTCAGGTCGAGATTCCACGGCTTGTGCATCGAGTATGTGAACGACGTCTGCGTCCATCCGTCCGTCGGTGACGCCGCGGCCTCCTTCGCCGTGGCCGTCCCTCCGGACGCGACCCCCGCCGTCAGGATCCCCATGAGCGCCGCGACGGCCATGGCCGTCCTGGTGTGCGGGGAGCGTCTGGCGCGCCTGGTGGTGCGTAACGCGGGCATATGGGCCCACCTCCGGTCTGTTCCGTTCCCTGGATGGATCATGGTCTAGACCAAGACTCAACGTAGGACAAGGATCATGGCGTGTCCATATCAATGAACGGAATTCACGACTGTGGGTCGGCGGGGTCAACTCCGCGGCAGTGCCTTCACCATGACCAGCTCCCTGGTCACACCGTCGGCGAGGAGATCCCCCGCTTCCTGGGTGGCGACGAAACCGTGCCGCTCGTAAAGGGCGATCGCCGGGGCGTTGCCCGGGAACACCGCGAGCCGCAGCGCCGTGGCGCCCGCCCGCAGGGCCCAGGTCCCGACCGCCGAGATCAGCCGGTCGCCCACGCCGTGGCCGCGCGCCTCGGGGCTGACCCAGACGGACCTCAACTCCGGCGGCCCGTCGTCCCCGGGCAGGCCGCCCGCCATCCCCACGGCCCGGCCGTCCAGCAGGGCGACGATGTGGTGGGCGCCCGGGATCTCCAGCCGGGCGCGCCACCGCTCCTCGCCGCCGCGGTGCCAGTCGGCGAGCCGGGACTTGAAGGCGTGCGGCGCCTCGGCCAGCGCGGCCCGCCGGACATCCCGCCACAGCGGCCAGTCGTCCATCGTGACCACGTGCAGATCCACCATGCGGCCGAGTCTCCCGCATCGTCGACCGCGGCCGAGTGCCACCGATCACCGGGGCGTACCGCCGAATCCGAGGGGAGATGGCCGGGTTCAGCCCGCTGTGCCATGCTTTGAGGAGAGGCGCCAACCCTTTCGAGGGGGCGCGGCAGCGAAGGCCCCGCCGGTGGTCGTGACCGGTCGCCGCGCGAAGGCCGATCAAGGGCCCGGGTACGCCCCACGAGACCGGCGGTCCGCGCACGGAGGCGGTGCAGGCGTGCTGTGACCGGGCATGTGCTGACGTTCACGGGGACCGCGGTGGTGGCTGTCTATGTGCTGGACGCGGAAGGTGCCGAGCTGCGGTTGGCCGAGACGGTGCGCAGCGCCGGACGGTCGTACGCGCTGCCGGCAAGCTACCGGCTGTCCGGGCGCTCGCCCGTCACCGACGCCTTCCGCGACGGCCGCCCCCTGTGGCTGACCCCCAGCGAACTCGCCGCCTACGGCCCCACCGGCCCCACCACCCCCGAAACCCCCACCACGCCCGGCGTCTCGCTGGGAGTGCTGCCGCTCGGCGGGGACGGCAAGGGGCTGGGGTGTCTGGTGGTCGTGGACGAGTCGCCCGCCGGTATCGACGCCGACCGCCGGGGCTTCATCGAGCTCTACGCCCACCACGTGGCCGCCGGCCTCGAGGCGGCCGGGCCGGAGGCGCTCACCCAGCCGCATCCCGACCTCCCCGGCCCCACCCTGGACCGGCTGCGCGTCGGCTCGTTCGTGCTGCACCTCGGCAGCGGGCGGATGACCGCCGACACCCAGGTGCTCGATCTGTTCGGCATCGCGGGGGAGGACTTCGACGGACGGGTGGAGACCCTGCTGTCGGTCACCGTCCCGGACGACGTGCCCGCCCTGATGTCGGTCCTGGAGCCCGATGTGCTGACCTCCGGCACCGCGCAGCTGGAGTTCCGGATCCGCCGGCCCAACGGTGAGCTGCGCTGGCTGGGCCTGCGCGCCCAGGTCGAGACGGGGCCGGACGGCACCCCCCGGCGCATGCTCGGCGTGGTCGCGGAGACCTCGTATCTGCGGCCCCGCGCCGACGAGGTGTCCCTGGTGCAGCGGCTGTCCGCCGCCCTGGCCGGGGCCACGACCGTACGGGACGTGGGCCGGGCGGTGGTCGGCGCGCTGCGCGATCCGCTCGGGGCGGGCCGGGTCGCGGTCGCCGAGCTCCAGGCCGAGCAGTTGGTGGTCGCCGTCCTGGCGCCCGCCGAGCCCGCCGCCTGGCCCGAGGTGTGGCGGTCCGCCTGGCGGTCCGAATGGCCCGAGCCGCCGAGCCATGCCCTGCCCACGCTGGCGGAGGCGCTGCGGGAGGGCCAGGTCAGCATCTGGCCCGAGGGCTCCGCCCTGGAACCCGGGCTCGCCGGTATCGGCCCCGGCGGCCTCGCCGTCCTCCCGCTCCCGGCGGACGGCCGGATCGTCGGGGTGTGCCTGATCGGCTGGGAGCGGCGGCATGAGTTCGGCCCGGAGGAGCGCTCGCTGCTGACCGCGACCGCCGGTCTGGTGGGGCAGGCCCTGGTGCGCGCCCACGCCCTGGACGCCGAGCACGAGCTGGCCACCATGCTCCAGCGCAGCCTGCTCCCGCGGAAGCTGCCGGAGCTGCCCGGAGGGGTGGCCGTCACCCGCTATCTGCCCGCGACGATGGGCCTGGAGGTGGGCGGCGACTGGTACGACGTGATCCCGCTGGCCGACGGCCATGTGGCCCTGGTCATCGGGGATGTGCAGGGCCACAGCGCCGCGGCCGCCACCATCATGGGCCAGATGCGCACCGCCATCCGGGCCTACGCCGTGGAGGGCCATCCGCCCGATGTGGTCGTGGCGCACGCCAACCGCCTGCTCGTCGGCATGGAGACCGACCTCTTCGCCACCTGCTGCTATGCCGACCTCGACATGGAGGAGGGCGAGGCGTGGTTCGTCCGCGCCGGGCACATCCAGCCACTGCTGCGTCACCCGGACGGCACCACCGAGGAGCTCGACGTCGAGGGCGGCCCGCCGCTGGGCGTGCTCGCGGACGCCGAGTTCCCGATGACCGCCGCCGGGCTGTCCTCCGGCACCCTGCTCGCCCTGGTCACCGATGGCCTGGTCGAGTCCGCCCGGCTCGACCTGGACGACGGGGTGCGCCGGGCCCGCCAGGCGCTCGCCCGCGCCGACCCGGCCGACCCCGGAGGGGTGGCGGACGCGCTGCTCGGCGGACACAGCCGTCGGGACGACGATGTCGCGCTGCTGTTGCTGCGCTTCGACGGGATGCGGGTGCGGCCCACCCGGGCGAGCTGGACGGTGTGGCGGCTGCCCGATGCCGTGATGCACGCCCGCCGCTTCACCGCGCGCACCCTGCGCAACTGGGGCCTGACGGACGAGCTGGACGTGGCGCTGCTGGTCACCTCCGAGCTGGTCACCAACGCCCTGGTGCACACCCGGGGCGAGGTGCGGCTGAATCTGACGCTGACCGCGGACCGGCTGCGGATCGCGGTCAACGACCTCTCGCCGCGCACCCCCGTCAAACCGGCGTCCGTGGACTGGGAGGCGACCGGCGGGCGGGGGCTGCTGCTCATCGAGGCCATGTCGCAGACCTGGGGCTCGGTGCCGCTGAGCGGAGGCAAGCAGGTCTGGGGCGAGCTCTCCCTGTCGTCACCGCGGGAGGAGCCCCCGAGCGGGCGGCCCCCGGAGGAGCCGCCGGAAGGGCCGGCCGACGCGGACGACGTACCGCGGACGGAGGGGGCGAGGGGGAGGAGAGGGAGGAGGACAAGGCGATGAGCCGCTCCCGTACGACCGCCTGGACGCACGCTGCGACGCGCTTCCGGGCACGCGCTGCGACCCGTTTCCGGACGTATGCTCCGACGCGCCCCCGGACACACGCTCCGACGCGCCCGGGGACGCACGCTGCGACGCGTGCCCGGACGGACGCCCCGACGCGTGCCCGGACGGACGCCCCGACGCGTGCCCGGACGGACGCCCCGACGCGCTCCCGGGCGCGCGCTCGCCTCCGCGCGGCCATCGCCGTCACCGCGGGCCTGGGCCTTGCCGTGTCCCTCGCCTCATGCGGCAACGCGGCCCAGGTCGGCCAGACGGTCGGCGCGACCGGGCCACACCGGGGCCCGCTGCGGATCGGCCTGCTGCTCCCGGAGAACGAGATCGTCCGTTTCGAGAGCATGGACAAGCCCCTGATCCAGGAGCGGGTCGAGCAGCTGTGCCCGCGCTGCACGGTGAGCTACTCCAGCGCCCAGCACGATCCGGTCTCCCAGCGCAACCAGATCGAGGCCATGATCACGAACGGGGTCGATGTGCTCATCCTCGACGCGGTCGACACCAAGGCCGTCCGCCACTCCGTGATCCAGGCTCGCCGCGCCGGTGTCCCGGTGGTCGCCTACGACCGTCTCGCGGAGGGGCCCATCTCCGGCTATGTCTCCTTCGACGGCGCACGCGTCGGCCGGCTCCAGGGCGAGGGGCTGCTGAAGGCGCTGGGCCCGGACCCCAAGAACCGCCAGGTCGTGATGATGAACGGCTCGTCGACCGACCCCAACGCGGACTGGTTCGAGCAGGGCGCACGGTCCGTCCTCCAGGGCAAGGTCAAGATCGTCAAGTCCTACGAGACCGTCGGCTGGCGGCCGGAGAACGCCAACCGCAACATGTCCGCCGCCATCGCCGCCCTGGGCCCCCATGCCATCGACGGCGTCCTCGCCGCCAACGACGGCCTGGCCTCGGGCGTCATCACCGCCCTCAAGACGGCCCGGATCCATCCGCTGCCCCCGGTCACCGGCCAGGACGCCGAACTCGCGGGCATTCAGCGGATCGTCAAGGGCGAGCAGTACATGACCGTCTACAAGCCGTTCAAGCCCGAGGCGTCCACCGCCGCGGAGATGGCCATCGCGCTGGGACACGGCACCTCGCTCAACGGGATCGCCAGGCAGCGGGTCAACAGCGCCACGGCCCGTGGCATCCCCGCGGTGCTGCTCACGCCGGTGGCCGTGACCGTGCACAACATCAGGAGCACCGTCATCAAGGACGGCCTGTATCGCGTCGATCAGATATGCACCAAGAAGTATGCGGATGACTGCCGCAGGGCCGGGCTCATCGGCCGGAACGGCTCATCGCACGACGCGCGATGAAGGGAGGAGCGGATGCCCCAACCGTCGGCCCCGCCCCTGCTGGCGCTGCATGGCGTCTTCAAGCGCTTCGGCGCGGTCGAGGCGCTCACGGATGTCCAGCTGGAGATCCACGCCGGTGAGGTCATCGCCCTGGTGGGTGACAACGGCGCGGGGAAGTCCACCCTGGTCAAGGTGATCGCGGGGGTCGAACCGGCCGACACGGGCGCCCTCGAATGGCGGGGCCGCCCCGTCCACATCGGCCGCCCGCACGACGCCCAGCATCTGGGGATCGCCACCGTCTACCAGGACCTCTCGCTCTGCGACAACCTCGACGTCGTCGGCAACCTCTTCCTCGGCCGTGAGATCAGCCGGATCGGCGTCCTGAACGAGGTGGAGATGGAGCGCCGTACCCGCGATCTGCTGGCCACCCTCGCCATCCGCATCCCCGATGTGCGCAGGCCCGTCGCCGCCCTCTCCGGAGGCCAGCGGCAGACCGTCGCCATCTCCCGGGCGCTGCTCGGCGAGCCGCGCCTGGTCATGCTGGACGAGCCCACCGCCGCCCTCGGCATCGAGCAGACCGCCCAGGTCCTCGATCTGGTGGAACGGCTGCGTGAACGCGGGCTCGGGGTGCTGCTGATCAGCCACAACCTGGGCGATGTCAAGGCCGTCGCGGACTGGGTCGCGGTGCTGCGGCTCGGCCGCAACAACGGGTTCTTCGACGTCACCACCACCTCCCAGGAGCAGATCGTCTCCTCCATCACCGGCGCGTCCGACAACGCGGTGACGCGGCGTGTGACACGGGAGGGGGAGTTGTGAGCGTGCCCGGCGGGATCGGCGGACCCAACGCGCACGGTGCCGAACGCTTCGCCGACGCGTTCGGGCGCAAACTGGGCGGTGGTGCGCTCGGCTCCGTCCCGGTCGTGCTCGGACTGCTCGCGATCTGGCTGATCTTCCAGACCCTCAATCCGCACTTCCTCTCCCCGCGCAACCTCTCCAACCTCAGCGTGGACATCGTCGGCACCGGCATGATCGCGGTCGGCGTGATCTTCGTTCTGCTGATCGGCGAGATCGATCTGTCGGTGGGTTCGGTGAGCGGCCTGGCCTCCGCGCTGTTCGCCGTGTTGAACGTCAACTACGGCATGCCCGAGCCACCCGCCATCGTCCTGGCCGCGCTCTGCGGTACGGCGGTCGGCTTCGTCCACGGCTTCTTCACCGCCGTGGTTGGCGTCCCCGCGTTCGTGGTCACCCTCGCCGGACTGCTGGGGTGGTACGGCCTGATGCTGGCCATCATGGGCGCCTACGGCACCATCAACCTCGACGATCAGGGCCTGGTCGCCAAGCTGACCAACTTCTACTTCTCCGATGTCGCCGCCGCCTACGCCCTGGCGGCGCTCGGCACGGCCGCGTACTTCCTGACCGCCTGGCGGGACGGCACCCGCCGTCGCGCCGCCGGAGTGCCCTCCCGCTCCCCGGTCGAGATCGCCCTGCGCACCGGGCTGCTCGCGGTGATCGCCTTCGCCGCCGCGTATGTGCTCAACCAGTTCCAGGGCCTGCCGCTCGCCCTCCTGGTCTTCCTGGTCATCCTCGTCATCCTCGACTACATCCTGCGCCGCACGACCTACGGGCGGATGATCTTCGCGCTGGGCGGCGGGGTCGAGGCGGCCCGCCGCGCCGGGGTCAATGTGGTCTGGGTGCGCACCTCGGCGTTCATGATGTCGAGCACGATGGCCGCCATCGGCGGGCTGTTCCTGGCCTCCCGGATCAACTCGGTCAGCCAGACCTCGGTCTCCACCGACCTGCTGATGAACGCCATCGCCGCGGCCGTCATCGGCGGCACCAGCCTCTTCGGCGGCCGCGGCAGCACCTGGTCCGCCCTGCTGGGCGTGCTGGTCATCCAGTCGATCGCCTCGGGCGTCGCGCTCATGGACATCCAGACCGCCGTGCAGTTCATGATCACCGGCGGGGTGCTGCTGCTCGCCGTCGTGGTCGATTCCCTGTCCCGCCGCGCACAACGCGCCCACGGCCGGGCCTGAATTTTCCGGCGCGACCATTCGCACTAAGCGGTCGTGTCGCTCCTGCCGCTGATCGCGGCCGTTGGGCAGGCTGCGGGGCAACATTGGCCGACCGTATTGTCGAGCTTTTCGAGAAGGTGGCTCTGGTGAAGAAGCTCATTCGCGTACTGGTGCTGGGTACTTCCGTTTCCTGCGCCCTGGTCTTCGGAGGCGTCAACGCGGCACAAGCCCAGCAGTGGCCCGGCCTTCCCGACGCATTCATCCGCGGCCTCACCACGGTGGGGCCGGACCAGGACAATCAGTGCGACTCCAGATTGTCGGTGGGATCCCCCGTGGACAGCGTGGGCGCTGGAGTCAGCGCCAGTGCGGCCCAGCCCGGCTCGACCGGCGGTTCGGGATCCGACTGCCGGAACACCCGCGGCTAGCGGACCGTGTCCGTGACCGACACGGGAGGGACCGGCCCCGGCCGGTCCCTCTGCCGACTCTTCTCGGCTCTTCTCAAGCCCTCGCGAAGGTCAGGAAGTCGGCCCAGGCGGTAGCGGGTATGCGGAGGCGGGGACCGCCGGGGTTCTTGGAGTCGCGTATGTGGACGGTGGTGGGGGTGGTGGCGACCTCGACGCACTGGCCGCCGCTGGAATCGCTGTAGCTCGACTTGTGCCAGTCGTAGGCGACCTCGATGCAGTCGCCGCCGGTGTTGTCGCTGTAGCTGCTCTTGAACCACACGAGTCTGCTCATAGCTCACCCATCAACTGCTCGATGAACCTTACGGATTCCTCTGGCCCGAGAGCCTGAGACCTGATCATGGCATAGCGCCGGGCCAGAACACCGACCTCTTCCGGCTTGGACAACAGGATGCTTTGGCCATGGCCCTCAAGGTAGGCCACGGGCGTTTCCTCCGGTGTCTCGATCAACGTCATCGGGCCGGGAAGCCCGGCGTGCCCAGCTTGGCTCATGGGCATGACCTGGACGACAACGTTCGGACGGGCGGCGCACTCGGTGAGGTGCGCGTACTGGCCACGCATGACCTCCGGTCCGCCGATGTGGCGCCGTAGCGCGGCCTCTTCGAGGATGACATTGACCACGGCTGCCGGTTTGCGCTCAAAGAGTGCCTTGCGGTCCATGCGCGCCGCGACGAGCTTCGTGACCTCCTCTCTGTCGAGCGGCGGGAATGCGTAGTCGAACAGCGCCGTGGTGTACTCCTCAGTCTGTAGCAGGCCGTGAATCAGATGCATGCAGTACGACGACAGACTGAGCGCTTCCTGTTCCAACTGGGCGAGCCCCTGAAAGTGGGCCGGGTACCGCACCCGTCCCCCCATCCGTCCCGCACGCCCGCCGCGCTGCCGATGCCGCTCTCCGCGCCTGGGGCCTGGACCGGGGCTCGGCCGCCCTCGTCCTGCTCGTCCTCTCCGAACTGGCGACGAACGCGGTCTGCCATGGACGCGTACCGGGGCGGTACTTCGAGGTGCGTATCGCATATGACGCAGAAAAATTGGTCGGGGTAGAGGTGTCCGACCCGCGCGAGGGCTGCCCCGCCCTGGCGGACCCGACCCCGGACGACGAGTCCGGACGCGGTCTGGCGATCGTGGACACGCTCGCCGACGCCTGGGGCGTCCGCGAGCGCGTCGTAGGCAAAACCGTCTGGGCCCGAATCCGCCTCTAGGGCCTGCCGCGGCCGACCGGCCGTCGTGCCGCGGGTCGGCCGCCGCGCCGCGGATCCGGTGTTTCACTCATGGGAGTCGACCATGCCAATCATCGGACCGAGTACGTACAGAGCCGCTGAGTCAGGAGTCCCTTATGGCAGCCGAAGCCACGCAACTCATCGATGTGCACGCCCACTTCGTCACCGACGGCTATGTCGCCGCGGCTCGTGCCGCCGGCATCGAGCGGCCGGACGGCATGCCCGGCTGGCCGACGTGGAGCGTCGAGCAGCATCTCGACCTGATGGAGCGCTCGGGCATCGAGAAGTCCTATCTGTCGGTCTCCTCGCCGGGCGTGCACTTCGGGGACGACGGCGCGGCCCGCACCCTCGCCCGCGCCGTCAATGACTTCGCCGCGGAGGTCGGAGCCGACCACCCCACGCGGTTCGGTCACTTCGCCACCCTGCCACTGCCCGATGTCGAGGGCTCCCTCGCCGAGGCCGACCGCGCCTTTGACGTACTGGGCGCGGACGGTGTGGCCGTCAAGACCCACCACGGGGGCCGCTATCTCGGCGACCCGGCGTTCGAGCCGCTGTGGGCGCGGCTCGAGCGGCGCGGGGCCGTCGTCTTCGTCCACCCCACGTCCCCGCCGCACGCCGATGAACTCGCCCTGGGGCGGCCACGGCCGATGCTGGAGTTCCCCTTCGACACCGTCCGCGCCGCGAGCGACCTGTACTTCAACGGCGTACTGACCCGGTATCCGCGCATCCGCTGGATCCTGCCGCACGGCGGCGGACCGCTGCCGCTGCTCGCCGACCGGATGGCGCTGATGAGCGGCGTGGTGGACCTGCTGCCCGCCGACGCGCCGGGTGTCGTCGAGGCGTTCGGCCGCCTCTGGTACGACATGGCGGGGACGCCGTTTCCGCGCCAGATCCCGGCCCTGGCCGCGGCCTTCGGCGTGGACCACGTTCTCTACGGCAGCGACTACTGCTGGACCCCGCCCCCGCTGGTCATGGCCCAGGTCGAGTCCGTCGACTCCGCGCCGCGGCCGTCCGCCACGCAGAGCTGGCGGGACCTCACGACACGGAACGCGGAGCGACTGTTCACCAAGGACGCGTAAGGGATGCCGCGGGCCCACGCCTCCGAATTCCGGACCGAGACGTATTGCGTTGGAGCGCACTCCAATTCCTAGGTTCGGAGGCATGCGATACATCAAACTCGGAACGACCGGACTGGAAGTCTCCGCCATCACCCTCGGCTGTATGAGCTTCGGCGAGCCGGACCGGGGCGGCGAGCCCTGGTCGCTGGGCGCGGAGGCCAGCCGGGACATCATCAAGCAGGCCCTCGAGGGCGGCGTCAACTTCCTCGATACGGCCAATGGGTACAGCGCCGGAAGCAGCGAGGAGATCGTCGGCCAGGCGGTCAAGGACTTCACCCGGCGCGAGGAGGTCGTTCTCTCCACCAAGGTCTGGATGCGGATGCGCCCCGGCCCGAACGGCGCCGGGCTGTCCCGCAAGGCGATCTTCGCCGAGCTCGACGCCTCCCTGAAGCGACTGGGGACCGACTACATCGACCTGTACCAGATCCACCGCTGGGACTACGACACCCCGATCGAGGAAACCCTCGAGGCGCTGCACGACGCGGTCAAGTCCGGGAAGGTCCGCTACATCGGAGCCTCTTCCATGTACGCCTGGCAGTTCGCCAAGGCCCTGTACCTGGCTGACCTGAACGGCTGGACCCGGTTCGTGTCGATGCAGGACCACTACAACCTCATTCACCGAGAAGCAGAGCGGGAGATGCTCCCGCTCTGCGCCGACCAGGGCATCGGCGTGATCCCGTGGAGCCCGCTGGCGCGGGGCAGGCTGACGCGGGCCCGGGACACCGCCACGGCGCGTGCCGAGACCGACGAGGGCGGCAAGATCCTCTACCGCGACGGGGACCAGGCGGTGGCCGAGCGCGTCCACGAGATCGCGGGCAAGCGGGGTCTGTCTCCGGCCCAGGTCGCCCTGGCCTGGGTCATGCGCAACCCGGCGGTGACCTCGCCCATCGTCGGGGTCACCAAGCCGGCCCAGCTGGCCGACGCGGTCGCCGCGGTGGACGTCGAACTCGACGAAGACGAGGCCGCCTACTTGGAGGAGCCCTACCAGCCGCACGAGGCCGCCTACCTGGAGGAGTCCTTCTACAAGTCGCGGCCTGTGGCGGGCTCCCGGTAGTCCGGGCTACCGCCGGGCCTTCGACGAGTCCTTGGCCTCGGCTTTCACCGCCCTGTGGTCGGCCCGGCGGTGCTTGCGGGCGATCGTGCGCAACCGCATGATCCGCGCGCTGCCCGCCACCGCGGCCAGCAGCAGGGCCACGCGCAGCGGAACGTGCCCGTGGGCACCGAAGCAGCTGACGTCCACCGACTGCTCCTGAGTTTGGTCAATTGGTAAGAGATTTCGCGGGTAGGGTCGTCAGGCTGATGTGACGCGGGCCCCCGGGATCCGTTTCGACGCGGGACTCCTCCATCCGGCGCGCAACGTGTTCTGTCGCACACCGCCAACAGTGGCGGCTGTCAAACCTGAGTCCGGGCTCCCCCCCCCGGGTACCCCTCCACAAATTGCTTGATCTGGCGCAACTAATATGTCAAGCAATCTCACAAGGGCACCCCACCCCCCGCCTGTCCGGAGTCGGCCCGCGCCCCGACGAACAGAAGCCGCCACCGGGCCCGCCTCCCACCGCCCCGGCGGCCGGCGACGCGCCCCGCACCCCCCACCTGCCGCCCCCATGCTCAAACGCGCCGAAGGCGCGAAACGGCGCAGCAGACACCCGGCGACCCCAGCCAACTCAGCCCCAGCGCGGGCTCAACCCAAGACATGCCGCAGATAGCTCTGCGGATCGGCGAGATAACGGCGCCAGTGGTCGACCAGGGCCAACTCACTCCACCCCACCCGCCGCATCCCGTGCTCGCCGACTTCCACGATCTCCGCGCCGGGCAGCGCCGTCAGCAGCGGCGAATGCGTGGCGCAGATGACCTGCCCGCCGTTCTTCACCAACTCATTCATATGGCCCAGGAGTTCGAGACACGAGGCGAAGGAGAGCGCGGCCTCCGGCTCGTCCATGACATACAGCCCGGGCTGGAGGAACTTGCCCCGGAACGCCGCGAGAAACCCCTCACCGTGGCTGACCGCATGCGGGGCGAAGCCCTCCCGGTGCAGCGCGTCCAGCGCGGTCTCGGCCCGCAGGAAGAACCCCTTGCGGGCCGACCAACTCCCCAGCATCCGCCGCCCGCGCGGCGCCGCGTCGAAGCGGATCCGCTCACCGAGCGCCGACTTGGGGCGGTGGCTGGCGTACTGCCAGTCGTGCGAGCCGCCGTACGAATCCAGCCCGAACCCCTCCGCGAGCGCCTCCACCAGCGTCGACTTGCCCGACCCGTTCTCCCCGACGAGAAACGTCACCGGCGCGGTGAACCGCAGCCCGTCCGCCAGCACATCCCGCACACAGGGCACGGACCAGGGCCACCCCTCCTCCTCGCGCGAGTCCGCGTCGATGTGTGCGTACGCACGTTCGACAATCATCGCCCGAGTCTCTCACGGCCCCTGGATCGTGCCGGCCGCGACGCGCGAGGGTACGGCGATGCGCGCCTACGCGGAATTGATGCGTCATGGGGCGAGCCGGCGGCTGGTGTTCGCCTCCACCACCGGCAAGCTGGGCTCCGGCGCGCTCGCCGGGGCGAGCGCGCCGCCCATCGTGGCGAGTACCCGCCCGCCACCGGCTATCTCGCCGCTCTCACCTGGCTCGCAATGCTCCAGGCACTCCTGGCACTCCAGGCACTCCTGGCCGCCGTACCGGCGCCCGTGCTCATGGCGATCCTCGCGTCCAAAAGGAGGCGGGCAATGCCTCGACCTCAAGGGCGGCTTGGCGTAGATCGGCGGCGACCGGCAGCAGCGCGGCGTACACCGGGTCGCCGCCACCGGCCAGGCGGTCGATGACGTCGGCGTTGGTCCGGGCCCGTGCGGGCACCACGTCCGCGAATGCGGACCGGTCGCCGTCGTAGCCGTAGGCGTCAAGCAGCAGGTGCAGACGCCGGGACCGGTCCTCGAACGCGGTGAATCCAGTCCGCTCGACCAATTGACGTGCGTGCAACGGCACCCAGGTCAACACCATGAATGCCAGATCGAACTCGCGCGACGAAGGCCCAGCGGTGTCCCAGTCGAAGAAGCCGACCAGATCGCCATCGCGCCACACCGCGTTCCACGGGGCGGCGTCATGGTGCCCGACGATCAGCCCCGGCCGCCACGTCTGCCCGGCGAGCCAGCGCACGCCCGGCGGCGGCACGAATGACTCCGTCGCATCGTGCAGCCGACGGGCCCACTTGCCGACACGCACCAACGCGGTGTCCGAAAACACCCACGCAGGCCAGGGAAGCGCCTCACCAGTGGTCTCGCCCACGAGATGGGTCAAGACCTCACGCCCTTGCCCGTCAGTCCCCAGGACCCGGGGTGCCCCGTCGAATCCCACGGCCTCCAGATGACGCAGCACCGCGTGCACGGCAGGCGTCCAGGGCTGGGCGGGCCGGTGGACCGCATCCCCGATACGCACCGCACCTACGGTCCGGCCACCAGCCAGACGTTCCTCCTCCATGGCCAGGTTGTACCGCAAGCCCGACCGGCCGCGCATGCGCATTTCCCGCTCGAGGCATCCGGCAGCTCGCGGACTCGGCTCCAGCCGGCTCCTAGCGTTGAGCCCTATGGTGATGAGGGGCGGGGCCTGAGCGGAGTCGGCCGCTCGGCTGGACGAAGGGGAGAGCGTCGATGTCGCGGATCATCCGGGGTCCAAGGGTCGCATGACGTTCGAGGGCGTCGCCCGGGCCGGGTGGGCCGCGCTGGGGTGGGCGCTTCTTGACGCCGGGGTGATGACGGCGGACTGGGCGCCGACCTTCGCCGCCGTTGACCGGGCCGCGTTTCTGCCGGAGCTGATGTGGCCGTTCGACACGCGGACACAGAGGGCCGTCGCCATCGACAAGGCCGAGGAGCCGGACGCCTGGTACGCCGCCGCTGACAGCGACGCGCCCATCGTGACGCAGTGGGACGACGGTGAGGACACCGGCCCCGAGCCGGGGCGGGTGTCCACCAGTTCGTCGTCCATGCCCTCTGTCGTCTACGGCTTGCTGCGGGACCTGGCCGTGGACGAGGGCATGGCCGTGCTCGATGTGGGCACCGGCACGGGCGAGACCGCCGGGGCGCTGGCGCATCGCTGTGGCGGACGTAAGGTCACCACGGTCGAGGTGGACGCCGCCGTGTCGCGTCACGCACGTCAGCGGCTGGCCGCGGCGGGGTTGCGGCCGGAGGTCGTGCTCGGCGACGGCGGGAAGGGCTGTGCGGGGAGTGCGCCGTATGACCGGGTCCTGGCCACCGTCGGCGTCCGGGAGATCCCGGGGGCATGGATCGAGCAGACGCGGCCCGGGGGCGTGGTCGTCGCCCCCTGGGGCACGCACTACACCCATGCGGACGCCGTCGCCCGGCTGGTGGTGCGTGGGGACGGGACAGCGTCGGGGCGTTTCACCGGGCCCGTCGAGTTCATGAAGCTGCGCGGCCAGCGGCTGTCGCTGCCGCCGCACCATGCCTACATCCCGGACGAGGGCGAGGGCAGCGGCGGCGCCGATACGTCCGGCACCGGCATCCCCGAGGGGGAGTTCATCACCCCGCCGTACGCCGCCCTCCCCTTCACGCTGGGGCTCCGGGTGCCGCATTGCGTCCAGGTGGTGGCGGCCCCGCACGATGGCGCGCGCCCTGTGTGGCTCTACGGGCTGACCGACCGCTCCTGGGCATGCGTCGTGTTCCGTGAGGGGGAGGCGGAGGCGCGCGTCTGGCAGGCGGGGGAGCGGCGGTTGTGGGACGAGGTCGAGGCCGCGTACGGGTGGTGGGTCGGCCATGACAGGCCGGATCACACCCGCTTCGGCCTCACGGTCGGCCCGGGCCCCGCCGGTCAGCGGGTGTGGCTGGACGATCCGGCCGACTCCTGGTCCCCGTAGAGCGGGGGGTGCGGAGGCGCGCTCCTGGCCAACTCATGGGCTGCCGTAAGTGGAATCGATCCGTCCTGGTAACCCGCCGTCCGCCGGGTCGCGGGGGCGCTGTGCCACGCTTGAAGCCGGTTCGCGCGCATGGTGCGGGCCGGTGACGTGAAGTGAGGCCGCGGCGTGCAGAAGCCCCGATGGAAGACGGTGGGGGGAACCCTGCTGCGGGTGACGGCGGTGTGGGCGGTGTCCACGCTCACCATGCTGGCGCTCGCCGGGATCCTCCCCGACTTTCGCCTGAAGTCCGATGTCGGTGACAGCGCCACGCGGACCGCGATCACTGCGGCCATCGGCGCCGGAGCCTTCGGCGTGCTCAGCGCGCTGGTGTGGCCGCTGCTCGTACGGGCGTTGCTGCTGATGCCCGCGCTGGTGCTGGGGCTGCTGGTGTTCGTGCTCAACGGCTCGATGCTGCTGATCGCGATCAGCCTCATCCCGGACGGGCGCGGCGCCGTCGAGCCGGAGACCGCCGTCGTGGTCGCGGCCGTGATGTCCGCCGCGTCGTCGGCGACGAGCACCTTCCTGACCGTGCGGGACGACGGCGCCTACCGGCGGCGGCTGGCCCGGCTGGCCGGGCGGCGCAGGCGGCGGCTCGGCGAGGACGGCGGGAGCGAAGAGCCCCCGGGGACGGTGTTTCTGCAGCTCGACGGGGTGGGGCACGCCGTGCTGCGGGAGGCGCTCCGGGAGCGCGACAACCGGCCCCCGGTGATGCCCACCGTCGCCCGCCTGATCCGGAGCACCCACAAGGTCACGCCCTGGCGCACCGACTGGTCCAGCCAGACCGGCGCCAGCCAACTCGGCATCCTGCACGGCTCCAACGAGGATGTGCCCGCCTTCCGCTGGTACGAGAAGAAGAGCGGGGAGGTGATGGTGAGCAACCGGCCGACCAGCGCGGCGGTGCTCCAGCGCCGCGCGGCCGCCCGGGCCGGACACGACGGACTCCTCACGGTGGACGGGGCGAGCCGGGGCAACCTCTTCACCGGCGGCGCCGATCAGCTGGCCCTGGTCCTCTCGGTCGCGGCGCGGCGCGGTCCGCACAACCGCTCCCGCTCCGGATACTTCGCGTACTTCGCCGACCCCGCCAACGCGACCCGCACCGCCGTGTCGTTCCTGGCCGAGGTCGTCCGGGAGATCTGTCAGTCCACGCGCGCCAAGCTGCGCCGCGAGACGCCCCGGGTCAAGCGGGGCGGGCTGTATCCGTTCATCCGCGCGTTCGCCACCGTCGTGGAGCGGGACGTCGTGGTGACGGCGGTGATGGGGGACATCCTCTCGGGCCGTACCGCGATCTACGCCGATCTGGTGGCGTACGACGAGGTGGCCCACCACTCGGGGCCGCGCAGCCGGGACGCCCGGCAGGTGCTCGCCCGGCTCGACCGCTCCATCGCGCTGATCGCCAAGGTCGCCGACCGTGCCCCGCGCGACTACCGGATCGTGCTGCTGTCCGACCACGGGCAGAGCCCCGGCGAGACCTTCGCGGGGGCGTACGGGCTGACGCTGGAGGACCTGGTGCGGGTCGGCTGCGGGCTGCCCGTGTCGCGGCGGGCCGGGCGGACCCCGAGCGGCGCCGAGGCGCGCGAGGCGGGGCGGGCGGCGCTGCACCGGCCGGAGAAGCCCGAGACGGACGGGGACGGGTGGTGCGGCGGACGGGATGCGTGGGGCGGACGCGGCGGCCAGGGCGGCGGGCGCGGCCCGGCCGATGCCGCCGGGGCCGGCCGGAGCGGCGCAGTCGGCGACACAGCTGGCGCAGCAGACCCGGCCGGTGTCGCGGGCGGCGCCGCCCCCGCGGCCGATCCGATCGTGCTCGCGTCCGGAAACCTGGGCCTGGTCTCCTTCCCCGATGTGCCGGGGCGGATGAGCCGCGAGCAGATCGACGCCCGCCATCCCGGGCTGCTGCGCACGCTCGCCGACCACCCCGGGGTGGGCTTCCTGCTCGTACGCTCCGAGGCGCATGGCGCGGTGGTGCTGGGTGCCGAGGGCGCCGAGCACCGGCTGGACACCGGCGAGGTCTTCGGGGCGAGTCCGCTCACGGTGTTCGGGCCCGGCGCCGAGGCGGCCGTACGGCGCACCGCGCACTTCCGGAACACCCCCGACATCATGGTCAACTCCGCCTACGACCCGGCGCGCGGCACGGTGCACGCCTTCGAGGGGCAGATCGGCTCGCACGGCGGGCTCGGCGGGGAGCAGGGGCATCCCTTTCTGCTGTGGCCGGCCGAGCTGACCCCACCGGTGGCGGCGGGGGAGGAACTGGTCGGGGCGGAGCAGGTGCACCGAGTGCTGCGGCGCTGGCTGGAGGAGGCGGACGGGCCCCAGGTGCCGGAGGAGGAGACAGCGGCCACGGCGGAGACGTATGCGCCGACGGGAGCGGGCCCGGCGGCGGTGGAGGCCCCGGCCCCGCAGGGGCCGACGGAGGTGGAGGTACCGGTCGACACCGGGCTGCCGAGGGCGCCCGACCTGGCGCGCACGGTGCAGGATTCCCGGTGGGACGGCGCCCCCGCCGCACCATTTACCGTGGTCAGCCGGGTTGTGCCGAACAAAACCCGGTGATTTGGGTGCACCCTACACGTTCTGTGACCATAGTCAAATGCACGACCAGCCCCACTCCCGCCGCTTCGGCCTGCCCACGGCGACCGCACTCGTCATGGGAAACATCATCGGCGGCGGCATCTTTCTGCTGCCCGCCTCCGTCGCCCCATTCGGCACCCTCAGTCTCCTTTCCTTCGTCGTCCTGACGCTGGGCGCCATCGCGCTCGCGCTGGTCTTCGGGCGGCTCGCGGAGCGCGACCCCCGCACCGGCGGACCGTATGTGCACGCTCGCGCCGCCTTCGGTGACTTCGCCGGCTTTCTGTCGGCCTGGTCGTACTGGACGATGACCTGGGTGAGCAATGCGGCGCTCGCGGTGGCGGCGGTCGGCTATGTGCATGTGCTGGTCCCCGGCCATGACACGAAGGGCATGAACCTGGCCGTGGCGCTGCTGGCGCTCTGGCTTCCCGCGCTCGCCAACCTCGCGGGGACGCGCTGGGTGGGCGCGGTGCAGCTGGTCTCCACCGTGCTGAAGTTCATCCCGCTGCTCTTCGTCGCCATCGTCGGTCTCTTCTTCTTCGACCCGCACAACCTCGGCTCGTTCAACGAGAGCGGCGGCAGCGCCCTCGGCGGTGTGTCGGCGGCGGCCGCGATCCTGCTCTACAGCTATGTGGGCGTCGAGTCGGCCTCGATGAGCGCGGGCGAGGTCCGGGACCCGGAGCGCAATGTGGGGCGGGCGAGCGTGCTGGGCACGGTCGGCGCGGCCGTGGTCTATCTGCTCGGCACGGTGTCGGTCTTCGGCACCGTCGCCCACAAGGACCTGGTCGGCTCCACCGCCCCCTTCTCGGACGCGGTCGACGCGATGTTCGGCGGGGGCTGGGGCCCCACACTGATCGCGCTGGCCGCCGTGGTGTCCATCGTCGGCGCGCTCAACGGCTGGACCCTGATGAGCGCGCAGGCCCCGTACGCGGCGGCGCGGGACGGGCTCTTCCCCGCCGCGTTCGCCACCCGGCGGCGCGGGGTGCCGACCTTCGGCGTCATCGTCGGTGTGATCCTGGCGTCCCTGCTCACCGTGGTCAACTACACCTCGGGTTCGAGCGGGCTCTTCGAGATCCTCGTCCTGATCACCACCTTCTCGGCGACCGTCCCGTATCTGCTGGCGGCGGGCGCGCAGCTGTACTTCCTGCTGTCCGGGCGCCGCGAGGAGGTGCGGACCGGGCGCTTCGTCCGGGACCTGGTGCTCGCGCTCGCGGGCTTCGGCTTCTCGTTCTGGCTGGTCGCGGGCGCCGGGTACGCGGCGGTGTACCAGGGTGTGCTGTTCCTGTTCGCCGGGGTGCTGGTGTACGTGTGGATGGCGGCGCGGCGCGCCGGCCGGGCGGCGGACGCGGAGGCCGTCGACGTCGCGGCGGCTGGCCCGGACGTCGCGGCGGCTGGCCCGGACGTCGCGGCGGCTGTCGCGGCAGCCGGTCCGGCGGTCACGGCCGACGGCGTCGCCTGAGCGCACCCGCGACCGTCCCGCGGTCCGGGTCAGCGTTACGTAGGTATCGGGTGTAAGCAAGAGATATGCGCGTTTCGCCGGACCTCACCCGCATCGGTGGGGAAACGCGGTCGAGCCGGGCGCTGTTCGCCGTCCCGCTCGTGATCATCCTGGCGGTCACGGTGACCGACTTGTACGCGCCGGCATCCGTCCACCTCGGCCCCTTTCTGATCGCGGCCCCCGCGATCACCGCGTCCTTCGCGGGCGCGGGCGGAACCGCCGCCATCGGAGCCCTCGCCGTGGCGGCTCAGGTCCTCATCGGTGTGTTTCACGGCGGTCTGATGACCGCCAACCACCAGGCGCAGATCGTCGCCCTGATCGTGATCTCGGGGCTGGTGACGAGCTTCCGCTATGTCACCGACCGGCACCGGCGCAAGCTGAGCCAGGTGCGTACGGTGGCCGTGGCGGCGCAGGAGGTGCTGTTGCGGCCGCTGCCCGAACGGATCGGGGAGCTGAGGATCGCCTCCCTCTATCTCGCGGCCGACGAGGAGGCGCAGATCGGCGGTGATCTGTACGCGGCCGTCCGCACCGAGGGGGCGGCCCGGCTGGTCATCGGGGACGTACGGGGAAAAGGGATGGCCGCGATCGGCGACGCCTCCGTACTGATCGGGGCCTTCCGGGGGTCCGCGTACCGCAACCTCTCGCTGCCGGGCATCGTCGCCCACATGGACAACGCCATGTGCTGGCACTGGCACCACAGCGCCGGTGGTGAGCGGAATGTCCTGGAGTCCTTTGTGACCGCCGTGGTGCTGGACGTCTACGACGACGGCCCGGTGGCCGGGATGGTGAACTGCGGGCACCCTCCACCACTGCTGCTGCACCGGGGCGAGGTCGCGACGCTGGACGTGGGCGATCCCGCGGTGCCGCTGGGTCTTGAGGTGCTGGCGGAGCGGGACTACCGGGTCGAGATGTTCCGCTTCGAGTACGGCGATGTACTGGTGCTGCACACCGACGGGGTCGTCGAGGCCCGTGACGACAGCGGCGCCTTCTATCCGCTCCCGGAGCGGCTCGCGGCCTGGAAGGGCGGCGGCCCGCAGGCGCTGGTGGACTATCTCCACGCCGATCTGCTCCGGCATACCGGCGGGGTCGTCAATGACGACGCGGCCATCGTGGTGATCGCCCGCTGCGCCTGAGCCCGCCCCCGGCCCTCGCCCTCCCCTTACCCCCTCGCCTCGGTGACCTGGACCTGCTCACCCGCAGCGGGCTCGGCCTCCGGCACCCGGCGGGACCAGCGGCCCGCGATGACGGCGCACACCATCAGTTGCAGCTGATGGAAGAGCATCAGCGGCAGGATCACCGGCCCGGCCGCGTCGCCGAACAGCACCGCGGCCATCGGCAGCCCGGTGGCCAGGGACTTGTTGGAGCCGCAGAAGACGATGGTGACGCGGTCCTCCCGGCTGAAGCCCAGCCGCCGCGCGGTGAACGACGTCGCGGTGAGGGCCAGCCCCAGCAGCGCCGCGGCCAGCCCCAGCAGCGCGCACAGCCGGGCCGGGGTCATCTGGTTCCAGATGCCCTCCGTCATGCCCCGGCTGAACGCCGTATAGACCACGAGCAGGATCGAGCCCCGGTCCAGGAGGGCGAGCACCTTCTTGTGGCGGCCGATGAAAGCCGCGGTCCAGCGCCGCAGCGCCTGCCCGGCGAGGAAGGGGAGCAGCAGCTGGGTGGCGATGGCCAGCAGCCCCTCGGCCGAGAAGCGCACGTCCGAGCCGATCAGCCACGCCGCGAGCAGCGGGGTGGCGATCATGCCGAGCAGGCTGGAGTACGTACCCGCGCAGATGGCGGCCGGGACATTGCCCCGGGCCGTGGAGGTGAGGGCGACCGAGGACTGGACGGTCGAGGGCACCACACACAGGAAGAGCAGTCCGGTGTAGAGCCGGTCGGTGAGGAGGAACGGGGCGAGGCCGCCGGCGGCCAGCCCCAGCAGCGGGAAGAGCGCGAAGGTGCTCGCGCCCACCACCAGGTGCAGTCTCCACTGCCGCAGGCCGTTCAGCGCCTCGCGGGTGGACAGCCGCGAACCGTAGAGGAAGAAGAGCAGCCCGATCGCGATGTCCGCGGCATCGCCGACGGCGGTGGCCGCCGCCCCGCTCGCGGGCAGCAGCGCCGCCAGCGCGACCGTCCCGAGGAGGGCGGCGACATAGGGGTCGACCGCCCTCCCGAGCCGGCCCGGCCACGACAGCGGCCAGGACGTCCGCATCACATCAATCACCGCTCCCGGCCTGCCACGGCGGGTGTCCGATCTGCGGCAGCACCGGATCCGTACCGGTGAGGCCGCCGGTCACGACGTCGATGGCGCCGCCGCCCCCGTCGTGGTCGCTGCCCGCCGTGCCACGGCTCAGCAGCAGGGTATTGAGGGTGCGGTCGACCTCCAGCCAGGAGTCCGCGCCGGAGTTGTCGATGACCACGAGGCCGTTGTGCGGCCCGGTGACCACCGTGGGGGTGTCGTCCGGCTCGCAGTCGTCCCGCGGGGTGCTGCCCGCGGGCACGGGTGTCGCCTTGGCGGAGACCGCGGCGCCCGCGCACAGGACGCCCGCGGTGGCCGCGAGGATGAGCCCGGCCGTGGACGGACGGGACGAGCCGGTGTCTTTTCTGGGCTTACGGCGCCGGCCGGGGCCGGGCCCGAGGAACGTCGAGGGCATACCGCGCGGCCCCGGCTCAGACCCTGGCGGGCTGACGGTGGCCGTGGTGCCTGCTGATGTTCTTCTCCAGCAGTTCCGTGGCGCCCTTGACCCCGACGGCCGCGGCCTCGCGGGTGTCCGGCAGCCGCCCGTCCGCCGTTTTGAGATCGCTCAGCGCCCCGTCGATCGCCCCATGGGCGGCGAACAGACACGGGGTGCTGTAAATGGCGACATCCACCCCCAGTTCGGACAGCTCGGACAGCGAGAGCCGCGGCGACTTCCCGCCCGCGATCTGGTTGAACAGCAGGGGCTTGTCGCCGATGACCTTGCGGACCTTGCGGATCCACTCCACGCTGCGCACCCCGTCGACGAGGACGACATCCGCGTCGGTCTCCGCGAGCGCGGCCGCCCGGCGCAGGATCTCGGGCTCCTCGGTGGCGTCCGTGCGCGCCACCACCACCATGTCCTTCCTGCTGCTCAGCACCAGTTGGAGCTTGTCGAGGTACTCCTCGAGCGGCAGGGTCAGCTTGCCGTCCGCATGGCCGCAGCGGCGCGGGCGCCGCTGGTCCTCCAGGATCACCCCGGAGGCCCCGGTGCGCTCCAGCCGCTGCACCACATGGCAGGCGACCTCGGGATCCACATAGCCGTCGTCGATGTCCACGAGCAGATGGTGCTCGGGGAAGGCGAGGCGCAGCCGCTCCACGAAGGCGAGCATGTCGGGCCAGGCGATGAAGCCGATGTCGGGCAGCCCGTAATGCGATGCGGCGAAGCCGAATCCGGATACGAAGAAGCCGTTGTAGTGCTGTGCGGCGATGGACGCCGAGTACATGTCGTAGATGCCGATGAGAGGGGTGGTTCGAGAGGAACTGATGGCCTTTCGGAGGGCATTGCCATAGAGCATGATGTCCCCTTGAGTTCGGTGCCTTTCGGCGGTGGGTGATGGTTATGTGTCCGCGCGGTTTGGTTTACGGAAGGCCAAAAAACAGTAAAGCAACCCGCCGGGTTCCCTGAAGATGCCCGGCCCGGCTCGGGTTGGGGTCGAACACCCCTTGAGCGCCGCGGCCCGCGTTCCCGGGTGGTCTGCGACACGCCTGGCATGCACCGGCCTTCGCGGGGTATGCGCAACAAGCCTGTCCACTGAAAAGAGTTGCTCGTGCCTGTCCCAACCGATGTCGAAGCCTCCGCGCCCGCGCCCTCCCGGCACCGCCTGCTCTGGCGTGCTGTCCAGCGACGCAAGAACCCTCCCCTGCGCCGGACCGACATCACGGTCACCGAAGAGAAGACCGTCCGGAAAGCGGTGAAGGCCGCCGCACTGGGAAACGCCATGGAATGGTTCGACTTCGGGATCTACAGCTATCTCGCGGTCACCATCGGCAAAGTCTTCTTCCCGTCCGGTAATGGCACGGCCCAGGTGCTCTCCTCCCTCGCGACGTTCGCGGTGGCCTTTCTGGTCCGCCCGGTGGGAGGCATGTTCTTCGGGCCCCTGGGCGACCGGATCGGCCGTAAGAAGGTCCTGTCCTTCACCATGATCATGATGGCGTCGAGCACGCTCGCCATCGGGCTGATCCCCGGCTATGCCGCCATCGGCTTCTGGTCGCCGGCGCTGCTCATCCTCTTCCGTATGCTCCAGGGATTCTCCACCGGCGGGGAATACGGCGGCGCCTCGACCTTCATCGCCGAATACGCGCCCGACAAGCGCCGTGGCTACTTCGGCAGCTTTCTGGAGTTCGGCACGCTGATCGGCTACACCGCGGCGGCCGGACTGGTCACCATCCTGACCGTGACGCTCGCCGACTCCTCGATGAATTCCTGGGGCTGGCGCATTCCGTTCCTGGCCGCCGCGCCGATCGGTCTGGTCGGTCTGTATCTGCGGCTGAAGCTGGATGACACCCCCGCCTTCCAGAAGCTGGAGGACGAGGGCGCCACCAGTGCGGGGGAGCGCGAGAGCCTGCCGTTCTGGCAGGTGTTCCGCACCCAGTGGCGCGCGATGGCGCTGTGCATCGCGCTGGTCGCCGCGTACAACATCACCGACTACATGCTGCTGTCCTACATGCCGACCTATCTGTCGGACACCCTCCACTACAGCAGCACCAGCGCCCTGGTCTCGATCATCATCGTGATGCTGGTGCTCATGGCGGCCATCACCTTCGTCGGCCGGTACTCCGACCGCATCGGCCGCAAGCCCGTGCTGATGGCCGGGTCGGTGGGCTTCCTGGTGCTCGCCGTGCCGTGCTTCCTGCTCATCAAGCAGGGCGGAGTGGTCCCGGTCTTCGCCGGGCTGCTGCTCCTGGGGCTGTGTCTGCTGCCGTATGTGAGCGTGATGTCCGCCTCGCTGCCCGCGCTCTTCCCGACGAATGTCCGCTACGGCTCGCTCTCCATCGCCTTCAACATCTCCGTCTCGCTCTTCGGCGGCACCACGCCGCTGGTGACCGAGGGCCTGATCAGCAGCACCGGGGACGATCTGATGCCCGCCTACTACACGATGCTCGCCGCCGTCGTCGGCATCATCGCGGCCGCCGTGATGAAGGAGACGGCGCGGAAGCCGCTGGAGGGCTCGCCGCCCGCCGTGGCCACCAAGGAGGAGGCCATCGCACTCGTGGAGTCCCAGCGCTCCTGAGCTCCCCGGCCGGTCTCCCTCCACCTCCATTACCTCGGCGGTAATCGACCCCCGTCCGCGACGGCGGCAGGGTTGAGCCATCGGGTTCCGGGCCGGCGCCCTCCGGTCCGGGACCCGGGCCCACCAGGGGATTTCATGGAGGAGTAACCACATGACGCAGTACGAAACCGCCGTCGCCCGCTACTTCGAGGCGTGGAACGCCACCGGCCCCGAGGCCCGTGCCAAGGCCGTCGCCGCCGCCTGGACCGAGGACGGCGACTACACCGACCCGCTGGCCGAGGCGCGGGGCCATGAGCGGCTGGCCGCCGTCATCGCCGGGGCCCAGGAGCAGTTCCCGGGCCATGAGTTCCGGCTCACCGGCGCCGTGGACGGCCACCACCACATGGCCCGCTTCAGCTGGGAGCTGGTCTCCACGGCCGACGGCTCGGCACCGGTCGCCGCGACCGATGTGATCACCCTGGCCGAGGACGGCCGGATCCGCTCCGTCCTCGGCTTCCTGGACCGGGTCCCTACGACCGGCTGAACCGCCCCAGGGCGGCGGCGGTCTCCGGGTCGGCCGGGAGGAACGTCTCGATGGCCAGCTCGGAGACCGTGACGTCCATGGGGGTGTTGAAGGTCGCGATGGTCGAGATGAACGACAGCACCCGCCCGCCGTGCTCGATCATCATCGGCAGGGCGAAGGGCGGGGTGTCACCGGCGGACGCCGTCTCCCGGCCGCCGGTCTCGGGCAGCGGATAGGCGGCCACCTCGTCGTACAGCGCGCGCAGCGGCGAGGAGCGCATCAGCGCCAGCTGCCGGTCCATCTGGTCCAGCAGATGGCCACGCCATTCGCGGAGGTTGCGGATGCGCGGGGCGAGACCCTCGGGGTGCAGGGTGAGCCGCATGGCGTTCAGCGGCGGCTTCAGCAGATGCTCCGCCACTCCCTCCAGAAGCGCCGCGATGCCCCGGTTGGCCGCCAGCACCCCGTAGGTGCCGTCCACCACGAGCGCCGGATACGGCTCGTAGCCCGTCAGCAGCCGCTCCAGGGAGGCGCGCAGGGCGCTCATCGAGGGGTCGTCCACCGACCGCTCCGGATAGTGCGGGGCGTAACCGGCGGCGATCAGCAGGGCGTTGCGCTCGCGTACGGGGACGTCGAGATGGTCGGCGAGCCGGAGCACCATCTCCTGGCTGGGCCGCGACCGGCCGGTCTCGATGAAGCTGATGTGGCGGGCGGAGGAGTCGGCGCGCAGCGCCAGCTCCAGCTGGCTCAACCGGCGGCGGTCCCGCCACTCGCGCAGCAGTGTGCCCACCCGGGGCGGCGCGGCAGTCGTCATGAGCTGAAGGTAGCCGACGCCGGGGGTGCCCATGGCAGGGTGGAAGGGCGACCGGTCACCCGCGACGAAGGGATGTGTCATGGCAGTCCAGCCGCTCACCGACCAGGAGATCCAGACGCGTCTGGAGCAGTTGCCCGGCTGGTCGTTCGCGGACGACCGGCTCTCGCGGACGTATGTCTTCAAGGGGCATCCGCAGGCGGCCGGGATGGTGGCGGAGATCGCCACCATCCAGGAGGAGCTCGACCACCACTCCGATCTGACCCTCGGCTACAACAAGGTCGGCGTCTCGGTGAACACCCACAGCGCCGGGGGCAGGGTGACCGCGCTCGACGTCGAGCTCGCGGGCAGGATCGAGGAGATCGCCCCGCAGCACGGCGCCCGCGCCGACTGACCGGCCGGGCTCGCGTCGACGACTGACCGGCCGAGCTCGCGTCGACGACGGACGGGCCGGTCAGGACCCGACGTCACCCCCGGGCGTCCCGGAAGCGGGCCAGCCCCTCCTGGAGGTCCACGATGGGGCCGGGGTAGTCCAGCCGGTCCCGCTCGGCCTTCGGCAGCCGCCAGGGCGTATGGACGCCGGAGCCGGTCACCTCGGCCAGCTCCGGCACCCAGCGCCGCACGTACGCGCCGTCCGGGTCGAACCGCCGGGCCTGCGCCAGCGGGTTGAGGACCCGGTTGGGACGGGTGTCGGTGCCGGTGCCCGCCGCCCACTGCCAGTTCAGCTGGTTGTTGGCCAGATCCCCGTCCACCAGCAGATCCAGGAAGTGCCGGGCGCCGATCCGCCAGTCCTGGTAGAGCGTCTTGGTGAGGAAGCTGGCCACCAGCAGCCGCGCCCGGTTGTGCATCCAGCCCTCGTGGCGCAGCTGCCGCATCCCGGCGTCGACCAGCGGATAGCCGGTGCGCCCCGCCTTCCAGGCCGCGATCTCCGCCTCGTCGTGGCGCCACCGGTCGCCCCGCGTGCGGTAGTCGGCGTGTGCGGCGTCCGGCCGGGCGGCCAGGACCTGATGGTGGAAGTCCCGCCAGGCCAGCTGCCGTACGAAGGCGTCGGCGCCCGCGCCGCCCGCCTCCCGCGCCCGGTGCACCAGCTCCACCGGGGACAGACAGCCGAAGTGCAGATACGGGGAGAGCCGGGAGGTGGCGTCGCCCGCCAGATCGTCCTGGCGGTCGGCGTAACTCCCGAGCCCCGACCGCCACCAGGAGCGGACGCGGCGGCGGCCCGCCGTCTCCCCGCCCTCGGGCAGCCCGGGGGAGGGGCTGCCCGGGGCGAGCGAGGTGACCGCCGCCACCGGCTCCGAGCGCAGCCCGGACGGCACGCTCACCGTGCGCGGCGCGGTGAGGGCCTTGCGCAGCCCGGCCCGCTGCCAGGCGCGGAAGTACGGGGTGAAGACCGCGAAGTGGTCCTTGCCGGCCGGGGTCACCTCGCCCGGCTCCACCGCCGTCACCACCGCGCCGTGCACCCGCAGCCGCCGCCCGTCCGCCTCCAGCGCCTCGCGCAGCCGCTGTTCGCGGCGGGTGGCGTAGCCGCTCACCCCGCCCGCGATATGCACCTCGTCCGCGTCCGCCTGCCGGGCCGCCCGCAGGATCTCCGCCACCGCGTCGCCCCGGCGGACCACCAGCCGCCCGCCGCGTTCGCGCAGCCCCGCGTCGAGATCGGCCAGGGCGTCGGCGAGGAACGCCACCCGGTTGGGGACGGCGAACCCCGTCCCGGCCAGGCCGCGGTCCACGACGAACAGCGGAACGACGCGGTCGGCGGAGCGCGTCGCGCCACGCAGCACGGGGTTGTCGGACAGCCGCAGATCGGAGGTGAAGACGGAGAGGGACGTGGTCATCCCTCTCCCTTACCCCACGCGGCGCCGCATATCGGTGAATTCCGTCCGATGTCGCCCGGTCACGCCGAGGGGAACGTCAGCAGGACCAGCGGATCGGTCGTCGGGGCCTTCGACCCTCCGGCGGGCTCGACCGTCACCCCCATGGCCGACGCCTTCCCGACCGCACCGCTCAGGACCGCCGCCGCGCTCGCGCCCGAGGAGTCCACCAGACCGGCCGGGCGCATGGTGCCGCCGTCGCTGAACCACAGCTGGTAGATCCGCCCGGCGGGCGGCTCGGGCAGCCCCGAGGCCAGGAACACCGCCCGGTTCAGCCCGCGCGAGACCACCACCGTGCCGGTCGAGCCGTCCGTCATCCGGCCGCTGCGGCTGCGCGCGTCGGGCGCGGCCAGCACCTGGGTCACCTCCTGCGCCTCGGCCACCCGCCGCTCGGAACGGCGGGCCGAGTCGCGGGCGTCGGACGCCTGCCGGTACTGCCACACCGCGGCCCCGCCGAACGCGACGGCCGCGGCCACACAGGCCGCCAGCGCGACGTTCAGCGCCCGCCGCCCGGTGCGCCGCCGGGGGCCGGCGTGGGACTCCCGGGCCTCCCGCGCCGCCACCCGGGGCGGCTCCTGGCGGACCGTGGCGATCCGCCGCATCACATCGTCCTTCATGGTCGGGGGCGGGGTCAGGGCCGTGGCCACCGCCAGCTTCCCGGCGGTCTCCCGCAGCTCCCGTACCTCCTGACGGCAGGCGTCGCAGACGGCCAGATGCCGCTCGAACTCGGTCAACTCCCGCCCCGACAGGGCGTGCACCGCGTACGCCCCGGTCAAGGTGTGCAGATCCGCTCTGGTCATGCGCCGACCCCCATGCAGTCCCGGAGCCGGATGAGCCCGTCCCGGAGTCTGGTCTTCACGGTCCCGAGCGGCAGCGACAGCAGCTCCGCCACTTCACGGTAGGAGCGGCCCCGGTAGTAGGCGAGCGTCACCGACTGCCGCTGCAGCTCGGTCAGCGTCCGCATGCACCGGCGCACCTGCTCGCGCTCCAGCCTGGCCTCCACCTGCTCGGTCACCTCGTCGAACGCCGGGGTACGGGACAGCAGCGCGGCGCGCTCCTCGCGGTCGGAGGCGGCCTGCGCCGAGCGCACCCGGTCCACGGCGCGCCGGTGCGCCACCGTCATGATCCAGGCCATGGCGCTGCCCCGGCCCGGTTCGAACCGCGCCGCGGACCGCCACACCTCGACCAGGACCTCCTGGGTGACCTCCTCGGCCTGCGCCGGGTTGCGCAGCAGACTGCGCGTCAGCCCCAGGACCGGCCCGCTGACGGCGTCGTAGAGGGCTCCGAACGCGTTCTGGTCCCCACGGGCCACCATCTGGAGCAACTCCTCGAGGTCCGGTCCGCGCGCGGCCGGTCCGCCGATGTACACGGGTTCTCTCACAGGCCGTCCTTCCGGGAACGATGCGGCGCACACGGAGGTGTCGTACCTCATTCGTCGCCCGGAGGGGTGCGGATTGGTCAAGGTGCTCCGAACACGCGCGAGGACGGGCGTGGGGCGGGTCCGAGAACAGGCGTGAGCGCACGCGCGAGGCCGCCGCCGGTCCGTCCGGCCGCGGCGGCCTCGGCACCCCGGCGTCAGCCGGTGGTGAGGGTGAGCCCGTAGGTCGTCAGGATCGGGTTCACCGGCTGGTAGTACGTCGTGCCGCCGACGGTGCAGTTGCCGGAGCCGCCGGAGGTGACGCCCTGCCCCTCGCTGCCCGAGATGAACGGGCCGCCGGAGTCGCCCGGTTCGGCGCAGACGTTGGTGCGCGTGACCCCGTTGATCGTGCCCTGCGGGTACTGCACGCTGGTGTCGTGCTGCTGGATGGTGCCGCAGTGCCAGCCGGTCGTCGAGCCGGAGCGGCAGACGGACGAGCCCACCGGCGCTTCCTGGGAGCCGGTGACGGTGACATTGGTGCCCTCGGGGCCGATCACCCACGGCTGCGGCACCCAGTCGGCGTTGGTGGACACCCAGGCGTAGTCATGGCCGGGGAAGCTGGAGCCCTGGAAGCCGCCCTGGGCCACCCGGTTGAAGCCGGTGGTGGTGTCGCCCTGGCTGCCGCAGTGGCCCGCGGTGACGAAGCCGTTCCGCTCGCCCTGGGTCACCGGGAAGCCGATGGAGCAACGGGCGGAGTCGTTGATGTAGAACGCCTCACCGCCCCGCAGGTCGTACAGCGGGCTCGGCCGCTCGGCCGACTCCACCACCCGTACCACCTCGCGGTCGGCGCCGCTGGCGGCGACGAAGGCGGCCGCCTCGTTCGGCTCGGCCGACTGCACCACCACGCTGTTGGTCTTCACGTCGACGTACCACGCGGAGGCGACATCGACCGCCGGCGGGCGCTCCGAGGCGGTGCGGTCCAGGGCCTGCTTGGCGTCGGTGAGGGCCTTGAGACTGTGCTTGACGACCGCGGCCTTGGCGCCGCCGGCCGTGATGGTGCCGCTCTGCTCCTCGTCGGTGGTGGCGACGGTGAGTTCGGCGGTGTTGCCGGTCACCCACGCGCCGCCGTAGCTGCCGCCCAGACTCTTGCGCAGGCCCGGCTCGGTGGCCCCGGCCCGGTACTCATTGGATATCCGCATCCGCGCCTCATCGGCCGTCAGGCCCAGATCGCGCTGCATCGAGGCCAGCATCTCGGGGGGCACCTCCCGCCGGGGGCGGGGGGAGGGTTCACCGGGGTCGGCCACCGCGGGTATGCCGCTCCCCAGGAACAGGGCGGCTATCGCGACGGTGCACCCGGCGGCCAGCTCAAGGCCGTGACGGCGTCTGCGGGACATCTTCGGTCTCCTCGGCTCGGGAGATGGTCACGCTGTGTGCCCATCTGGGCGCCAAGCGTAATTGCCGGGGACGTGCCTCGCTCGGTGGGCGCATGAGCCCCGGATGAGGGGTCATGCGCCCGGGATATGCCACGACGCGGGGTGCGGGGACACGGGGTGCGGGTGGGCAGGGGTCCGCCCCGCCGCGGGGGGACGCGACGGGGCGGAGTGTGGAACGGCGGAGCGCCGGGGTTCAGCCGTTGAAGGTCTCGGGGTCGAAGCCCAGCCGGTTGCCGGTCTCCAGGGAGTCGATCGCCGACAGGTCCTCGGAGTCCAGCTGGAAGTCGAAGACGTCGATGTTCTCCTGGATCCGGGACGGGGTCACGGACTTGGGGATCACCACGTTGCCGAGGTCCAGATGCCAGCGCAGCACCACCTGGGCCGGGGACTTCCCGTGCTTCCGGGCGATCGCCGCCAGCTTCGGGTCCTCCAGCAGGCCCTTGCCCTGGCCGAGCGGGGACCACGCCTCGGTGGCGATGTCATGGCGGGCGTTGAAGGCGCGCAGCTCCGCCTGCTGGAGCTGGGGGTGCAGCTCGATCTGGTCGATCACCGGGATGATCGAGGTCTCGGAGAGCAGCCGCTGGGTGTGGGCGGCGTGGAAGTTGGACAGGCCGATGGCCTTGGCGCGGCCCTCGGAGTAGATCTTCTCGAACGCCTTCCAGGTGTCCACGTACTTGTCGACCCCGGGCAGCGGCCAGTGGATCAGGTAGAGGTCCACGTACTCCAGGCCCAGCCTGGTCAGCGAGGCGTCGAAGGCGCGCAGCGTCGAGTCGTAGCCCTGATCGGCGTTCTGGAGCTTGGTGGTGACGAACAGCTCGTCGCGTGCGATGCCCGACGCGGCGAGCCCCTTCCCCGTGCCCTCCTCGTTGCCGTATATCGCGGCGGTGTCGATGCTGCGGTACCCGGCGTCCAGCGCGGTGCGCACCGCGATCTGCGCCTCGTCGTCCGGGACCTGCCAGACACCGAAGCCGAGCTGCGGCATCCGGACGCCGTTGTTGAGGGTGATGAACGGGACCTTGCTCACGGGCAGTCGATCCTTACGTCGGATGTGGATTGCATGCTTCCGTAGGTACAACGATCAACAAGCTGCGGGCATTCCCACCGGGACCCGTTCACCAGGACCGTCCGCGCAGGACCACCACCCCGCCCCCGTCCCGCCCGTCCCGCCCGATCCGCTCCGCCGCCCGCCGCGCCGCCTGGGCCAGCGTGGGCACCTCGCCCAGCAGGCCGTAGAGCCCGCCCGCGAAGGCCGCCGCGCCGTCCAGCGGTCCGCGATGGGCGACCACCACCTCGGCCGCCCGGGCGAAGGGCGCGGCGAGGGGCGCGCCTTCGGGGCAGCCGAGCACCACACCGGGCAGCGGGGCGCCGGTCAGCCGGCGATAGGCGGTCAGCAGCTCGGCCAGGCGCGTGGCGGGGGTGCGATACGCCTGGCCGTCGCCGTCCTCGAAGACCAGCGTGCGCCCCTCGCGGCGGCAGACCAGATGCAGCACATCCGGGCGTACGGTGAGGATCCGCCGCAGATCGGTGGCGGCCGCGGCGGGGCACCGGTCGACCGTCAGCACGCCCCGCGCGGCCCGCTGGACCGCGGCTAACTCCTGGGAGTCCGGGGCGGCGCCGGTCACCAGCACCCGCCGCAGACCGCCGCCGCCCGGTTCCCGTAAGGCGGCGCGGAACACCGCGTTGTGCGGATAGGTGGCACAGGCGGCGGCCAGCACGCGCAGCCGGCCGTCCGCGATCCGGTCCGCGGCCACCGCGCGGGCCACCGCGGACCAGAACTCCCCGGCGGTGGTGGCGGTGGCCGCCGGGAGGTGCTCGGCGGTCAGGCCCGCCCTGCGCAGCAGCGCCACGGCGGACGGGCCGGGCGGGAAGACCCGCGCCAACTCCCGGATCTCCTCGGTCGTCAGCGCCGGATGTCCGTCCCCGTCCTGGCCGTCCACCGTTCCGTCGCTCCTTGCCTGTGCTCGTACCGCTCGTGCCCGCCCCGTACCTACTGAAGCGCGGTGAGGTGCAGCGGTTCCTCGAGCTCCTCGCGGAAGCGGTGCAGGGTGTGCCCCTCGCGCACCGTCGCGCCCACCGCGACCGCCGCCCGGCTCACCGCCCCGCGCGGTGCCCGCACCACCATGGCCAGCCGGTAGGTCCCGCCGATGCGCACCGCCGAGGTGTGCCGGATCTCCCAGCCCGGGTCGGAGCGCAGCTCCCGCCGTGCCTCCAGGAAGGCCCGCTCGCCGTACGCGGTGTGCAGCACCTCCCGGAAACCGAGCCGCGGGCCGAGGTGGGCCGCCTGCGCCGGTGCCGCGGCCTTCGCCTCCGCGGTGAGCTGGCGCGGGGTCATCGACCAGGCCACCGGCTGGAAGACGGTGGTGCCCCGCCGCACCGGTTCGGCCGTGAGCGTGACATCGAGATTGACCGAGTGCAGGGCGGGGTCCGGCGCGTCCCGGGCGCAGGTCACCGACAGATGCACCAGGTGGTAGACGGCGTTGTCCGCCTCGGTGCGCAGGAAGTCCAGCAGCTCCGGATCCGGTTCGACGAGCTCCGCCGTCACCGGTAAGGCCACCGGCCCGCCCAGGACCACCCGCCCGGCCAGCCTCGGGCCGCTGGGCTGAGGTGTCTCCTCGGACAACAGGGACAGTTCGCGTTCGGGAAGTTCGGGGAGAATGACATCGATCATTTCGTGCCCCCTTCGCGGCTCAGGAGTGGTACAGCGCCTCGACCTCGACGGCGTACGCCTGTTCGATGGCCTTTCGCTTCAGTTTCAGCGACGGCGTCAGCAGACCATGCTCCTCGGAGAACTGCGCGGCAAGTATGCGGAAGGTACGAATCGACTCCGCCTGCGAGACGGTGGTGTTCGCCGCCACCACCGCGCGCCGGATCTCGGTCTCCAGATCGGGGTCCCGGACCAGCTCGCCCGGCGGCAGCTCCGGCTTGCCGCGCATCGTCAGCCAGTGCGCGACCGCCTCGGAGTCCAGGGTGACCAGCGCCGCGATATACGGGCGGTCGTTGCCGACCACGATGCACTGGGCGACCAGCGGATGGGCCCGCACCCGCTCCTCCAGGCCACCGGGGGAGACGGACTTGCCGCTGGAGGTCACCAGGATCTCCTTCTTCCGCCCGGTGATGGTGAGATAGCCGTCCTCGTCCAGCGTGCCCAGGTCGCCGGTGGCGAGCCAGCCGTCGCGCAGCACCGCGTCGGTCGCCTTGGGGTCGCCCAGATAGCCCTCGAAGACCTGGCCGCCGCGCACCCACACCTCGCCGTCGTCGGCGAGATGCACCGTGGTGCCGGGGATCGGCACGCCGACCGTGCCGAACCGGGTCTGCTCGGGCGGGTTGGCGGTGGCCGCGGCGGTGGACTCGGTGAGGCCGTAGCCCTCGTAGATGGTGACGCCCGCGCCCGCGAAGAACAGCCCGAGCCGCCGCTCCATGCCGGAACCGCCCGACATCGCGTGCCGGACCCGGCCCCCCATCGCGGCGCGCACCTTGCCGTACACCGCCTTCTCGAAGAACTGGTGCTGCATGCGCAGCGCGGCGCCCGGCCCCGGGCCGGTGCCGAACGCCTTGGCCTCCAGCGCCTCCGCGTACCGCACCGCCACGTCCACGGCCTTCTCGAACACCCCGGCCTTGCCCTCCGCCTCGGCCTTGCGCCGCGCCGCCGCGAACACCTTCTCGAAGATGTACGGCACCGCGAGGATGAAGGTCGGCCGGAAGGTCTTCAGATCGGGCAGCAGCGCGGCGGCCGAGAGCCGGGGCTGGTGCCCGAGCTTGACCTTGCCGCGGATGGCGGCGACTTCGACCATCCGGCCGAAGACATGGGCGAGCGGGAGGAAGAGCAGGGTGGCGGCCTCGTCGCCGCGCTTGGAGTGGAAGGCTTCCTCGTACCGCTCGACGATGTTGTCGCACTCGGCCATCAGATTGGCGTGGGTGATCACGCAGCCCTTGGGGCGGCCGGTGGTGCCGGAGGTGTAGATGATGGTCGCGGGCTGCTCGGGGGTCACGGCCAGCCGGTGCCGCTCGACCAGATCGTCCTCGACCGACTCCCCGGCCGCCAGCAACTCCTCCAGCGCCCCCGCGTCCAGCTGCCACAGCCGCCTCAGATGCGGCAGCCGGCCGACCACCGAGCCGACCGTCATGGCGTGGTCCTCATGCTCCACGACGCAGGCGGAGACCCCCGCGTCATGCAGCATCCAGCAGACCTGCTCGGCGGAGGAGGTGGGATACAGCGGGACGCTCTGGGCGCCGAGCGTCCACAGCGCGAAGTCGAAGAGCGTCCATTCGTAGCGGGTGGGGCACATGATCGCGACGCGGTCGCCGAACCGGACGCCCTGGGCCAGCAGGCCTTTGGCGAGCGCCGTCACCTCGTCCCGGAACTGGCCCGCGGTCACGTCCTGCCAGCGGTCATCCGCCGTCTTGCGTGCCAGCGCCACCCGGTGGGGATCGGCGTCCGCATGGTCGAAGACGGCATCCGCCAGTCCTCCGGCCTGGGGCGCCGTCGCCATCGGGGGGACGGTGAACTCGCGCAATACCTTGCTCCTTGAAGCCGCTGGGCACAGCGCCGCGACCGTACCCGATCCGGCCCCGATGCGGGAGAGGTGTTTTGTGCCCGGAACGTACGGAATGCCGGGCGGCCAGTGAGGTGAAAGGAGGTCAATCAGGCGCCGACGAGGGCGGATTGCGTGGAGTCTGGTCCTATGCGCCGTGTGTGTGGCTCATATGTAACGGTCTTCTGCACGAAATCTCTCCGATCGTGGCACAGGCCCCGCCAGGATCGCGGCGGCGAGTCGCTCCGCCGCGGCGTGCGAGGCGCCGTCCCGCCGCCGCTTTCCGTACAACAGTACGAAATCCACGGGGCCGAGGTCGGGCAGCCCGGCCCGTTCGGGGACCGGCGCCAGGCCGGGCGGAATCAGGCCATGGGTGTGTGCCATCACCCCGAGCCCGGCGCGCGCCGCCGCCACCAGCCCGTTGAGACTGCCGCTGGTGCAGACGATCCGCCATGACCTGCCGTGTCGCTCCAGCACGTCCAGCGCGCGGGCCCGGGTCAGCCCGGGTGGCGGAAAGACGATCAGGGGGAGCGGACGGTCCGGATCCAGCCGCAGCCGCTCGGCGCCGATCCACACCAGCCGGTCCCGCCACACCAACTGGCCGCCGGGCCTCTCCTCGGACCGCTTGGCCAGCACCAGATCCAGCTTGCCGGCCTCCAGCCGCTCGTGCAGCGTGCCCGACAGCTCCACGGTGAGCTCCAGATCCACCTCGGGGTGATCGCGGCGGAACCCCTCCAGGATCTCCGGCAGCCGGGTCACCACGAAGTCCTCCGAGGCGCCGAAGCGCAGCCGGCCGCGCAGCCGGGTGCCCCGGAACCAGCTCGCCGCCCGCTCGTTCGCCTCCAGGATCGAGCGGGCGAACCCCAGCATCGCCTCGCCGTCCTCGGTCAGCTCCACCCCATGGGTGTCGCGGGCGAAGAGCTGCCGCCCCACGGCCGCCTCCAGCTTGCGCACCTGCTGGCTCACGGTGGACTGGCGCACCCCGAGGCGGTCGGCGGCCTGGGTGAAGCTCAGGGTCTGGGACACCGCGAGAAACGTCCGGAGCTGGGCGGGGTCGTACATGGGGCCACTGTATGCCGAGGCCACAGAGCCATCACGGAACGCGATGGCAGTCAGAGCGGTATGCAGGATTCCCGATGGCCTTGATCAGGAGCACTATGGACGGGGCCCCGTCCGTGTCCACGCCAGGCCGTGCCAGGCCATGCCACTTCACCCCAGTCCATGCCACTTCACGCCAGTCCATGCCAGTCCACGCCGGATGAGAAAGAGCGAGAAAGAGAACGAATGCCGCACCGCCCGCACCTCCGCAAGATCGCCCTTCCCTCCTGGCTCCCCCTGGACGGCTTCATCCTCGGACTCATCGGCACCGTCGCCCTCGCCGCGCTCCTCCCGGTCAGCGGCCGGGCCGCCACCGTCACCGACGGGGCCACCACGGTCGCGGTCGCCTTCCTCTTCTTCCTCTACGGCGCCCGGCTCTCCACCCGTGAGGCGCTGGACGGAGTGCGCCACTGGCGGCTCCACCTGACCGTGCTGGTGTGCACCTTCGTCGTCTTCCCGGCGCTCGGCCTCGCCGCTCGCGGCCTGGTGCCGTATGTGCTGACGCATCCTCTCTACACCGGGCTGCTCTTCCTGTGCCTGGTGCCCTCCACGGTCCAGTCCTCCATCGCCTTCACCTCGATCGCCCGGGGCAATGTCGCCGCCGCGATCTGCGCGGGCTCTTTCTCCAGCCTGCTCGGCGTGGTCGTCACCCCGGTGCTGGCCGCGCTGCTGCTGGGCGGCAGCGGCGGCGGCTTCTCGGCCGACTCGATGGTCAAGATCGGGCTCCAGCTGCTGGCGCCCTTCCTCGCCGGTCAGCTGCTGCGCCGCTGGATCGGCGGCTTCATCTCCCGCCACCGGGCGGTGCTGCGCCTGGTCGACCGCGGCTCGGTGCTGCTCGTGGTCTACGCGGCGTTCAGCGAGGGCATGACCCGGGGCATCTGGCACCAGGTCACCCCGGCCCGGCTGGCGATCCTCCTGGGCGTCGAGGCGGTCCTGCTCACGGTGATGCTCACGCTCACCTCGTACGGCTCGCGGAAGCTGGGCTTCGTCCGCGAGGACCGGATCACGATCGTGTTCGCGGGGTCGAAGAAGAGCCTGGCCGCCGGGCTGCCGATGGCGAGCGTGCTCTTCGGCGCCCAGGCGAGCCTGGCGGTGCTGCCGCTGATGCTCTTCCACCAGATGCAGCTGATGGTCTGCGCGGTGCTGGCCCGCCGCTATGCGGCGCGGGCGCCGGAGGCGGCGGTGACGGGGGCCGAGACGGGGGCGGAGGCCGCTCGGGCTCGTACGGACAGCGAGGACAGGGCGGACAGCGCGGACAGCGCGGACGACGCCGCGCTGACCCGCGTCTGACGTCAGCTTTCGGCGGCCTGGCTTTCGGGGGCCTGGCCTTCGGCGGCCTGGTCGCCGGTGGTCCGCTCGTCGGCAGGCGGCAGCGGCGGCTTGCGGGCGATGAGGAACGCCTGCGGGGTGGGTTCCCAGCGCTCCGGTTCCCGGAAGGTCCGGGCGCGGACCGGCAGTCCGGCCCCGGCCAGCAACTCGGCGATCCGGTCCGGCTGCCACCGGCGGAAGCTCAGCGACACCTCATGGCCGAACGCCTCCGTGTAGTCCCGCTGCTCATCGCCCACCTGGAAGCCCACCAGGGCGTATCCACCGGGCGCCAGCACCCGGTGGAACTCGGCGAACACATCCGGCAGCCGCTCCTGCGGGATGTGGATCGTCGAGTACCAGGCCACCACGCCGGCGAGGCTGCCGTCCGCGATGTCCAGGGACAGCATCGACCCCTCCTCGAACCGCAGCCCGGGATGCTCCCGCCGGGCCAGCTCCACCATCGCCGGTGACAGGTCGATGCCGTACACGGACAGCCCCAGCTCATGGAGGTGCGCGGTCACCCGGCCCGGTCCGCTGCCCACATCGGCCACCGGTCCGCCCCCGGCGTTCCGCACCAGCTCGGCGAATCCGGCGAACATCGCCCGCTCCAGCGTCTGGGCCGCCAGTTCGTCGCGGTACTGCTTGTCGTAGTCGAGGGCTATGGCGTTGTAGGACGCCCGGGTGGAGTGCAGGAAGTCGGCTTCGGTCACGGCCGCTCACCCTAGCGGGACGCACCCGCGGCGGGTCTCGTTTCCAGACCCCTTCGGGAGGCTGTTGTCAGACCCCTCTGCGACGCTTCGGACATGACGACGCCGACGCTGCAGCTGACCATCGACTGTGCCAAGCCACGCCGGATGGTGGCCTTCTGGTCCGAGGCCCTGGGCTATGTGCCCGAGCCCCCGCCCGGCGGCCATGCCACCTGGCGGGAGTACTGGGCGGACATGGGAGTGCCCGCGGAGGAGCTGCCCCCCGGGGTCGGGGAGACCCCGGAGTCCATCGTGGATCCGGAGGGGCAGGGGCCGAGGGTGTGGTTCCAGCAGGTTCCGGAGGCGAAGGTCACCAAGAACCGGCTGCATCTGGATCTGAAGGTGGGCGGCGGGCGTGATGCGCCCCTGCCGGTCCGCACCGAGCGGGTCACCGCCACCGTGGACCGGCTGAAGGCCGCCGGAGCCACGGTGCAGCGGATCATGGACGAGCCGGGGATGGAGTACTACGCGGTGGTGCTCCAGGACCCGGAGGGCAATGAGTTCTGTGTGGTCTAGCCGTGGATGAACGCTAGTCGTGGGGTGACCGCACGCGGTCAAGGGGGAGGTGGACCAGGGCGCCGGAGTGGTGGTCGTCGAGGGGGGCGTTGAACTCGCGGACGCGCCGCAGTTCGGTGTCGGACAGCGCGCGGCCGTACAGCCGGAACTCATCGAGGTCGCCGGTCATATGGGAGCGGCCGTCCACGGCCTGGCCGAGGTGGAGGCCGAAGGGCGCGGTGCGGCTCACGGTGCCCGGGGCGTCGGGGGCGGTGACGGCGGTGCCGCCGTCCACGGTGAGCGAGAGCCGTCCGCCGCTGCGGGTCAGGGCGAGGTGATGCCACTGCCCGTCGTTGTACGCGGCGTCGGTGGACACCGAGGCACTGGTGAAGGTGGAGAAGCCGTTGACCGTCGTCATCAGCGCCCGGATCCGGTTGCTCCCGGGCTCACCGCGCAGCCAGACCTGCGGCTGTTTGGTGCCGATCCCGCCCATCCACAGGAACGGATGCTGCCCGGAGGCGGCCGAGTAGCGGAACCAAAGGCTCACGGTGAAGTCGCGGGTGCCCAGCGGCAGCGCGGTCCGGTACGGGACACGTACCGCGTCGTCCGTGCCGTCGAAGGACAGCCCGCCGCCGAAGCGGCCGTCGCCGCGTGCCGCCGCGCCGCCGAGCACGGTCGCGGACCGGGCGCCGGGCGCGCGGTCGTCGGTGGTGGGGGCGGGCGCCTGGCGGGGGCCCAGCCAGTCCTCGGTGAAGCGGGCGAAGCGGATCTCGTCACGGGCGTCCACCGCACCGCCCTCGTACAGCAGCCCCACCGTGTCGCGGGAGATCGCGACCATGTCGGAGTAGCCGGACCAGTCGGTGGTGACGACCTTGCCGCGCTCGACACCGTCCCAGGTGCGGGCCTCGTCCCAGGAGGAGCGCACCATCATGGTGCGGCGGCGGTCGGGGTCGGCGGGGGCCGAGAAGAGCAGCCGGCTGTGGCCGTCGCGGCCCGGGTCGCGCAGCCGCAGGATCGACCCCTGCACCTGGGGGGTGGGCAGATCGGGGATGGTGCGGAAGGGCCCGGCGAAGCTCTGGCCGCCGTCCTGGCTGATGGCGTAGTCGCGGTGGCCTAGATCGGTGCCGTCCTGCTCCCGCCCGCTGACGTAGACCGAGCCGTCGGCGCGCTCCACCAGCGTCATCTCGGACGGCTTCTGACGGAAGGTGCCGTCCGCCGCGAGCGGGTAGGTGTCCGTCGCGCCGATGCGCCAGCGGTTGCCGCCGTCGTCGCTGTAGGCGAGCGCGGCATGGTTGTCGGTGATGCGGCCGCCGCTGTAGCTCTCGGTGTTGAGGGTGAAGATCAGCCGTCCCTTGTGCCGGCCGTGCTGGAGCTGGATGCCGTGGACGGGGCCGGTGGCGTACCAGGAGTTCCACTGGGGCGGCATCAGCGAGGAGCTCAGATCGCGCGGGGCCGACCAGGTGGCGCCGTTGTCGTCGCTGTACTGCAGATGCGGGGAGCGGTCACAGGGGACGTCACAGCTCTGGGAGTCGTCGCGGCCGGTGTTGTAGGTGCTGGCGAGCACGATGCGGCCGGTGCGCAGGTCCACGACGGGCGCGGGGTTGCCGTGGGTGTCGCCGCCGCCCTCGTTGATCACCTGGAGCGGGCCCCAGGTGCGGCCGCCGTCGGTGGAGCGCTTGAGGACCAGATCGATGTCCCCGGCGTCACCGCAGTTGTCGACCCGGCCCTCGGCGAAGGCGAGCAGGGAGCCGTCCTTGGCTTTGACGATCGCCGGGATCCGGAAGCACGAGTAGCCCTGTTCCTGGGCAGACTTGAAGAGGACCTGTTGTTCGAAGCCGGAGTCGGCGCGGGCCGCGGACGCGGAGGAATCCGTGTCCGCGGCCCGTACCGGAAGCGGAATCAGGGCCAGCGCCGCGGCGGTGAGGAGCACGGAGGCGCGGCGCCGCCACGGTCTGGCACGGGGGTGGGGTGGTCTGGTGCGGGGACGTGTGCGGAGAACTGACGCCATGGTCACGGCCTGCCCTTCAGACTGCCTCATGGAGGCATCGGCATCTGGACGTCAAGGCCGTCGGGCATCACGCCAGGAGGCATCACACCGTCAGGACATCACGACATCCCATGTCTCACACATGACTGCGGCAGAAAGTGTCTCGTCCTGTGGTCGTCCGGGACAAGGACCGTGCGTCATATCCTCGTGACGCTGGGCCAGTTGAGGTGAGGCGGGGCGCGAGAGGGCGGCGCCCGCCCCCGGCCGCGCCCCGCCTCTCGGGCCGCGCCCCACCTCCCGGCCGCCCCGGCCGCGCCCCGCTTCGGTGTCAGTCCATGGCCGACTGGCCCGCCGTGATGACCCTGTCCAGCAGCGATCGGGACAGCTCGAGCTCCTCGATGGCCGCGGTCATCCGCTCCCGCTCCGCCCGTAGTTCGCCCAGCAGATCCGGGCAGGTGGGCACGAGGTGCTCACCGTCGTCGCGGAGGCAGGGCAGGACCTGGGAGATGGTCGCCGTCGAGAGCCCGGCCGCCAGCAGTGCGCGGATACGCCGCACCACCGCCACATCGGACGCGCGGTACGCGCGATAGCCGCTGGGCAGCCGCTCGGGCCGGAGGAGGCCCTGCTGTTCGTAGTAGCGCAGCAGCCGTTCGCTCACCCCGGTGCGGCGGGACAGCTCGCCGATCCGCATGGGTCCTCCTCCTCACGCCCCGGAACTCTCTTCACGCCCCGAAACTCTCCAACGGATGTCAGAGTTTACGGCTTCGGGCGCACGCCATCGCACAGGACGCGATCGGTGAGGCTCCGCAGGGCCGCCTCGGCCCGGAGCAACTGCTCGTCGTCGTCGGTCTTGCCGCTGGAGCTGATGGTCACCGAGCGCCGCCCGCCCTCCGTGAAGCCGGTCCGCACCGTGGCGCCTTCGAGGTCGCCGCCGTGGCCCCAGCGGTAGCCGCCGCAGCTCAGCGGCTGCCGCATCATCCCGAGCCCGTACTGGGCATGCGGGAAGGCCACCTCGAAGTCCGGCCCGACGGGGACGGTCCGGCGCATCTCGGCCAGTTGCGCCGGGGGCAGCAGACGGCCGCCCAGCAGCGCGCTGAAGAACCGGTCCAGATCGCGGTCGGTGCTGATGAGCGCACCGGCCGCACCGCCCCAGGAGACGTTCCGGAGCGTGGTGTCCGTCCAGCTGCCGGAGCCGGGGAAGCGCTGGTAGGTATGCGCGTACGGGGCCTTCAGCCGCGGATCGTCCCCGGGCTCATAGGTGCCGGTCAGGCCCAGCGGACGGATGATGCGCTCGCGGACCTCCTCGGGCCATGCGCGTCCGGTGACCTTCTGGATGATCATTCCGGCGAGGACATAGCCGGGGTTGGAGTAGTTCCAGTCGGGCTTCGGGTCATCGGCCGGGGCGGGCGGGAAGTCGGGCCGGTGCTTCATCGCCCCGGCGACGACCTGCTCGGGGGAGACATGGTCGAACCGGGTCCGATCGAAGTCCGCCGCCGAGTCGCCGGTGTCGTCGCTGTAGGCGTAGTTGTGGATGCCGCTGGTGTGCTGAAGCAGATTCCTGACGGTGATCCGGCGGCCGTCGTTGCCGTTGCCGCTCACCACACCCGGCAGCCACTTTTCCACCGGATCGCTCAGCGAGAGCCGCCCCTCGGCGACCAGTTGGAGGACGACGGTGGCCACGAAGGACTTGGTGACGCTCGCGGCCCGGTAGTGCGCCCCGTACGGCATGGGGCGGCCGGTGTTCAGCTTCGCCTCGCCCGCGCGGGCGTGGATCCGGCGGTGGCCGTCGCGCACCTCCACGGTCAGGCCGATGAAACCCGCGTCCTCGAGGGTCCGGGCCACCTCGCGGCGCAACTCCTCCTCGGTGAGCCGGTGGTCGGGGGAGCCGGAGCCGGGCGCTGCGGGCGCTACGGGCGCCTCCGGCGCTGTGGAGGCTCCGGGTGCGGAGGCGGTGGCGGCGGCCGGGACCGCGGCCGCACCGCCGAGGAGGGCGGCGGTGACGGCGGCGGCCGCGGCGAGGCGTAAACGAGGGCGCTTCGTGGGTGCGTTCATGTCTCACCAGCCTCCGGGTGCGGTGCCGCCCCGGCCATGCGGCAAGCCCCCCGGGTAAGAGTGGGGGCTGCCCCATGGCCGGAGCCTCATGGCCGGAGCCCCGAGGCCAGAGCCCTCGCGGCCGGAGCCCCATGGCCGGGCTGCTCCGGCCGCTCGATCGCTCGGGCTGGTCGATCGCTCGGGGCCGGTCGATCGCTCGGGGCCGTCAGGCCGATGAGCCGCTGTCCACCACCAGATCCGTGCCGACCACGGAGCCCGCCGCCGGTGAGGCGAGGTAGAGCACGGCCGCCGCGATCTCCCCCGCCTCCGCTATCCGCCCCAGCGGATTCTCGGCCTTCATCCGCTCGGCGCGGTCGGCCTCGGTCTCACCGGGCCGCAGCGACATGGGGGCGTCGGAGGCGCCGGGGCTGACCGCGTTGATCCGGATTCCCTGGTGGACGTGGTCGAGCGCGGCGGCCCGGGTCAGTGTGGCGACCGCCGCCTTGGAGGTGCTGTACGCGCCGAGACCCGGGACGCGGAGGTGGGCGCCGAGGTTGGAGGAGACATTGACGATCGCCCCGCCGCCGTGGTCCTTCATATGCGCGATCTGGTGCTTCATCGCCAGCCAGACACCGGTGACATTGGTGCGCAGCACCGCCTCCCAGTCCTCCTCGCTGACCTCTCCGAGGGGCCCCTGGCCACGCATGATCCCGGCGTTGTTGACGGCGATGTCCAGTCCGCCGAAGCGGGTGACGGACTGGTGCACCAGCTCCCGCAGCTGCCCGGAGTCGGTGACATCGGCGGGCACGGCGGCGGCCCGGCCGTCGGCGGCCTCGATCAGGCGGACCGTCTCGGCCAGGGTGGACGCGGTGCGCCCGGCGGCCACCACGGAGGCGCCTTCGGCGGCGAAGGCGAGCGCGATGGCACGGCCGAGGCCGGTGCCCGCTCCGGTGACGAGGGCGGTCTTTCCGGTGAAGCGGTTCACTGCGTGGCTCCTTGAGGAAGCGAGGAGGGACGGGATGGACGGGTCCGCTGGACGCGGAGGTTCACGGCGGCGGCGAGGGCGAGCACGACCCCCGTCGCGGCGAGGGAGACGGCATCGCTGCCGAAGGTGAGCACGATGGCGAAGATCACGGTCGGGCCGAGCTCCATCGCCGTGTTCAGCACTCCGCCCGCGAGCCCGGTCCGCTCGGGCGGCACGCCGTGGGTGGTGAGCACGGCGGCCCCGGCGAAGGAGGCGGCGGCGCCGGCCGGCAGCAGCACCAGCCCCGGCAACAGCGCGGAGGCGTACGGGGTGTGCGGGTCGAGCCCGGTGAGGGCGAGCAGGACCAGCCCGGCCGCGGCCGTGGCCAGGCCGGCGGCGGTGACGACGCGCGGGCCGAAGCGGGCTATCAGCGGCCCGGCGGCCCGACCCGAGGCGAGCAGGGCGATGGCGAACGGCACAAAGGCGGCCGAGGTCGCCAACGGTGACCAGTCACGGTCCTGCTGGAGATGGAGGGAGAGGGTCACAAAGGTCATCGCGGTCGCACAGGCGCTGAGCGCGATGGCCGCGAGGGCGAGGGCCCGCCGCCGGTCCAGCAGGAAGCGGGGCGGCAGCAGCGGATCGCCGGCCCGGCGCTCGACGTACCAGAACGCGACGAGCAGCGCGGCCCCGGTGAGCAGGGGCGCCAGCACCCCGGCCGACGACCACGGCAGGGCGTCGGTGACCACGAGCCCGTAACTGGCCAGCGTGATACCGGCCGTGGCGAGCAGCGCGCCCGGCAGATCGAGCGTCCGGCCCCGGCTGGGCGCGGTGTGCGGCAGCAGCCGGGGCGCGAGGGCGAGGGCGGCCGCGGCCACCGCAAGGGGCACGGCGAAGCTCCAGCGCCAGGACAGCAACTCGGCTATGACGCCGGAGAGCAGATTGCCCGCGGTGGCGCCGAGTACCGAGAGCCCGCCCCAGGTGGCCATCGCCCTGCCATAGGCCGCGGGGGTGGGGAAGACGGCCCGCAGCACGGCCATGGCGGCGGGTGCGATCAGGGCCGCCCCCGCGCCCTGGGCGAACCGGGCCATGAGCAGTGTCCCGATGCCGGGGGAGAACGGGGCGGCGGCCGAGGCGGCGGCGAAGAGGATGAGCCCGGCGGTAAGGGCGCGCCGGCCGCCGTAGCGGTCGGACAGGCGCGCGCCGAAGAGCAGCAGCCCGGCGAAGGTGAGCCCATAGGCGGCGCTGAGCAGGATCAGATCGGCCCGCTCCAGGCCGAAGGCGCGGCCGATCTCGGGCAGTGGCACGGCGATCGCCGCGAGCGTGAAGATCAGGGTGATCTGGACGGAGCCGAGCAGGGCGAAGGCGTGGTGATGGTGCGTCGTACTGGTGGCGGCGGTATCGGTGCCGCGCGAGGTGTCGGTGACGGTCATCTGTCCCCCAATATTTGACCGATCGTTTTAATATGCGGACATACGAATGGGCTCTGTCTCACTCCCGTGGTCGTGATGTGGTGTGACCGGCCCGGGCCGGGGCGGGCCCGGCCGTCAGGCCCGGCCGCTGAGGTCAGGGTTCGGAGGCGTCAGGCCATGGAGGTCAATCCAGCAGTGCCAGCGCCTGCTCCGCGGCGTCCCGCACCCGGGCCGGGTCGTCCGACGCCTTGCCGACCACCCGCAGCCCCTGCATCAGCACGAACAGCATCCGCGCCAGCGCACGGGGGTCGCGGTCCTCGGGGAGCTCCCCCTGGGCCTGGGCCCGTATCAGTGCGGAGCACAGCGGTGTCTCCACGTGGTCCCAGCTCAGCTCCACCCGGCGGGCGGCCGCCGGGTCGTGTGGGGCCAGCTCGGCCGCCGTGTTGGTCACCAGACAGCCGGCCAGCCGCATCTCCGGGGAGGCGGCCTCCTCGGCGAAGCGGCGCACCACCGCCCGCACCGCGGGCAGCGCCGGGCCCGGCTGGGACAGCTCGGTCAGCAGGGACGGGTCGCGCGTCTCCGCATAGCGGTCCATGGCCTTCAGATACAGCTCGTGCTTGCTGCCGAAGGTCGCGTAGATACTGGCGCGGCCGATGCCGAGATAATCGACGAGGTCCGCCATCGAGGTCGCTTCATAGCCGCGCTTCCAGAACAGCTCGAGAGCCGACTGCAGGGCGGCCTCCGGGTCGAATTCCTTCGTTCTGGCCATAACCCCACCGTAGCACCTAACCAGAACGAGCGGTCAAGAACACTTTCGAGTGAAGGCCCGGATCTGGAACGCACGTATGAAACCCGGTGACGCCTGCGCGAGATCCCGGTGACGCCTGCGCGAAACCCCGGTAGGGGCCGGCCGACGCAGGGGGCGCTCCCCGCCGGCCGGCCCGCCAACCCGTGCAGCGGGCGGACCGCTTCTCAGGTCCCGCCGACCGCTGTCCGCAGAGCGAGTCGCTGCTCGCCCGCGTACACGTTCATCGAGGTGCCGCGGAGGAAGCCGACCAGGGTCAGCCCCGTCTCCGCCGCCAGATCCACCGCCAGCGAGGAGGGCGCCGACACGGCCGCCAGCACCGGGATCCCCGCCATCACCGCCTTCTGTGCCAGCTCGAAGGAGGCGCGGCCCGAAACCATCAGCACCGACCCCGACAGCGGCAGCAGACCCTGCTGGAGCGCCCGCCCCACCAGTTTGTCCACCGCGTTGTGCCGGCCCACGTCCTCCCGCAGGTCCAGCAGCTCGCCTTCCGGGGTGAACAGCCCCGCCGCGTGCAGCCCGCCGGTCCGGTCGAAGACCCGCTGCGCCGCGCGGAGCCGGTCGGGGAGCACGGAGAGCGTCTCCGGCTCGATCCGGACGGCGGAGCCCCCGGCGGCCGCCCCGTCGCCGAGCCCGTCCGCCAGCGGCCAGCGCGCCGTCGTCCGCACCGCGTCCAGGCTGGCCTTGCCGCACAGGCCACAGGAGGACGTCGTATAGACGTTGCGCTCCAGGGTGATGTCCGGGACCGGCACGCCCGGTGCGAGCGTCACATCCACCACGTTGTAGGTGTTGGAGCCTTCCTCGGTGGCGCCCGCGCAGTAGACGATGTTCGCCAGCTCGTCCGCGCGCCCGAGGACGCCCTCGCTCACCAGGAACCCGGCGGCGAGGGCGAAGTCGTCGCCCGGTGTGCGCATGGTGATCGCCAGTGGTTTGCCGTTCAGCCGGATCTCCAGCGGCTCCTCCGCCACCAGGGTGTCCGGCCGGGTGCTGATCGCCCCGTCCCGGATGCGGATGACGCGGCGTCGCTCGGTGACCCGTCCCATGTCGATCAGTCCCGGTTCTGTGCGTGGTTCTGTACGTGCTGGTACCCGAAACGGCCCTTGATGCACAGGTTCCCGTGGGTGACGGGATTGTCGTGCGGCGAGGTGACCTTCACGATCTCATTGTCCTGCACATGGAGGGTGAGGTTGCACCCCACACCACAGTAGGCGCATACCGTCGTCGTCTCCGTCTGCGCCGACTCGTCCCACGCCCCGGCCGCCCGCATGTCGAACTCCGTCTTGAAGCTCAGCGCGCCGGTCGGGCACACCTCGATGCAGTTGCCGCAGTAGACACACGCGGAGTCGGTGAGGGGCGCGTCGTGCTCGGTGGAGATCCGGGCGTCGAAACCGCGGCCCGCGACCGCGATCGCGAAGGTGTTCTGCCACTGGTCGCCGCAGGCGTCCACGCACTTGTAGCAGAGGATGCATTTGTCGTAGTCGCGGACGTACAGGTCGTTGTCGACCTTCGGCTCCTCGTCCACCCGGGCGGCGTCCGCGCCGAAGCGGTCCGGCTCGGCCCCGTACTCCTCGATCCAGTCGGCCGCGCGCGGGGTCGTCGACAGATCGGTGGAGGAGGCCAGCAGTTCCAGGACGACCTTACGGCTGTGCCGGGCCCGCTCGGTGTCCGTGCGCACCTCCATGCCCTGCTCCACCCGGCGGGAACAGGCCGGCGCGAGGGTGCGGGCGCCCTCCACCTCCACCACGCACACCCGGCAGGCGTTCTTGGGGGTGAGCGTGTCGCCCTGACACAGGGTCGGGACGTCCTTGCCCGCGGCGCGGCACGCGTCCAGCAGGGTGCTGTCCTCCGGGGCGCGGACCGGCTCGCCGTCCAGGGTGAGGTCGACCAGACGGCGCGGGGGTCGCAGCGGTATCGCGGTCACTTGAAGGCTCCCAGGCGGTCGATGGCGGACTCCACGGCGTTCCAGGCGGTCTGGCCCAGACCGCAGATCGAGGCGTCCCGCATGGCCTGGCCGACCTCGCGCAGCAGCGCGATGTCCCCGGCCGCGGCGGCGCCCGTAAGGTCCTTGATCCGGTGCAGCGCCTCCTCCTGCCGTACGGTGCCCACCCGGCAGGGGACGCACTGGCCGCAGGACTCGTCGCGGAAGAACTCCGCGATGCGCAGCAGGATGCGGGGCAGGTCGACGCTGTCGTCCAGGACCAGCACCACTCCCGAGCCGAGGGTGGTGCCCGCGGCGCGCGTCCCCTCGAAGGTCAGCGGGACGTCCAGCTCGTCGGGGCGTACGAAACCGCCCGCAGCGCCGCCGAGCAGCACCGCGCGCAGGGTCTCGGGCGGTCCCGCGAGCTCCAGCAGCTCGCCCAGTGTCGCCCCGAACGGCAGCTCGTAGACACCGGGCCGGGCGACCGTGCCGGAGACGCAGAACAGCTTGGTGCCGGTGGAGGTGCCGGTACCGGTGCGGGCATACGCCTGCGCGCCCTCGATCAGAATCGGTAGCACATTGACCAGCGTCTCCACGTTGTTGACCGCGGTCGGCTTGCCGAACAGCCCCTTCTCGACCGGGAACGGCGGTTTGCTGCGCGGTTCACCGCGCCGCCCCTCGATCGAGTTGAAGATCGCGGTCTCCTCACCGCAGATGTACGCGCCCGCGCCGCGCCGGATCTCGATGTCGAACGCGAACCCCTGCCCCATGACGTCCTCGCCGAGGAAGCCACGGGCCCGGGCCCGGTCGATGGCGGTGCGCAGCCGGCGCAGCGCACGGGGGTATTCGCCGCGCAGATACAGATAGCCGCGGTGGGCCCCGGTGGCGTAGCCCGCGATGGTCATGGCCTCGATCAGGGCGTACGGATCGCCCTCCATCAGGACCCGGTCCTTGAAGGTGCCCGGTTCGCTCTCGTCGGCGTTGCAGACCAGATAGTGCGGATGGTCGGGCTGCTGGGCGGTGGCCGACCACTTCCGCCCGGTCGGGAACGCGGCCCCGCCCCGCCCGACCAGCCCCGCCTCGGTGACCTCCCGGATCACCCCGGCGGGCCCGAGCGCGAACGCGCGCCGCAGGGCGGCGTAGCCGCCGTGGGTGCGGTAGTCGTCGAGCGACCCCGGGTCCACGACTCCGACCCGGCGCAGCAGCACCAGGTTGCCTCCGGCCGGGGGCACGGATGTGTCCCGCCGCGCGGAACTCTCGGGCGGCGCACAGGGGTCGGCTCGCGGCTCTCTCTGCGCGGGGTTCTCCGGCCGCTGCCCGGCGTCGGGGCCCGGGGCGGGCACGACCGCGTCGTCGGTGCCCGCCCGTGTGGCGGGCGGGGGGCAGGGGCCGTCGGCGCCGGTCTGGGGGACCGTGGCGCCGCCCTGAGGAACCGTGGCGCCGGTCTGGGGGACCGCGGCGGCCGCGGGGGGCTCGGCCGGTGCGTCGTGCGGCGCCGAGGCCGCGTCGGCCACCGCCTCGGCCGTGGCGGGGGCGACGACCGCGGCCTGCGGGGTCTCGCCCGCCCGGATCGCCAGGGCCGCCGGGGCGCGCTCGCACAGGCCCAGGCACGGGCTGGGCTGCCAGACGGCTCCGGATCCGGCCGAGCCCGCCGGGCCCAGGTCCCGTTCGAGCTCCGCGCACACCCGCGCGGAGCCCCGGGCCGCGCACGCCAGATCCGTGCAGACGTGGACGACGGTCGCCGGACGGGGTTTCACCGCGAACATCGCGTAGAAGGTCGCCACCCCGTAGCCCTCCGCCGGAGGGACCGTCAGCCGGCGGCAGAGATAGTCCAGGCCGCCCTCGCTGATCCAGCCCACCCGGTCGTTGAGGGCATGCAGCCCCGGCAACAGCAGCTCGCGCCGCTCACGTGCCTCGCGGCCGCCGCGCGCCCAGCGCAGATCCGTGTCGTTGCGGTCGTCCGCGCCCTCCCAGGCGGACTCGGGCGGGCCGAGCAGCGCGTCGACGGCCGCCCGCTCCTCGTCCGTGGGCTTGCCGGCACCGAAGCGCAGATCCACGGTCAGCTCCTTACGGCGGTCACGGGAATCTTCTCGATCCTTATGGCCGACGCCTTGAACTCCGCCGTCCCCGCGATGGGGCAGTTCGCCTCGATCGTCAGGGAGTTGGTGTCCACCTCGTCGGGGAAGTGCATGGTCATGAAGGCGAGCCCCGGCCGCAGCCCGGGATCGATCCACACCGGCGCCACCACGGAGCCGCGCCGCGAGGTGACCCGCACCCGCTCCTCGGTCTCCACCCGGTAGCGGGCCGCGTCCTCCGGGCACAGCTCGATGTACTCGCCGCGCCGCAGCGGAGAGGCGAAACCCCCGCTCTGCACCCCGGTGTTGTACGAGTCCAGGCGCCGTCCCGTGGTGAGCCGGATCGGATAGGCGTCATCGGTCAGATCGACCGGCGGATCGTGCTTCACCGGGCCGAAGGGGGCGAGGTCGCCGCGGAGCGCCGGATCGTTCTCCCACAGCCGGCCGTGCAGATAGGTGGGTTCGAGCCGGTCGGTGCTGGGGCAGGGCCACTGGATGCCCTGGTGCTCCTCCAGGCGTTCGTAGGTCATGCCGAAGTGGTCGGGGGAGACGGCGCGCAGCTCGTTCCACACCTCTTCCGCGCCCTCGAACTTCCAGTCGTGGCCGAGCCGCCGCGCCAGCTCGCAGATGATGTCGATGTCCTCGCGCGCCTCGCCGGGCGGCTCCACGGCCTTGCGCACCCGCTGGACGCGCCGCTCGCTGTTGGTGGTGGTGCCCTCCGTCTCGCACCAGCCGGCGGTCGCCGGGAGCACCACATCGGCCAGCTCGGCGGTCCTGGTGAGGAAGATGTCCTGGACCACCAGGTGCTCCAGCGACTCCAGCCGCCGGACGGCCTGTTCGGTGTCGGCCTCGGACTGGGCCGGGTTCTCGCCGATGCAGTAGACGGCGCGCAGTTCGCCCGCCTCCATGGCCTCGAACATCTCGGTGAGGTTCAGTCCGTAGCGCGGCTGGATGACCACGTCCCAGGCGCGCTCGAACTTGGACCGGGTGGGCGGGTCCAGGATGTCCTGGAAGCCGGGCAGCCGGTTGGGGATGGCGCCCATGTCGCCGCCGCCCTGGACGTTGTTCTGGCCGCGCAGCGGCTGCAGTCCACAGCCGTACCGGCCGACATGGCCGGTCAGCAGGGACAGATTGATCAGCGCCCGGACGTTGTCGGTGCCGTTGTGGTGCTCGGTGATGCCGAGCGTCCAGCACAGCTGGGCGCGCTCGGCGGTGGCGTAGGCGTGCGCGAGATCGCGGATGGCGTCCGCGGGAACGCCCGTGACCTTCTCCGCGACGCTCAGCGTCCAGGGCTCCACATGGGCCGCGTACTCCTCGAAGCCACTGGTGGCGCGCTCGATGAAGGAGCGGTTGGCGAGCCCCGCGTGGATGATCTCGCGGCCCACGGCGTGGGCGAGCGGGATGTCGGTGCCGACGTTGAGCCCCAGCCAGCTCTCGGCCCATTCGGCGGTCGAGGTGCGGCGCGGATCGACGGCGTACATCCGGGCGCCGTTGCGGATGCCCTTGAGGACGTGCTGGAAGAAGATCGGGTGCGCGAAGCGGGCGTTGGAGCCCCACATCACGATGAGATCGGTGTCCTCGACCTCCGCGTACGACGACGTGCCGCCGCCCGAGCCGAAGACGGCGGACAGCCCCGCGACGCTGGGCGCGTGGCAGGTGCGGTTGCAGGAGTCGACGTTGTTGGTGCCCATCACCACCCGGGCGAACTTCTGGGCCACGTAGTTCATCTCGTTGGTGGCGCGGGCGCAGGAGAACATGCCGAACGCGTCGGGCCCGTGGGCCGCCGTCACGGCCCGGAACCCGGCGGTGGCCCGGCTGAGCGCCTCGTCCCAGGAGGCGCGGCGGAGTTCACCGCTGACCGAGTCCCGCACCAGGGGGTGGGTCAGCCTCGGGTACTGCTTCTGCTGTCGGTTGCGCTGGCGGTTACGGGCCACGACGGGCTCCTTACGGCGGTCACGCCGCGGTGCGACGTGAGGGAACCGAACGTCCGGGTATCGTCGACAGAATATTGAATACAGTATGCCCGAGGAGGGGGTCAAGGAGTCGAACGACACCTCAACCCCCCTCCCGTCCGCCGGTGATGGGGCCCCGGGCGGTGCTGGGACGTCGGCCGGTGAAACGAGCTCACGGGGGAAGCGAGCTCGGCCGGTGGAGCCGGTACCGCGAGTCCGGCCGCTGAGGCCGGTCATGCGAATGCGGCCGGTGAGGCCGGTGAGGCCCGTAGGGCGGGGCTCAGCCCGTGAAGAGCTGTGTGGCCTTGCGGATGAGCTCGTAGACCCCGTACGCGAAGGGCAGCCCGACCCAGGCCCAGACGGCCACGGTCAGCGCGGTGCGGTTGTTGGTGGGTTCGGTCATCGGTCCGCTCCCTTCTCGGCGGGCGCCGCCTCGGTATCGGCTGTCGCGGGAGCCGGTTCGTGGAAGCGCGGATGGACCGGCCGTACCAGCTCGTTGGCGATGAAGCCGACGATCAGCAGCGCGATCATGATGGTGAGGGAGAGCGAGTACAGCCCGGGGCCGGACTTCCCCGCCTCCTCCTGGTGGTCGGCCACCTTGTTGACGATGTACGGGCCGAGGACCCCGGCCACCGACCACGCGGTGAGCAGCCGGCCGTGGATCGCGCCTACCTGATAGGTGCCGAACAGGTCCTTCAGATACGCCGGAACGGTCGCGAAGCCGCCCCCGTAGAAGGAGAGGATCACCAGCGCGCACACCACGAACAGGGGCTTGGAGGAGTCCCCGAGCTGCGCGATGGCCAGATACATCAGCGCGCCCACGCCCAGGTAGATCCGGTACATGTTCTTGCGCCCGATGAGGTCGGACGTGGACGACCACACCAGCCGCCCGGCCATGTTGGCCGCCGAGAGCAGGGCGACGAAACCGGCCGCCGCGGTGGCGGTCACGGGGGTGTCGGTGTCCTTGAAGTAGTCGCCGATCATGGGGGCGGCCTTCTCCAGGATGCCGATGCCCGCCGTCACGTTCATGCACAGCACCACCCACAGGCACCAGAACTGCGGGGTGCGCAGGGCGTTGCGCGCGGAGACGTCGGCCGCGCTGACCATGTGCCCCTGCTCCTGCGGCGGCTCCCAGCCGGCGGGCCGCCAGCCCTCGGCCGGTACCCGCACCAGCAGCACGCCGAGGGTCATGAAGACCGCGTAGGTCAGGCCGTGCACCAGGAAGGTGGCGGCGATGCCGCCGTTGTCCGTGCCGAAGCGCTCCATCAGCCAGCTCGACCAGGGCGAGGCGATCAGCGCGCCGCCGCCGAAGCCCATGATGGCGATGCCGGTGGCCATGCCGGGCCGGTCGGGGAACCACTTCATGAGCGTGGAGACGGGGGAGATGTAGCCAATGCCGAGACCGATCCCGCCGATGAAGCCGTAGCCGAGGACGACCAGCCAGTACTGGCTGGTGGCGGCGCCGAGCGAGGCGACGAGGAAGCCGGAGGAGAAGCAGACGAGAGAGACGAACATCGCCCAGCGCGGGCCGTTGCGCTCGACGAGCGTCCCGCCGAAGGCGGCGGACAGGCCGAGCATCACGATGCCCAGCTGGAACGGGAGTGCGCTGGCGGTGCCCGAGAGGTCCATGGAGGACTCCAGGGGCGGCTTGAACACGCTCCAGGCGTACGCCTGGCCGATGGAGAGGTGGACGGCTAGGGCGGCCGGCGGCACCAGCCAGCGGCTCCAGCCCGGTGGGGCCAGGGTGCGCGAGCGGTGCAACGGACCGAGTCGATCATTGGTGAGCATGTGCCCGGACTTTAAGGATTCAACGAGTCAATGACTAGACGTCGAAGCGCCTGGGATGTGTCGACCGCGTGGACGGGATGGGTAAACTGTAGACAATAACCAATCCGGGGCACCCGGTGAACGGCGAGCCAGAGGGGGCGCGATGCTGTCCAGGGGACTGCCGAACGGCGCGGTACCGAAGCTGGAGCGGCCCGGTCCACTCCGCGAGCGCGTCTACGAGGCGCTGCTCGAACTCATCACCACCCGCGCCCTCCGCCCCGGCCAGCACCTCGTGGAGAGCGAGCTCGCCGGGCAGCTCGGGGTCTCCCGCCAGCCGGTGCGCGAGGCCCTCCAGCGGCTCAACACCGAAGGCTGGGTCGATCTGCGGCCCGCACAGGGCGCGTTCGTCCACGAGCCCACCGAGGAGGAGGCCGATCAGCTCCTTACGGTGCGCACCCTCCTGGAAGCCGAGGCCGCCCGGCTGGCCGCCGCGGGGACCGACGCGGCAGGGGTCGCCGCGCTGGAGGACCTGTGCGCCAAGGGCGAGCGCGCGGTGCTGGACGACGATGTGGACGGCGCGGTCGCGGCGAACGCCGAATTCCACGCCAAGGTGATGGAGTTGGCCGGAAACGCGGTCCTGTCCGAGCTGGCCGCCCAGGTGGACCGCAGGGTCCGCTGGTACTACACCCCGGTCGCCCGCCAGCGCGGCAAGCAGTCCTGGATCGAGCACCGCGAGCTGATCGCGGCCATCACCGCCGGTGACGAACACGGCGCCACGGCCGTCATGCGCGCCCACACCGAACACACCCGCCGCACCTACCACGACCGCGAGCGGTCCTGACCCCCGCGCCGCACCGGCCGTCGCCGGGTGGCGTCATCGCCGAGTGGCGTCGATGCGCTCGACCGCTTCCTTGGCCTCCTTCAAGTCGGCGTCGGTGAGCTGCCGGTAGGCCTTGATGGCCTCGAGCTTCTTGCCCTCCCGCAGCAGGGCCGTCACCCGCTCCAGGTCGGGCCCGGCCACCTCGATGCCCAGGTGGTCGAGGATCAGGTCCAGCTTGTGCTCGATGCGGTCCGCCCTGCGCTGGACCTTCTTGATCCTCGACTCCAGCAGCGGGTACTGCATGACGAGGGCCACGAGCAAGATGTACGCCGCTATCTCCATGATCGCCGATCGTAGTGGCCGCGCCGCCGGTCCTGTTACCGGCTGAGCGACCGACTGTTACAGAGCAGTGGCGGGACTGTCGGTGTCCGGGGCCATACTTGGTGAGTTGGGCCCCGAGGCCGGGGTCCGCTCAACGGGACTATGGCGACAACCCGACGGGGGTGCGTTCGTGAAGTTCGACATGGGCAGTTCCACGCTGTCAACGCTGACCTCCCAGACATCCGGATCGAGTGATGACCTGGGGGCGCTGATCCGTCAGCTGGTCGCTGCGGCACAGCCGTTGGAGGGCCGCTTCAACGGCGCGGGCAAGGCGGCGTTCGACCAGTTCAAGCGCAACGCGGACGAGATCACGGCGGCGCTCAACGGCTCGCTGCGGGACATCCTGGGCGGTCAGTCCGGGATGGAAAAGGCTTTCGGCAGTGGTGACGTGGAGTCGGCGGACAACGCGCGGCAGACCATGGCCGCGGCCAATTTCGACGCGGCCCGTTTCAACGGCCGGTGAACCTAGACGGGGTGACGAGCGATGGCGAATCAGGATCGGCGCAGCTACGACACGGGCGCGTCGGGTGAGGTGCAGGGGTCTCTTGGCCTGGTGATCGGGCAGCTGGAGCGGGTGCTCACCGACCGGGATCGGGCAGTGAAGGCGGCGATGGCGGACTTCACCGCCGACGGTGTGGCGGACGAGTACCACGGCAAGGAAGCGCGGTGGAACAAGGCGGCCGCCGAGGTGCGCCAGATCATCCACCTGGTGAAGACCACTCTGGAGAAGAACGACGGGACCGCCCAGCAGACGCTGTCCAGGGCCAAGGCAGCGGTGGACGCCATCGGGTGAACAAGCGCGTCACCGCGTGCGGTTGAAGCTGAAAGGGGGACGTGGTGGGGAAACCGGAGGACGGCTGGGACATCGACGTCAGCGGGGTGCGCGGTGTCCTTCTCAAGACCGGACATGTCGCCGACGACATCGAGGGCCAGGCGAAGTCGTACGGCAAGCACCTGCTGAGCGCCGCGAAGGGGGCGGGCACGCTGAGCATGGGGTGCGGACCCAAGCCCGAGGGTGGGCCCATCGCCGCGGCACTGGTCGAGTTCGAGCAGAAGACAGAGAACGACATCAAGTACATCGCCGCGCGCTCCGGCAAGTCGATCAAGGGTGCGGCGACCGCCACCAAGGAGTACGTCGGGGGCGACCTCGCCATGGCGGCGCACGCCCAGCACGAGGCGTTGAAGGCACCCGATCTGAACCCTCCGGGTCAACACCATCGGAACGGTCGGAAATGATCAGTCTGGATGGCATTCCCGAATTCACGGGAAACCTGGAGCAGTTGGAGAAGGACGCGCCCGCGCTGAAGACGGACGCCGGACACGTCCGCAAGACCGGCCAGGGGGTCCACGACCAGTTCCAGGGCCTGTCGGCGTACTACACGGCGCCCGAGGCCGAGCAGCTGTTCGCGTCCACCAGGCCGGTCAAGGAGAAGGCCGACGGGTTCGCGACCAAGCTGGAGGCCGTCAGTGACGCCCTGAGCGCTTACGCCACCGAGGTGCGGCCGATCGTCGAGCGGCTCAAGCGGCTCAGGACGGACGCCGCCACGTTCATCTTGGAGAACGGGGGAGACGACGACTGGAAGAACGACGGGGACAAGGTCCAGCACAACAATGACCTGATCGCCGACGTGGGCGCGGCCACGGCCGCGTTCGAGGCCGCCGAGCGGAGCTGCGCCAACAAGATCAGTGCGCTGGTCGGCGGCACCCACTGGGTGGTCGACGACGGTACGCACAAGCCGGGGATGTACGGCTACACGGCCGACGTCTTCCAGCACGCGGAAAAGACGCCCTGGGGCACCCAGGAGTCGCAGACGCACCACTGGTACGACATCGGCCACTGGGTCAAGAGCTTCGTCTGGGACGGCTTCATCGTCGACGGCGTCTGGGGCACCATCCGGGGCCTGGGCACCATGGTCGGCATCGATGGCTGGGACGCCTTCAAGAGCTCCTGGGCGAACCTCGGCAAGCTGGCCGTGGGCCTGTCGCTGACCACGCTGGCGCCCGGATGGCTTGCGACGCCCGACTCCGCGTTGCCGGGGTTCCTCAAGAGCACCAAGCAAACCATGATCAACGCCGGTAAGGCGATGGTGGCATGGGACGAGTGGGGCAAGAACCCGGCCCGCGCGGCGGGCGGGGTCACCTTCAACGTGCTCACGGCCATCGCCACCGACGGCGCGGGGTCCGCCGCCAAGTCGGGCGCCGTCGCGCGGACGCTCAGCGTGGCGGGGAAGGTCGGCAAGGTCGTGGACCCGATGACCTACGTCTTCAAGGGCGCGGGAATCGGGCTGTCCAAGCTCAAGGTCGGCGACCTGGTGAGCCATCTGAAGAACCTGCGCGCCGGCAGCGGTGTGCGGCTGCCGGACGGCTCACTCAAACTTCCGGACGACACGGTCTTCCGCCCGGACGGCTCGGTCAAGCTGCCCGACGGCAGCGTCCTGCACAAGAACGGCGCTCTCGAACTCCCCGATGGCACCGTGCACCACCCGGTGCACGAGCCGTCCGCCGCCGACCGGCAGGCGCTGGACGCGGCCCAGCGCGCCCGGCAGCGGGAGCTCGCCCAGGTGGGCGCACCCGGCCACGAGGTGGGCCGCGCTCCCGACGACCTGGGCCCCCGCGCGAGCCACGATGGCCCGAACGAGCCACCGAACGACCCGCCCGAGAAGCACACCCCCACCCACAACCCGGGCGGCTCGGGTGGTCCGGATGGTCCGCGCAACCCGGGTGGTTCCGATGGTCCCGGTCGTCCTCACAATCCGGGTGGTCCTGATGGTCCCGGTGGTCCTCACGACCCGGGTGGTCCTGATGGTCCCGGTCGTCCTCACAATCCGGGTGGTCCCGGTGGTCCTGATGGTCCCGGTGGTCCTGATGGTCCCGGTGGTCCTGATGGTCCCGGTGGTCCTGATGGTCCCGGTGGTCCTCACGACCCGGGTGGTCCTGATGGTCCCGGTGGTCCTCACGACCCGGGCGGCCCGGATGGTCCGGATGGCCCCCACGACCCGGGCGGCCCGGGCGATGACGGGCTCCCGGCCGAGGAGCCCCGGCCGCTTGAGCGCGGGGGCGAGACCGAGCAGAGAATCCGGGAGGCGCTCAAGCAGTTGCCTGGCCCGCAGCGCCCCAATCCGAAGGTGCTGGAGAAGGCCCTGTCGCGCCTCGCGGAGCACCCGCACGGCAACGAGGTGGGGGAGATCCTTGCCTCCGGGCGGTTCTCCGGCAGCGAGCACTACGGACAGGTCGTGTCGGCCCTCGGCTCCGGCCGTGTGCTCATGGTGGAGCCGTCCATCGATCAGCTCCGTTTCGCCAACGATCTTTACGACCACGGCATCCGTGACATCGACTTCGAGATCAAGGAGAACGGCGGGGACATCGACGTACGGGTTCGCGACAACCCGGACCACACGTACGGCTATCAGATGAAGCGTCTGGACAATCCGAAGGATCCGCTGAACGAGATCACGAGGCCGAAGTATCTCGGGCAGCTGCAGAAGTCCGACGTCGATCGGCGGATCATGCTGGTGGATGGCCAGGGTACGCTGGCGGAATGGCAGGCGAAGGGGATTCCCGGAGAACTCATGGAAGTGTACGAGGGAACACATCGGTACGCCCTCGACAGGGGTAAGGGAGTGGCGTTCGTCATCCGTCTCGATGACGGAACCCTCATCATTCCGCCCGGTGCCGACGTATTCCCGAGGAGTGTCCAGTGATTACTTCAGTACCTGTTGGCAGCTGGACGTGGGAATCCGGGCCGCGTTTTTTCGAGGGGCGGCCGCCGTTGGAGCGCGGCGTGCGCGTGGCCATGGCCGTGGGCTCCCTGCTGGCGGACCAGGGCCTCGTGGACGGCCCCTCCACGGCCCGCCTCGAGATCCGCGTCGAGGATGACGGGGGGCCTGCCTTCCTCCGGGAGGTCACGGTGGACGGGGTCTTCGCGGAAAAGCCCGAACTGGCTCCCGAGCTTGTCCAGGCCCTCCACGAAGCGGAAAGCGCGGTTCGAGGCGGACTCAGGGTCGCCGTGGCGCTGTTGGCCTTTCCCGGTCGATGGACCGAGGGTGAGGCCGAGCACCGCGCGGAGCGGGTCTTCTCGGTGGATGTGAGCGTGTGGGAGCGGGCCAGTGACCTGGTGACCGTCCACACCTACGCGGACGCTTGGTTGACCCATGATCTACTTGGGCATCCCCAGCCCGACGTGCGTGCGGCCAATGCCCCGGGACTGAGGGCGGCCCTACGAGCGGTGTCGGAATTCACCCAATGCGAACCAGATCCCGGAAATCCCACCTGGTACGCGACGCCGACGCCGACGGGGTTCGAGGACATGCCGGACGAGGAGCCGGAACTTCTGGATTCCTGGCATATGTTCGAGATCCCCTATCGCTCCAAGAAGCTCCGGTCCCGCGTTCCCCCGGGCCCGGAGGGATATCAAGAGCTGACGGAGTCCCCCGTGCGGTACGTCGCGGTGGCCTCGGGTGAAATCGTTCTCGGCTATCTGTGGGCTGCTGACGCCGCCGTCGCCGCGGGTTATGAGCCCCGCAACGCCTCGGGGGAGAAAGCGTTCGCCGCAGGCGTGGTCTGGCTGACGCGCCTTCGGGAGGCCAAGCGCCGGGGGCTGTCCCCGGAGCAGGCCCTGCGGGGTTTTTCGTCGCTCGCCGAGGACAGCGTCTCGGGCCGCGTGGTTGCGGGTTCCGAGGCCGTGGCACCGAGTCTTGAGGACCTGCAGGCGCTCTCCGGACGCTGAAGCAAGGAGGTGGCGAGCAGATGGCACGGGACTACGACAGTCAGCTGCTGGAGTCGGTGGCGGTCCGGCGGCGGCGGATTCGGGACGCGTTGTTGTTCGGCGCGCAGCGGGGGCGGCGGTCGGTGGACGAGAATCTGGGGAAGGTGTTCGCGGGCATCGTGATCGCGGCGGTGCTGTGTGCCGGGTGCGTGGGGTGGTCGTTCATCTCCGACACCATCGGCAAGCAGGGCGGCTCCGGTCCGGGCGTGCTGACGCCCTCGTCCACCGCCGCGACGGACACGGCACGGTAGGGCCTTCGGGGGAGGAGTGATCGTGGGGGCGGCGAAGCAGGCGCGGGGCGCCGAGTTGAGCCGGGTCACGCTGGTCGGGGAGCGGCGGCGGGTGGACATCGTGCTGCCCGCCGACGAACCGGTCGGCCGGCTGCTGCCGGATGTGCTGCGGCTGGTCGACGACCAGGTGGCGGACCGGCCGACGCTGCGGCATCTGATCACGGCCGAGGGGGTCGTCCTGCCGCAGGACGCCACGCTCACGTCCGCGGCGGTGCCGGACGGTGCGGTGCTGCGGCTGGTCCGGGAGCGCGACGTTCCCGCGGCGCCGGTGGTACACGACGTCACCGACGAGGTGGCCGAGGACCTGGACGTACGGGCATGGCGGTGGTCGGCGGCGGCGCGGCAGTGGACCGCGAGCGGGGCCACGCTGGTGCTGGCACTGGCCGTCGGGCTGCTGGCGCGGCGCGGTTTCCCCGACTCCGGCGTGGCCGCCGCACTGGCCGTGGCGGCCGCGGCGACGGCACTGACCGGGGCCGCGGCCGCCCGGCTGCGCAACCGGGACCTCGGCGCCACCCTCACGCTCACCGGCGGCGCCCTCGGCGGGCTCGCCGCCTGGACGGCCGCGGACGCCCACGGCTGGAGCGGCGCGGCCCGGCTCGCCGCGGTGGCGGGTGCCGTCGCGGTGACGCTGCTGCTGCTCGGGGCCTCGGCCACGGTCGGCCGGGGCGCGTATATCGGCGCCGGGGCCGTCGTGGTCACCGTCGGGCTGTGGGAGGTCGTCGCCACGCTGCAGAACGGCGCCCACACCGATGCGCAACAGGCCCGGTTGGGCTCGGTGCTCGCCGTGGTGTCCGTGGTGGCGCTCGGCCTGCTGCCGCGCCTTGCCCTGACCGCCGCCGGGCTCACCGGGTTGGATGACCGGCGCTCCGGCGGAGCCTCGGTCAGCCGGCACGAGGTGGCGACCGCGCTCGCCGCCACCCACCGGGGGCTGGTGTTCGCCACGCTCGTCACCGCGGTGTCCGCTGCCGCCGCCGGGCTGCTCGCCGTCGGCGACGCCTCCCCGTGGACGGTGCCGCTGACCGCGGTGCTCGCGGTCGTCCTGCTGTCCCGGTCGCGGGCGTACCCGCTGGCGGCCGAGGTGGTGGCGCTGCTCGCCGCGGCCCTGGTGCTGCTGGTACGTCTGGTGGCGCTCTGGCTCGACACCACCGGCGGCCGACCGTACGGGCCGCTGGCCGCGCTCGCCGTCGCCGCGCTGCTCCCGCTCGGCGTGCTGACCGTACGGCCGCCCGAGCATGTCCGGGTCCGGCTCCGGCGGATCGTGGACTTGGCCGAGGCGGTCGGCGTCATCGTGCTGTTTCCGCTGGTGGTTGGGGAGTTCGGGGTGTACGGGCGATTGCTGGACGCCTTCTAGCGCCGGTTCCCGGCCGTTGTCGTTGCCGTAGTCGACCGTTGTCCGTATCCGAGCGAGGGAGGCGTCATGGGCGCAGGGGATTGGCAGAGCGATGTGCTCCACCAGTTGCGGAGCAGGCCTGCCTCCAAGAGCCCCGAGCCCTCCACGGCCGCCGAGGCCGCGGATGTCGGGCAGAGCGGTCATGAGGCATCGGAGGCTGCCGGGGGCCCGCATGGCCCCGAGGCTCAGGATGTCGCTGCTGCCTGGGAGGCAGCCCAGACTGACGCGCCCAAGGCTTCGGAGGGTGGCTCCGACTCCAAGGACGCGGAAGACTACAAGGCTCTGCCCGCTCTGATGGCTTCCAGCGCTCCCGGGGGCGGGGAGGCTCCCGGCGGTTCAGGAGCCACCGAGGCCCACCCCGCCCCCGTCCCACGGCGGGTGAACGGGGCGGCGGGCCCCGACGACCCCGAAACCGCCTCGTCCCCCGCCCCAGCCGACCGGCGTCCCCAAGTGCGTCCTCAGCACCTGCCCGCCCCCGCCCCCGTGCCGCCCGTCGACCCTCGGCTCGCCCTCGCCCAGGGCAGGCTCCGCAGCGGCGACCCGGTTACCCGCCGCGCCGGGCGTACCCTGCGGCGGCTGGTCGCCGCGTCCGCCTCGCGTGAGGTGGAGGAGGCCACCGAGGTCGCCCGGGCGCTGCAGCAACCGGTCACCACCGGGCGGCAGATCGCGGTGAGCAGCATCCGCGGCGGCGCGGGCAAGACGACCGTCGCGGCGCTGCTCAACCTCACCTTCGCGCACTACCGCAAGGACCCGGTTCTCGTCGTGGAAGCCGACCCTGCGCTGGGCAGCCTGCCCATCCGGCTCGGTGCCGAGTCGGTCCGCTGGACGTGTGCGGACGTGGCCCACGTCGTATCCCCATCGATGCAGTTCGCCGAGATCACCGGTTATCTGGTCCAGCTGCCCGAGGGCGGCTGGCTGCTGCCCGGCAGTCAGGGCCGCATCGGCACTCCGCTGGACATCCGGACCTACCGCACCGTGACCATGGCGCTGCGCCGCTACTTCGGTGTCACCGTCGTCGACTGCGAGACGATGCCGGGGGAGCTGGCCCGTACGGCGCTGGACACGGTGCAGGCCCGGGTGCTGGTGGCGCCCGCCACCCTGGAGGGCGTGGCGAGCACCCGCACCGTCCTGGACTGGATGGCGGCGGTGCCGCGGCCCATGCTGCCCGGCACGGTGGTCGCCCTCACCGAGTCCTCGCCCGACACCGCGCTCGACCTGGACGTGGCCCGGGCCCACCTCGCCGAGAGCGGGGTCGAGGTGATGGCCATCCCGTACGACCGTCATCTGGCCGCGGGCGGCGCCATCCACACCGGGCTGCTCGCTCACAGCACCCGGCTGGCCGCGGGCCGCCTGGCCGCCGCACTCCTGGACCGCGCCGTACGCGACAGGGGAGGGCACAAGAGACGACACGGAGGAGGACCGCGATGACAACCCGCCTGGTGCACCGGCCCGCCCGCGCCACCCGCCCGCTGCCCGAGCCCGAGCCGCGCACCATCGAGGCCCCGCCCAACCTGCCCGAGGGCAAGGCGGCGGGGGCCGCCATGTCGCTGCTGCCGATCGCCGGGGTGATGAGTTCGGTCGTCATGATGACCGTGCTGCGCAGCGGACAGTTCGCGGCGATCGGCGCCCTCGTCCTCGTCGTCACCGTCGTCGGCGCCCTGGTGCTGCTGTTCTCGCAGCGCGGGCGCGCGCAGCGCACCCGCCGCCGGCAGCGGGAGCGGTACCTGGAGTATCTGGAGGAGCTGCGGGAGGAGCTCGGCGCCGAGGAGCGGGCCTGGCGCGCCACCGCGCGGGTGCTCGACCCGCCTCCGCAGGCCCTGTACGACGTGGTGCGGGACCCGGCCCGGCTGTGGGAGCGGCGCCGCACCGACCCGGACTTCCTGCGGGTGCGGATCGGTACCGGCGAGATGCCGCTGCGGCCGCTGACCGTGGCCCGGCAGTCGGGCAGTGTGCTCACCCCGCCCGACCCGTTCATGCTCAACGAGGCAGGCGCCCTGGTCGGGCGCTACACACTGGTCACCGATCTGCCGCTGACCGTACCGCTGGACCGTGTGGGCAATGTCAGTGTGGTGGGGGAGCGGGACGCGGTGCTGCGGGTGGTGCGGGCGCTGTTCGTCCAGACCGCCGCCACCCATGCCCCCGACGACGTGGCCCTGGCGCTCGCCGCCCCCGGCGACCGGGTCGAGCGGGACTGGGCCTGGCTCAAGTGGCTGCCGCACCTGCTGGACGCCGAGGAGCGCGACGGGCCGGTCGCCGCCCGCCGGATCGCCCCCGACCTGCCCCAGCTTGCCCGGCTCCTCGGCCGCGACCTCCGTCAGCGCGCCGCGTACGCGGCCGAGGTGCGGCGCGGCCTGTCCGGGGCCGACGCGCTCGGGCTCAGCAGCCGGCTGCTCGTCATCAGCGATGACCACGGCGAGGAGGCACGGGAGCTGCCGCGCCCCGACGAGGCCGTGGCCCACCGCGAGATGGGCGTCACCGTGCTCCACCTGGTCGCCGAGCGGGTGCAGGAACCGGGAGAGGTGGCGATCCGCATCACCGTGACCGAGGGCGAGGTGGTCGTGGAGGACCTGCGCGGCGGGCAGCCGACGGGCGCCCACGGCACCGTGGACGACGTCACCGCCGCCGGGGCCGAGGGCCTGGCCCGGATGCTGGCCCCGCTGCGGCTGTCGGCCGAATCCCTCGTCGACGCCCCGCTGTCCGGACCCGTCGACTTCCCCGAGCTGCTGGGCATCGACGACCCCGGCGCCCTGGACCTGGCCCGTGCCTGGGCGCCCCGTGGCGAGCGCTCCTTCCTGCGGGTGCCCATCGGCGTCAACGACGCCCACGAGCCGGTGCTGCTCGACCTGAAGGAATCCGCCGAGCTGGGCATGGGCCCGCACGGTCTGTGCGTCGGCGCCACCGGCTCCGGCAAGAGCGAGCTGCTGCGCACCCTAGTCCTCGCCCTGGTGGCCGGCCATCCGCCCCAGGACCTGGCGCTGGTGCTGGTCGACTACAAGGGCGGCGCGACCTTCGCCCCCTTCGACGGGTTGCCGCACGTGGCCGGCGTCATCACCAACCTGGAGAACCAGGCCGGGCTCGTCGAGCGGGTGCACACCAGCCTCGCGGGCGAGGTCAAGCGCCGTCAGCAGGTGCTCAAGGACGCGGGCAACGTCGCCGACATCTCGAGTTACGCGGCGGTGCGCGAGACGACGAGACCCGATCTGGAGCCACTGCCGCATCTTTTCGTGGTCATCGACGAGTTCGGCGAACTCATCACCGCCAAGCCCGACTTCATCGATCTGTTCCTGTCCATCGGCCGCATCGGCCGCAGCATCGGCGTCCATCTGCTGCTGTCCAGCCAGCGCATCGAGGGCGGCAAGCTCAAGGGCCTGGACACCTACCTCTCCTACCGGCTGGGCCTGCGCACCTTCTCCGCCGACGAGAGCCGCACCGTCCTGGACACCACCGACGCCTTCCACCTGCCGCCGCTGCCCGGCTTCGGCTACCTCAAGGTCGACACCACGGCGTACGAGCGGTTCAAGGCCGGGTACGTCTCCGGCCCGTACCGGGGCCCGGCAGTGCGCACCGTGGAGGACACCGGGCCCGCCATCCACCCGTACCCCGCGTACAACATGCTCGCCGGGCCGGAGGACTCCGCGCCCGCCGAGGACGACGGGCCCGGCGCGGGCAAGCGCACCCGGGATCCCGGGCCGACCGCGATGTCCGTGATGGTCGGCCAGATCAGGGGCGCCGCCGACCCGGTTCGCCGCATCTGGCTGCCGCCGCTGCCCGCGACCGTCCCGCTGGACGGCGCGGCGGGGCCCGTGGAGGTCGACGCGGCCCGCGGCATGCAGTTCGCCCGGCGCCCGGGGACGATGCGGGTGCCGATGGGTCTGCTGGACGACCCGGGACGGCAGTGGCAGGGGCAGTGGACCCTCGACCTCACCCTCGCCGGCGGCCACGCCGCCGTGATCGGCGGCCCGCAGTCCGGCAAGACCACGCTGCTGCGCGCCCTGGCGCTCTCCCTCGCCCTCACCCACACCCCGCGCGAGGTCGGGATCTACGGTCTCGACCTGGTCGGCGGCGGTCTGCAGGCTCTCGCCGCGCTGCCGCACGTCGGTGGCGTGGCCGGGCGGGCCGACCGGGAACGGGCCACCCGCACGGTCGAGGAGGTGCGCGGCATGCTGGACGCCCGCGAGGAGCTCTTCCGCGAGCAGGGCATCGACTCGGTGGAGCGGCTGCGCGCCCTGCGCGCCGCCGGATCCCTGCCCGAATTGGTGTCCACCGACATCGTGCTGCTCATCGACGGGTTCGGGGCGCTGCGCGACGACTTCGAGGCCTTGGACGACGCCGTGGGGGACCTGCTCAAGCGCGGCAGCGGGTACGGCATCCATGTGGTGGCCGCGATGCTGCGCTGGAACGACGTGCGCATCGGCCACCAGTCCACCTTCGGCACCCATATCGAGCTGCGGCTGAACGACGCGGGCGACAGCAGCATCGACCGCAGGCTCGCCGAGACCCTCACTCCCGACGACGCCGGGCGCGCCCTGACCGACCGCAAGCTGTTCGCACAGACCGCCCTCCCACGCCTGGACGGCAGCGCCTCCACCGCCGATCTGGGCGCGGCCGTCGAACAGGCGGCCCGGTCCATCGGCGCCGCCTGGCCCGGGGAGACGGCGCAGCGGGTGCGGGTGCTGCCCGCGCGGCTGCCCGCCGGGTCGCTGCCGTCGGCCACCTCCCAGCCGCGCCGGGTGCCGATCGGGGTCGATCAGACCGCGCTCGCGCCGGTGCTGCTCGATCTGTTCGACCGCGACCAGCACCTGCTGATCCTCGGGGACAACGAGTGCGGCAAGACCAATCTGCTGCGGTTGATCGCCGAGGGTCTTGCCGCGCGGTACTCCGACGAGGAGCTGGTCTTCGGGATCATGGATCCGCGGCGGGGGCTGCGCGAGGTGGTGCCCGAGGCGTACCAGGGCGGCTATGCGTACAACGCCCGGATCTGCGAGGGGCTCGCCGCGGGCATCGCGGGCGAGCTGGCCAAGCGCATGCAGGACGAGACCACCGGCACCCCGCCGCCGTCCGCCGGCCGGGCGTACGACGGGCCCCGCGTCGTCATCCTCGTCGACGACTACGACATCCTCACCACCGCCGGGCAGCAGCCGCTCCAGCCCTTCCTGCCGTATGTGCCGCACGCGCCTGACATCGGATTGCACTTCGTGGTCGCCCGGCGCGTGGCGGGTAGCTCCCGGGCCCTGTACGAGCCGTTCCTGATGACCCTGCGGGAGAGCGGCACATCGGCCCTGGTGATGACGGGCGACCGGATGGAGGGCCAGCTGTTTCCGGGCGTGTACGCGTCCGCACAGCCGCCCGGGCGCGGGCTGCTGGTCCGGCGCGGTGAGCCCGACCGCCTGATCCAGACGGGATGGGTGGAGCAGGAGCGGCACCCGCGGGAGGCCGGCCGATGACCAAGGACGTGATCGCGCTCACCGAGCGGATGCCCGACGTCTGGAGCATCGTCGCCGGGCTGTTCGCCGGGGGCCCCGACCTCGACGTGCGCTCGGCCGGCGAGGGGGCGCTGATCCAGATGTGCGACGAGGCGGGCCGCCCGCTGGTGTCCGTCGAGGCGCCGCTGCTGGTGCGGACCGAGGGCGAGGCGGCGCGGCTGCTGGGCGCCGAGGCCGAGGGCACCGGCGTGCCCGTGTGGTGGACCGAGGCCAGGGCCGCCACCGGAGTGGAGCGCGCCGAGTTGCTGGCGGCGTCCTTCGCGCGGCGGCTGGCCCGGTTGTGCGGCGGCTCGGTCTGGCCGCCGGATGCGGCGGCGGACTCCGAGGAAGCACGGCCGGGCGACGGCGCCGCGGCCGTCACCGCATCCGCCGACCCGGTCGCGGCTCAGCCCGCCGTCGACGTGCTCACCGACCGTACGGCGGTGGTGCTGCAGGACCGCCCCGTGGTGGCCATGACGGCCTGGCTGTCGGACGCGGTACGGGCCGCGGCCGCCGGCGACCGGGCCGTCCAGATCGTGACCCCCGCGACCTCCCGGCTCAGCCTGCCCACGCGCCTGTCGCTCACCGGGTTGCCGTCCCGCTGGGTGGTGCGCGACGAGGAGGGCGGCGGCTACTACGACGGGCTGTCCGGCGCCCTGCTGCGCTGGCACGACGGGGAGTTCGCCCCGGTGGAGGCGGAGCCGGAGCGGACCCCGGTGGCCCGGGCCTTCATCGAGGGCGCCGAGGCCACCGGGGAGTGCCAACTCGCCCTGTCCTTCCGCTCCGTGCAGCCCGCCGAGGAGCGGCTCGTCCTCGGCGGGGCCCTCGAAGCTGCCTGGCGCGCCGTCACCGGGGGCCCACCCGGGGGCTGGAGTACCGCCGAGCCCGTCAATCTGCCCTGGTCGCGCGAGGCGCTGACCGCCCTTGCCCGCGACCGCGCACCCGAGAGCACCTGGGTAGTCGCGGTGGGCCGTGCCGACCGGCCCGCGATCGCCACGCTGCGTGTGGAGCGGACCGCCCGGGGTGTCGAAGAGGACGTGACGCTGGCCTTCGGCTACGGTCCCGGCGAGACGCCGCCGCTGGACGTCCTGCTCGGCCTCGCCGGCACGCTGGTGACCGAGCACCGAATCCAGTCGTTGCTGGTCCAACTGCGGGCCGCCCGCCGCGACCTGAGTCTGCCCGCCCGCTTCGAACCGCCCGCCGTCCCGGTCGGTTTCGCGCTCGGAGCCGATGAGGCGCAGCAAGTGGGCCTCACCTTCGCCCGGCGCACACCTCTCCCCGCCAGGCCCGTGCCGCTGGGGCCCGCGACCCGTCCGGGTTTCTACTATCCGCTCGGCGACGGGAGTTCCCCCTCCAGCTGGGGACTGTTCGAGCAGCTCATGCGCCATCTGAGGCAGCCGGGCTGAAGGCCGGCCACCCGCGCGCGGCGCATCCGTGCGCGGATTACTTTGTCCTGAGGCAGGAGAAAGTCGTAGCCAATTGCGGCGCAAGTTCTTCCCACCCCCGACAACCGCTGCTACGTTCCCCGTGAAAGCCCGGTGACGTGGATGCCGATGACGGCGGGAGGGGCAGCGTGAGGCGCATGACGGCACGACCGGCGAACGCGCATCAGGCGCGACTGCTCCGCCTGCTGCGCGACGGCGGCCCCAACTCCCGCGCTCAGCTGGGCGATCAGATCGACCTCTCGCGTTCGAAGCTGGCCGTGGAGATCGACCGGCTGCTGGAGACCGGGCTGGTGGCCGCGGACGGGCTCGCGGCCTCGCGCGGTGGCCGGCGCTCGCACAACATCCGGCTCGCGCCCGGGCTGCGGCTGCTCGGCGTCGACATCGGCGCCACCTCCGTGGACGTCGCCGTGACCAATGCCGAACTGGAGATTCTCGGCCATCTCAACCAGCCCATGGATGTGCGCGAGGGACCCGTCGCGGTCTTCGAGCAGGTGCTGGACATGGCCGCGAAGCTCCGGGCCTCCGGGGTGGCCGAGGGATTCGACGGGGCGGGCATAGGAGTGCCCGGCCCCGTGCGGTTCCCCGAGGGCGTGCCGGTGGCACCGCCGATCATGCCGGGGTGGGACGGCTTCCCCGTACGGGAGGCGCTCAGCCAGGAACTGGGCTGCCCGGTGATGGTCGACAACGATGTGAACCTCATGGCGATGGGGGAGCAGCATGCCGGAGTCGCCCGTTCCGTCAAGGACTTCCTCTGCGTGAAGATCGGCACCGGTATCGGCTGCGGGATCGTCGTCGGCGGTGAGGTCTACCGCGGTACGACGGGCAGCGCGGGCGACATCGGCCACATCCAGGCCGAGCCCGACGGCCGCCCCTGCGCCTGCGGCAACCACGGCTGCCTGGAGGCGTACTTCGGCGGCGCGGCGCTGGCCCGCGACGCCGAGGCGGCCGCCCGCGACGGCCGGTCGGCCGAACTCGCCGCCCGGCTCGAGGAGGTGGGCAGCCTCGCCGCCACGGACGTCGCCGCGGCGGCGTCGGCGGGCGACGCGACCGCCCTCGACCTCATCAGGGAGGGCGGCACCCGTACGGGCCAGGTCATCGCCGGGCTCGTCAGCTTCTTCAACCCCGGTCTGGTGGTCATCGGCGGCGGTGTCACCGGGCTCGGCCATACGCTGCTCGCCGCCATACGGACCCAGGTCTACCGCCAGTCCCTGCCCCTGGCCACCGGCAACCTGCCCATCGTGCTGGGCGAACTCGGCCCGGCCGCCGGGGTCACCGGCGCGGCCCGCCTGATCAGCGACCACCTCTTCTCCCCGGCCTGACGGCCTGACGGCCTGACGACCTGGTCCAGCCCGGCCACGGCCGGTCCGTACCTCGGCACAGCGCAGCAGCACGGCACCACCGAGCCGCACCACCCGGGCACCACCGAGCCGCAACAGGGCACCACCGAGCCGCACCACCCGGACCACCGTGGCGGCGCGCCGTACCCCGGCGCGCCCCGCAGCTCACCACGGCACCACATCACCGCTCCATCCAGCCCCACCTCACGCCCCACCTCACGCCCCGCCGCGCGCCCGCAGCGGCTCCGGCACGCCCAGCGACCCGCACCGCATCGAGCGAACCCGCCGAGGAGGCCAGCCATGGCACCGGCACCACCCGACCCGCGCCCGCTCCTCACCATGTCCGCGATCACCAAGTCCTTCCCCGGCGTACGGGCCCTGGACGGCGTCGACCTCGATGTCGAAGCGGGCGAGGTGCACTGTCTGCTCGGCCAGAACGGCGCGGGCAAGTCCACCCTGATCAAGGTGATCGCCGGGGTGCATCAGCCCGACAGCGGCGAGATCCTCTGGCGGGGCGCACCGGTCACCCTCAAGTCGCCCATCGCCGCCATGCGCCTGGGGATCGCCACCATCTACCAGGAACTCGACCTGGTGGAGGGGCTGTCCGTCGCCGAGAACGTGTTCCTCGGCCATGAGATGGCCACCGCCGGTTTCGTCCGCTCCCGAGCGGCCCGCACCGCCGCCGCCGCGCTCCTGGCCCGGCTCGGGCATCCCGAGATCGACCCGGGGCGGCTGGTCGGGGAGCTGTCCGCGGCCGGGCAGCAGATCGTCTCGATGGCCCGCGCGCTCTCCCACGACGTGCGGCTCATCGTGATGGACGAGCCGTCCGCGGCCCTCGACCCCGACGAGGTCGACAACCTCTTCCGCATCGTCGGCGATCTCACCGCCGCCGGGGTCGCCGTCGTCTACATCTCGCACCGGCTGGAGGAGATCCGCCGGATCGGCGACCGGGTCACCGTGCTCAAGGACGGCCGCGCGGCGGCCCGCGGGCTGGATGCCCGCACCACCCCGACCCGCGAGGTGGTGGCCCTGATGACGGGCCGGGACGTGGAGTACGCGTTCCCGCGCCGCACCACGGCGCCTCCGGCCGCGAGCGCCGAGCCCGTGCTGCGGCTGGAGAACCTCGGCAGGGCGGGGGAGTTCGAGCCGATCGACCTCGAAGTGGCGCCCGGCGAGATCGTCGGGCTCGCCGGACTCGTCGGCTCCGGGCGGTCCGAGATCCTGGAGACCGTCTACGGCGCCCGCCGCCCCACCTCGGGCCGGGTCCTGGTGGACGGCCGGGTGCTGCGCCCCGGCAGCGTGACCGCCGCCGTACGCGCCGGGCTCGGGCTCGCCCCCGAGGAGCGCAAGGCGCAGGCGCTGCTGATGCTGGAGTCCGTCACCCGCAATGTCTCGGTCTCCTCGCTGCCCCGCTTCTCCCGCGCCGGATGGGTGGACCGCGGCGCGGAGCGGGCGGCCGCCCGCCGGTGCGTCCGCGACCTCTCGCTGCACCCCGACGACCCGGAGCGGCCGGTGCGCACCCTGTCCGGCGGCAATCAGCAAAAGGCCGTGCTGGCCCGCTGGCTGCTGCGCGGCTGCCGGGTGCTGCTGCTGGACGAGCCGACGCGCGGGGTGGACGTCGGCGCCCGCGCCGAGCTGTACGCCGTGATCCGCCGACTCGCCGACGACGGCATGGCCGTCCTTCTCGTCTCCAGCGAACTGCCCGAAGTCCTGGGCCTCGCCGACCGGGTGCTGGTGCTCCGCGAGGGCCGCGTCGTGCATACGGCGCCCGCCCGGGAGCTGGACGAGCACCGCGTCCTCGATCTCGTCATGGAAGGGAGCCCGTCGTGAACTCACCCGGGAGCACGCCGGCGTCCAGCCCCCCGGCCGACTCCGCCCCGGTGCCGGGCGCGGGCGCCACGCTGACGGCCGGTCCGGTCGGCAAACCGCCGGCCGGCCGCACCGGCACCGACCCCCTGAGCAGGCTGCGGCGCCTGGCCGACCTGCGCAACCTCTCCCTCGTCGGGGTGCTGGCGGTGCTGATCGCCGTCGGCGGCTTCACCAAGCCCGACGAGTTCCTCAGCACCGACAACCTCCAGCTCGTGCTCACCCAGGCGTCCGTCATCGGCGTCGTCACCGTCGGCATGACCTTCGTCATCACCAGCGGCGGCATCGATCTGTCGGTCGGCGCGATGGTCGCCCTCGCCTCGGTGTGGGCCACCACGATCGCCACCCAGGACTACGGACTCGGCGGCATCCTGCTCTGCGCGGTCCTGGTGGGACTCGGCTGCGGACTGGTCAACGGGGTGCTCATCGCGTACGGCGGGATGGTCCCGTTCATCGCCACCCTCGCGATGCTCGCCTCCGCCCGCGGGCTCGCCCTCCAGATCAGCGACGGCCGGACCCAGGTCGTCACCGTCGAGCCGGTCCTGGACCTCGGGCTCCCGGACTCCTACGTCCTCGGCATACCGCCACTGGTGATCATCTTCGCCGCCGTCACGGTCCTCGGCTGGCTGGTGCTCAACCGCACGACCTTCGGCCGGCGCACCGTCGCCATCGGCGGCAACGCGGAGGCCGCCCGGCTCGCGGGCATCGACGTCAAACGCCAGCGGCTGATGCTGTATCTGCTCTCCGGGCTGTGCTGCGGTGTCGCCGCCTTCATGCTGGTCGTCCTCACCGGCTCCGGCCAGAACACCAACGGCAACCTGTACGAACTCGACGCCATCGCCGCCGCGATCATCGGCGGCACGCTGCTCAGCGGCGGTCGCGGCACCATCACCGGCTCCGTCCTCGGCGTCCTCGTCTTCACCACCATCACCAATCTGTTCGCCCTGAACAACCTTCAGAGCGATGTCCAGCAGATCGCCAAGGGCGCGATCATCGTCGCCGCCGTCCTGGTACAGAAGGGTCGTTCGACGCCATGAGGTTCCCACAGAGCTCCTCCCCCACCAGTCGCAGAAACCTGCTCCTGGGCACCGCCGCGGCGGGCGCGCTGTTCGCCGCCGGGTGCACCAGCAACGAGAACAACGACAGCGACGAGAACAGCAAACAGGCCGCGAACACCGCCAATGACAAGCCCGGTAAGGCGGTCACCATCGGCTTCGCCGGGCCCCAGGCCGACCACGGCTGGCTCAACGCCATCAACCAGCAGGCCAAGCGGCGCGCCAAGGAATACAAGGACGTCACGCTGGAGATCACCGAGGGCTCCAACGACACCGCCCAGCAGATCGGGCAGATCGAGACCCTCATCAACAAGAAGGTCGACGTCCTGGTCATCCTGCCCGCCGACGGCAAGGCGCTGACCCAGGTCGGGCTCAAGGCGATGCGGGCGGGCATCCCGGTCGTCAACCTCGACCGCGTCTTCGCCTCCCCGCAGGCGTACCGCTGCTGGATCGGCGGCGACAACTACGGCATGGGCCTCAACGCCGGGCACTACATCGGCGAGCAGCTCAAGGGCAAGAAGAACGCCAAGGTCATCGAGCTGGCGGGAATCGACAACCTGGAGCTGACCCGGCAGCGCACCGCGGGCTTCAACGACGCCCTGAAGAACTACCCGAACATCAAGAAGGTCGGCCGCCAGGCCGCCGAGTTCACCGTCGAGTCGGGCCAGTCGAAGATGGCCCAGCTGCTCCAGGCCCACTCCGACTTCGACGCCCTGTGGAACCACGACGACGACCAGGGCGTCGGCGCCGAGCGTGCCATCAAGCAGGCCGGGCGCGATGACTTCCTCATGGTGGGCGGCGCGGGCGCCAAGCACGCCATGGACGCCATCAAGGCCGACAACACCGTGCTGAAGGCCACCGTGCTCTACCCGCCGACCATGGCCGCCTCCGCCATCGACCTCGCCCGGGCGCTCGGCCAGGGCAAGGGCGTCGGCGGCCTCGCGGAGCTGGAGATCCCGGCCTCCCTCACCCTCTACTCCGCCGTCGTCACCAAGGACAACGTGGACGAATACCTCCCCACGGGATTCAGCTGAGCCCGCTGGAGGGCCAGACCCCCCACCTCGCGTCGGTTTGCGATCGTCAGAAGGAGTCCCATGGAAAGTCCTGAAGCGAAGACGCTCGGCGTCGGCATGGTCGGTTACGCCTTCATGGGCGCCGCACACTCCCAGGGCTGGCGTACCGTCGGCCGTGTCTTCGACCTGCCCGCGCGCCCCGTGATGTCCGCCGTCTGCGGGCGCGACGCGGAGGCCGTACGGGCCGCCGCGGACCGGCACGGCTGGGCCGCGGCCGAGACCGACTGGCGGTCGATGATCGCCCGGGACGATGTGCAGCTCGTGGACGTCTGCACCCCCGGCGACAGCCATGCCGAGATCGCCATCGCGGCCCTGGAGGCGGGCAAGCACGTGCTGTGCGAGAAGCCGCTCGCCAACTCCGTGACCGAGGCGCAGGCCATGGTGGAGGCGGCGCGGCGGGCGCGGGAGCGCGGACAGGTGGCGATGGTCGGCTTCAACTACCGCCGCGCGCCCGCGATCGCCTATGCCCGCCGGATGGTGGAGCGGGGGCGGCTCGGTGTGCTGCGGCACGTACGGGTCACCTATCTGCAGGACTGGATCGTCGACCCGGAGTTCCCCCTGGTGTGGCGGCTGCGGCGGGAGTACGCGGGCTCCGGGGCGCTCGGCGACCTGGGCTCGCACATCGTCGACCTGGCGCAGTATCTGGCGGGGGAGCGGCTGATCGGCGTCTCGGCGCTCACCGAGACGTTCATCCGGGAGCGGCCGCTGCCCGCCGGCGCGGTGGCGGGGCTCGGCGGCTCCGGGGCGGGCGGGGCGGCGCGCGGACCGGTCACGGTCGATGACGCGGCGCTGTTCACCGGGCGGTTCGGCTCCGGGGCGGTGGCGTCGTTCGAGGCCAGCCGCTTCGCCGCGGGCCGTAAGAACTCGCTCAGGATCGAGCTCAACGGCGATCACGGCTCGCTCGCCTTCGATCTGGAACGGCTCAACGAGCTGTCCTTCCACGATCACACCGAGCCCGCCGCCGACTCCGGCTTCCGCCGGATCCTGGTGACCGAGCCCGAGCACCCCTACCTGGACGCGTGGTGGCCGCCGGGCCACGCCCTCGGCTACGAGCACACCTTCGTCCACCAGGCGCGGGACATGGTGCTCGCGGTCGCCGAGGGGACCGGGCCCGAGCCGTCCTTCGAGGACGGGCTGCAGGTGCAGCAGGTACTCGCCGCCGTCGAGGAGAGCGCGGAGAAGAACTGCGTCTACACCCCCGTACCCGTCTGAGACAGGAGGCCGGAATGCCCAGACCCTTCACGCTCTTCACCGGCCAGTGGGCCGACCTTCCCCTGGAGGAGGTCTGCCGGCTGGCCCGCGACTTCGGCTACGACGGCCTGGAACTCGCCTGCTGGGGCGACCACTTCGAGGTGGACCGGGCGCTCGCCGAGCCCGGCTATCTGGACGGCCGCCACAGCCTGCTGGAGAAGTACGGCCTGAAGTGCTTCGCCATCTCCAACCACCTGGTCGGCCAGGCCGTGTGCGACTCGCCCATCGACGAGCGCCACCAGGCCATCCTGCCGGGCCGGATCTGGGGCGACGGCGAGGCCGAGGGCGTCCGGCAGCGGGCCGCCGCGGAGATGGCCGACACCGCCCGCGCCGCGGCCGCCTTCGGGGTCCGCACCGTCATCGGCTTCACCGGCTCCTCCATCTGGCATCTGGTGGCGATGTTCCCGCCGGTGGTGCCGGGGATGATCGAGCGGGGCTACGAGGACTTCGCCGAGCGCTGGAACCCGATCCTCGACGTCTTCGACGCCGAGGGCGTGCGCTTCGCCCACGAGGTGCACCCCAGCGAGATCGCCTACGACTACTGGACCACCCACCAGGCCCTGGAGGCGCTCGGCCACCGCCCCGCCTTCGGGCTCAACTTCGACCCCAGCCACTTCGTCTGGCAGGACCTGGACCCGGTCGGCTTCCTGTGGGACTTCCGGGACCGGATCTACCACGTCGACTGCAAGGAGGCCCGCAAGCGGCTGGACGGCCGCAACGGACGCCTCGGCTCCCATCTGCCCTGGGGCGACCCCCGCCGCGGCTGGGACTTCGTCTCGGCGGGCCACGGCGATGTGCCGTGGGAGGACGTGTTCCGGATGCTGCGCTCGATCGGCTACGACGGTCCGGTGTCGGTCGAATGGGAGGACGCCGGGATGGACCGGCTCACCGGCGCCCCGGAGGCGCTGGCCCGGCTGAAGCACTTCGACTTCGACCCGCCGACGGCGTCGTTCGACGCGGCCTTCGGGGGCGGGGAGAAGTAGCCCCGCCCGTCCGGCGATCGAGGACCCGCCCGAAGGGCCCCTGGGTGGGGGACCGCACACCGCGCCCCCACCCAGCTTTGTCCTGCCCGTGGATGAAGCAGGGGCTACTTTGCGTCAAAGGGGTTTCCGGACCGGACAAACACCGCTACGGTCCTTGAGATGTACCGGTCACATAGGGGCCCCTCGCCCCGGACCGGTCATCCCGGCGCGACGGCGCGCGCCTGTGCCAGTCACGGCGGCCTGACGGCCCGCCCGTACACCCCCTCTTTCCACGGAGGATCAGCGTGCACAGGAAAAGGCTTCGACTGCGCGGGCCCCTCGCGCTCGTCACGAGCGCCCTGCTCGTCGGCGCGGGGCTCGCGCTCACCGCTCCGCCGGCGGGCGCGGATCAAGCGGATCAACCCGCCCCGGCCGCCGAGCAGTTCCAGCAGGTCACCCTCGCCAAGGGCGTGGAGGAGACCGGCGAGCCCATGACGCTCGCCGTGCTCCCCGACCGCTCCGTGCTGCACACCTCGCGCGACGGCACCCTGTGGCTGACCGATGCCACGGGCGAGACCAAGGTGTCCGGCAAGCTGCCGGTCTACTCGCACGACGAAGAAGGGCTGCAAGGCGTCGGTATCGACCCCGGCTTCGCCGACAACCGCGCCATCTACCTCTACTACGCGCCCCCGCTCGACACCCCCGCCGGTGACGCCCCCACCCAGGGCACGGCCGCCGACTTCGCCAAGTTCGACGGCGTCAACCGCCTCTCCCGCTTCACCCTCAACGCCGACGGCACCCTGAACACCGGCAGTGAGAAGAAGGTCCTGGACGTCCCCGCGTCCCGCGGCATCTGCTGCCACGTCGGCGGGGACATCGACTTCGACGCCGACGGCAACCTGTACCTGTCCACCGGCGACGACAGCAACCCGTTCGAGTCCGACGGCTTCACCCCCATCGACGAGCGGGACAACCGCAACCCGGCCTTCGACGCCCGGCGCTCCGCGGGCAACTCCAACGACCTGCGCGGCAAGGTCCTGCGCATCAAGGTGGCCGACGACGGCTCGTACACCGTCCCGGACGGCAACCTCTTCGCGCCGGGCACCGAGAAGACCCGTCCCGAGATCTACGCGATGGGCTTCCGCAACCCGTTCCGGATCAGTGTCGACAAGCCGACCGGCACGGTCTACGTCGGCGACTACGGACCGGACGCCGGCGCCGCCAACCCCGAGCGCGGACCGGGTGGCGCCGTCGAGTTCGCCCGGGTGACCAAGCCCGGCAACTACGGCTGGCCGTACTGCATCGCCGACAACAAGCCGTACCGCGACTACGACTTCGCCACCGGCACCTCCGGCCCGGCCTTCGACTGCGCCGCGCCCGAGAACACCTCGCGGTACAACACCGGGCTCACCGATCTGCCGCCCGCCCAGCCCGCCTGGATCCCGTACGACAACGACTCCGTGCCCGAGTTCGGCTCCGGCTCCGAGTCCCCGATGGCCGGGCCGGTCTACCGTTATGACGCCTCGCTCGACTCACCGGTGAAGTTCCCCGAGTCGTACAACGGGAACTTCTTCGCCGGGGAGTTCGGCCGCCAGTGGATCAAGCGGATCGAGCAGGGCGCCGACGGGGCCGTGCAGAAGATCAACGACTTCCCGTGGTCCGGCACCCAGGTCATGGACTCGGCCTTCGGCCCGGACGGCGCGCTGTACGTCCTCGACTATGGCCTCGGCTACTTCAACGGCGACGAGCACTCCGCGCTCTACCGGATCGAGAACGCCACCGGCGGCCACTCGCCCATCGCCGAGGCGAGCGCCGACCGCACCTCGGGCAAGGCGCCCATGAAGGTCGCCTTCTCGTCGGCGGGCACCTCGGACGCCGACGGCGACACCCTCGCCTACAGCTGGGACTTCGGCGACGGCACGACCTCCGCCGCCACCAACCCCACCCACACGTACAAGAAGAACGGCACCTTCACCGCGACCCTCACCGTCAAGGACCCCACCGGCCGCACCGCCAGCGCCAATGTGCACCTCACCGTGGGCAACACCGCGCCCAAGGTGACGCTGCAACTGCCCGCCGACGGCCAGCTGTTCAACTTCGGCGACGAGGTCCCGTTCAAGGTCAAGGTGACCGACCCGGAGGACGGCACCGTCGACTGCGCCAAGGTCAAGGTCACCTACATCCTCGGCCATGACAGCCACGGCCACCCCGTCACCACGGCGAACGGCTGCTCCGGCACCATCAAGACCAACGCGGACGGGGAGCACGACCCCAACGCCAACATCTTCGGGGTCTTCGACGCCGAGTACACCGACGGCGGCGGAGGCGGCCAGCCGCCGCTGACCACCCACGACCAGTCCATCGTCCAGCCCAAGCACCGGCAGGCCGAGCACTACGACGACGGCCAGGGCGTCTCGGTGATCAACCACACCCCGGCCAACGGCGGCAAGACGGTCGGCAACATCGAGAACGGGGACTGGATCTCCTTCACCCCGTATGTGCTGGGCAACGCCAAGGACTTCACCGCACGGGTCTCCTCGGCGGGCGCCGGCGGCACGCTGGAGATCCACAGCGGCTCCCCGACCGGACGGCTGCTCGGCACCGTCACCGTGCCGGTGACCGGCGACTGGGAGACCTTCCAGGACGTCAAGACGACGCTGACGAAGCCCCCGAGCGGTACCACCACACTGGCTCTCGTCTTCAAGGGCGGTGCGGGAGCGCTCTTCGACGTGGACGACTTCACGATCGGCACCGGCTGACGAGTTGACGCCCGGGGCCGGGGGTGGCGGCCGTACGCGGCCGCCGCCCTTGGCCCGGGAGGAAGGAGCACGACGGATATGCACCCGCACACCTCTCCGCACTCCAGACGCGACTCCCGACCCGACTCCGGACGCGACTCCGGACCCGACTCCGGCACCCGCTCCCGGCGTGGGGCGCGCCTCGCCGCCGTCGGGGCCACGCTGCTGCTCGCCCTGACGGCCCTGCCCGCCGCCGCGTCCGGGGCTGCCACATCGGCTGCCGACGACGACCGGGTCCTGGTCTTCTCCAAGACGGCGGGCTTCCGCCATGACTCGATCCCCGACGGGGTCGCCGCCATCAAGGAACTCGGCGCGCAAAGCGGCTTCGCCGTGGACGCCACCGAGGACGGCGCCGCCTTCACCCCCGACAACCTCGCCCGCTACGACGCCGTCGTCTTCCTCTCCACGACCGGCGACGTCCTGGACACCGCCCAGCAGTCCGCGTTCGAGGGCTATGTGCGGGCGGGCGGCGGCTACGTCGGCGTCCACGCGGCCGCCGACACCGAATACGACTGGCCCTTCTACGAGGGACTGGCCGGGGCGTACTTCCAGTCCCACCCCGCGATCCAGCAGGCCACCGTGAACGTCGAGGACCGGGCCAACCCCGCGACCGCGCATCTGGCGCCGACGTGGGAGCGGACGGATGAGTGGTACAACTACCGCACCAACCCGAGGGAACGGGTGCGGGTCCTCGCCACGCTCGACGAATCCTCGTACCAGGGCGGCGCGATGGGCGAGGACCACCCCATTTCGTGGTGCCAGGAGTACCGGGGCGGACGCGCCTTCTACACCGGCTTCGGCCACACTAAGGAGTCCTACACCGACCCCGCCTTCCGGCAGCACCTGCTCGGCGGCATCCGCTACGCCACCGGCGCCGCCCACGCCGACTGCCGCCCCGAGCAGGGCTACCGCCCGCTCTTCGACGGCACCTCGACGGACGGCTGGAAGCAGGCGGGCCCCGGGAGCTTCACCCTCGACACCGCGTCCGGGACCCTCTCCTCGACCGGCGGCATGGGCATGCTCTGGTACGACGCGCGCGAGCTGCGCTCGTACTCGCTCAAGCTGGACTGGAAGATGGCGGGCGACGACAACTCCGGCGTCTTCGTGGGCTTCCCGGCCTCCGACGACCCCTGGTCGGCGGTCGACAACGGCTATGAGGTGCAGATCGACGCCACCGACACCCCCGATCACACCACCGGTTCGGTCTACGGCTTCCAGTCGGCCGACCTCGCCAAGCGGGACGCGGCGCTGAACCCGCCGGGGGAGTGGAACACGTACGAAATCCGTGTGCAGGGCGAGCGGCTGCGGATCTGGCTCAACGGCGTGAAGATCAACGACTTCACCAACCGGGACCCGGCGCGCAGCCTGCTCCAGGGCTACGTCGGCATCCAGAACCACGGGGAGGGGGACGAGGTCTCCTTCCGCGATATCCGGATCAAGGACCTGCCGGCGAAGGGCGGCGGCCACCACCAGCACCACCACGACGGCTAGGCCCCCCGGTTCGCCGTCCCGACGGCCCGAGGGGAGCCGTGGGGGCGGCGTGGCGGCGGGCAGGAGTACGCCGCCTCCTTCCCGCCGCCACCTCAACCACCCACCCGGGGGCAGGACTCCGGGGCCCACCGGCCCCGGTTCCGGCCCTCGGGCTGGGTCCTGCCCGGGCCACCCGCCCCGCTCCCGGCCACCCCGGGGCTCCGGGCGGGGGCCTGGGCCCGGAGGCCCGGGGTGGCCCGGTGGCCCCGGAACTCCGCGAGGAGCCCCCGACCGCCCGAGGCGCTCCGCGCCCCGACCGCACGGAGGCTCCACGCCCCGACCCGCCCGACCCCGACCACCTGACCTCGCCCCCAACCCGTCCGCCCCCGACCCGTCCGGCTCCGGCCACCCGGCCTCGGCCCGTCCGCCCCCCGACCACCGGGCCTCGACCACCCGACCCCGACGGCCCGACCCGGACCACCCGGCCTCGGCCTCGATCCGTCCGACGGCGACCACCCGGCCTCGGCCTCGACCCATCCGTTCCCGACCACCTGGCCTCGACCACCGGACCTCGGTCTCGACCCGCCCCCGACCACCCGGCCCCGACGGCCTGACGCGACCACCCGTCCAACGTCGACCACCGGACCCCGACCACCGGACCTCGGTCTTGACCCGCCCGACGCCGACCACCCGACCTCGGCCACCAGACCTCGGCCCTGGAGCCATCCGCCCCGACTCCCACTCGACACGAGCGAACCGGCGCCGCCCACGTACCGCCGCCGCGAACGCGGATTCGCGGATCCGCGGCACTCGAACCACATGCGCAACCCACGCCCACCCGGGAGGCAGCCAGTGACCACCCGCCCCGACGACATCACCCCACCCCGCGACGCACCCCGTACGGGGGTCTGGCTCATCGGCGCGCGCGGCTCCGTCGCCACCACCGCCGTGGCGGGCTGTGCCGCCGTCGCCGGGGGGTTGCAGCCGGCGACCGGCATGGTCACCGAGACCGCGCCGTTCGCGGACAGCGGCCTTCCCGCACTCGCCGACCTCGTCTTCGGCGGCCATGACACCGCCACGACCCCGCTGCCCAAGCGGGCCGAGGCACTGGCCGCCGACGGGGTGCTGCCGCATGGGCTGCCCGCCGCCGTACGGGCCGAGCTCGCCACCGCCGACGCGGCCGTACGCCCCGGCGGGCCGCAGCCCGGCGACGGCCGCGGTGAGGAGGAGCTGATCGCGGCCTTCGCGGCGGACCTCACCGACTTCCTCCGTACGCACGGGCTGGCCCGCGCCGTCGTCGTCAACGTCGCCTCCACCGAGGCGGCTCCGGAGGACCCCGGGACCCTGCCGCCCAGCTCCCTCTACGCGGCCGCCGCGCTGCGCGCCGGATGCCCGTACGTCAACTTCACCCCCTCCACCGGGCTCCACCACCCCCGGTTGCGCGAGCGCGCCGAGCGCTCCGGGCTGCCGTACGCGGGGCGCGACGGCAAGACCGGGCAGACGCTGCTGCGGTCCGTCCTCGCGCCGATGTTCGCCCAGCGGGCGCTGGCCGTACGGAGCTGGTCCGGTACGAACCTCCTCGGCGGCGGCGACGGCGCCGCCCTCGCCGACCCGGGCGCCGCGGCGGCCAAGAACGCGGGGAAGGCGCGGGTCCTCTCCGACACCCTCGGCGAACTCCCCGACGGTGAGCTGCACATCGACAACGTGCCCGCGCTCGGCGACTGGAAGACCGCGTGGGACCATGTGGCCTTCGAGGGCTTCCTCGGCTCCCGGATGGTTCTGCAGACCATCTGGCAGGGCTGCGACTCGGCCCTCGCCGCACCGCTCGTCCTCGACCTGGCCCGGCTGACCGCCCGCGCCCACGAGGTCGGCCTCACCGGCCCGCTCCCCGAACTCGGCTTCTACTTCAAGGACCCGGACGGCGGCCCGGCCGCCCTCGCCGACCAGTACGCGGCGCTGGTCGGCCTCGCCGGACGGCTGCGGGGCCGCTCATGACGCGGGCGGCGGGGGAGCCCGGGGGCTGGGGGAACTGGGGCGACTGGGCCGAACTGCTGCGGGTGTCGGCCCTGTTCACCGTGCCCGGTGACGCCCTGGCGGGCGCGGCCGCGGCCCGGTGCGGCCCCAACCGGGGCACCGCGCTCGCGGTCTGCGCGTCGCTGTGCCTGTACGAGGCGGGCATGGCGCTCAACGACTGGGCGGACCGGGAGATCGACGCCGTGGAGCGCCCCGGCCGCCCGCTGCCGTCGGGCCGTATCGCCCCGGGCGCCGCGCTGACCGCCGCGACCGGGCTGACCGCCGCCGGGCTGCTCTGCGCGGCCGCCGCGGGCCGCCCGGCCCTCACCACGGCGACGGCCCTGGCGGGCACGGTGTGGGCGTACGACCTGGGGCTGAAGAACACCCCCGCGGGTCCGCCCGCCATGGCCGCCGCCCGCGCGCTGGACCTCCTCCTCGGCGCCACCGCCTCCGCCCCCGCCGCCCTGCGCAACGCCCTGGCCCCGGCCGCCCTCCTGGGCGCCCACACCCTCGCGGTGACCACGGTCTCCCGCCGGGAGGCCGTCGGCGGCTCCTCGGCGGCCCCCCTCGGCGCCCTCGCGGTGGGCACGGCAATCGCCTGGGCCGCGACCAGACGTCCGGCCCGCCCCGCCACCACGACCGATCGGCCCCCGGGCCGCGGCCGCGAGGCGGGCAGGCCCCCGGTGGCCACGCCCGCCAAAGCGGCCACCGTGCCGAACCGGCGCGGCGCGCCCGGAGGTGACCAGAGCACCGGTGGTGCCGTTGCCGCCGTGGTGGCCACGGCGATCGGCCGTACGCGATCGACGAGCCGCTTCGCGGCCGTCGTGGGGGCCGCGCCGACCCGGAACAGCGGGGCCATCCCCGCGCCCGGCGCGGCGGCCGGCCGCTTCGCGGCCCTCGCCGGGGTCGTGCTCGCCGGAGGCTATGTGGCCACGGTCGCCCGGCCGTTGGCGGATGCCGCGCTCAATCCCTCCCCGTACTTCCTCCAGCGCGCCGTCGGCAGCGGCATCCGCGCGATGATCCCGCTTCAGGCCGTGCTCGCCTCCCGCGCCGGGGCGCACCGGACGGCGGCGGGGTTGCTCGCGCTGATGCCCGTCGCCCGACGGCTGTCGAGAAAGGTCAGCGCCACATGAGCCGTCCCCGCCCGGAACCCCTGCGCTTCGCCTACGGCACCAACGGTCTGACCGACCTCCGTCTGACCGACGCCCTCGCGCTGCTCGCCGACCTCGGCTACGACGGCGTCTCGCTGACCCTCGACCATATGCATCTCGACCCGCTCGCCCCGGACCTCGCCGCCCGCACCCGCCGCGTCGGCCGCGACCTCGAGCGGCTCGGCCTCGGCGTCGCGATCGAGACCGGCGCCCGGTACGTTCTCGACGCCCGGCGCAAGCACCACCCCACCCTGCTCGACCCGGACCCCGAGGCCCGCGGCGCCCGTGTCGATCTGCTGCTGCGGGCCGTACGGGTGGCGGCCGACCTCGGGGCGCCGGCCGTGCACGGCTTCAGCGGGGTGCTGCCGCCCGGCGAGTCCGAGGAGACGGCGTGGCGGCGGCTCGCGGACGCCCTCGCGCCGGTGGTCGTCGCCGCTGAGGCGGCGGGCACGGCCCTCGCTGTCGAGCCGGAGCCGGGGCATCTCCTCGCCGACCTCGCCGGATTCCACCGGCTGCGCACGGCACTCGGCGATCCGGCCGCCCTCGGCCTCACCCTCGACATCGGCCACTGCCAGTGCCTGGAGCCCGAGCCGCCCGCCGAGTGCGTGCGCGCGGCGGCGCCCTGGGTGCGGCATGTGCAGATCGAGGACATGCGGAGGGGAGTGCACGAGCATCTGCCGTTCGGCGCGGGGGAGATCGACTTCCCGCCGGTCCTGGAGGCGCTGCACGCCGCCGGGTACCGGGGGCTCGTCGGCGTCGAACTGCCCCGCCACTCCCACGCCGGTCCCGAACTGGCCCGCACCTCCCTGCGCTTCCTCCAGGACGCCGAACGGGCCGCGATCGAGGGCGGCGTCCGGTGCTGACCCCGACCGAGCTGCGCGCCGCCGTGGAGCGGCGACTGGACGAGGCAGGACGCGCCTGGCTGGCCAGGGCCCTGACGGAGGCGGCGAACACCGGGCCGCAGGCGGACGATTCCGACTCCGGCTCCACTTCCGGTCCCGGTCCAGGCTCCGGCCCCGCTTCCGGTCCCGGCTCCGGCCCCGCTTCCGGTCCCGCCCGCTGGGAGCTGGACTTCGCCGCCGCGGGCCGTCACGTCCGGAGCGCTCGACCCGCCGCAGGGGACCCCACCCCCCACGGCCTTCCCCACGACCTCCCCGACGCCGCCCGCATCCTGCTCCTCCACGCCGCCGACGCGGACGCGCCGACCGCCGCGAGGCTGTACGCGCAGGGCACCGCCGCCGAGCGCCGCGCCGTGCTCCTCGCGCTGCCGCATCTCCGTCTCGACGCCCCGGACGCCGTCCCGCTCGTCGAGGACGCCCTGCGGACCAACGACACCCGGCTGGTGGCCGCCGCCGTCGGCCCGTACGCCGCTCGTCACCTCTCGCCGCACAGCTGGCGGCAGGCCGTGCTCAAGTGCCTGTTCACCGGCGTCCCGCTCACCGCCGTCGCCGAATGGGAGCGCCGGGCGCGCGGGGACGCCGAGCTGGCCCGCATGCTCACCGACTACGCCCGCGAGCGCACCGCCGCCGGCCGCCCCGTGCCCGCCGATCTCGACCGCGTACTGGCCCTGACGTCCGAAACCGCCGCGACGTCCGAAACCGCCGCGACGTCCCAAACCGCCGCGACGTCCCCGACAGCCGAGACGTCCCAAACCGCCGCACCGCCCCCGACAGCCGCGACGTCCCCGACCGCCACGACGGCCCCCACCCGCGCCCTGACCCGCGAGGAGTCCTGATGCGCATCTTCGACCCGCACATCCATATGACCTCCCGCACCACCGACGACTACGAGGCCATGTACGCCGCGGGGGTGCGCGCCGTCGTCGAGCCATCCTTCTGGCTCGGACAGCCGCGCACCTCGCCCGCCAGCTTCTACGACTACTTCGACTCCCTCCTCGGCTGGGAGCCGTTCCGGGCCGCCCAGCACGGCATCGCCCACCACTGCACCCTCGCGCTCAACCCCAAGGAGGCCAACGACCCGCGCTGCGCCCCCGTCCTGGACGAGCTGCCGCGCTATCTCGTCAAGGACGGCGTCGTGGCCGTGGGCGAGATCGGCTACGACTCGATGACCCCGGCCGAGGACACCGCCCTCGCCGCCCAGCTGCGGCTCGCCGCCGACCACGGCCTGCCCGCCCTCGTGCACACCCCGCACCGCGACAAGCTGGCCGGACTGCGCCGCACCCTCGACGTCGTCAAGGAGTCCGCGCTGCCCATGGACCGCGTCCTGGTCGACCACCTCAACGAGACCACCGTCAAGGAGGCCAAGGACAGCGGCTGCTGGCTGGGCTTCTCCGTCTATCCCGACACCAAGATGGACGAGGAGCGGATGGTCGCGATCCTGCGCGAGTACGGAACCGCGCGGGTCCTGGTCAACTCCGCCGCCGACTGGGGGAGGAGCGATCCGCTCAAGACCCGCAAGGTCGGCGACCTGATGCGCGCCGAGGGGTTCACCGAGGACGACGTCGACCAGGTGCTGTGGCGCAACCCGGTCGCGTTCTACGGGCTCAGCGGCCGCCTGGACCTCGACCTCGACAGCGCGGAGACCGAGGCCACCGCCACCCACGAGGGCAACTCCATCCTGCGCGGCGGCGGCGCCCCGGCCGCCGCGCCGACGGAACGGTGAGGAGGACACCATGCGCTTCCGCCACCCCGACGGCTCCACCGTCCACCTCGCCTACTGCACCAACGTCCACCCCGCCGAAGACCTCGACGGCGTCGTGGAGCAGCTGCGGCTGTACTGCGAACCCGTGCGCCGCCGCCTGGGCCGCGACCGGCTCGGCATCGGCCTGTGGCTGGCCCGCGACGCCGCCCGCACCCTGAGCGCCGACCCCGCCGAACTCCGCAAACTGCGCACCGCGCTGGACACCCGCGGCCTGGAGGTGGTCACCCTCAACGGCTTCCCGTACGAAGGGTTCGGCGCCCAGGAGGTCAAGTACCGCGTCTACAAGCCCGACTGGACCGATCCGGAGCGGCTGGAGCACACCACCCATCTGGCCCGGCTGCTGGCCGCGCTGCTCCCCGACGACATCTCCGACGGCTCCGTCTCCACCCTGCCGCTGGCCTGGCGCACCCCCTTCGACGCCGAACGGGCCCGCACCGCCCGCCGCCACCTCACCACCCTCGCCCAGCGGCTCGACGCCATCCAGGAGCTCACCGGCCGCTCCGTGCGCATCGGCCTGGAGCCCGAGCCCGGCTGCACCGTGGAGACGACCGGGCAGGCCATCGAGGCGCTCACCGCACCCGGCGGCCCGCCCCTGGACCGGATCGGCGTCTGCCTGGACACCTGCCACCTGGCGACGCAGTTCGAGGACCCGCACACGGCCGTCGACGCGCTCACCGCCGCCGGGGTCCCGGTCGTCAAGGCGCAGCTGTCCGCCGCGCTGCACGCCGAGGACCCGGCGCGGCCCGGGGTGCGGGAGGCCCTCGCGGCGTTCGCCGAGCCCCGCTTCCTCCACCAGACCCGCACCCGGGCCCCCGAGGGCGGCGTCCACGGCACCGACGACCTCGACGAGGCGCTCGCGGGCGGGCTCGGCGACACCGGGCCCTGGCGGTCCCACTTCCATGTGCCGCTGCACGCCCCGCCCGAGCCCCCGCTCACCTCCACCCTCCCGGTGCTGGCCGACGCGCTGGCCCGGCTCGTCGGCGGGCCCGCCCCGCTGACCCGCCACCTCGAGGTGGAGACCTACACCTGGCAGGCGCTCCCGCCCGAGCTGCGCCCCCGCACCCGCGACCGGCTCGCCGACGGCATCGCCGCCGAACTCGCCCTCGCCCGCGACCTGCTGACCGACCTCGGCCTCAAGGAGCTGCCATGAGTGAGATGAGCGGCAGGGGCGGCCCGACCCCCCTCCTCGTCCTCGACGTCGTCGGGCTGACCCCACGGCTGCTGGACCATATGCCGCGCCTCAAGGCCCTCGCCCGCTCCGGCTCCCACGCCGCGCTGGGCACCGTGCTGCCCGCCGTCACCTGCGCCGCCCAGTCGACGTTCCTCACCGGCACCACCCCCGCCGAACACGGCATCGTCGGCAACGGCTGGTACTTCCGCGAGATGGGCGAGGTGCTGCTGTGGCGGCAGCACAACGGCCTGGTAGGCGGCGACAAGCTGTGGGACGCCGCCCGCCGCGCCCACCCCGGCTACACGGTGGCCAACATCTGCTGGTGGTACGCGATGGGCTCGGACACCGACATCACCGTCACCCCGCGCCCCGTCTACTACGCCGACGGCCGCAAGGAGCCGGACTGCTACACCCGGCCCCCCGCGCTGCACGACGAACTCACCGCGCGGCTCGGCACCTTCCCGCTCTTCCACTTCTGGGGGCCGGGCGCCGATCTGGTCTCCTCGCAGTGGATCATCGACGCCACCCGCCACATCCTGCGGACCAGCCCCACCGATCTGGTGCTGACCTACCTTCCGCATCTGGACTACGACCTCCAGCGGTACGGCCCCGACGACCCCCGCTCCCACGCCGCCGCCACCGAGCTCGACACCGCCCTCGGCCCGCTGCTCGACGATGCCACCGCCCGCGGCCGCACCGTCGTGGCGCTGTCCGAGTACGGCATCACCCGGGTCTCCCGGCCCGTGGACATCAACCGGGCGCTGCGCCGCGCCGGGCTGCTGGAGGTGCACACCCAGGACGGCATGGAGTATCTGGACCCCGGCGCCTCCAGGGCCTTCGCGGTCGCCGACCATCAGCTCGCCCATGTGTATGTGCGCCGCGCCGAGGACCTGGACGCCACCCGAGCCGCCCTGGCCGGACTGCCCGGGATCGCCGAACTCCTCGACGACGAGGGCAAGAAGGCCCACGGGCTGGACCATCCCCGCTCCGGGGAGCTGGTCGCGGTGGCCGCGCCGGACGCCTGGTTCACGTACTACTACTGGCTCGACGACGCCCGCGCGCCCGACTTCGCCCAGCTCGTGGAGATCCACCGCAAGCCCGGCTATGACCCGGCCGAGCTGTTCATGGACCCCAAGGACCCCTATGTGCGGGTGCGGGCCGCCACCGCGCTGGCCCGCAAGAAGACCGGGATGCGCTACCGCATGGCCGTCGTCCCGCTCGATCCGTCCCCTGTGCGCGGCAGCCACGGCCGCCTCCCGGACCGCGAGGAGGACGGACCCGTCCTCCTCTGCTCCCAGCCCGGCGCGGTGAGCGGCCACGTGGCCGCCACCGACGTCAAAACCCTGCTCCTCCGCCTCGCCGGCCTGACGAACGCAACCACCGAAGGAGACACCCCGTGAAGAGGGCTCAGGAACACCCCGAACTCGCCGAGACACTCCGCCGCCGCAGATTCCTCGGCGTCGCCGCGGGCGCCACGGCCGCCACCCTGGTCGGCACCGCCACCGCCACCGCCGCCCAGACCGGCACCCGGAGCGACACCTCGGCCCAGCAGGGCCGGGGCGGCCCGCTGGTGCCCCGCGGCCACCTCGGCATCCAGCTCTACACCCTCCGCGACCAGGTGCAGTCCATCGGCTTCGCCCAGGTCTTCAAGGAGCTGGCCCGGTACGGCTACGACCAGGTGGAGTTCGCCGGATACACCCAGGGCACCGGCGACATCACCCTGGGGCAGCTCAAGCGGCTGATGCGGGACCACGGGCTGCGCGGTATCGGCAGCCACGTCGGCTACTACTCCGACGACCCGAAGGCGTACACCTTCGCCACCAACCTCACCCAGGTGCTGGACGACGCCGAGGCGCTGGGCCTGCCGCATGTGGGCACCGCCTCCGGGCCCTGGCGCTACGGCTCCACGGTCGACGGCTGGAAGCGCTGTGCGGAGGAGTTCAACACCTACGGCGCGGCGGCCAAGGCGCGCGGGATGAAGTTCTACCAGCACAACCACGCCGAGGAGTTCTCCTTCGCCACCGACCGGCCGGACGTCCGCCTCTACGACGTGCTGCTCGCCGAGACCGACCCCGAGCTGGTCCATCTGGAGATGGACATCTACTGGGCGTACGTGGGCCAGTACCGCTTCGGCAAGAAGGTGGACGGCTCCCCGGCGCCCTTCGAGCCGCTCGACTACGTCCTGCGCGCCCCGCACCGCTATCCGCTCTTCCACGTCAAGGACGGGGAACACGACGAAACCGCCACCGACGGCTACCGGATGGTGGACGTCGGTGACGGTGACATCGACTACCGCCGCTTCCTGACCGCGGTCGGCAGGACCCATGGCGGCCGCCGTGACCACCACTGGATGGTGGAGCACGACCAGCCCGCCGATTCGCTCACCACCGCCCGCCGCTCCGCCCGCTATCTGCGGTCACTGCGGTGCGGCGGACGGGGCTGAGCGAGGGCCCTGCGGGGCGGAGCTAGACGGCCTCGCGGCTGATCGGCTGCGGGTTCGGGGCGATGCCCCGGACCCGTGGCCGACCCGGTTGCCGCAGCAGCAGGGCCACCGCGGCCGCCAGCATGGAGATGCCCCCGGCCAGCGCGTACGCGCCGTCGTAGCCCCAGGAGTCGACCACCATCGAGCCCAGGCCGCCGCCGAACAGCCCGCTGATCAGCTTTCCGCTGTACACCAGGCCGTAGTTGGTGGCGTTGTAGTTCTCCCCGAAGTAGTCCGGGGTCAGCGCCGCGAACATCGGGTAGAAGGCGCCGCCGCCGAATCCGGAGAGGAAGGCGAAGAAGAGGAACAGCACCTCGTTGTGGATGTTGCCGGCCCAGATCACCCCGAACTGGGCGAGGCCCAGCACCACGATGACGAACACCAGGGTCGTCTTGCGCCCCCACAGGTCCGAGAGCCAGCCGACCACCCCGCGTCCGACACCGTTGATGACGGACATGATGCCCATGGACGAGGCGGCCACCAGCGGGCCGAAGCCCACCTCCTTGGCGTAGTCGACCTGGAAGGAGATGCCGAAGATGGACACCCCGGCGGTGAGCACCAGGGACACCCACATCAGCGGCAGCATCCCGGTCCTGATGGCCTCCTTGGGCGTGTACTGCCGCGCCGCCGGCGGGTTCTTCGCCAGACTCGCCGCGCTCTTGGCGTTGCCGCTGTAGCTCAGCGGGTCGATGTCGGCGGGCCACCAGTTCTTCGGCGGGTCCTTGAAGAACCAGGCGCAGATCGCCACGGCGATCAGCACATAGACCCCGATGAGGTCCAGGACCTCGTCGAAGTTACCCGTGTCGAACCAGTAGTTGAAGATGAAGATGAACGGCAGCGCGCCGTAGGCGAACCCGCCGTTGACGAACCCCGTCTTCGCCCCGCGCCGCTCCGGGAACCACTTGCCCACCATATTGATGCAGGTGGCGTAGATGAATCCGGAGCCGAGCCCGCCGATGACGCCGAATCCGACGATGGCGGCGAAAACGTTGTCCAGGTGGGCGAGGGCCACGAACCCGATCAGACACAGCCCCGACCCCAGGAACATCGCCGCGCGGGCGGTCAGGATGCCCTTCTCCCGCAGCCACCCGGCCGGGAAGGCGATCCCGGCCTGGAAGAACACCCAGACGCTCAGGATCCAGAAGGTGTTGCTCTGGGTCCAGCCGTGCGCCTCCGAGAGCGTGTCCTCGGCCGAGCCGTACGCGTACTCGGACACGCTGATGGCCATCATGGCGATCCACGGCAGATAGACCATCAGTTTGCGGCTGTGGCCCAGGATGTCGCGGTCCGTCTCGCCGATGCGATACGTGCGTCCCTTGCTGTCCTGCACTTCACGGAAGGGGAGGGCCCCCTCCGGTCGTTCTGCAGTGCTCATGTCGTCCCCTTGGCTTCGAAGGAACCCGGCCAGCGCCCCCTGTCCAAACTCTTCGTGCTCCGGGAAACGTGGTGGCTTATGTGAGCAGCCCCGCTGACCTGGCCCAGCGGTACTTGGCGCCCAGAACGGCCACCGGCTTCTCGGTGGTGTACGGATAAGCCACGACCCCGCGCTCGAAGAGGTAGGCGCACGCCTCCTCGACCTCGGTGTCGCCCGCGAGCGAGGCCACCACCGGTTTGGCGATGCCCCGGGCGCGGAACTCCTCGACGACCCGCGCGGTCAGCTCGGCGAACACCATCGGCGGGGTGACGATGGTGTGCCAGTAGCCCAGGACCAGTGAGTGGATCCGCGGATCCTCCAGGCCCAGCCGGATGGTCGCCTCGTAGGTGGACGGCGGTTCGCCGCCGGTGATGTCCACCGGGTTCCCGGCCGCGCCGAACGGCGGGATGAAGCGGCGGAACGCGGCGTCCAGATCGTCCGGGATCTCCATCAGCGACAGCCCGTTGTCGACGATCGCGTCCGACAGCAGCACCCCCGAGCCCCCGGCGCCGGTGATGATGACGACGTTGTCGCCCTGCGGCGTGGGCAGCACGGGCAGCGCCCGCGCGTACTCCAGCATTTCGTTCAGCCCCGGCGCCCGGATCACCCCTGCCTGCCGCAGGATGTCGTCGTAGACCGCGTCGTCCCCGGCCAGCGCGCCGGTGTGGGAGCCGGCCGCCTTGGCGCCCGCCGCCGTACGGCCCGCCTTGAGCACCACCACGGGCTTCCGGGGCACCGTGGCCCGCGCCGCCTCCACGAAGGCCCGGCCGTCCTTGAGGTCCTCCAGATGCATGGCGATGCACTGGGTGCGGTCGTCCTCACCGAACCAGGTGAGCAGATCGTCCTCGTCCACATCGGACTTGTTGCCGAGCCCGACGATCGCCGAGACACCGGTCCTGGTCGTCCGGGCGAAGCCGAGGATCGCCATCCCGATGCCACCGGACTGCGAGGTGAGCGCCACCGGCCCCTTGACGTCGTACGGGGTGCAGAAGGTGGCGCACAGGTCCTGCCAGGTGGAGTAGTAGCCGTAGATGTTGGGCCCCAGCACCCGTACCCCGTGCTCCTCGGCGATCTCCACGATCCGCCGCTGCAGCTCGTGTTCGCCGGTCTCGGCGAACCCGGACGGGATCAGCACGGCGTTCGGGATGCCCTTGCGGCCGACCTCCTCCAGCGCGGCGGGCACGAACTTCGCGGGGATCGCGAAGACCGCCACATCCACCTCGCCGGGGACGTCCGTGACGCTCTTGTACGCCTTGCGGCCCAGGATGTCGTCGGCCTTGGGGTTCACCGGGTGGATCTCCCCGGGGAAGCCGCCGTCGATGAGGTTGCGCATCACCGAATTGCCGATCTTGCCCTGCTCGTTGGAGGCGCCCACTACCGCCACCGAGCGCGGCTGCATCAGCCGGCGCATCGCGCCCAGGATCTCCTCGCGCGAGTAGCGGCGGCGCTCCTGCGGGGCGGGGTCCCCGATCAGCAGCCGCACATCGGCGGCGAGCACCCCGCTCGCGGTGGCGAACACCGGGTTGAGGTCGACCTCCGTGATCTCCGGGAAGTCCGCCACCAGCCGGGAGACCCGCACGATCAGATCGGCGAGCGCCACGCGGTCCACCGCCGGTCCGCCGCGCACCCCGCGCAGCACCTCGGCGGCGCGGATCCCGTCCAGCATCGACAGCGCGTCGTCCTCGGTCGCCGGGGCCAGCCGGAAGGTGATGTCCCCCAGCACCTCCACCAGCACCCCGCCGAGGCCGAACGCCACGACCTTGCCGAAGGTGGGATCGGTGACCGCGCCGACGATGACCTCCTGCCCGCCGTCCGGGATCATCTGCTGCACCTGGACGCCCTGGATCCGGGCCTTCGGGTCGTAGGAGCGGGCGTTGTCGACGATCGCGGTGAACGCGCCCCGCACCTCGGCGCAGGAGCCCAGCCCCACCCGGACCCCGCCCGCGTCGGTCTTGTGCAGGATGTCCGGGGACACGATCTTCAGGACGACCGGGAAGCCGATCCGGTCGGCCAGCGACACCGCCTCGTCGACGGTCTCCGCCAGCCCCTCGGCCGGGGTCGGGATGCCATAGGCATCGGTGATCCGCTTCCCTTCGGGAGCGGTCAGCGCCGTGCGCCCCTCGGCGCGGGCGGCGTCCAGCACCGCGCGCACGGCATCGTTGTCATACGTCACCGTCAGATCACTCCGTTCGTCTTGAGCAGCCGCACTTCCTCGTCGCCGAGTCCCAGCTCCCCGACGTACACCTCTTCGTTGTGCTCACCCAGCAGCGGGGAGCGCTCGACCTGGACCGGGGAGTCGGAGAGCTTCAGCGGGGAACCGACGGTGGTGAACGAGCCGCGCTCGGGGTGGTCGACCTCGACGATCATCTCGTTGGCCGCGAGCGACGCGTCCTCGACGATCTCCTTGGTGGACAGGATCGGCCCGCACGGGATGTTGTGGGCCGTGAGCTGCTCCAGCACCTCCCACTTGGGCAGGGTGCTCGACCACTCCTCGATCAGCTGGAACATCTTGGCCAGCTTCGGCAGCCGCGACTCCGGCGAGGCCCACTCCGGGTCCTCGGCCAGCTCGGGGCGGCCGATGAGCCGGGTGATGGGCTCCCAGCCGACCGGCTGCACGATGACGTACACGTAGTCGTTGGGCCCACCGGGCGCGCATTTGACCGCCCAGCCCGGCTGGCCGCCACCGCTGGCGTTGCCACTGCGCGGCACCTCGTCGCCGAAGTCCTCATTCGGGTACTCGGCGAGCGGACCGTGCGTCAGCCGCTGCTGGTCGCGCAGCTTGACCCGGCACAGGTTGAGCACCGCGTGCTGCATCGCCACATTGACCCGCTGGCCGCGCCCGGTGTGGGTGCGCTGGTAGAGCGCGGCGAGGATGCCCGCCACACAGTGCACCCCGGTGCCGGAGTCGCCGATCTGGGCGCCGGTCGCCAGCGGCGGGCCGTCCTCGAAGCCGGTCGTGGACATCGACCCGCCCATGGCCTGCGCGACCACCTCGTACGCCTTGAACTTGGTGTACGGGCCCTCGCCGAACCCCTTGATCGAGGCGTAGACCAGCCGCGGATTGATCTCCTGGATGCGCTCCCAGGAGAACCCCATGCGGTCCACGGCGCCCGGGCCGAAGTTCTCCACCAGCACATCGCTGCGGCGGATCAGCTCGGTCAGGATCTCCTTGCCGCGCTCGGACTTGGTGTTGAGGGTGATGCTCCGCTTGTTGCAGTTGAGCATCGTGAAGTAGAGCGAGTCCACGTCGGGGAGGTCCCGCAACTGCTTGCGGGTGATGTCCCCGGTGGTGTTCTCCAGCTTGATCACGTCCGCGCCGAGCCAGGCGAGCAGCTGGGTGGCGGAGGGACCGGACTGCACATGCGTCATGTCGAGGACGCGGATGCCCGTCAGAGCTTGATTGGCCTGGGCAGCCTGGGACATGGTGGCGGCTCCCTACTTGTACATGGTCTGGTTCATGGTTCCGGGGGCGTACGCGTCCGGGTCCACCCAGACGTTGATCAGCGACGGCTTGCCGGACTCCCGGGCGCGCCGCAGCGCCGGGCCGATGTCCGCCGGGTCGCGGACCTCCTCGCCGTGGCCGCCGAGCATCCGCGCGAACTGGTCGTAGGGCACATCGCCGAGGGTGTTGCCGATCCGCTCCCGCTCCTCGCCGTACTTGGCCTTCTGGCCGTAACGGATCTGGTTCATCGAGGAGTTGTTGCCGACGATGCCGACGAACGGCAGGTCGAAGCGGACCAGCGTCTCGAAGTCCCAGCCGGTCAGGGAGAACGCGCCGTCGCCGAAGAGCGCCACCACCTCCTTGTCGGGGCGGGCCTGCTTGGCGGCCATCACGAACGGCACACCGACGCCGAGCGTCCCCAGCGGCCCCGGGTCCATCCAGTGGCCGGGCGACTTGGGCTGGACGACCTGACCGGAGAAGGTGACGATGTCGCCGCCGTCGCCGATGTAGATCGAGTCCTCGGTGAGGAAGTCGTTGATCTCGCTGACCAGGCGGTACGGGTGGATGGGGGAGGCGTCGGAGCGGAGGCTGGGCAGCCGCTTCTCGATCGCCTTCTGCTCGGCGGCGCGCAGCTCGTCCAGCCACTCCTTGCGCTTGCCCGCCCCGCCATTGATGCGGCCCGAGGCGGCCTGGGTGACGGCCGAGAGCACCAGCCCGGCGTCGCCCACGATGCCGAGGTCGATGTCCCGGTTCTTGCCGACCGTGCGGTAGTCGAGGTCGATCTGGACCACGGTGGCATCGGGGGAGAGCCGCTTGCCGTAGCCCATCCGGAAGTCGAAGGGCGTGCCGACGATGACGATGAGATCGGCGTTGGAGAACGCGTAGCGGCGGGAGAGCTGGAAGTGGTGCGGATCGCCGGGCGGCAGTGTGCCGCGCCCCGCGCCGTTCATATACGCGGGCACATTGAGCGTACGCACCAGATCGATGGCCGAGTCGGTGGCGCGGGTGGTCCACACCTGACTGCCCAGCAGGATCGCGGGCTTCTCCGCCTGGACCAGCAGATCGGCCAGCTTCTGGACGGACTCGGGGTCGCCGGCGCTGCGGGTGGAGGCGCGGTAGTGTCCGGCCTGCGGGACGCGGGCCGCCTCCACCGGCACCTTGGCGTCCAGCACATCGCGCGGGATCTCCAGGAAGGAGGGCCCGGGGGCGCCGTGGAAGCACTCGCGGAAGGCCATGGAGACCATGTCGGCGGCGCGGGCGGTGTCCGGGACGGTGGCGGCGAACTTGGTGATCGGCGCCATCATGTCGACGTGCGGAAGGTCCTGCAGGGATCCCATCTTGTGCTGGTTGTGGGCGCCCTGGCCGCCGATGAGCAGCATGGGTGACTCGGCGCGGAAGGCGTTGGCGACGCCGGTGACCGCGTCGGTGGTGCCGGGACCGGCGGTGACGACGGCGCAGCCGGGCTTGCCGGTGATCCGGGCGTAGCCGTCGGCGGCGTGGGCGGCGACCTGTTCATGGCGTACGTCGATGACATCGATGCCCTCGTCGACGCAGCCGTCGTAGATGTCGATGATGTGGCCGCCGCAGAGGGTATAGATGACCTCCACGCCCTCTGCCTTGAGTGCTTTGGCGACCAAGTGCCCGCCGGAGATGACGTCCTGGCTGTCGTCGGGCATGGCGAATCGCGTCCCTTCGTAGGGGTCGGTGCGTGCCTCGCAGATGGATCGCTGGATTGCATACAGTCGACGTTATCCTGTATGAACTTTGTTATCCCACCATCGGCCGAGCGATGTCCAGGGGGCGTGCGCCACTCGTTCGATCCAGCGCTGGTTCAAGCGCTGTTGACCGGTCATCAGGGAGCGGGCAATGGACCTGTACGAACACCAGGCACGGGAACTCCTCCGAGAAAACGGCGTGTTGGTGCCGCGAGCCGAGGTCGTGGCCACGGCCGAAGACGCCCGCGCCGCCGCCGAGCGGCTCGGCGGCCGCGTCGTCGTCAAGGCCCAGGTGAAGACCGGCGGCCGGGGCAAGGCGGGCGGGGTGAAACTCGCCGACGACCCGGCGGCGGCCGAGCGGACCGCACGCCGGATCCTCGGCATGGACATCAAGGGCCACACCGTCCACCGGGTGATGGTCGCCGAACCCGTCGAGGTGGCACGGGAGATGTACCTCGGCTTCACCCTGGACCGGGCCGCGGGCCGCTTCCTGGCCATCGCCTCCGCCGAGGGCGGTATGGAGATCGAGGAGGTCGCGGCACACCGCCCCGAGGCGGTGGCCCGGATCCCGATCGGCCCCGCCGAGGGGGTGACCGAGGCGAAGGCCGCCGAGATCGCCGCCGCCGGGGGACTGCCGCCGGAGACGGCCGGGACCATCAGCCGGCTGTGGACCGTCCTGACCGCGTACGACGCCCTCCTGGTCGAGATCAACCCGCTGGTGGTGACCCGGGACGGCGCGATCGTGGCCCTGGACGGAAAGGTCACCCTGGACGACAACGCCCGCTTCCGGCAGCCGTCGTGGGACGACTCCGGCGACCGCGCCCGGGACCCGCTGGAGGCCCGCGCCGCGGCCGCCGGGCTCGGCTACGTCAAACTGGACGGCCGGGTCGGTGTCATCGGCAACGGCGCGGGCCTGGTGATGTCCACCCTGGACGTCGTCGCGGGCTGCGGCGCCCGCCCCGCCGACTTCCTCGACATCGGTGGCGGCGCCTCGGCGCAGGTGATGGCCGACGGGCTGTCCCTCGTCCTCGACGACCCCGAGGTGCGCTCTGTCCTGGTCAACGTCTTCGGCGGCATCACCGCCTGCGACGCGGTGGCCGACGGCATCGTGCGCGCCCTGGACACCGTCGCCCTCACCAAGCCGCTGGTCGTCCGGCTCGACGGCAACAACGCCGCGCGTGGCCGGGCCATCCTTGGCCAATTGGCTCATCCACTCGTCCACCAGGCCGACACCATGGACGGCGCCGCCGCGCGCGCCGCCGAACTCGCCGCGTAGGGGGCGCACATCATGGCCATCTTCCTCACCAAGGACAGCAAGGTCATCGTCCAGGGCATGACGGGCGCGGAAGGCATGAAGCACACCCGGCGGATGCTCGCCGCGGGCACCGATGTCGTCGGCGGTGTCAATCCGCGCAAGGCCGGGACCCGGGTCGACATCGACGCCCGTACGGTGCCCGTCTTCGGCTCCGTACGCGAGGCCATGGACGCCACCGGCGCCGATGTGAGCGTCCTGTTCGTCCCGCCGCCCCACGCCAAGGCCGCCGTCACCGAGGCCGCCGACGCCCGGATCCCGCTCGCCGTCGTCATCACCGAGGGCATCCCGGTCCATGACGCGGTCGCCTTCCAGGCGTACGCCCGGGCCCGCGCCACCAGGATCATCGGCCCCAACTGCCCCGGACTGATCTCCCCGGGCCAGTCCAACGCCGGCATCATCCCCGCCGACATCACCAAACCGGGCCGGATCGGGCTGGTCTCCAAGTCCGGCACCCTCACCTACCAACTGATGTACGAGCTGCGCGACATCGGTTTCTCCACCTGCGTGGGCATCGGCGGTGACCCGGTCATCGGCACCACCCACATCGACGCCCTGGCCGCCTTCGAGGCCGACCCCGACACCGACCTCATCGTGATGATCGGGGAGATCGGCGGCGACGCGGAGGAGCGCGCCGCGCGATACGTCGCCGACCACGTCACCAAGCCGGTCGTCGGCTATATCGCCGGCTTCACCGCCCCCGAGGGCCGCACCATGGGTCACGCGGGTGCCATCGTCTCCGGCTCCTCGGGCACCGCCGCGGCCAAGAAGGCGGCGCTGGAGGCGGCGGGCGTGTCCGTGGGAGCGACCCCCACGGAGACCGCCGGGCTGGTGATGGCGCTGCTGGCCGAGCCGGCCGAAACGCCCGGCGACGCCGCGTGAGCTGAGCCGTACCCGCTCCGCGACCCGGCCACCGGCACGCTCCGTACCGCCACCTTCCTCCCCGTAGGGACACCCGCCACGCACAGCCACACCGCGTACGTGGCGGGTGACGTACGGACCGCCATGTCCCGCCACATCGCCACACCCGGCCACATCCCGCCCCGCGCCTGTGCAACGAGAGCGGAGATCACCGATGGCACCCACCCTCACCCTCAAGCCCGGAACCGCCTGGGGCGACGCCTGGCGGCGCTGCCTGGCCGCAGCCCCCGAGGCGTTCCAGGACGACCGCGTCCTCAACCTCTGGAACGGCACCTGGCACCGTGACGGCCGGGCCCTCCCCGCCACCACCCCCGTCGACGGCACCCCGATCGCGGGCCCGCCACGCCTCGACGCCACCACCGCCCACCAGGCCGTACGCGCCTCCCTCGACCAGCACCGCGGCTGGCGCCATATCGCCCTCCCGGAGCGCCGGGCGCGGGTGTCCGCCACTCTCGACGCGCTCTGCGAGCACCGGGGACTGCTCGCCCTCCTCCTGGTCTGGGAGATCGGCAAGCCCTGGCGGCTGGCCCAGGCCGATGTGGACCGGGCCATCGACGGTGTCCGCTGGTACGTCGACGAGATCGACCGCATGGCCGAGGGCCGCACCCCGCTGCCCGGCCCGGTCTCCAACATCGCCAGCTGGAACTACCCGATGAGCGTCCTCGCCCACGCCCTGCTCGTCCAGGCGCTGGCCGGCAATGCCGTCATCGCCAAGACCCCCACCGACGGCGGGCTGTCCTTCCTCACCCTCGCCTGCGCGCTCGCCGCCCGCGAGGGCATCCCGGTCACCCTCGTCAGCGGCAGCGGCGGTGAGCTCTCCGAGGCCCTGGTCCGCTCGCCCGAGATCGGCTGCGTCTCCTTCGTCGGCGGCCGCGACACCGGCGCCCGGGTCGCCACCGCCGTCGCCGACCTCGGCAAGCGCCACATCCTGGAGCAGGAGGGGCTCAACGCCTGGGGCATCTGGAACTTCACCGACTGGGACGCCCTCGCCCCGCTGATCCGCAAGACCTTCGACTACGGCAAGCAGCGCTGCACCGCCTATCCGCGCTTCGTCGTCCAGCGCTCGTCCTTCGACGCCTTCCTCTCCGTCTACCTCCCGGCGGTGCGTGCCATCCGCGTCGGCCACCCCTTGGCGGTGGAAAACCCCTCCGACCACCTCCCCGCCCTGGACTTCGGCCCCCTGATCAACGCGGCCAAGGCCAAGGAGCTCGCCGACCAGGTGGCCGAGGCCGTCGACCGCGGCGCCGTCCCCCTCCACCGCGGCGACCTCGCCGACGGCCACTTCCTCCCCGGCCAGGACCTCTCCGCCTACGCGGCCCCCATCACCCTCCTCAACCCACCCTCCACCTCCCCCCTCCACCACGCCGAGCCCTTCGGCCCCGTCGACACCCTCGTCCTGGTCGATACCGAGGCCGAACTGCTCGCCGCCATGAACGCCAGCAACGGCGCCCTCGTCGCCACCCTCTCCTGCGACGACCCCGCCACCTACGCCCGCCTGGCCCCCCAGATCCGCGCCTTCAAAACCGGCCACGGCACGCCCCGCTCCCGCGGCGACCGCGACGAACTCTTCGGCGGCTTCGGCGCCTCCTGGCGCGGCGCGTTCGTCGGCGGCGACCTCCTGATCCGCGCCGTCACCGAGGGCCCGGCCCCCGAACGCCTCCCGGGCAACTTCCCCGACTACCACCTGATGCCCACCTAGTCACCGCCGGTCACCCTCCGTGCCCACCCGCGCGTCCCCCCAGGTCGGCGCGGGGGTGGGCGCCCGGCATACGCAGGTGAAACGCACTCCGAAACCTTGGTATCGTGGTGCATGTCGCCGCGGCCAGCCGCGGAGACACACCTGGTCCGGGTGGCGGAATGGCAGACGCGCTAGCTTGAGGTGCTAGTGCCCTTTATCGGGCGTGGGGGTTCAAGTCCCCCCTCGGACACTTACGATCTCCCCACGGTTGTTTGTCGACCGTGGGGATTTGTCGTTCTTCGGGGCGAGCGCGACCTCGGCGCGATCCGGGCCTCCGGCCCTTTCGGCGACGCGCGCAGCTCAGCTTCGGCTCTGACCCGGTGGGTGGCCGGCTCGGCAGTGGCACGCTGATCCAGCTCTCACGGAGGTAGGTGTTTTCGGCCCGCGGTACAGGCAGGGGTTGCGGGTGCGGTGCTTCTGGTGGGTGTTGCCGTGGCGCGAGCGGGCCGCGAAAAAGTGGGTGCATCAGCAGGGAGAGCTATCACCCCAACAGGACCGGGACTTCCGCATACGCTGACGCCATGCAGCAGGCGATCGGAAGTCCGCGCGAGGCGAACGCCGCCCCGGACAGCAAGAGGCAACGCCGTTGAGGCGTGATCCCAGAATGGGACGCACCGCACCGTGGGCCAAGGCCCTCGGTGCGGTGTGCGCCCTCGTATTCGTCGCCGTCGTCAGCGTGTACATCGGGCAGAAAAGGACCGCGCACCACAACAAGCAGGCGGCCATAAAGGCGTCCACCAACCTGGCTCATGCGTTCGGCCGCGCCATCCGGCAGAGTGGAAACACACCGTTCCCCTCGTCCGCCCAAGTTCACTTCACGCTGTGGCAGGCCTCGCGGACCGCGAACCTGGATTCCTACACCGTCCACGACGCCGTAGCCGAGGTGGTGGCCGCCTTCACCTCTTCCTATGACGACGGCAACCCGATCGCGGGAGGACGCGGACAGGTCACTCGCTGCTACTCCTACGCCGTCACCCGCATGCGCGCCCTGGGTGCCTCGGTAACGACGCGCTCGCTGAAGGCCTGCCCCCGCCAAGAGCCAGATCTCAGAGAGCGGGAACTGAACACCGTCTACCGGACGGCTTTCAAGGCCTGGGAACAGTTGGCGAGGGATGCTGGTGGAGGAGAGTTGACGTCCAGCGAGATGGCACGCGCCGTCGGCCCCCACGCCCTGGTTGAACGGCATCGACGGAGTGTTGGTATCACCCAACGGTTCACCAACGCCCCGCTGGGCGACACCCCCCACCTCGCGGCATGCCTGCGATTCGACGTGACCCTGGCCCCGGGCCGACCGGGAGTGGTGTCGTCCCACGACGTGTCGGAGGCAGCTTGCCGTCCTCTGCGCAATCGCCAAGGCGATGCTCCGCGGAATCCATGAAGCCCCGGGTCACAACCACAATCCCCTGAGCCCCCAGGCCCTCCGATCCTACGAACGACCAGATCAGACCCGTGTCGTGAAGGTAGGACAACCTCTAGTGGACCGGCGACACGGTGGGGAGGAAACCCAGGTTCCCAGGGCCCGTCGGAGACGGGCCCTGAGGTTCGCCGCACCTCGGCCATCCAGTCCCGGGTCCACGGCGGCAGTTCGGACGGGTGCCCGGACTGCGCCCGATTGATTTGCTCCACGGTCACCCCAGGGGGCGATGCAGCGGACCCCCGCTGCGGCATCGAGCGGCGAACGACGATCCCTGCCCGTTTGCGGTCTTGGTTCGGGTGACCAGGATACGGAATCCAATAGGATTACTCCTGCGCTCTGCATGGACGTTCACAGGAGGGACCAACGGATCCAGCGCCACCGAGGAGGCGCACCGGCGCACCCTCGACGCAGTGCCCACGGTCGAAGTGGAGGCGCTGAGGGCTGCACTGCCAGGCGGGGCCGCCCCGTGGGGCCTGCCTGGCGGCGCAGCCCGACGCAGCCCGAGTCCGCGTCGCCCGATCGCTGTCGTCCCTCTTGACTTGCTGCCGCAAGGCGAAAATCCTATGGGAAATTCACGAGATGATCGGGGCGACCGTGAAACGTTCCGTAAACCTGACGTTCGCCGGTGTGCTCACCGTGCTGAGCCTTCTGAGTATGGCCGTCGCGGGCGGTACCGCCGCGGCCCGCACGCCCGCGCCACCGCCCGGCGGCGAACCACGGGACTACGCGTTCGGCGCCACCGCCGGCCAGAGCAGCACCGACTTCGGCGGCACCGCCGACCGGGCGGTGGACGCCAACACGGACGGCCGGTACGAGAACAAGTCCGTCTCCCACACCGCCGAGGAGTTCCAGCCGTGGTGGCAGGCCGACCTCGGCACCTCGCGGAAGCTCAGCTCGATTGTGGTGTGGAACCGTACGGACTGCTGCGCCGACCGGCTCTCCGACGCCTGGGTCCTGGCGTCCGACCGGCCCATCACCGCCACCAACGCGGATGAGGCCAGGAAGCAGCCCGGCGTCAGCTCCTGGCACATCGACACCCTCGACGGGCCCTCCACCCGGATCGCCCTCAAGCGCTCCGCCCGCTATCTGCGCGTCCAGCTTCAAGGCACCGGCTATCTGTCCCTCGCCGAGGTGCAGGCGTTCGGCGACGCCGTCATCACCCCGTCCCGCACCGCGCGACAGTGGGTGAAGCACAACCCGTTCGGCATGTTCCTGCACTACAACATGTCGACGTACACCAACGAGCAGTGGGCCGACCCGAACGCCGACCCGGCGGCCTTCAACCCCACCGGCCTCGACCCCGACCAGTGGGCGAAGGCCATGAAGTCCGCCGGCATGACGTTCGGGGTGCTGACCGCCAAACACCACGACGGCTTCGCCCTGTGGCCCACCGCCTACTCCGACCACGACATCGCCGCCGCCCCCTACGAGAACGGCAAGGGTGACATCGTCCGCGCGTACGTCAAGGCGATGCACGCCAACCACCTCAAGGTCGGCCTCTACTTCTCCATCTGGGACCGCCACAACGGGGACAGCCTGGCACTCGTCAAGAACCAGCTGCGCGAACTCCTCACCCGCTACGGCACGATCGACTACCTCTGGTTCGACGGCTGGGGCTGGTCCGTGCCGTACTCCACGATCCCCTACCAGCCGGTCCGCGACATGATCCGCAAGGTCTCCCCCCGCACCGTCGTCGCCAACAACGACCACCTCGGCACGCTTCAGACCACCGATGTCATCGTCTACGAGGTCCCGGTCCAGGGCATGCCGCCCGCCGACAACCCCCGCCCGACCGACGGCAGTGACACGCTCGATCAGAACCGGACATGGTTCCACACCACCGAGACGGGCACCCCCCGCCCCGCCGCCGAGATCGTCGACAACCTCCGCAAGGCCAAGGCCGGCAACGCGCTGTACCTACTGAACGTCGGTCCCGGCCGCAACGGCCGCATCCCCCAGGACTACCTGGATCGGCTGGAGGAGATCGGTTCCCTACGGTGAGCTCAGAATTCGGCACCCCGCCATCATTGACCTCCGGCCAACTCGAAGGTCAACACCGGCCGCAGCGCCATACGGGAGCGATGATGGACCCGTGGCGTTGTCGACGGAGTCGACGGAGCTGTTGGGCCTGCGGCACCCGATCGTGCTGGCACCGATGGGCGGTGCGGCCGGGGGGCGTACTGGCGGCGGCCGTCTCGCAGGCAGGATCTGGACGAGGCCGAGCGGGCCCTGGCCTCGTCACCGAGCTGGCCACCCGGGCCGAAGAGGCACTGCTCCGGGCCGGGAGGCTCCGTCCGAACGAGGACCGATCGCGCATTGACGGCTAATGCCGCGCGGGGCGGAACCGGATCGCGGTGCCGCCGCCGGCGACGAGTCGCAGGGTGAGCACCGTGGACGATCGCACCGTGGTGGTCTCGACATCGATCGGGAGCGGGTTGTCGTGCCAGCTGGTGTCGGCGGCGTCGCGGTAGATCTCGGCTCGGTACCGACCCGGTCCCAGGAACCGCAGCGGCACCCGCAGCGTCCGGTCCTGCTCGTCGGTGATCGCGCCGAGATACCAGGTGTGGCCCTTGCGGCGGGCGGCGACCGTGTAATCGCCGATCTCGCAGTCCAGGAACCGGGTCTCGTCCCAGCCGGCCGGGATGTCCTTCAGATAGGCGAAGCCCGGGTGGGAGCGGTAGTTCTCCGGGGTGTCGGCCAGCATCTGCAGCGGGCTGAAGAACAGTGAGTACAGGGCGAGTTGTGCGGCCGATGTCGTCTGTACGCGGGTGCCGAGCCCGGCCGGGTCCCACGTCACGTTGAGCACACCCGGGGTGTAGTCGGCCGGCCCGCCCATGAACCGGGTGAACGGCAGGATGGTGGCCTGCTCCGGCGGATTCCCGAGCTTGCCCATGTAGTTCTGCTGCTCCATCCCGGCCACCCCCTCACCGGTCATCATGTTCGGGTAGGTGCGTGCCAGTCCGGTCGGCTTGATGGCCTCGTGCGCGATGACCATGATCTTGTGGCGGGCCGCGGTGTCGACGACCCGCTGAAAGTGGCGCACGGCTTCCTGGTCGAAGTGGCTGCGGTTCACCCCGCCCAGCTCGAACCTGGTGGCATAACCGGTCTTGACCGAGTGGATGCCGAGTTCGGCGTACCGTGCGAAGATCGTGTCCAGGTGCCGCTCGTAGTAGTCGACGAAGCCGCGGGTCTCGTTGTGAGCGGTGAACCCGATGCCGTTGGCCCGTGCGTAGCGCAGCACCTCGGGCAGATCGAAGTCCGGCTGTGGCGTCAGGAAGTCCTGGCCGGTCCACTGGCCGCCGGCGTTGGTGTTCCATCCCTCGGCGAGAACGCTGCTCGCGCCCGCCTCCCTGGCCAAGTCGATGTACTGCTTGACCCGCTCGGTCGTCGCCCCATGGTGTGGCCCCGCGGTCCAGGTCGTGTGGCGCCGCTGCAGTTCCCACCACACACCGACGTATGTGCCGGGTGAGATCCATGACGTATCGGCGAGCGCACACGGCTCGTTCAGGTTCTCGATCATGTGTGATTCGGCGAGATCACCGGGACGGTCGCCGATGGTCAGGGTGCGCCACGGGGTGGAGAACTCGCCCGTCAGCCGGGCCTTCGTGCCGTCGGGAAGGCTGATCAGTTCACTGGTGAACGTACCCGGCCGGGTGGTGTCGGCGGCGAGGGTCATGCTCGGATAGTCGATCAGCGCCGCCTCGTGCACGACGACGTACTGACCGTCCGTCGTGGCCAGCGTCAGCGGGGTCTGCGCGGTGTCCACATCGGACAAGGGGGCCCGCCGGTAGTGCTGTTCGTCGGCCCGCCAGTCGGTGCCCGCCTTCAGCGACCAGCTCGTGGCCGTCGGCGGCAGCGCGAACTCGGTGCGCTCGGCGGTGACCGTGTAGGTGTCGAGCCCGGTCTGCGCCGGCAGGTGGTAACGGAATCCGACGCCGTCGTCGAAGACCCGGACGACCAGGTCCAGCCGTATGCCAGTCGCCGACTGCACGGTCCGCAGCACGCACTCCTTGGCGTGGTTGCGGACGAGCGCGTCGGGGCCCCACACCGGACGCCATGACTCCTTGATCGTTCTGTGCCTGATGGATTCCACCACCAGGCCGCCGGTGAGCGATGGCCGGCCGGCCAGGTCGAGCCCGAGCCCGGAGGGCGCGACCAGGACCCGGCCATCGCGCACGACCTGATACCGGAGAGACCCGTTCGCCGTGAGAACGGTGACCCGCAGCCGGCCATCGGGCGAGTGGACCGTGACGTGGCCGGGCGTCTCGGCGAACGAGGTGGTGGCGGGGGCGCTGAACGCCCCGGTGAGTGCGGCGCCGGCGGTGGCGCCGAGTACCGTACGACGGTCTGGCTTGCTGACCACTTCACCCTCCATCAAGGCTGGCCGGGGCGTGGACAACAGACGGGATACGTCCTGTCCCGGATCATGGCTGCCCGGCGTTGGCTTCGTAGGCGCCTCCTGACGTTCCGCGCCCGGCGGCCGGTCTTGCGCGTCAGGAGTTCTGATCGGATACGGGGGGTTGTGCCATGGTTCGGGATGCGGTGCGGACGGTGCCGTCGTCACCCTTCCCCGAGCCACCGTCGCGAACCGGATGTGTGCGCCTCAGGTATCCGGCTCTGAGTCCCGTCATGGGACGTGTCCCGGGTTCAGCCGCCATCCACCAGGTCGTTCCGGTAGGCATAGCCCACCGCCTGGGCGCGGTCGGTTGCGCCGATCTTCGCGAAGATCCGGTTGATGTGCGTCTTCACGGTGGCCTGGCTGACGACGAGCCGGGCGCAGATCTCCGCGTTGGACAGGCCGTGGGCGATGAGGGTGAGCACCTCGGTCTCGCGGGGGGTCAGACCGTCCGGCAGGGTGTCCGCTCCCCGGCGGGCGGAGCCGGGCGGGTGGTGGGGTGGCGTGGGCGTCGGGGCGGCTTGGCCCGGCTGGAGGGCGGCGACCAGGCGGGCCCCACGGGGTCGAGCCGATCAGCAGCACGAGCCCGCTTCGTACGACCTGCTGATCGTCCGCGAGCAGGACCCTGATCCGCTCGCCGGGCCCCGCGGCGCCGGGCCCCGCGGCGCCGGGCCCGTCACGCCGGATCCCGTCATGCCGGGACCTCCATCCGCACCGTCCAGCCGTCCTGGGTCGGCCCCGCACCGGCGCTTCCGCCGACTTCGCGCAGCCGCTCCCGCATGCCGTTCAGGCCCAGGCCGGAGCCCACGACCAGGGGCGAGGGGGCCGGGCCCGGTGCGGGCCGCCGGTCCTCGATGGTCAATACGGTGGCGTCCGGTTCGTAGCGGAGGGTCACGGTCGTGCGGGCGCCGCGAGCGTAGCGGGCCGCGTTGGTCAGGGCCTCCTGTGCGCCGCGGTAGAGGGCGAGATCCGCGTCGGCGGGCAGGGGGCGAGGCGCCCCGACGACGGACAGTGCACATCGAGCTCCAGGTCCACGCGGTAGCGCTCGACCAGCTCCGCCAAACGCTCCAGCGAGGGCGTTCGCTGTCCGCGCAGGCGGCTCACGGCCCGGCGTGCGTCGCCCAGCCCCTCCTTGACGAGGGTGCCCGCCCGGTCGAGCAGTCCTCGTAGATCGTCGCCGGCCGGACGGCCATGCCCACGATCCACAGGGCCGCGGCGACCGCTCCGGCCTTGGCCAGGGCGACTCCGTCCGAGCCGCGCCGCACACCGGTGGCGGCGCCACACGCGGCACCCAGGGCCGCCCCGGCGAGGACCCCCACGAGGTCGAGCTGGACGTCGTGCCCCTCGGTGGGGAAGGACCGCAGGTAGTACGCGGCCGCGGCGGCGACGGCCACCACGGGCAGAAGTGCGTTGCGCGGCGTCTGGCGGGTGCCGCGGATCTGCGGGATCACCAGGGGGATCAGGGCGACGGAGATCAGGTAATCGGTGGTCGTCATGGCGTAGAGCGTCCCGCGTAGGCCGCCGCGGAACGTCGGCCCGGGGGTTGATTGCCCCGGTCAACCCACGGGTTGAGGCGCCACCGCTCGCCTCGGTCCCGCGGGCACGGCGAATCCCCTGGCTACCCAGCATGCTGGGAGGTGGAGGTGGTTGCCGTGGCCGGTGATACCCCGCTGATGATCGTCGACAGCAGTGGCACGGTGGTGGAGTGGAGCCACCGGGCAGAAAAGCTGCTCGGCCGCACGGCTGACGAGGCGATCGGGCGGCCGGTGACCGACCTGCTCGGCTCCGCCCCGCCCGCAGGCGGCGATGATTCCGCCGCGTCCGCCGGCCGTGATGATTCCGCCGCGCCCGCCGGTGGCGGTGATTCCGCCGCGCCCGCCGGTGGCCATGATGGGGACGACTCCCGCCGGGTCGACCTGCGGGATGCCGCGGCCGGACCGGTCGATCCGCGTGATGTGGCCGCCGGACCCGTCGGCGAAGGGCTGCACGTCCAGCCGCTGCCGCGGCACGACGGCTCGGTGGCATGGCAGGTCTTCCTGCCCCCGGCGAACGGCACGCCGCCCGCCATCAAGGCCGCGGTGCTCGAAGCGCTGCACGTCTACGCGCCGGGACCACTGTTCGTCGTCGACGGCGACCTCCGCGTGGTGTCGGCCAACGCGGCCGCGCAACACATGTGCGGCGCGGATCTTCAGCAGCTGAAGGGACGTTCGCTCGGCGTTCCCCTTGCGGGACGCGCTGGGGGCGGTGCTCACGACGGCCGATGTGACGGACCAGGAGAAGTTGCGGCGCGGGCTGCGGACCATGCGCGCCGTGCGCGAGCGGGTGGGACGCACCCTGGACGTGGTGGCCACCTGCCAGGAGCTGGTCGAGGCGCTGGTCCCGGGCTTCGCCGACATCGCCGTGGTGGAGGTGGTCGAGCCCGTGGTGCGCGGGGAGAAACCGCCGCTCAGCCCGCTGGGACGGGATGTGCCGCTGCGCCGCGCCGCCTTCGCCCACAGCGGCGGTGAACGGCAGATCCTGGCGCATCCGGTGGGAGATGTGCGCGCTCTGTTCTTCCCCACGCCCTACGCCCAGGTGCTGGTCGACCTCAAGCCCCGCGCGGTCGTCCTGGGCCCGGACACCCCGTGGCTGGCCGCCGATCCCGCGCGGGGCCAGGCCATCCGCGACTCCGGGGCCCATGCCCTGCTCGCCGCGCCCCTCACGCTGCGCGGAAGGGTCCTCGGACTGCTGAGCATCTACCGCACCCGGCAGGCCGACACCTTCGACGAGCGGGAGGTCGCCCTCATCCTGGAACTGGCCACACACACCGCCCTGAGCATCGACAACGCGCGCCGCTACACCCATGAGCACGCTATCGCCGCGGCGCTCCAGCGCCATCTGCTGGCCATGGTCCCCATCTCCCGGACCGCGGTCGAGACCGCCCATCTGAACGTGGCCGACGACAAGGGGGGTGGTGGCTGGTTCGACGTCTTCGACCTGCCCGGTGCCCGTACCGCCCTGGTGGTCGGCCGGGTCGCCGGCCACGGCATCCAGGCCGCGACCACCATGGGACAGCTGCGGACCGTCATCCACTCGCTCGCCGCACTCGACCTGGAACCCGACGAGCTCCTCGCCCGGCTCGACGACACGGTCATCCGCCTCGCCCGGGAGCGGGAGGCGTTGCCCGGGGGCGATCCGCTGCACAGGCAGTCGCTCAGCGCGACGTGTCTGTGCGTGATGTACGACCCGTTCTCCCGCACGTGCGCCATCGCCTCCGCCGGACATCCGCCGCCCATGCTCGCCGGGCCCGATGAGACGCCCCGCGTACTCGACCTGGCCGTCGGCGCGGCCCTCGGCGAGGGCGGCCCCCCGTTCGCCGCCACCACCGTCCCCGTCGCCGACGGGGACGTCCTCGCCCTCTACACGGCCGTGCTGTCGGCCGCCGGCCGGTCCGAGGAGGGCACCGGCGGTCCGCGGCTGCTCCGGCACGTGCTCGCCGACACCGACCGGCCCCTGCAGGACCTGTGCGACGACGTCCTCTACCAGCTGCGCGGCGACGCCCTCTCGGGTGATGCCATCCTCCTCCTCACGCGCACGCACGCCTTCCCCGCCGACCGCACCGCCACCTGGGCCCTGGACGACGACCGCACCGCCCCGGCGATCGCGCGCCGGCACGCCCGGTCCCAACTCGCCACCTGGGGCGTGGACGAGGACACCGCCTACGCCACGGAAGAGATCGTCAGCGAACTGGTCACCAACGCCCTGCGTTACGGCGCGCCACCCGTGCGCCTGCACCTCATCAAAGATCGCACCCTCACCTGCGAGGTCCACGACTCCAGCCCCACCGCCCCCCGGCTGCGGCACGCCGGGACCGTCGACGAGGGCGGCCGCGGCCTGTTCATCTGTGCCCAACTCGCCCAGAACTGGGGCATCCGCTACAACGGGCAGGGCAAGACCGTCTGGACCGGACCGGCGCCGTCGCGTTGATGGCCTGAACGGTTGACGGACTGATCGGGGGAGCCCGGTCAGCGCCGTGGTTCGGGGCGTCTGCCCGGGGGTTGGGCGGGCTCGGGAAGGGCGGTCGGGTGCTCGACGGGGCGGGTCTGGGGCGAGCCCTTGGACAGGGTGATGACCTCGCCGCCGTGGCTGATCCGGAGCGGCTCGCCGTCCCGCAGGGTGTAGGTGACCTGCGAGCCCGTGATGTCCACCCGCAGACAGCGCTGCCGGATCAGCACGGAGAAGGCCAGCCGGCTGAGGCTCTCGGGAAGCCGGGGCGCGAAGTACAGGACGTCCCCGTGGTCGCGCATACCGCCGAAGCCGGCCACCAGTCCCACCCAGGTGCCCGCCAGGGAGGCGATGTGCAGACCGTCGCGGGTGTTCTTCTCCAGGTCGGCCAGGTCCATCAGGGCGGCCTCGCCCAGGTAGTCGAAGGCGAGCCGCACATGGCCCACTTCGGCGGCCATCACACACTGGACACAGGCCGACAGCGAGGAGTCCCGGACCGTCAGCGGCTCGTAGTACGCGAAGTTGCGCGCCTTCTGGTCGGCTTCGAAGGCATCGCCGCGCAGATACATCGCCAGTACCAGGTCCGCCTGTTTGACCACCTGCTTGCGGTACAGGTCGAAATACGGGAAGTGCAGCATCAGCGGGTACAGCTCGGGTGGCGTGTTCTCGAAGTCCCATACGTCGAGACCGGTGTAGCCGGCCGACTGCTCGTGCAGGCCCAACTCGCTCACATACGGCACGGACATCGCCTTGGCCGCGTCACGCCATCCGGCGGCCTCTTCCTTGTCGACGCCGAGCGCCGCGGCCTGCTCCGGGTGGCGTTCGGCCACATCCGCGGCGGCCCGCAGATTCGCCCCGGCCATCAGGTTGGTGTAGGCGTTGTCGTTCGCGAGCGCGCTGTACTCGTCGGGGCCGGTGACGCCGTCGATGTGAAAGCGGCCCCCGGAGTCGTGATGGCCGAGGGAATGCCACAACCGGGCGGTCTCCACCAGCAGTTCCACACCGGTGCGCCGTTCGAAGTCGGTGTCGCCGGTGGCCCGGATGTAGCGCACGACGGCGGCGGCGATATCCGCGTTGATGTGGAAGGCCGCGGTCCCGGCCGGCCAGTACCCGGAGCATTCCGCCCCGTCGATCGTGCGCCAGGGGAAGACCGCACCCCGCAGTCCGAGCTGTTCGGCGCGCTCCCGCGCCGCCGGCAGGGTGTTCTGCCGCCAGTGCAGGGCCTCCGCGACGCAGTTCGGCGAGGCGTAGGTGAGCAGGGGCAGCACGAACGTCTCGGTGTCCCAGAAGGCGTGTCCGTCGTATCCGGAGCCGGTCAGGCCCTTGGCCGGGATCGACCGCTGCTCGGCCCGGCTGCCCGCCTGCAGTACATGGAAGAGGGCGAAGCGGACCGCCTGCTGGATTTCCGCGTCGCCGTCGACCTCGATGTCGGCATGGCGCCAGAAGCCGTCGAGATACTCGCGCTGCTGGTCGACCAGGCCCTGCCAGCCGGTGTTGCGCGCGCCGGTGAGCGCCGCTTCGACCTGGTCGCGGACGGCCGGCAGCGAGCGGATTCCGGACCAGCCGTAGGAGACGAACTTCTCGATGCGAAGCGTCTCGCCGGGGTCCAGGACCGCGCTGACGGTGAGGCGGCCCACGTCGTTCGCGCTCTCACTGGAGCTCCGGGTGGATGCGGGGCCGCGCACCACATGGTCGGCCGCGGCCCCGATCCGCTGATCGCTCGCCGCCGTGTGGTGCACCAGGCGCAGCCGCATGTCGACCGCCGCGTTCTCCTCGGGGCGAAGGCACGACCTCAGGGCGGCGCCGACCCGGGGATCGCCGCTGAGCGCGGGCATTTGCTCATTGGCGACGAGCTCCGACTGGACGACCACGCTCGTTCGGGCGTCCACCGGCTCCACTTCGTAGGCGACCGCGGCGATGGCGCGCTGGGTGAAGGAGACCATCCTGGTGGAGCGCACCCGTACCGTCTGACCGACCGGCGATGTCCACTCGCAGACGCGGTGGAGCAGTCCGGTGCGCAGATCGAGCACGCGCTCATGCGAACGCAGCCGCCCGTAGCGCAAGTCGAACGGTTCGTCGTCGACCAGCAGCCGGATGAGCTTGCCGTTGGTCACGTTGATCACCGTCTGGCCGGACTCGGGGAATCCGTAGCCGGCTTCCGCGTACGGCAGCGGATGCTGCTCGTGCACACCGTTGAGGTAGCTGCCGGGCAGGGCGTGCGGCTCGCCCTCGTCGAGGTTGCCGCGCCAGCCGACATGCCCGTTGGACACGGCGAAGACGGATTCGCTCTGCGCGAGGACGTCCAGGTTGAGCTCGGTCTCGCGCAAGCACCACGGCTCGACGGCGTAGGCATGGTGGCTGATCACTTTCGACCCTCCAACAGCTCGTAGAGGTCCGACGCCACGACGCTCGTTTTGTCCGGGAGGCCCAACTTCGCCGTATACACGATTCTACTGGTGACGTCATCCGCGCGCCGCCGCAGGCTGCCCGAGGCCACCGAACTCATCCCTGCTCCGGTCGACACACTGGGCCAGGCACCGGGTATGGGAGAGCCCGAAGATTCCGTACAGGAGCACACCCAGTCCCAGCACCGCCGGTACGAGCCAGAATCCGGCGCGCGGCTGCTCGCCGTAGAGCGTCACGCCGAGACAGAAGCTCACCGTGGCGTCGCCGAGCGTCAAAGCGGGTTGCGAGCCGATCAGCGGGCCCCCTTGCATGGCGACCCCGAGCAGGAACAGGGAAAAGGCGCCGACAGCCGCGAAGCTGTACGTCTGCCACGCCGCGAAGAAGGCGACGACGCCCCGCGCGGAGAGAATATTCATGGCCGACTTGACCAGCGCCGCGGTGACGGCGTTTCCGATGGCCGCCGCTGCCGCCAGGCAGGCCGCTCGCAGCAGACCGGTGGGGCGCCGCAGACCGGCGAGAACGAGGGCGGCACCAATCCCTCCGGTGACCGCGAGGCCCGGCACCCACCAGATCCCGGGCACCTGGTCGCGCCCTCCGGTGGGCGCCAGGGAGAAGAGGACCAGAGCCAGCCCACCGACGATGCAGGCCACGTGGATCCATGCCCTGCGCGTCACCCCGACGCGGAAGACGATCCCTCCGATCACCAGCGCCAGCGGAAGTTCGAGGATGAAGAGGGGCTGTACGGTGGCGAGCGATCCGGTGGCCAGCGCGAGGGCCTGAAAGAGGGCGGCGAAGACGACGCCGAGCATCCCGCCGAACCAGACCGGAGTGTGCAGAAGGTCGCGGACCAGCCCGAGGCGCAATGATCGTGAGGCGGGAACAGTGAGCGCGGCGCGGCGCTGCAACACCGTCCCGAGTGCGTTGCTGCCGGCCGCGAGCAGGGCGAACACGATGGACAGCACGATCGTCATCGTCACCATGGGCACCACTCCCGGGCTCGCGTGCTTCTCTCCTGGTGCGCTCCCTGGGCCCTTCCGCCAGGCTACACAGATCGCGCGCGGCGCCGGCCTCCGCCGATCGCCGGCGGAGGCCATCAGAGGGAGACCGGCCCTGGATCCTCCCGGTGGGCGAGACCCAGGGCCGTACAGCCGCCGTCCGCGCCGGGTCAGACGGCCACGCGGCCGCCGTCCACCGGCAGCACCGCGCCCTGGACGAAGCTCGCCGCCTCGCTCGCCAGGAAGATGATGGCCTCGGCGATCTCCTCGGGCGCGGCGGGCCGCCCGGTGGGCGCCTGCGCGGCGAGAGCCGTCAGGTCCTCACCCATACCGGCGGTGCCCTCCGTGCGGGTCGGCCCCGGCTCGACGGCGTTGAACCGGACCCCGCGCGGGCCGTACTCGGCCGCCCACGACTTGGTGAGCAGGTTCAGCGCCGCCTTGCTCGATCCGTACAGCGCCATCCCCGGCGCCCCGTACTCGGCGACCATGGTGCTCACGTTGATGACCGCCCCGTAGCCGCGCTCCGCCATCGCCGGGGCGAGCTCCGCCACCAGGTAGAACGGCGCCTTCACATTCAGCGCGTAGACGGTGTCGACATCGCTCTGCGGCGTCTGGTCCGTCGGCCCGAACGGGAAGATCCCGGCGTTGTTGACCAGGACGTCCACCCGGCCGCCGCCCAGTTCCCGGGCCTCGCGGGCCAGCTTGCGCACGGACTCCGCGTCCCGCAGATCGGCGGCGACGAAGTCCGCCTTGCCACCGCGGCCGCGGATGGAGCCGACCACTGCCTCACCCCGCGCCCTGTCCCGGCCCGCGACCAGCACATGCGCGCCCCGTTCGGCCAGTTTCGCCGCGGTGGCCGCCCCGATACCGCTGGTCGCCCCGGTCACCAACGCGACGCTCCCGGCGAGGTATGCAGAACTCATCAGTCAATCCTTAGCTCGTATCACGGGTATTCCACGGGAGGGCGATATCGCCTCTCCCGCTGATCGCCGGCTCATTGCCGTGGCGATGTCCGTTACAAGCGCGGGTGGCCTGCGGATGATGGCGCTCGGCCATAGGAGTGGCCAATGGCGGCCATAACCCGTGGATCGGCAATCCGTGGATCAGCCGCTCCGGAACCCGTGCCCGATCGGCCGGTCCGGGCGATGCCGCGGCCGCACGTTCTCATGCGTCGGCGGCCACCGCCTCGATCTCTCATACGTCGACCGCCACCGCCTCGATCCCGTGGATCCGCCGGTGGTCGGCGAGGGCCGGGATCGAGGTGAGTGCCGGGGGAGCGGGAGGCTCGCCTTCGAGGCCGGAGACGTAGTCGAGCAGGACGCCCTCGCGCAGGCCCCACGGGCAGGTGGTGAGCCGTTCCACCTCCATGGCCTCCATGACGGCCTCCGCGACGATCGCACCGGCCAGGGACTGATGCGCCCTGGAGGCGGAGATGCCGCGCAGTCTCGCTCGCTGCTCGTCCGTCTTGGCCGCGAGTTGGGGCACCCAGGGCCCCAGGTTCCGCCGGCTGAGACTGTGGGACGCGGGCAGGCCGTTGTGCGGCTGTGGCTTTCCGGCGAGGCGGGCCAGTTGCGTGAAGGTCCTCGATGTGGCGACGCAGGAGGCGGGCGCGGGCTGGGCGCGCAGTTCGGCGGTGCACTGGCCGAGCACGGAGCGTACGTGCCGGCGCAACGCGCTGACGTCCCGCTTCTTCACCGGTGTGGCATCGGGCAGATGGTGGCGGGTGAGCCGGTCGGCGCCCAGGGGCAGGGAGACGGCGAGGTCGGGGTACCTGCCGCCGCCACAGGCGATTTCCAGCGAGCCACCGCCGATGTCGAGGAGGAGGATCCGCCCCGCCGACCAGCCGAGCCAGCCGCGTGCCGCCCTGAACGTCAGCCGTGCCTCCTCCTCGCCGGTCATGAAGCCCACGCGGATCCCGGTGGCGGCCTCGATCTCGCCGAGCACGGCGTCCCGGTTGGTCGCGTCCCGCACCGCCGATGTGGCGAAGGGGATCAGGCGGTCGACATGGTGGGCGAGAGCGGCCGCGGCACTCGCGGTCACGGCGCCGACCAGGGACCGGATCGCGTCAGGCCGGATCACCCCCTGGCGATCGGTCGCCTCGGCCACACGGACCGGCTGTTTCCACGAGGCCACCGGCTCCGGGGGCCTGCCCGGAGCCAGCTCGGCGATCATGAGGTGGACCGTACGGGATCCAATGTCGATCACTCCACAGCGCATATGCCCTGAGTGCCCCACCCGCCACGAGTTCAGACCTCCGTTGATCGTGGTTCACCTGGAGAACACCTGCACAGGGGGTTGCGCGGTGCTCCGGCGGCGACGGCTGGGCGGGGCGGTGGGACGGTGCGGGACGCGGGTGAGGCGGGCGGCGCGCTTCGCCTCCGCGTCCGATCCGCTACGTCGCGTCTGATTTGCTACGTCGCGTCCGATCCGCGCCGCGACCTCGGCGGCCTGCGGCGGTGGCTGGTGTCGCACCACGGGTAGCGCGCGCTGCGGCCGCACAGGCACACGGCCACCGTGAAACGGTCGGAGCGCACCACGCTGCCGTCGGGCAGGGTGATCTCGACCGGCCCTTCGATCAGCATCGGGCCGTCGGTCCCCAGCCGCATCCGCACCGGGCGGTCACGTTCGTCGTTCGGCACGGATCACCACCAGCTCTTCCTTCGTCTCGCCCGGGGCGATCAGCCCCTGGGCCTCCAGCCAGGGCGCCTGCGCGCGCAGCACCGGGCCGAAAGGGATCGTGCGGCGGTCGGCCACGGCCGCCCGCAGCCCGCTCTCCGTCAGCTGCGCCACGGTTCGCTCCGTCCCGCTCAGCGCCGAATGCACCAGCAGCAGCACGCCGCCGGGGCGCAGCAACGGTGGCGCGTCCCGGCAGATCCGGTCGAGGAACGCCCGTCCGTCGGCCCCGGCCCGCCAGGCCCGACCGCGGCCCCGGGTCCGTCGCCCCGCCACCGGCACATAGGGCGGGTTGGCGACGATGAGATCGAACCCGCGGCCCGCCACCGGTGTCAGCAGGTCGCCGTGGAGGACCCGCACCGGCAGCCCCTTGAGGCGGGCCCGCAGCCAGGTGGCGCCCACGGCGAGCGGCGAGACGTCCACCGCGGTCACCTGGGCCGCACCGCGCCCGGCCGCGACCAGGGCCAGGGCCCCGCTGCCGGTCCCCACGTCCAGGACGGCCGTGTCGGCCGTGATGTCCTCCCGCAGCAGCGCCTCGGCCAGCATCCATGTGTCGTCCTGCGGCGCGTACACCCCTGGCGGCGTCTTGAACAGCATCAGCGGCGAGTACCCGCACGGGGCCGAGGTGTGCGCGTGCGGTGCGGCGGTGAAGATCACAGACAGTCCCGGGGCAGCGTCTCGTTCCAGGTGCGCGAGAACACGCGCCGGTCGCCCTCGTAGCCGTCCAGCGTGGCATCGACGAAGAACTCGCTCTCGCTGGAGCGCAGCACCGTGCTCGTCACCACCCGTACGTCCCAGTCGTCGCGGTGGAAGCGCATGGTCCAGGTCGACTCGCCACCGACCGAGGTGAAGTCGTCCGCGACCGCGGTGTAGCGCTCGTACGCCCGGCGGCCGACATCCATCCCGATGTCCTCGAAGCGCTGGGTGCCCGCGTCCTTGACGATCTCCAGCTCGGACCGGTAGCCGACCAGGTCGCGCTTGACGTCCCAGCGCTCCTCGCGGGGGGTGAGCGCGGTGGTGGCGACGGGGGGCGTGCCCTCGGGCTCCCCGAACGGGCGCTGGGGCCGATCCTCGCCCGCCGAGGCCCGGCGCAGCGGCAGCGTGAGGGCGCTGGTGGCCTCGTACACGGTCAGCAGCGCGGGCCTCGGCGGGGGCCAGGCGAGCGGCCAGTACGACGTGGACAGCGACAGCCGGATGCGGTGGCCGGGCGGAAACGCCTGGGCCACGCCGTTGAGCTGGACACGGGCGCGGTAGCGCCGGCCGGGCTCCAGCGGCTCGGGGTCGCCGATGGTCTCGCGGTGGGCGACATTGAGCAGACCGTAGGTGACACGGGTGGCGCGGCCGTCCGGAGCCACATCGGAGAGCCGGGCGGCCACCATCGCCACCGGTTCATCGACCGACAGGTCCAGTTCGACGGAGGGCGAGCCGAGGATCTCCACCCGCTCGGTGAGCGGATCGGTCTCGAACACCAGCGAACCGCCGTCCTCCTCCCGCTGGTCGTACGGCAGGTCCGGGGGCGCGTTGTAGGAGGCCCACTTGCCGGCGAACTGGCCGACGGACAGCGGCGATTGCACGGTCAGCGGCTCGCCCTGCGCCTCCTGCCCGGACGATGTGTCACCGGGGGCGCCGATGCGCCGGCCGGTCAGCGGGTGCACGGTCGGCTCGACGTTGGGGGAGGGCCACCGGGGCTCGGCGATCCAGCGGCCGGGCCGCTCCTCGTAGGAGGTGGACGGCGCCACGCTGTCCTGCATCCACGTCCACAGCATGGGCCCGTCCATGACGCCGTTGTCCACGCCCTTCAGCCAGTGGTCCCACCACCGCACCACCTCCTGGAGGTAGCCGATGGCCGGGCCCGGCTCGCCCAGGTGCGGGTACTTGTGCGACCACGGGCCGATCAGACCCCTGCGCGGTACGTCCAGCCGGCCGAGCAGCCGTGTCACGGCGTTGGAGTAGCCGTCCGCCCAGCCGCTGGAGGCCAGCACGGGGCACTGCACGGCCTGGTAGTCCTCGCACACCGAGGCATGCCGCCAGTAGTCGTCGCGGCGCTGGTGGCGCAGCCACTCCAGCACCCAGGGGCGGGCGTTCTCCAGCCGCTCGTGCCACATCTCGCGCCAGCGCTCGCCGACCACCGCCGGGTCCGGCGGACAGGTGGCGTAGGCGAACATGGTGCCCGCCTCGGCGAGGTTGTCGGACAGCAGGGCACCGCCCATGTAGTGCATGTCATCGGCGTACCGGTCGTCGGTGAAGGAGGCGATGACGATGGCGCGCAGACTCGGCGGCCGCCGGGCGGCCACCTGCAGGGCGGCGAAGGCGCCCCAGGAGATGCCCATCATGCCGGTGGCGCCATCGCACCAGGGCTGCTCGGCGAGCCAGGCCAGGATCTCCTCGGCGTCCGTCTGCTCCTGTCCCAGGTATTCGTCCGTCAGCACCCCCTCAGACTCCCCGGTGCCCCGCAGGTCGACGCGGACACAGGCGTAGCCATGACCGGCGATGTACGGATGGTGGATGGAGTCGCGTACGGAGGTCAGATCCCGTTTCCGGTAGGGGATGTACTCCAGCACCGCGGGCACCGGCTCCTCGTCCGAGGACGTGGGACGCCAGATGCGCGCCGACAGACGAATGCCGTCGGACATGGGGATCGTGACGTGTTCCTCTTCCTTTGTCGCGCACGGCAGATTGCTCACGAGGCGCATAGGGCCGATCTGCTCCTTCCCTGGTGGCGGGGTGCACGGGTGCCCACGGACGCCACCGGCACACCGGCCGTGTCCGTGGGCGGTCGCAGCCGGGCTCAGCCCCGCTCCCGCTCCTGTTCGTTCTTCCGCTTCTCCTCCTGCCGGCCGCCCGGGGCGGTGGCGTCGAAGAGGCGGTTCAGGGCGGCGACACAGCGGTCGTACTTCTCGCGCAGGTCCTCCTCGCTGTCCCCGCCGGTGAAGATGTGGGCGAGTTCGAAGCTGTAGCTGTCCTGCTGGTCCATCTGCGACAGCCGCTGCCCCTCCTCGGGCACCACATCGATCCGTACGCCCGGGATCTCGCGCTCGATCCGCTCGATCTCCTCGTCCACGGGGGTGTCGTGGACCACGCCGTCGGCGAACCAGCGGTAGTACCACTTGGCGGCCATCCGGTAGGGGCCGGCGCGGTACGGCAGGGCGGGGTCCTCGCCGAGGGCGAGGCTGAGCATGCAGTGGTGATTGGACACCCCGTCGACGTAGGCGAAGAGTTCGGCGTGCGACTGGGAGTGCCGGGGGTTGATCTCCAGGAGATTGATCTCGTCCGTCCCGGCGTCGTAGAAGTACTCGATGCTGAACGTCGCCCCGTCCATGCCGATCTGCCGCATGACCCGCCGGGAGACGTCATGCAGCCGCTGGATCACGGGCTCCGGCAGGGCCGAGGGGTACTGGTGGCGCAGGAAAGACGGGCTGTCGGGGTAGTCGATGGAGTCCAGCACGCCGTAGACGGTGACCTCGCCGTCGTGGACGTATCCCTCCACGGCGACCTGCACTCCGCTCAGCGCTTCCTCCGCGAGGCACACCTGGCCGCCCACACCCTCCATCTCCGGGGGGAGGTCCAGCCGTTCGAGTACGGCCTCGAAGGGCTTGCCGACGCGGCCGATGCCCGCACGGATCTCGCCGACCGCCGTACGGAACTGCTCCTCGTCCTTGACGGAGAAGGCCAGCTCCGAGGAGTACGCGAGGGCCGGCTTGAGCCACATCGGGAAGCGGACACCCTCCGGTGGCTGTGGGTCCCGCGCATGCAGATCCACCCGGCCGAACCGTGGGCACTCGTCGATCACCTTCTGCTGCTCCAGCCGACTCCAGTACTTGTGCTCGCACTTGACGACCGACTCCAGACTCGTGCTGCGCGTGCCGTAGCGCTCGCTGAGTATCGGTACGAGTGTGCTCACCGGAAAGTCCCAGTAGCCGACGATGGCGTCGATGCTTCCCTCGAAGGCATCCAGCACACCCTCCGCCTTGGCGATGAGATCCGCCACGGACACCTCGCCGCTCTGCAGATCCTCGATGGTGAGCAGGCGGTGGAACCGGTACCGGCCGGCACCGGGGCCACTTTCCAGAATGGGTTCGTTGGCCTCGTCCAGGCCGATGACGAAGATGTTCTTCTCGGCCGCGCTCTTCTCGCCCGTGTTCTTCTCGGCCGTGTTCTTCTCGGCCGTGTTCTTTTCGGCCGTGTTCGTCTCGTCCACTGGGTGGTCCCTCCCTGGTCCGTCGTTTTCCGGCGTCCTGAGTACCCTCCAGCGGGCGGCCAATCCCCATGTGACGTGGCAGTCCGGAGTGCCTTCCTGCCGTCTTGAGGGGGAGAGCTGTTACGGGGTGGTGGGTTCGTTTACGCTGTCGCTCGCTCGAACGGTGAGAGACGGGGTGACGGGGAGCATGTCCCGATCGGAGCATGGTCGACCGGCGATACCGCCTGTTGATGCGGGGGGACAACCGGGGTGGCCGATAGCTCCGCCACCCCACGGCCCACTGGGGCACGCCGATCCTCCCCAGGCCGGTCCGTACCGGCTGGAGGCGGTTCTGGGCGCGGGCGGAATGGGCCGCGTCTACCTGGGGCGGACGCCGGCCGGCAGCGCGGTGGCGGTCAAGGTCGTCCACCGTGAATACGCGGGCGACGCGACGTTCCGCAAGCGCTTCGAGCAGGAAGTGGCCGCGGCCCGGCGGGTCCAGGGGCTGTACACCGTGCCGGTCGCGGACGCTGATCTGCGGGCCGATGAGCCCTGGCTGGCCACGGCCTACGTGCCCGGGCCGTCCCTGCAGCACGCGGTCGCCGACAGCGGGCCGTTGGCGGCCGACGCGGCGCTGGGACTGATCGCCAGGGTGGCGGAAGCCCTGCAGTCCATCCACGCCGCCGATGTGATCCACCGTGACCTGAAGCCCTCCAACATCATCCTCACCGCCGAGGGCCCCAAGGTCATCGACTTCGGTATCGCCCGGGCCGCGGACGTCACCACGGTGACCGCCACCGGAATGCGCACCGGAACGCCCGCCTACATGGCGCCCGAATACATCAGGGGGCAGAACGTCACCGAAGCCGGTGATGTGTTCGCCCTCGGAGTCGTCGCCCACTTCGCCGCCACCGGACGGCTCGCCTTCGGCGGCGGTACCGACCACGGCGTGGTCTACCGCATCCTGGAACAGGCCCCCGACCTCGACGGCTGCCCCGAGCCGCTCCGGGCCATCGCCGCGCGATGCCTGGAGAAGGACCCGGAGCGGCGGCCGACCCCCGCCGAGGTCATCGAGCAGTGCCGCCACGGCTCCACGGCGGGGATCGCCGACGCCCACCCACACACCGTGGTGTCCCCGTCCGGGCCCGGGCGTGTGACACCCGGCCCGCCCGGCGCCCCTGGTGCCCCCGGCTTGCCCGAGGCCGAGACCCGCACATCACTGGCGCCGCGCGGGTCCGGGCCCGCCGCCCCCGTACCGCCGCCGTCCGCTCCGGCCGCGCACGATCCGGTACGGGACGCCGCCCCCGGCGGTCCCGCGACCCCACCGAGTGCGGACACCTCGGCGAACCCGCCGGTCCCCGACCCGCTCACCACGCCCGCCCCGGGGCTGCCCGTCCTCCTCAGCGGAGTCGGGATCCTCGTCCTCGCCGTCGTCCTGATCGCCGTCTACCTTCCCGGCTCTTCCCCCGACCGTGGCCCCAGCTACCCCTATCGCTCGTTCGAGCCCACGGCCGCCATCGGCCCCACCGGGCAGTCCAGGGACACCGAAGGCATGGCGTTCAGCCCGGACGGCAAGACGCTCGCCACGAACAGCGACGACGGCAAGGTGCGACTGTGGAATGTCGCCGACCGCAAGCCACGCGCCACCTTCACCCAGCGCGACAGCGTCGGGAATGACGGGTTCGGGGGCCGCGGTGTGGCGTTCAGCCCGGACGGCAAGCTCCTCGCGGCCACCAATATGACCGGCTGGCTGACCATGTGGGACGTGGCCGCGCGCCGGCAGGTTCGCTTCCTCAACGGTCCCGGCAGCGGCGAGAGCGTGTCCTTCAGCCCGGACGGCAAGCTGTTCGCTACCGGCAGTCAGGGCAACTCGGTGGACCTGTGGGACACCAACAGCCGCAAGGACGAGATACTCGCCTACTACGACCAGGAGGCCGACGTCACGGGCGTGGCCTTCAGCCCGGACGGCCGGACATTGGCCTCCGCGAGCGACGACTCCGCCAGCAACGTCACCCCGAAACACTCGGTGCGGCTGTGGGACGTGGCGCACCGCGATCCGGAACCCTACGGCCAGGACGGTCCACGGCTCACCATCTCCCCCGCGCAAGGAGTCCTGAGCCTGGCGTTCAGTCCGGACGGCAGGACCATCGCCACCGGCAGCTACGACGACAAGGTGCGGCTGTGGGATGCGAAGACCGGCCGTCAGCGAGCCGCCCTCGGCGACTCCTACCAGGCGAGGGTCGACCACCTGGCCTTCAGCCCGGACGGAAAGACGCTCGCCGCCCCCGCCGGACGAGGACTGCTGCTGTGGAACGTGGCCACCCGCAAACCACGCGCCATCCTGTTGACCGGCGCGCAGGGGCCGGAGAGCACGGTCCGGGACGTGGCCTTCAGCAGCGACGGCCGCCTCATCGCGGGCAACGACACCGAGCACCACAAGGTGTACCTGTGGAAGAACCCCACATAGAGCGCGCGGTGGGAGCTCGCCGCGGCGGTTGACCCTGACGCAGGGACAACCCCGCAGCATGGGCGGCATGACGACGACGCGCCACCGCACGGTCCACCACGAGGGCGTCACCATCCCGGTGTCCCGCGGCGGCCGGGGACGGCCACTTGTGCTGTGTCCCGGCCTCAACTCCACCCAGGCCGATCTGCGGGAGCTGACCGGGCTGCTGCGCCGCGACCACGATGTGGTGACCTTCGACCTCAGGGGCCATGGCCTCGCCTCGGCCGCCGACCGGTATTCCTTCGACGCGTTCCTGAGCGATCTCTTCGCCGTGCTGGCGTACCTGGAACGCCGCGGCCTGCCCTCGCCGCCCGTGCTCGTGGGCTACTCGCTGGGCGCGGACCTGGCCGTGCACTATGCGGCCGAGCGTCCTGACGCCGTGGCCGGGCTCGTCCTCATCGACGGGGCGAACCCGCTGCCCGAACCGTTCATCACCGACGCCGACCTGCCGGAGTTCCGTGCCATGGCGGAGGATCCGGAGACGCGGCGGGAGATCGAGCGGGCCATGGGCACCGCGCGGCAGGTGTCGCTCACCGCCCAGGATGTCCTCAGCCTGCAGCTCGAGATGGATGTGGTGCGGTCCGCGATCCTCGACCGGTACCGGAGGATCGACTGCCCCATCCACATGATCATGTCGAGGTCGATCGCCGGCGACGGCACTGAGGGGCGTGCGCCGCGGCACAACCGGCTCTGGCGTGCCGGTATCGACCGCCTCGTCCGCGAGCGCCCGCACATCTCCACGTCCTGGCTCGACGCCGACCACCGCCTGGCCTTCACCCACGCCCCCGACATCGCGGAGATCGTCCGAAGCGCACACCCTGGCCTCACGGGGTGACGTCGCGAGCGAGTCCGAGGAGACTGACGCGATGCTGACCATCGGCGAGCTGGCCTCGTACGCCGGAGTGACGGTGCGCGCGGTGCGGCACTATCACGCCAAGGGGCTGCTGCCGGAGCCGGACCGGGACCACTCCGGCTATCGGCGGTACGGCGCCGACGCCGTCGTCGAGCTGATCAGGATCCGCACCCTCGCCGAGGCCGGGGTACCCCTGGCGCGCGTACGAGACCTGCTACGGGCCGACGGGGCGGAGTTCGCCGCTGCGGTCGCGGACATCGACAAGCGGCTGCGGGCCGAGATCGGGGAGCGGCAGCGGCACCGCGAGCGCATCGCCCGCCTCGCCGCCGGGGACAGTCTGGCGCTGCCCCGGGAGGTGGTCGAGTTCCTCGACAGGCTGCGGGCGCTCGGGGTCGACGAGCGGATCGTCCGGGTCGAACGCGACGGCTGGATCCCGCTGGCCGCGCACGCACCCGAGCGGGTCCCGGAGTGGATGGCACGCAAGCGGGAGCAGATCGCCGACCCCCGTTTCCTCGCCTTCTATCTCACCCTGGGCCGGGCACTCGACCGCACCGACGACGACCCGCGGCTGGTCGAGCTGGCCGACCAACTGGCCGCCTGCCTCACGCAGATGGCGAAGGAGCGGGGCGAGGACTACATCGACGATGCCGACATCGGGCCACCGCTCGCCAAGGTGATGGACACCCTCGCCTTCGACACCGTGCCATCGGCCCGCCGGCTGATCGAGCTGCTGAAGCAGCGGGGCTGGACCGGCTGGACCAAGCTCGAGCGCGTGGCCGCGGCAAGGGAGCGGACGGCCTGCCACGAATATCCGGTGGCGGGTCCGGCCGCCGGTGGTGAGGATCGCGGCATGCATGTCTTCCTGGAGACCGAACGGCTCGTGCTGCGCCCGTTCACCGAGGCCGACGCCGACCACCTCTTCGCGCTGGACAGTGACCCCGAGGTCATGCGCTTCCTCTCCGGCGGCAAGCCGACGAGTCGCGAGACGGTCCGCGCCCAGATCCTGCCGCGCCTTCTCCACGACCATCCGTGCTTCGGCACCCGCGGCTACTGGGCCGCCGAGGAGAAGGCCACCGGAACCTTCCTGGGCTGGTTCGAGTTCCGCCCCCTGGACGACCACAGCCCCGCCGTGGTGGAACTCGGCTACCGCCTGAACAAGGCCGCCTGGGGCAGGGGTTACGCCGCGGAGGGAGCGCGGGCCCTGATCCACAAGGGCTTCACGGACCTCGGGGTGGAGCGGGTCACCGCGGACACGATGGCGGTGAACACCCGCTCGCGGCGGGTGATGGAGAAGGCGGGCCTGTCGTTCCTCCGGAACTTCACCGGGGACTGGCCGGAGCCGATCGAGGGCTCCGAGCACGGCGAAGTCGAGTACGAACTCACGCGGGCCGACTGGGAGCGCCAACTCCGGTAGCCGCACCGGCGGTCGGCCGATCGGCGCCTGGGCCGGATCAGTCGTGCCGATCGGCGCCTGGGCCGGTCAGCCGTGCGTGGTGGCCGGTGGGCCGGCGATGGTGGTGAGGCGGAGCTTGGTCTCGTCCTCGCTGCCGGGCATGGCGGTCATGATGACGATCTTGAGTTCGGAGTCGCCGTCGGTGAGGGTGTCGCAGTCCACCGTGACCGGGCCCACCGACGGGTGGTCGATCGTCTTGTGGTCCTCGCGGTGCGCGGCCACCTCTCCGGTCGCCCATAGCTCGGCGAACCTCCGGTTGCCCGCGTTCAGCTCGCGGATCAGCGCGGCCAAGCGGCCGTCCCGGGGGAAGCGGCCGGTGGCGCGGCGCAGATCGGAGACGACGGCGGCGTCGGTGGCGGCGCGGTCCGCCTCGGTCACCGGCCACCGTGCGAGGTGGGCGGGATCGGCGTCCACCGGGAACCTGTCGCGCGCGAAGTTGCGCAGCTTCGGCGGCGAGGCGGAGGGGTCGCCCAGGAGGGCGGCCCACCCGTGGTTCCACCAGATCAGTTGCCAGTCCGCCGCGAAGACGGCGACCGGCGCGTCCCCGAGCCGGGCGAGCACCCGCTGCACACCGGGCGGAAGGTGGTCGGAGATCGCGCCGTCCTCCGGCGGGGCGAGCTGGGCCAGCCGGTACAGATGATCCCGCTCGGCGGTGGACAACTGCAGGGCGCGCGCCAAGGACGCCACCACCGACACCGAGGGTGTGGTGGCCCGCCCCTGCTCCAGGCGCACGATGTAGTCGACCGACACCCCGGCCAGATCGGCCAGTTCCTCGCGCCGCAGCCCGGCCGCCCGGCGCCCGCGGGCCACCGGCAGCCCGGCGGCCGACGGAGGCAGCCGGTCCCGCCAGGTGCGGATCATCGCGCCCAGTCCGGTTCCGGGGGTCCTCGGCATGCTCACCATCCTCCTTCATCCCCGGTCGTACGGGTCGGCACGAGGGTGGTACTGGTCTTCCTACCGTCGAAGTCTCCCTGGTCCGCCTCCTGCGCCGGGGCCAGGATCGAAGGCATGACGATCACCTTCATCACCGGAGCCAACAAGGGTCTCGGCCGTGAGACCGCCCGCCGTCTGATCGAGTGCGGCCATACCGTGCTCGTCGGATCCCGCGACCGCGAGCGGGGCGAGGAGGCCGCCGCCGCGCTCGGCGCGCGTCACGTCCCGATCGATGTGACCGACGACGCGTCCGTGGCCGCCGCGGCCGCGAACGTCGCCGCACACGAGGGAAGGATCGACGTCCTGATCAACAACGCCGGTGTCCACGGCCCCGGCGGCGACCCCGGCGACCTGACCGCCGCCGACGCGCGCGCCGTCCTCGACGTCAATGTCATCGGCGTCATCCGCACCACCACCGCGTTCCTGCCGCTGCTGCGCCGTTCGGACGACCCCGCGATCGTCAACGTCAGCAGCGGTATGGGCTCCCTCGCCTTCACCCACGACCCCGCCCGGCCCGAGTCGCGTGTCGTCGTGCCGCTGTACACCGCGTCCAAGGCGGCGCTGACGATGCTGACCACGCAGTACGCCAAGGGGCTCGAGGGCGTTCGCGTCAACGCCGCCGACCCCGGATACACCGCGACCGACCTCAACGGGCACAGCGGCCCGCAGACCGTCACCGAGGGCACGGACGCGATCGTCGCCCTCGCCACCGAGGGGCCCGGCGCCGGCACCGGACGCTTCGTCTCCCGCCATGGCGAGATCGCCTGGTCCTGAAACAGCCATAACCGTGTGTCCGGCCGGGCAGGCAACGACGGAATTCGTTGTCGATACCCCCGTACACGGGCCATATCCGCAGTGCCGGACGGCTGGTGCTTATGTGCTTAATCACGAAGGCTGACGCGTCATTACCTCATCACACTCAGGGAGTGAGCATGGGCTTTGACCTGGCGCGCCGTCGTCTTCTGTCGGCCGTGGGCGCAGCGGGTGTCGCGGGTGCCCTCGGCCTGGGCGCCTCCGACGCGTTCGCGGCCTCCGGCCGCCCCTCGTCCGGATCCCGTGGCGCGTCGGGATCCCGCCGCTCGGCCGCGACGATCATCCACGGTGGACGGGTGCTCACCGGTCTGCCGCATGTGCCGCAGCAGGAGGCCATCGCCGTGGGGAGGGACGGGAAGATCCTCGCGGTCGGCCCGGCGGCCCTGGTGCGCCGGCTGGCCGGGAGGGACACCGACTTCGTCGACGCCCGCGGTGGCACCGTCATGGCGGGGATCATCGACGCGCACGCACACTGCCTGGAGGCCGGGTCGCGCACCCTCAACCCGTCCCTGGGCAATGAGTCGTTCACCGTCGCCGCACTCCAGGCGAAGCTCACCGAGTTCCTGAACGCGAGCAAGGACCAGGAGCCGGACGGCTGGCTGGTGGTGGAGGACTGGAACCCGGTGGGCCTGCCCGCCGGGACCGAGACCCACCACCGCATCCTGGACGCGCTGCCGACCCGCCGGCCGATCGCGCTCAGGGGCTCGGACGCCCACAACACCTGGGTCAACCAGCGCGCCCTGGAGCTGGCGAAGATCACGTCGAGCACCCCGGACCCGGCCGGGGGCCGCATCGTCCACGACTCGGCCGGAGCGCCGTCCGGATTGCTGAAGGACACCGCGCAGGACATCGTCGAGGGGGTGATTCCGCCGCCCGCCCGGGACAAGCTGCTCGCCGCCGAGGCGAAGGCCCTCCGCCTGGCGGCGTCCAGCGGCATCACCACGTACATGGACGCGGCCACCGAGACCGAAGGACTCGGCAGCTACGCCGACCTGGCCGACTCGGACCGGCTGCTCCAGCGGGTCATCCCGGCGCTGCGCCTGGACCTCGACCTCATCCGCGACCCGAAGGCCGCGCTGGCCTACGTCGAGGAGCAGCGCGCCAAGTACGCGGAGGTGCCCGGGCTGTGCTTCGGGACCGCGAAGGTGTTCCTCGACGGGGTGATCGAGCACCCCGCGCAGTCCGCCGCGCTGCTGGAGCCGTACCTCGACGGCCACGGCAAGCCCACCGACAACCGCGGCGACTTGTACGTCACCTCCACCGAGTACGGACGTCTGGCGGCCGTACTGGACCGGGCCGGCTGGCAGTTGCACGCGCACGCCATCGGTGACCGCGCGGTGCGCACCGCGCTGGACGGCTACGAGGCGGCGATACGGGCCAACGGGCGCCGTGGCAACCGGCACACCATCGCCCATCTGCAGCTGGTCCACCCGGACGACTACCGGCGCTTCGCACCGCTGGGCGTCGTCGCCTGCATGCAGTTGCAGTGGGCGATGCGCGATGTGTGGACGGTGGACGCCCTCCTGCCCTACATCGGCCCGGACCGCCACAAGCTGATGTATCCGGCGCGCAGCCTGGAGCGGCACGGCGCGCTGCTGGCCGGGGGGTCGGACTGGCCGGTGGACCCGCTCGACTCCTTCAACCAGATCCGCACCGCCATCGACCGGAACGGCGACGACGGCGCGCTGTACCCGGAGCGGGAGGGCATCAGCCGCGCCACCAGCCTGCGCATGCACACGGCGGGCTCGGCCCATCAGCTCCGTATCGACCGCGAGACCGGTGTGCTCACCCCGGGCCGGGCCGCCGATGTGATCGTGCTCGACCGGGATGTGACCCGGGTGCCGGTCAAGGACATCACCGGCACGAAGGTGCGTCTGACACTGGCGGGCGGCAGGCGCATCTGGGACGCGGATCAGCCGGGCGCCCCGGCGTCCGCCACCGCGTTCGCGGCCCGGCCCGCATCCCTCGCCTCCGTGCACGGCCGCCATGCCGCCTGCGGCTGCCAGGGCTGACCGCCTGTCCACCTGGCATACCGCCCCGCCTCGCCGGGCCCACTAAGCAGGTCAGAGGAAGTCCGCTACGGTTCGGGCAGCGCCCCGAAGGGGCGCGGGGAACTGCGCGACCAGCCACGATGGCGCCGCAGTCGGCCGACGACGCATCGGGACACTTCCAGCGGAGCGCTTAGCTCGCCGCGCCCGGGGGCCGTCTTCCAAGGGCACCCGGCCGCGGGCGGTGTCTGGTGCGGACGCCCGCGTGGCGGAGGGGCGTTCTCGTACCGGGGGCACTCGGGCGACTCCGACAACGCGGTGAGGGCCGTGCCAGGCGCCGGGAGCAGCGGCCCCTTTGAAGACGGGCCTAATAGCCGACGGTGAAGTGTTCGTCCTCGCCCGGATTCTCGAGCTCGTCGAGGACGGCCACGGCGAGGTCCTCGGCCGAGATATGGGACGCGCCGTCGGCGCCGGTGATGAGGGTCGTGGTGCCGCGTCGGTAGGTTCCGGTGCGCGCCCCGGGTTCCAGGACGGCCGGCGGGCTGAGATAGACCCAGTCGGCCGGGTGCGCTCGGCAGGCGCCCAACTGCGCGGCGCTGGCGGCGGCGATGGCGCGGAACGCCGGTGGCACGTGGTCCGGACTGTCGACCACGAGCCGGTCGGGGTATCCCGGGACCCGCAGGGGTGCGGCGCCACCGACGACGAGTATCCGGGCCCGGGCTGTCGCGGCCGCGGTGAGCAGCGCCGTCGTGGTCGCGACGGCGGTGTGTTCGTGGCCGGGGGCGGGGCGGGTCGCGGCCACGATCGCGTCGGTTCCGGCGAACAGCCGGCTCATCCGGCCGGGGTCGTTCGCGTCGCCCTCGACGGCGGTCGCCCCGGGCGGCAGGACGGCGGGCGGCCTTCTGCGGAACACCGCGACGAGCTCATGGCCCCGGCGCGTGGCTTCGGTGACGACGCGCGAGCCGACCATGCCCGCGGCTCCGACGACGGCGATCTTCATTGACGTGTCCCTTCCGGGGTGGGGGTGGAGACGGAGTCGTGCGAACGGGTGCGGGGCGGAAGCTGTCCCGCGACGATCGCGGCGAGTGAGAGCGCGAAGCCCACGAGCTGGATCGGGCCGAGTGTCTGGCCGAGCAGTGCGGCACCGAGCACGGCGGCGACCAGCGGCGAGAGCAGGGCGAGAACCGCGACGGCGGAGACGGGCAGGGTGCTGATGCCCTGGAACCACAGGGCGTAGGTGATCAGACCGCCGACCAGCCCCAGCCAGAGGTAGCCGAGGGCGGCACCCGCGTCGATCGCGGGAGGCGATCCCTCGACGAGGAAGGCGAGGGGCAGCAGGAACAGACCTCCCGCGGTGAGTTGCCAGCCGGCGAACGTGGTGGGACCGACGTCGGCGGGGCGCCCCCAGCGCTTGGTGAGCGTCACGCCGAGCGCCATCGTGACCGCGCCGGCCAGGCCCGCCACGACTCCCACGGTGTCGAGTGCCGCGTCCGGTCCGATCACCACCAGGCCGACGCCGACGACGCCCGCCACGGCCCACACCAGGCGCCGGGCGGACAGCCGCTCATGGAGCACGGTGACGGCCAGGACGGCGACGACGAGCGGCTGGGATGCCGCCAGGGTCGCGGCGACGCCGCCCGGCAGGCGCTGGGCCGCGATGAACAGCAGCGGGAGGAACAGCCCGATGTTCAGCACCCCGAGCGCCGCCGCCTTGCCCCACCAGGCTCCGCGCGGCAGGGTGCGGGTGATCGCCAGCGCGATCAGCCCGGCGGGCAAGGCGCGCAGGAGTCCCGCGAACAGTGGGTGGCCGTGGGGGAGAAGCTCGGTGGTGACGACATAGGTCGTGCCCCACACCGAGGGCGCGAGCGCCGTCAGGGCGGTGCGTGGCAGATGTCCGTGGCGGATGCCGCCGGCTCCCCCGGAGACCGCCCGTGTGATGTGACGTGTCATGACTCGCAGTCTCATCGAGCGGCAATCAATGAGTCCAACACATGTTTTTCACCTCATCCATCGTCATTCACGATGGATCCATGGAGCTTCAGCAGATGCGGTACGTCGTCGCCGTCGCCGAGACGAACAGCTTCACCCGGGCCGCCGAACGATGTCTGGTCGTCCAGTCCGCCCTCAGCCACCAAGTCGCCCGCCTGGAGCGGGAACTGGGTGCGCGGCTCTTCGAGCGCACCAGCCGCCGGGTGCGGCTGACACCGGCCGGTGAGGCGTTCCTCCCGGCCGCTCGGCAGTGTCTGGACGCCGCCGAGCGCGCGGCCGCCGAGGTCGCCGCGGCCGTCGGAGAGGTGCGGGGACGGCTGGCCGTGGGCGTGATCTCCACCGTCACCGCGGTCGATATCCCGGGCGCGCTGCGCGATTTCCGCGAGCGCTACCCACAGGTGCGCATCAGCCTGCGGGTGGCCGCCAGCGACGACCTCGTCGAACAGGTCAAGGAAGGAGCCATCGACGTGGCCTTCCTCGGGCTGCCCACGACGGCGCGACCCCAAGGCGTCGCCGCCCACGAACTCGCGCGGGACCGGCTCGTCGCCGTGGTCGCGCCGGACCATCCACTCGCCGGGGAAGCGGAGGTCGACCTGCGCAGGCTCTCCTCCGAGGTGTTCGTGGACCTTCCGGCCGGAACGGCCGGACGTGCCCAGTCCGACCTGGCCTTCGAGGCCGCCGGGCTCGGGCGTACCGTCGGCTTCGAGGTGACCAGCGCGGACTTCATCGCCCGGCTCGTCCGGCCGGGCCTCGGCGTGGCCATGCTGCCCTCCGCCTACGTGCCCCATCTCTCCGGTGTCGTCACCATCGAGGTCGCCGACGCCCCGGCCCGCGTCGAGTACGTCATCTGGAGCCGCTTCAGCCGCACACCGGCGGCGACCGCCTTCCTCGCCGCCCTCGACATCCCGGCAACGGATGGCTGACCTGCGTGGCCCGGCGCATCCGTCATGACGCGTCCCGGCCGGGCCGGCGCATCGAGGAGGACCGGACCTCCAGACGGGTCTCGATCACCACGGGCGGCGGCGTGTGCGGCGGGTTCTCCACCAGGCTCACCAGTGCGTCGACGGCCGTCGCACCGGCCTGCTCCGGGGCCAGCGACACCGTCGACACGGGCGGGGCGGTGTGCCCGTACGCCGGATCCTCGCTGCTGCACACCACCATCAGGTCGTCCGGCACCGAAAGACGGCACCGCGCGGCCGCCTCCAGGACCTGACGGCCGCAGGGGTCATACAGGCCGAACACCGCGTCCGGCCTGCCGTCCCCGGTCAACAGGGCGTCCAGCCGCGGCCCCTCGGAACCGTCCTCGGCGAACGGGACCATGCGCGGCCGCACACCGGTGCGCGCGCACCACCGCCGGTAGGCCGTCACGCTCGCCCGCGTGTAGTACTCCTGGGTGGGCCCGGCGATCAGCGCGATCCGCTCCGAGCCCTGCCCGGCCAGGTGCTCCAGAACACCGCGGGTCATGGCCTCGTGGTCGGTGTCGACCCAGGTCTCCCGCGCCCGCAGCTCGCCGGGACGGCCGTCGAACACCAACGGCAGACCGCGGGCGCGCAGCAGCCGCACCACGGGGTCGCCGGGCGGACTGTCCACCAGCACCACCCCGGCGGCCGGCAGGGTGCGCCACATGTGCCCGGCGGGCCCGGAGGGCATCGCCATCAGCGCGTAGCCGTGCCGATGGGCGGCGATGGTGGCCGCGCTGATGGCCCGGGCGAAGTACGGCACACTCGCGAAGTCCCACGCACTCTCACCATGGGCGGTCACCGCGAGCCCCAGGGTGCGCGCGCCACCACCCGCCGGGCCGTAGCCCAGCGCACCGGCCACCGCCTGCACCCGGGCCCGCGTCGGCTCCGAGACCCGGCCCGTGCCGTTGAGCACGTTGGACACCGTCGCGGTCGACACCTCCGCCGCCCGTGCCACGTCCGCGATCGTCACCTTGGACACGCCCGGCAGAATACGCTCCCGCGCCCGCGCCACCCGCCGCATCAGCCAGAACGTCGCCTCCAGGGCACGCGGCCCGCATGCCGCGCGACCAGTCACCGTCCCGGCTCACACCGGGGTTTCGGAGGACGGTGCCGGCTGGTGGCGGCCGGTCAGCCAGTCCCGGCGCAGGAGCAGCAGGGTGCTCTCCACGTCCCGGACGTCGGTGGCCGGCAGCCGCACCTCGAAGCGTGTGCCGGGGCGTCCGTCGGGCCGGTCCAGCACGGCGATCCGGCCGCGGTGCAGGTCGATCTGCTGGGCGACCAGGGTCAGGCCGAGGCCGGAGCCAGGGCTGTCCGGGCCCCGCAGGAACCGCTGGAAGATCTCCTCGCGGCGCTCGGGAGGGATGCCGGGGCCGTGGTCGTCCACGGTGAGCACCGCGGCCGGTTCCCGCGGGTCGCGGGACGGGCGCAGGGTGACCTCGATGCGGGCGGTACCGTCGGCGGCGCGGCCGTGGGTCCAGGCGTTGGTCAGCAGGTTGTCCACCGCCGAGCGCAGCCCCTCCTCCCAGCCGTGCACCAGCAGCCCGGTGGTGGTGCGCACGGACACCTCGGCGCCCGCGTGGGTGCGCCGCAGGTCGGAGACCGACGCGTCCACCAGCTCCGCCAGGTCCAGCGACGCGAACGCGTCCGCCTCGACCAGGTCGCCCTGCGCGAGTGCCCTGAGCATCACGAGCAACCCGAGCAGCCGGGCGTGTTCGCGCCCCAGGTCCTCGAGCACCTCCGCCCGGTCGCCGGGATCCAGGCCGGGGTGGTCGGTGAGGATGTCGATGTTGGTGCGCATGCTCATCAGCGGGGTGCGCAGCTCGTGGGACGCGGTGGCGGCGAACGCGCGGGCGGTGGCCAGCGCCTCCCCGGTGCGTTCGACCTGCTCGTCGTAGCGGGCGAGCACCGTCCGCACCGTGTACGCCAGGTCGTCGACCTCGGCGATCCGGGTCGGGGTGTGCTCCAGGCGCGTGGCGCTGGTCCTGGGGTCCATGCCACTGGTACGCCGCTGCAGCCGCCGCAGCGGCAGGACCGCCCGGGTGGCGATGACCCAGGTGGTGGCCCCGGACAGGGGCGCGGCCAGCAGCGCCCCGAGCACGACCCGCCGGCGCACCAGCGCCAGCTCCTCCTCGGCGGTGTCCGGCGAGAACAGCCACAGATTCGGCGGTGTGTCGCCCTTCTTCGCGGCACCGACCCGCAGCGACAGGGCCAGCCAGTCCGTGTCGCCCGAGGTCACGGCGACCGGCTTCGGCGCACTGCGGGGCAGCGAGGGGAACGGATCGGGCTGCGGGCCTGCCGTGATCGTGCCCCCGGGGGCCCCGGGGACGGTCAGCCGGACGCCCACGTCCCGCGCGGAGTTGACCAGCCGCCGCTGCCGGGCCTGCTCCATGACCGGGCGATCGGTCCCGGCCACCTCCAGGTACGCCTTGGCGTTCTTGGCGAGGACCGTCGCGCTGGCGCGCAACTGGGAGTCCTGGCGCGCCCGCAGGTCATCGGTGACCAGATGCAGCAGCAGCCAGCCGGAGGCCAGCACCAGCAGGGGCACACTCACACCCACGGCGAGGGCGATGCGGGTGGACAGCTTCACGGCGCCTCCCCGGCAGGCGGGCGCTCGCCGCCCGTGCGCCGCGGCCACCGCCGTATGGCCGCGTCGCCGTCGGCCATGGGCACTCGCCCGTCCCTGCCTGCCATGCTCACCCCTGTCTCGCGGCGTCCGAACGAGTCCGTCCGAGGAGACCGATCAAATCATCGTCATGACCCGTGTCTCCACACCGAGCGGACCGCCCGGAGCGACGTCGGCGGAGCACCCGCGAGACCCCGTGCGTGACGTGGTGCGGCGTGCCGGCCATCACGAGACCGTTTGCGGCGCGTCGCCGCCGGTACGTCAGGAGCCGAGGGCCTCGGTGAGTGCGTCGGCCAGCGTGGTCGTGGGCCGGCCGATCAGGCGGCGCAGGTCCGAGGAGGCGGTGAAGAGTTCGCCGCGCCCCAGCCCGAGGTCCGAGTCGGAGAGGACCTCGGCCATTTCGGCGGGCAGCCCGGCGCCGAGCAGCGCACTCCGGTACTGCTCGACGGGGAGGTCGTTGTAGACGACCCCCTGGCCCGAGGCGGTGGACAGCGCGGCGGCCAGCTCCGCGAGGGTGAAGGCGGTGTCCCCGCCCAGTTCGTACACGGAGCCGGCGTGGCCTTCGGAGGTCAGGACGGCGGCCGCGGCCTCCGCGTAGTCGCGTCGCGAGGCGGCGCTGACCCGGCCGGTACCGGCACTGCCGGCCACGGCTCCGGTCCGCAGGTAGAGCGGCACCTGGGACGTGTAGTTGTCCAGGTACCAGCCGTTGCGCAGCACGACCCAGGGCACACCGCTGTCGCGCAGATACCGCTCGGTCTTGGCGTGGGCGTCGGCCAGGATCATGTTCGCGGAGTGCGCGTTGAGGGTGCTGGTGTAGGCGATCAGTTCGGCACCGGCCCGCTTGGCCGCGTCGATGGCACGGGTGTGGTTGTCGAACCGCTCGCCGACGGTGGTCGTCGACACGAGCAGGACCTTCCGCACACCCTTGAACGCCTCGGTGAGGCCCGCGGAGTCGGCGAAGTCGGCCCGCCGCACCTGGACGCCCCGCCCGGCCAGGTCGGCCAGCCGACCGGTGTCCCGCCCGGTGGCGATGATGTCGTGCGGCGCCACTCCGCGGCGCAGCAGGTCCTCCACGACGAGTCGGCCGAGCTGGCCGGTGGCTCCGGTAACGGCGATGGACATGTCTCTACTCCTGGTACGTAGTTCCGAGAGGGCTCGATCGAGGAGCGCCCTGTCAGAAGTACATCCGAGAGACTCCCCGTGGGGAAGTGACCACTTTTTGGTTGGGCTACTCTCCAAAAGAGAGTGTGGGGTAGGCTGACGTGTCGGAGGAGCGGGACGAGGCCAGTGAACGAGGCTGAGGAGAACACGGGCATGGCGAAGGCACCGCGCACCGACGGGGACCCGTACGCCGGAGGCTGTCCGTCCCGCGACGTTCTCGACCGCATCGGCGACAAATGGACGGTGCTCGTCCTCGGCGAACTGGCGAATTCCGGCGCCAAGCGGTACACGGCGCTGCGCAGAAGGCTGGACGGGGTGAGCGAGAAGATGCTCACGCAGACGCTGCGCGCCCTGGAGCGGGACGGTCTGGTCCGTCGGACCGTGCATCCGGAGATCCCGCCCCGGGTCGAGTACGAGCTCACCGAACTGGGCGTGACCCTGCGCGGGCCGCTGCTGGCGCTGACGGACTGGTCGATGCGTCATATGAACGAGGTGCTGGAGGCGCGGGCCGCCTACGACCAGGGCAAGGAAGCCGCGCCCGAGTCGGCGGGCTGAACCGGGGGCCGGGGGCCGGGGGGCCGGGGACAGGGGGGCGGCGGTTTCGGCCCGCTCGTTCCCGGCTCAGATGTGCGGGAACGGTTCGGTCAGCGAGGTGAGTACGTGGTCGGCCCCGGCGGCCCGCAGCTCCTCGGCGGTGTAGTGGCCGCTGGCGACCCCGACCGCGGTCGCGTTCGCCGCGCGCGCGGCCTCGATGTCGCGCGGGGTGTCCCCGACCACGTAGACATCGGAGCGGGCCAGCTCGTGTCCGTGCAGCCGGGCGGCCTTGGCCATCGCCAGGCGGGTGATCTCCGCCCGGTCCGGGGAGTCCGAGCCGTAGGCGCCGAAGACGAAGTAGCGGCCCAGTCGGCCCGGTTCCATCTTGAGCCTGGCCGCACCCTCCATCGCGCCGGAGATCAGCCCGAGGATGATCCCCGCGTCCGTGATCCGCCGCAGGGTGTCCTCGACCCCGTCCAGGACGCGATACCCCTCCGACGCCCGGATGTCCTCCGACAGATGCCACAGATACGCGGCGTAGAGGCGGGCCATCTCATCGTGACTGGGCTCGCGGCCGAGCACGGCCCGGAAGGTCTTCCGGCCGACCTGCGGATCCGTCTCCCCGGCCGAGGTGTGGTCCCCGATGTCGGCGGCCACACCGTGCAACCGGTCGAACGCCCAGGCCCAACTCCGCTTTCCCGAGCCTCCGGTGTGCACCAGCGTTTCGTCGATGTCGAAGAGCGCCGCAATCGGTCCGGCCATGGCATTCTCCTCCGGCTCCGCCTGCCTCCAGGGTGCGCGATGGCGCCGGGGGCGGCCAGTTGCGGCACCGCGGTGTTGGTGGTGCGGTTGACATGACGGAGGGAGCGCCCCCGAACCGATTCCACCACTCCCGCAAGCGCCGCCCGGAGGACGCGCCACAGGAGTGGTACGAGCGCTCCGTCGCCGAGGTACAGGCACTGACCAAGTTGTTCCGCGACGAGAACTACGAGGCGCTGGACGGCATGGACACCGTCACGGTGCTCACCGGAACCGCTGCCTTCACCGATCCGCACACCGTGCGGGTCGAATGCGCCGACGGACCATGACGATCACCGCCGAGACGATCCTGATCAACACCGGATCGGAGCCGATCGTCCTCGACATCCCGGCCTGCGGTCCAGCCAGTACACCGTGACCAGCACCGACCTGATCGACACGACCATCCTCCCGGAACGGCTGACGATCATCGGCGGAGGCTATCTCGGCATGGAATTCGCCTCCATCTACCGGCGGTTCGGATCCCAGGTCACCGTGGTCGAGGCGGCCCCGAAGGTCTTCGGCCCGGTGGACGACGACGTTGCCGCCGTCGCCGAGGGCATCCTGGTGGACGAGGGCATCGAGATCGTGACCGGTGCGCACACCACGGAAGTCCGGGACGGCGAAAGCTCGGCGACCGTCGTCTACGAAAAGGACGGCCGACAGCACACTGTGGAGGCCGACGCGGTCCTGGCCGCCACCGGCCGCGCACCGGTCATCGGCGATCTGGGGCTGGAAGCCGCCGGTGTGCGCACCACCGAGCGCGGGGCGGTCGAGGTCGATGAACACCTGCGAACCAGCCAGCCGCATATCTTCGCCCTCGGAGACGTCAACGGCGGCCCGGAGTTCACCTATGTCTCCCTCGACGACAGCCGTATCGTCCTCGACCAGCTCCTCGGCGAGGGCAAGCGCTCCACCGACGACCGGGTCGCCATCCCGCACACCGTCTTCATCACCCCGCCCCTGGCCTCCGTCGGGCTCACCGAGAAGCAGGCCCGGGCCGCGGGGCACCAGGTGAGGATCGCGAGTCAGCCGGTCGCCGAGATCGTGGCCATGCCGCGTGCGTACATCGTCGAGGACACCCGCGGGATGATGAAGTTCGTGCTCGACGCCGAGACCGACGAGATCCTGGGCGCCGCCCTGCTCAGCGTGGACGCCCAGGAAATGATCAACACCGTCGCGCTCGCCATGCGGCACGGCATCAGGGCGGCCGAGCTCCGCAACGCCGTCTACACCCACCCCACCTCCACCGAGGCCTTCAACGACGCCCTCGCGACCATCGTCCGATCCGACATCTGACACCGGGCACGCCGGCGGACACACCGGAGGCCCGGCGGCCGAAGTTGAGGGTGGATACGGGCGAGCCTAGGCTGGTGGAGGTGGGCAAGCGAGATGGCCCACACTCGGCCGAACGCCGCGCCATCGTGTCCGGCACGGCGGTCCCGTCCTCATCGACCCGCCCCATCGCACGGCCGCCGCTCGGCTCCGGCCCTTATGGCCAGGCCGTGGACGCAGTGCACCAGCGCGGACATCCATCGAGCGCGCGGACATCCATCGAGGCGCAGACATCCATCGAGCGCACGGAGGGCGGCGTAGCCATGACCGACCTGGACACGCTGTCGGTGAACACGATCCGCGGACTGTGCATGGACGCGGTGCAGAAGGCGAATTCGGGGCACCCCGGAACGCCGATGGGGATGGCGCCCGTCGCGTACACGCTGTGGCAGCGGTTTCTGCGCTTCGACCCCGCCGATCCGATCTGGCCGAACCGCGACCGCTTCGTGCTCTCCGAGGGCCACGCCTCCGCCCTGCTCTGGTCGCTGCTCTACCTGACCGGTGTCCGTACGGTCGATCCCGAGTACGAGGTGCTGGGCCGTCCGGCGGTGACCCTCGACGATCTCAAGTCCTTCCGGCAGCTCGACTCGCGCTGCCCAGGCCACCCCGAGTACCGGTGGACGAGCGGTGTCGAGACGACCACCGGCCCGCTCGGCCAGGGAGTCGCCACCTCAGTGGGCATGGCGATCGCCGGCCGGTGGCTGGCGGCGCGGTTCAACCGCCCGGACTTCCCGCTCTTCGACTTCGATGTGTACGCGCTCGCCGGGGACGGCTGCATGATGGAGGGCGTCGCCTCCGAGGCGGCGTCGCTGGCCGGACACCTGCGGCTGTCCAACCTGTGCTGGATCTACGACTCCAACCGGGTCACCATCGAGGGCCACACCGACATCACCTTCACCGAGGACGTCGCCGCCCGCTTCCTGGCCTACGGCTGGAACGTGACCACCGTCGCCGACGCCAACGACCTGGACCTGATCAGCCGCGCCTTCCACACCTTCCGGGCCGAGGCCGCCCGTCCGACCCTGGTCCTCGTCCACAGCCACATCGGCTACGGCTCGCCGGTCGAGGACTCGCCGAAGGCACACGGAGCGCCGTTCGGGCCGGAGGGGGTCAGAGCCACCAAGCGCGTCCTCGGCATTCCGCCGGACGCCGATTTCCACGTACCCGACGGTGTGCCCGACTGGTTCGCACGGGGCATCGGCGCCCGGGGCGCCGAACTGCGCACCCGCTGGGAGAAGATGTTCGACGCCTACCGCGGTGCGTACCCCGATTTCGCCGACGAGTTGGAGCGCATCCAGCGCCGTGAGCTCCCGGACGGCTGGGAGACCGCGCTGCCCACCTTCCCGGCCGATCCCAAGGGCCTGGCCACCCGCGACTCGTCCGGCCAGGTGCTGAACGCCGTGGCCAAGGCGGTGCCCTGGATCCTCGGCGGTTCCGCCGATCTCACGCCGTCGACCAAGACCCGGCTGACCTTCGGCGGAGCGGGCGACTTCCAGCCCGGAGCCTGGTCCGGGCGCAATCTGCACTTCGGCGTCCGGGAGCACGCGGCCGCCGCCGTCACCAACGGAATGGCGCTGACGAAGCTCCGCCCGTACTGGTCCGGGTTCCTGATCTTCTCCGACTACGCCAAGGCGGCCATCCGCCTCTCCGCGCTGATGGAGATCCCCACCGTGCACATCTTCACCCACGACTCCATCGGGGTCGGCGAGGACGGTCCCACCCACCAGCCCGTCGAGCAGCTCGCGGGTCTGCGCGCGACGCCCGGGCTGCTGGTCTTCCGCCCCGCCGACGCGAACGAGGTCGTGGAGACCTGGCGGGTGGTGGCCGCCCTCCGCCGGGAGCCGGCCGCGCTGGTCCTCTCCCGCCAGCCCCTGCCCACCCTGGACCGCGATCGGCTCGCGGCGGCCGGCGGTGTCGCGTGGGGTGCCTATGTGCTGGCGGACGCGGACGCGGACGCGGACCGGGGCGAGCCCGAGGTGATCCTGCTCGCCACCGGCTCCGAGGTGGCGCTGGCCCTGGCCGCGCACGAGGAGCTCACCGCCGGGGGCATCGCCTCCCGGGTGGTGAGCATGCCGTGCTGGGAGCTGTTCGACCGTCAGCCGCGGGAATACCGCGACCAGGTGCTGCCACCCGCGGTGACCCGAAGGGTCGCGGTGGAAGAGGGCTCCACCTTCGGCTGGGACCGGTATGTCGGCCCCGATGGGGCCATCGTCGGCATGCACACCTTCGGCGCCTCCGCACCCCTCAAACAACTGCTCACGAAGTTCGGATTCACCCCCGAGCGCGTCGCGCAGGTGGCGCGCGAGCTGGTGGCTCCGGGCTGAGCGGGCCATGACGTGACAGGAGAGCACATGGCTACCGACACCCCCATGCAGCTCGGCATGATCGGGCTCGGCCGGATGGGTGCGAACCTCGTACGCCGGCTGACGCGCGACGGCCACCACTGTGTGGTCTATGACGTCAACGAGAGCGCGGTGAGGGAGCTGGAGGGCGAGGGCGCCGTCGCCGCCCACTCGCTCGGCGACCTGGTGGCGAAGCTGGAGCGGCCACGGGCGGTCTGGCTGATGCTGCCCGCCGCCGTCGTACAGTCCACCCTCGATCAGCTCACCGACCTCCTCGACCCGGACGACGCGGTCATCGACGGTGGCAACTCCTACTACCGCGACGACATCACCCGCGCGGCACAGCTCGCTCCGCACCGGCTGCACTATCTGGACTGCGGAACGTCGGGCGGTGTCTGGGGACTCGAACGCGGCTACTGCCTCATGATCGGTGGCGAGCAGGAGCCCGTCACCCGGCTCGACCCCATATTCCGCACCATCGCGCCCGGCAGGGGCTCCGCCGAGCCGACACCGAGCAGGCGCACCGACGGCACGGCGCCGGAAGGCTATCTGCACTGCGGTCCGAGCGGGGCCGGCCACTTCGTGAAGATGGTCCACAACGGGGTCGAGTACGGAATGATGGCCGCGATCGCCGAGGGGCTCAGCATCATCGAGCACGCGGACGCCGGGCTCCGCAAGCGCTCCGCGGACGCGGAGACCACCCCGCTGCGCGAGCCGGAGGCGTACCAGTACGAGATCGACGTCGGCGAGGTGGCCGAAGTGTGGCGCCGCGGCTCGGTCGTGGGCTCCTGGCTCGTCGACCTCACCGCGGACGCACTCGCCCGGTCACCGAAGCTGGAGGAGTTCACCGGGCGCGTCTCGGACTCCGGTGAAGGACGCTGGACGGCACGGGCCGCGATCGACGAGGGCGTACCCGCCGCTGTGATCACCACGGCGCTCACCGACCGGTTCGCCTCCCGGGGCCTCGGCGAGTTCGCCGACCGGGTCCTGTCCGCCATGCGCAGTGAGTTCGGCGGACACGCCGAGAAGCGGAGCGGGCGATGAGCGGGCCGGACGACCATGTGATCGTGCTCTTCGGCGCCACGGGGGACCTCGCCAAGCGCAAACTCCTGCCCGGGCTGTTCCACCTCGCCACGGCGGGCCTCCTCCCCGACGGCTACCGCATCGTGGGCTCGACACCGGCTCGCTCGGCCATGAGCGACGACGAGTTCCGCACCCACGCGCATGACGCGGTCGCCACCTTCGGGCGGTCCAAGCCGACCGGGCCGGTGTGGAAGACCTTCGAGGAGTCGCTGTCCTTCGGCGCGGCCGACCCCCAGGACCCGGGCCCGCTGCTCGCGGCCGTACGGGCGGCCGAGGACTCCCTCGGCGGGCCGTCACGCAGACTGTTCCACCTGGCCATTCCGCCCTCGGCGTTCGCGTCCGTCATCGGCATGCTCGGCGACACGGACCTGGCGAAGGACGCGAAGGTGATCGTGGAGAAGCCCTTCGGGACCGATCTCGCGTCGGCACAGGCGCTCAACGAGACGATCCACACCGTGTTCGACGAATCCCAGGTCTTCCGCATCGATCATTTCCTCGGCAAGGAGTCGGTGGACAACATCCTCGCCCTCCGCTTCGCCAACGGGATGTTCGAACCCATCTGGAACCGGGACCACATCAGCCATGTGCAGATCGACGTGCCCGAGACGCTCGGGCTCGAAGGCCGTGCCCACTTCTACGAAGGCACGGGGGCCTTCCGCGACATGATCGTCACGCATCTGATCCAGGTGCTCGGCATCGTGGCGATGGACCCACCGGTCTCGCTCGCCGCCCAGCCGTTGCGCGACGAGAAGGACAAGGTCTTCGAGGCGTTGCGCCCCATCGAACCCGCGCATGTCGTGCGCGGCCAGTACGAGGGCTACCTCGACGAACCGGGGGTCGCCCCCGATTCGTCGACCGAGACGTTCACCGCGCTGCGGATGGAGGTGGACAACTGGCGGTGGGCCGGAGTCCCGTTCTACCTGCGCTCCGGCAAGAGCCTGGCACAGGGCCGCCAGGCGATCACCCTCGGCCTGCGCGAGCCGCCCCTGCGGATGTTCGCCACCGATCCCGCCGATCAGCGGCAGGACCGCGGCAACAAGATCGTGATCGACTTCGGGGACCCCGGCTGGATCGCCACCGCCTTCCTCGCCAAGGAGCCCGGCCCCGCCATGCGGCTCGAACCGGCGACGATGACCTTCGGCTACGCCGGCTCCTTCTGCGAGGAGAACGGACTCGAAGGCTACGAACGCCTGATTCTGGACGCCATGCTGGGCGACCAGTCGCTGTTCACCCGGTCCGACGGCATCGAACACATCTGGCGGGCGTCCACGCCCCTCCTCGAGAACCCACCGCCGGTCCAGCCGTACGCCCCCGGCTCATGGGGCCCCGAACCGGCCATCAGCGACCTGATCGCACCCCACTCCTGGCATCTGCCGGAAGCCGGCCAGATGTTCCCCGGAACCGGCACATGACCGACCGCCGCTGCGCGTGGGCGCTGAGCTCTGACGCCATGGCGGCCTACCACGACACGGAGTGGGGCCGTCCCGCGCACGACGACCGGCACTTGTTCGAAATGCTGCTCCTGGAAGGGGCCCAGGCGGGGCTGTCCTGGTCGACCGTGCTGACCAAGCGCGAGAACTACCGCCGCGCCCTCGACGGATTCGACCCCGAGGTCATCGCCTCCTACGGCCGGTCACGGCTGGAGGACCTGCTCGCGAACGACGGCATCATCCGCAACCGACTGAAGATCGCGTCGACGGTGAAGAACGCCCGCGCCTTCCTCGACGTCCAGGAAGCCTTCGGCTCCTTCGACACCTATCTGTGGGACTGGGTGAAAGGCACCTCCGTCGTGAACCACCCGGCCCCCGGCGATCCGCTGCCGGGCAGCACCGACCTGTCCGACCGCATCGCCAAGGACCTCAAACGCCGCGGTTTCACCTTCGTCGGCACCACGATCGTCTACGCCTATCTGCAGGCGGTGGGAGTCGTCGACGACCATGTCGACGGCTGCCCCGCGAAATCCCGCTAGAGCCGCCCGCCCTGCCCTGGCCCGCACCGGTTGCGGTCCCCGGTCGCGGGTGCTGCTGTGGAAGTGCGGCCATCGTGGGCGTGCCGCCCGCGGAGAAGGCCGCACGGACCAGAGCGCCGTCCGGGGCCCCGCCTGACCCGGCCGGTGTGCGCCCGCCGGGGCGTGTGCAACGCCCTTGGCCCGTCGCGGAGGGATCCGGCTATGACGTCCGCACCCATGCAGGGGAAGGTCGCGCTCGTGACCGGGGCCACCAGTGGCATCGGCGCGGCCGTGGCGGAGGCGCTGGCCGAGCGTGGCGCGCATACGCTGGTCGCCGGCCGTGACGCGGGCCGCGGCGAGGCCGTTGTCGGGGGGATCGAGAAACGCGGCGGGAGCGCCGACTTCGTGGGCGCGGATCTGCGCGACGCCGAGTCGGTGCGACGCTTCGCGCGGGACGCCCTGGGGCGGGGCGGCGGCCGGGTCGACATCCTGGTCAACAACGCGGGCATCTACCCCTTCGGGCCGACGGAGGAGACGGAGGAACGCCTCTACGACACGGTGTACGCGCTCAACGTCAAGGCCCCGTTCTACCTGGTGGCCGAGCTCGCCCCGGGGATGGCCGACCGGGGCGGCGGAGCGATCGTCAACGTGAGCACGACCGCGGCGGCGGTCGGCTTCCCGGGCATGGCGCTGTACGGGTCGAGCAAGGCGGCGGTGAACCTGCTGACGAAGGCGTGGGCGGCGGAATACGGCCCGCGGGGAGTGCGGGTGAACGCCGTACAGGTCGGTCCCACGCGGACCGAGACCACCGCCCGGACGGAGGAGAACCTGCAGCGCCTGGCCGCCCAGGCGCCCGCCCAAAGGCCGGCGGCCGCCGCCGAGGTCGCGGCGGCGATCGTGTACCTGGCCGACGACGGGACGAGCAGCTTCGTGCAGGGCGCGGTCCTGCCCGTCGACGGCGGCCGCGTCGCCGTGTGACTCCGGGCACCGGTCCCGGTCGGCGCGTCCGGGGTCGACCAGGCCCTGTCCGGTGGATCTTCGCGGGCCCGCGAAGATCCACCGGACAGGGCCTAACTCTCGGTCGGCTGCTCGAACGCCGCGATGAGCCGCCCCAGATCCTGGCGCCGTGAATCGGCCGACCACACCGCCCACGTCCGGCGCAGGAGCGGATGGCCGACCAGTGGCGACCACGCCACTCCCGCCGGAATGGGCTGCGACCAGTCCGGCGGAGCCATCGCGAAGGCCCGCCCGGCGCCGACGGCCGCGAATTTCACCTCCGCGATCAGCCGCTGTCCCTTGGGCGCCTGCACTCCCGGATCGAGCCCGTGGCTGCGCAGGATCGCCGTCAGCTCGTCGTACCAGGCGGGGCTGTCCGCACGTGGGAAGGACACCCACTCCAGCCCGGCCAGCGCCTCCAGGGGGATACCGTCCGGCCCGGCCAGCTCCGCCGCCTGCTCCGCGGCCACCAGCACGCCCAGCCGTTCCTTGTTGACCACCATCGCGTCGAATTCCTGCCCGGTGGGGCGCTCCCGCAGCAGCCCCAGCTCGAGTTCGCCGGCGTGCAGCGCGGCCAGTTGCTCGGAGGTGGACAGATGCCGGGCCTGGACCCGGGTGTCGGGGCATGCCTCGGCCAGCTCGTTGAGTGCGGGACTGAGCAGGCGCGAGGGAAACTCCAGCGGAATGCCGATCCGCAGCACCCCTCCGCCCCCGCCGGTGTACCGGGCCATCGTCCGCAGCGCCTGATCACGCCGGGCGAGCATCGCCCGCGCCTCCCCGAGCAGGGCGGACCCCGCGTCCGTGGGCCGCACCCCGGTGCTGCTGCGCACCAGCAGCTTCACCCTGAGCTCCCGCTCCAGAGCGCTGACCGTCTGGGACAGCGCCGGCTGGCTGACGTGCAGCCGCCGGGCCGCGGCCGAGAAACCGCCCTCTTCGACCACTGCCACAAAGGAATGCAACTCCCGCAGGTCCATGCGCCTATCGCACCACGGCGGGAACGCTCGATCCACGACCGGCCGCAGCCTGCCCTTATGGGCCCCATAAGGGGTGCCACATGGGCCCCATAAGGAGTGCCACATGGGCCCCATAAGGAGTGCCACCGCGCCGGTTCCGCCCGATCACGAGCGGTCATCCGCGGGGCTACGGTGAAAAGGGGTCACGCCGACACCGGAGCCGTATGGTGCGTGCCATCGTGATCGAGAAGTTCGGAGGACCGGACAGCCTCGTCTGCACGGAGCTACCGGACCCCGAGCCCGAGGCCGGTCAGGTCGTCATCGACATCAAGGCCTTCGGCCTCAACCACGCCGAGATGCATATGCGCAGGGGCGAATGGGCCGAGGCCGCCAAGGTCAGCGGCATCGAATGCGTCGGGCTGGTGGCATCGTGCCCCGGCGGTGAGTTCCCCGTCGGGACGAAGGCCGCCGCGCTGATGGGCGGCCTCGGACGCACCGTCAACGGCAGCTACGCGGAATACACCCGGGCGTCGGCGTCGAATGTGGCACTCATCGAATCCGACCTGCCGTGGGCCGAGCCGGCCGTCATCCCGGAAACCTACGCGACCGCCTGGACGTGCCTGTTCCGCAATCTGGAGATCACCCCGGAGCGGACCCTGGTCATCCGGGGAGCGACCTCGGCCTTCGGCCAGGCCGCCGTCAACCTCGCGGTGAACGCCGGTGCCCATGTCATCGGCACCACGCGCAACCGTGAGCACTTCGCCCTGCTGGAGGAACCCAACCCGCTGCTGCAGATGGCAAGCGGCGTCTATCTGACCTTCTTCGGCAGCTTTGTGTTCGGGACGCCCGGTTTCCCGCTCTCCGATGTGCCGCTCCAGGCCATCGCGGAGCAGGTGGCGGCGGGCCGCCTCAAGGCGAAGCCCTCGCGTGTGTTCCGTTTCGAGGACATCCACGAGGCGCACCGCGTGATGGAGGCGGGCGAGGCCAAGGGCAAGATGGTGGTCGTTCTTGACTGACCGGCCACCGAGGGCGGCAGAGTTGGATCACAGTGCTCAAGAGGAGAAGACGTGAGCGAGGACCGTTTCGCGGGCAAGGTTGTGCTCATCACCGGCGCCGGATCCGGCATCGGTGCCGCCGCGGCGCACCGTTTCGCCCGCGAGGGCGCCACCGTGATCGTGGTCGGACGCACCGAGGAGAAGTTGCGGAAGACGGTCGCCGCCGCGCCCGCCGGTTCGACGGTCGTCGCACGGGTCGCGGACGTCTCCGACGCATCGGCGGTCACCGCCCTCATCGATGGCGTGGCGGGGGAGTACGGCCGCCTGGATGTGCTGGTCAACAACGCGGCCGTGGCCGCGGTCGGCACCGTGGGGGACATCGACACGGCCGACTGGCGGCAGGTCATGAGCGTCGTCGCCGACGGCACCTTCTTCATGTCGAAGGCCGCGCTGCCGCATCTGCGCACCGTCGGCGGCAACATCGTGAACGTTGGCTCGGTCTCCGGCCTCGGCGGGGACTGGGGTCTGGCCGCCTACAACGCGGCGAAGGGCGCGGTGGTCAACCTGACCCACGCCATGGCGCTCGACCACGGCGCCGAAGGTGTGCGGGTCAACGCGGTGCACCCGAGCCTCACCGCCACGGAGATGGCCACGCCCGTGGTGGAGAACGAGACCGCCATGGCCGCGTTCCGCCAGCGCATCCCCATGCGGCGCGCGGCCGAGCCCGAGGAGGTCGCCGACGTCATCGCCTTTCTGGCCAGTGCCGATGCCCGGTTCGTCAACGGCGTCCAGATCCCGGTCGACGGCGGACTCCGGGCCTCCTCGGGCCAGCCCCGCATGTTCTGAGCACCCCAGGTGGCGAGAATCGGGAGCTGTTTGGCATTCTCTCCGCTGTTTGACTCGACGGCGCATTCATAGGCTCTCGGTAAATCAACCACCGATGAGAAAGCGCCACAGATGACCGACGAGAACCCGAGCACAAAGAAATTCGCCCGGCGTACGATGCTGCAACACGGCGCCGGTATCGCCGCGGTGGGAGCGATGTCCGCGCTCGCCACCGCGGCATCCACCGCGCCCGCCGCCGCACGCACCACGGGGGCGAAGCCGACCCCGGGCTCCCTGCCCTCGACCGTGGCCGGGGTCCGCATTCCCGACAGCGGACTGGCCAGGGAAGCCGTGGCCTACGCACAAAGAGTGTGCTCCGAGACAATCTTCAATCATTCCTTGCGGACGTATCTCTTCGGCGCTCTGATATTCGACCGACGCGGCGTCACCTACGACCGGGAACTCGTATTCGTCGCCGCGGTTCTGCATGACCTCGGTCTGATCGAGGCGTTCCGGACCCCGACCGAGCGCTTCGAGGTCGACGGCGCCGACGCCGCACGGAAGTTCCTGACGGAACGCCATGTACCGGCCGAGCGGGCCGAACTGGTCTGGGACGCGATCGCCCTGCACACCAACGTCGGCATCGCGACGCGGAAGAGGCCGGAGATCGCCATGATCTCCGTCGGCTCCGGTATGGACTTCGCCGGAAACGACCTCCAGCAGCTTCCGTCCGACGCTCTCCAGGACGTGCTCACCACCTTCCCCAGGAAGGGGTTCAAGAAGAACGCGATCGACACGATCCTCTCGCTGTGCCGCACCAAGCCCATGGCGGAGCTCATGCACCCCTTCGCCGAGGTCGGCCGCCGTCATATCCCCGGCTTCTCGGTGCCCACCGTGGAGGATCTGGTGCTCGCCGCACCCTTCACGGAGTGATGGAACTGTCCCGGTACGGCGCCAGGAGGGCGGTCGGCGCAGCCGGCGCCGCCTCCTCGGCGGGGTAGTGGCCACAGCCGGGCAAGGGCGAGGCGCCGCGCGAGGTTGGCGCGGCGCCCGGTGGGCCCGGGCCCATCCGTCGGCTCAGGGCCGGGCGCTGGGCGTACGCGTACGCCGTGCCGCGACCGTGCGGCCGCTACGCCGCGATGACGGCCGCCGTGGTGCGACCGCCGTCGACGTCCAGCACGATGCCGTGGACGAACGCGGCCTCGTCACCGGCGAGGTAGACCGCGGCGTGTGCGATGGCCCGCGGACTTCCGACGCCCCCGGCCGGGGTGCCGTTCATCATGACGTCGCCCGGGTGCACCTCGCCGGGCACGGGCGTGTGGACCACTCCGGGGGAGATCGCGTTCACCCGCACACCGCGCGGGCCGAACTCGGCGGCCCAGGCGCGCGTCAGCGTCTCCACCGCACCCTTGGTGGAGCTGTAGAGCGCGCCGAGGGGGATGCCCAGCCGCGCGATCCAGGACCCCAGATTGATGATCGCCCCGCCACCGGCTTCCGCCATGGCCGGAGCGACCGCGGCGGTCAGGAAGAACGGCGCCTTCACATTCACCGCGTAGACCCGGTCGAAGGCCGTCTCATCGGTGTCCACGGTGCTGTCGCCGGGGTAGACGCCCGCGTTGTTGACCAGGATGTCGATGCCCCCGCCCAGAGCGGACGTCGCCGCCTCGGCCAGGGCACGGGACGCCGCGGCGCTCCCGTCCAGATCCGCCTGTACGAAGTCGGCCCGGCCGCCCCGCGCGCGCAGGGCGCCGACGACCTCGGCGCCCCGCTCGGCGCTGCGCCCGGACACGATCACCTGCGCGCCCTCGGCGGCGAACATCTCCGCGATCGCCCGCCCGATGTTGCTGGTCGCACCGGTTACCAGAGCCCTCTTGTCCTGCAGCCGTCCACTCATCACGCGCTCCTGCCACGCTCGTCACCCGCCATCGATGTCCCGCGGGAAACGACCTCGATCTCGGTCGGGTCGGACGCGCGGGCACCGCCCGGATCCGCCCGGGGGCCATGCCACTGTGCGAAGAAAAAAATGGACTTGCAAGTCCATTCGCCGCCGTCGGTGGCGGGGTGACCTGCCCGTCCGCCGCCACCCCGATCAGGCCGCGGCGCGTCGCAGATCCCCGATGCCCTGATCGAGCGCGGCCCGCAGATGGTCGGCCCGGCCGGTCGACTGGAGAATCGCCACGCCGCCCTGGATGCCCGCCAGCAGGGCGGCCGCGCGGCGCTCGACGTCCAGATCGGCGGGCAGGTGCCCGGCCGACTGCAGGGCCCGGATGCCGGTGGCCAGGCTCGCCTGCCACTGGCGCATCAACGCCACCACCACATCCCGGGCGCCCGGGGTGGAGCGGCCCAGATGGAGGACCAGCGAGCCCAGCGAACACTCCTCGCCCTGCTCCTCGTAGCGCTCGACCACCACATCGCGCCACCGCTGCCACGCCTCCCAGGAGTCCAGGCAGCCGAGGTACGGCTGCTGGTCCGCCAGGACCTGGTCGGCCTCGTAGTGCGCGACCGCCAGCAGCAACTCGTCCTTCCCGGTGGGGAAGTAGTGGAAGAGCTGGCTCTTGCTGGTGCGGGTGCGCGCCATGACGTCATCGAGGGTGGCGATCGACACGTCCTTCTCGCGCAGCACCGCGGCCGCGCCCTCGATGATCCGGTCCCGGGTGGCCTTCCCCTTCGCCGTCAGCTCCTTGTGCATGACGTCCCCTCTCGACTGGACTGGCTGGTCCAGCCTACTGAGCGAGGTTCCGGGTCAGGATCGCGGCGAACCCTTGGCGGCCGCTGGGGTGCCGGGGGTCGGCCACAGCGCCCGGGCGGCGGCGGGCAGGCCGTCGACCGCGTCGGGGCCGAGGGTGGCGAGTTGGAGGATGTAGCCGGGCACCGTGGAGGTGATCAGCTGGGCGAGGGAGTCCGCCGCCACGTCCGGCGGCAGTTGGCTGACGTCCTGATGCTCCCGTACGAGGGTGGCCAGGTCGGCCGTCGCCTCGGTGAGCGCGGTGGTGAGCCGCTCGGCGAGCCGCGGGTTGCGCAGGGATTCGGACCAGGTCAGCAGCGCGATGGCGGCGAAGCCGTTCTCCGCGTGCTTGGCCCTGATGACCTCGAAGAGATCGGCGACCGCTTCGCCGAGCCCGACGGGCGGCCTGCGCTCGGCCTGCCGGCGGGCCTCGCGGACCACCTCGGCCAGGTTCTCCTCGGCGATCGCGACGATCATGTCCTGCTTGCTGGAGAAATACCGGTAGACCGACCCCGAGGACATCCCCGCCTCGGCGAGCAGATCCTGCATCGACGTCTCGTGGAAGCCGTCCCGGACAAAGCAACGCCGCGCCGCCGCCAGGATCTCCGTCCTGCGGGCGTCGAGGTACTCCTGGCTCACCTTCGGCATGACGCCAGGCTACATCAAAATCGATCGATCGTTCTCCTTGACAGTGCGTCCCCCGGGGCGGCAGGGTCGAAGAAATAAGAGAACGGTCATTCGTTTTATTATCCCTGTGGCCCGGCGCCGCCGACGGACTCGTCGCGCCCGCCGCCGATGGATGAGGAGAACGCTTGTGGCGATAGCTGATGAACCGGCACCCCGGGTTGCGCACGACGTCGCTCGCGCGCTGAAGGACAACGGCGTCGACCGGGTCTTCCTGATCACCGGGGGTGATCTGTGGCTCTGGCGCGCCCTGCGCGATCACGGCATCGAGATGTGTCTCGCCCGCAGCGAGGCCGCCTCCGTGGTGATGGCCGACGCGTACGCCCGCGTCACCGGCAGGCCGGCCGTCGTCTACGGGCAGTGGGGGCCGGGAGCGGCCAACGTCGCCGCCGCGCTCGCGGACGCCCGGTGGGCCCACAGTCCGCTCGTGGCGCTCACCAGCACCGTCTCGACGCGGGTCGAGTACAGATTCGAGTATCAGGAACTCGACCAGCCGCCCCTCTTCCAGCCGGTGACGAAGTGGCAGGCGCGCGTCACCCGCGCCGATCGCGCCGGGGAGCTGACCGCCCAGGCGGTCCGTATCGCGGGCGCGGGAGCCCCGGGCCCGGTGCACATCGACATCCCGTGCGACCTCCTCGCCGCGGAAGCCGCACCGAAGCACACCGACACCGGCTCCGTTCCGGTCTCCGGCCCGACGCCCCCGGCGCCCTCGGCCGGCGCCGTGGCCGACATCGCCGACCGGCTCGCCCGGAGTCTGCGACCGGTACTCCTGGCCGGTAACGGGGTTCTGATCGCCGACGCCGCCACGGACCTCACCCGGCTCGCGGAAACCGCGGGCGTTCCGGTCCTGACGACCATGGGCGGGAAGGGGGCGATCGCCGAGAACCATCCGCTGTCGGTCGGCGTGGCGGGACGCTACTCGAGCACGGTGGCGAACGAGATCGCGCGCGAGGCCGACTTCGTCCTGGCGATCGGCACCGATCTCGGCGGCCTCGCGACCGACACCTACACCTTGCCGTCGGCGGGCGCCGAGGTGGTCCACGTCGACGTGACGGCCGAGCACATCGGCCGGACCCGCACGGTCGAGCGGGGCGTGGTGGCCGACGCGGGCGAGCTGTGCCGCGCCCTCGCCGCGGCGCTGCCCCCGGAGTCGGGCAATCGCGCTCACCACACCTGGCGCACCTCGGTACGGAGCAGGTGCGCGGCCTGGCGGGAGGCGTTCCGGGCCGTCGCCCACCGCCCTGCCACCGGGCACGTACGGCCCGAAGCCGTCGTGGCGATCCTGCGCGAGCTGGCGGATGACCGCGATCTGCTCGTCGCGGACACGGGCTTCATGGGGGCCTGGGGTGGCGCGCTGTTTCCCGTCCATGCGCCCGGCCGGACGTTCCTGCGCGCCGCCGGCACACTCGGCTGGGCGTTCCCGGCGGTCCTCGGGGCGCAACTCGCCGCGGGGGAGGGGCGGCGCGCGTTCGCGCTCGTGGGCGACGGTGGCTTCGGCTACAACGTCGGAGACCTGGAGACCGCGATCCGGCTGGACATTCCCGCGGTGACCATCGTCCTGAACAACGCGAGCCTCGCCTACGAACACGTCGGGTTCAAGCACGGCCTCGGCGGCGACGCCGTGGCAGAGGTCTGCGACTTCATCGACGTCGACCACGCCAAGGTGGCGGCCGCGTACGGGATGTTCGCGGCGCGCGCCGACTCGGCGGACGGCTTCCGCGCCGCCCTGGAGAAGGCGATCGCCGGTGACCGCCCGGCGTTGATCGACGTTGTCGTCAGCAAGGAACGGATCGCCCCGGTCACCTCATTCGACACCCGGCTGCACCGGGACGTCTGACCGCACGGCGGGCGGTGCGCAAGCCCGGCCCCAGAGCTGCCCCAGAGCTGCCCCAGAGCTTCGCAAGGAGGAGAGAGCCCCATGTTCGAGGATCCCGAGGACTTCGGGACGTTCGGCCGCTATGTGGAAACGCCGGTCGACGCCATGCCACCGGAGATGCGCGACGCGTATGAATACACGCGGCGACTGCGCGGCCTGGTGCCCGGCCCGCACAAGATCTGGCTGGCCAACCCCAAGCTGCTGACGGCGATCGTTCCGACCGGTGCGTACTTCCAGACGGACTCGTCGCTGTCCAAGGCCGAGATAGAGATCGTCACGAACGTCGTCACCGGCCACTGGCTCTCGGCCTACGCCTCCTATGAGCACGAGAAGATCGGCGTGGCGCTGGGCGGTCTCGACCCGCGGAAGGTGGAGGCCCTGATCGCCGGGCTCCCCACCTCCTTCGAGGAGCCACGGCAGCAGCTCGTGTACGAACTCGCGTCCTCCCTGGTGGGGCCGCGCGTCATTCCGGTCGGGCTGTACCGCCGGGCCAAGGAGGCGATCGGGGAGGAGGGCATCGTCGATGTCACCGTGCTGATGGGCTGGTTCACCGGTGTGGCGCTGACCCTCGCCGCCTTCGACGTGCCGTCGAACGCGGTCGGCCTTGACCAGTGATCCGGCAGAAGGGACGACCACGGAATCCGCACCCCCGGACACCGTCGCCGAGTTTCCCGCTCACTCCTTCCCGGAGAACTTCGCGGTGCGCACTGCCGGGCTTCGATTGACTATCGATCGAAACCAATCGATAGTCGATACATGCACCGACTCTTCATCGTCGCACTCCGGGCCGGAATCGTCGCAGCGATCCTGGCCGGCCTCTTCGGCCAGATCGTCCTCAACCGAGCCACCCGCCGAGGAACCCGACGAGGGCCGCGGCCCCCGCCACCCGCAGGGCGCCGACGGTCCGCGGGCGCCGTACGAGCCTGGTGCCGTCGCGGCGCTCCGGCGCCGGGGGTGCCACATCGCGGACCGCGAGCCGCGGGTCCACGGTGAGCGAGGTGGCGCCGAGCGGCTCGGTGAGGGCGCGCAGCGCCGGTTCGCCGAGCCGGATCCACGGCTGCCGGGTGCCGAGGACGGCGGTCAGCTGCCGCCGGGTGGAGAAGCCGACAGCGGTACGGCCGCCATGGGGGGTACGGAAGACGCGCACGGCGCAGCCGGCGGGCCCCGGCCGGACGGGGACGTACAGGACGCGTCCGGCCGGGACGGGTTCGTCGGGCTCGGGGTCGTCTCCGTACAGACGGTTGGTCATGACGTGCCTCCAGGGGGAGCGGGGAAGGCTCCGGACCGGTCGGCGGACCGGGGCCCGGACAGGACGGTAAGTCCCGCGCCCCGTGGCGGGCGCCGGTCCCTGACGCGACGCTGACGCGAGGACGGGCGGTCTTGACGCGACGCTGTCGGCGGCCACCCGCGCACGCGGCCGTGACCGCACCCGTCCGCAGCGTCAGGCCCCGCCGGCGGCGGCCCTGCGGGGGTGGTCGAAGAGCTGTCCGGCGGCATGCTGCAGCGGGTCGTGATCGCCGCCGCCCTGTCCACCGGCCCGACCTCCTCCTCGCCGACGAGGCGACGAGCGCGATGGACGCGACCACCCAGGCGGAGGTCCTGGCCCTGCTGCGCGGCATCCAGGAGGAGCGGCGGCGGGACGGCAGCGGCCTCGGCACGCTCTTCATCACCCGCGATCTGCCGCTCGCGGCGGCACTACTGCGACCGCGCGTACGTGATGTACGCGGGGCGCGTGGTGGAACACCAGCCCGCCCACGGGCTGTTCGCCGACCCCAGGCACCCGCTGGTGATGCGGCGTGGCCGTGCGGTCGAGACGGGTCCGACGACCCGGGTGCTGGACACCCCGGCCGATCCGTACACCCGGCTGCTGTTGTCGTCGGTGCCGCAGGACGGCTGGGATCCGGCGGAGACGGTACGGCTGCGGGCGGAGCTCGCCGAGCTATGACCGCGACCGCCGCTGGCGAGACATCGGCTCACTCCGGCCCTCGACGGCTCAATGTGTGGAGCTTGGCCCGCCTCACCTGCGAATACCTAGCGCGCTGAATTTCTATACGTCGGAGGTATTCCCAGGTGCCCATGTGCCCTGCACCATGCCGGTAGTTCACCACCGGATATGGGAGGCACATACGTGACCGCGCCAACAGGGAACGGGATCTCTCGCAGAGGTGTGATCGGCACGGCCGCCGCGGTCGGCGCTGGCGGCTGGCTGGCCGGATCGGGCACCGCCTGGGCCGCTCCCCAAGTGTCCGACGGAGCGGCGGCCCTGCCCGAACGGATGGTCAGGGCCGCCGCCCCGCGGTGGCGGCGGATGCCCGGCGACTGGAAGGACGGCCCCTTCCTGGCCAACGGCCTGCTCGGCGCGGTGGTGTACAAGGGTGAGACGCCGGGCTCCGTGAAGGTCATGCTCAGCCACACCCAGGTGCAGGACCAGCGCCCCCAGTGGCGCGCTCCGTACGGCTTCTCCCGCCTGCCCATCGGCCACTTCGACCTCACCCTCGCCGGAGAGGTGACGGGTGTCGACTGGACCCTGGACATCTGGGACGCCGAGCTGCGCGGCACCATCACCACCACCCGGGGCAGCGTCCGCTTCACGATGCTGGTGCACAACGCCCGTAGCGCGCTGCTGATCTCCACCCGGCCCAGCGCCGGTGAGGAGGCCGCGGCCTGGTCGTTCACCTGGCTGCCCGCGGCCTCACCCCGGACCAAGGACAAGCCCGCCGACTACACCGGCAACCCCGACCCCCGCACCGGCTCCACGGGCGCCACCCACTACGTCGAACAGCCGCTGATCGCCGGCGGCGGCTGGACCACCGCCTGGCGGGAACGGCGCGTGGGCACCGGCAGGCTGCTGGCCGCCCATATCGTCTACCGCCACCCCGAGGACCTGTCGCACACCACCCGTCTGGCCGTCGCCGAGGTGGCCCGGACCCTGGCCACCGACCCCGACGACCTGGTGCGCTCCCACCGCGCCTGGTGGCAGCGCTTCTACCGGCACAGCCTGGTCTCCGTACCCGACAAACGGCTGCAGAGCTTCTACTGGATCCAGCTCTACAAGGTCGCCTGCGCCACCCGCGCCGACGGTCCCTCGATGTCCGAATGGGGGCCGTGGTACCCGGAGACCGGCGGCAGCTGGACCGCGGTCTGGTGGAACCTCAACGTCCAGATCGCCACCTGGCTGGTCCAGGGCTCCAACCACCTCGAACTCGACTCCGTCACCTCCACCTTCAAGGAGTTCGAGAAGAATCTGCCGCTGTCCGTCCCGCCGGAGTACCGCGACGGCGACACCTACGCCCTCGCCCACCCCTCCGACTGGCTGCTGCGCCCCGGCGACAAGACCGTCGGCATCCCCGGCACCGCCACCAAGACCGACAACAACGGCAATCTCATCTGGGCCATGCACAACGTCTGGCTCAGCTACCGCCACACCATGGACATCCGCATCGTGCGCGACGTCCTCTTCCCGATCCTCGCCAAGGCGGTGAACTTCTACGACCACTTCCTCCACGAGGGCGGCGACGGGAAACTGCATCTGCCGCTGACCCGCTCACCGGAGTGGGCGGACGCCGAGGACTGCACCTACGACCTCTCCCTCCTCCGCTGGGGCTGCGCCACCCTCCTGGACTGCCTGCGCATCCTCCGCACCGACCACCCCCGCGCCCGGCGCTGGCGCGAGATCCTCGACCGCCTGGTGGCCTACCCCCGCGATGCCACCGGCATCATGATCGGTGCCGAGAAGCCGCTCACCGAGTCCCACCGCCACTTCTCCCATATGCTCTGGCTCTACCCGCTGCACGAGCTGGACTGGGACCGCCCGGCCGACCGGGACATCATGCGCACCACCTTCGACCACTGGGTCGAGGACCGCAGCCTGTGGGCCGGTTACAGCTACGCCGTCGCCTCCTCGATGGCCTCGCGCATGGAACGGCCCGAGGAGGCCCTGGACTTCCTCACCTTCCTCACGGACGGCAACCTGATCAAGAACGCCTGGATCACCCCGAACACCATGTACGTCGAGGGCGGCAACCTCGCCACCGAAAGCCCCCTGACCGCGGCCCAGTCGATCCTGGAGATGGCCGTCCAGAGCCACAACGGCGTCCTGCGGGTCTTCCCCTCGGTCTCCCGCCGCTGGCCCGACCTCTCGGTCCAGTCCCTGCGCACCCAGGGCGCCTTCCTCGTGGACGCCGACCGCTCGGCCGGGCGCACCCGCTGGATACGCGTCCACAGCGAGGCCGGTGCCCCGCTCGTCCTGCACCACGGCATCCCCGGCCCGATCGACGTCCGCGACCACCGCGGCCGCCCCCTCCGCTACCGCTCCACCGGCCCCGGCCGTATCGAGATCCCCCTCGGCCGCGACGCGACGGCCCTCATCACGCCCCGGGGCCACCGCCCGGACCCGGCCCCGCGCGACGTCCCGGCCGTCGGCGACGCCAAACCGTGGGGACTGCCGGACTGAGGTGAGCGATGAGCGGGCCCCGCTTCCCCAGGGGCCCGCTCATCGATTGCGATTTTCGCAAGACCTCGTTAGCCTTGTCCTTATGAACGAGTCTGTGACCGACCGTGTGCGCAAGGTCATGAGCGCAGTCTCCCTCCAGCAGGCCGCGTTCGCGGAGCGCGTCGGACTCACCCCCGACAAGCTGTCCAAGTCACTGAGTGGCAGGCGCCGTTTCACCTCGCTCGACCTGGCCCGCATCGCGGAGCTGGGCCGGACCACGGTGGACTGGCTGCTCACCGGTCGCGAGCCGCAGCGTCCCGCCTTCGCGGCCCGCGCCAGCAGTACCTTCGCCGACTCCGAACCCGACTCCGAACCCGGCCTCGCCCTGAAGGAGCTCGTCCACCGGTTCACCACCGCGTATGACGTGCTCGACCTGATGGGCCGATCCCGTGCGCTCCCTGACCTGCCCCGCCCCAGGGCGGACCTGGAGCAGTATGTCGACCAGGGGGAAGCGCTGGCCCTGGACGCCCTGACGGCGCTGTCCGCCCGCGAAGTGACGTCGGTGGCCGCTTGCGAGACCTCCGATCTCGCCCTTGCCCTCGAAGAGCACTTCGGGATCGACGTGGCACAGACGGATCTCCCGCAGGGCCTGGACGGGGCAGCCTGGCAGACCGATCACTTCCGGCTGGTGCTGCTGGCGCGCACCGGGGTGTGGACCCGGCAGCGCTTCACCCTGGCCCATGAACTCGGCCATATCCTGGCCCGGGACGCACAGGAGATGCGCACCGAGACCCATCTGGCGCCCGGCAGGCAGAAGGACCACACGGAGGTCCGTGCCAATGTCTTCGCGGCCAACTTCCTGATGCCGCGGGCAGAGATCCATGCCGAAGTGGGCCCCGAGTCGGCCGGCTCCGGAGTGTCCGATGACGCCTTCCGGGCTCTGGTCGTCCGATTCAAGGTCTCTCCGAGCGCGCTCGCCGCCCGTCTGCACCAGCTCGGCCTGGTCACCCCCCACGACCGGAACCGCCTGCGCGGTGTGACCACCGAGATGTGCCACCTGCTGGCCCAGCGCGCGGATCTCCATGAGAAGCGCGTCGCCGCCGCCCAGGCCAGACGCCTCCCGCTGACCCCCGCCCGTGGTCTCTACGAGGGCTATCTGGCAGGCGACACCACGCTGCGCCCGCTCGCGGCCTACTTCGGCATGGACCCGAACGCCCTGCACGACGCCCTGGACCCCGACCAGCCCACGGCCACCGTTCCGGCCGCGGACGCGGAGAAGGGCGACCTGATCTTCCAGCCATGACGGCCACGCATCGCACCTGGTGGTTCCCCGACAACACGGTCCTGTGCAACTTCGCGGCCGTCGACCGGCTGAGCCTGCTGGAAAAGGTCCTCGACAGCCGGGGCCGCTGGACCCAGGCCGTCGCCTACGAGGCCACCCGCTCGGCGCGCCATCTGCCCCGGCTCCGCACGGTCCTCGCCGACGGCTGGCTCGGCAGGCCGATCGAGATCGACGACCCGCACGAGACCCAACTCGTCGACCGCTTACGGCGGTTGGTCTTCGCCGGTGACCCGCGGCGCCCCCTCCAGCACCTCGGCGAGGCCGAGACCCTGACGCTGATCCAGAACCGGCCGGAATTCGCCGGCTCGGTCTGGATCACCGACGACGGGGAGGCCGGCCGCTTCGCCCGCCGCAAGGGGATCACGGTTCTGGACACCGTGGACATCGTCCGGGTGGCCGTGGCCGAGGAGCTGGTCGTGGCGCACGAAGGGCACCGCCTTTTACACGCCATGACGGAGCAGGGCCGTCATCTGCGGGGCATACCCCAGCGTCCCGAGGACCTACGGCACTGACCGGCAGCGGGGGCGCGAGTCCAGCTCCGCCCACACCGTCTTGCCCGCCGGAGGGTGCGGCTCGGTGCCCCAGCGGTCGGCGAGCGCGTCCACCAGCAGCAGTCCGCGGCCGGTTTCACCCTCCGGGGGAGGGGGCGGCTGGAGGGCTGGCTGCCGCTCGCCCCGGCTGGAAGCCGAGTTGCATGCCTGCCTGGACGGTCCGGTACAGCTGTTGGAAACACCGGAGGGGCGGCGCCTCGCGTACTCCGAAGGGCAGCAGAACGGACGGCTGATCGCCGACCGGAAAGAGGTGAGCCTGCTCTGTCAGCGCTATGACACACTGCGCTCGCAAGCCCCTGACTCCCCAAGACTCGCGGGGCTTGCTGGAGCGACTGCGAGGAGAGCTATGAGCGCGACGGAATGTGCTTGGTTCAAGTCCAGTTGCAGCGGCAGTCAGGGTGACAGCTGCGTAGAGGTCGCCGTCACCGAAGAGGCCGCCCACGTACGAGACTCCAAAGACACGGCGCGCCCCGGTCTTGCCGTCAGCCGTGACGGCTGGGCGCAGTTCGTCCGGTTCGCCGCACACGGCTGAGCCGCGATGCGCGTTGCGGTGGATCTGAGGCGTCGGCAGCCGTAGTTACTGAGACTCTCCGCAGGTCAGCAAGGGCAGCGTGAGGTTGAGAAAAGCTCCGTGACGTGGGTCGGAGCGCTTCGGTGATCGAGGCTGGGGGCTGTAGCTTCAGGCACTATGTGGTGGGACTGCGTAGCCATCCATGGTGTTCAGCGCATCGTCGGGCGGTGGCGAGGACGCTCGCGATGGCGGGCGACGGATCCTTCGCGGGCCACAGCACCGAGAGTTCTGCCACGATCGACGGATCGACGACATCGCGACGAACGATGCTGGTGCTGCCCTTCGCGGCGTGCTCAGCGAACGATGCAGGGGCCAAGCCGACATTGCGTCCGCTGGAGAGCCGGGCGAGCATGGCGTTTACCGGCGGATCCTCGAACGCGCAAACCTTGGGTGAGAAGCCTGCTTCGTGGCATGCGGCGACGATGCCGTCGTAGTAGGCCGGTGCGAGACGGCGAGGGAACAGCTGCAGCGTCTCGTCGCGGAGGGCCGTCACCGGGATCGTCGGTGCGGCAGCGAGGTGGTGGCGAGTGCTGAGGAGCGCGGAAACGGGCTCTTCACGGAGGATCTCGCCGCCTACCCCATCGAGCGGCTGCGGTGAGAGGGCGAGACCGATGTCCAGGTCGCCGGCACAGAGCCGTTCGGGAATCTCGGCGCTGAAGAACTCTCGAGGGTCGACCGTGAAGTCGGGGTGGTCTTCCTGGAGAGCGTCCAGAAGCACCGTGAGCGTGTCGAAGCTCGTGACCGGCGTATAGCCCAACCGAATCGTCGTCGCGATCCCTGCCCCGGCCCGCCGGGTGAGCTGTACGGCTTGCTCCAGCGCAGCTAGCGCTATCGGTGCCTCGTGAACCAGCGTCCGGCCCGCTGCGGTGAGCTGCACCCGACGGCTCGAACGCACAAAGAGCGGGGTTTCGAGGGTCTCCTCAAGCTTGCGGATCTGATGACTCAGGGACGGCTGGGAGATGTAGAGACGCGTGGCTGCGCGGCCGAAGTGGAGTTCCTCGGCTACGGCCATGAAGTAGCGGAGGACGCGGGGGCTGACATCCATAGACGAATCCTATTGCCCGGCGTCCGGACAAGTCTTGGACGCCCGCCGGACGCCCGCCGTAGCGTCGTTTCACGCCACGGGAAACGTTCCCACCTGCCCCGACGAAGCCCAACGCGCTCGGCCGGTTCGTCTACCGGATGGCATCACCCGAACAGCTCTGAATCTCACCATCGTACGCTCAACTCATCGCGCAGAAGGAATCATCGTGACACGCACCGCAAAGGCCGGACTCGAAGCACTGCTCACCCCCGAGGGAAGCGTCCTGGTGCTCATCGACCACCAGCCCTTCCAGTTCGCCAATCTCAACAGCCACGAATCAACCATGATCGTCAACAACGTCGTCGGCCTGGCCAAGGCCGCGAAGGCGTTCGACGTCCCCACGGTGCTGACTACGGTGATAGAAGAACGTGGCGGCTACCTCATCAAGGGCCTCCAGGATGTCTTTCCGGACCAGAAGCCGATCAACCGCACGTTCATCAACACCTGGGAAGACCGTCGCGTCGTCGACGTCGTGGAGCGAACGGGGCGCAAGAAGCTGATCATTGCCGGGCTGTGGACGGAGGTCTGCGTCGCCATGCCCGCCATCCAGGCGCTGGGTGAGGGGTACGACGTCTTCGTCGTCACGGACGCCTGCGGCGGGGCCAGCGCCGAGACGCACGACATGGCGGTGCGTCGCATGGAACAGGCCGGTGTCGTGCCCATCACCTGGATGGCCGTGATCAGCGAATGGCAGCGCGACTGGGCTCGCGAGTCAACAGCCAGCGCGCTTCAGCAGGTACTCTCCGACCACGGCGGCGGCAGCGGGATCGCGCTCGCCTGGGAGCTCCAGCTACTGGCCACACCCACCGCCGATGGTGCTGGCGTGTAGCGCTGGCCGGTGCTGAGCCGGAGGTGGGTCGAGCGCTCACGGCCGTGAGCGCTCGACCCACCTCCCAACGCGAACAGCACGACCACGGCCCACGAGGAAGGGAAGCCATGACCCACATTCTCGTCGTCGGCGGCGCCGGGGCCATGGGCCGCCATGTGATCCAACGCCTGCTCAACACCACGGGCGCGTCCATCACCGTCCCCACCCGCACCCCGGAGTCCGCCCACGCCGTCGGCCTCGCCGCTTCCGCGCCCGGCCGCGTGGAACTGGTCCGCTTCGACCCGGCGGCCCTGGACGCTCTGGTCGGGAACGCAGATCGCGTGTTCGCCAACACCGACTTCTTCGCGACGGGAGCGCCGTGGGCGAGTACCGGCAAGGTCCGGATCTGCTGGCCGCCGCAACCGGATGGTCGGGTGGCCTGGCCGCGCCGCACCGGGTGGATGGGTGTCTGACCACCGATCTGTACGCCGTCAGCTGCCCGCCGCCGCGAACGGGACCTGGGTGGTGGGCCGTTCGGCGGTGGCGGGGGAGTGGACGGGGTGGGACCACAGGCCCTGCCGTTGCAGCAGGGGCAGGACGCCCTCGCCGAACCAGTACGCCTCCTCCAGATGCGGATAGCCGGACAGGATGAACTCGTCGATCCCGAGGCGGTGGTATTCGGCGATCCGCTCGGCGACCTCGGTGTGGCTGCCCACCAGGGCCGTACCCGCGCCGCCGCGGACCAGGCCCACACCGGCCCAGAGGTTGGGGTAGATCTCGAGGTTGTCCAGGCTGCCGCCGTGCAGGGCGAGCATGCGCTGCTGGCCCTCGGACTCGCTGCGGCCGAGCCCGGCCTGGATGGAGCGCACGGTCTCCGGGTCGAAGCCGTCGAGCAGCCGGCGGGCCTCGGCCCACGCCTGCTCGGCGGTGTCGCGGGTGATGACGTGCAGCCGGATGCCGAAGCGGATCGTACGGCCCTGTGCGGCGGCGAGGGAGCGGATCCAGGCGATCTTCCGGGCGACCTCGGCGGGGGGCTCGCCCCAGGTGAGGTAGACATCGCTATGGCGGGCGGCCACCTGGCCCGCGGCGGGGGAGGAGCCGCCGAAGTACACCTGCGGGAGCGGGTCGGGGAGCCGGGCCAGCTTGGCGCCCTCGACCTGGAGGTGTTCACCGGTGGCATCGACGGTCTTGCCGTCCCACAGGTCGCGGACGATGCCCAGGAACTCGCCGGTGCGGGCGTAGCGGGCGTCCTTGTCGAGGAAGTCGCCGTAGGCGCGCTGCTCATGGCTCTCGCCGCCGGTGACCACGTTGAGCATCAGCCGGCCGCCGGTCTGCCGCTGGTAGGTGGAGGCCATCTGGGCGGCGAAGGTGGGCGAGAGGAAGCCGGGCCGGAAGGCCACCAGGAACTTCAGCCGTTCGGTGTGCTGGCTGACCATCGCGGTGGTCAGCCAGGCGTCCTCGCACCAGGCGCCGGTCGGGGTGAGGGCGCCTTCGAAGCCGAGGTGTTCGGCGGCGCGGGCGATCTGGGAGAGATAGCCGACGGACGGCGGGCGGTCCCCTCCGGCCGAGGTGACGGGGGTGCCATGGCCACCGCCGACGACATGGCGGCTGTCGCCGTTGGTGGGCAGGAACCAGTGGAAGGTGAGGGACATGGTGCGGCTCCGTTCAGGGGTGAGCGGGGGTGGGGCGGGGGCCACGGGGGCTACGGGGCTAGAGGAGGCCGTGACGGGGTGGTTTCGTGCCGTTGAGCACATAGCGGCCGATGTGCTGGACCTTCCAGCGGGACGGGTCGTGCAGGGTGTGGGTACGGGCGTCCCGCCAGTGGCGGTGCAGGCCCAGGGCGTCCAGGGCCGAGCGGGTGCCGGAGACCTCGAACAGCGAACTGCCCGTCTCCAAAGCCGCGTTGGCCGCCGCCACCTTCGCCGCGGCCACCGCGATCGACGCCTCGGCGGCGGTGTCCTCGTCGAGGTGGCCACGGGCGGCGTCCACCGCCCGGGCGGCGGCGGACAGCAGGGCCTCGGCGCCCCGGACCCGGAGGGCCAGCTCGCCGAAGCGCTGGATGAGCAGCGGATCCTCGGCGGCGGTCTCGAAGCCGCTCTCGAACCAGGGGCGGCTCTTGGTGCGGACGAAGGCCACCGCCTCCGCCAGCGCCCCCGAGGCGATCCCGGCGTCGATGGCCGCGTGCAGCAACTGCGCGCTGGCACCGTGCAGTTGGGGTCCGCGAAAGGTGAGGTGGTGGGGTACGACCCGGTCCGCCGGGACGGACACGGCCGCCAGCCGGACGGTGCCGCTCGCGGTCGTCCGCTGGCCCATGCCGTCCCAGTCGTCCACGACGGTCAGACCGGGCGCGTCCCGCGGCACATAGGCCACGTGCAGGTCGTCGTCCGCCGCCCGGGCCAGCACCGGGATCCAGTCGGCGAACAGCGCGCCGGTGGAGTAGTTCTTGACACCGGTCAGGGTGTACGAGCCGTCGGCGGCCGGGGCGAGGCGGGTGCGGATGTCCTGGAGGTGGCGGGTGCCCGCCTCCGACTGGGCGTTGCCGAACCGCTTCCCCGCCAGCACCTCGCCGAAGAAGAACGCCTGCTGCGCCTCGGTGCCCTGACGGCGCAGCACATTGAGGTACGAGAAGTGGCTCTGCGGGATCTGGGCGAGGCTCGCGTCGGCGGCGGCGAGCAGCCGGAACACCTCGGCGAGGGTCACGGCGGACACGTCCGCGCCGCCGTGCCCGGCCGGGACGGTGATGGCCAGGAGCCCGGACGCGGAGAGCCGGTCCAGTTCGGCACGCGGCAGCCTGCGCCGTGCGTCGCGCTCGGCGGCGCCGGTACGGAACTCCTCGGCCAGCGCCGCGGCCACCTTCAGCGCCTCGGTGTCATCGGCGATGACATGGGCGGGCTCGGGCAGGGACGACATGGTCAGCTCGCCGCGGCCAGGACGGTGGTGTGGCCGAGCGCCGCCGAGAACTGGTCGACCACCTGCTCCAGCGCCTCGGCGGCCCCAGCCGCCACGCTCACCCCGCCGTCCGACTCCACCGTGATGTCCTTGTCCAGGGTGAACCAGCCCTGGACGATATGGGCCGCCCCCATGGAGGACAGCACCGGCCGCAGCGCGTAGTCGATGGCCAGCACATGGGCGGTGGTGCCACCGGTGGCCAGCGGCAGCACGGTCTTGCCCGCGAGCGCGTACTGCGGCAGCAGATCCAGCAGGGACTTCAGCAGCCCGGAGTAGGCGGCCTTGTAGACCGGCGTTCCCACCACGAGCCCGTCCGCCTGCTCGACCAGCGCCTTGGCCCGGACGATGGCCGGATGCGAGAAGTCCGCGCCGAGCAGCGCGGCGGCGGGCAGGGTGCGGACGTCGAGCGGCACCACCTGGTGGCCCTGGGCGGTCAGCCGGGCGTCCAGACGGCGCAGCAGCCGGGCGGTGCGGGAGGTGGCGGAGGGGGAGCCGGAGAGGGACAGGACGGTGGCCATGAGCAACCCTTCGTGATGCGGTCGAGGCGGTGGGATCGGGCGCCGGTGGGACCGGGAGCCGGTGGAAACGGCGGCGGGAGGGCCGGGAGCGGTCAGGACAGCGCGGGCACCGGCTCCGGCAGCTCCGCCTCCAGCTCGCGGACCAGCGGCAGCACCCGCGTGCCGAAGTACTCGACCTCCTCCAGGTAGTGCAGGAAGCCCAGGAGGAAGAGGTCCACGCCGAGCCGCTTGTAGGCGACGATGCGCTCGGCGATCTGCTCGGGGGTGCCGATCAGCCCCGTACGGAAGCCGTCGTTGTACTGGACCAGGTCCTCGAAGGAGGAGTCCTGCCACATGCCCTTGCCGTCGGCGGTGGACCGGCCCGCCTGCTGGACGGCGCCGCGGAAGCCGGCCACGGCCTCGGTGTCGGCCTTGGCGACGATCTCGCGCAGGGTCTCGCGGGCCTCGGCCTCGGTGTCGCGGGCGATGAGGAAGGCGTTGAGCGCGAAGCCGGGCGCCGGGCGGCCTACGGCGGCGGCCGCGGCGCGGACGTCGCCGATCTGCTCGGTGACGCCGTCGAAGTCCTTGCCGTTGCTGAAGTACCAGTCGGAGACCCGGCCCGCCATGGCGCGGGCGGCGGTGGAGTTGCCGCCCTGGAAGATCTCCGGATGCGGGCGAGCGGGGCTGCTCAGCGGCTTGGGCTTGAGCGAGAAGTCCCGGATCCGGTAGAAGTCCCCGGCCAGTTCGGCGTGGTCCTCGGTCCAGATGGCGCGCAGCGCCCGGATGAACTCCTCGGAGCGGCGGTAGCGCTCGTCGTGCTCCAGCCAGGGCTCGCCCAGCGCGGTGAACTCGCCCTTGAACCAGCCGCTGACCACGTTCACCGCGAACCGTCCGTCGGACAGGTGATCGGCGGTGGCGCCCAGCTTGGCCAGCACGCCGGGGTGCCACAGCCCGGGGTGGACGGCGGCGATGACCTTCAGCCGCTGCGTGGCCAGCAGCAGCGCGAGGCTGAAACTGGTCGACTCGTGCTGGTACTCGGCGCCGTAGCTGGCCATGTAGCGGACCTGGCTGAGGGCGTAGTCGAAACCGTTGTTCTCGGCGAGCACGGCCAGGTCGCGGTTGTAGTCGTAGCCCCAGTCGGTGCGCTGCTCGATGGTGCTGGTGACCAGTCCGCCGCTGACATTGGGCACCCAATAGGCGAAACGGAGGGGTTCTGCGGGCATGGGGAACTCCCGGTGGAACGAATACGGGCATGGCGAATCGGCGCCCCGGCGTCGAGCGGAATTCATCCGGGGCGGGGCGCGGAAAGACCGGGCAGCGCGAATGCGCAAAGGCCGGGCAGCGCGGCCGCGTTTTCTCGGTGGCGGCGGCTAAAAGCCTTTCCCGATCATGGGAGGCGGCGGGGAGCGAAGCGGAGGCGATCCCTCAGGGCCCGCTCGGACCCGACGTCAGGTCAAGCCCGACAGCAACAGGACGCGCTGGAGACACGCGCGAGGTCGACGTGGCGTCGCCGCGTGAGGTCCTGTCGCTTCATGTCACCGATCCAACCAGGGGGAAGTCCTGCCGGTCAAGAAGGCCCGGGGTCCATTCCATATCCCGGACGCATGGGCCGGGCCGCGGAATTCCGCGGCGCCCGCTTCGAGATTACCCGGGACGCGGGCCGGGGAGTGAGTCGGTATTCATGAGACCGTGATAGGGATCCCCTTGAAGCGGGCGCACCGGGCGGGCATCGTGCGCCGTGTGCGAATTGAACAGCTCGAATACATCGCCGCGGTCACCCGCCTCGGCTCACTGCGCCGCGCCGCCGAGGAACTGCATCTGTCCCAGCCGGCGCTGAGCGAGACCGTGCGCAATCTGGAACGCGAACTCGGCGTGGATCTGCTGGAGCGCAAACGCTCCGGCGCCACGATCAGCGCCGAGGGACGGGAGTTGCTGCCGCATATCGCCACCGTCATCGAGGCCGTCGACCGGCTGCGCGGCGCCGCCGGCGACCAGCACCGGGTCAGCCGGATGATCCGGCTGGGCACCGTCAACACCGCGACCGTCCCACTGCTGATCCCGGCCGTCCGGGAGTTCCGCGCCACCCACCCGGTCACCCAGGTCGAGGTGGTCGGCGCGCAGCAGACCGAGATCCACCGGGCGCTGCTGGAGGGCAGCGTCGACCTGGGCCTGGTCAACTACCTCCGGGGGGACGACGTCCCGCCGGACCTCGAGACCACCGAGCTGCTCCGCGGCCGCCCGGTGGTCTGTCTGCGCCCCGACAGCCCGCTGGCCGCCCGGCCGACAGTGAGCGCGGCGGACCTGGTGGACGGGCGCGAACCGCTGATCGTCATGCGCTCCGGCTATCTCATGCACCGCTTCATCCACCGGCTGCTGGCCGGGCGCACCCCGTCCTTCTCGTACTCCACCGACGGGGCCGAGATGGGCAAGCTGATGGTGGCCGAGGGGCTGGGTGTCACCGTGCTCCCCGACTTCAGCGTCATCGGCGACCCCCTGGAGCGCGGTGGCGCGATCACCCACCGGCCGCTCGCGGAGGACGGCGAGGCCACCGAGGTGCTGCTGGTGATCCAGCGCCGCCGCTCGGGCTCCGTCCCGCGCGCCGTACGCGATCTGCACCAGCTCTTCGTACGGCGCGCGGACACTCCTCGAACTCCCTGGGCTACAGCTCCCTGAGCGCGGGCAGCAGCCGCTTCTCGGCCCAGTCCAGGAACGGCCGCTGGTGGTCACCGCCGATCTGGACGAGGGCGACATCCGTGAACCCCGCGTCCACGAAGGGCCGGATCAGCTCCGTGAACTCCTCGACGTCATCGCCGCACGGAATGGACGCGGCCACGTCCTCGGGCCGGACGAACTGGGTGGCGCCCGCGAAGGAGGCGGGCCCCGGCAGCTCCGAGTTGACCTTCCAGCCGCTCCCGAACCAGCGGAACTGGTCATGGGCGCGCGCGATGGCCGCGTCCCGGTCGGGGTCGTAACAGACCGGGATCTGGCCGATCCGGGGCTTCCCGCCACCACCGTTGCGCTCGAAGTCCGCCACCAGCTCTGGCTTGGGCTCCGTGGCGATCAGGATGTCGGCCAGCCGCCCGGCCAGCCGGCACGACTGCGGCCCGGAGACGGCCACGCCGATGGGCGGCGGCTGGTCCGGCAGATCCCACAGCTTCGCCGAATCGACGTCGTAGTGGGTGCCGTGGTGGGTGACATAGCCACCGCCGAACAGCGCCCGGATGATCTCGATCGCCTCTTCCAGCATCTCGTGGCGCACATCGGCCGACGGCCAGCCCTGCCCGATCACATGCTCGTTCAGGTTCTCACCGGACCCGAGCCCCAGCCGGAACCGCCCCTCGGACAGCAACTGCAGCGTCGCCGCCTTCTGGGCGACCACCGTCGGGTGATAGCGCACGGTAGGGCAGGTGACATACGTCGTCAGCGGGATCGAGGAGGTGGCCTGCGCGGCGGCGCCCAGCACGCTCCAGGCGTACGGGGCGTGCCCCTGCGAGTCCAGCCACGGGAAGTAGTGGTCGGAGGTCACCGAGAAGTCGAACCCGACCTGTTCGGCCCGGACCACGTCGTCGACGAGCTGACGTGGTCCGGCCTGCTCGGTCATCATCGTGTATCCCCATCGAACCATGGCTCCCGAGTACCGCCCCCTCCGGCGTCCAAACGGGACGAATGGCTGGTCACCGTGGGTCGCGGCGGCTCACCTGCGGTAGACGCGGGACGCGGTCACGGCGTGGTGGTCCGGCCGTCGTACTCCTGCTGGTCGTCGTGCTCCTGGTGGTCCTGCCAGCGGTAGCTCTCGGGGAGCAGCTCGGCGACGGGGACGGCGCGCGGGCGCTCGCCCGCGCCGACGATGACGCGCAGGTCCGGGAAGTAGTCGAGCATCACCTGGCGACAGCGGCCGCAGGGAGGGATCACCCCGCGGCCGCGGTCGCCCACGGCGACCATGGTCACCAGGTCGTACGCGCCCTGGGCGGCCGCCGCGCCGATGACGACGAGCTCGGCGCAGGGGCCGCCGGTGAAGTGGTACGCGTTCATCGCGGTGATGATGCGCCCGTCCCGGTCGCGGGCCGCCGCCGCCACGGTGTGGTCGTCGCCGCGGCTGCGCGCGGCCGCCACGCGGGTCGCGGCCTGGATGAGGTCATGGTCGACGGAATGAGGCGTGGTCATGCCTGGAGCTTGGCAGAGATGACCGGCGCCAGGCGGTCGGTGATGGTGCGGTGGCCCTTGTCGTTGGGGTGGACCGAGTCCGAGAGATCGTCGGGGGCGAGCCAGCCGGTGGTGTCGATGGAGGACGACCTCGCGTCGCCGAAGGCGGTGACGGCGGCCTTGGTCTCGGTGCCGAAGCGGCCGCTGAAGGTGCGCAGGGCGAAGATCCAGGCGTTCGGGTAGGCGGTGCGGACCTTACGGAGCAGGCTGGTGTACGAGGCCTGGAACTGCGCCGAGCTCACGCCGCGCCCCACATCGTTGGTGCCCAGGTTGATGACGACGGCATGCGCCTGGTAGTGGGAGAAGTCCCAGTCGGGCGTGGCGGCGTTCGGGTTCAGCTTGGTGAACTGCTGCTCCAGGCTCATCCGGTCGTCGGCGGTGTCGACGAGCGCGGCGCCGCCCTGGGCGATCTGGGTGTGGTCGGCGCCGAGCCGTTCGCCGATGAGCCAGCCGTAGGCGGTGCGGGCGTTCTGCGAGGTGGTGGTGCCGACGGTGATGGAGTCGCCGACGAATTCGATCAGCTTCTTCGGGGCCGGTGGGGTGAAGGTGGTGGCGCCGCTGTCGAGGGTCAGGCCCTGGAAGACCGCGTCTCCGTGGTAACTGCCCGCGATCACCTGGTAGTTGACCTGAAGCGTGTGGTTTCCGGCGGCGAGCGGGGTGGGGGTGAGGTTCACCGTGCCCTTGGCCTCGTCGTAGAAGGTGGCCGGGCCGCCGTCGATGCTGGCCCACAGGTCGATCGCACCCCGCTGCTCGAGCTTTACCGTGCGGCCGGTGAAGCCGGTGCGGAAGTAGGCGCCCGCCCAGTAGGGGGTGTAGGCGCTGGTGGAGCTCTTGGTGTCCCAGCGGCCGCTGAACGTGATGTGGGGGTCGCCCGGCCGGCCGGGAGCGGCGGCCTTGAGGGGGGCGGAGCCGAGTTTCGCGGCGATGACCGGGGCCAGTCGGTTCGCGAACTTGGTGTGGCCCGCCTCGTTGGGGTGGCCGTTGCCGTCCTCGTAGTCCGTGCCGTCGGTGAGCCAGCCGCTGGTGTCGACGTAGGACACCTTCGCGTCCCCCGCGCCGTTGCGCGCGCTCACGGCCGCCTTGGTCTCCGCCACGTAGCGCTTCTTGAGGGTCTGGACGGCGAAGAGGGCCGCGTTCGGGTACTTCGCGCGGATGTCGCGCAGGAGGGCGGTGTACGCCGACTGGAACTCGGCCCCGGTGACGCCGTGCCCGATGTCGTTGGTGCCCAGGTTGATGACCACCGCGCTCGCCTGGTAGCGGGAGAAGTCCCAGTTCTGGTCGCCGGTGGAGGCCGTCTTGAAGAATTGGGAGACGAGGCCCACACAGCCGCCCTTGCCGACCAGGCAGTAGCCCGAGCGGGCGATCTGGGTGTGCCGCATGCCGAGCTGTTCGCCGGTCTTCCAGCCGTACGAGTCCAGCGCCAGCCGGTCGGTGAGGGCGCCCGCGGTGATGGAGTCGCCCACGAACTCGATGAGCCCGGACGGGACGCGGGGGGCCACCGTGCCCGCGCCCGAGTCGAGGACCAGGCCCTGGAAGACGGTGTCACCGGAGCGGTAAGAGACACGGAGGGTGTGGTTGCCCTGGGGGAGTGGCGTCGGGGTGAGATTGACGGTGCCCCTGACGCCCGCGTAGAAGACATCGGCGCCGCCGTCGACGCTGGCGTAGAAGTTCACCGCCTCCCGGGCCTTGATCTTCACCGTGGTGCCGGTGAACGCCGTCTGGAGGTAGCCGCCGGTCCAGTTGGGGACGGCGGCGGTGGCGGAGCCGAGGTCCCAGCGGCCGGTGTAGGCGATGTTGGGGTCGGTCACCGAGCCGTTCCCCAGGGCCGCTGCCCGTGCGGTGGTGCTGATGCTCAGCCCCACCGCACAAAGCGACGCGGTCATGACAACCAGCAAAAGTCTGCGTAAGACGTGCGGGATCGATGGCATGGGGGTCCTCTCGGGGAGGGTGCGGGGGCGGGTCTGGGAGCGCTCCCAATCTTGGTCGCCTCACGATAGAAGCGTTGAATCGGTTCAACGTCAAGGTGTGCGGCCACGGTTACGATGTGCGCCATGGCGGAAACCGGTGGGGTGCGCGAGGTGAAGTCCGCGGGCCGCACCGTGGAACTGCTGGAGCTGCTCGCCGCGCGCGGCGACCAGCCGGCCAGGCTGCGCGAGCTCGCCGAGGAGCTGGGTGTCCCGCGCAGCAGTATGTACGCCCTCCTCAAGACCCTGATCGACCGCGGCTGGGTGCGTACCGATGTCACCGGCTCGCTGTACGGGATCGGCATCCGGGCGCTGCTCACCGGCACCAGCTACCTGGACACCGATCCCCGGGTGCGGGCGGCGCGGCCGTATCTGGACGAGGCGTCCGACGGGCTGGGCGAGACCATTCACCTCGCCCGGCTGGACGGCGGCGATGTCGTCTACCTCGCCACGCGTGAATCGCATGAGTACCTGCGCCCGTTCAGCCGGGTCGGGCGGCGGCTCCCGGCCCATGTGGGGGCGCTGGGGAAGGCGCTGCTCGCCGAGCGGATCGACGGCGAACTCCCTCTGAAAGGTGAGGAGTTGACGCCGATGACGCCCAACACCCACCGCACCCGCACCGCGCTCCTCGCCGATCTGGCGCGGGTGCGGGAGCGGGGCCACGCGGTCGACCGGGAGGAGGGGGTCGTGGGCATCGTGGGGTTCGGGTTCGCGCTGCGGTACGACATCCCGGCGGTGGACGCGATCAGCTGCTCCGTGCCGACGGCCCGGCTGACGGAGGGGCGGGAGGAGCGGATCGTCGAGGTGATGCGGGAGATCCGGGCGAAGATCGAGGCGGTCGTGCCGAGGGAGACCGGCACGGGCCCGCGGTGGCGCCCGTAGACGGCTCGTTCGGGCCCGGCCCCGGCGGGCCCGGGGTCCAGCCGCCCCGGTGGGCCCCGGCCCAGCCGCCGCGGTGGGTCCGGGCCCAACAGCCGCGGCGGGCTTCAGCTCCGGTCGCCCCGGCCGGTTTTCAGGCCCAGCCACGGTGGGCGGCGCGCACACCGGCCTGGAAGCGGCCGGTGGCGGCCAGCCGGAGTTGAAGGTCGCTGACCCGGCGGCGCAGGGTGCGCAGACTCACCCCCAGGTGGCGGGCGATGGCCTCGTCCTTCATGCCCGCCGCGAGCAGGCCGACCAGCCGGCGGTCCGCCGCGCTCAGCTCCTCGTCGTCGTCCGGCACCCGGCCCAGCGGGGTCCCCTGCTGCCAGAGCGTCTCGAAGAGCGTGCGCAGGGCGTCGGTCAGGGCGGAGTGCCGCACGATCACCGCGGAGTAGCCCGGACCGACGTCCGAGCTGGTCAGCGGCAGCATCGCGGTATGGCCGTCGACCACCAGCAGCTTCATGGGGACGGTCGGCAGTACGCGGGCCTGTTCGCCGAGCGCGACCATGCCCTCCGCGTACGCCAGCAGGTCGGGGGACTCCAGCGAGGTGGCGGAGTACAGGGTGCGGTAGGCGACGCCTCGGTGCAGCAGTTCGCCCTGGAGGACCAACTGCGGGGTGCGCGGGGCGAGATAGGGCGGGGAGTCGAAGAGGCAGACCTCGTGTTCGGCGCGGGCGTACAGCTCCTCCAGCCGTGCGGCGTTGGCGCTTTCGCCGCACACCACCTCGATGAGCGAGGAGGGTTCGACGCGCAGCAGCCCGGCGGCGTAGACCTTGGTCAGCTCGTCCGCGGTGGCGGCCAGCTGTTCGGATTCGCTTTCGCGCTTGCGGATGAGCGCCCGTACGGCGATGCGGGGGTCCACGGGCCGCAGACCTCCGGTGGAGTCGGGCGCCTGGATCAGGCCGAGGCGGAGCAGCCGGGCGCAGGCGCGGCGGACGCGCGCCGGGGACGCGCCGATCAGCCGTGACCAGACGGCGATGCCCGCGTCGGGCTGATGGAGAATCGCGTGGTACAGCGTCTCGTCGAAGTCGGAGACCCCTGCCGCGGCCCAGGGACTCGGGCTCGGGGCAGGGGTCTTGTCGGATGCGGATGCGGATGCGGATGCGGATAAGGATGCTCTGCTGTCCACTGGCGGCGACTCCAGCGCGTCGATGCAACGATGCGATCAACGGCACGCTAGACGTTGTTCGTTACCGCCAAAGGAAGGCTTTCGGCCTACTTCAGGCCATATGCGCGAATGACCGTTTGATCGATTCGATTGCCGTCCGCGTCGGCGGCCTGGACGCGCAGGCTGACGAAGCCGTTGGTGGCGCCGAGCGGGGGATGGCCGACCGCGGCCCGGTAGCCCGTGCCGGAGCGGGTGAGACTGACCTTTTTCCAGGTCGTGCCGTCGTCGTAGGACGCCCATGCCTTCGCGCCGGTGAGCTTCGCGGCGTCGGCGCCCTCCTGGTGGCGGATGGTCAGGCCGAAGCCGAACTTTCGCCCCGCCTTGGCCTGGCCGAGCAGGTCCACGCCGAGGTCGTAGTCGATGGAGAGCAGGGGGAGGGCCGTCGCCTGAGCGGTGTGCGCGGAGGTGAAGTCCCATTGCGTGGTGGTCCTGGTCGAGTACGCCGACCAGTCGGCCTTTCGCCGGGCGTCGATCGTCAGCCGGTACGCGGCTTTCGCGGCCGGTACGGGGAAGGTGCCCGAACCGTACGGCGCCTCACCGACCAGCGTGCCGTCCGCGTACAGGCTGGTCTTCACCGCGTCCACACCGTCCTTGGCCGCGCCCGCGTAGCCGTAGTGTCCGTTACCCGAGTCGGAGAACTCCGGTATGGCTACGGTGAGTTGGTCACCCTCGCGCTCCGAGGTGCCGAACTCGGCCGCGGTGGTGGGCCGGATGACGGGCGACAGCCAGTCCACCGTCTCCTTCGTCCCGGGTGCGTAGGTCCGCAGCGGCGACCACTGTCGTCCGCCGCCGTCGTAGTCCTGCATGGCGGTGCGCCAGACCCGGGTGTCGGGGTCGGCGCTGTAGTACTCGGTGCGCTGGGTGCCGAGCGGCACCTCGGACTTCTGCTCCACGGAGAAGAGCTGGTAGGGGCGGTAGGTGTGGGTGGCCTCGGCGCCGAGGTGTCCCTTCGGGGCGCCGTGGTAGCGGGCGGTGACCTTGTGGGTGGTGCGGCTGTCGAGGGGGTACGTGAGGTTCGTGCCGATGGCGTCCCGCTCGGGAAGCAACACGTCGTACAGGTACGGGCTGTTGGCCGTACCGCCCAGCTCGATGGTCACCTTGGACTGGCCGTCCAGCAGCGAGAGCAGCTTGTCGCCCTCCTCGCCCGGCAGCGACATGACGGGGATGGTCGCGCTGTCGACCGCGGTGATCCACAGGCCGAGCGTGGTCTTGCGGTAGACGAGGACGTACGCGGCGCCCGCCTTGGTGGCGTTGATGACCGCTTCGTCGGGCCATCCGTCGGGTGCCAGGCCCACCAGCACGGCCTTGCCCTTCACATCCAGGCCCTCGAAGTCCTCGGGTGTACCGGCCCCGGCCGACACCAGCCGCACCTTCCGCTTACCGTCGATCTTGACGGGCCAGCCGGTGTACGTATCCGCGTACTCCGGGTTCAGCGTGACCCGCTCGGGACTGGTGACGCTCGCGGTCAGCTTCGTCTTCTCCAGCCGCCAGCGGCTGTAGAACTCGAAGAAGCCCTCGGTGACCTTCTCGGTCGGCGCCGCGTAGATGTGCTTCCTCCACCTGCCCATGGAGTAGGTCAGGCCGAAGGAGCTGCCGCCCTTCAGCTCCCGGTGCCAGGAGGTCGTCACGCCCTGGGATTGGGCGTCCTTCTCCTTGGTCTGTGGCTTGATCTCGACGGCCCTGCGGGCGTCGAGGGTGAGCGAGGTGTCGCCCGTCAGCTCGAACTGCGGATTGCCCACGATGCTCGTCGCGACCTCGTGCCCGCCGCTGTCGAGTACCGGGATCCAGGTGGCGAGGGAGTACGTACCGGCCGGGAGCTGGAAGGAGTCGGAGCCGCGCATGTACCCGAACTGGTTCTGGCCGGCGTCGCTGAGCTCCTGGAGGGTGTAGAGCCCGCTCGGAGCCTGGTTGCCCTCCCGGTCCAGCAGCGTGACCTTGAGGTCGTAGAGCTTCTGCGCCTTCTCGTAGGCGACGGCCGTGGTCACCTTGACCGTGCCGCCCGCGCCGTCGTCGCCGGTGGCGGTGATGTACCCGGCGTGCCGGCCCGCTTTCGCCTTCGCCGGGTCGACGGTGACCAGGGCCTTCACCTCGCCGTTAGCGGGCACGGTCACGGTGTCGGAGCCGAGGGTGAGGGAGTCGTCGCCGACCGAGGACGCCAGCTTCAGCGTCACCGGTTTGTCAGTGCCGTTGGTGTACTTGATGGCCTTGGGGTCGGCCTTGTCGGCGTCGTACGCGTACTGGCCGTAGCTGAGGGCCGGGGTCCCGAAGACGTTCTGGGTGGCCGCGCGCGGCACGTCGACCCGGCCGTCGCCCTGGGTGAACGGGTCGTCCGCCGCGCTGGTCTTCGCGGTGCTGGCCAGGGCGTCCTTGATCTGCCGGCCGGTCCAGTCGGGGTGGACCTCCGCGACGATCGCGGCCGCGCCCGCGACATGCGGCGTGGCCATCGAGGTGCCGCTCGACGTGGTGTACAGGTCGTTGACGGGGGTGCCCATGGCCGTACCGGCCGCACGGGCCGCCGTGATGTTCACGCCGGGCGCGGTGATGTCGGGCTTGACCGCGTAGTCCCCGGTGCGCGGACCGCGGCTGGAGAAGGTCGCCCACTTGTCGGACTTGTCGACGGCGCCGACGGTGAGGGCCGAATCGGCGATGCCGGGGGTCTCCACGGTCCCGTCGAACGGGCCGGAGTTGCCCGCCGCGATCACGAACAGCGCCCCGGAGGACGCCGACAACTGGTCGACCGCCTCGCTCAGCGGATCCGAGGGGCCGGACGCCGTGCCGCCGAGCGACATGGAGATGATCTTGGCATCAGAGGCGGCGGCCCACTCCATGCCCTCGATGATCCACGACGAGTAGCCCTCGCCGGCGTCGTTCATCACCTTGCCGACCAGCAGCTTCGCGCCCGGGGCCACGCCCTTGTACTTCCCGTCGGATCCGGCGCCGCTGCCCACGATGGTGTCGGCCACATGGGTGCCGTGGCCGTGGCCGTCCTTGACGGTCTGGTCCGGGACGAAGCTCTTGGAGTCGGCGACGGCGTCCTTGACGTCCGGGTGCGTGGCGTCGATGCCGGTGTCCAGCACGGCGACCTTCACGCCCTTGCCGTCGTATCCGGCCTTCCACATCTCCGGGGCGCCGATCTGCGGAACGCTGACGTCGAGCGACGCCTTGACCTTCCGGTCCAGCCAGAGCTTCCGTAACCCCTTGTCGCGGCTGACGTCGGCCCAGAAGTCCGCCGCGTCGGCCTTCCTGGCGCTGAGCGCCGCACCGTCCACGCTGGTGAGGGCGAGGGTCTTGCGCGCGCCCTCGGGGGTCGGGTGCGCGGCCTTGGTGCGATAGGTGGCGATGACCGGGATCGAGCTGGTCTTCCGGTCGTCGTAGCCCTGCTTCACCAGTTGGGTGATGTTGAACAGGCCCGCGTCGACCCGGCCCTTGGACATCAGCCGGAGCGCGTCCACGGGTACGACGCTGATTTCCTTGTCCTGCTGGGTGGTCACGAACTCCGCCGACTCGCGGCCCGGCGCTCGCTCCACCTCCACGGCGTACTTTCCGTCGGCGCCGGTGGTGACGCTGACCGTGTCGCCGGTGATCAGGGTGACCGTGTGCTGCTGCGTACGGACCGGTGGGGCCTCCGCGGCGGCCTGGGACGGCCGCCCGCTGGCCACCGGAGCGGCCATGGCGCCCATCACACCGGCGGCACCCACCACAGCCAAGAAGCGACGCAATCTTCGCATCGGCTGGCTTCCTCCCTCATCGCAATCCGACTCTCCTGTCGGAAGGTGCGATCAGAGTGGTGGCCGCGAGCTGATGTGCTCAAGGGAATCCTGTGGCCGGGGCGTGCCAACGCCCTCAATGGCCACAGGAGTTGGGGAACAGTGGAAGGAGTCCTGCTCGATCACGCCTGCTCAATGCCTTCTTGATCACGCCTGCTTGATCATGTCCGCGCACTTCTCGCCGATCATCATCGTCGTGATGCACGGATTGACGGCGATGAGATACGGCATCGCCGAGCCGTCCGCGACCCGCAGCCCCGTCACACCCTTGACCCTCAGCCGCGGATCGAGGGGGGCGTCCGGGTCGTCGGGCGCGCCCATCCGCACGGTGCACGCCGGGTGGTAGACGGTGTTGTGGGTCCCGCGGATGTAGGCGGCCAGTTCGTCGCTGCTGTTCACATCGGGCCCGGGGGCCAGTTCGGTGCCGGCCCACATGGCCAGCGCGGGCCGGGCGGCGATCTTGCGGGCGAGCAGCAGACCGTGGGTCATGATGTCGATGTCGTAGGGGTCGGTGAAGTAGCGGGGGTCCACGCGGGCCTTGTCGCGGAAGTCGCGGGTGGCCAGCCGTACGGTGCCGCGGGAGCGGGCGCGGGTGACGTTCGGGGTGAGGGAGAAGGCGTTCTCCGAGGTGGGGTAGCCGCGACGGTAGGTGTTCAGGTCGAAGGGCATCGCGCCGTAGTGGAACATCAGGTCCGGGCGGTCCAGATCGGGCTCGGTGGCGGTGAAGATGCCGATCTCCCACCACTGGGTGGAACTCTTGATCATGGGTTGCTCGGCGTTCCACATGATGACGCCCTCGGGGTGGTCCTGGAGGTTGCCACCGACACCGGGGGAGTCCACGAGCACCTCCACCCCCGTCTCCCGCAGATGTCCGGCGGGGCCGATACCGGAGAGCATCAGCAGTTTCGGGGTGTCGATGGCGCCGCAGGAGACGATGACCTCGCGCCGGGCGTGCACCCGCAGGGTGCGGATGAGATCCGGGGAGAGGTAGTCGACACCGGTACAGCGCAGGTTCTCGTCCAGGACCAGCCGCTTGGCCTGCAGTCCGGTGCGCACCTCCAGATTGGGCCGGGAGTCCATGACGGGGTGGAGGTAGGCGACCGAGGCGGAGCAGCGGGTGCCGTCCTCGCGGGCGTTGATCTGGAACCAGTTGGCGCCGTCCAGCACCGTCGTCCCGGTGTTGAACGGGGTGATCGGGATGCCCACCTCCTCGCAGGCCGCCAGCACAGCCCTGCCGCACGGGTCCTCGGGCGGCACGGTGCGGATCCGGACCGGGCCGCCGCGGCCGTGGTGGTCGCCGGGCGCGTCGTTGTCCTCCAGTCGCCGGTAGAGCGGGAAGCAGTCGGCGGCCGACCAGCCGTCCAGGCCCATGGCGGCCCATTCGTCGAGGTCCTCGGCGGGGGCCCAGAAGGCGATGCAGGAGTTGTGCGAGGAGCAGCCGCCGAGCACCTTGGCGCGGGCGTGGCGCAGAAAGCTGTTGCCCTTCTCCTGCGGTTCGACCGGGTAATCCCAGTCGTAGCCGGACTCCAGCAGCCACATCCAGCGGTTCAGCCGCAGGATGTTGTCGTCCCCGACGTCGGACGGGCCCGCCTCCAGCAGGCAGACGCTCACCGAGGGGTCCTCGGACAGCCGCGCCGCGACCACCGATCCGGCCGTACCGCCGCCGACCACCACGTAGTCGAACTGGTCCACGGGCCTCTCCTCACGGGGTGGTGGCGGCCGCGTGTTCGGCGAGCACACCCGTACGGGTCCGCTGGACGAACCAGTAGTAGGTGAAGCCGCCCAGTGCGACCACGCCGACGAACAGGACCGCCCCCCAGCGCAGATACCAGTGCTGCGGTCCGGTGGCGTTGTAGACCTGGGCCCGGGGCCAGGCGAGGTTGACGGTCATCGCGGTGCCCCACAGCACGGCCAGGACATTGACCGGCAGCCCCAGCCGCCCCAGCGAGAAGCGGCCCTCGGCCGGGTGCCATTGGCCCCTCAGCCGCCGTACCAGCATGGGCAGGGTGACCATCAGATACGCGAAGTAGATCATGATGATCGCGATGCTGGTGACCACGGAGAAGATCTGCGGCTGGTTGATGTTGAGGACCAGGATCGCGATGGCCACCAGCCCGATCAGCACCGCCGGCAGCAGCGGGGTCTGGAACCGCGGATGGACCCGGGCCAGCCGGGAGCCGCCGGGCAGGTTGTTGTCCCGGGCCATGGCGAACATCAGCCGGATGGCGGCGGTGTGCACGGCCAGCGCGCATACGGTGATCGCGACGACCACGCACCACAGCACCATCAGGCCCACGCCGTGGCCGAGCGCGGAGAGCACCACGAACTGCAGGCCGTCCACCGCCAGCCGTTTGTCGCGCGGATTCGGCACCGCCATGAGGGCGAAGAGCAGGATGAGCCCGCCGAGGGCGAACGACGCCACCAGCGCCCGCAGGATGGCGCGCGGCGCGTTACGGCCCGGGTCCACGGACTCCTCGCCCAGCGAGGACGCCGTGTCGAAGCCGTACATCACATACGCCGAGGCGAGCGAGGCGGTGAGGAACGCGCCGAGGTAGCCCAGCGGCTGACCCTGGCCACGGCCGAAGGTGTCCAGCACCACGGACGGGCCGCGGGCGATGTTCGCGGCCAGCAGCAGGATCAGCACGACCGTGGCGATCAGCTCGATGGCCACGCCCGCGGAGTTGATACGGGCCATCAGCTTCACCCCGAAGCCGTTGACCATCATGGTGAACAGGATCAGCACACTGCCGAGCAGCACCGCGTTGGCCGCGCGCTCGGTCCCGGTGGAGCCGTCGCCGATGAACTGGAACAACGAGGAGATCTGCGGCAGCGTCACCTGGTACGCGAGCGCCACGGCCGCCAGCGACACCATCGAGGCCGTCATCATCATCCAGCCGCCCAACCAGCCCACATGAGGGCCGCCCAGCAGCTTGGACCAGTTGTAGACCGAACCCGCCACCGGATAGCGGCCGGCCAGCTCGGCGAAGTTCAGCGCCACCATCAGCTGCCCGAGGAACACCATCGGCCATGACCACCAGTACGCCGGGCCGCCGTGCGCGACACCGAAGTAGAAGAGCTGGAAGGTGCCGGTCAGGATGGAGATGTAGCTGATCCCGGCGGCGAAGGTGTGGAAGTTGCCCAGGGTGCGCTTGAGTTCCGGGCGGTAGCCGAGTTCGGCGAGCGAGTCGTCGTCGTGCGCACCCTCCGGCCTCGGCGGCGGTCCTGCCGACTCGCTCGCCGTCATTCGAACCACCGCTGCGGACGGGGCGCGGTGTTGCGCCAGATGTGCTTGAGCTCCTGGTACTCGTGCAGCCCCGACGGGCCCAGCTCACGGCCGATACCGGACTGCTTCATCCCGCCCCACTCGGCCTGCGGGACATACGGATGGAAGTCGTTGATCCATACGGTCCCGGCCCGCAGCCGGGACGCCACCCGCTGCGCCTTCTCCGCGTCCTGGGTCCACACCCCGCCCGCCAGGCCGTACACCGTGTCATTGGCGAGCGCCACCGCCTCGTCCTCGTCCCGGAACCGCTCCACGGTGAGCACCGGGCCGAAGGACTCCTCCTGCACCACGGACATGTCCGGGGTGCAGTCGTCCAGGACGGTCGGCAGGTAGTAGTAGCCCTTCTCCAGGTCGGGATCGTCGGGCGGGGCCCCGCCGCAACGCAGCACCGCGCCCTCGTCGATCCCCGCCGCCACATAGTCGGCGATCTTCTGGCGGTGCTCGGCGGAGATCAGCGGGCCGGTGCGGGCGTTCTCGTCGAACGGCCCGCCCAGCCGGATGTTCCGGGCGCGGTGGACGATCTCGTCGACGAACGCGTCATGCAGCTGCTCCTGGACCAGCAGCCGGGCGCCGGCCGAGCAGACCTGCCCGGAGTGCAGGAACACCGCCGTGAGCGCGTAGTCGACCGCGGTGTCGAAATCGCAGTCGGTGAAGACGATATTGGGGTTCTTGCCGCCCAGCTCCAGGGCCAGCTTCTTCACCGTCGGTGCGACGGCCGACATGATCCAGCGCCCGGTGACCACCCCGCCGGTGAAGGACACCATGTCCACCCGTTCGTCCGTGACCAGCGGCGCGCCCGCGGTGGCCCCCGAACCCAGGATCAGATTGGCGGCGCCACCGGGCAGCCCGGCCTCCGTCAGCAGCCGCATCAGATGGATCGCGGTGTGCGGGGTCAGCTCGCTGGGCTTGAGGACGAAGGTGTTCCCGGCGGCCAGCGCGGGCGCCACCTTCCAGGCCGTCTGCAGCAGCGGGTAGTTCCACGGCGTGATCAGCACACAGACCCCGACCGGTTCGTGCACCACCCTGCTGTCGATCTCCGCGCTGCCCACCTCCACCACGCGGCCGGCGCCGGCGGAGGAGGCGAGGTTGCCGAAGTAGCGGAAGCAGTTCGCGATGTCGTCGAGGTCGTACTCGCTCTCGACCATCCGTTTCCCGGTGTCCAGCGACTCGGCGCGGGCGAGCGTCGTCTTCTCGCGCTCCAGCAGATCGGCCACCCGCAGCAGCAGCCCGCCCCGGTCGGCGGCCGGGGTACTGGGCCACGATCCGCGGTCGAAGGCGTCCCGGGCGGCCGCCACCGCGGCGGCGGCGTCACCCGGCCCCGCCTCGTCGACCACGGCCACCAGCGAGCCGTCCGCCGGACAGCGGATCTCGCGGCTGTGTCCGTCGAGGGCGGTCGTCCAGTGGCCGCCGATGAACAGCTCCGGCATGGGCTCCTCCGGGCTCGGACGACGGGGCCGGTCCCGAGGTGGATCCGTCGAAGCACCCGGCCGGCCCACACACTGAGCGTAAGCGGCACGGGTCACGCTCGCACGGCGTAGGGAAGCCGCGGGCGCGGCGGGGATGTGAGCGGGTGCCTCGGTGGTCTTGGTGGTTCGGGTGGCCTTGGTGGCCTCGGTGGCTCCGGCGGTCCGGGTGGCCTCGGCGGCCCGGGCAGTCCGAGTGGTGCCGGTGGCCCCGGCGGTCACGGTGGTCCTGGCGGTCCGGGTGGCCTCGGTGGTCCTGGCGGTCCCGGCGTCCTCGGCGGCCCCGGCGGGATCGGCGAGCCCGGCGCGCCCGGCCGGGGCGCGCCCGGGGTCGCCGCCGGGCTGCCGGTCGCCGAGGCCGTGTGCCTCGCGGCCCGGATTGTGGCACGCGCGGCCGGGACGCGAGCGACCGCGACCGGGCGGGAGGGGCCGGTGCCGGGGGCGGGGGCCGGTGCTGGCGCGAGGCGTCGGGGCCGGGCGCGAGGGGTCGGGGCCGGGCGCGAGGGGCCGGGGTGGCGAGGGTGCTGCGGGAAACCATTTTCCGGCGAGACGTGTGACCGGACGTGTGGGCGGCACAATCCCTGGCATGGTCAACGCGTCCGAAGCCCACCGCGGCCCCGAAGCCGACCGTGGGCCCGAAACCCACCTCGGCCCCGAGCCCCACCGTGGGCCCGAAGTCCACCGTGGCTCCGAGCCCCACCGTGGGCCCGAAACCGACCGTGGCTCCGAAGTCCATCGCGGTCCCGAAGCGCAGGCGGGCTCCGAAGCCCACCGTGGCCCGGAAGCCCACCGCGGCCCCGAATCCCCCGGTGCCCTCGCCGACGAGTTGCTCGCCGTTCTCGATCCGTTGCCCTTTCCACGGCGGATGCGGGAGCTGGCCGGGCGGGCGAGGGCCGCCAGTGCCGAGGGGCGGTTGGGTGCGCTGATCGAGGAGCTGGAGCGGCGCGGGCCGTACGAGCGGCGGCTGGCGGCCGTGGCCGCGGCCGCCGGTGGCCGGACCGGCCACCTCGCGGCGCGGCTCGCGGACCCGGACCCGGTGGTGCGGCACCGCGCCCTCGACACCGCCCGGCGCGGCGGCCCCGCCGCCATCGCGGACGACGCGCTGGAGGCGGCCTTCGAGGACGCGCCCGCCACCGTACGGCGCGAACTGGTGCGCACCGTCGTGGCCGGGCGGCGCACCGCGCTCGCGGACCGGCTGATCGAGCCGTTCCGGGAGCGCTGGGGCGACGGCGAGGCCGCCCGCCTGCTCCCCGGATGCGGTGCGGAGACCGTGGTACGGCTGTTGCCCGGGCTGTTCCATGCCGTCCGCGCCTGGCGGCCCCTCGTCTCCCGACATCCGGTGGCCGTCCTGGACGAGGCGGCGCGCCAGCTCACCGCGCTGCCCGCAGCGCTGCGCGCCGACTGGTGGACCCGTTACGCGCCCTGTGTCGCGCTCGCCGCGCCCGTAGAGCCGCAGCGGGTGCTGGAGCTGCTGGAGGACCACTGCCACGGCCCGCTGCCCGCCTCCGTACGGGCCCGGCTGTCCGCGCTGGTGGCCGCCGAGCCCGGCACCACGCTGCGGCTGCTGCTCGCCCCCGAGCACAGCGGCACCCGGCGCCGGCTGGACCGGGCCGTGCTGCGCCGGATCGTCCGCGCCGACCCGCCCGAGCTCGCCGAACTGGGCCGGGCCCTGCGGCACGACGCCGACGCCCTCGCCCGGCTGCTGGCCGCGCTGCCGCCCGCCCGCCGCGCCGCGTTCTACGACGCGGTCACCGAGGGACGCGACTCCGCCCACGCCGTCGTCGAACCCGCCGTACTGGAGGTCCTGCCGCGCCCCCGCCGCCAGGCCGAGGCCCGCCGGATGGCCGCCCAGGCGCGCGAGCGCGGCGCGCCCTGGACCACCGTGCTGGAGTCGGTGGCCCATCTGCCGGTCGAGGAGGCGCGCGAGGAGCTGCTGGCCGCCGTGCGCCGCCCTTCGGCCGAGGACCGCGCCCTGGCCTATCCGCTGCTGATCCAGTGCGTCGCCCGCTCCGGCGACCCGGAGGCCCTCACCGACCTGCTGCGGCTGCTGGAGCGGCTGCGCAACGAGCCGGACCCGGTGCGCTCCGCCGCGCTCGGCGCGCTCGCCCGCACCCACCCCGCGCTGTTCACCGACGACGCCGCCGAGCAGCTGGACCGCATCGCGGCCGAGGCGATCTCCGCCCCCGACTCCTCCTCCGCCACCCGCCAGGCGCTGCGCCACCTCGCCGTGGCACTGCTGCGCGAACACGCCGTCACCGGGCGGCGGCAGCTGCTGGGCTGGGCGCTGCGCACCCTCACGCGGCTCGCGGGCAGCGTCGGCGCCGCCGATCTGGGCCGCCTCGACTACCAGTTGCGGCGCGGCCAGGAGCAGGCCGTGTTCGAGGCGCTGCGGCCCTGGCTGGAGGCGGGCGCGGAACGCGTTGACCACGAGCTGACCTTCGCCCTCGCCCGCTCCCTCGGCCGACGCGCCCACGCCCTGCCCGAGCTGCAGGAACTCCTGTGGCAGGCCATCTCGTTCGGCAGCGACGCGACGGTCCGCACCGCCATCGGGCTGTGGCTGGAGCCACCGGTGGAGCGGGATACCCGCGTGGCCGAGCTGCTGACCCACGAGCCCTCGGCGGCCGTGCTGCCGCCCGTCCTGGCCGTGCTGACCCGCCGTCGCACCGATCTGCTCGACCTCGTCCTCGACGACACCCCGCCGTACGGCCGCTTTCTGACCCCCGGCACCCACTGGACCCCGCCCACCGGCCGGGACACCGGCCGCTGGCTGCCCCGCCAGCAGGGCGCCGCCGCCCGCCTCCTGGACCGCGCCGCAGCCGATACCTCCCTGCGGCCGCAGCAGCGGGCGGCCGCCGTCGCCGACGCCGCGCTGATCCCCGGCACCGGCGCGGCCACCGTCCGGAGCTGGGCCGCCGCCCCGGATGTGGCCCTGGCCGACGCCTCGGACGTGATCCTGGCCGAGGCCGCGCTCGCCGCCCTCGCCCGGACCGACCGCCCCGCGGACGCCCTGCCCGCCCTGCTCGCCCACGCGGGCGGCGACCGGGCCCGGGTGGCGGTGTACGCGGCCACCAGAGCGGCCCGGTACGCCGAACCGTCACGGCTGGGGCGGCTGGTGCGCGGGGTGCTCGCGCCGGACGGGGTCGCCACGGCCGTACCGCCCGTCCCCGCGAAGGTCACCAGCCGTAAGGAGGCCGTCCGGCTCGCCGCCACCCTGCTCCCGGTGACCGACGCCGCCGCGCTGCTCGCCGACGCCTTCGCACTGCCCGGCCAGCACCCCGATGTGCAGGCCGCCTGCGTCGCCTTCGCCACCCGGCCGCTCGACGCCGAACGCTCCTGGGAGCTGCTGACCGCCGCCGCGAGCGGACGGCGCGAACTGCGCCACGCCGTGCTGCGCACCCGCCCGCTGGACCTCCCCGAGGCGCACCGCGCCCGCTACGCCCAGCTCATACGCCTCGTCTGCGACACCGACGACCCCGAGGTGGCGGCGGCCGGATACGGGGCGCTGGCCGCGTGGTCACCGTGGGCGCCGGACGCGGCGGCCGTGCTGGTCGCGGCCGTCACCGACCTGGGCAACCGGGCGAGCTGGCGGCCCGCCGCCGACGCCCTGCTGGACCTGATGGCCGCGACCCCCGACGGGTCGCCCGGCGACAACCCGCTGGCCTGGGCGCTCGCCGCGCTCGTCACCGCCGACGCCCGGCCCGGCGGCCCCGACGCCGAACCCGACCGGGACCGCCCCGCCCGCCGCCGCGTCCAGCACCTCGCCGACCGGCTCGCCACCCGGGCCCGGATGCGGCCCCGCGTGACCCGGCGCACCGCGCGGGCCGCCGGTGAACTCCTCGCCGGATACGAGACGTTCGTCCAGGAGGCCGCCCATGTGCTGGTGAACGCCCTCGACCTGGACGCCCGCCCCGGCCCGCTGTCCGCCGCGCTCGCCCGCCTCGCCCGGCTGCACACCACCCGCCCCGCGCTCGCCGTCCATACCGCCGACGCCCTGCGCCGACGGCTGAACACCGCACTGCGGCCGGGCTCCGACGCCGGTCTGCTGCGCGCCGCGGGCCAGCTCGACGAGGACGGGGGCCACGCCTCCGGACTGTTCGCCGCGACCCTCACCGAGGTGGGCGGGGCGCGTACGGAATGGGCGGAGCCCTGGCGGGAGCGGGTGCGCTCGCTGCGCGGACATCCGCACGCGGATGTCCGGGACGCGGCACTGCGGCTGACGACGACGGTGGAGTGAGGCGGGTGGTGAGAGAGTGCCGCCGCCAGGCGCTCAGTCGCTCAGTTCGCTCGTGTGCCAGGAGCCGTCGGTGTAGTCGTAGGCGTACTGCGGGCGTCCCTTGATGCTGCTGGTGCGGAACGGCGAGCCGTGGTCGTCGATCCGCAGCGTCCCCGAGCGGCCGCCGCTCGACCAGTCCAGCTCCAGATACCAGCTGCAGTCGCAGCCCGCCGTCCGGGCGTTGACCAGCAGCACCTCGGGGTCCGAGGCCGAGACGCGATAGGGGAAGTGGACGGCGGGGATCGGCTTGCCCGCGTCGTTGCCCTCGGTGGGGCGGGCCAGCGGACGGGCGGCGTCCAGATTCACCGAGAAGGCGCGCGGGGTGAGGGAGCCCCCGCAGCCGTTGTCCATGGCGAACGACGACCACGCGAGCGGGGTGCGACGGCCCACGACCCGTACGTGCAGGGCCTGCAGGACCACGGCCGACGAGGCCCGGCCCTGCACCGTGACCTCCACATTGGTGGTCCCGCCGTGCACCGCGCCATGGGCGGCGGCCCAGGTCGGGGCGTCCTGCTCGGTGGGTGGCGGGGCGACCTGGGACGGGGACCGGTCGATGAGATAGCGGTGACCGCAGCCGTTCTCCCAGACATGCGAACGGGTGGAGAGGGTGAGCGGGACCTGGGTGGAGCCGCCACCGCCCGGGCCCTTGGAGGAGCCGGGCGCGGGAGAGCCGGAGGCGCCCCCATTGGCTCTCTGCCCCTTGCCGCGCTCGCCCTTACCGTCCTTGTCGTCGCCGCGCGGCGCGCCGGACGCGTCGTCGCCGTCCGTCTTCTGACGGTCCAGATGCCCGCGGGCGGTCGGCCCGGTGCGCGGCGTGGACGAGGGTGCGGCGGAGGGAGGTGAGGCCGCCGCGTCCTTACGGCCGTCCTCACCGGGCGGCCGTACCTCGACCGCGGTGACGGCCAGCACGACGACGGCGGCGGCCCCGGCCAATAACGCCCACGGCCGCCGCGCCCGTGACACGACGGCGGTGCCGCCGTCGCTCCCCGACACGGCCCGCAGCCGCCGCCGCGCGGTGGCGGCGGATGTGGCGTTGGCGGTGGGTGTGGGTCGGGTGTTGCCGGGGTGCGCGGATCGGGTGTTGCCGGTGGGCGCGGATTGGGTGTTGCCGGCCGGCGCGGACTGGGCGTTGGCGGTGGGTGCGGTCTTGTCCGTGGGCGCGGCGTGGGGCTGGGCCTGCCCGGCGGCTGCGGACGGCGCCCGGCCGTCGCCGGCGTGCTCGGTGGTGTCCCCGGTGTCGCCGCGTTGGTGATGGTTCCCCGGGTTTCCGTCCTGCTGTGCGGCCCCGCCACGGCGTGCGGCGCCATGGCCGTCCGATGAGGGGTCGGTCGCGGCGGCGGTGCGGTGGGCGGCCGGGGCGCCGTACCACGTTGGCGTGGCCCTTGAAGCGTCGGCCGGGGTGGCGGTGCCCCGTCGTTCCTCGGCGGTGTCGTGCCGCTCCTCGGCGGTGTTGTGCCGCTCCTCGGCGGTGCTCTGCCGTTCGTCGATGGTGCCTTGGCGCGCATCGGCTGCCGCGTACGGCCGAGCGTCGTGGGAGCGCCCACCCGCTTCCGGTCCGGTGCCGTCTCGGGCCGGGCCGCTCGGAGCGGCTGCGCCCGGGGGAGTGCCTGTCACCGGGTCCGGACCGGAGGCGGCGACGCGCCCCTGGTGGCGACCGGCGTTCGGGCGGGCGCCGGGTGTGGCGGCGGGGGTCGCGGAGTTGTCCGACGAATCGTCGTCGCCTTCTCGTGCGTCGGCTGACGGACGCGGCTCACCGTCACCGCCCCGCGCGTCCGCGTCGGGTTCGGGCGCGGGGCCGTCCGCGGCCGGGCGGCCGCCCGCGCTCTCGCGTTCGGCCTCCCGCCCGGTGCCGTCCGTGGACCGCACGTCCGTCTCCCGCGCGGGGCCGTCAGCAGTCCGCGGGTCCGCCTTCCTCGGGGTGCCGTCCGCGGCCGGGCGGTCGGCCGCGCCCCCGCGCGGGGCCGACACCGTGCCGTTGGCCGCCGCGCGGCCGCCCGCGCCCTCCCGATCGGCCTCGCGTGCGCGGTGCCTGGAGGCGTCCGCGAGGATCCAGCGGCGGTGGAGGGCGAGCAGCTCCTCCGGGGAGGCGCCGCACAGCCGGGCGAAGCGCTCGACGGAGGCGTACTCCGCCGGGACCGCGTCGCCGTTGCAGTAGCGGTGCAGCGTGGACGTGCTGACGTGCAGTCGTGTGGCCAGCGAGCCGTAGCTACGGCCCGAGCGCTCCTTCAACGCCCTCAGTCTCTCGGCGAAGTCCTCAACCTCTTTGGCGTTCCCCACGCCCACCACCCCCCATATCGGCCCCGGCCCGCGACATCGTCCCGCGGGCGTTCCACGGGCGCGTTCCAGGGTGTTGTCATACCCCCAAGTCAGCGTACGTGCAGGCATTCCAGCGTCCCGCATGCCCCGCCGGTCGTAGCGGTCACGGCCAAGTGGCGCACAGGCTTGTCCTGCCGCCGCGACCTGCCGGTACGACGGCGGACATGAAGAAATCCTGAGTTCGGGAAGAGACGGGGAAACAGCTCATGCGACACAAGCCCACGCACTCATTGCGCGGCGCCGCGCTCGGCGTCGTGGCCGCGGCCGCCGTCGTGGCCGTGGCCGGGACCGGGCCGGCCCAGGCCCAGGCCCATGCACCGTCGGCCCGGGCGGAGGCGCAGGCGGCCGTACCCCAGGGCACCCCCGGCCATCTGGTGCCGAGGGAGCTCCCGCCGCACCCGAGTTCGGATTGGTACGCGAGTGATGTCACGCGGGGCCTGCCCGAGACCCCTCCGTTCTGCGTGGAGAAGACCCTTCCGTCGGCCGGGGCGACCCATCGCACGTTCTGGACCGAATACGACACCGGCGCCACCCAGATCGTGATCAGGACCGGCACGGTGGAGGCGGCCCGCAAGCTCGCCGCCGCGGCCGAGAAGAAGATCCGGAACTGCGCCGCGGACTGGGTGCGCGACTATCCGGAGGGCACCGCCTCAGGCCGGGACTACGGCGCGCTGACGGCCGAGGACGGCGCCCATGTCTACGGCGTCCACACCTCGTACCCGGACTCGGAGCAAGGCATCCACCTTATCGGAGTGGGGCGCGACGGCCGGACCGTCACGGTCGTGTCGTGGGGCGAGATGGGCGGCTTCGACCAGGCACCGGTGGCCGACTTCAAGCGGACCACCACGACCGCGGTGGTGAAGCTGTACCACCCGTGAGCGGGGCCTGACGGCGCCCTGACGGCGCCCTGACGGGGGCGCGGGAGCTGGGGGCCGACAAGGCCGACGAAGGACTCGGCCCAGAGGGCCGACAGGGGGTCACATGGCCCGCCGGGCCCACGGGGGTGACAGGCCCGAGCGAGGCCGACGGGGGAATGGGGCCGGTGGCGGTCACGCGTACACACGGGGGTACGCGTGGCCGCCATCTCCGCGTGTCCCGGTCCCTGCCACATCCCTATACGGAGGCGACGAGCCCCGGGGCAGCCGAGCCCCGGGACGACGACGCGCCCGGCCCCGCCGGAACCTCGGGGCGGAGGGTCGATCATGGGGGCACGTGGCCGATATGGTCGAGGTACGCCGCCCCACCGGACGCCCGACCGTCGGAGGTTCCCATGCCGAACGGCTCGCTCTCCCTCGCCGCCTCCCTCTACCTGCTCTCCTACGATCCCGAGACCGGCATGCCCGCCGGTGCTCACACCGCCCTCCTCGTCCGCGCCGCCGCCCTTACCGAACTCGTTCAGCGGGGCATGCTCACCGACACCGACGGCAGTCCCTGCCCGGTGGCCGACGCCGCCACGGGAGACCGGGCGCTCGACGGGTTGCTGGAGCTGATCGGCGAATCCCGGCCGCGCAGCTGGCAGATCTGGGTGGGACATCAACCGCGGCTGACCGAGCACGCGGTCCGCGACCAGATGGTGGCGGCCGGGTATGTGCGGGCGAAGGGGAGGCGGGTGCTGGGGCTGTTCCCGGCCAAGGAGTACACCCTGGAACGGCCCGATCAGGTGGCCGGAATGCGGGATGACGCGGTGCGCGTACTGCACGGCGACGCGCCGGCGGCCGAAGTGTCCGAACGGGACGCGGCGTTGGTCACGCTTGCGGCGGCGGGTGAGCTGAGGGCTGTGGTCACGGCCACGGACGCCAAGGTCCGCAAGCACCGGATCCTCGACCTGGGGGAGCGCTGCGGGGGCATGGGGCCGGTGCTGGAGAAGGTGATCGCCCAGGTGCGGACGGCGCTCGCCGCCGCCGTCGCCACGGCCATGCTGGCGGCGACCACGACCGCGACCGCCACCTGACCCCCTCACCGTAAGGGCGGGCTCAAGCGCCTGTTACGGGCTCACGGGTGTCCGCCGGAGGCGGCTCACGGGAGTCCGTAAGGGCGGGCAGGCTCACAGGTGTCCGTACGGACGGGCTTCAGGTGTCCGTACGGGCGGTCTCACAGGTGTCCGTACGGACAGGCTCACTGGTCCGTACGGGCGGGCTCACAGATATCCGTATCCGTTCCGGCTCACGCGTCTCTCAGCAGCGACGCCAACCCCTGGTCCAGGTCGAGCGCCCCGGCCTCGCTGCCCTCGGGGACGATGGCGAACGAGCGGCCGAGGAATCTGCGGAGATCCGCGGTGTCGAACTGGACCATGGCCATGCCCTCGGGGGCATGGAACTCCAGGACCGTCCGCCGCGGTCCGCACGGCCACATCTGCACATCCCCGCTCCCCGCCGGGCCGCGCAGCCCGGCCGAGAGCAGCTCCCGGCCGAACGTCCACTCCACCGCGGAGCCGTCGAGGGACGCGGAGGGCGGGAAGGAGACACGGACGGCGAACGGGTCGTCCCGCTCATAGCGCAGGCACGCCGGAATCGCGCGTGACTCGGGCGTCGACGCGATGAGCTGTGCCTGGACGGCTTGATCGATGACAGTGGTCACGTCGGCTCCCTTGCGATAGGTGCGGGGCGCGTCGCCCTTTCGAGGGTTAAGACGTTTGGGCGATCAGGGCAGTGCACCCGCTTTCGACGTGACGTGCGTCACGAGTGTTTTTTCGAGGGGACATACGGCATTTAGGCTTGCCAAACCATGCAAGGTCTCGGGGCGCCGTGCGGAGCTGTTACAGAACGGCGGCAGTGACGAGGCACCCACCCCAGGGGTTGTTCCACCATGACCGAAGGTCACGCACCGCTCGACGCGGCCGCCTACACCCGTATCTACGAAGCCGAATATTCGCGTCTGTGCGGATATGCCCGAACTCTTACCGGTAACCCCTGGGTTGCCGGAGACCTGGTGGCCGAGGCGCACTACAGCGTGTGGCGCCGACTGCGCGCCGGGCACCCGCTCGGTGCCGACGCCGTCCCCGCCGAGCTGACGGGCGCCGTGAGGGGGCTCTCGGCCGGGGCGGGGGGTTGGGGTCCGGCGCAGCAGGCGTCGTACCTCGAACCGCTCGTGCAGGTCCTCCATGAGCTGCCGCAGCGCTGGGTGAAGGTGCTCTGGCTCACCGAGGTGGACGGGCTGCCGCCGGAGGAGGTGGCGTGGCGGACCGGAGTGAACCCGGACGGCGCGGCGGCCCTGGTGGAGCGCGTCCGGGGGAGCGTGCGCCAGGAGTTCCTGCGCGCCCAGCCCGGCTATCCGGCGAGCGCCGCGTGCGGTGAGCACTGGGAGCGGCTGCCCGGCCATGTGCAGGGCACGGACTCCCCGCATCAGGCCGAGCGGATCGCCGTACACATCGACGGCTGCCGGGACTGCCGGGGCCGGATGGAGCAGCTCGTGGCGGCCGACGACCGGCTGCCCGCGCTGACCGGCCCGGCGCTGCTGGCGCTGTACGACCGGGGCATGGCGCGGTTCCTGGCGCCCCTGGCGGCCGCCGCCGCGGTGGGCGCCGTAGGGGCGGCCGGAGTGGGCGCCCTGGCGGCCGGCGGTGCGCACGCGGCCCCCTCGAACGGCCCGCTGGTCTCCTCCCGCCGTTCCATGCGCCACCTCGTCCGCGGGCAGGTGCGCCAGGCGGGGCCGGTGGCGGTCGCGGCGGCCGCGGGCGGGGTGCTGCTGGTCGCGGGTGCCGCGGTCATGACCGGGCTCGCGCTGACGGACGGCGGCTCGGCGGAGGCCCAGCAGCCGGCCGGGGCGTCGGCGCCGTCCATATCGGACACATCCGACTCCTCTGATTCATCGGGTTCTTCCGCTTCGTCCGGCTCGTCGTCGGCTTCGGGTACGTCCGCCACGTCCAGGGCCTCGCGGCACTCGGGCGGGTCGCGGGCGGGGGCTCCGGGGGAGGCGTCCCGGAACCGGCCGTCCACGTCGGGCGTGCCCACGGGGCACTCCCCGGCGGATGTGCCGTCCAGCGCCGTCTCGCCCTCGCGGAAGGCGCCGTCGTCCTCTTCCTCCGCTTCGCCCTCGTCCCGGCCGTCTTCGCCCGGCTCGCCCTCTTCCTCCGCTTCGTCCTCCCCGTCGAGCGGCCCGTCGGACCAGCCGACCGACGAACCGACCGGGAAGCCCACGGGCGGCGGGACGACGGACCCGGAGGGCACGCCGAGTGGGCAGCCCACGGATGAGCCGACGCAGCAGCAGCCGACGGACGAGCCCACGCAGCGGCCCACGGCCAAGCCGACCGATCCCGGCTCCGGCTCTGGCTCCGGCTCCGGCGACTCCCGGGGCTGCGTCTCGCTGGTGGTCCGGCTCTGCGTCTCCCACTAGGCCCAGTAGGGGTGCCCGCCGGGGCTTGAGGCCTGCGGCGGGCTGTTCCCCTCCCCGCCCCTTCCCACAACTGGGGCTCCGCCCCAGACCCCGGACCGGGCTTCGCCCGGCACGGATATGCGGCTCCGCCGCGTGGTCCCCCGGACGTCCCGTAGTGCGTGCGGCCACCGGGGCTCAATTACGGAACGTGTCAAGTGCGTTGCCCTCCGGAGCGTAAGCTCAAAACAAGCCAGCGGTCCCAGCCGGACAGCGGGACCAGGAGGGATGGACCCATGCCGTTCCAGCCACGCGAACTCTTCCCCGACCGCTCCGCACGCGACCTGTTCGGCGCGGAGATCCGCCGCCACCGCGAGAAGGCGGACATGTCGCTGCGGCGGCTGTCCGAGGTGTTGAACTACAGCAAGTCGCACTTAGCGCGCATCGAGGCGGCCGAATCACTGCCATACGACGACCTACCGGCGAAGCTGGACGCGTGCTTCGGCACGGATGGGATGTTCGCGCGGGTTTATGCGCTGGCGAAGAACGAGCCGTTCCCGGGCAAGTACCGGCGAATGATCGAGTTGGAGAGCCGAGCGGTCATCATCGAGAAGTACGTCGGCGCCACCTTCCCGGGCCTCCTGCAAACCCCTGAGCTAGCCGAGCACTCTTTGCGCTGTGGCTTCCCCCACGCCCCCGACGTGGAGATTCAGGCCATGGTCAAGGCTCGTATCGATCGGCAGGTGTTGCTGGACCGGGCCAAGCCGCCGCGTTGCTGGTTCATTCTCGACGAGGCCGTGCTGCGCCGCCCGGTCGGCGGACCAGCGGTGATGCGTGACCAACTGTCGTCCCTACTTGAGCGCGGGACGCAGTCCCACGTCATCATTCAGGTGCTGCCCTTCACGGCGGGCGGACACATTGAGGCAGGCGGTTCACTGACGCTCTTCACGATTCACGGCGAGTCGCCGGTGGCCTACGACGAGAGCAGCCAGTCCGGAATGATCATCGAGGATCAGGAGGATGTCGCACAACGCAGGGAGAACTACGATTTGCTCAGGGCGATGGCCCTCTCGCCCCGCGACTCCGAGGCGATGATCCGAGCCGTGATGGAGGAATGGACCCCATGCCAACCACCCCGGACCTGAGCGTTGCCGCGTGGCGTAAGAGCAGCTACAGCAACAACAACGGCGGCGATTGCGTTGAGGTCGCTGACAACTTCCCGGGCCTCGTCCCGGTCCGTGACTCCAAGCGCCCCGATGGTCCCGCTCTCATATTCGCTGCCGGATCATGGGCCACGTTCATTGCAAGCCTCAAGACGGACTGAACTCATGCCCACAACCACGGACCTGAGCACCGCCGCGTGGCGTAAGAGCAGCTACAGCAACAACGACGGGGGCAACTGCGTGGAGGTCGCCGACAACGTCCCGGGCCTCGTCCCGGTCCGTGACTCCAAGAACCCCGACGGCCCCGACATCCTGTTCCCCGCCGCACCGTGGGCCACGTTCATCGCCTCTCTCAAGGCATAAGCCCCAAGGGGCTCCTTACGGCCGCTCCTGGCGGTGTTCGGCGAGGGCCGGGGCCGTGCGGGTGGCCAGGAACTCGGTGATCGTGTACTCGCCCACGCCCGCCACGATGAAGGGGTCGCTCTCCACCATCTCCTCGATCCTCGCCCGGTCGTCGCCGAGCGCCAGGATGACCCCTCCGTCGCGGGGGTTCTTGGGGCCGGAGGCGAGGAAGGTGCCGTTCGCGAAGTGGTCGTCCACCCAGACGAGGTGTTCGGGGAGGGCGGCCTCGACGCGGTCGGCCGAGGCGGTGTAGGTGATCTCCAGTACGAACATGATGTGCAGGCTAGTAACGTGAGCCACACGATGACCAGCGCCGTCGATCCACGATATGAACTGCCCCGCGACTGGCCCACGACCGAGGCCGAGGCCATCGCCGTCCAGGAGCGGACGCGGGCGTCCGTGGTCGTCGGCGGGGAGCTGCCCGAGCCGGGCACCGGCACCGGCGTGCTCGTCGGGGTGGACGTGGCGTACGACGACGAGCGCGACCTGGTCGCGGCCGCCGCCGTCGCCCTGGATGCCCGGGGCCTCGCCGTCGTCGCGGAGGCGACCGCGGTCGGCCGGGTCACCTTCCCGTACGTCCCCGGACTGCTGGCGTTCCGTGAGATCCCTGCCGTCCTCGACGCGCTCGGCGACCTCGACCGGCGGCTCGGCCGCCGCCCCGACCTGGTGGTGTGCGACGGCTACGGCCTCGCCCACCCCCGCCGGTTCGGGCTGGCCAGCCATCTCGGGGTGCTGACCGGGCTGCCCACCATCGGCGTCGCCAAGAACCCGTTCGGCTTCCGCCACGCCGACCCGGGGCCGCGCCGCGGCGACTGGTCGCCGCTGCTCGACGGCGACGAGGAGGTCGGCCGGGCGCTGCGCACCCGCGACGGTGTGAAGCCGCTCTTCGTCTCCGTCGGCCACCGGGTGACCATCGCGGACGCCTGCGCGTACACCCTGCATCTGGCCCGCGACTTCCGGCAGCCCGAGACGACACGGCGCGCGGACGCGCTGTGCCGCCGGGCCCTGAAAGCCGCCGAGGCCGAAGTGGCTCCTGGGGCGTGAGGCAGCCCCCGGGGGCGTGATGCAGCCCCGGGGGCGTGATGCAGCCGCCGGGGCGTGAAGCAGCTCCGGGGCGTCAAAGGAGCCGCCGGGTCTGACGGAGCCCGGTCGGCCTCACCGGCAGCGCGCCGTCGGAGCGCCGTCAGAACGCCCTCGCAGCGCCCTCGCGGCGCCCTCACACCGCCGTCAGACCCGCCGCGTCTCGGCCAGGAAGCAGCCGAACTCGACGGCGCGCACATGCACCGCCGCCACCCGCGGGTCCGCGTACAGCTCCGCCAGCCCCTCCTCGATCGTCGGTTCGCCGTCGTTCAGCAGCCGGCCGCCGAGGATGTTGCCCTCGGCGGAGTACGCCCGCAGCACCCGCCGTTCGCCCCGGATGCCTTCCGCGATCCCGGGGCCGGTCCAGCCGTCGCACTCCTCGGGGTGGATGAAGACCGGGCCGACCTCGTCGTACGGGCCGGGCGTGGCCCCCGTCTCCTGTGCCCAGCGGCGCAGCGGGGCGTAGGAGACGAGCGCGATGGTCTCGTGCGGCCGGCTCCGGCCCACGCAGCAGCGCATCGGGCTGCCGCCCTCCTCGTCCTCCACCACCACGCGCGGCGGGTTTCCCGCGTCGTCCGTGATCCGCAGCTGCTTCAGCACCTCGGGCGCGATGGCCCGCATCTCGTAGTTCTCGCTCATGCGTTCCAGACTGGCCGGTGGGCCGCCGGAGTGCTGGCGGGATTCGGACGGGGCGCTGACGGGGGAATGTACTTGACAGCGCGATGGCACTCCGTCAGATTCGGCCCCGAACATAGGACGTCCCACGTCCTAATTGTCCTGCTATTCAGAAGGCTGGGTGTCGATGAGTCTTCCGGCTCCCCTCACCGGTGTCGTTCCGCCCCTGTGCACTCCGCTCACGCCCGCGGGCGAGGTCGACACCGCTTCCCTCGCCGCGCTCGCCGAGCGGCTGATCGACGCGGGGGTGAGCGCGCTGTTCGCGCTCGGCTCCAGCGGCGAGGCCGCCTATCTGAGCGACCGAAGCCGCGTCACGGCCCTTGAGGCGGTCATCGAGACCGTGGACGGCCGGGTGCCCGTCCTCGCGGGGGCGATCGACATGACGACCGCGCGGGTCCTCGATCACGCCCGTACGGCGGCCGAACTCGGCGCGGACGCCGTCGTGGCCACCGCGCCCTTCTACACCCGCACCCATCCCCTGGAGATCGCCGACCACTTCCGGCGGCTGCGCGACGGTGTGGACGTGCCGCTGTTCGCGTACGACATCCCGGTCTCCGTCCACTCCAAGCTGACGTCCTCGATCCTGCTTCCGCTGGCCGCCGACGCCACCCTGGCGGGGGTCAAGGACAGCAGCGGGGACGACGGGGCGCTGCGGCGGATGCTCGTCGAGGTCCGCCGTCGCGGCCTCGACGACACCTTCACCGTGCTCACCGGCTCCGAACTGTCGGTGGACGGTGCCCTCTTGGCGGGGGCCCATGGCGTCGTCCCGGGGCTGGCCAACGTCGACCCGGCCGGTTATGTCCGGCTGTATGAGCACGCGCGGGCGGGGCGCTGGGAGCAGGCGGCCGCCGAACAGGACCGGCTGGCAGCCCTCTTCGCCATCACCGATGCCGGGGACCCGGCGCTGATGGGCGCCAGTTCGGCGGGGCTGGGCGGTTTCAAGGCCGCGCTGCGGCTGCTGGGAGTGATCGAGTGCGCGGACACCGCCGCGCCCCAGGTGCCGCTGGGCGAGGCGGCCGTCAAGACCGTACGTCAACTTCTGGAGGAGGGAGGGCTGTTGCCATGACCGAAGCCACCACGGTGCCCTGGTACCGAGAGGTCTCGCGGGGTCAGTGGAAGTCCATGTTCGCCGCCTGGATCGGCTATCTGCTCGATGGTTTCGACTTCGTACTGATCACGCTCGTCCTGACCGAGATAGCCGACGAATTCGACCTGAGCACGGCGTCGGCGGCGAGCCTGGTCTCGGGCGCCTTCATCACCCGCTGGCTCGGCGGGGCGGTGCTGGGCGCGCTGGGGGATCGCTACGGCCGTAAGGCCGCCATGATCGTCAGCATTCTGCTCTACTCGCTCGGCACCTTCGCCTGTGGGTTCGCCTGGAACTACATCAGCATGTTCACGGCTCGGCTTGTGATTGGCATGGGCATGGCTGGTGAATACAGCGCGAGCGCCACCTATGTCCTGGAGAGCTGGCCCGCGCGGCTGCGCAACCGCGCCTCCGGCTTCCTGATCTCGGGCTACTCCGGCGGCACCATCCTCGCCTCCGAGCTCTACAAGTGGGTGGTTCCCCACTGGGGCTGGCGCTGGATGTTCTGGATCGGCGTGCTGCCGGTGCTGGTCGCGCTGTGGGTGCGGCGCGCGCTTCCGGAGGCCGGGGACTGGCACGAGGAGGTGGCGACGGCGAAGGCGCGGCCGAACCCCTTCCGGCCGCTGTTCACCGGACGCTCCCGCGCGAGCGTCAACACGGCGCTTGCCGTGGCCGCGAGCGTCGCGCTGTTCCTGGTCTTCACCCCGCCGGGCGCGGGCTGGCGCTGGCCGCTGTCGCTCCTGGCGGCGGGGTGTCTGATCGCCTTCGCGGCCCAGCTCGGCGGACGGCGCCGCTGGCCGCTGTATGTGGCCCTGACATGCACGGTCTTCTGCGCGTTCCTCTACAGCTGGCCGATCCAGGCGCTGCTGCCCACCTATCTGAAGGAACAGCTCGGGTACACCCCGTCCGAGGTCACCGATGTGATGTTCTACGCCGGGTTCGGGACGATGGCCGGCTGCTGGCTGGCCGGGTTCGCGGGCGACTGGCTCGGCACCCGGCGTGCCTACGTCTACACCCTGCTCGCCTCGCTGGCCTTCGTCTTCCCGGTGTTCGCGGTGCAGGACACCCTGGTCGGGCTCGGCGTGCTGCTGTTCTTCCTGCTCGCGCTGAGCCAGGGGATCTCCGGCATCCTGCCGAAGTACATCGCGGGTCACTTCCCGACTCCGACGCGGGCGGCCTCGCTCGGCTTCGTCTACAACACCGGGGCCCTCGGCGGCGCGGTGGCGCCGGTGCTCGGCGCCCATCTGGCCGAGGGCATGTCCCTCGGGCGGGCGCTGGCGGTGCTCACCTTCGGGCTGACGCTGGTGGTGATCGTGCTGGTCGGCTCCGATCTGCCGCGCCGGCTGGGCAGGCTCACCGATCCGGCGGGCGACGAGGACCATCTCGTGCCCGAACAGCCGCTGTCGATGACGGGGCCGGACAGGGAGAAGACCTGACCCGCAAGGCCGGTCGGCGCCACACCCGGCCCGCCGTGCCGCCGCAGGGACCAAACCCGCTTGCCGGGCAAGGGGCTTGGTTGTCCACAGGCCCAGGAGAGGGCTTGTGGAATGCGGGACGCGTTCTTAGCATCGGCGGTGTTACAGCGGTGGTGTCACACGATTGGGGGACGGCATGACGGTGGCGGCGGAGGACGGGGCGACGGGGGCCGGTCCGCTGGCCGGAGTGCGGGTGGTGGAGCTGGCGGGGATCGGGCCGGGCCCGTTCGCCGCCATGGTCCTCGCCGACCTCGGCGCCGATGTCGTCCGCGTCGACCGCCCCGGAAGCGCCGGCGGCCTGCGGATCGACCCGGACCACGACCTCACCAACCGCAACAAGCGCTCGGTGCTCCTCGACCTGAAGGCCGAGGGGAGCGTGGCCGCCGTGCTCGACCTCGTGGAGCGCGCCGACATCCTCATCGAGGGGTACCGCCCGGGGGTCACCGAGAAGCTGGGCCTCGGCCCGGAGGAGTGCCTGGCGCGCAACCCCCGGCTGGTCTACGGCCGGATGACCGGCTGGGGGCAGGAGGGCCCGCTCGCCCGCACCGCCGGCCATGACATCGGCTATATCGCCGTCACCGGCGCCCTCAGCATGATCGGCGCCGCCGACGGCCCGCCCATCGCCCCCGCCAACCTCCTGGGGGACTACGCGGGAGGCTCGCTGTATCTCGTCATCGGCGTCCTGGCCGCCCTGCAGCACGCCCGCGCGGGCGGCACCGGCCAGGTCGTGGACGCCGCGATCGTCGACGGCACCGCCCATCTCACCTCCGCCATCCACGGCATGATGGCCGCCGGGGGCTGGCGCGACCAGCGCGGCACCAATCTCCTCGACGGCGGCTGCCCCTTCTACGGCACCTATGAGACCGCCGACGGCGGCTATATGGCGGTCGGGCCCCTGGAGCGCAAGTTCTACGCGGAGTTCATCGAGCTGCTGGGCATCGCCGACCAGGCCCCGGCCCGCGATGACTTCGACAGCTGGGCCGCGCTGCGCACCGCCATCGCCGACCGCTTCAAGCAGCGCGACCGCGAGGAGTGGACCGCCGTCTTCAGCGCCACGGACGCCTGCGTCGCCCCCGTGCTGTCCCTGCGCGAGGCCCCGGCCCATCCGCACCTCGCCGCCCGCTCCACCTTCGTCGACCACGGCGGGATCACCCAGCCCGCGCCCGCCCCGCGCTTCTCCGCCACGCCGGGCGCGGTGCGCCGCGCGCCCGTCCGCCCTGGGGCGGACACCGCCGAGGTGGCGCGCGACTGGGGAGTCACCTCGCTCGTCGAGGGAAACCCGTCAGGAACGTCATGAACCCCTGGATGGACGGCGTGAACCCCCGTATGGACGTCATGAACCCCCGTCCGCATCCCGCCGCCCCCCTGAGCCGTCCCGGCCCGAACCCTCTCCTGAAAGGCCGCTGAAGTGAGCACCGAAGCGTATGTGTACGACGCCATCCGCACCCCGCGCGGGCGCGGTAAGGCCGACGGTGCCCTGCACGGCACCAAGCCCGTCGACCTGGTGGTCGGCCTGATCCACGAGATGCGGCGGCGGTTCCCCGAGCTGGACCCGGCGGCCATCGACGACGTGGTCCTCGGCGTCGTCAGCCCTCTCGGCGACCAGGGCTCGGACATCGCCAAGATCGCGGCCATCGCGGCCGGGCTCCCGGACACGGTCGCGGGCGTCCAGGAGAACCGCTTCTGTGCCTCGGGCCTGGAGGCCGTCAACCTGGCGGCCGCCAAGATCCGTTCCGGCTGGGAGGATCTGGTGCTCGCGGGCGGCGTCGAGTCGATGTCCCGGGTGAAGATGGGCTCCGACGGCGGCGCCTGGTTCGCCGACCCGATGACCAACTACGAGACCGGTTTCGTACCGCAGGGCATCGGGGCCGACCTCATCGCCACCACCGGCGGCTACAGCCGCCATGACGTGGACACCTTCGCCGCGCTCTCCCAGGAGCGGGCCGCGCGGGCCTGGAAGGAGGGGTACTTCGACCGCTCCGTGGTCCCGGTCCGCGACCGCAGCGGGCTGACCGTCCTCGACCGGGACGAGCACATCCGCCCCGGCACCACCGCCGAGACCCTGGCGGGCCTGAAGCCGTCGTTCGCCACCATCGGCGAGGCGGGCGGCTTCGACGCGGTCGCGCTGCAGAAGTACCACTGGATCGAGGCGATCGACCATGTCCACCACGCCGGGAACTCCTCGGGCATGGTGGACGGCGCCGCCCTGGTCGCCATCGGCAACCGCGAGGTCGGCGAGCGCTTCGGGATGACCCCGCGCGCCCGGATCGTCTCCGCCGCCGTCTCCGGCGCCGACCCCACCATCATGCTCACCGGCCCGGCTCCCGCCACCCGTAAGGCGCTCACCAAGGCCGGGCTGACCATCGACGACATCGATCTGGTCGAGATCAACGAGGCGTTCGCGGCGGTGGTGCTGCGCTTCGTGGACGACATGGGGCTGAGCCTGGACAAGGTCAATGTCAACGGCGGCGCGATCGCGATGGGCCATCCGCTGGGCGCGACCGGCGCGATGATCCTCGGCACGGTGATCGACGAGCTGGAGCGGCGCGACGGGCGGTTCGGGCTGGTGACGCTGTGCGTGGGAGGCGGGATGGGCATCGCGACGGTGGTCGAGCGGCTCTAGAGACGCGCCGTTTCCCGCTTCCCCCCGCCCCGCCCTCCGCGCCCTTCCCCTTCGCCCTGGAGACCTCAGATGAGCCACCCCACCACCGCCTCGACCATCCGCTGGGAGCAGGACGACGCGGGCGTCGTCACCCTGGTGCTCGACGACCCCGGCCAGTCCGCCAACACCATGAACGCCGCGTTCATCGACTCCCTCGACGCCATCGCCGACCGCGTCGAGGCCGAGCGCGACACCATCCGCGGCATCATCGTCACCTCCGCCAAGAAGACCTTCTTCGCTGGCGGCGACCTCAACGACCTCCTTCGCGTCGGGCCCGACCAGGCCCAGGAGATCTACGAGAAGAACCTCCGCATCAAGCGCGGGCTGCGCCGGATCGAGACCCTCGGCAAGCCCGTGGTCGCCGCGATCAACGGCGCGGCGCTCGGCGGCGGACTGGAGATCGCCCTCTCCTGCCACCACCGCATCGCCCTCGACGCCCCCGGGTCGCGCATCGGCTTCCCCGAGGTCACCCTGGGCCTGCTCCCGGGCAGCGGTGGCGTCGCCCGTACGGTACGGCTGCTCGGCGTCACCGACGCGCTGCTCAAGTGGCTGCTCCAGGGGGCGCGGTACAGCCCCCGGCGCGCCCAGGAGGCGGGGCTGGTGCACGAGGTCGTGGCCACCCCGGAGGAGATGCAGGCCCAGGCGCGGGCGTTCATCGACGCCCACCCCGAGTCGGCACAGCCCTGGGAGGCCAAGGACTACCGGATCCCGGGCGGCACCCCGGCGCAGCCGAAGTTCGCCGTCAACCTGCCCGCCTTCCCCGCCAATCTGCGCAAGCAGCTGGGCGGCGCGCCCTACCCGGCGCAGCGCAATATCCTGGCCGCCGCCGTCGAGGGGTCCCAGGTGGACTTCGAGACCGCGCAGACCATCGAGGCCCGGTACTTCACCGAGCTGGTCGTCGGCCAGACCGCCAAGAACATGATCCAGGCGTTCTTCTTCGATCTGCAGGCGGTCAACTCCGGGGCCAACCGGCCCCAGGGGATCGAGCCCGGTCAGGTCCGCAAGGTCGCGGTGCTGGGCGCCGGGATGATGGGCGCGGGCATCGCGTACGCATGCGCCAAGGCGGGCATCGAGGTCGTCCTCAAGGACGTGTCCGTGGAGGCCGCCGCCAAGGGCAAGGCGTATGCCGAGGGGCTGCTGGCCAAGGCGCTCGCCAAGGGCCGGACCACCGAGGCCAAGCGGGACGAGCTGCTGGCCCGGATCACCCCGACCGGCGATCTGAGCGACCTCGAGGGGTGTGACGCGGTCATCGAGGCCGTCTTCGAGGACCCGGCGCTCAAGCACAAGGTGTTCCAGGAGATCGAGGGCGTCGTCGCCCCGGACGCGCTGCTGTGCTCCAACACCTCCACCCTGCCCATCACCCTGCTCGCGGAGGGGGTGCAGCGCGCCGACGACTTCATCGGACTGCACTTCTTCTCGCCCGTCGACAAGATGCCGCTGGTCGAGATCATCAAGGGCGAGCGCACCGGCGACAAGGCGCTGGCCCGCGCCTTCGATCTGGTGCGGCAGATCAACAAGACCCCGATCGTCGTCAATGATTCCCGCGGCTTCTTCACCTCCCGCGTCATCGGCCACTTCCTCAACGAGGGCGTGGCGATGGTGGGGGAGGGCGTCGACCCGGCCTCCGTGGAACAGGCCGCGGCGCAGGCCGGCTATCCGGCCAAGGTGCTCTCCCTGATGGACGAGCTGACCCTGACCCTGCCGCGCAAGATCCGCGAGGAGACGCGCCGGGCGACCGAGGAGGCGGGCGGCACGTGGCGGCCGCATCCGGCCGACGCGGTGATCGACCGGATGGTGGAGGAGTTCGGGCGGCCCGGCCGCAGCGGCGGGGCGGGCTTCTACGAGTACGACGAGGCGACCGGCAAGCGGATCCGGCTGTGGCCGGGGCTGCGGGAGCACTTCGGGCGAGGTGGGTCTGGGGGTTCCGGTGGGTCCGGGGGTTCCGGTGGGTCCGGTGGTGACGGCGATCGCATTTCCCTCGAGGACATGATGGAGCGGATGCTCTTCTGCGAGGCCATCGACACAGTGCGGCTGCTGGAGGAGGGCGTGCTGACCTCCGTCGCCGACGCCAACATCGGCTCCATTCTCGGCATCGGCTTCCCCGGCTGGACGGGCGGGGTGCTGCAGTACATCAACGGCTACGAGGGCGGCGTGGCCGGATTCGTGGCCCGTGCGCGGGAGCTGGAGGCGGCGTACGGGGAGCGGTTCGCGCCGACCGCGCTGCTGGTGGAGAAGGCGGAGCGGGGGGAGCGCTTCGCGGACTAGGGGCGTGCGGCGGGCCGCGCGGCTGAGCCGCGTGTCGACGCTTTCCCCTCCCCGCCCCTTCCCGCAACCGGGGCCCAGCCCCGGCCCCCGCCGGGGCTCCGCCCCCGGACCCCGCTCCTCAAACGCCGGAGGGGCTGGGTTGTGGGCTCCGCCCGTGGGCCCTGTTCCTCGAGCGTTGGAGGGGCTGGGTTGTGGGCTCCGCCCGTGGGTCCTGTTCCTCGAGCGTTGGAGGGGCTGGGTTGTGGGCTCCGCCTCTGGGTCCTGTTCCTCAAGCGTTGGAGGGGCTGCTTGCTAGCGCGGGAGCGGTTGGATTGATGGGCCGGTCGGTCGGGGTCGGCCCGTCAGCGCGCGCCCAGACGGCGTTCGAGGCGCTCGCCCACCCCTGGGCACCGCTCACGGGTGATGTCCAGGAAGGCCGCCAGCACGGGGGAGCGGTCCTGGGCGCGGAAGGACATCACCAGCTCCGGCAGCTCCACCCGCGGGCTCACCTCGCACACCCGGACGTCCGGTCGCGCCGCCACCCGCAGACAGGCCGGGCCGAGCCCCACCCCGACCCCGCACGAGGCCAGCCCGATGATGGTGTGCGCATCCCACGCCTCGGTGACCCCACCGGCCCGCGCGGGCGCCTCGGTGCCCTCGTCCAGCAGTGCGGTCAGCCAGGCGGCGACCACCGGCTCCTCATCCGCGGGCGCCACGATCAGATGCTGGCCCCTGAGCTGCTCGAGGCTCACCTTGGACTGCCCGGCGAACGGATGGGCGGCGCCGACGACCGCCACGAGATGGTCCCGGCCGACCGTGACCGACACCAGATCCTCGGCACCCGCGCCCCGGGGCGCGCCGCGCCCGATGGCGATGTCCAGCTCGCCCGCGAGCAGCGCCGCCGTGGACCGGCACGTCGTCATCTCCTGCAGCCCCAGCCGCACGTCGGGGCGCTCCCGGATGAACTGGCCCAGTACGGACGGCAGCAGCTCCAGCAGCGCCGAGCCGATGAAGCCGAGCCGCAGCCGCCCCGTCTCGCCCCTGGCGGCCCGGCCCGCGTCCGATACGGCGGCGGACATCTCGGCCAGCGCCCGGCGCGCCCTGGCCAGGAACGCCTCGCCCGCGGCGGTCGGGAACACCCCACGCGCCGTACGGTCGAAGAGGCGGGCGCCCAGCTCCCGCTCCAGCGCCGCGATCTGCTGGGACAGCGGGGGCTGGGCGATCCCGAGGGCGGCGGCCGCCCGTCCGAAGTGCTGATGCTCGGCCACCGCCAGGGCGTACCGCAGATGTCGTGACTCCATCGGACCGAGGATATCCGAGCCGATATCCAGGAGATATCGGCGGCGGGGTTGTCAGATATCGTGGTGGATAACGCCGCTCCGTGGCGGTGGACTGTTCTCCATGAGCGCCATGAGCCCCAGAATGCCGTCGAACGATTCCCACCCCGTGAGCGAGGCCCACCCCGCCTCCGGCACCGTGTTCGTGCTGGTCCACGGCGCCTGGCACGCCTCCTGGCAGTGGGCGCCCACCCAGCGCGCCCTGGCCCGGCGCGGCGCGGCGAGCCTCGCCGTCGACCTGCCGGGACACGGCTTCGAGGCACCGCTGCCCTCGGGCCTCCACCTCCCCGGCCAGCCGCGCTTCGCCACCGAGAAGTCGGCGCTGGCCGGGCTGACCCTCGAGGAGTGTGCCGGGGCCGTCGTCGCCGCGCTGCGATCGGTGCGCCGCTACCGGAAGGTCGCCCTGGTCTCGCACAGCGCCGGTGGCGCCTCGGCGTCGCTGGCCGCGGAGCGGGCCCCCGAGCTCGTCGACGAGCTGATCCATCTGTCGTCCTTCGTTCCCGCCGGGCGCCCCCGCTTCGCCGACTATCTGGCGGCCCCCGAGCAGACCGCGACCGTACGGGGGCAGGGGCTGATGCTGGGCGACCCGGAGGCCATCGGCGCGTTCCGGATCAATCCGTACTCCGCCGATCCGGCGTACGTGGAGGAGCTGCGGCTGACCTATTACCACGACGTCCCGGCCGAGTCCTTCGCCCGCTGGTACCACGCCCTGAGCCCCGATCTGCCCTTCGCGGTGCCGACCACCCCGATCGCCCTGACCCGGGAGCGGTGGGGGCGGATCCCGCGCACCTTCATCCGGTGCGCCGAGGACTGGGCGTGCACCCCCGCGATGCAGGATCTGATGATCGCGGAGGCCGACGCGGCCATGCCGGACCAGCCCTTCACCGTACGGTCGCTGCCGGGCAGCCATTCGCCGTTCGCCGCCCGCCCCGACGAGCTCGCCGCCGCGCTCACCGGCGGCGAATGACCACCGCCGCCGGCGCCCCGGGGCGGTCGGTCGGCCGCAGCACCGCCCCGGGCCGCGCGGCCCGGGGCGCACCGCCTCGGACCCGCGCAGCCCGCGTCGCAGTCCGCGCCCGCAGCCCGCGGTTCACCCCGCGCGCGCTCCCCGCGTCGCAGTCCGCGCCCGCAGCCCGCGGTTCACCTCGCGCCTGCTCCCCGCGGTTCACCCCGCTCCCGCAGCCCGCCGTTCACCCCGCGCCCGCTCCCCGCATCCCAGTCCGCGCCCGCAGCCCGCGGCTCACCCCGCGTCCGCGCCCCGCTTCACCTCCGCCCCAGCCCGGTTCACGGCCCGCGCCCGCGCCCCGCCTCACACCCCGCCGCTCAGTCCGCGTCCTGCCCGTACCAGGCCCGCAGCTCATGCTTCATCGACCGCTGGAAGGCGATCACCAGCGCCTCCACCACCAGCGGCTGCATATGGGCCGACAGTGACTTCTTCGCCTGCATCCGCTCCGGTCCGCTCCCGGACTCGTGATCGCGCTCGGGTCCCCACACCTCGTCCCGGAACAGCCGGCTGAGCTCGCGCGCCGCGGAGCGGGTGTGTTCCAGGACGACCGTATGGGCCGTGCGTATCGTCTCCATCTCGATCGGCACGTCCAGCAGCCGCAGCCCCAGATGGAGCACCTTGGGGTCGATGCGGAAGCGATCCGGGTCGTCGGTGCGCTCCAGGGCGTCCAGTGCGGCCAGCCGGTCGATGTCCTCCTCCGTGAGCTCCCGCCCGGCCCGCCGGTCCAGCTGTTCGCGGGTCGTCTCCTCGGGGGCGTCCGGGCCCCAGGAGGCGACCAGGGCCCGGTGGAGCGCCAGATCGTCCTCGCTCAGATCCGGTGGCAATTGGCTCAGATAGCGCTCGATGGCGGACAGGGTCATGCCGTGGCGCTGCAACTGTTCGATCAGCGCGAGCCGGGAGAGGTGCTCGGGGCCGTAGTGGCCGACCCGGCGCGGGCCGATCGCCGGCGGCGGCAGCAGTCCACGGGTGCCGTAGAAGCGCACGGTGCGCACGGTCACCCCGGCGCGGGCCGCCAGTTCATCGACGGTGAGGGTGGGTTCCTCGGTGCCGGGGGTGGTCATCGGCCGTGCCTCGCTCTCCGCGTCGTCCTGCTCCGTCGTCCTGCGCCGCCGGGCCGCTGCCCGATCGGGTTCATCAGTATTGCTGTCGCAGCACCGCTGTGAAACCTTCCGCCGCCACTGGCTCAACACCGGGATCCGCACGACCTGTTGACGATCTCTTTACCGATGAATACCGTGCGTCGCTGTTCAGCTGTGTTGGTTTTCTTCCGAATCTGTGAGGTGGGGTCGGATTGAGCTCGGAACGCGGCAGATATGGGATACGGCGACTGATCGGCGCGGTGCTCGCCATGACCACCGCTGTCGGCCTCGGTCTCACGGCCGCGGACACGGCCGTCGGGAGATCGTCGGACGCGGGCAAGTTCCCCGCCGATGTGCATACGTACCTCGAGGACCCGGAGCGGACCGGCGAGGGCCAGGAACCCCCGCACACCCGGCTGCGGCCGGACGGACCCGACCGCAAGGCCTGGGAGCGCAGCCTGGACGGATCCTGGCGGTTCGCGATGGCCGACCGGCCGGAGGACGCCCCGAGCGGCTTCTGGAAGGACGGCTACGACGCCTCGGCCTGGCAGCGCGTCCAGGTCCCGCACACCTGGCAGACCGACGACCTCGACCATCCGGTGTTCCGCAACGTCCAGAGCGAGGTGGCCCCGGACGATCCGCCCAAGGTGCCCCGTGACACCAATCCGACCGGGGCGTACGTCCGCGACATCACGGTGCCGCGGAATTGGGACGGGCGCCGGCAGGTGATCCGCTTCGACGGGGTCACCTCCGGCTGGTTCCTGTGGATCAACGGCCACTACGTCGGCTACGACCAGGGCGGCTATGTGTCCGCCGAGTTCGACGTGACCGACTATCTGCGTCCCGGCGCCACCAACCGGATCGCCGTCCAGGTGCACCGCTGGAGCGCGGGATCGTATCTGGAGGACTACGACCAGTGGCGCTACGCGGGCATCTTCCGCTCCGTATCGCTGTACTCCACGCCCACGACCCGCATGGAGGACGCGTACGTCACCACCGATCTCGACGCTTCCTACCGGGACGCCACGCTGCGCACCGAAGTGGACATCGCGCGCACCGGAGGCGACAGGAGCCGACCCCATCAGGTCACCGGGGTGCTCTATGACCCCAAGGGGCGTGAGATACGGCGTCTGACGGCCGAGGAGAAGGCCGGGAAGGCCGAGCTGACCGGGCGGATCGCCAACCCCGCCAAATGGTCCGACGAGACGCCGAACCTCTATGCGCTGGTGCTCACCCTGCGCGATCCGGACGGCAAGGCGATCCAGACCGTGCGCCAGAGCGTCGGATTCCGTGAGATCGAGGTCAAGGACAAGCAGCTCACGCTCAACGGCAAGCGCGTCCTGATCCGTGGCGTCAACCGCGCCGAGACCGATCCCACCACCGGGCGCCATGCCACCCGCGCCCGGATGGAACAGGACGTCCGGCTGATGAAGCGGCTGAACGTCAACGCGATCCGCACCTCCCACTACCCCTCGGACCCGTACCTCTACGAACTCGCCGACCGCGAGGGCATCCTGATCGACGACGAGATGGAGGTCGAGACCCACAGCCACGAGAACTGCCCGAACGACTGCCTGGCCGAGCGCCCCGAATGGCAGAAGGCGTTCCTGGAGCGCCACCAGGGCATGGTGGAGCGCGACAAGAACCACCCCAGCGTCATCATGTGGGACACCGGAAACGAGGCCGGGCTGGGCAAGGCGCACTACGCGATGGCGAAGTGGACCCGGGCGAACGAGCCCACCCGCCCGCTCTACCACCAGTCCAACAGCCCCGACGGCGACGCGCCCTACGCGGACATCGCCGGACCCCGCTACCCGACCCCGGCGTCCCTCGAAGCCAAGGCCAAGACCTTCACCAAGCCCATCGTGATGGGCGAATACGCCCACGCCATGGGCAACAGCCTTGGCAACTTCCGCGAGTTCTGGGAGGTGATGCGCGCCTACCCCAGCGCCCAGGGCGGCTTCATCTGGGACTGGGCCGAGCAGAACATCCGCCGTCCGCTGATCACCACCCCCGACTCCTCCGGCAACGACATCGCCGCCTCCCTCTCCGGCAAGCCCAACGTGGTCGACGGGTACGGCGGAAAGGGCAAGGCGCTGTATCTGTCCGGTCTCGACGACTTCGTCGAGATCTACCGCGATCCGAAGCTCGACCTCACCGGCACCGCCGTCACCCTCGACGCCCGCGTCAGACCGGCCGAGCCCTGGACCGGGGACTTCACCATCGTCAGCAAGGGTGACCAGTACGTCCTGCGGATGAAGGACGAGAAGACCCTCGAATTCACGATCACCGGCGGCGGTAAGCCCCGCACCGTCACCGCCCCCGTGCCCGACGGCTGGACCGGCGCCTGGCACCGGGTCACCGGCACCTACGACGGCACCGCGCTGCGCCTCTATGCCGACGGTAAGGAGCTCACCGAGACCGCGTGGAGCGGCCGTATCGACTACACCGGCTTCGACCTCGGCGTCGGCCGGAACAACGACACCATGGAGGACGGCTGGACCGGCCGGACCGCCAAGGGCACCATCGACCAGGTCCGGGTCTATGACACGGCGCTCGGCGCGGAGCCGCTCGCCCAGGACCGGGACCCCCGCGGCGACGCCCTGATCGCGCTCGACTTCGACGACTTCACCCGTAAGGGCAGCTACCTCTCCTACGGGCTCTATGAGTCCGGCGTGGACGGCCTGGTCACCGCCGACCGCGACCCGGAGCCGGAGACCGCCCAGCTCGCCTGGGTGCAGGCGCCGATCCGGATCACCGACCCGGGCGGCGAGGACGGCGCCCGCACCGGCAAGGTGAAGGTCACCAATGAGCGCGCCTTCACCGGCACCGATGATCTCGCCCTGCGCTGGACGGTGACCGAGGGCGCGCGGACCGTCGCGAGCGGCACCCGCGCCCTGGACGTGGGGCCCGGCGAGAGCGCCACGGTCCAGCTCCCGGCCCCGCCCGCCAATCCCGGGGGCTATGAGCGCCATCTGACCGTGCGGGCCGTCACCGCGCACTCCACCGACTGGGCCAAGGCCGGGCATGTGGTGTCTTTCGGCCAGTTCGCGGTCGGCGGCGACAAGGTGCCCGAGCCCGCCCCCGCCCCGGCGGCCGACCAGCCCGCCAAGGCCGTCGAGCGCGGCGACACCGTGCGGGTCGGCGGCGAGGACTTCCAGTACACCTTCGGAAAGAAGGAGGGCACGCTCACCTCGATGCGCGTGGCGGGCCGCGAACTGCTCCGCTCCGGCCCCGAACTGGACGCCTGGCGCGCCCCGATCAGCAATGAGCGCTCCGACTGGGGCACCGCCGAGGGCAAGCGCTGGCGGACCCTGGGCCTGGACCGGCTGCGCACCACCGTCGACGGGGTCGAGACGACCCCCGGCGACGACGGCACGGTCACCGTCACCGTCCGCTCCACGGCCGCCGCGCCCGATGTGACCGGCGCGTCCTTCGGCCAGACCGTGGCCTACCGGATCGACGGCGCGGGCCAGGTGCGGATCCGGCACCAGGTCGAGGCGCGCGGCGACTTCCGCACTCTGTCCTATCTGCCCAGGATCGGTCTCCGGCTCAAGGTGCCCGAGCGGTACGGCACCTTCCGGTGGTACGGGCGCGGACCGGTGGAGAACTTCAACGACCGTAAGGACGGCACCCCCATGGGCGTCTGGGCCTCCTCGGTCGAGGACCAGTACGTCGAGTATCTGAAGCCCCAGGACCACGGCAACCACGACGATGTGTGCTGGGCGTCCCTCACCGACCGCGGCGGCGCCGGACTGCTGGTCTCCGGAGATCTGGAGGCGGGCGCCAGCGCGTACGACGAACTCGACCGGGCCGCCTATCCGCACTTCCTCAAGCGCAACGACGGCTGGAACACCCTGCACGCCGACCACGCGGTCACCGGCGCCGGCGACACCCCCAACCCGGTGCGCGACCAGTACCGGGTGAAGGCCGACAGCGCCTACGACTACACGCTCACCCTGCGCCCGCTCGGCGGCGGCGCGGGGGCGCACACTGGAACGGGAGGGAAGTAACCGCACCACCGATGGTCCCATGAGCACGCAGCGCCCCCGCCGCCCCACCGAAGGCCACGACCCGCCGCCCGCCGGCGGCATCCTGTGGGCCGTGGCGGGGGAGCTGCGCAGCCTGCTCGCCCTGCCGGCCGCGATGACCATGCAGGTGGCGCATCCGGCCGTCGGGGCGGGCGTGGACCAGTACTCCGTCTTCCGCACCGACCCCTGGGGGCGCGGCGAGCGCTCCCTGCGGTCGGTGCAGCTGTGGGTGTACGGCGGGGCGCGGGCCGAGGCGGAGGGCCGCCGGCTGCGCAGGCTCCACGCGTCCATCCAGGGCGTCGACGCACACGGCCGCCCGTACCGCGCACTGGACCCGCCCGTCTACGCCTGGGTGCACGCCACCGGCTATCCGGTCTATCTGCGCGCCCAGCGCTATCTGGGCACCCGTCCCTTCACCGCCGCCGAGGAGCGGCAGCTGTACGGGGAATGGCTGCGGATCGGACGGGTGCTGGGCATCGACGACCACGAGATGCCGCGATCCGTCGAGGAGTTCTGGCCCTACTACCGCTCGATGGTGCGCGAACGGCTGGAACCGACCGTCGTCGCGCGTGAACTGACCGCGCCCGACGCGCCCGTCCCTGCGCCCGGCCCGCTGCCGCCCCGGCTGCTGTGGCCGCTGCTGCGCCCGCTGTTCACCCGCTTCCGCGCGTTCCTCACCGTCGGGCTGATGCCGCCGGACGCCCGGGAGGCGATCGGGCTGGGATGGACGCGGGGGCAGGAGCGGCGGCTGCGGTGGTTCGGGAGGGTCGTCCGGATCGTGGTCCCGCTGCTGCCCGAGCGGCTGCGCTATCTGCCCATCGCGCGTGAGGCCCGGCGCCGCGCCCGCGCGGACGGCCGCGAGCAGCGGCCGTGACCAGGGGGCGTGGGCAGGGGCCGTGACCAGGGGCCGTGGCCAGGGGCCGTGGGCGGGGCCGCGTGGCCGTGAGCGGACTCGGTCCAAGGCCGTGACCTGAGGCCTGGCGCGCACTGCGGGCGCGGGCGGCCTGTCGGCGCCGCACCAGTCGGCGGGCCGGACGAGCGCGCCCATGGCGTGGTGGGCGCCACCGCACCGCAGAGGCGCCGGGCCCCGGCCGGGGTGGGGGACCCGGCCGGGGGTGGGTGACCCCGGCCGGGCCCGGGCGGCTCAGCGGCCGTGGGTGCGGTGCGTGTCCTGGATCCGCTGCCACGACTTCGGCCGCACCGGCGCCTTGGCCGGGCTCAGCTCCGCCGCCCGCGCCTGCGCGGCGGCAGGCTTCGACGGGGTGAACAGCCAGGTGTCGAAGAGCGCGGCCAGCGGCTTGCCCGACACCTTCTCCGCATAGGTCACGAAGTCCTTGACCGAGGCGTTTCCGTACCGGTTCTCCGTCGTCCAGCCCTTGAGGATCGCGAAGAAGTCCTTGTCGCCGATGTGGTTCCGCAGCGCCTGGAGGGCCAGCGCGCCCCGGTCGTACACCGCGTCATGGAACTGGTTCTCCGGCCCCGGGTTGCCCGGCTCGACCTTCCAGAAGGGGTCGTCGGCCGGGTAGGAGGCGTAGGTGTAGTCCGCCAGCTCCTGCGCGGTGCCCTCGCCCTCCTTCTCCGACCACAGCCACTGGGCGTAGCTGGCGAAGCCCTCGTTGATCCAGATGTCGCGCCAGTCCTTCAGCGAGACGCTGTCGCCGAACCACTGATGGGCCAGCTCATGCACGATCAGTGAGGTGTTCGCGCCCTTGGCGAACCCCTTCGGGCTGTAGAACGGCCGGGTCTGGGTCTCCAGCGCGTAGCCCGTGGGCACATTGGGCACATAGCCGCCCAGCGCGTCGAAGGGGTACGGGCCGAAGACGGTGGACTCCCAGTCCACGATCTCCGCCGACCGCTCCACGCTCGCCCGCGCCGCCCCCGCGTTGTCCCCGAGGTCCTTGCTGTAGGCGTTGATCACCGGCAGACCATTGGCTGTCGTGTCCGTCGTGATGTCGAACTTGCCGACCGCCAGCGTGGTCAGATACGTGGCCTGCGGCTTGGCGGAGCGCCAGTTGTAGCGGGTCCAGCCCAGCTGGGAGCTGGTCGACCGCAGGGCGCCGTTGCTGATCGCCTGCGTTCCGTCCGGCACCGCCACCGACACGTCGTAGGTGGCCTTGTCCAGCGGATGGTCATTGCTCGGGAACCACCACCACGCCGACTCCGGCTCGTTGGCCGCGATCCCGCCGTCCGGGGTGCGCAGCCATGAGGTGAACCCGCTCGCCACCACCTTCGAGGGGGTACCGCTGTAGCGCACGACCACGGTGAAGGGGCGGTCGACGGTCAGCGGCGCGGCCGGGGTGATCTCCAGCTCATGGTCGCCGGTCTTGGTGAAGGCGGCCTTCTTCCCGCCCACCAGCACCTCGCTCACATCGAGCGCGAAGTCCAGGTTGAACCGGGACAGATCCTGCCGGGCGTCGGCCACGATCGTCGCCGTGCCCTCCAGCCGGTCGGTCTTCGGCTGGTACTTCAGCCGGAGGTCGTAGTGGGAGACGTCGTACCCGCCGTTCCCGTACGAGGGGTAGTAGGAGTCCCCGATGCCGGGGGCGCCCGGTGTGGCATCGGCCGCCGACGCCGGGATCGCCAGCAGCAGGCAGGCCGCGGCCGCGCCCGGGACGAGAAGTCTGTGGTGACGCACGAGTCCTCCAACTCGTAGGGGAGAACGATCACTCGTGACCTTATGTACTCCTCACACGCACCTCACGTCCATCACGCCGTCCGACATCCAATCGACATCCGGCCGCAACGCGAATCGACTCGGACCCGATCGCGACACGTATCGCCCTCTTCTGTACGGGAGTTGACTCGCGCTACCGTCCGGCCGTGCTGCTACCGACGCGGACACCCCGCATCCCCTGGACCACACTCGTGCTGTCGGCGGTCACCGCGCTGGTCGCGGCCGCCATATCCCTGCTGCCACCGCTCGGCGCCCCGGCCGCCCACGCCGCCTCCGCGGCGCCGAGCGCACCGGATGGCAGATCCGAGAGCAGACCCGCCTACTCCTACGAGAACGCCATCCGGGAATCGGTATGGGTGGACACCACGATCGACGGCGACGCGGACGGAGAGACCGACCGGGTCGCCGTCGACATCGTCCGGCCGCGCGAACCCGCCGCGCAGGGCCGCCGCGTCCCCGTCATCATGGACGCCAGCCCGTACTACTCCTGCTGCGGCCGCGGCAACGAGAGCCAGACCAAGACCTATGACGCCGCCGGGAATCCGGTCCTCTTCCCGCTCTTCTACGACAACTACTTCGTCCCGCGCGGCTACGCCACCGTCCTGGTCGACCTCGCCGGAACCAACCGCTCCGACGGCTGTGTGGACGTCGGCGGCCGCTCCGACATCCTGTCCGCCAAGGCCGTGGTCGACTGGCTGAACGGCCGCGCCACCGCGTACTCCACCCGCACCGGCGGGCAGCCGGTCAAGGCGAGCTGGTCCAACGGCGCCACCGGCATGATCGGCAAGAGCTATGACGGCACCGTCGCCAACGGGGTCGCCGCCACCGGCGTCAAGGGGCTCAAGACCATCGTGCCCATCGGCGCCATCTCCTCCTGGTACGACTACTACTTCGCCAAGGGCGCCGCGCTCTACGACTCCGGCCCCGACGGACTCTCGGACGCCATCGAGAGCGATGACGCCCACGCCCACTGCGCCGCCGTACAGAAACGTCTCGTCGAGGGCGCCCCGCGCAGCGGCGACTGGACCGGCCTGTGGAGCGAGCGCGACTATGTGCCGGCCGTGGACAAGGTGCGGGCCAGCGTCTTCGCCGTGCACGGCGCGCAGGACCTCAACGTCCGCACCAAGCACCTCGGACAGTGGTGGAACGCGCTCGCCGACGCGGGTGTCGAGCGCAAGATCTGGCTCTCGCAGACCGGGCATGTCGACCCGTTCGACTTCCGGCGCGGTGAGTGGGTGCGCACCCTGCACCGCTGGTTCGACCACTACCTGCTCGGTATCGACAACGGCATCGAGCGCGAGCCGATGGCCGATGTCGAGCGCGCCCCCGACCAGTGGTCCACCGACCGGGTCTGGCCCCCGTCCGGCACCCGGCCAACCACGCTGCGTGCGCGCGGCGGGGCCACGGCCGGAGTGGGCGTACTCGGCACCGAGCGGGCCGAGCCCGGCGCCACGGAGACCTTCACCGACGACCCCGCGCTGAGCGAGGCCGACTGGTCCGCGGCCATCGACACCTCGACACCCGGCAAGGCGGGCTTCACCACCGGTCCGCTGAAGAAGGACCTGCGGCTGTCCGGCTCCGGCACGGTCACCGTCACCGCCACGCCCTCCACCACGAGCGCCCATCTCTCCGCGGTCCTGGTCGACCTCGGCCCGGCCACCATCCGGAACTACACGGGGAGCGGCGAGGGCATCACCACCCTCGACCGGCGCAGCTGCTGGGGCAGCAGCACGGCGGGCGACAGCGCCTGCTTCAAGGAGACCGCCGCGGACCGGGCCGACGTCGACTACACGGTCTTCAGCCGGGGCTGGGCCGACCTCGGCAACTTCGCGGACGACGGCAAGGGCCGCCCGCTGACCCCGGGCAAGGCGTACACCATCACCCTGGACCTCGCGGCCACCGACCATGTCGTCCCGGCCGGCCACCGCCTCGGGCTGATCATCGCCGGCACCGACGCGGGCCTTCTCGAACCGCCGTCCACCACCCCGCGGCTGACCCTGGATCTGCCCCGCACCTCGGCCCGGCTGCCGCTGGTCGGCGGCGCCCCCAAGGCCGCGGCCGCCCCCTCGCGCACGGCGGCCACACCGCCCCTGAAGGGCGTACGGGCGCCGCAGCACCGCACCCCGCTCCCGTTCATGTCCGTCCACGACTGACCCGCGCCGGTGGGCCCCCGCCGCCGCGCGGGGGCCCACCGGCGGCGGGCCGTGGCAGGACGCCGGCACCGATATCACCCCGTATCCCTCTCACCCCAGGAGGTCCTTCGTGTTCTCGCGGTCACCCCTCTTCCGCAGCGCCGCCTGCGGCGCGATCGGTGCGCTGCTGACCGGGTCGTTCCTCAGCGCGCCCGCGCGGGCCGAGCAGCGTCCGCCGCGTACGGGGTTCGAGATCAGCCATGGCGCACGGTGGACCACGCAGGCCGAGGAGGCGGACTTCCTCGCGGCCGTCGACAAGTCCGCCCCGCGCGTGGCCGTCGACCGGATCGGCGCCACCGCGCAGGGGCGGCCGCTGCGGCTGGTGCGGATCGGCGCCCCGGCCGCGCCCGCCGACCCGGACAGAGCGGCGCGCGGCAACGTCCTGCTGCTGATCTGCTCCCAGCACGGCGACGAGCCCTCCGGCCGGGAGGCGTGTCTGTCCACCGTCCGCGACCTCGCCTACGCCAAGGACCGCCGGACCCGACGCTTCCTGGAGCGCACCCAGGTGCTCGTCGTCCCGACCGCCAACCCCGACGGTCGCGCCGCCGACACCCGCGGCAACTCCGACGGCGTGGACATCAACCGCGACCATGTCGCCCTCAGCACCGCCGAGTCCCGCGCGATGGCGGGCGTCATCCGCGACTGGCGCCCGGACACCGTCTACGACCTGCATGAGTACGGGGCGGCCGTCCCGTACTACATGAAGGACCTGCTGGCCCTGTGGCCGCGCAACCTCAACACCCAGGACCCGGTGCACCACGAGGCGCGGACCCTGTCGGACACCTATGTGCGCCCCGGCGTCGAGGCCGCGGGCCACACCACCGGCGTCTACGGCATCTGGACCGACCCCGAGACCGGGGAGCCGGTCAAGCAGGTGGCGGGCGACGGACAGGAGCGGATCCTGCGGAACACCGCGGGCGTCAAGCACTCCGTAGGGCTGCTGGTCGAGACCCGGGTCGACCCGCTGACCGACGCCGAGAAGGCCGACCCCGCCGTCAACAACCGCCGCCGGGTGGGCTCCCATCTGGCCGCCCTGAACGGCGCCTTCGACTTCATCACCGAGCGCCGCGGCCGGATCGAGGCGGCCACGACGGCGGCGCGGCTGGCCGGCTACGCGGACCGGGGCCCGGTCTACCTCGGCGGCGCGGACAACGAACCGCCGCAGGAGGGCACGGTCCTGCAGGATCCGCCGTGCGGCTACCGGCTGGACGCCGCCCAATACGGCGAGGTGCGGGACGAACTGGCCCTGCACGGGGTGACGGCCCGGCCCGCCAAGGGCGACGGAGGTGCCTTCGTACCGCTGCGCCAGTCGGCCCGCGCGCTCGTACCGCTGCTGCTGGACGGCCGCGCCGCGTACCACCTCACCGCCGGGCAGCCGGTGGACAAATGCTGACATGACGCATTGATGGCATACTAAAACACCGGCCACATGGCCGGTTGGCATGCATCTCAAAGTGCTGGGTAGCCGGAAATCCGTCAGCCAAACCCCCAGTGAAAGGTTTTTTGCGTGCCGCAGACAGGTACAAGCGCGGGGGACGTCGGCGGCGACCCCCCGGCCCCCGTGGATACTCCCGGCGCCGACTCCGCCGGGCCCCATGCGGCCCCCCGGACGGACCGCGTGGTGTTCGGCGTCTCCGCCGCGCTCACGCTGGCCTTCGTCATCTGGGGGTCCGTTGCCAGCGACACCCTGGAAAGAGTCTCGGACAGCATGCTCTCCGGGCTCATACACAACGGCGGATGGGCCTTCGTCCTGGCCGCGTCGGGGTTTGTCATCTTCGCCCTCTGGCTGGCCATGAGCCGCTACGGCAAGATCACCCTCGGAAAGGAGGGCGAGGAACCCGAATTCCGCACCGTCTCATGGGTCGCGATGATGTTCAGCGCGGGCATGGGCATCGGTCTGATGTTCTACGGCGTGAGTGAGCCGCTGTCGCACTTCATCACCCCGCCGCCCGGGACCGACCCCAGCAGCGCGGCCGAGAAGATGCAGACCGCGATGTCCACCACGCTCTTCCACTGGACGCTGCACCCCTGGGCCATCTACGCGGTCGTCGGCCTGGCCATCGCGTACAGCACCTTTCGCCGCGGCCGCCGGCAGACGATCAGCGCGGTCTTCACACCGCTCATCGGCTCGAGGAACGCCAACGGCTGGGCCGGCCGGGTCATCGACATCCTGGCCATCTTCGCCACGCTCTTCGGCTCCGCCGCATCGCTCGGCCTCGGCGCGCTGCAGATCGGCAGCGGTATCGAGGTGCTGGGCTGGAAGAGCGACGTGGGCACCGGGCTGCTGGTCGCCATCATCGCGATCCTGACCGTCGCCTTCATCGCGTCCGCCGTCTCCGGTGTCGCCAAGGGCATCCAGTGGCTGTCCAACATCAATATGGTGCTGGCGCTCTTCCTCGCGGTCTTCGTCTTCGTGGCCGGCCCGACCATCATCATCCTCGATCTGCTGCCGACCTCGATCGGCTCGTACATCGGCGATCTGCCGCAGCTGGTGGGCCGCACCGAGGCCACCGGCGGCAAGTCGGTCGCGGACTGGCTGAGCAGCTGGACGGTCTTCTACTGGGCCTGGTGGATCTCCTGGACGCCGTTCGTGGGCATGTTCATCGCCCGGATCAGCCGCGGCCGCACCATCCGGCAGTTCGTGGGCGGCGTGATCCTGGTGCCGAGCAGCGTCAGCCTGCTGTGGTTCGCCATCTTCGGCGGTTCGTCGATGAAGCTCCAGGCCGCGGGCCGGCTGGGGAAGGAATCCACCCCCGAGGGGCAGCTGTTCGGAGTGCTGGACCAGTACCCGATCGCCGGCGTGATGAGCGTCCTGGTGATGATCCTGGTCGGCATCTTCTTCGTCTCCGGCGCCGACGCGGCGTCCATCGTGATGGGCACGCTCTCGCAGAAGGGCGCCTTCGAGCCGACCCGCTTCGTCGTCATCTTCTGGGGCGTGATCACGGGCGCGGTGGCGGCCGTGATGCTGCTGATCGGCGGTGGCGGGGGCGATGCCCTCACCGGGCTGCAGAACCTGACGATCCTGGTGGCCGCGCCGTTCACGCTGGTGATGGTGGGGCTGTGCTGGGCGCTGCTGAAGGATCTGCGCCGCGACCCGCTGATCGTGCGGGGCGAGCGGGGAGAGGAGGCCGTCGAGATGGCGGTCATCGCCGGTCATGAGAAGTACGACGGCGAGTTCGAGATCCGCATCGGCCCGGCCACCCCGCCCGACGCCGACTCCGACGCCTCGCCCGGTGGCGAGGACGGGGACGGGGACGGCGCGGACGGATCGGGCGATCGCGCCGCCGCGGCCAGGAGCCGCTGAGCGCTCCGCGGGAAGGGCCGCGAGGTGCGGTCGTTCATCCGCGGCTGTGTCGTGGCCGGCCACGCGGCGGAGCCGCGTATCGACACAGCCGCGGCGGAGCCGCGTATTGACACGGCCCCGCGCCCCTTCGGGGCGCACCCGAACCGCGCACCGGACTTCATCGAGGCGGCCTAGCCCTCCGGTGGCCGCCCCGCGGGGCGCGGCCGTGACACCTGCCGCCCGGACCGATCGGTCCGGGCGGCAGTTTGTGTCGGCGGCGTCCCGTACGGGCTGACGCGGTGTCCCGTACGGGTCGAAGCGGCGACCCGGGCCGCCCGGCGCACCGCCGGTTTCCCCCCGATACGTCCCGTAACGGGAATACTTGGCGCATGACCTCCGAGTACGTGACGTTCGGGCTGGCGCCGGCGATGCGCGCGGGCGGTGTGCTGGCCGATGGCGCGTACCAAACCCACCGCGACTTCCTGGACTTCGTGGTGGACGGCAGGCCGCTGCTGGCGCGCCTCGCCGACCTCGACGCGGTCTCACCGCTCGCCGCCGACATCGGGCCCTCCGGCCTCGCCGAGCAGGTGCGGACGCTGCTGCTGGAGGCGGAGGCGCCGCTGGAGGGAGGCCGGTGCGTCATCTACGGCTGCCCGGAGTGCGAGGGGCTGGAGTGCGGGGCCGTCACCGCCGTCGTCGAGCGGGACGGGCCGGACGTCATCTGGCGTGACTTCGTCTGGCAGACCGGCGACACCCCGGACGCCGAGCGCGACGGCTACCACGACATCGGCCCCTACCGCTTCCCCGGCGAGCAGTACCGGGCCGTGCTGAAGCGGCTGCTGACCGCCGACGGCGCGCCCGCACTCGAGGTCCCGACGGGCCCGAGGGCGCTGCTGATCGGACAGCGCGCCGCCGTCCTCGCCAAGCTGGCCGCCGCGCTGCGCACCATCGGCATCGGTGCCGAGATCACCCTGGACGCGGTGGGCGCCCACGCGGATGAGCTGCGCAAATACGGTGCGGTGGTCTTCGGCCGGACGGTGGGCCCGGGCGAGCGTGACGCGGTCCGGGACGCCTTCACGGCGGCGCGCTCCGACGCGGTGTGCGTCACCGCGCTCGCCCCGATCGTCCCCCTGCTCGTCGCCCAGGTCGAACAGGCCCTGGACCGCACCCCGCACGACCGCCGCCGCCTCCTCGGCCTGACGGCGGTGGCGGGCGGCGCCGAGGCGGTGGTCGAGGTCGCGTCCGCCTGCCGGGTGAGACTGACGGCCCACCGCCTCGACCGGCTGTCCCGGCCCCATGCGCGCGAGCTCTTCGACACCGTCCTGACCCCGGGCACCCACCGCATCCCCCTGGACCCCCGCGCCATCCGCGGCCGGTCCTTCCTGACGGCCCGCACCAGCGAGACGGTCCGGGTCACCCCCGTGGACTACTAGCGCCCGGCCCCACGCAGCCCACGCCCGCACTCGCGCGATCACCTTGGGCACCTCCACGGGCCCCACGGCCCCTGGCGACCGGGAGCCCGGTCGGCCTGGGAACGCGCGTGGATCAGGCCGGGTCAGAAGGGGCAGCTCCGCTGCGCGCAGGCGCCAGGCGGGAGGAGGGGAGGGGAGAGCGCGGGGCCGACGTCCAGCGGCGGCTGGGGCGGCGCACGTGATGGTGCCCCAGCCCACCGCCGCCTGGCCTGGCCGGGCGGGCCGATATTCAGCCCGTCCGGCGAATTGAGGACCGGGGTCCGGGGCGGAGCCCCACGCGCGGCGGAGCCGCATATCGACAGAAGCCGGGAAGGGGCGGGTTGGGGAAAGCAGCCGCCGCCCGGCCCCGCCATGACGGCGGGGCCGGGCGGCGGGACGCACCCGGTGTCGCCCGGAGGGCTAGCGGTTCTTCGGGTCGAGCAGGCCCGCCCGCCGCAGGGCATCGGCCATCGCCCCGTTCACCGGGGCCGCGTCGCGGCCGCCGCCACGCTGGCCACGGCCGCCGCCCCCCTGGCGCTGCTGAGGCGCACCGCCCTGGCGCTGCTGGGGCGCGCCACGACGGCCGCCCCCGCCGCGCTGGCCGCGGGCGTCCTCGGAGCGACCGCGGTCCCGGCCGCCGCCGGATGCCGCGCCCGCCTCGTCGTCGAGCCGGAGCGTCAGCGAGATCCGCTTGCGCGGGATGTCGACGTCGAGGACCTTCACCCGGACGATGTCACCGGGCTTGACCACGTCCCGCGGGTCCTTGACGAACGTCTTGGACATCGCGGAGACGTGCACCAGGCCGTCCTGGTGCACACCGACGTCGACGAACGCCCCGAACGCCGCCACATTGGTGACGACGCCCTCCAGGATCATCCCGGCCGACAGGTCGCCGATCTTCTCGACGCCCTCCTTGAAGGTCGCGGTCTTGAAGGCGGGACGCGGGTCGCGGCCCGGCTTCTCCAGCTCCTTGAGGATGTCGGTGACCGTCGGCAGACCGAAGGCGTCGTCCACGAACTCGTCCGGCCGCAGGTCCCGCAGCACCGCCGTGTTCCCGATGAGGGTGGACACGTCGCCGCCCGCCTTGGTGGCCATCCGGCGCACCACCGGATACGCCTCGGGGTGCACGCTCGACCCGTCCAGCGGGTCGTCGCCGCCCCGGATGCGCAGGAAGCCCGCGCACTGCTCGTACGCCTTGGGGCCGAGCCGGGCCACGCCCTTGAGCGCCTTGCGGTTGACGAACGGGCCGTTGGCGTCGCGGTGGGAGACGATGTTCTCCGCGAGGCCGGTGCCGATGCCCGAGACCCGGCTGAGCAGCGGGGCGGAGGCCGTGTTGACGTCCACCCCGACACCGTTCACACAGTCCTCGACGACCGCGTCGAGCGAACGGGAGAGCTTCACCTCGGACAGGTCGTGCTGGTACTGGCCGACGCCGATCGACTTCGGATCGATCTTGACCAGCTCGGCCAGCGGATCCTGGAGCCGGCGCGCGATGGAGACGGCGCCGCGCAGCGAGACGTCGAGCTCCGGCAGCTCCTGCGAGGCGAAGGCGGAGGCCGAGTACACCGAGGCGCCCGCCTCCGAGACCATCACCTTGGTGAGCTTCAGCTCGGGGTGCCTGCCGCACAGCTCGCCCGCCAGCTTGTCGGTCTCGCGGGACGCCGTGCCGTTCCCGATCGCGATGAGCTCCACCTTGTGCTCACGCGCCAGCGCGGCCAGCTTGTCGAGGGCCTGGTCCCACTGGTTGCGGGGGACGTGCGGATAGATCGTGTCCGTGGCGGCCACCTTGCCGGTCGCGTCGACCACGGCCACTTTCACCCCGGTACGGAAACCGGGGTCGAGGCCCATCGTGGCGCGCGTGCCCGCCGGGGCGGCGAGCAGCAGATCGCGGAGGTTGGCGGCGAAGACCCGGACGGCCTCGTCCTCGGCGGCCTGCCGCAGCCGCAGCCGCAGATCGATGCCGAGGTGGACCAGGACGCGGGTGCGCCAGGCCCAGCGGACCGTGTCGGCCAGCCACTTGTCGGCGGGGCGGCCGCGGTCCGCGATGCCGAAGCGGTGGGCGATGGAGCGCTCGTAGGAGGTGGGGCCGGTCTCCTCGGAGGGCTCCTCCGGCTCCAGGGTGAGGTCGAGGACCTCCTCCTTCTCCCCGCGGAACATCGCCAGCACCCGGTGCGAGGGCAGCTCGGTGAACGGCTCGGCGAAGTCGAAGTAGTCGGCGAACTTGGCGCCCGCCTCCTCCTTGCCCTCGCGCACCTTGGTGGCCGCCCGGCCGCGCTCCCACATCCGCTCGCGCAGCTCGCCGATGAGGTCCGCGTCCTCGCTGAACCGCTCGGTGAGGATGGCGCGCGCCCCGTCCAGCGCGGCGGCGGCGTCCGCGACGCCCTTCTCGGCGTCCACGAAGGCCGCCGCGGCGGCCGTGGGCTCCACGGTCGGGTCGCCCAGCAGCCCGTCCGCGAGCGGCTCCAGCCCGGCCTCGCGGGCGATCTGGGCCTTGGTGCGCCGCTTGGGCTTGTAGGGGAGGTAGATGTCCTCCAGCCGGGCCTTGGAGTCCGCGGCGAGGATCTGCGCCTCCAGCGCCTCGTCCAGCTTGCCCTGGGAGCGGATCGACTCGAGGATCGCGGCGCGCCGCTCCTCCAGCTCCCGCAGATAGCGCAGCCGCTCCTCCAGGGAGCGCAGCTGCGCGTCGTCGAGCATCTCCGTCGCTTCCTTGCGGTAGCGCGCGATGAACGGCACGGTGGAGCCGCCGTCGAGCAGCTCGACGGCGGCTTTGACCTGCCGTTCCCGTACGCCGAGTTCCTCGGCGATCCTGCCTTCGATGGACGTCGTCACGATCACGCTCCGCTTTCGGTCTGCACTGCTCCTGCATTGTGGCAGGTGGCACTGACGAAGCGGTCGCGGCCGACGCTTTCGGCGGGCCGGGAGGGTCGGGGTACGGGTCGGGCGGGCACCGGTATCAGCCGGAAACGGTCATCACACCCGCCTGCGACGCGGTCCGCTCGCCGCGTCGGAGGCACCGCCGAAGAGGCGGGCAACGGCGCGGAAGGGGAGCGTCACCACGGTCGCGATGGCGGCACCGATGGCACGGAGCACGTCGGCGATGGCACGGAACACGGTGGATACCTCCTGTCGATCGGTGGCGGCTCGGCGGCGGCCGCCGGGCACCGTTCGCTACGCGGCGCACGGGCTGGTGCCGGCGTACGCGGCGCGCGGTGTGGGCGCCCGGTTGTCAGACGGCCGATCGCGCACGACAAGCGGGTATCCCGATGTGCTCCTGCCAAACGCGGGCCCCGGCGGGGCCGCTGACCGGGGCCCGTCGGACCCTGCCGCGGGCCCTCGTCGGGCCCCGGCGCCGGACCCCGTCGGGTGCGCCGGAACCGAGCGGAACAGCGTCCGGACGCGGCCCGCTCGGCCCGCCATACCGGTGAAGCCAGGGGAGGTGAAAGGGCGTCACCCGCCGGCCCGGCCTGCTCGGCAAGCCCGTGCCGTCCCGCGGCGCTGGAGCCGGGGCGCCCTGGCCGCCGTACTGCGGGCGCGACCGGGGCCGGGCGGCCGGCCGCCGGGACGGGGCGCCTGCCGGCGCGCCGTACCGGCGAGGCCCCCGGAGGCGGAGGTGCGTCGCGCCCGCGCTCCGGTCACGCTTCGTCCTCCGCCGTGACCGGCGCGCGGAGGCGGTCCGATGGGCGGCGGAGGGACTCGCGGTCGGCCTCGCGGCGGGCATCGGTGGCCGCCCGGCCGCCGTACTGCGGACGGGCGGGCCAGGGGGCCTTGCGTCAGCTCTTGCCGCGGAGGTCCGCCGGGAAGGCGCCGTTCTCGCGGGCGGTGGTGGAGAAGGCGGTGGCCAGCTCGGTCAGCCGGGCCACGCCCTCGGCGCCCAGGTGCTCGTACGGCGCCGCGTCCAGCCGGTCGGTCTCCTTCTCGAGGTGCTGCCGCAGCTGCTCACCGGCCTCCGTCAGCTCGTTGTCGGCGGTGAGCAGACCGCGGTCGCGCAGCCGCTGGCGGCCCGCCTCCCACTCCTCGGCGCTGTAGCCGCGCGTCCGCAGGATCCACTTGGTGGACATGCCCTGACCGGTCGCGGTGTGGGAGGCCAGCGCCTCGACCGCGTCCAGCCCGGCGCCGACCAGGGTCATCAGGTGGGCGTCGCCGCGGTGTTCGCGCAGCAGCGTGGCGGCGTGCCACAGCGCCAGGTGCGGGGCGTCCGGGACGGGCAGATCGGCGTGGGCCGCGTACAGCGGGCGCGCCAGGCGCGAGCACGCCTCCGTGGCGCGCAGGGCCAGTTCCGCGGCCTCGGCCAGCTCCTTGGAGGCGATGATGTCCTCGCCCAGCACCCGCCGCAGCACCGAGTCGGCGGCCCGCAGCCGGGCCTCCAGGGCGGCCTCGGGGGAGACCACGTCCCACGCGGCCGGAATGTGGCGGGCGACCAGGTCGTGGCTGAAGTTGAAGAAGGTCGCGGTGACGGTGCCCGCGCCCACCCGTCCCAGGGGCGCCGCGCGGCCGACGAAGTACGCGGCCGCGCCGTCCTCCAGGCCCAGCTCGGCGAGCTCCTGGCCGAAGTCGGGGGCGAAGTAGATGGCGGAGTGGAGCGGGTTGACGACGCTGTAACAGCGCCGCGCGGCAAGCTCGGGAAGTGTGGTCATGGCCGCACGCTACCGACAGGTAGTGACCCCCGGTAGCCCGGGTATCCCCAAGATCCATCGGGCCCGCGGGATCCGGCCACCCTTACGCCGTCGCGATCCCCTCCAAACCCCAATCAGCCCGCTCGATCCGGCCATCTTTCCGCCGGGGGTCATCCGACCGGTGGGGTCCAGCGGAAGCGCGGGGTGCGGCGTTCCAGGAAGGCGGCGATGCCCTCGCCGGCCTCCTCGCTCCGCCGCGCCTGATCCTGCCAGTACGCCGCCCGGTCCGGCTCGACGGGCCCGGCCGCGAACTCCTTGGCCGCCGCCTGGGTGAGCTGTGACCGGGAGACCAGCGACCGCGTGAACTCCGCCACCCGCTTGTCGAGTCCGCCCGCCGGCAGCACCTCGTCCACCAGCCCGGTGCGCAGCGCCCGTTCGGCGTCGATCAGTTCGCCCGAGAACAGCAGGAACTTGGCGGTGGCCGGTCCCACCAGCTCGACCAGCCGGCGGGTCGAGCTGGTGGCGTAGACGATGCCCAGCTTGGCCGGGGTGATGCCGAAGCGGGCGCCCTCCTCGGCGAACCGCAGATCGCAGGCGGCCGCGAGCTGGCAGCCGCCGCCCACGCAGTAGCCGCGCACCAGGGCCAGGGTCGGCTTGGGGAAGGCGGCCAGCGCCTCCTCGGCGGGCAGCGCGAGCCCGGTGGACTCCTCGTACGTGGCGCTCAGCGAGCCGATGTCGGCCCCCGCGCAGAAGGTGTCGCCCTCGCCGGTGAGCACCAGCGCCCGTACGGCGGGGTCGGCGGCGAGCCGGGTCAGCAGCGGGGGCAGCGCGCGCCACATCCCGGGGGTCATCGCGTTGCGCTTGGCGGGGTGGCGGATGACGACGGTCGCTATGCCGTCGGCGACCTCGTGCTCCAGACAGGGCTCCATGTCGCGGATCGTATCCGGGCTGGTCATGGCAGATTCACCATGGTCGGAACCCTGGCGGGCAGGAACAGTCGAGCGCGTGACCGTGGCATACGCCAACGATCAAAAACGCTCGATAAGCGTCAAGTTGTGCGTACTCCATCGGTCCGTACCAGACCTTCTCAACACTCGGTACGAGTAGTCGGGCGCGGCGAGGGGTGGGTATCGGACATGGAGATCCTCGGGAGAGTCCCCTCAGAAGCGGGACACGCCGCGCCCCCGGCCCCGCCGCCGGTCGCCTACGAGGGGACGTGGCGGTTCACCGCACCCGCCCTGGACTCCTCCGTACCCCAGTCCCGGCACGCGGTGCGCGATCTGCTGGACCATCAGCGCGTGCCGGTCGACGACGAACTGGTGGAGAGTCTGCTCCTGATCGTCTCCGAGCTGGTCACCAACGCGGTACGGCATGCCGCGCTGCTCTCCCCGGAGATCGCCGTCGAGGTCTCCCTGAGCCGGGACTGGGTCCGGATCGCCGTCGAGGACAACCACCCCTACCGGCCCGTCGCGCTGATGGCGGACCAGGGCGGGACGGGCGGGCGTGGGCTGCTGCTGGTGACGGCGATCACGGAGGCGGCGGGCGGGGTCTACGACGTCGACCACACGGCGAGCGGCGGCAAGGTCGTCTGGGCCGCCCTGCCGCTGCCCGGGGCGGCTACCAGCCCGCCGCCGTCCCGGTGAGCTCCCGGACCGCCGGGCGGGCCGCGTCCAGCACGGTCATGAACCACGCCGAGAACGGTCCCTCGTCACGCAGCTTCTCCAGCTCGTCGGGGGTGACGAAGGCGACCTCGCCGATCTCCTCGGGATCGGGGCGCGGGGTCGCCCGCACCAGCCCGGCGAAGAGGTGGTTGTACTCCTGCTCCACCAGGCCCGAGGCGGGGTCGGGGTGGTTGTAGCGGACGGTGCCCGCCTCCCGCAGCAGCGCGGGCGCCACGCCCAGCTCCTCACCGGTGCGCCGGGCGGCGGCCACGAAGGGCGGCTCACCGGGGTAGGGGTGGCCGCAGCAGGTGTTCGACCAGACCCCGGGGGAGTGGTACTTGCCCAGCGCACGGCGCTGCAGCAGCAGCCGCCCCCGGTCGTCGAAGAGGAAGACGGAGAACGCGCGGTGCAGCTTGCCGGGCGCGAGATGTGCGGAGAGCTTCTCCGCGGTGCCGATCGTCGTACCGTCCTCGTCGACCAGCTCAAGCATGATCGGGTCTGCGGAACCGCTCGGCGCGGAGGGCGCGGCGGTCTCGGCGGAGGCGCCGTTGGCAGGTGTGATCGGCATGACCATCCTCATAGTTCCGACTCGTGAACATCCAAGTCTGCCGCACATGTGCCCCCTGTCTGTGTCAGTGGCACAGCTTGGCTTCGTGATCAGCATGCCCACCCGGTTCCAGCTGGAACGTGCAGTGCGCGACGTCGAAGTGCTCCCCGAGACATCCCTGGAGGGCGTGCAGCATCCGCTCGTGGCCCATCGCGTCCAGAACCTCGGGGGCGACCACCACATGCGCCGAGAGCACCGGCATTCCCGAGGTGATGGTCCACACATGGAGATCGTGCAGCCCCTCGACCCCGGGCAGGCCGAGGATGTGGTCGCGTACGGCCGCCATGTCGACATTTCGCGGCGCCGCCTCCAGGAGGACGTTCAGCGTCTCGCGCAGCAGCTTGTACGTCCGCGGCACGATCATCAGGCCGATCACCAGGGAGGCGACGGGGTCCGCCGCCTGCCAGCCGGTCGCGAGGATGATCCCGGCGGACACCAGCACCGCGACCGAGCCCAGCGCGTCCGCCGCGACCTCCAGGAAGGCGCCCCGGACGTTCAGGCTCGTGCGCTGGCCGCCCCTGAGCAGGGCCAGCGACACCAGGTTCGCCGCCAGGCCGACGGCGCCGAAGACGATGGTCAGCCCGCCCTCGGTGGCAGCCGGGGTGAGGAACCGCAGCACCGCCTCGGAGAGGATGTAGCCGCCGACGCCGAACAGCAGCAGACAGTTGGCGAGGGCCGCCAGGATCTCGGCGCGGGCATAGCCGTAGGTGCGGTGCGGGCTCGGGGGACGGCCGGCGAAGTGGATCGCGAGCAGTGCCATCGCGAGCCCGAGCGCGTCCGTCGCCATATGGCCGGCGTCCGCGAGCAGGGCGAGGGAGCCCGCGAGCAGGCCGCCGATGATCTCCACGGCCATCACCGTGAGCGTGATGGCCAGGGCGATCCGCAGCCGCCACCGGTGGGCGGCGGCGGCGGTGGTGTGGCCGCGCGCGTGGTCATGACCTGCGCCCATGTGCGTAGGGCCCTCCTCCCGGCGGCGCGGCCCCCTCCTCACCAGTGAACTACGGCGCCGGGGCGCGGCCGGATCAGCCGCGCCGGTGCCCGGTCAGCCGGGCGCAGGCCACGGCGGCGGCACCGGCGCCCGGCTCGGCGCCGCCCGTGCCCCCTCAGCCGCGCCGGGCCTCGGGGTGCTGCAGGCACCAGCCCTCCCAGGCCGACTCCACCATCGCGCGCACATCGTGCCGGGCGCTCCAGCCCAGCTCCTTGGCGATCAGTTCGGTGGATCCGACGACGCGGGCCGGGTCGCCCGCCCGGCGCGGGCCGACCACCGGGGTGAGCTCCGGGCGGCCGGTGACCTCCCCGATCAGATCGGACATCTCGCGCACCGAGACGCCCTGACCGGTGCCGATGTTCACCGTGAGGTCGCCCGGCCGCGGCTGTGCGGCCAGCCGGCGGGCCACGGCCAGATGGGCCGAGGCGAGGTCCTCGACATGGATGTAGTCGCGGACACAGGTGCCGTCGGGGGTGTCGTAGTCCTCACCGAAGATCCGGGGCGGCTCTCCGTCGGTGATCCGCTCGAACATCATCGGGATGATGTTGAACACTCCGGTGTCGGCCAGCTCGGGGCGCGTGGCACCCGCCACATTGAAGTAGCGCAGACAGGCCGTGGAGAGGGAGTGGGCCGCGCCCGCCGCCCTGACCAGCCATTCTCCGGCCAGCTTGGTCTCCCCATACGGATTGATCGGCAGGCACGGGGTGTCCTCGGTGACGAGTTCCACATCGGGCATGCCGTAGACGGCCGCGGAGGAGGAGAGGAGGAAGCGGCTGACACCGGCCGCGACGGCCGCCTCCAGCAGCACCGTGAGGCCGTGCACATTCTCGCGGTAGTAGAGCAGCGGCTGCTCCACGGACTCCCCGACCTGCTTCTTCGCCGCGAGGTGCACCACACCGGTGATCCGCAGGTCAGCGAGGGTGCGGTCCAGCAGCTCACGGTCCAGGACGGAGCCGCTCACCAGCGGTACGTCCTCGGGCAGCCGCGCCCGTACCCCGCTGGACAGGTCGTCGAGCACGGCGACGGACTCACCCGCCTCGGCCATGGCCCGCACGACATGCGACCCGATATATCCGGCACCACCTGTGATCAGCCATGTCATGCCCCGCACCCTATCCGTGGCGGGGCGGTCGCCGTTTGTGGAGGACAGCAGCCATCCACCATGATGATCCGCGGCACGCGGAAGTGGTCGTTCCCCCGATCGTGTGGTGAATGTGCGGTGAACGGCGGCTTCCATCAATCCGATAGCCTCTGCCGGACGTGCCGCCGGCCCCGCGGGCCAAGGGCGTGCGATGCCCATGGTTCCAAGGGCCCCAGGCCAGTGCCATCAGCGGCGCGGCCACCATGTCAGCTGCCAAGGAGTGAGTTCGTCTGTCGACCGCGATTCTCACCGGTGCGCCGGTCGCCGGCTCGTCCCTCAAGGACGGCCTGCGATCGCTGGGCTTCGACGTGCGTACGGCGACCGATGCCGCCGCGGTCACGGCGGAACTCGCCACCGTCCCGGCGCATGAGCGGGTGGCCCTCGTGGACCCCCGCTTCGTCGGCCATGTCCATGCCCTGCGGCTGGCCCTCACCGACCCCCGCTTCCCCGCGGCCGCGGTGCGCGGCGTGCTCAGCGTCCAGCCGGAGGCCCGTACGGCGCTGGCCCGCGCGGTGACGGCTACGGCCGCCACGGCGCGGACCCCGGGGCATGGCAGTGGGGCACCCGCCGCCCCCGCGCCGGGCACGGGCGCCGTACGCGCCGTCGGCAACCCGGGCCAGGCGGTCCGCGCCGGCGTCACGGAGGCGGCCGAGACGGACGCGAGCGCTCGCGGCGCCGCCACCGCCGGTGCGGTCGGCACGGCCGCGCCGGACCACGTCGCCGACGCCGCCGTCGCGACCGGCGAGGCGACGCGCGTGGCCTCGCCCGACAGCGCGATCGGCGCCCACTCCCGCGTGGACGACCTCGCCGCCGCCCTCGACGCCGAAGGCGTCGCCGTCCACCGCCCCGAGCTCGGTGTGCTCGTGGCCGACGTGCCCGCGGACGCCGAGGCGCGGGCCGCGGCGCACGACGCCGTGGCCGCGGTGGACGACGAGCGGGTGCGGCTGCGGTCCGCCGTGAAGGCGCGGGACGGCTTCTTCACGACGTTCTGCATCAGCCCGTACTCCCGCTATATCGCCCGCTGGTGCGCCCGGCGCGGGCTGACCCCCAATCAGGTCACCACCGCCTCCCTCCTCACCGCCCTCATCGCGGCGGCCTGCGCCGCCACCGGCACCCGGCCCGGGTTCGTCTCGGCCGGAGTGCTGCTGATCGCCTCGTTCGTCCTCGACTGCACCGACGGACAGCTGGCCCGCTACTCGCTGCAGTACTCCACGCTCGGCGCCTGGCTGGACGCCACCTTCGACCGGGCCAAGGAGTACGCCTACTACGCGGGCCTCGCCCTCGGCGCCGCCCGTGGCGGTGACGACGTATGGGCGCTCGCGCTCGGCGCGATGGTGCTCCAGACCTGCCGCCATGTCGTGGACTTCGCCTTCAACGAGGCCAACCACGACGCCACCGGCAACACCAGCCCCACCGCCGCCCTCTCCGGCCGCCTCGACAGCGTCGGCTGGACGGTCTGGGTGCGCCGCATGATCGTGCTGCCGATCGGTGAGCGCTGGGCGATGATCGCCGTGCTGACGGCGTTCACCACGCCCCGGATCACCTTCTACGTGCTGCTCATCGGCTGTGCGCTGGCCGCCTGCTACACCACCGCCGGCCGGGTGCTGCGCTCGCTCACCCGCCGCGCGGAGCGCACGGACCGGGCCGCCCGCGCCCTCGCCGAACTCGCGGACTCCGGTCTCCTGGCGGAACTGGTCGCCAAGGCCGTCCCGCGCGGGGCGAGTTCGTACCTGGCCCCGCTGACGGCCGCCCTCGGTGCCGCGGCCGTCCTGGCCGGCACCGCGGCCGCCGGGTTCGGCTCCTGGGTGCCCCTGGGATGCGCCGTGCTCTACGCGGTCCTCGCGGGCGTCGCCGTCGCCGCGCCCCTCAAGGGCCCCCTCGACTGGTTGGTGCCGCCACTCTTCCGCGCCGCCGAATACGGGACCATCCTGATCCTGGCGGCTTACGCGGAGGTGAACGGCGCCTTGCCCGCTGCTTTCGGGCTGGTTGCGACGGTCGCCTACCATCACTACGACACGGTGTACCGCATCCGCGGCGGCACGGGGGCGCCCCCGCGCCGGCTGGTGCGGGCGATCGGCGGGCACGAGGGGCGGACGGTGGTGGTCACGGCCGCCGCCGCCCTGCTGCACCACCAGAACCAAGGTTTCACCATCGCGTTGACCGCTTTGGCGGCGGTCATCGCGCTGGCGGTGCTCATCGAGAGCATCCGCTTCTGGGTGTCCTCAGGAGCACCCGCTGTACACGACGAAACAGGAGAACCCGCATGATCGGCCTCGTGCTCGCGGCCGGCGCCGGACGGCGTCTGCGCCCCTACACCGACACCCTTCCCAAGGCCCTGGTGCCCGTGGGACCCGAGGGGAAGGAAGGCGAGCCCACCGTCCTGGACCTGACCCTCGGCAACTTCGCGGAGATCGGTCTGACCGAGGTCGCCATCGTCGTCGGCTACCGCAAGGAGGCCGTGTACGAGCGCAAGGAGGCCCTGGAGCGGAAGTACGGCCTCAAGCTCACGCTGATCGACAACGACAAGGCCGAGGAGTGGAACAACGCCTACTCCCTCTGGTGCGCCCGTGACGCGATCCAGCACACCGTGATCCTCGCCAACGGCGACACCGTGCACCCGGTCTCCGTCGAGCGGACCCTGCTGGCCGCGCGCGGCAACGGTCAGAAGATCATCCTGGCCCTGGACACGGTCAAGCAGCTCGCCGACGAGGAGATGAAGGTCGTCGCCGACCCCGACAAGGGCGTCCAGAAGATCACCAAGCTGATGGACCCGGCCGAGGCGACCGGTGAGTACATCGGCGTCACCCTCATCGAGGGCGAGGCCGCCGCCGATCTCGCGGACGCGCTGAAGGCCACCTTCGAGCGCGACCCCGACCTCTACTACGAGGACGGCTACCAGGAGCTGGTCAACCGCGGCTTCAAGATCGACGTGGCCCCGATCGGCGACGTCAAGTGGGTCGAGATCGACAACCACGACGATCTGGCGAAGGGCCGTGACATCGCGTGCCAGTACTGACGAGGCTCATCCCCTCGCCGCTCGTCGTCGACATCCGCGCGGGCGCCCTGGACGATCTCGCGGGGGTCCTCGCCGACCAGCGGATCTCCTCCTCCGGCAAGCTGGCCATCGCCATCAGCGGCGGCTCCGGTGCCCTGCTGCGCGAGCGGCTGTCACCGGCGCTGCCGGGCGCGAGCTGGTACGAGGTCGGCGGCGGCACGCTCGATGACGCGATCAAGCTCGCCGACGCCATGAAGTCGGGGCACTACGACGCGGTCGTGGGGCTGGGCGGCGGAAAGATCATCGACTGTGCGAAGTTCGCCGCGGCGCGCATCGGCCTTCCGCTGGTCGCCGTCGCCACCAACCTCTCGCACGACGGTCTGTGCTCGCCGGTCGCGACCCTGGACAACGACGCCGGACGCGGCTCGTACGGGGTGCCCAACCCGATCGCGGTGGTCATCGACCTCGATGTGATCCGTGAGGCACCGGTCCGCTTCGTCCGCTCCGGTATCGGCGACGCCCTGTCCAATATCTCCGCGGTCGCCGACTGGGAGCTGTCCCACCGCGAGACCGGCGAGCAGATCGACGGCCTCGCGGCCGCGATGGCGCGCCAGGCCGGCGAGGCCGTGCTGCGCCACCCCGGCGGGGTCGGGGACGACGGCTTCCTCCAGGTGCTGGCCGAGGGACTGGTGCTCACCGGCATCTCCATGTCGGTCGCGGGGGACTCCCGCCCGGCCTCCGGTGCCTGCCACGAGATCAACCACGCCTTCGACCTCCTCTTCCCCAAGCGCGCCGCCAGCCACGGCGAGCAGTGCGGCCTGGCCGCCGCCTTCGCGATGCGGCTGCGCGGGGCGCATGAGGAGTCGGAGCACATGGCCGAGGTGCTGCACCGGCACGGCCTGCCCGTGCTGCCCGAGGAGATCGGCTTCACCGTGGACGAGTTCGTCCAGATCGTGGAGTTCGCTCCGAAGACGCGCCCCGGCCGCTACACGATCCTCGAGCACCTCGACCTCTCAACCGACGCGATCAGGGACGCATACGCCGACTATGCCAAAGCAGTCAGTCAAGCCATCAGTGGCTGAACTCCGCCCGGTCGTCCACCCCGCGGGGGTCAAGGACCGGCGGAGCGGTGAGCACTGGGCCGGGCGCCTGTACATGCGGGAAATCTCGCTGCGCTGCGACCGGCACCTGGTGAACACCCGGGTCACGCCCAACCAGCTCACGTATGTGATGACCGTCTTCGGCGCCCTCGCCGCCCCGGCCCTGCTGGTGCCGGGGATCGCGGGTGCCGTGCTCGGCGTGCTGATGGTCCAGCTCTACCTGCTGCTGGACTGCGTCGACGGCGAGATAGCCCGCTGGAAGAAGCAGTTCTCGCTGGGCGGTGTCTATCTGGACCGGGTCGGCGCCTACCTGTGCGACGCCGCGGTGCTCGTCGGCTTCGGCCTGCGCGCCGCCGACCTGTGGGGCTCCGGGCGGATCGACTGGCTGTGGGCGTTCCTCGGCACCCTCGCCGCGCTCGGCGCCATCCTGATCAAGGCCGAGACCGACCTCGTCGGGGTCGCCCGGCACCAGGGCGGTCTGCCGCCGGTCAAGGAGGCGGCCGCCGAGCCGCGCTCGTCCGGGGTGGCGCTGGCCCGCAGGGCGGCCGCGGCGCTGAAGTTCCACCGGCTGGTCCTCGGGGTCGAGGCGTCGCTGCTCATCCTGGTGCTGGCGATCGTGGACCAGGTGCGCGGGGACCTGTTCTTCTCCCGGCTGGGCGTTGCCGTACTGGCCGGTATCGCCCTGCTGCAAACCCTGCTTCACCTCGTGTCCATCCTCGCGTCGAGCAGGCTCAAGTGAGCATGAGCGCCATGAAGGTCGGAGCGGTCGTCCTCACGATGGGCAATCGCCCCGAGGAGCTGCGCGAACTCCTCGACTCGGTCGCCAAGCAGGACGGCGACCCGGTCGAGGTGGTCGTCGTGGGCAACGGCTCGCCGCTGCCCGCGCTCCCCGAGGGCGTCCGGACCATCGAGCTGCCCGAGAACGTGGGCATCCCGGCGGGCCGCAACGTCGGCATCGAGGCGTTCGGGCCCGGCGGCTCGGACGTCGACGTACTGCTCTTCCTCGATGACGACGGGTTGCTGCCCGGCACCGACACGGCCGAGCTGTGCCGCCGGGCGTTCGCCGACGATCCGGAGCTGGGCATCATCTCGTTCCGCATCGCCGACCCCGAGACCGGCGTCACCCAGCGTCGCCATGTGCCCCGTCTGCGTGCCTCCGACCCGCTGCGCTCCTCCCGGGTGACTACCTTCCTGGGCGGTGCCAACGCGGTCCGTACCACGGTGTTCCAGCAGGTCGGAGGGTTGCCGGACGACTTCTTCTACGCGCATGAGGAGACCGATCTGGCCTGGCGGGCGCTGGACGCCGGCTGGATGATCGATTACCGGTCGGACATGGTGCTGCACCATCCGACCACCGCACCGAGCAGGCACGCGGTCTACCACCGGATGGTGGCCCGCAACCGGGTCTGGCTGGCCCGGCGTAACCTTCCTGCGCTGCTCGTGCCCGTCTATCTGGGCGTCTGGCTGCTGCTCACACTGGCCAGGCGTCCGTCGAAAACCGCACTTCGGGCCTGGTTCGGGGGCTTCAGGGAGGGCTGGAAGACACCGTGTGGTCCCCGCCGACCCATGAAGTGGCGTACGGTATGGCGCCTGACCCGACTGGGCCGACCTCCTGTCATCTGACAAGCTCGTATCGAAGAGCATCGGGCGCGACCCGGGGCGCGGCCCCGCTCAGCGCACCCTGAAGACGAAAGTGTCAACTGTGAGCGAGACTACGCACGACGGTGCGGTAGCCGTGAGTGCCCCGCCATCGGCCGATGACGGCCTGTCCCCGTCCGAGCTGGCGACGAAGTACGGGCTGTCGGTCAGCGGCGCCCGGGTGGGCCTCGGCGAATACATCCGCCAGATGTGGGGCCGGCGTCACTTCATCCTGGCCTTTTCGCAGGCCAAGCTCACCGCGCAGTACAGCCAGGCCAAGCTGGGCCAGCTGTGGCAGGTGGCGACGCCGCTCCTCAACGCGCTGGTGTACTACCTCATCTTCGGGTTGCTGCTGAGCACCAGCCGCGGCATGCCGCATGAGGTGTTCATTCCGTTCCTCGTGACGGGTGTCTTCGTCTTCACCTTCACGCAGAACTCGGTCCTCGCCGGTGTGAGGTCCATCTCGGGCAACCTCGGCCTGGTCAGGGCCCTGCACTTCCCGCGCGCCTCGCTGCCGATCTCGTTCTCGCTCCAGCAGCTCCAGCAGCTGCTGTTCTCGATGATCGTGCTGGTCGTCATCATGGTCGGCTTCGGCAGCTACCCCGGTCTGTCGTGGCTGCTGGTGATCCCGGCGCTGGCGCTCCAGTTCGTGTTCAACACCGGCCTCTCGCTCATCGTCGCCCGGATGGGCGCCAAGACGCCCGACCTCGCGCAGCTGATGCCGTTCGTGCTGCGGACGTGGATGTACGCGTCCGGGGTGATGTTCAGCATTCCGCACATGCTGGCGGAGAAGGACGTGCCCGGGTGGGTCACCGACGTCCTTCAGTGGAACCCGGCGGCCGTCTATATGGACCTCATCCGGTACGCACTGATCGACGGGTACTCCGCGTCGAACCTGCCGGATCACGTCTGGGCCTTCGCGCTCGGCTGGGCGGTCCTGGCCGGCTCGGCGGGCTTCGTATATTTCTGGAAGGCGGAGGAGCAGTACGGCCGTGGCTGAACAGACACTCGAAACCGTCGAGCGCGCGGCGCCCGCTGAGGCCCGTGTGCCCACCGTCGTCGCCGACGACGTGCATATCGTCTACCGCGTCAATGGCGGCCCCAAGGGGAAGGGCAGCGCCACCGCCGCCCTGAGCCGCATCCTGCGCCGCAAGGGCTCTCCCGGTATGCGCGAGGTGCACGCCGTGCGCGGGGTCACCTTCGTGGCGTACAAGGGCGAGTCGATCGGGCTGATCGGATCCAACGGCTCCGGTAAGTCGACCCTGCTCAAGGCCGTCGCGGGGCTGCTGCCCACCGAGCGCGGCAGCGTCTACACCGATGGCCAGCCGTCGCTGCTCGGTGTGAACGCGGCGCTGATGAACGACCTCACCGGTGAGCGGAACGTCATACTCGGCGGTCTGGCCATGGGTATGTCGCGTGAGCAGGTCCGGGAGCGCTACCAGGACATCGTGGACTTCTCGGGCATCAACGAGAAGGGTGACTTCATCACCCTGCCGATGCGCACGTACTCCTCCGGTATGGCGGCCCGGCTGCGCTTCTCCATCGCCGCGGCCAAGGACCACGATGTGCTCATGATCGACGAGGCGCTGGCCACCGGCGACCGGAAGTTCCAGAGGCGCTCCGAGGCCCGTATCCGCGAGCTCCGCCAGGAGGCCGGCACGGTCTTCCTCGTCAGCCACAACAACAAGTCGATCCGGGACACCTGCGACCGGGTGCTGTGGCTGGAGAAGGGCGAGCTGCTGATGGACGGCCCGACCGACGAGGTCATCAAGGCGTACGAGAAGGAGACCGGCAAGTAGCCGCTCCGGGAACAGTCACTCCATAAAGCATCAGGCCCCGCCGGGCAACCCGGCGGGGCCTTGTTGTCCACAAGCGGACCACCTGCCCCGGTTCGGGAATGGGTGTGGACGCATGGCACGTTGGGCAGGGCAACGGGGGAATCTGTACGGGGGGCTGACGGGGTGGCCAAGAACGGGGCCGTGGGCGGAAGCAGCCATGCCGAGAGGGTGTTCCGCGTGCAGCGGGCCTTCACCCAGCTCGGCGGACGGGCCCATGGGCCCGGCGCGCTGGCCAGGGCGGCGGAGCTGGACGATTCGACCGTCTACCGCATCCTGCAGTCCGGGGTGCACCAGGGCATCTTCGTCCGCGAGGGCCGGGGGCTGTACCGGCTGGGCTCGGCGGCCCCGCAGCTCGGTCTCAAGGCGCTGGCCCACTCGCCCGCGCCGGACGCCGCCCACGCCCTGCTGGAGGCGCTGCGCCGGGCCACCGGGGGGCTGGCCTTCCTCTATCTGCTGGCGCCCTTCGGGGGCGCCCACCGGCAGTGCGCCGATATGGCCGTGGGCGACTCCGACCTGACGGAGCTGGGGATGACGCCGCGCGCGGTGCAGACCGTCGAGCATTCGCTGCGGGTGGGCGCGGCGGGGCGGGCGATCCTGGCGTATCTGCCCGAGACCATCCAGTCGGAGGTGCTGGACCGGCCGGTGCCCGACGAGGCCGGCCCCGGGGCCTTCCGGGACGATGTGCGGCTGCTCGCCTCGCTGGACCGGATCAGGGCGCGGGGCTACGCGCTGGGCCGCGAGGAGTGCGCGGCGGGGTGGAACGAGTGTGCGGCGCCGGTCACTTGGGACGGGCTGGTGATGGGCTCGGTGCTGGTGATGAAGCCCAAACAGGTCATGACGCGGTGTCCGGTGACCGTCATCGGGGCGGTGGAGCAGACGGCGGCGGCGCTGGCCGATCTGGGGCGCGGGCAACCCGCCGTCCCGGATGGAAATGATCCGAGAATGAAGTAAATTTAAGGTAACAGGAGTAAACGTGAAGCGCATTCCCCACGCTTCACCAGCTCTTTCTCGCGAGGCGAGAAAGGGTCGGAAATCCTTGACTCGTACGGGCGTGCGGCCGCAATAATCAAGAGGGCAATCAAGTCTGATTCTTGCATGAGCGGCGGCTCGACGCGCCGCACACTAGGGGGAAATGTCACCGTGTCCGACAGGGGCGGTCTTGCCGTCGTGCCCGATATTCCCGTGCCCAACTGGTCGCGGGAGCTGGAGCGTGTGCCGTTGTTATCGGCCAGGGAGGCCCAGGCGTTTGCGCTGCTCGGCGCCGGCTGGTCCAACCGCCGTATCGCGCTGCGGCTGCAGGTGACCGGGCGCACGGTGAAGGCGCATGTGGCCTCAATACTCGCGAAACTGCAGGTGGAATCGCGACTACAGGCCGGCCTCGTCGCCCTCAGCTACCGGCACCTGTACCAAAGTACAGTTCCCGGGAGGATCGTGGCCGGTTAGCGTTGCCGCTGTCTGTCCGTTTATCCGTCGGCCGGATATCGACGTGAACCAATCTGTCGCACAGCAAACGCGCCGTCCTAGGAAAGGTATTCATGGCTGACCGTTCCGGCCCGAGCGGAATGAACCCCGTGTGGACGCTGGTGGTGTCCGGACTCACCGTCTTCATGGCCGCCTTGGACAACCTCGTCGTGATCACCGCGCTGCCCGCCATCCAGAAGGACCTGGGCACCAGCCTCCAGGACCTGGAGTGGACGGTGAACGGCTACACCCTCACCTTCTCGGTCTTCCTGATGGCCGGTGCGGCCGCCGGGGACCGGTTCGGGCGCCGCCGGGTGTTCCTGGCCGGCCTCGTCGTCTTCACCGGGGCCTCCGCCGCCGCGGCGCTGTCCGGCAGCGCGGACGCCCTGATCGCCGCCCGTGCCGTACAGGGTCTCGGGGCGGCCGTGGTGATGCCGCTGACGCTGACGCTGCTGACCGTCGCCGTCCCCGAGCGCCGGCGCGGTCTCGCGCTGGGCGTCTGGGGCGCCCTCAGCGGGCTCGCGGTCGCGCTCGGCCCGCTGATCGGCGGGGCCGTGGTGGAGAAGATCTCCTGGGAGTGGATCTTCTGGGTCAATGTGCCGATCGGCGTGCTGGTGCTGGTGCTCGGCCTCTGGAAGCTGGCCGAGTCCACCCGCCCGGACACCTCGCTCGACCCGGTGGGCACCGTGCTGGTCAGCCTCGGGGTGTTCGGCGTGGTCTACGCGCTGGTGTCCACCACCGAGCACGGCTGGTCCAGCGGCCGGGTGATCGGCTTCCTGGCCGGCGGCCTGGTGGTCCTCGCGCTGTTCGTCGGCTGGGAGCTGCGCACCGCCGAACCCATGCTGCCGATGCGGCTGTTCCGCAACCGCGCGTTCAGCGCGGTCAACGCGGCCAGTCTGCTGATGTTCGCGGCCATGTTCGGACTGGTCTTCCTGCTCACCCAGTTCATGCAGAACATCCAGGGCTTCTCGCCGCTGGAGGCGGGCGTGAAGATGCTTCCCTGGACGGCGATGCCGGTCGTCGTCGCGCCGCTGGCGGCGCTGCTGACCGCCCGGCTCGGCAACCGTCTGGTGGTCGCCGCGGGCCTGCTGTTCGAGGCCGCGGGGCTGGGCTGGCTGGCGTCCGTGGTGAGCGCGGACACCGCCTATGCCGATCAGGTGCCCGGTCTGGTGCTCGGCGGAATCGGCCTCGGGCTGTTCTTCTCGCCCGTCGCGGAAATGGCGATGAGCATCGTCGCGCCCCGCGACCAGGGAATCGCCTCGGGCGCCAACAACACGTTCCGGGAGCTCGGCGGCGCACTCGGCGTCGCGGTGCTCACCTCCGTATTCACCACACTGGGCGGATACGGCTCGCCCCAGGAATTCGTGGACGGGCTGCGGCCCGCCGCCTGGATCGGCGCCGGAATCGCCGCCCTCGGCTGTCTGGCCATTCTCACGGCACCGCGCGGCCGCACCGTACCCGGCGAAACGAAGGTGATTTCTTCGGGAGCCGCCGAGGATTCACACCAGGGAAACCTCCCGAGTCGGTCGCGCAACTAAATTCGGCAGAGCGAAGACAGAGCGAAAAAGATGATCCACCGGTTCCCGGGCCCCGGGTGACCGCTGGGTATGGGGGTCGCTATGTACGACGTCATTGTGGTAGGAGCGCGCATCAGCGGGGCATCGACGGCGATGCTCCTGGCAAGAGCGGGATACCGGGTCCTTCTCCTGGACCGGGCCACATTCCCCGGCGGCAAGGGGGCCGCCACAAATCTGGTCCACCCCCCGGGAATTCTCCGGCTGAAGCGCTGGGGACTGCTGGACGAGGTGGCGGCCACCGGCTGCCCGCCCATCCACTCCTACGGTCTGCAGAGCGGACCCGTCCAGCTGATGGCCAAGCTGCCCGCCGTCGAGGGCGTGGCCGAGGCGTACTCCCCGGAGCGCGCCAAGCTGGACGAGATCCTGCTCGAGGCCGCCGTCAAGGCCGGGGCGGAGCTGCGGGAGCGGGTCGCCCTGCGCGAACTGCTGACGGACGGCCAGGGCACCGTCATCGGCGTCCGGGCCGAGACCGAGGACCGCACGCCCCTGGTCGAGCACGCCCGGCTGGTGGTGGGCGCCGACGGCTCCAACTCCACCGTCGCCAGGCTGGTGGGGGCCGAGAAGTACGACTCCCATCCGGTGCTCAACAAGAGCCACTGGTCGTACTGGGCCGATCTGCCGCACGACGGCAGGGTGCGCACCTACCGCCACCGCCACCAGCACGCCTTCACCTGGCCCACCCACGACGGGCTGACCATCGTCGGACTGGCCCTGCCGGTCAAGGACTTCAAGGCCTCCGGCGACGGGGAGCGGGACACCACGGTCGTCTCCGCCTTCGAGGACGTCGACCCCGAGTTCGCGGCGCGGCTGCGGGAGACCCGGCGCGTCGACAAGTGGATGACCGGCGCGGTCCCCAACTTCCTGCGCCACTGCCACGGCCCCGGCTGGGCCCTCGTCGGCGACGCGGGCTACACCCGCGACCCCATCACCGCCGCCGGTATCACCGACTCGCTGCGCGGTGCCGAACTGCTCGTGGAGGCCGTGGAGCCCGCCCTGTCCGGCGACCGTGACCTCGCCGCCGCGCTCGCCGACTACGCCCGGCGCCGGGACGCCCTGGTGGGCGGCCACTTCCGGTACACCCGCGACCACGCCGCGATCGGCGACTACAACCGCGAGGAGCTGGAGTTCATCCGGGCGATGGCACGCAGCCCGCACCACGGCAGCGGCATGGTCGGGATGTTCGCCACGATCGTCCCGCCCTCCGAGTTCTACTCCCCGGCCAATATCCACGCCCTCTTCGACCACATCCCGCCGGGACCGGAGCCGGGCTGGAAGATCCGGATGGTGCGCTGGCTCGTCCGCGGCGCCCCCCGGCATCTGCCCCCGGCGACCCGGCTCGCCGACCGGCTGATCGCCGCCAACCTGGGGAGCATGGGCACCTTCCTGCTCGACTCCCCGGCCGCCGGCGCCGCCTAGCCCGGCTCTCCCGCGGCACGCCCACACGGCGCGGCCGCGACCTCACAACACGGCCATCGGCCGCCCACAGCGCCGCGCCACCCGCGCGGGTGGCGCACCTCACGCACCGTCACCACCTCACTCATGGAGGCATCGGCATGTCCAGCAATCCGTCCACAGGCGTCACGACGGCCTTTCTCTTCCCCGGACAAGGCGGCTTCGACGGCGACGCGCTCCGCCGGGCCGAGGAGCTCCATCCCCAGATCGGCCGGGTCTTCGAGCGGCTCGACGCCGTGACCGAGGAGCTCTACGGCCGCCGCATCTCCGAGGTGCTCTTCGGCGAGCGCAAGGCCGATCTGCGCGACCTGCTCGACAACGACCCCTGGGCCTCCCAGGTCGCCATCTACGGCGCCGGCCTTGCCGCCTACGAGATCCTCGCCGCCCAGGGCGCCACCCCCGACGTCCTGGCCGGGCACAGCCTCGGCGAGATCACCGCCCTGGTGGCGGCCGGGGCCTTCTCGGTCGAGGACGGGGTCCGGATCGTCGCCCAGCGCGTCGCCGTGATCGAGCGGCAGGGCGGTGTCGACGGCCGCATGGTGGCCCTGGCCGCGAGCGCCGAGCGCACCCGCAAGCTGCTGGAGCTGGTGGACGAGCCGCTGCTGGCCGTCGCCACCGAGAACCACGACGAGCAGACCGTGGTCAGCGGCCCCGCCGGAATCCTGGACCGGGTCGTGGCGATCGCCGGACAGCTGGACGTCGGCGCCATCGAGATCGACACCCCCTTCCCCTTCCACACCCCGGCGCTCGCCCCCGCCGCCCCCGAGTTCGCCGCCTACGTACGGAAGCTGGACCAGCACCCGCTGAACCGCCCGGTCTACTCGCCGATCCTGCAGCGCTACTACGAGCCGGGCGATGTGCTCGCCGATCTGCTGGCCGAGCACTTCACCCGGCCGGTGCGGTTCGCCGCGGCCGTACGGCATCTGCGGGAGAGCGGCGCCGAGGTGTTCGTGGAGGCGGGCGGACGCGCCGCGCTCTCCAAGCTGGTCGCCAAGGTGACCGCCGGCTCCGAGGTGCGGTCGCTGCCCACGCTGGCCCTGACCGGCGGACGGCTCGCGCTCGACGGAACCCTCGAGGCGCTGCGCGAGGCCGGTCTGGCCGCGCCCGAGCGCGGCGGGCTCGCCGAGCTGCTGGCCCCCTCGGTGCCCTCCGACGTCTTCGCGGCGTACTGGAGCGAGCGCGGCCACATGGTGCTGGAGCTGGTCCGCACCGAACTGGACGCCTTCCGCAAGTCCGCCGAGGCCGGGCGCCCCGAGCCCGAGCACACCGCAGAGCCCGAGCCCGCCGACCAGGCCGCTCCCGAGCCCGCCCCGGCGGCCTCGTCCGCGTCGTCCGCCTCGTCCGCGTCCGGGCCGCGGCCGGAGGAGTACGACCGCGAGCGGCTCTTCGACGAGCTGCGGACCCTCTACGCCGAGGCGCTCGAATACCCCGAGGACGTCTTCGAGGACGAGGTGCAGCTGGAGGCCGAGCTGGGAGTCGACTCCGTCAAGCAGGTCGAACTCCTGTCCAGGGTCTCCAGTCGTTACGGGCTGCCGCCGCGCGAGTCCGGCTTCCGGCTGGCCACCTACAACACCATGGGCAAGATCACCGACTTTGTGCTGCAGCAGATGAACGACCAGGGGGCCCATGCGCCCGCCTCCGCCACGGGCTGAAGCGCCCACCCCCTCGTCGCAGAAGGAGTCAGTCGTTCCATGAATGACCTCACGGGGAAGGTGGCCCTGGTCACCGGAGGTTCCAAGGGCGTGGGAAAGGCGATCGCCCAGACCCTCGCGGCCCGCGGCGCCGACATCGTCCTCAACTATTTCCACTCGCACGACCAGGCCAAGCGCACCAGGGACGAACTGGTGGCAACCGGCGCCCGGGTCCAGCTCGCACGGGCCTCGGTGGCCCGGCAGGAGCAGGTCGACCGGATGTTCGCCGAGATCGAGGAGCGCCACGGGCGGCTGGACATCCTGGTCAACAGCGCCGCCAACGGGGCCCTGCTGCCCCTGGCCGAGGTGACCGACGAGGACATCGCCAAGGCCATCGACACCAACTACAAGGGGGGACTGCGCTGCGCCCGCGGCGCGGCCCCGCTGATGGCGCGCACCGGCGGCGGGTCGATCGTCACCGTCTCGGCGCTCGGCGGCTCGCAGATGGTGATGGCCAACTACTCGGCCTGCGCCCCCGCCAAGGCGGCCGCCGAGGCGGCGACCCGCTATCTCGCCGTGGAGTTCGCCCCGCTCGGCATCCGGGTGAACACCGCCTCGGCCGCCATGCTCGAAAGCGATGTCGCGGACAAGTTCCCCCGGGCCCGGGAGATGCAGGAGGTGATCGCCAGGGCGACGCCCTTCGGACGGCTGGGCACCGCCGAGGAGTTCGCCGACGTCGTCGCCTTCCTGGCCTCCGACGCCTCGCGGTGGATCACCGGACAGGTGGTGCTCGCGGACGGGGGACTGACGCTGGGCGCCGCCCTCCTGTCCCCGCCCGCCGCCGCTCCCGTACGGGAAGAGGCCGCACCGGAGCCGGAGCCCGCACGCCCCCAGGCCGCCCCGGCCGCCGTCACCGAGCCCGCCGTCACCGAGCCCGCCGTCACCGAGGTCGCCGTCACCGAGCCCGTGGACGCGACCGGCCCCGATCTGCCCCCCGATGTCCCCGACGACGCGATCGCCGTCGTCGGCATGGGCCTGGCGGTCGCCGGGGCGAACAGCCCCGAGGAGTTCTGGAAGCTCCGTACGACCGGTGACGAGCTGTTCGTCAAGATCCCCCGGGACCGCTGGCGGCATGAGAACTTCCACGCCGTCGACACCGCCGCCGAGGACAAGGCGTACGCCGACCGCTGCGTCTTCATCACCGACTTCGAGGCCGCCCCCGGCTCGGTCGACAGCATGGCCGACGGCGCGGACGACCACGAGCTGACCACCATGTGGCTGCGCCACAGCCTGGTCCAGGCCCTGGACGGGGTGCGCCACCAGGACACCGACCGCTGCTCCTTCGTCGTCGGCTACACCCCCGACGGCAGCCAGCACCTCGAAGAGGCCGGGGTGCTGGACAGCGTCACCCGGATGACCCAGGACATCCTCCGGGACCTGCCGCTGGAGGACGGCGAGCGCACCACCCTCGGCGGCGACATCGAGGCGGCCCTGGCCCGCCGCTACTGGCGGGCCGGCCAGGACCGCTCGCGCTTTCTGCCGCACCGCGTCGGCGAGCTGGCGATGCGCGGACTGCTGCCGCCCTCCACCGAGCTGCACATGGTGGACACCGCCTGCTCCTCCTCCCTGTACGCGATCGACATCGCCGCCAAGGGCCTGCTCATGGGCAAGCAGGACATCGCGGTCTGCGGTGGCGCCTTCGCGCTCGCGCCGCGCGGCACCGTGCTCTTCTCCAAGCTGCAGGGGCTCTCCAAGCGCGGTGAGGTGCACGCGCTCGACGAGGACGCCGACGGGGTGATCTTCGCCGACGGCGCCGCGCTGGTCGTCCTCAAGCGGCTGAGCCGGGCGCGGGCCGACGGGGACGAGGTGCTCGGGGTGCTCCGGGCGTTCGGCTCGTCCTCCGACGGCAAGGGCAAGGCCATCTACGCGCCCAACGCCGCGGGCCAGAGCCTGGCGGTCCGGCGCGCCCTGGAGGCGGGCGAGGTCGAGGGCCCCGCGGTGAGCTGGGTCAACGCCCACGCCACCGGCACCCCGGCCGGTGACCTCGCCGAGTTCACCACGCTGCGGGAGTACTACGGTACCGCCGGACCGGCCCAGGTCACCTCCAACAAGTCCCTGATCGGCCACACCGGCTGGGCGGCGGGCGTGGTCTCGCTCATCGAGAACCTGCTGGGCCTGGCCGAGCACACCATCCCCGGTCAGTTCCGCTTCTCCCGGCCCCGCGAGGACTTCCGGCTCGACGAAACCGGTCTGGAGATCACCCCCGAGCACAAGGAGTGGCCGGGGAAGCCGGAGGGCCCGCGGCTGGCCGCGGTGTCCGGGTTCGGCTTCGGCGGCACCAACGCCCATCTGATCGTCTCCGAGCACCGGCCGCGCCCCGCCGCCGCGAACGCCACCGCCACCGACCGGGCCCCGGCGACCGTCACCAAGGTCCCCGACCCCGGCAGCCGGGTGGCGATCGTCGGCTGGTCGGCCCATCTGCCGGGGCTGGCGGGCCGCGAGGACGTCACCCGCTGGCTGGGCGGCGGTCCGCGCCCCCGGGACAGCTTCGGCGAGGAGTACCCGGCGCCGCCGTTCAACAAGGTCCGGCTGCCTCCCAAGACCATCCGGGCCCTGGACCGCTGCCAGCTGATGATCGTGGAGTGCGCCCATCAACTCCGCGACCAGATGCCGGACTTCTGGCAGGAGCGGGCGCTGAAGACCGGCGTGTTCGTGGGCCATATGGGCCCGACCCGCGCCGCGATGCTCTACGCCAACCGCTGCTATCTCGACGACATCGCCGAGGCCCTCGGCGAGCTGGGCTCCGATGCCCTGCCGGATGTGCTGGAGCGGCTCGGCGACCGCGTACGCGACATGATCCCGGAATCCAACGAGGACTCCTTCCCCGGTCAGATGCCCAACATCATCTCGGCCCGGGTGGCGAACTACTTCGACCTCAACGGCCCCAACATGACGATGGACTCCGGCTTCGCCTCCGCCGTCTCCTCCATCACCTCCGCGGGCCGCTATCTGCGCACCGGGGAGCTCGACTTCGCGCTCGCGGGCGGGATCAACGGCAACAGCCTCCCGGAGTACCGGACGCTGATCGGCGAGCTGCTGCCGCCGGAGGCCCAGGAACTCGCCGAGGGCGCCTTCCTGTTCGCCCTGACCACCGAGGAGCGGGCCCGCGCCGCGGGGCTCGAGGTGCTGGCGTACGTGGACGAGCCGCTCGGTGCCGTCGAGGCGGGGCGCGGCGAGGCCGCCCCGGACGAGATCCTGCTGTGCGGCGCGCCCGCCCCCGAGCACGCCCGCTATCTGGGCGCGGCCGGTGGTCTCGCCGTCCTCAAGGCGCTGCACCGGCCCTCGGGGAGCGTGGAGATCGCCACCGACGAGAGCGAGGGCGCCGCCGGGGCCCGGCTCCGGCTGACCATCCCGGGGACCGGTGAGGACGCCGGGCCCGCCGAGGCGGTCCCGGCCGCGCTGCCCGCCGCGTTCGCCACCGACGGGCGGCTCGCGGACGGCACGCCCGTACGGGTCCGCCGCCAGGTGCCCGTCCTGACCGAGCTGCCCGCGCGCACCGTGCGCGAGCGCACCCCGTTCCTCCCCGCGGGCGCGGTGGTGCTCACCGACGCGCCCGAACTGCTCGCCGGTGCCGTGCCGCCGGAGGCGGACCTCACCGTCCTGTCCACGGCGCCGCTCGGGGCCCCGCGCCCCGGCTGGCAGCATCTGCCCGAGGTCACCGAGGAGTCGGTCCGCCGGGCGCTGTCCGGTGCGGGCCCCGGGGTCACCCACCTCAGGGTGGTGGGTGACCTCGGCCGGGCGGCCACGGACGGCCCCGCGCCCGCCCTCACCGCCCTGCACGACGCCGCCTATCTGACCCTCCAGCACCTCTACGACGACCTCGGCGACCCCGGCTCATCGGCCGTGGCGCTGCTGCTGGGCGCCACGCCCGGCGGCACCCCGCATCCCTACACCGGGCTCTTCACCGGGCTGTGGAAGACCGCGGCCCTGGAGCGCGACGCCTGCCTCGCCTTCACGCTCTGCACCTCCGCCACCGACCTCACCGAGGCCATCGCCCGGGCCGAGGAGGAGAGCGCGAACGAGCGGGTCTTCCCCGCGGTGTTCGACATCGACGGCGTGCGGAAGGGCCATCTGCTCTCCGACGAGCCGGCCGCCCCGGACGAGGGGGCGCCGGCCGCCCTCGGCCGGGACTCCGTGGTGGTGGTCGCCGGAGGCGCCCGGGGCATCACCGCCGAGGTGGTCAAGGCGGTCGCCGAGCACTTCCGGCCCCGGATCTACGTCCTCGGCAGCAACTCCCTGGACGACTGGCCGCCGGAGACCTATGAGGGCACCGACGAGGAGTTCGCCGCCCGCCGCGCCGGCTACATCAAGACGGAGATCGCCCGGCGCGACGGCCGCACCGTCGCCGACATCAACCGCGCCTTCGACCGCATGGTCAACGCCCGTTCGGCGCGCCGGAACCTGGACGAGATGGCCGCCCACAGCGGTCCCGGCCGGGTCACCTACCTCGCCTGCGACATGCGCGACGGCGACGCGGTGGACGGCGCGATCGGCCACGTCCTGGCCGAGCAGGGGCGGATCGACCTGCTGGTCAACGCCGCCGGGCTGCAGCGCTCGGGGCTGATCAAGGACAAGAGCTTCGCCGAGTTCACCGCCATCCGCGATCTGAAGCTGGACTCCTACCTCCACCTCAAGCGCGCCCTGCGCACCGCGCCGCCCCGGCTGTGGTGCAACTTCGGCTCGCTGCTGGGCTACTTCGGGCAGCTCGGGGAGGCCGACTACGCCGCGGCCAACGACTTCCTGGCCGCCGCCGCGACCCACACCCGGGCCACCGATGGGCGGACGGACGAGTTCACCATCGGCTGGACGCTGTGGGAAGGCGTCGGCATGGGCGCCAACGAGCTGACCAAGGCGTACTACGAACGCGCCGGGTCGTACAGCAACATGGCCATCGCCGAGGGCATCCACCACTTCGTCCAGGAGCTGCACGCCCCCGTGCGGCGCCCCTCCGTCGTCCACCTCGGCGAGGCCGAGCGCGCCACCGTGGAGCGCTTCTACCCGGGCTATCTGGCGACCACGGGCGAGGCGGAGCGGCCGGGGTTCTTCCTGCGCCGGCTGCTGGAGTCCGATGAGCGGTCGGTGGTCTACGAGTGCGCCTTCGACCTGGAGACCGACGGCTATCTGGAACACCACACGGTGCGCGGCGAGGCCACGCTGCCCGGCACGTTCGTCACCGAACTGGCCGCCGAGGCCGCCCGCGCCCTGGTCCCCGGCAAGCGGGTGATCGCCTTCGAGGATCTGCGCTTCGAGCACTTCCTGCGGGTCTACCGCGACCTCCCGGCCGGACCGCGGCGCATCCGCGCCGAGCTGGTCGACAGCCCCGGCGAGGTGACCGTCGTCCAGGTGCGGATCACCGAGGACGTGGTGGCGCCCAGCGGTGTGGTCCTGGTCAAGGACCGGGTGCACTTCCTGGCCCGGGTGCTGCTGGACACCGAGGCGCCCACCGCGCCGCGCTGGGAGGAGTGGCCGGCGGGGGAGGAGACCCCGGTCCCCGATCCGTACCACCAGCCCGGCTCCCCGGTGCGGCTGACCGGCCCGTTCGTCTCCACCACCGACACCCGGATCCACCCCCGCGGCAAGCGCGCCCGCTACGCCCCCGACATCCCGGCCGGCGACCCGGTGTGGTCCCGGTTCACCGTGCCGTCCATCCTGCTCGACGGGCTGGCCCGGGTGGGGGTGCTGGATCTGGTCGACGGGCATCTGGTGCCGGTGGCGGCGCCGCTGTCGATCCGCCGGATCGATCTGTACGAGGAGATCAGCGACCACGATCTGGCCGCCTCCGGCGAGGCCGTCGACCTGTTCGTCACCCCGCCCGGCTTCGATCTGACGGCCGACGCCATCAGCAACCGCTTCGTCGCGGTGCGGCCCGACGGCCGGATGCTCCTGCAGATGAAGGACATGCGGGCCACCCTCATCGGCTACATCGACGCCGAGACCGGCGAGGCCGTCCCGCTCGAAGAGGCAGCGGCGGGGGAGGACCGGACATGACCGTGGCCGAGGACGGCGGGCCGGTCCAGCCGGTGACCCGGATGGTGTGGCGGCTCACCGAGCTGCCACCCCTCGCCGGGCCGCACCCCCGGCTCGCCGGGATACGGGTGCTCTTGACAGGCGGCGAGGAGGACATCGCCGCCGGGGTGGAGCGCGAACTGAAGGAACACGGCGCGCTGGTGCGCCGGGAGCCGGACGGCCCCGGCCCCGTGGACGCCATCGTCGACCTCACCGTGGGCCGGACCCACGACCCGGACCCCGCCGCCTTCGCCGGGGCCTGGCGGGAGGCGCTGACCGAGACCGTGACCGCGCTGCGCGGCGTGTACGACGACTGGGCGGCGGAGACCGCCGCGGACCGGCTGTTCTATCTCGCCGTCAGCTATCTCGGCGGCGGGATGGGCCAGCATCCGCGGGACGGTCTGGAGCAGCCCCTGGGCGGCATCTGGGCGGGGCTCGCCAAGACCCTGCACCGGGAGTTCCCCAATGTGAACGCCCGCGTCGTCGACATCGACCTGGCCGCCTCCGCCGACCTGCCCGGCATCGTCGCCGCCGAGCTCGGCCGTACCGGCGAGATCGAGGTCGGCCACCGGGACGGCCGCCGGTTCACCCTCACCCCCGAGGACCGGCCCGTGGCCCCGCCCGCCCTCACCCTCGGCCCCGAGGACACCGTGCTGATCTCCGGCGGCGGCCGGGGCATCGGCTGGGAGCTGGCCCGCTCGCTGGCCGCCCGGCACGGCGTACGGGTCGTGGTCACCGGCCGGGAGCCGTTCCCGAGCGGGGACGAGCCCTGGTTCGGTGTGGACGAGGCCGGGTGGAAGCGGTACGAGAAGGAGGTCTGGGCGAGCCGTACGAAGGGCGAGTCGCCCGCGCGGACCCGGGCCCGGCTCGCCCGCACCCGCCGGCTGTGGGAGCTCGCCACCCATCTGACCCGCGCCCGGCGGGAGGGGCTGCGCATCGAGTACGCGCGCTGCGACTTCACCGACCGCGCCCAGGTGCGCGAGCTCGTCCGGCGCGAGGACGCGCTGGAGGGCGGCAGGCTCGCCGGAGTGGTGCACAACGCCGGAGTGGACACCTCCGCCCGGCTGCCGAAGAAGACCGACGAGGAGATCCTGCGCACCGTCGAGGTCAAGATCGAGGGCTTCCTCAACGTCTTCGAGGAGGTGCGCGACCGCGACCTGAAGTTCTTCTGCAGCGTCGGCTCCCTCACCGGACGCCTCGGCGGCATGGTCGGCCAGCTCGAATACGCCGCGGCCAACGACGGGCTGGCCCGGCTCGGCCAGTGGGCCGCCCGCCGGGCCGCGTTCCCCGTGATGACCCTCGCCTGGCCCACCTGGGACCGCATCGGACTGATCGCCAACTTCGCCGCCACCCTGCGCTACATGGCCGCGATCGACGTGGCGGACGGGCTGGAGCGCTGGCGGGCCGAACTGCTGGGGGCCTCCGAGGGCGAGGTCACCTTCGTCGGGCCACTCGGCCAGGCCATCGACCCCGGACAGGCCATCGGCTATCCGGTGGTGCCCGCGCTGCCCGGTTTCGCCACCGCCTATCCGAAGATCTTTCACCTCGGTGAGGTGACCGCCTACCAGCCGCACGCCCGGATGACGGCACGCGTCGTCCTCGACCCCGAACACACCCCCGCGCTCGGCGACTTCCGCATCGACGGCGTCCCCGCGCTGCCGCCCTCCCTCCTGCTGGAGAACGCCGTGCGGGCCGCCGAATGGATCGTCCCGGAGGACTTCCCGGCGCTCACGGCCGGTCTCCTGGAGGAGATCGTGGTGCCGCTGTCGCTGCTGCGCCTGGACGGCCCCGCGATCCGGCTGGTCCGCGAGGCCCGCGGCTTCCACGAGGGGCACAACTGGACCGTCGAGGTCCGCTACCGCCGGGAGGGGGCCGCGGACGGCCCCGAGGCGAGCCTGCGCATCGTCCACGAGACCGGCGCGCCACGGCCGCCCGCCCCGCCGAGCCCCACCGTCCGGCAGACCACCACCCTCCGCTCCGGCCCGCCGTTCCTGCACTGGCGCGGCGCCGTGGTGCCGCTGTGCGCATGGGGGGTGGAGCCGGCGGGCCGGCTGGTGGCCGAGGTCCCGCGCTGCCTGCCGGCCGACCTGTGGGCGACGCCCCTCGTACCCGGGACGGCCCTGCCGGTCGCCGCGCTGGAGAACGTGGTGCGGCGCCGCACCACCCAGGGCGACGGCCTCTCGGTCACCGCGGACCCGCTGGTCCTCGGCCGCATCACACCGCACTCCGCCGAGCGCGGACCCACCCGTATCGAGGGCGATCCCTCGCTCGGCGTCTGGCGGATCACCGACGCAGACTCCGGAGACCCCGTGGCGACCGTCTCGGGACTCTCCGGCCCGCTGGGAAACACCACGGAATAACACCACGGAAGAGAAAGGGAACCCCATGTCCACTCCCGAACAGAACAAGGCCGTCCTCGCGCGCTACTACGAGCAGTGCCTCAACAAGGGCAATCTGGACGTCATCTACGAGGGCGCCACCGAGGATCACATCAGCCACGGCACCGCCGAGAACGGCAAGGAAGGCGTGGAGCACCTGAAGGAGTGGGTGCGGCTGCAGCGCGCCTCCTTCCCCGACCTCCAGGTCACCGTGGACGACTGGATCCTGGACGGGAACAAGGTCGTCAGCCGGTTCACCGCACGCGGCACCCACACCGGCGACCCCTACGCGGGCATCATCCCGGCGCAGGGCCGCGCGCTGGAGATCCCCGGCATCGTCATCGACGAGTTCAACGACGAGGGCAAGATCGTGGAGAGCTGGTTCTCCATGGACAGCTACGACCTCGCCACCCAGCTCGGGGCGTTCGACGCGCCCCCCGCGTGACCGGCCGCTCGCCGGCCCCGGGCGCCGGGGCCGGCCTCCCGGTCCTCATCACCGGCTGCTCCTCCGGTATCGGCCGCGCGTGCGCGCTGCGGCTGCACCGGGCCGGGCATGCCGTATACGCCACCGCGCGGCGGCCCGAGACCCTCGATGAGCTCGCCGCGCTCGGCATCCGCACCCTGGCGCTCGACGTCACCGACGAGGAGTCGATGGCCACCGCGGTCGCCAAGGTCGAGGCGGAGCACGGCGCGGTCGGGGCGCTGGTCAACAGCGCCGGCTACGCCATGTCGGGCTGTATCGAGGAAGCCTCCATGGCCGAGGTGCGCGAGCAGTTCGAGACCAATGTGTACGGACTGGTCCGGCTCAGCCAGCTGGTGCTGCCCGCGATGCGCGCCCACGGCGGCGGCACCATCGTCAACATCTCCTCCATCTTCGGCCGTTACGCCGTCCCCGGCTCGGGCTTCTACAACGCCACCAAGCACGCCGTGGAGGCGCTCAGCGACTCCCTGCGCAACGAGGTGGCCGACTTCGGGGTGCGGGTCGTCCTCGTCGAGCCGGGACCGGTGCGCACCACCCGCTTCGGCGCCACCTACGTCGCCAATCTGCGGCCGGTGAGCCGGACGTACGAGACCTTCCGCCGGGAGAGCGCCGAGTACTTCGAGGCGATCTACACCGGCAGCCGCCGGACCCTGGCGGGCACCTTCGCGATCCAGTCCGACGACGTGGCCCGGCGGGTGGCGAAGGTGGTGGCCAAGGGCGCCCGCGGCTCCCGGCCGCGCGCCCGCTACCCCGTCGGACTCCTCGCCCACAGCACGATCGCCCTGCGGCGCCTTACGCCCGACGCCCTTTTCGACCATCTCTTCGTGCGCCGCCTCTTTCCGGTGCCCCGCGGGCCGCGGCCGCGAAAGCAAGGAGACCACCGATGACCACAGCGACCTCCGCACCGCGCCTGGCACCCGGCCCCAAGGGCGTCCCGCTGATGGGCAGTCTGGGCCCCTGGAAGCGGAACACCGCCGAATTCCTGCTCGGTCTGCAGCGCGACCACGGCGAGATCGTCCGGATGCGGCTCGGCCCCTTCCTGGTACACCAGGTGACCGAACCCGAGGCGGTGCGCCGGGTACTGGTGGAGAACAACGGCAACTACGTCCGCGGCCCGCTCTACGAGCAGTTCGGCGTGGTGATGGGCAAGGGACTGCTCACCACCGACGGCGAGTTCTGGCGCGCCCACCGGCGGGCGGTGCAGCCGGTCTTCCTCAAGAACGCCATCACCGACATCATCCCCAACATCATCCGGGCCACCGAGGAGATGCTGGAGACCTGGGAGGCGAAGGCCGCGGCCGGTGAGCCGGTCGACCTGATGACCGACATGCTGCGGCTGACCCTGGTCACCCTCAGCCGCTCGCTGTTCGCCTACGACATCAAGCCGGACTCGGCCATGCTCAAGACGATCGTGGACGATGTGGTGGAGGTGATGTTCCGGCGCGGCACCGCCACCGAGATGCTGCCCTCGTGGGTCCCGACGGACCGTCAGCGCAAGATCCTCAGGATCCACCGGGTCTTCGACCGCATCGTGGCCGATGTGCGCCGGAGCTACGCGGAGACGGGCGAGGGGCCGCTGATCGCGCTGATGGAGCAGGCCACCGACCCGGCCACCGGTGAGCCCTGGACCGATCAGCAGATCAAGGACGAGCTGCTCACCGTCTATCTGGCCGGCCATGAGACCACGGCCGTCTCCCTGTGCTGGACGCTGCTGTCGATCGCCGGCCACCCCGGCGTCCAGGAGGAGCTGGACGCCGAGATCGGCACGGTGCTCGGGGGCGGGCTGCCGGACGTGGCGAGCGCCGAGTCGCTCACGTACACCAAGATGGTCGTCGACGAGAGCCTGCGGATGCACCCGCCCATCTGGATCTTTCCGAGGGCGGCGGTGGACGCGGACACCCTCGGCGGCTATGACGTCGAACCGGGCTCCTCGGTGCTGCTGTCCCCGCTGGTCTCCCACCACAACCCGCGCCACTGGGACAACCCGCTGGCCTTCGACCCGTACCGGTTCACCCCGCAGGCCATCAAGGAGCGGCCGCGGATGGCGTACCTCCCGTTCGGCTCGGGACCCCGGCAGTGCGTCGGCAACTTCATGGCGCTGCTGGAGCTGCGCATCATCGTGGCCATGGTGAACCAGCGCTTCCGGATCAGCCGGATCCCGGGGACCGAGCTGAGGTACGGCTCGCCGGTGATCTCGCTGCGGCCGCTGCAGAACGTGATGGTCACGGTGACCCCGCGCGAGCGGAGCACCGCCGGGCCCCGTCCGTCCCGGCGGACCGCCCCCGCCGAACCCGCCGCCTGCCCCCACCACCCGTAGGCCCCGTCCGTCACCCGGATCCGGTCCGACCCACCCGTTGGTGGCGAACCCGCCCTTTTCCGTCTTCCGGAAGGCTGTACGGGTGGTAAAAAATCCGTAAACGCCTTGGGGGAGGGGGAGTTGGGACGCGCGCCGCTATGGGTGGTCGCCCGCCGCCGTGTGCTCCGCGGCCGTGGGGGAGAAGGAGGCGGGCGCGCACAAGGCGATGATCATGGTCGTGAGCCCCCCTTCCACCGCGGTCCGAAGGTGTAAGCGGAAGCTGAGTTCCGGGCCGCGAGGGACCCCGCCGCCTTCCTCGATTTCGCGCGGACGATCTCGCCCGGGATGCCGCGTCAGGAACGCGCGCGGAGTGAACTGCTGATCGAATGCGAACCGAACTGACGTGGTAAAGAAGGCGCCCGCACCGGAGGCGGGGAGCCATCGCGAGAGATCGTTATCGACGAGGCGCGGGCGCTTTTCGGGGAAAGCGCGTCCCGTCGTGATGTCGACGAGAAAAGAGGCGAGTCGCGGGAGGTCCCGAGGGGCGAGGTCCATGGGAACCACCCGGTCCGGGCTTCTCCGAGCCGACCTGGCCTCATCGCGAAAACGCACGGCCCGGCTGCCCGGATATGGGAGACAAGGGCGGTATCGCTCGTGGGGTAACCACCCTTGCTTCCGCCGCATCCTATTCGTACGGGCCGGACGGCGGGAGTGGATCGGCTCCGGGTGAACCGCGCGGCCGCGATCCCGTGTGACGGCGACATCCTCCGGCTGAGCCGCGGAAACCCCGGGACGGCCGAACGCCCCGGCGCCGCCGGCCGGAATGCCGCGACCCGTTTTCCCCCGGCGTTCGGCGCTCTCCCGGCGGACCGAAGTGGAAATCCACGGTGCCGACCGGTCGGTTTTCTCTCCGCTCCTGGTGGAACGGGTGGCACGGTCCGTTTCCCGGCATCCGCCGAGGCGGCGGAGAACTCAATCTCACCTCCGCTAAGAGCGTTTACCGCGAGGTGGCGCCGAGTGTGACGATCGATGATTCCCCGGCCGTTGCGAGAGCACTCCCGCACCTTCTCCCCGAATGAATGTCCGACGTATGTACGCACGCTCCCCCGCGTCGTCCGCTGACCCGGACGGTGGTCGCTGAGCCATCCGGCGGGGCAACCCCGCGGATCTGTGGCAGGGTCGGGGGACTAGCAGTTGAACCAGAGCCACTGTCACCGCCGCTGTTCACTAAACGGAGGCGCTGTATCGTGTGCGTGTACGCCGGGTTGTCGAGCGGCGCAGCATCAGGGAGGGGGACGCGTGTCGCCAGGGGAAGCGCACGTCGCACCGTACTCACGGCGCGAGCGCCTGCGCATCGCGACCATCCGTGAAATCAAGGACGTCGCCCGGACGCTCCTGGTTCAGGAGGGCCCGGAAAATGTGACCATCCGCGCCATCGCGCGTGAGATGGGCATGACCGCGCCGGCCGTCTACCGCTACTTCAGTAGTCGGGATGCGCTGATCCTTCAGCTGCGTGTGGACATTTTCGAGGAGATGGCCCGCTTCATGCGTGGGGTCCTCGGTCAGCATCCCGAGGAGGAGCCGGGCCGCCGGTGGATCAGCGGTGCCCGGGCGCTGCGCGTCTGGGCGATCAAGCACCCCCATGAGTTCGGGCTCATCCTCGGCCCGTGGGCCCCGGGGCTCGGCCGTGAGGAGACCAAGCCCGAGCGCCATATGAGCTGGGTCTTCGGCTCCGTCTTCTCCGATCTGGTCGCCGATCTGTGGCGGGTGCGCGGCTTCCCCGCCCCGGAGGTCGAGGAGCTCGACCCCGGCCTCGCGCGCACCCTCACCGCGCTCAGCGAGGACCAGGACGTCGACATGCCCCCCGGCGCCATCGCCGTGATGCTCCGCTGCTGGGTGCGGCTGTACGGAGTGATCTCCATGGAGGCGCTCGGCCATATGTCCTTCGCCCTCTCCGAGGGCCAGCACTTCTTCGAGTTCGAGCTCCGCGATCTGTGCCGGGTGCTGGACATCGCCGAGTTCTACGAAGAGGTCGTCTGAGGCCACGCGACGGCCCCCCGGGGACCGGCCCGGGGGCGTTCGCCGGTCACCCGCCCGGCGCCACATCGGAGGTCACATCGGGGTATCGCCCCGTACACGTGTACACCGAGAGGCGTAAGCTGTGGCAATCACCGTCCGGATCATGCCGGAGCCGTGCCGTTGTCCCCTGTTCGGGGGCCAGAGGCCGGAGCCCGTTGACAAGACGGAGCGGCGTGTCCGGATCGTGCCGACCCTGGTAACCGGTGTAGAACGGGGGATGTGACGGCATTGGCTAGACGGCCCATCTCCAGCGCTCCCGCGGGGCCCGGTCGCCGGGTTCCACGTGGCGTCCTGGGTCTCGCCCGTACGCCTGGCTGTCCACGGTGACCGTCGAGGACGAGCGCAGCGGGTCCCATACCACGTCGAGCAGCCACAGCGGCGGGCAGGAAGCCGCTCGTGCCGTGCTCGACAAGGCCGCCCACGAGAACTTCCCCGTGGCCCCCTTCTTCCTGCCCCGCGCCTGGCGCACCGATCTGATGGCCGTCTACGGCTACGCCCGGCTGGTCGACGACATCGGCGACGGCGATCTGCCCCCCGGCGGCGCCGACGCCGAGTTGCTCGGCCTCGACCGCGACCAGGCGGGCGACGCGCTCGCGATGCTGGACGCCTTCGAGGCCGACCTCCACCGGGTCTTCCAGCCCTTGGGGGAGCCGCGCCATCCGCTGCTGGCGGCCCTGCGCCCCACCGTCCACCGCCACGGGCTCACCCCCGAGCCCTTCCGCGGCCTGATCGAGGCCAACCGCCAGGACCAGCGGATCCGGCGGTACGCCACCTACCAGGAGCTTCTCGACTACTGCGAGCTGTCCGCCAACCCGGTCGGACGGCTCGTCCTCGGCATCACCGGCACCGCGAGCCCCGAGCGGATCCGCCACTCGGACGCCATCTGCACCGCCCTGCAGATCATCGAGCATCTGCAGGACGTGGCCGAGGACCTCCGCAGGGACCGCGTCTATCTGCCCGCCGAGGACATGAAACGCTTCGGTGTGACCGAGGCCGACCTCGCCGCCCCCAGGGGCGGCGCACGGTTGCGCGCGCTGGTCGCGAAGGAGGCGGAACGCGCCGCTGCCCTGCTGAATGAAGGCACCCCCCTGGTGGGTAGCGTCCACGGCAGGCTCAAGGTGCTGCTCGCCGGATTCGTGGCCGGGGGGCGGGCCGCCTTGCGGGCGGTCGCGGCCGCGGGACATGACGTACTCCCTGGACCGCCCAGGCCCACCAAGCTCAGCCTGCTGCGCGAGGTGGGGGCGACACTGCGAAGAGAGGGGTGAGCCGGACCGTGAAGGGATCTCCGCACGCGTCCGCGCCAGTGCTCGCGGCGTACCGCTATTGCGAGGCCGTGACCGGGCACCAGGCCCGCAACTTCGCCTACGGCATCAGGCTGCTGCCGACGGAGAAGCGCCATGCGATGTCGGCGCTGTACGCGTTCTCCCGCCGGGTGGACGACATCGGCGACGGCCCCCTCGACCCGGAGGCCAAGCGGGCCCGGCTGGCGGACACCCGCGCCCTGCTGGACCGGATGCGGGGCGGCGGGATCGAGGAGGACGACACCGACCCCGTCGCCGTCGCCCTCGCCCATGCCGCACACCGCTTCCCGATCCCGCTCGACGCGCTGGACGAGCTGATCGACGGCGTGCTGATGGACGTGGCCGGGCAGACCTACGAGACCTGGGACGACCTCAAGGTCTACTGCCGCTGTGTGGCGGGCGCCATCGGACGGCTGTCGCTCGGCGTCTTCGGGACCGCCCCCGGCACCGGCCACAGCGAGGACGAGCTCGAGCGCGCCCCGTACTACGCCGACACCCTCGGGCTCGCCCTGCAGCTGACCAACATCCTCCGGGACGTCCGCGAGGACGCCGCCACCGGGCGCACCTATCTGCCCGCCGACGACCTCGCCAAATTCGGCTGCGCCGACGCCTTCCGCGGCTCCACCGCACCGCCGGACGCCGACTTCACCGGCCTGGTCCACTTCGAGGTGCGCCGGGCCAGGGCGCTCTTCGCCGAGGGCTTCCGGCTGCTGCCGCTGCTGGACCGGCGCAGCGGGGCGTGTGTGTCCGCGATGGCGGGCATCTACAGCAGACTCCTGGACCGGATCGCCAAGGATCCCGCGGCCGTCCTGCGCGGCCGCGTCTCGCTGCCGGGGCACGAGAAGGCCTATGTGGCGGTGCGCGGGCTGGCCGGGTTGGACGCCCGCGCGGTCGAGCGCCGCGGCACCGGGAGGCCGGTGTGACCCACTCGACCCTGGGCCCCGCCCCGGCCACCGGCCGACGCCCCGCCGGGCGCAGCGCGCTGGTGATCGGCGGCGGGCTCGCCGGTACGGCGGCGGCGCTCGAGCTGGCCGACGCCGGGCTGCGGGTCACCCTGGTCGAGGGCCGCCCCCGGCTGGGCGGCCTTGCCTTCTCCTTCCACCGTTCCTCCCCGGCGGGCGAGCTGACCGTCGACAACGGCCAGCATGTCCACCTGCGCTGCTGCACCGCCTACCAGTGGTTCCTTGACCGGGTCGGCGCCGCCCGACTCGCCCCGCTCCAGGGCCGGTTGGACATTCCCGTCCTCGACGCCCAGGGGCGGAGCGGGCGGCGGCTCGGCCGGTTGCGCCGCACCGCCCTGCCGGTGCCGCTCCATCTGTCCAGGAGCCTGGCCACCTACCCCCACCTCTCCCTCGCCGAGCGCGCCCAGGTGGGCCGCGCCGCGCTCGCCCTCGGGCGGCTCGACCCCCAGGACCCGGCGCTGGACGGGGTGGACTTCGCCGGCTGGCTGCGCCGCCACGGCCAGTCGCCGCGCGCCGTCGAGGCGCTGTGGGACCTGGTCGGCGTGGCCACGCTCAACGCCACCGCGCCGAACGCCTCGCTGGGCCTCGCCGCGATGGTCTTCAAGACCGGGCTGCTCTCCCGGCCCGACGCCGCCGACATCGGCTGGGCCCGCGCCCCGCTTGGCGAGCTGCACCACACCCACGCCCGCCGCGCCCTGGACGCGGCGGGCGTGACGACCGCGCTGCGCACCCGGGTCACCGCCGTGACCCGCACCCCCGAGGGCCGCTGGAGCGTGGCCCTGGCCGGACGGCCGGGGGACGAGCCCCCCGCCGAGGCGGACGTGCTGGTCCTGGCCGTCCCGCAGCGCGAGGCGCACGCCCTGCTGCCCGACGGCGCCCTGAAGGACCCCGGGAAGCTGCTGCGCATCGGCACCGCGCCGATCCTGAATCTGCATGTGATCTACGACCGCACGGTGCTGCGCCGCCCCTTCTTCGCCGCGATCGGCTCCCCCGTCCAGTGGGTCTTCGACCGTACGGACGCCTCCGGGCTCAGCGCCGCGCCCGGGGCCGGGGACAGCCAGTATCTGGCGGTGTCGCAGTCCGCCGCCCACGACGACATCGACCGCCCGGTGGCCGAGCTGCGCGACCGCTATCTGCCCGAGCTGGAGCGGCTGCTTCCGGTCGCCCGCGGGGCAGCGGTGCGCGACTTCTTCGTCACCCGGGAGCGCACCGCCACCTTCGCCCCCGTTCCCGGCGTCGGCCGCCTCCGGCCGTCCGCCCCGACCCACGCGCCCGGTCTCTACCTGGCCGGCGCGTGGACCGCCACCGGCTGGCCCGCGACCATGGAGGGCGCCGTGCGCAGCGGTCTTTCCGCCGCCCGGGCGGCCCTCGGCCACCTCGGCCGCCCGCATGTGAACTCGCTCCCCGCCCCGGGCGGGGAGACGCCCAAGGAGGCGGCATGAGCACCACCACCAAGAACAGAGGAGAGACCGTGACCCCGGCGACCCCAGCTGTCGACACCGCAGGAGTCATGGCGTTGCTGGAGCGCGGCCGCACGCTCGCCACACCGGTGCTGCGCGCCGCCGTGGACCGGCTGGCCCCGCCCATGGACACCGTCGCCGCGTACCACTTCGGCTGGATCGACGCCGAGGGCAACCCGGCGGAGGGCGACGGCGGCAAGGCCGTGCGCCCCGCGCTCGCCCTGCTGTCGGCCGAGGCGGCGGGCGCTGCGCCGGAGGCCGGGGTGCCCGGCGCGGTCGCGGTCGAGCTGGTGCACAACTTCTCGCTGCTCCACGACGACCTGATGGACGGGGACGAGCAGCGCCGCCACCGCGACACCGTCTGGAAGGTGCACGGCCCGGCCCAGGCCATCCTGGTCGGTGACGCTCTGTTCGCCCTGGCCAACGAGATACTGCTGGAGCTCGGCACCGCGGACGCCGGGCGGGCCACCCGCCGGCTCACCGCCGCCACCCGCAAGCTCATCGACGGCCAGGCCCAGGACATCTCCTACGAGCACCGCGAGCGGGTCACCGTCGAGGAGTGCCTGGAGATGGAGGGCAACAAGACCGGCGCCCTGCTCGCCTGCGCCGCCTCCATCGGTGCCGTGCTCGGCGGCGCCGACGACCACACCGCCGACACCCTGGAGCGCTACGGCTACCACCTGGGCCTCGCCTTCCAGGCCGTCGACGACCTGCTCGGCATCTGGGGCGACCCGGAGGCGACCGGCAAGCGGACCTGGAGCGATCTGCGCCAGCGCAAGAAGTCCCTCCCCGTGGTCGCCGCGCTCGCCGCCGGCGGCCCCGACTCCGAGCGGCTCGCCCAGATCCTCGCGGCCGACGCGCACAAGCCCGAAGAGGAGTTCGCCGACTTCTCGGAGGAGGAGTTCGCCGTCCGCGCCGCGCTGATCGAACAGTCAGGTGGCCGGGACTGGACCTCCCAGGAGGCCCGCAGACAGCATGCGACCGCCATGGAGGCGCTGAACTCGGTGGACATGCCCGCCGAGATCCGGGCCCGGTTCGTGGCGCTCGCCGACTTCGTCGTCGTACGAGAGAGATGATCGCCATGGACCGCTAGTTCGCAGTCGCCGGCCGGCATCCAGCCGGGGTGCCGGCCGACGGAAGCCCCAAAGACGGCAGCTGAGCACACTGCAGAGGGGAAGCCATGACAGCGACACCGACCGTCCAACCCTCCGAGTCATCCGAGTCCAAGACCTTAAGCGTCGCCCGTGAGGCGACGGCCCGTGCGGTGGAGCACCTGCTGTCCCGCCAGGACGAGCGGGGCTGGTGGAAGGGCGACCTGGAGACCAACGTCACCATGGACGCCGAGGATCTGATGCTCCGGCAGTTCCTCGGTATCCAGGACCCCGATACCCTCGACGCCGCGGCCCGCTTCCTCCGCTCCCAGCAGGGCGCCGACGGCACCTGGGCCTCCTTCCACGGCGGTCCGCCCGAGCTCTCCACCACCATCGAGGCGTATGTCGCCCTGCGGCTGGCCGGGGACGAGCCCGACGCGCCCCATATGGCCGCCGCCTCCGCCTGGGTGCGCTCCCGGGGCGGCATCGCGGCGGCCAGGGTGTTCACCCGGATCTGGCTGGCCCTCTTCGGCTGGTGGCGCTGGGAGGACCTGCCCGAGCTGCCACCGGAGATCATCTACTTCCCGAAGTGGCTGCCGCTCAACATCTACGACTTCGGCTGCTGGGCCCGGCAGACCATCGTGCCGCTGACCATCGTCTCGGCCAAACGCCCGGTGCGCCCGGCCCCCTTCCCCCTCGACGAGCTCCACACCGACCCCCGCAGACCCAATCCGCCCCGGCCGCCGGCCCCCATCGCCTCGTGGGACGGCGCCTTCCAGCGGCTGGACCGGGCCCTGCACGCGTACCACAAGGTCGCCTTCCGCCCGCTGCGCCGGGCCGCGCTGCGCTCCTGCGCGCGCTGGATCGTGGAGCGCCAGGAGAACGACGGCTGCTGGGGCGGTATCCAGCCACCCGCCGTCTACTCCGTGATCGCCCTCCATCTGCTCGGCTACGACCTCGACCACCCGGTGATGCGCGCCGGTCTGGAGTCGCTGGACCGCTTCGCGGTGTGGCGCGAGGACGGCAGCCGGATGATCGAAGCCTGTCAGTCCCCGGTCTGGGACACCTGCCTGGCCGCCATCGCGCTCGCCGACGCCGGGCTCGCCCCGGACCACCCGGCGCTGGTCAAGGCCGCCGACTGGATGCTGGCCGAGCAGATCGACCGGCCCGGCGACTGGTCGGTGCGGCGGCCCGGCCTCCCCTCCGGCGGCTGGGCGTTCGAATTCCACAACGACAACTACCCCGACATCGACGACACCGCCGAGGTCGTCCTGGCGCTGCGCCGGGTCGACCACCCCGAGCCCGAGCGGATCGAGGCGGCCGTGCGGCGCGCCATGCGCTGGACCCTGGGCATGCAGTCCAAGAACGGGGCGTGGGGCGCGTTCGACGTCGACAACACCAGCCCGCTCCCCAACAAGCTGCCGTTCTGCGACTTCGGTGAGGTCGTCGACCCGCCGTCGGCCGATGTCACCGCGCATGTCGTCGAGATGCTCGCCCACGAAGGGAGGACGTACGACGCCCGCACCCGGCGCGGTATCGCCTGGCTGCTGTCGGAGCAGGAGCCGAGCGGCGCCTGGTTCGGCCGCTGGGGCACCAACTACGTCTACGGCACCGGCTCGGTCGTCCCCGCGCTGATCGCCGCGGGCGTCCCCGCCTCCCATCCGGCGGTCCGCCGGGCCGTCCGCTGGCTGGAGAGTGTCCAGAACGAGGACGGCGGCTGGGGCGAGGACCAGCGCTCCTACCTCGACGCCGAGTGGATGGGCCGGGGCGCCTCCACCGCCTCGCAGACGGCGTGGGCACTGCTCGCGCTGCTGGCGGCGGGGGAGCGGGACGGCGCGGCCGTCGAGCGCGGGGTCACCTGGCTCGCCGAGACCCAGCGCGAGGACGGCTCCTGGGACGAGCCGTACTTCACCGGCACCGGCTTCCCCTGGGACTTCTCCATCAACTACCACCTGTACCGGCAGGTCTTCCCGGTCACGGCACTCGGCCGGTATGTCCACGGCGAGCCCACCGGGGCGCGACCGCGGAGCGGCTGATGTCCGCCGATCCGGCCCCGGAGGCCGGCGGTGCCCCGCTGCTGATCGCCTGTGCGCTCGGCATCGAGCGGTTCGCCCTGCGCGGCGCCGGCTCCGGCGCCGCCGGGCCCGTGACCGTGCTGCGCACGGGCATGGGGCCGCAGTCGGCCGAGCGCGCCGTGGCCCGGGCGCTGACCGGAAGGTCCGGTGAGCCCGGGGAGCGGCGCGGGGTGTCCGGTGAGCCCGGGGCGTCCGGGGAGCCGCGGACCGCCGTCATCGCCACCGGCTTCTGCGCCGGACTGGCCCCGGGGATGCACCCCGGGGACATCGTTGTCGCCGACGAGACCCGCGATCCGGCGGGCCGCACCGTATGCACCGGCCCCCGGATCCTCGCCGACGCCCTGTCACGTCCGCTCTCCGGCGGCCCCCGCCGGAGAGTTCACATCGGCCCGGTCGTGGGCTCCGACCATGTGGTGCGCGGCGCGGAGCGGGCCGCGCTGCACAGCACCGGCGCCATCGCGGTGGACATGGAGTCCGCCGCGACCCTGCGCACCGCCATCGGCCACGGCGTCCGTCCGGTTGCGGCCGTCCGGGTGGTCGTGGACGCTCCAGAACATGAACTCGTCCGTATCGGCACGCTGCGCGGTGGAATATCAGCTTTCCGGGTATTGCGGACCGTTCTTCCCGCTTTCTTTCACTGGCACCATTCTTCGCTGCTCCCAGGAGGTGAGCTAGATGGCCATGCCTCTCCGCCAGACCATCCGGGTCGCGACGTATCTCTTTGAACAGAAGATGATCAAGCGGCGGGACAAGTTCCCGCTGATCGTCGAGCTCGAGCCGCTGTTCGCGTGCAATCTCAAGTGCGAGGGCTGCGGAAAGATCCAGCATCCGGCCGGGGTCCTCAAGCAGCGCATGCCCGTCGCCCAGGCGGTGGGCGCGGTGCTGGAGTCGGGTGCGCCGATGGTGTCCATCGCGGGCGGCGAGCCCCTGATGCACCCGCAGATCGACGAGATCGCACGGCAGCTGGTGCAGCGGAAGAAGTACGTCTTCCTGTGCACCAACGCGATGCTGCTGCGGAAGAAGATGCATCTGTTCACCCCCTCCCCATACTTCGCCTTCGCGGTGCACATCGACGGGCTGCGGGAGCGGCACGACGAATCGGTGGCGAAGGAGGGGGTGTTCGACGAGGCGGTGGAGGCCATCAAGGAGGCCAAGCGGCGCGGCTTCCGGGTCACCACCAATTCCACGTTCTTCAATACCGACACCCCGCAGACCGTCGTCGACGTGCTCGACTTCCTCAATGACGAGCTCGAGGTGGACGAGATGATGATCTCGCCCGCCTACGCCTATGAGAAGGCGCCCGACCAGGAGCACTTCCTGGGCGTCGAGCAGACCCGCGAGCTGTTCCGCAAGGCGTTCGCCGGAGGCAACCGGCGCCGCTGGCGGCTCAACCACAGCCCGCTCTTCCTCGACTTCCTCGAGGGCAAGGCGGACTTCCCGTGCACCGCGTGGGGCATCCCCAACTACTCGCTCTTCGGCTGGCAGCGCCCCTGCTATCTGATGAGCGACGGCTATGTCCCGACCTACCGCCAGCTGGTCAAGGAGACCGACTGGGACAAGTACGGCCGCGGCAAGGACCCGCGCTGCGACAACTGCATGGCCCACTGCGGCTATGAGCCCACCGCGGTCCTGGCGACCATGGGCTCCCTCAAGGAGTCGCTGCGCGCCGCCCGGGAGACCGCCGCCGGAAGCCATGGGTGACGGGATGAGCTCGGCGGAACCAGTGGCACTCGGCCTGCCCGCCATGCCGGGCAGGCCGCTCGCACCGCGCCGGGTCTCGCGCCGCCTCCAGGTCGGTCCGGTGGCCGTGGGTGGCGACGCGCCGATCTCGGTGCAGTCGATGACGACGACGGTGACGGCGGACATCGGGGCGACGCTGCAGCAGATCGCGGAGCTGACGGCGTCGGGCTGTCAGATCGTGCGGGTGGCGTGTCCGTCGCAGGATGACGCGGACGCGTTGCCGGTGATCGCGAAGAAGTCGCAGATTCCGGTGATCGCGGACATTCATTTCCAGCCGAAGTACGTGTTCGCGGCGATCGATGCCGGGTGTGCGGCGGTGCGGGTGAATCCGGGGAACATCCGGCAGTTCGACGACAAGGTCAAGGAGATCGCGAGGGCGGCCTCGGACGCGGGTGTGCCGATCCGTATCGGGGTGAACGCGGGGTCGCTGGACAAGCGGCTGCTGGAGAAGTACGGCAAGGCCACGCCGGAGGCGTTGGTGGAGTCGGCGTTGTGGGAGTGCTCGCTGTTCGAGGAGCACGGTTTCCGGGATATCAAGATCTCGGTGAAGCACAACGATCCGGTGGTGATGGTCAACGCCTACCGTCAGCTGGCGGCGCAGTGCGACTATCCGCTGCACCTGGGGGTGACGGAGGCGGGTCCGGCGTTCCAGGGGACGATCAAGTCGGCGGTGGCGTTCGGTGCGCTGCTCAGTGAGGGGATCGGGGACACGATCCGGGTCTCGCTGTCGGCGCCTCCGGCGGAGGAGGTCAAGGTCGGGATCCAGATCCTGGAGTCGCTGAATCTGCGGCAGCGGCGGCTGGAGATCGTTTCGTGTCCGTCGTGTGGGCGGGCGCAGGTGGATGTGTACAAGCTGGCGGACGAGGTGACGGCCGGTCTGGACGGCATGGAGGTTCCGCTGCGCGTGGCGGTGATGGGGTGTGTGGTGAACGGCCCCGGTGAGGCGCGTGAGGCGGATCTGGGTGTCGCTTCGGGTAACGGCAAGGGGCAGATCTTCGTGAAGGGTGAGGTCATCAAGACCGTGCCGGAGTCGAAGATCGTGGAGACCCTGATCGACGAGGCCATGAACATCGCGCGGCGCATGGAGGACGAGGGGGTCCCGTCGGGCACCCCGGACGTCACCGTGGGCTGATACACGAGGAGGGGAACCGACATGCCGTTGCTGGAGAACATCCGGGGCCCGCACGACCTCAAGGCGCTGACCGGTGAGGAACTGGACGTGCTCGCCCAGGAGATCAGGGAGTTCCTGATCGACGCGGTGGCCAGGACCGGAGGCCATCTGGGACCGAATCTCGGCGTGGTCGAGCTGTCCATAGCCCTGCACCGCGTCTTCGACTCGCCCGCCGATCGCATCCTGTGGGACACCGGCCACCAGTCCTACGTCCACAAACTGCTCACCGGCCGTCAGGACTTCTCCAAGCTCCGCCACAAGGGCGGGCTGTCCGGCTATCCGTCACGGGCCGAATCCGAGCACGACGTCATCGAGAACAGCCACGCCTCCACCGTGCTGGGCTGGGCCGACGGCCTCGCCAAGGCCAATGAGGTGCGCGGCGCCACCGACCATGTCGTCGCCGTCATCGGGGACGGGGCGCTGACCGGCGGGATGGCCTGGGAGGCGCTCAACAACATCGCCGCCGCCCGGGACCGCCCGCTGGTCATCGTCGTCAACGACAACGAGCGCTCCTACGCGCCGACCATCGGCGGGCTCGCCAACCACCTCGCCACCCTCCGCACCACCGACGGCTACGAGCGCTTCCTGGCCTGGGGCAAGGAGGTGCTGCAGCGCACCCCCGTGGTCGGCCAGCCGCTGTACGGCTCGCTGCACGGCGCCAAGAAGGGGTTCAAGGACGCCTTCGCCCCGCAGGGCATGTTCGAGGACCTGGGGCTGAAGTACGTCGGCCCCATCGACGGCCATGACACCGAGGCGGTCGAGTCGGCCCTGCGCCGCGCCAAGCGGTTCCACGGCCCGGTCCTCGTCCACTGCCTCACCGAGAAGGGACGCGGCTACCGGCCCGCGCTGGAGGACGAGGCGGATCGTTTCCACACCGTCGCCGCGATGGACCCGCTCACCTGCGCGCCCCTCATCCCCTCCGGCGGCCGCTCATGGACCTCGGTGTTCGGGGAGGAGATGGTGCGGATCGGCGCCGAGCGGCCCGATGTGGTCGCCCTGACCGCCGCGATGCTGCACCCCGTGGGCCTCGCCGGCTTCGCCGAGGCGTATCCCGAGCGGGTGTGGGACGTCGGCATCGCCGAGCAGCACGGGGCGGTCTCGGCGGCCGGGCTCGCCACCGGCGGACTCCACCCGGTCTTCGCCGTCTACGCCACCTTCCTGGGCCGCGCCTTCGACCAGCTGCTCATGGATATCGCCCTGCACCGCTGCGGGGTGACCTTCGTCCTGGACCGGGCCGGTGTCACCGGCACGGACGGGCCGAGCCACAACGGCATGTGGGACATGTCCGTCCTCCAGGTGGTGCCGGGGCTGCGGATCGCCGCCCCGCGCGACGCCGACCAGCTGCGCGCCCAGCTGCGCGAGGCGATCGACGTGGACGACGCGCCGACCGTCATCCGCTTCCCCAAGGAGTCGGTGGGGCAGCCCATCGCGGCCCTCGACCGCGTCGGCGGGATGGACGTCCTGCGCCGGGGCGAGGACGTCCTCCTCGTCGCGGCCGGGGTCATGGCCACCGTCGCGCTGCGCGCCGCCGAGCTGCTGGCCGAGCGCGGTATCGGCTGCACGGTCGTCGATCCGCGCTGGGTCAAGCCCGTCGACCCCGAGCTGCCGGGACTCGCGGCGCGCCACCGGCTGGTGGCCGTCGTCGAGGACAATGTGCGCACCGGAGGGGTGGGCGCGGCGGTCGCCCAGACGCTGCGGGACGCCGAAGTCGACCTGCCGGTGCGGACGTTCGGCATCCCCGAGGAGTTCCTGCCCCATGCCAAGCGCGGTGAGGTGCTCGCCGACATCGGGCTCACCCCCGCCGAGATCGCGGGCCGGATCGGGGCGGCCCTGACCCGTATCGCCGCCCGTCAGCAGCGCGCGAGCGGCGCCGCCCAGGCCGGTACCGCCGCCGAGTCCCGTACCGCCGCCCGGGCCCGTACCGCCGCCGCCAAGGAGAGCCAGGGATGACAGCAGCCGAGCAGCAGCGGCATTCGGGCTTCGACCTCGGGAAGCTGCTGGCCGAGCGCGCCTCGGAGCGGTACGACCTGCACACCCGGCATCTCAACCACCAACTGCCCCGGATGCTGCAGACCATCGGATTCGACAAGGTCTACGAGCGGGGCGAGGGCGCGTACTTCTGGGACGACGAGGGGCAGGACTACCTCGACATGCTCGCCGGCTTCGGGGTGATGGGCCTGGGCCGCCACCACCCCGTGGTCCGCAAGGCGCTGCACGACGTCCTGGACGCCGACCTGGCCGATCTGACCCGCTTCGACTGCCAGCCGCTGCCCGGTCTGCTGGCCGAGCGGCTGCTGGCCCAGGCGCCGCATCTGGACCGGGTCTTCTTCGGCAACAGCGGTACCGAGGCCGTCGAGACGGCCCTGAAGTTCGCCCGCTACGCCACCCGTAAGCCGCGCATCCTCTACTGCGCCCACGCCTTCCACGGGCTGACCACCGGCTCGCTGTCGGTCAACGGCGAGGACGGCTTCCGCAAGGGGTTCGCCCCGCTGCTGCCCGACACCGCCATCGAGATGGGCGATCTCGACGCGCTGGAGCGGGAGTTGGCGCGCGGGGACGTGGCGGCGTTCGTGGTGGAGCCCATCCAGGGCAAGGGGGTGCACGAGACCCCGCCCGGCTTTCTGCGCGCCGCGCAGGAGCTGCTCCACCGCCACAAGGCGCTGCTCATCGCGGACGAGGTGCAGACCGGCCTCGGCCGCACCGGGGACTTCTTCGCCTACAGCCACGAGGACGGTGTCGAACCGGATCTGGTGTGCGTGGCCAAGGCCCTCTCCGGCGGCTATGTGCCGGTCGGCGCGACCCTCGGCAAGGACTGGATCTTCCGGAAGGTCTACTCCTCGATGGACCGGGTGCTGGTCCACTCCGCCAGCTTCGGCGCCAACGCCCAGGCCATGGCGGCCGGGCTCGCCGTCCTCGCCGTCATGGAGGACGAGGAGATCGTGGCGAACGCCCGCCGCACCGGCGATCTGCTGCGCGAGCGCCTCGCCGCGCTCGTGGACCGCTACGAGCTGCTGCACGACGTCCGCGGCCGGGGGCTGATGATCGGCATCGAGTTCGGCAGGCCCAGCTCACTGGGGCTGCGCAGCCGGTGGGCGATGCTGCAGACGGCGCGCAAGGGGCTGTTCGCGCAGATGGTCGTCGTCCCGCTGCTCCGGCGCCATCGCATCCTCACCCAGGTGTCCGGGGACCATCTGGAGGTCATTAAGCTGATTCCGCCGCTGATCATCGGCGAGCGGGAAGTGGACCGGTTCGTCGAGGCGTTCACCGCGGTCATGGACGACGCACACCAGGGCGGCGGCCTGATGTGGGAGTTCGGCCGGACTCTCGTCAAGCAGGCGGTGGCCAACCGCTGACCGATGGGGGACCCGGCATGACCGACGCGACCGCCGTAGGGGCCGTCAACACGATGACGGCGAGGTGGGCGCGGGCCGCCGTGGGGGACGAGGGCACGGTCCTCGCCGCCACCGGGGTCTGGCCGCTGCTCGCCCTGCTCGCGGGCGGTGCCGGGGGCCCGGCCCGCCAGGAGCTGGAGGACGCGCTGGGCGTCGGCGCCGACCGGGCGGCGGCGCTCGGCGGCGCGCTGCTCGGGGCGCTGGACGGCATGGACGGTGTCGACGCCGCCACCGGGCTGTGGACCCGCCAGGAGCTGCCGATCCGGCCCGCGTGGGAGGCCGCGCTGCCGCCGGGCGTACGGGGTGCGCTGACCGGGGACAGCGAGCACGACCGCAAGGAGCTGGACGCCTGGGCGTCCCGGTGCACCCGGGGCGCGATCGCCGAGCTGCCGGTGCCGCTCAGCCCCGCCACCCAGCTGGTGCTGGCCGGGGCGCTCACGGTGCGGACGGCCTGGCTGCAGCCGTTCCGGCCGGGCTGGCTGATGCCGCGGAGCGGCCCGTGGCGGGACCGGTCGCTGGCCGGGCTGACCCGGTCCGTGGACGACCTCGACGGGGTGCTGCGGGTCGTCCCCGACACTCCGGCCGGTCCGCTCACCCTCTCCGGGGTCGCGGGCGGCAACGGGCTGGATGTGCATCTGGCCCTGGGCGCCGAGGACGCACCGGGCGGCGAGGTGCTGGAGGCCGGGATCGGCGCGGTGGCCGGGCGGTACGAGGGATGGCCCGGCTCGGCGCTGCCGCCGGGCGCGGCCGGGCCCGGAGTCCAGGTGATGGAGGTCGAGAGCTGGGACCCCACGCCCCGGGTGACGCTCACCACCCCGGCCTTCACCGTGAAGGCCCGGCACGATCTGCTGCGCCGGGCCGAGCTGTTCGGGCTGCGTACCGCCCAGGACACCGCGCGCGGCCACTTCCCGGGGATCAGCCCGGCCGCGCTGGCGCTGTCCTCCGGGGAGCAGTCCATGACCGCCTCGTTCAGCGCCGAGGGGTTCTGGGCGGCGGCGGTGACCGCGTTCTCCATGGCGCCCGGTTCGGCGCCGCCGCGGCGGAAGGTGAAGCTGATCAGCGTGCGGTACGACCGGCCGTTCGGCTTCCTGGCCGTGCACCGCGCCACCGGTCTGGTGCTGACGGCGGGCTGGGTCACCGAGCCCGAGCCCGGGGCCGACACGATGTGGTGAGCCGTGAGCCGTGAGCCGTGAGCCGTGAGCCGTGAGCCGTGAGCCGTGAGCCCCGGGGCGGGTGCCAGTTGGCGTTGTCGTCCCCGGGGCGGTGCCGTCAGGCGGTGAGCAGCCGCTCGCGGAGCCGCTCGCGCCGCTCGGGGGTGAGGCCGAGCCCCTCGGAGAGATAGCGGTCGGTGCCGCCCCAGGTCTCCTCGATGGTCGCGAAGGCCTCCGCCAGATATTCGGCGCGCGCGTCGAAGAGCGGCAGCAGCAGCGCCATGACCTCGGGGGACATCGGGTCGGAGCCGTCCCCCGGATCGCCCTTGCGCCAGATCTTGTAGCGGCGGTGGGCGGCCGCCGACGCGAGGTAGTCGGCCTCGATGGCCTCCCGCTCGACGCCGAGGGCCAGCAGGGTCACCGCGATGGACAGCCCTGCCCGGTCCTTGCCGGCCGAACAGTGCATCAGCACCGGCGAGCTGTCCTCCGCCATCTCGCTGAGGATCCGGCCGTGCTCGACGATCCGGGTGGTGATGATCCCGCGATAGGAACCGATCATGCGCTTCTCGGCCCGGCCCTCGGCGAGCAGCTTGCGCAGGGTGTCCAGATCGCCCTCGCGCACCATCGTCCAGAAACCGGCGCCGTCGGCCGGGTCGGACAGCGGCAGATTGACGTTCCGGACCCCGCTGAGCGTGACGTCCGGGCCCTCCAGCTTGATGTCGGCGGCATTGCGGAAGTCGAAGACGGTGTGCAGGCCGAGACCGTCGAGGAAGGCCCTGTCCGCCTCGGTGGCATGGGCGAGATGGCCGCTGCGGAACAGTACGCCGGGCCGCACGCGGCGGCCGTCGGCAGCCGGCAGTCCGCCGAGATCACGGAAGTTGCGTACCCCCACCAGCTGTGTTTCGGCCTGGGGGACCTGCGGCGACTGCGACTGCTGCGTCACGGGCTCTCCTTCACCATCGGCCGCCGACGCGGCTCGTCGACGAGGCGGGCTGAGCCGACCATACGACATGGGTGCAACGGGCAATCGGTCTCCTGCCGGTGCGAGGGCATTGCCGCACCGGCCCGCCCTCCCCGATCATGTTGACACCTGTGGAGAATTGGGGGAGCGCGATGATCGAAACCGGTGGAAGCGGTCGGCTCTGGGTGCTCTCGGGGCGGCACAGCAGCTATGCCCTGCACGTCACCGACCGTGATGAACTGCTCCATCTCCACTGGGGCCCGGGCATCGCGGTCGAGGACGCCGAGGCCCTCGCCGCCGAGCCGGGGCCGCCGGACCGGCCGTTCGAATCACCGCTGGACGGGCGCGAGGAGTACCCCGTGGAGGGCGGCCCGCGTTTCGTCCGCCCCGCCCTGTCCGTACACGCCGGGGGCGTACGCGGCACCGAATGGCGCTTCAGCAGCGGCACCGTCCTGGACCCCGGCACCGGCCAGGAGCTGCGGCTGCGCTTCCACGACCCGCTGCACCACCTCGACATCACCCTCCATTACCGGATGCGGGAGGACGGCGATGTCATCGAGCGCTGGACCACCCTCACCCACACCGGCAACGCCGGCCAGGAGCCCGTGGAGCTGCTGCGCGCCGACTCCGCCGCCTGGTCGCTCCCGGCGCGCGACCGCTGGCGGCTGTCCCATCTGCACGGCCGCTGGGCCGCCGAGAGCCGGCTGGCCCGTACCGAGCTCACCCCCGGCGAGAAGGTGATCGGCAGCCGCCGGGGCCACACCAGCCATCACCATCTGCCCTGGATCGCCCTGGACAACGGGGAGGCCACCGAGGAGAGCGGCGAGGTGCACAGCTGCGCGCTCGCCTGGTCCGGGGCCTGGCGGATCGCCGTCCAGCGGCTGGCCGACGGCGCCGTCCAGGCGGTCGGCGGGGTCGGCCACGACGACGCGGGCCAGCTCCTGCTGGCGCCCGGTGAGTCGTTCACCACCCCCGTCTTCGCGGGGCTGTGGACCGACGGCGGCTTCGGGGCCGCGAGCCGCGCCTGGCACGCCTGGCAGCTCGCGCGGGTGGTCCCCGGCGCCGAGCTGTCCCGGCCGGTGCTCTACAACTCCTGGGAGGCCACCGAGTTCGAGGTGAGCGAGGAGCAGCAGCGCTCGCTCGCGCAGCTCGCCGCCACCATGGGCGTCGAGCTGTTCGTCGTCGACGACGGGTGGTTCGGGGCGCGCACCAGCGACCGGGCCGGGCTCGGCGACTGGACGGCCAACCCGGAGCGCTTTCCGCACGGGCTGAAGCCGCTCGCCGACGAGGTGCACGCCCTGGGGATGCAGTTCGGCATCTGGGTCGAGCCGGAGATGGTCAACCCCGACAGCGACCTCTACCGCGCCCACCCCGACTGGGTGCAGCACCACTCCGGCCGGGCCCGCGCCGAATTCCGCAACCAGCTCGTGCTCAACCTCGCCCGCCCCGAGGTGCGCGAGTATCTGTGGGAGCGGCTGGACACCCTGCTCAGCGGTGCGCCCATCGACTATGTGAAATGGGACTTCAACCGCTCCTTCTCGGACGCCGGCTGGCCCGGCGACGCCTATCCGCGGCGGCTGTGGATCGACCACGTACGCGGGCTGTACGAGCTGCTGGAGCGGCTGCGCGCGGCACACCCCGGCGTCGCCTTCGAATCCTGCTCGGGCGGCGGCGGCCGGATCGACCTGGGCGTCCTGGGCCGCACCGACCAGGTGTGGACCTCGGACAACACCGACCCGCTGGACCGGCTGGCCATCCAGCACGGCTTCAGCCAGCTCCACCCGGCCCGGGTGATGGCCGCCTGGGTCACCGACAGCCCCAACGCCATGGGCAACGCCCGCGTCAGCTCGCTGCGCTTCCGCTTCGTCAGCGCGATGGCCGGAGTGCTGGGCGTCGGCGGCGATCTGACCCGCTGGAGCGAGGCGGAACTCGCCGAGGCCCGCGACTGGGTGGCGCTCTACAAGCGGGTGCGCCCGGTCGTCCAGCACGGTGAGCTGTACCGGCTGCGGCCGCCGGAGGGCGACGGGCTCAGCGCCGTGCAGTACGTCCGGGGCGAGGAGACCGTGGTGCTGGCCTGGATCCAGGCGCAGCACTACGGCGACGCACAGCTCCCGCTGCGGCTGCGCGGGCTCGACCCGGCGGCCGGCTACCGGGACCTGGAGACCGGGGAGGTGCACCGGGGAGCGGTGCTCGCGCACCGGGGCCTGCGCACCGGGCTGGGCGGCGACCTCGACGCGGCCGTATTCCACCTTCGCCGAAACTGACCAGGTGGGATAGATCACCCCACGTCAAGCCCTGGTTACGATGGCGTAAGTCACGCCGTCGGGTGAATGATGTCCCGACGTGGCAGACGATAAGGAGAGATTCAGCAACGGTTCGATCGGGTCGTACGCAGCCGTCGGCGACAGCTTCACCGAGGGCGTCGGCGACCCCGGTCCTGATGGTGTGTTCGTCGGCTGGGCCGACCGGCTCGCGGTCCTGCTGTCCGACCAACGACCTCACGACGATTTCCGCTACGCCAATTTGGCCGTACGCGGTCGACTCCTTGACCAGATCGTCGCGGAGCAGGTGGCGCGCGCCATCGAGCTCGGCCCCGATCTGGTCACCTTCTGTGCGGGGGGCAATGACATCCTGCGCCCCGGCAGCGATCCCGACGATGTCGCCGAGCGCTACGAGGCGGCCGTCGCCGACCTCAAGGCGCGGGTGGGCACGGTGCTGCTGTGCACGGGCTTCGACACCCGAGGGGTGCCGGTGCTGCGTCATCTGCGGGGCAAGATCGCCACGTATACGGCGCATGTGCGGGCGATCGCCGACCGCTACGACTGCCCGGTGCTCGACCTGTGGTCGCTGCGCTCGGTGCAGGACCGCCGGGCCTGGGACGCCGACCGGCTGCATCTGTCGCCGGACGGGCACACCCGGGTCGCGCTGAGGGCCGGTCAGGTGCTCGGGCTCGACGTCCCCGCCGACCCCGATCAGTCCTGGCCCCCGGAGGGGCAGCGCACCGCCGCCGAGGTGCGCCGGGACAACATCCACTGGGCGCGCGAGTATCTGGTGCCCTGGATCGGCCGACGACTGCGCGGTGAGTCGTCGGGTGACCATGTGGAGCCCAAGCGGCCGGATCTGCTGCCGCTGCGGCCCTGAACGTTCCGTGACCCGAAGCGGTCCCGGAGGAATAGGGGCAGACCCCCGTTGGCGCCCCGAGGCTGACCGCCTCGTGCGCTGTCGCTGCCCCTATTCCCTCGGCACCGCTCGTTCCGAGCCCCTGTGCTCGCGCCGCCTCGGCCGCCGGACGTCGCGTCGCGCCGTGCCTGCTCGTACGTGGGTCGTGCGTGAATCGTGCCTGGGTCGTGCCTGGATCGTGCGTGAGTCGTACTCGTCCGTGCCCGCTCGTCCGGTCGTCTCGTCGCGGAGCCGCTACGTCGCCAGATAGGCCCAGACGGCGCGGCCCTCTCCCCCCTGGTTCGGCCTGACCCCCCAGGCCTCCGAGAGGGCCTCCACCAGCATCAGCCCGCGGCCGCCCTCCTGGTCCGCGGTCACCGACCTGGCCTCCGGCACCGTACGGGCGCAGCCCTGGTCGGCCACCTCGAGCCGCAGCCGGGTCCCTATGAGCTGCAGTGAGCAGCGGACGTCCTCGCTGGAGGTGTGGCGCACCGCGTTGGTGAACAGCTCGGAGACGATCAACTCCGCGCTGTCCCGGGTGTCCTGGTCGATGCCCCATGAGCGCAGCCGCCGGACGACATGCCTTCTCGCCTCGGCGACGGACGTGCTCAGCGCCGGCAGACGAAACACGTCGTGGCGGGGCGGAGCGACCACGGTGCCGCCGCGCCCTAACCGGAGAGCCTCATAGGAAGGAGCCACGCCGACACTATGCTCTGTCACGCTCGCGTATGGCAAGGTTCAATCTGTAAATTACAGAATCGCAAGCGCAGGCTGTTCGGAATGCTGAGCCCATGCCAGACTGCTGTGTCGTGAAGGTACTTGGAGGGGGACGGTAGTGGCGGATGCGCGGGCGGGCGGAGCCCCGACCGTCCTGCGAGTCGTGCTCGGAAAACGGCTCCAGGACCTTCGGGAGAAGGCCGGGCTGTCGTTCGAACAGGCCGGGCGCGCCCTGGACGTCACGCATGCCACGATCCGGCGGATGGAGAAGGCCGAGGTCGGTCTGAAGCTCCCGTACGTCGAGAAGCTGCTGCGGACGTACGGCGTCACCGACCCCGAAGAGGTCGAGGGGTTCCTCTCCCTCGCGCGCGAGGCCAACAAGGCCGGCTGGTGGCACCGGTTCCGCGACGTCCTGCCGGAGTGGTTCAACACCTTCGTCAGCCTGGAGGTCGAGGCCAATCTGATCCGGGCCTACGAGCCGCATTACATTCCCGGGCTGCTGCAGACCGAGGACTATGCCCGCGCGGTGCTCCGCGCGGGCATGCCGCATGCGCCCGAGTCGGAGATCGAGCGCAATGTCGCCCTCCGTATGGAACGCCAGGCCCTGCTGACCCGGGACAACCCGCCGATGCTGTGGGTGGTCATGGACGAGACGGTGGTGCGCCGCCCCATCGGCGGTTCCGAGACCATGCGTGCCCAGATCGCGCGGTTGATCGAGGAGGCGGAGGCCCCTCATATCCGGCTGCAGATCATGCCGTTCGACGCCGGCCCGCACCCGGCGATGTACGGCCCCTTCCATATCTTCCGGTTCCCGATCCCGGAGCTGCCGGATATCGCGTATACGGAGTCGCTGGTCAGCGGCTCCTACTTCGACCAGCGCGATGACGTATCGGCATTCCTGGAGGCCTTGGACCGGATGTGCGCGCAGGCCGCGCCTGCACAGACGACTCAGGCCATTCTGAGTCGCATTCGCAAGGAGATCTGAACGATGGATCGCATATGCGGGAGCCGCGTCTACAGCGGCATGCCGGCAAGGGACCTCGGCAGCGAGGGCTGGCACAAGCCTTGGAGTGGCGGCAACGGGGGAAGCTGCGTCGAGGCGATGAGGCTGAAGGACGGGCGGGTGGCGCTGCGCCAGTCGACCGATCCGGACGGACCGGCACTCATCTACACCCCGGTGGAGATGAAACGCTTCATCCAGGGGGCGAAGGCCGGGGAAGCGGACTTTCTGTTCCTGTGACGCGCGGTTCCGCGACGCTCGTCATGACCAGGGGGATCGAGGGGGAAGCAGGGTGACCGACCGACCACGAACCGACCGGCGGGGGCGGCGCCGGGACGCGTTCCAGCACACCGCCCGCGAACACGTCGTACAGGGGGAGCGACTCCAGGTGCACATAGCCGATATGGCAGTCGCAGACGGCTAGCGGGCAGGGCCGGGGCCGCAGCGCCGCGCGGTACGACCCGTCGTAGAGATTGCCCAGTTCCGCCGGGACGAAATGGCAGCGGCGCACCGTGCCGTCGCCGTCCACCGAGATCACCGAGGCGCCGGTCCGGCATGGCAGACCGGCGCTTCGGTGCGGATGGCGGCTGTAGCCGAAGAGCGGGTCCAGCGCGGTCCACTCGGCCGCCTCGGCGTCGGAGTGCGCAAGCCCCTCGGGGGACAGCCGCAGCCGCCGCTCGTCCCACTCCGCGTCCGCCTCCGCCCCGGGCTCCGTCGTCTCGCGCAGAGCGGGACGGTCCGCCGGCGGCCGGTAGGCGGTCTTGTGTGGATAGCGATACATGGCCGAACACGTGTGGAGAAGCGCCCGGGCGATCGTTGCGTTTGACGCAACGACCCTGGTCAGGCTCGCCTGCGGGCGTATTCCAGTTGGGCGCTGTAGTACGCGTGATCACGTGGATAGCCTTCTAGCTCCATCAAGCTCTCCTTGAAGGCGCTGACGGCGATTGACCAGTCACGTGCCGCGTATGCGGCCTCGCCGAGCAGAAGCTGGGCCCGAACTGGGCTGAGCCAGTACAACCAACTTGGCCGTTCCTCGGCCGTCGAGATTTGCAGCGCTAGGCAATAGGCCCGTTCGGCGAGTCGGCGTGCTCGATCCCGTTCCCCGACTGCGGCCGCCGCCATGGCAGTTGCGTGTGCGGTGATGGAAGCTGTCGCAGGCCTTCGGGGTGGACGCCGACGCCTATCGCCCCGAGCGCGAGACCTGATCGTCAATCAGATCCCTTCGTCACCAACGGACTTGCCGCGACGGCCGCCACTTTGCTCATTCCGGCACAAAGGTTTGGTCTATACCTTGACTGGTATAGACCAAGCCGCTTGAGTGTCCCTCAGCATTGCAGGGCCCCCCACGCGAAGGAGATCGGCCCCATGTGGAGACGACGTGTTCTGGCGCCGCTCGCGGCGACCGCGGCGGTGTGTGCAAGTGTGCTTGTCATGCCCATGGCCTCATCCGCCTCGGCGGCGGGGACGTCCGCCCAGGCGGCCTGCGACTACCCGAACTGGGTCGCGGGCAGGGCGTATGTCGCCGGCGACATCGTCCGGTACACCGACGGCAAGTACTACCGCGCGGAGCACGACAACCCGGGCTATGACCCGGTGATCAGCACCTGGTACTGGGAGCCCTTCAACTGCGGCGGCGAGGGCCAGAACCCGAGCGGCTTCGTGGTGAGCGAGGCGCAGTTCAACCAGATGTTCCCGAACCGGAACTCGTTCTACACCTACCAGGGCCTGACCGCCGCCCTGAGCGCCTACCCCGGCTTCGCCAACACCGGCAGCGACACCGTCAAGAAGCAGGAGGCGGCCGCCTTCCTGGCCAACGTCAACCACGAGACCGGCGGCCTGGTCCACATCGTGGAGCAGAACACCTCCAACTACCCGCACTACTGCGACTGGAACCAGCCCTACGGCTGCCCCGCGGGCCAGGCGGCCTACTACGGCCGCGGGCCGATCCAGCTCAGCTGGAACTTCAACTACAAGGCCGCGGGCGACGCGCTCGGCATCGACCTGCTCGGCAACCCCTGGCTGGTGGAGCGGGACGCCGCGGTGTCCTGGAAGACCGCCCTGTGGTTCTGGAACACCCAGACCGGGGCCGGCTCGATGACCCCGCACAACGCCATGGTCAACCAGCGCGGCTTCGGCGAGACCATCCGCGCCATCAACGGCAGCCTGGAGTGCAACGGCGGCAACCCCGGCCAGGTGCAGAGCCGGATCGACGCCTACCAGCGGTTCGTCCAGATACTCGGCACCACCCCCGGCTCCAACCTGAGCTGCTGAGCGGCCGCTGACCGGGCCGCCGAGCGGTCGTCCGGTCAGAAGCGAGGAAATTGAGGTGCGCCGCTCCGCCGCTCCGCGCCAGCCTGGAGCACATGGCGTGGACGGTGACGTACGACCTCGATGAGTTCCGGGCCGCGGCGGGCGACTTTCTGGGCGCCCGCCCGGCCCGGCACACCACTTTGCTCACAGTGGTCTCCTCCCTGGTGGCCGGGGGCAGCGACAGATACGGCGACCAGCCGCCGGTCTACGGATGGTGGACCGGACAGGGCTCGGTGGAGGGCGTGTTTCTGTGCACCCCGCCCTACCCTCCGCTGCTCTCGCCCCTGCCCGACGAGGCGGCTCGGGCGCTCGCCCGCACCCTCGCGGGGAACGGCGAGCGGCAGATCACCGGAGTGAACGCCGGGCGCGAGACCGCCGAGACCTTCGCCACCGCCTGGACGGGCCTCACCGGCGCGGTGAGCGGCGTCGAGCAGAACCACCGGCTCTACCGGCTCGGCACCCTCACCCCGCCCGATCCCGCGCCCCCGGGGCGCCCCCGGACCGCCACCGCCGCCGACCGCGAGCTGCTGGTCACCTGGTACGAGGGGTTCGCCCGCGAGACCCAGGCGCTGATGGACGATGTCGGCGCCCAGGTGGACGACAAGCTCAGCCACGACGGGATCACGCTGTGGGAGCTGGACGGCCGGCCGGTGGCCTGCGCCGGGATCAGCCGTACGGTCGCGGGCATGGCCCGGGTCGCCCTCGTCTACACCCCGCCTGAGCTGCGCGGACGCGGTTACGCGGGCGCCGCCACGGCCGCCGTGAGCCGGGCCGCGCGGGCCGCCGGGGTGCGGGAGGTCCTGCTCTTCACCGATCTCGACAACCCCACCAGCAACGCCCTCTACCAGCGGCTCGGCTACCGCCCGCTGGAGGACCATCTGGTGGTGTCGTTCACCCCGGCCGAGCCCCCCGTTCCGGAACAAGGTCACCCCTCGTAAGAGTTGTGTGATTGCAGCCCAACGGCACCGCGCGTTGGAGTGCCCCCGCCCTCTCACCCTGGAGGATCCGTGACCGGCTCCCGTCCGACACGTTCCCGGCTCACCGCCACCCTGCGCCCCGCCGCCTTCGGGGCCGATCCCGCCGGGGAGCGGATGGAGCGCATCCGACGGTCGCCGAACTTCGCGAACGGTGTGTTCGTGAACCCGGTGGGCGCCCGCATCGCCCCGTCCGGCTCGATGCTGAAGTTCGCGGCCACCTACTTCCGCAAGGAGGAGCGCGTCCGCAGGGCCCCGGCCGGGCCCGTGCCGGTGCACCCCACGACCGTCGCCGATCTGGCCACCCCGCCCGCCTCCGGGCTGCGGCTGACCTGGATGGGGCACTCCAGCGTGCTCGCGGAGATCGACGGGCGGCGGGTGCTGTTCGACCCGGTATGGGGGCAGCGCTGTTCCCCCTTCTCGATGGTGGGGCCCAAGCGGCTGCACCCGGTGCCGGTGGCGCTGCGGGAGCTGGCGCCGGTGGACGCGGTGGTCATCTCCCACGACCACTACGACCATCTGGACATGCCCACGATCCGGGCGCTGGTGCGCGGCCACGCCATGTTCGTCGTACCGCTCGGGGTCGGCGCCCATCTGGAGCGCTGGGGCGTCCCGGCCGACCGGATGACCGAGCTGGACTGGCATGAGTCCACCGAGGTCGCCGGGCTCACGCTCACCGCCACCCCGGCCCGCCACTTCTGCGGGCGCGGGCTGCGCAACACCCAGCACACCCTGTGGGCCTCCTGGGTGGTGGCCGGTCCCGAGCACCGGGTCTACCACAGCGGGGACACCGGCTACTTCCCCGGCTTCGCGGAGATCGGCGCGGCGTACGGGCCGTTCGACGCGACCATGGTGCAGATCGGCGCGTACTCCGAGTACTGGCCGGACATCCATATGACCCCCGAGGAGGGCATGCGGGCCCACCTCGATCTGCAGGGCGGGGACCCGGCGAAGGGGATCATGCTGCCGATCCACTGGGGCACCTTCAACCTCGCCCCGCATCCGTGGGAGGAGCCCGCGGAGGGAACGGTGTCGGCGGCGGGGGAGGCCGGGGCGAATGTGGCCGTTCCGCGTCCGGGGCAGCCGTTCGAGCCGGGGCAGGGGCTGCCGCTGGAGCCGTGGTGGCGGGCGATCGCGGCACGGCCGGTGACCAAGACGCCGGCCGGGGCCGAGGGCGCGGCCGAGCCGACGGGCCTCACCGGCACGTCGGGGGCTGCCGGTGGGTCAGGAGCGTCCGGGGCCGCTGGTGGCGCGGACCCGGCGATGCCCATACCCCAGTCGTAGCAAGGGAGTTGGTGCCGCCTCCCGGAGGCGGACCGGCACAGGGCTTCTTTGTCGAATGGTGTCGAAACCCTTGTGGTGGACACGACGCGCTCGCTTGAATGGTTAGGAAAGGTTCCTAACGGATCGTCCCAGGACCCGGGGTCGCCCCGGTGCGTCCTGGGACGGCCGAGCGCACTTCCCCCACAGTCGACAAGGAACGGAGTCCCCATGTCCCCCATGCCCCGGAGGATCGGCCTCGCGGCGGTGGCCGTCACCGTACCGGCCGCGCTCGTCTTCACCGGCGTCGGAGTCGGGCAGGCGTCCGACCACCTGCCGTCGTCGGCGGACACGCACCGCCACTCGGCGCACAAGGCCGCCGCGGCGAGCAGCCTGGACGACCCGGCGAAGAAGGAAATCGCCATGAAGCTGGTCTCCAGCGCCGAGAACTCCTCGCTCGACTGGCGCGCCCAGTTCCAGTACATCGAGGACATAGACGACGGCCGTGGCTACACCGCGGGCATCATCGGATTCTGCTCCGGCACCGGCGACATGCTGGACCTCGTCGAGTACTACACCGAGCAGAAGCCCGGCAACGTCCTGGCCAAGTACCTCCCCGCGCTGCGCGACGTCGACGGCACCGACTCCCATGACGGCCTGGACCCGAACTTCACCAAGGACTGGAAGAAGGCCGCCGCCGACAAGGCCTTCCAGGACGCCCAGGAGCACGAGCGCGACCGCGTCTACTTCAACCCGGCCGTCAAGCAGGGCAAGGGTGACGGCCTGGGCGCGCTCGGCCAGTTCATCTACTACGACGCGATCGTGATGCACGGCCCCGGCGACAGCAAGTACAGCTTCGGCGGCATCCGTAAGACCGCGCTGTCCAAGGCCAAGCCCCCGGCGCAGGGCGGCAACGAGACCACGTACCTGGGCGCCTTCCTCGACGCCCGTAAGGAGGCCATGAAGAGCGAGGAGGCGCACAGCGACACCAGCCGCGTCGACACCGAGCAGCGGAAGTTCCTCAACGAGAAGAACTTCGACCTGACGCCGCCGCTGAAGTGGAAGGTCTACGGCGACCCGTTCGAGATCAACTCCTGACCGCCGCACCGGTCCCCGCTTGCTAAGCGGGACGCTGTCCCATATTTTTAAACGGGACAGCGTCCCGTTTATTTTTGATGCGGATGGAGTGGAAATATGTCGACATATGTACTGGTGCACGGCGCTTGGCACAGTGGGGAGTGCTGGGAGCGGGTGGTCCCGTTGCTGGCGGCGGCCGGACACCGGGTGGTCGCGCCGACGCTGACCGGCTACGGCGACACGGCACATCTGCTGGGCCCCGAGGTGGGGCTCGATACACATGTCGACGACATCGTCGGGCTGATCACCGAGGAAGACCTCACCGATGTGGTGCTCGTCGGGCACAGCTATGCCGGGCTGGTCATCTCGTCCACGGCCAACCAGCTCCCGGACCGGATCGCGCAGCTGGTCTACCTCGACGCGATGGTCCCGGAGGACGGCGAGACCGCGGCCGATGTCATGCCCTTCACCCAGGCCATGATCGACCAGGCACTGGCGTCCGAGAGCGGCTGGCGGAATCCGCCTCTGGTCGGAATGGACCCGTCCTGGGGTCTGTTCGGGGTCACCGACCCGGCGGACGTGGCGTGGCTGCGCTCGATGATGTCGGATCAGTCGGTGCGCTGCCTGCAGCAGCCGGTCCGGCTGGACAACCCGGCCGTGAACGCGATCCCGCGGACGCATATCCACTGCGTCGCCAATGTGCCGCCGGGCATGACCCGGCGACCCGTCCCCGCGGTCCAGCCCAACGGCAGCCCGGCGCAGGTGTGGGAGTTGGAGACCGGCCATGACTGCATGATCACCATGCCGGGCGAACTGGCCGAGCTGCTGCTCAAGCTCGGCTGATCCGGGCCCGCCCGGGTCCGCCCGGGCGCGGCTCGCCCCGGCCCGATCCCGCCTGGCCCCGGCCCGCCTCAGCCCCCCGCCGCCTCCACCAGGGCGCGCATGATCCGTACGTCGTCGCCCGCCTCCGGATGCCACTGGACGCCCAGCACGAACCCCTCCACGTCCGGCAGCTCCACCGCCTCCACCGTTCCGTCCTCCGCGGAGTGGGCCGAGGGGACCAGGCCCTCGCCCAGCCGGGCCACGGCCTGGTGGTGGAAGGTGGGGACGGACAGCGGGTCCGGCAGGATCTCGGCCAGGAGCGTGTCCGGGACCGGCTTCACCTCGTGGTGGTCGAAGACGCCGGGAAGGCCCGCGTGGCCGTCCAGGTGCTGGACGAGGGTGCCGCCGAGGAAGACGTTCAGCAGCTGGTGGCCGCGGCAGATGCCCAGCAGAGGGGTGCCCGACGCCAGGGCCGCGTCGATCAGGGCCAGCTCCCAGGCGTCCCGCTCCCGCGCGGGCGGCCCGGTGCGCGGGTCCACCTCGGCCCCGTACCGCACGGGTTCCACATCCGGGCCGCCGGAGATGACGAGAGCGTCGAGGCGGGAGACGATCCGCGCGGCGGCGGCCGGGTCCTCGTCCGGTGGCAGCATCGCCGCCAGGCCGCCCGCGCGCTGGACGAGCCGGTGGTAGCCCGCGGGCAGCAGCGCGGCGGGGAGGTTCCAGACGCCCCAGCTCGCCGAGGATTCGAGATAGGTGCTGACGCCGATCAGGGGCTTGGACACCGGGGACTCCGATCTTCGAAGATCTGTGCACTCAACGTGTGCTCACTGTGCACTCAATCGCGGGACAGTTCCGCCTCGGCCTCCGCCAGCGCCGCGAACTCCTCCTCCGGCGCGGCCGCGACCAGGCGATGGCGGCTGTAGAAGGCGAAGTAGGCCAGCGCCACCGCGTAGACGCCGAGCGCGATGAAGGCCGCGTCCTTGTCCACCAGGAAGGTGGCCACCAGCGCGGAGCAGGCCAGGACGAAGGCGATGGACGACGTTACCGTGCCGCCGGGGGTGCGGTAGGGCCGGTCCAGGCCCGGCTCGCGACGGCGCAGGACGATATGGGAGAGGGACATCAGGGCGTACGAGATGGTGGCGCCGAAGACCGCGGTGTTGAGCATCCGGGCGCCGTCACCGGTCCAGGCCGCGAGGGCGAAGCCGATGGCGCCCGGGACCAGCAGCCCCAGGAACGGGGCCTTGCGCCTGCTGGTCAGGGAGAGGAAGCGGGGCAGGTAGCCGGCCCGGGAGAGGGCGAAGAGCTGGCGCGAACCGGCGAAGATCAGGGAGAAGAAGGAGGCGACGAGCCCGGCGAGGCCCGCGTAGTTGACGATGCGGGACAGCGCGGTCGCCTTGCCGTCCGGCTGCAGCGCCTCGACCAGCGGATTGCCCGCCTCCTGCACGGCGCCCGAGCCGCGCGCCCCCGTGGCCGCGAGGAAGGTGAGCAGGGCGAGGAGCAGCAGGATGCCCATGGACCAGGCCATGGCCTTCGGCAGCGTACGGGCCGGGTCCCGGGTCTCCTCCGCCGCGAGCGGCACCCCCTCCACCCCCAGGAAGAACCACATGCCGAAGGGGAACGCCGACCAGATGCCGAGCAGCCCGAACGGCAGCCAGGACGTGGCACCGGCGGCCGAATGGTCCACCGGGATGTCGTTGAGCGAGCCCGCGTCGAAGTCGGTGAGGGCGCCGACGGCGAAGACCAGCAGCGCGGCGACGGCGATGGCGGTCACGACCAGGCTGAACCGCAGCGCCTCGCCCACGCCCCACAGATGGATGCCGATGAAGAGGACGAAGCACGCCAGATAGACCGGCCAGCCCGACTCCAGGCCGAAGAGGCCCAGCGACTCGACGTAGTCGCCGATGAAGATGGAGATGGCGGCGGGGGCCAGGACGTACTCGATGAGGATCGCCGTGCCGGTGAGAAAGCCGCCCCAGGGGCCGAGGGCGCGCCGCGCGAAGCCGTAGCCGCCGCCCGCCGTGGGGAGGATCGCTGCCAGCTCGGCCAGCGCGAAGACCATGCAGGCGTACATCAGGCCCATCAGCAGGGCGGCGATGGCGAGCCCGCCGAAGCCGCCCTCGGACAGGCCGAAGTTCCACCCCGAGAAGTCGCCGGAGACGACATAGGCGACGCCGAGGCCGGTCAGCAGCAGCGGGCCCGCGCTGCCGCGCCGCAGGGTGCGGCGCTCCAGATACGCGTCCTCGGGGGACGGCGCCTGGGCCCCGCCCGGCGGGGCGCCGCCGGCGGAGGCGCGGGCGGATGCGGTGCGGGCGGACTCGGTTCCGTCGGCCATGGGGGACTCCTGCTCCACGCGAGGGGGCGATGGCAAAGGTGTGGGGGCATACCTTTGCCTGCCGGTCGGCGATGCGCAAGACCTCTGCGTAAAACCGTGGTGAAGCGCCGGTGCTCACAGCCCCCGGGCTCGGGCGGACGGGCCGGGTACGGGCGAGCCGGGCGCGGACGGGTCAGGATGCGGGGGGCCAGGTGCAGGCGGGTCAAGCGCGGACGGGTCAGGATGTGGGCGGGGCCAGCGCGGACGGGCCGGATGCGGGCGGTTCAGACCAGGAAGCCGCGCAGCAGCGCCGCCGTCCCCTCGCAGTGCTCCCGCATCACCTCGCGCGCCCCGTCCGCGTCCCCGTCCAGCACCGCCTCGACCAGCGCCCCGTGCTGGGCCTGGGAGTGCTCGAGGTTCTTCACCAGCAGCGGGATGCAGTCCAGCAGGTCGTTGACGGTGGCGCGGACGGCCGCGTACTGGGCGGCCAGCGACGGTGAGCCCGCCAGCTCCGCGAGCGTGAGATGGAACATGGTGTCCAGGCGGCGGTAGTCGGCCAGCGGGGCGTCCCGGGTGGCGTCCAGGGCCGCCCGCAGCCGCCGTACCTGCCCGTCCCCGAGCCCGTGCGCGGCGCACAGCCCCGCCGCGCCCACCTCCAGGACCTCGCGGAACCGAAGGGTGTCCTCGACGTCGACCGCCGCCACCCGGCGCCGCAGCTCGTCCCCGCCGCCCTGGGCGGGCTCGGGCCTGGCCCGGACGAAGGTGCCGCCGTAGCGGCCGCGGCGGCTCTCCACCAGCCCCTGGTCCTGCAGCACCTTCAGCACCTCGCGCAGGGTCACCCGGCTGATCCGCAGCCGGTCGGCCAGCTCCCGCTCGGCCGGGAGCCGGCCGCCGTCGGGGACCAGCCCCAGCCGCAGCACCTGGAGTATCTGCTCCAGCGCCTCCTCGAAGCCGTTCCCCGCCCGCACCGGGCGCAGCACCGGCGCCAGCCGGTCGTCCGCCGCGCTCCCGTGCTCACTCCCGCTCTCGCTCATCGAACCGTCCGCACCTACTTCCCAATCAATGGTCTGCGGTATTACCTTAAGGCCACCCCGCGCCCCCCAACCCCGCTCCGCACCCTCCGTCCCGCCAAAATTCTCCGACGCAGGAGGCCCCACCGTGGCAGACCGCACGCCCCCGCTCTCGGTCGACGAGCTGACCCGACTGGTCGCCGCCGGGGAGATCGACACCGTCGTCCTGGCCTTCACCGATATGCAGGGAAGGCTGCAGGGCAAGCGGTTCGCCGCCCGCTTCTTCCTCGACGACGTGCTGGCGCACGGCACCGAGGGCTGCAACTACCTCCTCGCCGTCGACACCGAGATGAACACCGTCGACGGCTACGCCATGTCCTCCTGGGAGCGCGGCTACGGCGACTTCGCCATGCACGGCGACACCGCCACCCTGCGCCGCACCCCCTGGAACCCCGGCACCGCCCTCCTCACCGCGGACCTCGCCTGGCACGACGGCAGCCCCGTGGTCGCCTCCCCGCGCCAGATCCTGCGCCGTCAGCTCGACCGGCTCGCCGAGCGCGGCTGGACCGCGTACACCGGCACCGAGCTGGAGTTCATGGTCTTCCGGGACAGCTACGAGCAGGCGTGGAACGCCGGCTATCGCGGGATGACCCCCGCCAACCAGTACAACGTCGACTACTCCGTCCTCGGCACCGGCCGGGTCGAGCCCCTGCTGCGCCGCATCCGCAATGAGATGGGTGCCGCCGGGATGACCGTCGAGTCGGCCAAGGGGGAGTGCAACCTCGGCCAGCACGAGATCGCCTTCCGCTACGACGACGCCCTGACCACCTGCGACCAGCACGTCGTCTACAAGACGGGCGCCAAGGAGATCGCGGCCCAGGAGGGCATGGCGCTCACCTTCATGGCCAAGTACGACGAGCGCGAGGGCAACTCCTGTCATATCCACCTCTCGCTGCGCGACGAGGCCGGGCACCCCGTGCTCGCCGACGACGACGGCCCGTACGGCATGTCGAAGACCATGCGCCACTTCCTCGCCGGACAGATCGCGGCGATGCGCGACTTCACCCTGCTCTACGCGCCGAACATCAACTCCTACAAGCGGTTCCGCCCCGGCTCCTTCGCGCCCACCGCCGTCGCCTGGGGCCCGGACAACCGCACCTGCGCGCTGCGCGTCATCGGCCACGGCCCCTCCCACCGGCTGGAGAACCGGCTTCCCGGGGGCGACGTCAACCCGTACCTGGCCGTGGCCGGAATGGTGGCCGCCGGGCTGTACGGCGTCGAGCAAGAGCTGGAGCTCCCCGAGGTCTGTACCGGCAACGCCTACACCTCGGACGCCGAGCACGTCCCGACCTCGCTGCGCGACGCCGCCGAGCTGTGGCGGAACAGCCCCATAGCGCGGGCCGCCTTCGGCGACGAGGTGGTCGAGCACTACCTCAACATGGCGCGCGTCGAGCAGGACGCCTACGACACCGCCGTCACGGACTGGGAGCGCTTCCGGTCCTTCGAGCGCATGTGAGGAACCACCGAGTGAGCAACGAACCCTCCCCCCAGCACCCCCACGAACACCAGATCCTCAACCCGGCCACCGAGGAGGTCATCGCCACCGTCCCCGCCGCCACCCCGGGGGACGTGGCCGCCGCCGTCGCCCGCGCCACCGAGGCGCAGCGCGGCTGGGCGGCGCTGGCGCCCGCCGACCGCGCCCGGCTGCTGCGCCGCTTCGCCGCCGTCGTGGACGGCCACATCGAGGAGCTCGCGACACTGGAGGTCCGCGAGGCGGGCCACCCGATCGGCAACGCCCGCTGGGAGGCGGGCAATGTGCGCGATCTGCTGGACTACGCGGCCGGGGGAGCGGAGCGGCTGAACGGCGCCCAGATCCCGGTGGCCGGCGGGCTGAACGTCACCTTCCATGAGCCGCTCGGCGTGGTCGCGGTCATCGCGCCGTGGAACTTCCCCATGCCGATCGCCGCCTGGGGCACCGCGCCCGCCCTGGCCGCCGGGAACGCCGTGGTCCTCAAACCGGCCGAGACCACCCCGCTCACCGCGCTCCGGCTGGCCGAACTCGCCCTGGAGGCGGGCCTTCCCGAGGGGCTCTTCCAGGTGCTGCCCGGGGCCGGGCCGGTCGCGGGCGCAGCACTGGTGGAGCACCCCGGCGTCGCCAAGGTCGTCTTCACCGGCTCCACGGCCGTCGGCAAGGGGATCATGGCCAAGTGCGCGGAGGGGGTGAAGCGGGTGACCCTCGAACTCGGCGGCAAGAGCCCGAACATCGTCTTCGCCGACGCCGACATCGAGCGCGCCGCGGCCGCGGCCCCCGGCTCCTTCCTGGACAACACCGGCCAGGACTGCTGCGCCCGCAGCCGCATCCTGGTCCAGCGCGGCGTCTACGACCGGTTCATGGAGCTGCTGGCGCCCGCCGTGACCTCCTTCGCGGTCGGCGATCCGGCCGACCCCGCCACCGCCATGGGCCCGCTGATCTCGGCCGCCCAGCGGGAGCGCGTACGGTCCTACGTACCCGAGGACGCGCCCGCCGCGATCCGTGGCGAGGCCCCGCGGGGCAAGGGGTTCTGGTACCCGGCCACCGTGCTGGAGGCCACCGGCCAAGGGGACCGCGCCGCCGTGGAGGAGATCTTCGGCCCCGTCGCCGTCGTCCTCCCCTTCGAGGACGAGGCCGACGCCGTACGGCTGGCCAACGCCACCGACTACGGCCTGTCCGGCTCGATCTGGACCCGCGACGTGGGCCGCGCGGTCCGGGTCTCGCGCGCCGTCGCCGCCGGGAACCTGTCCGTCAACTCGCACAGCAGCGTGCGCTACGCCACCCCCTTCGGCGGCTACAAGCAGTCCGGCCTGGGCCGGGAGCTGGGCCCCGACGCCCTTACCGCCTTCACCGAGACCAAGAACGTCTTCATCAGCACCGAGGAGCAGTGACGTGACCGAGACCCCCGTGTGCCGCCGCCTGGTGGGCCGTACCGCCGTCGTCACCGGAGCGGGCAGCGGCATCGGCCTGGCCACCGCGCGCCGCCTGGCCTCCGAGGGCGCGCAGGTCGTCTGCGCCGATATCGACGAGAGCGCGGGCAAGGCCGCGGCCGACGAGGTCGGCGGGCTCTTCGTCCGGGTGGACGTGACCGACCCCGAGGAGGTCGAGGCGCTCTTCAAGACCGCCTTCGACACCTACGGTTCGGTGGACATCGCCTTCAACAACGCCGGCATCTCGCCGCCCGACGACGACTCGATCCTCACCACCGGGCTCGACGCCTGGAAGCGGGTCCAGGAGGTCAACCTCACCTCCGTCTATCTGTGCTGCAAGGCCGCGCTGCCCTATATGCGGCGGCAGGGCAGGGGCTCCATCATCAACACCGCCTCCTTCGTGGCCGTGATGGGCGCCGCCACCTCGCAGATCAGCTACACCGCCTCCAAGGGCGGGGTGCTGGCCATGTCCCGCGAGCTGGGCGTGCAGTTCGCCCGCGAGGGCATCCGGGTCAACGCGCTGTGCCCGGGGCCGGTCAACACCCCGCTGCTGAAGGAGCTGTTCGCCAAGGACCCGGAGCGGGCCCAGCGGCGGCTGGTCCACGTGCCGGTGGGCCGGTTCGCCGAACCGGAGGAGATCGCCTCCGCCGTGGCCTTCCTGGCCAGCGATGACGCCTCCTTCGTCAACGCCGCCGAGTTCCTCGTGGACGGCGGGATCGCCGGGGCGTACGTCACTCCGTTGTAGTCCTGTGCGCAGTCCCGCCATCCGCGGTGTACGGACCGCACCCCTGGCCATAGGCTGACCGTGTGACCATGAACACGCCCCCCGGCTGGTACCCCGATCCCGGCTACGCAGGTAACGGCCCCGCCATGGAACGGTGGTGGGACGGTTCCGCCTGGACCGAGTACACCCGCGACGCCTCGGGCGCCGCGGACCCGGCCTTCAGCCCGCCGCCCCCGCCCTACCTGCCGGGGCGGCAGGGCGGCCACGGCCGGGGCCGCGGTCCGCGGATCGCGGCGGTCTCGGTCGCCGCGGGCGTCGTGGTCGCCGCGATCGTCGGTGGCATCGTGCTGCTGGGCGACGGCGGCGACGGCGGTGGTGGCAACGCCCAGACCGGACCCGCCGCCCCCAGTGACTCCGCCCCGCCGGACGGCGGCGACCCGGCCCCGGACCTACCCACCCCGGACAGCCCCTCGGACGGGCCCAGCGACGCCCCCAGCGCACCGCCCAGCTACGACCCGGACACCGCCCCGGACCCCGGCAACGGGATCAGCCTGCCGGTGCTCACCGGCTGGCAGGCGGGGCGCAGCAGTTCCGGCGGCGCGGGCGTCACCACCTCCCGCTACCCCTGCCCGGGCGACCCGTCCACCGAATGTGTGCGCGGCGGCGCCTTCTCCCGGACCGCCGAGGGCTACAAGGCCACCTCCGCCAAGGGCATAGCCAAGGAGGACATCGCCCAGAACGCCGAGGAGTCCTACGGCACCGACGGGGACAGCGACCGTAAGGCGTACGGCGGGATCACCTCCCACAAGGAGCTGAAGGAGTCGGCGGTCGAGGTCGCGGGCGGGAAGGGCTATCTGGTCCGCTGGAAGGTGGTGACGAAGAAGGGCGACGACGGCATCGTCCAGTCGCTGGCCTTCCCGTCGCCCACCGTGCCGGACACGATGGTCGTGGTGCGCTTCGGGTTCGACCAGAGCGACAAGGCGCCGCCGCTCAGCGACATGGACAAGATCGTCAAGGGCATCGAGGCGCTGGCGGGCGACGGCCGGTCCATCTAGGCGCGGTGCCGGTCGTCGCAAGGCGCCGGTCGTAGGGGGCGGCGGTCAGAGGAACGTCCTGCCCTCGCCCCGGTACGTCGGCGCGTCGGCCACCACCCGGTCCCCCTCGATCAGCCGCAGCGTGTCGAACCGCTCGCACAGCTCACCGGCCTTGGCATGCCGGAACCACACCTTGTCGCCGATCAGCAGATCGTCGGCGGCCGTGCCCAGCAGCGGGGTCTGCACCTCACCCGGCCCCTCCATCGCGTCGTACACCAGCCCCTCCGGCAGATACGGCACCGGCAGCCGGTCCCGGCCCGGCGCGCCCGACGCCGGATAGCCGCCGCCGAGCACCGTCACCACGCCCACCCCGGGCCGGCGCACCACCGGCTGGGCGAACAGGGCGGCCGGGCGGCCGTGGAAGGAGGTGTAGTTGTCGAAGAGGCGCGGCTGGTAGAGCCCGGACCCGGCGGCGATCTCGGTCACCGCGTCCTCCGCGGCGGTGTGCTGCACACTGCCCGTACCGCCGCCGTTGACGAACTCCAGGTCCGCCACGGCCCGCACCGCCCGCACGACGGCGGCCCGGCGCGCCGCGAGCTCCCGGCGGGCCACGGACTGCATCAGCCGCACCGCGCGCGAGCGCAGCGGGCTGCCCGGCACCGAGTCGCCCACGCCCGCCACATGGCCCTCGTACGCCATCAGCCCGACCAGCCGGAAGCCGGGGCGGCGGTCGATCGCCCGCGCCAGCTCGGCCAGTTGCTCCGGTTCGCGCAGCGGGGAGCGCAGCGCCCCGACCCGCACCCGCCCGCCGAGCATCCGCAGCGAGGTGTCCAATTCCAGGCAGACCCGGACCTCTTCGGTCCCGGCACGAACGCTGTCGATCAGATCGAGCTGGGCGAGGTCGTCCACCATGACCGTCACGGCCTCGGCCAGTTTGGGGTCGCTGGTCAGGGTGGCGAAGCCGTCCCGGTCGGTGGAGGGATAGGCGAGCAGGACGTCGTCGAACCCCTCGCGCGCCAGCCACAGCGACTCCGGCAGGGTGAAGCTCATGATCCCCGCGAAGCCGTCCCGGGCCAGCACCCGCTCCAACAGCGCCCGGCAGCGCACCGATTTGCTGGCGACGCGGATCGGTTTGCCTCCCGCCCGGTGGACCAGATCCCGGGCGTTGTCGTCGAAGGCTCCCAGGTCGACAATCGCCACGGGCGCTTCGAGATGGGCGGTGGCCCGGTCGTACCGGGCCCGGTCAGCGGCGGCAGCGGACATGGACGCAGCTTGCCAGACCGCCATTACCACTGGGTAGAGGGCGGCCGGTGCGCAGGGCCCCCGGCTGCCCGTAGAGTGTCGCGCACGCCACGACCGGCAGGTCAGCGGCGTGTTGTCCGTATACGGGCCCGCCTGCCCGAAAGGCGGTGGGTGGTGCGGCGAACCGGACGGAGCCAGGTGAAACAGGTGTCGACGGCTGCGAGGGGGTGCAGGTGAGCACCGACGCGGAACAGGCGCACTCACCCCACAGCACGCCCCCACCACGCCCCGCACATCCCCCGCGCACGGCGCCCGCGCAGCCTTCCGCGCCCCCGCCGCGCCCCACCGCCCCGCCCGGGTTCACCCCGGACCCGGACACCCCCATCCTCGGCGTACGGGCCAAGGTCCCGTTCCCCAGAGGCACCGCCGGGGCGTCCGGCACCCGGGTGCCCCCACGCCCCTCCGTACCGCCGCGCACCGAAGGGCTCTTCGCGGACGGCGGGCGGCGCGGCCGGCGCCGACCGCCCAGCCGTACGGCGGCCGCCGCCGCGAGTCTCGTCCTCGGCCTCGGGCTGCTCGGCGGCGCGGCGGCCGGGAGCTGGCTGGGCGACGACCCCGACGCCCCGCCGTCCACCGCCGACAACTACACCCACGCCCGTTCCGCCTGGCACAGCGTCCCCGTGGACGACCTCTTCCCGCGCACCCTGCGCGGCAAGGGCGAGGGCCCCGGCGGCGCCGACCGCCTCTGGACCCGAATAGCCGTCGCCCCGGACAGCAGCTGCGGCGGCGGATTCGACCCCCTGCTCGCCAAGGCGCTGGCCCCGGTGGGCTGCAAGCGGCTGGTGCGCGCCACGTACACCGACGCCACCAGCACCAGCGTCACCACCGTCGGGTTGCTGATCACCACCTCCGGCCCCACCGGGATGCGGGCGCTGCACCAGCGCTTCCTGACCGAGAAGCTGGACGAGCGCACCGATCTGATGCCCCGCGCGTACGCCGCCAAGGGCACCGCGGCGGCCGGCTTCGGCGACGACCAGCGGGCCAGCTGGCGGATCCGGATCCTCACCGACGTCCCCGTCGTCCTCTATACCGTCAGCGGCTTCGCCGACGGCCGTAAGGTCACCGACCCGCAGTCGGCGGGCGAGGCGACCCAGCGCGGCGCCACCTCGGCCCCCGCGCAGTCGGGCCTCGGCAACGACGCCCGAGGCATCGCCGACGCGACCGAGGCCATCTTCCGCCGGGCCCTGTCCACCGTCACGGAGACCACGTCATGACCGGGACCGGGCGGCGCCTGGCCGTGGCCCTCGCCGCCGCCGGGCTGACCCTGGTGACCGCCGCGCCCGCGGACGCCGACGGCATACAGGCCCAGGAGTGGGCGCTGGACACCCTCCACGTCCAGGAGGCATGGCAGATGACCAAGGGCTCCGGGGTCACCGTCGCCGTCCTCGACACCGGCGTCGACGACAGCCACCCCGACCTCGCGGGCCAAGTACTGCCGGGGAAGGACCTCATCGGCTTCGGCGCCCGCCGCGGCGAACGCGCCTGGGCCCGCCACGGCACCGCCATGGCCGGGATCATCGCAGGTCACGGCCATGGCGCGGGCGGCGGCGAGGGCGTCCTCGGCGTCGCGCCCAAGGCGCGGATCCTCCCGGTGCGGGTGATCCTCGAGGACTCCGACGCCGCCCGTAAGAAGGCCCGTTCATCTCGTGGCGGCGCGCTCGCCGCCGGAATCCGCTGGGCCGCCGACCACGGCGCCGACGTCATCAACCTCTCGCTGGGCGACGACAGCGCCTCCGCCCACCCCGAGGCCGCCGAGGACGCCGCCGTGCAGTACGCGCTGCGCAAGGGCGTGGCCGTGGTCGCCTCCGCGGGCAACGGCGGCGAGAAGGGCGACCGGGTCTCCTACCCGGCCGCCTACCCGGGGGTGATCGCCGTGACCGCCGTGGACCGCTACGGCTCCCGCGCCGCCTTCTCCACCCGCCGCTGGTACGCCACCGTCTGCGCACCCGGCGTCGACGTGGTCATCGCCGACCCCGACAAGCGCTACTACGAGGGCTGGGGGACCAGCGCGGCCGCCGCCTTCGTCTCCGGCTCCGTCGCCCTCGTCCGCGCCGCCCACCCCGAGCTGAGCCCGCGCCAGCTCCGGGAACTCCTCACCCGGACCGCCCAGGACGTCCCGGAGGGCGGCCACAGCGACGCCCTCGGCGCCGGCCTGGTGGACCCGGCGGCGGCGATCGCCGCGGGCGGCAAGATGAAGCCGGAGGCCCAGCGGCCCGCCGTGGCCTCGTCCCCGGAGCGCTTCTTCGGCAACGGTCCCGGCCACGCCCAGGGCGCGCACGACGAATCCGGGCCGAACGAGATGGCGCTGCTCGCCGGAATCGCCGGAGCGGCCCTGGTGGTCGCCGCGGTAGCCCTATGGCGCGGCTCGGGCCCCCTGCGGATGCCACCGAAGCTGCGCGCGCTGCTCACGGGGATCCGCCCGCGCTGAGGCACGGATCCGCCCGCGCTGAGGCACGGCGGCCGCCGCGCCGTCGGCTCGGGCCCGGCGCGCGCGGGTCGTGGTCATGCGTGCGCGCTGAGGCCGGTCGTCGGCCTGCGTCGTGTCGGTACCGGGGTGGCCGGTTGGGGCCCGCTCCGAGGGCGCCGCTGAGGAGGTACCGCCCGCGGTGAGCCGCGTCGGGGCCGCGCCGGTCGGCCGAGGACCGCTGTGAGCGCCGCTCCCGTCCTTTCGTCCGCCGGCCGCTCGGCGGCGCCTCCCTCTCCGCCGCCCGCGGCCCGCCGCCCGCCGCCCGCCGCGTCGGGCTCTCCCCGCCCTCGATACCCTCATGGCGTGGCGCTCAAGAACATTCCCGACCCTGGCTTCTCCGGCGACGACGGCTCCGCCGACCCCCGGCTGACCGCGGCGCTCGCCGCCTGGGCGGATGACCGCTCGGCCGAGCCCGAGGTGCTCGCCGCGCTCACCGACGCCCGCCTCCTCGTCCCCGTGGTGGCGATCCTCGGCGAGGTCGAGGAGGGGCCCGGGGGGCTGCGCCGCGAAAAGAGCAGCGACATGGCGGTGCCCACGCTGGAGGCCCCCGGCGGCCGGCGCGCCCTGCCCGCCTTCACCTCGCTCGAGACGCTGGCCCGCTGGCGCCCGGACGCCCGGCCCGTGGCCGTACCGTTGCGCCAGGCGCTGGAGGCCGCCGCCCATGAGAAGGCGGACACGCTGGTCCTGGACCTCGCGGGCCCGGTGCCCTACCAGCTGACCGGTTCCGCGCTGCTGGCCCTCGCCGAGGGGCGGACCAGCGCCGATCCGCTCGCCGACCCGGCCGTGACCGAGGCCGTGCGCACCGTGCTGGCCGCCGAGCCGGAGGTGCTCCGCGCCCATCTGGCCCCGGCGGCGGACGCCGACGGGATGCTCGCGCTCGCCCTTGCGCCTCAGGCGCCCGCGCGGGAGACGGCGCACCGGGTGGCGGGCGCCCTGGCCGCCGACGAGGTGCTGCGGGCACGGCTGGTGCGCGGGCTGACCCTGGCGCTGCTGCCGCCGGACGCGAAGGTCCCCGGCGAACCGCTCTTCAGCCGCTGAGGGGCGGGGTCCGACCCGCCGCGAGGGCGGGGCCAGGCCCTCCCCATTCGGACCAACAGGCGAATCACCTCAATTCCCCCCACAATGCTTAGGCGACTGGCGGTCGGAATCTGCGTGAGGAGAGCGCCATGGAGACGAGAACGGTCGTAGCGGAGTTCATCGGGACCGCGATGCTGGTCCTCTTCGGAGTCGGTTCGCTGGTCCTGGCGGGCGACTACATCAACGCCCTCGGGATCTCGCTCGCCTTTGGCTTCACGCTGATCGCGATCGCCTACGCGTTCGGACGCATCTCGGGCTGCCACATCAACCCGGCGGTGACCCTCGGCGTGCTGCTGGCCAAGCGCATCGACATCCGTACGGCCGTCCAGTACTGGGTCGCGCAGTTCGTGGGTGCGATCGTGGGCGCGGCGGTGCTCTTCCTGCTCGCCAACCAGGTGCCCAGGCTCCAGACGGCCGACGCCTTCGGCAGCAACGGCTACGGCGGCCGCTCACCGGTGGGCATGGGCGCGGGCGGGGCCTTCCTCGCCGAGGTGCTGCTGACCTTCCTGCTGGTCTTCGTCTTCCTGGCGGTGACCCACTCGGTGGCCCTGGTCGGCGGCGAACCGATCCCGGTGGGCCTCGCCCTCGCCGCGGTCAATCTGATCGGCATCCCGCTGACCTGGGCCTCGGTCAATCCGGCGCGCAGCTTCGGCCCCGCGATCTTCGCGGGCGGCGATGCGCTCGGCCAGCTGTGGCTGTTCATCGTGGCACCGCTGGTCGGCGGGGTGCTCGCCGCCGTGGTGCACCGGTTCACCCATCTCCACCCGGCGGGGCAGGCCGACCAGGAGGAGGCCCATCCGCCTCCGGCGACCGGACCGTGGGGGCGGCTGCGCGGCGGCCACCGCCCGCAGGCGGGCGGACAGGAGACCAAGGGCCCGGAGGCGGCCTGAGGCGGCACGCGGGGGCCCGGGCCAGGAGGAGAGGCACGGGCCCCGAGGGCGTACGGGCTCCCGAGGGGTCCGTGCCCCTCCGGGAGCGGCCGTCAGCCGAAGACCGGGCCGGTGAACTTCTCGCCGGGACCCTGCCCCGGCTCGTCCGGCACCACCGACGCCTCGCGGAAGGCGAGCTGCAGGGACTTCAGGCCGTCCCGCAGCGGAGCGGCGTGGAAGGAGCTGATCTCCGTGGCGCTGGCCGCGACCAGCCCGGCCAGGGCGTTGATCAGCTTCCGCGCCTCGTCCAGGTCCTTGTGCTGGGGGCCCTCCTCGGCCAGGCCCAGGTTGACCGCGGCGGCGCTCATCAGGTGCACCGCGACCGTGGTGATCACCTCGACCGCGGGCACATCCGCGATGTCCCGGGTCATCCGGTCGAAGTCGGGGGCCGGCGGCTGCCCGGCGTTGGCGTCGCTCATGGTGGTCGGGGCTCACTTCCTGAGGGATGGTGGGCCCCAGCCTAGGCGGCCGCCCGGCGCCGTACGCACGGGGCGGGTAAGTGCACAGGAACGCCGGGGAGCGTCGGGGAACGCCGGGGGAACGCCCGGGAACGCAGGGCAACGCCGGGGAACAGGGGGCCCGGCGGACGCCGGGGACGTACCGGGTGAGCATCCCGGGCCAGTCCTGGTATCGTAGATAAACGACCGGCCGGTCACGTGCGTGTCCGGCCCACAAGTGGAGGCTCCCCAGCTCCCACCTCCCGACCCCCCGGGTCGGCAGGTCATCGGTCAGGCTGCGCCCCGCGGTGTTATCGCGGCGGTGCTCCCGGTCAATGAGGAGCCCCGCCTGTGTACCGTCCGGGGCGTTTTGTGCGTCACGGCGCGGTGGTCTCAACCGAAACAGACTTACGCGGCAGTCCGCCAGGCGGTCGCGTGGTGCAACCGAGGAGGATCCATCAGCGCCGAGCCCCGCATCAACGACCGGATTCGCGTCCCCGAGGTGCGACTCGTCGGTCCCAGTGGCGAGCAGGTCGGCATTGTGCCGCTTGCCAAGGCCCTGGAGCTTGCGCAGGAGTACGACCTCGACCTCGTCGAGGTGGCGGCGACCGCCCGTCCGCCGGTCTGCAAGCTCATGGACTACGGAAAGTTCAAATACGAGTCGGCCATGAAGGCCCGTGAAGCGCGCAAGAACCAGGCGCACACGGTCATCAAGGAGATGAAGCTCCGGCCGAAGATCGACCCGCACGACTACGACACCAAAAAGGGTCACGTCGTTCGGTTCCTCAAGCAGGGTGACAAGGTCAAGATCACGATCATGTTCCGTGGCCGTGAGCAGTCCCGGCCCGAGCTTGGCTACCGGCTGTTGCAGCGGCTCGCTGAGGACGTCCAGGAGCTGGGCTTCGTCGAGTCCAACCCCAAGCAGGACGGGCGCAACATGATCATGGTTCTCGGTCCGCACAAGAAGAAGACCGAGGCGATGGCCGAAGCCCGCGAGGCGCAGGCCGCCCGCAAGGCGGAGCGCCAGGGCGTCTCCGTCGAGGAGCCCGCCGAGGAGCCCGCCGAGGCGTGATGGGCGAGGCGAAAGCCTCGACCGCCCACCCGGAGCCGCACGGCTTCGGAGTCCAACCGAAACACATGACGCTTCCGGACGCCCGGATCGTGGCCAGACCCGCGCCGCGGCCGCCCGGACAGCGCCCTGACGAGGAGAGTACGGCGACATGCCGAAGAACAAGACGCACAGCGGTGCCAGCAAGCGCTTCAAGCTCACCGGCTCCGGCAAGGTGGTGCGCCAGCGCGCCGGTCGCCGCCACCTTCTCGAGCACAAGCCGTCCACGCTGACGCGCCGCCTGGCCGGAAAGGTCGAGATGGCCCCCGCCGACGCCAAGAAGATCAAGAAGCTTCTCGGCAAGTGACGCCCCCGCCCCGCTTCGGCGGGGCGAGCGCCAGACCGGGACCTATTCGTTTCCGGGCCGCGTGAGTCACCCGCGGCCCCGTACTAGGAGTTAACAAGTGGCACGCGTCAAGCGGGCAGTCAACGCCCACAAGAAGCGCCGGGCGATCCTCGAGCAGGCCAGCGGCTACCGGGGCCAGCGCTCCCGCCTGTACCGCAAGGCCAAGGAGCAGGTCACCCACTCTCTGGTCTACAACTACAACGACCGCAAGAAGCGCAAGGGCGACTTCCGGCAGCTGTGGATCCAGCGCATCAACGCCGCTGCCCGCGCCAACGGCATGACGTACAACCGCTTCATCCAGGGTCTGAAGGCCGCCAACATCGAGGTGGACCGCAAGATCCTGGCCGACCTCGCCGTGAACGACGCCGGTGCGTTCGCCGCGCTGGTCGAGGCCGCGCAGAAGGCGCTGCCGAGCGACGTCAACGCGCCGAAGGCCGCGTAAGCGCTGCGCTGAGCTGTACGCCACGGACCCGCAGGTGAACGCGTACCTGCGGGTCCGCGCATGTGGGTGCCCCTGGGGTTTCGTTGCCGGCTGCGGGCCGGTGGCCGGTTGTGCCCACCGCGTTCCGCCGTGCGGATTGGCTGGGGCGGGGTGGGGGGCTGGCTCTTGCCGTTTCGTTGCCGGGTGCGGCCCGGTGGCCGGGTTGTGCCGACCTCGTTCCGCCGTGCGGATCGCCTGGGGCGGGTGCCCTCGCGCTGTGCCCCTTGGGGTCTCGCCGCCGGGTGCGGCCCGCCCGGTGGCCGGGTCGTGCCGACCGCGTTCCGCCGTGCGGATCGCCTGGGGCGGGGTGGGGCGTTGGCTCTCGGCGTTTCGCCGCCGGGTGCGGCCCGTCGGCCGGGTTGTGCCGACCTCGTTCCGCCGTGCGGATCGCCTGGGGCGGGTGCCCTCGCGCTGTGCCCCTTGGGGTCTCGCCGCCGGGTGCGGCCCGCCCGGTGGCCGGGTCGTGCCGACCGCGTTCCGCCGTGCGGATCGCCTGGGGCGGGGTGGGGCGTTGGCTCTCGGCGTTTCGCCGCCTTGCTCTAGGCGTTTCGTTGCCGGGTGCGGGCCGGTGGCCCGGTTGTGCCCACCCGTTCCTCCCCCAGCTACCGCTGGGAGGTGCCCCCTGGCGGAACGATTGCCCACAACCGGGCTCCGCGTCGGCCGCCCGGCGCGGTCTGCCCCGCCCGGCTCGGCGCCTGGCCGCCGGGGGCGCCCGGCGCCGCCCGGCCGCCCCGGCTGCCGCCGATCCCCGGGGGGCCGGGGGCTTGCCCCCGGTTTCGGGGAGGGGCGGGGTGGGGGAAATCCGCCCCGCCACACGATCGTCGCTCACGACCAGGAATCGAGAACCCATGGCCGCTCCCGAGCTGACCTCCCTCAAATCGCCGCGTGTCACCGCCGCCCGGCGGCTTGCCAAGCGCAGCTTCCGCGGGAAGGAGCGGCGGTTCATCGTCGAGGGGCCGCAGGCCGTACGGGAGGCCATCGCGCACCTCGTGGAGGTGTACGCCACCCCCGAGGCCGCCGAGCGCCACGCGGACATCCTCGCCGCCGCCCGCGCCGCGAACCTTCCCGTGCTCACCGCGTCCGACGAGGTCATCGCGGAGATGTCGGACACCGTCACGCCCCAGGGCGTCGTCGGGCTGTGCCGCTTCCTCGACTCGCCGTTCGAGGAGATCCTGCGCACCCGGCCGAGGCTCGTCGCCGTCCTCGCCAACGTCCGCGACCCCGGCAATGCCGGGACCGTGCTGCGGTGCGCCGACGCCGCCGGGGCGGACGCCGTCGTACTGACGGACGCCTCCGTGGACCCCTACAACCCCAAGGCCGTCCGCGCATCCGTCGGCTCCCTCTTCCATCTCCCCGTCGCCGTCGGGGTGCCCGTCGAGCGTGCGGTGAGCGGGCTGCGGGAGGCCGGGGCGCGGGTGCTGGCCGCGGACGGGGCGGGGGAGCGGGACCTGGACTCCGAGCTGGACGACGGACTGCTGGGCGCCCCCACCGCCTGGATCTTCGGCAACGAGGCATGGGGCCTGCCGGAGGCTACCCGCGCACTCGCGGACGAGGTGGTGCGCGTTCCGATTCACGGCAGGGCCGAGAGCCTCAATCTCGCCACGGCCGCCGCCGTGTGCCTCTATGCCTCCGCTCGTGCGCAGCGCGCTCCCGCAGGGTGCCGCTCCGTCACATCGACCTAGTAGGGTTGCCCCCTCTGGGAGGGGACCCGAGAGGGGGTGTGGGGATGGACGTCAGGACCTCCGGCGCCAGGGCGGCCGACGCCCATGCGCCCGGAGCGGGGCCGCCCGGAGCAGGGTCGCCCGGAGCAGGGCCGACCGGAGCGGGGCCGCCCGGCGTGGGGCGCGACCTCTCGTCCACCGGGCCGGGCCCCGGCCTGCCCGGCGGTGCGCCGGACGGATTCGCGCCGCACCCCGACGATCTGCCCGACGGCCTGGTGGTGGCCGACGAGACCGGCCTGGTCACGTGCTTCAACGCGGCGGCGGCCCGGATCACCGCCACCGACCCCGCGGACGCGATCGGCCGCCGGCTCGAGGTGGCCCTGCCGTTAGAGGACCTGGACGGCCGGCGCTGGTGGACGCTGACCGATCCGTATGGCGGGCTGGCCATCCGCGCCGGTCAGCCCGAGCGGAATCTGCTGCTCCCGGGCGGCCGCGAGGTGCTGGTCTCGGCCCGCTACGTACGCGAGCGCCCGACCGGCCCGGTGCGCCGGGTGGTCGTCTGTCTGCGCGGCACCGAGGCCCGCCGCCGCACCGAGCGCAGCCATGCCGAGCTGATCGCGACCGTCGCCCATGAGCTGCGCTCGCCGCTGACGTCCGTGAAGGGGTTCACGGCCACCCTGCTGGCCAAATGGGAGCGGTTCACCGACGACCAGAAGCGGCTGATGCTGGAGACCGTCGACGCCGACGCCAACCGGGTCACCCGGCTGATCGCCGAGCTGCTGGACATCTCCCGGATCGACTCCGGCCGGCTGGAGGTGCGCCGCCAGCCCGTCGACCTCGCCGCCGCCGTCCGCCGCCATGTGCAGGCGCTCACCGCGGCCGGGCACACCGCCGAGCGGTTCCTGATCAGGTCCAGGGGGCCGCTGCCCAGGCTGTGGGCCGATCCGGACAAGATCGATCAGGTGCTGGGCAACCTGCTGGAAAACGCGGTGCGCCACGGCGAGGGAACGGTCACCATTGACATAGCGCCCGCGACACCGGCCAAGCCGGTCGTGGAAGGCCCCCCTGTCGAAAGGACCGCCGTCACCGTGAGCGACGAAGGCCCCGGTATCCCGGAGGAGTCGATGAGCCGCGTCTTCACCCGCTTCTGGCGGGGCAGCAAGCGCGGCGGCACCGGCCTCGGGCTCTACATCGTCAAGGGCATCGTCGAGGCGCACGGCGGGACGATCACCGTCGACCGGGCCCGCGGCGGCGGCGCGGAGTTCCGATTTATCCTGCCCGTGGGCACCCCGGCCTATCTGGCCTGAGCCACCCGCGGGCTTCTCCAGCACGGGGCGGACCCCCGCGCGGCGGCCGCCGCGCGGCGTCCCCCGGAACAGCACCCCTCCCGCGCCCCTTAGACTCGGGCTTTGGCACCTTTGGCGCCCCTCGCAGGGGGCGCAGCGGTCGCAGCCAGTCGAGCCGGGGTCGCGCAGCCGGGGGGCACCTCCCAGCGGTAGCTGGGGGACAAACGGAAGTACGGGAAGAGATGTCGGCACCCAATAAGTCGTACGACCCTGTCGAGGTCGAGGCACTGAAACCGGAAGAGATCGCCCGCAGGCGGGACGAGGCGCTCGCCGCCATCGCCGCGGCCGGTGACCTCGAGGCGCTGCGCGAGGTGAAGGTCGCCCACACCGGCGACCGCTCGCCGCTGGCGCTGGCCAACCGCGAGATCGGCGCCCTGCCACCGCACGCCAAGGCGGACGCGGGCAAGCGCGTCGGCCAGGCCCGCGGCCAGGTCAACCAGGCGCTGAAGGCCCGGCAGGAGGAGCTGGAGGCGGAGCGTGACGCCCGGGTGCTGGTCGAGGAGGCGGTGGACGTCACCCTTCCGTACGACCGCACCCCGGCCGGCGCCCGCCACCCGATCACCACGCTCTCCGAGCGCATCGAGGACGTCTTCGTCGCGATGGGCTACGAGGTCGCCGAGGGCCCCGAGGTGGAGGCCGAGTGGTTCAACTTCGACGCGCTCAACTTCCCGCCCGACCACCCCGCCCGCGAGATGCAGGACACCTTCTTCGTGCGCGGCGCGAAGGACGGCGAGTCGTCCGGTGTGGTGCTGCGCACCCACACCTCGCCGGTGCAGATCCGGTCGATGATCGACCGCGAGCCGCCCATCTATGTGATCTGCCCGGGCCGCACTTTCCGCACCGATGAGCTGGACGCCACCCACACCCCCGTCTTCAGCCAGGTCGAGCTGCTCGCCATCGACGAGGGCCTGACCATGGCCGACCTCAAGGGCACGCTCGACCACATGGTGCGGGCGCTGTTCGGGGAGGGCATGACCACCCGGCTGCGGCCGAACTTCTTCCCGTTCACCGAGCCGTCCGCCGAGATGGACATGCTCTGCTACGTGTGCCGGGGCGAGTCCGTGGGCAACCCCGACCGGCCCTGCCGCACCTGCTCCAGCGAGGGCTGGATCGAGCTGGGCGGCTGCGGGATGGTCAACCCGCGGGTGCTCATCGCCTGCGGTGTCGACCCGGACAGGTACAGCGGGTTCGCCTTCGGCTTCGGCATCGAGCGGATGCTGATGTTCCGGCACAACGTGGAAGACATGCGAGACATGGTCGAGGGTGACGTGCGCTTCACCCGGCCCTTCGGGATGGAGATCTGATGCGGGTCCCGCTTTCTTGGCTGCGGGAGTACGTCGACCTGCCCGCCGGTGAGACCGGCCGTGACGTACAGGCCAAACTCGTCTCGGCCGGGCTCGAGGTCGAGACGGTCGAGCAGCTCGGCGCCGGCCTCAAGGGCCCCCTGGTCGTCGGCCAGGTGCTGGCCATCGAGGAGCTGGAGGGGTTCAAGAAGCCCATCCGCTACTGCCAGGTGGATGTCGGGCAGGCCAACGGTACGGGGGAGCAGCAGAACATCGTCTGCGGCGCCACGAACTTCGCCGTCGGCGACAAGGTCGTGGTCGTGCTGCCCGGCGCCGAACTGCCCGGCGGCTTCGCGATCTCCGCGCGCAAGACCTACGGCAAGACCTCCGGGGGCATGATCTGCTCCGCCAGTGAGCTGGGCATGTCCGACGACCACGACGGCATCATCGTCCTGCCGCCGGAGTACGAGGTCGGCACCGACGCCATCGAGCTGCTGGAGCTGGTCGACGAGGTCCTCGACATCGCCGTCACCCCGGACCGGGGCTACTGCCTGTCGATGCGCGGTGTCGCCCGCGAGACCGCGACCGCCTACGAGCTGCCGCTGCGCGACCCGGCCCTGATCGACGTGCCCGCGCCCAACAGCCACGGCCACCCGGTCCAGGTAGCCGACCCGATCGGCTGCGACCGCTTCACCGCCCGCACCGTCACCGGGCTCGACCCCGAGGCGCGCTCCCCGATCTGGCTCCAGCGCCGGCTGCAGAAGGCCGGGATGCGCCCGGTCTCGCTCGCGGTCGACATCACCAACTACGTGATGCTCGAAATCGGCCAGCCGCTGCACGCCTACGACCGCACCCGGATCAACGGGGCGATCGGCGTGCGCCGCGCGGAGCCGGGCGAGAAGCTCACCACCCTCGACGGCAGCCAGCGCGTCCTGGACGCCGAGGACCTCGTCATCACCGACGAGAGCGGGCCCATCGGCCTCGCCGGTGTGATGGGCGGCGCCAACACCGAGATCGCGGACGTGGCCGAGGATGCCGGGACCGGCCAGTCGGCGGGCACCACCGAGGTCGTCATCGAGGCGGCCCACTTCGCCCCCGTCTCGGTCGCCCGCACCGCCCGCCGCCACAAGCTGTCCTCCGAGGCGTCCCGCCGGTTCGAGCGCGGCGTCGACCCCGAGGCCACCTCGGCGGCGGCGCAGCGCACCGTCGACCTGCTGGTGCTGCTCGCGGGCGGCACCGCCGAGGTGGGCGTCACCGAGATCGTCGCGCCCAGCGCCCCGCACACCATCACGCTGCCCGCCGACCACCCGGACAAGGTCGCGGGCGTGTCCTACGGCCGCGAGACCGTGGTGCGCCGGCTGCAGCAGATCGGCTGCGATGTCTACGGCGCCGACGACCTCACCCTCACCGTCCCCAGCTGGCGGCCCGACCTCACCGACCCCAACGACCTGGCCGAGGAGGTCATCCGGCTCGAGGGGTACGAGAACCTCCCCTCGACGCTGCCCCGGCCGCCCGCCGGGCGCGGGCTGACCGAGCGTCAGCGGCTGCACCGCCGGGTCGGCCGGGCGCTGGCCGGGGCCGGCTACGTCGAGGCGCTGAACTACCCGTTCCTCGGCGAAGAGGTCCTCGACCAGTTCGGGCTGGCCGCCGATGACCCGCGGCGCGATCTGGTCCGGCTGGTCAACCCGCTGTCGGACGCCGAGCCCGCGCTCCGCACCACGCTGCTGCCCGGGCTGCTCGCCGCGCTGCGCCGCAACGCCGGGCGCGGCGAGCACGACCTCGCGCTCTTCGAGACGGGCCTGGTGTTCCGCGCCACCGGCCACGAGCCGGCCGCGGCCACCCTGCCCGTCGACCGCCGCCCCACCGACGAGGAGATCGCCGGGCTCAACGCCGCGCTGCCGCACCAGCCGCGCCGCGTCGCCGTCGTCCTCGCGGGCGACCGTGAGCAGGCTGGCTGGTGGGGCAAGGGCACACCCGTGAGCTGGGCCGACGCGGTCGAGGCGGGCCGGATCGTGGCCCGCGAGGCGGGGGCCGAGCTGATCGTCCGCCAGGACCAGCAGGACCCCTGGCACCCGGGCCGCTGCGCCGCGCTGCTGGCCGTCGTCGACGGCGAGGAGATCCTCGTCGGCAACGCCGGTGAACTCCACCCGCGGGTCACCAAGGCCCTGGGCCTGGCCGAGCGCACCTGCGCGATGGAGATCGACCTCGACCGCCTGCAGCAGGCCGGCACCGGCCGCGTGGAGGCCCCCCACGTCTCCACCTTCCCGGTGGCCACCCAGGACGTCGCACTGATCGTGGACGCCTCGGTCGCCGCGGCCGATGTGGAGACGGCGCTGCGCGAGGGCGCGGGCGAACTGCTCGAATCCCTCCGCCTGTTCGACGTCTTCACCGGTGAGCAGCTCGGCGAGGGCAGGAAGTCCCTGGCCTACGCGCTGCGCTTCCGCGCCCCGGACCGCACGCTGACCGCCGAGGAGATCGCGACCTCCCGCGACGCCGCGGTGGCCGCGGCCGCGGACCGCACCGGCGCGACGCTGCGCGGGGCCTGACCCCGACCGGCTCCCGCCGGTCATCGCGAACAGGGCGATGGGGCGCACCCCGCTACGGGGCGCGCCCCATCGCCGCGTCCTGGCCGAAGGACGGCGGTCCACGCGCCCGCTGGCCGGCGCCGGTCCGCGCGGTGGCGCCTGATGGGGCGCGCCCCGCGGCCCGGGCCGCGCCCCACCGGCTTGGACCCGGGCCACGGCGGCGCGCCACACCGGCTCGCGCCGCTCGCCGCCGTGGCCATGGAGGGGGCGCCCTCAACTCGTGCTGCGCCTCATCCCCGCGTCTGGGCTCCGGGGCTCATGTGCCTGCTGGCTCGTGTCGGTGGCCGCGGTGGCTGCGGTGGCCGTGGTGGCCGCGGTGGCCGAGTGCGGATTGCGTGGTCCGACCGGGGCTGCGCCCCATTGCCGATGCCGGGCTCGGCATGGCGGGTTCATGCGCCTGCTGGCCCCGTCGGTGACCGCGGTGGCCACCGACGGGGCGGCCCCGCCCCGGGCCGCGCCCCGTCCCGATACGGCAGCCCACCCGCCGCGCCGTGATCCGGGTGGCCCGAGGCGGTGGTTTACACCCGCCTCCCCGTCCCCATGCCGCCGTCCCTCGTCCTCGGCTCCGCCCGCGAGGGCTTCCCCGCAGAGGGTGCGCGTCGCGGCCCCCTGCCACGGCCACCCGCCACGGCACGGTGGGCACCAGGGGCCGCCCGGCGCGGGGGCGCCCGTCGCTCGCTCGCGCCGGGTCGCCGTCACCGCGTTGGCGGGGTGGGTGTCGTCGGCGATTCCGGGGGGGGCCGGGGCTGCGGCCCGACGACGCGGGGCTGGGGTCGGGGCCCATGCCGCGTCGTCCTGGTGAGCGGCAAACAGCCGACACCGCGTCCGCGGGGCGGTGGGGTGTTCGGGTGGCTGCCTGGGGTGTGGTCACCCGATCAGGTGAGATCCGGAAGGTGCCGGTCCAATTGGCAGGAGCTGTCGCCAGAATCGTGCCGGTCGCACGGCCCGCGCGGGATCGATCGTCCAGGGGCCCGGCCGACCGCCTCATTGGCCGGCGTTGGGGGCGACACATGATCGGGACATCGGCAGTCGGCGGCGCGTTCGTACGGAAGGCACGGAGTCTGCGGGAGGTCACCCGCGTGGTCCCCTGTCTGTGGGTGCTCGGCGCCCTCTGCTGGGCCCTGCTGAACCCGCATCACACCGAGGTCGTCACGCTCCTCGCCGCGGCACCCGCCATCGCCTGCGCGAGCAGCGGCCGCCGCAGATGCATCGTGCTGCTCGGCGGCGCCGGCCTGCTGTTGGCCCTCGCGCCTCCGACCGCCCTGGAGGCCGACGGCGACGGGAAGGAGCCGCACGCCGCCCTGGTCACCTGCTGCGCCGTCCTCGGCGTGGCCGTCGCCTGCTATTTCACAGCGGGCCGCAAGCTGCGGCTGGTGCGCGAACTGGAACAGCTCCGGGAGGTGGCCACCGCCGCGCAGGACGTGGTGTTGCGGCCGCTCCCGGCCCGGCTGGAGGGCATCGAGCTGGCCGGCGGCCATCTCTCGGCCAGCCGGGGCGCCGCCGTCGGGGGCGATCTCTACGAGGCGCTGGCCACCCCATACGGCGTGCGCGTCATCATCGGCGATGTGCGCGGGCACGGCCTCGCCGCGATCGGCACCGTCGCCGCCGTCCTCGGCAGCTTCCGCGAGGCCGCCCATGAGGAGCCCCTGCTCAGCGGCGTGCTGCGCCGGCTCGACCGCGCCCTGGAGCGCCATCTGCGGGCACGCGCGAGCGGGGAGTGTCCGCTGGACAGCCATGTGGACGAGGAGTTCGTGACCGTCCTGCTGATGGAGGTGGGTGCGGACGGCGAGGTGACCGCGCTCAACTGCGGCCACCCCTGGCCGTACCGCCTCTACGAACAGCCGGTGGGCCCGGCCATGGCCCGGCAGACCGCGCCCGGCGAGGTGCTGCCGCCGCTCGGCCTCTTCCCGCTGCCCGCCGAGCTTCCCACCGCCCGCTGGAGCCCGCTGGGCGTCGGCGACACGCTGGTGCTGCACACCGACGGCGCCGAGGACGTGCGCGACGCCCACGGCACGTTCTTCCCCCTGCGCCGCGCCCTGTCCGAGGCCGCGGGCCCCGGGCCGCTCGTCCCCGCGGCGGTCGTGGCGGGGGTGCGCTCGGCGCTGCTGCGCCACACCGGCGGCCGGCTCGCCGACGACGTCGCGTTGCTCGCGCTGCGCTACGACCGCTGCCCGCTGTCCGCCACCACGACCCTCACCCTCCCGGCGGCCGACGCCCACCGGGGCTAGGAGATGCGCGCCGGGCCTGGACGCCCGCGGCGGGCCGTTCCCCACCCCGCCCCTTCCCGCAGCCCCGATATGCGGCGGCCGCCGCGTGGTGGGGCTCCGCCCGAGCCTTCGGGGCCCCGGCAACGGGCACGGGTGGGCGGGCTCCTGCCCGGTCCCTTCGCCGACTGGGGCTTCGCCTCAGCCACTGGGGCACGGGTGAGCGGGCTGTTCCCCTACCCGCCCCTTCCCACAGCGTCGATATGCGGCGCTGCCGCGTGGTGGGGCTCCGCCCCAGACCCCGGGTCCAGGGCGAAGCCCCTGGCACCAGGCACGGGTGGGCGGGCTGGTCCCGTCGTGCTCCTTCCCGCGGCATCGATATGCGGCTCCGCCGCATGGTGGGGCTCCGCCTCAGCCGGTCCGGGGTTTGGGGCGGAGCCCGTGGCAACGGGCACGGATGGGCAGGCTGGTCCCTTCCGCCCCCTTCCCGCGGCATCGATATGCGGCGCTACCGCGTGGTGGGGCTTCGCCTCAGCCGGCCCGGGGTCTGGGGCGGAGCCCCTGGCAAGAGGTGCCCCTCGCGAACCGGGGCTCCGCCCCAGACCTGGGGCCCACGGGCGGGGCCCCGGTAGCGCGCCCGGGCGGGGAGGCTGCTCCCCGCCCCGTCCCCTCCCCGACCGGGGCTTCGCCCCAGCCCGCGGGGTCCAGGGGCGGAGCCCCTGGTATCGGGAAGGGGCGGGTTGGGGAAAGGCAAAGGCCAACACCCCACCCCACCCCGCCCGTTCACACCCCGTGCGAATCCCCCTCCACTACGCTGGCGCCACCGAGCGTTTCGGGGGGGCGAGATGGAGCCCAACACACTGCTCGACTCCGTGCTCGACGAGGCCGGAGTCTCCCACGCCGGACTGGCCGCGCATGTCAATGAGGCAGGCCGGGCCCGGGGGATGAAGCTGCGGTATGAGCACACCGCGGTGGCCCGGTGGCTGAAGGGCCAGCGGCCGCGCGGCCAGGTGCCCGACCTCATCTGCGAGGTGCTGGGCGAGCGGCTGCACCGCGCCCTCACCCTGGACGACATCGGCCTCGGCACCCCCGGCAGCCGCCGGGGGCCCGCCACCCCGCTGTCCGGATTCGTCGAGAGCGCCACCGCGCTGTGGCGCTCCGACGAACAGCAGCGCCCGCATGTCGTCGAGGCCCCGGCGGTCACCGGCACCCCCGCCGTCATCCCGGTGTGGGAGTGGGAGAACCCTCCCGAGGACTCCGATGTCTCCCGGCGCGGTCTGACCCGCGTCAGCATGACCGACATCGAGACGCTGCGCGCCGCCCGCGCCCACTACGAGCAGATGTACCGCAAGGCCGGCGGCGTCGCGACCCGGACCCGGGTGGTGGGGTTCCTCAACTCCGAGGCCGCACCGCTGCTGCGCGGCAGCTACGCCGACGACACCGGCCGCCAGCTGCACCGGGCGACCGGCGGCCTGGTGGCCATCGCCGGGATCTGCGCGTACGACTCCAATACGCACGGCCTGGCCCAGCGCTACTTCCACCAGGCGCTGCGGCTCGCCAAGGCCAGCGGCGACCGCGGCCTGGGGGCCTATGTCATAGCGCTGCTGGTCAACCAGTCCCTCTTCATGAAGGAGTACCGGCAGGCGGTCGCCTTCGCCGAATCGGCGCTGCGCGCCGCGGGCTCGCAGATCACCCCCGCGCTCGCCGCCGACCTCTACGCCATGCAGGCCAAGGCGTACGCCCGGCTCGGCGACGGCGCCGGGGCGCTGTCCTGCATTCGGCGCGCCGAGACCGCCGCCGACCGGATCAGACCGGGCCAGGAGCCCGACGAGACCGGCTATGTCCAGCCGGGTCTGGTGAACGTCCAGGTGGCCGAGGCGTTGCTGAGCCTCGGCGACCTCGGTGGCGCCCGCGAGCACGCCACCGCCGCGGTCGGCACCCCCGCGCACGACCGGGGCCGGGTGCACCGGCTCGCCATGCTCACCCATATCGAGCTGCGTCAGGGCGACGTGGACCGGGCGGGCGCCACGGCGGTGGAGATGACCGAGCGGGCGCGGGGCATGGAGTCCCAGCGGTTACGCGACCGGTTGCGGGCGGTACGGGAGCACCTCGCGGCCAGCGGAAGCGCCGCGACGGCCGAGGCCGCCGCGCTCATCGACGGGGCTCTGCGCGTCCCTCTGTGACCAGCGGTTCCGCTCGCGGTCCGCACTCTCGTCAGCGGGTGGCCCACGATGGCCTCCCGTTTCGACGAAAGGTGGCTGACAGTGCGATGGAAGAACCTCAGGGAGCGGACCGTGTACGAGAACCGATGGTTCCGGGTCAACCTCGCCGATGTCCGGCTCCCCGACGGGCGCCATCTGGACCACTATCTGATCCGGCTCCGCCCCGTGGCCGTGGCCACGGTGGTGAACGCGGCCAACGAGGTGCTGCTGCTGTGGCGCCACCGGTTCATCACCGACGCCTGGGGCTGGGAGCTGGCCGCGGGCGTCGTCGAGGACGGTGAGGACATCGCCGACGCCGCGGCCCGCGAGATGGAGGAGGAGACCGGCTGGCGCCCCGGCCCGCTGCGCCATCTGCTCTCCGTCGAGCCGTCCAACGGGCTCACCGACGCACGGCACCACATCTACTGGGCCGAGGAGGCATCGTACGTCGGGCACCCGGAGGACGACTTCGAGTCGGACCGCCGCGAGTGGGTGCCGCTGAAGATGGTGCCCGACCTGGTCGCACGCGGTGAGGTGCCCGCGGCCAATATGGCGGCGGCGCTGCTGCTGCTCCACCACATCAGGCTCGGGTAGGCCGGGCCGCCGTCCGCACCGGCGCTAGTGTCCCGCTGCCTGCCATATCGCCAGGGCCAGGGCGGTCACCCCGGTCAGGGCGGCGATGGAGGGCAGCGGCCAGCGTCCGTGCTCCAGCATCCGCATCCGTCCGCCCAGTTGGTTCACATCCTCCTCGGCCTGCTCTCCTCGGTGGTCGAGCAGGGCCAGCCGGCCGTCGACGCGGGTGAAGCCCACTTCGACGGTCCGGCGCAGTTCCGTCAGCTCTACGGCTAACGCGGCTTGCTCGGGCTCGGTGGTCACGGGTTGATCCCCTTCCGGATGTAACGTCCGTGCAGTGGTGACGCTCCGAGTCAAGCGCATGCCCAGGTGGTGCGGGAGCGTGTGTGGGGATGGTGTGTGAGTCACCGGCGCACACCCCGTGCGAAAGGCCCTACTCAGCGGGTACTCATGGGGGACGGCGGTCGAGGGGAGGGGCCGTGAGGGGGCGGACAGACCGGATGGATCGGATGGACCGGACAGAAGGGACGGATGTGCGACTGATCGCCGCTCCGATGTGGGAATTCGGTATCGACCAGGGAGTCCGGCAGTTCGCCGAGCTCGGCGTCGCGCTGGTGCTGTCCACCCTGATCGGGCTCGAGAGGGCGGTGCAGCAGAAGAGCGCCGGGCTGCGCACCCACACCCTGGTGGGCGTGGGCAGCGCGCTGTTCATGCAGGTCTCCCAGTACGGCTTCACCGATGTGCTGTTGCGCGACCACGTCGGCCTGGACCCCTCACGGGTGGCGGCGCAGGTCGTCTCCGGTATCGGCTTCATCGGCGGCGGCCTGATCTTCGTCCGGCGCGACGCCGTCCACGGCCTGACCACCGCGGCGACCGTCTGGCTCACCTGTGCGGTGGGCATGGCCTGCGGCGGTGGTCTGGCCCTGCTGGCCACCGCGGTCACCGCGGTGCACTTCCTGGTGATCCGCGGCTATCCGCTGCTCACCCGCCGGCTGCCGGCCCTCTGGTCGGCCGAACGGGTGGAGTTGCAGCTCTCCTACCGAGTGGGCGCCGGGCTGCTGCCACGCGTCCTGGAGCTGTGTACGGCCGCCGGGTACCGGGTGCTGCGGGTCCGGGTGGACCGGGCGCCCTGGAAGGGCCGGGACCGCACCACCCGTATCGTCCGGGCCGAGGAGGAGGCCCGGCCCGCCGATACCGGCGTCGCCGAGGTGCAGCTCGCCCTCGAGGGCACCGGCGACGTCCTCCGGCTGGTCGGGGAGATCTCCGAGCTGGACGGCGTCCTCGGCGCCGACGCCGGCCGCGACCTCGACGACTCGGAGTGACTGCGGCGACTTGGAGTGACGAGGACGGGGCGACGGCGCCCATCACCAAGCTCTGGCCCCTTGGATATGTCGGGCGGAGGCGGCTGACGCCAGAGTGGGTGGTAGTACCCGCGCCCCGGTCGGCGCGACCGAGGCCAACCGCCGCCGGGGGCGGGGGCGGGGGCGGGGCTTGAGACTCGCCCGCCTTCGGGGACACGTGGAGACGAGCGAGCCGGGCCTCGGCAAGCGGGCGGCCGAGGCGGGGGCTTCTCCGTGTGGGACTCCGGCCTCCACGATCCCCATCCGGGGCCGGAGTCCCTGCCCTGCGGTCGACGGCCGCGCCTCGGCAAGCCGACCGGCAGGGGCTTTGGAGGGTGGGCCGCTGGTCGCGCGCTCCAGCGGGGGCCCGGAGCCCAGCAGCCCACCCGGTCTATCGGTACGGGTCGGCCGCGACGCACAGGTAGACCGCGAGCACCACCGACGCGGGAATCGCGCCGAGCAGAAGGCCCAGGCGGGCGGCGCGGAAGGCGAGCAGCGCGGCCCGTACGGCAGGGGTCTGGCGACGGCGCCTCATCCGGGGCCTCCTGCCCGGGCCTGCCGAGTGGCCTCCTCGTGGGCGTGCAACAGCCGCTCACCCTCCGAGCAGACGGCGCCGGGCGTCCGGCAGGCCGGGCAGCCCGCGGCGTGATCGAGGGCCGCCCGCCACGACCCATCGGCGCGCGGGTCGGCGATGGGTTCGGGGGCCGTCATCGGGTCCTGCCTCGGTCGAGGGCGCGGCGCATGGCGGCGGCCTGGGTCATGGCGTCGGCCGCCGGGTAGTCCCGGGCGTGGGTGGGGCAGGCGTAGACGGTGCGGCCGGCGACGCTGCCGCTGTGCGCGATGGCGACCGGGACCGGTTCGTCGGTGGGCAGTTGGCAGCGGTAGCAGAGCTGCCGACCGTCCGGTGTCGGGCCGAGGATCTCCCTGACGGCCCGGGCCAAGGCGTCGTGAAGCAGCCGGGTGTCGGTGAGGCATCGGTCGAGACGGAACGGGACGCGCCAGTACGAGGAGCGGCCAGTAACCCAGGAGGCGGGCGGTACGCCGAGGAGGGTGCCTTCGTCGGCGAGTTCGGTGAGGACGCGGATCTGGCGCACGCACCAGCTACGGGCGGTGTCGATGCCGATCAGCCAGTATGTCTTGCCGTAGGTGTCGTCCTGGATGACGGCGCCGGATCGGTGGCCGATCAGTTCCAGAGCGCGGTCGGCGACAGGGGTGGGCGCGGAGATGGCGTCCCACCATTTGCCCACCGGTAACGCCTCGATGTCGTCGGCGTTCGGCGGCTGCCACGGCAGGTTTCTGGTCGTCATGGTCGGCTCCATGCGCGGTCTGTGTGCTGACCGTCACATCGTGCCGACGAGGCAAGGCCCCGATTTCCCTAAGGTAGGGACACCGGAGCATTGACTCAGCGTGCCGAGTTGGCTACACGCCGCTCCACTGGGCGAATTCGCGCAGCGGCTCAGTCGCCCTCTGCCGCGCCCGCAACAGGGTCCCGACAGTCTGGTGTACCTCGGGGTGGTACCGGGTCAACTGCGGCGCTTTCTCGCGGGCCTGCTCCAGTGAGGCGAGCGCGTCGTCATGACGTGCTGTCCACGCTTCCGCGCTGGCCCGCCGGATCAGGAACCCGGCGACCCTGGTGGGCTGGTACGAGTCGGGCAGCCGCACGTCTCCGGCGACGCGGACGGCGGTCTCGTAATCGTCCTGGAACATCGCGACGTCCAGCCGCCCCAGATTGACGTTCAGTTCCCCGAACGCCAGGGCGTACCGAGACCCGGGCGGCTCCTCCGCCGCGTCCGCAGCCGCTCCGGCTTCGGCCAGCGCCTCGGCCTGACCGAGCCAATCCCCCGCAGCAGCGTGGTCCTTCTGCACCGCGCTGAGCGCCGAGGCGCGCAGCAGCAAGGTGCCCCGCACGGCCATGGTCGCCGGGTCGCCGTCGTCTTCCAGGTCGCGCAGCGCACGCTTCATCAGGGCCACGCCGCGGTCAGGCCGCGACGTCTCGGCGTGGGTGATGACGGCCCGTTCGTACCGCTCAACAGCGACCTGGCGCGGGTCACCGGACTGGGGCGCCGCTACGGCCATGCGCGCCAGGGCGAGCCGGGCCAAGTCCATGTACCCGAGCCGGTACGCGACGATCGCCGTAGTCCGCGCGATCTCGGCCTGGAGGTTGTGCGCTCGCTCGCGGTCCCTGCCCGGCACGGTGTACGTCTGTACGGCGAGAGCCGTATCGGTGATGAGCTCTGGCAGCGCCTCCGCCACCGGACCGAACTTCCCCTGCGCGCGCTTCCTGGCGACGACCTTCGTATCTTCCGCGATGTCGTCCAGCGGGCGTAGCGGCAGATCGTCCTCGGGGGGAATGTCCCACGCGTCCAGCGCGCTGCTGATCGGCGCGAGCAGCCGGTCAAGCTGATCCTTCTGGAGCATGTGGATGTACGGCTGGCCGTGCAGTACGGACAGGGTCACCCCGAGTGCGCGGGCGACCGCCGCCAGGACAGACGGGCTGGCTGGCTGTTCGCCGGTCTCAACTCGGGAGAGCTGGCTGGTGGAGACGTGGGCGCGTCGGCCCAGCTCAGCGAGGGAGAAGTCTCGGATGAGGCGGAATTCGCGGATGCGTGCGCCGATGTGCTTGTCGCTGGTCTCGGGCATACTGACTCCCAATTGCGTGCTGACACTCGCAATGTACCCCTGGTCGGCTCCAGTGGTACGGCCGATCGGCCCCCATTTCGGTGGGGGCCGTCGCGCTTCCTTGACACGACGAAACCCCCTCGCCCGGTCCGAAGATCAGACGAGGGGGCATCTTGTGTCAAAGGCGGCGCCGGTCGGGAGCAAGTGCGGCCGGCGTGGTCGGGCTCGGGTCGGGCTCCGGGGCAGGTGATCCGTTGCGGCGGCAGACGAGGGGCGTTGGGGTCGTCCGGCAGCGGCTGGAGGCTGTACCCGTCCGGGCAGGTCTGCCCGTCCCGCCCATCGGCCCCATTCCGGCCGTCCTTCCCGTCCGCGCCCGGCGGACCCGTGGGTCCCACCGGGGAGTGGGCAGCACAGCAGAGGAGCCCTGCCCGATCTGATCTCGGGTGGGGCTCCCTCGTACGCGCGCGCCCTCAGGGGGCGGAGATTCGAACCCCGCGACCGCCGGACCGGCGCCCGGCTGCTCTGAGCTGACTGAGCTACCCCGCGCGGGCACGCACTCCGCCCGGTATGGCCGTGACCACGGCGCCCACGCGGCGGTTGGGCGGCGCATGGACGAGGCGCAGACAGGGGCGATGATCGAGGAGCCGGGCAAGCGCGAGCCGCCGATCACCCGAGGCGAAGCACGCGCCACCGTGGCGCTGCTGCATCTGCTCTGCGAGCAGGGTGGTCCCGGGGCCGACGCCGCGGTCGAGCCGGCGGCCGGACTCGGCTGCCGGCCCCGCCGAGTGGGCCCCCTACACCGGCAGCGCCTTTCCCCGGTCGCCCAGCCACACCTGCTGACCGGCAGGCGTCACCGTGAGCCCGAACTGCGTGCGGGCCGGGCGACCAGCATCCGCCCACCAGGCGTGGGCCGCCTCGACCTCGGCCCACAGCCGGCGCGGGCCGTGCTGCTGCACGTCGTACTCGACAGCGTCCGGCTCGTAGTCGACCGACGCCCACGACCCGGTGCCCGCGTCGGCGAGCCATAGCGTCCACGCACCGTCAGGCCCCTGGCCCGTAGCCCACTGGCAGCCGGGAACCAGCACTCCGACCGCGAACCAGGCGTCATCGTTGCCGAGGACGTGCGGGTCGAGTCCGGTGTGGCTGTCGGGGGTTTGCCCGGGCGATGGCCATGACGTCCCGCGGCGGTGCCTGTGCCCTCATCCACATAAACGCCGCGTCGTCCACAACCCGGCCGGATGCCACAGGTCCGTCGGGGCAGTGCTCGACGGTGAGCTGGAGGAGCACGCCGTTGCGCAGCGTGGTGCCCCACGGGATCACGATGATCCCGCCCGGCTTGGTCTGCTCGATCCAGGCGCGCGGCACGTCGTGCACGGAGCAGGTCGCAATGAGCCGGTCGTACGGCGCACGCGCCACCCAGCCCTCAGCGCCGTCACCGGTGACCACGGCGGGTGCGTACCCCGCGGTCCTGAGGCTGGCGCGCGCCCGCTCGGCCAGTTCGGCGTCGACCTCCACCGAGGTGACCTGCTCGTCGCCGAGCCGGGCTGCGAGGAGTGCTGCGTTGTAGCCGGTGCCCGCGCCGATCTCCAGTACGCGGTGACCGTCCTCGGCTCGGAGTGCGGCGAGCATGCGGGCGACGATGCGCGGCATGCTCGCCGAGCTGGACGGCGTGCGCGCCACCTCGGCGTCGGGCGGGTCCTCGACCTGGGTTACCAGTGCCTCGTCGGCGTAGGCGAGATGGTCCCACCGGTCGGGGTCGGCGGCTCGGTCGAGGGGCGTGTAGCCGTCGTCGCCGCGGACCCAGATGCGGTCAGGGATGAACCGGGCACGGTCGACGCGCAGAAATGGGCCGCGCCAGTCGGCGGAGAGGTGGCCGCCGTGGCTGAGCATCTGGGTGAGTGCGGCTGGGCCGTTCGCGGTGAGCATGCCGCCTACTTCGGCTGGGGCCTGGGTGGGGTCGGCTGGGCTGGAGGGATGGGCTTGTCGGGCTTGTGCCCGTCGCCTTCGGCTACGTCCGGCTTGCCGCTGTGCTTGCCCATGGCGCTCCCTCGTCTCGTTGAAGTGAGGGCCATGGTGGCGCGGGCTTGGGGTGTGCGGTAGGGCGCACGGGGGCTGGCCTGGGGGTGCGCGCGCCGAGGTGTGGCACCAGGCTGGGCGTATGGCCCGTGCCCCGCATGTCATCGTCCAGATGCGCTCACCCACCGGCGGCCGGACCGTGCGGGTGAACGGCACGATCCTCGGTAGGGGCGGCTGTCCGTGGTCGGGGATGGCCGCCCTACTGATGTCCGCAGAGACCTGCGGGCTACCTCTTCGAGCGGGTGTCAGCGCTGGTCATCAGTACGTGTAGAAGCCCGAGCCCGACTTGCGTCCCATCCGGCCCGCGTCCACCATCCGCAGCAGCAGCGGAGGAGCGGCGTACAGCGGCTCCTTGTACTCGGCGTACATCGAGTCGGCGATCGCCGCGATCGTGTCCAGGCCGATCAGATCGGACAGCTTCAGCGGGCCCATCGGATGGGCACAGCCCATCTCCATGCCGTTGTCGATGTCCTCGCGGCTGGCGATCCCGGACTCGAACATCCGGATGGCGGAGAGCAGATACGGGATGAGCAGCGCGTTGACCACGAACCCCGCGCGGTCCTGCGCGCGGATGGCGTGTTTGTCCAGGACGTCGTGGACCAGCGCCTCGGTGCGCTTGATGGTCTCCTCACCTGTGGTGAGCGCCGGGATCAGCTCCACCAGCGCCTGCACCGGCGCCGGGTTGAAGAAGTGGATGCCGATCACCTGGTCCGGCCGGGAGGTGGCGACGGCCAGCTTGACCAGCGGGATGGAGGAGGTGTTGGAGGCGAGGATCGCGTCCGGGCGGGTCACCACCTGGTCGAGGACCTGGAAGATCTCGGTCTTGACCTGCTCATTCTCGACGACCGCCTCGATCACGAGGTCACGGTCGGCGAATTCCCCCAGGTCGGTGGTGAAGCTCAGCCGGTCCAGCGTCGCGTCGCGCTGCTCCTCGGTGATCTTGCCGCGTTCCGCGGCCTTGCCGAGGGAGTTGGTCAGCCGGGTGCGCCCTATCTCCAGGGCCTCGCCGGTGGTCTCCGCGACCATGACCTCCAGGCCGGATCGGGCGCACACCTCCGCGATGCCCGCGCCCATCTGGCCACAGCCCACCACTCCGACGCGTTCGATGTCGGTCACATCGTGCCTTTCGCTGGTCCAACTGTCCGTTGTGTCGTCCCCCTGTCGCCCCAGACGTTACCCTCCGGTTATCGGCGCGGGGCGGGCCGGGGCCGGGAATCCGGCCCCGGCCCGCCCCCGTCCCCGCCGTGTGCACGGGGCTCTCACACCACGGTCACGAGGCGTCGCCGCGCAGGATGCCGCGGCCGTTGGTGGCCACGTAGACCCGGCCGTAGACCCGTGGGTCGCCGGTGATCGAGGCGCCCGTCCAGCCCCACTGGTGGGCGTCGTCGTTGATCCGGGTCCAGCTCGCCCCGGCGTCGGTGGAGCGGAAGATGCCGCGCACCCCGCCGATCTTCGCGCTGGTGTAGAGCGCCTGGTACGAGGCGCCCGGCGCCGCCTTGCCGAAGCCGATGGTGTCCGCCTGCTGGACGGCGCTCAGCTTGCTGAAGGTCGTGCCGGAGTCCGTGGAGTGCCACAGCCCGTAGGCCCCGGCCGTACTGCCGCCCGCCAGCCAGATGTCGCCCTCGGCGCCCGGCAGCGCCTTGAACCGCACCGGGCCGTCGGCCGGCAGCCCGGAGGACGCCCTGGCGGTGAAGGTGGCGCCCCCGTCGGTGGAGACGTAGAAGGTGCCCGCCTTGAAGCCGTAGAACTTCTTGGGGTTCTTGCGGTCGGACTCCACGACCGCCCCGGCCGGGATGCCGCTCGACGCCGACCACGAGGTGCCGAAACCGGTGGTGTGGTAGACGGCCGAGGTGCCCTCCGGGGCCCAGACGAAGCCGCTGCCGTCGGCCGCCGCGGCCACCGTGCCGCCGCCGGTGACCCCGGACGGCTCGCTGCCCTGGAACCAGTTGGCGCCGTTGTCGGTCGAGAAGGCGATCCGCGGGGCGGAGTCGTTGTTGCCCACCCGGACCACGGTGTTCGCGTTGGTCTCGGCGTAGTCCAGGCTGGTGGTCGTGGTGAACGTCGGCGAGGTGTACATCCTCGCGGGCACCGCGTCGAGATCGGTGTGGCGGAAGCCCCCGATGTCACCGAGCGCGCTGAGCAGCGGGGCGCCGGTGGGCGGGCTGGCCAGATCGTTGACCGCCGTCTCCTCCAGGCCCTTGACCATGGGGGTGATGGTGATGGTGCCGCCCGTGTCCCAGTTCGCGAGGTTCTCCGTGCCGTAGACCATCGCGCCGGTGCCGTACATCATCCGGCGGGAGTCGAACGGGTCGATCTCCAGCGCCTCGGTCATCCAGCCCAGCTTCGGGGTCACTTCGGGCGGGGAGGGGTTGGCGCCGAAGGTCAGCCAGGGGACGGATGAGACGTCCTGGGTGTAGCGGAGGGACCGGTTGGGATAGCTGGTGAAGTCCCAGGCCCGGGTCCAGGTGGCGCCGGAGTCGGTGGAGCGGAAGATCTGGGTGTCCGGCCACCAGGAGCTGTAGCCGGTCACCATCAGCGTGCCGGGCCTTTGCCGGTCCACCGTGAGCCCGCTGTAGCCGAAGTAGGTGTCGGCGTCCGTCATGGGGCTGATGTTCTTCCACTCCCCGGTGGCCGTGGTGTACCGCCACACCTGGCCCTTCTCCCCGTCGTACGGGCCGCCCTTGTCGCTGGTGGTCAGGTACAGAAAGCCGTTCTTCGTATCGAGGACGCCCTTGTGGGAGAGGTAGCCGGTCGGCTGCCCGGCCACCCGCGACCAGGTGGCGCCCGCGTCCGTCGAGCGGTAGACGGTGTTGTTCTTGTCGGCCACGCCCACGTAGACGGTCTTCGTCGCGCTGCCGGAAGAACCGGTGCGCTCGTCGAAGGTCACCCACACCACGCCCTGGTTGTCGCTCAGATAGCCGCTGGTGTCGCTCGCGTCCTGGACGTAGGTGCCGGGATTGGGGAAGGACGTCACCTTCGACCAGGTGACCCCGGAGTCGGTGGAGCGCCACAGCCCGTTGCCGCTCGGCGCGCCGAGGTAGAGCACGCTGTTCCTGTTCGGGTCGACCGCCAGCCGTTCCCCCATGCCGCGGCCGGGCATATTGCCGCCCAGCTTGAAGGGGAGGGTGGTGGACTGCCAGCTCGCGCCCCGGTCGGACGAGCGCAGGATGGCGCCGTTGCCCGGGTCCCAGCTGTTGGTGTACGTACCGGCCGCCACATAGACCTTGTCGGGATCCACGGAGTCGCTGGCCAGGCTCACCACCCCGGTCCAGCCCCAGTGGTCCCAGTCCAGCGAGTCCAGCAGCGGCACCCACCGCTTGCCGGACTGGTCCCAGCGGTACGCCCCGCCGATATCGGTGCGGGCGTAGGCGAGGTTCCGCTCCTTGCGGTTGAAGACGATGCCGGGGACGAAGCCGCCGCCGTCCACGCGGACGTTCTTCCAGGTGGCGGCGTCGGCCTGGGCGGTGGCCCGGGCGGGGGGCGGTTCGGGACGGGCCGCCGCGGGGGAGGCGGCGGTGGTGAGTAAGCCGCCGACGAGTGCCAGCGCGGCCATGAGCGCGCCGAGCGGTCTGCTGCCTTTGCTGCGCACGGGAACTTCCTCTCCGGACGTGGGGGTGGTGAGGGGTACGGGCCCTGCGGGCCGGCTGTTTGGGAGCGCTCCCATGCGTGCGTCATCCGATGCTAGCGGCCGGATGGCCGTGCGAGAAGGGTGAAGTCAAGCGCTACTCAAGGGGTGTTGGGCTTCCGCGGCCGGGATTCGCGATAGGCATTGCCGGGTGCCCCACAAGGGCCCCATCATCAGCGGGAGTTGCCTCCTCCGGCGCGCTGCCTTGCCGGGGCCGGAAGGGAGACGGCCTCCTGAGGCCACGGTCCCGGCCGGTGGTGGGCGGCGGCGCTACGTTGGCGACACGACCGAGGCGAGGAGTTTGGGCATGGGTCCGATCACGCGCAGAAGTCTGACGGTGGCGGCCGCCGGAGCCCTGGCCGCCACCGTCACGGCGGGGGACGCGCTGGCGGAGGGGCGGGGCGGCGAGCACCGGCCCGAGTTCCGCGGGATGTGGCTGGCCACCGTGGCCAACCGCGACTGGCCGTCCAAACCCGGCCTCACCGCGGACGCGCAGCGGGCCGAGCTGCTGAGCTTCCTCGACACCGCCGTACGCCGCCGGCTCAACGCGGTGGTCTTCCAGGTGCGGCCGACGGCGGACGCGCTGTGGCCCTCACCGTACGAGCCGTGGGCCGAATGCCTCACCGGCGTCCAGGGCCGGGACCCGGGCTGGGACCCGCTGGGCACCGCCGTGCGCGAGGCGCACCGGCGCGGCCTCGAACTGCACGCCTGGTTCAACCCGTACCGGATCGCCAACCACACCGACCCCTCCCGGCTGATCCCCACCCATCCGGCCCGGGTGCACCCCGAGTGGGTCGTGCCGTACGGCGGGAAGCTCTACTACAACCCCGGGCTGCCCGAGGTCCGCCGCTTCGTCCAGGACGCCATGCTGGACGCGGTCGCGCGCTATGACATCGACGCCGTCCACTGGGACGACTACTTCTACCCCTATCCGGTGGCCGGCCAGGTCTTCGACGACGACGCGGCCTACGCGCGCTACGGCGCGGGCTTCCCGGACCGGGCGTCCTGGCGGCGCGACAACATCGACCGGCTGGTGTACGAGACGGCCGTGCGCGTCAAGCGGCTGAAGCGGCGGGTGCGGTTCGGCATCAGCCCCTTCGGCGTCTGGCGCAACCAGGCCACCGACCCGCTCGGCTCCGCCACCACGGCGGGGGTGCAGACCTACGACGACCTCTACGCGGACACCCGCGCCTGGGTGCGGCGGGGATGGCTGGACTACATCGTCCCGCAGGTCTACTGGAACATCGGCTTCGCCGCCGCCGACTACGCCGCGCTCGTCCCGTGGTGGTCGGAGGTGGTCCGGGGCACCGGGGTGAACCTCTACATCGGCGAGGCGCTCTACAAGGCGGGCGATCCGGCGCAGCCCGCGCCCTGGCAGGACCCGGCGGAGCTGTCCCGGCACCTCACCTTCGACCAGGGCTTTCCGCAGGTGCGCGGCAATGTGTACTTCTCGGCCAAGGAAGTGGCCGCCGACCGCAACGGCGCCATGGCGCGTGTGGTCGCCGACCACTATCCCCATCGTGTCCGTCCGCCCCGCTGAGCCGGGGACCCGGGCCGGCTAACGCTGCCCGGGCCCGGCGGCCAGGTGGCGGACGACCGAGTCGGGCCCGGGGGAGAACAGGCACTCGTGTCCGTCGTCCTCGTAACGCACGCGGTAGGGCGGTTCCCCGTCGGTCCCGAGCACTTCGATGATCTCCGCTACACGATCGTGAATCCCGACAACCCTGCCGTGCACCAGCAGCTTGTCGCCTACGGTCGCCTCCATGTGCGTGACCTCCTGTCCGCTGGAGGGCAATGGGATCTGCTGAGGGCAATGCGATCCCTGAGGCCAGTCTATGGCTGGTTGTCCTGGTTTGCTCCCGCCGGGGGACGAATCCGGTCCCCCGCTTCGGGGACCAGGCCCGCCGCTTCGGGGATGCGGTCCGCTGTTTCGGGAGCCTGGTCCGCCGCTTCGGGGATCCGGTCCGCCGCTTCGGGGTTCCGGTCCGCCACCGTGGGCTCCTGTGCCCGGCTCGCCGCCGCCGGGGTCCGTACGGACCTCGCCGCCGGGACCCGGGCCCGCTGCGTCACCCCGATGCACACCAGCACCGCCACGGCGGCGATCGGGGCGGCGGGGGTCAGCTTCTCGCCCAGGAGCAGCACCGACCACACCAAGGTGAGCAGCGGCTGGGCCAGTTGGAGCTGACTGGCCCTGGCCACCCCGATGGCGGCCATGCCCCGGTACCAGACCACCAGGCCCACGAACTGCGAGCCCACCGCGAGCCACAGCAGTCCGGCCACCGCGCGGCCGCCGAGGTGGACGTCCTCGGCCGACAGCGCGAGCACCGCGCCCGGCCCCGACAGTGGCAGACAGCCCACCAGCGCCCAGCCGATCACCTGCCAGCCCGGCATATGGGCGGCCAGCCGGCCGCCTTCGGTATAGCCCGCCGCGCACACCAGCAGCGCGCCGAACAGATACAGATCGCCGGTGGTGAGCGCGCCGCCGCTCTGCTGCACCGCGAAGGCGATCACCACCGCGGCCCCGGCCAGCGCCGCCGCCCAGAACGTCCGCGAGGGCCGCACCCCGGTGCGTACGGCGGACAGGGCGGCGGTGGTGAGCGGCAGCAGGCCGACCACCACCGCCGCATGTGCCGTGGTGGAGGTCTGCAGGGCGAGCGTGGTCAGCAGCGGGAAGCCCACGACGACCCCGGCCGCCACCATCAGCAGCCCCGGCCAGTGGCGGCGGTCCGGCACCGGCACCCGCAGGGCGGCCAGCGCGCCGCCCGCGATCAGCGCGGCGAGCACCACTCGGCAGGTGGTCACCGTCCAGGGGCCGAGGCCGGTGAGCGCCCAGGCGGTGCCGGGGAAGGTCAGGGAGAAGGCGGCCACGCCGAGCAGGGCGAGCACGGTGCCGGTGCGGGCGGCGGACGGTGACGGGGAGTTGTCCCGGGCCCGGGCGGTGTCGTCCGGGCCCCGCGCGGTGTCGTCCCGGCCCCTGCGGGGGCCGCCGCTCACCGCTATCGCACTGTCATCAGTAGCGCTATCCTGTGCTGTCATGGAACAGCGTAGCAGTGTGGCCGAACTCGCGAAATCGCTGCGGAAGGAGCTGGACCGCTACTCACCCGGCGAGAAGCTGCCGTCCAGTCGTGCGCTGGTCGAACGCCACCGGGTGAGCCCGGTCACCGTCTCCCGCGCCCTCGCCGCCCTCGCCGCCGAAGGGCTGGTGGTCACCCGGCCCGGCGCCGGTGCCTTCCGCGCCGACCGCCCCGGGGCCGGGGCGCCCCGGCCGGGCGACACCTCCTGGCAGGAGGTCGCGCTGAGCGTGGAGACGGCAGGCGAGCCGGTGCGGCGTTCGGTGGACGCCTCGGGCGTCCTGGCCACGCTCGCCGCCCCACCGCCCGGGATCCTGGAGTTCAACAACGGCTATCTGCACTCCTCGCTCCAGCCGGAGCGGGCGCTGTCCGCCGCCCTGGCCCGTGCCGGACGGCGGCCCGGGGCATGGGACCGCCCGCCGGTGGAGGGGCTCCCCGAGCTGCGCGCCTGGTTCGCCCGCGAGATCGGCGGGCCGGGCGGAACCCTCGGCGCCGCCGACGTACTGATCACCGCGGGCGGCCAGTCCGCGCTCACCTGCGCGCTGCGCGCCCTCGCCCCGCCCGGCGCGCCCGTCCTCGTGGAATCCCCGACCTACCCCGGGGTGCTCGCCGCCGCCCGCGCCTCCGGGCTGCGCCCCGTCCCGGTGCCGGTGGACTCCGAGGGGGTCCGGCCCGAGCTGCTCGCCGAGGCGCTGCGGGCGACCGGCGCCCGGGTCTTCGTCTGCCAGCCGCTGTTCCAGAACCCCACCGGGGCGATGCTCGCTTCCGAGCGGCGCCGCGAGGTGATCCGGATCGCCCGTGAGGCGGGCGCGTTCGTGGTCGAGGACGACTTCGCCCGCCGGCTCGTCCACGAGGACGCGCCCCCGCTGGCCCCCACGCTCGCCGCCGACGACCCCGACGGGGTGGTGGTCCATGTGTGCTCGCTCACCAAGCCCACCTCGCCCAGCCTGCGGGTGGGCGCGCTCGCCGCCCGCGGCCCCGCGCTGGGGCGGCTGCGCGCGATCCAGGTGGTCGACAGCTTCTTCGTGCCCCGCCCGCTCCAGGAGGCCGCCCTGGAACTGGTCGGCGCCCCCTCCTGGCCCCGCCATCTGCGCAACGTCGCCGCCGAGTTGCGCACCCGCCGCGAGGTGCTCGTCACCGCGGTACGGCGCGAACTGCCCGCCCTGGAGCTGCGCTATGTCCCGCCCGGCGGCTACCACCTCTGGCTGCGGCTGCCCCAGGGCACCGACGAGACCGCGCTGGACGCCGCCGCGCTGCGTGCCGGGGTCGCCGTCGCCCCCGGCGGCCCGTACTTCTGCGCCGAACCGCCCGCGCCGCATGTGCGGCTGAGCTTCGCGTCGGTGGCGGGTGTCGGCGAACTGGCGGAGGGGGTGCGGCGGTTGCGCACCGCGTGGGACGAGGTGCTCGGGCGGGCGTAGCGGTGCCCGGCGACTCCTGCCGCCTGCGGCGGGCTGTTCCCCACCCCGCCCCTTCCCGAAACCGGGGCTCCGCCCCAGACCCCGAGCCGGGGCTTCGCCCCAGACCCCGAAACCGGGGCTCCGCGCCAGACCCCGAGCCGGGGCTTCGCCCCAGACCCCGAAACCGGGGCTCCGCGCCAGACCCCGAGCCGGGGCTTCGCCCCAGACCCCGAAACCGGGGCTCCGCGCCAGACCCCGCACCGGGGCTTCGCCCCAGACCCCCGGGACCGGGGCTTCGCCCCAGACCCCGCACCGGGGCTCTGCTTCAGGCCCTGGGCCGGGGTTCCGCTCCAGGCCCCGGGGTCGGGGTTCCGTCCCAGGCCTCGGGTCGGGGCTCTGCGCTATGCCCTGGGTCGGGGTTCCGCTCCCGGCCCCGGATCGGGGTTCCGCTTCAGGCCCCGGGTCGGGGCTCTGCTCCCGGCCCCGGGTCGGGGCTTCGCCCCAGACCCCGCACCGGGGCTCTGCCCCAAACTCCGAGCCGGGGCTCCGCCTCACACCCCGAAACCGGGGCTCCGCCCCACACCCCGGGGTCCAGGGGCGGAGCCCCTGCCACGCGGCGGGGCCGCACAGCGGCGCGGTTCCGCGTCCCTTCGGGGCGGCCGCATTCTGCTCGCCACCCGCGATGCGCACGGTGTTCATGAGACGGCCGCTTCGAGCCGCCCGGTGACCCGGCGCACACCGAAAGGCGCTGCTCTTCTGCTGGTTACGGGTCCTGGAGCCGTGGCCGTGACCGTACGATGCCGGGATGACGTTTCGGCTGACGCTGGTCGCCGCCGGTCGCAGTTCCTCCCGGCTGGGGGAGCGCTTCGGTGACGACCGGCCGCTGGATCCGGAGGGCCGGCTCGCCGCCGAGCGCGCGGCCCCCGCGCTCGTACCGTTGGCCGCGGCGGAGCTGCGCTACTGCTCGCCGTCGGCCCGCAGCCGGGAGACCGGCGATGCGCTGGGCTTCACCCCGCTGGTCCAACTCGCCCTGCGCGACTGCGACATGGGCCGCTGGGCGGGCCGCTCCCTCGCCGATGTGATGGCGCGCGAACCGAAGGAGGTGGACGCCTGGCTCGGCGATCCGCGCTCGGTTCCGCACGGCGGGGAGTCGCTGCATGCGTTCATCATGCGGATCGGCGGTTGGCTGGACACCCGCCCGGCCGAGGACAACGCCAAGATGGTGGCCGTCGCCGACCCCGGGGTGGTCCGTGCCGCCCTGATGTACGCCATCAAGGCGCCGCCGCACTGCTACTGGAACGTCGACATACGCCCGCTCTCCACCGTCACCCTCACCGGCCGGGCGGGCGAGTGGCGGCTGCGGGTGGACGGGGTGTGAGGGGCGCGCGTGGACGGGGTGTGAGGGGCGCGCGTGGACGGGGTGTGACAGCGGCGCTCATGGGGCCTCCGTGAGTTCCTCGGCCAGCAGATCCATCAGGAGGCCGTCGTGCCACGCACCGTCGGGGCCGCGCTCGTAGGACCGCATGAGGCCGACGGGCCGGAAGCCGACCTTGCCGTAGCAGCGGATCGCGGCGGCGTTGTCCGCCGCCGGGTCGATCACGATCCGGTGGTGGCCGTGGTCGGTGATCAGATGGCGGGCCAGGGTGCGTACAGCGTCGGTGCCCAGCCCCCGCCCGTGCACCGCCGGGTCCAGATAGATGTCGATGCTGGCGTGCCGGTAGTCCGGCTCGGTCTCGGCCGCCCACTGGATCATGCCGATCACCGCGCCCCCGTACTCGATGCTCAGATGCTCGGCGCCGGATTCGGCCAGGTCCTCGCGCACCGCCGCCACCAGGTCCCCGCCGCCCCGCCAGCGCTCGTAGACCTCGGGCTTCGCGCGGATCGCGGCCAGGACGGGGACATCGGAGGGGTCGGTGGGGCGCAGCACCACCTGTGCGCCCCGCAAGGTCGTCGGCATGGACGGGACGATCCCAGGAAGCGCGGGCGGTGGCCAGGGCGCGTCGTTCTGCCCAGGGCCCTTTCGGGAAAGCACCCGGCACCAGATATCTTGATGTCGAGCAATGTTGCAGACGTGGAGCGGAGCACCCGGTGACTGACTCGACCATCATCTATACGCACACGGACGAGGCCCCTGCCCTCGCGACGTACTCGTTCCTGCCGGTGATCGAGGCATACGCCTCGACGGCCGGGGTCACCGTGGAGAGCCGGGACATCTCCCTGGCGGGACGGATCATCGCCCAGTTCCCGGAGCACCTCGAAGAGGGCCAGCGCATCCCCGACGCGCTCGCCGAGCTCGGTGACCTTGCCAAGACCCCTGAAGCCAACATCATCAAGCTGCCGAACATCTCGGCCTCGATCCCGCAGCTGAAGGCCGCGGTCGCCGAGCTGCAGGAGCAGGGCTACGCGCTGCCGGACTACCCGGACGACCCGAAGACCGACGAGGAGCGGGAGATCCGCGCCCGTTACGACAAGGTCAAGGGCTCCGCCGTGAACCCGGTGTTGCGCGAGGGCAACTCCGACCGCCGCGCCCCCGCCTCGGTGAAGAACTACGCCAGGGCGAACCCGCACCGCATGGGCGCCTGGTCGGCCGATTCCAAGACCAATGTGGCCCACATGGACACCGACGACTTCCGCTCCACCGAGAAGTCCACCGTGATCCAGGAGGCCGGTTCGCTGCGCATCGAGCTGGCGGGCGACGACGGCTCCACCACGGTGCTGCGCGAGTCGGTGCCGGTGCTTGCGGGCGAGGTCGTGGACGCCTCCGTGATGCGCGTGGCGGCGCTGCGCGAGTTCCTCTCGGCGCAGGTCGGCCGCGCCAAGGCGGAGGGCGTGCTGTTCTCGCTGCACCTGAAGGCCACGATGATGAAGGTCTCCGACCCGATCGTCTTCGGCCACGCCGTACGGGCCTTCTTCCCCAAGACCTTCGCCGAGCACGGTGAGGCCCTGGCCGCCGCCGGGCTGACCCCGAACGACGGTCTGGGCGGCATCCTCAAGGGCCTGGAGGCCCTGCCCGAGGGCGCGGCGATCAAGGCGTCCTTCGACGCCGAGCTGGCCGAGGGCCCGGAGCTGGCCATGGTCGACTCCGACCGCGGCATCACCAACCTGCATGTGCCGTCCGACGTCATCGTCGACGCCTCCATGCCGGCCATGATCCGCACCTCCGGCCACATGTGGGGCCCGGACGGCGAGGAGCACGACACCCTCGCGGTGATCCCGGACAGCAGCTACGCCGGGATCTACCAGGCCGTCCTCGACGACTGCCGCGCCAACGGCGCCTTCGACCCGGCCACCATGGGCTCGGTGCCCAACGTGGGCCTGATGGCGCAGAAGGCCGAGGAGTACGGCAGCCACGACAAGACCTTCGAGATCCCGACCACGGGCACCGTCCGCGTCCTGGACGAGGCGGGCAACGCGGTCATCGAGCAGGTCGTCGGCGCCGGTGACATCTTCCGGATGTGCCAGACCAAGGACGTGCCGATCAAGGACTGGGTCAAGCTGGCCGTCTCCCGCGCCCGCGCCACCGGCGACCCGGCCGTCTTCTGGCTCGACGAGGGCCGGGCGCACGACGCCAACCTCATCGAGAAGGTCAAGGCGTACCTGCCCGAGCACGACACCGAGGGTCTGGACATCAAGATCCTCTCGCCGGTCGACGCGATCAAGCTCTCCCTGGAGCGGATCCGCCGCGGCGAGAACACGATCTCGGTCACCGGCAACGTCCTGCGTGACTACCTGACCGACCTGTTCCCGATCCTGGAGCTGGGCACCAGCGCCAAGATGCTCTCGGTCGTCCCGCTGATCAACGGCGGCGGTCTCTTCGAGACCGGGGCGGGCGGCTCGGCACCCAAGCACGTCCAGCAGCTGGTCAAGGAGAACTACCTGCGCTGGGACAGCCTGGGCGAGTTCCTCGCCCTCGCGGTCAGCTTCGAGCACCTCGCGCAGAAGACGGGCAACGCGCGGGCCCAGGTCCTCGCCGACACCCTCGACCGGGCGACCGGCACCTTCCTCGCCGAGAACAAGTCGCCCAGCCGCCGCGTCGGCGGGATCGACAACCGCGGCAGCCACTTCTACCTGGCCCTGTACTGGGCCCAGGAGCTGGCCCGGCAGACCGACGACGCCGCCCTGGCCAAGGCGTTCGCCCAGCTCGCCGAGGTGCTCACCGCCCAGGAGCAGACGATCGTCGACGAGCTGATCGCCGTCCAGGGCTCCCCGGCCGACATCGGCGGCTACTACCAGCCCGACCCGGCCAAGGCCGCGGCCGTCATGCGCCCGTCCGCGACCCTCAACCAGGCCCTCGCCACCCTCGGCTGACGCCCCGGCGGCACCGCGGCGCCCCGGCCGGTACCTCCGGCCGGGGCGCTTCGTCCGTCCCCTGCGGCTCCTGTCCGTCACGGCGCTTGTCGGCTACGTCTCCCGTCCGCCACGGATCCTGCTTACGGCCCCGCGGAAGGCAGGCCCATCAGGGTGGCGGCCTGATCGGTGGGTCCGGGCTGGGGGCCGAGCCATTCGCAGAACAGGACCGTGGCGTCGTCCTGGAGATGGCCGTCGTGGTGGGCCATGACGGCGCGGACCAGGCGGCGCAGGGTCTCCGGAACGGGCAGGCCGTCGGCGTGGTGCCGGATGAGGAAGTCGGTGAACAGGGTCAGCCCGAACTCGCGACCGCCGGGGCGCCGGGCCTCGGTGATGCCGTCGGTGTAGAGCACGACCCGGTCGCCGGGCTGCAGCTGCTCGCGGCAGAGCGTGGCCTCCAGCCCCAGGCCCATGCCGAGGGGAAGCGCTGGCGGACACCGCAGCTGGGTGGTCCAGCGGCCGCCGCGGATGATCAGCGGAGGGTGATGGCCGCAGTTGACCCAGCTGAGCTCTCCGCGCCGGGTGTCCAGATCGGCCAGGATGGCGGTGGCGTAGCGGGCCCCCTGGAACTGCTCGATGAGCACCTCGTCGACCCGCTCGCCGGTCCGCACCAGGTCGGCGCCGTGGTGGCGGGCGTTGCGGCACGCGCCCAGGGCGAGGTTGGCCGTCAGGCCGGCGGCGGTGTCGTGCCCCATCGCGTCGAAGATCGACAAGTGCACCCTCGGTCCGTCGGTCGCGTAGTCGTAGGCGTCCCCGCTGATCTCGAACGCCGGCTCCATGACGGCGGAGAGGGCCACCCGGCCGTCCGCGTAGGTGGTCGGTGGCATCAGGCGCCACTGCATCTCGGCGGCGATGTTCATCGACTCGCTGCCGACCAGCCGCGCGTAGGCGTCGCTGAAGTCGCGCTTGCTGACCACGATGAGCGCCACCAGGGCGGAGAGCAGCTCCATGTCCTCATGGGTCCGCGTGTCGTCGGTGGCCGCGGTGAGGCGCAGCAGACCGATGCGCTCGGTGCCGTCCAGCAGCGGCATCCACCACTGGTGTCTGCCCCGATCGGCGGGGGCGGCGGGCAGTACCTGACCGTACTGGTAGGCCCGGCCCGGCACGGTGCCCTCGATCTCCAGCTCCTCCGGTGGTCCGTCCGCCGTCCCCACCGCGCCCGCGCCGGTCAGCCGCCGCAGCACGCGCCGCTGCACATCGGAGAGGTAGATCCGCGCCTCGGTGATACCGGCGGGTGCCGCGTACTCGGCCAAACTGGCCGGCAGCAGCTCCAGCGGCATCAGATGGCTGGCGGCCAGCAGCCCGGCAAGCAGCCGCCTGCTGCCCGACTCTCGATTCCGGTCCGTCACGACCCTTTCCTTTCGTCCGAGGCCGTGGATGGTGGCGCGGGGGACCCCTTCAGTGTCGCGCGCTCCGACGGCCCCGGCCCGTCCGGCGGGCGCCTCCCTCCGTGGCCGTGACGGGCCGCGACTCCGAGCGCCCGCGTCGCGGCGCGAGCAGGGCTTCGAGAAGTCCGCCGCGTGGCCTCCGACGGGCCGGGCGTGCGTCTACTGGCCCGCGGGCGCAGGTGCGAGGCCGTCCTCGACCAGCCCGGAGAGGACCGCTTCGCCGAGGGCGTGGACGGCGGACTGGGGCCGGACCATCACGGTGAACTCCTTGATCCGGCCGTCGTCGTCGAGGTGCAGCAGATCGATGCCGTGGATCTCCTTGTCGCCCACCCGGGCGCGGAAGAGCAGCACCGCCGACGGCGCGGAGGTGCCGTCGGCGCTGGTCTGCGCGGTGCCGGTGTAGTCGCCGACGTACCGGAAGTCCTCGAACGTGCGCAGCAGGACCCCGAAGAGGCCGAGCACCATCGGCTTGCCCTCGAAGGGGGTGAACTTGACGGGGCTGTAGAGGCGGATGTCCTCGGTGAAGAGGTCGTCCAGGGCCGTCAGGTCCTTGTCGTCGACGGCGGCACGGAAACGGTCGGCGGCGTTCATCGCGGCCCCACCTTCGCTGGTCATGAATGTGATTAGTCATTTTCATGACTATCATGGTTCCGCGTCCGGCGGCAGAGGCATTCCGGCGGCGTCATGACGGCAGAGATGTGACGGCAGAGACACGAAGGCAGCGGCATGAAGGAGGCGATCCCATGGCCCTACGGCACGCCGTGCTGGCGGCGCTGCTCGAAGGGGAGCTCAGCGGATACCAGCTGACCAAGGCGTTCGACATCGGCGTGGCGAACTTCTGGCACGCCCAGCCGCAGCAGCTCTACGCCGAGCTGACCCGCCTGGAGAAGGACGGGCTCATCGAGGGCCGGGAGGTGGCCCAGGAGACCCGCCCCACCAAGCGCCTGTTCCAGGTGACCGATGCCGGTCTTGCGGAGCTGGAGGAGTTCACGGCCGCCTTCGCGAAGCCCTCCTTCATCCGTGACGACCTGCTCGTCAAGGTCCAGGCCGCCGACCATGTCGACACCGAGACCCTGATCGACCAGCTCACCGAGCGGGCCGCCTTCGCCCGGGCCAAGATCGACCTCTTCGGCAAGCTGCTGCGGAAGATCCGCGGTGATCTGACGGAGGAGGAGTTCCTTCGCCACGGCCGCCCCATCGGCCCGTATTTGACCTGCCTGCGCGGCCTGGCCCTGGAACAGGGCAACCGCGACTGGTGCGAGCGCACGATCACGGTCCTGCGACAGAGGGAGCACACCCATGTCCGGCACTGACGCGCCCTGCCGTCGCTACGTCGCGCTGGGCGACAGCCAGACCGAGGGCCTGGGCGACGGCGACGAGGCCACCGGTCTGCGCGGCTTCGCCGACCGCCTGGCCGAACACCTCGCCCACCACAACCCCGGCCTCTCCTACGCCAACCTCGCCGTACGGGGCCGTCTCGCCGCGCAGGTCCACACCGAGCAACTGGCACCCGCCCTGTCCCTCCGCCCCGACCTGGCCACCGTCGTCGCCGGGGTCAACGACCTGCTGCGCCCCCGCTTCGACGCCGACCACGTCGCCCACCACCTGGAGACGATGTTCGCCGCGCTCACCGCCCAGGGCGCTCGCGTGGCCACGCTCACCTTCCCCGACCCGGCCCGTATCACCCCGCTGGCGCGGCCCCTCGCCCCGCGCGTCGTCGCCCTGAACCAGCGCATCCGCGAAGCCGCCGGGCGCCACGGCGTCACCGTCGCCGAGACCAGCCGGCACCCCGTCGTCGCCGACCCCCGGCTGTGGAGCACCGACCGCCTGCACGCCAGTCCCCTCGGCCATCAGCGCATCGCCGCCGCCCTCGCCCACGCCCTCGGCCTCCCCGGCACCGACGACACCTGGACCCACCCGCTGCCCCCGCCGACGACGCCCGTGCTCACCGGATGGCGCGCCGCCCCCGCCGAACTGCGCTGGACCGCCACCTTCCTCGGCCCCTGGCTCACCCGGCGGCTGCGCGGGCGCTCCTCCGGTGACGGCCACACCGCCAAGCGCCCGCACCTGGGCCCGGTGGACGTGAGGCGTCCGGGCTGAGCGGAGGGGCGTGAGCATCAGAAGTCGTACGGCTTCTCGGTGTTCCAGTTCAGCACGTCGGCCTCGTTCCAGCTGAACTGCGGCTTGTCGCCCTTGCTGTCGACGGAGTAGAAGGGGCCGTCCTGGCCGTCCGCGCCGCGCAGCGCGATGGCGAACGACTGCGCCGTCTGGTTCCCCGAGCCGTAGTCGAAGAGGTTCACCGCGCTGTAGACCGTGCTGCCGGGCTGGAGGGTGATGCGCTGGTCGCCGCCCGCGTTGTCCTTCTTCGAAAGCGGCAGTACGGACTCGTCGTCGCCCAGCTTCACGGACGGGTACGAGGTGACCCAGCACGGCTTGTCGCCCTCGTTCGACGCGGTGATCAGCAGGTGGTCGCCCTGCTGGTCGGCGAGCTCGTGCACCGCGGTGACCATCATCTCGTCGCCGACGCACTGCCGGGCGGCGGTTGTGGCCGCCTTGTTCGCGACCTCGTCCGACCCGCCCGAGGCGGTCGTCGAGCGCGTGCCCGTCTTGGTGTCACCGCCGCTCTTGGCCTGCTCCGCGCCGCCCTTGGCGTCCCCGTCGGACACGGACCGGCTCTGCGAGGTACCGGCGGCGTTGTCGCCGCCCGCCGCCTTCGAGTCGCCGTCGGCGCCGCCGCAGGCGGTCAGGCCCAGTGCGAGCGCGGCGGTGACGGTGGCCAGGGCGGCGGTACGAATCCGGGAAGTACGCATGATCAGGTTCCCCTGCGTCTCGTGGCGGGAGTCTTCTTCGACGTTTCCCGCGGTGTGAACACCACTTTTCCCGGGGCCACTGACGTTCTGGAAACGTCTCACTCACGCCTCGCTCACGTCCCGCAAACGAACCGCGAGCGGCGGGCGGGCTGTGCATAAAGGGGGGCGGGGCTTTGCATAAAGCTGCGATCAATCGTATAGTCATGCCATCGTGTGAGGGAGGAAGACGGCAATGGCCATACGTGCTGCGGTGGCAGGCGCGAGCGGATACGCGGGCGGCGAACTGCTGCGCCTGCTGCTCGCCCATCCCGAGGTGGAGATCGGCACCCTGACCGGCAACTCCAACGCCGGGCAGCCCCTCGCCGGGCTGCAGCCCCATCTGCGTCCGCTGGCCGGGCGGGTGCTGGAGCCCACCACCGCGGAGGCGCTGGCCGGGCATGACGTGGTCTTCCTGGCGCTGCCGCACGGGCAGTCCGCCGCCGTCGCCGAGCAGCTCGGCGACCAGGTCCTGGTCATCGACTGCGGCGCCGACTTCCGGCTGAAGGACGCGGCGGACTGGGAGAAGTTCTACGGCTCGCCGCACGCCGGCACCTGGCCCTACGGCCTCCCCGAACTCCCCGGAGCCCGCACCGCGCTGGAGGGGACCAAGCGCATCGCGGTGCCGGGCTGCTATCCCACCGCCGTCTCCCTCGCGCTCTTCCCGGCGTACGCCGCGGCGCTGCTGGAGCCCGAGGCGGTGATCGTCGCCGCCTCCGGGACCTCGGGCGCGGGCAAGGCGCCCAAGCCGCATCTGCTGGGCAGCGAGGTCATGGGCGCCATGAGCCCGTACGGCGTCGGCGGCGGCCACCGGCACACCCCCGAGATGATCCAGAACCTGTCGGCCGCGGCGGGGGAGCGGGTCTCGGTCTCCTTCACCCCGACCCTCGCCCCCATGCCCCGCGGCATCCTCGCCACCTGCAGCGCCACGGCCCGTCCCGGGGTGACCGGGGAGAGCCTGCGGGCCGCGTACGAGAAGGCGCTGCGGGACGAGCCGTTCGTCACCCTCCTCCCCGAGGGCCAGTGGCCCTCCACCGCCGCCGTATACGGATCCAACGCCGCGCTGCTCCAGGTCGCCCATGACGAGGCGGCCGGCCGCGCCATCGTGATCAGCGCCATCGACAACCTCACCAAGGGCACCGCCGGTGGCGCGGTGCAGAGCATGAACATCGCCCTCGGCCTCCCCGAGGAGCTGGGACTTTCCACGATCGGAGTCGCTCCATGAGCGTTACGGCAGCCCAGGGCTTCACGGCCTCCGGCGTCGCGGCAGGCATCAAGGAGAACGGAAACCCCGACCTCGCACTCGTCGTGAACACCGGCCCGCGCCTCGCCGCCGCGGCCGTCTTCACCTCCAACCGCGTCAAGGCCGCCCCCGTCCTGTGGTCCGAGCAGGTCCTCAAGGGGGGCCAGGTCTCGGCCGTCGTCCTCAACTCCGGTGGCGCCAACGCCTGCACCGGCCCGCTGGGCTTCCAGGACACCCATGCCACCGCCGAGAAGGCCGCGGACGTCCTCGGCCACAGCGCGGGCGAGGTCGCCGTCGCCTCCACCGGTCTCATCGGCGTCCGGCTGCCCATGGAGGCGGTGCTGTCCGGGGTGGAGAAGGCTGCCGCCGCCCTGAGCGAGCACGGCGGCGAGAAGGCCGCCATCGCCATCAGGACCACCGACACCATCCACAAGACGGCCGTCGCGCAGAGCCCCGCCGGCTGGACCGTCGGCGGTATGGCCAAGGGCGCCGGGATGCTGGCCCCGGGCCTGGCCACCATGCTCGTCGTCCTCACCACCGACGCCGACGTGGACACCCCCGCGCTGGACACCGCGCTGCGCGCCGCCACCCGCACCACCTTCGACCGGATCGACTCCGACGGCTGCATGTCCACCAACGACATGGTGCTGCTGATGGCCTCCGGCGCCTCCGGTGTCACGCCCGAGGCCGCCGAGTTCGCCGAGGCGGTCCGCGAGGTCTGCGCCGATCTCGCCCGCCAGTTGATCGGGGACGCCGAGGGTGCCTCCAAGGACATCCGGATCGAGGTCGTCGGTGCGGACACCGAGGACGACGCCGTGGAGGTGGGCCGCTCCATCGCCCGTAACAACCTCCTCAAGTGCGCCGTCCACGGCGAGGACCCCAACTGGGGCCGGGTGCTCTCCGCGATCGGCACCACCTCGGCCGCCTTCGACCCGGACCAGCTCAACGTGGCGATCAACGACGTCTGGGTGTGCAAGAACGGCTCGGTGGGCGAGGACCGCGAACTGGTCGACATGCGCTACCGCGAGGTCCGGATTACCGCGGACCTCGCGGCAGGCGGTGAGTCTGCGGTGGTATGGACGAACGACCTGACGGCCGACTACGTCCACGAGAACAGCGCGTACTCCTCTTGACGTGCCCGCTTGGTTGTCACGGGTCCCCGCCGTCGCCGACGTGGGTTCCTGCTTCACCGGCGACCGCCCGCTCGGACGCATCCGAGACAGGTCTTACGTCGCCTCCACAGGCCAGCACCGCCCGCCCGGCGGCTGAAACGAAGTCTCCCGGAAGTCGGATATGACGGTCAATCACTCAGATGAGCGAAAACAGCCCACCCGTAAACACACCGCCCTGCCCAAGGCCCGCATCCTCATCGAGGCGCTGCCCTGGCTGACCCGGCACCACGGCAAGACCGTCGTGATCAAATTCGGCGGCAACGCCATGGTCGACGACGAGCTGAAGGCCGCCTTCGCCCAGGACGTCGTCTTCCTGCGCCACGCGGGGCTGCGCCCGGTCGTGGTCCACGGCGGTGGCCCCCAGATCAGCGCGCAGCTCGACCGGCACGGTCTGGTGAGCGAGTTCAAGGCCGGGCTGCGGGTCACCACCGACGACGCGATGGACGTCGTACGGATGGTGCTGGCCGGACAGGTCCAGCGCGAACTGGTCGGGCTGCTCAACCGGCACGGCCCGCTCGCCGTCGGCATGACCGGCGAGGACGCCCATCTGATGTCCGCCACCAAGCACTTCGCCGAGATCGACGGCGAGCAGGTGGACATCGGCCGGGTCGGCCAGATCACCGAGATCGACACCGGCGCGGTCCAGGCCCTGCTGGACGACGGCCGCATCCCGGTCGTCTCCTCCATCGCCCGCAGCGCCGACGATTTTGATAAAGGGGGCCAAGTTTACAACGTCAACGCCGATACGGCCGCCGCCGCCCTCGCCGTCGCGCTGGGCGCCGAGACGCTGGTGGTGCTCACCGATGTCGAGGGCCTCTACGCCGACTGGCCCAACAGCGACGATGTGATCAGCAAGCTCACCGCGAGCCAGCTGGAGAAGCTGCTGCCGGAGCTGGCCAGTGGCATGGTGCCGAAGATGGAGGGCTGTCTGTACGCCGTGCGCCACGGGGTCACCACCGCCCGGGTGCTGGACGGGCGAGTGCCGCACGCCATCCTGCTGGAGATCTTCACCGACGAGGGCATCGGCACGATGGTCCTGCCGGACGGGACCGTGATCGACCAGCAGGACAAGGGCGGCAACGGAGACAAGGGGGAGGACCAGTGAGCAACGCGGAGCTGAAGCAGCGCTGGCAGGGGGCGCTCATGGACAACTACGGCACCCCCCGCCTCCCGCTCACCCACGGCAAGGGCACCAAGGTCTGGGACGCGGACGGCACGGAATACCTCGACTTCGTCGGCGGTATCGCGGTCAACTCCCTCGGCCATGCCCACCCCGCCGTGGTCCGGGCCGTCTCCGACCAGATCGCCACCCTCGGCCATGTCTCCAACCTCTTCGTCGCCGAGCCCCCGGTGGCGCTCGCCGAACGGCTGCTCCAGCTCTTCGGCCGCTCCGGGCGCGTGTACTTCTCCAACTCCGGCGCGGAGGCGGTCGAGGCCGCCGTCAAGATCGGGCGGCGCACCGGGCGCACCCATATGGTGGCCACCACCGGCGGCTTCCACGGCCGCACCATGGGCGCCCTCGCGCTGACCGGCCAGCCCGCCAAGCAGGAGCCGTTCCTTCCGCTGCCCGGCGACGTCACGCATGTGCCGTACGGGGACGTGGCGGCGCTGCGCGCGGCCGTCACCACCGAGACCGCGCTCGTCATCGTGGAGCCCGTCCAGGGCGAGAACGGCGTCATCGTGCCGCCGGCCGGCTATCTGGCGGCGGCACGGGAGATCACCCGGGCCACCGGCACCCTGCTGGTGCTCGACGAGATCCAGACCGGCATCGGGCGGACCGGGCACTGGTTCGAGCACCAGGCGCAGGGCGTCGAGCCCGATGTCGTCACCCTCGCCAAGGGGCTCGGCGCCGGGCTGCCCATCGGCGCCACCCTCGCCTTCGGGCCCGCGGCCGACCTGCTGACCCCGGGTCAGCACGGATCCACCTTCGGCGGAAACCCGGTCGCCTGCGCCGCCGCTCTCGCCGTCCTCGACACGATCGCCGCCGACGGCATCCTGGACCGGGTCAAGCGGGCGGGGGAGCGGCTGCGTAACGGAATCGAATCGCTCGACCACTCTCTGGTAGCCCGGGTCCGCGGCGCCGGGCTGCTGCTCGGTATCGTGCTCACAGAGTCCCTCGCACCGCAGGTGCAGCAGGCGGCTCAGGACGCGGGACTCCTGGTGAACGCGGTCGCGCCGGATGTGATCCGGCTCGCCCCGCCGCTCGTCATCGCCGACGAGGAGGTGGACACCTTCCTCCGGGAGCTGCCCGCCGTTCTGGACGCCGCACGCGAGGGTGACGGGGAACGACGAGCCGGAGACTGACGACACCGATGACCGAGGCGCAGCACACCGACGCGCAGCACACCGACGCGCAGGACGCCAACCACGGCGGACCGGCCGTGCCGCAGACCCGCACCGCACGCCACCGCCGGATCGTGGACATCCTGAACCGGCAGGCCGTGCGCTCCCAGAGCCAGCTCGCCAAGCTGCTCGCCGACGACGGGCTCTCCGTCACCCAGGCGACGCTCTCCCGGGACCTGGACGAGCTGGGCGCGGTGAAGATCCGCAACACCGGCGGTGAGCTGATCTACGCGGTGCCGAGCGAGGGCGGCGACCGCACGCCGCGCGCCCCGCTCGGCGAGTCGGCGAGCGAGGCGCGGATGGCCCGGCTGGCGGCCGAGCTGCTGATCTCGGCGGAGGCCTCGGCCAACCTCGTGGTGCTGCGCACTCCGCCGGGCGCCGCCCAGTTCCTCGCCTCGGCCATCGACTCGGCGGAGCTGCACGACATCCTCGGCACCATCGCGGGCGACGACACGCTCATGCTGATCAGCCGCGACCCGGTGGGCGGCCAGCAACTCGCCGATCACCTGCTGCGCCTGGCCCAGAAGGAGCGCTGAGGCGCCCAGAAGGGGCGCGGCGCTGTGTCGATGTGCGGCTCCGCCGTGTGGTGGGGTGCTGCCCCGGACGCCGGGGTCCAGGGGCGAAACCCTTGGCAGCGGGAAGGGGCGGGGAGGGGAAAGACCCGCCCGGACGTTCCCCGGCGCGAAAAACCCGCCCGGACACCCCTAGGCGCTCGCCGACTTCTCCGCCCCGCGCGCCCGGTACGACATCCAGGCCGCCACCACCGCCCCCGAAACGTTGTGCCAGACGGAGAACACGGCGGCCGGCAGTGCGGCCAGCGGGCTGAAGTGGGCCGCGGCCAGGGAGGCGGCGAGCCCCGAGTTCTGCATGCCGACCTCGAAGGCCATGGCCCGGCTCGCGGGCGCGCCCAGCCGGGCCACCTTCCCGGCTCCGTATCCCAGCGCCAGGCCGAGCCCGTTGTGGAGCACCACGGCGAGCAGCACCAGCGCCGCCGCCGACTTGATGGCGTCCGCGCTGGCCGCCACCACGACCGCGACGATCACGCCGATGGTGGCGGCCGACAGCCACGGCAGCAGCCCCAGCACCCGGTGGATGTACCGCCCGGCGACCAGCCGCACCACCAGCCCCCCGACCACCGGCAGCAGCACGGTCTTGAGGATGTCGGTGACCATCGACCCCGCGTCCACCGGCAGGAACTCCCCGGCCAGCAGCAGCGTCAGCGGCGGGGTGACCAGGGGCGCGAGCACTGTGGAGACGGTGGCGACCGAGACCGACAGGGCCACATCGCCGCGCGCCAAGTAGGTCACCACATTCGAGGCCGTACCGCTCGGCGCACAGCCGACCAGGATGACTCCGGCCGCCAACTGGGGGGAGAGACCGAGGGCGTTGGCGATCAGCCACCCCAGCCCCGGCATGATCACATAGTGCGCGACCAGCCCGAGGGCCACCGCCCACGGCCGCTTGACCACACCGGAGAAGTCCTGCGGGGTCATGGTCAGCCCCATGCAGAACATGATCACGCCGAGCAGATAGGGCACATTCGGCGCCCACCCGCTGAAGGTGCCGGGCGTGGCGAGGCCCGCCGCCCCGGCGGCGAGGACCAGGACGGGGAAGACGGTGACGGCCCGCCGGGCCGCCCGGTCGGCGGGAGTGGACTCCGGCGACGGCGAGGGCGGCTGAGCCGCCGTCGCCGAGGGGTCCGCCGCGGAGCTCTTCGATTCGGATCGCACCGCGTGATCGAACGCTTCCGGAGGTGCTGTCCGCAACACCGTCTCGTTATGTGGTCACTACACCCACTATGGGGAGCCGAGGGGCGGCAGCGGCAGCGGCAGCCCCGGCAGTCCGTCGATACTGCTGGCGATGTGCTCCTTCTTGTGGAAGTAGCGGTCCAGCGACGCGTCGTCCTCCCGCCGGAAGCGGTCGCCGTGCAGGGTGCGCTCCTCGCGGTAGTCCATGAAGGGGACCGCGTAGCCGCAGGTGTCCCGGATCAGCTCGGCGGTCACCACGATGACCGCCCGCAGCCCGTGGGCGTCCACGTCGACGCCCGGGAAGTGCTTCAGCAGCGCGCCGAACCGCGGATCGTCACGGAACACCGGCTCGCCCCGGCCATGCACGCGCACGATGTTCGGCGGGCCGGTGAAGGCGCACCACATCAGGGTGATCCTGCCGTTCTCCCGCAGATGGGCGATGGTCTCCGCGTTGCTCCCCGCGAAGTCCAGGTAGGCCACGGTCAGTTCGTCGAGTACGGCGAAGGAGCCGGCCAGCCCCTTCGGTGAGAGGTTCACCGTGCCGTCCCCGTCCAGCGGGGCGGTGGCGGTGAAGAAGATCTTCTGCTCTTCGATGAAGGTGCGGAGTCTGCCGTCGATGCGTTCGTACACCTTTCCCATGTGGCGCATTATCCCTGCATGTGGCCGCCGGGACGATGCTTCCATGGGCGTATGGCCGCCAAGAAAGCCTCCGCGCGAGCGTCCGCCACCGGGCCCGCGATCCGCATCCGCCGGGTGTACGACCCCCCGGGCCCCGACGACGGAACCCGTGTCCTCATCGACCGCGTCTGGCCCCGCGGCCTCGCCAAGGCCGACGCCCACCTGGACGAATGGGCCAAGGACGTCGCCCCCTCCACCGAACTGCGCCGCTGGTACGGCCATGAACCGGACCGCTTCCCCGAATTCACCCGCCGCTACCGCGCCGAACTCACCACCCCGGAGCGCCAGGAGGCCGTCGACCACCTCCACGCCCTGGCCACCTCCGGCCCGCTCACCCTCCTCACGGCCGTGAAGGACCTCGACCACGGCCATGTCCAGGTCCTGGCCGAGGCGATCCGCGACCACGACGGCTGAGCGCCGCTCAGGGGCCGCCTCGTACGCCCAGGGGCCGTCTCGTCCGCACAGCTCCGCCGCGTCCTATACGTACAGCTGTGCCGAATAGCGGGCGAAGCCGCTGGTGTGCCAGGTGGCGCCGTCGGCGGTGATGATAAACGCCTCGGCGTCGGGGAGCCGTCCCAGCCAGGGGCGGGCGCGGTCGGCGCCCATCGCGCAGGCGGCCGTGGCCCAGGCGTCCGCGTCGGCCAGGCTGGTGGCGATCACGGTGACCGAGACCAGGCCCCGCGCCGGGGGGCGTCCGGTGTGCGGGTCCAGGATGTGGCAGCCGCGCTCGGCCGGGCCGGAGGTGGCCACGGCCAGTTCGCCGTGTGCCTCCACGATCGCCGCCAGCTCGCCCCGGCGCAGCGGATCGGCGATGCCCACCCGCCAGGGGCCGCCGTGCACCTGGACGTCGCCGCCGCCGTTCACACACACCGACCCGGCGCCCGAGGAGACCAGCATCCGGGCGGCGCGCTCCACGGCCCAGCCCTTGACCAGGCCGGTCGGGTCGGGCCGGCCACCGGCGTAGCGGGCGCTGAACCAGCCGCCGCTGCGGTGCTCGGCCTCCTCGCACATCCGCAGTACGTCCCGGACCTCCGGGTCGCACCGCGACGGCGTCAGCTCACCGCGCCCCAGCCGGCTGATCTGGCTGTCCGGCCGATAGGTCGAGAACAGCTCGTCGACCCGGTGCAGCCCCACCACGGCCCCGTCCAGCGCGGCCTGCACCCGGGGCCGGTCGGCGGCCGCGACCTCGCGTACGTCGAAGGAGAAGACCGTGCCCATGACGTGCTCGACATGGCGCAGCGGCTCGGGTCCGTCCGTCCGGTACGTCATTGGGCACCCGCCTTGTCGAGAGCGCTCTGCAAGGACTTGGCATAGCCCTCGCTCGTATAGGTGGCACCGGAGACCGTATCCACCTTCGCCGCGGCCACCGCCTGCTGATTGAGCTTCGGGATGGAGTCCTTGGCGATCTGCTCGCTCTGCGGCCCGGAGTTCGGCGTCTTGACCGCCTGCGCGCCGGTGATCTTCCCGCCGCTGACCGTGAGGCTCACCTGGACCGGGCCGTACTGGGTCTGCGCGACGTCGCCGGTGACCGTACGGGCGCCGCCCGCGCCCGCCCCGGCCCCCGCGCCGCCCCCGCCCGGCTGTGCCGTGGCCGCGACCGGGGGCGCCTGGCCCGGCTGGTTCTGGGCGACGGTCTCACCGCCACCGGAACCGGGCTGCTTCAGTGCGAGCAGCAGCACCACACCGGAGACGGTGGCGGCCGTGCCCAGGACGATGCGGCGCAGCGGATGCTTCCTCTTCATCGGGACTCCTTCGTGGATACCCCGGCCTTCAGACCGGGGAGGAAGCGAAGCTCCTGTGGAGCAGGGCAGGGAAAGGCGACTCGCCGCCAGGGCGATTCGGCGTCTGCGGTCACCGGCCGACACCCATCCCTCACACGGGAGCTGATAGAATGTGAGGCGTGCCGCAGCAGGTCAAGCGGGCGTTCAAGTACCGCTTTTACCCCACGGATGAGCAGGCTGCTGAGCTGTCGCGCACGTTCGGCTGTGTCCGCCTCGTGTACAACAAGGCGCTGGATGAGCGCACGCGGGCCTGGTACGGCGAGCAGCGCCGCATCTCCTACGTGGAGTCCTCCGCCGCGTTGACGGAGTGGAAGAAGACCGCAGAACTGGCCTTCCTGGCGGAGGTGTCCTCGGTCCCGCTCCAGCAGGCGCTGCGCAATCTCCAGACGGCGTTCGGGAACTTCTTCGCCAAGCGGGCCAAGTACCCGCGCTACAAGTCGCGGAAGACGTCCCGGGCGTCGGCCGAGTACACCCGCAGCGCCTTCACGTGGCGCGACGGGCGCCTGACGCTGGCGAAGACGGCCGGGCCGCTGGACATCCGCTGGTCGCGTCCCCTCCCGGAGGGTGCGGAGCCGACGACGGTGACGGTGTCCCGCGACAGCGCGGGCCGCTGGTTCGTCGCGATGCTCGTCGAGGACACCATCGCCCCGGCCCCCGCCACGGGTGCGGCGGTTGGCCTGGATGCCGGGGTCACCTCCCTGGTGACCCTGTCCACCGGGGAGAAGATCGTCAACCCCCGGCACGAACGGCGCGACCGGGCCCGTCTGGCGAAGGCGCAGCGGGAGCTGTCCCGCAAGGCGAAGGGCTCGGCGAACCGGGAGAAGGCCCGCCGCCGCGTCGCCAAGGTGCACGCGCGGATCGCTGACCGGCGCCGGGACTTCCTGCACAAGCTGACCACTCGGCTCGTCCGTGAGAACCAAACGGTCGTGATCGAGGACCTCACCGTCCGCAACCTGCTGAAGAACGGCCGCCTCGCGCGCGCCATCTCGGATGCGGCCTGGACGGACCTGCGCATGATGCTGGAGTACAAGTGCGCCTGGTACGGGCGTGAACTCGTCACGGTCGACCGCTGGTTCCCCAGCTCGAAGCTGTGCGGGGCCTGCGGCACGGTCCGCGAGAAGCTGCCGCTGAACGTCCGCGAGTGGACGTGCGACTGCGGCACTGTGCATGACCGCGACGTGAACGCGGCACGCAACATCCTGGCCGCCGGGCTGGCGGCGTCCGCCTGTGGAGACGGTGTAAGACCTCAACGGGAGTCCTCCCGGACGGGGCGGTCGTCGGTGAAGCAGGAACCCCAGCGGGCAACCGCTGGAATCCCCCGCCTTTAAGCGGGGGAGGAAGTCAAGGCTTCCCCTCGGTCACAGCTCGAACGACTGGGTCACGGCTCGAATGTCTCGGTCACGGCGTGAACGTCTCGGTCACGGCTCGGGCGTCTCGGTCACAGCTCGAAGGATTCGTGGTGGATCCGGCGATCCGGGACGCCCGCCTCGCGCAGCGCCCCGTACGCGTGCTCGGCCAGGCCCGGCGGGCCGCACAGATAGACGTCGTGGTCCTCGATATCGGGGAGCAGATGGCCCAGCCGCTCCGCGGTGATCTCCGGCCGGGCGCCGTCCGGGCCGTTCACGGCGTACAGCAGCCGGGCCCCGCGCTCGGTCGCGATCTGCTTCAGCTCGTTCCACAGCGCCAGGTCCTCGACGCTGCGGGCCCGGTACAGCAGGGTGAGGTCGCTGCCCTTGCCCGGCAGCGTCTCGAAGAGCGCCCGGATCGGGGTGATCCCGGCCCCGCCCGCGATCATCAGCACCTTGCCGCGGCTGCGCCGCGCCGCGGTCATCGCGCCGTACGGCCCCTCCGCCCACACCCGCGTCCCCGGCTGCAGCGAGGCCAGCCCGGTGCTGTGGCCGCCCACCGCCTTCACCGTGATCCGCAGCAGCTCCGGCCGGGGCGGCGCGGAGAGCGAGTAGGGATGGGAGCCCCAGCGCATGCCCGGCGCCAGGAACCGCCACCGGAAGAACTGCCCGGCCTGCGCCCCGATCCGGTGCAGCTTGCGCCCCTTGATCAGCACCGACACCACCCCGGGCGCCTCCGGTACGACGGCCTCCACCCGCATCCGGTGCCGCAGGTTCAGCCGCAGCGGCACCAGCAGCCGGTACCAGACGGCCAGCGCGGTGACCGTGCCGTACAGCGCGTACCAGGCGGTCTCCGCGGTCTTGTTCCCGACGAACTCGGCGCCGGTGGCGAGCTGGTGCCAGAACGTCAGGAAGACCGCCAGATAGGTGAACAGATGCAGGTAGTACCAGACCTCGTACGGCATCCGGCGGCGCACCATGCCTGCCGAGATCAGCCCGATGACCACCAGCATCGCGGTGCCGACCGTCGCCTTGATCATGTCCGGGTAGTCGGTGACCACGGTCACCGACTGGTCGACGAAGCCGGTGCCGGCCTGCTCCGCGTATCCCGCGATGATCAGCCCGACATGCGCCACGATCAGGCACAGTGCGTACCGCCCGCTCATCGCGTGCCACCGCGCCACCCGGTCCGACCCCACGCGCCGCTCCAGCGCCGGAACGCGGGCCATCTGCAGGACGACGAGGGCGAGGACATAGCCGCCGAGCAGCCCGCTGAGCCGCCCCGCGTGGGTCAGCCACTGTGCGGTGCCCTCGACGTTCGGAGTGTTCTGCCACCACAGCGACAGCACCGCCGCCGCGCCCGCCCAGCTGAGCAGGATCAACGGCACGGCCGGCGAACGGCGAGGCTGGATGCGGCGCATGGCCTGTCGCCGCCCGGCCCGGCTGTTCAATAGCGTCGTCACGGCCTGTCCCCTTCCCTTGGGCTCCGGCGCAAGGGAATACGGCCGCGAGCACGGGATGACTCAAAGGCCGTCGGGATTCACAGGTTTCGGTCGGGGTTCACAGGTCCGGGCCCGGAATCACAGGTTCCGGGATCTACCGGCGGTGGCGGCGTACGGGCATCTCCAGGTCGCTCACCACGGGCAGATGGTCGGACGCCTCCGGGTCCGCCGTGACCACCTGGGCGGTGAGCGGGCGCAGGTCGCGGGAGGCGAGGTGGAAGTCGATGCGGGCATGCGGGTTGAGGGCGTCGTAGGTGAAGCCGTCGCCGCTGCCGGCCCGCGGCCACACATCGTCGAGCGCGCCGGTCAGGATCCCGATCTCCGGGGTCCCGGGCGTGGCGTTCAGGTCACCGACCAGGACGGTGCGTTCGGGGGAGGAGCCGAGGAGCTCGACGATCCGGGCGGCCTGCCGCTCGCGCTCCTTGTTGTCGTCGTGCTGCAGATGCGTCACGGCGAACTCGACGCAGGTCCCGCGCACGTCCAGGGTGGCCTGGAGCAGGCCGCGCTGCTCATGGCCGGGGACGAGCGGAAGGTGGGTGTTGGTCCACGACCGGATCGGCCCGCGGGAGAGCACCGCGGTGCCGTACTGACGGCGCGGCCGCCCGGGCTCCTCCGGGTCCAAGTCGAGGTTGGCGCCGAAGACGTGATGCATCCCCAGCCGCTCCGCCAGCCAGGCCGGCTGGTCGACGAAGCCGCTGCGCTTCCAGAACCGGTCGACCTCCTGGAGGCCGATGGCGTCCACCCGCAGGTCCTCGATCACCCGGGCGACGCGTTCCAGGTCCAGTACGTCGGCGGGGCTCGCGCCGTGGTGGATGTTGAACGTGGCCACGCGCAGCCGCCGCGGGCCCGGGGCGGCGGCCGCCACCCCGGACGTCCCGGCGGCGGCCGCGGCGCCGAGGCCGGCCGCCACGGCGAGGAATCGGCGTCGACTGGGGGCAGTATTCAGGTGATTCATGGCGGTCAGCGTGCGTTCCGGTTCCGAACGTCGTCCCACGGCGCCATGAACGGCCCTGGGCGGGCGGGAGTCGCCGTCGCGTTCCACCCGCCGGGGAACCGCGATCGTTTCTCGCGAACGATGTCAGCGACGGTCGAATTTGATCGGGTAGGACACCGTAGAGCGCGGTATGGGCTGCTTCTTGCTGTCCTTCCCGCTCTTGGTGCCCTTCCCGTCGTCCTTCTTCTTCTCGAAGTGGACCGGATACCGGGCGGTCTGATGCGGGTTCGGCGATTTGCCGTCGCGGGTGTTGCCGTCACCGTGGTTGTTGATCACCATCACCCCCACCACGATCGCGCCGAGCACCCACATCTGCTTCTTCTCCACGGGCCCCGACTCCCCTTCGGTCCGCAGCGGTCTCTCCCCAGCACCGACCATGGTGACATCACCCCGTCGGCGGGACGAGCGGTCCGCGAGCCCGGTCAGACGGAGATGACCTCAAGGCCGCTCTCCAGGCCCTTGAAGTCGTCCGGGTTCCGGGTGTAAAGCGGCAGTCCGTGCGCGGCGGCGGTGGCAGCGATCATGAGATCCATGCGGCGCGGGCGAGGATTGCGGTTGGCCTTGAGGGTCAGGGCGACCATGGTGCCGTAGCGGCGGGCCGCTTCCCGGTCGAAGGGGACGGTGGAGAAACGCGCCTCGATGTCGGCCACGCGCTGCGCTCGGGTGAGCGTCTCCACCGGATCAGTGGCCATGGCGACGCCTTGGGTCAGCTCGGCAAGGACCACGGAGGGGACAGCGGCCTCGACCGGGAGCCGGTCCGAGGGGATGTCCACGAGATCGATGACGACGCAGGTGTCCAGCAGACCCTGCGGCCGTTGTTCCGCCACGCGTTCAGCCACCTGACTTCCCCCACGGGTCATCCTGATCGCTGACCCGGTCCTCGTCGCCGAAGAAGTCATCGGCTTCGGCCCGCATCGCGGCGTGATCCACGCGCGGGGCGTTGCGCCACTCGCGCTGAAGTTCCTCGACGGGGACGAAGCGACGGCGTCGGGTCTCCAGGGGGCGGACCTCGGCGATTTCGACGCCGTTCCTGGTCACGTGGTACGTCTCGCCCGCTTCCACATCGTCGAGCACCGCCTTGGAGCGGGCCGCCAGCTCGCGCTGCGTGATGGTTTTCATGGCTCCAGTGTAATGCGGCGTATTGCATCGTGTCGCGCTGCAATACGGAGCCTGGTGACCAGGTGCCGCGGCTCGCGCCGCCTCTCGCTTTGACGAACCATGCGAGCCGATGCATACTTATGCTTAGGCATGCATGGATCGTCATTGGATCGTCAGGAGGCACCCGTGACCGAGCGCGTCGTACTCGCCTACTCGGGCGGTCTGGACACGTCCGTCGCCATCGGCTGGATCGCCGAGGAGACGGGTGCCGAGGTCGTCGCCGTCGCCGTGGACGTCGGCCAGGGCGGGGAGGACCTGGACGTGATCCGTAAGCGCGCGCTCGCCTGCGGGGCGGTCGAGGCGGAGGTCGCGGACGCGAAGGACGAGTTCGCCGAGGAGTACTGCCTTCCGGCGATCAAGGCCAACGCACTGTACATGGACCGCTACCCGCTGGTCTCCGCGCTGTCGCGGCCCACGATCGTGAAGCACCTGGTCGCCGCCGCCCGTAAGCACGGCGCCGGGACCGTCGCCCACGGCTGCACCGGCAAGGGGAACGACCAGGTGCGGTTCGAGGCCGGCATCTCCTCCCTCGCACCCGATCTGACCTGCATCGCGCCGGTCCGGGACTACGCGATGACCCGGGACAGGGCCATCGCCTTCTGCGAGGCCAAGGGCCTGCCGATCGCGACCACCAAGAAGTCCCCGTACTCGATCGACCAGAACGTCTTCGGGCGGGCCGTGGAGACCGGCTTCCTGGAGGACATCTGGAACGCGCCGATCGAGGACGTGTACGAGTACACCGCCGACCCCGCCACCCCGCGCGAGGCCGACGAGGTGATCATCACCTTCGACAAGGGCGTCCCCGTCGCGATCGACGGCGAGCCGGTCACCGTGCTGCAGGCCGTCCAGCGGCTCAACGAGCGGGCGGGCGCCCAGGGCGTCGGCCGGATCGACATGGTCGAGGACCGGCTGGTGGGGATCAAGTCGCGGGAGGTCTACGAGGCGCCCGGCGCCATCGCGCTGATCACCGCCCACCAGGAGCTGGAGGCCGTCACCGTCGAGCGCGAGCTGGCCCGCTACAAGCGGCAGGTCGAGCAGCGCTGGGGCGAGCTGGTCTACGACGGTCTGTGGTTCTCGCCGCTCAAGCGGGCGCTGGACGGCTTCATCGCCGAGGCGAACGAACAGGTCTCCGGCGAGATCCGGATGACCCTGCACGGCGGCCGGGCCGTCGTCACCGGCCGGAAGTCGCAGGCATCGCTCTACGACTTCAACCTGGCGACCTACGACAGCGGCGACACCTTCGACCAGTCGCTGTCCAAGGGCTTCATCGAGATCTTCGGGATGTCCAGCAAGATCGCCGCGAAGCGGGATCTGCAGCAGTAGCCTGCGTACCAGACGTAAACCCGCGTACGAGACGTACGGCGACGTACGAGACGTGCGCGCCCCCATCGAGCTGCCTCCCCGCCCCGCGGCGGGGAGGCGGTCGCACACCCCCTGGCCTGAGGAGCAACAGCGTGAGCAACGGCAACAGCGGCGACGTCCGGCTCTGGGGCGGCCGCTTCGCCGACGGCCCGTCCGAGGCACTGGAGAAGCTCAGCGCCTCCGTGCATTTCGACTGGCGCCTGGCGCCGTACGACATCGCCGGATCCCGCGCCCACGCCCGGGTGCTGCACACGGCGGGGCTGCTCAACCCCGATGAGCTGGAGCGGATGCTGGCGGGCCTGGACCGGCTGGAGGCCGATGTCGCCTCCGGCGACTTCACCGGCACCATCGCCGACGAGGATGTGCACACCGCGCTGGAGCGCGGGCTGCTGGAGCGGCTCGGCCCGGACCTCGGCGGCAAGCTGCGGGCCGGACGGTCCCGCAACGACCAGATCGCCACCCTCTTCCGGATGTATCTGCGCGACCACGCCCGGATCATCGGCGGACTGATCGCCGACCTCCAGCAGGCCCTGGTGGGGCTCGCGGAGGCGCACCCCGATGTCGCGATGCCCGGCCGCACCCACCTCCAGCACGCCCAGCCGGTGCTCTTCGCCCACCATGTCCTCGCCCATGCCCAGGCGCTGTCGCGGGACGCGGAGCGGCTGCGGCAGTGGGACGAGCGCACCGCCGTCTCGCCGTACGGCTCGGGCGCGCTGGCCGGGTCCTCGCTCGGGCTCGACCCGCAGGCGGTCGCGGCCGACCTCGGCTTCGAGCGGGGCTCCTCCGCCAACTCCCTCGACGGCACGGCCTCCCGTGACTTCGTCGCCGAGTTCGCGTTCATCACCGCGATGATCGGCGTCGACCTGTCGCGGATCGCCGAGGAGATCATCCTCTGGAACACGAAGGAGTTCTCCTTCGTGACCCTCCACGACGCCTTCTCCACCGGCTCCTCGATCATGCCGCAGAAGAAGAACCCGGACATCGCGGAGCTCGCGCGCGGCAAGTCCGGCCGGCTGATCGGCAACCTCACCGGGCTGCTGGCCACGCTCAAGGCCCTGCCGCTCGCGTACAACCGCGACCTCCAGGAGGACAAGGAGCCGGTCTTCGACTCCTGCGATCAGCTGGAGGTGCTGCTCCCGGCCTTCACCGGGATGATGGCGACGCTGACCGTCAACCGCGAGCGCATGGAGGAGCTGGCCCCGGCCGGATTCTCGCTGGCCACCGACATCGCCGAATGGCTGGTGCGGCAGGGCGTGCCGTTCCGGGTGGCACACGAGGTCGCGGGGGAATGCGTCAAGGAGTGCGAGCTGACGGGCATCGAGCTCGACCAGCTCACCGACGAGCAGTTCGCCAAGATCTCCCCGCATCTGACGCCCGAGGTCCGCGGCGTGCTCAACGTGCCGGGCGCGCTGGCCGCGCGCGACGGCCGCGGCGGCACCGCCCCCGTGGCGGTGCGGGCCCAGCTCGCGGAGGTCAAGGAGGACCTGGCCGCTCAGTACGCATGGGCGGGCGCCAAGCGCTGAACATCAGCTCAGCTTCAGCTCATCAGGGAGAGGTGGGGACCAAGCCATGGGTTTCGAACGACTCGCGAAGATCGCGCCCCCCGGGGCGGGGGCGGCCCGGATCGGGCTCGGCCTGGCCGCGGTCGGCCGCCCCGCCTACATCAACCTCGGCCGGGACCGGGACCTCCCGGCCGAGCGCCCGGTCGAGGTGATGCGGCAGCGCAGCCATGAACTGCTGGACGCCGCCTACGCCGCCGGGGTGCGCTATCTGGACGCGGCACGCTCCTACGGCCGGGCCGAGGAGTTCCTCGCCGACTGGCTGCGCGACCGCCCGGACGCCGCGCGGAACGTGGTGGTCGGCTCCAAGTGGGGCTATACGTATGTCGCGGACTGGCGTACGGACGCCGAGACCCATGAGGTCAAGGACCATGGCGTCCAGACCTTCGAGCGGCAGCGCGGGCTGACCGACGCGCTGCTCGGCGACCGGCTGGACCTCTACCAGATCCACTCGGTGACCCCCGACAGCCCCGCCCTCACCGACCGCGAGCTGCAGACGCGGCTGGCGGAGCTGGCCGCCGAGGGGGTGACGGTCGGCGTGTCCACCAGCGGCCCCCGCCAGGCCGAGGCGATCCGCGCCGCACTGGCCGTGGAGGTCGACGGGCGCCCGCTCTTCCGTACCGTCCAGTCCACCTACAACCTGCTGGAGCCCTCGGCCGGGGCCGCGCTGGCCGAGGCCCAGGCGGCGGGCCGGGCGGTCATCGTCAAGGAAGCCGTGGCCAACGGCCGGCTCACCGAGGCGGCCGAGCGGCTTCCGGCGGCCCTGCGCCGGGTGGCCGAGGAGACGGGCGCGACTCCGGACGCCGTCGCGCTGGCCGCGGTCCTGCACCGACCCTGGGTGGGCGTCGTCCTCTCCGGCGCCGCCACCACGGCCCAGCTGCGCTCCAACCTGGCCGCGGCCGACCTCCGCCTGGACGAGCGTCAGCTCACCGAGCTGGAGCGGCCGGCCGAAACCCCGGAGACCTACTGGCACCACCGCTCCGGGCTGCCCTGGTCCTGAGGGATCGGGGGGCCGTCGGCCCCCTGGCACCTCCAGCCCGGGGACGCGGCTCCGCCGCATGGCAGGACCCCGTCCCTGGACCCCGGGGTCCGGGGCGGAGCCCCGGTTGTGGGAAGGGGCGGGGAGGGGGAAGCATCGATATGCGGCTCCGCCGCGTGGCCCGCCGCAGGCGGCACGATCCGCCGGACACCCCTACAGCAGGCTCAGGAACGAACGGACGGCGCGGGCGTACGGCCGGGGCGCGTCGTCGTGGATCCAGTGACCGCACCCGGCGAATTCGCGGAGCCTCGTGTTGGGGCGGCGGGTGGCCATCTCGTGGGCGTGGCCCGGCGGCAGCAGCGAGCTGTGCTCGCCGCGCATCAGCAGCGCGGGGCAGGAGGACCCCAGCCAGTCGTCCCAGAAGTCACCGCACATGGCCTGCTGGGACGCCATCATATGGCTGGGCTCGAACAGCAGCCGCCAGCCGCCCGTTTGGGGGTCCCGTTCGGCGCTGTCGAGGAAGTACGAGGCGTCCGCGATGCCCCGGGACTCGATGTCCGCGCGCAGCTTCTCCCGGTCCACGGCCCAGGTCGGCCACCCCGAGACGTCTAGAACCGGATGGCTGACCACCGGACGGTCCGTCACCGCGCCGATGTCCTCGACGACGAGCGCGCTCACCAGGTCCGGATGGCGGGCGGCCAGGGCGTAAGCCCCGACCGCGCCGGTGGAGTGGGCGACGACCGGGACCGGGCCCAGGTGCAGCTCCCGCAGCAGCGCGGCGGCATCGGCCACATACTCGTCCAGCGTGAACGGGCCACCGCCGCCGGTCAGCCCGTGGCCCCGCTGATCGAGGGCGATCACCCGCCGCTCGGGGGCGAGGGCGGCGGCCAGGGGCGCGTACATCCTGCCCCGGCCGAAGTGGCCGTGCAGGGCCAGCACCGGATCGCCCGGTCCGCCGAAATCGGTCAGGGCGAATCGCCGACCGCGCAGCGTCACGAAGTCGGGGGAGGGCACGGTCATCGTGGTCACCCGCGGCACCATAGTGCCCGGGCCCGGTGGTGACCAGCGGGTAGCGGAATCAGATCTTCCGCCTCGATGGCGACGGACGACGCCGACCGGAGCCGACAGCTCGCCGCGCCCGGCGGGTTGACCGGAACGCCGTGTAACGGCGGTTTCGCCGGGGCGCGGGCCGCGGATTCGCCCGAACGGGTGGGCGTGACGGCTCACCGCGGGACGCCTCCCCGGCGGCCCACCGGAGGCGGAACCGCCGCAACCCGAACCGCCGCAACCTGAACCGCGACACCCTGAACCGCCGCAATGAACCGCCGTAACCCGAACCGCCGCCCGGCCGCGGAACCTCGGCGCCCCCGACACACCACCGCGGCGGCCCGAACACCGGACCGCCGCGGTCAGCCCCGAAAGGTCAGGCGGCCGCCTTCGCCTTCGTGGCGTAGATGTCCACGTACTCCTGACCCGACAGCCGCATCACGTGGCTCATCACCTCGTCGGTCACGGCCCGCAGCACATAGCGGTCGCGGTCCATGCCCTCGTAGCGGGTGAACTCCAGCGGCTCGCCGAAGCGGACCCGCACCCGGCCCGGCCGCGGCAGCCCCTTGCCGCCCGGCTGGATCCGGTCGGTCCCGATCATCGCGAACGGCACCACGGGCGCGCCGGTCATCAGCGCGAGGCGGGCGATACCGGTACGGCCCCGGTAGAGGCGGCCGTCGGGGGAGCGGGTGCCCTCGGGGTAGATGCCGAAGACCCGGCCCTCCTCCAGCACCCGGCGCCCCGTCATCAGCGCCGCGACGCCGCCGCGTCCGCCGTCCCGGTCCACCGGGATCATGCCGACGCCGGTGAAGAACCAGGCCATCAGGCGGCCCTTGAGGCCCTTGCCCGTGACGTACTCGTCCTTGCCGATGAAGAAGACCTGACGGTCACAGACCAGCGGCAGGATCATCGAGTCGATGAAGGTGAGATGGTTTCCGGCGAGGATCACCGGGCCCGAGCCCGGAATGCCCTCGGCCCCCTCGACCCGTGGGCGGAACATCAGGCGCATCAGCGGACCGAGTACTGCCTTCAGAAACGCGAATCGGGACACGGGCCCTCCGGTCGGGGTCAAGGTCTGGGGCGCACCGTTGTACGGTCCGTCAACCTCGTACCGCACCGGAGCGCCGATGAGGACGATACTCGCCGGTTGCGCCCCGGCGCACACCAGGTTCACCCACCTGGAACGCAGTGTTGACCCGCGTTCCCCCCGCGTTTCGTCCGATGTCTCCCGTAGGAAAGCCGCCCACGCCTACCATCAGCCCATCTTCTGACTGGATTTGACAGGTGTTGAACACCACATCAAGGAGTGCAGATGGAGCGGGAGCAACAGCCCGGACGGCGCGCCCTCCTGGGGGCCGCGGCCCTCGGCGCGGGAGCGGTGGCGCTGAGCGGTGCGGGCACGGCGACGGCCGCGGACACGCGGACGGCGCCGGGCGCGGCCGCCGCCGCCGAGACGTCCGGCCGGGGCCATGAGCTGCCGGTTCCCACCGTGATCGGCCACCGCGGCGCCAGCGGCTACCGGCCCGAGCACACCCTCGGCTCCTACCAGCTCGCCCTGGACATGGGCGCGGACATCGTCGAGCAGGACCTGGTCCCCACCAAGGACGGCCATCTGGTCTGCCGCCACGAGAACGACATCACCGCCACCACGGACGTCTCCGCGCACCCGGAGTTCGCCGACCGCAAGACCACCAAGACGGTCGACGGCACCAAGCTCACCGGCTGGTTCACCGAGGACTTCACCCTCGCCGAGCTCAAGACGCTGCGCGCCAAGGAGCGCATCCCGGGCAACCGCCAGCGCAACACGCTCTACGACGGCCGCTGGGAGGTGCCCACCTTCGAAGAGGTGCTGCAGTGGGCCGAGCGCGAGGGCCGCAGGCGCGGCCGCCGCGTGTGGCTGTACGTGGAGACCAAGCACCCCACCTACTTCCGCAAGCTGGGCCTCGGCCTCGAGGAGCCGCTGGCCAAGCTGCTGCGCCGGTACGGCCGCCACAAGAAGGACGCGGCGCTGTTCCTCCAGTCCTTCGAGCCGAGCAGCATCCAGCGGCTGCGCAAGCTGGTCGGCACCCCGTCCGTCGTGCTGCTGTCCACCATGGACAGCCGGCCCTGGGACTTCGTCGAGGCGAACGACCCGCGTACGGTCGCGGACCTGGTCAAGCCCGAGGGCCTCAAGTGGATCGCGAGCTACGCCCAGGGCATCGGCCCGGATCTGTCGGTCATCATCCCCCGGACGCCGGACGGCAAGCTGGGCACGCCGACCAGCGTGGTGAAGGACGCGCACGCGGCGGGGCTGATCCTGCACCCGTACACCATGCGCAACGAGAACACCTTCCTCCCGGCCGACTTCCGCCGCGGCACCGACCCCAACGCCTACGGTGACGCTTTCGGGGCGTTCAAGGCATACTTCGCGACCGGAATTGACGGCATCTTCTCCGACAACGCGGACACCGCCCTCCTCGCGGCGGCGGACTTCCGCAAGTAGTTCCGCACCTACGGGTGGGTGACGGCGGGGCCGCGCGAGCGTCAAGGCGCGGCCCCGCCGCTTCCCCGGTCGAGTGAGACCACCGTCACCCGGCAACCACCCCACGACCCGGCCTCGTCCCGCCCGGCATGGACCTTGTGAAGCACCTGGGCCCGCTGCTGGCCGCCGAAGCGGCGGCCGAGGCATACGGCGTCGGCGTCGAGCCCGCCGAACTCGAACAGGCCGTCTGGCTACGGCTGCTGGAACGCACCCGGGACACCGGACCGCCGCCCCACCCCGCCCGCTGGCTGCGCTGTGCCGTACGGGCCGAGGTGCGCGGGGCCAGGCGCCGGGCGCGCCGCGAGGTGCCGTACGACCCGATGGCCGGCGGCCCGCTCAGCGGCCCCGAGTCCCACCCCGCCGAACACGCCGTACTGACCGCGGAGACCCGCCGGACGCTGCGCGCGGCGGTGCGGCGGCTGCCCGGCCGCTGCCCCGCGCTGCTCGCGGCGATGCTCTCCCGCTCCGACCTCACGTACCGCGAGATCGCGCGCCAGTTGGGAATGTCACAGGGCAGTCTGGGCCCGGTACGTTCCCGATGTCTGGCTTGCCTGCGCAGAATGCTCACGGCGGAGGTTGCGGCTCCTGAACCATGGGGAAAGGAGCGATAGACAACCGGCGCCTCGGAGGCGGACGCCCACCATGCGGCGCCTCCACCCAGGCCATGAACCCCCGGTCGCACTCCTACCCTCACCGCGACCGGGGGACCGAGAATAGGGGAGGCATGCGCACATGGGCATGAGCGTGACCATCTCCGCGGCGACCGCGGACGACGCCGAGCAGATCCTGAAGCTGCAATATCTGTGCTACCAGGGCGAGGCGGAGCTCTACGGCGACTACTCGATCGAACCGCTGACGCAGTCGCTCGACGACCTGCGCGCCGAACTGAGCGGGGGCTGCGTGCTCGTCGCCCGGCTCGGCGCGGAGGTCGTCGGCTCGGTCCGCGGAGTCGTCGACGACAAGGGGACCGCCGCCATCGGCAAGCTGATCGTCCACCCGCGGATGCAGCGGCACGGCCTGGGCGGACGGCTGCTCGCGGCCATCGAGGAGCGGCTGACCGAGGAGCGGGCCGCCAAGCGGTACCGGCTGTTCACCGGGCACCGCAGCGAGGGCAATCTGCGGCTGTACCGCCGCTACGGCTACGCCCAGGTGGGCACCGAGGAGGTCAACCGCCGGCTGAGCCTGGTGACCCTGGAGAAGGACGCCACGGCCGCCGCGTACGCCGCCAGCGCTTAGGCCGTGGCCTGAGGTGGCCGGTCGTCGGCCGGGCTGGACTGCCGGCCCGCCCGGCGACCGAGGGCCGGGATCCGGGGGCGGAGCCCCGGTAGGCCCCCGGCGTTGGGTCAGGCCAGAGGCGTTGGGTCAGGCCAGAGGCGTGGGTCAGGCCAGAGGCGTGGGTCAGGCCCGCGACGCCGTATCCGGTGCGCCCCGGCGGGCCTTGCGCAGCCACAGCAGGCCCGTGACCGGCAGGAAGATCGGGATGAACAGATAGCCCATCCCGTAGTCGGACCACACCGTCTGGTCGGGGAAGGCCGAGGGGTCGGCAAGGGTCCAGGTCCCCACCGTCAGCACCCCCACCAGCTCCGCCGCACAGCAGACCATCGCCGCCTTGCGCGCGCCCTCGCCGCCGCGGACCAGCGAGACCGTGATGAACGCGTACACCGCGGCGGAGACCGCCGAGAGGATGTAGGCGAGCGGGGCCTCCTGGTACTGGGCGATCAGCTGGTAGATCGAGCGGGACGCGGCGGCCACGGTGAAGACCCCGTAGAGCAGCACCAGCAGCCGCCCGGGGCCCTGCCCCAGTCCGGTCCGCGCGTTCGCCTCCGGCTTTCCGCCCGTTGTCCCGGCCGCCGAGTCCTCGGTCACCGATGCCTCCTGTGAATCAGCCACCGACGCCTCCCCAGATGTCGTACAGCCGCACCTCGAGCACGGCCAGGACCACGGCCGCCGCGGAGACCGTCGCCGAACCCCAGCGGGTCCGCTCCGTGAGCGACATGAACGCCGCGACCGGCACGGCGAGCGCCGAGCCGATGAGGTAGGCCACGAAGATGGCCACCCCCTGCTGCGGGTCGGCGCCGCCCGCCAGCCGCACCACTCCTATGACCAGCTGCACGATCGCCAGCAGTGCCACCACGGCCATGCCGATGAAGTGCCAGTCCTTGGTCGGCTGGTCCCGATAGGCGGCGAAGCCGCACCACGCGGCGAGAAGGAGCGCGGTCACACCGAGCGCGACCGTCAGCGCGTCGATCAACGGGACCTCCGCGCGGTGCGGCGGCGCACCCGAGGGCGGCGCACACAGGGAGTGACAACCATGGGACGAGGGTAATCGGCCCGCCCGCCCGCGCTGCGCTCGGCCCCGCGCCCGAGGGCGTCCGCGACCCCCACGTACGCTGCGGCTCATGAAGATCTCCGCTGACGCGCTGTTGTTCGACAACGACGGAACCCTCGTCTCCTCCCTGGACTCGGTGCACCGCTGCTGGACCCGCTGGGCCGAGGAGCAGGGGATTCCCGCGGAGGACTTCGCCCGGGTCGAGCTGCACGGCCGCCCGGCCGACGACATCATCGCCGATCTGCTCCCCGCCGACCGCGCCCCGCGGGCCCGGGCGCGCATCGACGAGCTGGAGCTGGAGGACGTACCGGGCGGGGTGAAGCTGCTCCCCGGCACCGCCGAGCTGCTGGCGGGGCTGCCCGCCGCGCGCTGGGCCGTGGTGACCTCCGCCAACCGCCCGCTGGCCGAGGCCCGCCTGGCCGAGGTGGCGATACGCCCCGGGACGCTGATCACCTCCGACGACATCACCCGCGGCAAGCCCGACCCGGAGCCGTTCCTGCTGGCGGCGGAGCGGCTCGGAGTCGACCCGGCACGCTGTGTGGTCTTCGAGGACGCCCCGGCCGGGCTCGCGGCGGGCCGTGCGGCCGGGATGCGGACCGTGGCGTTGACCACAACGACCGCCCGCGAAGAGCTGGTCGCCGACATCGTGGTCGAGGACCTGTCGGCCGTGTCCGCACGGCTTCTCGACGGGGCCGTGGAGATCACCTGCCGGGTCTGAACCGGGTCCCGGGCACCCCTTCCACCGTCCACGGACCGGTCAAGCATGTCCACTATACGGACATGCTTGATGGGCCCGTACACGTGTCTGCTTTACTTGCAGCCATGACCACGACGAGCTGCCGCATCCCTGCGACCGAGGCGAACCCCACGCCCGGTGCTCGTTGTCGGTGTCGAATGTGTGACTGCTGAGGGCCCCCGCCTGAGCCTCGCGCCCCGAAGCGAGACCGGCTGAGCCGGACCCGCGCGCCCAGTGCGCCGGACCGCGCCGCCCCGCGTCACCGGAACCCGAACCGCGCCCACACACCGCGCAACCCCTCGGGTCCGCCCTGCCGCGTTCCGAAATGAACGAGCCGTGCCCGGCGGCACCAACCGCCGTGCACTCAACAGTGACGGAAACCCTGTGATCACCACCACGGACCTGACCAAGGTCTACCGCTCACGAGGCCGCGAGGTCACCGCCCTCGACGGCGTCGATCTGCATGTCCGCGAGGGTGAGGTGTACGGCGTCGTCGGCCAGAGCGGCGCCGGGAAGTCCACCCTCATCCGCTGCGTCAACCTCCTGGAGCGCCCCACCTCCGGCACGGTCACCGTGGCCGGTCAGGACCTGACCGCGCTCGCCGGGCGCCGGCAGAGCGCCGGCTCCGCGCTGCGCCAGGCCCGCAGCCGTATCGGCATGGTGTTCCAGCACTTCAACCTGCTCTCCTCGCGCACCGTGCGGGACAATGTCGAGCTGCCCCTGGAGATCCTCGGCGTCTCGGGCAAGGAGCGCACCCGCAAGGCACTGGAGCTGCTGGAGCTGGTGGGCCTCGGCGACAAGGCCAGGGCGTACCCCGCGCAGCTCTCCGGTGGCCAGAAGCAGCGCGTCGGCATCGCCCGCGCGCTCGCCGGCGACCCCAAGGTGCTGCTCTCGGACGAGGCGACCTCCGCGCTCGACCCCGAGACCACCCGCTCGATCCTCCAGCTGCTGCGCGACCTCAATGAGCAGCTCGGTCTGACCGTGCTGCTCATCACGCACGAGATGGACGTCGTCAAGACGATCTGCGACTCGGCCGCGCTGATGCGCGACGGCCGGATCGTGGAGTCCGGCCAGGTCAGCGAGTTGCTGGCGACGCCAGGCTCCGAGTTGGCCCAGGAGCTCTTCCCGGTCGGCGGGGTGCCCTCGGGCGAGGACCGTACGGTCGTGGACGTCACCTTCCAGGGCGAGGCGGCCACCAAGCCGGTCATCTCCCAGCTCTCCCGTACGTACAACATCGACATCTCGATCCTGGGCGCCGCGATGGACACCGTCGGCGGCCACCAGGTCGGCCGGATGCGGATCGAGCTGCCCGGCCGGTTCGAGGAGAACGTCGTCCCGATCGGCTTCCTGCGGGAGCAGGGCCTGCAGGTCGATGTCGCGGCCGTCGCCGACGGCCCGCGCGCGAACCCGACCCCGCTGCTCAAGGAGGGCGCCAAGTGACCTGGTCCGAGATGGAGCCCCTGCTGGAGCAGGCCTGTTGGGACACCCTCTACATGGTGGGATGGTCGGCGGTGATCGCCGTCGTCGGCGGACTGCCGCTCGGCGTGCTGCTGGTCCTCACCGACCGCGGCGGAGTGCTGCAGAACGTCATGGTGAACAAGGTCGTCGGGCAGATCGTCAACATCGCCCGCTCGATGCCGTTCATCATCCTGATGGTCGCCCTGATCTCCTTCACCCGGGCGATCGTGGGCACCACCATCGGCCCCGAGGCCGCGATCGTGCCCCTGGCCATCGGCGCCATCCCCTTCTACGCCCGGCTCGTGGAGACCTCGGTGCGCGAGGTGGACGGCGGGCTGGTCGAGGCCGTGCAGGCGATGGGCGGCTCCACCTGGACCGTCGTCCGCAAGGTGCTGCTGCCCGAGTCGCTGCCCGCGCTGATCTCCAGCGCGACCACCACGATCGTCGCGCTCATCGGCTACTCCGCGATGGCCGGCACGGTCGGTGCCGGTGGCCTCGGTGACCTGGCGGTCCGCTACGGCTATCTGCGGTTCGAGACCAAGCTGATGTGGATCACCGTCGCCATCCTCGCGGTGGTCATCTCCGTCATCCAGTTCGCGGGCGACCTCGCCGCCCGCGGCCTCTCCCACCGCGGCCGCTCCTCGGTCGCCCCGCGGCTGGTGCTGCTGCGCGGCGGACCGTCCCGGACCGGGAAGCCCGCGCCGGCCCCGGAGCCGGAGGCCGCGCCCGCCGAGGTCGAATCCGTGGAGCCGACCAAGGTCCCCTGAGCCCCCACCCACCTCCCGTCCCCCTCCCGTACCGCCCGCCCGTCATTCCGCTTCCGCACCCGCGGCGGCTACGTGCGCCCCCGAAGAAAGGCACTTTTCGTGCGTAACACCACCAAGACCGTCACCACCGTCCTCGCCGCCGGCGCGCTCGCCCTGGGCGCCGCCGCCTGCAGCCCCTCGTCCTCCAACGACAAGAACGGCGCGCTGGTCGTCGCCGCGAGCCCGGTCCCGCACGCGGAGATACTCAACTACGTCAAGGACCATCTGGCCGACAAGGCGGGCCTCAAGCTGGAGGTCCGGGAGTTCACCGACTACAACACGCCGAACCTCTCCACCCAGGACGGCTCGGTCGGTGCCAACTACTTCCAGAACCAGCCGTTCCTGGACGACTTCAACAAGAAGAAGGGCACCGACATCGTGCCCGTCGTCACCGTGCACCTCGAGCCGCTCGGTCTCTACTCGCACAAGGTGAAGAAGGCCGGCGACCTCAAGAAGGGCGCCACCGTGGCCGTTCCGAGCGACACGGTCAACGAGGCCCGCGCGCTGAAGCTGCTGGACGCCAACGGGGTCATCAAGCTCAAGAGCGGTGTGGGCAACGAGGCCACCCCCAAGGACATCGCCACCAACCCCAAGGGCCTGAAGTTCAAGGAACTGGAGGCCGCCCAGCTCCCGCGGTCGCTCGACGACGTGGACGCCGCGGTCGTCAACGGCAACTACGCCATCGAGGCGCACCTCAAGCCCGCCAAGGACGCCATCCTCATCGAATCGCCCAAGAACAACCCGTACGCCAACTTCCTGGCCGTGAAGAAGGGCAACGAGGACGACCCGCGCGTCAAGAAGCTGGCCAAGCTCCTCACCTCCCCCGAGGTGAAGAAGTACATCAAGGACCAGTACCAGGGCTCCGTGCTGCCGTCCTTCTGATCCCCGGCGCACCGCGACACCACCGCAACGATCGCGCCAACCTTCCCGCCCACCGGCGGATCCCCAGGGCTCCGCATCCGGACCACAACCGGATGCGGGGCCTTCCGATTCACCCCCCGTGCTGCATTTCCCCTGCGTGATGCTGCATGCTGGGCCTCTCTACGGCCCTGAAACGACCCCCGGTTACGGAGCGGCGCATGACATCCACCTTCCCGGACATCTCCATCAGCACGGAACGGCTGGTGCTGCGCCCGTTCGAGGAAGCGGACATACCCGCGCTCGCGGACATGATGAACGACGAACACATCATCGCCTGGACCCGGGCGCCCAATCCGTACAGCCCCGCGGACGCCCGCGACCAGGCGCTGCGGCTCGCCCCGGCGGAACGGACCACGGGCCGGGGCATCGTCTTCGCGGTCGCCGAATTCCTCACCCAGCGGCTGGTCGGCATCGTGCATCTGAGCCATACCGACTGGAGACTGCTGGCCACCGAGGCCAGCTATATCGTCGCCCCCTGGGCGCGCGGTGAGGGCTATGCCTCGGAGGCCGTGCTCGCCGTGGCCCGCTGGCTGTTCCAGGACCAGAAGTTCGAGCGCCTGGAGCTGCGCACGGCCGCCGGCAACACCGCGGCCCAGCAGGTCGCCCAGAAGGTCGGCTGCATCAGCGAGGGTGTGTTGCGCAACGCCTGGATAGCCCGCACCCAGACGGAGGACGGCGGCTGGACCGATATGCGCACCGACCTCATCGTCTGGAGTCTGCTCGCCGAGGACCTCGACGGCGCGCCCGACCGGATCTCCGAGCCCGACGGCTTCGGCGTCTATCCGACCTACTCCGACTGGGGCTGACGCCCCGCCGCGCCCCGGCCGGGGCGGAGATCCGGCGCATTCGCGCCGCCCGCGCCCCCGGCGCACCACCCCCACGCCCGCCCCCGCTCCAGCGGTCCGGACCAGCCGGGGTACTCTTCGTCCGCGCCGAGCACCCGCGCCTCGGCCGCATCCGGGACGGTGCCCCGCGCATCCGCGGCACACCGGCCGCGACCCGCCCGTGAACCCTCACAGGCACACCACGCGACGCACGCGGCCCACCGCGACGCACCCGACAGACCCGAACCCGCCACACATAGGGGAGAACAAGGACGATGGCCGACCGCGTCACGGTGATCGGTTGGGACGGCACCCCGCTGACGGACGCGGCCCGCTCCGCCCTCGCGGCAGCCACCCTCGTGGCCGGCGCCGCCCACCACCTGGCGCTGCCCGAAGTCCCGCCGGGCGCCGAGCGGATCCGGCTCGGCAGCGTGGACCTCGCGGCCCGCAGGATCGCCCAGCACCGCGGCACCGCCGTGGTCCTGGCCGACGGCGACCCCGGCTTCTTCGGCGTCGTCCGCGCCCTGCGCGCTCCCGAGCACGGACTCGAGGTCGAGGTCGTCACCGCCGTCTCCTCCGTCGCCGCCGCCTTCGCCCGGGCCGGGATGCCCTGGGACGACGCCCAGGTCGTCGTCGCCCACAGCCGCGATCTGCGCCGCGCGGTCAACGTCTGCCGCGCCCACACCAAGGTCGCCGTCCTCACCTCGCCCGGCGCCGGCCCCGCCGAACTCGCACTGCTGCTCGGCCCGGTGCACCGCACCTTCGTCATCTGCGAGGCGCTGGGCACAGAACGCGAGCAGGTCACCGTCCTGACCTCCGACAAGGCGGCCGACCACGCCTGGCGCGACCCCAACGTCGTCATCGTCATCGGCGGCTCCGGGATAACTCCCGTCCGCGGCGGCCCGGCGGCCGGCGCCGCCCGCGGCGCGCTGCAGAGCGGCGGCTGGATCGCCGGACGCGACCCCGGCTATCCCGGCGCCGTCCGCGGCTGGGCGCTGCCCGGCCCCGCGTACGGGACCGTGCTGGGCGAGAGCGAGTCCCCGCAGCTGCGCGCCCTTCAACTCGCCCGTATCGGCCCCCGCCTGGGCGACCTGGTCTGGGACATCGGCGCGGGCAGCGGCGCGGCGGCCGTCGAGACCGCCGGGTTCGGCGCCGCCGTCATCACCGTCGACCGCGACCCGGACGCCTGTGAGCGCACCGACACCCTGGCCCGCCGCTTCGGCGTCCAGCTCCAGGTCGTCCAGGGCGTCGCCCCCGAGGTGCTGGAGGATCTGCCGGAGCCGGACGTGGTGCGGGTCGGGGGAGGGGGCGCACCCGTCGTCGCCGCGTGCGCCGCGCGCCGCCCCGAGCGCATCGTCACCCACGCCGCGACCCGCGACGAGGCGGAGGCCATCGGCCAGGCGCTGGAGGACGGCGGCTACGCCGTCGAATGCGTGCTGCTGCAGTCCGTCGAAATGGACACGCGGGGCTGGACCGAACGGGAGCGCGCGGTCGCCTTCATGCTCTGCGGTCACCGCCCGCACCAGTGATTTTGTCCTTGTGACGTTCGCCCCGAGCTTCGCCCCGGTGACCTGCCCGGGGCACCGCGCGGGGTAGGCTGGCGGATCGTTGTACTGCCTGTACCGCTGCCCGGCGTTCGGCGCTTTATTGGCCAAAGGCCGGAAAATGCCCCTTCCTTGGAGGGGTGGCGGTAGGCAAGCCTCGGCGTGTCTACGTGCCGCGCACGGCGCATGCTCGTTCTTGCTCAGGGGGCTTGCTCTCGGCGGTAGGCGGTTGGAAGGAGCACTAGCGATGGGCGAGGGGTACGCATGACCGACACCGGCCAGGTCCCGGGAGAGGGACTGCCGGAGAACGCAGGCGGACGACTCGGACATCCGCACCCGGCGGATGTCCATGCCCCGCCTGCCGACGCCGGTTACATCGAACAGCCGCATCCCGGTGTCCCTCCCGGCGCCGCCTACACCTTCCTCGACGGGCCCGAACACGTCGGCGAGGAGGACGATCTGCTGCTGATGCCGGGCGCCCAGGGCGCCTGGAGCGAGCAGCAGGCCCAGTACCAGACCGGGGCCTACGAGGCGGGCGCGCTCGACCCCGGCGCCGCCGCGTACGCCGAGACCCAGATGCCCGAGCCGCAGCCCGTGGCGGAGCAGCCCGTACCGCAGTCGGCCCCCGCCCAGGCCGCGTACGCGGCACCCGCCGCCCCCGCCCGGCGGCCGCTCCACATGGGTCCGCCGGTGCCCGACACCTCCAACGGCGTGGTGCGTTCGCTCGCCGACCGAGGCCCGGCCGCGGGCCGGCACGCCGCGCCCGTACGCCAGCCGGAGCCCGAGCCGCAGGCCGCGCCGGAGCCGGAGCCGCAGGCCGTGGTGGAGCCGCAGCCCCAGGTGCCGCACCAGGCCGGGTCCCAGCCCGAGTACGGGGCGGGGCCGCAGCAGGCCGTTCCGGCGCCTGAGCAGGGCGGGATGGCGGAGCAGCAGTTCGCCGGGCCGGAGCACTTTGCCGGGCCCGAGCAGCAGTTCGCCGAGGGCGAGCAGTTCGCCGGGGGCGAGCAGCGGTTCGCCGCTCCTGAGCAGTTCGCCGAGTCCGAGCAGCAGTTCGCAGGGCCCGAGCAGCAGTTCGGCGCGCCTGAGCAGTTCCTCGTTCCCGAGCAGCCGATCATGCTCGAGCAGCCGCTGGCGGCCGACTACTCCACCGCGCCCCAGTACGCCGCAGGGCCGCAGTACTTCACCGCGCAGCCCGACGATGTGAGCCGGCTCCCCGGGCCCCAGCTCGCGGACCTCCCGCAGATGGTCGACGCCCCGCAGCCGGGGGACGCCTGGGACTCCACCCCGCCGGCGCAGCAGGCCGCGCAGGCCGCCGCGCCCGCGCCCGCTCCCGCGGAGACGGCCGGTACGGCCGAGGAGCCTCAGGTCGCGGAGGGGCCCGAAGCGGAGCCCGCTCCCGAGCAGTTCGTCCAGCCCGAGGCGATGGCGCCGGAGGCACAGCCGGTCGCGATGGACCAGGCGTACGGGGACCCGGCGGCCGCGGGCCCGCACCCGATGGGCGCGACGATCCCGGCCCAGGCCGGGGAGCCCGTCATGGAGCCCGCCCCGGAGGCCGCTGTGGCCGAGGAGCAGGTCGTCGACATCCCGGCCCAGGCGCAGACCGAGCCCGTCACCGAGCAGCCCGAGGCCCAGCCCGCCCCCGCCCCGGCCGCGGAGGCCACACCCGAGATCCCGGCGCAATTGGCCCATGAGCCGGTCACGGCCGAGGAGCCGTACGCTCCCGCCGCCGAGGCCCCCGCCCAGGATGCCGCTCAGGAACTCCCGGAGCCGCCCGCCGAATCGGCGGAGCCGATCGCGGTGGGCCCGGCTCACTCGATAGTGGCCGACGTGGCCGACGAGACGCCTCAGCCCGAGGAAGCCGCCGCCGAGGAACCGGCCGCTGCGGAGACGCCTCAGCAGGAGGCGCCCGCCGAGCCGGAGGCCGAGGCCGCGCCGGAGGCGGAGGTCGTCCCGGAGGCGGAGGCAGCGATGCCGGAGCCGTCTGCCGAGACGCCTGAGCAGGCGGCGGCCGAGCCGGAGAGCCCGGAGACCGTGGCCGAGGCCGAGGAGCGGTCCCCGGAGGCGCAGGCTCCCGAGGCCGAAGCGGCGGACACCCCGGACACCCCGGACACCCCGGACGTCCCGGAGGCCGAGGCCACCGAGAGCGAAGCCGCTGAGGCGGAGGCGTCCGAGACCGCCGAGCCGGACGCGGAGGCGGCGGCCGAGGCAGTGCCGGAGGCCGCGGCCGAAGCCACCGAGCCAGCGGCGGAGCCTGAGGCAGAAGCAGGGGCGGAAGCCCAGCCCACCGAGCCCGAGGCCCCGACGCCCGAAACGGCACCCGAAGCCGAAGCCACGGAGCCCGGGACCACCGAGCAGGAAGCCACGGAGCCGCAGGCCGCTCCCCCCGAGGCCGATGGCCCGGAAGCCGCCGAGCCCGAGGCCGATGCGGCCGAAGTCGCCGAGCCCGAGGTTGGTGTGACCGAAGCCGCCGAGCCCGAGGCCGGGGCCGCCGGACCGGAGCCCGCGGACCCGGAAGCCACCGAGCCCGCGGCCACCGACGACCCCGAGGCACACAGCCCCGAGCCGGAGCCCGAGCCCCGAACGGATCCCGAAACGGCCCCCGAGCCCGTAACGGACGAGGCCCAGGAACCCACACCGGACCCCGAGACCGACACCGAGCCCGAGCTCATCCCCATCCCCATCGGCCCCCGCGCCGAGGGGTACGACGAGGCCGAGCGCGCCGCCGTCCACCGCGTGATGCGCGAGCGCCGGGACATCCGTAACGGCTTCCGGTCCGACCCCATCCCGCACGAGGTGCTGCTGCGCGTGCTCGAAGCCGCGCACACCGCGCCCAGCGTCGGGCACTCCCAGCCGTGGGACTTCGTCGTCATCCGCTCGGCGGAGACCCGGCGCGCCATGCACGAGCTGGCCATGCGCCAGCGGGACGCGTACGCCAAGTCCCTCCCCAAGGGCCGGGCCAAGCAGTTCAAGGAACTGAAGATCGAGGCTATCCTCGAGACCCCGGTCAACATCGTCGTCACCGCCGATCCCACCCGCGGCGGCCGTCACACCCTCGGCCGGCACACCCAGCCGCAGATGGCGCCGTACTCCTCCGCGCTCGCGGTGGAGAACCTCTGGCTCGCCGCCCGCGCCGAGGGCCTCGGCGTCGGCTGGGTCAGCTTCTTCGACGAGCGCGAGATGGTGCGGGAGCTCGGGCTGCCCGACCATCTGGAGGTCGTGGCGTACCTGTGCGTCGGCTACGTCGACGAGTTCCCGCAGGAGCCGGAGCTGATGAAGGCCGGGTGGTCCAAGCGCCGCCCGCTGTCCTGGGTCGTCCACGAGGAGACGTACGGCCGCCGCACCCTGCCCGGCGGCGACCCGCACAATCTGCTCCAGGAGACCCTGCGGGGCATCCGCCCGCTGGACGCCAAGGCGCTCGGCGAGGCGTGGGAGCGGCAGAAGCGGATGACCAAGCCGTCCGGTGCGCTCGGCATGCTGGAGATCATCTCCGCCCAGCTGAGCGGGCTGTCCCGGCAGTGCCCGCCGCCGATCCCGGAGCCCGCGGCCGTCGCGATCTTCGCGGGCGACCACGGAGTGCACGCCCAGGGCGTCACCGCCTGGCCGCAGGAGGTCACCAGCCAGATGGTGGCCAACTTCCTGGGCGGCGGCGCGGTCTGCAACGCCTTCGCCGCCCAGGTGGGCGCCGAGGTGTGCGTCGTGGACGTCGGGGTGGCCAGCGATCTGCCCAGCACCCCCGGGCTGCTGCCGCGCAAGGTGCGGGCGGGCACCGGCGACTTCACCGTCGGCCCCGCGCTCACCCGCGAGGAGGTGCTGCGCGCCATCGAGGTGGGCATCGAGACGGCCCGCGATCTGGTGGCCGCCGGGAACAAGGCGCTGCTCACCGGAGAGATGGGGATCGCCAACACCACCGTGTCGGCCGCCCTGGTCTCCATCTACACCGGCGCCGACCCGGCCGAGGTGACCGGGCGCGGCACGGGCATCAACGACGAGATGCACGCCCGCAAGATCGATGTCGTACGGCGCGGTCTCGAACTGCACCAGCCCGATCCGGCCGACCCCATCGGCGTCCTGTCGGCGATCGGCGGCCTGGAGCACGCCGCGATCACCGGGCTGCTGCTGGGCGGCGCCTCGCTGCGTACGCCCGTGATCCTGGACGGGGTGAGCGCGGGCGCCGCCGCGCTGGTCGCCCGGGCCATCGCCCCCGAGGTGCTGGCGGCCTGCATCGCGGGCCACCGCAGCGCCGAGCCGGGCCATGTGGCGGCCCTGAACAAGCTGGGCCTGCGCCCCCTGGTCGACCTGGATCTGCGGCTCGGCGAGGGCACCGGGGCGCTGCTCGCCCTTCCGGTGGTGCAGAGCGCCGCACGGGCGATGCACGAGGTGGCCACGTTCGACTCCGCGGGGGTCACGGAGAAGAACTGATGCGCGCCCCCGCCGCGTAGGGTGTCGGCGGGGGCTCCGCACCAGAGCCGATCACGTCCCAGCCGATCACGCTCCAGTCGATCAAGCCCCAGCCGATCAGCCGCTCCAGCGCCGCAGCGGCCGCGCATTCGCACGAGGAGAGCCGCACCGCCATGTCCGAACACTTCGCATACCCCGTCGGACTGCGCCTTTCCGGGCGGCGTGTGGTCGTCCTCGGGGCGGGGCAGGTCGCCCAGCGCCGCCTGCCCGCGCTGATAGCGGCCGGTGCGGACATCCTGCTGATCTCGCCGTCCGCCACCGCCTCCGTCGAGGCCATGGCCGAGGCGGGGGAGGTGCGCTGGGAGCGCCGCCGCTACCAGGAGGGCGACTTCGAGGGCGCCTGGTACGTCCTGATCACCACGGACGACCCGGAGGCCAACGCCACCGCGTCCGCCGAGGCCGAGGCGCGCCGCATCTGGTGCGTCCGCAGCGATGACGCCGAGGCCGCCTCCGCCTGGACCCCGGCCACCGGGCGCAGCGAGGGCGTCACCGTCGCCGTGCTCACCGGACAGGACCCGCGCCGCTCCGCCGCCGTCCGGGACGCCGTGGTGGAGGGGCTGCGCGACGGCACCCTCGCCGCGCCCCGCCACCGCAGCCGCGGCCCGCGGGTGGCGCTGGTGGGCGGCGGGCCGGGCGATCCGGACCTGATCACCGTGCGCGGCCGCCGCCTCCTCGCCGAGGCGGACGTGGTGGTGGCCGACCGGCTCGGCCCGCGCGATCTGCTCGATGAACTCCCGCCGCATGTCGAGGTGATCGACGCGGCGAAGATCCCGTACGGCCGCTTCATGGCGCAGGAGGCGATCAACAACGCGCTGATCGAGCACGCCAAGGCGGGCAAGTCGGTCGTCCGCCTCAAGGGCGGCGACCCCTTCGTCTTCGGACGCGGCATGGAGGAGGCCGAGGCGCTCGCCGAGGCAGGTATCCCGTGCACCGTCGTGCCCGGCATCTCCAGCTCCATCAGTGTCCCGGGCGCGGCCGGGATCCCGGTGACTCACCGGGGCGTCGCGCATGAGTTCACGGTGGTCAGCGGCCACGTCGCCCCTGACGACCCCAGCTCCCTGGTGGACTGGGCGGCGCTGGCCCGGCTGCGCGGCACGCTGGTGCTGCTGATGGCCGTGGAGAAGATCGGCGCCATCGCCGCGACCCTCGTCGCCCACGGCCGGGCCGCCGACACCCCCGTCGCCGTGGTCCAGGAGGGCACCACCCCGGCCCAGCGGCGGGTGGACGCGACCCTCGCCACCGTCGGGGAGAAGGTCGCGGCCGAGGGGGTACGCCCCCCGGCGGTCGTGGTGATCGGCGATGTCGTCGCCCTCTCGGCCCGTGACCACCGCTGACGTAAGCGGACGTAACCGCCGGTAACTTATTCGCGTCGGGCTCATTGGCACCGCATCCAGGACAAGGCAGTATCACTTAAGTGGCTGATCTCATCACCGTCGATGATCCGGACGACCCGCGGCTGCGCGACTACACGGGTCTGACCGATGTGGAGCTACGACGTAAGCGGGAGCCGGCCGAGGGCCTGTTCATCGCCGAAGGCGAGAAGGTGATCCGACGCGCCCGCCTCGCCGGCTACGAGATGCGCTCGATGCTGCTGTCGTCCAAGTGGGTCGATGTGATGCGGGACGTCATCGAGGACGTCCCCGCCCCCGTCTACGCCGTCAGCCCCGAACTGGCCGAACGCGTCACCGGCTACCACGTCCACCGCGGCGCCCTCGCCTCCATGCAGCGCAAGCCGCTGCCGGACGCGGAGTCGGTCCTCCAGGACGCCCGGCGCGTCGCCATCATGGAATCCGTCAACGACCACACCAACACCGGCGCGATCTTCCGCAGCGCGGCGGCCCTCGGCATGGACGCCGTGCTCCTCTCCCCGGACTGCGCCGACCCCCTCTACCGGCGCTCGGTCAAGGTCTCCATGGGCGCCGTCTTCTCCGTGCCGTACGCCCGTCTGGAGAGCTGGCCGCGGGGGTTGGAGGCGGTCCGGGACGCCGGGTTCAAGATCCTCGCCCTGACCCCCGACGAGAAGGCCACCACCATCGACGACGCGGCCCCGCACCGCCTGGAGCGGGTCGCGCTGATGCTGGGCGCGGAGGGCGACGGGCTGTCCACCCAGGCGCTGATGGCCGCGGACGAGTGGGTCCGCATCCCGATGGCCCACGGTGTGGACTCCCTCAACGTGGGCGCGGCGGCGGCGGTCGCCTTCTACGCCGTCACCTCGGGCAGACCGGGGCTCTGACCGCTACGGGGCTGCCCGGCGGGCCACGCGGCGTAGCCGCATATCGACGCTTTCCCGTCCTGCCCCCTCCCACGGCGCCGATGTGCGGCTCCGCCGCGTGGCAGCGGCTCCGCCGCTGGCCCCGGGGGTTGCTGGGGCGTAGCCCCGCCTTCCAGCCCTTCCGGCGTTTGAGGAGCGGGGTCTGGGGCGGAGCCCCAGTTGCGGGAAGGGGCGGGGAGGGGAACAGCCCGCCGCAGGCGCCAAGACCCGCGCCGGACGCGCCCTAGCGGCCGTCAGGCTCGGCCGCCACCGAGTCCACCGCCACCGAGTCCGCCGCCACCGACGAGACCGCCCCCGCCCCCGTCGGCCTGGCCGGTGCGCCCAAGCCATTCGCCGGGCCCTGACAGCCCTGCGCCGCCGCGATCCCCAGCGCCACCAGCAGCGTCACCACGACGAACACGGTCAGCCGCTGCCGCAGCAGCCGGCGGTTCGGCCCGCTGGGGCGGCGTCCGCCCGGCGAGGTGCGCACGGTGTTGGCCGGACGCCCCGGACGGTCCGTACGCGCGGGCGGCCGCGGGCTCCGGCGCTGCGCCTGCTGTGGCCGCGCCGGGGTGTTCCGCCCGGTGGGACGGCCCGAGGCCCCGCCCGTACTGGCTCCCGGCCGCTGGGACGGCGACCCGTTCCGCGGCGTCGGCGTACTGCCCGGGCGCCGCTCCGTGTGCTGGTCGGCGTACGCCTCGGGGCGCCGCGCCGGGGCCCGGCCCGGCCCGCCGCCGTAACCCCCGGCACCGTGGCCGTGGCCATGCGCCTCGCGCGCCGCGATCTCCTTCAGCCGCAGCGACAGTTGCAGGGTGCTCGGCCGGTCCTCCGGATCCTTCGCCAGACAGGCGTGGAGCAGCGGCGCCAGGGCGTCGGGGACGCCCAGCAGCTGCGGCTCCTCGTGCACCACCCGGTACAGCATCACCTCGGAACTGCCGTGCCCGAACGGCGAATCCGCCGTCGAGGCGTACGCGAGCGTGGCGCCCAGCGCGAAGACGTCGGTCGCCGGGGTCACCGCCGCGCCCCGCACCTGCTCGGGCGCGAGGAAGCCGGGCGAGCCGACCGCCGTGCCGACGTGGGTGAGGGTGCTGGCCCCGGTCGCCCAGGCGATGCCGAAGTCGATGATGCGCGGGCCCTTGGGGGAGAGCAGGATGTTCGAGGGCTTGAGGTCGCGGTGGACGACCCCCGCCTCATGGACCGCCAACAGCCCCTCCGCCAGCGCCGACCCGATCGACGCGACCTGGGCGGCGGGCAGCGGGCCCTCCTCGTTCACCTTGTCGTGGAGTGAGGGGCCCGGTACGTACTGGGTGGCGAACCAGGGGCGGTCGGCCTCCAGATCGGCGGCCACCAGCCGGGCCGTACAGCCGCCGCGGATCCGCCGCGCGGCGGAGACCTCCCGGGCGAACCGCGACCGGAACTCCCGGTCCTCGGCGAGATCCGGCCGGATCACCTTCAGGGCCACCCGCTGGCCGCGCCGGTCGGAGCCGAGGTAGACCACCCCCATGCCGCCCGCGCCGAGCCGCCGGTGCAGCCGGAAGGAACCGACGACACGCGGGTCCTCGCGCCGGAGCCGCATCATCGCCATGTCCGTCCCCTACCTCCGGTGGGGAGCCCTCCCTCAACCCCTGGTGGGGAGCCCCATCCGCTGCCGTCTGCTTGCCGTTTGCCGCTGATCTGCCGTCAGTCCGCCGCTGTTGTCCGTCGCTGTCCGTCTGACGTGCACAGCTTACGGATTGACGGCCCCGCGCGCTGAGAGGCCGCGCATGCGTCGGCCGATGGATTGTCAGTGGTGCCTGAGATCCTGGAGAAGTGGGCCGGAATCGTGGCAATCCACGCTCGGCTCCGTGCTGCGTGATCTCAAGGGGCCGTCTCAGAAGGGGGATTGAGACCGTGAAGGGTGATCGTGTGGAGATAGTCGTGGATGCGGGGGACACGACGCGGACGTATGAAGTGGTGGCCAGCAGGGCGGGCCGGAGGGTCGAGACAGCGGTCCGGCGGGGGGTGGTGGAAGTGAGCGAAGTCACCCGTAATGGGTCCGTGGTGCGGACGGCCCGCTTCATGGCCAATCGCGTCCTGGCACTGGTGGAGCAGCCGGTACCGCGGGGCGAGGAGGGAGAGGGTGAGTAGAGCTCGCACGCGCTCGGAGGGGCACACTCCGTGGTCACCGGAAGGGCTCCGGAAGGATCGATTCCCCGGACCCCTCCGGGAAGACCCCAAGGCGTGAGGGCGCATCTCCACCCAGGGGAGTAGTCGACGCCTCCCGGGGTCATCCTCCGGGAGGCCCGGCAATCGGTACGAAGGCATGACGCCGAGGACCGGGGTGCGCACCTAATGTTGTGCTCAAGCGGCGGGCGCAGCACTCGTCCCCCGAGGTCAGACGCTCGCCGCCCCCAGATGTGACGGAGGAGGGACGATGGCGGACACGGCTGGACGCACGGTCATCCACACGCGTCGTCGCAGGTCCATTCGCGCGGCGGCCGACGCCTTCGGCGGCCCGCAGACCGGCACCCGCCACCCTCTGGTCGCGGCGGCGATGGTGCTGCCGATGGCCATCCTCCTGACCATCACCTTCGGCGGCTGGGACGCAGTCGTCACACAAGCGTCGTCCGTGGCGGGAATGCTGGGGCGCTGAGCGCCCCAGGCCCGGGAGAGCGGCCCGGGCCGGGGACTTCCGGCCATTTAACCCCGTGGGGACGGGGGTGCGGCGGACGGCACGAATGCCCGGACAGCTGGGGAGCTGTCCGGGCATCGCGCCGTCTGGGCGCGTGCGGAGACCGATGCGGCCCGCCGTAGGGTCCCTCGGCGGCAGGCGGTGCGCCGGTGCCGCCGGTCCCGCTGTGATCACCTCAGCTCAGCAGACCACTTTCCGCGGCCGAGGAACGTACGACCGTCGGGTGTGATGTCCACGCGGGCCCCTCGTACCGGTAGCTCGCCGTTGCTGAGCCAGTAGTCGCGGACCTTGTCGAGGGCATCCCACAGTCGGCGGGGGCCGCCCTGGTGCACGGTGGGCCGCTCGTTCCCGGTCGCCGTCGCCCGGGCCCACGATCCGTCGGCATGTGCCATGAGCGCGACACGCTGCTCACCGTCCTCCCGGTACTCGTGCTCGATACCGGGCGCCTCGACCTCGAGCATGGAAGCGAGGTCCCACGCGTTCGCCACGTCGACGACGGGATACGGACCGCGAGTCACTTCATCTCCGTCCAGCTCCGCGGCCTTGGCGAGGCGAACGGCCGCACCGGGCGGGTAGTCGTCGCCGTGGCGAGCGTGCATGAACCCTGCCCGGTCCCACTCGACGCGCCCGGTCGCACCCCCGTCCTCGTCCTTCTCGGCCGTCACGAGGAGGGAGGTACCGGCGATCGTGGTCACCAGCCGACCGCCGGGGCAGAGCGCCCGGAGCCAGCTTGCGGGAATCGTGCGTACGGACACCGTGGCGACGATCCGGTCAAAGCTCGCGGGCTCGTACGGCAGGTCCCCGGTCGCGTCGATCGTGTCGAGCGTGGGAGCGGCGCCTGTCTCGCTCATCCGCTTGCGGGCGACCTCGGTCAGGTAGGGGTCGACGTCGACGCTCGTCACCTGCTCGTCGCTCAGTCTGCGAGCGGCGAGGGCGGCCCCGTACCCACTTCCCGTGCCCACGTCGAGCAAGCGGTCGCCGTCATCGATGCGGGCATGCTGGAACATGCCCACGACCAGGCTCGGCAGGGTGGCCGAGGACGTCGGCCGACCGTGCGGCCGGTCGGCCGCCGTGGCGTGATCGGCGTGTAAGGGGCCGACACGGGTCACGAGCGAGGTGTCGCGGTATGCCGCTTCAAACCAGCGGTCCGTATCGGTGGGACCGTCACGCAGCTCCCAGCCATCGGCAGCGCGCGTCCACCATCGGGGGATGAACAGGTGCCGTGGCGTGGCGGCGACGGCCGGCGCCCATCGGGAGTGCCGGTGAGTTGAGACGTCGGCCAGAGCGGCGGCGCAAGTGGTCCAGTTCACGCGTGGACTCCAAGGGAGGGCGACGGGGCGGGCGCGAAATGCTTTGGGTTGCAGGCGGGCGTACGGGCGGGGTCGCAGTCGTTCGAATCGTCCGGGGTACAGGCGCCGGCGCGCGGCTCCGGCACGGCCGCCATCATCTCGCCCCATCGGTCGCTGTGCAGGATCTCGGCGAGACGCTGTTCGCGGACGTTGCCGGCGACCATGAAGCGACTGAGGATGCAGCCGGACACGGCCCCGTCGGGGGAGACGGACACGCGGTGCCGAAAGCAGTGTCCGCACAGCTCGGGCGGCGGTCGGCGTACTCGCGTCCGGCTCGGCCGCACGGCCGATCCTGCGCATGCGGTCGATCTGGATTTCCTTGATCCCGAGCCGGTGCAGCTCTGCTTTGGCCTGCTCGACGCGCTGCCCCTCGATCACTTCCACGATGCCGGCGCGCAGAGGGATACCGCGGCGGACCGCTTCGGCGATGTTCGCCCTGGTGCGGTCGAGGCTTCCGCGCGTGCGGGTGATCTCCTCGTGCTGGGCCCGGTCGTCGCTGTAGTAGGACGTGGCGAGGCAGACGCCCTGGCGGCTGAAGGAGCCCCATAGCGACGGCCGTACGTGGGTGAGGTTCGAATACACCTCGACACCGAGGCCGGCGTCGAGCGCCTCATCGATGAACTGCGGGAGGTGCGGCGAGAGGGTCGGCTCGCCGCCGATGAACTGCACCATGGGGATGCCCAGCTCGGCCACGTCCGCGATGACGCGCGACCAGTCCTCGCGGGTCATGCGCCCGGCGGGTGCCTGCGGACCGCTGTTGGTGCAGCAGTGGGTACACCGGAGTTGGCACGTGCCGGTGATCTCCAGCTCAATCGACTGGATACCGGAAATGACAGATGTGCTCATGCATGTGCCTCCATGAGTAGACGGGTGCGACCCTGGCCCTGCGGTCGCCTGGGGTGGCGCACCGCCCCCACGTCCCGGGCGGAGCCGGTAAAGACGCGGGGGCAGCGGTCAACGGGCAGCGTGTCTCGCCGGTTTCCGGCGGCGCCGGCCCGCCCTCGCCGAGGAGGGTTGGCACCCGGCGGGGGAGTGAGGTGGTGGGGGCATGGGAGGTATCAGCAGGGGCGCGGCGAGCAGGTTGTACCGGGCGTCGTAGTCGGCGACGCTGACGCGGTACGACTCGGCGGCGGCGAGGGTGAACAGGGCCTGCTCATACCGGCCGGGTTCCCGAGCCCATGCGTACAGGTACGCGTGAGGGCGGGGACACATAGGCCCGGTAGGGACAACGGGAGCCCTCCCGAGGTAGGGCTCGCCAGGGTGGGGGTCGAGCAGGCGGGCGAGGCGCAGCGCTTCCGCTTGCATCCATCGGACGGCCAGTCGAGGAGTGGGCGCTCGGTAGGTGGCGAGTACGACCTCGCGGGCGCCGCTCAGGTCATGGGCGGTCGCCGCACAGTGGAAGGCGAGGGGGAGCCGCGCGGAAGTGTGTGCCGAGCCAGGCGGAACGAGCGTCAGCACAGCCGTGCTCACCGGTTACGCTCGCGGGCCTGTCGCCGCTGCTCGATGATGTGGTCGAGCTGGATTCGGTACAGCTCGACCTGTCCGGGCTCCAGAATCAGGACTGACTCGGACATGCCGCCGTCCTCGCGGTGGACCATGACCGGTAGGGCGGCCTGGTGCGCCCGGTGGTCATAGATGACATCACGTTTCAGGGGACTGACGTGGGTGACCGGCACGGGCATGGGGCGCAAGGTGGCGCCGCTGGACGGGGCCGACCATTCCCGACCGCCTCCTGGCGGGCGCAGGTGGTAGGACGCCGAGCTTGCGCTCGGCACGGCGACGACGACGCCGATCCGCCCTTTCTCCGCGAGGTCTGAGACGAGGTCGCCGAGCCGGGGGTGAAACGGGGCGCCTGCGCTTAACTCGGCGCCCTGCGCGGGAAGTTGCTTCGAGGTCTGTTCGGCCATGCTCCGAAGCTAGGAGTGGGGCGGCAGCCGAATATGAACCGCAGGAATATCGCCCTCATCCGTCGAGGTGAAAGCGGTCTGACATGCGGCGCAGCTTCTCGCGGGTGGTCGCTCGTTCGGCGTAGACGAGGCTGCGCAGAGTTGACCGCGCAATGGGGTGGTTGCGGATGAGCTGGGGCGCGATGCGTTCGGCCTGCTCCAGTTCCTTCAACGCCTTGTCCCGGTTGCCATCCCAAAGCCACGCGCGGGCGAGGTCCATGTGGTGGTGTCCCTGGCGGGAGTTGGGGAGCCCGGCGACAAGTTCCGAACCGGTCTTCCGGTTTATGGCCAGAGCCCTTCGCTGCTCGCGCATCTCAAGCGCAACGCTGATGGCGTGAATCTGCACGTTGCCCGGCGAGAACGTGAGCGAATGCCGGTCGTACACCGGGGGACCGGAGTATTCGCCCAATCGGTCCGCGGCGTCCCTGGCGTGCGCGATGCGGTCCTCGGCCTCTGCTCGGCGTCCACCCCGTGCTGCCGAGACCGCCGCGCGCAGTTGCAGCGATCCCCATGCGCGGATGGCCAGCGGTTCGCCCTGGTCGTACCCCTGCTGCACGCTTTGTAGCGCCTTGTCCGAGAGGGCGACGGCGTCCGCCCAATCTGCGGTTGCCCACATGTCCCATACCCGCATCCAGTCGGCCATGGCCGGCATGACGGAGTCGCCGGACAGCCGGGCCGACCATGCGGCTCGTTCGCAGGCCATGGCGACCAATTCGGGGTGGCCGAGGGCGTGTGCGGCGGTGTGCGCGAACTTGCAGCACACGGCGTAGATCGCGAACGCTTCCTCGCGCTCATGGCCGGTGGACACCTCGGCGAGGGCGCGAGCTTCACGGAACAGGTCGGGAAGCACCTGCATGATCGCCACGTTCGCCGCTGCGTCACGTAGGCGGTGCAGTCGGGTGGTCTCCTGCCAGAGCTGACCAGCAGGCCGCGGGGTGCCGTCGAAAAGGGGGGCGAGGTCGTACCGGCGCAGCTCGCGCAGGACGGATGACGCGGCGACCTGCCATTGATTCTCTTCTGGCGAGCTGTTGTACGGACGGCCGATCAGGTCGTTCGGGTGCACATGGAGCTCGGCGGCGAGCAGATTGAGCAGGCCGACCCGGTCAAGTTCGATGAGGCCGCGTTCCATCTTCGACACCCACCCTTGAGACTTCCCGAGGGCGGCGGCGAGGTCGGCCTGGGGCATCCCGAGACGGAGCCGTGCGCGACGTGCGCGACGGCCGATCTCCTCGGCTTCTTCCAACATCAGTGCGCCCCCTTTGTGGTGTGGCGCCGACGGGGTTCAAGCGGGCGGCGATACATCCGTGCTCCATCCGTCAGGCGTACACCTCAGACGGTACCCAGGGTGCGAGACGGGTGTGGAGCGCTACAGGGCAAGAAGTGCGGCAGTAATGACAGGGCGCTCCGCGCGGCCGCGAGCGGCCCTACGGTGGCGTTGCCGTGCACACCCCGGTCACATGATCGCCCGAGACAAGTCCGTTGGCTACTTCCGGTAGCGCACGTGGCGCTTGGCAGCGGGGTGGTTCAGGACGTCACGCCGCTCGGCCCAGGCGCCGGGTCGTCGCCCACAGCAGCAGGGCTGCGCAGCTGAATGCCGCTCCCAGGGCGGACACCGCCGGCCACCCGGCCGCCGCGTACGCCGCGGAGGAGCCGATGGCGCCGAGGGCGCTGCCGGCCGAGTAGAAGACCATGTAGCCGCCGATGATTCTGCTTCCCGCGTCAGGTTGGGCGGCGTAGATGAGGGACTGGTTGGTGACGTGCACGGCCTGGACGGCGAAGTCCAGGAGGATCGCGCCGATGGCCAGGGCCCAGAGTGACTGCCGGGCGAGGGCCAGGGGGAGCCATGACACGGCGAGCAGGACCAGTGCGGTACCCGTGGTCCGCTGGGCGAGGCCGCGGTCGTTCCATCGGCCGGCGGCTCCCGCGGCCGCGGCTCCGGCCGCTCCGGCGAGCCCGAATGCGCCGATCGCGGTGTGCGTCAGCGACCAGGGCGGACTGCTGAGCGGCTGGACGACGCTGCTCCACAGCGTGCTGAAGGCCGCGAAGACCAGCAGCGCCAGCATGCCGCGGACCCGGAGCAGGGGGTGGCGGGCGAACAGGGCGACGGTCGATGCCAGCAGACGCCGGTACGGCATGGTGACCGTCGGCGGCCGGTCGGTCGGCAGGGCCAGGCGCAGGAGCACGGCGAGCGTCGCGGTCAGCACGGCCGAGAGGAGGTAGACGGCGCGCCATCCGGCCAGGTCGGCCACGACGCCTGCCACCGTGCGGGCCAGCAGAATGCCGGTGATCACCCCGCTGGTGACCGCTCCGACGACCCGCCCCCGAAAGGCGGGAGCGGTGAGGTGGGCCGCTGCGGCGACCATGGTCTGGGCGACGACGGCGAGCGCACCGACCGCCGCGAGGGCGGTGAGGAGCGCGGCGGTCCCAGGTGCCAGACCCGCGAGCAGCAGCGCGGCGGCGAGCAGGCCGAGCTGGAGCGTGATCAGCCTGCGCCGGTCGACGAGGTCGCCGAGCGGGACGAGCAGGAACAGACCCGCGGCGTAGCCGAGTTGGGTGATTGCGACGATGGCGCCGAGCAGGCCGGGGCCGAGGGCGAACTGCTCGCCGAGCGTGACCAGCAGGGGCTGGGCGAAGTAGACGTTGGCCACCGCGCTGCCGCAGGCAACGGCGAAGAGCAGGATCAGGCGCGCGGGCGGCGGCCCGGGTGGAGCGAGTGCGGTGTTCACGGCCGTCCGGCCCTCGGCCGTCGAGCAGTCGCTCGGCATACGGCGCCTCCCCCTCATTGATGGTTGCAACTTGCTACCTGACCGGACCTTAAGGCAGGAGGTAGCATGTTGCAACCAGATGTGTTGCGAGGTTGCAAGGAGGAAGTGCGATGGTCGCCCGCACGCGATTCGACGCCGAACCGTGTCCCGTTGCCCGGTCGATCGACGCCATCGGCGACTGGTGGTCCCTGCTGATCGTGCGCGACGCGTTCGACGGCAGTCGCCGCTTCGGCCAGTTCCAGCGAAGCCTGGGCATCGCCAAGAACATCCTCACCAGCCGGCTGCGCACGCTGGAGCAGACCGGAGTGATGACCACCGTGCCCGCCGCCGACGGCAGCCGCTACCAGGAATACGTGCTCACGGAGAAGGGCCGCGCGCTCTTCCCCGTCATCGTGGCGCTGCGCCAGTGGGGCGAGGCGCACTGCTTCGGCCCGGGGGAGGAGCATTCGCGACTCCTCGACCGCCGGAACGGGCACCCCCTGAGCCCGCTGGAGATCCGCTCCAGCGACGGGCGCCCCGTCGGCCCGGACGAGACCCTCGTCGAAAAGCTCGGCGGTGCGGACGGCACGGGCTGACTCGTCCTACGGCCACGGCGCGGCCCGTCCCCACGCGGACGGATCAGCGGAAGCGCAGGCCGTTGATGAGCAGGGCGCACACGGCCTCCAAGGCCGCCCCGGCGCCCGGGGCCTGCCACTCGGGGGCGTGCGCGGGGTGGTGGTAGGCCACCGTGGCGTCGAAGACGGTACGGGCCGCTGCGGCGGGGTCGGAGCAGGTGAAGTCACCGGCGGTGACGCCGTCGGCGATGATGACGCGCAGCCCGCACTCGGGTGAGCGCCCGACGTCCGGAGGGGCGGAGCACCGGCACCCGGCCCGGCAGGGGCTACGATCCCGGGGCAGCCGATGACATGGGGGAGCCGTGAGCCAAACCGCGGCGCAGCTCGTCGCCGCCCTTCGCCGGGGCCGCCGTGACGCCACCGCCGAGGTGACCGTCCTGGCCGACCGGCCCGACGCCACCGTCGTGCGGTGCGGCCATGTCGTCGCCAAGGCACATCCGCCCGGCACGGACCCGGCCGAGCTGGCCGTCCGGCTCGGGGTCGCGGCCCACCCTCGGTGCGCGGGGATACTGCTGCCGCCGGTCGACGACGGCTTGGCCGCACTGCCCGACGGCCGGCGGGTCACCCTCTGGCCGTACGGCGAACCCGTGGCGCCCGACGCGCCGGATGCCGCCCCGTGGGTCGAGGCGGGGAACCTGCTGGCCCGGCTGCACGCCGTGCCGGTGGCCGAACTGCCCGGCCCCCTCCCGGCGATGCGCGGCCCGGTCAAGGCGGCCCGCGCCATCGCCCGGCTGCGCGCGGCGGCACTCCCCGACAGCGCGGCGATCCGGGCCGTGTTGCACGCCTGGGCCGGTCTGCCGGACTGGGCGCGGGGCGTGGACCGCATGGACGACCGTACGGACCGCGTGGACCCGAACCGCACGGGCAGCCGGGACCGCGGGGACCGCACGGACAGCCGGGACCGCGGGGGCCGCACGGACCGCCGGGACCTCCCGGAGCGCCGAGAGCGCGCGGACCGGCAAGAAGCCAACAGGCTCTGCCACGGCGATCTCCACCTCGGTCAGCTCATCCGCCACCGCGCCACCGACTGGCGGCTCATCGACATCGACGACCTCGGCCTCGGCGACCCGGCCTGGGACCTCGCGCGGCCCGCCGCCTGGTACGCCGCCGGGCTGCTCGCCCCCGAGGACTGGGACCGGTTTCTGGGGGCGTACCGGGCGGCGGGCGGTTCCGCCGCGGGGCAGGGCGACCCGTGGCCGCGGCTGGACGTGCCCGCCCGCGCCCTCACCGTGCAGACCGCCGCGCTCGCGCTCGCCAAAGCGGCGGCCGCCGGACGGGCGTTGGACGAGGCCGAGGAGGCGATGGTGGAGGCGGCTGTCCGCATCGCCCGGTACATGGAGGCCGTAGGGTGAAGTCCACGCGGTCGGAGGGATGTTCCGGCGCGTTGTTGTCCGAAGCATGAGGAGTTGAGCGGACCATGCAGTGTCCCAAGTGCCATGCGCCGATGCACACGTACAACCGCAATGGCGTGCAGATAGAGCAGTGCAGCGGCTGCCGGGGGATCTTCCTGGACTACGGGGAGCTGGAGGCGCTGACCCGCCTTGAGACGCAGTGGACCCAGCAGATGCCGCCCGCCGCCCCCGGCCCGCAGGGGTACCCGGCCGCGCCCGCGCCCGCGTGGGGCGCGCCGCAGCACGGGCACCACGGTGGTCACCACGGCCACCACAAGCGGGGCTTCGGACACATGCTCTTCTCGTCCTGAGAACCAAGCTCTTCTCGTCCTGAGAACTGAGGGCTGAGGACTGAGGACGAGAGCCGAGAAACGACAGAGGGCCGGAGCTCTTCGCTCCGGCCCTCCGCCGATCAGTGTGGACGATACTGGGATTGAACCAGTGACCTCTTCCGTGTCAGGGAAGCGCTCTCCCGCTGAGCTAATCGTCCGCGGGACTGCGTGCGCGATACTGGGATTGAACCAGTGACCTCTTCCGTGTCAGGGAAGCGCTCTCCCGCTGAGCTAATCGCGCAGGTGGATCCATGAGGATCCGAAGTGGATCCGCGAGGATCCGAGTGGACGATACTGGGATTGAACCAGTGACCTCTTCCGTGTCAGGGAAGCGCTCTCCCGCTGAGCTAATCGTCCGAGGTGGAGACGGGATTTGAACCCGTGTAGACGGCTTTGCAGGCCGTTGCCTCGCCTCTCGGCCACTCCACCAACCGTGGAGGTCGAAACCCCCACTCCGAGCGGACGACGAGATTCGAACTCGCGACCCTCACCTTGGCAAGGTGATGCTCTACCAACTGAGCCACGTCCGCAGGTGTCGTTTGTCCGGGGCGCTTCCGCGTCCCGGCGACGTGTTGAACTCTAGCGGATTCCCCGGCCAGCTCAAATTCCGTTTCCGCAGCGTGCTGCCCTGCTCGGCCGCCACACGCCCTCCCGAGGCCGCCCTGACCTGGGCACCATAGACTCGCAACCGTGCACGATCTGCCCCCGCTCGCCCGCTTCGGCGGGCTGCTCGCCACCGATCTACGCGATGTGACCAGCGACCCGTCGGCCCTGGACACCCAGGGTTTCTGGGCCGTTGTCGCGGACTTCGAGGGCCGTCTGGTCTGTGCACGCTTCGGGGACGTACGGACCGAGCCCGTGCCGCCCCCCGCGCCCGGCGGCTGGTACGGCCCCGCGGCCGGGGAGTGGACCTCGTCCCTGGACCGGGCCGCCTACACCGCCGGGGTGCGCGACATCCGGCGGCGCATCGCGGCCGGCGAGGTCTACCAGGCCAATCTCTGCCGGGTGCTGACCGCGCCGCTGCCCGATCCGGCCGGGGCCGATGTGGACGCGCTGACCGCGCTGCTGGCCCTGGGCAACCCCGCCCCGTACGCGGGCACCGTGAGGCTGCCCGGCCACGGGGTGGAGGTCGCCACGGCCTCGCCCGAACTGTTCCTGAGGCGTACCGGGCGCACCGTGGAGTCCGGCCCCATCAAGGGCACCGGCCGCGGCCCCGAAGACCTGCTGGAGAAGGACCACGCCGAGAACGTGATGATCGTGGACCTGGTCCGCAACGACCTGGGCCGGGTCTGCGCCACCGGCTCGGTGACCGTCCCGGCCCTCTGTGCCGTCGAACCGCATCCGGGGCTGGTCCACCTCGTCTCCACGGTGCGGGGCGAACTCGCCCCCGGCGCCGGGTGGCCGGAACTGCTCGCGGCCGCCTTCCCGCCCGGATCGGTCACCGGCGCGCCCAAGTCCAGCGCGCTGCGCGTCATCGAGGAGCTGGAGACCGCGCCCCGCGGCCCGTACTGCGGCGGCATCGGCTGGGTCGACGCCGACCGCGGCACCGGTGAGCTGGCGGTCGGGATACGCACCTTCTGGATCGACCGCGGCCCGGCCGGGGCCGTGCTGCGGTTCGGCACCGGGGCGGGCATCACCTGGGGCTCCGACCCGGAGAGCGAATGGGACGAAACCGAACTCAAGGCCGCCCGGCTGCTCGCGGTAGCGTCGGGCGTACAGCAGCCGACGGGAAGGGCGACGCGATGAAACCGGCCATCTGGCTCGATGGATCCCTCTGCGACGCGGACAGCGCCAGGGTGTCCGTCTTCGACCATGGGCTCACGGTCGGCGACGGTGTCTTCGAGACCGTCAAGGCCACCGAGGGACAGCCTTTCGCCCTCACCCGCCATCTGCGGCGGCTGGCGCGCTCCGCCGAGGGCCTGGGGCTTCCCGAGCCGGACCTGGACGAGGTGCGCCGGGGCTGCGAGGAGGTGCTCAAGGCCCACCCGGTGCCGTTCGGGCGGCTGAGGATCACCTACACCGGCGGGCTCTCGCCGCTCGGCTCCGACCGGGGCACGGCCGGGCCCACCCTGGTGGTCGCGCTGGCCGAGGCGTCCCGGCGGCCCGACGCCACGGCCGTGATCACCGTCCCCTGGGCGCGCAACGAGCGCGGGGCGCTCACCGGCCTGAAGACCACCTCGTACGGCGAGAACGTGGTCGCGCTGGCCCGCGCCCGTGAGCAGGACGCCTCCGAGGCCCTCTTCGGCAACACGGTCGGCGCGCTCTGCGAGGGCACCGGCACCAACGTCTTCGTGGTCCTCGACGGCGAGCTGCACACCCCGGCGCTCTCCTCCGGCTGCCTCGCCGGGATCACCCGCGCCCTGGTGCTGGAGTGGGTGGGCGCCAAGGAGACCGACCTGCCGCTGGATGCGCTGAGCCGGGCCGAGGAGGTCTTCCTGACCTCCACCACCCGCGACGTACAGGGCGTGCACCGGGTGGACACCCGCAGCCTGCCCGGCGCCCCCGGCCCGGTCACCGCCGAGGCCCTGCGGATCTTCACCGAGCGGGCCGCCGCGGACATCGACCCCTGACCTGCCGGTCGCGGCGGATCCGCGCCGAAAACGGGTGACGCCGGCCCGGCGGACCGGTAGAACACCCTCGTGACCACCACTCTGCGGCCCACCGCGCCCGAACAGCCCACCGACGGCGGCGGGCGTGCCCGCTCGTACGAGGTGTGCGTCAACAGCCGCCCCGTCGGCTCCGTCCGGCTCACCACCGACGCCCGTCTGGGCCCGGCGGCCGGGCGCATCGAGCGGCTCCACATCGACGAGGGCGAGCGGCACCGGGGCCGCGGCACGGTCGCCGCGCTCGCCGCCGAGGAGGTGCTGCGCGGCTGGGGCTGCACCCAGCTCGTGGTGGAGGTCCCCGCGGCGGCCACGACCGCCCTCGGGCTCGCGGCCGCGCTCGGCTACAGCGAGCGCGGCCGCAACATGCTCAAGCGGCTCACCGAGCCGCCCGAACTGCCCGGGGACAGCGCGATACGCCCCATGACGGAGGCCGAGTACCCGGCCTGGCGCGCCCAGGAGCGGGCCGGATACATCGCCGACCTGCTGGAACGCGGAGTCACCCGGCAACAGGCCGAGACCAAGGCGGACAGCGACTACGCGACGCTGCTGCCGCAGGGCCCGGACACCCCCGGGGCCCTGCTGCGCGTCCTCGCCCACGGCGGTACGGACGTGGGCACCCTCTGGGTCGCGCTGCGCGCGGGGGAGCCCGACGCCGCCGAGGGCGGGGAGGCGTACGTCTACGCCGTCGAGGTCACCGAGGAGCACCGCGGCCGCGGACACGGCCGCACCCTGATGCTGGCCGCCGAGCACGCGAGCCTGGAACACCGGGCACGCAGCCTGGGCCTGTACGTCTTCGGCGGCAACACCCCGGCGCTGCGGCTGTACGAGTCGCTGGGCTACGAGCCGACCGAGTACCAGCTCTACAAGCCGCTGCTCTGAGGGCCAAGAGCCTTCCCGGGCCCTCTGGGGCCCTGCCGGAGGCCTTACGGCCGCTCGGCGACGAGGCGGGCGGCGATCTCCTCGATGCGCTCCCGCAGCCCCTCCTGGCTCTTGCCGCCGTCCAGCCGCTCGCCGCCGATCACATACGTGGGGGTGCCGGTGACCCCGATCGCCTTGCCCTCGGCCTGGTCCGCGTCCACGATCAGGATGTGCCGGCCGTCGACCAGCGCGGTGTCCATCTCCTCGGCGTCCAGCCCCAGTTCCCGGGCCACCTCCACCAGCAGCGGCTCACCCCGGGTGCCGAGCTCCTCGGTGCGCTCCAGGACGGCCTCGACATACGGCCAGCCGCGCCCCTGCGCGATGGCCTCCTCGGCCGCCTGGGCCGCCGCGTGGGCGTGCCGGTGGCGCTCCAGCGGGAAGTGGCGCAGCCGGATGTCCAGGGCGTCCTGGAAGCGCTCGCGCAGCGCGCGCAGATCGCCCAGGGCGGTACGGCAGTCCGGGCACTGCAGCTCGCACCAGACGTCGAGCACGGGACGAGGGGAGGGGTCGGTGTGGCTCATGGGACCAGTCTTCCAGTCCCTGGTCCCCGCTCCGTACCCGGAGATGTCCCTGATCCCGGGCCGGGGCCATGGCCCCGGCCGCCTTACGGGGTGCACGATGGACATACCGGAACGCCAGTCGCGGGAGGAACGATGCTGACCGACACCATCTGTGCCGCGCTGTCCGCGGCCGGTCTGGGCATCGCCGGGGTGACCGCCTACCGCAAGCGGTTCCTGGCCGCGACCCGGATCGCCGCCTACGCCCTGGTCCCGCTGGGCCTGGCGATGACCGGCGTCCTGGACTGGGTGGCCGACCTGGTCTTCAAGCCGACCGTCTGGCTGGGCTTCGGCGTGCTCGGCCTCTCCTGGCTGCTGTTCATGATCAGCCGGGCGGTGGAGCGCCGCTCCGGCGGCACCCGTAAGGAGCGCAGGGCGGCGGCCGCGGCCGGAAGGGCCGGGGTGTCCGCGGGGGCCTCGGAGCCCGCGCTGGGGTCCGGCCGGGGAGCCGCCGGGGCGAAGGCCGCGGAGCGGCCGAAGGCCAAGGGCGGAACGAGCTCTGGCACAGATGACTTCTCCGACATCGAGGCCATACTCAAAAAGCACGGGATCTGACAAGCGACCGATCAAAAAACGATCACCGGTCGCAGGCGGGGTGAGGGCTGGGTCATGATCTCCGCGAGATGTTGCAATCACCGCCCGGGGAGCAATCCCCCATCGAAAGACCCCCTGTTCCGCCGAGCGACGAGACCCGTGGCTGTCTCTTCGCCCTCTCGCAGCCGCCGCTGATGCTGTTCCTGGCGTTCATCGGCACCCTGCTCTTCGTGACCGCCGTTCACGACCTCCACCGGTGGTGAGGCGGCGCCCCGCCCGTTCCCTCTCCGCCCGGCCGCCGGCCGCCGGGCGCGGGCGGTCAGCTCGCGGCCTCTCGGCGCCGGGCCCGGTACGCGGCCACGTGCAGCCGGTTGCCGCAGGTGCGGCTGTCGCAGTAGCGCCGGGAGCGGTTGCGGGACAGGTCCACGAAGGCGTGGCGGCAGTCCGGGGCCTCACAGCGGCGCAGCCGCTCCCGCTCGCCCGCCACCACGAGGAACGCCAGCGCCATGCCGCAGTCGGCGGCGAGGTGGTCGGCCAGCGAGGCCCCGGGTGCGAAGTAGTGCACATGCCAGTCGAAGCCGTCGTGGTCGGTGAGCCGGGGCGTGGTGCCGGCCGCGGCGATCATCGCGTTGAGCAGCTCGGCGGAGCGGCGGGTGGCGGCCTCGTTCCCGGCCGCCGAGAAGACCTCGGCGAACCGGTCCCGTACGGCCCGGACGGCGATGAGGTCGCGCTCCCCGAGCGTGCCGATGTCGCTGATGTCATTGCGCTCGACGAACCGGCGCAGGGCGGCGACATCGGCGAGGTCATCCTGGTCCGCACCCTCGGGCGCGGTGTTCACCAGATCGACGACCGCGTCGAGCGCGCACCGGGTGTCGTGGTTGATCAGCACGATTGGCTCCCTGGCCGGCTGGGTCGGCGGCTGCCCCTGGGCTGCCCTCGATCTGCCCGACTCTAGCCCTGCCGGGCGCCGGGCGGTCACCGGACGGCCCCGGGCGGACACGCGACAGCCCCGGGCGGACACGCGACGGGGCAGCGCCGACACGCGACGGGGCAGCGCCGATACGCGACGGTGCTGCGCCGATACGCGACGGTGCCGCCGCCGCGGGGGGGTGCCGCGGCGACGGCACCGTCGCCTGCCTCTGCCGTTGTCGGGTTGCCGTGGTCGGGATGGTCGGTACTGAAAGGTTGCGCATGTCGTGCAGATCGCGCCCAGGCTTGCGCCGTCTCCCCGAGTCGGACGGCCGAGCGCTCAGCTCTCGCCGGGTCTCAGCTCTCCGCCAGGATGTGGGAGAGCTCTGTGTCGAGGTCGAAATGGCGGTGTTCGGTACCGGGTGGCACCGCGGCGTCGGTTCGCTTCAGGAACGACTCCAGGGCCCGCGCCGGGGCTTCGAGCAGTGCCTCCCCCTCCGGGGAGCTCAGGGCGATGCAGACGACTCCCTGGCCGTGGCTGCGGGACGGCCACACACGGACGTCGCCGGTGCCGGTGGGCCGGTGCAGGCCCTCGGCGAGAAGATCGCGGGCAAACACCCATTCGACCGTCTCTTCGGCTCCGGTGTGGAAGGTGGCGTGCACGGCGTAAGGGTCGGCCGTGTCATACCGCAGGCCCGCGGGTACAGGCAGTGAGGATTCGCTCGACACAACGAGGCGCAGGTGCAGCTCGCAGCTGACCGTGGTGTTCATAAGCGCCAGGGCCTTTCGCTCAGTGTGCGCTCGGGGATTCGCACGTCGGCGAAATCGACATGCCACCTACGGTGCCGTTGTAAACCCCTCTGACCGTTTTGCGGCGCTTCCGGTAGCTCTTGCGGCCCAGCTCCGACATGGGTGCTACCGCCGTTCCGGTGACTTCAAATGATCAGGTAGGTTGGGTCACATGAATGCGGAGAGTGACGGGCGGCGGGGGGCTGCCGAAACGGCGCCCCAGGCCGCGACGGGGGGCGATGCGCCGAAGCGGGAGCCGGTATGGGGTTCCCGGGCGCCGCAGTTCATCAAGCGGTCGCGCCCGCTCCACCTGAGCTGGCAGGTCGGCGTCTTCATCGTCGGCCTCGGGGTCGTGGGCCTGGGCATCATCCTGCTGCCCCTGCCCGGTCCGGGGTGGCTGGTGATCTTCGCCGGAATGGCGATCTGGGCGACCGAGTTCGTCTGGGCCCAGCTGGTGCTGGCCTGGACCAAGCGCAAGGTCACCGAGGCGGCGCACCGCGCCCTGGATCCGAGGGTGCGCCGGCGCAATCTCATACTGACCACGATCGCGGTGGTGATCTGCGCCGCGGCGGTGACCGTCTACGTGTGGAAGTTCGGCATCGTGATGCCGTGGAAGATCGAGCAGTGACCGGTCCGGGGTCGTAGGACTGGTCATGAGCACGGTCCGGCATGCGCTAATGTTGGCCGTGCGCCAGGGCGATTAGCTCAGTGGGAGAGCGCTTCGTTCACACCGAAGAGGTCACTGGTTCGAACCCAGTATCGCCCACCCTGGATCGAGGGCCCGGACGGCATCTGCCGTCCGGGCCCTCGGCGTTCGCGCATGTCCGAAGCTGTCCGAAAGCTGTCCGGTGGGGCTGTCCGAAGGTGCCCGGTGACGGGAGGCCGTCGGTGTCGTCTCCGGCGGGTTGTCGAAGCGCTTCGCCTCAATCCTGATCGATCCTGCCCGAATCGTTGACGTACGCCTCGCTGGTCCTTAACTTGTCCCGGCAAGCGCTTGCCTAAAACGTTTCAACCACCAAGGGCGGTCGGACGGCCTGCCCGGGGAGGGGCGTGTCATGGGTGCTCGGCGAGGGACGACGAGGGCGAGAGGGGTCCGCGCGGCCGCGGCCGCGCTGGCCGCACTGGGGCTGCTGGCCACCGGCTGCGGCGGGGGGAGTGGCTCGGGGGACGGCAAGGTGACCATCCGCTACTCGTGGTGGGGGGCCAAGGACCGTGCCGAGCTGATCCAGAAGACGGTCGAAATGTTCGAGAAGGAACATCCGAACATCAAGGTCAAGACGGACTTCTCGGAATACACCGACTTCTGGAGCAAGTTCAACACCCAGGCCGCGGGCGGAAACGCCCCGGACGTCTTCCAGAACTCCTACGCCTTCCTGCGCAAATACGGCGACAAGAACCTTCTGCTGGATCTGAATGGCCAGGCCAAGGCCGGAAATCTCAGCCTGAAGGGTTTTCGTGACGGGCTGGAGAAGGCCGGGGATATCGACGGCAAGCTCCTGGGAGTGCCGGTCGGCGCCAATACCTTCGCCCTCTTCTACAACCCGGACGCGTATCGGAAAGCCGGAGTGACCGTCGAGGCCGGATGGACCTGGGACGACTTCTTCGCGGCCGCCGAGAAGGTGCGCAAGAGCGACGACACGCTCTACGGCGCCAGCGACAACGCCAATGTGATGTACCTCTACGACCTGTATCTGCGGCAGAACGGCAAGGCGTTCTTCACCAAGGACGGCAAGCTCGGCTTCACCGAGGACGACCTCACGAAGTGGTGGGGCCGGTGGCAGCAGCACGCCAAGGCCGACGAGCTGGTGCCGGGCAAGAAGTCCGAGCAGGCCAAGCCGAAGGCGTCGATCAGCGCCGATCTGTCGGCCTCCGAGTTCACCTGGGACAACTTCCTGGTCCGCTTCGCCGCCGAGACCAAGACCAGCCTCGACCTCGGGCCCATCCCGACCACCGACGGCAAGCGGACCGGCCAGTACCTCTCCTCGCTGATGCTCAGCGGCTCCGCCCGCACCCAGCACCCCAAGGAAGTCGCCCAGTTCATCGACTTCATGACCCATGACCCCGAGGTGGGCAAGGTCATGGGCTACAACCGCGGCATCCCGGCCACCACCTCCCAGTACGACGCCTATGAGCCGCAGGGCGTCGACGCCAAGATCGCCGCGTATGAGAAGAGCGTGAGCGCCCAGCTGGAGCCGATCACCCCGCATCCGGCCGGCGCCGATGTCGCCGAGGCCGCCTTCCTGAGGATCTACACCCAGGTCGCGCTGGGACAGACCTCGATGGGCAAGGCCGTCGACCAGTTCTTCAACGAGGCCGACTCCGCGCTCGGCTCGTGAGGAGAGCTTCCGTGACACCGACCACGACGCGTGCGACGCACGGAACGCGGCCCCCCACCGGGAAGTCCCGGGCCACGGCCGCCCCCGGCACCCGCCCCGCCCCCGCGGCGGGGCGGCGCCAGGGCCGCCGGGAGAACCTCGCGGGCTATCTCTTCCTGACGCCCTGGTGCATCGGGATCCTGCTGCTCACCCTCGGCCCGATGCTCGTCTCGCTCTATCTGGCATTCACCGACTACAACCTCTTCGACTCGCCACGGTGGATCGGGTTCAAGAACTTCCAGGACCTCTTCCAGGACGACCGCTGGTGGACCTCGGTCCAGGTGACGCTGAAGTACGTACTGATCGGCACCCCGCTGAAGCTGGCCGCGGCGCTCGCCGTGGCGCTGCTGCTGGTCAAGCCCCGTAAGGGCCAGGGCTTCTACCGCTCGGCGTTCTATGCCCCCTCGCTCATCGGCGCCAGCGTGAGCGTCGGCATCGTCTGGCGGGCGATCTTCAACGACGACGCGGTCGTCGACAAGTCGATGAGTCTGTTCGGCTGGGACGTCGGCGGCTGGATCGGCGACCCGGACTGGGCGCTGCCCACCCTCATCACCCTGACCGTCTGGCAGTTCGGCGCCCCGATGGTGATCTTTCTGGCCGGGCTGAAGCAGGTGCCGGGCGAACTGTACGAGGCCGCCGAGATGGACGGCGCCGGCCGCTGGCGGCGGTTCCGGTCCATCACCCTGCCGATGATCTCCCCGGTGCTCTTCTTCAACCTCCTGCTGGAACTCATCCACTCGTTCCAGGTCTTCACCTCGGCGGTGGTGATCGCGGGCTCGGGCACCAACACCGGCGGACCGGGCGACTCCCTGCTGGTCTACGGCTGGTACCTCTACGAGCAGGGCTTCCGCAATCTGCGCATGGGGTACGCCGCCGCGATGGCCTGGATGCTGATGCTCGGCATCGGCCTGGTGACCGCGGTGCTGTTCAAGACCCAGCGCGGCTGGGTGCACTACGAGGAGGATGCCCGGTGAGTGCTTCTGTGGGGCAGCGCGGGGCGCGCTCCGTGATCTGGCATGTCGGGGCGCTCGCCGTGCTGGCGGTGATCCTCTACCCCGTGGTGTGGGTGATCGGCGGCTCGTTCAAGCCCGGTGACCAGATCATCGGCAGCCTCCAACTGTTGCCCACCGATCCGATCACCGACAACTACCGACGGCTCAGCGACGGCATCGCGGACGTTCCGATCTCGACCTTCTTCACCAACTCGCTGCTGCTGGCGGGCGGTTCGGTGATCGGCGTGCTGTTCTCCTGCTCACTGGCGGCCTATGCCTTCGCCAGGATCCGCTTCGCGGGGCGCGACGCGCTCTTCACGCTCATGATCTCCACCCTGCTGCTGCCGTTCCAGGTGCTGATCATTCCGCAGTACATCCTGTTCCAGAAGCTGGACCTGATCAACACGTATGTGCCGCTGCTGCTCGGCAAATACCTGGCGGCGGACGCCTTCTTCGTCTTCCTGATGGTGCAGTTCATGCGCGGTCTGCCCCGGGAACTGGACGAGGCGGCCCGGCTGGACGGCTGTGGCCATCCGCGCATCTACTGGAACATCGTGCTGCCGCTGTGCCGCCCGGCCCTGATCACCAGCGCGATCTTCACCTTCATCTGGTCCTGGAACGACTTCATCGGGCCCCTGCTCTACCTCAACGAACCGGACAAGTACACGGTCTCGCTGGGCCTGAAGCTCTTCATCGACCAGGACTCCGTCGCCGACTACGGAGGCATGGTCGCCATGTCGCTCGTCGCCCTGCTGCCGGTGCTGCTGTTCTTCCTGGCCTTCCAGCGCCATCTGGTCGAGGGCGCGGCCACCTCCGGGCTGAAGGGCTGAGGCGGCCATGGGAAGCGCTAGGGACCAAGCCGCCGTACGACGCACCGCGCGGCGGCCCGCCCGCGGCACACCGCGCTTCGCGCTGTTCGCCGAATGCCTGCTGACCGGCGTCTGGATGGTGCTCGCCGCCTTCCCGGTGATCACCCTGCTGCCCGCCTTCGCCGCCGGCTGTACGCACCTTCGCCGCCATCTGGACGGTGAGCGGTCCACCTGGCGGGACTTCCTGACCGGGCTGCGGGAGGCCACCCGCAGCGGCTGGCGGTTCTCCCTGCTGTGGTGGGCGGCGCTCGCGCTGCTCGCCTTCGATCTGCGGGTGGCCCGGACCGGAACCCTGCCCGGCGGGCCCGCGCTGATCGCCGTCAGCGTGGCCGGTCTGCTCGCGGTGCTCGTCCTCGGGCTGCGGACGGCGACCGTACGGCGGCCCGGCACCGCATGGTGGGCCGCCGCCCGTACCGCCTCACGCCAGGGCCTGGCCGCCGACCCCGGTGGATCGCTGCTGCTCATCGGCGGGCTCGCGGTGCTCGCCGTCGCCGCCTGGCAGCTGCTGCCGCTGATCGCCCCGGCGGCGGGCGCCCTCGCGGGCTGTGCGGTCGCCGTGGAACGCCGCGCCGGCGTCTGACCCGGACGCCGCCTGCCACCCGCCCTCAGCGCCACCCGCCCCCGGCGCTGGCGCTGCCACTCATGTCATGCACCTGCCCCGTACGAAAGGTGAAGCCGACATGCCCCCGATCGCCCGACGCAACCTCCTCAAGGCCGCAGCCGTCACCGGCGCCGCCATACCGTTCTCCTGGCTGCTCGCCGAGAACGCCCCGCAGGCCGCCGCCGACAGCCCCGCCGCGAAGTCCGCCGACGAGCCCGTGGACATCACCTGGCTGGAGGACGGTGGCCTCGGCGCGGCCGCGGGCTCCACCTTCGGCGTCCCCTGGCCCAAGGGCGCCCACCCCGGCGACCGGACCTTCGCGCTGACCACCGCCGACGGCAAGGAGGTGCCCCTGCAGACCTGGGCCACCGCCCACTGGCCCGACGGCTCGCTCAAGTGGACCGCGCACGCGGCGGGGGAGGGGCTCACCGGCAGCGCCCACAAGCTCACCACCGGCACACCCGCCGCACCGGCCAAGAAGGTCACCGTCGCCGAGAGCGGCGGCAGGATCACCGTCGACACCGGGGTGATACGGGCCGTGATCGGCAAGGACGGCGAGCGGCTCGTACGCTCCGTGACCCGCGGCTCCACCGAGATCGCCCGCGACGGCCGGCTGGTCCTGCTCCGCCAGGGCGACCTCGACGACGGCGACCACGGCAGTGCCGCGTGGGAGCGGTTCGACGGCGAGATCAGCGGCGCGAAGGTCGAGCAGCGGGGCCCCGTACGCGCCGTCGTCCGCATCGACGGCAAGCACCGCAGGGGCCGCCGGGCCTGGCTCCCCTTCAGCGTCCGGCTCTACTTCTACGCGGGCGCCGACTCGTTCCGCATGGTGCACACCATCACCTACGACGGCGACCAGAACAGAGACTTCATCCGCGGCCTCGGCGTCCGCTTCTCCGTACCGATGCGCGACCAGGCGTACGACCGCCACATCCGCATCGCGGGCGAGGGCAAGGGATTCCTCACCGAGGCCGTCAAGGGCATCACCGGGCTGCGCCGCGACCCCGGCGCGAAGATCCGCACCGCCCAGGTCAGGGGCGAGAAGCTGCCCGACCCGGCCACTTGGGACCAGCGCGTCACCTCCCGGCTCCACCTCGTCCCCACCTGGGGCGACTACACCCTCTCCCAGCTCTCCGCCGACGGCTTCACCCTGCGCAAGCGCACCAAGCCCGGCCACGGCTGGATCGCGGCGGGCGGCGGCGGCCGCGCGAGCGGCTTCGGCTATGTGGGCGGCGTCAGCGGCGGACTCTCCTTCGGACTGCGCGACTTCTGGGAGAAGTTCCCCGCCCAGCTCGACATCCGCGGCGCCGCCGGGGACGCGGCCGAGGTCACCCTGTGGCTCTGGTCGCCCGAGGCCCAGCCCATGGACCTGCGCTTCTACCACGACGGCATGGGCCAGGACACCTTCCCCGAACAGCTCGAGGGCCTGGAGATCACCTACGAGGACTACGAGCCGGACTTCGGCACCCCGTACGGCATCGCCCGCACCAGCGAACTCACCTTCTGGGCCAACGCGGCCACCCCCGACGCCGACACCCTCGTCCGGCAGGCGGCCGCCGTACGCACCCCGCCCCAACTGGCCGCGGGCCCCGCCGACATCGCCCGCGCCAAGGTCTTCGGCGGCCTCTTCGCCCCTGTCGACCGCTCCACCGCCGCCAAGGCGAAGATCGAGGACCGGCTGGACTTCCTCTTCGACTACCACAAGGGCCAGGTCGACCAGCGCCGTTGGTACGGCTTCTGGGACTTCGGCGACATCATGCACACCTACGACGGGGACCGCCACCAGTGGCGGTACGACGTCGGAGGCTACGCCTGGGACAACTCCGAGCTCTCGCCCGACCTGTGGCTATGGCTGGCGTATCTGCGCTCCGGCCGCTCCGACATCTTCCGCTTCGCCGAATCCATGACCCGGCACACCGGCGAGGTCGACGCCTACCACCTCGGCGAATGGGCCGGGCTCGGCACCCGGCACGGCGTCCAGCACTTCGCCGACAGCGCCAAACAGCAGCGCATCTCCACCGCCCTGTACCGCCGCTACTACTACTTTCTCACCGCGGACGAGCGGACCGGCGACATCATGCACGCCCTCGTCGACTCCGACGAGACGTTCCTCGTCCTCGACCCCCTGCGCAAGGTCCGCGAGGACCCCGACTACGAGCCCGATCCGCACGCCCTGTCCATCGGCTTCGGCACCGACTGGAGCGGCCTCGCCGGCGCCTGGCTCACCGAATGGGAGCGGCGCGGCCCCAAGGCTAAGAAGGCGGAGGCGCGGCTGCGCTCCACCATGGAGACCATCGCCGCTCAGCCCAACGGCTTCGTCCAGGGCAGCGGGCTGTACGACCTCGACACCGGTAAGTACGCCATCGAGGACGAGCCCAAGGTCAGCGTCTCCCATCTGTCCGCGGTCTTCGGCCTGGTCGAGGTCTGCGCCGAGGTGATCGACCTCATCGACATGCCGAAGTTCAAGGAGGCGTGGCTGGACTACTGCCGCTACTTCAACGCCACCAAGGCCGAGCAGAAGGCCCGCTACGGCACCGACTTCGGCTCCCTGATCCTGGTCCAGGGCCACTCACGGCTCGACGCCTACGCCGCCGTCCAGCTGAAGGACGACAAGCTGGCCGCCCGCGCCTGGCAGAAGTTCGCCGAGTACCACGAGGGCGACGGCTACCCCGACGCCACCACCAGCTGGCGGACGGTCGAGCTGGAGGGCCCGCGGGTGCTGGAGCCCGGCGTGGAGGCGGCCTGGGTGAGCACCAACGCCACCGCCCAGTACGGCCTCGCCGCGATCCAGAACCTCGCGCTCGTCGGCGACAAGCTGCCGGGCTAGCCACGCGGTGACGGCCGGACCACACTGAGGGCATGGACTGGTGCCATTACCGCTTCCACAGCCGATGGGACCTCGACGCCGCACCCGCCGCCGTCTTCGCGGCGCTGGCGGACGGCGACGACTATCCGCGGTGGTGGCCCCAGGTCCGTGAGGTCCGGCGGATCGACGAGCGCAGCGGCGCCGCCCGCTTCCGCTCCCTGATCCCGTACGACCTGCGGGTGATCGTCAGCGAGGCACGCCAGGACCCGGCGGACGGCGTGCTGGAGATCGGCTTCTCGGGCGATCTGGAGGGCTGGGCGCGCTGGACGGTGCTGCCCCAGGGGACCGGCACCCGCGCCCTCTTCGAACAGGAGGTGGTGGCCCGCAAGCCGCTGCTGCGCCGCCTCGCGCTCCCCGGCCGTCCCGTCTTCCGGGCCAATCACGCCCTGATGATGCGCTCCGGACGGCGGGGGCTGCGGGCGCATCTGGCGGCGCGGCCCACCGGTCCGGCCTCGCCGCCCTCCGGCGGACATTCGGTTTGAACCAAACCCGCCGCGACCTGTATTGTTCAGGTCGTTCCGCCGGGGGAGACCCCGATGAGGACAACCCGGGCGATTAGCTCAGTGGGAGAGCGCTTCGTTCACACCGAAGAGGTCACTGGTTCGAACCCAGTATCGCCCACCACCCCATGAGGCCGGGCCGCCAGCAGGCGGCCCGGCCTCATGTCTGTGCGCTGGTAACGCCGGTCCGTGTGCTTGTCCGGCCAAGAGCTGGGTATCCGGATAAAACTTCCGTGGGTGACGATGTGGAGGGGAACTCATGGCCGTAGCCAGCGCAGCCGTCCTGACCCTGGACTGTGCCGAACCCGAAGAACTCGCCGACTTCTACGCCCGGGTGCTCGGCGCCGAGATCCAGCCGATGACCACCCCCGACCGGCTCGAGATCGTCGCACCCGGCGGGTCGCGGATGGCGTTCCTGCGGGACCACGGCTTCGCCCCGCCGAGCTGGCCGCGGCCGGACGACTCCCAGCAGGCCCATCTGGACCTGCTGGTGGAGGACATCGACGCCGCGGAGCGCCAGGTCATCGACCTGGGCGCCCGCCCGCTGGACACCAAGAACAACGGTGGCCTGCGCGACACCCGGGTCTACTCCGACCCGGCGGGCCATCCCTTCTCGCTCCGCCGCACCTGAGCCCCCTCTCGCTCCGCCGCCCCGAGTGGCAGGCCGCGGCCACGAGCGTCAGGCCGCGGCCGCGAGGTCGGGACGCAGCCGGCGAGCGTCAGGCCGCGGCCGCGAGGTCGGGACGCAGCGGCCAGGCCGGATCGCAGACCTCGTCCGAGCCGTTGAGCGCGAACCACGCCTGCAGCCCCCGGGCCTGCGCCGCGTACCAGATCGTCTGGCGGGCGTGCAACTCGGCGGGTGTGAGCGTCTCCAGCCGCGAGGCGAACCGGCGGCCCACCGCCCGCACCACCTGCAGGGAGGCCGCCGCGTCCGCCGCCGCGTCATGCGCGCCGGTCAGCTCCACTCCGTAGTGCGCGCACAGATCGAGCAGGGTGCGGCGGCCCTTGCGATAGCGGTCCAGATGCTTGTCCAGCACGCGTGGATCCAGCACGCTCATCGAGCGCAGTGAAAGATAGCCCGCCAGGCTGGAGTTGCGATGCCGCTTCAACTCCCGGTCCAGCAGGGTCAGATCGAACGGCGCGTTCATCACCACCAGCGGGGTGCCCCGCGCGGTCTGCTCGGCTATCGCCCGCGCCATCTCGTCCATCACCGGCGCCGGCCATCTGCCGTGACGCTGCAGATGGGCATCGGTCAGGCCGTGTATCTCGGTGGCGGCCGGCGGCACCGGCACCCCCGGACTCACCAGCCAACGCCGGATCTCCGGCAGACTTCCGGTCCCGCGCTGCACCACCAGCGCCGCCGACACGATCCGGTCATGCTCGACATCGACACCCGTGGTCTCCGTGTCAAAGGCGGCAAGCGGCCCCTCGAACCAGGACGGCATGGCCCCAACTCCTCGTGCTTTTCCCGTCGATGACTCCTGCATCCCGCCCCGACCAGGTGATACCCGGAGCGAGCACCTCGAACCGCCGCTGTTTGCCGAGGTCCTGACGCGGAGACAACACAGGTGTACGTATGCCGGCGACGACCGGAAGGCGTCACGGACATGACGCTCGCAAAACCCGACCCGGCCCCGACGGTGAGCGGCCTTGCCCTGAGCGGAACACCCCCCGTGCGTGGCCAGATCGCGACCACCGCCTGCATGGAGACCCTGCAAGTGGGGTATCTGCACGCGGTCGCCGCCGCCGCGGGCTGCTCACTGGCCCAGCCCTTTCCCGACCACGGCATCGACTGGCATGTCAGCCACAGCGCGCCCGGCCACGCCGTGGACGACGAGGTCACCATCAAGGTGCAGCTCAAGGCCACGTACCAGATCGCACCGGACCCTCCGGGCCCGACCTTCGCCTTCACCCTCGACAACGACCACCTGATCAAGCTGGCCCGCAGCCCGGTCTCCGTGCACAAGATCCTCGTGGTGATGATCGTGCCGCGCAGCCAGGAGGACTGGCTGCGCGCCGGACATGACCGACTGTCCCTGCGCCACTGCTGCTACTGGATCAATCTGGCCGGCCACCCGATCACGGGCCGTCGCCGGACCACCGTGCGGATCCCGACCTCGCGGGTCTTCGACGACCGCGCGCTCTGCGAGATCATGACCCGGGTCGGGGCGGGAGGGAGACCGTGATGGACCGACCGTGGCCCCAGGACGACCCGGCACCCCCGTCGGTCCCGCACCCCGACGAGACCGATCCGGCCGTCCTCGGCGCCCTGCTCGCCCGGCACGGCTGGCGCCGCCGCGGCGGCACCCCGGGGCGCTACGCCCGCTGGACGCCGCCGGGCCGGACCGCGGGCGCCACCAGCCTGCTGGTGCCCGAGAGCCGGGACTTCCCCGACAGCGGCGATCTGCTCGCCGAGGCGTTGATGGCGCTCAGCCGCAGCGCCGCCCCCTCCGCCCGCGAGGTGCTCACCGGCCTCGCCGTGCCCAGCGATGAGATCCGCTGGCGGCGCGAGGTGCCCGAATCGCCCGGCGGCACCTCCGCCTGGACCGCGCAGGAGCGGCTGCGCGCCGCCGCCCGCGACACCCTGCTGGCCGCGGCGCTCGCCGCCCGCGGCCGGGCGGGCTACTACGGCGCCCGGCACCGCCGCGCCGCCGAGGCGTCCCTGGAGCGGGTGCTGACCGGGCCCCCGGGAGCGGATTCCGGCGGCCGTGAGCTGACCGTCTTCGTGCCCGTCGAGGAGGACGGCCGCGCCACCGCCGTCACCCTGCTGCGCGCCCTGTACGCCCTGCGTGACGCCGCCGACTACCACCGGACGACCGGCGGCATGGAGGTGTACGACGCGGCGGTCGCGGCGGGGGCCAGCCGGGAGCTGACCGAGGCGGTGGTCGCGCTGGTCCAGGGCACGGAGGGGGCGCGGGTGGCACTGGAGTGGTCACCGGCCGCCGGTCCGCCGCCGGGGTTCGCGGCCCGGCCCGATCCGGTGGAATTCTCGCCCGGCGATCTGCCGGGGCTGCGGGAGGCGGGCGCCCGCTATGTCCGGGACGAGCCGTCGGTGCCCGTATGCCTCACCGGTGCGGTGGTGCGGCTGCGCCGTACCGGCCCCGGCGGTCCCGGCACGGTGCGGCTGCGGGTGCTCTCCGGGGCGGAGGTCTCACAGGTGCGGATCACCCTGGACGAGGAGGACTACCGGATCGCCGGCCACGCCCATCTGGTGGGACTGCCGATCCGGGTGCGGGGGCGGCTGGAGAGCCGCGGCGGCTTCCGGCGGCTCAGCGGGGCCACCGGCGTCACCCCGGTCCAGGTGGACGAGGCCGAGCGGGACCGGCTGGTCAAATCGCTCCAGGAGAACCTGGACTTCTTCGAGGAGGCATGCGGCGGCGGTCCCTGACCGCCGCCCCCGCCCGTGACGGCGCCCGGCGACGGCGGGCACAACCGTTTCGCGGTCCCGCCCGTCGGCTCGGTACGATTCACGCTGCGCCGCATGAGCCGCGGTGAGCCATCCATCAGTCAGGAGAGACCGGTGTCAGACGTCCGTGTGATCATCCAACGCGATTCCGAGCGGGAAGAACGCGTGGTGGCCACGGGCACTACGACGGCGGACCTCTTCTCCGGCGACCGCTCGATCGTCGCCGTGCGCGTGGCCGGACAGCTCAAGGACCTGGCGTACCAGCCGGCCGAGGGCGACGAGATCGAGCCCGTGGAGATCACCAGCAAGGACGGCCTGGACATCCTGCGCCACTCCACCGCGCATGTCATGGCCCAGGCGGTGCAGGAGCTGTTCCCCGAGGCCAAGCTGGGCATCGGCCCGCCGATCAAGGACGGCTTCTACTACGACTTCGACGTCGAGACCCCGTTCCACCCGGACGATCTCAAGCGCATCGAGAAGAAGATGCAGGAGATCCAGAAGAGGGGGCAGCGGTTCTCCCGCCGCGTGGTCACCGACGACGAGGCGCGCGAGGAGCTGTCCGCCGAGCCGTACAAGCTGGAGCTGATCGGGCTCAAGGGATCGGCCGCGGACGCCGCCGAGGGCGCGTCGGCCGAGGTCGGCGCGGGCGAGCTGACCATCTACGACAACCTCGACGCCAAGTCCGGCGAGCTGTGCTGGAAGGACCTGTGCCGCGGTCCGCACCTGCCGACCACGCGGAACATCCCGGCCTTCAAGCTGATGCGCAGCGCCGCCGCGTACTGGCGGGGCAGTGAGAAGAACCCCCAGCTCCAGCGGATCTACGGCACCGCCTGGCCGACCAAGGACGAGCTGAAGGCGTACCTGGACTTCCTCGCCGAGGCCGAGAAGCGCGACCACCGCAAGCTGGGCGCCGAGCTGGACCTGTTCTCCTTCCCCGACGAGCTGGGCTCGGGCCTCGCGGTGTTCCACCCCAAGGGCGGGGTGATCCGCAAGGAGATGGAGGAGTACTCGCGCAAGCGGCACGAGGAGTCGGGGTACGAGTTCGTCAACACCCCGCACATCACCAAGGCGCGCCTTTTCGAGACCTCGGGCCACCTGCCGCACTACATGGACGGCATGTTCCCGCCCATGGAGTTCGAGGGCCAGGACTACTACCTCAAGGCCATGAACTGCCCGATGCACAACCTGATCTTCAGGGCGCGCGGGCGGTCGTATCGCGAGTTGCCGCTGCGGTTGTTCGAGTTCGGCACGGTCTACCGGTACGAGAAGTCCGGCGTCGTCCACGGCCTGACCCGGGCCCGGGGCTTCACCCAGGACGACTCGCACATCTACTGCACCAAGGAGCAGATGGCCGATGAGCTGGACAATCTGCTCACCTTCGTGCTGAATCTGCTGCGCGACTACGGTCTGAGCGACTTCTATCTGGAGCTGTCCACCCGGGACGACTCCGACAAGTTCATCGGTGGGCCGGAGCAGTGGGAGGAGGCCACCGAGGAGCTGCGCAAGGCGGCCGAGAAGCAGGGCCTGGAGCTGGTCATGGACCCGGGCGGCGCGGCCTTCTACGGCCCCAAGATCTCGGTCCAGGCCCGGGACGCGATCGGCCGTACCTGGCAGATGTCGACCATCCAGGTCGACTTCAACCAACCGGAGCGGTTCGAGCTGGAGTACACCGCGGCCGATGGCTCGCGTCAGCAGCCCGTCATGATCCACCGGGCGCTCTTCGGCTCGATCGAGCGCTTCTTCGCGGTCCTGCTGGAGCACTACGCGGGCGCCTTCCCGGTGTGGCTCGCCCCGGTCCAGGCGGTCGGCATCCCGATCGGCGACACCCATGTCCCGTACCTGGAGGAGTTCGCCGCGCAGGCCAAGGCGAAGGGCCTGCGGATGGAGGTCGACTCGTCCTCGGACCGGATGCAGAAGAAGATCAGGAACTCCCAGAAGTCCAAGATCCCGTTCATGGTGATCGTCGGTGACGAGGACGTGGCCAACAACGCGGTGAGCTTCCGCTACCGCGACGGCTCGCAGAAGAACGGCATCCCGGTCGACGAGGCGCTGGCCGAGATCGCCGACGCCGTGGAGCGCCGGATCCAGGTCTGATCCACCGCGGTCTCCCACGGAGGCCGGGATTCCGAGGGGCGGCCCTGACCAGGGCCGCCCCTCGGCTCTTCCTCACCGCGGCCGGGCGAATATGCTGGCCCGCATGACGAGTGAGCCGGAACAGCAGATCGGAGTGGGGACGCCTGACGCGTTCCAGCGCCTGTGGACGCCCCATCGGATGGCCTACATCCAGGGGGAGAACAAGCCGACCGGCCCGGGCGCGGGCGATGGCTGTCCGTTCTGCTCCATTCCGGAGAAGTCGGACGAGGATGGCTTGATCATCGCTCGAGGCGCCTCTGTGTACGCGGTGCTCAATTTGTACCCGTACACCGGCGGCCATCTCATGGTCGTCCCGTTCCGGCACATCGCCGACTACACCGAGCTCACCGCCGAGGAGACCATCGAGCTGGCGGAATACACCAAGGCCGCCATGACCGCGCTCCGTACCGCCTCGGGTGCGCACGGTTTCAATATCGGCATGAACCAGGGCACCGTCGCCGGAGCCGGGATCGCGGCGCATCTGCATCAGCATGTGGTGCCGCGCTGGGGCGGGGACACCAACTTCATGCCGGTCATCGGCAACACCAAGGTGCTGCCGCAACTTCTCGCCGACACCCGTCAGTTGCTGGCCGACGCCTGGCCGAAGGCCCAGGCATAGCCACGCCGCATGCCGCATACCGTATGGGGAGGGCCCCGGCCGCACGGCCGGGGCCCTCCCCATACGGTGCGTACGGCGGATTACGCGTCGTACAGGTCGGCCTTCTTCGGGGCCGCCTCCTGGATCTGGCCGCTGAGCGCCAGCGAGCGGTTGCCGAAGCGCTCGGTGTCCACGCCGTGGTGCTTGAGCACTCCGAGGGCCGCCTCATGGACCACCCGCAGCACCGGGGTGGCGGTGCGCAGCGCGTCGTCCGCCATGAAGCGGTGCCGCCAGGGCTTGTCCGCCCAGGCGTGCCGCAGACCGAACGGCTCGGGCAGGACCAGCTTGCCCCCGAGGTGGTCCAGTATCGGCGGATACCAGGTGAAGGGGGCGCGCGCGGTCAGCCGCACGACCTCCTTGGCGTTCACCAGCGGCAGCGGGACGGACTTGGTCTCCCAGAACCGGAAGGTCTTGGCGACCGTCTTGCTGGGCGCCGACGGCTTGTTGTGGAACAGCGGATGGATCGGCCCCAGCGCATGCCCGGTGACCTCGATCCGCAGCGTCTTGTGCAGCAGGGTCACCGTGATCATCAGGGTGATCACCAACTGGCCGTCCCAGAGCACGAACTGCACACCCAGGTAGTGCCGGTCTCCGGAGCCGAACTGCTGCTTGTCGCAGATCCGCTGCAGCTCGACGCCCTTTATCTGGAAGCCCTCCTCCTCGGAGGTGCCGCCGCGCTCGACCGACTTGGCTCCCTCGCCGATCGGTGAGACCACCCAGTGGCGCACGGAGGGCTTGGGGAAGCCGCCGGTGTGCAGCGGGGTGCGCTCCAGCATGCGCAGCTGGTCATGGATCGCCCGTATGACGTCCCAGCTGCGGAAGGGGTCGATCTCCTTGTCGGGGTCGGCCGAGACCAGGTCCTCGGCCAGCTGCCAGCTGCCCCAGCGGGTGCCCATGCCCAATATGCCCTTGGGGCCGGCGTAGAAGACCACATTGCTGTGCTGCTCGGCGGTGAGCTTGTGGAGCGCCTTGCGCAGCTCCTCGGCGGCGGTCTGGCCCGGGTGGTTGGGCACCGTCTCGGGCACCTTGGCGCCGACGCCGCCGCCCGCGACCAGCCCGCCCCAGGAGTCCCGGAGCTCCTTGGCGGTGCGCTCGCAGATCTGCTTGGCGATGTACCAGCCGATCACGGGGGCGACCACGACGCCGCGCAGATATATCCCCCAGAAGCCGCCGAAGGGCAGCTTGACCAGGAAGATGACGACCATCACGCCGAGCGCCAGCAGCAGCGCCGTGCCGAGTGCCCCCATCCGCTTGTCCTGCGCCCCGGCGACCGAGCGGCGCAGCTGGAAGACGCCGAGCCAGAGCAGCGTCCCGGGCAGGAACAGCAGCCCGAAGATCACCATGACGGCGGTGAGCCGGGCGTCGCGGTTCTTGCGGATGCGGTTGGCGGCCAGACAGTGCTCGACGACCGTCTGCGGCTCTATGCCGAAGGACTGGATCACCTGGCCCCGGCCGCCGCCGAGCATTCTCATCTGGACGGCGCGCGCGAACGCCTCGCCCAGATTCGGCTCGAAGAGCGACATTCTCGGCGCCTTGACCTCGGAGACGGTCCACTCCGAGTTGGCGTCGAGCAACTTTGCCACGGGGTCGTCGCGGTAGGCGGCCGAGGCGAGTGCCTGGGTCGCCGCCGTCTGTCCCGCCGCTCCCGAGAGGGGAACCTGCGCCCCGGGACTGAAGTCGAATCCGTCCGTCACCAACGCCCCCAATACGGCACGCTCTTGCGCTGCGACCTCAGCGTATCCGGGGTGTGCACCGCCTGTCGCCAGTGCGTGTGCGCCCTGTGGAAAACCCTGGTGGTGCGGGCCGCCCGCGGAACGGCCGCTGGACGGCGGACGGTGAAGGCCCGCCCGCCCCGGCGCGGTGGGGGCGGGCGGGCCGTGAAATACGCCCCGGACCGACCGTGAGATACGCCACGGGCGGGCCGTGAACTACGCCTCGGCGGTCACCTGTTCGCGCATCCGCTCGGCCAGCTGATGGGGCATCGCCTCATGCCGGGCGTAGCAGCGGCTGAACCGTCCCGTGCCGTGTGACAGCGATCGCAGATCGACCGCGTACCGGCCGATCTCGATCTCCGGCACATCCGCCTTGATCAGGGTCTGTCCGCCGCCCGACTGTTCGGTGCCGACGACCCGGCCGCGCCGGCCGGACAGATCGCTCATGACGGCGCCGACATAGTCGTCCGAGACCAGTACGCCCAGCTCGACCACCGGTTCCAGCAGGTCGATCCGGGCGTCGGCGGCCGCCTCGCGCAGTGCGAGCGCGCCCGCCGTCTGGAAGGCGGCGTCGGAGGAGTCCACCGAGTGCGCCTTGCCGTCCAGCAGCGTGACCCGCACGTCGACCAGGGGGTAGCCGGCCGCGACGCCGCGTGCCGCCTGGCCGCGTACGCCCTTCTCGACGGACGGGATGAACTGCCGGGGCACCGCGCCGCCGACGACCTTGTCCACGAACTCGATGCCCGAGCCCTCCGGCAGCGGCTCCACCTCGATCTCGCAGATCGCGTACTGCCCGTGCCCTCCGGACTGTTTGACATGGCGGCCGCGCCCGGCCGACTTCCCCGCGAAGGTCTCGCGCAGCGAGACCTTGTAGGGCACCGCGTCCACCTGGACCCCGTAGCGGCTGCGCAGCCGTTCCAGCGCGACGTCCATATGCGCCTCGCCCAGGCACCACAGCACCACCTGGTGGGTGTCCGGATTCTGCTCCAGGCGCATCGTCGGGTCCTCGGCGACCAGCCGGGACAGGCCCAGCGACAGCTTGTCCTCGTCCGGTTTGCTGTGCGCGCGGATGGCCACGGGCAGCAGCGGATCGGGCATCTGCCAGGGCTCCATGAGGAGCGGCTCGTCCTTGGCCGAGAGCGTGTCGCCGGTCTCGGCGCGGGTCAGCTTGGCCACGCAGGCCAGATCGCCCGCGATGGCCTGGGCGAGGGTGCGCTGCTGCTTTCCGAAGGGCGCGGACAGGGCGCCGACCCGCTCGTCCACGTCGTGGTCCTCATGGCCGCGGTCCTCCATACCGTGGCCGGAGACATGGACGGTCTCGTCGGGGCGGAGCGTGCCGGAGAAGACCCGCACCAGGGAGATCCGGCCGACATACGGATCGGAGGAGGTCTTGACCACCTCGGCGGCCAGCGGACCCTCCGGATCGCAGCTCAGCGGCGGGCGTGCGGCCCCCTGGGGGGTGGTGACGGCGGGCGTCTCGCGCTCCAGCGGGGAGGGGAAGCCGCCGGTCACCAGGTCCAGCAGTTCGACGGTGCCCAGGCCCTGCTTGGAGCCCTCGGCGGCGGGCGCCGCCGCCAGCACGGGGTGGAAGCTGCCGCGCGCGACGGCCTTCTCCAGGTCCTCGATCAGCGTCTTGACGTCGATCTCCTCACCGCCGAGATAGCGGTCCATGAGGGTCTCGTCCTCGCTCTCGGCGATGATCCCCTCGATGAGCCGGCCGCGGGCCTCCTCGACCAGCGGGAGCTGGTCCTCCCGGGGCGGCGATTCGGTGCGCACCCCCGAGGAGTAGTCGAAGACCCGCTGGGTGAGCAGCCCGATGAGCCCGGTCACGGGCGCGTGCCCGTCGGGCCCCGGCTCGCCGCGCAGCGGCAGGTAGAGCGGCAGGACGGCGTCGGGGTCGTCGCCGCCGAAGCTGTCCCGGCACAGCTCGGTCATCTCCTCGAAGCTGGCGCGGGCCGCTTCCAGGTGGGTGATCACGAGGGCGCGGGGCATTCCGACCGCGGCGCACTCGTCCCAGATCATGCGGGTGGCCCCGGTGATGCCCAGGGCGTCCTGGGCGGCCGAGACAACGAAAAGGGCCGCGTCCGCGGCTCGCAGACCGGCCCTGAGCTCCCCGACGAAATCGGCGTAGCCGGGGGTGTCCAGGAGATTGATCTTCATCCCGCCCCATTCGACGGGGACCAGGGACAGCTGAATCGAACGTTGTTGCCGGTGCTCGATTTCGTCGTAGTCGGAGAGGCAGCCTCCGTTCTCGACTCTGCCCGCCCGGTTGACCGCGCCCGTCGCCAGTGCCAGAGCCTCCACCAGCGTCGTCTTTCCCGTCCCACTGTGGCCGACCAGAACCACATTCCGCAGGGAGCTGGGCCGGTCGGCCGCCGCTGCCCTTCCGGCGGCCCCTGGGTGCGTACTCGTCTTGTCGCCCATGTGTCTCGCCTCCCGGTCGACACCTTGCGATACTTCGAGCTTTCCACCGCTGTAACGGTGCGTCCATACGTCACACATGCGGCCGTACCGCGCGTGAGGTCACGGAGCTGTCCGACAGGTGCACGGCGCCCCTCCGGGGCGTGGCTACGATGGGCGCGCCGGTGGCCTCTTGACCACCCGGCCCGTATCGACCCCCCGGGAAGGCCATGCTGAACAAGTACGCGCGTGCATTCTTCACGCGTGTTCTCACACCGTTCGCCGCCCTGCTCATCCGTCTCGGGATCAGCCCCGACGCGGTGACCCTCACCGGCACCGCCGGCGTGTGCGCGGGCGCACTGGTCTTCTACCCCCAGGGGGAGTTCTTCTGGGGAACGGTCGTCATCACGCTGTTCGTCTTCTCCGACCTGGTCGACGGCAATATGGCGCGGCAGCTGGGGCGCTCCAGCCGCTGGGGCGCGTTCCTCGACTCCACGCTGGACCGGGTGGCCGACGGCGCGATCTTCGGTGGCCTGGCGTTGTGGTACGCGGGCAGCGGGAACGACAATGTGCTGTGTGCGGTGACGATCTTCTGCCTCGCCAGCGGCCAGGTGGTCTCGTACACCAAGGCGCGCGGCGAGAGCATCGGACTGCCGGTGAACGTCAACGGGCTGGTGGAGCGCGCCGAGCGACTGGTGATCTCCCTGGTGGCCTGCGGCTTCTCGGGTCTGCACAAGTTCGGCGTGCCGCATATCGACATCCTGCTCCCGATCGCGCTGTGGATCGTGGCCGTCGGCAGTGCGGTGACCCTCGTCCAGCGGGTGGTGACCGTGCGCCGGGAGGCCGCCGAGGCGGACGCCGAGGAGCGGGCGGTCCCCCAGGGGGGCGAGACGCGGTGAAGGACAGGCTGACCGACGCGCTGTACGGACTCGGCTGGAGCGCGGTGAAGAAGCTCCCGGAGCCGGTCGCCGTGCGCCTCGGGCAGCGCATCGCCGATCAGACGTGGAAGCGGCGCGGCAAGGGCGTGCTGCGGCTGGAGGCCAATCTGGCGCGGGTGGTCCCGGACGCCTCGCCGCGGCGGCTGGCCGAGCTGTCGCGGACGGGCATGCGCTCGTATCTGCGCTACTGGATGGAGTCCTTCCGGCTTCCGGCCTGGAGTCCCGAGCGCATACGGAGCGGCTTCGACGTCAAGGACCTGCACCATCTGGTGGACGGTCTCGCCGAGGGCCGGGGCGTGGTCCTGGCGCTGCCCCATATGGGCAACTACGACCTCGCCGGGGCCTGGGTGACGACACATCTGGGGGTGCCCTTCACCACGGTCGCGGAGCGGCTGAAGCCGGAGTCGCTGTACGACCGGTTCGTGGCCTACCGCGAGGGGCTGGGCATGGAGGTGCTGCCGCACCAGGGCGGGAGCGCCTTCGGGACGCTGTCGCGGCGGCTGCGCTCGGGCGGTCTGGTGTGCCTGGTCGCCGACCGCGATCTGTCGGCCTCGGGCGTGGAGGTGTCGTTCTTCGGCGAGCGGGCGAAGATGCCGGCCGGGCCCGCCGCGCTCGCCCTGCAGACCGGTGCCCTGCTGCTGCCGGTGACCCTCTGGTACGACGAGTCGCCGGTGATGCGCGGGCGGGTGCATCCGCCGGTCGAGGTGCCCGCGGACGGGAACCGCGCGGAGCGGACCGCCGTCATGACCCAGGAGATGGCCGACGCCTTCGCCTCGGGGATCGCCGAGCACCCGGAGGACTGGCACATGCTGCAGCGCCTGTGGCTCGCGGATCTGGATCGCGGTCCCGGAAGTCCTGGAATGGAGAAGCCTTGAGGATCGGGATCGTCTGCCCGTACTCCTGGGATGTCCCAGGCGGCGTCCAGTTCCACATCCGCGATCTGGCCGACCATCTGATCCGGCGCGGCCACCAGGTCTCCGTGCTGGCCCCGGCGGACGACGAGACGCCGCTGCCGCCGTACGTGGTCTCCGCCGGGCGTGCCGTGCCGGTGCCGTACAACGGCTCGGTGGCCCGGCTGAACTTCGGCTTCCTGTCGGCCGCGCGGGTGCGCCGCTGGCTGCACGACGGCGGCTTCGACGTCATCCACATCCACGAGCCCACCTCGCCCTCGCTGGGGCTGCTGGCCTGCTGGGCGGCCCAGGGGCCGATCGTCGCGACGTTCCACACCTCCAATCCCCGCTCCCGGGCCATGATCGCGGCGTATCCGATCCTGCAGCCGGCGCTGGAGAAGATCAGCGCGCGGATCGCGGTGAGCGAGTACGCGCGCCGGACGCTGGTGGAGCACCTCGGGGGCGACGCGGTCGTCATCCCCAACGGGGTCGACGTGGACTTCTTCGCCGACGCCGGGCCCAAGGAGGAGTGGCAGGGGGAGACGATCGGCTTCATGGGCCGGATCGACGAGCCCCGTAAGGGGCTGCCGGTGCTGATGCGCGCCCTGCCGAAGATCTTCGAGGCCCGGCCGGGGGCGCGGCTGCTGATCGCCGGGCGCGGCGACGAGAAGGAGGCCGTGGCCGCCCTGCCGGCGCCGCTGCGGGAGCGCGTCGAGTTCCTGGGGATGGTCAGCGACGAGGACAAGGCGCGGCTGCTGCGCAGCGTCGATGTCTATGTCGCGCCCAATACGGGCGGCGAGAGCTTCGGCATCATCCTCGTCGAGGCCATGTCGGCGGGGGCCGCGGTCCTCGCCAGCGATCTGGACGCGTTCGCCCAGGTGCTGGACGGGGGAGCGGCGGGTGAGCTGTTCGCCAACGAGGACGCCGACGCCCTGGCGGCGGCCGCGGTGCGGCTGCTGGGCGACGACAAGCGGCTGGCCGAGCTGCGGGAGCGCGGCAGCCGGCACGTACGGCGCTTCGACTGGTCGACGGTGGGCGCGGACATCCTCGCGGTCTACGAGACGGTGACGGACGGCGCGGCGTCCGTGGCGGCGGACGACCGTACGCGGCTGTGGGCGCGCCTGGGGCTCGCCCGGCCCTAGCGGGCCGGGGCCCGCCCGGGAGGGGCGTACGGCGCCGTACACGGCCGCTGCGGGCGACTCCGGCGTTGAGGGCCCTGAGGGTGCTGAGGGCTCTGAGGGCGCGACCCCGGACTCGCGGGGCGGCAGGCGGTAGCGTGGCGGGCCGTGAGCACCTTGATCTGGATCGCGGTCGCGCTGGTCGTCATCGCCGTCTACCTGAGCTGGACCGCCGGACGCCTCGACCGGCTGCACAGCCGGCTGGACGCGGCGCGGGCCGCACTCGACGCGCAGCTGCTGCGGCGTGCCTCCATCGCGCAGGAGCTGGCCACCGCCGGAGTGCTCGACCCCGCCGCGTCGATCGTGCTGTACCAGGCCGCGCACGCCGCCCGGCAGTCCGAGGAGGAGCACCGCGAGGTCGCCGAGAGCGAGCTGAGCCAGGCGCTGCGGGCCGTCTTCCAGGATGGCGCCCAGGCCGAGGCGGTACGGGAGGCGCCGGGTGGCGAGGACGCGCTGGGGGAGCTCACGGAGGCGGTACGGCGGGTGCCGATGGCCCGGCGGTTCCACAACGACGCGGTGCGCGCGGCACGGGCGCTGCGCCGCCATCGCACGGTGCGCTGGTTCCGGCTGGCGGGTCACGCCCCGTTTCCGCTCGCCTTCGAGATGGACGACGAGCCCCCGGCGGCGCTCGGGCGGGTGCCGGGCGCCGAGGAGGCCGAGCGCTGACGGAAGCCGTGGGGTGCGCCCCGGGGGAAGAGCCCGCGCCCTGACGCCTTCCGTGCACTGAGGATTCACCGGCTGTTTCGAGCCACCGGCCTTCGATTGGCCCTTGCCGTGCCCCGCCCCGAGCCGGTTTTGTCATTCGTGTAGCACACACGCTCGTGACCTGGACCAGATGGCCGGGTCATGTTCCGGTATCGAACGGCCCTACGATGGGCTCATCGCACTTTTCATTATCGAGTGAGGTCAAACCGTGTCCATCACGCCCGCCAGCACGCCCAACTCCGACGCCCCCGCGACCGGCACCGCCCGCGTCAAGCGCGGTATGGCCGAGCAGCTCAAGGGTGGCGTGATCATGGACGTCGTCACCCCCGAGCAGGCCAAGATCGCCGAGGACGCCGGTGCCGTCGCGGTCATGGCACTCGAGCGGGTGCCGGCCGACATCCGTAAGGACGGCGGCGTGGCCCGGATGTCCGACCCGGACATGATCGAGGGCATCATCGGCGCCGTCTCCATCCCGGTCATGGCCAAGTCGCGGATCGGCCACTTCGTCGAGGCGCAGGTGCTGCAGTCCCTCGGCGTCGACTACATCGACGAGTCCGAGGTCCTGACCCCGGCCGACGAGGTCAACCACAGCGACAAGTGGTCCTTCACCACCCCGTTCGTCTGCGGCGCCACCAACCTGGGCGAGGCGCTGCGCCGGATCGCCGAGGGTGCGGCCATGATCCGTTCCAAGGGCGAGGCCGGCACCGGCAACGTCGTCGAGGCGGTCCGCCACCTGCGTCAGATCAAGGGCGAGATCGCCCGCCTGCGCGGCCTGGACAACCACGAGCTCTACGCGGCCGCCAAGGAGATCCGCGCCCCGTACGAGCTGGTCGCCGAGATCGCGCAGACCGGCAAGCTGCCGGTGGTGCTGTTCTCCGCCGGCGGTGTCGCCACCCCGGCCGACGCCGCGCTGATGCGCCAGCTGGGCGCCGAGGGCGTCTTCGTGGGCTCCGGCATCTTCAAGTCGGGCGACCCGGCCAAGCGCGCCGCCGCGATCGTGAAGGCCACCACCTTCTACGACGACCCCAAGGTCATCGCGGACGCGTCCCGGGACCTCGGCGAGGCCATGGTCGGCATCAACTGCGACACCCTCCCCGAGTCCGAGCGCTACGCCAGCCGCGGCTGGTAACCGGCGCCCGCACGGCACCACATGGCACCACGCGCCCGGCGTCCCGGCCCGGCGCGTGGTGCTCCTGACGTTCGAGAGGTCTTCGCTTCCGTGACTACGTCGTCCACTTCGTCCGCATCCGCCCCCGACGCGCCCGTGATCGGTGTGCTCGCCCTCCAGGGCGATGTCCGCGAGCACTTCGCCGCGCTCACCGCGGCCGGGGCCACGCCCCGGCAGGTCCGCCGTCCCGAGGAACTCGCCGAGGTCGACGCCCTGGTGATCCCGGGGGGAGAGTCGACCACCATGTCCAAGCTGGCGGTCATCTTCGGGCTGCTGGAGCCGCTGCGCGAGCGGGTCCGGGCCGGAATGCCGGTGTACGGTACGTGCGCGGGCATGATCATGCTCGCGGACAAGATCCTCGACGGCCGGGACGACCAGGAGACCATCGGCGGCATCGACATGATCGTGCGCCGTAACGCCTTCGGCCGTCAGAACGAGTCCTTCGAGGCCCGGGTCGACATCGAGGGCATCGACGGCGGCCCGGTCGAGGGGGTCTTCATCCGCGCGCCGTGGGTCGAGTCCGTGGGTGGCGGTGCCGAGGTGCTCGCGACGTTCGACGGGCACACCGTCGCCGTCCGGCAGGGCAAGGTCCTGGCGACCTCGTTCCACCCCGAGCTGACGGGTGACCACCGGGTGCACAAGCTGTTCGTGGAAATGGTGGGGCGCGCGTAGCGCTCGGTTGAGGGTGGTGGCGGGAGACGGGGGGATGGTGGGGCGCGCGTAGCGCTCGGTTGAGGGTGGTGGCGGGAGACGGGGGGATGGTGGGGCGCGCGTAGCGCTCGGTTGAGGGTGGTGGCGGGAGACGGGAGGGCTGGTCCGCGCCGCGGGCTGAGCCGATCCCGGTAGGATCTCAGGCGTTGGTACAGCATTGGGTAACGCGAAGGAGACAGGCGGATGTCCGGCCACTCTAAATGGGCTACGACGAAGCACAAGAAGGCCGTGATCGATGCCAAGCGCGGCAAGCTCTTCGCGAAGCTGATCAAGAACATCGAGGTCGCGGCCCGCATGGGCGGCTCCGACGTGGAGGGCAACCCGACGCTCTTCGACGCCATCCAGAAGGCGAAGAAGCAGTCGGTTCCGAACAAGAACATCGACAGCGCGGTCAAGCGTGGTGCCGGTCTCGAGGCCGGTGGCGCCGAGTACGAGACGATCATGTACGAGGGCTACGGCCCCAACGGCGTGGCCGTGCTCATCGAGTGTCTTACGGACAACCGCAACCGCGCGGCCTCCGACGTCCGCGTCGCGATGACGCGCAACGGTGGTTCGATGGCCGACCCGGGCTCCGTGTCCTACCTGTTCAACCGTAAGGGCGTCGTCATCGTCCCCAAGGGCGAGCTCGGCGAGGACGACGTGCTGGGCGCGGTCCTGGACGCGGGCGCCGAGGAGGTCAACGACCTCGGTGAGTCCTTCGAGGTGATCAGCGAGGCCACCGACTTGGTCGCGGTCCGTACCGCCCTCCAGGAGGCGGAGATCGACTACGACTCGGCCGAGGCCAACTTCGTGCCCACGATGCAGGTCGAGCTCGAAGAGGACGCCGCGCGCAAGATCTTCAAGCTGATCGACGCTCTGGAGGACAGCGACGACGTGCAGAACGTCTTCGCCAACTTCGACGTCTCCGACGAGGTCATGGCCAAGGTGGACGCCTGACGGCGGATCGGCACGGCGGTCAGCGCCTTCGGCGAACGCCGACGGGCCGGCGGGGCATCACCCCACCGGCCCGTCGGCGTTGTCCGCGCCGGTGTTGTCGGCGGCAGCCGCTAGCCTGCAGGAACAGGTGACCGAAGCAGCGGTGAGGGGAGGGGCGCGGTGCGCGTGCTGGGCGTGGACCCGGGGCTGACCCGGTGCGGCGTCGGCGTGGTCGAGGGGGTCGCGGGCCGGCCGTTGCGGATGCTCGGCGTCGGCGTCATCCGGACCGGGGCGGACCTCGCGATCGGCGACCGGCTCGTCATCGTCGAGCGCGGCATAGAGGAGTGGCTGGACGCCCACCGGCCCGAATTCGTCGCCGTGGAGCGGGTGTTCAGCCAGCACAATGTGCGCACCGTCATGGGCACCGCCCAGGCCAGCGCCGTCGCGATGCTGTGCGCGGCCCGCCGCGGGCTCCCGGTCGCGCTGCACACCCCCAGCGAGGTGAAGGCGGCCGTGACCGGATCCGGGCGGGCTGACAAGGCGCAGGTCGGCTCGATGGTGACCCGGCTGCTGCGGCTGGACGCACCGCCCAAACCGGCCGACGCGGCGGACGCCCTGGCGCTCGCCATCTGCCATATCTGGCGGGCCCCCGCGACCAACCGCCTCCAGCAGGCCGTCGCCGCCCACCGCGGCACGAACAGTGCCCGCACCACGAACAGTGCCCGCACCAAGAACAACACCGGCGCCGCGCGCACCACGAAAGGCCGTATCTCATGATCGCGTTCGTCTCCGGTCCGGTGGCGGCCGTCGCCCCGGACACCGCCGTGATCGAGGTCGGCGGGATCGGGATGGCGCTCCAGTGCGCCCCCGCCACCCTGGCCGGGCTGCGCGTCGGCCAGCAGGCCCGGCTGGCCACCTCCCTCGTCGTCCGTGAGGACTCGCTGACCCTCTACGGCTTCGCCGACGACGACGAGCGCCAGGTCTTCGAGCTGCTCCAGACCGCCAGTGGGGTCGGCCCCCGGCTGGCCCAGGCCATGCTGGCGGTGCACTCCCCGGACGCACTGCGGCTCGCGGTGTCCACCGGGGACGAGAAGGCGCTCACCGCCGTTCCCGGCATCGGCAAGAAGGGGGCGCAGCGGCTGCTGCTGGAGCTCAAGGACCGGCTCGGCGAGCCGCTCGGCTCCGCCGTGCCCGGCGCCCGCTCCGCGGCCGCCCCCGGCTGGAGCGACCAGCTGCACACCGCGCTGGTCGGCCTCGGCTACGCCACCCGGGAGGCCGACGAGGCGGTGGCCGCGGTCACCCCGCAGGCCGAGGAGGCGGTGGCCGCGGGCGGCAAGCCCCAGGTGGCTCAGCTGCTGCGGGCCGCCCTGCAGACCCTGAACCGCACACGGTGAGCCACCGCGGCCGCGGCAGGCCGCGACCGGCGGCACCACTCCAGACGACATCGCGAGGCGAAACGCAGTGAACTGGGACGAGACCCCATCGGCCACCGCCGACGACGCCCCGCCCGGCCCGGGCGGCAGGCTGGTGGGCGCCGACGCCGACGGTGACGACCAGGCGGTGGAGGCCGCGCTCCGCCCGAAGGACCTCGGCGAGTTCGTCGGACAGGAGCGGGTGCGCGAGCAACTGGACCTGGTGCTCAAGGCGGCCCGGCAGCGCGGCGGCACCGCCGACCATGTGCTGCTCTCCGGTGCGCCCGGACTGGGCAAGACCACCCTCTCCATGATCATCGCCGCGGAGATGGCCGCCCCGATCCGGATCACCTCCGGCCCCGCCATCCAGCACGCCGGCGATCTGGCCGCGATCCTCTCCTCCCTCGCCGAGGGCGAGGTGCTCTTCCTGGACGAGATCCACCGGATGTCCCGGCCCGCCGAGGAGATGCTGTACATGGCGATGGAGGACTTCCGCGTCGACGTCATCGTCGGCAAGGGGCCCGGGGCCACCGCCATCCCGCTGGAGCTGCCGCCGTTCACGCTGGTCGGCGCCACCACCCGGGCCGGGCTGCTGCCGCCCCCGCTGCGCGACCGCTTCGGCTTCACCGGCCATATGGAGTTCTACGCCCCGGGTGAGCTGGAGCGGGTCATCCACCGCTCCGCCGGGCTGCTCGATGTGACCATCGAGGCCGAGGGCGCCTCCGAGATCGCGGGCCGCTCCCGCGGCACCCCCCGGATCGCCAACCGTCTGCTGCGCCGGGTGCGGGACTACGCCCAGGTCAAGGCCGACGGCGTGATCACGCGCGAGATCGCCGCCAGCGCCCTCGCCGTGTACGACGTGGACGAGCGCGGCCTGGACCGGCTGGACCGGGCGGTGCTCAGCGCCCTGCTCAAGCTGTTCGGCGGCGGCCCGGTGGGCCTGTCGACCCTGGCGGTCGCCGTGGGGGAGGAGCGCGAGACGGTCGAGGAGGTCGCCGAGCCCTTCCTGGTCCGGGAGGGGCTGCTGGCCCGTACGCCCCGGGGGCGCATCGGCACCCCCGCGGCCTGGGCCCATCTGGGGCTGACCCCGCCGCCGCAGACCGCCGGCGGCGGCCAGGCGGGGCTCTTCGACGCATGACGGGCCATCCCGAGGCATAAGCGCGCGCTTACCCGGCATCATGGCGTAGAGGACCAATAATGGCGGGGTCAGGAACCCCGGTACCGCGCCGGGCGTTGTTCCATTGGCGTGGGCTCGCTTAGACTCCGCCGATGCCGTCCGTATGCCGTCCGCTCACCGTGCGGTATACCCACCCCCGTAGACCAGGCCGCTCCCCGCGGTCGTGTGAAGGAATTTCCGTCCCGTGAATATCGTGACTCTCCTGCCGTTCATCGTGCTTATCGGGGCCATGTTCCTGATGACGCGATCGGCCAAGAACAAGCAGCGCCAGGCCCAGCAGATGCGCAATGACATGCACCCGGGCACCGGCGTGCGGACCATTGGCGGCATGTACGCGACGGTCAAGGAGGTACACGACGAGACGGTCCTCCTCGAGGTGGCCCCCGGCGTGCACGCGTTCTACGCGAAGAACGCGGTGGGAGCCGTCCTGGACGACGCCGAGTACAACCGCATCGTGCACGGCATCGACCCCGACGAGGACGTCGACGCCGCCGACACCCCTGTCGTTCCCGACGACGCCTCCTCGCTGACCGAGGCCGCCGACGCCGGTGACGGCGACTCCTCCGCCGACAAGGCCGACGCGGCCGAAGAAGAGGCTGACGAGAAGGCCGGGAAGACGGACGTCAAGAAGATCGACCTCGGCAAGGACGACGCCGCCGCGGCGAGCACCTCCGAGGACGAGAAGCGGGACGGCGGCACCGACGCGAAGTAAGTCCGACATCCGGGAAACCGCGGCGCGCCCCCGCTTGGTGCGCCGCGGTTCCCTGAACGGTCTAGGCTCCGGCGGGGGCTCGTCCCCACAAGACTTCGTGGCCGCTCCGCGCACACCCCATGCGGGGCGGTTGGACAGGGAGATACGAGAAGGTGGCAGCACCGAAGAAGGGCCGCAGGTCCTCCGGGTCACAGGGCAGGCCCGGGCGCGCCTTGGCCGTCATCCTGATCGCCATCGTGGCGCTGACCGGAGGCATGTTCGTCTCCGGTCACACCACGCCGCGACTGGGTATCGATCTCGCGGGCGGCACCAGCTTCACGCTGGAGGCCAAGAACCAACCGGGCAAGCCCAACGCGATCAACACGGACAACATGAACACCGCCGTGAGCATCATCGAGCGGCGGGTCAACGGTCTGGGTGTGTCCGAGGCCGAGGTCCAGACGCAGGGCGAGAAGCACATCATCGTGAACATCCCCAAGGGGACGAACGCGAAGCAGGCCCGGCAGCAGGTCGGCACCACCGCCCAGCTCTACTTCCGGCCGGTGACCACGACCACCAGCGGCCAGAAGACCCCCGAGCAGCCCAGCTCCACCCCCAGCCCGTCCGGCACCGCCAGCGGCAAGGGCAATGACAAGGGCGGCAAGCCGTCCGGCACCCCCTCGGCCTCCTCGTCGGCTTCCTCGTCCTCCTCGGCCAGCCCCAGCACCCAGGGGCGGGCCCTCTCCGAGGGGCTGAAGGCCGACAAGAAGCCCAGCGAGACCCCCTCGCCGTCGGACACCTCGAAGCCCGACCCGTCCAAGACCCCGCCCGGCTCCGCCGACCAGCAGAAGCTGGCCAAGCAGTTCGCGGCCCTGGACTGCACCAAGCCGGCCGCCCGCGCCGCGGCCGCCGACAAGGCGGCCAACGCCAAGCCGAGCGACCCCGTGCTGGCCTGCAGCGAGAAGGGCGACGCCAAGTTTGTGCTCGGCCCCTCCGAGGTCGAGGGCACCGACGTGGACGACGCCTCCGCGGTCTTCGAGAGCCAGAACGGAGCGGGCTGGATCGTCCAGCTCGACTTCAACGGCAAGGGCTCCAAGAAGTTCGCCAAGACCACCGGCGAGCTCACCACCAAGCAGTCCCCGCAGAACCGCTTCGCGATCGTCCTGGACGGCGAGGTCGTCTCCGACCCCGAGGTCACCCAGGGCGCCATCACCGGCGGCCGGGCCACCATCTCCGGCGGCTTCACCCAGCAGAGCTCCGAGGACCTGGCCAACGTGCTGTCCTACGGTGCCCTCCCGCTGTCCTTCGACATCGCGGACGAGACCACCGTCTCCGCCGCGCTCGGCGGTGAGCAGCTGGACGCCGGTCTGATCGCCGGTGCCATCGGCCTCGCGCTCGTCGTGATCTACCTGGTCGTCTACTACCGCGGTCTCGCCCTCGTGGCCATGGCCAGCCTCGGCGTCTCCGCGATCCTGACGTACACGATCATGGTGCTGCTCGGTCCGGGCATCGGCTTCGCGCTGAACCTGCCGGCGGTCTGCGGTGCGATCGTGGCCATCGGTATCACCGCCGACTCGTTCATCGTCTACTTCGAACGGATCCGCGACGAGATCCGGGAGGGCCGCTCGCTGCGCCCCGCCGTCGAGCGCGGCTGGCCGCGGGCCCGGCGCACCATCCTGGTGTCGGACTTCGTGTCGTTCCTGGCCGCCGCGGTGCTCTACATCGTCACCGTCGGCAAGGTGCAGGGCTTCGCCTTCACCCTGGGCCTCACCACGCTGCTCGACGTCGCCGTGGTGTTCCTCTTCACCAAGCCGCTGATGACGATCCTCGCCCGCCGCCCGTTCTTCGGGAACGGCCATTCGTGGTCCGGACTCGACCCCAAGCGCCTCGGGGTCACGCCGCCGCTGCGCCGTCGTCGTCCCGCCGCCCCCGGCCCCGCCGACACGAAGGAGGCGTGAGATGTCGCGACTCGGCACTCTCGGCGCCAGGCTCTACCGAGGCGAGGTCGGCTACGACTTCGTCGGCAAGCGGAAGATCTGGTACGGCATCTCGATACTGATCACCATCACGGCCATCGTGGGCCTGGCGGTGCGCGGCCTCAACATGGGCATCGAGTTCTCCGGCGGCGCGGTCTTCACCACCCCGAGCACCAAGGTCTCGGCCTCCGACCTGCGCCAGACGGCGGAGGACGCGTCCGGCGGCCACACCGTCGTGGTCCAGGAGCTCGGCCGGGGCGGCCTGCGGATCCAGATCAGCGAGCTGGGCACCAAGGAAGCGCTGCCGGTCCAGGAGAACCTCGCCAAGGAGCTGGGCGTCAAGACCAGCAAGATCGACACTCAGCTGGTCGGCCCGAGCTGGGGCGAGCAGATCGCCAGCAAGGCATGGCAGGGCCTGGCGATCTTCATGGTGCTGGTGGTGATCTATCTCGCCATCGCCTTCGAATGGCGGATGGCGCTGGCCGCCCTGATCGCCCTGATCCACGACCTCACCATCACCGTCGGTGTCTACGCACTGGTCGGCTTCGAGGTCACTCCGGGCACCGTGATCGGTCTGCTGACGATCCTCGGTTATTCGCTCTACGACACCGTCGTGGTCTTCGACGGTCTCAAGGAAGCGTCGAAGGACCTCACCAAGCAGACCCGCTTCACCTACAGCGAAATCGCCAACCGCAGCCTCAACTCGACCCTGGTGCGGTCCATCAACACCACGATCGTGGCGCTGCTGCCGGTCGGCGCGCTGCTGTTCATCGGTGGCGGTCTGCTCGGCGCCGGCATGCTCAACGACATCTCCCTGGCGCTCTTCGTCGGCCTCGCCGCCGGTGCGTACTCCTCGATCTTCATCGCGACCCCGCTGGTCGCCGATCTGAAGGAGCGCGACCCGAAGATGAAGGCGCTGGCCAAGCGGGTCAAGGCCAAGCGCGCCGCGACCGCCAAGGCCGAGGCGGCCGGATCGGCGTCCGACGAGGAGGAAGCCCCCGACCTGGAGGACGCCGCCGCGGCCCCCGCCGGGGTCGTCGGCCAGCGCCGCCAGCCCGCCTCCCGTAACCGGGGGCGCGGCCGGCCGTCCGGCAAGCGGCGATGAGCGGGGGCGTCCGACGATGACCGAGACGACGAAGACCACGGCGGACAGTCCCGACGGATCCGGCGCGGCCGCCGCCGAGGAGCTGCGCACGCTGCTCCTCAGCCGGATCCAGGACGTGCCGGACTACCCCAAGCCGGGCGTGATGTTCAAGGACATCACCCCGCTGCTCGCCGACGCCGCCGCCTTCGGCGCGCTCACCGAGGCGCTCGCCGAGCTGTGCGTCCGGTACCGGGCGGACAAGGTGGTGGGCCTGGAGGCCCGCGGCTTCATCCTCGCCGCCCCGGCCGCCGTCCGCGCCGGAATCGGCTTCGTACCGGTCCGCAAGGCCGGCAAGCTCCCGGGGGCGACGCTCGGTCAGGCGTACGAGCTGGAGTACGGCACCGCCGAGATCGAGATACACGCCGACGCGCTGGAGCCCGGCGACCGGGTCCTGGTGATCGACGACGTCCTGGCCACCGGCGGCACCGCCGAGGCGTCCCTGCGGCTCATCCGGCGGGCCGGCGCCCAGATCGCCGGGGTCGCCGTGCTGCTGGAGCTCGGCTTCCTCGACGGCCGCGGCCGGCTGCTGGCCGCGCTCGACAGCGCCCCGCTGGAGGCCCTGATCACGGTCTGAGCCGGATCACGGGCCCGCACACCGGGTCGAGGCCCGCACACCGGGTCGAGGCCCGCACACCGGGTCGAGGCCCGCACACCGGGTCGAGGCCCGCGCACCGGGCCGAGAGAACCGCCGGAGGGCGGGGACCGCGCACCGCCGGTCCCCGCCCTCCGTCATGCCGCCACATGCCTCCGTCATGCCCGGCTTGGCGGTCGGCAGGCAAGCGGAGTGGCGGGATCGATACCATGGCAGCCTGACCTTTCGAGGTCCGGACCGCTTGAGGAGTGCTCTTGCCAGACGAGGCCCAGCCGCTCTCGCCCAAAGTCCGTCCGGGCGGAACCCCCTCCGCACAGCCGGACGCGCCCACCGCCGCCGAACCGACGGCGGCCTCCGGCGTGCCCAAGAACAGCGGCGACAGCCCGGTCCGGCGCGGCCCCGAGCAGACGAGCCCGAAGCCCCCCACGGGCCGCTCCAGTAACCTGCCCGCCACCACGCCCCCCGCGCGCCCCGTACAGAGCCCCGCGCCCCGCTCCGGCTCGTCCAACCGCGTCCGGGCCCGCCTGGCACGCCTGGGCGTCCAGCGCTCCAGCCCGTACAACCCGGTGCTGGAGCCGCTGCTGCGGATCGTGCGCGCGAATGACCCCAAGGCGGAGGCCTCGACGCTGCGCCAGATCGAGCGCGCGTACCAGGTGGCCGAGCGCTGGCACCGCGGCCAGAAGCGCAAGAGCGGCGATCCGTACATCACCCACCCCCTCGCGGTGACCACGATCCTGGCCGAGCTGGGTATGGATCCGGCCACTTTGATGGCCGGGCTGCTGCATGACACCGTCGAGGACACCGAGTACGGCCTGGACACCCTGCGCCGCGACTTCGGCGACCAGGTGGCCCTGCTCGTGGACGGCGTCACCAAGCTGGACAAGGTCAAGTTCGGCGAGGCGGCCCAGGCCGAGACCGTGCGCAAGATGGTCGTCGCCATGGCCCGGGACCCCCGGGTGCTGGTCATCAAGCTGGCCGACCGGCTGCACAACATGCGCACCATGCGCTACCTCAAGCGGGAGAAGCAGGAGAAGAAGGCCCGCGAGACCCTCGAGATCTACGCCCCGCTCGCCCATCGCCTGGGCATGAACACCATCAAATGGGAGCTGGAGGACCTCGCCTTCGCGATCCTCTACCCCAAGATGTACGACGAGATCGTGCGGCTGGTCGCCGAGCGGGCCCCCAAGCGCGACGAGTACCTGGCCGTCGTCACCGACCAGGTCCAGGGCGATCTGCGGGCGGCGCGGATCAAGGCGACCGTCACCGGCCGGCCGAAGCACTACTACTCCGTCTACCAGAAGATGATCGTGCGCGGCCGCGACTTCGCCGAGATCTACGACCTGGTCGGCATCCGGGTGCTCGTCGACACCGTCCGCGACTGCTACGCGGCGCTCGGGACCATCCACGCGCGGTGGAACCCGGTGCCCGGGCGGTTCAAGGACTACATCGCGATGCCCAAGTTCAACATGTACCAGTCGCTGCACACGACGGTCATCGGGCCCAGCGGCAAGCCGGTCGAGCTGCAGATCCGCACCTTCGACATGCACCGCCGCGCCGAGTACGGCATCGCCGCGCACTGGAAGTACAAGCAGGAGGCGGTGGCCGGCGCCTCCAAGGTGCGCACCGATGTGCCCCGTAAGGCGGGCAAGGACGACGCCATCAACGACATGGCGTGGCTGCGGCAGCTCCTGGACTGGCAGAAGGAGACCGAGGACCCGGGCGAGTTCCTGGAGTCCCTGCGCTTCGACCTGTCCCGCAACGAGGTCTTCGTCTTCACGCCCAAGGGCGACGTCATAGCGCTTCCGGCCGGGGCCACCCCGGTCGACTTCGCCTACGCCGTGCACACCGAGGTCGGTCACCGCACCATCGGGGCGCGGGTCAACGGGCGGCTGGTGCCGCTGGAGTCCACCCTCGACAACGGCGATCTGGTGGAGGTCTTCACCTCGAAGGCGGCGGGTGCCGGACCGTCCCGCGACTGGCTGGGCTTCGTCAAGTCGCCCCGCGCCCGTAACAAGATCCGCGCCTGGTTCTCCAAGGAGCGCCGCGACGAGGCCATCGAACAGGGCAAGGACGCCATCGTCCGGGCGATGCGCAAGCAGAACCTGCCCATCCAGCGGATCCTGACCGGGGACTCGCTGGTCACCCTCGCCCATGAGATGCGCTACCCCGACATCTCCGCGCTCTACGCCGCCATCGGCGAGGGCCATGTCTCCGCGCAGAACGTGGTGCAGAAGCTGGTCCAGGCGCTCGGCGGCGAGGAGGCGGCCAACGAGGACATCGCCGAGACCGCCCCGCCCATCCGCCGCACCAAGCGCCGCTCCAGCGCCGATCCGGGCGTCGTGGTCAAGGGCGTCGAGGATGTGTGGGTCAAGCTGGCCCGCTGCTGTACGCCGGTCCCCGGCGACCCCATCATCGGCTTCGTCACCCGCGGCAGCGGCGTCTCGGTGCACCGCGCCGACTGCGTCAACGTGGACTCGCTCTCCCAGCAGCCCGAGCGCATCCTCGACGTCGAATGGGCGCCCACCCAGTCGTCGGTCTTCCTGGTCGCCATCCAGGTCGAGGCGCTGGACCGGTCCCGGCTGCTGTCGGACGTCACCCGCGTCCTGTCCGACCAGCACGTCAACATCCTCTCGGCGGCCGTGCAGACCTCCCGCGACCGCGTGGCCACCTCGCGCTTCACCTTCGAGATGGGCGACCCCAAGCACCTGGGCCACGTCCTGAAGGCCGTACGGGGCGTCGAGGGCGTCTACGACGTCTACCGGGTCACCTCGGCCCGCGCCCGCTGAGGACCCGCACCCGCTGAAACAGCTCACCACACGGCGGCGGCCCCCGGTGCTCGAGGCACCGGGGGCCGCCGCCGTCGTATCGGCCGGATCAGCGGAACGACATCAGCCGCCGAACTCCTGCAGACCCTTCAGCGCCTGGTCCAGCAGCGCCTGCCGGCCCTCCAGCTCCCTGGAGAGCTTGTCGGCCTTCGCGTTGTTCCCCGCCGCGCGGGCCGCGTCGATCTGGGTACGCAGCTTGTCGACGGCGTCCTGCAGCTGGCCGGTGAGCCCCTGGGCGCGTGCCCGCGCCTCGGGGTTGGTCCGCCGCCACTCCGCCTCCTCGGCCTCCTGGATGGCGCGCTCCACCGCGTGGATCCGGCCCTCGATCCGGGCCCGGGCGTCCCTCGGCACATGGCCGATGGCCTCCCACCGCTCGTTGACCGAGCGGAAGGCCGCGCGGGCCGCCTTCAGGTCCGAGATCGGCAGCAGCTTCTCGGCCTCGACGACGAGCTCCTCCTTACGGGTGAGATTCTCCCGCTGCTCGGCGTCGCGCTCCGCGAAGACCTCGCTGCGCCCCTGGAAGAAGATGTCCTGCGCACCGCGGAAGCGGTTCCACAGGTCCTCCTCGGCCTCCCGCTGCGCACGGCCCGCGGCCTTCCAGTCCGCCATCAGCTCCCGGTACCGGGCCGCGGTCGGACCCCAGTCGGTGGAGCCGGAGAGCGCCTCGGCCTCGGCGACCAGCTTCTCCTTGGTCTGCCGGGCCTCCTCGCGCTGTGCGTCCAGGGCCGCGAAATGGGCCTTGCGGCGCTTGGAGAACGCCGAGCGGGCGTGCGAGAAGCGGTGCCACAGCTCGTCGTCCGTCTTGCGGTCCAGGCGCGGCAGGCCCTTCCAGGTGTCCACCAGGGCGCGCAGCCGCTCCCCGGCCGCCCGCCACTGCTCGCTGGCCGCCAGCTGCTCGGCCTCGGCGACCAGGTCCTCCTTGGCCCTGCGGGCCTCGTCGGCCTGGACCGCCTTGGCCGCCTTGCGCTGCTCGCGGCGGGCCTCGACGTCCCCGGCGAGCTTGTCGAGCCGCTTCCTCAGCGCGTCCAGATCGCCGACCACGTGGTGCTCGTCGACCTGGTGCCGGATGTGGTCGATGGCCGCCGTCGCGTCCTTGGCCGACAGATCGGTGGTCTTGACCCGGCGCTCGAGGAGACCGATCTCGACGACCAGACCGTCGTACTTGCGCTCGAAGTAGGCGAGGGCCTCTTCCGGCGATCCCGCCTGCCACGATCCGACGACCTGCTCACCGTCGGCCGTCCGCACGTATACGGTCCCCGCCTCGTCGACGCGGCCCCAAGGCTCGCTGCTCACAGCGCCTCCTCCACATGATGCCGGGGCGGGCGCGCGGCCCGCCGGCATCGTCCACAGTTTCTTCCGGCCGGGATGCGCCCTGGCCGGTCTCACGGCAGGGTGGCGGCCTCCGGGGCAGGCACCCTACACAACGCCAACATAGGCGACCGGTGCCCCGGCTGTCCGTATCCTGCGCGACCGAAATTTCGCAGTACGCACGTCGGCGACCTCAGGACTTGCCGACCGTCGCCTTGTTGATCACGACGCTGGCGTTGGGGGCGGTGTTCATCGTCTGGTCCGGGGCTCCCGCACCGGCGTCGGCGATCTTCTTCAGGACCTTCATCCCCGCCTTGTCCACGGTGCCGAAGGGCGTGTAGTACGGCGGGAGCTCGCTCTCCTTGTAGACCAGGAAGAACTGGCTGCCGCCGGTGTTCTTGCCCTGCTTGGTCTGCGGGTTGTACTGGTTGGCCATGGCGACGGTCCCGGCCGGGTACTTTCCGCCCTTGATCGAGGGGTCCTTCAGGTTCTCGTCCGGCAGGGTGTAGCCGGGGCCGCCCGCGCCGGTGCCCTGCGGGTCACCGCACTGCAGCACGAAGATCCCCGAGTTCACCAGCCGGTGGCACTTGGTGTGGTCGAAGTAGCCCTTGCCCGCCAGGAAGCCGAAGGAGTTGACCGTGTGCGGCGCCTTGCCGGCGTCCATGGCCACGGAGATGTCCCCGCAGGTCGTCTCCAGCTTCATCGTGTAGGAGGCCGACTCGTCGACCGTGAGCGCAGGCTCCTTCTTCCACGACAGCTTCTTCGGCTTCTTGTCCGCGACCGCCTTCGCCTCCTTGGCACAGGGGTCCGGCGCCTTGCTGGTGGGGGCGGCCGAGGGGGTGCCGGACGCGGCGGCGTCGTCCTTCGTCTTGTCCTTGTCGCTCCCGGACAGCGCGCCCGTGGCCGCGATGGCACCGCCACCGGCCAGGACCACGGCCAGCACGGCGGCGATCACGACATTGCGCTGGCGCGTCTTGTGCCGGGCGGATTCGCGCCGCTGCTGCTGGCGAAGGTACTTCTCCCGGGCGAGTTGCCGCCGCCGCTGCTCGTTACTGACCACCGGGTCGTCTCCTCAAGGCGTGTGCCGTCAGTGTCCTGCTGTTGTGCGTGAGGGCTCGGCCGTACCGTATACGGGTTCGCTGTGGTGGGGGCGCCGCCGGTAGGCTCTGAAGCCGCCGACAATCTTCCACCGGACGACTTCTAAGGACGATCGTGCTCATTGCCGGGTTCCCTGCCGGGGCCTGGGGGACCAATTGCTATCTGGTCGCCCCCGCCGCCGGTGAGGAGTGCGTGATCATCGACCCGGGCCATCAGGCGGCCCAAGGCGTCGCGGAGGCGGTCGCCAAGCACCGGCTCAAGCCCGTCGCCGTCGTCCTCACCCACGGCCATATCGACCATGTCGCCTCGGTCGTCCCGGTCTGCGGCGCGCATGACGTACCGGCCTGGATCCACCCGTCCGACCGCTACATGATGAGCGACCCCGAGAAGGCCCTCGGACGCTCCATCGGCATGCCGCTGATGGGCGAGCTCACCGTGGGCGAGCCGGACGACGTCAAGGAGCTGGCCGACGGCGCCGAGCTGAAGCTGGCCGGTCTCGACCTCACCGTCGCGCACGCCCCGGGCCATACCAAGGGGTCGGTGACCTTCCAGATGCCCGAGCAGGCGGACGTCCCGTCCGTCTTCTTCGCGGGCGATCTGCTCTTCGCCGGCTCCATCGGACGCACCGATCTGCCCGGCGGCGATCACGCCGAGATACTCGAATCGCTGGCCCGTGTGTGCCTGCCGCTCGACGACTCGACCGTGGTGCTGTCCGGCCATGGCCCCCAGACCAGCATCGGCCGTGAGCGCGCCACCAACCCGTATCTGCGCGAGGTGGCCGCCGGCCTGGGAGACGGCGCGCAGCGCCCGGCTCCGCGACGAGGAATGTGACGAGAGACTTCCGTTGAGCACCTTCAAAGCCCCCCGGGGCACGTATGACCTGATCCCGCCGGCCTCCGCGGCGTACCTGGCGGTGCGCGAGGCGATCGCCGCACCGCTCAAGCGCTCCGGCTACGGCTATGTCGAGACCCCCGGTTTCGAGAACGTGGAGCTCTTCGCGCGCGGCGTCGGCGAGTCCACCGACATCGTGACCAAGGAGATGTACACCCTCACCACCAAGGGCGGCGACGAGCTCGCGCTGCGCCCCGAGGGCACCGCCTCGGTGCTGCGCGCCGCCCTGGAGGCCAATCTGCACAAGGCCGGATCCCTGCCGGTCAAGCTCTGGTACTCGGGCTCGTACTACCGCTACGAGCGGCCGCAGAAGGGCCGCTACCGCCACTTCTCGCAGGTCGGGGCGGAGGCGATCGGCGCCGAGGACCCGGCCCTGGACGCCGAGCTGATCATCCTGGCCCACGACGCGTACCGCTCGCTGGGGCTGCGGAACTTCCGCATCCTGCTGAACTCGCTGGGCGACGCCACCTGCCGCCCCGTCTACCGGGCCGCCCTCCAGGACTTCCTGCGCGGCCTCGACCTGGACGAGGACACCCGGGCACGCGTCGAGATCAACCCGCTGCGGGTGCTGGACGACAAGCGCGAGGCGGTACGCGAGCAGCTGACCGGCGCCCCGCTGCTGCGCGACTACCTGTGCGAGGAGTGCAAGGCGTACCACGCGGAGGTCCGTGAGCTGATCACCGCGCGGGGCGTGACCTTCGAGGACGACGCGAAGCTGGTGCGCGGCCTGGACTACTACACCCGGACCACCTTCGAGTTCGTCCACGACGGGCTGGGCTCGCAGTCCGCGGTCGGCGGCGGCGGCCGCTACGACGGGCTGTCCGAGATGATCGGCGGCCCGGCGCTGCCCTCGGTGGGCTGGGCGCTCGGCGTGGACCGTACGGTGCTGGCACTGGAGGCCGAGGGCATCGAGCTGGACCTGCCCGACGCCGTCAGCGTCTTCGCGGTGCCGCTGGGGGAGGAGGCCAGGAAGGTCCTCTTCGGCGTGGTCGGCGAGCTCCGCACGGCGGGAGTCGCCACGGACTTCGCCTACGGCGGCAAGGGCCTCAAGGCCGCGATGAAGGCGGCCAACCGCAGCGGCGCGCGCTACGCGATCGTGGCGGGCGAGCGCGACCTCGCGGAGGACGTCGTCCAGCTGAAGGACATGGAGTCCGGCGAACAGGCGCCGGTGCCCCTGGCCGAGGTGGTCGAGGCAATCCGCTCGCGCCTCGCCTGAGCGGGAATCGAAGGGGGCCCGGGGATTCCCCGGGCCCCCTTCGCTTGCGCTGCCCCTACAGCAGGCCCAGCCGCATCGCGCTGGTGACCGCCGCGGTGCGGTCGTCCACGCCCAACTTGCCGAAGGCCCGCAGCAGATGGGTCTTCACCGTCGATTCGCCGATGAACAGACGTCGTCCGATCTCCGCGTTGGTGCACCCCTGCGCGACCAGCCGCAGCACGGCCGTCTCCCGCTCGGAGAGGCGGGGGCGCTCGGGCCGGTCGCGCAGCTGGTCCATGAGCCGGGCGGCGACGGACGGGGCCAGGACCGTCTCGCCGCGAGCGGCGGAGCGTACGGCCTCGGCCAGCTCGGCGCGGGCCATGTCCTTGAGCAGATAGCCCGCCGCGCCCGCCTCCACCGCGCGCAGGATGTCCCCGTCCGTCTCGTACGTGGTCAGCACGATCACGCGGGACGGCAGCCCGGCGGCGGTCATCCGGGCGATCGACTCCACCCCGCCACCGCCCGGCATCCGCAGGTCCATCAGCACCACGTCGGGCCGCAGCGAGGCGCACAGCGCCTCCGCCCGCGGCCCGCTGTCCGCCTCGCCGACGACCGTCAGATCGGGTTCGGCGCCGAGCATGCCGCGCAGCCCCTCCCGCACCACCGGGTGGTCGTCCGCGATCAGAATCCGGATCACCGTGCGCTCCTCGTTCATACCCTCGGCGTTCATGTGGCGGAGTTCATTGCGTCGGCCGGGCTGGATGGGGGGACGGGGCGGTCGGCTGGACGGGCAGTTCGAGCGCGACCGTCGTGCCCTCGCCCGGGGCGGCGGCCACCTCCGCCGTGCCGCCCACCTCGCCCGCCCGTGCGCGCAGCCCGGCCAGGCCGTAGCCCTCGCGCGGGGCGCGCGGGTCGAAGCCACGGCCGGAGTCCCGGACCCGCAGCCGCAGCGCGTCCTCGCCGTAGCCGAGCGCGATGGTGACGGCGGCGCCCGGCCCCGCGTGCCGGCGGGCGTTGGACAGCGCCTCCTGGCAGCCGCGCAGCGCCACCACCTCCACGGCGGCGGGCAGCGGCCGGACCGCCCCCGAGACCTCGACACGGGCGGGAGTGCCGGTCCGCTCCCCGTGCCGCGCGGCCAGCCGCCGCAGCGCGTCGGGGAGCGAACTGCCGTCCAGGTCGGCCGGGCCGGCGCCGGCGACCAGGGCGCGGGCCTCCGCGAGGTTCTCCCGGGCCGTAGCGGCCATGAGGCCCAAGTGCCGGCGGGCCAGCGGCATGTCGTGGTCCAGCTCCGACTCCACGGCCTGAACGAGCATCAGCAGGCTGGTGAAGCCCTGGGCGAGGGTGTCGTGGATCTCCCGGGTCAGCCGCTCCCGCTCCGCGAGGGCGCCGTGCGCGGCCGACAACCGGGCCACCTCCTCGCGGCTGGCGTCCAGCTCGGCGATCAGCCGGGCGCGCTCGGCGCTCTGCTGGAGCACCATGATGATCCAGCTGCCGATGATCAGCGAGAAGGCCCAGGAGACGGCCGCGAAGAGGGAGTTGAAGAACAGATCCCCGGAATCCGGCCGCTCCACGAGCGCCCAGACCACCACCGGGACCACGTTGATCACGGTGACGGCGATCAGCGCCCCGCGCATCCGCAGCAGCATGAAGCACTGGGGCGTCAGCGCGAAGATGGCGATCCGGGTCTCCCCGACCAGCGCCGAGGGCACCACGAACAGCAGGAACAGCCCCACCAGATAGACCAGCGCGCGGGGCTGATCCTCGCCTTCCGCCAGCAGTACCGGCCGGCCCACCAGCACGTACCAGGGCGCGGTCGCGGCGAAGAAGGCCGCCGCGACCGCGCGCGGTCCGGTGCCGGGGTCCGACCCGCCCAGCACGAACAGGAAGGTGGCCGCGAACACGATCGCGAAGTAGACGTCCCAGCGACGGTAGGTGCGGTGGTACACGTCCGGATCGCGGGGCCCGGCCGGTTCGCTCAGCCGTCCCGGTGGCTCTTCCAACGGAAGGTCAGCAGACACAGCACCAATCCTCCGACGCACCACGCGCCCAGCACCAGGGCGATCCGCCCGTACTCCCAGGAGCCCGCCTGCTCCAGCACGGCCGCCGAATCCGGCAGGAACACCCCGCGGAATCCCTGGCACATCCACTTCAGCGGGAAGAGGGCGGCCACGTTCAGCATCCAGCCGGGCAGCGTGTCGATCGAGATGAAGACGCCGGAGATGAACTGCAGCACCAGGAACGGCAACACCACCACCGAAGTGGCGCTCCTACCGGAGCGCGGCACACTGCTGATCGCGATGCCCAGCAGCGCACAGCCGGTCAGCCCGAGGGCGAAGACCCAGCCGAAGGTGAACCACGTGGCCGCGCCCGTGGGCAGATCGAGGTCGAAGAGCGCCGCGCCGACGGCCAGCAGCAGCACCGTCTCGGCGATCCCGGAGACCAGGACCAGCCACAGCTTGCCGAGGAAGTACGCGGCCGGGGGCATCGGCGTACCGCGCAGCCGCCGCAGCACCTTCTCGTCCCGTTCGAGCGCGATGGAGACGCCCAGCGACTGGAAGCTGGTCGACATCACCCCCGACGCGATCATCGCCGCGGCGTACAGCTGGGAGGCGGTCACACCCGCGCCCCGCACATCGTTGCGGAAGATCGAGGCGAACAGGGACAGGAAGACGACGGGGAAGGCGAAGGTGAAGACCACCTGTTCGCGCCGGCGGAAGAACTGCCTGAGCTCGAGGCCGCCCCGGTGCAGCCCGAGGGTCCAGGCGCCGGGCAGCCGGGCGGGGGCGTCCGCGGCGGCGGGTCCGGCACCGGAGGAGGTGGTGCTCGTGGTGGTCATCGCGCGCCCTCCCCGGGCTGGTCGTCGAGTTGTCCGGTGAGCCGCAGATAGACGTCCTCCAGGGTCGGCCGGGAGATCCGCAGCCCCGGAATCTCCCCGTCGAAGCGGCGCGTCAGCTCCGCGACGGTACGGGTCGGGGTCTCCGTCTCCTCATGGCGCGCCCCGTCGCCGGGCTCGACCCAGTGGACCGTCGCCCGGCTGCCGTACCGCTCGCGCAGCTCGGCGGGTGCGCCCTCGGCGACGACCTTGCCCGTGGCGATGACCGCGAGCCGGTCGGACAGCGCCTCCGCCTCGTCGAGATAGTGCGTGGTGAGCACGATCGTGGTGCCCTCGTCCGCCAATCGCCGGATCAGCTCCCAGAACCGCCGCCGCGCCGCCGGATCGAAGCCCGTCGTCGGCTCGTCCAGCAGCAACAGCTCCGGATCGCCGATCACCCCGAGGGCCACGTCCAGCCGGCGCCGCTGGCCGCCCGACAGCGCCTTGATCCGGCTGCCCGCCTTGGCCTCCAGTCCGACCAGGCCGATGACCTCGTCGGGGTCGCGCGGGCGCGGGTAGTAGCGGGCGAAGTGCCGCACGGTCTCCCGCACCGTCAACTCGGCCGGGGCGGATTCATCCTGCCAAACGACGCCGATCCGGGAACGCCATTCCCGTCCCCCGGAGGCGGGGTCCCGGCCCAGCACCGTGACCTCCCCCGCGTCCCGGCTCCGATGGCCCTGGAGGATCTCCACCGTGGTGCTCTTGCCCGCCCCGTTGGGCCCCAGGACGCCGAACACCTCACCCTGCCGGATGCCCAGGTCAACGCCGTCCAGCGCGGTCACCGCGCCGTAGCGCTTGCGCAGTCCGCGCACCCGTATCGCTTCGTCTGCCATATCCATGAGCGTGACGGTGCCGCGCCGGACAGGGGGACGACCGGGAAGCCCGTCTTATGTCCTCCGAACGGGGGACACGGCACCATGGCATGACCTGGATAAGCGGGCCGTACGGCGGGGGCGGTGCGGCACAATGGCCGTGCCCGACGGGGCTGGACACGGTGGAGAGCGACGGACGGCGAGTATGGCGACGACAGTGATGGACGACGTGGAGTCCGGCGAGGCGCGGGAGGGCGTGCGGACCGGGACGGGGGGCAGCCGCGCCTTCGCCCTGCTGCTCGTGATCACCGGTGCGCTGGGGCTCCTCGCCGCCTGGGTCATCACGATCGACAAGAACAAGATCCTCGAGTACAAGGCCGACGGTAAGGTCTTCACGCCCGGCTGCAGCCTCAACCCCGTCGTCTCCTGCGGCAACATCATGGAGAGCGACCAGGCGCAGGCGTTCGGCTTCCCGAACCCGATGCTCGGCCTGGTCGCCTACGGCATCGTGATCTGCGTGGGCATGTCCCTGCTGACCGGGGCCCGCTTCCCGCGCTGGTACTGGCTGACCTTCAACGCGGGCACGCTCTTCGGCGTCGGCTTCGTGACCTGGCTCCAGTACGAGTCGCTGTACGTGATCGGCTCGCTGTGCCTGTGGTGCTGCCTCGCCTGGGTCGCCACCATCGTGATGTTCTGCTACGTCACCGGCCACAACCTCAAGCACGGATACCTTCCCGCGCCCGACGGGTTGCGGCGCGGGCTCATGGAGTTCCACTGGGTGGTCCCGGTGATGTGGATCGGGGCCATCGGGATGCTGATCCTGACCCGCTGGTGGGACTTCTGGACCGCTTAGTTTCCATGGGCTGAGCCCGGCTGAGCCCGGCGGCCGAACCCCGGGCCCGGCGGCGGCCCGGCGGCGTTGTCAGAGCATTGGCATAGGCTTCCCGTCGTGGAGCCAGACCTGTTCACCGCCGCCGCAGAGGACCGCCAGGAGAAGGATCCGGCCAGCAGCCCGCTGGCCGTGCGGATGCGTCCGCGCACCCTCGACGAGGTCGTGGGCCAGCAGCATCTGCTGCGCCCCGGATCGCCGCTGCGCCGGCTCGTGGGCGAGGGCGGCGGCGGTCCGGCCGGGCCGTCGTCGGTGATCCTCTGGGGCCCGCCGGGGATCGGCAAGACGACGCTGGCGTATGTGGTCAGCCAGGCCACCCAGAAGCGCTTCGTCGAGCTGTCGGCCATCACCGCCGGGGTCAAGGAGGTCCGGGCCGTCATCGACGGCGCGCGCCGCTCCTCCGGGGCGTACGGGCGGGACACCGTCCTCTTCCTGGACGAGATCCACCGCTTCAGCAAGGCCCAGCAGGACTCGCTGCTGCCCGCGGTGGAGAACCGCTGGGTGACGCTGATCGCGGCCACCACCGAGAATCCGTACTTCTCCGTGATCTCCCCGCTGCTCTCCCGCTCGCTGCTGCTCACCCTGGAGCCGCTGACCGACGACGATCTGCGCGGGCTGCTGCGGCGCGCGCTCACCGACGAGCGCGGGCTCGGCGGAGCGGTCACCCTCCCCGAGGACGCCGAGGCGCATCTGCTGCGCATAGCGGGCGGTGACGCCCGGCGGGCGCTCACCGCGCTGGAGGCGGGCGCCGGGGCGGCCCTGGACAAGGGCGAGGCCGAGGTCACCCTCACCTCGCTGGAGGAGGCGGTCGACCGGGCCGCGGTGAAGTACGACCGCGCGGGCGACCAGCACTACGACGTGGCCAGCGCCCTCATCAAGTCCATCCGCGGCTCGGACGTGGACGCGGCGCTGCACTATCTGGCCCGGATGATCGAGGCGGGGGAGGACCCGCGGTTCATCGCCCGCCGGCTGATGATCTCGGCCAGCGAGGACATCGGCCTCGCCGATCCGACCGCCCTGCCCACCGCCGTGGCGGCGGCGCAGGCGGTCGCCCTGATCGGCTTCCCGGAGGCCGCGCTCACCCTGAGCCACGCCACGATCGCCCTGGCACTCGCGCCCAAGTCCAACGCCGCGACCACGGCGATCGGCGCGGCGCTGGCGGATGTGCGGGCGGGCCTGGCCGGGCCGGTGCCGCCGCATCTGCGCGATGGCCACTACCAGGGCGCCAAGAAGCTCGGCCACGCACAGGGCTATCTCTACCCGCACGATCTGCCGGGCGGGATCGCGGCGCAGCAGTACGCACCGGACAAGATCCACGGCAAGCGGTACTACGAGCCCACGCGGTACGGCGCCGAGGCGCGGTACGCGGATGTGGTGGAGCGGGTGCGGGCGCGGCTGCGGGGCGACCCGCCGCCGTCCGCCGACGGTCCGGCCCCGGCCTCGTCGTAACGGCCCGGCCCGCGGCCTTGTCGTAACGGTCCGGCCCCCGGCCTCGTCGTAACGGTCCGGCCCGCGGCCGCCGCACCCGCGCCGATCACCCCACGCGCGGGCTCAGCTCGTCGCCGCGTCGAACAGGGCGTGCATCGCGTACCGCAGCTCGGTCACGTTCCGCACCGGCTCGGGGAAGTCGAAGCGCGCGTCGAACGGCCGGTCCGCCTCGTCCGTGAAGCGCACCCGCAGGCCGAAGCGGTCCAGCGCCACCGGGGTGGCCGCGCCCCGGGTGCAGACCACGTCGGAGCGGTCGCCGAGCAGGGCGCACAGCCCGCGCACCTGCTCGCTGTGGGCGGCGTGCAGATGCTGGAGCAGATCGGCCTCGTGCCGTACGAGCGGATCGGGGTCGGCGGTCGTGAAGTCGTCCGGTTCGACGCCGTCCGCGCCCCACAGGTCGTCCACGCACGCCTCGCCGACCTCCAGCCGCAGCAGCGTCCAGGCGGCTCTCCCGGCGGGCCCCACGCCGGCGGCCGGTCCACCGGACCGCCGGGGCCGCGGCTCCTGGTCGAGGCCGAGCAGTTCGCCCACCGGATGCCGCTCGGCCAGCAGCGTCGCCGCGGCGCGTGTGCGCTCGCCGCAGGGGACGAGGGTGAGCCAGCCGGCCACCCAGCCGCGGCCGCGGATCCGCTGGGGCATCGCGACGGGAGCGACGTCGGTGATCTCCATCACGCAGGTCAGCTCGTCGTCCTGGGCGTGTGCGGCGGCCCGGGCGGCGGGGGAGCCGCTGGGGACCAGCAGCAGCACATCTCCGTCCGGGGCGACCGTCCGGGCGGCCGGACAGTCGGCCCCCAGGTCGTCCAGGGCCTCGATTCCGGGAATCGTCAACGAAGCCGTAGCCTTGGATTCAACGAGAGTACGTACGCGCTCTGCCGGCGACGGCCGCAGGGCGTCTTCCTTGGGACGCGGCTGACCCTCCTCGGGGCTCTGACCAGTGCTGGGCAGGGGGATCCCAGGTCGAAACATGCGTTCTCCTCGGCTAAGGTAAGGCTCACCTAACTTACATGGAGGTTCGTTCCCCGTGAACCAGTCGCGTCCCAAGGTCAAGAAGTCGCGGGCGCTGGGCATCGCTCTGACCCCGAAGGCCGTCAAGTACTTCGAGGCCCGCCCGTACCCGCCGGGCGAGCACGGCCGTGGCCGCAAGCAGACCAGTGACTACAAGGTCCGGCTGCTGGAGAAGCAGCGCCTGCGCGCCCAGTACGACATCAGCGAGCGCCAGATGGCGCGTGCCTACGACCGCGCCCGGAAGGCCGGCGGCAAGACGGGCGAGGCTCTGGTCATCGAGCTCGAGCGCCGTCTGGACGCGCTCGTGCTGCGGTCGGGCATCGCCCGCACCATCTACCAGGCCCGCCAGATGGTCACCCACGGCCACATCGAGGTCAACGGCCGCAAGGTCGACAAGCCGTCCTTCCGGGTCCGCCCGGACGACGTGGTGATGGTCCGCGAGCGCAGCCGCGACAAGCACCCCTTCCAGGTGGCGCGCGAGGGTGGTTACGCCCCCGACGGCGAGACCCCGCGCTACCTCCAGGTCAACCTGATGGCGCTCGCCTTCCGCCTCGACCGGGACCCCAACCGCAAGGAGATTCCGGTCATCTGCGACGAGCAGCTCGTCGTCGAGTACTACGCCCGCTGATCCAGCGGAGCGGACCGTACCCAGCCAAGCCCGCGGGTTCCCCCTCGACACGGTCGACGGGGAACCCGCGGGCTTGTCCGATGGCGGATCCGGAAGCGCGCCCGGCGGCCGTTATCCGTTTCGGGTGCGCGTCCGTGGCGCGATAAGGTCGATACCTGCCGCCCGCGCCCGGATACCGCCCGAGAGCGGCGGGCGACGAACGACCCGAACGACGGGCGATCACGACGAGCACGACCAACACGAACAACGACGACGAGCGGCGACAGGGAGCGGTGCGACGTGTCCGGTGGAGAGGTGGCCGGGATCCTCGTGGCCGTCTTCTGGGCGATCCTGGTGTCCTTCCTCGCGCTGGCGCTGGTGAGGCTGGCCCAGACGCTCAAGGCGGCCACCAGGCTGCTGGCGGAGGTCACCGACCAGGCGGTTCCGCTGCTCAGCGAGGCGTCCGCGACCGTGCGCGAGGCGAACACCCAGCTCGCCCGGGTGGATTCGATCGCCTCCGACGTCCAGGAGGTCACCTCCAACGCCTCCGCGCTCTCCTCGACCGTCTCCACCGCCTTCGGCGGTCCGCTGGTCAAGGTGGCCGCGTTCGGCTACGGCGTCCGGCGGGCGATCGGCCGCAAGGGGCGGGCGCAGGACGAGCCCGCGCCCGCGCGCACCGTCGTCATCGGCAAGACCCTGCCGTCCGCCCGCTGGGGCGGCCGTCGCAACCGTGGATCGAAGGGCTGACAGACCGGATGTTCCGCCGCACATTCTGGTTCACCACCGGCGTCGCCGCCGGAGTGTGGGCCACCACCAAGGTCAACCGCAAGCTCAACCAGCTCACCCCGGAGAGTCTGGCGGCGCAGGCCGCCGACCGCGCGGTGCTGGCGGGCCGGCGGATCAAGGTCTTCGCCCTCGACGTACGGGACGGCATGGCCGACCGCGAGGCCGCGCTCAAGGACGCGCTCGGGCTCTCGGCGCCACCGCCGGACGACCGCAAGCAGCTCCCGGCCCAGCGGGGCCGGGCCCAGCTCACCCACACCACTCCCCACAAGCTCCACAAAGCCGGAAATGAGGACCACTGATGGAGTCGGCTGAAATCCGCCGCCGCTGGCTGCGCTTCTTCGAGGAGCGCGGGCACACCGTCGTGCCGTCGGCGTCGCTCATCGCGGACGACCCGACGCTGCTGCTGGTCCCCGCGGGCATGGTCCCCTTCAAGCCGTACTTCCTCGGCGAGGTCAAGCCGCCCTTCGACCGCGCCGTCAGCGTGCAGAAGTGCGTGCGCACCCCGGACATCGAAGAGGTCGGCAAGACCACCCGCCACGGCACCTTCTTCCAGATGTGCGGGAACTTCTCGTTCGGCGACTACTTCAAGGAAGGCGCCATCAAGTACGCCTGGGAGCTGCTGACCAGCTCCCAGGAGGAGGGCGGCTACGGCCTCGACCCCGAGCGGCTGTGGATCACCGTCTACGAGCAGGACGACGAGGCCGAGCGCATCTGGCGCGAGGTGATCGGCGTCCCCGCCGAGCGCATCCAGCGCCTGGGCATGGGCCCCAACTACTGGTCCATGGGCGTCCCCGGCCCCTGCGGCCCCTGCTCCGAGATCAACTACGACCGTGGTCCGGAGTTCGGCGAGGAGGGCGGCCCGGCCGTCAACGACGAGCGCTACGTGGAGATCTGGAACCTGGTCTTCATGCAGTACGAGCGCGGTCCGGGCGAGGGCAAGGAGAACTTCCCGATCCTCGGCGAGCTGCCCAGCAAGAACATCGACACCGGCCTCGGCCTCGAGCGCCTCGCGATGATCCTGCAGGGCGTGCAGAACATGTACGAGACCGACACCCTGCGCGTCGTCATGGACAAGGCCACCGAGCTGACCGGGGTCGCCTACGGCGCCGCCCATGACACCGACGTCGCGCTGCGCGTGGTCGCCGACCACATGCGCACCTCCGTCATGCTCATCGGTGACGGCGTCACCCCCGGCAACGAGGGCCGCGGCTATGTGCTGCGCCGCATCATGCGCCGCGCCATCCGCAACATGCGCCTCCTCGGCGCCACCGAGCCGGTCGTCGGCGAGCTGGTCGACGTCGTCCTCAAGACGATGGGCCAGCAGTACCCGGAGCTGCTGACCGACCGCAAGCGCATCGAGACCGTCGCCCTCGCCGAGGAGTCGGCCTTCCTCAAGACGCTCAAGGCCGGCACCAACATCCTCGACACCGCCGTCACCGACACCAAGGCCGCCGGTGGCAGCGTGCTCGCCGGCGACAAGGCGTTCCTGCTCCACGACACCTGGGGCTTCCCGATCGACCTCACCCTCGAGATGGCCGCCGAACAGGGCCTCTCGGTGGACGAGGCGGGCTTCCGCCGGCTGATGAAGGAGCAGCGGGAGCGCGCCAAGGCCGACGCCAAGGCCAAGAAGACCGGCCACGCCGACCTGTCCGCCTACCGCGAGGTGGCCGACAGTTCCGGCCTGACCGAGTTCACCGGCTACAGCCACACCGAGGGCGAGTCCACCATCGTCGGCCTGCTGGTCGACGGGGTGTCCTCGCCCGCCGCCACCGAGGGCGACGAGGTCGAGGTCGTCCTGGACCGCACCCCGTTCTACGCCGAGGGCGGCGGCCAGCTCGCCGACACCGGCCGGATCAAGCTGGACACCGGCGCCGTGGTGGAGGTCCGGGACGTCCAGCAGCCGGTGCCCGGCGTCAGCGTGCACAAGGGCGTCGTCCAGGTCGGCGAGGTGACGGTCGGCGCCGGTGTCCACGCCCGGATCGACGTCACGCGCCGCCGGGCCATCGCCCGCGCCCACAGCGCCACCCACCTCACCCACCAGGCGCTGCGCGACGCCCTGGGCCCGACCGCCGCCCAGGCCGGTTCGGAGAACTCGCCCGGCCGCTTCCGCTTCGACTTCGGCTCGCCGGCCGCCGTGCCCGGCGGGGTCCTCATGGACGTCGAGCAGAAGATCAACGAAGTGCTCTCGCGGGAACTCGACGTCTCCGCCGAGGTGATGAGCATGGACGAGGCCAAGAAGCAGGGCGCCATCGCCGAGTTCGGCGAGAAGTACGGCGACCGGGTGCGCGTGGTGACCATCGGCGACTTCTCCAAGGAGCTGTGCGGTGGCACGCATGTGCACAACACCGCCCAGCTGGGTCTGGTGAAGCTGCTCGGCGAATCCTCCATCGGCTCCGGTGTGCGCCGGGTCGAGGCCCTGGTGGGCGTGGATGCCTACAACTTCCTGGCCCGTGAGCACACGGTCGTCTCCCAGCTCACCGACCTGGTCAAGGGCCGCCCCGAGGAGCTCCCGGAGAAGATCTCCGGCATGCTGAGCAAGCTCAAGGATGCCGAGAAGGAGATCGAGCGGTTCCGCGCCGAGAAGGTGCTGCAGGCCGCCGCCGGTCTCGCCCAGGGCGCCAAGGACGTCCGGGGCACGGCCCTGGTCGCCGCCAAGGTGCCGGACGGCACCTCCGCCGACGATCTGCGCAAGCTGGTCCTGGACGTGCGCGGGCGCATCCCTGGTGACCGTCCCGCCGTCGTCGCCCTCTTCACCGTGGCGGGCGGCCGTCCGCTGACCGTGATCGCCACCAATGAGGCCGCCCGTGAGCGCGGTCTGAAGGCCGGTGACCTGGTCCGCACCGCCGCCAAGACGCTCGGCGGCGGAGGCGGCGGCAAGCCGGACGTGGCCCAGGGCGGCGGCCAGAACCCGGACGCCGTCGGCGAGGCCATCGAGGCCGTCGAGCGGCTCGTCGCGGAATCGGCCTGATCACCGTGCGACGCGGCAGGCGGATCGCCATCGACGTCGGGGACGCCCGGATCGGGGTCGCCTCGTGCGACCCCGACGGGATCCTCGCCACCCCCGTGGAGACCGTGCCGGGACGCGACGTCCCGGCCGCCCACAAGCGGCTCGCGGCGCTCGTCGAGGAGTACGAACCACTCGAGGTGGTGGTCGGCCTGCCGCGCTCGCTCAGCGGGCGCGAGGGGCCGGCCGCGGCCAAAGTGCGCACCTTCGCGCGCGAGTTGGCGCGCCGGGTCGCCCCGGTGCCGGTACGGCTCGTCGACGAGCGTATGACCACTGTCACAGCGTCCCAGGGGCTGCGCGCCTCCGGGGTGACGTCGAAGAAGGGCCGCTCGGTCGTTGACCAGGCGGCCGCCGTGGTGATCCTGCAGAGTGCGCTGGAGACCGAGCGGGTCTCGGGCAGGGCCCCCGGAGAAGCCGTCGAAGTGGTCATCTGATCGCGGTACGGTAACGTTCCGCGCGACATGGCCGCCGCCACCCGTGCCACGAACACGCCGAGCGGTGACCACCTCCGTCGCTAGGGGATCGATGACTGAGTACGGCCGGGGACCCGGCTCCCAACCGTGGCATCCCGAGGATCCGCTGTACGGGGACCGGGAGTGGAGCGGCCGGCCCACGGTGGCCGGTCAGGATCCCTATGCGCAGGCCCCCTACGCTCAGGAGCCGTACGCGCAGGACCCCTATGCGCAGGAGGCCTACGGACAGGATCCGTACGCTCAGGGCTCCTACGCCCAGGACGCGTACGCCCAGGATCCCTACGGGCACCAGCAGTATCCGCATGGATACCAGCAGGATCCCCAGCAGCATCAGCAGCCCCAGTGGGACGGGCAGGACGCCGGCTACCCGCATCAGCGGCACCCGCAGGAGTACCCCGGCCAGGGTGTGCCCTACCCGCCCCAGGACGGCTCGTACGGGGGCATGGACCCGCAGGATCCCTACGGGGGTCAGGGCGCGTCTTACCCGGCCCAGGACGTCTACCAGGGACAACAGCAGTCACCGCAGGCCCCCTCGGGGCCCCAGGGCGCCCATGTGCCCGCGCAGACACAGCAGATGCCCACGGTGCCCGCGGAGCACCAGGTGCCGCGCCAGCGTGAGTCCCCCGAGGAGCCGTCCGCCCGGGCGGACGCCGAGGACGACCATCCATTCTTCACGGACGGCGGCGGCCGGGGCCTGGACGACGCGGCGGACGACGACGATGACGACGACGAGCCCGGCGCGCGCGGCGGCAAGAAGGGCAAGGGCAAGAAGCCCAAGAAGCGACGCAGCGGCGTGGCGTGCCTCTTCGTCACCGTCGTCCTGGTGGGTGCCGTCGGCGGAGGCGGCTACTACGCCTACGACTTCTGGCAGACCCGCTTCGGCCCCGCACCCGACTACTCCGGCGACGGCACCGGGCGGATCGAGGTGGAGGTTCCCTCCGGCTCCGGCAATGCCGAGATCGGCTCGATCCTCGCCGACAAGGGCGTGGTCAAGAGCAGCGGCGCCTTCGTCGAGGCCGTGGAGGACAGCGGCAAGTTCGTCCAGCCGGGCACCTACAGCCTGCGCAAGGAGATGTCCGGCGCGGCGGCGGTCAAGCTGATGCTCGACCCCACCAGCAGCAACGCCCTGATCGTCACCGAGGGCATGCGCGACGCCGCGATCTACGCGGCGATCGACAAGAAGGTCGGCGTCAAGGCGGGAACCACCGCGGGCATCGCCAAGAAGGAGGCGAAGAGCCTCGGGCTGCCCTCCTGGGCCAACGACAACAGCAAGATCAAGGATCCGCTGGAAGGCTTCCTCTACCCGTCCCGCTACAGCGTGGGCAAGGGCGCCAAACCCGCGGACGTGCTGCGGAAGATGGTCGCCGAGGCCAACCGGAACTACGGCAGCCAGGATCTGGAGGGCAAGGCGAAGGAGCTGGGCCTCAAGTCCCCGCTCCAGCTGATCACCGTGGCCAGCCTGGTCCAGGCGGAGGGCGTCACCCACGACGACTTCCGGAAGATGGCCGAGGTCGTCTACAACCGGCTCAAGCCCGCGAATCCCGAGACGTACGGCAAGCTGGAATTCGACTCCACGTACAACTACATCAAGAACCAGAGCAAGCTGGATATCCCGATCAGTGAGATCAAGGGATACAACAATCCGTACAACACCTACTTCTACAAGGGGCTCCCGCCGGGCCCGATCGGCAATCCGGGTGCGGACGCGCTGAAGGCGTCGCTGAACCCGACCTCCGACGGGTGGTACTACTTCGTCGCGGTCAGCGGCAAGAGCGAGTTCTCCAAGACCTACGCGGACCATCAGAAGTGGGTCGACAAGTTCAATAAGCAGCGCACGAACAACGGCTGAGGAAAGATGTCGGAAAACCGCAGGGCAGCGGTGCTCGGTTCGCCGATCGCCCACTCCCTGTCACCGGTGCTGCACCGCGCGGCGTACCGGGAGCTGGGCCTGAGCGGCTGGACGTACGACCGCTTCGAGGTGGACGAGACCGCGTTGCCGGACTTCTTCAAACACCTCGGCGAGGACGGGGGACCGGCCTGGGCCGGGCTGTCCCTGACCATGCCGCTCAAGCGCGCCGTCATCCCGCTGCTGGACGAGATCACCGAGACCGCGGCATCGGTGGAGGCCGTCAACACGGTCGTCTTCACCGACGACGGCCGCGGGCACGGGGACAACACCGATATCCCGGGCATGCTGGCGGCGCTGCGGGAGCGCGGTGTCGGGCGCGTGGCGCGCGCCGCCGTGCTGGGCGCCGGCGCCACGGCCTCCTCGGCGCTGGCCGCGCTCTCCCGGATCTGCGACGGCGAGGTCACCGCGTACGTCCGCAGCGAGGCCCGCGCCGCCGAGATGCGGCAGTGGGGCGAGCGGCTGGGCGTGGCGGTGCGCACGGCGGACTGGGGCGACGCGGCCGAGGCGCTCGGCGCGCCCCTGGTGATCGCCACCACCCCCGCGGGCACCACCGACGCGCTCGCCGCGTCCGTACCGGACCGCCCCGGCGCGCTCTTCGACGTCCTCTACGAGCCCTGGCCGACCCCGCTCGCCGCCGCCTGGGCGGCCCGCGGCGGCTCGGTCGTCGGCGGCCTGGACCTCCTGGTCCACCAGGCGGTGCTCCAGGTCGAGCGGATGACGGGGCGCGCCCCCGCGCCCCTGGCCGCGATGCGCGAGGCGCTGGCGGCCCGCTGACCCGCCTCATGGGCCGCTCGTCGGCCCCCGCCCGGCCCGCGGCGACCGTTCCCGCGGGGCGCCCCCGGCCCGCCGCGACCGTCCACCCCATGGACCACGCACCGATGAGACTCCCGGGTCGTGGGAGGATCGGAGGTGCGGGCCGGAGTCGCGCGGACCGGGTCGCGCCGCAAGACGTCGAGGCACGCGCATGAGGGAGCACCGTTGAGCAGGTTGCGCTGGCTGACCGCGGGGGAGTCGCACGGCCCCGCACTCGTGGCGACGCTGGAGGGGCTGCCCGCCGGGGTGCCGATCACCACCGACATGGTGGCGGACGCCCTGGCCCGACGGCGGCTCGGCTATGGCCGCGGTGCCCGGATGAAGTTCGAGCGCGACGAGGTCACCTTCATCGGCGGCGTACGGCACGGACTGACCCTCGGCTCCCCGGTCGCCATCATGGTCGGCAACACGGAGTGGCCGAAGTGGGAGCAGGTCATGGCCGCCGACCCGGTGGACCCCGAGATCCTCGAGGGACTCGCCCGTAACGCCCCGCTGACCCGCCCCCGCCCCGGCCACGCGGACCTGGCCGGGATGCAGAAGTACGGGTTCGACGAGGCCCGGCCGATCCTGGAGCGCGCCAGCGCCCGCGAGACCGCCGCCCGGGTGGCCCTGGGCACCGTCGCCCGCTCCTACCTCAAGGAGACGGCCGGGATCGAGATCGTCTCGCACGTGGTGGAGCTGGCCGCCGCGCGGGCGCCGTACGGCGTCTACCCCAAGCCCTCCGACGTCGAGAAGCTGGACGCCGACCCGGTGCGCTGCCTGGACGCCGACGCGAGCAAGGCGATGGTGGCCGAGATCGACCAGGCCCACAAGGACGGCGACACCCTCGGCGGTGTCGTCGAGGTGCTCGCGTACGGCGTGCCGGTGGGCCTCGGCTCCCATGTGCACTGGGACCGCCGGCTCGACGCACGGCTGGCCGGTGCGCTGATGGGCATCCAGGCCATCAAGGGTGTCGAGGTCGGCGACGGCTTCGACCTCGCCCGGGTGCCCGGCTCCAAGGCCCATGACGAGATCGTCTCCACGGACGAGGGCATCCGGCGCTCCTCGGGCCGCTCGGGCGGCACCGAGGGCGGGCTGACCACCGGCGAGCCGCTGCGCGTGCGGGCCGCGATGAAGCCGATCGCGACCGTGCCGAAGGCGCTGGCCACCATCGATGTGACCACCGGCGAGCCGACCAAGGCCCACCACCAGCGCTCCGACGTCTGCGCCGTCCCGGCGGCCGGGATCGTCGCCGAGGCGATGGTCGCGCTGGTCCTGGCGGACGCGGTCGCCGAGAAGTTCGGCGGCGACTCGGTCGCCGAGACGCGGCGCAATGTGCGGAGCTTCCTCGAGAACCTGGCCATCCGGTGAGCGACGCACGCGAGGCCGCCGGGCGGCAGACGGACGACGACGCGCGCCTTCGCCGAGTGGGCGGAGAAGCGAACGATTCAGCAGGGCTGAGCGGGCAGGTGGGGGAGGGCCCCGTCGTCGTGCTGGTCGGGCCCATGGGCGTCGGGAAGACCACCGTCGGGCAGGTGCTCGCCCAGCGGCTCGGCACCACCTTCCGCGACAGCGACACCGACATCGTCGCCACGGCCGGCAAGGAGATCTCGGAGATCTTCATCGACGAGGGCGAGCCGCACTTCCGTGAGCTGGAGCGGCAGGCCGTACGGACCGCCGTCGCCGAGCACCGGGGCGTGCTCGCGCTGGGCGGCGGCGCCGTCCTCGACGAGGGCACCCGTGAGCTGCTCGTCGGCCTCCCCGTCGTCTTCCTGGAGATGGGCGTCGCCGAGGCCGTCAAGCGCACCGGTCTTGACGCCCCCCGCCCGCTGCTCACGGTCAACCCGCGCCAGCGCTGGCGCGAGCTGATGGAGCAGCGCCGCCCGCTGTACACCGAGGTCGCGCGCGCCGCCGTGTCGACCGAGGACCGCACCCCCGAGGACGTCGCCGAGGCCGTCCTGGACGTACTGGAGCTGAAGAACGCATGACACCCCCTGTGGCCGAGACCCCTACGCGCATCCAGGTCGGAGGCACCGCGGGCACCGCGCCGTACGAGGTGCTGATCGGCCGGCAGCTCCTCGGTGAGCTCCCCGGGCTGATCGGCGCCGGGGCCAAGCGCGTCGCCGTCCTGCACCCCGAGGCGCTGGCCGAGACGGGTGAGGCCATCCGCCAGGACCTCGCCGAGCAGGGGTACGACGCCGTCGCGATCCAGCTGCCCAACGGCGAGGAGGCCAAGACCGCCGAGGTCGCCGCGTACTGCTGGAAGGCGCTCGGGCAGACCGGCTTCACCCGCAGCGATGTGATCGTCGGCGTGGGCGGCGGCGCGACCACCGACGTCGCGGGATTCGTCGCCGCGTCCTGGCTGCGCGGTGTGCGCTGGATCGCCGTCCCCACGACCGTGCTCGGCATGGTGGACGCCGCCGTCGGCGGCAAGACCGGGATCAACACCGCCGAGGGCAAGAACCTCGTCGGCGCCTTCCACCCCCCGGCCGGGGTGCTGTGCGATCTGGCCGCGCTGGACTCGCTGCCGGTCAACGACTACATCAGCGGGCTCGCCGAGATCATCAAGGCGGGCTTCATCGCCGACCCGGAGATCCTGGAGCTGATCGAGCGGGACCCGGCCGCCGCCCGCACCCCCGCCGGCCCGCACACCGCCGAGCTGATCGAGCGCTCCATCCGGGTCAAGGCCGAGGTCGTCTCCAGCGACCTCAAGGAGTCCGGACTGCGGGAGATCCTCAACTACGGGCATACGCTCGCCCACGCCATCGAGAAGAACGAGCGCTACAACTGGCGCCATGGCGCGGCCGTTTCCGTGGGCATGGTCTTCGCCGCCGAGCTGGGGCGGCTGGCGGGCCGTCTGGACGACGCCACGGCCGACCGCCACCGCGCCGTCCTGGAGTCCGTGGGACTGCCGCTCACCTATCGCGGCGACCAGTGGCCCAAGCTGCTGGAGACCATGCGGGTCGACAAGAAGTCCCGCGGTGACCTGCTGCGCTTCATCGTCCTGGACGGTCTCGCCAAGCCCACCGTCCTGGAGGGCCCGGACCCGGCGGTGCTCCTCGCGGCGTACGCGGAGGTCTCCCGCTGACCCGGGGCGCATCCGTCGTCCGCTGTAGTCGTCGCGTCACAACTGCGTCATCGCCCTCGAAGCCCGCGGCACCGCCGCGGGCTTTCGAACGGCTCCCCAGCCCCTCGCAGTTGCGGCCCTGGCCGGACGAATTGCCTGGCTGGCAAGGGGTAGCGGGCACACAACGGGTTTGCGGGGCGTTCACACAGCGGCGCTCTGGGCAGGTACCGTTCGGTAGGAGCGGCCTCACCGCCGTATCAACGTGACAGTTGTCGGATGAGAACTGCCTGTACGAGACGGAGTGCCACCGGATGCAGCATGCAGTGGGAGCTCCGCTGCCACCGCCCCACCAGCCGGGGCCGGTGCCCGGTCCGCAGGGTGCGGGCTGGGCCCAGGGCGCGAGTGCGAACCATCACCCGGGACCTCACCCCAATCCCCCCGCCCCGCCCGCGCCTCCGGTGCCCGGGCACCACGCACCGCCCGCGCAGCACCCCGGACCGCCCGCCCAACCTCCGGTATCGCCTCCGCCGGCCCCGCCCGCGCATCCCGGGGCGCCGCTGGAGACGGTGAACACCACCGGCCATATCCAGCTGCCGCCCGGCGGGCCGGTGCCGCTGCCGCACCCCCCGGCCGACCCGTCGCTCGCCGATGTCTCGCAGGCGGCGGTGGCGGTCCTGCTGATCGGACCGGCCGGGGCGGGCAAGACGACGGTCGCGCGCCACTGGGCCGACCGCCGCCGGGTGCCGACCGCGCACATCAGCCTGGACGATGTGCGGGAGTGGGTCCGGTCCGGTTTCGCCAACCCCCAGTCGGGGTGGAACGAGAACTCCGAGGCGCAGTATCGTCTCGCCCGCCGCACCTGCGGCTTCGCCGCCCGTAACTTCCTGGCCAACGGGATCTCCTGCATCCTCGACGACGCCGTCTTCCCGGACCGCCCGGTCGTCGGCCTCGGCGGCTGGAAGCGCCATGTCGGTCCCGGTCTGCTGCCGGTGGTGGTTCTTCCGGGCCTGGAGATCGTCCTGGAGCGGAACGCGGCCCGCACCGGCAACCGCCGCCTCAGCGACGAGGAGGTGGCGCGGATCCACGGCCGGATGGCCGGGTGGTACGGCTCCGGCCTGCCGATCATCGACAACTCCACGTATGACGTGGAGACCACGGCCCGCATGCTCGACGAGGTCGTCACCCGCTCCATCGCGAGCCCACCGAGCTGGTGAGCAAGGACCCCATCCGGACCCGTTCGACCGGCCGTCCTCCCCGAGCGTGCGTACGCTCGGGGACATGTCCGAGGTGTACGCGGCCCGACGTGCCCGTCTGCACGATCAGTGCACCGCGGCCGGGAGCGCGGCGGCGCTGGTGTCCCGGCCCGCCAATGTGCGCTACCTGTGCGGCGCCGTGCCGCCCGGGGCGGTGCTGCTGCTCGGCCCCGTCCAGGATGTGCTGGTGGCCGCGGAGGTCCCGTCCGCCCCGCCGCTCTCCCCACACCTCTCCTCGGGCCCGACGCGTTCGGAGGAGCCGCGGCTGCTCGTCCTGCCCGGCGCGGACGGCGATCCGGCGGTGGCCGCCGCCGATCTGGCCGCGGCGGACGGCGCCGACTCGCTGGCCGTCGAGGAGCACGATCTGACCGTGGCCCGCCATCGGGCGCTCGGCACCGCCGCCCCCCGGGTCCGGCTGGCCGATCTGGACCGCGCCGTCGAGCAGTTGCGGCTCGTCAAGGACGACGAGGAGATCTCCTGTATGCGGATCGCCGGGGAGCTGGCCGACCAGGCGCTCGGCGAGCTGCTGGAGTCGATCCTGGTGGGCCGCACCGAGCGGCATCTGGCGCTGGAGCTGGAGCGCCGGCTGGTGGACCACGGTGCGGACGGCCCGGCCTTCCCCACCGTCGTCGCGGCGGGGCCCAACGCGGGGCGCCCCGGCCATCTGCCCACCGACCGGCGGGTCGAGGAGGGCGACTTCCTCACCATCTGCCTGGGCGCCGACTACCGCGGCTACCGCTGCCAGGTGGGCCGTACCTTCGTCATCGGACCCTCGCCCGCGGACTGGCAGGTCGAGTTGTACGATGCCGTCTTCGCCGCCCAGCGCGCCGGGCGGGAGGCGCTGTTGCCGGGCCGGGCCTACTGCGATGTGGACCGGGTGACCCGCCAGGTGCTGACCGCGGCGGGCTACGGAGACGCCCTCGAACCGTGCACCGGACACGGTGTGGGCCTGGAAATCGACGAGGACCCTCGGCTCACACCGTCCGCCATGGGTAAACTGGACGCTTGTGTGCCGGTCACCGTCGAGCCGGGGGTCCACCTCCCGGGACGGGGCGGTGTCCGGATCGATGACACGCTCGTCGTCCGCCCCGAGGCGGACGGCGGACCCGAGCTACTCACCATCACGACCAAAGAGCTGCTCGCACTCTGAGGAACAGGGCGCGCCGGCGGCTTTCTGGTCTCCGCCAGCTGTAGTCCAGGAGAACCCGCAACCGTGGCATCCACGAACGACCTCAAGAACGGCTTGGTGCTCAAGCTCGAAGGCGGCCAGCTGTGGTCCGTCGTCGAGTTCCAGCACGTCAAGCCCGGCAAGGGCCCCGCCTTCGTGCGCACCAAGCTCAAGAACGTGCTGTCCGGCAAGGTGGTCGACAAGACCTTCAACGCCGGCGTGAAGGTCGAGACGGCCAATGTCGACAAGCGCGGCATGCAGTTCTCGTACAAGGACGGCGAGAGCTTTGTGTTCATGGACATGGACACTTTCGACCAGATCTACATCACCCCCGAGGTCGTGGGCGACAACGCCCGCTATCTGCTGGAGGGCTTCGAGGCCGTCGTGGCGATGTACGAGGGCAACCCGCTGTACGTCGAGCTCCCCGCCGCCGTCGAGCTCGTGATCGAGTACACCGAGCCGGGCGTCCAGGGCGACCGCTCCACCGGTGGCACCAAGCCCGCCAAGCTGGAGACCGGCTACGAGATCGGCGTGCCGCTGTTCATCACCACCGGTGAGAAGATCAAGGTCGACACCCGCTCCGGCGAGTACCTCGGTCGGGTGAACAACTAACCGTGGCTGCCCGCAACAAGGCCCGTAAGCGTGCCTTTCAGATCCTTTTCGAGGCCGATCAGCGCGGCGCCACCGTGCAGATCGTGCTCGCGGACTGGATCCGGCTCGCCCGGACCGACGACCGGCAGCCGCCGGTCAGCGAATACACGATGCAGCTCGTCGAGGGATATGCGCAGCACATCGACCGGATCGACGAGCTGATCGCCACCTATGCGGTCGGCTGGACGCTGGACCGGATGCCGGTCGTCGACCGGAACATCCTGCGGCTGGGCGCGTATGAGCTGGTGTGGGAGGACGAGACCCCGGACGCGGTGGTGATCGACGAGGCGGTGCAGCTCGCCAAGGAGTTCTCCACCGACGACTCCCCGGCCTTTGTCAACGGTCTGCTGGGCCGTATCAAGGAGCTGAAGCCGAGTCTGCGTCGCGATCAGGAGCACCCGGAGCACCGGGCATAGCCGCGACGGGGCCGTCACGCCGGACCACGAGCCGGGCCGCCGGGCCATACGACGGACGCCGCACAGGCGCGTCATACGACAAAGCCGCCGGGGGCGGTGGAGGACCCAGAAGGGCTCCACCGCCCCCGGCGGCACGTTTCTGCTGGTGAAGAGGGAAAAGGGACGGAGACTCAGACGTCCTCGTGCTGGACCGCGCGGCGGGCGTCGGCGCCCAGCACGCCCCAGCTGATCAGCTGTTCGGTCAGCACGGACGGCGACTGGTCGTAGATGACGGCGAGGGTGCGCAGGTCGTCCTGGCGGATCGAGAGCACCTTGCCGTTGTAATCGCCACGCTGGCTCTGGATCGTCGCGGCATACCGCTGCAGCGGGCCTGCCTTCTCGACCGGCACATGGGCCAGTCGCTCAAGGTCCAGTACCAGCTTCGGCGGCGGCTCGGCGGCCCCGGCCGGGCTCGTGCCCGGAAGCAGCTCCTGCACCGGGACGCCGTAGAAGTCGGCCAGCTCGGCGAGACGCTGCACGGTCACGGCGCGGTCGCCGCGCTCGTACGATCCCACCACCACGGCCTTCCAGCGGCCCTGGGACTTCTCCTCGACACCGTGGAGGGAGAGGCCCTGCTGGGTGCGGATGGCGCGGAGCTTGGCCCCGAGCTGTTTGGCGTATTCGCTGGACATAAAGCTCCCCGGACGCTGTATCGACGTGCGGCTGTGCCGCGCGGCTGGTCACTCACTGTGAGGTTACGCAGCGTAATTTCCATTCGTCAAGCCGAACGGAGCGGAGGGGCTCCGGCCAGGGGTGATGACGGGAGCACCCGGGACCCCTGCTAGTGTGAATGGCGCAAATCCGACCGTCCTTTAAGGTCCGTCCCGTGAGGCGGAGAAGGAGGTCCGTTTCGTATGGACGCCCGAACCTCGGACGCCGCGCGACCCGTGCTGGAAGCACCGGATATCGCGCGCGTTCTCACCCGCATCGCCCACGAGATCGTCGAGCGCGCCAAAGGCGCCGATGACGTGGTGCTGCTCGGCATTCCCACCCGTGGTGTCTTTCTCGCCCGGCGGCTGGCCGCCCGGCTCGAAGAGATCACCGGCAAGCCCGGCCGGATCCCGGTCGGCTCGCTCGACATCACGATGTACCGCGACGACCTGAGGCTGCGCCCGGCCCGCGCACTCGCCCGCACCGAGATCCCCGACGACGGCATCGACGGCCGTCTGGTGGTCCTCGTCGACGATGTGCTCTTCTCCGGCCGCACCATCCGCGCCGCGCTCGACGCCCTCGGTGACATCGGGCGGCCGCGCGCGGTCCAGCTCGCGGTCCTCGTCGACCGTGGTCACCGTGAACTGCCGATCCGCGCCGACTATGTCGGTAAGAACCTCCCCACGTCGCTGCGGGAGACGGTCAAGGTCCAGCTCACCGAGGAGGACGGCCGCGACAGCGTGCTCCTCGGGCTGCGCGAGACCACCCCCGCGGACGGGAAGTAGCGCCCTCACCGACGGCGAGTGCCGCCCCGGCGACCCCGGGGGACCCGCCCGACGGACCACCGGTGCCGCCATGACACCGGTCCCCGCGCCTGCCCGCCCGTACGCCCGCACACCTCCTTCACCCACGGAGCAACCGGATGAAGCGCCACCTCATCTCGGCCGCCGACCTCTCGCGCGACGATGCCGTCCTGATCCTCGACACCGCCGAGGAACTGGCCCGGCTCGCCGACCGGCCGATCAAGAAACTGCCGACCCTGCGCGGCCGTACCGTCGTCAACCTCTTCTTCGAGGACTCCACCCGCACCCGCATCTCCTTCGAGGCGGCCGCCAAGCGGCTGTCCGCCGACGTCATCAACTTCTCCGCCAAGGGCTCCTCGGTCTCCAAGGGCGAGTCCCTGAAGGACACCGCGCTCACCCTGGAGGCGATGGGCGCCGACGCCGTGGTGATCCGCCACCACGCCTCCGGCGCCCCGCACCGGCTCGCCACCTCCGGCTGGATCAACGGCGCCGTGGTGAACGCGGGCGACGGCACCCATGAGCACCCCACCCAGGCGCTGCTCGACGCCTTCACCATGCGCCGCCATCTGATCCCGGACGCCTCCGGCGTCGGACAGGACCTGGCCGGGCGCCGGGTCACGATCGTCGGCGACATCCTGCACAGCCGGGTGGCCCGCTCCAACGTCCATCTGCTGGCCACCCTGGGCGCCGAGGTCACCCTGGTCGCCCCGCCGACGCTGGTCCCCTTCGGCGTGGAGAGCTGGCCCTGCGAGGTCGCCTACGACCTGGACGCGGTGGTCGGCAAGACCGACGCCGTGATGATGCTGCGCGTCCAGCGCGAGCGGATGAACGCCGCGTTCTTCCCCACCGAGCGGGAGTACGCCCGCCGCTACGGCCTGGACGGCGACCGCATGGCGCGGATGCCGGAGCACGCCATCGTGATGCACCCCGGCCCCATGAACCGCGGCATGGAGATCACCGCGGAGGTCGCGGACTCCGACCGCTGCACCGCCGTCGAGCAGGTCGCCAACGGCGTCTCGATCCGCATGGCCGTCCTGTATCTGCTGCTCGGCGGGAACGAGTCCGCCGTCGCCGCCGCCCGCACCGAGGAGAGCAAGTGACCATGAGCGACACCCACAAGACGCTGCTTCGCGGGGCGAAGGTGCTCGGCGGTGAGCCGCGGGACGTGCTGATCGAGGGGGAGCGCATCGCCGCGGTCGGCACCGGGCTGGACGCGGACGGCGCCACCGTGATCGACGTCGCCGGGCAGATCCTGCTGCCGGGCCTGGTCGACCTCCACACCCATCTGCGCGAGCCCGGCCGCGAGGACTCCGAGACGGTCCTCACCGGCACCCGGGCCGCCGCGGTCGGCGGCTTCACCGCGGTCCACGCCATGGCCAACACCTTCCCCGTCGCGGACACCGCGGGCGTCGTGGAGCAGGTGTGGCGGCTGGGCCGGGAGTCCGGCTACTGCGACGTCCAGCCGGTGGGCGCGGTGACCGTGGGCCTGGAGGGCAAGAAGCTCGCCGAGCTGGGCGCGATGCACGACTCCGCCGCCGGGGTGCGGGTCTTCTCCGACGACGGCAAATGCGTGGACGACGCGGTGATCATGCGCCGCGCGCTGGAGTATGTGAAGGCGTTCGACGGCGTCATCGCCCAGCACGCCCAGGAGCCCCGGCTCACCGAGGGCGCCCAGATGAACGAGGGCGTCGTCTCCGCCGAGCTGGGCCTGGGCGGCTGGCCGGCCGTCGCCGAGGAGTCGATCATCGCCCGCGATGTGCTGCTCGCCGCGCACGTCGGCTCCCGGGTGCACATCTGCCATCTGTCCACCGCGGGCTCGGTCGAGATCGTCCGCTGGGCCAAGTCCAAGGGCTGGAACGTGACCGCCGAGGTCACCCCGCACCATCTGCTGCTCACCGACGAGCTCGTACGCTCCTACGACCCCGTCTACAAGGTGAACCCGCCGCTGCGCACCGAGGCCGATGTGATGGCGCTGCGCGAGGCGCTCGCCGACGGCACCATCGACTGCGTGGCCACCGACCACGCCCCGCATCCGCACGAGGACAAGGACTGCGAGTGGGGCGCCGCGGCCATGGGCATGGTCGGCCTGGAGACGGCGCTGTCCGTGATCCAGCACACCATGGTCGACACCGGGCTGCTGGACTGGACGGGCGTCGCCGACCGGATGTCGGTGCGGCCCTCGGCCATCGGCCGGCTGACCGGCCACGGCCGTCCCGTCGCCGCCGGGGAGCCCGCCAACCTCACCCTGCTCGACTCCGCTTACCGTGGTGTGGTGAACCCCGCGGGCTTCGCCTCCCGCAGCCGCAACACCCCCTACGAGGGCCGCGAACTGCCGGGCCGCGTGACATACACCTTCCTGCGGGGCCGGGCGACGGTTGTGGACGGGAAGCTGGCGTGACATCTGTGAACCATCCGGTGGCGGGCCTCGCGGGATTCGCGGGCCTGGCCGCCGAGCAGAAATCGCAGGACGTGACGGACTGGGCCGCCCGGATCGGCTGGGTCGTCGGGCTGCTGCTGGTCATCGCGCTGGTCTACTGGCTGATGCGCGAGGGCTGGAAGTGGCGCGGCACCCTCCAGGGCGACCTCCCCGAGCTGCCCCAGACCCCGTCCGAGCCCGGTGAGCCCAAGCTCAGGACGAGCGGCCGCTACCACGGCTCCACCACCGCCGGGCAGTGGCTGGACCGGATCGTCGCCCACGGCCTCGGCACCCGCAGCCGGGTCGAGCTCACCCTCACCGACCAGGGCGTGAGCGTGGTGCGGCCGGGCGCCCGGGACTTCTTCATCCCCGCCGCCCAGCTGCGCGGCGCCCGGCTCGACAAGGGCATCGCCGGCAAGGTCCTCGCCGAGGGCGGGCTGCTGGTGATCACCTGGCAGCTGGGCGAGAAGCTGATCGACTCGGGCTTCCGCTCCGACCACGCCGCCGAGCACCCGGCCTGGGTCGATGCCCTCACCACCTCCGACAGCGACCAGAACAACCCCAGCAACCAGACGGAAGGCGCCGAACGATGACGACCTCCACCCGGGGCGCCAGCGCCCCTGCCGTACTCGTCCTGGAGGACGGCCGCACCTTCCGCGGCCGGGCCTACGGGGCCGTGGGGGAGACCTTCGGCGAGGCCGTGTTCTCCACCGGAATGACCGGCTACCAGGAGACCCTGACCGACCCCTCCTACCACCGCCAGGTCGTCGTGATGACCGCCCCGCACATCGGGAACACCGGCGTCAACGACGAGGACCCGGAGTCGAAGCGCATCTGGGTCTCCGGCTATGTGGTGCGCGACCCGGCCCGTACGCCCTCCAACTGGCGCTCGCGCCGCTCGCTCGACGAGGAGCTCACCGCCCAGGGCGTCGTCGGCATCAGCGGGATCGACACCCGCGCCCTCACCCGCCATCTGCGCGAGCGCGGCGCCATGCGGGTGGGCATCTTCTCCGGCGCCGCCGTCGCCGACGAGGCCACGCTGCTCGCCAAGGTGCAGGCCGCCCCGCAGATGGAGGGCGCCGACCTCAGCGGCGAGGTCGCCACCGCCGAGGCCTATGTCGTCCCGGCGATCGGCACCAAGCGGTTCACCGTCGCCGCGATCGACCTGGGCATCAAGGGCATGACCCCGCACCGGATGGCCGAGCGCGGCATCGAGGTGCACGTCCTGCCCGCGACCGCCACCGCCGAGGACATCTACGCGGTCGACCCGGACGGGGTCTTCTTCTCCAACGGCCCGGGCGACCCGGCCACCGCCGACCACCCGGTCGCCCTGATGCGGGCCGTGCTGGAGCGCTCCACACCGCTGTTCGGCATCTGCTTCGGCAACCAGATCCTCGGCCGCGCACTCGGCTTCGGCACCTTCAAGCTGAAGTACGGCCACCGCGGGATCAACCAGCCGGTGCAGGACCGCACCACCGGGAAGGTGGAGGTCACCGCCCACAACCACGGCTTCGCCGTGGACGCCCCGCTCGACGCGCCGTCCGACACCCCCTTCGGCCGCGCCGAGGTCTCCCACGTCTGCCTCAACGACAACGTGGTCGAGGGGCTTCGGCTGCTCGACCGCCCCGCGTTCAGCGTCCAGTACCACCCCGAAGCCGCCGCGGGTCCGCATGACGCCGCGTACCTGTTCGACCGCTTCGTGTCCCTGATGGAGGGCCAGCGTGCCTAAGCGCACCGACATCCAGTCCGTCCTGGTCATCGGCTCCGGCCCGATCGTCATCGGCCAGGCCGCCGAGTTCGACTACTCCGGCACCCAGGCCTGCCGGGTGCTGAAGTCCGAGGGCCTGCGGGTCATCCTGGTCAACTCCAACCCGGCCACGATCATGACCGACCCGGAGATCGCCGACGCCACCTATGTCGAGCCGATCACCCCGGAGTACGTCGAGAAGATCATCGCCAAGGAGCGCCCCGACGCGCTGCTGCCCACCCTCGGCGGCCAGACCGCGCTCAACACCGCCATCTCCCTGCACCAGGCGGGCACCCTCGACGAGTACGGCGTCGAGCTGATCGGCGCCAATGTCGAGGCGATCCACAAGGGCGAGGACCGCGACCAGTTCAAGACCGTCGTCGAGGCCGTCCGCGCCAAGATCGGCCACGGTGAGTCCGCCCGCTCGGTCATCTGCCACTCCATGGACGACGTCCTCGCGGGCGTCGAGGAGCTCGGCGGCTACCCCGTGGTGGTCCGCCCCTCCTTCACCATGGGCGGCGCGGGCTCCGGCTTCGCCCACGACGAGGACGAGCTGCGCCGCATCGCCGGCCAGGGCCTGGCCCTCTCGCCGACCACCGAGGTGCTCCTGGAGGAGTCCATCCTCGGCTGGAAGGAGTACGAGCTGGAGCTGATGCGCGACCGCAACGACAACGTCGTGGTCGTCTGCTCCATCGAGAACTTCGACCCCATGGGCGTGCACACCGGTGACTCGATCACCGTCGCCCCGGCGATGACGCTCACCGACCGCGAGTACCAGATCCTGCGGGACATCGGCATCGCCGTCATCCGCGAGGTCGGCGTCGACACCGGCGGCTGCAACATCCAGTTCGCGGTCAACCCCGACGACGGCCGGGTCATCGTCATCGAGATGAACCCGCGCGTCTCCCGCTCCTCGGCGCTCGCCTCCAAGGCCACCGGCTTCCCCATCGCCAAGATCGCCGCCCGGCTGGCCGTCGGCTACACCCTCGACGAGATCCCCAACGACATCACCGAGCAGACCCCGGCGTCCTTCGAACCCACGCTCGACTACGTCGTGGTCAAGGTGCCGCGCTTCGCCTTCGAGAAGTTCCCGGCCGCCGACGCCCGGCTCACCACCACCATGAAGTCGGTCGGCGAGGCCATGGCCATCGGCCGCAACTTCACCGAGGCGCTGCAGAAGGCGCTGCGCTCGCTGGAGAAGAAGGGCAGCCAGTTCGACTTCACCGGGGAGCCCGGTGACAAGGCCGAGCTGCTGGCCCGGGCCACCGTCCCGACCGACGGGCGGATCAACACCGTGATGCGGGCGATCCGCGCCGGGGCCACCCAGCGGGAGGTCTTCGACGCCACCCGGATCGACCCCTGGTTCGTGGACCAGCTCTTCCTGATCAACGAGATCGCGGACGAGGTCGCCGCCGCCGACAAGCTCGTCCCCGAGCTGCTCGCCGAGGCCAAGCGGCACGGCTTCTCCGACGCCCAGATCGCCGGCATCCGCTCGCTGCGCGAGGACGTGGTCCGCGAGGTGCGGCACGCGCTCGGCATCCGGCCCGTCTACAAGACGGTCGACACCTGCGCCGCCGAATTCGCCGCCAGGACCCCGTACTTCTACTCCTCCTACGACGAGGAGTCCGAGGTCGCCCCGCGCGAGACCCCCGCGGTGATCATCCTCGGCTCGGGCCCCAACCGCATCGGCCAGGGCATCGAGTTCGACTACTCCTGCGTCCACGCCTCCTTCGCGCTGCATGACGCGGGCTATGAGACCGTCATGGTCAACTGCAACCCGGAGACCGTCTCCACCGACTACGACACCTCCGACCGGCTCTACTTCGAGCCGCTCACCCTGGAGGACGTACTGGAGATCGTTCATGCCGAGCAGCAGGCGGGCCCGGTCGCCGGTGTGATCGTCCAGCTCGGCGGCCAGACCCCGCTGGGTCTCGCCCAGGCGCTCAAGGACAACGGCGTGCCCATCGTCGGCACCTCGCCCGAGGCGATCAACCTCGCCGAGGAGCGCGGCGCCTTCGGCCGGGTGCTCACCGAGGCCGGGCTGCCCGCGCCCAAGTACGGCACCGCCTTCTCCTTCGCCCAGGCCAAGGGCATCGCCGCCGAGATCGGCTACCCGGTCATGGTCCGCCCCTCCTACGTCCTCGGCGGCCGCGGCATGGAGATCGTCTACGACGAGCCCTCGCTCGCCGCCTACCTGGAGCGGCACGCCGGGCTGATCTCCGAGCACCCCGTGCTCATCGACCGCTTCCTCGACGACGCCATAGAGATCGACGTGGACGCGCTCTACGACGGCGAGGAGCTCTACCTCGGCGGCGTCATGGAGCACATCGAGGAGGCCGGGATCCACTCCGGCGACTCGGCCTGCGCCCTGCCCCCGATCACCCTCGGCGGCTTCGACATCAAGCGGCTGCGCGCCTCGACCGAGGCCATCGCGCGCGGGGTGGGCGTCCGCGGGCTGATCAACATCCAGTTCGCGCTGGCCGGAGACATTCTCTACGTGCTGGAGGCCAACCCGCGCGCCTCCCGTACCGTCCCCTTCACCTCCAAGGCCACCGCCGTACCGCTGGCCAAGGCCGCCGCCCGGATCTCGCTGGGCGCCACCGTCGCCGAGCTGCGCGCCGAGGGGCTGCTGCCCTCCAGCGGCGACGGCGGCACGCTGCCGCTGGACGCGCCGATCTCCGTCAAGGAGGCCGTGATGCCCTGGTCGCGGTTCCGGGACGCCTCCGGGCGCGGGGTGGACACCATCCTCGGCCCGGAGATGCGCTCGACCGGTGAGGTCATGGGCATCGACTCGGTCTTCGGCGCGGCCTACGCCAAGTCGCAGGCCGGGGCGTACGGCGCGCTGCCGACCAAGGGGCGCGCGTTCGTCTCCGTCGCCAACCGCGACAAGCGTTCGATGATCTTCCCGGCCCGGGAGCTGGTCGGCCTCGGCTTCGAGCTGCTGGCCACCTCGGGCACGGCGGAGGTGCTCAAGCGCAACGGGATCAACGCGACCGTGGTGCGCAAGCACAGCGAGGGCGAGGGCCCCAACGGCGAGAAGACCATCGTCCAGCTCATCCACGAGGGCGAGGTCGACCTGATCGTCAACACCCCGTACGGCACCGGGGGCCGGCTGGACGGCTATGACATCCGTACGGCGTCCGTCGCCCGCGGGGTGCCCTGCCTGACCACCGTCCAGGCGCTCGCGGCCGCCGTCCAGGGCATCGAGGCGCTGGGCCGGGGCGCGGTCGGCGTCCGATCGCTCCAGGAACACGCGGAACATCTGACCGCCGCCCGCGAGGAGTGAGGCGAGGGAGGGGGACACCGGCCGGTGTCCCCCTCTTCATGAGCCCACCCTTCTCATGAGCCCTTGAGCCCTTCATGAGCCCACCCCTTCTTCCGCGCAGAAAGCCCTCCATGTACGCGCTCCTGTTCAACCTGATCTTTCGGCGCATGGACCCGGAGAAGGCCCATCACCTGGCCTTCTCCTGGATCCGGCTGGCCGCCCGCGTCCCCGTCCTGCGGACGTTCGCCGCCGCCGTCCTCGCCCCCCGCCACACGGCGCTGCGCACCGAGGCGCTGGGCCTGCGGATGCACGGGCCCTTCGGGCTCGCCGCCGGATTCGACAAGAACGCCGCCGGAATCGACGGCATGGCCATGCTGGGCTTCGACCATGTCGAGATCGGCACGGTCACCGCCCAGCCGCAGCCCGGCAACCCCAAGCGGCGGCTCTTCCGGCTGGTCGCCGACCGTGCCCTGATCAACCGGATGGGCTTCAACAACGAGGGCTCGGCGGCGGTCGCGGCCCGCCTCGCCGCCCGGCGCCCGGCCTTCGCCACGACGCTGGGCGTCAACATCGGCAAGACCAAGGTCGTCCCGGAGGAGGAGGCCGTCGCCGACTACGTGACCTCCACCGAGCGGCTCGCCGCCCACGCCGACTACCTCGTCGTCAACGTCTCCTCGCCCAATACCCCCGGACTGCGGAATCTCCAGGCCGTGGACCATCTGCGGCCGCTGCTGACCGCCGTCCGCGAGGCCGCGGACCGTACGGTCACCGATCGCCGGGTGCCACTTCTGGTCAAAATCGCGCCGGATCTCGCCGACGAGGACGTGGACGCGGTCGCCGATCTGGCGGTCGAGCTCGGCCTGGACGGCATCATCGCCACGAACACGACCATCGCCCGCGACGGCCTCGGCCTCACCTCCGACTCCCGGCTCACCGCCGAGACCGGCGGCCTGTCCGGCGCCCCCCTGAAGGCGCGCTCCCTGGAGGTGCTGCGCCGCCTGTACGCCCGTGTGGGGGACCGGCTGACCCTCGTCGGGGTCGGCGGGATCGAAACCGCCGACGACGCCTGGGAGCGGATTCTGGCCGGTGCCACGCTGGTGCAGGGCTACAGCGCCTTCATCTACCGGGGCCCGTTCTGGTGCCGTGAGATCCACCGCGGCCTCGCGGACCGCCTGGCCGCGAGCCCGTACGCCACCCTTGCCGAGGCCGTGGGCGCCGAGGCCGCCGCGTAACGCCCCCGGCGGCGTTGTTCCCCGCCCCGCCCCGCCCGTTCCCGAACAGCTGGGAGATTGGGCCGGAGGCTGCCCCCGGAGGGGCTGAATTTCCTGAGGAGAGACCCATGACGACCCCTGCCCCCACCCCCTTCGGTACGCGGCTGCGCGCCGCCATGGACGCCCGCGGCCCGCTGTGCGTCGGCATCGACCCGCACGCCTCCCTGCTCGCCGACTGGGGCCTGGGGGACGACGTCGCGGGGCTCGAGCGGTTCACGAGGACCGTCGTGGACGCCCTCGCCGAGCGGGTCGCCGTCCTCAAGCCGCAGTCGGCGTTCTTCGAGCGGTTCGGCTCCCGCGGCATCGCGGTGCTGGAGCGGGCCGTCGCCGACGCCCGCGCCGCCGGGGCGCTGGTCCTGATGGACGCCAAGCGCGGCGACATCGGATCGACCATGGCCGCGTACGCCTCCGCCTATCTGGATCCGGCCGGCCCGCTGTTCTCGGACGCGGTCACCGTCAGCCCCTACCTCGGCTTCGGCTCGCTGCGCCCGGCGCTGGACGCGGCGCGGGCGGCGGGAGCGGGCGTCTTCGTGCTGGCGCTGACCTCCAACCCGGAGGGCACCGAGGTGCAGCACGCGGTGCGGCCCGACGGTTCGACCGTCGCGGCCACCGTGCTGAGGGCGCTCAAGGCCGAGAACGCGGCCGAGGCCGCCGAGGGCCGCCTCGGCTCGTACGGCGCGGTCGTCGGCGCGACGCTGGGCCGGGCGCCGGAGGAGGCGTGCGTCGATCTGACGATCGACGGGCCGCTGCTGGCCCCCGGCATCGGCGCCCAGGGCGCGACCCCCGCCGATCTTCCGGCGGTCTTCGGCCCGGCGATCAAAAATGTCGTGCCGAGTGTCAGCCGGGGGGTGCTCCGGCACGGTCCGGACGCCGCGTCGCTGGTCGCGGCGGCCTCCCGAATGGCTGAGGAAGTGCGTGCCGTGGCCGAATAACCCGGCTACTTTGTCCGTAAATGTCCGAGTCGAGCGAGTCTGACCAGGACTTTTCGTCTGTTCTCGCTGACTGGAGCGGGATCGGCCGCTAGTCTCCGACGAGAGCGAACGCGCTGCTGCGTTGCGCGTTGCTCCCCAGGTGAGGGGCGACTAGGTTCCTCACCGGTCCATATCCGACAGTTCGACATCCGAGGTGACGTAGGCGTGGCTCTTCCGCCCCTTACCCCTGAACAGCGCGCAGCCGCGCTCGAAAAGGCCGCCGCGGCTCGCCGGGAGCGCGCCGAGGTCAAGAATCGACTCAAGCACTCCGGCGCGTCCCTGCACGAGGTCATCAAGCAGGGCCAGGAGAACGACGTCATCGGCAAGATGAAGGTGTCCGCTCTCCTCGAGTCCCTGCCCGGCGTCGGCAAGGTCCGCGCCAAGCAGATCATGGAGCGGCTCGGCATCTCCGAGAGCCGTCGTGTGCGGGGTCTGGGCTCCAACCAGATCGCGTCGCTCGAGCGTGAGTTCGGCGGCGCCGCCGGCTGACGCCGCCCGGCGTTTCCAGGCACTCCCGGGAACCTGGATAATCGCTCCATGGCAGCACACTCCGCACGACCGCGACTGACCGTGCTCTCCGGCCCCTCAGGGGTCGGTAAGAGCACGGTCGTCGCTCATATGCGCAAAGAACATCCCGAGGTCTGGCTCTCGGTCTCCGCCACGACCCGCCGCCCGCGCCCCGGCGAGCGGGACGGCGTCCACTATTTCTTCGTGGACGACGGAGAGTTCGACAAGCTCATAGCCAATGGTGAGCTGCTGGAGTGGGCCGAATTCGCGGGCAACCGCTACGGCACCCCGCGCGAGGCGGTCATGGAGCGGCTCGGCGCGGGCGAGCCGGTGCTGCTGGAGATCGATCTGCAGGGCGCACGGCAGATCCGCGAGTCCATGCCGGAGGCGCAGCTGGTCTTCCTCGCGCCGCCGAGCTGGGAGGAGCTGGTGCGCCGGCTCACCGGCCGGGGCACCGAGGCGCCCGAGGTCATCGAGCGGCGCCTGCAGGCCGCTCGAACCGAGCTGGCGGCCGAGTCCGAGTTCGATACGACCTTGGTCAATACCTCCGTCGAGGACGTGGCGAATGAGCTGCTAGCCTTGATGCGAGTGGCTTGATCTTCGATTCACTCCTGCCATGAGGCGTAATAAGGAAGGCTAGAGAGTGTCCTCTCCCATGACCGCGCCCGAGGGGATCATCAACCCTCCGATTGATGAGCTGCTCGAGGCCACCGACTCCAAGTACAGCCTGGTGATCTACGCGGCCAAGCGCGCGCGGCAGATCAACGCGTACTACTCGCAGCTCGGTGAGGGCCTGCTCGAGTACGTCGGTCCCCTCGTGGACACCCACGTCCACGAGAAGCCCCTCTCGATCGCGCTCCGCGAGATCAACGCGGGCCTGCTGACCTCCGAGGCCATCGAGGGCCCCGCCCAGTAGGTTTCGATCGCTTCACCCACGGCCCGGCAGTCACTGCCGGGCTCGTGGTGTGTCATGGGTACGTGACCCGACCCGGCGTACCGTGACTGGACGTACGACGGACGACGTACCCGGTGGGGAGCCGAGCGATGGACAAGCCCAAAGTGGTCCTGGGTGTCAGTGGCGGGATCGCCGCCTACAAGGCGTGCGAGCTGCTGCGCCGCCTCACCGAGTCCGGCCATGACGTACGCGTCGTGCCGACCGCCTCGGCGCTGCACTTCGTCGGCGAGGCGACCTGGTCGGCGCTGTCCGGACATCCGGCGGCGACCGAGGTGTGGGACTCCGTCCACGAGGTGCCGCACGTCCGCATCGGCCAGTCCGCCGATCTGCTCGTGATCGCCCCCGCCACCACCGACCTGCTCGCCAAGGCCGCCCATGGCCTGGCGGACGATCTGCTCACCAATACGCTGCTCACCGCGCGCTGCCCGGTCGTCTTCGCGCCCGCGATGCACACCGAGATGTGGGAGCACCCCGCCACCCAGGAGAACGTGGCGACGCTGCGCCGCCGCGGCGCGATCGTCATCGAACCCGCCGTGGGGCGGCTCACCGGTGTGGACACCGGCAAGGGGCGACTGCCGGACCCCGGGGAGATCTTCGAGGTCTGCCGCCGGGTGCTGGCCCGCGGCGCCGAGGCGCGGACCACCGACCTGGCCGGCCGCCATGTCGTGGTCAGCGCCGGAGGCACCCGCGAGCCGCTGGACCCGGTGCGCTTCCTCGGCAACCGCTCCACCGGCCGGCAGGGGTACGCCCTGGCCCGTGCCGCCGTCGCCCGGGGCGCGCGGGTGACTCTTGTCTCGGCCAACAGCGAGCTGCCCGACCCGGCCGGCGCCGATGTGGTGCGCGCGGGCACCGCCGCACAGCTGCGGGAGGCCGTGCTCAAGGCCGCCGCGGACGCCGACGCCGTGGTCATGGCCGCCGCCGTCGCCGACTTCCGCCCCGCGCACTACGCCGAGGGGAAGATCAAGAAGCGCGACGGCCAGGAGCCCGAGCCGATCGCCCTGGTACGGAATCCGGACATCCTCGCCGAGATCTCCGCGGAGCGCGCCCGCCCCGGCCAGATCGTGGTCGGCTTCGCCGCCGAAACCGACGATGTGCTGGCCAACGGCCGAGCCAAGCTGGCGCGCAAGGGCTGCGATCTGCTGGTGGTGAACGAGGTCGGGGAGCACAAGACCTTCGGCGCCGAGACCAACGAGGCCGTGGTGCTCGGCGCCGACGGCACCGAGACGCCCGTGCCGTACGGTCCCAAGGGCGCGCTCGCCGACACCGTCTGGGACCTGGTGGCCGACCGCCTGGGATGAGCGGCCCGGGCGTCCGGCGGGTCTCACGCAGAGCCCGGCGGACGCCCTCGGCAGAGCCCGCTGGACGCCCTGGGCAGGGGCCGCTGGACGCCCTCGACGGGGGCCGTACTGCGGCCGATCGGGCTCATGACACGTGCCTGCCACGGCGGGGTGGGGCTGTATTTCGGCTTGAGGCAAGGTATGTTCCCGGTCACGGGCCTGCCCGTTCTGTGGGACGGGGATGCTTGACCGGTGGACGTGCCGGATAAACTGGCCCAGGAACCGCACCGGGCGCAGCTCCCGAGCGGTCCGACCATGATCAGCCAGCAGCCGCTGCAACCCCAGGGAGCGATGTGTCCCGCCGCCTGTTCACCTCGGAATCCGTGACCGAGGGCCACCCCGACAAGATCGCTGACCAGATCAGCGACACCATCCTCGACGCCCTCCTCAAGGAGGACCCGACCTCCCGGGTCGCCGTCGAGACGTTGATCACCACCGGCCTGGTGCACGTGGCCGGCGAGGTGACCACCAAGGCGTACGCCCCGATCGCGACGCTCGTGCGGAACAAGATCCTCGACATCGGCTACGACTCGTCGAAGAAGGGCTTCGACGGCGCCTCCTGCGGCGTCTCGGTGTCGATCGGCTCACAGTCCCCCGACATCGCCCAGGGTGTGGACTCCGCCTACGAGCTCCGGGTCGAGGGTGCCGCCGCAGGTGAAGAGGAAGACGAGCTGGACAAGCAGGGCGCGGGCGACCAGGGCCTGATGTTCGGGTACGCCTGCGACGAGACGCCCGAGCTGATGCCGCTGCCGATCAACCTGGCGCACCGGCTCTCCCGCCGGCTGTCCGACGTCCGCAAGAACGGGACCATCCCCTACCTGCGCCCCGACGGCAAGACGCAGGTCACCATCGAGTACGACGGCCACAAGGCGGTCCGCCTGGACACCGTCGTCGTCTCCTCGCAGCACGCCTCCGACATCGACCTGGACTCGCTGCTGGCGCCCGACATCCGGGAATTCGTGGTCGAGCACGTGCTGAACGAGCTGGTCGAGGACGGCATCAAGCTCGACACCGAGGGCTACCGCCTGCTGGTCAACCCGACCGGGCGCTTCGAGATCGGCGGCCCGATGGGCGACGCCGGCCTCACCGGCCGCAAGATCATCATCGACACCTACGGCGGCATGTCCCGCCACGGCGGCGGCGCCTTCTCCGGCAAGGACCCGTCCAAGGTCGACCGCTCCGCCGCCTACGCCATGCGCTGGGTCGCCAAGAACGTGGTGGCCGCCGGCCTCGCCCAGCGGTGCGAGGTGCAGGTCGCGTACGCCATCGGCAAGGCCGAGCCGGTCGGCCTCTTCGTCGAGACCTTCGGCACCGCCGCGGTCGACGCCGAGAAGATCGAGAAGGCCATCTCCGAGGTCTTCGACCTCCGCCCGGCCGCGATCATCCGCGACCTCGACCTGCTGCGCCCGATCTACGCCCAGACCGCGGCGTACGGCCACTTCGGCCGCGAGATCCCCGACTTCACCTGGGAGCGCACCGACCGCGTCGACGCCCTCCGCGCGGCGGCGGGCCTGTAGGACCCCCGCTTCGGTCACGGTTTCCGCGAAGGCCCGGACGCCCCTCGGCGTCCGGGCCTTCGCGTCCGTCGCTGTCCGTGCGGTCTGCTAAGACTTGATCTGTGAGCAGGGACAACGAGCGGCCGAAGGATCCGGCGGAGGCGTCGGAGGGGGAGCAGCTCGCGCTCATTCGGGAGACCGTGCGCAAGGCCAAGGGGGAGCGGGCCAGGCCGCGGACCTGGCGGGGGGCCAAGCTGGCCGGGGAGCTGCCCGTGGCGCGGGTGCTGGTGGACAAGGGGCCGGTCCACCTCGACAAGCTGTGGGATTACGCGGTGCCGGCCGAGATGGACGCCGAGGCCCGGCCCGGGGTGCGGGTGCGGGTGCGGTTCGGGGCCGGGACGGGGAAGGTGCGCGAGGGGCGGCGCGAGGGCGGCGGGCTGCTCGACGGGTACATCATCGAGCGCGTCGCCGAGTCCGACTACCGGGGCCCGCTGGCCGCGCTCGCGCAGGTGGTCTCGCCGGAGCCGGTGCTGGGGCCCGGGCTGCTGGCGCTGTGCCGGGCGGTCGCCGACCGGTACGCCGGATCGCTCGCCGACGTGCTGCAACTGGCCATGCCCAAGCGCAACGCCCGCGCCGAGGGCGAGCCGTCACCGCCGCCGCTGCCGCCGCCCGAGCCGCCCGCGCCCGGGAGCTGGGCGCGCTATCCGGCCGGGCCCGGGTTCCTGGAGGCGCTTGCCCGCGGTGACCGGCCGCGGGCCATATGGACCGCGCTGCCCGGGCCGCACTGGCCCCGCGAGTGGGCCACCGCCGTGGCCGCCACGCTCGCGTCCGGGCGCGGGGCGCTCGTCGTCGTCCCCGACGGGCGGACCGCCGAGCGGGTGGACGCGGCGCTCACGGAGGTGCTCGGCGGCCCGGGGCGGCATGTGCTGCTCACGGCCGACCTCGGGCCCGAGGAGCGCTACCGCCGCTGGCTGGCGGTCAGCCGGGGCTCGGTCCGGGCCGTGGTGGGCACCCGGGCGGCGATGTTCGCACCGGTCCGGGACCTCGGCCTGGTGGGGATCTGGGACGACGGGGACCGCAGCCACAGCGACGACCGGCTGCCGCAGCCGCACGCCCGCGATGTGCTGCTGCTCCGCGCCGTCCATGAGAAGACGGGCTTTCTGCTGGGTGACCTCGGCCGCACCGTCGAGGCCGCCCAGCTGGTGGAGAACGGCTGGGCCCGGCCGCTCGAAGCCGACCGCGAACAGGTCCGCGCGGCCGCCCCGCTGATCCGTACCGTCGACGAGGGCGAGGTGGCCCGGGACGCGGAGGCCCGTGCCGCCCGGTTGCCCACACTCGCCTGGCAGACCGTACGGGAGGCGCTGACCCGGGGCCCGGTGCTGGTGCAGGTGCCGCGCCGGGGCTATGTGCCGAAGCTGGCCTGCGAGCGCTGCCGGGAGCCCGCGCGCTGTGCGCACTGTTCGGGCCCGCTGGAGGCGCGGGACGCGGAGCACCTGGTGTGCGGATGGTGCGGGCGGGACGAACCCGCCTGGCACTGCCGTGAGTGCGGGGGCGTCCGGCTGCGGGCGTCCGTAGTCGGCGCCCGGCGCACCGCCGAGGAGCTGGGCCGCGCCTTTCCGGACGTGCCCGTGCGCACCTCCGGCCGCGACCATGTGCTGACCTCCGTCCCCGACCGTCCGGCGCTCGTCGTGAGCACTCCGGGCGCCGAGCCGGTCGCCGAGGGCGGTTACGCCGCGGCGCTGCTGCTCGACGGCTGGGCCCTGCTCGGCCGCCCCGATCTGCGCGCCGGTGAGGACGCGCTGCGCCACTGGCTGGAGGCGGCCTCGCTGGTCCGCGGCCACGGTGACGGGGGCGGGGGCGAGGGGGGCGACGGCCGGGGCGGCACCGTGGTGATCATGGCCGAGCCGACGCAGCGGCCCGTCCAGGCGCTGGTGCGCTGGGACCCGGCCGGTTATGCGGCGCGTGAGCTGGCCGAACGGTCCCAGCTGGGCTTTCCGCCGATCTCCCGGATGGCGGCGGTGACCGGCCCCGCGGAGGCGGTGGCCGAGCTGATCGCCTCGGCCGGGCTGCCCGAGGGGGCCGAGACCCTGGGCCCGGTCCCGCTGCCCCCGGCGCCTCCCGGACGCCCGCGCCGCCCCGGAGACCCGCCGCCGGGCGAGGTCTGGGAGCGCGCGCTGTTGCGGGTACGCCCCGGCCAGGGCAGCGCTCTGGCGGCGGCCCTCAAGGAGGCGAAGGCGGGCCGTTTGGCGAGGGGGGAGAAGGATCCCGCGGTGCGGGTGGATCCCTTGGACATCGGCTGACCTGGGCTGATCCTGGTTTGGGCGTTGGTCTGCCCTGGCCCCGGTTCGGGTAGTGGCCGGCCCCGGTCTGGTCGTTGGCTGACCTCGGCCCCGGCTCCGGCCTGGGCATTGGCTCGCCTCGACAGCCAGAGCGAGTGGCAGGGTGCCGCGGAGTTTTCCGGGGCTTGGGCTTGCTGGGGGCGCCCAATCAGCCGTGGCGGGGGCTGGGGAAGGGGCTGGGGCGGTGGTCCTCGCGGAGGGACGGCGTCGACTGCGGCGGGACCGTGCGCGCGGCGGGCACCGAGGGGACGGCGGCGGGCTCGGCCGGGCGGCCCGGGGTCGGTTCGCCGCCCTCGGGGGCGTTCTGCGCGGCGGCCCGGCGCGAGCCGTAACGGCGGTGCACCGCCTGCTTGGTGACGCCGAGTGCGGAGCCCACCGCGTCCCAGGAGAAGCCCAGCGAGCGGTCGAAGTCGACGGCGGCGGTGACCAGCGTCTCGACGCTGTCGCGCAGCTCCTGGGCGAGCCGCACGGTGGGGGCCGGAGCGCGTCCGTAGACCACGAAACCGGCGGACGGGCCGGTGCGCCGGGGGCGGTAGACATTGCCGAGCTGGGCGGTGAGCGTGCGCAGCGCGTCCACCTGCCGGCGGACCCGCTCGATGTCCCGGACCAGGAGGTGCAGGCTGGCCCGTGCCTGGGCGTCATGAGTTGCGTGGTCGGCCATGGAGAAGCCTCTCGAACGGGCGTTGACGGGGGATGGGGATTGGGGGAGGGGGATGGGGATGGGGGATCGGAGGGGGCTGATGCCGGATCGGGGGAGTCGAGCGGGCGGCGGGAAACGCATCGGGCCGCGGCAGCGGCCCGATGCGGTCAATCTGCCTTGACCAACGCGGCACCCGCCCGTCGGTCACGGTCCGGGGCGTGCGGGAGTCCGCCCGTACGCCCCCTCGGCCGGCGGACCATAGACTGCAGAGCTGTCCGAGGTTCCGCCGTATCCGCTGTGTGAGAGGTAGTTCGCCACCTATGAGGCTCGTCTTCGCCGGTACCCCCGAGGTCGCCCTGCCCGCTCTGGACACGCTGATCGCGTCGGAGAAGCACGAGGTGGTGGCCGTGGTGACGCGTCCCGACGCGCCCGCCGGGCGCGGTCGCAGGATGGTCGCCAGCCCGGTCGCCGAGCGGGCCGAGGAGGCGGGTATCGAGGTGCTCAAGCCCGCCAAGCCGCGCGATCCGGAGTTTCTCGCCCGGCTCGGCGAGATCGCCCCCGACTGCTGCCCGGTGGTGGCCTACGGCGCGCTGCTGCCCAAGGCCGCGCTGGAAATCCCCGCGCACGGCTGGGTCAATCTGCACTTCTCGCTGCTCCCCGCGTGGCGGGGCGCGGCTCCCGTGCAGCACTCCGTGCTCGCGGGCGACGAGATGACCGGCGCCTCGACCTTCCAGATCGAGGAAGGGCTGGACTCCGGGCCGGTGTTCGGGGTGGTGACGGAGGAGGTGCGGGCCACCGACACCAGCGGCGATCTGCTGACCCGGCTCGCGTTCGCCGGTGCGGGGCTGCTCGAGGCGACGATGGACGGCATCGAGAACGGCACCCTGCTCCCGGTGCCGCAGCCGGCCGAGGGCATCTCGCTCGCCCCGAAGATCACCGTCGAGGACGCGGAGATCGACTGGACGGCGCCCGCGCTGCGCGTCGACCGGCTGGTGCGGGCGTGCACCCCCGCCCCGGGTGCGTGGACCACGTTCCGCGAGGAGCGGCTGAAGGTCGTCTCGGCGCGGCCGGTGGCGGACCGTACGGATCTGGAGCCCGGCCGGCTGGCCGCGACCAAGAAGGCCGTGTACGTGGGCACCGGCAGCCATGCCGTCGAGCTGACCTGGGTGCGGCCGCAGGGCAAGAAGCCGATGCTCGCGGCGGATTGGGCGCGCGGGGTGCGGATCGCGGAGGGCGAGCGGCTGGGAGGCTGAGCGGGCCGGGCCACACGGCTGAAGCCGCGCCGGCGGGACACGCCACGGGGCCGAGGCCCGGCCCGGCGGCACGGCGATCCTCGGGACGTCCCCAGGGCCGATAGGCGGCCATCGGGCGCGCCGGGGCGGCGGATGTTGACTTCAACCTATGTTGAAGTCCTACGTTCCTCACGAGACCTCGGAGGTACGTGATGGACATCGAAGTGACCGCCTGGCATTCCCTGTATCAGGCGTCCAATGCCAGCGACGACCGGCGGCCCTTCTCCCGCGAGACACTGCGCCGCATCGGCGGCTTTGCCCGTCCGCACCGCCGTCAGCTGCAGCTTTTCCTGGTACTGAGCACGGTCACGGCCGTGCTCGCGGTGGCGACACCGCTGCTGGCCGGCCGGGTGGTGGACGCGATCGTCCACCATTCGGGACAGGACACGGTGCTCGGGCTGGCCGGGCTCATCGCCGCGATCGCCGTGGCGGAGGCGGCTCTCGGGCTGCTGACCCGCTGGCTGTCGGCGAACATCGGCGAGGGGCTGATCCTCGATCTGCGCACCGCCGTCTTCGACCACGTCCAGCGGATGCCGGTGGCGTTCTTCACCCGGACCCGCACCGGTGCGCTGGTCAGCCGGCTCAACAACGACGTCATCGGCGCACAGCGGGCGTTCAGCGACACCCTCTCCGGGGTGGTCGGCAATATGGTCACGCTGCTGCTCACCCTGGTCGTCATGATCGGGATCTCATGGCAGATCACCCTGCTGACGCTGGTGCTCCTGCCGCTCTTCCTGCTGCCCGCGCGCCGGGTGGGCGGACGGCTGGCCAAGCTGCGCCGCGAGGCGGCCGCGCACAACGCCGCGATGAGCACCCAGATGACCGAGCGCTTCTCCGCGCCCGGGGCCACTCTCGTCAAGCTCTTCGGCCGGCCCGCCGACGAGTCGGCCGAGTTCGCCGCGCGGACCCGGCGGGTGCGGGACATCGGGGTGCGGACCGCGATGGTCCAGGTCTCCTTCGTGACCGCGCTGACCCTCGTCTCCGCCCTGGCCCTCGCCCTGGTCTACGGCCTCGGCGGCTGGTTCGCGCTGCACGGGCGGCTCGACCCCGGCGCCGTCGTCGCGCTCGCGCTGCTCCTCACCCGGCTGTACGCGCCGCTGACCGCGCTGGCCGGGGCGCGGGTCGAGGTGATGAGCGCCCTCGTCAGCTTCGAGCGGGTCTTCGAGGTGCTCGACCTCGAGCCGCTGATCAAGGAGAAGCCGGACGCCCGGGAGGTCCCCGACGGGCCCGTGTCCGTCGAGTTCGACCGCGTCGACTTCGGCTACCCGGCCGCGGACAAGGTCTCCCTCGCCTCCCTGGAGGAGGTCGCCACCCTGGACACCCGCGGTGGCGTCCAGGTCCTGCACCAGCTGTCCTTCCGGGCCGAACCGGGCCAGATGGTCGCGCTGGTGGGCTCCTCCGGCGCCGGGAAGTCGACCATCGCGCAGCTCCTGCCCAGGCTCTACGACGCCGACGGCGGCGCCGTACGGCTCTCCGGGGTGGACGTCCGCGATCTGACCGCCGATTCGATCCGCGCCACCCTCGGCATGGTCACGCAGGACGGCCATCTCTTCCATGACTCGATCCGCGCCAATCTGCTGCTGGCCCGGCCGGAGGCCACTGACGAGGAGCTGTGGGAGGTGCTGCGCCGGGCCCGGCTGGAGGGGCTGATCGCGTCCCTGCCCGACGGCCTTGAGACCGTCGTGGGCGAGCGCGGCTACCGGCTCTCCGGCGGTGAGCGCCAACGGCTGACCATCGCCCGGCTGCTGCTGGCCCGGCCCCGGGTGGTGATCCTCGACGAGGCCACCGCGCATCTGGACTCCACCTCGGAGGCGGATGTGCAGGAGGCGCTCGGCGAGGCGCTGGAGGGGCGCACCGCGGTGGTGATCGCCCACCGGCTGTCCACGGTCCGGGCGGCGGATCTCATTCTCGTCGTCGAGGACGGCCGGATCGTGGAGCGCGGTACGCACACCGCGCTGCTGGCCGCCGGAGGCCGCTACGAGGAGCTGTACCGCACCCAGTTCGAGCAGCCGGACGCGACGGGCGACGGATGCGCCGCGGACGGAGCGAGCGCAACCGGCATGGCCGCGGAGGTGGCGGCCGTGGACGGAGTGGCCCTGGACGGCGGCCCCACGGCCGCCGGGGCCCCGGCGACGTAGGCTGGTCCCTTCACGCCCGATCCGTCCCCCGGAGCACATTTCCCGTGACCGACCAGCCCCGTCGTAGCCGTCCCCACGCCCCGAACCGGCCAGGCAAGCCGTACCGCCGCCCGCAGAAGGACCCCGTGCGGATCCTCGCCTTCGAGGCGCTGCGGGCGGTCGACGAACGGGACGCGTACGCCAACCTCGTTCTCCCGCCCCTGCTGCGCAAGGCGCGGGAGAGCGCGGAGGCGGGCGGGCCGCGGTTCGACGCCCGGGACGCGGCGCTCGCCACCGAGCTGGTCTACGGCACCCTGCGCCATCAGGGCACCTACGACGCGATCATCGCCGAATGCGTGGACCGCCCGCTGCGCGAGGTGGATCCGCCCGTGCTCGACGTGCTGAACCTCGGCGCCCATCAGCTGCTGGGGACCCGTATCCCCACCCACGCCGCCGTCTCGGCGAGCGTCGAGCTGGCCCGGGTGGTGCTCGGCGACGGGCGGGCCAAGTTCGTCAACGCGGTGCTGCGCAGGATCGCCGCCCATGACCTCGACGGCTGGCTGGAGCGGGTGGCCCCGCCCTACGACGAGGACCCCGAGGAGCATCTGGGCGTCCGCCACTCGCATCCGCGCTGGGTCGTCTCCGCCCTGTGGGACGCGCTCGGCGGCGGCAGCTCCGGGATCGAGGAGCTGCTGGCCGCGGACAACGAACGGCCCGAGGTCACCCTCGTCGCCCGGCCCGGCCGGTCCACGGCCGGGGAGCTGCTGGACGCGGTCGGCGAGGGGTCCGCGGTGCCGGGCCGCTGGTCCCCGTACGCGGTGAAGCTCACCGAGGGCGGCGAGCCCGGGGCGCTGGAGGCGGTGCGCGAGGGGCGGGCCGGGGTGCAGGACGAGGGCAGCCAGCTGGTGGCCCTCGCGCTGGCGAACGCGCCGCTGGAGGGGGAGGACCGGCGCTGGCTGGACGGCTGTGCGGGCCCCGGCGGCAAGGCCGCGCTGCTCGCCGCGCTCGCCGCGGAGCGCGGCGCCGCGCTGCTGGCCGCCGAGAAGCAGCCGCACCGGGCCCGGCTGGTGGCCAGGGCCCTGGCCGGCAACCCCGGCCCGTACCAGGTGATCGCCGCGGACGGCACCCGCCCGCCGTGGCGGCCGGGCGCCTTCGACCGGGTGCTGGTGGATGTGCCGTGCACCGGGCTCGGTGCGCTGCGCCGCCGCCCCGAGGCGCGCTGGCGGCGCCGCCCCGAGGACCTCGACGGCTTCGCCCCGCTGCAGCGCGGGCTGCTGCGGGAGGCCCTGGCCTCGGCGCGGATCGGCGGCGTGGTCGGCTATGCGACCTGCTCCCCGCATCCGGCCGAGACCAGGGCCGTGGTCGAGGACGTCCTCAAGGGGCGTGGCGGCCCGGCCGTCGCCGCGGAGTGGATCGACGCCCGTCCGCTGCTGCCCGGGGTGCCGGAGCTGGGCGACGGGCCGGACATCCAGCTGTGGCCGCACCGGCACGGTACGGACGCCATGTATCTGGCCCTGCTGCGCCGCACGGGCTGACCGCGCCCGTTCGCGCCGTAGCCGCTGACCGCGCCCGTCCTTCTCGCGCGTTCCCCGAAGTGTGCGCCCCGAGGCTCAGCGTCCCGGGGCTCAGCGTCCCGGGGCTCAGCGTCCCGGGGCGTCGCGCAGCCGCGCCGGGCGGCGCGTCAGTCCTTGGGCACCGCCGGAAGCGCCTCCTGCGGCCGGTCGGTCGGGGCGTAGACGGTGGCCGCGTGGGCGGCGGGGTTGAGGTCCTTGTGCACCGCGCGCGCCACCGCCTCGATGGTGGCCACGCCCGCCTTCATGGTGCGGTTGTCCTGGGTGAGCACGGTGAGGGTGTAGTTGTGGCCGCCGCCGGTGAAGGCGCCGATGCTGTGCACCCGCCAGCCGTGGGTGGCCCGCTCCAGCCAGCCGTTCTTCACCTGGATCCGCACCCCGCCCGGGGCGCCGGCCGGGGTGCCCCAGCGCTGTTCGCGGATGACCTTGCCCATCAGCGAGAGGATGTAGCGGCGGGAGGCGTCGCTCAGCACCGTGTTCGGGTGGGTGATCAGGTCCAGGAGCCGTTCCTGGTCGTTCGCGGTGATCCGGGTGAGGCCCCAGTAGCCGTTCTTGCCGGGCACGGTGGCGTCCATGCCCGCCGCCCGCAGGAACGCCTTGACCCGGGAGGCCTTGAGCTTCTTCCACAGCTTGCTGGTCGCGGCGTTGTCCGACTTGGTGATCATGGCCTTGGCGAGGGTCCTCTCGGCCTTGGTCAGCGGCCGGTGGTGGCGCTGCGCGTCCCACAGCAGCGTCGCCAGGACCGTCGCCTTCACCACGCTCGCGGAGTCGAACCGCTGGTTCGCGCGCAGCGTGCAGCGGGTGTGGGTGGCGTCGTCGCGGAGGCTGATCGCGGTGGTGCCGGGCCGGTGGCGCAGCGCCGCGGCGATGTCCTTGGACAGCTTGCCGGCCAGCCCGGACTGGTGCGAGACGCAGACCGGCCGCGGTGCCGCGGCCGCGGCGGAGGCGGGTCCGGCTCCGGCGACCGGCGATACGACGACGGCCGCGGTGAGCGCCGCGCACACCGCGGTGCGGGGACGCCGGGGTATTGGGTCTCTCGTCATGGTGGGTTGCCTGTGCGCAGATGAGGTCTAGTGGAGGTCTAGGGGTTTCCTTCGACTTCTTCATGGTCCTGGCTCCGTCGGCGTGCGTCGATCGGAGCGGATACCCAAGTGATCACAGCGGTGCGGGCCGTCGCGATGATCCCGGCTCCATGGACCGGCGCGGGCCGTGGGAGGCTGGGGGCATGGCCTTGCAGATCAACCCCAGCATCCTGTCCGCGGACTTCTCCCGCCTCGCGGATGAGGCGAAGGCGGTCGAAGGTGCCGACTGGCTCCACGTCGACGTCATGGACAACCACTTCGTTCCCAACCTCACCCTCGGGGTTCCGGTGGTCGAGTCGCTGGGCAAGGCCACGGAAACCCCGCTGGACTGCCATCTCATGATCGACGACCCGGACCGCTGGGCGCCGCAGTACATCGAGGCGGGCGCCGGTTCGGTCACCTTCCATGTGGAGGCCGCGGCCGCGCCGGTGCGGCTGGCGCGGGAGATCCGGGCCAAGGGCGCGCGGGCCTCGATGGCGCTCAAGCCGGCCACGCCCATCGAGCCGTACGAGGATCTGCTGCCCGAGCTGGACATGCTGCTGGTGATGACCGTGGAACCGGGCTTCGGCGGCCAGGCGTTCCTGGACATCATGCTGCCGAAGATCCGCCGCACCCGGCAGCTCATCGACAAGCATGGGCTTCAGATGTGGCTCCAGGTGGACGGCGGGGTCTCGGCCGCCACCATCGAGCGGTGCGCCGAGGCGGGCGCCGATGTGTTCGTGGCGGGCTCGGCGGTCTACGGCGCCGACGACCCGGCCAAGGCCGTACAGGCACTGCGCCGGCTCGCCGAGAAGGCAACCGGCATCCCCGGAACATGAGGCGACGTAGCTACCGGTCGGTGAACTCAAGGGTGAAGGGCGAACCAACTCCGCCGTTTCTGACAGGATGAACGGTGAGTCCGGACAGTGAATAGTGAGGAGACCGCGGTGTCGACGGGCCGTTCAGCCACGCGGATGGGACCCGCCGAACTGGTGCAGGCGGCGGCCATGGCGCGCCGCTTCTACCTCGAGGGCAAGTCCAAGATCCAGATCGCCGAGGAGTTCGGCGTCAGCCGCTTCAAGGTCGCGCGGGTGCTGGAGACGGCGCTCGAGCGCGATCTGGTGCGCATCGAGATCCGGGTTCCCGCCGAGCTCGACGCGGAGCGCTCCGACGCCCTGCGCGCCCGCTACGGGCTGCGCCACGCGGTCGTCGTGGAGTCCCCGGCCGACGCCGAGGCGGACACCCCGGACCCGGAGAACCTCGGCGAGGTCGCCGCGGACCTGCTGGGCGAGCTGGTGACCGAGGGCGATGTGCTCGGGCTGGCCTGGGGGCGGTCCACGATCCACATGGCGGCGGCGCTGCACCGGCTGCCCCCGTGCACCGTCGTCCAGCTCACCGGCGTGTACGACGCGGGCACGGCCGAGCGCGGCTCGGTCGAGGCGGTGCGCCGCGCCGCCGCCGTCTCGGGCGGTGAGGCGCACCCCATCTACGCGCCGATGCTGCTGCCGGACACGGCCACCGCGGACGCCCTGCGCGGCCAGACCGGTATCGCCCGCGCCTTCGAGTACTTCGACAAGGTCACCGTGGCCTGCGTCTCCATCGGCTCCTGGGAGGCCGGGATCTCCACGGTCTACGACATGCTGACGGAGAAGGAGCGGGCGCACTACGAGAGCCTGGGCGCCGCCGCCGAGATGTCGGCCCACCTCTTCGACGCCGAGGGCCGCCGCATCGGCCGCGACCTGGGCGAGCGCTGCATCACCGTGGAGGCCGACCGGCTGCGGCGGATCCCCGAGGTGGTGGCCATCGCGGGCGGCCGCCGCAAGGCCGAGGCGATCGGGGCGGTGCTGAGGTCCGGCCTGGTCACCAGCCTGGTGACGGACACCGCCGCCGCGGACTATCTGCTCGCCGAAACCACCCCCGCCGCCCACCCCGCCCTGGACCGCGCCGACCCGGACGGCGTGTAGCGGGCCGGACGCGGCCAGTATCGGTCGCGGCGGGCAAGGGGGAACGGCGGGCAAGGGGAAAATGGCGAGCGGCCCGCCGCTCGCCACCTCGCATCACGCCAGAAGCAGGGCGGCGTCCCACGGCACAGCACCCTCGGCGGTCCCGGCGGGCGGTGTGCTCCGGCCGAGCAGCACGAGGGCGACGCCCGCCGCGCCCTCCAGGAACGTCGGCGCGTCCAGCGGTTCCGGCCGCAGCGGCAGCACCGGCGCGGTGGGAAAGCCGAAGGCCGTGCCGGGGTCGAAGCGGGCGCACAGCCGCTCGGCGAGCTCGTCCGCCCGCGCGGACAGCCACCCGTCGTCCAGGTCGTCGGCGATGCGCCCGGTGATCCGGGCCAGCCCCGCGAGGCCATGGCACAGCCCGGGATCGTCCAGCGCCCGCAGTCCGTCGGGGCGGGCGAACACCGCCCTCATCGCCTGCGCCGCGGTGTTCACCCACGCCTCCTCGCCCAGTGCGACTCCGGCGAGCTGGAGCGCGCGGGCGATGCCCGGAGCGCCGTAGCACCAACTCACGCGCCCCGGCCCCAGGGCGGGCCGGGTGGCGGCCAGCTCCTGGTCGGCGGAGACCGTACCGGGCCAGCCGGGGCCCGCGCCCGGGTCCTCCTGGCGCCAGCTCATCAGCCACCGGGCGATACGGCGGATGGCCGTGTCGTGGCCGTGGACGCGCGGTCCGCGCGTCCAGCACAGGGACAGCAGCCCGAGCGGCCCGGCGATGCCGTGGGCGAGGCCGAGGTCGAGCACCCACTCCCGGCGCCGCGGGTCCAGCGCGGCGGGCCACGGGGGGCTGAACCAGCCGGGCAACGGCCTGGCCGCGGCCCTGACGGGCTCGGTGAGGGCGACCAGATACCGCAGCACGTCGTGGACCGCTTCGGGGTCGGACGGCTCGGCGAGAAAGTACCGGCCGAGGCCGGTCACACCGGAGATGACGTCGAAGTGTTCCCGGTCCGCCCCGGGGACACCGGATTCCATTCGCTCATGCTCGGCATCGAGAACCGTTTTGAGGCGATGCCGCAGGGTCGTGTCCACCCGGCCCCGTACGGTGGCGTAGTCCCGGGGCGAGCGGGCGGCGTGCTTGGCGGCGAAGCCGAGACTGCCCAGGCCCGTGATCAGCCCGGGACCTCTGGCACCGGCGTACCCGGCCTCCGCCGCCAGCAGGGCGTGGACGGTCGGGCGCAGGCCCGGGTCGTTCCTGCTCAGCTCGCTGAGCAACAGCGCCGCCCCCGAGGCACCCATGCCGAGCCCGGCAGCGGAAAAGTCCCCGGTGCCGGTGTCGGTGACGTGGTCGCGGATACGGGCGGAGATCTCGGCCACCACCGTGTCGGGATCCCACCGCCCGGCTGGTGCCGCCGCCATCCGAGATGCCTCCGCCGCCATCCGAGATGCCTCCGCCGTCATCCGAGGTGCCTCCGCCGTCCGTGGTCGGCCTGGGCGAGGCCACGCGCCACCGCCAGCGAACGGGCTTCGGAGCTGCGTGAAGTGCCGATCAGCCGGTTGTGGTGCATATGCAACACACTCGCCAGCACCGATGGGTCGGCGGCCACGGAGGCATAGGCGCGCATGGCGACCGCCCTGGCGTCGACGGCGGCGAGCGCCGTGGCCGCGCCCTCGGCGGGGAGCGTCGCCCGGAACCCGCCGTCCAGCAGGCGGAGTGCCGCCCCACGGCGTTCCCGGAAGTAGGCGTGGTGCTCCTCGTCCCGCGGGTCGCGCAGCCACCAGCCGGTCCACCGGTCGCCGTGGACCTGGCGGGTGAGGTCGAGGTAGTTGGCGGCGGCGAGCACCTGCGGCTCGACGGTGACCGCGCCGGCCGCCCGCAGCCGGAGCTGTTCGAGGGCGGCCACGCTGTCGTGGTGGAAGACCGTCTCGGCGGCCTCGATGGCCTCGTGGCCGCCGTAGCGGTGGGTCTCGGGTTCATAGCCGTCGATGACGAACGCCCCGGCCAGGCGCAGATCGCGTAACCGCTCCACCCAGTCGAGGACGCCCGGTGTCAGCTCGCCGTGGAGCGTGGCGGGGTCGCCGTGGAACCGCAGCCGAAGATGCGCGCCGCCCGGATCGGCATAGCGGATGAAGAACCAGCGGTCCACCGCGGGCGGCAGGGCCGCCAGCAGCCGGGGCAGATGCTCGGCCAGCACCTCGTCCTGGCGGCCCGCGTAGGTGTAGAGCCTGCCGTAGAGCCAGTCGCGGCTGTGCCGTGGGACGGGCGGACCGACCGGGCGGATCCGCCGCGCCGGAGCCCGGACGGCCGGAGCCCGGACGGCCGGGGACGCGCCGGGCGCCGGTCGGGCGGGCAGCAGCGGTATCACCAGTTCGCTGCTGAACGCCCCCGAGTCGGTGGCGAGCCAGCCGTCGCCCGCCCCCGCGTCCTCGGGAGTCTCGTACGCCGTCACGTCCTTGCCGCGGCCGAGTTCGCGCCGCAGCACCATGCGGTGGAGCGGGGCGGTCAGGTCCAGCTCCACCCGGTGGTCGCCGCCGCCGACGGCGACCCGGTCGGGCACCTTCCAGCGCGCCCGCCAGTCGTCCAGGCGGCGCTCCCACTCCGCGTCGGGGAGGGCGGAGTCGAACAGGCCGGGGTCGGTCAGCCGCCATCGGGCGGGGGCGAGGACCGTCCTGCCGTACCGGACGCGGGGCAGGTGGGGGAGGGTGGAGAGGCGCCCCCATGTCCATACGCACGAGGGCCAGATGCCCATCGTCGGCACCTCGCGCAGCAGTCGGACCGCCGCGGGGGCGCGCCGCGGGTCGAGCATGGTCGGAACCCGCGGGTTGATCTCCTCTCCGGTGGAGGCGTCCACGAGATACAGCCGGTCCGGGTCGGCGGCCAGTGCGAGATCGCCCATTCCCCGCACGGCGGGCGAGGCGCGGTCCGCGAAGCAGCCCACCGCGACCCGCTCGGTCCAGAACGGCCGGACGCGGGCCACATTGGCGTCGCGCCCCCTCAGGGGCAGGAAGTCCAGGTGTGCCTGGAGCGCGCCGTCCCGTGCCGAGTCGGCGGCGGAACGGCGCGCCAACTCGCCCACCTCCTCCACGTCGTCGAGGAGATAGGCGAACCGGCCGAAGAGCGCGCCCGGGGCCGGCGATCCCGTCGACGGGGAGAGCACGAGCGTGAAGTCGCCCTCGTCGAGGGATCGCCGCGAGGGGGCGGTCAGATGGGCGCAGAGTTCCAGCGCGGCCGGGGGCGGTGCTCCGGAGCCGCGCAGCCGGTCGAGCGCCGCGTCGTCGAGCACCACCTCGCGGTCGCCCGACGCGATCGCGGTGAGGGCCAGCTCGGCCAGGAACTCGTTCCGGGCCCGGTCGCGTTCGCTCGGCTCACCGGCTTCCGCCGTGCGCCGTTCGCTTTTGGGATGGTCGTAGCCGGCCGGCGGGCCCAGGCCGGTGTGCGGGTCGAGGACGTCGGCGAGCGGCACGGCCCGGCCGGTGCCGTAGCGTTCGACGAACGCGTCACGGTACTCCCGCAGGTCCGGCGTCGGCATCGTGTCGGGCGCGGCGAGACACAGCGCCATGGCCGCGCGCTCCGCCTCCCGCAACACCTCCCGGTCCAGGGTGACTTCGGCGTCCAGCCGCATGTCGACCTGGATCGGCCGGTCATCGGCGCGCAGACCGCCCATCGCGTCCAGGGCCTTCTTCCAGCGGCCGAGCCCCGCACCGAGGCCCTCCGCGCCGTATTCCTCCAACAGGTCGCCGATGGCGGCCAGTTCGCCCGCCTTGTCGGCATGGCCGACGGACTTGAGGACCTCCACCGCGTACCGCAGCGGGTCGGTCTCGCCGAGCGGGGGGCGCAGCTCGGTGAGGAGGAAGCCCTGGCGGACGAGCTCGACGAGAAGCCCTTCCTTGGCGGACGCGGGGACGTTCGGGTACGCCTCGTCGAGGGTCTTCAGCAGGCCCCCGGCCGGGCGGGGGTGCCGGGTGGCCGCGAGGATGGTCCGCACGGCCGCCGTGTGGCGTACGGAGATCTCCTGGGCGGTCCGCCCCTCGCGCCGCCGTTCGTCGGTGGCCGGCTCGTCGGAGCCGGCGGGGTCCTTCGCGTCGTAGCCGCAGGGGAGCACCCAGCGCTGCCCGCGTGCGAAGCCCAGGTCGTTCGCCACGACGCGCAGCGCCCGCAGCACCTCGAGGTCGCCCTCCCAGGCGGTGAGCACGCCGGTCAGCCAGCCGCCGTCCGGGCGCACCGCCTTGCGGTGCCGGGTGCCCAGCCGGACCTGGTAGCCCTCGCCGAAGGACACCGGGGCGACACCCGCCAGGAGTCCGAAGGGGGTGGCGCGGCTGGCGCCCCGCAGGACGTAGCGCGTCGCCGAGAGGGTGAGCTTGCGCAGGGCGCCGGGTTTCATCGGGGCGCCCGCGCGCAGCGCCTCGACGGTCCGGTGCAGCGAGGGGCTGGAGACGGCGAGGGCTTCCTCGACCCGTTCGTCGGTCAGGAGCGCGTCGATGTACCGGCGGACCTGTTCGCGGTCGCGCGGGTCGAGGTGTGCGCGGGTCTCGGTGGCCGAGTGGGGAAGGAGGGGGACGCGGAGCATCCCGGTGGGCTCCGCGTGGAACATCGCGTGGTCTCCGGACATGGGGCCGTCTCTCCCGTCTCTCCCGTTCACGTTCGGCACCGGCGAGAATTCCGCCGTCGGCGAGCCGCGCGGGGCCCGGGCTCGGCCCGGGCCCCGCGCGGTCCTGGCTGCTAACAGGCCGGCGCGACCACGGTGCACCAGATGATGGACGCCGCGGGCGTGCCGGTGGAGGCGCTGTGCGCGGCCGTCGGCTCGTCGAGCTCGACACGCACGTCCAGGTCGAACTCCGACATCTCCTTGGCCGACTCGGCCGGTACGGCAACAGACATGGTCAACTCCTTCGATAGAGGGGGCGACGGCAGCCGTTCGCACCCAGTGCCGCTCACACACACCTCAGCGGATGGGCGTGCGCGGCTCCCGTTCGCGGTTGACGCGGGGCACTCGTGTCGAGCGCCCCGCACTTCCTGTGTATGCGCACCGCCAGTGATTCCGGAACTGCGGACAGCGAGATCTAAGGCTTGCCTCAGAAAGTCGCGGGCGGCGGAACGAACGGCGTCATCGCGCCCTCTCATGGCTTCTGGCCGGGCCCCGGCCGCTCAGGGACGGGCCGAGCGGTGTGCCGTCGCATGGGGTCACTCGCCCTGGAGCGGGCGCTCGGGTAACGTTTCGACGTAAGGCAGGTTGCCTGTCGGCACCCAGCAGCCCCCGCAGTGCCTCTTTGGAGGACTCTACGAACGCGGGGGTGTTTTGTTGTGCCGCTGTGGGAGTGACCTGCGTCGTTTCGCGTGAAAATGTGAGACTCATGCGTTTCCTCGAGCCCGGTACGGGGCGCCACGTGGAATCTTCCCCGGTTCCCTACGACCTGACGTACGACGATGTGTTCATGGTGCCGAGCCGCTCCGCGGTCGGCTCCCGCCAGGGGGTGGACCTGGCCTCACCCGACGGCACCGGCACCACCATTCCGCTCGTCGTCGCCAACATGACCGCGATCGCCGGCCGCCGCATGGCCGAGACGGTCGCCCGTCGTGGTGGCCTCGTCGTCATTCCGCAGGACATCCCGATCGACGTCGTCACCGACGTGATCCGCTGGGTCAAGAGCCGCGATCTGGTGCTGGACACCCCGATCGTCCTCGCCCCGACCGGCACCGTCGCCGACGCGCTGTCGCTGCTGCCCAAGCGGGCACACGGCGCGGGCGTGGTGGTCGAGGACGGGCGTCCGGTGGGCGTGGTGACCGAGTCCGACCTGACCGGGGTGGACCGCTTCACGCAGCTGTCCGAGGTGATGTCGCGCGAGCTGATGGTGCTCGACGCCGACATCGACCCCCAGGAGGCGTTCAACCGCCTCGACGCCGCCCACCGCAAGCTCGCCCCCGCCGTCGACGCGGACGGGAAGCTGGCGGGCATCCTGACCCGTAAGGGCGCGCTGCGCGCGACGCTCTACAAGCCCGCGGTGGACGCGGGCGGCCGGCTGCGGATCGCGGCCGCCGTCGGGGTCAACGGCGATGCGGAGGGCCGTACGAAGGCGCTCCTGGACGCCGGGGTGGACGCCCTCGTCGTGGACACCGCCCACGGCCACCAGGAGTCGATGATCACCGCGCTCAAGGCGGTCCGCGGCCTGGGCCCGCGGGTGCCGGTGGTGGCGGGCAACGTGGTGGCCGCCGAGGGCGTGCGCGACCTCATCGAGGCCGGTGCCGACATCGTCAAGGTCGGCGTCGGGCCGGGCGCGATGTGCACCACCCGCATGATGACCGGCGTGGGCCGGCCGCAGTTCTCCGCGGTGCTGGAATGCGCCGCCGAGGCACGGAAGTTCGGCAAGCACATCTGGGCCGACGGTGGCATCCGGCACCCCCGCGACGTCGCCATGGCGCTCGCCGCCGGGGCGTCCAACGTGATGGTCGGCTCCTGGTTCGCGGGGACGTACGAGTCGCCCGGCGACCTCCAGCACACCGCCGACGGCCGGCCGTACAAGGAGAGCTTCGGCATGGCGTCGGCGCGCGCGGTGCGCAACCGCACCAGCGACGAGTCGGCGTACGAGCGGGCCCGCAAGGGGCTGTTCGAGGAGGGCATCTCCACCTCGCGGATGTTCCTGGACCCGGCCCGGCCGGGGGTCGAGGACCTGATCGACTCGATCATCGCGGGCGTGCGCAGCTCCTGCACCTACGCGGGCGCCGGATCGCTGGAGGAGTTCCACGAGCGGGCCGTGGTGGGCGTGCAGAGCGCCGCGGGCTACGCGGAGGGCAAGCCGCTCCACGCGTCCTGGGACTGAGGTTCGGGTTCGGCTCGCCCGGAGGCGAATCGAGCCCAGAACCACCACAGCCCCACTCGGCTCGGGTGAGTGGGGCTGTGGTGGTGTGTCGCGACGGGGTCTTCACCTCGCCAGTCCGCGCTCACCCCGGGTGCGGGGCAGCGCGTGGCGCGGCGGGCTGGTGAGGGTGATCTGCCGGACCAGCTGGTGGAACGAGACCAGCGCGGCGACCGGGGGAAGACCGGCCACGGCCATGCTGGGCGCGTTCCTCGGGGCGTGTGCGACGCACAGGAACACCGCGATGGTGGAGAAGAGCACCACCACGGCCCATGAGTGCGCCGCGCCCCGGCGGTGCAGGGCGGCCCGCAGCACCGACAGCGAGGCGACCAGCCAGGGTCCGTAGACCAGCAGGGGCCACCACGCCGCCATGGACTCCGAGGTGCTCGGGGAGGCCAGATAGCGCAGCGGGCGGTAGGAGATCATCCCGCCGAGCACGCTCAGCATCGCGACGATGACCGTGGTGACCGCCGCGAAGATCAGGCTGATCACATGCAGCCACGGCAGCGTCGGCAGCCGGAAGCGGACCCGGCGGCGCTTGCCGCGCCCCCGCACATGCGTGGGGGAGGGGGCGTGGACGGGGGTCACCGGTCCGATGGGGCCGGTGGTGTGCACCGACTCCTCGGGGGCGGTCGTCTGCAGCAGCCGGGCCAGGTCTCCCTCCAGGTCCCAGCGGCCCTCGATGGTCTCCGGGTCGGGCAGGGGGAAAGGATTCATCTCATAATCGGCTGCCGCCTCGTACCGCTCTCCGGGAGGGGGCGCGGGGGCGTGCCGGTGGCCGGTGGGTGGGGGCCCGTAGCCGCCCGGCCTCGGCTCGGTGTACGTCATGCCTTGACGCCCGGTTCCGGTGTATCGGACCGCTGGAGGAAGTCCGCCTCGATCCGGCCCAGCGCCCGGATGAAGTCCTCCCAGACTCTCGCGCAGTATTCGAGCGGGTAGCGCTCGCTGTCACCCCCCTGGTCTCGGGGCCGGAACACGGGTTCGGCACTGAGGCGGGAGTGATCGGGTGGTTGCAGACTGTCAGTGGTCACGTCCCCACCAACGACCGCTAAAATGGTGCAGTATCGCGGCATTCGGGTGAAACGAGCGCTGACTCGCGCAGTGTCTCGCAACGATTCCCCGCCGTGCGCCCCCGCGCGCAACGTTGCCACGGGTATGCGCAACCATGGTGCATTACGGCCGTCGGCGGACGGCTCATAGGGTCTTGCGCTGACGTGGAGTGGCGGGGACCGACTGCTCGGCGATTCCCACCTGCGGGTTTGCTCTTCGGGCGCCCGTATGTCCGCAGTCGGTCGCCACCACCTGATGGCAGCGAATAAGGAGCCACCCCTGTGTTGGAGCACGGCGCAGCACCGCCCGCCACCCAGCAACCGGAACCAGACCCTCCGGTCGGCGGACTGGGCACCCGGCTGATGCGGCGCAAGCCGGTCGAGCGGCTGGTCGCCGAGGGCGGCCAGGGCGCCGGCGGCAGCCTGCGGCGCTCGATGGGCATGTGGCAGCTCACCATGATCAGCATCGGGGCCACCCTGGGCACCGGCATCTTCGTGGTGCTCGGCGAGGCCGTACCGGACGCCGGTCCCGCGGTCATCGTGTCGTTCGTCATCGCCGGGCTCACCGCGCTGTTCTCCGCGCTGTCCTACGCCGAGCTGGCGGGCACCATCCCGGTCTCCGGCTCCTCGTACTCCTACGCCTACGCCACGATGGGCGAGCTGATCGCCTGGATCTGCGGCTGGTGTCTGATCCTGGAGTACGGCGTCTCGGTGGCGGCCGTCGCCGTCGGCTGGGGCGAGTACCTCAACGAACTGCTCGACGGCACCCTCGGCGTCACCATCCCCGACGCCCTGGCCGCCCCGCCCGGGGACGGCGGGATCTTCAATCTGCCCGCCCTGCTCGTGGTGCTGCTGGCCATGGCGTTCCTGCTGGGCGGCGCCAAGGAGAGCGCCCGCGCCAACGCGGTCATGGTGGCGGTGAAGATCGCGGCCCTGATCCTCTTCTGTGCCGTCGCCTTCACCGGCATCCGGGCGGGCAACTACACCCCGTTCATGCCGCTGGGCATGGCGGGCGTCAGCGCCGCCGGCGCCACCCTCTTCTTCTCCTACATCGGCTTCGACGCCGCCTCCACGGCCGGTGAGGAGGCCAAGAACCCCCAGCGCGACCTGCCCCGCGCGATCATGCTCTCGCTGATCATCGTCACCGCGCTGTACTGCCTGGTCGCCGCCGTGGCGGTGGGCGCCCTGCCGTGGAAGAAGTTCTCGGGCTCCGAGGCCGCGCTCGCCTCGATCATGAAGGATGTCACCGGCCAGGACGCCTGGGCCGTGCTGCTGGCCGCCGGAGCGGTCGTCGCGATCGCCTCCGTGGTGCTGACCGTGCTCTACGGCCAGACCCGCATCCTCTTCGCGATGTCCCGGGACGGGCTGGTGCCCAAGGTCTTCTCCACCGTCCACGCCAGGACCGGGGTGCCCCGCGCCAACACCGTGATCGTCTCGCTCTTCTGCGGGGTCCTGGCCGCCGCGATCCCGCTCGGTCAGCTCGCCGACGCCACCAGCATCGGTACCCTCTTCGCCTTCGCGCTGGTCAACATCGCCGTGATCGTGCTGCGCCGGACCCGGCCCGAGATGCCCCGCACCTTCCGGGTGCCGCTGTCGCCGCTCTTCCCGGTGATCGGCTTCGCGCTGTGTCTGTGGATGATGGGCAGTCTGCAGTTCGTCACCTGGGTGGTGTTCGGCTGCTGGATGGCCGTCGGCCTTGTGCTGTACTTCGCATACGGCTTGCGCCGATCCCGACTGGCCACAGCAGAGAAGTGATTGCCCCCCAGTGCGACTGAATGATCTCGACGAACGCATCGTCCACGCCCTCGCCGAGGACGCCCGCCGCTCCTACGCCGACATCGGCGAGCTGGTAGGACTGTCCGCGCCCGCCGTCAAACGGCGGGTGGACCGGCTGCGCGCGGAGGGAGCCATCACCGGCTTCACGGTGCGGGTCGACCCGGTGGCGCTGGGATGGGAGACCGAGGGCTTCATCGAGCTCTACTGCCGCCACAACACCTCGCCGGACGCCATCCGCCGGGGTCTGTCGCGCTATCCCGAGGTGGTGTCCGCGTCGACCGTCACCGGCGACGCGGACGCCGTCGTCCAGGTCTTCGCCTCCGATATGCGCCACTTCGAGCGGGTGCTGGAGCGGATCGCGGGGGAGGCGTTCGTGGAGCGCACCAAGTCGGTGCTGGTGCTCTCGCCCCTGCTGCGAAGGTTCAGCTCGGGCGCGCCCACGTAGGCGCTCCGCCGGGGGCGCCTGATCGGCGGGGGTGCCCTGGTCCGCCGTTGCCCGGCCGCGGCTCCGTCGTGGCCGGGCGCGCCCACGCGGCGGAGCCGCACATCCACACAGCCCCGCGCCCCTTCGGGGCCCGCACACGCCCGGACCCCAGCGTGCGCAATGAATCGACGCGGACCGATCCTCATGCGTCATGAATCGACGCCGGACGCAATGAAGCCGTCTTGTTGGGCGATCCGGAGGCAACGTACTGTTTTTAGTGCCCGTACTCCTCCCCTCAAGGTCTGCCATGTCGCCGCTGCGCACCGCTCTGCTCCAGAACTCCGGTCACCCCGGCGATCCCGCCGGGAACCTCAAGGTCCTCGACGAGGCCGCCGCCGGCGCGGCCGCCGACGGGGCCGGGCTGCTGGTCACAGCGGAGATGTTCCTCACGGGCTATGCGATCGGCGGCGGCGGCGTACGGGACCTGGCCGAGCCCGCCGACGGGCCGAGCGGCCGGGCCGTGGCCGAGATCGCCGCGACACACGGTCTCGCCATCCTCTACGGCTACCCCGAGAGCCACGAGGGCGCCGTCTACAACTCGGCACGGCTCGTGGGCGCGGACGGCACCGAGCTGGCCAACTACCGCAAGTCCCATCTCTACGGCTGCTTCGAGCGGGCGTCGTTCACCCCCGGTGACACGCCCGTCGTCCAGGCCACCATCGGCGAGCTGACCGTCGGCATCCTGATCTGCTACGACGTGGAGTTCCCGGAGAACGTACGGGCCCATGCCCTGGCCGGGACCGATCTGCTGCTGGTGCCCACCGCGCAGATGCACCCCTTCGAGTTCGTGGCCGAATCCGTGATTCCGGTGCGGGCCTTCGAGAGCCAGATGTACATCGCGTACGTCAACCGCAGCGGTGTCGAGGGCGAGTTCGACTTCGTGGGCCTGAGCTGTCTGGCCGGGCCGGACGGCGCCACCTGTCTGCGCGCCGGCCGCGGTGAGGAACTCCTCCTCGGCGATGTCGCCCCCAAGCTGCTGACCACCTCGCGCCGGATCAACCCGTATCTGCGCGACCGCCGCCCCGGTCTGTACTCCTCCCTCAGCTGATCCGTCCTCGCCTGATCCGTCCTCGGCTGATCAGTCCTCTGCTGATCCGTCCGGCCCCGCCGTGCCCGAAACGCCCCCTTTGAGCACCAACCAGCAAGGAATCCGTACCCCATGACGTCCACGGTGCCCACCGCCGTCCATGACGAGCAGGAAACGCAGGCCCAGCAGGCCCTTCCGCCCATGACCATGTTCGGCCCGGACTTCCCCTACGCCTACGACGACTTCCTCGCCCACCCGGCGGGCCTGGGCCAGATACCCGCGACCGAGCACGGCAACGAGGTCGCGGTCATCGGCGGCGGTCTCTCCGGCCTCGTCACCGCGTACGAGCTGATGAAGATGGGCCTGCGGCCCGTGGTCTACGAGGCCGACCGGATCGGCGGACGGCTGCGCACCGTCGGCTTCGACGGCTGTGACGACGCGCTGACCGCCGAGATGGGCGCGATGCGCTTCCCGCCGTCCTCCACCGCCCTCCAGCACTACATCGACCTGGTGGACCTGAAGACCCAGCCGTTCCCCAACCCGCTGGCCCCCGACACCCCCTCGACCGTCGTCGACCTCAAGGGCGAGTCCCACTACGCCCGCACCATCGACGATCTGCCGCCGGTCTACCGCGAGGTGGCCGACGCCTGGAACGCCTGTCTGGAGGAGGGCGCGGACTTCTCCGACATGAACCGCGCCATCCGCGAGCGGAACGTCCCGCGGATCCGGGAGATCTGGGCGCGGCTGGTCGAGAAGCTGGACAACCAGACCTTCTACGGCTTCCTGTGCGACTCCTCGGCCTTCACCTCCTTCCGCCACCGGGAGATCTTCGGCCAGGTCGGCTTCGGCACCGGCGGCTGGGACACCGACTTCCCCAACTCCATCCTGGAGATCCTGCGGGTCGTCTACACCGAGGCCGACGACCACCACCGCGGCATCGTCGGTGGCAGCCAGCAGCTGCCGCTGCGGCTGTGGGAGCGCGAGCCCGAGAAGATCGTCCACTGGCCCCAGGGCACCTCGCTGTCCTCGCTGCACGGCGGTGAGCCCCGCCCGGCCGTGACCCGGCTGCACCGGGCCGCGGGCGACCGCGTCGTGGTGACGGACGCGAGCGGTGACATCCGCTCGTACCGGGCGGTGGTCTTCACCGCGCAGTCCTGGATGCTGCTCTCCAAGATCGACTGCGATGACTCGCTCTTCCCGATCGACCACTGGACGGCCATCGAGCGCACCCACTACATGGAGTCCAGCAAGCTCTTCGTGCCGGTGGACCGGCCGTTCTGGCTGGACAAGGACGAGATCACCGGCCGGGACACGATGAGCATGACGCTCACCGACCGGATGACCCGCGGCACCTATCTGCTGGACGACGGCCCGGACCGGCCCGCCGTCATCTGCCTCTCCTACACCTGGTGCGACGACAGCCTCAAGTGGCTGCCGCTGTCGGCGAACGAGCGGATGGAGGTCATGCTCAAGTCGCTCTCGGAGATCTATCCGAACGTCGACATCCGCAAGCACATCATCGGCAGCCCGGTCACCGTGTCCTGGGAGAACGAGCCCTACTTCATGGGCGCGTTCAAGGCCAATCTGCCCGGCCACTACCGCTACCAGCGCCGGCTGTTCACCCACTTCATGCAGGACCGGCTGCCCGCCGACAAGCGCGGCATCTTCCTCGCGGGCGACGACATCTCCTGGACGGCGGGCTGGGCCGAGGGCGCCATCCAGACCGCGCTCAACGCCGTATGGGGCGTGATGCACCGGTTCGGCGGCGCCACCGACCCGAAGAACCCCGGGCCGGGCGATCTGTACGACGAGATCGCGCCCGTCGAGCTCCCCGAGGACTGAGCCGGTCCCAGGGCCGCTACGCCGCGACGGCAGGCCGGTTACGTCAAGGGCGGGCCGTGGCGTCGTCGGCGGGCCGTTGCGCCGATGGCAGAGGGGTGAGCAGAAAGCGCCCGACCAGACCCACGGTCGCGTCCACGCGCTCGGCGAACTCCTCCGCCAGCTCCGGCACCCCGCGCAGCCCCCACAGCGCGCGGAACGCCGCAAATGCGGCGTCCCGCGCCTTCTCCAGGCTCCAGGAGCCCACGAGATGGGTGAGCGGATCGGCCACGTCCAGCAGGTCGGGGCCGGGCATCAGCTCCTCCCGGATCCGCTCCTCCATCCCGGTGAGCAGCGCGCCGATCCGGTCGAAGTCGCCCTCCAGGGCGTCCGGTTCGAGGTCCCGGGCCCGGCAGGTGTCCAGCAGCGCGAGCGCCAGGTCATGGCCGATATGGGCGTTGATCCCGGCGAGCGCGAACTGCACCGGGCGCACCCCCGGATGGCGCCGGAGCTGGAACAGCGGCCGCCAGCAGGCGGGCGGCCGCCCGCCCCGGGTCACCGCGTCGACCGCTCCCAGATAGCGCTCGGCGAACCGCACGTCCAGCTCCTGGGTGGCGGACGGGTCGTGGAAGTACCCGTCCCCGAGCCGGCGGCCGACCTCCTCGGTGACCGAGAGGTACACCCCGTTGAAGACCGCCACCCCGTCCCTGGGCGGCAGCGCCGCGCCGAGCGCGCTCATGCGCGCCACGACGTTCTGCACGGTGCGCGGGGCGTGCCGCGCCTGCGTGGGCATCGTCATGGACGCCAGGGTGGCAGGCCGGAACGGTGCGGTCCCCGCCGTACGCCGCCGCTTCCCCTGGACGGTCTAACGCCCCGTCAACCGGCGTATCACAGCACCCCCGCGTCGCGGGCCGTCCAGATCGACGGATACAGCGGCCGCCAGCCCAGCTCGTCGCGGAGCCGGAGGTTGGAGGTGATCCCGGACCAGGGGTCGTCGTCCGTCCGCCCGGTCATGCCCTCGGGCAGCGGCACACCGCCGATCCGGTGCAGTTCGACGGCGGTCGCCGGGGCGTCGTCGACGATGTTGTACTTACGGCCCGACACCGAGCCGCCGGCCGTGCCGCCCGGTGCGCGCAGCAGCCGCAGCAGCGCCTGGACGACATCCGCGTGGTGGACCATGGCGAGCCGCCTGCTCCCGGGCCAGTTCGCGGCGTACGGCAGGAAGTTCGCCACATGCGGATCGCCGTCCCCGTACACGAAGGCCAGGCTGCCGATCCGCAGATCCAGGCCGTGCTCGCGGTGCAGCGCCAGCAGCTCCCGCTCCGCCTCCGCCTTCGAGGCGGGGTAGGCGCCCCACAGCGGACCGCCGGGCACGCTCTCGTCGTCCTCCGTGAACGGCCGGCCGCGCGAGGCGCCGTACACCAGATTGGTGCTGACCTGGAGGAACCGGCTCGTCCCTGCCTCCACCGCGGCCCGCCCGAGGGCGACCGCCGCGTCCCGGTTGACCGCCCACGCCTCCTCGTCCGGCACCCCGCGGAAGGCCGCCGCGATGTTGACCACCGCATGCACCCCTTCCATGGCCCTCCGCAGATCCTTCTCCTCGCGCAGATCGCCCACCGTGAGCCGCGCGCCCTGGGCCGCGAAGGGCGCACCGCGCTCCTCGTCGCGTACCAGCACCCGTACCTCGGTACCGGCCGCGGCCCGCTCCAGCAGCCGCTTGGTGAACCGCCGTCCCACCTGGCCGGTCGCACCCGTCACCAGAATCAAGGGCATCAGCATCCGCCTTTCGTCTCGTTCGCTCGGGCTCAGCCTGCGACGGTCTCGGCGGGGCCGGGAGAGACCTCCGCATCCAGGGATCGGCAGACCCTGGATACCCGGCGCGGGCACGGCGACCATGGGAGCGTGCATCGATCGGAGCTCGCCGACTTCCTGCGCCGCTGCCGGGCCCGTCTCGGCCCCGCCGAGGTGGGGCTGACGCCCGGCCCCCGGCGCCGTACGCCCGGACTGCGCCGGGAGGAGGTGGCCCAGCTCGCGGGCATGTCGCCGGACTACTACACCCGGCTGGAGCAGGCCCGCGGCCCGCGCCCGTCCCGCCAGATGCTGACCGCGCTGGCCCGGGCGCTGCGGCTCACCGACGACGAGCGCGACCATCTCTTCCACCTGGTGGGGGAGGAGCCGCCGCGCGACCGCAGCACCTCGGGCCATGTGCGGCCCGGTCTGCTCAGGGTGCTGGACCGGCTGTTCGACACCCCGGCCCAGGTGATCACCGACTGGGGGGAGGTGCTGGCGCAGAACGCGATGGCGGCCGCGCTGGTCGGCGACATCACGGCGCGGCCGCCCGGCGACCGCAATATCGTCCGGAGCTTCTTCACCCGGCGGGGCGACGACTCCGGCACTCCCGGGATCTTCCCGAGCGAGGAGATCGAGGAGCACGCCCGGCTCCATGTGGCCAACCTCCGCGCCGTGTTCGCGGCCCGCCCCGACGATCCGGGCCCGGCGGCCCTGGTGGCCGAACTGCTGTCGGTGAGCGCGGAGTTCGCGGCGCTGTGGGAGGCCCATGAGGTGGCCGTACGGCACTCCTCGGTCAAGCGGTTCGTCCACCCGGTGGTGGGCGTGATGGAGCTGGACTGCGAGGTCCTGCTGAGCTCGGAACACGCCCAGCGGCTGATCGTGCACACCGCCCGCCCCGGCAGCGAGTCCGCCGAGCGGCTCGAACTGCTCCGGGTGCTGGGCCTGCAGGACCTCGCCCCGCGGGGAGGACAGGACCTCGCCCCGCGGGGGTAAGTCCTCCGGCGGTCAGGCCGGGCGGTCGTCGTCGTATTCGCTGGTGCCCGCGTCCAGCAGGGGTTCCCGCGGCTTGAGATGGGCCGGGGCCAGGGCGCGCAGCACGTGGTAGCCGAGCAGCACCACGATCGTGCCGAGGGCGATCCCGCCCAGCTCGAAGTTCTGGCTGACCTTCAGGCTGACGCCGCCGACGCCGATGATGACGCCCGCCGCGACCGGCACCAGATTGAGCGGATTGCGCAGGTCCACCTTGTTGTGCACCCAGATCTGCGCACCGAGCAGCCCGATCATGCCGTAGAGGATGACGGTGATCCCGCCCAGCACCCCGCCCGGCACCGCCGCCACCACCGCGCCGAACTTGGGGCACAGCCCGAAGAGCAGCGCGAAGCCCGCGGCCGCCCAGTACGCGGCGGTGGAGTAGACCCGGGTGGCCGCCATGACCCCGATGTTCTCGGAGTACGTGGTATTGGCCGGGCCGCCGACCGAGGTGGAGATCATGGTCGCCGCGCCGTCCGCGGCGATCGCCGTGCCCAGCTGGTCGTCGAGCGGATCGCCGATCATCTCGCCGACCGCCTTCACATGTCCGGCGTTCTCGGCGATCAGCGCGATCACGACCGGCAGCGCCACCAGCACCGCCGACCAGTGGAAGCTGGGCGCGTGCAGGGACGGCAGACCGATCCAGTCCGCCTTGGCCACACCGGACAGATCCAGCCGCCAGTGGTCGGTGACCCGCCCGCTGCCGTCGATCGAGTGGATCCTGCCGAAGACGCGGTCGAAGACCCAGGAGACCGCATAGCCGAAGACCAGCCCCAGGAAGATCGCGATCCGCGACCAGAAGCCCCGCAGACAGACCACCGCCGCCCCGGTGACCAGCATCGTCAGCAGCGCGGTCCACTGATCGGCGGGCCAGTACGTACCGGCGGTCACCGGCGCCAGATTGAACCCGATCAGCATGACCACCGCGCCGGTCACCACCGGCGGCATCGCCGCGTGGATGATCCGGGCGCCGAATTTCCGTACCGCCAGACCGCTCAGCAGCAGCACCCCGCCGACCACCAGGATCGCCCCGGTGACGGCGGCGCTGCCGCCGCCCTGCGCCCTGATCGCGGCGGCCACCCCGACGAAGGACAGGCTGCACCCCAGATAGCTGGGGATCCGGCCGCGGGTCGCCAGCAGGAAGAGGATGGTCGCGACGCCGGACATCATGATCGCGAGGTTGGGGTCGAGCCCCATCAGCACCGGGGCCACAAAGCTGGCCCCGAACATGGCGACGACATGCTGTGCGCCGAGCCCCGCCGTCCTGGGCCAGGACAGCCGCTCATCCGGCTTGACGACGGCGCCCGGGGCGGGGGTGCGCCCATCGCCGTGCAGGGTCCAGCGCACGCCGAGGCCCATGACTGCTCCACTTCATCGCTACGGGGAATTCGCAGCAATGTTAGTTGGCCGAAATTGTGCGTCCTGCAGCTATGTGCGGTTGCCCTCGGTGACGTCCTCGGTGACGTCCATGGTGAAGTCCTCCGCCAGTGACTGCGCCTCGGCGTAGGAGGGCAGGTCGGCGGCCCGATGGGCCGGGGCGGGGGCCTCGGGGTGGGCGATCGTCCAGGCCAGCTCGACGGCGCGGTCCAGGGCGGCCCGGAAGAGCAGCGAACCGCAGCTGATCCGCCGCACCCCGAGCTCCGCCAGCCGCTCATAGGTGTGGCGGCCGGGGGCGAAGAGGATGTTCAGCGGGGTTTCGCCGAGGTCGTCGGCCAGGGCGCCGATGTCCTGCTCATCGGTGAGCGCGGGCACGAAGATCCCGTCCGCGCCCGCCCCCAGATACGCCTCGATCCGCTCGGCGGCGGCGGACAGCGAGGGCGGGGTGTCACCACCGATCGCGGCGAGCCAGTGGGTGTCGGTCCGCGCGTTCACGAACAGCCGGGGCACCCGCTCCTTGACGGCAGCGAGCACCGCGCACTGCCGGGCCAGGGGCGCGAGGGTGCCGTCCGGGCGGCCGTCCTCGATGTTCACACCGACCACCCCGGCCCGGTCCAGCTCGGCCGCGAGCGCCGCGACCTCCTCGGGCCGCTCGCCGAACCCGCCCTCGATGTCGACGCTCACCAGCGCCGGGAGCCGGGCGATGCCGCGGGCGAGGGCGAGGGTCTCGTCGCGGGCGGCGCCCGTCGCGTCCGGCAGCCCGGCCGCCGCGGCCACGCCGAGGCTGGTGGTGCCGATGGCGGGGAAGCCGCGCCGGACCAGGGCGGCGGCGGAGGCATGGTCCCAGGCGTTGGGCAGCAGCAGCGGCCGCTCGCCGCGGTGGAGCCGGCGGAAGGCGGTGTGGCGCTCGGGCGCCGGGACGTCGCTCGTGTCGCTCATATCACCGACCGTAGGGCCGGATCGCTTCGGCGCTCACCGAACAGTGGCCCTGGCCCCGCCCCCGCCCCGTCAGGGAAGCGTGGCCCGGGAGGCGGACGGGTCGGGCTGCGAGGCGGGGTCCGCCGTGTCCGTATCCGCCGGGGTCCGCAGCACCCCCGCCCCCGCCACCAGCCCCAGCGTCAACGTCGTGACCAGGCAGAACGAGATCGTCAGCGAGGTCAGGTCCGCGATCGAGCCCATGGCCGCCGGAGCGATCAACCCCGAGGTGTACGTGATCGTGGCGACGCCCGCGATGGCCTGGCTCGGGGCCGGGCCGCTGCGCCCGGCGGCGGCGAAGGCCAGCGGCACCACGACCGCGATGCCCAGGCCGATGAGGCCGAATCCGGCGATGGCGAGGCCGGCACCGGGAGCGGTGACCACGAGGAGGCCGCCGGCGGTGGCGAGGAGGCCGCCGGTCCGTACGGTCCGCACCGGCCCGAAGCGGCCCACCACCGCGTCCCCGATGAGCCGGGCACCGGCCATCGTGCAGGAGAAGGCGGTGGTGCAGGCGGCGGCGACACCGGGGGAGGAGTCCATGACATCGCGCAGATAGACCGCCGACCAGTCCAGGCTCGCCCCCTCGGCGAAGACCGCGCAGAAACCCACCGCGCCGATGATCAGCGCGGAGCGGGGCGGGAGGGCGAACCGGGGCGGCGGATGCTCCTCGGGGGCGCTGCGCAGGTCGAGGACCCAGTGGCAGGCCACCGCGCCGAGCACCGTGAGGACCCCGGCGGCGATGCCGAGGTGGAGCCGGGCGTCGGCCTCGGTGTGCGCCGCGATCGTGCCCGCAGCCGAGCCGGTGAGCGCTCCCGCGCTCCACATGCCGTGCAGCCCGGACATGATCGAGCGGCCGAGGCGGTTCTCGACCTCCACCCCGAGGGCGTTCATGGCGACGTCGGACGTCCCGGCGGTCGCCCCGAAGACGAAGAGCGCACCGCACAGCCAGACCAGACCGGGCGCCAGCGGGGGCAGCACCAGCCAGGCGGTCCACAGGGCGAGCAGTCCGCGCAGCGCCGCGCGGGCGCCGAAGCGGTGGCTGATCCGCCCGGCCAGGGGCATCGCGACCGAGGCCCCGATGGCGGGAAAGGCGAGCGCGAGGCCGAGTTGACCGGCGCTGAGGTCCAGCCGCTCCTGAATCCAGGGGATACGGGTGGCGAAGTTGCCGGTCACCGCCCCGTGCACGGCGAACACGGCCGCCACGGCGATCCGCGCCCGCCGTACGGGGCGCATCTCGGACGCCCCCGCTTCCTTGAGCCTGCCCATACCTGTCGCACCCTCCCCGTAGCGCCGGCCCGTGCCGTGGTCCACGGGAAACTATCAGGAAGGGTCCCTGATAGATAGGGCTTTTCCCGTGGCCTTCTGGAAGGATCCCGGCATGACGTCGACGAGCGTGTCCGTGGCGGGCCGCACCGCCTCACCGAGTACGGCGCGGGCCATCAACGACCGCCTCGCCCTGCAGCTGCTCAAGGACGAGGGGCCGCTGACCGCGGGTCAGCTCAAGTCGCTGACCGGGCTGTCCCGTCCCACCATCGCGGACCTGGTCGAGCGGCTGCGGCAGACCGGGCTGGTGGCGGTCGTGGGGGAGGCGGGGGCCGAACGCCGGGGGCCCAACGCGCGGGTGTACGGGATCGTCGCCGACAGCGCGCATGTGGCCGGGGTCGACGTCCGTACGGACAGCGTGGCCGTATGCGTGGCCGATCTGCTGGGCCGGACCAAGGCGGAGGAGTCGCTTCCGGTGGCCCCGGACGGGGATCCGGCGCACACCGTCGCGGCCGCGGTGGCCCTGGTGGAGCGGGCCGCCGAGCGGGCCGGGGCGGCGCGGCTGCACCACATCGGCATCGGGGTGCCCGGTCTCATCGACCCCGCCACCGGGGAGCTCAACTCCACCGGCGGACTGCCCTCCTGGCACCGTGAGCTGGCCACCGCGCTCCACCGCGACCTCGCGGCACCGGTGCTGCTGGAGAACGAGGTCAATCTCGCGGCCGTCGCCGAACAGCGGATGGGCACGGCGCGCGACCGCGACACCTTCGTCCTGCTGTGGCTCGGCCATGGCATCGGCGCGGCCGTGGTGCTCGACCGGGTGCTGCGGCGCGGTGCGTCCGGCGGCACCGGGGAGATCGGCTTTCTGCCGGTGCCGGGCACCTCGGGGCTGCCCTCCGCCACCGGCTGCGACGGCGGGTTCCACTCCCTGGTGAGCAGCGGCGCGGTCTGCGAACTCGCCCAGGAGCACGGTCTGGAGGGCGCGGCGGGCGGCGAACGCGGGGCGGGTACGGAGGGCTCCGGCGCGGCGGAGGCGGCGATCCGCGCGGCCCTCGACGCGGGGGAGCGCGGCGAGGCGTTCCTGGACACGCTGGCGGCCCGTATCGCGCTGGGCGTCGCGGCGATCTGCGCGGTGCTCGACCCGGGGTGCGCGGTGCTCGGCGGTGAGGTCGGGCGGGCCGGGGGCGAGGGGCTCGCGCGGCGGGTGGAGGGTCATGTCGCTCGGCTGTCGCCGCTGCGGACGCGGGTGCGGGCGGGGGTCGTGGGCGGCGGCGGGGTGTTGCGGGGCGCCGTGCTGACGGCGCTGGACGCGGCGCAGAACGAGCTGTTCGGCGCGCCGTAGCCGTCGGTCACCCGCCCTTCTGGGGTGAGGGCGTTCGCCGTTCTGGGTGGGGGCGTTCGCCTCCTGAGGTGGGGGCGTTCGCCCTTCCGAGGTGTGGGCATTGGCCCTTCTGAGGTGAGGGCATTCCTGTGCGATCTCTTGTCGTGCCCATGGGGTCGTCCTACTCTGAGCCCGATCTCAAGTCTGAATAGCGTTCAGGTATCTGATTGGAGTGCTCAATGGGTGCACCTCCAGCGGGACGCGGGCGGTTCGCCCGGGCGATCGTCACCGCCTCCGCCCTCCTGGCCGTCCTGGCGATCCCCGCCGCCCCCTCCGCGCAGGGCGCGGAGTCCGTGCGGCATTCCGGCTCGGTGCCCCGGACGGTGGTGCTCGACGGGCCCCGGCTGTCCCTCACCAAGCTGAAACTGCAGCTGGGAGACCGGAATCTGCGGCGGACCGTACGGGATCTGACCGCCCAGGCCGACCAGTGGCTGGACCAGGGCCCCTGGACCGTCACCGACAAGGACCAGGTGCCGCCCAGCGGCGACAAACACGACTACTTCAGCCAGGCCCCGTACTGGTGGCCCAGCAAGCCCAAGACCGACGACAATCCGTACGGCTGCCCTTACGTTCAGAAGGATGGCCAACGGAACCCCGACGTGGACAAGATGACGGACCGTCCCGAGGTCGGCAAGGTCTTCGAATCCGCCTACGAGCTCTCCCTGGCCTGGTACTACACCGGTAGGCGGGCCTATGCCGAGCACGCCGCCGACATCCTGCGCACCTGGTTCGTCACCCCGGCGACCCGGATGAACCCGAGCCTGAACCACGCCCAGTTCATCCCCTGCATGTACGACGGCCGCTCGATCGGGATCATCGACTTCTCCCAGGGCTTCACCAGCCTCCTGGACGCCGCCGCCCTCCTCGACACCGGCGCCCCCGGCTGGTCCAAGAGCGACCACGAGGGCTTCCGCACGTGGAACAAGCAGTTCCTGGACTGGCTGGTGAACAGCGACTTCGGCAAGGAGGAAGGCGCCGCCGAGAACAACCACGGCACCTTCTACGACATGCAGGTCGCCGCCATCGCCACCGCCGTGGGTGACCGGGATCGCGCCCGCCAGGTGCTCCGCGACGCCCGCACCAAGCGCATCGACACCCAGATCGCGGCCGACGGCACGCAGCCGCAGGAGCTCGAGCGCACCCGCAGCTTCCACTACTCGACGTTCAACCTCGTCGCGTACACCCGGATGGCCGCCATCGGCAAGCACGTCGGCGTGGACCTGTGGCACTACACCGGGCCCACCGGCGCGAACCTCTTCAAGGCGGTCGACGTCCTGCTCCCCGCGGCCACCGGCGCCGCGCCCTGGCCGTACCCGGAGCTCGACCTGCGCGCCTACGCGGCGAGCGACATCGTCCACGCGGCGGCCGACGCCGGGGACCGCAAGGCCCGCGCGGCGGTGAACAAACTCCAGGCCCCGCCCGGCGGCGACCTGTGGGCCCTGCGGCCGGCGGTGGAGCAACTGGACAGCATCGCGCAGGGGTAGGGGGCGGTGGGTTTTCTCCCCCACCCCGCCCCTTCCCGTAACCGGGGGCAAGCCCCCGGCCCCCCCGCTCCTGGATCGGAGCTGACGTACCTGCCGCGGAGCCTGTCGAGGCTCGCCCGCCCCGCGGGTGGAGGGGCGGGGCGGCCTCGCGGCGGGCGTTGGGCCACTCGTGACGGGGGCCCGGGGCGTGCCGTTGGCCCGGGAGGGGTGTGATCGGGGGTACCCCCCTGGCCTCCGTTCGGGGCCGGTGTGGATGCCGACGAGGGCCCGGCGTCCCCGCGGGTCGCCGGGGTGGGCGTGGGCCCGCGGTCGGCGGCGGTGGCGTCCCGGGGGTGCCGGGGGCCGGGGGCCTGCCCACGGTTTCGGGGAGGGGCGGGGTGGGGGATCTGACCCGGCCCGGGGACCTGGCGGGTGAGGGAGGCCACATGGGGCTTGCCTCCCACCTGCGCTGATGGCCATGGCACACTAGGGGCGTACCAGTGACGTCAGCGCACTCCGGGGTCGGTGAAAATCCGAACCGGCGGTTACAGTCCGCGACCCGTCCGCCGCCAGCGGCCGGTTGACCAGGTGAAATTCCTGGACCGACGGTGAAAGTCCGGATGGGAGGCAGTGCGCGGCGGTAGCGACATCACCGGTGCGCCGCCTCGGCGGTCCGTCCTTGCGCAGGCAGGGCGGGCCCTTTGCCGAACCTGGCGTGCCGGCGGCGGCGTTCCCGTTCCTTTGTCATCTCGACAGCCCCGGAGTCCGTGCCCGAAGAGGCAGGAGGACCCGGTGGCCACCGCAGCCGAAGCCCAAGCGATGCGCCATGCCGTCGCGCTCGCCGCCCGCGGCCTCGGCCACACCAGCCCCAACCCCGTCGTCGGCTGCGTCATCCTCGACGCCGGCGGCCGCGTGGTCGGTGAGGGCTGGCACCAGCGGGCCGGCGGTCCGCATGCCGAGGTCCACGCGCTGCGCGCGGCGGGGGAGCGGGCCCGTGGCGGCACCGCCCTCGTCACCCTCGAACCGTGTGACCACACCGGCCGCACCGGCCCCTGCTCCCAGGCCCTGATCGCCGCCGGGATCACCCGCGTCCACTACGCCGTCGGCGACCCCACCGCACAGGCACGGGGCGGGGCCGCCACCCTCGCCGCGGCCGGGGTCGAGGTCGAGGCCGGGCTGCTGGCCGAGGAGGCCGAGGCGGTCAACGAGCCCTGGCTGACCGCGATGCGCCGCGGCCGCCCCTTCGTACTGTGGAAGTTCGCCGCGACCCTGGACGGCCGCAGCGCCGCCGCCGACGGCACCAGCCGGTGGATCACCTCCCCCGAGTCCCGCGCCGATGTGCACCGGCTGCGCGCGGAGGCCGACGCCGTCGTCGTCGGCTCCGGCACCCTGCGCGCCGACGACCCCCACCTGGCCGTACGGGGCCGGGAGGGCGTCACCCAGCCGCTGCGGGTCGTCGTGGACACGGCCGCGACCATCAAGCCCGGCGCCCGGGCCCTGGACGACGCCGCGCCCACGCTGCTCGCCGTCGCCGAGGACGCCAGTACCGCCCATCTGCCCCGGCGGCCGGGCGTGGAGACCGTAAGGCTGCCCCGCGCGGCCGGCGGGCTCGCGATCCCCGCGCTCCTGGCCGAGCTCGACGCCCGCGGCGTGCGCTCCGTCCTGCTGGAGGGCGGGCCCACCCTCGCCGGCGCGTTCCTCGCCGCGGGCGCCGTCGACAAGGTCATCGGCTATCTCGCCCCCGTCCTGCTCGGCGCGGGCCCCGCCGCCCTCGCCGACGCCGGAATCACCACCATCGCGCGGGCGTTGCGCCTCGAGACGGCCGACGTCACCCGGCTCGGTCCCGATCTGCGCGTCACCGCCGTTCCCGTCGCCCCCGCCCCCCTCGCCGAGGAGAACTGAAGTGTTCACCGGAATTGTCGAAGAACTGGGTGAGATCGTCGCCATCGAGCACCTGGGCGACGCGTCCCGCTTCCAGGTGCGCGGCCCCGTCGTCACCGAGGGGGCGAAGCACGGCGACTCCATCGCCGTCAACGGCGTCTGTCTCACCGTCGTCGACCTCATCGAGGACGCGGAGGGCACCCGGTTCAGCGCCGACGTCATGGCCGAGACCCTGGACCGCTCCAGCCTCGGCGCGCTCGACATCGGCTCCCGGGTCAACCTGGAGCGCCCCATGGCGCTGGGCGGACGGCTCGGCGGCCACATCGTGCAGGGCCATGTGGACGGCACCGGCGCCATCGTGGACCGCAAGCTCTCCGAGCACTGGGAGATCGTGAAGATCTCGCTGCCCGCCGAGCTGAGCCGCTATGTCGTCGAGAAGGGCTCCATCACGGTCGACGGCATCAGCCTGACCGTGGTCGACGCGGGCTTCGACTACTTCACCGTCAGCCTCATCCCGACGACCCTCGCGCTCACCACGCTCGGCGTCAAACAGGCCGGGGACCCGGTCAACCTCGAGGTGGACGTGCTCGCCAAGTACGTCGAGCGGCTGCTGGGACGGGACAGCGGCGCGCAGGACAGCGGCTCGCAGAGCGACGGCCCGCGGGTCGACGCCCTGCGGAACATCGGTTTGCCGGACAACGGCACGCAGGACAAGGAGGCCACAGCATGAGCGAGGCATACGCGGTCACCGAACCGCTTCCGAGTGGCCCGGCCGCTCCCCTGCGAGCCGCGCACTGGCCCGACGAACTGGCCCTGGACCCCATCGAGCGGGCCATCGCCGACATTGCCGCGGGCCGCCCCGTCGTCGTCGTGGACGACGAGGACCGGGAGAACGAGGGCGACCTCGTCGCCGCCGCCGAGATGATCACCCCGGAGATCGTCGCGTTCATGATGAACGAGTGCCGGGGACTCATCTGCGCGCCCATGGAGGGCGCCGACCTCGACCGGCTCCGGCTTCCCCAGATGGTCGAAGAGAACACCGAGTCCATGCGGACCGCCTTCACCGTCTCGGTTGACGCCACCGCCGAACACGGCGTCAGCACCGGGATCTCCGCCGCCGACCGGGCCACCACCCTGCGGCTGCTGGCCGACCCGGCCACCGTCCCCGGCGACCTGGTGCGCCCAGGCCATATCTTCCCGCTGCGCGCCCGCCCCGGAGGTGTGCTCGCCCGCGACGGCCACACCGAGGCCGGGGTCGACCTGGCCCGGCTGGCCGGACTGCGCCCGGCGGCCGTGATCTGCGAGATCGCGGGCGAGGACGGTGTGATGCTGCGCCTGCCCGACCTGGTCGCCTTCGCCCGCAAGCACGACCTGGCGATCGTCTCCATCGCCGATCTGATCGCGTACCGCAAGCCCGCCGAGCCGCTGGTGCGGCGCGAGGCCGAGACCCGGCTGCCCACCGCCTTCGGCGACTTCCGGGCGTTCGGCTACCGCGCGTCCGACGGCGTGGAGCACATCGCGCTGGTCCAGGGCGAGATCGGGGACGGCGAGGACGTGCTGGTCCGCGTCCACTCCGAATGCCTCACCGGCGATGTCTTCCACTCGCTGCGCTGCGACTGCGGCCCCCAGCTGCACGCCGCGCTGGAGCGGGTCACCGCCGAGGGCCGTGGCATCGTCCTGTATCTGCGCGGCCACGAGGGACGCGGTATCGGGCTGCTGTCCAAGCTGCGCGCGTACGAGCTGCAGGAGCTGGGCCGGGACACCCTGGACGCCAATCTGGAGCTCGGCCTGCCCGCCGACGCGCGGGACTACGCCGCGGGCGCGGAGATCCTCGCCGATCTCGGCGTGCGCTCGCTGCGGCTGATGACCAACAACCCGGACAAGACCACGGGGCTGGTCCGGCACGGGCTGCGGGTCACCGGCCGGGAGCCGATGCCCGTCCAGGCCGGCGAGCACAACCTCCGCTATCTGCGGACGAAGCGGGACCGGATGGGGCACGACCTGCCCTGGCTGGACGGCGACCGCGCCGAGCCCGTCTCCGCCTGCGGCAACCAGTGACCACCTCGAGTACCCCCGTACACCAGCACATCAGAGAAAGCACCGAGGAGAGACGTGAGCGGTAAGGGCGCCCCCGAACTGTCCGTGAAGAACTGCGGGGACCTGCGCGTCGCCGTCATCGCCGCACAGTGGCACGAGAAGGTGATGGACGGGCTGGTCGACGGCGCCCTGCGCGCCCTCGGAGAGCTGGGCATCGACGAGCCCACCGTGCTGCGGGTGCCGGGCAGCTTCGAGCTGCCGGTGGTCGCGAAGGTGCTCGCGGGCCGCGGCTATGACGCGATCGTGGCCCTGGGCGTCGTCATCCGCGGCGGCACCCCGCACTTCGACTATGTGTGCCAGGGCGTCACCCAGGGGCTGACCCAGGTCAGCGTGGACACCGGCGTGCCGATCGGCTTCGGCGTGCTGACCTGCGACACCGAGGAGCAGGCCCTGGACCGGGCCGGGATCGCGGGCTCCAGCGAGGACAAGGGCCATGAGGCGGTCACCGCGGCCGTCGCCACCGCCACCACGCTGCGCTCGGTCGCCGAACCCTGGCGCTGAGGGGTGTCGCACGGCCCAAGTAGGATGACGGACACCATGCCCAAGAAGACGTTCGAGGAGCTCTTCACCGAGCTCCAGCAGAAGGCCGCCACGGCCGACCCCGCCACCTCCCGCACCGCCGAACTGGTCCACTCCGGTGTGCACGCCATCGGCAAGAAGGTCGTGGAGGAGGCCGCCGAGGTGTGGATGGCCGCCGAGTACGAGAGCGACGAGGCGACCGCCGAGGAGATCTCCCAGCTCCTGTACCACCTTCAGGTGATGATGGTCGCCAAGGGGCTGACCCTCGACGACGTCTACGCCCACCTCTGACACCCCCCGCCCACACCCTCACCCTCGCAACCGAAGGAAAGAGCACTCATGCTGCGCATCGCCGTCCCCAACAAGGGTTCACTGTCCGAGCCTGCGTCGGCGATGCTCCATGAGGCGGGCTACCGGCAGCGCAAGGACCGCCGGGAGCTGGTCCTCGTCGACGTGGAGAACGAGGTGGAGTTCTTCTTCCTCCGCCCCCGCGACATCGCCGTGTACGTGGGCTCCGGCCGGCTCGACATCGGCATCACCGGCCGCGATCTGCTGCTGGACTCCGGCTCCCAGGCCGAGGAGATCATGCAGCTCGGCTTCGCCGGGTCCACCTTCCGCTACGCCACCCGTCCCGGCACGGCCAAGGACGTCAGCGAGTTCGGCGGAATGACCGTGGCCACCTCCTTCTCCGGACTGGTCACCAAGCACCTCGCCGACAACGGGGTGGACGCCGCCGTGGTCCACCTCGACGGCGCCGTCGAGACCGCCATCCAGCTCGGTGTCGCCGAGATCATCGCGGATGTGGTCGAGACCGGCACCACCCTGCGCAACGCCGGGCTGGAGATCATCGGCGAGCCCATCCTGGAGTCCGAGGCGGTCGTCATCCGCCGCACCGGCGACCCCAGCGACGACCCCAAGGTCCAGCAGTTCCTCCGCCGGATGCAGGGCGTCCTGGTCGCCCGGCGGTACGTGATGATGGACTACGACATCCGGGTGGAGCAGGTGGAGCGCGCCGTCGCGCTCACCCCGGGCCTGGAGTCGCCCACCGTCTCCCCGCTGCACCACGAGGGCTGGGTCGCGGTCCGCTCGATGGTCCCCGCCAAGGACGCCCAGCGGATCATGGACGAGCTCTACGACCTGGGGGCCCGGGCCATCCTCACCACGGGCATCCACGCCTGCCGCCTCTGACGGCACGCCCCGCCCTCCCTCCCGTTCCCTCCTCATCCGAGAGGCCGACCCACGTGTCCGCCGCGCCCCCGCCCGCCCTGCCCGTCACCTTCCGGCCGACCAGGACCCGGGCCGTCCTGATGACCGTGGGCATCGCCGTCCTGGTCGTCCTCACGGTCGTCGCCCTGCTGCTGGAGCGGCTGGGGCCGGGGGAGAAGGCCAGCTTCATCATCACCGGACTGCTGTTCTTCGGGGTGCTGACGCTGCTCAGCCGCCCCAAGGTGGTGGCCGAGGAGGACGGCGTGACCGTCGTCAACCTCACCACCAAGCGGCGGCTGGAGTGGGCGGAGGTGGTCCGGGTCAATCTGCGCCCCGGCGACCCATGGGTCTATCTGGACCTCGCGGACGGCACCAGCCTGCCCGCGATGGGCATCCAGCCGGGCATCGCCAAGGCGCGGGCCATCAGCGACGCGCGGGCCCTGCGCGCCCTCGCCGAGCAACACGGCACGGGACGTGCCGTGGACTGAGCCGCCCGGCCGGCCCGCCCGGCCCCAGCAGTGCTGAGCTGCCCCTTTGTGCCCGTTTCCGCCCCTTCCGGGTGGTTCTCCCGGGACCGGTCGGCCCCTTGATCGGCACTCCAACGGCGTGAGGGGCCTGCCCGTCACGCCCCATCCTTGATTACCCTGTTGCCGGGGCCGAACGGTGCCCCGCCCCGCCTCTCCCTGTGCGTACGCACCCCGTGCGCCCCGGCGGGCTCCCCTGCGACCCGAGGAGTGACTCCCTCCGCAGATGGACGGATCGTCCTGTAGTACCTGCGCCGCCGCCGACCACAAGGCGGCGGCATGAGCACCACCCTGTCCCTTCTGCTGCTCTCCGCGGCACTTGTCCTGATCCTCGCCAACGGCTTCTTCGTGGCCGCCGAGTTCGGCCTGGTCACCGTCGAGCGGCCGGACGCCGAGCGAGCCGCCGACGAGGGCGACAAGCGCGCCCGTACCGTCGTCGAGGCGCTGCGCGAGCTGTCCTTCCAGCTCTCCGGCACCCAGCTCGGCATCACCATCACCTCGCTGATCGTCGGCATGCTCGCCGAGCCCGCGCTCGGCCATCTGCTGACCGCGCCGCTGGAGGCGGTCGGACTGCCGCACGGCGCCGTCTCCGGTGTCGCCGTCGTCCTCGGCATGCTGCTGGCCTCCGCGGTCCAGATGGTCATCGGTGAGCTGGTGCCCAAGAACTGGGCGGTCTCCCGGCCACTGCAGGTCGCCCGCTTCGTCGCGGGCCCGCAGTACGCCTTCGCCCGCTTCTTCCGGCCCGTGATCGCCCTGCTCAACACCGTGGCCAACCGGCTGGTGCGGGCGCTGGGCGTCGAGCCCACCGAGGAGCTGGCCTCCGCCCGCACCCCCGGTGAGCTGGTCTCGCTGGCCCGCCACTCGGCGCGGGCCGGCGCGATCGAGCAGGACACGGCGGATCTGTTCGTCCGCACCCTGTCCCTGGGCGAACTGACCACCCAGCATGTGATGACCCCGCGGGTGCGGGTCAGCGCGCTGCACTCCTCGGCGACCGCCGTGGATGTGCTCAACCTCACCCGGGCCACCGGGCTGTCCCGCTTCCCCGTCTACCGCCACCGGCTGGACGAGGTCATCGGGATGGTGCACCTCAAGGACGCCCTCGCGGTGCCCTCGGGAGACCGGCTGCGCACCTCCGTCAGCCGGATCGCCCAGCCCCCGCTGCTGGTCCCCGAGACGCTGCCGGTCCAGCCGCTGCTGGAGCGGCTGCGCAGCGAACAGCCGATAGCCGTGGTCGTCGACGAGTACGGCGGCACGGCCGGGGTGGTCACCCTGGAGGACATCGTCGAGGAGCTGGTCGGCGAGGTGCGCGACGAGCACGACGACGAGGCGTCGGAGACCCCGGACCTGGTGCAGGCCGTCACCGAGGACGGCCGCGCCGCCTGGGACGCCGACGGCGGCTGCCGCGTCGACACCCTGCGCCGGATCGGCCTCGACGCGCCCGACGGGCCGTACGAGACCGTGGCCGGGCTGATGGCCGATCTGCTGGCGCGGATCCCCGTCCCCGGCGACACCGCCGAGCTGCCCGGCTGGAAGCTGGCCGTCCGCCAGGTCGGCCACCACCGGGCGGAGCTGGTGCGCATCGTCCGTACGAAGCCGGGTACGCCGCTGAAGGTGACTGCCGGCGCCGCCGCCGGGGAGGGGACCGGACGATGAGTGTCGTACAGCTTCTCTTTGCCGCCCTGCTGGTCCTGGTCAACGGCTTCTTCGTGGGCGCCGAGTTCGCCCTGGTCTCGGTGCGCCGCAGCCAGATCGAACCGCGCGCGGCCGAGGGCTCCGGGCGCGCCCGTACGGTCCTGACCGGCCTGGAGAACCTGCCGCAGATGATGGCGGCCGCGCAGTTCGGCATCACCGTCTGCTCGCTGACGCTCGGCGCGGTCGCCGAGCCGACCGTCGCCCAGCTGCTGGAGCCGGTCTTCCACACCGTCCATCTGCCCGAACAGCTGGTGCACCCCCTCGGCTACGCCATCGCACTCGCCGTGGTCGTCTGTCTCCATCTGCTCATCGGCGAGATGGTGCCGAAGAACCTGGCCATGGCGGCGCCGGCCAAGACCGCGCTGTGGCTCGGCCCCGGGCTGGTCGGCTTCGCGCGGCTGTGCCGGCCGGTCACCGCGCTGCTGGGGGCGTGCGCCCGGCTGGTGCTGCGGCTGTTCCGGGTGGAGCCCAAGGACGAGGTCGAGGCCGTCTTCACCAGCGAGCAGCTGACCCATCTGGTCGAGGACTCCCGGCAGGCCGGGCTGCTCGACCCCGGTGAGCACGAGCGGCTCGCGGACGCCCTGGAGCTGGGCAGCCGCCCGATCACCGATGTCCTCCTGGACCCGGCCGGTCTGGTCACCGTCGACCCCTCGGTCACCCCCCGGGAGATCGAGGAACTGACCGTGCGCACCGGCTACTCGCGCTTTCCGGTGCGCGGCTCCGGCGGCGCCTTCATGGGCTATCTGCATGTGAAGGACGTCCTGGAGCTGGAGTTCCCGGAGCGGGCCGTGCCGCAGCGGGTCTGGCATCCGATCGAGACGCTCCGGGCGGAGCTGCCGCTGGACGACGCGCTGACCGCGATGCGGCGGGCCGCCTCCCATCTGGCGGCGGTCGCCGACGGGTCCGGCACGGTGCTGGGGCTGGTGGCCCTGGAGGACGTCCTGGAGAAGCTGGTGGGCGAGGTGCATGACCCTGCGCACCGTCGTGGTGGGGGAGGGGCCCGGGAGCGGGTGGCCGAGCCCAGGGGCGAGGCGGCGGCCTCCCTCTCCAAGGAGGAGCGAGCGATGGTCGGCTGACCGCGCGGTAGCGCCCGCGGTGGGCCTTCCCCGACCCGCATCAAATCAGCCCCTCCGGCGCTTGAGGAGCGGGGTCCGGGGCGGAGCCCCGGTTGTGGGAAGGGGCGGGCAGGGGAAAAGCCCGCCGCAGGCGCGCGCTACCCCAGGGGCGGGTCCTGGGGGTCGCGGTACATGGGGCCGCGACCGGACAGGACCTCCCCGTACGCCTGCATCAGATCCGGCAGCCGCAACGTCGCGAGGTCATCCCGCGTCGGAGTCCCACTCCACCCGGAGAGCCGCAAATCCCGATAGGCACAGCTCTTCTCGTACAGCGTGCGAAGAAACCGCCCGTTCCCCAACTCGTCGATCCAGCTCTGGTCCACCACATGGCCGCTGATGCTCCGCAGCTCCTCCACGGCCTCCTCGTCCCACACATCCCCGTTCTCCGCCGCCAGCACCTCACCGATGCGGGTGAGCTCCAGCGGGCGGTAGCTGGGGAAGTCGACGCGGGTGGTGAAGCGGGAGCCCAGGCCGGGGTTGGCGGCCAGCAGCCGGTCCATGCCCTCGGGGTAGCCCGCGAGGATCACCACGAGCCGGTCGCGGTTGTCCTCGGCGCGCTTGAGCAGCACCTGAAGCGCCTCGTCGCCGTACGCGTCGCCCTTGCTGTAGCCCGAGTTGGACAGGGAGTACGCCTCGTCGACGAAGAGCACTCCGCCGAGCGCCGAGTCGATCAGCTCATTGGCCTTCACCGCCGTCTGGCCCAGGTACTCGCCGACCAGATCGGCGCGCCCGGCCTCCACCAGATGGTCGCCGCCGAGCAGCCCGAGGGCGTAGAAGACCCGGCCGAGGATGCGGGCCACGGTGGTCTTGCCGGTGCCGGAGGGGCCGGAGAAGACGAAGTGCCGCTTGGGCGGCTGGACCGGCAGGCCCTGCCCGGCGCGCAGCCGCGCCATGTGGAGCTGCGCCGACAGCGCCCGCACCTGCCGCTTGACCGGCTCCAGGCCGACCATGCGCTCCAGCTCCTGCAGCGCGCTCTCCAGCAGCACCGGATCCGAGGGGCCGGGCTGGGAGGGCAGACCACCCCGCGCGCGGGTGCCGCCCGCGCCCACCACGGCGGGGCCCATCAGCGGCGGGCCCTCGGGCCCCTCGGCCGCGGCCCGCGGATCGCGGCCGTCGGCGGGCAGCGTATCGGCGGGGTCGGTGGTGGTGTCCCGGCCGTCCGTGGCGTCCTGGCCACCGGCGCCGGCCAGCGAGACGGCGGCCAGATCCGCGGGCTCGTCCAGCCCGTCGGACTCGGCTATCGCCGCGAGCCGCGCGGAGGTGTCCATGAAGGTGGAGTCGATGCGGTGCACCGCGCGGTAGAGGGGGAGCGCGGCGGCGCTGCGCCCGGTGCCCTCATGTGCGCGGGCGAGCCAGTAGCGCAGCTCCTTGCGCTGGGGCTGTTCGCTGCGACAGCGCATTAAGGCGGCGGCGAGCAGCGGCTCGGCCTGGCTGTACATCTCCAGCCGGACCCGCGCCATCCCGGCGAACAGACCGGCCTCGATACCGAGGAACGGATCGTCGAGCAGCGGCTCGGTGTGGCGCACCAGCTGCTCCCAGTCCTTGACCAGATAGGCGCGGCAGGCGTGCAGAAAGCGGGCCTGCGGATCGGCCTCCACCGGCGGGCAGCCGGCCAGCGCCCGGTCCAGCTCGGGCACATGGCGGCCGTCGAGCCAGTGCGAGGCGTGGGCCAGCAGCAGGTCCCGGCTGGTCTCCAGCACCGGCTGGACCCACCAGCCCAGCCAGTACCAGGAGTTGAGGGTGCGGCGGTGGCGGGCGCGCTGCTCGCCGAAGCGGTCGCGGTGCCGGTACATCCGCAGCAGCGCGGCCGCGGTGTCGGCCCGCAGCGCGTGCAGTCCGAGCCAGGCGTCGGCCATTCCGGGGTCGAGCCGGGTGGCGGCCCGGAACTCCTCCTCGGCCTGTGCGTACGCGCCCATCGTGTAGGCGTCGACGGCCCGCAGCCAGGCGAGGTCGGCCGGGGCGTGCGAACCTTGCGTGCCGAAATCCATCACGTCCCCCACAACCCCAGCCCCCGTGGATGCCGCAGGGGCGAATGCCCCTTTCGCATCGTACCTGCGCAGCCCGCATGGGCCGAGGGTGCCGCACTGTTGTTCGTCGCAATCACACAAGGTCGGGTAGGTGTGCGCGGGGGCGTGTAAGGGGCGCACATGACCTGGGGAGGATCGTCACCCAGGGTGAGGGGGTGGCGGCGCAAAGCAGCGGAAAACCGGCCCCAGACAGGACGAAGCCCCCGATCACGGGGGAACAACCGGGGGCTTCGCGTTGTGGGACGACTCGTACGAGTCGCACATTGAGAACGTAAGACCTGTATGGGCCCCAGGTCAAGCCGAGTTGGGGTACGCGTCATGCCTCGGGTGCGGGCGTCGGACGCGGTCGGAAGCACCGGTTCACGCTGTGTGAGGCCACGGGGCGTTTCCGTCGTTCGCCGCAGGTCCCGGTAGCACCTCATACCCCTCCTTTCGCTGCAGAACCAACGTTCCGGCGTACGGGCGGGAGGGGTCGGCGGCGAAATGCGCACGCTCGGCGGGCAGCCAACCGTCCCAGAATGCGGACAGCTCCGGGCCGTCCCGCAGCTGCCCGCGCCGCCAGGAGTCCCGCTCCGGCAGATCCATCCACAACAGCCGCGCCAGCTGCGGGCGCATCGCCCGGCGGCCGCTGCCCACGCCCTCCAGCAGCACCACCGGCGCGGGATCGAGCCGCCGCCGGGTGGTGGCGAAGCGGCGCTCCACCCAGTCGTACGGGGTGTAGCGCGCGGCCGTGCCCCGGGCCAGCGGGGCGAGGACCTCGCTCCGCAGCCGCCCGGCCCAGCCGAAGAGCTCCTCATGGGTGGCGAAGTCGTCCGTGTGCAGGACGGGGGCACCGCCGAGCGCCTCGGCGAGCCGCCCGGCGAAGGTGGTCTTCCCCGAGCCCGCGTGACCGTCGACCGCGACCAGCCGGACCGGACCGCAGGACGGCGGCAGCGCACGCAGGCGCCGCGCCAGCGCGTCCAGGCTGCCAACCGGTGGGTATGTTCGCATCGGGGACCACCATACGGCCCTTCCGGCTCGTTCACTCCATTGGTTCACACCAATATTGATGGAGCGGGTACCGGGGGAATCACTGGCCTGAGACCACTCGCAGCGGCCATAGTTGTGCGACTGTCGCGCACGCGCCGCCCACTGGACTGGACGACGACTGGGGGAACCCCGCATGACCAGATCTGGATCCACGCCTCGCCGCTCCGTGCTCGCCGCCGCCCTCGGCGTCGCGGGCGCCGCCGCCGTCACCACGACAGCCGCGACCGCCGGGACGGCCCGCCCGGCCGCCGCCGCGACACCGGCCTCGGGGACCCCCGAGGCCGCCGCGGCCCCGGCGGGTTCGAAGGCCGCCCGGGTGGCGGAGTACCACGGCTGGAGCGGCCACGCCGACTGGCTGGCCGGTGCCGCCAAGGGCGTCCGCGCCGAGGCCGGCGCCCGCCCGGGCATCGCGATCTCCCGCCCGCTCGGCAGCGTGGACTACACCGATCCGCACACCGGCACCAAGGCCGCCTGGGAGTACGCCACCTGGACCTCCCCGGTGCGCACGCTCTCCGTGCCCGCGACCGAGGCCATCGTCTCCTGGAACGCCCGCACCCCCGCCGGCACCTGGATCCAGATCGAACTCAAGGGCACGTATACCGACGGCTCCGCGACCCCCTGGTACGTCATGGGCCGCTGGGCCTCCGACGACGGCGCCTCCTCCATCCGGCGCACCTCGGTGGACGACCAGAGCGACGACAAGAGCTCGGTGTGGACCGACACCTTCTCCATCGACGACCCGGCGAGCGGGCTGCGGCTGGCGAAGTACCAGGTGCGGCTCACCCTCTACCGCAAGCCCGGCTCCAAGCTCACCCCCACGGTGTGGCGGGTCGGCGCGATGGGCTCGGACGTCCCCGACCGGTTCGAGGTGCCCGCCTCCACGCCGAGTCTGCCCAAGGGGCGCGAACTGCCGGTACCGCGCTACTCGCAGGAGATCCACAAGGGCCAGTACCCGGAGTACGACAACGGCGGCGAGGCATGGTGCAGCCCCACCTCCTCGCAGATGATCATCGAGTACTGGGGCCGTAAGCCCTCCGCCGCGGACCTGTCCTGGGTCAACCCGGACTACGCCGATCCGCAGGTCTGCCACGCCGCCCGGAGCACCTTCGACTACCAGTACAACGGCTGCGGCAACTGGCCGTTCAACGCCGCCTATGCCGCCACCTACCGCGATCTGCAGGGCGTGGTCACCCGGCTCGGCTCGCTCACCGACGCCGAGAAGCTGATCGGGGCCGGCATTCCGGTGATCACCTCGCAGTCCTTCCTCAAGACCGAGCTGGACGGCGCGGGATACGGCACCTCGGGCCATCTGATGACCGTCATCGGCTTCACGGCGGACGGCGACGTCATCGCCAACGACCCGGCCTCGCCCAGCAACGACGCGGTCCGCCACATCTACAAGCGGCGCCAGTGGGAGAACATCTGGCTGCGGACCAAGCGGTACGACGCGAACGGCAAGGTGGTCTCGGGCACCGGAGGCGTCTGCTACCTCTACTTCCCGGCCAAGCCCACCTCCGCCCAGCGCCGGGTGCTGGACGAACTCGGCATCCGCTGAGCGGGTGCTCGCCGTAGGGGACGCGTGCCGCCCGCTGCCGGGCGGCGCGTGATCCGCTCACCGCGTCAGGGCGGCCCTCTTCTTCAGCGGTTCCCACCAGGCGCGGTGGTCCCCGTACCACCGCACCGTCGCGGCCAGACCGTCCGCGAAGGAGATCCGCGGCTCGTACCCCAGCTCCTCGCGGATCTTGCCGATGTCCAGGGAGTAGCGCGGGTCGTGGCCCTTGCGGTCCTCGACGTGCTCGACCAGGTCCCAGCCCTGCCCGGTGGCCTCGAGGAGCATGCTGGTGAGCTCCTTGTTGGACACCTCGGCGCCGCCGCCTATGTGATAGATCTCGCCGGCCCGGCCCCGGTCCAGCGCCAGGGCGATGCCGCGGCAGTGGTCGGATACGTGCAACCAGTCGCGGACATGGGAGCCGTCCCCGTAGAGCGGGACCTTCCTGCCGTCCATCAAGTGGGTGATGAACAGCGGGATCATCTTCTCCGGGAAGTGGTACCAGCCGTAGTTGTTGGAGCAGCGGGTGACCACCACATCCAGGCCGTGGGTGCGGTGGTAGGACAGGGCCAGCAGATCCGAACCGGCCTTGGACGCGGCGTAGGGCGAGTTGGGGGCCGGCGGGCTGTCCTCGGTCCATGATCCATCGGCGATGGAGCCGTACACCTCGTCCGTGGACACGTGCAGGAACCGGCTCACCCGGTGGTCGCGCGCCGCGTCCAGGAGGACGTGGGTGCCCAGCACATTGGTGGTGACGAACGGAGCCGAGCGCAGGATGGAACGGTCCACATGGGTCTCGGCGGCGAAGTGCACCACCGCGTCATGACCGGCCATGGCCCGGTCGACGGCCTCGGCGTCGCAGATGTCGCCCTGGACGAAGCGGTAGCCGGGGTGGCCGGTCACGGGGGCGAGATTGGCGAGATTGCCCGCGTAGGTGAGCTTGTCGAACACGGTCACCGAGGCGCCGCCGGAGACGGCCAGCTCTCCCGCGAGCAGGGCCCGTACGAACTGGGAGCCGATGAAGCCGGCGCCCCCGGTGACGAATATCCTCATGAGCGAAGCGTGTCGATGCGCTTCCAGACGCGGACGGCCAGTTCATAGGCGGTCAGTTCGTCGCAGAGGGCCGCGGTGCGGCGCAGCAGCGCCTGGGCCTCCTCGGTACGGCCCAGCTCGGCCAGCGCCTCGGCCTGGACGAGGTTGGCGCGGACCAGGTCGGGGCCGGTCAGCGGCGCGGAGCCCGCGCTGAGCCGGGGGTAGACCTCGACGACCTGGGCGGCGGCGCCCACGGCCAGTTCGTAGCGGGCGCGCAGCGCGAGGATCCGGGTGGTCTCGTCGGGGGCGTCGACCATGGGGCCGACCTGCTCGGCGGCCTGCAGCCAGGGCAGCGCCGCGCCGGGGTCGCCGTCGTCCAGCAGGACATTGCCGGCCGACCGCATAAAGCGCAGCCAGTCGCGCACCGGAGTGTCGGGCGTGGTGAGCTGGGCGCGGGCCAGGTCCAGATGGTGGCGGGCGGCGGTGCCCATGCCGAGCTGGGAGTAGGCGATGCTGGAGACCCAGTGGGCCCGGCCGCGCACGGGCGGCCGGTGGCCCTCGGCGTGCGAGAGCATCTCCTTGAGCAGCAGCTCGACTTGGCCGAGGTCATTGAGCTCACAGAGCACCGAGATCAGGATGCCGAGCAGCCGGACATGCTCGAACGCGCCGGTGAGCTCGGCCGGGCCGATCTCGCCCAGCGCCGTATAAGCCGACTTGCGCGCGTCCGTCAGCCGTCCGGTGTCGCGCTGCGCGGTGGCCAGCTCGGTGAACAGGACGACGCGCAGACGCGGATCGGTCGTGGCCCACTCCTGATCGGCGAGCCGCTCCAGCAGCGCCAGCCGGTCGGGCTGCCGCCCGGCCGCCCGCAACTCCTCCTGCAGCGCCAGGCCGAGGTCGAGCTGGAGGGCGGCCGCGCCGCGCTCGACCGCGGTGGTGTAGGCGGCCGCGAGCAGCTCGGCCGCGCGGGCGTGGTCGCCCAGCTCGGCGGCGCCGCGTGCGGCGGAGCGCGCGATGACCAGGTCGAGGCCGCCGGGCTCGGTGGCGGCGGCGGAAGACCTGTCACGGCCGGTCAGCTCCTCCAGCGGCATCTGGAGCACCTCGGAGAGGTGGAGCACGAGGTCGAGTGTGGGGGAGCGCTGACCGGACTCCAGGAGGGAGATATAGCTGGCGGTCACGATGTCGCCAGCGAGTCGGCGTTGGGAGAAGCCCAACTCCTCGCGTCGCCGCCGGACACGCTGACCGAACTCTGGCTGCTGACTGTGTTCGGCTCTCATGGCTGTGACTATTGTAGCCGGGAACTCCCCTCCTGACCATCCTGTGACCTGCAAGTGATGGAGGCAGTTCGGCGTATTGACGATAGTCACCAACTAAAGTTAGCGTTTGAGCGTCCGCTGCCGGAAGGACGCGCCGTGATCGACACACTCCTCGGAAACGACCTGGTCATCAATGAGGACTCGTGCAATCTCAGCTGCACGTACTGCCTCACCGGCCAGAGCAACCTCAAGCAGTCGCACCACGCACAGCTGATATTCGGGCCGCCGACCCGGGACCGCTACGCCGAGGGCAGCCTCCTCGGGCGCCGCCTCCCGCTCATCGCCGGGCGCATCGACGACACGTTCCGCGCGCCGATGCTCAAGGTCACCGGCGGGGAGATCTTCCTGGTCGCCGGGATCATGGACTATCTGCGCGAGCAGGCCGCCCAGCACGAGGTGCTGATCGTCCAGACCAATGGGGTGCTGGTCCGCGGGGAGCACCTCGAGGAACTGCGCGGCTGGAAGAACGTCGTGCTCCAGGTATCCCTGGACAGCCACCTGTTCGCCGGCAACTCGCACCGGGTGCAGACCGAATCCCTGCACGGCAAGGTGCTGCGCCGGATCGAGACGATCCTCGACAGCGGCCTGCCGGTGGAGATCTACGGCGTGCTGAACGACCGCAGCGCCCCCGAGGTGCCGGCGTTCGCCCGCTGGCTCGCGGACCGGGAGCGCCCGCCGACCTTCTTCCCGTTCCCGGTGCGGGGCCCCGACTCCGAGCGGTTCGCGATGCGGCCCGACCAGATCGTCCACATCGAGGAACTGGTCGACCGCTACGACGAGTTGGCCGCGGTGCTGCCGCCCCGCCCCTATTTCGACCGGCTCCTGTCGTTCCTGCGGGAGGGCGAGCGGACCTTCCGCTGCCATCTGCCGCGCCTGGTCATCTCGACCTTCAGCGACGGCATGGTGACCCCGTGCCCGAACATCTGGTTCTCCAATATGGGCAATCTGCTGGAGGACGACCACGCCGAGTCGTTGCGGCGGGTCGGCGAGACCGGCCTGTACACCGCGCTGCTGGCCGAGCGGCCCCGGCTCAACGCGTGCAAGGGCTGCTTCACGCCCTGGGACACCCTGTCGATGTACTTCGAGGACGAGATCACCCTCGATGAGCTGTGCCAGGCCCCCACCTACGCCCCGCCGGTGATCCGGGAGTTGATCGCCGAGCGCAAGCGCCTCTACAAGGAGGGGCGCGACGGGGTGAGCTGCGGTGGCTGACCTGGCGATCAGCGCGGGCGGCCTCGACGGTCTCGACGGGCTCGACGGTGTTGAGCCCGCGACGACCGTCGCGCTCGCCGGGGCCAACGGCGGCCCCTGGCTCGCGGCCTACCGGACGCTGATCGACGCCGGGGCCGTGGTGCTGCTGCTCGACCGTGACGCGCCGCCCGCCGAGCACCGCAGACTCCTGGACGCGGCCGGGGGCGGACGCCTCGTCGTCGTGGACGGCGACCGCGTCACGGTCACCGGCGACCCCGCGTCCTCGGGCCATCCGCCGGGCACCGTACTGCTGCCCAGCTCGGGAACCACCGGCGCGCCCAAGCTCGTCGCGCGGTCGACGGACTCCCTGCGCGCCGAGGGGCGCCGGCATGCGCGGTACGCGCGCCTGGGCGCCGATGACACGTTGCTGATACCGCTGCATCTGTGGCACGCCTACGCGCTCGGCTGGGCGCACGCCGCGTTCGAGGCCGAGTGCGCGATCGCCGCGGTCCCGCCCCATGCGCTCGGCCGCTGCGCGGAGCACATCGCCGCCGGGGCCACCGTGCTCGCGCTCGTCCCGACCGTCGCGCGGCTGCTCGCGCAGCGCACCGGCAAAGCGGTGCCGGACAACGCGCTGCGCATGGCCATGGTCGGCGCGGGGCCGGTCGACGCGGCGCTGGAGGAGCGGTTCACCGCAGCGTTCGGCATCGGCCTGGCGCGCAACTACGGCTCCACCGAGACCGGGGCGCTGTTCAGTGGCGCGCCCGGCAGCCCGCCCGGCTGCGTCGGATTCCCGCTGGACGGCGTGGAGTTCCGCGTGGCCGGCCCGGACGGCGCCGATATGCGGCCCGGCGCCCAGGGCGAGTTGCTGGTGCGGGTGGACGGCGAGGCGTGGCACCCCATGGGCGACCTGGCCGCCTACGACCCCGCCGCGGGGCTGCGGCTGCTGGGGCGCCGCACACGTGCCATCCGGCGCGGGGACCGGTGGATCGCGCCGGAGGAGATCGAGGCCGCGCTGTGCCGCCACCCCGACATCGCCGACGCCCGCGTCTACCCCGTGCGGCACGGCACCTCGGTCGCGCTCCAGGCCGAGGTGGTGCATGTGCGCGGACCGGGCGCGGACGTCTCCGGACTCGGCGAGCACGCGAAGGCGCTGCTCGGCCCGCAGAAGGTCCCCGACCGCGTCCGGTGCGTCGGCGAGGTGCCGCGCGGCCGGGTCGGCAAACCCCTTCCGCCGCGTGCGCTCGCCCTGGCGGGCCGGGACGCCCTGGTCGCCGCCGCCACCGCCTACAAGCGCAGTGAACTGCTCTTCACGCTGGTGGACCTCGGCATCGTCGAGGCGCTCGGCGAAGGAGCGAGGACCGTGCCGGAACTGGCGGTGCGGCTGGGCCTGGACGAGGCCGCCTGCGCCGAGTTGCTGCGCGCCGCCGAGGACGCCGGGCTGCTGCGCCCCGAGGACCCCGTCCCCACCACCGGCGAGGGGACCGGCGGCGTGGATACGGCGCTGGTCGCGCTGGAGGCGGAGCTGTCGCGGTCGTGGGTGACCCGCGAGGCCCTGGCGGAGGTCGTCCGGTCCGGGGCCGCGCGGCGCCCGTTCGACCGCGAGGGGCCCTCCGAGCGGCTGCGCGAGGTCTACGAGACGGCCCTGCACGGGGAGGCGGCCCACCGCCGCGCCCGCAGCGGCCTGGCGCTGGCCCGCTTCACCGCCGGTCACCGCCTCCTGGAGGTATCCGCCGGGCCCGGTGTCTACCACCGGGTCGCCGGCGAGGGCACCTACGCCGGGCGCGGGCCGCTCCCCGACGGCGTCTTCGACCTGGTGGTGCTCGCCAACGCGATCCACGGCCCGGCGGCCGACCTGCGCGCCGTCGCCGAGCGGCTGGCCCCCGGCGGGCGGCTGCTGGTGGACGACGTGTTCCTGGACGCGCCCGAGGGCGTTCCGCCGGAGACCCGGCTGGACTGGCTCACCCACGGCGGTACCGCCTGGCCCACCGAGGCGGCGGCGACCGCGGGGCTGGCCGCCGCCGGGCTGACCGTCCGCCGGACCCTGCACCTGGGCCGCCCCGCCTGCACGCTGCTGCTCGCCGCCCGGGAGCGGCCGTGAGCGGTCCGCGCGTGGCGCTGGTGACCGGCGCGAGCGGCCTGCTCGGTGCCGCGATCTGCCACACCCTGGCCGACGCGGGCATGACCGTCCTGCCCGTGTGCCACCAGGGCCTGGAACGGGCGGCCGAACTCGCCGCGAAGATCGGCGCGCTCGAACCCGTCCGGGCCGACCTGACCGACCCGGCCGCCGCGATGGACCGGATCAGGGAGCGCGGCGTCGCGCCCGGCGTCCTGGTGTGCGCCCACGGCAGGACACTGCGCCGCAGTGTCCTGACCCCCGGCGACGACGACGGCCTGTGGGACCTCAACGTCCACTCGGTCACCCGGCTGGCCGGGCTCCTCGGCAAGGGGATGCTGCGCCAGCGGGGCGGCCGGATCGTACTGGTCGGATCCCGCGCCGGAAGCGTCGGGATGCCCGGCCAGGCCGAGTACGCGGCCACCAAGGCCGCGCTGTCGGCGTGGGCGGCGTCGGCCGCCTGGGACTTCGGCCGCTTCGGCGTCACCGTCAACGTCGTGGCGCCCGGCGCCGTCCGGCCCCGCCCCGGCTCCTCGCTCTACACGGAGGAGGAGAACCGGGCCGTCACCGAGCGCATCGCACTGCGCCGCCTCGCCACGCCGGAGGAGGTCGCCGACGCGGTGGCCTTCCTGGCCGGGCCGCGCTCCGGCTACATCACCGGGCAGACGCTGCTGGTGGACGGGGGCGCGCGATGGTGACGCCCGGCGCCGGCACTCCTGTGACGAAAGGACTCTGACGTGACCCTCGACCCGACAGCCGCGCCCCCGGCACCCGTCCGCCGGATCGACCCCGACGACCTGCCGCCGTGGCCCCAGCACGACCACACGGAGCGCGCGGCGCTGGACCGTGTCCTGGCGCAGGGTCAGTGGTGGCGGGCGGCGGGCACCGAGAACGAGGACTTCGAGCGCGAGTTCGCCGCGTACAACGGCGCGCCGCACGCGCTCGCGGTGACCAACGGCACCGCCGCGCTCGAACTGGCCCTGCGCCTGCACGGCATCGGGCCCGGCGACGAGGTCGTGTTGCCCGCGTTCACCTTCATCAGCACCTCGCTGGCCGTGCAGAACGTCGGCGCCATCCCCGTCCCGGCGGACGTGGACCCCGACACCTACTGCCTGACACCCGAAGCCGTCCGCACCGCGCTGACCCCCGCGACCCGCGCGGTCATCCCCGTCCATATGGCCGGCCACCTCGCCGATATGCACGGGCTGGGAGACCTCGCGGCCGACCACGGCCTCGCGCTCATCCAGGACGCCGCGCACGCCCAGGGCGGGGTGTGGGACGGGACGCCGGTCGGCGCGTTCCCCACGGTCGCCTGCTACAGCTTCCAGAACGGCAAGCTGATGACCGCGGGGGAGGGCGGGGCGCTGACCCTGCCCGACGAGAAGACGTACGAGCAGGCGTACTTGATGCACACCTGCGGGCGGCCGCGCGGCGACACCACCTACCAGCACGAGACGGGCGGCTCCAACTACCGCGTCAGCGAGTTCACGGCGGCGATCCTGCGCGCCCAGCTCGCCCGCCTGGCCGGGCAGACGCGGATCCGGGAGCGGCGCGCCGCCCTGCTCGACGCGCTGCTGGCGGAGGTGCCCGGACTGCGCCTGCAGGCCCGCGACCCGCGGATGGACGTCAACCCGCACTACATGTACCTGGTGGCCCTCGACCCGTCGGCCGGCCGGGCGGCGCGCGACGCGCTGGTGGCGGGGCTGACGGCGGCGGGCGTCCCGGCGTGCGTCAACTTCCCGCCCGTCTACCGCACCGGGTCCTTCCGGGCGGGCCCGGTGCCCACGACCCCCGTACCGGAGCTGGCCGAGCGGTGCGCGGTGGCGGAGGACCTGGGCGCCCACGGCCTGTGGATCCACCACCGGGTGCTGCTGGCCGAACCACACGTGGTGGAGCGCGTGGCCACCGTGGTCGCCGCACTGGCCGCGCGGGCCGGCGACGCCGTGGTGACGCGGTGACCGCTGCGCTGCGGGTGGGCCTGCTCGGCTACGGCTGGGTCAACCGGACGGTCTGGCTGCCGCGGATCCACCGCCATCCGCGCCTGGAACTTGCGGCCGTCCACGACCCGGAGGCCGCCGGTGTCCCGGCGGCCACGTCCTGGACCGGTTTTCTGGAGGCCCGTCCCGACGTGGTCGTGATCGGCACCCCCAACCACACCCACGCCGCGCTGGCCTGCGCCGTGCTGGAGCGCGGCATACCCGTGGTGGTGGAGAAGCCGCTGTGCCTGAGCCGCGCGGAGTTCGACACGCTGGCCGGGCGGGCGCGCGGAGTCGGACTGCTGGTCAGCCGGGCCGCCGTGCGCCGCGAGGACGTACGGCGGCTGGCCGGTGCCCTGCCGCCGGGGCCGCTGACCGTACGGGCGAGCTGGCTGCGCGCGGGCGGGGTGCCGCGCCCCGGCTCGTGGTTCACCGGCCGCGCCACGGCGGGCGGTGGAGCGCTGCTCGACCTCGGCTGGCATCTGGCCGATGTGGCGCTCGGGCTGCTGGGCCGGCCCCGGCTCGCCACGGTGGCGGCCGAACTGCGCACGCCGGGCGGCGGGCACGCCGGTGGGCACACCCCCGGGCGCGCCGTCTGGCGCGGTGACGCGGCGGGCACGGGTCCGGTGGACGTCGAGGTGGACGGCACGGTGCGCGCCGAGTTCGAGGGCGGGGCGCGGCTGGTGCTGCGGGCGGCCTGGGAGAGCGAAGTGGCCACCGACCGCACGCGGTTCGTCGTCGAGGGCGGCGGTGAGTGCCGGGTGCTGACCGGGGCGTTCGGGTTCAGCCCGAACCGGGTGGCCGAGCCGGCGCTGACCGCCTGGGGCCCCGACTCCTACCGCCGCGTCACCGTGCCGGACCCGGTCGGGCGGGAGTACGACGCGCAGGTGGAGGCCATCGCCGACTTCGCCTCCGGGAGGCTGGACTGGCAGGCGGAGCTGGCCGAGTCCGCCGCCGTGGTGGACCTGCTGGAGGCCGCCTACCGGGCGTCGGGCCGCCCGCTGGCCCTGCCGGAGAGCACGGCCGTATGAGCGGGCTGAGCGTCGTCATCCCGACGAAGGACAAGCCGGAGTCGCTGCGCGCCACGCTGGCGTGTCTGCTGGCCGATCGGCCGCCCTCGGCGGAGATCGTCGTCGTCAGCGACGGGGAGGGGCCCGTGGCCGTTCCGGCGGACGCGCCGGTCCGCGTCGTCGAGGGCCCGCGCCGGGGCCGGGCCGCCGCCCGCAACACCGGTGCGCGCGCGGCCGGTGGCACCCGCCTGCTGTTCGTGGACGACGACATCCTCACCGGCCCCGGCTTTCTGTCCGCGCACGCCGCCCACGGCACCGGGCCCGGCTTCGTCCACGGTCCGCTGATGGAATTCCCCGTCGCCCGCCGCTGGCTGGCGGCCCACGGCCCCGACCCGGTCGCGGCGGCGGCCGTGCTGAACGGAGGCGAGCGGCTGGTCCGCAACAACCTGGAGGCCGCCGCGCTGGCCGTGGCCGCCGGGACGGCCCCGGCCCGGCTGGGCTGGCTGGCCTGTGTGGGCGCCAATCTGTCGCTGTCGCGGGCGGCGTTCGACCAGGCGGGCGGCTTCGACGAGGGCTTCGGCACCCGCTGGGGCTGCGAGGACCTGGAACTGGGGGTGCGGCTGCTGGCGGCGGGGCACCGGCCCACGGTGGACCGGGGCGCGCCCGGCGTCCACCTCACCCACGCCCGCCCCGACCGCTGGGAGCAGCACGACGTCACCCACCAGCGGTTCGCCTCGCTCCACGACACCGCCGACGTCCGCGCCCTGCCACTGCTGCTGACGGGGAGTCTGGCCGCCTACTTCGCGGCCGCCGGGTCCTGAGCGGCCGGCCGGTGCTCCCGCCACACCGCGGGGGTGCGGGCGTGCCCCGCCAGCGCCCGGCCGAACCGCAGCGGTCCGCCGAACATCTCCGTCACCTGGGACCGGTAGGCCAGAGCACCGCGCAGCCAGGCGGAGAAGTCGGCCCGGTGCTCGGTGACCTCCATGCCGGGACCGCCCGCCGGGGGCGGCCGATAGGGGAACTCGGCGTAGTACGCGACCTGGACGGCGGTCCCGGCCGCCGCGCGCTCGGCGGCCGCACGCGCGATGACATGGTCCACATGGGTCCGCCCGGCCAGCGGAAGCAGCAGCAGGTCGCCCTCGCGCAGATACGGGGCCAGCGCGGCCGCCACCGCCTCGGCCAGCTCCGCGTCGTCGGGGTGCACGGCGCGGCGGCGCGACAGCGGCCCCGGGTAACGGGCCCCGCGGTGCGCGGCGTCGGGGAAGCCGAGGCCGGCCGCCCGGACCGGCCAGGCGGCCAGCGCGGCGGCGTCCTCGGCGCGGCGGACGGCGGCCGCGGGACCGCCGTCGAAGACCGTGACCACGGTGAGAGTGCCGGGGCCCGCCGCCCACGCGCCGAACATCCCGCCGCAGGACCACACGGCGTCATCGGGATGCGGGCTCACCACGACGCGGCGCATCAGCCCTCGATCCTGGCCAGCAGCGCCAGCGCCGCGACCCGGTACCCATCGGCGCCCAGGCCCGCGATGACGCCCGAGGCCGGCGGCGAGAGCACCGAGTGGTGCCGGAACTCCTCGCGGGCCCACACATTCGACAGATGGACCTCGATCCACGGGGCGGGGAAGCTCTCCAGCGCGTCGCGCAGGCTCCACCCGGCCATCATCAGCGCACCCGGGTTGACGATGGCGCCCGCGCAGTCGCCGGCGGCGTGCACGGCGCGCACAAGCGCCCCCTCGCATTCGTCCTGCACGGCCCGCACGGTGTGGCCGGGGACGGCTTCGCGGACCATCTCCTCGATCCCGGCGAGCGTCGTGGTGCCGTAGATCTCCGGGCGGCGCCGGCCGAGTTGCGCCAGGTTCGGGCCGTTGAGCAGCAGCAGCTCAGCCATCGTGGGATCCCGGAGACGTCTCCCGCACGGGGGAGGGCAGGCCGAACACGGCGAGCAGGCCGAGGGCGGTCCCCGCGTAGTGGTCGGGGCCTTCGGCGCGCAGCGTCTCCGGGGCGGTCTGCCCCCAGCCCGCCGCGACCACGGTGGCGCCCGCGGCCCGGCCGGAGCGCATGTCCAGCACGCTGTCGCCGACGAAGAACGCCCGTGCCGTGTCAGGGGCGTCGGGCAGTGCGGCGAGCGCGGTCCGCACGATCTCCGGATCGGGCTTGGGCCGCGTCACCTGGTCGCTGCCGATCACGACGTCCAGGGCGTGGGCGATCCCGGCGGCGGTGAGCGCCTGCAGGGCGCGCTCGTAGGTCTTCCCGGTCGCGACGGCGGTCGGCACCCCGGCCGAGGCGAGCGAGGCCAGCACCACCGGGATGCCCGGGTGCGCGGTGACCAGCTCGATGTGGCGGGTGCTCTCGGCCGCGTAGACCGCCGCCAACTCGGAGGGCAGGCCGAGCGCTTCGAGGATCCGGGGCAGCGGCGCGCCCATATGGGCCAGGAACGTGGTGAACGGTGGATCGCCCGGCCGCCGGGCGGCCCGCCAGGTGGCGGCGAAGGCGCGGCGCATGTTCTCGGTGGTGTCGAGCAGGACGCCGTCCAGGTCGAAGACGACAGCGGAGGTAGCGCTCATGACCTCGATGATTGCGAGCGCGATGACCAAAGTCAATGAGGATGTTTGACTTTAGTTGTCAGGCTGCATACCGTGGCCCCACAAGCGGTGAGCAGGGGGGACCGACCATGCCGCATACCGCACCACCCAAGGCCGTCGTGCTCGGCATCGACGGGGGCAGCCTCGAGCTGATCGAGCCGCTGGTCGCCGAGGGCGCGCTGCCGGTGCTCGGGAAGCTGCTCGCCGACAGCGCACACGGCCCGACCACCACCACCTGGCCGGCGCACACCGCGCCCGGCTGGAGCACGTTCGTCACCGCGCGCCGCCCCGGCGGCCACGGCATCTACCAATTCTTCGACACCCAGGACCCGGTCTACGGGGACCGCCTGGTCGGGACCGGCGACTACGGCTGCGACACCGCCTGGGAGTGGTTCGCCCGGCAGGGCTGGAGCGTCGGGCTCGTCAATGTGCCGATGTCCCACCCGCCCCGCGAGGTCCCCGGCTACCAGCTCACCTGGCCGCTGGCGCGGACCCTGCGCTACAGCGAACCACCGGGCCTGCTGGGGGAGTTGGCCCGGGCGGGCGCGGGCTTCAAGGCCGACATCGCCGCGATGTTCCAAGGCGATCTGTCCTACGCGGAGGCCGCCGTCGAGCACGTCCGGGCGCGCGGCCGGACGATCCAGTATCTGCTGCGGGAGCGCCCGGTCGACGTCTTCATGGCGGTCATCACCGAGATCGACCGCATCTGCCACCACTACTGGCACTTCGCCGACGCCTGCCACGACCGCCACACCACCCCCGACCGCCAGGAGTGGGCCGACGCGATCCGCGCCACCCACATCGCGATCGACGAGGTGTTCGGCGAGATCCTCGACGCGGTGGGCGACGAGACGCCCGTACTGCTGCTGTCGGACCACGGGTTCGGGCCGGGCCGCTACAACGTCGCGGTCAACGCCGTCCTCGCCGAGGCCGGGCTGCTGGCCACCCGGCCCGCCGCCGCACCGCCCGCCGAGGGCGACGGCCTCGCCGACTGGTTCCGGGCCGAGGGACGCGAGGTGGACTTCACCCGCACCCGCGCCTATATGCCCACCCCCGGCTGCTACGCGGTCAACGTCAACCTCGCCGGCCGCCAGCGCGACGGCATGGTGACCGACCCGGGCCCCGTCCTGGCCGAGGCCGCCGAGCTGCTGCTGGGGCTGCGCGCCCCCGACACCGGCGCACCGGTCTTCGCCGCCGCGCTGCCGCGCGCCGACGCCTACCCGGGCCCGATGACCCACGCGGCCCCCGATCTGCTGCTCATCCCCGCCGACGAGGGCGTGCTGGCGAGCCCGGCGATCGGCGGTCCGCTGTGGCGGCCCAGCGAACAGACCGGCATGCACCGCTACCTGGGGATGTGGGCGCTGCGCGGGACGAGCCTCCCGCCCGGCCGCCGCACCGCGCCCGTCGCGCTCGCCGATCTGATGCCCACGCTGCTGGAGGAGACCGGCCTGACGTTCCCGGCCGCCGTCCACGGCCGCCCGCTGCAGTGGGATGGCCGGGACGGCGTTGACGGTGGACGGACCTTCCTCGCCCCCGGGGAGACCGCCTCCGCGGTGGCGTCCGGGCGACCCGAGGAGACGGCGCGGCTGAGCGAAGAGGATCTGACCGCCAAGGCGCTGGGCGCCATGGGCTACCTGTGAGAAGGCGACCCATCCGGTGACAGCGACCCATCTGGTCACGACGACCAATCCGGCGACCGCGGCCACTGCGCGCAGGTCCATCAGCGACCAGGGCGCCCCGGAGGGCCGGACGGCCACTCCCACGAGCCACGACTGGCACAACATCCGGCCCTCCCGGGCCGCCCGACAACGTACGGAGGCCTGATGAACGACACCAAGGACCGTCTGCGCCGCGTGCTGGTGGAATCACTGCGGCTGGATCTCGCCCCCGAGGCGGTGCCCGACACGGGCCTGCGCGAAGCGGTCGGCATCGACTCGGTGATGGGGCTGGAGTTCCTCATCTGGGTGGAGAACGAGTTCGGCATACAGATCCAGGACGAGGACCTCAGCGTCGAGCTGGTCGACTCGCTCGACACGCTCGCCGCCTATGTGGACGAGCGCGCGGCGCGGACCGCCGCCGCCCGGGATTGACGGGGGGCGACGAGCGTGAGCTTCCCGGTGGTCATCACGGGCATGGGCGCGGTCACCGTATTCGGCGACGGCTGCACCGCGCTGTTCGAGGCGCTGCGCGAGGGCGAGTCGGGCCTGCACGAGCTGCGCGGCATCGCGGTCGCGCGCGGCAAGAACCGCTCGGCCCAGATCGAGGACCCACGCCGGACTGGCCCCTGGCGGCTGTCGGACATGGCCGTGGACGCCGCCCGTGAGGCGCTCGCGCAGGCGGGCGGGCCCGCACCGGGCGTCACCGGCCTGTACGTGGGCACGACCGGCGGTGACAACCGGGCGCTGGAGGACCGCTGGGACGACTTCCTGGCCGCCCGCCGGGCGCTGTCCGCCGGGGCCGACCCGCAGGTGGACGACGAGCTGGCCGAGGCGATGGTGCGGTTCCCGATCGGGGTGCTCGCCGATGTGCTGGCCCACCGGCTCGGCATCGAGGGGCCCCGGTACGCGGTGACGAACGCCTGCGCGTCCGGCACCACCGCGACCGCGATGGCCCTGCTGGCGCTGCGTCAGGGCACCGTGGACCGGGCCGTGGTGGTCGGCGCCGACCATCTCAAGGCCACCTCCTACTGGGGGGCGGAGCGCGCCGGATTCGTCGGGCACGACCTGCGCCCCTTCCACGCCGACCGGGACGGCAGCGTCCTCGGGGACGGGGCCGGGGCGCTGATCCTGGAGCGCGCCGCCGACGTCGCCGCGCGCGGCGGCACACCGCTGGCCGGGCTCGCGGGCTGGGCCATCACCTGCGACGACAACCCGCACGCGATCATCCCGCCGGAGGACGGCGCGTCCAACGCCGAGGCGATCCGGCTGGCCCTGGCCGACGCCGGGCTCTCGCCGGAGGACATCGACTACTTCAACGCGCACGGCACCGGGACCCCGTTGATCGACCGGCTGGAGACGGCCTCGGCGAAGCTGGTCTTCGGCGACCGGGCGGGCCAGGTCGCGATCAGCAGCACCAAGTCGATCGTGGGGCATCTGGCCGCCGCGTCCCCGATCATCGAGGCGATCGCGACCGTGTACTGCCTCACCGAGCAGTGGGTCCACCCCACGGCCAAGCTCGACCGCATCGACCCCGCGCTCACCTTGGACTACGTCCCGCTGCGCGGCCGCCCGCAGCGGATCCGCGCGGCGGTGTCCAACTCGCTGGGCGGCGGCGGCACCAACGCCGTCCTGGCGTTCCGCCCGGGGGACTCCGTCCCCGCCGCGCGGGGCGACTTCGAGCCCGTCCCCGACGTGGTGGTGACCGGGACCGGCGCGGTGAGCAGGCTCGGCGACGGCCCTAACGCCCTGGAGGCCGCCTACGGTCCCAACGCCGCACCCGAGCGGACCCGGCCCTACTCCGTGCTGGACCACATCGACGCGGCGGCGGGCTACCAGTACCTCAGCCGCTCGGCACAGCTCGGGTTCGGCGCGGCGGCGCAGGCGATGGCCGACGCCGGCCTGCCCGTACCCCTGCCCGCCGACGGGCCGCTGGCCGGCCGCCGGGTGGCGGTGGTCATGGGCACGGCCGTCGGGGGCTTGAGCGCGATGGCCGAGACACTGTGCCCGCACCTGTCCGCCGATCCGACGCGGATCACCCCGTCGATGTCGCTGGACCACGGGCCGCAGCTCGCCGCGACCCTGGTGTGCCGGGCCGCCGGTGTCACCGGCCCGATGGTCACCCTGATCAGCGGACCGGCGGCCGGTCTGCAGGCGGTGGAGGTCGGCCGGGCGCTGCTGGCGGCCGGGGCCTGCGACATCGTGATCGCGGGCGGTGGCGACGCGGGCGACGCCCCGACCCGCGACGCGGCCCGGCTGCTGGCGGACCGTCAGGGCCGGGCCGTGGAGGAGCCGGCGGACAGCGCGGCATGCGTGGTGCTGGAGCGCGCCGACGGCGCGCGGGAGCGCGGCGCGCCGGTGCGCGCGGTCGTCACCGGCTGCGCGAGCTGGTCGGAGCCCCAGGCACCGGGCCGGACCGACGCGGCGGCGGCCGCGCTGACCCGCTGTCTGACGGCGGTCGGCGCGGACGGCGCCGACCGGCCGCACCTCTCGTACCACGTGGGCAAGGGCAATCTGTCCGACACCGGCGAGGTCAAGCTGCTCGCCTCCGGCTTCCGGCCCGAGGCGCTCGGCGGCGCGCTGGCCGCCGGGCCGCTGCTGGCCCTCGTCGCGGCGGTCGCGCGGGTCGCCGTCGAGCCCGGCGCGGCCGCGATCGTGTCCACCGTCGCGCCGGGCGGCTCCGCCGCCGCGCTGCGGCTGGCCGGCCCGGACGGGGGGCGCGGATGAGCGCCCGGGCACGGGCCGTCGTCCTGATCACCGAGGGGGCGTGCCCGGAGCTGATCGACCGGTGGGGCCCGGAGCGGCTGCCGCATCTCCACCGGCTGCGCGCACTGGGCGCGAGCGGGCCGCTGCGGTCGGACTTCGTCCCCTACGAGGCACCGGGGCTGTTCAGCGCGTTCACCGGATTCGCGCCCGATGAGCACGGCTGCTTCTCCTACTGGGACGTGCACGCCCCCGACTACCGGCCGGCCGTGCTCGACGGCTCCGCCGCCCGCCGCCCGTTCCTGTGGCGGCGGCCGGAGCTGACGGGCCGCCGGGTCGGGCTGGTGAACCTGTTCGGCACCCATCCGGTGGAGCCGGTCGACGGGTACTGCCTCAGCTATCCGATGCGCGCCACCGTGCAGGCCTGCCATCCGCGGAATCTGCCGGTGCTGCTGGCCCGCGAGGGTGTGCGGCCGGTGCACGACGTCACCGTCTGGTTCACCGGCGGCCCCAAGGACCCGTTCGTCTCCGGTGTGCTGAACGCCGACCGGCAGCGCGCCGACGCGGCCCTGGCGATGCTGGACGGCCGGGTCGGTGACCGCCCCGACCTGACCGTCCTCAACCTCACCGCCATCGACCGGCTCTCGCACGTCTACTGGCAGGAGACCGAGCCGGGCAGCCCGGTCCCCGAGGCCGACCAGGCGGTGCTGCGCGCCTACCGGCTGGCCGACCGGGTGCTCGGCCAGCTGCTGGAGCGGCTCGACGACCACACCAGCCTGCTGGCGTTCTCCGAGATCGGGTTCGGGCCCCTGCGCTCCTACCGGTCGGTCAACGACGTACTGGCGGCGGCCGGGCTGCTCACCCTCGGCCCGGACGGCACGCCCGACTGGTCGCGGACGACCGCGTTCGAGGCGGTGCAGGGCGCGCAGGGCGTCAACCTCAACCTCGCGGGCCGCTACCGGGACGGCACCGTCCGCCCCGCGGACCGCGCCCGGGTGCTGGCCGATGTCGCCGCCGTCCTGGAGGAGCACATCAACCCGGCCACCGGCACCCGGTTCCTCACCCGCGCCATCCCGCGCGAGGAACTGCACGGCGGCCCGGCCGCCGACGCCGCGCCCGACCTCGTCCTCGACCCGGCCGACTGGCGGTATCTGCCGCTGGGCGACCCGTTCTGGTCCGGCCGCACCAACCGGATGCTGCAGAGCGGCTGGCACCGGCGCGACTCCTACTGGGCCGGGGCGGGCGCCGCGTTCACCGCCGGGCGCGGCGGCCCGGCCCGGCCGCTGGACATCGCGCCGACGCTGCTGACGATGCTCGGCCTGGACCCCGCCGCCGACCTGCCCGGTACGGCACTGACCGCCCCCGCGCTCCGCCCGGCCCCGGCGGGTGCCTCATGACCGGCACCCTCCTGCCCCTGGCGGTGACGCTCGACGCGGACGGCGGTGCGTGCGTCGCGGGCCTCGATCTGGACGGCCGCTGGATCCGCCCCGAGCCCGTCACCGCCGAGCAGGTGGGCCCCGAGGGTCCCTACGCGTTCTTCCACCCCGTCCGGATCGGCCTCGGCCCGAGCACCGAGCCGGACGCCCGCCCCGAGGACCGCGCCGTCATCGCGCCGCCCCGGCCCGCCGGCCCGGCCCTCGACCCCGCGATGCGCGAGCGGCTGCTGAAGGACACCGCCGACGCGACCGTGGACAAGGCGTTCGCGGGCGAGCGCAGCGCCGGTCTGGTGCCGGCCGACGTCCGCCGGGTCTACGGGCGGCGCGCCACCGGGGGCCGCTCCTTCCTGCGGCTGGAGTTCACCGACGCCTCCGGTGCGCAGCACGACTGGATCGTGCGCGACGCCCGGCTGGTCCGCGCCTTCCCGGCGCCGCTGGAGGGGCCGCTGCCCGACCTGGCGGGGTCCTGCTTTCTGTCCATCGGCCTGACCAAGCCGAACGGCCGGTTCCCCGGGCGGTTCCGGGGCTGTCATCCCCTCGTGGTGGGGGTTCTTTCCGAAAGGGGTGACGTGAGTGCCTTCGGCGCTGCGCGACCTTGAGAACGACACGGTGCAGGTGCTGCGCGAGGTGCGCGGCAGGTTCACCAACCCGGCCCTGCTGTGGTCGATGGGCAAGGACTCGACCACGCTCCTGTGGCTGGTCCGCAAGGCGTTCTTCGGGGACGTGCCCTTCCCCGTCATCCACATCGACACCTCCTACAAGTTCCGGCAGATGTATGAGTTCCGCGACCGCTGGTCCCGGGAGTGGGGCCTGGACCTGCGGGTGCATCGCAACGAGAAGGCGCTGGCCGCGGGGATGGGCCCGACCGCCGCGACCAAGCTGGAATGCTGCACGGCCCTGAAGACCAACGCCCTCCAGGAGGCCCTGGAGACCGGCGGACACGACGCCGTGCTGCTCGGCATCCGCGGGGACGAGCACGGAGTGCGCGCCAAGGAGCGGGTCTTCAGCCCCAGGGACCGGTCCTTCGGCTGGGACTACCGCAACCAGCCGGCCGAATTCTGGGATCTGCGGCAGGCCGCGGTGGACGAGGGCGGACATATGCGCGTCCACCCGATGCTCTCCTGGCGGGAGATCGACATCTGGGAGTACGTGCGGCAGGAGGGCATCCCCGTCCCCGACCTGTACTTCGCGAACGACGGGAACCGCTACCGGTCGATCGGCTGCGAGTGCTGCTGCTCCCCGGTGCGCAGCGACGCCGGGACGGTCACCGACGTGGTCATCGAGGTCCGCCGCTCCCGCGAGGGCGAGCGCGCGGGCCGGGCGCAGGACAAGGAAGACGCGGCGGCGATGGAGAAGCTCCGCGCCCTCGGATACATGTGAGGCGGCATCAGTGACGACACCCGTACTGCCCGAGGGGGGACCGACCCCCGCAGCCACCGCCCGTGACGCCGACACCCTGCGCGTGGCGTTCGTGGGGGAGGTGGACCACGGCAAGTCCACCCTGCTCGGCCGGCTCCTGCTGGACACCGGCAGCGTTACCACCGACCGGCTGGACGTGCCCGTCGAGGACGGCGGGCTGGCGTTCCTGCTCGACGGGCTGACCGAGGAGCGCGCCGACCTGTTCACCCTCGACACCGCCAGCGCGGTCCTGGAGACCGGAAGCCGCCGGTATGTGCTGATCGACGTGCCCGGCCACGCCGAACTGCTCGTCAACATGGCGACCGGGGCGTCCCGCGCGGAGGCCGCCGTGATCGTGGTGGACTGCCGCGAGCGCGCCGCCGAGCAGACCCGGCGCCATATGCGGGTCCTGGCCATGATGGGCGTCACCGCCGTCGTCTGCGCCATCACCAAGATGGATCTGGCCGGCTGGGCGGAGGCGGAGTTCCACACCGCCGCCCGGCAGGTGGCCGCGCTCGCCGACGAGATCGGCCTGGCGCTGGTGGCCGCCGTCCCGGTCAGCGCGATGACCGGGGACAACGTCACCGCCCCCAGCACCCGGCTGCCCTGGTACACCGGCCGTCCCCTGCTCGACACCCTCGCCGACCTGACCCCCTGGGGCGACGGCGGCGCGCCGCTGCGGGTCGAGGCCCAGGACGTCGTCGAGGGCCGGGTGCTGGCCCGGGTGCTCAGCGGTGAACTGCGCGTCGGGGACCGTCTCGTCGCACCCGGCGAGGACGCCCGCACCGCCCTGCGCATCGAGCGCTTCGGCGAGCCGCCCCAGGAGTCGGCCGCCACGGGCGACAACATCGGGTTGGTGCTGTCCGGGCCGCCGTGTGCGCCGGGCACCCTGCTGGCACCCCCCGACCGGCGGCCGCTGCGCGGCGACCGGTGGCGGGTCCGGGTGCTGTGCACCGCCGAGGACGGGTTCGCCGAGGGCGCCCGGTGCACCCTGCGCCGGGCCGGCGCCGACCTGACCGGCCGCATCGCCCGGGTGGAGCGCCACTGGGACAGCGCCCGGCGCGCCCCGGACGCGACCGACCGGGGCCCGGTGCGGTTCAGCGAGGTCGCCGAGCTGACCGTGCTGCTCGACCGGCCCGCCGACGGCGACGACGTACGGGTGTGCGCGCCGCTGGGCCGGTTCATGCTCACCGACGGCTCCGTCCGCATCCTCGGCCTGGGCATCGTGGACCAGATCGCGGGGGAGGACCGGCGATGAGCGCGATGGTGATCGGGCTGGACGGCGTCCCGTACTGGCTGCTGCGCGACCTGGCCGACCAGGGTGTCATGCCGAAGACCGCGGGCCTGCTGCCGCAGGGGAGCCTGCGCGCGATGAGCGCGCCCGTCCCGGAGATCAGCTCCACGTCCTGGGCCGGCTTCCTCACCGGGACCGACCCCGGCACCCACGGCATCTACGGATTCGTGGACCTGCGGCCCGGCACCTACCGCACCTACTTCCCCAACTACGGCCATCTGAAGGCCCCGCCGCTGTGGGAGGCGGTCGACCGCGACGGCGGCCGCAGCGTGATCATGAACGTGCCGAGCACCTACCCCGCGCCGCCGCTGCGCGGCACGCTGGTGTCCGGGTTCGTGGCCCCCGACTTCGACCGGGCCGTGTACCCGCCCGAGCTGCGCGGGCCGTTGCGCGCCCTGGACTACCAGCTCGACGTCGAGGTGGGCGACGTGACGGCCGATCCGGACGGGTTCCTGGACCGGGCGGAGGCCGCCCTCGCCGCCCGCCGCGCCGGCTTCGCCCACGTCCTGTCCGGCGGCTGGGACCTGGCGGTGTGCGTGCTCACCGAAACCGACCGCGTCCACCACTTCCTGTGGAGCTCGCTCACCGACCCCGCCGCCCGGCTCCACGGCCGCATCCTCGACTTCTACCGAAGGGTCGACGAGGCCGTGGCGGAGCTGGCCGACCGTGCCGGGGACGGCGCGCTGTTCCTCGCCAGCGACCACGGCTTCGGCCCGGCGCACACACAGTTCTATCTGAACGCCTGGCTGCGGCGGGCCGGGTACCTCGCGCTGCCGCCCGGCGCCGAGTCCCTGGAGGAGATCGACGAGCGCACCCGGGCGTTCGCGCTCGACCCCGGCCGTATCTACCTCAACACCACCGACCGCTTCCCCCGCGGCGGACCGCCCACCGACCCCGGCGAGCTCACCGCGCGGCTGCTCGCCCTGCGGATCGCCGAGGACGGCCGGATCACCGAGGGCGGCGCCGGCACCCCCGTCGCCGCCGAGGTGCTCTCCGGGCCGGAGACCTACGCCGGCCCGTACGCGGACGACGCCCCCGACCTGGTCGTGATGCCCGCCCCCGGCGTACAGATCCGGGGCGCGTGGGCCACCGACCGGATCATCGGGGACGCCCCGCTGACCGGCACCCACACCCGCCCGGACGCCACCTTCTGGTGCCGGGGCGACCAGGGCACCGACCCCCTGCACATGCGAGACGTGGCGCCGACCGTCCTGGCCTCCCTGGGCATCGATCCGCCACCCGGAACCGAGGGCACCGACGTGCGGGTCATGCGGCCGCGGAACGAGGAGGACATCCGATGCTGACGTCCGGGAAAGAGCTGGGGCTCCAGCCCCGGGAGAAGCCGGGACACTTCGAGATAGCGCTCGACGCCAGGATCACCGACCCGGCCGCCTTCCGGGTGAGCTTCGTGATCCTGCTCGACGGCGACCTGGTGATGTCCCCCGAACACCTCGGCGTCGCCTATATGGCCGCGACGCTGCGCGCGGCGGGCTTCTCCTGCGAGATCCGCGAGGCCGAGCACGGCCACCACCAGGAGGTCGTGGACGCCATCGCCGCCTACGCCCCCGGCCTGGTGTGCTTCACGCTGATGAGCCTCAACGTGCCCAGCTGCGTGGAGTTCTGCGCTGCCCTGCGCAAGGAGATGCCCGAGGTGGTCATCGCCTGCGGCGGCCCCGCCGGGACGTTCACCGGCACCGATGTGCTGCGGGTCAACCCGCACGCCGACATCGTCGCGGTCGGCGAGGGCGAGCCCATCATCCTGGACCTCGCCCAGCGGCTCGCCCTCGGCGAGGACATCGCCGACTGCCCCGGCATCGGCTACCGGGATCAGGACGGCGGATACCGGCAGAACCCGGCCCGCCCGCTCGTCCACAACCTGGAGGTGCTGCCGTACCCGGTCCGCGATCAGCTCATCGCCCACGGCAACAAGCTCGAATACGTCCGGGTCAGCACCAGCCGCGGCTGCGTCGCCCGCTGCACCTTCTGCTCGGCCCCCAACCTCGGCAACCGCGTCCAGGCGGGCAAGGCATGGCGCGGGGTCGGCCCCGACTACGTCCTGGACGAGGTGGAGCAGCTCGTCCGCGACCACCGGTTCCGCACCTTCGACTTCATCGACTCCACCTTCGAGGACCCCGACGGCGGCCGGGTCGGCAAGAAACGGGTCCGCGCCATCGCCGAGGGCATCCTCGACCGCGGTCTCGACATCTACTACAACGTCTGCATGCGCGCCGAGAACTGGTCCGACTGCGCCGAGGACCACGACCTGCTCGACCTGCTCGTCCGCAGCGGCCTGGAGAAGGTCAACGTCGGCATCGAATCCGGCGTCCCCGAAGAGCTGCTGCTGTGGGAGAAGCGCGCCACCGTCGAGGACAACATCACCATCATCCGGCTGCTGCGCGAGCACGGCATCTATCTGGCCATGGGGTTCATTCCGTTCCACCCCTACGCCACGGTCGAGACCCTGACCCAGAACGCCGACTTCCTGCGCCGGCACGCCGGGCACAACCTGCGCCGGCTCACCGAGCGGCTGGAGGTCTACCCGGGCACGTCCATCGCCCGCAAACTGGCGGACGACGGCCTCCTCGGCCCCGCTTACGAGGACAATCTCGACCCCTACGACTACCGCCACAGCGATGAGCGCGTCGAGCGGCTCGCCGTCCACTTCGCCTCGCTCTACAACGACGAGGACTACCACAAGCGCGGCGTCATCACCGACCAGTCGGCGGTGTTCGAGTTCGAGACGTTCAACGTCGTCGTGCAGACCTTCGTCTCCCGGCTCTACCGCCGCTTCCACGCCCTTCCGGGGGCGATGGAGGTCCTGGAGGGGTTCAAGGACTTCCTGCACGAGACCCGCCAGGACATGGGGCGGCAGAACCACGAGTTCTTCATGGAGAACCTCGACGACGTCCTCACCGACCGCCTGGACCCCGCCAAGCGCCGCCGCCAACTGGAGCAGATCGAGACCCGCTTCCGCACCTGCATCGACCGCATCCGCGCCGAGCAGCTGCGCGTCGGGATGCGGCTGCACCGGTTCGGCGCGGACGTCACCGCCATCAGCTCCAGCCTCCCGCCGGTGACCCCCGGCGGCGCGCCCCGCTCGTACAACGGGGGTGCCCCCACGTGGTGAACCACCGGACCGCCGACGTCGCGGTCTGCACGCTGCGCACGCATACGCTGCCCGCGCGGCTGGCCGGCCATCCCCGGGTGGCGGTGGCGGCCCCGCTGGCCACCGCCAACCTGGGGATCGAGGAGCTCGTCAGAGGCGCCCTCGCCCGTCCGGCGGTCCGGCATCTGGTGGTCTGCGGGCACGACTCCCGGCTGTTCCACCCCGGCCAGAGCCTGCTGGCGCTGGCCGCGCACGGCACCGCCCCCGACGGCACCATCATCGGCGCGCTCGGCCACCGGGCCCATCTCCCCAATCTGCGGCCGCCCGTCGTCGCCGCCTTCCGCCGCCGGATCGCCGTCCACGACCTGCGCGGCCAGGACGACCCGGCCGCCGTGCTGGCCGCCGTCGACGCCCTGCCCCGCCACGCCGACGACGCGGGCGATGTGCGGGGTGGGGACGGTGTCCTGGGGGAGGAACTGGCGGCCAGCACGCCCCGGTTGGTGCCGCTGGCCGCGGTCGGCCGGATCCGCCCCATCGCCTCGGCCGGAGCCGGCTGCTTCGTCATCTCCCTCGACCGCCCGGCCGGCCGGATCGTGCTCCGGCACTACGGCGACGACCTGGCGAGCGGGCACGAACTGCGCGGCCGCAGCGCGACCGCCCTCACCCTCGCGGCGGTCGCCCACGGGCTCACCGACGACCCCGCCCACGCGGGCTACCTGGGCGGTGAACTGGCCAAGGCGGAGACCGCGCTGCGGCTGGGCCTCGCCTACGTCCAGGACCGCCCGCTCGACTCCCGGTCCGCCGATCCGGTCCCCTCCCTCCACGGGGCCGGCCCGGTGACCGCCGATCCCCCCAAGGGAGTAGCCCTGTGACCGCTGAAACGACGGCGCCCGCCCCGGCGGCGGCACCCCCGAGCCTCAGCCGTCGGCTGTGGGTCTTCGGCGGCATCCTGCTCGGGATGCTGCTGTCCACCCTGGACCAGTCCGTCGTCGCCGCGGCCCTGCCGAGCGTCGTGCACGACGTGGGCGGGCTCGAGCACTTCGCCTGGGTGTTCACCGGGTACGGGCTCACGCTCAGCATCACCACCATCGTCGGCGGCAAGCTCGGCGACCTGTTCGGCCACCGCCTGGTGTACCTCGGCGGCGTCGTGGTGTTCATCGCCGGGTCGATGCTGTGCGGACTGGCCGGGAACATGAGCCAGTTGATCGCCTTCCGGGTGATCCAGGGCATCGGCGGCGGCGCGCTGGTGGTCGCCTCCTTCTCGCTCATCGGCCAGCTCTTCGAGCCCGCCGAGCGCGCCAAGTACGCCGGGTACTCCACCAGCGTGTTCGCCGTCGCCAGCGTCGCGGGCCCGCTCGTCGGCGGCGCCGTCACCGACGCGATCGGCTGGCGCTGGGTGTTCTACGTCAATCTGCCGCTCGGCCTGGTCACCCTCGCCGTGGTGGCGTTCCTGCTCCCGACCGCCGCCACCCGCGGCCGACCGAAGATCGACTACCCGGGTGCCGCGCTGCTGGCCGCCCTGTCGGTCTGCGTGGCGCTGCTGGCGGGGCGCGTCGGCAGCCTGGACGCGGTGCTGTCCACGCGCGGTATCGCGCTGATCGCCGCGATCGTCGTGCTCATCCCGGCGTGGATCGTGGTCGAGCGGCGCGCGGCCGAACCGATGATCCCGCTCAGCCTGTTCGGCAACTCCACCTTCGTGCTGTCGAACACGATCACCATGCTGGCCGGGTTCGCGATCCTGGCCACCGTCAACTTCCTGCCGCTCTTCCTGCAGGCCGCCTCGGGCGCGTCGGCCGTCACCTCCGGTCTGCTGCTGATCCCGATGATGTTCGGCCTGCTCGTCGCCTCCACCCTGGTCGGCCGCCGGATCGCCGAGACCAGGAAATACCGCTGGTTCCCGGTGGCCAGCATGGCCGTCGCGGCGCTGGCGTCGTATCTGCTGTCCACCATGGACGCCGACACGCCCTGGCCGCTCGTGGTGGTCTACTCGGTGCTGCTCGGCGTCGGCTCCGGCCTGTCGATGCAGGTGTTCATGGTGGCCGTTCAGGGCTGCGCACCGCCCGCCCAGATCGGCGCCGTGACCGCCACGGTCACCTACGCGCGGCTGGTCGGGGCCTCGTTCGGGATCTCGGCGTTCGGCGCGGTGTTCTCGGCGCGGCTGGCCATCGAACTGCCCCGGCACGTGCCCGGCGACAGCGCCCGGTCCATGACCAATCTGACCGCCGACGCGCTCGACAAGCTCCCCGAGAACCTGCGGCAGGGCTTCACCGAGGCCTACGCCGACTCGCTGGGCACCGTCTTCTTCGTCGCGGTGCCCGTCCTGCTGCTCGCTCTCGTACTGTCGCTCGCGATGCGCGACCGCGCGTTGGGAGAGTGAGGAGCACGCGCATGGAGAGCGACCTGAGGCAGATCCCCGGCGTCGGCAAGGCCGTCGAGGGCGACCTGCACGGCATGGGCATCCACCGCGTCGAGGAACTCGTCGGGCAGGACCCCGAGGAACTGTACGACCGGCTGATGCTCGAACAGGGCGCCTATGTGGACCGCTGCATGCTCTACGTCTTCCGGTGCGCCGTCTACTACGCCGAGGGCGGCCGGGAGCCGGAAAAGCTGCGCTGGTGGAACTGGAAGGACTCGAAGACACCATGACCGTCATATCCGCCGTGCCCACTCTCCCGGTGGGCGCGCTGTTCAGCCAGACCCGCCGCGAGTTCGCCTCCTGGTATTCGCGGCTGTGGGGGCCGCTGGGGGCGCTCGCCACCGGCGTCTCCCGGCCCCGCGCGGGGGAGAGGGTCCTGGACGCCTGCTGCGGCTCGGGCGCGTCGGCCCTGCCCGCCGCCCGCGCCGTCGGTGCCACGGGCCATGTCGACGCCGTCGACATGGCCGGCGCCCTGCTGGACCAGGGCCGGGCCGAAGCGGACCGGCAAGGTCTCGCCCAGCTGCGGTTCCACCGCGGCGACGTCACCGCATGGCGCGCGGACGCGCCCTACGACCTCGTCCAGTGCTGTTACGGCGTGTTCTTCTTCCCCGATATGGACGCCGGGACCCGCCACCTGGTGGACCTGCTGCGCCCCGGCGGCCGGATAGCACTCAGCACCTGGGTCGGCGGCGGGATGGACAGCATGGTCCGCCGCGCCCGCGAGGCCGCCTCCGCGGTCCGCCCGCTGCCCGCACCGCCGACCGCCCCCGACCCGCGCACCCGAGTGGACTCGGCCGACGGGCTCGCCGCCTGGCTGCGCTCCTTCGGCCTCGTGGACGTCGCGGTGCACCGGGTCGACTACCGCGTCCCGCTGCTCGGCGACGACGCCTGGATGTTCCTGCTCGGCGCGGCGCCCCGGCGCTTCGTGCTCGGCATGGACGAGCAGCAGCTCGGCCGCGTCCGGGACCGGCTGCACGCCGACATGGCGGCCGCCGGCCACTCCCATCTGGATGCCAGCAGCCTCATCGCCGTCGGCGTCCGGCCGCGATAGCCCTCCGGGTGCCACCGCCCGTGGATAGGCTCGCACCGTGAAACCCGACGACGTCACCGCGCACTGCCTCGCCCTGCCCGGCGCGGCCGAGGACTTCCCCTTCGGCGATTCCCCGGCCGTCTACCGCGTCGGCGGCAAGATCTTCGCCCTCCTCAGCGAGGGCGCGGTACCGCCTCGCGTCAGCGTGAAGCTGCCGCCCGACGAGGTCCTCGCGATGCGCGCCCAGCACCCGGACACCGTGCTGCCCGGCTACCACCTCAACAAGCGGCACTGGATCACGGTGCTGCTGAGCGGCGGCCTGGAGGCCGACGAGGTGCGCGAACTGCTCGGGCAGTCCTACGAGATCGTGGTGGCGTCGCTGCCCCGCCGGCTGCGCCCCGCCTGACCAGCCGCTCGCCCCGCCCGGCGTCTCGGGCTCATTCGCCCCACTTCAGATAGATCACCGGTTGCTCGCGGAACGGGAGCTGCCGCAGCGTCATATGGTCCAGGCCCAGGGTTTCGCGGATCGCGGCGGTCACCCCGGGCCACCGGGGATGCCCGAGCTCGTCGAAGGCCACGATGCTGCCCTTGGCGAGATGGGGGCGGATCGCCTGGAGCACCTCACGCGTCGGCTCGTACAGGTCGAGATCGAAGAAGGCCATTCCGATGACCGTCTCCGGATTCTCCGCCAGATAGCGCGGAACCGTTTCCCGGACGTCCCCCTGGACCACGAAGCTCCGCTGGACATGCGGAATCGGGTCGCCCGCCTCATGCGCGGCGAGCACCTCCCGCAGATGGTCCACCTCGTTGTCGGGGACGGCGAACCTGCCGACCGCCGCACTCGGGCTCACCCGGTCGATCTCCGAGAGCCCGGGAAATCCGGTGAAGGTGTCGAAACCGATGATCCGGCGGTAGGAGTTGTACGGCTCGTACAGGCCGCGCAGCGCGGCGAGGGTGGCCAGATGGCGTCCGTGCAGCACCCCGAACTCCATGATCACGCCGGGGATCTCGGGGAGCATCCGGTACAGCGCGTCCATCGTCAGCAGATCCGCGAGCTGATGGCGGCGGAGATACACCGGGAGATTGTCGATCAGATATACGGGCGGAATGGGCGTCTCGGTCAGGAGTTTGGTCAGCCGCTCCCGCACCTCCTTCTCCTGCGCCGACTCGTGGGGCAGGAGCCGCGGGTTCTTGTGCTCGACATCGGTCATGAATCATCCCTTGGCTGTTGCGACCGTGGCGTATTCCCAGAGGTATGTGTCGAGGACTCGTCGGTAGTAGTTCTCGTCGCCGGTCCGGGCCATCTCCGGCACCAGAGCGCGCAGTTTGGCGGTGGACACCGGCTGGCTCACCGCCTCGCTGACGTAGGTGCGGTGCGCCCGGACGCCCAGCGCCGCTTCGATATGGTCCACGAGCAGCTCGATGGGCACCGCCGTGCCGGAGGCGACATTGACGACGGTGCGGCCGACGCCCGCGGTGAGCAGCCGGTCCATGGCCGTCACCAGGTCGGCCACATCGAGGAGATCCCGCCGGGCGCCCCGGTGGAGCCGGACCGCCCCGGTGCCGACCTGTCGCACCATGGCCGGCACCAGCAGATGGGCCGGTTGTGCCGGACCGACGACATGGGCGAGCCGCAGCACGAGGTGGTCGATGGAGGACGCGGCCAGGACCGCTTCCAGCGCCAGGTTGTGCCTGCCGTAGGCGGTCGAGGGGAAGACGGGGCCGTCCTCCCGGCCCGCCTCCCCGGGCACCGCGTACATGGCGGACGACGCGGTGGAGAAGAACACCAGCTTCTCCCGCCGCCGCTCGCAGCGCCGCACCAGTTCATACAGGCGCGCGGCCTCCCTGGCGAAGTCGGATTCGGGGATTCCGGCGGCGAACGACACCCCGAAGGCGGCCACCACCACTCCGGGGTGGGAGGCCGCGAGGGGCGCGAGGTTTCTGGCGAGGAAGCCGCTTCCGACGATGTCCATGGGGCTCCTTCCTCACGGTGACCGCTTCCCGCTCACTGTTCCCAAGGGCGTTGACTCAACGATACAGTGCCGTTGACTTTAGTCAACAACGCCTCGATACTGAGACCCGGGGTGCCGCCGTGACTGAAGTCGCCGTTGCGAGAGGAACCTGGCGAGTGACAGAGAATCACCATGCCTCCCACCAAGTGTCCGAGCCATCCCCGTCGGCCGTCGCGGCCCCGCCCTCCGGCGGCGCCCGCGCGCTGGCCGGCAAGCGCGTCCTGTTCGTCCTCTGGGACGGCGGGGGCAATGTGGGGACGTCGCTGCTGTTCGTCCGTGACCTGATCGCCCGGGAGGCCGCGGTCACGGTGTTGAGCAATCCCTCCGTCAGGGACCGGGCCGAGGCCACCGGCGCGGCGTTCCGGGAGTTCCACCACTCCCCGCTCCATGACCCTCGTACGCCGGAGGGCGACCTCCTGCGGATCGGCGAGGCCACTTCTCCCGCGCACGCCGCGCAGTTGATCAGGGACCGGGTGATGTACGGACCCGCGTCACCGATGTGCCAGGACGTGACCGACGCGGCTCGGGACACCCGTGCGCAGGTGGTGGTGGCCGACTATGTGCTGCCCGGAGCGCTCATGGCGGCCGAGCACCTCGGACTGCCGCGCATCGTGTTCATGAACGCGATCTATCCGATGTCCGTCGGCGAACCCGCGCACGAGACGATGCGCAACGGGCCCTTCGTTCCGCTGTTTGAACGCATGACGAAGAAGGCGCTTCCGGCCTTGAACGAGGTGCGGGCCCGCTGGGGGCTGGCGCCGCTGAGCGCCGCGCGGGATCAGTACACACGGGCGGACCGGTGCATGGTGGCGACCTTTCCCACGGCGGATCCGGCGGCGGACGCGGTCCCCGAGGGCGTCCATTACGTGGGCCCGGGTTTCGCGCCACCGCGAGAGCGGGCGGAGGCCACGGACGATACCCGCCGCGTTCTGATCAGCCTGTCGACCACCCCGCATTCCGCTCAGCCGAAGCTGGTGCGTTCGCTCCTGGAGGCCGCCGAGGGAATCGACGCCGCATTCCACTTCATCGGTGGAGTAGTCCAGGATGAAGAACTGCCGGGAAATGTACGGGCGTCGGGATATCGGCCCATCGAGGAACTGCTCCCGGAAAGCTCCGTCCTGGTGACGCTCGGCGGTCATGGCACCTTCGTACGGGGCCTGGCCTTCGGGGTCCCCATGCTGGTGCTCCCCTTCGAGCAGGACGCGTTCAACAACGCCCGCCGGGCGGCGGATTTGGGCGTGGGCCGGCACCTTCGACTCGACGCGTCCGTGGCCGCTCTCGGGGAGGAACTCCAGCGGCTGCTCACGGACGCCGGCTTCCGGCCGGCCGCGAAAGACGTCGCCGGCCGGCTTCGCCGCGAATACCGGCCGGAGGCCGCCGCCCGGGTCATCGCGGAACTGGTCGCCTGAGCCGAACTGGCCGCCTGCATGGAACTGGCCGCCTGAATGCAACTGGTCGTCCGGACCGGACTGTTCGCCCGAGCGGAGTGCGTCGCCTGATCAGTTCAGGAAGCAGCTCTGTGAGAGCGCGGTGTCGGGCGCCTGGTGGTTCGCTCCGTCCGACGCCGCGCCGTTGCCGTCCGGCGCGGGCACGCCGGAGGCCCGGTGACTGTCGTAGTCGCCCGGCCCGTAGAGGAACAGCAGGGGCGCCTTGGCGGGGTCGGCGTTCTGCACCCGCATCCGGATGCGCTCCAGCTCACCCGCGATGATTTCCTCGCGGCGACGCGGCGAGGACGACCGCCCGATCCGCGCCCTGAGGTCGGCCAGGAAGCGCCGGCGCGCCAGGGTGTCGGGGGTGGAGCCGATGGCCGCGGAGGACTCGCCGTCCGTCACCGAGGCCCAGTGCACCAGGGGCCGGCGCGCCCAGGAATCCGGCCGCAGATGGGGCAGCAACGCCGTGACCAGCTCGCCCGCCGACCAGCTCATCCGGTGGATCTTGTGGTTTCCGGGGTCGCGGGTGTTGAGGACGCTGAGCGTGAGAACGCCGCCGCCGTCCGCGGGGGCAGGGGCGTGGGCGAGCATCGCCAGCAGCCGCCCGATCGCGGTCACCTCACATATATAGGCGCCGTTCTCATTGGTCAGCGGGACGGCCTCCGGGCCGGTCTGGATGCGGCCGCGCCCGTCGAGCGGCGAGAGCTCGACCGGCCGCTGACCGACCGAGAGCGTATTCGGCGTCGCGCAGAGCACCTGGCCCATCCCGGGGGTGGGCTGCGAGGCGTCCACGCGCCGGAGCGGAACACAGCCCGTCCCGAGGAAGAGATCGATCAGCCGCCCCGTGGGCACGGACGGAATGACCGGACGCACCTCGCCGCGCAGCCGATCCACGAATCGGTCGCCGAGCTTGCGGTAGTCGAGGGAGAAGTCGAAGGCGAGCCGCCCGCCCACCGCGTGGTACAGGGCCAGTGCGGCGGGAGGCAGGAACTCCTCGGGGTGCGCGGTGATTTTGGAGTGGATGCGCCGCGCCGCCGCGCGCCCGATGCCGTGGACCATCTTGCCGTCGAAGATCGAGAGCGAGAAGGTCACCGACCCCGGTCCGGCTGTCGGCAGCGCATGCAGCCGCTCGGCGACGGCCTGTGCGAAGCGCAGATCGGACTCTCCCTCCGCGCTCAGTCCCTCGGGCGGTGTGAGCAGCGTGCGCTCGCTGAAGGGGTCGTAGATCCCCGATCCGAACCAGGCGTTGGTCCCGTCCGAGCAGAGCGGGACGCCTACGGTCACGACGCAGGACCAGCCGGCGGCGACCGCGTCCGCGAGCGCCGCGGCGGTCGCCTCAGGGTCTCGCTCCGAGCCGATCGAGGGGAACGGGCCGACCGAAGCGGCCTCCGCCCCCGATTCCTGTTCCGACACGCCCGCATCCCCCCTGCAGCTTGGCGGACATCGAGAGGCCGCCTTCCGAAACACCGACGACGCTGGCAGGCGGATGTGGCGACTCTAGGCCCGTTGATTAACTAAAGTCAAGGTCCCCGAGGGGCAGCCGGCCCCTTGCCCGGGACCCCTCCCGGCGGTTCCGGATAATCTTCCGAGGCAAACCGAACAAACGTTGACAATCACTATAGTCATCGAATCTTATGGTCTGAGTCGGGCCGGGTGGCAGCCGCCCGGCCGGCGGTGCCGGGAGCCGCGGGCGACCCGCGGCGCTCCGCACCCGCATCCGGTCATCGCCCACCGCCGAGAGGTCAGCATGAAGGCCCTGTCCCGCCACGCCACCGCCATCCGCCCGTCGCCCACCCTGTCGCTGAACGCACGGCTCAACGAACGCGTCCGCGCGGGCGAGCGGGTGCTGAACCTGTGCGTCGGAGAGCCCGACTTCGCCATGCCGGAGGGCGGCCGCACCGCCGCGCTGCGCGCCCTCGCGGCCGGCGTCGACCGCTACACCGACGTCGCCGGGCTGCCCGGGTTGCGCGCCCGCATCCAGCGCAAGCTTCACGAGCAGAACGGCCTGGACGTCGGCCCGGACCAGATCGTGGTGTCGGCCGGGGCCAAGCACGCGCTGTACAACGCGTTCTTCGTGCTGTGCGAGGAGGGCGACGAGGTGATCGTCCCGGCTCCCTACTGGGTGACCTACCCCGAGCAGGTGCGGGCGGTGGGCGCGACTCCCGTGATCGTGCCCACCCACGCCGACACCGGGTACAAGCTGACCGCCGCACGGCTCGAAGAGGCCGTCACCGCGCGCACCAAGGCCGTCGTCCTCAACAGCCCCGGCAACCCGACCGGCGCCACCTACACCGAGCGGGAACTGGCCGAACTCGCCGCGGTCGTCGAGCGGTACGACCTGTACGTGGTCGAGGACCTCATCTACGAACACTTCTTCTACGAGGAGGGCATCGCGCCCAGCATGACGGCGTTCCCCGCCCTCCGGGAGCGCACCGTGCTGGTCAACGGAGTGTCCAAGTCATGCGCCATGACGGGCTGGCGGGTCGGCTACACGGTGGCGTCCCCCGCGATCAGCGCCCTCGTCCGGCGCATCCAGAGCCAGTCCACCTCGAACGTGGCCGCCGTCGCCCAGCATGCGGCGCTCGGCGCGCTCGACGACGTACCGTGGCGGCGGCTGGCCGGGTACCGGGAGCGGCGCGATATCGCCCACGCTCAGCTGACCGCGATCGACGGCATCGCATGTCCGCTGCCGACCGGGGCGTTCTACCTCTTCCCCGAGATCTCCCGCCTCCTCGGCGGCGACCACGGCGGACGGCCACTGGCCACGGCCGACGACTTCTGCGACCGGCTCCTGGAAACCACCGGCGTGGGCCTCGTCCCCGGAACCGCCTTCGGCGCGCCCGGACACGTCCGCATCACCTACGCGACGGACCCGGCGGTGGTCGCGGAGGGGCTGGAGCGGCTGGGGGCGTTCGCCCGCGAGATCCGTCGTACGACCGTCAGTTCGCCGGTCTGACCCACCGACCCGGGCCGTGCGACGCCGGGGCCGGGCGGCGCGGCACCGGCCGCCCGCGGCCGACGCCCGGCCCGGGGGGTGGTCACGCGGCCTGGAAGTGCGGGTTGTAGATGAGGCCGATCAGATCGCCGGTGGGGTTGCGCACGACCGCGACCTCGATGCCGCCGCCGACCTCGCGGCAGGACGAGCGGGACTCGCAGCCCGCGGCGAGCAACTGCGCCTCGGCGTCGGACACGTCGTCCACGCCCCAGTAGACGATCGGGCCTTCGTCGGGGTCGCCGTCGGGGTCGAGCGCGAGTTCGTAGCCGCCGACGTCGTAGCCGACGTAGAACGGCTCGTCGAAGTAGGGCTCATGACCGAGGGTCGAGTTCCACCAGAGCTTGGCGGCCTCCAGGTCGCGCGCCGGGTAGACAACCGTTCGAAGACCCAGAAACTTCACACTCACCGGAATGCTCCTTCGATCGATTCGGCCAGTCAATGTTCTGGCGGAGCGACGATAGCGTAAAACCGTTGGGGATCGGTACCGGAGAAAGCGCGGTCATCGCCCGATGGTGGCGTTACCCGCGATCTCGGCCTGCCGTAAATCGAGGTAATCGCGAGCGCCGCGACCCGGCTTTCCAAAGATTTGAACCTTCTTTCGGAATCGGAACTTTCGATTCCACTAGCCTGCTGAGCAGGGCGGTATCCCATGGAAGCCCTTTCTTGTCGGAGCACAGACATAACGCTGGAACGACCCGGCCGGGTGCCGATCTTCTGTCGATCTCCCGTCGACATCCAAGACCTTGACATGGATTTTTATGTGATAGAGACTCTGCCCTGTAGTTACGGGGGACTACGGGGGAGGCTGGCATTCACGCTCTGGATGAGTTGGTCCGTGCCAGAAAGATTCTGGCCATGATCGAAGCCGCGGACGAGCTGGGGTTGCTCACGGAACTCGCGCGAGAACCGCTGACTCCGACCGAGATCGCCGACCGGGCCAAGATTGACCGGACCATGGCATATAATTTCCTCACCGTTCTGGTATGGAATGGAATTCTCACTCGGAATGGTGATCACTTCGCGCTCGACGAGGCCCTTCACGCCGAGGTGACGAGCGGGGCACTGCCCCTGCTGCGCATCGAGGGATGGGCCACCCGAGACCATCTGAACGGCACCGGGATCGTCGCCGCGCTGCGCGGGCACCGCCGCCCGCCGGAGATCGACGACCGCTATGTGGGCGCGCTGGCCGAGGCCATGCTGCGCGGCGCCCGGGCCAGCGCACCGCACCTGGCCCGGCTGCCGCTGTGGCGCGACCGCGCCCACCTGGCCGACCTGGCGGGCGGCAGCGGTGGTTACGCCCTCCTGCTGTGCCGGATGTTTCCGCGTCTCAGGGCGACGGTGTACGACCGCCGGGAGATGCTGGAGCACACCGCCCGCGCGGTGGCGGACGCCGGGCTGGACGACCGGATCGCCCTGGAGCCATGGGAGTTGCGCGGCGACCCCGTCCCGGCGGGGCACGACTGCGCGCTGCTGTCCCACGTCCTGCACCTGCTCGACGCCCCGGCGCGGGCGGAGCTGCTGGGCCGGGTCCGGGCGGCGTTGGCGGAGGGCGACCCGGTCGTGGTGCACGACTTCCTGCCCGGTACGGCGGCGGGTGCGCCGTCGCCGGAGGAGGCCGCCTCCGCGATCGACTGGCTGGCGAACGGCTCGGGCTTCCTGCCGGGCCCGGACGAGCTCGCCGCGGAGATGGCGACCGCCGGCATCTCCGTGCGCGGCGTCACGCCGATCGCCGCCACCCGTACGGCCGTTGTGTTCGCGGCCTGCACGCTCGGCCTCCCGGGCCGCCATCCGAGCCCCAGCGGCTCCGGGGAACGGAAGGCCCGACGTTGAGCGACGTGACGAAAGAACTGGACGCCTCCAGAGAACTGGAGGCAACCGAGGAATCGGACGCCTCCTGGACCGGCCCGGACGCCCCTTGGGACAACCCGGCCGCCACAAAGTCCCCGGACGACCATCTGGAGAGGCTGCTCCGCAGCCTGGACGACCGCCGATCCGAGCCGAGCCAGTGCGACGGCTTCGCCCTCTGCGGCGACTGGCCCTGGTAGCCCCTGGCAGCGGAGACGGGGGCGTGAGGAAAGCCCTCACGCCCCCGTCGCACCACCGCGAGTCGACCCGGCTCGGCTGCGATCAAGAGTTCGGCGATCATAGGTAGTGGCACTCCATGCGCGGCATCATTCTCGCCGGTGGTACCGGCTCACGGCTCTGGCCGATCACCAAAGCGGTGTCCAAGCAACTCATGCCGGTCTATGACAAGCCGATGGTCTATTATCCGCTGTCGACGCTGGTCCTGGCCGGGATTCGAGAGATCCTGGTGATCAGCACACCGGAGGACCGGCCGGCCTTCCAGCGCCTGCTCGGCGATGGCTCCCAATGGGGGCTCGAACTCGCTTATGCGTCCCAGCCCCAGCCCGGAGGGCTGGCTCAGGCGTTCCTGCTCGGCGAGGAATTCATCGGGCACCGATCCGTCGCCCTGATCCTGGGCGACAATATTTTCCATGGCACCGGACTGGGAACGCAGCTGCGCAACCATACCCGCGTCCAGGGTGCCCGGGTGTTCGCCTATCCGGTTTCCGACCCCAGAGCGTATGGCGTGGTCGACTTCGACGAGGAGGGCAAGGTCCGTTCCATCGAGGAGAAACCGGCCGAACCCAAGTCCCGTTACGCCGTTCCGGGGCTGTATTTCTACGACAATCGAGTCGTGAAGATAGCCAAGGAATTGAAACCCAGTGCCCGTGGTGAGCTGGAAATCACCGGAGTGAATTCAGCCTATCTGGACCAGGGCGATCTGCAGGTCACGGTGCTGGACCGGGGAACCGCATGGCTGGACACGGGCACCTTCGGGTCGCTGGTCGAGGCCGCCGAGTTCGTCCGGGTGCTGGAGCAGCGCCAGGGCCTGAAGGTCGGGTGTGTGGAGGAGGCGGCCTGGCGGACCGGGTTCATCGACGCCGCTCAGGTCCAGAAGCTGGCGGAGCCACTGGTCAAGAGCGGTTACGGCACCTACCTCCTGGATCTGCTGGACGCGGAGGATGAGTACGCGGCCCTGAGCGGGAGCGTCAGGCAGTGAATCCGTGCGGTGTTCACGAGGCGTTGAGCGCCACGGTGGGGTGGAGGCGCGAGGCGCGAGGCGCGGATGGCGGGGTAGAGCCCCGCGAGCATGCCGATGCCCAGCGTGGCGCCGAAGCCACCGGCCGGCGCCCAGGGCGGAATCACCGTCATCCAGCCCTGGGCCAGCGCGAACGCCCAGGTCGCCACCGCGCCCAGCACCACTCCCACCGCCCCGCCGAGCGCCGACAACAGCAGGGACTCGGTGAGGAACTGCAGCCGGATGGCACCGCGGGTGGCCCCGATCGCCCGCCGCAGACCGATCTCCTGACGGCGCTCCAGCACCGAGATGACCATGGTGTTGGCCACCCCGACCCCGCCCACCAGGAGCGCCACGGCCCCGAGCCCGAGCATCAGCGCCGTCAGCCCCTCGTCGGTGGTCGCCTTCGCCTCCAGGGCGTCCGAGGGCCGTGAGACCTTGACGGTGCCCTCATGGCCGGGGTGCGGCTGCCCCGCCACCCGCGGCCACCCGGCGGGCAGGACGGTGCCGGGCGGGACACGGCGGCGCGCGGAGGGGTGCGATGAGCCGCCTCCGTACGGTGGCGGGGGCGCCGGCACTCGCCCTGATCGTCGCCCTGGTGACGGCCGGCTGCGGGGTGCGGCCCACCGGAGTGGTGGACGGCGGCGAGCCCGCGCACGGGCTCACCAAGGACCTGCGGATCTACTACGTCCACGGCTCCGGGCTCCAGGGCGTCACCCGCCCCGATATCTCCCTCCAGAGACTCGACGGCGTCCTCAAGCTGCTCGCCGACATGCCGTCGTGGGCCGAGGAGCGGGGGCTGGTCAACCTCGTCCAGCTCGGTTCGTACTGGACCAGCGGCACGGGCCACCGGATCACCCTCCACTCGCCCGGCGCCTCCTTCGACAGCCCACGCGACCGGCTGCCCAACGGCCAGCTGGTGTGCACCCTCGCCCGCGCCCAGTCCTTCCTGCACCGGGACGAGGCCATCCGGCCCGACGACGTCCGGGTCTCGCTGGACGACGGCGAGCGGACCTACGGCCCGTACCAGTGCTCGCAGTTCCTCACCTGAACGCGTCGGACGGAGGCTGAATGCGTCACGCGGAGGCTGAACGCGTCACGCGGAAGCTGAACGCGTCACGGGGAAGCCGAACGCGCCACGCGGAGGCAGGACGCGATACGCGGAGGATGAATGCGTTACGCCTCGACGCGTCACGCGGCGGCGCGCACCTCGCGGGCGGCGTCCGCGTGGAGCGCGACACGGACCAGGGCCGCGGCCAGCCGGGGAAGGTCCTCCTCGGCCACCAGCCGCCCCAGCGACCCCGCGCTCTTCGGCAACCCGACGCGCTCGGCCCCCTCCAGCGCCTTGCGGTCGAAGTACGGGGCGAACTCGGGCCAGACGCCCTGCACCTCGCGCAGGAAGATGTTCACCCCGGCGGGCCCGATGCCCTTGATCTCCGGCAGCAGCTTCTTCGGGTCCCCGGCCTCCCGCATCCGCCGCAGATCGCCTCCGTACTCGCGGTTCACCAGCTCGGCCGCCTCACCGAGCTGGGTGGCGGTCCGCTCGTCGTAACGCCGGTAGCCGCCCTCGCCCAGCGCGTCGACCCGCTGCTGCCAGGTGGCCTCCGCCATCCGCCGCGGGTCGCGCATCCCGGCGTCGAAGAGGGCGCGGGCGGCGGCGACGGCGATATCGGAGCTGATCCGCGCGGACAGCAGATGCGCGAGCACCAGCAGCTGGTAGAGCGGGCCGGGGCTGTCGCGGAGCTTGATCCCGGCCTGGGCGGCGAAGGTCGTGCCCTGCTGGTCGAGCAGGGTGCGTGCCACACTGTCGTATCTGTCGGTCATGGCCCATCCCGCCTCGTCGTGTCGTGCCGCCTCGTCGGTCACGGGTGCCCGGCGACATGCCGCTCACTCGGCGCCGCCGCGCATGACCTTCCAGATGCGGGTGGCGACCTGGAGGTTGAGCCTGCTGTCCACGTCCGCGAGATCGATTCCGCTGATCTCGCGGATGCGCTGCAGCCGGTAGCGCAGGGTCGAGCGGTGGATCACGAGCGCCGAGGCCGTCTCGCTGTAGTTGCCGCCGCGGTCGAAGTACTGGGAGAGGGTCTCCACCAGGTCCGTGTGGTGCAGGGCGTCGTAATCCATCAGCGGGCCCAGCCACTCCCGGACGAACCCCTCCACCTCCCGGTGGTCGCTCCCGGTGCGCAGGATCCGGTACAGGCCCAGGTCGTCGTAGAACGTCATGCCGCTCGCGCTGTTGGAACGGCGGCGCACCTCCAGCGCCCGCAGCGCCTCCTGGTACGAGCGGGGCACCTCGTGCGGGGTGCCGCAGGAGGCGCCCACCCCGATCGCCCCGCTGTCCGTGCCGAGCTCACGGCTCAGCGCCGAGTGCAGCGACCGCTCGCCCGGTGCGCTCTGGGCCACCAGGACCGCCGCGTCCGAGCGCAGGGCGGGCAGGATCCGCAGGCCCATGCCCGTGGCCGCCCGGCTCACGGACTTCAGGAACACATCGTCGGCCGGACGGTCGCTCCAGCGCACCACGATCACATGGTGCGGCCCGTGCAGATCGTGGCCGACCGCCTCCGCGCGGGCGTACGCACTGGTGTCGTCCGCGCCCGAGAGCAGATCGTCGACCAGCTCCCGCCGCAGCCGCAGCTCCACCTCGGCCAGCTCGCGCAGATGGGCCAGCTCCCGGCCCAGCGAGGTCGCGGCGTGGTCCAGCGCGCGGACGGCCCGCTCATCGGCCCGGCCGTCCGGGTCCACCAGGCACAGCACGCCCAGCACCTCGCCGCGCGGATCGGCCACCGCGACCAGCCGGTCCCGCACCCGCACCGGACGCGGCCTGCGGGCGGCCTCCCGCAGCAGCTCCTCGCGCTGCGCCGGATCGGGTTTGGGGTAGGGCTCCGGGCGGCCGGGGCCCGCCCAGGCCCGGAGGTTGCCGAACCGGTCCTCGGCGGCCGCCGCCAGCCCGGTGATCCGGTACAGCGTCCGGACGATCCCGTCCTCGCCGTCGCCGTGGGCGGCCGAGCGGGCGAGGGCGTCATGCACCTCCCGCAGCTGGGAGAGATCGGTCAGCGAGGTGTCCAGCCGCCGCCGTATCGCCTCCCGCTCGTCCCACGCCCGGCGCAGCTCCAGGGCCTGGGCGCGCTCACGGCGGTGCGCGGCGGCGGCGGACAGGGCCGCGGCGGTCTGCCGTACGAGCAGGGTGAGCAGCAGCCGTTCGTCCTCGCCGGGCCGGTCGCGGTAGCTCACGACCAGGGCGCCGTGCAGGCCGTCCGGCGCATGGGGCGCGCCCGGCTCGCTTCGCCCACCCGGTTCGCGTAGCGCGTCCGGTTCTCGAAGCCCACCCGGTTCGCGCAGCCCATCCGGCTCGTGCGGCCCGCCCGGTGCGCGAAGCCCGAATGCCCAGCCCCAGGCCCGCCGGGGGAGCCGCACCGGCCCGTCCCGTCCGGCCAGCTCCCTCACCTGCGCGTCCAGGGCCTCGGTGGCTCGCTGACCGTCGTGCGGACAGCGGACCAGGCCCTCGCCGAGCCAGAGGTATCCCGCCTCGGCGCGGCCGGTCCCGACCGCGCTGACCTGGGCCATCGCCCGGCGCAGTATCTCCGCCCCGTCCTGGCCGTCGATCCCGTCGAAGCCGGTGAACAGAGTCAGACAGCGGTGCAGCAGCAGATCGTCGGCGACACCTGGTGGGGCCATTGGGTCACTCCGTGCGTCCTCATGTGTTCCGTGCGTCCTCATGCCTTCTCGAGCTGGCATCTCGAGAGATCCGCTCGGCCGAGTACCCACTTCATGGCAATTCACCGCATGAGGGTGAAAAGGGTGCGCGCCTTTCGATCTCCTGGGCGCAGGGGACGCGCCGGGAGAGGGGAACGGACGGCCCCGGAGGGCGGACGGACGGGACGGAAGGACGTGTGTCCCGTCTCCTCGCCCGGTGCGACGGTCGAGCGCGCCGACGTGATGGATTTCCCAATTCGACTGTCCATGGGCAAGATTGGCGGCGCGTCAGAAGGCCGATCCCGACGGGTTCGGCGGAGCCGCTTTCAATGGCCCGCCCTCTGGAGGGTCGAGGTCAGCGCGGGGATTGGGACGCCGGCAGATGCCCGTGACAGGTGCTCGACATCCTAGGGCGGCGCACCTCTCCATGATCAGATCCGGATTGAAGTTTTCCGTTTTTCCTTTCCTCATCGAACGGTTGATCAGTAATCTCGCCTCAGCAGCGGGTTGCCGTGCCGCTCTTCGTCGTGCTCAACTTCCCCGAGGACGCGGACGACCCGAGGGCGGCCCCGGAAGCCGGAAGAGGGCGAAGGAAGTGCAGGACGTGGAAGCCGCCTGGCGGCCGGAGGGCATCGACGCCACAGGCGAGGACGCGGCATGCGACAGGGCCTCAGCCCATGGCGGCGGCCCCGGGGAGCGCGCGATATGACCTCCGAATCGGGCGGGCCGAGATGTGACCGCGGCGCCGGGGACGCCGCCGGACATCCCGCCCCCACGGAGAACGATCAGCTGAGGCGGTTCGCGGGCATCTGGTGCCGGGCCGTCCACCCGCTGGCGGCCACGACGATGACCCCCGATGAGTTCGAGGTCTATCTGCTGCCGCTGGCCCACCGGTTGAGCGCCGCCCTGCGCGGCTCTCCCTTCGACACCGAGGCGGCGTACGCGGTCGGGGCCGCGCTGGTGGACGCGCAGTGCACCGAGCCCGAGGCGCTGCCCGCCATCCTGGGCGTCATCGACGCGCACCTGGTGTCCTGCTCGTCCCCCGCCGGGCCGTCCTCCGCCGGGCCGTCCTCCGCCGGGCCGTCCGCCGCCGGGCCGTCCGCCGCCGGGCCGTCCGCCGCCGGGCCGTCCGCCGCCGGGCCGTCCGCCGCCGGGCCGTCCGCCGCCGGGCCGTCCGGCGAGTCGCCGTCCGCCGGACTGCCCGCCGCGCCCGGCCACGAGCCGCTGTCCGACGAGGAGGCGCGCGCCCGCTGCGTACGGCTGCAGCACGCCCTCGCCGCCGGGTTCGTCCGCGAGCTGCGCAAGTGCGAGCGCGATGAGCAGGAGGCCATCTCGCGGGCCGCGCTGGCCGCCCGGACCGAGGCCGAGAAGGCGCTGCACGCGAGCGAGGCCAAGTTCCAGGCCGTCTTCGAGGGCGCGGTCATCGGCGTGGGCATCGCCGGACTCGACGGCGAGGTGCTCGTCGTCAACGACGCCATGGCCCGGATGTTCGGCGGGATGGACTTCTTCCGCCCCGGCCGCAACGTCACCGAGTTCGTCCACCCCGACGACGTACCGGGCGCCCATGAGCTCTACCGCGAGCTGGTCAACGGGGAGCGCGACCACTTCCGCATCGAGAAGCCGCACTACCGCGACGACGGCAGCGAGCTGTGGACCAACCTGACGGTCACCCTGCTGCGCGACTCCAGCGGCGCCCCGCAGTACCAACTCGCCCTCGCCGAGGACATCACCGAGCACCGGCAGCTGCGGGAGCGGCTGCGCTACGAGGCCACCCACGACGAGCTGACCGGGCTGCCCAACCGCACCCTGTTCCTGGAGCGGCTGGACCAGGTGCTGGCCGCCGGGGCGGACGCCGACCGGTTCGGCGTGTGCTACCTCGATCTGGACGGCTTCAAGGCGGTCAACGACAGCCTCGGGCACGCCGCCGGCGACCGGATGCTCAGGGCCGTCGCCAAGCGCCTCCAGGACTGTGTGAGTACTCCCGCCGAGCTGGTCGCCCGGGTCGGTGGCGATGAGTTCCTCGCCCTGGTCACCGGCCCCGCGGCGCAGGCCGACGGCGCCGGGCTGGCCCGCCGGATGCTCGCCGCGCTCGCCGAACCCGTCCGGGTGGAGGGCCGTGAGCTGCGGGTACGGGCCAGTATCGGCGTGGTCGACGGCCGGGCGGGGGAGATCGGCCGGGCCGAGGTGCTGCGCAGCGCCGACATCACGATGTACCGGGCCAAGGCCGCGGGCGGCAATCGCTATGAGATCGCCGACGCCGACTCCAACGCCCGGGTGATCGCCCGCCACAGCCTCACCAACGGGCTGCCCTCCGCCCTGGAGAAGGGCGAGTTCTTCATCGAGTACCAGCCGCTGGTACGGCTCACCGACGGCACCGTGCGCGGTGCGGAGGCGCTCGTACGCTGGCTGCATCCGGTGCACGGGGTGCTAGGCCCCGACCAGTTCATCCCGCTCGCCGAGGACACCGGGCTGATCGTCCCGCTCGGCCGCTGGGTGCTGGAGCAGGCCGCACGGCAGGCGCGGGAGTGGCGCGACGCCGCCGATGACGACGGCGAGCCGCTGCGCGTCAACGTCAATCTCTCGCCGTGCCAGCTGAGCCACCCCACGCTGGTCTCCGACACGGTGGCGATCCTGGAGAGCGCCGGGCTGTGCCCCAGCGCGCTGTGCCTGGAGGTCACCGAGAACGACCTCATCGGCGCCGACGAGAGCGCCCTGCGACCCCTGCGGCAACTCGCCGACCTCGGCGTGGACATCGCCCTGGACGACTTCGGCACCGGCTACTCCAACCTTTCGTACCTGCGCCGGCTCCCGGTCTCCCAGCTCAAGCTGGACCGTTCCTTCACCCGGGGCATGCAGCGGGCCCCGGCCGATCCGGTCGACGTCAAGATCGTCGAGGGCATCGTCTCGCTCGCCCACACGCTGGACCTGGCGGTGACGGTCGAGGGCGTGGAGACGGCCGTACAGGCCGAGCATCTGCGGGGGCTGGGCTGTGACACCGCCCAGGGCTGGTACTACGCCCGCCCGGGCCCGCCCGAGCGACTGCACACCCTGGCACTGGCCGACGCGAGCTGACGCCACGAGCGGGTGATGCGCACCGCCTGGCCGGCGCCGCGCGCCACGCGGGCGATGTTCCACGCGGGCGATGTGCCGTGTGGGTGACGCGCCCGGCAGACGCCGTGCCCCGCAGGCGACGCTCCGTGCATGCCACGCCCCCGGCAAACGCCGCGCCGCGCTCAGCTCGCCGCGTCGTCCAGCAGCCGTGAGCGGATCAGGAAGCGCACACCCTCCGGCGCCTCCAGGGAGAAGCCGCTGCCGCGCCCGGGCACCACGTCCACCGTGAGATGCGTATGCGCCCACCGCTCGAACTGCGAGGCCGACATCCAGAAGCCCACCGGCTCCTCGACCCCGTCCACCTCCAGCTCCGCGAGGAGCACATCCGACCCGCCCGTACGGAACTCGCCGAGCGGATAGCACATCGGCGCGCTGCCGTCACAGCAGCCGCCCGATTGGTGGAACATCAACGGGCCGTGCTCCGCTCGCAGTTGGCGGATCAGCTCGGCCGCGGCCGGGGTCAGCGCGATACGGTCCATGGGCGATCCCTCTCCGATCATGCTCACCGAGCGGTCAGGGGCCAAGTCCAGCGAACTCCCCGCCACGTTGCGAGAACGTTGCCCGTGCGGCGTCCCGCAACCGGGCCCGTCCGCGACGGGTTCGCCGGCCGCACGACAGAACGACAGGGGGCTCACCCCACCGGTCCCACCAGCCCCACCGGCTCCACCAGCCCCACCGTCTCGCGCTCGCGTGAGGACGTCGGCGCGCCGGTCCATCGGCGCAGGGCGGCTTCGAGGCCGGTGACGGCGGCGAGGTCGGTGGTGTCGGAGGCCCAGGCGACCACCCCGTCCGGGCGTACCAACACCCCGGTCGGCGTCGCGTGGCCGTCGGTCACGCTGCTCACCCGCCCGCCCCAGGCCGCGGCGAGGCGGGCGAACGCGCCGTCCGCAGAGCGGTCGAGCAGCAGGAACCCACCCCCGTGACCGTGGTCGGCCAGCCGGGAGCCGTCCCTCAGCCGCAGGTCGGGGACGTACCGGCCGATCAGCGGATGGTCGCCGGGCAGGTCGATGCGCTGTGTGACACCGGAGATCTTCTTGACCGCGTAGGTCGTGCCCTCCCGGGTGCTCAGCAGATCGGCGACGACCTCCCGGAGCGCGGCCGACGCCGCGTCCCCGCGCATCACCCCGATCTGGGCCCGCGTCCAGTCCAGCACCCAGGCGCCGAGGGGGCGACGCTCGGCGTCGTAGGTGGCGAGCAGCCCTTCGGGCGCCCATCCGGCCACCACGGCACCGAGCTTCCATCCGAGGTTCATCGCGTCGCCGACCCCGAGATTGAGCCCCTGACCGCCGAACGGCGAGTGCACATGCGCTGCGTCGCCCGCCAGCAGCACCCGCCCCGACCCATACGTGGCGGCCTGGCGGGCGTTGTCGGTCCAGCGGGTCGCGGCGCCGCGCAGTGCGGTCAGCGTGACGTCGGTGCCCGAGACCCGGCGCAGACTGGTCTGCACCTCATCGAGGGTGACCGGCGCCGAGCGGTCGGCGGGAGAGCCGTCGAACTCCACGGTGACCACCCGCCCGGGCTGTGGCCCGTAGCGGTACGCCCCCCGGGTCGACCACACCCATCCGTCGGCGAGCACCGAAGGGTCGGCGATGTCGGCGACGGCCAGATGTCCGGTGAGTTCGGGGTCGGTGCCGGGGAAGTCGATGCCCGCGAGGCGGCGTACGGTGCTGCGCCCGCCGTCGCACCCGACCAGCCACCCGGTGCGCACCGGACCGGCGGTGGTGCCGACGAGCACGCCGTCGCCGGTGTCGTCGAGCGCGGTGACCTCCACCCCGCGGCACACCGGTATGCCGAGTCGCGCGACATGCTCCGCCAGCAGCTCTTCCAGCTCACGCTGCGGCACCAGCCTGCCTCCGTCGACCGCGGTGTGGGCGGCGAGCTCGGGATCGGACCAGTCCACGAGGCCGGCGTCGAGGATCATGCCGGCGAAATGCCCGGTGAACCGCGACCCGGGCGCGGACCGGCCGCCACCGGGCGGCTGGTCGTCGGCCGTGCGGGCGAACGACCCCATCCGCTCGAGCAGTTCCCGCTGCACCTGTTCGGCGGCGGGCAGCAGGCCGCGGCGGTCGAGCGCCTCGGCCGTCGGCACGTTGATCGCCCCCGCCTTCATCGCCTCGCTCGGCTCGGCCAGCCGCTCGAGTATCTGCACCCTCGCCCCGGCGAGCGCCAGCTCCGCGGCGAGCACGAGGCCCACCGGCCCGGCTCCGACCACGGTCACGTCCATGTCCTGGTTCACATTCGCTGTCACGAACAGTGTTCTATGTACGAACAGTGTTCGTGTCAAGCTATGATGGGTCGGGTGAACCCGAGAGAGCGACGCGCGGCGCGCCACCAGCCGCCGACCCCCGGCCCGGACGCCGAAGCCGCCCCCAGGCCACGGCGCCGCAAAGCCCCGATCACCGTGGAGCAGGTCATCGACACCGCGCTGGATGTCGTCGCCACAGAGGGCTACGAGGCGCTGACCATGCGCCGGCTGGCCGGCGCGCTCGACACCGGACCCGCCTCGCTCTACGCCCATGTGGTCAACAAGGCCGACCTCGACGAGCTGCTCATCGGGCGGCTGTGCGCCGAGCTCGTACTGCCCGAGCCCGACCCCGCGACCTGGCGGGAGCAGATCCGTGGCGTATGCGCCCAGCTGCGCGACCAGTACCTGAAGTACCCCGGAATCTCCCGCGCGGCGCTCGCCATGGTCCCCACCGACCTCGAGATCGTGCGCGTCAGTGAGGGAATGCTGGCGATCCTGCTCGCCGGCGGTGTCGCCCCGCAGGCCGCGGCCTGGGCCATCGACGCCCTCTTGCTGTACGTGGCCGCCTACTGCCTGGAGATGTCGATCGCGCGCAAGCGATCGACGCAGGACGACGCCGCGTGGGTCCTCGACCGCGGCGAACTGCTGCGCCGCTTCACCGCGCTGCCCGCCGAGGCCTTCCCCCACACCACCCGCCACGCCGCCGAGCTCACCGCGGGTGAGGGCCACGACCGGTTCGACTTCACGCTCGCTCTGATGGTCGACGGCCTGGCGCGCCACTAGTGCGCTGACCACCTACGTTCACCGATGTGGCCACCGCACCCCGACGGGATGGGGCGGTAATCTCTGGGCTCGGTCGGATGTTCCGCCGGGCAGTCGAAGGGTGCGGGGGCCATGGGGGTTGCACGGCAGCTCGGGGCGGCGTCGAGGTCGGGGGCGGGGTTGGGGCCGGGGTCGGGGGCGGAGAGAGATCCGAGTCTGCTGCCGGTCCTCGGGGTGTTCATCGTGCTGGCCGCGGTGCTGGAACGCGGTCTGTCGCTGTTCGGCGGACCGGAGACGTACGTACTCTGCGATGACCTCGTAGAGCTGTCCGCGCGACTCGACCGGGAAGCAAACGTGAACCGGTGGTTCCTGCTGGCCGGCCTCGTGCTGTCCGTGGCGGCACTGGTCATCTCACGCATGCGCCGCGGACGAGTTCTTCCCGTGCTCCTGCTGTCCTCCGTTCTGATCTTGGTGGTTCTGGCGGACGACTATGCGGCGCGCGCGGACGCCGTCGCCCTGCGGATCTCGACGTCCCAGACGTGTGACGAGCCCACGAACCTCTATGACACGTCCCGAGGCTGGTTCAACTGGAATCCACTGGGCCAGGCCGGCTTCAGATAGCGGGTGAGTCTTGGGCGGACAGCTCTTCGGCCAGTTCCATACAGCGCAGGCGGGCTGGGGAGAAGTCGTAGGGCATCTTGCCGATGGCTTCGACCGCGCTCATGGAGTCAGCCTCCCGCCTGCCGGAGCCGAGGTCGGCCTCGTCCTCGCCGTCATCGGCGGTAGCGGGGTGCACAGTGTCCCAGGCGTCGAAGAGGGCATCGTCGTCCTTGTCCAGGCCGGACTCCTCGATGACGGCGTGCAGGGCACATTCGAAGGCGTGCCGCTCGACGGCCACTTGAGCCACCCGTGGATCGTCGACGGCGACGCTGTCGTCGAGTGCCTCCTCGGCGTCATCGATGCGGTCGGAATCCTCCCGCAGAGTGGGATGCGTGGCCAGGACGACGTAGCGGGTGGCCTGGACGGCCGCGCCGAGCGGGCCGAAGATCCGCTCAGTGACCAGCAGACTGTCCAGGTCCGCCTGCCGCAGGGAGCCCTCGGGCAGGCTCTTGAGACGTTCGGTGACGACGTCGGAGAGCAGGCCCATCCGGCTGCCTTCGGTGCGCATCCGCTGCACGGCGGTCCGTTGCCGCCGCAATTCCGCCTCCTGCTCGGCGAGGGTTTCCTCCAACCGCTCCAGGGTGCCCGCGATACCGTCTCCGTTGTCCGCACCGGCGGAAGCCATGCCGGTGGTGAAGGCGTCACGGATGTCGTCCAGGGCGATCCCGGCGTCGGCCATCTTGCGAATCCACAGCAGGCGGATCATGTCCTCGTACCCGTAGCGGCGGCGGTCATCGCCGCCCCGCTCGGGCTCGGGGAGCAGGCCGATCGCGTGGTAATGGCGAATCGCCCGTGGCGTGCAGCCGGCGAAGGCCGCCGCGTCACCGATCCTGACCTGGCGGGGTGGCATGAAAGACGAGCGCATGAGCAGGGACCTTTCCTCAAGGGATCGGGACGTAAGTCCACCGGACCACATGCCGCTACGGAAGGTGCAACCCCATACACGCCGCCCCGCGCCAAGGCCAGGAAATGCGACCGTCGCCTCGCACGTGAACCCGCTGGGCGCACCCCTCACCACAACGCTTGACTTTCCTGACAGGAAAGTAGGACGATTACTTTCCCGATGGGAAAGTGAGGTCTCGTCATGGAGAACATCGCTCCTGAGCAGGCCAGCGCCGCACTGGGCGCGGTGGACCGGGCCCAACGCCAGGTGGCCGAGGAAGTCGGCTTGCCGCGTGGCTACTGGTGGGCGATGGCGGGCGGCTGGCTTCTGCTGGGCGTGCTCGGCAACGTACTGCCGCAGTGGCTGGCCGGGATCGCGACCGTGGCCTTCGGCATCGGGCACGGGTGGCTCGCCTCCCGCCTGCTCGACGGACGCCGGCGCACGGATCAGCTGCGGGTGAGCGCGGCGGTCGCCGGCCACCGCATCCCGCTGGTCGTGGTCGGCATGCTGCTCGGACTCATCGGCGCCACTGTCCTGGTGGCCCTCGCGCTCGACGCCGACGGCGCCGCCCACGCCGGCATCTGGGCGGCGGCGCTGATCGCGGCCGTCGTCGGGTTCGGTGGACCGGAAATCCTGCGCGTGCTGCGTCGTTGGGTGCGGGCATGACGAAGGCGCGGTTCGACGAGCTGATCCATCCCAGCACCAGGCTGTCGCTGGTGGCGACGCTGGCAGCCGCCGACTGGGCGGAGTTCGCCTTCCTCAAGGACCGGCTGGCGATGTCCGACTCGGCACTGTCCAAGCAGCTCGCGACACTCGAAGAGGCCGGCTATGTCGCCACGGAACGCCGCCTCAGCGGCAGCCGCCGCAAGGTCCGCGCTCGGCTGACACCCACCGGCCGGGACGCCTTCGACGGCCATGTCGCCGCACTGCGGGACATCGTCGCCGCCGCCGCGAACCCGGCCGACGGGCCGGCCACTCGCTCATGATGTGGGCCTCTATCCGCTGATCCCGGGATTGCTCGCCATGATGTCCTCGGCGGTCTGCCAGAGGCGGGGCAGGAACCGGGTGACCTCCTCGGCGCGGTGGAGGATGTCCTCGGTCGAGCTGATGCCGAGGTCGCCGACGGCCGCGTGGAACGCGGGGGCGAGGGCACGGTGCAGCTCGGGGGCGTCCGCGGCCAGGATGGTGTGACAGCGGGCGAAGGTCGCGATGATCCAGAAGACGGCTTCGTGGTGGTCGCCACGGTCGATGAGCTCCTGGCTGCCGTCGATCGCGATCGGCCGTGCGGAGGGGGTGATGTCGCTGCTGAAGAGGAACGGGGTCCTCGCCACCTCGGCGGTGGCGTCGAACACTTCGGTGAGTTCCCGCAGATGGTGCTGGATGCGCCCGGCGGGCAGATTCCGGCAGCCGAGGAGATCCAGCAGCTCCGGATAGCGACCGAGGTGTCCGTGGTCGGCGAGGACCTCGCGAGCGGCCAGGTACCGCAGACGCACGGTGGGATTGCGCAGGGCGGCGACCAGAAGCACATGGGTGGTCACGCCGGTGGGAAACAGCCAGGACAGCACCTGCGCAGGGAACGGCGCCGAGGCGTCGATCGCCGCGAGCCGGGTTTCGATCCGGCGGCGGGCGTCCTGACATCGCCGGCGCACCCAGGGCCGCGCCGCGAAGTGGCCCGCGACGTATGCCTGCAGTGTGCGCAGGTGCCCGGTGGGATCGTCGATGATCGCGTCGGTGCGGAAGCTGCCGGCCACGTGATAGGAGGCGAGGACGTCGTCGGCGGAAACGAGCTGCGACCAGGGCAGATAGCTGACTTCCAGCAACGTGTCCCGGTAGCGGAGCTTGCCCGGCTTGGCGGGCGGGTCGTCCGCGGCGGTGATGACGACGATGTCGACGTCAGAGGAGGGCGCCAACTCGGCGTCGTCCGGGAGCCCGACCGTCGAGCCGCTGAAATACGCCCCGCGGAACTCCGCATCCGAGCGGGCATACCGCGCGACCCAGTCCGCCCCGATGGCACGTGCCGTTCCCAGCTTCACCACGCATCCCCCTTGCCGCACGAGCGCATGACCTCCATTGTCCCAGTGCGCCGCGGCTGCGCCCCGCGGCTGAGAATTGACCCCGCGCGCAAGAATCACGCGTCGACCGCACGACAATCAGGTCCACATCACGTTGCCTAGCAGTGGAACGGAAACATGCACATGCACACACCGGCACAGCATTCCGCCCGCCCGTTCCGTCGGCCGGGAGCGCGCGGTTCGGCGCTCACTCTCACCGTGCTGATGGTGTCAGCCGGCGTCCTCACCACGGCGTGCGGCGCCGATGGGGGTGACTCGAGCGCTGCCACGGCACCGCCCTCGAGAACCTTGAACGCCACGGAATCACCTTCCTTACCGGGCGCACCCGACCCCTCCGCATCGGCGGCGGGAAGCTCCCCCACTCCTCGGACGGCTGAGCAGAGAGCCCAGGAGGAGGCGGGCAAGGAACGGGCCGCGGCGGCTCCACGTGGCGTTCCGGTCACGCCGGGGGAGTCGAAGGAGAAGGAGAACGAGCACTTCAGACATCCTGTGCTGACTCAGGGGGATGTGACGGTCTTCAAGCCGGTGCGCAGCGGATCGGCTTTGACGGTGCCGATAAAGGTCACCAATCGTGGTGATCAACGTGCGTTCTACGAAGTCGCCGTCCGCGTTAGCGGCGATCATGGATTTGATGCGACGGTTCGCATGAAGAGCGAAGCGGTCGGTTTGTATCCCGGGACTTCGTGGCCCGCCGAACTCACCGCACGGGATTCCGGGAGCCCGGTCCCGGAGAACCCCCGGGTGACCATCGTGAAGAGCACGAAGTACAAGCATTCCGCTGATATCGGGGCGACTCCCACACCATGAGGGCGCGGGAGTCGCCGCGTCGCCTGCCTTCACCATGCCCGACCGTATGCCGGCCTTTGCGAAGTCCGCGGTCAGTCCAGGTCCATGGGCCCGTAGCGGGCAACTTTCGCTCCGGTTTGCAAGGCCCAGTAGCGGTCTCCATATGACCAGTGCCACCACTCCGTTGGGTAGTTGACCAGGCCGACAGCGGTGAGCGCGGTGCCCAAGATGTCCCGCTGGGAGCGAGCCTCGCGGCTGATGTCGTCAGCCTGCGTGTAACAGGCGCCCGCACTCTCCTCAGGAGTCGCATTCATGCGGGTGCCCAGGTCGAGCTCACGCCCGCCCGCGTCAGCGAGCGTCAGGTCAACAGCCGCCCCGGCGCTGTGCGGTGCGATCTCCGGTGGCGACACGTAGCGACTGGCTGCCGAGTGGACCTGCTCGGCAGCCCATTCCGGATGCGTGGCGCGCAGTTGGGCTGCGTATTCGTCGAAGTAGCGACGTTGGAGGGACGGCGGGCGGTATCCCTCGACGAACAGCAGCCGCATCCCTTGAGGCAGCTGTGCCTGAGCTTTGTGGAGTCGGTCAAGCACTCCTTCCCGCAGGTGTGCGAAAGCGCCGGCGGAGTCCTGCCACTTCCGCTCGTCGACCAACAGGCGGCTGTCCCGTCGCACATCCAGGAGTCGTTCACCGCACTCTTGAACAGGTACGGCCGCGACCTTCGGGTCGGACATCAGAACGATCTCAGTCATGACGCGATCATCTCGCGGACCTGCGTAGCCGCAGCCGGCCTCGAGTCACTGGTGCCGTGCAGGACCTTGTCCCGCCCGAGGTCTCACGGAGCGTCGAGTGGGGGTCTCCACCGACCCCGATCAGTTCCCACGCGTCGCGTCCGTGGCGGCGGCGGTCGCGCAGACCGGGCGGGTGCGGGCGGCGTATGAGCGGGCCGCGGCGATCAGGCCGAAGCCCAGGCCGCCGAAGGCGAGTCCGCCGAACAGCACCATCCAGGTGATTCCGGCGCTGGAGGTGAACGCCCCGTCCGGTTTGATCCGCGGCAGTACATCCGCGGCACTGAGCGGGGCGTAGATCACGAGGACGACGCCGTAGACGGACAGGCCGATCGCCGAGAGCCATGCCGGCAGGAGGGGCAGGAGGCGGGGCACCCGTCGCCCGGTGAGGAGGAGCGTCCAGCGTGGGAACACCTGGCCCCAGGGGTACATCAACCCCAGCAGCAGGAAGATTCCGGCCAGCGCGGCCAGGACGGTGACGTCGATGCCCACTGAGGCGAGCGCCTTGGCCGCGCCCGAGCCGCCCGCGTTCTCCTCGCGCCACTTCTCCGCCGTGACGCTCAGCGCGTCGCCGCCGAGCGTCCAGATGGTCTTGACGACCGCCCACGGCAGCAGCCCGCACATCAGCAGGTACACCTGGATCCGGGTCCGCCGGGACGCCACCGAGGCGGGCGGGTGGACCAGCGGTCCGCTGCCGTCGCCGGTGTGCTCGGCCCCGCACCGCGGACACCGGCCCCGCAGCCGCCGCCGGTGGGAGACGACGACCAACAGCAGCAGGGCCAGGCCCACGGTGTTCAGCAGGACATGGGCGAAGCCGGTGTCGCTCTCCACGCCCGACAACGACGCCAAGGTGACGACGTACGCGGGCAGGCTGGCCATGCCCATCGCGAAGACGGGGACCGCCACGGCCAGTACCGCCGTCACCGCCCCCCGGCCGCGCCGGGCAGGCGGCCGGGGGGTTGCCAGGCAGGCCCCGGCGGCCAGCAGGGCCAGGGCGGCCAGCGCGAGCTGGACGCCGGGCGCGTAGGCCACATGCGGCGACCAGGGGACGGTGGCGCCCGTCGTGGCCCAGACCACCTGGACGGCGGCGTACCCCACGCCCCACGCCGCGGCGGCGTGGGGCGCCCACCGGGGCCACCGCCGGGGCCACACCCGCCACCCGGGCCCCGGGGACGGCAGCCCGGGGCGGGCCGGGGCTCGCGCGGGAACAGTCACCGTGACCTCCGGTTTCGCGGTGCCGGTACTCAAGACTGTCCGGTAGCGGCCGCGGGTGCATCCGTCCCAGGGCGCACCACTTTCACCGCGCGGGGGAGGGGGGATGGGCCTCGCGGATGACACCTTTCCGTTGCCGGCCCGGTGTGCACCGGGTCGCGCGGCGGGTGAGGGTGAGGGCGACGGGACGGGCAGCGAGGTGAAGCGCCAGCCCGCCGGCTCCGGTCCCGGCCCCGGGCCCCGGAGGGTCGGCATGCTGCCGGGTGGAGGGCCACTCGTTTGTGTCAGGTGTTGGACAGGCCGAGGGCCAGCATCAGGAACAGCAGCATGACCAGTGCCGCCAGTCCGATACCGCCCACTCGGGCACCACCTCTGGGATGGAACATCCCCACGATGGTTCCCAGCGTCGCGAGCGGCACCACGTACCGTGCGGTGGCTATCAGGGCATCGCCGAAACGCTGCGGGCCCCGGACACCGTCCGGGCAGGAGTCGCAGGCGATGGCGAAGAGAGGCCCCACCAGCCCCACGAGGACTCCGAGGACCAGCACTACCACCGCGAGGACGACCAGCCCTGCCCAGCCGGCAGCGGTGCGCCGCCGAGGGGCGCCGCGGCGGTCCGGCCCGGCCGCGCCGTCAGAGGCCGCACCATCAGCAGCAGTTGTGGTGTTCTCCATACAAGGGACGCTATGGAACCGGCCAACCTGCCGGTATCCGCTGCCGTACTCATATGTCGTCGCCGAGGACGCCCCGGCGACCGACCCGTGCGGCGGCGCCCTCACATGGCGCGCAGGCCCCGGTCGGTGAAGGCGATCAGCCACTCGAAGCTCTCGTCGATGTCGGTGCTCCACTGGAAGCCGCCCGCCGCCTGCAACGTGGCGAAGCCGTGGCAGAAGCTGCGGAGCATGCGCAGGGCGTGGTTCACGTCGGACTTCGCGATGTCGTAGCCGCGCAGGACCGCGGTGAACGCGTCGAGCAGCCGCTGACTGGCGATGGCCAGCGGGTCGTCCGGGCCGGAGGGTTCCAGGCCGACCGTCGCGGCGTACCGGCCGGGGTGCTCCAGGACGAAGCCGCGGAAGGCGCGCGCCGCGGCCGCCAGGGCGTCGCGGCCCGCGTACCCCCGGACGGCGCCGCCGACGGCGTCCGCGGCCTCGCTCAACGCCAGCGCCGCGATGCGCCGGTTGAGGTCCTCCTGGCCGCCCACGTGCTTGTACAGGGAGGGGGTGCGCACGCCCACCCGCTCGGCCAGCAGACCCATCGTCAGATGGGCGAGGCCCACCTCGTCGGCGAGGGCGGCACCGGCCGCCACCACGGCCACCGGGTCCAGACCGGCCCTAGGCATGAGCGGCGTCCGAGCGGAAGAAGGCGAGCATCAGCGAAACCACCTGGTCGGGGAACTGGTCGTGCGGGTAGTGCCCGGCGCCCTCGATCATCTCAAGGCGACCGAGGCCGGACGGCAGGGCATCGACGATCGCCGAACCCTCCGCGTGCGGATCGGCCCAGTCGGGGTCGAGTGTGCCCATCACGACCAGGACCGGGCAGCGCACATTGCCGAGCTGCGCGCCGGCGTCGGTCGGGGCGCAGCGGCCCATGCCCTGCATGGCCTTCATCCGGCCCGGCTCGCGCAGCAGGGAGTCGATGCGGCCGAGCCGCTCGGCCCAGTCGGCGGGTTTCACGCCGGGGGAGGCCACGTCGAGGTACGAGCGCCAGAGCGGCACACTGCCGAACACGCCCGTGCCGAGCAGCCGCAGCATGCCCTGCCGGAAGCGCTTGACCCGCAGGTCGCCGAGGCGGATCGACTGCTTGCGGGTGAACGGCGCCAACTCGACCACCGCGCTGACCAGCGAGGGCTCCCGCGCCGCGGCGATGGTGGCGGCGCCGCCGGAGATCGAGTGGCCCACGAGCAGGGCCGGGCCGCCCAGGTGGCGGATCACGGCCAGCAGGTCGCCGGCGATGGCGGTGCGGCTCCAGGCCGGCCAGGCGGCGCTGGACTCGCCGCAGCCGCGCAGATCGACCGCGGCGACCCGATAGCCCGCCGCCACCAGCGGCGGGACCACGGCACGGTACGCGGCGCGGCTGTCGCCCATGCCATGGGCGAGAACGATCAGCGGGCCGGAGCCCGCCACCTCATAGGCGATCGTGCCGCCGTCGACGGCAAGGTACTCGGTCATGACACCCCTCAGCTCCGGCTAAATGCGTTAGCTAAAAGCTAATGTGCTTAGCCGAGCCTGTCAATGGCGAAGCCCCCGGCGCGACCAGGGGTGCGCGGCGTTCGGGGATGTGCTCGTGGTGGGCGGTGCGTGGGAGTCGTGAAGAATGCGCGCGCGATTCCCGGGATTCGGTGACGGGAGCGGAAGACTTGGGGGGCTCACTCGGCGCTTCCGAACAGGTCGGGCGCCGACCCATGCGAGGGGAGACCGGTCAACGATGTTCAGTCTGGTACGGAGCAGAATACGGACGGCCGCGTTCGCGCTCACAGCGGTCGCGGCCCTCGCCTTAGCCGGGACCGCCGCGACTGCCACGACCAGCGCGGCAGCGGCCCCCGCTCCCGCTCCCGCCGCCGCGAAACAGGGGCCGACCTCGGTGGCGTACGTCGAGGTGAACAACAACAGCATGCGGAACGTCGGCAAGTACACCCTCGCGGGCGGCGGCGGCAACGTCTTCGACGTCGCCGTGATCTTCGCGGCGAACATCAACTACGACACCGGTACGAAGGCGGCCTATCTGCACTTCAACGAGAACGTGCAGCGCGTCCTCGACAACGCCGCCACGGAGATACGGCCGTTGCAGCAGAAGGGCATCAAGGTCGTCCTCTCGGTGCTCGGCAACCACGAGGGCGCGGGCTTCGCCAACTTCCCCTCCCAGCAGGCGGCTTCGGCGTTCGCGAAGCAGCTGTCGGACACCGTGGCCAAGTACGGCCTCGACGGCATCGACTTCGACGACGAGTACGCCGACTACGGCAACAACGGCACGGGCCAGCCCAACGACAGCTCGTTCGTGCACCTGGTGACGGCGCTGCGCGCGAACATGCCGAACAAGATCATCAGCCTTTACAACATCGGCCCGGCCGCGTCGCGGCTGTCCTACGGCGGCGTCAACATCTCGTCCAAGTTCGACTACGTCTGGAACCCGTACTACGGCACCTGGCAGGTTCCCGGCCTGGCGCTGCCCAAGTCGAAGCTGTCGCCGGCGGCCGTCGAGATCGGCCGGACCTCGCAGAGCACGGCCGCGAGCCTTGCCCGCCGCACCGTCAGCGAGGGGTACGGCGTCTATCTGACGTACAACCTCGACGGCTCCAATCGCGGCGCCGATGTCTCCGCGTTCACCAGGGAGCTGTACGGCAGCGACGCCGTCTACACGCCGTAGGGCGACCGCGACGCCCCGGCGCGCGGACGGCGATCCACCACCCGCACGGGCCCGCCTCCGGATCCGCCGGAGGCGGGCCTCGCACATCGCGGCGGGGCGCGAAGATCGCCTCGGAGACTCCGCGGCGGTCTCGCCGGCCCGTCGAGTGCTATTCCGAGGCGGGCAGGTGCGGGGAGCGGAGCACGAGCAGGGTGATCTCGCTGGGGGCGAAGACGCGGAACGGCGGGCCCCAGAAGCCGGTGCCGCGGCTGGTGTAAAGCAGGGTGCGGGGGCCGTGGTGGCTGAGGCCGGCGAGGGCGGGCTGGTCGATGCGGACGAGGTGGTGGAAGGGCCAGATCTGGCCGCCGTGGGTGTGGCCGGAGAGCTGGAGGTCGATGCCGGCGGCTGCTGCCCGGTCGATGAACTTGGGCTGGTGTGCCAGGAGCAGGACGGGTAGGTCGGGGTCGGCACCGTTCAAGGCTCCGGCGAGGTGGGCGCGGTGGCCCGCCAGGCCGGAGGACTCGGCGGTGACGTCATCCACGCCGGCGACCACGAGGGTGTCGCCGCCGCGTTCGAGCAGCAGATGGCGGTTGCGCAGCGGCTCCCAGCCCAGCTCGTCCATCAGGTCGACCCAGCCCTGGGCCTCGCTGTAGTACTCGTGGTTGCCGGTGACGTAGACACGGGCCCGGGTGGCCCGCACGGTACCGAGGGGGGCGGCCTGGGCGCGGCGGCGTTCGGCCGTGCCGTCCGCGATGTCGCCGGTGTGACACACCAGGTCGGCTTCCAGCGTGTTCACCGTCTCGCATACCCGCGCCGACCAGCGGGCGCGATCGAGCGGGCCGTAGTGGGTGTCGGTGATGAGGACGACGCGGATGCCGTCCAACCCGGCGCCCAGCCGGGGGAGTCGCACGTCGAGTCGGCGCACCCGTGGCACCCGGCGGGCCTCGGCGTACCCCCAGCCGAGCAGTACGGCGGTGATGCCGAGGACGGCCCAGGCGACGATGCGGGCCCGGTCCTGGCCCTCGCCGACGCCGGCCACGGTCAGGACGAGCCGCAGGACGACGCCGAGCAGCACGGACCACGTGAACAGAATCCAGCTGGTGCCCAGCAGAGTGGCGCCGATGACCGCCGCCCAATCCTGCTGCCGCCGGCCGTGGCCGCGCGCCAGCGCGAACGGCATGCCGACGAGGCCGAAGACGAACAGGGCGGTGCCGACCAGCCTGACGGGCAGTGGCCAGTGCTGCCCGCTGTGCAGGAGCACCCAGCAGGGCACGGCCCACAGCAGAACGGGGGCGATCAGGGGGATGAACCGCATCAGGCGGCGCAGTCGGCTCTGCCGCGGCGCTGGGGCCTCGCCCCGGCTCTGCCGCGGCGCTTGCGCCTCACCCTCGGCGGGCCGGGTGTCGCTGGTGTCGGTCACGCTTCCCCTCCCTGACCGGGCTGCCGTCTCGCGCACTGTATCCGGTGGCCCTGGGGCGGCCGGACCGGCCGTCATGGGCGCGGCCCCTGGGAACTCCCGACGACATGATCGGGCCCAGCCCCGGCCCGGCGACCGCGGGCCCGCAGGGCCAGCGCGATCAGGGCCGCGCTCTCGGGGTGGCGTACGTCGCGTCGCCTGGGCCGCCAACTTCGCACCGGACGGCCGCAGCGAGGACCCGGTCGGCGGGGAACCGGGAGGAAGGCAGTATCACACGGCAGAAGGCGTTCTGGGACATGGCAGGCGTCCAGCGCCGCCTCGCGCACGGGTGACTCAGGTCCTTATTTCGACGCCGGTGGAATTGAGGTGCGCAGAAACACCAGAGGTGCCGCGCGTCAGACGCAGGATCAGTTGTCGTAAGGGGCGCTGGTGTCGTCAGACCGCGGGCGGGTACGGGCCGGCCGCTTCGGGGAGCAGTCGGGCTTTGAGACGGTCTTCGCTCGGCCAGCGCACGTCATGGACCCAGCGCAGCTTCTCGAACACCCAGATGAGGCGGGCCGACGGGTCGAGCTGGCCCGGCAGGACGCCGTGGCGCGCACCCGTGGGGTCGGCGTGATGTGAGTTGTGCCAGCTCTCGCCGAAGGACAGCAGGGCGAGCGGCCAGAAGTTGGTGGCCTTGTCCCGGCTCATGAACGGGCGTTTTCCCGCGACGTGGCAGACCGAGTTCACCGACCACGTGACGTGGTGCAGCAGCGCCATCCGGATCACGCCGGCCCACAGGAACCCGCTCAGCGCGCCGGTCCAGGTGCCGGTGACGAGCCCGCCGATCAGTGCCGGAGTCAACAGCGAGACGGCGGTCAGCAGTCCGAAGAGCCGGCCGATGAGCCGTAGGTCGGGATCGGCGGCGATGTCGGGCGCGAACCTGGCACGGTTGCTCAGCTCGCGCTTCAGCATCCACCCGATGTGAGCGTGGACCAGCCCCTTGAGTAGCGCGCGGGTGTCCGTCCCGTAGCGCCAGGGCGAGTGCGGGTCATCCTCCCGGTCGGCGAAGGCGTGATGGCGGCGATGGTTCGCCACCCACTGGACCGGTGAACCCTCCACACCCAGCGAACCCGCGACGGCCAGGGCGATCCGCAGGCCCCGCCGTGCCTTGAACGAGCGATGCGTGAAGAGGCGGTGATAACCGACCGTGAGCCCGAAGCCGGACACCAGGTAGGCGACCACCGCCATGCCGACGTCCAGCGCGGACAACAGGCCCCATCCCCATACGAACGGCGCCGCGGCGATCAGGCAGATCGGCGGGCCGACGACGAAGATCCACATTGCCACCCCGGCCGCGGCCGTCTGCGGGGCGTCGAGCAGCGGCTTGACCTCGGCCGCGGTCTCGACGTCGCGTACGGCGACGGCCTGTTCAGCGCGGTCAGCCTCGCTCGGGTTCATCGATTCCTCGCCGTTGCTCGAGCCATTTCGGATGTGGAGCCGACCGGCCGAGCTCATGCGCGACTCTGCGCGCTTTCGAGCACCCTCGCCGGCCCACGGCATACGTTCCCACCGGACGGCATCCGCGCAGGTCGTCGCCGATGTCCAGGGTGTGAACGTCGAGGGACCGAATTTCCTTTGGCGGGGACAGACAGGGCGCCTGACGGGCAGCTGCCCCGGTCAGGCGCCCTCCTTCGGTGCCTAGAAGAAGCCCAGCTTCCTCGGAGAGCGCGCCATCGTCGAAGGGTTCGTCAGGAGTACTCCAGGCGCCGCCGCCCGCCGTCTGGACGATCGCTCGGACGCGGTCACTGCCAGGAACGCGTCAGCCTGGCCTGCTGCTCCGAAGGGATGACGCCCCCGCTGACGCGGGGCCGACCGGGGAGGTCGGCATCTCGCGACGCCAGCCCGGGAACCACCCCCGCGGCTTCCGGGAAAAGGCACACGCCCCTGCAGCACCGCCCCGATGAGGAGAACCAGCGGGCCAACCGACAGCACAAAGGCAGCAGGGGCGGTCGGCCCCCTGGCTTCGACAGGACGATCTACAAACCCAGGAACGAGGTGGAGCGGACGATCAATGCCCTCAAGAGCTTCCGGGCTGTGGCGACGAGGTTCGACAAACGCGCCTACGTCTTCCACGGCACCGTCACCGTTGCCTCGATCCGACTTTGGCTCCGGTCGCGACCCACCGGAGAGACCTAGTAGTCCCCCTTCGCCCCGTCAAGCAGCTCCCTCACGATGTCCGCATGCCCCGCGTGCCGTCCGGTCTCCTCGGCGAGATGGATGAGCATCCGCGGCCACGATCTCGTTGCTTCGGGCGTACTGGCCTCGTACGACGCACACGCGCGGCCGGGAGTGCGCCCCATCGCTTCGCGGGAACCGGATGCGCACCACCGGCCGTCGTTCAGGCCCGGGTGTAGCCGCCGTCGGCGAAGAGTTCGGCGCCGGTGACGAACGACGAGGCGTCTGAAGCCAGGAAGAGGGCGGCCTCGGCGATTTCCTCGGCGTCAGCCAGCCGCCCCAGTGGCACGGTGGCCTCGGCGAACTGATCGGCGGCCGGCCCCGCGGCGCCCAGCAGGCCAGGGGTGCGCGTGGGGCCCGGGCTGAGCACGTTGACCCGGAATCGGCGCTCCCGTGACTGCCGGGCCCAGTTGTGCACGAGGTTGCTCACCGCCGCCTTCGAGGCGCTGTAGACCTCGAGCTGCTCATTGGGCCGCACGCTGTTGCTCGAGCCGACGACCACGATGGAGGCGTTCCCCGCCAGCAGCGGAAGCGCCTTCTGAACGGTGAACAGGGTGCCCTTGACGTTGACGGCGAGCGTCAGGTCGACGTTTGCCTCGGTGTGTGTGCCGAGCGCGGCGTCCGCAGCGATTCCCGCGTTGGCCACCAGTACGTCGATGCGTCCGGCCTCCTCACGGACGCGCGCGTAAAGCGCGTCCAGGTCGGCCAGAACCGAGACGTCGGATCGTACGCCGGTGGCCGCAGGGCCCATCTCCTTGACTGCCGCTTCGAGGCGGTCGATGTCCCGGCCGGTCACGAAGACCCGTGCGCCCTCCCGGACGAAGCGGTGGGCGATGGCCAACCCGATCCCGCTGGTCCCTCCGGTGATCACGGCCACCTTCTCCTGCAGTACGCCTGGCATGGCGAACCCCTTCAGTTCTGGAATGGATCGTCCATAACGTAGGCAGTAATGGACGATCGAGTCAAGAATGGTTAGGCTGAAACCATGCCGAGACCACGCGCATTCGACGAACGCCACGTCCTGGAGCGGGCCCGGGAACAGTTCTGGGCGACCGGCTATGCAGGGACCCGGATGGACGACATCGCCCAGGCGACCGGCCTGGGCAAGGGCAGCCTGTACGGCGCATTCGGCGACAAGGGCAAGCTGTTCCACCGCGTGTTTGGCGACTGGTGCACCGCAGTCGTCGAGGTGGCCGAAGGGCGGCTGGCAGGTGGCCCGGACGCAGAGGCCTTGGCCCGGCTGTCGGGATACGTGCACCTAATGGCGGAGAACACCGCCTCCGACACCGAGCGCCGCGGGTGCCTGTTGGCCAAGGGCGCGGCGGAACTGGCCCAGCGCGATCCGACGGTCGCTGGACGGTCGGCCGAGACCATGACGGCACTACTGACCCTGCTGCGAACGGAGATCAGCGCCGCCCAGCGCCACGGCGACATCGATGGCGCTGCGGATCCGGAGCGGTTGGCGGCACTGCTGCTGACGGTGGTCCGCGGTATCGAGGCGGTAGGCAAGGCCGGCCTGGACCCGGAGACGCTGCGGAACATTGCAGACACCGCACTGGCAGTCCTGCCCATGCCCGGGGGCAGAAACGCCTCGCAACCGGGCGCAGTCCGGCCCGCGAGAACTAACTTGGTGCCATCACGGCCACATGATCCGCCGGACAGTGCCTAGTAGTGCTTTGTCAGGTGGTCTTGTCGCCCTGGGTGTGTGGTAGTTCGCTGGTTGTATGAGGGCTGGGGAGCTTGCCGCGTGTCGGGTTCGGCTGGAGGAATTCGCTTCCGAGGTGTTCGCGCCGCTGGTGCGGCGGGATCAGCGTGAGAAGGGTGCCTTCTATCTGCGGGGACTGCTGCTGGACGGCCGGCGTAAGTCGATGCAGCCGATGGCGGAGCGTCTGGGCATCGATCACCAGCAGCTGCAGCAGTTCATGACGTCCTCGACCTGGCCCGTCGGGGACGTCCGGGCCCGTCTGGCATGGAGGGCTGTGCGGGTGGTCCGTCCGCAGGTGTGGGTGGTGGAGGACACCGGCTTCCCCAAGGACGGTGCCTCCTCTCCAGGGGTGGCCCGCCAGTATTCAGGGACTCTGGGCAAGGTCGGCAACTGCCAGATCGGGGTCAGTGTCCACGCCACGTCCGACACGGCTTCGTGTCCGCTGTCCTGGCGGCTGTTCCTGCCCGCTTCCTGGGACGAGCCCGACGCGGTCGACCGCAGAGAACGCTGCCGCATCCCCGATACCGTCCACCATCGGCCCAAATGGGAGCTCGCTTTGGACATGCTCGACGAACTGGACAACCAGGGGCTGAGGCCCGCGGTGCTGGTCGCCGACACCGGCTACGGCGCGAACGCAGACTTCCGCCGCGGACTGGAAGACCGCGGCCTTGCCTACGTGCTCCAGGCCAAGGCCGAGATGACCGCCCGCGGCCAGAACGCCGAACCGCACCAGCCTGTCTACACAGGGCTCGGGCCCAAGCCGCTGCCGCGCTACCGTACCTCCCCGGTCTCCTTACGTGAACACGTGCTGGCTGCCGGACGCCACCACGGCCAGGCCCTGACCTGGCGCAAGGGCTCCAAAGCCGCGATGAGCTCGCACTTCGTGGTTCTGCGGGTCCGCCTCGCCGGCCGGCGCCCCCGCCCTGCCGATGACGGCACGATCCCCCTGGTCTGGCTGATCGCCCAGTGGCCCGAAGGCGAGACGGAGCCGGTCAAGTACTGGATCTCGAACCTGCCCACCGACATACCCGCCCGGGATCCGGTCCGGCTGGCGAAGTCACGCTGGCGGATCGAACACGACTACCGCGAGCTGAAGACCGCCCTGGGCCTGGACCACTTGGAAGGCCGATCCTTCACCGGCTGGCACCGGCACGTCACCCTCGTCACCGCGGCCCACCTGTTCCTGACCGAACAACGGACCTGCCCAAAAGCCCCTGCCGGGGCCTGACCCTCTACCAGGCCCTGGACCTACTCCAACACCTCCTCGCCACCTGGACCGGCACCTGCCCCACCTGCCGACAACCCACCCCAGGGCAGCCCTACGACACCACCTAACAAAGCACTACTGGCAGGGTCTTGGCCCGGAAACGCCCCGGAACAGCTGGTCAGAGCTGGGGTACCCGTGGGAGGAATCGGGACTAAGGTCGTGTTTCGACTCGCGGCCCAAATCGTGCACCGACAGGGCGCCTGACGGGCATCTGCCCTGGTCAGGCGCCCTTTTGTGGTGCTCAGAAGAAGCCGAGCTTCTTCGGCGAATACGACACCAGCAGGTTCTTCGTCTGCTGGTAGTGATCCAGCATCATCTTGTGGGTCTCGCGGCCGATCCCGGACTGCTTGTAGCCGCCGAAGGCGGCGTGTGCCGGGTAGGCGTGGTAGCAGTTGGTCCACACCCGGCCCGCCTGGATGGCGCGCCCGGCGCGGTACGCGGTCGTGCCGTCGCGGGTCCACACGCCCGCGCCCAGCCCGTAGAGCGTGTCGTTGGCGATGCCGATGGCGTCCTCGAAGTCGGTGAACCGCGCCACCGCGACCACCGGCCCGAAGATCTCCTCCTGGAAGACCCGCATGTGGTTGCCGCCCTCGAAGATCGTGGGCTGGACGTAGTAGCCGCCCTCCAGCTCGCCGCCGAGTTCGGCGCGGCTGCCGCCGGTGAGGACGCGGGCGCCCTCCTGACGGCCGATGTCCAGATACGACAGGATCTTCTCGAGCTGGTCGTTGGACGCCTGGGCGCCGATCATGGTGTCGGTGTCCAGCGGATGGCCCTGCGCCACCTTCTCCGTACGGGCCACGGCCGCGTCCATGAACGCCTGGTAGTGGCCGCCTTGGACCAGGGCCCGCGAGGGACAGGTGCACACCTCGCCCTGGTTCAGGGCGAACATGGTGAACCCTTCCAGCGCCTTGTCCAGGAAGTCGTCGTCGGCGGCCGAGACGTCGTCGAAGAAGATGTTCGGGCTCTTGCCACCGAGCTCCAGGGTGACCGGGATCAGGTTCTCGCTCGCGTACTGCATGATCAGCCGGCCGGTGGTGGTCTCCCCGGTGAAGGCGACCTTGGCCACCCGGGAGTTGGACGCCAGCGGCTTTCCGGCCTCCACACCGAAGCCGTTGACGATGTTGACCACCCCCGGGGGCAGCAGATCGGCCACCAGGCTCATCCACAGATGGATCGAGGCGGGCGTCTGCTCGGCGGGCTTCAGTACCACCGCGTTGCCCGCGGCCAGCGCCGGGGCCAGCTTCCAGGTGGCCATCAGGATGGGGAAGTTCCACGGGATGATCTGGGCGACCACGCCCAGCGGCTCATGGAAGTGGTACGCGACCGTGTCGTGGTCGAGCTCGGAGAGGCTGCCCTCCTGGGCCCGGATCACCCCCGCGAAATAGCGGAAGTGGTCGATGGCCAGCGGGATATCGGCGGCCAGCGTCTCCCGCACCGGCTTGCCGTTCTCCCAGCTCTCCGCGACCGCGAGCGCCTCCAGATTCTGTTCCATCCGGTCGGCGATCTTCAGCAGCACCGAGGCGCGCTCGGCGGGTGCCGTACGGCCCCAGGCGGGCGCGGCCGCGTGGGCGGCGTCCAGGGCCCGCTCGACGTCCTCTGCGGTGCCCCGGGCGATCTCGGTGAACGGCTGCCCGTTCACGGGGGTCGGGTTCTCGAAATAGCGGCCCCGGGCCGGCGGGACGTACTCGCCGCCGATCCAGTGGTCATAGCGCGGCTGGTAGCTGACGACCGAGCCCTCGGAGCCGGGGTTTGCGAACCGCGTCATGGGGCGGCCTCCCGTGGTGTACGCGTGATGGTGTCCCGTTGTCGGACGCGTCGTTCGTATGCGTCCCGGCCCCGCCCGCGCCGACACGGGCGGAGCCGACGGGGAGGCTAACCGCGCCCACGTTGCGGGGACGTTGCGTCCCGGTGGCCGCTCCCTTGCCGCTCGGCGCCGTCTGAACGCCGGGGGCTTCCTCAGCGTCGGGGGGCGCCTCCGTGGTGGACACCGGCCCCGTGGTGGGCGTCGCTTCCCTGGTCGGCGCCGCCCCCGTGCGGGGCGACGCCCGCCAGCCCGTACAGCTCCCGCAGCCGCCGTACCCGCGCCGCCGGGACCGCCCGGCCCGGCGCATGGGCCGGAAGCGCGGTCAGCAGCGCCTCCGCGACCTCCAGATCGTCCTCGCCCCACGGCGTCTGCGCCCAGCGCCGCAGCAGCTCCGGATCGCCGTGGGACAGCACGGTGCGCCGCAGCCCGTCCTCCAGCACCCGCCGCATCCGGCACACCCCCGGCGCCTCCGACAGCGGCAGCAGCGGCCCGGTGTACGCCCGCAGCGCCGTATGCGCGTCGCCGGAGGCCAACGCCTCGGCGGCGTCGGCCAGATCGGTGCTCACGGGTGCGCAGAGCCGGTACGGGCGCGAGCCCAGCAGCGGGCCCACCAGGCGGCGCAGCCGCGACAGCTCGGCCCGCAGCGTCACCGGGGAGCGATCGTCGGCCCGGGGCCCGTAGAGCTCCAGCGTCAGCCGGTCGCCGGACAGCCCCTCCGGATGGCCGGCCAGCAGCACCATGATCTCGCTGTGCCGCCGCCCGAGCCGCAGCCGCCGTCCGTCGACGACCAGCAGTGCCTCGTCCCGTCCCAGCGCGGTCAGGGAGATCCGCGGCCCGCGCGCCCGCGGCTCCCCGGCGCCCAGCTGGGCCTCGGCGGCGCGGGCGGTCGCCTGGACCAGGGCCAGGCTGTGCGGGGCGGCCAGATGGTCCCCGCCGGTGATGTCCACCGCGCCCAGCAGCCGTCCGGTGTGCGGATCGTGGACGGGGGCGGCTGCGCAGGTCCACGGCTGCACACTGCGGTTGAAGTGCTCGGTGGCGAAGATCTGCACCGCGTGGTCGACGGTGAGCGCCGTCCCGGGCGCGTTGGTGCCCGCATGGCTCTCGTCCCAGCGGGCCCCGGCCACGAAGTTCATCCGCTCGGCCTGGTTCCGTACGCCCGCGTGCCCCTCCACCCACAGCAGCCGGCCCTGTTCGTCGCAGACCGCGAGCAGATGGGCGCCGTCGTGGGCGATGGTGCCCAGCAGCTCGCGGAACAGCGGCATCACCCGGGCCAGCGGATGGTCCGCGCGGTAGGTGTCCAGCGCGTCGTCCGCCAGGTCGATCGGCGCGTTGCGCTCCTGGGCGACCCGGGCGTCGGCCGAGCGCCGCCAGGACTCCGCCACCACCGGCCGCACGGCCGAGCTGAGTGCCCCCTCGGTCAGAAACGCCTCATGGGCGCGGCGCACGGTACGGCTGCGCTCGGCGGGGTCGGTGCCGGACGCCATCGCCAGCCAGGGATTGACCATGGTGCCTCGCTCAGCGGTACGGGGGGCGGAATGTTCGGAGGTCCAGGGTTCCAGGGTTTCGGGTTTTCGGGGTTTCGGGGATTCGGTGGTTCGGGGATACGAGGAGACGGTACTAAGGGGCGGACGGGGTGGGGGAGTCGGACGTCAGCTTCGGGCGGGCAGAGAGGGGGCGGGCACGACCCCGGGCGGGGAGGCATAGCCGCAGGAGTGGCAGATCTTCCACCCGTCCTGGTTCACGGCGAGTTGGCCACCACAGCTCGGGCACTGCTCGGAGCTCATGATCGTTCCTTTGGTTCATGCGCACGAGGCGGTGCGGGCCACCCGTGCGCTCAGATTTCCTTGTGGGGCGGATGCCCCGCAACAGTCAGAACAAGCCGCGTTCAGGTACGGGCACCGGAAGGAGCGCGTTCACACCGGGTGTGCGGCATTGCCGGGATCTCCCCCTACGCTTCCCGCGCCCCCTCGCGCGCCGCTTGAACGCTTGAGAACCGGTCGAGCCTGCCGCGCACGTCGGGCCCCCGCACACGACAACGCGGGCGGGGAGCCGGTGAAGGCTCCCCGCCCGCGCCATCAGGGGGGTTCGTACGAGATCGTGCGGGGTTTCGTACGAGGTCCGTACGAGGCTCGTACGAGGGTCAGCTGATGGACTTGATCAGCTCACCGTTCGTCGTGTCGCCACTGAGCTCCCAGAAGAAGGTGCCGCCCAGGCCCTGCTGCTGCTTGTAGTTCATCTTGCCGGCGATGGTGGCGGGGGTGTCGTAGCTCCACCACTGGTTGCCGCAGTGCGCGTAGGCCGTCCCCGCGACCGTGCCGGTCGCCGGGCAGGAGTTCTTGAGGACCTTGTAGTCCTCGATGCCCGCCTCGTAGGTGCCGGGCGCGGCGCCGGTCGCCGTGCCGCCGGGGGCGTCCTGGGTGACGCCGCTCCAGCCGCGTCCGTAGAAGCCGATGCCCAGCAGCAGCTTCGAGGCCGGGATGCCGGCGCCCTTGAGCTTGCTGATGGCGGCATTGGTGTCGAAGCCCTGTTGCGGTATGCCGTTGTAGGAGTTGAGCGGCGAATGCGGGGCGGTGGGGCCCTGTGCGGCCCACGCGCCGAAGAAGTCGTACGTCATCGGGTTGTACCAGTCGACGTACTGGGCGGCGCCCGCGTAGTCGGTGGCCTCGATCTTGCCGCCGGAGGAGGCGTCGGCGGTGATCGCCGCGGTCACCAGATTGGACGAACCGAACTTGGCGCGCATCGCGGCCATCAGGTTCTTGAAGGCGTCCCTACCGCTGGTGTCACAGCTCAGCCCGCAGGCGTTGGGGTACTCCCAGTCGATGTCGATGCCGTCGAAGACATCCGCCCAGCGCGGGTCCTCGACCAGGTCGTAGCAGGACTGCGCGAAGGCCGCGGGGTTCTTGGCGGCCTCGGTGAACCCGCCGGACCAGGTCCAGCCGCCGAAGGACCACAGCACCTTGAGGCCCGGGTGGAGCTTCTTCAGCTTGCGCAGCTGGTTGAAGTTGCCGCGCAGGGCGCCCGCGTCCCAGGTGTCGGCCTGGCCGTCGACGCTGCTCGCCGCGTCGTACGCCTTGTCGTAGTCGGCGTAGGCGTCGCCGATGGCGCACTTGCCGCCGGTGACATTGCCGAAGGCGTAGTTGATATGGGTGAGCTTGGCGGCCGAGCCCGAGGTCTCGACGTTCTTGACGTGGTAGTTGCGCTGGTAGATGCCCCATTCGGTGAAGTAGCCGACGACCTTGTTACCGGCGGCCTTCGTGGCGGGGGCTTCGGCGGCCTTCGGTGCGGCCTTGGCTGTGCCGGCGCTTTGGGGTTCCCCGGCCGTGGCCGAGCCCGCGAGCAGGGTGGCGGTCAGGACCGCCGTACAGAGCGCCGCGAGCGCGGCCGACAGTCTGCCTGGTCTGAGCATGGAATCTCCTCGGTGGGGGGTGAGGGGAGAGTGAACTGCCCGACGACCTGCCCATAGCTTGACATGAACGCGCAGGACAGGGTGGGGAAAAGGTAGAAGGACTAGACCAGTGGGGTCAATGGTCTGGGCCAATTTGCTCCGCGCGTGCGCCGTTGGTGGGAATGCGCGTAAGAAGGTGGTGGGCGTACGTGTGCGAAGTTGATCGAAGATCGGGCAACCGGTGGCGGAAGGCCCGGGATCGGGCATACTCCAACCGCCGCGGTACTGGTCACACCCCTCGCGATCCGAACGGGCGGGCCGGCCGGCGGCAGCACCACCGGCGGCGCCGCCACACCCCGGCGCACGTCGCCGCAGCGCCTGAACAGGGGAGAGGAGAGCGCCGCCATGACCGACCACGGCCCGCAGCCGGTGGAACGCGAGCTGCCCACCGAGGAGGCCCGCGACCTGATTTCGCTCGTCCGCGAGCTGATCGAACGGGAGATCAAGCCCCGGGCCGCCGAGGAGGAGGCCGCCGGGCACTTCCCCCGCGAGCTGTTCACCCTGCTGTCCGAGTCCGGGCTGCTGGGGCTGGTCCAGCCCGAGGAGTTCGGCGGCGGCGACCAGCCGTACGAGGTCTATCTGCAGGTGCTGGAGGAGCTCGCGGCGGCCCGGCTGACCGTCGGCCTCGGCGTCAGCGTCCACACCCTGGCCTGCCACGCCCTCGCCCGCTACGGCAGCAAGGAGCAGCTGGCCGAGCACCTCCCCGCGATGCTGGGCGGCGGTCTGCTCGGCGCGTACTGCCTCTCCGAGCCGTCCTCCGGCTCCGACGCGGCCGGGCTCACCACCCGGGCCACCCGCGACGGGGACACCTGGACGCTCCAGGGCACCAAGGCGTGGATCACCCACGGCGGTATCGCCGACTTCTACACCGTGCTCGCCCGCACCGGCCCCGAGCGCACCCGGGGCATCAGCGCCTTCCTCGTCCCGGCCGACACCCCCGGGCTCTCGGCGGCCGCACCCGAGCACAAGATGGGCATGGCCGGTTCGCCGACCGCCCAGATCCATCTCGACGGGGTGCGGGTCCCCGACGCCCGGCGCATCGGCGAGGAGGGCCAGGGGTTCGCGATCGCCCTGTCCGCCCTCGATGCGGGCCGTCTGGGCATCGCGGCCTGCGCCGTCGGCGTCGCCCAGGCGGCGCTGGACGAGGCGCTCGCGTACAGCGCGCAGCGGCGGCAGTTCGGCCGGCCGATAGCCGACTTCCAGGGGCTGCGCTTCATGCTCGCCGACATGGCCACCCAGATCGAGGCCGGGCGCGCCCTGTACCTCGCGGCGGCACGGCTGCGGGACGCGGGGCGGCCGTTCTCCAAGCAGGCGGCGATGGCCAAGCTGTTCTGCACGGACGCCGCGATGCGGATCACCACCGACGCCGTCCAACTGCTCGGCGGCTACGGCTACACGGTGGACTTCCCGGTCGAGCGCTATATGCGCGAGGCGAAGGTCCTGCAGATCGTGGAGGGCACCAACCAGATCCAGCGGGTGGTCATCGCCCGCGCTCTCGCGGGACCTGAGACCGGCTGAGCCGGGTGTTTCGGTGGGGGGCGCGGCATGCGCCCCCGCCGTTCGCCTACCGCCGCGTCACCGGGAAGCGGACCGGCTGCGAGCCGGGGCCGCCGAGGTGCGAGAACGGCTGCGTCCGCCAGTCCAGGCCCGCCGGAAGCGTCAGCAGCAGCGCGGCGTCCCGCTCCCGCGCCTCCAGCGACGCGTCGGCGGGGGCGGCGTCGGCCGCCCGGCGGCCGGTGCCGGCGCAGACCGTGAGCCCGAACGGGTCCCACGGGGATGAGCACAGCGCGTGCTCGGGAAGAACGTCCTCGTCGGCGAGGAGCGCGATGGGGCGAGCGCAGTCCGGGCAGATCACCCGGAACATCTCATAGGTGTCGTTGTGCTCGTCGGTATCGATGTCGCCTGCGTCGAGGCGCTCGAGATGAGGCATGTGTTTCCCCCTCGGGTGGGCTGGTCGGGCGCGTCGGCCTCGACCACAGCAAGCATTTCCCTCGCGGCCGCATAGGTAATCGCGGCAACTCATAGGACACCCATGAGGAGATGTGGTGTTCGTCACATGCCCGGTGCAGGTGCGGCGTACGGGCGGCTGTGTCCGCTGTGCCCGCCCGTTGTGCCGGAGCCCTCCCGACCACATAAGGTGATCGGCTGTGGAGGAGTTGGACAGACAGATCGTGGAGCTGCTCGTCAAGGACGGCCGGATGAGCTACACGGACCTGGGCAAGGCCACCGGCCTGTCCACATCGGCCGTGCACCAGCGGGTTCGCCGTCTCGAACAGCGGGGCGTGATCCGCGGCTATGCCGCCGTCGTGGACCCCGAGGCCGTCGGGCTCCCCCTCACCGCGTTCATCTCGGTCAAACCCTTCGACCCCAGCGCGCCCGACGACATCTCCGAGCGGCTCGCCGAGGTGCCCGAGATCGAGGCGTGCCACAGCGTCGCGGGCGATGAGAACTACATCCTCAAGGTGCGCGTGGCCACCCCGCTGGAGCTGGAGCACCTGCTCAGCCGGATCCGCTCGCTGGCCGGGGTCTCCACCCGCACCACCGTGGTCCTCTCCACGCCCTACGAGGCGCGCCCGCCGCGCGTCTGAAACGCCCGGGCCTCTCTTGCCGGGCCCGTTCCGATCCCCCCTCATCTGATACCCCCGAGGCAGCCCGCCGTGAACGACCCGACCCCCGCCCAGGCCCCCGAAGGCCGTACCGTCCTGCTGCGCGGAGGTGAGGTCCACAGCCCCGCCGATCCGTTCGCGACCGCGATGGTCGTCGAGCGCGGCACCATCGCCTGGGTCGGCTCCGAAGGGGCCGCGGACAGCTTCGCGGACGGCGTGGACGAGATCATCCAGCTGGACGGGGCGCTGGTCGCCCCGGCGTTCACCGATGCGCATGTGCACACCACCGCGACCGGGCTCGCCCTCACCGGACTCGATCTCAGCGGCGCCCGTACGCTCGCCGACGCGCTGGAGCGGGTGCGCGCCTTCGCCGCCGCCCACCCCGCCGACCGGGTGCTGCTCGGCCACGGCTGGGACGCCGCCCGCTGGCCCGAGGGACGGCCGCCCTCGCGGGCCGAACTCGACCAGGCGACCGGCGGCCGCCCCCTCTACCTCACCCGCATCGATGTGCACTCCGCCGTCGTCACCACCGCCCTCCTCGACCGCGTCCCGGGCGTGTCCGACCTGGCCGGCCACCACCCCGACACCCCCCTGACCGGCGCCGCCCACCACGCCGTCCGGGCCGCCGCCCACGCCGCCGTCACCGAGCGGCAGCGCACCGACGCCCAGCGGGCCGCCCTCGCCCGCGCCGCTTCGCTCGGCATCGGCTCCCTCCACGAATGCGCCGGGCCCGACATCTCCTCCGAGGACGACCTCACCGGGCTGCTGAAGCTCGCCGCGGGGGAGCCGGGGCCGCGGGTCTTCGGCTACTGGGCCGAGGCCGCGAGCAGCGCCGCCGACCTGGACAAGGTGCGCGAACTCGGCGCCATCGGCGCGGCGGGCGACCTCTTCGCCGACGGCGCGCTCGGCTCCCACACGGCGTGTCTCCACCAGCCGTACGCCGACACGCCGCACAGCGGCACCGCCTATCTGGACGCGGCGGCCATCGCCGCCCATGTCATCGCCTGCACCGAGGCCGGGATGCAGGCCGGATTCCACGCCATCGGCGACGCCGCCGTCACGGCCGTCGTCGAGGGCGTACGGGCCGCCGCCGACAAGGCCGGGCTCGCCCGCGTCCGCGCCGCCCGCCACCGCGTCGAACACGCCGAAATGCTCACCCCCGAGACCATCGCGGCCTTCGCCGACCTCGGCCTCACCGCCTCCGTCCAGCCCGCCTTCGACGCCCTGTGGGGCGGCGAGGACGGCATGTACGCCCAGCGGCTCGGCCCCGAGCGGGCCCGCACCCTCAACCCGTACGCGGCGCTGCTGCGCGCCGGTGTGCCCCTGGCGCTCGGCTCCGACAGCCCCGTGACCCCGCTCGACCCCTGGGGCACCGTGCGCGCCGCCGCCTTCCACCGCACCCCGGAGCACCGGATCTCCGTCCGCGCCGCCTTCACCGCCCACACCCGCGGCGGCTGGCGGGCCATCGGGCGGGACGACGCGGGCGTCCTGGTGCCCGGTGCGCCCGCCGACTACGCGATCTGGCGCACCGGTGAACTCATCGTGCAGGTGCCCGACACGCGGGTCGCCGGATGGTCGACCGACCCCCGCTCCGGCACCCCCGGCCTGCCCGACCTCACCCCCGGCGGTCAACTGCCCGTCTGCGTGCGCACGGTGGTGGGCGGACGCACCGTCCACCTCCGGCCGGACGAGTGACGCGCGGGCGCCCCGTACCGCCGAACGATGAGCCCCCGGCCTGTCGTGGCATCTGAACATCGTCCGTACTGACCTGGTCATTTGAGGAAACGGCGCAGGTCATGTGGCTGTTGACAGGGTGCGGTCGGTGGCCGGTAGGTTCGGCCTCGTCCACCACTGGACGCCCGACCGGGGAATCTTCACGCAGTCGTCGAACGCCGCTGGGCCAGAGGGAGACGCGCCGCCGTGGTGCGCCGCCACTGGGAGCCAGGTCCAGCGCACGGGGGCGAGGGAGGGATCGCCGGGTCGGCAGGTGCGACCCGGGAGGGGCCCGGACGCTCAGTAGACAACGGCTCTCGGTCGATCCGCAGCCAGCGGGTCCCAGGTCGGCCCGAAGGGCGTCGGGCCCCCACTCCGCACGCGCACACCGGCGGACCGCCCCCCGACGCGGGGGCGGGGCCGCCGCCGGGCGAGGAACCCCCGCCATGGCCGAAGCGTTTCCATAGCCCGAGGTCACAATCCGCACCTCGGGACAACTTCCGGGCGCCCGCGTTATACGGTCACTTCACCACAGCACGACCTGTAGGAAGGCCGCACCGTGCCATCGGGTTCCGACACCACCGCCGAAACCGCGCCCACCGGGCCGGACGCAGACCGTCCGGGTCCGCAGTCCGGCCCTGCCGTCACGCCGCCCACCGGCGGCGCCGTCGAAGGCGGCGAGACCCCCGGTGAGGGCGGTGCGGGCGGCGAGGGCGGGACCGCGGCGTCCGCGAACCAGCCGACCGCGCCCGGGCCGACCACTTCCGAGCCGACCGCTTCCGGGCCGATCGCGTCCGAGCCGTCCACCGGCGAGCGGCGGCCCGGCCGGCTGCGCCGTCTGGGCCTGCTCGCCCGCCGCGAGGCGCGGCGCAGCGCGCTCGCGGCGGTCAGCGGGCTCGCGCTCGGCCTCGCCTTCCCGCCGTTCGGAGTGTGGCCGCTGTCCCTGGTGGCCGTCGCCGCCCTGGCCCTGCTCACCCACGGCCGGACCGCCCGCCAGGGCGCCTGGACCGGCTTCGCCTTCGGGGTGCCGTTCTTCCTGCTGCTGCTGAAGTGGCTCAGCGTGGTGGGCTGGGACGCGGTGATCGGCCTGTCGATCATCCAGGCGGCCTTCCTCGCCCTGATGGGGGCCGGCCTGGCCCTGGTCTCCCGGCTGCCGGTACCGGCCCTGTGGCCGCTGTGGACGGCCTGTCTGTGGATCGCCGAGGAGTGGGCCCGCGACCGGGTGCCCTTCGGCGGCTTCCCCTGGGGCCGGCTGGCCTTCGCCAACACCGGCTCGCCCTACACCCCGCTCGCCGCGCTGGGCGGCGCCCCGCTGGTCACCTTCGGCGTCGCGGTGACGGGCGGGGCGCTCGCCTCCGCCGCGCTGCTCCTGTGGCGGCTGAAGCGCGCCGGGGGCCTCTCGCCGCGCGGCGTGCTGCCCGCCGCCGGGGCCGTGGTCGTCGCCGCCGCCGTGACGGCGGCCGGATTCGCGGTGCCCATCCCCACCGCCGCCGACGACTCGGTCGACATCGCCGTCGTCCAGGGCAATGTGCAGCAGCCCGGTATGGACTTCCTGGGCCGCCCGATGATGATCCTCGACAACCATGTGAAGGCGACGCTGAACCTGGCGAAGGACGTCAAGGCCGGCCGGATCGCCAAGCCCGATCTCGTCATCTGGCCGGAAAACGCCTCCGACCTCGATCCCTTCCAGTACCGGGAGGCCTACGCCCGGATCGACGAGGCCGTCAAGGCGATCGGCGTTCCGGTGCTGGTCGGCGCCCTGGTCGACCATCCGACCAAACAGGGCTATGTGGAGAACCAGGGCATCGTCTGGGACCCGAAGAAGGGCCCCGGCGCCTCGTACACCAAGCAGCATCCGGTGCCCTTCGGTGAGTACGTCCCGTTCCGCCAGGAGCTCAGCAAGATCATCACCCGGCTCCAGCGGGTGCCCCGCGACTTCTACCCCGGCGACCACACCGGCGTGCTCGGGGTCGGCCCCGCCCGGCTCGGCGATGTGATCTGCTTCGAGGTCGCCTACGACGAGATCGTCCGCGACACGGTCAACGCGGGCGCCCGGGCGATCGTCGTCCAGACCAACAACGCCACCTACGGGCGCAGCGGCCAGCCCGAGCAGCAGCTGGTCATGTCCAAGCTGAGGGCGATCGAACACGGTCGGCCGGTGATCACCGCGGCCACGAGCGGAATCAGCGCCGTGGTCTCCCCGGATGGCACGATCGAGCAGCGGACGAAAGAATTCACGCAAGATGTGCTCACCGCGCGCATCCCGCTGCGTGACGGCAAGACCCTGGCCGACCGCGTCGGTGCGATGCCCGAGTGGGTGCTCGCTATGGTGGGCGTTCTGTCCTGCGCGGCCGCGATCATGATCGGCCGTCGGGGACGTACGGACGAGAAGGGGCAGTAGCCGTGAGCGACGCACGCGAGGCCGAGGAGCCGCGCCGGAGCAACGACCGTGACGATGCGTCTCACGGGCGGAGAAGCGACCAATCCGACGCCGTGAGCGACGCACGCGAGGCCGGCGAACCGAGCGAGAAGGCCGCGGAGCCGACGGCCGGAGCCGATGATGAGCCGAGCGCCAAGGCCGAGGAGGCCGGCACCGGAGCCGAGGAGCCCGGCGCGAAGGCCGACGCGCCGCGTGGCGATGCCGAGCAGCCGCTTGCCGGAGCCGACGCGCCGCGCGTCGAAGGCGACGAGCCGCTCACCGGCGGCGCGGACGTGGAGCCGCGCCCCGCGCAGCGGGACGACGGCGGCCGGCGCAAGTACGGTCCGCTCGGTACCACCTTGGTGATCATCCCGACCTATAACGAGGCGGAGAACATCAAGCCGATCGTCGAGCGGGTCCTGGAGTCGGTTCCGGACGCGCACATCCTCGTCGCGGACGACAACAGCCCGGACGGCACCGGCAAGGTCGCCGATGAGCTGGCCGCCGAGGACGACCGCGTCAAGGTGCTGCACCGCAAGGGCAAGGAGGGCCTCGGCGCGGCCTATCTGGCCGGATTCCGCTGGGGCATCGAGCACGGCTACGGCGTGCTGGTGGAGATGGACGCCGACGGCTCCCACCAGCCCGAGGAGCTGCCCCGGCTGCTCACCGCGCTCAAGGGCGCGGACCTGGTGATCGGTTCCCGCTGGGTGCCCGGCGGCCGCATCGTCAACTGGCCCAAGTCCCGCGAGTTCATCTCCCGGGGCGGCAGCACGTACTCCCGCCTCCTCCTCGATGTGCCGATCCGCGATATGACGGCCGGCTACCGCGCGTTCCGCAAGGAGACGCTCGAGGGCATCGGCATGGACGAGGTCGCCTCCCAGGGCTACTGCTTCCAGATCGACCTGGCCTGGCGGGCCATCAAGGCGGGCTTCCACGTCATCGAGGTTCCGGTCACCTTCATCGAACGCGAGCGCGGCGAGAGCAAGATGAGCCGCGACATCGTCACGGAGGCGGCCTGGCGGGTCATGTCCTGGGGCGTGGGCTCACGGGTCAACAAGATGCTCGGCCGCAAGGAGCCGTAAGCCCGGCCACGGACCGTCAGGCCCGAGCCTCCGGTCCTCCGCCTTCGCGCCCGGAGTAGCCCCACGGGCGTCCTTCCGCCCCGTACCGGACACTTGAGGCGGAAGGAGGCGGAACATGGCTAAAGCGACCACGAAGAGCGGGAAGTCGACAGCGCGCGGCATGGCGTCCCGAGGGAGCGCCAAGTCGGGCAGCATGGAGATGCGGACCAAGGAGGACCTGTACCGCGAGGCCCAGAAGGCGGGCATCGAGGGCAGGTCCCAGATGTCCAAGAGTCAGCTGATCTCGGCACTGCGCCACCGCTGACCAGGAGACCGGGCGCGGCTCGGTCTCAGCGGACCCCCGGGACGGTCAGCACCGTGAGCAGCGCCGTCCCGGCGACCAGCCAGGCGACGTAGTCGCCGATATGCCCGGACTGCAGCCGCCGTACGGGCGCGAGTAGCGCGGCCGTCCCGGTGCGGACCGGCCGCCGTACCGCCAGTGTGGCCAGGGTGATGGCGAGGGCCGTGGAGAGCAGCCCGAGCAGGATCCCGGTCGCCTGCCAGTGCGGTGGCACGGACGCCGGGACGGCCGCGGCCCGTCCGTCCAGCACCGAGCGCCGGTAGCCGCCGGTGTCGGTGAACAGCGCCCCGGCCCGGTCCACCGCGGACGCGACGGCCGGGATCACCCCGAGCGCCAGCGACCCGGCGAGCAGCGCGGCGGGCACCGCCAGCAGCGGTACCGGGATGCGCCCGAGGCGGCGGCCGGTCTCGGGCTCCTCCTCGCCGGTGGTCTCCGGACCGCTCTCCTGCCCGTCCCGGGGCCGCCGCCCCACCCCGGCGAAGATCCGCAGCCCGGCGCGCAGCACCGCGCCCCCGGTCACCGCCGACACCAGGACGTAGAGCGCGAGCAGCCATCCGGCGGTGTGCCCCGCGGCCTCCTCGGCGATGGCCTTGCCGAGCCCGGAGCCGAACGGCGGCAGTCCGCACAGCGCCAGGCCGCCCACCGCGAACAGGGCACCGACCTCCGGCAGCTCCCGGGCCCGGCCGAACAACTCGTGCTCGTCCACCGACGCGTACCGGTCCAGCAGCACCCCGGCGCAGGCGAAGAGGGCCGCCTTCACCCCGGCGTGGCCGAGGACGTACAGCGCCGTGCCCGAGATCCCCTCGGGGGTCAGCACGGCGACGCCGATCAGGAACAGCCCGGTGTGGGAGACGGTCGAGAACGCCAGCAGCCGTTTGAGATGGCGCTGCTGCCAGCACATCACCGCCCCCAGCAGCGCCGTGAGGACGCCCAGCACCAGCAGGGCGCGGGTGAAGTCGGCGTGGGCGAGACCGCCGGGCCCGGCGAAGACCGTCCAGTAGACCCGGGCGACGCCGTAGACACCCAGCTCCACCATCACCCCGGACAGCAGCATGCACACGGGCGTCGGGGCGACCGCGTGCGCGTCCGGCAGCCAGAAGTGGAACGGGACGGCGGCCGCCTTCACCAGCAGACCCGTCGTCACCAGGACGAACGCGGCGAGCACCAGCCCGTCCGGCTCGCCCGCGTCCAGCTTCCGCCCGATCTGGGCGAACCCCAGCTCCCCGGTGCGCGCGTACAGCAGTGTGATGCCCAGCAAGGTGACGTAGGCGCCGAGGGAGTTCACCACCCCGAAGGCCAGCGCGCCCTGCAGCGGTTTGGGCTCCTCGACCCGGAAGCCGGTCAGCGCGTAGGCGACCACGCCCATCAGCTCGAAGAAGACGAAGGCGTTGAACAGATCGCCGGTCAGCGCGAAACCGCACATGCCCGCCTGGAACACCAGGATCAGCGCGGGGAAGGAGCCGGTGTGGCGGCGCGGCGGCTCCTCGAAATAGCGCCAGGAGTAGACGAGGACGGCGACGACGAGCAGCGAGGCCAGCGCCGCGAGCCCGGCGCCCAGCGGATCGCCGACCAGCACGATGCCCACCCCGCGGCCGCCCACCGGCCGCCAGCCGCCCACCCACTCCACCGGATACGCCTCCGGCCCGGGATGACCGGCCCGGAACAGCACCAGGAGCGCCAGTACGGCGGTGACGGTCGCGAAGGCGCAGCCCAGAACGTCGGAGGCGAGCCGGGGCAGCCGCCGTCCGGTGGCCACCAGCACCGCCGCGCCGATCAGTGGCGCCGCCACCACCAGCGGCAGCAGTCGCGCGGTGTCCACCCGGTCAGCCCTTCAGCTCGGACAGGGCGTCCGGGTCGACCGTGCCATGGCGTTTGCGGAGCTGGACGACGAGCGCGAGCAGCAGCGCGGTCACGGTCGCGCCGACCACGATGTCGGTGAGGGCGAGCGCCTGGACGACCGGGTCGACCACCCGGCTGTCGGTGGGCGCGTCGGCGAAGACCGGGGCGGTGCCGCCGTCGCGGTAGCCGACGGCGAGCAGCAGCACATAGGTGGAGGACTGGGTGACCGCCAGGCATCCCACGGCATGGATCAGGTCCCGGCTGGTCACCAGCCCGTACACCCCGATCAGAAAGATCCATCCGGCGACCAGGTACGGCAGGACCGTCACGCTCGCTCCCTCTCGTCGTCTCCGTCGTCTCCGTCGTCTCCGTTGTCCGGGCCGCTCCCTGCGCCGCCCGGGCTCCCGTCGTCCGCCCCGGGCTCCTCGATCTCCACGGCCTGGTCCAGGAAACGGGCCAGCAGGACCACGACCCCGCTGACGACCTCCAGACCGACGGCCGCGTTGAGCACCGGTACCGTGCCGCCCGAGGACAGCGTCGCGAAGGTGCCGAACGGCAGGACGTTGGCGAGGAACGCCGACCCCGCGAGGACGGCCGCGAGCCCGGTGATGACATAGGCCGCCTCGCCCGCGGCCTCCCCGACCTCGTAGAGCGTCAGCGGCCGGACCCGCTCCAGGGCCCGGTAGTCGGCGGCGATGTAGAGCAGATGCAGCGCGGTGGCGGCGACCACCCCGCCCTGGAAGCCGCCGCCCGGGCTGACCTGACCGTGCGCGATCACATACAGCCCCACCAGCAGCGCGAGCGGCAGCATCAGCAGCGCGAACCGGCGCACCCGGGGGTGGACCACGGCGGGCTCGGGATCCTTGCGGTGCTCGTCCCGGGCCTGGCGCAGCAGCACCACGGTGCCGAGGACGGCGGAGAAGAGGATGGTCTCCTCGCCGAGCGTGTCGAAGGCGCGCAGATCGAAGTTGACGGACGCGATGACATTGGCGGTGTGATGGCTCAAGGAGGCGTGCACCGCCCGGACACCGTACGGGTGGTGGACGGTGCCGAACGCCGGCAGGCCGAAGCAGGCGACGGCGAACAGCACGGCGAACCCGGCGGCGCCCGCCAGGAAGACCCACAGCCGGACCCGGGCGCTCATCGCTCACGGCCCGCCCGCTGGTCCGCGCCGTCGCCGTCCCCCGGGCGGCGCCGCACCTTGCGCACGGTCAGCAGGATCATCAGCGGCGTCACCGCGGAGCCGACGGCGAGCTGCGAGAGCGCGACGTCCGGCGCCTGGAGGAAGGTGAACAGCAGGGCCAGCGCGAGGCCGAGGAAGGACAGCACCAGCGCCTGCCGCACCGGGTCCCGGTTGAGCACGGCGGCGGTGGCGGCGCCCGCGACCAGCAGCAGCGCGACGACGATCAGCACATCGGTCATGCCGTGATGCCCCCCTTTCCGCCGCGGGTGCTGGTCACCACGCTGCCCGCGATCAGCAGCGCGCCGATCAGCAGCAGCTTGGCCATGCTCCGGCCGGGCCCGGTCGCCACGCACAGCGGCAGCACCGTGGCGGGCACCCCCACCAGCGCCGTCCAGCGCACCAGCCGCGAGTCGGGCAGGACGCCCAGAAAGCGGGCGTAGATCAGCGTTCCGGTGGGGCCGAGCACGCTGACCACCAGCGCCACATCGGTGTACGAGGTCCGGTGGAAGCCCTGCGCGGCCAGCAGCAGCGCCAGCCCGGCCAGCAGCGAGGTGAGGTTCTGGCCGATCAGCCGGTCCTCGGGCGAGCCGTAGGCGATCCGCCACAGCACCGGCACCAGCGCGAGCAGCGGCACCAGCGCCGCCGCCAGCCAGCCGTCGGAGGTGCTCACCGGTCCGTCACCGCCCGGCGCCCGGCGCGGGCGAGCAGGGCGCCGGCCAGCGCGGCGGCCGCCCCGGCCAGGATCTCCAGGGGGTCGACGGTGCCGATCAGCACCAGCCAGATCCCGGTCAGCGCCGCCCACCACACCAGGACCTCCAGCACACCCGTCATTCGACACCTCCGCCGACAGCGGGTACCCGGACCGCCACCGGCGATTCCCCGCGGATTCCGTCCGCTCTCCGTGGGACTCCGCTCCGGGCCCGTCTTCGGATCCCCCTCGGATCCTTCTGCGGACTCCGCTTCGGATCCTTCTGCGGACTCCGCTTCGGACTGCCGGAGCCTCTGGGGCACCTCGCACGTTGGAACCCATGAGATCCCTTCGATCCCCTTGGCCACGCGGCCCGGGCTCCGCATCGCATACGGGCCCGGGCACACTTGGAGGCATGATGACCGGCGCATCGCAGCAGAGCGACCCGACCCGCCCGAAGCGCTCACGCGCCCGCACCTTCGTGCCGCTGGGGATCGCCGCCTGGCTGGTGCTGGAGATCTGGCTGCTGACATTGGTGGCGGACCTGGCCGGTGGTCTGACCGTCTTCCTGCTGCTGGTGGCGGGCGTGGTGGTGGGCGGGGCCGTGGTCAAGCGCGGTGGTCGCCGGGCGTGGCAGAGCCTGGCCGCGTCGATGCGGCCGGGCGGCGAGGAGGAGCCCGCGGCGCGGCCCGGAAGTTCCTTCACCATGCTCGGCGGGCTGCTGCTCATGGTGCCGGGGCTGATATCGGACGTGGCCGCGCTGGTGTGTCTGTTCCCGCCGACCCGGGCTCTGCTGCGGCGCCGCGCGGAGAGCGCGCTGTCACGCCGGATGGGCTTCGTCCCCGGATCGCCGACGGACCCCTTCCTCCAGGCCCGTGAAGAGTGGGAGCGCCGGGGCGCGCAGGCCCGCGCGGAGCAGGGCACGGTCATCCAGGGCGAGGTGATCCGGGACGAGGACGGACGCGACCGGGACCGGGACGGCGATGGCGAGCCGGGCCCCGGGCTGCGGCCGCGCGACCGGGGCTGAGCCAGCGGGACCGGGGCCGGGGCTGAGTAAGGCGGGGTCGGAGCCGGGCCACCGGCGTCGGGGCCGAGCGGGACCGGGCCGAGCCGCCGGGGCCGGGGCCGGGTCACCGGCGGCCACAGCCCCACCTGGGGTCACACCAACGCGCACAAGGGCCGGGGCCACTGCTCAGCAGTGGCCCCGGCCCTTGTTATCTCAGTGCTGCCGCTCGGATCAGGCAGACTTCCGTGTGTCCCGCGGATGCACGGCGATGTTCATGGCACCGGAGCGCAGGACGGCCAGCCGCTCGGCCAGCACCTCCTCGAGCTCCTCGCGGGTGCGCCGCTCCATGAGCATGTCCCAGTGCGTGCGCGCAGGCTTGCCCTTTTTCTCCTCAGGTCCGTCGCCGTCCACCAGGAGTGCCATGGCGCCGCACGCCTTGCACTCCCACTCCGGCGGGATCTCCGCCTCTACCGAGAACGGCATCTCAAATCGATGGCCGTTCTGGCATGCGTACTCCACCGCCTGGCGCGGGGCCAGATCGATGCCGCGGTCGGTCTCGTAGCTGGTCACCACGAGTCGCGTGCCGCGGAGAGCTCGCTCACTCATGAATCGTGCCTCCCGGGCTTGTCGCCCACAGGACAGGTGTCGCTGTCGTCGTCATCCGGTCAACGTCCGGTCGGCGGTGAAGATTCCCGTATTGGGACATGCGTCGCCCGTCGTGCCGCCCCGTTGTTCTACCCACAGGCGCCCGGTTTGTCACATCTGGCAGCAGATGTCACCCAGCGTTTCTGGTACTTTAGCGCGCAGTAACGGTCCGCCTGGTAGGCCAAGGGCGTACACTACCGCTCCGATCGCGTCAGCCCTAAATCAGGTCCCGGACCTGCGGCTCGGCGCCGCCGCGCGCCACGATCCGGGGGCCCGGCGTCCCGGCGGGCGCGGGGCGTGAGGTCCCGGCGGCCACGGGTCCCGAGGTCCCGGCGGGCGCCGGAATTGCGAAGACGCGCAGGAAGAACTGCGACAGCGGCCCGATGGTCAGCGCGAACAGCACAGTACCCAGCCCCACCGACCCGCCCAGGGCGAAACCAGTGGCCAGCACCGCCAGCTCGATCCCGGTCCGCACCAGCCGGAGCGACCACCCGGTGCGCCGGTGCAGCCCCGTCATCAGCCCGTCCCGCGGGCCCGCCCCGAACCGCGCCGAGATATAGAGCCCGGTGGCCACGCCGCACAGCACGATCGCGAAGAGCAGCATCGGGATCCGCACCGCCAGCGCCCGCTGTTCCGGTATCAGCCACAGGGTGCCGTCCACCACCGGCCCGATCACCATCACGTTCGACACCGTGCCGAGGCCCGGCCGCTCGCGCAGCGGGATCCACAGCAGCAGTGCGGCGAGGCCGACGACGACCGTCACCGTGCCGATCGACAGCGAGGTGTGCTCGGCGACGCCCTGGTGGAAGGCGTCCCAGGGGTCGAGACCGACGGCGGCGCGCAACTGGAGCCCCATGGACGCGCCGTACAGGACGAGCCCCACGTAGAGCTGGACAAGGCGGCGTGGAAGGCGATCGGACATGCGAGCTCCTGGTGTGAGTGGCCTGCGGCATGTCACTCTGTGGCCTGGAACCAGTCCAGTTCTACGGCCAATTTCCGAAAGGTGGACCGCATCCGATGAGTCCATGGACGTCCGCCGTCGGCGCACCCCAACTGGCCCGGCTGCTCGGGTCGCAGCACACCCGTGACGGGGTGGCCGCCGGGGCCGCCGCGGCCTCACCGACCGGGGGCCGCCGCGTCCCCGCCTACCGCTCCCTCGCCGACGGCGTACGGCTGCTCATCCTGGAGGGCCGGGTTCCGGTCGCGGCGCGCCTCCCCGCCGAGCGCGAGCTCGCCGCGGCGTTCGCGGTCAGCCGCACCACCGTCGCCGCCGCCTACGAGGCGCTGCGCGGCGAGGGGTTCCTGGAGTCCCGGCGCGGCGCCGGGAGCTGGACCGCCATGCCCGCCGGAAGCCCGCTGCCCACCCGGGGGCTCGATCCGCTCCCGCCCGAGGCCGCGGCCTCCGTCATCGACCTCGGCTGTGCCGCGCTGCCCGCCCCCGAACCGTGGCTCACCCGCGCCATGCACGGCGCCCTGGACGAACTGCCGCCCTACGCCCGCACCCACGGCGACTACCCCGCCGGGCTGCCCGCGCTGCGCCAGGCGCTCGCCGACCGCTACACCGCGAGCGGCATACCGACCATGCCCGAGCAGATCATGGTGACCACCGGCGCCATGGGCGCCGTCGCCGCCGCCTGCCGGCTGATGGTCCGGCCCGGGGAGCGGGTCGCCGTCGAATCGCCCAGCTACGCCAACATCCTCCAGCTGATGCGGGAGGCGGGCGCCCGGCTCGTGCCGGTCGCGGTGGCCGACCGGCTCGGGGGCTGGGACATCCCGGCCTGGCGCCAGGTCCTCAGCGCCGCCGCGCCCCGGCTGGCCTATGTCATCGCCGACTTCCACAACCCCACCGGCGCGCTCGCCACCGAGGAGCAGCGCCGGCAGCTCGTCGACGCCGCCCGCGCCGCCGGAACCATCCTGATCGCCGACGAGACCATGGCCGAGCTGCGCCTGGACGACGAGGTGGCGCTGCCCCGCCCGGTCTGCGCCTTCGACCCGGGCGGCAGCACCGTGATCACCGTCGGCTCGGCGAGCAAGTCCTTCTGGGCGGGGCTGCGCATCGGCTGGGTGCGCGCCGCGCCCGATGTCATCCGCAGCCTGGTCGCCGCCCGCGCCTACGCGGACCTGGGCACCCCCGTCATCGAACAGCTCGCCGTCGCCTGGCTGCTGAACACCGGCGGCTGGGAGGAGGCCATCGAGGTGCGGCGGGAGCTCGCCCGCGGCAACCGTGACGCGCTCGTCGAGGCCGTCCGACGCCATCTGCCCGACTGGGAGTTCACCGTCCCGCACGGCGGGCTCACCCTCTGGGCCCGCACCGGCGGCCTCTCCGGTTCGCGCATCGCGGAGGCGGGGGCCAGGCTGGGGGTCCGGGTGCCGTCGGGGCCCCGCTTCGGGGTGGACGGCGCGTTCGAGGGGTACGTACGGCTTCCGTTCACCGTCGGGGGAGCGGTCGCCGAGAAGGCCGCCACCCGGCTGGCCGCGGCCGCCGATCTGGTGGCCTCCGGCGCCACGATCGAGGCCGAGTCGCCCCGTACGTACGTGGCCTGATCCGTCGTGGCGTGCCCCGGCGGGACGTACCGCTCCGGGACGTGCCCCGCCGGGATGTGGCCCGCCGGGATGTCCCCCGCCGGGTCACCTCGCCGGGGCACTCCGCCACGTCATCCGCCCACGGGCGCAGGGGCCTGGGGCGCCGCGGGGTCCGGGGCGGGGAGCAGCCGGAGCACCGCCTGCCGCTCGGCCTCACTCACCGCCTCGTCGTACGGATCGGGCGTGGCCGGCACCTGGAGGCGGTGCACCGGGCCCGCGCCGAGGCGGGCATAGCCGCGGCCCGGAGGCACCTCGGGCGTCGGCGTGGTGTGCGGCGGCGCCCCGAGGACGGCCGTGGCCTGCTCGGCGGAGACCGGGCCCAGCACCACCCGGGCCCGGGTGTGGCGCCGCACGGCGTCGCTCAGCGCCTCGGCGGCATCCAGCTGATCGGCCACCACGACCCGTACGTTCGCCGCCCGTCCGTGCCGCAGCGGCACGGCCAGCAGCTCCTGCGGGTCGGTGCGCCCGTCGGCCGCCGCGAGATGGCTCATCACCGAGGGCCGGTCCAGCAGGATCCACAGCGGGCGCTGGATGTCGTCCGGCGGCGCGTGCCCCAGCTGGCGGGCGCGGTTGGCGCCGATCAGCCGGCGCTCGGTCTCATGGCCCGCCCACTCCAGCGTGGCCAGCATCCCGGCCAGCCCGGACTCCACCGCCAGCACCCCCGTACGCCCGCCCAGACACGCGTACTCGCCGGTGCCGCCGCCGTCCACCACCAGCACCTCGCCATGGGGCAGCGCCTGGAGCGCGATGGAGCGCAGCAGGGTGGTGGTGCCGCTGCCGGGCTGGCCGAGCGCGAGCAGATGCGGTTCGGTGGAGCGGGGGCCGGTGCGCCAGACCACCGGCGGTACGTCATGCGTCTCCGGCCCGTCCCCCGTCGCCCTCTCGACCCCCGTGCCCACCGCGTCCCCCGCGGTCTCCTCGCAGCTCTCCGGCTCCGCCAGCACCGGCAGCGTCCGCTGTACCGAGGACGGGTCGGTGAAGCCCAGCACCGTCTCGCCGGGCGCGGTGACGAAGCGCTGGGCGTGGATCGCGGTGGACAGGGCGGGCAGCACGGTCAGACTGAGGCCATTGGCCTCCTCGTCCCACTCGAACAGATATTCACGGCCGCGTCCCGACTTCGCGTACAGCAGCTGCTCGATCCGGGTGCGGGCCGCGGGCTCGCCGTCGGTGAAGTAGGCGGGGTAGCGCAGCCGCAGCCGGGTGAGCCGTCCGTCCTCGTCGAAGGCGAAGGAGTCGAACACCGTGGACCAGTCGCCGCCGTGGCTGTAGAGCGGGCTCGGGTCCTCGGCGGCGGAGAAGTACGGCACCAGGGCCTCGTAGAGCGTGCGCAGCCGCTCGGCCCCGTCCGTGCCGGGCGTCCCCGATGCGGCGGGGGCGCGCCCCCGCCCGGCCCAGCCCGCCGCGCCGATCAGGCTGATCGCCGCCGTCAGTGGCCCGTACGGCAGCAGGAAGAGGACGAAGCCGCAGGCGACCACGAGGACGAACACCGGTCCACGGCGCTCGCCCGGCAGCTCCATCCACTTGCGCCGCCCGATGGCGGCGAGCAGGCGCAGCCCCCGGGAGAGCGCGACCAGGGGATGGAGGACATCGGCGACGCCGTCGGCCGCGGTGCGGGCGAACGCGCGGCCACGGAGGGACGGGATGAGCGGGGTGCCCTCGGCGCCGCCGAGGCGGAGGCGGGGGAGCGGTCTCCGGGCCACGTCAGATCTTGATCCCGCCCAGGAGGCTGGCGAGGCTCGCACCGCCCGCCTTGATGCTCGGCGCGATCGCGGTGGAGGCGAGATAGAAGCCGAAGAGCGCGCAGATGATGGCGTGCGACCCCTTCAGCCCGTCCTTGCGGAAGAAGATGAAGACGACGATGCCGAGCAGTACGACGCCGGAAATGGACAGGATCATCACGGTCTCCTGGCTGATGGGGGACGGTCAGTCACCATGAGTGGTTCCAGGATCACAGCATGTATGGGCCGGGCGAAAGGTGCAATTGGGTGGATTATCGGTGTAATCATCACCATGGAGGCGTGGCGCTCCGAGTCGACCGCCGCCTCCCGTGGGGGTGACCGCCTCCTCGGACGACTCGGTCGCCGTCCTTAGGGTGGGTGATCACATACCGAGGTAGCGAAGCCGGAGGCGACAGGCCATGACTGAATCGAATCCCGAGAGCGAGCCCGCCCACGACCCGGAGGTGCTGCAGCTGGCGTCCAAGGTCTTCGACCTGGCCCGGCAGGGTGACACCGATACCCTCGCCGCCTACGTGGACGCGGGCGTCCCGGCCAACCTCACCAACGACAAGGGCGATTCCCTGCTCATGCTGGCGGCCTACTACGGCCACCCCGCTACGGTGTCGGCCCTGCTGGAGCGCGGCGCCGACCCCAATCGGGTGAACGAACGGGGCCAGACGCCCATCGCCGGGGCCGCGTTCAAGGGCGAGGAGGAGGTGCTGAGGGTGCTGCTGGCCAAGGGCGCCGACCCTCGCTCCGGATCGCCCTCGGCCGTCGAGACGGCGCGGATGTTCGGGCGGGAGGATCTGCTCGCGCTGTTCCAGGCGCCGGGGGCGGAGTAGCGGGGCCGCGCGGCGGTGGCCGGGGGCTTCCGTCGGCCCATCGGCTGCCCTGGGCGGTCGGACGCCATTGACCGTTCAAAAGGTGAAGCGCGAGACTTCATTCAGACCGTGAGTTAAGCGATGAAACCAGTCGGCGTCAAGAGCGGCCGCGTCAGGTAGGTTCGGGCCGGGGGGAAGGAGCCCGATGGGTCAGATGAACCGACGGACCGTGCGCGACCTGCGGCGCGGCAACCGCTCGACGCTGCTGCGCCAGCTGTACTTCCAGGGTCCGGTGAGCCGTCAGGAACTGGGGACGCTCACCGGGCTCAGCTCCGGCTCGGTCAGCAACGTCGTCGGCGAACTGCTCGCCGACGCGCTGGTGGAGGAGGCCGGGTCGGTCGAGTCCGACGGCGGCCGCCCCCGCACGCTGCTGCGGGTCGCGCCGGGCAGCGGCCATCTCATCGGGGTCGACGTCGGCGAGACCCATGTGCGGGTGGAGCTGTTCGACCTCATGCTGACCGAACTGGCCCGGTGGGAGCATCCGCTGACGCCCGGCGGGCTGGAGCGGGACCCGGAGCCGGTCGTCGGCCACATCCTGACCGGCCTCGAAGCGGTCGTCGCCAAGAGCGGCACGGAGCCGGAGGCGGTCATCGGGGTCGGGGTCGGGGTCCCTGGCGTCGTCGAACAGGGTGACGAGGTCCTCGTCCACGGCCCGACCGCCGGCCGGGACGCGGTGCCGCTGGAGCGGCTGCTGCGCACCGGCACCGAGCTGCCGCTGTTCATCGACAACGGCGCCACCGCGCAGGGGCAGGCCGAGATGTGGTTCGGGGCGGGCCGCGGCGCGGAGAACGCGGTGATCGCCCTGATCGGCTCCGGAGTCGGCGCGGCCATCGTGACCGCCGGGGCGCCGTACCGGGGCGCGACCAGCAGCGCGGGGGAGTGGGGACATACGGTCGTCCAGGTCGGCGGGCGCGCCTGCCGGTGCGGTGCGGTCGGCTGTCTGGAGGCGTATGTCGGGGCGCAGGCGGTGCTCGACCGCTATGAGCGTGCGGCGTCCGGCGACCGCGCGGCGGAGAGCGGCGCGGAGGGTGTCGAGGAGGGCGGCGCGGAGGGCGCCGGTGAGGACCAGCAGGCCGCATTCGCCGCGATCGTGGGGGCCGCCGGAACCGAGACCCGGGCGCGCGAGGTACTGGAGGAGACCGCGGCCTATCTCGGCGCCGGTATCGCCGATCTGATCAACCTCTTCAACCCCGAGCGGATCATCCTCGGCGGCTGGGCCGGACTGCTCCTCGGCGGCCGGGTCCTCCCCAGGATCCGGGCCGCCACCGCCTCCTACGCACTGCACCGGCCATATGCGCAGACCGAGATCGGGCTGGCCGAACTGGGGCCCGACGCCGTGGCGTTGGGCGCGGCCACCCTTCCGCTGGCACACTTCCTGGCCACCGGCGGAGCGCGCTGAGGGTTCGACTTCTGTCGGTTCAGGGGGAGTTGGGTCGGGGCCCGCCTCAAATTCTTTGAGACAAGAAGGTCCAGACCTATTGACATGGCTCGAACAGGGCTGGACATTGTGTCTCCCCGGAGGTGACCGATGACGGCCCAGGCGCAGGCAGCCCAGCCCTCGCTGCGCACCACCGTGCGCGATCCGCGGCACGGCAGCCGCGCCTCACTGCTGTGGACGCTGTACTTCCACGCCCCGCTCACCCGGCAGGAGCTCGTCCGCCGTACGGGGCTCAGCGCCACCACCGTGCGCACGGTCATCGGCAAACTGATCGCCGAAGGCGTCGTGACCGAAGCCCCTGTGGCCAAAGGCATCGTCACCCCGAACCCCGTCGCCCCGAACCCCGTCACCCCGAACGCCATCGCCCCGAACCCCGCCACCCCGAACCCCATCGCCCCGAGCACCATCACCACCGGCACCGTCGTCAAGGACGCCGCCACCAAGGACGCCGTCACCAGGGGCGTCGCCACCGAAGGCGTCGTCACCGAGGCGGAGTCGGCCCTCGTCGCGGCGGGCCGCCGGGCCGGCGCCCGGCTGCGGCTGGTCCCCGAGCACCGGTACGTCATCGGCGTCGAGGTCGCCGACACCCGGGTCCGCGTCGGGCTGTTCGACCTCACCCTCACCCAACGGGCCGGTGTCGTCCACCCGTTAGCCCCCGGGGAGCGCGACGCCAAAGCCGTCGTCGGCCACATCCTGACCGGTCTCGACACCGTCGTCGAGGAAGCCGGGATCCCCCAGGGGCACATCCTCGGTGTCGGCATCGGCATATCGGCCACCGGCTGGAACGCCCTTCCCCTGGAGCGGCTGCTGAGCACCGGCACCGCACTGCCCCTGCACATCGACAACGGCGCCGAGGCCATGGGCCGGGCCGAGATGTGGTTCGGCGCCGGACGCGGCGTCCAGCACGCGGTCGTCGCGGTCATCGGCTCCGGCGTCAGCGCGAGCGTCATCACCCACGGCGCCCCCTACCGGGGCTCCACCAACAGCGCGGGCGAGTGGGGCCACACCACCGTCCAGGCCGGGGGCCGCCGCTGCCGGTGCGGCGCCCGCGGCTGCCTGGAGGCGTACGTCGGCGCCGAGGCGGTCCTGGAGCGCTTCCGCCAGGCCCGGCGCGGCCGCACCACCCCCGGCGCCGACAACGAGTCCACCTTCGCCGCGCTGCTCGCGGCCGCCGACACCTCATCCGCCGCACAGCGCGTCCTGGAGGAGGCGGCGGTGTATCTGGGCGCCGGAATCGCCAACCTGGTCAACCTCTTCAACCCGCAGCGGATCATCCTCGGCGGCTGGGCCGGGCTGCTGTTCGGCGCCCGGATGCTGCCCCGGATCCGCGAGACGGTCGCCGCGCAGGCGCTGCGCCGGCCGTACGCCCACACCACCATCGGGCTGTGCCGGCTCGGCCCCCACGCCGTGGCGCTCGGCGCCGCCACCGTCCCCGTCGGCCGCTTCCTCACCGAGGACGCGCACCGGCCCGCCCGTCGCCCGGCCACCACTCCCCGACCAGCGCTGACCGGCACCCCTCCCGACCGTTCCCCGACCGCCACTCCCCGACGAGCGCTGATGGGCACCCCTCCCACCCGTACGCCCGTGCCCTAGCGCCCCGGACCCCGGCCCCCAACCGCCGGACGCACACCTTCCCCCCCCCACCGGACCGGCACCCACCGGTCCCATCCCCCACACAGGAAGGCACCACCGCTCCATGAGAAAAACCGTGCGCAACACCGTGATCGGTCTGCTCTCCGCGACCGCGCTCGCCGCCACCCCCTGGCTCACCGCCCCGGCCACCGCCACCCCCGCGGCCGCCCCCCAGGCCACCAACAAGGCCGCCGCCGAGTTCACCGACAACTTCGACGGCCCGGCGGGCAGCGGGGTCGACGGCTCCAAGTGGGGCGTGGAGACCGGCGACAACGTCAACAACCACGAGCGGCAGTACTACACCGACGGCAACAAGAACGCGGCGCTGGACGGCAACGGCAACCTCGTCATCACCGCCCGCAAGGAGAACCCGGGCAACTACAACTGCTGGTACGGCCGGTGCGAGTACACCTCCGCCCGCCTGAACACCTCGCAGAAGTTCACCACCGCCTCCGGCCACGTCGAGGCCCGGATGAAGCTGCCGCAGGGGCAGGGCATGTGGCCCGCGTTCTGGATGCTCGGCAATGACATCGGCAGCGCCGGCTGGCCCAACTGCGGCGAGATAGACATCATGGAGAACGTGGGCTTCGAGCCCAGCACCGTCCACGGCACTCTCCACGGCCCCGGCTACTCCGGCTCGGGCGGTATCGGCGCGGGCTACACCCTCCCCAACGGCGGCAAGTTCTCCGACGCCTTCCACACCTTCGCCATCGACTGGTCGCCCAACAAGATCACCTGGTCCGTCGACGGCAACGTCTACCAGACCCGCACCCCCGCCGACCTGAACGGCAACCGCTGGGTCTTCGACCACCCCTTCTACATCATCCTCAACCTGGCCGTCGGCGGCTACTGGCCCGGCGACCCGGACGGCAACACCTCCTTCCCGCAGCAGCTGGTCGTCGACTACGTCAAGGTGACGGGCGGCAGCTGACGGAGGCAGCCGATGTGGAGGCCCGCTGAGCGGTGGCCTCGGTCGTCATCCGGGGCGGACCGCCTCCGAGACCGCCACGATGAGGGCTTCCACATCGGCTCCCCGGCGTGAGACGAGCGTGAGGTCACGGGCCGGGTCCAGCCACAAGAGGTGGTTGCCGCCGTTGCCCCGGGCACAGCGCCCGGTCGACGGGGCTCGTGGCCACACCACGAGGTGTGCACGGGCTCGTCCAGCCGCAGCGGTCCGTCGTCGAAGGCGACGCCCGCGACGAGGGACAGCACGTCCTTGGTCACGCTGAAGGCCATCTCCACACGGCCCGCTCCGGCGCGTCGGGGTCGACCCCCGCCCAAGCATCACTCACCGGGCCATCGTCCAGGCGGTCGCATGTGACAACGCCGCCCCGTCGCCGCTCGCTCCCCTGTGCGCTCAGCTTCTCACCAGGCGCCGGGGCGCCTTGACCCGCAGGAGGATCAGCACCGCGGAGGCGAGCAACACGACGCCGGAGACGGTGAATACGGTGACGACGCCGCCGATACCGAATATCAGACCGCCCGCGGCGGCGCCGCCGGCGATGGCGGACTGCACGCCCACCACCACGAGCCCGCCCGCGCTTTCCGCCTGGTCGGGCACCATACGAGTCGCCCAGTTCGACCATGCCACCGACACGCCGCCAAAGGCCAGCCCCCAGAGGACCACAAGGAATACGTACCCGGCTTGCCCTGCGGGAAGGAGTGCCACGCCCAGTGCCGCGACACCCATCAGCGCCGGCGTCAGTGTCAACGTCAGGCGCAGGCTGATCTCCAGAAGCCATCCGGACACCAGCGTGCCCACGAGGTTCGCCACTCCGAAGACGAACAACAGCAGCGCCAACGCATCGACGTCGACCTTCACCACGTTTTCCAGCGCGGGCCGGATATAGGTGAACAGCGCGTAGTGGCCAATGTGCACCAGCAGCATTCCCACGATGCCCACCCCGAAGCCCGGCCGGCGCAGCACCTCCCACAACGTGCCCAGCCGTGCCGTGCCATGGGGGGCCATCCGGGGCAGCGTGAACAGCTGGAACAGCAGCGTCACGACCCCGAGTCCGGCCGCCGCCAGGAAGGTGCTGCGCCAGCCGGCCAGGTCGCCGAGGTAGCTGCCGAGCGGCACCGCCACGATGGTCGCCACCGCGATACCACTGAAGATGATCGATACCGCACGGGGCACCAGAGCCGCGGGCACCAGGCGCATCGCCACCGCCGCCGCCATGCTCCAGAAGCCACCGAGCGCGACACCCAGCAGGATCCGCATCAGCATCAGCACGGCCATATTGGTGGCCACGGCCACCAGCAGATTGGATATGATCAAGAGGACGGTGAAGCCGAGCAACACCATCCGTCGGTCGATTCTCCGGGTCAGGCTCGCCGTCAGCAATCCGGAAAGCATCGCGGCTGCCGCGGTTACCGTCACCGCCTGCCCCGCCAGAGCTTCCGATACTCCTAGGTCGGCGGCCATCGGAGTCAACAAGCTGGTCGGCAGATATTCCGCCGTGAGCAATCCGAATACACCCATCGCCAGCGAGAACACCGCCGCCCAGGACGGTGCGGCCGGTTCGGGCGGAACCCATTTCCCATCGGGCGCTTCGCCGGGGTCGGCATCGGGCACGGTGGTGCGCACATCACTACTCAACTGTTTGCTTCTCCCTGAATCGCATGAGAGCTTCGAGTCAAGGCTAGGTACGAATGTCAGGATGAGCTATGACAGAACGTCCGCAATATTTGACCGAGAGTCCGGGCGGGGTGCCTGCGGGCGGGGGAACTCCGGACGGGGTGCCTGCGGGCGGAGGCTCCACGGGGCAGTTCGCCCTGTCGTCCGACCTCATCAGCGAGCTGCTGACCAGCATGCGGCTGCGCGGCGTCCGGTATCGTCGTGTCCACGCCGGTCCGCGGTTCGGCCTGCATTTCGATGCCAAGCCCGGACGCGCCTATTTCCATTTCCTCGCCGTCGGCTCCGCCGTCCTGCGCACCGAGGACGGAACTGTCCATGAGCTTTCGGCCGGCAATGCCGTATTCATGCCCCACGGTGAGTCCCATCAGCTGCTCTCCCGAACGGATATACCGGTCCGGGGCATAGACAGTTTCGATGCGGTCCCGCTCAGCAACGCGGTGAGCGATGTGGATGCCTGCCCGAGCATCAACCCGAATCCCAGCGCGATATTCTTCAACGGCTTCATGGATTTCGACCTCGGCGGAATGCAGGGCCTCAGCCGGCTGATGCCCGATGTCATGCTGGTCGATGCCGAGGGGAAGCGTTACCCCGGGCTCATGCCGATCCTCACGTCCATGAGGCGTGAAGTCTGCGCCGGACGCGTGGGATTCGCCGGCATTCTCGCCCGGCTGGCCGAAGTGGCGGCGGCCATGATCGTGCGGGGTTGGATCGAATGCGGATGCGACAACACCTCCGGCCTCGTGGCCGCGTTGCGCGACCCCCGCCTGGCCTGCGCCATCCTCGCCCTGCACCGGCAGCCCGGGCATCACTGGACCGTGGCCGAGCTGGCGGCGGAATGCAATGTCTCCCGGTCCGTCTTCGCGGACCGATTCCAGACCACGATCGGCATGCCGCCCCTGCGCTACGCCACGGAGCTGCGGATGCTCCTCGCCAGCCAGTGGCTGGCCCAGGACACCATGCCGATCCAGTCCGTGGCGCAGCGCCTCGGCTACACCTCGCAGGCCGCCTTCAGCCGTGCCTTCAAGCGCGTCACCGGCCGGCCGCCCGGCGCCGGCAGGGACATTGCACGGGCACGGGCCGCCGAGGAGGTGGGCTGACGCGGGGGCGGCGTAGCCTCGGGGTCCATGGACACCTCCTGTGCCACCGCGGCCGCGCGGGTCTGTGACCGGATCGAGGCCGCCGACGGGGAGATTCGGGCCTTCGTTCCCGAACCCGGCCGCCGTGAGCGGCTGTTGCGCGAGGCGCGGGCGGCCGATGAGCGGTGGGACGGTCCGGGCGGGCGGCCGGCGCTGTTCGGCGTGCCGGTGGGCGTCAAGGACATCGTGCATGTCGACGGGCTGCCCACACGGGCCGGTTCGGACGTTCCCGCCGAGGCGCTGGCCGGGCCGCAGGCCTCGCTCGTCGATCGGCTACGGGCGGCGGGCGCACTGGTGGCGGGCAAGACCGTCACCGCCGAGTTCGCCGTGACCGCTCCCGGTCCCACCCGCAATCCGCACCATCTCGGCCACACCCCGGGCGGCTCCAGCAGCGGTTCGGCCGCGGCCGTCGCGGCCAGGATGGTGCCGCTGGCGGTCGGGACCCAGACCATCGGTTCGATGATCCGCCCGGCCGCCTACTGCGGGGTCGTCGGCTTCAAACCGACCCACGGCCGCATCCCCTCCGACGGCGTGATCGCCAACGCCCCGACCTTCGACACCGTGGGCCTCTTCGCCCCCGACATGGCGACCCTCGCCCCGGCGGCCGCCGTGCTGTGCGACGACTGGCGGCCGTCCGGCGACGGCGGGGAGGTGGTGGGGCGGCGGCCGGTGCTCGGCATCCCGCTCGGCCCGTATCTCGACCGCGCCGACGCCGAGGCCACACGCTCCTTCGAGGAGCGGGCGGGGCGCCTGGAGGCGGCCGGATGCACGGTCCGCCGCCTGCCCTTCCCGGACGACTTCGACCGGGTCGTGGCGGAACGGCTGGTGATCGGCCGTTACGAACTGGCGCGGACCCACGCCGTATGGTTTCCGCGCTACGCGGAGCGGTACCGCGAGGAGACCGCCGAGGCGATCCGGCAGGGGCAGCGGATCGGTGACGACGCGTACGCCGCGGCCCTGCGCGAACGTGCCGCCTTCCGCGACCGGCTGGTGGCCGCCATGGACCGCGACGGCATCGACCTGTGGATCACCCCGGCGGCCACGGGCCCCGCGCCGTACGGCCTGAAGAGCACCGGCGACTCCGTGATGAGCCTCCCCTGGAGCTACGCGGGCGTTCCCGCCCTCGCCCTGCCCGCGGGCCGTGCGGCGGGCTCCCTTCCGCTGGGGATGCAGTGCGTGGCCCGGCCGGGGGCGGACGAGCGATTGCTGGGATGGGCCCTCGATCTGGAGTCGGCCCTCGCCGGGTCCTCGGCACCCGTATGATGGGCATCCACTCCCATGTACGGAGTTGGGGACGAGATGAGTGCCACATGGTGGCTTATGCAAGGTGAGGCCACAGTCGGCGAGTTACGCCAGTACGGGGTCGACCAGCCGGTTTTTCTGTGCCACTTCACGCCGGGACCGGCCTGGGAAGCCGTCCGGGCGCACTTCGAGGCATGGTCCGCGCTGCGCGGACCGGACCCCGACGGAAGCCGTACCGCCCAGGTCATCCGGTCCATCATGGACCTCGGGCTGCGGCTGGTCCCCACGGACGACAGCCCCTCGATGACGCTGTTCACCGAATGCATCCTGCGCATCGACGGCCATACCGCCCGGCTGCGCTGCTGACGAGCCGCTGAGCACGTCCGTCTACCCGCCGCTCCGGGCGGGCGGCGGGTAGCGTGCACCCATGGACATCGGTGATGTGGTCGAGGACTTCGAGCTGCCGGACGAGAACGGCGCCGTCCGTTCGCTCAGCGGGCTGCTGGCGGACGGTCCGGTGGTGCTGTTCTTCTATCCGGCGGCCTTCACCCCCGGCTGTACCAAACAGGCGTGCCACTTCCGGGACATCGCGGCGGAGTTCAAGGAACTCGGCGCCCAGCCGGTCGGCGTCAGCGCCGATTCGGTCGAGAAGCAGGCGGAGTTCGCCCATGCGTACTCCTTCGGCTATCCGCTGCTGTCGGATCCGGAGGGGACGGTGCGGGAGCGGTTCGGGGTGAAGCGCGGGATCGCGGCGGTGCCGACCAAGCGGGTCACCTTTGTGATTGACACCGACCGCAAGGTGCTGGAGATCGTCAAGAGCGAGTTCCGGATGGGTGTGCACGCGGATCGGGCGCTCGACGCTTTGCGCGGCAGGAGCGCGTAAGGCCGCCTGCGCGGCGGCGTACGACCGGCGAAAGCACCGGGGGGTCTTCCCTCACCCCACCCCACCCCACCCCGCCCCTTCCCGAACCGGGGCGCTGCCCCGGCCCCCGCTGGGCTGCGCACCAGACCCGTTCCGGGGGCTCCGCCCCCGAACCCCGGTGGGGGCAGCCCCTTGGACTGCCACGGGGCTGATGTAGCGACGGGCGAGGCCGGAGGCGAACCGGGCTCAGCGCGGGACAGCCCCGGGGCCGGCCACGGGGATCTGGATGCCGCTGGGCATGCGCGGCGTGTAGGGCGCCTGGAGCCGCTGCGCCTCCTCGTCGGTGAGCCGGAGGCTAAGCGCGGCGGCCGCGTCGGCGAGGTGTCCGGTCCTGGTGGGCCCGACGATCGGCGCGCAGACCACCGGGTTGCGCAGCACCCAGGCGAGGGCGACCTGCGCCATCGGGACGCCGCGCCCGGCGGCGACCGCCTGCACCGCGTCGACGATCGGCTTGTCGTCGTGTGGCATCAACTGGCGGGCGACGGCATCGGTCTCGCTGCGGGCGGTCTGCTCGCCCCACGGCCTGGCCAGGCGCCCCTTGGCGAGGGGGCTCCACGGGATGGAGCCGACCCCCTGGTCGGCGAGCAGGCCGAACATCTCCCGCTCCTCCTCGCGCTGCATCAGGCTGTACTGGTTCTGCATCGAGGTGAACTCCGTCCAGCCGTGCAGCCGCGCGGTGTACTGCATCTTGGAGAACTGCCACGCCCACATGCTCGACGCGCCGATGTAGCGGGCCTTGCCCGCCTTGACCACGTCGTGCAGGGCCTCCATCGTCTCCTCGACGGGGGTCTCCGGGTCGAGGCGGTGGATCTGGTACAGGTCGATGTAGTCCGTGCCGAGGCGGGCCAGGGACGCGTCGACCTGCTCCATGATCGCCCGGCGGGAGAGCCCGGCGCCGCCGGGGCCGTCGCCCATCTTGAAGAACACCTTGGTCGCCAGCACGATGTCCTCGCGCCGTGTGTACTTGCGGATGGCCCGGCCCACGGTCTCCTCGGACGCCCCCTGGCCGTAGGCGTTGGCGGTGTCCCAGAACGTGATCCCGAGCTCGACGGCCTCCCGGAAGATGGGCTCGGCCCGCTCGTCGTCGAGCGTCCACTGGTTGTTGCCGCGCGAGGGGTCGCCGAAGCTCATGCAGCCGAGTGTGACCCGGCTGACCTTCAGTCCTGAGGTGCCGAGACGCGTGTATTCCATGCGGTATTCCCTTCAGTTCAGCAGGGACACCCGGGGGATCGCGCCCCTCTCCGGGGCGCCGGAACCAGTTGACGTGCCGCCCTGGGCGCGGCGGAGCGCCTGCCGTTCCAGGTATGTGAAGGTGCTCTGCCTTGCTGTGTCGCTGCCATGGAACCCGCATCCGTGCGGGGATGGGAGTTACCGCTCTTCCGGGTAACGGCAGTACCTCCCAGCACACCGCCGCACGACTTACGGTGGTGATGTGACCGACAGCGAGAGGCATGAGCAGGCCAACGAGGTGCGGGAGTTCCTCAGGACCCGTCGTGCCCGCATCACGCCCCAGCGGGCAGGGCTGCCCGTCTTCGGTGGCAATCGACGGGTGCCCGGATTGCGCCGGGAGGAAGTGGCACTGCTGGCCGGGATGAGCATTGACTACTACATCCGCCTCGAGCGCGGGAACCTGAGCGGCGCCTCGGACTCGGTGCTGGACTCCTTGTCCCACGCACTTCAGCTCGACGACGCCGAGCGGGCCTACCTCTACGACCTGGCCCGCGCGGCCACTGCGTCCGAGCGTCGGCCACCCGCTGCGACCGCGCGGATCCGACCGGTGGTTCTGCGGATGCTCGACGCGATGACCGGCCTGCCGGCCTACATCCGCAACGGGCGGTTCGACATCCTCGCCGCCAACTCTCTCGGCCAGGCGCTGTATGCCCCGGTCTACGATTCCCCGTTGTTCGCGCAGCGTGGTCCGGTCAACACCGCGCGGTTCCTGTTTCCTCGACCCTGGTTCTGCCGATTTCTGGCCCGAGTGGGAGAAGGCCGCCAACGACTCGGTCGCCTTCCTGCGCACCGAGACCGGCCGTTCGCCGCAAGACAAGGGTCTGACCGACCTGATCGGCGAGCTCTCCGCAAAGAGCGACGAGTTCGTCCAGCGTTGGGCTCGGCACGACGTGAAGTTCCACCGCTCCGGCGTGAAGCAACTCCACCACCCGCTCGTCGGGGACCTGGCCCTGCCCTACGAAGCCCTCGATCTGCCCGCTGAGCCCGGGCTCCGTATCACCGTCTACTCGCCCGAGCCCGACTCACCCGAACGCCAGACACTCGATCTTCTGGCCAGCTGGACCGACTCGACCGCGGCCAAGGCCGACCTGGAGCCCGATAGCGGCCGGGCCCGGTTGTCATACGAGATGGCCGAAACTGTGAGATTTTCGACCGAACGTCCTCAGTAGATCTGGAGCGGTAAGTCCCGCTAAGCCTGCCCCACGCGGTGACGCTGACGGGACTTCTCGTTCCCGTACTACATCAGCCCCGCCACCGCACTCTTCTGACCAGCGGGCGCGGTGCGGGTGGTGCAGGCGTGTACGGTCGGGGCCGGGTCGCCGTGGCCCGCCCCGACCGTACGCGACCGTCAGCTCAGCCGCGAGAAGGTGAACGAGAACTCGGCCGGTGCCACGTCCAGGCGGTGCTCGGCCAGCACCCCCGGGCCGCAGGACTGGGTGCCGATGCCCTGCTGCCGGTGGTCCAGGTGCACCCACACCGTCTCGTTCGACGCCTCGAGATCCGGTGTGTGCTCGGCCGCGTCGAGCTGCTCGGTGGTCCAGCGGCGCGCGGTGAACCAGAAGGCCGGCTCGCCCTCGATGCGCACCCCCGATCCGTCGGGCGCGGTCAGCCGCACCCAGCGGACGTCGATCCGGGCGCCGTTCTCCTGCGGGCGGACGTACGGCGTCTGGAGCTCGTCGACCGACAGCGCCCACCGCCCCACCCGCGCGGCGGCACGCGTGTCCGGGTACGCCTCGCCGGGGCCGCCACCGAACCACTCGGCGTCGCCCAGCGCGGCCGGGACCCCGAGCCGCAGGCCCAGGCGCGGCAGCGGGCAGGTCCACTCGCCCAGCGGGGTGACGGAGACCGCCAGGCTCAGCCGTCCGTCCGCATCGGCGGTCCAGCGGTAGACCGTCTCCAGACCGAAGTCGACGGCGGCGGGCGCGACGCGGGTCCGGACGGTCAGCGCACCGTCCGGAGCCGTCTCCACCGCGTCGGTCCGGTGCCGCACCCGGTGCAGCCCGAACCGGCGCCAGATCAGGCCCCAGCGCTCGTCCGGCTGCCAGGACGCGCCGTTGTCGTTGTCGGTGGGCGCGCGCCAGATGTCCAGCCGGGGCGGTTCGGTGAGGGGCAGTCCGCCGAGTGACGTCAGGGCGCCGGTGGCCGCGTCGAAGACGCCCGGGCCGAGCACGATCCGGTCGCCGTCGCGGCGCGGCGCCTCCCCCGAGGCGAGGGCGCGCGCCCGGCCGGAGCCGGGAGCGGTGGCGGGGAACTGGGCCCAGGCCACCGTATGGCCCGCCCCGGCCCACGCCGTCGCGGTCGCGAGCCGCGCCTCGATGGTCCACCCGGTCTCCGCCCCCGCGTCGGCGGCGGGCGCTGCCGGGAGCTTCAGCTCGGCGGACTCGCCCGGGGGCAGCGGCGGCACCGCCAGCTCACCCGAGCCGATCACCTCGCCCTCCGCCGCATAGCTCCAGGAGAAGACGAGAGGGGACAGATCGGCGAAGTCATGGCCGTTGGTGATCCGGACCGTGCCGTCCGCCCCGTCGCCCTCGATCCGCACCGGCTCGATGACCTTCTTGTACTCGATCAGCCCCGGGGAGGGGGTGCGGTCGGGGAAGACCAGCCCGTCGCAGACGAAGTTCCCGTCGTGCAGCTCCTCGCCGAAGTCCCCGCCGTACACGTGGTAGAAGCGGCCGTCGGGGGCCCGCCGGGTGAAGCCGTGGTCGATCCACTCCCAGACGAAACCGCCCTGGCAGCGCTCATGCGCCTCGAACAGCCGCTGGTACTCGCCCAGTCCGCCCGGCCCGTTGCCCATGGCGTGCGCGTACTCGCACTGGATGAACGGCAGCGCCCGGCGCTTCGCGTCCAGCTCCGGATCGCCCCACGGCGCCTCGGTGCGCCGGCCGATCTGGTCGACCTCCTCGTGCGGCGCGTACATCCGCGAGTAGACGTCCACGTCGGCGCAGGACATGTCGCCCTCGTAGTGGATCACCCGGGACGGGTCGCGCTCCCGGATCCAGTCGGCCATGGCGGACAGCCCGCGTCCGGTGCCGCACTCATTGCCCAGCGACCACATCACGATGGACGGGTGGTTCTTGTCGCGCTCGACCATGCGCTCGGCGCGGTCGAGCAGCGCCGGGGTCCAGCGGTCGTCGTCCACCGGGTTGTTCCGCCACTCCAGGACGCCGAAGCCATGGGTCTCCAGATCGCATTCGTCGATCACCCACAGCCCCAGCTCGTCGCAGAGCCCGAGGAAGGCCGGATGCGGCGGATAGTGGCTGGTGCGCACGGCGTTGATGTTGTGCTGCTTCATCAGCACCAGATCGCGGCGCATGGTCGCGAGGTCCACGGCCCGCCCGTTCTCCGGGTGGAACTCATGCCGGTTGACGCCGCGGAAGAGCACCCGCCGTCCGTTGACCTTGAGCAGCCCGTCCTCGACCACCACGGTGCGGAAGCCCACGCGCAGCGAGACGCTCTCGCCCACGGTGGTCAGCCGCGCCTCGTACAGCCGCGGCGTCTCCGCCGTCCACGGCTCGACGGGGACGGTGGCGCTCTCCCCGGTGGCCAGGTCGAGCCCCAGCTCCGGGACGGTGACCCGGCCGCCGGGGTCGGAGTCGATCCGCAGCGTGCCCTCGCCAGTGGTGTGGTCGTACGAGGCGTGGACGAAGTAGTCGGCGAGCGCGCCCTCGGGGCGGTGCTCCAGCGTCACCTCGCGGAAGATGCCCGGCAGCCACCACTGGTCCTGGTCCTCGAGATAGCTTCCGGAGGACCACTGGTGGACGCGGACGGCCAGCACGTTCCCCGACGGCTGGAGCAGGCCGCCGACCTCGAACTCATGCGGCAGCCGGCTGCCCTTGAAGGTGCCGAGCTCCTCGCCGTTGAGCCAGACCCGGGCGCAGGACTCCACGCCCTCGAAGCGCAGCACCGCCTCCCCGCCCTCCGGCCAGTCGCCGGGCAGGTCGAAGACGCGCAGATGGTCGCCGGTCGGGTTCTCGGCGGGGACGTGCGGCGGGTCCACCGGGAACGGATAGAGCACATTGGTGTAGATCGGCGCCCCGTGGCCGTGCAGCACCCAGTGGCCGGGCACCGGGAGCTCGTCCCAGCCGCGGGCGTCGTAGCCGGGGCGGGCGAAGGAGTCGTCCTCGGCGGTGGCGGTCGGCGACAGCCGGAAGGACCACGTCCCGTTCAGGCTCAGCCGCGCGGCGTCGGAGGATGGGGTCCAGGGGCGGGGCGGCAGCGCTCCCGCGCCGGGGGAGACGTCCTCGTAGTAGGGCAGTGGCGTGTGCTGCGTGGAGCTCATCGTTCTCCTCGGTCAGCCCTTGATACTGGTCTTCTGTGCGGTCATGGGGGAGGACAGCGCGACCTGAACGGCCGTGCGCGACTCCGTTGTCACGAGGGTGTGGAGCGGTTCCTCGGTGTGGTGCGGCGGTTCTTCAGTCCCACCGACGCGAGCGAGCCCTCCAGGGCGAAGGTCGCCGCGCCGAGGCTCACGGGGTTGGACGGGATCGGGCACAGCACGATCTCGGTGCTCGCCAGCGGGCGGCGCAGCGCCCGCACCGCCACCGCCGCGCGCACCTCGGCGAGCAGCGGCTCCCCGAGGGCCGCCGCGACCCAGCTGCTGAGCACGATCACCTCCGGGTTGAGCAGATTGATCAGATCGGCGAGGGCGGCCCCGAGATAGCGCGCCGTGGTGTGCACGACTTTCACGGCCACCGGATCGCCTGCCGTGAGGCCCCGGCCGAGCGCCTCGATGGTGGCCGTCTGGTCGTCCGGGTGCAGCAGCGGACTGTCCGGGCTCAACTCGCGCAGATTCCGCATGATGCCGGGGGCGCCGACATAGGTCTCCACGCACCCCTGGTTGCCGCAGTGGCACTGCCGTCCGTCCAGGACGAGGGTGGTGTGCCCCCACTCCCCGGCGCTGTTGCTGACCCCTCGGTGCAGGGTGCCGCCGAGCGCCAGCCCGGCCCCCACGCCCGTACCGAGGTTGACCACCACGGCGTCGCTCCGACCGCGCGCCGCCCCGAACCACTGCTCGGCCACGGTGCAGGCGCGCAACGGATTGTCGAGGTGGAGGGGGTAGGGGAGGTGCTCGGCCAGCAGCCGCAGCAGCGGGACGTCATGCCAGTCCCAGTTGGCCGCGAACACCGAGACCCCGCCCTCGCGGTCCACCTGCCCCGGCATGCTGACGCCGACGCCCAGCACCCGGTCCGCGGCCACGCCCGCCTGCTCGACCACCGAGGACACCGCGTCCGCGATATGCGCGACCACCTTGCCCGGGTCGTTCTCCTCCGGGCGCAACTCCTCGTCCGCGCGGGCCAGGACGGTCAGCGCCAGGTCGAACAGCTCGACATGGATATACGTCTCGGCCACATCCACGCCGATCAGCGCGGCGCCCGAGGCGTTGACCGCGACCAGACCGCGCGGCCGGCCGCCGTCGGAGTCCTCGTAGCCGACCTCGACCAGCATCCCGAGGTCGAGCAGCTCACCGACGAGATTCGCCACGGTGGCCAGGCTCAGCTCCGTCGCGGCGGCCAGCTCCTGCCGGGAGACGGGGGATTGGGCGACGATATGGCGCAGCACCCCGTAGCGGTTGGCGGTGCGTATGTCGCGGGACGTGCGCTTCACGCCGGAATCCCCTCTGCCCGGGCAGATGCGGTGCCGTGTTGTGCCGTGCCGTAGCCGTGCCGTGCTCCGTCGGCCGCCGCGCCAGGCTAGAGCGTGGGTGAGACCATGGACAACCCCTTAGCCCAACCCCTGTACGAAGGGTGTCGGGCAGCGGGGGCAGTGGCTTCGAGCACAGCGCGTCAGCCGGTCTTGAGCACCGCGCGGACCACGGGCCCGGCGGCATCCCCGCCGTGGCCGCCGCCGGTGACCACGGCGGCGGCCGCCACATCGTTCCGATAGGCGGTGAACCAGGCGTTGGTCTTGGGCTGGCCGTCGATCTCGGCCGAGCCCGTCTTGGCCCCGATGTCGCCGGTGAGCCCGGACATCGCCCGGGCGGCGGTGCCGCTCGTCGCGGTCAGCCGCATCATGGCCCTGAGCTGCGACCTGGTGGCCGGGCTGAGGCTGCGGTCGCTGGTGGCGATCTCCCGGTGGTCGACCGAGCGCGGCACGATGACGGGCTGCTTGAACGTGCCGGTCTGGGCGGTGGCCGCGACGGAGGCGATGGTGAGCGGGTTCATCTGGACCGTGCCCTGGCCGATCATGGCGGCGGCCTTGTCGTCGCCGCTTCCACTCGGCACCTCGCCGTCGAAGGTGGTGATGCCCACCCGCCAGTTCAGCCCGAGGCCGAACACGGCCCGCGCCTCCTGGGCCACCGCGCCGTCGGGCACGGCTCCGGCGAGCGAGACGAACGCGGTGTTGCAGGACGCCGCGAAGTCCTGGGCGAAGGTGGCGCCGGGGTTCTCGCTGTCCTCGACGTTGTGGAACGTCATGCCCTGGGCGTACGCCGCCGTCTTCGGGCACGGCACCAGGTGGCCCGGGCTGACCTTCCCCGCCTCCAGCAGGGTGGCCGCGGTGACTATCTTGAACGTCGACCCCGGCGCCGTCTGCCCCTGCAGCGCGGCGTTGAACTCGGCCTGGTCGGAGTTGGCCACCGCCAGGATCTCCCCGGTGCTGGGCTTGAGCGCCACCACGGAGGCGCCGTCGCGGGTGGCCACCGCCGTCTCCGCGCGCCTCTGCACCCCGGCGTCGAGGGTGGTGCGCAGAGTGCCCGGTGTGCCCTTCTTCACCACATGAAGCGTCGCTCCGGCGGTGCCATCGGCCTTGACCGCCGACACCTCCACCCGCGCCGTGCCCCCGGCGTCCGCTCCGTATCGCGCCCGCAGCGCGATCAGTACCGGGTCGAGCGAGGGATAGCGGCCCTGCCGCAGCTCCTTGCCGTCGCGGTCCAGCACCCGCACCGGCGGATTGTCCGCCAGGTCCGTCCGCACGGACTCATCGGCCGCGAGCTTGGGATGGAGGACCGAGGGTCTCCAGTCGACCAGCGGCTTCTTGGTCGTCCGGCCGCGCACCACGGTCAGCCGCGATGCGTAGGTCCAGCTCGAACGGGTCTTGTCGAAGACCACGTCGGCCTGGACGGTGAACGGCACGGTGGTGCCCCGGGCCGTGCCCGGGGTGACCGTCACCTTCTCCACATGGCCGTCGTCGCGATAGCCGCTCAGCGCGCCGATGGCCGCCTCGGCGTCGTTGGTCAGCCCGGCGGCCAGCATGTCGTTGCCGTCCGCCCACGCGTCCAGGAATTCCCGCGCGGTCCGCCGGGTCTCGTCCGCGGTCACCGGACCGTCATGGGGCGCGGTGGTATCGCCGCCGGTCACGCCCGTGTAGAGGTTGTATCCGCCGTACCCGGCGACGCCCAGAAGCCCCGCCGCCACCGCTCCGAAGACGACCTTGCCCACAGCCCCCATGGCGTCCCCCGCTTTTCGGATGTGGTCGGCTCGTGCCGCTCATGCCGCTCAGGCGGCCTTCTCCACCTCGCCGCGCAGCGCCCGTGTGTAGACCTTCAGCAACCGGCTGTACTCGGCCCGCTCCGAAGGCAGCAGTGCCCGGCCTGCCCGGGCCCGCAGAAAGACGCGAATCGCCTCGTTGGCCTGGTCGGTGGAGGAGTTGGTCAGTAAGGCAGGTTGATGAGTAGGAGTCGGACGCATGCCATAAGAGTAGAGGCCCCTACCGACAACGGCATCGGCGTAAACCGCCCAACTGCGGTGTTACCGGCGGTATGTGAGGAAGACCGCATCCCCCGCACGGGTGTTCCGTCGCCTGCCCTCATGGCATATGCCCCGCCGTGGCCGGGGTATGCGTCCCGGGCCTCATCGGCTCTGACCAGCGGTTTCCGGCCCGGCCGGCGGCCCGGTGAGGATCACTTCGAGGGTGCGGGGGCCGTGGACGCCTTCGACGCGATCGAGTTCGATATCACTCGTCGCGGACGGGCCCGAGATCCATGTCAACGGACGGGCCGGATCCAGGCGTTCAAGGCCCTCCGGGACGGAGCCCACCACCTGGTCGGGCACCCGGATGACGCAGATGTGGTGGTCGGGGACGAGGGTGATGCGGCGGCGGCCCTGGTCGGGGGCGGCGTCCAGGACCACGGTGCCGGTTTCGGCGATGGCCACCGCGCAGGCCGTCACCACGCTGGAGACCGCGTCCAGGTCGTGCGGCGTCAGCTCCGCCGTGTCCGGGACCCGGCGCACCGCGTCGGGGACGGCGGACAGCCAGGAGTCGGGGAGGCCGGGGGGTACGGCCACGCTGGTCGCGCCGCGGTCGGCGAGGAGGCGGGCGATCAGGGCGGGGAGGGACGGGGCGTCGGTGCGGTGGACGATCGCGCGGTAGTCGGCCAGGTTCTCGGCGAGGAGGTCCGCCGTCTCGGCGGGGGTGCGGTCGCCGTGGACGCGGTGGTAGGTCCGCTCGACCGGCACCGCGTCGGGCGTCTCGGCGCGCGGCACATCGGCCAGGGCGTGGCGGATGCGGGCCATGATCAGGGCGCGGGAGCCGGGGCCCTGGGTGCCGGCCTGGGTGCCGGGGCCCTGAGTGCCGGGGCCCTGGGTGCTTTGGGGGCTCTCGATTCCGGGGTTCCGGGAGCCGGGGGCTTGCGGGGTCATGTGGTCGTCTTCCTTCCCTCCGTGCCGCTCTCGCCCCGGGTACGTCGCCACCAGTCGCGGAACGACTCCTCCGGCACCTTCGGCAGCTCACGCGTATCGCTCCACGCCCGCCCCGGACCGGGCAGCCGGCGCGGATGGAAGCGGCGGGTGCGGGAGGCCAGGCGCTGGCCGGTGCGCAGCACCCGGGGGTGGTCCAGGGCCCAGCGGGCGGCGCGCATCGCGGCGCGCTCGGCGGCGTGGCCCTTGGCGGGCTTGATGACGGTACGGGTGCCGCGGACGGAGACGGGCCCGCCCTCGACCACGCGCTCACGGAGGTGGACCAGGATCTCCGGGATGTCGATGGCGACCGGGCACACCTCGTAGCACGCACCGCACAGGGAGGAGGCGTACGGGAGGGAGGCGTCCAACTCGCTCTGCACGCCGCGCAGTTGCGGGGTGAGGATCGCGCCGATCGGCCCCGGGTACGCCGAACCGTAGGCATGGCCGCCCGCCCGCTCGTACACCGGGCACACATTGAGACACGCCGAGCAGCGGATGCAGCGCAGCGCCTGGCGGCCCACGGTGTCGGCGAGGGTGTCGGTGCGGCCGTTGTCGAGGAGGACGAGGTGGAAGGTGCGGGGCCCGTCCGCGTCCGTGGTGCCGGTCCAGGTGGAGGTGTACGGATTCATCCGCTCGGCGGTCGAGGAGCGGGGCAGCAGCTGAAGGAAGACCTCCAGGTCCTGGAAGGAGGGGACGATCTTCTCGATGCCGACGACGGAGATCAGCGTCTCGGGGAGGGTCAGGCACATCCGGCCGTTGCCCTCGGACTCCACGACCACGAGCGTGCCGGTCTCCGCGACCATGAAGTTGGCACCGGAGATGCCCACCTTGGCGTTCAGAAACTTCTCGCGGAGGTGCAGCCGCGCGGCCTCCGCCAGATCGGCGGGCGCGTCGGTCAGCCCCTCCGGGGCCGGGCGGCCCCACTCGGCCATCCTCTCCGCGAAGATGTCGCGGATCTCGCCCCGGTTGCGGTGGATCGCCGGGACCAGGATGTGCGACGGCAGGTCGTCGCCGAGCTGCACGATCAGCTCGGCGAGATCGGTCTCGTACGCCGTGATCCCGGCGGTGGCGAGGGCGCCGTTCAGGCCGATCTCCTGCGTGGCCATCGACTTGACCTTGACGACCTCGCGCTCGCCCGTCGCCCGCACCAGCTCGGTGACGATCCGGTTCGCCTCGTCCGCGTCCGCCGCCCAGTGGACGTGGCCGCCGGCCGCCGTGACCGCGCGCTCCAACTGCTCCAGATACTGGTCGAGATGGCGCAGCGTACGGTCCTTGATGGCCGCGCCCGCGGCGCGCAGCGACGACCAGTCGTCCAGCTCGGCCACCGCCGTGGCGCGCTTGGCGCGGATGGTGTGGGTGGCGTGGCGGAGATTGGCGCGCAACTGGGTGTTCCGGGTCGAGGCGTCGGCCGCCGCCGGGAAAGCGGGCATCCCCAGGTAGGTGGCTTGGTGGGTTCCGCTCACCAGACGTTTCCTTCCGTGCTGGCCAGGATTTCGGCGATGTGGACCGGGCGGACCGTGGAGCCCTGGCGGGCGAGTGTGCCGCCGATGTGCATCTGGCAGGAGTTGTCCACCGTGCACACGGCCTCGGCGCCGGTCGCCGTGATGTTGCGCGCCTTGTCGGCGCCCATGGCCGCCGAGACGGCCGCGTTCTTGACGGCGAACGTACCGCCGAAGCCGCAGCACTCATCGGCGCCCGGCAGCTCCACCAGGTTCAGCCCCTTCACGGCGGCGAGGAGCGAACGCGGGCGGTCGCCGAGCCCCAGCATCCGCAGCCCGTGGCAGGTGGGGTGGTAGGTCACGGTGTGCGGGTAGTACGCGCCGACGTCGGTGACCTTCAGGACGTCGGTGAGGAATTCGGTCAGCTCGTACGTCTTGGGGACGGCCTCGGCCGCCGCGTCCGCGAGCTCCTGGCCACGACCCTCGGCGGCCGCCTTGGCGCCGATCCGGGGGTAGTTGTCGCGCACCATCGCCGCGCAGGACCCCGAGGGGGCCACCACGTAGTCGTAGTCGCGGAACGCGGCCGCGTAGCGGCGCACCAGCGGTTCGGTCTCATGGCGGTAGCCGGTGTTGAACTGCGGCTGGCCGCAGCAGCTCTGCCCCTCCGGGAAGCCGACCTCCACGCCGAGCCGTTCGAGCAGCGTGACCACGGCCTGGCCGGTCTGTGGATAGAGGGTGTCGTTGACGCAGGTGATGAAGAGCGCTACGCGCACGGTTCCTCCTCGTCGCCCAGGCCGGTGGCGGCCCTTGTGACCTGCGCGTCCCCCAGCCGGGCGGCTGCCCGGTCCCACGCCGAATGATCACCTGTGGGCTCATACTGCCTCAGTGGCTGGGTGCTGTGAAGCAGCGCGCGCAATTCGGACAGCCCACCGGTGATCACTCCGGCCGCCCTGGCCTGGACCAGTACGTTTCCGAGGGCCGCCGCCTCGGCCGGGCCCGCGATCACGGGGAGCCCGCAGGCATCGGCGGTGAGCTGGCACAACAGCGCGTTGTGCACACCGCCGCCGACGATGTGCACGGTGCGGACCGTGCGGCCGGACAGCCGAGCGGCGTCGTCGATCGCGCGGCGGTGGGCCAGGGCGAGCGAGTCCAGGACGCAGCGGGTGGTCTCGGCCGGGGTGCGGGGGACGGGCTGGCCGGTGCGGCGGCAGGCGTCGGCGATGCGGTCGGGCATGTGGTCCGGGGCGATGAAGGCGGGGTCGCCGGCGTCGACGACCGAGCGGAGGGGGGTGGCTTGGGCTGCGGCTTGGAGGAGTGCGGTGAGGTCCTGCGTGTGGGTGGCTTGGATGCGTTGGGTGGCTGTGGTGCCTCTGCTTTCCCAGGCGCGGACGCACTCCTGGAGCATCCACAGCCCCATGATGTTGCGCAGATAGCGGACCGTGCCGTCCACGCCCAGCTCATTGGTGAAGTTGGCCGCGCGGCTCGCCTCCGTGAGTACCGGCGCGTCCAGCTCCAGCCCGGCGAGGGACCACGTGCCGGTGGCGATGTACGCGAAGTCGGGCGTGGTGGCCGGGACGCCGACGACGGCGGACGCGGTGTCGTGCGAGCCGACGGCGGTCACGGGGAGCGGGGTGGTGAGACCCGTCTGGGCGAGAACCTCCTGGCGCAGGGTTCCGGCGGGGTCGCCCGGGCGGCGCAGGGGCGGGAAGAGCGTCAGGTCGATGCCCAGGGCCTGCGCCACGGGGGTGGCCCAGTCGCGGGTGCGGGGGTCGATGAGCTGGGTGGTGGAGGCGTTCGTCAGCTCGGTGCCCGGCTCGCCGGTCAGCCAGTACGAGAGGAGGTCGGGGATGAGGAGAAGGCGGTGGGCGGCGGTGAGGGCGGGGGTGCCCTGGGCCGAGATGAGCTGGTAGATGGTGTTGAAGGGGAGGTGCTGGATGCCGGTGGTGGCGTAGAGGGCCTGGGGCGAGAGCACTTTCGCGACCTTTTCGGCGGCGTTGGTGGTGCGGGTGTCGCGGTAGTGCACGGGGTTGGCGAGGAGGGTGCCATCGGCGGCGAGCAGGCCGTAGTCGACGGCCCAGGTGTCGATGCCGATGCTGGTCAGGGGGCGTGGAGTGCTGTTCGCCGCCGCCTTCAGGCCGTTCAGGATGCCCTGGTAGAGCGACAGGATGTCCCAGTGCAGGGTGCCCAGGACGCGGGTGGGCTGGTTGGGGAAGCGGTGCGCCTCGTGGAGGGTCAGCCGTTCGGCGGCGACCTCACCGACGATGACGCGGCCGCTGGACGCACCGAGGTCTACGGCGGCGAAGCGGTGCGGTGTGGTGGACACGTGGACCTCGTGGTGGGTGGGGTGCGTGGGTGGCCGGTGTCTTGCGTACGGGGCGGGGGCCGGGGTCTCCGGGGCGGGGCCCTGGACCTCACGCGCGTGTCAGCGCAGGAACGCCGCCGCAACCCCCGCGTCGACCGGGATGTGCAGTCCTGTGGTGTGGGTCAGGTCGCCGCCCACGAGCGTGAAGACCGCGTTCGCCACGTGGGTCGGGAGCACTTCGCGCTTGAGGAGGGTGCGTTGGGCGTAGAACTCGCCCAGCTTCTCCTCGGGGACGCCGTACACGGCGGCGCGTTGCGCGCCCCAGCCGCTCGCGAAGATGCCGGAGCCCTGGACCACGCCGTCGGGGTTCACGCCGTTGACACGGATGCCGTGTTCGCCCAACTCCGCTGCGAGAAGGCGGACTTGGTGGGCCTGGTCGGCCTTGGTCGCGGAGTACGCGATGTTGTTCGGGCCCGCGAACACCGCGTTCTTGGAGGTGATGTACACGATGTCGCCGCCCATGTTCTGGGCGATGAAGGTCCGTGCCGCCTCGCGGGAGGCCAGGAAGCTGCCTCGGGCCATGATGGTGTGCTGGAGGTCCCAGTCCTGGGTGGTTGTTTCGAGGAGGGGCTTGGAGAGGCTGATCCCGGCGTTGTTGACCAGGATGTCCACCCCGCCGAAGTCCAGGGCCGCCTGGGCGAACGCCGCCTTGATCTGCTCTTCCGAGGTGACGTCGGCGGTGACCGCGGTGGCCTTGTCGGGGCCGCCCAGCTCCTGCGCGACGGCTGCGGCTGAGGCTGTGTTGATATCCGCGACGACGACGCATGCGCCCTCGGCCACCAGGCGGTGGGCGATGGCCTTGCCGATGCCTGAGCCGGCGCCGGTCACCAGGGCGATACGGGTCGCGAGGGGCTTGGGTTTCGGCATGCGCTGGAGCTTGGCCTCTTCCAGCGCCCAGTACTCGATGCGGAACTTCTCCGACTCCTCGATGGGGGAGTAGGTCGACACCGCTTCCGCGCCGCGCATGACGTTGATCGCGTTGACGTAGAACTCGCCCGCCACGCGGGCCGTTTGCTTGTCCTTGCCGTAGCTGAACATCCCGACCCCGGGGATCAGCACGATGGCAGGATCCGCGCCGCGCATGGGAGGGGAGTCGGGGGTGGCGTGGTTGTTGTAGTAGGCCGCGTAGTCGGTGCGGTAGGCGGTGTGGAGTTCCCTGAGGCGGGTGATCGTCACGTCGAGGGGGGTGTCGGGCGGGAGGTCCAGGACCAGGGGGCGGACCTTCGTACGGAGGAAGTGGTCCGGGCAGGAGGTGCCGAGGGCCGCCAGACGTGGGTGTTCGGCGCGGGAGACGAAGTCCAGGACGGTGTCGTTGTCCGTGAAGTGGCCCACCTGGGGGCGGTCCGTGGAGGCCAGGCCGCGGATCACGGGCGCCAGGGCGGCCGCGCGGGCGCGGCGCTCGGGGGTGGGAAGGGTGGGGTGGACGACGGGGCCGAACGGGTCCGCCGTGCCGCGTGCGGTGAGGAACTCCTCGGCGGTGCGGATGATGCGGAGCGAGTTGGCCTCGCACGCGGCGGAGGTGTCGCCCCAGGCGGTGATGCCGTGGCCACCGAGGATGCAGCCGATGGCCTGGGGGTTGGCCTTCTTGATGGCGGCGATGTCCAGGCCCAGTTGGAAGCCGGGTCGGCGCCAGGGCACCCACACCACCTGGTTGCCGAAACACTCCTTGGTCAGCGCCTCGCCATCGGCCGCGCAGGCGAGGGCGATGCCGGAGTCGGGGTGGAGGTGGTCGACGTGGGCGGCGTCGACCAGGCCGTGCATGGCGGTATCGATGGACGGCGCGGCCCCGCCCTTGCCGTGCAGGCAGTAGTCGAACGCCGCGACCATCTCGTCCTCGCGCTCCACTCCCGGATAGACCCCGGTGAGCGCACGAAGCCGGTCCAGACGGAGTGCGGCGAGCCCGGAGGAGGTGAGCGTGCCCAGATCGCCACCGGAGCCCTTGACCCACATCAGCTCGACGTCCTGGCCCGTGACCGGGTCGGTCGCGGTGCCCTTGGCGGAGGTGTTTCCGCCCGCGTAGTTGGTGTTGCGAGGGTCGGCACCGAGACGATGCGAGCGCTCCAGAAGCGCGGCCGCCTCGGGGTGGGGTTCTGCGGTCATGGCGTCCTCTTCGTGTGGACCGGGCCGGTCTCGGTGGGTGGGTCTCGGCGACGACGGCGGGAGGGGTGTCCCGCGGGGTGTGATTGGGGGTCAGTGGTGGTCGTGGGGGCGGCGCCAGGGCGCCGGGGCGAAGCCCCGCGTGTGCGGGGCGGCGAGCTGTGGTGTTCGGGCCGAGCCCCGCGGGTTCCGGGCAGCGCCCCGGGGGTGTGGGTCAAGCTCCGGGGCCGAGGTCGGAGCCCCGTGTGTTTGGGGCGGCGAGCTCGGGTGTTCGGGCGGAGCCCCTGGGGTTCGGGGCGGAGGTGGGTCGGGTCTGGGCGTTCGGGCGGAGCCTTGTCGGTTTCGGGTGGAGTCCGGTCGGGTTCGGGTCGGAGCCCCAGGGGTTTGGGGTAGTGCCTCGGGGTTCGGGGCGAAGCCCTGGGGGCTCGGTCCGAGCCCCGCGGGTTCGGGGCGGTTTCCCGGCAAGTTCGGGGGAGCCCCGGCCGGCTCGCTGCAGAGTCCCTGAGGTTCGGGTCGGAGCCCCAGAGGTCTGGGGTAGTGCCCCGGGGTTCGGGGCGGAGCCCCAGGGGGTGCGGGGCGCAGCCCCGCGGATCCGGGTTCCCGGGGGCCCGGGGGCTGGCCCCCGGGTTCGGGAAGGGGCGGGGTGGGGAAGGGCCCGCCGCAGGCGCTACGCGCCCCCGCCCTACGCCCCCCACCCCGCCTGCTGCCCACCCACCCGCTCCGAAACGATCCGCTCAGCCCACCCCGAGCCCCGGTACGCCCCCATCGGGTCGGCATCGATGCCCAGTTCCTCACGGACCTCGGCGAGCAGCGGCCGCACATCCGTGTTGTAGGCGTCCATCAGCACCGCATTCGCACCCAGCACGTCCCCCGTGCGCTGCGCGGCGCCCAGTGCGTCACCGTCGACCAGAAGGGCCTTGGCCGTGGCCTCCTGGACGTTCATGACGGAGCGGATGATCGCCGGGATCTTGGGCTCGATGTTGTGGCACTGGTCGAGCATGAAGGCGACCCCCGAGGTCAGTCCCCCGCCGCGGACCACCTCGTACATGATCCGGAAGAGCTGGAAGGGGTCGGCGGCACCCACCATCAGGTCGTCGTCCGCGTAGAAGCGGGAGTTGAAGTCGAAGGCGCCGAGCTTCTTCTCGCGCAGGAGGAGGGCGACGATGAACTCGATGTTGGTGCCGGGGGCGTGGTGGCCGGTGTCGACGCACACCTGCGCCTTGGGGCCGAGCTTGAGGCAGTGGGCGTAGGCGGTGCCCCAGTCCGGGACGTCCGTGGTGTAGAAGGCGGGCTCGAAGAACTTGTACTCCAGCAGCATGCGCTGGTCCTCGCCGAGACGGTCGTAGACGGCGGCCAGGGCCTCGCCGAGGCGGTCCTGGCGGGCCGCGATGTCGTCCTGGCCGGGATAGTTGGTGCCGTCGGAGAACCAGAGCTTGAGGTCACGGGAGCCCGTGGCGTCCATGATGTCGACGCACTCCAGGAGGTGGTCCAGCGCCTTGCGGCGGACCGCCGGGTCGGGGTGGGTGACCGAGCCCAGCTTGTAGTCGTCGTCCTGGAAGACGTTGGAGTTGATGGCGCCCAGTTTCAGGCCGCGTTCCTCCGCGTATTTGGCGAGCGCTCCGTAGTCCTCGACCCGGTCCCAGGGGATGTGGAGGGCGACGGTGGGCGCCACTCCGGTGAAGGCGTGCACCTGCGCGGCGTCGTCCAGCTTCTCCTGGGGGGAGCGCGGGACACCGGGCTGGGCGAAGACCTTGAACCGGGTTCCGGAGTTGCCGTACGCCCATGACGGCGTCTCGACCGCCTGGCTCTTGAGGGCCGCCTTCACGGCTGGAACGTCAGACATGAATCTCCTTCATGAAACGATTCAAGAAACCTAGCCGCGCGGTCCGCCACGCGTCAAGAAGTGGTGGGTCCCCGAGCCCACGGCGAACACCGCGCAGCCGTCCGCCATGCGCAGCAGGCGTCCGCCGTGACGGGGCACGTCCGAGGCGCGGCGCGCGGGGACCCAGATCTGTGCGGTGGTGTTGACGGGGATGGACACCGTGAGGCTGAAGTCCTCGTCGTTGTCCCCGCCCTGGGACCAGCGGGTGGTGACCGGGCCGTAGAGCGAGTCGTAGCGGCCCTCGGCGGAGCGCACCTCGCCGCCGGGGCGGGGCCGGATGAGGATGTCGCGGAAGCCGGGGGCGGCGGGGGCGATCCCGGTGATGTTCTGGTACATCCACTCGCCGACCGAGCCGTAGGCGTAGTGGTTGAACGAGTTCATCCCCACGTCCTGGAAGCTCCCGTCCGGCTTGATGGAGTCCCAGCGCTCCCACATCGTGGTCGCGCCCCGGTCGATCTGGTACCCCCAGGAGGGGAAGGTGCGCTGGTGGAGCAGGCGGTAGGCGACATCGGTGTGACCGGTCTCGGTGAGGGTCGGCAGCAGCCGGGGGGTGCCGAGGAAACCGGTGGACAGATGCCAGTCGCGGTCCTGGATCAGAGCCACGAGCCGGTCGGCGGCGGGCTTGCGGAGGGCGGCGGGGAGCAGGTCCATGGAGAGCGCCAGGACGTACGCGGTCTGGGTGTCGCCCTTGATCCTGCCGTCGGCGGAGACATAGGCGCGGTTGAAGGCCGCCTTGATACGGGTCAGGAGCTCTTCGTACGGGGCCGGGTCCTCGTCCAGGACGTGTGCGGCGCGGGCGACGAGGTCGGTGGCGTGGGCGAAGTAGGCGGTGGCGATGACGTCCTTGGGGGTGTCCGCCTCGACGCTGAGCCAGTCGCCGTAGCCCTCGGCGGGCCGCAGCAGGCCGGTGCTGTGCTGTTGCAGGTAGCTGATCCAGCGGCGCATGGCCGGCCAGTTGTCGCGCAGCACCTGGGTGTCGCCGTACGCCTGGTAGAGGTTCCAGGGCACGGTCACCCCGGCGTCGCCCCAGCCCGCTACGCCGTCGCCGACGTCGCCGAGGTTGGGTGCCACATTGGGGAAGGAGCCGTCGTCGGTCTGGCCGTCGCGCATGTCCTGGAGCCACTTGGTGAGGAAGCGGGCGGACTCCATGGCGTAGGCGGCGGTGCTGGAGAACACGTTGATGTCACCGGTCCAGCCGAGCCGTTCGTCCCGCGCCGGGGTGTCGGTGGGGATGGACAGGAAGTTGCCGCGCAGCCCCCAGGTGATGTTGGAGTGCAGCTGGTTGAGCATCGCCGAGTCGGTGTGGAAGGACATGGTGAACGGCGCGGCGGTGTGCATGACCCGCCCGGTGACCGCGTCGAGGGAGGGCTTTCCGGGGTAGCCCGTGACCTCGACGTAGCGGAAACCGTGGAAGGTGAAGCGCGGCTCGTAGGTTTCGGGGCCGCCGCCCTTGAGGGTGTACGTGTCGACGGGGCGGGCGGTGCGCAGATTGGCCGTGTAGGCCGTGCCGTCCGGGTTGAGTACCTCGGCGTGGCGGATCCGGACCTTCCGGCCGGCCGGGCCGGAGACCGTGAGGCGGACGCTGCCGACCATGTTCTGGCCCAGGTCGAAGAGGTGGACGCCGGGGGCGGGTTCGGTGACCTCGACGGGCTTGATCTCGCGTTCCACCCGGGTCGGGGCGTCGGTCTGGGCCACGACCTCGGCGGTGATGTCCGCGGCCGTGACGGCGGGCTGCCAGCCGGTGTCGTCGAAGCCCGGTGAGCTCCAGCCCGGGGTCTCCTTACGGGCGTCGTACTCCTCGCCCATCAGCACATCGGCGGTCAGCAGCGGGCCGGTGGCCGCGCGCCACTGCTGGTCGGTGGTGATGCGCTCGGTGCTGCCGTCGGCGTACACGACCTCCAACTGGGCGAGCAGGGCGGGGTGGCCGCCGTACTGGGCCTGGCCGAGCCAGGCGATGTTCCCGGCGTACCAGCCGGGGGCGAGGGTCACACCGAGGGCGTTGGCCCCGGGGCGGAGGGCGTCGGTGACGTCATAGGTCTGGTACGCCACCCGCTTGCGGTAATCCGTCCAGCCGGGCGCCAGTTGGTCGCGGCCGATGCGGACGCCGTTGAGGTGCGCTTCGTAGAGGCCCAGCGCCGTGGAGTGGAGCCGGGCGCGGGCGACGGGCTTGGTGAGCCGGAAGGTGCGGCGCAGCTGGGCGGGGGACTGGAGGGGGAACACCTTGCCCCAGGGCCCGCTGCCCCAGGCGGCCAGCTGCTTGGCGGTGGTCCAGCCGCTGTCGTCGAAGTCCGGGTCCGGCCAGGCGGCGGGGGGTTTCGCGTCGGTCGTGCGCCAGGTGGCGTCCGTGTGGTGGTGGGTGGTGGTGCCGTCGTCGGTGGTGAGCTCCAGGGTGGCCAGCAGCCCCGCCGGGCCCTTCTCGGCGTTGGTGGCCGAGATGGCGAGGGTGGCGGCGTTCCGGTCCAGGAATTCGGTGACGTCGACGGTGACCGGATGGCTCCATGCCTTGAGCACTCCCAGCGCCTCGCGGGCGGCCACCTCCGTGCCGTTCACATAGGCGGTGAAGCCGTCGTCGGCCGCCACCACCAGGCGGGCGCGGCGGACGGTGCCCGTGGCCCGGACCGAGGCGCGGAACCACCGGGTGGCCGCCGGGGCCTCGGTGGCCGGATCCCCTTCGGGGAACCAGATCCAGGAGGCGCCGTCCAGGGCCGGGGGCGCGGTCAGCGCGGCGGGCGCGGTGATCCAGCGCGCCTGCCACTGCCCGTCGCCCAGCAGCCCGGTCTCCCACCAGGCGGGGGCGGACCAGGGGGAGGGGCGGCCGTGGTCGTCCCAGACCCGCACCGACCAGTGGTACCGGGTGCGCGGACGCAGGGCCGGACCGTCGTAGGGCACCAGGACCGATTGGCGTGAGCTCTGCTTGCCGCTGTCCCAGACGTCGGGGTCGCCGAGCCGGTCGGGGGAGGTGGCGACCCGGATGTGGTACGCGCTCTGCAGCTGGTCGCGGGCGTCCGATGCGAGGATCCAGCTCAGCCGGGGGCGGGGGGTGTCGAGGCCGAGCGGATGGGGCGCGTACTCCACCGTCGTGCTCCGGACCCGCAGCCCGGCGGTGGGGCGGTCCTCGGCCGTGGCGGACGGGGTGAGAGCGGGCAGACCCGTGAGGGCCGTACCGGTGGCGGCGGTGGTGGCGAGCAGGTGGCGTCTGCTGATCATGGTCTTCCTCCAGGGATGGCTGGCAGGAACGACTGGCATGAGCCAGGGAATGAAAACGATTCAACCCAAGGCGCCTGGACCGTAGGGCCGGAGCTCGGGGTGCGTCAAGGGGGCTGGATCGATGTGGGTATATCCCGTGCACACCCCCTTGACGGCCGCAAAGTGCGGGGCTAGCTTCCCGGAATCCAGCATTGAAACATTTCATTTTCCGCCCTGGGTATGCGTCAGGAGACTCCGTGAGCCAGCCTGCTTCGACCGGTGTGCCGGTCCTCGCCCTCGAGGGGGTGAACAAATCCTTCGGCGCCGTACGGGCCCTTCGCGAGGTCTCGCTCGAACTCTTCGCCGGTGAGGCCCACGCCCTGGCCGGTGAGAACGGGGCGGGCAAGTCGACGCTGATCAAAGCCCTCGCCGGGGTGCACCGGCCCGACTCCGGCCGGGTGCTGCTGGACGGCGAGCCGGTGGTCTTCCACGGCCCCGCCGACGCGCGCGACGTCGGCATCGCCGTCATCTACCAGGAGCCCACGCTCTTCCCCGATCTGTCCATCGCCGAGAACATCTTCATGGGCCGTCAGCCCCGCCGGGCGCTCGGCCGGATCGACCACAGGGCCGTACGGAACTCCACCGCCGCCCTGATGGCGCGGCTCGGCGTCGAACTCGACCCGGACCGGCCCGCCCGGGGCCTGTCCATCGCCGATCAGCAGATCGTCGAGATCGCCAAGGCGCTCTCCTTCGACGCCCGGGTGCTGATCATGGACGAGCCGACGGCGGCGCTGACCGGAAGCGAGACCGCCCGGCTCTTCTCGGTCGTCGAGACGCTGCGCGCCGAGGGCGCCGCCGTGCTGTTCATCTCCCACCGCCTGGAGGAGATCTTCGAGCTGTGCCAGCGGGTCACCATCCTGCGGGACGGCCGGTGGGTGGCGTCCGAGCCGCTGACGGGGCTGACCCAGGACGATCTGGTCCGCCGCATGGTCGGCCGGGACCTGGCCGAGCTCTACCCCAAGCAGGCCAGCCGGGTGGGCGAAACCGCCCTGTCGGTGCGGCGGCTGACCCGTGAGGGCGTCTTCCGGGACGTCTCCTTCGAGGTCCGGCGCGGTGAGATCGTCGCGCTGGCCGGGCTGGTCGGCGCCGGGCGCACCGAGGTCGCCCAGGCCGTCTTCGGCGTGGACCGGGCGGACGCGGGCGAGGTGAGGGTCGACGGGACGGTGCTGCGGCCCGGTTCGCCGACCGCCGCCATGGACGCCGGGCTCGCGCTCGTCCCCGAGGACCGGCGTCAGCGGGGCCTGGTGATGGAGATGTCCATCGAGCGGAACATCGGGCTGACCGGCCTCGACCGGCTGGGCCGCGCGGGCCTGGTGCGACGGGCGCTGGAGCGCGGCCGGGCGGCCGACTGGGCGGTCCGCCTCCAGCTGAAGTACGGCAGCCTCGCCGACCACGTCGGGGTGCTCTCCGGCGGCAATCAGCAGAAGGTCGTGCTCGCCAAGTGGCTGGCGACCGAGCCCACGGTGCTCATCGTCGACGAGCCCACGCGCGGAATCGACGTCGGCACCAAGGCCGAGGTGCACCGGCTGCTGTCGTCGCTGGCCGCCGAAGGGCTCGCGGTGCTGATGATCTCCTCCGATCTGCCCGAGGTGCTGGGCATGGCCGACCGGGTCCTGGTGATGCACGAGGGCCGGCTGGTCGCCGAGATCCCGCGCGCCGAGGCCACCGAGGAGTCCGTGATGGCCGCCGCGACAGGGCTCACGGGTGGCGCCGAAGGCGCCGGTGTCGCCGGTGAGGCTGCCGCGACCGCAGTCCCCGGCGCCACCGCCGCGATCGGGCCCACCGATGCCCCCGGCGCGAGAGGGCGCACAGGCGCCACCGCCGCGACCGGGCGCACCGACGCCACCGGTGACACGGGCGCGAGCGGGCACCCCCACGCCACCGGGCCCACCGGCGCCGACGGGGCCACCGCAGAAGGGACCCGCACGTGAGCGTGACCGTCGAGAAACCCGGACCGGGGAAGCCCGCCGCCGCGCCCGAGACGACCCGCTCGGCGCGTTCCCTCGTCGACGCCGTCTTCCGCGCGCGGGAGATCAGCATCGCGGGCGCCCTCCTGCTGCTGGTGCTGTTCACCTGGATAGCCGAGCCGCGCTTCCTCAACGACCAGGGCATCAAGGACCTGTTGCTCAACGCCGCGATCCTGGTGCTGCTCGCGGTCGGGCAGTCGGTGGTGGTCATCACCCGCAACATCGATCTGTCGGTCGGCTCCGTGGTGGGCCTGTCCGCCTTCGCCTGCGGGAAGTTCGTCTCCGGCACCGACCACGGGGTGCTGACGGTCCTGCTGCTGGGCCTGCTCGTCGGCGCGGGCTGCGGCATCGTCAGCGGTGCGCTGGTGAGCTTCGGACGGGTGCCCGCGCTGGTGGTGACCCTCGGGATGCTCTACATCATCCAGGGCGTCGACTACTGGTGGGCGCAAGGGCAGCAGATCAACGCGGCCGATGTGCCGCAGCCCGTGCTGGACCTCGGCAGCGGCAGTGTGCTGGGCGTCCCGTATCTCCCGCTGATCGCCTTCGCGGTGCTCGCCGCGACCGCGTACGTCCTGCGCACCTACCGCGGCGGCCGCGAGTTGTACGCCATCGGCTCCAGCCCGGAGGCCGCCCGGCTGGCCGGGGTGCCGATCCGGCGGCGGGTGCTGGGCGCGTATCTGTTCTCCGGCGCCGTCTCGGGCTTCGCGGGCGCGCTGTGGCTGGCCCGCTTCGGCACCGTCGTCGCCGACAACGCCCACGGCTGGGAGCTGACCGTGGTCAGCGCGGTGGTGGTCGGTGGCGTCGCCATCGTCGGCGGCACCGGCACGGTGTGGGGCGCGGCGCTGGGCGCGCTGCTGCTCACCACCATCGGCAGCGCTCTGGCCGTGCTCAAGGTCGACTCCTTCTGGCAGGACGCCATCGCGGGTGCGCTGCTGCTGGCGGCCATCAGCGTGGACCGGATCGTGAGGGTGCGCATGACCCGTGCGCTGAGGAAGAGGAGCGCTCGATGAAGCTCAGGTGGGACACCGCCGTCGGGGTGCTGCTGGTGGCCGTCTTCCTCACCGGCCTCGGCACCACGGACGGCTTCGCGAGCCGCGACAACCTCGCCTTCGCCTTCAACGACATCGCCGAGGTGGCGCTGATGGCGCTGCCGATGACACTGCTGGTGGTGGCCGGGCAGGTGGATCTGTCGGTGGCCTCGATGCTCGGCCTGGGCAGCGCGCTCACCGGCCAACTGTGGGACGCGGGCTGGGCGTTCGAGACCATCGTGCCGGTCGTGCTGCTGGTCGGGGTGATCGGGGGGCTGCTCAACGGCTGGCTGGTCACCCGGGTCGGGCTGCCCTCGCTCGCCGTCACCATCGGCACGCTCGCCCTCTACCGGGGGCTGGCCTCGGTGGTGCTCGGCTCGGGCGCCATCACCGACTTCCCCGAGACGTACGCCAAGTGGGCCGTGGACACCACCACCGTGCCCGGCACCTTCCTCACCTACCCGGTGGTGTTGTTCATCGTGCTGGCCGCCATCGCCGCCGTGGTGCTGCACGCCACGGGCCTGGGCCGGTCGCTGTTCGCCATCGGCGCCCAGGAGGACGCCGCCTACTTCGCGGGCATCCGGGTCAAACGCGTCAAGCTGCTGCTGTTCGTCGTCAGCGGGCTGATCTCGGCCTTCGCGGGGGTCGTGTTCACCCTGCGGTACGGCAGCGCGCGGGCCGACAACGGCCAGGGCTTCGAAATGCTCGTCATCGCCTCCGTCCTGCTGGGCGGCGTCGACTTCGACGGCGGCAAGGGCACGCTGGTCGGCGCCGTCGCCGGGGTGCTGCTCATCGGCGTCCTGAAGAACCTGCTGACCCTCAACGACGTGGCCAACGAGGTCCAGGTGATCGTCACCGGGCTGCTGCTGGTGGCCTCCGTCCTCACCCCCCGCCTGATCACCACCGTGAGCGCCTGGCGTCACCGGCGCGCCGCCGCCTCGACCAGCTGATCCACCCACGCACCGCGAAAGGTCTCCCCATGAAGAGCTCTCCCGCGCGCCGCCGCGCCGCCGCCACCGCCGCCGCGGTCTGTGCCCTGGCCGTGGCCCTGGCCGGCTGCGGCGGCACCACCAAGAAGGACAACGACAACAGCGGCCCCGCCAAGACCGACGCCAAGGCCGACCCCGGCGCACCGCTGAAGAAGGGCCTCAAGCTGGCCTTTCTGCCCAAGCAGATCAACAACCCGTACGAGAAGCTCATCGACCGGGCGGGAATCACGGCCGCCGGGGAGTTCGGTGGCAAGGGCAAGGAGGTCGGCCCGTCCGACGCCAGCGCCTCCTCCCAGGTGTCGTACATCAACACCCTGGTCCAGCAGCGCCAGGACGCCATCCTGATCGCGGCCAACGACCCCAACGCGGTCTGCGGCCCGCTCAAGCAGGCCATGAAGAAGGACATCAAGGTGGTGGCGTACGACTCCGACACCGCCCCGGCCTGCCGTCAGCTCTTCATCAACCAGGCCGGATCCGAGGAGATCGGCCGCAGCCAGGTCCAGCACCTGGCCAAACAACTCGACTACAAGGGCGAGATCGCGATCCTGTCCGCCACCCAGAACGCCACCAACCAGAACACCTGGATCCGCTTCATGAAGGACGAGCTGAGCAAGCCCGCCTACAAGAACATGAAGCTGGTCAAGACGGTGTACGGGGACGACGACGACCAGAAGTCCTTCCAGGAGACCCAGGGCCTGCTCAAGGCGTATCCGGGGCTCAAGGGCATCATCGCGCCCACCACGGTCGGCATCGCCGCGGCCGCCCGCTACATCAGCGGCTCCTCGTACGAGGGCAAGGTCGTGCTGAACGGACTCGGCACGCCCAACCAGATGCGCAAGTACGTCAAGGACGGCACCGTCGAGCAGTTCTCGCTCTGGGACCCCAAGAAGCTCGGCTACCTCGGCTCGTACGCCGCGGCCGCGCTCGCCTCCGGGCAGATCACCGGGGCCGAGGGGGAGAAGTTCAAGGCCGGGAAGCTGGGCGAGTACACGGTCGGCAAGAACGGCGAGATCATCCTCGGCCCGCCCACCGTCTTCGACAAGGCCAACATCGACAAGTTCGACTTCTGAGGGCGGTCCGGCGATGCGGCGGGTGTGTTTTCTGCTGAAGGTCCGCCAGGACCGGATCGGCGAGTACCGCGAGCGGCACGAGGCCGTCTGGCCCGAGATGCGGGCGGCGCTCGAGGAGACCGGCTGGCACAACTACTCGCTCTTCCTGCGCGAGGACGGGCTGCTGGTGGGCTATCTGGAGACCGAGGACTTCGAGGCCGCCCAGGCCGCGATGGCCGCCACCGAGGTCAACGCCCGCTGGCAGGCCGAGATGGCGCCCTTCTTCGAAGAGCTCGACGGCGCGGCGCCGGATGAGGCGATGAAGCCGCTGACGGAGGTCTTCCACCTCGGGTAGGTCCCGGTCCGGGACCCCGTTCCTGCCGGGCGGACGGGCGGGCCTCGGCCGCCGGCCTGGCCGGCCCCGGGGGTGCCCCGGAATTCACGGGGTCCAGGGGCGGAGCCCCTCCACGCGGCGGAGCCGCATATCGATGCCGTGGGAAGGGGCGGGGTGGGGACGGAAGCCCGCTCCGCCGCCCACAAGCGCACCAGGAAAGGAACGGACATGAGACCACTGCCCATCGCCGTCCTGTCGTTCATGCATCAGCGGAGGTCCAGCGGCACCACACCCTCCGCGCTCCGCGTCATCGACTTCACGCTCCCCTCCTGACGGATGGCACCCGGGGTGGGCATCAAAGAGGTGGCGCGCGAGGCCGGGGTCTCGGTCGGCACGGTCTCCAACGTCATCAACCGCCCGGAGTCGGTGTCCGAGGAGACCCGGGCCCGGGTGCTGTCCACGATCGAGCGCCTGGGCTACGTACGCCAGGAGTCCGCGCGCCAGCTGCGGGCCGGTCACAGCCGCATCATCGCGCTGCTGGTGCTGGACATGGCGAACCCGTTCTTCGTGGACGTCGCGCGGGGCGCCGAGCGTGCGGCGCGGGAAGCGGGTCTTGGGGTGATGGTGTGCAACAGCGCCCAGAGCCCCGAGGAGGAGGCCGACTACCTCGGGCTCTTCGCCGAACAGCGGGTGCGCGGGGTGCTGATGACCCCGGCCGATATGACCGGGCGCAACCTCGCCTCCTTCCGGCGGCAGCCCATCCCGTTCGTCCTCGTCGACCGGGTGCTGCCCAGCGCCGAGGGATGTTCGGTGTCGGTCGACGATGTCACCGGCGGCGAACTCGCCGTCCGCCACCTGCTGGGCCTCGGCCATCGCACCCTCGCCTATGTGAGCGGGCCGATGCGGCTGGCCCAGTGCCGCGACCGCCGCGAGGGCGCGCTGCGCGCCCTGCGCGAACAGGGGCTCGGCGAGTCCGCGCTGCGCCATGTCGAGGTGGAGCGGCTGGACGTGACGTCCGGGCGGGACGCGGGGGCGCGGCTGCTGGGCATGTCACCGCGGCCGACGGCGGTGTTCTGCGCCAATGACCTGCTGGCGCTGGGGGTGCTGCAGTCGCTGTACGGGGCGGGGGTGTCGGTGCCGGGGGAGGTGGCGCTGGTGGGGTACGACGACATCGAGTTCGCGGCGGCGGCCGCGGTGCCGCTGACGTCGGTGCGCCAGCCGGCGTTCCGGATGGGGCGGATGGCGGCCGAGCTGCTGATCGAGGAGACGGGGGAGCGGGCGGCGGACCACCGCCACCAGCGGATCGTCCTCCAGCCCGAACTCGTCGTCCGCGGGTCGAGCCTGGTCCGCTCCCGCGGCCGAGCCGGGGGCCCGCGGTAGCCGGGAGCGGTGCCCGAGCGGCCCGTGGCCGCGGCCCGGTCCTGCCCGACCGGTCGAACAGCGCACTACCATGTTCCCGCGACCGCGGTGGGTCGCGGGAAGACGGAGGCTCCGGGTCGTGGGACGCATGGTGGGGATCAAGGACGTCGCGCGGCAGGCGGGAGTGTCCGTCGGCACTGTCTCGAACGTGATCAACCGGCCCGAGATGGTCGCCGAGGCCACACGTGACCGGGTACAGGGCGTCATCGAGCGCCTGGGCTACGTACGCCAGGAGTCCGCGCGCCAGCTGCGGGCGGGGCGCAGCCGCATCATCGCGCTGCTGGTGCTGGACATGGCGAACCCGTTCTTCGTGGACGTGGCGAGCGGTGCGGAGCGCGCGGCGCGGGAGGCGGGTCTTGGGGTGATGGTGTGCAACAGCGCGCAGAGCCCCGAGGAGGAGGCCGACTACCTCGGGCTCTTCGCCGAGCACCGGGTGCGCGGGGTGCTGGTCACCCCGGCCGATGTCACCGGGGCCAACTTGGAGAGCTTCCGGCGCCACGACATCCCGTTCGTCTTCGTGGACCGCGAGGTGCCCAGCGCCGACGGCTGCTCGGTGTCGGTCGACGACATCGAGGGCGGGGCGCTCGCCGGCCGCCACCTCATCGCCCAGGGCCACCGCTCCGTGGTCTACGTCAGCGGTCCGATGCTGCTCCCGCAGTGCCAGGACCGGCGGGCCGGGCTGCTCGGCGCGTTCGCGGAGGAGGGGCTGGCGGCGGAGGCGATGGTGCACATCGAGGCCGAGCGGCTGGACGTGGCCTCGGGCCGGGACGCGGGGGCCCGGCTGCTGGGGATCTCACCGCGCCCGACGGCGGTGTTCTGCGCCAACGACCTGCTGGCGCTCGGAGTGCTGCAGGCCCTTTTCGCGGCCGGGGTGTCGGTGCCGGGGGAGGTGGCGCTGGTGGGGTACGACGACATCGAGTTCGCGGCGGCGGCCGCGGTGCCGCTGACCTCGGTGCGCCAGCCGGCCTTCCGGATGGGGCGGACGGCGGCCGAGCTGCTCATCGAGGAGACCGGTGAGGAGACGGAGGACCATCAGCACCGGCGGATCGTCCTCCAGCCCGAACTGGTGGTCAGGGACTCGACGTTCGCGCCCAGACCGGGGGCGTGACCGCGGGCTCACGGTCTCCTCGGCACCGGGAAGGACCCGGGCACCGGCCGGGGCCCTTCCCGACGCCGAGGAGACGCCGAGGCCCGGTCAGGCCGGTGGTTTGACCGCGACGACGGGGACGGGACTCTCCAGCAGCAGCCGCTGGCTCACGCTGCCCAGCAGGGCCTTGCCCACCGGCGAGCGCCGGCGGATGCCGACGACCAGCCGGTCGACACCGGGCCGCGCCTCGATCTCGTCCAGAACGGCGTCCACGGGGTCGCGGTCACCGGGACCGCTGCGCTCGACGATCGTGATTTTCAGGTCCTCGGGCAGGCCGGAGCGGTCCAGCGCGGACAGGCGCAGGTTGACCAGCACCAGATCGGTGCCCAGCAGACGGGCCTCGGCGATTCCCGCGGTCAGCGCGTGGTCTCCCTCGCGGCCCTCGGCGATGGCGGTCAGGACGGTCACGGTGTGGAGCCCTCCTCTCGAAGCGGGGCGGGTGTGGAGTAGCGGGTGCGGAAGTCGTCCTCCAGCTCTTCCAGTGAGCGGCCCTTGGTCTCGGGCACACAGGTGGCGATGAAGAGGAGGGCCAGCACACCGAAGGCGGCGAACGCGAAGAAGGTGTTCGAGATCCCCAGGGCCTTCACGATGGGCGGGAAGCCGAGGGCGACCAGGGCGTTCGCCATCCACAGCACGAAGATGCTGATGCCGATGGCGAGGCTGCGGATCTTGAGCGGGAACATCTCGGAGAGGATGAGCCAGACCAGCGGACCGATGGTGGCCTGCATGGAGAAGACGAAGAGCACGACGAACACGAGAATGAACCACGCCTTCAGCGTGCCCTCGGGCATCAGCAGCGCGGAGAGCCCGACGAGCAGGTGGAACGTCGTGGTCAGGGCGAACCCGCCGAGCAGCATGGTGCGCCGCTTGAGCCTGTTGATGACCGACACGCCCACCGCGATGCCGATGACGCTGAAGGCGCCGTTGAGGGTGTTCGCGATGATGGCGGAGTCGCCCGAGAACCCGGCGTCGCCGAGCAGTTGTGTGCCGTAGTACATGACGGAGTTGATGCCGGTGAACTGTTGGCAGAAGCCGAGCCCCGCCCCGATCAGGATGAGCACCCGCACCCATCGCACCCCGAGATCCACCCTGCCCGCGGTCTTGGCGACCCGCTCCTCCTCGGCGAGGCGGTGGACCTCCGCCATCTCGGCGCGGGCCCGCTCGGGGGTCCGGACCTGGGACAGGACCGCGAGTGCCTCGTCCTCACGGCCGTGGGCGACCAGCCAGCGCGGGCTCTCCGGCAGCCGCAGCATGCCGAGGAACAGCCCGATCGCCGGAAGGAGGGCGACGAGCAGCATCAGCCGCCAGATGCCATCGGTCTCGCCCCAGAGGTTGAAGATGACCGCGTTGATGACGAACGCGGCGAACTGGCCGGTCACGATCATCACTTCGTTGCGGGTGACGATGGAGCCGCGGCGCTCGGCCGGGGCGATTTCCGCCAGGTAGACCGGGACCGTCGCCGAGGCGCCGCCCACGGCGAGGCCGAGGACGAAGCGGAAGAGGGCGAGCACCTGCCAGCTCGGCGACAGTACGCAGCCCAGGGTGCCGAGCATGAACACCAAGGACAGCAGCAGGATGTTGTGGCGGCGGCCGTGCCGGTCGGACAGCACTCCGCCGATCATGGCGCCGAAGGCGGCGCCGAAGATGAGGTTGCTGACCACGATTCCCTCGGTGAGCGCGGTCAGGCCGAGGTCGTCGGTGAGGGGATCGAGGGCACCGTTGACGACGCCGGTGTCGTAGCCGAAGAGCAGTCCGCCGAAGGTCACGATGACGGCGACCAGGCCGAGCCGTCGTGAGTGGGGGCCCTTGGTGTCCGGCGGCAGTTCGGGGTCCTGGTGCGGGATGCCGGAGCCCTCGGAGTCGAGTCGGGTGTTCATCGGGGTTCTCTTTCGTGGATACCCCCGGCTTCAGCCGGGGGAGGAAACGAAGCTCTTGCGGAGGCAGGGCAGGGAAAGCCGATTCGCCGTCAGGGTGATTCGACGTCCACTGAAATCCGGCCGACACCCGTGACTCACAAGGGAACTGATAGGCTGTGAGGCGTGGTGCGGCAGGTCAAGCGGGCGTCCAGGTACCGCTTTTAGCCCACGGACGAGCAGGCAGCCGAGCTGTCGCGCACGTTCGGCTGTGTCCGCCTCGTGTACAACAAGGCGTTGGATGAGCGCACGCGTGCCTGGTACGGCGAGCAGCGCCGCATCTCCTACGTGCAGACGTCCGCCGCGCTGACGGAGTGGAAGAAGACCGCAGACCTGGCCTTCCTGGCGGAGGTGTCCTCGGTCCCGCTCCAGCAGGCGCTGCGCCATCTTCAGACGGCGTTCGGGAACTTCTTCGCCCAGCGTGCGAAGTACCCGCGCTACAAGTCGCGGAAGAAGTCCCGGGCGTCGGCCGAGTACACCCGCAGTGCCTTCACGCGGGAGTTGTCCCGGAAGGCCAAGGGGTCGGTGAACCGGGAGAAGGCGCGCCGGAAGGTCGCCCGCGTGCACGCGCGGATCACCGACCGGCGCCGCGACTTCCTGCACAAGCTGACCACTCGTCTCGTCCGTGAGAACCAAACGGTCGTGATCGAGGACCTCACCGTCCGTAACCTGCTGAAGAACGGCCGCCTCGCGCGCGCCATCTCGGATGCGGCCTGGACGGATCTGCGCATGATGCTGGAGTACAAGTGCGCCTGGTACGTCCGTGAGTGGACGTGCGACTGCGGCGCTGTGCATGACCGCGACGTGAACGCGGCACGCAACATCCTGGCCGCCGGGCTGGCGGTGTCTGCCTGTGGAGACGGTGTGAGACCTCAACGGGAGTCCTCCCGGACGGGGCGGTCGTCGGTGAAGCAGGAACCCCAGCGGGCGACCGCTGGAATCCCCCGCCTTTAGGCGGGGGGCAAGTCAACGTCGTGTCTCCTCGTGGAGGCAGCGGAGGTCGTGGTGGCGCCTCGGCCGGCTGCGGTGTGTTTCCCGATGTCGACTGAGTGGGCGGCGTACATGGGCCCGGTGCGATGGCGCGGCCATTCCGGCAGGGGTCACCTGCCGTGCGGTCTCTCATGGCCGGCCAGCCGCGATCGCGCGGCTGCGAAGAGCCTTTGTCTTTTTGTCAGTACGACTAGTACGTACAAGTGCTACGTACTATGGGAGTGCGGCGTGATCCATGTCAAGACATAAGCACGGGGAGGTACGGATGGGCGATCCAAGGGGCACCGGCCGGTCCGACGGCCGGGGAACCTCGGCGGCGCGCCCCAAGCGCCCGACCATGTCCGATGTCGCCGCGCGCGTCGGTGTCTCGCAGGCCCTGGTGTCACTGGTGTTCCGCAACCAGCCCGGCGCGAGCGCCGATACGCGCCGACGGGTGTTCCAGGCGGCCGAGGAACTGGGCTACCGTCCCGACACCGCCGCCCAGCTTCTGCGCCGCACACGCAGCAGGCAGTTGGGCGTGCTGTTCACCATGCGCCAGCCACACGACGTGGGCATCGTCGAGGCCCTGTACCCCGCCGCCCGGAAGCACGGCTACACCCTCGTGCTCAACGCCATGGTCGACACCCGCGACGAGCGTCAGGCGATGGACGAGTTGCTAGGACTGCGCTGTGAAGCCATCATCACCATCGGCACGACGTTCGAGCGGCACCACCCGGCCACGGGTGTCGGCGGGCCCTCCATCGTGGAGATCAACCCGCTGACGCGGGCCGCCGGTACGGATGTCGTCCGTACCGCCGAGCGGAACGGGATACGCCAGGCCGTCGACCATCTCGTCGCCCAGGGACACCGCGCCATCGCGCATGTCGACGGCGGCGCCATGCCCGCCGCCGATGAGCGACGACGCGGCTACCGCGCCGCTATGCGCCGCCACGGTCTCGCCGACCACATCCAGGTCCACCCCGGCGACTACACCGAGGAGTCCGGAGCCCGGGCGGCCCGCGACCTGCTCGCGCGGGGCGAGTTGCCCACGGCGGTCATCGCCGGGAACGACCGCTGTGCGCACGGTCTGCTCGGCACATTCCTGCGCGCGGGCGTCCACGTGCCCGAGGACGTGTCCATCGTCGGCTACGACGACAGCCAGCTCGCCCGGCTGTCCTTCATCGACCTCACCTCGGTGCGCCAGGACGCCGCCGAGGCGGCCGAACGCGCCGTCCGGGCCGCCGTCGAACGGCTCGACGAGGGGCGCACCGCCGACCGGGACATCGTGCTCGACCCCACCCTCGTCGTCCGGGGAAGCACCGGCCCGGCCCGCACCCCGTCAGCGCCCGACGGCGACCTTCTCCGCTGACCACTGGCTGCCGTCCGGGGCGCCCAGCAGCTCCTGGATCTCCCGTAAGGCGGCCCGGCCCGCCCGGTTGGCGCCGACCGTGCTGGCCGAGGGCCCGTAGCCGACCAGGTGCACCCGCGGATCCCGGACCGCCCGGGTGCCCTCGACGGTGATCCCGCCGCCCGGCTCGCGCAGCCGCAGCGGGGCGAGGTGGTCGATCGCGGCGCGGAAGCCGGTGGCCCAGAGGATCGTGTCCGCCTCGACATGGCGCCCGTCCGCCCAGGCCACCCCGGACGGGGTGATCCGCTCGAACATCGGCAGCCGCTCCAGCACGCCCCTGGCCCGGGCCCGCTCCATCGCCTCCGTCATGGGCAGCCCGGTCACCGACACCACGCTCTGCGGCGGCAGGCCCCGCCGGACCCGCTCCTCCACCAGCGCGACGGCGGCGCGCCCCTGGTCCTCGCCGAACGGCCCGGTGTGGAACACCGGCGGGCGGCGGGTGACCCAGGTCGTCTCCGCCGCCACCTCGGCGATCTCCAGCAGATGCTGCACCCCGGACGTACCGCCCCCGACGACGATCACCCGCTGCCCGGCGAACGCCCCGGGCCCCGGGTATCGCGCGGTGTGCAGCTGGCGGCCCCGGAAGGTCTCCTGCCCGGGGTAGCGCGGCCAGAAGGGCCGGTCCCAGGTCCCGGTCGCGTTGATCAGCGCCCGCGCGGACCAGGGCCCGGCCGAGGTCTCGACCAGCAGTCGGCCGTCGTCCCCGTCCCGTACGGCGTCGATGTGCACCGGCCGGACGACCCGCAGATCGAAGGCGCGCTCGTAGCGTGCGAAGTAGGCCGGGATCACCTCGGACGAGGGCCGCTCGGGATCGGCGTCGTCGCTGGTCAGCCGCATACCGGGCAGGTCGTACATCCCGTGCACCTTGCCGTACGTCAGCGACGGCCACCGGAACTGCCACGCCCCGCCGGGCGCGGGCGCGTGGTCCAGCACCACGAAGCCGGTACCGGGCTCGTACCCGGCCCGCCGGAGGTGATAGGCACCGGACAACCCGGCCTGCCCGGCACCGATGACCACGACGTCCACGCTGTTGTTCATGTTTCTACTAACTCCGCTCGGGCGCGCTCTCTTCCCCGTCCTCCAGCCGCCGCCCCCGGCTCTCCGCCACCCGCAGCGCGTCATGCAGCGCCTCGGCCAGCCGATGCCCCACGAACCGCAGCTCACAGGCGTCGGCCTTACGGTCCCGGAGCAGCGGCCGCGCATGCCCGAGAAGCTCGGCCCCGGTCCGTAGTTGTACGGCTTCCATCTCGTCGGCCAGTCGCGAGAGGTAGCTGGTGCCGGTGTCGTCGGTGACGAGGAAGCAGGGCTGCCCGTTCAGTCCGGGCCAGGGCAGCAGACGGGGGCGTGATGCAGGCATGAGGGCTCCATGGCGTTCCGAGGTTCGGCTACCGCGAGTGATGAGGCGGTGGCGGAAACAGCTTCGGGTGCGCGGAAGCAGGCGCGCAAGATGACAGCTAATTTCCGCTTCAGATGGCATATGTGACCGAGTGGGCTGATGGCCTGATGCGCCGGGCCGCCCTTGCCAGACTCAGAACTCGTACGGCGGCATGGCAGGCTCGACCCAACGGGAGGCATACTCGTGGCAGCACCAACGGGACCGACGGTCCGTCGCATGCAACTCGGCTGGGAGCTCAAGCGGTTGCGGGACGAGGCCGGATTCACCCTCGCAGAGGCGGTGGACGGGTTGGCGTTCTCCACCACGAAGCTGTTCCGCGTCGAGAATGGCCTCTCGGCCCTGCCCAAGTCCGCTGACTTGAAAGCCCTCTTGGACCGATACGGCGTCGAGGCCGAGGACGACGTGGACTTTCTCATGGAGATCCACCGTGACTCCCTCAACCGGGGCTGGTGGTCCATCTACCGAAGTGTGCTTCCGTCCGGCGTGGGCATGCACATCGGTCTGGAGAACGGAGCCCGTACCAGCCGGACGTGGCAGCCTCACGTCGTCTTCGGCCTGTTGCAAACGGAGCGCTACACGCGGGAGATGTTCCTGGCCGCCAAGCCGGTCGAAGAGACCACCACGGAGTTCGTAGAGCGCCATATCCAGATCCGTGGTGAGCGGAAGCGGGCCCTGACGCGCAGAGACAGCCCATTGGAACTCTGGGTCATCCAGGACGAGGCGTCGCTGAGGCGAATGGTGGGCAGCCCGGAGATCATGCGTGAGCAGTACGAGGAGATCCAGACCCTGGCCCGGCTGGACAACGTGACGGTCCAGATCCTTCCCATGGCCACGGCCACGTACAGGACCGGTGCCAACTTCAATCTGTGGGAGTTCGGCAGTCCACTGCCGACAGTCGTGCAGAGCGATGCGATCGACGGGTCGGACATCAGCGACAAGGAGACGACCATCTGGTCCTTCTCCCGCAGGTTCGAGGCTCTGCGAGCAGGTGCCCGCGCCCCCGGCGAGACACCGGCGTTTCTACAGCAACTAGCACGGGAGATCTGACATGACTTACCGCATAGCGACTGACGTGGCGCCGGAGAGCGCCTGGTTCAAGTCCTCGTACAGCGAGAACAATGGCACCATGTGTGTCGAGATCGCGCACCTGCCGCACACCGCGCAGGTCGGCATCCGCGACTCGAAGAACAAGGTTGGCCCCGCGTTGGTCGTTCCGGTCACGGCCTGGGTGGCGTTCATCGAGCAGATATGGGAGGCGGAGTATGTCATCTGATGTTGCTCCGGAACGCGCATGGTTCAAGTCGTCCTACAGCGAGAACAACGGCACCGCGTGCGTGGAGATCGCCCACCTGCCCCACACCGCCCAGGTCGGCATCCGTGACTCCAAGGACAAGGACGGTCCCGCCCTGGTCGTCCCGGCCGGGGCCTGGGCGGAGTTCGTCGCCGCAGTGCGCATGGTCTGACGGCGCTGGGGACGGGCGACCGGGCGCGGGCATCGTCTCGCGCCTTCGGCGCATGTGAGCAGCGGCGGCGGGGGGCGGGGGCACGGCGCCGTCGCCGTCCGCCGGGCCGGTGGGGCAGCCTCTCCTGGGTACGGGGTACCCCCTCGGAAAATGCTTGATCTGACGCAACTAATGTGTCAAACGTTTTCCAGGGGTACCCCCACCCCCGCCGCAGTCCGGCCCGGTCCTCAACATGGGCCGACGGGGGCCGCCACCGGGCCTCGCCCCCCGCCGGCCCGGTGGTCGGCGGCGGAGCCCGGCCAGGGCACCCCCGGCCCCATGCTCAAAGGCGCCGAAGGCGCGAGCGGCACCGCACCGACGCAACGAAAACCGTTCGCGGAACGCATCCGCCCCCAACTACCGTGCTCCGCCGTGGACATCGATGATCCCAAGGATCTGGTCAGACGCGGGTACGACGCGCTCTCCCGCCACTACGAGCAGTCCTACGCCACCGAAACCAAGTACCGGCCCTGGCTCGGCGCCCTCCAGGAGCGCATTTCGCCCGCCGCCACCGTGCTGGACTTGGGATGCGGCTCCGGCCTACCGGTCGCCCGCGTGCTCAGCGCCGCAGGACACCGGGTGACCGGTGTCGACATCAGCGGGGAGCAGATCCGCCGGGCACGGGAGCTGGTGCCGGAGGCCGAGTTCCGCCGGGCCGACGCCACGGCCGTGGAGTTCCCGGCCGCCTCCTTCGACGCCGTGGTCTCCCTCTACGCCCTGATCCACATCCCGCTGGCCGAGCAGCCTCCCCTCCTCGCCAAGATCGCCACCTGGCTCCGTCCCGGCGGCTGGTTCCTGGGCACCACCGGTCACACCGCCTGGACCGGCACCGACGACAACTGGCTCGGCGGTGGCGCCACGATGTGGTGGAGCCACGCCGATGCCGCGACCTACCGGGACTGGCTCACCCAGGCCGGACTGACCGTCCAGGGCGAGGAGTTCGTCCCCGAAGGCGACAGCGGCCACGCCCTGTTCTGGGCGCGGCGGCCGGTCGCGGGGGAGTGATGGGCGGCGGGGCCCCGGGTCAGCCGACGGGGCTGTCCGCGGCGGGCTTCTGCCAGGCGCAGCTGCCGAGGGTGGCCTGCCCCTTGGCGACCAGCGGGTCGGCGATCCGGGCCGGTGGCATGGAGCTGTGGCCCCGGTAGCAGATCACGGTGCGGTCCGTGTGTCCGGCGAGGTCGACGAGGATCTGGTCCCAGTGCCGGTACTGCACGTCGTGGCCCGAGTCGGCATAGCTGCGCACGGTCGGCTTGCCGGGCAGGTGCTGCTTCCAGGTGTCGATCGTGCTGGGCGGCACGGTCGTGTCCTTCTTGCCGCTGTAGAGGGTGACCGGGGCCGTCAGCTTCGACAGATCCGGGCCGGGCCGCTGACAGTAGAGCTTCTGCTCATGCACCTGAGGCGCGGGGTCGGCCTTCTGGCCGCGCTGGTTGTAGGTGCGGGCACCGTCCTCGAAGGCGGTGTCGGCGAAGCCGGGGATGCGCTTGGTCGGGCTGTCGTCCGGCAGCGCCCACCAGACGCGGGGATCGGCGATCTGCTTCTCCAGGGACTTGCCCAGCTCCTCGTCGGACATCGAGCAGTACGGACGCTGGGCGCCGTACGGCGGCAGAGCGGCGGCCAGGTGCAGGGACAGGACCCGGTCCGGGGCCAGGGACGCCAGCTCGGCGGCGTACGGTCCGCCGCCCGAGATGGCGATCACGCTGACCTTGCGCACCCCGACGCGGTCCAGCACCTGAAGGGCGTCCTTCGCGAAGTCGGCCTTGCCCAGGCCCTTGTCGAACTCCGTGTCCCCGAAGCCGTTGCGCTCGACCGATATCAGCCGCAGCCCGAGGGACTCGCGGGTGCTGCGCAGGAAGTCCGTCATATGGGCCACCCGCGCGCTGGTGCCCGTGCCGCCGATGTAGAGCACCGGCTTGCCGTCCCGGGGGCCGTCGTCGATGTAGTGGGCGGTGCGCCCCGAGTCCAGTGTCATCCCCCGGACCTCGGGGCCGAGCGAGTCGAAGTCGTCCTGGATACGGACCCGATGGACATCGGTGGCATGCGGCTCACGTGGTGCGGTGGCCGTGGCGGTGGCGCTCACGGCTCCGGATCCGGTGAGCAGGACGGTGGCGACGGCGGTGGCGGCGATACCCGTGACGAGGGCTCTGGGCACGTGTGTCTCCTGGTCATAGGGGGAGGTGACGCGGTGGGCGGGACGATCGCCACCTACCCCCTCTGATCGGGAAGACACTAGGCGGGGGCGTTCATGAAGTCCTGTGGCCGCAGGGCTCGTTTCACGATGCGGGTGTCCCCGATCCAGCCGTAGAAGCCCTGGCCGAACTTCTCCTCGAACTGGGTGCCACCGATCACGAAGGGCTTGCCGAGCGTGGCGATTCCGGTCGACGGCTGGGTGGGATTGCGGGCGATCTTCGAGCCGTCGACGTACACCACGGTGTGATGGCCGTCGTTGACGACGGCGACGTGGGTCCACCGGCCCACCGGCAGGGCGTGGCTCCAGGAGGTCGGATCGGCGTCCTGCACATGGGGGTAGACCACGAACTGCAGGAAGCGCTCGGGGGTCACATTGAGGCTGCACGTCGGCTCGTCGGGCGACCAGCCGGTGGTCTTTCCGGCGTCGCCGGAAACGCCCCTCCCAGCTGAGGATGCCCATCCAGGCGTGGTCGCCCTCGAAGGGATCCGGGAGCTTGATGAACGTCTCGATGGTGTAGCCGCGGGTGAACTTCTCGGAGTTCAGCGGCGCCGTGGCGGAGGTGGTCAGGACCGCGCCGCGGTCGGGTCCCTTGCCGCCGTCGAAGCGCAGGCTGGCATGGGCCGGCTGGTCGCCATGGTGCTCGCCGGACCACGTCAGGACCTCGGGCCCGCTGTCGTGCAGACGCGTCACCCGGAGGTCGTTGCCGTGGCCGGACAGGTCCCGGAGCACCGTATCCGTGCCGACCGGCCCGTCCGCGCCCGCGCGGGAGGCGGTTCCCGAGGCGTCGAAGCGCCAGTACGCGAGGGTGCCGCGCGGCATCACCGCGGAGGCCGGGCGCGGCTTGCGCGGTACGACCGGCGCGAAGGAGGAGAAGCGGCGTTCGAAGTCGATGCTCAGGCTGAACCGGTCGACGGGGCCGGTCAGTTCGATGGTCTCCGCCTCCAGAGGTGTTCTCTTCTCCGGGTCGCGGCTGAGGAACCAGGGCGAGAACGTCTCCACGTCGATCACATCGCGGACCAGGTCGAAGGCGTAGAGGCGGATCATTCCGGCGCCGCCGTAGTACCGGTCCTGGTAGTTGGTGATGTGGATGTGGACGTCGTTGCCGGCGTCGTTGGTCAGGACGGTGCGTCCGGGGGGCCAGTAGTGTCCGCCCAGGGCGAGGAAGATCTGGTCGTTGCCGCGGACGAGGCCGTCCCACAGCCGCTTGCCGTTGTCCGAGAGCTGTGCGCTGCCCTCGTCGTCGGCCCAGGCCAGGTCGTGGGTGGTGAGGACGGCGGGCAGGGTGGGGTGGGCGTCGAGCACCTTCTGCGCCCATCGCAGCCCGGAGTCGGAGATCCGCCAGTCGAGCGCGAGGACCAGCCACTCCCGCCCGCCCGCGGGCAGGACGTGGTAGCTGTTGTAGCCGTCGGGCGAGGCGCCGCCGAAGGTGGGCATGGCGGAGAACCGCCGCGGACCGAAGGCGTCGAGATAGGCGCTGTCGCCGCGCTGGTCGTCGGTGCCGGAGTCGATGTCGTGGTTGCCGGCCAGGACGCTGTAGGGGACCTTGCCGTGGAGGGTCCCGAAGACCGTCGCGGCCAGCGTGATTTCCTCCCGCGAGCCGTGTTCCGTGACATCGCCCAGGTGCGCCATGAAGGCGATGTTGGCGTCCTCGCGCTGGGACACCAGGTAGCGGAAGGTCGCCCGGAGCGGCTCCGGGTCGGAGCTGTCGGCGTCGAAGAGGTACTGCGTATCCGGCAGCACCGCGAGGCTGAACCGCGGTGACTCGGGGTCGTACCGGTGGCCGCCGGCCTTCGCGGTGGCCGCGTGACCGGGTGTCGTACCCGATACGACGGCGGCCGTGCCCGCGGCCGGGATCACGGCGGTGGCCCGCAACAGCGTCCGTCTGCCCAGCTGGTCGCGCCCCGCTGCGTCCATTGACACTCCCGCGCATCATGTGAAGAACCGGTGACCCCGGACGGCACTGTGGTCAAGGTCCGTGACCACACAGGGGCGGTCAGATGAACGGCGCCTGATCCGTTGCGGGCGGAACGGCCGTACGATGCGTCCCGCGCTGATCGCGGACATCACGGATATCGCGGACATCGAGAAAAGTCGCCATTTCAACGACTGGGCATGAGTGCCTGTCTCGCCAATTACTACGGATAACCAGTTTGCATATGAGTTCCGATGACTTTCGGACGCTCCGGCGCCGGGATCCGGGACTCCATCCGCGAAATCAAGCCGACTTTACCTTCGCGGGCAACCCTCGTCTGATCGCGAACATGCCAATTCTCGGGGTGCGCCCGCTCGGTGGAGCCGCTTCATGGCGGCACAGGGCTCCTCGGTGGCCGTTGTCGGGGTGCGACCGTGGCCGCGGCCGGGCCGTCGTCGCTATCGGGCGTCGATCGCCATGGCTCTCTCGCTTTGACATTGCTTTAACCGGGCTATATTCGGACTTTATTCACCCGGGTTGAGTTCGATCGCTAGGGAATTCCACGTTTTTATAGCTGGCATGCTGGTCGTGAAAGGTCACTCCAGGGAAAGGTCTGAAGATGCCGCGTTCCTTCCTCGCAGAGTTAGCGGTACCGGGTCGCAAGGTGCCGGTGCGGGCGTGCGCATTGGAGTCCAGCCCGGTGTGGCTGTTCGCTTCGATCGGCGAGTATCCGGTGTACGACGAGGTCGCGTACGAGGTGATGATCAAGGACGAGCGCCGGATGGGCGCGTACAACAAGGCCGTCCGCCGCTATGCCCCCGGCCGGACGGTGCTCGACATCGGCACGGGCCAGGACGCGGTGTGGGCGCTGGCCGCCGCCCGCGCCGGAGCGCGCCACGTATGGGCCGTGGAGGTCATCCCCGAGTCCGCGGAGATCGCCCGGCGGAACATCGAGAAGGCCGGTTTCGCCGACCGGGTCACGGTGGTGGAGGGGCTGTCCACCGAGATCGAGCTGCCCGAGCCCGTCGATATGTGCGTCTCCGAGATCATCGGCACGCTCGCCGGCTCGGAGGGGGCGGGGTCCGTTCTGCGGGACGCGCGGGAGCGCCTGGTGAAGCCCGGCGGGGTGTTCATCCCGCACCGCAGCGCCACCACCGCCGTCGCCCTGGACCTGAAGAGCGCGACGCTCGGCGAACCGCCCGCCTTTCCGTCCCCCGTCCTCCATTACGTGGAGGAGGTGTTCGCCTCGGTGGGCCGCCCCTTCGACCTTCGGGTGGTCATCGAGGGGATCCAGGGCGACCCCAGGGTGCGGGGGCGGTCGTATCTGTCCGGGGCCGCCGAGGTGGAGCCGCTGGAGTTCAACGGCGAGCTGCAGCCGGAGGGTGTCGACGGCGCCGAGCTGACGTTCACCCGGGAGGGCCGCTTCTCCGGGCTCGCGCTCGGCATGCGGCTGTGGGTGGCCGAGGACGACGAGCCGATCGACTCGCTGTTCCAGTCGAGCAGTTGGACCCCGGTCTACGCCCCGCTGTCCGAGGAGGGCCTGCCGGTGCGGCCGGGCGACCGGTTCGAGTTCGAGTTCACCACGACGATCAGCGACGACGGCGTACACCCCGACTACGCGCTCGTCGGCCAGCTGCAGCGGGCCAGTGGCCCGGCGGTGCCCCTGAGCTGGAGCTCCACGCACCACGGGGACGGATTCCGTGAGACGCCCTTCTACCGCTCGCTGTTCCCCGCCCCCTGACACCCCGCCCCCTGACGCTCCGCCGCCGTCAGCGGTCCACCGCCCCGGCGGCCGCGACGGCTTCCAGCACCAGCCGCGCGAACTCCTCCGGCCGCTGTTCGGGAAACGGCACACCGGCTCCGGGCACGGTGTGTCCCGTGGCGGACAGGGCGTTCACCATGGGCTCGAAGCTGGGCATCGAGGGATCGTCGTCCTGCCCGCAGATGACCGTGGCCGGGGCGGTGATCCGCGGCAGCCGCTCGTCCATCGCGAACAGCCGAACGGCGATATGGCCGTCCTCCGCCCGGTCCAGCACCCGTACGGCGTCGGCCATGAACCGGCCCAGCGCGGCCTCCTGCCCCGGCGCGTAGAAGTGCCTCCGCCGGTTCCACAGTTCCATGAGGTGGGAGCCGTCCGGTTTCGGCTGCACCCAGTCGACCGGGCGCTTCCACGCCGCCCGGGCGCGCTTCTCCGGGGTGATGAACGGGGTCGCCGAGAGCACCAGGCTCCGCACCCGGGAGCCCAGGCGCGCCGCCACCTCCACCGCGATCACGCCGCCGGTGTGGTGGCCGACCAGGTGGAACGACTCCAGCCCCAGTCCGGCCACCAGGTCCTCGACCCCGTCGGCGAACATCTCGATGCTCTGATCCTCGGCGGGTTTCGCCGAGGCCCCGTAGCCGACGGTGTCCATCGCGATCGCCCGGTGGGCGGCGCCGACCAGCGGAAGCACGTCGCGGTACTCGGTCCATGACCGCGGGGTCTGGTGGAGCAGCAGCACCGGCTCGCCCTCACCGCATTCGACGTAGTGCAGCTGGCCGAAGCGGCTGGAGGCGTAGTGGGCGGTCAGCATATGCACTCTCCCGATATGGCGGGTTGGCGAGCCCGCGATCCTGGTCGTACTTTGTACGGAAGTCCTCGGGTGGCGTCAAGAGCGGTGCGGCGCAGGCGGGGCCCTCGCCCGGAGCGTTCCGTGAGGCGGTACGCCCTTCCGGCCGGAGAGACATAGGGCAGGTCAGCGCCGCCTCGTCCGACCTCCCCCTACCCGCCGCGTTCCGCGTAACGGAACAAAAGTTGGCTCGTGGCGGCCCGCGCGTCTATACCGGAGGCCACATGGGGAGCGCCGGGGGCCCGGCACCCACGTTCCACCTCAGGAGGTAGCCCGTGCCGAATGTGCCCGACCGCGTCCCGACGGACGCCTTCCCCGGGGCCGTGGTCAAGGCCGCCGACGCACTGGCGGAGGCCGCCCGTGGCGGGACCGCCTGCCCGCCGGTGCGCACGCTCTTGGACGACGGCGACATCGAGGCCGCCTACGCGGTGCAGCGGCTGAACCTGCAGCGCGAGCAGGCCGCCGGCCGCCGGATCGTCGGCCGGAAGATCGGTCTGACGTCCCTGGCCGTGCAGCGCCAACTCGGCGTGGACCAGCCGGACTTCGGCGCCCTCTTCGCGGACATGGCCGTCCCGGAGGGCGGCGAGGTGGCCGCCGGGCGGCTGCTCCAGCCCAAGGTGGAGGCCGAGGTGGCGCTCGTGCTCGGCAGCGACCTGCCGCACGCCCAGTGCACCGTCGTCGACCTGCTGCGCGCCACCGACTTCGCGCTGCCCGCGCTGGAGATCGTCGACAGCCGGGTGCGGGACTGGGACATCTCCATCGTCGACACCGTCGCCGACAACGCCTCCTGCGGGATGTACGTCCTCGGCGCCTTCCCGGTGCCACTGTCCGCGGTCAATCTGCGCTCCGTGCAGATGAGCATGACCCGCAACGGCGAGATGGTCTCCGAAGGGACCGGTGCCGACTGCCTCGGCGGCCCCCTCAACGCGGCCGTCTGGCTGGCCTCGGCCCTCGCCGAGCGGGGCGATCCGCTGCGGGCGGGCGACCTCGTCCTGACCGGGGCCCTGGGACCGATGGTCCCGGCGGCCCCGGGCGATGTGTTCCAGGCCCGTATCTCGAACCTGGGCGCCGTAGGGGTCGGGTTCGCCGCGGAAGGAGACAACCGGTGAGCAGCGAGACGAACACCCGCACCAAGGTGGCGATCATCGGATCCGGCAACATCGGCACCGACCTCCTGATCAAGGTGCTGCGGCTCTCCGACACCCTGGAGATCGCCGCGATGGCCGGCATCGACCCCGACTCCGACGGGCTGGCCCGCGCCCGCCGGCTGAAGGTGGCCACCACCCACGAGGGCGTGGACGGGCTGGTGAAGCTGGACGAGTTCGTGGACGTGGACCTCGTCTTCGACGCGACCTCCGCCGGTGCCCACAAGCGCCACGAAGAGGTGCTGCGCCCCCTCGGCCGTACCCTCGTCGACCTCACCCCGGCGGCCATCGGCCCCTATGTGGTGCCCCCGGTCAACGGCGACGCCCACCTCGGCGCGCCGAACGTCAACATGGTCACCTGCGGCGGCCAGGCCACGATCCCGATCGTCGCCGCGGTGGGCGCGGTCACCCCGGTCCACTACGGGGAGATCGTCGCGTCCATCTCCTCCCGCTCCGCGGGCCCCGGCACCCGGGCGAACATCGACGAGTTCACCGAGACCACCGCCTCCGCCATCGAGCGCGTCGGCGGCGCCGCCCGCGGCAAGGCCATCATCATCCTCAACCCGGCCGAGCCGCCGCTGATCATGCGGGACACCGTGCACTGCCTGGTCTCCGGCTGCGACACCGAGGAGGTCACCGCCTCCGTCGAGGAGATGGTCGGCCGGGTCCAGGCGTATGTGCCCGGATACCGCCTCAAGCAGAAGGTGCAGTTCGACCAGGTGAGCTCCGACGATCCGCTGCGCTCGCTGCTGCCGGCCGAGGCCGCGCACACCGACGCGGTGAAGGTCTCGGTCTTCCTCGAGGTCGAGGGCGCCGCCCACTACCTCCCGGCCTACGCCGGAAACCTCGACATCATGACCTCGGCCGCGCTGCGCACCGCGGAGCGCCTGGCCGCACACCGCTCCGGCGAGGAGGCCGCACGATGACCACGACCGACGCCGGCACCACCGCCCCCACCCCAACGGCCCCGCCCGCCCTGTACATCCAGGACGTGACCCTGCGGGACGGTATGCACGCCGTCCGCCACCGCTACACCGTCGAGCAGGCGAGCACCATCGCCGCCGCCCTGGACGCCGCCGGGGTGGCCGCTATCGAGATCGCCCACGGCGACGGCCTGTCCGGCTCCAGCGTCACCTACGGCATCGGCGCCCACACCGACTGGGACTGGATCGAGGCCGTCGTCGGGGCCGCCGGGCAGGCGATTCCCACCACGCTGCTGCTGCCGGGCATCGGCACCCTGCACGACCTGAAGCGGGCCCACGCCCTCGGGATCCGCTCCGTGCGCGTCGCCACCCACTGCACCGAGGCCGACATCTCCGCCCAGCACATCTCCGCCGCCCGCGAGCTGGGCATGGACGTGGCCGGGTTCCTGATGATGTCGCATATGGCCGAACCGGCCGAACTCGCCCGCCAGGCCAAGCTGATGGAGTCCTACGGCGCCCATTGCGTCTACGTCACCGACTCCGGCGGCCGGCTGACCATGGACGGTGTGCGCGACCGCTTCCGCGCCTACCGCGAGGTGCTCGACCCGGACACCGAACTCGGTATCCACGCCCACCACAACCTCGCCCTCGGGGTGGCCAACACCGTGGTCGCCGTCGAGAACGGCGTCACGCGCGTGGACGCCTCCCTCGCGGGCCAGGGCGCGGGGGCGGGCAACTGCCCGCTGGAGGCGTTCATCGCCGTCGCCGACCTGATGGGCTGGAAGCACGGCTGCGACCTGTTCCCCCTCATGGACGCCGCCGACGATGTCGTCCGGCCCCTGCAGGACCGCGAGGTCCGGGTCGACCGGGAGACCCTCACCCTCGGCTACGCGGGCGTGTACTCCAGCTTCCTGCGCCATGCGGAGGCCGCCGCGGTCCGCCACGGTCTGGACACCCGCGCGATCCTCGTGGAGGTCGGCCGCCGCAAGATGGTCGGCGGCCAGGAGGACATGATCACGGACATCGCCCTCGACCTGGCCGCCCGCGCGAACACCACCCCCTGACCGCCCGATCGGCTCCGGCCACCTCGCCCCGTCCACGTCTCACAGCCCGCCGGACCGTCGGTTCGCCCGAGGGGGAAAATGCCCGGGGGCGGCTGTACGGTATGCGGTACGTCGGCGCCGGGCGCGTCGCCGGTTTCCGGTGGTGTGGGAAGAGGAGAGTCCAGGTGGCGGGTCCGCGGTCGCGTACGAGGGCGCTCACTGCCGAGCGCATCATCGAGGTGGCCACCCGGATCTGCGACGAGGAGGACATCGAGGTGCTGACGATCCGTCGGCTCGCCTCGGACCTCGGCGTGGGCGCCATGACGCTCTACAGCTACTTCCGCAGCAAGGAGGAGATCCTCGACGGGATCGCCGACCACGTCATGGGGAACTTCCGGCTGCCCACCGCCGAGGAGACCTCGCCCGAGGCGGTCGTGCGGGCCCTGGCGCTGGCCTTCCTCGACATGATGCGGGAGCACCCCAGCATCGTGCGGCTCTTCGCCACGCGGGTGAGCACCGCTCCGCAGTCCATGCGGGGCGCGTTCGAGGCGGTCATCGGGAGGCTGCGCGAGGCGGGGTTCGCGGACCGGGACGCGGTGCGGGTCTACGGCCTGATCGTGCAGTACAGCCTGGGATTCGCCAGCTACCAGGCCCCCCGCCCGTGGGGGAAGGCGGACCATCCCGAGGCCGAGGAACTGCGGCGCCGCCGCAGGCACTTCTACGGGACCCTGCCGCGTGCGGACTTCCCCAACATGGTGGAGCTCGCCGAGGACATGACCACACTGCCCAGCGACGAACAGTTCCTGTTCGGGCTCGACTGCCTCATCGAGGGCGTTCTGCGGCAGACCGGCGACTGAGACCCGCTGCCCGGTTTCCCCGGCCCCGGGTCCTTCGGCCCGGGGCCGAGCCGTCTTCTCTCCCTGTCCGTCTGTCCGTCTATAGGTCTGCAGGTCTGTCCGTCATGGACGTCCTGTCCGCCATGGGTGCTGTCAGGATCCTTGACGGCATACACCGCACGGTACATAGTACGACCACTTGCGATCGCTGAGCCGACTTCGATTCGGTCCCAGGCGTCCTGCGGTTTCCCGGGCCCGCTGCATCTGTCAGGGGCGCGCCGCCACCACCTCTTCCCACGCCTCGCCCGTCCCTACGGACAAAGGACCCTCATGACAGCAACCCATGGTCGTGACCCCGGCCGGGATCAGAGCACACGAGCGCTGGTCGCGGGCTGGATCGGCACCACCGTCGAGTACTACGACTTCTCCATCTACGGACTGGCCTCGTCGGTGGTGTTCGCCAAGCTCTTCTTCCCCACCTCGGACCCGGTGGTCGGCACGATGCTCTCGCTGTCGACCTTCGCCATCGGCTTTCTGGCCCGGCCGGTCGGCGCGGTGGTGTTCGGGCACTTCGGCGACCGGCTGGGCCGGAAGTCCACGCTGGTCGCCACGTTGGGTCTGATGGGCGTGGCCACCTTCGCGGTGGGCCTGCTGCCGACCTACGGCCAGGTGGGGATCGCGGCGCCGATCCTGCTGATCGTTGCCAGGCTCGCCCAGGGGTTCTCCGTCGGTGGCGAATACGGCGGGGCGGTCCTGATGACCATCGAACACGCGGAGCACGGGAAACGCGGATTCCGGGGCTCGCTGATCAATACCGGCACCTCGGCCGGGCTCCTCCTGGCCAACCTCGTCTTCCTCGGGGTGCTCCAGCTGCCGGACGGCCAACTCCACTCCTGGGGCTGGCGGATCCCGTTCCTGCTGAGCGCGGTGCTCGTCGGGGTGGGCCTCTTCGTGCGGCTCAGCCTGGCGGAGAGCCCCGAGTTCGAGGCGGTCAAGGCGGAGAACACGGTGGACCGGCTGCCCGTGGTCGAGGTGTTCCGCGAGTGCGGCGGACGGGTCGTGCTGATGGCCGGCGGCATCCTGAGCGCGGGGGTGGCCTTCACCCTGGCGAGCGTCTACAGCCTGGAGTACGCCCGCACCGGCCTGCAACTGGACAAGGACACCATGATCGCCGTCCTGCTGCCGGCCACCCTCGTCATCATCGTATGCGTGCCGCTGGCCGGAAAGCTGGCGGACCGGTTCGGAAACCGCAGGGTCTTCCTCGCCGGAGCGGTCTCGCTGATCGTGCTGCCGTTCGTCTGGCTGGCGCTGCTGGAGACCCGGGAGTACTGGCTGATGCTGCTGGGCTTCACGCTCCTGTTCATCGGCTACTCCGCCAACTACGGGGTGGTGCCGGCGTACTTCTCCCAGGTCTTCCCGGCGCGCCTGAGGTTCACCGGTATGTCGATCGGCTTCACCGTCGGGCTGATCGCCGGAAACGCGGTCTCCCCCGACATCGCCACCTATCTGCTGCACACCACCGGCGGGTGGCTGGGCATCGCGGTGTACATGGCCGCGATGTCGGTCGTCTCGGTGATCGCGGGCCTGTTCCTCCGGGAGGAGGGCGACGCACCGCGGCCGCCACGCCATCCGGTTCCGCACGATCCGGCTCCGCGGGTGGCCGACAGCGGCACCGCACAGATCCATTGACTCTCGTACGACGTACCGTACATAGTACTGGCATCAAGCCGAGCCATCAGGAGGAGACCGTGAGCGGGATACGCGTCGGCGTCCGCATACCGCCGTGCGACCGGGTGGACCGGCTGGCCACAACCGCCCGGCGGGCCGAGGAACTGGGCTTCGACCAGGTGTGGTTCCCCGACTCCCAGCTGCTGTGGCGGGACGTGTTCACGGCCCTGACCGCCGCCGCGCTGGGCACCGAGCGGATCGGCCTGGGCAGCGCGGTCACCAACCTGGCCACCCGGCATCCGGCCGTCGTCGCCTCGGCAGCGCGCAGCGTCGCCGAACTGGCCCCCGGCCGGTTCACCCTCGGCCTCGGCGTGGGCAACAGCTCGGTCGGCCCCATCGGCCTGCGCCAGAGCACCGGGGCGGAGCTGCGCGACGGGCTCGCCACGCTGCGGGCGCTGTTCGCGGGGGAGGAGTGGGACTTCAACGGCGTACGGTCCCGGCTGCGGGACCCGGATCCGCACGTGCCGATCCACATGGCCGCCAGCGGCCCCCGCAATCTGCGGCTCGCCGGGGAGATCGCCGACGGTGTCATCCTGCTCAGCGGCGTCTCGCGGAACACCCTCGCCAGTGCCACCGCCCGGGTGCGGGAGGGCGCCGAGGCCGCGGGCCGCAGCGCGGCGGCCATCCCGCTGACGGTCTCGGCGTTCTGTGCGGTGACCGACGACATCGAGGCCGAAGCCCGGCTGCTCAAGCCGATCTGCGCCTCGATCGCCCAGAACGGCGGAGCGCCCTTCCTCGCCCTGGCCGGGATCGAACTGGACGTCCCCGCACGGGTGGAGGGGGTCTATCCGGACCTCGTCCACGCCGAGGACTGGGACGCGGCCGTCGAGATCTGCTCGGCCTGGGTGAGCGATGCGGCGGTGCTCCGCTTCGCCCAGGAGTTCTGCCTGTTCGGATCCGCGAAGGAGATCGCCGAACGGCTCACCGCACTGCACGCCGACGGGGTGACCGATGTGTTCCTCCAGCACGTCGGCTCCTACGACCCGCCCACCGAGCTGATCGAAAGCGTCGGCTCCGAGGTGCTGCCCGCGCTGCGGCCGGACGCCGGCGGGTGAGCGCAGGGGAGGAACTGGTCCGGCGCGGCCACGACGGCCCGCGCACGGCCGGGCCGGACACCCGGCCCCCGGGCGGCCCCGCACATCCTGGACACGTGGGGCTGCGTGGTGGCCGGCGCCCCCGCCGCGCACCGCACACCGCGGTGGCGAACACGGGGGCGCCGTCGTGCATGAGGTTGCTGCTGTCCGTCGGCTAGGAGGCGGTGCACGAACCGATGGTGGGGGCCGACCAGTCCCCGTTCGCCATGACCGTGAAGCCGAAGCTGGTCGTCGCTCCGGCGCCCAGGTTGCCATTGCCATTGGGCCGCATCGTCATGACCTTGCCGCTACTGTCCCAGCTGGGGCTGCCGTTCCAGGTCGTGGAGACGCTCTGTGCGGAACGCACGGTCACCGTCACCGTCCAGCCGCTGATGGCGGAGTTTCCGGCCCGCACCGTCACCTGACCGTTGAAGCGGTCGCCCCACCGCTGTGTCTCGGCGTACGACACGGTGCACGTCCTGCCGCCGCCACCACCATCGCCGCTGCCGCCCAGCGCGGCGAGCACCGCGCTGTACGCGGGCTTCTTGCCGTAGTTGTCGTCGAACAGCAGCGGGGTGCCGCTGGCGCGCCAGGAGTACTTGTCCGGGATGCCCCATACGGTGATCCCGGTGCAGCGGGACACGGCCAGACACGCCTGTGTGACGCGGCGGTAGTTGTCGGCCTGGGCCGAGCCGGAGCCCTCGATGTCCAGCTCGGTGATCTGCACATCGACGCCGAGGGCGGCGAAGCGCTGGAGGTTCTGCTGGTAGTCACCGGGGACCGGGGACTGGCTGTTGAAGTGCGACTGGAAGCCGACGCAGTCGATCGGCACCCCGCGGGCCTTGAAGTCCTTCACCATGTTGTAGACCGCGTTGCTCTTCGCGTTCTGACCGTCGGTGTTGTAGTCGTTGTAGCAGAGTTTGGCGTTGGGGTCGGCCGCACGTGCGGTGCGGAACGCCTCCTCGATGAAGCCGTCACCGAGCTTGTCCTGGAACGGCGAACTGCGCCGCGCACCGCTGTTGCCGTCCTGGAACGCCTCGTTGACCACGTCCCAGGCGTAGATCTTGCCCTGGTAGTGCTGCATCACCTTGGTGATGTGGTTGTTCATCGCCGAGCGCAGGTCGCTTGCGTTCAAACCGCTCACCCAGCCGGGCAGTTGGGAGTGCCAGACCAGCGTGTGGCCGCGGATCTTCATGCCCTTGCCCTGCGCATGGCCGACGATCTGATCGGCCGAGCCGAAGGTGAACGAGTTCCGGGACCTTTCGACGGCGTCCCACTTCATCTCGTTCTCGGGGGTGACGGCGTTGAACTCGGTGTCCAGCGTGGCGGCGTACGGGGATTCGCCGAGGTGGCCCGCGGCCACGGCGGCACCGAAGTACCGGCCCTTGGCGGCCGCCGCGCCGCCGAGGGTGCTCGCGGCGCTGGCGGGACCGGACAGGGCCAGAACACTGGCCGCGGTGAGGAATCCGACCACGCCGAGGCTGAACGCCCTTCGGACGCGTAACCGAGGACGCCGATCTCTGTCTTCCTGACGGGAATTGATGACCATTGCTGTCCCTTCTTCGAAGGCCGAGCGGGTGGCAGTGGTGTGCCGATGGGCAACGATCGCTGCGGAGTATGCTGCGGGACTGACGCAACGTCAACGCTTCCTTCCGGAACTCTTCCGGTAGAAGTGTCCACCGGTTCCCCTGCCCCTCCGCCCTTGAGCTGCGGACCTTCGGTGTGTACGTACCGCTGTCGGCCGTACAGAGGATCTTTCCGAGCTGGTCTCCGAAAAATTTTCGGAGCCGTGGTGACGTGTTATCGGTCATGTGGCCGTGGCCGGAGAGCAGGTGCAGTCAGGTGACGGATACCGTCCCCGGGCCCCTCCGGCGAGGATTCTGCTGCCAATCGACTTTCTGATACACGAGGCGAATATCCATGCGGCAGATAACGCTGGGCGATGTCACCATCACACGCGTCGAGGAATACTACGGACCGGTCGACCTGACACCCCGGGCATTCTTCCCGGAAAGCCCGGCAGAGGTCTGGGGGGACAACGCCTCCTGGCTGGTCCCGGATTTCTACGACCCCGACACCGACAATGTGCGGTCCGCGATTCAGACCTGGGTCCTGCGCAGTGAGGGCAAGACCATTCTCGTCGACACCGGGGTGGGCAACCACAAGCACCGGCCCTACGCGCCGGTGTGGAGCTATCTGAACACCGACTTCCTGGGGAATCTCGCCAGGGCCGGGGTGCGCCCGGAGGACGTCGACATCGTGATCAACACCCATCTGCACGTCGACCACGTGGGCTGGAACACCCGCCTCGACGGCCGCCAGTGGGTCCCGACGTTTCCGAACGCCACCTATATCCTCCCCGAGCGCGACTTCGAGTTCTGGAATCCGGAGAACGGGCACACGCCGTTGCTCGGCCGGGGCAATCAGAATGTCTTCGAGGATTCCGTCGCCCCCGTCCATCAAGCGGGCAAGGCGCTGCTCTGGGACGGCGGTCTCGACATCGACGCCAATCTCCGACTGGAACTCGCCCCCGGACACACCCCGGGATCGTCCGTGCTCGCTCTCGATTCCCGAGGCGAACGCGCGCTCTTCGTGGGGGACCTGCTGCACAGCCCGGTGCAGATCGCGGACCCCGACACCAACAGCTGCTTCTGCGAGAACCCGGCCGAATCCCGCGCCACCCGCCGCCGGATCCTCGGCCGGGCGGCCGAGGAGAACACCCTGGTCTTCCCCGCCCACCTGGGCGGTCATGGCGCCGCGGAGGTGCGGCGCGACGGCGGCGGGTTCGCCATCAAGGAATGGGCGGCCTTCGCGCGCCTGTGACCCCGGACTGCCTGTGATCCGGACCGCCCGCGCCCCGGACCGCCCGCGCCCCGGACCGGAGCGATACCGAGAAACCGAGAAAGAGACACACCCCGCACATGACCAACACCCTGGCCCCCATCGTGGCCACCTCCCAAGGCGCCGTCCGCGGCCGCCGGGAGGAGCACGCCACCGTCTTCCGGCACATCCCCTATGCCGCCCCGCCACGGGGCGCCGCCCGGTTCGCCCCGCCGGTGCCCCACCCGCCGTGGGACGGTGTCCGGGACGCCACCGCCGCGGGCCCCACGGCACCGCAGCCGAAGCGCGACGCGTTCGGCGACCTCGACATGTCCCCGTACTTCGGGCAGGGCTGGGTCCCGGGCGAGGACTACCTCGCGGTGAACGTCTGGACGCCCGACACCGCACGCGACGACCTGCCCGTGATGGTGTTCGTGCACGGCGGCGGCTTCGTGGCCGGTTCCACCCGGTCGGCGCTCTACGACGGCACCGGCTTCGCCCGTGACGGCGTCGTCCTGGTCACCCTCAACTACCGGCTCGGCGTACCCGGTTTCCTGCACCTCCCCGACGCCCCCGACAACCGGGGTCTGCTGGATGTGATCGCGGCCCTGCGCTGGGTCGAGGAGAACATCGCGGCCTTCGGCGGCGACCGGTCCCGGGTGACGCTCTTCGGGCAGTCGGCGGGCGCCACCATCGTGGGCGCGGTGGTGGCCGACCCGCGGGCCGAAGGTCTCTTCCAGCGGGCGATCATCCAGAGCGGCAACGGCCTGGGAGCGTTCACCGCCGCCCAGGCCGACCGGGTCACCCGGGAACTCGCCCGCGGCCTGGGGACCGCCCCGACCGCGGAGGCGCTGGCGTCGGTCCCCGACGAGCGGTTCGTTACGGCCATGCCCCACCTCGCGGGCATCGATCTCAGGGTCGACGGGCACTTCGACCCGCTGATCGGCCTGAGCCCGTTCAGCCTCGTCCTGGACCAGCAGCCGGCCGAGGCCGTGGCCGCCGGCCGCGGCGCGGGCATCGACCTACTGCTCGGGACCAACGCCGAGGAGGGCAACCTCTATCTGGCCCCGCTCGGCCACCTGGCGACCTCGACCGAGGAGGACGTCCACGCCGTGGCGGCACGCTCCCACCCCGACCCCCGGAAGCTGGTGGAGGTCTACCGCCGCGAGCGGCCCGGGGCGTCCGCCGGGGAGCTGCGGTCCGCCATCATGGCGGACGCCCTGTTCGGCGCGGGCACGCGGCGGCTCGCGGCCGCCCACGCCCGGCACCCCTCGGCGCGGACACACGTCTATGAGTTCGCCTGGCGGTCGCGGGCGCTGGACGGGCGGCTCGGCGCCACGCATGTCATGGAGCTGCCGTTCGTGTTCGACCGCACCGATCTGCCGCGGCTCCATGGCCCCGAGGCGCTTCTCGGCCCCGTCGAGCCGCCCGCCGGTCTCGCGTCTCGCGTCCACGCCACCTGGATCCGGTTCGCGAGGACGGGCGACCCCGGCTGGCCCACGTACGACGGCGTTGGCCGGACGACCATGCGCATCGCGGAGGCGTGGACGCGGGTGGCGGACCCCGGCGCCCCGATACGGCGGGCCTGGGAATAGCGCCCGCGCGGACGGTCGTACCGCCGCCCTCACACGGAGCTCGGCTTCGGCGCCCCACGGGACCTCCCGGTGGGCGCCGTTCCGCTTTTCCGTACGCGCCGTCCCGGTGGCGGTGTTTTTCGGTCCCGGCAAGGGCTTGACCAGAGGCGAAGTGGCTCCTACATTCCTCTCACCCTCGAGGTAGATCGATTAACCACTCGTTAACCGCCTGGTTGGAGACCCCCGCAGTGCACTCACCGCTGACTCGGCGCGGCTTCCTCGCCACCGGTTCCGGCCTGGCCGCCGCGACCGTCCTGCCCGGCCTGTCCGGCTGCTCCGCACTGACCGGAGCGGACTCCGATCCCGATACCCTCGTCGTGCACAGCCAGCTGGGCACCACCGCCCCGGGATCGCCGACCTACCTCGCGGCCCTCGACCGGTTCCGCAAGGAGAATCCGGGACTCAAGGTCAAGAACCTCATCAACGGCGACGACCTCGCGCAGGTCTACGAGACCTCGCGGCTGGCCCGCAAGGAGCCGGACGTCGTCATGGTCAACCTCTACGACAAGACGCTGGCCTGGACCGACGTCGGCGCCACGGTCGACGTCAAGGGTTATCTGGACGACTGGGGGCTGCGGGACCGCGTGCTCCCGCAGGCGCTGGCCGAGTGGACCGACGCCAAGGGCCGGGTGCGGGCCTTCCCCTACTTCGCCACCAACTGGCCGATCGCCTTCAACCGGGCCCTGCTGGACCGGGCGGGCGTCGAGCAGATACCCACCACGGGCGACGAGCTGATCGCCGCGGCCCGCAAGCTGCGCGCCAAGGGCATCGCGCCCGTGACCGTCGGCGGCAACGACTGGACCGGGCAGAAACTGCTCGCCCAGATCATCCAGACCTTCCTCACCGAGGACGAGGCCCGGCACGCCTACACCACGGGGGACTTCGGCAGCAGGGGCGCCCGGGAGGGCATCGAGTACTTCGTGACGCTGCGCGACGCGGGCGTCTTCGCCGACAAGGCGCAGGGCCTCACCTCGGACACGATGACCACGCAGTTCAACACCCAGGCCGCGGCGATCGAGTCGGCGATGTCCTCGGCGCTGGCCAAGGTGCCCGAGAAGGTGGCCCGGCACACCGAGGTCGGCGGCTGGCCGCTGACCGGCGGCGCCGTCCACGACAAGCCCACCATCCTGCGCACCTACACCCTCATCGGCTTCTGGATCAGCCCGAACGGCACCAAGAAGATCGACGCCGTCGAGAAGTTCCTGCGCTTCATGTACCGGCCGGACACCGTCTCCCGGTTCATCAAGGAGAGCGGCCGCGACATGGCGCTGCGCTCCGACACCCTCAGCACGGACTTCCCGCTGGTCGCCGCGGCCCAGCGGCTCGGCTCCACGGTCAGCCAGGCGCTGCTGCCCGATGTGTACGTCCCGCCCGCCGCCGCCCAGCCGCTGATCACCGCGACCAGTACCTCCTTCACCCGCGGCACCAGCGCCGCGAAGGTCCGCGCCGCGCTCGAGACCGCGTACCGCTCCGCGTGAACCGCCCGCCCGCTCACTCCTTTCCCGAGCCCGACTCCACGGGAGCCACCTCATGACGACGTTGACGCCGACCCCGGGCGGGGCCGCGGTCCGCCGGCCCGCACCGCCCGCCACCACGGGCCGTAGCGGCACACCCCGGCAGGGCGGCACGATCCTCGCCGTCCCGGCGCTGGTCTGGTACGCGGTCTTCATGATCGGCCCGGTGATCGCCATCTTCGTGATCGCCGCACTGCACTGGCCGGGGATGCTCCAGCCGGTGTCCTTCGCCGGTCTCGGCAACGTCCGCACGGTCCTCGACGACCCCGTCTTCTGGGACGCGGTGCGCAACACCGCCGTCCAGCTGGCGGTGGCGCTGCCCATCATGATCGTGTGTGCCTACATGCTGGGCTACTACGTGGCGCAGAAGCCGCCCGGGCACCGCGTCATCCGCTATCTGCTGTTCATCCCCGGCCTGATCTCCACCCCGGCCAAGGCGATGGTGTTCTACGCGGCGCTGTCCCCGGACGGGCTGGCCAACGGCGCGTTGCAGTCGGTGGGGCTCGGTTCGCTCACCGACGCCTGGCTCGCCTCGCCCTCGACGGCCCTGGCCTGTCTCATCGCCCTGGACGTGTGGAGCGGGATCGGCTTCACCGCCGTCCTGTTCGCGGCCCGGCTCGACAGCGTCCCGGACGACCTCGGCGAGGCGGCGCAGCTGGACGGGGCCGGGCACTGGCGGACCATGTGGCGCATCCACTTCCCCGTGATCCGCGACTATGCCGGCGTCGTCACCATGCTGCAGTTCCTGTGGACCCTCTTCGGCTCGGCCCAGCACGTGCTGCTGCTCACCCAGGGCGGTCCCGGCAGTTCGTCCACGACGCTGTCCTTCCTCGTCTACCAGAAGGCGTTCATCGCGGCCGACCTGGGCTACAGCCAGACCGTCGGCGTCATCCTCTTCCTGGCCGGGCTCGTCGGGCTGCTCACCATCCGCCGCGCGTTCCGCCAGAACTACTGACCCGAAGGCGTCCACCATGAAACTCGGCAAACGCTGGCTGCCCGCACACCTCCTGGTGTGGACCTACGCGGGGCTGCTGATCGTGCCGCTCTACTACTTCCTCGCCTCCGCGTTCAAGAGCAACGAGGAGATCTTCGCCCACCCCTTCGCGCTGCCCTCGTCCTTCGGCTTCGGCAACTTCCGCACCGCCTACGACAGCGCCGACCTGGGGACGGCCGTCGTCAACTCGGCGCTGGTGACCGTCCTCGCGCTGGCGCTGACCCTGTTGCTGGCGCTGCCCGCGGCGTTCGCGCTCGCCCGCTCGACCAGCCGGCTCGCCTCGGCGATGGAGAAGATCTTCTCGCTGGGCTTCCTCATCCCCACGTTCGCGGCGCTCTTCCCCACCTTCCTGCTCGCCGCCGCCACCGGGCTGTTCCACACCCGGCTGTTCATGGTCTTCTTCCTGCCCGCCACGGCGATGCCGCTGTCGGTGGTGATCCTGGTGCAGTTCATGCGGACCATCCCCAGGGAGATGGAGGAGGCCGCCCGGATGGACGGGGCGTCCACCTACACGGTGCTGCGGCACATCTACATACCGATGTGCCTGCCCGGCATCGCGACCGTGCTCCTGCTGAACTTCCTCACCTTCTGGAACGAGTACCTGTACTCGCTGATCATCATCGGCCCCGACCCCGAACAGCGCACCGTGCAGGTGGCCCTGCCCACCCTGAAGGCCATCACCGGCACCGACTACGGCGTCCTGACCGCCGGCACCGTACTGACCCTGGTCCCCGTCTGGATCGTCTACACCGTGCTCCAGAAGCGCATGCAGCAGGCACTCATCAACGGGGCGGTCAAGGCGTGAGCACACCCGCCGTGAAGCAGGGACGGCGCCCCACCATCAAGCAGGTGGCGGCCGCCGCCGGGGTGTCGACCGCGGCCGTGTCCCAGGCGTTCAACGACAAGGGCCGGCTGTCGGAGGCGACCCGGGCGCGCATCCTGGACACCGCGATGGAGCTCGGCTGGTCGCCGAGCGCGTCCGCCGCCGCCCTGCGCAGCGCCCGCACCCGCACCCTCGCCCTCGTCGTCCGGCGCCCCACCGATGTGCTCGGCGCGGACCCGCACTTCAGCGAGCTGATCACCGGCATCGAGGGCGAACTGGCGCCCCGCGGCTACGGTCTGCTGCTGCACCTGGTCGCGGGCGCCCAGGAGGAGAACGCCCTCTACAAGCGGCTGGCGGCCGAGGGCCGCGTCGACGGGGCCGTCCTGACCGACGCCCGCGCGGATGACCCGCGCCCCGCCCTGCTGACCCGCCTCGGCCTGCCCGCCGTACTGCTCGGTCCCCCCGACCGCGCCGCCGCCGTGCCACGTGTGGGCCTCGGCCACCAGGACGCCGCCGTCGAGGAGGTCGTCCGCCATCTGCTCGGCCTCGGACACCGGCGCATCGCCTATGTGGCGGGCCCCGCCGACCTGCGGCACACCCGGCTGCGCGGCGGTGTCTTCGAGACGGCCCTGGGGCAAGCGGGCCTGCGGCCCTACGCGGTCCTGCACACCGACTTCACCGAAGTGTCCGCCGTCGCCGCCACCCAGGCCCTGCTGGAGCCCGCCGACCGCGCCACGGCCATCGTCTACGCCAACGACTCCATGGCCATGTGCGGCATCGGCGCAGCCCAGCGCGGCGGGCTGCGCGTCCCCGACGATCTGTCCGTCGTCGGCTACGACAACCTGACGCTCGGCCGCTGGCTGCACCCTGGGCTGACCACGGTCGACCAGCAGGTGCGGCGGGTCGGCGCGGCCGCCGCCCGGCTGCTCCTGGCACGCTGCGGCGAGGACGTCGAGGAGACGGTGCTCGACGACCGGCCGCGGCTGGTCGTCCGCGAGTCCACCGGACCCGCCCCCGGCTGACACCCGACCCGGCCCCGCTCAGGGCACCCCCCACCCGCACCACCGACACCCGAGAAGGACCATGCGACGCCACAGCGCCCAGCTCATCCACCACCCCGCCGTCCTGCCCTGGCTCGGCGCCAACTTCTGGTCCCGCACCGGCGGGCCCCTGATGTGGCGCGACTACGACCCGAAGACGGTTCGCGCGGAACTGCGGGTGCTGCACGAGCACGGCCTGACGATGACCCGGTCGTTCTTCTACTGGCCGGACTTCCATCCGCAGCCCGACCGCGTCGACGAGACGCTGTGCGAACGCTTCCGCGACTTCCTCGACGCCCACACCGAGATCGGCATGGGGACGGTGCCCACCTTCATCGTCGGCCACATGTCGGGCGAGAACTGGGACCCCGCCTGGCGCGGCGGCCGCGACCTCTACGAGGACGTGTGGATGGTCGGCCGCCAGGCGTGGTTCGTGTCCCAGATGACCCGCCGCTTCAAGGACCACCCGGCGGTCACCGGCTGGCTCATCACCAATGAGATGCCCGGCTACGGCCGGATCTACCAGGTGGACCCGCCCTCCTCCGATGTGGTGACGGCCTGGGCGCAGGCCATGTGCAACGCCGTACGGGCGGCCGGCGGCACCCAGCCGGTCTCCCTCGGCGACGGCGCGTGGGGCATCGAGGTCACCGGCCGCGACAACGGCTTCTCACTGCGCGAGACCGCCGAGTACGTGGACTTCGTGGGCCCGCATGTCTACCGCTCGGACACCGACCGGCCCCGTCAGCATCTGCGCGCCGCCTTCGAATGCGAACTGGCGTCGGTCACCGGACAGCCCGTCGTCCTGGAGGAGTTCGGCCTCTCCACGGACACCGTCTCCGACCGCAACGCGGCCGTCTACTACCGGCAGACCCTCCACAACTCCCTGCTCGGCGGGGCCACGGGCTGGATCGCCTGGAACAACACCGACTACGACGACCTGTGGGACCGCTCGCCGTACGACCACCACCCCTTCGAAATGCACTTCGGCATCACCGACAGCACCGGCGCCCCCAAGGCGCCACTGCTCGAACTCGCCTCGTTCGCCAAGGTGTTGAAGGGCGTGGACTTCGCACACTGCCGCCGCGCCGACGCGGACGCGGCGCTGGTCGTGCCCGCCTTCCTGGAGCGCGGCTACCCCTACAGCAGGCCCGCCGACCGCCCGCTGATCTTCACCTCCCTGCACCAGAGCTATGTCGCCACCCGCGCCGCCGACCTGCCGGTGGGCTTCATCCGGGAGGCCGACGGACTGCCCGGCGACGCGGCCCTGTATCTGCTGCCGGCCACCCGCCAGCTCACCACCCGCACCCGGCGTGAGCTGGAGCGCCGCGCCCGCGCGGGCGCCACGGTCTACCTCTCGTTCTGCTCCGGCGAACACCCCGGGACCCGCGGCCCGTGGTTCGACGACCTGGACGGGCTGTTCGGCGTCGAACTGCAGCTCTCCTACGGTGTCGCCGAGCCCATCGAGGACGACGTCCTGGAGATGACGTTCACCGAGGACTTCGGCGGGCTGAGCGCCGGGACCTCACTGCGCTTCCCCGTCGCGGGCAACGAGGACAGCCGGGCGTATCTGCCGGTCGTTCCGCGGGACGCCCGGGTGGTGGCCGTCGACGCCCACGGCCGGCCCGCCCTCCTGGTGCACGACACCGGGCGCGGCCGCACCGTCCTGGCCACCTACCCCCTGGAGCACATGGCCGCCCGCACCGCGCGCGCCAACCCCGAGGACACCCACCGGCTGTACGCGGCGCTCGCCGACGTCGCCGGGGCCCGCCGCCCGGTGACGGTCGACAGCCCCCACGTCGGCGCGGACCTCCTCGTCCACGACGACGGGCGCCGCTTCGTGTGGCTGGTCAGCCAGAGCGCCGAGGAGCTCACCGTCCGCCCCGACGCCGACGGCACCCTGTGCGACCTCGCTTCCGGCACACCGGTCGCGGAGGTGCCGCTCGCCCCGTACGGGGTGCGCGTCCTGGAGCTGCGGTGACCGGCCACCGCTACCGCGACCCCGCCGCGCCCGTGGCCGAGCGGGTCCGCGACCTGCTGGGGCGCATGACGCTCACCGAGAAGGTCGGCCAGGTCAACCAGCGCATGTACGGCTGGCACGCCTACGAGCGGCACGGCGACGGCCATCGGCTCACCGATGCCTTCCGCGCCGAGGTCGCCGCGTACGACGGGATGGGCGCCCTGTACGGGCTGCAGCGGGCCGACGTCTGGTCCGGTGTCGGCTTCGCCGACGGCATCACGGCGGCGGACGCGGCGCGGGTCGCCGAAGCGGTGCAGCGGCACGTCGTGGAGAACACCCGGCTGGGCATCCCGGTGCTGTTCGTCGAGGAGGTTCCCCACGGCCACCAGGCCCTGGACGGCACCGTGTTGCCGGTCAACCTCGCCGTCGGTGCCACCTGGGACCCCGGGCTCTACGAGGCGGCGGCGGCCGCGGTCGGCGCGGAGGTGCGGGCGCGGGGCGGCCATGTGGCGCTCGTCTCCGCCCTCGACCTGGTGCGCGACCCGCGCTGGGGCCGCGCGGAGGAGTGCTTCGGCGAGGACCCGTATCTGGCGGCCCGGCTCACCGAGGCGCTGGTGCGGGGCATGCGCACCGCCGACGTGGCCGTCGTGCTCAAACACTTCGCCGGACAGGGGGCCACCGTCGGCGGACGCAACAGCGCGGCCACCGAACTGGGCGCCCGCGAGATGCACGAGATCCATCTCGCGGCGGCCCGGGCCGGGATCCGCGCCGGGGCCGCCGGTGTGATGGCGGCCTACAACGAATTCGACGGTCTGCCCTGTGCCGCCAGCCGCCCGCTGCTGACCGAACTCCTGCGGGAGCGGCTGGAGTTCGACGGCATCGTGATGGCGGACGGCGCCGCCGTCGACCGGCTGGTCCGGCTCACGGGCGACCAGGTGGCCGCGGGCGCCCTGGCCCTGAACGCCGGATGCGATCTGAGCCTCTGGGACGCCTGCTTTCCGCGGCTGGCCGAGGCGGTCGCCCAGGGGCTCGTGACGGAGCGGACCCTGGACGCCGCCGTGGCCCGGGTCCTGGCGCTCAAGTTCCGCCTGGGCCTCTTCGAGCAGCCCTCTACGCGTGCGGCTGAACAGCCCGTTGACGCGCGCGAGTTGAGCGAGCGCGTCGCCCGAGCGTCCATCACCCTGCTCGCCCACGACGGGGGAGTCCTGCCACTGGCGCCCTCCACCCGCCGGATCGCCGTCCTCGGCCCGAACGCCGACTCCATCGCCCAGCAGATCGGCGACTACACCGCCCCACAGCACCCCGGCTCCCACCATGTCACGGTCCTGGACGGCATCCGGTCGGCCGCCCCGCCGGACACCGAGATCGGCTACGCGCCCGGGTGCGATCTGGTCGGCGGGGATCTCTCCGGTGTCCCGGAGGCGGCCGCGCTGGCGGCGGAGGCGGACATCGCGGTCCTCGTCCTGGGCGGGTCCAGCGCGCGCTCGGGCGACACCTCCTTCGACACCAATGGCGCGGCCGTCGTGACCTCCGCCAACCCCGGCGGTATGACGTGTGGCGAGGGCGTCGATCTGGCCGATCTGCGCCTGCCCGACGGGCAGTTGGCGCTCCTGGACGCGGTGGCGGCCACCGGCGTGCCGGTCGTGGTGGTCCTCGTCCAGGGCCGTCCGCACGCCCTGCCCGACCTCTCCGGCACCGCCGGGGCGGTGCTGAGCGCCTGGTACCCGGGGCCGTGGGGCGGCCGGGCCATCGCCGATGTGCTGTTCGGCGCGGCCGGGCCCGAGGGGCGGCTGCCGGTGTCCGTCCCCCGGTCGGCCGCGCAGCTGCCGGTGTTCTACAACGCCAAGGACCACGGCTACCGCGGCTATGTGGACCAGCCCGCCACGGCCCGCTACGCCTTCGGCCACGGCCTGTCGTACACCACGGTCGACTACGCGCCGCCACGGCTCTCCCGCGCCCGGGTGACCCCGGACGATCCCACCCTCATCTGCCGGGTCACCGTGCGCAACACCGGCGAGCGGCCGGTGCGCGAGACGGTCCAGCTCTATCTGCGGCGGCTGTCGGGAGGCTCCTCCTGGCCCCGCGTCCGCGAGCTGCGCGGATTCGCCCGCCTCGACCTGCGGCCGGGGGAGGAGGCCGAGGCCGTGTTCGCGATCGACGCCGACACCCTCGCCTCCGTCACCCGCGACCTCGGCCTCGCCGTCGAGCCCGGAGAGCTGATGCTGGAGACCGGTCCGTCCTCCGCCGAGACCCAGGGGGCGCGGCTGGTGGTCGACGGATCCGGGCCGGAAGCGGGGTTCGGTCCGGGGCGTACTCGACACTTCGAGCGGGCCGTCCTACAGTCACCTGCCCGGCAGGGATCGCCCGGCCGCTGACCAGGGGAAGGCCGCATGCCGACCAGGAGATCACTCAGGTATCTGACGGGACTCGCGGCCACCCTCGCGCTGCTGGCCACGGCGCCGGGGCCGGTCGCCACCGCGCAACAGCCAGCCGCGCGACAGCCAGCCGCGCAACAGCCAGTCGCGCAACAGTCCGCCGAGCCCGCCACCCGCGCCACCGCCCCGGCCGCCACTCCCATCGCCGACACCTGGCAGGCGCCGCTGTCCACCCGTGGCCGCTACATCGTCGACGCCAAGGGCGACCGCTTCCGGCTGAAGTCGGCCAACTGGGACGGTGCGCAGGGGTCGTGGACCGGAAGCGGCAGCGTCGACGACCCGGCCAACCACCACGCCGGCCAGAACTCCCACGGCATCCCCCTCGGCCTGGACCGGGTCCCCCTGCCGACGCTGCTCGCCGACTTCCACCGGCTCGGCATCAACAGCATCCGGCTGCCGTTCTCCAACGAGATGATCCACGCCACCGCGACCGTGCCGGACGGTGCCGTGGCCGCCAACCCGCAACTGCGCGGAAAGACACCGCTGCAGATCTTCGACGCCGTGGTGTCCGCCCTCGGCCGCGACGGGTTCGCCGTCATCCTCAACAACCACACCAACACCACCCGCTGGTGCTGCGGAATCGACGGCAACGAGCGGTGGAACAGCGGCCAGACCACCCAGAAGTGGATCGACGACTGGGTCCTCATGGCCCGCCGTTACGCCGATGAGCCACGCGTCGTGGGCGCCGACCTCTACAACGAGGTGCGCCGCGACATCCTGGACGACCCCAACTGGGGGCTCGGCGACGCGCACGACTGGTACGCCGCCGCGCAACAGGCCGCCGACCGCATCCTCACCGACGGCAACCCCGACCTCCTCATCGTGATCGAGGGCATCAACTGGACGGGGATACCGGTCGACGGACTGCCCCATGAACGGCCCACCCTGGCGCCCGCGCGCACCCTCTCGCACACCCTCGTGAACACCCACAAGCTGGTCTACTCCGCCCACTTCTACGGATACACCGGCCCCCGCCACAGCGGCGCCACCGGCGTCGGCGAGACCCACGACCCGCGGTACCAGGACCTGAGCCGCGACGAACTCCGTAAAGTCCTCACCGACCAGGCGTTCTTCGTCGCCGAGGACACCGGGCGGCACTACACCGCACCCGTGTGGATCAGCGAGTTCGGCATCGGAGCGGCCGAGACGGGCACCCGCCCGCGCGCCTGGTTCACCAACCTCACCGACTACTTCGCCGACCACGACGCCGACTTCGCCTACTGGCCACTGGTGGGCTGGGAGGGCAAGGACGACTGGGCGCTGCTGCACTACGACTCCACGGGCCACCGCACCGGAATCCTCGACCAGGGCGACTGGCGCGCCACGCCCTGGCAGCGGCTGATGACCGCGCCCGGGCACACCGGGCCCGTCGACCCCGTCCCCGCCTGGCGCATGCTCGCCACCGACCACGGCGACCAGGTGCAGTCGCTGATCGAGCGGGCCCACGGCGACTGGGATCCGGGCGCCTACAAGGCCGCTTGCCCCGACGGGCTGCGGCTGATCGGCCTCGGTCACACCGCCGGGCGCGGACTGTGCACCGACACCGGCGCCGACGACCCGCGCGCCCCCGGCACCGCCCATACGGTCGTCACGGACGAGCGGTATGTCCCGGCCGGTGGCGACTGGGCCTCCGGCTACACCAAGTTCCAGTGCCCCTCGGACCAGTTCCTGATCGGCTACAGCCGCCGCGGCGGCCGGGTGTCCGCCGCGCTGTGCGCCCCGGCCCGCGACCCGCTCGGCACCACGGGGCGCACCGTGTGGTTCGACCGGTCCGACAACCGGCCCGCCGACGCCGCCGGGGGCGACTTCGCCCACGGCGCCTACAAGGGGCAGTGCGCGGCCGACGAATACGCCGCCGGGATCGCCTTCACCACGCGCGTGGGCAGCTCCGGGAGCCCGGACGCGCTGCTGTGCCGCCGCCTGACCTGAGCCCGCGAGTCGTTCCGCGACCCTTGCCCGAATCTGACGGTCCGTCATATCGTGAGGTGGTGCGCGCAGCCGTTGTCGCACGACACCCGCCGAACCGGATCAGGAGTTACGGGTGGAGCCGCACACCACACCCGGGACCGCGCCGAAAGTACGTGCCCGCGCGGTGACCCGCACCTTCGGGCACGGAACCCGGCAGGTGCACGCCCTCGGACCACTCGACCTCGACGTCCAGCACGGGGAGTTCTGCTGCATCGTCGGCCCGTCCGGCTGCGGCAAGTCCACGTTCCTGCGCATCGTCGCCGGACTCGTCCGCCCCAGCGGCGGTGAGGTCGAGCTGCGCGCGGGCCGCCGCCATCCGGCCGCGATGATCCCGCAGGACTACGGGATCTACGACTGGAAGACCGTGCTGGCCAACGTCCGCTTCGGCCTCGATGTGCAGCGCGTGCCACGCAGGGCCGCCGACGCGCGGGCCAGGGACTGGCTGCACCGGCTCGGTCTCGCCGACTTCGCCGACGCCTACCCCGCCACCCTGTCGGGCGGGATGCGGCAGCGGGTGGCGATCGCCCGCGCGCTCGCGGTGGAGCCGGAGGTGCTGCTGCTGGACGAGCCGTTCGCCGCGCTCGACGCCCAGTTGCGCACCATCCTCCAGGACGAGCTGCTCGCGGTGTGCCAGGCGACCCGTACCACCGCGCTGTTCGTCACCCACAGCCTGGAGGAGGCGATCGTGCTCGGGGACCGGGTGGTGGTGATGTCGGCCAGGCCCGGCAGGGTGATCGCCGAACGCCGTCCGCCGTTCGACCGCCCGCGCACCGGGGCGATGCGCCGCGCTCCCCGGTTCGCCGCGCTGCGGTCCGAGCTGTGGGAGCTGCTGCGCGACGAGGTCCAGCGGGCCGGGGCCGGTGCCGCCGCTCCCGCTGACCCGGTGTCGGACCCGGTGTCGGACCCGGTGGGGAAGCCCTCATGAAGGGCGAGAGTGCGCCCGCCTCGGCCCGGACCGCCCGGCCCGGTGCGGCGGACGGCGGGCCTGCCGAGACCGTGCTGGTGCGGTGCCCCGGACCGGGGGAGCGCGACCCCGTCCGCGCCCACCGGCGCCGCCGCGGCATCGAGCTGGCCCTCGCCCTGGCCGTGCCCGCCGCGCTGATCCTGCTGTGGCAACTCGCCGCGGATCGGCACTGGATCGACTCGCGTATCTACCCCGCGCCGTCCACCATCGCGGCGGACGGCTGGCAGCGCGCCGCCGACGGCAAGCTGTGGCCGGACGTATGGGCCACGCTCCAGCGGGTGGTCGCCGGGTACGCGCTCGGCACCGCCGCGGGCTATCTCTTCGGGCTGGTGATGGGCGCGCTGCGGATGGTCCGCGCCGCGCTGGAGCCCTTGCTCGACGCCCTGTACGTGGTGCCCAAGCTCGCGCTGCTCCCGGTGTTCCTCAATATGTTCGGCCTCGGTGAGGGCCCTCAGATCGCCCTCGTCGCGACCACCGTCTTCTTCTTCGTCTGGATCTCCACGATGGCCGCCGTGATGGGCGTCGCCGAGGGCTACCGGGAGGCCGGGCAGGTGTTCGGCGCCGGTCCCTGGCAGATGTTCCGCCATGTCCTGCTGCCCGCCTCGCTGCCACAGGTCCTGGTCGGCATGCGGGTCGCGTCCGGAGTGGCGGTGCTGGTCATCGTCGCCTCCGAGCAGATCGCCGCGAACGACGGCCTCGGCCATCTGATCTTCGACTCGCGGACGCTGTTCCAGAACGACGTGATGTTCGTCGGCATCGTCTGCGTGGCCGTGCTCGGCGTGGTCTTCTCCGAACTCGTCCGGTTCATCGGCCGCCGGCTCACCCCCTGGGCGCCACGGGACCGCGGCCGGCCCCGGCCCTGACCCGCACCCCGGCCTTGACCCGCACCCCGGCCTTGACCCGCACCCCGGCCTTGACCCGCACCCCGGCCCTGACCACCCCGGCCCTGACCCGCACCCCGGCCCTGACCACCCCGGCCTTGACCCGCACCCCGGCCCTGACCACCCCGGCCCTGACCCGCACCCCGGCTCCGACTCCAGCCCCGGAAGGCGGCACCCATGGCCCGGAGACCCTCCCTCGCCCGCGCCCTGATCACGGGCCTGACCCTGCTCGGCGTCCTCGGCTCCCTCGCCGCCTGCGATGCGCAGACCTCGGAGTCGGCGCGCTCCGGCACATCGGCCAAGCCCCGCCCGATTGCCCCCGTCGCGGGCTGCGCCAAGGGCTGGACCGACCCCGCCGACGCCTCCGCCGACCGCGCGCCCGCCCGCTGTGCGCCCGGCGCGCCCTTGCCAAAGCCGCTGAAGAAGAAGACGAAGATCGTCGTCTCCGCCAGCACGCTGACCGCCGAGTACCTCGCGCCCCTGCGGATCGCCATGGCCAAGGGCGAGTTCGGCAAGGAGAAGCTCGATGTCGAACTGAAGCTGCTGCCCACCCCGGACGCGCTTCCGCTGCTCGCCAAGGGCGATATCGACGTCCAGTACGCGGCGCCGGAGGCCGCCGTGCTCAACGGCATCCGTCAGGGCTTCGCCATTCGCTGGGTCGCCGGCAACTTCACCCCCGCGCCCGGCTCCAGGAGCGGCTTCTGGGCCCGGCTGAAACCGGGGGAGACGGCGGACGAGGTCAGCCTCAAGGACCGTACGGTCGGCACGCTCATCGGCAAGGGCTCGGTCATCATGTACCCGATGGAGAAGGTGCTCTCCGCGCACAGGGCCGACGTGGACAGCGTCCGCTTCCAGCAGCTGGGCCCGGCCGAGGTCCTCACCTCGCTGAAGAACGGCGGAGTGGACGCGGCATGGCTGCTCGACCCGGTGTGGCGCCAGGTGGACGGCGACGCGGGCTACGCCTTCCTCGGCGGCCAGCCGCGCGGCGAACCGCTCGGCGGGCTGCTGTTCGGCCCCGATCTGCTGACCGGGGACCCGGACGCGGGGGTGGCGTTCCTGCGCGCCTACATCCGCACCGTCAACACCTACTTCGCCGGGGACTACAAGAAGGACGAGGCGTTCCTCGACGACCTCGGCGAGGCGCTCAAGACCGAGCCGGACACCCTGGCCGCCGTCCCGTCGCTGCGCATGGACTGGGAGATCCGCGAGGGCACGGTGGACCGGCTGCAGAAGGCGTACGCCACCGCCGGGGTGGTCGAGGGCGATCCCCTGCCCGAGGACCAGGTCGTGGACCGCTCGTTCTACGCGGAGGCGGTCGGCCACCGGCCCTAGGCTCTCCTTTCCGGCCCGGCGGCGCGGGCGCGCGCCCGCGCGGCGGGAGAGGGAGCGCGAACGGCGACGTGAAAGGCCCTTGCGCCGCGCCGCCGCCCTATAGTCCGCTGGCCCCATGAGGAGCATGAGGGTCATGAGGAAGCGGAGCCTGGCCACGCTGAGCGCCGCCCTGGTCGTGGGTTCGCTCTGTGCGGGTGCGCCGCAACCGCGGGCGGAGGCCGCCGACTCCGGCGGCGGCGCTGGTTCGTCCGCGGGGCTCGGGGTCGATCTCGACACCGTGACGATCCCCGAACTCCAGGCGCGCATGGCGGGCGGCTCGCTGACCTCGTCGGCGCTGACCGGCGCCTATCTGCGGCGGATCAAGGCCATCGACCCCACGATCCACGCGGTGCTGCGCACCGACCCGACCGCCCTGCGGCAGGCGGCCGCCAGCGACATCAGGCACCGGCACGGCGCCACCCGTGGCCCGCTCGACGGCATCCCGGTCCTGCTCAAGGACAATGTGAACACCCGCGGCCTGCCCACGACCGCCGGATCGCTGGCGCTGGCCGGCAGCCCGCCGGACACGGACGCCGCCCTGGTGACGCGGCTGCGCGACGCGGGGGCGGTGATCCTCGGCAAGACCAATCTGTCCGAGTGGGCCAACTTCCGCGCCGCGAAGCCGACATCGGGGTGGTCGGCGGTGGGCGGGCAGACCAACAACCCTTACGTACTGGACCGGAACCCCTGCGGCTCGTCCGCCGGTTCGGGCGCCGCGCTCGCCGCGTCGCTGGCGCAGGTGGCGATCGGTACCGAGACGGACGGCTCCATCGTGTGCCCGGCCGGGATGAACGGGGTGGTCGGCCACAAGCCCAGCCTCGGCCTCGTCAGCCAGGACGGAGTGGTCCCGATCTCCGCCGAGCAGGACACCGCCGGGCCCATGGCGCGCAACGTGATCGACACCGCGCTCACCTTCTCGGTGCTCAGTGGCGGCCGTAGCGAGGCCAAGCCGGCCGGCCTCGGCGGGCTGCGCGGCAAACGGATCGGCCTGTGGCGGCTGCCCTCGCTCGGGCCGGAGGTGGACGCCCTGATGACCCGTACCGCGAAGCGACTGCGCGCGGCGGGGGCCGAGGTCGTCGAGGTGACACCGCCGTATCAGCAGCGGCTGGCCGAGCTCGAATTCCCCGCGCTGCTCAGCGAGTTCCATCGGGACATCGACGCCTACCTCGCCACCCGCGAGGGCCCGCGCAACCTCGCCGAGCTGATCGCGTTCAACCGCACCCACCCGGGGGAGCGGACCTGCTTCGCCGGTCAGGAGCTGTTCGAACAGGCCCTCGCGGCGCCCGCCACCACCGACCCGGAATACCGCGCCATGCGCGCGGAGTTGAAGGACCTCTCCCGGCGTTCCATCGACGAGACCATGGCCACCCACCACCTGGACGCCATCGCCTCGCCGACCAACCCGCCCGCCTGGACGACCGACTGCGCACGGGGCGACAACGATGTGATCCCGTCCTCGACCCCCGCGGCCGTGGCCGGATATCCCTCCCTGTCGGTGCCCGCCGGATTCGTGGACGAGCTGCCCGTGGGACTGCTCCTGATGGCCGGTGACCATGAGGACAGCGAGCTGCTGTCGCTGGGCGCCGGGGTGGAGCGGCGACTTCACGCCTGGCGGGCGCCGCGCTATCTGCCGTCGGTGGGGACCGGCGCCTCCCGCTGAGCGGCCCACATCGTGGCGTCCGGCCCCGTGGCACCGGCCGGACGCCACCGTTCACCAACGAGATCGGGACATCTTCCACCCCACCCGAACGGGCGTCGGAAAGTCTGCCCCAACGGCCACAGATTCTCGCGCTAGTGTGCGCGCGTGAGCCTTCATGTCGTCATAGGATTCGGGCCCGCCGGAGCGGCCACCGCTCGGCTGCTGGCCGAAAAGGGCCATTCGGTACGGGTCATCACCACATCGGGCCGAAGCCCCGAACCGGGCATCGAGCATGTCGCGCTGGACGCGACGGACACCGCACGACTGACCGAGGCCGCGCAGGGCGCGGCCGCCATCTACAGCTGTGCCGCACCGCCCTACCACCGCTGGGCGAGCGACTGGCCACCGCTGGCCTCGTCGCTGTGCGCGGCCGCCGAGGCGACCGGGGCCGTCCTGGTCATCCTGGGCAACCTCTACGGCTACGGCCCGGTGGACGGCCCCATGACCGAGGAGCTGCCGCTCGCGGCGACCGGCACCAAGGGCCGGGTGCGCGCCGCCGTGTGGGAGCAGGCGCGGGACCTCCATGAGCAGGGCCGGATCAAGGCGGTCGAGGTACGGGCGTCGGACTTCTTCGGGCCCGGTGTGACCGACGGCGGGCATCTGGCCGCGCGGGTCATGCCGAAGGTGCTGCGCGGCAAGCCGGTTTCCTCGCTCGGGGACCCGGACACCCCGCACAGCTGGAGCTATATCCCCGACGTGGCCGCCGCCCTGGCCGAGGTCGCGGGCGAGGAGCGGGCCTGGGGCCGGGCCTGGCACGTACCGACGGCGCCCGCGCGATCCACCCGGGAGATGGTCGACCGCCTCGCCGCGCAGGCGCGGACCGGACCGGTCGCGGTGCGCAGGCTGCCGTCCGCCGTGCTGGGTCTGGCGTCGCTGGTCTCCCCGCTGCTGCGTGAACTGAAGGAGGTCCGCTACCAGTTCGACGCTCCCTTCGTGATGGACGCGAGCGCCTACGAAGCCGCGTTCGCGGTGCGTGCCACTCCCGTCGACGAGCAGGTCAAGGCGACGGTCGAGTGGTGGCGCGAGCGACAGTCCACCGCCGGGTGACATCCGTGACAGCGAAGGGTTCCCAAGTGGGTTCAGCTGGTACGCGGCGTGATGACGTCGCGATCGTGGGAATGGCCTGCCGGTTCCCGGGGGCGCGGAACGTCAACCAGTACTGGCGGCTCCTCACCGAGCCGCGGGCACAGTTCACGGCCGTCCCCGACTCGCGGTGGCGCACCGCCACCTTCCTCAGCGACAACTTACGTGACACGTCCTCGGCCTATACGGACACCATGGCCCTGCTGCCGGACGTGGGCCACTTCGACGCGGCGCACTACGGCATCCCGCCCCGGCGGGCCAAATCGATGGATCCGCAGGGCCGGCTGCTGATCGACCTGGCCCGGGAGGCGATCCAGGACGCCGGATGGGAGGCCGAGGGCTTCGACCGCGAGGAGACCTCGGTGATCACGGCGCTCACCGAGAGCGGCTACCGCGAGCTCAGCACCATGCAGATCCGGATGCGCCAGCTCACCGGCGGCGAGTTCGGGGCGCGGGCGAGCGACCCCCGGTGGCCGGAGACGGTCCGCGCGGTGGACGGCCTGCACGGCTCCTCCGTGGCCGGCCTGCTGCTCAACATGGGCCCGAACACGGTCAGTTCGGTCTTCGATCTGCACGGCGAGAGCTATGCGCTGGACTCGGCCTGCTCCGGTGGACTCATGGCCGTGGCCAACGCCGTCTTCGCCCTGCGCGCGGGCCGCTGCCGGATCGCGCTCGCGGGCGGTGCCCAGCTCATCCTGGCCCCGGACCTGCTGGTGGGGCTGTGCCGGATCGGCGCCATTTCGCGCAGCGGCAGATGCCTGCCGTTCGGCGCGGAGGCCGATGGCTTCGTCCTGGGGGAGGGCGCCGGGGTCCTGGCGCTGCGCCCGCTGGCCGACGCGCTGGCCGCCGGTGACCGGGTCTACGCGGTGATCCGGGGCGTGGGCACGGCCAACGACGGGACCGTACAGGGCGGTATGCACCCCCAGGCGGCCGGTCAGCTCAGGGCCCTGCGCCGGGCCTACCGCGACGCGGACCTGGCCCCGGACGCGGTGGGATACCTCGAGGCGCACGGCACCGGGACCACGGTCGGCGATCCGGTCGAGGTGGGCGTCCTGCGGGAGCTGCGGGGCGAGCGGGGGGCACCCGCCTTCCTCGGCGCGGTGAAGGCGGTGGTCGGGCACGCGCTCAACGCCGCGGGGATCGCCGGACTCGTCAAGACCGTGCTGGCCGTGCACCGGGGGGTGATACCGCCGCAGCCGGACTTCGACCTGGCCGACCGCTCCGGACTCGACGCCGCGCGGCTGGCCATCACGACCAAGCCGACCGGCTGGCCCGACCCCGGACAGCCGCGCCGGGCGGGGGTGAGCGCCTTCGGCTTCGGCGGCACCGGTGTCCATCTGGTGGTGGAGGAGTGCGCCACGGCACCGGCCCGCCCCGCACCGGACGGCGGGCCGCAGCTGCTGGTGCTCAGCGCCCGCGACCGGGCCGGACTGGCTCGCTACGCCCGGGAGCTGGCCCACACCCTCGCCGATGACCGCCCGCCGCTGGCCGGGGTGGCGGACACCCTGGCCCGTCGCGCTCCCCTCGCCGAACGGCTCGCCCTGGTGGCGGAGGACGCCGCCGACGCCGCCACCCGGCTGACCGCGGCGGCCGAGGCCGTGGCGGCCGGCCGCACCGGAGATCTCGGGGCGGGGCTGGTGGCGGGCACCGTGCCACCCGGTGAGCTGCCGGAGGCCGCCGTGCCGGAGCCGGAATCGCTGCCCGCGCAGGCGCGCTCGGCCGCACTCGCCCGGCTCGCGCAGCGCGCGGTCACCGGCGCGGGGCTGCGCCCGGTGGGGGAGCGCACACCCCCCATCACCCTGCCGCCGAGCCCGCTCGCCCCGCGCCACCACTGGGTGGTGGACGAGTCGGCACGCGCTCCCGAGGAAGAGGACACCGCCCCCGCGGCCGTGGGGGCGGGCCGGACCGGGTCGGCGGTCGCGCCCGCGGCGGCGCACGGCGGCGGGGCGTCCGCCGGGTCCATCGTGCTCGAAGAGCTGTCGCGGACCGGCGTCTTCCCGCTCGCCGACCTGACCGAGCGGATGCAGTTGGTGGCCGACCTGGGCTTCGACTCCCTGATGCTGCAGGAGCTGGAGGTCAACATCGGCAAGCGCATACCGGGATTCCGCACCGAGGAGATCTTCTCGCCCGACCTCACCGTGGAACGGCTGGTCGCGCTGGTCGATCCGCATGTCACGCACGAGCCGGCCGCCGGTGCGCCGCTGCCGCAGCGGACGCGGGGGGAGTGGGACGCGGCGAGTGCCCGCGCCGACGACTTCCCCGAGGTGCGGCAGTTCGAGGAGCGGTTGAGCGCGATCGCCGGCAGCGGCGCGGACTTCCCGTACTTCCGCGTCCATCAGGGCAACATCCGCGATACGACCATGATCGACGGACGGCCGTACCTGTCCTTCGGCAGCTACAACTACCTGGGGCTCTCCGGCCATCCGGCGGTCAACGAGGCCGTGCACCGGGCGGTGGACCGGTACGGCACCTCGGTCTCCGCGAGCCGGGTGCTCTCCGGCGAACGGGAGCTGACCGTACGGCTGGAGCGGGCGCTCGCCGACTTCCTCGGCGTCCCGGACTGCCTGGCGCTGGTCAGCGGCCACGCCACCAATGTCACCGCGATAGGGCATCTCGTCGGCCCGCGGGACCTCGTGCTGCACGACGCGCTCGCCCACGACAGCATCCTCCAGGGCTGCGCCCTGTCCGGGGCGGCCCGGCGTCCCTTCCCCCACAACGACATCGGCGGGCTGGAGGACGCGCTGCGGCGCAACCGGTCCCGGTTCAGACGGGTGCTGATCGCCGTCGAGGGCGCCTACAGCATGGACGGCGATCTGGTCGACCTGCCCGCCGTGATCGAGCTGAAGCGGCGCTACGGCGCCCTGCTGATGGTCGACGAGGCGCACAGCATCGGCACGGTGGGCGAACGCGGCCGTGGCGTGGGCGAGTTCTTCGGCGTCGACCGGTCCGGTGTGGATCTGTGGATGGGCACCCTGTCCAAGGCGTTCGCCAGCTGCGGCGGCTATCTCGGCGGCTCGGCCCGGATGGTGCGGTGGCTGCGGCATACGCTGCCCGGCTTCGTCTACAGCGTCGGGCTGACCCCGGCCAACGCGGCCGCGGCGCTGGCCGCCACCGAGCTGATCCTCGCGGAGCCGCACCGGGTGGCCGCCCTGCGGCGCAACGCGGAGCTCTTCCTGGGCCTGGCCGCGGCGGCCGGTCTGGCGACCGGCTCCAGCGCCCACACGCCGATCGTGCCGTGTGTGCTCGGCGACTCGGCGCGGACCCTGCGCGTCGCGGACCGGCTCTTCGACCGCGGTGTCATCGCCGATCCGATCTTCCACCCGGCCGTCGAGGAAGGGCTCGCCAGGCTGCGGTTCTTCGTCACCAGCGAGCACCGCGAGGACGACATCCGGCGCACCGTGGCGATCCTGGCCGAGGAGGTGGCGGCCGCCGGGGGATGAGGGGGACACCGTCGGATCCACGTCAGATCAGGGTGCGTTCGATCCGGCTGAGCGTGGCGCCCTGCCCCGATCCCCCGGAGTCCTCGGCGGGGGCGGTGCCATGCCGCTCCTCGGCGCCGCCCACCCGCTGGGAGAGCAGATAGGCGATGATCTCCGCCTCCTGCTCCTGGACGTCGTCGTAGGTCGCGCGCAGGAGCATGTCACGCACGAGGTCGGGGTCGAGGTTGGGGAAGAGGAGGCGGGCGCTCGCCTCGTCCAGCCAACCCGCCCCGCGATGGCAGCAGATGATGTGGCCCAGCTCATGCAAGATAATGTGCTCCTGATGCGCGCTGGTCGTGTTGGCGTCGTAGAAGATGAGGTCCTCGTCGCGGGCGGCGACCCACATGCCGCACGGGTGCGTCGCGGGCATCTGCATCGGGACCAGCGTGATGGGGCGGCCGCGGACCTCGCCGAGATAGCGGCAGAGCTCGGCCACATCGGCCGTTTCCGGCAGGTCGAGGTCGGCGATCCGCCGCGCACCGGCCTTGCGGAGCTTTTTCAGCTGACTGCGCCGGTCGTGGTCGGCCGACCGTCCCTTGTTGGCGCCCCTCACCCAGCCGCACCCCTCATTCCTGGTCCGAGGAGTCGGTCACGGGCGGAAGGCCCTGCAGCTGCCGGTACTGGTCCATGATGGTCGTGATGGCCTCGAGGTTCTCCTTCTTCATCCCCGCCGCCCGCATCGCCACGGCGCGGACCCCGGCCTGACGGAGCGCCTCGATGGCGGCGACCTCGCTGAGCACGGACTCGGCGACCTGGTCGTCGAAGAAGTAGGCCACCGATACGCCGAAGAAGCGCGCCAGGGCGGCCAGCAGGTCCGGTGAGGGATTGGAGCGCTTGCCCGTCCGCAACTGCGACAGATACACACCCCCGACCTTGAGCTCGGGGTTGGCCCGCTTCAGCTCCTCCGCCACCTCGGCGTTGGTCCAGTGCTTGCCCTTGGGACGAACCGTCTTGAAGAGGTTGTCCAGACGCACTGCCAGCGTGGGCCGGTCATCAGTCTCGGACATGCGAATCTCCCTCCCTCACCTCCTCGGCTTTGCCCCCGGCTAATCGTCAGTTTCGCAGATTAGCGGTCAGTTGACAATCTGACCCAACTCCGCCAACGTGGACCTCGCCGATAGCTGCCAGCTAACTCCGCTCACGGGGGTGGCCGAGTAGGTTGTCAGTCCTGTCGGCCCGGCTCGGCCCCGCTCTCAGGGCTGCGCCGAGCTGGGCCGAGCGGGGACCACCCGTTCGGCCCGGAAGAGGAAAACGGGGGAATCACGGGGGAAATCCCGCTCGGCCTGACGGGGGCAGACCGGGCGGGATCCCTCTCGTCCCGCTCTCAGCGCGCTTTGGCCAGCCGCCGGTAGGCGGAGGCCACCTTGGTGAGCCAGACGACCTCGGCGGTGAAGTTGTCCGTGTCGCGGTCCTCGAAGTCGCCGGTGTCCGCGTTGTCATCGGGAATGGTGCCGGTGCGCTTGGCGTGCAGGGCCTGCCTGATCTGCGCCGCCTCGGCGAACGCCTGCCGGGACTCCTCGCTCCCCTTGGGGCCCGCCGGGCCGTCGCCGCCCGTGGTGCGGTCGATGTAGGGGCGCAACTCCCGCCAGCCGTCCCGTATTTCGATGACCCGCCGGTGGAGCCGGTAGTTGAGGTCGGAGACCGCGGCCCCCGGCGGCTCCAGGACGATGTCCGGAGAGGACTCGTACAGATCCCGCCACAGCGGATACAGGGCCCGGTAGGACCGGTAACCGCGCGCCCACTCCAGCAGCTTGGTGGCCGAGGGCCCCCAGGAGGAGATCGTCAGGGCGAGCGAGAGGGTGAGGATGCCCAGCGCGCTGAAGACGGAGGCGGCCAGCGTCCAGCCGCCGATGTCGAGCCCGCCCGCGGCCGTGAGGACGTTGACCACCCGGGCCAGGCAGTAGAGGAACAGGATCACCGCGGCGACGGAGAGCATCCGCAGCGCCTGCCCCAGCGAGGTCTTGCCCGCCATCCGGGCGTACGGCACGCACTGGCGCAGGATGGTGACGCACGGAACCGCCTGGGAGACCATGAAGACCAGGAGGTAGGTGAGGATCAGCGGCTGCCCGCTGCCGGTGTTGAAGTCCTCGGCCGGCCGCCCGGGGCCGTCGGCGATGAAGAACAGCGCCGTCAGCAGCGCGTCGAGGGCGAAGCCGATGATCAGCCAGTAGCGGGCCCTGCGCCCCGACTCCTCGGAGGCGGACGCCCAGTGCAGCAGGATGATCTGCGCGCTGACGCAGAAGGCGACCGCCGACAGATGCATCACCAGGATCGCGAGGTTGCCCACGCCCAGGAAGCGCTCGCTCCCCATGGCGAAGGCACCCATCGTGAAGGTGAGGCACTGCAGCAGCAGGGTGATCACGAGCGCGCGGTAGGCGGTGTCCCGCCAGCTGCGCCTGACCTGGAACAGTCGGTAGATCAGCGCGGCATACGACGACAGCGCCGCGATGACGAAGCAGAGAGTCTTGATGGTGGTCACGGCCCTTTCCCCCACAGGTGCCGAACGGTTTCAGTCGGTGTGCTCGCCCAAGGGAACCACGAGTCCGATCCCCTCGGCCGCCACCGCGATGGCGTAGTCGAAGAACGCGGTCTCGTCCCGGACGCTGTCATGGGTACGGCTGAAGACCTGGAAGACCAGGAGCCCGACCAGACTGCTCCACAGCACGATGCCGCGCTCGATGAGGTCCGAGAACGGAGCCTCGGGCACCCCGCCGAAGAGCGCCTCGGCGTCCGGCAGGAGCAGCGGCGGCCCCGGCACCTGACGCCGGGGGGCGGTGAGTTCACCGGCCTCCAGCGCCGCACGCACGATGCCGGCCAGCACCGCGGGGGTGCGTGAGGCGGGCGGGACGGTGTCCTGCGGGGCGTGGTAGCCCGGCACGGGCGAACCGTAGACCAGCGTGAACTCGGCGGGGTTGGCGAAGGACCACCGGCGCAGCGCCCGGGTGGCCGCGAGGAGCCGCCCGCCCGCCGACGCGCCGGCGTCCCGGGCGGCCTGATCGGCCTGCTCCATCGCGGCGCCGGAGTCGTTGTAGGCGTCGATGAGCAGCGCGGTCAGCAGCTCGTCCCGATGCGGAAAGACGGCTTCCACATCGCTGAGGGCGAGTCCGCCCTCACGGGCGACGGCATCCAGGGTCAGCCCTCCGGCCCCCAGTTTCACCAGCAGTTGGCGTGCGGTGGACGTGATGACCGCCCGCGGCCTGGTGTTTTCATCGGCGGAAGCTGTTCCGGAAACATCCATGGGCCAAACCGTACCGGTGCGACCGCGCTTCGCGCCCCGTGGACCCTCACCCTTCAGGGGTCTTCGCGGCTATCGTGAGCGGCAGGTGAGGGGATGCACGCGGCACGGCGGGGAACGCGCGCCGACGCCGCGAGGGAGGGGCTGCTGTGGACGGCGGCACGGTGGGGCTGCGGATCGCGTCGGCAGTGGTCGTGCCGGTGGTCAAACGGCTGCTGCTGCCGCCCGCGAGCGCGCCCGGGGCGGAGTACGGCGAGCGGCCCGTGCCGATCCGCCGGCTGGTGTCCTTCGCCCGGGAGCACCGCACCCTCACCGAGGACGATCTGCACAAGCTCGCCCGCGAGCTGGTCCGCCGCGCCGTGCGGGCCGCCGGGCCGCACGATCCGCCGATCGGCGCCGACGAGCACGACTCCGTCGGCCAGGCGCTCACCCGCACCCTGCACGCCCTCGGCGATCTCGACATGGACGACGTCCACGCCTTCGCGCTCGGCCCCGAGCGGCTGGCCGCGGAGCTGTCCCGGCGCGCCGGCCCCGACACGCGCAGGCTGCTGAGCGACGACGCCGCCCGCTTCCACGACCGGCTGCTGGAGACGGCCTGCCTCCACCTCATGCGCTTCTTCAGCCAGCGGCCCGGATTCGCGGCCCGGGCCCAGATCGAGCAGAGCCGCGAGATCCGGGAGCAGAGCGAGAAATTGGACTCCATCCTGCGGCGGCTGCCGGACATCAGCCACCAGGACGCGCGGTTCGAGGAGGAGTACGCGCGCTACGTCGTCGAGTGCCACGGCCGGCTCACGATCTACGGCGTCGACCTCCGCGAACCGGACGGCCAGGACTGGCCGCTGGAGACCGCCTATCTGAGCCTGGAGGCCAGGCCGTACCGCGACGGCACCGACCGGGTGCCGGTGGTCAGCGGCGAGCCCGGGGCCGACCGGGACACCGAGGCCGAGCGGGCCGCGGGCCCGGCCGAGGCGGTCTTCGCCAGCCATGAGCGCGTCCTGCTGCGCGGCGTCGCCGGCACCGGCAAGACCACCCTCGTCCAGTGGCTGGCCCTCTCCACGGCCCAGCAGGACCGGGTGCCGGGCGGGCTCTCGCAGCTGTTCGGGCGCGTCCCCTTCGTCCTGCCGCTGCGCACCCTGGCGCGCAGGGACTCCGAACTGCCCATGCCCGATGACTTCCTGCGCTGGATCGGCTGCCCACTGGTGGGCACCGAGCCCGACGGCTGGGCCGCCCGGGTGCTGCGGCACGGGCGCGGCGTGCTCCTGATCGACGGGGCCGACGAGATCCCGAAGGACGACCGGGCCCGGGTGCGGGCCTGGCTGAAGAAGCTGCTCGCCGTCTTCCCCGGCAACCTGTGGCTGCTCACCTCCCGCCCCTCGGCCCTGGAACGGGGCTGGCTGGCCCGCGAGGGGTTCCAGGAGTTCGCGCTCGCCGCGATGCGGCCCGCCGACATGAAGCAGTTCATCCGGCGCTGGCACACCGCGGCGGGAGCCTCGCAGGAGCTCGGCGAGTCCCTCTCGCTGTCGCTGCGCAGCAGCCCCGAGCTGAGCCGCCTGGCGACCAACCCGCTGATGTGCGGCCTGATCTGCGCCCTGCACCGGGAGCGGCGCGGCTTCCTGCCCCAGGGCCGCGCCTCCCTGTACGAGGCGGCGCTCTCCATGCTCCTGGAGCGGCGCGACCTGGAGCGCGAGGTCTACGGCCGCGGCCGTCCGGCCCTGGACCAGAAGTCGGCCACCGAGCCGCTCCAGAGGCTCGCGTACTGGCTGATCCGCAACGAGCGGACACAGCTCGACCGCCCCGACGCGGTCAACGTGGTGCGGCGGCTCCAGCCCTCCGTCCCCCGCCTCGCCGACGTCGGAACGGCGGAGGAGGCCCTGCAGCATCTGCTGGAGCGCTCCGGTCTGCTGCGCGAACCGGCCCCGGGCGCGGTCGACTTCATCCACCGCACCTTCCAGGACTTCCTGGGCGCCAGGGCCGTGCTGGAAGAGCGCGATATGGGCATGCTGGTGAACAACGCACACCTGGACCAGTGGGAGGACGTGGTGCAGATGGCCGTCGCTCAGGCTCGTCACCAAGAGCGTGCCGACCTGCTGACCCGCCTGCGCGAGCGGGGCGACCGGGAGCAGGACGCCACCGTCCAGGCGCGGCTGAGGCTCCTCGCCCTCGCCTCCCTCGAACAGGCCACCCGCCTGGAGCCGACGGTGCGCGAGGCCATCGAGGACCGGGCCGCCCGGCTGCTGCCGCCGCGCAGCCTGCGGGAGGCCAGGTCACTGGCGCAGACGGGCCCGCTGCTGCTGGGCCTGCTGCCCGACGCCAAGGACCTGGAGGGCGACGAGGAGCTGGCCACCGTCCACGCGATCTGCCAGATCGGCGGGGACGCCGCCATCCCCAGGCTCCGGGAGTTCCTGGGCACCGGCCAGCCCGCGGTGCGCGCCCAACTCCTCGCCCACTGGGACCGGTTCGACACCAAGGTCTACGCGGAGGAGATCGTACGGCCGCTCCTCGACACCGCCCCCGAGGAGATCGTCACGGTGCGCTCACCCGCCGAGCTGGAGGCGCTGCGCACCATGTCCGGCTACCAACGCGTGGGCCTGCACGGCGACTTCGACCCGGAGGACATCCGCGCCTCGCTCGACCCGCGCCGGCTGCGCGAGCTGCGCCTGCGCAACACCCTGCGGCTGGAGGACCTCACCCTGCTCTCCGCCTACCCCGAGCTGGAGACGGTCGCCCTGCAGGGATGCCGGAACGTCAAGGACCCCACGCCGCTGACCCGGCTGCCCCATCTGCGGAGGCTGGAGCTGCGCGACCTCCCCCAGTTCGAGCCCCTGCTGAAACTGGCCGACTGCCCCCGGCTGGAGGGGCTCCTCGTCGGACCGGAGGTGCCCTGGCGCGGTCTGCCCGACCTCCCGCGCCCCGCCGAGCTGCGGCTGCTCTCCCTGCCGTCGTCGGCGGCGCAGCTCGCCGGGATCGTGGAGTGCCGGGAGCTGGAGGAGCTGCGGCTGCAGGACGCCAGCGAGCGCCTGGCCCCGGACGAATGGGGCTCCCTCATCGCCGAGTTGCCCCAGCTGCGGAAGCTGACGCTCTCCCCGCAGCAGCTGAGCATGCTGCTGTTCGCCCCCCGTACCGAGATCCCCCAGGTCACCCACCTGGATGTATGGGCCAGGGCCGGTTCCGCGGTGCCGCTGCGGCGGATCGCCCGGCGCCTCCCGGGGCTCGAGGAGATCCATCTGTCGCAGGTCGCCGAGCTCGATCTCGCCTCCCTCGCCGGACTGCCCCGGCTGCGCCGGGTGCGGCTTGTCTACCCGGGCGAGATACGCGGCGCGGACTCGCTCCCCGACAGCGTGGAACTCGACATCTACCCGCACCCCTGACCGGCGCCACCGCCCACCCGGCTCACACCCGGTGCCGCGATTACCTGGTGGGATGTTTACCCAACGGGTAAGTTCAAGAAAGTAGGCGTAGTTGGTACGGATGTCAGCGGCTGATGTCTCGGGGGAGCGGTGCCGCCCGTCTCCGAGGTCACGGCTGCCGGGCAGCAGAGGACGACTGAGGCGGGACGCAGCAGGATGCGCGTATCGGAAGGGTCACCGCTCTATGGCCGGGACCCTCTGCTGCGCTCACTCGTTCCCCGGCTGACCGGCCTGGCCTACGACGAGCGGTCCCGGGTGGGCCGCGAGCACCAGGGCGACCTTCCCCTGGTGCTGGTGACGGGATACCACGGCATGGGGCGCAGCGCGGTGCTCGAAGAGCTCGCCGCGCGCTACCGCGGCCGGCTGCCGCTGGCCCATGTCCGCGCCGTGGCCACCGAATCCGAGACGTTCCCGCCCGCCCCGGCCGACGGTCGAGCCCCCACCGCCTCGACCCTCGTGGAGATCCTCGCGGAGCTGGTGTGCGGGCTCGCCCCCGATGTGCGCCGCCGCTTCCCGGTCCTGGTGCCCGGCCTGTTCGCCGTCTCCGGCTGGTCCCTGGGCAACGGCGAGCAGCGGGACGTGGCATGCCTGACCTTCGCCCGGCTGCTGCTCGCCTGCCGACTCGCCGACGGGGACGAGAACGCGCTGAGACACGCCTGGGCCACCGCCGTCGAAGGCCGTCTGGAGACGACCGGCGCGCAGGCCGACGCGGAGTGGGGCCGGGACGCGGTCACCGCCGCCGTGGTGGCGGAGTACACCGACCGGTATCAGCCGGCCGCGGCGCGGGAGTGGTACCGGCGGCGCTTCCCGCGGGGCGCGGACGGCCGGGATCCGCTGGTGCTGCTCGGGGAGTGGTTCCAGCGGGGCGGCGACTACCGGCACGCGGCCGAGCAGAGCCTGATGGCCGCCTTCCTCCACGATGTCGCCTCCTCCTACGGCAGGCTGCAGCGGTGGAACCGGGAGCCCTGGCCGCTCATCCTGCTCGACGACGCCCACTTCCCGCCCGGGCAGGACTTCCTCGACCTGCTCCTCGAACACCGCGCGCTGCCCGAACGCCCCGACCACGAGGAGCTCGTCGTCGTGGCCACCCGCCTCGGCGGCCTGCCGGAGAACGCGTCGGCCGCCATCCGCCGCGACCTGCCCGACCTGGTGAAGTCCTCCGGCTGGCAGCGCGGCGGCCTGGCCCTGTCCGCCGGACTGCTCGCCGTCCCCCTCACCCCGCTGAGCCGGGACGACATCCTGCCCCTCCTGGTGCCGGACTGGCCCGCCCGGCCGCTCCACCCCTATCTGGCCTCCGCCGTGCACTCCCTGACCGGCGGGCATCCCGCGGTGACCACCGTCCTGTGCGCGGCCGTCCTGGACGCCACCAGGCGGGGCCGCGGCGTGGGCCCGCGCGACCTCCTCGAACTGCACGCCAAGGACGGCCGCGCCGTCACCGAGGCGCTCCTGGAGCGGCTGCTCCCCAACCGGCGCCAGCGCGACCGGCTGACCCTGCTCTCGCTCGCCCGCGACAGCACCGCGGCGGAGGCGCTGGCCGAGCATCTGCGTCTCCAGGGCCCGGACCAGCTGCCCGCCAACTCCGCCACCGACTATCTCGAAGAGCAGCAGTGGCAGCAACTCACCCCACCCGACGAGCCGTTGGTCACCGACGCGCTGCTGCGGACGCTGCTCGTCCACGAGGCGCGCCGCACCTCCTCGCGGGCCGAGGACGGCCGCAGCTGGCAGGACATCCACCGCTTCCTGCGGATGCACCACGCCCAGCGCGGGGAGAGCGGCGAGGCGGACGCCCTGCGGCACACCCTCGCCGCGGGAAACGCGGAGACGGTGGTGGCCATGCTGACCGAGGAGTTCCAGTCGGAGAAGGACGCCCAGGCCGCCGCCCACTGGCTGCTGTGCCTGCGGTACGCCGCCACCGCGCCCACCCCACCGGCCGCGGAGTGGACCGACGAACGGATGCAGATCGCCCTCGGCGCGCACGACGGCCGGTACGCGGAACTGCATGAGATCGAGCGCTGCGTGAACCGGCTGCTGCACGCCCTGTGGCATGTGTCCGAGCCGCACGCCGAGCCGGACCCCGATATGTGCAAGGCGGTCGGCGAAGAGCTGGCCTACCTCTCCCCGCGCCACCCGTCCTGGCACGCGGTCCTGGGTCAGGCCGCCCGCAGCTGGCCCGCGGCGGCACGGAAGAAGCGCCCCTTCCCTATCTCCGGTCAGTGAGGAAGCATGCTGTTCCGTCTGTTCCGCCGTCACCCTCGCGAGTGGGGGCCGCTCGAATGGCTGGCCGTCGTCGGACTCGGCGCCCTGGTCGCCGGCGCGATCACCGTCGCCGTCAATGTGGTGCAGGGCCCCGGCAGGTGCGGTGACGATCTGCGGGAGATCGACGGAGACTGCGTGGGCGTCACCGCGGAAGCCTTCGAGGCGGACCCGGGCATCGAAAGCCTCATCGGGGCGGTCGCGGACGAGAACGAGCGGGTGCGGCGGGACTGGGAGGATCCGCCGAGCGGCCCCAAGATCCCGTACGTGCGGATCGCGCTGATGATGCCCTTCACCGCGGACGACCACAGCGCCATGACGGTGGACATGATCCGCCGCGGACTCGCCGGTGCCCTGGCCGCCCAACGGCAGGCCAACCGCTTCGGCGGGCCGCAGTACCAGCTGCTGCTCGCCCCCGACGGCCGGAACCTCGACCGCTGGGAGCCCGTCGTCGATCGCCTCGCCGAGCTGGCCGAGGACACCCGGGCACCGCTGGTGGGCGTGACCGGCATCCCGAGCAGCACCCCGGAGACCCGCAGGGCCATCGCCGCGCTCAGCAAGCACAGCATCCCCACCGTCGGCCCGGTCATCACCGCGGCCAACATGAACTCCCCGTACTTCTTCAAGACCTCGCCCAACAACGACCAGTTCGCCCGCGCCCTGGGGCTCTACCTGGACAAGAAGCCGGCCGGGCACCGGGGCTTCCTGGTCTGGGACAACCGCGGCGAGGACGTCTACTCCCAGAATCTGCGCAGCGTCTTCGAGCGCCACTTCGGCACGGCGTACGACCTGACCAACCACAACTCGAACTTCACCGGCACCTCCGGAACCGACAAGGGCATCCCCCAGCGGTTCACCGACGCCGTGCAGAAGATCTGCAACGAGAAGTCCGACACCGTCTTCTTCGCGGGCCGCGACCAGGACCTTCCCGCGTTCATGGAGCGCATGGCGCAGGAGGGCAGCTGCGGGCGCACCACGACGCTGCGCATCCTGAAGGTCGGCATCGGCCTGGAGCCCACCCTCACCGCGGACGCGCCCACCCGGTGGCTGGACGAGGCACGGGCCACCATCGTGGACGCCTCCTCCGTCGACCCCGCCTGGTGGGCGGGGAAGAGCAACCCCAAGAAGGCGCTCGGCCGCTTCCTCGACCGCTTCGAGGAGATACGCAAGCGGCACAAGCTGGGCGGCAAACCGCTGGACGACGGCTACGCCGTGATGTACCACGACGCCTTCGCGCTGCTCGCGGGCGCCGTGGACCGCACCTTCGCCGAGATCAACGAGGGCGGCGAGAAGGCGCCGGAGGCGATGAGCATCCCGACCAAGGACGATGTGTACAACACCCTCATCATCCCGAGCATCGCCGGCGACTCGTGCAGCTCCTGCCTGGTCGGCGCCGGAGGCACCTACGGCTTCGAGGGCCCGGGCAAGAACGACCAATGGGCCGTCTGCAAACCCGTCCCCGTGGTCGAGTACCCGTCCAGCGCCCGCTCCGGCGCCCCGGGCGCGGCCGCCCTCTACCGCACCTACCGCAGCGGCTCCAAGAGCGCCTGCCCCTCCTGACGCGACGGCTCCTCCTGCCACACCGGCTCCTGCCACACCGGCTCCTGGCGCAACAGCACGGCACGGGGTGACGTCCTCCCGTCGTTGACGCCCGACGGATTCCATCATAACGTTCCGATCCGGATCGGAACGTTACTGTGAACGGAGCAGCCCATGAAGGCCGTCATCGTCAGGTCGTCCGGGGATCTCGCCGTGGCCGACGTGCCGGAACCCGTGCCCGGGCCGGGCCAGGTGCTCGTCGACGTCGACGCGATCGGCGTCGGCTACGTGGACGTGATGGCCCGGCGAGGTGAGTACGCCTACTTTCCCGGCGCGGGTTCGGTGCCCGGCCTGGAAGTCGTCGGCCGCGTGACGGCGGTCGGGCCGAACGCGCCCGAGGCGCCGGCCGGGCGGCGAGTTCTCGCCCTGCCCGCCTTCGGCGGCTACGCCGAGAAGGTCGTCGCCGACGCCGACCGGGTCTTTCCGGCGCCGCCGGGCGCCGACGCGGCCGATGTGGTCACGCTGGGCGTGAACGCGCTGGTCGCCGAGGGCGCGCTGCACCGGGCGGGAGCCGCCGCGGGAGAACGTGTGCTCGTGCGCGGCGCCGGCGGCGGGATCGGCGTGCTCGCCACCCAGATCGCCCACGCGCGCGGAGCCGAGGTCACCGTCGTCACCTCGTCCCCGGCCCGCGGCGAACGCCTGCGGGCGCTGGGCGCCGCACGGGTCGTCGACCGGACCGGGTCCGCCCTTCCCGGCGAGACGTACGACGTCGTCGTGGACACGGTCGCCGGCCCGGATCTGGGGAAGCACCTCGAACTCCTGCGGCCCAACGGGCGTTACGTCCTGTGCGGCGCCGCCGGTGGATCCCCCGGGCCGGAAGCGTTCGCGCCGCTGCTGAGCCACTTCCACGCATCGCCGACGCTGTACGCCCTCAGCCTGAACTCGCTGTCGCCCGAGGACCTTCGCTCCTCCTGGGAGAGGATCGTGACGCTGCTGGCGGACGGCCGGCTCTCGGCCGTGCTCGACCGTCGTCTGCCCCTCACCGAGGCCGATGCCGCCCTCCGGCTGGTGGAGAGCGGAAAGCCGTTCGGCAAGGTGGTCCTGTCCCCCCGGTAGGGTGGCTGGACAACAGGGTTTCGTGTGGTTCCGGGAGAGTTCGATGGCACGCCGGCGGGACGAGCGGATCGACCACGCCGTGCTGGCCGCGGTGACCGAACTCGTGGCGGAGGTCGGTTATCCGGCCCTGACCATGGAAGCCATCGCGCAGCGGGCGGGCACCACCAAACCCGCCATCCGCCGGCGCTGGAAGAGCCAGAAACACCTGGTCGTCGAGGCCATGGCGCGGGACCGGGCCGGAGTCGTGGACATGGACACCGGATGCACGCACTGCGACATCGTCGGCCATCTGGAAGCGCTCCGGCTCGCCATGGACGACCCGGTCCTCGGCCATCTGCTCCCGGCACTCGTGGCCGATCTCGCGGACGATCCGGAGCTGCGGGACACCTTCCTCACCGCGGTCTGGGCACCTCGCCGGGAAGCGTGCGAGGTGTCGCTGCGGAAGGGGGTCGCGCGAGGCGACCTCCGCCCCGGCCTCGACGTCGACCTCGTGCTGGACCTGTTCGCCGCCCCCATCGTCTTCCGGTCGCTCTTCGGCCACTCCGGACTCGGACCGAACTTTCCGGAGGACGTCGCGCGCGCCGTGCTCCACGGGGTGGGAACGGGCGACGGGCACCGCTGCGCGGAGCGCGGCTGACACCGGCCGGCCCCGAGCCGCGGGCGGCTCAGTCCGTCTTGCGCGCCACGCCGCCGTAGTAGCCGATATCGCCGGGCCTGGTCCGCGGCGGGGCGTCCGGGCGCCAGAACGGCACCTCGGCCACACCGGGCTCGACCAGGGTGAAGCCGTCGAAGAGCCGCTCGACCTCGGCGCGGGACCGCAGGTTCAGGGTGGCGGTGGCGTTGTCGTACACGGCCTGGGCCGCGCTGCGGTCGGCGAAGTCGCCCGTGGCGTGGGAGAGCACTAGGAAGCTCCCGGCCGGAAGCCCGTCGCGCAGGGTGGCGAGGACCCGCTCGGGCTCCTCCGCCTCGGTGAGGAAGTGGACGATGGCGACGAGGAGCAACGCCACCGGCTCGTCGAAGTCGATGACCTCGCGGACGTCGGGGTGGTCCAGGACGGCCCGCGGATCGCGCAGGTCGGCCAGCGCGATGCTGGTCGCGGCGGAGCCGCGGAGAAGCACATTGGCGTAGGTGTTGACGATCGGGTCGTTGTCGACGTACGCGACGCGCACGTCCGGCGCCAACTCCCGGGCGATCTCGTGGACGTTGGGCGAGCTGGGCAGCCCGGTGCCGATGTCGAGGATCTGCCGGATGCCGCTGCCGACCACGTAGCGCACGGCGCGCCGCAGGAAGTCGCGGTTGGCCCGTACGCCGCTCCACACCTCGGGCGCCGCGGCGGCGAGCCGGTCACCCGCCTCGCGGTCCACCTCGTAGTTGTTCTTGCCGCCCAGGAGGTAGTCGTAGATCCGGGCAGGGTGCGGCCTGCTGGTATCGATCTCCTCGGCGCGGAAGCCGTTCTCCGTCACGCTGTTGCTCCTCTCGACGGCCGTCACGGCCCCCGCGTGCGTGTCCGGCTGTCGAACAGCTTCCCATATCGACGCCGCGCCCGGCCGCCGGAATCCACCCGCGGCCGGTAACGCGGTGTCAGGCGGGCTCGGGCGCCTTCGCCCCGGCGGGCGTTGCCTCGGCGGGTGTTGCCTCTGCGGCCTTCGCCTCGGCGGGCGTTGCCTCGTCCGCCGCTGCCTCGGTCTCAGTCTCAGCCTCTGCCACCGTCTCGGCCACCGTCTCGGCCTCAGCCTCGGTCATGGCCTCGGTCTCGGCCACCGTCTCAGCCTCGGTCTCGGACGGCGCCTCGGCCTTGGCCACCGCCTCAGCCTCGGCCGCGGCAGCCGCTGCCGCGGCGGCGCGTGCCTGGCCCTTGCGGCGCGACCGCTTGCCGTACACGCCCGTCCACACGCCGAGGGAGGCGAGCACGGCGTAGATCAGGACCGGGCTCAGGACCACCATGGTGTCGGTTCTCAGGCTGTAGGACAGCACGATCCGGACCGCGGACTCCATGCAGTAGGCCACACCCCAGACGGTGGTCATCGTCAGCATGGCCTTGCGGAAGCCGTCGACCTTCCACAGACCGTTCCACCAGGCGGTGCTCGCCTCGGTGCCGTCGGTGGCGAACTTGCGCCCCAGGTAGAACATCAGCGGGCGCGGCGTCAGCAGCGTCGCCAGGCACAGCAGCCCGAACAGCCCGGTGATGGCCGAGTCCTTGATCAGCAGGGCGCGGGCGGAGTGTGCGCCGACGGTCGACACCACGGCGGTGATCACGATGAACACGAGGGTGACGATGGCGAGTTCATCGAGGCGGCGGCGCCAGACGATGTGAACGGCGCCGTCGACCACCGGCCAGGCGCTGCTGAGCAGCAGGGCGGCGAATTCGCTCCAGCCGTGGTCGCGCAGCACGTTGTAGGTGAGGATCGGCGCGGCCACGTTGAGGGTGAGAGTGACGATCCAGCCGAGAATGGCGGCGCTCTTGGACCGGGCGGGCGCGGCCGGCCGGTCGCTGACCGGTGGCGCTTGTGGCTCCGGTGCGCTCGAAGCGCCTTGCGTGGTGGTGTCCTGAGTGAGCACGGTTCCCCTGTAACTGTTCCTGGTAGTGCGGGAAAAGAGAAACGTAAAGCAGCCATGTCGCAAGAGGACAGGGCCGGGACATCAAATGTCGCAAAAATCTCGCCAGAAGGTTGTTTCAAGGGGCCGGTAACGGTCAAGTGGCTGCTCGGAGCGGTATTCCGGGGCCCTCTCCGGCGTTTTGGGGCGTCAAAGGCCATTGCGGTGAGAGGCCCTGAGAAAAGCCCTTTGCGAACCCGGTCCGGTAAACGACAGTTTCCGTTGTGTACGGCCGCACCGGAAAATCCGGCCGCTACCCCTGATAGCGGGTCATTGCGGGGCTTCTCCGCACACCTGGGTGACCTGTCGGAGTGTCGTTCGTTGGGCGTCCTGCACGGGCCGTCCCACCGTGGGCGCCGGCGCGGTGAGCCAGGGAGGGTGGCATGTTCGTCCGGCTGGGGCGTTTCGACGTCGCGCGCAGGGTCTGGGTGCTCGCGGGGGCGGTGCTGGTGCTGGTGGTCTCCTGCTGGGCGTGTTCCGGGCTGTCCGGGCGGCTCAGCTACGGCGGGTTCATGGCGCCGGCCGCCGAGGCGACCCGGGCGGCGGACGCGATCCGCAACGAGGTGGGGGAGGGCGGCGCGGACGTCCTGGTCACCTTCCGCAGCAAGGAGCTGACCGCCGCCCGGCCCGCCTTCCGGGAAGCGGTGGAGGACGCGTTGCGCCGGGCGCCCGAAGGCACGGTGGACCGGGCGACGACGGCCTGGTCCTCGGCCAATCCGCTGCTGGTCTCCCTCGACCAGCACGCGACCGTGGTGCCCGTCCTGCTGCGGGGCGACGGGGAGACCGGCCGCACCCAGAGCTATCTGGCGCTGCGGGACGCCCTGCGCGCACCGGGGTTCGAGGTCACCTGGACCGGGCCGAGCGCGATCATCTCGGAGATCGTCCAGCGGTCCCAACGCGACCTGGTGCGCATTGAGTTGATGGTGCTGCCGCTGATGATGCTGCTGATGGTGTTCGTCTTCCGGGGCGTGGTCGCCGCGCTGCTGCCGGTGGTCACCGGAGTCCTGGCGACGGCCGCCGCCCTCGCCGCGCTGCGCGCCGTGGCCGATGTCATCGAGGTCCCGTATGTGACGGTCAACCTCGTGGTGGCCATCGGCCTCGCCGCGGGCGTCGACGCCGGTCTGCTCATCGTCAGCAGATTCCGGGAGGAGCTGCGGGCCGGACGCACCCCGGCGGAGGCCGTCGCCATCACCGTCGACACCGCCGGGCGGACGGTGGCGCTCTCCGGCGTCGTCATGACCTTCATCGCCGTGGGCCTCGCCTTCTTCCCGCTCGGCTTCGTCCGCGCGCTGGGCATCGGCGCGGCGGCCGGGCTGCTGGTGGGAGCCCTGGTGACGGTGACGGTGCTGCCCGCCCTGCTGTTCTGCCTGGGCGACCGCGTGGACGCGCTCTCACCGGCCTGGCTACGGCGCCAGGACGGCCGCCGGGACGGCGCGCTGTGGGGCCGCGTGGCCCGTGCGGTGATGCAGAAGCCCATCGCCTACACCTGCGCCGTCTCCGCGCTGCTGCTCGCCCTCGCGGTGCCGTTCCTGCACACCGTCATCGGCTTCCCGGACCAGCGGATGCTGCCCGCCGGGGCGCCGGCCCGGGTGGCGGCCGAACGCATGGAACACGACTTCGCCGTCTCCGGCCTCGGCACCCTGCAGGCCATCGCCACCTTCGACCACCCCGTGGACCGCGGCCGGGGCCACGCCGACCTGCTGACCTGGACGCGGCACGTCTCCGGACTCCCCGGCGCCCGTGGGGTGCTGGTGGCCGGGACCACCGGGAACAAGGCCGTCGTCTACGTCGGCCAGGACCAGCGGGTGGAGAGTGAATCGGCCAAGTCACTGGTACGGGCCGTGCGCGCGCTGCCCGTACCCGGCGGCAGCGGTGTGCTGGTGGGCGGCGCGTCGGCCCTCGCCGTGGACACCATGGACACCTTCTACCGGCTGCTGCCCCGGGTGCTGGCCTTCATGGTGATCACGAGCTTGGTGCTGCTCACCGTCGCCCTGCGCTCGCTCGTACTTCCCCTCAAGGCGCTGGTGATGAACGGCCTGTCCATCGGCGCCTCCTTCGGCGCCCTCACCTGGATCTTCCAGGACGGACACGCCAGCCGGCCGCTCGGCGCCGAACCGACGGGTTACGTGGACGCGCTGGCCCCCATCGTCATGCTGTTCCTCCTCATCGCGGTGTCCATGGACTACGAACTGTTCCTGCTGCTGCGCATCCGGGAGCAGTACCGCCTGCTCGGGGACGACCGGGAGTCGGTGGCGGTGGGGATCGAGCGCTCGGGGCGGGTGATCAGCGCCGCAGCGGCGGCCGTTCTGGTGGTGACGGCCTGCTTCGCGACCAGCAGCGTGGTCATGGTGAAGGAGATCTGCGTCGGTGTCTTCCTGGCGGTGCTGATCGATGCGGTGCTCGTACGGGCGGTCCTGGTACCCGCCGTGATGCGGCTGCTCGGCGCGGCGAACTGGTGGTGGCCCTTCTCTCGGAGCTCCGGCACGGCCGGGAAGTCCCGTTCGGGTAAGGGCGGGCGGAAATGGCGTACCGGCAAGGGCGGGCGACCGGAGGCCGCCCCGGAACACGCGGCACGGCTTCCGGCCCCCGCCGGGGCGTCAGCCGAACGTCAGCCGCGCTGAGCCGCTGCCCGAGCCGCCGGCCAGCCTGCCCTGCGTCCAGCAGTCCCGGCCCACACCGCGGTCGTTCACCGTGATGTCGACGCCCACGGAGCCTGCGAAGAGGCCCCTGGCGATCTGCACGTTCTCGGCCCGGAAGGTGACGTTGCCGTCGGCGTCGTTGGTGAAGTGGAGCTTGCCGCCACCGGTGCTGGTGCCGACCCGCGCACCGCCCGGCCCGATCCACTCCGCCGTGCCGGTGCCGGTGCCGATGGCCGCGGCACAGGTGCCCTCGGCCATGCCCTCCAGGGTGACCCGCACCTTGGAGACCACGGCGGAGCCGAGGCAGTTTCCGGTGATGGTGGCCCGGTAGCCCGCGACGCCGCTCTGGTCGCGCACGAGCACCAGGTCGGGGTTGGTGGGCTCCACCGTGGCCGTGCCCTTGCAGGTCAACGGCAGGGGCACGGCCGGGGCTTCGGCGGCCGCGCGGGCCGGGGGCTGCTGCCCCAGTAAGGCCACGGCGGTCGCCGAGGCCGCCAGCAGTCCCAGGGCCGCCGTATGGACGAGGGCGCGCCTGCGCCCGTTCGCTGAAGTCACACACTTCTCCCAGCTCGGGCCACACGAAGGGGTGGCCGCTTCCGATGGTTGATCCGTCCGATGATGGCGGCCGGGGGAGGCGTGGCCGTTGGTCCGTGCGGGTGATTCACCCGCACGGTCACCAAGGTGTACCCGTTGTCGTGAAGGCGCCCGCCAACCGCTGACGCGGCTGCCCCGGACGGTGAAGCGGCAACGCAGGGCGGTGACTTGGGCGCCGCCCGGGCGTTGTTCCGGCTGCCGGTCGGTGGCACCGGCGGAGGGGTGGTGGAGGATGACGGGCAAGCGTGGGAAGCCGACCGGAGGGCTGGTGGGGAAGTCGACCGGGACGGCGGCGGGGAAGCCGACCGGGAAACTGCCGTTTCCGGACGCGGCTCTCGTGGCGTACGGGAAGGCGCACCCCGGCACCGGACTGACCATCGGCGTGGTGCTGGAGCTGGAGGGCCCGCCTCCCGACCGGCGCCAACTCGCCGCCTCGCTACGGCCGGTGACGGAACTGCTGGGCACCGGGCCCTCGGACGGCGACCCATGGAGTGGCGCGGACGGGAACGCCGAGGCCGGTCCGGAGCGGGGGCTGTCCGACGTGGCGCACGAGGCGCTGGCGAGGCCGCTGGAGCCGCACCGCTGGTCCTGCTCCACGGTGGCGGGGCTGCAGGGCGACACGTCCGCCCTGGTGTGGCGGGCGGACCACCGGCTGCTCGACGGGGCGGGAGTGGTCGGCCTACTCGCCGCCTGGACGGGCGCTCATGGCTCGGGCGCTCATGGCTCGGCGGCCCTTGGGCCGGGCGCTCACGGTCCGGGTGCGCTTGGCACGGGCGCTCATGGCTCGGGCGCACATGGCTCGGCGGCCCTTGGCTCGGGCGCTCATGGCCCAGAGGCCCATGGCCCGGACACCGCCACGGCCTCCCCCGCGCGGGCCGAACCCTGGCGGGCGCGCGGCGCCCCGCACCGCGCCGTCACCGATCCGCTGCGCGCGGCCTGGCTGTGCGGGACGCCCCTGCTGGCGCGGCGCCGGGGGAACGTGGCGGAAGCCGCCGGTGGCCCGCCCGCCACCCTCTCCTACGCCTGCGTGGAGACCGACCTCGGCCTGCTGCGTGGCATCGCCCGCCGCCACGGCACGACCGTCAACGACGTCTACCTCGCCGCCCTGAGCGGCGCGCTGCGCACCCGGCCCGAACTCCACGGCCCCCATGGGCAGTCGCGCGCCCTGGTCCCGGTGAACGTCCGCGGGCCCGGGGACGCGGCCGTGCTGCGCAACCGCCATATCCCGCTCCGGATCCCGCTCCCCGTGGCGGAGCCCGACGCCGGACGCCGCCTCGCCCTCGTCGCCGCCCGCACGGCGGGCCGCGCCCGCGCACTGCGCCATCCGCTGGTGCGCGCGGTGTTCCGGTCCGTCCCCGCCGCGGCCGGGGGATGGTGTTTCGAGCGGTACTTCGACCCGGCCCGCGCCACCCTGCTCGCCAGCAATGTGCGGGGCCCCTCGTCCCCGCTGGTGGTGGCCGGGCGGCGGGTCCTGCGCGTACTGCCGCTGAACTTCCTCCCGGCCGGACACCGCATGTCCGCCGTCCTGGCCACCGCCCAGGGCCGGGCCGTGGCCGGCTTCACCACCTCCGAGCCGCGCCGGGTCGCCGAGTCGTTCGCGGACGCCTGGCTGGGGGAGTTGCGGGTGCTGGCCACGGCGGGGCCGTGGGGGAGGGGTCAGGCGGCCGGGGCGGATGCCACCGCCTCTCCGGCGGCGTCGGCGAGGTAGGCGGCGTCCAGGGGCCTGGGGTCCGGCAGGCCCGCCGTGTCCTCGGACAGCTTGCTCTGGGCGTACGTCCCGGGCTTGGCTTCGCCGCCTCCGTGCCCCGGCGGCTGCCGAGTCGTGGGGGACCGGTCAGGCTGCCGGGGCGGGTGCCACCGCCTCTCCGGCCGCGTCGACGGGGTAAACGGCGTCCAGGGGTTTGGGGTCGGGCGGCCAGTCGGTGTCGTGGAGCAGCGTTGGCCTCGCCACCTCCGTGCCCCGACGGGCCGCCGAGTCGTGGGGGACTCGTCAGGCGGCCGGGGCGGGTGCCACCGCCTCTCCGGCGGCGTCGGCGAGGTAGGTGGCGTCCAGGGGCTCGGGGTCGGGCAGGCCCGCGGTGTCGTGCAGCAGGTTGCTCCGGTCGTACGTCCTGCGTTGCGCGGTGAAGACCAGCAGCGAGGCCAGGTGGTGCGCGAACAGCGACTCGTAGGGGTCCGGGTCGTCCAGCTCGTCCACGAGGTCCAGGGTCAGCCCCGGGTACAGCCGCTCCAGGACCTTCACGGCGGTGGCGAAGGGGGTGTTGTGCGGATGGGTCAGATGCACGGTGCGCACCCCCGCCGGGGCGCCCGGGCGGGCCGCCGCTCGCGCGGCGCACACCGCCGCGTGGGCCGCGTACTCCACCGGGACCAGGTTGAGCGCCCCGCCGCTCCCCGCGCGGACCCGCACCCGCAGACCGCTGCCGTGGGCGTCGCCACCGTCGAGGAGCGAGGCGAGCGCCGGGTCGTCCTCGGCCCTGCGGCGCAGCGCCTCGTGGATGAGGAACGCCAGCACCGCCAGCGGCTGGCGCTGTCCGCTGCCGTGGACGGGCCGGTCGGAGACGAGCAGCGACGGCCGCAGGATCGTGGCGCCCCGGCCGGTACGGGCGCTCCAGGCGTGCACCGCGCGTTCGGCGGTGTACTTGCTCTCCTCGTACGGCGTCAGGAAGCCGTGGCCGCCGTCCAGGTCGTCCTCGCGGATGTGTCCCTCGGCGCGGCCTCCGGCGACGTACGCGGTGCTCAGGTGGACGACCCGCGCCCCGGCCGCTTCCGTGGCCAGGTCGAGGACGCGCCGGGTGCCGAGGACGTTCGCCTTGAACAGCGGCACCGGGTCGTCGTGCAGTGCGAGGTGCGCGGCACAGTGCCAGACCACCGAGCACGCGTCGGTGAGGGCGCGGCGCTCGCCGTCGGTGAGGCCGAGGCCGGGCAGGGTGAGGTCGGCGGACACGTACCGCAGCCGCCCGCGCGGCGTCGCGGCGCCCGCCAGGCCGTCGAGCCCGTCGAGGGCCGTCTCGACCCGCGCCCGCAGACTCCCTTCCCCTCCCCGGCCGAGGACGGTGACGGGCCGGTCGTCGCCGTCCTCGGCGAGCAGGTGGCGCAGGATGCGGCTGCCGAGGAAACCGGTCGCGCCGGTGAAGAGTACGGCCATGGCGGGCTCCAGACGTCGAAGGGCGGGTGCGGGGCATGGGGATCCGGCGGGGCGATCCGGCGGCGGATCCGAGGGGGCACGCGCTGCGGTGGCGGTTCCCACCGCGCGGTGACCGCGCGGGTGATCGCGCCGGTGAGCGCGCCGGGGCGCGTGCCGAGGACATCACACCGACCGCACCCCGCCGCGCCGCCCGGCCCGCCACATGCACGCTCTGTACGCGCGCTCTGCAGGGGCCTGTCGACGTACATCACCCGAATGGGCTAAGCGGTCCGGGTCGGCTCCGTTCACCTCACCGAGTGCACTTCGCCGCCGTTCCCTCCAACGGGTGTACAGAGGGCCTCGGCGGTCGTCCGTCTGGCCTAGTGTGCGTCGCTGCCGAGAGCGTGACGCGGGCTTCCCGCCGGTGTCGCGAAGTGACTGGAGAAAGGCCCCGGTATGCGTCAGGACGAGGCCGAACCGATCGCGGTGGTGGGGGCGGCCTGCCGGCTTCCCGGCGGCATCCGGGACCTTGACGGGCTCTGGGAGGCCCTGGAGCAGGGCAGGGACCTGGTGGCGGAGGTGCCCGCGGACCGGTTCGACGCCCGCCTGTTCACCGACCCCGCCGTGCCGCGCCGGGGCAAGTCGTACACCGCGGCCGGGGGTTTCCTCGAGGACGTGGCCGGATTCGACGCCGCCTACTTCGGGATCTCCCCCAAGGAAGCGGCCCACATGGACCCTCAGCACCGGCTGCTGCTGGAGATGACCGCCGAGGCGCTGGACGACGCCGCCGTGGACCCCGCCACGCTGGCCGGTTCGGACACCGCGGTGTTCGTCGGCATCTCGGACGCCTCCTACGGTGCGCTCCAGATGTCCGCGCTGCGCACGGTGGGCGCCTACACGATGTCGGGCGCCGCCTCGTCGATCGCCGCCAACCGGCTCTCACACGCCTTCGATCTGCGCGGGCCCAGCATGGCGATCGACACCGCCTGCTCCTCCTCCCTGGTGGCCCTCGACCGCGCCTGCCGCACGCTGTGGGAGGGCGGTGGCCGGGCCGCCGTCTGCGGCGGGGTCAATGTGCTGCTCAGCCCGTTCCACTACGTGGGGTTCTCCCAGGCGTCGATGCTCTCCCAGCGGGGCCGGTGCGCCTCCTTCTCGGCACACGCGGACGGCTTCGTCCGGGCCGAGGGCGGCGGCGTGGTGCTGCTGAAACGGCTGGCGGACGCGGTGGCCGACGGCGACCGGATCCACGGGCTCGTCCTGGGCACCGGCAGCAACAGCGACGGCAGGACCATGGGGCTCGCACTGCCCAGCCCCGAGGCGCAGGAGCGGCTGCTGCGCGAGGTCTACGACCGCGCCCGGGTGCACCCCGACGAGCTGGTGTACTTCGAGGCGCACGGCACCGGCACCCCGGTCGGCGACCCGCTGGAGGCCCTCGCCATCGGCCGGGCCCTCGGCGTACGCCGGATCTCCGGTGCCCTCCCGCTCGGCTCGGTGAAGACCAACCTCGGCCATCTGGAGCCCGCGTCCGGCATGGCCGGTCTGCTCAAGGCCCTCATGGTGCTGCGACACCGCACCGCACCGGCCTCCCTCCACGCCGAACCGCCGCACCCCGACATCGACTTCGAGGGCCTCGGACTGCGGCTCACCACCCGGCCCACGGCCCTCGCCCCCGCCGCGACCGGCGGGCGCGCCGTGGCCGGGGTCAACTCCTTCGGCTTCGGCGGCGCCAACGCCCACGCCATCGTGGCCGACCCCCCGCCCCCGCCGAACCGCCCGCAACCCCCCAGCTCACCGGTGCCCCTGCTCGTCTCGGCCCGCACCGCCAAGGCCCTGTCGGAGGCGGCCGAGGCCACCGCCGCACACCTGGACGAAACGCCCCCCGCCGATTTCTACGACCTGGCCCACACCTCCTGCCTCCGCCGCGGCCGCCACGAACACCGCGCCGTCGTCTGGGCCACCACGCCTGGGGAAGCGGCGCGGGGGCTGCGCGCCTTGACGGCGCCGGACCCCGAGCCGGGGCTGCCGCGTGCCGGCGGGGCTGGTGGGGAGCCGGTTGCGCCCGCCGGAGAGTCGGCCGCGCCCACTGGGGAGCCGACCGCGCCCACCGGGCAGCCGACCCCGCCAGACGGAGAATCGGCCGCGCCCGGCGGGCAGTCGGCCGCAGCCGACGACACACCGGCCACGCCCACCGGCACACCCGCCGCGCCCGCCAAGCCCTCGACCGCCGCCCCCACCCGGGCGCCAGCCGTCCCCGCCCCCGGCGCGGTGAGTCCCGCCGCCGATAGCGGGCGTGTCGCCTTCGTGTTCTGTGGGAACGGCTCGCAATGGGCGGGCATGGGGGCGGATCTCTTCGACGCCGATGCCGTCTTCCGTCGTGCCGTCTGCGAGGCCGACGCCGAGCTCGCGCCGCGTCTGGGCTGGTCGGTGGCCGATCGTCTCACCGCGCCCGCCGGGGAGGCGGACCTCGGGGCGACGGAGGTGGCCCAGCCCCTCCTCTTCGTCGTGCAGTTGGGCATCACCGCGGTGCTGCGTGCCCGGGGGATCGAGCCCGCCATGGTCGTCGGCCACAGCGTCGGGGAAGTGGCCGCCGCCCACATCTGCGGAGCGCTGTCCCTGCCGGACGCGGCGCGGGTGATCGCCGAACGTGGCCGGGTGCAGGGGACCACGGCCGGTAGTGGCCGGATGGCCGCCGTCGGGCTGTCCGCCGACCGGGCCGCGAAGGCTCTCGCCGGGTACGGGGAGAAGCTGGAGATCGCCGGGGTCAACAGCGCCGAGGACGTCACGGTGGCCGGTGACGCCGCCGCCCTCGACCTGCTCGGCGCGGAACTCGCCGCCGAGGGTGTCTTCTTCCGCGACCTGGGCCTCGACTACGCCTTCCACAGCCGCCACATGGACCCCACCGAGGACGAACTCCGCTCCCGCTTGGCCGAGGTGACGCCGTCGCCGGTCCGGGTGCCGTTCTACTCGACCGTCACCGGCTTCCGCGCCCGCGGCACCGATCTCGACGCGGCGTACTGGTGGCAGAACGTACGCCGCCCGGTCCTCTTCGCGGACGCGGTGCGGCGCGCCCTCGCGGACGGGGCCGGCATCCTCCTGGAGATCGGCCCCCATCCCGTCCTGCGCGCCTACCTCCGGCGCCTCACGTCCCGGAGCGGAAAGGCCGGCAGGGGGACCGGCTCCGGCACCCGCACCGGCCGCACCGTCGTCCTGCCGACCCTGCGCCGCGGGGCGGACGGTCCCGCCGCCCTCGGCGCGGCGGCGGCCGGAGCGCTCGCGGCCGGGGCCTCGGCCGATCTCACCCGGCACTTCCCGGTGCCGGGCCGGGTCACCCGGCTCCCCGCCTACCCATGGCAGTACGAGCGCCACTGGTCCGGCACCCCCCGCTCCTGGGCCAACTCCAGCGGTGACGGCGTCATCGTCCACCCTCTCCTCGGCGAGCGCATGCCCACCGCCGTCCCCAGCTGGGAAGGCGCGATCGAGCCCGTCCTCGTGCCCTGGCTCGCCGACCACCGGCTCGGCGGATCGGTCGTCATGCCGGCCACCGGATACGCCGAAGCGCTCCTCGCCGCGGGGCGCGCCGTGCACGGACGGCCGGTCGAGGTGGCACACCTCGACGTCAGCGCCAGCCTCGTGGTGCCCTGGGCCGACGCCTCCGCCGTACGGCTGCGGGTCGGCCTCGACCCCGACACCACCCTCGCCACCGTCACCAGCACCGACGAGCGCGGCCCGGAGCCACGGGCACACGCACGGGCCCGGGTGCGCCCGCTGCTGAGTCCCCGGCCCGGGCCGGTGGACCCGGAGCGGCTGCGCGCCCGGTGCACGACACGCATCAGCGGCGAGGCACACTACGCCGCCTGCGCCGAGGTGGGGCTCGTCTACGGGCCCGCCTTCCGGACGCTGGACGAGGTGCGCCTGGGGGCGCGGACCTCGGTCGCCACCTACCGCCACGAGGCCCCGGGCGCCCCGTACACCGCGCATCCGGCGCTGCTCGACGGAGCCCTCCAGACCGGTGTCGCCCTCCTCCACGACCGGCTGCGGGACCGGGGCGCCTATCTGCCCGCGTCCATCGGCGCGGTGCGGGTGTGGTCGGCGCCGTCGCCCACCGGGATCATGTGGGTCACCGAACGCGAGGCCACCGACAGCGAGGTCTGCTGGGACATCACGGTCGCGGACGCCGACGGCACCGTCACGGCACGCCTGGAGGAGTGCCGGCTGCGCCTGTTCCCGATCGCCCGCACCACCCCCGTCACCCTCCACCACACCGTTCCGCGGGCCGCTCCCCGCCCCCATCTCCCGGCCGCGCCCTCACCCCTGCCGCCGCCCGAGGCGATCCTCCGGGACGCCGCCCCGCGCCTGGACGCCGTACGGGAGCGGTGGCGCGAGGCCCGCTACGACCTGACCTCGCGTCATGACGAGGAGCTGACCGCGCGCTCGGCCGCCGCCGCACTGGCCCGGCTGCTGCCCGACCCCGCGGCGCCGTTCACCGCCGACGACCTCGTGGCGGCCGGTATGGAGGAGCGCCACCGCCCCCTGTTCGCCCTGCTCGAACCCCTCCTGCTGCGCCGCGGCCTGCTCACCGAGACCCCCGGCGGTGGCCGGTGCCTGACCCCCGACGCCCGCCACACCCCGCCGCCGGTGCGCGAGGCCCTCGTCCGGGCCCCCGGGGATGTGCACCGGATCGCCCTGGCGACACATCTGACCCGGCACCTGGCGGACGTCCTCACCGGCCGCGCGAACGCCCTGGCACTGCTCAGCGCCGAATCGGCCGGGCACCTCCTGGAGCAGTACTACGACACCGCGCCGGCCTCCCGCTTCCACAACCGCCTCGCCCAGGCCCTGCTCCGCACCCTGCTCGCCCACTGGCCCGCCGACCGCGCGCTGCGCGTCCTGGAGATCGGCGCCGGCACCGGCGGCATGGCCGCGGCGCTGCTGCCCCTGCTGCCCGCCGACCGCACCCGCTACCGCTACACCGATGTCTCACCGGCCTATCCGGCCCGCGCCCGCAACCGCTTCGGCGACTACGACTTCGTCGAGTACGGCACCTTCGACCTGGACCGGGACCTCGCCGAACAGGGCTACCACCCACAGGGCTTCGACCTCGTCATCGCCGCCAACGCACTGCACACGGCCAAGGACCTGGAGCCCGCCCTCGGCCGCGTGGCCTCGCTCCTCGCGCCCGGCGGACACCTGCTGGCCTTCGAATGCCACGAGCCGGAGCTCCTGCTCCCCGTCTTCGGCGCCCTCGACAGCTTCCACCACCGCACCGACACCGGCCTGCGGCCCGGCTCCCCGCTGCTGACCCGCGAGCAGTGGCCCGCGCTCCTGCGCCGGTGCGGCTTCACCTCCTGTGCCCGCACCGGCGACAGCGAGCAGCCCGGACGCGACCACGCCTCCGTCTTCCTCGCCGCGGCCGGTGGCACCCCCGCCCCCGCCGCCGCACCGCCGCCCCCCGCCCCGTCCGCCGCGTACATCGTCTGCGGCGACACGGCCGACGACCCGCTGCCCCTCGCCGTCACCGAGGCGCTGACCGCACACGGCGCCGGGCACAGCGTCCTCACCGACGCCCACACCGACGCCGCCGCGTGGGGCCGGGCGCTGAGCGGGGCCGGCACCGGCGAGACGACCGTCGTCCTGATCCTGGGCGGCGCCGAACCCGACGACGCCGAGGAGGCCGTCGCCCGCGCCACCCACGCCGGTCAGACGCTGCGGGCCGTCGCGGAGGCGCACCGGTCCCTCGGTTCGCCGGCCGGGGTCCGGCTGTGGCTCGTCACCCGGCCGCACGGCGGCGAGGCCACCCCCGGACCGATCACCCACCCCACCGACGCCGCCGCCTGGGGCGTGGCACGCTGCCTGGCCAACGAGGAACCCGATCTGCGCGGGCGCCGCCTGAGCCTGTGCCGGGGCGGTGACCCGGCCGCGGACGCCACCCGGCTGGTCCGCGAACTGCTCGACACCAAGGCCCCCGGTACCGCCGACGCCGACGACGAGGACGAGATCGTGCTCACCGCGCACGACCGCTTCGTCCCGCGCGAGCGCGCCCTGCCGCCCGCCGTCCCCCTCGCCGACGGCGCGACCCCGCCGCCGTTCGCCCTCCGCGTGCGCAGGCCCGGCCTCTCCTACCGCCTCGCCTGGCAGGAGATCCCCCCGCCGGTCGCGGGCCCCGGAGAGGTGATCGTCGAGGTGCGCGCGGCCGCCCTGAACTACCGGGACATCATGCAGACGGTCGGGCTGCTGCCCACGGAGGCACTGGCCGGCAGTCCACGCGAGGAGAACCTCGGACTCGAATGCGCGGGCGTGGTCACCGCCTGCGGGCCCGGCGTGGACCGCTTCGCGCCCGGGGACCGGGTCGTCGGGCTGCTGGCCGGGGCGCTCTCGTCCCATGTGGTCAGCCCGGCCCGAAACCTGTGGCCGATCCCCGCGGGCGTCACCTTCGCGGAGGCCGCGAGCGTGCCCGTCGCCCTGTGCACCGTCCACTACAGCCTGCTGTACACCGCCCGGATGCGGGCGGGGGAGACCGTGCTCGTGCACGGCGCGGCCGGTGGCGTCGGCCTGGCCGCCCTCCACTCCGCACGGGCGCACGGCGCCACCGTCATCGCCACGGCGGGCAGCGAGCCCAAACGCGACCTGCTGCGCGCACTCGGTGTGGAACACGTCCTCGACTCGCGCTCGCTGGACTTCACCGTCCAGGTCATGGACGTGACCGACGGCAGGGGAGTGGACATCGTCCTCAACTCCCTCTCCGGACAGGCCCTGGCGCGGGGCCTGGAAGTGCTCCGCCCCGGCGGCCGCTTCATCGAACTCGGCAAGCGCGACTTCTACGAGGACCGGACCCTGCCGCTGCGCCCCTTCGGCTCCCATATCTCCTTCCACGGCGTGGATCTGACCACCGTGCTGCGCGACCCCCGGCTGCTGGGTGACCTTCTGGAGGACGTGGGCCGGACCCTGGGGGGCGTGGGGCGGACCCTGGGGGACGGCCAGGCGCCGGGGGAAGGCCCGGAGTTCCAGCCGCTGCCGCACACCGTCTTCCCCGCCGCCCGCGTGGCGGACGCCTTCGTGCTGATGCGCCACTCACGCCATATCGGCAAGGTCGTCGTCACGTTCGACCCGCTGGACGAGCCCTGCGCCGTCGAACCCGCCGACTCGTCCACCTGTCCACCCGCACGGGCGACGTCCGCCACGCCCCGCACACCCCAACTCGACCCGAACGCCTCCTATCTCGTCACGGGCGGCACCAGCGGCTTCGGCGCGGCCACCGCGCGATGGCTCGCCGGGCTCGGCGCCCGGCACCTCGCCCTGGTGAGCCGCAGTGGCGCCCACGGTCCGGAGGCCGCCGCCGTGCGCGACGCGCTCGCCCCGGACGGGGTGCGGGTCACCGCGTACGCCGCGGACGTCGCCGACGTGGAGGCGATGCGCCGGGTGCTGAAGGACATCGACGAGAACGGCCGTCCGCTGCGCGGTGTGGTCCACGCGGCCATGGCCCTGGACGACGCACCCCTCGCCGAGCTGACCGCCGAGCGGATGAGCGCCGTCCTGCGGCCCAAGATCGCCGGAGCTCATGTCCTGGACACCCTGACCCGAGGGCGTCCGCTGGACTTCTTCCTGTGCTACTCCTCCACGACCGCCATGGTGGGCAACTTCAAGCAGTCGGCCTATACGGCGGGCAACCTCTATCTGGAGGGCCTGGCCCGGCTGCGCCGCCGGCACGGCGAGGCGGCGCTCACCCTCGCCTGGGGCGCCATCGGCGAGATCGGTTACGCGGCCCGCAACGACCTGCTCGACTCCCTCCTCGGCCTGGGCATCGAGCCCCTGGCCCCGCACACCGCCCTCGACCACGGCCGACGGCTGCTCGGCGACGACCGGCCGGACGCCCCCGCGGTGGTGGGCGTCTCCCGGACGGACTGGTCGCGCGCCGCCGTTCTGCTGCCCCTGCTGCGCGCCCCGCGCCTCGGCGACCTCGTACCGCCCCAGGTGGGGGACGGGGAGGCCACTCGCGAGGAACTCCTGCGCCGGCTCTCCCTCATGGATGAGGAGACCGCCCTCGCCCACCTCGTGGACCAGCTCACCCGCCTGCTCGCGGAGGTCCTGCAGATGGATCACGAGGCACTCGACCCGCACCGGCGCCTGGACTCGTACGGCATGGACTCCCTGATGGCCGCTCAGGTGCTCGTCTCGCTCAATCAGCGCTACGAACTCGACATCCCGCCCATGGAACTGCTGCGCAGCAACGGCACCATCGCCGAGTTCGCCAGGATCGTGCAGCTCCGGCTGGGACTGCAGGTCACGGCTCCCCCCGGGGCCCCGCCGGGCCCTGGGATCCCCGGCCCGGGCATCCCCGGCCCGGGCATCCCCGGCCCGGGCATCCACGGCCCCGCGACGGAATCCCCCGCCGCCACCGAAGTCCAAGCCCCAGCAGGACCGCTGCCCGTCCCGGCCCAGGCCGGACCGGACCGCTCGGTCACGGCAGGCGGTGCGCGGTGAGCGAACCACAGCCGCGGAGGGGCCGGTCCGCGCCCGCCCCCACGGGCACGCCACGCCAGACACCGGCCGAGGTGGCCGGACGGCTGCTGCGCACCGCGGCCAAGCACACCTACGACCCGGCCCTCGCCATCGACTGGGACGCCCCGCCCGAGCCCGGTCACTGGTATCTCCAGCCGGAGCGGATGTCGCTGTACGCCACCCCCACCTGGCACCGGCTGAGCGAGGAGCGGCGCCTCGCGCTCTCCCGCAGCGAATGGGCCAACATGATCAGCATGGCCACCTGGTTCGAGCTGACCTTGATGCAGATGCTCACCGGCCAGCTGACCGCCCGCGATCCGGCGTCGCCACGCACCCACTACGCGCTGAGCGAGGTGGCCGACGAGACGCGCCACGTCGCCATGTTCGGCCGGGCCCTCGGCACCCTCGGCTGCCCGGCCTACCGGCCGCCCGCCCTCGTCCGGCACCTGGGCCGGGCGGTGCTCCCGCAGCTGCGCGGCGCGAGCCTGTTCGCGGCCGCGCTGCTGATCGAGGAGGTCTACGACCGCTTCCAGCGGGAGGCCATGGGCGACGAGCGGCTGCAGCCCCTCGTACGGCAGGTGTCGCGCCTGCATGTGGTGGAGGAGTCGCGGCATATCCGCTTCGCCCACTCCGAACTCCTGGACGCCACGCGCCGCAGGCCGGGGGCCGTCCTGGAGTTCCACCGGCAGCTGACCGCCTGGTGCGCGATGCTGGCCATGAGCACGTACACCAACGCCCCGATCTACCGGGCCGTGGGCCTCGACCCGCGCCGCGCCGCCCGCGAGGCCCGCGCCAATCCGCACTTCCGGCGGACCATGCGCTGGGCGGGCGAGCGCCTGGTCGCCTTCCTCACCGACGCCGGAATGATCACCGCGCTCCAGCGCCCGCTGTGGCGCCGGAGCCTGCTGCTCGGCCGAACGCACCCGGGGGCGCCCCGCGGGCGCTGAACTCCCCCGGGGAGGCGCTGAACACTCCCCGGGGGGCGCTGAACACCTCCCCGGGGCACGGCACGTCAGCTGAAGATCGCGATGGCCTCGATGGTCAGTTCACCGGTCCCCGGGTTCCAGTCGCGCACCTTGCCCAGACAGCGCGCCGGGAACGTGCCCTCGTGGCTGTCGTCGTTGCGCAGCCCGTCCGTGGCGCACAGGACACGGACCTGCGGCCCCTCGGCCGGATCCTCCGGGTCGCCGTACGGGGCGAGGAAGACGGTGCGCTCGGGGGTCTGCCGGGCCTTGCGGAACCGGCCCCGTATGGAGACGAAGTCCTCGATGTCGCGCAGCCGGACGCTGTCGGCTGCCCCCGGACCGGGGCGGTCGACCGTGTCCAGCGCCCGGGCCAGGGCGTGGTTCCAGGTGATGGTGCCGGTCCTGAGATCGCCGTGGACGATGGCGTCGGTCCGCTCCAGGGTGTCCACGATGAGGCCGATCGCCGTGATGGGCCGGGCGCTCTCGATGTACATGCTGATTTCCTCGCGGCTGACGTTCCTGCCGCCGCTGACGCCCGCGCCGAAGAACCGGGCCCGCAGCGATCCGTCCGTGGTGCGGGTGATCCGCTGCTCGACCTCCCGCTCCAGCGCCTTCTCGTAACGGCCCATCTCGTACAGGTTCATGATGGCCCGGTCATGGAGGTAGAGGCAGATGCCTTCGGTCGGCTTCTCGGGGTTCGGCCGGAAGCGTCTGCGATATCGCTGGAGGCGGACCGCCAGCCAGACCACGACGGCGATCACGCTCACGGCGGTCGCCGTCCACACGAGCATCCAGGGCCACCAGACGCTCCACCACATTCCGTTGTCAACAGCCACGGATCTCCTTGAAGGCGTCGGGGAGGGAGCGGGCGCCCGCGTCCACCATGCGCCCGCCGGTCGTACGCGCCGCCCGGGTCAGCTCCGCGGTGTCCGCCTCGCCGAACCGGAGCGGAAAGGTGGGGACGTCGCGGACCGCCTCCGGCTGTGCCGCGTAACGGCGCTGGAACTCCTTCAGACCGATGCCGGAGGTGTTCTCGCCATCGGTCATGAGGACGATGGAAATGGGCTGTCCGGGATGGTTCTCGGCGATGCCGGATGCCTTCCGGTAGGCGTGGTCGAGCGCGGACCAGATGGCGGTGGAGTTGTCGAAGTCGTCCGCCCCGACGAAGGACTTCACGGAGTCCAGGGCCCGCCGCCCGTCGACGGTGACATCCCGCTCGGCGAGCACTCTGCCGCCGAAGCGCATGACGGTGATCTTCTCCCCCTGGTAGAACCGCACGAACTTCCCCGTGGCGGAGGTGTCGGCACCGCTGAGTCCGGCGAACGTCGAGCGCAGCGAGGCCACCCGCGCGCCCCGCATCGAGGTGGAGAAGTCGAGGAGGAAGATCACGTGGTGGGCGGTGGGCAACCGGGGGTCGCCGTAGTCCTCGACGAGTCGGTCCACCACCGCCCGCTGGTCGGGGAAGTACAGCGCGTTGCCGATGTCCGCCCGCAGCCGGGGGTCCCTGCGCACCTGTGCGCCGAGCGGCCGGCGCAGCGTGCGTTCCATGATCTTCTTCTGTGCCGACGGGCTTCTGAGCCAGTCCGCCACCTTGTCGTACGCCTCGCGCTTGTGCGGGTCGAGGAGGAGCAGCGGATAGTCGGACAGCACCATGCCGTCCTTCGGGTAGACGATCTCCAGCTTCTCGTGGAGCTTGCCGCTCGCGTTGAGCGAGAGCAGCTCCGATTCGTAGGTGATCAGGGCGTCGAGCCGGTCCTGGTGGGCGATGTACTGCTCGCGCAGGTCCGCGCTGCTGTCCGCGGTCAGCTTCTGGCCGGTGCGGAAGCCGCGCAGCCGGTCGCACGAGATGTCCTCGGCGCGCAGCGCGCTGCCGGTCCCGGCCGCGGCGGTCGCGACGCCGACGAGCGCGGACAGGCCGCTGTTGGTGCGTTTCGGGTCGGCCATGCCGAAGCGCACCGAGCCCGCGGCGGCGGCGTCGGCGATGTCCGCCCAGGACACCTGCCCGCCCTTGGCCCTGGACCGCAGGGCCTTCGCCGTCTCCGGCTTCACGCCGACGACCACGGGGGAGAGCATGGTCGTGGTGGCGAGCGGTTTGGCGGTGCTCCTGGACTCCTTGAGCCGGAGCTGGAAGTAGCGGTCGGAGGAGAGCCAGGCGAGGTCGTGGTGGTACTCACCGGGCGTCAGCCCGTTCCCGGCGTCCACGCCGGCCTCGTACTCCATCTCCAGGTCCACCCCCGTGTCCCGGCGGAGGTCGTCGAGCAGTGGCTCCATGTCCCTCAGCTCCGAACTCGCCAGCACCCGCAGGGTGGTGGACTCGTCGTCACCGGAGCCGCAGGCGGTGGCGGTGGCGGTGGCGAGCAGGGCCAGACAGAGCGCGAGAACCAGGTGGCGGTGCGGACGCCGCCTCATGAGGACGTCCCGGGGGTGCTCGTCGGCGGCGGGCAGTCGCCGACGGAGGTGATCATCCGTTCCAGCAGCGGCAGGCTCGGCAGCGTCGCCTTGGTGTCATTGGCCGCCGAGGCGGGCGCCGCGATGCCCTGGTCCTCCAGGAACCGGTACAGCTCGGTGCTGGTCGCCTTGCCGCTGGAGTCCAGGACGCGGAAGCCCAGTTCCATCGCGCGGCGCTGGAGCTGGTCATCGTTCTCGATCAGTTCCCCGAGCCGGTCGCCCTTGGGGGTGAGCGCGATGTACTCGGGCTCGGTCAGGAACTGCGTCGAGGGGTAGAGCAGCACCCGCTGCGAGTCGGGCTTTCCGGTCTGCTGCCGCTGCCGGATCTGGTAGGCGAAGTACTGGTGCTCATAGACCACCACGATCGGGGCCAGGCCCTTTCCCTCGGGCACCTCGTAGGTCTGGAACATCTGCTCCGAGGGAAGCCCCTGGGAGACGAGCGTCGGTTTGATCTTCCGGGCCACGCGGTCCGCCGCCGCGTTGTCCGTCGGAACGGTGTTGCCGTTCTCGACGAAGGCGACCAGCCCCAGATACGTCCCGGCGTGGTTCGCCTCGCAGACGTTCGACGTCTGGGCCAGAATCCTGTTGCTGTTCTCCGTCCGGTATTTCTTGATATTGAGATCGTCCCATCTCGTCCCCTCCGCGCTCAGCTCGATGAACCGCTTCATGTTGAGGGTGTAGTAGAGCGTGCTGCTCCCGTCCGCGCTGACGCCCTGCCGTGGTGTGGCGAGACCGTGGTCCCGCAGGGTTTCGGCGTATTCGCGGTAGGTGGCGAGGACGATGGGGCTGACGAAGGCGGAGTGCCCCTTCGCGTACGCGTTCTTCCGCTTGCGGTCGTTCTTGATCAAGTCGGCCGCGGGCTGGCCGGACGGAAAGGCGAAGTCGTATCCGTCGAAGCCGGTGGTGGCGATGTCCCGGGAACCCATGCGGGTGATGTGCACCCTGATGCCGTGTTTCATCAGGAGGCGCTGGACCTTCTCGTCCTCGAAGAACTCCGACTTGGAGGCGATCTTGCCTTCGAGCGTGGTGACCCCGTCGAAGGGGAGCAGCAGATGCCCTCCCGCGGTGAGCGCCAGCAGCCCGGCCACGGGAAAGACGAGCGCGGTCACGAGCGAACGGAGGGTGCGGCCCCGCAGGGGGAGGCGTCGCGAGGGGCCGCGGATGGCTAAGCGTGGCTCCTCCGCATGGGGTCTTTCTGCGGTCACCGGCTCCTCCTGCCTGGGAAAGGGGAAAGATCATTTCCCTTTGCCTTGGCGGATCGGTGAATTCCGCAGGGATGCGAGCCGAATTCACTGTGGCCGCTCCAGCACCGGGGGTCGCCCGGCCCTCGCACCGCACTTCGCGCGCTCGGTTAACGCCTCAAAGCGGCGCTTTTCGGCCACCTTTGGTTCGTACCTGGCAGTGATCTCTTCCGGTGGCGAACCTGCGGGCGTAAAAGTGCCCACTGAGCCCCCGTCACTTCGCCTTGCCGTCATTTTTTTCGGGTTGCTCCCCGTCACGTTGATCCACCGTCAAGGAAGGATCCGCCTCATGTGGTACCGACGGATCGGACAGACCGCAGTGCGCCGCGCCGGAGCGCGCGGCGCCCGCGCCCTCGTGTCCGGCTGTGTCCTGGCCGCCCTCGGGCTGGCGGCCGCCCCCGCGCCCGGGGCCCTGGCCGCCCCCGCCCCGGTGCGAGGCACCACCACGGCCGCGTCCGCCGTACCGGTCGCACCCGGGACGACGGCCCGCACCGTCACCCTGGTCACCGGCGAGCGGGTCACGCTCCGCGTGGACGGGAGCGTCGTCGTGGCGCCGCGGCCGGGTGCCGAAGCGGACTATGTCACCCGGCGGTTGGACAACGATGTCTTCGTCATTCCGCTGACCGCGCTGCCGTATCTGGGCCGCACCCTGGACCCCGCGCTGTTCAACGTCTCCGCCCTCGCCGCGGCCCGGGTGACCACCACCCCGGTGCGGGTCGAGGCCACCGCGGGCGCCACGGCACCGCCCTCTGGCCCCGCCTTCGGCGCGGCGCTGGCGCGGCAGATCGGCGCCGAGGCGGCGAAGGGAACCGTGGGCGAGGGCCCGCTGTTCGGCGGCGTCACCTCCGTCGCACCGGCGGTCGCCACCGACGGCGTACGGGACACTTCGCGCTCGTCGGTGCGGGCGGACCACTCGGTGAAGGTCACCGTGCTCGGTTCGGACGGCAAACCCCTCCCGGGCACCACGTCGTTCGCGCTGGCCAACGCCGACGACGCCGCCCTCTACCAGGAGCCGTTCCTCGATGCCGTGGACGGCGAGGCGCGGGTCGAGGTCCCCGCGGGCCACTACACCGCCATGGTCTCCGCCCCGGCCTTCGACAGCGCCGGTGAGCCGGCGGGTGTACGCATGGCCACCGCCGAGTTCACCGTCCCCGACGGCGGCACCGGCACCGAGGCCGTGCTCGATCTGCGCAAGGCGACCGAGCGGGTCACCTTCTCGACCCCGAGGCCCGCGGAGGAACACCAGCTGATCCTCCACTACCTGCGCCAGGACGCGAAGCGCGCGGTGGCGGTCAACGGCGGCGTCGGCGTCTCCGGCGGCGCGCCCGTCCAGGTGCAGCCCTCCAGCCGCCCCGTCACCACCGGCGACCTGCGCTTCAACGTGTACACCCACCGCAAGGCGCCCGCGGACGCGGCCACGCCGTACTCCTACGACCTCAAGCTGGCCAACCCCGCCGGCACGATCGCGAGGAACCAGCACTACAAGGTCACCGGGCGCCAACTGGCCACAGTGCGCACCAACTACCACAGCGATACGCCGGGCCGCGCCCAGGAGGTCGCGCGCCTGATGTACCTGCCGTACGAGACCAGTGGTGAGGCGCTGTCCGAGCCGTTCAAGACCCCGGCGCGGCGGACCGAGTACGTCGGCGGCTCCGCCGGTGCCTCCTACGCGGACTGGCTCAAGGCGGGGGAGCGGCGCTTCGTGTCCCAGGAGCAGCCCCTCGTGCCCGGCCGGACCACCACGGTCGACTGGCTGCGCGGACCGCTGGTGCCGGGCTTCACCGAGCCCGCGCGGGGCGCCGCGGCGGACGAGACGTGGTACTGCTCGGCGTGCCGCAAGGGCGACGCCCTCACCTTCTCCCTGGGCGCGGCCACGGTCATGGACTCCGCCGGACACCACGTCCTCGCGGTCCCGTCCGACATCACCTCCTCGCACTTCGCGGTGGTCTCCGGTGACACGACCCTGTACGAGGGCGACGGCGTCCCCGGCGGTGTGCTGACCGTGCCGCCCGGGCAGGCCCCGTACACGGTGGTGTACGACCAGACCAGGACGAACGGCGACTTCCGCCAGTCGCTGACCACCCACACCGAGTGGACCTTCGCCTCGGGACACTCGGGCGGCCAGACCGTGCCGGACAACTGGACGTGTGTGTCGGAGGCGGGCGAGTACGACGGGCCCGCCGAGTGCTCGGCGCTTCCGGTCGTCGTTCCGCACTACCGGCTGGATGCCGGGCTGGACGGTACGAGCCCGGCCGGTGCCGGCCATCTCGTCGTCGGCTTCGGGCATGTGCCGGGCGTGGTGGCCCCGCCCGCGGTCACCAAGGCGCGGGTCGAGGTGTCCTTCGACGACGGCGAGCGGTGGACCGCGGCGTCCATCACCGCGCTCGGCAAGGGCCGGTTCCGCGCGGACTGGACCACGCCGGACTCGGCGGCGGGCCGGGACGCGTCTCTGCGTGTCACCGGGACCGACGCGGACGGCAACGCGGTGACGCAGACCGTGAAGAGCGCGTTCACGGTGGCCGGGGCCCGCGGCTAGTCCGCCTGCGGCGCGCCGTTCCCCTCCCCGCCCCTTCCCGAAACTGGGGCTCCGCCCCAGCCCCCGAAACCGGGGCTGCGCCCCGGGTCCCGGATCGGGGCTGTGCCCCGGGCTCCGGCCTAGGGCTGCGCCCCGGGTCCCGGATCGGGGCTGTGCCCTGGACCCTGGATCGGGGTTGTGCCCCGGGCTCCGGCTTGGGGGTTGTGCCCCGGCCCCGAGATCGGGGCTGTGTCCCGAGTCCTGGATCGGGGGTGTGCCCCGGGCTCCGGCCTAGGGCTGCGCCCCGGGTCCCGGATCGGGGCTGTGCCCTGGACCCTGGATCGGGGTTGTGCCCCGGGCTCCGGCTTGGTGGTTGTGCCCCGGCCCCGAGATCGGGGCTGTGTCCCGAGTCCTGGATCGGGGTTGTGCCCCGGGCTCCGGCTTGGTGGTTGTGCCCCGGCCCCGAGATCGGGGCTGTGTCCCGAGTCCTGGATCGGGGGTGTGCCCCGGGCTCCGGCCTAGGGCTGCGCCCCGGGTCCCGGATCGGGGTTGCGCCCTGGACCCCGGATCGGGGGTGTGCCCCGGGCTCCGGCTTGGTGGTTGTGCCCCGGCCCTGAGATCGGGGCTGCGCCCCGGGTCCTGGATCGGGGGTGTGCCCCGGGCTCCGGCCTAGGGCTGCGTCCCGGGTCCTGGATCGGGGTTGCGCCCTGGACCCTGGATCGGGGGTGTGCCCCGGGCTCCGGCCTAGGGCTGCGTCCCGGGTCCTGGATCGGGGCTGTGCCCCGGGCCCGGCTTGGGGTTGTGCCCCGGGCTCCGAGGGGCTCCGGCTTGGGGGGTTGTGCCCTGGCCCCCGAGATGGGGCTGCGTCCCGGGCCACGGCCCAGGGCTCCGCCCCAGACCCCGGATCGGGGCTGCGCCTTGGGCCCCGAAGCCGGGGCTGCTGGGGGTTGTGCCCCTGGCTCCGGTCCGAGGCTCCGCCCCGGCCCCTGGCCCAGGGTTCCGCCCCGGCCCCTGGCCCAGGGTTCTGCCCCGGACCCCGGATCGGGGTTGCGCCCCTGACCCTGGCCCGAGGCTCCGGCCCCTGACCCCGCCCCAGGGCTCCGCCCCAGGGGTTCTGCCCTCCACCCCGGAGCCGGGCTCCGACCCTCCCTGCCGCCGCCATGCGGCTTCGCCGCGTGGCGGGCTGCGCGGCGGACTTTGGGGTCCAGGGGCGGAGCCCCTGGTAGTGGGAAGGGGCGGGGTGGGGAAAGGTCCACCGGGTGGTCAGTCCGCGTCCCCCTTCGCCCACCGCGAGGTCACCGTGTCGATGGCCGCCGCCGCACGCCGGATCCCCGTGTCGCTCGCGCGCACCGACCGTGCGAACTCCACGTGCAGGAACGGCACATGGTCGGCGGCGGCCCTGCGGCCCTGGACGTTGTCGCGGCCCTCCAGGGGGCAGTCGCGGACCCAGGCGCGGCAGACGGTGAGGTGCCGTGCGGTCAGCGCGGACGCGAGGCGGCGGGCGTCCGGGCGGCCCGCGGAGCCCGTGCCGGTGGAGGCGACGGCGTCCCGGCCCGGCGCCGAGTCGTCGGCGAAACCGTGGACCTGGACGCCGGGCAGACCGCGCCGGGCGAGTTCGTCGCAGACGGCGTCGAAGACGGAGTCCGTACGGTGGGCGGCGTCCGCGGCATCGTCCTCCCCGGCTCTGCGGTGGGCGCCCGCGAGCACCAGGACGCCGCCGGGGGAGTCCAGGAGTACGCGCGCGCCGAGCCGTTCGGTGTCCGCGTCGGAGACCGGGTGCGGCACCTGGACCGACCAGCGGGCGGGCGCGGAGAGGTCCACGTAGACCCGGCCCCAGCCGCGCGGGGCGGGTCCGTCCTCGGTGCGGTCGGACAGTTCGGCGTAGCGGCGGCCGGTGCCGGTGTCGGTGAGGGTACGGAGCCGGAAGCCGGCGTCGGCGAGCGGTGGGCGGGCGCGGTCCGGGTGTCCGTCGAGGATCAGGCCCACCGCGTCGGCGACGGCCCGGCGTTCGGCGCGGCGCGGCTCCCGGTAGCCGGAGTCGGGGCCGAACCCGGCCGTGAAGTCGGTGATCCTGCGCTCCAGCGGGACCTCGGGGGCATCCGCACCGTCCGAGGCGGGGTCCCCGCCCGACCGGCCGATCGTATGCGCGCTCAATGCCGCCAGAAGCAGTCCGAACGCGACCGTGACGGCCGCCACGGTGATCGACTTCGTTCGTATCTCCGCCATGACCGTCCCATCGTAACGACCCCCTTTACGGGGGCATATCGGGATGGAGCGGGCGAAGAGTGGCGCGCAGGTGAACGACTGGCAAAGAAGAGAAGACCGTCGTTTGCCCAGCCTTGGTCATGGCCAAACTGGTTTTCTCGTTATTTCTCTAAGATGTGCAACCCTTTGATCCGTCTGGCTGTCTGACGGTCCGGATCGCACTCGAGTGCGCTCTGTGTGGTGTGAGTTGCATGAGAGGAGCCCATCCGTGGCCGCTTCGCGCTCGAAGCGGCGGCACAAGGTCCGCCGAAGGGCCGACATGTCGCTAGTGGGGGGTATTCGGCCGCCCATAGCGGTGCTGTCGGTGCTGCTCCTCTCCCTCGCGGGAATCACCGCCCTCACCCTGGGCAAACCGGACAACGCCCTGGTCCCCAAGGCGGTCCTGACCTCACAGCAGTACGTCGCCGAAGACGGCGCCATCGCGCTGCGGGCGTCACTGGACGAGTCGGTCACCGACCTCACCAGTACCGCGACCCTCTTCAACGAGGGCCGGCCGGTCTCCGCCGACACCGTCCTCGACAAGGTCGGCAACGTCTACCAGAAGTGGCGCGGTACCGCCGTCATCGAGATCAAATCGGGCAAGATGCTCGCCGCCCGCGGCGAGAACGTCCCGCTGACCGCGATCGATCTCACCAAGCTCACCCGCAGCGACGGGCTGGACCCGCGCATGGTGCGCCTGGAGAACGGCCAGACCCGGCTGATCATCGTCGCCCTGCTGTCCTGGAAGGGCCAGCCGCAGCAGCTGCTCGTCGCCTCCAGCACCCTCAGCTTCCCCGGTGTCGACCTCGGCCCCGGCCGTGCCATCGGCGTCGTCGACTCCACCGGCCATCTGCTCTCCAGCCACGGCGCCCTGGACAGCGAGCGGGCGCGGAAGCAGCTCACCTCGTTCGCCAAGACCGCCGCGCGCAAGGGCCGGCAGCACCCCGTCAAGGCCAAGGAGCCCGGCGCGGGCGGCTATACCGGCGTCAGCGGCCACCTCACCGGGGGCGCCGCCAAGGAGGTCCGCACCGTCGGCGGCTACGCCACACTCGCCGCCCCCCAGGCCGGTGGCGCCACCACCGCCAGCAGCCTCGGCCTGACCGTGGTCACCGAGGTCGACGTCTCGGCCAAGGTCTCCCAGATCACCCGCCCCGCCTTCGGGGTGGCCGCCGCCGGCGCCCTGCTGGCCATCGGCGGGCTCGCGGTGATCGTGCTGCTGGGCACCGTGCAGCGCCCGCTGATCCGGCTGTTCCTGGAGAGCCGCCGCCTCACCCGCGGCGATCTGGCCCGCCCGGTGAGCGTGCCGAGGGCCGGGGAGGCCGCCCGGGTAGGCGCCGCCCTGGAGCGGCTGCGCCGCCAACTCCAGGGCGAGCCCGCGGACGTCGAGGGCCCGGCCGTGCGCAAGGGTCTGGGCGCCCGCGCCCTGCTCGCCGTCTGCGCCGTCCTGCTGCTCGTCTGGTCGGTCCCGCTGATGCTGCTGCTCAACCGCGCCGACTCCGCCGTCAAGGTCCCGGTCCAGATCGTCCACGACCAGAACTCCCGCACCATCACCCTCAGCGACCGGGTCCGCCGCGCGCTCAACGAGGGCCACGCGGACCTGTCCGCGGTCGCCGCCCTGATCGGGGACCGCACCACGCCCGAGGACATGAAGCAGGTGCTGGAGCGCACCATGCAGGACCACGACCGCTATGAGTCGGTGTACGTCCTCGGCGCCGACGGCGAGATCCTCGCGCGGGCCGGCCACTCCCCGCACCACGCGGACGGCAAGGCCCCCTCCAAGCAGGCCCTCGAGGTGACCGGCGAGGGCGGCAAGAAGCCCGTCGTCACCGCCACCGCACAGGCGCCCGGCCGGGGCGGCGCCGCCGTCGTCGGCGAGTTCCGCATCGAGTTCGTCAACGCGCTGCTGGGCCGCCAGGGCATGGGCGAGGTCCGCGTCGTGGACGCCAAGGGCCGCGTCATCGGCGGCGACTCCGGTTACTTCGCCTTCGAGAAGGCGCCCTCGTACCTGAACTCGCTGCTCGCCACCAAGCGGGCGCATGCCACCGTCCAGCGCGGCGGCACGGTGCGGGTCGCGGCCGTCGCGCCGTTCAGCGGGGGCGGCGCGGCCAAGTCGCTCCAGTGGTCCCTGGCGAGCTGGCAGCCCGCGTCCAGTCTGGCGATCCCGGAGTACAGCCTGCAGAACCGGACCGTACTGGCCGGACTGCTGGGGCTGACCGCCGCGGCCGCCTGCCTGGGCTGGCTGCACATCGTCGTCGTACGGCCCCTGCGCGCTCTGGCCGGACAGGCCGAGGCGCTCGCCGCCGGCGACCGCAAGACCGTGCTGTTCCCGCGCCACCACGACGAGGTCGGCGCCGTCGTCCGCAGCCTGGAGCTGATCCGGCAGCAGCTCCAGGGGCAGCCCCGCAAACGGGACGGCGGCAGCCGGACCCCCGCCGGAGTCGGAAGGAACTGAGGCTCTCACCGTGCTCTTCCTCTACACCGTGCTCGTGGTGTGCGAGGCCGTCCTGCTGATCGCCGGCATCGTCGAACAGCGGCGGCACCAGACCAACCTCGACATGATCCCCACCCGGGTCCTGGTCAACGGCATCCGCGGCAAGTCCTCCATCACCCGGCTGTGCGCGGGCGCCCTGCGCGGCGGCGGTCTGACCACCGTCGCCAAGACCACCGGTACGGCGGCCCGCTTCATCCACCCGGACGCCACCGAGGAACCGGTCTACCGCAAGTTCGGCATCGCCAACGTGGTCGAGCAGATCGGCATCGTGCGCCGCGCCGCCGCCTACAGCCCGGAGGCGCTCGTCATCGAGTGCATGGCGGTCATGCCGGCGCTCCAGGAGATCAACCAGTCCAAGCTGATCCGCTCCACGATCGGCGTGCTGTGCAACGTCCGCGAGGACCACCTGGCCGAAATGGGCCCGACGCTGGACGACGTGGCGCGCTCGCTGTGCCGGTCCATGCCCGAGAACGGCATCTGCGTCACCGCCGAGCAGGACCGTTTCGACATCCTCCAGGAGGAGGCGGACGCCCGGAACTGCCAGTTGATCTACGCCGACCCCAAGACGGTCAGCGACGAGGAGCTGCGCGGCTTCAGCTGGTTCACCTTCAAGGAGAACGTGGCCATCGCGCTCACCGTCGCCGAGCTGGTGGGCGTCGACCGCGAGACCGCGCTGCAGGGCATGTACGACGCCCCGCCGGACCCCGGTGTCCTCTCCGTCGAGCGGTACGCCACCGAGGACGGCAAGAAGCTGCGCTTCGCCAACGTCTTCGCGGCCAACGACCCCGAGTCGACGCTGATGAACATCAACCAGCTGCTCGACCTCGGCGCCATCCACCGCCCGCTCAACGTCGTCATCAACTGCCGCCCCGACCGCGTCGAGCGCAACGGCCAGATGGGCGAGATCATCCCCGACCTCGACCCCGAGCAGGTCTTCGTCATCGGGCATCCGGCCAAGTCCGCCATCGACGCCATCCCGGCCGAGTACCGGGGCCGGGCGGTGGACCTCGGCGGCGACCGCCGGGACCCCGAGGAGTTCATGGCCGAGCTGCTCGGCCATCTCGGCCCCGACTCCTCCCTGGTGGCCATCGGCAACATCCACGGCCAGGGGGAGCTCCTCCTGGAGCACCTCGCCGAGCTGCCGGCCGACGACAGCGCCGAGGACGGCCCGGCGGCCCCGTCGGCACCGGAGGCCGAGGAGCGCCCTGTCGAGTACGTGGACACGATGCAGCTCTACGCGCCCCGCCTGGACCCCTACCAGCGGTACCCGGAGGCCTACGAGAACCGGTACGCGCCCCAGGCGCACGTACCGCATCAGCGCGGCTCCGAGGAGCCGTACCCGCGGCAGACCCACGGCCAGGACTCCCGGGAGCACTGGCCCCTGGTGATCCCGACCCCCGACTCCCCGCAGCCTCGCGGCCTGTTCGAGCCGCGTGTCCCGCCCGCCCTGCCCGCCGACGACTCCCAGCAGGGGCAGAACCCAGGAGAGCAGCACCGTTGATCCCCGCCGTCCTCACCCCCGAGATCGCCGCCATCGGCATCGCGATCGGGCTGCTCTTCTCGCTGGTGTGCTATCTGACCACCAACCTCTCGCCCGGCGGCATGATCACCCCGGGCTGGCTGGCACTGACCCTCGTCGAGGATCTGCAGCGGGCCGCGATGGTGGTCGGCGTGACCGTGCTCACCTACGTGGGCACGCTGCTGATGCAGAAGTTCGTGATCCTCTACGGCAAGCGGCTGTTCGCCGCGGTCGTGCTGCTCGGTGTGACGCTCCAGGCGACCGTGATGATCATCCTGTCGCTGGAGTTCCCGCTGATGTACGCGAACCAGACCCTCGGCTTCATCGTCCCCGGACTCATCGCCTACCAGCTGGTCCGCCAGCCCAGGGGAGCCACCCTGCTGTCCACCGGGTCGGTGACGCTGATGGCCTATGTCGTCCTCACCGCCGGAATCCTCCTCGGCGTCATGCCGTCCGCCTGACCCACGACCGGAGCCGATCCCATGCCACCCAAGAAGAAACGCCCCGTCCTGCACGCCGTCACCGTGCTCGCGCTGCTCGGCGCCAGCGGCTATCTGACCGTGGAGCTCAGAAAGGACGAGCAGGCCAAGACGCCCGCCACCCAGGCGGTCATCGACGAGCTCACCCTGGAAGGCGGCACCGGCCGGCAGAGCGGCAAGCAGACCTGGGAGCGGCTGAAGAACCCCGAGCGCACCATCCTGCGCGGTGAGAACGGCCAGATCCTCGCCACCTTCACCGACCGCGCCCGCACCGCCACCCTGCGTGGCCCCTCCCGCACCTTCAGCGAGCCCGCGAACACCAAGTCCAAGGTGATCACCGAGGACTGGGTGCGGCTGATGCCGGAGCCGTGGACCGCGGGCGCCGAGAAGGAGCAGTGGTTCAAGAGCTGGTTCAAGGAGAACTACGGCAGCAAGAAGGAGGATCTCTTCGCGATCGCCTTCCAGTATGTGCAGGGCGCGCCGGTCAAGAAGGACGCCCAGGGCATCCCGTACGCGGGCGACGCGGTCTTCGGGCCGTTCAAGCCGGACGGCGTGGACCGTCTGGAGCAGAACGACTTCTACGACTACCTGGGCATCTCCTACACCTTCCGCAACGGCACCACGCTGGCCCCGCGCCAGGACCGCTACCGGGCACTGGACTGCTCCGGTTTCATCCGCATGGTGATGGGCTACCGCGCCCGCTACCCCCTGATGGCGACCAACGTCCTCGGCGACGGTCTGCCGCGCACCGCCGACGGCATGGCCCGCTCCAAGACCGGCGTCGACATCATCAAGATCCAGGGCCCCGACCCCTGGTACACCCGGCCGACCAACATCGATGTACTGCAACCCGGTGACCTGCTGTTCTTCAAGATGGATCACCGCACCGGCAACCATATGGACCATGTCGCGTTGTACCTGGGGCTGGACACCGACGGCCACCGGGTCTTCGTCTCCAGCCGCAAGGAGCAGAACGGCCCCACCATCGGCGACAACGGCGGTGTCTCCCGTATCGACGGCAACGGCTTCTACGCCGGGCTCTTCCGCAGCGCCAAGCGCCTCTGAGGACCCGCAAGGAGAAAGCACCCGAAAATCGGGCAAAGCTTTTCCGCGTTGCGGCAGACTTTAACGCCTCGTTTCCTTGTAGCGTTCGCGTTTATGCGGGTAGGTTCTGGCGTCATGACCGCATCCCAGACTCCGACCACTGCCGAGGAGCTGCGCGGTGCCGGCCTGCGGGTGACGGCCGCCCGTGTCGCGCTGCTCGAAACCGTCCGGGACGGTGACCACCTCGGTGTCGAGGCGATCGCCTCCGGGGTACGCGATCGCGTCGGCCACATCTCCCTGCAGGCCGTGTACGAGGCCCTTCACGCGATGACCGCGGCGGGCCTCGTACGCCGCATCGAACCGGCCGGCCACCCCGTCCGGTTCGAGGGACGCGTCGGCGACAACCACCACCACGTCGTGTGCCGGTCGTGTGGTGCCGTCGCCGACGTCGACTGTGCCGCCGGTGAGGCGCCCTGCCTGACCGCGTCCGACGACCACGGCTTCTCGATCGACGAGGCCGAAGTCATCTACTGGGGCCTGTGCTCCGACTGTTCCACCGCCACGAGTTCCTGAGCACCATGATCCGCCCAGCTTGGAAGGATTCCCATGTCCGAGAACCATGAGGCAATCGTCGTAGACGCGAAGACGGAGGAGGCGGGGGGCTGCCCGGTCGCGCACGAGCGCGCTCCGCATCCGACTCAGGGGGGCGGCAACCGTCAGTGGTGGCCGGAGCGGCTCAATCTGAAGATCCTTGCCAAGAACCCGGCCGTGGCGAACCCCCTGGACGAGGGGTTCGACTACGCGGAGGCGTTCCAGGGGCTTGACCTCGCCGCGGTGAAGCAGGACATCGCCGAGGTGCTGACCACCTCGCAGGACTGGTGGCCGGCGGACTTCGGCCACTACGGCCCGTTCATGATCCGTATGGCGTGGCACAGCGCCGGCACCTACCGGATCAGCGACGGCCGCGGTGGCGCGGGCGCCGGTCAGCAGCGCTTCGCCCCACTCAACAGCTGGCCGGACAACGGCAACCTGGACAAGGCGCGCCGTCTGCTGTGGCCCGTGAAGAAGAAGTACGGACAGGCCCTGTCCTGGGCCGACCTGATGATCCTCACCGGCAATGTCGCCCTGGAGTCCATGGGCTTCACCACCTTCGGCTTCGGCGGCGGCCGCGAGGACGTCTGGGAGTCCGAGGAGGACGTGTACTGGGGCCCGGAGAGCACCTGGCTCGGGGACGAGCGCTACACCGGCGACCGTGAGCTGGAGAACCCGCTCGGCGCCGTGCAGATGGGTCTGATCTACGTCAACCCGGAGGGCCCGAACGGAAACCCGGACCCGATCGCGGCGGCCCGCGACATCCGCGAGACGTTCCGCCGGATGGCGATGAACGACGAGGAGACGGTCGCGCTGATCGCGGGCGGCCACACCTTCGGCAAGACCCACGGCGCGGGCCCGGCCGACCACGTCGGCGCGGACCCCGAGGCCGCCACCATCGAGGAGCAGGGCCTGGGCTGGCGGAACACCTACGGCACCGGCAAGGGCGCGGACGCCATCACCTCGGGTCTCGAGGTCACCTGGACCACCACGCCCACCCAGTGGAGCAACAACTTCTTCGAGAACCTCTTCGGCTACGAGTGGGAGCTGACCAAGAGCCCGGCCGGCGCCCACCAGTGGCGGCCGAAGGAGGGCGCGGGCGAGGGTACGGTGCCGCACGCCCACGACTCCTCGAAGAAGATCGCCCCGAACATGCTCACCACCGACCTGGCGCTGCGCTTCGACCCGGTCTACGAGCCCATCTCCCGCCGGTTCTACGAGAACCCGGACCAGTTCGCGGACGCCTTCGCCCGCGCCTGGTTCAAGCTGACCCACCGCGACATGGGCCCCAAGTCGCTGTACCTGGGCCCGGAGGTCCCGGCGGAGACCCTGCTGTGGCAGGACCCGCTGCCGGAGGCCGAGGGCGAGGTCATCGACGCCGCGGACATCACGGCCCTCAAGGCCAAGCTCCTCGACGCGGGCGTGAGCGTCGCCCAGCTGGTCTCCACCGCATGGGCGTCGGCCTCGACCTACCGCGGCAGCGACAAGCGCGGCGGCGCCAACGGCGCGCGCATCCGCCTCGAGCCGCAGCGCGACTGGGAGGTCAACGAGCCCGGTGAGCTCGCCACCGTGCTGCGCGCCATCGAGGGCGTCCAGCAGGAGTTCAACGCCGGTTCCGGTGCGAAGAAGGTGTCGCTGGCCGACCTGATCGTCCTCGGCGGTGCGGCCGCCGTGGAGAAGGCCGCCAAGGACGCCGGATACGACATCGAGGTGCCCTTCACCCCGGGCCGTGTCGACGCGACCGAGGAGCAGACCGACGCGGAGTCCTTCGCGGCGCTGGAGCCCACCTCCGACGGGTTCCGCAACTACGTCGGCAAGGGCAACCGGCTCCCCGCCGAGTACCTGCTGCTCGACCGGGCCAACCTGCTGACCCTGAGCGCTCCGGAGATGACCGCCCTCGTCGGCGGCCTGCGGGTGCTGGGCGCCAACTACCAGCAGTCGTCGGCCGGTGTCCTCACCGAGACGCCCGGGGTGCTGACCAACGACTTCTTCGTCAACCTGCTCGACATGGGCACGACGTGGAAGGCCACCTCGGAGGACCAGAGCACCTTCGAGGGCCGCGACGCCACCGGTGCGGTCAAGTGGACCGGCACCCGGGCCGACCTGGTCTTCGGCTCCAACTCCGAGCTGCGGGCGCTCGCCGAGGTCTACGCGAGCGATGACGCCAAGGAGAAGTTCGTGAAGGACTTCGTCGCCGCCTGGGTCAAGGTCTCCAACCTCGACCGGTTCGACCTCGTCTGACACATCTGAGCACGACGTCCAGGCCGGCCCCCACGGGCCGGCCTGGACCTTTTGGCGCCCGAAGTTCAGCCCGGGCTTCCGTCCGGCGTCCGGCCCGAACAGGGCCGGCCGACACACTTTGCCGGCTCTTTACAACGCGTCGCGCCGCTGCCTCGTCTCTCCGCTCGATCCGTAACCCGCCCGCCGAGTTGGCGGGCGGACCGACGAAAGAGAGCGATTCATGCGCCGAACTGTCCTCAGCGCGATGACACTCGCGTGCGCCGCCGTCCTGGTGAGCACCGCGCCCGCGTTCGCCGACGAGAAGACCCCGGCCCCCCGCGACCCCTCGTCCGCCGCGGCCCCCGCCCAGAGCGCGGCGCCCGCCCGCGGCCCGGCCGCCAGCCCGGTCCCGAGCCAGCAGCGGACCCGGCCGGGCGCCGCCACCCCGGCCCCGAAGGAGGAGCCGACCAAGACGCGCGACCGCGGCCAGGTCGGCGTCATCCCGAGGGGCGCGCCCAACACCGGCGTCACGGCCGAGTCCTCCGGCTCCGGGGCCGAGGGCCAACTGATCGGCGGGGGCGCCGCCGCGGCGCTCGTCGCGGGCGGCGCGGCGGTCTTCGTCGTCCGTCGCCGGCGGGCGACCGGGGCATGACCCCGTTCTCCAGGCGCGCGTTCACCACGGCGGCGATGGCCTCGCTGCTCGTGGGCTGCGGCGGCCACCCGGCCCGGCAGACCACGGCCGGACCCGGTTCCGGGAGCACGCCACCGCCTTCGACCCCCGTGAAGACGGCGCGTCCCCTGGGGCGTTCGGTCCCGGTCCGGCTGCGGATCCCGGCCATCGACGTCGACACCCCGGTCATGGGGCTGGGGCTGGCGCCGGACGGAAGTGTGCGGGTGCCGCCGGTCACGGAGCACGACCAGGCGGGCTGGTACCGGTACTCCCCGACACCGGGGCAGGTCGGCCCGTCGGTCATCCTCGGCCATGTCACGGTCGGCGCCTACGGTGACGGGGTCTTCCGTCGTCTCGCGCGGCTGCGCCGGGGCGACCGGGTCGTGGCGCGCCTGGAGAACGGCACGGCGGCGGAGTTCGCCATCACCGCCGTACGGACGGTGGCCAAGGCGGACTTCCCGGCGGACGAGGTCTACGGGGACGTGGACCGCCCGGAGTTGCGGCTGATCACCTGTGGCGGCCCGCGTTCCGGCGACGGCTACCTCGACAACGTGATCGCCTTCGCCGCGCTGACCTCCGCCGGCTCCTGACCCACCCCTGGATCCCGGGCCCACGGAACCCACACCGGCGGCCCGGGGTCTTCCCCTCCGAGTGCCATCACGACCATGGAGCGCGTTGAAACGGTCCCGTGACAGGGCGGCGTCCGAGCTGTTCGCCGCCCTCTACCCACGCCTCGCCGGCTGGTGCCGCCGGCTCGTCGACGACGACGAGACGGCCCATGAGATCGCCTCCGAGGCGTTCACCCGGCTCTGGGCCCGCTGGACGTCCGTGGAGGAGCCCCGTGGCTTCCTCTACGTCACCGCGGCCAATCTCGTCCGGGACCACTGGCGCAAGATGGAGCGCGAGCGCAAGGCCATGCGCCGGGTCACCTCCGAAGCCGCCCTCCGCCCGCACGCCGAACAGTCCGACCCGTCGGTACGCCTGCTCGTACAGTCGCTGCCGGAACGGCTGCGCGTGCCGATCCTGCTGCACTACTACGCTGACATGCCGATCCGGGAGGTGTCCGTACTGACCGGGCGCAAGGAAGGAACCGTCAAGGCCGACCTCCACGCGGCCAGAGAACTGCTCCGCGTCCACCTGAGGAGAAGCCTTGACCCCACACTTTGACGACGGCCCGGAGCTGGAACCCGACGACCCCCTCGCGGTGATCCTGCGGCCCGCCCCCGACTACCTCGGCCCGCCCCCCGGCCGGTACGAGGCGATCCGCCGCGCCGCGGCCCGCCGCCGGCTGCTGCGCACCGCGGCCGGGGTCGGAGTGTCCTGCGCCGTCGCCGCCCTCATCGCGCTGCCGCTGCGTCTGGCGGCGCCGGAGGCACCCGCGCGCCCGACGGTGCCGCTCGCCCCGCCGCCCGCGACGGGCCGTACGACGCCCCCGCTCCCGTCGGCGCCCGCCGATCGTCCCTCCGCGTCGCCCACTCCGTCGGCGCCGTCCAAGACCCCCAGCCAGCGCGCCACGCGCGGGCCCCGGGGCGAGACGGCCGGCCCCCGGGACAGCGGGGACGTGCCCCTGCGCGGGCGGTCGACCGCACCGAGCTCCTCGGCGCGGGTCGAACCGTCGGAGCGCCGGAGGGGCGCCCTCCCCGCCCCCGGCCCCATCCGCCGGTCGTAGGCGGCCCCGCTCGGGGCCGCCCGCAGCGGTCCGTCCGGCTTACGCCTTCGAGCCGATCCCGGTCAGCGACCGGACTTCCATCTCCGCCTGCTTCTTGGAGTCCGAGGACTCCTTGCTGAAGACCGTGCCGAGGAATCCGCAGAGGAAGGAGAGCGGAATCGACACCAGGCCGGGGTTGGTGAGGGGGAACCAGTGGAAGTCCATGCCCTTGATGACGGACGTGGAGCTGCCCGAGATCGCCGGCGAGAAGATGATGAGCACCAGGCCGGACCCCAGACCGCCGTAGATGCTCCACAGCGTCCCGGTCGTGTTGAACCGCTTCCAGAACAGCGTGTAGAGGATCGTCGGCAGATTGGCGGACGCGGCGAGCGCCAGCGCCAAGGACACCAGGAAGGCCACGTTCTGGCCGTTGGTGACGATGCCGCCGAGGATGGCCATGAAACCGATCACGAGCGCCGTCAGCCGCGCGACCCGGATCTCCGAGCGCGGGTCGGCCTTGCCGTCGCGGATCACGTTGGCGTACACGTCATGGGCGAACGAGGCCGAGGCGGCCAGGGTCAGCCCGGCCACCACCGCGAGGATCGTCGCGAAGGCCACCGCGGAGACGACGCCCAGCAGCATCGCGCCGCCGATCTCGAAGGCGAGCAGGGGAGCGGCGGAGTTCTCACCGCCCGGGGCGCTCACGATCCGGTCCGAGCCGACCAGCGCGGTGGCGCCGTACCCGACGATCAGGATCGACAGATAGAAGATGAACATCGACCAGGAGCACCAGACCACCGAACGCCGGGCCTCCTTGGCGTCGGGCACGGTGTAGAACCGCATCAGCACGTGCGGCAGGCTGGAGATGCCGAGGACCAGCGACAGGGAGAGCGAGACGAAGTCGAGCTTGGTCATCGAGTTCTCGCCGTACCAGCCACCGGGGTTGAGCAGCTCCCCGCCCAGCGGGCTGTTCTGCGCCGCCTGGTCGAGGATCGCCGAGAAGCTGAACCCGAACTTGCCGAGCAGGAACACGCTCATGAAGGTCACGCAGATCAGCAGCAGGCCCGCCTTGATGATCTGCACCCAGGTCGTGCCCTTCATGCCGCCCACCAGCACGTAGAAGACCATGACGAGGCCGACGCCGGTGATGATGAGGGCCTGCCCGCTCTTGCTGTTCACATTGAGCAGCAGGGCGATCAGACCACCCGCGCCGGCCATCTGGGCGAGCATGTAGAAGAACGTGATCACCAGGGTGGAGTTGGCCGCCGCCGCGCGCACCGGGCGCTGCTTCATGCGGTAGGCCATCACATCGCCGACCGTGAACCGCCCGGTGTTGCGCAGCCGCTCCCCGACGAGCAGGAGGGCGACCAGCCAGGCCACGAGCCAGCCCACGGAGTAGAGGAACCCGTCGTAGCCGTGGACGGCGATCGCCCCCGAGATGCCGAGGAACGAGGCCGCGGAGAGGAAGTCGCCGGACAGGGCGATGCCGTTCTGGACGCCGGTGAAGGCACTGCCCGCGGCGTAGTAGTCGGAGGTCGTCGAGTTTCTGTTGGTGGCCTTGTAGACGACGAACAGCGTGATGATGACGAAAGCGAAGAAGACGCTCAGGTTGATTATCGGGCTGCCGGTCGTGCGGGCTGCGATCTGCAATGTCATTCCTTGCCGACTCCCGCCAGCTCGTGGATCGTGTCCACCTGCGGGTCAAGTTTCTTGCGCGCGAAGCGCCGGTACATCAGGACGATCGCCATCGTCGTCACGAACTGCAGCAGGCCGAAGACGGTGCCGGTGTTGACCGCGCCGAACAGCTTGCGGCTCATGAAGTCGTGGTCGTAGGCGGAGAAGAGCACGAAGGTCATGTACCAGCACAAGAAGAAGGCGCTCATCGGGAAGATGAACCAGAGCAGTCTCCTGCGGAGAAGTTTGAACTCCGGGCTCTGCTGAATCGCCTCGAAATCGGGCTCCCCGATGTCGGCACCGCGATCGGCGAACCCCGTTCCGGTGGCCCGCTCGGATGGCAAGGAAGCGGGCGGTCGCACCGATGTATTCATGGTTTTCTCCGGGGTATTTCTGACGAGGCGTCGGTTCGGAGCGCCCGCGCTCGAGCGATAGATGGTGAGGGGCGACCGGCGGGCCCTTGACGCCGCAAGTGTAGTGAGGTGCCGGACGCAGTCAACGCCGCCCCCCGCTCTCAGCGGTGCAGGTGGGCGGGTGTCATGGTATGCGGCGGGCTTCGGCGCCATCTCGAATATGGCGGGAGTGGTCGCTGAACCAATACTTTGTCTCTCCTTCCCGTGTTGTCCATTTTGACTTGGTGTCAGGTTGGCGGCGGCTGCCCAGGGTTGCGCCTTGAGGACATTTCGGGACCCGGCGTTGTGTCCCAAGTGTCGCCACTGGTAGAACCTCACCTCGGGTGGAACGTCCCATCGTGCGTGAGCATGAGTGCTGTGAGCGTGCCGCTGTGCAGTGAGTCTGCCGCTGGCATATGACGGCAGCCCCGCGCTCGCCACTGCCTCCCCCGAGGTGTTTGGATGGGTTCGGAAATGCAGTCCGCGGGGGTGCTCTCAAGAAGCCGGAGGTAGGTTGATCTGTGGGTTTCCTCGATCGCTCTCGCATCATCGCAGGGCCGGGCTGGAATCGTTGGCTGATTCCGCCGGCGGCGCTCGCGATCCACTTCTCCATCGGCCAGGCGTACGCCTGGAGCGTCTTTAAGATACCTCTGGAAGATTCCCTAGACATCTCCGGGACGGCTAGCGCCCTCCCGTTCCAGATCGGCATTCTGGTGCTCGGGCTCTCCGCCGCGTTCGGGGGAACGCTGGTCGAGAGAAAAGGCCCGCGCTGGGCCATGTTCGTCTCGCTCGTGGCCTTTTCCACCGGCTTCCTGGTCGCCGCCCTCGGTGTCGCCACGCGCAATTACTGGCTGGTCGTTCTCGGGTACGGCGGCATTGGCGGGGTCGGGCTCGGCATCGGGTACATCGCCCCGGTGTCCACCTTGATGAAGTGGTTTCCGGACCGGCCGGGCATGGCCACCGGTACGGCGATCATGGGTTTCGGCGGCGGCGCGCTGATCGCCTCCCCCTGGTCCACGGAGATGCTGGGGGCGTTCGGCAGCGACACCAGCGGCATCGCGAAGACCTTCCTGGTGCACGGCCTGGCCTACGCCGCCTTCATGTCGCTGGGCGTGGTGCTGGTGCGGGTGCCGCCCGAGGGCTGGCGGCCGGCCGGCTGGACGCCGAGCGACGACGCGGCCAAGCCGCTGGTCACCACCGCGAACGTCTCGGCGAGGAACGCGGTGCGCACGCCCCAGTTCTGGCTGCTCTGGGTCGTGCTGTGCATGAACGTTACTGCTGGTATCGGGATCCTGGAGAAGGCCGCCCCGATGATCCAGGACTTCTTCCAGGACACGGACAGTCCGGTGAGCGCGAGCGCCGCCACCGGCTTCGTCGCGCTGCTGTCCCTGGCCAACATGGCCGGACGCTTCGTGTGGTCCTCGGTCTCCGACGTGGTCGGCCGGAAGAACATCTACCGCCTGTACCTGGGCGCCGGTGCCCTGCTGTACCTGACGATCATGCTCGAAAAGGACAGCAGCACCGCGCTGTTCGTCGCCTCGACCATGGTGATCCTGTCGTTCTACGGCGGTGGATTCGCCACCGTTCCGGCCTACCTCAAGGATCTCTTCGGCACCTACCAGGTCGGCGCGATCCACGGCCGGCTGCTGACCGCGTGGTCGGTCGCCGGAGTCGCCGGACCGCTCATCGTGGACTCCATCGCGGACTCCGCGCATGAGTCCGGGGACACCGGCCCGGCCCTCTACACCTTTTCGTTCACTCTCATGATGGGGCTGCTTGTCATCGGTTTCATCGCGAACGAACTGGTGCGTCCGGTGAATCCGAAGTTCCATGAACCTGAGCCGGCGGCCAGCGCGGAGCCGGCGTCCCCGGAGGACACCCCCGACCCCCTTCCGGTAGAGAGGCGGTAAGCCGGTGACTGACGCAGACAGCCCTTCGCCGGACGTGGCCAGGACGGGTTCTCCCGTGGTCATGGTCGTGGCATGGCTGTGGGTGGCTGTGCCGTTTCTGTACGGTCTTTACCAACTGGCCGAGAAGAGCAGCAAGTTGTTCGAGTAAAGGCAGGCGCGCCGGCGCATCGCCGCAAGCGATGTACCGGCGCGCTGCCGGGCGTTCGACTTTCCCCAGCCGGGGAAATCCCAGGAGAAACGGCATCGTGATACATCCCTGTGGGCAAGCCGGTCCGAGCGCGGAGCGCGCCTCATGACCCCGGGCAGGCATGCGGCCGCGCGCGATCGCTCACCGTCGTGGTGGGCCGGCGTCGTGGAATGGCGCAACTGGCGGCTGCCCGTGAAGCTGGGTGCCGTTCTGGTGGTGCCCGCTCTGCTCGCCGTCGCCTTGGGCGTCGTGCAGATCCAACGCGACGTCCAGCGCGCGAACACCTACGCGGACGTGCAGCGGCTGGTCAGACTGCGCGCTGGGCTGATGCCGTTGATCAGCGATCTGCAGATGGAACGGACGATGTCGGCCGAGCGGCTGAGAGGGGACCACGCCTCCGCCGATCCGGCCATGCTCCGGCAGCAGAACCAGCGCGTCGACCGCGCGCAGGCCGCCGTCGCACACACCACCAAGCGGGCACAGGGCCTCGAAGGGGTTTCGGCCAACCGCTATCGCGACGCGTTCAAGCTGCTGGACGGACTGCCCGCGCTGCGCAAGCAGGTGACGTCCACGGACATCGGCTCGTGGACCGCGTTGACCGAGTACAGCAAGATCATCAACGGTCTGCTCGACCTGGACCAGGCGCTGGGCAGCCGGTTCGGTGAACCCCAGCTCTCCGGACCGGCCACCGCGCTGTACGACCTGGAGCTGGCCCAGGAACAGGTCCACCTCCAGCACGTGATCGTCATGGAGGCGTCCGACCCCGGCACGCTTTCGGACCCCAAGCACATCAGGGCGCTCCAGGAGTCCGACATCCGCATGCGGGACAAGCTGAGCGACTTCCGCGCCGTGGCCACCAAGGGGGACCAGCGCGCCTACCAGCGGACGGTCACCGGCCCGGAGGTCCAGCGGCGCGCCCGGCTGCTGGACGGCGTGCTGTCCCGGACGGGGTCGCAGAGCGCCGGGCAGAACACCGCCGACGGCGCGCCGTTCGCCGTCCGCGACTGGAACCGCAGTTCGGAGGCGACCGGCACCCTCATCAACACCGTGGAGAAGCGGCTTGCCGACCGGCTCCGGGTGACCTCCGCCAAGCTGCAGGACGAGACGAGCGACCGGGCCGGTGCGGAGTCCGTGCTGCTCTTCGCGGTGCTCCTGCTCGCCTTCGCCATCGGTATCGCCATCGCCCGGCATCTGCTGCGGTCGCTGACCGTGCTGCGCTCCACCGCGCTCGACGTGGCCGAGCGCCGGCTGCCCGAAGCGGTGTCGAGCATCCGCGAGGGCGAGATGGCGACCACCTCGATCAGCGCCGTGCCCGTCCACACCACCGAGGAGTTCGGACAGCTCGCGCGGGCCTTCGACGCGGTGCACGGCCAGGCCGTACGGCTGGCCGCCGAACAGGCCGCGCTCCGCGGCGACCTGCGCGACACCCTGGTCAACCTCTCCCGGCGCAGCCAGAGCCTGGTGGACCGGCTGCTGCGGCTGATGGAACAGCTCGAACTGCACGAAGAGGACCCGGACCAGCTGGCCAGCTTCTTCAAGCTGGACCACCTGGCGACCCGGATGCGGCGCAACAACGAGAACCTCATGGTCCTGTGCGGCAGCACCCCGGTCCGCCCCTCCGAGCAGCGGGTGCCGCTCGACAATGTGCTGCGGGCCTCGGTCTCCGAGATCGAGCACTACCGGCGGGTGGTGGTGGAGCCCGTTCACGACGCCGAAGTGATCGGGTACGCTGCCGGTGACCTGGCGCGAATGATCGCTGAGCTGCTGGACAACGCCACCGCGTTCTCCCCGCCGGAGACCCAAGTGGTCGTCAGCAATACACTGCGCCTGGACGGTTCCGCACTGATCGAGGTCCGCGACGAGGGATTCGGGATGAGCGGGGCCGAATTGGCCAAGGCTCATCGGCGCGTAGCGGGGGACGTATCCGTGGAGGTACCTACGTCCCGGCAGATGGGCTTGACCGTCGTCGGCCGCCTGGCCCGTCGCCACGGCGTCACCGTGGAGCTGATCTCCGAGCGCGACACCGGCGGTGGGCTGCGCGCGGGTGTGCTGGTCCCGGCCAGGCTGATGCTCGGGGACAAGCCCGCCCTCGCGGGCCGGGAGAGCTCCCTGCCCGTCCGGCGGAGCTCCAAGTCGGCCGAGCCGGTGGGCACTCGCCGGGAGACCGGCGCGGCCCCGGCGGCGCCGCTGCCGCGCCGCGCGACCGACGGCGCCCGCTCGCTGAGTGCCGGGGACTCCTCGGTCGGCTCCGGCGACACGGGCCGCTCCCTGCCGACCCGCCCCAGCGGCTCCCGGGCGTTCGTGGACGCCTCGCAGCCCGGTGGACTGCCGCGCCGGATACCACCCGCCAAGGCCGGCCGGCCCGCCGCGGCCGGCGAGGACGCCCCGGGGAAGGCGGCCGCCCTCGGCAACGGCGACGGGCCCGGCAACGGGCCGGGGAACGGCAACGCCCCCGCCGACCGCCGTGCCGTACCGCCGCCGGGACAGCCCCCGCTGCCACCGCGGCGTTCGCGTCCGGCCGCTCAAGGCGACGCCCCCTCGCCGTGGTTCGCGTCGGCCGAGGCCGAGTCGGCCCCGGCGGGCCCCCCGGCCGAGGAGCGGGCCGAGAGCCGGAAGCCGGCGGGCCTCCCGGCGTCCGAGCTCCCCCGGCGGCCCGTTCCCGCCGCGCCCGCGCCCGGCGGCGAGAGCCGGCCGGACGCCGCCGATGACTCCGGCCAGATCGTCCACGAGCGGCCGGGCGCCGCGGACGCGGGCGGAACCACGCAGGCCGGGCTGCCCCGGCGGGTGCCGCGCCAGGGCCCGGGCACGGAACGGCCCAAGCCGCGCGCCACCGAAGAGCGCCCGAAGCCGCGTGGAGCCGGGGACGAGGAATCCGCGCGGCGGAACGCCGGCCGCACCCATTCGTTCCTCAGCAATTACCAGTCGGGCATCCGCCGGGGTCAGCCCGACGGACGCGACGAGACATAAGGTCTCAGCGAAGATGGACAGGAAGAACCCATGACCTCACCCCAGCTGCGGGAGGTGAGCCAGTTCGGATGGCTGGTCACCAATTTCACCGAGCGTGTGCCCAATGTGGCGCACGCCGTGGTGGTCTCGGCCGACGGACTGTTGCTCACCGCGTCGGACGGGCTGGCGGCCGAGCGGGCCGAGCAGGTCGCCACCATTGCCGCGGGGGCCATCAGCCTGATCCAGGGCGCCGCGCAGTGCCTGATGACCGGTGATGTGCGGTCCTCGGTCATCCAGATGGAGCTCGGGAACATGCTCCTGATGTCGATCGAGGACGGCTCATGCCTCGTGGTGCTGGCGGCGCCGGACTGCGAGATCGGTCAGGTGGCCTACGAGATGACCGTACTGGTCGACCAGGTCGGCGAGATGCTGACCCCGGAGCTCCGCGCTGAGCTGCAGCAGCTGAACCTGCAGGGCGTGAAGCGGACAGCAGCCCAATAGGCCGGACGGGGAGATGATGAGCACCGGTGAAGGCCCTTCCGGGCAGGGACCTGGGAGAGAACAGGGGGCGGAGGACGAACAGACCTTCGCCGACGTGCTCAACGCCTTCAGCTTCGGCAAAGGGCGACGCGGGCGGAAGGCATCCCGGTCCGACGGCACGCCGGAGTCCCCGGCCCGCCGTGAGGGCGGGGACGGCCGTCCCGAGGAGCCCGGGGGATCCTTCCCGAGGGCGTCGCCGGAGGACGAGGGGCCGGCTGCCTGGGAGTCCGAGCACGACGAGAGCCAGGGCCCGGCCGCGCTCGTGCGCGCCTACTCATGGACGGGCGGCCGGACCAGGTCCCACCACCACTTCGAGGTCGAGACCCTGGTGACCACCACCGAGCTGGGTCACCGCTCCACCGACGTCGTGCAGGCCGACCACCGCCCGGTGATCGCGCTGTGTCAGGAGCCGAGGTCGGTGGCCGAGGTGGCGGCCATGCTCCTGGTGCCGCTGGGGGTGGCCAAGGTCCTGCTCGGCGACCTGGCCGAGCGCGGGCTGATCGTCGTGCACCGGACCGCCTCCGAGGAGGGTGCCGCGCCGGACCGCGCCCTGATGGAGAGAGTGCTGGTGGGACTCCGGCGGATCTAGTGTGTTCGGCGCGCGGGGACCGACGGGTTCCCGCGCGTCGGCATGTCCGCATCTGTGCGTGATGTCCGCCGTGGCGCCCCTCCGTGCTGATCGCTTGTGCGTGTTCCGAGCCGACACTGAGCAGTTTCACGCTCTTGACGTGGCTCGGTTTGATCGGTTTACTCCCTGGCACGCCGATGTCGAATGCTCGGCGACAGAGGTACGCCCAGCCGGTATGCGGCCCCGCCGCGAGTCCGGCCCGAGTCGCCAGGTCGCTGTCTGCGACCGAGGCGGGGCCGTGCCCACGGATCATGGAGCTCTCAGCGATGAGCCTGAACCGTTCGCGCATCCGTACCACTGTGGGCGCCGCCGTGGCATGCGCCGCGGCCGCCGCGGCCGGCGTTCTCGCCCCCGCCCCCGCCTCGGCCACCTCGGCCGCCCTTCCGCCGGTCCACGCCGGCTTCGACTACCAGATCGGCGGGGCGTACACCCCGCCGTCCGGGGTGCGGGTCGTCAGCCGTGACCACAGCGCCTCCCCGGCGCCCGGTCTGTACAACATCTGTTACGTCAACGCCTTCCAGACGCAGAAGACCGGCCAGCCCGGCGGCCCGGATGACTGGCCCTCCGACCTGCTGCTCAAGAACGACGACGGTGACGTCATCATCGACACGGACTGGGACGAGGCGATCCTCGACATCACCACCGAGAAGAAGCGCGAGGGCATCGCGGAGAGGATCGACGCCCAGATCGACGAATGCGCCGCCAAGGGCTTCAACGCGCTGGAGCTGGACAACTTCGACACCTTCACCCGTGATGTCGTCGAGGGCCGGATCACCGAGGAGCACGCCCAGACCTACATCCGGATGCTGTCCGCCTACGGTCACGGCAAGGGCCTTGCGGTCGGTCAGAAGAACACCGTGGAGCTGGCCGGGAATCACGCGGCCAACGGCCTCGACTTCGCCATCGCCGAGGAGTGCGGCAACCCCGATTACAACGAGTGCGCCGACTACGTGGCGGAGTTCGGGGACCACGCCATCTTCATCGAGTACACGAACGCCGGGATGAAGAACGCCTGCGAGTACGGCGACCGGGTGAGCGTCGTCCAGCGCGACCGCGATGTGCTGCCCAAGGGCGAGGACGGCTACGTCCGCAAGACCTGCCCGTAGTCCTGGCCGGGGACGGTGTGGCCGCCGCGAACCGCGGCGGCCACATATCCAGCGAACTTCTGGAGGCAGACATGGACGCGGTCCGCAGCGGCCGGGGCGGGCCCTCGCGCCGTGGCATCCTGCGCGGTGGCGGCGCGCTGGCGCTCACCGCGGCAGCGGGTACGGCGGTGGCGGGATGCGGGACCGGCCTGGGCGTGGACTCCGACGGAACCGTCCACATCGAGGTGTGGCACGGGCAGAACGGCCCCTCGCTGAAGGCGTTCAAACGGCTCGTGGCCACCTTCCACCGAAGCCACCCCGGGATACGGGTCGACATCGGCGGCGGGGTGCTGGCCGACGACATGCTGCAGAAGGTGATGGCCGGTCTCGTCGCCCAGTCGCCACCCGACGTGGCCTACATCTTCGGCTCCGACCTGGCGAGCGTCGCCAGAAGTCCCCAGCTCGCGGACATGACATCGGTCGTGGAGTCCCAGCCGGTGCCCTGGAACCAGTACTGGCCGGCCGCCCGGGAGGGCGTCATGGTCGACGGTGTGGTCCGTGCGGTGCCCGCGGTGCTGGACTCGCTCGCCGTGGTGTGCAACAAGAAGCTCTTCCGCGAGGCCCGGCTGGAGCTGCCCGCACCGGGCTGGACCTGGCAGGACTTCATCGACATGGCCCGGAAGCTCACCGACCGCGGCAAGGGCACGTTCGGCACCGGCTGGCCCGGCGCGGGCGACGAGGACACGGTGTGGCGGATGTGGCCCATGATCTGGGACCTGGGCGGTGAGGTCATCGCCAAGGGCAAGCGGGAGATCGGATTCGCGGGCGAACCCGGTGTCCGCTCCCTCGATGTGCTCGCCGCGCTCGCCCGGGACCGCAGCGTCTACGTCGACCCCAAGCCCGGCGGTGAGCAGATGTACCAGGCGTTCGCCACCGGCCGGCTGGGCATGGTCGGCACCGGCCCCTGGCAGCTGCCCGACATCCGCCAGGCGAAGATCGACTATCACGTCGTCCCGCTGCCCGGCTTCCACGGCCGGTCGGTGACGATCTCAGGACCCGACACCTGGAGCGTGTTCGACAACGGCTCCGCGCGGCTGAAGGCCGCCCGGACCTTCATCGGCTGGCTCATGGAGCCCGAACAGGCCTACCAGTGGGACTCCGAGGCGGGCAGCCTGCCGCAGAGCCGGGCCGCCGAGCGCCGACCGAAGTGGCGGAAGCACGCGGCCGAGGTGCCCGGTCTCTCGGTGTTCACCGAGGTGCTTCAGACCGCGCGGGTACGGCCCGTCGACCGGGCCTACCCCAAGATCTCCATGCCGTTCGGCGAGGCCATCACCGCCGTCCTGCTCGGGAAGAGCACCCCGGCGAAGGCGCTGCGGCGGTGCGCGGACGAAGCCAACGCCGCCATGGCCAAGGTGCGTTGAGGAGCGACACATGTCCCGTCTGCCCACCCCCATCACCCGCCCGGCGCCGCGAACACCGGCCGGGCCCGCACGCCGCAGGGGCCGCCGGGAGGCCGCGACGGCCTGGGCGTTCGTCCTCCCCTCCGTCCTGGTCATCCTGGGCCTGAGCGTCGTCCCCGTCCTGTGGTCGCTGCTGCTGTCGTTCCAGTACAGCGACCTCCTCACCCCGAGCGTCTGGGTGGGCTGGGACAACTACCGCCAGCTCGCGGACGATCCGCAGTTCGCCCAGGCCGTGCGCAACACCCTGGTGTACACCGCGCTGTATGTGCCGCTGAGCATCGGCCTGGGACTGGCGCTCGCGCTGGTCCTCAACCGCCGCATCCGGTTCTCCGGGCTGTACCGCACCCTGCTCTTCGTGCCGTTCGTGGTCTCCGCCGCCGCCCAGGGCGTCCTGTTCTCCTTCATCCTCGACCCGGAGTTCGGCGCGGCCAACGCGCTGCTGCACCGGCTCGGGCTCTCCCCACAGGGGTTCCTGTCCGATCCGGCCCAGGCCCTGCTGGTCCTGGTGGCCATCTCGTTGTGGAGCGGCACCGGCTTCTGCGTCGTGATCTACCTCGCCGCCCTCCAGGACGTACCCAAGGAACTCATCGAGGCCGCCACCCTCGACGGCGCGGAACGCCGCCATGTGCTGCGCCATGTCACCCTGCCCACCATCGCGCCGGTCAGTGTGTTCCTGCTGCTCTGGCAGACGATCAGCGCGCTGCAGGTCTTCGACCTGGTGTACGTGACGACGAAGGGCGGTCCGCTCGGATCCACCACCGTGATCGTCTACTTCGTGTGGGAGCAGGCCTTCCGTAACTTCACCGCCGGATACGGGGCCGCGGCGGCCTACGTCCTCGGCGTCGCCCTGCTCGTGGTCGCCGCCGGGCTGCGGCTGGTCCGGCGCCGCGACGACCGCCGCATCGAGGGAGCCACGTCATGACGGACCTGTCCCACCTCCCCGGGAGCGCCACCGACCGGCTCCGGCCGGTCGGCCGGACCACCGGGGAGCCCGTGGCCCGCCCACGGCGCCGGTTCCGGCTGCCGTTCAGCCCGTGGCATCTGCTGCTCGCGCCACTGGCGCTGCTCTTCGCCGTGCCGCTGATCTGGCTGGGGCTCAGTTCCGTGATGAGCGACGCGGAGATCAACCGGTTCCCGCCGGCGCTCTGGCCCTCCGGGATCCATCTGGGCGGCTACCGCTTCGTCCTCGGCAACGCGATGTTCCCGCGCTGGTTCGCCAACTCCCTGATCGTCTCGGCCGTCGCGGTCGTGTCGAACCTGCTGCTGGGGACGCTGGGCGGCTACGCCTTCGCCCGGATGCGGTTCGGCGGGTCCCGGGTGCTGCTGGTCCTGATGCTGGCCACCATGGCCATCCCATTCCAGCTGACGATGATCCCGACCTTTCTGGTCATGCGGAAGCTGGGCCTCGTCGACACCCTCGGGGCGCTGATCGTGCCGTCCCTGGTGACGCCGTTCGCGGTGTTCCTGCTGCGGCAGTTCTTCCTCTCCCTGCCCAGGGAACTGGAGGAGGCCGCCTGGATCGACGGGTGTTCGCGGCTGCGGGTGCTGTTCCAGATCGTGGTCCCGCTGTCCCGCCCCGCGCTGAGCACCGTCGCCGTCCTCACCTTCCTCACCACCTGGAACGACCTGTCGTGGCCGCTCATCGCCCTGAACCACGACGCCAACTACACCCTCCAACTGGGCCTGACCACCTTCCGGGGCCAGCACCACACCCAGTGGTCGGCCGTGATGGCGGGAAACGTCATCACCGTCCTGCCGGTGCTGCTCGCTTTCCTCGCGGCCCAGAAGACCTTCGTCCGGTCCATCACCTCCACCGGCCTCAAGGGCTGACCACCGCCCCGCACCGCCCCTCCGTCACCACTCGTCAGGAAGCCGTATGCCGCCCACCTTCGACCTGCTCGTCATCGGGGACGCCAACCCGGACGTCATCGTCGGACCGCTCACCACCCCACTCGCCTTCGGCCAGCGCGAACAGCTCATCGACAGCGGCGCGCTCACCCTCGGCGGCTCCGCCGCGATCACCGCGTGCGGCGCCGCCCGGCTGGGGCTGCGGGTGGCCTTCGCCGGACGCGTCGGGGACGACGGCGCCGGACACTACATGCGCGACCGCCTCGCGGCACAAGGCGTCGACATCAGCGGGCTGCACCTGGACCCGAGCCTGCCGACACCGCTCACCGTCATCGTGACCCGCGGGGAGGACCGGGCCATCCTCACCGCGCCGGGCACCCTCGCCGCGACCTCGGGGCGCGATGTGCCCGAGCACCTGCTGACCTCGGCCCGGCACGTCCACGCCGCGTCCTACTTCCTGCTGCCGGGGCTCGCCGCCGATCTGCCGGGCCTCTTCGACACCGCCCGCGCGGCGGGCGTCACCACCTCGCTCGACACCAACGACGACCCCTCCGGCCGATGGGACCGCGCGGCGCTGGCGCCCGTGCTCGCCCGGACCGACATCCTGCTGCCCAACGCCGCCGAGGCGCACCGGCTGGCCGGCACCGACGGCACATCCGTCGCGGCCGCCGCCGAACTCCTCGCGCACCAGGTGCCGCTGGTGGCCGTCAAGAACGGTGCGGACGGCGCCCTGTGCCACGACGGCCGGACCCTGCTCACCACCGCCGGCATCCGCGTGACACCAAAGGACGCCGTCGGCGCGGGCGACAGTTTCAACGCGGGCTTCCTCGCCGCACGGCTCGCGGGCCGGCCCATCGCCGAGGCACTCGACCTCGCCGCCGCCTGCGGTGCGCTGTCCACCCGCGCCGCGGGCGGCACCACCGCCCAGCCCACCTGGGAAGAAGCCCTCACCCACCTCACCGTCAACGGAGACAGCCCGTCATGACCAATCCCAAAATCGTGCTGATCGGCGCCGGAAGCGTCGTCTTCACCCAGGGCCTGCTGGCGGACCTCTTCGCCTTCCCGGAGCTGAAGACCGCGCGGATCGCCCTGCACGACATCGACGCGGAACGCCTGGCCACCGCCGAGGCCGCCGCCCGGTACATCGCCGAGCGGCGGGGCGCCGACGCGCACATCACCGCACACGCCGACCGGCGCGCGGCACTCGACGGCGCCGACTTCGTCATCAACCTCGTCCAGATCGGCATGGGGGAGGCCACCCGCACCGACTTCGAGATCCCCGCGCGCCACGGTGTGCGGCAGACCATCGGCGACACCCTCGGCGTCGGCGGCATCTTCCGCGCCCTGCGCACCTTCCCGTTCCTCAAGGCGCTCGGCGAGGACATCGCCGCCGTATGCCCCGCGGCATGGCTGCTCAACTACACCAACCCGATGGCCATGAACGTGCAGTACCTCACCGCGGCCACCGGCCTGACCCGGGTGGTCGGCCTCTGCCATTCGGTGTACTGGACCATGCACGACCTGTGCGCCCTGCTGAACGTCCCCTTCGACGAGATCACCTACCGCGCCGCCGGGGTCAACCACCAGGCGTGGGTGCTCCGTTTCGAGCACGACGGCACCGACCTGTACCCCCGGCTGGACGCGCTGATCGCCGAGAACGAGCAGCTGCGGCGCCGGGTGCGCGTCGACATGTACCGGCGGCTCGGCCACTACCCGACCGAGACCAGCGAGCACTCCTCCGAGTATGTGCCCTGGTATCTGCACCACGACAGCGAGATCGAGCGGCTGCGGCTGCCCATCGGCGCCTATCTCGGCATCGTGGACGAGAACGTCGCCGCCTACGAGCGGACCCGCGACGACCTCGCGGCCGGTGCCTGCATCGACGTCGAGGGGACCATGGAGTACGCCCCGCAGATCATCCACTCGATGGTGACCGGCACCCCCAGGACCGTCTACGGCAATGTGCCCAACCACGGCCTCATCGAGAACCTCCCCGCCCACGGCGTGGTCGAGGTGCCGTGTCTGGTCGACCGGTCCGGTGTCCAGCCGACCCGGGCCGGAGCGCTGCCCCCGCAGCTCGCCGCGCTCAACCGCACCTACCTCAGCATGAACGACCTCGTGGTGCGCGCCGCCCTGGAGGACGAGCCGCGCCACATCCGGCACGCCGCCATGACCGACCCGGCGACCGCCGCCGCCCTGCGCGTCGAGCAGATCTGGGAGCTGTGCGACGACATGGTGCGCGCACACGCCGAACGGCTGCAGCCCGGGCTGCGCGCCACCCTCGGCAGCTGACGGCCGCCGAAGACCGCTGAATCGGAATAGTGTGCCAAGCGGCTGACGATCCGTGGTCGCATGCACCTCTCGCGCCGGGCCCCGGGGTCACGCGGATGCGGCCGGGTCACCGGGCCCGGTCGCGGGCCGGCGCCCGGCCGTGCCGTCGGTCGCCTCGCGGAGCACGTCCCGCACCTGGTCGCGCAGCCACGCATGCGCGGGATCGCTGTCGTGCCGGTGATGCCAGGTGACGACCACCTGGGTCGGCGGCAGCTCCAGTGGGAGCCGCCGGGTGACCAGGCCGAGCCGCGCCGAGGCGGGCCGGCAGACCCGCTCGGCGACGACGGCCACGGCGTCCGAGCGGGAGACCACGTCCAGCGCCGCGGTGCTCGTCGGCAGGGACGCGAGCACCCGCCTCCGCAGGCCGCGTTCGGCAAGCGCGTCGTCGACGGCGTCGTGCAGCCGGCCCCGGCGCGAGACGGTCACGAAGGTCATACGGAGGAGCTTGTCGATGTCGACCCTGCCCTTGGCGAGGGGATGCTCCCGCCGCAGGGCCAGGACCATCCGGTCGCTGCCCACCACCTCGGAGGAGATCTCCGGGCGCCCCGGCTCGTTGGCGCCGATCTCCAGGTCGACCTGGCCCCGGATGAGGTCGGGCCGGTCGGCGGAGGACTCGGCGAGCAGGCTCAGGTGGAGGTGCGGGGCCGTGGCGCCGATCCTCGCGATCAGCGGGGCGGCGAGGGCCGCCAGCAGCGCGTCATGACCGCGCACCGTGAAGTGCCGGTTCAGGCGGGCCAGGTCGAGTCGGCGTACGGGGGTGAGCACGGCGGTGGCCCGCCGGACCAGTTCGCGGGTCTCCTCGCGCAGTTCGAGCGCGCGCGGGGTCGGGACCATGGTGCGGCCGGCGCGCACCAGGATGTCGTCGCCGGTCGCGCGCCGGATCCGGGCCAGCGTCCGGCTCATGGCGGGTGGCGAGAGGCGCAGCCGGTCCGCCGCGGCGGTCACGCTGTTCTCCTCCAGCAGCGCGTCGAGCGCCACGAGCAAGTTGAGATCCACCTGCGCCACGGTAAGGGATGTCCCGGAGGGATTGCGCCGGGCGTCATCTCCGCCCGGCTCCGGCGGCTGCCCCGGCAACCGCCCACGGGGTCAGGCCAGTGGGGAGATGGGGGTGGGCAGGGCGATCGTGGAGGTGGCGTGGGCGATGTTCTCCGGGCCGTTCTCCGGGGGCCAGATGCCGCGTTCGTAGGACTCGCGGCGGATCTCCAGCCGGGCGTTGAGGTCGGGGAACGGCCAGATGTGGGTGATACGGGGGACGCCGTCCAGGCCGTACATGGCGGTCGTCAGCGGGTGGAGCCGGGTGCGCTCCGGCACCGCGGCCTCCCAGCCGGCCATGGTGGGCACCAGGCCGCCGACCTTGAGGTGGTAGGTGCGGAACTCGTACACGGAGCCGTAGTGGCCCGGCTCGACCGGGGGCAGGAAGGGGAACGGGGCGTAGCTCTCCACCTGGAAGCCGGCCAGGTGCTCCCCGATGCCGAACGGGTCGGCGCTGGTGAGTACGCGGGTGCGCTCCTCGGTGAGTTCCTCGGCGTTCTCGAAGCCGCGCAGCAGGAGCAACTGCCCGACGATGACGCCGTGTTCGGGCTCCCAGCAGCCGAGCAGCCGGCCGCCGGTGGCGTCGCTGGTGGTGTAGGTCTCCAGCGCGGACAGCGCCTTCGGGACCGTGCGCAGCTTGAGCGAAAGGGTGGCGAGTTCATAGAGCATGGTCGACGTCCTGACCGTTCCTTTGTCGCGGTTCGCGGGGGTTTCCGGCGGTCGGGTTTGCGCCGTCGGTCTCCCGAAACTAAAGTGAAGCATCACTTCACTTCAGGGGGCAAGCGAGCAACCGCAGAGGGAGGCCATCCGTGGACACCACCGCCGACGCACCCGGTGCGCCCCGCACTCAGGACCGTCCCCGGCGCCCGCGCAGCATCCGGGCGCATGACGCGGTGCTGACCGCCACCAGCGCGCTCATGCGCGAGGTGGGCACGGCCGGGGTCACCATCGACCGCATCGCGGGCCGGTCGGGGGTGAGCACGGCCACCATCTACAAGCACTGGCCCTGCAAGGCGGCGATCATGGCGGAGGCGTTCGGCCGGGATGCGGCCGAGGCGGTGGTGGTCCCGGACACCGGCCGTCCCGTCGAGGATCTGGTCACCTTCGCGACCGACCTGCTGACCTACTACACCAGTCCGGAAGGCGGCGTCTTCGGCCAGTTGCTGGCCGCCTGCGCGACCGAGCCGCAGGCGGCGCCGTACTTCCACGAGTTCTTCCTGGCGCCCCGCAGGGCGGCCCTGGAGCCGTACTGGGCCCGGGCCGCCGAGGCGGGGCTGACCAGGCGGGGTGTGGACGCCGCGACGGCCACGGACGTGCTGCTGGGCGCGCCGGCGTTCCGCCTGATGGCCGGGCATGAGTCGCTGGCCCCCGAGGAGGTGCGCAAGCTGGTGGAGTACGCCCTGCACGGTCTGCTCGTCCCGGCGGCCGACGCGCCGGAGACGCCTTAGCCCCGGAGTGTCCGGTGCTAGCGGGTGTACACCTCCGCACGGTCCACGCTCACGAACGAGGCTCCCGACTGGGCGTTGTGCTCACCGGTCACGCGGATGCGCAGGGTGTGCCGGCCGTAGGGGAGCCGGGGGCTGAGGTACTGGAGGGTCTCGCCGGTGCGGATCGCGCCGTAGAAGTCCCGGCGTTGTTCGGGGCCGCCGTCGACGCTGAGGGCGGCGATGCCGTTGCCGGTGTCGCGGACCGAGAGCAGGGCGATCCGGGTGCCGGTGAAGGAGAAGGTGGCGGTGTTGCCCGCCTGGTCGCTCCAGTGGTCGTCGCCCCAGAAGCACTGGGTGGCGCAGCCGGTCCCCGAGTTCCAGGAGCCGGTGAAGGTGGCGCTTCCGTCGCCGCTGGACCGGCCGTCGTCGTTGATCCAGTAGGTGCCCGCTCCCGGGTCGCCGGACGGCAGGTCCTGGGTGGCGCCCGCGGCGAGCGGGCGGCCCAGGTTGGGGCTGCCGTCGGCGTTCCAGGTGATCTTCTGGGCGCGGGTGGTGCGGTCGCTGTAGGTGTTCACCGACGTGGACTTGGCGTGGTAGACGATCCAGTCCTCGGTGCCGTCGGGGGAGCGGAAGAAGGCGTGGTGGCCGGGGCCGTAGACGCCGTGGTCGTCGGCGCGGGCGAACCGCGCGCCGGAGTGCTGGGTCCAGTTGCCGGGCACGAGCGGGTCGGCGCCGGAGGGCAGGGACATCATCCACACCTGGTAGTCCGGTTTGCCGGTGTCGCAGGTGGAGTACGTCATCCAGGTGCGGCCGTTGCGGTAGAGGAATTCGGCGCCCTCGCGCACCTCGGGGCAGCCACCGGCCGCGTTCAGGGCGACGGCGTTGCCGGAGACGGTGTAGGGGTTGGACAGGGGGGCGATGTTGATGCCGTTGTGCTGGTACTGGTTGATGCCGGAGTAGGCGAGGTAGAGGCGCCCGTTGTGCTGGAGGATGCCGGGGTCGATGGCGAAGTCGGAGGCGTGGTTGGGCGGCGTCAGCCGGGACTTGAAGTGGTAGGGGCCGGCCGGGTCGTCGCGGTCCGACTCCAGCACATAGAGCCTGTGGTGGTCGTCGACCCCGTCGTCGGCGGTGTAGTAGAGGTACCAGCGGTCGCCGAAGCGGTAGAACTCCGGTGCCCAGATGTGCTGGTCGCGGGAGGGGTCGGTGTCCGTCCACACGGTGATGGGGTCGGCTTCGAGCAGGGTGCCGAGCGAGGAGGAGCGCCACATCCGGATGCTGTCGCCCTGTGTGGTGGTGAGGTAGTAGTTGCCGTTCCAGACGGTCAGATACGGGTCGGGGCCGGTGTTGAGGGGGTTGCGGAAGGTGCCCGCGGCGGCGGTGTGGGGTGTCGCGGCGGCGGTGTGCGGTGTTCCTTTGGCGGCGGACGGGGCCGCGGTGGCGGCGGGTGGGGCGGAGAGTAGGCCCCACCCGATGGCCAGCAGGGCGGTGAGCAGTGCCGCGTGGCGGCGGGTGGTGCGGGGGTGCATGGGCGCCTCCTGGCGTCGATGTGCGTACCACTGGTGGGGTCCGGGCCGGGTGGTCCCCGTGTCGGCGCGGCGGGTCACAGGCCGTCCGCGGCCGTCAGCGCGCCGAGTGCGCCGGCCTGGGTGCGCCAGTCCGCCTGGTTCGGGGTGGTGCCCGCCCAGCGCTGGCCGAGCCGGTTGAGGGGGTCGCGGTCGGTGGCCCAGATCGAGTCGGCCTGCCTGGTGATGTACGCCCGGTAGGTGGCCGATCCGGTGGCGTCCGCGAGGTCGGCGAAGTGGCGCATGAAGATGCCCTTGAACTGCTTCTGGTTGTCGTCGCACGTGTTGGTGCCGGTGTCGCAGGATTCGGTGAGCACGCCGTCGCGGGTCAGCGCCGTCGAGGTGATCGCGGCATCGGCCAGGCGGCGGGCGGTGTCCAGGTACTGGCCGTTGCCGGTGGACCGCCACAGCTGGGTGAAGGCGCCGATGGCCAGGCCCTGGTTGTAACTCCACACGGTCTGGCCGTTGTTGCGGCAGTCGCCGGTCAGCCCGTCGTTGACCAGGCCCGCGCCGTTGATCAACCCGCTGCGCTGGTACCAGGTGGCGGCCGTGGCCGCCCGGTCGCCCCATACGGTGTCGCCGGAGATCCGCTGGTGCAGTGCGGTGGTGAGCCACAGGTAGAGCCCGTTGGTCACCGCGTTCTTGTAGGTGCGCTCCCGGTCCCACCACACACCGCCGCCGCAGCTGCCGGTGTCCCAGTACTGGTGGACGTAACCCGCGATGGTGACCGCCTCGTCCAGATAGCGCCGCTCATGGGTGTGGTCGTACGCGGCCAGCCAGGCCACTCCCCACCAGGCCGCGTCGTCGATGGCGCGGCTGATGAAATGGCCCTCCACCGCGTCGGAGCTGCGCACCCCGGCCGGGAAGGTGCCGCGGTTCTGCTCGAAGGTGCGGGCGATGGCCCAGTCGTAGTCGTGCCGCCCGGTGCGCTGGGCGAAGTCGATGAGCGAGGTGACCGCGACGGCCGAGTTCCACCAACTGCTGCGCCACCAGCCCTCGTAGGTCTGGTACGACGCCATCAGCGCGTCCGCCGCGGCGCGTGCCCGGCTCGGCGCGGGCCGCACCCAGGCCGTGCAGGCGCCCTCCTGGTGGGCGGCTTCCCGGCCGCAGGCCCGGACCGCGCCGCCGAACATCAGCCCGCGCGGATCCCGGGTGGCGAACATGGCCGTGCGCGTCGTGGTCTTGCCCGGGGCCACGCTCGTACGGCCGAGGGAGGAGCCCTCGGGCCAGGTGGCGCCGTTGTCCCAGGAGCGGTCGAGCCAGATCTCGTCGCCCGCGCCACCGCTTTCGATGACGCCCCACGCCATGGCGTTCTTCTGGTCGACATGGAGGCTGATGGTGCGCCCGAAGAGGCTGGTGTTCGGCACCGGGCGGTCGTCGCCGGCCGCGGTGGCGGGGTCGGCGCCGTCGCAGGAGGTGCCGTCGCACACCGTCGGGTAGGCCCAGTCGGTGCAGGTGACACCGGCGGCGTCACCGCAGGCGCGGATCCAGCCGCGCCGGTGTCCCACCGGGTCGGTGAGGTTGTACATCAGGGTGCGGGTGCCGGTCCAGGTGCCGGGGATGCTCGCCTTGCCGAGCAGGCCGTCCCAGGTCTTGCCCCGGTCCCAGGAGCGGTCGAGCCAGACCGAGTCGCCGTTCACACCGTTGTCGATGCCGGCCCAGGCCATGCTGTCGGGGTCGGACACATGCAGCTTCAGGATCCGGCCGTTCAGGTTCACCTGCGGTACGGGGAAGGTGTCGCGCTGCGCCTTCGAGGGGTCGAGGGTGTCGCATGCCAGTGCGCAGACGGGGGTCGCGGCACGGGACGGGGTGGGGAGGAGGACCAGTCCGGCCAGGGCGATGGCCAGGGTCAGGAGTCCGCGAAGGACACGGTGGAGCCGCGCTGACATGACGTACCCGCCTTTCCGTAGGGGGCCGTGCGCATGAGCGTGGGGGAGGAGAGAAATGGCGGCCGCCCGGGCGAAGCGGCGGCCGCCGGAGGGTGCGGGCCCGTCGGCGCGGGCCCGCGGCGGTGGTTCAGGGAGCCCAGGGTGGCTCGATCGCCCAGGTGGTGTCCTCGGTGAAGCCGGCCGGGTTGTCCCAGGTGTGGGCGCCGCCCGCTTGGGCCAGCCACAGCTCGGCGTTGATATGCCGCAGATACTGGCCGGGGAAGCCCGCGGCCGACATCCGGACGCCCCCGCTGCCCTGGACCGGGCACCAGGTCGCGTCCTCCTTGGACACCGTGGAGCCGTCGGGCGCCTCGCGCCGGACGCGGAATTCGCGGTGGCGCAGGTATTCGCCCGGGTAGTTGCGGGACTCGAAGGAGTAGCAGAGCTTGTTCGCAAGACCCTGCCTGACCGTCCAGGTGGCGTCCTGTTTCAGCAGGTCGCCGCTGGTGGCGTTGACCACCTCGGTGAAGCCCAGCCCGTCGTAGTGGCGGATGTAGCGGTCGGTGTAGCCGGGTGTGGTGACCCGGAGCGACACCTTCTGCCCGACCGGCAGTTTCACCGTCGCGCCCAGTGACCGGGAGGCGGCGATGAGGGCCTGGTTGGCGGCCCGGACCCGGGCCTGGTCGACCTTGACCACCTGGCGGTCGTAGGACATGAGCCCGTTGGCTTCGTTCTCGACGTCGGTGATCTGGGTGTACACGGAGGCCGACAGGCCGCCCGCGGGCATGGTGTTCTCCCGCATCCCGTCGAGCAGGCCGATGAGCCGGTTGTTGAGCGCGGTCGTGGTGGGCTGGTCCTCGTAGCTGAACCCGCCGCCCGGGTACCACTCATGGCCGGGCACCTTGTAGCCGAGGCCGCCGTACTCCCCGAGCACCGAGGCGCGCACCGGCTCGGTCGGGGTGTTGCCCGGCCCGACGTAGTTGTGGTTGTCGATGACGTCGCCGTTGCCGCCGTCCTTGGCGGCGCAGCAGTTGACGCCGCTCATGTTGTCGACCAGGCGGGAGGGGTCGTACGCCTTGACCATGTCCGCGATGCGGGCCTGGTCGTACTGGCCCCAGCCCTCGTTCTGGTCCACCCACTGGATGAGCGAGGGCGAGCTGCGGTGCTGGTCGATGATGGCGCGGTATTCGCTCTCCCACTGGGTTCGGGCCGCGGTGTCCGGGGTCTTGCCGCTGTCCATGGAGGGCATGTCCTGCCACACCAGCAGCCCGAGCCGGTCCGCCCAGTAGAACCAGCGCTGCGGCTCGACCTTGATGTGCTTGCGGACCATGTTGAAGCCCAGGTCCTTGTGTTTCTGCAGGTCGTACTTGAGGGCCTCGTCGGTGGGCGCGGTGTAGATGCCGTCCGGCCAGTAGCCCTGGTCCAGGGTGCCGGTCTGGAAGACGAACCTGCCGTTGAGCACCGGCCGCCGGACCCCGCCCACGTCCTTCACCGCGATCGACCGCATTCCGGTGTAGGAGCCGACCTTGTCGGCGCCGGTGCCGGTCAGTTCGGCCGTGACGTCGTAGAGGAACGGATCCTCCGGCGTCCACAGGTGGGCGCCCGGCACCGGTACGGAGAGTTCGGTGCCCACCGTGCCGGTGGCGCTGCCGACGGTCGTGCCGCCACTGGAGACGGTGACCTTGACGCTCGTACCGTCCGCTCCTCCGGCGCCGCGCACGGTGACCCGCAGGGTGTTGTCCTCCAGGCGCGGGACCATGTCCAGGCGGGTGATGTGCGCGGTGGCGGTGGGCTCCAGCCAGACGGTCTGCCAGATCCCGGACGAGGCGGTGTAGACGATGCTCTTGCCGGGGTGCGGGGTGACGTCCTGGATGCGCTGCTTGCCGATGGCCTGGCCGCCGGTCTCCGTCGGGTCGTACACGGAGATGACGATGGTGTTGGTGCCGCCGTTGAGCAGGGGCGTGATGTCGTACGAGAAGGCGTCGTAGCCGCCGCGGTGGGCGGCGCCGGCCTGCCGGCCGTTGACCCAGACCGTGGTTTCCCAGTCGGACGCGCCGAAGTTGAGCTGGATGTGGCGGCCGCTCCAGCCGGAGGGCACCGTGAAGGTGCGCTTGTACCAGAGCTTGTCATTCTGGGTGATCTTGCGCTGGACGCCGGAGAGCGCGGACTCGGGCACGAACGGCACCCGGATCTGCTCGCCGAACGTGGTCGGCTGTCCGGCGTCGCGCGAGGTGACCGCGAAGTCCCAAATGCCGTTGAGATCGGCCCAGTCGGGCCGGGTGAGCTGCGGGCGCGGATACTCCGGCAGCGGGTGGTCGACCGGGACCTGGTTCGTCCACGGAGTCGTCATCGGGGAGGGTTTGGGGTCCCAGGCCGGGGCGGCGTGGGAGGGACCGGCACCGGAGACGAGCAGGGCGGTGGCGGCCAGCGCGGGGACCACGGCGGCGGCAACGCGCCGCCGCCAGGTCCGTCTTGGACGGAGAAGGGAGGGGAAGCGGAGGAACAAGTGTTTCAGCACGCTGCTGCTCCATGGTCCGGTTGGCGCCGCCGCCCGGTGGGCGGCGGAACTCTTCCACAGGGAACACTTGCTGCACGAATACCAGAGCATTCACAACCGGTGTTTGTCCATAGCTGGGACAACGTTGTCGGCCTTGCTGGGCCTCGTGCGGAGCATCAGCGTGCGGGGGGCGGTACGGTCCGGCTCACACCGCTCGGGACGGCCCGGTGGCGTCCCCCGGTGACCAGTGGGGCCGGATACCGGCGATATGGCAGGTCATGAAGTACAGCGGAATCGGCGGCGTGTACGGCGAGTCGTCCTGGGGATGATGGACCAGGCGCGGGAGGCGGGAGCAGGCGCTCACGTCGGTCATCTGGGCCCCGACCGCATAGCTGGTGAACGACGGCCAGGCGACGTCGATATGCGATCCGGACGGCACGATCCACCACCACCGGTGATCGTCGGCGAAGACACAGCCGATGCGGGGCAGGCACTTCATGACCCGCCGGCCGATGTCCGCGGGCATCCCCACCGCGTCGTATCCCAGCCTGGCGGGCAGTCCGTCCGGCAGGCACAGCCGGCCGCCGTGGCCTCGCCAGCGGTTGGGCGCGCTGAGTGATGGCGCCTCGGGGGCGACAAACTGTCGGTCCATCAGTCAGTGACACTCTTCCGTGCGCGCCGGCAGCTCGGCCCAGATGATCCGACCCGGCCCGTGCGGGGCGTCCCGGACGCCCCAGGCGCTGCTCACCGCGCCGACCAGCAGCAGCCCTCGTCCGCCGTGCTCATCGGGGTCGGGGGTGCGCGGCGCGGGGAGGGTGTGGGCCCGGATCTCTTCCTCGACCTCGAGGCGCAGATGTCCCGCGCGGATGCTCAGCCTGCACTCCACATGATCGCTGAGGGTATGTGTGATCACGTTGGTGACCAGCTCGGAGACCACGAGGAGTGCGTCGTCGCGCACATGGGCGCCGATGCCCCAGGCGAGCAGCCGCTCGCGCACGGCCGTGCGCACCGTGCTCACCGAGGAGGCGATGGCCGGCAGCCGTAAGGCGACCGCCGGATGCGTGTCCCGCTCCCGGGACGTCCGAAGGGGAGTCAGGGGGAGGGCGAGGGGAGCCACGAGCGGCCGCCTTTCGTCTGCCTGCGCGTCATGGACCGTGCCGTTCCCGCACTGCGCAGTGCCTACGGACGTACCCACGCAAGCGTTCCCACCGTGATCGGACGGTGTGACCACTGTGACAGGTGCAACGAACGAGTTGCAAGCGGTAAATTGGAAATTGCAAGTTGCCATCGGGGGTTCCGCTTGTCCGGTCCGGCGACCGTGACAGACTGCAGCGGTGAAGCCCGGTGTGGGGAGGTAGAGCGTTGGCCGCGGAATCCGCATGGGGCGGTGCACCCTCTGTCCTCCGCATGATCCTCGGCAGGCAGCTGGAGGAGCTGCGGACCCGCGCCGGCCTCACCTACGACCAGGCGGGCGCGGCGATCGGGGTCAGCCACTCCACGATCCGCAGGATGGAAGCCGCCAAGGTGGCGCGGCTCAGGCTCGCGGACGTGGAGAAGCTGCTCCAGACCTACGGCGTCACCGACCGGCATGAGATCGACACCTTCCTGAAGTCGGTCCGCGAGGCCAACAAGCGCGGCTGGTGGCACACCTACCGCGATGTGATGCCGGACTGGTTCGCCGCGTATCTGAACCTGGAGCAGGCGGCCCTTCAGATCCGTGCCTACGAGGCGCAGTTCGTCCACGGGCTGCTGCAGACCGAGGACTACGCCCGTGCGCTGCTCAGCGCCGGTAACCCGCACGCTCCGGCGGAGGCCACCGAGCGCCGGGTCGCCCTGCGCATGCAGCGCCAGGAACTGCTGTCCCGGGATTCCCCTCCCCGGCTGTGGGTCGTGATGGACGAGACCGTGCTGAGGTGGCCGGTGGGCGGCGCGGCCGTGATGCGCGCCCAGATCGACCACCTGATCGAGATCAGCGCCCTCCCTCATGTGACCGTGCAGATCATGCCGTTCGGAAGCGGTCCGCATCCGGCCATGCGGGCCGGTGCGTTCCATGTCTTCCGGTTCAGGGCCGCGGAGTTGCCCGACATCGTCTACCTCAGCGGCCTGGTCGGCGCGGTGTATCTGGACAAGGAGGAAGACGTGGTGGTGTATCGCGAGGTCCTGGACCGGATGGGCGCCCAGTCGGTGCCCGCCAGGAAAACCGAGGCCGTCCTCGGCGCCATTCGCAAGGAGCTCTGAAGTGCACCACCACATACGCAGCGGCATGCCCTCCCACGATCTCGGCACCAGGGGCTGGTCCAAGCCGTGGAGCGACGACGCCGGGGGCGCCTGCGTCGAAGCCAAGAAGCTGCACGACGGGCGGGTGGCGCTGCGTCAGTCGACCGACCCCGAGGGCCCCGCGCTGGTTTTCACCACGAACGAGATGACCCGGTTTCTGGCAGGGGTGAAGGCGGGCGACGCCGACTTCCTCTGCTAGCGCCACGGCACCGCAACCTTCCCCGTCCGTGCGAGGCCGCCCGGCCCCGCACGGACGGGGGGCCACACCGACAGCGAACTGACGATCCACGTGACGATCCACTGGGAGGGGACGCCTTGAGCGACAACGGATGGTCGGCCGACCGCATCGACACCGAGAACGCGCATTCGGCACGTATCTACGACTACATCCTCGGCGGTAAGGACTACTACCCGGCCGACAAGGAAGCGGGCATCGCCATGTCCCGGGAGTGGCCCGCCCTCCCGATCCATATGCGGGCCAACCGCGACTTCATGAACCGGGCCGTGCGCTATCTGGCCGAAGAGGCGGGGATCCGGCAGTTCCTCGACATCGGGACCGGCATCCCGACCTCGCCCAACCTCCATGAGATCGCCCAGGCGGTCGCCCCGGACTCCCGGGTCGTCTACGTGGACAACGACCCCATCGTCCTCACCCTCTCCCAGGGGCTGCTCGCCAGCACACCCGAGGGCCGGACCGCCTACGTCGAGGCGGACATGTGCGAGCCCGCCTCCATCCTGGAGGCCCCCGAGCTCCGCGAGACCCTCGACCTCGGCCGCCCGGTCGCCCTGACGGTCATCGCCATCGTGCACTTCGTCCTGGACAAGGACGACGCCTACGGAATCGTCAACCGCCTCCTGGAGCCGCTGCCCTCCGGGAGCTATCTGGCGATGTCCATCGGCACCGCCGACTTCGCACCGGACGAGGTGGCCCGGGTCGCCCGCGAGTACGCGGCCCGCGACATGCCCATGCGGCTGCGCACCGAGGCCGAGGCCGAGCGGTTCTTCGACGGCCTCGATCTGGTCGAGCCCGGCCTCACCCAGGTCCACAAGTGGCGCCCGGACGGCACCTCCACCGAAACCATCAAGGACGAGGACATCGCCATGTACGGAGCGGTGGCCCGCAAGCCCTGACGTCGTTTCTCAGGCGTCCGCCCGCCATGGGCCCGCCGGTGCGGGCGGCCGCGTCACCGCGGCACGCACCGGCGGGCCCGGCGCCGTGTCCGGGCCCCCGACCACTCCTCGGCGAGGGATGCCGTTCACCGGCCGGCCGTCAGCGCGAGGGACGACGCTCCCCGGCTGCTCTCAGTGCGAGGGACCCCCGCTCACCGGCTGCCCTCAGCGCGAAGGATGCCGCTCCCGGTCGGCCACGCGCCGCGGCTGATCGGCTGCGAGGGCCGTGCGCTGCCCGGGACCCCAGGTCTCGCGGGTGGACAGCACACCGGCGAGTCCCACCAGCGCGATGCACACATAGAGCCCGGCCGGGCCCGCCCAGCCGAAGGACTCCGCGAGCAGGACGGCGAGGAACGGCGCGAAACCGGCCACCGACGCCGCCGTCTGGTAGCCCAGCGAGGCCCCGGAGGTGCGGGTGGCGGTGTTGAACAGCTCGGCGAACCAGGCCGCTTGAGTGCCCGTCAGCGCCGCGTGGATCACCCCGATGCCGATCAGGAAGATCAGCACGAGGAGCACCGGAGCCCCGGAGTTGGCCATCAGGAACATCGGGAAGCCGAAGACCGCGGCCAGCACACAGGCCACGAGATAGACCGTGCGGCGGCCCACGCGGTCCGTGAGCGCGCCGGAGAGCACGGTGGTGGCGGTGGCGAGCAGACTGGCGGTGACCACACCGGCCAGTGCCACACCACGGTCGCCCGAGTCGCGGTCGGTGATGTAGGACAGGAGATAGGTGGCGGTCAGGTAGTAGGCGCAGGACTCCACGACGCGCAGGGCGATGATGCGCAGGATGTTGCGCCAGTCCTCGCGCACCACGCTGAGCAGCGGGTTGCGGACGGTGGTGCCCTTCGCCCTGGCGGCCTCGAACTCCGGGGACTCGGTGAGCTTCATCCGGATGACCACTCCGGCCACGATCAGCAGGGCGCTGGCCAGGAAGGGCAGCCGCCAGGCCCAGTCGGAGTCGAGGGTGGAGGAGAGCAGGAAGGCGATGTTGGCGAGCGCGATGCCCAGCGGGTTTCCGGCCTGCGGTATCGCCGAGTACAGGCCCCGGCGGGCGCGGGGCGCGTGCTCGTACGTCATCATCACGGCGCTGCCCCACTCGGCGCCGAACGCCAGCCCCTGAATGCAGCGGATGACCACCAGCAGGACGGGCGCGAACACCCCGACCTGCTGGTAGGTGGGCAGCATGCCGATCAGGACGGTGGCGATGCCCATCGTCAACAGGGCCGCGACCAGGACCGGTTTACGGCCGTGGCGGTCGCCGAGATAGCCGCCGATGGCCCCGCCGATCGGGCGCATCAGAAAGCCGACGCCGAGGGTGACGAAGGCCAGCAGGGTGCCGACCACCGGGTCCGAGTTGGGGAAGAACGCGTCGCCGAAATACAGGGCGGACGCGGTGCCGTAGGCGACGAAGTCGTAGTTCTCTGTCTCTTCGTCGTGACGGTCAGGTAGGCCGCTTCTGGTTCTCGATGTAGTCCTTCACCATCTGAAGTGGTGCGCCGCCACATGATCCGGCGAAGTAGGAGCCGGACCAGAAGCGGCCGTGCATGGTTGCGCGGTCGACGCGGCTGGTGAACTCGGCGCGCAGATACCGCGAGCTGACGCCCTTGAGGCTGTTGACCAGGCTGGAGAGGGCGACTTTCGGTGGGTAGAGCACGAGCAGGTGGACATGGTCCTCTTCACCGTTGAACTCGATCAGGTCCGCTCCGAAGTCGGTGCACACGCCCCGCATGATCTCTGCGCAGCGCGTCAGCATCTCGTCGTTGAAGACATCCCGCCGGTATTTGGTGAGAAACACCAAATGTGCGTGAAGGTTGTAGACTACGTGACGGCCGCGCCGCACCTTGGGGTTTGGGTCCCAGCGTGGTGACATGCACCAAGTCTAGTGTGATTGACGGAATCGGCACGCAGGAGGTGGGCTGGATGATCCGGGCGTACAAGTTCCTCATGCGGCCCACCGTCCGGCAGGAGCAGGCGCTCGGCGAGATGCTGCGCGATCACTGCTCGCTGTACAACGGGGCGTTGCAGGAACGCCGCGACGCCTACCGGCACCCGTCGAAGACGAACATCGCGTACGGGATACAGTCCGCGCAGCTCAAGGAGATCCGGGCATGCGACCCGGAGTGTCAGGGGCGCTGGTCCTTCTCCTCGCAGCAGGCGACGCTGCGCCGTCTCGACAAAGCGTTCGCGGCATTCTTCCGGCGGGTCAAATCTGGCGAGATACCCGGTTATCCGCGCTTTCGCGGGGTCAACTGGTTCGATACGGTCGACTTTCCCAAGGACGGCGACGGCTGCCGCTGGGATTCCACCCCGCACGCCCCCGTTACCCGCGTCCGATTTCAAGGCGTCGGGCATGTAAAGGTGCACCAGCACCGGGCAGTTGTCGGCAACGTCAAGACCGTGTCCGTCAAGCGCGAGGGCCGTAAGTGGTTCGTTGTGCTGACCGCCGAGCAGGCCCGGCCCGAACCGCTTGCGCCGACCGGCTCGGTGGTCGGTATCGATCTGGGGATCGCCAACTTCCTCGCCGACTCGAGCGGCTCCTTCGTCTCCAACCCGCGCCACGGCAGGAAGGCTGCCGAGAAGCTCGAAGCCGCTCAACGGGCGCTGTCTCCGCGCCGCAAGGCCTACGATCGGACTGCCAACCACCAGCGTGCCGTGGAGAAGGTAGCCAAGCTCCACGGCAAGGTCCGGCGCCAGCGCCTCGACCACGCGCACAAGACCGCCCTCAACCTGGTCCGTGAGCACGACTTCATCGCGTACGAAGACCTCAAGATCCGCAACATGAGCAAGGCCCCTGCCCCGAAGCCCGACCCCAACCAGCCGGGCAACTTCCTGCCCAACGGGGCCAGTTCGAAGGCCGGGCTGAACCGCTCGATCGCCGATGCCGGATGGGGGGTGTTCCTCGCGATCCTGAACGCCAAGGCTGAAAGCGCCGGACGGGAAGTGATGGCCGTGGACCCCCGCAACACCTCCCGGCGGTGCCCCGCATGTAGGCACACCGCCAAGGAGAACCGGCCCACACAGGAAAAGTTCCACTGCGTCTCGTGCGGCCACAACATACACGCCGACACAGCGGGAGCGATCAACGTTCTACGGGCCGGGCTGGTCCGTCGCGAAGCCCAACCGGCCTAGCGAAAAGCCACCCCCATCAAGGGGTGGAGGAGTCACGGAATCGGTTCCAGTGGGATCTTGATGGACGCGCCGAGCCGCGTCAAGGGTCATGACAAGGCTCGTTCGGCCGTCTCGCCACGTGTCGCCGTCCGCCGGGCCGGATGCGAACCGGCGTGCACCGGACCGGGGTTGCTACGCCCGCCAGGTGTAGCGGCGCTCCGGGCGGCCGGTGGTGCCGTAGCGCAGAGCGACGTCGGCGGTGCCGGTGGCGTGGAAGTACTCCAGATAACGGCGGGCGCTGACCCGGGAGATGCCGATCGTGGTGGCCGCCTCGGCGGCGGAGACGGTGCCGTCCGCTTCGCGGAGGGCACGCTCGACGAGCTGGGCCGTCTCCACACTCAGGCCCTTCGGGAGGGCGCCGCCCGCCGGAGGCGCGAACGCCCCGGCCAGGACCCGGTCCACATCCGCCTGACCACGGACGACCGTGGTGAGCAGCCGTCCACGCTGGGTCGCATAGCGTTCGAGGCGGGGCTGCAGATCCTCGTAGTCGAAGGGCTTGAGCAGGTAGTCCACCACGCCCTGGCGGACGGCACCGCGCACCGCGTCGGCCTCCCGGGCCGCGGTGATCACCATGACGTCGCAGTCGTGCCCGGCGGTGCGCAGCCGGGGGATGACGTCCAGGCCGAAGAGGTCCGGCAGATAGAGGTCGAGCAGGACCAGATCGGGCCGGAGCGCGTCGACCGCCTCGATCGCCTGCTCACCGGTGTGGGCGGTGCCGACGACGCGGAACGGCGCCACCCGCTCCACGAAGGTGCGGTGGACACGGGCCACCATGAAGTCGTCGTCCACGACGAGCACATCGATCGTGCCGGCCGACTCGGTCATCGGGTCGCTCCTTCCGCCACCGCGTCGGCGGGGTGGCTGACGGACATGCGGGCGCTGAACATCGCGCCCTGGGGGGTGTTGGTCACCGCGATCTCGCCACCGCGGCGCTCGCAGACGAGCCGGGTGAGGGCGAGCCCGATGCCGCGCTCGCCCTCCCGGGCGGCCTTGGTGGTGAAGCCATGGGCGAAGACCTCCTGGGCGAGGTCGGGGGCGACACCGGGGCCGGAGTCGCGCACCACGATCTCCACACTGGCGTGGTCCTGGCGCAGCTCGACCTCCACCCATGGCTCGTCGCCGTCCGGGGCCACCTTCCCGTCGCCGCGCTCGGACGTGGCGGCGTCGATCGCGTTGTCGACCAGGTTGCCGACCACGGTCGCCACATCGGCGGCGTCCTCGGGCGTCAGCCGGTCCAGCGCGGTGCGGTCCGAGAGCCGCAGGGCCACCTTCCGCTCGGCGGCCTGGGACGCCTTCGCCATCAGCAGCGCGGCCACGGCGGTGTCCCGGACCCGGCGGCCGATGGACATGTCCAGCGACTGGCGGCGCTGGTTCAGCGCCCGGATGTAGCGCACCACTTCCTCCTGCTCGCCGATCTGGATCAGCCCGGAGATGGTGTGCAGCTGGTTGGCGAACTCATGGGTCTGCGCGCGCAGCAGTTCGGAGGTGCCGCGGAAGGAGCCGATCTCGCGCTCCAGCCGCGCCAGCTCGGTGCGGTCCCGCAGTGTGGTGACGGAGCCGAGCGGCCGTCCGTCCTTGACCACGGTCATCCGGTTCATCACCAGGACGCGGCCGTGCCGGACGACGACCTCGTCCTTCGGGTCGCTCGATTCCTTCCGCGCACCGGCCAGCACGTCCAGCAGCCGTCCCTCGATGCCGAGCTCGGCCAGGTTCCGGCCCACGCAGTCCTCGGGCAGGTCCAGCAGCCGTCTGCCCATGTCGTTGACGAGCGTCACGCGGTGCTGCGGATCGAGCGCGACGACGCCCTCGGCGATGCCGTACAGCATCGCCTCGCGGTGCTCGGCCAGCCCGGTGATCTCACGCGGCTCCAGCCCGAGCGTCTGCCGTTTGACGCGCCGGGCCAGCAGCCAGGAGCCGACGACGCCGAGCGCGCTGGCGACGCCGAGGTAGACGGGCAGGTACGAGGACGCGCCGCTCAGCCGCTGCCACACCGTGGGAGACGCCTCGCCGATCATGACGGTGCCCAGATGCCGCCCCAGGTCGTCGCCGGTCGCGCCGAGGACCGGCACCTGGGCCACCAGCTCCCGGCTGCCGTCCCAGTCCAGCGTGCCCGACCAGCCGCGCCCCGCGCCGACCCCCTTGCCCAGCGGCAGCCGGTCGCCGAGCACCGTGGGATTCGTCGAGCTGACGACGCGCCCGTGACCGTCGGCCACCGTGACGGACGTCACCCGCGACTGCACCCGGGACGAGTACACCAGCGGGGCCAGCGCCTCTCCCGGCGAGGGGCCCACCAGCCGGGTCCGCACCAGCGGCTGGGCGGCCAGCTGCTCGGCGAGCGCACCGACCCGGCGGCCCTCCACCCGGTTGAAGGTGGCTTCCGACTGCGCGAGCGAGACCGCGGCGACCGCCATCAGCACCACCACGACGATGGCGAGCTGCAACACCAGCATCTCGCCCGCGAGTGTTTGACGACGGAACGCGGCGACCACAATGAACTCAATCTCTCCTGCTGACACAACCTGGGCCCATTTCTCACCAGGCTGCACAATCATGGCGTCCGCCGTTTGGGAAGCGAAAGGGAGGTGCCATGAGAGGCCGCACCCGCGCCCTGTCCGGCCTCCTGGCCGCCGTGCTGTCCCTGCTCGTCGGCGCCTGCGGCACCTGGCCGGGGTCCGGGGGCACCGCGGACGACGGTCTGCGCATCCTGGTGCCCAACACTCCCGGAGGCGGGTACGACACCACGGCGCGGACCGTGGCCCGGGTGCTGGAGGAGACCGGGAGCGCCTCGGACATGGAGGTGTTCAACCTCCCCGGAGCCGGTGGCACCGTCGGCCTGCGGCGCACCGTGGACGAACGGGGCAATGGCCGGCTCGCCCTGCAGATGGGCCTCGGTGTCCTCGGCGCGGCCCATGTGCAGGGCGCGAAGGTGACCGTCGCGCGGACCACCCCGATCGCCCGCCTGATCGAGGAGCCCGAGGCGGTGGTGGTCCGCAAGGACTCGCCGTACCGCACCCTCGCCGACCTGGTCGCCGGGTGGCGCAGGAGCCCCGGAGGCGTCACGGTCGGTGGCGGCTCGTCCCTGGGCGGCCCGGACCACCTGCTGCCCATGGCGCTGGCCGGCGCCGTCGGCATCCAGCCGAAGAAGGTGCGGTACGCCGCCTACGACGGCGGTGGCGGCGATCTGCTCCCCGCCCTGCTGGACGGCCGGGTCGACTTCGCCACCAGCGGCATCGGTGAGTTCCTCGACCAGATCGCCGCCGGGCAGCTCAGGGTGCTCGCGGTCACCAGCGACCGGCCGGTGGCGGCGCTGCCCAGGGTGCCGACGCTGAAGGCCGCCGGGATCGATCTCGTCTTCGACAACTGGCGGGGGATCGTCGCCCCGCCCGGCATCAGCTCAGCGGACCGCGAACGCTGGATCGAGGTGCTGACCGCGCTGCACACCTCCCGGCAGTGGAAGGCCGAGCTCACCCGCCACGGCTGGACCGACGCCTTCACCACCGGTGGCGCCTTCGCCACCTATCTGGCCCGGCAGGACAAGGCCGTGGCCGAACTGGTCGGACACCTGGGACTGGACTGACCGACCCCCGCCGGGGCGGCCGCCACCGGTGACCGCCCCGGCGGCTGCCACCGGCTACCGCCTCACGCCCGCACGCCCCCGATCCGCACCACCCCACCACCCCCACTCCCTTACCCACCCATGCCCCGGTGGCCGTACGAACCCGCCCGCATGTCCCGTAACGACACGCATGTCCTGGAAGGCACCGCATGACCGCACACACCTGGTGGCTGCTGCTCATCCTCACGGTGGCGATAGCAGCGCTGATCTACCTCATCAACTCCCGGCTGCGTGTCCACCCGTTCGTCGCGCTGGTCCTGGTCAGCGTGGGCACGGGGATCGCGGCCGGTGAACCGGCCGCGAAACTCGCCGGATCCATCGAGGAGGGCGCCGGCGGCACCCTCGGCGACGTGGGCGTGACCCTCGCCCTGGGCGCCATGCTCGGCCGTCTGCTGTCCGACTCGGGCGCGACCGACACCATCGCCCGCGCCCTCGTCGCCCGCGCCGAGCCGCGCAGGCTGCCCTGGCTGGTCGGCGCCGCGGCGTTCGTCATCGGCGTGCCCATGTTCTTCGAGGTGGGCCTGATCGTGCTGCTGCCCTTGATCTTCAGCGTCGCCCGCAGGATGGAGAGCCACGGCGGCACGAAGGGCAGCCCGTACGTCCTCCTCGGCGTGCCCGCCATCGCCTCGCTGTCCACCCTGCACGGCATGCTCCCACCCCACCCCGGGCCGCTGACCGCGATGACCGGTCTCCACGCCGACCTCGGTCTCACCCTCGGCGTCGGTATCGTCTGCGCCGTGCCCACCGTCATCCTGGCGGGCCCCGTCTACGCCCGCTGGATCGCGCCCCGGCTGCCCGACGTCGCCCCCGACGCCGAACTGGTGGCCCAGTTCGCCGGCGCCGAGCGGCAGCCCGCCGCGGCCACCTCGGGTCCCGGTGCACAGGCGGACACGGACACGCCCCGTCGCCGGACCGGTGTGCCCACCGGCCTGGCCGTGGCGGCGGTGCTGGTCCCCGTCGTCCTGATGCTGCTGCGCACGTTCGCCGAGACGGTGCTGGACGAGTCGAGCGGGCTGGGCGCGGCGCTCGTGTTCGCCGGAGAACCCCTGGTGGCGATGCTCGCCGGTTTCGTCTTCGCCTTCGGGGTGACGGTGTTCGGCTCCGGCCGCTCCGGCGAGGAGACCCGCGCCTCCCTGACCGACAGCCTGAAGTCCATCGCCGCGATCCTGCTCATCATCGGTGGGGGAGGGGCCTTCAAGCAGGTCCTCCAGGACTCGGGCATCGGCGATGCCATCGCCTCGGCCGCCGAGGGCGCCCATATCAATGTGATCCTGCTGGGCTGGCTGATCGCCCTGCTGCTGTCGCTGACCACGGGCTCCGCCACCGTCGGCATCGTCTCCGCCACCGGCATCGTGGCCCCGCTGATCGGTGACGGAGGGGGCCTGGAGGCATCCCTGCTCGTGGTCGCGATCGGCGCCGGTTCCCTCGGCCTCAACTATGTCAACCACGCGGGGTTCTGGCTGGTGAAGGAGTCGTTCGGAATGGACCTCAGCCAGGCCACCAAGACCCAGACGGTCGTGCAGACGCTGGTCAGCGTGCTCGGCCTGGCGATGGCCTTGCTGCTGTCGGTGTTCGCCTGAGGCGGGGCGGCGGCCGGGCGGTCGCGGCGGGCCGGTGGTGGGGCGCCGATATCGACGCCGTCAACACCGCCGGTCAGACCGTGCTCGACCTGGCCGTCCGGTCCGTCCCGTACCCGGAGCGGCAGGTGCGCCCGCTGTGGAAATCTCTCCCGGATAAGGGCCATGTGTCCGGGCTTCCTTGACCCTGAAATCGCCTTCTGCCAGCGTGCTCGCCATGCCTCGCAACGCAGTCATCGGTGTGGACATCGGCACCTCGAGCAGCAAGGGCGTTCTCGTCGGCCTCGATGGCACCCTGATCCGCTCGGCCACTCGGGAGCACACCCCCGCACGGCCCGGCCCCGGCCACTTCGAGATGGACGCTGCCGTCTGGTGGCGCGAGTTCGTCGAGCTCGCCCGGGAGCTGACCGCCCCGGGGGACACTGCCGTGGTCGCCGTCGGGGTCAGCGGCATGGGGCCCTGTGTCCTGCTGGCCGATGAGCACGACACCCCGCTGCGTCCCGCCGTTCTGTACGGCGTGGACACCCGCTCGGTCCACCAGATCCAGCGCCTCGAGGCGCGGCTCGGCGCAGAGGAGATCATTCGTCGCTGCGGCTCCGCCCTGACCACACAGGCGGCGGGGCCGAAGATCGCCTGGATCGCCGAGGAGGAGCCCGAGGTCCATGCGCGGGCCCGGCGGCTGTACATGCCCAGCTCCTGGCTGGTCAGGAAGCTCACCGGGAACTACGTTCTGGACCACCACTCGGCCAGCCAGTGCACCCCGCTGTACGACACGCTCGCCGGTGAGTGGTACGCCCCCTGGGCCGCCGAGATCGCCCCCGGTATCGAACTGCCGCCACTGCGCTGGCCCGGTGAGGCGGCCGGTGTCCTCACCGCCGAGGCCGCCGAGGCGACCGGTCTGCCCGCCGGGATCCCCGTCACCACCGGCACCATCGACGCCTGGGCCGAGGCACTGAGCGTGGGGGCGCATCACATCGGCGATCTGATGCTGATGTACGGCACCACCATGTTCCTCATCCATACCGTGCCCAAGCCGCTGACCAGCCCGTCCCTGTGGGGTACGGTCGGCGCCCTGCCCGGAACCCGGAATCTGGCCGGTGGCATGGCCACCTCCGGTGCGGTCGCCGGCTGGCTGCGGGACCTGTTCGCCGACGGCGACCATGCCCAACTCACCGCGCTGGCCGCCGAGTCGGGCCCCGGCGCCAATGGCCTGCTGATGCTCCCGTACTTCTCCGGCGAGCGCACCCCGATCATGGACCCGGACGCCCGCGGAGTGATCGCCGGGCTGACCCTGTCCCACACCCGCGGCGACCTCTACCGGGCCGCACTCGAAGCCACCGGGTTCGGCGTCCGCCAGAACATCGAGGTCATCGAGGCGGCCGGTGGCGATATCCGCCGCGTGGTCGCCGTCGGCGGTGGCACCCAGGGCTCCCTGTGGACGCAGATCGTCTCCGACATCACCGGCCGCCCGCAGGAGCTGCGCACCATCACCATCGGCGCCGGTTACGGCGATGCCCTGCTGGCCGCGCGGCTCGTCGGGGACGCCTCCATCGAGGACTGGAACCCGGTGCGCGAGACGGTGACGCCCCGCGCCGAGCACACCGGACGCTACGACCAGCTGTACGACCTCTACCGGCGGCTGTACCCGGACACCGCCGCGACCGTCCACGCCCTGGCGGCCCTGCAGGAGCGTTGAGCGTCCTTCACGCCCTGAAATCGAATTCAACTTGGCGCTACTGTCCCACCCCAGCACCACGCTTGCCTTTTGAATTGGATTCGGTTTTGCTGGGAGGGTCGTCAAGGGTGTGTCGTCTCCCTTGGCGAGCCGTCGAGCTCATCGCCGGAGGGGAGTCACGTGCGCGTGGAGAATGTCGATCTGCTGGTCATCGGTGCGGGAATGGCGGGGTTGACCGCCGGTGCCCGCGCCGTTCGCAACGGTCTGTCCGTCATGGTCGTGGAGATCGGTACGGACGTCGGCGGTTCCGCGCGCTTCGCGGGTTACGCCTGGACCGCGCCGAGCCATGACGTCATGGACCAGCACAATCCATGGGGAGACACCGCGCTCAAGCGTGCCCTCGTGGATCGGTTTCCCGACGGCGTCGAATGGATCCGCTCCCTCGGCGTGGACGTCAAGGACGCGCAGCGTGTCCTCAGTTTCGGTCGCGGGCACCAGTTCGACACCCATCAGTACGTCGACACCTGCCGTCGGGTCGTCCGCGAAGGCGGTGGCATGTTGCTGTTGGAGACGTGTGCCGAACGGCTGGTGGTCGAGGACGGGGCCGTGACGGGGGCCGAGCTGAGGCTGACCGATGGCGTGCGCACGCGTGTGCGCGCCGGGTCCACGCTCATCGCGACCGGCGGGTTTCAGGGCGATCCGGAACTCCGCACCGCGCATGTGCACCCCCGCGCCGGGGACATGCAGCTGCGCTCCAACCCCTTCAGCCGCGGCGGTGGTTACCGTCTGGCCACCCAGGTCGGTGCCGCCACCGGCCACGACGACGCGGGCTTCTACGGCCATCTCATCCCCAGTGGCATTTCCTTCGCCGACCCGGCGGACTTCGTCGACCTGTCGCTCTACTACAGCGAGCATGCCCTGCTGTTCAACGTGCGCAACGATCGGTTCGTGGACGAGACGCTGGGCGACCACCTCACGGCCATGGCGTTGCTGGAGCAGCCCGAGAGCCGGGGCCTTCTCATCGCCGACGCCCGGGTGTTCCGTGACTGGGTCGTCGGGTCGTACGTCGAGGGCGCGGTCGCCGTGGACAAGTTCGCTCTGGCCGGCAAGCGGGGCGGCCGGGTGGGACTCGCCGAAGACCTCGACGAACTGGCCTACCTCCCGGAGGAATGGGGGTATCGGGGTGATGCCGTGCGCGACGCGGTCAAGCTGTTCAACGAAGACGCCGCGGCGGGGCTGGAGCCGGTGCCCGGCCGGCAGCTGGACCGCCTCCCGCTCGACGAACCGCCGTACTACGTGATCGAGACCGTACCGGCCATCACGTTCCCCTTCCACGGTGTGCGCATCGACGACCGGGCCCGCGTCCTGCGCGGGGACGGCGAACCGCTCCACGGACTCCTCGCGGCCGGGTCGGACACCGGTGGCCTGTGGCACCGCGCCTACGCGGGCGGCATCGCCTCGGCCCTGGTGTTCGGACTGACCGCCGCGGACACCGCCACCACCGCATCCGCCTCCACCGCCACCGCGACGGCGGCACAGACGAGGGCGGCACAGGCGACGGACTGACCTGATCGCCCGCCGCCCCGCCACCTGGCTCGTCCGCCGCGACGAACGCGGTGGTGGGGCGTCAGCGTGCCGTCCAGCCGCCGTCCACGTACAGCTCGGAGCCGGTCACGAAGCTCGCGTCCTGGGAGGCGAGGAACGCGACGGCCCCCGCGACCTCGTCCGGTGTGCCGAGCCGCCCCATGGGAGTGCCCTCGACCATCGCGGTGTGCCGGGGAGTGCCCCGCCACAGTTCGCGCGAGAGAGGGGTCTCGATGAAACCGGGGTGGATCGAATTGACGCGGACGCCGCGCGTGGCCCAGTGCAGGGCGGCGTTCTTCGTCATCAGCCGGACCGCGCCCTTCGCCGCGTGGTACGAGAACTGGCTGCCGAAGCCGCCCACCGTGCCGAAGATCGACGCGATGTTGACGATCGAGCCGCCACCGGAGCCTTCGATCGCGGGTCCACCGTGCTTCATGCCGAGCCAGACACCGCCCTGGGTCACGGCGATGACCTTGTCCCAGGACTCCTGGGTCTCCGTCTCCACGGTGCGCATCTTGGCGATACCCGCGTTGTTGACGAGCACGGACAGGCCGCCCAGTTCGGAGACCACGCGCTCGACCGTGCCGCGCCACGCCTCTTCGTCGCTCACGTCCAGCGCGAGGCCCAGCGCCCGCGCTCCATCGGCCGCCGGCTCCTTCGTCAGCTCCTCCGCGAGCTGCTCGCAGCGGTCGGCGTCCACGTCGGTCACCACCACCGTGGCCCCCTCGATGGCCAACCGCCGCGAGACGGCGGTTCCTATACCGCCGGTGGCGCCGGTGACCAGGGCGATCTGTCCGGACAGTCGGTCTCGCACGGGCTCTCCTCCGTCTTGCGTGGCGTCGGACGTGGCGTCCCGCGTGGCGTCGGACGTGGCGTCCCGCGTGGCGTCTCCGGTGTCCGCCGCGCCGTCTCCGATGTGACCGGTCACGGCAGCAGCTCCAGCCCCGAGCGCAGCAGCGCGGGCACCGCGGAGCCGACCCGCTCGAATCCCGTTCCGACCGTCTGTCCCGCCGCATAGCGGGCGTGGATGCCCTCCGCGATGACGGCGAGCTTGAAACAGCCCAGCGCCTGGTAGAAGGGCAGGCCACCGATGTCCCGTCCGGACTTCTCGGCGTACCGCTCGGCCACTTCGCGGCCCGAGGGAAATCCGGGGTTGGCCGTCGGGACGTGGCGCGCCCCGAGGACCGGTTCGCAGGTCCGGTCCCAGTACATGAGCAGCATCCCGAGGTCGGCGAGCGGATCGCCGAGCGTGGCCATCTCCCAGTCGACGACGGCGGCGATCCGCCCGAAGTCGCCGGGTGCCAGGAGGACGTTGTCCAGGCGGTAGTCGCCGTGCACGATGGCCGGGGCGCCGCTCGCGGGCAGCGAGCGGGCCAGCCTGCCGTGCAGTTCGCCGAGATCGGGCAGGCTCCGCGTGGCGACCTTGTCCCACTGCCCGCGCCACCGGCGCACCTGGCGCTCGAGATACCCGTCGGGCCGGCCGAAGTCACCGAGCCCTACGGTGGCGGCGTCCACCGAGTGCAGTGTGACCAGGGCGTCCACCAGCGCGTCAGCGGCGCGCCGCGCGTCCTCGGGCGGGAGTGCGGCGGCCTCGTCGCCGTCGCGCAGCACCGTGCCCTCCACGAAGTCGACGACGCAGAACGGCGCCCCGATCACCTCCGGGTCCGTGCAGGACAGCACGGCCCGGGCGACCGGCACCGCGGTGTCGCCGAGCGCCGCGACGACGCGGTATTCGCGGTCCATGTCGTGTGCGGTCGGTGTCAGCACCCCCAGTGGCGGCCGTCGCACCACCCACCGGTGTGTCCCGTCGGTCACCGCGTAGGTGAGGTTGGAGCGCCCGCCCTGCAGCAGCGTGATCGTGAGCGGGCCCGCGCACTCGGGTACGTGGCGTTCGAAGTAGCGCTGCAACGCGGCCACGTCGACTCCGGCCACCGTCGTCCCGGAACTGGTCACAGGGTGCCCCGCCGCTCCCGCGCCGCCCGCACCGCGCGCTTGGCGATGGCCCAGCGATGGGTTTCGGAAGGGCCGTCGTAGATACGGAACGGACGCACCTCGCGGTACAGCCGCGACAGCGGGGCGTCGCCGGAGATGCCGAGCGCACCGCAGATCTGGACGGCCCGGTCGACCACCCGGTTCACCGCCTCGGAGACATAGGTCTTGGCGATCGAGGTGTGCTGGGCGGCCGGGCGGCCCTGGTCCAGCTCCCAGCAGGCCCGCCACAGCACGGCCCGGCCGGTCTCGATGTCGATCTCGGAGTCGGCCAGCAGCTGCTGCACCATGCCCAGTTCGGCCAGCGGCTTGCCGAAGGCCGAACGGTCCGCCGCGCGCTCCAGGGCGATGTCCTGTGCCCGCCGGGCCACCCCGAGCCAGCGCATGCAGTGGGTCATGCGCGCCGGCCCGAGGCGTACCTGGGCATACGCGAAGCCCTGGTCCACCTCGCCCAGTACGGCATCGTCCGCGACCTCGCAGCCTTCGAAGGCGATTTCGCTATGCCCGCCGAAGAGGCCCTGGTCCAGGGTGTCGATATTCCGGACGATCTTCATGCCGGGGTTGTCGGCGGGGATGAGGAACATCGTCGCGCCGCCCGCGTCGCCGGGGCCGCCGCTGGTGCGGGCCATGCAGATGGCGAAGGCCGCACCGTCGGCGCCGCTGATGAACCACTTGCGGCCGTCGATCCGCCAGCCGCTCTCGGTCTTCGTCGCGGTCGTCGTGAGCGCCCGCGGGTCGGAGCCGGCGCCCGGCGCCGGTTCGGTCATCGCGAAGCACGAGCGCGCCTCACCGGCCGCCAGCGGCCGCAGATACCGCTCCTTCTGCTCCTCCGTGGCCACCACCTCGAGCAGATGGGTATTGCCCTCGTCGGGAGCCGCGCAGTTGAGCGCGAGGGGCCCCAGCAGCGAGTACCCGGCCGCCTCGAACACCACGGCCTGTCCGCACAGGTCCAGTCCGAGCCCGCCCCATTCGGCGCCGATGTGCGGGGCGAACACCCCCGCCTCGCGGGCCGCGTCCTGAAGCCGGCGGCGCAGCGGCTCCGGTCCGGCATGGACGTTGCCGTCGCACGCCTGCTCCTCGGATATCACCACCTCCCGTACGAACTCGGTGGTGCGCCGCGCGATCCCGGCGACTCGTTCATCGATCTCGAACCCGATGGGCACGTTGCACTCCCGAGCTTGGCTACTGCCTACCTGTACGGCGACACTTCGCGTCATGGGCGCGCGACCGCGTACCCGCGCTGCGAAGCAGATCCCAGGCGCGGGCACCGCATCCGGTGCGCCCCGCCCCTTACGAGTAAACCGAATCCAATTCAGATCATCAACCGGTCGGGCGTGCGCCGATGCGGCGACTCTCTCGCACGGCACTCCGCTGCCGACAGAGCAGCAGGTCAGACGTCGTATGCACGAAGCCTTCCGGCCTCGCGCGCGGGATGGGGTCGAGGGTCTCCGCCGCGTCCCCGGAGAAAACTCCCGTTCGACGGCTAGCTGTACTGAGTTCAGTTCTGTAGCGTCCCGGGCGTCGGCAGGGTACCGGACCGTGCCGCGGGGAAGGGAGCCGGATCATGAGCACCACACAGCAGCCCGCGCCGCCGGGGGAGGAGCCCGCGCCGCCCGAGGAGTCGGCGTCGTACGATCCCCGTACGGTGCGCCGCGCGATGCTCGCCGGGAGCATCGGCACCCTGATCGAGTACTTCGATTTCAGTGTCTACGGCTATCTCGCCGTGGCCATCGCCCCGCAGTTCTTCCCGGGCGACGATCCGGCGGCCTCGACGCTGGCGGCGCTCGCGGTGTTCGCCACGGGCCTCGTGGTGCGGCCGATCGGCGGTGTCTTCTTCGGATGGATCGGCGACCGCTGGGGGCGCCGCAAGGCGCTGGTCTCCTCGGTGCTGTGCATGGGGGTGGCCAGCAGCCTCACCGGACTGCTGCCGACCTACAGCCAGATCGGTGTGTTCGCCGCGATTCTTCTCTTCATCACCCGGCTGGCACAGGGCATCTCCTCGGGCGGCGAGTCGGTCGGCGCCTACACCTATATCTACGAGTCGGCGCCACCCGGACGCAGAGCCTTCCTCGGCTCCGTCACGCCCATCGGCTCCAATCTCGGGTTCATGTTCGCGGCCGCCACGGCCGGGGCGATCTCCGCCCTCACCACCAAGGAACAGATGGGCGACTGGGGCTGGCGGCTGCCCTTCCTGATGGCCGTGCCGCTCACCCTCCTCTGTCTGTGGGCCCGGCTGCGGATCGAGGACACCCCGGAATTCAAGAAGGCCGCAGAACGCGCCGACATCCCCGCGGCACCGATCCGAGAGGTTCTGGCCACCCACCGTACGGCGCTGCTGCAGTCCATCGGCCTGGCCATGGCGCAGGGCGGCGCCATCTTCCTCGGGCTGACGTACATCGGCATCTACATGACCAGCAACCTGGGATACGACACCACGCTGGTGTACTGGCTGTCCGCGGGTGTCGTGCTCGTCACCGTGCTGCTGATGGTGCCGGCCGGCCGGCTCGCCGCCCGGTTCGGCTGCCGTCGCGTCCTGATGGGCGGGCTGCTGGGCTTCCTGGTGACCGCCTACCCCGCGATGCTGCTGATGGGCCAGGACAGCCTGGCGCTGGCCGGTCTGGCGTATCTGCTCCTGATGCTGAGCAGTGCGTTCGTGCAGGTCCCGGCGGCGAGTCTGTGGCCGCATCTGTTCGAACGCCGGGTCCGCTACACCGGTATGGCGATCGGGTACAACGTCGGCACGGTCCTCGCGGGCGGCACGGCTCCGTACATCGCGGCCTTCCTGGTCGACCGGACCGGGAACCTGCTCTCCCCGGCGTTCTTCGTCATGCTGGTCTGTCTGATCGGCATCGGTTCCCTGCTCACCGTCCGCAAGGATGTGTAGCGGGGGTTCGGCCGTGGCGGCGGCAGGCGCCACGCACGGCCGCGGGCTCGGCGGCGCTCTCATCCGCGGAGTGGTTCTAATCCGCGGAGTGGCCGCCGTGGCCGATGGTCTGGCCGCCGTCGATGAGGAACTCCCCGCCCGTCGTGTACGAGGCGTCGTCGCTCGCCAGGAAGAGCACCATGCGGGTGACCTCCTCGGGCTCCCCGATGCGCCGCACCGGCTGATGGGCGAAGAGCGCGGGTGAGGCGGTCTCACCCATGGGCGTACGGATGACACCCGGGTGGACGGAGTTCACCCGCACCCCGCTGCCCGCCATGTCCAGTGCGGCGGCCTTGGTCATCCCACGCACCCCCCACTTGCTCGCCACATAGCCGATGCCACCGGCGAAACCCGTCATGCCGGCGGCCGATGAGACGTTGACGACGACTCCACGGCCGCGGTCGCGCATGCCGGGGAGGACGGTGTGCATCCCGAGGAACGCGCCCACCAGATTGACGTCGACGATCCGGCGGAAGTGGTCGGGCGACTGCTGCTCCACACCGCCGTAGAGCATGATCCCCGCGTTGTTGACCAGGACGTCCACGGGGCCCAGGGTGTGCTCGACCGTACGGACGACGGACTGCCACTGCGCTTCGTCGGTGACGTCGAGGTGGCAGTACCGCGTGTCGGGGAGTTCCCCGGCCAGGGCCTCCCCCTCGTCGTCCAGGACGTCACAGACGGCGACCCGGGCGCCCTCCGCGACCAGCCCCCGTACATGCGTGGCACCCATACCCCGGGCGCCGCCGGTGACGATCGCCACCTTTCCGTCGAAGCGCATGCTGAACTTCCCTTCCGCGTCGGTGAGTTGCCGCATTCGTGCGTCCACGCGCCAGTGCGTCCGCGCGCCAGTGCGCCCGCGCGTCGCTGAGCCCCGCGCGTGCCTGAGCCCCGCGTCCATGAGCCGGAGCCATCAGTCCACCGCGAAGGTGCTCAGTCCGGCACGAGCACGGTCCGGCCCCGCACCCGGCCCCCGCGAAGCCGGTCGATCGCCTCCGCGGCGGCGGACAGCGGGAAGCGCTCCGTCTCGACGTGCAGTGCCCCCGAACGCGCCAGCGCGACGACCGCGGCCAGTTCGTGGCGCGTTCCCCAGAAGGGCAGTGAAAGCCGGAAACCGGCCGGCAGGACGCCCGGCTTCGAGACCGTCAGGCTGCCGCCTCCGCTTCCCACGACGGCGAGTTCGCCGCCGGAGCGCAGGACGCCGGTCGCGAGTTCCAGCGTCTGTGGGGCGCCGACGAAGTCGAATACGGCGTCCGCCCCCACGCCTCCGCTGCGCGCCCTCAGGACGCGGGCGGTGTCCGGTCGCATCAGGGTGCTGAAGTCCGCGCCGGAGCGGTCCGCGAGAGCCAGGGCGTCCTCCCGCACATCCACCGCCAGCACACGGCTCGCGGTGGTCGCGCGGAGGGCCTGGACGGCCAGGTGGCCGAGCCCGCCGACGCCGATGACGACGGCGGTGGTGTCCTCGCCGAGTGCGTGCCGGAGCCCGGCCACGGCGTGGTAGGACGTCAGGCCCGCGTCGGAGAGCGGGGCCGCCTGGTCGGCCGGCAGGTCGCCGATCGGCACCAGCTGGCCGGCGGACGGGACGAGCACGTACTCGGCCATTCCGCCGTCCCGGCCCAGGCCCGCCCCGTGCCAGGCGAGGGTGTTCCGCCGGTCGCAGTAGTTGTCGGCGCCCGCGGCGCACCGTGCGCAGGAGCCGCAGCCCCACGGCCCGTAGAGCACCACGCGGTCACCCGCGCTCACCCCGTCGGCGGCGGGCCCCAGGGCCGTGACCTGCCCGGCGACCTCGTGGCCGAGGGTGAACGGCAGCCGGTAGGGGAGTGCGCCCGGAGCGCCGTCGATGACATGCAGGTCGGAGCGGCACAGACCGGCGGCTTCGACCCGCACCAGCACCTCGGTGCCGTGGGGGACGGGCCGCTCCACCTCTGCCGATGCCGGAGCCTCGCCCCAGGCCGTCAGTCGCAGTGCCCTCATCGTCACCGTCCCGGGTCTTGTCAGCGCTGCGGCTGCCACGGTAACAGAGGTGAAGTCGGTTCAATAGATGGTCGGAGCAACGGAAGGGGATCGGCGTGACGCACGAAGAGGTGGCGCATGAAGAGGTCCGTGCGGGGAGGTTCGCCGGCAGGGTCGCGATGGTGACGGGAGCCGCCTCGGGCATGGGCGCGGCGGTCGCCCGGCAGCTGGCCGCGGAAGGCGCGCGGGCCGTCGTCCTGGCGGATGTGAACGGCGACGGCGCGGCGGCGGTCGCCGAGGAACTGCCCGCCGCCCGGGCGGTCGCACTCGGCGTCACGGATGCGGCGGGCGTCGACAGCGCCTTCCAGGACGTACTGCGGCGCCACGGGCGCCTCGACGTCCTGGTGCACGCGGCGGGGGTCGACGATCCGGAGGCCAAGCAGCGCATCGCGGACGCGGCCGTCGAAGGGCGGCCGGTCGAGCTGACCGACTCCCTCGACGACGCCTCCTGGCAGCGGGTCCTGCGGGTGAACCTGGACGGAACCTTCCATGTGCTGCGCGCCGCGGTGCGGGTCATGCGGCCCCGCGGGACCGGGGCGATCGTGGTGATCGGATCGTCGTCGGCCTTCGACGCGCCCGTCGGCTACCCGCACTACGCCGCCTCCAAGGCGGGTGTGCACGCCCTGGCCCAGGCTGTGGCCAAGGAGGTCATCGCGTCCGGGATCCGCGTGAACCTGGTGGCGCCGGGGCCGACGGACACGGGGATGGCGGCTCGCACCCCCGAGGCGCTGCGGTCGGCATTCGCCGATCCGCGGGTGCGCCCGTACGCGACGCCCGAGGAGATATCCGAGATCGCCCTCTTCCTCGCGAGCGATGCCGCGGCGAACCTCGTCGGCGCGGTGCTGCTCGCCAACGGTGGCCGGTTCACCGCCTGAGCGGATCCGGGCCCGCCCCCATCCGGCCCGCCCCGATCCCGCCCGCCCCGATCCCGCCCGCCCCGATCCTGGCGCCGGATGCTCTTGCCTGCCTGGAGTCCCATGCCTACGGTCGTGAATTGAGTTCAATTCTTGAGCTCCTCGCCCGCCGTACGAGCACGATGGAGATCCCATGCACCGTCGCCACCCCGAGATCGACCCCCAGCTGCTGTCCGCAACCGATGAACAGCGACAACTGCGCACCGTCTTGCGGGACCTCTACGCCGAGGCGAGTGGCGTCGAGGACGTGCGCAAGCATCTGGCCACCCCGCGCGGATACGACGAAGCGCTCTGGGCGCGGCTCGCGGGCGAGATCGGCGTCCACGGCCTGGCCATTCCGGAGGAGTACGGCGGGTCGGGCTTCACCTTCGCCGAACTGGCCGTGGCCCTGGAGGAATCCGGGCGCGCCCTGTACTGCGCGCCGCTGCTGTCCACGGTGGTCCTGGCCGCACAAGCCCTGCTGTTCAGTGGCGACCGTACGGCGTGTGAGCGCTATCTGCCCCGGATCGCCGACGGCACGCTCACCGCCACCGTGGCCGGGTTCGGCCCCGATGACCGCCCCGATGGCGTCGGCGGGCCCGATGAGTCCCGTGAACTCGCCATCACCGCGGAACGGGGGAGCGGCGGCTGGGTGCTGCGCGGCCGGGCGGACTTCGTGCTCGACGGGGCCGGTGCGGATCTGCTCCTGGCGCGGGCCGGGACACCCGCCGGACCTCGGCTCTTCGCCTGTGAGCCCGCCCCCGGCACCTGCCGGCGCACTCCGCGCCGCGTCCTGGACGAGACGCGGCGCCAGGCGCTCGTGGAATTCATGGGTGCCCCGGCCACTGCCGTGGGCACGGCGGAGGAGGCCGAGGGAGCGGTTTCGGCCACGCTGGACACCGGGCGGGCCGCGCTGGCGGCCGAGCAGGTCGGCGGCAGTGGGCACGCGCTGGACGCCACGGTCGCCTTCGTGGCGCAGCGCCACCAGTTCGGGCGCCCCATCGGATCCTTCCAGGCCGTCAAGCACCGGCTGGCCGATGTGCTGGTGGCGCTGGAGGCGGCGCGCTCGGGGTCCGCGTACGCGACCGCCTGTGCCGCCATCGCCTCACCGCAGCTCCCGGTGGCCGCCTGTGCCGCCGCCGTGGTCTGCTCCGAGACCTTCCGCCTGGCCACGGCCGAGTACGTCCAGCTGCACGGCGGGATCGGCTTCACCTGGGAGCACCCGGCGCATCTGTATGTCCGCCGGGCGCGCGGCGCCGAGGTGCTGTTCGGGACGGCGGACCAGCACCGGACCCGGCTCGCCGGGCTCGTCGGCCTCGCCACCCGCCCCGCTGCCTGAACCCGAGTAGGTGTGTCTCGATCAAGGGCTTGACACCGTGCGGCTCTGGAATCAAAGTTGTAGTGAATTCAGTTCAGTTTCAGAGGGGTGAGGGATGACAACGGAAGAAGAGATCCAGTTCGAGCGCGACGGCCACGTCGCCCGTGTGTGGCTCAACCGTCCGTGGAAGAAGAACTGCGTCACCGTGCCGATCCTGGACCGGCTCGACGAGATCATCACCGAGGTGGACGAGGACCCCGAGCTCCGGGTCCTGGTGGTGCGCGGCCGTGGCGGCACGTTCTGCTCGGGGTTCGACCTCGACAGCCTGAAGGCCGAGTACGTCGGCAAGTCGAACGCGATCGACGTCGCGGTGAAGTCCGCGAAGGTGTGCGACCGCCTGTACTCGATGAAGACCCCCTCGGTCGCGGTCCTGGAGGGCCATGTCACCGCAGGCGGCTTCGAGATCATGATCTCCTGCGACTTCGCCATCTCCGCCGACGACGCGAAGATCGGCGACTTCCACATCCGCCGCGCGCTGTTCGGCGGGGCCGGTCCGATCTACCGGGTGCCGCGCATGATCGGCATCCGCAAGACCAAGGAGCTGATGCTCACCGGCAAGCTCCTCTCCGGCGTCGAGGCCGCCGAGTTCGGCCTGATCAACAAGTCGGCCCCGGCCGACGAGCTGGACGCGACGGTCGAGGAGTTCATCAGCCACCTCGCCGACAAGAGCCCCTTCACCATGTGGCTCACGAAGATGACGATCGACCGCAGCCTGGACGCCGACACCCAGTCGCTGATGGTGATGGAGCACCTCGCCGTGGGCGTGGCGCTCAACTCGGAGGACGCGAACGAGGGCGTGTCGGCGTTCCTGGAGAAGCGCGAACCCAAGTGGCAGGGGCGCTGATCCGGATGACCACGGATCCGCGGAGCCCCGCCGCCGGCGGGCTCCAGGGCGCACGCTGCTCCGGCTGCTCGGTGACGGTGTACCCCGCGGACGACACGTGCCCGCGCTGCGGAGGGCCGGCCGATCCGGCGGCCCTCCAGGGCACGGGCACGCTGTGGACCTGGACGGTGCAGCGGTACGCCCCCAAGTCGCCGCCCTACCAGGCCCCGCCCGGAGGCTTCACACCGTTCGCGCTCGGCTATGTCGAGCTGGCGGAGGGTGTGCGGGTGGCCGCCGTCCTCGATGTCGAGGACCTCGACGCCGTCCGCATCGGCATGCCGCTCTCCGTGACCGCCGGTCCCGGAGTGCCCCGGGCCAGGCCCACACCCCTGAGCGAGGAGGGCTCGTGAGCACCGATGTGCTGATCTGCGGCGCGGGGCGCACCCCGTTCGGCCGGTCGGAGGCGACCGGCCGACAGCTGGCCGTCGCCGCCGTCAACGCCGCGCTGGCGGACGCCGGGATCCCGTGGTCGCGGGTGCGGGCCGCGTTCGGCGGCAGCGACAGCGCGGGTCTCGCGGACACCCTGGTGGCCCAACTCGGCCTGACCGGGCTGCCGTTCGTCAATGTCAAGAACGGCTGCGCCACCGGTGGCAGCGCGCTGGTCTCCGCCGTGAACGCGATCCGCTCCGGCATGGCGGATGTCGTCCTCGCCGTCGGCTTCGACAAACACCCGCGCGGCGCCTTCGACCCCAGGCCCGAGGACTGGGGCCTGGGCGCGGAGTACGGCAGCGACGGGCTGATGGTGACCACCCAGTTCTTCGGTATGAAGATCCAGCGCTATATGCACGACCACGGCATCACCCCGCGGACCCTCGCCCTGGTCGCCGAGAAGGCGTACCGCAACGGCGGTCTGACCTCCGAGGCATGGCGTCGTGAACCGGTGTCCGCCGACGAGGTCCTGGCATCCGGCATGGTCAGCGATCCGCTGACCCGCTTCATGTTCTGCTCCCCGGGAGCGGGCGCGGCGGCGCTGGTCCTCTGCTCGCCCGAGGCCGCCCGCGCGATGGACGGCACACCGGTCACCCTGCGCTCGGCGGCCGTACGCACCCGGCGCTTCGGGTCGTTCGAGGTGTTCAGCCCATCGATTCCCGGGGGCACACTGACCAGCGTCAGCCGTGACGCCTCGGCCGCCGCCTTCGAGGAGGCGGGGCTCGGTCCCGGCGATGTCGACGTGTGTCAGCTGCAGGACACCGAGAGCGGTGCCGAGGTCATGCACATGGCCGAGTGCGGATTCTGCGAGGACGGCGAGCAGGAGCGGCTGATCGCCTCCGGCGCCACCGGGATCGACGGGACGCTGCCGGTCAACACCGACGGCGGCTGCATCGCCAACGGCGAACCCATCGGCGCCTCGGGGCTGCGCCAGGTCTACGAGGTCGTCCAGCAGCTGCGCGGCCGGGCCGGCGATCGCCAGGTCCCGGACCGCCCCAGGATCGGCTTCACCCATGTGTACGGCGCCCCCGGCGTGAGCGCCTGCACGGTCCTGTCCCGTTGAGTGTCCCGCCGAATCCCGCCGCGTCCCGCCGAACGTCCCGCGCCATGGCCCGCGGAATGTGCGGCTGAACGGCCCCCCGATCGGAGGTGGAGGAAGAGATGAGCGGTATCCCGGAACCCGATGAGTTCCGCGCCGAGGCCCAAACGTGGCTCGCCGGTGTGGCCCGGCCCCGCGCCACGGGCGGGGAGTGGGGCAGCGGCTCCGACTCCGTCGCCGTGTTCGAGAACTGGACCGAGGAGCAGGAGCGCGAGCACACCGCCCGCGTCCAGGAGTGGGAACGCACCCGCTACGACCAGGGCTGGTCCGCGCTCAACTGGCCGCAGGAGTACGGCGGACGAAGTCTGCCCGCCTACTACGAGCAGCTCTACCGCGGCGAGGAGGCGGCCTTCGACGTACCCCACCGCCCCGAGATCTTCCCCGTGACCCAAGCGCTCGTCGCCCCCGCGATCGGGCTGTGGGGCACCGAGGAGCAGAAGCGGCGCTGGCTCGTGCCCATGCTGCGCACCGACGAACTGGCCTGCCAGCTGTTCTCGGAGACCGAGGCGGGCTCCGACCTCGCCGCGGTGCGCACCCGGGCGGTGCGCGAGGGCGAGGGCTGGGTGCTGACCGGACACAAGGTGTGGACCTCCGGGGCCCGCGTGGCGACCTGGGGCGTGGCGGTGTGCCGCACCGATCCGGACGTCCGCAAGCACGCCGGCATCACCGTCTTCCTGGTGCGCATGGACGCGCCGGGCGTCACCGTACGGCCCATCCGGCAGATGACCGGTGGCACCAGCTTCAACGAGGTCTACCTGGACGGGGTGCGGGTGCCCGACACCGACCGGCTCGGGCCGGTCGGCGAGGGGTGGCGGGTCACGCTCAGCGTGCTGGCCGCCGAACGGCTCGACTCCGGCAGCCTCGGCCTGGACAACGCCGACCGGGCGCTGGACCTGGCCGGAAACCTGTCGCGCCCGCTCACCGGCAGCGAACGGCAGCGGGCCGCCGACCTCCACCTCCGCACCCTCGTCCAGCGACTGATGGGGCTGCGGGTGACCGCCGCCCTCGTCGCCGGGCGCGAACCGGGCGCGGAGGCGTCGGTCGGCAAGCTGTACGCCACCGAGACCATGCGGCGCACCGGCGACCTGGTGTCCGAGCTGCTGGGGCCGAGCCTCGTGGCGGACACGGGGGAGTGGGGCACCTACGCCTGGACGGAACACCTGCTGGGCGCCCCCGGCTACAGCATCGCGGGCGGCACCGACGAGATCCAGCGCACCATCCTCGCCGAGCGCGTACTCGGCCTGCCCAAGGAGCCCGTCCGATGAGCATGGCCACCGAGGTGCCGGAGCTGGCCGCGCGGGTCCGCGACCGGCTCGCCCGCCACCACCCGGGAGCGCCGGTCGGCGAGTTGACGGTGCTGCCGGGCGGGCACTCGGGGCTGACCTACGAGGTCGCGGCCGGGGACGCCCGGTACGTCGTCAAGGCGGTGCCCCCGGGCCGGCGGCCCGTCGGGCGCAACGACGTCCTGCGCCAGGCGCGGGTCCTCGGCGCGCTGGCCGGATCCACGGTGCCGGTGCCGGGCGTGGTGGCCGTCGACGAGACCCAACCGGCCTGGTTCGCCATGGACTTCGCGGCCGGGGAGGCCGTCGAGCCGGTACTGGACGACCACGAGATGGACCCCGCGACGGCCCGCGCCCGGATGCTGGAGATCGCCTCCGTCCTGCGCCGACTGCACGGCACCGATGTGCACACGCCCGGGCTCGACGCGCCCGCACCGCTGGACGCCGCGGGCGAGCTGGAGCGGTGGAGCCGCACCCTTCGTGCCGTGCCCGCCGAACTACGGCCCGGCGGCGAGGAGTTGGTGGCGCGGCTGGCCGACGGCGTACCGAGCGGCCTCCCCCCGGTGCTGCTGCACGGGGACTTCCGGCTCGGCAATGTGCTGTGCGTGGGCGAGCGGGCGGTGGCCGTCGTCGACTGGGAGATCTGGAGCGTGGGCGACCCGCGCATCGACCTGGGCTGGTTCCTGCTCTTCGCCGACCACCGCAACTTCCCCCAACTGGGACACGCCGTGCCCGGACTGCCCGGCGAGGCCGAACTGCTGGACACCTACCGCGACGGGCGGCCCGCGCTGCCCGCGATGGACTGGTTCCGGGCACTCGGCCGCATGAAGATGGCCGCGATCATGGGCCATAACCTCCGCAGGCACCGCGAGGGCAAGCACCACGACCCGGACCAGGAACGCCTGCCGCCCACCATCGCCGCGATGATCCGCACCGCCCGCGACATCCTCGGCTGATCCGGCACCGGTACGCCCCCACCGAACAGGAGCAATCGTGGATTTCGGATACTCGCCACGGGCGAGTGAACTCCAGGACCGCATGCGGTCGTTCATGGACGAACACGTCTTCCCCGCGGAGGCGACGTACGACCGGCAGCTGGCCGAAGGCGATGACCCGCACGCCCTGCCGCCGGTGATGGCCGAGCTGAAGGAGAAGGCCCGCGCCGAGGGCCTGTGGAACCTCTTCATGGCCCACGGCGACTGGGGCGCGGGGCTCACCAACCTCGAATACGCGCCGCTCATGGAGCTGGCGGGCCGCTCCATCATCGGCCCCGAAGTGTTCAACTGCTCGGCGCCCGACACCGGCAACATGGAGCTGCTCGCCCTCTACGCCACCCCCGAACAGCAGGAACGCTGGCTACGACCGCTGCTCGACGCGCGGATCCGCTCCTGCTTCGCCATGACCGAGCCGGAGGTGGCGAGCTCCGACGCCCGAAACATCCGCACCCGCATCACCCGCGACGGCGACAGCTATGTCGTCAACGGCCGCAAGTGGTACACCTCCGGGATCCTCGACCCCGACTGCAAGCTGATCATCCTGATGGGCAAGACCGACCCGGACGCGCCCACCTACCGGCAGCAGTCCATGCTGCTCGTCCCCCGCGACACCCCGGGTGTCACCGTCCTGCGCGACCTGCCGATGTTCGGCTACACCGACCGGCTCGGACACGGCGATGTGCTCTTCGAGAACGTCCGCGTCCCGGCCGAGAACATCCTCGGAGGGGAGGGCGAGGGCTTCGCGCTCGCCCAGGGACGGCTCGGCCCCGGCCGGATGCACTACGCGATGCGCGCCGTGGGTTTCGCCGAGCGCGCCCTGCGGCTGATGTGCGAGCGCGTCACCGAACGCACCGCCTTCGGCGGGCCGCTCGCCGACCAGGGAGTGGTCCGGGAGTGGATCGCCCGCAGCCGCATCGAGATCGAGCAGCTGCGCCTCCTCGTCCTCAAGTCGGCCTGGCTGATGGACACGGTCGGCAACGCAGCCGCCCGTATGGAGGTCGCCGCCATCAAGGTCGCGGCGCTGGAGGTCGCCCACAAGGTGGTCGACCGGGCGGTGCAGGCGCACGGCGCGGCGGGGGTCAGCGACGACACCGTACTGGCCCGGCTGTACGCCATCACCCGGGCGCTGCGGATCGCCGACGGTCCCGACGAAGTCCATCTGCGGACGGTGGCCCGCCAGGAACTCGCGCCGTACAAGAAGAAGACCGACACGGAGACGGGGGCGGCGTGAGCGCCAACAGCCTCGACGGCAAGGTGGCCGTCATCACCGGTGGATCCCGCGGCATCGGCCTCGGCATCGCCACCGCCTACCGGGCGGCCGGCGCACATGTGGTGATCGCGGCCCGCAAACCGGCCGGACTCGCCGAGGCCCGCGAGGAGTTGCTGCGCGTCAAGGGCGACGGCGATGTGCACACGGTGGTGGCGAACGCCGGTGAACCCGAGCAGGCCGAGCGGTGCGTCGAGGAGACCATGGCCCGCTTTGGCCGCCTCGACCTCCTCGTCAACAACGCGGCCACCAACCCGTACCACGGCGATCTGCTCGACCTGGACCTGCCGCGCGCGGAGAAGACCGTCCGCGTCAACCAGTACGGCATGATCGCCTGGACCCGGTGCGCCTGGCGGGCCTGGATGGCCGAACACGGGGGAGCGGTGGTCAACATCGCCTCCGTCGGCGGGCTCATCGTCGACCCGCACATCGGCTACTACAACGCCACCAAGGCCGCCATGCTCCATATGACCCGGCAGCTCGCCTACGAACTGGGGCCGCACGCCCGCGTCAACGCCATCGCCCCCGGACTGATCAAGACCGAGCTGGCCCGGGCGGTATGGGAGGTCCGCGAGCCGATCCTCACCGCCAAGCTGCCGCTGCGGCGCCTCGGCACCGTGGAGGACGTGGCCCACGCGGCGCTGTTCCTGGCCTCCGACGCCTCCTCCTGGATGACCGGTCAGACCCTGGTGCTCGACGGCGGCGCGACCGCCCTGCCGATCGGGGTGGAGGGATGAGCGCGCCACCACCCGCCGCGGAGCTGTTCTCGCTGCGGGGCAGGACGGCCGTGGTCACCGGTGCGTCCGCGGGGCTCGGCGCACGCTTCGCCGCCGTCCTCGCCCAGGCCGGCGCCACCGTGTTCGCCGCCGCCCGGCGGATCGACCGGCTGAAGGAACTCGCCGGCTCCGACGCGCGCATCCACCCCGTCGCCTGCGATGTCTCGCTCGCCGCCGACCGTACGCGGCTGATCGAGACCGCGCGGACCGCCACCGGCCGCGTCGACATCCTGGTCAACAACGCGGCCACGTCCGGCGAGACCCGCGCCGAGGACGAATCCCCGGACGCCTTCGCCGACGTCCTCGGCACCAACCTCACCGCCCCCTTCCACCTGGCCCGCCTCGTGGCCGAGCCACCCGCAGGGGACGGCGCGCCGCCCCGGAGCGTCATCAACGTCTCCTCCATCCTCGGCCTGGTCACCGCCGCCCCCCTGGGCGGCGCGAGCTACGCGGCGTCCAAGGCCGGGCTGATCGGGCTGACCCGCGAGCTGGCCGGACAGTGGGGCGGAAGCGGGACCCGCGTCAACGCGCTCGCCCCGGGCTGGTTCCGCACCGAGATGACCGCGGACCTCTTCGACGACGAGCGCTCCAGCCGCTGGGTCGAGCGCAACACCCTGCTGCGGCGCGGCGGCGACGCCCATGAACTCGACGGCGCCCTGCTGTTCCTGGCCTCGGACGCCTCCTCGTACTGCACCGGGCAGATCCTGACCGTCGACGGCGGGTGGACCGCGCGATGAGGGTCGGCATCGAGATCGACGACGGCCTGGCCCGCGTCACCCTGCGCCGTGGCGAGGCGGGCAACGCCATCGACCTGGAGATGGCACGCGAACTGCTGGACGCGGCGCGAGTGTGCGCCGCCGAGTCCGTACGGGCCGTGCTGCTGACCGGCGAGGGGAAGTCCTTCTGCGTCGGCGGCGACCTCGGGGAGTTCGCCCGGCTCTCCGGCGAGGTGCTGGAGAAGCACCTCATCGCGGTGACCGGCGCGCTCCACGAGGCCCTGCGCACCTTCGCGGCGGGCGACGCGCCCGTGGTGGCCGCCGTGCAGGGCGCCGTCGCCGGTGCGGGCATCGGCCTGGCCGCGTCCGCCGATGTGACCCTCGCCGCCGACAACGCCTCGTTCACCACCGCCTACACCGGGATCGGCTACTCCCCGGATGCCGGAGTGAGCTGGTTCCTGCCGCGGCTCATCGGTCCCAAGCGGGCCCTGGACCTGCTGCTGACCAACCGTCGCGTCAAGGCGGCGGAGGCCGAGGCCATCGGCCTGGTGAGCCGGATCGTCGCCCCCGACCGGCTGGCCGCCGAGGCCATCCGTACGGCCGAGGCGCTGTGCGGCGGACCCACCGCCGCCTTCGGCGCCACCCGCCGTCTCGTGGCCACCGGGCTGACCTCGGACCTCGGCACGCACCTGGACCGCGAGGCCCGTGCGATCGCCGCCGCGGCCTCCTCCGCCGCGGGCCGCGAGGGCGTCGCCGCCTTCCTGGGCAAGCGGGTACCCGACTTCCCCCGCGCCGCCTCCAGCACCTGACACCTCCCCGAAACCCCTGGAGCCCCACCGTGTCGGAAGCATTCATCGTCGGAGCCGTCCGCACCCCCGTCGGCCGCCGCAAGGGCGCGCTCAGCGGAGTGCACCCCGCCGATCTCGGCGCCCACGCACTGCGCGCCCTGCTGGAGCGCACCGGAGCCGACCCGGGCGCCGTGGACGACGTGTACTTCGGGTGCGTCAGCCAGATCGGCGCGCAGACCGGCAACGTCGCACGCACCGCATGGCTGTCGGCCGGACTGCCGCAGCACGTCCCCGGCACCACCATCGACCGCCAGTGCGGCTCCTCCCAGCAGGCCGTGCACTTCGCCGCCCAGGCGGTCGGCTCCGGGGCCGCCGATCTGGTGGTGGCCGGCGGGGTGGAGGTGATGAGCCTGGTGCCCATCGCCAGTCCCATGACCGTCGGCGAACAGGCCGGTATGGGCAGCCCGTACGCGGGGGACGGCTGGCGCGAGCGCTTCGGCGACCAGGAGGTCTCCCAGTTCCGCGGGGCCGAACTGATCGCCGAGAAGTGGGGCGTCTCCCGGGCGGACATGGAGGAATTCGCGCTCACCAGTCACCGGCGAGCCCTCGCCGCCCAGGCCGACGGCGCCTTCGACGACGAGATCACCCCGGCCTTCGGGCTCACCGCCGACGAGGGCCCGCGCGCCGACACCACCCTGGAGAAGATGGCCGGGCTGAAGACCCTCACCGAGGACGGCCGGCTGACCGCCGCCGTCTCCAGCCAGATCTCCGACGGGGCCGCCGCCCTGCTGATCGCCTCCGAGGAGGCGGTGCGCCGCCACGGCCTGACCCCGCTCGCGCGGGTGCACACCATGGCCGTCGTCGGCTCCGATCCGATCCATATGCTGACCGGTCCGATCCCGGCCACCGAGAAGGTCCTGGACCGGGCCGGGCTGTCGATCGGCGACATCGACCTGGTGGAGATCAACGAGGCGTTCGCCTCCGTCGTCCTCGCCTGGCAGAAGGAGATCGGCCCCGACCCGGAGCGGGTCAACGCCTTCGGCGGCGCCATCGCGCTCGGACATCCGCTCGGCGCCACCGGCGCCCGGCTGATGACGACGCTCGTCCACCAACTGCTCAGGACCGGTGGGCGCTACGGTCTGCAGACGATGTGCGAGGGCGGCGGCATGGCGAACGCGACCGTGCTGGAGCGCCTTTGACCCGGCTCTGTTCACGTCGATTGGCAACTGAGTTCAGCTTGGGGCTACTCTCGGGTACGGACACGGTGGGCTGCAGCCAGGAGACGAGGCATGGCGACGAGAATCGTTGAACCGGAAGCGGGACCGAGGTCCAAGCGCGCCGCCATCCTGGCGGCCGCCGTCGACTGCTTCGGCGAGACGGGGTTCGAGGCCACCAAGTGGTCCACCGTGGCGGAGCGGGTCGGCATCGGGCAGACCGCGCTGTACCACTACTTCGAGTCCAAGACGCACTGCCTGCTGACCATCATGCGGCTGGAGCTCCAGCGGTCCCACGACAAGTTCACGGAGGCGACCGAGGGCGTCGAGGACCCGACCGAGGCACTCCGGGCGGCCGTCCGCGCGGCCTACGACGTCTCGGACCAAGAGGTCCTGCAGATGCGGATCCTGCACAACCACATGGATCTGCTCTCCGGCACGCGCAAGTCCAAGCGGGAGGAGGCCGAGCGCGTCGAGGCCCGCAAGCTGGTCCAGCTCGTCGAGCGGAACTGGACGAATCTGCTGGTCCGGGGCATGTCCATGGGTGCCTTCCCGCTCCGGGACGCGCAACTGCTGGGCTCGGGTGTGCTCGGCCTGATCGTCAGCGTCTGGCGGTGGTACCGGCCCTCGGGGCCCACCCCGCTGTCCGAGGTCAGCGAGCTGATCGAGGGCGCCTGCGTACGCATGGTCGCCACCTGACCCCCTGAGCGGCCCCCTGTCGCTTCCGGCCCCCGGCGGATATCCGCCGGGGGCCGTTTCGTGTTCTTACGGACTCTTGTCAGTCGTGTTTCCCCGGGATTAGCATCCATCCCAGAATTGAACTGAACTCAGGTTGATCCGGGGGTCGTCGCAACGGCTCCGGGTCCCCGAGAGCGCTCGGCCACCCATCGAAAGGGCGCAGGCATGACGTTGCGCACGTATATGGCCAGTATGGACAGCGACCACCCGGAACGGACGCTGGACCTGCTCGAACCCGACTTCCGCTTCCTCATCGCCCTGCCCGGCAGCGAGGTCACCGGCACATCCAGGGAGGACTTCGCCGCGTACATCGCCGGCCGGAACCCCAAGGACCGGTCGCATGAGATCCTGCGCCACAGCCGGGACGGCGACGTCGAGACCGTGTACGGGGTGGTGACGGAGGGCGGGCGGTACACCGGCTCCTTCCTCTCCGCCGCGGTGATCTCGCCCGGCGGGCTCCTGTCGCGCTACCAGTCCTTCTTCACCACCTCGTTCGAACTGGTCGACTGGGCGGACGACGGGAGCCGGGCATGACGGACACCTCCGCCTCGGCCCCCTTCCTCACCGCGTGGTTCGAGATACTGGACGGCGACGAGCCGTCCCGGATCCTCGACCTGATCAGCGACGACTTCTCGCTGTCCATCCTGTTCTCCACCGGTGACGGCAACGCCACCGACTTCGCCGGGGACCGCGCCGCCCTCGTCGGCTATCTCGAACAGCGGGAGAAGGGCACCCGCACCCACCATCTGCTGTCGGCGACCACGCTCGGCCAGGAGGAGCTCTTCCTGGGCGAGGTGCGCCGGGCGGGCGTCCCCGAGGCCAGCTTCGTCGCCGCCGGGCAGGTGAACGGCGAAGGCCGGCTGCGGCGCCTGCTCATCGGGCGCTCGTCCGAGATCCGCTTCACCTGAGCGGTCCCGGACCCGCTCACCACCCCCATCCCCTCGACCTCGTGCGGAGCACCGTCATGTACAACCTCGTCCTGCTGGCAGCCCGGCCCCCGGAGTGGACGCATGAGCAGTTCATCACCTGGTGGCGCGGCGACCACGCGGAGCTGACCTACCGCCTGCCGGGGCTGCGCTCCTGGCGCCACACCGACATCGACGCCGCCCTGGAGCCGCGTTCCGAGGGCTGGGACGGGATCTCCGTGCTCGGCTTCGACTCCCCGGAGGACCTGAGGAAGGCCCTCGCCAGCCCCGAGTGGGCCGCGGCCGTCGCCCAGGTCGGCGACATGAAGGGCCGCCGGATCGCGGTCCTGGGGCATGAGGCGGAGATGTTCAGCGCCTGAGGATTCCGGGCCGCCCGGCCCGGTCCAGCGGCAGCTCAAGCACCACAGCGTTCGGCAAGCGGAGTTCGGCACAGCGCAACGAGGGGCAGGATGCGACAGGTAGCGCGGGAGTTCCAGCAGAAGGCGGAAGAAGCCGACTTCACCGCCGTGATCGACGACACCGGCAGCCATACGGCCCGGCAGCTGCTCGACGAGGCCGTACGGCTGGCCGAAGCGCTGTCCGCGGACGAGCCCGACGGCTCGGTCGGCACCGTCCTGGTCCAGGCGGACAACTCATGGCGCACCGTCGCCGCCACCCTCGCCGTGGGGCTGCGCGGCGGAGTCCTCGCGGTGGTCAATCGGCACACCACACCCGGCGAGTTCACCGCCGCATGGGAGGACATCCGCCCGGACGCCGTCGTCGCCGAGCCCTCGGCGATGGCCGAGTGGGCGGTGCCCACCCGGCTGCCCGACCCGGCGCGGACGGTGCTCGACGGCTGGACCTGCCGCTCCGCACCCGGCAAACGCGAGGTGTCGCGGTGGGCCGGCGGCGCCCTCATCGGTCTGACCTCGGGATCGACCGGGCGCCCCAAAGGCGTCGTCCAGTCCGAGCGGGCCCTGCGCTACGCCGCCATGAGCACCATCGACGTCAACGGCCTGGCGCCGGGCGACGCGATCGCCGCGATCGTGCCGCTGTCGTCCACGGCGGCGTACTGCTTCGGGGTCTATCTCTCCCTCGTGCTGCGCGGCCCGCTCGTCCTGACCGGGAAGTGGGACCGGGCGGTCGCGCTGCGGCGGATGGCCGACGCCGGTGTCCGCTGGACCATGTGCGTACCGACCATGGCGCTGCAGATGGGCACCGAGGCGGCCGGCTCCGGCGTCCTCCGGGGCGTCCGCTCGATCACCGTCGGCGGCGGGCCCATGGACCGCGGGGCGCTGGCCCGGGCCGAACGGTCCCTGGGCACCAAGATCCTCCGCGTCTTCGGCATGTCCGAATGCCTGGGCCACACCTCGCCGAGCCCCGACGACCCCGAGGAGATCCGGCTCGGCCGGGACGGCCGCCCCTTCCCGGGTACGGACGTGCGCGCGCTCACCGCCGACGGTCAGCCGGCCGGCCCGGGGGTGACCGGCCGGGCACAGGTCCGCGGCCCCTCCCTCTTCCTCGGGTACGCCCGCGAGGGCAGAACCGATCCGCCGGAGCTGACGGACGACGGCTACCTGCCCACCGGCGATCTGCTGATGGTCCACGACGACGGCACCCTCACCATCATGGGCCGCGAGAAGGACATCATCATCCGCGGCGGCCGCAACATCGACATCACCGAGATAGAGCGCGCGGTCGCCAGCCATCCCCGCGTGGCCAGGGCCTGTGTCGCACCGGTCCCCGACGATGTCCTCGGCGAACGCGTGGCGCTGCTCGTCGTCGCCGAGGACGGCGGCGGCGTCGAACTGGCCGAGGTGACCGGCCATCTGGAGAGCGTCGGCCTGTCCAAGACCAAATGGCCCGAGTACGTCTACGACGTCGAGGAGCTGCCCCAGACGAAGGTCGGCAAGCTCGACCGGGGCGGGGCCCGGGACCTGGCCATCAGGCTGCACACCCGCGAAGGAGGATCATGACGGCACGGTTCGACCAGGCTCCCTGGGCGGAGGCCGGAATCCAGACCGTACAGCCCGGGGTGCACCGCGTGCCGCTGCCCCTGCCGGGCGACGGGCTGCGCGCCGTCAACGTCTACCTCCTGGAGGATCTGGCCGACGACGGCATCGTCATGATCGACGGCGGCTGGGCGATCCCCGAGGCGCGCAAGGTGCTCGAGGACGCCCTGGCCGCCCTCGACCGCGACCCCGGCGACATCAGCCACATCCTGGTCACCCACATCCACCGCGACCACTACACGCAGGCGGTGGAACTGCGCCGGCTGCTGGGCTCGCGCGTCTACCTCGGCGCGGGGGAGCGCCCCGGTCTGGAAATGCTCGGCCGGCTGCGCAGCGACCAGCCCGTGGGCTCGCTGCGGACCCTGCGCGCGGCGGGAGCCGGGGAGCTCGCCGAGCAGATCGAGGCGATGGACCACGGCGGCTACGACCCGAGTGTGTGGGAGGCACCCGACCGCTGGCTCGGCGCGGAGACCCTGCGCTTCGGCGAGCGTGAGCTGCGGGTCGTCCCCACCCCCGGGCACACCAAGGGTCATGTGGTGTTCCTGGACGAAGAGCGGGGGCTGGTGTTCTCCGGGGACCACGTCCTGCCGCATATCACCCCGTCCATCGGCTTCGAACTGGCCGAACCGGGCGGCCGTCCGCTCGCCGACTACCTGGACTCGCTGCGGCTGATGACCCGCTACGCCGACGCCCGCCTGCTGCCCGCACACGGACCGGTCGCCGACAGCACCCACACCCGGGTCGCCGAACTGCTCACCCACCATGACGACCGGCTGGCCAGAAGCCTGGCGGCGCTGGGCGAGCACACACTCGACGCCCACGCGGTGGCGCGCGAACTCGCCTGGACGCGCCGGGCCGTGCCGTTCGCGGAGTTGAGCGCCTTCAACCAGATGCTCGCGATCAACGAGACGGCCGCACACCTCGATGTCCTCGTGCTGCGGGGGCGGGCGACAGTGGCCTTCGCCGACGGTGTGCATCGGTACACGCGGGCGGCAGGTGGCGGGTCGACGCCGGTCTCATGAACACGGCGCCCGGCCACGGTATGGCACTGAGTACCCTCTCCGGGCGCTGAGTGCCATGCCGGTGGCCAGTCGGTGGTCGGTCGGTGGCCAGTCGGTGGCTAGTCGTCCCCCAACGTCTTCTCGATCTTCTGCACCACGCGCCACAGGGGAGCCTTCCGCGGCGCGACGATGACGACCACATCGTCCTCCTCGCTCTCCCGCGCGGGCGCGGCGCCGCTCTCCGCGGATTCGCGGGCGCTGCCCCAGGTCTGCCGGACGTATGCCAGCGACTGATCCACCGACCGCGCGCCATCGCCGTGCCCACCGCCGCGCAGCCAGGTCCGCAGCCCGTTGTTGTGCGCGGCGACGATGGCCGCCGCCTGTACTTCGGCCCGCAGCGCTCCGTTCGGGTCCCCCGCATAGCGTTGCCGCAGGTAGTGGGCCAGGGTGCGCTCGTAGCGGTGCACCACGGACAGTTCGTAGCCGCGCAGACTGGGCACCTCGCGGGTGAGCTGATAGCGCCGCACGGAGAACTCCGGGTTCGCGGCGTACATCCTCATGACGAGGCGGGCCGCGTCACAGATCACGTCGAGCGGTTCGCCGTCGGTGCTCGTGGCGAGGAAGGCGCTCATCTCGGTCAGGCAGCGCTCATGGTCGGGGAAGACGACGTCTTCCTTGGACGGGAAGTAGCGGAAGAACGACCGGCGCCCCACTCCGGCCCGCGCCACGATGTCGTCCACCGTGGTCCGCTCGAAGCCATGCTCCACGAAGAGCTGGAACGCGGCCTCGATGAGCACCTCGCGCATGGGTGCCTTGCCGGACGGCCCGGGCCCGCTCACCGCCGCGGTCGCCCCGCCGTCGTCGCGTACGTCCGCCATGGAGGGAACGTAGCACCAGCGCCCGGCCAAAGCGATACTGAGTGCCTTTACTGAGGGTACTGAGTGCCATACTCTCATTCAGGTGCTCCGGTGGGGCAGCGCGGACATCCACGAACAGTAAGGAGAGCCGGCGTGAGCTTGAGGATCGTTGTCTGTGTGAAGTACGTGCCTGACGCCACCGGCGACCGGCACTTCGCCGAGGACCTGACCGTCGATCGCGACGATGTGGACGGCCTGCTCTCGGAGCTGGACGAGTACGCGGTCGAGCAGGCCCTCCAGATCGCGGAGGACGCTGACGAGGCGGAGATCACCGTGCTGACGGTCGGTCCGGAGGATGCCAAGGACGCGCTGCGCAAGGCGCTGTCGATGGGTGCGGACAAGGCGGTGCATGTCGAGGACGACGATCTGCACGGCACCGACGCGCTGGGTACCTCGCTGGTGCTGGCCAAGGCGGTGGAGAAGACCGGGTATGACCTGGTGGTCTGCGGTATGGCGTCCACCGACGGCACGATGGGCGTGCTCCCGGCGATGCTGGCGGAGCGTCTGGGTGTGCCGCAGGTGTCGCTGCTGTCGGAGGTGTCGGTCGAGGACGGCACCGTGAAGGGGCGCCGGGACGGCGACTCCGCGACCGAGCTGCTGGAGGCGCGGCTTCCGGCGGTGGTGTCGGTGACGGACCAGTCGGGCGAGGCGCGTTACCCGTCGTTCAAGGGCATCATGGCGGCGAAGAAGAAGCCGGTGGAGTCCTGGGACCTGGAGGACCTGGAGATCGAGTCGGACGAGGTCGGTCTCGAGGGTGCGTGGACCGCGGTGGACGGTGCCACGGAGCGCCCGGCCCGTACGGCGGGCACGATCGTCAAGGACGAGGGCGAGGGCGGCAAGCAGCTCGCCGTCTTTCTCGCGGAGCGCAAGTTCATCTGATGCCGCCTGGCGGGTCGGAAGTTCGTCTGACCTGTTTCCCCCGCCCTCATTTCTTTCGCATGTCGCAGGAGAGCGATTCCCATGGCTGAAGTCCTTGTCTACGTCGATCACGTGGACGGTGCCGTCCGCAAGCCCACCCTGGAGCTGCTGACCCTTGCCCGCCGTGTCGGCGAGCCCGTCGCGGTCGCGCTGGGTGCCGGTGCGGAGAGCACCGCGTCCGCTCTGGCCGAGCACGGTGCCGTGAAGGTGTTGACCGCTGACGCGCCCGAGTTCGCCGACTACCTCGTGGTCCCGAAGGTGGATGCGCTCCAGGCCGCGTATGAGGCCGTGTCGCCGGCCGCCGTGCTGTTCCCGTCCTCCGCGGAGGGCAAGGAGATCGCGGCGCGCCTCGCGGTCCGTATCGGGTCGGGCATCATCACCGACGCGGTGGATCTGGAGGCGGGTGAGGAGGGGCCGGTGGCGACGCAGTCGGTGTTCGCCGCGGCCTTCACGACCAAGTCCCGTGTCAGCAGGGGTACGCCGGTGATCACGGTGAAGCCGAACTCGGCGGCGGTGGAGGCCGCTCCGGCCGCGGGTGCGGTGGAGGCGCTGTCGGTGTCGTTCTCGGAGCAGGCGACGGGGACGAAGGTGGTGTCGCGTACGCCGCGTGAGTCGACGGGGCGTCCGGAGCTGACCGAGGCGGCGATCGTGGTTTCCGGTGGTCGTGGTGTGGGCGGTGCGGAGAACTTCCCCGTCGTCGAGGCGCTGGCCGACTCGCTGGGCGCGGCGGTGGGTGCTTCGCGTGCGGCGGTGGATGCGGGCTGGTATCCGCACACCAACCAGGTCGGGCAGACCGGTAAGACGGTCTCGCCGCAGCTGTACGTGGCGGCGGGTATCTCGGGTGCGATTCAGCACCGGGCCGGTATGCAGACCTCGAAGACGATCGTGGCGGTCAACAAGGACGCCGAGGCCCCGATCTTCGATCTGGTCGACTACGGCGTGGTGGGTGACCTCTTCGAGGTCGTCCCGCAGCTGACCGAAGAGGTCAAGACCCGCAAGGGCTGACGTCGGAACCGGCGGCCCCGTGAGCCTCCCCGAGCGAAGTCGGAAGGTGATGCCGACGGCCACCGCCACCCTATTGTGGGCTGATGCGCGCACACCGTATAGACCGCCCGGCCGATCTCGACGTGGTCCGTGAGTCCTATGACCGGGTGGCCGACAACTACGCCCACATGGCGTTGACGACGGGAGTCGGCGACATCCGTCGCCATCCCTGGCTCAAGGCATCCATCGACGCCTTCGCCGACACCGTGGGCGATCTCGGGCCCGTCCTCGACGTCGGCTGCGGACCCGGAATGGTGACCGCCTACCTCGCCGAACGCGGACTCGACGTGTCCGGAGTCGATCTCTCACCCCGCATGATCGAAAACGCGCGCCGTCTTCATCCGCAATGCCGCTTCAGCGTCTCCTCCGTCACCGACCTCGACCTCGAGGAAGCCTCCCTCGGCGGCGTCCTCGGGTGGTGGTCGCTGTTCACCCTCCCCCGCGATGTCCTTCCCCAGGTCCTCGCCCTGTTCGCGGGTGCCCTGAAGCCAGGCGGACACTTCATCACCGGGACACACGTCGGCGACGAGGACAAGGTGCGCACCGAGGCCTACGGAGGTGTGCCCGTTCGCTGGACGACACACAAGTGGCGGCCGGAACAGCTCGTGGACCTGATCGAGCAGGCCGGCCTCCGCCCGGTCGCCGAACTTCGGCTCCCCGCGGCTGAGCACACCGGGCCGAGCGTGGTCATCATGGCCGAGCGCCCCGCCTGAGCACCGGGCGCGCCTGGACATCAGGCTCGGTGACCCGGCGGGCCGGGCTCACGAGCCGGCCGTGAGGAATTCGATGAGCGCCGCGTTCACCTCCGCCGGGCGTTCCTGCTGTGTCCAGTGTCCGCAGCCCGCGAGTTCGAGGGGCGCGCGTCGCAGGTTGGGCATCAGATCGGGCAGGCTCGCGATGAGTTCGGGCGTGCCGGGGAAGGCGGCAACGGGGTCGCGGTCGCCGTAGATGTACAGGGCGGGCGGGGTGACGACGGCGCCGTGCCAGGGCGCGGTCAGTTCCCAGTTGCGGTCGAGGTTGCGGTACCAGTTGAGGGCTCCGGTGAAGCCCTGGGAGAAGCTCTCGGTGAGGGTGTCGAGGTCGTCCTCGGTGAACCACTCCGGCAGCACGTCGGGGTCCGTCATGGTCGCGAGCCAGCCCTGCTCGGGCTCGACGAGCGGCTGGTCGGCGGCGTAAGGAGCGTCACCGGAAATCGAGTAGAAGATCTTCCGCAAGGTGGTGCGGGTGTCCCTCGCGAACTCGGCGTCGGCGACACCGGGGCGGTTGAAGTAGTTCCAGTAGAAGCGGCCACCGAACCTCTTCTCCATGGCGGCCAGCGGGGGCTGCGAGCCGCGGAACGGCGGTGGCACGCTCAGGCCGGCCACCCCGAGCACCATGTCCGGCCGTAGCAGCGCGGTGTTCCACGCGACCGGCGCGCCCCAGTCGTGCCCGACGACATACGCCTTGTCCTCGCCCAGTGCCCGGATCAGGCCGACGACGTCGCCGACCAGGTGGAGGATGCTGTACGCGTCGACGTCCTCGGGATGGTCGCTGCGCCCGTAGCCACGCTGGTCGGGGGCGACCACGCGGAAGCCCGCCTCGACCAGGGGACCGAACTGGTGATGCCAGGAGTGCCATGACTCGGGGAAGCCGTGCAGCAGCACGACCAGGGGGCCTTCGCCTTCCTCGGCGATATGCAGCCGAATCCCGTTCGTCTCGACCATTCGATGCTCAACCATGCGTACGAGCGTACGCGCCATGATCGTCGGCGCCGTGGCGAACCGTACTCCGCCGGACAGCATGGTCCCGCGATTCCAGGGATAAGCCGGGTACTGGTTGAGCCACGCGGGTGCGCTGATGCTTCTTCCCACGGGCCGCTCTTCCCTTCTGCTTGCCGCGGTGGCCCGTCTGTTGCCAAGCACATCACCTTCGGAGGCGATCATGCCGAAACACCTTGTCTTCCACCTGGCGGTGGCCACTGCCGGCGCCGTGATCGGACTGACCGCGGTCTCGTCAACAGCCGAGGCGGCCGTGCCGCCGCTCTCGCACCCGCGGATCGTCGCCCATTTCGACCGCCCGGCCGGGCAGGTGGCGGAGAGCGTCGCCGTGCGGCCGAACGGGTCAGCGGATGTCGGGCTCATCCTGTCGCGGCAGGTGGCTCATGTCACGCTCGGCGGACGCGTGGAGGTACTGGCGACCATGCCGCTCCCCGCGGACGGGGGAGTGAACACCCCTGGGCCCGGGGCCGCCGCGGTGACAGGGATCGAACGAACCGGAGACGGAACCCTCTACTTCCTGTATTCGGCAGGAGACGCGTCCCTCACCGGCCTCTGGAAACTGCCCCCGGGAGGCGAACCGGAGCGCGTCGCCGCCTTTCCGGCGGCGAGCTTCCTCAACGGACTTGCCAGGGACGGCCGTACGGGCAACTTCTACATCACCGACTCCACCCAGGGCAGAGTGTGGCGGGTCGGACCGCACGGCGGAACTGCCGAGTTCTGGGCCGCGGGAGAGGATCTCGCCCCGACGCACTTCTTCGGCGCCAATGGGGTGAAGGTGCACAACGGAGCCGTATGGGTCTCCAACCTCGATCGAGGAACCATCCTTCGGATACCGGTGACAGAAAAGGGAACGGCCGGTCCGCCCCAGGTCATGGCATCCGGACTCGACAGCGTCGATGATTTCGCCTTCACCGGCCACGGTGATCAGTTGCTGGCCGCACTCAATGTCCCGAGCAAGGTGGTCCTCATCACTCCGGGAAAGGCCCGCCGTATCGTCCTCGACGAGAGCGATGGTCTGCAGAACACCACATCAGTGGCGGTCGACGGCGATACGGTCTACGTCGCCAGCGGTGCGCTCACCACGGGCGGGGACGCGAATCTCCTGACGGCCCGTCTCGCTCACCACGACTGAGGCGACCGCGGCCGCGCCGACTGCCCGGCAGTTATCCCAGGAACGACAGTCCCATGGTGGCGGCCGCAGGGCCGGTGACAATGGGAACATGAGTCGTCCAGAGAACTCGCTGGGTAACGCGCTGCGTGGCTGGCGTGCCCGCATTACGACGGAAGACGTCGGACTGCCCGCCACCCGCCGGCGACGCACCGCCGGCCTGCGCCGCGAAGAGCTCGCCCATCTGGCGGGAATATCCACGGATTACCTTCTGCGCCTTGAACAGGGCCGGTCCCAGCGCCCCTCTCGCGACGTCGTGGCCGCACTCGCCCGCGCACTGCAACTCAGTACGGATGAAACCTGCCATCTGCACCTGGTGGCCGGGCTCCGCCCACCGACGCCGCCCACCATCCCGCATCAGATGCCGCCCGGTGTACAACGGCTCGTCAGCCGCTGGGGAAACATCCCGGTGGGCGTGTTCTCCGCCTCATGGACCCTCCTGACCTGGACGTCCATGTGGGAGGCCTTGCTGGGTGACCCGTCCGCTCGGACGCCGGAGGAACGAAACCTGGTACGCGCGGTGTTCAACGAGCCGCCGGACACGGGCCGTCCGCTCTTTCCCGTCGAGCAGAGCACCCCCGCATTCAAGGCCGCTCTCGTCGTAGACCTTCGGATAACGCAGGGTGCATATCCTCATGATGAGGACTTCAGAATGCTGATCGATGAGGTCATGAGCAACAGCGAAGAGTTCCGGGAACTGTGGAGCACCCCAGCGCTCGGGTCCCGCCTGGGCGGCCATAAACGCCTGCGGCATCCTCTTGTGGGGGAGATAGGTCTCGACAACGATGTGCTGAAGCTACCCGACCACGATGTGCGGATCGTGACCTATACGGCGGAGCCCGGCTCTTCGGACGAGCAAAAGCTGGAGTACGTGCGCATTGCCGCCGCCCGGACCACGCTGCCGCTGACATCCGGCTGAGGGCCGGACGTCCCCGACTGACCCGCCACCTCTCCGAACGGCAGCCAGAGGGGGCGCGGGTGTCGCGGCGGCGCGCGAAGGGTCTCTACAAACCTGTAGATTCTGTTTTCTCCTCACTATGGAGGTATTACTGACAAGGAGATGCAGATGACGCTGTGGGACCGCCTCAAGGACTCGGTCCAGACGATGCAGGCTCAGCTCACGGCGAAGAAGAACGACCTGCGGAGCGGGGCTTTCCGGGACGCCAGCATGGCGATGTGCGCCTTGGTGGCCGCGGCGGACGGCACGATCGATCCGTCCGAGCGGCAGCGCGTCGCCCAGCTCATCGCCACCAACGACGTGCTCCAGAACTTCCCCGCGGACGATCTGCACCGCCGCTTCGAGGACCACCTCGACGAGCTGACCACGGACTTCGCCCTCGGGATGGCGAGCGCCATGCGGGAGATCGGCAAGGCGAAGCGGAGGCCCGCCGAGGCCCGGGCCGTCATCCAGATCGGCATCGTCATCGGCTGCGCCGACGGCTACTTCGACGACAGCGAGCGCGACGTCGTCCGCGAGGCGTGCTCAGCCCTGGACATCCCGCCGACCGAGTTCGACCTCCACCGCCCCCTCCGCGTCCCCCGCCCGTCCCGGGCCCCGGACGGGCTCCCGCAGGCGGCCGGCGACCGGGGGTCCGGGCGGGCGGACTCCGGTGCGGGAGGGGCCATACGCCCCGAGGCCGCCGTACCCGGCGACGACCTCCAGGTCTTCCTCAAGGCGCTGACCAGCGGCACCCGTCAGAAGCTCTTCGCGCACTTCATCCATGGCGAGGAGCTGACCGTCGGCGAGGTCGCCGAGCGGGCCGGACTCGGCCCGTCGACCACCTCCGAGCACCTCGCGGTCCTCCGGCGCGGCGGCCTGCTCCAGTCGACGCGCAGCGGCAAACTGGTCCGCTACCGCGCCGACCGGGAAGGCATCGCCGAACTGCTCGGGCAGCTCCAGGCGTATCTTCTCGCCCCCTCCGAACCGCCGGACCCGCCTCTTACGCGGGGCTGAGCAGCACCGTCCGCTCGGCGGCGGCCCCGCGGCCGCCGCCGGTGGCCCGGCTCAGGCGCCGGAGGAGACCTCGACCTTCTCGCTGGATCCCGTGTCCTTCCCCTCGGCCGCCGCCCTGCGGTTGCGCTGGACCGAGGAGAAGAAGGACCAGGCGATCAGGACGACGCCGACGAGGCCCGTGATGACCTCGTGGATCTCGTACTGGATGGTGACGAGCAGGATCACGGCGAGGGCGCCGATCGCGTAGTGCGCGCCGTGCTCCAGGTAGACGTAGTCGTCGAGGGTGCCCTGGCGGACCAGGTAGACCGTGAGCGAGCGGACGTACATCGCGCCGATGCCGAGTCCGAGCGCCATCAGGACGATGTCGTTGGTGATCGCGAAGGCGCCGATGACGCCGTCGAAGGAGAAGGACGCGTCCAGGACCTCAAGGTAGAGGAACATGAAGAACGCGGCCTTGCCGGCCATCACGACCGCCGGGACCTTCTTGCCGCTCCGCTTGGCCTCTTCCTCGGCCTCCTGCTCGCGCTCCTCCTCTTCCTCGAGCTTGTTCTCGAAGTAGCCGGAGAGGCCGGCGACGATCAGGTAGGTGATCAGGCCCGCGATGCCGGCGATCAGGACGGTCTCCGTCTTGTCGGCATGGATGCCGCCGTGCTGGTGGGCGTTGGTGGCGAAGGTCATCGCGGAGACGAGCAGCACGACGAGCGCGATGCAGACGGAGAGCATGTCGACCTTGCCGAGCTTGGCGAGCGGACGCTCCAGCCAGGCGAGCCACTTGATCTCCCGGTCCTCGAAGATGAAGTCGAGGAAGATCATCAGCAGGAACATGCCACCGAAGGCGGCGATCGACGGGTGGGCGTCGGTCACCAACTGCTGGTACTTGTCCTTGTCGTCGAGCGCGAGCCGCACCGCTTCGATCGGACCGATCTTGGCGCTGATGGCGACGATCACGACCGGGAAGACCAGGCGCATGCCGAAGACCGCGATCAGGACGCCGATGGTGAGGAAGATCTTCTGCCAGAAGGCATTCATCTTCTTCAGGATCCCGGCGTTGACCACGGCGTTGTCGAAGGACAGCGAGATCTCGAGGATGGACAGGATCGCCACGATCCCGAAGCCGGTCCACCCCCCGTAGAACACCGCCGCGACCAAGCCGAGCGCGGTGACCGCGAACGACCAGCCGAAGGTTTTCAGAAGCACTGGCTACCCAATCGTTGTGTACGGGGCTCCCCCGCGCCATACCTGGCTTTGCGAAACATTGACCCTGCAGTCTAGAGCGATGCCCCGCAGCCCCGACACATATTCCGGGCCAACAGCACAAGACTTCCACTTGCCGCCGTGCCGGCCGCCGACGGGCTCGTGGGCCCGCCGGGGGGGCGGGCCCACGAGCGGCGGCTACCGGGATGCGTCCGGGTACACGGCGGTCGCGCGGATTTCGACGAGGAGTCCCTGGCTGGCGAGGCCGCTGACCCCGATGATCGTCCAGGTCGGGTAAGGCTCCGCGACGAGGCGCTGCTTGGCCTCGATGAAGCCGGGCAGGTGCCGGTGGATGTCGACGTGGTAGCTGGTGACGTCGACGAGGGCGGACAGGTCGAGGTTCTCCAGCCGAAGGATCTCCTCGATCTTCCGGATGGCGATCTCGGTCTGCTCCTCGATGGTGTCCGGGATGGTTCCGTCGGCTCGGCGGCCGATCGTTCCCGCGATGAACAGGAGGCCGTTCGCGCGGACCGCGGCGGAATAGCCGAAGCCCGCGAAGGCGCTGGTGGTTTGTCCGAAGACGGCGTTGTCCTCGGGGACCTCGACGGTGTGGATGGTCATGGTGGTGCTTCCTTTTCCTTGTTGACGTTGACGTTGGCGTTGACGTTGACGTCGGGCGTGGAGTCCGCGGAGTCAGTCGCCCCAGCGGGACGAACGGCAGGCGTGCTCCAGCCGGGTCCGGCCGAAGGTCTCGCGCTCGCGCAGGAATTCGCCGGGAATCGTGTACCGGGGTGCGTTCGCCGGGTTCTTCGCGGCCTGCGCGACGATCGCGTCGGTGAGTGAGCGGATCATGTCCAGCCGTGGATAGGCGGCGTGCAGGGCGTCGGCCTGCTCATCGGTGACGGCGTCGAGGTGGCCGGCCCCCACTGCGCCGCCGAAGTCGAGCGCGACGCCTTCGCGGACGAGCACGCACAGCGTGCCGCGGCGTTCCGCGATACCCGGTGAGGTGTGCAGGGCGATGGCCTGCCAGACCTGGTCGGTGTCGGCCGCGGGCACGCCGCGTTCGATGAGGAACGCGGCGGCCCGGTCGGCGCCTTCGACCTCGAACCGCTGGCTGTGCGGGCCGTCCGGCGCCACGCCGAGGTCGTGCATCGCGCACGCGGCGAACAACAGGTCGTCGTGGTAGTCGTGGCCGGCGGCCAGGCCGAGGCGCCCGGCCACCAGCCGGGCGAACAGATAGCTGCGGAGACTGTGGTTGAACACGGACGGCGTTTCCACCGGTCGGATGAAGTTCACGACCGCGTCGGCAAGCGGTGTGCCGGGCAGCGTGATCAGGTCGGCGGTCGCCTCGTGGGGAGATCCGGTCATGTCCTCAGCCTGGCCGCGACCGCCCTGACCTGGCGAGAGGCAAAATTTCCGCACTTCGATAGAATCTTGCCATGGCAGTGCATCGAGTCGCGGTCCTGGCGCTGGACGGGGTCACCCCGCTCGACCTGGCGATCCCGACGCAGATCTTCACCACCCGGCCGGAAACCCCCTATGAGATGACCCTGTGCGCGCTGGACGCGAAGGTGGTCACCAGCGCGGGCTTCGCCCTGGTCGCCGACGGGGAGCTGGAGCAGCTGCGCACCGCGGACACCGTGGTCGTGCCGGGATTCGAACCGATCGTCCAGCTGCCGGACGCCGTGCTCGACACGCTGGCCGGGGCCCGCGACCGGGGCACGCGTGTGGTGTCGATCTGCACGGGCGCCTTCGCCCTGGCCGCGGCGGGCGTGCTGGACGGGCTGCACGCCACCACCCACTGGAAGCACATCGACGAGTTGGCGCGGGGCTTCCCGGCCGTCGAGGTCGATCGCGATGTGCTCTACGTGGACGAGGGCGACGTGCTCACATCGGCCGGGGTGTGCTGCGGTATCGACCTGTGCCTGCACCTCGTGCGCCGCGACCTGGGGGCCGTGGTGGCCAACGAGATCGCCCGCGGTCTGGTCGCCGCCCCCCACCGGGACGGTGGGCAGGCCCAGTACGTACCGGCGCCCGTCGCGGTGGCCGGTGAGGCGTCGCTGTCCGGCACCCGGGGATGGGCCCTGCACCGGCTCGGCGAGCCGCTCACGCTGCGGGTGCTCGCCCGGCACGCGGGCCTCTCGCAGCGCACCTTCATGCGCCGGTTCACCGAGGAGACGGGCACGACCCCGTTGCAGTGGTTGCTGGGCGCCCGCCTCAGCAGGGCGCGGGAACTGCTGGAAACCACGGACCACCCGATGGACCGGGTGGCGCGGGAGTGCGGACTGGGCACGGCGGCCAACCTGCGGCTGCACTTCCGGCGCACACTGGGCACCACCCCCACGGCCTACCGCCGCAGCTTCGGGCGCTCCGTCAACTCCGATACGCCGGTGCCCGGTCGGGCGCCGGAGCAGCGGCCTGTCCGGTGACCGCGTGGCGTCACAGGTGCTCCGTCGCCGGGGGGAGCGGGTCGAGTACGGGGTTGGTGAGGTGCTGGTAGATGATCGAGGTGCGGAAGCCGACGATCTCCCGGCGGTTGGTGAACTGGTCCAGGAGGAAGGCATGCAGATGGTCGATGTCCTGGGCCGTGACGTGGACGAGGAAGTCGTCGCTGCCGGCCATCGTGTAGACGGAGACCACCTCCGGCAGCCGGGTCACCGACCGCTCGAAGTCGGCGACGACGTCCCGGCGCAGCGGCCGGACCTGGGTGAAGACCATCGCCTGCACGGAGCGGTTGAGTGCCCGCAGGGAGACTTGGGCCCGGTAGCCCTGGATGATGCCGCGCTTGTGCAGCAACCGGGTGCGTTCGAGGCAGGTGGAGGGGGCGATACCGAGCTTCTCGGCGAGGGCCCGGTTGGACAGCCGACCATCGGCCTGCAGATGGTGCACGATCGCCGAATCAAGTTCATCCATGACCGCCTCCTGGATCGTGACACCGAATGTACTTCGGCGTCACGTCAACCGTCCCGTGCGCCAGCCTAGCTTCGGGGCATGAGCCGAGCACTCGCACATGAAGACGTGGTCATTCGACGTGGACGCCGTTCCGGGCTGCCGCTGATCGTGGCAGTGCACTCCCGGGCCCTGGGCCCGGCGGTCGGCGGCTGCCGACTGCGCCGCTACGACACCTGGCAGCATGGACTCGCCGACGCGCTGCGCCTGTCGGAGGCGATGACCTACAAGGCCGCCGTGGCCGGCCTGGACTTCGGCGGCGGCAAGAGCGTGGTCGCCCTCGACAACGACACCGCACTCACCCCACAGTTGCGCGAGGCCGCACTGGAGGATCTGGGCGAGCTGATCGCCTCCTTCCAGGGTTCCTACCGCACCGGCCCCGACGTCGGCACCGGCCCCGAGGACATGGTGGTCCTGCGGCGCTTCTCGCCGTACGCGTACTGCGCGCCCGAGGAGCACGGCGGTACCGGCAACTCCGGAGGCCCGACCGCCACCGGCGTCCTGGCGGCCCTGCGCGCCGGTGCGGGGCAGGTATTCGGGGATGCCTCCTGCACCGGACGGACCGTGGTGATCAGCGGCTTCGGGTCGGTGGGCAGCGGTATCGCCGCCGGCCTGGCCACCGAGGGCGCACATGTCGTCGTATCCGACCTGGAACCCTCCCGCAAGGAGGCGGCGTTGGCGAGCGGGTACGGATGGGTCGAGCCCGGCCAGGCCCTGTCCGCGCCGGCCGACATACTCGTCCCGGCCGCCGTCGGCGGCGTACTCGACGACATGACCGTCCCGCGGATCACCGCGCGCCTGGTCGTCGGCCCGGCGAACAACCAGCTCACCGAGGAGCGCCTGGCCGATGACCTCGCGGGGCGTGGCATCGTCTGGGTGCCCGACTTCGTCGCCAGTGCCGGCGGTATCGCCTACGCCCTCAGCCGGGAGTCGGAGGGCTACAGCCACGAGGCCGCCCAGAAGCGGGTGGAGGGCATCGGCGACACCGTGACCCGCATCCTTGACCTGGCGCTCACGACCGGCACCACCCCGCTGCGGGCGGCCCAGCGGATCGCCGAACGCCGGCTGGCGTCCTCGCAAGCGGCCCAGCGCCCGTTGCGGGCATGACCGATTGAGCTGCCCGCGGTTCTGTGGGCCTCAGCAGGCAGGGTCGGCGTCGATGGCCGCCGCGGCAGTGACCGCCTCCAGCAAGGGCCAGCCATCGACTTCCACCACCTGCCGTTCCCCCGGCTGCCAACCGCGGGCCGACGCCGCGTCGAGCAGCGCCCGGACGGCGCCCGGTTCATGCAAGTTCAGGGAGCCGCCCCGGACGTACCCCACGTCCCCGGAGCCCATGGGGAACCCGCCCGGGACGTACCGGCCCGGCCCCTCGGCGAAGACGATGCGCAGCGGGGCGCCGGTGCCGGCCGGCTGCGGGTACAGGGTGAGGGTCTGGCGGCAGGCGGTGGACCGGCCGTCGTCCAGCACGCGGTGGCTGTGGCGTAGCGTCCACAGATACGTCCGCCCGTCGGCGACCAGGCGGCGGGGCTTGTTCGGATGGCGGGGCACAGAGACGAGCGTACGAGGCTGCCGCGCCCCTCAACGTCTTTGAAGCGCCCCTGTACATATCGAGCTCAATCCAGTGCGTTCAAGCGTGCCCAGGAATCGCCGATATCCGAGGAAAAGCTTTTACATCGCGCATTCGCCTTCCCGGCCGACCGCTGACAATGGCCGGCTGGGAAGGTGGCGAGGATCCAGGAAGGATGCGGAATGAAAGCGATCGTGGTGACGGACCAGGCCGCGGGAACGGCTGGGATGACGCTCGTCGAGCGGCCGGAGCCGGCCCCCGCGGGAAACGACGTACTCGTTCGGGTTCATGCGTCGGGCTTCACCCCGGGTGAGCTGATGTGGCCCTCGAGCTGGACCGATCGCCTCAATCGCGACCGGACACCGTCGATTCCCGGGCATGAACTTGCCGGGGTGGTCACCGCTCTCGGCTATGGCTCGGCACCGGGCGCGCTGCCGACCGGCAGACGGCACTCGACTTCGGGGCGCAGGAGTTCGTCGACCTCGAGAACGACGCCCTGGAGGACGTCGGGGGAGCCCACCTGGTGTTCGACGTTAGAGTTCCGTTGTCCGCCCGGCGGCGGAACGGCCCGGGTCGTCGTCCGCCCCGGGCCGTTGTGTTGTTCAGGTCCCTGAGACCCCTTGCGGTCTCCTCAGGTCCCCTCAGAACCCCTCAGGGATGGATCCGTCCTGGTCGATGACGTTGTCGCCGGCGCCGCCGTCGATGTCGTCCTGGCCGGGGCCGCCGAAGAGGTAGTCGTTGCCCGCCCCGCCCTTGATGGTGTCGTCGCCCTCTTCACCGTCGATCGAGTCATCGTTGCCGGCGCCGTCGAGGTAGTCCTTGCCGGGGCCGCCGTAGATCTCGTTGGCCACGTCATCGCCGATGACGGTGTCGTCGCCGTCCCCGGCCCATGCCGCGTACGAGTCGGTGATGGTGTCGTTGCCGGCGTTGCCGTTCGCGTTCGTGGTGTGGCTGATGGTGTCGTCGCCGTCGCCGCCCACCGCGACGGAAGCGCCGTTGATGGTGTCGTCCCCGGCCCCGCCGTCCACGTTCACATCGCCGCCGGAGATCTTGACGGTGTCATTGCCGTCGCCGAGTACGACGTTGCCCTGGTCGCCCGGGTGGTCCGGGTCGGGGACCGGCACGGTGCAGGTCACATACGTCAGATCGGTGGCGGTGGGGTGGGTGCAGCCGGTGCCGGCGGTGATCTCGACGACGTCGTCGACACCGAAGGTCAGCGTGGTGTCGGTCTCGCTGACCCGCTTGATGGTGAGCTTGTTGGTCTGGCCGTCGGCCGCCGTGTAGGCCATCACTCCGTCGGCGGCGGTCACGGTGGCCGGCGACGCGGCCGAGGACACCGGTGACGACGCGGACGAGGTGGCGGCCTGGGCGTTCCAGGCGAAGAGTCCGGTGCTGGCCGCGACGGCCAGTAAGGCGGCGACGCCGACCGGGCGGACGCGGCGGGAACGCGGGCCAAGGGTGGACACGAAAAACCTCCGTGGGGAGTGGATCTGATTTCCGATCACCCGTTTTGACGTGGAAATTCCGCGCGGGGTTGTGCCACGCCGATGCCCTCTTCAGCGATCTTTTCGAATTCCCCTTTCGCGTTCAGCTGCATGTCGCCAGGAATTTCCCTCGTGTTGCCGGAATGTGTCACCGCCGTCAGATGTGAGGTGATCGCGTCACGGTCGTGGCCGTCGCAAGCCGAGCGCCTCGCGGCCGGCGTAGCGGGCCTGGGTGCCCAGTTCCTACGGACGGCCTCGGCGAAGGTGGCCGCGCCGATCGGGGCGATCATGAACTCCTGGAAGTCCAGGCCGTGCACCGAAGAAGTCGCCGCTCTCGCAGGCTGGTCGTCGTCTCACCGGCCCCCGAGGACACCGTCGGGTCCGCCCAGGGTCGGCGGACGGGGCGCCCGGCATGTGGCCGGGCTCGACACCGCCGGCATGAGCGCGGCGGGTACGGAACGAAGGGCGCCGTGCCATACCCGGGCCATCTTCTCGTGACCCGCCTGGTTGGGGTGCATGCCGTCCGCGAGGTCGGCGGTGGTCAACGCGTCGTACATGCGCACGAGATGCACCCGCTGCCCCTTGGCGGCGACCACCTCGGGAAGGGCCGCGTTGTAGGCCGTGACTCGCCGCTCCCGTATGGGATCGGACTGCGGCGGAACCGTGGCGACGAACACCTCACAGGCCGGCCGGGCCTCCTGGATGTGGTCGATCAGCCGGGCCAGGCGCGTCGGGGCCCGCACGGCGTCGTGATGCTCGTTCATGTCGTTCGTGCCGATCAGCAGCAACACGGTGTGGGGGACACTGTGCCGCAGCCATGCCCGTACGTGTGCGTCCACCTGGCCGATGCGCCAGCCGGAGTGTCCTTCGTGGTGGCGGCTGCCCAGTTCGACCGGGCCGTTGGCGAGGGAGCCGACGAAGTCGACGGCATGGCCGTCCGCGGCCAGCCGCTGCCCGAGTGCGACGCGGTAGCCACCGGGGTAGGCGTGGTGCCCATCGGTGATGGAATCACCCAGGGGCATGATGCGCACCCTTCCCGCGGACGTGCTGGAGTGGCCATGAGGGTTGAGTGGCGCTGCCACGAAGGGCTCCTTGGGGACGCGGGCGGTTGAAGGCCGTAGGGGGAGGGACTCAGGTCTCCTCCCGCCTACGGCAGCTCGGTCAGACCTTCGGCGGGATCGGCACGGTGGGGCTGATGCCGGTCGACCCGTTGATCATCTTGGTGACGGCGCCCGCCAGGCGCAGATAGAAGTCGGAGGAGACGCTCGTCCCGTCGGCGTCCAGGGTGAGGAAGTACTGGTTGGCGGGGATCATCGACGTGTCCGTCGCGGCCGGTGCGATGGCGGTGGCCTCGTCGTACTCGTCGAACATGGCGATGAAGGCGGACTTGGTGCCGCACCGGGCGGCGGCCACGGCCTGCTGCCACATGAAGTCACCGGCCCTGCGCGGGATCTCGTTGCGCGGGGCTCCCTCCTTCCAGTTGGACCAGGCGAATCCGGGATAGATCACGGGCTGGTAGTCCTGCCCGCGCGCCCTCAGCTCGGCCATGTCATCGTCGAACAGCTTCTGGTCCACGGTGGCGTTGCCGACGTTCCAGGGAGAGACCATGTTCAGGGCGGCGTAGACGGGACCGAAGCCGGGCTTGGCATTGGCATCGGTGCGCCAGCCCCGGGGAACGCCCCCGATGACATAGGCGCCCTTGCTCTTGAACCAATTGACCAGTTCAAGGCAGCTGTTGACGGTGCCGGGGCGGTTGGTGAAGCCGAGGCCCCACAGGTGGACGACGGGCTTTCCGCCCTCGCGCGTGTAGGCCGGGGAATCGGGAAGGCGCAGCGTGCCGTTGATGGTGTTGGTCCAGTCGCTCTGGATCGTGGCCACCAGATTGGTGTCGTTCAGGCCGCTGATGTCGTACTCGATGTAGAAGCCGCGCCCGTACTTCTGCGCCGCGTCACGTGCCCTGCTCTGGATGTCATTGCGTTGTTCGAAGCGCGGCCGGCCGACGGCGACGATGTCACTGCCGAAACGCTGGAGGGCCGCGCCGTCTATCCCGTACTGCCGCATCCAGCGGAAGTGCTGGTCGATGACCGCGGTGGAGTAGGAGCTGAACAAGGTGGCGGGCTTGCCGTTGCCCAGCCGGGCGTACCCCGTCGGGAAGAGGGACCCGGCGGGATAGGCCGAGATATCCGGGTAGAGCTCGAACGTCTGGTTGCCGGGGGACGGTGTGGTGCCCTTGGACCAGTGCGTCCAGGCGTTGATCGGAGAGCCGTCGCCGGCGGCGGCGAACCACCCCTGGTACCCCACGTACACCTTTCCCTTGACCGCGTCGGCCGCATACGTCCGCATGTGCTCTGGTGCGGGGCGCGGGCCCGAGCCACTTCCGGTCCGCGCATCGGCGGGTGTGAGACCGCCGATTCCGGTCCAGGCCGCTGCCCCTGCGACGCCGAGAGCGCCGGTACCGCGCAGGAAACTCCGCCGGTTGTGGGAGTGTTCAGCCATGTCAGCTCCTTGCCTGGCGCTGTGTGTGAGACGAGCTCGGAGGAAGCGGCACAAGCGAGCCGGGAACCGCGCGCAGCGCCCCGTACCAGACGGCGGCCATCTTCCCGTAGCCGGCCCGGGTCGGGTGAATGCCGTCGGCGAGATCCGCGGTGGTCATCGCGTCGTAGATCTTCACCAGATGCGTGTGCGGCCCCTTCGAGGCCACGATCTGGGGAATCGCCGCGTTGTATGCCCTGACCCTGCTCTCGAGGGTGGCGTTGGACTGCGGCGGAACGGTCGCGACGAACAGCTCGCACCTCGGTTTGGCGGCCCGGATGTGGTCGATCAGCAGCGACAGGCGTGCGGGCGCTTTGGCGATGTCATGGTTCTGGTTGAGGTCGTTGGTGCCGATGAGTAACAGGACCGTGCGGGGGTCGCTCTGCCGGAGCCAGGTGTTGATGTCGGCGTCCAGTTGGTCGATGCGCCAGCCGGAGTGGCCCTCATGGTCGTGATCGCCGAGCTCGGTGGGGCCGTTGGACTGGGAGCCGACGAAGTCCACGGTGTAGCCGCCGGCTGCCAGACGCTGCCAGAGACCGACGCGGTACCCGCCGGGGTAGGGGGTGAATCCGTCGGTGATGGAATCGCCGAGCGGCATGACGCGCACACCGCCGTTGGACTCTCCTGGGGTGTCCGCCGACGCTGGGGTCGATCGCAGTACGAGATCGGCGGCCACGAAGGCGCCGCCGAGAAGGGCCGCGCGTCTGGACATGGTGGCATTCATGGGACTCCTGTGAAGACGGCTGCGAAGGGGTGTGGGGATGCGCGCGCTCTCGGGCGCGAGATGGCACCTCGGTCACCGAGTGCCGGGAGTAAGGAAATGCGTGGGATCGCGTCGCGTGCGCGGGCGGGGAGCGAAGGCCGCGTGCACATCATTCCGTGATCTTGAACGTGTCCTTCGAGTCGTTCTGGAGCTCGACCTGCCCCGGCAGCAGGTTCCGCACCGTGTTGCCGGAGAACGTCCCGGTCCCGGTGACTCCCGAGGTGACCCAGATGCCCTGGTTCGCCGGGCCGTCGACCGTGTTGTTCCGCAGTGTCACCTTGACGTTCTTCCGGGTGATGAACAGGCCCGCGCGCAGCGCGCCCCGCATGACGTTGTCCGTCATCGTGACGTTCGTGAACGCGTCGGGGAAGTTCGACGTCGGAGACGGCGAGCCGATCTGCACCCCGTGGCGGAGGCCGTTCCAGCCGCCGCCACCGAGCAGGACGTTTCCGCTGACCGTGGCGGATTCCAGCGGGTGGCCCGAGTCGCCGAACACGCCGACCTCCAGCGTGCTGTTCGAGGACACGCTCTTCACCAGGTTGTTCCTGAACTGGATGTCCTTGCCGCCGGCGATCCGGAGGCCATTGGCCCACCAGGGCGCGATCGCGGTGTTGTTCAGCACCCGGGCGCCGCTCAACTGGCCGTTGTCGCCATGGGTGCCGGAGTCGGAGTAGACGGCGAAGGAGTCGTCGCCGGTGTTGCGGGCGAAGTTGTTCTGGACCGTGATGTCGTCGCCGCGCTTGTCCGGGCTGGGCGTATTGCTGTTGTTGATGTTGAAGCCATCGCCGTACGAGTCCGCGGTCCGGCTGTCGCGGATGGTCCCGCCCGTGCCGGACAGCCAGTTGGCGTCCGTGTGCCGGGTCCAGATCCGTTCGACCAGCCAGCCCTTGGCGCCGCTGGCGTTGATGCCGTAGTCGGAGCCGCCGGGACCGCGGACGTCACGGTAGATGGCGTTGGCGTCGATCTGGAGGTCGCTCAGCCGGGTGCCGGAGCCGACCAGGATCTGGGAGCGCTGCCTGGCCGGCAGCGGCGGCCTGCGGTAGATCGTGGTGTACCACATGCCGGCGCCACGCACGGTCACGCCGGTGAAGTCCAATGGCGCGGCCCCGTCGAAGCTGTTGGTGAGGTACTTGCCCTTCGGGATCCAGACCGATGTGCCCTGTGCGCGGGCGGTGTCGACGGTCTTCTGGATGGCGACCGTCGAGTCCTTCCCGAACGTCGGGTCGGCGCCGTAGTCGACCACGGAGAGCGAGCCCTTGGGGCGGGTGCGCGCGTCCCCGACGTTCTCCAGGTCGAGAGAGTCCACGTCGTAGTAGGCGGCCGTGTTGGCGGCATCCTTCTTGAGCGTGATGGTGCTGCCGTCGGGGATCGGGGCGCCCTCGACCCGGACGGGGAATTCGTTGTAGAAGCGGTAGGCCGCCCCGCCGGCGTTCGGGTCGTCCGCGTTGGTGGCGGCGTGACGGTAGTTCCACGCCTGCTTGGAACTGATCGTGATCGCCTGGCGGTACGTGCCGTCGACGTAGAGGTTCAGCGAGGCGTCGATGCCGCCGCCCTGCGGCGCGTCGGGGATGGAGGCGCGCACGACGAGCGTATTGGCCTGCTTGCCGGTCTTGTTCACCACCGCCACCGACTGGCCGGTCCGGTCCAGCTCGGCATAGGCATAGCCGGATGCCTCGGTCTCCGGAGTGGCTTTGGTGGGCGCGGGATCGCCCGGCTTGATGGCGTGGACCTTGGCGCCACCGCCGAGTGTCCCGGACTCCGCCTCGACGGTCACAAAGGGCGTACGGGCCCCGGCCTCGGCGGCGCCCTCGGCTCCGGCGGCGGCCAAGGCCTCGGCGGCGGCCTCGGCTTCGGAGCCGGCTCCGGCCGCGGCCTCCGCGTGCCCTTCGGTGCCGGGGAGGTCGATGAGGGCGCCGAGCAGTGCGACACCGGCGACCCAGATGGAGAGTCGCCGGACTCTGCGGTGATGCATGGATGACCTCTCGTTCGCCTGAGCGCGACGGGGACGGGTGAGCCCTCAGGGCGTCACTGGGCGGATATGAAAGTCCATCCGATTGACTTACGTCAATGCGGTCGACAGGCCCGATTCATCGGATGCGCGGGAGAGTTGACCCGACGGCATGATCCCGTACGTCCCACCGGGATGCCGACGGAGCGGGTGGTCCGGCCCACGCCGCGACAGGAGGCCGGACAGTCGGCCGCGCTGTCGCAGAGCTCCTGCGATATGGCTCTGACCGGCAGGTTCGCTGCCGTATGCCGCAGCGCGGAACCCCGGTCGGCGGGGCCCGATGGCATACGGGAAATCCTCCCGGCCAGGGGAGGGCCGCCAACCGCGTCCGCATGGCAAAAACTTGCCCACGGCTTCGCCGCGTTCGTGTCGCCGCCCGAGCGCACCACCCGGCAGCCACCGCCGGGCAGCGACTTAGTACAACGTATTGACAAAGACCCGAGCCGGTTCATACGTTCGCAACCTCGCGACCGGCACCGTCCATCGGTGGCACGTCTCCTCTCCCGCCAGACCTGCCGGGCGCGGCCCAGACCACCCCGAAAGCCGCGTCCTGCCACGCGGTGACGAATGGGAGCGTGCATCCACCTTGACCACCGACACCCGGCGGGCGCTGGTCGTCCGCGGCGGCTGGGACGGGCATCACCCCGTGACGATCAGCGACAGCTTCGTTCCGTACCTCAAGGATCACGGCTTCACCGTCGAGACCGCCGAGGACCTCGCGGTGTACGACGACCCGGAGCGCCTCACCACCACCGACCTGATCGTCCAGTGCTGGACCATGGGCAGCATCACCCGCGAGCAGAGCGCCAACCTCGCCGCCGCGGTCCGCGCCGGCACCGGTCTGGCCGGCTGGCACGGCGGCATCGTCGACTGCTTTCACGACCACGGCTACCACCTGCTCACCGGCGGCACGTTCGTGATGCACCCGCCCGGCTACCTCGACCACGGCTACGAGATCGCGCCCGAGCGCGCCGACCACCCCATCGTCGCCGGGCTCGACGACTTCACCCTCCACTCCGAGCAGTACTGGGTGCTCACCGACCCGCACATCGACGTGCTGGCCACCACCTCCTTCCCGCCGGACGAGTTCCACGACCGGCCCGCGGTGATGCCCGCGGTGTGGACCAGGACCTGGGGCCGGGGCCGGGTCTTCGTATCGACCATCGGACACAAGCCCGACGACTTCGAGGTGCCGGAGGTCCGGACGCTGACCGAGAGGGGACTGCTGTGGGCGAGCCGCTGAAGCCACTGCGCATAGGCGTCGTGGGCGCGGGAAAGATCAGCGGCGCCTATCTCGCCACCCTGACCGAGCTGACCTCGGTGGAGCTCACCGCCGTCACCGACCTCGACCGCGGCCGCGCCGAGGCCGTCGCCGCACGGTACGAAGGCCGGGTCGCCGTGGCGGACTCGGTGACCGACCTGGTGGCGCGGGAGGACGTGGACGCCGTCCTCAACCTCACCATCCCGGCCGCCCACGCCGACGTCGCGCTGCAGGCACTACGCGCGGGCAAGCACGTCTACGGCGAGAAGCCCCTGGCGGCGAACCGCGAGGAAGCCGACGCCGTGCTCGCCGCGGCCCGCGAGTCAGGTCTGCGGGTCGGTTGCGCGCCCGACACCGTCCTGGGCACCGGCACCCAGACCGCGCGCAAGGCCATCGACGACGGCCTGATCGGCCGACCGGTCGCCGCCACGGCCTTCATGACCGGCGCGGGGCACGAGAGGTGGCACCCGGACCCGGAGTTCTACTACCGGCCCGGGGGCGGCCCGCTGCTGGACATGGGCCCGTACTACCTCTCCGCCCTGGTGCACCTGCTGGGCCCGGTGGCCAAGGTGACCGGCGCGTCCTCCCGCCCGCGCACGGAGCGCACCATCGGCAGCGGCCCGCGCGCGGGGCTCAGCTTCCCGGTGGAGGTGGACACGCACATCACCGGCACCCTGGAGCACACCGGAGGCGCCCTGTCCACGCTCATCATGAGCTTCGACGTACGCGCCGCGCGCCTGCCGCGCATCGAGGTACACGGCACCGAGGCCTCGCTGTCCGTACCCGACCCGAACACCTTCGACGGCGCCGTCGAGCTGAACCGCGGCGACGGTTGGGAGACGCTGCCGGCCTCGGCCGGCTACCCGGACGCGGGGCGCGGCGCGGGCCTGGCCGACCTGTCCGAGGCCCTGTCGGCAGGTCGCCCGCACCGCGCGTCCGCCGAACTCGCCGCCCACGTCCTGGACGTCATGCTGACGGTCATGGACGCGGCGGAGCAGGGCCGGGCCCTGCCGATCGGCGGCACCTGCGCGCGCCCCGCCCCGGTCGCCCTCTGACCCGCACACCCCACCACCCGCCGACAAGACCCGAAAGACAGGCCCTGGATGCACGACGACCGGAAGCTGGTCGAAGCCCGCCTGGAACGCGTCCTCAACGAGCGCGTCCGTCCCGCCGTCCACCCCGCCACCACACCCCTGACCGTGGAGATCTGGTCCACGGCGGACGAGCCCGTCCCGGTGGCCGAGGGGCTGGTGGCACCGACCCGCCCGATCGTCACCGGCGCCCCCTGGGGCGCGCCGTGGGGGACCAGCTGGTTCGAGGTGACCGGCGAGGTGCCGGCCGAGTGGGCCGGAAGGACGGTCGAGGCCGTGCTCGACCTCGGCTTCACCCCGCGTACCCCCGGCTTCCAGTGCGAGGGGCTCGTCCACGAGCCCGACGGCACCCCGGTCAAGGGCCTCCATCCGCGCAACAACTACGTCCGCGTCGGCGCCCCGGCCGCCGGCGGCGAGCGGATCCACTGGCGCATCGAGGCCGCCTCCAACCCCGACCTCGAGGCGGACGGCGTGCCCTTCCGGCCGACCCTGCTCGGCGACAGGGCGACCGCGGGCGACGCGCCCCAGTACGTCCTCGGCGACATGGTGCTGGCCGTCTTCGACGAGACGGTGTGGAACCTGGTCATGGACCTGGAGGTGCTCGGCGAGCTGATGGCCGAGCTGCCCGTCGACGGCGCCCGCCGCTGGGAGCTCCTGCGCGCCGTCAGCCGTGCGCTGGACGCCATCGACCTGGGGGACGTGAACGGCACCGCCCAGGCCGCGCGGGACGAGCTCGCCGAGGTGCTGGCCGCGCCCGCGAGCCCCGCGGCGCACCGCATCAGCGCCGTCGGCCACGCCCACATCGACTCCGCCTGGCTGTGGCCGCTGCGCGAGACGGTCCGCAAGGTCGCCCGTACCACCGCGAACATGACCAGGCTCCTCGAGGACGAGCCGGACTTCGTCTTCGCCATGTCGCAGGCCCAGCAGTTCGCCTGGATCAAGGAGCACCGCCCCGAGGTCTACGCCAGGGTCAAGAAGGCGGTCGCGGACGGCCGCTTCGTGCCGGCGGGGGGCATGTGGGTCGAGTCCGACACCAACATGCCCGGCTCCGAGGCGATGGCCCGGCAGTTCGTCCACGGCAAGCGCTTCTTCCTCGAGGAGTTCGGCATCGAGAACGACGAGGCCTGGCTCCCCGACACCTTCGGCTTCGCGGCCGGCCTGCCGCAGATCATCAAGGCCGCCGGATCCGACCGCCTCCTCACGCAGAAGATCTCCTGGAGCAGGACCAACTCCTTCCCGCACCACACCTTCCACTGGGAGGGCATCGACGGCACCCGGATCTTCACCCACTTCCCGCCGGTCGACTCGTACAACTGCGAGATGACCGGCGCCCAGCTCGCCCACGCCGCCCGCAACTTCAAGGAGAAGGGCGTCGCCAGGCGGTCCCTCGCCCCGGTCGGCTACGGCGACGGCGGCGGGGGCACCACCCGCGAGATGGTCGCGAAGGCGGCGCGGCTGCGCAGCTTGGAGGGTGCGCCGAGGGTCCAGTGGGAATCTCCCGCCGACTTCTTCGAGAAGGCCGAGGCCGAATACCCCGACCCGCCCGTGTGGGTGGGCGAGCTCTACCTGGAGCTGCACCGCGCCACCCTCACCAGCCAGGCGCAGACCAAGCGCGGCAACCGGCGCAGCGAGTCCCTGCTGACGGAGGCCGAGCTGTGGGCGGCCACGGCGGCCGTACGGGCGGGAGTTCGGTATCCGTACGAAGAGCTCGACCGGATCTGGAAGACGGTGCTGCTGCACCAGTTCCACGACATCCTGCCGGGCTCCTCGATCGCCTGGGTGCACCGGGAGGCGCGGGAGACGTACGCACGGGTGGCGGAGGAGCTGGAGGGCATCATCGAGGGTGCGCAGCGCGCGCTCGCCGGCGCGGGCACCGGCGAGCTGGTCTTCAACTCGGCGCCGCACGCACGGCGCGGTGTCCCGGCCGGGGGCGCGTCGGCCGCGGCTGACGAGGGCGGTGTCGCCCCGGTCCCGCGCGACGGCGGCGGTTACCTCCTCGACAACGGCCTTCTGCGCGTCGAGATCGACGCCCGCGGCCTGGTCGTCTCCGCATACGATCACGCCGCCGACCGGGAGGCGATCGCCCCCGGGCAGGCGGCCAACCTGCTCCAGCTGCACCCCGACTTCCCCAACCAGTGGGACGCCTGGGACGTCGACGCCTTCTACCGCAACACCGGCAGCGACCTCACCGACGTGGCCGTTCTGGGTGTCGAGGGCACCTCGGTGCGTATCGTGCGCGCCTTCGGCGAATCCCGCGTCAGCCAGCTCCTGTCCGTACCGAAGGACACCAAGCGGCTGGACATCGACACCGAGGTCGACTGGCACGAGACCGAGCGCTTCCTGAAGCTCGCCTTCCCGCTGGACGTGAAGGCCGACCGGTACGCCTCGGAGACGCAGTACGGACACGTCCACCGGCCCACCCACCAGAACACCAGCTGGGAGTGGGCGAAGTTCGAGGCCTGCAACCACCGCTTCGTGCAGGTCGACGAGCCGGGCTGGGGCGTGGCGATCGTCAACGACGCCACGTACGGCCACGATGTGACCCGCGCGGTACGGACCGGTGCCGACGCGGGGACCACCACCACGGTGCGGGCGTCGCTGCTGCGCGCGCCCCGCTACCCGGATCCGGAGACGGACCAGGGCGTACACCGCTTCCACCACGCGCTGGTCCCCGGCGCCACGGTCGGCGACGCGGTACGCGAGGGCTACCGCGCCAACCTGCCGGAGCGCCGCGTCACCGGCGGTGCCGCCGGGGTGGCGCCCCTGGTCGGGGTCGACAACGACGCCGTCGTGGTGAGCGCGGTCAAGCTCGCCGACGACCGCAGCGGCGACCTGGTGGTGCGCCTCTACGAGGCCGGCGGCGCCCGCGCCCGCGCCACCGTCCGCGTCGACGGCTTCGCCGCCGGCCACGCGGTCCTCACGGACCTGCTGGAACGCCCGCTCCCCGGCGCCGAACGGCCGGTCGTGGCCGACGGTGGCGTGGCGCTCGCGCTGCGGCCGTTCCAGATGGTGACCCTGCGGCTGCCCCGCGCCTGAGAGGACCGGACCGATATGACTGCCCCAGCGGCCCGCCCGGACCGCCCCACGGTGGTGTGCGTGATGAGCCCCGACGTCGCCGGTCTCGTCCTGCCGGCACCGCTGCGCGATCGGCTGGCCGAGATGGCGCGGCTGGTCCCGGACCCGTCGGGTGCTCAGGTGCACGCCACCTTCCCCGAGGCGCTCGCCGAGGCGGAGGTGCTCGTCAGCGGCTGGGGCTGCCCGCGGCTGACGGCCGAGGTGCTGGCGCGGGCCCCGAAGCTGCGGGCCGTGGCGCACGCCGCCGGGACGGTCAAGTCGCTGGTGAGCGAGGCGGTGTGGGAGCGCGGCATCGTGGTCTCGTCGGCCGCCGACGCCAATGCCGGCCCGGTCATCGCGTACACCGCCGCTCTGATCACGCTCGCCGCCCGGCGGACGCTGACCATGGCGGCGGGATACCGGGCCGGGTGGCCGCAGACCGCGCTCCGCTCGGGTGGCGACGGCCTGACGGTGGGCATCATCGGCGCCTCCCGCATCGGCCGCGGCGTGATCGCCCAACTGGCGCGCTCCGACGCGGGCTACCGGATCCTGCTCAGCGACCCGTATGTCACGGACGAGGAGGCGCGGTCGCTGGGCGCGGAGCCGGTGGAACTCGCCGAACTCTGCCGCCGCTCCGCGGTGGTGAGCGTGCACGCGCCGCTGCTGCCGGAGACGACGGGACTGCTGGACGCGGGGCTGCTGGCGCTGCTCCCCGACGGGGCCGCGGTGATCAATACGGCACGGGGCGCGATTCTCGACACCGAGGCCCTGACCCGCGAATGCGTCTCGGGCCGGCTCGAGGCGTACCTCGATGTGACGGACCCCGAGCCGGTGCCGCCGGAGCACCCCCTGGTCTCCCTGCCGAATGTGCTGCTCACCCCGCATATCGCCGGCGCCCAGGGCACGGAGGTGCGACGGCTCGGGCAGTACGCGGTCGCCGAGGTCGCCCGCTGGCTGGCCGGCGAGCCACTGCGGGGCGAGGTCACGCGGGAGGCGCTCGCCCGGCTGGCCTGAGCCGCCGATCACCGGTAGGGCGGGGCGCCCGGCTGCCCCACTCCACGTACCTCCGCAGGATGTACGTCACCACCCGCAGACCGGGGAGTGACGCGGAACGCCGTCTTTCGATGATGAAAGGGCTCCACCTCATGACAACGGTTCAACGATCCGCCGCTCCGGCGGCCGAGGAGGGCAGAGGGGCGGACACCCGCCGGCCGCGGCGCTTGCGCCCGGCCGGCCGACGAGACGTGGCGCTGTTCTGGTTCGCGATACCAGGGCTGATAGTGCTGTTGCTGTTCCACTACGTTCCGCTGCTCGGAAACGCCATCGCGTTCCAGGACTACCAGCCGTACATCGGCATCATGCACAGCCCCTGGAGCGGGCTGGACAACTTCGATGTCCTCTTCAACGGTGACGACCAGTTCCTGCGGGCACTGGTCAACACGCTGCAACTGACGCTGATCCAGGTCGTCTTCGTCTTCCCCGCACCCATCCTCCTCGCGCTCGCTCTGAACAGCCTGGTCAGCGAGCGGATCAAGAAGTGGGTGCAGAACGTGCTGTATCTGCCGCACTTCCTGTCCTGGGTGGTCGTCGTCGCCCTCTTCCAGCAGATGCTGGGCAACACCGGCATGCTCAACCTGTTCCTGCAGGCCCACGACGTGGGCACCTGGAACATCATCGGCAACCCGGAGCTGTTCAAGTCGCTGCTCACCTCCCAGGTCATCTGGAAGGACACCGGCTGGGGCACCATCCTCTTCCTGGCCGCCCTCTCCCGCGTCGACAACGACCTCTACGAGGCCGCCGCGATGGACGGCGCCAGCCGCTTGCGGCAGACCTGGCACGTCACCCTGCCCGCGCTGCGCGGCCTGGTGATCCTGCTGCTCATCCTCCGCCTCGGCGACGCCCTCTCCGTCGGCTTCGAGCAGATCCTGCTGCAGCAGGGCGGCGTCGGCCTGGAGAACAGCGAAGTCATGGACACCTACGTCTACAACCACGGTCTCATCGGCGGGGACTGGGGCGTCAGCGCCGCCGTCGGCCTGGTCAAGGGGCTGGTCGGGGTCGTGCTGGTCCTGGGCGCCAACAAGGTCGCCCACCTCTTCGGCGAGGAAGGTGTCTACAAGTCATGACAACGCTGTCGCCCACCCACCCGGTGCGCCGCGGGCCACGCCGGGCCTACAGCGCCATCCCCGGCGAGACCCCTGGCACCCCGCCGTGGCGCGCCCTGAAGTCGTTGATCCTCCTGATCTGTGTGGTCCTGGTGCTGCTGCCGTTCCTGGCGATCATCTCGACCTCGCTCGCCGACACCGCACAGGTCACCAAGGCCGGCGGCTACATCCTGTGGCCCGACAACCCGAGCTTCTCCGCCTACTCGGCGCTGCTCTCCGGCGGGCTGGTCTCCAAGGCCATGCTGGTCAGTGTCGGCATCACCGTCGTCGGTACGGCCCTGTCGCTGCTCAGCTCCATCTCGCTGGCCTACGGACTCAGCAGGCCGGGCTCCTTCGGACACAAGCCGATCCTGATGCTGCTGCTGATGTCGTTGCTGTTCGTGCCGGGCGTCATCCCCAGCTACCTGATGGTCAAGCAGCTCGGCCTGATCAACAGCTACTGGTCGCTGATCCTGCCGACCATGATCAACGCGTTCAACGTGATCGTGTTGCGCTCCTTCTTCATGGGCATCCCCAAGGAGCTCATCGACTCGGCACGCATCGACGGCGCCTCCGAGCTGTCGATCCTGACCCGGATCGTGCTCCCCCTGTCCAAGGCATCGGTCGCGGTCATCGGCCTGTTCTACGCGGTGACGTACTGGAACGCCTTCTTCAACGCGCTGCTCTACATCAACGACGCCGCCAAGTGGCCGATGCAGATGGTGCTGCGCACGTACGTCGTCAACAACGCGGCTCTCAGCGGTGGCCAGGTCGACGCCGCGGCCGGCGCACCGCTGCCGCCGGCACAGTCGCTGCAGGCGGCCATCCTCGTGCTCTCGATCGTGCCCATCGTGATCGTCTACCCCTTCCTGCAGCGGCATATGAACAAGGGCGTCATGGTCGGAGCGGTGAAGGGATGACGGTGATGAAGCCATCTATGAGCCGCCGCGGCTTTCTCGCCTCGGCCGCCGGTGCCACGGCAGGGCTCACCCTGGCCGGCTGCGGTGACTACAAGCCGGTCTCGGCCAGGGCGGCCAACGCCAAGGCCCCGCTGCCCACGTACATCCCGTACCAGGGCGTGCCGACGTCGATGCCCGCGACAGCGGACGGCGTCTCGGTCGGCTATGAGCACTACCCCGCCAACCCCGTCACGGCGCTGCCGGACGGCCCGCCCGCCAAGGGCCCCGCCATCGACATCATGACGCTGATCTTCAATCCGGTGCCGCCGCCGGTGGGGAGCAACGTCATGTGGCAGGCGCTCAACAAGAGCATCGGCTGCGACCTCAACTTCGAGATCACGCCGGTCGCCGACTACCCGAACAAGTTCGCCGTGACGCTCGCGGGCGGCGATCTGCCGGACGCGATGCTGATGCTGCCGCCGAAGGACAATGCCGTGGCAACGCCGGGCATGCTGGACGCCCTCTTCGAGGACCTCACCCCGCATCTGTCCGGGGACAACATCCGGGACTACCCGTACCTCGCCAACATCCCGACCGCTTCCTGGGGGCCTTGTGTGCTCAACGGCGGCATCTACGGGATCCCGATGCCCCGCCCCGTCTCCGGCGGTCCGATCTTCACCCGCCTCGACCTGCTCGAGAAGCTGGACGTCGACCCGAACCCGAGCAGCTGGAAGGAGTACTTCCAGCTGTGCAAGGACGTCACCGACCGCAAGCGCAACCAGTACGCCATGGGCGACCCCATCACCGCGTTCGACACGACCATGCAGATGCTGGGCGGACCCAACAAATGGCGTGAGGAAGAGGGGAAGTTCACCTTCTGGCTCGAGACCGAGGAGGCCAAGCAGGCCATGGACGCGGTCCTCCGGATGACGAAGGCCGGAGTCATGCACCCGGACGCCTACACCGTCACGGGCAAGGCCAAGGAGTGGTTCGGCACCGGCCAGCTCGTCATCAACCCCGACGGGGCCGCCGCGTGGAACGACTACTACACCACGTACGCTCCCGCGGCGAAGGGCTTCGACCTCGGCTACCTGATGCCGCCCAGCTGGGACGGCGGTAAGGGCACCTACTGGTCGGGCCAGTCCTATTACGGCCTCCTCATCATCAAGAAGGCGCCCAAGGCACGTATCAAGCAGATCCTGCGGGCGATGAACGCCCTTGCCGCGCCCTTCGGCACGGACGGCTATCTGCTGCGCAAGTACGGCGTCCGAGGCCCGGACCACACGATGAGGGGGGCCGACCCGATCCTCACGCCGAAGGGCACGGCCGAGGTCACCCTGCCGACGACCTTCGCCACGGACGCGCCCTTCACGCTCTACTACCCGGTCAAGCCGGGGGTCGTGAAGACGCAGTACGCATTCCAGAAGGACGCCGTCGAGCGGTTGGTCCGCAACCCCACCGAGGCCCTCTACTCGCCCACCAACGCCAAGAAGTCCGCACTGCTGCAGAAGATCCTGGACGACACCCGCAAGGGCATCATGCAGGGCCGCGTCCCCCTCAAGGAGTGGGACGGCGTCATGCGGAACTGGCGCAAGGAGGCGGGCGATCAGATCCGCGTCGAGTTCGAAAAGGCATGGGAGACCCGCCACTGATGCACCACCACACCCCCGCCGAGGACCGCGCCCGCTGGGAGCGGACCGCCGACGCCATGCTGCTCGCCGTACGGCCGTACGCCACCGAAGGGCACGACCTGATCCACCTCCCCGGCGTGCCCAGCCACAACGGTGCGCACAGCGACGGCCTCGAGGGCTTCGCCCGCACGTTCCTGCTGGCCGCGTTCCGGCTGACGGGGGCGGCGGGCGCGGACCCGCACGACCTCGCCGGGTGGTACGCGGCCGGCGTCGCCGCCGGCACCGACCCGCAGAACCCGGACCGCTGGCCGGCCTTCGCCGAATGCAACCAGGCGAAGGTCGAGGCGGCCTCCATCGCGCTCGCGCTGCACGAGACCCGGCCGTGGATCTGGGACCGGCTGGACGCGAAGGTCCGGCAGCGGGTGCTGGACTGGCTGGCGCCGATGGTCGGCAACCCGATGCCGGGGAACAACTGGATCTGGTTCCAGGGCGTCACCGAAGCCTTCGCCCGGACCGCCGGCGGCGAGTGGCGCCAACAGGACCTGGACCGGACCATCGCGCTGACCGATGGCTGGTACGCGGGCGAGGGCTGGTACTCCGACGGGCTGACCGGCGCCGGACACCGCAACTTCGACCACTACAACGGGTGGGCGATGCACCTCTACCCGCTGTGGTTCTGCCGCATCCTCGGCGATGCGGCGCCCGCCGGGCTGCTGGACCGCTACCGGGAGCGGCTGCGGCGGTTCCTGGCGGACCAGCGGCTGCTGGTCGGCGCCAACGGCTCACCGCTGATCCAGGGCCGCTCGCTCACCTACCGGCATGCGGCGCTGGCCTCCGTGTGGACCGGTGCCGTCTTCGACGCCACACCGCTGGCGCCGGGGGAGACCCGGTCGCTCGCCACCCGCATGCTCGACCACTTCCACGGGCACGGGGCGCTGAACGCACAGGGGCTGCTCACGCTCGGCTGGCACCGGCCCTTCCGCGGCATGCTGCAGAGCTACTCCGGCCCTGCCTCCCCGTACTGGGCGAGCAAGGGCTTCATCGGTCTCGCCCTGCCGCCGGAGCACCCGGTGTGGACGGCGGAGGCGACACCGCTCGCCGTCGAGGAGGGCGACTTCGCACAGGCGCTGGCGACGCCCGGCTGGCTGGTCTCGGGCACCGCCGCCGATGGCGTCGTACGCGTCGTCAACCACGGCGGCGACCACGCCGACCCGGCCCGTCCGCACGCCGACGACCCGTCCTACGCGCGCTTCGCCTACTCCACGCACACCGCGCCGGAGACCCCCGGCGACCCGACCGTCCCCGGCGGCAGCGCGGACGCCGACCCGCTCGACAACGCGGTCGTGCTGCTCGACGCGGCCGGGCGCGCCTCGCACCGGCGCCCCGCCACCCGTATCTCCATCGGCGGCGCCACCGCCGTCTCGCGCTCGCGCGCGCACTGGCCCGACGACGCGACATGGGATGTGTTCGGCGGCCCCGACACCGACTACGCCCTCGGCCCCTGGGTGACCGTCGGCTCCGCGCTGCGCGGCTCCGTCGAGGTCCGTGCCGTACGCGTCGACGGCGACCGGGGCCCCGGCCATGTGCTGCGGGTCGGCGGCTGGGCCCTGGCGGTGGACGACACGCCACCGGCCGGCGGCCCCGCCCGGGTCGAAGGCACCGACGGCCTCGTCTCCCTCGTCGTGGGCGTGCGAGGGCTGCCCCACGGCGCGGTGCGCCCGGGCTCCGACAGCAACGCCCTCGGCCCCGCCTCCGCCACCCCCGTCGTGGAGACCGAAGGCCCCGTGACCCACGGCACCCTCCACATCGCCCTGGTGCACCTCGGCGGCACCGACCCCGCCGCCCTGCCCCACGTCACCACCGGTGCCGACGGCACCACCCTCCTCGCCGACGTGACCTGGGCGGACGGCACCCGGGACACGATCCGGCTCCCGGCGCCCGATCCCGACGCGTACGACCCCTGGAAGGACCACCACCGTGCATGACGACCGCAGGATCATCGAGGACCGGATCCGCAAGCTGCTCGACCGGGTCGTCCGCCCCGCCTTGTACGGCGCTGCCCGGCCGCTCTCGCTCAGCGCCTGGTTCGTGGACGGAGAGCCCGTGCCCGTGGCCGACGCGCTGACCGCCGCGTACGAGCCCTTCCAGCTCGGCTCGACCTGGGGCGCGCCCTGGTGCACCACCTGGCTCCGCGCCGGCGCCGAGATCCCCGCCGACTGGGCGGGACGCCGCGTCGAGGCCGTCTTCGACCTGGACTTCGACCTCACCAAGGGGCCCGGCGGCCAGGCCGAGGGCCTCGTCCACGACGCCCACGGCTCGCCGATCCAGGGTCTGCACCCGTACCACCGCAGCGTGCTCCTCGCCGACCCCGCCACCGGCGGCGACGGCGTCGACCTCCTCATCGAGCTCGCCGCCAATCCGCCCATCACCGGCAGTGCGGGGATCAACACCCATTACGGTTCGCGGGCGACGGCCGGCCCCGACCCTCTCTACCGCCTCAAGCAGGCCGAGATCGCGGTCCGCGAGGACGACGTCTGGCACCTCATCCACGACATCGAGGTCCTCGACGAGCTGATGCGCGAACTCCCGCTCGGCTCCACCCGGCGGCACGAGATCCTCTACGCCCTGCGCCGCGCCGCCGACGCCGTCGACCCGGCCGACGTGGCGAGCACCGCCGCCGCGGCACGCGACCGCCTCGCCGATGTGCTCGCCCGGCCGGCGCACGCCTCCGCGCACACCCTCGCCGCCGTCGGGCACGCCCATATCGACTCGGCCTGGCTGTGGCCGGTGCGCGAAACCGTACGCAAGTGCGCGCGCACGTTCACCAACATGACGGCTCTCGCCCAGGAGTACCCCGAGCTGATCTTCGCCTGCTCCTCGGCGCAGCAGTACGCGTGGATGCGCGAGCGGCGCCCCGAGATCTTCGCCCGGATGAAGAAGGCGGCCGCGGAGGGCAACTGGGTCCCGGTCGGCGGTATGTGGGTCGAGGCCGACGGCAACCTCCCCGGCGGCGAGGCCATGGCCCGCCAGCTGGTGTACGGGCGGCGCTTCTTCGCGGAGGAGTTCGGTGTCGAGCAGAAGGGCGTGTGGCTGCCGGACTCCTTCGGCTACACCGCCGCCTACCCGCAGCTGGCCAAGCTCGCCGGCGCGGAGTGGTTCCTGACCCAGAAGCTCTCCTGGAACGAGACGAACAAGCTGCCGCACCACACCTTCCACTGGGAAGGCATCGACGGCACCCGCATCTTCACCCACCTGCCGCCCGTCGACAGCTACAACGCGTCGCTCACGGCGGCCGAACTCGCCTACGCCGAGCGCAACTTCGAGGACAAGGGAGTGGCCACCCGCTCCCTCGTCCCCTTCGGCTACGGCGACGGCGGTGGCGGCCCCTCCCGCTCCATGCTGGAGAAGGCCCGCCGGCTGCGCGATCTGGAGGGCTCGCCCAAGGTCGCCATCGAGGCGCCGGACGCCTTCTTCGCGGCGGCGCGGGCCGAGCGCACCGGGCTTCCGGTGTGGCGCGGCGAGCTGTACCTGGAGAACCACCGCGGCACCTACACCAGCCAGGCCCGCACCAAGCGCGGCAACCGGCGCAGCGAGGCACTGCTGCGGGAGGCCGAGCTGTGGGCGGCGACGGCGGCGGTACGGGCGGGCGCGCCGTACCCGTACGAGCGCCTCGAAGCGCTGTGGCAGCGGGTGCTGCTGAACCAGTTCCACGACATCCTGCCGGGCACCTCCATCGCATGGGTGCACCAGCAGGCCGAGCGGGAGTACGGGGACATCCGCGACGAGCTGGAGACGCTGATCGCGGATGCGGTGGGCCGGCTGCCCGGTGCCGCCGGAGCGCTGCTCAACGCGGGGCCGTACGCCCGCCGCGAGGTCGCCGTCGTGTCCGGTGCCGAACTCCCCGGTGCGCAGCGCCTGTCGGACGGGCGCAGCGCCGTCCTCGCCGAGGTGGACGCCCTCGCCTCCGGCGGCACGGTGGCCACGCCGCGGCAGGAGGTCACGGCCGCTTCCGAGGGCGGCGGCTTCGTCCTCGACAACGGCGTGATACGGGTCGTGGTCGACCGGCGCGGTCTGATCACCTCGGTCCACGACCACGCCGCCGACCGGGAGTCGATCGCCCCCGGGGGCGCCGGCAACCTCCTCCAGCTGCACCCCGACGACCCCACCCTGTGGTCGGCCTGGAACATCGACTCCTACTACCGCGACACCGTCCGCGACCTCGACGAGGCCGAGTCGGTGACGCTGGTCGACGAGGGCCCGCTGCTCGCCTCGGTGCGGGTGGAGCGCGCCTTCGGCGCCTCCCGGATCGTCCAGCACCTCGACCTCGCCGCCGAATCCCGTCAGGTGACGGTCCGCACCGACATCGACTGGCAGGAGCGCGACACCGTACTGAAGGCGGCCTGGCCCCTCGATGTGCACGCGGAGCGCGAGAGCGCCGAGATCCAGTTCGGGCATGTGCAGCGGCCCACGCACGAGAACACCAGCTGGGACGCGGCCCGCTTCGAGCTGTGGGCGCACCGCTGGGTGCACGTGGGGGAGCGGCGCTGGGGCGCGGCGCTGCTCACCGACTCCACATACGGGCACGACATCCGCCGCGACACCCGCGCGGACGGCGGCACCACGACCACGGTGCGGCTCTCGCTGCTCCGCTCGCCGCACAGTCCCGACCCGCGGGCCGACCGCGGGCGGCACGGCTTCAGCTACGCGCTGGTGGCCGGAGCCGGCATCGAGGAGGCCATCGCGGGGGGTTACGCGCTGAACCTGCCGCTGCGCCCGGCCCCGGCGTCGGCCGCCGCCCTGGTGTCCGTCGACACCTGCGACGTCGTGGTGGAGTCGGTGAAGCTCGCCGACGACCGGGGCGGCGATGTCGTGGTGCGGCTGTACGAGGCGTGCGGCGGGGCGGTGCGGGCGGCGCGGCTCACGGCGGGCTTCGGGCTCGCCGCCGCGTACGACTGCGATCTGCTGGAGCAGCCGGGCACGCGGCTGGCCGCGTCCGAGGACGGGGCCGTGGTCCTGGCGTTCCGCCCGTTCCAGATCCGTACGCTGCGGCTGCGGCCTACGATGCGCCCGAGCCAGGGGGAGGTACGTTGACGACCGTGAAGCCCGAAAAACCGGCCATCAGGCGCGGCACCAACCTGCCGCGGATGGCGGACTTCAACGAGTCCGTGATCCTGGACGCCATCCGCCGGCACGCGGACGGCCTCAGCCGGGTGGAACTCGCCCAGGCGACCGGCCTGTCGGCGCAGACCGTCTCGAACATCACGCGCCGGTTGCTCGACCAGGGGGTGGCGCGCGAGTCGGGCAAACAGCACACCGGCAGCGGCAAGCCCCGCACGCTGCTGGAGGTCGTGCCGAGCTCGCGCTACGCCGTGGGCGTACACCTCGACCCCGCGGTGATCACCACGGTCCTGGTGGACCTGGCCGGCACCGTCGTCGCCCAGCGCAGCCGGCAGACGCCGAGCGGCGGCGACACCGACCGGACCACCGCCGACATGGCGGCATCGGTGTCGGCGCTGGTGGCCGAGACCGGCATCGACGACGCCCGGGTACTGGGCCTGGGCATCGCCGCTCCCGGCCCCATCGACGCGGAAGCGGGCTGGGTGGTGGACCCGCCGGAGCTGCCGGGCTGGGGCCGCTACCCGCTGCGCGATCGGCTGAGCGAAGCCACCGGCTTCCCGGCGCTGCTCGACAAGGACGTGACGGCGGCGGTGGTGGCCGAGCGCTGGGCGGGCGCGGCCACGGACAGCCGCAACCTGCTCTTCTTCTACCTCGGCACCGGCTCCGGCATGGGCCTGGCGGTGGAGGACACGGTGCTGCGCGGCGTGTCGGGCAACGCGGGCGAGGTCGGCGGCCTCGGCGCGTCCTTCTCGGCCCGTACGCTCGTCGACGAGGCCATCGCCCTGGGCGTGCTCGGCACCGAGTACACCTGCCTCGACCCGGCCGACGCCCAGCGCGGCCTGGAACGCCTGGCGGTGGCGGCCGGGGACGGACCGGCGGACGGCATCATCGAGCGCCTGGCCATCCGCGTCGGCCGCGGCGTCTGCGCGGCGGCGACGCTTCTGGACGTGGACACGGTCGTGTTCGGCGGTCCGGTGTGGCAGCTGCTGTCCGATCGCCTCCTGCCCACGATCGAGTCGATGGTGGCGCGGAGCCCGTTCGTCAGACCGACCCACCCGACGACGGTCACGTCGACCACCCTGGGCGAAAACGTGGCGGCGATCGGCGCGGCCGCCCTGGTCCTGGACCGCACCCTGTCCGCTCAGCCCCGGTCGCTGCTGCTGGTCTGAAGCGCCCGAAAGCGCCCGGGCGCCACGCCCTCGGCCATAGGCCGCCCGCGCGTGGTGCCCCCGTTCCCCGTCCCCACTCCCTCCCCGGAGCCCTCCGCCATGCCCGGCCATCCCCGTCTGACAGAGCTGTTCCCGCCCTCGCTGGTCGCCGCCCGTATGCCGCGGATCGGCGAGTGGAGTCCCGTACCGCCCGCGGCGGACCGGGGCGCCTGGGAGGGCATCGGCAACGACACCCGCGACCGCGTGCTGCGGGCGGCCGCCTCGACGCTCCAAGCGCCGTGGCCGTCCCTGCCCGCCTCCCTGTTCGCCCGCTTCGCGCGCGACGGCGACCGCTGGGACTACCAGGCACCGGCCGCCGCGCGGCGAGAACGGCTCGGGCGGGCGGTGCTGGCCACCGCCATGAGCCCCTCGTCCGCGGCATTCCTGGACGAGGTGATGGACGGCGTCTGGGCGCTGTGCGAGGAGACCAGCTGGGTGCTCCCGGCGCACGACTTCCGGGTCCTCGGCTCCCACGGCCGCGACCGCGGCCTGTTGCCGGACCCGGAGCGCCCCACCCTGGACCTCGGCGCCTCGATGACGGCCGTGCTCCTGGCGCTCACCGACGCGATCGTCGGCGAGGAGCTGGACCGGATCGACCCGCTGGTGCGCCGACGGCTGCGCCGGGAGGTCTCCACCCGGGTGCTGCGGCCGTATCTGCGACGCGACGACTGGGGCTGGTACGACGGTTCGACGGCCAAGCTGAACAACTGGAATCCCTGGATCCACTCCGAGCTGCTGCTGGCCACCGCGCTGACCGAGGAGTCCGACGAGGTCCGTGGCGCAGTGGTCTCCCGCATCGTCCAGGGCCTGGAGAACTACCTGGCGGCGCACCCCGAGGACGGCGGCTGCGACGAAGGACCGCACTACTGGTGGCGCGCCGGGGCCAGCCTCTTCGAGTGCCTGGAGACCCTCACCTCGCTGCTCGGCACCGACGCGGGCGTCTTCGGCCATCCGCTGATACGCGCCATCGCGCGCTATCCCCTGGCCACCTGGATCGGCGACGGCTGGGCGGTCAACTTCGCGGACGGGCCGGCGCGTCCGCGCGAGATGGCGGCGGCGGTGCTGCACCGGTACGGCCGCCGCACCGATCAGCCGGAGGTGTCCGCACACGCCCGGGCGCTGCGCGGCGGCGCCGATGCCGCGATCCCGGAGGCCGGCGGGCCGTTCGATCTGCGCCGCATCTCGGATGCCCTCTTCGACGCCGACTGGCAGGCGGCCGGGCCCGCCCCCTTCCCGCTGCCCGTACGCAGCTGGCTGCCCGACACCCAGGTCCTGGTCACCCGCGCCGCGGCGGGCACGGAGCGCGGGCTGCTGCTCGCGGCGAAGGGCGGCCACAACGACGAGAGCCACAATCACAACGACGTCGGCACCTTCATCGTCGCCCTCGACGCCCGGCCGCTGCTGATCGACGCCGGGGTCGGCACGTACCGCAAGGAGACGTTCAGCCCGGAGCGTTACGGAATCTGGTCGATGACCAGCGCGTATCACAACGTGCCGATCGTCAACGGCCTCGGCCAGCCGCCGGGGCCGGACTTCCGGGCGGCCGCGGTCGCCCACTTCTGCGACGGCACCACTGACGAACTGAGGTGTGACCTCGCCGCGGCCTATCCGCCCGAAGCAGGGCTGACTCGCTGGCAGCGTACGTTCCGGCTCGTACGCGACGCGGACGACGAGCGCATCGAGATCGGCGACGCCTGGGGCTGCTCCGCCCAGCCGGTCTCACTGGGGCTGCACCTGCTGGCCGGCGGGGAGGTGGCCCTCGCGGACGGGGGCGGCCGGGCCGTCGTCAGCCCGCCGGCCGGGCGTGGGCTGATGCTCGGCTGGAACGCCGTGGTGTTCACCGCCTCGGTGGAGACCGTCCCACTCACCGACCCGGCCTTCACCCGCGTGTGGGGCCCGGCGATCCACCGGCTCGTCCTCACCGCCCGCCGGCCCGCGACCGAGGGCGAGCACACGCTGACGGTGCGGCCGAATCCGAGGCGGGTGTCGAGGCGGATGTAACCGTACCCAGCGGCGCCGGTTCGGCGTCATGCGGCGCGGTTCGGGGACAGGACCCGGGCGAGCCAGTCGGTTCGGGTCCGGCGGGCGGTGGCCGAGATGTGTGCCTGCGGGTACAGGGCGTCGAACCCGTGGAAGCCGCCCGCCCAGACGTGGAGTTCGGCCTGGCCGCCGGCCGTCCAGATGCGGGTGGCGTAGTCGGTGTCCTCGTCGCGGAAGACTTCGGCGGAGCCGGTGTCGATGTAGGTGGTCGGCAGGCCGGAGAGGTCGGCGGCCAGCGCGGGTGAGACGTACTCGGACACCTGGTCGTCGGTCAGGTCACCGAGGACGGCGCGCCATCCGAACGCGTTCATCTCGCGAGTCCAGACGCCGGGTCCGCCGGAGTACTGGCGGCTGGAGGTGCTGGTGTTGCGGTGGTCGAGCATGGGGCAGATCAGCATCTGGGCGGCGATCGCCGGGGTGCCGAGATCGCGGGCCAGCAGGGCGACGCCCGCCGCGAGGCCGCCACCCGCGCTGGCGCCGGCGACGACGATCCGGTCGGGGTCGATGCCCAGCTCCCCGGAGTGTTCGGCGATCCAGCGCAGTCCCCGGTAGCAGTCGTCGACGAGGGCGGTGCCGGTGGCCTCGGGGGCGAGTCGGTAGTCCACGGAGACCACGACCGCGCCGAACGCGTCGAGCCACTCCAGCGGGATGTCGATCTGCGAGTAGCGGTCGCCCATGACCATTCCGCCGCCGTGCATCCAGTAGACGCAGGGTGCGGCAGTGGTGCGCTCGGTGCTCGCGGGGCTGAAGACCGACAGGGGGATCGGGGCGCCGTCCTCGACGGGCACGGTGATCTCGCGCAGGTCGGCCTGCCGGTGTGCGAGCAGGGACTCGACGGGCGTCGAGGGGAGTTGGCGCAGTTGCGCGAGTACTTCCGGGCTGAGCTGGGACATCAGCGGCATGTCGGCCAGGAGCTCGCGCAGTTCGGGGTCCAGGGCAGGTCGTGCCGTGGGCATGGTGGTTGGCCCTTCGTGGGGGTGGCGCGGGACGGTCGGAGAGGGTGGGGCCGCTTCGGTGGGCATCGAGGCGGCAGGCCGGGGGATCGGTCCGGGGTTCAGAAGGCGGTGGTCTTGCCGCGGACCGGGACGTAGTCGGTGTACTCGGATTCCCTGGCCAGCAGTCCGTCGATCTGCGCCACGATGGCCTGGGCGGCTTTGCCGGCGAAGATCCGGTGGTGGTCCTCCTCGCTGGTCCAGCCCTCGGTGATGTGGACGACGTCGGGGTCCGACGCGGAGCGGGAGACCAGATAGACGACGCAGTGCTCGCTCGCGCCGGGGTTGCCCTCGTTCAGGCCGGTCAGCAGCAGCTCGACCAGCCGGTCGCCCATGTGGGGCTTGGCGGTCAGGGTGGCGTTGAAGCCGTATGTGACGATCATGGCTGCCTTCTTCTCGGAGATGGAGTGCGGTGACTCCATTCAAGGTGCCTGGCCTGCGGAAACGTAGAACGATGCTCGCTCGTACTTGCACGATCCTCGCGGGTTTGGGAGCTGCGCTGCGAAACGGTGCTGCAATGGACGCATGTTCCTCGAAGAGCTCCGCACCCTGCTGGCCCGGCATGCCCGGCCGGACTGGACCACCGCCATCGACGGCGTCCTGATCTCGAAGGTCGACCGGGCGGACCCGCCGGCGCCCTCCACGTCCGGCACGGTGCTGGCGGTCATTGCCCAGGGCGCCAAACGACTCGCGCTGGGTGAGCGGGTCTACGAGTACGGCGCCGGGCAGTACCTGGTCGCATCCGTCGACCTGCCCGTCACCGGACAGTTCACCCAGGCCGAACCGGAGCAGCCGGCCCTCGGCTTCGGCCTCACGCTCGAACCGTCCGCCGTCGCCGAACTGCTGCTGCAGGCCGGCCCCGCGGACACCCCCCGCGGAGGCGCGGGCGCGCCGTCGGGCATCGCCGTCAGCGATGCCCCGCCCGCGCTGCTCGACGCGGTGGTCCGGCTGCTGCGCCTGCTGGACGAGCCGCGCGACCGCGTCGTACTGGCCCCGCTGGTCAAGCGCGAGATCCTGTGGCGTGTGATCACCGGCGAGCAGGGTGCGACGGTGCGTCAGCTCGGCCTCGCCGACAGCGGCCTCAGCCATGTCTCCCGGGCCGTGCGCTGGATCCGCGAGCACTACGCGGAGTCCTTCCGGGTCGAGGACGTGGCACGCCTGTCCGGCGTGAGCGTCTCCGCCTTCCACCGCAACTTCCAGGCGGTGACCGCGATGAGCCCCATCCAGTTCCAGAAGCAGATCCGGCTCCAGGAGGCCCGGCTGCTGCTCGCCACCCACCCGGGCGATGTCACCGGGGTCGGCCACCGCGTCGGCTACGACAACCCCTCGCAGTTCAGCCGCGAGTACCGCCGCCAGTTCGGCGCACCCCCGAGCCGGGACGCGGCCCGCCTGCGGGGCGCCGTACGCACCCCCGCGGGCGTCCTGCCCTGAGCGGGGCTGGACAGTCGGCGTGGAGGTTGGCGACCACCCCGGTGGGGGTCGGCTCCGGCCGGGCCACGTCTCCCGTGCGCCGCCGCCATCGCGTCCCTGAGAACCTCTCGGAGATTCCTCTCGGCGAGCGATGAGTTCCGTGGGGCAGCGCGGTCCATCTCTGTGAAGGGCCGACAGACGAAGGAGACGGCGCGTGTACCAGCAGATGATCTTCGTAAACCTCGCGACGAACGACCTGGAGACCTCGAAGAAGTTCTTCACCGAGCTCGGCTACTCGATCAACCCGCAATTCACCACGGATGACTGCGCGTCGGTGGTCATCAGCGAGACGATCGTCGCCATGCTGCTCACCAGACAGCGTTACCAGGACTTCACCAACAAGGAGATCGCGGACTCCACCAAGACCTCGGAGGTGCTTCTGTGCCTGAGCGCGGAGAGCCGCGCGAAGGTCGACGAGCTGGTGGACAAGGCACTGGCCGCGGGCGGCGCGCCCGCGGGAGAACCCCAGGACCACGGCTTCATGTACGGCCGGTCCTTCCAGGACCCCGATGGCCACACCTGGGAGGTGGTGTGGATGGACCCGTCGGCTGTCCAGAGCTGAGCTGCTCCCGCACGCGCACACGAAGGTCACCACGGCGCGGCGGGGCCGGAGCGCCTGCCCGCCCCGCCGCGCGCTGACGCTCCGGTCGGCCGGCCGTACGACGTCGTACGGCCGGCCGACCGGCTGGGCGACCATCACCCCGAGGTAGAGCAGCAGGGCCCCGATCAGCAGCGCGTCTCACCTACCGCGACGGACGAGCGGACCTGCTGGTGCTCCTGACCGGGAAAGCGAGCCGGTGCGGACCGTCCTGGACTGTGCCGCGGGCGGCCGCACCGGATGCCGTCGATCTGCTCCTCCGGGGGCGGATCGGATGGTTCGACGCCGAACCGTGGGAGAAGCGCCGTGTCGCCGCGCCACCGCGGGGACGTCCCGTTACCGTGAGGCGGCGCGGGCCGGGCCATGACATCGCGGAAGGCGGGACGGGTGAGCCAGCCAACTCACGACTCCGGGGGTGAGTCGCCACCGCAGGTGACGGTGGGCCTCGTCGCCGATCCGGACGCCCCCGTGGAGCTGGCGGAGGAGCTGGCCGAGGACCTGCCCGGACTGCTCTCCGAGCAGATCGACCCGAACGTCATGTGGTCCGTGCAGGTCGTCCGCGATCCCACGCCCGCCGCCCTGCTCGACAGCGCGAGCATCCTCGATGTGACGCGGGAGCGGAAGATCCGCGCTTCCTGGGACATCGCCATCTGCCTCACCGACCTCCCCCTGTACGGCGACGGCAGGCCACTGGCGGTCGATGCGGACACAGCGGACCGGGTGGCCCTGGTGTCCATGCCCGCGCTCGGCGGGATCTTCCTGCGACGGCGGCTGCGCCGCTCGATCGTCCGGCTGGTGAGGGATCTGATGCGGGTGGATACGGGCCCCGTGGTCCCGGAGCGGACCGCCCCGCTGAAGCGCGCGGTGGCGGACGAGGACCTCATCGATCTACGGATCGTGGGATCCGCCGCGCGGGGGCGGCTGCGCCTGCTGCTGGGCATGGTGCGGGCCAACACCCCCTGGCGGCTGATCCCCGCCCTGGCGAAGGCGCTCGCCGCCGCCCTGGCCACCAGCGCCGTCGTACTCGTCAACGGAACCCTCTGGAACGTGTCCACCGCGATCGCGGCCGAGCGGCTCGCGGTGGTGTCGGTCTTCTCCACGGCGACCATGGTGGCCTGGCTCATCGTCCACCGGCATCTGTGGGAGCGCCCCGACTCCCCATCCCGCCAGGACCGGGAGAAGGCCGCGCTGTACAACGCCTCCACGGTGGTGACCCTGTCCCTGGGCGTCCTGGGCGGCCTCCTCGGGCTCTTCGTCGTGGACTTCGCGGTGGCATCGTTCCTCATCGAGAGCGGAGTGCTGGCCAATCAGCTGAAGCGCCCGGTGGGATTCGGCGACTACGCGCGCCTGGCGTGGCTGGCGAGCTCGGCGGCCATCGTCGGCGGAGCGCTCGGCTCGGAGTTCGAAAGCGACGAAGCGGTCCGCCGCGCCGCCTACGGCAAACGGGAGAGGCTGCGCCGCGAGCAGGCGGAACGCAGACGCAAAGAGGCCGAGTCCGGCACCGCACCCTCTTAGGGCCGCGGTCGCACGCGTAGATCCGGACTCCGGCACGATCTGTCCCGGGTGGTGGACGTCGCCTCCTCACTCATGCGCCTTGTGTACGGCAGGACCGGCCTACCCACGATCCTGACCTGCCGATAGGTCAGGTTCAGCCCTCGTCGACCTCGGCCCCACCTTCGGGCGGAGCCGGAACCGCTCGGCGATGCCCTCGGCGCGCATCGCGGTCCGGTCGTGCATGCGACCCGGCCGGTCCGTGCCCGGCCACAGCGGACGGCCCCGACCGTCGCTGATGGTGGTGGTCTTGATGGTGTTCAGCTTCGGCGGGGTCGCCGAAGCCGGAGGCGGCCGTGCGCGAGCCGGCCGCCGTCCCCAGGGCGCCGGGCGGTCCGCCGCCGTATGGTGGACCGCATGGTGGACGCGAGCGTGTCGACCTCGGCCGAGACTGCTGAGCAGTCGCTGGACGAGCTGCTCCGGGCGTCCCACAAGGCATCACCCGCGGAGCTCCCGGTGGCCCTGGACCGCTACGCCGAGACCATGGGCATGGGCCGCGCGGTGATCTACCTGATCGACCTCCAGCAGCGGCTGCTGATGCCGCTCGACGAGGACGAGCCGCGCTTGGAGCTCGACCACTCCCTGGCCGGATTCGCCTTCCGCACCGATTCGGTGCGGGTCGAGGACGAGAACGCGGGCGGGTTGTCCGTCTGGCTGCCGCTGGTGAACGGCGCGGAGCGGCTGGGCGTGCTGCAGCTGCGGATGGGCTCCCTGGACGGGCTCACGCTCTGGCGCTGCCGGACGCTGGCCTCGCTCCTGGCTCTGGTCATCACGTCCAAGCGGACGTATATCGACACCTTCGCGCAGCGCATCCGGACCCGGGCCATGGAGCTGCCCACCGAGATGGTGCGGGCCTTCCTCCCGCCGCGTTCGATCGGCACCGGCCGGGTGGTCTCGACGGCCGTCGTGGAGCCCGCGTACGAGCTGGGTGGCGATGCCTTCGACCATTCGTTCACCGAGGACGTGCTGCACGCGACGATCCTCGACGCCATGGGCCACGATCTGGCGTCCGGGCTGACCACCTCCGTGGCGATGGCGGGCAGCCGCAACGCCCGGCGCACCGGCGCCGACCTGGGAGCTCTCGTCGCCACCGTGGACGAGGCGCTGGCCAAATGGCTTCCGGACCAGTTCTGCACGGGCGTCTTCCTCCGGCTGCACATGCCGAGCGGGGCGCTGCGCTGGTCCAACTGCGGCCATCCCACCCCGCTGGTCATCCGCCGCCAGCGGCTGCTGGACAAGGAACTGGAGCGCGCCTTCGAGCCCCCGCTGGGGCTGCCTGGGCGGCTGTCGGACGCTCCCCGGCAGGTCCATGAGACGGTTCTGGAGCCCGGCGACCGGATCCTGCTCTACACCGACGGGGTCGTGGAGTCGCGGGACGAGGGAGGTGAGCAGTTCGGCCTGGAGCGCTTCGCCGACCACATCATCCGCTCGACGGCCGCCGGGCAGAACGCCCCCGAGGTGCTCCGGCTGCTCATCCACGCCATCCTCGATCACCGGCACAGTGAGCTCAGCGACGACGCCACGATTTTGATGATCGAGTGGCATCCACCGGATCCCTGAGCCGCCGGGACGATGTCCGATGACACCCCCCGACCCCACCGACCCCCGAGCCGGGCCGAACCCCCCGCCCAGGGACCTCGGCCTGGCCACGGCCACGGTCGACGAGCACGGCGTGGTGACCGGGTGGAGCGAGGGCGCGCGGCGGCTGCTGGGCTACCGCGCCGAGGACGTCGTTGGACGGGCGGCGGCCGAGCTGCGCGCCGAGAAGAAGACCGCCGGGAACGCCGGCGAGGGCGTCGGGCCGTGTCTGGCCGACCGGGCGCGTTGGAGCGGACGGGTCGCGCTGTGCCACCGGGACGGCCACCGGGTGGAGGTCGAGCTGCTGGCGCACCGCGGCCCGGTGGACGGTGGATCCGCGGGTTGGCTGCTGGTCTGCGCCGCGCCCCGGGAGTCGCTGCCCCAGGAGCCGGGCGTACCGGTGGACCGCGCGTTCGCCCAGTGCCCATGCGTCCTGGCGGTCTTCGACACGGAGCTGCGCCTGGTGTCGGCGAACGCCGACACGGAGGCCGCCACCGGTCGCGGCGAGGACCAGATGCGCGGGCTGCGGCTGACGGAGCTGATCCCCCACGGGGAGACCGAGCGGGTCGAGCGGGCCATGCGGCGGGTGCTGGAGAGCGGCGAGCGGCTCGAGCTGGAGACGCACCTGCGGGGGCCGGGCGAGAGCCATGAGCACGCCTGGTCGGTCTCCCTGGCCCCGCTGGTCGACCGGACCGGCAGGCACCAGGGCGTGTGCTTCGCGGCGCGCGACACCACCGCCGAGAAGGAGGCCCGGCAGCGGCTGCTGCTGCTCAGCGAGGCGGGCGCGCGGCTGGGCAGCACTCTGGACCTGGACCGGATCGCCCGGGAGCTGGCCGAGGTGGCGGTCCCCCGGTTCGCCGACTTCGCCAGCGTCGATCTGCTCACCTTCCTCCACTGGGGCGACGAGCCCCCGGCGGGGCCGCTGCGTGCGCCCATCACCCTGCGGCGCGCGGCCCACCGGTCCGTCCTCGAGGGCGCCCCGGAGGCGGTGGTCGACATCGGGGGTCTGGCCACGTATCCCCGGTACTCCTCCACGGCGGCGTGCCTGATGGAGGGCCGGGCCGCGCGATACGAGGTGACGGAGTCCCTGCTGGCGAGTTGGGAGGCCAAGGACCCCGTCCGGGCCGCCCGTATGCGTGAGAACGGAATACATGCGGTGATCGTGGCACCGATGCGCGCCCGAGGGGTCACCCTCGGTGCGGCCTTCTTCGCCCGCCACCGGACACCCGCGCCTTTCACCGAGGACGACACGATGCTGGCCGAGGAGCTCACCGCCCGGGCGGCCGTCTGTGTCGACAACGCCCGCCGCTACCTGCGGGAACGCAGGACGGCCGAAACCCTGCAGCACAGCCTGCTGCCGCAGCGGCTGCCCGAGCTGACGGCGCTGGAGATCGCCTCGCGCTATCTGCCCGCGGGCGCCTGGGCCGGGGTGGGCGGCGACTGGTTCGACGCGATTCCGCTGTCCGGCGCCCGCGCGGCCCTGGTGGTCGGCGACGTGGTGGGCCGCGGCCTCCAGGCGGCCGCCACCATGGGGCGGCTGCGCATGGCCGTGCGTACCCTGGCCGATATCGATCTGCCGCCCGGTGAGCTGCTGGCCCACCTCGACGATCTGGTCGACCGGCTGTCTTCGGACGAGAACCGCGAGAGCGACGGGGCCGTGGGCGCCACCTGTCTGTACGCGGTCTACGACCCGGTCTCCCGCCACTGCGCCATCGCCGCCGCCGGCCACCCCGCACCGCTGGTGGTCAGCCCGGAGGGCACCGCCGATCTTCTCGGTTCCGCCACCGGCCCACCCCTGGGGCTGGGCGGGCTGCCCTTCGAGGTCATGGACACGGAGCTGCCCGAGGGCAGTCTGCTGGCCCTGTACACCAACGGTCTGATCGACGGCCGCGAGCGCGAGATCGGCGAGGGGCTGGAGACGCTGCGCGAGGTCCTGAGCCGGCCCGCTCCGTCCCTGGAGGCGCTCTGCGACAACGTCCTGCGGGCCCTGCTGCCGGTCCGTCCCGACGACGACATCGTCCTGCTCCTCGCCCGCACCCGGCCGCTCGCCTCCGACCGGGTCGCCACCTGGGACATTCCCGCGGACGCGGCGGCCGTCGCCGAGGCCCGCCGGAACACCACCGGGCAACTGCTCGCCTGGGGGCTGGAGGAGGCCGTCTTCACCACCGAGCTGATCGTCAGCGAACTGGTCACCAACGCGATCCGCTACGGCCGTCCGCCCATCCGGCTGCGGCTGATCCGCGACCGCAGCCTCATCTGCGAGGTCTCCGACGCCAGCAACACGGCGCCCCACCTGCGGCGGGCCCGGCTCTTCGACGAGGGCGGCCGCGGCCTGATGCTGGTCGCCCAGCTGGCGACGCGCTGGGGCACCCGGCAGGGCGCGGACGGCAAGACGATCTGGGTCGAGCAGGACCTCCCCACGGACTGAACGGGGCCAAATAACTCCCCGGTCGCGGGCGGGTGTTACGAGTGAGACCGTTGCGAATGGAAGGGGAGCCTCCGATTTGAGGAGTGACCATGAAAGCAGCTGTATACGAGGGACCGCGGACGGTGACGGTCAAGGATGTGCCGGACGCGAAGATCGAGCATCCCTGCGACATCATCGTGCAGATCACCACCACCAACATCTGCGGCTCCGATCTCCACATGTACGAAGGGCGCACCTCGTTCGAACCGGGCCGCACCTTTGGGCACGAGAATCTGGGGAAGGTCGTCGAGGTCGGTTCGGCGGTCAGAAAGGTCAAGGTCGGTCAGTACGTGGTACTGCCGTTCAACGTCGCCTGCGGCTTCTGCAAACAGTGCGAACGCGGGCTGACCAACTACTGCCTGACCATGCAGCCGGAACCCTCTGCGGCCGGAGCCGCGTACGGCTTCGCGGACATGGGCCCGTACCAGGGCGGCCAGGCCGAGTATCTGCGTGTGCCATACGGCGACTTCAACGCGCTGCGGCTCGGTGAGGACGCCGCGGAGCGCCAGCTGGACTATGTGATGCTGGCCGACATCTTTCCCACCGGCTACCACGCCACCGAGATGGCCGGCGTCAAGCCCGGGGACCAGACCGTGATCTTCGGCGCGGGCCCGGTCGGGCTGATGGCGGCCTATTCGGCGGTGCTCAGGGGCGCCGGCCGGGTGTGGTCGGTGGACTTCCACAGCGACCGGTTGCGAAAGGCCGAGGAGATCGGGGCCATCCCGATCGACACCCGCGAGCAGGATCCGTCCGACGTCATCAAGTCGGCCACCCTGGGGCTCGGCGCCGACAACGGCTGTGAGTGCGTGGGTTACCAGGCCCATGACCCGCAAGGCCGCGAGGACGCCTCCCTGACCATGAACGGCCTGATCGACTGTGTGCGGTTCACCGGCGAGATCGGCGTCGTGGGCGTGTTCGTCCCCGAGGACCCGGGCGGGAAGGATGCCCAGGGTGAACTCGAGGCCCAGGGCAAGGTGCCGATCGACTTCGGCAAGCTGTGGTTCAAGGGCCAGCGGGTCGGCACCGGCCAGGCGCCGGTGAAGCGGTACAACCGGATGCTGCGCGATCTGATCGCCGGGGGCAAGGCCGAGCCGAGCTGGGTCGTCTCCCATGAGCTCGGGCTGGACGAGGCCCCGAGCGGCTATGAGCACTTCGACCGCCGTGACGAGGGCTGGACCAAGGTCGTCCTGCACCCGGACGGCTCGCGCTGAGGGATCGCCCTGTCCCACGGGTGTACTCGGGGGTCGAGATTGGTCCTCGGATCGCTGGACCGGTCATAGGAGGGTTTGTCACCCTTTGTGGTAGAGGCCTGTTACGGATCCCGCTCCCGCGGCCGACCGGGCGTTGACTGCGGCCCGGGGCCGTCCCGGAAGGAGTTGCCATGGCCAAGGCAGTCGGTATTGATCTGGGCACCACTAATTCGGTGATCGCGGTGTGGGAGGGTGGTGAGTCCTCGGTTGTTCCGAATTCCGAGGGGAGCCGCACCACGCCGTCGGTGGTGGCGTTCACCGATACCGGTGAACGGTTGGTGGGGCAGCTGGCCCGGCGCCAGGCGATTCTCAATCCCAAGGGCACTATCTATTCGGCGAAGCGGTTCATCGGCCGGCATTACGACGAGGTGTCCGGTGAGGCCAGGGCGGTGGCTTATGACGTGGTGCCGGATGAGCAGGGTCTGGCCCGGTTCAAGGTGCGCGAGAAGCTGTATTCGCCGGAGGAGATCAGTGCGCAGGTGTTGCGCAAGCTGGCCGATGATGCGGGGAAGCAGCTGGGTGAGCGGGTGACGGAGGCGGTTATCACGGTGCCCGCGTATTTCAACGACGCTCAGCGCAGTGCGACCAGGGATGCCGGTGAGATCGCGGGTCTGAAGGTGCTGCGGATCATCAATGAGCCGACCGCGGCGGCGCTGGCTTATGGCCTGGACAAGAAGGGTCATGAGACGGTTCTGGTCTTCGATCTGGGGGCGGCACGTTCGATGTGTCGATCCTGGATGTGGGGGACGGGGTGGTGGAGGTCCGTTCCACGGCGGGTGACAGTCATCTGGGCGGTGATGATTTCGACCGGCGGCTGGTGGATCATCTGGCGGATAAGTTCCAGCAGGAGAACGGCATTGATCTGCGGCAGGATCCGCAGGCGTTGCAGCGGTTGTTCGAGGCTGCGGAGAAGGCGAAGACCGAGTTGAGTTCGGTGACGCAGACGCAGGTGAGTCTGCCGTTCATCACGGCGGATGCTTCCGGGCCGAAGCATCTGACGGAGACGGTGATGCGGTCGACGTTCGAGCAGATCACGTCGGATCTGGTGGAGCGTTGTCTGGGGCCGGTGCAGCAGGCCATGGGGGATGCGAAGGCGGGTGAGAGCGATATCGACGAGGTGATCCTGGTCGGTGGGTCGACCCGGATTCCGGCGGTGCAGGCTCTGGTGCGGCGGTTGACGGGGGGCAAGGAGCCCAATATGAGCGTGAACCCTGATGAGGTCGTGGCGTTGGGTGCCGCGATCCAGGCGGGGGTGCTCAAGGGTGAGGTCAAGGATGTGCTGCTGCTGGATGTGACGCCGTTGTCGCTGGGTGTGGAGACCCGTGGTGGGGTGATGACGAAGATCATTGAGCGGAATACCACGATTCCGGTGCGGCGGACGGAGACGTTTTCCACGGCTGAGGACAATCAGCAGGCGGTGGACATCGTGATCTTGCAGGGTGAGCGTGAGCGGGCCGCGGACAACCGGGTGCTCGGGCGTTTCCAGCTGACGGGTATCCGTCCGGCGCCGCGGGGTGAGCCGCAGGTCGAGGTGACCTTCGATATCGATGCGAATGGCATCTTGAACGTCACCGCGCGCGACCAGGACACGGGTAAGGAGCAGTCCATCCAGATCACCGAGACCGGCAACCTGGACCGTGGTGAGGTCGAGCGGATGGTGCAGGAGGCGGAGCGGAACCGGGGTGAGGACCAGGCGCTGCGTGAGGCCGTGGATGCGCGCAATGAGCTGGATGCCATCGCCTATCAGGTGGAGAAGCGTCTTGCTGAGCTGGGTGATGCGGTGCCCTCGCATGAGCGGTCGCGTGCCGAGATGCTGGTCAACGATGCCCGTGAGGCGGTCAGGAACGAGGCCGGGGTCGACAGGACCAGGCCACTGGCCTCCGAGCTCCAGCAGGTCTACGCGGGCCTGGCCGCCCACGAGACAACCGGAGCCGGAGCCGCCGGTGCCGGTGCCGGTGCCGGGGCGGGTGCGGGTGAGGGCGGCGCCCAGGATGCCGGGGCCGGGGCCGGCGGAGGCGGGGGCGATGAGGACGTCATCGACGCCGAGTTCGACAAGGGCTGACCGATACGACCGGTAGGCCCAGAGGAAGGCTGACGGAGAGGCCGCGATGTCCACTCAACCGCAGCAGCCCGAACCGGTGCCGGAGGGCGCCGTGACGGAGCAGGAGCAGGAGCAGGGGCAGGAGCAGGGGCAGGGGCTGCCCGCGCCGGGCGCCGTGGAGGCGCGGGGGGCGGTTGGGGAGGGGCCGGGTCCGGACGCGGCCGGTGGCCCTGCCGTTGCCGCATCGGATGAGCAGGCTGCCGGGCTGGCGGAGCTGGAGGACCGTTGGCGGCGGGCGGTGGCCGATGTGGAGAATCTGCGCAAGCGTCATGCCAGGGAGGTGGAGCGGGAGCGGGCCGCGGAGCGGGCGCGTACGGCGGCGGCTCTGCTGCCGGTGATCGACAATCTCGAACTCGCTCTCTCTCATGCCGAGGCGGATCCCGGCTCGATCGTGGAGGGTGTCAAGGCCATTCGTGAGCAGGCGGTGAACACGCTGGCTCAGCTGGGTTACGAGCGGCAGGGGGAGACGGGGGTGCCGTTCGATCCGGCGAGGCATGAGGTGGTCGGTGTGGTGGAGGATCCCGAGGCGGAGCCGGGCACGGTGGTCCAGGTCCTGCGTCCTGGTTATGGGGATCCCGGGAACCAGCTGAGGCCGGTGGCGGTGGCCGTGGCGAGGCGGGAGTGAGCCGGCGATGGCACGGGATTACTACGAGGTGCTCGGTGTTTCACGGGGTGCGAGTCAGGATGAGATCCAGCAGGCGTTCCGCACCCGGGCCCGGCGTCTGCATCCTGATGTGAACAAGGATCCGAACGCGGAGGAGCGGTTCAAGGAGCTCAACGACGCCTACAGCGTGCTGTCCGACCCCAAGGCGCGGGCGCGTTATGACCGGTTCGGTGAGGACTTCCGCAAGATCCCCGAGGACTGGGAGGAACGCGTCGCCGCGGGTGCCGGTGCCGGTGCCCGAGGTGGTGGTTTTCGTGGGTGGACGACCGCCGGCGACGGCGGCCGGGTGCGGTTCACCCGTGGCTTCGGGGAGGACGCCGGGGGCGAGGGCGTGGACTTCGAGGACCTGTTCGGCTCGTTCTTCGGCCGCGGCGCGGGGCCGGGCGCCGGACGCGTCGACATCCCCGGCGCCGACCAGGAGGCGGAGTTGCCGCTGACCGTGGAGGATGCCTTTCACGGCGGCCGTCGTACGGTCACGTTGGCGGGGCCGTCGGGGCAGCGCACGTTCGAGGTGGATGTTCCGGCGGGTGTGGTGGACGGGCAGCGGATCCGGCTGGCCGGGCAGGGCGGCCGGGGCACCGGTGACGCACCGGCGGGGGATCTGTATCTACGGGTGCGGATCCAGCCCCATCCGCGGTTCCGGCTGGAGGGCCGGAACATCCATGTGACGCTCCCGGTCTCCCCGTGGGAGGCCGCGCTGGGTGCGACCGTCCCCGTGCCGACGCCTGGGGGCACGGCGAAGGTGACGGTTCCGCCCGGGTCCTCCAGCGGCCGCCGGCTGCGGCTGCGCGGTGAGGGCATGCCCAACCCGCGCGGCCCTGACGGTGATCTGTTCGCGGAGATCCGTGTCATGGTGCCGCCCAGCCTCAGCGACCGGGAGCGGGAGCTGTTCGAGGAGCTGGGCCGCACCTCCTCCTTCGACCCCAGGAGCGAACGATGACCACGCACACACCTGGGCGCACTCACACACTCGGGAGGGAGCGATGAGCACCCACACCTCCGGCACGGTTACGGCCACCCGCTATGCCCCGGTGACGTCGGTCCATTACGAGTTGGTGCCCGCGCCCAGGTTGTCCCTGGAGACGGTGGCCAGCCGTACTGGGCTGCATCCCGAGTTGATCCGGCGCTTCGTGGTCCTCGGCCTGGTCGACGCCGAGCGCGACGCCGGGGGGCGGTTGGTGTTCGCCCCGGGCGCTCCGGCGGCGCTGGGCCGTGTGGAGCGGCTGCATTCGGGGCTGTGTCTGAACTATGCCGCTATCGGTCTGGTGATGGATCTGCTGGATCGTATCGATCTGCTGGAAGCCGCACTGCGCCGCGGTGGCGCGAGGAGTGGCGTGAGGAGTGAAGAACCGTCATGGACATGAACCGCCTCACCCAGAAGTCCCAGGAAGCTCTCCAGGATGCCCAGTCCCGGGCCCAGGGGTATGGCCATAGCGAGGTCGACGGCGAGCATCTGCTGCTGGCCCTGCTGGAGCAGCCCGAGGGGCTGGTGCCCCGGCTGGTCGGTCAGCTGGGCGCGGATCCGGAGGCGGTGCGCACCATGCTGGAGGCGGAGGTGGCCCGCAAGCCGAAGGTCACCGGGCCGGGGGCGACGCCGGGGCAGGTCTTTGTCACCCAGCGGCTGTCCCGTCTGCTGGATGCCGCCGAGCAGGAGGCCAGGCGGCTGAAGGACGAATACGTGTCGGTGGAGCACCTGGTGCTCGCCCTGGCGCGGGAGGGGCCGGCCACCGCGGCCGGTCGGGTGCTGGGGGAGCACGGCATCACCCCCGAGGCATTCCTCAACGCCCTGACCCAGGTGCGTGGCAGTCAGCGGGTCACCTCCGCCAATCCGGAGGTGGCGTATGAGGCGCTGGAGAAATACGGCCGGGATCTGGTCCTGGAGGCCCGTTCCGGCAAGCTGGACCCGGTGATCGGCCGGGACGCGGAGATCCGCCGGGTGACGCAGATCCTCAGCCGCAAGTCGAAGAACAACCCCGTCCTCATCGGCGACCCCGGTGTCGGCAAGACGGCGATCGTGGAAGGTCTGGCGCAGCGGATCGTGCGCGGTGATGTGCCCGAGGGGCTGCGCGATAAGACCATCTTCGCTTTGGACATGGGTTCGCTGGTGGCGGGGGCGAAGTACCGCGGGGAGTTCGAGGAGCGGCTCAAGGCGGTGCTGACCGAGGTCAAGTCCGCTCAGGGGCGGATCCTGCTGTTCGTGGACGAGCTGCACACCGTGGTCGGCGCCGGGGCGGCGGAGGGTGCCATGGATGCCGGGAACATGCTCAAGCCGATGCTGGCCCGCGGTGAGCTGCACATGATCGGCGCGACCACGTTGGATGAGTACCGCCGGCACATCGAGAAGGACGCCGCGCTGGAGCGCCGTTTCCAGATGGTGCTGGTGGATGAGCCGAGTGTGGAGGACACCATCTCCATCCTGCGGGGCCTGCGTGAGCGCCTGGAGGTTTTCCACGGGGTGAAGATCCAGGACACCGCGCTGGTCTCCGCCGCCACCCTCAGCCACCGCTACATCAGCGACCGGTTCCTGCCCGACAAGGCCATCGACCTGGTCGATGAGGCATGTGCCCGGCTGCGTACCGAGATCGACTCCATGCCCGCGGAGCTGGATGAGATCACCCGGCGGGTCACCCGGCTGGAGATCGAGGAGGCCGCGCTGTCCAAGGAGAGTGATCCGGCCAGTGCGCAGCGGCTGGAGGAACTGCGGCGGGAGCTGGCCGATCTGCGTGCCGAGGCGGATGCCAAACACGCCCAGTGGGAGGCCGAGCGGCAGTCCATCCGCCGGGTGCAGGACCTGCGACGGGAGCTGGAGGAAGTACGCCGCGAGGCCGAGGAGGCCGAACGCGCCTATGACCTGAACCGGGCCGCCGAACTGCGCTACGGCCGACTCCAGGAACTCCAGCGCAAACTGGCCGCCGAGGAAGAACAACTGGCCGCCAAACAGGGCGCGCACCGGCTGCTGCGCGAGGTGGTCACCGAGGAGGAGATCGCCGACATCGTCTCCGCCTGGACCGGCATCCCCGTCTCCCGCCTGCAGGAAGGCGAACGGGAGAAGCTGCTGCGTCTGGACGAGATCCTCCAGGAGCGGGTCATCGGCCAGGACGAGGCGGTCAAGCTGGTCTCCGACGCCATCATCCGGGCCCGCTCGGGCATCCGGGACCCGCGCCGTCCGATCGGCTCGTTCATCTTCCTCGGCCCCACCGGCGTCGGGAAGACCGAGCTGGCCAAGGCACTGGCCGCGGCCCTCTTCGACACCGAGGAGAACATGATCCGCCTGGACATGAGCGAGTACCAGGAACGGCATACCGTCAGCCGGCTGGTCGGCGCCCCGCCCGGATACGTCGGCTACGAGGAGGGCGGCCAGCTCACCGAGGCGGTGCGGCGCAAACCGTACTCGGTCGTCCTCTTCGACGAGATCGAAAAAGCGCACACCGATGTGTTCAACACCCTGCTGCAGGTCCTGGACGACGGCCGGATCACCGACGCCCAGGGACGGCTGGTGGACTTCCGCAACACCGTGATCATCATGACCTCCAACATCGGCTCGATGCACCTGCTGGACGGTGTCACCACCGACGGCGAACTCAAGCCCGACGCCCGGGGCCTGGTGATGAGCGAGCTGCGCGGCCACTTCCGCCCCGAATTCCTCAACCGGGTCGATGACATCGTCCTCTTCAAGCCCCTCGGCGAGGCCCAGATCGAACGCATCGTGGAACTCCAACTCGACGACCTGCGCAAACGCCTGGCCGAACGCCTCATCGCCATCGAACTCACCCCCGCCGGCCGCCAGGTCATCGCCCACGAAGGCTACGACCCCGTCTACGGCGCCCGCCCACTGCGCCGCTTCATCTCCCACGAAGTCGAAACCCTCATCGGCCGCGCCCTGCTCCGCGGTGACATCGACGAAGGCACCACCATCAAGATCGACGCCCAACACGGCGAACTCGTCGTCACCCACGAACGACAACCAGAAACCGCGGAACTCGGAAAGGCCGCGTGAGAACAATGCCGACTCAGACCGTCAAGGCCCCGACCGTCACCTGTCCCACCTGCGGGAAGACCAACAAGGTGCCCGCGGCGGCGGAGGGCCGTCCGCGCTGCGGCAACTGCAAGAACCCGCTGCCGTGGATCGTGGATGCCGAGGAGCGGGACTTCGCCGAGGTCGCCGAGCAGGCCGACCCCCTGGTCGTCGTCGACCTGTGGGCCACCTGGTGCGGGCCGTGCCGCATGGTCAGCCCCGCGCTGGAGCAGGTGGCCCGGGAACTCGCCGGAGAGATCAAACTCGTCAAGGTCGACATCGACCGCAACCCCCGGCTCGCCCAACGGTTCGAGGTGCAGGCCGTGCCGACCCTGCTCATCCTGGACAAGGGGGAACTGGTCGCCCGCCGCGCGGGCGCGGCGCCCGCGGGCACCCTGCGTTCGTGGATCGAGCAGGTGATGACGGGCCGCGACAGCAAGGAAGGGTGAACGCCATGGCCATCGAGCCCGATCCGCACCTGTCGATGGTGCGGCCGGTCACCCCGCGCAGCCCCGAGGGGTGTGAGGAGTGCCTGCGCCTGGGGTCCCCCTGGGTCCATCTGCGGCTCTGTCTGACCTGCGGACACGTCGGGTGCTGCGACTCCTCGCCGCTCAAGCACGCCCGTGCGCACGCGTACGCCGACCAACACCCGATCGTCGAGCCCATGGAACCGGGCGAGACGTGGCGGTGGTGCTACGCCCACGAGGCCATGGCCTGATGACGAGTGAGGACTGGTCCGCAGGCACCGCACCCGAGGGAGCGGTTCCGGACGAGACCCCGGATGTGTACGGCGCGTATCCGCGGCTGACGGACGAGCAGATCACGTTCCTGGCCGGGCACGGTACCCGCCATCCGGTGGTGCCCGGCCAGGTGCTGATCCGCGAGGGCGACCAGTGCACGGACTTCTATGTCATCCTCAGCGGCTCGGTCGCGATCATCGAGGACTACGACACCCCGGACGAGCGGGTCCTGAGGGTGCACGGCCCGGGGCGCTTCCTGGGCGAGCTGGGCCTGCTCCAGGGGCAGGTGGCCTTCTACACCGCCCGCTCCCGCCAGGCCGGGGAGGTGCTGGCCGTGCCGGTGGACCGGCTGCGGGTGCTGGTCGCCCGCGACCCCGTCCTCGGCGACCTCATCCTCCGCGCCTATCTGGGCCGCCGCGCCCTGCTGGTCGGGGCCGGCGCCGGGTTCCGCATCCTCGGCTCGCGCTACTCGCCCGACACCCGGCGGCTGCGCGAGTTCGCGGCCCGCAACCGGCTGCCGCACCGCTGGATCGACCTGGAGACGGACCGGGAGGCCGAGGCGCTGCTGCGCCGCTTCTCCATCAGCCCGGAGGACACTCCCATCGTCATCTGGCGTGACCACCAGGTGCTGCGCAACCCTGACAACGCCGAACTGGCCCGGCTCATCGGCCTGTCCGCACCGGTCCCCGACCGCAGCAAAAACGATCTGCTGGTCGTCGGCTGTGGCCCGGCGGGGATCGCCGCCGCCGTCTACGGCTCCTCCGACGGGCTGACCACCACGGTCGTGGACGCGGTGGCCACCGGCGGTCAGGCCGGTACCTCGTCCCTGATCGAGAACTACTTCGGCTTTCCGACGGGGGTCTCCGGCTCCGAGCTGGCCGAGCGGGGTGTGCTGCAGGCCCGCAAGTTCGGAGCACAGGTGCGGCTCCCGGCCGAGGCGACGTCCCTGGTACCGGACGACGGCCACTACCGCGTCACCTTCGCCGACGGCAGCGAAACGCTGTGCCGTACCGTCGTCCTGGCCACCGGCGCCCATTACCGCAGACTCAAGGTCCCCGGGATCGAGCGTCTTGAGGGGGCGAGCGTCTACTACGCGGCGACCCTCTACGAGGCGCAGCAGTGCGGGGCGGACCCCGTCGCCGTGGTCGGCGGGGGCAATTCGGCGGGCCAGGCGACGCTCTTCCTCGCCGAACGGGTGCCCCGGGTCCATCTGCTGATCAGGGGGCCGGATTTGAGCGCCAAGATGTCCCGCTATCTGGTCGACCAGATCGAGCGCCATCCCCGGGTGAGCGTGGCTGTGGACACCGAGGTCCGCGAGGTGCGCGGCGATGACGTCCTGCGGTCGATCGTGGTGGAGCAGACCCGCACCGGGGAGCGCCGCACTGTGGACGTCCGCGCGCTGTTCGTCTTCATCGGGGCCAAGCCGTGCACCGACTGGCTCGCCGACGTCCTGGCCCTGGACGACCGGGGCTTCGTGCTCACCGGCGCCGAGGCCGAGGCCCGGTCGGCCGCCGGCGTCTGGAAAGGCCAGAGCCACGGCTGTCTGAGTCTGGAGACCAGTCTGCCGGGGGTCTTCGCCGCCGGTGATGTGCGCAGCGGCTCGGTCAAGCGGGTCGCCTCGGCGGCCGGCGAGGGGGCGATGGCCGTCCACCACATCCATGACCATCTCGGCCACACCACCGCCGACCCCACTCGCCCGAACGGTGACATCCAAGCTCCGTCCGGCCGGTCCGCCGCGCCGGGCGGTGACCCACGCATCCGCTACACCTGACCGGAGGTGAAGGACAATGAGCACACCCGTCCGACGACAGCAACAGCAGCGCCAAGGCGCGATGGACCGACCCCGGGTGTGGGCGCGCAATCCACTGGCGGAATTCGACGAGCTGCTCAACCAGATGGGCGGTCTGCTCGAATCCACGGTCGGCGGAGCGGCGACGCCCGGTCTGGCGACGTGGACGCCCGCCGCCGATGTGACCGAAGGCGACGAGGCGTACCACGTCGAACTCGAACTCCCCGGCGTCAAGCGCCAGGACATAGACATCGAGGTCAACGGCCAGGAGCTGACCGTCACCGGGGAGATCAAGGAACGGGAGCGCAAGGGCGTCCTGCGCCGCGGCGGCCGCCGCACCGGTCGGTTCGAGTACCGGCTGCTGCTCCCGAGCGAGGTGAACACCGAGGGCGTCAAGGCGGCCATGTCCGAGGGCGTCCTCACGATCACCGTTCCGAAGGCGGAGACCGCCAAGCCCCGCCATATAGAGATCACCGAGAGCGTTCAAGGCGAAAGCCGGCGGCAGCAGGAACCCCAGCAACAACAACAGCCGCAGCAGTCGCAGGGCAGCCCCTGAGGCTGCGCGCCTGCCGGCCGCGAACCAGCTCTCTCCTCCCCGCGGCGGCCCCCGCTCCGCCGGGCCGGCCGCCGCGGGCACCGGAAGGACGAACACGATGGTTGCGACAGGCTTTCCCGCGTTCGACACGACCGTCGACAAGACCAACCGGCTCCTCAAGGAGATCGAGGACGCGTACGGCTGGCCCAAGGAGCGCCGCAAACAGTCCTACGCCGCCCTGCGCGCGGTCCTGCACCACCTGCGGGACCGGCTGACGGTGGACGAGGCCGTGCAGTTCGGCGCACAGCTCCCGCTCCTGGTGCGCGGCATCTACTACGACGGCTGGAAACCCGCGGAGACGCCCGTGAAGATGCACAGCGAGGAGTTCTACCAGCGGATCCGGCACGACTTCCCGTACTCGATCCAGGGCGACACCGAGCAGCTGGTCCACACCGTCCTGGAGACCCTGCAGCGCCACATCAGCGAGGGCGAATGGCACGACCTCCGGGGCCGGATGCCCGCCGATCTGGCCACCGTCATCCCGGGATAGCCGCGGAGGGCCCAGCACCGGCAGGTGTCACAGCAGGAGATCGAAGAGCCGCCCGACCCTCTCCCAGTGCTGGGTCTGGGGGTTCTTCACGTCCGGGTAGACGATCTTGAAAGTCTGGGCCAGCGCGAGGCTGAGCCCACCGATGATCTCGGGATACCTTGCCTCGGTGTCGGCGTCGGGCGTGCGGTCCAGGGCCGGATGGGTGGTGAGCTGGTCGAGGATGGGCTTCAGCTCGATCTCCTGGTCGAGGGCGCGGAAGCGGTGGATGCTCTCCTGCAGCCCCTTGGTGATCGGCAGGTCCCAGGGCAGGATCACGTCCCGGGTGTTGGCCTTCGCGGTCGCCTCGGCGATGAGCAGCAGATCGTAGAGTTTGCCGTTCACGAAATCGCTGTAGCGCTTGAGGTCGTTCTTGTCGACATCAAGCCCCGCCGCCGCCCGGAAGAACCGCTCGAACCTGGGCACGGACATCACCGTCATGGTCACCAACCTCCAGTCGTCCGGCGCTGGGCGGCAACCCGGCGCACCTCGTCAGCGCCACCCTCGCTCGCCGGACGCGCGACCGCACGGGCCCGCGAGAACCAATCGCGTGGCCCGCTCTCTGTCGACAGGCCGGTGCCCGCGCCAGCTCACCTTATGGTCGCGGGCACCGCCCCGACGGCGACACTCGGGGAGCGCCGTCCGGAACACTCCGTCGGCCCAGGGGAGCCGGGGGAGCGGCGGAGAACTCGCGGCGGTTCGGGCACGCCTCGGACGGCCGGGCGCCACGGCGGGGCACACTGTCGCCTGACGCCCCCGATATCCCGCCCCGAGGTTCACCATGGCGTTCGGACTGGCACACCGCAAGGAACGGCCCCGGGTACCGCTGCGCCACGGGGAGGGCGACAAACACCGGCTCACCAGCCTCGAGGGGCTGGCCGCGCTGTCCCTGGACGCGCTGAGTTCGGTCGCGTACGGCCCCGAGGCCATCGTGGTCGTCCTGATCGCCGCCGGAACCGGGGCGCTGACCGCCACGCTGCCCATCACCATGGTCATCGTCGTTCTGCTCACCGTGCTGGTGATCTCCTACTGCCAGGTGATCGCCGTCCATCCGGACGGAGGCGGCGCCTACGCGGTGGCGAAGAAGAGCCTGGGGCCACGGCTGAGCCTGCTCGCCGCGGCGGCCCTGATCGTCGACTACGTCCTCACCGTCGCCGTCAGCCTGGCCGCCGGCGCCGCCAGCCTCGCCTCCGCCTTTCCGGTCCTCTCCACGCATCTGCTCGCCGTCTGCCTGGTGCTGCTCGTCCTGCTCACCACGGTGAATCTGTGGGGAGTGGCCGAGAGCGCTCGCGTGCTGATGCTGCCGACTGTTCTGTTCATCGTCAGCATGCTCGGCATCGTCGTCATGGGGATCCTGCGCTCGCACCCCGCGGCCGTCGTCGGCACCGCCCACTCCGTCCGGGCCACCGAGTCGCTGGGCATCCTGCTCATTCTCAAGGCGTTCTCCTCAGGCTGCTCCGCCCTGACCGGTGTGGAGGCCATCGCCAACGGTGTGCCGATGTTCCGTGCGCCGCGCGTCAAGCGGGCCCAGCACACCGAGCTGATGCTGGGCTTACTTCTCGGCGCGATGCTTCTCGGGATGGCGTATCTCATCCGCCGCGACCAGGTGGCGCCGCGCGGTGGGGTGACGGTCCTCGCCCAGCTCGCCGCCGGCGCGTACGGAACCGGATGGGAGTACTACGCCACCAGCCTCATCGTCACCCTCGTCCTCGCGCTCGCCGCGAACACCAGCTTCGGCGGTCTCCCCGTCCTGATGAGCGTGCTGGCGCGGGACAACCGGCTGCCCCACCTGTTCGGGCTGCGCGCCGAGCGGCCGGTGTACCGGTACGGGGTGGTGGCGCTGGCGGTGCTCTCGGCGCTGCTGCTCATCGCGGTCGGGGCCGAGACCCACCGGCTGATCCCGCTGTTCGCCGTCGGGGTGTTCACCGGCTTCACCATCAGCCAGGTCGGCCTGGTACGCCACTGGGCGACCCAGCAGCCCGAAGGGTGGCTGCGCCGGGCCATGATCAACGGCCTGGGGGCCGTGCTGACGACCGTGGCCGGGCTGGTCCTGCTGACCACCAAGTTCCTCGAGGGGGCCTGGCTGGTCATGGTCGCGGTGCCGCTGCTGATGCTGCTGTTCACCCGCATCCAGCGCTACTACGAGGCGGTCGGCGAGGAACTGGGGCTCGGGCGGACCCCGCCCCCGCCCGTGCACACCATGAGCCTGGTCATCGTCCCACTCGGCGAGGTCAGCAGGGTCGCGCAGCGTGCGCTGACGGCGGCGCTGGCCCTGGGCGACGAGGTCGTGGCGGTCAGCGTCCAGGCCGAGCCCGAGAAGGCGCTGGCGCTGCGGGACGCCTGGGAGCGCTGGAATCCCGGGGTGCGTCTGGAGATCGTCGACAGTCCGCACCGCTCTTTGGTGCAGCCGATGGTCGCCTACGTGCGGCGCGAGACGGAGACCGGCCGCGAGGTCGCCGTGCTCATCCCCGAGGTGGAGCCCCGGCACCGGCGCTACGCGCTCCTCCAGAACCAGCGCGGCCTGCTGCTGGCCGCGGTCCTACAGGCGCGCACCGATGCGGTCGTCTGCATGATGCCGTACCGCCTGAGGCTGTGACCGGTCCCATGGCCGGGATCGCGGTGACCTCATGACCCGCCCGCACCTCCCTCAACCGGCACCGAACCGGCCGCGCTCGGGGAGCCGTTCGAGGATCTCCGCCGCGACCTCCTTACCCGAATCGCGGGAGAAGTCGACCTGGTCGGTGATCATGAGCCGCAGGGATGCCGCTGGAGCGGGATGGGGTGCGGATCGTCGCCGGTCAGGAGGGCGGTGCGGGGGCGCCCCCCCGGGGGGTGCGGAGGAAACGATGAACCGGCAATGAGGTGAAAGCGATCCAAAGGTGGCATCGCGGGGCCAACCGTGCGGTAAGAGCAGAACCGTTGTCACCATAGGAGCCCATATGTCGTTCAACCCGTTGGAGCAGCGGGGCATCCCCCTCGACCGCCAGGTCCGCACCTGGCGTGAGCTGGACGTCGCCCCCATCGACCCGGACCGCTGCGACCCGTACACCCGGTGCCGCATCATCGCCATGAACGGCATCGAGATCGAGGCGATCCTCTTCAGCCACCAGATGGCGCGCCACTGTCCGGACCTCGAGGTGAAGCGGGAGCTGGCTCGGACCCGCTATGTCGAGGCGCAGCAGCAGAAGGCGGTGAACTGGTTGCTGCCGGGGGTCGCCTCGGTGCTGGAGACGACGATCGCCTATGAGCAGGTGGCGGTGGACCTCACGGCCTGGGTGGCCCGCATGGAGCCTGATCCGTATCTCACGCAGGCGTACCAGTTCGGTGTGCTGGAGGACTTCGATCATCTGTACCGGTACGCGAACCTGTACGAGATGATCGAGCATCGGAAGGCCGAGGAGATCGTCCAGGGGCTGACCGAGGTCATGCCGGGCCGTCCGACGCCCTACCACCACCGTCACCCGGTGGACAACGTCCGCGATTCCTACGACCGGACGCGGGTCGAGCCGCTCTCCAAACTGCACGCGCTGACGATCATGGCGACTGAGCAGCAGACCATGAACTTCTACATGAACGTCGGCCCGCAATACATGGAACCGATCGCCAGACAGCTCTACCAGGAGATCGGAATGATCGAGGAAGAGCACGTCACCCACTACGAGTCCCTGGTGGATCCGGGCGAGACCTGGTGGGAGCGGCTGGTCGTGCACGAGTACAACGAGTGCTACCTCTACCACTCCTTCATGGAGCAGGAGCCCGATCCCAAGGTGAAGGCCGTCTGGGAGCTGCACCTGAACATGGAGCTGGAGCATCTGCGCATCGCCGGTGACCTGATGCGTCGCAACGACGGCCGCGAGCCCGAGGAGGTCGTCGGCCGGGAGCTGCCGAACGTGCTCACCTTCGAGCCCAACAAGCAATACGTCCGTGAGCTGCTGGCCACCCAGATGGACCTCACCACCCTCGGCACCGGTTATGTACGCGAGGCACACGAGCGTTTCGAGGCCATGCAGGCTCTGCTCAACAACGGTGACCAGCCGCCGAGCGAGCGGGTGATGGCGCAGCACCGCGACATGTTCGGCCGGGAGTACCGGCTGCAAACCGAGGGCGAGCACCCCGCGCCGTCGCAGCGCTCCCGCGACTGACCCACACCGGCCTCTGGAGGACATCGTGACCGACGACGCTCAGCGCCACGCCGCCGACGGCCTGGACGATGTGGTGGCGCTCCTGATGCGTCAGCACGGCGAGATCCGCAACCTCTTCGACGAGGTGGAGCGGGCCACGGGAGACGGCCGGCGGGAGGCCTTCCGCCGCCTGGTCCGGATGCTGGCCGTCCACGAGACGGCGGAGGAGGAAGTGGTGCACCCCGTGGCCCGCCGGTCCTTCGACGGCGGAGAAGGGGTCGTCGAGGACAGGTTGCGAGAAGAGAAGCAGGCCAAGGAGAAGCTCAGCCGCCTCGACGGGATGGACACCGCGGACGCCGGGTTCCTGCCGCTGCTGAGAGAGCTGCGCACCGAGGTCATGGCGCACGCTCGCGCCGAGGAGCGCTACGAATTCGTGCAGCTGCGGCGACGCACGGACGCCGGGCAGCTCGCCGCCATGGCCAAGATGGTCAAGGCGGCCGAAGCCACGGCTCCCACTCATCCGCATCCGGGCGTGGAGACCGCCGCGAAGAACATCGCGGCGGGCCCGATGGCGGCTGTCGTCGACCGCGCCCGTGACACCATCCGCAAGGCCATGGGTAAGGACGGCTGACCAAGGCGAAGGCGGGCGGGCGCGGGGGGCACGACCTTCCGGTGCCTGGTCAGGCGGCGCCCACGGGGTCGTTGTGCAGGCGCTCGAGCAACTGCGCATGGTGCAGGTCCGCGACCGGTGCCAGGAGATCCGGGTGGCGCAGCAGCGGCGCGGCCTTCCGGTCGTACTCGTCGGGAGCCGTCAGGCGCCGGAAATCGACCGGTGAGGCGGCCGCGTGCTCGCAGGCGGCGAGCGCCGCCACGGCCGCGTGGGCCAGGGCGGGCGAGGCGAGCAGGGCCGCCGCCCAGCTGGCCACGACCTCGTCCACCCAGGTGCGCCAGGCGATGTCCGCTCCGTCCACCTCGAGCGGCTCGCTGCCCAGGAGCCACTCCAGTCGGGCGGAGCCGCCCGGACCCGCCATCGCCACGAGTGCGGACTCCGTCACTGTCGGATACCGAAGCCAGGCGGCCACGGTCACGGCCTGCCGGGCCTGAGCCTCGGCGAGCGCGGTATTCATCGTTCCTCCGGCCGCCGGGTAGGCCCGGACCAGCCATTGAGCCGTGGCCGCGATGATGGATGACAGATCCCCTGACAACGAAGCCGCTCCTCTCCTGCGGGGCTCCGGTGGGTGCCACCATACGGGTGAATCGGACACGGGGGGCCATCCGGGTGGAAGGCGGAAGGCGGCGGACTCGCTCCGGGCTGTCGCGGGGAGTCCCCTCCGTCCGGATGTCCAGCGAAACGACCATGCGGCTCATTCGCCAGTGCGCGGCAATTGGTCGGCCATGGCTGGTTGGGTCGGATGGCGGCGGGTTACCCGGCGGCGCAAGGCACGGCGGATCGAGTGCCGTGCCGATGAAGGCAGCGAAACCCGAGAAGTGCGAAGGGAGGGATGCGCCGTGGCCAAGCCCAATCCCACAGACCTCCAGAAGGCCCTGAAGGACGCGAGCTATCCGGCCGACCGCGACTCCCTGGTCGAACGGGCCAAGGACAACGGTGCGGACCGGCAGCTGGTCGATCAGCTGGCGCATCTCAAGAAGGGCCGTTTCGAGGGCCCGGACGAGGTGCAGAAGGCCGTCTTCAAGGGCAAGTGACCCGACCGTGAGAACGGGCAATGATGGGCGGAGGGAAGCGCGCACGCGCTGAATGCCGCCCATCACCACCCCGGCCGAGCACGAGGTGGCGGGAGGCCGAATGGCCATCGAGCACGAGGCGGCGAAGCCCGGGAGAGTGTTGCTCACCGGCTGGTTCAGCTTCCTGGACGGTGAGGTCACCGCGGGCGACGCGCTCGCGCTGCGCCGGGTCCGAGCCTGCCTGGACCACCTCCGCATCCCGTACGACGTGGCCTGGAGTCCGGGCTACCGGCCCGGCGCCCTGCACCTGTCCGAGGCGGCCGGACACCGCTATACCCATCTGGTCTTCCTCTGCGGCCCCGCGCACGGGCCCCAGGTCGAGGAACTGCACCGGAGCTTTCCCTCCTGTGTGCGGATCGCCGTCGGCACGTCCGTGATCGACGGCTCCGCCCCGGCCGTCACCGGCTTCCACCACGTCCTGCCCCGTGACGCTCCCGGCGGTGTCCGTCCGGTACGGGACCTGGCCGCCGCCGCTCCCACCGGCCCCGGTGCCCCGGTCGTCGGGGTGGTCCTCACCCACGGGCAGGGGGAGTACGCGGGCGCGCGCCGCCACCCCGAGGTGGCAGCCACGCTGACCCGGTGGCTGGCGGCCAAGGACTGTGCATGTCTGGAGCTGACCACGCGGCTCGACGCGCACGACTGGCGGCTGTGTACGACGGCGGAGCAGTTCGAGTCGGTGGTGAGCCGGCTGGACCTGGTGGTCACCGACCGTCTGCACGGGCTCGTACTGGCCCTGCGGGCGGGTGTTCCGGCGCTGGCCGTCGACCCCGTCGCCGGTGGGGCGAAGGTATCGGCGCAGGCGCGGGCCCTCTCCTGGCCCGCGACGCTGGGCGCCGGGCAGTGCGTCCGCGCCGAACTCGACCGGTGGTGGTCCTGGTGCCTGGGCGACGGCCGGAATCTCGCCGAGCGCCGCCGGGAGGAGTTCCTGGGCGCGCGTCTCCATGACACCGGGGACGACGGGACGGCGGGGCTGGCGCGGGTGCTCTCGACGGTCGCGTGGCCCGAGGGCCGACGAGAGCGTACGAGCGGCGCGAGGAGCGGGCCATGACCGGCGATCGCATCACCGTGGTCATCATCACCCGCAACCGGCGCGCGGAGCTGCTGCATACGCTCGACCGGCTGGCGGAGCTGCCCGAACGGCCGCCCGTGATCGTGGCCGACAACGGTTCCACCGACGGGACCGCCGACGCGGTAGCCCGTCTGCACGGCGGCGTACGGCTGCTGCGCCTCAGCCGCAACCTCGGGGCACTCGGCAGGAACGTGGCCATCAGGGAGGTGCGCAGCCCGTACACCGCCTTCTGCGACGACGACTCGTGGTGGGAGCCCGGCTCCTTGGAGATCGCCGTGGACCGGTTGGACCGCCATCCGCTCCTCGCCACGGTGACGGCCCGCATCCTCGTGGAGCCCGCCGGCACCGAGGACCCCATCGTGGCGGAGCTGCGCTCCTCACCCGTCCCGGGGCCGCCGTGGCTGCCGGGCCCGGCCCTCGGCTCCTTCGTCGCCGCCGGGACCTGTGTGCGGACCGATGCGTTCCGTAGTGTCGGCGGTTTCTCGCCGCGGCTGTGGCTGGACGGCGAAGAGGAGCTGCTCGCCGCCGATCTGGCGGTGCGCGGCTGGTGGCTCGCCTACATTCCGGAGATGACGGCTCACCACGCGCCCTCGGTGGTTCGGGACCCCGTGGCCAGGCGCGTACGGGGGCTGCGCAACACCCTGTGGTTCACCTGGCTGCGCCGACCGCTTCCCGCCGCCGTGCGCCGCACCCTGTTCCTGGCCCGCACGGTCCCCCGGGACTCGGCGAGTCTGCGCGGCTTCCTCCAGGCGGCGGCAGGTGCACCCCGGACGCTGGCGCTGCGGCGGGTCGTCCCCGCGGAGATCGAGGACCGGCTCCGGCTGCTGGACGAGACACAGCGGACCTCGACGGCGCGGCGGTACGTGAGCTGAGGAGCGCCTTCGGGCGGGCCTCCTGGTTCCGGGCCCGGCCTGTGCCTTCCGGTGTGAGTAAGGCCACCGGCGGCGGGGTCTTCGCCCGGAGGACTCGTCTGTGATGATGGACGGTCGCTGGGCCGTAGCAGTGTTGCCGTGCCCAGCCGCCCCCTGACGGGGCTCCCTTATCCGTCCTCCCCCTCGGCCTGCCCGCGTGACCTCCTCCTTGCCTTCGATACCCGCGCCTCGATCTCCCGAACGCCCCGCACCACCCTCGTCCGGGCGGAGCGAGCGCTCCGCTTGGCGTTGCCTCCGGCACGGCGGCATGCGGTGGTGGTCGGCGGCGAACCTGGTGTCGAACGTCGGTACGTGGATGCAGCTGACCGTGCAGAACCTGCTGGTGCTGCACATCACCGGATCCGCCGCCACCACAGGTGTCTCGCTGGCGGTGCAGGCGGCTCCGGGACTGCTGCTCGGGCTGGCCGGGGGAGCGGCGGTGGATGCCTGGCCCCGCAAGCTCACGGCGGCCGTCAGCCAGGTGGCGCTGGCGGTCATCGCCTTCACCACGGCGGCCCTGGTCGCGTTCGACCTGCTCGACGTCGCCGCGCTCATGGTCCTTTCCGCACTGACCGGGCTGGTGGCCACCGTGGAGGGGCCGGCGTGTGCCCTGCTCGGCAACGAACTGGTACCCGTCCGGGACGTGTCCTCGGCGATCGCCCTGGGTTCGGTGGTGCACAGCGCGGGACGGCTCATCGGGGTGGCCTGCGCCGGGGTCGCGGTGGGGGCGCTCGGCACCTCCGCGGCCTACGCGGCCAACGGGCTGTCCTTCCTCTTCGTTGCCGCCGTCATCCCCTTCCTCCGCCCGGTGGCCGGACACGCCCCGGCCGAACCCGACCGGCGGGCGCGACGGCCGGTGGCCGCCGCCCGTGAGGGGCTGGCCTACTTCATGAGCAGGCCACGGCTGGTCGCCCTCACGGTGGTCACCGCGGTGAGTGCCATGTTCGGACGCAACTACGGGCTGACGCTGGCGGTACTGGTCACGGGACCGCTGGCGGGGAGCGACGAGCAGTTCGGGACCGTCGCCACCGTGCTGGCCGTCGGCGGCATCCTGGGCGCCGTCCTGGCCGGGCGCATGCAGCGGCCGTCCGTACGGTTGGTCGGCGCGTTCGCCGCGGTCGGGGCGCTCTTGCAGGTGGTCGCCGGGCTCTCCCCCACCCTGGTGGTGCTGCTGGTGGTCACGGCGCCGATGGCCGTCGTGGAGTCGGTCTCCGACACGGCCGGGACCACGGTGCTGCAAACCGATCCGCCGCCGGGGATGCGCGGACGGGTACTGGGTGTGTGGCGCACCGCGCAGACGGGCTGGGGCCTGGCGGGCCCGCCGTTGCTCGGACTGCTCATGGAGTGGGCGGGGCCGCGCCTCGCCCTCGTCCTCGGCGGGCTGCTCATCGCGTCGGTGATCGGGGCGGGCGCGCTGTGCCGCACCCGCCGCGCGGCGCCCGGTTCCGGAGCGAAGTCCGTAACCGCCCATGTGCCCGGGGCCGCACCCCCCTCGGCGCGGCAGGCCCCGCACGCCGAGGAGCCGGCCCCCGTCCCGTGACCGGTGCGGACGGGGAAGCGGTGGGCCGAGCGGTCCGCGTAGCCGCCATGTCCTGATTGCGTCCCCTTCATGCGGGTATCCGGGGGTCCCATGCGTGAAGGGAAGGGAAGGGCCATGGTGACCAGTGACTCCGCAGCTTCCGCCCCCTCCTGGGCGCACGCCGTCGTCACCGGCGGGGCCGGGTTCGTCGGCTCGCACCTGTGCTCGGCGCTGCTCGCCCGAGGAGCCACCGTCACCTGTGTGGACGACTTCTGCACCGGCACCCCGGAGAACGTCGCCCACCTGAGGGGACAGACCGGTTTCACCCTGCTGCGCAGGGACGTCACCGAGCCCTTCGACGTGGAACGGCCCGCCGACCTCGTCCTGCACTTCGCGTCACCGGCCTCGCCCGCCGACTATCTGCGACTGCCCCTGCACACCCTGGAGACCGGCAGCCTCGGCACGCGCAACGCGCTGGCCCTGGCCCGCCGCCACGGGGCACGCTTCGTGCTGGCCTCGACCTCCGAAGCGTACGGCGACCCCCAGCAGCACCCGCAGAACGAGCGCTACTGGGGCAACGTCAACCCGGTGGGGCCGCGCAGCGTCTATGACGAGGCCAAGCGCTTCGGCGAGGCGCTGACCGTCGCGGAGGCGGCAGGCAACGGTACCGATGCCGCCGTCGTCCGGCTGTTCAACACCTACGGCCCGCGGATGCGCGGCCATGACGGACGAGCCGTGCCCACCTTCATCCGTCAGGCGCTGGCCGGGGAACCGCTCACCGTCACCGGCGACGGCGCGCAGACGCGCTCCCTCGCCTACATCGACGACACCGTGCGCGGCATTCTCGCGCTGGCGGCGTCGGACCTGCGCGGACCGGTGAACATCGGCAACGCGGACGAGATCACCATGCTGGATCTCGCCCACAAGATCATCCAGCTGGCCGGGTCCCGCTCCACCGTCGAGTTCATCGGCCGTCCCATCGACGACCCCGCCGTCCGCTGCCCGGACATCACCCTCGCGCGCGGCAAGCTGCAATGGGCGCCGGCCGTCTCCGCCGACGAGGGGCTGGCCCGCACCATCGAGTGGTTCCGCGCGCGGGCCGCCGCCTGAGCCCCCGCCCCGTATCCCGCCCCGTACCCGTTTCCCCAGCGGCCCCGGAGCCACGGAAAGGCCCCGCCCATGCGCATCCTCGGCATCAACGCCCTCTTCCACGACCCGGCCGCCGCCCTCGTCGTCGACGGACGCACCGTCGCCGCCGCGGAGGAGGAACGGTTCTCGCGGCGCAAGCACGGCAAGCGCCCGGTTCCCTTCTCCGCCTGGGAACTCCCCGAGAAGGCGGCCGTGTGGTGCCTGGAGCAGGCGGGCCTGCGCCCCCAGGACCTGGACGCCGTCGCCTACTCCTTCGACCCGGCCCTGGCCCGGCCCGCCGCGACCATGGGCCTGGACGACCCCTGGGACCACCTCCGGCTCACCTACGCCCGCCAGGCCCCCGGCTTCCTCCACACCGCCCTTCCCGGGCTCGACCCGGACGCCGTGCGCTTCGTCCCCCACCACATGGCCCACGCCGCCTCCTGCGCCCTCGCCGCGCCCGGCGCCGAGACCAGCTCCGTCCTCGTCCTCGACGGACGGGGCGAAGCCACCTCCCACCTGGCGGCCCGCCGCACCGGCGACCGGCTGGAGCCGCTGTACGGGCAGGAACTGCCGCACTCCCTGGGGCTGGTGTACGAGGAACTCACCGAACACCTGGGCTTCCTGCGCTCCTCCGACGAGTACAAGGTCATGGCCCTCGCCTCCTACGGCACCCCCCGGATGCTCCCCGAGCTGCGCCGGTACGTGTTCGCCACCGGTGACGGCGGCTTCCACGCCACGGGTGTGCCGTGGGCCGGTCTGTGCCCCGCCCTCCGCTCCGGCCAGGCGTGGTCACAGGCGCACGCCGACCTTGCCGCGAGCGTCCAGGCGTGTCTGGAGGAGACGCTGCTGGACCTGGTCCGCTGGCTGCACGGACGTACCCACGACCGGGTGCTGACCCTGGCCGGGGGAGTGGCGCTCAACTGCGTCGCCAACTCGCGCATCGCCCAAGAGGGGCAGTTCGACCGGGTCTGGGTCCAGCCCGCCGCCGGTGACGCGGGCACCGCGCTGGGCGGTGCGCTGCTGCTCTCCGCCGAGGCCGGCGACCGGCCGGGGCCGATGACCGGCGCGGACCTGGGACGCCATTGGTCGGACGCCGAAGTGGAGGCGTGGCTGAAAACGGCGGCCGTGCCCTTCGAACGTCCGGCCGATGTCGCCGAGACGGTCGCCGAGGCGCTCGCGGACGACGCGATCGTCGCCTGGTTCCAGGGGCGTTCCGAGTACGGGCCGCGGGCGCTCGGCCACCGTTCGCTCTTCGCCCACCCCGGCAGGTCCGGAAACCTGGAGCGGCTCAACGACGTCAAGGGACGGGAGCAGTTCCGGCCGGTCGCTCCGATGGTGCTGGCCGAGCGCGCGCCCGAGATCTTCGACGGCCCGTTGCCCAGCCCCTACATGCTCTTCGTGCACGGTGTCGCCCCGCAGTGGCGTGATCGCATCCCGGCCGTGGTGCACGTGGACGGTACGGCCCGCATCCAGACCGTCGACGCCGCGGCCGAACCGCTGGTGGCCCGCATGCTCACCGCGTTCGAACGGCGCACCGGGCTGCCCGTGGTCGTCAACACCAGTCTCAACACCTCCGGCCGCCCCATGGTCGACGATCCGCGTGACGCCCTGGAGTGCTTCGGCTCCGCCCCCGTCGACCTGCTGGCCATCGGGCCGTTCGTGATCCGCCGCGGTGCGCTGTTCGCGGGCGGCCGGACCGATACGGCACCGCGGAAGGGGACCTGAGCGGGCTGCCCGCGCCACCGGACCACTTGTCGAGGGAGGAGCCCGCCATGACGGAAGCGGCAGAGCGGACCGCCGCACCCGAGTACGCCGTGGTCATCCCCACGCTGGGCCGGCCGAGCCTGGCCGTGACCCTGCGCGCCCTCGCCGACGCCAAAGGGCCGGCGCCGCGGCGCATCGTCCTGGTCGACGACCGGCCGCTGGACGACTGCACGGCGCTGCCCGTCGCGGTCCCCGACGAACTGGCGCCCCTGGTGGAGATCACGCCCGGGTGTGCCGCCGGGCCCGCCGCGGCGCGCAACATCGGCTGGCTTGCCGCCCCGGAACCCTGGACCGTCTTCCTCGACGACGATGTCGTCCCGGGCCCCACCTGGGCGGACGACCTTGCCGCCGATCTGGCGGCGGCCGGGCCCGGCGTCGCGGGCAGCCAGGGCCGGATCGTCGTACCGCTGCCGGACGACCGCAGGCCCACGGACTGGGAGCGCATGACCGCGGGGCTCGCCACCGCCCGCTGGATCACCGCCGACATGGCGTACCGGCGGGCCGCGCTGGAGGCCGTCGGCGGCTTCGACGAACGGTTCCCCCGCGCCTTCCGCGAGGACGCCGACCTCGCGCTGCGTATCGTGGCGGCCGGGTGGGGGCTGTCCACGGGCTCGCGCCGGACGACCCATCCCGTGCGCCCGGCAGACCGCTGGGTGTCGGTCCGCACCCAGGCGGGGAACGCGGACGACGCGCTGATGGCCAGGGTCCACGGGCGCGACTGGTGGGCCCGGGCAGGTGCTCCGCGCGGCCGTCTGCGCCGCCATCTCGCCATCACCGCGGCCGGGGCCGCCGCCGTGATCGGCGCCGCGACCGGCAGCCGGTGGCCGGCCGCGGGCGGTGCGGCGCTGTGGCTGGCCGGCACCGCCGAATTCGCCCTGGCTCGCGTTCTGCCGGGGCCGCGCACCCGGGCCGAGATCGTGACGATGGCCCTGACCAGTGCCCTGATCCCGCCCGTGGCCACCGCACACCGGGTGGCGGGCCTGATACGCCACCGCTCGGCCGCCCGCCTCGACCGCACGGCGGCGCCTTCGGGGGCGGTGGGCCATGCGTAGCACTTCGCATCGTTTGATAACGATATGTCCGGGTTACTCGAGACCCGTGTCCACCGTGGACGCCCCCGAGGTGTCGTCCGTGCGCAAAGGGCCGTGGCTGCTCACCCAGGGGGAGCAGCACGGCTCACGCACCCGTGCCCGTGGCACGGGCCCCGCGGCGGTCCTCTTCGACCGCGACGGCACCCTGGTCGAAGACCTGCCGTACAACGGCGATCCGGCTCGGGTGCGGCTCATGCCCACCGCCCGCGCCGCCGTCGACGCCGTACGGGCCCGCCGGATACCGGTCGGAGTGGTCACCAATCAGTCCGGTATCGCCCGCGGGCTGCTCACCCCCGGCGCGGTCGAGGCCGTGCGGCGGCGCGTCGAGGAACTGCTCGGCCCCCTTGACGTGTGGGCGGTGTGCCCGCACGGCCCCGACGACGGCTGCGGATGCCGCAAACCCGCCCCGGGGCTCGTCCACGCCGCCTGCGCCGCCCTGGACGTCGATCCGCGCGCGGCCGTGGTGCTCGGGGACATCGGCGCGGACATCGACGCGGCGGAAGCGGCCGGTGCGACGGGGGTGCTCGTCCCCACCCCGGTGACCCGGCCGGGGGAGACCGCCGCCGCGGAACACACCGCACCGGACCTCCTCACGGCGGTACGGGCGCTGCTCGGCGGCCCCGATGACCCGGGAGGCGGCCCTTGAACCCGCCGGGCGCCGGGCCGCGCACCCTGGTCGTACGGCTCGACAGCGCCGGTGACGTCCTACTGGCCGGGCCGGCCGTGCGTGCGGTCGCCGCCGCCTCCCGCCACACCGGGATCCTGTGTGGTCCGCTCGGCGAGCCCGCCGCCCGGCTCCTCCCCGGAGTCGACGAGGTGCTGGTCCACGATGCGCCATGGGTGGGCTTCGACGCCCCGCCGGTACGGCGTGAGACCACCGAAGCCCTGATCGCTTCGCTGGCCGCCCGACGTTTCGACCGCGCCCTGATCCTCACGTCCCACCATCAAAGTCCCCTCCCGGCCGCCCTGTTGCTGAAGCTGGCCCAGATCCCCTGGGTCGCGGCGGACAGCGAGCACTATCCGGGCACCCTGCTGGACCTGCGGCACCGGCGCGCGGCGCACCGCCACGAGGCGCGCGCCGCGCTGGAGCTGGCCGAGGCGGCCGGGTTCGCCCTGCCGCCCGGCGACACGGGGCGGCTGGGCGTGACCTCCCTTCCCGACACCGCCCCGCTCACCGGGACCGATCCCTATGTGGTCGTCCACCCCGGCGCCGCCGTTCCCGCCCGCGCCTGGAGTCCGGCCCGCGCCGCGCGGGCGGTGGCCGCCTTGGGGGCGGCCGGCCACCGGGTGGTGGTCACCGGCGGGCCGGCGGAGAAGGAACTGACGGCGCACGTCGCCGACGGAACCGCCCTGGACCTCGGCGGGCGGACGGAATTCGGCGAACTCGCCGGGGTCCTCGCGGGCGCCGACGCGGTGGTCACCGGTAACACCGGCCCGTGCCATCTGGCGAGCGCCGTGGGCACCCCGGTCGTCTGCCTCTTCGCACCCGTGGTGCCCGCCGAACGCTGGGCCCCCTACCGCGTTGCCCACCGGCTGCTGGGGCGTCAGGACGCACTCTGCGCGGGCAGCCGCGCCCGCGTCTGTCCCGTGGCGGGCCACCCCTGCCTGGACTCCGTGACCGACGCCGAGGTCCTCGCCGCCGTGGACGCGCTGATCGCCACTGGCCGGGCCGACGACCGACCCCTGGAGGCGACGGCATGAACATCCTTCTGTGGCATGTGCACGGCTCATGGACCACGGCCTTCGTACAAGGCCCCCACCGCTATCTGGTGCCCGTCCTCCCCGGCCGCGGTCCCGACGGCCGCGGCCGGGCGCGGACCTTCCCGTGGCCCGAGTCGGTCACCGAGGTCACTCCGGAAGAGCTGACCCAGACCCCGGTGGACCTGGTCGTCCTCCAGCGGCCCCACGAGCCCGGGCTCGCCCGCCGCTGGCTCGGAGGCCGCCGCCCCGGACGCGAGGTGCCCGCCGTCTACGTCGAGCACAACGCCCCGGACGGAGACGTTCCCGGCACCCGCCACCCGTGCGCTGACCGCGACGACCTCATCCTGGTCCACGTCACCCACTTCAACCGGCTCTTCTGGGACAACGGACGCGCCCCCACCGCCGTCGTCGAGCACGGCGTCATGGACCCCGGACACCGCTACACGGGGGAGTACGAACGCGCCGTCGTCGTGGTCAACGAACCGATACGGCGGGGCCGCCACACCGGCACCGACCTGCTGCCCGCACTCAGCCGGGCCGCTCCGCTCGACGTCTTCGGCATGGCCACCCGAGGACTCGCCCGCCACCTCGCCCTGCCCGGCGGTCTCTGCCGCACCTGGGAGCTGCCCCAGGCCGAGTTGCACGCCGCCATGGCACGCCGCCGTCTGTATCTGCACCCCGTGCGCTGGACCTCGCTCGGGCTGTCCCTGCTGGAGGCCATGCACCTGGGCATGCCCGTCGTGGCCCTGGCCACCACCGAGGTGGTCGAGGCCGTACCGGACGGCGCGGGAGTGCTCTCCACCCGCCCCGAGGTCCTCGCTCACGCGGCGCGTACCTACCTGCACGACCCGGACGCCGCGGCCGAGGACGGGGCACGGGCCCGCCGGGCCGCTCTCGACCGGTACGGACTCAAGCGTTTCCTCGACGACTGGGAGCGGCTGATAGCGGAGGTGACCCGATGACACCGCAGTACGACCGCCCCCGCGCGGCACTGGACATCGCGCTCGTCTCGGAGCACGCGAGCCCACTCGCCGCGCTCGGCGGAGTGGACGCCGGGGGCCAGAACGTGCACGTCGCCCGCCTCGCCGGGGCCCTCGCCGACCGCGGCCACCGGGTCCGGGTCTACACCCGCCGCGACGCGCCGGACCTGCCGGCCACGGTGCCGATGCGCGCGGGCGTCGAGGTGCGGCATGTGCCCGCGGGTCCGGCCCGGGCTCTGTCGAAGGACGACCTGCTGCCGTACATGCCCGACTTCGGAAACCACCTGGAACACGAGTGGCGGATCGCCCCGCCCGACGTCGTCCACTCCCACTTCTGGATGTCCGGCGTGGCATCGCTGCAGGCCGCCCGTGCCCTCGGACTGCGGCTCGCGCACACCTACCACGCGCTCGGGACCGTCAAGAGGCGCCATCAGAAGGACGCGGACACCAGCCCACCGGACCGCGTCGCGTGGGAGACGAAGGTCGGCGAGGGCTGTGACCGCGTCATCGCCACCTGCCGCGACGAAGTCGCCGAACTGGCCGTCATGGGCCTGAGCCCGGACCGGATCACGGTCGTACCCTGCGGCGTGGACCCACGGCTCTTCACCCCCGGCGGGCCCACCGCGCGCCGGCCCGCGGACCGGGCCCTGCTGGTGCAGATCGGCCGGCTGGTGCCCCGGAAAGGGGCGGCCGTCTCCCTCGCCGCCCTCCGCCTGCTGCCGGACGCCGTCCTGCTGATCGTGGGCGGGCCGCCGCCCGCCCAGGCGGACCATGACCCGGAGATACGCCGTCTGAGGGCCCTGGCCCGCCGGGCGGGGGTCCCCGACAGGGTCCGATTCACCGGCGGCCTGCCGCCCGAACAGGTGCCTGCCCTGCTGCGCGCCGCCGATCTCGTCCTGTGCCCCGCCGACTACGAGCCATTTGGCATCGTGCCCCTCGAGGCCATGAGCTGCGGAACTCCCGTGGTGGCCACCGCCGTGGGCGGTCAGCGCGACACGGTCGTCGATCCCGCCACGGGCCGGCTGGTACCGCCGCGGGACCCCGTAGCTCTGGCCGAGGCGGTCGCCGGGCTCCTCGCCGCCCCCGGGGTGGCCGCCGCCTGCGGCCGAGCCGGCCGACGGCGCGTCCTGGCCCACTACAGCTGGGACAGGGTCGCCGCCGCCACCGAAAGCGCCTACCGCGATCTGCTGGCCACGGCCGGACCGCCCAGGGCGGCCTGACCGCCCCGACGGCGGCGACCCGCGGGTGGCCGCCCCGCTCAACGGGAAGGAGGTGCGGGCCGAACCCGCCACCGGCGATCTACCGGCCCGGACAGCCATGACCGACACGCTGCGCGCCGCCCAGGCACACTGTCAGTCGCTCCAGGACGCCGTGGCGCACCTGCGCGACAACGGCCTGGAACAGATCACCGCGTGGGGCCGCCACCTGGCCGCCACCCTCCCTGTCGGCGGCCGGCTCATCGCCGCGGGCAACGGGGGCAGTGCCGCCCAGGCCCAGCACCTGACCGCCGAACTCGTCGGCCGCTACCGCCGCGAACGCCCCGCCTACTCGGCCATCGCCCTGCACACCGACACCTCCAGCCTCACCGCCATCGGCAACGACTACGGCTTCGAGGAGCTGTACGCCCGGCAGGTCGCCGCGCACGGCAGACCCGGCGATGTGCTGGTCCTGATGTCCACCTCCGGACGCAGCCCCAACCTGCTGGCCGCCGCCGACACCGGGCGCGCCGCCGGGCTGCGGGTCTGGGCCATGACCGGTCCCCGCCCCAACCCGTTGACCCTCCGCGCCCACGACACGCTGTCCATCGCCTCCGGCACCACGGCGACCGTCCAGGAGGCCCACCTGGTGGCCCTCCATCTGCTGTGCGAGACCTTCGACCACGAGACCCTCGACCACGAGCACGAGACCCTCGACCACGAGACCCTCGACCACGAGTCCCTCGACCACGAGTCCCTCGCCACGGACATCGCCGACCCCGTGACCACACGGCGCTACGACCTCACGCGCGCCGAATCCCTCGCCCCTCGCCCCAGCCGTGCGACCGACCGGAGGTGACCCATGAGCGCCGCGCAGCGACCCCTGGTCGTGGTCGGTGACACCCTGCTGGACCAGGACGTCGACGGCGAAGCCACCCGCCTGGCCCCCGACGCCCCGGCCCCCGTCGTCGACGTCACCGTGGACCGCAGCCGCCCCGGCGGCGCCGGACTCGCCGCTCTGCTCGCCGCCCGCGGCGGGCGCGAGGTCGTCCTCGTCACCGCGCTGGGCGACGACGCCGCGAGCCGGGTCGTCCGCGAAACCCTGCGCTCCCTGGTCACCGTGGTCGAGCTGCCCCTGGACGGCGCCCTCCCGGTCAAGACCAGGATCCGCGCCGGAGGCCGCCCCCTGGTCCGCGTCGACCGAGGGGGCGGAACGCCGGGAAGCCCTGGAAGGGCCACCGTCGCCGCCCTACGGAACGCCGGAGCCGTCCTGGTCGCCGATTACGGCCACGGCACCGCGGGCGCGCTGCGCCGCCACCTCGCCGACGCGGCGCACACCGCACCCCTGGTCTGGGACCCGCACCCGCGCGGTGAGCGGCCCGTGCCCGGCGTACGGCTCGCCACACCCAACGCCGCCGAGGCCCGGCTGCTCCTCGGCTCCGACGGCGGCCCCAGGAACGATCAGGGACCCCTCCGCGTCCACGGAGCGCGCGGCACCCGCCTCGGTGAGCTCTGGGGCGCCGCGGCCGTCGCCGTCACCCTGGGGGAGCGCGGTGCCATCCTCACCCGCCCGCGCAGCGGCGACCACATGTACGTTCCGGTCGTTCGCCGGGCCCAGGGCGACCCCTGCGGCGCCGGAGACTGCTTCGCCGCCACCGCCGCGAGCGTGCTGGCGGGCGGAGGGCTGCCGGAGGAGGCGGTCCAGCTGGCCGTCGCCGAAGCCGCCGCCTTCGTGGCGTCGGGCGGCGCCGGTGGTCTCCGGCCGGGGGAGGCCCTCAGCGATGACGAGGCTCCCAGGCGCCCGTACGACGCCTACGACCTGGCCGGGGCGGTCCGTGCCCGGGGCGGTACCGTCGTCGCCGCCGGAGGCTGTTTCGACCTGCTGCACGCCGGCCACGTCGGACTGCTCCAGAACGCCCGCCGCACCGGAGACTGCCTGATCGTGTGCGTCAACTCCGACGCCTCCGTGACCCGTCTGAAGGGCCCCGGCCGGCCGATCAATCCGGTCGCGGACCGGGTCCGGGTGCTGTCCGGACTGGGCTGCGTCGACGCCGTCGCCGTCTTCGACGAGGACACCCCGGAGCCGCTGCTGCGCAGACTGCGCCCGGACGTCTGGGTCAAGGGCGGCGACTACAGTGCCGACACCTTGCCCGAGGCCGCCGTGCTGCGCGAATGGGGTGGACAGGCCCTCGTCCTGCCGTATCTCGACGGCCGGTCCACCACCGAACTCGCCCGCCGGGCGGCTCTCGGGTCCACCGTCCGCCCGGCCCCGCCCCCGGTGCGGACCCGCCGATGACGCGCCCCGCGGGCCCCCGCCCCCGCCTGCTGGTGCTGCGCGCCCTCGGCCTCGGCGACCTGCTCACGGCCGTCCCGGCCCTCCGCGCACTCCGGCGCTCCCACCCCGGCTACGAGCTGCTGCTGGCCGCACCGGGCCGCCTGGCCGAGGCCGCGGCGGCGACCGGGGCCATCGACCGGTTGCTCCCCACCTCGGCTCCCGCCCGGGCCGTCCCCCACCGGATCGACTGGACCGGACCGCCACCGGAGGTGGCCGTGGACCTCCACGGGAACGGGCCGCCCAGCCACCGTCTGCTGAGCGCCCTGCGTCCGGGCCGCACCCTGGCCTACGCCCACCCCGACACCCCCCAGGTCCCCGGACCGCTGTGGCGCGACGACGAACACGAGTGGGTCCGCTGGTGCCGGCTGCTCCTGTGGTACGGCATCCCGGCCGACCCGGGGGACCGGCGGATCACCGCCCCCGAGGGCAGCGGCTCGCCCGCGCCCGGAGCGGTGGTCCTGCATCCTGGCGCCGACGCCGCCGCGCGCCGGTGGCCCGCCGAGCGCTTCGCCGCGGTGGGACGGGCCCTCGCCGCGACCGGTCACCGGGTCGTCGTCACCGCGGGCGCCGATGAGGCCCCCTTGGCCCATGAGGTCGCCCGGGCCGCCGGGCTGCCTCGGTCGGCCGTGCTCGGCGGCGACGCCGATGTGCCGTTCGCCGACCTCGCCGTACTCGTCGCCCGGGCCCGGGCCGTGGTCGTGGGCGACACCGGCCTGGCACATCTGGCGACCGCCCTGGGTACTCCCTCCGTCGTCCTCTTCGGACCGGTGGCCCCCCGACTGTGGGGACCACCGCGCTGCGATCTGCACCAGGCGCTCTGGTACGGCAGCGACGCCACCCCCCGGCCGGGTGACGCGCACGGCAGGGTCCCCGACGAACGACTGCTCGCCATCAGCGTGGCCGATGTCCTGGCGGCGGTCGGCAGGCTTCCCCGTCCGGCCGCCTCCGCGCCCCGCCGTCCGCGTCCGACCACCCCCACCGGAGCCGCCGGATGACTCCCAGCGACACCACCGGCTCCGGCCGCCTCGCCCGCGCCGCCGTCGTCACCGGCGCGGACTCCGGCATCGGCCGTGCCACAGCCGTGCGGCTCGCCGACGACGGCATGGACATCGGCATCACCTGGAACACCGACCACGAAGGGGCCGAACGGACGGCGGCCGAGGTGCGGGAACACGGCCGACGGGCCGTGATCGAGCGGATGGACCTCACCGGCCTCCCGGAGGCCGCCGAGGCCATCGACCGGCTGGCCGACGCCCTCGGACGCCTCGACGTCCTCGTCAACAACGCGGGCACGGGAACCGCCACCCCCTTCCTCGACCTCGACCACACCACCGTGCAACAGGTCCTCGACGTCGACCTGGTCGGCCCGTTCCTGTGCGGACAGCGCGCGGCCCGCCGGATGATTCGCCAGGGCGGGGGCGGCCGGATCGTCAACGTCACCAGCGTCCACGAACACCAGCCGCGAGTGGGCGCCGCACCCTACTGCGCGGCCAAGGGCGGGCTCGGCCTGCTCACCCAGGTGATGGCCCTGGAACTGGCCGAACACGGGATCCGGGTCAACGCGGTCGCACCAGGCGAGATCGCCACCCCGATGACCGGCCAGGAGGACACGGACGTCCGCGGCCAGGACCGGCCGGGAATCCCGCTCGGGCGGCCCGGGGACGCCCGGGAGGTCGCCGCCGTGATCGCCTTCCTCGCGGGCCCGGACGCCGGCTATGTCACCGGCGCCTCCTGGGCGGTGGACGGTGGCATGCTCCGCATGGGGCCGATGGCCGGGTCCCACCTGGAGAGCGGGGACTGGCGCCGGGGGTGAATCCTGCCGGCTCCTCAGGACACGGCCCCAGGGCATGGCCCCAGGGCATGGCGTCAGGGCATGGCCCCAGGGCATGGCGTCAGGGCATGGCGTCAGGGCATGGCCCCAGGGCATGGCCCCAGGGCATGGCCCCAGGGCATGGCCCCAGGGCATGGCCCCAGGGCACGGCCCCAGGGCACGGCCCCAGGGCATGGCCTCAGGGCGAGGACACCCGCCGGACGGCCTCCTCCACCCACGGCGGCAGCGGGCGGCGTTGCCGCAGCGCCGCCGGGAGCCGGGCGAGCAGCCCCTGGAGGGCGAGCCGCGCCTCCGGGTCGCACGCGGCCTCGGCAAGGAGCCGCGCGGTGCTCCGGAAGGCGAGGGGGAGGGGGCGCCGCAGCCAGTGGCCGATCAGCTCGTTGCGTCGCATCACGGCGTCGCGGCCAGGACGGGGCGCCGGGGCCGGGTTGTGGTGGGCCACCACCTCCGCGCAGTACGAAACGCCCCAGCCGCGCGCGGTGAGGTCATAGGCGAGAAGGGTTTCCTCTCCGCCGAAGAAGATCAGGGGATGGAAGCCCCCCGCGTCGAGAAAAGCGCTGCGGCGCACCACGGCGGCGCAGGCGAGGAAACCGAAGACCTCCGGTCCCGGCAGGTCGGGCGCCCGGCCGACCGGGGAGGCGGCAAGCACCGCGTTGAGCGGGTCGGGTCGCTCCTCGGGGCCCACCCGTACCTGTGCCGTGACCAGCCCGAGCCTGGGATGGGCGTCGAGGAGACGGGCCGCCCGACTCAGCGCGCCGTGCCGCCACCACGAGTCGTCGTCGCTGAAGGCGATGTAAGGGGTGGTCAGCGCACGTACGCCATCGTTGCGGGCCAACGCGCCGCGGTTGACGGGATGGGCCAGGAGATCCACTCCGGGGAAACGCTCGGCGACCATGGCGCGGGTGTGGTCGGTCGAACCGTTGTCCACCACCAGGACGGGTGGCCGTTCCGGCAGGGCCGTGAGGTGTTCGAGGGCGGTGGCGAGGGTGCCGGCGCGATTGCGGGTGGCGACGACGACACCGACGGCTGGCGTCGTCACAGCGCCTGCCGGGGTCCGTACCGCTGGAGAGGGCCGCGCGGAGCGGCGGCGCATTCCATCACCATGGGTTCTCCTCCCCGCGCGGCCTCCCCGCGCATGCGAGCACCCGCGTCCGAGTACCCGGGGCATCCGAGCACCCAGGGCGTCCGAGTACCCGTGCCAGGGGGCGCTACGCGGCGTGCCGGCCCCCGTGCGACCAGGGGGGCACAACCAGCAGCTGCTCTGCTGGGCGACCCCCATGGAGCGGGCCGGCTCGGCGCCGTAGCCATGCGGGCTCTCCCACATCGCGGTACGCACCGGGCCCGGCGAGATGGTGTGGATGCGCACGCTCTGCGGTCCGAACTCCTCCGCCATCCGGATCGGGGACCCGGCCTCGTCCGAGACGACGATGGGCTCCCTGATCACGACCGCCGAGGCGGAGCGAGTGGAGCGGGCCATCGCTCAGGCCGGGGCAGCCGGTGCGCGCGTCCTGACCGGTGGATGAGCGCGACGGCGCCGTGGTGAGTCCAGAGGTCGTGGCGGATGTCGACCCTCGCTCTCCGCTCAGCCAGCAGGAGCTGTTCGGGCCTGCCGTCGCCGTCAGCCCCGCCGCCGACTGGGAGTCCGCCATCGCGCAGGCCAACGGAACGGCGTACGGGCTGGGCGCAGGAGTGTTCACCTCCGATGTCGCCGGCGCGGTACGGGCCGTTCTGGAGATCGATGCCGGGACGTCGACGTCGAGGGCATCGTGAAACACCTCAGCGCCCGCGGCTACGAGGGCTGGTACGTCCTGGAACAGGACACCATCCTCACCGACGAACCGGGTGGCAAGGGGCCGGCCGAAGATGTGTGGGCCAGCGCCGAATACCTGCGCTCAGTGCTGCGCGACCGCGGGTAACCGCGCCTCTTGTCCGTCCGGGGCCCGGGGACGATGGCCACACCAGCCGTCCCCGGTCCCTGGGCTCCGGGCCGCTCATTCACCCGGCACGTGGTGATGGGTTTTTGATGGCTTCCTGCGGATTGACCGAGGGGTATCGGGTGCTCAGGATTTGAGAGAACCCGGCCGCTGACCGGGCCTGACGTGCTGGGTGCGCTGAACGTGAGACGACGCCGCGGGGCATCCCGTCGGCACATGAACCCGGGGACGCGGTGACGACTCGGCCCGTCAACGCCCTGACATCGCCGCACCGCGCCCCCGGCCGGCAGCCCGACAACCGGGTCCACGAACAAGAGCGAGGCAACGGAGATGAACGACCGTGACGAGTGAAGACTTGTTGGCTACGTGCTGGACCACCGCGGGGGATGCCGCACCCGGGCGAGGCGACGGGCGTAGCTCGCTGACGCTGCGCGAGCGAGCGGAGGCGGCGGGTGCCGCGGGGTTTCGGGGCTTTGGACTGCTCCATGCGGACCTGGTGCGGGCCGAGCGCGAGTACGGGCTCGCGGGTATCCGGTCGCTCTTCGAGGACAACGGACTGGTCCATGTGGAGCTGGAGCTGCTGACGGACTGGTGGGCCCGGGGTCCTCGACGCGCGGCGTCGGACGCGATACGCCGGGATCTGCTGCGGGCAGCCGAGGCGCTCGGCGCGCGCCACCTCAAGATCGGCCCGGATGTCGAGGACCGGCCGTGGCAACTGGAGACGTGGGCCGAGGAGTTCGCCACGCTGGCCGCGCAGGCCGACGGTGTGGGAGCTCGGCTCGGCATCGAGTTCCTGCCCTGGACCAACCTCAAGACCCTGCACGACGGACTCGAACTCGTCGAAGCGGCTGGGCACCCGGCGGGCGGCCTGATCATCGATGTCTGGCACACCGAGCGCGCGGGGACGCCACCGGCCGACCTCGCGAAGGTGCCCCCGGGCCGCATCGTGGGCGTGGAGCTCAACGATGCCGAAAGCGACGTCGTGGGCACCCTCTTCGAGGACACCGTGCGGCGCCGTCGCCTGTGCGGCGAGGGCTCCTTCGACCTCCCCGCCATCGTCGCGGGCCTCCGTACCGCCGGCTGGACGGGCCCTTGGGGAGTGGAGATCCTTTCCGACGCACACCGCGCGCTTCCCGTGCGTACCGCTGCCGACGTGGCTTACCGGACGGCAGCTGCGGTGCTGACGTAACACCTGTCCGCAACGCTCTTCGTCAGCCCTCCACCGAAGGCTCCGGACCTGCCCGACGTCGGGGCCGCCGTCGGTCGGCTGGTCGCGGCCGGCATTCCCGTCATCACCCTGGTCACCGACCTGCCCACCACCGCACGCCTCGCGGGTCGACATGGCGCCGCCGACGTCGGCACCAGGCCCGCGCCAGTCACTACACACGACGCGGACACAGCCCACGAACCTGGTGCCCACTCGCGATCGGAGCGTCGCCACCTCCGGCAAGAACTCCCAGACGCGAGGAGCCCTGTCCCAAGGGTCGGGCCGTACGTCATCCGGCGGGTTTGATACGGAGGACGGCGGCGGTGCCGTGGATCTTGACGACCTCCAGGCTCATGGCGTCGTTGATGGTCGCGGCGGGTCCCTCACCGCAGCTCAGTCCGACGCCGCCTCCGCCCTCCGACGACACGCCGCCGCCACCGGAACAGCCCGAAACGCTGAAGCCCGAACCTGTCAGCTGCGCGACCATCTCGACCTCGCCGCCAGTGATCGCCGTCACCTTGATCCGCCCGAGGCCGTACGTCGCCGGCACTGTCACGACGTCTCCCGCGGCGACCTCGATCTCGCACGTCCCGTCAGCGCACGGCCCGGTTGGCGAGGGCGACGGCGTGGCCGACTCCGTGGGAGTCGGCGGCGACCCAGAGCCGGACCCGCTGGGCCGGCCCTCGGCGGGGGACCCGTCCGAGGTACCCGGGGAACACGACGTGAGAGCGGCGAACACGACAGCGGCAACAACGGCGAGGGCGGCGGTGGATGACGTTCCAGGCATCATGGTCCCATGGAAACCCGCCCCCACCGGGACCCCTCCCGCCCAGGCAGTGCGCGGCCAAGTAAGGGGCGTCTCACGGCCGTTCACGAACAAGCTGGTCTCGCCGAAGGTTTCGTACGCACCACCGGCTGCATTTCGCTGTAGGTCAGCTCGCGCCGTAGGTCCCGCTGGAGTTCCTCGCCGGCGTCTTCTCCCATGCCCCGCTCGATAGTGGTGAGTCAGGCGTGGGACCTCGCCGCCGAGGGGACGAAGAGACGGCCGCCAGGGCACGACGGCCTGATTTCCCAGCCCTGCACGGTCGTTGTGCCGATGCCGAGCCCTTCGGCCAGTCGGCTCTGAGTCAGCGGAATGCGCTCGCGGACGATTTTCAGTAGCTGACCGCGGACGATGCCACCCGCAGGGCGAAGTCGGGAACCCTGACCGCGAGTCAGTGTTCCCGTCCTGGAGCCCGATCGCTTCTGTGGTGCCATGCCGTGCTCCCGCGTGGGGGCCACCCGCCGGGCCGCCGAAGCGCTGGGGCTCGGCGAGGTGACAGGACGTGTCGCCCCGGGTTTCCGGGCCGATCTCGTCCTTGTCGGCGGTGATCCGCTCAAGGATCTCGATGCTTCGCAGCGGGTCAGGACCGTTGTCAGCGCCGGCCACAGGCACGAACGGGAGTAGGCCGCACGGGATCAGCGACTCAGCGACCTGGAACAGCGGATCCGCGCCCTCCGCGCCTGGTCTGGTCGATGCTCATGGGCGATGACGGCGTGCCGGGCCTCCCTGCTGCCGTTCGCCTTCGACTTCGCGATGGGAACGGTGGATCCGTCGGCACCGCCCATGCCGTGGTGGGCCCCGGCCTACGTGTTCGGACTGAGCGTGCTCACCGAGGCACTGGCACTGCTCTGTACCGGCCTGGTCAGCGGGTGGGGCGAGAAGGTCCCGGACTGGGTGCCGCTGGTCGGCGGTCGGCGGGTCGCACCGCTTGCCGCGCTCATTCCAGCAGCCTTGGGCGGGCTGGGCCTGGTCGCGATGTGGGACACCATGCCCCTTGCCTGGTTCGGTCTGCTGGACTTCCACGAGGTCGCCTTCAGCAACGGCTGGTGGATGGTCCTGGCACGTGTGTGCATCAGCCCGGTGATGCTGTGGGGCCCTATCGTGCTTGCCCTTGCCTACGCCTACTACCGACGTCGCCGAGCTGTCTGACTGCCGCGGGCCGGGCCGGTGGGCACGCCGACCTGTTGCGCGCGTGCGTTGACGGGAGGGTGGGCCAGTGACGAGGACGGGGTTCGCCCCTCGCCCATCTTGTTGACCATGGTCGACGACCACAGCTTCGTCACGGGTGGCTTGACCCGGATACTGGGTCGTATGCGTATCGACTTCGAGCCCGAGGCCATGGGCCCAACCCCCTTCTACAAGCTGCTGACCTCGGTGATCGTCCCCCGGCCGATCGCCTGGGTGTCGACGGTGGGCCGGGATGGCTCCGCGAACCTCGCCCCTGCGAAGTTCTGAGGAAAGCGGTGTCGGTGAGCGGGACGTTAGCCCAGGTCAGAGGCACCGAGCAATCCCTCTTAGGATCCGAGGCGCTATAAGTCCTCGCCGCGCAGCAACGCTGCTGGCATGGACTGAGGCTGACCTTGGCCGCATCTCAGAAAATCCGAGAGCAGCCAACCGTGATGTGGGCCCGCCGGAGGGCAAACCCGGCGGGTCCACGTCATGAGGTGTCAGGCCGCCTTGATGAGGCGGACCGGTTCCGGGCTCTGGGCGTTGTGCCGTTCCCTCCATGTGTTCAGGGCGGCGCTGGAAGCGTGGTCGAGGTGGCGCAGGTCCCGTAGGTCGAGCTCGACGGGGCGGTCGACCGGCAGGTTCTCCAGAGTGTCGAGCATCTTCGGCAGCCGCAGGAAGGTGGCGTTGCCGGTGATGCGGACGCGGACCGGGCCGCTCTCGTCGTCGGTGACATGGACCTGGATGTGGGAGGTCTCCCAGGCGGTTTTGACAACTGCCAGGACCAGCCCGACCAGCACGCCCTCGAACATGTTCACCGCCACGATCGCCACCGCGGTGACCATGAGGATCACGGCCTCCCCGCGGTGTGTACGCCACAGGGGGCCGAGCTTGCTGACCGGAAGCAGCTTGAAGCCAGCGTGGACCAGGACCCCGGCGAGGGCCGCGATGGGGATGATTCCGAGGGCGGCGGGCAGCAGGGCGGCGAACAGCAGGAGCCACAGCCCGTGTAGCACCCGGGATGCCTTGGTTTTCGCGCCCGCTTGGACGTTGGCGGCGCTGCGGACGATGACGGCGGTCATGGGCAGGGCGCCCAGGGCTCCGCAGATAGTGTTGCCCGCGCCTTGGGCCATGAGCTCCTTGTCGTAGTCGGTGCGCGGCCCGTCGTGCAGCCGGTCCACCGCGGCTGCGCTGAACAGGCTCTCCGCGGAGGCGATCAGAGTGAAGGCGGCGATGGTGCCCAGCAGGCCGACCTCAGCCAGCGCGCCGAAGTCGTCGAGACCGGGCGGCTGGATGGAGTCCAGGAGGCCCCGCACCTCGATCTTCGCCACGGACAGATCCAGTAGCGCGGTGGTGGCGGTGGCCAGGGCCACGGCGATCAATGCGCCGGGCACCGTCCGCACCTTCGCGGGCATACGTGTCCAGAGCACCATTACCGCGATGGTCCCCGCGCCGACGGCGAAGGCGGACAGCGAGGCGGTCGTTTTGGTGAGGTCGCCGACCAGCCCCGGCAACCCGATGATCTTGTCCAGGCCGCTGGCCGGTGCCTTGGTGTCGGCCATGGCGTAGAGCTGCCCGGCGATGATGACCAGGCCGATACCGGCGAGCATTCCTTCGACGACGGCCACCGAGATGGCGCGGAACCAGCGGCCCAGCCGCAGGGCGCCGAGGGCGAGTTGGATGAGCCCCGAGGCCAGGACGATGACGCCGAGCGCGCCGATGCCGTAGGTGTCGACGGCCTCATAGACCAGGACGGTGAGGCCGGCGGCGGGGCCGGACACCTGGAGGCTGCTGCCCGGGAGCAGACCGGTGACCAGACCGCCGGCGATACCGGTGATCAGGCCGAGCTCAGCCGGTACTCCGGAGGCGACGGCGACGCCCACGCACAGGGGCAGGGCGACGAGAAAGACCACGATGGACGCGGTGAAATCCGCGCGCCAGGCGCGCCGGGATGGCGCGGTGAGGGAAGGCATGGGTTTCTTTCCGTGATGGGGAAGACATGGACGGGCGTGCGGCGGTGCGGGTGCCGGAAACGCCCGGTTACAGCGGGCGGAACGCGCGCGTACCGGAGTGGTGGGCGAGGACCTGGCCGGTTTCGACGGAGTAGAACCACGCATGCAGCCGTAGCCGCCGCTCTGCGAGCTTCTGGGCGACGCACGGGTACGTCCGCAGGTGGTCCAGTTGGGTCAGCAGGTGGCGCTGCACGGCGGTTTCCGTGTCCGGTCCCGATGGGTGGGTCTGCCGGAGTCCGTCGTGGTTGTGGGGGCGGCGGCCGGCGCCGGAGAGCCAGCTCCTCACCAAGGGCATGGACTGGACGGTCTCTGCGCGGAGCAGACCCTGCACGGCCCCGCAGTGGGAGTGTCCGCAGATCACGATGTCGGGCACGTTCAGCGCCGTCAGAGCGAATTCGAGGGTGCCCGCGACACCGCAGACGGTGTCCGGGCGGTAGCGCGGAACGATGTTGCCCGCGGTGCGCAGTTCGAAGATTTCACCGGGCCGGGCTCCGGTGATCAGGGAGGGCATGACCCGGGAGTCGGAGCAGGCGATGAACAGCGCCTGAGGACGCTGGCCGCGCGCCAGCTTGGCGAACTCCTCGCGCTGCGCGGCGATCTTCTCGGGGAAGCTGCGGGCATGGTCGATGATTGACTGCATGATCGGCCTCGGCTCTGGAAGTCGGTGGGAAACAGAGTCGTCAGGCGCGCGACGGGACCCGGTGGGCTCGCCAACCGGTGTGTGGGCAGGGCTTCATGGCCCTGCGGCACATCGGGTGACAGAGGGATGTGGATGCGTATCGGGTCCGCGGGACGCGCTGCCGATCAGCAGCGGAAGACCTGAAGGGCGATGGAGGTGGGGGCTTCTCCCGCGCTCGGAGCCCATCTGTCTCTGGCTGTCAGTGCGTGTGCGGCCCCGGCGACTGAGGTATCGGCGTCGGCCACGACGCCTTGATCCGGCCCTTCGACGAGCGGAACGGTGATCTGCTGACGTGTCGGTAGCCCGGCCGGATCCGAGGTGTCACCGTGATGGCCGGACGGAACGTTCGTCGACAGCGTCTGGCGACACGACTCGGAATCCCGGGTCTTCGACTCGGCTCGCTCCGAGGACCGTTCGCCCGCGCAGGCCGATGCCAAGGCCGGAGCCGGGCCGGAGTGTGACAGGCCCATGTGCAGCAGGAAGGCGGATACGAGCAGCGCGATGATCGCCGCTGCCCTGCGCCCCATCCGGGATCTCCTCCACCCGCCGTGTCCAGACCGTTACGTACCCCGTCAACGTCGCTGCGCGAGCTCGGGTTTCCGCATGCCGTGTGACGCTGGTCATGAATCGCGCACCGGAGCGGGACGGGTCAGGGACTCCAGGAGGAGCCTGGTCAGCCCCGGCTCGAGGGCGCTCCGGTTGTCCATGACCGCCGCGCGGAAGTGGTGCGAGTTGAGGAGGGACATCAGCCACCACGCCCCTGTCTCGGGGTCGAGGTCGGCACGGATGTCTCCCGTGCGCCGGCCCTGGCGGAGCAGCTCGGCGAGACCGGCGGTGATCTGCTGGACGGCCGTGCGGACCGCGCCGTGGACTTCGGGTGCGGTGGCGGGTCCGAGGTTGTCGGCGAACAGCACCCCCACAGACCCACGGGCATGCATCCGGTCGACGTGATCCGGCGCCAGCCAGGCGGCGAGCAGGTCGGGCACTGACTGGCCGCCGTCGACGGCGGCTCGAAGCTGCGCGGTGATCTGACGGGCCGCTCGCTCCAGCACCGCTGAGAACAGGGACGCCTTGGTCCCGAAGTTCTGGAAGATCACGGGCTCGCTCACCCCGATGCGCCGGGCGATGTCCGAGACTTTGCCGCGCTGGTAGCCCACGTCGGCGAACACCTCGGTGGCGGCGTCCAGGATCGACTCGCGACGCTGTTCGGCGGTCAGGCGCGTACGGCGCGGCGCGGCGGGCGTGGACGGCGTCGGGGGCTGGCTCACACACCCAGCCTAGTCGGGCCTTGCCCGGCTACTTAGTCACCACTAAGCTCACTGGGAGTCTTCTTAGTGGCAACTAAGTAAGAAGGTGGAGTCAGTGCTCGGACGGCTTCTCCATGGGCGGCCACATGCGGCGGCGCCAGGAGCCATCGGACATGCGCGCGCTTATGAGGTCTTCGCCGCGATAGCCCTCGCCGGGCGGCGTCGGCGCCTGTACGGGCGGCTCGTCGCGCTCAGCGGTGCGCGCCCCGGAGAGCGGGTGCTCGATGTCGGCTGCGGCACCGGCTATCTGGCCCGCATGATGGCCCGGACGGTGGGGCCGGAAGGGTCCGTGCTGGGTGTGGATCCCTCGGTGCCGATGATCCGCTACGCCCGCGAACACACAAGGGAGGCTGGCTGCGTGTTCACGGAGGGATTCGCCGAGGACCTGGATGCACCGGAGAGTGCCTTCGATGTGGTGGTGACCAGTCTGGCGGTGCATCACTTCCCCGAGGAGAAGCGTGGTCAGGCGATCAAGGAGATGTTCCGGGTGCTGCGCCCTGGCGGCCGGGTGCTCATCGCCGACTTCCGTCCGCCGGTCGGAGGGTCGGCCCAACGTCTCGTCGGGGCCCTGGCCGGGCCGGTCATGCGGCACAACCCGGTCCATCTGCTCGAACCCTTCGCCCGGGAGGCGGGATTCCGCGAGCTCGACTCCGGTGACCTGCGTCCCTTCCTCCACTATGTGCGAGGGGTGAAGCCGGGTGGGCAAGCGGGGAGAGGATGTCGCGGAGGGGTGACGGGGTGAGGCTCGGACCGAGATGCGGGTGAGGCTGCCGTGACTCGGCGCCTGGGTGGGTGCGACATTGGACACGGTGCGTGCCTCTGTACCATTATGTGCATATGAATGCACGCATGCATCCATCGGATGCGGAAAGTTCGCCCCCGGATCGCTCGGACCCCGAACCGTTCACCCGAGCCGCTTGGACCGGCGGATGCCGGTGACTGATGAGCCCGCGACCGGGACCCGGTCGCATACGCATCACAGCGGCGCGGCGCAGTTCTCCACGGCCGCCAATGTCTTCTCGCTGCTCTCCGATCCGACCCGGCTGCATCTGGTGTGGTCCCTCGCCCGGGGCGAGGCCGATGTCAACACCCTCACCGAGGCCAGCGGGGCGGCCCGCCCGGCAGTGAGCCAGCATCTGGCCAAGCTGAGGCTGGCCGGGCTGGTCCAGGTGCGCAAGGAGGGCCGCCGTTCGGTGTACTCCCTCCATGATGGCCATCTGCGCCGCCTGGTCGTCGAGGCGGTCAACCACGCCGATCACATGGTCACCGGGGCCCCACCGCACGACTGAGACCGGCCCCGAACCGGTCATGCGCCACGGCGCACAGCGATGATCTTCGGTTCGGTCATGGCTTCCACGGCGTATCGCACGCCCTCGCGGCCAATGCCCGACCGCTTGGGCCCGCCGAAGGGCATGGCGTCGATGCGGAAGTCGCTGCTGTCGTTGATCATCACCGCGCCCACCCGGAGCCGTTCCGCGAGGTCCAGGGCGGTCTCCAGCGCGGTGGTGAAGACGCCTGTCTGGAGGCCGTAGCGGGTGTCATTGGCACGTGAGACGGCCTCTTCCAGCGTGCCGAACGGCTCGATCACCAGCACCGGGCCGAAGATCTCCTCCGTCATCACCTTCGCGTCCGCCGGTACGCCGGTGAGTACGGTCGGCCAGTGGAACGCCCCCTGCTGCCGTCCGCCCGTACGCACCTCGGCGCCGCCCTCGCGGGCCTCCCGTACCCATTCCCGGACCCGGCGTGCCTCGCGCTCGCTGATGAGCGGGCCGATGTCCGTACGGGGGTCGGCCTTGCTGCCCACCCGTAGTGCCTCGGTGGCCGTCACTACGTCCCGGACGAAGCGGTCGGCGATCCGGGAGGCGACGAAGACGCGCTGCACCGACAGGCAGTTCTGCCCCGCCACCCCGAACGCCCCCGTCACCACAGCCTGCGCCGCCGCCTCGCGGGCGGCATCGTCCAGCACCAGCACGGCGTTGTTGCCGCCCAGTTCCATGAGGGTCTTCTTGGCTCCGGCGGCGCGGGCCACTTCATTGCCGGTGCGGAAGCCCCCGGTGAAGGACACGAGGTCGACGAGAGGATGGCCGACGAGGGCGCGTCCCGCGCCGGCGCCGGTTCCGGGGATGACGGCGAGGCGGTCTGCGGGCACCCCGGCGTCCAACACGATCTCGGCGAACGCCAGCGCGGTGAGCGGTGTGGCCTCGGCCGGTTTGAGGACGACGCCGTTCCCGCCGGCCAGCGCGGGGCCCACCTTGTGTGCTACGAGATTGAGCGGGTCGTTGAAGGGGGTGATGGCGGCGACCACGCCGACCGGTTCCCGGGTGTACCAGCCCAGTCGGCCCGCACCACGCGGGGTGTCGGAGAACGGCAGGGTCTCACCGGTGAGGTGGGCGGTCTGCTGGGCCGAGAGCCTGAGGGTCTCCGCGGCGCGGGACACCTCGCTGCTCGCCTCGCGTATGGTCTTGGAACCCTCCCGGGAGATCACCTCGGTCAGCCGCTCACGGTGGCGCAGTACCAGCCGGGCGGCCGCGTCCAGGGCCTCGCGGCGCTGCCAGGCGGGCCAGTCCTCCCCGGAGGCGACGGCAGCGGCCACATCGGTGACGGCCTGGTCGACCTCGGTGGGACAGGTGTCGGTGACATGACCGAGGAGGCTGCCGTCCTCCGGGTCGCGTACGGGCATGGCGGACGCACCGTCCGCCCACTTCCCGGACCACAGCGCCCCGGCGGGCGGCCGCCAGATCGGCTGGGTGGTGGGCGCGGACTCGACTGTCGTCATCGGCTCGCTCTCTTCGTCTGTACGGTGCGTCAGGCGTTCGGGTAGTGGCACGAGACGACCCGCTCCAGAGGTCCGGCGCCCAGCGTGGGAGCCTCGGTGCGGCACCGGTCGCGGGCCTGAGGGCAGCGTGGATGGAAGCGGCATCCCGAGGGTGGGCTGACTGGGCTGGGCGGCTCACCGCGCAGAGGGCCGGAACCGACCTCCGCGCCGGACTCCTCGGGCAGTGAGGCGGTCAGCAGTGCCTGGGTGTACGGGTGGGCCGGGCGCTCGAACAGGTCCTCGCGGGAGGCCACTTCGACGATCTCGCCGAGGTACATCACCGCCACCCGGTCGCAGATGTGGCGGACGACGCGCAGGTCGTGGGAGATCATCAGCAGGGTGAGGTCCAGCTCGCCCTTCAGCTCGATCAGCAGGTTGAGGATCTGGGCGCGGACCGAGGCATCGAGCGCCGAGGTGGGTTCGTCGCAGATCAGCAGGCGCGGGCGGAGCAGCAGAGCTCGTGCCACGACGATCCGCTGGAGCTGGCCGCCGGAGCATTCGCCGGGGTGTCGCTTTAGGAACGACGCGTCGAGCCCCACGTGGCCGAGCGTCTCGAGGATGCGCTGGTGACGCTCCTCCCTCGTGCCGAGGCCGTGCTGGGCCAGTGGCGCGCCGAGGCTCGTCCCCAGGCGCATCCGCGGGTCCAGTGCGGCGAACGGATCCTGGAAGACGAGCTGCATCGAGCGGCGCAGGGCCTTGCGCTCACGGCCCTTGGTCCGGGCCACATCGACGCCGTCGAACAGCACGCGCCCGGAGTCGACCGGCGTCAGCCCGAGCATGGCCCTGGCCAGCGTGCTCTTGCCACAGCCCGATTCGCCCACCAAGCCGAGCACTTCGCCGGGTGCAAGGGTGAACGAGACGTGGTCCACGGAGTGAACGTGCTGTTTGCGCCCGAACACCCCGCCCCGCAAGGGGAAGTGCTTGACCAGGTCCTCGACGACGACGAGCGGCCGGTGCGCTGCGGGGTCGGGTGCCCGGTCCGCTTCCGCGAGTGTTCTCATATCCCCACCGCCTCGCTGACGCGCTCGGTGCCGGGCCGGGAGGCCCAGCAGCGGCAGCGGTGCTCGCCACCGCAGGTGTGCAGGGGCGGTTCGTCGCCCGAGCACCGGCCGGTGATGCCCAGGTCAAGGGCGAGCGGACATCGGGGGTGGAACCGGCATCCGTGGTCCAGGCCGCGGGACTGCACCGCGCTGCCCGGAATGGAGAAGAGCCTGCCCTCCTCCGACTGGAGCAGTGATGCCTTCAGCAGCGCCCGGGTGTACGGGTGCTCGGGCGAGTCGAAGACCTCGTGCACCGAGCCCTCCTCCACCACACGTCCGGCATACATAACGGCGACGCGATCGGCGATCGAGGTGACGATGGTGAGGTCATGCGTGATGAGCAGCACGGACATACCGGATTCCCGCTGCTTGCGGCAGAGCAGTCGCAGGATCTGGGCCTGAACGGTGGCGTCGAGCGCGGTCGTCGGCTCATCCGCGATCAGCAGCCCGGGTTCCCCGGCGAGTGCGGCCGCGATCATCACGCGCTGGGCCATGCCACCGGAGAGCTGGTGCGCGTACGCCGAGGCCCGGCGTTCGGGCTCGGGGATGCCGACGTCCCGGAGGAGTTCCACGACCCGTGCCTTCGCCTGGTGACGGCTGAGCCCCCCATGCACGCGCAGGGGTTCGGCGACTTGGCTCCCTACCGTGCAGGTGGGGTCGAGCATGACCTTGGGCTGCTGGAAGAGCATCGCCATCCGGTGCCCGCGGATACGGTTCATGCGTTTCGGCGGCAGGGTGGTCAGGTCCTCGTCGCCGAGGGTGATCCGGCCTCCGGTGATCCTGGCGCCGGGCGGCAGCAGCCCCATGACGCTGAGCGCCGTGAGGGTCTTGCCGGAGCCCGACTCCCCGACCAGGGCCACGATTTCGCCACGCCGGACGGTCACGTCGAGGCCGTCGACGGCGGGGGTGGCGGAGGCGGTACCGGCTTCGGAGAAGTCCACCCGCAGGCCCCGGACGTCGAGCGCGGTATCGAGGGTGGTGCCGGGGCCCGGAGGTGGACGGTGGGGCAGGCGCATGTCCGGGTTCCTTTCAGCGTCGGACCGCACGAACGCGGTTCCGTACGGTCACGGTGGCTTCTGCGAAGTGCTGGGTGAGGGTGGACAGTGCGGCGTCGACGTCGTCGCCCGCGATCAGCCGCGCCAGTTCCCGGTGTTCGTCGAGGAGGTCCATCCGCGCGGGGTCGGCATCGGCTTGGAGGTTGAGGCACAGCCGGGTTTCGGCGATCACGGTGTCGAACATGCGGCGGAGGCGGGGGCTGCCGGTCGCCTCGATCACCAGGGAGTGGAACCGCACATCGAGGTCGGCCACCTTCGACCAGTCGCCCACCCGCGTGGCACAGGCGAGCTCGTCCACCGTCTCGTCGAGGGCGGACAGCAGGCCGGGTGATGTCGGGGAGGTGATGACGCGGCGGAAGGCGGCGGCCTCGAGCGCTTCCCTGGCGTAGTAGATGTCGACGATGTCTGCCTCGCTGAGCAAGGGCACGAACACCCCACGGTGGGGGTGGCTCAGCAGCAGCCCCTCGTGGACGAGCCGGGCGAGGCTTTCGCGTACCGGGCCGCGGCTGACCCCCAGCGATTCGGCGAGTTCGGTCTCCCCGAGCTGGGAGCCGGGCGGGAACTTACCGGTGAGGAGATCGGCCCGGATTCGGTCGGCGACCTGTGAGGTGAGCGTCTTACGGCGGACCGGGGAGGGGGACTGCGCCGCCGACACGGGCTCATGGGGCATCCGTCCTCCTCTTGCGTTCCACGTCCATGCCGTGGCCGATCAGAGTGACGCTCAACGCCGTCACGAAGATCGTGGCGCCGGGCGCGAGCACGAGCAGCGGGACGCGTTCCATATAGGGCTGGGCGTCCAGCAGCATGGCGCCCCAGTCGGAGTCGGGGGGCTGCACGCCCAGTCCCAAATAGGACAGTCCTCCTACGGTGATGAGCTTGTGGCCGAACCGCAGGAAGCCCAGGGAAAGCACGGGCCGCAGTGCGTTGGGGATGACGTGGCGGAAGATGATGAAGGGTTTGGAGCAGCCCAGTGCCTCGGCGGCCTCGATGTACTCCCGGCTGTTGATCTCCAGGGCGAGGCCGCGCATCAGCCGGGCGAAGGGGGTCCACCCCACGATCGTCAGGGCCGCGATGAGCATGCCGTAGCCGGTGCCGAAGGCCGCGATCAGGAACAGCGCGACGACCACGTCGGGAATGGCGATCAGCAGATCGGTGGTGCGCATGACCACCTCGTCCACGATCCCGCCCCGCCGGGCACTGAACGCCCCGATGACCGTGCCCGCGACGGCCGAGATCAGCAGGGTGACGGCCGCGATGGAGACCGAGAAGCGCCCGCCGTACATCAGTCGGCTGAGGATGTCCCGGCCCAACTGGTCGGTGCCGAGCCAGTGCTGGGCGCTGGGCCCGGCCAGCCGCTGGGTGAGGTCCTGACGCGCCGGGTCGAAGGGGGCGATCCACGGGGTGAGTAGCAGGGTCACCAGCACCAGGGTCAGGACGACGGCGCCGAAGCGTTGTGTCCAGTGCCGGCCGGTGACCGCGTGCAGGGAGGCGGCGGTCCAGCGCGCGAGGCGCTGTGTCGCGGGGACCGGACTGTGCGGGAGAGAGCTAGACAGCGCCATCGCGTACCCTTACGGCCGGGTTGATCAGTGCGTAGAGAAAGTCGGTCGCGGTGGTGATGAGCACCGCCAGCGCCACGATGGACAGGATTCCGCCCTGGATCAGCGGGATGTCGTGGTTGATCACGGCGTTGTAGACGAGTCGGCCCATTCCGGGGATGGCGAAGATGACCTCCACGACCACCGATCCGCCGAGCAGCCCCGCGAACCACAGAGAGAAGAGCGTCATCACCGGCAGCAGGGCGTTGCGGAGCCCGTGCCGCAGTAGGGCCTGGCGTCCGCTCAGCCCCCGGCTGCGGGCGGCGGTCATATACGGCGATGCGAGGACGTCGCTCATCGCGGCCCGGGTGACCTGGGCGAAGTACGCCATCGGCCGCAGCGCCAGGACGATCGCCGGCAGGATGATCGAGGTGGGGTCCCGCCACCCGGCGGACGGCAGCCAGCCGAGGTAGCGGGAGAAGACCAGCACGAGGACGGGGGCCAGCCAGTATTCGGGGACGGCGACGAAGCTCTGTGTCAGCACCGTCACCCCGTTGTCCAGCCGCTTCCCCGGCCGCATCGCGGCGAGGGTGCCCAGGGGCAGGGCCGCGAGGAAGGCCAGGCCGATGGCGATGACGGCGAGTGTGCCCGACACCCCCAGTGCGCTGCCCAGCAGTTGGTCGACCGGGGTACGGCTGGTGAAGGACACTCCGAAGTCGCCCCGTGCCGCCCGGCCGAGCCAGTTCAGATACTGGACGAGGATGGGCCGGTCGAGCCCGAGCTCGGAGCGCAGGGCCGCGAGCGCCGAGGGGTCGAGGGCCTGGTCGGAGACCCTGGACCGCAGGATCGTCCGGACGGGATCGCCGCCTGAGGCGTACGGGATGGCGAAGGTAGCCGCTGATACGGCGAGCAGGGTGATCAGCAGAACCAGAAGCCGCCGTACGGCGAATCTGACCATCGTTCACTCCTCCTTCCGGGCTCTTCCGGCATGGGCGGTGGGCTACTTGATGACGTCGAGGGCCCGGTAGTAGGCCCCGGCGAACGGCAGGAACCAGGGCGGCCCGAAGTGTCCGGGCACGCGGGGGAATTTCATCCCGCGCCAGATATTCGCCTCGGGCCTGCCGTCGATGACCTCGGCCATCTGCTTACCCATGTGGGTGGCCATCTGGACCCCGTGGCCGGAGTAGCCCACGGAGTAGTGGAGCCCGTCCCGCTCGCCGGAATGGACCATCTGGTCGAGGCTGATGTCGACCAGACCGCCCCAGAGGTAGTCGATGCGCACGCCGTCGAGCTGAGGAAAGACCGAGAGCATGCCCTTGCGCAGAATCTGCCCGCTCTTGGCGTCCGACTGCGGATTGGACATGGCGAACCGGGCCCGCCCCCCGAACAGCAGCCGGTTGTCGGGGGTGATGCGGAAGTAGTAGAGGATGTTCTTGGAGTCGGAGGCCATCCGGCGGGTGGGCATCAGCTCGTCGACCACCTCCTGCCGCAGCGGTTCGGTGACGATGATGAAGCTACCGACGGGGACGATGCGGTTGCGCAGCCAGCGGAACGGGGACCCGGTATAGCCGCTCGTGGCGACCAGCACATTGTCGGCGCGCAAGGTGCCGACCGAGGTGGTCAGATCGTGCGTCGAGCCGCCGATCCGGCGCGCCTTGGTCACCGGCGCCTTCTCATGGATCCGCACCCCCAGGTTCGCCGCGGCCTCGGCGAGACCGCGGACGAACTTGCCCACGTGCAGACCCGCTCCCTGAGGGTCGGCCATCGCGCCGTGGTAGTGATCGGACCCGATCTCGGACCTGATGTCCCTCTTGGGGATCAGCTGGGTCTTGTAGCCGATCAGGTCGGCGAGCGCCTCATGGGTGCGGGCCAGCCGCTCGTAGTGCGCGGGCTTACAGGCGAGGTTGAGCTTCCCGGTGCGGGAGAAGTCGCAGTCGATGGACTCCTCGTCCACCAGCTTCTCGACGGTGTCGATGGCCTCGTTGTAGGCGAGGTAGGCCGCCTTGGCGGTGGGGAGGCCATAGCGCTCCACGGCGGTGAGGAAGCCGATGGCCAGCCCCGTGGTGCACATGCCGCCGTTGCGCCCTGACGCGCCCCAGCCCACCGTCTCCTGCTCCAGGACGGTTACCTGGGCGCCCTTGCGGGCGAGGTGGAGGGCGGCGGACAGCCCGGTCAGCCCGGCGCCCACGATCGCCACATCAGTGCGGCCACCGATCTCCACGGCGCTGCGGTCGGGGCCGGCCGGGGCCGTGTCCAGCCAGTACGGAACGGTCTTCACGGCGCTCACAGCCCGAGCAGCGCGGGCAGTTCGGACAGGACCGAGACCTCGTGATAGCCGTAGTACGGCACGCTGGGCTCATAACCCCGGTTGACGTAGACCTTGTTGGGGATCCGCAGATCGTGGGCCGGGATGAGGTCGTAGCGCAGGCTTGATGAGACGTGCAGGATTTCGCCGGGACCGCACTCCAGCTGCTCCAGCATGTACTCGAACGCCTGGAGGCGCGGCTTGTAGGCACGTGCGTGCTCGGCCGTGTAGACGGCGTGGAACGGGGCGCCCAGCTTCTCGACGTTGTCGCCGATCTGGTCATTGGCGGCGTTGGAGAGGATGACCAACGGATAGCTCTCGGCGAGGGTGCGCAGCGCGTCCGGCACATCGGGGTGCGGGCCCCAGGAGGGCACCGCGGCGACGATGGCCGTGCCGTCCCCGTCGCGGTATTCGATGTTCCACAGGTTGCAGGCCCGCTTCAGGGCGTTCTTGATGACGTCGGGGTAGAGCTGGTAGGCGCCCAGCACCTCGTCGATCCGGTATGCCTCGAAGTCGTCGAGGAAGTCCTCCATCCGGTCGGCGGCGACCCGGTCGGCGAACAGTTCACGGGTGAGGGCGGACATCCCGAAGGCGGTGAGGGTGCCGTAGCAGTCGAAGGTGATGTACTTGGGCCGGAAGTCGATCACGAGGTACTCCTTCTGCGTGCGATGGGTGTGTGCGGTGGGTGTGCGTTCGGGCGTGTGCGGCGGGTGTAGGCCGTGGGGGTCACTTCGTGCCGAGGGAGAGGTTCGCGGTGAGGGTGTAGTACGGGTGGACGGCGAAGCCCTTGATGCCGGAGGCGACGGCGACGGACTCGGTCTCGTGAGCGAGGAAGACGTTCACGGCACGGGACTGGAGGCGGGCGGCGACCGCGGCGTAGTTGGCGTAGCGGGCCTTGGAGTCCTTGGTGGCTGCGGCCTTCTCGATGAGGGTGTCGGCCTTCGGGTCGCAATAGCGCGAGAGGTTGTAGTTCCCCTTGCAGGTGTAGTCCGCGGTCAGGTAGCCGGCCGGGTCGGGCATGTCGCCGAGGTGGTTGCGGGAGAGCAGCGCGGCCTGGAATCCGCCCGAGAGGAGATCCGGCTCCACCGAGGCGTAGTCGGCGGTCCGGACGGCCGCCTTCACGCCGATGGCCTTGAGCTCCTGCTGGATGACGGCGGCGAGGTCGGAGAAGCCCGCTCCCTCGTTGTAGGCGATCAGGGACACCTTGATCTCCCCGGGTTTCACACCGGCCTGGGCGAGCAGGGCCCTGGCCTTGGCCGGGTCGGCCTTTACCGGGGCGGCTCCCTCGGGTGTCCAGGGCTCACCGGGGGCGAACGGACCTACGGCCGGGCGCCCGGCTCCCTGGTACACGGCGCTGGTGATCGCCTTGGTGTCGACCGCCGCCTGGAATGCCTGCCGTACCTTTTCGTTGGTGAACGGTGCCTTTTTGTTGTTGAGGACGAGCTCCGTGGTCCGGGGAAGCTGTTCGGTCTGTACGGTGACCGCGTCGTTCCCTTTGAGGTCCTGGACGCTCGGCACGGAGAGCTTTCTGGATATCTGGGCCTCGCCAGTTTGCACCTGGGTGGCGCGCTTCGCGCCGTCCGCGATGAACCGCACCTCGGCAGAGGCCAGTTTCACCGATCCTCCCCAGTACGAGGAGTTGCGCTTGAGCTGAATCGCCTGCTGGGGAATTTCCTTGGTGATCCGGAAGGGGCCGGTACAGGTTCCCTTGGGATTGATGGACGATGCGGAGTACGCCTTCGGGGCGAGAATTCCGGTGTTGGGCGAGGCGAGACGGTACGGCAGGAGGGCATCAGGGCCGGGCGTGGTGATCCGGACCGTCGAACCGCTCACCGCCGCGAGTCCGTCGATCGTCTCGGGCGAGAAGCCCGGTGCGGGCGTCTTCGCGGCGAGGGCGTGCTTCAGGGCTCCGACGACGGTCTTCGCGTCGAGCGGTGTGCCGTCCTGGAACCTCACGCCCCGGCGCAGCTTGATGTTCCAGGTGGTCGGGGTGGTCTGCGTCCAGGACGAGGCGAGCATCGGTTTGATCGCGCCGCCCGTCTCGTACTTCACCAGGGTCTCCAGGCAGCCCGCCTTGCTGAGGACGAAGGCGTCATCTGTCTCCAGGGCCCAATTGGCGGCCGGGGCGAAGGGCTCGTCTATCACGATGCTTTGAGCTCCGGTGGCTCCGGTGCCACTGGGTGTCTGGCCACCCATTCCGCAGGACGCGAGCGTCAGGGTCGTTGCCGTCAGTACAAGAGCCAAGCGCGGTTTTTTCATGAATGTCACTGGTCCGATCAGAGCTACTGGACGTTCCCAGTCGCCGGGGAGCCGGCGCGGCGGGTGATGGCCGGAATCGGGGAGGTGGCGCTTGGTTGACGAAGGTAAGAGGCGATGACGGCGCTGTCGATACGTTGTCGACGATATTTTGTAAACAACCTATTGCCGTCAGGTCACCCGCCCGTCAGGACCGTAATTGGGACGAGCGGCAGAGGTCCCGGTAAAAAGGCATGCCAAATATATCCATGACCGTCACACCGATTGGTCTGGATATTCCCTGGACGGCGGCCCCGGCAGGGCGGGCCGGGGCCGCCCAGGTCTCATGTCATATGAGGCGCCAACTTGAGATGCGGATCGTCCTTTTCCGGGCCGAGGACCGGGTCGGTGTGCACCATGGCGGCGGTGAGTCGCGGCACCGCGTGAATCAGCGCGTGCTCGACATCGACGGCCACGGTGTGCGACTCCTGCACGCTCAGACCGCCGTCCACCTCGACCGTGGCCTCGGCGCGCAACTTGTGGCCGATCCAGCGCATCCGCAGCTCCGTCACGCCCAGCACGCCCGGTACCTGGCGGACCGCGGCCTCACCCGAGTCGATGAGCGCCGGGTCGACGGAGTCCATCAGGCGGCGGAAGACCTCACGTGCCGCGTCCTTGAGGACGAGCAGGATCGCGGCCGTGATGAGCAGCCCCACGATCGGGTCGGCCAGCTGCCATCCCAGCGCGGCACCACCGGCGCCCGCCAGTACGGCCAGGGAGGTGAAACCGTCGGTGCGGGCGTGCAGCCCGTCGGCGACCAGCGCGGCGGAGCCGATCTTGCGCCCCACGTTGATGCGGTAGCGGGCCACCCATTCATTGCCGATGAACCCGACGACCGCCGCGATGGCCACGACGCCCAGATGGGAGATGTCGCGAGGATTCAGCAGTCGGTCGATGGCCTCGTAGGCGGCCACGGCCGCCGAGGCGGCGATGGTGAGGACGATGACGATCCCGGCCAGATCCTCGGCACGGCCGTAGCCGTAGGTGAACTTGCGGTTCGCCGCGCGCCGTCCGAGGACGAACGCGACCCCGAGCGGAAGCGCCGTCATCGCGTCCGCGAAGTTGTGGATGGTGTCGCCCAGCAGCGCGACCGAACCGGACATCAGGACGACCACGGTCTGGAAGACCGCGGTGGCACCCAGGATGGCGAGGGAGAGCCACAGGGCGCGCATGCCCTCGGCCGACGACTCCATCGCGGAGTCGACCTTGTCCGCCGCCTCGTGCGAGTGCGGTTTCACTACGTGGGTGACCTGGTGCTTCCAGCGGGACCAGCGGCTCTGGCCGTGGCCGTGGCTGTGTCCATGCTCGTGATCGTGGCTGTGCCCGTGGTCATGGTCGTGCCCGTGATCGTGCCCATGGCCATGTGCCGATGCGGGGGCCTCGGGGTGGGCATGCGCCGGAGCTGGGGGATGGGGGTGTTCGTGGGCCTTCATGGATGGGCTCACCTTTCAGGAATGTCGCCGCGCGAGAGTGGTGCCGCGGGAGAGGGGTGCCGGGCACCCTCCATTCATTATGTGCATACGCGTGCACCAATGCACTTGTGGGATCGTACAGAATGGTTTCGTGACTACCTGGTGACAGTGGGTGCCCGTATCCGGCATCATGAGCGGACCATGGTGCCTTTGACCCTTGTGTCCAGCCTGCGCCGATCCGGCGGTGCGCCGAGCCCGGTGCCGGTGACGGCTGCGTGGGCGAGCGTGTTCTCGGTGACGAACACCGTGCTCGCCCTCGTGGGCCACCATGTGGTGTTCGACGCCTCCCCGTCCTGGACGGCGCGCGCCGCGGTCGCGGCGCTCCTGTTCGTCCTCGCCTTTTTCGGCGCCGGTCGGGCGAGCGTACCGGCCCGGCAGGTGAGGCTCGCGCTCGTGGCGCAAGCCGTCGCGGGCTGCTGGTTCGCCATCGGATCCGCGGATGCGCACGGGCGGCTGACCGAGGCAGGCCTCTTGGTGGCGGCCCATGTCGTGATGACCGTGCTGCTGGCGCTCATGCTTCACACCGTGTGCAGTGGTCGTCTCGCGGCCGTCCGGACGGCCGCGTCGGAGCTGCGTTCGCTGTGTGCCTGGTTGTGGCGGTTGCTTTTTCCGGGGCTCGGCGTCGACGCGACGGTCCCGGCGGTGCCGACCATGCCCGTGTTCTCCGGGTCGGCTCGCGCCTCACCGGCCGGGCCGCTGCTTGCCGACTGTGTCATACGCCGGGGTCCCCCTCCCGGCGTACCGCTCGCCACCGCCTGAAGGGCCGTACGCGGCCGCCTGGGGCGGCGAGTGGTTGCCGCACGTCGCAAGGCTCATCTTCGACAGCGGTCGCCGTCGCAACGGGGCCGCTCAGGGGGATTCATGTCCATGACCGTCGTCGTGATCGGCGCGGGCCCGTATGGCCTGTCCACTACCGCGCATCTCACCGCACGCGGCCTGCGGGTCAGGGTCTTCGGAACGCCGATGGCGAGCTGGTCCGAGAACATGCCCGCGGGGATGCTGCTCAAGTCGCCGCCGAGTGCCTCGTCTCTGGCGGCACCCGTATCCGGTTTCACCCTCGCCGACCACTGCACCCGCTTCGGCGAGACGCCGCTGGGCGAGCACGACCAGGTGCCCATCGAGTTGTTCGTCCGCTACGGGCTGTGGTTCGCCGAGCAGTTGGTGCCCCAGGTTGAGTATGTGCGGGTACTGGCGGTGGACCGGCAGCAGGGCGGATTCCGGCTCAAGCTCTCCTCAGGGGAGGAGACCAGGGCCGCCGCAGTCGTGGTCGCCAGTGGCGTGACCGGGTTCGCGCATGTCCCACGTGCGCTGGCCGAGGCGGCGTCCGAGGGCCCGTCACCCCACGGGCGGATTTCGCACAGCGGCCAGCACGGCGACGTGTCCGGCTTCGCCGGGCGGAAGGTCGTCGTGGTCGGCGCCGGACAGTCGGCCCTGGAGAGCGCGGCACTGCTGCGTGAGGCCGGGGCGCGCCCGCGATTGCTGGTGCGCGGACGGAAGGTGGTCTTCGGTGAAGCACCGAGCGGTCCGCCGCACTGGCGGCCGGACACCCCGCTGGGCCGCTCGTGGGGGCTGTACGGGGCGGTCAGCCATGCGTCCGCCTTCCGGCACCTGCCCGAGGGGCTGCGGCTGCGGCTGGTGCGTGAGGTGCTGGGACCGTGTGGGGCCTGGTGGCTCAGGAGCCGGGTGCGGGCGTTGGTGCCCATACTGGCCGGCCGGCGAATTGTCCGCACCGAGGCCGACGCGGCCGGGGTGAAGCTGTTCACCGTGGATGCGAGCGGTCATGAGCGGGTCGTCGAGGCCGACCATGTGCTGGCGGCGACCGGCTACCGGCCGCGGCTGGAAGCGCTGGACTTCCTCTCGCCCGAACTGCGCGCCGGCCTGGACCGAACCGGGGGCTTCCCGAGCCTGGGCAAGGACTTCTGCTCGTCGGTGCCCGGCCTGTACTTCACCGGGCTGCCGGCGGCGGCGACCTTCGGGCCGGTACTGCGCTTCGTGTGCGGTACGCGGTTCGCCTCGCCGCGCCTCGCCGCCGCGGTGTCGGCGTACGTCGCGCGCTGAGCCGCTGAATCAGCAGGTGGCCGCCCGGGGGACGTCCTTGCCGTACTTCGTCAGGGAGCACACCGTCATGAACGAGATCTTCCAGACGCCGTCCTGACGCACCGATGCCCCCGGGCCGGCCGGCCCGATCTTCCGCCCCTCGGAGAAGAGGGTGTAGTGGATCGTGGCGTGTTGATCGGAGGTGAACGTCACGGAGTCGACGCGCGCCCGCAGAAGGCGGGCCCGCGGATCCTTGGCCAATGCCTCGATCATCAGCTCGTACTGATATCCATCCTCCATCACCTTTGCCCGGTCCTCGGGCGACGACCGAGGGCTGAAGAAGCGGGACCAGGACCTGCGGATCTGTGCTTTCGCATCGGCCGGATCCGCGGGGGCGCTCGCCGTCGATGTGGGTGAGGGGGTGCTCGCGGTCGCGGATGTCCGCTGCGGGGTTGTCGGCGACGGGTGCGTGGACGCCGGGCGGGAGGTGGGAGAAGGAGACGGTCTCGCATCGTCCGCGCAGGACACGGTCAGTGCGAACACCGCGGCTGCCGCTGCGTAGGCCGGAGCCGGTCGCGTACGGATGATGACCACCGCCTCTCCTCGCGTTGGGTCGTATGCGGCGGGTACCCGGTGCGAGCCCTGTCCACGCCGTGACGGTGAGACTCAAGCGGACCGCTGATGTTACGTAGCGCGCATAAATGGATACCGTGAGTACGTGATCGGATTGCGGGGCCGTCCCGCGTTCACCGGGTGTCCCGGCCGTGCTGCCCTGCTGATGGGCCTTGTGGTGCTGATCGCTGTCCATCTCGCGGGCGCGGTGCACGGTGCCGCCTTCGAGGGGTCGCATGTCGGTCTCGACGCCGTCGAGTCTTCTCATGCCACGGCGCCCGCCGCGCCCGCCCACGGGCATGAGCAGGAACACGAGCACGAGGCGCACGGACACATCGATCACGCCGCCGACCGGCCGCGGGGCCCCGCTCGCTCCCCTGACGACCTGGGCGCCGACCCCGCCGATGACGGGCTGGTGCTGTTCCCCTCCCTGCCTGAGAGTCCCGTCGCGTACATGGCCGGTCTCTCCCAGGGGGCCGCCGCCCCGCGCGGGCGGTTCACTCTCGTGCTCCACTGCGTCTGGCGGGTGTAGGCGCTGCCCGCACGTCCTGACCGGGCCGCGCCTTCGCTGTGTTCCACGGGCGGCGGTCCGTGGTGAGGCGTGCTCGCATGCCCCCGACCCGACTGCGCCGTGCCTCGCCCCGATGCGGGGCGCGTAGGAGCTGTACGACTATGGATCTCCCCCTGCTCGAACTCTTCTTCCCCGGGGTACACACCACCGCCCCCGCGATCGCCAGACGCCCGGCCCAGCTCGTGGGCAACACCCCGGTGCTGTGGGTCGACGAGCCGTTCGCCCCGCCCGGGCGCGGTTTCTTCGCCAAGCTGGAGGACGCCAACCCCGGCGGCATCAAGGATCGGCCTGGACTGCACATGGTGCGCGAGGCCCGGCGCCGTGGTGAGCTCGCACCCGGCGCCCCTGTTGTCGAATCCTCCAGCGGCACCCTCGGCCTCGGTCTGGCGCTGGCCGGGCTGACCTACGGTCACCCGGTCACTGTCGTCTCGGATCCCGGTATGGAACCTGCCGTGGTGCGGCTGCTCACCTCCCTCGGCGCCCGTGTCGAACAGGTGGCCGTCCCGCACCCCGAAGGCGGCTGGCAGCAGGCCCGCCGCGAGAAGGTCGGGGAACTGCTGGACCGGGCCCCGGGCGCCTACTGCCCGGACCAGTACCACAACCCCGACAACGTCGCCGCCTACCGCCCGCTGGCCACCGAGCTGATCGCCCAACTGGGCCGCATCGACGTCCTGGTCGCCTCCGTGGGTACCGGCGGGCACTCCGCCGGTACCGCCGCCGTGCTGCGCGAGTCCTTCCCCGGCCTGACGGTGATCGGGGTGGACGCGGTCGGGTCGACCATCTTCGGCCAGCCCGCGGGGACCCGGCTGATGCGGGGGCTCGGCTCCAGCATCTACCCCACCAACGTCGACTACTCGGCATTCGCCGAGGTCCACTGGGTGGGGCCGGCCGAAGCGGTGTGGGCCTGCCGCCGGCTGGCCCGCCGCCACCGCGTCTCCGGAGGCTGGAGCGTGGGCGCGGTGGCACTGGTCGCGGGCTGGGTGGCGCGCATGGTGCCCGCCGGTGCCCGGATCGCGGCCATCTTCCCCGACGGGCCGCACCGCTATCTGGAGACCGTGTACAACGACGCCTGGTGCCGCGAGCACGACCTGCTGGACCAGGCGCCGCCCACCGAACCGGACGAGATCACCGAGCCGGATGAGCGTGTGGTCACCCGCTGGACCCGCTGCACCCGGGTCCGCGACCCGCTCGGCCGGGACCGCGAACCCCTCGACGACCGAGCCGGGGCAGGTGCGCGATGAAGGGGCTGCGGACCCAGGTGGCCTCCTTCGACCGCGGCGCGCGGCTGTTGATGGCCAACCAGTTCGCCATCAACCTCGGCTTCTACATGCTGATGCCCTACCTGGCCGACCATCTCGCCCACGGTCTGGGGCTGGCCGCCTGGGCTGTCGGCCTCGTCCTGGGCGTCCGTAACCTCTCCCAGCAGGGCATGTTCCTCATCGGCGGCACCCTGGCCGACCGCTACGGCTGCAAACCGATGATCCTGGCCGGATGCGCCCTCCGTACGGTGGCCTTCGCCCTGCTCGGACTGGTCGACACACTGCCCGCGCTGATCGTGGCCTCCGCCGCCACCGGCCTGGCCGGAGCCCTCTTCAACCCGGCGGTGCGCGCCTATCTGGCCGCCGAGGCGGGGGAAGAGCGGCGGGTCGAGGCGTTCGCCACCTTCAACGTCTTCTACCAGGCGGGCATCCTGGTCGGCCCCTTGGCCGGACTGGCCCTGCTCAGCTGGGACTTCCGCGCGGTGTGCGCGGTGTCCGCGGCCATCTTCGGCCTCCTCGCCCTGCTCCAGGCCCGTGCCCTGCCCGCCCGTCCACCGGCCGGTCGCGGTACCGAACCGGCCTGGCGGGCGGTGTCGGCCGACTGGCGCACCATCGCGGCCAACCGGCCCTTCCTGCTGTTCGCCGCCGCGATGACCGGCTCGTATGTGCTGGCCTTCCAGGTCTATCTCGCCCTCCCGCTCAGAGCCCGGGAACTGTTCGGCACCCATACGGGCCAGGTCACCGGAGCGGTTTTCGCCGTCTCGGCCCTCGCGGCGCTCGCGGGACAGCTGAAGCTCACCGCCTGGGCCAAGCGGAACCTTCCCGGGCCACGGGCCATCGCCTGCGGACTGGCCCTGATGGGAGTCGCCTTCGTACCGATGCTGTTCGTACCGCACGGCGGCAGGACCGGACTGGTGGCGGGGGTCGTCAGCCTCACCGTATGCGCGGCGCTGCTGGCCTTGGGCGGTGCGCTGCTCTACCCGTTCGAGATGGACACCATCGTCCGGCTCGCGGGCGACCGGCTGGTCGCCACGTACTACGGCGCCTACAACACGGCTTCCGGTATCGCCATCTCGCTGGGGAACCTCGCCGTCGGCGCGCTCTTCGACACCGGTGTGCCATGGCTGCCGTGGGCGGCGATGGCGGCCACCGGCCTGGGGTGCGCGGCCGCGGTGGCGGGCCTGCACCGCACCGGTCGCCTCACCCCGGGCCCGGCCCCGGTGCCGGTACCGGGGTGACGGCGCCGGGCCGGGCGGCGGGCTCACACGATCCGGACCCACCGCCCGGCCCGGCCGGTTGCTCGCAGGAGGGCCTCAGCGGGCCGGAGCCCGTTCCGGAAGGGCGGGCCAGGTGGAGTGGAGGTCGTCGACGACGTAGCTGTGGCTGTGACGCCAGCCTCCCGGGACGCGCGCCGCGTCGGCCAGGTGCGGGTGCTCGGCGTCGAGGGTGGTGTGCAGATGGGTGAGGTGGTCCGGGTCGTGCGACGGCCACAGCTTCACCGCCAGCAGCGCCGCCGCGAAGGCGAGTGCACCCAGTGCGATCACCGCCGACTGGAGTCCGGCCGCCGCGCCGAGCCATCCGGCCAGCGGATAGGTCAGCAGCCAGCAGGAATGGGAGAGCGAGAACTGCGCGGCGAAGGCCGACGTGCGCTCCTCGGGCGGCGCCGAGCGCCGGACCAGGCGGCCGGTGGGCGTGAGCACCATGGAACACGCGCCGCCGAACGCGGCCCACGCGGCGAGCAGCGCCGGCCACCGCCACCCTCCCGTGTGCGCCGCCGTCAAGGCGCCAAGTCCCGCATACACCACGGTGAGCAAAAGGGCCCCGCGCAGCATCACGGCCCGGTCCGAGACCTTGTCGAGAACACGGGGCAGCAGCAGGGCGACGACCATCGAGCCCGCGCCGTACGCGCCGAGGGCGAGCGGTACGTCGGCGATGGAACGGCCGAGGTGCTCGCGGACATACACCACCGTGTTGACGGTGACGGTCGCGCTGGCGGCGGCGACCGCGAGGTTGAGGGCGAGCAGGGCACGTAGCCGCGGAGTGGCGAAGAAGAGCCGGGTGCCCGCGGTGGCCTTGGCGTAGACGGTGCCGGTGCGGGGTGCCGCGAGCGGTTTGGGCAGGACGGCGGAGACCACGAGCGCGGCCGAGGCCAGGAATCCGAGCATGGTGCCGGTGAACAGCCAGTTGTAGCTGATCAGGGTGAGCAGCGCGGCCGCGAGGGCCGGGCTGAACAGGCTTTCCAGGTCATAGGCGAGCCGCGAGAGGGACAGTGCGTGGGTGTAGTCGCGCTCGGCGGGCAGGACGGCCGGGATGAGCGACTGGAAAGTCGGGGTGAAGGCGGCCGAGGCGGACTGGAGCGCGAAGACCAGGACGTACACCTGCCAGACCTGGTCGACGAACGGCAGCGTCAGCGCCACCGCGGCCCGGATCAAGTCAGCGCCGACCAGCAGCGCCCGCGGCGGCAGCCGGTCTGCGATGGCGCCGACGACCGGTGCGATCAGTACATACGCCACCATCTTGATCCCCAGCGCGGTGCCAAGTACCGAACCGGCGTCCGCGCCCGCGATGTCGTAGGCCAGCAGACCCAGTGCGACGGTGGCCAGACCGGTGCCGACCAGAGCGATCACCTGAGCCGTGAAGAGGTGGCGATAGGTGCGGTTGCGCAGGACAGAGAGCATGCGGCGGTCCCTTGGCCGGAGGGGCGGGCGACCGATCACTATAGGTATAGATGCGCATCTGCGCACATGTGGAGATGGGTTTCCGGTCATCGACGCCGCTCGGTCACGTCCCGGACCACCTCTATCCCCAGGGAAAATCTGCTGTTTGTAACGCTCGAGCCGTGGGTCGGCGACGTCGTCCTCGGAGAGGGTGTGTTGGTACTCGCGCTCGGACTCCGCCATACCGACGAGGAACGCGAACAGGGTGGTGCCGTGCCCGGGCGGGTCGCCAGACGCCTTGGAGAGGCCGATGAGGAGTTCGAGCTGGACGTCGCGGTGCCGTAGGTCTTCGGCGATGGTCAGCAACTCGGCGGCGCCGCGGCCGAGGCGCTTCACAGCCACAGGACAACGGAACAGGGGCTATCAGCGAGCCTGATCTTGTACCTGTGAAGCTCGCCGGTGTGGCTCAGTACAGGTAGACGTCAACGACGAGAGCGGCTAGTCCGGCGAGCAGGGCGTAGGTGACGGTGCGGCGGGCGGGTTCGTTGCGCAGGGGGCCCAGGCCGAGAGCGAGCACGGCGGTGGCGAGGGCGAAGACGCCGGAGCCGGTGTCCTGCCAGCTGACCGGGAAGGCTGCCAGTGGCGCATCGGTGAAGAACTGATCTCCGTGGGCGGCACGCAGGATGGCGTTCCAGGCGATGGGCCCGGCTGCGGCGGCCAGTGCGCCGGTGACGATCACCGCCAGGCGGCGGCCGCGCAGGACGATAGCGAGCAGCACGCCGCTGAGCACGGCCGACAGGGCCGCTCCGTAGAAGATCTGTCCCCAACCGATCATGGCGCTGTGCCTTTCGTATTCGAGGGCTTGGTATGGACGATCTCAGCGATGCGCTTCAGAGCGGCGTCGCAGGAGGGTCTCGAAGCTGCGGTCGCCGTGGTGGTTGCCGGGTTCGGTGCCGCGCCTGCCGGGTTGCGCCGACGGGAGGACTGGGCCGGGCCGGTGAAGCGGTGGATCAGCCGGGCTTGTGGACGCCGGTGCGGGTGGCCCATTTCATGCGACCTCCTCGGTACCGATGCGGGGTGGGTGCAGGGTGTTGACGCCGGTTTCGGCCACGCGGCGGGTGGCTGGGGGGTAGTAGTCGCGGCGGTGGAGGCGGCGCAGTTCGGCGCGGAGTATGCGCGATGTTCGCCGGCGCTCCTCGGCGCCGAGGATGCGGGCGGCTTCGGCCTGGGCCAGGACGTGCTGTTATTCGGCGGTGCGGGCGTCGGCCATGCTCCGGGTGAGATGGCCTTCCTGCTCTGCTGCGCCGGGCTGGGCGATCCACACGGTGGCGGTGCCTCCGAGGCCGGTGATCTTCTCAGCGATCCGGTCGATGTGTTCGCGGGTGCGGGCGTCGGCGGGCAGGACGATGAGGCCGTCGCCGATCTGGGCGACGCCGAGCCGCTTGAGCTTGCGCCATATGGTGATGCGCCGGGTGTAGGGCTTGCGTGGCAGCCGGTAGGACAGCAGTACCCACTGTCCCGGTCCGCTGCTGGGTGCGGGGCGCCGGACGAGGGTCGTCGGTCATCCCCGCACGCTCCGGCGGTAGTGGGCGGCGGGGGCGGTGCCATGTCCGGTGTCTCCTCGAGGGGTCGGCCGCCGGGGGGCCGAGCTCCTGCTGGGTGGAGTCCGGCCCCGTGGAGGGGTCAGCCGGCGGGCTTGACGTCCTGGTTGTCGACAGCGTGGCCCAGGCCGCGGGCGAGTTTGACCGCGTTGTCGTTGGCCCAGAAGTGCAGGTAGAACAGGCGCGGGTCGTCGTCGAGGGCGTGGTTGTGCAGCTCGACGATGTCGATCCCGCCCGCGCGCAGGGCTTTGATGACTTTCTGGACTTCGCCTGCGGTCATGGCGAAGTCGCCGTTGATGGCGGCCTTGCCGCCGCCGGTGGGCTGGAAGTTGATGGCGGTGGTGACCCCCATGGCCGGCGGCAGCACCCTGCCGTGCGCGGTGATGGTCTGATTGTGGGCAAAGGTGAACTTGTAGATCCCGCCCTCGCTTGTGCCCTTGGTGCCCAGGGCCTTGTCGATCGCTCGGGTGTCCAGGCCGACCGGACCCGGTGAGGTGGGCTTGGCGGATGGCGGGGTGCCGGTGGCATCCAGGACAGCCTTCAGGCCGCGGGCGATCTTTTCCTGGTTCGTGCCGGTGGCGTGGAAGTGGGTCCACCAGATCTGCGGGGTCTGGGCGAGCAGGTGCTTGTGCAGCGCGGTCTGATCGATACCGGCCTTCTGCAGGGCGTCGGTGACCTTCGGCAGCTCTTTCTCGGTGACCACCAGGTCGCCCATGGCCAGGTTCTGGCCGCCCGGGTAGCGGGCGAAGGCGGCGTACGAGCCGAGAGCCAGGCCGGCCTTGACCTGTACCCCGTAGGAGGTGACCTTCAGGTCGCCACGTGGGAGGGCGACGCGGTAGACCGTGCCGCCCATCACCTTCCCTTCCCGGCCCAGCGCGTCCGCGACGCCTTTCCAGTCCCGCGCGGTGGTGGACACCGGCTTCTGCCCGCCGCCGGCAGCGGCGGGCGCGCCGGCGTCCTGGCCACCCGTCCCGCAGGCACCGGCCAGCAGGACGGCACCGGCTGCGGCCAGCAGCCGCAGTGAGGTGTTCACATTCATCGCTGCCAGGCTCCCTTGCTCCGTCTGCATAGGTGATGTGACCGGGGTTACATCATCCGAGAGGAGGGGGTGCCAGGTGCTCGACGACACACGCAGCACCGGGTCGGCTCAATGCTCTTTTACGAGGTCGCAAGACCAATAGTCAGGGGTAAATCGGACACGGTTTCGATGGGTTTCGTGATCTCTCGGAACTACTGGTTCCTGAGAAGGCTTCCGCTTTCCGAACGTGGTCGTTTGATTGGGTCTGGGTGGGCATGAACTGCCGCTGCTGCGGGGGAAGAGAGAGCGGGTTGTTCGTCGGCTCGTACTCGCTGGTCGAGGTGGCTGGCGCTGTCGGTACTGGAACTGCTGGAGGCGCGGGAGGTCTAGGTCCGCGAGGAGGTCGCGCGGCTGCGCGAGCGAGCGGGTGCAGGCGGTGCTGGTTGTGGCGGAGAGCGCGTTGGCGCGGTTGGGCGGGGCGCGGGCGACGGTGGCCGAGGTGCTGGCCGAGATTCCCGGGCGGCCACCGAGGATCGACAAGCAGCCTCGCCGGGAAGGCACATATCGGGTGTGAGGCCCCGGCACCGTGGACCTGCCCTCGACGGCCGTGTAGCGAATTCGCCGTCCGGCTGCGCGTCTACGTCCGCGTTCCTATGCTGACACCGAGGGTGGAGACGACCTGGGGGGCCATGCGTAATGAGGGCAGCAGGCAGGGGAACGTCAGCATTGAAGTCGGGGGTCAAGCGGCTCTTGGGACGTGCTGGATTCGACATCGTGCGCAGCACCAACAACCTGGGTGGCGTCGACGACTTCATCCCGTTTGAGGCAACGATGCGGGCTGCACGGGCGGCCGGTCTGTCGGTCGGTGACTACATCGACGAGGTGATGAACGGGACGCCTGGTGCCACCCAGTCCACCATCGATGAACTACGCGCTCTCGGCGTCTTCGCTGCCAACCCGAACACGGTGCTGGAGATCGGCCCCGGGTCCGGGCGGTACCTGGAGAAGACGCTGAAGGAGTGTTCGCCAGACCGCTACGAGATCTACGAGACGGCAGCGCCCTGGGCCGACTACCTGGTGGACACATTCAGCGTGGTCGCCCAACCGACCGCAGGATGCAGTCTCGCCCCGACACCCGACGGCAGCGTCGACCTCGTTCAGGCCCATAAGGTCTTCAATACCGTGCCCTTCCTCGGCGCCTCTCGCTACTTCTTCGAGATGGCACGTGTGACGCGACCCGGTGGTCGGATCGTCTTCGATGTAATGACAGAGACCTGCCTGGACCCGGTCGCGGTACGCGCCTGGGCGACGCAGGGCGGCGCGGGGCACGACTCCTACCCAGCTGCCATGCCTCGCCGGACATGCGTGGACCTCTTCGCGACCCTCGGCTGCAGTCTGGAGGCCAGCTTCCTGGCGCCCATGGGCGTCGCCTCCACGGAGGTGCTTGTCTTCGGAAAGGGGGTTTGACCCTCAGAAGGCTTCCGCGTGCCAATCGGCGGGGCTGTGAGGTCGTGTAGGTTCCTGGCCGGGTGATCTCCGCTGTGTCCGCGCATGAAGACAGGGCCTCTTGGTAGCTCGCGAAGAGTTTCGGGAGGCCCTGCTTGCTGCAGTCTTCCGTGCATACGTCCGTGGAGTCCAATGCCTCGGCGCGGTCGTGTGACTGTCTCGTGCACCGGTTCGGCAACGCGGCGGACCAGCCGGACCGCGCGCCGTGCTACCGCTCCGACAAGACGGAGGCGGAGTGGCAGGTCGTGGGGCTGCCCTGTCTGTGCCGGCCTGGTTGGAGGGCCGGGGAGGCCGGCCGGAGGGCTACTGCCACCGCATCATGATCGACGCGGTGCGGTATGTGGTGGACAACGGGATCAAGTGGGCGAACATGCCGACGGACTTCCCGCCGTCTCGGCGGGTGCATGCCTTCGTCCGCCGTGCGTCGGTCATCGTTGTCGGGTCATCGGTGCCGCGCTGCCGCAGGGGCCGGTGCCTGCGTTCATCTAGCTGGGCGAGTTCGCGTTCGCGTACCCAACAGCTACCCGTCGGTTCGTTTCCCTCGCAGGCAGAGGCAGGAGTCCGGGGCCGACCAGGCGGGTTCTAAGCTGTCCGCATGACCGACCGCGAACCTGTGCCAACTGCGTCTGATGCGCATCTGCGCCCTCCGGACGGCGCGCGCCTCGCCGAGGCGACCGGTGTGTTCGCGATGCTGGCCGATACCACCCGGCTGCATGTGCTGTGGTTGCTCGCGCAGAAGGAGGCGGACGTCGGCTCGCTGGCCGAACGCTGTGAGACGTCACGGACCGCCGTCAGTCAGCATCTGGCGAAGCTGCGGCTCGCGGGGCTTGTCGATACGCGCCGTGCGGGCCGGCACATCTACTACCGGCTGAGCGACGGCCATCTGCGTCGCCTTGTCCTGGAAGCTCTCAGCCACGCGGACCACCGGGTGAGCGGCCGGGCCCCGCACGACTGACCGCCGGGGCCCTCCGTAGTGGGATGCCCCGGCCGGGGCGGGGGCGCGCTACCGGCCGGGGCTGCCTGGGGGACGTGGGGCGTCCGGCCCAGGCGACTCGGGGAGGGCGGATGCGTCACCGCCGGGTTTCAGGAGCGGTGTACGGCTTGGACGGGTAGCCCGTATCGAAGTGCATGTAGTCGGGCACATCGATGTCCTGCCAGATCCAGCCCTCTTCCTTGAACACCTTCCAGACCGTGCCGCCCTTCACGATCACGCCCTTCTTGCCTGCGGTGCGCTCCTTGTGCCGGGCGCTGGGTGACCAGCACTTGCAGCGCGGGTCCTGCCAGGGGTTCTCCAGGGGGTTGATGTCGACCGCGCGGCCGTTGGCGTGGGGTGACTCCTTCTCCGGGGCGTTGATCTGGTCGGGGCGGCGGCAGTTGTAGGCGGCGGTGTTGTCGTCGCGCAGGCTGGCGTCGCTGTCCCCGTCGTACTCCTCCAGCGGCCTCATCTTGCGGATGGGGAACCTCTCGTCGAAGAGCCGGGTGAAGACGCGGACGACGGTGTCGGCCGTGTCCGTGTGGACGACGAGGACCCCGCGGTGCACCTTGTCGTCGAAGCCGTGATGGTTGATCTCCACCCTCCGCAACTGGGTGCGGGTGGCCGGGCATCCTTCGCGCCACATCCCGGCGGTCACCATCCGCTCCCATTGCGCCGCGGGGAGCCGCCGGACGACGGCGTCGGCGGACGGGGACGGGCTCGCGGCAGTGTCGTCCGGCGCGGCGGAGGTGCGGTCGGTGTCCGCCGCCGCGGTGCAGGCCGTGGCGAGTAAGACGATCGCGAGGACGGGCGGTGGCCATCGGCGGGCAGGGTGGATCACTGTGCTGGTCCTTGGAAGTAGCGGAGTCTGGGGTCGTCCGGGAAGGGGGTGTAGAGGGCGTATTCGTAGGTGAGGAACAAGCGGCCGTCGGGTGTGCGCGTCGAACCGGCGAACCGCCAGCCGAGTCGCTCGTAATAGCGGCCCGCGCCGTCCGGCCCGGCCGCCGTGACCAGGCTCACCCGGGCACAGCCCGCGGCCGCAGCGTCCTGGATGAAGCGTTCAATGAGCGCCGAGCCCAGGCGGAGGGATCGGGCCCGGCTGTTCACGGCGACATGGGAGAGGACCGCGGTGGCGCCGTCGCGTCGGGCGGGGCCGGGCTCCTCCTTGCCGCGCGCGTATCGCGCCGGGAGGAGCTTGCGGCAGTACCGGCTCAGCCGTGTCCGCAGGAAGTGCAGCGCCAGCAAGGGGCGCAGGGAGAGTGCGGCGCACGCGCGCAGAGCGAGCCGGGTGCCGTGCTTGCGTACGAGCTGACCGCGGTGGGCGGCAGGGTCGATCACTCCCACGAGGAATCCGGTCGGCTGGCCGCCGGTCTCAGCGATGTAGGCCCGGGCGCAGGGCGTCGCCAGGTAGGTGGCCGTGTACGCGGTCAGGAACCGCGGGCCGAGGCGCGCGAAGAAGCCGTCGGGGAAGTGTGCGCGGTGCTCGTCCACCACGAACGGCAGGTCCTCGTGTGCCATCGGCCGCAGTGTGCAGCCGAAGGGAGGTCTCCGGCCGGGAGTACGCATCGGGGGGATGCGGCCATGATGGTCGGAGGGGGCGAAAGGGGGCAGGGCAGGGCTCGATGGCGCGGAGGCGCCTCGTTCGACGTCCACACCAGCAAACTACTACACGTCGTAGAAGTTCGTGGTGTGCTCCGCGGAATGCGGGTACCGTCATCGACAGCGAACAGCACGGTCGGAAGTGCGGGACGAGGGACGAGGGCGATGCGGCCATTCGGCGACCTGGAAGCGGACATCATGCGGGTGATGTGGGCGAGCGACGAGCCGCTCACCATCCAGCGGATCACCGATGCCCTCAACGAGGAGCGCCCGCTGGCGTACACCACGGTGATGACGGTCACCGAGCGCCTGCGCACCAAGGGGTGGCTGGACCGCGCCAAACAGGGCAGGTCCTACCGCTACAGCGCGCTGCGCTTCGAGGACGACTACACGGCCGAACTCATGGAGCACGCCCTGGAGTCCTCCGCCAACCGCGCCGAGGCCCTGCTCCGCTTCGCGGGCCGCCTCGACGCCTCCGAGGCGGCGACGCTGCGCGAAGCGCTGGGCAGGATGCCGCACGGCCCCGACGCTGACGGCTGAGGGGGCGCCGTGATTGTCATCGCCGCGCTGCTCACCCATGCGACCCTGCTCGGCGGACCGGGCGCCCGCCTGCTGGCCCGGGCTCGATGGGTCACCCGCTTCCCGCAGGTCACGCTGCGTTGCTGGCATGCCTGCGCGCTGGGACTGTTCGCCTCGCTGGCCGCCGCCCTCGTCCTAGTCGCCCACGACGTGTGGGAACACGGCATGGTGTGGCTCTTCCACGCCGACAAGCCACTGGTCCACGCCGCCTACGGAGGGGCCTGGCAGGTGGCGGGCATCGCCGAGGCCGCGCTGCTCGCCCTGCTGCTGGGTGCCGTGACGCTGTCCATACTCACCCTGCGGCGCTCGCTGCGTCTCCGTCGTGAACGCGACCGCTACCGTCTGACCGCCGACACCCAGGGTGCGTACGACCGGACCGGCGACCCCACCGTGCGGGTGCTGCGGCACCCGGCCCCGGCAGCGTTCTGCATCCCCGGGCCGCGGGGAGGTGACCGCATCGTCGTGACCACCGCGGCCCAGGACATGCTCTCCAGGGCCGAGCTGGCCGCCACCGTCGAACACGAACGCGCCCATCTGCGGCTGCGTCACCACCGGGCGATCCTCGCCGCGGACATCCTCACCACCGCCATCGCCTGGACCGGGCTGCTGCGCGGATACGCGGACCAGGTGCGCCGCCTTGCCGAGATGGCCGCGGACGACCAGGCGGCGCGGAAACATGGCCGCCGCACCGTGGCCTCGGCACTGCTGGAGATGTGCACCGTGACCGGCCCCGCCGCCGACCCCTCGGACCTACCAGCGATGACCGGGCCCGATCCGGCCGAGCGCATCCGCCGTCTGATCACGACCTCGCCCGTCCCGGCGGGGTCGCTGGCGCCCGCTCTCACCCTGGCGGTGGCGACCGCCGCGCTCACCCTCCCCGTGGTCCTCTGCCTGGCCCCCGCGGCCTTCCTCGCCGACACCGCGCACCTCGCCGCCCGGTGAGGCCGAGGGCCCTACGCGTCGTCCCGGGCACTCCGCCAGGCCGCGTCGCGCAGCAGGCGCAGACCGTTGAGGCCGACGATGACGGTGGAGCCCTCGTGCCCGGCGACACCCAGCGGAAGCGGCAGAGTGCCGACCAGGTCCCAGACGACCAAGCCGGTGATGAACACCCCGGCGATCACCAGGTTCTGCACGACCAGGCGGCGGGCACGGCGGGAGAGGGAGACAGCTGTGGGAATGGTGGCGAGTTCGTCCCGGACGACGACGGCGTCGGCGGTCTCCAGGGCAAGGTCGGAGCCCGCTCGTCCCATGGCGACGGCCGTATGGGCGGCGGCCAGGGCGGGCGCGTCATTGACGCCGTCACCGACGAGCAGCACCTTGCGGCCCGCGCTCTCCAGCTCCTTGACGGCGGTGACCTTGTCCTGCGGCAGGAGCCCGGCGCGGACATCGGTGATGCCGACCTCGGCCGCCAGGAGGCGGGCGGCGCGAGGGTTGTCCCCGGTCAACAGCACCGGGGCGGTACCCGTCAGCGTGGTGAGCGCTGTGACGGTGGTGGTGGCGTCCTCGCGCAGGCGGTCGGCGATGCCGAGCACGCCGACGGCCGAGTCGTCCACCTCCACCAGGACGGCGGTACGGCCGGCCGCTTCCAGCCGGGTGGCCAACGCGGTAGCGGGGTGGTCGGGGTGCGGCTCCCGCAGACGGCCGGGGCTGCCCACCGCGACGGCGCGTCCCTCGACGGTCGCGGTCACTCCGGTGCCCGGGGTCGAGGCGAAGTCCTGGACCGCCGGAAGCTCCAGGCCACGCTTCCGGGCGGCATCGGTGACGGCTCGGGCCAGCGGGTGCTCGCTGGGGTGCTCGGCCGCCGCCGCCAGGGTCAGCAGGGCCTCCTCGGTCAGGCCCGAGTGGTCGAGCGGGCACACGTCGGTGACTCGAGGGGTCCCCTCGGTCAGGGTGCCCGTCTTGTCGAGGGCCACGGCGTCGACCTGGCCGAGCCGCTCCATGACCACGGCGGACTTGATGAGCACACCGTGGCGCCCGGCGTTGGCGATGGCGGACAGCAGGGGCGGCATGGTCGCCAGCACCACGGCGCACGGAGAGGCGACGATCATGAAGGTCATCGCCCGCAGCAGGGTCGGCTGTAGCGCCGCGCCGAAGAGCAGCGGCACCGCGAACAGCGCCAGGGTGGCGGCCACCATGCCCAGTGAATAGCGCTGTTCCACCTTCTCGATGAACAACTGGGTGGGGGCCTTCGTCTCCGAGGCTTCCTCCACCATCTGCACGATCCGCGCGATCACCGAGTCCGACGGGTCGCGCTCGACGCGCACGGTGAGCGCGCCGGTGCCGTTGAGGGTGCCGGCGAATACTTCGTCACCGGCCGCCTTGGCCACCGGCAGCGGTTCCCCGGTGATCGTGGCCTGGTCGACCTCGCTCGCGCCCTCCCGTACCCGGCCGTCCGCGCCGACCCGCTCTCCGGGGCGGATGAGGATCACATTGCCCACCGCCAGTTGTTCGGTGGGCACCGTCTCCTCGGCCCCGTCCTCGGACAGCCGGGTGGCGGTGGTCGGGGCGAGGTCGAGCAGGCCGCGCACCGAGTCCGCGGTCCGCGCGGTGGCGATGGCCTCCAGCGCCCCTGAGGTGGCGAAGATGACGATCAGCAGTGCCCCGTCCAGCACCTGCCCGAGCGCGGCGGCGCCGAGCGCGGCGACCACCATCAGCAGGTCGACGTCCAGGGTCTTGTCCTTGAGGGCCTGCAGTCCGGCCCATCCCGGCTCCCAGCCGCCGGTGATGTAGGTGAGGGCGTAGAGCGGCCCCCACGCCCATGCCGGTGCGCCGAGCAGCTGGAGCGGCAGCGCGATCAGGAACAGCACCAGGGCGGCCGCCGCCCAGCGGGCCTCGGGCAGGGCGAAGATCCGCGTCCGGCGCTTGGGCGCCACCGAATCACGGGCCGCCCCGGGCGGCGATACCGGGCGGGTGAGGGTCGATGACATGGCAGTCGGTGTCCTTCAGGGGAGGCGGCAATGGGCTCGCCCCTCCACGCTACAGGACTGAATGAACAGCTCTTCATGTGTTCCTGAACGGGCCGGTAGGCTGGACGCATGGGCCATGGAGTCGCACCCGCCGCTGACAACGCCGTACCGCGCGCCCGCCTGGACGCCGGCAGCGCCCCGAGAGTCGCCGCCACACTGCAAGCGCTGGCGACGCCGTCCCGCCTGCTGATCCTGGCCCGGTTGCGGGAGGGACCCTTGCCGGCCACCGAACTGGCCGCCGCGGTCGGGATGGAGCAGTCCGCGTGCTCCCACCAGCTGAGGCTGCTACGCAACCTCGGCTTGGTCGTGGGCACCCGCAAGGGCCGCTCGGTGGTGTACTCGCTGTATGACAACCATGTCGCCGAACTGCTGGACCAAGCCCTGTACCACGCGGAGCACCTGCGACTCGGGCTGAGGGACACACCGGCCGACTCGGTCGGGGACGTGGACGACGACGTACCCGCGGCCCTCTGACCTGAGCACGGGAAGGCCCTCCTCGCCCCTCCGCGAGGATAGGCCCTCCGCTCCGCCCGGACCGGGCGAAGCGGAGGGCCCATGCGACCGCTACTGGCTATGACCGTGCGCCACCGCGGCGGCGCATGACGAAGAACGCCGCCGCGACCACGATCACGGCCGCCACGCCGATGCCGATCCAGGCGCCCGCCGAAAGTCCGTCGTCGTCGGATTTCTCCTCTTCCGCCGTTTCCTTGTCCGAGGAGGGCTGTGCGGTGTCGTCCGCCGTCGGAGTGGGAGAGGCGGTTTCGCTGGGGGAGGGGTCCGCCGGCTTCGCGTCGGACGCCGCGGCCTCGAGCTTGAGCACCGGGGCGGGGCTCTCGCCCTGGTCGTCCAGCTCGATCCACCGGTCGGTGCGCTTGTCGCTGTAGGTCTGCAGCGTCTTGAACGCCAGCTCCTTGGCGTCGGGCAGCTGTCGGACCGTGATGGAGTACTCGGCGTTCTCCCCGGCCTTCAGCGCCGGGCCCCTGACGGTGTAACCGTTGTCCTCGGCGGCGAACTTCCAACCCTCGGGGCCCTTGTCGTAGGTCACATCGGCGGGCTTGATGCCCTCGGGCAGCACCACCTTCAGCTCGGTGATCCCGGCCGAGTCGGACTCCGACTCCGCCTCGAAGGAGATGGTGACGTTCTCGGCGAGGGCCTTGGCCTTCTCGGACTCCACCTCCACGTGGGCGGCGGCCGGGACCGCGGTGAGGAGAACGGCGGTGGCCGAGACGGCGGCCACGATGGTCAGGCGCCGCGCGGCGCGCGGCAGGGCGATACGGGACATGAGTGTCTCCGGGCAGGGTGAGGAGCGGAGCGGCGTAGCCGCCGCCCCGCGATATCAGGTCAGATGACGACGTCGGCCCTGTCGGCTGGAGGCCCCCGCCGGACCACCACATCCGCGAGAGTCGTGCTCAGGGGCGGCGGTCGCGGCTCCAGCCACCCGGCGACCGGCACCGGCGCCACCGGGCCGACCGGTACCGGGCGCCCGGAGAGGTGCGCCCAGGCCGCGGCGATCCTCGCCCGCACCGCCTCCGTCGCCGAGGTCACGCCACGCGCCAGCGTCCAACACACGACATCCGCACGGTGCAGCAGGATCGCCACGAGGACGGCCACCGTGGCGTGGGTCGCCGTCATCGCCGCCGAATCGTGCAACCGCTCGTGCCATGCCGCGTGGGCACCGGTACCCATGGCCTCCGTATGGGCTGCATGGTGGGTGTGCGTGGTCAGCGTCAACCAGAGGTGCAGTCCGGCCTGCCCACCGGCGCTCACCGCCACCACAGTGGCTAACGAGCGCGGGCGCCGCGCACCGGCCAGCCCCACTGCGAAGAGCACCGCCGCCGCCACGGCGCCAGGCGCCCACGGCACGGGCCCGTCAGCGCTCAGATGATGGGCGCCGACCCCCAGTACGGTGCCGGCAATAGCGAACACCGCCGCCCGGATAACGGGCGACGGCGTGCGGAAAGTCGCATTCGGCTGGTGCATGGCTCGCCCATCATGAGCCATCGCCTGGCAGCTCGGCACGCCGATCCCTGAAAGTGGCCATGAGGTGGGAAACCCGTTGCCTCGCCTCGCGCCTCGTAACGCCGGTGGTCCGCCACCCATAGATGCTCGCCGATCTGCTCCTTGGACAGCACCTGACCGGCGTTGACCAGCAGATAGCGCAGTAGTCGGAATTCGGCCGGGGTCAGCTCCAGCGCCCGCCGACCGCGCCGCGCCTGACGGGTCGTATCGTCCAGCGGCAGATCCGCGTAGCGCGGCGAGGGCTCCTCCCGCCGCCGGTTGCGGGTGCGCAGGGCCTGCACCCGGGGCCAGCACCTCGGCGATCCGGAACGGCTTGGTCACGTAGTCGTTCCCGCCGATGCCGAGGCCGGTGACCAGCGGGTCCAGCGAGTCGCGGGCGGTGAGGAAGAGCACCGGCGGATGGTTCTCGTCGGCCGCCACCAGGCGGCGGCACACCGTGAAGCCGTCCAGATCGGGCAGCATCACATCGAGGAATCACCAGGTCGGGCCGCTCCCGCCCGACCCGATCGAGCGCCTCTCCGCCGGTGGCCGCGGTGCCGACCCGGTAACCGGCCAGCTCGAGGGTGGTCGAGAGCAGCTCGGCGATTCTCGACTCATCGTCGACGACCAGGATGTGCTGCCCGTTGCCACGGGTGGGCGCTGGTTTTTCGCTGGCACTCCCGTACACGCCATGGCACTACGTGGACCGACCGTTCCGGGGCACGGGGGCCCTGACCGCGACCGATGAGATCCGGACAGGCCGGAGTGGGCGGGGCCGGGCAGCGCTCGCCGTGGGCATAAACCTAACGGGGACGGGATGTCTCCCGTTCAGGTTCACCGTTTCTGAGTAAAGATTAATCAACGTTGCATCCGCGCAGGTCAAGGCATGTCTATCAGCTCCGGCATAAACATCTCGTGACCTGACGGACATCTTCCCTTCGCTCTCGTCTCCTCGAATCTGGGGGCGGCCGGCCGCCAGAAGGGCGGGCCGGGACGACTAAGGGGTGCCAACATGACCGACGACCGTAGGGGCGCTCTCGGTAAGGTGCTTAAGCGCCGTGGCAAGCTTCTGGCCGAAGCTCTGCGCCCACCGGTGCGGTCTACGGGCGGCGGACAGGCTCGGCCGCCTCTGCCTGCCGAGACCATCGGCGAACCCTACGTCGCACCGGCCACTCCCCGACTGGTGGAATCACCGGTCTTCGTCCTTTCACCGGTACGTTCCGGATCGACCCTGCTGCGAGTCCTGCTCAACAGCCACTCCAAGATCCGTGCTCCGCATGAGATGCACCTGCGGACCCTCCATGTGCACCTGTCCCGTCATTTCACGGCGGACGCGATGCGCGCATTGGAAATCGACAAGCCCGAACTCGAGCATCTTCTGTGGGACCGGGTCCTTCACCTGGAACTTCAGCGGAGCGGCAAGCAGATCATCGCCGACAAGACCCCGCCCAATACCCTCATGTGGCCCCGGCTGCACCGCTGCTGGCCCCAGGCACGCTATCTCTTCCTGCTGCGGCACCCGGGCGCCGTGGTGACCTCACTGGTCAACCGGCGCGACGCCCCCGATCTGGCGCAGATCCACTCCGAGGTGCTGGCGTACGCGGAAAAGCTGGAAGAAGCGCGGCAGGTACTCGGCGGGCACACCCTCACCTATGAGCAACTCACCGCTGACCCCGCTGAGGTCACCCGCGGCATCTGCCGCTTCCTCGGCCTCGAATGGGAAGCGGAGATGCTCAACTACGGTCAGTACGACCACGGCACATTCCGCCCGCAGCTCGGCGATTGGAGCAGCACCATCAAGTCGGGTGTGATCAAAACGGCGCGGCAGTACGACGAGTCGACGGAGCTTCCTCCACGCCTGGCCGAGCTCGCGAAGATCTGGGGTTACTAGGGTCCGTCTTCAAACTGATCTTGCCCAGAGCAGGAATGAGGCGAGTGTGACCGCCGCTTCGTAGGACGTGGCGGTCGATGGTGTTGCGCCGACGATACGTCTCCCGGTCACATGCTGGTGGTCGGCCGCCGCGGCTCCCGCGATGGTGCCGCTGCTGATCGGTCTTCTCGGGAACCGTGTGCGTGATCCCGCGTCGCCGCAGGTGGACGCGGAATCCACGCGAGCTGTAAGCCTTGTCCGCGATCAGATGGGCGGGTCGGCAGCACGGTCGGCCAAGGCCGGTGCGCGGGACGCGAATCCGCTCCAGCACAGTCCGTGCGCAGATGCTGTCGTGACGCTGACCCGGTGTGATCAGGATGGTAAGAGGGCGGCCCTTGCCGGCGCAGGCGAGGTGGACTTTGGTGGTCAGCTCTCCTCGGGAGCGGCCGAGGGCGTGATCGTCCAGTTCGTCCTGTCGCTGCTGCCCCCTTTTCGGCCGGTCGCGGCGCCGTGCTGGTGGGCCCGGGCGATGGTGGACCCGGGAGAACACGCCGTCGAGCGCGTAGCGGCGGAAGCGGGTGTACACCGTCTTCCACGGCCCATTGCGTTCCGGCAGGTCACGCCACGAGATCCCGGTACGGATCTTGTACACCATGCCGTTGATGACCTGCCGGTCCTCCACCCGGGGTCGGCCTGTCGAGGCCCGCGGTATGAAGGGAGCGAGTAATTCTCACTCATGGTCGGTCAGTTCATGACGGCGTATCACCCCTCCATGATCCATCGCCCGGATGATCTCTGAAGACGGACCCTAGTCCTCGCTCATCTGCATCTGCTGGCCGAAGCCGTCCATGGGGGGATGGTCCGTATGCGTCGTTCCGGCTCCGCGCCGGGATCGACGAACAACTGGGGGCAACCGCAGTCGCAGCCGCCGGATCGGCCACCTCCCGCCCCGTGACCAACCCCCAGCATGCCGGGCGGAGCGCCGAACGATCCGGCTCGCCGGGGCCGTTGTCGGTGGCCTCTGCAACACTCCGCAGATGAGCGCCGACTCCCTCGAACTACGCCAGGCCACCTCCCCAAGCGATGTCGACCCCCGGCTCCGGCAGGCCCTGATCAACTGTTGGGTCGACGTCACCAACGCCGGCGGGGCGGCCGGTTTCCCCTTTCCGCCCATCGACGCCCAACAGGCGGCCCCCGCCCTTGATGCCATCATCGCCAACCTGGCCCCGGACACCTGCCGCCTGATCCTGGCCATGGAGGATGGGGAGGTGCTGGGCTGGCTGGACATGCGCCGCGACACCTTCGCTCTCATCGCACACTGGGGAACGCTGCACCACGTCCAGACCCGCCCCCGCGTCCGCGGACGCGGTCTCGGCATCGCGCTGATGGAACGGGCCCGCCAGGTTGCCCGGGACGAGATGCGCCTGGAACACCTGCACCTGGCCGCACGCGGCGGAGCGGGGCTGGAAAAGTTCTACGGACGGCTCGGATGGAAGGAGATCGGCCGCTGGCCCGACGCCCTCCGCCTCGCTCCCGGAGACGACCGCGACGAGATCCTCATGGTCCTCCAGCCGCTGTGAACCCCGGCCCGCAGCTGCTCGACAACATCAGGCACTCGTCTACCCCTGGGCCCGTCTTGCTGGATCAGTGACGCCATCGTTGCGCTGTCGAGCAGCGTGGCCGTCGTCGTGGAGTCCGTGGTGTCCGCGCGGACGGCCTCCGCAGTAGCGACGATCTGTGACTCGGGACGGAGGTTGAGGGCGCAGACACATGTTTCTGCACCCTCGGATGCGGCGTACTGGTCAGCTCAGGTAGATGTGTTTCCATTCGGCGGACGACATGCCCTGTGCCGCTTCGGCCAGCGCGAGCGCCGAGGGTGTCTTCAGCTTCGCCCGCGTGGTGTCCACCCATTCCTGGGCATTGCGGTAACCCTGTTCCAGGTACTCCATGCCTTGCAGCATGCACTCGAGCTTGTCCGCGTCGTGTGCCACGAGAACCTCCAGCGAGTCGCCGTTCTCGTACTCGTGGACCACGGCCTTGATCCCCTCTGCTACGGCTGGATGGGCCTTGGAGACCTGATCGGCGGTGACCTTCTCGTTCGACGCGGCTTCGAGATAGCGGCGCCCGATCCACGGGATGTCCCCGACGCGGGTCTCCTGGGTATCGTGAAAGGTGCACAGAAGGGCGACCTTCGCAGGGTCAGCGCCTTCCATCATCGCCAGCACCGCGCCGATGATCGCGGTGCGGAACGAATGCTCAGCGATGGTCTCGGGGTCCTTGATGCCGGCGATCCACCAGCCACTCCGCTTTCCTCGCTTGAGGGCACCCATCTCAAACAGGTAGCCGACGGTTCCCTTGTCGGCCTGGTCATCAGTCATGTAGATCGTCCCTTCAAGCGGATCACCGGCTGCTCAGCCTCAGACCGTAATGCACATTGTCCAGCTCACGCCTGGACTGGCGCGAGATCGCATCGCTGTCGAGCAGGCGGCCGACTCGGGCGGTCAAGTCGCGGTGCAGATCCAGGTCAGCTGACAGGACACCTGGCTTCGAGCTGATCAGCGCCCACACGGAGTGGATGTTCAAGTCCACGGCGCCCCGCGACGGATCAAGCCGGTCGGCAAGGGCGCGAAGGAGCGGGAGGGCCTCCCAGGACTGGCCGTCGATGTCGCTCATGAACGCGTCGCTCGCACGGGGCACGGGGTCGAGGCCCAGCCAGTGCGCCCAGTAATTGAGGTTGGCCATCTCGCTGGCGTCTGCTCCCATGCCCCGCTCGATGAATGCCTGCAGCGTTTCGATATCTCCATAGCGGATCAGGGACGTTGCCACCGACCTCGCGTCGGACCAGGCCGGTGTCCATGATGCGTGACGCAGTGGCATTGGACGGCGTTCCTGCATGTCAGCAAGCCAGGAGTGGGCGTCGGCGCTGGTGTCGTACGCACACAGGTAGAGCGCCTGCCGACGCAGAAGCGAGCCACGCTCCCCGGCCCGATCAGCGATCTCCGCTGTGCGACGGAGATTGGCGAACAGCCTTTCTCGATCAGGGGCCGGCAGCAGTGGTGAGTCAGGCGTGGGACCTCGCCGCCGAGGGGTCGAGGTGGGGGCTTTGGGGAGAACGGTGGGCTGCTCACCGGTCAGGGCCCAGGTGATCATGTGAGTCGACGCTCGGGTAAAGACCCAGCTGTGAAGGGGGTGCTGGGTGATGTCGTCACCGTCGAGCGTGTCGTCGAGCGAGTACTCGATCACGGCGTCGGCCTCGACTGCGAGATCCAGGAGAGGCAGAAGCGTTGCCTCCGCGCCACGTCCCAGCAGGTGTCGCTTCAAGCGCAGGAATTGCGTGGAGGAGACGGCCGTCAGGGAACGACGGCCTGATTCCCAGCCCTGGACGGTCGTCGTGTCGATGCCGAGTCCCTCGGCGAGTCGGGACTGAGTCAGCGGAATGCGCTCTCGGATGATCTTCAGTAGATGACCGCAGACGATGCCACCCGCAGCGCGGGGTCGGGAACCCTGACAGTGAGTCAGTGTTCCTGTCCTGGAGCCCGATCGATTCTGTGGTGCCATGCCGTGCTCCCGCGTGTTCGGCGTGTGCAACTCATACTCTGTGTCAGTTTTTTTGCCCGCTTGATCACAGTAAGTTCCTGCGTAGTCAGTGACCCAGCGCACACCCGGTCCAGCTTAATCGCGGTGAGCGATCAAGTGGCTACGCAGGTGGTGACCGCGTATGCGCCCTACCAATGAGCAGTGTCAGGGAGTTCGCGAACGCATGGAGTATGCGAAGCGAGATCGCTGGCCGAGAGGGCGGCAATGAGCTCCAGAACCCACCCCGATGGCTTCCGACCGCGACCTGACGGCGACCAGCTTCCAGGCCGCCGCGCGAGGGTCGGACGGACCACTGGCTATGGAGCGTGCCTTTCGAAAAGGGGCGATGTGGAGCCCTTGAGGGAGCTGGTGATGACAACTTCTGTGTGGCCCCCACGAAGCCGCGACGCCCTGGTGAACACGTACGAGGATGCGGATCTGCTCGGGTGGCCGCTGTTTGTCGACAACGAGCCGATGAACGCAGACAGGGTGCAACATGTCTTCGCCCGCAACCCCACAACGGCTTTGTTGGCCGCCTGTACCAAGTTCGACGCGGTGACCGCCTCGCGCAAAGTCGTCACGGATGCGCTGGTCCGGCTCGACCGGATAGGCGCGGCTCTACCATGCCTCTTGTACGGCGAGACGGGCACGTTCCTGGTCGCACGCGGCAGCGGGGTACATGTCTCCGCGCTTGCTGGTGTGCAGGTTATGGCTGGTGCTGACGCACGGATCACTCTGCCGCCGACGCGTGGGGCTCGTTGGGACACTCCGCCGTGGCATCTCACCAAGCGGGCTCCGTTGGAGCTGCCCAGCGCGGCCGTCCTTCATTCCTGTCTGGAAGAGGGACTGCGTCTCTACCCGCGCCGCGAGGCGGGGGTCGGACCATGATGCCGGTGGCCCGACATTCGGCGTCCAGGAGATCAACGAGCTGATGCAGCGCCTTTCTCTGCCCGGGCCCATCAAGGACGTCGCGTAACCGCGTCAGACAGACCTATACCCACGACTCCCTCTTCGGCGGGGTCGTGCGTCGCCGAAGAGAGGCTCTACCAGCCCGGACCGCGTTAACCGGAACCTCCTTTGGTGAGGGCAGCCGCCGCCCCTGCTCCAACTGCCAGGAAGGGAGGGGCGGCGGCTACACCGGGCGTAACACGCGCCCATCACTCCTTACCGCGACCCCGAGAGGACTGAAATGCACCGGGACGAGTTCCCGTGTCCCACGGACAGGCTGCCAGGCAGCCCAGCTGGCGTTCAGCGCCCACGACCGCGTCAATACTTCGCGGGTGGCATTCGCGTGCCGTACATCGCTCCGTGGACAGGAGAAAATGCTCGCCCGGCCGTGATCACGACTCGACACGGGCGCGTGGGCACGGAAATCGGCTACGCGGACGAGTATGGCCTCGCCGATCGCTGGAGCGGCGCTCTGTGGATCAGGGTGCCGGTCCGGCCCGGTACTGGTGCGCCGTTGCTCGGTCGGGTTCATGCCTTGCGTCAGCGACAAGCCATTAATCAATTGCTGTGTGGGGGCTGCGGCCAACCCACCGCTGGCGGCCGCCCCGATCAGCGGCACCTCTTCCTTGTTGCCTCGGCAACCAGGCAGGCGGTTGTCGAAGGAGAGAAGACCACCACACCGCCGGTATGCGATGGCTGCGCTCTTGAAACGGTCCTTGAAGGTCCGCCCCCGCGTACGGGATATGTGGCGGCGCTCGTGGAGCACACCTCAGCCCGGGGTGTCGTTGGCATCGTGTACTCGCCCGACACCCTCGAGCCTCTGCCCGGTGACAACGGCCACAAGTTCTCGTTCGTGGCCTACGACGACCCGAGACTCCGATGGACACTCGCCTGTCGCGAGGTGGTTTCTATGCATGGCTGCACAGCAGTGGACTTGACAGACCTGATCGGACACACCGCCGCCTAGCTGCCCGTCTATCCGCCCGCCCACCCGCGGCCGCCCCCAATCCGAGGCTGTCGGACAGGCCCCGCTCGGGGTCCCGGTTGACACCGATCCCGGGGCCCCGAGCGGTAACAAAATCCCGGCGTGAGAAAGGTGGCACAGCGCCTCGCACCGGGTTTCACGAGAAATCAAACCCAAGAGTTGCGGCCAGGCTGCACGCCGAAGGAGAGTTATGCTCACCCCCCTTAGCTTGACCGGTCTCGAAGAGGCATACCTGGCCTTACTGAGGCTGGTATCCGAGGATCACGATCATCACATCTCTGCCCGTGGCAACGACGCCCGCGAAGTGATCGGCGTGAGCTTCCGCTTGCCGGACCCGCGTCAGCGACTGCCCTTCCTGGCCGAGCGTAAGGCGAACCCGGTCTTCCACTTCGCCGAAGCACTCTGGTACCTGGCCGGCCGCAGGGACCTGGAGATGATCGGCTACTACGCGCCGTCCATGCGCTCCAGCTCCCGGGATGGCATCCATCTGGGCGGTTCCGCGTACGGTCACACGATCTTCAACCCGGCCGACGGCGACACGGTGTCGCCCTTCGACCGCGTCATGGAACTGCTCCGCGGCGAGCGGGACAGCAAGCGGGGTTACATTCCCGTCTTCGCCGCTGATGAGCTGGCGATCAGTGACAACCCCGATATGGCGTGCCTTGCCGGGCTGCACTTCCTGGTGCGGGATGAGCGGCTGCACATGGTGTGCTACATGCGGGCCAACGATCTCGACTGTGGCCTGCTCTCGGATGTCTTCAGCTTCACCATGCTTCAGGAGTTCGCGGCCGTCCAGCTCGGCCTTGAGCTGGGCTCCTACACACACTTCATCGGCTCGGCCCACATCTGCGATCGCAACGCCGAGCGTGTCCACCGAGTCCTTCTGGAAGCCGTCACCCGGTCGGCGCCGATCCAGTTCCCGTTCCCGGCGATGCCGGCCAGCACCACCACGGCGACCGTGGCGCGCGTCCTCGAGCACGAGGAGATGCTTCGCACGAACAAGGCCCACTACAGCGCGGCGCACATCAAGGCATCGGGCCTTCATCCGTACTGGCAGCAGGCTCTGTTGCTGTTCGAGGTCTACCGGCAGGTCCAGCACGACCGGGTGGACAAGGCGCACCCGGAGGTCCTCACCGCTCTGGATCCGGGTCTCCAGTGGCTCGTCGGCCACCGCTGGCCCGCCTGCGCTGCCGCTCTGGACGGAGGCGAGCAGTGAGCCGGAAGCCGCCGAGCGGTGCCGTGGTGGACGGCATCGACTTCGACCGCTGGGCGGTCATCCTGTGCAAGCCGGACTGCGTGGAACGCGGCCTGGTCCAGCGTGTGCTCGACATGATCCGAGCCTCTGGTGTCACCGTCACGGACCGCATGGACGTTGTGGCGCAGCCGTGGCAGGCCCACGTCGTGTACCGCGATCTGCTCGCAGAGGCCAAGCGTGCGCCCCGTGATCTGTCGACCTACCTCGATGAGGCGTTCGCCGACCGCCCGGTGTCCGTGGCACTGGCCCACGGTGAGCCCGGTATCCACGCCTGGTTGCGGCAGCTCGTTGGGCACACAGATCCCACGCTGGCCGTGGCCGGGACGATCCGCGGCGACCTCGGGGACGACAGCCTGAGCGTCGCGCTCGCCGAGCGGCGCCTGGTCCGCAACCTCGTGCACACCAGTGATGATCCGGACGCTGCCCGCCGCGACTTCGGCACCTGGTTCAGGGACGGCGATTGCCTCGCGGATCCCGTCTTCGAGCGGTGCTCGGTCATCCTGTGCAAGCCCGATGCGGTCGAGCGCGGCCTGGTGGACGCCGTCCTGGACCGGATCGGCGCAGCCCAGGTCGCGGTGTCGGATCGGCTCGACCTGACCGTTCAGGCGTGGCAGGCACATGTGCACTACTGGGACCTGCTGGTGGATGCGGACTGGTTCCCGGACCGGGACATCCCCGCTTGCCTTGACGCGGAGTACGCCGACCGCCCCGTCACGGTGGCGCTGGCCCATGGAGAGCCTGGCGTGCATCACCGCCTTCGTCAGCTCCTGGGGCACTTCGACCCCACCAGGGCCGCGGCCGGCACCATTCGCGGTGACCTCGGGGACGACAGTCTGGCCGCGGCGCTCGCCGAGCGGCGCCTGGTCCGCAACCTCGTCCACACCAGTGATGACCTGGACGCCGCCCGCCGCGACTTCGGCACCTGGTACGGCGCCCGCCGCCGCGCCCTGCTCTCCCCGCTGAGCCCGCCGCGCCAGCGCACGTCCGTCGACACCTGACGCCGTTCCCTCGAACTGGAGGCATCATGAGCGAGCCGTACCAGCAACGCCCCTTACCGATCCTCCCCACGGAAAGGATCGGAGAGCTGAAGCCCGCCCTGGCGGAGGTGATCGAGTACCGCAAGTCAGGCCTCTCCCTGAACTGGATCATCGGCTGCCCGCTGGACTGCGGATACTGCATCCGGCACACCTTCGACAACTTCGAGATGAAGGTCCCCCGCCGACTGATGAGCGACGAGGCGGCGGTCACCGCTCTCGTCGAGCACCCGTACTTCCGGCCGCACACCACGCCGCTCCAGCTCCTGAACCGGGCGACCGACCCCATGCTGCCTGCCGTCAAACCGCACCTGTTCACCGTGCTGCGGCACCTGGACGATCGGGGCCTGACCAACCATGTCCTGGTCATCACCCGCTGGCGCGTCTCCCCGCAGGACTGCGCGGTCCTCAACAGCTTCAAGAACCTGCGTCTGACCGTGCTGGTCACCCATTCCGGCATCGACCACGAGGCCATCGAGCCGGTGGACTCCCAGATCGCCGCCGAGAGCCTGCGCACCCTCTACGAGCACGCCGAGCGGTACCGCACCATCCTGTACTGGCGGCCGGTCGTCCCCGGTCTCAACGACTCCGACGCCCATCTGGAGCGGGCGCGCGAGCTGTCCCGGCACGCGCACGCCACGGTCTTCACCGGCCTGTTCTTCCGCCAGGAGATCGCCGCCTACTACCAGGCGCACGGGCTGCCCGTGCCGTACGAGGACACCGCCCGGCGCAAGATCCTGCCCGAGGTGGCCGAGGGGCGGGTGCTCGATGCCTTCCGCAGCCTCGAGGACGTCTCCGCCCCGTGGGGAGCACTGTTCCGCAAGACGAGCTGCGGCGTGGCCTACGCCCACGGCGAGGCCGACTACAACGGCCACTACGGCGTCCGCGAGCTGTGCGACATCTGTCCGGAAAAGCAGCTCGCGCTGTGCCACGCGGCCTGGGACAAACCCGACCTCGCGGACGTCACCGAAAGCGCCCGAGCCCTTGGCACGACGGGGCCCGTTGAGATCACTGACCGGGCCATCATCGTGGAGGGTCTGGACGAGCCGCCGCGCTACTACCTCCAGCACGGCTATGGCTACCAGTGCCACGACCGCGAGAAGCCTCATCACTACCGCCGGCACGGCCGTGCCCCCATCGGCTGGCCGGCGGAGAACGGAACGCCCGCACCATGAACTTCGCCATCTGGCCCGCCCTGTTCGTCGTGGACGTCGAAGGCAACGGCGCCAACCCGCCCGACCTGGTCGAGGTGGCCGCCCTTCCCGTTCGCGACGGCGGGCCGGACACCAGCACGGCTGGGGCGTGGCTCATCCGCCCGCCCCGGCCCGTCACCCCCCGCGCCGCCGGCATCCACGGCCTGACCAACGGACTCCTGGCGCAATCCCCTACGTGGAGGGAGATCGCCGACCAGGTCCACGGACTCCTGGGCACGGCGTGGATCTGCGCCCACAACGCCCACACGGACTACCGAGTGCTCAAGGCCCACCTGCCCAACTGGGAACCGGCTGGAGTCCTCGACACCCTCCGCCTGGCCAAGGCCACCTACAAGGACCTGTCCGGCTACAGCCTCGACGCCCTGATCAAGCACACCGCGCCGGACCTCACGGCCGCTCCCGCCCAGCGGCACCGTGCCACCTACGACGCCTACGCCACCGCACAGCTCCTCATCGCCATGGCCAGCCACTACGACACCTGGGACCAGCTCCTCGCCGCGGCCGTGCCGCCCGGCCTGCCAGGCGCCCCCGAACCAGAAGAGGACCCCGCCCTGTGGTGACCCACCAGCAGACGCCCATCCGTATCGGCGTGCTCGGCACCCACTCCACCGGCAAGACGACACTGCTCAAGCGGATCCAGATGGAACTGCGCGGCCACGGGCTCACCGTGGCCCGCACAGGCCGACTCGCCAAACGCGCCGCCGCCATCGGCCTGCCGAAAATGCAGCACCACACCGCGGCCTCCACCGAGTGGATCATCACGCAGGGCATCGCCGACGACATCGCCGCCGCAGCACAAGGCGCCGACGTCGTCCTCGTCGACCGCGCCTCCTTCGACGCCCTCGCGTATTACCACGCGGCCCTTGAGGACCGCGGCGAGCACGCCCACCGGCTGGAGAGGGAACGCCTGCGGCTCCTCGCCTCGACGCAGGCGCCGAAGTACGACCTCCTCCTGGCGACCGTGCTCGACCCGGATGTACCCGTCGACCCCAGCCACGACTACGACCACCGCTACCGCCTCCTGGTCGACCGCCACGTCCACGGCCTCTTGGCCGAGGACGGGATCCCGCACCAGCGCGTCACCAGCGACCACGAAAGCCAGGCCCGCGCCATCGAACGCGCCCTTCAGCTCTGCCTCCAGGAGGCCGCCGTATGACCGTCACGCCGCCCGCGGGCACCATCACCCTCGCCGGGAAGACCGTCTCCCGGCTCGGCTTCGGCACGATGCGCCTGACCGGCCCCGGCATCTGGGGCGATCCAGCTGACCGGGCCACCGCGTTCTCCGTGCTCCGCCAGGCCGTCCACGCCTACGGCATCACGCACATCGACACCGCGGACGCCTACGGGCCCCACACGGTCGAACACCTCATCCACGATGCCTTACACCCGTACCCCGAGCACGTACTGATCGCGACCAAAGTGGGCCTGGCACGCCCCGCCCCGGACACCTGGGTTCCGCACGGCCACCCCGTCTACCTGCGCGCATGTGTCGAAGCGAGCCTACGGCGACTGGGCGTGGACCGGCTCGAACTCTGCTACCTCCACCGCATCGACCCCGAGGTGCCTGTCGCGGACCAGATCGGCACCCTCCAAGCCCTGAAGGACGAGGGTAAGATCGGGCACATCGGTCTGTCGAAGGTCACGCCCGAGCAGATCCGTACCGTCACCAATGACACCACCGTCGCCGCCGTGCAGAACGTCCTCAACATGAGCGGAGACCGACACGACACCGCACTCGAACTCTGCCGCGACCTCTCCATCCCCTACGTGCCCTACCGGCCCCTCGACGCCGGCACTCTCGCACGGCAGGGGCATATCGACGCAGCCCTCAACTGGCTGCTTCGCCTCGGGAACCACGTCGCACCCATCCCCAGCACCAGCTCTCCGGAACACCTCCGCCAACTCGTCACCGTCGTGACGGGCACGCGGTTATGACGCGAACACTCAGGCCGACCAACGCGGTTCCCCTCGTTCGTCAACGCCACACACGGAAATCAGCTCCTTACAAGAACTGGCGGCCGCCGGTGGCAGGAGTGTCCTTACTCGTGCCCATCGGGACTACCCACCTACTCGTCGCCGAACTACGCGGCGACCTGCTCGTGCCGTCGGGTCCTGTTCACAACGGGCAGGCCCCGGAGCAGGCCGCCCAAAATGTCCTCCTGGGAGCGCCGGGCGGCATACCCGTCCTTCGACGGGTCGCCGTTGACTGGGTTCAGATGCGGCGCCGACAGATCTTCACCCATGTCGTAGCTGCCAAGCCCCTCACCCGCGCCGACGCAGCTTGTCTCACCTACCGCGACGGACGAGCGGACCTGCTGGCGCTCCCCACCGCGCAAGCCGCCGCAGCTCTCCCCGCCCTGGCCCGAGCACGGGTCCTAGCCGGGCTCAAGGCTCTCGCTGATGGGAAGATGGCCTATCTCGAAGCCGGAATCGTGAGCCGCACCGAGTCAACCAGGCTTACCGGCTCCAGCCCACTGGGAATCCAATGGTGAGGGTCTATGAACGCGGGCCAGCGCGAGCAGCGGGGCCGTGGAGACCGGTCACGGGCCAGCCTCGGCAGGAGGCACCGGCTGGTGGTTCGTGACTCGAAACTCAAGAACAACAACGCCTCAGCCCACTGCCAACAGTGACCAGTCCGCATATTCGAACCCCGAGTGGTCGCTCGTTGCGCGAGGAATGCGTGACTCTCAGACAGAGTTTGGTCCCGGCGGGCGCACGTCAGGTGGCCGAAGAGTCCAAGATCGCGGATGCGTAGGAGAAGCACTGCATCAACTCACAGGCAGCCGAAGGGGAGATCTCGGGGACTCGGAGCTCGCCACATCGCTCAAGGTCAGCACGTTGGAAGATTCACGGAACAGCGGCGCCAAGCGTGAGGCGTTCGACTGGTGGTCCGCATGCATGGACGAGCGAGGTTACGCGTATCCCGACCCGCTCGCTGCCCTCGCCGATTCGCGATGGCGCAAGGGCAAGAAACCCACCGAGACCGAACTCCGGACCGCGGTTGCCGACCAGCAGCGCCGCGCCAAAGAGAACGTGGTCGGCATCTGGTTCAGCGTGAATCGGGAGTACCAGGAGCGGGCGGTGGCAAACCACGCCAAGGAGCTGGCCGCGGCAAAGAAGAGCATCGATCGGAAGGTCGATGCTGCACGACGCGCCCTGGCGGACTGAGCGCGGACGCGCCCACGGGCGAGAGACACCGGGTCCCGACACAACCTGGGGGCTTGGTGCTGGTATCCCAGGACGCCAGCACCAACCTTCATCCGCTGTGGTTGATGTGATCCTCAAGGTGGTGGGGCTGGCCCGAGCTGTCGCCTATGGCAACGTCGCTCGGCCCATTGCTCGCTCGATCGTGACCTCGATCACGACGCGCTCCGGATCCGGAGCCGGGGTGCGCCCGTACCGGGCGCCGTACCGCTGGACGGCATCGTCGACGGCGTCGGGGTCGGTAAGGACTTCTGCTGTCCCTTCCAGAGTCGCCCAGCGCCCTCTGTCCACCTGACAGAGGGCAACGCGTGCCTGGCTGGACTGCGCGGCCAGGATGTTGGCGACCTTCCTGCTTCCTTTGCGGGTGATAACTCGTGCCACTCCTGAATCCGCATCGATGGTGACACCCACCGGTACAACATGCGGACGTCCGTCAGGTCGCAGCGTAGTCAGTGTGCACAGATGGTATTCGTTCCAGAACTTCAGGTAGTCGTGGCCTTGGTCGTGGAGCACCTTGGGCATGACTGAAAGGGTAGCTCCTGTATCTACCTGATCCGGCTTAAAGTGACCATGCATGCATATCGCCCATCGGCGCGTCCGGGGGCTATGCAAGGCTCGGCATCTCACCTACTCGGAGAGGTCTCGAAAAGATAACGTTCCTTCTCTTTCCTGCTCTGTCGAAGTGGATCTGTGCTGCGACTGAAGTGCCAGCGCATGGGCGTAGTTCAATAATGAACTGTTGTGTTTGTGCTTTTTGCCGCTCGTGTCGCCCGACGAGGGATGGTGCAGGGCGTTGCTATCAAGCCTCGCTCCCGTGTGTGCATCACGTATCGTCCGGGGTGTGGTGCCAGACGCCCCGCGCGTGTATCCGGTGGGGCGTCGTTGCTTGTTCGCGTTAGCGATCATGGGTGCCCATCGGGGGTTTGGGAGGGAGTCCATGACCCCGTCCAAGCCGCTCTGGCGGCGCGTTCCGACGTGCCCCTGATGACCGCGCTCTGCGTGAGTGCGGTTCGCAACTAGGCGGGGTAGCTCGCCTGGCTCCCAAAGGGAGCAGCTCGGCTGGTACGGAAGGGACTCGAATGCGATCGGGGAAGAGTGGTCGCGACATTGCTGGAGGCATGGCCTACCTTCGGGGTGCGGGAACGAGCTGGCGCAGAGCTCGGCGCCAGCAGGGGTCTCCGACCGCTGAGGCCAAGCTCCTTCAGCGGATGCGTCATGAACTTCGCGATCTCGCAATACACCCGCCGATCGACGTGCACCGTTTGTGCCATGCGCTCGGGCAGAAGCGCGGGCGCCCCATCGAGTTGCAGGCCAAGCAGCTGACGGCGCCTGGGCCCTCGGGACTGTGGGTCGAGACGTCCCGGCGGGATGTGATCGTCTACCAAGCGGAGACGACGCGCCTGCACCAGGACCACATCATCCTCCACGAACTGGGCCACATCCTCGTCGCCGATGACACGGACGACGAAGAGGAGCTCGAAGACGCTGTCGAGACCTGGTCGGGTCTGATTCCGGTGTTCGAGTCGGAGATGATCCGCCGGGTAGCGCAGCGCTGCTCGTACGAATCCGAAGAGGAGTGCGCCGTTGAGGCGGCAGCCACCTCGCTGCTGGAGTGGTCCTCTGTGGAAGGGGCCACACCCTTGTCGGACGACCCCTCGCTACGTAGGGTGCAGTCGGTCGTGGGCGACCAGCGCGGCTGGCGATAGCACGTGTTCGGTCTGCTGCTTTTCGTACCCGTCGCGGTTGCTGCCTGGAAGTTCTACCAGTTCGCGCGGCACCCCAAGGACGCGCCGTTGCGGTCGGTGACGCTGTGCCTGGTGACCGCAGTCGCCTCCTACCCTCTGGCGATGCCCGCCACGTCGAAGGTCTCGCTCATCGCCGACCACGGGACGGCGAAGCTCGCGCAGAACGTGCTACTGCTGGGCACGGCCTATTTCCTCTTGTGCTTCTACTTGTACTCCGCCGACGAAAGGGCCGGCGGACGCCGGGCGCGCAGGGAAGCAGGTGTCGTCCTTGTGGTCGCTGCGCTGCTGATCGCGGATGCTGCGACTGTCCCGCACGATGTCTTCATCGGTTCTTTCAGCACGGCGGACATGACCATTCCCCAGGTCGCGGTCTTCTATGGTCTCGCCGGCGCGTACCCCACATACGCGATGACGGTCGCGGGCAGGTGGACTCGGCTGTGCGCCCGCCAGTCGAGCCGACCGCACTCGACAGGGTTGTGGATGGCCGCCGTAGGAATGCTTGCGATGGCCGCCGCCTGCCTAGTCCGCGCCGTCATGGTCCTCATCCGTTGGGCCGGAGGAACGGTGTCACACCAGCTGATGGCCGTGGTCGCCTTCTGCCTCGCGGTGGCGATCCTGTTGTTCGTAGTGGGCATCACCTATCCCGCCGTTCGTACCCGGATCACCTCCGCGCGCCTGTGGCTCCGGCACCGCCGGGACTACCGTCGTCTGGCTCCACTGTGGCAGCTGCTGGCCGAGGCGTACCCCGACAACATCCTTAAGCCGTCCTCCGATGACCCGCGTGAAACACGCCGGGCTCGGGGCACGCATCGACGCTACTACCGTCGCATCGTCGAATGCCGAGACGGACTCGTCGACATCAGCCCGTACCTGGTCGGGCAGGAGGACGAAGGCGCCCTTCTCGATTTCGCCCCCGACGAGCTGGCCGACAGGCTTCGGCACGCCGTCGAGCAGGTCGGGCAAGGCGCTTCGGTACCTCGCCGCGTCATTCCGCTGGCCCTGTCTCACGGCGCCGATCAGGATTCCGACGTCCGGCAGCTGGTCGCCGTCTCAGAGGCGCTCAGTTCCTCCCACTCGCAGTCCTCCTGATCGAGGAGAATCAGATGATGCTCATCACCGCAGACCGAGTCCTAGTGGACTCGGGCACCTACTTGGAGGACGGCGCCGTTCTCACTGTTGGCGAAACGATCGTCGCTGTAGGCCCTAGGGAAGAGGTCAGTCGGCAGGCACCACCGGACGCCGAGCACGTCCCCTTCTCTGGCACGGTCATGCCCGGCCTCATTGATACCCACGTTCACTTGATCTTCGACGGGAGCCCCGACCCTGTCGCCGTCCTGACGGCTACTGACGAGGAGCTTCTCGGCCAGATGCGGCAGCGCGCCGAGCGGCTGCTGCACACTGGCGTGACGACGGCTCGCGACTTGGGGGACCGCAATGGACTTGCCTTCCGTGTTGCCCGAGAGATCGAGACGGGCAGCGTGTCCGGCCCGCGCATTCTTGCAGCCGGCACTCCGGCGACCCCGCCGGGTGGTCACTGTTACTTCCTCGGCGGAGAGGTCTCCGGCGAGACCGAGGTCCGCGCTCTGGTCCGGCGTAATGTCGCCGCCGGTGCCGCCGTCATCAAGGTCATGACCAGCGGGGGAGGGCTCACCAAGGACGGCCCACGCAGTTGGCAGAGCCAGTTCTCCCGCGAGGAACTACGCGCCCTGGTCGATGAGGCGCACTCCGCCGGGCTGCCGGTCGCGGCGCACGCCCACGGAACGGAGGCCATCACCGAAGCCGTCGACGCCGGGGTCGACACCCTCGAACACTGCACCTGGATGACCGAGACCGGCTTCGACCTCCGCCGCGATGTCCTCCAGCGCATCATCGACCGGAACATCGCGGTCAGTGTGACCGTGAGCCCTCATTGGCGCATGCTGCCCAAGGTCTTCGGCGAGGAGCGCGCGGCTTTGATGTTCGGCCAGGTGCGGCAGATGGCCGAGGCCGGAGCAAACGTGATCATCGGGACCGATGCTGGGGTCCAGCGCACCGGCTTCGATGGATTGCCCGGCGCGCTGACCTTCTACGCACACCTCGGCATCCCGAACAGCACCATCCTCGACATGGCCACCCGCCGGGCTGCCGAGGCGCTCGGGCGCGGTGAGGTGACAGGACGCGTCGCCCCGGGCTTCCGGGCCGACCTCCTCCTCGTCGACGGTGATCCGCTTGAGGAGCTCGATGCATTGCAGCGGGTCCCGACCGTCGTCAGCGCCGGCCGCAGGCATGAACGGGGGTAAGCCCGGCGCGGGTTACCCCAGAGGATCCCTCCAGCACCAAGCTGCGCGATTCGGGGTGAACGCACGATGACGGACGATCGGTCGGAACCGAATGAGGGCGAAGATGAAGGGGGCCCTGAGAAGTCCCTCGGCCAGTATGGGGTGAGGCGGGTGCCCTTCAGGAACCCGTATGCCTCCTGGATGACGCCAGCCTTCCGTGCTCGACTCCTCGGCGGCCTCTTCGCTGACTCGCCTTGGCTGGACCAGGTTCGTCGCGCTGTGGCATCAGCGGCATTGAGTGAACGCTTCCGCGCTGGGCCTGCGCCGTTCTCCGAGCCGGACCTCCGGCGCTTGGGGCTGGGATTCAGCCTCCAACGTAACGAAGCCTTCCAAGTCGCGAGGCAGCTGGCGGACTCACAGAAGCTCATCGAGCAGCTGGAACAGTACGAGCCGGAGAACTGGCGACGTGCAACCCTCGACCATGCCGCCATGCTGACCGTCATGGAAGACGGCATCCCCCTGGTATGGGTGCCCCCGGCTGAGGTGATTCGGGTACTGTGCGCCGAGTCGGCCCCGGCCCGCCGCCGAACGGTCCTCGTCGGGCACGTCGACCAGATACTGGAGCATGGCCAGCACGTGCTGGCCAGCATCAGGCGTCAGGACCTGGCCTACCCGAGAGAGTACCTACGGGAGTGCCTTGACCTTCTCGGGGATGGCCGCCCTGCCGCCGCACAGGCGTTGGCCACTTCCGTCTGGGACACCACGATCCGCGCCCTCGTTCGGGCGGACCCGTCCCTCCAGAACAAGTACGGCGAGTTCGAGTACAGGACTGCCAAAGAGAAGATGCCACCGGCCAGCATGGCAGCGACGATCAGCAAGTTTCGGGCGTACTGTCTCCACACCTGCCTGCATGCGGCCTGGGCCAACTACTTCGGTCCTCCGGTGCCGCGGGAGTACAACCGGCACGCCACTGCGCATGCTGTCGGCCCCACTCAGTACACCATGGCTAATGCCCTGGTTGCCTTCATGAACGCCCTGGGCTTTGCGCGAGAGCTGGAGGAAACTCAGCGCCCGATCAGTCCAGCCGACTGACCTGTATGTCGGGCGTAACGCCTACTTGGAGCGGGAATCTCTCTGCTCCAACTCGTCCACCAGGTCGTTGACGATCGACATCACGTCGGCCGGAAGCCCCTGGTTTCCGCCGCGGGCGCGCACTCGACCCACAGCGCCCCGCCGCGAGGCGGACAGGAGCCGCAACCCCTCATACACCTGCTGTGCCACGGCATCGTCGGGCTGGAAGTACATCGGCGAGACGCCGAAGAAGGCGGCGAGTCCTTCCCGGACCAACGGAGCAGCGTCCTCCTGCTGACCGGTCCGGAGGTTGCGGACATCTTCTTCCGAGGTGACCTCTGCTCCGGCGTGTATGTTCACAGCTTCGGCGATCTCCGCGTCCGAGGGGGGCTGCTGCTGGCCGGGGAACGAACGCTCCAGCAGGAGGGTGATCTTCTCCGAGAGAGAGCCGGGCGGTCTATCAGCGTCGGCCTGGCTTTCGCCTGACTGGCCGGCGTCCGGCAGCTCTTGCGTCTTGGCGATCGACCTCTCCTGGGCGCGAAGCAGCTCTTCTTCGCTCACGCCGTAGGCGGCTGCGAGCGGCGATACGTACCGCTCCTTGAGCCGTCGTTCTCCTCGCTCGGCGCCCCGGACAGGTCCAGCGCTCTTGGTCCCTAGGATCGCGCTCGTCTCGTACTGGTACAGGCCCGCATCACAGCGCAGGTCCGCGAGGTCCGGCAGTCCGGTGCGGGGGAAGAGATCGTCCAAGTCCCGCCCGAGGACGCGGGCCAGGGCGGGGAGCTTTTCCGGGTCCGGCGTGGTCGGATTGTCCGCTTCCCAGCCGGCCACGGAGGACGTGGCGACGCCGACACCAGCCGCGACGTCGCTCTGCGACAGCTCCGCAGCTCGGCGCACCGTACGCAGGCGGCCTCTATCGAAGTGGCGGGCAGGCATCGGACCTCGTTTTTGCTCTGAACTGAATGAATGTCGGTACGTTGACTTTATCGCTGGATCGGAATAGCTTCAGGTTAGCGAAAAACAGGGTGGTCCGCACCCCGCGTTTCGTATCGGCTGTGCTCGCCTCGTGGACTCCATGGGGCGGGCACACCGTTCCTCCTGCTGTCGCCGTGGGCGGGGCTCATGTGGGGCGATTCGGCACCGCGGAGTCTCGGCCGAGGTGATCGCAGCCGGGAGGGGGATGCGTCCTGCTGCTGGATGTGCTTGCCCTGCGCCTTGCGTCAATCGATCGGGGATGTGTTGGGTCGGAGTCGGCGTGGACTAACCCCCTCTAACGGCTGGAGTGTTGGCCGACCTGCGCATATGTTGCTGGTCCCCCGGCGAGAGCCGCCGGGGCAACGTCCGCGAGGAGGGCCAAGTACACCGAGTGCACCGGAGGGAAACAAGCCCGGCGCCTGGAAGTAGCAGCTTCCGGGCGCCAGGGGCCGCCACCCCCGAAGGGGCACGGATTCATAACTGGGGCGGTTCGGCTGACCTTTTCGACGAGAGCGGCCGTCCCTCCCCACCTACGAGCGAGGGATTATCGCATGCCCGACTACGCCCGCGGAAGGGCGTCCGCCGTCCTGCCTGCCAAGACCAATCGCCCCGAGACTTGCCAGCAGCGCCTCGCCCACCTGCTGAGGGACAAGGTGCCCGGTGCGCGCACCATCCGCGTCACCCAGCATCAGCCCGACCGGACTTGGCCGAGCCCTCACGCCCGCGCCTATGACGCGCAGGGCAACCTCCTGCCTCTGACCCGGACGTTGCGCATGACCGCCGCCCGCTGGGTGATGCGCACCTATCCCGGGCTGGACTGGAATGAGCCGCACGACCTCGACTTGGTTACCGGTGAGCTGCGGCCCACAGCCGAGCAGCACGCTGTCGCCGCCGGGAGGTGCTGAGCATGGCCCGGATTCGCACGATCAAGCCTGAACTCTTCGCCTCCGAGTCGCTTGCCGAGGTCACTGTCGCCGCGGAGCGGACATTCCTCGGCTTGTTGACCCAATGCGATGACCAAGGTCGGTTCCGGGACCAGCCGGCCGTCATCACGGGTCTTCTGTGGCCCCTGCGCCCCGAGCACGGGCCGGTCGACGTGGAAGACGACCTAACTCAACTGGCCGCTGCCGGGTTGATCTGCCGCTATGAGGGCGAGGACGGCAAGCGGTACCTGCACATCGTCACCTTCCAGCAGCACCAGAAGATCAACCGGCCCAGCGGCATCCGCCACCCTGGCTGCCCCGTCCACGACACTGAGCAGCCCGCCCCGCAGTATGCGGCACAGACTCCGGGAGCCCTCCATGAACGTTCACGGAAGGCTCACGGAGGACGCCGTGAGGACTCAGTGAGTCCTCACGGAGCGTGCCGGGAGTCCTCCGCAAACCACGAAAATGCAGGTCACGAGGAAGTCCACGAGAGCTCAGGGAAGTTTCACGGAGGAAGCAGTGAGTCCTCCGTGAAACTTCATGGTCCGGATCTAGGACCTAGGAACATGGATCTGGGATCTTCCCCTTCGGGGAGCGCAAGCGCCCCCGCACCGGAGTCCGTCTCCACCCAGCAGCTCATCGGCGAGTACGCCGCCTCCTGCGCCCATCGCCCGCCCAACGGGGTGCTCGGCCACCTCGGACGTGAGGTCGCCAAGCTCTTGGCCGAAGGCATCGCACCTGAGCACATCCGGGCTGGGCTGGCCCGCCACCGGGTCAAGGGATTGCACCCGAGCACGCTGCCGAGTCTGGTCCACGAGGCGATGAACGCCACCAGCCACACGGATGGCTTGGCGCAGCCGGGATCCGGGCCTACCGTGCGCGGTCACCGGGCCTGGGCCAACCCCTCCGACCCTGCCGTCGCCTACGCCGAGGAGCTGTGATGCGCGATACCGACGCCCAGCCCATCGGCGGCATCGCCCGTCGTTTGACCGGCATCCTCAAGGCCCGAGGTATCGACCCCAGCACGCCGGTGTCCGACGAGAACGAGCCAAGCCCGGCTCTGGAGGCGGCCCAAGCCCGCATCCCCGCCCGCTACCAAGACGCCGTCGCCGACCACCCTGTCGTCGCCGCCTGGGTGCGCGAAGTCGCCGCCGCCGGGCGCCGGGGCCCGCAGGGCTCCCCGGGCATAGCACAGGGCCGGTCACTGCTGATCGTCGGCACCACCGGCACCGGCAAGACCCACCAGGCGTACGGCGCAGTCCGGTCGCTGCTGGCCGCCGGTGTTCGGCTGCGGTGGAAGGCAACCACCGCAGCCGACCTCTACGCCGAACTCCGGCCCCGCCAGGGAAGCGACGGTGAGCGCGAACTGCATGACCTGGCCCGCTGCCCACTGCTGATCATCGACGACCTCGGCGCCGCGAAGGCCAGCGAGTGGACCGAGGAGATTACGACGCGGCTGATCGACCGCCGCTACACCGAGATGCTCCCGACCCTGGTCACGACCAACCTCGGGATGGCCGATCTGCGCGCCCACATCGGCGACCGTGTCGCCTCTCGGCTGACCGAGATGACCGACAAGGTCATCCTCGACGGGCCGGACCGTAGAAGGCTCATCGCGGCTGAGCGTCGCCGCCTCGCCGCCGTCTGACGGCCACCTGTACGCCACGCGCACCACCCTGGGCACCCGCCTGCCCGTATGCGCCCGGGGCACATCGGAGACCACTCATGCACCACACCCAGACCGCCGAGCCTCGCACCCTCGGGGACTTCACCTGGCACAGCCACGCCGCCTGCCTCTCCACCCCCGACAACCTCGTCGACCCGGAGATCTTCTTCCCCGAGCCAGACGAGATGGACCGCATCCGCGCGGCCAAGGCCCTCTGCGAGCAGTGCCCGGTCAAGCAGACCTGCCTGGATGCCGCGCTGGAGGCTGGTGATCGCAACGGCATCCGGGCCGGGATGACGGAGGAGGAACGCGAGCCACTGCACCGCAATCTCCACCGCCGCCTCGACTACGCCCGCGTCAATGCCACCCTCGCCGGGCGCGACATCCACCTCACCGATGCCGAGCGCCGAGCGGTCACCCGCGCCGCCTACCAGGCCGGCACCCCGGCCGAACGCGTCGCCTGGCTGCTAAAGATCAGCGAGGAGCACGCCGAGAAGCTGTACCGCCAGGTCCGCCGCGAGATCCGGAACCGCTCGGTCGACCGTAAGAAGAACGACCAGAACGTGACCGCCGCCCGGACGAGCCGCGACGAACTCGGGACGGCCGCGTGACCGACAACGACGCGATACCCGTACGCATCACCGGCTGGGACCGCGCCGCCATCGTCACCCTCGGCGGTGCCGGATGCGCCCTCTCATACGACGCGCTGCAGCAGATGGCCGTCGCCATTCACATCCGGGGGCTGCTGACTTACCTCTTCCCCTTCGTGATTGACGGGTTCATCGGGTACGGGGTGCGCGCGGTGCTGGTGATGCGCAGCGCTTCCTTGGGGGCCCGCTGCTATGTGTGGATGCTCTTCGGCACCGCCACGGCGGCCAGCATCTGGGCGAATGCTCTGCACGCTGTTCGCCTCAATGACCAGCCCAGCGAGGGTGGTCTCCGGCTGGGGGACGCCACGGTCGGTGTGCTTTCCACCCTCGCCCCGCTCGCCTTGGCCGGAGCCGTCCACCTCTACATCCTCATCGCCCGCCGCTCTGTGCAGCCTGGCCACCCGGAAACGGCGGTCTCCTCGGATACCGCGGCTGTCCGCACCGAGCGAGTCACTGCTGTCCCGGACACCCGGCCTGGCCGAGCCACCCCGAACGGCCAGGACACTGTCCCGGGCCAGGGGGCTGACCTCGCCGGTGGACCGGACACCAGACGGGGTCACTCCGCTCCGACCCGGACGCCCGCCCCGGAGGAACCAGCTCCGGACAAGACCACTGATACCGACTCCACCGACGCTGAGACGGACTGCCGGACGGCCGCCAGTGAGGCGAACGAGCTGCTGCCGATCGCCCGCCGAGCGGTGACCGAAGCCGGAAAGCTGACCCGCAAAGTGGTCGCCGAAGCCATCCGCGGACAGGGGCACCCACTGTCCAATGACCGGCTGACCGAGCTGATGCAGCAGCTCCGCACCGAGGCGGACAACCGGACACTCCGTCCCACTGGCTGACCGCTCGTACCCACCGGCGGACACCCCGAAGGACTACTTCGGGCCCCGGTCACCGGGTCACCCCGGTCACCGGCCACGGGGTGTCCGCCCCGGTCCCGGCCTCGAACCACTACTTCCTCTGCGCAGGAGAACCCCCGTGCGTACAACGCCACCCACCCCCGACGAGATCGATGTGTGGATCGATGTCCTTAGTGCCCACGGCCATCTGCACCGCGCCGACCCCGGCCCCGCAGGCGCTTGGACGGTGCAGCGCACACCGACGAGCGTGCCCCACACGTTCCACCACCCGATCCTCGCCTACGACTACATCATCGAGATCCTCCGAGACATCCGCCTCGAAGCCGGGGGAAGCCCCCGATGAAGCCGAACGACCCGGCCACCCCTCGCCAGGGACACCTGAACGACCAACCGGCACGAGGCCGAGCAAGCTATACCTTGCGAAACTCCCTCGCCGGGCAAGCCGCCGAGGAAGTTTCGCAAGGGCCTGCCCCGGCCTTCGGAGGCGCGGGGGAGGCTCGGCACCAGGGGGCGCCGGACCTCGAGGCTGGGACCGAGGGTGGGCCGCAGCTGGGGGAGGGGGACGCGCCGCGCACCGTCGTCGAGCCGCGCACACGTCCGCGCCTGCGCCAGTCCCAGCAGCGCGATCGCGTGCGCAGCGTTCGCCTGACCACCGACGAACTCGCCGACATCCAACGTGCCGCCTCCTCCGTAGGCCTGCGGGTCGCCGGGTTCCTCGCAGATGCCGCAGTCGCCGTCGCCCGTGCCCAGGAAGGCCCGCACACCTGGTTGATGGACCAGCGCACCGTCGTCGAGAAGCTTATGAATGCCTCGGCCCAGCTCGCTCGCGTCGGTAACAACCTCAACCAAGTCGCCCGCACGCTGAACTCGGGCGGCGAGGCCCCGTACGCCGAAGACGCCATCGCTCGCGTCCTGCGGGCCGCCGCCCGTGTCGAAGCCGCCGCCGTCGAGATCGCGAGGCGCTGACCGCGTGGTACCCGACATCTCCACCGGCGGCCGCACGTATGGGTTGCTCGCCTACCTCTACGGGCCTGGTCGACGGGACGAGCACATCGACCCGCACCTGGTCGCCTCCTGGACACCCGAGCTGGCCCCCGACCCCGGCCGGGACCCGGAGGCCACGCTCAAGCAACTGACCGACCGGCTCGACCTGCCTGTCCATGCCCGACCGCAGGGTCGCCGCCCCCGACGGCACGTGTGGCACTGTCCCGTGCGCACCGCACCCGGCGACCGGCACCTGAGCGACGCCGAGTGGGCCGAAGTCGCCCGCCGCGTCGTCCATGCCACCGGCGTCGCCGAATACGGTGACGCCCAAGCGTGTCGCTGGATCGCCGTCCGCCACGCGGATGACCACATCCACATTGTCGCCACCCTCATCCGCCAGGACGGACGTTCCCCACGTCGGCACAACGACATGCCCCGTGCACAGGCGGAATGCCGAAGGATCGAAGCCGACTTCGGGCTCCAGCAGCTGAACTCCGGAGACGGCACCGCAGCGAAGCGGGCTACCAGCGCCGAGCGAGCCAAGGCAGAACGGCAAGGCCGCACCTCCACCTCCCGCGAACTCCTGCGCGACCACGTCCGCCAGGCCGTGGCCGGCGCCGAGGACGAAACTGAGTTCTTCCGCCGCCTGTCGGAAGCCGGAGTGCGCATTGACCGGCGGCTGGCGCCCTCCGGCGACGTTCTCGGATACAAGGTCGCACTGCCCGGTGACCGCAACCGCGACGGCGAACCGATCTGGTTCTCCGGCTCCCGCCTCGCCCCCGACCTCTCCCTCCCCAAGATCCGCCAACGCCTCCGCACCGACGATGAAGCAGATGACTGGCTAAGGGTGAGCCCGCATACCGGCGGCGCAACACCGGCACGCGCCCGTCGCGAGGCTACTGGCGTTATCCACCACACTGTCTCCGTTCTCGCTGACGGAGACGAAGCCGAGGCTGTCGCGCAGATCTCCGGCCTCGGCGAAGTCCTCGATGCCGTCGCCCAGACCTCTCCGGCCGCCACCCGGCAGCAGACCACCGAAGCGGCCTGCGTCTTCGAGCGCGCCACCCGATGGCATTCCCGCGCCGAACGCGCGAATAACCGCGCCGTCCGCTCGGCCGCCCGCGGCATTGTCCGCGCAGGAAACGCCTTGGGGCGTGGCGAAGACGGCGGTGCCACCGCGATGCTGCTGTCCGCCCTCGTGCTGGCCACCGTCGCGGCTGCTCGCTGGCACGCCGCTCGGCAGCACGCTCAGCAGGCCGCCGCTGCGCACCAGGCCGCGCAGCATCTGCGTACTGCCTACCGCACTGCCGCGTCGTCACCGATGCGTGCGATGCGCGACCACGGACGGCGCCTTCCCGAGCCCACCCGGAACCGCCACGTCGACACGGTCGAAGCTGTCCTCCCCGGGCAGGTCGACTACCTACGCTCCGAACGCGGCTTCGACGCCCTGCTCGCCACTCTCGACCAGGCACAGCGCGCGGGGCACAGCCCTCGCTTCCTTCTGCGAAACGCAGTGTCCCAGCGCGAGCTGGACACCGCCGAGAGCGTCACCGACGTCCTCGTCTGGCGCGTGCGCCGCCTCAGCAACCTCCCTGCACATCAACCGCGCCCACGCACCGCCAAGGCCGCGAAGCAGCAGCCGCGAACCGCACGGCCGCCTACCGCCACACTGCCCCGGAATCCTGCTCAGCCCGAACACCGTCACCGTTACTGAAGCGCAAGGCCCTGGACGCCGCCGGCATCGCCTGTTACGGCTGGTCAAAGGAGTATGAGGAGAACGATAAGCGTGACCACCAATAACCCGCGGCCCAGAGTCGTTGTACCGGGGATGCTGCCCGGGGACGACCCGCTGCTGCGGCTGCAAGCCGAAGCCGAACCGGACACCTCCCGGATCCGCGTCACCACCCACGTCGACCCCATCGCCATCAGTGGCATCACCGTGATGTGCCTTCAGTGCGGTGCCCGCCGCGATTGGATGGTCATCTGCGATGTCCCCGGCCGTGTCTTCCTCCGCTGCCGCTGCGCGCACCAGTGGCACGAGCCCGAACTCACCCGTGCCGACTTCGACCTCATGATCGGCGACCCCGGGCAGAAGTACCCCAGCCTTGATGCCGTCGCCCGTGACACCGGACACGACGGCACCATGGCGGGCACCTACCTGCCCGACGCCCTCGATGCCGGCACCTGGGGCTGACGGAGGTCGGAGAGACCTCTCCCCCCGGTTCCGGCCGCTGCGGCGGCCCAGACGTGTTGGAGGAGGGTCCCAAACTGCGTAAACGCCATGAGGGTTGCCCCCGGTGGGAGGCAGCCCTCATGGCGAGGCGGGTGTCAGCCAGGATCGAGCAGATGATTGGCGAGATGGAGAGCGTCCTTCGCCACGGACATCGCCGCATGAAGTCCGAGGACCTCATGGAGGGTGGGATGGACGATGCGGACCCGGTCCCCATGGAGTCTTGGCCAGATGGCCAGCGTGACTTCCGCGTTGGCCAGACCGAGGCGGGGGCGAACACGCCCGTAGTGCCGTCGAGCATCGAATACCAGCTGAGCAGGACGACGCCGTCAGAAGCACGTCCGGCTCCGTCTCGAAGCCAGGTCGCCGGGATCGGTGCGTTCGAGTCGTCCGGAGCGTGTGGGACGAGCGCGCCCCGCATCCCATGCAGGCATGGGATGCGGGGCGAGGTCGGCGAGAGAGGTGTAGCCCTCCGGACAGGCGCTTGGTCCTGCACGTATGCAGCGTTCGGAGTGACCGGGCACGGTCTTGCCGAGTATGGCGTTCACGGGCTCCTCCTTGGTTCAGCGGTTGGCAGGGGGTGTAGGGGCCTGTGACGCGGGAGAGTGGCCGCACCACGGGCGCCGGGCGTGCTCATGGCCAGGCCAGTTCCGATCGAACGGCGGGCGGGAGAACGCCGGCCTGGCCGTCCTCCGCGATGTAGACCGCGCCCGGGTGTCCCTCGGTAAGCGCCACGACCTCGCCGATGCGGTGGGCGTAAGGCCAGTCGGGGTTGATCGCGAGGTAGACCGGCAGGTCGTGATCGAGGGTCTCCAACTGGTGGCGCAGTTGACCGACCGTCAGGGCATGGGGCATGAACGAATACCTCCGATGGTGTGTTGGGTCAGGGATGAGTGACCGGTGGTGTCCTTGTGCTCGACGCGCAGATGCTGCTGGCGGTGTGGTGGAGTTCCTATGCTGGAGTGACGTGGTACGGGCGGGCCCGCGAGGCAATGAGCGGGACGTCACATGCAGTCGCATCGGCGGCTGGGATAGGCGATGAGCGCGGCTAGGAACCCTGGTGACGGCCTGGGTCGGGATGTCGTGGCCGAAGGTGGTGCTCCAGGCGCGGCGCCTGTCGGCGCCGTGGACGTCACGAGGAATCCTTCCTTGACCTGTGGTTTCCGCGGTGTCCGTATATTGACTTGGACTCGGAGCGTCATTCCAGTCCGTGGGAGGGGTTTCTGTCTGCCGCAGGCGAACTTGCCGGGTGGAAGAGCAGATGGACTTCTCATGGAGGAATGAAGCGGTCGCCCCGCGGACTGACCCTCGGGACGACCAATGTCGGAGGGGCGCAACACACGTGGACGCAGACGAGCAGCGCCGGTTCGGCGAGAGCGCCGACGATCTAAACGCGGCCTCCGTGGGACGAGCCCGCGCGGCTGACGGAGGGCGGATCGAGCTGACAGTCGACGAGCTGGCCCAGGTCCTCGATCGGCCTCAGCCTCCGGTGCCGCCGACGGGGAACGTGCGCGGGGGACGAGTGACGGACGTTCCGCACGGTGCGGTGGGGTACGAACGCCCGCGCACAGCCGCGACGGGTTGTGGCGGGCGCCGTTGTGGGCGGGGCTTCTGTGACTGAGCGTGCTGCTCACCGGGTCCGCGAGGGATGGGAGAGCGCGACGATGTGGGCTGGCACGCGCGGCTGCGGCTCAGGCGGGTGCGAAAACAGCCCCGTCACTGCGGGAGCGGAGGCAGTGCGCTGCCGGGCTGCCCGAGCCCGACTCGTCTCGGCCGACCACTGGTTGGCCGTCGCCGCGACGTCGGCTGACCGGATGCGGCGGCCGAAATCGTGCAGCTCGACGTATACCGGAGCCAGACTCCGCCCGGTTTGGGTGAGGGTGTAGGCAAAGTGCTGGCCTGGGCCGAGTCGGGTGACGAGACCGTCCTCGAGGACCTGCCGCATGCGGTAGTGGAAGGACCCGGTCGCCAGGTGGGTGGTCTGGCGCAGGTCGGTCGGCCGCAGCGGACCGTTCTGCTCCAGTGCGGTGAGCACCTCGATGGTGCCTTTGCCGCGTAGCCGGGCCAGCGCGTCCTCGACTCGGTCGGCCCGCTTCCGCGACGTAGCGCCCACCTCGAAGTGCCGCGCGTGCCAGGAAGCGAGGGCGCGGTGGGCGGGACGTGCGTCCTGGCCGAGGGGCGAGGCTGTGTAGCAGCCGCGATCAGGCTTGGTGAGCAGCCCGCTGGACTGCATGCGCATCAGAACCTGGCGGGTGGTGGTCGCGTTCAGCCACGGCATGGTGGCTGTCAGTTGGTGCGCCCGCATGGGCCCGTGCTCGTGGAGCGTCTCCAGCGTCCATGAGGTCCACCGTGGAGCGAGGACCCCGACAGCGTGGCAGATCCGGTCCGTGTCGGACGTAGGGATGGTCGGGTGCAGCATGGTGTTTCTCCCGAAGTTCAGCGCCGAGGGCGGGCTGCCGTACGAGTAAGTGCCTCGGTGCCGGCACGGGCCGGGGCGACGGGCGTCGCGTTCGGCTGTGGTCGGGCATGGGCGGTGCGGATGCGGGCGGCGTGGGCCCACCCCGCGCCGTGGTGGCTGTGCGCGGCCCGGTGAACGGCGGCGGTGACGGCAGCCCTCCTCGCGTCCAACGGGGTGGGCACTCGCGAGACCGATGGCGTCTCGTCCTTCGTGAGTTCGAGCTGGACGAGATGCTCGACGTCCTGGTGGAGCATGTGCCTCTCCCGCACGACGGGGGCGGGATCGCTCATGGCAGCGGCGGTGGCCGCGATAAGGTGACTCGGGGTATCTGCGGTGAAGTGCGCCTCCGCGCGGCTGGCCCAGCCCGGCGGGCCTGCCCACAGCGTCACGGTCTCGTCGTCCCGGCCGTAGCTGCGGGTATCGATCAAGGCTCCCGCCTGATGGTCGGGCGCGAGGAGTTCAACCGTGCCACGCTCGGCCGCACCGCGTTCCCACCCGGTATCCAGCAGGGGTTCGACACTGTCGGCCCAGTACACCGATGGCCGTGCCAGGAAGCGGTCGCCGTTCGGGCCCCAGTCGTGTGCCAGAGCGGTGGTGAGCCCCGCGACGATCTCGGGCGGAAAGGTGTGATCGAAGGTTGCTTCCCATCGGGGCGCCGAGACCCCGTCCACGGCGGCGGTGATCTTCCACAGGATGTAGTCGTCGCCGTACCAGCCGATGCGGATCCGGTGGTCCGGTGAGGTGACCATCAGCTGGCACGGGCCATTGTCAAAGGAGTGATGAGGCCAGTGGTTGACAGGGGCGAAGCCGGGATCGCCGACGTAGCTGGATCCGGCGAGGTAACGCGGGGTTACGTAGTAGTCGCACCAGTGCTCGTCGACTGGCTCGTCAGACATGAGAAATGTTCCTCTTCGGATGTGTCGGTCAGCGCACACGTCGAGGGCGCTGCGAGGGCGCGCCGTTCTCCGGCGCCGGTGTCGCCGCTTCGGAGCGGGGGCGTCCGGAGTGGGCGGAGCGAGCCCGTGCGGCGTGGGCCCGAAGGACGTGCGGGGTGGCATCCATGCGCTGGCGTTCGCGTTCCAGGCGGTGGGCGGCGGTGCGGTAAGCGGCGTGGTCCTGCCGTTCCCCCACGGTCAGCAGGTAGATCTCCCGTTTGTGTTGGGAGGAAGCGGGGGCATCTCGGTACTGGATGACCATCCTCCAGCGGGTTTGGGGGTCGACGTAGACCTTGTGGCAGTCCGCGAGTTCCCTCTTGAGCGCGGCACCGCGCTCGTTGCCGTGCACCAAGTGCTGCAACTCCAACAACGCCAGGTCTCGAATGCTCTCCGGAACATTCCGCAAGTCGGCGAGCGCCTCGGGGTGGGCGGCGAAGGCGTACCGGGCACTCACGCGCGCCCGCCCCTCGTACGGGCCCCGCCCGGAGCGGGCGCTGGTGCTGTCTCCGGCGCGTCCGGACTCGGGCTGGGCGTGACAGCGGTGATGCTCCGACCCCGCGCAGCAGCGGCCAGGCGCCCGAGCGCTCCTGGCAGCTCGGGGGCGAGCGGCAGCGGCGTATCTCGCGTGTTGAGCCACTCGTCAGCGGCTTCAGCAGTGGGGAAGGCACCTTCGCGCACGGTGTAGGTCTCGAACGACGGGCCGGTCTCTTCGAGGAACAGCCGGTAGGGCTTTTCCATCGCGTCGGGATGGGCGTCGTACAGAAGGATGCTGACCGCTACACCCCCCTGGAAGGTGCCGGGGTTGTGGGTGTACTGGTCCAGCAGCGTGTACCTGCCCTCTGCGTTGTAGCGCAGCTGGTCCTCTAGCCGGGCGGTCAACGCGTCGGCCGGACGCGGACCCACAGAGCGATCCGGCTCAATTCCCTCGGGCGGACACCCGCGGGTGATGAGCCAGTTCTGTGCGAGCGGGACGGTGGGCTGGCGGCTGACCTCGAAGGTGAAAGTTCGCTCGTCCAGGTCGCGCTCGATGTGCATGCCGATGTACTCGGCGGTGCCAGGAACGTCCCACACGGCAGCGCCGTCGTAAAACAGCAGGAAGCTCTCCCGCCCATTGACGGTATGGTGCGCGGCCAGGCCCGCGTACATGTCGTCGCACAGTGTCACGGTTTCGAAATCGTCCTGGACACGGTCGGAGGCTGCCTCGAAGCCGTCGATGCGGTAGTCAGGAGCAGCCACGTCAGCCTTCGTCGTCGGCAGGCTCGGGGGCGGACAGGAGACGGTGGTTCGGCCGCGTGGAACTGGTCGTGCAGGCACCAAACGGGCCATCAGGCGCGCGTAGCTGGAGCAGGGCGGGGTCGAGGTGGTCGCGGTGCCACATCGAAGGACCACCGAGGCCGGCCTCGGCGTCCGTGTACTGCTGCCAGGCCAGCCACAGTCCGTGCAGGCGGGCCACGGCCTCAGGGTGCTCGATCCATCGCTGACACCAGGGGCGGCTGGAGGTGATCTCACGCCCGTACACGGGCAGCAACAGGTCGTGCACCCAGGTGGCGAGCGCGGACAACTCCTGGGCGTACGTGCGGCCTTCGAGCGCAAGAATGAACGGTGAGGACAGCCCCTCGGAGTCGTCCGCAGTGCTTGGCGCTGAGGTGGCTTCTGGGCCGACCCCGTTCTCCTCCCCGCCCTTCTGGGCGGGCTGCTCGTCGGTGAGCCGGTCGAGGGTCTCGGCTTGCCTCCGGCTCTGGGCTACGAGCGCGCCGACCGTGGCGACCACGTCGTCCAGGTTGTGGTCCGGTATCCGCACCGGCTCGCTCTCGTCAGCGGACTCCGACATCGATGCCCCTCCTTATTCGGGTAGTTGGGGGCGTCGACGATCCGGAGAAACAGCGGTTTGGTCCGGCCGGGAAGCAAGGTATAGAAGGAGCCGTCCCCGGTATAGGCGGTGGGGACGGCTCGGGCGGGGCGAGGATGCGTAATGTCTGGGTGGCCTGTTGCGGGACGACGCCGTTGCCCAGCGCTGTCAGCTGGGCGGGCGGTCGAGCCCCTGTCTGGCGGCCGGTCACCCCCACCATCGCTTAGCCTCGCTGTTTCGCTTGGGTGCGGCAGCTGTTGCGGCGGAAACGCGAAAGTGCCTTCCTGACCTGGGACGATGAACCTTGCTGAGGGGTTCTGTCGGTCCAGGCGGAGGGCACTTTCTACGTGCAGGGTATCGGGTTGCGTCCCAAGATCCATGTCAGCGCCGATGGTTCGGGGGTGGTCGGTCATGTCGGGGCACGGCTGCTGGCGGATCTCGCCGATGCCACCGGGTTGACCGCCGCATACTCCGCCGCGCTCAGTGCGTGACGCTGTCGGGGATCTTGAAAATCGGAGTCGTTCAGCGTGGTCAACGTGCTGGTGACGCGATGCGTTTCCCCTGATCAGAGCTTCGCAATTAGGCTGGCGAGCCCCTGAGGGCCGCAGCGATGCATTGGTGACCGTTAGGCGAACGCTTCGTTCGTGTCGGCCGTTGTCCACGTGACTGGAGTGGCTGACGTGTCGATGGCGTGCACTCGTTCGTGGTGGCCGTGCCGGGAATCTCGGGTTCGGAGATGTGTGCGGGTGGGACGGTTGGCGTCCCGCGATTCCGGAGGACCCGAGATGTGTGTTCGCCCCCGTACCGGCTGCGTGATTCCCGAGCTGACGGTGCGAGTCGCTCGTGCGAGCAACCCCAGGGGCACCACGGCTATGGCCATCCGTGACCATCTCAACGGCCTGTGGAGCGACGAGGACTTCGAGGAGTGGTATCCGCGGGACGGCAAGCCGGGCCTGTCACCTGCCCAGTTGGCGACTGTGTCGGTCCTGCAGTTCCTGCTGGAGCTGTCCGACCGGCAGGCCGCCGAGTCGGTGCGGAACCGCATCGACTTCAAATATGCGATGGGCATGGAGCTGGAGGACCCCGGCTTCCACCACAGCGTTCTCGCGGACTTCCGTGAGCGCCTGGCCGAGGAGGGCCGGGCCGACAAGCTGCTGGACCTCGCGCTGGAGAAGATCAGGGCCGTCGGGCTGGTCCGGGAACGCGGCCTACAGCGCACCGACTCCACCCACGTCCTGGCCGCGGTGCGGGACCTGACCCGCCTGGAACTGGTCACCGAGGCGATGCGCGCCACCCTGGAGGAACTCGCCCGCCGGGCGCCGCACGAGCTGGTCGGTCTGGTGACAGAGGACTGGGGCAAGCGCTACGGCCGCGCGGCCCGACTGGGGAAGAACCCCTCCAAGCCCAAGACCCGGATCAAGGACACCGGCGAGGACGTCCGTCTGCTCCTGCGCTACGTCCACCGCTACCTGCCCGCCCTCCGCGACGGTGAGCAGGTCCAGGCTCTTCGCCAGATCTTCGTGCAGAACTACTTCATCGACGCCCAGGACCGCCCGAAGTGGCGGGAGGCAGAGGGCGCCGGCCTGCCACCCTCGGCCGTCGCCATCGTCTCGCCCTACGACGTGAGTGCCCGCTACGCGCGCCGCGGCGAGACCCGCTGGAAGGGCTTCCTGGCGCACGTCACCGAGACCTGTGACCCCGATGCTCCGAGCGTGATCACCGACGTGACCACCACCAAGGCCGCCGTCCACGACACCAAGGCCCTTCCCGGCATCATGGCCAGCCTCGATCAAAGGAACCTGCTGTCGAAGGAGCACTTCGTCGATGGCGGCTACCTCTCCGTCGCGCTCAAGCAGCGGGTTGCCCGCGAGCACGGTGTCGGCCTGGTCGGACCGGTCCGGGCCAAGAGCACCCGGCAGTCCCGCAAGGGCACCGTGTTCCACCGCGACGCCTTCGCCATCGACTGGGATGCCAAAGAGGTGAGCTGTCCGCAGGACAAGGTGAGCCGCCGGTGGTCGACACCGCCGTCCCTCGCGCCCTACATCAATGTCGAGTTCTCCCCGGACGACTGCCGCCAGTGCCCGGTGAAGGCCGCCTGCACGCGCACCGACGCCCGGAAGGTCACCTTCCTGCCGCGCGAGCTCTACGACATCCAGTCCGAGTCCCGGACCGAGCAGCAGACCCAGGAATGGCTCTCGCGCTACTCACTGCGGGCCGCCATCGAGAGCACGATCAGCGAGTTCGTCAACGGCCACGGCATGCGCCAGTGCCGCTACCGCAGCGAAGAGAAGGCCCACGTCCAGCACGTTCTGACCGCCATCGCGGTCAACCTCGAACGCATCGCCGTCCACCTGCTGCCGACATCCGCCCGGCAGCCCCGGAACCCAACCGCTCTCCAGGGCTTCCTCGACTGGCAGCACATCCCCCGGCCCCGGTCCTGGCGCGTCGCCACCCACCCCGCAGGCTGAGGTGAACGTCTTCAAGGTGGCGACCACCACCTTGCCCGAGACCGGTCCGGAAACCGACCTCCGAGTCCAACCCTGGCACAGCACCCCGCGGGGACCGTCCCGTCAGCTCGATGATCTACCAAAAAGGCGCTCGACCAAGATCCCCGACAGCGTCAGGCACTGAAGGTGTTCACCCAGCGCGTCGAACAGCACCGCAACGAGCAGCGGCGCCGCCAGCAGCAGCTGGACCAGCCCGCCGACCAGGCCACGCCCTCCAGTCAGCCGCCGACGGCCTGACCCCGGCCTCACCCTCGGCGCGGCCCTCCTCTGCGCTCGGACCGCGCGGGCACCGGCGGCGCGCCGGTCGGGCCCCGCCTCCCGCGTCCCCAGGGGAGGAAGAGGGTCAGCGCGGCCAGGACTTGGCCCAGGCCGGGAAGGATGTGCTGTAAGTCCTCGGGCCGCGCCTTCGCCACCACCGCCCGCGCGACGATGGCGACCACGGTGAGCAGCACGACGATGACCGCGAGCGCGGCGAGCAGAACGTAGGCGGGCATGGCAGAAGCAAGATCCATCACGGAGACCTCCACAGATACGGAAAGCCCCGGCGGCTGCCGGGGCTTTCGAACACGGGACAAACAGGGATGGGGGAGACAAAGAGGCCCCCACCTCTGCATGCCGGGGGCAGGAGCCTTCGTGCGGTAGATCCGGCCGGAAAGGGGCCACCCCGAGCTGGCCGAGGAAACCTGCGCTGATCGACATCTGAGCCCCCGGCGCCCGAGTTACCAGCACAGCGGGCTCAGTAGTCCTCATCGCAATCCGGTTCGTTACGCGCAGCCGCGTCTGCGGCTCGCTCATCGAACCCGGACAGCCCGGACAGCGCTGTCGCGCTCTCCGGATCCCGCTCTGCGGCAGCGTCGATCCGCTCCGCAGCTTCCCTGTCCATCGGCGTTGAACTCATATTCCCGTCAGGGCTGATCACGCACCAGGGCTTATGAATAAGCGCTCATACTTTACCGTGGCGTCAGCCGCATGGGCGGTCCTTGCCCGCGAAGTCAGGGTCGAAGGGCTCGAACGTGGCGTCATCGAGACTCATGTTGAAGGTGCTTCCGGACCGGGGGTCCCAGAGCCAGATGCGGTCGGCGTCGGGACCGAACGTGAGCACTGGGTAGGTGAGGGGCACGGTGCCCCCGTAGGAGGCACCGGGAAAGCCGCGTTCGGGGTGGGCCACGTGTGTGACGGGCTGGACACAGACCAGGACAGGGCGCAGGCCGTAGTAGGGCGGAGGCTCATGGAGGTGCACTGCGGCGTTCCGGGCCTCCACGAAGGCGCCTTCGTGAAGGTAAGACAGCATCACGGTGAGGGCTATGCCGACGATGAGTCCCTCACCCACTGCGCCGGCGGCCTTCGCCAGATCCCAGGCATCGGGATTCGCATGGAACCGCCGGTTCCAGCCATACGCCGCGACCCTGAGCGCCACGCAGTAGAGCATCGCGCCCACCAGCAAGGCTCCTGCCCACAGGCGGTCGAGCGTGCCCGCGTGCACCGAATCGGACGGTATGCCGAACGAGCCTATGTAGCGGTCCTGAACCAGCCCGCCGCCCCAGGTCACGAGCGGCAGCAGGAGAGGCGAAGCCAAAGGCAGGGCCCACAGGGTGGTCCGCCGCGCAGGGGAATCTCGCAGCGCGTAGCGGAGACCCCAGATCAACCAGGGCAGACCGAACAGCATGGTGATGAACCATCCAGTGAGCTGCCAGCCGGTGTGCGCGATGGCTGCCAAGACAACGGCCAAAAAGGCCACCGCGTTTCCGATGTTGACCGAAAGGACGTTGCCCCTAACTGCGATGGACGGCTCGTCGGCGGGATGGAGGTCAACGTCGGAGGCGTGCACATGGCCGGCCAACTCCCGGGCGCGCAGGTCGGCGAGCGCGCCTGCCCGGCCACGGGGCTCGACCGTCCGGACTACCCGACCGGGCTGTGGGACACCGACAGCGGGGCTCACCCGCCAAGCCGTGTACCGCTCCGGTTCGTGCTCCAGGAGAACGGCATCCCGAGCCCACATGTTCAGCGAGGCCGCCACCGCGAGCCGGTCGACCAGGCCGAGTGCCCGCTCGACAGCACCCTCCCGCGCCCCGGTCAGCCGGACCTCCACCACGCGAGCGACACGCTCGGGCGGGCAGCCGACCCGTTCGGGTTCCTCCGCAGGACGCGCCGGCCACCCGCGGTGGTCGAACAGCTCCTCGGCTAGAGCTATCTCGTTAGGGTCGTCGGCGATCTCGAGGAGGATCACCACGCGACGGTCGAACGGCAGGCCGGAGCCGGCCTGTAAGCCGCTTCTCGCGGTGGATTGGGCGTTGTCCCCGGTAGGCGACTGCATAGCGCCCACCTTGGAGGAAGAAAACTGGCTACGGCAAGCTCGTCTGCATCTTTGCCCTGATGACTAATGCGGCTACCGGCTGCGTACCCGCCTAGGGCGTCGGTGTGTTCGATCGTCATCGCGGCGCTAAGCGCTTGACCTGGGTTTGGTTCAGAAACACGTTCTCAGACCACTTCGGCCGCGCGGGACCGGACATCACCCCGGCCGGGTCGCCACCGACCTGGGGGTGATGCTCGCCGACGGCGGTGAGGCCATTGCGGACCTGGCCGTGCTACGGGACCAGGCAGCAGTCTTCGGCCCTGTCGCCTCGGCACCGACGGCCTGGCGGCTGCTCGCCGACGTCGACGAGACCGCCCTCGCCTGGCTGTCCTCTGCTCGCGCCCAGGCCCGGGAAGTCGCCTGGCTGCAGGCCGCCGAACATGGTGAGGGCATACCCGCAGTCCGCACCGCGGGGCGCTTGCTGCCCGGTCTGGTCCTGGACCTCGATGCCACGCTGATCGCCTGCCACTCAGAGAAAGCGCAGGCCGCACCCACCTACAAGGGCGGATTCGGGTTCCACCCGCTGCTGTGCTTCCTCGCTAACACCGGCGAGGCACTGTCCGGCCGGCTGCGGCCCGGGAATGCCGGTGCCAACACCGCGAGCGACCACATCACGGTGCTCGACCAGGCGCTCGGGCAGATCCCCGACGCCCACCGGCACGGCACCGACATCCTCATCCGCACCGACGGCGCCGGTTCGGCAAAAGCCTTCCTCGCTCACGTCCGCGACCTGCGCAAACGAGGAATCCGTACCTTCTTCTCGGTCGGATACGCCATCACCGAGCCGGTCCGACGCGCTGTCCGAGCCATGCCGGACCGACTCTGGCATCCTGCCCTGGACCAGGACGGGACAGTGCGCGCCGGGGCCGAGGTCGCCGAACTGACTGGCATAGTCGACCTGGACGGCTATCCGGTCGGCACCCGCGTCATCGTGCGCCGGGAGAGGCCGCACCCAGGAGCCCAGTTGTCCCTGTTTGACCAGGGAGGTTCGTCACCGCGGCCATGCACGCGTCGAGGACCACATCCGGTGCGGTAAGACCACCGGCTTCGGCCACTTCCCCTCCCGCGACTTCAATATCAACGCCGCCTGGCTCGAACTCAGCCTTGCAGCGATCGACCTGCTGGCCTGGATGCGTGTCCTGCTGCTGGACGGTGAACTCGCCTCTTCCGAGCCGAAGAAGCTCCGCTACCGGCTGCTGCACGTCGCCGCACGCCTTACCCGCGGCGGTCGGCGTCTGCGCTTGCGGATATCGGCGACCTGGCCCTGGAGACACGAACTCGCCACAGCATTCCATCGCCTCGCCGCACTGCCCCGTCCCGTCGGCTGATCGGCAGCCCCTGCCCGCCCACGACCCGAAAGACCTTGGAGAACCCGGCCACCGCGCTGGGACTCCGTCATGCCCGAGCAGCGAAAACACTCGCCCACCCAACAGCAGACACGATCAGCGACGTCCCACCACCCCAACCGAAACAGCGAGGTTAGGGCTCCCCTCCACGCACCGTGGGTTGAGAGGGTGCCGGCCTCGTCGGTCGCCAGCAGTGCCGAGGGGTGAGCCTCTTCCATTGGATGATCGCCTCGCCGTACCGTCCCCAATCTCCGGCGAGCCTCGGTCGGCATCGAGCCGTCGGTTGTGCTCCGGGCTGTGATCGCATACGGGCGGGAGGTGCGACAGCGCGAGTTCCCGGCCTGAAATGAGAAACACAACCATTCGCACGAGCGTCAGCACTGTTTCTCCGCCCCTCCCGTCGTCATCTGTCAAATAGCCGATCTCCGACGGCAGCACTTCCCGGCCAATAGTCACTTCAGGACAACCGCCCAAAGTCCCGCTATGGCTAATTCGTTACGGAAGGAGGGTTCGCTCCACCGGCATTGCCCTGCGGCTTCTGCCTGCCCGCCGGGCTCGGAGTCACGCGATCTGGGGTTGGACTGACCTGTTCCGCGTGCTTGGTAACTACTCATTCCTGTATGTAGCAAATACTTTCGATTGCGGTGTTCTTCGCTGACCTAGACCTTGATATGTCGACTATGCCGCTGACTCCTGCATGCGCTACGTCGCAGGAGAAATGATCGTGGGGGATGCATTGGAAATCACGCAGCTGGCCAGCGTGGGAGCCGCCGCTCTCGTCACTGAAATGGCCAAAAACACCTGGGATTCTGTGCGCGACGCTGTGGCCCAGTTCTTCAGAAGGGGTGGCGAGGGAACCGCCGAGCAGGAGCTGCGTCTGATCGACGCGGCGCGTCAGCGGCTGGTGGAGAGCACGGAGAGCGAGCGCGGTCCGGTCGAAGAGCGGCTGCGCAACGACCTCATGATCCAGCTGGCGGCATTCCTGCAGAAGCATCCGGATGCGGCCGCGGAGCTGCAAGAGCTGGCGGACCGGGTCCAGCGGGCGGACGGCGCCTCCGACGTACGCATGAGCGCGCACAACAACACCAACAGTCAGGTCGTCATCGCGGGCGGCGCTATCAGCGCCTCCGGTGGCTTCCACTACCGGACCCCGGAGGCAGGTCGGTGAGCGAAGAGACTGCTCCCGGCGCCGTTCCGCCCGCGCCATCCGTTCCTCCCACCGTCCCGCCCGCGCCGCCGACTTTCCCACTCGTCCCGACTGCGCCGCCCGGCCCCTGGATGAACGCGAGCGGCAACCAGAATTCGAAGATCATCATGGCCGCGGGCCCTGTCACTATGACGAGCAAGCCGCAGCTGCCCGTCGCCGACATCCCCAAGGCGGAGCTCGGCGTTGTACGCCTGGCATGGGTAGACCTGGACCGACGTAACGAGAGAGTACGGACAGCCGGCAAGGCCATCGACCGTCTCACCGGGGACGGGCCTGCGCTCGCGGTCGTCGCCGGTCCGGCCGGGTACGGGAAGCGCACAGCAGGGATCAGGGCGCTGTGGGAAGTTTCCAGACCGGAGGAGCACGCCGGTGATCAACTGAGGCTTCAGGAGATCCGGCCGGACTGGGGTGACCCCCGTTCCCCGGACACCTCGGAGCTGCCCGATGATCCGCACACCGGCTATCTGTTGGACGTGGCCGCAGAGATCGGCTCGTGGCAGAGCCCGGCGAAGGTCGCCGAGCAGCTGGTGCGTTACGCCGAAGACCTGCGTCATCTGGGCTCATTCCTCGTCGTGATCGCAGACGAGTACGGCTGGCCTGAGGCAGTCTCCGGAACCCTGGCCCGTGTCGTCGCCCGCGCGACGACACGCCCGTCCCCGCATCTCGTGGCCAAGAGGCACCTGGAATACGTGCACGGCCAGCCGGACCGGGTCCGGTGGCTCTCCACAGTCCCTTCGGAATCGGAAGGGATCGGTGTCGCTTCCCATCTGCTGACCGACGGCAGTCATCCCGCCGACGCGGCGCGGCTGGCCGCTGTGCTCGCCGACGCAGACGACTCGCCGGAGAGCCTCAAGACCGCGCTCGGCACGTTCCAGCAGTGGCATTCAGATGTGCTGAAGGTCTTCAACAAGACCGAGGACAATCCGGATGACCGAGCCCTGCTCATCTCGGCTCTGTTCCTCAACAACAAGGACGCGCTGACCATCCAGGACGGCTCTCGGGCCCTATTGGGCGAGCCGCAGGAGACGAGCGTACGGAAGATCCTGACCGGTCCCGACCTGACCACCCGACTCGAGAATATGGGTGCCAAGGTGACCGGGCGAACCGTCACCCTCGATCACAAGCCTGGATACACCGGCTCAGTGCTACTCCGCCTGTGGCAGCAGCGCGCCGACATCCACCCGCACCTGCTGAAGTGGCTCGACACCATCACCGCGCCCAAGGAACCGGGCGCGGACCGCCTGGCCGCCATCAGCGATCTCCTGGTCGAACTGGCCGTCGCGGAGAACGACATCCGGGTCATCAAGCAGATCCACGCCTGGATCGACAACGGAGACAACAGCGCCGAACACCGCAGACTGATCGCCCGGGTCCTCACGGTCGCCGCCGAGGCGGACCCGTTGGGCGCGGAGGTCCGATCGCTGCTGCTGGACTCGGCGCAGGACACATCGGAGGCGGTCGCGACAGTGGTCGCCCTGGTCTGTCAGGGCGACTTCGCCGAGCACTATCCGCGCCAGGCACTCGTCCGGCTGCGCCACATCCTCGACCGGCCGGAGCCCGACGAGGCCGTCCGGACGGCGCGGGCGGCGCTGAGGGACATCGCCGCCCGCGAAGGCCAACTGCCGCGGGTGTGGAGCACGGTCATCAAATGGGCCACCGAAAAAAAGCACTTAGCAGGACACCGGGCGTTCGTTTCCCTACTGGATCCCCGCGTCGACCCTTACGTCCTGCAGGTCATGCTCGCCGCGGCCGAGCAGAAGCAGGACGTCAAGAACGCACTCGTGCAGGGTTGGAGCGTCGCACTGACGGACACCCGTGTCGACGCTGAGTGCCGGGAACTACTGGCTGCCTGGGCCCAGGCACGACAGGAGAATCAGGTACCGCACGACCTGGTGACGGAGATCCTCAACCAGGTCGTTGTGGAACACCTGTACTCCACTCCGATCTCGGCACTCATCTTCGGCGAACCCGGCGTCGCCAACGACGAAGCCGTCATCGAACTGCGTAAGGACCTCAGGTTGCCTGCTGCATTGTCGTCCGTGCGGTTCGATCACGAACGCACTACCGCGGAGTCGTGATCCATGGCCGCCACATGGTGGTCGCGCCGCCGCACACGCAGAGCTGTACGGCGCGGCCTGTCCCGTTTCGAAGTCCGGCTGCGCAGCGCCTCCCCCGGGATCGGCTTCACCGCCCGGATCACCGCCAGGGTCCTCACCGAGCCGCCTTACCCGGGTACCGACGAGGAGATCGTGACCGCCGTGCGCACCGCTTTGAGACGAGCGGCCGCCGAGGCATCCACGACGTGCGACCCAGCCGACCTGGCCTCAGCACGAGACGTCTGCGGTCAGCATCTCGGCCGACTGCGCCGGCTGCCGACCGACCCGCCCCTCGAGTTCCACGCCAAGCTCACGCTCGATCTGCTGCCAGACGACCGGGCCGCCGTAGCCGCCCTGCTCACCGCCCAGCGCCGACAGGCCGTGACAGATGTCCTGCGCCGGCAGAAGACCGAAGCGCTCGCAGCGGAACTGGCCCACCCCGCAGCCCTGCTGGTGCGGTGGGTCGAACACGACGGTGCCGACTTGGCCAAGCTCTCCACCCTCGTCGAGCACGCGGGGAACGTCGCGGAGGTGTTTGCCCAGTACCGTCCCGACGACGAACGGACCGTCGAGCACGAGGCCGTCGAAGTGCTGCGCGAGTTCCTTGGCAGCTTCCCGGACCCCGCCCAGAAACGCATGCTGTACACCCTCCTGGCTGCGGGCATGGACGGTGCACAGCGACCGCAACATGCCGCAAAAGCACAGGCGCTGCTCGACGGGCATCCCGTGGCGGATCCGGCGGGTGAGTCATGAGGAGCTCGGCGGGCACCAGTCCCGTACGAGAGAGCACGGTGCGCCAGTGAACACGTCCATGCTGCGATGTCTGCTGTCGCCTTTGACCAGCTGGCGGGCGTGGCGTCTCGCGCGGGCCAGCGGGGGCAATCTCTCGTTCGACACGGCCTGGCGGCGTACCCGGTTGGAGCGCCACCCCGATGAGATGCCCTATCAGCAGCACGGACACATCCCAGGGGACAGCGGGGTCGACGACGTCGCAGAGTGGCGGAGATGAGGCCTGCCACGCTTCGTGGTACGTCAGTCCCCGGCGTTCGTGACCTCGCCGTCACCCTGAACCGAAAGCCTCAGTAGTGGCGGCCACGGTGAGGCGTGAAAAGTGGAGGCGGCACAGCGCCCCCCCACAGATCGGCAGAGGGTCACGAAGGGCCCCTCCGAAGGAGCTGGAGGGGTGAGGTGGATGGTGGCGTAGTCGTGCTTGGCGGTGTTTTGGTTTCCGTGCGGAGTGCGGGACTGCGGGCCCGGGCGGCGGCAGCATGGGTCGGAGGCGGCGCGGGCGAGGATTTCGGGGCCTTGTCCGGTTCTGGGCCGCCAATCGCGGTGGCACGGCGTCGGCGGGCTTGATCGAGTGGAGTGAGAGCGGAGAAAGCCTGGCTGATGAGTTGGCCGGCAGCGAGCGCGTCGTTCTCGGCCAGATCGCGGATCTGCCGGGCAGAGGCGGCGGCGGTGCGCAGGAGGGAGGCGTCGAGGACCTGTTCGCCGAAGTGGCCGGCTGATCCCCCGGCAGTTGTGTCGCACAGGCGGCGGACGCGGTCGGGCTCCAGCGTGCCATCGGCGAACACGCCTCGGCGCTGGCACTCCCACAGCACGGTGAGCTGGTCGACCGGCTCGCCCCGGTGGTGCAGTGCGCCCAGCGCGCCGTAGATCTGGCGGTGCCCGGGATCGGCGAAGTCCTCGGGGCGCAGCCAGTGGACTACTTCTCCCAGCTGCTGCGGCTGTGTGGTGAGCATTCCGAGGAGAAACTCCTCCTCGGCAAGTACCTGTTCTTTTGCCCGGCCCGGCGCAGGGGCGGACGCAGGGGAGGGCGTTCCGGGTGGAGCGGGGCGGGGTTCGGTGCCCCAGCGTCGGGCGAGCTCGGTGAGCACGTCGGCCAAGACCTGGGCGTGATGGAGGGTCTCTTCGACGCCCGCGCCGCGGGCGGCGTGGTGCAGGCGGACGGCGTGCTGGGTGACGCTGCGGTGGATGGCGCCTTCCAGCACCATCCGCCCGTAGACCGGCGCGTGCGCCGGGCGCGGGCAGGCGGAGGGCAGCGAGTGCACGTACGCGGCGGTCACGCCGCGCGTGTGCTCACTTGCTTTGTCCCTTGTGTCGTTGACCCAGGTCAGCGGGACCGGCACGTCCGCCGGCGCGGTCGTCGCGGGGTGGCCGCTGGCGTGTAGGTCGAGCATCGCCCCGTACAGGGCGGCGTGCGCGGGACGGTAGAAGTGCTCGGGCCGGAGCCACCCGGCCAGGTGGCCGAGCTGGCGCGGCTCCAGCAGCACCGCGCCCAGGACGGCCTGCTCGGCCTGTAGCAGCGGTGTCACCGCAGCTCTCGGACCATTCCAGCGACGGCGCGGTGCGCCGCCGCCAGGTCGGCGGCGTGGCGGTCCAGATGGCGGGCGAGCGCGGGATCCGCAGGGACGGCACCGCTGTGGGCGACGAGCCACCAGCGATCTGCACTGCGGACGGCGGGGGAGTCGGCAAACCGGCCAGCGGCCCGCAGGGGGAACAAGGACGGGGCAGATGGGGACACGAGACGCCTCGGAGTGATGAAAGTGGCGGGCCGGCGTGAGAGCTGACGATGTGTCTCGCTCGGATGTGGAGCAGGGAGCGGAAGATCATGCGGCCGGTCCATACTGGTCGCGGCCGGACGGGGCCTTGGCGAGGGCCCGCTCGGTGATGGCGGCAGTCGCTTTCTTGGAGGCCGCGCCGAGCCGGTCGGCATCTGGCTCGCGGTACCAGGGCTTCAAGTTGAGTAGCGCGGGCCGGATCCCGGTGGCCAATAGCAACGCCGACCCCTTGGGCAGGGCCCGGATCGCATCGGCGGGCAACACCCGCTCCTGCCGCATGGAGACGGAGGAGGACTTGCCGGACGCGCTGGTAGAGACCGAGAGAGTCTGCACCTCGTGGTCTCCGGCGAGGCGGGAGAGCTTGTCGGCGAAGTCGGCGTCGTCGATGCCGCTGCCGATGAGTTTGATCGTCGCTGCGCTCCACAGGGCGTCCATACCGGTCTCGCCCCACACCCGCTGGCCCTGTCGGTAGGACTGCAGGATCGTGATCGGGATGACCCCGCGCGAGCCCAGGTGGGAGTACAGGTCCGGCAGGTCCTGGATCTTGCACACGTTGGCGGCCTCATCCAGGATCGCCAGCATGGGCGGGTCGAGGCGTCCGCCGTCGCGCTCGGCCTGGAGGACGGCCGCGCGCATCACCGCGTCGGCGGCGGCGGCGATGATCGCCGAGGCAGAGCCGCCGCCGTCCTTGGAGAGCAGGAAGAGCGTGTCGCGGGAGGTGGCGAACGTCTCTGGCCGGAACTCTCGCAGCGGCGAGTCGGGCGGGGGCGGGGTGACCCAGTCGGCGATACGTGGGTCCAGCAGACAGCTCGCGTATTGCCTCGCCGTCTCGAAGATCCCGTCCCGTGTTTCGACGGCTCCGGCGACGGTGCCGTGCAACTGGGCGGCGACGGCATCGAGGCCGGCATCGGTCAGAAGATCGATCGGTGTGCGGTCGGCCGGAGAGGCGAGCCAGGCCGTCACCTCGGTCACGGGGCATGCGCCCTGCGCGGCGGCCAGAAAGAGTGCCGTGAGTGTGTTGGCGGCGGCGGTGGACCAGAAGTCCCCGGCGCTGGACTCGTCGACAGAGGCGGCGACGAAGTGCTGAGCCAGGCGTCGGGCCCCGGCAAGGTCGCGGGCATCGGCGAGGATGTCCCACCATATGGTCTGCTCGGCGTGCGCAATCTGTTGTGGATCCAGCGTCCACACCCTCCCGGCCTTCGCTCGTTCGTCGAGGGTCGCGGTGTAGGCGTCGTTCGCTGCTTTGTTGGAGGTCAGCAGCACCGGCCCCGGTGCGCGCAGGATCGCCGGGATCGCGAGTCCGCTGGTCTTGCCCGAGCGCGGTGCCATGATCGCCAGCAGGACGTCCTCCCAGGAGGACCGGACCTCCGTCGTGCCGGGTTTGAGGGTGCCGAGGAGCACGCCGCGGTCGTCCGGCGGGACGTCGTTGGGGTGGGCCTCGTTGAGGCTGGAGCGCAGGCCGGTGGCCTTCGCCGCTGCCTTCTTCGGCAGCAGATCGCCCAGGTCCCGCTGGTTGGCAAGTGAGCCCGGCTTCGGGCGCAAGCGCAGCCACAGCTTCGTGCCGAGGGCGGTTGCTGTGACCAGGAGCAGCGCCGGGATGCCGTAGCAGCCGACGAGCAGAGCAGCATGGGGGAGATGCGGCCAGAGCTGGTGGGGGTGGGAGAGGGACTGCGTCGGCTTGAACGCAGCCCATGGACCGGAGCCGAAAGCGGCATTGGCGAGGTTGCCGAAGAGCCAGGCCAGTGAGCCGCCGCTGATGCCGAGGGAGGCGAGGCCGAGCAGGAGAGAGAGCAGGACGTCAGTGCCGGTGGTGGTCGAGGGCGTCCTGGTGCGTGTGTCAGGCAAGACGGATTCCGGGAACGTGCGAGGGTGAGCGAGAAAGCGTGGTGAAGGAGCGGAGCTCTGCGGGTGGTCACGGGCGGCTCCTGGCGAGTGCGGTGAGCGTGGGGCGTAGGGCGTGGGAGGTGCCTGACAGGCGGCGTTGCGCCTGTGGCGGGTGGCGTGACAGGGGCTCCGGCGCTAGAAGTGAGGGTTCTCACTGGTGCGGTCGGTCTCGTGGGGAGCATCAAGAAGCTCGGGCCGCCGAGCCAGCGGGTGTGGTTGGCACGTTGGTCGGCGGCGCGGCTGGAGAGGTCGACGCCGGCGCTGTGGTCGCAGACATGGTTGATGGCCCAGGTCTTCTGCACGGGCATCGCAAGCTCTCTTCCGGTGCCAGGCAGACATGAGGCGATCAGCGAGTACGGCGGGTGGCGGGTGTGGATGCTGAGTGCCGAGCGGCCTGCTCCGTGCTCGGCCTCGCCGGTGTGGTCGGACGGTGGGGGGAAGGGCCCGTCGCGGCACGGGAACGCGCTGCGTGATCCGCCTCCAGCTCCCGGCCCCAGAACGGTCCCTTGTCCGGCTTGACCGGGGACAGTTCGTCCAGGGACCGAGCGATGTGCGTGATCCGCTCTCCCAGAAGCTCGACCTGCTCAGCGATCTCGCGCAGGTGGTGGGCCAGTTTGGAGCCATCGGGGTGGTCGAGCCGGTCGCACCAAGCGGCCGCCGTGTCGATGAACTGCCGCAGCTCCGGGATGACGCCAGTACGGCCGTCCACGGGATACAGCAGCCACTCGGCGACGTCCGAAGGCTCCTCCAGCGTGGGCAGTGCGGCGGACAGGTCAGCCAGAGACTCACGCGGGAGGGGCTCCGGCTCGAATGTCGCTGCAGAAGGAGCGCTGGCCACGACGCGGGGATCGGCTGAGACTGACAGGCCCGCCATCTGAAGCTTTCGAGTGGCGGTGGCCACTGCCCGGACGACTGTGCGGTGGTCGGTGTCTTGCGGCAGCAGGTAGACGTCCCGCCGGGCGTTGTAGGCGAAACCGTGCTGGCGCAGCACTTCGTCGAGAAAGGAACTGTCGTTTGCCACGGCGGCGGCCACGCCCACGCCGGGGATGGCACCGAACGCGACATCGGGCTGGGGCGGTTGATTGGACAGAGCCACGGGAGAGTCCCTCCGGGGGTTATCGGGTGTGGGCAGCCTGCAATGCACGAGCCGGTGCAGGGCGGAAGGCGTGCTCGACGGCGGAAGGCGGCAGGGCGGAAACGGTCTGGATACGGGCGGGAGAAGCGGTGAGCGCGGCCTGTGCCCGTCGCTGTGCCGCGGCAGTGGTCTGGCGGACGAACTCCGCCTCCGGGGCGAGCGGAGGCGGGAGGCGCTCGCCGGGGTGAAGGTCGTAAGCGGCGTCCGCGGTGACGCTCTGGCGCGCGGCGCGCAACGACTGGACGGCCAACTGCGTGCGTCGTACCGGATCCCGGTCCCGCTCGGTCAGGGTGTACAGGCGGCTGTCGGGGACCGGCTCGAAGCCGACCCTGCGCAGCAGGTGATCAGTGACATGGTGATCGTGGGAAGGGGCAGCCACGACGCCGACAAGGGGGCGGTGACCGATGGTGATGTGCGGGGTGTCCGCCACGAGAACCTCGCTGGAGTCGGTGACATGCGGGACGACGAGGATGGGTGGCAAAGCGGGACTTGGCGGTGCCGGAGATGGGTGCTAACGGAAGAGTGGCGCCTTGCCGGGGCCGCGCTGTGGGATTGCTGACTGGCCGGGTGGGGCGGAGAAGGGCAAAGGGAGGCGCGGCTGGCCTCGGCAGCCCGCACCCTCTGGCCCGCGCGCAGGTCCCGCTCGGCCTATTGGACTTCCATCAGGGCACTCGCGCGAGCCGAACAGGCCGACGTCGTGCCCGGTCAGGCGTGCATCCGGCTGTCTGTGTCGAACAGCTCGCGCTCCCGTGGATGCAGCAGGTGCTGTGTGACGAAGGACCGGCCGGCGACCTTCCACAGACCGCGCCCCTTGGTAAGGGCGGAGACCGCTCGCGTCTCGACGCCGGTCAGGCCGAGCAGGGTTGCGGCGGCGCCGAGTTGGTCCGCCTCCTGTCGGTAGATGATCCGCGTGGAGCAGTCGGTCAGCAGTCCTTCGGCCAGAGCTCGTCCGCGCGATCCCGCGTCTCCGGCGGTCAGCAGGTCGGAGAGGCGGTGGATGATCATCACGTTGGCGATGCCCAGCCCCCGGCTGAGCTTCCACTGGGATTGCATGCGCTCCAGCAGCGCGGCGTGCCGCATCACGCGCCAGGCTTCGTCATAGATCACCCAGCGCTGTCCCGCATCCGGATCGGCGAGGGCGGACTCCATCCACGCGCTCGCGCAGGTCATGGCCAGGACGAGGGCGGTGTCGTCTCCGGCACCGCCCAGGCGGGACAGATCGATCGAGAGCATCGGCGCGGCCGGGTCGAAGGCGACGGTGCTCGGAGCGTCGAACAAGCCTGCCAAGTCGCCGTGAACCAGGCGCCGCAGGGCGTGCGCGAGGTCTCCGGCGGCATGCACCAGGCGCCCGGGCATCTCACCCACCGCAGAGTCGAGTTGCTCGGGGAAGCCGAGGACTTGAGCGATTTCGCCGAGCAGGGGCGTGGTTCCGCTGGCCTCGGCACGGGCGACGACTTGGTCCAGGGCGACGTCGAGCGCGGTGTGCTCCATGGGGTGCAGCTCGCGCCGCAGCACCGTCTTCGCCAGCGAGCCGAGCAGGAGCAGGCGTCGCTTGCGGACCTCGGTACGCCAGTCTCCCTCGTCGACGCCACGCGGCCGGGCCGGCGCATCGAGAGGATTCAGCCTGCCGGTAAGGCCGGGCCCGAGGGCGATGGTTTGGCCGCCCAGTGCGCTGGCGACGATGGACCACTCGCCCTTGGGGTCGCAGGGCACGTAGATGCGGTAGCCGAAGGCGACGGCACGCACCCCGAGGGACTTGGCCAGGGCTGACTTGCCCATGCCGATGATCCCCGCGAGCAGGATGTTGGGGTTGGTGAAGCCGTCGAGGCGCCCGTAGAGAGCGAACGGGTCGTAGGTGAAGGCGCCTTCTGCGTGGACGTCGTGTCCGACGTAGATTCCCTGGGCACCGAGTCCGCCTTCGGCGAGGAAGGGGTATGCGCCGGCCGCGACAGCCGTTGTCATGCGGTGCGGCGGGAGCTTGAGGCTGCCGCCGCGGGCGGAGGTCGGGCCGGGGCGCCCGCTCGAGGGGTAGGTGGCCCGCAGGCCCAGGTCCATGCTGGAGCCAGTAAGCCGCATGGGAGTAGGGGAGGCGTCCCTGGCTTGCTTGCGTGCGGTCGTGAACTGCTCGCGGGCCGCGCGGCGCGAGCGGCGGTCGATCCTGCTCGGCGTGTACAGCGGGCTGGCGGTGGCGCGGGTGCGAGTGGTGCGAGCCATGCTCGGTGGTGCTCCTGGTGAATCGGTCAGTGGCGGACAACGCCGGTTACGGGGTCGTGGAGGTCGGTCGGCGTGTGGCCGCGGCGCACCCGGACTGCGATGACCAGGTGGCGTTGGCAGATGGTGAGTTCGGGTGCGCCCTCGGGCAGCGGTTCTCGCCATGGCTCTCGGCCCGGGTGGCGGGCATCGGGGCGCGGGGCGGCGTGGAAGGCGTCGTGCAGGTGCTCGGCCGCTTGCCACAGCCGGACCCTCCCAGCTTGCAGGTGGTCACCTTCAGCCTGGGCTACCGGCCCGGTGCGGCCGGTGTGGGAGTCGAGCAGCCGGTACAGAGCGATCACGTGGGCATGCAGGGCGTCGATCTCCACACGGCTCGCCGCGGCCTGGGCGGCGGGCAGGTTGAGGGAGCGGTGGAAGTCGAGCGCGGCGGTTGCGAACGGCACGAAGCCCGAGTCCAGCTGGTCGGGTTCGGGCGGAAGGTCGGTCGGCATGGTTGCCTTCGATCGGGTGGGTCAGATGCGGGCGAGGGGGAGGGCGGCCGTGGTGAAGGCTTCGGCCTGCTGCCAGGTCAGGCGCCGTAGATCGGTCATGGCGGAGACGGCGGCGGCCTCGATCGACGCGCAGGCGGAGTTCAGCTCCTGGTCCGTTTCGGCGGAGACGGTCAGCAGGCCGGTGAGGGCGACGTCGGCGTGGCCGGTGATCAGTTGGCGTTCGCGGTCCGTGATGTCGGTGTACTCCACTGAGTCCGCTTCGGAGTGGACCTGGCCCTTGCGGGCGCGTTCGGCGGCGTCCGCGATGACGCTGGCCTTCTTGCGCCGTACGTCCTTGAGCGCGGCATCCAGGCCCTTGGGGGTGTAGATGAGGGAAAGCGAGCGGCGCACGCCGGAGACGAACAGCAGCCGGTGCAGGAAGCCGGGGCTGGTCTCGACCCGGGGCCAGTTCTCGATCCAGTACGTAGCGTGGTGCGCGGAGTCGGTCGCGATGCGATCGCTCCTTTCCACCAGCACCACCGGCCCCGCGGCAGCCGGGTCGGCCTGGGGGCGGCCGGTGTCCGACCACTGATCGAGCGCGGCCGAGGAGCCCGGGTCATAGGCCGCGCGGATCACTGCGGCGATCTCATCCCCCGCCAGCCACGATCCCGGGGCAAGGCCGAAGTTCCGTGCGGCCTCGTCGAAGGCGGAGGTCAGCTGTGCAAGGACAGCGAAGGCACCGGTCAGCCCGCCTCCGGCCTGGTTGATCAGCCGGCGTGCTGTTTTCATATCGAGGGCGAGGGCGACGTACGCCTCGTGCGGAGCGGCAGCCGGACCGGCGGCGTCGATCAGATCCCGGTACACCTGACCGGACAGCGACGCTTCGACGTTGCCGTGTTCCCTCCAGTACCGGTTGAGCGCATCACCGGAATCGGGGACGGTCCGCTCCAGCACCTGAATCCGAGCGATGTGCCCGGTACGGGCGAGCGCGGCCAGGGTGCGGCCCCAGCTGGCCACGTTCGCCGACTGAGCCGCCGGGTCCAGCAGTGCGAATGCGCGTGCGGAGACACGCACGACTGCGGTGAGAGTGGCCCGATGCGGGTCGTGGACCGCACCGAGGTGTCCATCGGGGAAGGAGACTATCCGCAGTGACGCCGCTGTTCCCGGCAGGTGCAGCAGACCCTCCCGGCGTGGGCGGGTCGATGGGCGGGTGAGCCACAGCAGCTGGCCTGCCGTGCGGCGCAGGGCATAGCGCAGTGCGATGGGCGTCCAGTCGGCGAGGGAGCGTCCCCGGTGCTGGAGGAAGGCCATTATCAGCAGCACGGCCCAGACCGGTATCAGCTTCAGCACTCCGACGACGCCGGACATCAGCAGCACCGCGAACAGCAGCAGTCCGGTCGCCGACACAGCGATCAACTGCGGAGCTGACAGGCCCATCAAGAGGCCACGGCGTGTGCGGTGGGGGAACCTCACGGTGGCCGGGTCGATGGGAGTGGAGGGTTCGGAAGTCATGGCGAAGCTGTCCTATGGACGTGAAAGAGGGGCTAGAAAAGAAGGACCTGAGGACGGGCCGGAGTCCGGCCCCCAGGGGATGCTGGGTCAGGGACCCGGCCCTTTGGACTCGTCGGGGTAGACCCACCGCTGTGGTGTGGCGCCGCCCTGCGGCGAAGAGCCGCTCCCCGTAGGTGAACTGCTGCGACTGGCCGAGTAGCGCTGCGCCGCACCGCCGGTGGCTCCTTCGGGTGTCGGTCCGGAGGAGAGCGGTGCCGCATCGGGGCTGCTGCCGGATTCCTGGCCGGGGCGGCGGATGAGGGATTGGCCTCGGCCACCTCCGGTCGGCGGACGGCGGATCAGCGCCTGGCCCTTGTCGCCTCGGGCGTTCGGATCCTCACCGAAGCGAAAGTGAGTCGGCTTCGACTCCTCACCGCCGCTGCCGGAGCCGCCGCCGGTCGGATCGATCCCCGAGGCCATGCCCCCGGCACCCTGGCCCGGCACCTTCGACGGCCCCTGCGGTGCAATCCCACCCATCCTGGCCTGCATCGCCAGCTGGCCTGCGCTCCTCGCCGCACCAGCCGCCGTGCCGACGCCGGCCACGCCGGTGCGGTGCAGGTCGTCGTGTCCGCCTCCGTCGGAGGCCCAGTGCACGAACCGGTAGGTGGCGTAGGGGCAGAGCAGAACCAGGACCATCACGACGATGCCCGCCATCGCGTCCGAGAGGGCGCCGATGCCGCCGTGGGAGTCGGACTTGCCCATGGCGGAAACACCGAGGAGGAAGACAATCGTCATGAGCAGCTTGCTAACGATCAGCGAGGCAGTGGCCTCGATCCATCCGCGCCGCCAGCGCCTGGCGGCCTCCCAGCCCCCGCCGGCACCGGCGAACACGGCCAAGGTCACCAAGACCAGGATCCCGACCTTGCGGGCGACCATGACCGCCCAGTACAAGAACGCGCCGACCGCGCAGCCCAGCGCGACGATCGCGGGGATACCCCAGCCCAGGCCGTACATCGTCCCCAGATCGTTGACCTTGATCACGCGGCGGATCGCGTCGTCGACCGAGGAGTTCGCGGCCTTGAACAGGCCCGCGCTCAACGCGTCGGTGACGGTGAGGGCGACGGTCGTGCAGGCAATGGCGGCGAAGGCGAAGAAGACGCCGGTCATCGTCCCGAAGGCCGCTTGCACGAGGGCTCGTTCGTCCCGCCGCCAGGCGGCGCGGGTGAGCTGGAGGCAGAACGTACCCACCGTGAGCACCAGCCCGATCGGGAGGATCAGCTCGTAGTTGTGCCGAAACCACTCGGCGTTCAAGTCGACGGCGGTGGTCTTGTCCACAGCCCTGGTGGCCAGGTCGGCGGCGGACTGGGCGACCTCGCCCATTGACTTGGCGATCCAGGCGCCGATGCCGTCGGTGATGGCCTCGCCGGTCTTGCCGACCACGCCGCTGACAGCCCCGCAGACGTGGTTCATCAGGGGAAGGTCACAGGCCCCCACTGGGCACCTCCTTTGTGGTTGTGGCATAGGTCATGGGGCGACCTCCGGCAGCACGCCGGAGAGAGCGCAGTCGTGGTCGGGTCGGCACTGGACGGCGAGCGTGGTCGACCGCGGCTCGGCCCCGGCTCCGGAGCCCTTCCAGGCAATGGACTGCTTGCCGGTGACGGTGACGGCGTAGACATACGCCTGAGTGATCGCGCCAGGGTCCTGGGACATGGCGCTCTTGAACGCTTCCGGCAGATGTCCCTCGTCCACCGATGCCGCCGCATGCTGCTGGTTGTCGTGCATCCGTGACCACAGCTGCTTGCTCGGTACCTGGTCGCTCACTGACTTCCAGTCGCGGTATCGCTTCTCGCCGGTCATCCACTCCTGGAGCCCGGTCAGATGCTCGGTGCGGGAGAAGTCTCGGGTGTCGTACGCCCACAGCGCGGTAGTCGCGGCCTTCGCGAAGGTGACCGGGTCGCTGGTGTGCGGCGGCCTCGCGACAGCGTCCTTCGCACCGGGATGCGGTGTCGCGCGCGGCATCGAGGACACGGGTTTCGAGCCGGATGGGGCGGGCTGCTCCGGGGCCCCGGGCCGGGTGAGGTAGCCGACCAGGCCGGCGACGGCCGCCAGCACGGCCAGGACGATGCCGACCATCGCCGTACGTAGCAGCGTCGACGGGGACTCGCCGACGGACTGCTTCGGCTGAGAGGAGAGTCGTTTCGTCGACATCAGTGGACCTGCGTCCCCATTGCCGAGAAGAACGTCACGATCCCGTTTGCCGCCCCCAGCAGCAGGGCGCATCCCGCCGCGACGACCGTGCCCTTCTTGCCGTTCTGCTCGGCCTGGTGGCCCCCGCTGTGGTGACCCCAGGCCCAGATCAGGGCCGAGAGGGCAAGGGCGCCGACGGTGGCGATGATGCCGAAGAGATTGATCGAGCCCATGACGTTCTTCAGTACGTCGAGGCCGGGCAGACCACCCCCCTTGGGGTGGACACCTGGGTTGTAGGCCAGGTTCTGCATGTGACGTGCGAGCTTCAAGGAAACTCCTGTTCGGGTTCGGGCATGCGAGAGCCCGGAGGTCGTGCGAGGGAGGGGAAGGAAGGGGAGAGAGCGGAACGCGCCTCAGACGATGCGGCGCGCGGCGAGGATGGAAGGGCGCCAGTCGGCGAGCCGGGTGATCTTCACAACGTCACCGGTGCGCGGTGCCTGCAGAATCAGGTCACGGCCGATGTACATGCCGACGTGCTCCGGCCGGGCGGCCGTCCCGCGGGTGAACAGCAGATCTCCGGCCCTCAGCCGGTCCAGACTGACTGCCTTGCCTTCCTTGACCTGGGTGTACGTGGTCCGCGAGAGGCGGATGCCGCCGGCCTTGTAAGACGCCTGCACCAAGCCGGAGCAGTCACACCGGCCCATCGGGTCCTTGCCGTGCGCGTGCGCGCACGACCCGCCCCACTGGTACGGCGTTCCGAGCTGGCCCAGGCCCCACCGAATGGACTTGCGCACCGGCTCGGGCACCGAGGCCGGGATCGTGTAGCCCTTCGGAACGGCCCCTTTCGGGTTCGGACCGAACAACGATCCCTCGTTCCCACACTCGCCGACAGCGGAAGCGCCGTCTTTGCCGCCCTTGTCGGTGCCATTGCCAGAACCTCCGCCGTTCTTGAGGGACTTGGCGAGGGCCTTCTGCAGGGTGTTGGCCAGCGGCTCCCACTTCGCATACGCGTCGGGATAGGCGCTCACCTGAACGGCCTGGGCGGCCTGGGCGGCGGTCATCGACTGCCACCCCGAGACCTCCTGTAGGTGTTCGTAGAACGAGGTCGAGGCGTGCACCGGGTCCCGCACCTGCTGGTTCGTGCCCCAGCCCTGGCTCGGCCGCTGCTGGAACAACCCGAACGAGTCACGATCGCCGTAGTTGAGGTTCCGCAGACCCGACTCCTGCAAGGCGGTGGCCAAGGCGACCACCTGTCCCCGGGGCGGGATCTTCATTGTGATGCCAGTGGCCTGGATCTTCTTGGCGTTCGGGACCTGCTCCTCCGGAGCATCGAGTCCGGCCACATGGACAGAGCTACTCTTGCTGCCTTTGAGGATTGATCGCACCTGCTTCGCGACCGCCGCAACTGCAACGTCACCTGCGGCGGAGTCTTTTGCAGGCCGTCTGGGAATCGTGCGCACCGGCCACCGTCATTGCCAGTGGAGCGATCAGCAGCATCGGCGTGGTCACCACCGTGCCGACGACCAACAAGGACTTGTTCACGAACGCGGATCGGTCGCAGGACGGTGAGCACGTCGCGTGCCCGGCCACGGAGATGGGTGTGAGAGAGAATGCCGCATTGGCAACTCCTTACGAGTAGGCGGTGGGCGCGGGGCACTCTCGTCGAAAAGGTCACCCGCACCACACTGGTCGAGGATCGAATACCCCGGGACAGGGGGGTGGCGGAACCGGTGCCCGGGACCGATAAGCCTCGAGCACCGGACCGCTCAGCCAAGAGCGGCAGCAAGCCGCTCAGGTAATCTCACACGCCACATATGAGCAATCTCTTTCTCCAGCCCGGAGGAGTCCCACAACACGCTGATTCGGATGGCAGCTTGAAAAATAAGGCAGCACGCATCGACACAGCCCAGATGGGTCAGAGATGTGTCCTGCCTGTCGAGCACACCGAGACTGTAGGCACGAAATCCGGCCGCACCAAACGAGCGGACGCGGCCGCCATAGGACGCCTTGTCATGGCTTGGTGCGGCCGGAATCACTCATTACTCTCCAGCGAATCAACAGCCCTCGATCTCGTCGAATCCGGTCAAGAGGGCTGAGCTTCCCCTGGCGCGCGCATACCTTTTGTGGATCGAAAAATGTGAGCGCCCGCTTGCTGAGAGAGAGCTTGCTGACATGCCCTACACCCTGCACCGAGGCGATGCACTTACCGTGCTGTCCGAACTCCCGGACGCCAGCGTCGACGCCTTGATTACCGACCCGCCCTACAACTCCGGCGGGCGCACCAGCTCGGAGCGGACCGGACGGACCGCACGAGCGAAGTACACCGCTGCGTCGGCTGAGCACAATCTCGCCAACTTTCCCGGAGAGAACCGCGACCAGCATTCCTACGGGTTCTGGCTCACCCTGTTGCTGACCGAGTCCTACCGGGCCACCGTCGAGTCCGGCACCGCCCTCGTCTTCACCGACTGGCGGCAACTTCCCACCACCACTGACGCCTTGCAGGCCGCCGGGTGGACCTGGCGTGGCATCGCCTCCTGGCACAAGCCGGTCTCCCGACCGCAGAAGGGCCGCCTCAAGCAATCCTGCGAGTACATCGTGTGGGGTACCAAGGGCCCGGTCGACGCCAACCGCAACCCCGTCTACCTCCCCGGTCTCTATACGGCGAGTCAGCCGAGGAAGGACCGGGTGCACATCACCCAGAAGCCCGTTGAGGTGATGCAGGAGCTGGTAAAGATCTGCCCGCCAGCGGGCACCGTCCTCGACCCATTCGCCGGGTCCGGCAGCACCGGTGTGGCCGCGCTGCGGGAGGGACGGCAGTTCATCGGCGTTGAGCTGTCCGACCATTACGCCGACATCGCCGAAGCTCGGCTTTTGGAAACGATGCAACAGACTGCACGGCGCGAGGACTTCATTCTTGCTGGTCCCGAGGAATAGTGACGTCCTGAGCGAGGCGAGTCCGGAGGGGACTGTAAGACGTTCGGTGTAACTCCCGATCATGGAAGATGCATCGATGACCAGTGAGAACGTGTCCGAGTCCGAGGCTGTCGAGCCAACGAAAGCTGCGTCGGCGAAGGCCGTGGACGACCAGCTGATCGAGGAGCTGGTGGGTCGGGCTCAGGCCGAGGGCCTGCAACTGACCGGCGAGGGCGGGCTGTTGCAGCAGCTGACCAAGCGGCTGCTGGAGTCCGCCCTGGAAGGCGAGATCACCGACCATCTCGGCTACGACAAGCACGATGCGGCCGGGAAGAACGGCGGCAACTCCCGCAACGGCAAACGCTCCAAGACCGTCTTGACCGACGTCGGCCCGGTGGAGATAACCGTGCCCCGCGACCGTGACGGCTCCTTCGAACCGAAGATCGTCAAGAAGCGGCAGAAGCGCCTGACCGGCGTCGACGAGATGGTCATCTCGCTGGCCGCGAAAGGCCTGACCACCGGCGAGGTCCAGGCTCACCTGGCGGAGGTCTATGGCGCCGACGTCTCCCGCCAGACCATCTCCACCATCACCGACAAGGTGCTGGAGGGCATGGCCGAATGGCAGAGCCGTCCCCTCGACGCCGTCTATCCGGTCGTCTTCATCGACGCCATCCACGTGAAGATCCGTGACGGCGCGGTGGCCAATCGGCCTATCTATGTGGCTCTGGCCGTCACCACCGAGGGCCGGCGCGAGATCCTGGGGCTGTGGGCCGGCGACGGCGGCGAGGGCGCCAAGCACTGGCTGCACATCCTCACCGAGATCAAGAATCGCGGCGTCACCGACGTGCTCATGCTGGTCTGCGACGGGCTGAAGGGCCTGCCCGAAGCGGTGGAGACCGTCTGGCCGAAGACGATCGTGCAGACCTGCGTGGTCCACCTGCTGCGGAACTCCTTCCGCTACGCGGCACGCCAGGACTGGGACAAGATCGCCAAACTGCTCAAGCCGGTCTACACCGCCCCGACCGAGGAGGCCGCCCTGGACCGGTTCGCCGAGTTCGCCGATGCCTGGGGCCGGAAGTATCCGGCCATCGTGAAACTCTGGGAGAACGCCTGGGAGGAGTTCGCCCCATTCCTGCGATTCGACACCGAGATCCGCCGCATCGTCTGCACCACGAATGCGATCGAGTCGGTGAACGCGCGGATCCGTCGGGCAGTGAAAGCCCGCGGGCACTTCCCCAACGAGCAGTCCGCGTTGAAGTGCGTCTACATGGCGATCATGTCCCTCGACCCCACCGGCAAAGGTCAGGCCCGCTGGACCATGCGCTGGAAGACCGCCCTGAACGCCTTCGACATCACCTTCGACGGCCGCCTCTCAGCGGCCCGTCAGTAATCCCAACTACCCAGTTACACCACTCGTTTGACAGTCCCGTCCGGAGCATTCGGTCAGGGGACTTACCGCTCACGCACCGGAGTGCAACAACGTTGCGTTGTATGCATCATCCGGAGTGGGTGGTGGGCGTGATCGAGGCTCCGGGCTCGGCGCTGCTCGTGTTGGTGGACGGTGTCGTGCCGTTGGACCCGGAATCGCGCTGCCGCTGCTGGTCTACTTCGCCGTGATGTGGACCGGGTCCATGGCACTGGGCAAGGCGGTGGGCCTGGACTATCCGCGCTCCACGACGCTGGCGTTCACCGCTGCGGGCAACAACTTCGAACTCGCCATCGCCGTCGCCATCGCGACCTTCGGCGCCTCCTCCGGACAGGCCCTGGCCGGAGTCGTCGGCCCGCTCATCGAGGTTCCCGTACTGATCGGCCTCGTCTACGTGGCCCTCGCCGCCCGCCGCTACTTCCCCCAGCCCACCCCCATGGCCGCCGAACAGGCTCCCGCCCAGGAAGGTTCCGCCCGTGTCTGACCCCCAGACCGCCGAGATGCCGTCCGTGCTGTTCGTCTGCGTCCACAACGCGGGCCGCTCCCAGATGGCCGCCGCCTTCCTCACCCACCTCGCGGGCGACCGCGTCGCAGTCCGCTCCGCCGGTTCGGCACCCGCCGAGCACGTCAACCCCGCCGTGGTGGAGGCCATGGCGGAAGTCGGCATCGACATCGCCGCAGAGATCCCGAAGGTGCTGACCGCCGAAGCCGTGCAAGCCTCGGACGTGGTCATCACCATGGGCTGCGGCGACGCCTGCCCCTACTTCCCCGGCAAGACCTACCTGGACTGGAAGCTCGATGATCCGGCCGGGCAGGGTGTTGCGGCGGTACGGCCCATCCGCGACGAGATCCGGGCCCGCATTCAGGGCCTCGTCGGTGAACTCACGGCTGGAGGCCACGGGTGACCCTTCACGCCGGAGACGGTCCGCATCACCGGCCTGACGGCCGAGCACGCCGATGAGGTCCTGGCGATCTACCAACTCGGCATCGACGAACGGAACGCCACCTTCGAGACCACCGCGCCCCGCTGGAAAGCCTTCGACATCGCCAAACTCGCGGACCACCGACACGTCGCGGTGTCACTGCGGATCGAACCTCGCTCGGAAGTGCCAGTACCTGCGCGATAGCCGAAAGAACCTGTGGAGAGTCCACCGCCTTGTCGGGCACCAGAAACTGAGCGACGGCATTCCAAGGCTGGACGCTGCCGGGTAGTGCTATCGGGGTAGGCGCCGTACAGGTCCAAAAGAAGTACACGCAACCGACCGGCAGGGTTGTTCAACCGCTCAACCATGCGGTCAGCCTACTCACACCCACCGACAGGACGAGCCGCATGCTTCGCTTACTCATCGTGATCCGGCAGGCGTCGAACCAGCGACACCACGCTTCGGAGTGGGAGGCTCAGGCCACCTCGACGCTGCGCTGCAGCAGGCCAGCGGCCCGGTCCAGGTCAGCACGGGTGCTGAGGCGCACCTCGACACCGTCGCGCACGCCCACACAGCCCTTGCCGCGGAGGTCGCGTGTGAAGCCCTCCTCCAACTCGACCATATCCGGGTCGAGCCGTAGGTTGACGACCAACTCCTGGTAACGAGGCTGCAAGCGCACGGTGGCCAGGTTCTTGATCCGCCGGTACGCGATGTAGTGCAGTTGCGTCTCCTTGCGCACGCCGTCGTGCCCGAGCAGGATCTCGTCGAGTGCCGCGTACAGATCCCGGAGGGACCGCGGTGCCCCGTCGAGGTGCTGCTGCACCGACTTCACTCCTGGCGAGCGCGTAGGGCCCGATGAACGGGCGTGGGTCGGCGCGGACCCGCGCGGTGCGGAGGCGCGACCGGGGACCGAGGCGACCATCTGCAACGTGAGCACATCGTCAAAGGCCCGGTAGGTCAGCAGATCGATCCGGTGGCCGATCATCTGGACTGCCCGCTTGTCGTGGTGCGAGAACTCACCCGCCACGCACACCAGGCGCGGGTTGCTCCAGTCCACCGACTCGGCTGCTTCGGTTCCCAGCTTCCCCTTGACCAGGTTCTCGAACTCGTGCCGATGGCCCTGGAGCCAGTACAGGTAGGAGAGCGCCTGGTTGGTGACGTTCCGGTCTCGCGAGCGCTTGTACTCCACGATCACAGGGGTTCCGGCCTCGTCCAGGCCGAGTGAATCGACCCGGCCTCCGTGCTGCCCCGTCGCGTGCTCCGTCGCCAGGAAGCGGATACCGAGCATGGTTTCCATGTTGGCCTCGACCAGCGACTGCAGCTCCCGCTCCACCGCCACCGGCCCACCAGGAATCTCCGTGGCCCGGCTGCCTCTGACCCGGAAGGCCTTCAGGTCGCTCATGCTCCTCCCCACTCCTGCACAATCACTGCTAAGCGGGAATCGGATTGGACACGAGTTTATTCCTGGTTGGTGAGCGTCAGTCGATCGTTCGCTGCGTTCGTGGCTGCGGTCGAGACGGATCCGAATCAGCGGCGTACCGTGTTGCGAGCGGCAATCGGCTCGGGCACCTCGGGGCGGAAGGCCCACTCCATCTTGGGTTCCATTGCGATCCGAAGGATTCGCTGCACCGGGGGAGTGCACAGCACCGTGATGAGGGATGCGGCGATGAGTGTGACACCGACCTCCCCGAGCGGCTGATGGAGCCAGTCGTGGTCGTACCATCCCCAGAAGCGGGAGCCCTTGGCCACGAAGCCGTGCAGCAAGTAGCCGTACAACGTTCCCGCGCCCAGTGCCGTGAACCACATGGTGCGCCGCGGCACCCAGGCGAGGAAGCACGCGACCAGGATCACCGAGCAGCCGAACATGGCGAGGGTCATCACGCCACCCGCCCAGCCGGGGGCCGCGAGTTCCTGAGCGCTGTCACGCCGATAGAACCACGCGGCATTCATCCGTGGAGCAGCCCAGTAGGCGACGGCCAACGCCCCGACGAACACCGGTGCCGCCAGGATCCGTGCCTGTCGCCGTCGGACCCACTGGAAATGCTTGGGCTCCAAACTCAGCCCGAACACGAAGAAGGGGAGGAACTGCAACACGCGCTGTAGGTCCAGATCGTCGCCGATGCTCGGCGTCATCGAGGCCAGCACGGCGATACCCAGCGCAAGCGACAGCGGCCAGCGGACGATGTCCCAGATAGGTGCGGTGAGCCGCCAGATGAACAGCGCGATCAGGAACCAGGTCAGGTACCAGGGGTCGAGCAGGCTGATCGGATAGTTCGGATCGTCGTCCGCCCAGCGTTTGAAGAGGGTGAACGCGATCTCGAAGATGACATATGGAACAGCGACGCCGGTCACGAGTCGTTTGATCTGGGCCGGTTTTGCCCGGAAACTGCGGGAGAAGTAGCCGGAGATAATGATGAAGGCCGGCATGTGGAAGGTGTAGACGGTCATATAGAGGGCGGCTGCAGCCCGGCTGTCCCCGCGCAGCGGCTCCCATGAATGCCCCATCGCCACCAGCACGATCGCCAAGTATTTGGCGTTGTCGAAGAAGGGGTCACGCTTCGACTTCTTCTCGGCACCGGGCCCTGGCCGAGGTCCGCTTTCCGTTGTCCCGTTCGCCCTCGAATCCTCGGCCGAGCCGGGAGGGGGCGACGTGTGATGGTTCTCGGGAGAATGCAGTGTGTCCGTCACAGTCCATTCCCCCAGTACATCGGGAAGGGGACCATGAATCGCATGTGGCCTCTGGAGGCCCAGGCACCGCGCAACATTCCCCGCACCATAGTCCCTTTAGCGACCGTCGTGTACCTCCGGATACCCGCGTTCCTCACGATTATGAGAAGGATCATTGATCACCAGAGTGTCCTGACGGGGTCATGGGTCCTACGAGTTCGTCCAGGAGGTCGGCCATGGTGACGAAGCCGAGGACGGTACCGCCGTCTCCGGTGACCGCTGAGAGGTGGCTGCCGGCGCCGCGCATCACCGTCAAGGTGTCGTCCAGCGGGGTGTTGGCGCGGACGCGGGTGATGGTGTGCAAGGCGGTGCGGGGGAAGGGACGGTCGCGGTCGGTCACGCCGAGGGTGTCCTTGATGTGGAGGTAGCCCAGGACGGTGCGGCCCGGGCCGGTGACCGGAAGCCGGGAGTAGCCGGAGGCGGCCGCGGCGCGCTCCAGCTCGTCGGGGGTGACCCGGTGGTCGACCGTGACCATCTCGCCGAGCGGGACGAGGATGTCACCGACCCGCCGGGAGCCCAGCTCCAGGGCGTCGCGCAGCCGCTCGCCGCCGGAGGCGTCGAGGAGGCCGGCATCGCTGGAGTCCCGTACCAGGCGGATGAGTTCGGCGTCGGTGAAGACTGATTCGACCTCGTCCTTGGGCTCGACCTTCAACAGCCGCAGCAGGCCGTTGGCGAAGGCGTTGATACCGAAGACGACAGGGCGCAGGGCGCGGGTGACGGCCGCCAAGGGCGGGCCGAGCAACAGGGCGGTGCGCTCCGGTGCGGCGAGGGCGATGTTCTTCGGGACCATCTCGCCGACGAGCATGTGGAGATACGTGGCAGCCGTCAGTGCGAGGACGAAGGCGATCGGATGCACCAGGGCTTCGGGGACGTGGACCGTCGCGAACACCGGCTCCAGAAGGTGCGCGATGGCCGGTTCGGCGACCGCGCCGAGGACGAGCGAGGAGATGGTGATGCCGAGCTGGGCGGTGGCCAGCAGGACCGAGAGGTTCTCCAGCGCCCACAGCACGGTTCGGGCACGTTTCCCGCCGTTCTGGGCGTGGGGTTCGATCTGGCTGCGGCGGACTGTGATCAGGGCGAACTCGGCGCCGACGAAGAAGGCATTGGTGAGCAGTGTGAAGGCCCCGATGGCCAATTGCAGAAGGGTCATCGGGCGTCCTGCTCCTTCGTGGCTTCCTCAGCGTTCTTCTCGGTGTCGTCGACGCTCAGGCTGTCGCCCCTCTGGCTCTCGTTCGTCCGGCTCTCATTCGTGGGCGTGGGAGCGGTGAGCCTTACGCGGTCGGCGCGGTGATGGTCCACCCGGAGCACGGTGATCTGCCAGCCGTCGGCTTCGGCACTGTCCCCGGTCACAGGTATCCGCTCCAAGGCGGTGGCCAGCAGGCCCGCGACGGTTTCGTACGGGCCCTCGGGGACTGTGAGCCCGATGGCGGTCAGCTCATCCAGCCGTACGCCGCCGTCTGCCTCCCAGGCGCCGGGGCCGACGGGCACCAGGGCAGGAGTCCGGTCGGGGTCGTGTTCGTCGCGGACATCGCCGACGATCTCCTCGACGATGTCCTCCAGGGTGGCGACCCCCGCCGTACCCCCGTACTCGTCGATGACGACGGCCATCGTGTGCGCCCTGCGCAGCCGGTCCAGCAGCCGGTCCACCGGGAGGCTGTCCGGGACCAGCAGCGGGGCGGAGGCCAGCTCGGTGACCGGGGTAGTGGCCCGGCGGGCGGCCTCCAGCGCGAGAACGTCGCGGATGTGCACGGTGCCGACCACCTCGTCCAGGCTGTCGCGGTAGACGGGGAACCGGGAAAGACCAGTGGCCAGCGTGAGGGTGGCGGCATCGGCGGCGGTGGCGTGGGCCTCCAGCGCCTGGACGTCCACGCGCGGGATCATCACGTTCTCGGCGGTCAGTTCGCCCAGGTGGAGCGTGCGGACGAACAGCTCGGCCGCCTCCTGCTCCAGCGCGCCCGCGGAGGCCGAGTGGCGGGCCAGCGCGACCAGTTCGTCTGGCGTGCGCGCGGAGGCCAGCTCCTCGGCGGGCTCCAGGCCCAGGCGGCGCACCAGGCAGTTGGCCGTGTTGTTGAGGTGGTGGATCAGCGGGGCGAAGGCAGCGGTGAAGACGCGCTGGGGGCCTGCGACGACCTTGGCCACGGCCAGCGGCCGGGAGATCGCCCAGTTCTTCGGCACCAACTCCCCGACCACCATCAGGATGATGGTGGACACCGCCACGCCCAGCACGGACGCCACCGAGGAGGCAGCCGGACCCAGACCAATGGCCCGCAAGGGGCCGCTCAGCAGGTCGGCCAGCGAAGGTTCGGCCAGCATGCCGATCACCAGCGAGGTCACGGTGATGCCCAACTGGGCGCCGGAGAGCTGGAACGTCAGCTTTCGGGCGGCCTTCAGTGCGCCGTCGGCGCCTCGCTCCCCCTCGGCGGCGGCGCGTTCCAGCTCTCCGCGCTCGACCGTGGTCAGCGAGAACTCCGCGGCCACGAAGACCGCACAGGCCAGGGTCAGCGCCAGAGCCAGGAGGATCAGAAGGATCTCGGTCACCGTGCCGCCCCCGCTTCGTTGCTCGGCAGGCGGAGGGATATGGCGCGGCCGGTACTGGGAGGGTCACCCATTGCGGTGCTAGTGTCCTTCGTCGCTCGGAGGGGCCGGGAGTGTTCCCCTGACTCACGGTGCAGGAGTGGTGAAGTGCAGCTCGCGCCCGAACGGCTCCGCGGGGGCCCTTTCGGACTTCCCCCGCCGAGTCGCCGAGATCAGCACTCCCAGGGGTGCGCTACACCATATACTTCTACGCGCCTGTAGAAGAGTGGGGGGCGCCCAGCTGTACCTGGGCCGACTTTGAGGGCGGAAGATCCCATGAGGAGGGCGCACAACGGTGAGCGGTGACCCAGTCCACCGACTCGGAGAGCCATCTGTCAACGTGCCAGCGCCAGAGAAACTTCCGTCTGGCGCGACCTGCCGCGGTCACGGGCCCGGCACCTGGCACGCACTCTCACTTATCCACTGACGTGCCGTTTCGGGACCGGTCCACTGCCGGGGGCTCACAGAACAGAACGCAAACGAAGGAGTGAACGCCGCGATGGTGTTCAAACGACTGCTCGGCTCGCTCGGTGTCGGCGCGCCCTCCGTGGATACGGTGCTGGACACCGTCCCCGTACGCCCCGGAGGGCCGCTGACCGGGCAGATCCACCTCCAGGGTGGAAACTCGGACTACTACATTGAGCAGATCAACCTGGAGCTGGTGGCCCGGGCGGAGGCCGAGCACGAGGACGGGGAACACGAAGGCGTGGTCCTCTTCGACCACTTCACCGTCGGTGGCGGATTCCGGCTCGCCGAGGGTGAGCATCGCAGCCTGCCCTTCACGGTCCACCTCCCCTGGGAGACGCCGATCACCGAGCTGTACGGGCAGCCACTGGGCATCATCCTCGGGGTCCGCACCGGTCTGGAGGTCGCAGGCGCGAAGGACAAAGGGGACCTGGATCAGCTGACCGTGACTCCGCTGCCGGCCCAGGGGGCCGTCCTGGAGGCCCTGGGGCAGCTCGGTTTCGGCTTCAAATCCGCCGACCTGGAACTGGGGCACATCGGCGGGACGGCGCAGAGGCTGCCGTTCTACCAGGAGATCGAGCTCACCCCCGCCCCGCAGTACGCCCACGCCATCAACGAGCTCGAGGTGACCTTCCTCGCGAACCCCGGTGGCATGGAGGTCGTCCTGGAAGCCGACAAGCGCGGCGGGCTCTTCTCCGGCGGGCATGACGCTCTCACGCTCTTCACCGTCAGCCACGAGGGCGTCGAGCACCGCGACTGGAACACGGAGGTCGACGCCTGGATCCGGCAGCTCGTCGACCACCGTGCATCCCACGGCCCCTATGAGCACGGTGGCTCTTACGGACACGGCGAGTCCTACCCGCACGGCTACGGCCACGGTCACAGCGACCATCATCACGACGGCCACCACCGCTCCGGCCCCAGCACAGGAGCAGTCGTCGCAGGCGTCGCGGCGGGTGTCGCGGTCGGCGTTGTCGGCGGCATGGTCGCGGCGGAGGTCGTCGACGAGATCGGTGACGCCTTCGAGGAAGAGGAGGACTGAGCCGCCGCCGCTCGGTGTGTGGTCAGTGGTCGAGCGGGGTGTGCCGCACCCTGGCACGTCCCGCTCGGCCGGTGACAGTGGGGGCAGTCTGCGGGACCCGAAGCACGCGGGCTCACCAGCCGATGTACGTCACAGCACCTTGCGGAACGCGGGAAGTCGGCGCAGTCCGCCTGCCAGCATGAAGGTCACCACGGTGGTGAGCACGCTGGTCGTCGCCCAGGCACCGACCGCGGGCAGCTCGCGGTCCGCCAGGTAATACTGCACGATGACGACCAACGGCACATGAGCGATGTACACGGCGTAGGAGTCCGCCGCCAGTTCCGCCGACAGGCGGCTGCTGCCGGTGACCACTTCCCGGAAGAGGGTGAGCAGCCCGACGCACAGGGTCACGCACAGCGCGCTGTCGTACGCCGCCCACGCCAGGGCGGGCCCGTTGAAGCCGCCAGGACCGAAGCAGTCGGCGTCCGCGCCGATCAGGAACAGCACGGCGACTCCGGCCAAGCCGCTGCCCAGCCATGTCCATCCGACGCAGGCGTTGAACCTCTCCAGCCAGTCATATCGATGGGCGAGCACACCGAGGATGAAGAAGGCCGCGTACTGAGGCACCCGGGCGGGCTCGATCTGTAGGAAGTCGAGCAGGGGAATCCATGTGTCCAGCGGGTACCTCAGTCGAATGAGGAAGGTGGCGGCTGCTATCGCGGCGGTCAGCCACAGCAGCGTCCCATGTCCGGGTGCTGGGCGCTGTTCGCGAATCCGGGTGTCGCGTCGGAGGCGCCGCAGCGCACGGCCGGCCCGGCTGCAGACGACGTACAGCACGGTGTAGGCCAACAGGTTCTGGATGAACCACAGATGCCCGAACTGCAGGTCCGGCCAGGACGGCCCCGTCCAGTCCGCAGGCTTTTCCCCCAAGCCGAGGTAGATGTCGGTGAAGTAGCGCGGGAAGGAGAGGGGCGGGTAGCCGCGGTAGTGGACGTAGTACGCGTACATCAGACCGGGCACGATCGTCAGCGCGCCGACCACCACAGGGATACCGAGCCGGATCAGTCGGCTTCTCAGGAACCGTCGGGCGCCGCTGCGCCGATAGGAGCCGGGCTGGAAGACGGCGGAGACGAAGAAGAACAGGCTCATGAAGAACGAGCCGTCGACCGCGGACAAGGTGGTCAGGGCAGGTGTGTGCGGCTGTCCTTCGACGTACCACCAGTCGGCGGGGCCATAGGGCTGGGCAGCATGGTGCACCACGACCAGCACCGTCAGCGCGATCCGTAAGTTGTCCAGCCAGTTCAGGCGATGAACGGGAGGTACCGCAGAGGGATACGTACCGGCGTCGGTTGTGTACATGTGTAGAGAATGCTCAACATGTGTACACCAACGCACTGGGGTTATCCCCCCGCTCCGTCCTCCAGTGAGCCGTAGAACCCCTGTAGGAGCACGCGCTGATTGGCCGCACTGCGCTGGGCCAGTACCTGCGGATCGAACATCGGCTCTTGGTGATGGGGCTGCATCACCCGCTCCAGCAGCAGGGGTCCGAGAACCAGGCACAGCACCTGGAACGGGGCCCACTCGGCGACCGGTGCCTGCTTGCCGTACTCCGCTGACAGCCGCCGCACCTCCGCTCGGGCTCCGCTCAGCAGCCGACCGAACAGCTGAGCACTGGCCGCGCTGTCCTCCAGCAGGATGTGCCGCAGGTAGCCGCGCAGCACCGGGTCCGCCCCGAAGAGCTGGGCCGACGCCTTGCCGAGTGACTCCATCAGCCCGACATCCGGATCCAACTCGGCCAGCCCCTTGCCGATCCGGTCCAGCACGTGCTCGTCAACGGCCGCTCGCAGCCCCTCCTTTGAGCCGAAGTGCCGGGTCACCAGCGCCGGCGACAGCCCCGCGGCCGCTGCCACCGCTCGCGTCGACGTCGCCTCGAAACCGTGCTCGGCGAACAGTTCCAGCGCCGCGTCCCGCAACCGTGCCCGCCCCGTCAGATCACTCTTGTCAACCGCCGTCATGCCCGCAGCGTAATCACCCGCCCACCAGCGGCACTTCCACTGTCCCTGTCCGCGCCCCACCCACGGACATCTACAGTGCTGTAGATTTTTATCGCGGTTCATCGAGCACCAGAGCCGCGTTCAAAAGGGCCCGCCGCGATGTCTCGGCGTGCTGCGACGCCACCACCCCACCATCCATGGAGAAAGCAGGCCCCCGTGCTAGGGATAAGCGAGCTGGCCCTCCTCCTCATCGTCGTCATTGTCGTTATCGGTGCCAAGAAGCTCCCCGAACTGGTCCGTTCCATGGGCAAGTCGGCCCGTATCTTCAAGAGCGAAGCCAAGGCGATGGCATCCGATGACGACAGTCAGCGGGACCGCTCCGGTCCGAGGGTGATCCAGGCTCAGCCCGGCGACGTGATCAGCTCCCGGACAACGGACACCGAGCCGGGCAGCGGGAGCGGCGGCGCCGGACCGCGCTGATTCCGCCAGGAGGGGCGGGTCGGGTACGGCGCTGGTGTGGCCTGGTCGGCACGTCATCGTGCGGCCTGTTCTCATCATGGGGCTTACGCCGCGCCTATCCGCCCGGGACGCGAGCCCGTCGCCCCTCATCCTCGTCGGCCGGCGCCAGACATTGGCAGGCACCGCGCGTGGTGCCCAAGTCCGCTTCGAGGTCGTCCAGGGCCTGCCGGGCGGCCGCGATCCTTGCACGCAGCGGCTCCGGAGTGGGTCCGATGGGTGCGGGGCCCGGCGGTTCGGCCTTCTCTGCTTCCTCCATGGCGCGGGCTTCCTCGAGGGAGTTGATGACAACGCCGATGAGCAGGTTCACCAGGACGAACGAACCCAGCAGCACGAACGAGGCGAAGTAGACGATGGTCCAGCGGGAGATCTCCAGTCCCGCCCGTACCGCGTCCCCCAGCCCGTCCAGGGTGATGAGCAAGAAGAGCGTCAGGACAGCCCGACCGATCGAGCCGTAGTGCTCCGGGTCGTCATCGGCGAAGAACACCCAGCCGACCATGGCGTACACATACAGCAGCAGAGTGCCGACCAGCAGGAAACTCAGGGTGCCGGGCAGGCTCTTGCCGATGGCCGTGATCACCACCCGTATCTGTGGCAGGAACCGCGCGGCCCGCAGCACCCGTGCCAGGCGCAGCAGCCGCAGAACCGTCGCGTTCTCGCGTGTGACGGGCAGGAAGGCCAGCGCCACGACCGCCACGTCGAACAGGTTCCAGGGATCGCGGAAGAAGTCCCCAGGCCGGTCCCCGTGGGCCACTATCCGCAAAAGGATCTCGGCTGTGAAGATCGCCAAGAACCCGTGTTCCAGCGCCTTCAGTTCAGTGTGCCAGTCCTCCACCACGCCGCTGTACGTCTCGACGCCGAGGACCGCGGCATTGGCCATGATGACGCTGAAGACCACCACACCGAACCAGCCCGAGTCGACGACCCGGCGGGAACCCTCCACGAGGGCGTGCACCTTGGGCGCGACAGTACCGTCCACCATCTCGCTTCCACTACATTCTGAGCTGCCACCCGAAGCCGCGGTGACGGGGCATGGCGCAGGGAGATTCCTGGTCCGCGGCCGCGACCTCCCGCGCCCGAGGCTGCCCCGTAACCACCTATGGCAACAGGCCGAACACCGCTGCTCCCACGTGCTTTCGCGATATCCGGTCGAGCAGAACCATGGAAGCCGCTTCCGCCACCGGTTCGGGGACCGGCCTCACGGCGTCGTCCGGGTATGCCGTGTCAGGCCCGGACACCGCGCGCAGCAGGCGGTCAAGACCCCGCTGGTGCCGGGCGAAGACGCATGGTGGAGCCCACCGGCCCCGCGCCTTCTGCCCCGTCAGCGCCTCGTCCACCCCCACGTCCAAGAGCACCACGTGCAGCTCCCGTTGCTCCCGCCGGCTGTGCCGGGCCAGCCACCGACGGAGCCAGGGTCGGCTGCCGCAGTCGTGCACCAGCAGCGGGGACATGCGGCGAATCCGCCGACGCAGCCATTGGAAATGCCTGAGTCGAGCCCAGGGTCGGTATACGCCGTACGGCAGCCAATCGGGCATGGCCGCCTCGCATGCGAGGCGGACCGCCCTCGGATCGATGGCGGGCGCCGCATTGGACCAGCGTTCCATCAACGTGCTCTTCCCGCTTCCGGGCAGGCCGGAGACGACCACCACGGCGTTGGCCGGGTAGACCAGGACGGCGGGGGCGTCCTCCCTCCCGCGCAGGTCGACCATGCCCTGCGGCCGAAGACATCTGCCTGGCCAACGGCTCCGTGGTGCCGTTGTGCCCACCTCGTCGACCGTGCTCACGGATGCCTCTTATTCCGCGGTCAGTGACCGCAGCGTTGTGTGAACGGTTGGGCAACCCGTAGGTATGACCAACCGGCGATTCGCCAGGTGGTCGCGGTGTGACCGCACCGCAGTGTCACGTCAGCGGCTGGAGGCTCTCACACATTGACGCCGTAGTCCTTGGCGATGCCCACCATCTCCCTCACCCTCGCCGGTCCTGTTGTCACCGGTGTGCCGAACGGCGTTTTCGGGAGTTGCCCGGTTGTTGAAGAAGACGAAGTGCTGGTCCGACAGGACCCGGCCGTCTGCCCCCAGTACGAGGGCGCTCGCATCGAGGTCCACGTCCCCGGGGCCGGTGTTCACCTTCCAGCCGAGGCCCGCGACGACGCTGGCGATGCCGGGCTGGGAGCGGGTGAGGGAGAGATTGCCGCCTTTGGACAGGCTCACAGTCACAGGGCACAGCTCCTGGGGTTCAGGTGACCAACACACGGGGTGGGCAGGCGTGAACGCTCGCAGAAGTAGGTTTCTGCTGTCGCCACTGCCGGATCCGGCCGTAAATCTACAGCACTGTAGAAGCGTGGGTGCGCCGCAACCGATCATTTGAAGCCAGGGGAAGCGAGGGTGCCGCTGCGGCCCGCGAGGGGCTCTACAAATCTGTAGATTCTGTTTTCTCCCCACAATGGAGGTACTACTGAGAAGGAGATGCAGATGACGCTGTGGGACCGCCTCAAAGACTCGGTTCAGACGATGCAGGCTCAGCTCACGGCGAAAAAGCATGAGTTGCAGAGCGCGGCGTTCCGGGACGCGAGCATGGCCATGTGCGCCTTGGTGGCGGCGGCGGACGGCACGATCGACCCGTCCGAGCGGCAGTGCGTCGCCCAGCTCATCGCCACCAACGACGTGCTCCAGAACTTCCCACCGGATGATCTGCACCGCCGCTTCGAGGACCACCTCGACGAGCTCACCACGGACTTCGCCCTCGGGACGGCGAGCGCCATGCGGGAGATCGGCAAGGCGAAGCGGAGGCCCGCCGAGGCGCGGGCCGTCGTCTAGATCGGCAACGTCATCAGTTGCGCCGACGGCTACTTCGACGAGAGCGAACGGGACGTCGTCCGCGAGGCTTGCTCAGCCCTGGACATCCCCCCCGGCCGAGTTCGATCTGTACCGGCCGCTCCGCGTCCCCCGCCCGTACCGGGCCCCGGACGAGCTCCCATAGGCGGCCGGCGAGCGGGTGTCCGGGCGGGCGGACTTCGGTACGGGGCGGGCGATACGGCCCGAGGCCGCCGTACCCGGCGATGACCTCCAGGTCTTCCTCAAGGTGCTGGCCAGCGGAACCGCCAGAGGCTCTTCGCACACTTCGCGACGGGGAGGAACTGACCGTCGGTGAGGTTGCCGAGCGCGCCGGGCTCGGCCCGTCGACCACCTCCGAGCACCTCGCGGTCCTCCGGCGCGGCGGCCTGCTCCAGTCGACGCGCAGCGGCAAATTGGTCCGCTACCGCGCCGACCGGGAAGGCATCGCCGAAATGCTCGGCCAGCTCCATTCCTATCTCCTCGCCCCCTCCGAACCGCAGGACACCCCTGTTACCCAGGGCTAGCGCATGACGAGCGGTCGGCCTCCCGACCTGCCCACGATTGCTGCACACAGCGGGCAGATCCAGCGGTGCGGCGCATGCCTGCCTGGCTAGACCGGGGTGGCCGCGTGCAGGATGACGAACAGCGTGACCGCCGAGTTCGCCGAGGAGAGCGCCGACGCCGTGGTACCCATAGCGGCCCCCCATGCGGCCAGACCCACCGCCGTGAAAACGGGGGGCCAGACGCGCCCGGCGGGGGCCGGACCCAGCAGAGCGGCCACCCGGCGCGGCACCGGTCCCATGACTGCGAAACCCGCCAGCGTGGCGACCGGCGCCCCGCGGGAGATCAGCGCGGACCTGCCCACCGCCAGCGCTACGGTGCGCCGGCTGCCGACCGCTTGGGCCGCCTCCTCGTCCGCCCACCGCTCGGCCGTGTAGGCGACCGCGGTCCGCAGCGGGCGCAGGAACGGGTTGGCCCGCGCCGCGAGTTGCACGGTGAGCAGGAACCGATGGTGGCGGCGGGCCAGATGCGCGCGCTCGTGAGCGAACAGTGCCCGGCGCTCGGCCGAATCCAGCCCGGTGAGCATCCCGGTACTCACCACGACCCGGTCACGTCTGCCCGGCAGCGCGTAGGCATACGGCAGTTCGTCGCGCAGCACCGCCACCGGCGTGGCGGGTAGACCCGCAAGCGCACGCTCGGCGCGGCGCCGTACGCGCTGATGACGCCACACCGTCCGTGCGCACGCGGCGAGTACGGAGAGCAGAGCGGGGATGGCGGCCTTGCCCGCCACCTCGTCGTACGGGACGGCCTCGCGCACCTCCTTGTCCGACCAGCCGTCCGGCAGCGGGTTGCCGGGCAATTGCGCGGTGCCGACCACCATCAACAGCGCCAGACACAGCGTGCTGCACACCGCGAACACCCCCGCGACCGCCGACAGCAGCCAGGTCGCCGCACGTGGGTGCAGATGCTGCTCCGCCAGGCGGGCGATAGGCCACGCCGTTAGAGGCAGCACCAGCGGCAGGAAGACGAAGACCCCCATGAGCTCCTCTACTCCTCGGCTTCCCGGGCCTGCTCCAACAGGCCCCGCAATACCTGCTCATCCTGCGGCGGCAGGCCGGTCACGAAGCTGGCGAGCACAGCCTCGCGGTCACTCTCCCCGTCCAGCAACCGCCGCATCCTCAAAGCCGCCAAGCCCGCTTCGTCGGCGGTCGGGGTCCAGACGAACGACCGGCCCGACTTCTTCCGAGTCACTGCCCCCTTGGCCAGTAGCCGCGTGAGAATGGTGATCACGGTGGTGTAGGCGAGAGTACCGCCGAGTCGCTCCTGGACCCATGTCGTGCTCGCCGGCCCCGGCGCCTCGTGCAGAGTCGCCAGCACCTGCGACTCCAGCTCGCCCTGACCGCGCCGTCCGCCGTGCTCCTGGTCTCTCACCCCGCCACCCTCCACTCGCGTCAGCAGGCTGTGATCAGGCCGTGCGGTGTGGGGCGTCGGTGGCCTGTCTCCCGGGCCTCTTTCTATCGCGCCGACGCAGTTCGTCGCGTACGAAGTCCGAGACCGGCGCGGAACCGTCGATGATGTCGGCGTATCGCTGCTCGGCCTGCTTCCGGTAGCGGCGTTCGCGCAGCTTCCGTAGGAACTGCCAGGGCTTGGGGTTGTAAGCCAGGTCGTGTCGAGCGGCAAACAAAAAGTCCACCTGCGCCTCGGTGTGATCTGTGAACACGCTGATGTAGTCGTCCGGGCGGTCCTCGAAGCGGTGAAGTGCGCCCATCACGTTCTGCGCTGCTTCTCGTACCGGGGCTGGCGCGCACAAATACACCCTCATCAGGACAGCGTGGAGTTCAACTTGGGCCTGCATCATCCTTGTGCGGGCGCCCTCAGCAGACCGATGACGGTACAGGCGCCAGATAGGCTGCCGAAGCAGGGATGGACGGGTGGCCTCTCTCCGGCGCAAGAAGTACTCGAATATGGTGAATGTGCACCGCTGCGCGGCTTCCATGAAGCGGTGGTAAGCCTGGGCACGGTCTTCGGCGCTGCCGATGCGGGCTATACCTATGGAGCGGTTGCGGCCGAGGACGGCACTGGCGATGCTCCCGGAGGCCCGGAGGCCCGGAGGCCCGGAGGCCCGGAGGCCCGGAGGCCCGGAGGCCCGGAGGCCCGGAGGCCCGGAGGCCCGGAGGCCCGGAGGCCCGGAGGCCCGGAGGCCCGGAGGCCCGGAGGCCCGGAGGCCCGGAGGCCCGGAGGCCCGGAGGCCCGGAGGCCCGGAGGCCCGGAGGCCCGGAGGCCCGGAGGCCCGGAGGCCCGGAGGCCCGGAGGCCCGGAGGCCCGGAGGCCCGGAGGCCCGGAGGCCCGGAGGCCCGGACGGCGGCGGGGGTGACGGGATCCATGGCGGCTTTTCTACACGCCTCGGTGATTGTCACGCTTGGAGATTCCAACCGTCGGCCTGAACTGCCCGCGGTCTCCAAGGTGTCATCTCGTCGCACCGCGTCGAGGGGGTCCCTGTCGAAGTGGCAGGCTGGACTGGGCGGTTTGGTACGCGTTCAGACGTGTGCCTCCACTATCAGGAAGAACCGGCCAACCCAAAACGGGACACCACCGCCATCATCGACGCACCACTCCCCGCCGTTAACAGAACGGATCCCCATGAATTGTGAACACGTTGAGCGTGGTGGAGATGGGCAAACTTCTGATGAGCCTTCCCACGTCCCTCGTTTCGTCACCTCCTGTGTGAATGCGACAGATCCTGATGAACCGCTGGGGGCCGCTCGGAGGCTCGGGGCTCCTGGGCAGGAAGCATGGATTCGACGATTTCTCGAGGAAGCCCCCTCGATGAACGCTGGAGAAACGCGCAGGCTGCGCAGCCTCCTCAAGCGTATGTGCGTGTGAAACTCCTTGCCCCCGGGTCGTCAGCCGGGGGCAAAGCGCTTATGCTGCGATCTCCTCACTGGACTTCCAGTGGGGACGCAGCCGTTCCTGGACGAGGTGGCTGCGGTTGAACGCCTTCGCCTTGATCGGTGGCCGCACGGCTATCCCGTGCAGGTACCTCCTCAGCAGGGCTCGGCGCTGGTGGAGTGATCCAGTGCGCCAACCGTTCAGCAGTTCCGCCTTCGGGGCCTCGCGGGTGGGTGTTCCCTCTGCGGCGGTGACCGCGTCCCGGAGCCGTGAGATCTTCTTGTTGAGACCGGACAGCATGGCGAAGAAGTCCTCCTCCGTCAGCTCTGTGTCGTTCAGGGCGCCTTCCGTCCAGCGGCGCAGAAGATTCTGCTTGCGGGTTGATTCGTGTTCGAGCGTGGCGCGCAAGGTGGTGAGCTGCTCTGGTGTGCCCAGCTCGTCTTCCAGCGCGGTATTCATGGCCTTCTCCAGGAAGGCGATCATGGCGCGCTCGACGGCCTCCTCAGCGGCGTCTGCCGCGATGCTTGTGCCGCCGCACCCTCCATGGGCAAGCGGGGGACACCGATAGGTGCGGCGCCCTTCCGCCCGCGACCTGTGCCCTACAAGCCCCTTCCCGCAATGTCCGCACGTGAGGATGCCGGAGAGAAGATATCGGCAGGTGATCGAGGGGCGACTTGTGCCCTTGGTGATGCCGCTGTTCTGGCGGCGCAGTTGGAGTTCGAACTGGACCTGTGACCAGACCTTGGGTTCGACGATGCGTTCCCAGGTGCCGAGCAGTGGGTGGCCGTCCTCATCGAAGAGCACTCGGGACCATCCGTCCCAGGCCAGTGCCGGGTCGATCCGGTGCTTACCGGCGTAGGAGACCATGCCTGCGTACCGGGGGTTCCGCAGCATCTTATTGATCATGTTGGAGGACCAGAGCTTCGCCGCGGGTGGCTTGACGCCGTTCCGGTTGAGTTTGGTGGCGATGCTGTATGAGGTCTCGCCGGTGAGGCAGTCGTCGAAGATGTCGACGACGACTCGTGCCTCGTCGGGAATGCGCGTGCCCTTGTCCGGTCCCTTGCGGACCCAGCCGTAGGCGATGCGGCCCTGGACCCTGCCGGCCTGGGCACAGGCGAGGTGGAGGCGGGCGACGCGGCGTGAGGTGTCCTCGGAGGACTTCAGCGCCATCACGCACATCATTCGGGCCATGTGCCGGTCGCTGTCGTTGATCAGGTTCATCCGGCCGCCGGTTGCGCCTACGGCCGGTCGCTGGACGTACTCGACGATGTCGATCAGGTCTTCGAGGTCCCTGGGCTGGCGGACCAGGCGGTCCAGGTCGTAGAAGACCACTCCGTCGATGACACCGCTGGCCAGATCAGCCAGGAGTTCGCGGAACTTCGGACGGATGACCACCCAGTCGATCGAGCCGTCGTCCCGGATCACCTTGCGCTTCTTGAAGGCGGAGGTGTCGTTCTCCTTGTAGATCTTGGCGAAGGGGCCCCAACCCAGGCGCTGGCGGGTGTCCTCGGCGTCTTCTTGCTGGCGGTCGACGCCTGCCTCGAGCCCGAAGCGGTCGGAAGAGATCCGCAGGTAGGCGCCGGGTCGCTTGGGAATGTACGCGGAGAGCTGGTCGTACAGGTTGAGGGTGACGCGGCTGCGGTGGGCCTGGGGTGGGATCTGGAGGTCGTCCCACAGGGACAGGACGGACATGGTGGTGCTCAGCTCCGGATGGTCGTGTCTTCCGACACCGGGCACCTTCCGTGGAACTCAGGGGCTGGGTGAGACCGTGGGCCGTCGCTAGGATGCGTCGCCGCGGCCAGCGGATACTGGGGCGCATGCGTATCGACTTCGATCCCGAGACCATGGGCTCCACCCCCTTCTACAAGCTGCTGACCTCGGTCGTCGTGCCTCGACCGATCGCTTGGGTTTCGACGATCAGCCCAGACAACTGTTCTCCGAACCTCGCCCCGCACTCGTTCTTCACCGTCGCTGCCGTGGCTCCGCCCATCGTGCAGTTCACCTCCGTGGGGCGTAAGGACTCGCTGCGGAACGTCGAGGAGACCGGGGAGTTCGTGGTGAACCTCGCGCCCGAGGGGCTGTTCGAGCAGGTCAACGCGACCGCGACGGACTTTCCGCACGGGGTGAGCGAGTTCGAGGCGGTGGGGGTGGCGCAGGAGGCGAGTGCGCGGGTGAAGCCGCCTCGGGTGGCGGGGTCGCCGGTGGCGTTGGAGTGCGTGGTGCACAGCACGATGGGGCTCGGCAATTCGACGGTGGTCTTCGGGCGGGTGGTGCATGCCGCGATCGACGACGCGGTGATGGTCGACGGGCATGCGGAGATCACCAGGCTGCGGCCGCTGTCCCGGCTGGGGAAGAACGAGTGGGGCACGGTCGGTGACGTGCTGGACCTCGCCCGGATCCGTTACGCGGACTGGGAGGGCCAGGGGCCCGAGAAGGTGTGAGGGGCAGGGGCCGGAGGAGGGGGCCGGAGGAAGGGGTCGCGGTGATCGAGAGCGTCGTGTTCGACGTCGGCTCGACCCTCGTCCGCGAGGACCGCTACTGGGGTTCCTGGGCCGACTGGCTCGGGGTGCCGCGGCACACCCTGTCCGCGCTGGTGGGGGCCGTCGTCGCGCAGGGGTGGGACGACAAGGACGCGATCCGTCTGGTGCGGCCGGGCGTGGACGTCGACGCCGAGTGGCGGGCGCGGGAGGCGGCGGGGCGGGGGGAGTGGCTGGACGACTCCGACGTCTACCCCGATGTGCGGGCCGCGCTCGGCGCGCTGCGGGAGTCGGGGCTGCGGGTGGTCCTGGCCGGGAACCAGACGCTGCGGGCGGGTGAGCTGCTGCGGGAGCTGCGGCTTCCGGTCGATGCCGTGGCGACGTCCAGCGAGTGGGGGGTCGCCAAGCCCGATCCGGAGTTCTTCCGGCGGGTGCTGGAGCTCGGCGGGGCCGCGCCGGGGGACACGTTGTACGTGGGTGACTATCCGGCCTTCGACATCCGGCCGGCGAAGGCCGCCGGGCTGCGGGCCGCGCATATCCGCCGGGGCCCGTGGGCGTATCTGTGGGCCGATACCGCCGACGCGGCGCTGGCGGACTGGCGGATCGACTCGTTGAGTCAGCTGGTGGAGATCGTCACCGAATCGTCGGTGTGACCGCCCTGGTGGCGGCCGGCCCGCCGGCTCAGGGCAGGGGCGTGCGCTGGGTGAGGAATTCACACCCGGTGTGATGCGAGTGCTTGCATATATCTACCGCACACCCTTCCCGGGTGCCCTGCAGAGCGATTGACTCGTCCCATGCCGCTCAGGGGGCGCCAGACCTGAGCGAAGGGGCCGCCGGACTCCTCCCTCCTCGGCCGGCGGCCCATCTCCCTGTCTGTGGGGATCCCTGTCCGTGGATGGATCCCTGTCCGTGGATCCCTGTCCGTGGATCCCTGCCCGTGGATCCCTGTCCGTGGATGGATCCCTGTCCGTGGATCCCTGTCCGTGCGGAGAAGCGCGTCAGCCCGCCGACTCGGCCGCGTGGGCGCTCAGCACACCGAGGCCCACCAGTGCGAAGAGCGCGATGCCCAGCAGAATCCGGTAGATCACGAACGGCATGAAGCTCTTGCTGGAAATGAACTTCATGAACCACGCGATGACGACATAGCCGACGACGAAGGCGATGACGGTCGCGAAGATCGTCGGGCCCCACGCCGTATGCCCCTCGGACGCGTCCTTCAGCTCGAAGACGCCCGAGGCCAGTACCGCCGGCACCGCGAGAAGGAAGGAGTAGCGGGCCGCCGCCTCGCGGGTGTAGCCCATGAGCAGTCCGCCGCTGATGGTCGCGCCGGACCGGGAGACGCCCGGCACCAGCGCCATCGCCTGGCAGACGCCGAATATGAGGCCGTCCCGGATGCTCAGCTCCTTCAGCGTCTTGCGCTGGTTGGCGACGCGATGCCGGCCGCCGGACTCATCGCGCGCCGCGCGCCGGTCCGCGAAGCCCAGGACCAGGCCCATGACCACGAGGGTCGTGGCGATGAGCCGCAGATCGCGGAACGGACCCTCGATCGCGTCCTGCAGGGTGAGCCCGAGCACGCCGATGGGCAGTGAGCCGACGATCACCAGCCAGCCCATCTGGGCGTCGTGGTTGCCGCGCCACTCCTTGCTGAAGAGGGAGCGGAACCAGGCCGACACGATGTTGACGATGTCCTTGCGGAAGTAGATGAGCACCGCGAGCTCCGTGCCGATCTGGGTGATCGCGGTGAACGCTGGCCCAGGGTCGTTCCAGCCGGCGAACGCGGCCGTGAGCCGCAGATGGGCGCTGGAGGAGATCGGAAGAAACTCAGTCAACCCCTGGACCAGCCCGAGGATGAATGATTCAAACCACGACATTGAGTCTTCGCTATCCAGAGGCTGATCGTGCGCTGATCGGTTTCTGGCCAGAGATGGCCAGGCGTGACCGATTCAGGCGGGGTGGTCGGTGGGAAGCCGGCGGTCGAGGATCAACTGCCGGGTGTGGGCAGCGTAGCGTCCCCGGGTGCGTGGCCCATCAAGGGCCCGGTCGGACCATCGGTTCATCGCTTCGACCTTGGGTACTCGGCGCTCGGCCGCCCGGTCGCGGGCGCCCTGGTGAGGATCAGCCGTGGACAGCTGTGAACAGCCTGAACAGCCGAGGAGCCGAACCGTATGACCGCGATCGGGCACGACGGAGGACAGGGAGGCCGAGGGGACGGGCCCGGCGGGACGATCACCACCAAGGTCCCGGCACGGCTGGACCGGCTGCCCTGGTCGCGCTGGCACTGGATGATCGTGATCGGCCTCGGCACCGTATGGATCCTGGACGGTCTCGAAGTGACCGTCGTCGGCAATATCGCCAGCCGCCTCTCCGAGCCCGGCAGCGGGCTGCCCATCACCGACGCGCAGGTCACCGGCGTCGCGGCGGCCCTCTATGTGGCCGGGGCCTGCACCGGGGCGCTGGTCTTCGGCTGGCTCACCGACCGCTACGGCCGCAAGAAGCTCTTCCTCATCACACTCGGGGTCTATCTGGCCGCCACCGCGCTCACCGCCATCGCCTTCTCCGCCTGGTGGTTCTTCCTCTTCCGCTTCCTCACCGGCTTCGGCATCGGCGGGGAGTACGCGGCCATCAACTCCGCGATCGACGAGCTGATCCCCAGCAGGTACCGGGGCCGCGTCGATCTGGTCATCAACGGGAGCTTCTGGCTCGGCGCGATGGGCGGCTCGCTGCTCTCCGTGCTGATGCTCAACACGCATTTCTTCGCGCTCAACGTCGGCTGGCGGCTCACCTTCGCCCTCGGCGTCGTTCTCGGCCTGGTCATCCTGCTGGTGCGCCGGAACGTCCCGGAGAGCCCGCGCTGGATGTTCATCCACGGCCGGCCGGAGGGCGCGGAGGAACTGGTCGCGGAGGCCGAACGGCGGATCGAGGAAGAGACCGGGCGGCGCCTGCCCGAGCCGGACAAGGCCATCACCATCAAGACGCGGAAGAGCACCGGCTTCATCGAGATCGCCCGGACGCTCTTCCGGGCGTATCCCCGGCGCGCGGTCCTGGGGCTGGCCCTCTTCATCGGGCAGGCGTTCCTCTACAACGCCATCACCTTCGGCTTCGGCTCGATCCTGGTGCAGTTCTTCGATGTGCCCAGCGGCGACACCGGCTACTACTTCGCGGTCATCGCCTTCGGCAACTTCCTCGGGCCGGCCCTGCTGAGCAGGCTCTTCGACACGGTCGGCCGTCGCCCGATGATCTCGGGGACCTACATCCTCTCCGGTGTGCTGCTGTTCATCACCGCCTGGATGTTCGGCAACGGCTGGCTCAGCGCGACCACGATGACCGCCTGCTGGTGCGTGGTCCTCTTCTTCGCCTCGGCCGGTGCGAGCTCCGCGTACCTGACGGTCAGCGAGGTCTTCCCGATGGAGACGCGCGCCCTGGCCATCGCCTTCTTCTACGCCATCGGCACGGCGGCCGGAGGCATCACCGGTCCGCTGATCTTCGCGGATCTGACGCAGAGCGGAGTCGTCGCCGACACCGCGCTGGCCTTCTCCATCGGGGCGTCGCTCATGGTCGCCGCCGGGCTCGTCGCCGCCTTCCTCGCCATCCCGGCGGAACAGCGCTCGCTCGAGGACATCGCCGAGCCGCTGTCCGCCCGCGCCGCCGCCCATGGACCGGGTGACGGCTGAGCGGGTCCCCCGCCTCCGGTCCGCCGCTCGTCAGGCCGACGGCGGCGTCCCGCCCGCGGCCGGATCCTCGGCGAGGCGCTCCCCGGGGCCCGCGGGCCGCAGCCGGCCGCGTTTGCGCCAGGCCACCAGCGCCCCCGCGACGGCGGGCACCGTGATGAAGGCCAGCGCGAGGAGGAAGGCGGGTGAGGTGGGGGTGGTGGCGCGGCTGCCCGCGACCACGTACGCGGCGGTGTTCGGCACACTGCCCAGCCCCGTGGCCAGCAGGAACGACGGCCAGCCCATCCGTGAGACGGCCGCGCAGTAGTTGGCGGCGGCGAACGGTACGCCGGGGAACAGCCGGATCGCCAGCATGGACCGGAACCCGTGGTGGCTCAGCTGCCGGTCCGCCGCCGTGAGCCAGCGGCCCCGCAGCAGCGGCCGCAGCGCGTCCTGCCCCAGCAGCCGGCCGAGACCGAAGGCGATCCCGGCGCCGATCACCGTGCCGCCGACGGCCGTGACCAGCCCGGCCTGGATGCCGAAGAGCGCACCGGCCGCCAGGTTCAGCAGCGGCCGGGGCACCAGGGCGGCGGTGCCCACTCCGTACGCGGCTGTGAACAGCACCACGGCCGTCGCGCCCGACAGCTCCGGCCAGCCGTGGGTCAGCAGCCGCTGCGGCTGCCACAGCCAGACCGCGATCGCGGAACCCGTGAGCAGCGCGGCGAGCAGCCCCAGCCGCGACCACGGCGAGAGGAGCACGGCGCGGGTGCGGCGCGTGGCCGGTTTCGCGGGCGGTGCGGCGACATCGAGCATCGGTGGAGCGTAACCGACCAAGCCGGGCGGGCGCCGTGATGTCGTCGCGTTGTCGTCCGATTGTCGGCAGACCGTCGACAGAGGGTCGGCGGACCGTCTCAAACCAGTCGGCGGGCGGTCCGAAACCAGACGGCGGACGGTCGAAGACCAGGCGCCGGGCCCGGGCCGGACACCGGAAACGAGCAGGCCGGACGCCCGGTCATCCATCCCTGTGCCCCCGGGCGTTCGCTCCCGGACCACCGGCCCCACCGGTCCCGTACGCACCGAAAACCATTCGACGCGGACCGTACAGTGCGCGAAGATCACAGCATGTTCCGGCTCGCCTTCCTCACGCCGACGTCCGCGGTCGCGGACGCGCCGAAGGCTGCCGTCCCCTCTCTCGCTCCGGCCGCGGTCGCCGCCCTCACGACGGATCCGCCCGCCGCCGTTCCCGCCGTCTGCCTCCACGGCGCCCGAAGCTGACCCTCCTCGGACAACTCCGACGGATCCCCCAGGGGGAGGGTCGGCGAGGTTCTGGGGTCCGCGCTTCCCACCCCCGCTGACGAGGAGAGACCGTCGCATGTCCAAGCAGACCTATGTGCGCACCAAGCCGCATCTGAACATCGGCACCATGGGCCATGTCGACCACGGCAAGACCACGCTGACCGCCGCCATCACCAAGGTGCTGAGCGAGCGCGGCACCGGCGGCGCCTACGTACCGGCGGACCGTATCGACCGGGCGCCGGAGGAGGCCGCGCGCGGCATCACCATCAACATCGCGCATGTCGAGTACGAGACCGAGACCCGCCACTACGCGCATGTCGACATGCCCGGCCACGCCGACTTCATCAAGAACATGGTGACCGGGGCCGCCCAGATCGACGGGGCGATCCTCGTCGTCTCCGCGCTCGACGGGGTGATGCCGCAGACCGCCGAGCATGTGCTGCTGGCCCGTCAGGTCGGCGTCGACCACATCGTGGTGGCCCTCAACAAGGCCGACGCGGGCGACCCCGAGCTCACCGACCTCGTCGAGCTCGAGGTGCGCGAGCTGCTCTCCGCACACGGCTATCCCGGCGACACCACACCCGTCGTACGGGTCTCCGGGCTGCGGGCGCTGGACGGCGACCCGCGGTGGACCGGGGCGATCGAGGCGCTGCTGGACGCCGTGGACATCTATGTGCCGACGCCCGTGCGCCTCACCCGGGCCCCGTTCCTGCTGCCGGTGGAGAACGTGCTGACCATCACCGGACGCGGCACGGTCGTCACCGGCGCCATCGAGCGCGGCACGGTACGCGTCGGCGACCGTGTCGAGGTGCCCGGCACCGAGGTGGCCACGGTGGTCACCGGGGTGGAGACCTTCGGCAAGTCCATGGCGGCGGCCGAGGCGGGCGACAATGTCGCGCTGCTGCTGCGCGGGGTGGCGCGGGACGCGGTGCGCCGCGGCGATGTGGTGGCGGCGCCCGGCAGCCTCGCACCCAGGCGGCGGTTCACCGCGCGGGTGTACGTCCTGTCGGCGGCCGAGGGCGGGCGGCGGACCCCGGTGTCCACCGGCTACCGCCCGCAGTTCTACCTCCGCACGGCCGATGTGGTCGGCGCCGTGGACCTCGGGCCCGTGGCGGTGGCGCGCCCCGGTGACACCGTCACCATGACGGTCGAGCTTGGCCGCGCCGTACCGCTGGAGCCGGGCCTCGGCTTCGCGATCCGCGAGGGCGGCCGCACGGTGGGCGCGGGCACGGTGACCACCGTGCTCGACCAGCCGTAAGGATCAGCGGTCCCGCTCGCCCGCTTCCTCGAGCAGGAAGCGGGCGAGCGGGAGCCAAGGAGCCCGTGACGGCACAATGAGACGGTGAACGAGCCGATACCCGTAAGCCGCGCCGTGGACGGCGGTACCGCCAAGCTGATGCCGGACCTGGACCGCCCGCACGCCTGGCTGCTCACGGTGGACGGCGCCCCGCAGTCGTACGTCGACCTGGACGATCCGGTCCATCTCGAATTCGAGTACGCGCGGCGGATCGCCCATGTCCTGGACGCGGCGGCCGATCCCGGCGACCCGCTCGACGTTCTGCACCTGGGCGGCGGGGCGCTGATGCTGCCCCGCTATCTGGCCGCCACCCGCCCCGGCTCGCACCAGGTGGTGATCGAGGCCGATCGGGGGCTGCTGGAGCTGGTCGCCGAGCATCTTCCGGCGCCGTCCGGGGCGGGTATCACGGTGCGGCCGCAGGACGCCCGGACGGCGCTGGAGTCCGCGCCCGAGGGGTCCGCCGATGTCATCGTGGCGGATGTCTTCGGCGGTTCGCGGGTGCCCGCACATCTGACCTCCGTCGAATACGCCCGCGCCGCGGCCAGGGCGCTGCGGCCGGGCGGGTGGTACGTGGCGAATCTGGCCGACGGGGCGCCGTTCGCCTTCCTCCGCTCCCAACTGGCCACCTACCGCACGGCGTTCGCGCATCTCGCCCTGATCGCCGAGCCGTCCGTGCTGCGCGGCCGCCGGTTCGGCAACGCCGTACTGGTCGCCTCCCAGTCCGAACCGCCGGTGGCCGTGCTGGCCCGCCGTGCGGCGGCGGACGCCTTCCCGGCCAGGGTCGAGTACGGGGCGGCGCTGGAGCGTTTCATGGGCGGCGCGGCGCCGGTACGGGACGAGGACGCCACACCGTCGCCCGAGCCGCCGGACGGGGCGTTCAGCGTGGGCTGACCGGCTCCGGGGCGGCGTCCGTGGCGGCGGGGCCGCCCTCGATGACGGGCGTGCTCTCGCGTCGGTGCAGCCGCCGTACGTCCGGGACCGTCAGCACCGCCAGCGTCAGCGCCAGGATCAGCGCCGAACAGCCCCACAGCGAGGCCGACCTGCCGAACGCCTCCTCGGCCGGGCCCGCGAGCGCCGTGGCGACCGGCACCATGGCGACGGAGCCGAACCAGTCGTACGCCGAGACCCGCGACAGCTTGTCCTCGGGAATCTCCTGGTGCAGCGCGGTCATCCAGGACACCCCGAACACCTCCACCGACACCCCGACCAGGAACATCACCACGACCAGGGCCGGAATCGCCACCGGGACGGCCAGCGCGGCCGCCGGCAGGGCGAGCGGCAGGATGCTCAAGGAGCCCGCGAGCAGCAGTCGGCGCGGCCGCCAGCGCATCATCAGCAGACCGCCCAGGACGGTGCCCGCGCCGAACGCCGCGAGCGCGAACCCCCAGGGCCGCGCGCCGCCCAGATGGTCCTCGGCGACCAGCGGGCCGAACACCGACTCGGCCGCTCCCACCACGGCGTTGACGACGGCGAACTGCACGATGATGGACCACAGCCAGGGACGGCCGATGACTTCGTGCCAGCCCTCGCGCAGATCCCGCAGCATGCCGCCCCCGGGTTTCCGCCCGGCCACCGCGCTGACGTCGAGCAGGGCGCGCAGGGAACCGGCGATCGCGAACGCGGCGGCGTCCACGGCCAGCATCCAGCCGGGGCCGACCACCGCGATCAGCGCGCCGCCGAGCGCGGCCCCGCCGATCTGCGCACCGTTCATGCCCATCCGGAACAGCGCGAAGGCGCGGGCCGCCTGTTCGCCGGTGACGCTGGAGAGCAGCATGCCCTCGGCGGCGGGGGAGAAGAACGCCTGCCCGGTGCCGCCGAGCGCGGAGAGCACGGCCATCTGCCACAGCCGCGCCTCGCCGGACAGGACGAGCACGGCGAAGACCGCCTGCGAGGCGCAGTTGAGGCTGTTGGCGGCGACCATCACCCGGTGGCGGGGCAGCCGGTCCGCCAGCGCGCCGCCGATCAGCAGGAAGACCACCAGCGGAACCGTGCGGGCCGCCGCCACCAGCCCGACGTCGCCGCCGTCCCCACCGGCCTCCAGCACCGCGAACGCCGCCGCGATGAGGGCTCCGGCGTTCCCGAGGCCCGTCACCACGGCGGCGGCGGTCAGCAGGGTGTAGTTGCGGCCGGCCCACGCGGGGCGGCGCGATCGGAGGCCCGGGGCCGGAGGAGTCGTCACATCGGGACTATCCCTGGGGGCGGGCCCCGGCGTCCAACCGTATTCCGGCCGCCGTCACCGGTGGTCAGGCGGTGGTCAGGAGACCTCCGACTTCACCGGCCGCAGCGAACTCATGATCTTCTTGATCGTGGCGTCCGGGACCTCTTCCTTGGTGCCCTTGACGGAGTAGAGGACCCACGTCGCGAAGTCACCGTTGGTGTCCGTGTAGGTCACCGTGACGGACTTGCCGTCGGTGGTGCACTTGTCGGTCTTCTTCACCCCGGTGACGGTGGCCGAGGCGGTGTAGCCCTTGAGGCCGTGGGCGCTGGTGAACTTCTTGGCGTCGGTGACCTTGCGGGTCCCGGTCTGGTCCTGGTCGAAGGCGGCGAAGACCCAGTTCTCGGCCTCGACCTTGGCGGCCGACGCCTCGTTCTTCGCGCCCTGCGCACCCTTGGAGCCCGCTCCGGCGGCGTGGCTCTTGTTGACGTAGCCGTCCTTGTCCTTGACCGAGCAGTAGTCCTTCTTGTACCTGGCCGGAGCGGACATGACAACGAGCGGCTTGCCCTTGTCGTCCTCGAAACCGGTGCTCAGCCCCGGCGATTCGACCGTCCACTCCGGGGGGACGTCGAAGGCGTTGTGCCGCTTGGGGCTGACGACCGGCTTCCAGCCGGGTATGACCGCCTTGACGTCGGTGGCGTCACCGCCGGCGCGCGGGTTGTCCGCACCGCCGCCGCCCGGGTCCTCGGTCGGCTCGTCGGAGGTCGGGGCGGACGAGGAGACGGCGGGCGTCTTGTCCTTTCCCTTGGACTCGTCACCGCCGTCGCTGTCGTCCTTGCCCAGGACCAGCGCACCGGTGATGGCGGCGGCCGCGACGACCGCGATCGCCGCGACGATGGCGATGGTCGTCGTGCGCTTCTTGTTGTCGCGCGGCGGCTGCGGTGCGCCGGGCGGGCCGGACGGAGCGCCCCACTGCTGGCCGGTCGGCTGCGGCGGACCCTGTGGCGGGCCGTACCCGGGCTGCTGCGGCTGGCCGTAACCCGGCTGCTGCCCGTACCCCGGTTGCTCCGGCTGACCGGGCTGTCCCGGCTGCTGCTGAGGAGGCTGCTGATAGGGATTCGGCTGCTGGTATCCCGGCTGCTGATACGGGTTGGACTGGTCGTATCCCGGCTGCTGGTACCCCGGCTGCTGATAGGGGTTCTGACCTTGCGGGTTGTTCTGCTCGCCCCCGGGCGGCTGCTGTCCTGGCCACATGGCGAGTAACGATAGAGGGGGCCGACGACGGCTGCTACGGCTGCCCCGTGAACCGCCCCTTCCGCCGTTTTCTACTGGGTGGTAACTTCCGTGGCATGTCAGAAACTCAGCCTTCCGTCGGTGAGATGCTCGCCGCCACGGTTCCCATGGTGCGCACCCTGAACCTGGAGTTCATCGAGGCGTCGCCCGAGCGCGCGGTGCTGCGCCTGCCCGACCAGTCCGACTTCCACAACCACGTCGGCGGCCCCCACGCGGGCGCGATGTTCACCCTGGCCGAGTCCGCGAGCGGCGCGATCGTGCTGGCGGCGTTCAGCGATCAGCTCGGCCGCGCCGTACCGCTGGCCGTGCGTGCCGAGATCGGCTACAAGAAGCTCGCCAAGGGTCCGGTCACCGCGACCGCCACCCTCGGCCGGACCGCCGCCGAGGTGGTCGCCGAGCTGGACGCGGGGAAGCGCCCCGAATTCCCGGTGAACGTCGCGATCACCCGGGAGGACGGCGCCGTCACCGGCGAGATGTCCATCGTGTGGACCCTACGTCCCCAGTCCTGAGCGGTCATCCCTTCGCCGGACTCGACGCGAGCGGGAGCACGACCTGGGGATGATGGCGACCGCGTGCCGATTGAGTAGTCTTCCCGGGGTGCGCCGCGCTCCCGTCCGGCGCACGCCGGGAAGCGATCGCCACATGGGGAGGAACCGGCGTTGCATATCGAGGAATGGCTCGAGACCGTACCCGCGGTCAGCGTGTATCTGCTGGTGGGTCTCGTCATCGGCCTGGAGAGCCTGGGAATCCCGCTTCCCGGTGAGATCGTCCTCGTCAGCGCGACGCTGCTGGCGGCCTCACAGGACCACATCAACCCCTACGTCCTCGGCGCCAGCGCCATCGCGGGCGCGGTGATCGGCGACTCCATCGGCTATCTCATCGGCCGCAAGGGCGGCCAGCCACTCCTCACCTGGCTGGGCCGCAAATTCCCCAAGCACTTCAGCGCCGAACATGTGGCGACCGCCGAGCGCTCCTTCCAGAAGTGGGGCATGTGGGCGGTCTTCGTCGGCCGTTTCATCGCACTGCTGCGCATCTTCGCGGGTCCGCTCGCGGGTGTGCTGCAGATGCCGTACTGGAAGTTCCTCATCGCCAATGTGCTCGGCGGCATCATCTGGGCCGGTGGCACCACCGCGGTCATCTACTCCCTGGGCAAGGTCGCCGAGGACTGGCTCAAGCGCTTCTCCTGGCTCGGGCTCGTGCTGGCCCTGCTCTTCGGCCTCGGCTCGATGCTCGTCATGAAGTGGCGCTCCAAGAAGGCCAAGCCCACCGCCGCGGTCACGACGGCCGATTCCGAGACGGCCGAGCCGGAGCCGGTCCGGGCCGGCGACTGAGGCGGTCGCCTGCCGAAGCGGTGGACCGGCCAGGGCGGGGAACACGAAGAGGACAACCAGGTGGGAGTAACGGTGCGGGACGCCTTGATCTTCGGTATCGGCGGCAAGGAGCCACAGATCGCCCCCGAGGCGTTCGTGGCTCCCACGTCGGTGGTGATCGGCGAGGTCGTGCTGGCCGCGGGAGCGAGCATCTGGTACCAGGCGGTGCTACGGGGCGACGGCGGCCCCATCGTCGTCGGCGCGGACAGCAATATCCAGGACAATTGCACGGTGCACGTCGACCCCGGATTCCCGGTCTCGATCGGTGAGCGGGTCTCCGTCGGGCACAACGCGGTCGTGCACGGCTGCACGGTCGAGGACGATGTGCTCATCGGCATGGGGGCCACGGTCCTCAACGGCGCCCGGGTCGGTGCCGGATCGCTGGTCGCCGCCCAGGCCCTGGTGCCGCAGGGCATGGAGATACCGCCCGGCTCACTGGTGGCCGGGGTGCCGGCGAAGGTGAAGCGCGCCCTCACCGACGAGGAACGGGAAGGCATCAAGCTCAACGCCCAGGTGTACGCGGACCGGGCCGAGCAGTACCGGGAAGCGCTCAGAGGCGGCGAGTAACTCGATGTGATCGGATGGTGGTCATGGACTGGGAAGTCTTCGCCGAACGCATGGCCACCATGGCGCGGGACCTGCTGGCGCAGGAATCCGTGGAGGCCACTCTCGAGCGGATCTCCGAGTGCGCGGTGGACATCGTGGACGGCTGCGACGCGGCCGGCATTCTGATGCTCCGCGGCAAGCGGGTGGAGTCGCTCGCCCCCACCGACAGCCTGGTGGTCCGCTCCGACCGGCTGCAGGAACGGCTCGGCGAGGGGCCGTGCTTCGACGCGGCCCGGCGGCTGGGCGGTGAGCGGGTGTTCCGGATCAAGGACTTCACCCAGCCCGAGGAGCGCTGGCCGGCCTTCGTCAGCCAGGCCCGCGACCTCGGCATCGGCAGCATGATGGGATTCCTGCTCTACACCGAGAAGGAGAACCTCGGCGCCCTGAACCTCTACTCGGCGCGCCCCGCCGCCTTCACCAAGGCCAGCGAGACGGCCGGCTGGCTGCTCGCCTCGCACGGCGCGGTCGCCTTCTCCAGCGCCCGCACCGCCGACCAGCTCCAGCAGGCGATCGAGACCCGGCACACCATCGGCGAGGCCATGGGCATCCTCATGGAACGGCTGAAGATCACCGAGGATGACGCCTTCGCGCTGATGCGGCGGGTCTCCCAGGAGCGTAACGTCAAGCTGCGGGATCTCGCCCGGCAGATCTGCGAGAGCGGCGGTATCGACGGCTGAGGCCGGTAGTGACGGCTGACGGGCGATATTGGCGGCTGACGCATCGGCTGGGGCCGACGCATCAGCCGGGCGGCTCTTCCGGCCCGTGGTCTGGACCGGAAGGGCCTGGCCACCGTGTTCCCCCGGGGGTACGCCGACGGCTTGCGAGGCGGGTACCCCGGCCCGCCCGGTACGACACCCCTCATCAGTCCTTGGACAGGACGTGCGGGGCGTGGGTCCTGACCGCCTCCATCAGCTCACCCATCGACGGGTTCACCATGGGCCGGCCGGCCACCGTCACGGTCGGCACCGTCTCGTTCCCGTCCGCGACCAAGCGGACGAACGCGGCCGCCTCCGGATCCCGCCAGATGTTCACCTCGGTGTGCCGCAGCCGGGCGAGGCGCAGCCGCGTGCGCAGGTGCATACAGAACGGGCACAGCGGCCGCCAGTACACCACCACTCCGTCTCGGTCCTCATGCTCCGCCATCACGCATCCCCTCCTCGAGCCGCCCGGTCGGGCGCCGCACCGAGCGTAGCCGTGTCCCGTACGCACTCCGAGGGGTCCGTACGGGACGCCAGGTGGCGACGAGGGCCGCGGCCAGCAGGAGCTCGGCGACGTCGCCGCCGTAGTACATGATCTCCGCGCCGCCCTGGACCTCGGCGATCGGCGCGTGGACCTCGACCCAGAAGCCCCCGTACATCAACTGGGCGATGGTGGCGTGGGCCGCGATGGCGAGGCCGAGGACCACCAGTCGGGCCGGCACACCCGGCCGGGCGGGCGCCGGGTCGGGACCGGCGATGACATAGGCGAACAGCCAGCCCGAGAGCAGGAAATGGGCGTGTGTCAGCCAGTGCCACCCCGGTCGGCCCATGACGGTGTCGTAGAGGGGGGTGAAGTACAGCAGCACCAGCCCACCGGTGGTCAGCAGCAGGGCGGCGACGGGGTGGGCGAGCAGCCGCGCGGGGCGGGTGCGCAGCACCGCGGTCAGCCATCGGCCGCGGTGCGGGGGCAGGGCGCGCAGCAGCAGGGTGACCGGGGCCGCGAGCACCAGCGCCAGGGGTGCATACATCCCGAGCAGCAGATGCTGGACCATATGGCCGCGGAAGTCCCGATGGGCGAACGGCGCGAGGGGCGGAAGCAGCGCGAGGGCCAGGAGGGCGAGCCCGGCCGCGAAGCTCACCGATCGGGCGGCCGGCCAGCCCTGGGCGGGGTTGCGGCGACGGGCGCGGCGGACCGCCAGCGCGTAGGCGGCGGCGCACACCAGCAGGGCGAGGCCCGGCAGCCATACGTCCAGGGGGCCGCCGCCCCCGCCGTGTCCATGGCCGGGATGCGCCGCGCCGCCACCCATCACCTGGGCCCGGTGGCGTGGGGTGCCTCGGGGCCGGAGGGCGCCCCGCCGCGCTGCAGCAGATAGCCGCCGGCCACCAGAAGGGCGCCCAGGATCAGGAAACCGGCGTCCCACCACGCCTGCTCCGGGCCGCCGCGGACATGGTGGATGCCGAGGATCTGGTGGTCCAGCACCCCCTCGACCAGGTTGAACAGGCCCCAGCCGACCAGGATCCAGCCCCACAGCACGCGCGAGCCCCACACCCGGCGGCGGTCGTGGGTGACCCGGGCGTAGAGGATCGCCAGCCCCAGCAGGACCGCGATCCAGCACACGGCGTGGAAGATCCCGTCCCACACGGTGTTCATCTCCAGCCCGGGGACGGTGTGCGGGTTGTAGTACCTGACCCCGATGTGGTCGTGGTCGGTGCCGCTGAGCATGTGGTGCCACTGCAGGAGCTGGTGCAGCAGGATCCCGTCGAGGAAGCCGCCCAGCCCCACGCCCAGCACGATCCCCGGGAGCCGGATGGTGTGCGGCGTGGGCAGACCGGCCCGGGTTTCGTCCGCCGTGGTGGCCATCACCGCTCTCCGTCCTGCCGACAGTGCGGACGGCAGGGTGTTCCCGCGCGCCCGTCGCCACCACGGCTTCCCGGCCGGACCGGCTTCGTCACCGGTCCGCGCCGTCTTTCCGCCATACGCCGAGCCGGGGCGGGGTGGCGTGGACTCAGCCGGGCCGGGGCGAGGTGAGCCGGAGCGGGCCGCTTCGGGCCGTCCGTCAGGCGGCGGTGACGGTGAACAGCCCGCCGTCCGGGTCGCGCAGGATCGCCTGACGGCCGGCGGGGGAGGCGGTCGGCGCGAGGGCGACCGTGCCTCCGGCGGCACGGGCCGCCGTCACCGCGGCCGTCACATCCGGGACGCGGAAGTGGACGTACCAGCGCGGCCGGACCTCCGGGTCGGGGGCCTGCTCGACGGCGCCGCCGTGGACCACCGCCAGCTTGCGCCCCGCCTCGCGCACGATCACCTCGTCGTTCTCGTACTCCACCGAGCAGCTGCCCTCCGGGGACGCCCAGCCGAAGACCTCGCCGTAGAAGAGGGCGACCGCGAACGCGTCGCGCGTGCGCAGCTCCAGCCAGGCCGGGGCGCCGTCCGGACCCGACGGCCAGCCGGGCAGCGCCTCCCCCGCCCAGAAGCCGAAGACGGCGCCGTCGCGGTCGGCGGCCAGCGCGGCGCGGCGGCCCGGGCCGAAGGGGAGCGGGCCGACGCCGACGGTGCCGCCCCGCTCATGGATCCGTGCCGCGGTGGCGTCCGCGTCCTCCACGGCGAAGAACGGTGTCCAGGCGGCCGCGCTCCGAAGGCTGTTCGCGAGTGCTCCGACCCCGGCCACCGGCGCGCCGCCGAACAGCGCCGTACGGAACTCCTCACCCATCCCGGTGGGGCGCCAGGTCCACCCGAGCACCGCGGTGTAGAACTCCTGCGCCGCCTGGATGCTGGGGGCGGCGAGACTCACCCAGCAGGGGAATCCCGGCCGTGCGTGGCCGATCGGCTTCATGGGCACCACTCCTCACACTCCGCCCCGACACCACCGCGGGGACTGCACCGGTGTACCCCGACGGCCGGGTGCTATGCCCCGGCGGTGGCGCGGGGCCAGGTCTCCGGGGCGATGTCATGCCAGATGTTCTGGGCCTGGATCAACAGGGTGCCCAGCACGGCGGTGGTGGCGGCGGAGACGCTGCGCTGGTCGCAGAGGTGCTTGTGGAGGGCGTCGTGGCGCCGTTCGACCGAGTCCAGGGCCTCGTCGAGTCGGGTGTGCGTCTCCTCGTCGTCGGGGGCGGAGGGCAGGCAGATCAGATCCGCGCGGGCCCGGCACGCGGCCGCCAGGGCACAGAGGAGGCGGCCGTAGTCGCCGAGCGCCTGGTGGTCGGGGGAGGGGATGGTGCGGTTCTCGTCGGCGATATCGATCATGGTGTTGGTGATCCCGCCGATCTGCGCGACGATCGACCCCCATCGCTGGTCCTCGCTCTCGTCGGGGACCGGCGGCAGCTTCCGGCGCCCCCTCCACGGCAGCCTGGGGTTCAGCCGGAGGCTCTCATGGCTCCACAGCCGTGCCGATCGCAGGCTCTCCTGCCGCTGTTGGAGGCGATTCGACAGCCGCCGCCAGTCGGCGGCCGTCTCCTCGGACCAGTCCTCCTCGCTCAGCCGCTCGGCCATGCACGCGAGGGCGTCCTCCGCGCCACGGGCCAGACCGCTGAGGTTCTCCCGTATGTCCCGCAGATGGACCGGAGGGAAGATCAGCGCGTTGACCGCGATGCCGATCGCGGCGCCCAGCACCGCCTGCAGCAGCCGGTGGGAGACCGTGAGGCTGGACACGGGGCCGGAGGTGAGGGTGAACAGCGCGGTGGTGGGCCCGTAGATGCCCTGGTCGCCGAGGCGGGGCCAGTTGCTGAGCAGCATCACGACCGGCAGGACCAGGGCCACCGAGGCCAGGGTGTTCCCCGTCAGGGCTTCGGCCCCCGCCGCCAGGAGCGTGCCGACGGCGATGGCCACCAGCTGCTGCAACCCCTTGAACAGCGAACGGAAGACGGTGGCTTGCACCAGGACCACCGCCACCCACGGCGCCATCAGCGCCACCGGATCCCGCAGCCACCACCCCGACACCGCCCAGGCGAGGGTGGCCGCCCCGGCGGCCTTCAGCGACTGCACGACCAGGTCCCGCTCCCGCCCCGGCCCGCGGCACGCCCGGACCGCGGCCTGTGCGACTCCTCGGGCTCCGGCCCGCACCCCATACAGGTTCTCGATCATGTGCGCCATGGAGTAGGGGGTTCCTGGGACGCGTCGGCTTATGCATGGTGGGACGGGACCGGGCCGCTTACGCGGGACGGGACCGGGCCGCTTACGCGGGACGGGACCGGGCCGCTTACGCGGGACGGGACCGGGCCGCTTACGCGGGACGGGACCGGGCCGCTTACGCGGGATGGGCCGGGCCGCGGTCCGCTCAGCCCGTGGCCAGCAGCAGCGTCCCGACCAGGGCGAGTCCGGCGCCCGTGGCCTGCACCACCCGCAGCCGCTCGCCGAGCAGTCCGCGGGCGGCGAGGGCGGTCACCACGGGGTACAGGGAGGCGAGCACCGCGGCGACGGTGACCGGGCCGTGGTGGGCGGCGAGGTTGTACGTGCCGTTCGCGGCCACGTCGGCGAGGCCCACGAAGGCGAGCGCGGGCAGCGACGCCCACACCACGCCCATCCCGCCCTCGGGCAGTCCGGGGTTTCCCCGCCGTACGGAGAAGAGGAGCGCGGTGCCGCCGACCGCCACATTGCACACCCGCTGGACGAACAGCGCGAGGAAGAGCCCGGTCAGCGTGGTCGACGCCTCGGCGATCAGCGCCATCACCGAGCCGAAGCCCAGCGCGGCGACCAGGGTGAGCAGGAGCGTCTGCCGCTGGACGGGCGCACCGCCGGTCTGCGGACCGCTCGCCAGGACCACGCCCGCGACCGCCACCACGACCCCGGAGACCTGCAGCAGCCCGGGCCGCTCGCCGAGCACCAGCGCGACGCCGAGCGGCACGATGACCCCGCCGAGCGCGCCGAGCGGGGAGACGACGCCCATCGGGCCGAGCGCGAGGGCCCGGTAGAAGCACAGCATCGCGGCCGGGCCGACCACACCGGCCGCCGCCGCGAACCACAACTGCGGCCCCGCCTCGGACCATCCGCCGGTGGCCACCACGATGGCCCCGAGGACGGTCACCGCGATGATCTGGGAGGCGACGACCACGGTGAGCGCGGGTGTGCGCCGGGTGAGCAACCCTCCGCCGAAGTCGGCCAGCCCCCAGAGCAGGCTGGTGGCAAGCGCGAAGAGTGCGGACATGGTGAAACCTCGCCGTACAGTGTGGTGGACGTGGGAGTACAGCCCACAGTAGTTCACTGCACTCGACTACGCCATTCACTATTATGGACGGACCGGACCGTGACGGACCTCGATCAGCTCACGCAGTCGCTCGCCCGCAACCTCAAGCGGTGGCGCAACGAACGCGGCTTCACCCTCGACGCCCTCGCGGCCCGCGCCGGGGTCAGCCGGGGCATGATCATCCAGATCGAGCAGGCCCGTACGAATCCGAGCGTGGGCACCACGGTCAAGCTCGCGGACGCGCTCGGCGTGAGCATCACCACCCTGCTCGACTACGAGCACGGGCCGCGGGTGACCTTCGTCCCGCCCGAGCAGGCGGTACGGATGTGGTCCACCGAGGCGGGCAGCTACACCTCCCTGCTCGTCGGCACCGAGGCGGGCGGTCCGCTGGAGATGTGGGGATGGCGGCTGATGCCCGGCGACGAGAGTGCCTCCGATCCGCATCCGTCCGGCACGGTCGAGCTGATCCATGTGACGGCGGGCGAGCTCACCCTGGTGCTCGGCGGCGAGGCGCACACCGTCCCGGCCGGCACCTCCGCGGCGTTCGAGGCGAACACCCCGCACACCTACCGCAACGAGGGGTCGGCACCGGTGGAGATGACCATGGCGGTGTCGGTACCGCCCGCCCGCTGACGCCACCCGGCCCTTCGTACCCCGCCCGGCCTGCTAGTTTGACGGCATGAGTACGCCGATGGATGCCTTCGACGAGGTCCGTCCCGCCGTCGAGTGCCTGGATCTGCTGACCGCCCCCGTCGCCGAGGCGCTGCGCGACTGGCGTGGCTCGGAGCCGGTGGAGCAGGTGCTGTTCGTGGACACCGACCCGGACAAGGCCGACACCGCCGTACTCGTCGAGAACTACGGCCCCTGGCTGCTGGAACAGTCCGCCAACTGCGTGGTCGTCGCGGGCAAACGGGGCGGCGAGACCACTCTCGCCGCCTGCCTGGTCCTGGCCCACACCCGCGCGGACGTCAACGGCGTGGTGCGCCGCCAGCTCGGCGCGCGCAAGGCGTCGTTCGCCCCGATGGACACGGCCACGGGCGAAAGCGGCATGGAGTTCGGTGGCATCACCCCCATCGGCCTGCCCGCCACCTGGCCGCTCCTGGTGGACTCCGCCGTGGCCGACATCCCCTACGCCCTCATCGGCAGCGGCACCCGCCGCGGCAAACTCATCGTCCCGGGCAAGCTGCTGGCCGGGTTGCCGGGCGCGGTGGTCCTGGAGGGCCTGGGCTCGCCGGGTGCCGTCGGCGCCTGAACCCGCCCACGCCGCGACGCCCGGCCAGGCCCTGTCCGGTGGATCAGATCATGGCCGGGGTCGCGATGCCCATCACGCATACCCCGCCCTGTCGAAAACGCTCTACTGACCGTGCGACAGGCTGGCTTGAACCAGGACTCGGGCCAGGTCAGTACTCTCCGGAAGGCTGTCGAGCGAGAGCGGCTGCGTGGCGACAGCACCCTCGTGCAGCACGAGCAGTTGGGTGGCCAGGGTGGCCGGGTGCGAGCAGCCCGCCGTGGCGGCGAGTTCCTTGAACAGGTTCAGCAGCCAGAGCTTCTGGTTCGCGGCGATGCGGTATGCGGAATGCGAGGGATCCGGGAGCTCCGCCAGTGCGTTGATGAAGGCGCATCCGCGGGTGTTGGTCTCGCTCCAGGTCCGCAGGGCCTCGAAGGGGGCGGTGACGGCCTCGGCCGGGGTGTCGCTGGCGTCAACGGCGGCACGGACGAGTGACCGCCAGCGCTGGTCGCGTTCCGTGAGATAGGCCGCCACGAGGCGGTCTTTCGAACCGAACTGGTTGTACAGGGTCCGCTTGGTCACGCCCGAGCGCTCGGCGATCAGGTCCACACCGACCGCCGTGATGCCGCGGTTGTAGAACAACTCCTCGGCGGCCGCCACGATGCGGCGGCCGGCCGGTGTCATAGGCCGCGCTCCCTGCACGACGGGCCCCTTCACAGATCGGTGTACGGTGGGGAAAGGTTTACAGATCAGTATACCTGCGAGGAGGTTCAAGCGATGGGTGTGTCCGAGCTCATGCGAGCGGTGCGCATCACCAGGCACGGAGGACCGGAGGTCCTTGAGCTGGCGGAGGTCGCCGTCCCCGCCCCTCAGGCAGGGGAGGTGCTGGTCCAGGTCGGCGCGGTAGCGCTGAACAACACCGACCTGTGGACCCGGGAAGGCGCCTACGGCCGTCCGGACAACCCGAAGGCGCTCTCGGGCTGGCGAGGCCCGATCGACTTCCCGCGCATCCAGGGCGCCGACGTGGCCGGCCGGGTCGTGGCCGTCGGGACCGGCGTCACGGGGGGCCTCGTAGGACGCCGAGTGGTCGTCGACCCCGCGATCTACGACACCGAAGGGCCGGACGCCCACCCGGTGGGCCTGATGGGGAGCGAACGCGACGGCGGATACGCCGAGTACGTGACGGCGCCGGTGGAGCGTGTACACGACGTGACGGAATCTCCGCTTACGGACGAGCAGCTCGCGACGCTGCCGACCGCGTACGGCACGGCGCTGGGCATGATCGAGCGCGGCCGGCTACGGAAGGGGGAAACCACCCTGGTCTCGGGAGCCTCCGGTGGCGTCGGCCTCGCGCTGGTGCAGATCGCCCGTGCACGCGGCGCGAGGGTGCTCGCCATCAGCAGTGGACCCAAGATCGACGCGGTGCGCGAAGCAGGCGCGCACGACGTCATCGACCGTGCAGAAGACATCGCCGGACAAATCCGCGCCGCCGCCCCGGAGGGCATCGACGTCGCACTCGACGTCGTGGCCGGCGAACTGGTCGGCGAGGGGCTGCCGCTGTTGCGCGAAGGGGGCCGGTGGGTCATCGCCGGCGCACTCGGTGGCTACGAACTGACCTTTGACGTGCGCCGCCTCTACCTGCACAACGTCCAGGTCATCGGGTCCGCGATGCACACGCCCAGGCACTTCGACCTCCTCATGGACCTCGCTCGTCGGGCAGAGGTCCAGCCCGTCATCGCCGCGACCTTCCCCCTGGACCAGGCCGCTCGGGCGCAGGAAGAACTCTCCCTCAGGGGGCACGTGGGAAAGATCGTCATGCACCCCTGAGTTCCATCCGACGGATCACGGGTGGAGCCCTAAGCGGACCGCCGTGACGGTGACGGTGCCTTGGAAGACGTAATGGTGCGTGGTTTCGTTTGGATCAGCGGGCGGACCATGGAGCGAAACTGCCCAGGTGTGGGAGACAAGGAGTTGGGCAGGACCCTGATTCTGCTCCTGATCACAGCCGGAGCAGCGGGGTCCGGTAACCACTACCGCCCTTGGACGACGAGTACGGAACGGTGAGCAATGAGCATGCCCGGCGGCACCGGCAACACCAGTGGTCGCTACCCCATCCGGGGTGACTACTACGACAAATATCTCACGGAACGGCAACTGACCGACACCGTCACGATCGTGTGGGGCTCTGTGGGCCTGGTCTTCGGCGTGTTCATCGGAATGGGGTTGTCGTCACTCTTCGGGCTGTCGACCGTATTCCGCGCCGTGCTGATCACTGCACTAGTCCTCGTCGTCGGTGGGGGCACCGCATGGATCGCCCGCCGGATAGCGCGGCGCGGAACGGAGGACAAGCGGGTCGCAGAGTTCCACGCGGAGTACGGAAGCGCGGAGAGCGACAGCGCCGACAGCGATACGCAGCGGGACACTGAGCGATGAGTAGCCGTGGCGGCCTGCGCTCCTCGGGCCCGGCTTCGTCACTGCCCTGAGGCAGACGACGCTTGGCCTCCCGGCGGCGTGATCGGCTCCTGTCCGTTCTCCGGCCCGGCACGCACGGCCGTGGACCGAAATGGGTCCGTGGCCGGAGACGCCGTCGTACACCACCTCGCCGCCGATGCCCGCTGCCGGCCCCTCGCCTTCGTTCTCACCGCCGGACAAGCCGATGATGCACCTGCCTTCACCGAGGTCATGGCCCGTCTGCGCCTTCCCCGTCGGCGAGGACGTCCCCGCACCAGGCCGGACCTGGTCCTGGCCGACAAGGCGTCGACCTACAGGCAGCGCAACACGGTCGAGCGGTGCATCAACCGCCTGAAGCAGTGGCGCGGCATCGCCGCTCGCTACGAGTCAAGCGGGAGCTTTTCGCGTGGGTCAGGACGCTAACCCCGACCGCTTCGCCATGGCCAGGAGGTCCCGGCGGCTGCGCTGGTGCATGGTCCACAGAACGCGCATCACCTCCCGCGCCATCGGGTGGATCTCCGCCATCTGCGGGGCGACGCGGAAGGCTTGCTTCAGGGCCTCCTCCGCGCCGACGAGATCCTTCGTCGCGAGCCGAGCGCGGGCGGCGTCGATGGCCAGTCGGCCGATGCGTGACGGCTTGAGGCCTGCGGGAGGCGCCGTCAGCAGCGGTGTCGCGACCTCCGCCGCCTTGTCCGGCTGGCCGAGTTCGATGCGGGCGGCCAACTCGTACAGCGCTGTGTTGCCGGGGCCGAACGTCAGATTGTGCTGCAGGACGTCAGGGCCGGTGATCCGCTCAGCGAGTGCCGTTGCCCGACGGACATGGGCCGCGGTGGCCGCCTTGTCCTCGTGTCTGGACGCCAGGACGACGCCGCGCAGATGCAGCGAGCCCAGATGGACGACGCGCTCCAGGTCGTCACCCGGAATCATCTCGTAGCGAACGATGGCGCGTTCAATGATCGCCAATCCGTCGGAGTACTCGCCGGCCGACTGGTACGTCCCCGCCTCATTCCACGCGGCAGCCGCTTCGGCCGACGGGTTCCACGTCTGATGAGCCGCCCACTGCTGACGGCTGACGATCATGTCCGCGAGGTCGGGCTGGCGAAACCGATGGGCGCAGGCGTACGCGCAGCTATAGACGTCAGCGACTTGCCCCCACGCCGTGGCGTCGCCGTCGCTCTCCATGGCCGTCGCGGTGACCTGGCCGAGTAGCCTCGGGAGGAGCTGGAGCAACTCCAGGTAGTTCGTATCCGCCCGAAGCTGGGCGGCGCGCTGCAGCGAGGCAGCCAGTTCACTGGGCGGCGGAACGTCCTCGCGCGGCAAGGTGTGGCGGCGGACGACGGTGCGGAGAGCATCCATCAGTTCGTGTTGCTTCGATGGATCGCTGAACGGATCGCCGTAGACCCTGGCCGTTGTGACGCGCAGCGCGGAGGCCGCAGCTGCGACGAGAGGCGGAGTCGCCGGGCGCAGCCCTGTCTCGATCTTGCTCAGATACGACAGGGAGATGCCCATCTGTCGGGCCAGGCTCGCTTGACTCGTCCCGCGGACTTTCCGGAGTACCGCGATGTTCTCACCGGCTGACGGTGCGCTGTGCATGGCTCCACTGTCGCACGCCAATTCGCCTGCGTCCGTGCCCCGCAGGACTTCTGACGGTCCGTTGTGCAAGCTTTGTGTCAACTGATCACGGGGCGCCGGTAGTTATCTGGTCACACAGGGGAAACAAGTGACCGGGAGCCGGGATGACCACCCACGACGAGCCAAGGACCCTCGTATTCATCTACGACCGGGAGGAGACGACGCAGACGGATCGGCTGAACACGCGCATTGCCCTGTGCCGAGCCTTCGCCGCCCAGATGAATTGGGAGGTGGTCGGCCAGTGGGTTGATCGCGGAGATGCTGCCGTATCCGAGCGTCGGCCGTTCTGGCAAGGCATGATCGCGGCGATGCGCCATGAGGGCCGGGGCCGGCGCTTCGTATGCCTCGTGGCGAGCTGGGAGCGTATTGCCTACGACCCGGTCACCAGTGACAGGCTGCGGCAGCTCGTGAGCAACATCGACGGGGTGTGCGTAGCGGTCAACGACGCGGCCTGCGAGGTGCCGCCCGGGATGCAACCCGCGGCCATTCGCGGCGTCGACACGAACGGCAAGCCGCGTACCTGAGTTACTCCCTCGTCCCTCATCCGCCAAAGCCCCTGCCTGTCGTGGTGCTGGAACGTCAGGGCAGACAGGAAGCGGTCCGGGAGTGCTTTGGTCGGCTCCGTCCCGGGCCGTGGCCCCCGCTCCGATGCCCGTTGTGCGGCGAGTGGAGGAGTGGGGGCCGCACACAGCCTCGCCCCAGTCGCGTGCTTGGAGGCCAGTGACCAGGGCGAGGGCAGCGCACCACTCACAGAGAAGAGGCACGCGCATGAATCACGGTACAGCTCTGCTGCCCGACGAGGACCGAGCGGCCGTCGTCGACACGGTTATGGTCAACAATCCGGACATGGCGCCGCAACTGGCGGGGCGCATCGTCGATGAGGCGGTGAAATACCTCGCAGCCGTCGCAACCGCTCCCGAACCGCTCACGCCGTCAAGGCTCGTCGACGAGGAATGGCACGCGTTGATCCTGCACACCCGCGTCTACAAGCGGCTGTGCGACAAGATCGGGACGTTCGTTCACCACGTGCCGGAGCGCCCGGCCCCCGGGAGCCGGGGCCCCCAAGTGCTGACGAAGACTCAGGCTCGGATCGTCGCGGCGGGGCACACCGTGGACGACGCTCTGTGGCTCGCGCCGACCGATGCGTCCATCCCGGTAGCCGCCGGCTGTCAGCACAGCCCCGGCGGTCCGGAGGGAAGTTGCACCGGGGACCCGGACGGTGACGGTCCGAGCGGGCCGAACTGACGACTGACTGACCGGCGCTTCGGCGGCACGTAGCATCGCCACGGGAGGTGTCTATGTCGACACGGTGGGTGAATCCCAATCAGAAGGGGCTCGTGGCCGTCGTTGATCAGCTTCGAGGCCCGAAACCTCGTCCCGCGAACGCCTGCGGGTGTACGGGGGAGCGTGGCCCGAGGCTGACGGCAACGGTCGTCGTGGTCGGCGGGATCGCTTACGTCGTCCCGTGCAACAGGTGTGGCGGTAAGGGTGTCGTTCCGTAGATCATCGGCCCCGACGGCGACCCGTCCGTGCGCTTCCCTCGTGGCGCCGGGCGGGGTCGTGGCCTGTGCTCGTCCCCGGCGGGCGGGGCGGTGGCGGGTCGGTTAGGGAATTTACTGTTAAGGCCTTAACTGATAGCGTTCGAGGCATGGACCAGTCGGAACGCGCCCCCGCCAGTCCGCTTGAGCGGCTCAAGGTCATCAACTGGGCTCAGGTGCAGGCCGGACAGGATTGGATTCGCTCCCGGGGACTCACCCTGCAGCAGGCATTCGTGCTCAGCTACCTCGCCGAGAACCCCGGAGCCATCCAACGCGATATCGCGCAGGCGACGCGTACGACCGCGGCGAATGTCTCGGCTGTCTTGCGTGGGCTCGAAGCGCGGGATCTCGTTGAACGCCGCTTTGAAGACGGCGATGAGCGCAGCAAGCGCGTCTTCGCCACCGATGCCGGCACGGAGCTCATTGCCGGACATGAGGAGGCGATGACCGCCGTGGACGAGTCGATCCTCGCGCCGCTCACCAAGTCGGAGCGAGCCGCCCTCCAGGCGCTGCTCGACAAGATCACCGCTCATCTGTCGAACCCGGGCCCGGGCGACTCGTAACACGCCCGGCCGAGACGCCGAAACCACATCCCATTGCCCCCGTGTCGGCATCGGTCGACACATGCGCGAACCTGCCTGGACAAGCGTGCCCAGCGAGCAAAGGTGCCGTCACCATGACGAAAGCAGACCAGATACTGACCATGGTCCGAGAGGTGTGCGCCCTCGGACGTGTCGAGTTCGAACGACCGCACACCGCCGAGGGCGACCCCGACGCCGGGCGGGCGCTCGTAGAGGGGTTGCAGGCGATCGAGCCGGGCGGTGGTCCCAGTGACATCTCCCTGTCACTCGGACTGCTGGCGCCCCGTGCTCCGTACTTCGACCAGCTCGTGCTGGACGCTGTCGCGACGGGAATTCCCCAGGTCGTCAACCTCGGTGCGGGCTACGACGACCGCGCTGTGCGGTTCCGGCATTCCGGCGTGCGGTTCTTCGACCTCGATCTGCCTGACATCGTCGCCGACAAGGCTCGTCGACTCGAAGCGATGGACACCGAGACCGCCCACGTCACCCTGGCCGCAGTGGACTTCGGGACCGACGATGTCGCCGAGGTACTGGCCCGCGCCGGGCACGACGCTCAGCGGCCGACCCTCTTCATCGCCGAACATCTTGTTCTGTTCCTCGAACCGGGCGACGTCGAGCGGCTCCTCGCCGGGGTTTCCGGCCGCGCCGCGAGGGGGAGCACCCTGGCCCTCACCGCCGAAGTGCATCCTGCCGGACTCGACTCCGGCCTCGTCGTCTCGGCTGTGGACGACGTGATGTTCGCCGGTGCCAGTCCCCTGCACACGATCCAACCCCGTGAGGCCTGGCTGGCACTCTTCGAGCGGAACGGATGGCGGATCGAGGACGCCGACGAGGTGACGGCAGTCGATCACTTCGAGCTTCCCGTAGCCGGCCAGTCCGTCCCGATCCAGACGCAATTCCTCACCGCGACGGCGTGACGCCTGCGTGCCCGATCGCATACGGAACTGCCCGCATCGGGTGCGGGGGTGTGCTCAGCCCAGCCGGGGGATCTCGATGGCCGGGCAGCGGTCCATCACCATGGCGAGCCCGGCGGCGCGGGTGCGCTCGTAGGCGGCCTCGTCGATGACGTCGAGCTGGAACCACACGGCCTTGGCGCCGATGGTCACGGCCTCGTCGGCGACCGGGCCCGCCAGCTCGCTGTTGACGAAGACATCGACCACGTCGACCGGGAAGGGGATCTCGGCGAGCGAGGAGTACCCCTGCTCGCCGTGCACCGTCTCGGCCTTGGGGTGCACGGGCACGATGCGCTTGCCGAAGCGCTGGAGGACGTCGGCGACGCCGTGGGCGGCACGCCGCTCGTTCGTCGACAGGCCCACGACGGCCCAGGTGTCGCCCAGCTCGGTGAGGATCTTGCGGACCGTCGACGGGTCGCCGTACATGCTTGCCTCCTACGGGCGGGAGAAAGGCCCTGTTCTCGGCACAACAGGCACCACATTCGAAGGATTCCCCAACACCAGGCCTCGACGAACGGGGACGGCCCAGGACGGTGTCTTCCCAAAAACCGGGAGGCGCTACCGGCGGACCGCCGAGATCAGTCCGCCGGGCCCCTCCTCGCGCTGCGGCGGGGTGCTGATCGGACGGCCGTAGGCGGCGGCGCGCTCGCGCAGGGTGTGGCTGTCGGCCTCCCAGCCGTGCCCGGCCAGCCAGCCCACCGGGTCGTCGGGCATCTCCGAGACCCACATGGACGCCGCCGATCCCGGCGCGGCGTCCGCGCCGAAGCGCTCGATCACGCCGCGCGAGCCCAATGTCAGCCCCATCCGACTGCCTGGCGCCGACTGCGTGCTGATCCGGGCCAGCAGCAGCTCCACCGCGTCCGTGGGCAGATAGATCAGTAGTCCTTCGGCGATCCACGCGGTCGGCACGGTCGGGTCGTGCCCTGCGGCGGCCAGCGCGCCTGGCCAGTCCGCACGCAGATCCACCGCGACGGTGATCCGCTCGCAGCGTGCGACGGCCCGCTCCTGGCGCAGCACCGAAGCCTTGAAGTCCAGTGGCGCGGCAGTGTCGACCTCGAACAGCCGGGTGCCCTCGGGCCAGTCGATGCGGAAGGCCCGGCTGTCCATGCCGGCGCCGAGCAGCACGACCTGCCGGACTCCGGACGCGGAGGCCTGCCGCAACAGGTCGTCGAGGAACTTCGTCCTGATGACGATGGAGTACGACACGGCCAGTCGGCGGCGTCGCGCCGCTTCGTCATCCGGTAGTGGTGGCGAGGAGGGCCACAGGCCGCCGGCGGTGGCGAATGCCCGTGCCAGTGGGTCGCGGAACAGCGCGTTCTCCCGCTCGGTCTCCAGTGCCCGCACCCTGGCCACCCCCACCGCCGTGGCCCACACTCCCGACGGCTGCACCCGCTCCTGGTCATCAGTCACCGCGCCAGCCTAGATGTTCAATTTCCAGGGGCCTGATGAGGGAGCCAGGTTCCTGTACGGCAATGGCGGCCATGGGTCGGCCCGGCACCAGTCAGGGGTGGCGTTGAGGGCCGGGTGGGCCAGGAGCGGGTGCCGACGCGGATGGCCGCGATCGCCTCGGTGAGGTCGTCGCCGCGCTGTCCTCGATCTATCGCCTCGGTGAGGTCGTCGCCGCGCTGTCCCCGATCTTCGGTTCGGCTTTCCCGGGTGGCCGTCTCGGGCTATCGGGCGCTTACGGCTTCCAGCAGCAGGTGGAGGTCGTGGGCGGCTTCAACGGTGGACAGGGCCGCGGTGGCGAGGACCATGGCTGCCACGGCGGCGAGGATGGAGTGGCGGCCGAAGGGAGGGGCGAGGAGGGCGGCGACGCGGCGGGGCACGGGTCCGGCGGCGGCGAGGGCGGTGCGGCGGCCGAGGATGCCCAGGGAGGCGCCCGGGGCGCGGGTGGGGGTGTGGTGGGCGGCGAGGGCGGCCTTGCCGACGGTGTGGGCGACCCGCTTGCGGTCGCCCGTGGCGGTGGCGGCGTTCTCGTCGGCCCATCGTTCGATGGTGTACGTCACGGCCGTGGCGAGGGGGCGCAGCAGTGGGTTGGCTGCGGCGCCGAGCTGGGCCAGGGTGACGAAGGCGTAGTGGTGGGATGCCAGGTGGGCGCGTTCGTGGGCGAGCAGGATGTCGCGCTCGGTTTCGTCCAGGGTGCGCAGCATGCCGGTGGAGACGACGATGCGGCCGGGCAGGCCGGGGATCGCGAAGGCGTCGGGGGCCTCGTCCTCGACCACGACCAAGTCGTCTTCGGTGGGCATGCAGGCCGCTTCCAGGGCGGCGGCGGTGAGGGTGCGGGTACGCCGCCAGAGCATGCGGGCGGCCATGAGGACGGCGGCGCCGAGCAGGAGGGCGGCGAGCAGGGCGACGGACAGTTCGGCGGGGTCGTCGCGCTGCGCGGTGTGGGCCGACCAGTGGCCGAGGCTGGCCAACTGGGGGAAGCGGATCAGTCCGGTGATGGCCAGCAGGCCCAGTGAGATGGTGGTCGCTGCGCCCATGGCGAGAGCCGAGACGGTGAGCAGCCAGGTCGCCAGGCGGGGTTCGCATCGCTCCGACAAGGGGCGTGCTCCGAGAGGGGCGAGCAAGGAGAGCAGCAGGGGGATGTAGACGGCGATGCGCATCTGGGTGGCCTCTTCCTACTGGTCGGGGCCGAGCAGTTGGCGCAGCAGGTCCGCGTCGTTGGTGGACAGCTCGTCGGCGAAGCGCGCGAGGACGTCCTGGCGGTCCGATCGCTCCTCCAGGACGGAGCGCATGCGGCGGGCGGCGAAGCCGGGGTCGTCGGTTACCGGGGCGTAGGCATGGGCCCGGCCGCGCGGGGTGCGGGTGAGCAGTCCCTTGGTGTGCATGCGGGTGAGGATCGTCAACACGCTGTTGTAGGCCAGTCCGCTACCGAGGCGTTCGGTGACCTCGCGGGGGGTCAGCGCGCCGTCGGCCCGCTGCAGCAGTTCGAGGATCTCCGCCTCGCGTGCCCCGTTGGGCCGCTTGGGGCCGTGTCCTGGCGTGCGGGTGCCCATGGAGTTGGCGTCCCTTCCCTCATCTCCTACACTCGTGTAGGACTCCTACACGAGTGTAAAAGTCACTGTCTCCCCAAGTGTGCCATGCGCTCATACCACCAGAACTCTGCTCTGGGCGGCGTACGGCCGGAAAGGACCCTGCGGTGCCTTTGGCTCTCAATCCGCTGGATGCCGCCCAACTGCTGAATGTGCCGTTGCCAGGTGTACTGCTCGCCGCCGCGGCCGGGGTGCTGCTCGGCGCCCAGGCTGGCTATCCGATCGGCCGCCGAGCCGGGCGGGTCCTGCCGGCCGGTACCCGCGGCCGGCACCTGAGTGACGGAGTGCGACGCGCGGAGGAGTTGCTCGCCCGCTACGGCCATGGCAAGGCGATCGTGCTCGCCCGGTTCATCCCGGTCGTGCGGACCGTGCTCAACCCGCTCGCCGGGATGGCCGGCGTGCCCGCCCGCACCTTCGCGCTGTGGCAGGTCTCCGTGCTGCCACTGGCCCTGGAGGCGCTCGGCGTCCGCCGGGCCCGTACCGCCGCGGAGCAGGCCCCGGGGTGCGCCAAGTGAAGATCACTTTTCTGATCCACAATGTGTACGCGATCGGCGGCACCATACGCACCACGCTCAACCTCGCCGCCGCGCTCGCCGACCGGCACGAGGTGACGGTCGTGTCGATGCTGCGCCACCGCGCCCGCCCGCGGTTCGTCGTCGATCCGCGGGTGACAGTAGTGCCCCTGGTCGACCTACGGGAGAACAGCGCGGACGCGAACGACCCGCTGCTGCACCAGCCGGCCGAGGTCTTCCCCACCGCCGAGAAGCGGTACGGGCAGTACAGCCGTCTCACCGATCAGCGGGCGCGGGAGTACCTGCGGACCTGCGAGGCGGAGGTGATCATCGGCACCCGGCCGGGCATCAACGTGTACCTGGCCCGTTTCGCCCCGCCCCGGGCGCTGCGCATCGCCCAGGAACACCTCACCCATGACACGCACAGCAAGAAGTTGCGTGCCCAACTCGCCCGCCGGTACCGCGACCTGGATGCCGTGGTCACCACGACCGAAGCCGACGCGGCCGTCTACCGGGCGAAGATGCGGCTGCCGGGCGTTCGCGTCCTGGCCATTCCCAACAGCGTGCCCGACCCTGGCCCGCAGCCCGCCGACGGCAGCGCCCGTGTCATCGCCGCGGCCGGACGTCTGGTGCGCGCCAAACGGTTCGACCTGCTCATCGAGGCGTTCACCGATGTCGCCGCCAAGCACCCCGACTGGTCGCTCCGCATCTACGGCTCGGGCGCCGACAAGGAGCGGCTCCAGCGACTGATCGAGGAGCAGGGCCTGGGGGGCCGGGCGGCGCTGATGGGCGCGGTGTCCCGGATCGAGGCCGAGTTCGCGAAGGCGTCGATCGTCGCCTCCGCCTCCGACGCGGAGTCCTTCGGCATGACGCTGGTCGAGGCGATGCGCTGTGGCACACCGGTGGTCGCCACCGACTGCCCGCTCGGCCCCGCCGAGATCATCAACGAGGGCGTCGACGGCCGTCTGGTCCCCATGGGCGACCGGCAGGCGCTGGCCGCCGCACTGTGTGACCTGATCGCCGACGAACCCGGCCGCCGCCACATGGGCGAGGCCGCCCGCGCCGCGGCCCGCCGCTTCGACCCGGCCCACGTCGCCCACGCCTACGAGGAACTGTTCGGCGACCTCGCCGCCACGCGTTCCTCCCGGGCCTGGCAGCGCCGCAAGGCCCGCTGGCGCAACCGCGCGGGCCGGGCCCTGCGCCGCCTGCGCCGCTAACCCCCCGGCGACCACCCCTCACCGTGCCGGTTCACCCCCGGACACGGCCCGCTCGCTTCACCACAGAAACGGATCCAGATGAGTAGTGCCATCAGCATCGGCCAGGCGACCCTCCTCGGCATCGTCGAAGGCATCACGGAGTTCCTCCCCGTCTCCTCCACCGGCCATCTGAAGATCACCGAAGGGCTGATGGGCATCCCGGTCGACGACACCTCCGTGGTCGGCTTCACCGCCGTCATCCAGGTCGGGGCGATCGCCGCGGTGCTGATGTACTTCTTCAAGGACATCGTGCGGATCGTCTCCGCTTGGGGCCGCGGCCTCGCCCACCGCGAACAGCGGTACCACCACGACTACAAGTTCGCCTGGTGGGTCATCTGCGCCACCATCCCGATCGTGATCGTGGGCCTGGCCGCCAAACCGTTCATCGAGGGCCCGCTCGCCTCCCTGTGGGTGGTCGCCGGTTCCCTCGTCGTCGGGTCCGGTGTGATGTGGGTGGCCGACCAGATGGGCCGTCACAAGCGCGGCGAGGACGACACGAGCTTCAAGGACGCCATGCTGGTCGGCTGCTCGCAGATCCTCGCGCTGCTCTTCCCCGGCTTCTCACGCTCCGGCGCCACCATGTCCACCGCGCTCATCCTCGACCTGGACCGGGTGGCCGCCACCCGCCTGTCCTTCTTCCTCGGCATTCCGGCGCTGACCGGCGCGGGTCTGTACGAGCTGAAGGACGCTGTCGGTGCCGGGGTCGGTGCCGCCCCTCTCGTGGTGGGCACCGCTGTCTCGTTCGTGGTCGCCTACGCCTCGATCGCCTGGCTGCTGAAGTTCGTTGCCAAGCACTCCTTCAATGCCTTCGTCATCTACCGCATCGCGATCGGCCTGCTGCTGTTCGGCCTGCTCGGTACCGGGGTGCTCACCGCGTGATCGTTTCGAGTACGGTCCTGCGACCGCCCCGCCGGCTGCCGTGGCCGGCGCTGGTCGCCCTTGCCTATGCGGTGACCCAACTCGTCTTCGTCGTACCGCACTTGGGGCTGGGCTGGGACGAAACGGTGTACCTCTCCCAGGCCGACCCGCACCGCCCGGCGGCGTACTTCAGCGCCCCGCGCTCGCGCGGCATCAGCCTTCTGGTCGCCCCCGTCCTCGCCGTCACCGACTCCACCACCGCGCTCCGGGTCGTCCTGGCGCTGCTGTCCGCCGCCGCCCTGTACGCGGCCTACCGCGTCTGGCAGCCGCTGCTCGGCCCGAGGCGGACCGCCCTGGCCGCGTTGCTGTTCGCCGGTCTGTGGACCACCCTGCTCTACGGGCCGCAGGCCATGCCCAACCTGTGGGTGGCCCTGTCCGCGGTGGCGGCGGTCGGCTGGTTCCTGCGCGCCACACATCCCCCTGCGGGGCGGCGGGCACCGCTCGGCCTGGGCGCCATGGTCGCGGCCGCCACCTGCTTCCGCTTCTCCGACGGCGTCTGGCTCGCCCTGCCCCTGCTCGCGGCGTGTGCGATCGTCCCGGCCTGGCGGCGCCCGGCACCCGCGCTCGCCGTGGCCGGCGGGTTCGGCGTGGGTGGCGCCGAGTGGATCGCGGAAGCGTACGTACGTTGGGGCGGGGTCGGCGCCCGGCTGCACGCCTCCAGCGCCACCGAGGGCGGCATGGGCGCCCGCTGGGCGGGCGGCATGGCATGGCGCAGCCTCAACGGCCCCCTGCTCTGCCGCCCCTGCCACAGACCACTCGTGCACCCCGAACTCACCCTGTGGTGGCTGGCCCTGCCCATCCTCGCCCTCATCGCCTGCGTCCTGGCCTGGCGTGCCCGGCGCGGCGCGGTCACCGTGCTCCCTGCCGCCTGCGCCTCGGCGCTGAGCATTCCCTACCTGCTGCTCATCGACTACTCCGCGCCGCGCTTCCTCCTGCCCGTCTACGCCCTGCTCTGCCTCCCGCTCGCCACGCTGGCCGCACACGCCGCACGCGCCATCCGCCCACCCCGCGCCCGCGCCCTGGCCGCCGGGCTGGCAGCCGCGCTGCTCGCCCTGCACCTCTCCGCGCAGTACCACGTGCTCGACCGCAACACGGCCGACGCCCGCGCCACCGCCGCCCGCTACCGCACCGCCGCCCACGACCTGCGCCGCCTCGGACTCACCCCGCCCTGCCTGGTCAGCGGCGTCCATGCCCCGCCCATCGGCTACGACACCGGCTGCGCCTCGACCAACGTCCGCGGCAACAACCGCAACACCACCGCACACGCCCTGCTGCACCGCGCCGCCCGAGAACCCACCGCCGCCCTCGCCAGGAACCGCTCCGGCCCTCCCCACTACGCCCGCACCTGGACGCCCAGCCTCCTGCCGGGCACCGGGCTCACGGCCTACCTGCCTTCCCGGTCCCCGGGGCCGAGGCATGACCGAAAACGGCTTCCACGCCCATTCCCGCAGGTCAGACCTGCCACGCATGCCTTCTGGCCAGGCGGCGCGGAGAGACACGGGTCAGTGGTCCTTCAGCAGAAGGTGTAGCAGCGTCACGACACCGGGCCGAGGTCCTCGGTGTCGAACCCGGCAAGGCGTCGAACGGCGATCCGGCTCGCCACCCTGCCGGACGACGGGCCGCGCGGTGGCTTCTTCGACGACGGGGGTGTCGTGCCCTGGTGATATGACGGGCCGGCGTGGCGCTTCCGGGAGCCCGCCGGGGTGTGTCAACCCCGACGAAGGTCAGGTGCCCGTCCTCGCCGTTCGCCAGAGGTGGCGGGCGTTCGCCGTTCCTACGGTCACTGGCCATGGAATCAAGGACGCGATACGGCTTCGGCCGTCGGTTGTCGGCCTCGGTGGCGCTGTGCGCCGCCGGGGCGGGAGCGGTGATGTGGCTGTCGCCCGGTGGGCTGGGCGACGCGGATCGGGTGGAGGTCACGCGCGGCGCCTCGGCGTCGGCGTACCGCGAGGTGACCGATGCGGTGGCCGGGGCGCCCTCGTGGGCGGGGTCGCTGCTGGAGGTGGCCACCGCCGGCACGCTGGTGGCGCTGGGGGTGCTGCTGCTGTGGACGGGGTGGTCGGCCTTCCGGCGCGCGGACGCCTCCGGCGTGGCCGGAGTCGTCCTCACCGGGATCGGCACCGTGGCCGCCTACGCGGCCAGCGAGGCGGTGAAGCTGGTGGTGGACGAGGAGCGGCCGTGCCGGGCGGTACGGGGAGTGGCGGCGTTGGCGGAGTGTCCCGAGGCGGGGGACTGGTCGTTTCCGAGCAACCACGCCACCCTGGCCACCGGGATCGCGGTCGGGCTGACGGTGCTCAGGCCCCGTCTCGCCGCCGTGGCGCTGCCGTTGGCGGGGGTGGCGGCGCTGCTGCGGGTGGCGGTGGGGGTGCACTATCCGCACGATGTGGCCGCCGGTGCGCTCATGGGCGCCGCCGTGGTGGTGGCGACGCTGATCGTGGCGAGTCGTCCGGCCGCTCGGGCGGTGTCAGCGCTGTGCGGACGCCGGTGGGGGAAGGATCCCGGCCTCATGGGCCACCACGGCGGCGGCCGCCCGGTTCTCCACACCCAGCCGGGACAGGATCGAGCTCACATGGGCCTTTACCGTTCCCTCCACCACATGGAGCCGACGGGCGATCTGACCGTTGGACAGCCCGCCGCCCAGCAGGGCCAGCACCTCACGCTCCCGGGCGGTGAGGGCGCCGACCCGCTCGCGGGCGGCGGCGCGGCGGTCGGCAAGGGCTCCCGCGCCGCCGGAGGCGAGATGCGCCACGACGCGGGCCGCGACCTTCGGTGACAGATAGGCGGCGCCATCGGCCACCGCGCGCACCCCCGCGATCAGCTCCTCCGGTTCACCGGACTTGATGAGGAAGCCCGTGGCGCCGCCGCTCAGCGCCCGGAGGATGTAGTCGTCCTCGCCGAAGGTGGTCAGCATGATGACGCCGGTGGCCGGCGCCGTCCGGTGGATCTCCCGGGCGGCCTCGATCCCGCCGGAGGCGGGCATGCGGATGTCGAGCACCGCCACCCGGGGGCGGTGGCGGTGCACCAGCTCCACGGCCTGGTGGCCGTCGCCGGCCTCGGCGACCACGGTGATGTCCGGATCGGTGATGAGCACCGCCCGGATGCCCGCGCGGATCATCGGCTCGTCGTCGGCGATCAGGACCCGGATCATCGGACACCCTTCCCGGTGAAGGCGTCGGCGGTCACCAGGGTGCCGTGCCGGAAACACAGCCGGTAGACGTCCCCGGACCGGTCGTCGAAGGGGTCGGCCGTCATCGCGTAGTACTCGCAGACAAGCCCGGTTCCCCTCGGTTCGGCCGCCGTCGGCCGGTGGCCGGTCTGGCGCTCGGGCAGATACTCCGTGATCCGGTCACGGTCCTGTCCGATGCGCAGCCGGGCGTAGTCGTCCGGGGCCAGCACCGACTCCCGGGCCCTCAGTGTGTCCCACACCCGCAGCGCCCCGATCAGCAGGGCGCCCGCGACCAGGGGCACCATGACGGCCGCGAACAGCGTGCGGCCGAGCCGGCGGCGGGCGCGCCGGTGGTCATCCGCCACCTCGCCGCACCTGTTGCCGGGGGCATCGGTGCCGCACCTGTTGTCGGGGGCGTCGGTGCCGTCGGCGTTGCTGGGGGCATCCGTGCCGTCCGCGTTGCCGGGGGCGTCCGGGGTGTGGGGCGTGGCCTGTGCCGCCCGCCGCGCCGTGGGGGTACGGGGAAACGTGGCGCGGACGGCGAAGCCGCCCGACTCGGGGCCGTAGCCGAAGGTGCCGCCCGCCAGCCCGACGCGCTCGTCCAGGCCGATCAGACCGAAGCCCGCGCCGCCCGAGCGGACGGCGACGGCGGTGGGCGCGGGGCCGTTCGCCACCCGGACCTCGGTCTCCTCCGCCGTGTGCAGGACCCGCACGGCCGCCTCCGCGCCGGCCGCGTGCTTGGCCACATTGGTCAGCGCCTCCTGCACCACACGGTGCACCGCGCGCTCGATGTCCGGCGGCAGTTCGCCGGGCTCGCCGTCGATCCGCAGCCGGACCGTGAGCCCCGCCGCCGACGCCCGCTCGACCAGCTTCGCCACCCCGGCGCCGCCCGGCTCCGGCGGCGCTCCGTCCGGCTCCTGGCGCAGTACGCCGATCACCTCGCCGAGCCGGTCCACGGCGGCCGCCGCCCTGGCCCTGATGTCGCGGGCGGCCTCCCGGTGGCCGTCCGCCAGCCCGGGCGCCAGCTTGAGGGCCCCGGCCGAGAGGGCGATCAGACTGAGCTCATGGCCCAGGACATCGTGCATGTCCTGGGCGATACGGGCCCGTTCCCGCAGCCGGGCCTGCGCGGCGATCAGCCGCTGCTCGCGCTCCAGCCGCGCGGCCCGCTCCCACCCCGCCCGCACCAACTCCCGGTACTGACGGCAGAACCGCCCCACGAACCACGGCAGTACGACCACCCCCGCCACCACCGCCACGAACCGGTCGGCCCAGGTGATCCAGGACGGCACCGCGGCGACCGCCACCACAGCGCCCGCGACCACCCCGACCAGCCCCACCGCCGTGGACCACGTCCGCCCGGGCCGCCACCCCGCCGTGAAGGCGCACAGCGCCGTGGGCACCACCCACCACAGACTGACCACGCTCAACCCGGCGGCGGCGACGGTGGCCGCGAGCGGAAGGTGCCCGGTCCAGCGGGCCGCGGGGCGGCCGGTGAATCCGGTTCTGTGTGTCGTCATGTCCCCCACCTGCGTGATGTCCCCCACCTGCGTGATCAGCCGACTCGCAGAGGTGACCTTACGAAAACCGTGGACCGGCGGACACTGCCGAAAGACCAATCCCCACCTGCGCATCCCGCATGGCATCCGGCCGACGCCCAGGAGACGCATGCTGGTTATGGGGGCGGAAGTGGGGGGAACCCGACTCATGCGCTCGGCAATCATCAACCGCCGACCGCGGCCGACCGAGGGGGCGGAGGGAGAGGAAGAGACCATGCCCGCAGGATCCAGCCGTAAGCGTGAACGGCAGTACGAGCACATCAAGGAAGGCGCCGAGCAGCGCGGTGCCTCCACCGGCCGGGCGAAGGAAATGGCCGCCCGTACGGTGAACAAGGAGCGCGCCCGCACGGGCGAGTCCAAGTCCGCCAGCAAGACCTCGACCAAGGACCCGAAGTCCGCGCCGCAGCGTGGCGGCCAGCGCTCCGGCAACCGGACGGGCCCCAAGGGCCCGACGCGCGACCAGCTCTACAACGAGGCCAAGCAGCGCGGCATCGAGGGCCGCTCGAACATGACCAAGGACCAGCTGGCCAGGGCCCTGGGCCGCTGACCCGGATACCGCCGCCCCTTCCCGCGGTGCGCCGCCCACCCCGCGTCCGACAGCGGGGCCGGGCGGCGTCCGCCTGGCGGGGGCGGGCGATTGGCGGAGACGGCTGCGGGTACTCAAGGGCGATCATGCCAGGCCGGACACTCCCCACCTACACCGCTCTGCACCAGCTCGTGGAGCTGATCGAGCAGGGCGCTCCCGTCTTCGTCCGCTGGTCACGAGGGCCCCAGGCGGACCTGGACGGGAGCGCGGCCAGCCGGGACGGGCTCACCGGCACCAAGCTGCCGGGCCTGTCGGCCAACCCCCTGGCCTTCGAGGAGTGGGCGAAGGATCTCCCCACGCCCCTGTGGGTCGCCCGGCGGCTGTGCGACTACATCCACCTCCGGGACGAGGACCAGGGCCCCGCCGATGTCCACCCCTGGGTGCTCAAGGGGGAGGAGGCCGGCCGGGGGCCGGACAACGAACCCCTGGTCCGCGATGTGGAGCCCGTCGCCTGGATCGCCGAGAGCGTGATCGCCGAGGCCGAGGACGTGGTGGCCCGCCAGCAGGGCGAGTGGGGGCCGTTGCACAGACCGGCCAGGTTCGGCCGCGGTGAAGAAGGCTGAGGCCGGGACGGCACGGCGGGACCAGTCGGGCGACCGTACCCGCGCGACCAGGGCCGTCGGCGACCGCCCACGTGTGTCCAGCCGGCGGCAGCACACACGTGATCGGCGCACAGGGGCCGGGACATAGGGTGGCCTGATGCAGGAGCGGTACCGGACGGTCGCGCGCGAGGGCGTGCACGAGATCGAGATCAACAGATCGCGCTTCCTCTGCACGCTCGCGCCCGCCGCGACCGAGCAGGAGGCGCAGGACGTCATCCAGCGCGTCAGGAAGGAGCACCCCACCGCCACCCACAACTGCTTCGCCTATGTCATCGGCGCGGACGGCGGTGTGCAGAAGGCGAGCGACGACGGGGAGCCGGGCGGTACGGCCGGGGTGCCGATGCTGCAGATGCTGCTGCGCCGCGAGGTCCGGTACGCGGTGGCCGTCGTCACCCGCTACTACGGGGGCGTGAAGCTCGGCGCGGGCGGTCTGATCCGGGCCTACGGCGGCGCGGTCGGCGAGGCGCTCGACACACTGGGCACCGTCACCCGGCAGCGGTTCCGGCTGGTGACCGTCACCGTCGACCACCAGCGGGCCGGAAAGCTGGAGAACGACCTGCGGGCGACGGGGCGGGCGGTCCGTGAGGTCCGCTACGCCGAGGCCGTGACCATCGAACTGGGCCTGCCCGAGGCCGATGTGGACGCTTTCCGCGACTGGCTGGCGGACGCCACCGCCGGCACCGCCGCACTGGAGCTCGGCGGCGAGGCGTACCAGGACACCTGAGAGCGGGCGGTCTCCGGAATCCCGGGAACCGACACGGGTGGGAAATACGAGGTCCGTGAGAGACCGGGCGCCGACCGCGGCTAACGTGGTCGTGCCCGCGCCGTACGCACGCCGCGGGCGTGATGCTGGCCACTGGGGTGGAGGAAGGACAGAAGTGCAGGTCGGAGATCGCTTGTGAGAATGCTGCACACCTCCGACTGGCACCTCGGACGGTCCTTTCACCGGGTCAGCCTCCTTGCCGCGCAGCGGGAGTTCATCGACCACCTCGTCACCACCGTGCGCGAGCGGCACATCGACGCGGTGCTCGTCGCGGGTGACATCTACGACCGGGCCGTGCCGCCGCTGGCCGCCGTCGAGCTCTTCGACGACGCCCTGCACCGGCTCGCGGACCTCGGCGTGCCCACGGTCATGATTTCCGGCAACCACGACTCGGCCCGCCGTCTCGGCGTCGGCGCCGGGCTGATCGACCGGGCCGGCATCCACCTGCGCACCGACCCCGCCGGATGCGCCACCCCCGTCGTCCTCTCCGACGACCACGGCGAGGTGGCCTTCTACGGTCTGCCGTATCTCGAACCCGGCCTGGTGCGCGAGGAGTTGGGCGCCTCCGCGGCCGGTCATACGGCGGTGCTGGGCGCCGCCATGGACCGGGTGCGCGCGGACCTCGCCACCCGGCCGTCCGGCACCCGCTCCGTGGTCCTCGCGCACGCCTTCGTCACCGGTGGCGCGGTCAGCGACAGCGAGCGGGACATCACGGTCGGCGGAGTCGCCTCCGTACCCGCCGATGTCTTCGACGGCGTCGACTACGCCGCGCTCGGCCACCTGCACGGCTGCCAGACCATCACCGAGCGGATCCGCTACTCGGGCTCCCCGCTCGCGTACTCCTTCTCGGAGGCGGCGCACCGCAAGTCCATGTGGGTGGTGGAGCTGGGGACGGCGGGCGAGGCGCCGTCCTGCGAACGGGTGGACTGCCCGGTTCCGCGGCCGCTGGCCCGGATCCGCGGCCGGATCGAGGAGCTGCTGGACGACCCGGACCTCGACCGCCACGAGGAGGCGTGGGTCGAGGCCACCCTGACCGACCCGGTGCGGCCGCATGAGCCGATGGCCCGGCTGGCGCGGCGCTTCCCCCACGTCCTCACGCTGGTCTTCGACCCCGAGCGGCCCCCCGAGGATCCGCTCGCCTCGTACGCACAGCGGCTGCGCGGCCGCTCGGACCGGCAGATCGCCGAGGACTTCGTGGCCCATGTGCGGGGCGGCCGCGGCCCGGACGAGGCGGAGCGCGCGCTGCTCGGCGACGCGCTGGAGGCCGTACGGAGCGAGGCGCACGAGGGCGTGGTGCCCGGTGAGGACAACGGCGCCGGAGCGACGGCGACGGCGCGGGCGACCGCGGGGGCGCGGGCGACCGCGGGAGCGACTGCGGGGGCGCGGGCGGCGACTGCGGGAGCGACGAGGGGGGAGGTGGCGCGATGAGGCTGCACCGGCTCGCCGTCACGGCCTTCGGCCCGTTCGGCGCCATCCAGAAGATCGACTTCGATGAGCTGTCCGCCGCCGGGCTCTTCCTGCTGCACGGGCCGACCGGCGCCGGCAAGACGTCCGTCCTGGACGCGGTCTGCTACGCGCTGTACGGCCAGGTGCCCGGCGCCCGCCAGGGCAACGGGCTCTCGCTGCGCAGCGACCACGCCGAACCGCTGACCCCGACCGAGGTCGTCCTCGAATTCACCGTCGGCGAGCGGCGCCTGGAGATCACCCGGCGCCCCGAGCAGCCCCGCCCCAAGAAGCGGGGCACCGGGATGACGCGGGAGAAGGCGCAGACCCTGCTGCGCGAGTACACCCCGGCCGCCGCGCCCGCCTCCGCATCCGGGCCGGGGCAGTGGAAGGCACTCAGCCGCTCCCACCAGGAGATCGGCGAGGAGATGGCGCAGCTGCTCGGCATGAGCCGAGAGCAGTTCTGCCAGGTGGTGCTCTTGCCGCAGGGCGACTTCGCCCGCTTTCTGCGCGCGGACGAACTGGCGCGCGGCAAGCTGCTGGGCAAGCTGTTCGACACCGGCCGCTTCGCCGCCGTCGAAGAACGGCTGGCGGAGCTACGGCGGGCGGCGGAGAAGCAGGTCGCGGCCGGGGACGAGCGGCTGCTCGCGCTCGCCCACCGGATGGCGCAGGCGGCGGGCCGCACCACGGAGCTCGACGGGCATCCGCTGCCCCAGCCGGCCCCCGGTGAGCCGGGGCTGGCCGACGCCGTCCTGGAGTGGGCCGCCGTCGCCCGCACCGGTGCGCGCGAACGGCGGGACATCGCGCTCTCCGCCGTAGACGCGGCCGAGGCGGCCCACGACGCCGCCCAGCGGGCCGCCGACGCGACACGCGAACGGGCCGAGCTGCAGCGCCGCCATGCCGAGGCCCGCCGCCGGGCGGACGACCTCGAACGGCAGCGCCCCGACCACGACCGGCTGCGCGAGCTGCTGGAACGAGCCCGCGCGGCCGACGCGGTGGTCCCCGCGCTCGACCTGCGCACCGCCGCCGTCCGCGACCACCGCACGGCCGAGGCCGCCGAACGCCAGGCCCGCGCCCGCCTGACCGCCGAACCCGGCCTGGCCGCGACGGCCCTCGCGGCGACCCCGGCGATCCCGGCGATCCCGGACATCCCCGACCAACGCACACCCCCCGCCCCGACGCCATCGCCCGGCACCACCGTGCCCGCACAGGGCACCGCGTCCCCGGACGAGACCACCGGGCACGCGAGTGCGGAAGGTGCCCGGGCCGAGGTGGCTCCTGACGAGCACGCCCCGGGCGACGTGCCGCCGCGCCGGGCGCCGTCCGGTGAAGCGGGAACGTCGGCCACCGACGGACCCGGTCCGCGGGGGCGCCCCCTCGCGCAGGCCGTGAGGGACGGCCGCACGGGAACGGGCGCGCCGGGCTCGGGCGCGCCCGGCCGGGCGGAGGGCGCTGCCTCGTACGGGCCGGACCAGGTGCCGGGGGCAGGTGCGGGCGCGTCGGGTGGGTGCGCCGCCGGCCGGGCTACGGCTGCCGGGAACGGTGCGGTAGATGGGCAGGTCGGTTCCGGGGCAGGAGGGGGCTCCGTCCCGGGTGGGCCGGGCCGGGCGGAGGGCACCCTCGCGGGTGTGCCGGATCGGGCGCCGGAGACTGACCCTTCTGCAGGTGGGTGCGCCACCGGCCGGGTCACCACTGCCGGCGACGAGGGGGCGGGTGAGCAGGCCGGTTCACGGGCGGGTCTGCCGGGTCAGGCGTCGTCCGGCGCTGCCGCCGCCTCGGGCGGGCCTGGCGTGTCGCATGCGCGACCTGGCGGCGGCGAAACCACCGCCACAGGGGCGCGGGATGCGGGCGCCTCGCACCCCACCGCGTACGACGCCGGTCGTGGCGGGGCGGCGGCGGGCGCGGCCCGTGCTGGTGACGGGCCGTATGGGGGGCGGGACGCGCGTTCGCCGGGCTCGGACGCGTCCGCGGTGCTCGGCAAGGCCGATGCCGAGTGGCTGAGGCGGGTTGAGCGGCGGGTGCGGGAGGAGCTCGGGGCGTTGGGGGCCGCCCGGCGGGGGGAGGCGCGGGCGGAGGCCGTGGTCGGCGAGATCGCCGCGCTGGACCGGGAGGCCCGCGCCGACGACGAGGCGATCCAGGAGGCCGCCGAGTGGCTGGCCGGGTGGGAGGAGACCCACCGGGCGCATCAGCGGCGGGTCGAGGCCGCGCAGGAGGCAGCCACCCGGGCCGAGCAGCTCGGCGGGCGGATCGAGCCCGCCGAGCGGCGCCTCGAGGCCGCCCGGCGGCGGGACCGGCTCGCCGGGCAGGAGCGGCAGGCGCGGGAGGAGCTGTTGCGGGCGCGGGAAGGCGCCGCCGCCGCGCGGCAGAACTGGCTCGACCTCAAGGAGGCCCGGCTGCGCGGCATCGCCGCCGAGCTGGCGGCCGGGCTGCGCGCCGGAGAGCCCTGCGCGGTGTGCGGGGCGACCGAGCACCCGGGCCCGGCCCGGCCCGGGGCCGGGCATGTGGACCGTACGGCGGAGGAGACCGCGCTGGCGGACTCCCAGCGCGCCGAGGAGGTCCGCGAGGAGGCCGAGCGCACCCGGAACGCGCTGCGGGAGGCCCACGCGGGCGCGGAGGCCACGGCCGAGGGCGAGGACGCGGCCGAACTCGACCTGACCCTGGCCGAGTTGCGGGCCGCGTACGCCGAGGCCCATGACGCGGCGGCCGACGGGCACGCCGCCCGCGAGGCCCTGGACCGGGCCGAGGGCGAGCACGCACGGCGTACGGCCCAGCGGCAGGAGGCCGAGCGGCGGGCGGCCGCCCGCACCTCGCGCCGCGAAACCCTGGCCCGGGAGCGGGCCGCGCTGCTGGCGGAGCTGGAGCAGGCGCGCGGCGCGGACGCCACCGTCGCCGAGCGGGCGGCGCGGTTCGAGCGGCAGGCGGGGCTGCTGGCCCGCGCCGCCGAGGCGGCGCGGGGTGCCGAGGCGGCCGCGAACCGCCTGAAGGAGGCCGACGCCCGGCTCGCCGACGCGGCGTACCGGGCCGGGTTCCAGACCCCGGAGCAGGCCGCCGAGGCCGTGCTGCCCCCGGACCGGCAGCGCGAGGCGCGCCGCCGTCTCGACGCATGGCAGACGGAGTCGGCGGCGGCCGCGGCCGAGCTGTCCGACCCCAGGCTGCTCGCCGCCGCGCAGGCGCCGCCCGCCGACCCCGCGGCGGCGCAGACGGCGGCCGACGCGGCCACCCGCGCGCTGCGCGAGGTCTCGGCCGCGGACGCCGCGGCCCGCACCCGCTGCGAGGACCTCGACGCGCTCTCCGCGCAGGCGGTGGCCGACGCCCGCCGACTCGCCCCGCTGCGCGCGGACCACGACCGGATCGCCCGCCTCGCCTCGCTCGCCGCCGGCACGTCCACGGACAACGAGCGCAGGATGCGGCTGGAGGCGTATGTCCTGGCGGCCCGGCTGGAACAGGTCGCGGCGGCGGCGAGCGCGCGGCTGCGCCATATGTCCTCCGGGCGCTACACGCTGGTGCACTCCGACGCCCGCTCCGGCGGGCGCGGCCGCTCCGGTCTCGGACTGCATGTCATCGACGCCTGGACCGGCAGCGAACGCGACACCGCCACCCTCTCCGGCGGCGAGACCTTCTCCGCCTCGCTCGCCCTCGCGCTGGGCCTGGCGGACGTGGTCACCGACGAGGCGGGCGGGGTCCGCCTGGACACCCTCTTCATCGACGAGGGGTTCGGCAGCCTCGACGAGCAGACCCTGGACGAGGTCATGGACGTGCTGGACTCGCTGCGCGAGCGGGACCGTACGGTGGGCATCGTCAGCCATGTCGCGGATCTGCGCCGGCGGATCCCGGCACAGCTGGAGGTCGTCAAGGGCCGTGAGGGCTCGGCCGTACGGCATCGGTCGGCCGCCGCGCACTAGGGGGTGGGGGCGTTCGGCGGATCGTGACGCCTGCGGCGGGCTGCTTTCCCTCCCGCCCCTTCCCACAACTGGGGCTCCGCCCCAGACCCCGGTTCGGGGCTCCGCCCCAGACCCCGGTTCGGGGCTCCGCCCCGGGCCCCGGTTCGGGGCTCTGCCCCGGGCCCCGGTTCGGGGCTCTGCCCCAGACCCTGGACCCCGGATCGGGGCTTCGCCCCCGGACCTCGGATCGGGGCTCTGCCCTCGGACCCCGGTTCGGGGCTCTGCCCTCGGACCCCGGTTCGGGGCTCTGCCCTCGGACCCCGGTTCGGGGCTCTGCCCTCGGACCCCGGTTCGGGGCTCTGCCCTCGGACCGCGGTTCGGGGCTTCGCCCTCGGAACCGGATCGAGGCTTCGCCCTCGGACCCCGGATCGGGGCTTCGCCCTAGACCCCGGTTCGGGGCTCCGCCCTCGGACCGCGGTTCGGGGCTCTGCCTCAGGCTCCGGGCCGGAGCTGCGGGCTTCGCCCCAGGCCCCGGACCTGGGCTTCGCCCTAGACCCCGGGCCCGGGTTTCGCCTCAGACTCCGGATCGAGGCTCTGCCCCAGACTCCGGGCCCGGGTTTCGCCTCAGGTCCCGGGCTCGGGTTCGCCTCAGACCTGGATCGGGGCTCCGCCCCAGGGGCCCCGGGCCCGGGCCTCGCCTCAGGTCCCGGAGCGGGGCTCCGCCCCCAGACCCCGGGGTCAGGGGCGAAGTCCCCGCGTGGTCCGCCGGACAGGCTGTAGTGGGCGGGTCGCGCCCGTACGGATGTGGCGCGCCCTCACCCCGACCTCAGCGCAGGCTCAGAGCGCCGACAGCTCCTCCACCAGGTCGTCGAGACCCAGCGAGCCCTGCGACAGCGCCGCCATATGCCACTTCTTGGCGTCGAAGGCGTCGCCGTGCGCCTTGCGGGCCGCCTCCCGCCCCGTCAGCCACGCCCGCTCGCCCAGCTTGTAGCCGATGGCCTGGCCCGGCATGCCCAGGTAGCGCACCAGCTCACTGTCGAGGAACTCCGCCGGACGGCCGCAGTGCAGCCCGAAGAACTCGCGCGCCAGCTCCGGGGTCCACCGCTCACCGGGGTGGAAGGGCGAATCGGCGGGGATCTCCAGCTCCAGGTGCATCCCGATGTCGACGATCACCCGCAGCGCCCGCATCATCTGCGCGTCCAGATAGCCCAGCCGCCGCTCCGGGTCCGACAGGAAGCCCAGCTCGTCCATGAGCCGCTCCGCGTACAGCGCCCAGCCCTCCGCGTTGGCGCTGACCATGCCGACCGTGGCCTGGTAGCGGGAGAGCTGGTCGGAGACGTGTGCCCACTGGGCGAGTTGCAGATGGTGGCCGGGGACGCCCTCGTGGTACCAGGTGGAGACCAGGTCGTAGACGGGGAAGCGGGTCTCGCCCATCGTGGGCAGCCAGGTCCGGCCGGGGCGGGAGAAGTCCACCGACGGCTGGGTGTAGTACGGCGCCGCCGCGCTGCCCGGCGGGGCGATCATCGACTCGACCCGCTTGACCCGCTCGGCCAGGTCGAAGTGGGTGCCGTTCAGCTCCTCGATGGCCTCGTCCATCAGCTCCTGCAGCCACACCCGCGTCTCCTCGACGCCCTCGATATGCGCACCGTGGGTGTCGAGGTGGCGCAGGGCCTCCCACGGGTTGGCGCCCGGCAGGATCTTCTCGGCCTCGGTGCGCATCTCGGCGTGGATGCGGTGGAATTCCGACCAGCCGTAGGCGTACGCCTCGTCCAGGTCGAGATCGGTGCCGTTCCACATCCGGGCCCAGCGGCGGTAGCGCTCGCGCCCCACCACATCGGGGGCGCCCTCGACGGCCGGGGCGTAGGTCTCGCGCAGCCAGTCGCGGAGCGCGACCAGCGCGCCCGTCGCCGCGGCGGCCGCCTCGTCCAGCTCACCGCGCAGCGCGTCCGGCCCCTCGGCGGTGAAGTCGGCGAACCAGCCGCCGTCCGTGCCGATCCACTCCGTCAACTGCTCCAGGACCGTGGCCACCTGCCGGGGCCCGGCCGGCAGGTTCCGCCGCAGCCCCTCGGCGAGCGAGGCGCGGTATCCCTCCAGCGCGGCCGGTACGGCGCGCAGCCGGGCCGCGACGGCCGCCCAGTCCTCCTCGGTCTCGCTGGGCATCACGGTGAAGATGCCGCGCACCGAGTGCAGCGGGGAGCTCAGATTGCTGACCGCGCGCAGCCCCTCATGGGCGTCGTGCACGGCGAGCTCGGCGGTCAGCCGCTCCCGCAGCAGCCGGGCGCAGCGGCGCTCGGCGTCGCTGTCCGCACCGGGGCGCGCCTCGGCCTCGGCCAGCCGGGCCAGGGTGGTGCGGGAGAGATCGGCGACGGCCTCGGCCCCGTCGGGGGAGAAGTCCGGGAGGCGCCGGGAGCTCTCGGGAACGCCCAGGTAGGTGCCGGTGATCGGGTCGAGTTCGATGAGGGCGTCGACATAGCTGTCGGCGACCTGACGGGGCAGCGGAGCGTTCTTGGTATCGGACATGCGGCCCATCCTCGTACGTTCCGGGGTGCGGCGTCAGCACCACGGGAGTGTGACGAGCGGGAACAGAGGTGTGCTACGAGATTGCCGAGCCGTCTCGGGCGGGCGGCAGCAGGGGGCCGCAGCTCCACTGCTGGAAGATCAGCCGGGTCTCGACCCGGGCCACCTCGCGGCGCGAGGTGAACTCGTCCAGCACCAGCCGCTGCAGATCGGCGGTGTCGGCCACCGCGACGTGCACCAGATAGTCGTCCGGCCCGGCCAGATGGAACAGCGCCCGGGACTCGGGCAGCGCCCGGATCCGCTCCACGAACGGGCCGACCAGCTCCCGGCGGTGGGGCCGGAGCTGGACCGAGAGCAGGGCCTCGAGGCCGCGCCCCAGCTTGGCGGGGTCCAGGCGGAGTTCATGGCCGAGGATCACGCCGGAGCGGCGCAGCCGGGTCACCCGGTCCAGACAGGTCGAGGGCGCCACGCCGACCTGGGCGGCCAGATCGCGGTAGGTGGTCCGGGCGTCGTTCTGCAGCAGCCGCAGAATCTGGAGGTCCACCGGATCGAGAACGACGGTTTCGGCCATCGGCCGAACGTAGCACGGGCATCGACCGCGGGCTTCCGGTGGTTGTTCACCCTTCACCCATGGACATCAGGGAGAGCACGGAGACCACGGAGAGCATGGGGACCACGGGGGCCGCGGGGGCCGCGGGGACCACGGGAAGCGCGCCGGGCACCCACGGCGCACGGCACGCCTTCGCCACCGAGGCCGTCCACGCCGGGCGCGAGGACCTTCCGGCCAGGGGACTGCACGCCGTACCCCTGGATCTGTCGACGACCTACCCCTCGTACGACAGCCGCCAGGAGGCCGCCAGGATCGACGCGTTCGCCGCCACCGGCGCCCGGCCGGACGGCCCGCCCGTCTACGCCCGCCTGGACAATCCCACCGTGGCCCGCTTCGAGACCGCCCTGGCCCGGCTGGAGGGCACCGAGAGCGCGGTCGCGTTCGCCAGCGGCATGGCGGCGCTCAGCGCGTGTCTGCTGGCGCGCGGTGCCCAGGGGCTGCGGCATGTGGTCGCGGTCCGCCCGCTGTACGGATGCAGCGACCATCTGCTGGACGCCGGGCTGCTGGGCACCGAGGTCACCTGGGTGGATCCGGCCGGGATCGCGGCGGCGATACGCCCCGACACCGGCCTGGTCATGGTGGAGACCCCGGCCAATCCGACGCTCGCCGAGGTCGATCTGCGGGCCGTCGCCCACTCCTGCGGCACCGTGCCGCTGCTCGCGGACAACACCTTCGCCACTCCGGTGCTGCAGCGCCCGGCCGAGCGGGGCGCGAGCGCCGTCCTGCACAGCGCCACCAAGTACCTCGGCGGCCACGGCGATGTGATGGGCGGCGTGGTGGCCTGCGACGAGGAGTTCGCCCGGGCGCTGCGTCAGGTGCGGTTCGCCACCGGCGGGGTGCTGCATCCGCTCGCCGGATATCTGCTGCTGCGCGGACTGTCCACGCTGCCCGTACGGATGCGGGCCGCCTCGGCGACCGCCGCCGAGCTGGCCCGGCGGCTGGCCGCCGACCCCCGGGTGGCCCGCGTCCACTATCCGCGGATCGGCGGGGCGATGGTCGCCTTCGAGACCCACGGCGATCCGCATGCGGTGATCGCCGGGGTGCGGCTGATCACCCCGGCCGTCAGCCTGGGCAGTGTGGACACCCTCATCCAGCACCCGGCCTCCATCAGCCACCGGATCGTGGCCGAGGGGGACCGCCACTCCTCGGGGATCGGCGACCGGCTGCTGCGGATGTCGGTCGGGCTCGAGGACGTCGAGGACGTGTGGCGCGACCTGGACCAGGCGCTCGACGGCAGCCCGGCCGGGCGCGGCGCCCACCGGGCGCGGCCCGCGGCCCACGGCGACGTCCCGGCCGGTGTCAGCAGTGCGGCAGCGGGGGGACCGGTGCCGGTGCCGGTGCCGGGTCCAGGCGGGCGCTGATCACCAGCGTGCCCTGCTCGATCTGGTAGTCCAGCGGCAGTTCGAGGGCGCGCATCGCGGTCACCATGCCGGTGTTGGCCGACTGGGTGACGGCGTAGACGCTCTCGTAGCCGGTCTCGGCGGCCATCGCGACCAGCCGCCGCAGCAGCTCCCCGCCGACGCCGCGCCGCTGCCACTCGTCCTCGACGATCAGCGCGACCTCGGCCTCGTCCCCGTCCCACAGCAGATGGCCGAGGGCGACCAGCCGCCCGGAGGCGGTGTACGCGGCCAGGGTGCGGCCGAAGCGCGGGCTCAGCAGATGGGCGAGGTAGCGGTCGGCGTCGCCGACCGGCCCGTGGTAGCGCAGCGCGAGCGTCGCGGGGGAGCAGCGGACGTGCATCTCGCGGGCCGCGGCCAGGTCGCCGGCGTCGGCGCGGCGCACGGTGATGGCGTTGCCCTCGGGCAGCGTCAGCACATCGCCGTCGTGCGGGATCCGCGGGCCGAGCCGGGCGTCCAGCTCGACCAGCGCACGGGCCCGGGCGAACTCGGTCGGGGTGAACGGCAGATACGGCCGCTCGATGATGATCGCGCCGCCGGACGGGTCGCGCAGCCGCATCACGGTCTCCTCCAGGACACCTTCGGCGGGCGGGGTGCTCTCCAGGGAGCGGCCGCTGAAGGACTTGGCGGGAACCGAGTGGATGGTGCAGCGGCCGAACAACTGGCGCAGGGCGAGCGGGAGTTCGGCGGCGTCCAGGGCGGTGCGGGTGGCCAGGGTCAGCGCCCGGGTCGGCGCGTCCACCAGGTCGTGGGCGTCGGCCCGCTCGACCCAGGTGTCGCTGCCGCCCGCGGCCGCGACGGCGTCGGTCAGCTCGGCGGCGGGCAGGGCCTCGGGCGCGCGCAGCAGGAATTCGTCCACCGTGCCGTCCGTCAGCGGATGGGTCTGCAGGGCCAGGATGTCGACCTGGTGCCCGGCCAGCGCCGCGCACAGCGCGGCGAGGGTGCCCGGCTCGTCCCGTACGGTCGTGCGCATCCGCCACAGCGTGGTGGCCTCGGGGTCCGTGGTCTCCGGGGCGCCCGCGGCGTGGGCGGTGTGTGCGTCGGCCGCGGGCGAGGGTGAGCTGCCCGGCGGCGCGTGGTCCTGGCGCCGTGACCACCATGCGACCAGCTCGTGCCGCCAGCGGGGGCGGCGCCGGGAAGGGGGCTCGGGGGTCGCTCGAAATGTCATGCAAACACCCTCGCGCAAAGGTGTTGCGTGATCACGAACGGACTGTGACCTATGGGTTAAGGGCGTATCTGATAACAGAAGCTTATTTTGTCCGAAATCAAAAGGTTGAAGTCCGAGGTTCCGTCACTCTACCGCCCACCTGCGCAGTACCCTGCCGCAACGTCGTGCGTACGCCCGCTGGAAGAGCGGCACCAGCGGCCCGCCGGCCCGGCTGAACCAGGAGTCGGGGCGGCTGAACGCCGTCACCGTCAGCACCACCGAGCCATCCGGCTCCAGCTCCACCAGGAACGACTCCTCGCCGCGCTCCGGATGGCCGGGCAGCGTGCCGTACGCGAAGCCGGTCCGCGTCTCCTCCGCGACCGTCCACACCACCTCGCACGGCGCGCGCAGCCGCAGCCGCCCGAACCCCAGGCCCACCACGACCGGGCGCCCCGGGGTGGCGAGCGGATCCGCGGCGCGGATCGACACCCCCACCGCCCGGTGCATCCGCCAGTCCATGACCGCCCGTCCGGCCGCCTCGAACGTGCCCCGCCCGTGGCCGACACGGGTCCGCACCCGCAGATGGTGATAGCCGGCGGGCAGCGGCCACCGCCGGGTGGCGCCCACCTCCGGATAGGTGAGACGGGAGGCCGGGCCGGGGGCGTCGGTGGATCCCATGCCCGTACGGTACGCGGCGCCCTTACGGTGCCCGGCGCGGAAACGTGGCAGCCCTTACGGTGACTTCTCGGGGACGGCGCGCGGGGCACTTCCCCGGTGCGGGCGCCCGGTTATTCACTGGGCGTTCGTAAGGGCGGCATCTTGCACCGATAACAAACACAACAGCACAGCAGTTCTACGAGCAACGGGAGGGCACCATGGGGCGGGAATCCGGCAGAGGGATCGGACGGCGCACGGTACTGCAGGGGTCGGCGGCCGCGTCGGCGGCGCTCGCGGTGCCCGCCGTGGCATCGGCCGCGTCGGCCGCGTCCGGCACGTCCGGCGCGCCCGCCCAGGCGCTGTCGGGGCGTCCGAGCGCCCAGTGGGGCGTTCAGGTGGGCGATGTGACGACGTCTTCGGGGCTGGTGTGGGTCCGCTCCGACCGTCCGGCCCGCATGATCGTGGAGACGTCCGCGACCGAGTCCTTCGCGCGGGCCAAGCGGTGGCGGGGCCCGCTGGTCGGTCCCGGCACCGACTTCACCGGCCGCACCGCACTGCACGGCCTGCCCGCCGGGAGCCAGGTGCACTACCGGGTGCTGCTGGCCGACCCGGAGGACCCGCGCCGCACCAGCGAGGCGGTCCACGGCACGTTCCGCACGGTTCCCGAGCGCCGTAAGGACGTGCGTTTCGTCTGGTCGGGCGATCTGGCGGGGCAGGGCTGGGGCATCAACCCGGACCACGGCGGCTACCGCATCTTCGAGGAGATGCGCCGCCGCGAGCCGGAGTTCTTCCTGTGCAGCGGCGACAACATCTACGCCGACGGCCCGATGACCGAGACCGTCAAGCTGCCCGACGGTTCCACCTGGCGCAACCTCATCACCCCGGAGAAGACCAAGGTCGCCGAGACGCTCGACGAGTACCGCGGCAACTTCCGCTACAACCTCCTGGACGCCGCGCTGCGCCGCTTCCACGCCGAGGTGCCGACCATCACCCAGTGGGACGACCACGAGGTGCTCAACAACTGGTACCCGGGCGAGATCCTGGTCGACGACCGCTACACCGAGAAGAACGTCGACGTGCTGGCCGCCCGGGCGCGCCGGGCGTTCGCCGAGTACTTCCCGATCAGCACGCTGCGGCCGGACGCGAGCGGCCGCGTCTACCGGGTCCAGCACCATGGCCCGCTGCTGGACGTCTTCGTGCTGGACTGCCGCACCTACCGTGACGCCAACTCGCCGAACCGCCAGCCGGAGGACGCCCAGGGCATCCTCGGCGCCGAGCAGCTGAGGTGGCTCAAGCGCGAGCTGTCGCGGTCGCGCGCGGTGTGGAAGGTCATCGCCTGCGATATGCCGCTGGGCCTGGTGGTCCCGGACGGGGACACCGATTTCGAGGCCGTCGCGCAGGGCGACCCGGGCGCCCCGCTCGGCCGTGAGCTGCAGATGGCCGACCTGCTCCGGCACATCAAGCACCGGAAGATCACCGGCACGGTGTGGCTGACGGCGGACGTCCACTACACCTCGGCGCAGCACTACGACCCCTCGCGGGCGGCGTTCAAGGACTTCGCCCCGTTCTGGGAGTTCGTCTCCGGTCCGCTGAACGCGGGCGCCTTCCCCTCGGTCAAGCTGGACGGCACGTTCGGCCCCGAGCAGCCCTTCGTCAAGGCGCCGACCGTGGCGAACGTCTCGCCCGCCGAGGGCTTCCAGTTCTACGGCGAGGTGGACATCGACGGCGACAGCGCCGAGATGACGGTCCGGCTGCGCGAGGACGGCGGCAAGGTGCTCTTCACCAAGGTTCTCCGTCCTGGTCTGGTCGGCCAGTAGCCGTATGCGGCGCGGTCCGCGGCCCCGTGCGGAACACCCACGGGGCCGCGCACCGGGCCGCGACGGGAACAGCGGGAGATCCGGGACGCCGGGCGCGAAGCCGGTCGTCAGCGGCTGCCGTCCAGGATGACGCGGGCGACCAGCGCCGGGTCGTCGTTCATGGGCACGTGGCCGCAGCCGGGGAGCCGGACCAGCCGGGCGCCGGGGATGACCCTCTTGGCGCGGACGCCCTGGCGGCGCGGCAGCACCCGGTCGCGCGAGCCCCAGGCGATGGTGACCGGGATATCGGGGATGTCATGCGTGAACAGCTCGGAGTTTCCGGCGGCGAGCGTGGCGTCGAAGCCGACCGCCTCACGCATCGCCCGCGTCTCCGCGACGACCGCGGCCGGTGAACGCCGCGCGGGCCGGGCGTAGATGGCGCCGGTCAGCGCGGCCCGTCCGGCCGCGCCGCGGGCCAGCCACGCCACCAGCGGCGGCGGCAGCGCCCGCGCACCGGCCCGCATGACGGACAGCACACCGAAGGCGTAGCGGCGCTCGGCCTCGTTCCAGAACTGGGCCGGGGACAGCGCGGTGACGGTCCGTACGAGTCCGAGCCGGCCCAGCTCCAGGGCGAACAGCCCGCCCAGCGAGTTCCCGGCCACGTCGGGGCGTTTGACGCCAAGGGATTCGAAGAGCGCGCCGAGCACCCGTATGACGCCGTCGAGGTCGTAGGGGATGCCGTCCGGGAGCGCGTCCGACGCCCCGAAGCCGGGCAGATCCACGGCGATCACCTCGCGGTCGACCGCGAGGATGTCCAGCACCGGCTCCCATGCCTGCCAGTGGTGGCCGATGCCGTGCAGCAGTACCAACGGCCGCCCCGCGCCGCGCCGTTCGTGCACGACCCGGGCGGTGCGGGGGCCGCCGGGGGTGGCGACGGTAAAGGAGAGGGACGCGGGCATGGGAGAGCTCCTCGCGATCGGCGTTCGGGCAGGCGCGGATGCGGCGTATGAGACAGCATGTCAGCAAGAGTTACCGGGGGGTAGTCCCGGTGCCTGTCCCGGTGCCTGTGCCTACGCCTACCCCTACGCCGAGCGTGCCCGGTGCCCGGTGCCCGGTGCCCGGTGCCCGGTGCCCGCGGCGCGGCTACAGTCCGCCCGCGACCCGCAGCACCGCGCCCGTCGTGTACGACGCCTCCGGCGACAGCAGCCACGCCACCGCGCCCGCGATCTCCTCCGGCTCGCCCGGCCGTCCCATCGGCACCCGCCCCTGGACGCGCCACGGCCGCTCGGGGTCGCCCATCCGCTCGTGGATGTCGGTCAGCGTCATCCCGGGCTGGACGGAGTTGACCCGGATCCCCTCCGCCGCCAGCTCCTTCGACAGTCCGACGGTCATCGCGTCGACCGCCGCCTTGCTGGCCGCGTAGTGCACGTACTCCCCGGGGCTGCCGGTCGTCGCCGCGCCCGAGGAGATGTTCACGATGGCGCCGCCCTGCCCGCCGTGGCGCGTGGACATCTCGCGCGCCGCGCGCCGGGCGCACAGCAGGGCCCCGGTCACATTGACGTCCACGACGCGGCGCATCACCTCGGGTGAGGTCTCGGTGAAGCGGCCCAACGGCCCGGTGATCCCGGCGTTGTTGACCAGACCGGTGATCGGGCCCAGTTCCTCCCGCACCCGGTCGAACATCGCCTCGACCTGCTCCGCGTCGCTGGTGTCGGCCTGGACGACCACCGACCGCACACCCTCCGCGCGCACCGCCGCCGCCCACCGCTCGGCCGCGTCCTGGGCGCTCTCGTAGCCGATGGCGACGCTGTGCCCGGCGCGGGCGAGCCGCACGGCCACCGCCGCTCCGATTCCGCGACTGCCCCCGGTGACCACCGTGACCTGGTCCATGCCCATCCGCTTGCTCAGCTCCCGCCCCGTTACGCATTTCGTTCCGACGGTCACCGACGATAACCGGTCAAAGGATTGGTCTTGACCAAGTTCGCACGCCGCCTTATGGTCACATTGATACTGCAACAACCTTTAATAAAGAAGCGCGCATAACTGTGCAGGCGCGCACGACTGCCGGCCGTCGGAATCAAGGGGGACAGCGTGGGGACCACGCAGCTTGAATCGGTGCCTGAGCCCAAGTACTGGCATCTGAAGACCGTGCTCAGCGACGCGCTCGACTCGGAGTTCGCGGTCGGGGAGATCCTGCCCAACGAGCGTGAGCTGGCAGCCCGCTTCGGCGTCGCCCGTGCCACCCTCCGACAGGCCCTCGAGCAGCTCGAGCTGGAGGGCAGGCTCCAGCGTCGCCGCGGCGTCGGCACCACCGTCGCCCCGCCCCGCGTCGGCGTGGCCGTCGGGGACTACGCCCACGGCTGGACCGACACCTCCGGTGAGGACACCTGGCAGACCGTGGACAGCACCGAGGCCGTGCCGCCCGCCGAGGTCGCCCGGCTGCTGGAGCTCGACCCCGACACCCCGGTCCACCGGGTGCGTCGCACCCGGATGAGCCACGGCCAGCCGCTCGCCGCCGAGCTGCTGTACGTACCGGCCGAGTCCGTCCCCGGCCTCGCCGCCATCGACACCCCCAGCGGGCTGGCCCGCGCCCGCGCCGTGCTGCGCGAGCTGCGCCGGCTGGAGCTGGAGGGCCGTGAGCAGACCGTGGAGCTGGGCTCGGCCCGCGCGGACGACGCCAAGGAGCTCGACCGGCTGCCCGGCGCCCCCGTCCTCCTCGTGACCACCCGCTATGTGGCCGAGGGCCGCACCGCGGCCGTCGCGGTGGCCACCTACCGGGCCGACACCTGCCGGCTCACCTTCGGTGACGCGGCGGGCGAGGAGCTGCTGGCGGGCTGATCCGGGGCTGCCTCGCGTGGTGGGCCCGCCCCGCCTCGTGGGCCCGCCCGGCCTCATGGGCCCGGCCCGCCTCGTGGGCTCGGCCCATGCCATTGGCCCGGCGCATGTCGCGGGTCCGTCCCGCGTCGGGAGCCCGTCCCATGTCGTAGGCCCGCCTCGCGTGGGGGTCGGCGCATGTCGCGGGTCCGGCCCAGGTCGTAGGTCCGGCCCGCGCCGCGCCGCCGCGGCGCACGCACTCCGCAACCGGATACCCGATACCCGATACCCGAAACGGTCCGCCCCGCGTCCCGCGTCAGCGGCTCGCGTCAGCGGCTCGCGCGGCGGGTCGTCACCGTGCTGTCGACCGCGAAGAGCTCCTGTTCCACATGGTCGAGGGCCAGCCGCAGCGCCCCCGTGGTCACCGCCGCCTCGCCGAGCATCGAGAGCGTGACCTCCGGGGCCCGCAGACAGTAGCGGGACAGCTCATCGCGCAGCGGGGCCAGCACACCGTCCAGCCCGGCGGCCCAGCCGCCGACCACGACGACCTCGGGATCCAGCGCCAGCACCAGGGCCGCCGTGTCGTGCACCAGCCTGCGGACGAAGCGGTCCACGGCCGCGCGGGCCCGCGCGTCGCCGTCGCGGGCCAGCGCGAAGACCCGCGCGACCTGCGCCTCGTCCAGTGGGTTCAGCGGCTCCCCGGTCGTGGAGAGCACCTCCTCCGGGGCGGCCTCGCGGCCCAGCAGATGCAGCGCCCCGATCTCCCCGGCGGCGCCGCCGAAGCCGCGGTGGAGCCGGCCGCCGATCAACGACCCGGCCCCCGGGCTCAACCCGGCCAGCACGAAGACCACATCGTCCGAGCCGACCGCCGCGCCCTTCCAGTGCTCGGCCACCGCCGCCGTGTTCGCGTCGTTCTCCACCAGCACCGGACAGCGGAAGGACCGCCGCAGCCGCTCGCCCAGGGGCAGCCCGGTCCAGCCGGGGAGCGCGGTGCACAGATGGACGGTGCCGTCGGCCTCGACGATGCCGGGGCTGCCCACCCCGACCGCGCGCAGCGAGAACCGGGCCACCCCCGCGCGCCGCAGCAGATCCGCGACGGCGGTGCGCACCCGCTCCAGCCGCTCGTCCGCCGACGCCTTCTCCGACACCTCGCGCACGATCGAGCCGAGCGCGTGTCCGTCCAGGTCCGAAAGGAGCGCGGCGACCCGGTGTGCCCCTATCTCTATGCCCAGCAGATGCCCGGCCTCGGCCCGGAAGCGGAAGCGGCGCGCGGGGCGGCCCTGGCGGCGGACGCCGCCCTCCTCGGCGGGCACCTCGACCACAAGCCCGCTGTCGGCCAGCCCGTCGATCACGCCCTCGACGGTGGGCCGGGACAGTCCGGTCACCCGTGTGAGATCGGTGAGGCTCGCGCTTCCGGCACAGCCGCCCGCGTCGTCCGGGCCACCCTCGGTGGCCGTGCCGGACGCGGTCGCCGCGCGCAACGCGTGCAGTACCACGGCGGAGTTGATGCGTCGCAGCAGAGACGGATCCCCGCCGGTGAGCCGCCCCAACGTCGGCCTCCCTCCCAGTGCGTATCTGCCGGATCGTATCCGCTGGACGGGGAGGCGGCGAGTGCCTCCTCCCACCCGGACCGTCCGGCCGCCGAGATGGTCATCTGACGGGCGGCCAGATGTCCGACCCGCACGGTTTACTGACACCATGACCAGTACGGCGGACCATGTGGCCACCATCGAGCAGCTGCGCGTGCGGGACTTCCCCGCGCAGCGGGCCGCCGACGGGCGGGTGGAGAGCGGCCCCGGCTTCCATGTCGCCGACCTCCGCGTCAGCGAGGAGTTCTGGGACGCCGATCTGACCCGGGTCGAGGAAGTGCTGGAGGAGTTCGAGGCCGAGCTGAGCGTGCTGGTCCAGGTGCTGACCTTACGGTGGGGCGCCCCCGATGTCCTCGATCTCGCCGACTCCCTGGAGCGCTCGGCGATGGGCGAGCCCGTTCCGCCCCCGCTGGACACCCTGTGCGGTTACGTCCCCGAGCTGAGCATCTGGCGCCTCGACGGCCGCTGGGTCGGGCTGGGCGTCGGGCAGGGCGACCGCGAGCTGCCGTTCCAGCTGCTGGTGGCGATAGGGGAGGAGGGCACGATATGACATCGTCGGGCTCGGCCGCGTCGGGGGCACGAAACGACCGGGGTGTCCTGATCGCATAGGCTCGGTGGATGGCGAAGTACTTCGATGTGCACCCCGAGAACCCACAGCAGCGCACCATCAGCAAGGTGGCTGACATGATCCGCTCCGGCGCGCTCATTGGCCTACCCGACGGACTCCTGCTTCGCACTGGGATGCCGACTGGGCAATAGTGACGGCATCGGCCGGATCCGGTCGATCCGGAACCTCGACGAGCGTCACCACTTCACGCTGGTGTGCCACAACTTCGCGCACCTGGCGTTTCATCGCTGCCACCCGTGCAGCAGTCCACCGACCATGAGGAGGGTGGAGTACGCATCGGTCTTGGTTGTCTCGGCAACCTCCGGGTGTGCCCCGAGGTCGGCCATGAACTTGAGCGCGCGGCGTACCTGCTCGGCACGCGGCGGGTAGCCGACACGCGTCTTGTTCGACTCCTTGCGGAGATCCTTGGCCGCCGTTTCAACGTCGGCCGTGTCGTGCTCGTCGTCCGCCTTCTTGCCGACGAGCGCAGCAAGGGACTGACGGAGCGCTTCCAGGGTCAGACGCCACTCCTGCTTGAGATATTGCTTCTCGGCGTCGCGGTAGTAGTCGAGAGCCACCTTGAACTCAGACGACCGAGCGGTGTCCGGTGCGTCCAACTCGATCAGAAGCAGTCGGCGGTACTGCATCTGTTCAAGGATCGCCGCCCAGTCGCTCTGGTTCACCTCGCACTCAAGGTTGCCCACCCCGATGCGAGTGAGGTTGCCATCAGTCATGGCGGTACCGGTGAGCTGCAAGCGGAACTTCATCCCGCGCGTGCGGTGCTCCTCAATGACCTGGAGCTGCCGGTGCTCGACGTCGGCCACCAGGACGAAGGTCGTCGTAGCCGCCAAGCTATGCAGAGTGACCGGCGAGTCTTCGACAATGAGGCGTCTCACATAGCCGCTCGATGTCCCAAGACCTTCTGCAAACAACCCACCCTCGAACCACAGCGGCTTCTGTGCCGCCAGCTCATCCCGACAGGAGGCTTCGACGTGGAAGCGAAGCTGCATTACGCCGAGGCCGCTGGAGCCCTGCACCTTCTTAAGGTCGAGCCGCACCGCGTTGTTCGCCCAGCCGATGTTGACCCATGCCTCGTTCATGATCGCCCTCTCGTGTTAGTGGAGACGAACGCTCCAGGATCGGGACAACACGGATGGAGGTCAATTGAGTTGCGACGATGTACGCGCTGTCCGAGCAACCCATGAACGCCTTGACCACCCCCCCGTCGGCTACGCCTGCTTGATCCGCCCAACCTAGCTGCGCAGCAGGCACGGGCTGTGCGGTAATGGCTGCCGTGGATCTCAACTCGCTGCGCAAGCTCGTTGAAGGTCAGCTCCTCCGCATGGAGGGCAACACCTTCCAGGACTGCATGGACCGGCTCGGCCTGGAGCTGTACCCCGGCGACTACCAACCGGTGCGGGCCGCCGGACCGAAGGGCGACACCAAGAACGACGGCTACTGTCCGAAGGCTCGTGTGTTCTTCGCGGCGCACGCCACGCGCGGCGAGCGGATCGACAAGGCCAAGACGAAAATCCGCGGTGACTTGGAAGGCTGTCTCCAAGAGCACCGTGAGGTGAAGGTGTGGCGCTTCCTCACCAACGACACCCTGCCGGGCGAGGTCGACCAGTTCATCGACAACGAGCTTCGCCCGTTGCACCCGAGCGTCACTATCGAGGTATGGGGACTCAAGACGCTCGCTGATGAGATCAGCAAGCTCAAGCGGGCGCAGGTCGACAGGATCATCGACGTCGTCACAGTGGACGAGCCAGAGTTTGAAATCGTGGTGCTCAGCCACATGAAGACGGGACGAGATCTCTGGCCGATCCTCTCCGGCTGCCTTGGGTGGTTGCCCCATGAAGAACCGGACGACTGCACTGACGAAGAGCAGGATCTCATTGACGGTGCCGTTCAAAGCTTCCGGGATTGGAGCGATATCTCAGGAGACATCGAGTTCTCTAGCTCGTCGGTACGAGACGCACAGCGAAGCATCACGGCCATCCTGGACGAGCTTGCAAAGAAGGCACTCGCCCTCTACTCCGCGACGCTGGACAACTACCCTCTTACTGGCGGCCCTGGGACTGCTGCACGATCGGGTGACAGCGGGGTTTATGCAGCCAGAGCTGCGGGTGGGGTCATGATGGTCTCGTACTCGACGGGGGTCAATCGGCCCAGGCGTCGTTGCCGCCGGCGTCGGTGGTAGGTCCGCTCGATCCAGGTGACGATCGCGATCCGCAACTCCTGGCGGGTGGCCCAGACGCGGCGGTCGAGGACGTTCTTCTGCAGCAGTGCGAAGAAGCTCTCCATTGCGGCGTTGTCGCCTGCGGCCCCGACCCGGCCCATTGAGCCGACCAGGCCGTGCCGGGTGAGGACGGCGGCGACCTTGCGGGACCGGAATTGCGATCCGCGGTCGGAGTGCACGATGCATCCCGCAGCGGGGCCGCGGCGGGCGACGGCGGACCCCAGCGCGGCCGCCGCGAGGCGGGACTTCATCCGGCCGTCGATGGAATAGCCCACGATGCGGCCGGAGTACACGTCCTTGACGGCGCACAGATAGAGCTTGCCCTCGGCGGTCGCGTGCTCGGTGATGTCCGTGAGCCACAACCGGTTCGGCCCGTCCGCGGTGAAGTTCCGCCGCACCAGGTCATCGTGGACCGGTGGCCCGGCTTTGGCGTTCTTCCCGCGGCCCCTGCGTTTGCCGAAGGCACTCCACCAGCCGTTGTCCCGGCAGATCCGCCAGGCGGTCCGCTCAGCCATCGCCTCACCGGCGGCGTGGGCCTCGTCGAGAAGGAAGCGGTGCCCGAACTCGGGATCGTCGCGGTGCGCGTCGAACAGGGCGTTGGCCCGGTATGCCTGGGTCAGTTCGGTGTCGGTGGCAGGCTGGGCCAGCCACCGGTAGTAGGGCTGGCGGGCCAGCCCGAGCACCCGGCACGTCACCGCCACCGGCACCCGGTAAGGGGCATCGGCGGCGGCCAGCTCGCGGACGAGCGGGTACATCATTTTGCCGGCAGGTTCGCCTGCGACAGATACGCCGCAGCCCTCCTGAGCACTTCGTTCTCCTGCTCCAGCAGCCGGATCCGCTTGCGGGCCTCGCGCAGCTCGGCCGACTCACCCGACGTCGTTGCGGGCCTGGCGCCCTCGTCGGTCTCGGCGCGGCGCAGCCACTTCGACAACGTGATCGGGTGGACCCCGAAGTCAGCGGCGATCTGCTCCAGCGTGACGCCGGGCTCGCGGTTGCGCGCGACCCGCACGACGTCCTCGCGGAACTCCTTCGGATACGGCTTGGGCACTGCAACATCCTTCCAGGCCGCCTCTCAGCAAGCCAGGTCAGGTGTCACCCAACCCTGCAGCAGTCCCCCTTCGCCATTCCTGGGCACCGTGGCCATCTTCAGGATCGCCCGGGTAGATTGAGCCACACCTACAAGCAGCTGATGAGTGACTGTCCTCCCGGCGTATGAACGCCGGGATCAACACTGCGCTGGCCACGCCTCGTAGATCGGTCCGAACCGCCCGGAACAGTAAGCGCCCCGCGGCCTGAGACTGGCGCGGGGCGCTCATGACAGCAGGAGTGCGGGCGCTAGGTCCGTGCGGCAGTCTCGCGTACTCGACTACTCACGACCGACGGCAATGAAGTGGGTGTGCTCAGAGAGTGCCACTGAACGCCAATACTCCCAGCGTTCGATGACGTAAGCCTTCCTCTCCGCACTCATAAGATCCGTTCGAAGTACCACCTCCGAAGGATCCCTGATGACCTTGCTTATTTCCATCACGTGCTGACCCGTTGAGAAGGTGGGCGGCAGCGAATGTAGGACCCACTGGTCAACTTGGTATGTGAGGGCCGCATAGTCCCCTGCTTCTCGCTCCGGAGCTAACTGATCGTAGGTGAAGTAGAGCTCACGGTCCCGAGGCATGTGGTCACGCTTCTGCCTCATGTAGTCGGGATTGTCGTGGGGTGAAGTGGCCGCCCGAAACTCGGCGTCTCGCCCATAGACGAGAACGAACTGAGGCTCGACTGGGCGGTGCGAGTAGCTGGGTGCGTACGTCTTCGCAAAAATGAGCTGGTTCTCGGGGGAAGAAAACCAAACCTTCCACTCAGTGAGTTGGTCGATCGCTTGAGTGAGTTTGGCAGTCGGAGTCCTCGACCCCTTGTTGAACCAAGCCTTCCGAGGACTCTCAATCTCGATGCAGATCGGGCGGATGGCTCCGGTGTCCAGTCGAACCCACATGAAGTCGGGGAGGCGCGTAGGGCCGAGACCCTTGAGCGGCGGCTGTCGAATCACGGACGAGAACGAAGGTCTGTGATGACCTCCGGGACCGATGTTGTCCGTCGCTCCAGGGAGGAAGCACGGGTGAAGCTCCAAGAACTCCTGCATCTCCCGCTCGCTGGGCGAAGAACTTAGAAGACTCTGCCATCGGGGCAGCAAGGCTGCTCGATACGTATCCCAAGATGTTGCCAGGGGGCGTTCTGGCCTTGTGTCGGTCTCTGCATGGCGGAAGGTGTCCACCGCAGCAGTATGAATGGAGGCGCAAGGGTGAGACTGGAGAACGGCAGTGATCGGGGCGAGTTGACGTGTGACCAGCCTGCTGGGACGCGCACCAACCCGCAGGCGACGTTGATGCCGCCGACCTACCTTGCGCCGGCCACGGACTCTAGAACGGCCCGCGCCAGCGACTACCGCGGGAGGGCAGACTGTGCTGAGCCGAACCGCTCGTCGAGCGCGGTGAAGAAGTCCCGCAGCATGGCGGGTGCTCCGTCGCGCTAGAGTGCACGTCTTCCGAACCTGAAGACCTCGTACCCGTGCATCTCTGGAAGTCCCGAGTTCACTTACGCGACTCGGGGCTTCCTGGTGGGCGAATGTGGGCTGGCTCGCTCCTGGTCGGGACGATCTACCGTCGGCCACGACCGCTAGGTATCACGGATCACGCGCGCCGCGACCATCGCGTCAACCGTCGTTGTCATTAGCACGTCGAGCAGTGCCGAACGTGCCTGGCCTTCAACTGGTCCTTGCGACGCGCGGATGGCGCTGGGCAATATCAGCGGCGTGCGCTCGAAAGGGCGCAGCTCCACAGGAAGTCCGAGCGACAACTCAGCCCACACGACCTTGCCACCGACGCGCGGCCGGTAGACGGCCCAGCGCTTCGCCAGTTGCTCGACGAGCAGTAGGCCGCGCCCGCCCTCCGTCTCACGGCTGGGGTTCTTCCGTACGGGTGCCGCGTCGGTTCGATCCCAGACCTCGACGTACAGGCTGGCTTCGACGGCTCGAAGCTGTATCCCGATGACGTGTTCGGCAGCGGTCTGCCACGCCTTCGGCTCGGGCTCGGTGATGCCACTCGCCTTCACGGCGTTGGTGACGAGTTCGCTCATGATGAGCGTCGCCGTCTCGGCGTGGTCTTCAAGCTGCCAGAGCTTCAGGGTGTGGCGGACGAACATCCGCGAGCAGCCGACAGCCGTAGGTACTGCGGTCAAGCGCAGAGAGGATGCGTACAGAGGGATCGGGTTGACGGTGTCAGCGCTCATGACGCAGCACCCTTCGGCTGTGCGAGGGTGCTTTGGATGACCCACAGCCGCGCGCCCAGCTCGCGTTCGATGTGGTCACGCATTGCAGTTTGCAGACCGGGCAGCCTGGCGAAGTGCCACAAGGACGGCACAATCACGTCCTTGACGTCGTCGGTCTTGAGCGCCTCGACCAAGGCGAAAAAGGCCGACTCATCACGGGCGTCGAGCCGCTCGATGAACAGCCGCTCCAGCTCGAATCCCTCGCGGGTGGCGTAGGTCGCCAACTCCCGTTGGGTCGTTTCGTTTTCGTTTGGGTCGTCACTTACGGCAAGCCGCATGTAGCCGAACATGGCAGGTGGCATCCGCTCCTCCGGGGGACTGGAACGGTTGGCGAGCGGTGGCCCGGGGGTTCTATCCGCCCGCCGACCTCCCAGCCAGAGAAGCGGTTTAACCTGCACCACACCACAGCAAAGGTGCTGCACGTATGACGCATCCGTGTGGCATTCCTAGGTCTGGCCTGCGCAGATGTCCCGTGCGCCGCTACGGTGGTAACTCGCCCCATGTACCGGAAGGATGGGCGATGGCAGCGAAGCGCATACGCCTAGCTCAACGTCGCAAAGCGGCAGGCTTCACGCAGGAGGGGCTTGCCGAGTATCTAGGCGTCGAGCGTTCAACGGTAGGTCGCTGGGAGAGCGCCGACACGGAGCCCCAAGCTTGGATACGGCCAAATCTGGCGCGCGCGCTCAAGGTGTCGAGTCAAGAACTTCAAGCGCTCCTGGCCGACGTGACTGCCACCGACGTTCGGCTCAGTGAGCGGATGACGTATGCCCTGGAAAACCCGGGCTCAGCCGACCTCATGGTTGTCGCCTACCTTCACGAGCAGCTGCGCAAGCTGGATGAGTCCTATGACCAAGAGGCGTCGACAGCGCTGCTTGGTCTGGCCGGTCAGCTTCACGGTCAAGTGCGCTTCCTTCGTGAGAACGCCACCAACCCTCGGGTGCGGCGTGCTCTCTACGCGGTCGAAGCCGACTCCGCGACGTTCATGGGGCAACTGATCTGGGACGTCAGCCAGCGTCGTGACCACCATGTGCCGATCCTGTACTTCAAAGAAGCGGTCGATGCAGCGAAGCACGCCCACGACCCTGCGACCGAGGCGTACGCGACGCTGCGCATGAGCTTCGTTGCGCTCTATGGTGAGAAGAACCCGACGCGAGGCGTGACGCTCGCCGAGCAAGCCGCCGAGGCCGCCAAACCGGTCAGCCCGTCGCTGACTGGTCTTTCGCTTCTTCATGTCGCCGAGGGGTACGCCATGACCGGCGCGCTTACCGAGTGCGAGGAGGCGCTGAAGAAGGCCGAGAGTCAGTTCGACCGCATCCACTCTGACGACGTGGCTGCGCCGTACTGCACAGTCAATGAGTTCAATCGGCTCGCTGGATCGTGTTACCTGTTCCTCGACCTACCGGAACGGGCCGAACCTATCCTCCATATGACCTCGCGGGCGCTGGCGTCCAAGAAGAAGAGCCAAGCCATCGTGTTGGGCAACCTGGCCTTGGCGCTCATCCGCCAAAGCAAGCTGGACGAGGCGGCGAGCGTCATGCACCGCACCATTGATGCCGTCGAGCTGACGCGCGGCGGAGGCGGTCTTAATCTGGCGTTCTCTGCCGGGCGGGAACTGCGGCAGTGGAGGAACGAGCCGTGGGCGCAGGAGATCAACGAAAGGCTGCTTGCCCTCATGGCCATATAGAATAGGTGGGGCGTGACGGACATCGACCAGGCCAAGCAGGCCGTACGCGAGCGGGTGTGGCGACGACTCATTGACGGCGGCGGCGCACCGGCCGACTCATACGGAAAGATCCCAGGCTTTTACGGAACTGATGGGACAGCCGAGCAACTGGCCGGTCTGGGTGAATGGCGGCCGGCGACGACCGTCAAGGCCAACCCTGACTGGGCACAGCTTCCGGTGCGCGTCCGCGCTCTCAAAGACGGTAAGCGGGTCTACATGGCCGTTCCGAGGATGGCTAGTCCGCAGCCGTTCTACTTGCTCGACCCCGAGAGCCTGACACTCCCGCCCGAGGAGGTCGCCGAGAAGAAGGGTGCGGCCCAGGTTGCCCGGCGCGTCGGCGTTGAAGAGGTCGAGCCGATCGACATCGTTGTCTGCGGCAGCGTGGCCGTGAACCGTTCCGGTGCTCGCATCGGCAAGGGTGCCGGGTACTCCGACCTTGAAGTGGCGCTTCTTATCGAAGCCGGCCTGGTAACTGAGAAGACGGTGATCGTTGCGCCCGTGCATGAGCTCCAGATCATCGAGGACGACATCCCCGAGACGGAGCACGACTTCTCCGTGGACTACATCGTCACGCCGGACACCGTAATCCCCTGCCCCAACCGCCGACGGCCACGCGGCTTGGTGTGGGATGACCTCACACTTGAGAAGATCAAGGCGATTCCGGTGCTGGCGCGCCGGAGGGCTGCGCGGTAGGCGCAGCCCCTCCACGAGGTCAGGCAGTCTTCCCGACGGGGCGCTCGTGCGCGGGGTCTGCCTGCCTCGGCAAGGTGGTCACCTTCTTCATGCGCGGCTCCTTGCCGAAGAACTTGCGGTACTTCTCGACCGTGCCGATCCCCTTGATGATCTTCTTTACCCAGGCGTCCGTGTACAGGTAAGTGTTGACCGGTTCGTCGTAGATGCAGTATTTGGCGACGGTGAGGCGCGGGTCGGGAGCATCGGCGGCGGGGCGAACGCCGAACCGCCGCCACATCTCGGTGTGATCGCCATGGAGACTGAAGTGAAATGGCAGCTCGGCCTCAACGCGCTTGGCCACGTCCGACGCGCGGAGCTTCGCCGGGTTCATCGTCTCGACGTGCTTCACCTTGGTGATGACCGTCCCAGTACGACCCGCCTTGGTCATGACCGCGCGCTCGCCGGCGGTCAACTCGTCCAAGTTGACGAAGTTGACCGCCAGGTCGGCATCCGTCTTCTTGCCGACGATGGGCAGCAGCCGCACCCGGTAGTCGTACTTCAGATCATCCAGTATGTCCGAGTCGATGGCCGCCTCGAACTTCGCCACCAGGTCGCGGGTCTTCCTCGGCAGCTTCTTCGCCGCGTCCTGGAGCTGCTCGCGCCCCTCGGCGGTGAGCGTCTGGAGGGCGATCGGGAAGCGGAGCCGATCGGCAAGGCTGAAGGAGGGGCCGAAGTGCGCCACCATCTCCTGTTCGTAGTTCATGACGAGCGCCTGCGCCTTGCCACCTGTGGCGATCTTCAGGTTGTGCTCGTACCGATGCTCCACCTTGTTGCGGAGTGCCACGAAGAGCTCGACGTTCAATCGCACGGGGTTGGCACTGTTGGTGTAGCGCTGCTTCAGGCACCACTCCAGGTCCCACGCCTTCGGCTCTCCGTCGATCAAGATGTATCGACCGGTCTTCGGGTCCTTGTAGTGGTAGTCGATCTTCGCTTTGTGGAACTCCGCGTGAAGCAGGTAGTGCCATGCCTTGTGCATGTGTGTGAGGAAGTCGGAGTAGTTGCCGCTTGAGCAGTTCCACTCGTCAACTGCCTTCAGCGCGTGGCGCTGCGACTCCATGAGGATGTGGTGCCAACGGGCGTATGCCATTCGTGCGTCCTCCGCGTTCATAGGAAGGATCACACTTACGGCCAGCTCAGGACAAGCAGGATTCCCGCGACCCATCAGGAAAGTTAGGGGCATCACGCGCTACAAGACCATTTACGCGGACTAGCCGACCGCCTGTCGCGATCAGCCGCTTCTCACGTGCAAGATCATCCGATGGGTCGCAAGGGAGGTCGGAGAGGAGGAGGCGATATGACTCCCCTCCCTCGGGCTCTGGTGTCCTCTAGCCGTCGGCCTCGGCGGCAGCGCGCAGGCGGCCGTACTCCTCCGCCATGGCGGGCAGCGTCCAGTGCGCGTTGAGCCCGCTGGGGTTCGGCAGGGCCCAGATGCGGGTGTCACCTATCGTGCGCGTCTGCGGGCCGATCTTCGCCTTCTTGTCGCCGAACGCGACCCGGTAGGCGGTGACCCCCGCCACCGCCAGCCAGCGCGGACGCAGCCGGAGCACCTTCTCCGCCAGGATCCGGCCGCCCTCCCGGTACTCCTCGTCGCTCAGCTCATCGGCCCGCGCACTGGCGCGCGCGACCACATTGGTGATGCCCAGGCCGTAGCGCACCAGCTGCGACTGCTCGGACGGATGCAACTGTCGCGGGGTGAAGCCCGAAGCGTGCAGCGCGGGCCAGAAGCGGTTGCCCGGGCGGGCGAAGTGGTGGCCGGTGGCGGCCGTCATCAGCCCGGGGTTGATACCGCAGAAGAGCACCCGCAGACCGTCCCCGACCACATCGGGGACGAGGCGGTCGCGGGCGGCCTCCAGTTCGGCGGGGGTCATCGCCGGCGTCAGAGAATCGAGCCGGGGGTGTAGGCGGCGGCCGCCGGGCGTTCCTTGACGATCTCCTCGATGCGGGCGACCACCGCGCCGACCTGGTTCGCGGCCGCGCCCGTGAAGGAGAGCTTGTCGTCCATCAGCGCGTCGAGACCGGCCCGGTCCAGCGGGATGCGCTCATCGGCGGCGAGCGAGTCGAGCAGCTCATTGCGCTCGGCGCCCCGCTCGCGCATCGCCAGCGCCGCGGCCACCGCGTTCTCCTTGATCGCCTCATGGGCGACCTCGCGGCCCACTCCGGCCCGTACGGCCCCCATCAGCACCTTCGTCGTGGCGAGGAAGGGCAGGTAGCGGTCCAGCTCACGGGCGACGACGGCGGGGAAGGCGCCGAACTCGTCGAGCACGGTCAGGAAGGTCTCCAGCAGCCCGTCGAAGGCGAAGAACGCGTCCGGCAGCGCGACCCGGCGCACCACCGAGCAGGAGACATCGCCCTCGTTCCACTGGTCGCCCGCCAGCTCCCCGGTCATCGAGGCGTAGCCGCGCAGGATCACGGCGAGGCCGTTGACGCGCTCGCAGGAGCGGGTGTTCATCTTGTGCGGCATCGCGGACGAGCCGACCTGGCCGGGCTTGAAGCCCTCGGTCACCAGCTCGTGTCCGGCCATCAGCCGGATGGTCTTGGCCAGCGAGGACGGGGCCGCGGCGAGCTGCACCAGCGCGGTGACGACGTCGTAGTCCAGCGAGCGCGGATAGACCTGGCCGACGGAGGTGAACGCCTGCGCGAAGCCGAGGTGGGCGGCGACCCGCCGCTCCAGCTCCGCCAGCTTCTCCGCATCGCCCCCGAGCAGGTCCAGCATGTCCTGCGCGGTGCCGACCGGGCCCTTGATGCCCCGCAGCGGATAGCGGCCCAGCAGGTCCTCCAGCCGCCCGTACGCCACCAGCAGCTCGTCCGCCGCGGTGGCGAACCGCTTGCCGAGCGTGGTGGCCTGCGCCGCCACGTTGTGCGACCGGCCGGCCATCACCAGCTCGGCGTGGTCGGCGGCCAGCTTGCCGAGCCGGGCCAGCACCGCGACCGTACGGTCCCGTACCAGCTCCAGGGAGAGCCGGATCTGGAGCTGCTCCACGTTCTCGGTGAGGTCGCGGGAGGTCATGCCCTTGTGGACGTGCTCATGGCCGGCGAGGGCGTTGAACTCCTCGATCCGGGCCTTCACATCGTGCCGGGTGACCTTCTCGCGCTCGGCGATCGAGGCCAGGTCGACGGTCTCCAGAACCCGCTCGTAGTCGGCGAGGGCGGCGTCCGGCACCTCGATTCCGAGGTCCTTCTGGGCGCGCAGCACGGCGAGCCACAGCCGCCGCTCCAGCGTCACCTTGTACTCGGGGGACCAGAGGACGGCCAGCTCCGCGGAGGCGTAGCGGTTGGCCAGGACGTTCGGAATGCGCGGCTTACCAGTCACGTGCACAGAGTCTACTGGCCGTCCTCGCAGGCCAGACCGGTGGCCGAGGGACGCCTGCGCAGGGCCCGGGGCGCGGGCCCTGTAGATCAGTGATGCGTGAGCTGCGGATCAGTCCTCGTACGGCAGCAGCTCGGCCCGCTTGGGGGCGCGCCCGTCACCCGAGGAGCGGCCGGTCAGCCGCCTGCCGATCCACGGCCCGAGGTGCTGGCGGGCGAACCGCACGTCCGAGGTGCGGCGGGCTATCCAGCCGACGGGCACCGGGGGCGGCAGGGGCGCGTCCCAGTCGGCCTCCGGCTCATGGCCCAGCGCCTGCCATACGGCCTCGGCGACCCGCCGGTGCCCCTCGGCGTTCAGATGCAGCCGGTCCTCGTCCCACATCCGAGGGTCCCCGACGGCCTGGGAGGCGAACAGGTCCACGACGGTCGCGTCATGCCGAGCGCCCAGCTCGTCGATGACCGAGAACAGCCGCTCCATCCGTGGCTCGAACCGCGCGAACACCGGCCCGCGCCGCCCCGGGCTGCGCATCAGCACCAGCCGCTTGCAGGTGGGCGCCAGCCGCTCGACGGCCTCCTCCAGCAGGGCGCACACCCGGCCCACATCGCAGTTGGGCCGCAGCACATCGTTCAGCCCGCCGACCAGGGTCACCAGATCGGCGCCCATGGCCGCCGCCGGGCCCGTCTGCTCCTCGACGATCTGCCCGATCAGCTTGCCGCGGACCGCGAGGTTGGCGTAGCGGAAGCCGGGGCTGTGGGCCGCGAGCCGCCCGGCGAGCAGATCCGCCCAGCCTCGGTAGGTACCGTCGGGGAGCCGGTCCGACATGCCTTCGGTGAAGGAGTCGCCGACCGCGACAAAACTGCTGTAGGTGATGTTCGTCTGCATGGCGCAGGCGATCCTATCCCGGTGTGCGGGCTGCGTTGACCGCCGACCACGAGCATGATGAGCCGCATGGCGATGACCCACATCTACTTCGAGGGCGGGGCGCGGAACGGGACGACCGCCAGCTGGAATGTGGAGCCCGGCGCGGACATCTACGACGACAACATCTTCCGGCCACCGGAGCTGTACCGGCGGACGAACCGCACCAAGGCCATCGGCCGGGTCGAGTACGTGATCTTCCGCTACGACCCGATGGGCACACGTCCCGGTCCCGGAACCGCCCCGGGCCCTCGCCACTGAGCCTCGTGGGGCCGTCCGGGCGATGCCCTCCGGTTGGCCCGCTTGGACCGCGCGGGGTTCCGCGCGCCGCGTGGCGGGGCAGTCTGGTCGACGTGGATGCCTTCGAATGCGACCGCACGACCATGGCCATCGTCGCCGCCGCGCTCGCCGACGACGGGGAGGGCGCCGCAGCCCTCCTGGAGCCGCTCGAGATGCGCGACGCGTGCCGGGTCGCGGTGCGGCTCGCCGCGATGGCCGCCCATGCGCTGGTGGCGGTGGCCGAGGAGGGCGGCGGGGGACGGGAGGAAGCACTGGCCCACTGGCAGGAGTGCATCATCGCCCATGAGTCCAGACGCACCGAGGAGTGACCGGATACGAGGGGGAGTGACCGGACGCGACGGGAAACGACAGCGCGCGCCCGTATACGTGATCAGGCGACCAGCTCGCGCAGCACGTCCTCCATGGTCACCAGCCCCTCCAGCCGTCCGTCCGCGCCGATGACCGCCGCGAGGTGGGTGCGGCTGTCGCGCATCGCCGTGAGCACGTCGTCCAGCGGCGTAAGGGACCGCACCCGGGGGATCGGGCGCAGCTGATCGGGGCGGAACGGCACATCCCGGGGCCGTGCGTCCAGCGCGTCCTTCACATGCAGATAGCCCAGGATCCGCCCGGAGTCGTCGACCACCGGGAACCGTGAGAAGCCGGTCCGCGCCGCCAGCTGTTCCAGCTCCTCGGGGGTCACCCCGAGCTGCGCCTTGACCACCCGCTCCATGGGCAGCACGACATCCCGCACCCGCCGCCGGCCCAGCTCCAGCGCGTCCCGCAGCCGCTCGGTGGACCGGTCGTCCAGCAGCCCGGCCTCGCTGGAGTCCGAGACCATCCGGGCCAGCTCGGCATCGGAGAAGGTCGCCGCGACCTCGCCCCTGGGCTCCACGCGCATCAGCTTCAGCAGCCCGTTCGCCAAGGAGTTCACCCCGAAGATCACCGGGCGCAGGGTGCGGGCGAGGGCGACCAGGGGCGGGCCGAGCAGCAGCACGGTGCGCACCGGCTCGGCCAGCGCCACGTTCTTCGGCACCATCTCGCCGAACAGCATGTGCAGATAGGTGGCCACGGCCAGCGCGATCACGAACGAGACCGGGTGCACAAGACCCAGCGGCAGCCCCACCACATGGAAGAACGGCTCCAGCAGATGCGCGATGGCCGGTTCCGCGACGGCGCCCAGCACCAGCGTGCACAGTGTGATCCCGAGCTGGGCCGCGGCCAGCAGCGCCGAGAGGTGCTCCAGGGCCCACAGCACGGACCGCGCCCGCCGGTCGCCCTGCTGGGCGTGCGGATCGATCTGGCTGCGGCGCACCGAGATCAGGGCGAACTCCGCGCCCACGAAGAAGGCGTTGAGGACCAGCGTCAGCAGGCCGATCAGCAGCTGGAGGACGGTCATCGGCCCGTCGCCCCCTCGGCCCCGGGCACGCCGCCGTCGCCATCGCTCCCGGCACCGCGCACCGGCGCCCGCAGCCGGACCCGGGCCGCGCGGTGGCTCGTCACCTTGCGCACCTCCAGGGACCAGCCCGCCAGCTCGATGGTGTCGCCGACGGCCGGGATCCGGCCCAGCTCCGTGGCGATCAGCCCGGCCAGGGTCTCGTACGGGCCCGGCGGCACGCGCAGCCCGATGCGCTCCAGCTGATCGAGGCGGGCCGCGCCGTCCGCGTCGTAGAGCAGATGGCCCTCCGTGTCGCGGCCCATCGGAATCAGATGGGGGGTCTCGTGCGGATCGTGCTCGTCGCGGACCTCGCCGACCACCTCCTCGACGATGTCCTCCAGGGTGACGACCCCGGCCGTACCGCCGTACTCGTCGATGACCACCGCCATGCTGCGCTGGGCCGAGAGCCGGTCCAGCAGCCGGTCCACGGTGAGCGACTCGGGGACGAACAGCGGTTCGCGCATCAGATCGGAGACCGGGCGGCGGGGCCGCTCCTCGGCGGGGACCGCCAGGACGTCCTTGATGTGGACGAGGCCGACGACGGTGTCCAGGCTGCCCTGGTAGACGGGGAAGCGGGACAGCCCGGTGGCGCGGGTGGCGTTGGCGACGTCCTCGGCGGTGGCCCGTACGTCCAGCGCCACCACCCGCACCCTCGGGGTCATCACGTTCTGGGCGGTGAGCCCCGAGAGGTTGAGGGTGCGCACGAACAGCTCGGCGGTGTCCTTCTCCAGCGCGCCCTCCTTGGCGGAGTGGCGGGCGAGGGCGATCAGCTCCTGCGGGCCGCGCGCGGAGGCCAGCTCCTCGGCGGGCTCCAGGCCCATCCGGCGCACGGTGCGGTTGGCGGTGTTGTTGAGATGGCTGATCAGCGGGCGGAAGACGGAGCTGAAGACGCGCTGCGGGGTGGCCACGGCCTTGGCGACCGGCAGCGGCCGGGAGATGGCCCAGTTCTTGGGCACCAGCTCGCCCACGACCATCAGCACGACGGTCGACAGAAAGGTGCCGAGCACCAGCGCGGTCGAGCGGACGGCCGACTGGGGTACCCCGATCGCGGTGAGCGGCCCGGCCAGCAGGGCCGCGACGGACGGCTCGGCCAGCATGCCGACGACCAGATTGGTCACGGTGATGCCGAGCTGCGCGCCGGAGAGCTGGTAGGTGAGGCTGCGCACGGCCTTCAGCGCCCCGGCCGCGCCGCGCTCCCCGCGTTCGGCCGCCCGTTCCAGCTCGCTGCGCTCGACCGTGGTCAGCGAGAACTCCGCCGCGACGAAGGCGCCACAGGTCACCGCCAGGAGGAGCGCCACGGCCAGGAGGAGGACTTCGGTCATCGGTTCACCTCCGTTTCATGATCCGCCAGAGACCGGCGGAATGCAGCCCCCGCGCGGCCGCGCCGGGGACGGCCGCGCCGGGTCAGGGGCACAGCTGCTTGACCCAGCGGCTCCACTGCGGCTGGCGCTCATAGCCCGCCGCGCTCCACGCCTGGTGGGCGAGCCCGTTCTCGTTGAGCACCATCGCGTCCCCGCGCCGTCCGCCCAGGGCCGCGAACCGCTCCTCGGCCGCCGCCAGCAGGGCCGTCGCCACGCCCCGGCGGCGGTGCCCGGGGTGGACGGCCAGCCGGTACAGATGGCAGCGCCAGCCGTCGAAACCGGCGATCACGGTTCCGGCGAGCTCCCCGTCCCGCTCGGCCAGCAGCAGCGACTCCGGGTCGCGGTCGAGCAGCCGGGCCACCCCGTCCCGGTCGTCGCTGATGCTGGTGCCCTCCGCGGCCTCCTTCCAGAAGGCGAGCACGGTGTCGAGGTCGGCGGGGGCCGCGGCCCGTATCCGAAGATCGTTCATGGCCGCATCCCATCATCGGGCGGACCGCGGCGTCGACGGGAATTCCGTCCGGTCAGCTGCCGTGCAGTTCCTCGATCACCGGGGCGAACGCCTCCATGTTGTGCTCCAGGACGGTGAAGTACGAGAAGCCGAAGCGCTCGCGGTGGGCCCGCAGCTGCTCCGCCATCTCCTTGGCGTCGCCCAGCAGCAGCGCCGGGTGCTCCAGCAGCTGGTCCTCGGTGAGGCCCGGTGCGTACGCGGACAGCTCACGCACCTTGGCGCGCCGGTCGGCGCTGGGCCCGGCCATCTGGATGAGGTAGTTCAGCTCGATCGCCTCGTCCGGCCCATCCAGCTCGATCGCCTCACCCGGCTCGTCGGCCTCCTCCGGCGCCCGCCCCGCCTCGGCGGCGAAGCGGCGGAAGGCGCCCACCCGCTCCTCCAGCGCCTCGGGGCTGATCAGCTGCAGGGCGCCCTGGGGTTTGCCGGGGGCCTGCACCGCCCCGGTGAACGCGGCGATGTCCGCATGGCGCGCGGCCAGCCGCAGCAGCCGGTCTCCGTTGCCACCGAGCAGCAGCGGCGGGCGCGGGGACTGGGCGGGCCGCGGCCGGTGCTCGGCATCGGTCAGCAGACGCTCCAACTCGGTCACGGTACGCACCAGATGGTCCACCCGCTCGCGTGGTGAACCGAAGGGCAGCCCGGCGCTGTCGTGCTCGGCCTGGACATAGCCGGCGCCCAGGCCGAGCTCCAGCCGGCCGTCGGTCAGCGCGTCGCAGGTGGCCACCTCCCGGGCGAGCAGCGCGGGGTTCCAGAAGCCGGCGTTGAGCACGAAGGTGCCCAGCCGGGGACGCTCGGTCGCCTCGGCGGCGGTGGCCAGCGCCGGGAACGGGGCGGGGTGGCCGAGGTGGTCGGGGGTCAGCAGCACGTCGTAGCCGAGCTGCTCGGCGTGGCGGCACTTCGCCCGCCATGCCTCGGCCGATTCAAGGGTGAGCAGATTGACTCCGAAGCGGAACGGCCTTGCCATGAGCCCTCCTTGAGCGCGGATACCGCGAACGTATCCGAGATCGGCGCCGTTCGAACTCCCCCGTCCGCACTCTCGCTCACGCGCCCTCGTTCACCGATCCGGCCGATCGGGCACCGGCCGGGGACGGTGCCCGGGGCTCAGCTCAGCGGGTCGGGTTCCGGCTCGGCCCCGGGCGTGGCCCTGGTGAAGATGTGCATCCGCTCCAGCACCGCCTCGGCCGTGGGCCGCTCCATCCGGTCCACGATCCGGCCGTCGGCGAGGAAGAGCACCAGATCGGAGTGGGCGGCGGCGCTCGGGTCGTGGGTGACCATGACGACCGTCTGGCCCAGCTCGTCGACGGCCTCCCGCAGAAAGCGCAGCACCTCCAGGCCCGACCGGGAGTCCAGGTTGCCGGTGGGCTCGTCCGCGAAGATCAGCTCGGGGCGGGAGGCGAGCGCCCGGGCGCAGGCCACCCGCTGCTGCTGCCCGCCGGACAGCTGGGCGGGCCGGTGCCGCAGCCGGTCGCGCAGCCCGAGGGTGTCGATGACCCGGTCCACCCACTCCCGGTCGGGCTTGTGGCCCGCGATGTCCATGGGCAGGGTGATGTTCTCGGCCGCGTTGAGCGTGGGCAGCAGATTGAACGACTGGAACATGAAGCCGATCCGGTCGCGGCGGAGCTGGGTCAGCTCCTTGTCGCCCAGGCCGGTGATCTCGGTGTCGCCCAGCCAGGCCTGGCCCGACGAGACCGTGTCGAGACCGGCCAGACAGTGCATCAGGGTGGACTTGCCGGATCCGGACGGGCCCATCACGGCGGTGAACCGGCCCCGTTCGATCTCCACGTCCACCGCGTCCAGCGCGAGCACGGCCGTCTCGCCGCTGCCGTACGCCTTGGTCAGGGACCGGGCGCGGGCCGCCGCACGGGCGCCGCCCTCCGCGAACCCGTCCGTCTTCGTTGCCGCCGGTGTGGACACGATGCCTCCCCGTATCGGAACGTCGTGCCCTCGATGGTAGGGACCCGGCCGCCGATACGCCCACCCGTGGACGCGGACGTACAGGAATGCGACGACGGACGGGAACGCGATGCCCGGTGGACGGGAACGCGATGCCCGGCGGACGGGGACGTGACGCCCGGGGTTACGGACGCGAAGGCGACACCGGGCGGCGCGCGGCGCCCAGCACGCACGGGGACGTCGGCAGGGTCAGGCCCCGCTCGGGGATGCGCAGCCGGCGGTGGCCGATCGGCTCGAAGCCCGCGGCCTCGATCTCCGAGCGCACCTCGCGCGCCGTATGGCAGCCGCCGAACATCAGCGGCCACACCGTGCGGTCCAGCGCCCGCTGGGCGGTCGCCAGGACCCGCCCCTCGGCGCGCCCGTGCTCGAGGAAGCGCAGCTCACCGCCGGGCCGCAGCACCCGCAGCAGCTCGGCGAGCGCGCGCCGCACATCGCGCACCGAGCACAGCACCAGACACGCCACCGCCGCGTCGAACGCCTCGCTCTTGACCGGCAGCGCCTCGGCGACGCCCGGCACCACGTCCACCGGCACCCCGGCCCGCAGCCCCGCCCGGGTGGCCAGCCGCCGCAGATGGCGCTCGGGTTCGATGGCGACCACCTCGGAGACGGCCTCGGGGTAGTGGGGGAAGTTCAGCCCGTTGCCCGCGCCGATCTCGATGACCCGGCCGGACAGCCCGGCCAGCAGCTCGCCGCGCAGCTCACCGACCCCCGCCCGCTCATCGGCCAGTGGGCTCATTCTGGCGTAGCAGCGGGCGAAGAGCGGGTGGTGGACGGCGTCACGCGGGGACGTGCGACGGCATACGGGCATGGGAGCTCCCTCCTGTCCCAGGTACGGACGATGGAACCGGTACCGGGATTCTGCCCACGCGGGGGGCCTCGCTACGCGGCCAGCCGCGCCGCGTCCCAGCTCCCGTCCAGCCGGGGCGCCAGCCAACCGGGCGCCTGGGCGCGGAAGTCGGCGGGCGGAAGGGCCGGGGCGCCCTGGGGGATGGCGCCCAGCAGCGGGACACCGGACGATTCCGGCAGATCGGCCACATTGCAGCGGGAGGCGAGATCCGCGGCGGCGGGCCAGCTGCCGATGACGACGCCGGGGCACTCCAGCCCGCGGGCGCGCAGCGCCTCGGTGGTCAGGGTGGTCGCGTTGAGCGTGCCGAGGCCCGCGTGGGCGACCACGAGGACGGGCGCGCCGAGCAGCCGGGCCGCGTCGGCGAGCGTCGCCCCCGTCTCGTCGAACCGTACGAGCAGCCCGCCCGCGCCCTCGACCAGCACCAGGTCGTGCTCGGCGGCCAGCTTCTCGGCCGCCTCCGCCACCTCGTGCGGCCGCACCGGCGGTCGTCCGGCGCGGCGGGCGGCGGTGGCGGGGGCCAGCGGCTCGGGGTAGCGGGCGAGTTCGAGCAGGGTCACCGCACCGGCGAGCCGGGCCACCTCGGCGGCATCGCCCGGTTCGCCCTCCGCGACACCGGTCTGGGCGGGTTTGAGCACCGCCACCGAGCGGCCGCGTGCGAGCGCCGCGGCGGCGACGGCCGCCGTGCTGACGGTTTTTCCGATTTCGGTGCCCGTGCCGGTGACGACCAGTACTGACATCTTCGTTTCCGTTGCCTTTCGCTTTCGTTTGTGCTCCCGGCCCGCCCCGGTGCGCGGTCGGTCCCTGTGGGTGGGAGGCCGACCGCGAGCGGAGCGTGCGGGTCAGACGGCCGCGGCAGCGGCCGCCCGTACCGCCGTGCAGATCCGGGCCAGATCGTGGTCGCCCGTGATGTACGGCGGCATGGTGTACAGCAGATCGCGGAACGGGCGCAGCCATACGCCCTCGCGCACCGCGGCCCGCGTCGCCGCCGCCATCCCCGCGTCGTCCATCGGACGGTCCAGCTGGACGACGCCGATCGCGCCGAGCACCCGCACCTCCCGGACGCCCGGCAGCTCGGCCGCCGCCGCGAGACCGTCCCGCAGCCCGGTCTCGATCCGCTTGACCTCCTGCCGCCAGTCGTAGGAGAGCAGCAGGTCGATCGAGGCACAGGCGACGGCCGTGGCCAGCGGATTGCCCATGAACGTCGGGCCGTGCGCGAGCACCGGCACCTCGCCGCGCGAGATGCCGTCCGCCACCCGCGGGGTGCACAGCGTGGCGGCCAGGGTCAGATAACCCCCGGTCAGCGCCTTGCCCAGACACATCACATCGGGGCACACCCCCGCGTGCTCGGCCGCGAAGAGCGTGCCCGAGCGGCCGAAGCCCGTGGCGATCTCGTCGAACACCAGCAGCACATCGTGCTCGTCGCACGCCTCGCGCAGCACCCGCAGCAGCGCGGGGGAGTGGAAGCGCATCCCGCCCGCGCCCTGGACCACCGGCTCCACGATCACCGCGGCCAGCTCATGGGCGTGACGGGCCACCAGCTCGCGTACGTGTGCCTCGTACGCCGGGTCGGGGTCCGCGTCGAACCCGGGCGGCGGCGCGTCCGCGAAGATCTGCTCGGGCAGCACACCGGACCACAGCCGGTGCATTCCGCCGTCCGGGTCGCACACCGCCATCGGCTGCCAGGTGTCGCCGTGGTAGCCGCCGCGCCAGGTCAGCAGCCGCCGCTTGGCGGGGTGGCCGAGGGAGCGCCAGTACTGCAGGCACATCTTCACCGCGACCTCGACCGACACCGAACCGGAGTCGGCGAGGAACACATGGCGCAGCGGCTCCGGCGTGATCTCCACCAGACGGGTGGCCAGCCGGACGGCGGGCTCATGGGTGAGCCCGCCGAACATCACATGGCTCATCCGGTCCAGCTGACCCCGCGCGGCGTCGTTGAGCGCCGGGTGGTTGTAGCCGTGGATGGCGGACCACCACGACGACATCCCGTCCACCAGCTCGCGGACGCCCTCCACCGGCTCGGCCAGCCGCAGCCGGACCCCGGCCGCGGACTCCACGACCAGGGGGTCCTGGCGGCCGGGCATCGGGCCGTACGGATGCCAGACGTGCTGCCGGTCCAGCGCCCGCAGCTCGGCCGGGGTCAGCGGCTCAGGCATTGGGCGGCAGATCCGTGCCCGCACCGCGGCGGCGCACCGCGACCAGATCGGCGTGGGACCCCTCCGCGGCCGCCGGGGTGGAGACCGTGGCGCCGGCCGCCGGGGTGGAGACCGCGGCGCCGGCCGCCGCCTGGGCGGGTACGGCGTCGGCGGGTGCCGCGTCACCGCACGGGCCGCAGCCACCGCCCTCCGCGCCGTGGCCGCCGCAGCCGGAACCGGCGGCCGCGAGCGCATCCGCGCGGTGCTTGGGCAGCGTCGTGGTGTCGGTGCCCTCCACCTCGAAGCCCGCGTCGGCGATCATCGCCAGATCGTCCTTGCCCGCCTGGCCCTCGGTGGTCAGATAGTCGCCGAGGAAGATCGAGTTCGCCAGGTTCAGGGCCAGCGGCTGCAGCGTCCGCAGATGGATCTCGCGGCCGCCCGCGAGCCGCACCTCCACGTCCGGGCAGACGAACCGCACCATCGCCAGGATCCGCAGACAGCGCTGCGGGGTGAGGTTCCAGTCCCCGGCCAGCGGGGTGCCCTCGATCGGGATGAGGAAGTTGACCGGCACCGAGTCCGGGTCCAGGTCGCGCAGCGAGAAGACCACGTCGACCAGGTCCTCGTCCGACTCGCCCATGCCCGCGATCAGCCCGGAGCAGGCGGACATCCCCGCCGCCTGGGCCTGCTGCACGGTCGAGATCCGGTCGGCGTAGGTGTGGGTGGTCGTGATGTCGCCGTAGGTCGCCTCGGAGGTGTTGAGGTTGTGGTTGTACGCGTTCGCCCCCGCGTCCTTCAGCCGCGCCGCCTGGCCGTCGGACAGCAGCCCCAGACAGGCGCAGATCTCGACGTCCTGGTGCTCCTCCTTGATGGCGGCGATGGTCTTCGAGACCCGGTCCACGTCGCGGTCGGTCGGACCGCGTCCGCTGGCCACCAGGCACACCCGCTTGGCGCCGCCGGCGACCCCGGCGCCCGCCGCGGCGGCCGCCTGCTCCGGCTTGAGCCAGGTGTACTTGAGGATCTCGGACTTCGAGCCCAGCCGCTGCGAGCAGTAGGAGCAGTCCTCGGGGCACAGCCCCGACTTCAGGTTGACCAGATAGTTGAGCTTCACCCGCCGCCCGAACCAGGCGCGGCGCACCTTGCCCGCCGCGGCCACCACATCGAGCAGCTCGTCATCGGAGGTCGCCAGGACGGCGAGTGCCTCTTCGCGGGTCGGCGATTCGCGCCGCAACCCCTTGTCCACCAGCGTGTTCAGCAGGTCCATGGCGACGATCCTTTCCTACCCCACCGCTCCCGGCCAAGGAGGGACCGTACAAGACGCGCGGATCGAGGTGTGGGTATTGCCACACCATGACCTGGCATGGAGGGGGCTACGTTCTATCCGGACCCGACAGTCGGTGCCCTTGACGAGGCCACGGAAGGCGAGGCAGCCGATGCCCCAGGACCGCCCGGACGACGCGTTCGCATGGATCGACGCACAGCGGGAGCGGCGCGACCGGGCCGGGCTGGTGCGCCGGCTCAGTCCCCGGCCCGCCGACTCCCCGCTGCTCGATCTGGCGAGCAACGACTATCTGGGGCTGGCCCGGCACCCGGAGGTGACGGCCGCCGCGGCCGCGGCGGCGCAGCGCTGGGGCGCGGGGTCCACCGGATCGCGCCTGGTCACCGGCTCGACCGAACTGCACACCACACTGGAGCGGGAACTCGCCGGCTTCTGCGGTTTCGAGGCGGCCCTGGTCTTCTCCTCCGGTTACGCCGCCAATCTGGCCGCCGTCTCCGCGCTGAGCGGCCGGGATGCCCTGGTCGTCTCCGACGCGGGCAATCACGCCTCGCTCATCGACGGCTGCCGGCTCTCCCGCGCCGAGGTCGCCGTCGTCCCGCACGCCGACCCGGAGGCCGTGCGCAAGGCACTGGGCGCGGCCGAAGAAGAAGCGCGGGAGCAGGCCGTCGAGGAGACCGGAGCGGTCCCCGCGCGCCGGCGCGCCCTCGCCGTCAGCGACTCGGTCTTCTCCGTCGACGGCGACGCCGCCCCGCTGGCCGCCCTCGCCGGGGCCTGCCGCGCGTACGGCGCGGCGCTGGTGGTGGACGAGGCGCATGGCCTCGGGGTGCTCGGCGAGGGCGGGCGCGGCGCGGTGCACGGGGCCGGGCTCGCGGGCGCGCCGGACGTGGTGGTCACGGCCACCCTCTCCAAGTCGCTGGGCAGTCAGGGCGGTGTGGTGCTGGGGCCCGCCCGGGTGATCGAGCACCTGGTGAACACCGCACGCACGTTCATCTTCGACACCGGGCTCAACCCGGCGGCCGTGGGCGCGGCCCTGGCGAGCCTGCGGCTGCTGCGCCGGGAGCCGGAGCGCGCCGCCCGCGTCCGTACGGTCGCCATGGGGCTCTACGGACGGCTGACCGCCGCCGGGCTGGCCGCGGTGCGGCCGGACGCGTCGGTGGTCTCGGTGCGGGCCCCGTCGCCGGAGCGGGCGGTGCGCTGGGCCGCGGACTGCCGCGCGGCCGGGCTGCTGGTGGGGTGCTTCCGCCCGCCGTCCGTCCCCGACGGCATCTCGCGGCTGCGGCTGACGGCGCGTGGGGACCTGACGGAGGAGCAGGTCGAGAAGGCGGTCGACGTGATCGTGAAGACCGCGCCGACCGCCTGATGGCTCACTGACGGGAGGGTGAACGGATCAGCCGTTCACCGGCGGAACAGATACTTCACTGACGGATCAGCTTCCGGTTCCGGCCGAGCGGGAGGTGCCGGAGCCGAGGCCGTCGTCCTTGAGCCCCTCGAGGAAGGAGACCCAGGTCGACGGGGTGAACAGCAGGACGGGGCCCGCCGTGTTCTTCGAATCGCGCACGCCGAGCCGGTCAGACCCCAGCAGGGCCGTCTCGACGCAATTGTTCATGCCGACGCTGTAGCTGCTGCGCAGCCAGTGGACGGACTTGGCGGACATACTGGACATGGTGCCCCCTCAGGCGCCGCCCCCGATTTTGTTGATGAAGGACAACGATTCCTCAGGTGTCAGGGCGCGGGTCCGCAGTACTTCGAACGCGGCGCTGTACGCCCGGAGGTCTTCTTTCCGCTCCAGATAGAGGCTACTCGTCAGGTGGTCGAGAACTACTACGTCCAGGTCACTAATGTGCGGAAAAGAGAAAATAATGAAAGGACCTGTCATACCAATGGGCATTCCGATAGAGAATGGCAGCACCTGCAGCCGCACCTGAGGCAATGCGCAAAGATTGGCCAGATGGCTCAATTGCGCCGTCATCACCCCGGGTCCGCCCACCTCACGCCGCAGCGCCGCCTCGTCCAGCACCGCGTGCAGCCGCAGCGGCCGCTCGCCGTGCAGCACCGACTGGCGTGCGATCCGCACCTCCACCAGCGAGTCCACCTGGGGCCGCGGCAGATCCGGGAGCGCCGCGAGGGTCACCGCCCGGGCGTAGTCCGGGGTCTGCAGCAGACCCGGCACCACCGTGGTCTCCAGGGTGTACGCGTCCGACGCCTCCGCCTCCAGGCTGATGAAGTCCCGGTAGGCGGGCGGCAGTAGATCGCGGTACGCGTACCACCAGCCGCGCCGTGACCCCTCCGGATCCGAGGCGCCCCCGCGGCACAGCGCCTCCAGCAGGGCGCGCAGCTCCGGGTCGGCGACCTCGTAGACCTCCAGCAGCCGCGCCACATCCGAGGGCTTGGCCCCGCTCCGGCCGGTCTCGATCCGGCTCACCTTCGACTGATGCCAGCCCAGCCGGAGGGCGACCTCACCGCTGGTGAGTCCGGCCAGATCCCGCTGGCGGCGGAGTTCCGCGCCGAGCTTGCGACGGCGCACCGCCGGGCCGTACCGCATGAGTTCTCCCTCCCGCCCTTCCCCTTGCCGGCGCGTCACCCACAGCGCGTGTCGCACCAGTGGCCCAGTGTGCCCTCCAAATCCGGTTTTCCGTAGCAGAGTTCACCGCTTTGGGCGACAGATATATGCATAACTCGGTGGATCGCCCCCGTTGCGGCGGGCATCGGTGGCACTCTGACGCGTAGAGCCGTCAGGGCAGCCCACGACTTCACCGGCTTCGCAGCTCCACCTTCCAACGCGTCCGCAGCCGCGCCCCGACGGGAAAGGGACAGGCCGTCATGGCAGACCATCAGGAAGCATCCGTCACTCTGCCGAGCGCACCGGCGTCGGTTCCCGCGGCACGTGCCTATGTCACGGACGTGCTCGCCGAATGGGGGCTCGGACAGGAGGGGGAGGCCGCCGACACCGTGCGGCTGATCGTCTCCGAGCTCGCCACCAACGCCGTGGAGCACACCGTGGGCCAGTCGCCCACCTTCACCGTCGACCTACGGCTCGACCGCGAGCAGCGGCTGGAGATCGGGGTCACCGACAGCCATCCCAAATGGCCCAGATGGCTGCCGCTGGCCACCCAGCAGGACAGCGGCCGCGGCATGGTCATCGTGCGCTGTCTGGCCGCGGAGTCGGGCGGCGAGGTGTTCGTCACCCCGACCGCGGACGGCGGCAAGACCGTGTGGATCGCCCTGCCGTGGACCGTGCCGGTCCGCTGAACCCGCTCACAGCACGCGCTGGGCCTGCCCCTCCGAGGCCCGCGCCTCGGCCAGCTGACGGATCCGGGTGAAGACCCGCCCGGCGGCCGGGCCGATCAGATAGTGCGGCATGTCGCCGCGCTCGATCACCCCGTACCGGCTCGTGCCCATCAGGTACGAGGAATACAGGATCAGCCCGCTCGGCCGGTGCATATCGACGGTCAGCGCCGAGAAGCCGGGGAACTCGTCGGTCTGATAGACGTGCAAGCCCTCCGCCTCCGCTCCATAGCGCTCCTTGAAACGGCCGAACCGCTCCAGCGAATCCTTGATCTTCCGCGTCATGTCCTCCTGGTACTGACGGGAGAGCGTGGCCGCCGCGTCCGAGGACGGATCCAGCAGATAGCAGCGGTACGTGCCGCCCCGCCGCAGCAGCCCGAGGATCGCGTCGCGGAAGTGGGCCGGACGCTCGGTGGTGACCAGCCGGCCGGAGGAGGTGCGCAGCGCCGTCCCCATGTCGAGGACCTCCTCGCCCGCCGCGTCCAGCAGCCGCGCCTTCTCCTGGGGGCTCGGCCGCTCCGGATAGGCGTGCACCGGGGAGCCGTCCGAAAGCCCCCGGCCCGCCAGCCACGCCTTGGCCGCCCCGCCCGGGCCGCCGTCGCCCGCCATCAGATAGACGTCCTTGCCCTCATGGCTTCCCACATGGGCGAACAGCTCCGCGTACGGCCCCGCGGTGCGGTACACATCCTCCGAGACCGCCAGGCAGTCCGCCGGAGTGGCCTTCTCCAGATGCGCGGCCAGATTGATGTCGGGGGAGTGGATGGTGCCGGTCCGGCCCTCGCCGGTGTGGCGTATCGCCCCCTTGTGCAACGCCATGCGCACATGCAGCTCCCCGTCCACCCCCGCCCGCGCGAACTCGTCCCGCAGATGGCGCAGATCCAGGGTGAGAAAGGTGCGGGCCGCCTCCAGTGCGACATCGCGGGCCACGCTCTCGCAGTCGTCGTGGACCGCGAAGAAGCCCCCGTCGCCACGCCAGCTCCACAAGTCGCTGCGGGCACAGCGCCGCTGCGCCGAGAGCTGCCCGATCCGGGCGCGCATCCGCTCGCGCAGCAGATCGAAGGCGTGGGCGGCGCGGTCCCTGGGGTTCGAGCGGACGATCGTCGAATACCCGGAGGTGTCGACGAAGAGCAGATACACCTGGTCGTAGGTGCGGTCGGCCTGGAAGGGCTCGCCATGGAAGGGCTCACCGTGAAAGGGCTCACCGCGGAAAGGCTCGTTCATGCCGGCACCGGACCGCGCTCGACGCCGCCGCGCTCGCCGCGGAACCCATCGTCGTCGGGATACGCCATGCGATGCCTCCGGTGGTCGACGGGGCCGGTCCACAGCGGTGTGGCCCGGCCCCGTCAACCTACCCACGGTCACTGACACCTACGGCGGGTCAGCGCACATGTCCGTACCAGACCTTCTTGGTCCAGATCCGCTCCAGCCGCACCACCGTGCCGGTCTTGGGGGCGTGCCAGATCCGGCCGCCGCCCGCGTACACGCCGACGTGGTAGACCCCGCTCCCGGAGTGGAAGAACACCAGGTCCCCGCCCTTGCGGGAGCCGGCCTTGATGTGGCGGGTCCGGTTGTACTGCGCGGCCGCGGTGCGCGGCAGCCGCTTCCCGGCCCGCTTGTAGGCGTACTGCGTCAGCCCGGAGCAGTCGAAGCGCTTGGGCCCCTCCGCGCCGTACTTGTACGGTGCGCCCTTCTTCGACGCCGCGATCCGCAGCGCCTTGGCCGCGGCGGTCGTGGCCTCGGCCTCCGTTGGATAGCCCGGGGTCGCCACGGTGCCCCCCACAGCGGCGACGGTGAGGGCCGAGACGGCGCTCGCTCGCGAGAACATCCTGGGGATACGTATGTGCGCAGACATCACGCGCCACCCTTCGTGAGCCGACTCCGCCCCGGTGTGGTGGCGGAGTCCTGTCGTCCCCTGGGATGGTCACGCAGCCGCGGCGCCGCTTCCGACTCGAGAGGGCGCGGTGTGACGGTGGTCACTGCGGGGCCGTTCGGGTGGTGCCGGCCGCCCCGCCCCACCTCCGTGACCTGCGCGAACGGCCGGGTCGGGGCGTGGTGGGGCGGACGGGGACGCGGACCCGGGACGCCCGCGGGCCGCAAGCCGGCCCGGCCCGGGCCGCCGGAATCCGACTCCGCCGTTCGGGCGACGGCGGGGCGGCCCCGGCGGGTGACGGCTCCGCGCTCCCGACGGGCGACGGCTCCGCGCTCCCGGCGGGTGACGGCCGGGCGCCCTCGACGTGTGACGACTGGGCGCCCCCGACGGGTGACGCCCCCGCGCTCCCGGCGGGCGAGGCTCCGCACTGTCGACAGGCGAGCCGCGCACCCCTCGACGGCGACAGTCCCGCACCCCGGACGGGCGCGTCTCAGGCGCGCAGCGCCGGGGGCAGCGTGACCCGCGCCGCGCGCCGCTCCCCGTCCAGCACCCGCAAGGCCCGGGCCAGGGTCGCGGTGTGCAGCTCGCTCTCCCCGCGCTCATGCATCAGCGCCAGCGCGTCCCGCAGCGCGGTGGCCTTCCCCACCAGGGCCTGGGCGGCCCGCAGACCGCCATAGGTGTCGCTGCCGCGCGCCGGGTTGATCCGGCCCAGCAGATCGACCACGTCCAGATAGCCGTCCACGACGTTCCCCTCCGCGCGGGTGAGCGCGGGCAGCGGGGGCAGCTCCGGTGGCAGCACCGCGCTCACCTCGCCCGCGACGGCGTGCCCGGAAGCTTACGGCTCTGGGTGACCTGGTCCACCAGCCCGTACGCCACCGCGCCCTCGGCGTCGAAGATCTTGTCGCGGTCGATATCGGCCCGGATCCGCTCGGCGCTCTGGCCGGTGTGCCGCACCAGCATCTGCTCGAGCGTCTCCTGGGTGCGCCGCAGCTCATTGGCCTGGATCTCGAGATCGGAGGTGGTGCCCTCGACCGGCTCGGCGAACGCGGCCTGGTGGATGAGGATCCGCGCCCCCGGCAGGGCCAGCCGCTTGCCCGGGGTGCCGGCGGCCAGCAGCACGGCGGCCGCCGAGGCGGCCTGGCCCAGGCAGATCGTCTCGATGTCGCAGGAGATGAAGTGCAGGGTGTCGTAGACCGCCGTCATGGCCCCGAACGAGCCGCCGGGCGAGTTGATGTAGAGCGAGATGTCCTGCTCGGGCGCGGCGTGTTCGAGATGGATCAGCTGCGCGATCACATCGTTGGCGGCGGTGTCGTCGATGGGGGTGCCGAGGAAGACGATGCGCTCGGAGAGCAGCTTGGAGTACGGGTCCATGGTGTGCGTCCCCGAGCTGGTGCGCTCGGTGAACTCGGGCAGGACATAGCGCGCGGTCGATCGTTCCATCGCGTCACCTCTCGGCGTCGGGCGTCGTGGGCTTGGCTCCGTAAAAAATGTACAGGATGTACATCCCGATATGATGGGAGCATGGCTTACGAGATTCCGGTGACGCAAGCCCGTGCAGAGCTCGCGGAGCTGATCAACCGCGTGGTGTACGGCGGCGAGAGGGTGGTCGTCACGCGCCACGGGAAGCCGCTTGTCGCCCTGGTCTCCGCCGCTGACCTGCGGCGGCTGGAGGAGATCGCGGCGGGCGCGGAGGAGCGCGCGGAGGAGCAGGTGATCAGCACCGTGTCATCGATGCGCCCCACCTCGTCCGCTCCGGGCGAACGGCGGCGCTTCGGCATCGCGGCGGAACACAACGGCCCGGACGCCGGGGATCGGCGTCCGGGCCGCGAGGAGTGACGGACGGGACAGGACCGGCTCAGCGCCGGTCGGGTGCGGGGACGCTCGTCAGGAGCTGAGCGTCCAGATCGCGTTGGCGATGGCGTCGGTGTTCAGGTCCAGCGCCTTGTCGTCGATGTTCGACGTCTTGTCGCAGGCGGAGTGGTAGCACGGGTCGAACGCCTCGCCCGCCTTGCCGCCCCACTTGTCGGCCTGCTCCTGGCTCATGGTGGCCTCGGCGCCGGTGAACAGACCGCCGACCCGCACCCCCGCGTCCTTGAACGGGGCGTGGTCCGAGCGGCCGTCGCCCTCGGTCTCCGGGTCGGTGGAGATGTTCTTCGCGGAGTACCAGTCGGTGAAGACCTTCTCCAGCTCCGGGTCGTCGTCATAGACGAAGTAGCCCGGGTTGGGGGAGCCGAGCATGTCGAAGTTGAGATAGGAGTCGATCTTCGACTTGTCGTCGTCCGCCAGGCTGTCGACGTAGTGCGTCGAGCCGACCATGCCGTCCTCCTCGTCGCCCCACCAGGCGAACCGCAGGTGGTTGGTGGGCTGGAGGTCGGCCTTGGCCACGGCGAGCGCGACCTCGAGGATCGCGGCAGAGCCGGAACCGTTGTCGTTGATGCCGGGGCCGGCCTCGACCGAGTCGAGATGGGATCCGGCCATCACCACCTTGCCCTCGTCGCCGCCCTTCCAGTCGGCGATGAGGTTGTAGCCCTTCTTGCCGCCGGAGGTGAACTCCTGCACGGAGGTGGTGAATCCGGCCTCGTCCAGCTTGCCCTTGATGAAGTCCACGGACTTCTGGTAGCCGGGCCGGCCATGGGCGCGGTTGCCGCCGTTGGCGTCCGCGATGGACTGCAGTTCGCCCAGGTCGGCCTTGACCGCCGCGACGTCCACGTCGGGGGCGGCGGCCTGGTTGGTGACGGTGGCCCCGGCGCCGGAGGCGCCGGTCAGCAGGGCCGCGGTGAGCGCGGCACCGGTTGCCGCCGCGAGGGTCCCGCGGCGAAATGACACTATTCGCTTCACAGTTGGGCTCCGTTGTGATGTGGGGGGTTGGAGCGGAGCAGGTGAATCATGGTGGTGCGGTGATGAGAATCGGGGCTACGCGGCGGGGCCGTCAAGTGCGATAGGCGGACACAGGGGTCCGCCGAGCGGAAATCGGGTGCCGGGCCGGAGCCTGTCCGAGACCCGCCCGACCGGCTTGACCAGCGGCGATGGGGACTGATCAGTTAACGCTGACGAAACGCCACGGAACTAGCCTGCTCAGGCCGGGTGCGAGCCGCCCCGGTCCGCGCTGAGCGGGTGGTTTCCGCCGGGCGGTACGAAGATGAGGGGATGAGGTGGGAAGCATGCATTTGACCCCACATGAGCAGGAACGTCTGCTCATCCATGTGGCCGCCGACGTGGCCGAGAAGCGACGGGGCCGGGGCGTACTCCTCAACCACCCCGAGGCGACGGCGCTGATCACCGCCCACATCCTGGAGGGGGCCCGGGACGGCCGCGGTGTCGCCGAGCTGATGGCCTCCGGCCGCCAGGTGCTCACCCGCGACGAGGTCATGGAGGGCGTCCCCGAGATGCTCCACGACGTCCAGGTCGAGGCCACCTTCCCCGACGGCACCAAGCTGGTCACCGTCCATCAGCCGATCGCCTGAGGGGAGGGGCGTATCCGTGATCCCCGGAGAGATCCTGCACGCCGATGAGCCGGTGACCCTCAACGAGGGGCGGCCCGTGACCCGTCTCACCGTGCTCAACGCCGCCGACCGGCCCGTTCAGGTCGGCTCCCACTACCACTTCGCCGAGGCCAACCCCGGCCTCGACTTCGACCGCGCCGCCGCCCGCGGCAAGCGGCTGGACATCCCCGCGGGCACCGCCGTGCGCTTCGAACCGGGCATCCCCGTCGAGATCGACCTGATCCCGATCGCGGGGGAGCGGATCGTGCCGGGACTGCGCGGGGAGACGGGAGGACGGCTCGATGGCTGAGCTCCACCGCGCTGCGTACGCCGATCTCTTCGGGCCCACCACCGGGGACCGGATCCGGCTCGCCGACACCGACCTGTTCATCGAGATCGAGGAGGACCGTAGCGGCGGGCCCGGCCGGGCCGGGGACGAGGCGGTCTTCGGCGGCGGCAAGGTGATCCGCGAATCCATGGGCCAGTCCCGCGCCACCCGCGCCGAGGGCACCCCCGACACCGTGATCACCGGCGCCGTCGTGCTCGACCACTGGGGCGTCGTCAAGGCGGATATCGGCCTGCGTGACGGCCGTATCACCGGCATCGGCAAGGCCGGTAACCCCGACACCATGGACGGCGTCCACCCCGACCTCGTCATCGGGCCCGAGACCGAGGTCATCGCGGGCAACGGCAGGATCCTCACCGCGGGCGCCGTCGACGCCCATGTCCACTTCATCTCCCCGACCCTCGTCGACCAGGCGCTCTGTTCCGGGATCACCACCCTCGTCGGCGGCGGCACCGGCCCCGCCGAGGGCACCAAGGCGACCACCATCACCCCCGGCCCCTGGCATCTCGCCCGGATGTTCGAGGCGCTGGAGGGATATCCGGTCAACATCGGACTGCTCGGCAAGGGCAACACCGTCTCGCGCGAGGCGATGTGGTCCCAACTGCGCGGCGGAGCCCTCGGATTCAAGATCCATGAGGACTGGGGGGCGACCCCCGCCGCCATCGACGCCTGCCTCGGCGTCTGCGAGGAGAGCGGCGCCCAGCTCGCCATCCACACCGACACCCTCAACGAGGCGGGCTTCGTCGGCGACACCCTCGCCGCCATCGCCGGGCGCTCCGTCCACGCGTATCACACCGAGGGCGCGGGCGGCGGGCACGCGCCCGACATCATCACCGTGGTCTCCCAGCCGCATGTGCTGCCCAGCTCCACCAATCCGACGCGCCCGCACACCGTCAACACCGTCGAGGAACACCTCGACATGCTGATGGTCTGCCACCACCTCAACCCGGCCGTCCCCGAGGACCTCGCCTTCGCCGAGTCCCGCATCCGGCCCAGCACGATCGCCGCCGAGGACGTGCTGCACGACCTCGGCGCGATCTCGATCATCTCCTCCGACTCCCAGGCCATGGGACGGATCGGCGAGGTGGTGCTGCGCACCTGGCAGACCGCGCATGTGATGAAGCGCCGGCGCGGCGCCCTCCCCGGCGACGGCCGTGCCGACAACCACCGGGCGCGTCGCTATGTCGCCAAATACACCATCAACCCGGCGGTGGCCCAGGGCCTCGACGGGGAGATCGGCTCCATCGAGACCGGGAAGCTGGCCGATCTCGTGCTGTGGGACCCCGCGTTCTTCGGCGTCAAACCGCAACTGGTGATCAAGGGCGGCCAGATCGCCTACGCGCAGATGGGCGACGCCAACGCCTCCATCCCGACCCCGCAGCCGGTCCTGCCGCGCCCCATGTTCGGCGCGCTCGGCCGCGCGGCGGCCAGGGGCTCGGTCAACTTCGTGACGTCCGCGGCGCTGGAGGACGGGCTGGTGGACCGGCTGGCGCTCGATAAGCGGTTCGCCCCGATCCGCTCCACACGAGGGGTCACGAAGGCGGACATGCGGGAGAACGACGCCCTGCCGCGGGTCGAGGTCGACCCCGACACGTTCACGGTGACGATCGACGGCGAGCCCGTGGAACCGGCTCCGGCGACGGAACTTCCCATGGCCCAGCGGTACTTCCTCTTCTGACGGGGCCGTCATGACGACGAACGAGATCCCGGCGCGGACTTCTGGGGACGGCGGTGGTCCGACCACGGGTGGGGGGCTGCCGCAGGGGGACTTTCCCCCACCCCGCCCCTTCCCGCAACCAGGGGGCGCCGCCCCCTGGGCCCCCGGCGACCCGCCGCCGGACGGGCCGCATCCGGCCCGCCAGGCGGCGGAAGACATGCCCGCCGGGCGAGCGGCGGGGGTGGGGCCACGGGCCGCGCAAGGGTGGCCCGCGGGCGGGAGCGTGGGCCCCGGCGGGGCTGAGGGCGAAGCTCGTGGTGGGGTCCGGGGCGACTCCGCCGGCGGGGTCCAGGGCGAAGCGTCCGGTGGGGTTCGCAGCGAAGCCCGCGGTGGGGTCCGGGGCGAGGGCCCCGACAGGGTCCGAGGTGAAGCACTCGGTGAGGTCCGGGTCGATACCCTCGGTGGGGATCAGAGCGAAGCCCGCGGTGGGGTCCGGGGCGACCCCGCCGGCGGGGTCCAGGGCGAAGCGTGCGGTGGGGTTCGCAGCGAAGCTCGTGGTGGGGTCGCCGCGCTGCTCATTCTTGCCGACGGTCGGTTTCCGGCCGGGGGTCATGCCCACTCCGGCGGGGCCGAGGCCGCCGTCGCGGCGGGCCGGATCCGTGATGCGGCCTCCCTGGAGGCGTTCTGCCGGGGTCGGTTGCACACCGTCGGGCTCACCGCGGCCGGGCTCGCCGCCGCGGCCGCCGCCGGGCTCGATCCGCTCGCGCTGGACGAGGCGGCGGACGCCCGTACCCCCGCCCCCGCACTCCGCACCACCGCCCGGCGGCTCGGGCGTCAGCTGATGCGTGCCGCCCGGGCCACCTGGCCCTCGCCCGAGCTGGACGCCCTCGCCGCCGCCCGGCCGCGCGGGGCGCATCAGCCCGTGGTGCTCGGACTCACCGCGCGCGCCGCCGGACTCGGGCCGTCGGACGCCGCGTACGCCGCCGGGTACGAGGCGGTGAGCGGGCCCGCGACCGCCGCCGTACGGCTGCTGAGCCTGGACCCCTTCCACGCCACCGCTGTCCTCGCCCGCCTCGCCCCCGAGCTCGACCACGTCGCGGCCCGCGCCGCCGAGGCGGCGCGGCGCGCTCTCGACGACGGCCCGGGCGTGCTGCCCGCCGCCTCCGCACCCCTGCTCGACATCGCCGCCGAACAGCACGCCACCTGGTCCGTACGTCTCTTCGCCTCATGACCGAGGCAGTTGGCCGCGACCCGTACCCCCCACACCCCCGTCGGAACACCGGAGCCGTCATGCATCTCGACCACGCGGACACCTACCCCCCGCGCCACACCTACGGCACCGCCGACCCCCACCGCCCCGACGGCACCCACCGGGCGCTGCGCATCGGCCTCGGCGGGCCGGTGGGCTCCGGCAAGACCGCGACCGTCGCCGCGCTGTGCCGGGAGCTGCGCGACCAGCTCTCCATCGCCGTCGTCACCAATGACATCTACACCCGCGAGGACGCCGAGTTCCTGCTGCGCAACGCCGTACTGCCCGCCGAGCGCATCACCGCCGTGGAGACCGGCGCCTGTCCGCACACCGCGATCCGCGATGACATCTCGGCCAACCTGGAGGCGGTCGAGGAGCTCGAGGAGACCGTGGGCCCGCTCGATCTGATCCTCGTCGAGTCCGGCGGCGACAACCTCACCGCGACCTTCTCCAAGGGCCTGGTCGACGCGCAGGTGTTCGTCATCGATGTCGCGGGCGGCGACGACATCCCCCGTAAGGGCGGCCCCGGCGTGACCACGGCCGATCTGCTCGTCGTCAACAAGACCGACCTCGCCCCGTACGTCGGCTCCGACCTGGAGCGCATGGCCCGCGACGCCAAGGCCCAGCGCGGTGAACTCCCCGTCGCCTTCACCTCCCTGGTCGCCGAGGACGGCGTCCGCCCCGTCGCCGACTGGGTCCGCGCACGCCTGGCCGCGTGGCCGGCGGCGGCATGACGCCCGCCCCGGACACGGGGCGCGGCTCGGGCAGCTCAGATGCGGGGCGCGCCCCCGCCGCACCGTCCACCCCCAACACCTCACCCGCCCCGGCCACCGCCGTACACGCCACCGCCCGCATCCTCGCCGAGGCGGATGGGCGCGGTGGCACCGCGTTGCCCGTGCTCGCCGGGGGTGGCCCGCTCGCGTTGCGGCGTACGCGGGCCGTGGGTGGGGAGGCGCGCGTGACCGTGGTCGGGGCCATGAGCGCGCCCCTCGGTGGGGATCGCATCGCCCTGGAAGCGACCGCCGGACCGGGCGCCCGGCTGTACATCGGTTCCGCCGCGGCCACCATCGCCCTGCCCGGGCGGACGGGGCAGCCCGCCCACTACGAGATCCGGCTGACCGTCGCCGACGGCGCGACCCTGCACTGGCTGCCCGAGCCACTGATCTCCGCCCAGGGCAGCGATCTGCGCATGACCACCCGTGTCGAACTCGCCCCCACCGCACGCCTGGTGCTCCGCGAGGAGCAGATCCTGGGCCGTACCGGCGAGCCTCCGGGCCAGCTGACGGCCCGCCTCACCGTCCACCGCGCCGGGCGGCCCCTCCTCGACCAGGAACTCTCCTACGGCCCCGGTCCCGGACCCGGCGCCCTCGGCTGGGACGGCGGCGCCGTACTCGGCGGTCACCGCGCGGTGGGCCAGCTCCTCGTCGTCGACCCGTCCTACGCCACCGGCCCGCTCGCCCCCCGCGCCCTCACCGGGACCGCCGTCCTCACGCCCCTGACCGGCCCCGGCGCCCTGGCCACCGCCGTGGCGCCGGACGCGCTCCACCTCCGCCGCGCCCTCGACGAGGCGGCCGCGGCCGTGGGCTGATGTTCACGTCTTGATAAAGAAACGGCGGTTTGCCCTGTACTCGGCGGTAAGCAAGACAGAAGAATCCTGCCTGACACTCTGTGATCATCGCCGCTCCAGGCGGCGCAACAAAGCAGGGGGATTACTACGTGAGACGCACAGCACTCTTCGGCGTGGCCGGTGGTGTGATCACCGGGGCGCTGATAACCGGTGCGCTGGCCGCCCCCACGGCTGGGGCCTCGGAGCGGACGCCCGGTGGGGCCGCCGAGGCGCGTGGCGTGGCGGTGGCCGCGGCCAAGGCCGCGAAGAAGGGCATCGACTGGACCGACTGCCCGGCCGACTGGGGGCTGGCCAAGCCCATCCAGTGCGGCTACGTCACCGTGCCGCTCGACTACGCCAAGCCGAACGGCCGCACCATCAAGCTCGCGGTGGACCGGATCGGCAACACCGGCTCCGCCTCCGAGCGGCAGGGTTCGCTGATCTACAACCCGGGCGGGCCCGGCGGCTCCGGGCTGCGCTTCCCGACCCGGGTCACCACCAAGAACCCGCTGTGGGCGAAGACTTCGAAGGCGTACGACTTCGTCGGCTTCGACCCGCGCGGCGTGGGCCACTCCGCGGCCATCTCCTGCGTGGACCCGCAGGAGTCCGTCAAGGCGCCGAAGCTGGACCCGGTGCCCGACAGCGAGGCGGACAAGCGGGTCCAGCGCAAGCTGGCCCGGGAGTACGCCGAGGGCTGCAACGAGCGCAGCGGCTGGATGCTGCCGCATATGACGACGCCCAACACCGCCCGTGACATCGACGTCATCCGGGCCGCGCTCGGCGACAAGAAGCTCAACTACCTGGGCGTGTCCTACGGAACGTACATCGGCGGCGTCTACGCGACGCTCTTCCCGACCCATGTGCGCCGGCTGATCGTGGACAGCGTGGTCAACCCCTCGCGGGAGAAGATCTGGTACCAGGCCAACCTGGACCAGGACGTCGCCTTCGAGATGCGCTGGAACGACTGGAAGGCGTGGGTCGCCAAGAACGACGCCGCCTACCACATCGGCGACACCCCCGCGAAGGTCCAGAAGCAGTGGGAGACGCTGCGCGCGGCCGCCAAGAAGAGCCCCATCGGCGGGGTCGTGGGCCCGGCCGAGCTGCTCGGGCTGTTCCAGAGCGCTCCGTACTACGACTCGTCGTGGGCCACCGTCGCCCAGGTGTGGAGCGACTACCTCGCCGGCGATGAGAAGGCGCTGGTCGAGGCCGCGGGCCCGGACATGTCCGACACCGCGGGCAACATCGCCGCGGAGAACGGCAACGCCGTCTACACGGCCGTCGAGTGCGCCGACACCAAGTGGCCGACCAGCTGGGCGAAGTGGGACCGGGACAACACCCGGCTCCACCGCGACTACCCCTTCCTGACCTGGTCCAACGCCTGGATGAACCTGCCGTGCGCCACCTGGGGTGCCAAGCAGCACACCCCGCTGGAGGTGGGGGCCGCCAAGGGGCTGCCCAAGACGCTGATCGTGCAGAGCACCCGTGACGCCGCGACCCCGTACGAGGGCGCGGTGGAGCTGCACAAGCGGCTGAAGGGTTCGCGTCTGGTCACCGAGAAGGACGCCGGTTCGCACGGGGTCACCGGTCTGGTCAACCCGTGTGTCAACGACCGGGTGGACGCCTACCTGCTCAAGGGCACGGTGGACGCCAAGGACGTGACCTGCGCTCCGCACGCCACGCCGGTCCCCGCGAAGGCGGGTGCGTCCGCGAAGGCCGCCAAGGACGCGAAGGCGGCCAAGGAGGCCGCCGCCCTCGTCAAGTAGTCGACGAGTAGCGGTAGGTGGTGAAGGGCCGGGCCCGTGCGTTCCCCGCACGGGCCCGGCGCCGTTTCCCCCGCAGTGATCAGGGCGCGTGGCCGGCGCCGCGCAGCCACGCGTCCTCGGCCGCGTAGTCGAAGAGATCGGCCATCGGGTCGTAGGCGGCCGCCATGTCGGGGAAGGCGGTGCGCCAGTCCGGGGCGGCCGCCAGCCGGTCCGCGAGCCAGGCGACGGTCGCCGGCAGCGATTCCATATAGCCGGTCACCGGGCGGTAGCCCAACTCCCGTTCGGCGGCGGACATGTCGTAGACCAGCGGATGGGCCAGGCTCCAGGGGGTGCTGCCGATATGCGGATGCGGCGGCTCCCCGTCGATCAGCACCAGCTCGCCGCGCACCCCCAGCACCGCGTCCACGGCGGTGGCGATGTCGGCGACCGTCGGGGCCTGTGGATCGCCCGCGTTGAGCACCCGTGAACCGGGCCGGTGGGCGGCCAGCCGCACCAGCTCCGCGATGTTGTCGACATGCACCGGATGGAACCGGCTGCGGCCGCCGTACGCCAGGATCCGCACCGGCCGTCCGTCCAGCGCCCGTTTGACGAAGTACAGCTCACGGGGCGTACGGCAGTGCGGGCCGTGGATCGCCCCCGCGCGCAGCAGGGTCGTCGGCAGCCGGTCCCCGGCGGCCAGCAGCTCCCGCTCCAGCGTGACCTTACGGCTGCCGTAGCCCGCGCCCGGCGGGACGGTCCGCTGGGACTCGGGGAGCGGCACCGGATAGCGCGGGGCGCCGTCGGGCCGGTCCTGGGTCCCGAAGCCCCGGCCCTGGTCGTCCTCGTACACCGCCCCGGTGGACATCACCACCGCCGATCCGATCCGGTCCGCGAGCCCCAGCAACTGCCGCGCGTGCGCCTGCCCGTAGGCGACGCAGTCCAGCACCACATCGCAGCCGTCCCCGATCAGCGCGGCCACCGCGGCGTCGTCGTCCCGGTCCACCGCCACGCTCACCACGGACGCGGGCCAGCTCTCGTCGCGGCCCCCGCCGCGCGAGGCCGCCCGCACCCGCCATCCCTCGGCGGCGAGCGCGCGCACCGCCGCCCGGCCGATCTGCCCCGTCGCCCCGATCACACATGCGCTGCCAATGGTCATGCCGGGACGCTACGGGCCCGGCCGCCACGCTGCCCAGACTCCTTAGCCACGAGCAGATTCGCCCGTGGCGCGATCATTCACGGTCAAACAGTGAGTACAAGATGATCGCTTTTTCGCGCTCTTTGAATTAGCCGTGATGCATTTCGAAGAAAAAGGCATATTCGATTCGCGCGTCGGCGAAACCGCTAAGCTCCAGGGCCCATGACGGGCAGGCTCACCGCCCGCATTTCGCACGCATCTTCTCTCCGCTGTTCTTAAGGATGTCCATGGTTTTCGCCGGCACCTCATCCGGAGGCCGACGGCCCGCCTCCACGCTCGTATGGGTCATCCCTCCCGCCGCGATGGCGTTCTGCGCGGCCCTGGCCGTCGTCGTGGTCCCGTCCGGGGCGCGGGCCACGGTCGCCTGGTGCGGGGTGGCGGCGACATTCGCGGTGGCCCTGGCGGCGGCCGAGGCGATGCGCCGCGGCCGGCTGATCACCACGCTGCGCACCCGGCTCACGGCCCAGGAGACCCAGCTGCGGCAGCGCCTGGTGGACCAGGAGACGGCGATCCGGCGGCTGGCCCGGGAGCTGCTGCCGGTGGCGGTGACCCGGCTGCAGCGCGGTGCCATGGTGGACGAGGCGATGCGGGCCATCGACCACGCGCCCCGCCTCGACCCGGACTTCGACGCCACCCACGAGCTTCTGCTGCGGTCGGTGCTGGAGACCGTACGGGCCGAGGAGGACCTGAGGGACGCGGGCCAGCGGGCCTTCGTCAACATCGCTCGCCGGGTGCAGGCCATCGTCCACCAACAGGCCCAGGACATGCGGGAGATGGAGGACAAGCACGGCGCCGACCCGGACGTCTTCGAGGACCTGCTCCACCTGGACCACGGCAACGCCCTCATCGGCCGGCTGGCGGACTCCATCGCGGTCCTGGGCGGCCAGCGCCCGGGCCGTCAGTGGCAGAAGGAGGTGCCGCTGTTCAATGTCTGCCGCGGCGCCATGTCCCGCATCCTCGAATACGAGCGGGTGGATCTGCACTCGGTGGCGGACGTCGCCATCGTCGGGCCCTCGGTGGAGCCGCTCATCCACGCCCTCGCCGAACTGCTGGACAACGCCACCCGCTACTCGCCGCCCAAGACCCGGGTGCATCTGACCGCGATCGAGGTGCAGTCCGGGGTCGCGATCGAGATCGAGGACGCCGGGGTGGGCCTGTCGGAGGAGGCGCGCAGGCGCACCGACGCGGTCCTGGTCCAGGCGGCGACCGGTTTCGACCTCAACGACCTGGGCGAGACACCGCGGCTGGGTCTGGCCGTGGTCGGCCGGCTCGCCGTGAAGTACCGCTTCCAGGTCTCGCTGCGGCCCTCGGCGTACGGCGGGGTGCGTGCGGTGCTGGTCGTACCGCAGGACATCATCTGCCCCACCCCCGCGCCCGGCGGCGCGATCGCCCGCGCGGCCAAACTGCCCCCGCCCAAGCCCATCAAGCGGGCCACGCCCCTGCCGTCGCCCACCCGGACCAGCCCGATCGCCCAGGGCCGCCCCGGCCCCGGCTTCCGGCAGAACGGCGCCGGACTCCCGCAGCGCCGCCGCCGGATGCCCGTGGTCAACCCGCCCATCAGGGTCGACTCCGGACCCCCGGCGGCGCCCCCCGCGCCCCGTGAACCGGCCGGGCCGCCCGTGCAGCCGGGGATCTGGCTGGACGCCTTCACCAAGGGGCTCAATGGCGAGCCGATCCCGGCGGCCGACGCCGGTACGGCCGTGCCGGACACCCGGAAGCACCCCGGCACCCCGGATACCCCGAACACCCCGCTCCCGTCAGACAAGGATGAGTAGGCAAGTGACGCAACCGCGGTTCAACATGGACTGGATGCTCCGGGACCTGGCCTCCAGCGTTCCGCAGACCCGCCACGTGGTCCTGCTGTCCTCGGACGGCCTGTGCATGGCCCAGGTCGGTACGGACAAGGACACCGCCGACCGGCTGGCCGCCGCCTGCGCCGGGCTGCAGAGCCTCTCCGGTGCGATCGCCACCGAATTCCCCGACGGGGACGGGCGGATGCGGCTGGTCGTCATCGAGGTCGACGGCGGCTTCTTCTATCTGATGGCGGCCGGCGTCAGCTCGTATCTGGCGGTGCTCGCCGAGGACAGCGTGGACGCCGGACTGATGGGCCAGTGCATGAGAGACCTGGTCGCACGGCTCGGCGAACACCTCAGCAGCCCGCCGCGCGTCGACGGACGGGTGACATGAGCGAGCCCGCCAAGGCGTGGGACGAGGGCGGCCCCGAGCGGCTCTACACCGTCAGCCGGGGCCGCGCCCTGCCCGCCCCCCGGCAGCGGCCCGTCGAACTCGTCAGCCTGATCGTGGCGCGCGCCGAACCGGAGCCGGGGATGGCACCCGAGAGCGCCGCCGTGCTGAGGATGTGCCCGTTTCCCCTGTCGGTGGCGGAGATCTCCGCGTATCTGGTCCTGCCCGTCTCCACCGTCACCGTGATCCTCGCGGAGCTGCTGGGGGACGGCCGGGTGGAGGCCAGGGCGCCGGTCCCGGCAGCCGTGCTGCCCGACCCTGAACTGCTGCGGGCGGTGATGCATGGACTACAGAAGCTCTGAGCCATCCGGGGAATCCGCGGTATCCGGGGAGATCGTCGGTCCGCGCAGCGAGGACACACTGCCGGCCTCCGCGGCCGCCGCCGTCAAGGTGGTGATCGTCGGAGGGTTCGGGGTCGGCAAGACGACCATGGTCGGCTCGGTGAGCGAGATCCGCCCGCTGACCACCGAGGAGACCATGACCCAGGCCGGGGTCGGCGTCGACGACATCGCCGGGATCGAGCGCAAGACCGAGACCACCGTCGCGATGGACTTCGGCCGGATCAGCCTCAACGAACGGCTGGTGCTCTATCTGTTCGGCACCCCCGGCCAGGAGCGGTTCTGGTTCCTGTGGAACGGCCTCTTCGAGGGCGCCCTCGGTGCCGTGGTCCTGATCGACACCCGCCGTCTGGAAGTCAGCTTCGACGCGGTCGGGCGGCTGGAGGAGCGCGGTGTGCCCTTCGTGGTCGCGGTCAACGCGTTCCCCGAGGCCCCCGTCCACCCCATGGCGGAGCTGCGCGCCGCCATGGACCTGCCCGACTCCGTACCGATGATCGACTGCGATGCCCGTGACCGGGCCTCCAGCCGCGACACCCTCCTCACCCTCGTGCGCCACCTGCAATCCCTTCACACCGTGACCCCGGAGACACCGTGACCTCTCACCCCGACGACCCCGGCACCGGGACGGCCGACCTGCCGCCCACCCGGTGCCCCGTCCACCCCGCGCTGTCCGACGCCGGGCTGGTGGACCTCCTCGGGCCCGAGAACGAGAAGGACCCGATGGGCCTGTACGAGCGGCTGCGGGCCGAGCACGGCCCGGTGGCCCCGATCGTGCTCGACGGTGGGATACCGGCCTGGCTGCTGCTGGGCTACCGCGAGAACCTGGAGGTGTCCCGCACCCCCTCCCGCTTCTCCCGCGACTCCCGCCACTGGCACGCCTGGAAGGACGGGCGGATCACCGCCGACTCGCCCCTGCTGCCGGTGGTCGGGTGGCAGCCCATGTGCACCTTCGCCGACGGCGACGAGCACGAGCGGCTGCGGGCCGCGCTCACCGAGTCCATGGGGCGCCTGGACCGCCGGGGCATCCGCCGCCACGTCACCCGCTTCACCCATCAGCTGGTCAACGACTTCTGCGCCCACGGGGGCGCCGAACTGGTCACCGCCTTCGCCCAGCAGCTGCCCATGCTCGTCCTCACCCAACTCCTCGGCATGCCCGACGAGTACGGCCCCCGGCTGGTCGAGGCCACCCGGGACCTGATGAAGGGCACCGAGACGGCCCTGCGCAGCGACGCGTATGTCACCGACGCCCTCCAGGGCCTGGTGGACCGCAAGCGCGCCGACCCCGGCGAGGATCTGGCGTCCTGGCTGCTGGCCCACCCCTCCGGCCTCACCGAGGAGGAGGTGGTCCAGCATCTGCGGCTGGTGCTGCTCACCGGCAATGAGACCACCACCAATCTGATGGCCAACACGCTGCGCATGGTCCTCACCGACCCGCGCTTCCGCGCCTCCCTGGCCGGTGGCCATATGACCCTGCCGGACGCCATCGAGCATGTGCTGTGGAACGAGCCCCCGCTCACGGTCGTCCCCGGCCGCTGGGCCACCGGGGACACCGAGCTGGGCGGTCAGCGGATCCGGGCCGGGGACATGCTGCTGCTGGGGCTGGCCGCCGGAAACGTCGACCCGGCCATCCGCCCCGACATCGCCGCGCCGATGTACGGCAACCGGTCCCATCTCGCCTTCAGCGGCGGCCCCCATGAATGCCCGGGGCAGGACATCGGCCGCGCCATCACCGACACCGCCATCGACACCCTGCTGCTGCGGCTGCCCGACCTCCGGCTGGCCGTCGACGAGTCCGAGCTGACCTGGCTCTCGTCCTGGATCTCCCGCCATCTCGTGGCGCTGCCGGCGGAGTTCATGCCCCGCCGCCCCGAGCCGGAGAGCATGGAGGACCCCGCCGCGACCCTCTTCGCCCCCCGGCCGCGCCTGCTGCCCGAGGAGGAGGCTCCGGAAGCGGTCCCCGAGGAGCCCGGGGCGACGGATCCCGGGCGCGTCCCGTGGTGGGTGGCGTTATGGCGGTGGCTGCTGGGCAGGCCCTCGGGATCCGCTCCGTAGGGATGACGGCGGCCCGCCGCCCTCCGTAGGGATGACGGCGGCCCGCCGCTCAGCCCCGGGCGACCACGACCCCCACGGTCAGCAGGCCGAGCACCACCCAGCTGAACCACAGCCAGCCGTTGCTCCCCAGGGCCACGGTGTAGGCCGTCACCAGCACCAGGCCCCCCACCGTGGCCACCGTCATCGTCTTAGCGGATCCGGGCATCCCCGACCTCCTCACGGCGGTCCTGACGCCCCTTCGCCAGGACCCGGGCCGCTCGGGGCCCGGGTCCATGGTCTCGCGGTCCGGGGCCCCGCCGCTAGCAGGCTGCGGGTCCCGCCCTCACTGGCTCCGGGACTGGAGCGAGGCCAGATAGGCGTTGTACGCCGCGAGCTCCTGGTCGCCGTCCCGGTCCGCGGTGCGGTCGATGCGCCGCGCCTGGCGCTGCTCGGACTTGTACCACTGGTAGACCAGCGCCACCAGGACGATCACCGACGGGATCTCGCTGAAGGCCCAGGCGATCCCGCCCGCCCAGGTCTGGTCCGACAGCGCGTCGATGCCGAGCGAGGCGGGCGGGTGCTCGTACACCCCGACCATGGGCTCGGACGCCATCATCAGCGCGATGCCGAAGAACGCGTGGAACGGCATGCCCGCGAACAGCTCCAGCATCCGCATCACATAGCCGGGCCGGTGCGGCCCCGGGTCCACGCCCATGATCGGCCAGAAGAAGACCAGGCCCACCGCGAGGAAGTGGACCATCATCGCGATATGCCCGGCCTTGCTCCCCATCAGGAAGTCGAAGAGCGAGGTGAAGTACAGCGCGTACAGGCTCGCGATGAACAGCGGGATGGTGAACGCCGGGTGGCTGATGATCCGCGTATAGCGGCTGTGCAACAGCGCGACCAGCAGCTCCCGGGGCCCCTTGCGGCCGCGCCCGGCCGCCGGGAGGGCCCGCAGGGTCAGCGTGACCGGCGCGCCCAGCAGCAGCAGGATCGGCGACACCATGCTGATGATCATGTGCTGCACCATATGGACGCTGAACATGACCATGCCGTAGTCGTTCAGCTTGGTGCACATCGCGACCGCGATGGTCAGCACCCCGAGCGCGAAGGAGACCAGGCGCCCCACCGGCCAGGCGTCACCGCGCCGCCACAGCCGCGCGGCGCCCCAGCCGTAAAGACCGAGCGCCAGCACACAGCCGACCAGGAAGAACGGATCGCCGCCGAACTCCAACCCGCGCGACAGCGTGAACGGCGGCAAATCCATCATCATGCCGTGCCCGCCGTGATCCATCCGGTGCTCCCCTTTTTGCGCCTAAACCGGCGCCGCTCTCGCGGACCTGGTTGCTCGCCGTAAGGGTTGCGCAATGGACGGCCGCGGTGGGAGTCGGCATTAACCGGTTTGTGTCGTCCCTACAGTACGCACTCGGCCTCGGCGTACCGCTCGGCGGGGACCGTCTTCAGCCGCTCCACGGCCGCGGCCAGCGGCACCAGGTCGATATCCGTGCCGCGCAGCGCCGTGATCGTGCCGAAGGCGCCCCGGTGGGCCGCCTCCACGGCGTGCCAGCCGAAGCGGGTGGCCAGCACCCTGTCGTACGCCGTCGGGGTGCCACCGCGCTGCACATGGCCGAGGATGACCGCCCGCGCCTCCTTGCCGAGCCGCCGCTCCAGCTCGACCGAGAGGTGGCGGGCGATGCCCGCGAAGCGCTCGTGGCCGTAGACGTCCTTGCCGCCGGCCTCGTAGTCCATCGTGCCCTCGCGCGGCTTGGCGCCCTCCGCCACCACCACGATCGCGAACTTCTTGCCCGCCTCGAACCGCGCCCCGACGGTCTTGGTGAGCTCCTCGATGTCGAACGGGCGCTCTGGGACGACGATGGCGTGGGCGCCCGCGGCCATGCCCGAGTGCAGCGCGATCCAGCCGGTGTGCCGCCCCATGACCTCGACGATCAGCACCCGCTGATGGGACTCGGCGGTGGTCTTGAGCCGGTCCAGGGCCTCGGTGGCGACCCCGACCGCGGTGTCGAAGCCGAAGGTCACATCGGTGGAGGCGATGTCGTTGTCGATGGTCTTGGGCACGCCGACGATCGGCAGCCCGGCGTCCGAGAGCAGCCGGGCGGCTTTGAGCGTGCCCTCCCCGCCGATGGGGATGACCGCGTCCAGGCCGAGCTCCGCCACATGCCCCTTGGCCCGCTCCACGCCGTCCCGCAGATGCTCGGGGCGTACCCGGGTGGAGCCGAGGATGGTGCCGCCGAGCGCCAGGATGCCGCCCACGGCGTCCAGGTCGAGCTTGCGGTAGTCGGCCTCCAGCAGGCCCTTCCAGCCGTCGTGGAAGCCGATCACCTCATCGCCGTGGTCGACGGTGGCGCGGTGGACGATTGACCTGATGACCGCGTTCAGGCCGGGGCAGTCGCCGCCGGACGTGAGCACACCAATGCGCATGGCACGCATACCTCTGTCTGAGCTGGGGGCCGACGGCCGGACCGCGTCGTCCGGCGGGACCCCGCCACCTTACAAGCGGCCGGGCGGCGGGGGCGCGGTCGTCCGTCGGATGTCCGCCATGCGGGCACCCTTCGCCCGAGTGGCGGCGAAGTGGCGCCCGGGCGGCGTCCGAGTGGCGCTCGGGCGAGCGGGCCGTGGCTCAGGCGGGCTGGGACGCCGCCGCGATCCGCTCGTTGCGCAGCGCGTCGTACCACTGGTCGTTGACCGGCGGCAGCGCGTTCACATCGAGGGCCAGCTTCAGCAGGTGGTCCGCGATATGCGGGTTGCGGGCCATCACCGGGCCGTGCATGTACGTCCCGAAAACGGTGTCGTTGTAGGCGCCCTCGAAACCGTCGCCCGTGCCGTTGCCGTTGCCGAACCGGACCCGGGCGAAGGGGCGGGCGGTCGGGCCGAGGTGGGTGACGCCCTGGTGGTTCTCGAAGCCGGTCAGCGGGGGCAGCCCGAGCCGCTCGTCGATGTCGGCCAGCACGTCCCCGACGCACCGGGCGCCCTCGCCGCGGGTGCTGACCACGTCCAGCAGCCCCAGGCCCTGCTGGCGCTGCCCGAGGTCGTTGATGAACTCATGGCCGAGGATCTGGTACCCGGCGCACACCGAGAAGACGATCGCCCCGTTGGCGACCGCGCGGCTCAGCCCGCCGTCCCGGATCAGCCGCTCGGCGGCCAGCCGCTGCGGGCGGTCCTCGCCGCCGCCGATCAGATAGACGTCCCCGGAGGTGGGGATCTGCTGGTCGGAGCGGACGTCCAGCCGGGAGACCTCCAGCCCGCGCTGCCGCGCCCGGCGCTCCACCACCAGGACGTTGCCCTGGTCGCCGTACGTGCTCAGCAGGTCGGGGTAGACCCACACCAGACGCAGGCCGTTCTGGCTCATGCTTCGCATCTTCGTGCCTCTCGTACGGGGGGTCAGTTGCCGACCCGGCGGCGCAGGTCCTGGAACGCGGTGTAGTTGGCGATGGTCTCGATGCGGCCGGGCGGGGAGATCCGCACCGCCTCGTCCGCGTCCGCGCAGACCCGGAAGTCCAGCCCGGCGACCTCCAGGCGCACCGCGAGGTCCAGCTTACGGTCGCCGATCACGCAGATCGGGTGCCCGGCGAGCCGGGTGTAGTCCACGTCCCACAGCCAGGAGGTGTCGGTGCCGTCGGCGCCGCGGGCGTTCACCGAGAGGATCACCGGAGTGGGCGGCGGGTCGATCAGCGAGAAGGTCTCCAGCCAGCCGGCCGGGTTCTTCGCCAGCAGCAGCCGCATCTGGCGCTCCTGGAAGGTGACCACGTCATACCGGCCGGCCACGGCCTGGACCTGGTACATCCGCTCCAGCGCGACCTGCGGGGGCACCCCGAAGGCGGCGGCGACGGCGGCCGAGGTGGCCGCGTTGGCCTTGTTGGCACGGCCGGGGAGCTGGAGGTGGATCGGCCAGGCCGCGCCGTGCGGGTCCAGGACGTAGTCGCCGTTCAGCGCCCAGCTGGGGACCGGACGGCGGAAGCCGCACTCCGCGCAGACCCAGTCGTCGCCCGGGCGCTGCAGCACACCGCCGCAGGACGGGCAGGACCAGGCGTCGTCCTTCCACTCCTGCCCGGCGGCGACCCACACCACATTGGGGCTGGAGGAGGCGGCCCAGACGATCAGCGGGTCGTCGGCGTTGGCGATCACGATCGCCTTGGTGCCGGTCAGGCCCTCGCGCCACTTCTCGGCGAGCATCCGGGTCTCGGCGGCGCGGTCGAGCTGGTCACGGGAGAGGTTGAGGAGCGCGATGGCCTTGGGCTCGGTGTCGCGCGCCACACCGGCGAGGTACTTCTCGTCGACCTCGATGACGCCGTAGCGGGCGTCGGAGCCGCCGGCCAGGGCCGAGGTGATACCGGCCGGCATATTGGCGCCCAGCGCGTTGGAGACGACCGGACCGGCCGCCCGCAGCGCCTCGGCGATGAGCCGGGTGGTCGTGGTCTTGCCGTTGGTCGCCGACACCAGGATCACGTCCAGGTGCTGTGCCAGCCTGCTGAGCAGATCGGGGTCGAGGCGCAGGGCCACCTTGCCGCCGATCACCGATCCACTGCCGCGGCCCGCGGCCTTGGACACCGCCGCCGCGGCCCTGCCCGCCGTCACGGCCAGCTTGGCACGTGGCGACAGCGGCTCTGAGTTGCCTGCCATCGTCTCTCGATCCTCCTCGTATACCGGCGCCGCACCTGCCCCCCGAGGCGCCGGTGGTACGCCCCCTCCGCGCCGCATCGCCAGCCGGGAGGCCACGGTCGGGTAGCAGCCTATCGAGATCCGGCGGCTGTCCCGAATTCCGTCACCCGCGCAGGACACTTCCCCGGCCCCGTAGGCTTGGCTGCCATGCGACATGGCGTGATACCGGGCAGCCGCGGAGCGGTGCGGCCCATGCGGTTCCTCGGCGATCCGGGGCTGCGCGCGCCGTGCGCGGAGGTCACGGCGTTCGACGCCGAGCTCGCCCTGCTGATCGAGGACATGTACGCCACGATGTACGCGGCGCACGGGGTGGGGCTCGCCGCCAATCAGATCGGTGTGGGGCTGCGGGTCTTCGTCTTCGACTGCCCGGACGACGAGGACCACCGCCATCTGGGGCATGTCGTCAACCCCCGGCTGGCCGCGGCCGACGGGGTGACGGTGCGGGGGCCGGAGGGCTGTCTGTCGCTGCCGGGCATCGAGGCGGGCACCCCGCGCTTCGACCGTGCGGTGATCGAGGGCGTGACGATGACCGGGGAGCCGGTGCGGATCGAGGGCACCGGCTTCTTCGCCCGCTGTCTGCAGCACGAGTGCGACCACCTGGACGGCGGGCTGTTCCTCGACCGGCTCTCCGGGCTGCGGCGGCGCAGGGTGCTGCGGGCGGTCCGCCGGGCGCCCTGGGCGGCGTCGGCTGGCGCCGGGGCGTAGGGCATCCGGCCGGACCGCGGCGGGGTGCGAGCGGAGGCCGGGGGCTCAGAAGCCCGGTGCGCCCACCCGGTCGTCCGCCAGCGACAGCCGTCCCCACAGCAGATCGGTGAGATGGTGCACCAACTGGCCGCGTGCGCACGGGCGGTCGCGCAGCCACCAGTCGCCGGCCGCGTGCATCATGCCGACGATCCCGTGGCCCCAGACCCGGGCCACCTCGTCGCCGCCGGGTCCCAGATCCAGCCGCTCGGCGATCACGGTGGCGAGCTCCTCGCCGAGCCTGCGCAGCAGCGGGGCGGAGTGGTGGCCGACGTCGAAGCCCTGCTCGGGCTCCTGCTGGCCGTGGTCGGCCGGGTGCATCAGGAAGCGGTACACCTGGGGCCGTGCCTCGATCGCCGCCAGATAGGTGTCCAGCGTGGCCTCCACGCGGTGCCGGCGGTCCTCGGCGGGCGCGTCCAGGGCCGCGCGCAGCGAGGCGAGCAGGGCGTCGGTGTGGCGCTTGGCGAGCGCGCGGTACAGGCCGCCCTTGTCGCCGAAGTGGCGGTAGAGAATGGGCTTGGTGATGCCCGCTTCGGCGGCGATGGCGTTCATCGAGGCTTCTGGTCCGTCGCGCAGCACCACCCGGTCCGCGGCCTCCAGCAGCTCCTTGCGCCGTTGCTGGGCCGTCGTGCGCTGGTCGTCGCGCTGGCTGGTCCCGGTCCGCATGCGTTGCCTCCCCGCCCCCGATGTCGTACTCGCGCTCTCGCGCCTCGCGTTTCCCGGCGCGATCGCGCTCCGCGCTCTGCGCAACGTAACACCCGCGGGGGTCGCGGGGCCCGCGTGCCCGGGGGAGTTGACATCGTCTACTGGACGGTAACAGACTGCGGTTACCGCAGGTAATAAGCACGTGGAGGGGTCATGGCGGAGTTCTCGTTCGAGCTCGACGACGATCAGAAGGCGGTGCGCGACTGGATCCACGGCTTCGCCGCGGACGTCATGCGCCCGGCCGCCGCCGAATGGGACGAGCGCGAGGAGACCCCCTGGCCGATTATCCAGGAGGCCGCCAAGATCGGCCTGTACTCCCTCGACTTCTACGCCCAGCAGTACTTCGACCCCACCGGCCTCGGCATCCCCATGACCATGGAGGAGCTGTTCTGGGGCGACGCGGGCATCGCGCTGTCCATCGTCGGCACCGGCCTCGCCGCCGTCGGCGTCCTCGCCAACGGCACCGAGGAGCAGATCGGCACCTGGATCCCGCAGATGTACGGCGACGCGGACGACGTGAAGGTGGCCGCCTTCTGCTCCTCCGAGCCCGACGCCGGCTCCGACGTCGGCTCGATGCGCACCCGCGCCGTCTACGACGAGGCCAAGGACGAATGGGTGCTGAACGGCACCAAGACGTGGGCCACCAACGGCGGTATCGCCAATGTCCATGTGGTGGTCGCGGTCGTCGACCCCGAACTCGGCTCCAAGGGCCACGCCTCGTTCATCATCCCGCCGGGCACCCCCGGTCTGTCCCAGGGCCAGAAGTTCAAGAAGCACGGCATCCGCGCCTCGCACACCGCCGAGGTGGTCCTCGACCAGGTGCGGGTGCCCGGCAGCTGCCTGCTCGGGGGCAAGGAGAAGCTGGACGAACGCCTCGCGCGCGCCCGGGAGCGGGCCAAGACGGGCGGGGAGCGGCTGAAGAACGCCGCCATGGCCACCTTCGAGGCGTCCCGCCCGGCCGTCGGCGCCATGGCGGTCGGCACCGCCCGCGCCGCGTACGAGGTCGCGCTCGACTACGCCAAGACCCGGCAGCAGTTCGGCCGCCCCATCATCGACAACCAGGGTGTCGCCTTCCAGCTCGCCGACATGCGCACACGGATCGACGCCGCGCGACTGATGGTGTGGCGCGCCTCGTGGATGGCCGTGACCGGCAAGCCCTTCGACTCGGCCGAAGGCTCCATGTCCAAGCTGTTCGCCAGCGAGACCGCCAAGCAGGTCACCGCCCAGGCGGTGCAGATCCTCGGCGGCAACGGCTTCACCCGCGAGTACCCGGTCGAGCGGATGCACCGCGACGCCGCGATTTACACCATCTTCGAGGGCACCAGCGAGATCCAGCGCCTGGTCATCGCCCGCACCCTCTCCGGCGTCCAGATCCGCTGAGCCCAGCCGCCGGCCCGAGCCGCTAGGGCGGGCCCACGCCCGCCCCGAAGCGCCGTTTTCGGGTGGCGAACGCGGCCAGCAGCGCGCGGAGCTCCTCACCGGTGAAGTCGGGCCACAGGGTATCGACGAAGAAGAGCTCCGCGTAGGCCGCCCGCCAGAGCATGAAGTTGGAGATGCGCTGCTCCCCGGAGGTGCGCACCAGCATGTCGATGTCCGGCAGATCGGCATGCGGCAGATGGCGGGTGAACAGGGCCTCGTCGATGAGCCCGGGGTCCAGCGCGCCGTCCGCCGAGGCGCGGGCCAGACAGGTGGCGACGTGGGCGATCTCCTCCCGGCCGCCGTGGTTGAAGCAGAAGGCCAGCGTCATCGCGCGGTTGTCGCGGGTATCGGCCTCCGCGCGGCGCAGCGCGGCCAGCGTGGCCCGGGGGAGCCGGGCCTCCGAGCCCAGCCAGCGCAGCCGCACCCCCCGCTCGCCGTAGCCCCGGAAGACGTCCGCGAGCTGGGCGGTGAGCCGCATCAGGGCGGCCACCTCGCCGCGCGGGCGGTTCCAGTTCTCGGTGGAGAAGAAGAACAGCGACAGATGTTCGATGCCCTCTTCCAGAGCCGTGTCCACCACCCGCGGCAGCGCCAGCACCCCCGCCTGATGGCCCCGGGTGCGGGAGAGGCCGCGCAGGGCGGCCCAGCGGCCGTTGCCGTCCATGATGATGGCCAGGTGCCGCGGCCGCCCCGGTGACTCGTCCTGGGGGCCGCGGCGTTGCCGTACGACGGCGGGCGCACCGTCGATCGACGCCCGCAGCAGCCGCTTGACGGAGGGCACTCTCCAGGCTCCGACCTCGAACACCCACGCGTCCCTCCGCCTAGCTTCCCGGCGCCGTGTCTGACGACGCGACGGGGGCGGGGGTTACCTCCCCGGTGGCCGAACCATTCGTTTGGTCGTCACGGCCGTCACGGCTTGCGGGCCACGCCCCCGTGGACATCGGTGGTCTCGATGTCCGTCTCGGAGGGGCCCGGCCGCCACAGCGGACACGACACGATACCGGGCTCGATCAGCTCCAGACCCTCGTAGAAGCGGCTGATCTGCGCGACGCTGCGCAGCACATAGGGAACGGCGCCGGTGTCGTCGTAGCCCTGCTGTGCCTCCTTGAGCGCCTGGTCGGTGTCGGTGCTGTCGTAGTGCACGAAGTAGCTGCCGGACGGTAAGGCGTCCTGCAGCCGCCGCACGACCGACACCGCCTCGTCGTAGTCCTGGATGTGGCCGAGGATGCCCATCAGCATCAGGGCGATGGGCCGGTCGAAGTCGAGCGTCTTCGCCGCGGCCTCCAGGATCCGCTCGGGCTCGTGGAGATCGGCGTCGATGTAGTCGGTCACCCCCTCCCGGGTGCTGGTGAGCAGCGCCTGGGCGTGCCGGAGCACCAGGGGGTCGTTGTCCACGTAGACGATGCGGGCCTCGGGCGCCACCCGCTGGGCGACCTGGTGGGTGTTGTCGTAGGTGGGCAGCCCGGTGCCGATGTCCAGGAACTGCCGGATCCCGCACTCGCCCGCCACATGGGTGACGGTGCGGATGAGGTACGCGCGCGAGGCGCGGGCCATGGTCTCGATGTTCGGGGCGACCTCCCGGTACTCGTCACCGGCGATCCGGTCGACCTCGTAGTTGTCCTTGCCGCCCATCCAGTAGTTCCAGATCCGGGCCGAATGCGGCACCGTGGTGTCGATCTTGTTCAGGGCCTGCTGGTCCGGGGTGGACGAGCCGTCTGTCATGGAGCCATCTCCTGCCGTGCGTGTGCGGTTCGCGGGGCACCAACGTAAGCCCGGTGCGGGGGAGTTCAGCGACGCTGGGCGCAGAACGGCACGGGGGAGCGGATGCGCGGGAGGGGCCGGGCGAACGAGGAGACCGGCGGCTCGGGCGCCGCCTCGCCGTGGCCCGGATCCGGATCCGGGCCACCGTCCGCGGCCGGCCGCTCCTCGACGGTGAGGACCGGGGCGTGCTCGGCGAGCGTGGAGAAGGCGTGGTCATAGCCGGTCACCGCCGCCCCGATCTCCGTGAGGGCCGCGGCCGAGGCGCCGCGCGCGGCCAGCCGGTCCTCCAGCACCGGCACCGGGGCCGTCACATGGACGAAGGCGCCGCGGCGCTCGGCCACCGCCTCGGCGAAGTCGAACGCCTGAATCCAGGTCACCCGGGAGTGGCCACGGCGCAGCGGCCCGTAGACGAGCTCGCCGACCAGCCCGGCGTCGACCGCGAGCGCCCCGCCGTGCAGGAGGAGTTCCCGGTACGGCCGGACCGGGTCGACATGCGGGAGGTCGGGGGAGGCGCGGGTGACGGTGTAGCCGTGCCGGCGGGCGAGCCCGGCCAGCAGCGCGTCCCTGCCGACCCCGTCGCAGCCCTCGACGATCAGCGTGCGGTGCTGTGCCACCGCATGGTCGAGGTTCATTTCCGGCATCCTGTCGGTCCCATAGCTCTCAGCTCTGCGAGGGGGGACGACGCCGCCGCCCGCCACGGCGTCTTCAGTGTGCGTGGCGGGACGGCGGGGACGGGAGTGCGGTGCGGGGTTGTGCGGTTGTGCGGGCGTAGTGGTTTTCGAGGGATCGCCCGTGCGTGGCCCCTCTAGGCGATGAGGAAGTCCGCTCCGCCGGACTTCGCCGCCTCCAGGAAGGACGCCACCTCCGAGCGGGTGTAGATCAGCGCGGGCCCGGCCGGGTCGGTGGACTGGCGCAGGGCGACCCGCCCGTCCGGCAGCCGCTTGGCCTCGATGCAGGTGCCGCCGTTGGACCCGCTCCAGGGCTTCTCCCAGCCCTCCGTGCCCAGGTCCGTGGCCGGCATTCCGCTGTAGACGGGGTCGTGCATCTCAGTGCTCCTTACGCAGTTCGGCCAGGATGGTGCTGGAGTCGCCGATCCGCTCGGCCTGGACCGCCATCCGGTCCAGGACCTCGAGATAGGCGACGACTTCGGCCGGCTTGTCCACATAGACCGCCCCGGTGAGGCTCTCCGTGTAGACCACGTCCGGCAGTTCGGAGAATCCGAAGCGGAAGTAGTGGAAGGGGCCGAAGGCCCCGGGGTGCGGCCCCGCCGCGAACCGCATGATCTGCAGCCTGACCTTGGGTATCTCCAAGGTGCCGATCAGGTGGTCGATCTGGTCGCGCATCACCCGTGAGCCGCCCACCGGGCGGCGCAGCACCGTCTCGTCGAGGATGGCCCAGATGGTCGGCGCGTCCGACTTGGTGAGCAGCTCCTGGCGCTGGACGCGCAGGGCGATCCGGCGCTCCAGCTCCTCCTCGGTGTCATGGGGGAAGCCCATGCGCAGCACCGCTCGGGCGTAGTCCTCAGTCTGGAGCAGCCCGGGGACGTAGTGGGGCTCGTACGCCCGGATGACGGTGGCCTCACTCTCCAGGCTGACGTAAGCGCTGAACCAGTCCGGAAGCACATCGCGGAACTGATGCCACCAGCCCGGCTGGTTGGCCTCCCGTGCCAGGGCGAGGAAGTCCTCCATCTCCGGGCCGCGGACGCCGTAGTTCCGCAGCAGCTCCTTGAGATACGGAATCTTGAGACCGACTTCCGCCTTCTCCATCCTGCGCACGGTCAACGGGGTGACCTCGATGGCTTTCGCGGCTTCCTCGAACGACACCTTCGCCCGCTCGCGCAGATGCCGCAGGCGTTTGCCGAGGACTCTGCGCAAAACGGTGGGGGCGGCGCCGGCCGGCCGTGCCTCGCTCACGTCCCGCCTCCCGGGGGAAGGGCTGTCATATGCCTGCACAGTGTGCCACGCGTTGGATGACACTGACAGAGCGAGTCAATCGGTTTGAAATTATCAGAACGATGGTTGCGGGGTGATGGCTTCACCACGCATAGTGAGCACGTGACCCATCTCACCCTCTATGGCGAGGGCTCCCAACCACCCATGTCCACAACGTCGTTGAGTTGTCCGGCCAGACGGTCGGCGCCGAGCGATGGGGAACCCGCAGATCGCCGTGGCTCGAAACAGGGACGGTCACGGTGACGCATCACGCACAGCCGGTAAGCGGGCGCCAAGGCGCCGTGGTCAACGTCGGGTTGGCCGCGGCTCTGAAGGAATCCGGGTGCTCCTACGCCTCATTGGCCCTGCGGGTCAATGAACTGGGCCGTAGGCAGGGGCGCGAGTCGAACTACGACAAGGCGTCCGTCACCCGCTGGCTGCAAGGCGGACAGCCGCGTGGCACCACGCCGGAGCTGATCGCCGCCGTGCTCTCCCACCGGCTCGGCAGGCCCGTGGCCCCCGCCGAGCTGGGGTTCATCTCCGACCGACAGCGCCCGGTCGTGGCTCGCGCGCTGGCCTACCGGGAGGACGTAGCAGAAACCTTGCACACGCTCGCCGAACTCGGCTCCACCGACATATCCCGCCGCAGCCTGCTGGGTGCGGTGCCCTTCGTCGCCGGCGCACTGGTGACCCCGCAGCGCGAATGGCTGCTGTGGCTGGTCGAGAACCAGGACACCGCCCGGCTCGCACCCGCGGCCGAAGGCGGCCGCGTCGAACAGGTCCACGCGGCGATCAACATGTTCGACGAGATGGACAATCGCTTCGGCGGCGGCCAGGTCCGCGCCAGCATCGTGCTCTATCTGTCGACCGAGGTCGTCCCCATGCTCCAGCAGCGCGGCGCACCCCCCCAGGAGCGGCGCCAGCTGTTCACCGCCGCCGCCAAGCTGGCCGCCATGGCCGGCTGGAGCAGCTATGACAACGCCGAATACGGCCTGGCCCAGCGCTATATGACCCAGGCGCTGCGGCTGTGCGCCGAGGGCGGCGACCGGGTCCTGGGCGGTCAGATCCTGGCCGGCCTGTCCCATCTGGCGACCAACCTGGGCCAGCCCGAGGCGGGGGTCGAGTTGGCCCGGGTCGGTGTCGCCACGGCCAAGCACGCCGGAAGCCCGCTCGGGCTGATGCGGCTGCACGCCATGGCCGCCCGGGGCTACGCCGCCCTGGACCAGCCCCGGGAGGCGTCCAAGTCGCTGCGCGCGGCCGACGCCCAGCTGGAGGCCAGCCAGGGCTCCGAGCAGGAGTCGCCCTGGGTGCGCTTCCTCGACCACCACTATCTGGCGGCCGAGGCGGCGCTGTGCTTCCGCGACCTGGGCAATGCCACCGAGGCCGAGCACGCCGCCGCCGAATCCGTGCGCGCCAACGCCGACCGGCGCCGGCGCCAGGCCATCAGCAGATCCGTGCTGGCGACGTCCTACCTCCAGCAGAACCGGCTGGACGAGGCCGTCGGCACCGCGGGCGAGGCGCTGGACACGCTCAGCGGGGTGCACAGCGAGCGCTCCATCCAGGCGCTGCGCGACTTCCGCACCCGGTTGCGGCCACACCGCGGGGAGCCCATGGTCCGGGAGTTCGAGCAGCGCTCGCGGACGGTGCTCGGCGTGGCCGCCTGAGGCTCCGGGCCCCGGGGCTTCGCCCCGCCCGGGGCCACGGCGAAGTCTCCGGCCGCTCCGCGTGAGCGGCCGGTGACGTGTCCGGAGCGCCTCCGCTCGGGGGAGCGCCGGGGGGTCAATACCCTCCCGGCGTGGGGGCGTTCTGGGCTCGGTCGACGGGCAGATGCGCACCGGAGACCCCACTGGAAGCGTCCGAGAGCAGGAACGCCACGACCTGGGCGACCTCCCGCGGGGTGACCAGTTCACCGCGTGGCAGCTCGGCCGTGAACCGGGCGTATGCCTCGGGCTCTTCGGTGCGCATCCGGTCCCACCGCTTCCCGGGGATCAGCATGGACCCCGGGGAGACGGCGTTCACCCGGATCCCGTCCGGGCCCAGCTCGCGGGCGAGCGAGGCCGCGAGATGGATCTGGGCGGCCTTGGCCGCCCCGTACTGCGCCTGGGGTCCCGGCTTCCAGCCGGAGATGGAGGCGATCACCACCACGGAGCCGCCGCCCGCGCGGCGCAGATGCGGCACCGCGGCCTTCACCAGCCGCGCCGTATGACCCACGTTCATCTCCCAGGTCAGCGACCAGTCCCGGGGACCGGCGTCCTCGATGCCGCGGCCGCGGGCGCCACCGGCGCAGGCCACCACGCCGTCAAGACCGCTGAAACGTATCCCCGCCGCATCGACGAACTCCTCCAGCGGCCCCGGCTCGGTGACGTCCAGCGTACGGGTGAACAACTCGCCATGGCCCTCGGCGCTCAGGGACGCCGCGAGCGCCCGCAGATCCTCCGGTGTCCGCGCACAGGTGGCCAATCGCGCCCCACCGGCGGCCAGGAGTCGTACGATCTGTTCACCCAGCCCCCGGGAGCCGCCGGTCACCAGGACCCGTTTGGCGTCCACGCCGGACCGTTCCCCCGGGCCGAGCCGCCCCTCGCGGCCGTCGCTCACGCTTGCCACGTCCGGACCGTACAGCCCGAACCACTACGCCCGTACAACCGGACAACCCCCATGCCCTCTCGCCCACCGGCCGGTCCAACCGTTTGTCTACATGAACGGCGACCGACGGCGCTTTGCGCTGCCTTCGAAGGAGGAACCATGCCGGTATCCGGCACTCACCGCGACCGGGCCGTCTCCGTCCGTGGCAGCTGGTCCAGGCGGGTCGGGTGGGGTGTGCGCACCACCTGTCACCAGCTCAGATGCCAGGCGGTCGGTCGCCAGAATGCGCTTACCCGCTCACCGGGGCATCAACCGCTCCATGGGCCCGTATGCCACCACAGCCCGCAGACCGACGAGGAGCGTGAGGACCGACACCGTGAGCCGATCCTTTCCAGGGCTGTCGCACAGGCCGGCGTCGGCCGATGAGGAGAGCGAGACGATGGGCGCGAGCCATGGCATCGCGGTCTCCGCGGACCGCCCGCGAACCGATCCGGTTACCCGGCCGCGAGCTGATCCGCTTACCGGGCCGCGAGCCGATCCGGTTACCGCGCCGGGAGCCGATCCGGTTACCGGGCCGGCCGCCGCGGCGATCCCCGTCCCCTGCACTGGAGGGGAGAGGACGGTGATCCCGCTGGACACCCGCCGGCTCTTCCGGGCGGAGTTCCCCGCCCTTCCCGACCGCGCCGCCGCCGTACGCCGGATGGTCGCCGGGCATCTGCGCGACTGGCGGCTCGGCGCGATCGTGGACCATGTCGTCCTCGCCACCAACGAACTGTTCGCCAACGCCGTGGAGCACGGCAGCTCCGGCCCCGCCGACACCGTCACCGTCACCGTCTCGCTGGAACGCTTCGGCCGTGAGCTGCGGGTGGAGGTGGCCGACGGCTCGCCCGTGATCCCCGTCGCCCGCAAGCCGGAGCCGACCGAGGAGTCCGGACGAGGACTGGCCATCGTCGAGGACCTCGCCCTCGACTGGGGCACCGAGCCGCCCGACCCCGGAGGCCGGGGGAAGAAGGTGTGGTTCACCCTGCCGCTGGTGACCAGCTCATGAACGCGGGGGCGCGCGGTGACCGCCGGATGCGGGTCACCGTGGAGGCCGACGCGGCCGAATGGCTGCTGGCCGCGAGCGACGACCCCGGGCGGGTGCGGGTGCAGTGGGCCAGCGGCGGCGGCCTCGCCGATCTGCCGGTGGGCCCCGTCTTCGACCTGGTGCGGATGTGCGACGACATCGGCACCGCGGTGATCCAGGTGCTGCGGCGGCGCGACGCGGTGGGGCCGGTGATGCTCGCCACCGCCAGCCATGTGCTCTCCTTCCTCGTGCCGCCCGGATCGGCGGCCGAGTGGAAGGGCTGGCTGGCCGGGACGGCGTACGCCCGCCGCCGCGCGGTGGCCGCGGCCGGGCCCGGCCGGGTGCTGCGCTGCCCCAGGCCCGGCTGCGTCCGGCAGGGCCATGTCTGGCTGATCCGGCCCGGCGGCCCGCTCACCGACAGCCGTACCCTGCGCGCCGCCCTGGAGGAGGCCATCGACCGGCCCGTCCCGGATGCGCTGTTCCGCTAGGGCCTGTCCGGTGGACCTCGGCGCCCGCCGACATCGGCGAGGGACGCCGCGGGCCCGTGGCGGTCCGCCGGACAGGGATGACGGGGTGCCAAGCGGCCTCGATGACGTCCGGTGCGGTTCGGGTGGGCCCCGAAGGGGCGCGGGGCGGTATCGATATACCGCTCCGCCGCGGCTGTGTCGATATGCGGCTCCGCCGCGTCGGCGACCGGCCACGACACGGCCGCGGAGGAACGACCGCACCTCGCGGCACTTCCCGCGGAGCGCTCAGGCGGCGGGCGCCGGGGCGAAGGCGGCGCGGTGTGCCTCGGCGAAGGCGCGGAAGGAGCGGGGAGCGCGTCCCGTGACCCGCTGGACGGTGTCGGTCGTCCGGTCCTCCGCGCCGTGCCGGATGTCCTCGTCCAGCCCGGCGAGCACCGCGGCGAACTCCGCCGGTATCCCCATCGCCTCCAGCCTCTTCCGCAACTCCCCGGCCTCCACCGCGGCATGGCGGACCGGCCGCCCGGAGACCTCGGTCACGATGCGCGCCGCCTCCGCGTAGCCGAGCGCCTCGGGGCCGGTGATGACGTGGTCCGTGTTGTGCGGGCGGTCGTCCAGCAGGGCCCGGGTGGCGACGGCGGCGATGTCCCTCGCGTCGACGAAGGCCACCCTGCCGTCCCCGGTGGCGGTGACGATCTCGCCGTCGCCGCGGATGGCGTGGGCCACCGCATGGTCACCGGTGAAGTTCTGCATGAACCACGAGGGCCGCAGCACCGCCCACTCCGGAACGGTCTCCTTCACCAGCGTGTGCAGCGCGCCGAGGCCCGTGGGCGCCTCGGGGACCGCGGAGGAGCTCAGCAGCACCACCCGCCGTACGCCCTGGGCGACAGCGGTGTTCAGGAACGGCTCGACCATGGGCCGCGGCTCGGCCACCCCCAGGGGCGAGACGAGATAGATCCGCTCCACGCCGTCCAGCGCCGCCGCATGGCCGGCCGGGTCGTGCCAGTCGAACCGGACGGTCTCGCCCGCCCCGGCCGCGGCCTCGGGCCGCCGGGTGGCGGCCAGCGCCCGCACGCCCTGGGCGCGCACCATCCGCAGCACCTCGGAGCCGGTGTTCCCGGTGGCGCCGAGGACCAGAACAGTGGGTTCAGTCATCGGTCCGGTCCTCCTCGGCACCGAAGCCGACCTCGCTGAGCATCAGCGGGTTCCAGTAGTCGCGGTACGAGGCGATCTCGCCGTTCCGGACGGTGATGACGGCGATGTACGAGGGGCGCAGCGGACGGCCGGACGAAACGGCCACGGCGTCCATCGAGAACTCCACGATCAGCACCTCGGGGTCCTCGGTGCGGTGGATGACCTGATGTGCGACGCCGCGCAGATCGATGTGGTCGGCGTAGTCCCGCACATATGCGCGCACGGCCTCACGCCCTTCCAGCAGGCGCGGCCGGCCGGCCGGAGCGAAGGGGAACTCCATGGTGCCGTCGACGGCCCACAGGTTCGCGAATCCCATCATGTCGTGGTCGAGCAGCAGTTCCTTCGCCCGCTCGAACACCTTGATGCGGTCGTCCATGACCTACTTCTTTCTCACAGGGGAATGTCATCACCAACGGACGGAACGGTACCGTCCCGTCCGTCCATCATAGAACGAGACGGTACCGTCCCGTCCATCTGTTAACCTCGAAGCCATGTCGGACACCAACCGGCGCCCCCCGAGCGGCGCCGCCACCCTGCGTGCGGACAAGACCGCCGCCATCGCCGAGGCCGTTCTGGACGAACTCGCGGAGCACGGATACGGCCGGCTGTCGATGGAGGCCGTGGCCAAACGGGCCGGAGTGGGCAAGAGCGCCCTGTACCGGCGGTGGCCCTCCAAACAGCGGATGGTCATCGCGGTCGTATCGGAGCTGAGCGTCGCCCTGGTCGAGGAGCCCGACACCGGATCCCTGCGCGGCGATGTGCTGGCCGCACTGCACGCGGTCGCCGACTGGCTGACCCATCCGCGGTTCTCGCGGATCCTGCCGGACCTGATCGCCGAGGCGCAGCGGGACGAGGAGCTGTTCCAGGCCCTGGCCCGCTGCGTCGGCGAGCCGCGGCGCGCCCGCGCCATCGGCATGCTGGACCGGGCGGCCGAGCGCGGTGAGCTGCCGCGGGACCTCGACCGCGAGCTGGCGCTCGATCTGCTCGGCGGGCTGGTCTACTGGCGCGTCTCGGCCCGTGGGGCGGCCCTGGAGCCCGGCTACTTCGAGCGCGCCGCCGATATGGCGCTGCGGGCCCTGGGCGCCCGGCCGCACGGGGAGTGACGGCCGGGGCGGGGCCGTTGGGCGCGCGGGGCGCCACGTCGGCGGGGCGCCTCCGCTGACGGATGTCTCCTCCGGTGGGGCTCCTCCTCGGCCAGGGGGCGACTCCCGAGGGGCTCCTCCTCCGGATGGGCCGGAGAACGGGCATGGCGGTGCGCGGCCCCGCATCATCGCTTAGTGACGAGCGGTGGTGAGCCGCCGCGCGTCCTCGACCCTAGGAGCCCCCATGTCAACCGGCCTCTCCGTCCATATCGGACTCAACCAGGTCGACCCCGCCGCCTACGACGGCTGGAGCGGTGAGCTGGGCGCCTGCGAGCAGGACGCCGTCGACATGGCCGGGATCGCCGACGCCGCGGGGTTCGATGTGACCGACCCGCTGCTGAGCCCGGCCGCCACCGCGGAGACCGTCACCGCCACCCTGGAGGCCGCGGCCGGGCGGCTGGCCGAGGGGGACATCCTCTTCCTCACCTACTCGGGCCACGGCGGTCAGGTGCCCGATCTCAACCACGACGAGACCGGGGACCGGCTGGACGAGACCTGGGTGCTCCACGACCGGCAGCTGGTCGACGACGAGCTCTTCGAGCTGTTCGGAAAGTTCGCCAAGGGGGTGCGGATCTGGCTGCTCTCCGACAGCTGCCACAGCGGCACCGTGGCCCGGCGGCTGCCCGAGCTGCTCAGCGCCCAGGAGCTCGACCGGCGCTTCAGCACCGCCGACCCCGCGGAGGTCGGCCGCAGGATCCGGGCCATGCCCCAGTCGGTGCAGTCCGCCGTCTACCGGCGCGACCGGGACGCCTACGACCGCATCCAGAACACCCGCACCGCCAAGGACCTCGCCAGAATCGACGCCAGCGTGCTGCAGATCTCCGGCTGCCAGGACAACCAGACCTCCGCCGACGGAATCGTCAACGGCCTGTTCACCGCCACGCTGCTGGAGGTCTGGCGGGGCGGTGCCTTCGCGGGCAGCTACCGCGGACTGCACCGTGAGATCGTCAAGCGGATGCCGCCCGACCAGACGCCCCACCTCTTCCAGGTGGGCGCGCCGAACTCCGCCTTCGCCCGGCAGCGGCCCTTCACCATCTGATCCGGGATCTGTAGCGTGCCCGCGTCATACCCGTGTGCGGTGGCCCGCCGGGCGAGGTATGACAGTAGGAGGGCACGGCGAGCCGGTGAGGTGCCGGTATGACCACGCATGACCCTGTTGACCAGGAGGACGAGGCGGGTATCGGCAGCATGGCGACCGCCCCGGGAGGAGTGCTCGATCTGCTGCGGGTCGCCGCCGTGGCGCTGGACGTCGAGGGGCGGATCGCACTGTGGAGCCCGGAGGCTGAACAACTGTTCGGTTACCGCGCGGCCGAGGCGCTGGGGCGCCGCGCGGACAAGCTGCTGGTCCACCCGAAGGACCGGCGCGCGGCCGTGGAGCTCTTCGCACGCGTACGGGCGGGCGACACCTGGGCCGGCGTCTTCCCGGTCCGCCGCCCGGACGGCTCCACCCTGAAGGTGGAGTTCCGCACCATGGGCCTGCGCGACGCCCACGGCGAGGGCTACGCGCTCGGGCTGGCCGCCGACGAGGGGACCGTACGGCGGCTGGAGACCGATCTGGCCGTGTCCGGCTTCCTGATCGGACAGTCGCCGGTGGGGCTCGCGGTGTTCGACACCGAGCTGCGCTGGCTGCGCGCCAACCCGGCCCTCCAGCAGATGAACTCCATCACCGAGCCCCAGGTGCGCGGCCACCGCCTCGGGGAGGTGCTGCCCGGGCTCGACGTCGAGGCCATCGAGGCCGCGATGCGGCATGTGCTGGAGTCCGGTGAACCGCTGCTGGACCAGCAGAGCATCGGCCGGACCCCGGCCGACCCCGACCATGACCACGCCTGGTCGGAGTCGTACTACCGGCTGGAGGACCCCAGCGGCCGGATCCTCGGCGTCGCCGTCTCCATCATGGACATCTCCCGGCGCCACCGGGAGACCAGCGAGATCGCCGAGGCGCGCGAGCGGCTGGCCGTGATCGCCGACGCCAGCGTCCGCATCGGCACCACGCTGGATCTGCGGCAGACCGCCCAGGAACTCGCCGATGTGACCGTGCCCCGGCTCGCCGACCTCGCGGCCGTCGACGTCCTGGACTCCGTGGTGCACCGCGAGGCCACCCCCCGGGTGTGGGCCGACGGCTCCGCCCGCTTCCGGGCGCTGGCCGTCGCCGCCGGCTACCCCACCGACGCCGTCCACGCGGCGGACCCGGTCGGCGAGATCGCCCGCTACGAGCCCACCCGGCTGATCACCCAGTGCGTCCGCGAGGCCCGGCCGATCCTGGTGCCGCACGTGACCGAGCAGGACGTCCGGCGGATCGCCCGGGACGACGACGCCGCCCGGGTGCTGCTGCGCGAGGGCGTGCACTCGTACATCGCCGCCCCGCTGATCGCCCGCGGCAGTGTGCTCGGCACCCTCAGCCTGCACCGCACCATCAACCCCAGGCCGTTCGACGAGGAGGACCTCACCCTCGCCTGCGAACTGGCCATCCGCGCCGCCCTGTGCATCGACAACGCCCGGCTCTACGCCCGCGAACGCGACGCCGCGCTCACCCTCCAGCGCAGCCTGCTCTCCCAGCAGCCGCGCGACCTGGACGGCCTGGAGATCGCCTCCCGGTATCTGCCCGCGGTCAGCGCCGCCGGCGGCGACTGGTTCGATGTGCTGCCGCTCCCGGACGGCCGGGTCGGGCTGGTGGTCGGCGACGTGATGGGCAAGGGCATCCACGCCGCGGCGATCATGGGCCAGCTGCGCACCGCCACCCGGGCCTTCTCCCGGCTCGACCTGCCCCCGGCCCAGGTGCTGTGCCATCTCGACGAGATCACGCCCAGCCTGGGGGAGTCCATCGCCACCTGTCTCTACGCGGTCTGCGATCCGCGCACCGGGCGGTGCGAGATGTCCACGGCCGGCCATCTGCCGCCGGTGCTGGTGCATCCCGGCGGGGACGCCGAACTCATCGACATCCCCACCGGCGCGCCGCTGGGCGTCGGCGGCGTCCCCTTCGCCTCGGTGGAGCGGGAGCTGGCCGAGGGGGCGCTGCTGGCCCTGTTCACCGACGGCCTGGTGGAAAAGCGCCATCAGTCCCTCGACGTCGGACTGCACACCCTGGTCCAGCTGCTGCGCCGGCACCAGGGCCCGCTGGAGCGGATCTGCGACCAGGTGCTGGCCGCGCTGCACGGGGCGCCGGACGACGATGTGGCCCTGCTGCTGGCCCGGCTGCGCCGCCCTCGCCTGCCGGAGACGTCCGTGGTTACCGTGGAAAGTGGCTGAACAAGGGCCGACACAGCACCCACCCCATCGATGAAACGACGTCCCGATGGCTCAGCTCGCCCGCCGCTTCACCGTAGTGACCGCCCTGGCGGCCGTCGCCCTGGGGACCACGGCCTCCCTCGCCGGTGCCACGGAGCCGGACCCCAGGCCCACCCCCAAGGTCGCGGTCATCGGCACGGGAGGCACCATCGCGGGCGTCAGCAAGTCCAAGGTGTCCTTCGACGACTACGAGGCGGGGAAGCTCCGGGTGTCCCGGCTGGTCAACGACCTCAGGCCCGAGGTGAACCGGATCGCGGACGTGACCACCCAGCAGTTCGGCAACAAGGACTCCAACAACTACACGATCGCCGAGTACCGCCGCCTCACCGCCGCCGTCGACCACGCCCTGAAGTTCAACGACGGGGTGGTGGTCACCACCGGCACCGACACCATGGAGGAGTTCGCGTACTGGCTGGACCTGACCGTCCGCAGCGACAAGCCCGTGGTGCTCACCGGCTCCATGCGGCCCTGGACGGTGATCGGCTCCGACGCCCCGGCCAACCTCTACAACGCCATCCACCTCGCGGCCAGCGGGCGCACCACCTGCTTCGGCGCCGTGGTGATGCTCAACGACCAGATCCACGCCGCCCGCGAGGTGCGCAAGTCCGACACCCTGCGGCTGAACGCGTTCAGCAGCGGCAGCAGCGGGGAACTCGGCGTCATCGACCAGAACCACATCCGCGTCGACCGGGCACCCGCCCGGGTCGAGCAGTGCGGCAAGCCCGGCTGGAAGACCCCGTTCGACCTCGACCGGATCGCCCGGCGGCCGCTGCCCAAGGTCGATATCGCCTACAGCTACCAGGGCGCCGGACCCCAGGCCATCAAGGCGTTCGCCGACGCCGGGGCGGCCGGGATCGTCACCGCGGGCACCGGGGCGGGCGGACTCTCCCCGGCCATGACCGAGGCCCGGGACGACGCCGTCAAGAACGGGGTGGTCATGGTCTCCGCCTCGCGCACCGGCTCCGGCGCGGTCTACGACCCCGATGTCCACGGCGTCATCGGCGCCCAGGACCTGACCCCGCAGAAGGCCCGGCTGCTGCTGCTTCTCTCGCTCGCCACCACCCACAACGAACATCGGATCCAGACCTGGTTCCACACCCTGGGCACCGGCCAGTTCACGGTCCGCCACCAGGGGGTGTCCGACGGGCCGTGACGCCCGCGGCGGGCTGTTCCCCTCCCCGCCCCTTCCCTCAACTGGGGCTCCGCCCCAGGCCCCGGGGTCGGGGGCGAAGCCCCTGGCAGCGGGAAGGGCGAGGGGAGGGAAGTATCGATGCGCGCGGCTCCGCCGCGGCCCGCCCGACCCTAGGGGCGGGCCACGCTGCCCCGGAAGGTGGAGCGGTAGGCGCTCGGTGACACCCCGAGGGCGGTGTGCAGATGCTGCCGCAGCGAGGCGGCGGTGCCGAAGCCCGCGTCCGCCGCGATCCGGTCCACCGGCAGATCGGTCTCCTCCAGCAGCTGCCGGGCGCGCTCGAGGCGCCGCTGGGTCAGCCACTGCACCGGGGTCATCCCCACCTCCTCGCGGAACCGCCGGGAGAAGGTCCGTACGCTCATCGATTCCCGCTCGGCCAGCTCCCGCAGGGTCGGCGGTCGGTCGAGCCGGGTCAGCGCCCAGGCGCGGGCCGCGCCGGTGGAGCCGCCGCGCTGCTCCGGCACCGGCCGCCGGATGAACTGCGCCTGGCCGCCGTCGCGATGCGGCGCCACGACCGAGCCGCGGGCGACCTCGCCCGCCACCGCCGCGCCGTGGTCGCACCGGATCATATGCAGGATCAGGTCGATACCGGCGGCGTCCCCGGCCGAGGTCAGCACCTCGCCCTCGTCCGCGTAGAGGACGTCCGGATCGAGCGCGACGGCCGGGAACAGCTCCCGGAACCGGTCGACCTCCTGCCAGTGGGTCGTCGCCCGGCGGCCGTCCAGCAGCCCCGCGGCCGCCAGCACGAACGCCCCCGTGCAGATCGAGGCGATCCGGGCGCCGGGGCGGATCCGGGCGAAGGCGCCGGTGAGCGGGGCGCCCAGACGGCCCTCGGTCTGGGGCTCGTCCGGTTCGTTGGCGGCCGGGACGAGCACGGTGTCGGCCTCGCCCAGCGCGTCCGGGCCATGGGCGACCCGCATCGTGACATCGGAGTCGGTGCGCACCTCACCGGGGACCAGTGCGCAGGTCACCACCTCGTACAGCGGCTCGCCGGCGGCCGATACGGCCCGGCCGAACAGCCGGTGCGCCATGCCCAGCTCGAACGGCAGCAGCCCGTGGCGCACCAGCACCGCCACCCGATGGCGGCCGGGATGAGCGAAGACGGACATGGCGCGATTCTCGCAGACGCGCGAATCCGGCCATCACTTCTTGGCCCGGCTCGGCTGCACCCGCTTCGGCTCGCCCGCCATCTTCGGATGCTCCGGCGGATAGGGGAGGTCGCCGAGCCCATGCTCCCGCTCGTCCCGCGTGGCCAGCTCCAGCACGGACTCCAGCCGGAAGGCGTGCTCGTCCATGTCCGCGTGCACATCGCCCAGCTCGCGGTAGCGCACCGGCATGGTGGCCAGGTCGAAATCGCGCGGCCGGGCGTCGGGGACCTCCTCCCAGCGCAGCGGCGCGGAGACCGGGGCATGGGGGCGGGGGCGCACCGAGTAGGCGCTGGCGATGGTGCGGTCCCGGGCGGTCTGGTTGTAGTCCACGAAGATCTTCCGGCCGCGCTCCTCCTTCCACCACTTGGTGGTCACCCGCTCCGGATCCCGCCGCTCCAGCTCCCGCGCGATCGCGATCGCGGACCGCCGCACCTGCGTGAAGGTCCACTCCGGCGCGATCGGGACGAAGACGTGCAGCCCCCGGCCGCCCGAGGTCTTGGGCCACCCCCGCAGCCCCAGCCCGTCCAGCACCTCGCGCAGCTGCTGCGCGGCCCGTACCGCGTCCTCGTAGTCGGTGCCCGGCTGGGGGTCGAGGTCGATCCGCAGCTCATCGGGGTGTTCGGTGTCCCCGCGCCGGACCGGCCACGGATGGAAGGTCAGGCTCCCCAGATTCGCCGCCCACACCACGGCCGCCGTCTCGGTGGGGCAGATCTCGTCCGCGTGCCGCCCGCTGGGGAAGGAGATACGGCCGGTCGGAATCCACTCCGGGAGGTTCTTCGGGGCCCGCTTCTGGAAGAACGACTCCCCGTCGACCCCGTCCGGATAGCGCTCCAGCGTCGTCGGCCGGTCCCGCAGCGCCCGCAGCGCGCCCTCGCCGACCGCCAGGTAGTAGCGGGCGAGGTCCAGCTTGGTGAACCCGCGCTCCGGGAAGTACACCTTCCCGGGGTTGGTCACCCGCACCGTGCGACCGCCGACCGTGAGCTCCACCGACTCTGCCATACGGCCACGCTAGGCCCGCCCGCCCGGGGCCGCCTCCCGGCGGGCGCTGGGTCCGTCGCAGGAGCACAATCGGACATCATGGACCTTCCGGTGATGCCTCCCGTCGAGCCGATGCTGGCCAAGGCCGTGGCCACGATCCCGCCCGGGATGCGGTACGAGGGCAAATGGGACGGCTTCCGGGCCATCGTCTTCCGCGACGGGGACGAGATCGAGATCAGCAGCCGCACCACCAAGCCGCTCACCCGCTACTTCCCCGAACTGGCCGAGGCGCTGCTCGAAAACCTGCCCCCGCGCTGCGTCCTCGACGGCGAGATCGTCATCGTGCGCGGCGGACGGCTGGACTTCGACGCCCTGCTGGAGCGGATCCACCCCGCCGACTCCCGGGTGCGGATGCTGGCCGAGACCACGCCGGCCAGTTTCGTGGCGTTCGACATCCTCGCCCTCGGCGACGCCTCGCTGATGGAAGCCCCGCTCAGCGAACGCCGCGAGGCACTGACCGAGGCGCTGCGCGACGCCGCGGACCCGGTGCACCTGGCCCCCTGCACCGACGATCTCGACGTCGCCCGGCAGTGGTTCGAGAGTTACGAGGGCGCGGGGCTCGACGGTGTCGTGGCCAAGAGCCCCGACCTGCGCTACCGCCCCGGCGAGCGCGTGATGGCCAAGGTCAAGCACGAGCGCACCGCCGACTGTGTGGTGGCCGGGTACCGCGTCCACAAGTCCGGCCAGGGAGTGGGCTCGCTGCTGCTCGGCCTGTACGACGCCACCGGCCGGCTCCAGCACGTGGGCGTCAGCGCCGCCTTCACCGCGCGCCGCCGCCAGGAGCTGCTGGCCGAGCTGGAGCCGCTGGCCATGGAGACCGTCGAAGGCCACCCCTGGGCCGACTGGGCGCGCGAGGAGGCCCACGCCAAGGGCCGGATGCCGGGCGCGCCCAGCCGCTGGACCGGGGTCAAGGATCTGTCGTGGCTGCCGCTGCGCCCGGAGCGGGTGTGCGAGGTGGCCTACGACCACATGCAGAGCGGCCGCTTCCGGCACACCGCCCGCTTCCGGCGCTGGCGCCCGGACCGGGAGCCCGGCCAGTGCACCTACGAACAGCTGGAGGAGCCGGTCTCCTACGATCTGCGGCAGGTGCTGGGGTCGGCCGACGGGTAGCGGCTGTCCGTCAGCGCCCGCCGCCTACGGGGTGTCCGCCCGGTGGCCCGGATGCGGGAAGGGGCGGGGAGGGGAACAGCCCGCCGCAGGCGTTCCCCCAGCCGCGCCACGCGCGTCAGCGCTTGCCGCCCCGGGCCGGGTGCCTGGCCATCCGTACGAACCAGTCACGCGCCGCCTCGGCGGCCTCCTCCAGGGTTCCGGGCTCCTCGAACAGATGGCTCGCGCCGGGCACCACATGGATCTCGTGCGGGGCGGCGAGCATGGCGGCCGCCTGCTGGTTGAGCCGCAGCACCTCGTGGTCGTCACCGCCCACGATCAGCAGCACCGGCGCCCGCACCCGGTTCAGCGCACCGCCCGCGAGATCGGGCCGGCCGCCGCGGGAGACCACGGCCGCCGCCCGCTCCGGCCGCTCCGCGGCGGCCGTCAGCGCCGCCGCCGCTCCCGTACTGGCGCCGAACAGCCCTACCGGCAGCGCGGAGGTGGCCGGGTGCTCGCCGAGCCAGTTCATCGCGGCCACCAGCCGCCGGCTCAGCAGGGGGATGTCGAAGCGCAGTTCGGCGGTGATCGCGTCCACCCGCTCCTCGGCGTCGGTGAGCAGATCGAACAGCAGGGTGGCCAGATCCGCGTCCTGCAGCACCCGGGCCACCGCGCGATTGCGCGGGCTGTGCCGGGAGCTGCCGCTGCCGTGGGCGAACGCGACGACGCCGATGGGCTGGTCGGGAAGGGCCAGATCGCCCACGAGCATGGCGTCGTCCGCGGCGATACGGGCGGTCTCGGAGCGCATCGGCCACCTCCTGCCGGGGTTGCGGGGCTGGGCTTGCGGCTAGGCGTAGGCCATGAGCCCTTGCCGCAGCTCGCTGTAGAGCCGGGAGAGCCTGCGGGATATGTGCATCTGCGAGAAGCCCAGGATCTCACCGATCTGACTCTGCGAAAGCCCGGCGAAGAACCGCAGATAGAGGACGTAGCGGTCCTGCTCCGACAGCTCGGCGATCAATACCCGCAGCGCCTCGCGGTTGACGACGCGTTCGATCGCGGCGTCGTCCGCGCCCACCGTCTCGGCGAGCAGCCGCTCCTCGGCGCCCTGGACCGCGGCGTTGAGGGACAGCGGGGTGCAGGAGGCACTGGCCTCCAGTCCCGCCTTCACATCCTCCTGGGGCATACCGGTGCGGAGGCAGATCTCATGGATGGTTGGGGTGCGCCCGCCGAGCTCCTGCTCCAGCGCGTCGCGCGCGGAGCGGGTGCGGGAACGGACCTCCTGGATGTTGCGCGGGATGTGCAGCGTCCACAGATAGTCGCGGAAGTGGCGCTTGAGCTCACCGGTGATGACGGGGATCGCATAGGAGGGGAAGGCATGCCCGAGGTCGGGGTTGTAGCGGTCGACGGCCTTCACCAGGGCCAGCGAGGCGACCTGGGTGAGGTCCTCCATGTTCTCGCCCTTGTTGCGGAAGCGCAGCGCAAGGCGTTTGGCGACGGGCAGCCAGGCGCAGATGATCGCCTCGCGCAGCGCGTCGCGCTCAGGTCCGGACGGGAGCCGGGACAGACGCAGGAAGGCACCGCCGGTGTCGGGAGTGTCGTCATGGCGTCGTTGGCGAGTCGCGGTTGCTGACATGGTCACTCGCCTCCGTGTTCCGATGTCACGGCGGTTCGCCACCAGATTCGCATGCGCCCTAACACCTCGCAATTCGACCAAATTGGTGACGGTGTGCACGCCTTTGGGTGGTATGCGCGTTTCATCTGGTTCGTTGCGATGGTGGCGGGGTATGGCCAGGGGATGAACACACGCCTTCGTCTCGCCCAGCAGTCCGAGGCGGACGCCCTGCTCGAGCGCGACCCACTTGCCCTGATGATCGGGATGCTGCTCGATCAGCAGGTGCCCATGGAGTGGGCGTTCTCCGGTCCGTACACCATCGCGGGGCGTCTGGGCAGGGACCGGCTGGACGCCCAGGAGATCGCCGCCCACGACCCCGAGCGGTTCGCCGCGCTGCTGTCGGAGAAGCCCGCCGTGCATCGCTACCCGGGCGCGATGGCCGGGCGCATCCAGCAGCTGTGCGGATATCTGGCCGAGCACTACGACGGCGACCCGACCGCCATGTGGCGCGATGCCGCCTCCGGTGCGGAACTGCTCCGGCGGCTGAACGAACTACCCGGTTTCGGCAAGCAGAAGGCGCAGATCTTCCTCGCGCTGCTGGGCAAGCGGCTGGGGGTGCGGCCCAAGGGCTGGCGGGAGGCCGCCGGGGCCTACGGCGAGGAGGGCTCGTATCGCTCGGTGGCCGATATCACCGGGCCCGAGTCGCTGGACAAGGTCCGCGCCCACAAGCAGGAGCTCAAGCGGCAGGCCAAGCAGGCCAAACAGGCCGAGGGCTGAGCGGGAGGCTGAGCGGGGGTCCTCTTGGCGGTGCCGGGCACTGGGCGGTGGCGGACTTCAGGCGGTGGCCAGGCTTCTCAGGCGGTGCCCAGCGCGTCCCGCAGGGTGTCCACGGCCAGGGTGAGCGCGGCCCGTGCGGCCCGCGTGTCGCGGAGCGCGTCCAGCATCACGAAGTCATGGATGATCCCCTGCATCCGCAGGGCGGTGACCGGCACCCCGGCCTCCCGCAGCTTGGCCGCGTACGCCTCGCCCTCGTCGCGCAGCACATCCGCCTCGCCGGTGATGACGAGGGCGGGCGGCAGCCCGGTGAGCTGGTCGGGGGCGGCGCGCAGCGGGGAGGCGGTGATCTCGGAGCGGTGCGCCGGGTCGGTCGTGTACTGGTCCCAGAACCACTTCATCGCCTCACGGGTGAGGAAGTAGCCCTCGGCGAACTCCTCGTAGGAGCCGGTGTCGAAGGCGGCGTTGGTCACCGGGTAGAAGAGGACCTGCCGCACCAGTGACAGATCGCCGCGCTCCCTGGCGAGCAGGGTGAGGGCGATGGCCATGTTGCCGCCCACCGAGTCCCCGGCCACCGCGATCCGGGAGGCGTCGAGCCCCGCGCCCTCGCCATGGGCCACGATCCACTGACCCACGGCGTAGCTCTGCTCCAGTGCCACCGGGTAGTGGGCCTCGGGGGAGAGGTCGTACTCGGGGAAGACGACCGCGGCGCCCACGCGGACCGCCAGCTCCCGGACCAGCCGGTCATGGGTGTGGGCGTTGCCGAACACCCAGCCCGCGCCGTGGATGTAGAGAATCACCGGCAGGGTGCCGACGGCATTCGGAGGGCGGACGATCCGCGCCTTGACGCCGCCCGCCGGGATGCCGCCGACGCTGATCCACTCCTCGTCCACCTCCGGTTTGGGCGCCTCACCGGACTGCACCTCGTCGAGCGTGCGACGGCCCTCCGCGGGCGTCATCTGGTACGGATACGGCGGTTTGGCGGTGGCCTCGGCGAACGCCGCGGCGGCGGGTTCGAGGACGGGCCGGGCCGGAGCGGTGATGGACATCGGATTCTCCTTTTCCGGTCCTATTCCGTCCGACGATCTCACCTCGGCCGCCGCGGCACCCACCGCTGTTACGCCACCCGGGCCTCCGTCGGACCCGGGTGGCCCATCGACGGCATCACCTGATCGGGCCCGGAGCGGGTGACGGATCGGGGACCGGGTCGGGGCCCGGCGGCTTGGGCACCGGATCGGGTGTCGGGCCCGGTGCGGGGCCGGGTGTGGGGTTGGGCGGCGGCTCGGGCGGAGGGGTGGGAATCGGGTCCGGCGGCGGCCCCGGAGGCGGTCCGGGCACGGGGCCCGGTGCGGGACCCGGCTCGGGGCCGCCCGGACCGGGCGACGGGGTCGGAGACGGCGGCCCGGGATCTCGCTGCGTCGGATGGATGAGGGTCGGGTCGGTCTGCCGTGCCACGGTGTCCTCCAAAACTCGTCGGCTGGTGGCCACGTCGTTTCCGGGGCGGGTGCCCCGGTCCCCCGGGATGTACGCATGGACGCGGCGCCGAACGCGCGAACGGCGGGGAAGGCGGGCGATAATTCCTCCGCCCGGCGGAAGCGGCGTCGCTAGCATCGCGCTCGTCATGCGACGTTTTCCTGATCCGGATCCCGGAAATCCAGACCATCGCTCACCCATATCCTATCTGTTATGGCTTGCCGCTTATCAGCGCAATGCCATATTCCTTGGCGCTCTCTATGGAATTGTCCATGTGCTGGCCCAGGCCCTGGTGCCCGCCGCCGTCGGCAAGGCCATCGACGCCGGGATCATCGCCCGTGACCAGCACGCACTCCTGTGGTGGGGTGGTGCGGTGGTGGCCCTCGGGACGATTCAGGCCGCCGCCGGAATTCTGCGCGACCGCGCCGCCCTCACCACTCGGCTGGGCGCCGCCTATCGCACCGCACAACTCATCGCACGCCAGGCCGCCCGGCTGGGGGCCACCTTGCCGAAACGGGTGGCCAAAGGCGAGATCGTGAATGCCGGAGTGGCCGATATCGGCCGGCTCGGGGAGGCGCTCGCCGAAACCGCCCGGGGCAGCGGCTCCGTCGTCGCCATCGCCGTCGTGGCGGCCATCCTGCTGCACACCTCCTGGCAGCTGGGCCTGGTGGTGCTGCTCGGGGTGCCGTTCATGGTGGGGACGGTGTCCCTGCTGATCCGCCCGCTGCACCGGCGCCAGCAACGGCTGCGCGAACAGCAGGCCGAGCTGACCGGCCGCGCCGTGGACATCGTCGGCGGGCTGCGGGTGCTGCGCGGCATCGGCGGCGAGGAGGTCTTCGCCGACCGCTATCGTGCCGACTCCCAGCGGGTGCGCGCCGCGGGGGTGGCGGTGGCCCGGGTGGAGGCCCTGCTCGAGGGCGCCAAGGTGCTGCTGCCCGGGCTGCTGACCACCGTCGTCGTCTGGCTGGGCGCGCACTACGTGGCGAGCGGGCGGATGGGCCCGGGCCAGCTCGTCGCCTTCTACGGCTACGCCGTCTTCCTGGTCGATCCGCTGCGCCGGCTCACCAACGCGGCCGGCCGGCTGACCCAGGGGCATGTGGCCGCGCGCCGTATCACGGCGTTTCTCGCGGTGCGGCCCGAGTTCGCCCTGGTGGCGGCCGACCCCGCTCCGTGCCGCGGAATCGCGTCGCACGACGGAACCAGTCCGTACGAGGGACCGGCTGCGTACGCGGGACCCGCTCCGTCCGCGGGGCCCGCCCCGTGCGACGAACCCGCCCCGCACGAGGGACGCCCGTACACGGGACCCGCCCCGCTCGCCGACCCCGTCTCCGGGCTGATCGTGGCACCGGGCCGGTTCACCGCCGTCGCCTGCGCGTCCCCCGCCGACACCGCCACCCTCGCCGCGCGGCTGGGCCGCTACACCGACTCCACCGTCACCCTCGGGGACACCCCGCTCGGCGATCTGCCCCCGGACGAGATACGCCGCCGCATCCTCGTCGCCGACAACGACGACCGCCTCTTCGCCGGTCCGTTGCGCGAGGAGCTCCGCGGCCGGGGGAGCGACGCGGAGCTGGCCCGGGCCGTCGAGGCCGCCTGTGCGCGGGACATCGCCGAGGCGCTCCCGGACGGGCTCGACGACCTCGTCGCCGAGTCCGGGCGCAACTTTTCCGGCGGCCAGCAGCAGCGGCTGCGCCTGGTGCGCGCGCTCATGGCCGACCCGGAGGTGCTGATCCTCGTCGAGCCCACCAGCGCCGTCGACGCCCACACCGAGGCCCGTATCGCGCGCGGGGTGAGCGACCTGCGCGCGGGACGGACCACGCTGGTGTTCACCACCAGCCCCGTCGTCCTCGACCGGGCGGACCACGTCGTCTACGTACAGAGCGCGAAGGCCGTCGCCCAGGGTTCGCACGGCGATCTGCTCACCGATGTCCGCTACCGGTCCGTCGTGGCGCGGGAGGAGTCGGCATGAGCACCCACACCCCGCTGCCGGTCGCCCCGGCCCGCGACACCCGCGCCTACGCCCGGCGGCTGGCGCTGCGCCACCCGCGCGAGCTCACCGCCGTGCTCGTCCTGTACGCGCTCGCCGCGGGCTGCGGACTGGTGGGCCCCCGGCTGCTGGGCGATCTGGTGGAGGACACCCGCGACGGCGGCGGCGCCATCACCCGTACGGCGCTGCTGATCTGCGCGTTCGTCATCGCCCAGGCGCTGCTGACCCATGCCGCGACGTATGCCGCGGCGCGGCTGGGCGAGAAGGTCCTGGCCGCGTTGCGCGAGCGGTTCGTCGCCGATGTGCTCGCCCTGCCGCCGGCCACCGTCGAACGGGCGGGCGCGGGCGATCTGGTCACCCGCACCATCCGGGACGTGGAGGTGCTCGCGGGCTGTGTCCGCCGCGCGGTCCCCGCCACCATGACCGCCCTGGTCACCATCGCCGTCACCTTCGGTGCCCTGGTGGTGGTGGGCCCGCTGCTGGCGTTCCCCTGTCTGATCGGGGTCCCGGTGCTGTGGGTCGCGGCCCGGTGGTTCTTCGGCCGGTCGCGCGAGGCGTTCCTGCGCCAGAGCGCGTCCTACGCCCGGATCACCGAGGGCCTCACCGAGACCGTCGAGGGAGCCCGTACGGTCGAGGCGCTGGGCCTGGCCGGGCGGCGCGCGGAGCGCACGGACCGGGACATCGCCGGGTCCTACGCGGCCGAGCGCCATACGATCGGCCTGCTCACGGTCTTTCTGCCGGTCATCGACACCGCCTATCTGCTGCCGGTGGCCGCGACCCTGGTGCTCGGCGGCCTCTTCGCGCTCCACGGCATGGTCTCGCTCGCCGCGGTCACCGCGGCCACCCTCTACGTCCAGCAGCTCCTGACCCCGGTCGACACGGTGCTGTACTGCCTGGGCGACCTCCAGGCGGGCGCCGCCTCACTGGCCCGGCTGCGGGGCGTCCACCGCGCCCCCGGGCCCCGAGCCGACGCACCCGCCACGGCCGCGCCCCGGCATCGGGGCCTGGCACTGCGCGGAGTGCGCTACGCCTACCGGGACGGCAGGGATGTGCTGCGCGGGATCGACCTGGAGATCGAGCCGGGGGAGCGGCTGGCGGTCGTCGGGCCGTCGGGCGCGGGCAAGTCCACCCTCGGCCGGCTGCTCGCCGGGATCCACGCACCGCGCACCGGCTCGGTGACGGTGGGCGGGGTGCCGCTCACCGCGCTCTCCCCGGACCGGCTGCGGGGCCAGGTGGCCCTGGTGACCCAGGAGACGTATGTCTTCTCCGGAACGCTCCGGGAGAATCTCCTCATCGTCAGGCCCGAGGCCGCCGACGCCGAGCTGGAGCGGGTGCTGGACGCGGTCGGGGCCCGGGAGTGGGCCCTGGAGCTGGGGCTGGACGCGCGGGTGGGGGCGGGTGGCGCGGCCCTGGCTCCGGACCGGGTCCAGCAGCTCTCCCTCGCCCGGCTGGTGCTGGCCGATCCGCACACCCTGGTACTGGACGAGGCCACCTCGCTGCTCGATCCGCGTGCGGCCCGCCGACTGGAGCGCTCCCTTGCCGCCCTGCTCGAGGGGCGCACCGTCGTCGCGATCGCCCACCGGCTGCACACCGCGCATGACGCCGACCGGGTGGCGGTGATGGAGGACGGGCGGATCAGCGAACTCGGCCCGCACCACGAGCTCGTGGCGCGCGGGGGTGCGTATGCCGCGCTGTGGGAGTCGTGTCACGGCCGCACGTGATGGGGGCGCGGCCCACGGACAGTGGATCGACGGCTTCGTGGGGGGCTACTCGCCCCCGACGACCGTGACCTCGACCCCCTGGGCCCGCAGCGCCCGGATTTCGTGGGGGTCGGCGCCGTCGTCGGTCACCAGCGTCCAGCCGGGCGGCAGCCGCACCCAGGTGTGGAACGGGCGGCGGCCGATCTTCGCGGAGTGCGCGAGGACGTACACCGCGTCCGCCCGGCGGGCCATCAGCTCCTTGAGCCGGGTCTGGCTCAGATCCGCCTCGCAGATGCCGTGTTCGGCCGTCACCCCGTCGGCGCCCAGGAACACCCGGTCGAAGGTCATGCGCTCCAGGGCCGACTCGGCGAGTGGGCCCAGGAAGCTCTGGCTCAGCGTCCGGAGCGTCCCGCCGAGGCATTCCACCCGTACGGTGTCCACATCGGCGAGCTCCTGCAGCGCGGTGAGCCCGGTCGTGGCCACCGTGAGCCCTTCGGCGGTGCGCAGCTCATGGGCGAGCGCGCCGACGGTCGAACCGGCGTCGAGCAGCACCGTCTCCCCGGTGCGGATCGTCGACGCCGCCCAGCGCGCGATGGCCCGCTTGGCCTCGAACGCCTCGCCGGTGCGCTGGCGCAGCGACGCCTCCGGGTGGGCGACCAGGGCCATCGCCCCGCCGTACGTCCGCGCCAGCCGCCCGTCGGCGGTGAGCTGGGCGAGGTCGCGGCGGATGGTGGAGGCGGTCACACCGAAGGTGCGGGACAGCTCCTCCACGCTGGCCAGACCCGTGGTCGTGGCGAGGTGGACGATCTGGTCGCGCCGGGCCCGCGCTCCGTTCACCGGCATCTCTCTCGCGTCTCTCGCGTTCCTCAACGTGGGCTGGGCCTCGCGTTTCCTCGACTGGGGCTGGGCGTCGGCGACAGGGGCCGGATGTCAGCGGGTGGGGGACGGAGCCATCTCGGCGGCCTGCCGCAGCGCCTCGATCATGCTACCGGCGTCGGCCGTGCCCGTTCCGGCTATGTCGAAGGCGGTGCCGTGGTCGACGGAGGTGCGGATGACGGGCAGACCGACGGTCAGATTGACCCCGGCCTCCAGGCCCAGCACCTTGACCGGGCCGTGCCCCTGGTCGTGGTACATCGCCACGATCAGGTCGTAGTCACCGCGCCCCGCCAGGAAGAAGGCGGTGTCGGCGGGGAGCGGGCCGCGGGCGTCGATGCCGTCGGCGCGCAGCACCTCCAGCGCGGGCACGATCTTCTCCTCTTCCTCGCCGTAGCCGAACAGCCCGTTCTCCCCGGCGTGCGGATTGATCCCGCACACCCCGATCACCGGTTCGGGGGTCCCGGCGCGGACCATCGCCTCATGGCCACGGCGCACGGTGCGCTCGACCAGACCCGGCTCGATCTTCCGCACCGCGTCGATGAGGCCGATGTGGGTGGTGACGTGGATGACCTTCACCGTGGGGGTGGCCAGCATCATCGACACCTCCTCGACCCCGGTGAGCTGGGCCAGCAGTTCGGTGTGGCCGGGGAAGACATGGCCGCCCGCGTGCAGCGCCTCCTTGTTGAGCGGCGCGGTGCAGATGCCCTGCACCTCACCGTTCATGGCGAGTTCGGCGGCGGTCCGTACGTAGTGGTAGGCCGCGTCCCCGGCCACCGGGGAGAGCCTGCCCCAGGGCAGCTCGGCGGGGAGCAGCCCGAGGTCGACGACGTTGATCCGGCCCGGGGTGAACGCCGCGTCGGCGGGCGCGGCCACGGCGACGATCTCGCACGCGAGATCGCGCAGCCGCGCGGCCTGCCGCAGCCGCTCCGCGTCCCCGATGACCACCGGACGGCAGCGCCGCAGGGTGTCCGGGTCCAGCAGCGCGGGGACGATCACCTCGGGTCCGATGCCGGCGCCGTCGCCCATGGTGACCGCGATGAGCGGAAGCGGGGCGGGATCGGCGTCCGCACCGGCGGCCCCGGTGGGGGCGAGGTTGGTGGAGGGGTTCATGGGGTGGCCTTCCGTTCCATCGGGTGGGGGCGCAGCGCCTGGACGATCTGGCGCAGGGAGTCGGGGTCGCCGAAGCTGCCCGGTCGAGTCACGACGGACCGCCCGTCGGGAGTGGAGAGATGAACGGCCCCGTGGTGCACCTGTCCGACCGGATCGAGCTCGGTCACCGCCAGGGCATCCAGCACTCGGCGCGCCGTCTCGCCGCCGGTCAGCACGAGGTCGACGGCGCCGCGGTGCGCGGCGACGGCGTCGCGGATGGTGCGGGCGAGGCCGAGCACCAGCCGTCGGGCGGACACGGGCCGGGGCCGCAGGCCGGCCCCGTCGGCAGGATCTTCGGCCGGGCTGGCGTCTGGGTCTGTGCTCGGGCTTGCGTCCGGGTCTTCGGTCGGGCCGGCGTCCGTGGTTGTGCTCGGGCTTGCGTCTGGGTCTTCAGTCGGGCCGGCGTCCGTGGTTGTGCTCGGGCTTGCGCCCGGGCCTGTGCGGTCGGTCGCGCCGCGGGACGGTGACGGTGTGGCGGGCTGGGGCCCGGGTGCTGGGCTGGGTGGCGGGACGGGCACGTCGGCAGGCGCGACGGCCGCGTGCTCCGCACGGGGAGACGGAATGGGCACCGCGCCCGTTGCCGACGCGATGGCTTCGGCCGCCGCGCTGTGCGTCGGCGCCGGGCCGGGGGCTACCGGCGAGGAACTGGGCGGGGCGGCGAGAGAGACGACCGTGACCGGGGCGGTCAGCGGGGGCAGCCGCAGCGGGGAACCGTCCGACAGCAGCCCCGCGAGCGGGAGTCGGTGGTGCGTGGCCCCGTCCTCGACCAGACGCCGGATCTGTTCGGCGGCCGCGGGCTCGGCCGTGCCGACGACGACCAGTACCGGTCGCCCGGTGTCCGCCGAGGGCGCTGCGGCTCCGGCCGCCGAGGCGGCGTCACCCGCTGGTGCGGTGGCGGGGCCAGTCGGGGGCGAAGTGGCGGGGTCGGCAGCCGGAGCCGCTGTGGTGGAGCCGGCCGGGGTTGCGGCGGTGTCGGCGCCCGGAGTCGCTGTGGTGGCGGGGGCGGCTCCGGCGTTCGCTGAGGGGAGCGCCGTTCCGGGGGCCGACGCGGCTACCCCCGCCGGTCTGGTGCTGGCCGGTGCGTTGGCGGCGGCCGGAGCCGTCATGGGGTCGTCGTCGGCCGGGCCCGTGGTGGCGGGGCCAGTCGGGGTCGGGTTGACGGTGTCAGCGACCGGAGCGGCTTTGGGGTTGGTGGGGTTCGTGCTGGCGGGGCCCGTCGGGGTCGGACTGGCCGTTTCGGCGGCGGGAGCTGTGGCGGTGGTGGTGGCAGCCGGCACCGTGGCGGTCGGGCCCCCGCAGGGGTCGGTGGCGGCCGGAGCCGCGGTGGGGTTGGTAGCGGCGCCCGTGGTGGCGGGGCCGGTCGGGGTCGGACTGGCCGTTTCGGCGGCGGGAGTTGTGGCGGTGGTGGTGGCAGCCGGCACCGTGGCGGTCGGGCCCCCGCAGGGGTCGGTGGCGGCCGGAGCCGCGGTGGGGTTGATAGCGGCGCCCGTGGTGGCGGGGCCGGTCGGGGTCGGACTGGCCGTTTCGGCGGCGGGAGTTGTGGCGGTGGTGGTGGCAGCCGGCACCGTGGCGGTCGGGCCCCCGCAGAGGTCGGTGGTGGCCGGTGCCGCGGTGGGGTTGGTGGCGGCGGGGCCCGTGGTGGCGGGGCCAGTCGGGGTCGCACTGGCCGTGGCGGCGGTGGTGGCAGCCGGGACCGTGAGGGTCGGGGTGCCGGTGGGGTCGGGGGCGGCCGGATCCGTGGTGGCGGAGGCGGCCGCGCCCGTGGCGGCCACCGCCGTCGACGCCGCCGTGGCCTGGGCGGTAGCCGGAGCCGTCGTGGCGGGAAGAGCCGTTGTCAGGTGGCGGCCGAGGGCCACGGCCAGGCCTCCTGAGCCGACCAGTCGTATCCGGGGGCCCTCGGCGAGCGATGCCTCGACGACCGCGTCGAGATCGGCGTCCGTCTCCGCGTCGCAGATCGCCACCCGCCCGGCCGCCACGGCCGCGCGCAGCGCGGCCAGCAGCGCAGGCGGGGACGCCCGTACCGTCGTCAGCGGGATCAGCGCGGTCGGCAGGCCGCCGAGTGCCTGGGCCACCGAAGCGGGTGGGGGCGCGGTTTCGGCGCGCCACGCCTCGCCCTCGTGGAGCGCCACCCCGCCGATGTGGACCACCCCCGAGCGCACCACGCGCCCGGCGATCGGCAGTGCGGGGGCGAGCACCACGCCCGCCCCGCCCTCGGCGAGGGCGGCGATCTCGGCGGCGACATTGCCCCGCAGCAGCGAGTCGATCTTCTTCAGTACGAGGGTTTCCCCGCCGGTTTCCCCGCCCGTGCCCCGGCCCGTGTCCCCGCCCGTGCCCCGGCCCGTGTCCCCGTCCGGCAAGGACATCCGCAGCGCGTCGCGAACCGCCTCGGCCGCCTCGGCGGCCGGTCGGTAGCGGGAGTCGAGGTCCAGGACGGTCGCCTCGCCGGGATGGAGCACACTCCCGCTCACCGCGTCGGGCACGGGCCTCCTCTCGGGCCGCCCCACCAGCACAACCCGACTGCGTGTTGTGCGCGAGCAAAGCGCGGCTGCCACCTCCGCGGCGCCCGACAGGTCATCCGCGATGGCCAACAGCCTCCGGTTGGGTGTCATGTCCACCGGCACCTCCTCGAACGACCGTGACGGACGGAGCGATCCGATGGCGTGGACATCGTCTCCGTGGTGCCGATGATGGCATACGTTGCGCGAAGTGCGCGAGGAGTATTGCGTAAAGCGCGCAGCCATGTCACGGTGACCGCCGCGACACTTTGACCCGTACGGCCGTCATCCGGGCGCCACACGGGTCGAGCGATCCGGTCGCTCGCCTCAGGAACGCCGAGAGGTCAACGATGACCCGTATCCCCTTCGGCCCGGCCCTCAGCCGCCGGTCCGTGCTGCGCCTCGGAGCAGGCGCCTCAGCAGGTATCGCCCTCGCCCCGCTGACCGGGTGCGCGGGCCCCACCGGTGCCCCCGGGCCCGGCGCCATCAGCCTCGGGCTGAACCGCTCGCTGGTCAGCCTGGACAACAAGCTGAACCAGTTCGACGCGGCGGTCACGGTGCAGCGCGCGGTGCGCCAGGCGCTGACCCGGATCGGCAAGGGGCTCCGGCCCGAGCTGGTGCTCGCCGACCGCTTCGCGATGACCGGGCCCACCACCTGGACGGTGCGGCTGCGCCAAGGAGCCCGCTACTCCGACGGAACTCCGGTCACCGTCAAGGACGTCTCGACCGCGCTCAGGATGTACGCGGGCGTCAACGGCTCGTTCATCGTCGGCCTCTTCCCCGAGATGCCCACCGTCGAGCCGGTCGACGAGCGCACCTTCCGTCTCCACACCAAGCGCCCGGTGCCCATCCTCGACCAGTTGATGGCCAACATCCTGATCAGCCCGGCCGCGCGGAACCGGGCCGAGGAGCTGTCCGGCGGGGTGGGCTCCGGCCCGTACGTGGTCAGCTCGGCCAACTCCGGCACCGGTGAGTACACCCTGGACGCCAACCCCCGGTACTGGGGGCGGCGCCCCACCGTGGACCGGGTCCGGGTGCGCTTCGTCCCCGAGGAGTCCAGCCGGGTGGTCGCCGTGCGCAGCGGTGAGCTGGATGTCATCGACACCATCACCCCCGACTCCGCCGAGCAGCTCAAGGGGCTGCCGGGGGTGCGTCTGGACCGCACCTCGGGCACCCGCGTCAACCAGCTGTTCTTCAACTTCCGCAAACCGCGCGGACATCCGCTGGCCGACGCCCGGGTGCGCGAGGCGCTCAGCTACGCCATCGACGGCCAGGCCCTGGTGCGCGATGTGCTCACCGGCTCCGCCCAGCAGGCCGAGGGCGTCATCCCGCTCGCCCTCAAGGGCTCGGTGCGCACCGGCCGTTACGTCCATGACCCCGGCCAGGCCCGCAGGCGCCTCGCCGCGCTGGGCGCGAGCGATCTCAAGGTGAAGATCATCTGGGAGTCCGGCGAGTTCCCCGCGGACACGTCCGTGATGGAGGCCGTGCTGGAGATGCTGCGCGCGGTCGGCGTCCGCGCCACCCTCCAGCAGTTCGAACCGGGCGGCGACATCCAGCAGTGGCGGCAGGGCCGCCGGGGCGACTGGGACGTCCTCGGCAACGGCTTCTCCGTCCCCACCGGCCACGCCTCCACCAGCCTCCAGGGCATGTACGGCGGCACCGCGGAGAAGGAGCGGACCCGGGACACCTACCAGGGCTATGTCTTCCCGAAGATCGCCGCCCGGCTGGCCGACGCCTCCGCCGAAACGGACGAGAAGACGCGGAACACCAAGCTCGCCGCCGTCCAGCGGCAGATCTGGGACACCCGCCCCTGCCTGTGGGCCTTCGTCCCCGATGTGGTGCTGGCCCGCCGCACCCGGGTGCGCGATGTGCGCCTGCTGCAGCTCAACTCCTACGACCTCGCCGCCGTGCGTCTGGAGGGCTGAGCCGTGACGCGCTATCCGATACGCCGCCTGGGCCAGAGCGTCCTGACCGTCTTCCTGACCCTCTCCACCGTCTTCGTCCTGGTCCGCATGGCCCCCGGCGACCCCGCCGCGGCCCTGGCCGGGCCCAACCCCTCCAGCGCCGACCTCGCCCGGATCCGGGAGCAGTTCGGCCTCGACCGCGGACTGCTCAGCCAGTACGGGCTCTTTCTGCGCGATCTGTTCACCGGCGACCTCGGCACCAGCTACTCCTTCCACGCGCCCGCCCTGGACGTGGTGCTCGACCGGGTGCCCTACACCATCACCCTCTCCCTCTCCGCGATCGCCCTCACCGCGCTGGTGGCCGTGCCGCTCGGCGTATGGATGGCCCGCCGTGCCGACACCAAGCGTGAGCTGGGCGCCAATGTGCTGACCATCGCCGGGCAGTCCATGCCGGACTTCTGGATCGGCGTGATGCTGCTGACCCTCTTCGCCGTGGCCGTCCCGGTGCTGCCCGCCTCCGGCTTCACCACCTGGGGCGGACTCGTCCTGCCCACCGTCACCGTGGCGATCCTCCAGATGGCGCTGATCTCCCGGCTGGTCCGCCGCGAGATGGTCGCGGCCCTCGCCGCGCCGTACGTCACCGTCGCCCGCTCCCGCGGGGTTTCGAACCGCGTACTGACCTGGCGCTACGCCATGGGCAACTCCGCCATCCCGGTGCTCACCGCGCTCGGCACCCGCTTCGCCGCCATGCTCAACGGCGTCGTGGTGGTCGAGGTGGTCTTCGGCTGGCCCGGTGTCGGCTCGCTGGTCGTCCGCGCCCTGGAGACCCGCGACTATCCGCTGATCCAGGCGACCGTCCTGGTCACCGCCGCCCTGGCGGTCCTCGTCCAACTCCTCATCGACCTGGCCTACCCGCTGCTCGATCCGCGGGTACGCCTGGGAAAGGCGGCCTGAGATGAAAGGCGCCCTCGAAACCCCCGCCGAACCCCCGGCCCCCGCCGAACCCCCGGCCCCCGCGAAGTCCGGCCCCGCGCCCCGGCCCAGCGCCGTCACCGCCAGGGACCTGGCGCGCGCCACCGCCACCCGGCGCCGCCGCAGCGCGAGCCTGAAACTGTGGGCGGGCGCGGTGTGCACCCTGCTGGTGGTGGTTCCCGTCGCCCTCGCCCAGGTGCTGCCGCTGCCCGGCGCGGGCGACCAGGACCTCTCCCGGCGCCGGCTGGCCCCGCTGACCGACGGCCATCTCCTCGGCACCGACCAGCTCGGCCGCGATGTGCTCTCGCGGGTGCTGCACGGCGGCCAGGTCTCGCTGTCGATCGGTGTGCTCGCCGTCGTCGTCTCCGGCCTCATCGGCATCGTCGCGGGCGCCGCCGCCGGGTACTACGGCCGCTGGGTGGACGCCGTCGTCTCCCGCCTGCTGGAGGCCCAGATGTCGCTGCCGCTGCTGATGATGCTGCTGCTCGTGGTGGCCCTCTTCGGCCCCTCCGTCACCGTCATCACCTGCGTCATCGCGATCGCCCAGTGGCCCGAGGTGGCCCGGCTGACCCGGTCCCTGGTGCTGGTCGAGCGGGAGAAGCCGTATGTGGCCGCCGCCCAGGTGCTGGGGCTGCCCCGGATCGCCATCCTGGCCCGCCACATCATCCCCAACATCGTCCGCCAGGCCTCGCTCGTGGTCCTGCTGCTGCTCGCCCAGGCGGTGCTGCTGGAGAGCGCGCTGAGCTACCTCGGCGCGGGCCCCCAGCGGCCGTTCGCCACCTGGGGCCGGATCATCTCCGACGGCCAGGACTACATCACCACCTCCTGGTGGCTGGTGACCCTGCCCGGCCTCGTCATCGTGCTGCTGGTGGTCGGGGTCAATCTGCTGGGCGACGGACTGCGCGACCGTACCCGCCGACGTGCGACGGAGGGCTCCCGATGAGCGAAACCCGCGACACCGACGGCGCCAACGGCGCCCGCGACACCGACGGCACCGACGCCGCCCGCGACACGAATGGCGTCGACGGCGCCCGCGACACCCGCGACACCGATGGCGCCCGCGACACCGATGGCGCCCGCGACGCCAATGGCGCCCGCGACGCCAACGGCGCCCGCGACGCCAACGGCACTGACGGCGCCCGCGGCATCCGCGGCGCCCGCGATACCAACGGCCTCCGCGACATCGACGGCGCCAGCGGCTCCCGCGACATCGACGGCGCCGACGCTGCCCGCGACACTGACGGCGCCCGCGGCACCGACGGCACTGACGGCGCCCGCGGCATCCGCGGCGCCCGCGATACCAACGGCCCCCGCGACACCGACGGCGCCAGCGGCTCCCGCGACGCCAACGACACCGACGCCGCCCGCGACACCGACGGCACTGACGGCGCCCGCGGCATCCGCGGCCCTCGCGACACCAACGGCCCCCGCGATACGGACGGCCCCCGCGACACCGACGGCGCCGACGGCACCCGCGAGACCAACGACACCAACGGCACCGACGGCCCCCGCGGCACCGACGCCGCCCGCGACACGAACGGCGCCGACGGCGCCCGCGACACCCGCGGCGCCCCCGACACCAACGGCACCCCCGACCCCCGCGACACCCGCGCCCCGGACCCCCTGGTGGAGGTCGAGGACCTGCAGATCGAGCTGATCACCGACCGCGGGGTGGTGCGCGCGGTCGACGGGGTCGGCTTCACCATCGGCCCCGGCGAGACGGTGACGATCATCGGCGAGTCCGGCTCCGGCAAGTCCACCACCGCGATGGGCCTGCTGCGGCTGCTGCCCGACGGGCTCGCCGTCCTCTCCGGGACGGCCCGGATCTTCGGCGCCGACGTCATCGCCGACCCCAAGGCGGCCGGGCGGATCCGCGGCCGCGGGGTGTCCCTGGTCCCGCAGGACCCGATGACCGCGCTCAGTCCGGTGCACACCATCGGCCGCCAGCTGGGCGAGGCGCTCCGGCTGCGCCACCCGGGCATGACCCGCGCCGACGCCCGCGCCAAGGGCGTCGAACTGCTCGGCCGGGTACGGATCCCCCACCCCGAGACCCGCTGGGGCGCCTACCCCCACCAGTTCTCCGGCGGCATGCTGCAGCGCGTCCTCATCGCCATCGCGCTGGCCGCCGAGCCCCGGCTGCTGGTGGCCGACGAGCCGACCTCCGCGCTCGACGTCACCGTCCAGGCAGGCGTCCTCGACCTGCTGATGGAGCTCCAGGAGCGCACCGGCATCGGCATCCTGATGATCACCCACGATCTGGGCGTGGCCCGGTTGGTCTCCGACCGCATCCACGTCATGCGCGGCGGCCGCTTCGTGGAGTCGGGGCCGGTCGAACAGATCGTGGACCACCCCCGCGAGCGGTACACCCGCGATCTGCTCGCCGCCGTGCCCACCCTGGGCCCCTGGCACGAGACCCCAGCCCCAGCAGGCGCCACCGCCCCAGCAGGCGCCACCGCCCCAGCAGGCGCCACCGCCCCAGCAGGCGCCACCGCCCCAGCAGGCGCCACCGCAGCCGCCACCGCCACCGCCACCGAGGAGGCGCTGTGACCACACCCCTGCTGGCCGTCGAGGACCTGGTGGTCGAATACCCGGTCCCCGGCGGTGTCTTCCGCGCGGTGGACGGCGTCAGCTTCTGCGTCCCGCCCGGTGGGGCGCTCGGCGTCGTCGGCGAATCCGGCTGCGGCAAGTCCACCGTCGCCCGCTCCCTCGTCCGCCTGCTGCGCCCCACCCAGGGTCGGATCCTCCTCGACGGAACCGATATCGCGGGCCTGCCCGAGCGGCGGCTGCGCCCGCTGCGCAAGCGAGTGCAGATGGTCTTCCAGGATCCGTACGGCTCGCTGGACCCGCATCTGACGGCCGAGGAGATCGTGGCCGAGCCGCTGAGGCTCAACGGCATGCGCTCACGGGCCGAACGCGCCCGCCGCGCCGCCGTCCTCATCGACCAGGTGGGGCTGGACTCCGGCGCGCTCCAGCGGCGCCCGGCCGAGTTCTCCGGCGGTCAGCGCCAGCGGATCGGCATCGCGCGCGCCCTGGCCGCCGGCCCCGAACTGCTGGTGTGCGACGAGGCCACCTCCGCGCTGGACGTCTCCGTACAGGCCCAGGTGCTCCAGCTGCTGCGGGAACTCCAGGCCGAGCAGGGGCTCGCCTACATCGTCATCTCCCACAACCTCGGAGTGGTCCGCGAGATCAGCTCCGAGGTGGTGGTGATGCGCGCCGGGAGGATCATCGAGTCCGGGCCGACCGGCACGGTGCTCTCCGCGCCCGCCGACCCGTACACCAGGGCGCTGCGACGGGCGGCGCTCGACCCGACGACCATGCGGGGACGCAAACCGCGCGCCCTCGTATCCGCGATCGCGACCGACCAGGAACCAGGAGCAACGCAGTGAACGCGCATCCGCAGCCCCACACCACCACCCAGGCGTCGCCCGGTGGGGTCGCCCTGCCGGGGATCCCGGTGCCGCTCTCGCGGCTGGTGCTGGGCACCATGACCTTCGGCGACACGGTGGACCGCGCGGGCGCCGCCGCGATGCTGGACACCGCGCTGGACGCCGGGGTGACCGGGGTGGACACCGCCAACGCCTACGCGGGCGGCGCCACCGAGACGATCCTGGCCGAGCTGCTCCCCGGCCGGCGCGACCGGATCGTGCTCGCCACCAAGGCCGGCATGCCGCACCCCGACGCCGGCGAGAACTCACCGCTGTCCGCGCGCGGGATGCGCGCGGCCCTCGAAGGCAGCCTGCGCCGCCTGGGCACCGACCATGTCGACCTGTTCTATCTGCACCAGCCCGACCGCTCCACGCCGCTGGAGGAGACGCTGGGCACGGTCGCCGAGTTCGTGGCCGAGGGCAAGATCCGGGCGCTCGGCGTCTCCAACTACGCCGCCTGGCAGATCGCCGAGATCACCCACACCGCCGAACGGGTCGGCGCGCCGCGCCCGGTGGTGGCCCAGCAGCTCTACAACCTGTTGGCGCGGCGTATTGAGGAGGAATACGTGGAATACGCGGCGTACGCCGCCACCAGCGGACTGCGCACCATGGTCTACAACCCGCTCGGCGGCGGGCTGCTGACGGGCCGTCACACCTTCGAGGAGCAGCCGGAGTCGGGCCGTTTCGGCGACTCCCGGGTGGCCGCCATGTACCGGCAGCGCTACTGGGACGCCGGGCTCTTCGAGGCCGTACGGACCCTGTCCGGGATCGCCGAGGAGGCGGGCATCCCGCTCGTCGACCTCTCGCTGCGCTGGCTGCTCGGCCGGGACGGGGTGGACGCGCTGCTGCTCGGCGGCTCCCGCGTGGAACACCTCCGCGCCAATCTGGCCGCCGCGTCCGCGGGCCCTCTTCCGGCGGATGTGACGGCGGCGTGCGACGAGGTGGGCGCGCGGCTGCGTGGCCCGATGCCCGCGTACAACCGGTAGGCCGGTGGTTTTCCCCCACCCCGCCCCTTCCCGAACCAAGGGGCTCCGCCCCTGGACCCCGAACGCCCTTCGGGCGAGTCCTTCCGGACCGGGGTTCCGGAGGGGCATCGGGCCGCGCGGCCCGGTCGGTCGGTGCCTTGCGGCCCCGACCGCGGACATCCCCGTAACCCCGCAACCACGAGGAGCCCGGCGCCCATGACCGCCGACCATGACACCGCGATGCCGCCGACGGACGGCCGGCTCCGGCCGCGCCCGGGCGACCCGGCGCGCCAGGAGGCGTTCCTGCCGGCGCCCGCCGTCCAGAACCACGCCGCCAATCTCACCGTGCTGCCGGGCGGGGACCTCGGCTGTGTGTGGTTCGGCGGCACCCAGGAGGGCGTACCGGACATCTCCGTGTGGTTCTCCCGGCTCGCCCCCGGGTCCGGCACCTGGACCGAGCCGGTCCGGCTCTCCGGCGACGACACCCGCTCGGAGCAGAACCCGCTGCTGTTCCCCACCCCGGCCGGGGAGCTGTGGCTGCTCTACACCGCCCAGCGGGCTGGCGACCAGGACACGGCGGAGGTCCGGCTGCGGGTGTCCGCCGACGCGGGCGCCACCTGGGGCGCGCCGCGCACCCTCTTCCCGGCCACCGAGGCGGGCGGGGTGTTCATCCGTCAGCCGGTGGCCGTCCTGGACTCCGGGCGATGGCTGCTGCCGGTGTTCCACTGCGTGGCCACCCCCGGGGTCAAGTGGGTCGGCGACCACGACACCAGCGCGGTGATGATCAGCGACGACCAGGGGCGGACCTGGCGCGAGCGGCCCGTGCCCGGCTCGACCGGCTGTGTGCACATGAACGTCCACCAACTGCCGGACACCACCGTGCTGGCCCTCTTCCGCAGCCGCTGGGCGGACGCGGTCCACCGCGCGCACAGCACCGACGGCGGGGAGACCTGGAGTGAGCCGGTCCGCACCGAACTGCCCAACAACAACTCCTCCGTGCAGTACGTCCCGCTCGCCGACGGACGGCTCGCACTGGTCTACAACCACAGCAGCCGGGCCGATGCCACGGCCCGCCGCGTCTCCCTCTACGACGAGATCGACGACGAGGGACGGACCGGAGAGCCCCCCGCCCCGGCCGCCTCGCGGGACGACGCGGCACCCGGTGCCTTCTGGGGCGCGCCGCGCGCACCGATGACCCTCGCGCTCTCCTCCGACAACGGCCTGACCTGGCCCGTACGGCGCGATCTGGACACCGGCGACGGCCACTGCCTGACCAACAACTCACGCGACCGGCTCAACCGCGAGCTGTCCTACCCCACCATCCGACAGGGCGATGACGGCACGCTGCACATCGCGTACACCTACCACCGCCGGGCCATCAAGTACGTCCGGGTCACACCGGATTGGGCGGCCGATGTCTGAGCCCCGGCACGCCGTGGTCACCGGTGTCAGCTCCGGCATCGGCGCCGCGATCGCCACCCGGCTGCTGGAGGAGGGGTGGCGGATCACCGGGATCAGCCGTACGGCCCCGGCGCGCCCGGTCGCGGGGCTGCACTGGATCCCGGCCGATCTGTCCCGGCCGGAGGAGCTCCCCGAGGTGCTCGGCCCGGTGTCCGGGGTGGACGCGATCGTGCACGCGGCGGGCGTTCAGCGCTCGGCGTGGCTGGGGGAGCTGGCGCCCGAGGACGGGTCGCTCATGTGGCGGATCCATGTGCAGGCGGCGGGCGTCCTGGTCGACACGCTGGTGGACCGGGTGGCGGACGGCGGCCGGGTGGTGCTGGTGGGCAGCCGCACGATGACGGGCGTGCCGGGCAAGAGCCAGTACGCCGCCACCAAGGCCGCGCTGCCCGCCCTGGCCCGGTCCTGGGCCGCCGAGCTGGCGCCCCGGGCGGTCACGGTCAACGTGGTGGCGCCCGGGCCCACGGACACCCCCATGCTGCGCGATCCGGGCCGCGCCGGCACCCCGCCGGTGCTGCCACCGCTGGGCCGGCTGGTCCGTCCCGAGGAGGTGGCGGGGCTGACGTCGTTCCTGCTGGGCCCGGAGGGCGGCGCGGTCACCGGGCAGACGCTGGTGATGTGCGCGGGCGCCTCACTCTGACGGGGGCGGGGTGTCCGGGCGGGCGAGCGCCAGCAGCCTCGCGGTGTCCCCGGGCCGGGCCTGGAGCGAGGGCAGCAGCAGGGTCCACAGATCGGCCAGATGGTCCTCGACCAGCCGCCGCCCGTCGAGGGCCTCGGAGACGGTGTGCAGCCCGAAGAAGGCGAAGACGACGGTCCGGGCGGCGGGCAGCGGATCGACATGCGGGGCCAGATCGCCCTCGGCCCGGGCCTTCTCCATCATCTGCCCCACGGCGTCCATCCACCCCACGAAGGGCGGTGGCATGGGCGCTTCGATCAGGGTGCGCTCGGTCCACAGCCGGGCCCCGGCGCGGACCACGAGGTCATCGCGGAAGGCGCGGGCCACCGCGAAGCTGAGGCGCACCAGTTGCTCCAGGGGCGGCGCGTCGAGGGCGGTGTAGCGCTCGATCAGCGGGGGCCAGGTGGCGAAGTGTTCCTCCACCACGGCGAGGGCGAGCCTTTCCTTGCTCGTGTAATGGAAATAGATGGCGCCGCTGGTGTGACCGGACCGGGCGGTGATGTCGCTGATGCTCGTGCCGGCGTATCCCCGTTCGTCGAAAAGGAACGCGGCGGCCTCCAGAAGGGATCGGCGTGTTTGCTCGGCCCGTTCTTGCACGTGTTCGCCGTCCTTCAGCAGCCCGTCGGATGTGACGGGGAGAACTTAGCGGACTTTCGGCCGGTCATGGTGATGAGGCGAGACAGGTCAAACATTATTAGTATTTTAAGGTGATCGTTCGTGAGGCTCATGGCCTTTCGGAGCCGTCCGGTCCCACCGGGCGGCCGCTCAGCTGGTCCCGCACCGTGGCGCGGGAGGCGGTGCACCGGGTCTCGGTGGCCGAGGTGCTGCTCACCGACGTGCGTACGCACGGTGACAACCGCTTCGAGGCCGCCGCCCAGTGGCCGCGGTCCCATCCCACCTTCCCGCACGGCGGAGACGGCCGCCACCATCCGCTGATGATCGCGGAAACCCTGCGCGAGCTGGGGATCTACATCCCCACGCGGTACTACGCGGTGCCCGCGGGGGCGCACTTCCTGATCCGGGACATCTCCTACCGGCTGGACCCCGAGACCGAACCCCGGGCCCCGTACGGCGCCTCCGACATCACCTGCCGGGCCGCCGTCACCGACATCCGCACCACCCCCTGCGGACGCTTCGTCTCCGGGATGCGGCTGGACGTCGTGCTGTCGGCGGGCGGCAAGCTCTTCGCCTGGGCCGGGGGCACCGCGCGCTTCCTCGACGGCACGGCCTACGCGGAGACCCGATCCGCCTTCCACGGGCACACCGCACGCCGCAGGCTGCGCGCCGCGGTGCGGCCCTCACCTGCGCAACTGGCCGTTCCCGCGGCCCGGGACGTGCTGGTGGTACAGGACGGGGGAGTGGTCTACCTCGACCCCGCCGACCCCCGGCATCCGTTCTTCTTCGACCACTGGAGCGACCATGTGCCGGGCCTGGTGCTGCTGGAGGGCGCCCGTCAGGCGGCGGCGCTGGCCACCGGCGGAACGCTGACCCGGCCCGTCGCCTGCCGCATGAAGGCGATCCGCTTCACCGAGTCGTTTCCGCCGGCCGTGGTCGAGTGCACCTCCCACGGCCGGACATGCGTCTTCCGGCTGCGCCAGGCCGAAATCTGCACGGCGGTCGGCGTGCTCCAGTACCTCTGAGCGACGAACACGCTGTGCGACGAACTCATGGGCGACGAACGGTCTGAACGACGAACAAACCGCCGACACTGAGTGACCCCTTGCTTACTGCGGGTCATCTAACTAACGTAGTGATCGTTATGTTTCGGGCAGGCGAAGCACACGGCCTGTACGACAGCAGCGGTCGGCGCACGGCGCCACTTCCGAGCCGCCAGGACATTTCCACTGAGCGGTTCCCCGCACGTACAGGCACTTCCTGCGCCGATTCCTCCACCTCCCATGGAACGGCAGACAGATGACAGCCGAAAAGTTTCTCGGATGGACCCCAGCCGCCATCGTCTTCGACTGCGACGGCACCCTGATGGATTCCGAACGACACTGGGTGGAGGCGCGCGAAGTGGTCCTCAGAAACCACGGAACCGCCCCCGACGAGGAGTTCGCGCAAAGCACGAAGGGGCTCCACTACACCGAATGCGGCCGCATGCTGGCCGAATTCGCCGGCCGCCCCGAACTCGCGGACGAGATGACCGAACAACTCCTCGACGCCTTCCGCCGGCTGGTGGCCGAGGACCCGGTCACCATGCCGGGAGCGCCCCAACTGGTGGCGAAGGCGGCGACGTTCGCCCCGCTGGCCGTGGCCAGCAACTGCCCGCGCGACGTGGTCGAGGACGGGCTCGCCAAGGCCGGGCTGCTGCGGTACTTCGGCCATGTGCTGGTCCCCGAGGGTCCGGTGCGGCCCAAGCCGTATCCCGACGTCTATCTGGAGGCCGCCCGGCTGTGCGGCGCGGCCCCCGAGGACGCCCTCGCGGTGGAGGACTCCCACTGCGGGTTTCTGTCCGCCTCGCGCGCCGGACTGAGGGTGCTCGGCGTCGGGCCGCGGAAGCCGGTGGACGAGCCCCCGCCGGTGGATGTGTGGGTCTCCACCCTGGCCGACCCGGAGTTGGTCAAGTGGGCGGACTCCCGGGCGGCCTGAGCGGCTGACCCACGCCCACCGCCTGGTCGGCGGGTGCCGCGCGTCACTTCTTCCCGTCGTGGCCCGTATGGCTCGCCGAGCCGTCCATGCCCTCCATGCCGTCCATCCCGTCCCCGTGCTTCATCCCGTCATGGGACGCGCCGTGGGACATCCCCTTCTCGAGGGAACCGCCGAGCTTCTCGCGCAGGGGCTCCAGTGAGCTCATGGACAGGCCGGTGACCGACCAGCGCTTGCCGACCAGGTACATGCCCCCGTAGTCCTTCGACGTCGTCAGCCAGTCGTGCTGGCCCTTGTCGGTGGCGAAAGTGACCATCGTGAACCGCTTCCCGCCGGACCCGCAGGCGCCCTGGCGCAGTTCGTCCGCCTCGGTGATGACCGTGGCCTTGCAGCCGATGGCGTCCGCGATCTTCGTCAGCGGCGCCGGCTTGCCGGGCTCGGCGAACTCCTTGGTGGCGGGGGAGACCTTCTTCTGCTCGTGCTTGGCGCCGTGTGCCTGATCGCCTCCACCACAGCCGGCCAGGAACAGCAGGGCCGCGCCGACCGCGGTGGCACGCAGTGCGAGTGACACATCAACCTCCCGTGGAAAATCCGGCGGGGCGGCCCGGGCCGGACGGCCTCGGGCCACCCGCCGCGGTGGACCGTACGTGATGGAGTCTGTCCTACTGGCCCGCCTTCTTGCCCTTGTCGGTGACCGCGAACCAGGTGCCCTTCACGCCCTGTCCGTTGATGTCACCGGGCTTCTTGTCCCCGGTGAAGGTGTACAGCAGCCAGCAGTCGAACGCCGCCTGCTTGGTGCCGTCGGGGCGCTTGAAGGAGGTGACCTTCGCGGCGTCGAGCCCGGCGACCTTCGTGGTGTCCACGGCCTTGACGGGCTTCCAGGTGTCCAGGCAGGCACCGAGGCAGCCGGTCTTCATCGGCCAGGCGCTGTCCTTGTTGAACCGGTAGACGGTCATGCCCTTGCCGTCCACGATGATCTTGCCGAGCTCGGCGTTGTTGTTGACCATCAGCTGGAGGCTGTCGTCCGCGGCCGCGGTCTTGCCGGCCGGCTTTCCGTCGGGCGCCAGCGCGTTCCAGGTGCCGCCCACGCCCTGGCCCTTGGTGTCACCCGGCTTGGCGTCGCCCGCGAAGCGGTAGACCGGCCAGCCCGCCAGCGTCAGCTGCTTGGTGCCGTCGGAGCGGGTGACCGAGCCCAGCTTGCTCGACTCGATACCGGTGGTGGCCGCGGCGTCGTCAGCGGGCACCGCGGGCCACTTGGTGGCGCAGTCGTCGTTGCAGTTGGACTTGGCGGGCTTGGGGGTGTCCTCGTCGAACCGGTAGAGGGTCCAGCCCTTGCTGTCGGTGACGAACTTGCCCAGCTTGGCGTCCTCCTTGACCGCCAGCTGCTTGGCCGGACCGGTGCGCTCGGCCTCGCCGCCCGCGGCGGCACCGGTGTCGCCGCCCGCCTCGTAGCCGCCGGTCGCGCCGGCCACCGCGCCCGCGCCCGCCGACGCGGAGGCCCCCGCACCCACGGTCTGACTGCCGCCCGCCGGCTGCACATTGGCGCTGCCCGCGGAGTTGTCCTTGCTGCTGCCGCAAGCCGCCGTCAGCAGAACCATCGCTACCGACACCCCGGCGAACGCGATGTGACGCTTCTCCATGACCATCCCTCTGCAATCTCGATCGGTCCGGCGGTGATTGCGCCGACGTCATGTCCATACGGAGCCCGCGCGGACCGGCGCTCAGCGGCTTCCGAATTTGTCACCTGACGCAAAAAACGCCGGATCCCTGAGCGCACAGCAGTCGACGGCCGTTGCGCACGGCCGTCGTGGTGTCGGATGGTGCGGTGGATCACCCTGCGGTCTACTCCTCGATACGCAGCGCCAGGGCGGGGCAGCGGCGTACCGCGCGGACCGCCTGGGCCCGCAGCTGCCGGGGCACATCCATCTTGGCCGAGGCCGGATAGCCGTCGATCCCGAGCGTCAGCACCTCGGGCGGCAGGATGTCCGCGCACAGCCCGTGGCCCTGGCACAGCGACCAGTCCACCAGGAGCTTTTCCATCGGCCCCCGCTGGGGGCGCTCGTCGCGCGCCCCGGGGTTCAGCGGGGCGGGCGGCAGGGCCGGCCGCAGCCCGTCCTCCGGCAGCGGCAGCACGCCCATCGTGGGCCGTCCGCAGCCGGCGCCGAGCGCATGCGCCTCGAACTCCTCGGGGAACGCGTCCAGCGCGGTGGTCACGAAACCGGCGGTGCCGTCGGGATGGCTGCAGGCCCCGCGCCCCCGCACCGAGTTGACGTAGGCGCGCACATTGTCGATCGAGGCCTGACCGCCGCCGCGCTCCACCTGGCCGATGGCGTCCGCGAGCGCCGGCAGCCCGATGAAGCAGGGCCCGCACTGACCGGCCGTCTCGGCGGCCAGCCAGCGCGCCACCCGCGCGGTCTCGCCGAGCGGGCAGGTGTTCTCCGGGATGGGCAGCACCGCCCCGGCGCCCAGCCGGGCGCCGTGCTTCTTCATGGACTCCCGGGAGATCGTGGCGGCGTTGATGCTCCGGGGGTCCAGCCACTTGCCGTGGTAGCCGCCCACCAGCACCGCCTGGCCCGGGGTCAGACCGCACAGCTCCAGGACGTACGTCAGCGGCACCCCGGTGGGCGTCTCCATCACGTACTTCCCGCCGACCGTCAGCAGCGTGGTGCCCGGTTCGGTGGGCAGCCCCACCGAGCGGTACGGCAGCGCGCCCATCCGCGCCGCCACCGCGAGCTGGGCGAAGGTCTCGGTGTTGGACAGCAGGGTGGGCAGTCCGCTGAGCCCGCTGTCGCTGGTCCGGATCTTCCGGCCGTTGGGGATGGCCGGGGCGCCGCTGATGCCGTTGATGACCGCGCCGCCCTCACCGGCGACGAACCGGTCCGGGGTGCGGTTCACGCTCACCGGGACCCCGCTGGGGCCGCGTTCGGCGATCGCGGCGGCCACGGACTCCTCGACATCCGTACGGTGCACCGCGATGGCGACCTCCTCGGCACCGAGCGCCTCGGCGGCCAGCACGGCGCCGTCGATCACCAGATGCGGGGTGTGCAGCAGCAGCGCGGTGTCCTTGAGGCAGCTGGGCTCGCCCTCGCTGCCGTTGACCACCACGGTGCAACGGCCCTCGCGCCGGCCGGCCGACTCCACGACGGCCTGGACCTTGGTGGCGAAGGGGAATCCGGCGCCGCCGCGCCCGCGCAGATCGATGTTCTCGGCGAGCGCCACGAGTTCATCGGCCCTAAGGGCGGGCATGGTGCCGTGAACGGTCAGATGGCCGACCCGGTCGAGCCGGTACACCTCGTCGAGCCCGGCCAGCAGCCGGGGCGGATCGACACAGGCGAGCCTGGGTTTGGTCGTGATCACCGGTCCCACCCGCGAGAGGCACCGAGCGGCTGACTGTCACGCGAGCCGGGTTCGGCCGAACGGGGGCGCGGCACGGTGGGACCGGCCCGCCGGGTCCGGCCCTCCTGCATGCTGCGGGCGGGAGGGTTCCTGACCTCGATGCCGTCCGCCCGGTCGACGTCCTGGCGCCGCCGCGCGACCAGCCGCAGCCACAGCGCGATGGCCACACCGGCCAGGGCGGCGATGTAGCCGTAGGTGGCCCAGGTCTTGGCGGCGCGTCCCGCCTTCAGACCGTGGATCAGCGCGGCGCACCACGCCGGATAGGCGCCCACATGCAGCGCCCGCCACCAGCGGTACCGCCAGCGGGAGTTGCCGGCCGAGGCGAACGAGCTGCGCACCGCGCCGGTCACCGCGGCGATGACGAAGAGATAGCCGGCGATGGTGCCGAGCCCGATCAGCACCGGCTGATTTGCGTCAGCGAACGGCAGCACGATGGACGCGGCGTTGGTGTGGCTCTCCGCGATCTTGACCCAGATGTGAACGGCCAGGAAGAGCAGGCCGGCGACCGCGGCCGCCCGGTGGACGGCCTGGGCCATCAGCCGCTGCCTGGTGTGCAGGATCAGCTGGTCGGTCGCGGCGAGCCCCCACAGCACCGCCGACGTCAGACAGACCAGCGCGAGCACACCCGCGCCGAAGTCGAGGAACACGAAGGTCTTGGCGAACGCGCCGGCGTCCCAGGCCACGTACAGGGACAGCGCGATGGAGCCGAGAATGGCGTAGAGCCGGATGTGGCGTGGCCATCCCATCCCGGATGGATCACGCTGCTGAGTCCGGCGAGCGGCCCGTCGTCCGCCTCGAGCCCGGCGTCCCCCGTGACGCCCCTGCGAGGAGGGGAGCGGCGTTTGGGACATGGACATTGGAGCCTCCCGATCGCGCGGATTCGCGCGGGTGACGAGATACGTCAAAGTCGTCTTGGGGGCAGCAGCTTCTCGGAAGTACACGTGATCTCCATAAGATTTGTCGTAACGTGACAACTTCTAGTGGACGGACCCTGCCCGCGCCGTCCCCGGCTGATCCACTGTCGTTTCATTGGCAAAGAACCGGCAAAGTGACGGGACCGGGAGGGGGCGGGGTCCTCTATGACGTAGCGGAGGACCCTCGACTCCCTGACCGGTACTGGACGAACCGGTGACGGAGGCAACCTCCACGGACCTGGCCGACCCCCCAACGGCCAGGTCTCCCCCCGGCAAGAACGAGGTAATGATGGGCGAACTCGTGAACCGCATCTGGTCCCGCCCCCGTGGTGAGTGGACCCGAGTGCTGCGCAATGAACTCCCGTCCCTGGCCGACGAGGTGGTTGAGAACCTTCGGCACAGAATTCCGGGATTCGCCGAACTTCTGGAGGACTCTGAGCGAGACAAGGTCCGAGGGGGAGTCGAGCAGGCTCTCCTGACGGCACTCGGCCACCGCAAGGCGGTCGAGGACGGCGCGGGCGAGCAGGCCGCGACCCCCGCCTCCGGTGAGGAGGCGCTGGCCGAGGTGCCGCCCGAGCGGGCCCGGCGCGATCTGTTCGAGGCCCTCATCGGTGAAGTGGCGGTCTCCGAGCGCACCCTGATGGAGCTCTCCCGGGCGGCCCGGTGGCCGCTTCCCGAGACGGTGCAGGCCATCGCCCTGCCCACGCCGGGCGAGGCGCCGCAGTTGGCCACCGTGCTGGGAGACACCCTCATCGGCGCGGTCGGCGACGAGCTGTGCCTGCTGATCCCCGACCCGGACGCGGACCCGGGCCCCACGGTGGAGACCGCCGCCACCGCCGCCACCCCGGAAGGCGACCGGGAGCCGGAGCGCGAGGCGCCCGCCGAGCCCGGCACCCGGGCGGCGCTGGAGACCGCGCTGCGCGGCCGCACCGCGGCCGTGGGCCATGTGGTGCCGCTCAACGACGCGTCCTCGTCGGTGCGGTGGGCACGGCGCCTGCTGACCCTGGCGCCCGCCCGCCCCGGCCCCGAGGCCCGGGTGCTCTTCGTCGACGACCATCTGTCGATGCTGCTGCTCCTGCAGGACGAGTCGCTGGTCCGGGCGCTGGCCGCCCGGTGGCTCAAGCCGCTGGTCGGGCTGACCCCCCGGCAGAGCGAGCGGCTGCAGATGACGCTGCTGGCCTGGCTGGAGGGCGGTGGCGCGCCCGAGGCGGCCAAGGCCCTCAAGGTGCATCCGCAGACCGTGCGTTACCGGCTGCGCCAGATCGAAAAGCTCTTCGGGCCGGGCCTGCGGGACCCCCGAATACGCTTCGAGCTGGAGATGGCGCTGCGCGGCCGCAGGCTGATGGCGCAGATGGACCGGATCCGGCGCCAGGCGTCCCGGGTCGGCCGCCGGACCCGGGCCGGTGCGCCCCCCGGTGTCCGGCCGCTGGGCATCGCCAGGGAGGCGCGCGTCAACGGACTCTGACCCGCAGCAGGCGAACCGCCGGCCGCGCTCACGCGGTCGGCGGTTTTCGCTCTCACGGGCCGGTCCGGCGCCCGCCGCTCGGACGACGCGGACCGCCGCGGGAAGGTCCTATCGCCGCGCCCCCGCCGGTGCCGCCGTACGCGGGGCCGTGCGCATCGCCGCGTTCAGACCGAGCAGTTCGCCGTAGGCGTGGGAGCAGAAGGCGCATCCGGCCAGATGGCGCGCGAGCGCCCGGCCACGCACCCCGCCCCGGCGCACCGAGGCGCCGATCAGGCCGCTGTAGTGCCGGCACCGGTCGTCGCGCGCCGACTCCAGATGGGCCCGCAGATACGACTCCCGCAGCCCCTCCCGGGCCCGGAAGGCCAGCGACGTCACCCCGCTGGGGGAGATGCCCAGGACCACGGCCACCCGGTGCGGGGACTCCTCCTCGACGAGGGTCAGCCACAGCACGGTCTGCCAGCGCTCGGGAAGCCCCCGGAAGCTGCGGATGAGCAACCGGCGGTCCTCCCGGGCCACCAGATACTGCTGGGGATCGGCCGTGGGCGCGTACTGCCGCCAGGACTCGAAGTCTGCGGTCAGCAGCACCCGGCGCTCCCCGGCGCTCCACTCCGTCGCCGTATGGCGCACCACCGTGAGCAGATACGGCCGCCAGGGACCCCGGGGCCCGCCCCCGGCGCGCACGGCCTCGAAGGTGCGGAAGAACGCCTCGGAGGCCAGGTCCTCGGCGTCATGCGGGTCACGGCAGCAGGTCAGGGCGTAGCGCAGGGTCGCCGCGTGGTGGCGGCGGTAGAGCAGGTCGCCCGCCGCCGGGCTGCTGCTGCCCGACCGGTAACCCTCCGCCAATTGCCGGGTGAGCTCGTGGTCCGAGAGGGGGCGGACCGGGCGGTCGGTATGCTCCCGGCCCTGGAACCCCTCGGTGTCCGGATGTCCCGCCGCCGGAGGATCGGTGGCCGCGTCGTCGTCCGCGGCCTCGTGTAAGTGCGCGGTGGCAGCGCGACGCGCGCCGGCCGAACGGCCGACGCGCGCCTGGTGATCGTGTTCCATCAGCCGCACTGCTTGCCGCTGTTGATGCAGTCCACCGCCTCGTTCATCAGGTCCTCCGACATCACGTTGATGAAGTCGTCGTGGTCGGTGATGGGCTTGTGCAACTGCTCGGGGAAGCCGTCCACGGCGAACGGGGTGTTGGCCGGCACATCGTAGGTGATCGTGTTCACCAGCTGCGGGATGGCCTGGAAGCCGTTGGGGCAGGAGCCGTCCTCGTTCGCGAAGGCCACGTGGTCACGGTGGTTGGCGCTGTCGATGTTCTTGCCGTCCCAGCAGCTCTGGAAGTCGAAGGTCCGGGTGACGGAGCTGCCCTCGGGGCAGAGCGGGTACTTGTCGGTCAGCTGCCGGTCCTCGAAGCCGGTGCAGCTCCAGGAGGCGTTGGCGTTGGCGTCGCCGTTGGTGAACGCCTTGGCGTCACCGGTGATGATGCGCAGGAACTTCGGCATCGCGGTGACCTTGCTCTGCGCGTTGCCCTTGAACTCGATCTTGGAGCTGGTGGGGGTCAGGATCGTGCCGACGTTGCCCTCCTGGCCACCGCCGAGCTCATTGGCGTCCGCCTCGTCCTTGCCGTCCTGGGCGCGGACCACCGGCCAGTAGTAGGTCGACTTGTCGTCCTGGTTCTCGCAGGAGGTGCCGCCCTGCTCGAAGGTCTGGTTGTTGGCGAAGGCGTCGTTGCTGTCGTTGCCCACGTAGTCGTGGGTGTGGTGAGCGCCGTTGCCGACACCGGGCGCGACGATCACGTTGTCGCTGTTGCGCAGTTTGGGGTCGCCGACGCCGCACTCGGTGGTGAAGGTGCCGCTGGAGCCGTTCTGCTGGGCCTGCGGCGGCTGCTGGACGTTCGGCTGCACCTTGGTGATGTCGACGAAGTCGTCCTGCGAGGGACCGTTGCCCGCCTGGCCGCCCGCGTTGCCGGGCACCTCGTTGGCGCCCTCGCCGCCCTGGTCGCCGCCGCCTTGCTGGTCGCCGCCCTGCTGGTCGCCGCCGCCCTGCTGACCACTCTGCTGGTCGCCTTGCTGGTCGCCTTGCTGGTCGCCGCCTTGCTGCTGACCACCCTGCTGCTGACCGCCCTGGGTGGCGATCTCCTGCCACTTGCAGTCGTTCATCCCCTGCAGCTGGGAGTTGTCGCCGCCCATGGCAGAACCGATGTTGTCCATCGTCCGGGAGCGCTCGTCGTTGAGCTTGGAGAGCACCGCGTCGCTCGAACCCTGCTGCTGGTTCATCTGCTGGTAGGCCTTGGCCACCTGGTTGTCCAGCTCGGCCAGGTTCTTGTCGACCTCGGGCCTGGCCTTCTCCGGCACATCACTCAGCTTCTGCCCCACATCGGGGCACTGGATCGTCCCCGCCTTCGCGGCCACGGTGTGGTTCTGGCCGGAGTCGCCCTTGTCGCCGTGGGCGGACGCGTTGGCGGCGATGATCGCGGCCCCGCCGCCGCCGAGCGCCAGGGCGGCGACGATGGCGACGGTCTTATTGGTGAACCGCCCGCGTTTGTGGGTCTGTTGCCTCATAAGATCACTTCACTTAGTCGTTAGAGGGTGTCGAAGTCGACAAGCCCGGTGTCCTCGAGGACCGTGATGTGGTCGAGAACGATGGCATTGGCCCTGGTGGCCAGAGATCTGACCATGGAGTTGCGGCTCTCGGCGCGCACCTGCGCCACAAGGTTGAACACCTTGCCGTGAGCGGCGCGCAACCGGTTTGCGAACACCCGCTCGAACTGGGCGCTGCTGCCGGCGCTGGTCATCTCGTTCAGCCAGCCCTGTTGCTGCGCGTTGGGCTGGTTGGGCAGCTGGATCCCGAGTGCCCGGCCGACCTCCTCGGAGCGGCGGTCGAGTTCGGTGTGTCCCTCGATGAGATGCTCACCGGCGGTCTTCACCGCGTCCCGGCCGCCCCGCTCCTGGGCGAGGCGTCCGGCGGGGAGCTCCCACGTTCCGGCGAGCCTGACTTTGCGGACAAAGTCCCGGTCAGTGGCCGTGAGCGGCCCGTACTGGGTGCTGACCGTCCCACCGCCGTCGTCCGTGACGCCGTTGCGCGGCAGGGCCGCGCTGCTCTCGCCGAACAGCGACACCGGGATGAGGATCGCCGCCAGTGTGACGGCGAGTGCCCCAATGATGAGCCCGGTGCCGATGGTTCGGCTGGAGGCGATGGGTCTGGTGAGGTTTGCTGGTGGCACAGCGCCCTCCTTGGTTCGGAGTGACACCGGACGCTAGTACCTCGTGTGGCTCGGTCGTGGAGACCTCATCACCAGTGAATAAAGCCGGGACAGAGATCACTTCCGGCTGCTACCCTGCGCGGCCGCGATGCGCGGGGGCGTTGAGAAATTTTTTCCCGCCCGGTTGAGCAACTCACCGGGCCCGTACGTACGGCAGGGAGAACCCGGTGCCCGGCCGCGCCCCAGCGGCCCGCCGCGCACCGTCCCGACGACCCGGAGGCGCCCCGCCGTGGATACGACAGCGCGGAAGACCACGCCCACCAGGCCCCGTCATCCGCTGAGAGCCGAGGCCGGATGCGATGACTGCCGGTACTGCCCCAGTTTGCCGTCGAGGACCCGGGCATCGGGGTGGTTCAGCTCCTGGAGAATCTCCAGGGCCCCGCGCCAGTCGGTGAGCGCGGTGGCCAGGTCGCCCTGGGCCAGGCGGGTGTCCCCCTGGTGGTGCAGGGTGTCGGCCTCCAGATACCGGTCGCTGATCTCGCGGTAGATGGCGAGCGCCCGGCCGTACGAGGTGAGGGCGTGCTCATACCGTCCGAGGTGGTGGTACGCGTACCCCACGCTGTCCAGCGCGGCGGCCTCGCCGGCCGAGTCGCCGATCCGCCGGTGCAGTTCGACGGCCTGGCGGCAGTGGGCCAGCGCGTGCTCGTACTCACCGCGGAGGATATGGGTCCAGCCGATCTCGTTGAGCACGCTGGCCTGTCCGCTGAGGTGTTCCGCGGCGCGGTAGTGGTCGAGCGCGGGCCGGTAGTGGTCCAGCGCCTCCTGGCAGCGGCTCTGACTGTTGGCCAGAAAGGCCAGGGCGCGCAGGGTGCGGGCCTGCCCGCCCGCCTCGCCGAGCTCCGTGAACAGCTCCAGCGCCCGCTCCAGATGGCCGTACCCCTCCTCGTACCGGCCCAGCCGTCCCTCGGCGAACCCCAGGGTGCGGTGGCTGTGCGCCTGGCCGAGCCGATCCGACAGCGCCCGGGCCGCCCCCAGCGCGGTGCGCTGGATCGCGGTCTGCTCCTGCCAGTGGCCGCGCCGGTCCAGGAAGAGCTCCAGCGTCACGGCCAACTTCCAGGCGTGGGACGGGAAGCCATGGTCGCGGGCGTGCTCGACGACCGACAGCAGAACGACCCGCTCGGCCGAGAGCCATGCCTCGGCGCGGTCCTGACCGCCGAGGTGCTCGGGCGCGGCGTCGGGCCGGGCCGGGGACAGCGGCAGCGGTTCGGTCCGGCGCGGGGCGAGCAGCGTGGCGGCGGTGCGCGCGGTGTGCAGATAGTGGTCGAACATCCGGTGCCGGGCGTCCTGGCGGATCTCGTCCGGGTCGTGGTCCTGGACCAGCTCCATGGCGTAGGCCCGCAGCAGATCGTGGAAGGTGTAGCGGCCCGGGGCCTGCTCCACCAGCAGATGGGCGCGGGTGAGCGCGGTCAGCAGGGCACGGGTGACCCGCAGCGGGAGCCCGGCCAGGCTCGCGGCCGCGGCGGCCGAGACCTCGGGCCCCGGATGCAGGGCGAGCAGCCGGAACAGCCGGGCGGCCTCCCGGTCCAGGGCCCGGTAGGACCAGGAGAAGACGCTCCGCGCGTCGGTGCTCGGATCGGCGCCCGCGAACGCGTCGAGGTTCCCCTGGCTCTCGCGCAACTCCGCGGCGACAGAAGAAAGGGGAAAGGACGGACGGGTCGCGGCCCGGGCGGCCACCACCGCCAGCGCGAGCGGCAGCCGCCCGCACAGCCGGACGATGGTCGCCACCGCCTGCGGCTCCGCGGCGACCCGGTCCGTGCCCAGCCGCCGGACCAGCGCCTCATGCGACTCGGCCGGGGACAGCGGCCCCAGAGTAAGAGGACGGGCCCCCTCACTCGCTATCAGACCGTGGAGCTGATTGCGGCTGGTGACGATGGTCAGACAGCCGGGGGAGCCGGGCAGCAGCGGCCGCACGTGCTGGGAGTCCACCACATTGTCCAGCAGGATCAGCATCCGCCGCCCGGCCAGCAGACTGCGGTACAGCGCTGTCTTGGCGTCAAGACCCGTGGGCACCCGGTTCGGCGGAATCCCCAGCGCGTGGAGGAACGCCCGCAGCGCCTCGTTCGGCGACATCATCGAACCGGTCGGATCGAAGCCGCGCAGATTGGCGTAGAGCTGCCCGTCCGGAAAGCGGTGGGCGATCCGATGGGCCCAGTGCACGGCCAGCGTGGTCTTCCCGATCCCGGCCATCCCGTCGATCGCGCTGATCACCACCGGACCCGGTGACCCGCCCTCGGCGCCCTCGGGCAGCAGAGTATGGACACCGGCGAGTTCGGTATGGCGGCCGCTGAACGCGGGCAGGTCGGGCGGGAGCTGCGCCGGACGGACCGCCGGGGCGGGCGGCACCGCCGGAGGGACCGGCTGGACCGGCTCCGCGGGGGCCGGGGTCGACCGGGGCACCACCTCGCGATGGGCGGCGCGCAGCTCCCGGCCGGGCGGGACGCCGAGCTGATCGGCCAGCCGGTCGCGCGCGGTCGAGAAGACCTCCAGCGCCTCGGCCCGCCGTCCGGTGGCGGCGAGCAGCCGGATCAGCTGGGCCTGCAGGGTCTCGTCCAGCGCATGGTGGGCGGCGAACTGCTGGAGCACGGTGGGCAGCTGCTCCGGGACCTGGGAGGCCAGCGCCGTCGTGGCGGCCTCCTTGGCGATGGCCAGAAGTTCCCGGTCGACACCGGAGAAGACGGGATGGGTCTGGATGTCGGAGGGGACTCCGGTGGCGGTCGGCCCCTGCCACAGGGCGAGCGCCTGTGAGAAGAGCTCGGCCGCCCGCTCCGGCTCGCCCGCGGCGGCGGTGAGCCGCGCCGACGCGCTCAGCTCCCGGAAGCGCAGCAGATCCAGCGCGTCCGCGTCGGCGTTCAGCCGGTAGCCGCCCGAGCTGCGCACCAGCCGGCTGCCCTCCGCCCGCGACGGCAGCCCGGGTTCCAGCAGCCGGCGCACCGACCCCACATGGCGGTGGACCACGTTCACCGCGGTGCTCGGCGGATCCTGCGCCCAGAGGACGTCGACGATTTCGCTGAGCGCCACCGGCTGTCCCGCCCGCACCAGCAGCAGTGCGAGCAGCGCTCGTTGTTTGGGCGGACCCAGCTCCAGTTCCACCTCGCCACGCCACGCCCTGACCGGGCCTACCACCGTAAATCGCACAACTAGGGATCTTAGTCGAGCCCGTTTCGGGCACCGCGTTCTTCCGGCCGCCATGCGACGTCAGACTTTCGTCACTCAATCGGCGTCGCCCTTCTCTTACGCTCGCGCCATTGACACATCAGCCTCGGGGGGAACGAGACGATGAACATCCGCACGGCGGCCGTCACGACCGACGCCGACACCTACTTAAGGACGCTGTACCGACGACACGGCTCGGCACTGCACCGCCTGGCGGCCCGGATGCTGGGAGGGGACTGGCACCGGGCCGAGGACATCGTGCAGGAGGTGGCGATCCACGCCTGGCAGCGCCCGATGGACGTCGGCCCCATGGACGACACCGTCCGTAACCGGTTGTTCACCGTGGTCGGCGACCTGGTGACCGATGGCCACCAGGACCAGGTGGAGGGGCCGGTGGAGTTGGCCGGTGAGGCGGAGATGGCGCTGCCTGCCGCGCCGGACGCGGTCGATCAGGCGCTCACCGCCCAGCTGGTGTGGGACGCGCTGGCGGACCTGGCGCCTCCGCAACGGGAAGTGCTGCTGCATCTGCACTATCTGGACCGCAGCGTCAGCCAGGCCGCCAGGGCGCTCGGGGTGCCTCCCGGAACCGTCAAATCGCGCACGTACTACGCGACTCGGGCCCTGCGGACGGCCCTGCGGGCGCGCGGCGTCACCGAGTGCTGATCTCCTCCGGACACCCGCCGACTGCTTTCTGATCGAATGATCGCTACTATGGCGGTGTTTCGAGTGCGGACGAAAGCCGATCGCGTCAGGGGTGGGGAACATGCGGGAGTCGGCGCGGAAGCGGCAGGCGCGGATCGCGGCACTGGTGGAGGCCCGGGGCAGCGCGCGGATCACCGATCTCGCGGATGAGCTGGCCGTGTCCGTCGTCACCGTACGGCGGGACGTGGAGGACCTGGCCCAGCGCGGGGAGGTGCGCCGCGGCCACGGGGTGGCGCGCTCGCTGCGGCCGATGGCCCAGGAGTCCACCGCCACCGGCGACACGATCGGCATGGTGGTCCCCGAGCGCAACACCTATCTGACCGAGGCCGTCCAGGCGGCGCGCGAGGCCGCCGAGAAGGCCGGGCTGCGGCTCGCGCTGCACATCGCCGCGGACGAGCGCGGCACCGAGCGCGCGGTCCGCCAGGCGCTGGACGCGGGCGCGCGGGGCCTGCTGCTCTCACCGCGCTGGCGCACCGAGGCGGAGGAGCGGGCGGACCACGCGTGGCTCGGCGCCCTGGAGCTCCCCGTGGTGCTGGTGGAGCGCCGGCCCCACCGGGGCAGCGCCATCTACGGCCTGGACTGTGTGCGGTCGGACCACGCCCACGGGGTGCATCTGGCGCTGGAGCATCTGATCTCGCTGGGGCATCGGCGCATCGTGCTGGCGGCGCGCGACGACAGCCCGACCGCCCGGGTGATCCGGTCGGAGTTCGCCGCGCAGACCGCGGCCCGTGGCATCCGTGAAGGGTGCCCGGTGATGCTCAGTTCGCGCACCGCCGGGCCCGATCCGCGCCCGCGTGACGCGGGGGCGGCCGACCTGGCCGACGCGGTGCGCCGCGCCGGGGCCACCGCCGCGCTGATCCACGGCGACATGGATGCGCTGGTGCTGGTCCAGCGGCTGCGGGAGGCGGGTGTCGAGGTGCCGCGCGACTGCTCGGTGGTCGCGTACAACGATGTGGTCGCCGACATGGGGCAGATCGCGCTGACGGCCGTGGCCCCGCCCAAGGGCGAGGTCGGGCAGGCCGCGCTGGAGCTGCTGACCCGCCAGCTGGAGCGGACGCGGACCGGGCGGTGGGCCGGTGCCGCCCGCCATCTGGAGCTGCTGCCGGAGCTGGTGGTCCGGGATTCCACCGCCCCACTTCTCTGATCGATTGACCGCTTTGGTTTCTTCTGTTCGATGTATTGACGGCTTTTCAGTCAAGCGCTCAAGATTCCCCTGACTCCACCGCTGACTCAGGGGAGGGCCCATGCCTGGTCATAGAAGCCCAGGTCGCTCGGCAACCGGACGCCGGGCGACGGCGGGCACCACCGCACTGCTCACGCTGCTCGCCCTCGTTCTGGCGGGCTGCTCCACAAACCGCGGGTCCGACACCGTCGGCGACGGTCCCGTACGCCTGACCTTCTGGTCGGCGCTGCGCGGCAGTCAGGAGGTCGTGGACGAGTTCAACCGCACCCACGACACCATCAAAGTCGAGTTCCAGCAGGTCCCCTCCGGGGAGCAGGGCGGCTGGACCAAGCTCAGCAACGCGGCGCGCGCGGGCAACTCCCCCGACGTCGCCACCATCGAATACCCCCAGCTGCCCGGGTTCACCATCGACGGCGTACCCCGGGACATCACCAAGCTGATCCCCGACTCGGTCCGCAAGAAGATCCTGCCGCAGGCGCTGGACCTCACCACCTTCGACGGGCGCACCTACGCCGTGCCGGTGGACATCGAGCCGATGGTCTTCCTGTACCGCAAGGACATCTTCACCAAGAACCACATCCCGGTCCCCAAGACCTGGGCGCAGTTCGAGAGTTCGGCCCGCAAGCTCAAGCAGGCCCAGCCCCGGTCCCGTATCGCCAGCCTCTTCACCACCGGCGGCACCCTCTATATGGCGGGCTACGCCTGGCAGGCCGGGGCGAAGTGGTACGACACCGTCGGGGACACCTGGCAGATCTCCATGGACGACGCCCCCACCCGTAAGGTCGCCGGCTACTGGCAGCGGCTGATGGACGACGATCTGGTGCGGGTCGAGCCCGGGGCCAGTCAGCAGTGGCGGGCCCATCTGCGCAGCGGGGAGACGGCCGGGTATCTGGCCGGCGCCTGGGCCGCGGGCTCGATGATGGCGTCCACCCCCGACGGCAAGGGCAAATGGGCCATCGCGCCGATGCCGCAGTGGGATCCGGCGAAACCCAAGGTGAGCACCCAGGGCGGCTCGACCTTCCTGGTCACCAAGGACAGCCGGCACCCCAAGGAGGCCATGGAGTTCATCTCCTGGATGGTGACCAGCCCCGGCGCCCTGAAGGCCAAGCTCGCCAGCGGCGTCAGCAGCGCCTTCCCGTCCGTGCCCGGCCTGGTGCCGGTCGCCCGCAAGGAGATGGACACCAGCTACTACTCCGGCCAGGACATCTTCGGTCTCTTCCAGAAGGAGGCCGAGCGGATCGCGCCCACCTGGAAGTGGGGCCCGCGGATGACCTCGACCACCAGCTCCGGTGACGACGGGCTGGCGAAGGCGGGGGCCGGCAGCGGCGACATCCTCAAGGCCCTGCGCGACGCCCAGAGCCGGACGATGCCCGATCTGAAGAGCCTCGGCCTGTCGGTCACCACCCGCTGAACCCCCTCTCCCCGTCCCACCCCGAGCCGCACCTCTTCCCGTCGAAGCCGAGGTATCCGTGAGCACCGTCATGTCCTCGAAAGGGGCGGCACCGCCATCGGCGGCCGCCGCCGACCCGCCCCGCAGAACCGGACGACGCGAACAGAGGGTCGCCGCCGCCGTTCTGCTGACCCCCTTCACGGCGCTGCTCGTCGCCGTGTTCCTGGTCCCCGTCGGCTACGCCATCTACCTCAGCCTCTTCTCCGAGGACCACGAGGGACTCGGCTTCGGCGGCGGGCGCACCGTGTTCACCGGATTGCGCAGCTATCTCTCGGTGCTGCAGGACCCCAGCTTCCTCACCGGGTTCGGCACCATCGCCCTCTACTGCGTGATCTTCGTCCCGCTCGTGGTCATCAGCGCGCTCGCGCTCGCCCTGCTGCTCGACTCGGGCCTGGTCCGGATGCGGCGGACCGCGCAGATGCTGGTCTATCTGCCGCACGCCGTGCCCGGCATCATCGCGGCCGTCATCTGGCTGTACCTCTACACCCCCGGGCTCAGCCCGGTCATCAAGCTCTTCGCCCAGGCCGACATCACCATCGACTTCCTCGGGCTGCACACCGTGCTCCCGTCGATCGTCAACATCGCCCTGTGGAGCGGACTCGGCTACAACATGATCATCTTCTACGCCGCGCTCCAGGCGCTGCCGCGTGAGGTGATCGAGGCGGCGACCATCGACGGCGCCGGGGGCATCCGCACCGCGCTCCAGGTCAAGGTGCCCATCATCAGGGGCTCCGTCGTCATGGTGTGCATGTTCTCCCTGATCGGCGCGCTCCAGCTGTTCACCGAACCCATGCTGATGAACCAGGCCACCCCGATGGTCAACTCCCGCTTCACCCCGAACATGTACATCTATGACGCGGCCTTCCGCCGCAACAACTACGGACTCGCCTCCGCGGCCTCCGTCATCCTCCTGATCGTCACCTGTGTTCTGTCATACGCCGTGACGCGCTGGTCGGGCCGCCGGGAACGGAGAGCGTGATGACCACGAGCACACCCACCACCCCCGTGAAAGCCCCCCAGGGACCGCCGGCCAGACCGCTCGGCAAGCCCTTCGGCCGCTCCAAGCTGACCAGCCGTGGCATCGCCAACGCGGTGGTCCTGATCGCCGCCCTCTACACCATGCTGCCCGCGCTGTGGCTGCTGCTGGCGTCCACCAAGAACGCCGACGCCCTCTTCGGCAGCGACATCCTCTCCTTCGGCGACTTCTCCTTCGGACGCAACCTCTCCGACCTGTTCTCCATGGACGGCGGGCTCTACGGCGAGTGGTACGTCAACAGCCTGCTGTACGCGGTCGTCGGCGCCCTGGTCGGCTCGCTGATCAGCGTCGCCGCGGGCTACGCCTTCGACAAGTACGAGTTCCGGCACAAGGAGAAGCTGTTCGGCCTCGTGCTCACCGGCGTCATGGTGCCGCCGACCGTGCTGGCCCTGCCGCTCTATCTGGTGGCCTCCAACATCGGCATGGTCAACACCTTCTGGTCGGTCTTCATCCCGGTGCTCTTCAACCCCTTCGGCGTCTACCTCGCCCGCCTGCTCAGCAGCGGCTACGTACCCAACGAGGTGCTGGAGGCGTCCCGGGTCGACGGCGCCGGGGAGTTGCAGACCTATGTGCGGGTCAGCCTGCGGATGCTCGGGCCCGGGTTCGTGACCGTCTTCCTCTTTCAGCTCACGGCCATCTGGAACAACTTCTTCCTTCCGATGGTGATGCTCTCCGACCAGCACCTGTATCCGCTCAGCCTCGGCCTCTACACCTGGAACAGCGCCGCCACCGTCTCGCCCGAGTACTACCCCCTCGTGGTCATCGGCTCACTGCTCGCCGTCGTGCCGCTGATCGTGGCGTTCGTGATGCTGCAGCGCTACTGGAAGTCCGGACTGACCGCAGGGAGCGTGAAGTGACCGACCCGCACATCTCCGCCCGCCACCGCCCCCGAGCCGCCCTGGCCATGGCCGAGCGCTCCGCCCGGCAGGTGCTCGGATCCGGACGTATGGACCGGCTCACCGAACTCCTCGATCTCGACCCCGGCCTCGTTCTCGACGACTTCACCACCCCGGCCGCGCGCCGTGCCCTCGCCGATGCCGAACTGCTGGTCACCGGCTGGGGCTGCCCGCCCCTGGACCGCCGCGCGCTCGACGCCGCGCCCCGGCTGCGCGCCGTCGTCCACACCGCGGGCACCGTGCGCCACCACATCACCGACGCCTGCTGGGAGCGCGGCATCGCGGTCTCCTCGGCGGCCGCGGCCAACGCCGTACCCGTCGCCGAGTACACCGTCGCCATGATCCTTCTGTCCAACAAGCGGATCCTGGACATCGCCCGGGACTACCGCGCCGAGCGGCGCACGATCGACTGGAACGAGCGCTATCCGGACGCCGGCAACTACCGCCGGACGGTGGGCATCCTCAGCGCCTCCGTCATCGGCCGCCGGGTGCTCGAGCTGCTGCGCCCGTACGACCTCGACCTGCGGCTGTACGACCCGTATGTCACGGCCCAGGAGGCGGAGGAACTCGGCGCGGTCCAGGTCGGCCTGCGGGAACTCTTCGCCGGCAGCGATGTCATCAGCGTCCACACCCCCCTGCTGCCGGCCACCGAGGGGCTGGTCAGCCGGGAGCTGCTGGCCGCCATGCCGGACGGCGCCACGCTCATCAACACCGCGCGGGGTGCGGTGGTGGACCAGGAGGCGCTGACCGAGGAACTGGTGGCCGGGCGGATCCGCGCCGTCCTCGACGTCACCGTGCCGGAGCTGCTGCCCGCCGCCTCACCGCTGTACGACTGCGACAACGCGCTGATCACCCCGCATATCGCCGGATCCAAGAGCGGTGAGCTGCGCCGGCTGGCCGACCTGGCCATCGGCGAGATCGAGAAGTACGTCACCGGCCGCGACTTCGCCCACCCCGTACGACCGGAGATCCTCGACCGCTCGGCGTGACAGGACGCGCCCTCCGCGCCCTCTCACGCCCCGCGACCCCAGGAGGCCCACCCCGCCATGCCCGAGCTCCCCTTCCTCCTCCCCGCCGACGACCGCACCCTCAGCCCCCACACCGGCTACACCCGCGCCCACTGGGAGGCCGCCGCGGACGGCATGCTGCACGCCGCCCTCCGCTACGCCACCCCCGGCCAGGGCCTGATCGACCTGCCCGGCCCCCCGTCGAGGTCCGGGGTGCGCTCCGACGGGCTCGAAGGGTTCGCCCGCACCTTCCTCCTCGCCGCCTTCCGCACCGCCGGGGCCTCGGGCAAGGACCAGCACGGCTTCCTGGAGCGCTACACCGAAGGCATCGCCCGCGGCACCCTCACCCCCGGGCGCGAGGACGCCGAGTCCTGGCCGGTGATCGGCCATCACGGCGCCCACGGCCAGCCCATGGTGGAGTCCGCGTCCGTGGCCCTGGGCCTGCGGCTGACCGCGCCATGGACCTGGGACGCCCTGCCGTCCGACGCCCAGGACCGCACCGAGGAGTGGCTGCGCGGCGCGCTGCGCCACCAGCCGGCCCCCAACAACTGGTATCTCTTCCCCCTCACCGTCGCCGGTTTCCTTCAGGCCGTCGGACGCGGCGACGCCGAGACGGCCCACGCCATCGAGCGGGGGCTCGGCCTCCTGGAGGGCTGGTACGAGGGCCAGGGCTGGTACTCCGACGGCGACGGTCGGTCGTTCGACCACTACAACGGCTGGGCGCTGCACATGTACCCGCTGCTCCACGCCCATCTGGCCGGCGACCGAGCGCTGCTGGACCGGCTCGGACCGCGGCTGCGCACCTTCCTCGAGGGCTTCTCGCTGCTCTTCGACGCCGACGGCGCCCCCATCCACCACGGCCGCTCCCTCACCTACCGCTTCGCCGCCGTCGCCTCGGTGGCCCTCGGCGCCCTCACCGACCACACCCCGCTCGCCCCCGGGGCCACCCGTCGCATCCTCAGCGGAGCGCTGCGCCACTTCCTGGACCGCGGGGCGCTGACCGAGGACGGGGTGCTGAGCCTGGGCTGGTACGGGCCGCACGCCGCGACCCTCCAGCGCTACTCCGGGCCCGGCTCGCCCTACTGGGCCTCCAAGGGATTCCTCGGCCTGCTGCTCCCGCCCGACCACCCGGTGTGGACCGCCACCGAGGAGGCCGCGCCCGCCGAGGGGCCGGACCGGGCGGTGGCGCTGCCCGCCGCCGGGTTCCTCGTCCAGACCACCGGCCGGGACGGGCTGGTGCGGCTGCACAACCACGGCAGCTACAAGCTCCGCCCCTGGGAGTCCGAGCACGGGCCCGCCGACCCGCTCTACGCCCGGCTCGCCTACTCCACCCGCACCGGGCCCACCAGCGCGGACAACACCCCCGACAACCACATCGCCATCGAGGTGCGCGGAGTGCGCAGCGCCCGGCTGCGCATCCACCCCCTGGCCGCGGGCCCCGACTGGCTCGCCTCCTCCCACACCCCCGCCTTCCCCGACGCCGGCCCCAAGGTGCCCTCGATCCGCGTCGACAGCCTCACCCTCGTCCGCGGCCGGCTCGAAGTGCGCGTCCACCGCGCGGTGGGCGTCCCCGCCGGAACCCGGATCCACCACAGCGGCTGGGCCGTCGCGCTGCCCCCGGGCACCCCGGCGGAGACCGAACAGGGCGCCGAGATACGGCTGGACGGGGAGGAGGTGACCGGTCAGCTCCTCGGACTGCACGGCTGGCAGAGCGCCACCGCGGTCCGGGCGCCGCAGGGCACCGCGTACGGGCCGTGGGCCCTGGTCCCCGAACTCACCGGCACCGTCGGCGAGGACCCGGCCGGCACCCTCTTCGTCGCACTGGCCTCGCTCACCGGCGAACGCGACCCGGCCCCCCTGGCCGATCTCGCCACCGCCGAGGTGAACGGACTCGCGGTCACCGTACGGCTGCCGGACGGCCAAGGCGTCGTGGTGGACTTCGGCGCGGGCGACGCGCCCACTGTCACGGAGGCGGGCGCATGACGCGGCTCGGCATCTGCTCGGTGACGCTGCGCGGGCTCGCCCCGGACCGGGTGATCGCCGCCGTGGCCGGAGCGGGCCTGGAGTGCGTCGAATGGGGCGGTGACGTCCATGTGCCGCCCGGCGACGAGGACACCGCCCGACGGGTCCGCGACGCCACCATGGCCGCCGGGCTCGCCGTCGCCTCGTACGGCTCCTACTACCGTGCCGGGCACGGCGACCCGGAGGAGTTCGACGCGGTGCTCCGCTCCGCCGTGGCGCTCGGCGCCCCGCGCATCCGGATCTGGGCGGGCGCCACCGGCACCCGGGAGACCCCGCCCGAGGCGCGCCGCGCGGTCGTCGAGGACACCCGGCGCGCGGCCGCGCTCGCCGCGGACGCGGGCGTGGAACTCGCCTACGAATTCCACCGCAACACCCTGACCGACGGCGCGGACCACACCCTCCGGCTGCTGGACGAGGTGGACCGCGCCGAGGTCGCCACCTACTGGCAGCCGCCCGTCGACATGCCCGACGCCGAGGCGCTGAAGGGACTGGACGCGCTGGGGGACCGGGTCGCCGCGGTGCACGCCTTCTCCTGGTGGCCGGGGACCACCCGGCTGCCGCTGACCGCCCGCGCCCCACTGTGGCGCAGCGCCTTCGAGCGGCTGCTCACCCACCGCGCCGCGGTGTCCGGCGGCCCGCCGCTGGATGTCCTGCTGGAGTTCGTACCGGGGGACGACGAGCGGCTGCTGCCACGGGAGGCGGCCACGCTGCGGGCGCTCGCCGACGTTCAGGGGGTGCCCGGGGGGTCGTGACGCGGTGTCCGGCGGGTCGTGACGCCTGCGGCGGGCTGCTCCCCTCCCCGCCCCTTCCCACAACTGGAGCTCCGCCCCAGGCTCGGCAACTGGGGCTGCGCCCCAGGCTCGGCAACTGGGGCTGCGCCCCAGGCTGCGCATCCGGGGCTGCGCCTCAGGTCCGGCAGGCGGGGCGGAGTTTCAGGCTGCGCACCTGGGGCTGCGTCCCAGGCCGCGCATCCGGGGCTGTGCCCCAGGCTCCGCAGCTGGGGCGGAGTTTCAGGCCGCGCACCTGGGGCTGCGCCTCAGGTCCGGCAGCTGGGGCGGAGTTCCGGGCCGCGCGCCCGGGCTGTGCCCCATGCCCCGGACCTGGGGCTGCGCCTCAGGTCCGGCAGGCGGGGCGGAGTTCCAGGCTGTGTGCCCGGGGCTGCGTCCCAGGCCGCGCAGCCGGGGCTGTGCCCCAGGCTCCGCACCTGGGGCGGAGTTCTAGGCCGCCGCACCTGGGGCTGCGTCCCATGCCACGCACCTGGGGCGGAGTTCCAGGCCGCGCGCCCGGGGCTGCGTCCCAGGCCCTGCACCCGGGGCGGAGTTCGGAGCTCCAGGCCCCGCAACTGGGGCCGAGGTCCAGGCCGCGCGCCCGGGGCTGCGTTCCAGGCCCGCAGTCGGGGCTGCGGCCCCAGACCTCCGACCGGGGCTTCGCCCCTTCCCGCGGGATCGGTATGCGCATTCGCCGCTGGCCCCGGGGTCCGGGGGCGGAGCCCTCGGTTCGGGAAGGGGCGGGGAGGGGAAAGAGCCGCCGGACACGGGATCGGCGGCGAGCGATGGGCGATGGGCGAGTGATCACCGAGGGCCGCGGGAGGCGCCCCCGTAGGAGGTGCCCTCCTCGATGGTGCCGCCGAACTCCTCCCGGAGCGTCTCCATGTTCTTCCGGGGCGAGGACGACAGCACCCAGCGGTTGCCGACCAGGTAGACCCCGCCGTACATCTGCGCGGTCTCCAGCCAGTCGCGCTGCCCCTTGGCGGTGACGAAGTCGAGGAAGACGAACTTGCCCTTGGCGGTCTTGCACACGGCCTGGCGGTAGTCGTCCACCTTGGTGGTGAACTGCGGCGTGCAACCGGCGGCCGAGGCGAGCCGCTCCACCCGCGCGGCCTTGGGCGCGGGGCTCGCGCTCGGCTGGGCGGCGTTCCCCCCGGTCTCCGCTTTGGCGTCCGCCTTACCGTCCCCGCCGCCGCATCCGGCGACGGTCAGCAGCGCGCCCACCGCCGCCGCGACCGCAGCCGCGACCGCCACCGCGCGCGGACCGTGGCGGCGCGGGGGGCGGCCGGCGGGCCGGAACGGGTGCGGAGCGTCGGCGTCGGCGGCGTCGTACATGAAAGGCCCTCTCGCATCGGATCCGGTCGCGGCTGCGTCCATCGCATCTACGGATACGGAGGGGCCGCGCCGATCGTTCACCCCCTCGCATCCTTCCGCATCCTTCCGCGCCCTTCCGCGCCCTTCCGCGTCCGGCCGGGTGCGGAACAGCGCGGCCGGGCCGTCCCGACCCTTGACAGCCAGGTCGGATGCTGGATTACTGGACCGCGCCCGAACGGTGACCGAATGTTCGGTCGGCAAGCGGAGGTGGTGGACGGCCCATGGCGGAATCCCTGAGCGTGGCTCCGCTCGATGACGCCGAGCGGATGAGCCCCGAGGAGCTGAAAGCGCTCCAGCTCACCCGGCTGCGCGCCACCTTGCGCCATGCGTACGACCATGTCGAGCTGTACCGCAAGAAGTTCCGCGCGGCCGGGGTCGGCCCCGAGGACTGCCGCACCCTGGAGGACCTGGCCCGGTTCCCCTTCACCACCAAGGACGATCTGCGCGACACGTACCCCTTCGGGATGTTCGGCGTCGAGCAGAGCGAGGTGCGGCGGCTCCACGCCTCCAGCGGCACCACCGGCCGTCCCACCCTCGTCGGCTACACCGAGCGCGACCTGGCGGTCTGGGCGGAGGTGATCGCCCGCTCGATCCGCGCGGCCGGCGGCCGGCCCGGCCACAAGGTGCACATCTCCTACGGCTACGGGCTGTTCACCGGCGGCCTCGGCGCCCACTACGGCGCCGAGCGGCTCGGCTGCACCGTCATCCCCGCCTCCGGGGGCATGACCGCCCGGCAGGTGCGGCTCATCCAGGACCTCGGGCCCGAGATCATCATGATCACGCCGTCCTATCTGCTGACGCTCCTCGACGAGTTCGAGCGGCAGGGCGTCGATCCCCGCTCCACCTCCCTCCAGGTCGGCATCTTCGGCGCCGAACCCTGGACGGAGGAGATGCGCCGGGAGATCGAGGAGCGCATGGACATCCACGCGGTGGACATATACGGGCTCTCGGAGGTGATCGGCCCCGGGGTGGCCCAGGAGTGCGTGGAGACCAAGGACGGGCTGCACGTCTGGGAGGACCACTTCTACCCGGAGATCGTCGACCCGCTCGGCGACACGGTGCTGCCCGGCGGTGAGGAGGGGGAGCTGACCTTCACCACCCTCACCAAGGAGGCGCTCCCCGTCATCCGCTACCGCACCCGCGATCTGACCCGGCTGCTGCCCGGCACCGCCCGCCCCGCCTTCCGGCGCATCCAGAAGATCACCGGCCGCTGTGACGACATGCTCATCGTGCGCGGGGTCAATGTCTTCCCCAGCCAGGTCGAGGAGATCGTGCTGCGGGTCCCGGCGGTGGCCCCGCACTTCCAGCTCGAGCTGACCCGGCGCGGCCGGATGGACCATATGACGGTGCGGATCGAGGCCCGCCCCGGCGCCGGTCCCGAGCAGCGCGTGGCCGCCGCGGCGGCGATCGCGCGGGGAGTGAAGGACGGGGTGGGGCTCACGGTCGAGGTGGAGGTCGTGGACCCGGAGACGCTGGAGCGCTCCGTGGGCAAGATCCGCCGGGTCAAGGACCGGCGGACGGAGAGCTGAGCACCGCCCCGGGCGCTCCATCCGTGCACGGGACGGAGCGCCCGGGACGCGGCGTCCGGTTTACGGAGGGAGCGCCCGGGACGCGGCCTCCGGTGTACGGCGGGCCCGCAGCGGACGGGCTCAGCGTGCCAGTTCGAGGGCGGGGATCTCCTGATGCAGGGGCAACCGCGCCCCGCAGACGGTCGCCTGGGCCTGTGCCGCGACCCTGCGGCGGTCGTCGACGTCCCGCATCGGCCGCAGCACACGGTGCACGGCCACCCGCACCGTGAGCCCGTCGGCGCGCAGCACCCGGCGCAGCGAGCCGCCGAAGTCGTCCTCGCCGACGAAGGCGGCCACCGTGGTCGGGACGCCGTGCTGGACGTACTCCAGCGTCACCGGGCGCACCGGCGCGCCCGCGTCCAGCGCGGCCTGGAAGGTGGCCCGCCGGAAGCTGCCGCCCGTGCCCGAACACCAGGTGATGCCCTGGGGAAAGGCCATCACCGACTGGCCGTCACGCAGCCGGGCCGCCATCTCCCGTACGGTGTCGGGGAGTTCGCGCAGCGAACCGCGGTCGATGTACATCGTGCCCGCGCGGGTGGCCAGCGAGCCGATCAGCGGCCAGCCCGCGATCTCCCGCTTGGCCAGCATCACCACGGGCTCCACCGCGAGCAGCGCGAGGATGTCCAGCCAGGAGATGTGGTTCGCCACGACGAGCGTGCCGGTGCCGCCGGGCGCGCTCAGCGTGCTGTCGCCCGTCACCTCCAGCCGGATGCCGAGGGAGTCCAGCAGTGTCGCCGCCCGCGCCCGCAACGTCTCGGGCTCGGCGATCCGCCGGCCGGAGACCATCGCGCCCATCACCGCCCGGACGAAGACCGCGGCCCGCCGGGCGCCCCGGGAGGCCGGGACGCGGTCGGCGGCGTGGGTGACACAGCCGGGAGTGCACGGGGACCAGCCAGCCCAGGCGTGCTCGGGCAGACTCATCGCGGCCGCGTCGGTCACTGGGATTCACCCAGGAAGTAGCGGCGGTAGCGGTCGTTCATCCGCTCGGTGTCCAGCAGCACGAAGAAGTCGGCGTCGTTGAAGGCCCGGTCGTGCTGCGGGGAGCCGCACATCCAGGCGCCGACCCGCAGATAGCCGCGGAGCAGCGGCGGCAGGTCCGCGTAGCTGGGCTCGCCGTCCAGCGGCCGCGAGGGTATCCACGGGTCGAGCGGGTGGACCCGCATCTCGGCCGGGGCGGCGTGCTTGGTGGTGCCCAGCAGCCAGGCGTTGGCGGCCGCCCCCTCGCCCTCGGCGAGCGGAACCGAGGCACAACCCGCGAGGTAGCGATGCCCGGACAGCAGCACATAGCGGGCCAGGCCGGCCCACATGAGGTTGATGACCGCGCCCGTGCGGTGATCGGCGTGGACACAGGCCCGGCCGGTCTCGACCATGGACGAGCGGACCTCGGTCGGAAGGCCGCGCAGATCGAACTCGGTGTCCGAGTAGAGCCGCTCGCTGCGCCCGGGGGGAAGCAGCCGGTAGGTGCCGACCACGGTGCCCGTCGCCGTGTCCGTGACGATCAGATGGTCCATGACCTCGTCGAACTCGTCCACGTCGCGGCCGTCGACCGCGGCGTCCAGCCGGCCGCCCCTCTCCTCGCCGAACACCTGGTAGCGCAGCCGCTGCGCGGCGTGGATCTGCTCCTGGGTGTGGGCGATCGAGGTGACGTACGAGCTGGTGGGCGCCGTCGTCGAGGACGTCGTGAGCACGGACATTCCTGTTCTCCGTTCAAGGGAAGTCAGGAGCGGTGGGGACTGGGGAAGAGCGGAAAGAAACGCCTCACTCGCCGTGCGGTGCGCTGAGGCGGCGCGCACTGCGGGCGTTCACCAGTCTTGCCGTGGCGACGTACGTCACAGTGTCCGTGTGGTGATTCGGCGACTGCCAGTCGATGACGAACACATGCCGCTGGTCGGCGCGTGGTTACGGAGCGGTAGCGACGGTGCCGCCGTTGTCATCGGTGCCCGTGGTGGTCCGGAGCGGGAAGCCCAGTGAGTGGGCGGCGGTGGCGGGGGTGGGCTGGGACCAGTAGTCGCTGACGGCCTGGGCCGAGGACAGGGAACGAGTTTCGGCCAGATCCAGATAGAGGACGCCGTCCAGATGGTCGGTCTCGTGCTGGACGATCCGCGCGGGCCAGCCGGTGAACTCCTCGTCCAGCTCCCGCCCCGTCTCGTCCTGCCCGCGCAGCCGGATCCGGTCCGGGCGGCTGACCACGGCCTGCCAGCCGGGGATGCTCAGGCACCCCTCGAAGAACGCCGCCCGGCCGTCACCGACCGGTTCGTAGGCGGGGTTGACCAGCACCCGGTACGGCTGGGGCACCCGGCCGCGCACCTGACGTACCTCGTCCGCCACCTCCGCCGGGTCCTCGATCACCGCGAGCCGCAGCGGCACACCGATCTGCGGGGCGGCGAGCCCCACTCCGGGCGCGGAGTGCATCGTCTCCCGCATCGCCGCCAGCAGCCGGTCCAGCTGGTCCGCGGCCAGCTGGCCCTCGTACGGCAGGGCCGGCTGCCGGAGGACGGGGACGCCCGCGGAGATGATCGGCAGCGGGCGGGTCCCGGAGAGCAGTTCGTCGACGAGTTCGGAGACGGTGGTGGTCGGCATGGGGACAGCCTGACAGACGATCACGGGGGGCGTGGCCGGTGCTCGAGCGGCGGGTGCTCGCCAGCGGGTGCTCACCATCGGACAAAAGGTGAACGGGGCACCGATGGGGTCCGTAGACCCCGATGAGCCGCCGGGAACATCCCACGCCCCCGCGGCTCGGCCGAGTCCTCCCGGCTCGGTCGCTGCCGCCCCGCGGTGCTCCCCCCGTTGTGCACGCCGGGGCGGCAGCCCTTCCGGCCGCCTTTCATCCGCTATGTCGTTTTCGCCGCATGTGCGCGGGTACCCGCTCGGCGCTCAGCAGTGGAGGTGATCGGCCATGCCGGGACGGGAAGAGCTTCCGTCGACCCTGGAGCGCTCCCCGGAGGACGCGCGGCGCACCTGGATCAAGGCCCATGACTCGGCCGTCGAGCAGTACGGCGAGGGCGAGCGGGCCCACCGGGTGGCCTACGGGGCCCTGAAGCACAAGTACGAGAAGATCGGCGACCACTGGGAACGCAAGGAGAAGGGGCGCAAGGGCCCCTCCGATCCGCGGTCCGCACGGCCACGGCAGCTCGGTGGCCGTACCGGCGAGGGCGTCGACGAGCGGGCCACCAAACAGCACCTCTATGACGTGGCACAGCGGCTGGGCATCGAGGGTCGCTCGCGGATGAGCCGGCCGGAGCTGCTGGACGCCATCCGCAAGGCCAACCGCATGCGCACCCGGCGGGCCCGGGAGGAGAACGGATGAGCACCCACGACGACCTGCCGCTCGCCGACTACGACCATCTTCCGCTCAGTGCCCTGCAGCACCGCATCCGCGCCCTCACCGAGGAGCAGCTGCGGCAGCTGCTGGAGTACGAGCGCTCCCATGCCAACCGCCTTCCGGTCATCGAGGTGGTGACGGCGCGCCTGCACCAGCTGGAGGGCGGCGCCACCCCCTCGCCCGGTGAGCCGGATGCCGAGCCGCTCCCCGAGCGGCCCTCTCCGCCGCAGGGCGGATCGCCGGTGACCCCGCAGACGGCGGCCGAGCCGAGCCCGCCGCCGCGCCACGGTCATCCCGACCACCCGGGGCAGTCGAAGTGAACCGCGCTCCTACCGCTCCCGCGGGCCCTGGGGGTCCGGTCGCCGGCCCCGCTCGGAGCGAGGCGCGTCCTGCTCGGCCCGTGCCTCCGGCAGCAGCTCCCGGATGTCGCTCGGCAGCACGCCGTAGAGCTTCTCCATCAGCTCCGGGTCCACGGCCGAGTCCAGCACCTCGAAGAAGGCGGCCGCCTCGCGCAGCGCCTCCTCCTCGGTGTGCTCGGTGCGCCAGGCGACCCGGCCCGCGAAACCGGTGAGGTCGAACCGCTCGCCGTGGTCCCGCCGGTGCGCCCGCTCCTCGGGTGAGCCCTCGTGTGCGGCGGCGACCCGGCGCAGGGGCTCGCCCGCCTCCCGCGGCAGCTGTGCCGCCATATGGTCCGCCAGTCCGCCCGGGATGCGCTCGGCGAGGGTCTCGAGCGTCGCCCGTATCGCCCGCTCGGCCGACTGCCGGTCGGGGAGCTGGGCCCGGGCCTGGACCAGGCCCGTCAGTTCTTCGTAGCGCATGGTCGGCGCTCCTCGTGGTCGGATGCCCGGCTGCTGTGCCGAGTGCCCCGTGCCGTTCGCTCAAACCGTCGCCGGGTGCCCGGTCTCCGGGGCGTCCTCCCGCGCGGCGAGCAGCGGCCCGAGCACCCGGGTGCCGGGCCCGGTGCGCCCGCCGGGGCCCGGGAGCTGGGTGGTGTTGCCGACCGTCAGGGGCTCCCCGCAGTGGGCGCACGCGGACACCGGCGTGGTGTCCTGTCCGCAGCCGAGATGGCGGATCCGGGCCGGCGGCCCGGCGGGGCCCGCGTACCAGCGGTCGCCCCAGTCCATCAGGGCGAGCAGCACCGGATAGAGCTCCTCGCCCTTCGCGGTGGCGCGATAGTGCTCACGCGGCGGCCGCTCCTGGTATCGCTCCCGGATCAGCACCCCCTCCTCGACCAGCCGGGACAGCCGGGCGGCCAGGACCTTCCGCGATATGCCCAGGTCATGGGCGAGATCGTCGAAGCGGGTGACCCCGGTGAGCACATCTCGCATGATCAGCGCCGTCCAGGCGTCGCCGAACAGATCGGTGGCGCGGGCGATCGAGCAGGCCACATCGGCGAGCGGAGTACGGGTCATGACACAACCCTAGCCGAGTTCCCTGAGGGAACTTGAGGATGTTAGGTTTCCTCGGGGAACCGGGCGAGCCCGTCCGGCCCGCCCCAGGCACCGGTGAATCCGCGAATCCGCGCACCCGTGAGGGAGAAGACGATGGCCGCCGCCCCGCACATCGAACTGGACTCACGGTCGCCGGAGGCCGTCGACGGCCGACAGATCCGGGCCGTCACCTTCCAGGACAGCCGCCTGGAGTACGTCCGCACCACGCTCAAGAGCGCGGAACTCTCCGCGTCCGGCAGCCGCGCCGTGGTCGTGGGCAGCGGCCGCGGGCTGCTGGCCCGCGGACTGGCCGGGCTCGGCTTCGACGTCGTCGCCGTCGACCCCTCCGCCACCGCGACCGAGATGGCGCGCGAGGCGGGCGGGGGAGAGCACCCCGGGATCGAGTACCGCACCGCGCCCGCCGAGCAACTCGGCCTCGCCGACGGGGCGTTCGACCTCGCCTACTACGCGGACACCTTCGAGATCACCTCGGATCTCGACCGGGTGCTCGCGGAGGCCGCCCGGGTGCTGCGGCCCGGCGGTGTGCTCATCTACGACACCGTCAACCGCACCTTTCTCTCCCGGCTGATCTACCTCGGCGCCTTCCAGCGCGTCCCGATGACCCGGATCATGCCGGCCGGCCGCTACACGGCGGCCCGGCTGCGCACCCCCGCCGAACTGACCGCCGCCCTGGACCGGCAGGGGCTGCGCAACGAGGACATCTGCGACTTCAAGCCCAAGGACCCGCGCAGCCTGGTCAAGGCCACCATGGCGCGCCGCAAGGGGCAGATCAGCGATGAGCAGATCCCGCCGATCGTCGACTTCGTCCTGGCCCCCGACGCCCGGCCGCTGGTCACCTACCTCGGCTACGCCCGCAAGGGCTGACCTGGCGCCCGCGAGGTCTGACCCGGCGAGCCCGGCACACCACCCCGGCGGGGTGGGCGCACACTGGTCGCTGTGACGCGTAAGCGCAGCGCCGGACTCCTGCTGTACCGCGGTGCGGGCCCGGCCGTCGAGGTACTGCTCGCCCATATGGGAGGCCCGTTCTGGGCCGCCAAGGACGCGGGCGCCTGGAGCGTGCCCAAGGGGGAGTACGACGAGGACGAGACCCCGGAGGCCGCCGCCCGCCGGGAGTTCGAGGAGGAGCTCGGCGTGCCCCCGCCCGGCGGCGAGCCGATTCCGCTCGGCTCCGTGACGCAGACCGGGGGCAAGGAGGTCACCGTCTGGGCGCTCGCGGGCGATCTGGACCCGGAGCGGATCACACCCGGCACGTTCACCATGGAGTGGCCGAAGGGGTCCGGCCGGATGCGGGAGTTCCCCGAGATCGACCGGGTCGCCTGGTTCGGCCCCGACGAGGCCCGCCGGAAGATCGTGACCAAGCAGCGGGTCTTCCTGGACCGGCTCGAGGAACTGCTCCAGGGGACGGACGGTGCGGGCCCCGGCGGTGACCGGACGCCTGGTGAGGGCCCCGGGGACCGGACGGACGGCGCGGGCCCCGGGCGTGCGTGACCGGGGCCCGCGGCCGTCCGCCGTCAGGTCACCCCGTTCCTCCCGTTCCGCAGCGCACCGTGGCCGCTCCCCAGTCGGCGTGGTCATGCGCGTTGCCGTCGCCGCCGTCGGTGACCCGCAGCCGGAGCCGCTGCGCGCCCTCGATGTCGGCCTTCACCGGTACGGCCGCGTCCGGGCCGCGCACCGTCTCACCCCGGTACACCCGCTCGCCGTCGGCGTAGACCTCGAAGACCACGCTGCCGTCGGCCCCCACCTCGTCGTCCAGGCCCGTGTCGGCCGTGAAGGACGAGCAGTTGCCGCCCAGGAAGACCTCGACCGTCGCCTCGGCGTGCGTGCCGAGGCCGCGCTCGTAGGTCGTACCGCCGACGGTCAGGGTCGTGCCGTCGCCGGGGGCGGCCTCGCCGTTGCTGTGGTCGCGTTCGACCGGGCCCCAGCCGTTGTCCGCGGTGAGGAAATCGAGCGTGGACACCGCCACGTCGCCGCGCGGCGGGGGAGGCGTGCCGTCGATCTCGGCCGACGCCGAGCCGCTCACCCGCGCGCCGCCGGCCGAGGTCGCCCGGACGTCGGCGACGGCGGGCCGCAGGCCGTCCGGGGTGCCCTCGCCGCGGGTGATCTCGGTCCGTACGGTCGCGGTCCGGCCCGCCGCGAGGTCGCCGAGGTCGAGGGTGCCGGGCTCGGCGGTCCACCCCTCGGCCAGGCCGAAGGCCGCCGTGACCTCGCGCAGCGGGGTGTCGCAGGGGTTGGTGACGGTCAGCTCGGTCGAGGTGGACTCGCCCGCCGCCACCGTGGTGTCGGCGGCGGTGAGCTTGGCCTCGGGGGCGCAGACCACCGGGCCGTGCGGGGTGCCGGTGCGGGCCTCGGCGCCGGTCAGCGGGCGCAGCCGCAGGGTGTAGGCGTACTCCTTGGCGGGGCGCAGCTGGTATTCGGGCAGCACGGTGTGGAACGTCTCGCTCACCCCGCTCACCGCGTGGTCCAGGTGCAGGGTGTTGCCTCCCGGGTCCTTGCGGAGGGCGAACGGATAGGCGGCGCGGTCGATCCCGGTGTAGGGGGTCACCCCGGCCGAGAAGTCGCCCGACACCAGGAGCCCGCCGCTGCCGTCGGACAGCGAGGCCCAGCGGACGTCCTCGTGGTTCCCGTAGTCCTGCGGCCTGGTGTATCCGGCGAACTGCTTGTCCACGTCCGTGGAGTACACCCCCACGGGGGCGCCGTCCTCGCGGTCGGTGTAGTTCTCCTGCGGCCCGCGCCCGTACCAGGTGAACCGGTCGTAGCGGTCGGGCAGCCGGAGCGAGAGCCCGATGCGAGGCAGATAGGGCACCGTGCGCGCCGCGCCCCGGGCCTCGACGCGGTGATCGAGGCGCAGCTCCCCGGTGCCGCTGACGGTGTACCGCAGGGTCTGGGCGAACGAGGAGTCCTTCACACCGGGCGCGGCGGCGGACGAGGGTACCGTGACGACGACCTCGCCGTCCCGCTCGTCCACCGTGACCTTGCCCGGCTCGGTGTGCAGCCGGTCCAGGCCCGCCTCGCGCCAGGGCCCCTCCTCGGAGCCGATCTCATTGCTGAGCGGGGCGCGCCAGGCGTCCAGCTCGGGGCCGGAGCCGAGCAGTTCCCGCCCGCCGGACTTCATGGAGACCAGCTCGCCACTGGCCCGGTCGAAGCCGTACGAGAAGCCGTCGCCGGTGACCGTGAGGCGGTCGCCGGACGTGGTGGCCTCGACCTTCCCCGGCGCCCGCGCCGGTACCGTGCCCGCGAGTTGCCGGCCGCCGATGTCGAACTGCTCGACGGCCACCCGGTCTCCCGCCTTGGCCCAGGACGTGTCCGTGGCCCGTACCGCCTCCACGGTCAGCTGCCGGTCGGCGTCCTGGGGATTGGCGGGCGGCTTCGGCAGCTGGAGGGTGGTCCGCCCACCGGCGGCCAGGCCGAGCGCGCGACTGCCCTGGGCCAGGGTGCGGGCGCCCTCGGTGATGCGCCAGCGCAGCCGGAGGTCGTCGGTGCCGGTGAAGGACCGCTCGTTGCGCACCTCGATCCGCCCCGCGCGGGCCTCGTCACCCGAGATGCGGATCGGGGCGTGGACCGCCGCCATGGCGCGGGCCTCGGGCTGGACGGTGCGGTCGGAGGAGACCACCCCGTCGACCCCGCCGGTCCCGGCGCCATAGGACAGGAACTCCCCCTTCCGGTCGAGCCGGTCGAAGTCGAGCGCGAGCACCGCGTCCGCGCTGGGGTCGGCGGCGAGCTGATCGGCGCTCAGCGCCTGGTGGTAGACGCGGACCTGGTCGACGGTGCCGTGGGCCATCCGGGTGCGGATGTTCTCCTGCTCGGTCTCCGGGTTGCGGCCGATGTTCACCGGCTGCGCGGAGGAGCCGACGGTGCCGGTCCAGTCGGCCGACGCGGTCTGCTTCCCGTCGACGAGCAGCCGGAGCGTCCGGCCGTCGAAGGTGCCCGAGACGCGATGCCATGAGCCGTACCAGCCGTCGGGGACATCGGCCGCGACCGTGTGCCAGTCGCCGTCCCCGTAGACGAAGAACTCCAGGGTGTCCTTGTCGCGCATCTTCAGCGCGTAGCTGTGGTCGCCCTTGGCGATCACGGTGAAGGAGCCGGTCCAGTCGGCGGGTTTCACCCAGGCGTCCAGGGTGAGCGCGTCCGAGACCGCGTCCAGCTTCGGGTCGCGGTAGACCTCCACGAAGTCGTCGAGACCGGACAGCTCGAGCGCCTTGCCCCGGTGGCCCGCCACCAGCTCGGGCTTCCCGGAGACGTAGGACAGGATGTCGTTGCCGGAGGTGTCGGGGGTGGTCAGCAGGGGCTGGGTGATGTTCTGCTCCGCCCAGTCCCATATGTAGCCGCCCTGGACCTGGGGATACTTGCGTACGACATCCCAGAACTCGCGGAAGTTGCCGAGCGAGTTGCCCATGGCGTGGGCGTACTCACCCATGATGATGGGCTTGGTGGTGGCCTTCGCCTTCTCCTCCAGACCCGAGGGGGAGGGGTAGCGCGGGCCCCACACATCGGCGAACGGGGCGTCGCCGTCCGGGCTGTTGGGCTGGTGGTAGACCGGCCGGGCCGGGTCCTCGCGGTCCAGGAAGTCGGCCATCGCGTAGTGGGCCTTCCCCAGTCCGGCCTCGTTGCCGGTGTCCCACATCAGCACGCTGGGATGGTTCTTGTCCCGTTCGTACATCGCCGTGAGGCGGTCCATGAACGCGGCCTGCCACTCGGGCCGCTCGGCCAGGCAGTCGTCCGGGCAGGCGTCGTGGTGATGGGTCTCGATGTCCACCTCGTCGTCGATCCACAGACCGCGGGTGTCGGCCTGTTCGTAGAGGTAGGGATCCGAGGGGTAGTGGGAGGTGCGCACGGAGTTGACGTTGAGCCGCTTCATCAAGGAGACGTCCGAGGCGGTGCGCTCACGGGTGGCGTGGCGGCCGGTGCCGGGGTCGGTCTCGGAGCGGTTGACCCCCTTGATCAGGACGCGCTCGCCGTTGACGAGGAGCTGTCTGTCCTTGATCTCGATCTCGCGGAAGCCCACCGGCTGGGCCGTGGTGTGGGTGACGGTGCCGTCGGCGTCGGTGAGCCGGACGACGAGGGTGTAGAGATTCGGCGTCTCATCGGTCCACTTGGCCGGATTGGCCACATCGGCGGTGAGGGTGGTGGACCCGCTGCCGTCGGCCACCGTTCCCGACATCGTTGTCACCTTGCGTCCGCGCTGGTCGTAGAGCGTGGCGAGGACCTTGCGCTCATCCGCGGCGCGCCGCGGGCCCTTGGCGGCCACGTCGACCTCGGCGGTCAGCCGGGCGTCGCGGTAGCGGGCGTCCAGATCGGTCTTGACCGTGATGTCCCGCAGATGGGTGGCCGGGGTGGAGTACAGCCCGACCGAGCGGAAGATGCCCGAGAACCGCCACTGGTCGTAGTCCTCCAGATGCGCCCCCGAACCCCAGCGGTGGACCTGCAGCGCGACGGTGTTGCGGCCCGGGTGCAGCCGGTCGCTGATGTCGAACTCGGCGGGGGTGTAGCCGCCCTGGTCATAGCCGGCGTAGGAGCCGTTCACCCACAGCAGATAGCCGCTGGTGACGCCCTCGAAGCGGAGAAACGTCCGCCGCTTCTCCCAGCTCTTCGGCAGCTCGAAGGTCTTGACGTAGGCCCCGGTCGGATTGACGTCATGCGGGACCTTCGGGGGAGCGTCCGGATACATCTCGGTGGGGATGTTCCGGAACACCGGATGGTCGAGACCGTCCGTCTGCCAGGTGTGCGGCACGCTCACACTGCGCCAGCCGCTGCTGGAGGTGTCGTAGCCCTCGGTGAAGAAGTCCTTCGGCACCTCCTCGGGGCGGTCGGACATATGGAGCTTCCAGCTGCCGTCGAGCGAGGCGGTCCAGGGGCTTCTGGAGCCGCCGTCGAGGGCGCCGGCGGTATCGGCGTACGGGGTCAGCCGCGCATGGGCGGGCTCCTGGCCGACCGAGGTGACCTCGGGGTCCTCCAGCAGCTTGTAGACATCCGCGGGCGGATCGGGGGGATTCGCCGCGGCCGCCGGGGCGGCGGGGGCGGCGAGCGCGAGGGCCAGGGCGAAGGCGGCCAGCCGGGAGAGGCGGAAGGGTCGAGGCGGCCGGGGTGGCCGGGAGAGCCGGGGGAGGAGGAGACGACGACGGAGGCGTCGGGACATCTGGTGGTCCACCCTTCTGTGGGTGTGGAAACGCTCCAGAGTGAACAGGCCTGAACAGGCCCGCACATTAGCCAACGTGTCCTCTCGCGCCAAGATGTTCCGACCGACTCACCGTCGGCCGGGCGCGGCTACCGTGAAGAGAGTGAGGGCCGTGCGGAATGCCGCGCCGGGCGCGGTGAGGCCGACGGAGGCACCGTGGGTATGGAGAGCGCGAGGAGTACGGAGTCCCTGCCCCAGCTGCGACTGGACGAGCTGCTGGAGGAGCTGCAGCTGCGCATCGACGGGGTGCGCGGCACCCAGGACCGGGTGCACAGCCTGCTGGAGGCCGTCCTGTCGGTGGGCCGGGAGCTGGATCTTTCCCATGTGCTGCGGAGGATCGTCGAGGCCGCGGTGGTGCTCGTGGACGCCGAATACGGCGCGCTCGGGGTGATCGGCGAGGATCAGCGGCTGGCCGAATTCCTGCCGGTGGGCATCGACAAGGACCGGACCGAGGCGATCGGGCATCTGCCGTCCGGCCACGGCCTCCTGGGAGAGCTGATCCGCCACCCCCAGCCGCTGCGGCTGGCCGAACTCTCGGAGCATCCGGCCTCCTACGGCTTTCCGCCGAACCATCCGCCGATGGGCTCCTTCCTCGGGGTGCCCATCCGGGTGCGCGACGAGGTCTTCGGCAACCTGTATCTCACCGAGAAGCGTGGCGGTAAGGAGTTCGACGGCGAGGACGAGACGGTGCTGTCCACCCTCGCCGTGGCCGCCGGAGTGGCCATCGAGAACGCCCGGCTGTACGAGGAGGCCCGGCACCGCCAGCGCTGGCTGGAGGCGAACGCCGAGGTCACCCACAGTCTGCTGTCCGGAGTGGACGAGACCCGGGTCCTGGAGCTGATCGTCGAGCACGCCCGCCGGATCCTCTCCGCCGATCTGGGCGTGCTGATGCTGCCGGTGGCCGGCACCGACGAACTGCAGGTCGCGCTGGCGGCGGGGACCGACGCCGAGGCCCACCGCGGTCTGGTGCTGCCGCGCCGGGGCACCTTCGGCGGTGCGGCCTTCACCGCCTCCGAGCCGGTGACCAGCACCGACGTCCAGAACGACCCGCGGATCACGGTCGGCCCGCAGCGCTGGGAGGGGCTCGGCCCGGCCGTCGCGGTGCCGATGCGGACGAGCGACGGCGTGGGCGGAGTGCTCTCGCTGGCCCGCATGGCGGACAGCCCCGCCTTCACCCAGATCGAGACCGACACCCTGCTGGGCTTCGCGGGCCAGGCGGCCATCGCGATGAAACTGGCCGAGCGGCGGCGCGACGCGGAGCAGCTCGCGCTGCTGGAGGACCGCGACCGGATCGCCCGCGATCTGCACGACCTGGCCATCCAGCGGCTCTTCGCCGCCGGGATGACGCTGCAGTCCACGCTGCGCTTCGTCCAGCACCCGGAGGGCTCCGAACGGCTGCTGCGGGTGGTGGACGACCTCGACGACACCATCAAGATCATCCGCTCGACGATCTTCGGGCTGCGCTCGCACGAGGCGGGCCCCGCCGTCCAGGGGCTGCGGGTCCGTACCGCCAAGACCATCGAGGAGGCCGTGCCCGCGCTCGGCTTCACCCCCTCCCTGCGCACCGAGGGCCTGGTCGACACCGATGTGCCGCGCACCGTCGCGGACGACATGGTCGCCGTCCTGGCCGAGGCGATGTCGAACATCGCCCGGCACGCGCGGGCCGACGCCGCCGAGATCTCGCTGGTCGTGGCGGCCGGGCGGCTGACCCTCATGGTCACGGACAACGGGAGGGGCATCCCCGAGGGCGGCCGTCGCAGCGGACTGCGGAACATGGCCGAGCGCGCCGAGAAGCTCGGCGGTGAGCTGGAGCTCGCCGAGCCGCCGGGCGGCGGCACCCGCCTGGTGTGGGACGTACCGCTGCCGGAGCGGTAGGCGTAGGCGGTGGGCCTGCCGTTGCGGTAGTGATGCGTGCGGTGGGCTTGCCGCCTGGTGGTGCCGCCTCAGCGGCCGCGGCCCCCGTCCAGGATCTCGGCCGCCCCGCCACGCGGAGTGGCCGGCCCGACCGGTCCGTAACCCAGCCGGATCAGCATCTGCACATGGCCCGGCGCCCGGTGGGCGTCGCCCAGCGACCACCGCAGATCCGACCACTCCAGCGCCTGGTGCAGCAGGGAGGCCCGGACCGTGTACGAGGTCGCCAGCAGCAGCACGTGTTCCAGCGCCTGCCCGGCCCGTAGCCAGTCGGTGCGCCGGTCCTGGTCCGTGGCCAGCACGGCGATGGCCGGATGGCTCTCGAACGCCGCGGCGGGTGAACCACCGCCCCGGCGGCCGTCCGGCCCCGGGCCGAGGTAGTCGCGCATCGGCAGCCGCCCGGTGACGTCCCGTGGCCCGAGGGCGGCCGCCGGGATGCCGTACGGCCCGGTCTCGCGGACCCATTCGCGGCTCTCGGCGAGCCGGCGCGGATCCCCCGAGATGCGCCGTTCCGCCTCGGCGGTCAGCCGCAGCAGCCGCGAGGTCTCCTCGGGGCCCGCCAGCCACAGCGTGGCCCCGTGTGCCCGCGCCGCCTCCGCCAGTTCGTACAGCACCCGGGGCGGCAGTCGGCGCCCGGAGAAGGGGGAGCGGCTGCTGTGCCGCCGCCAGATGACGTCGTACAGATCGTCGGGCGGGGCGCCGTGCGGGGCACCGTGCCGGCCGCCGTGGTGCGGGGCACCGTGCCCGGCGCCGTCGTGGGGCGACGCGGCCAGGCGCACCGTGGCCAGCAGATCGGGCTGCGACCGGTACGGCAGCAGCCGGACCACCGGGTCCCAGCCGAAGTGGGCCACGGCGACCCGCAGATTGAACACGGCGGCCCCGGCGGAGACGCTCAGCGCCCGGCCCATCGGATCGGCGTACCGCAGCGCCCGCTCGGGGGCGGCCCGGACCTCCAGCGTGACGGTGTCGGGGTTCAGCCGATAGCGCCACGGCTGGGTGTTGTGCATCGACGGGGCGGCCACGGCCGCGGAGATCAGCTTCTCCAGGATCGCCGCGTCGAGCATTGCGGGCTGCATGGGGTCTCCTCGCCGGTGGGCCGTCAGCGGTGGTGGGCGGTCAGGATCGGGGCGGTTGAGGGGTACGGACGGGTCTGTGCGGCTTCCGGGCCCGGTCATCCCGGATGGTCGTCGCCGGGTGACGGGGCCGAGTGGGTCGCCAGCACCGCCGCCTGGATACGGCGCTCCACGCCCAGCTTGGCCAGCAGCCGGGAGATGTGGTTCTTGACCGTCTTCTCGGACAGGAAGAGCCGCTTGCCGATCTGCCGGTTGGTGAGCCCGTCGCCGATCAGCACCAGGATTTCCCGCTCGCGCGGGGACAGCCCGGCCAGCACCTCGTCCCTGGGCTCCTGCGGGGCGGTGTCACCCCGCAGGGTGCTCATCAGCCGGGCGGTGGTGGCCGGGTCCAGCATCGACTGGCCGGAGGCCACGGTGCGCACCGCCGAGACCAGGTCCGACCCCTTGATCTGCTTGAGCACATAGCCCGCCGCCCCGGCCATGATCGCGTCCAGCAGGGCATCGTCGTCGTCGAACGAGGTCAGCATCAGACAGGCCAGGTCCGGCATCCGGGAGCGCAACTCGCGGCAGACCGTGATGCCGTCCCCGTCCGGCAGCCGGACGTCCAGGATGGCCACATCGGGCCGCAGCGCCGGGCCCCGGGCCAGCGCGTGGTCCACGGTTCCCGCGTCGCCGACCACCTCGATGTCCGGTTCGGCGTCCAGGAGATCGTGCAGTCCGCGCCGGACGACCTCGTGGTCGTCGAGTACGAACACCCTGATCGGTGTCGCCGGTGTCGCTCGTCTCTCGGTCATGGGCTCTCGCACTGTTCGTCCGCCGTCCGCCCTGCCCCCGGTGGGAATCGTGGCGCAGCAGGTCAGGGCGGTACCAGGGCCGAACGGGCCCTCAAGGGGGCTGCCCGGCCCTCGTCCCGCCCTCCCCGCGCGTGCGACGGTCGCGACATGGGCACGGAAGTGCGGGGGCGGCGGACATGGCGGTGGCGTCGCAACCCGCTCAGACGCCGCTCGGATGTGATCGAGGCGTGGGTCGTACTGGTCACCGGCCTGGTGATGGCGGTCGGCGGCCCGGCGGCGGGGGTGGCCGCGGGCACCGCCGTGGACACGTCGCTGCGGCAGGAGCGGGCGGACCGGCACCGGGTGCCGGCGGTCCTGAAGGAGGACGCGCCCGTCGCGCAGCCCGCGGGCGACGGGTCCACCACCGGCCAGGTGCGCGCGATCGTCCGGTGGACCGGCCCCGACGGCACCGTCCACACCGGCACGGCCCGGGTCCACGACGGCAGCAAGGCGGGCACCGCCACCGAGGTCTGGACCGACGACCGGGGCCGCCTGGTCCAGCGGCCGCCCACCCCCGAGCAGATCGCCACCCGCGCGGTGCTCGCCGGAACGTCGGCCGCGGCGGGCGTGGGCGCGATCTCGCTGGCCGGACGCGGTGTGGCGCGCTGGCGCCTGGACCGCGCCCGCACCCAGGAATGGGGCCGCGCCTGGGCCGAGGTCGGCCCCCGCTGGAGCCGCCACATCCGGTGAGGCGATGGCCGTGCCCGGCCGGTTTCGCGTTTGCCGCCGCTGGCCGCCGCAGCCGGGGCGCGCGCTCCCGAGAGGACCCCGGCGTGGCGGACCCGGCGGGGCTTTGGGCATCGCTTGATGAATCAGTTGCGCCAGATCAAGCAATTTTCGGAAGGGGGTGCCGGACCCCGCCGAACCGCGGTCCGGAGAGGCTCCGGACACCGAGCACGGAAGCCGTCACCGGCCCTGCCCCCACCGGCCCGGCGGTCGGCGGCGAGGCCCGCGCTCCCAGGCCTCCTGCCCCGCTGCTCAATGGCGCCGAAGGCGCGAAACGAAACCCGCACCCAACAACCGACCGGTGCCGTTGGACGTCCCGACCGGCAGTGGCAGTGGCAGTGGCAGTGGCAGTGGCAGTGGCAGTGGCGACTGCGGCAGCGGCTGTGGCGGCTGATCGAGCGCCGCCGCCGAGCCTGGGGCGGCGTGGGCCGGTAGGAGTGTCGCCGGGCCGAATCCCTACCGCCGCTGGGCCGTATGAGGCGCCGCCGTAAGTTGGTTGTCGAAGTCGACCACGCCCTCGATCGCCCGGATGAGACGGGCCGCCGCCGGGATGAGAACGGCCTCCTTGACCCGGCCGGTCAGGGTGACCACGCCCTCGTTCACGCTCACCCGGACCGTTTCCCCCGCGGCCGGGAAGAGATGGGCCACCACCTCGCGGCGCACCTCCTCCTCGATGTCGTCGTCCGGCCGCAGAAACACCTTCAGCAGGTCGGCGCGGCTGACGATGCCCTCCAGGCGGCCCTCCTCGTCCACCACCGGGAGCCGTTTGACCCGCTTATGGGTCATGATCCGCGCGGCCTCGGCGAGCGTCGCGCTCGCGTGGACGGTGATGGCGGGGGACGTCATCAGCTCATCCGCCGTCACCGCGCCCGCCTTGGCGACACCGGGGAGGTCGGGCAGCTGCGCCACCCGCGCCGGATCGCTGTCGCGGAACTCCTCCTTGGGCAGCAGATCCGCCTCCGAGACCACGCCGATGACCCGCCCCTCGCCCTCCAGCACCGGCAGGGCGCTCACCCGCCACTGCTCCAGCGTTCTGACGATCTCCTTGAACGGCGCTTCGCGGCCGACGGCGACGACGGTATGGGTCATCACATCGCTCACAATGTGCGCACTCCGGGGCACGGCATCCTCCTTGGTCACGCTGCCTGTCTTCCGCCCGCCTCGCCGCCGGCCGCCAGCCGGTGCGCGATGCGGTGGCGCACCCGCCCCGCGAGCCCGGCCAGCCCGGCGGAGGTGGCCGGCCGGGGCGGGACCGGGTGGCGGATCCGCCGGGCGTGCGGCGGCAGCCCCGCGAGTTCGGTGGCGAACCGCCGCCGCGCGCGGTCGAGGGTGTCGGGGGCTCCGGTGCGTCTGCCCTCCCGCATCACGGTCTCCAGCAGTGGCGCGCCGCCGCCCGGGGGAAGCTCGTCGCGTTCGCCGATCACATCGGCGTAGCCGGGGCGGCGCCAGACCTGCTTGGTCCCGGGGGCGGTGGCCTTGGCCGAGGACAGTTTCATCACCGGGGTCCCGTCGTAGGCGACCAGCTTGTACGCGGTGTCGAGGGCGGCGGCGTCGGCCGACACCCCCATCCGGGTGCCCACGGCGAAGACATCGATCGGCGCGCCCGAGTGGACCAGCTCCTCCAGGGCGTATTCGTCGAGCCCGCCGCTCGCCACGATCCGCACCTCGGGCAGCCCCGCCGCGTCGAGGATCGCCCGCGCCCGCACCGCCTGTTCGCCCAGGTCGCCGCTGTCCAGCCGGATCGCGCCACCGGGCCCGGATTCCAGCTCGCGCAGCACCCGGGCCGCGGTGGCCACCCCGGTCGCGGTGTCGTAGGTGTCCACCAGGAAGGTGACCGGTCCGGGATGGGTACGGGCGAACGCGCGGAACGCGGTCTCCTCGTCAGGGAACGCCTCGATGTACGCATGCGCCATCGTCCCGCTGGCCTCGATCCCGTACGCGGCGGCCGCCGCCACATTGCTGGTCGCCGTGAACCCGGTCATCGCGCTCAACCGCGCCGACTGCATCCCGGCCCCGGGGCCGTGGGTGCGGCGCAGCGAGAAGTCCACCACCGGGCGCCCCTCCGCGGCCAGCACGCACCGGGCCGCCTTGGAGGCGATGGTGGTCTGATGGCTCAGCTGTCCCATCAGATACGTCTCGACCAGCTGAGCCTGCGGCAGTGGCGCGGTCAGCTCCAGCAGCGGCTCCCCGGCCAGGACGATCCGCCCCTCGGGCACCGCCCGCACCTCGCCGTCGAAGCCGAGCCCCAGCAGGGGTTCCAGATCCTCGGACGGACGGTGCATCGCCTCGGCGAACGCCGCCACGTCCTCGGCCTCCACACGGAAGCCGGACAGAAAGTCCAGCGCCGGCTCCAGGCCCGCGGCGACCAGGAAGCCCCGCTCGGGCGGCACGTCGCGGGCGTAGAGGTCGAAGGTGGCCGGGCCGGTCATGCCCTCGCGCAGATACGACAGGGCCATCGTCGCCTCGTAGAGGTCGGTGGTCATCGCCTCCGACACGTCACTCCCGCCTCCCTTCGGACATCAGCTACACGTCCCTTCGGACATCAGCTGCACGGGACGACCGCCACCGGGCACGGCGCGTGGTGCACCGCCGCGTGGATCACCGAGCCCAGGTGGGGGACGGGGGCCGGCTCCGTCTCCTCGCGGCCCAGCACGAGCAGCCCGGAGCCCGGCGCGGTGTGCATCACCCCGAGGGCCGGGCGCTCGGAGGTGAGGGCCTCCGCCACCGGCACCCCGGGGTACTTCTCCCGCCAGGGGCGCAGCGCCGCGTCCAGCGCGTCCGCCGCCGCGGCTTCCTCCGCTTCCGGCGCGCCCGTGCCCGTACCCGCGCCCGCGTGTACGGCACGCAGGGCGCCGCCGCGCCGGGCGGCGGCGTCGAAGGCGAACCGCAGCGTCTCCTCGCTCGCCCCCCGCAGGCGCACCCCGACGGTCACATCGGCGGTCAGCGGCTGGTCGTCGGCGTGCACCATGACCACCGGCCGTTCCCCGTGCGCCAGCACATGGCGGCCGGTCGATCCGAGCAGGAAGCCACCGGGGGTGCCGCGGCCGCGCGAGCCGAGCACCAGCATCTCGGCGTCCCTGGCCGCGTCCAGCAGGGCGGGCACGGTCTCGCGCGGCACCAGCTCGGCCGAGACCCGCAGCCCCGGATGGGCGTCGCGCAACTCGCCCACCAGGTCGGTCAGGAAGCGCTGCGCCCAGTAGTTCAGATCGTCCTCGTGGGGGAGGGCCGGGGCCTCGGGCGACGGCGGGTTCCAGGCGTGGATCAGACGCAGCCGCAGATCCCGCAGCAGCGCCTCGCGGGCCGCCCAGTGTGCGGCCGGCGGGCTCTCGGCGAAACCGTCGACGCCGACGACGATGGGCGCTCTCATGCGCGTCACCTCCCCGCTCACGTCCCCCGGGCCACCAGCGGACGGGCGGCCTCGCCGATCGCGATCTTGATCGCGCCGGTGTCGGCCGCGCGGGCGAAGACGTCGTACGCCTCCTCCATCTGGTCCAGTTCGAAGAGATGGGTGATCAGCGCGGAGGCGGGCAGCCGCCCGGCGGCCAGCAGGGAGAGCAGGGTGGGGGTGGAGAAGGTGTCGACCAGCCCGGTGGTAATCGTCACGTTCTTGATCCACAGCTCTTCGAGATGCAGCGTCGCGGGCCGGGCGTGCACCCCGACATTGGCGATCCGGCCGCCGGGCCGCACCATCCGGGTGCAGGTCTCGAAGCTCCGCGGGCTCCCGACGGCCTCGATCACCACATCGGCGCCGAGCCCATCGGTGAGATCGCCGACCAGCCGCTCCGGATCCTCGGCGGAATCCGCCACCGCGTCGGCGCCGACCCGCTTGGCGGCGTCCAGCCGGGCCGGATCCGGATCGACGGAGATGATCCGGCCGGGCGAGAAGAAGTGCGCCGTGGCGATCGAGGCCAGCCCGACCGGCCCGGCGCCCACCACCACGACCGTATCGCCCGGCCCCACCCGGCCGTTGAGGACGCCCACCTCGTAGGCGGTGGGGAAGACATCCGCCAGCAGCACGGCGTCATGGCTCTCGGCCGACCCCGTCAGCGGATGGGTGGACAGATCGGCGAACGGCACCCGTACGTACTCGGCCTGGGTGCCGTCGATCATGCGCCCGAGGATCCAGCCCCCGCCGTCACGGCACTGTCCGTAGTTGCGCTCCCGGCAGAAGCGGCAGTGGCCGCAGGCCGAGATGCAGGAGAGCAGCACCCGGTCGCCGGGACGGACCCCGCGGACATCGGCACCGGTCTCGACGACCTCGCCGACCCCCTCGTGGCCGAGCACCCTGCCGGGGCTGACGTCCGGCAGCTCGCCGCGGAGGATATGCAGATCGGTGCCGCAGATGGTCGTGGTGCCGATCCGGACGATCGCGTCGGTGCTGGCTTCGAGTTCCGGGTCGGGCACCTCCTGCCAGGAGGACCGCTCCGGCCCGTGGAAGACGAGTGCTTTCATGGCCGTTTCCCTCTCCTGCGGTTGTTCGCCTTCGGCTTCCGCCGCGGTTCTCGGCCGTCTCGTCGCGCGGTGGGTGGTGAGGCGGCCGGGCTCCCCGAGGTCTCATCGCTGGGGCACGATCGCGACCGGGCAGGCGGCGTGGTGCGCCACCGCCTGGGTGACCGGTCCCAGCCGGGGGCCGAACCCCACCTGGCGCGGACCGCGGCCCACCACCATCAGCGCCGTCCCGGCCGCCGCGCCCACCAGCTGCCGGGCCGGGCTCTCCGACGCGATCTCCTCGAAGACCCGCACCTCGGAGTACTTGTCCCGCCACGGCGCCAGCACCTCGCCCAGCGCATGCTCGGACTCCTTGCGCGCGTCGCTCAGCCCCACGTCCACCACCCACGGGGCGTCGCCCCGGATGGCGGGGACCCGGCTGGCGTACACCGCCCGCAGCACACCGGCGCGGCGGGCCGCGGCGTCGAAGGCGAACTCCAGGATGTCGTCGCCCGGCTCGCCCGGCTCCACCCCGACCACCACATCGCCCTGCCGCTCCTCGTGCGCGTCCGCCCGCACCAGGACCACGGGGGTCACGGCGCGTGCGGCGAGCTCCAGGCCGACGGAGCCGAGGAAGAACCCGGCGACCGCGCCGATCGAGCGGGACCCCACCACCACCAGCTGGGCGCGCTCCGCCTCGGCCAGCAGAACGGGCGCGGGCCGCCCGGGGATCTGGTCGGTGAGGATCGCCATGTCCGGGTGGGCGGCGTCCAGCTCGGCCCGCGCCGAGTCCAGGGCGCGTTCGGCCCAGTAGTGCCAGCCGGCCTCCCGGCCCGGAGTCAGATCTTTCTGATCGGGGCCCGGCCACGCGTTCACCAGCCGCAGCGGCGCGTCGCGCGAACAGGCCTCGTGCGCCGCCCAGCCGGCGGCGGCCAGACTCTCGGGGGAACCGTCCAGTCCGACGGTGACGGGGCGCGCCATCGCTGTCTCCTTCCCGGCAGACCCGCTCGGCACCTCGGCCCGCCTCCGGGGCGTACGAGCCGCCGGCCGCCGGCCAGCGGTGCGACCGTCCGGCCGTGCTCGGTCACGCACGCGCGGCCGGATGGCTGACCGCGGCCCGTGCGCATGCCCTCACGGCAGCGGCGCTACGCCCCCTGGACACGGCCGCGGCCGGCGCTGGGAGGCGCCCAGCCCGAGGCGCGGCGCCGGGGGCGCCCACTTCTCGCGGGCCCTGATTGCGCGGTGCGCGGTACTCGTGCGTCCGCTTCTCCGCGTCTGCCGGATGCCCCCGGTGCCAATTCCAGCGGACCATGACCGGGCCCCCACCGACAGGGCCGACCGGTCCCGGGTAGGTCCCAGGGACCAGGTCATCCGGCCCTTTCCACCGCCCGGAAACAGCCCCGGGAACCCGGCCCGGGCCAACCTGCACACCCGGCGCGGTGGCCCGGCACCGCCGCTCGCCACGGTCGCCTGATGTGCCTGCCTGGCCCAGCCGCCCGGCCGCCCAGCCGGGCCGCCGACCCCGGTCGGCCCATTCGGTCGAGGCCGGAGTTGAGGACGGCCCGGGCCTCGCCCTGCTCCCACAGCTCCACGCGTCATCCGGCCTCCGCCGCCGGGGCCGTCGCCCGGCGGCGGAGGCCGCCGGGGTCCCGGTCCGCCCGGACCGGCGCTACTCCACCGGCACCAGCACCACCGGGCAGTGCGCATGGTGGAGGGCCGCGTGGGTGACCGGACCCAGTTGCATGCCGAGTCGGGGGGTTCGCCGGTGGACGGCGAGTACCAGCACGTCGGCCGCTCGTGACGCCTCCACCAGCGCCTGGGCGGGGGCGGTGTGGGTGGTGTGCTCGCGCACCCGGATCTGCCCGAACTCCTCGCGCAGGCCGGCCACCATGTCGTAGGCCACCGTCTGTTCCCGCTCGGCGCGCAGCGCCACCACCTCGCGTGCGGGCAGCGCGTGCTCGCCCGCGAAGACCCGGGGCCGCGGCCAGGCGTAGAGCACCCGCAGCCGGGCCCGGCGCCGCCTGGCCTCCTCGAAGGCGAACCGGGCCGCCGCCGCGTCCGCGCTGCTCTCCACCCCGACCAGGACCTTGCCGTGGCTCTCGAGCCCGTACGTCTTCGGTGGCCCGCCGCGTACCACCAGCAGCGGGCGCCGGGTGTGGGCGGCCAGCCGCAGCCCGACCGAGCCGAGCAGCAGTCCGGTGAAACCGCCCAGCCCCCGGGTGCCGATGACGATCAGCGCGGCGTCCCCGCCGATCCGCAACAGCTCGGGCACCGCGTCCTGCGCCGTCAGGGTGGGCACGATCCGCAGCTGCGGATCCTGCTCCTGGGCCCGCGACACGGCCAGCCGCAGCACGGTCCTGGCGATCTCCACCGCGGGCCGCCGCGGTTCGCTGTCCGGGTCGAAGGCGAGCGGGTCGGTCCGCGCCCACGGCCAGGCGTGCACGATCTCCAGCGTGGCGTGCCGGCGCCGCGCCTCGGCGACCGCCCCGTCCAGCGCGGCCCAGGCGCTGTCCGAGCCGTCCAGGCCCACCACCACCCGGCCGTCCCGCACCGGCTTGGCCGGGTGGATCATCGCCGCGCACCTCCCCGGCCGGCGGAGTCGTCGATGAGGTAGGTGAGCCGGTCGACCACGGCCACCACGCCGTCCACCTGTCCGGTCATCCGGACCGCGATGGGGATCTCGCTGTGCCGGTCCAGCCGGCCCTCCAGCCGTACGATCCCGTCGGTCACGGTGACCGCGACGGACTGCGGGCCCAGCCACAGCGAGCGGACCAGCACCTCGTCGATCACCTCGGCCCGGATCTCGTCGTCCGGGCGGAGGAAGACCCGCAGCAGATCCCGGCGGGTGACGATGCCGATCAGCCGTTCCTCCTCGTCCACGACGGGCAGCCGCTCGACGCGATGGCGGTCCATCGCGCGGGCCGCGTCCACGATGCTGTCCTGGGGGCGCACGGTGACCGCGGGCCGCGACATCAGCTGCCCGGCCGTCGGGGCGGGTTCGCTGAGATCGGTCCCAGTGATCATGCCGACCACCTTGTCGTCGTCGTCCACCACGGGCAGCCCGTTGAAGCGGTGCCGGGAGAGCAGCGCACCGACCTCGTCGAACGAGGTCATGGAGTTCACCCGGACGACGTCGTCGGTCATCACGTTGCCGATCTTGCGGTGCTTCATCCGTGCCTCCCCGGTCCGGTCCCAGCTTGGGACGGCGACCCGGCCCCCCTCTTGGGCTGCCCGGGGTCCGATGCGGACCGTTCGGCCCGCATGGGCACCCTGGGCCGAACGACCCCCGGCGGGGCCGAAACGCCCCTCGCGCCGGATCCCGCACGGCCGCGAGGGTGAAAGGCGCCGGCACAGTACGGCCGCCGCGCGGAAGGTGGTGGAAACGGTGGACCTCCCCCTCGTCGTGGGCGTCGACGGCTCCCACCACAGCCTTCAGGCCGTGGACTGGGCGGTGGACGCCGCGGCCCGGCACGCCGTGCCGCTGCGGCTGATCCACGCCTCGCTGTGGGAGCGGTACGAGGGCATCGCCCCCGCCGCCGACCCGGCGCGCCCCTGGGAGCTGATCAGGGACGAGGAGATCGCCGCCTCCGCCGCGGAGCGCGCCCGCCGGGGCGGACTCGAGGTGAAGGTCTGCGCCGAGGTCCTGCCGGAGGACCCGGTCGCCGCGCTGCTGCGGGCCGGCCGGGACGCCTCGGGCCTGGTCACCGGCTCCCGCGGGCGGGGCGAACTCGCCGCGCTGCTCCTCGGCTCGGTCAGCCTCGCGGTCGCCGCCCGCGCCTCGTGCCCGGTCACCGTCGTCCGCGGCGGCGAGCCCAACCGGCGCGGCGTCTTCGGCCGGATCGTGCTCGGCGTGGGCGAGACGACCGGACCCTCGGCCGCGACCCGGTTCGCCTTCCGCGAGGCCGAGGTGAGCGGCCGCACCCTGGAGGCCGTACGCGCCTGGCGCGCCCCGGCCGGTGAGGTGGCGGATGATCTGCTGCTGGCGGGGGACCCGGTACGTGCCCACTGGGCACGGGCGGAGCGGACGCTGGAGCACGCCCTGCGGGCCCCCGGACTGGACCACCCCGAGGTCACCGTCGACCGTGAGACGGTCGAGGGAACGGCCCGCAAGGCGCTCCTCCACGCGGCGGCGACCGCCGATCTGCTGGTCCTCGGCGCCCGGCGCGGCCACGGTCACGCCGTGGGACTGGAGCTCGGCCGCATCGCCCACGCGGCACTGCACCACGCGGCCTGCCCGGTGGTGATCGTGCCGGAGTGGGTCTGAACGGCCGACCGGCGGGCAGGGAACGCGACCGCAAGGCAAGGCAACCGGACACAGACACCACGAGGGCATCACCGGACACCACGAGGGAGAGAGAGGTCCATGCCAGACGCACCGACCACGACGGGCTCACCGGACAGCTCGACGGGCTCGCCGGACAGCGGGCTCGGCGACGACCGGATCCGCGCCCTGGACGCCCACTGGCGCGCCGCCAACTACCTCGCGGCGGGCCAGATCTATCTGCTGGCCAACCCGCTGCTGACCGAGCCGCTGCGCCCGGACCACATCAAGCCCCGGCTGCTGGGCCACTGGGGCACCTCACCCGGCCTCAACCTCGTCCACACCCACCTGAACCGCGTCATCAAGGACCGCGACCTGGACGCCATCTGTGTCTGGGGCCCCGGCCACGGCGGCCCCGCGGTGCTCGCCGGCTCCTGGCTGGACGGCAGCTACTCCGAGATCTATCCGGACGTCGGCCGGGACGCGGCGGGTATGGCCCGGCTCTTCCGGCAGTTCTCCTTCCCCGGCGGGGTGCCCAGCCATGTCGCCCCCGAGACCCCCGGCTCGATCCACGAGGGCGGCGAGCTCGGCTACTCCCTCGCCCACGCCTACGGGGCCGCGCTGGACAACCCCGGGCTGCTGGTGGCCTGCGTCATCGGCGACGGCGAGGCCGAGACCGGCCCGCTGGCCGGCTCCTGGCACGCGAACAAGTTCCTGGACCCCGTCCACGACGGGGCCGTACTGCCGATCCTCCACCTCAACGGATACAAGATCGCCAATCCCACGGTGTTCGCCCGGCTGCCGCGGCCCGAACTCGACGAGCTGCTGCGCGGGTACGGCCATGAGCCGATTCACGTCGCCGGGGACGAACCGCTCGACGTGCACCGAGCCATGGCGGACGCCCTGGACGAGGCCCTGGACCGGATCGCCCTGCTCCAGCGCGCCGCCCGCGAGGAGCAGACCGCCCGCGAGGACGGCCGCGTCGAGCGGCCGCGCTGGCCGGTGATCGTGCTCCGTACGCCCAAGGGCTGGACCGGGCCCGAGGTGGTCGACGGGCTCCCCGTGGAGGGCACCTGGCGCGCCCATCAGGTCCCCCTGCCGGGCGTCCGGGAGAACCCGGAGCATCTGCGGCAGCTGGAGCGCTGGCTGCGTTCGTACCGCCCCGAGGAGCTCTTCGACGCCGACGGGCGGCCCCGGCCGCGGCTCCTGGCCGAGGTCCCGCAGGGCGACCGCCGCCTGGGCGCCAATCCGCACGCCAACGGCGGGCTGCTGCTGCGCTCGCTGCCCCTGCCCGACCTGGAGCGGTACGCGGTCCCCGTGGACAAGCCCGGTGCGGCCCTGCACGAGCCGACCCGGGTCCTCGGCGGGCTGCTGGAGAGGGTCATGGCGGACACCGGCGCCCGCCGCGACTTCAGGGTGGTCGGCCCCGACGAGACCGCCTCCAACCGGCTGGAGGGCCTCTTCCGCACCACCGGCAAGGCGTGGCAGGAGGCCGTCCTGCCCACCGATGAGCACCTCAGCCGGGGCGGCCGGGTCATGGAGGTCCTCTCCGAGCACCTCTGCCAGGGCTGGCTGGAGGGCTACCTGCTGACCGGGCGGCACGGCCTCTTCTCCTGCTACGAGGCGTTCGTGCACATCGTCGACTCCATGGTCAACCAGCACATCAAATGGCTGAAGGTGTCCCGCTCACTGCCGTGGCGGCGCCCCGTGGCCTCGCTCAACTATCTGCTGACCTCGCACGTGTGGCGCCAGGACCACAACGGCTTCTCGCACCAGGACCCCGGTTTCGTCGACCATGTGCTCAACAAGAGCCCCGAAGTGGTGCGGGTCTATCTGCCGCCGGACGCCAACACCCTGCTCAGCGTGGCCGACCACGTCCTGCGCACCCGCGACTACGTCAATGTCGTCGTCGCGGGCAAACAGCCCTGCTTCGACTGGCTCGATCTCGACCAGGCGCGCGCCCACTGCGCCCGCGGCGCCGGGACCTGGGACTGGGCCGGTACCGAGAACGGCGCGGGGGAGCCGGACGTGGTGCTGGCCGGCGCGGGTGACGTGCCCACCCAGGAGGTCGTCGCGGCCGCCGGAATCCTCCGCCGCCATCTGCCCGATGTGGCCGTGCGGGTGGTCAATGTCGTCGACATGACCCGGCTGCTGCCGAAGGAGGAGCATCCGCACGGGATGCCGGACCATGAGTTCGACGCCCTGTTCACCCGCGACCGGCCGGTCATCTTCGCCTACCACGGGTATCCGTGGCTGGTGCACCGGCTGTCCTACCGCCGGGCCGTCCACCCGCATCTGCATGTGCGCGGCTACAAGGAGATGGGCACCACGACCACGCCGTTCGACATGGTGGTCCGCAACGACCTGGACCGCTACCGGCTGGTGATGGACGTCATCGACCGGACCCCGGGGCTCGCGGCGCGCGCCGTGGCCGTACGGCAGCGGATGCAGGACGCCCGCACCCGCCACCACGCCTGGATCCGCGAGCACGGCACCGATATGCCCGAGGTCGCCGAATGGTCCTGGACCGGCTGAGGACCGGCCCGGACGCTCTCACACGGTCGACGGGCTCACCCGGTGGGGAAGTAGCCGTCCAGATAGGCGTTGCGGAACTTCCCCGCCGGGTCGTGCTCGGCCAGCAGCCGCGCGAAGTCGGCGGCCCGGTCGTACGAGGCGAGGACCCGCTCGGGGGCGGCCGTCGTCAGCTTGCCCCAGTGCGGCCGCGCCCCCAGCGGCAGCAGCGCCTCCTCCATCGCGGCCACCACCTCGATCACCGCCTCGTGGTCGGGGACCCAGGTGAAGTGGAAGGCCACGCTGTCCCGGCCGTACGCGGGGCTCAGCCACAGCTCGTCCGCGGCGACCGTACGGACCTCGGACACCTGCACCACGGGCGCGATCCGGTCGCCGAGGCCGCGCAGCGCGGCGAACGCCGCCGAGGCGGCCTCGCGCGGCAGCAGCAGCTCCGACTGCAGCTCATCGCCGTTGCTGGGGGTGAAGTCCGGGCGGAAGTGCGGCAGCCGCTCATGCCACGGCCCCGGTGCGCCCAGCTGTTCGGTGCAGTGCAGCGGCGGCATCGCGGGCACCGGGTGGTGGTGGCGGTCGGCCGGGACGGCCCCCAGCCACGGCTGCCCGGGCTCCGGGGGATCGGGCAGATCGGTGCGGCACTTCAGCCACACCACCCCCTCGCCCGAGTGCCAGTCGGTGAAGACGCTGACGCTGTAGGCGGCGCCGAAGATCTCCTCGAAGCTGTCGTCCAGCCGGTCCAGCGGAAGCCCGGTCCACAGCCACTGGGCCACCTCGTAGGTGGGCTCGATGTCCAGCGTCATGGCGGTGACGACGCCCAGTCCGCCGAGCCCGACCACGGCCCCGTTCAGCCGGTCCCGGTCCTGGTCCCGGCTGATCCGGGTCACCTCGCCGTCGGGGCCGACGATCTCCAGCCCGGCGACCGCCGCCGCCAGGCACCGCTGGGCGCTCCCCGAGCCATGGGTGGCGGTGGCACAGGCCCCCGCGACCGTGATGTGCGGCAGCGAGGCGAGATTGGCCAGGGCCAGGCCCTCCGTGTGCAGGGCCTGGGCCACATGGGCGTAGCGCATACCGGCCGCGATGGTCGCGGTGCGCTTTTCGGCGTCGATCTCCACCCGGTGCGGCAGCCGGTCCAGGTTCACCAGATCGCCCTCGGTGTCGGCGATGCGGTTGAAGGAGTGGCCCGTGCCGAGCACCCGCACCCGGTCGGCGGAGCCGACGATCCGCCGCAGCTCGTCGACGGTGTCCGGGTGGTGCAGCCGGGCGGCGGAGAACGTGATGTTTCCGGCCCAGTTGGTCGGGGCGTGGGTGGTCGGCATCCGTGTCGTCCTGTTTCCGCTGGAGGGCGATGGGTGATGGTGTCCTGACCTTGGTACAGGGCCGCACCCTGATCCGTACAGACCGGGTTTCGCCGTCCATGGCCCGTCCATGACCCGTCGATGATTCGCTTCCCCGCCCCGCCCCGCCCCGCCCCGCCCCGCCCCCCCGGCCCGCCCCCGACCCGTCCATGCCCCGGACGGCCCAGCAGGACGGGCCGCCGTGCCGCCGCGCGCCCAGGATGGGCGCATGACCGACCAGAAGGCTGCTCCGGAGGTGAACCGTCCGAGGTCGGCACTGGTCGGCGAGCTCTGCGCGGAGTTCGCGGGCACCATGGTGCTGATCCTCTTCGGCTGCGGCGTCGTGGCCCAGGTCGTGGCCGGTGGCGCCCTCACCAAGCCCCCGGGCGCTCTCGGCGACCACGACTCCATCGCCTGGTCCTGGGGCCTGGGCGTCACCCTCGGCGTGTATGTGGCGGCGCGGCTCAGCGGGGCCCATATCAACCCGGCGGTCACCGTCTCGCTGGCGGCCTTCAAGGGCTTCCCCTGGAGCAAGGTCCTGCCGTACGTGGGGGCCCAGACCCTCGGCGCGTTCGTCGGGGCCCTGCTGGTGCGCTGGAACTACACCGAGGTGCTGGGCCACGCCGACCCGGGGCACACCTTCAAGACCCAGTTCGTCTTCTCCACCCTCCCCGGCAACGGCGTCCTCCCGGTCAGCGAATGGGGCGCGCTGCGCGACCAGATCATCGGCACCGCGATCCTGGTGCTGCTGATCTTCGCCGTCACCGATCTGCTGAACTCGGCCCCCAAGGCCAATCTGGGGCCGTTCATCATCGGCCTGATCGTGGTCGCGATCGGCATGGCATGGGGCGCCGACGCGGGGTACGCCATCAACCCGGCCCGCGACTTCGGCCCCCGGCTCGCCAGCTACATCACCGGCTATGACAGCGCCTGGCGGGACCAGTTCGGGAACATCTACTTCTGGGTGCCGATCGTGGGCCCGCTGGTCGGAGGGCTGATCGGCGCCGCCCTCTACAAGGTCCTGATCACTCGCTACCTCCCGGTGGCCGAACCGGAGGTGGGCCGCACCCTCGCCCCCGAATAGCCGATCCGGGCCGGACCCCACCCACGAGAGGCGGCACCATGCCGGAATTCGTCGGTGCGGTGGACCAGGGGACCACCAGCACCCGCTTCATGATCTTCAACCACGACGGCGACGAGGTGGCTCGGTACCAGCTCGAGCACCGCCAGATCCTGCCGCGTGCCGGGTGGGTCGAGCACGATCCGGTGGAGATCTACGAGCGCACCAACTCCGTGATGCAGAACGCCCTGCGCACGGGCGGCCTCTCGCCCGACGACCTGGCCGCGATCGGCCTCACCAATCAGCGCGAGACCACGGTGATCTGGGATCCGCGCAACGGCCGCCCGTACTACAACGCCATCGTCTGGCAGGACACCCGCACCGACACCATCGCCGCCGCCCTGGAACGGGACGGCCGTGGGGAGATCATCCGCCGCAAGGCCGGGCTGCCGCCCGCCACCTACTTCTCCGGCGGCAAGATCAAATGGATTCTGGAGAACGTCGAGGGCGTCCGCGAGGCCGCCGAGCGCGGCCACGCCCTCTTCGGCAACACCGACGCCTGGGTGCTGTGGAACCTCACCGGCGGCCCCGGCGCCGGCATCCACGCCACCGATGTCACCAACGCCAGCCGCACCATGCTGATGAACCTGGAGACGCTGGACTGGGACGACGAACTGCTGGAGATCTTCGGCATTCCGCGCGCGATGCTGCCGACGATCAACCCCTCCTCCCACCCCGAGGCGTTCGGCCAGGCCCGCACCTCCCGCCCGCTGCGCACCGCCACCCCCATCACCGGCGTCCTCGGCGACCAGCAGGCGGCCACGGTCGGCCAGGTCTGCTTCGCCCCCGGCGAGGCCAAGAACACCTACGGCACCGGTAACTTCCTGCTGCTCAACACCGGGACGGAGCTGATCCGCTCGACCAGCGGGCTGCTCACGACCGTGGCGTTCCAGTTCGGCGACAGCCCTCCCGTCTACGCCCTGGAGGGCTCGATCGCCGTCACCGGCTCGGCCGTCCAGTGGCTGCGCGACCAGATGAAGATGATCGACGACGCCCCCGGGAGCGAGCGGCTCGCCCGCACCGTGGAGGACAACGGCGGGGTGTACTTCGTGCCCGCCTTCTCCGGGCTCTTCGCCCCGTACTGGCGCTCCGACGCCCGGGGCGCGATCGTCGGCCTCACCCGCTACAACACCAATGGCCATATCGCCCGGGCCACCCTGGAGGCCATCTGCTACCAGAGCCGGGACGTGGTCGAGGCCATGGAGCGGGACGCCGACATCCACCTGGACGTCCTGCGGGTGGACGGCGGGGTCACCGACAACGAGCTGTGCATGCAGATCCAGGCCGATGTGCTGGGCGTACCGGTCAGCCGCCCCGTCATCGCCGAGACCACCGCCCTGGGCGCCGCCTACGCCGCGGGGCTGGCCACCGGATTCTGGCGGGACACCGATGAGCTGCGCTCCCACTGGAGCGAGTCCAGGCGGTGGGAGCCCCAGTGGGACAAGAAGGCCAGGGAGGAGGGCTACACGGGCTGGAAGAAGGCCGTCCAGCGCACCCTGGACTGGATCACGGTCGAGTAGGCCCTGCATCACGGTCGAGACGGCCCTGGATCACGGTCGCGTACGCCCGGCAGGGCCCGGGGCCGGGTGGCCGCGCCGGGACCCGGTTGCGCCGGGCGTCCGACGGCGTTTCGCTGGAAGTACCCGGTGGTGGCCGAGACCCCCTGGGACCGTGCCGTTTCCGCCACCACCGCCGCTCGTCAGCATCCGACGCGGAGGTGATCCAGGTGAAAGCCGTCGTCTACGAGAAGCCCTATGCGGTGACGGTGAGGGACGTCGACGATCCTCGGATCGAGCATCCGAACGATGTGATCGTGCGCGTCACGTCCAGCGCGATCTGCGGCTCCGACCTGCATATGTACGAGGGCCGTACGGCGGCCGAGCCCGGCATCGTCTTCGGTCACGAGAACCTCGGCGTCATCGAGGAGACCGGCCCCGGCGTCGTCACGCTGTCCAAGGGCGACCGCGTCGTCATGCCGTTCAATGTGGCCTGCGGATTCTGCAAGAACTGCCTCGCGGGCGACACCGGCTTCTGTCTCACCGTCAACCCCGGTTTCGCGGGCGGTGCCTACGGCTATGTGGCGATGGGCCCCTACACGGGAGGCCAGGCCGAGCGGCTGCGGGTGCCCTTCGCCGACTTCAACTGCCTGAAGCTGCCCCCGGGCGAGGAGTTCGAGACCGACTTCGTCCTGCTCGCCGACATCTTCCCGACCGGCTATCACGGCTGTGAGCTGGCCGAGGTCTCCCCGGGCGAGAGCGTGGCCGTCTACGGCGCGGGCCCGGTGGGGCTGATGGCCGCCTACTCCGCGCTGCTGCGCGGCGCCGCCAAGGTGTTCGTGGTCGACCGGGTCCCCGAGCGGCTGGCCAAGGCCGAGGAGATCGGCGCCATCCCCATCGATTTCAGCAAGGACGACCCGGTGCGGCAGATCAAGGACCGCACCGGCGGCGAGGGCACCGACAAGGGCATCGACGCGGTGGGCTACCAGGCCCAGGGGCGCGAGGCCGGCCATGAGGAGCCCGCGGTGGTGCTCAACTCGCTGGTCGACACGGTGCGGCCGACCGGACGGCTCGGCGTGCCGGGGCTGTACGTCCCCTCCGACCCCGGCGCCCCCGACGAGCACGCCAAACGCGGTCAGCTGCTGGTCTCCATCGGCCGGATGTTCGAGAAGGGCCAGCGCATGGGCACGGGCCAGTGCAATGTCAAGCGCTACAACCGCCAGCTGCGCGACCTGATCATCGCGGGCCGGGCCAGGCCCAGCTTCGTGGTCTCGCATGAACTCCCGCTGGACCAGGCCCCGCAGGCGTACGAGAAGTTCGACAAGCGAGTGGAGGGCTACACCAAGGTGGTGCTGCATCCGGCGCTCGCGGCCTGACGGCCCCTCGGCCGCGACCCAACCCCTCAGTGACCCAGAAAGATCCATATGATCCAAAAGGTCACTGAATAGGGTGAAATGCACCATACTTGGTTATGTGTACGCGAACGGCTGTCTCGTTCGGCTCCGGGAGGAGGAGCGATCATGAAGAACTGCCGGGTGGCGCTGGCCTTCGTCAGCGGCTATCTCTTCGGGCGCGGCCATAGGGGGACCCTGGTCCTCGGCCTCGCCGGTCTCGCCGCGGGCAAGCGCCTCAGCTCCGGTATCAGCCCACCGGGCGCCCAGCAGCTGAAGTCCTCCGAGTTCGGAAAGCTCGGCCAGGAGATCGGCGGTCGTCTCGTCACCGCGGGCCGGGAGGCGGCCATGTCGGCGGCCAGTAGGCGCATGGACGCCCTGAGCGACCGGCTGGAGCAGCGCGCCTCGACCCTGCGCACCGGCGGTGCGGAGGGCCAGGAGCCGGCGGCCCGGGAGCACGAGAAGCCGGGCGGGCACGAGGAGCACGAGGAGCGCGAGGAGCGCGAGCGTGGAGGCGCCGCACGGTCCCGCGAAGGCGAGCCGCGCGAGCGCACCGGCAAGCAGCAGCGCAAGCCGGCCGACCGTCCGGCACAGGCCAGGAAGCGGACCGGTTCCGAAGGGCCCGCGCGGCGAAGCCAGAGGTGAGGGCGATGGCTGAGGAAACCCCCAAGGGACGGACCGATGGGCGCGGAGCGCTCTCCAAGGACCTGCCCACCGACCGTCTGGTGAAGGAAGCGCAGGGCCTGCTGGCGGCGCTGGGTGAACGGGCCCTGGAGTCGGTCACCCACCTGGGCAAGAACCCCGGGACGGCCTCGCTGGGACCGCTGAAGGGCGGGCTGGAGCAGGTCAAGGAAAAGGTCGTCGACACGGCCAAGGACCAGGTCAAGGATCAAGTCAAGGGCCAGGTCAAGGAGAAGGTCGTCGACAAGGTCAAGAGCGTGATCCCGGGCCTGGGCGGCGGTGGCGACAGCGACGGTGGCGGCAAGGGCGGCAAGAAGCTCAAGGTCACCAACATCGTCGAGCAGATAGACGTGGGCGCCCCCCTCTCCCTCACCTACAACCTCTGGACGGAGTGGGAGAACTTCCCCTCGTACATGAAGAAGGTCGAGGCCGTCCAGAACGAGGACGAGGACGGGGTCGGGATCGAGTCCGAGTGGAAGGCCCAGGTCTTCTGGTCGCACCGCAAGTGGCGGGCCGAGGTCATCGAGCAGGTGCCCGACAAGCGGATCATCTGGAAGTCCAGGGCCGACAAGGGCCATGTGGACGGCACGATCACCTTCCATGAGCTGGCCCCCGAGCTCACCCGGATCCTGTTCGTCCTGGAGTACTGGCCGCAGGGCTTCATGGAGCGCACCGGCAACCTCTGGCGCGCCCAGGGCCGCCGGATGCGGCTGGAGATGAAGCACTTCCGCCGTCATCTCATGCGCGAGGTGCTGCTCAACCCCGACGAGATCGTGGGCTGGCGCGGTGTGGTGCGCGACGGCGAGATCGTGGAGGAGGACGACCGGGAGGGGCGGGAGTCCGAGGAGGAAGAGCCCGAGGAGGGCGAGGAAGGCGAGGAAGGCGAGGAGCGCGACGAGTACGACGAGGAGGAAGAGCCCGAGGAGCCCGAGGACTACGAGGACGAGGAGCCCCGGGACGCCGACGAGGAGGAGTACGAGGAGGACGAGGAGCCCGTACGGCGCCGCGAGCGACGCTGACGGATCCCGCCCCGGGAACGGGTGAGCGCGGTGACCGTAGCACGCCAGCAGCAGAGCCAGTATCTGGACCGGGCGAGTTCCAGCGCCCTGGTCGACGTGGTCGACCTGATCCTGGACAAGGGCCTGGTCATCGATGTGTATGTGCGGGTGTCCCTGGTGGGCATCGAGCTCCTGACCATCGACGCCCGGATCGTCGTCGCCAGCGTGGATACGTATCTGCGGTTCGCGGAGGCGACCAACCGACTCGACCTCGCCCGCAGCGGCACCGAGACCCACGGCCTGCCCGGCCTCATGGACGACCTCCGGGAGGGCGGCGGCAAGAAGAAGACCAAGGGCGCCCTGGAAGGCGTCAAGGAATCGGTCTCGGATCTGCTGGGGGACGATGCCGACGATGCCGACGAGGACCGGGAGCCCGAGCCCGAGGAGCGGCGCAGGCCCCGGCGCACGAGAGGTTCCACCAGCCACAGGGAGCGCGAGCGGTGATGGCCGAGGACGGACGTGCCTGCTATGTCTACGGGGTCGTCACGGACGACCGGAGCGATGAGTCGGTCAAGGACCTCCCCGCCGTCGGGGATCCGGAGGCCCCGGTGACCCTGGTCCGCCATCGTGGCCAGGCCGCGGTGGTCAGCGAGGTGCCCATCGGCAAGCCGCTGGGCACCCCCGAGGATCTGCGGACCCACGCCAGGGTGCTGGACAGCCTGGCCGAGCAGGGCCCACCGGTGCTGCCGTTCCGCTTCGGCACCGTCGTGCGCGACACCGCGGCGGTGACCGACGAGCTGCTGGCCGAGGGGCATGACGACTTCGCCCGCGGCCTGGACCGGCTCCGCGGCCGCTCGCAGCTCACCGTGCGGGCCCGGTACGAACAGGACGCGGTCCTGCGCGAGGTGGTGACCGAACAGCCCGAGGCCAGACGGCTCCGCGAGGAGCTGCGGATGCTGCCGGAGGAGGAGGGGTACGAGCAGCGGATCCAGCTCGGCCGGCTCGTGATGGACACCATCGACGCGAAGCGGAGCGTGGACGCGCTGGAGCTCGACCGGCGGCTGGGGCCGTACGCGCTGGCCTCGGTGTCGCAGGAGGCGGCGTCCAGCGAAGGGCTGGTCAACGCCTCGTTCCTGGTGGAGGACGCGAAGCGGCAGGCGTTCGAGGAGGCGGCCGAAGAGCTCGCCGAGCACTGGCACGGTCGGGTCCGGATGCGTCTGCTCGGCCCGCTGGCGCCGTACGACTTCGTGGCCGACGCACTGCTCGAAGGAGAGGAAGGCGACGAGTAGCCATGGGACTGTTCACCGGCCTGGCCACACTGCCGCTGGCCCCGGTGCGAGGTGTCGTCTGGGTCGCCGAGCGGCTCCATGACGAGGCCCATCGGCAGCTGTACGACCCCGAGGTGATCAAGCAACGGCTGGAAGAGGTCGCGGAGGCCCGGGAGAGCGGAGAGCTCACCGAGGAGGAGGCGGCCCGCGAGGAGGACGAGCTGGTCCGCAGGCTGATGTCCCAGGGGCCGCCCGGCGGGGGCATGGAGGTGTGAGCCGTGCCCCCCGAAGAACGGCCTCGCGAGGAACGCCGCCGCGAGGAGCGCCGCCGCGAGGAGCGCCACCACGAGGAGCGCCACCACGAGGAGCGGCCGCGCACCCGGCCCCGTGAGGAACGGGACCGGCATGCGCAGGGCCAGGAGCGGGAGCGGTCCCGGCCCCGCCGCCCCGCCCTGGACGCCCGCGACGCCGCGCGGAGTGCGGCGCGCCATGTGGAGGGGCTGACCGGGCGGGCCGCGGAGGGCGTCACCTCGCTGGAGCGCGGGGAGGACGGCTGGGTCATCGGCATCGAGGTCGTCGAGACCCACCGGATACCGGACTCCACCGACATCCTCGCCGAGTACCAGGTCGAGCTGGACGACCACGGCGAACTCGCCTCCTACCGCCGCACCGAGCGCTACTACCGGGGCAGGGGGGAGAACACATGAACCAGAGCTCCGACTGGAACGCGCCGGTCCGGCGCACCGGCGGCGCGCCCGAACCGGCCCGCCGCGGATCCGAACCCTCCAGCCTGGCCGACATCCTGGAGCGGGTGCTCGACAAGGGCATCGTCATCGCCGGTGACATCCAGATCAATCTGCTGGACATCGAACTGCTGACGATCAAGATCCGGCTGCTGGTCGCCTCCGTGGACCGGGCCAAGGAGATGGGCATCGACTGGTGGGAGCACGACCCCACGCTCTCCTCCGGCGCCCGGGACGTCCTGGAGGAGAACGAGCGGCTGCGGCGGCGCGTCGACGCGCTGGAGGAAGGCCGCGGCGCGCGCGAGGTGGACCGCGGCGCGGAGCGGGAGGACGAACGGTGACCGATTCCCTCGCCGTCTGGCTGTACGCGGTGATGGCCGCCCCGGAGGACGGCGCCCCGCCACCGGGGCTCACCGGTGTGGCGGACGAGCCGGTGCGCCTGGTGGAGGAGGCGGGGCTGGCCGCCGTGGTGGGCTCCGTACCGCTGGAGGATTTCAGCGAGGACGCGCTGCGCGGCCATCTGGAGGACCTGGAGTGGCTGGAGCGCACGGCCCGCGCCCACCACCGGGTGATCAACGGCGTGGCCCGCCAGGGCCAGGTCATCCCGCTGCGCTTCGCCACGCTCTACCACGACGACGACCGGGTCCGCGCGATGCTCCAGGAGCGCCGGGAGGACCTCACGGCCACGCTGCGGCGGGTGGCGGACCGCACCGAGTGGGGCGTCAAGGCGTATGTCGACCCCCGGTCCTTCCTGCCCGACCCGGACGAGCCCGCCGGCGGAGAGGACAGCCCCGGAACCGCCTATCTGCTGCGTCGGCGGGCCCAGCGGCAGGACCAGGAGACCGCGCATCTGCGGGCGACCGAGCGCGCGGAGGGGATCCACGCCTCCCTCGCCGCGCTGGCGGTGGCGACGGCCGCCCATCCGCCGCAGGACACCGCGCTGGCCGCGTACGAGGGATGGATGGTGCTGAACAACTCCTATCTGGTGCCCGACGGCCTCACCGAGGAGTTCACCGCCCTGGTGATCACCCTGGGGGAGCGCTACCCCGGCGTCACCCTGGAGGTCAGCGGCCCCTGGCCGCCGTACTCCTTCACCGCTCCGCCGAAGGCCGAAGGCCAGGCCCGGCCGGAGGAGGCGGCGTCGTGACCCGTGCGATCGAGCGCAGGGAGGTGGCCCTGGTCGACCTGCTCGACCGGGTGCTCGCCGGAGGCGTGGTGATCGCCGGGGAGATCACCCTGACCATCGCCGACATCGACCTGGTGCGGATCTCCCTGCGCGCCCTGATCGCCTCCGTACGGGTCGAGAACGAGGAGGAGGAACGAGGAGGAAGGGAGGGGACCCGCCATGACGGATGACCGCGCTCCCCGCCCTGGCCGGCGGATCGAAGTGGACGAGGAGTCGGTCCGCAAGAGCCTGGCCGGGCTGGTGCTCACCATCGTCGAGCTGTTGCGGCAGCTCATGGAGCGGCAGGCGCTGCGCCGCGTCGAACAGGGCGGCATCAGCGATGAACAGATAGAGAAGCTCGGGCTGACGCTGATGGCCCTGGAACAGAACATGGCCGAGCTGCGGGAGCACTTCGGGCTGACCGAGGACGACCTCAACCTGGACCTGGGCCCGCTGGGCCCCCTGCTGCCCCGCGACTGACCGGACGCCGCGACCGGCCCCGGCCACCCCAGGCCCCTGACCTGGGGGTCCGGCGCCGATGGGCGAGACACCCCGGCCGGGCGCGGCACCCGCCGAGTACTGTGCGGGTGTGGGGATCACGCTCAACCTCCAGCGCGCACGACCGGCCGATGTGTACGTCGGCCGCTCGGCGCTGGCCGAGCTCATGTCGGTGCTGCACATCATGGCCGAGCCCGACCACCACCCCGAGGCCCAGCGCTGGACGCACCGGCTCGGGACCGCGATCTCCCCCTCCCTCGCCCATGAGATGAGCGCCCTGTCCCCGCTGTGGGCCAGGCTCCGCTGCCGGCTGCTGTTCCCGCTGGGACTCCCGCTGGACCAGCCCTTCGAGGACGAGCTGCGCCATCTGGCGAAGCTGCCGCTCGAGGAGTTCGTGGGGCTGTGCTCCCAGGGAGTGCTCGGCTTCCGCGAGGCCGTGCCCCCGGCGCACAGCCTGCTCACCGACCCCGAGGCCGCCGAGCGCTATGTGGCCCAGTGCGAGCGGCGGTCCATCCGGCGGGGGGAGCTTGCCCACGAGCTGGTGGCCTCGCCCGAGGGGCTGCGCGGCCGACTCCTGTGCTTCCTCGACTCCTGCGCCGAGGCGTTCTTCGCCTCCGAGTGGCGCACGGTCCGCGACCGGCTGGAGTCGGCCGCCGCCCGGGTCCGCGGCGACATCCGGCGGCGGGGCCTGGCCGAGGTGCTGGCCGGGCTCAGCCCCACCGCGGTGGTCTCCCGGGGCGGGGCGCGGGTGCGCTACGACAAGCTGGCCGTCGCCGAGATCGAGATCGGCCCGCGCCCGCTCTTCCTGGTCCCCTCCGTCCATGTCTGGCCGCATCTGACCGTCAAGGACGAGGAGTCCCACCCCGTGGTGCTCCAGTTCGCCGCCCAGGAGGACGGGACGGCCGATCAGCTCACCCAGGCGGAGCTGCGGGCCCGGATGTCCGCCCTGGCGTCCCTGGGCCGGATGGAGGTGTGCCGCCATCTGCTGGGCGAGCCCATCACCACCTCCGAACTGGCCCAGCGGATGGGGCTCGCCGATACACAGGTCTCCCGCACCCTGCGCCAGCTCAGGGACGCCGGGCTCATCGAGTCCGAGCGCGAGGGCAAGTACGTCTACCACCGGCTGGCCACCAGCACCCTGCTCCGGCTGGGGCAGGACGTGCTGGCGACCATCATGCGGTGACGGCCGCGCGTCCGCGGTCCGTCAGCCCGGCTGGGTCCACAGCAGCACCGCCGAGGGGCGGTCCGCGTCCATGTGGACCCGGTTGGTCGCGACCACCTTGCGGCGGCTCACCGCCTCCGGCACCCCGGTATTGGAATTGACGTCGAACCGGGGGAAGTCGCTGGAGGAGATGTCCACCCGCAGCCGGTGCCCGGCCTCGAAGCGGTTGGCCGTGTCCGGCGCCGGGATCTCGATCTCGTACACCTCGCCCGGCTCCAGCGGCTTCGGGCGCTCGAACGACTCGTGGAAGCGGCAGCGGAAGATGCCCTCGGTGAGGTTCATCGCGAAGCCGTGCGGATAGTCCTCGTTCGGCGGATGCACATCGACCAGCTTCACCGTGAAGTCGGTGTCCGGCGCGGAGGAGGAGATGAACAGCCGGGCCGTCACCGGTCCGGCCACCACCAGCGGCTCCTCCAGCGGCGGGGTGGCCAGCGAGATCACATCGGGCCGGGAGTTCAGCGGCAGATACGGCGGGCGGGCACCGTAGAACCGCTCGTCCGGCACCTGGTCGAAGGCGCCGCCGACCATCACCGGCTCACCCGAGGTGACCTGGCCGCCCAGCGTCGGCACCGGGTCGTTCGGGTCGAAGTCGTACTCCACCCAGGCCTGTTCGGCCGTCGGCCGCTCCCGGCTCAGCTCGCCCGAGGTGTGGCAGTAGAACGCCGTCTCCCGGGTCCCGGCCGGCGGCCACTGGGTGTCGGTGTGCCACCGGCCGCCGTGCCGCATCCGCCCGGCCTCGTCCCGCCGGCCGTCCCCGCCGCCCATCAGGAAGTACCGCACCCGCGGGATCGACTGCGGGTCGCCGCCGCCCAGCACCGCGTCGAACCAGCGCTGCCGGAAGGACAGATACGAGGTGTCCACATTGCCGCTGAACGTCGCGGCGGGCCCGAAGTCCACATCACCGGCGAAGGTGACACAGCGCAGCCCGTGCTTCCACGGCCCCATCACCAGATACGCCGGGGACCGCTTGAGACGGCCCATGGCGGTGAAGTTCTCGATGGTGGACCGCACATACGGGTCGTACCAGCTCGACATGTGCAGGGTCGGCACATCCGGGAAGCGGTCGTAGTGGCCGCGCCCGTAGATGGCCGGCTGGCGCCAGTACGCCCCGAAGGCGTCATGCCGCCACTGGTCGAGCAGATAGCGCTCGTAACTCCCCACCTGACGCAGCGGGGAGACACCGGTGCGCCACGGCAGCACGGTGAACCAGTCGCGCAGATCCGTCCCCGCGAACGCCTTGCGCACCAGCGGGTCCCGCTCCGCCTCCGGGCTCTCCTCTCCGTGCCGGAAGGCCCAAGTGATCTGCTTGAGTTCGAAGGCGCCGCCCATCCGCATCCCGGCCTCGTAGGCGCTGGCGAAGCCGCCGGAGTCCATGAACATCGCGGACAGGCCCGTGGGGGATTCGGCCGCGGCCGCCGTCTGGGCGTGTGCCGAATAGGACACCCCCATCATGGCCACCCGGCCGTCGCACCAGGGCTGGGCGGCGATCCACTCGATGGTGTCCGCGCCGTCCGGCCCCTCGCCCAGGTACTTCACGAAGGTGCCGTCCGAGTCCCCGCGGCCCCGGCAGTCCTGCCGCACCACGTGGTACCCGGCGCGGACGAAGAACGCCGAGGTCTCCTCCGGCGTCGGCACCGGCTCGTCATGGCGGCTGCGGTCGGAGTCGCGCATCTGGCGGCGGCCGTAGGGGGTCCGCTCCAGGATGACCGGGCGGGGCCCGGGCCGCTCCTCGGCGGTGAACAGATCGGCGGCCAGGACGATCCCGTCCCGCATCGGAACGCGCAGGGTGCGTCGCCACACCCGCTCGTCCAGCGGCCGGGCGGGCTCCTCCCAGGCCGCCCGCTCTCTGTCCCCGCTCGTTCCGGTCCGACTGCTCTGTGCCATGGAAGATCTCACTGGGTCTGGGATTGCTTGGAGCCGTTGAGGGCGAGCTGGGACCGGGTGACCGTGGACAGCGGCAGCCCCCACTGGCCGAAGAGCTTGGCGTAGGTGCCCGATTCGTACATCTTCTGCAGCCCCTTGACGATCACGGAGGCCAGCCCGGTGCCCTTCTTGGCCTGGATGCCGTAGACGGCCGACGCGGCGGGCAGGTCCAGCATGTCCTTGAGCTCGAGCGTCTCGAAGCGGTCCTTCGCGTTCTGGCTCACCGAGGTGTTGGAGGCGCTGGGCGCGGCCACCGCGTCCACGCGCTTGCTCTGCAGCGCCAGCGAGGCGGCGGGCAGATCGGTGTAGAGCTTCGCGTCCACCGACGGCTTGCCCTTCGCGGCACAGCGCTTGTTCTGCGCGGCGAGTACGTTCTGCGTGCCGGCGCCCTTCTCGACGCCGACCTTGTGCCCGCAGACCTCGAGCCCGTTCTTGGGGCGGAACGAGCCGTCCTTGAGCACCATCAGCGTCACGCTGCTCTGCGCGAAGTCGGCGAAGTCGACCTCCTTCTGACGCTCGACGAAGTCGCCGGAGGGGGCGCTGAGGTCGATCCGGCCGGACTTCAGCCCCGGGATCACCGCGTCGAAGTTGGTCCGCTCCACCTTGATCTTCACATCGAGCAACGAGGAGAGCTGCGCGGCCAGTTCGGGCACCAGCCCGGTGATCTTCCCGTCGGACTCGAAGGTGACATACGGCGCGTACTCGCTGACACCCATGATCAGTGTCTTCTTGGTGTACTCCTCGGGCACCTCGGCCGCCAGCGCGCTGTCCTTGGGCTCGGGGGCGAGCGTGGCCGCCGGATGGCTCTTCTCGGCCTTGCCGTCGCCGGGCGTGTCGTCCACCGAACAGGCGGACAGGGCCAGCGTCAGCGAGGCCAGCAGGGCGCATGCGGCGACATGGGGACGGTTGCGCATGGGTGCTCCATTCCGGGAGGTGGGGGGTAGCGGATGCGGAAGAGCGGGACCGGTTCTAGCGGCCCCAGACGGTCTCGGCGACGCGCCGTACGTTGCCCCCGGCGAGCTTGGCCACGTCCGCTTCGGAGTAGCCCCGCTCGAACAGCCACCGGATCATGTTGCCGACCGCCTCCGCGGGGTTCTCACAGCCGCGTACGTACGCGACCTCCTCGTGCGGCGGCAGTTCGGGGGCCTTGCCGTCGTGCGCGTCGTCCTTGCCGAAGAGCGGGGCGAACGTCCGGTGCCAGGCCGTGTGATCGCCGAAGTTGGTGTCCGGCCCGAAGGCCACATGGTCGATGCCGACCAGATCGATACAGCGCTCGATGTGTTCCATCACCGAGTCCAGGCTGTGCCGGGGGTGCTGGGCGGTGATGGTCGTATGCGGCGCCGCCTCGACGCCGATGAACCCGCCGGACCCGGCGCAGGCCCGGATCACATCGTCCGGCTTCATCCGCGGGGTCGGCCACAGCGCCCGCGACCCGGCATGGGTGATCACCACGGGGGCGGCGGAGCGGCGCACGGCGTCCAGGGCGGTCGCGTCCCCGCTGTGCGAGACATCGACGATGATCCCCAGGTCGTTCATCCGGCGCAGCGCCCGGCGGCCGAGCAGGGTCAGACCGGTGTCACCGGCGTCGGCGAGCCCCGAACCGAGCTGATTGCTCTCGCTGTAGACCAGGCCGAGCAGGCGGACGCCCAGACCGTAGAGCAGATCGAGCCGGTCGATGTCGTTGCCGATGGGGGAGGCGGACTCCAGGGTCAGCACCACCCCCACCTGATCGCCGGCCCGTGCCCGGTCGGCCTCCTCGAGCGTGCGGACGGGCGTCACCAGCCGCTGATGGGCGAGGTCCGCCTGGCGCATGGCCAGATCGCTGACCGCGTCGTCCCAGTCCCAAGGGGCATGCGAGCGGATCATGCTCACCGCGGCCGGGCCGCCGTCGAAGAACAGGTCCACCCCCGAGTGGGCGATGCCCTCGTAGGGAATCGACTCCCGGCCCTGGCGGCGGTAGTCGGCGAAGTCGCCCGGATCCGCGGGGCGCAGCGAGAGATGGTCATGGGCGGAGATCACCGGATGGCGCTCCTCGAAGTCCCGCGCGCGGACCTCGACCTCCTCGCTCCACTCCAGCGCGGACCCGGGGACCCGGCCGAGCGCGGGCGCCAGCTCGAAGGCGCGGAAGTCCTCCCCGGCCTCCAGGTACTGGTACGAGCGGTAGGAGTCCCACAGCTCCAGGCGCCGGAGGGTCTTGGCGGGCGGGGGAAGTTCGGTGCTCATGAGGAGACCTTCGAAAGGAACAAACGGGTGCGGTCGTGTGAGGGGGTGCGCAGCAGCAGGTCAGGAGCACCCTCTTCGACGATCCGGCCGTCGTCCATGAAAACGATCCGGTCAGCGATATCGGCGGCGAAGCGCATCTCATGGGTGACGACGACCAGCGTCATGCCCTCGCGGGCCAGATCCCTGATGACGCTGAGCACCTCCTGCACCATCTCGGGGTCGAGGGCGGAGGTCGGCTCGTCGAAGAGCATCACCTTGGGGCGCATCGCCAGGGCGCGGGCGATGGCCACCCGCTGCTGCTGGCCGCCGGAGAGCTTGTCCGGGTAACTGTCCAGCTTGTGGGCGAGCCCGACCCGGGTCATCAGCTCCACGGCGCGCGCGTCGGCCTGGGCCTTGGAGAGCCCGAGCACCCGGCGCGGGGCCTCCACGATGTTCTCGCGGGCGGTCAGGTGCGGGAACAGATTGAAGCTCTGGAACACCATGCCCATCGCCGAGCGCTGGGCGGCCAGCTCCCGGGGGCTCAGCTCATGCAGGGTACGGCCGCGCAGCTGGTAGCCGATGACGCTGCCGTCGACCACCACCACGCCCTGGTCCGGCACTTCGAGGTGGTTGACGCAGCGCAGCAGCGTGCTCTTTCCGGATCCGGAGGGACCGATCAGACAGACCGTCTCACCTCGGTGGATATCCAGGGAGATACCGTGCAGCACCTCGGTGCCGCGGAACGACTTGCGGATCCCACGCAGGGAGACGACGGCCTGCGATTGCTTTTCCGATGCCACGGTCATACCGAGTGCTCGATCCTCTTCACTTTCCCGGCCTTGTCGGCCGAAATCAGGGTGTGCCGTCCCAGACGTCGCTCCAGGCGCTGCTGCAGAAGAGTGATGACGCCAGTGATGATCATGTACCAAATGGCGGCCACGATCAACAGCGGAACGGTCTGGAAGTTCTTGGCGTAAATCAGCTGGACCGAGTAGAGCAGGTCGGCCAGGGTGATCACGCTGACCAGGGAGGTCGCCTTGAGGAGAGATATCAGCTCATTTCCCATCGGCGGGACGATCACCCGTAGCGCCTGGGGGAGGGTGATGCGGAAGAAGATCTGAGCTGGCGTCAACCCCAGTGCGGACGCCGCCTGGCGCTGTCCGTCGGGCACCGCGAGCAGCCCCGAACGGATCAACTCCGCGATGTACGCGGTCTCATGGAGGGTCAGGCCGATGATCGCGGCGGTCAGCGGGCCGATGACGTCGTTCGAGTCGAAGGTGAGGAAACGCGGCCCCCAGGGAATGCCGAGGGACAGCGTCGGAAACAGGGCGGCGAGGTTGTACCAGAACAGCAGCTGCACCAGCATGGGAATGCTGCGGAAAACCCAGATAAAGGCGGCCGCGACCGTGGACATGAGCCGGGAATCGCCCATCCGCATCAGCGCGACCAGGGTGCCGGTAACCAGAGAAATCGCCATCGTCACCGCGGTCATTCCGATGCTGACCCCGATGCCCTTCAGCACCCGGATCTCAAAGAAGTATTTCGCGACGGTGTTCCACTCGAAACGAGGGTTGGTGAATATCGTGGTGACCGCCATCGCGGCCAGCACCAGCACGATCGCATTGGCCACCAGAAGTCCGGGACGCCGTCGCTTCGCGCGTTTGAGCACGGTTGGCTCGGGGAGTGCATCGACGTTCGGGACTTTGGTCATGGCGTGCCTTCGGACGGTCGGGTCGCGGCAGAATTACCGCATCCTAAAACCGCACGTGGGGGCGGTCACCAACAGTTGACACAGAACGGTCAACCGTAAACGGGGGAATGTGCCCGTCCGCCCGGAGCGGCCGTGCGAGCGAACGCAGGGCGGACGGACGGGCGTTGGCGGACCGGGCTCCGCCGGACCTACAGCCCCTTTTCGAAGGGGAGCGGGCCGATGGTCTCCGGGTCGGCCGAGATATCGAACAACGGGGTGTAGCCGGTGGCCAGGTACAGCCCGCGCGCCTCCGGCTGGCGGGGTCCGGTGGTGAGGTAGATGCGGCGGTAGCCGCGCTCGGCGGCCGACCGCTCCAACTCCGCCACCACCCGGCGGGCCAGCCCGCGCCGCCGATGGCCCGAGTGCGTCCAGATCCGCTTGAGCTCCGCCGTCCGCCCGTCATACCGCCGGTAGGCACCCCCGGCGACCGGCTCACCGCCCTCCAGCAGCAGAAGCAGCTCCCCGTGCGGCGGGGCGAACTCCTCGGCCGGATAGCGGTTCAGCTCACGGTCGGCCGCCCTGCCGTAGCGGGTGGAGTACTCATGCGCCAGCTCGCGCAGCAGCGGCTCGACCCGCGGATCGTCCACGGTCACCCGGGCCACCGTCAGCCGGGGCGGGGGTTCGGCCGCGAAGTCCGCGCCGGGGCGCGGACCGGACTGCGAGCCGTCGTCGGTGGCGGCGGTGCCGAGGAACTCCACGGACATGGGGTGACCTTTCGGGAAGCGGAGCGGGGAGAGAAAGGGGAGACGGGGCGAGAGGCCCCCCGGAGCCGGAAAGCGGCGCGGTGGCATGGGGCGATGGCGCGTCAGGCGCGGAAGTGGCAGGCGAGGGCCCTGAGATCGGCAGAGTCCGAGATCGGCAGAGTCCGAGATCGGCAGAGTCCGAGATCAGAAGAGGGCGGCCGGTGGGACGGCCCGCTGCCGGGTCAGCCGGAACAGGAGGCGGACCACACCCGACCGAAGTCGATGTGGTCGCGTGTGACCAGGGGCAGCTCAGTCCTCACCCGCAACATTCAGCCCCGCACCGGCCCGTTCCGTCAACCGCTGTCCACATGATGGCCCGTATGCGCCCCCGCCACGACAAAGCCGCCCGTATCTCCCCTTCCACCACGCGGGCGGACGGGGAGATACGGGCGGCTGCGGAGTGACCTCGGCCGTCGGCTGTCGGCCCTGGGTCAGCGGCCCGCCACCGGCTGCGGTGTGCCGGACCGCTCCGACGGGGCCGTGAGCCGGTCCGGACCGCGCCCCGGCAGCAGCGAGGCGACCGCGAGCGCCACCAGCGCGGCGCCGCCGCCGATCACGAAGGCGGTGCGGAAGCCGTTCAGGGACGGGAGCTCGGTGGGCCCGAACGCGGTGGTCATATGGGCCAGGACGACGCCGACCACCGCACTGGCGGTCGAGGTGCCGATGGACCGCATCAGGGTGTTGAGGCCGTTGGCCGCGCCCGTCTCGGACACCGGCACCGCGGACATGATCAGCGCGGGCATGGCGGAGTACGCGAGGCCGATCCCGGCGCCGATCACACACGAGATGATCACGACCTGCCATGCGGCGTCCATCAGGAAGACGCCCATGCCGTACCCGGCGGCGATCACTCCCGCGCCGAGCATCAGCGACACCTTGGGACCCCAGGTGGCCGTGATCCGCGCCGACAGCGGTGAGATGGCCATCATCACCAGACCGGACGGGCCCAGGCACAGACCGGCGGTCATCATCGACTGGCCCAGTCCGTACCCCGTCGCCTCGGGCATCTGCAGCAGCTGCGGCAGCACCAGCGACATCCCGAACATCGCGAAGCCGATGACGATGGAGGCCAGATTGGTCAGCAGCACCTGACGGCGCATGGTGGTGCGCAGATCCACCAGCGGCCCGGTCACCCGCAGTTCCCACCGGCTCCACAGCAGCAGCACGACCACCGCGGCGCCGAACAGTCCGGTGGTGGTGGCGCTGCCCCAGCCCCAGTCGGCGCCCTTGGAGATGGCCAGCAGCAGACAGAGCAGCCCGGCCGACAGCCCGATGGCCCCCACCAGGTCGAACCGCCCGCCGCCGCGCACCGGGGACTCCGGTACGAGCGCCAGCACCAGCGCGATCACCACCACGCCCAGGCTCGCCGAGACCCAGAACAGCACGTGCCAGTCGGCGTGTTCGGCCAGCGCCGCGGCGCCGGGCAGGCCGAGGGCGCCGCCGACGCCCAGCGAGGAGCTCATCAGGGCCATCGCCGAGCCGAGCCGTTCGGCGGGCAACTCGTCCCGCATGATGCTGATGCCCAGTGGGATCACGCCCGCGGAGAAGCCCTGGAGCGCACGGCCGACGATCATGGGCGTGAGCGAGTCGGAGAGCGCGCACACCACCGATCCGACCACCAGCATCGTCAGGCTGAGCAGCAGCGTCCGCCGCTTGCCGTACATATCGCCGAGCCGGCCCAGCACGGGGGTGGCCACGGCGCCGGCGAGCAGGGTGGCGGTGATCGCCCAGGAGGCGTCCGAGGCGGAGGTGTGCAGCAGTCCCGGGAGGTCCGGGATCAGCGGCACCACCAGGGTCTGCATCAGGGAGACGACGATTCCGCCGAACGCCAGGACGGCGACCACCGCTCCGGAGCGCGGCGGGTGGGCGGTCAGTGCCGCTTCGGGGGCATCGGGGGTCGGAGGTAAGGAAGTCACGGTGGTCCTTCGTCGGGGCACGGCCGATCCACGTCAGGTGCCGCAGCAGTGTCGCATAAATTTGTGTAACTGGTACGTCAAATATAGCCGCCGCCCTCGCCCGTCGGCTCGGCGGCCACGCCGCGGTAGATCTCCCGCAGTTCACGCTTGAGGATCTTGCCGCTGGGGTTCTTCGGCAGCGCCTCGGCGAACCGGACGAACTTGGGCACCTTGAACCCGGCGAGCCGCTCCCGGCAGTGCGCGAGGATCTCCTCCTCCGTCACCTCCCGCCCCGGTTTGGCCACCACCACCGCGGTCACGGCCTCGATCCAGTACGGATGCTCCACCCCGAACACCGCCACCTCCGCGACCGACGGATGGGCGTGGACGGCCTCCTCCACCTCGCGCCCCGAGACGTTCTCCCCGCCGCTGTTGACCATGTCCTTCTTACGGTCGACGACCGTCAGACACCCCTCCTCGTCCAGCACCCCCAGATCGCCGCTGTGGAACCAGCCGCCCCGGAACGCCTCCGCCGTGCGGTCCGGGTCCCGCCAGTAGCCGAGCATGGTGTGCGGGCCCCGGTGCACGATCTCGCCGACCGTGCCCGGCGGCACCGGCCGGTCCGCCTCGTCCACCACCCGGGTCTCGACGTTCAGCGCGGGCCGCCCCGCCGAACCGGCCTTGCGCTCCTGGTCGGCCGGGCCCAGCACGGTCGCGATCGGGGACATCTCGGTCTGGCCGTAGAGGTTGTACAGCGCGAGCCCCGGCAGCCGCCGGCGCAGCTCGGCCAGCACGGCGACCGGCATCGGCGCCGCCCCGTAGTACCCCTTCCGCAGCGACGACAGATCGTGGCGCTCGAACTCCGGATGGCGCAGCAGCGCGATCCACACCGTGGGCGGGGCGAACAGCTTGGTCACCCGCTCCGCCTCGATGGTGGCGAGCAGCGTCGCCGGATCCGGACCCGGCAGCACCAGACAGGTGGTGCCCAGCTGGATGTCGGGGGTGAGGAAGGCGTGCAGCTGGGCGCAGTGGTACAGCGGCAGCGCGTGGATCTCCACATCGTCGGACGACATCCCGCCGTCGACGATCGCCGTCTGATACTGCGCCATCAGATTGCGGCTCGTCATGATCGCGCCCTTGGGCCGCGACTCGGTCCCCGAGGTGTACATCAGCTGGACCGGATCGTCGTCCTCCAGGGCCGGATCGGGCACCGGATGTCCACGCTCCGCGCCCAGCGCGGCGAAGTCCTCCCACCCCTCGCGCCCGCCTCTCAGAGCCGCGCGCAGCACGATCCGGGGCGGTGCGGCCTCGGCCAGCGCGCTCTCGGCCACATCCAGCAGCTCCGTGCCCGCGATGATCCCGCTCGCCCCCGAATGGTCCAGGACGTACGCCACCTCGGGCGCGGTGAGCATGAAGTTCACCGGCACCGACACCGCGCCCAGCCGGGCCAGCGCGAAGTACGCCACCACGAAGCCATGGGAGTTACGGGCCAGGAGCACCACGCGATCGCCCTCGGCGACGCCCCGCGCCGCCAGGGCCCCGGCCGTCCGGCTCACCAGCGCGTCCAGTTCGGCGTAGGTCTGGCGCAGCGCGCCGTCGACGACCGCCGTCTTCGCGGGCAGCCGCGCCGCGGTGCGCGCCAGCAGATCGGCGATGCCGTGGCGACGGGCGCGCACGATGTCCACGGGCAGGTCGGATGCGGTCATCGTCAGGTCTCCCGGGGGCTCGGACGGGCTGGACGGGTCGTCACGCTGGCACGGCACCGGGCCGCGTTCAAGGCGACGGACGGCCACGAGCGGCACCCGAGCCGACTTGCGTAGCCTTGGGGCCTGGCACGACGGGGGCGAGCGAAAGGACACCGGATGGCCGGGACCGCGGAGGGGACCGTCCGCAGGGGACGTGGGCGCCCGCCCCGCCTGTCGCGCGAGCAGATCGTCAGCAGCGCCGCCGAGCTGGCGCTCCGCGAGCCGGAGGTCGCGCTGACCGTCAAAAGGGTCGCCGAGGCGGTCGGTTCCGCCCCCATGGCGCTCTACCGCTACTTCCCCGACCGCGACGATCTCCTCCAGGCCGTGGCCGACCGGGTCCTGGCCGAGACCCAGCACAGGGAGCCGCCGGGGGAGACCTGGCAGGAGCGGCTGCGCGCCTGGATGCACAGCAGCCGCGACTATCTGCTGCCCCACCGCCAGCTGCTCCCCTATATGGCCGCCACCCAGCAGCCCGCCCGGATCTCCTCCCTGGTGACCCTGACCCGGATGCTGCGCCCACTGCGGCTGACCGAGGACGATCTCGCGCTGGCGGTGACCCTCATCGGCTCCACCGTCATCGGCCACGCGGTCTACGAGACCCACCGCGGCCCCGTCTCCGCCCGCAAACTGGACGCCCTGAGCGAGGCGCTGGCCCGCTACCCCCAGGAGGAGCGGGAAACCGTCGCCCCGCTGCTGTCGAGGCTGCCGCGGGCGCAGAGCAGGCTGTACGACGTGGTGGTGGACCGTACGGTCGCCGCCATCGAGGCGCTGGCCACGGAATGACCCGCTCCGGGGCTGCCGCGCCCCGGAGCGGGTCATCGCCTTGGCCGAGCGGTGTGCCTAGGTGGTGCACTCCATGGACGCCGGGTTCGCCGCGTCGCGGATCAGCGCCTGATGGGCTTGGCGCAGCCGGTCCACATCGGGCTTGATCTCCTTGCGGTCATAGGTGAGCAGCCCGTTGAGCTCGCCCTCCACATCCGTGATCTGGGTGTAGACGGCCCCGCTGCTGCCGTTGCACGCGACCAGCTGGCGCACCTTGTCCAGCAGCTTCAGATACTCCGCGGTGTACTGGTCCTTGTCCACGCCGACATAGGTGTGCTGCACGGGCCAGGCATGTCCCGGGATGGCCAGGCCCAGGCCGCCGTACTCACCCGTGACGCCCGCCCGTGAGGCGTCGGGGCGCGGATCGCCCGGTCCCGGGTAGGCGTGGATATCGGCGAGGTCGCCGTTGCCGGTGTCGTTCCAGCCGCTGGCGCCGTCGATGAGCCGGGTGGGGTCCCAGCCCTTGGCGAGCTCGGGCACCTTCGGGCCGCCGTACTGGCCCCAGCTCTCGTTGAAGGTGACCCAGATGGCGATCGACGGACTGCTGATGTGCTGGTCGATCATCCGCTTCATCTCGTGCTCGTACTGCGCCTGCGCCTTCTCGGACGGGGCGACCGTGTTCATGGCGGGCATGTCCTGCCACACCATCAGGCCCAGCCGGTCGGCCCAGTAGTACCAGCGGTCGGGCTCGACCTTGATGTGCTTGCGCACCGAGTTGAAGCCCATGCGCTTGTGCATCTTCAGGTCGTACGCCAGGGCCTCGTCGGTCGGCGCGGTGTGCAGTCCGTCGGGCCAGAACCCCTGGTCGAGGGTGGCCATGGAGAAGATCGGCTTCCCGTTGAGCACCGTGCGCCGCTTGCCGTCCACCTCCTTGACGGCGATGCTCCGCATGCCGAAGTAGCTCTCCACCCGGTCGGCCGAGGCGCCCCGGCCGACCGTGACCTTCAGCTGGTACAGATGCGGATCGTCGGGGGACCACAGATGCGGCGAGGGTACGGGGACGGTCAGCGGCTTCCCGGTGCGCCCGGTGGCGGTGCCGACCACGCGCCGTCCGTCGTAGGCGGTCGCGGTGACCGGGACGCCGTCCCGCACCCCGCGGACCTCGGTGGTGAGGGCCTGGCCGGGGACGTCCGGGGTCAGCTTGAGGGTGTCCACGTGGTCGGTGGCGACCGGCTCCATCCAGACGGTCTGCCAGATGCCGGAGGAGGGGGTGTAGAAGATGCCGCTGGGGTCGAGACGCTGCTTGCCCATCGGCGGGTTCTCGCCGTCGGCCGCGTCCGTCGGGTCGTAGACGCCGACGATCAGCTCCTGGGTGCGGCCCGGCCGCAGGGCGTCGGTGACATCGGCACTGAACCGGTCGTAGCCGCCCCGGTGGTCGGCCACCCGGGTGCCGTTCACATACACCTCGGCCTGCCAGTCGACGGCGTCGAAGTTCAGCCGCAGCCGCTTGTCCTGGCCGACCTTCCAGTCGGCCGGGACGGCGAACGTCCGCCGGTACCACATGCGGTCCTCATGGCGCTCCACACCGGAGAGCTTGGACTCCACCGGGTACGGCACCAGGATCCGCTCCTTGAGCCGCTGCCCGACGGGGGGCTTCTCCCCCTCCTTGGCGGCGGCGAACTGCCAGCTGCCGTTGAGGTTGCGCCACTGATCGCGGGTCAGCTGGGGGCGCGGGTACTCGGGGTGGGCGTTGTCGGGCCCGACGTCCTTGGCCCAGGGAGTGCTCAGCTGATACGTCGACGTGTTGCCGCCGAACGACACATACGGCTCGATCGCGCCGTCGCCGTCCTCCAGACCGCCCTCGCCGTCGTAGCGCACAACGGCCTCACCGCCGCGCCCGACCACCGGCTCCTTCAGGGCGAGCAGCAGCCGGGACGGGTCGGAGGCGTCCAGCCGGGCGCGCCCGAGCGGCCACTGCGCGCCGCCGATGACGGCGGTCAGATGCGACGTCAGATCGGCCGGGGGAGTGGTCAGCGGCTGGGCGAAGTCCAGCAGCAGGGTGCGGCCGTCGGGCTGGACGGCGCTGGCCACCGGGCCGTCGTAGTCGAAGTCGGCGGGCAGCCGGAAGGCGGACGCGGGCACGGGCGCCTTGGCCGCGCCCGGCGGGGTCCAGGAGAGGTGGAGGTTGGAGCCGCCGTAGTGCTCGAAGTACTCGACCTTGATGTCATACGCCTTGCCCGCGGTGAGCTCGACGGGCTGGGAGGTCTGCTCCTTGTCCCAGTCGTCCACCCAGTGGTCGATGACCGGTTTGCCGTCGATCCACAGCCGGAAGCCGTTGTCACCGGTGATCGAGAAGGTGTGCGCACCGGAGCGCTCCGGTGTGATCTGGCCGGTCCAGCGGACGCTGACGTCGTCGGACCGTCCGGTGGTCGCCTGCAGCCGCGGATCGAGATTGTCGAAGTCCAGGGCGGTGTCGAGGCTGGTGGCCTTCAGCTCGTGGAAGTCGAAGGCCCCCGGGGCGGACTGGAGGTAGTAGTCGCCGCGGAGGCCCTGGACGACCGGGGAGTCGTCGGAGGGGGTGTCGGCCGCGGCCGGGCCCGGACCGGTCAGCAGACCGAGCGCGCCAAGCGCCAAGGCCACGGTCGCGACCACGGATCTGGCGAAAGATGAACGAAAACGCACATGTCCTCCTTGCTGGAACAGCTACTGAGGCTGTTGCTGGGACAAGTGGGGCGCCGCCATTGCGCCATCCCCAACAGAACCTGTCAATAGTGAACGCAAGGCAACAGCCTGCCTGTTGGGTACTGAGCCTTGACGGGAATGCGCTTTCTCCCTAGCGTGCGGTTCATAGATGTGACTGGAATTCAATAAGCTGCACGGAGGAGGCCCGTGATGGGGCGACGGATCGTGGTGTCGGGCGGCGGTACCGGCATAGGACTGGCGGCCGCGGAGACCTTCGCCGCCGAAGGGGACCGGGTGGTCATCCTCGGGCGCCGCGCCGAGGTGCTGCGCACCGCGGCGGACAAGCTCAACGCCGCCTACGGCTCCGACCTGGTCACCTGGACCAGCGCGGACCTCAGCGACCCCGAGCAGACCCGGCGCGCCGCCGAGTTCATCGCGGCGGACGGTGCCGTCGATGTCGTCGTCACCAACGCCGGCGGCAATGTCGCGGCCTCCAACGACGGCACCCTGGAGGGCATCGCCGACCAGTACCGGCGGAACTTCGCGGCCAACGTGCTGACCGCCGTCCTGCTCACCGAGGCGCTGCTGCCCCACCTCACCCGGCCCGGCGGCCGGATCGTCCATCTGTCCTCGGTCGCGGCGCTGCGCGGCCCCGGATCGTACGGCGGCACCAAGGCCGCGCTGCACACCTACACCTTCGAGCTGGCCAAGCGGCTCGGCCCGGAGGGCATCACCGCCAACGCGGTGGCCCCCGGCTATGTCGAGGACACCGAGTTCTTCGGCGACCGCGGCACACCCGAGTTCATCGCCCAGCAGATCGGGCAGACGCTCACCGGACAGCCCGGGACACCCGTCGAGATCGCGGCCGCCATCCGCTATCTGGCCTCCCCGGAGGCCGCGTACGTGACCGGCCAGGTCCTGCACATCAACGGGGGCGCGCAGTTCGGCCGCTGACGCCGCCTCACACCCGGTGGCCCGGGGCCGGATAGAGCCGCGGACCGGTTCCGCGCTAGGGCCATACGGCCCTGGAGCAAGGGCCGCGCAGCCCTGCCGCCGCGTTCAGCCGTGGTCCACTCTGGTCCTCCACACAGGTGGGGGGAAGACGGACGGACGGCCGCACCGAAGGAGTCAGCTCGCTGACTCCAAACCATCTTCGGGCGCGGCCGCCCGTCCGTCCTGCGTTACCACTGCTTCGCCATGCACCACGCAAGGGGGGACCTCATGTCCGCATACACCGCCCGCATCGGCGCGTCGCTCGCCGCCGGCTGCGCGATCGCCCTGCTGTACCCGGCGACGCCCGCCGGTGCCGCGGGCTCCGTACACCTTTCCAAGATCTACTACGACTCGCCCGGCACGGACAACCGCAGCACCTCCAGCCTCAACGGCGAGTACGTCCAGATCAAGAACTCCACCTCGCGCGGGGTCAGCCTCAAGGGCTGGGTGCTCGTCGACGCGAGCAACCACAAGTACACCTTCCCGACCTACACCCTCGGCGCGGGCAAGACCGTGACCGTCCGGACCGGTATCGGCTCCGACACCTCGGCCACCAAGTACCAGGACCGCCGGGCGTACGTCTGGAACAACGACGCCGACAAGGCCACCCTCCGCAAGACCGGCGGCTCCACGGTCGACACCTGCTCGTACAACAGCACCCGGGTCGACTACAAGATCTGCTGAGCGCCCGCGCGGGGCGCGGCGCAGCCGGTGAAGTCCCACGGCCCGGACCACAATGGGGGTGTCGAGGGAGGAGAGCCGGTGAGCGGCCGTGGCGGACTGGGTGTGGGAGTACGAGGGCTATGACCCCGGCGAGGAGCGGCTGCGCGAATCGCTGTGCACGCTCGGCAACGGCTATCTCGCCACCCGGGGCGCGGCCTCCGAGTCGGCCGCCGACGAGACGCACTACCCGGGCACCTATGTGGCGGGCTGCTACAACCGGCTGACGTCGGTGATCGGCGGACGGCAGGTCCAGAACGAGGACCTGGTCAACCTGCCGAACTGGCTCCCGCTGCGCTACCGCGTCCACGACCCGGAGCGGCCCGCCGGCAGCGGCGGCTGGCTCACCCCCGACGGGGACGAGCTGACCGGCTACCGGCAGACCCTCGACCTCCGGCACGGCACCCTCCTGCGGCGGCTGCGGTACGCCGACCGGCACGGCCGGGTGCTCCACGTCGACCAGGAGCGGCTCGTCCACATGGGCGATCCGCACCTGGCGGCGATGCGCGTCACCTTCCGGGCCGAGGGCTGGTCCGGCACCGTCGAGCTGGAGTCGGGGCTCGACGGTGCCGTGGCCAACACCGGAGTGGCCCGCTACGCCGCGCTGTCCGGCCGCCATCTCCTCGACCGGCGCACCGGCGCCGCGGCCCCCGACACCGTATGGCTGAGCTGCCGCACCACCACCTCCGAGGTGCGCGCGGCCATGGCCGCGCGCACCCGGGCCGTCCGCGGCGCGCCCACCGGCAGCGGGCAGCGGCTCACCGAGAGCGCGGTGCTGCGCACCCTGACCGTGCCGATCGCGCCGGACGCTCCGGTCATCGTGGAGAAGACCGTGGCGGTGTACACCTCCAAGGACCCCGCGATGAGCGATCCGACCCAGGCCGCCCTCGACGCGGTGGCCCGGGCGCCGGAGTTCGGGAAGCTGCTCGCCTCCCACCACACCGCATGGGAACACCTGTGGCGCGAGGCGGCGTTGGAGGTCCCCGGCGAGGCGGGCCACATCCTGCGGCTGCATCTGTTCCACATCCTGCAGACGCTCTCGCCGCACACCGCGGAGCTGGACGTGGGCGTCCCGGCCCGCGGCCTCCACGGCGAGGCGTACCGCGGCCATGTCTTCTGGGACGAGCTGTTCGTGCTGTCGTATCTGAACCTCCACTTCCCCGAGGTGTCCCGGGCCCTGCTGCACTACCGCCACCGGCGGCTGCCCCAGGCGTGCCGCGCCGCCGCGGACGCCGGGCGGGCCGGGGCGATGTACCCGTGGCAGAGCGGCGGCGACGGGCGCGAGGAGACCCAGACGCTGCATCTGAACCCGCGATCCGGCCGCTGGCTGCCGGACCACTCCCGGCTGCAGCACCACGTGGGCTCGGCGGTGGCGTACAACGTGTGGCAGTACTGCCAGGCCAGCGGCGACACCGACTTCCTGTACACCAGGGGCGCGGAGATGCTGGTGCAGATCGCCCGCTTCTGGGCGGACACCGCCGTTCTGGATCCGGACCTCGGGCGGTACCGCATCCGCGGGGTGGTCGGGCCCGATGAGTACCACGACGGCTATCCCGGCACCGACCGCCCCGGGATCGACGACAACGCGTACACCAACGTCACCGCCGCCTGGGTGCTCGACCGGGCCCTGGAGCTGGCCCGCACCCTCCCCGAGCCGCGCCGCCGCGAGCTGTTCGAGCGGGTGGGTCTGGACCGCGCGGAGCCGGAGCGCTGGGAGGATGTCTCACGGCGGCTGCTGGTCCCCTTCCACCAGGGTGTCATCAGCCAGTTCGAGGGCTACGGGGAGCTGGCCGAACTCGACTGGGACGGCTACCGCGCCCGCTACGGCGACATCCGCCGGCTGGACCGGATCCTGGAGTCCGAGGGCGATTCGGTCAACCGCTATCAGGCCTCCAAGCAGGCCGACGCGCTGATGCTCGGCTATCTCTTCGCCCCCGCCGAACTGGCGGGCCTCTTCCGTCGGCTCGGCTACGTCCTGGACGACGACGTCTGGCAGGCCACCGTGGCGTACTACCTGCCCCGGACCAGCCACGGCTCGACCCTCAGCGAGCTGGTGCACGGCTGGGTGCTGGTGCGGGCGCGCCGGGCCGAGGCGTGGCGGCACTGCCAGGAGGCACTGCTCGGCGATGTGGCGGACGTCCAGGGCGGCACCACCGGCGAGGGCATCCACCTCGGGGCCATGGGCGGCACCCTCGATCTGGTGCAGCGCGGCCTGACCGGGCTGGAGACCCGGGAGGACGCGCTGTGGCTGGACCCGGTGCCGCTCCCCGAGCTGTCCGGGCTGTCGGAGTACCGCTTCTCGGTGCGCTATCGCGGCCACTGGGGAGTCGCCCTGCGGGTGCGGGCCGGGAGGCTGTGGATCAGCGTGCCGGACTCGGAGGAGTCCCCGATCGAGGTGCGGCTCGCCGACCGCTCGCTGACCGTCGCCCCGGGGGAATCCCGCTGGGTTCCGCTGCCGCCCGGCTGAACCGGTGGGCTGAACCCGCGGGCTGGACTTGCGGGCTGAATCCTGGGTGGGATTCCCCGTCGGCCCGCTCAGCCGAGGCCGGGGACCACCAGTGCCAGCCAGACGACCGGGGGCACCGCGACCACCATGATCCCGCCGTAGACCATCAGCTGCCGGAAGAACCGGTCCCGGTCCACATCCGGCGCGTTGGCCAGCACCAGCGCCCCGTTGGTCGAGAAGGGGCTGACGTCGACGACGGTCGCCGACACCGCGAGGGCCGCGATCATCCCCACCGCGCCGATGTCGCCCTGGGCCAGGAACGGGACGGCGAGCGGGATCAGCGCGCCCATGATGCCCACCGAGGAGGCGAACGCGGAGACGATGGCGCCGATGTAGCAGAGCAGCAGGGCGGCGAGCAGCGGAATCCCGATGTCGCTGACCGCCTTGCCCGCGTAGTCGATGGTGCCCATCTCGTCCAGCACCCCGACATAGGTGAGCACACCGCAGATCAGCAGCACGGTGGGCCAGGTGACCTCGTTCACGGCCTTCTTGCCGTGGTCCGGCCAGAAGACGCTCAGGGCCACGGCGAGGGTGATCGAGGTGAGCCCGGCGTCCAGGTCGAAGGCGAGCACCGCGATCACCAGCACCACCAGCGCGCCCAGCGTGGCGATACGGGCCGGGGTGAGCCGGCCCTCCGCGTCGGCCGGCGCCTCCCCGGCCCCGTCCGCCCGCTCCTCCCCGGCGGCGACGGCGGTCCTGGGGAGCTTCAGCCCGCCGCAGACCACGAAGACGACGGCGGCGATGATCAGGTTGACCACCAGGCTCGCGAGGAACAGCGTGACCTCGTTGCCGGGCAGCTTCTCCCGGTCCACGATGCCGTTGACGATCGAGCCGTAGATGCTGATGGGGGAGAAGCCGCCGCCCTGGGCGCCGTGCACCACCATGGCGCCCATCAGCAGGGGGCTGATGCCGTACCGCGCGGCGAAGGAGAGCGCGAGCGGGGCGACGATCGCGACCGCCGCCGGGCTCACCGCCCCGATCGCGGTCAGCACCCCGCTGATCGCGAACATCACCCAGGGGATCAGCGCGACCCGCCCGCCCACCATCCGGATCGAGGCGTGCACCAGCCAGTCGGTGGTGCCGTTCGCCCGGGCGAGGGCGAACAGATACGTCACCCCGACCAGGACCACGAACAGATCGCCCGGGAACCCGGCGAAGATGTGGTCCGCGCTGAAGTCGGCGACCAGTTCGCCCACGCCGAAGGCGGCGGCGAAGGACAGGGCGCCCATGTTGATCGAACGAGTGGTGGCGATGACGAAGACCACCACCAGCACGAGTATCGAGATCAATTCGTCGGACATCGAGGGCTCCCGTCACGGGGACCCGGTCGGCGGACCGGGGACGGTCGGGCCAAGTGGCCTGCTGGCTGACTCACGTTGGGGGCCGGGTGGTTCGGCAGTCAAGACATCGGTGGCAGATTGGCTCAGCCAATTGACCAATGCTCCACCGGTCCGTCAGACCACCGCACCATCCCTCCACCCGGTGCTACGCTGCGAATCGGGGCCATCACAAATCGCGACGGGGGGAGCCCGTATGGCCGGGGACGCGTTGCGACCGATGAACCGTCAGCGCCTGTACGAGCAGGTGCTGGAGAGGCTGCGTGCCTACGTCGAGGAGAACGGGCTTCGCGCGGGCGACCGGCTGCCGACCGAGCGCGAGCTGGCCCAGCGCCTCGGCATCAGCCGTGCCTCCGTCAAACAGGCCATCGTCGTCCTCGAGGTGCAGGGCCTCGTCGAGGTGCGCCAGGGCGGCGGCATGTGCCTGCTGCGCGACAGCCTCGACACCGAGCCCGTCGAGCGGCTGGTGGAGCGCCGCCGCAGGCTGCCCGATGTGCTCGACGCCCGCGAGGCATTGGAGACCAAACTGGCCGAACTCGCCGCCGAGCGCCGCACCGACGACGACCTCATGGCCCTCCAGCAGGCCCTGATCTGGATGGAGGACGAGATCGAGGCCGGGCGCCACGGCGTCGAGGGCGACCGCCGCTTCCACGCCGCCGTCACCGCGGCCGCGCACAGCCCGCTGCTCGGCGAGTTCATGCGCTCCATCGCCGACCAGATCGCCGAGAGCCGCGAGGAGTCGCTGCGCCAGCCCGGCCGCCCCAGGCGTTCGCTCGGCCAGCACCAGAGCATCCTGGACGCCATCGCCGAGCGCCGCCCCAAGGCCGCCGCCGCGGCCATGCGCCGCCATGTCCGCACCGTCGCCCAGGTGCGGCTGCTCAACTGGAATCCGGACGACGCCACCTGAGCCCGCCGCGGCATCCGTTTCCGAGTGTGACCGATCACGGTCTTGGTCTGGACTTTCCCCCCTGGCTCGCTAGGCTCGGCGCGATCGACACGTGAAAGCGCTCTCACCTGCCGAACCGAAGGGGAACTTCCATGAGACGGAAGCCCGTTGTCCGTGCCGGACTGTCCGCACTCCTCGTCCTCGGTGCCCTCTCGGGCGCCGGCGGGGCCTTCTCGACCGCCGCCGCGGCATCCGGCGCCGCCGCCCCCGCGGCGAAGTCCGCCGCCGCGCCGGCGCCGTCCGCGACCCTCGTCCGCGCGCTCGGCCGGGACCTCGGCCTGACCGCGGACCAGGCGCGCGAGCGGCTGACCCAGGAGGCCGCCGCCGTGAAGCTGGAGCCCAGGGCCGAGCGCGCCGCGGGCGCCTCCTACGGCGGCTCCTGGTTCGACGCGAGCAGCGGAAAGCTGGTCGTCGGCGTCACCAGCGCCGAGCGGACCGCGTCGGTACGGGCCACGGGCGCCACCACCCGGATCGTGAAGCACAGCGCCGACGCGCTCGACGCGGCCAAGGCACGCCTCGACGAGACGGCCCGTAAGAAGGCCGCCCCCGCCGGGGTGAGCAGCTGGAGCGCCGACCCCCGCGCGGGCGGCGTCGTGGTCAAGGTCCGCGAGGGCAGCGAGGGCGACGCCGCCGTGCGCGCCTTCCTCCGTGAGGCCGAGCGCTCGTCCTCGGTCCCGGTCACCGTCGAGAAGGCCCCCGCCCAGGCGCCGACGACCTTCGCCGCCGGTACGGTCGGCGGCGACCCGTACTACACCGGCAACGTCCGCTGCTCCATAGGCTTCTCGGTCCAGGGCGGCTTCGTCACCGCCGGACACTGCGGCCAGGCCGGGGGCTCCGTCAGCGGCTGGGACGGCTCGTACATCGGCACCTTCCAGGGCTCCTCCTTCCCCGGCAACGACTACGCCTACGTCAGCGTCGGCAGCGGCTGGTGGACCGTGCCGGTGGTGCTCGGCTGGGGCACCGTTCCCGACCAGCTGGTCCGCGGTTTCAACGAGGCCCCGATCGGCGCCTCCATCTGCCGTTCGGGCTCCACCACCCACTGGCACTGCGGCACGGTGCTGGCCAAGAACGAGACCGTGAACTACAGCCAGGGCGCCGTGTACCAGATGACCAAGACCAGTGTGTGCGCCGAGGGCGGTGACTCCGGAGGCTCGTTCATCAGCGGCGACCAGGCCCAGGGCGTGACCTCGGGCGGCTGGGGCAACTGCTCCGGTGGCGGCGAGACCTGGTACCAGCCGATCAACGAGATCCTGTCGGTGTACGGCCTGCGGCTGCACACCGCCTGACGGGGCGATACGGCGGCAATACGGCGACAAGGCGACGGGGCGGGCCCAGGCGGCCCGCCCCGTCGTACATCGTTTCCGCGGCTATCCGTGCCGGTGTGCGGAGAGCCCGTGCGGGTCGTGGCCGGGGATGGTGCCATCGGCCTTGGCGACCAGGAACAGCCCGGCCATGCCCATGTCGGAGTGGCTCTGGACATGGCAGTGGTACATCCAGGCGCCGGCGCCCACGTTCTCCCCGGCGATCACCTGGAAGCCGAAGGAGTCGGCGGGCCCGGTGATCTTGTTGTCGATGACCCGGCTCACATCGTCCGGGCCCGCCAGCAGCCCCGTGCGGTTGTCCGCCCAGCGGTGCCCGTGCATATGGAAGGTGTGGTAGTACTCGCCGTGCGTGATCATGATGATCTCGACGCGGTCGCCCACCGTCGCCCGGAACTCGGGGGCTTCATGCCCCGCCTTGTTGTTGATCGTCATGTCGTTGAAGACGATGGTGAACTGCTTGTCCGGCAGGATGTCGCCCGCCCGCCGCACCACCACGGGGCCGTACAGCCCCTTCCGGAGGCCGCCGGTGCCGTGCGGGGTGCCCACCGCGTGGTCGTGGTAGTGCCAGTAGCCCGCGCTGCCCGGCCGCCAGGTGCCGTCGGCGCGCTTGCCCGGGGCGTGGGTGCGCCAGGTGTAGGTGCGGGTGCCGCCCGGCTCCACGGCGCTGCGGTTGAGCTGGGTGCCGTCGCTGGCCACGTCGTAGTCGAGGCCGTGCACATGGAGGCTGGCCGTGACGTCCATGGTGTTCTCGAACTCGATGTGCAGGGTGTCGCCCTCGGTCAGCTCGATCAGCGGACCGGGGATGGAGGCCTTGCCCTTCTCGAGCCCGTAGCCCATCTGGCCGTCCGGCAGCTTCTCGGCGTAGAGCTTGAGATGGCGGACCGCCCCGCCGGCGGTCGCCGTCCGGACCGCGCCGGACGGGGCCTTCGGCGCCTTCGCGGCGGCGGAGGAGGTGAGGGCCAGCGGTCCGACGGCCGCGGCGGCCGCGCCGCCGGTGAAGAGCCGTCTGCTGAGACCGCGTCTGGAGGTGATGCCGGGTGCGTCGCTCATCGTTCTCCCAAATCGCTGTGGTTCCCCTGCCGTTGACGATGCGCAGCTGCCCCGGGGGTGCTTTCACGGTAGCCGGGGGCGGCTCGTTCATCCACACTCAGGACAAAGTTCGTTGAGTTGCGGTCATAGCTATTGGCGGGTTGCGAAAAGCCGTCTAGCTTCCTTCAGCGGTGGTTTCCGTGATGTGAGAGGGATGGGTGACCCATGCGGGACAAACCGTACCAAATGCCCTCGAAATGGAGAGGGCTGACAGTCGGTCGGCTGCGGAAGAGACGCGCGGGGGTGGCGGCGCTGCTCTTCGGCGCGCTCACCGCGACCCTGCTGGGCGGGAGCCCCGCCAGCGCCCGGCCCGAGGATCGTGCGCCACTCACACTGCCGTCCCCGCCCGGCGGGGACAACGTCCGGGTGCTGGTGTTCCACGGCTCGGCGGGGGACGAGCCGACCACGGTGAACGCGGGCATCGAGGCCATCGAGAAGATCGGCAACCAGGGTCCCGCGGCGACCCGGTTCACCGTCGACGCCACCGCCGACGCCTCGGTCTTCACCAGGCCCAAGCTGGGCAAGTACAACGCCGTGGTCTTCCTGACCGGCGCCGGCGATGTGCTCGACCCCGAGCAGGAGGCGGGGCTCGAGGCGTACATGAAGGCGGGCGGCGGCTTCCTCGGCATCCATGACGCGGCCCGCAATGAGCCGTACTCCGACTGGTACAGCGGCCTGATCGGCGCCCGCCCGGCGGCCACGAGCCCGGGCAACGCCCAGCGGGCCGTGGTGGAGGTCGGCGACCGCGTCCACCCGGCCACCAAGGAGCTGCCGCTGGAGTGGAAGCGCACGGACACCTGGCTCAACTGGAAGGACAACCCCTCCGGCACGGTGCACACCGTGGCCCGGGTCCGCGAGTCCAGCTACCAGCCGGGCACCGGCGCCAACGGCTGGGACCACCCGATCTCCTGGTGCCGTGACTACGACGGCGGCCGCTCCTTCTACACCGGAATGGGCGGAACGGTCGCCACTTTCCAGGAGACCGACTTCCGCGCCCATCTGCGGGGCGCGCTGCTGTGGACCACCCGTCTGGCCCGCGGTGACTGCAAGGCCACCATCAACGCGAACTACAAGGCCGAGCGCGTCACCAAGCCCAATCAGCCGGGCCAGTCCGACCAGATCGGCGAGCCGCACGGCCTCGTCGTCGCCAAGGACGGCCGGGTGCTCTACATCGGCCGCGGCGGCGGTGACAACAGCGCCCCCGTGGTCACCGACTGGAACGACCCGGACATCGGCAAGGGCCAGGGCCAGATCCATGTCTACGACCCGGCCACCGGAAAGGTGACGCTCGCGGGCGCCCTGACCGTCTTCGGCAACAAGGGCGGCGGCGATGAGCTGATCAAGGTCGAGGAGGGGCTGCTCGGCATCGAGCTGGACCCGGACTTCCTCACCAACGGCTGGGTCTACCTCCACTACACCCCGCACTCCCGGATCAACCGGGACACCCAGATGGCCGAGCGCCGCGTCTCCCGGTTCACCCTGGACCTGAAGACCAACAAGCTGGACCTGGGCTCGGAGAAGGTCCTGCTGTCCTGGCCGGTCCAGATCCACAGCTGCTGCCACGCTGGTGGCGGGATGTCCTGGGACTCCAAGGGCAATCTCTACATCGCCACCGGGGACAACAACTCCTCGCAGTTCAGCGACGGCTACTCCGGCAACAACCCGCAGCCGAACTACAAGGGCGTCTCCTTCGCCGACGCCCGCCGCACCGCGGGCAACACCAACAACCTCAACGGCAAGATCCTGCGGATCCACCCGGAGGACGACGGCACCTACACCCTGCCCGAGGGCAATCTCTTCACCGGCAAGGAGCCCGACGAGGGCGGGGGCAAGACCCGTGGCGAGATCTATGTGATGGGTGTGCGCAACCCGGCCCGGATCTTCGTGGACCAGAAGACCGACATCCTCTACGCGGGATGGGTCGGCCCCGACGCGGGCGAGCCCAGCACCACCTGGGGCCCGGCCAAGTACGACACCTTCGCCGCCATCACCAAGGCGGGCAACCACGGCTGGCCGTTCTGCATGGGCAACAAGCAGCCCTACCGGGACCGCAATCTGCCCGATCCCAGCAAGCCGCTGGGCTGGTACGACTGCGACCACCCCAAGAACGAGTCGCCCAACAACAACGGCCTGGTGAACCTGCCGCCCATCACCGGGAACACCATCTGGTACTCGCCGCAGGGCGGCGCCCCCGACTATCCGCGGGATGCCAACGGCATCCCCAGCTACAAGGCGTCGGAGGCCAAGTTCCTGCTGCCGTGGCTCAAGGGCGGCGGGCAGGCCACCATGAACGGCCCGGTCTACCGCTACGACGCCGACAGCAAGTCGACCACCAAGTGGCCCGCCTACTGGGACGGCAAGTGGTTCGTCGGTGACTTCTACGACGCCGACCAGCCGCGCCACGCGGTGCTGACCGACCCGAAGACCGTCGGCAAGGGCGGGCTGCCGGTGCACGCCGAAACCCTCAAGAAGATCATCCCGGTGGGCGCCGACGGCATCCGCAACCTCATGGACTGGAAGTTCGCCCCGGACGGCTCGCTCTACGTCCTCGACTACGGGCGCGGCTTCTTCACCTCCGACTCCAAGTCGGCGCTGTGGCACATCACCTACAACGGCGGCGAGCCCACTCCGCTCGCCAAGGACCTGGTCAGGAAGGCGGAGTGACCGTGAAACGAAGGCGCCCCAAACCCAGCAGACCCTGGCTGCCCCTCCTCGCCGCGCTGCTCATGATCCTCGGGCTCAGCTCGGCGACGGCGACGGCGGCCCACGGGCAGAACGACACCCGGCAGGCCGCACAGCAGACCCTCACCTGGACCGCGGGTGACGACATCACCAAGTACGCCTCGGCGCCCACCACCGCGGTCGCCGGGAAGACCACCATCGTCTTCGAGAACAGCACGGCCACCGGCAACACCATGGGGATGCCGCACACCCTGACGTTCGACGTCTCCGACCCCGAGTACAACAACGACGTCCCGCTGAACATCCTCGCCAACCCCTCGGACGACAGCGGCGGCAAGCACACCGCCGAGGTCACCCTCAGCCCCGGCCGCTACCGCTACCACTGCACCATCCCCGGCCACGGCCAGATGCAGGGCATCCTGGTGGTCACCGACGGTGGCGGTGGCGAGGACACCACCGCGCCCGACGCCTCGGCGAAGGTCGAGGGGGAGAAGAACGCGGACGGCGCGTACATCGGGATGGCCACCGTCACGGTGTCCGCCACCGACGAGGGCTCGGGCGTGGACCGGATCGAGTTCGCGGAGGGGGACGCGGCGTTCCAGCCGTACACCGCCCCGGTGATGGTCCACCAGGTGGGCGCGCACACCATCCGCTACCGGGCCGTGGACAAGGCCGGGAACGTATCGGAGGTGAAGTCGGTGGACTTCACCGTGGTGGCGCCGCCGACGGACGACACCACGGCGCCCGAGACCTCCGCCACCGTCTCCGGTGAGAAGGACCCGTCCGGTGCCTACATCGGCATGGCCACCGTGACCATCACCGCCTCCGACACCGGCTCCGGGGTCAACCGGATCGACTACGCCCTGGGTCAGGGGGAGTTCCAGCCCTACACCGGGCCGGTCATGGTCCATGACGCCGGCGCCCACACGGTGCGCTACCGGGCGGCGGACAAGGCGGGGAACGTATCGGAGGTGAAGTCGGTGGACTTCACCGTGGTGGCCCCGCCGGCCGAGGACACCACACCCCCGGCGGTCTCCGCGACGGTCGACGGAACGAAGAACTCCGACGGTGCCTATGTGGGCAGCGCCAAGGTCACGCTCACCGCGGCCGACGACGACTCCGGGGTGGAGAAGGTCGAGTACTCCCTGGACAGCGGTCCGTATCTCGCCTACACCACCCCCGTGGCGGTGGACCGGGTGGGCCGCCACACCGTCGCGTTCCGCGCCACCGACAAGGCGGGCAACACCTCCGAGGCGCGGCAACTGGCGTTCACCGTGGCCGAGGGCGGCGGGGTGCCCGCACCCGCGTGCCCGGAGTGGGACGAGCGCCTCACGGTGATCGTCGGCACGGTGGACACCGGCGTCCCGAACCGCATCACCCGTAGCCGCTGCACCATCAATGAGCTGATCGAGGACGAGAAGGACTGGTCCTCCCACGCCCTCTTCCTCAAGCACGTCACCTCCGTCACCGACAAGCTGCTCACCGACGGTGTGATCGACCAGCGCGAGTACAAGGCGATCAACAGGGCGGCCAAGCAGTCCGGGATCGGCAAGCCCGGTCAGGACGAGGGCTACCGCCCGCTGTTCGACGGCACCAAGAAGTCCTACGACAAGTGGCAGCACGTGGGCGGTGGGGCCTTCGGTCTCAATGACGACGGCAGCATCACCAGCAGCACCTCGGTCCAGGGCATGGGCATGCTGTGGTTCCCGCAGCGGACGTACGACGACTTCTCGCTCAAGCTCCAGTTCCGCGATGACGCACCCGGGACGGGCAATGCCAACGGCGGCGTCTTCGTGCGCTTCCCCTATGTGCACGACCACCCCGAGGAGTCCCGCCCGGAGTGGGTCGCCATCAAGTACGGGCACGAGGTGCAGATCCTCGACCGCCCCGACGGCGATATGTACAAGACCGGATCGATCTACGGGTTCGACCGGGTCGGGCTCGCCGGTGCCGGGGTCACTCCCAAGGGGAGCTGGAACGACTACGAGATCCGGGTGGTCGGTCAGCACTACTCGATCTACCGCAACGGTGTGCTGCTCAACGAGTTCGAGAACACCGGCGGCCAGGAGTTCACCCCGCCGCGCGGGGACGACCCCGGCACGGACGGCCGTCGGTACTCCTCGGGGTACATCGGTCTCCAGGTCCACAGCACCGATGATGTGATCTCGTACCGCGACATCCGCATCAAGGAGCTGTAGGACAGCCCGCGTACGGCGTGAGGAACGGCGCGAGAACGGCATGAGGAGATGAGTGGCCGCCGGAGCACCCCAGCCCCCGGCGGCCACCGTCTTGTGGCACAGACCGACGTTACCTCAGGTAACACTCATCGGTAACCCCCGTTGGGGCCGAGCTACTGACGTATCGTCAGGAAGCCAGGGTGTCCAGGATCCCCTGTCCGTACTTCACCAGCTTGTTCTCGCCGACCCCGCTCACCGTGCCGAGCTCATCGAGCGTGGTGGGGGAGAGGATCGCGATCTCGCGCAGCGTGGCGTCATGGAAGACCACATACGCGGGGACGCCCTGCTCCTTCGCGGTCGCCGCCCGCCAGGCGCGCAGCCGCTCGAAGACCGGCACGGCCTCCTCCGGCAGATCCACCGGGGCCTTCTTGGACTTCCCCGAAGCCCCCGTCTTCCCCTTGGCGGCGCGCGCGGCCTTCTCCGGCTCGCGCCGCAGCCTGACCTCGCGCCGCTGGTTCAGCACCTCCGAGCTCGTGTCGGAGAGCACCAGCGTGCCGTAGTCCCCCTCGACGCCGATCAGCCCCTGCGCCAGCAACTGCCGCACCACGCCGCGCCATTCGGCCTCGCGCAGCTCGGTGCCGATGCCGAACACCGAGAGGGCGTCATGGTCGAACTGGATGACCTTGGCCGTCTTCTTGCCGAGCAGGATGTCGATGATCTGCCCCGCGCCGAACTTCTGGTTGCGCTCCCGCTTGAGCCGCACCACCGTGGACAGCAGCTTCTGCGCGGCGATGGTGCCGTCCCAGGACTCCGGCGGTGTGAGGCAGGTGTCGCAGTTCCCGCAGGGGGTGGACTCCTGGCCGAAGTAGGCCAGCAGCCCCACCCGGCGGCACTCCACCGTCTCGCACAGCGCCAGCATCGCGTCGAGATGGGCGCCGAGGCGGCGCCGATGGGTGTCGTCGCCCTCGGAGGTGTCGATCATCTTCCGCTGCTGGACGACGTCCTGGAGTCCGTACGCCAGCCAGGCGGTGGAGGGCTGCCCGTCCCGCCCGGCCCGGCCGGTCTCCTGGTAGTAGCCCTCGACCGACTTGGGCAGGTCCAGATGGGCCACGAACCGCACGTCGGGCTTGTCGATGCCCATGCCGAACGCGATCGTGGCCACCACGACCAGACCGTCCTCCCGCAGGAAGCGCGCCTGGTGCTCGGCGCGCGTCCGTGCGTCGAGCCCCGCGTGGTACGGCACCGCGTCGATGCCCTGGGCGACCAGGAACTCGGCCGTCTTCTCCACCGAGGAGCGGGACAGGCAGTAGACGATCCCCGCGTCGCCCGCGTGCTCGGTGCGCAGCAGCTCCAGCAGCTGCTTCCTGGGCTCGTTCTTGGGGGCGATCCGGTACTGGATGTTCGGACGGTCGAAGCTGGCCACGAAGTGCAGCGCGTCCTGCAGCTTCAGCCGGGACGCGATCTCCGAGTGGGTGGCCTCGGTGGCGGTCGCGGTCAGCGCGATCCGGGGCACGGTGGGCCAGCGCTCATGCAGCTCGGACAGGGCCAGATAGTCGGGCCGGAAGTCGTGGCCCCACTGGGCCACGCAGTGCGCCTCGTCGATGGCGAACAGCGAGATCGTGCCCCGGTCCAGCAGCCGCAGCGTGGACTCGACCCGCAGCCGCTCGGGTGCGAGATAGAGCAGGTCCAGCTCGCCGGCGAGAAACTCGGCCTCGACCATCCGCCGCTCGTCCAGGTCCTGGGTGGAGTTGAGGAACCCGGCCCGCACCCCGAGGTTCCGAAGGGCGTCGACCTGATCCTGCATCAGCGCGATCAGGGGGGAGACGACGACGCCGACGCCCTTCCGCACGAGCGCCGGGATCTGGTAGCACAGCGATTTGCCACCGCCGGTCGGCATGAGGACGAGCGCGTCACCACCGGCCACGACATGGTCGATGATCTCCTGCTGACCTCCCCGGAACGAGTCGTAACCGAAGACGCGGTGCAGCACGCCGAGCGCCTCGCTCGCATCGGTGCCGAGCGCGGCGCTCGTATCGGGGCCGGTGTCGGGAAGAGCCATCCGCCGATTCTAGGGGGCCCGCGGGATGCCGCGGTGACCACCTGTGGACAACCGGCCGGATGAGACAAGGTGTGTGGGCACAGTGGCCGATCAGATGGGCGACGTGCCATGCTCATGCCCACTTGCTCTGTCCGTCCTTTCCCCACAAGGAGGCCGATCGTGAGATCCAGCAAGTTCGTCCGTGCCTTACCCGCCGCGGTGACGGCGGTGCTCGCCCTGACGGCCGGACAGGCCGTGGCCGCCCCCTCCTCCGCCGCCCCGGCGGAGCACACCGCCGCCGCGCGGGTCGTGACGTACGACGCCGGCGGGGCCGCCGAGTTCAAGGACGCCGTCTCCAAGGGCGCGGCGATCTGGAACGAGAGCGTGGCCAACGTGGAGCTGAAACCGGCCGCCTCCGGGCAGCAGGCCAACGTCCGCATCATCGCGGACAACGGCTGGCCCCGCACCCTGTCCACCGGGCTGGGCCGCGGCACGATCTACTTCGGCCGCCAGGCCGTCGACGAGGGCTACAACACGGTGCGGATCTCCTCGCATGAGCTCGGCCATATCCTCGGCCTGCCGGACATGAAGCCGGGGCCGTGCTCGAGCCTGATGTCCGGCTCCACCGCCGGGGTCTCCTGCACCAACCCCTATCCGAACACCGCCGAGAAGGCCGAGGTCGAGGACAGCTTCGGCCTGGTGGGCGCGGTGACCGCCGCGCCGCGGATGTACCGGGACTGACCCGAGCGGGCCGGGAGCGCCAGGCTCCCGGCCCCTCACCCGCACCGGCGCCGGTCCGTCGTCAGACGGTGATCACCTCGACGTCGGGCAGCGCCCGGAAGGGACCGAGCCGGTCATCGGTGGCCCCGCTGTCGGTGACCAGCGTCCACGGCCGGTCCAGCGGCGCCCAGGCGGTGAACGGTGACTGGCCCAGCTTGCTGCTGTCGGCCAGCACGTACAGCTCCTTGCCGCGGTCGGCCATCATCTCCTTGAGCGAGGTCTGCTGGAGGCTCGCCTCGCAGATGCCCCGCCGCGCGTCCAGCCCGTCGGCGCCGAGGAAGACCTTGTCCGCGGTCAGCCGGGACAGGGTCAGCTCGGCCAGCGGCCCGACGAAGCCCTGGCTGACATGGCGCAGCGTCCCGGCGAGAGTGATCAGCTCGATGCCGTCCGCCTCGGCCAGCTCACGCAGCGCGGTGAGCCCGCTGGTGATCACGGTCAGATCGGTACGGGCGCGCAGATGGTGGGCGAGCCGTCCGGTCGTGGTGCCGGCGTCGAGGATGACGGTGTCGCCCGTCCCGATCCGGGCGGCCGCCCAGCGCCCGATGCGGTCCTTCTCTGCGACCGCGAGCCCGCTGCGCTGCCCGAGAGTGGGCTCGGCGGTGTGACCAGCGCTCATCGCGCCGCCGTAGGTGCGGGCGATGACGCCCTGTTCGGTGAGGAGCGCGAGATCCCGGCGGATGGTGGAGGGGGTCACCTCCAGCGAGCGGGCCAGCTCCTCCACGACGACCGTGCCATCGGTCTGGATCATTCGGGCGATCAGTTCCCGGCGGTCCCCGGCGCGCAGCCGTCTGCGCTCCTCCACACCGGCCTCCTGGCTCATGGCGGCCCCCCATCCTTCCCTCACTCTGCGCGACTCTGCGCAGCCCTGAGCAACATTATCAGTCTGCGCATTCCGCGCTGTTTGCTCGAGGACACTGCGCAGAGTCTTGCGTGTTACGTGCAATCGTGCGAGCGTTCCGCTCACAACACGCATGAAGCGGGGAGGTCGCATGACGGCGGACAGTGTGCCGGCGCAGGTCGGAACGGGGGACGAGGCACCGTCCGACGATCCGTACGCACTGCGGGCGGGCGACATCAAGGAGCCGCCGCGCGATCTACGCGGAACGGTGCGCCGACTGGGCCCCGGGATGATCCTCTCCGCCGCCGTGGTCGGATCCGGTGAACTGATCACCACCACCTCCCTGGGCGCCAAGGCCGGCTTCGTCCTGCTCTGGCTGGTCATCGCCAGCGCGCTGGTCAAGGTGTGGGTGCAGATGGAGCTGGCCCGCTGGACCATCCTCACCGGCAAGACGGCCCTGGCCGGCTACGCCCAGGTCCCGCCCAGGGCGGGCCGGGTCGGCTGGATCAATGTGCTGTGGATCCTCATGGACTTCGCCAAGATGCTCCAGCGCGGAGGCATGATCGGCGGCGCCGCCGCCGCGTTCAGCATCCTCGCCCCGATCGGCGGCGCACCGCTGGGCCGCACCTCGCTCACCGTCTGGACCGTGATCGTGGTCGCGTCCGTCGTCGCGCTGATGTACACGGGCCGCTACGGGCTGGTGGAGAAGGCCGGGTTCATCACCGTCGTCTTCTTCACCCTCTCCACCGTCGCCCTCGCGGTCGGACTGCCCTGGACCGAGTTCGGCTACGGCGGCTCCGATCTGGCCTCCGGGCTGACCCTGTCCATCCCCGCCGGGACGCTCGGCTTCGCCGTCGCCATGTTCGGCATCACCGGTGTCGGCGCGGATGAGATGACCACCTACACCTACTGGTGTCTGGAGAAGGGCTACGCCCGCTGGACCGGCCCCGACGACGGGACCGAGGCCCGGGCCCGACGCGCCGAGGGCTGGATCCGGGTGATGCGGATCGACGCGCTCACCTCATGGGTCGTCTGCACCCTGTGCACGCTCTCCTTCTACATCATCGGCGCGGCCATCCTGCACCGCCAGAAGCTGGTGCCCGAGGGCAACGACATGATCACCACGCTGTCCCGGATGTACACCGACACCCTCGGCCCCGCGGGCAAGTACCTCTTCCTCATCGGCGCCATCGCCGTCCTCTACTCCACGATCATCGCCTCCACCGCGAGCGTGCCGCGGCTGTGGGCCAACACCCTCGGACTGCTCGGTGTGTTCGACTGGCGCAACGTCAAGTCCCGGCAGCGCGTCATCCGCCTGCTCACCGTCGTCCTGCCGCCCCTGTGGGCCGCCTTCTACCTCTATCTGCAGGAGCCGGTGCTGATGGTGCAGGTCGGCGGCATCGCGGGCGGGATCTTCCTGCTCGCGGTCGTGATCGCGGTCTGGCGGCTGCGCGCCACGGAGGTCGATCCGCGGTTCCGCCGCAACCCGGTCCTGGGCGGCGCGCTGGTGCTCAGCAGTACGGCCATCGGCGCCCTGGGAATCTATTCGGTCCTCGATGTCCTCGGGCTCGGGGTGGGGAGTTGAACGCGTTGAGCGAGGCGCACGAGGCCGGGGCAGCCACCGGCCACGACGTCCTGGTGACCACACCCAGCTTCGGACAGCACGCGCGCGAGCCCTGGGAGGTGTTCGAGGCCGCCGGGGTGCGGGCGCGCACCGCGAGCGCGGCGCATCCGCTCACCGAACGGCAGCTCATCGAGGAGGCCGAGGGCGTCAGGGCGCTGGTCGTCGGGCTCGACCCGGTGACGGCGGCCGTCCTGGACGCGGCACCGGGGCTTACGGTCGTCGCCAAACACGGCGTCGGCACCGACAACATCGACCTTTCCGCGGCCGCCGCCCATGGCGTCCGCGTGGTCAACGCCCCCGGGAGCAACACCACCGCGGTCGCCGATATGACGATGGCCCTGCTGCTGGCCGCCGTACGGCGTATCGTGCCCGCCCACGCCTCGGTCACCGGCGGCCGCTGGGACCGCTTCTTCGGGCCCGAACTGGCCGGGCGCACCCTCGGCATCGTCGGCTTCGGCCGGATCGGCCAGGCGGTCGCCCGCCGCGCCCGGGGCTTCGACATGGACCTCATCGCCTACGACCCCCACCTCCCCGCCGCCGTCTTCGCCGAGCGGGGGGTGCCGTCCGTGACCCTCGACGAGCTGATCGCGGCCGCCGATGTGATCACCCTGCATCTGCCGATGCCGTCGGGCGGACCGCTGCTCGGCCGCGCCGAACTGGCAGCCATGAAACCGGGGTCCTGTGTCATCAATACGGCGCGGGGCGGGCTGGTCGACGAGGACGCCCTGGCCGAGCTGCTGCACAGCGGGCATCTCGCGGCGGCCGGTATCGATGTGTTCGCCACCGAGCCCCCGGCCGGGAATCCCCTGCTCACCGCCCCCAACGCGGTGCTGACCCCGCACTGCGCCGCGTTCACCCAGCAGGCCAACGCCGCGATGGGCAGCACCGTGGCCGCCGACGTGGTGCGCGTCCTGCGGGGAGAGGAACCGGTGAACGCCGTGGTGTGAACGCGCCACCGCCCACCCCGTAGCCGCTTGCGGAAAAGCTCCTGCCCCAGAACGAGAGAGAACGAGAGAAGCTGACAGCATGAACACTTCCCCCGCCGACTTCGCCGCCCGGCTGCGCTCCCGCCGGCGGATCATCGGCTACTGGGTCGTCCTCGACAACCCCGTGGGCACCGAGCGGCTGGCCGGGCTCGGCTACGACTACATCTGCGTCGACGCCCAGCACGGCCTCCTCGACTACAAGGGCACCCTCGGCGCGATGACCGCCATCGACGCCCGCGGCACCGCCGCCGGTATGGTGCGCGTCCCGGCCAACGACGGCTTCTGGATCGGCCAGGCGCTGGACGCCGGGGCCCGCGGAGTCATCGTCCCGCTGGTCAACACCGCCGAGGAGGCGGCCGCCGCGGTCGCCGCCTGCCGCTACCCCCCGCTCGGGGTGCGCTCGTACGGCCCGATGCGCTCGGGCCTGCGCGTGGGCCCCGCCCCGGCCGAGTCCAACCAGCAGGTGGCCTGCATCGTGATGATCGAGACGGCTCAGGCACTGGCCAACACCGCGGAGATCTGTGCCACGGACGGGCTCGACGGCGTCTACATCGGCCCCTCCGACCTCACCATCGCGCTCGGCGGGCGCACCTCGACCGACACCTCGGTGGCGGAGAAGTTCGAGGCGGCGCTGGCCAAGGTCGCCGAGGAGGCGCGGACCGCGGGCATCGCCGCCGGAATCCACTGCCCCGACGGGGCGACAGCGGCGGGGCGCCTGGCCCAGGGCTTCACCTTCGCCACCGTCAGCAGCGACCTGGTCCACCTGGAGCAGGCGGCAGCGGCGCATTTGCGCGACGCCACCGCCTGAGCGCATCCCCCGGGTCCCGGGGGCGGCGGGAGCCCACGGGACGGGGGTCCGGGGGCTCCGCCCCGCCGGGAGCCCCGGGCCCGGGTCAGCTCTCCACGCGCAGCGGTGGGTCCGTCAGGCCCCGGGCCCTCGGCAGCAGCACCGTCCGCAGGGCGACCCCGGGGGACAGCAGCCGGGACGGGCCCGCCGCGAGATAGGTGACGTCACGGAACGCCGCGCCGACCACCGGGTCGATCGCGGCCCGGTCCGCCAGCCGGCCGAAGTACCAGCTCCGCAGCCGCTCGGCCGCTCCCGGCGGCGTGGTGCCCGCGTCCGCGGCGTACGGGCGGTCCGCGCCGACGGCGGTCAGCCAGGCGGTGTCGCTCGCCCGGGCCACGGCGCGCTGTGCCACGGCCGCGAAGCCGGGCCGCAGACCCGACTCGGCCAGACAGCGGCGCAGGGCCAGCCCGCTGAGGGCGGCCACCGCCATGCCCTGGCCGTAGATCGGATTGAAGGTGCAGGCGGCGTCCGAGACCGCGAGGAACCCCTCGGGCACCGCGCCCGGGGCGTCGTAGTGGCGGCGCCGGTTGGAGGTGTCGCGGAACCCGTACGGCGGGGACACCGGCTCACAGCTCCGCAGATGCTCGTACAGCGTCGGCTCGTTCAGGGACTTGACGAAGCCGAGCACCTCCGAGCCCTCGGTCGGCGGATGCTGACCGCGCACCCCCGACAGCGTCAGCAGCCAGTTGCCGCCCTCGACCGGGGACCATGCCGCACCGCGCGGACAGTCCGGGCGCGGCTGGACGACCATCACCATGTCCAGGGGTTCGGCGGGCCGGAACATCTGGGTGCAGTAGCCGATCCCGGCGTCGACGACCTCCTCGCGCGGCGCCGGAGCGCCCAGTTCCGTCAGCCACTTGGGGGCGCGCGAGCCACGCCCCGAGGCGTCGACGACCAGATCGGCGGGCAGCTCCCGGCCGGTGCGCCCGGCGTCGCGCGCCCGCACCCGTACGCCGGTCACCCGGTCCGCGCCGCCGAGCAACCCGATGGCCTCGGTGCCCTGGAGCACCTCTACCCGGGTCCCGGACCCCTCGGCCTCGGCCAGCACCCGCGCCCGTACGGTGGCGTCGAACAGCGCCCGGGTGCAGCTGGTGGTGGCGTGCCGGCCCTCGTGGAAGCGGCGCTGCCAGCCGTTGGGGGCCTTGGTGATCACATCGCGCGGCGCCTCCAGGCGATGTGCGCCCGCCGCCTCCAACTCGCCGTTCAGCCCGGGGAACAGCTCTTCCAGGGCCCGCCGTCCGCCACTGAGGAAGACATGCAGATGGCGGCCCTGGGGCACGCCCTTGCGGAAGACGGGCTGCTCCGGGTAGCGGTCGCGCTCCACCAGGGTGACCGTGTCGACGTGGCCGAGGAGCGCCCCCGCGGCCAGTGTGCCCGCGAGCCCTCCGCCCACCACCACCGCGTCGCCCTTGCCCATCTGCCCGCCCTCCCGCCGACCGTGATCATTGACGGCCCAAGCCTGGTGCCCCGGGCCTGGGCCGTCAACCACGTACGGTTACGGGACGACCACGATCTTCCGGCCCTGTCCCGCCTTGAACTGGTCGAGCGCCTGGGGGTACTCCTCCAGCGGCAGCCGGTGGCTGATGAAGATCTTCGGGTCCAGCACCCCGGTCGCGAACAGCCCGGCGGCACGCTCATAGCTGTGCAGCACGGCCATGGAGCCGGTGATGGTGATCTCCTGGTTGTAGATCTTGTACGGCTCGATGGTGGCCCGCGTCGCGTAGTCGGAGACACCGAACTGCAGGAACGTTCCGGCCTTGGCCACCCGGCCCAGGCCGTCCTGAATGGCGGCCTGGTTGCCGGTGGCGTCGATGACCACGTCCCAGCCGCGCGGCTGCTCCAGCTCGTCCGCCGAGGCGGCGGACCGGGTGCAGCCGAGGGTGCCGGCGGTGGCCAGCCGCTCGGCGTTGACGTCGAGCATGTCCACGCTGGCGGCGCCGGTGCGCTTGGCCAGCTCCAGCATCATCAGCCCCATGGTGCCGGAGCCGTAGATGAGCACCTCGGCGCCCAGGTTGCCGTTGAGCACGTCATAGCCGCGCACCGCGCAGGACAGCGGCTCGATCAGGGCCGCGTCGGCCACGTCCACATGCTCGGGCAGCTTGACGCAGTTGGCCACCGGGGCCACCGCGAACTCGGCGGCCCCGCCGGCGACGCTGACCCCGATCGCGTTCCAGTTGTCGCACAGATTGCCCCGGCCGATCCGGCAGTAACGGCACTCGTGGCAGTGCAGGGAGGGGTCGACCGCGACCCGGTCGCCCACCTCCAGCTCGGTGACACCGCTGCCGATGCCCACGACCACACCGGCGAACTCATGCCCGGGGACGATCGGCAGCGTGGGCGCGAACTCGCCCTGCAGGATGTGCAGATCGGTGCCGCACAGCCCGCAGGCCGCCACGTCCACCACGACCTCACGGGGGCCCGGGGTGGGGTCCGCGACGGTGGCGACGGTGACCTTGCCCGGGGCTTCGATGACTGCGGCCCTCATTTGACTGCTCCTAGCGACAGGCCCTGGACCAGCTTGTCCTGGGCGGCGAAACCGGCGGCGAGCACCGGCAGGGAAATGACCATCGACGCCGCGCACACCTTGGCCAGGAACAGCCCCTGGCTGGTGACGAACGTGGTCAGGAACGCCGGGGCGGTCTGGGCGACCACACCGGTGAGCACTTGGGCGAAGAGCATCTCGTTCCAGCTGAAGATGAAGCAGATCAGCGAGGTGGCGGCGATGCCCGGGCCCGCGATCGGGGCGACGACCCGCCATAGGATGGTGGGCAGCCGCGCCCCGTCCATCTGGGCGGCCTCGATGATGGACACCGGGATGTCGGCGAGGAAGGACTGCATCATCCACACCGCGATCGGCAGGTTCATCGAGGTGTAGAGGATCACCAACAGCCAGACGTTGTCCAGGAAGTTGATGTCCCTGGCGAACAGGAACACCGGCAGCAGTCCGGCCACCACCGGCAGCATCTTGGTGGACAGGAAGAAGAACATCACATCCGTCCACTTGCGCACCGGCCGGATCGACAGCGCGAACGCCGCCGGAAGCGCTAGCACCAGCACGAAGCAGGTGGAGAAGAGGGAGGTGCCCACCGAGTTCAGCAGCGCGGGCCAGGGGCTCGCCCCGCCGCCCACGCCGAAGAAGTCCTTGTACCCGTCGAGGGTCAGCGGAGCGGCCAGCGACGGCGGGTTGGTGGCGGCGTCGGCCTCGGAGTGGAACGAGGTCAGCAGCATCCACAGCACGGGCAGGACGAAGACGATGCCGATGAACCAGGCCAGTACGCCGAGCGCGGCACCGCGCCGCTTGGCCCGGCGGGTGGCTTCCGGAACGGATGTGATGGGCACCGGGGTGCTCACGGCGGTCATGCGCGGGACGCCTCCTCACGGAAGAGGGACGACACCACGCGCAGCGCGAAGGTGGCGATGATGATCGTGCCGATCACCACCACGACCCCCGCGGCCGATGCCAGCCCGTACTCGTGGGCGTTGTAGAAGGTTTCGTAAATGGTGTACGGCAGGTTGGCGGTGTCCAGGCCACCGCGGGTCATGGTGAAGACGGCGTCGAAGTTCTGCACGATGTAGATGGATCCGAGCAGGGTGCCGAGCTCCAGGTAGCGGCGCAGATGCGGCAGCGTCAGGAAGCGAAAGATCTGCCAGTTGCCCGCCCCGTCCAGCCGGGCCGCCTCGATCATGTCCAGCGGGCGGCTCTGCAGCCCGGCCAGCAGTATGAGCATCATGAACGGCGTCCACTGCCAGATCAGCGACGCCTCCACCGCGATCAGCGGCGTATCGGTCAGCCACTCCGGCTGGGGCCCGCCCAGCCAGTTGAGCACGCCGTTGAACAGGCCGTACTCGGGGTTGTACAGCGCGTGCTTCCACAGCAGCGCCGAGGCCACCGGCACCAGCAGGAACGGGGCGATGAGCATGGTGCGGACCAGGCCCCGGCCGCGGAACTTGCGGTCCAGCAGCAGCGCGAGCAGCAGCCCCAGCACCACGCTGACGATCACCACGGAGGCGGTCAGCAGCACGGTGGTGACGATGGACTCGCGCAGCGCGTCGTCGCTGAGCACCGTCTTGTAGTTGTCCAGCCCGGCGAACGCACGGCGGTCGGGCCGGAACGAGTTCCAGTCGAAGAGCGAGATCACCAGCGTGGCCACGAACGGCAGCTGGGTGACCACGATCAGGAAGATCAGTGCGGGCAGCAGCGGCGCCCGGGTGGCCCACTCCCGGGCCCGGTTCCGCCGCGCCACGGGGCGCGGTGCGGAGGCGGGCGCCGCGGTCGGTGGCCGCTCGCCGCTCACGGATACTGCCGTCGTCGGATTACTCATCGGTACTCCTCGCCGACCTTCTCGGCCAGCTGCTGCGACTTCTTCAATGCCGACTCGACGGATTGCTTTCCGGCGATGGCGGCGCTGATCTCCTGGGCGACCTTGGTGCCCAGATCGGCGAATTCGGGGATATCGACGAACTGGATGCCGATGGTCGGCCGGGGCTGCACTCCCGGATCACGCGGCTTGGCGGCGAGGATCGCCTTGCGGGTCTCCTCGGAGAAGGAGCCGGCGGTGTCGCGGTAGTCCGGATTGGAATAGGTGGACGACCGCTTGCCCGCGGGTACGTTGGCATAGCCGAAGCTCTTGCCGACCAGCTCTTCGTACTTCTTGCTGGATGCCCAGGAGATGAACTTCCACGCGTTGTCGGGGTGGCGCGTCGCCTTCTGGACGCCCCAGGCCCAGGTGTAGAGCCAGCCCGAGCTGTCGGTCTTCTCCACCGGCGCCTGGACATAGCCGATCTTGCCCTTGACCGGGGACTTCGCGGCCTCCAGCGACCCGGCGGCCGAGGTGGCGTCGTACCACATGGCGCTCTTGCCCTGGGTGAGGTTGTTCAGGCACTCGGCGAAGCCCGACTGGGCCGCACCGGCCTCACCGTGCTTGCGCACCAGGTCGACATAGAACTTGGTCGCCTTGATGAACTCGGGCGAGTCCAGCTGCGCCTTCCAGTCCTTGGTGAACCAGGTGCCGCCGAAGGTGTTGACCACCGTGGTCAGCGGGGCCATCAGCTCTCCCCAGCCGGGCAGTCCGCGCAGGCAGATGCCGTTCATCCCCTTGCGGGCGCCGTCCACCTTGGACGCGATGTCCGCGACCTGCTGCCAGGTGGGCCGCTCGGGCATCTTCAGATGCTTCTCGGCGAGGACGTCCTTGCGGTACATCAGGAACGACGACTCGCCGTAGAAGGGCTCGGCGTAGAGCTTGCCGTCCTCGGCGGTCAGCGACTGCCGCATCGAGGGCAGGACGTCCTTCTGGTCGAATGCCTTGTCCTTGGCGGCGTAACCGTCCAGCGGCATCAGCCAGCCGTTCTTCGCGTAGAAGGGCACCTCGAAATTGCTGATGGTGGCCACGTCGTACTGGCGCGCCTGATTGGCGAAGTCCTGGCTGATCTTGTCGCGGACCTCGTTCTCGGGCATCATCGTGAAATTGACCGTGATGCCCGTTTCCTTGGTGAAATACTTCTTGGTGAGCTTCTGCAAGTCCACCATCTGCGGGTTGTTCACCATCAGGACGCGGATGGTCTTGTCGCCTGAGCTGCCGCCCCCCATACCGGCGCAACCGGTCAGGAGCGCGCCCGCGGTCAGGGCCACCACCGGTATCCGGGCAGCACGAAGAGTCAGGACTGGCATAACGGGTCCAATCGAAGGGACGTGGGGAAGGTGAAAACAGCGGAGGAAGGGCGTCAGACCCTGACGATCTGGGGGCCCAGCAGCGAATAGCGATGTGCCTCGGTCAGCGGTAGACCGGTGTCGGTCACGATCGTTTCGAAGTCCGAGACATCTGCGAACCGGCAGAAGCTGACGGCTCCGAATTTGGTGTGCACCCCGGAGAAGATCTTCCGCCGGGACACCCGCACCACCTGCGCCTTGACCTCGCTGACCGCCGGATCCGGGGTGGTCAGGCCGTACTGGCGGGAGATGCCGTTGGCGCCGATGAACGCCAGGTCGATGACGAAGCCGGAGAGCATATGCGTCGCCCAGTGGTCGACGGTGGCCATCGTGCCGCCGCGCACCCGGCCGCCGAGGAGCAGCACGGTGGTGTTGTCACGGGTGGCGAGGCCGGTGGCGGTCGTGAGGGAAGCGGTGATCACGGTGAGCGGCCGGTCCCGGGGCAGGGCCTCCGCGATCAGCTGCGGGGTGAATCCCTCGTCGATGAAGACCGTCTCGGCATCGCCCAGCAGATCGGCGGCCGCGCTCGCGATCCGCGACTTCTCCGGCACATGCATGGTGGTGCGGAAGGCCAGGGTGGTCTCGAAGCCGGCGCTCTCCACGGGGTAGGCGCCGCCATGGGTGCGCCGCACCAGTCCGTGCTGTTCCAGAACCCGCAGATCGCGGCGGACCGTCTCCTTGGACACCCCGAGGTCGGCGGCGAGCTTGCCCACGTCGACGACGCCGGCACGGCGAGCCGTGTCGAGGATCTCCCGACGGCGTTCCTCGGCGTCCACGCCGCACCTCCTGCCTTGTCTTTCGGCTTGCGTGGCAGTTTTACAAGCGTGCAACAGGAGTGGCCAGCCTTGGCACCGCAGAGATCGTGACCGTATGCGCCCGTTTCACAACCGTTATCTCAGCAGGTCAGGGCCGATGAGGCAACGGACGGTGAGGAACCCGGATGCCTGATTGTCCCCCCGGTGGGCCCGATTCTCGCCCGTTTGCCGAAAGAGGGCGTGAACGGAGCCCGACCGGGCGCCTCCAGATACTGGGGAATGCCCGAACGGACATGTGCTAAGAGCGGGCGAGCGCCCCGGAGGCGTCCAGAATCCGGCCCGCCACCTTGACCGAGTCCACCAAGGGGTGGAGCGCCAGAGCCCGCAGGGCCGCACCGCGGGCGATGCCCGAATCGCTGCCCGCTTCGGTCGTGGCCGCCTCGATGGCCGAGCGCTCCACGGCCTTGAGCGACAGCATCAGGCCGAGCTGGTCCGGGGCCACCGCGCCGGTCGCCAGCGGCCGCGCCCCGCCCGCGTCCACCAGGCAGGGCACCTCCACCACGGCGTCCTCGTCCAGCCCGGGGACCGCCGTACGGTTGCGCACATTGAGGATCAGCGTGGCGCGCTCATCGCGGGCGATCGCCCGCATGATGGCGAGCGCGATCCGGTCGTAGCCGCCGCCGTCCAGATCGCAGGAGTCGCGCTCCCAGCCGCCGGTGGCCTCGCGGCTCTCGGCCATGTACGTGGCCTCGCGCTCCAGCCGGGTGCGCTCCCACGCCGTGAGCGCCCCGGGCGCGCCTGAGCCCGCCGTCTCGTAGAACCGGGCCTGCTGGTCGCGGAGGAACTCCCCACGGGTGGCGGGGGATTGGCGGATCGAGGCCACCGCCTCCCGGTTGAAGTAGTAGTAGTGCAGATACTCGTTCGGCAGCGCGCCGAGCGCCCGCAGCCACTCCGCGCCGAAGAGCTTGCCCTCCTCGAACGACTCCAGGGCGGCGGTGTCGCCGAGCAGTTGGGGCAGCCGGTCCCGGCCGTCCACCACCACCCGCCGCAGCCAGCCCAGATGGTTGAGGCCCACATAGTCGTAGACGGCCCGGTCCGGATCGGCCCCGACCGCCCGCGCGGCACGGCGGCACAGGCCGACCGGGGAGTCGCAGATGCCGATCACCCGGTCGCCGAGCACCCGCTGCATCGCCTCGGTGACCATGCCCGCGGGGTTGGTGAAGTTGATGACCCACGCGTCCGGGGCCACGGTGGCGATCCGCTCCGCGATCCGCAGCGCCACCGGGAGGGTGCGCAGCCCGTAGAGCACCCCGCCAGCGCCCACGGTCTCCTGCCCCAGCACCCCTTCGCCGAGCGGAATCCGCTCGTCGTTCGCCCGGCCCTCCAGGCCGCCCACGCGGATGGCCGAGAAGACGAAGTCGGCGCCGCGCAGCGCCTCGTCCAGATCGGTGGTGGCCCGGACCGCGGGGGCGGTGGGGCGGCCCTGGGCCTGTTCGGCCAGGACCGCGCGGATCGCGTCCAGCCGGTGCGGATCGGTGTCGTACAGCACCAGCTCGGTGCAGCGGCCGGCCTCGTCACCGGTGTCATCGAGCAGGGCCCGGTACACCAGGGGCATACGGAACCCGCCGCCGCCCAGCACAGTCAGCCTCATACGGTCACTACCTCCACATCGGCCTCGCGGAATACGGCGAGCGTCGCCGGGTCGGATGTCTTGTTGGTGATCAGGGTGTCGATCCGCTCCGGTCCGCAGATCCGGGCGAGGCCGGTGTCACCGGGGAACTTCCCCGCGGTGGCGAGCAGCACCACCTTCCGGGTCGCGCCGAGCATGGCCCGTTTGACCGGCACCTCCACATGGGTGCTGTCCAGCACGCTGCCGTCGGGGAGGACCCCGCTCGCGCCGAGGAAGAGCCGGCCCACCCGCAGCTGGCGGAGGTTGGACTCGGTGAGAAAGCCGACCACCGAGCGGTAGTTGGATCGCACCTGCCCGCCCAGCAGGATCAGGGTCACCTTCGGGTCGTCGCGCAGCTCGTCGTAGACCGCGAGATTGCTGGTCACCACGGTGACCGGCCGGCCGCGCAGCAGCTTGGCGAGCTGGAGGGTGGTGGTGCCGATGTCCAGCAGCAGCACATCGCCGTCCGCGACCAGCTCCGCGGCGGCGCGGGCGACGGCCTCCTTGTCGGCCAGGTCGTCGACCGCCACCTCGCCGAACGGGCGCTCCTCGTCCTCGGTGGGTGCCGCCACCGCGCCGCCGTAGACCCGGGTGAGCCGGCCCGCCCGGCCCAGCTCGGTGAGGTCCCGGCGGGCGGTGGCCTCGCTGATGCCCAGACGTGTGGCGATCTCCCCGATGGGCAGCACGCCCTCCTCGCCGAGGATGCTCAGCAGCTTCTCGTGGCGGGTCTCTCGCAGCATGGTGGCAACGTACTCCAGATGAGCGAGTGTGCGCGACTCTGATCGACCTCTTGCATTCCTTTCGGGTGAGGTGCAAGGTGTCGCTCACACCGCATCGGCGCGAACACGCGATGCCGTACAAGGAAAGGCACGTCGGTGAGCACCACGGCCGCAACACCCGATCCGATCCAGCCGATCGACCCGCTCGCGGCGCTGCGCGTCGCCAGGGACCCCGAGCACGACGTCTACCTCACCGGCACCGTGTTCCTGGACATCATCTTCACCGGGCTCGGCCACGCTCCCGTGCGCGGCACCGAGTCCTGGGCGCGCGGTATGGGATCGAGCCCCGGCGGCATCGCCAACATGGCCACCGCCCTGGCCCGCTTGGGACTGCACACCACGCTCGCCGCCGCCTTCGGCACCGATGTCTACGGCGACTACTGCTGGGAGAGCCTCGCCCTCGGCGAGGGGGTGGACCTCACCCACTCCCGGCGCGTCCCCGGCTGGCACTCCCCGGTCACCGTCTCCATGGCGTACGAGGGCGAGCGCACCATGGTCACCCATGAGCACCCGGCCCCGCCGCCCGCCGTCCAGGGCGCGCCGCCCCGCTCCCGCGCCTGTGTGACCGCCTTCGAACCGGGGCGCCAGGAGGACTGGGTGCGCCAGGCGCACGCCCAGGGCAGCAAGATCTTCGCCGATGTCGGCTGGGACGAATCCGGCCGCTGGGACCCCGCCGCGCTCCCCGATCTGCCCTACGCCCACGCCTTCCTGCCCAACGCGGCCGAGGCCCAGCGCTACACCCGCACCGACAGCCCCGAGCGGGCGGTGCGCGCCCTGGCGGAGCGGGTGCCGATCGCGGTCGTCACCCGGGGCGCCGAGGGCGCCGTGGCCATCGACTCGCTCACCGGGGAGAGCGCCGAGGTGCCCGGGCTGCCCGTGGACGCGCTGGACCCGACCGGGGCGGGCGATGTCTTCGTGGCCGGATTCATGACCGGAACGCTCGCCGGCTGGCCGCTCGCCGACCGGCTCGCCTTCGCCAACCTCACCGCCGCCCTCTCCGTCCAGCACTTCGGCGGCTCCCTGGCCGCGCCCGGCTGGCCGGAGGTGGCCGCGTGGTGGAACCGCGCACGGCGGCCGGCCGACGGCGGGGCGGCGGCGGCCGAACTCGCCCGCCGCTACGGCTTCCTGGGCGAGCTGATCCCGGACCGGGTGCGCGACTGCCCACGGCTGCGGGCCCTGCCCACCATCGGCTTCCGGGTGCATGACAGTGCCCAACGGTCCTGACGCTCCTGACCACCGCATCGAGGAGAACCCCATGGAACTCGCCCGTACCCGGGCGCGCCGGCCGCGTGGCAGAGCCGTCCCGGCCGCGCTCGCCGTCGGCGTCGTCCTGCTCGCCGCGGGGTGCGTCCCCGGCACCGACGGCTCGGGGGCCGCCGGTGCCGGAACCGGCGCGGCCACCGCGATACCCGATCCGGCCAAGGCCGGAAAGACCACGCTGACCGTGTGGGACCAGGAGATACGCGGCGGGACCAACGGCGAGATACAGCAGCTGAACCGGGAGTTCGAGAAGAAGTACCCCAATGTGCGGATCAAGCGGGTCGCCCGGAGCTTCACCGATCTGAAGACCACCCTGAAGCTGGCCGTCTCCGGCAACAATCCGCCCGATGTCATCCAGGCCAACCAGGGCTACCCGGACATGGTGGCCTTCGTCCGGGCCGGGCTGCTCGCCCCGCTCGACAACTACGCCGGGATCTACGACTGGAACACCCGCTACCCCGGCACCCTGCTGGGCCTCAACCGGGTCTCCGCCGACGGCAACGACTTCGGCAGGGGGCGGCTCTACGGCATCTCCCAGACCGGCGAGTACATCGGCCTCTACTACAACAAGGACCTGCTGAAGCAGGCCGGGCTCCAACCTCCGCGCACCTGGGGCGAGTTCACGGGTGGCCTGGCCCGGCTGAAGGACCGCGGCGAGCTGCCGGTCCAGTTCGGCAACCTCGACAAGTACCCGGCCATCCACACCTTCGGGGTGCTGCACGACCAGCTCGGCGCCGCCGACGCCCGCGACACCGTCCTCGGCCGCGGCGACGGCTTCGACAACGCCGCCACCAAGGGCGCCGCGGCGACCCTCGCCGACTGGATAGCGCGGCTATCTGCCGGGCGGCGCCAACGGCCTCGGCTACGACGACGCGGCCAAGAAGTTCGCCTCCGGCGACGGCGCCTATCTGCTGACCGGCACCTGGCAGCTGGCCGACCTCAAGAAGTCCATGGGCGACAAGCTGGGCATGATGCCGCCCCCGCCCGCCAAGGCCGGTGGCGACCCCGTCACCACCGGCGGCCAGGGCCTCGCCTGGTCCATCACCTCCCGCTCCCGCCACCCGGAGGTGGCCGCCGCCTATCTGGACTTCCTCACCGACGCCCACGCCGCCGACGTCATGACCCGGCACGGAGTGCTGCCCGCCGTACCGGCCAAGGCCGCGGCCCAGGTGAGCCCGGACAGCGCCGACGGCCAGATGATCGCCGGGTGGAAGCGGCTGAGCGCCGCGGACGGACTCGTCCCGTATCTGGACTACACCACCCCCAGCTTCTACGACACGCTCTCGGCCGCCCTCCAGGGCGTGATCAGCCGCAAGACCTCCCCGGACACCTTCGCCGCGACCCTGCAGAAGGACTACGGCGCCTTCATGAAGAAGCAGCGCGAGCAGCACGAGGCCACGCCCGCACCGGCGGGGACCCGATGAAGCCCACCGCTGTGACCAGGGCCTACCGCCGCCGGGCACCCGGAGAGCCGCGTGCCATCGGCTATGTGTACATCCTGCCCGCGCTGATCGTGTACGCCGCCTTCCTGCTCTACCCGTTCGGGCAGTCGGTGTGGCTGTCGTTCGTGCACTGGGACGGGCTGACCGTCGCCACCCCCGCCGGATTCGACAACTACCGCGCGCTGTTCAGCGATGCGAGCCTGCGCGCCCCCTTCCTCCACGCACTGCTGCTGCTCGTCTTCTACGCGGCCCTGCCGGTGGCGATCGGGCTGCTGCTGGCCGCCCTGATGTCCCGGGTCCGGATCCGGGGGATGACCTTCTTCCGTACCGTCCTGTTCCTGCCGCAGGTCCTGGCGCTGATCGTGGTCGGCGTGGCCTGGCGCTCGATCCTCGCCCCCGACGGGCTGCTCAACGACGCCCTGCGCGCGGTCGGCCTCGGCGGCCTCGCCCGCCCCTGGCTCGGCGACTACACCTGGGCGCTGCCCGCCGTCGGCGTCGTCGGCACCTGGGTCGGCACCGGGCTGTGCATGGTGCTCTTCCTCGCCGGGGCCCAGCGCATCCCGCGCGAGCTGTACGAGGCGGCGCGGATGGACGGCGCCGGGCCGCTGCGCGAATTCCTCACCGTCACCCTGCCCGGTCTGCGACCGCAGATCGCGGTGGCGCTGACCCTGACCGTCGTGGCGGGGCTGCGCAACTTCGACCTGATCTACATCACCACCAGCGGCGGCCCCGGAAACGCCACCTCCGTACCCGCCTACGAGGTCTACCACCGGGCCTTCGAGACCAACCAGGTCGGCTCGGCCGCCGCCGTCGGCGTGGCCCTCACCGTCCTGATCTTCGTCCTGACCGTCACGGTCTCCCGGCTCGTGGAAGGGCGGCGGGCATGACGACACGCCTGGAACGCACCGTCACCTACGGCATCCTCGCCCTGTTCACCGTCATCGCGCTCACCCCCGTGATCGGCATCCTCTCCACGGCCTTCGGCTCGCAGAGCTCCCTGGACACCGGCTTCTCGCTGCCGAAGGGCGGTCTGCACTGGAGCAACTTCGCCGACGCCTGGAGCCGTGGCCACTTCGGCACCTATCTGGGGAACTCGGTGCTGGTCACGGCGGTCGTGGTGGCCGCCACCACCGTGCTGGCCGTCCTCGCCGCCTACGCCTTCGGGGTGATGCGCTTCCCCGGCTCCACGGTGCTCTTCCACCTCTTCGTGATCGGGCTGACCCTGCCCCAGGAGGCGCTGGTCGTCCCGCTCTACTTCGATCTGCGCTACGCCGAACTCACCGACAGCTACTGGGCGTTGATCCTGCCGCAGACCGCGCAGTCGCTGGCCTTCGGGGTCTTCTGGATGCGCACGTACTTCCGCGGCAGCGCACGGTCGGTGATCGAGGCCGCCCGGATCGACGGGGCGAACACCTGGACCACGCTGTGGCGCGTCCTGGTCCCGATGGGCCGCCCGGCGATCTCCACCATGGTCGTGATCACCTTCATGTGGACCTGGAACGAGTTCCTGATGGCCCTGGTGATGGTCAGCGACGAGGCCCATCGCACGGTCCCGCTCGGCCTCGCCTTCTTCCAGGGCCAGCACAGCTCCGACGCGGCGCTCCTCGCGGCGGCCTCGGTGCTCATCGCCCTGCCGGTGGTCGTGGTCTACGTGGCCCTCCAGCGCCGGTTCATCGAGGGCATGCTCGGCGGGGCGGTGAAGGAGTGAGCCCGGCGGGCACCGGCTTCACCGCGCCGGGGCGGCGCTGACCGGGCGGCCGGCGCGGGCCACGGCGCGGGCGAAGACCGCCGCGTCGTGCACCGCCGCCCCACCCGTGTCGTTGTTGAAGTACGCGTGGACCGGCGCCTCGGCCGGCCAGGTGTCCCGGATCCGCCGCGCCCAGGTGTCCAGGGCCTGGCGCCCGTAGTGCGGGGCCGGCCGGGCGAGGCCGCCGTGGAAGCGCACATACCCCCACCCGGTGGTCCGCCACAGCGGGGTGACCGGGCGCGAGCCGGAGTCGGCCCAGCACAGCGCGGCCCCGCGGTGCTCCAGCACCGCGCGGATCTCCTCGGTCCACCAGGAGGTGTGCCGCGGTTCGACGGCCACCCGCGTCCCCGAGGGGAAGCAGCGCAGGCAGCGGTCCAGCAGCTCGCCGTCGGCCCGCAGGGTGGGCGGCAGCTGCAGCAGCACGGGGCCCAGCCGGTCGCCGAGCCCGGCCGCATGGGACATCAGCCGCGCCACCGGCTCCTCCGGCTCGCGCAGCCGCTTGATGTGGGTGAGGTACCGGCTCGCCTTGAGCGCCATCACGAAGCCCTCGGGGAGGCGCTTCCGCCAGGTGGCGAACTGGTCGTACGACGGCAGCCGGTAGAAGGCGTTGTTGCTCTCCACCGTGTCGAAGGCGCGGGTGTACTCCTCGAGCCACAACCGCTGCGGACAGCCCTCCGGGTAGAGATCGCCGCGCCAGTCCCGGTACTGCCATCCCGAGGTGCCGACCAGGACGGTCATGCCTCGCCCGGATGCCAGGGCGGCCACTGCCCGGGCCGGTCCTCCCAGTGGACCTGGGCCGGGTCGTCGAGGTCGATATCGGGGAAGACCTGCCGGACGCGCGGTTCGAACTCCTCCGGTTCGAGTGGTTCGCAGCCCAGGCCGCGCAGCCGCACCCGCCGGTAGCGGCTGTCGGTGTCGAATGACTCGACGAAGACGGGGTATCCGGACTCGCCCGGGCCTGTGGCGTTCTCCATACCTCCAGGGTGCCGGAGTCCGCGGCATTCGCGAGCCCTGGCCATCGGCCGGGGCGGCCGGTTTGCGGACGGGCGCATCGTCGGCTTGATTCGTAACCGTCGGCTCGATGTCCGGAAGAGTCCCGAGCAGCGGGGGTGAGACCATGATCTTCACCGACCGGGTGGACGCCGGGCAGCGCCTCGGCGAGGCGCTGCGCCCTTTGGCCGACGCCGAACCGGTCGTGCTCGGGCTGCCGCGGGGCGGGGTGCCGGTGGCCTTCGAGGTGGCCCGGACGCTCCGCGCGCCCCTGGACGTGATCATCGTCCGTAAGCTCGGCGTCCCCTTCCACCGGGAGCTGGGGTTCGGCGCCATCGGCGAGGGCGACGTACGGGTCGTCCACGAGGCGATCGTCCGGATGAGCCGGGCCGATCAGGAGGACCTCGCCGAAGTGGAGCGGACCGAGCGGGAGGAGCTGGCCCGCAAGGCGCGGCGGTTCCGCCAGGGCCGCTCACGGGTCCCGGTCGAGGGCCGGACCGTGATCGTCGTGGACGACGGCATCGCCACCGGCGCCACGGCCCAGGCCGCCTGCCGGGTCGCCCGGGCCCAGGGCGCCGCCCGGGTGGTCCTCGCCGTGCCGGTGGCGCCGCCGGACGCGGTCACCACGCTGCGCGAGGACGCGGACGAGGTGGTGGCCCTCTCCACCCCCTCGGACTTCGCGGCGGTGGGGGAGTGGTACGAGGACTTCTCCCAGACCGCGGACGAGGAGGTGGTGGACTTGCTGTCCCGGTCGACTGGAGAGACGGGTGAGGCGCATCCTGGAAGGTGACGCAGGAGGTGATCGCGATGGAGACGATCGTGGGATGCGACATTCAGATGGAATTCCGTGAGATCGGTCCGCTGACCGAAGCGGTCGTCCGGCTGAGGATGCACGACGGCACGGAGATGCTGGCTCAGGGCCGTGCCAACCGCAACCCCGAGGACCCGTCACAGCCGAGGGTCGGCGAGGAGATCGCGGCGGCGCGGGCGCTGACCAATCTGGCGCACCGGCTGATCGGCAAGGCAGGTGGCGACATCGAGGAAGTCACCCACTCCAAGGCGCATTTGTTGATCTGAGGCCCGTTGAGGCGCAGGGCCGTCCGCCGCGGTGGTCCACCGCGGGCGGAGGTCCCTATGCGTATGCGCGCGTTCCCGTGGATCCGCGGTCCGTATGCCGCCCGCCGCTGTCCGTACGACCGAGGCTTTCCGCATGCCTGTCGCGGTCCGTATGCCCGGCCGTTCAGGGGCGCCCGAGGGTGAGCCGCTGGCCCGGGCGGATCACATCCGGGTCCGCGCCGATCACCTGGCGATTGATCTCGTAGAGCCGCTCCCAGCCGCCCGCCACGTTCTCGGTGTCCGCGATCGCGGAGAGGGTGTCACCGTGGACGACCGTGTACGAACCGGCCTGCGGATGCGCCTTGGCCGGAGGCTCGGGCACGGCCTTCGGGACGATGAGGAGCGGCTGCGCCTTGGAGGCCGTGACGGTCTTGACGGTGGTGACGGCCGGGGCGGGCGAGGAGGGTGTGGCGGTCGAGGCGGCGTTCGCCTGGCTGATACCGATGAGCGGCAGGGCCACGCCGGCGCCGCCCGCGGTGATCGCGAGCGAGGCCCGGGAGACCCGGTGGGGCCGGGGCCGGCGATGACGTCCTCGAGCGGCCATGGAGTCCTTCTTCCTGTCCTGGTACGGCAGTTGGCAACTGCGATGGCTGCCGAACAGTAATCCCACCGTTCTGGCTGGGACAAGGCGTTCCGATGTTTGCGGTGGAGAATCCCATGTGAGGAATTGGCGCGCTGATGGGCTCAATGTGCCCGGACATAAGAGCCTTCAGGAGGGGAAGGGAGACCGAAGGGGGACGCACCGGAGGCATCGGGGCACCCGACCTCGCGGCGGTCCCCGGCAGATGGCTGACCTCGGGAGGTCGCTCATGAGTCCACGCAACGGCACGACCGCTCGGCGTACGAGGACATCGCGGTCCCGCTCGCTCAGGCCACCGGTCTTATGCGCGCTGCTGGTCGGCGCGCTGGCCACGGTCACCGCCTGCGGCAGCGACACCGGGGACGGGGACTCCGCGCAGCGCGCCTCGTCCGTCACCTCCGCCACCTCGGCCGCACCACCCTCCTCCCCTTCGGCCGACTCCGCCGACACCTCCGAAGGTTCACGGAACGAGCGGCCCGCCTCGCACACCGCGCAGTCCCCGCCGCCCTCGGCGCACCCCGCCCCCTCGCATGCGTCCTCCTCGCGGCCCGCCGCCGCCTCCGGTGCGCGCCGCGTCTGCTCCAAGACGCAGCTGACGCTGGCGGCCGGCCGGGTGGATGTGGGCGCCGGCAATGTGTATCTGCCCCTGGTGTTCACCAACAAGGGCTCCACGACGTGCACTCTCACCGGATATCCCGGTGTCACGCTGCTGGATTCCACCGACGCGGCGATCGGTGCCCCCGCCACCCGGCGCGGCCCCACGCACTCTCCGATCACCCTGCCGCCCGGCGGCAGCGCCTCCGCCGCCCTGCACACGCTGAACGAGGGCATGACCGACACCCCGTGCCGGCGCGCCGCCACGCGGATTCGCGTCTATCCGCCGGATTCCTTCGACGCGATGAAGATCTCGGCGCGGTCGTTCCGGGCGTGCGGAGGTGTCTTCGAGGTCGAGGCGATGCGGTCCGGAACGGGTGGATGACACCGGCATATCGGGGGGCTCTCGGGCGTGCGTAAGTGACCGAAAATCTTGACAAGGCAGGCGTCGACTGGCCGTGTTCACTCTTTCGCAATCAAAAGGGGTAGGACACCATAGGGATGCCTCGTATGAGCCGTTAGGGAGCGTCCGGAGGGGGACCGTGTCATGGAGCGGGTCGCGACCGAGGTCGAGACAGAGCTGCTAGACCTTTCGGGGGCGACACTCGCAGACCTCGAGCGGCACGAGGGGCTTTCCGCGGTGACGGAGCGGCTGCTCGACATCGTCCAGTACCCGCCGACGGTCAGCGGCAACTCGTCGACGTCGGAAGGCTGTGGGTCATCAGTTAGCCGGCTATGACGTCCTCCGCCATGCAGGGTCATAATCATCGTTTGTCGGTGGGGTGTTTCGCCGAGTTGGCGCGGGGTTCGGGTGGCCCCTCGACCGTGGCCGAGCTGAGATCGGGGCAGCGCAGCCGGGCCATGCTGCTGCTGCGCGCCCTGGTGGCCATCGCCTCCGCGCACCCCGCCCTGCCCGGCCCCCTGCCCCCGCCCCGGGAGGCCTGGCACCTGCTGATTCGGGCCGAGAACCGCTCCCCGGCAGCCGTGGACAGGCTGCTGCTGCACCCTCCCACAGGCGTATGGCTCAATCGCTGTCTGCGCAGGCTGCGCGGTATGGAATCGGGGGACGGGCCGCTGTGGAGCGCGGTGGGACAGCTGCATGCCATAGCGGCCTCGGCCGCTCTGCTCGCCGGAATCGACTTTCGCGGCGCCGTTCCGGCGCGCGAGGGCACGGTGATGCTGCCCGCCCTGGGGCTCGCCCGCATTCCGGACGCCAGGGATGTCGCCGAGGTCGTCATGAACGGCCGGAAGGCGGCGGTGTTATCCGGCTCCTATTCGGTGGCGCTGCCCGCCGACTTCTCCGAGGACGCTCCCGGTTGGCACGGTCTTCGGCGGCTGCGCGCAGAGCACGGGGGGATTGTCTGCGCCCCCCTTGTCGATGACCTCGACCCCTATCGCGACTTTCTCCGGATCCGAGATCCGGAGCGGCTCGACGACGAAGAGTGGCAGGGCTGGCAGGAGCGATTCGAGAATGCGTGGCGGCTGGTCTCGGAGCAGCGCCAGGTGGACCCGCGGGGAATCGGCGCCTGTCTGTCCGCCGTCGTGCCCGTGCCATACGCCGCCTGGCCCGAACCGTTCAGCGCCTCGTCGCCGGAGGCGTACGGCGGTGTGCTGCTCAACGCGGCCACGGACCCGCTGACCCTCGCCGCGGCGCTGGTGCACGAGGCCCAGCACATCAAACTCAGCGCCCTGATGGACTTGGTGCCCCTGATCGAAGGGGGCCTGGAGGAAATCCACTACGCGCCCTGGCGGCTGGACCCGCGACCGCTGCGCGGACTCCTCCAGGGGGTGTACGCGTTCCTGGGTGTGACCGGATTCTGGTGGGACCGACTGCGCCGCGCCGAGCCCGGGCCGGCCCGGGACAGCGCCGCGTTCGAGTTCGCCCTGCGGCGGGCACAGACCGCCTCGGGCTTGCGCACGCTCCTGGCTCACGCCGAACTGACCCCCCGAGGCGCGCAGTTCGTCCACCGGCTGGGGGAACGCTTGAGGCTGTGGCTGGCGCAGCGGGTGCCCTCCGTGCCGGGGCGCCTGGCGTCGGATCTGATCCTTGATCACCGGCTTGTCCACCGCATGCGCCACCTGTCGGCGGACCCGGAGCCGACCGTCCGGTGGGCACGGGCCTGGCGGGAACGGACCGACCCGCCCCTAGAGCTGCCCGGGACCTCCGTCCGGCCGACCCGCCCCGAGGCGCCCGCGCGCCCCGCGCTCGCCCGGCTCCGGCTCGATGATCCGGCGGGGTTCGCCCGGCTGTGCGAGGAGCGGGGAGAGGGGCTGGCCGGGGGCGGTGACGCCCCCGACCGGGCCGACCTCGACTGGGCCGCGGGGGACCCCGGGGCCGCGCTGCGCGGCTACCGGGCTCGCCTGCAAGCGGACCCGGACGACATCGCGGCATGGGCGGGGCTCGCGCTCACCCTGCCGGACGGCGCGGCCAGGACGACGCTGCTGAACCACCCCGAACTGGCCCTGGCCGTCCACCGGGAGCTGCGCACCGCGCCGGACACGGGTCCCGATCCGGTGGCTCTGGCGTGGTGGATCGGGACGCGTACACCCGGGTGAACGGCGCGCAGGCCCCGTGAACGGAGCCGCGGACGGCGGCTCAGATGGAGATCGACTCCACATCGCAGTCCGCCCGGATGCCACGGGCCGCCGCGACCGTCGCCGGGTGGTTGGCCGTCAGCACCCGGCGCAGCCGGCCGAGCACGTCCTGGTGCAGCTCCTCCGCCTGCCGGCCCTCGCCCAGCGCGCGCAGATCCCCCGACAGATTGACCGCACATGCGAGTGTGGTGGGGTGGTCCTCACCGAGCCGGGACCGGCAGGTCGCCAGGGTCGTGGTGTCCAGGTCGCGGGCCTCCTGGTAGTCCGCGAGGGTGTAGTGGTCGCTGGCCATGTTGATGGCACAGGCCAGCGCCGTGGGGTGGTCGGCTCCCAGCCGCTCGACGAGCACCGGCAGCGTCTTCTTGTTCAGCGCGAGCGCCTCATCCGTCTCGCCCAGCAGCCGCAGCGTCACGGCGAGGTCGGTCGCCGCGCCCAGAGTCGCCGGATGCCGTTCCCCCAGCAGGACGATCATCTCGTCGAGGCATTTGCGGCCCAGCTCACGGGCGCCCTCCAGATCGGCGGTGTGCCGCAGATCCATCGAGAGCGCCAGGGCCGTGATGGTGATCTGGAGGCTGGGCTCGGTGTAGCGCAGCCGGTAGCGCTCCAGGATCTCCCGGCTGAGGTCCAGGGCGCCCTCATGGTCGCCCGCCTTGCGCCGCGCCACGGCGAGATTGCGCAGGGCGAAGACCCCGATGGGCGCGTTCTGCGGGAGCAATTGGCGGGCGCGGGCACAGGTCTGCTCCAGCATGTCGCGGGCGGCCAGGTAGTCCCCGCCCTCGCGCACGTCGATGGAGAGGTTGGCCTCCACCAGGATGGTGAGCAGGGCGTTCTCGCCGAGCACGAGACCGGCGGTGCGCCGGGCGTCCTCGTCCAGCTGCCGGGCGCGTTCGTAGTCCCCCACCGCGCGCAGTGCCAGGGCGTAGTCGTTCGCCGCGCCGATGGAGTACGGGTCCTCGTCCCCGAACAGCCGCAGGGTTCTGGTCCAGCGGTCCTTCTCCAGCTCGACATAGCGCGCGTAGTCGCCCTGGTAGCGGGTGTCGACGGCGACCGCGCCCTGAGTCACCAGGGTGTTCTCGTGGTCGTCGCCGTCCTTGGCGCGCTGCAGCTCCAGCGTCCGGCTGTTGAGCTCCCTGGCCTCCTTGAAGTGCCCGAGCACGGTCAGGACATGGCCCAGGGTCCGGGAGACGGCCAGCGTCTCCGGACTGTCCTCACCGAGTGCCTCGACCCAATTGCGGCGTACTTGGTTACCGAGTTCCAGCGCACCCTCGTGGTCCCCCCAGATATAGAGGAAGCGGACCAGATTGCGCACCATCTGCCGCACCCATTTGTCATCGCACTCCATCGCGCGCGAGGCCCGGACATGGGAGAGGAGGTCGGCGTACCGCCCCCAGTTCGCGGGAGTCACGTCGTTGGGGTCGCCGAAGGCCAGCAGCACATGGGCGCTGTGGCGCATATCCGCCTGCTGCTGCGTGGACATCTGGCCGATCAGCACGGCCTGCACCAGCCGGTGCATTTCGATCGTGTTGTTGCGGTGATTGATTTTGATCAGGGCGTAGCGGTTGATCTCACGGATCGCGTGGCCGAGCTTGATGGGGTCCTGCAGCACCTCGGACAGCTCGGGGGAGAGGGACACCCCGCGCACACCGGAGAAGAGCCGCCGGGAGATCGGCTCGGGCGCGAAGAACGAGCACATCTGCAGGAGTTGGAGCGCACCGGGATGGGTTTCGGCCAGTCGGCGAAGCGACATGTTCCAGGCGGCGGCTACCGGTTCGGGGTAGTCCACCGGAACGCCCGCCGCCAGCAGCTCGTTACGGCGGGTGGAGACATCGGCCCGCTCGTCCTCGAACACCTGAAGGTATTCGTCGACCGGCATCCCCGTTTCGGTGAGCCAGGCCGCCGCCTGCTCGATGGCCAGCGGAAGGTCCCCCAGGGCGTCGGCGACCCGGTCCGCCTGATCGCGCGGCAGCTCCGGCCCCCGGCGGCGCAGCAGCTCGATGCTCTCCTCCCGCTCGAAGACGTCCACTTCGACCGTGCGGGCGGCGCGCGACCACTGCGCGTTCCTCGAGGTGACCAGGATCCGGCCCGGTCCGCCCGCGGGGAAGAACGGCCGCACCGTCTCCAGTTCCTCGGCGTTGTCGAAGACCAGCAGCCAGTTGCGGCAGGGGCGTCCGGTGCGGAGCGCGTCGAGAACGCTCGGCACGGCCGTGTTGGCCTCCATGCCCGCGCGCAGTCCGAGCCGGTCGGCGAGTTGCACCAGCGCCTGGCGGATCTGCTCGGGGCGCTCCGCCGGGACCCACCACACCGCGTCGTAGTCGGCCGCGTGCTGATGGACGTACTCCAGCGCGATCTGTGACTTGCCCACCCCGCCCAGCCCGTGCAGGGCCTCCGGCAGCACGGCGGCGGTGCCCTCGCTCCTCAGCCGCTCGTGGAGAGTGTCGAGCAACGTCTGCCGTCCGGTGAAGTTGTTGTTCCGGGGCGGTACATTTCCCCAAATGGGCGGCGGTTCCCCGGCCTGGCGCTCCTCCACGGCGGGCAGGGACCGGGCAGCGGTCACGGACACGAATGTTCCTCTCAGATGCTCCGCCGCCGGGTCCGGCGTGCCGTGCGCCGGCGGGGATGGTGAATCGTCGGCCTCGGGTCGCGGATCAGGTCGGGGAGTCGTGGAGTACGTCATGTCAACCGTCTCAGAGTCCACATATTTTCCCCTGCGAAATGCGTCTTCAACTGGATCGGGTCGGCTTTCCCCCGAGCGGGCGAGCGCCTGATGGGCCAGGACCAGGGCGCGAAAGGAGCGCGCGCCCTCCAGGTACGGACCGGAAAGCGCTTGGTAGACCTGCTCCTGAAGGCGGATGTACGGAAGCAGGCGCTCCGTGCTGGGTAGGTCGCGCACCGACCCGGAGGGGTGGTTGAGCAGATCGCGGAGCATCAGCAGCGGCTTCCAGCGGCGGCCGAGCCGATCGAGGACGCTGCCGAGAATATAGAGCGACTCGTCCCGCATCCCGGCGGACAGCAGAAGTTCCCGCACCCCGTCGTGGAACTCGTAGCCGATGCCCGTCTCGTCCAGCGGGTCGGCGGTCCCCACCTTGCGCAGCAGCCCGCCCAGCAGGACCTCGGCCAGGTCGCCCGGGCTGCCCTCCGGCTGGTGGATCCCCTGCACGAACTCCATCACGGGAATGTTCAACGGCGCGGCGGCCAGCCGGGACGCCAGCCGGAAGGCGCTCGGCGAGGCGGTGGCGCGGAACCGGAAGACGCGGTCCCAGGCGCTCGGTTCGGGCTCGGGCTCCCAGCGCTCGGCCGGCGCCCCGGGCAGCAGCGCCATCGTGTCCTCGCCGCGCGCCGACGGGCGGGCCACCAGCCGCGCCCAGTTGGCCATCCACCGCGCGTCCAGCTCCAGCACCGGGACCGGTGGTGCGCCGCCCGGCCAGGAACCGCCGTCCGCCCGCCGCCAGGTGCCATTGGGGGCGCCCGGTTCGGGGACCCGCACCCGCACCCGCTCCGGCGCTACCCCGGTGTGGTGCCAGCGGCCCTGGTGTAAGACATGCAGCACGGCGACCGAGGCGTGCCGCGCCCAGTGGGCCAGCGCGCGCTGGGCGCTGTCATCGGCCCAGGCCGCGCCGATGCCGTCGGTCAGCACCAGCACCGTCCGCCTGCCGCGCGGCGGCATCCCCTCAACCGGCGACCGGTCCTCGGGTAACGGATGGTCGGTGTTCAGCCGGTGCACCCGCACATCCCGGAAGGCGCCGGTGCGCCGCAGCACGGTGACCAGATGCTCGGCGGTCCGCCGCCACACCACCATCGAACTGCCGCAGTCCACCACCAGCACGGCGTCCATCCAGCGCTCGCGCACCGGCACACAGGCGGGCACCCACAGCCCCTCGCGCGCCGCGCACTCGGCCGTGGCCTCCTCGTCGATCTCCATCTCGACCAGCGAGGGCGACGTGCGCTTGAGCGGCCGCAGCGCCCGGGACAGGGCGCGCTCGGGCAGCGGCGGCTCGGAGACGGACGCCCGGCGCGCGGGCACGAAGGCTTCCGCGACGGTCACCGGCTCCGCCTCACCGGGCGGTGCGGGGACGCCGACCAGCTCCGCGGGGAGCAGCGGCTCCGCGACCGCGGGCCCGGCCTCGGGCTCGGACGCGGGGCGCTCCCCCTCGCGGTCCTGCCGCGGCTCGTCGGACGGCTCGTCACCGGGCGGCGGGACATCCGCCTCCGGTGAACCCGGGAGGGGGCCCGGGTCCGGCCGTCCGGGGCCGGGGTCCGTCTCGGCCTTGCAGACCGCCAGCCACAGGGCGTCGGCCAGCTGCCGCCAGTCGAGGTCCCGAGGGGCGGGCCCGGCGGACCGGCCGCCTGGGTCATGTGTCATGTCGAGCCCGCTGCACTGTCCAGCCGGTGCCAGACGGCCTGCAGTAGCTCCTCCCACTCGGGCCCCGGTACATGTGCCTGGGCCGTCACCAGATACACCGCGTTGAGCAACTGGTCGGCGGCGAGGCCGCCTTCGCGCTCACTGCGCTCGAGGAACATCTGGATCAGCTCCCGCGCGCGTGGATCGTCGGCCCGTCCCAGATGCGCGGCCACGATCGCGGCGAGCCGGTCCGCGTCCGGGTCGGGCAGCCGGAGCTGGAGACAGCGCCGCAGGAACGCGGGCGGGAAATCCCGTTCGCCGTTGCTGGTGATGATGACCACGGGGAAGGCGCTGCAGCGCACCCGGCCCGAGGCGATGACGGTACTGCGCTCCGGATCGTCGGTGAGGACCGATACGGCCGGGCGGCGTCGGCGGATGCGCACCAGCTCGGGAATGGAGTACTCGCCGGCCTCGAAGATGTCGAGCAGATCATTGGGCAGATCGATATCGCTCTTGTCGAATTCGTCGATGAGCAGGACGCGCGGCAGACGGTGCGGGAGCATCGCCGTGCCCAGCGGGCCGAGTTGGAGGAAGTCGCCGATGTCCTCCGGTCCGGGTTCGTGCGGGTCCCCCTCCGACGCCTGTCCGGCCGCGGCGGCGTGCACACGGCCGACGGCATCGTAGCCGTAAAGCCCGGCCCGCAGGGTCGATCGCGTCGTGATCGGCCAGCGCAGCACCCGGCCCAGGCCCAGCTCCCGGCTGATGCGGTACGCCAGCGTCGACTTGCCGGTGCCCGGGCGGCCCGTCACCAGAAGGGGGCGCCTGAGGATCAGCGCCGCGTTGACGAGATCGGCCTCCTCGGGGTCGGAGCGCACGCCGAGGGGTGCCGCGCCCAGCCGCCGGGCGGTGTCCTGCTCGTCCTCCGGCGGCGCCGGGGGCTCGGTCGGGGTGTCGTCCCGGTCCGATAACGCGCCGGGCCGGGCGTCGCCGTCGGGCGGACAGGCCGAGACCCCGCCGAAGGTGCGCCACGGGGGCGGCGGCGGAAGGATCTCCTCCAGGCTTACGTCGTGGAGCGGGCGCCCGGTTCCCTGGTAGATCCACCAGGGGCGCGGTATCCCGGACGGCAGGGCACCGGAGGCGGAACCCGAGTCCTGGTGGACCCGTCCGTTGTGGCGCCGCGCAGGCTCTCCGTCGTTCATCGACCACCTACCCCGTCGTCCGGCCCCGAAATGCGCCCAAAAGGTTCCACCGGTCGGGTTGGGTCGTCCCAAACGAGCACCACATGTTGCCCGAGGTGATGCTCCCCCTCCGCGGAGCCGTTCGTATGGGCGTCCAGACGTAACTCTGTCATGGCCTCACGGAGCCGTGCCAGGTTCCCGCTTGGCTCGGCCTGTTTTTGTCTCAGTTGCTGGACGAAGCCGGGGTCACGGGGCGTCCGGCCGTCCCAGGCGACCACCGGGATCCCGGCCCGCCAGGCGGTCAGCACCTCCGAGTTCCCCTCGGGGGTGGCCCCGGGGGGCGAGCTCAGGATCAGGGCGACCACCTGGGGGTCGGCCTTGAGCCGGGCGAGCAGGGCGGTGGTGTCGCCGGAGCGCGGGCTGTCCGGGTCCTCGCCGTCCACGACGAGCTGCTTGGCGCGCTCGGGCTGCTGGTCGAAGACGTTCCAGCGCTGCTTCCAGTCGCGGTGCCAGCGCTTGGTCCGGCTTCGCTCCAGGCTCCGTACGACCACCGGATAGCCCCCCATGTACAGCGGGATGGGTGACTCGCTGTCGAGTTCCAGACGCCAGCGGTGGACCGGCAGATTCAGGTCATCCGTGTCGAGCATGAACTCGATATGGATCGCCCCCGCGTCGTCCCACTCCTCGGCGGCCTCGTACACCAGCGTCTGGACCGCCCGTTCCGCGGTCTCCGAGGTGACCTGGGTGATCGGGCCGCGGGCCGGATGCCAGCCGGTCGGGTCGTACTGGTGCCAGGACGAGAGCTCGTAGCACCCGGCCTCCTCCTGCGGCAGCAGCCGGATCACCAGATAGGCGTCCACCGGCCCGGCCGGGGCGGCATGCCCCACCTGCTGCCGCAGCGACCGCAGCTGTGGTGTCAGACCCAGCTCCCGGGCCTGATCATCGGCCCATTCGCGCAGCGCGTCGGCCCGCTCCAGCGGACGCGCGGCCGCCGCGAGGTACTCCACGAGGGCGAGCCCCGGCGGCAGCCCGCCCGGCTGCGCGTTCATCCGGCTCAGCACCTCGAAGGCGTGCCAGGGGCTCGTGACCACGGGGATGTCCTGGAGCGGGCCCGCCGCCGCACGGCACAACTGGCCCAACTGCTCGATCTCCAGCTCCTCCAGCAGCGACCGCAGCTTCGCGGCGGCGGTCTCGGGCAGTGCCGGACGGGCCGTCATCTGCTCCATGACCGAGTCGAGCCGCATCATGGCGTCCTCGTCGGCCGCCGCCATCACCGCGAGGGACGCGCGTAGCGCGTGCATGATCCGCACGTTTTCCAGGCATTCGCGGGCCAGCTCCACCAGGAAGTAGTCGGTCACCCGGTGGACGCGCACGGGAACGCTGGTCATCTCCAGCTCCATGGCGACCAGATCCAGACACAGCGTGCGCAGATCCGGATCCGTCAGACAGCGGAACTCCTTCAACGCCGTGACGAGATTGCCAACCGATTTCAGGCCACCTTCCCCCATGGCCGCCATGCCGTGCCCTCCCCCGAGGCCGCATCACCGGTCCCCGCCGCCGATGATCCCGCCGGAGACCTTGCCACACACGGGCACCAATCGCTCGGACTCCGGGACAACTTGTTTTCCCCGCAAGTTCCGCCTGACACCCCCTGGGTGAGTATGTCCACGGCACCGTCCCCGCCCCCGGCGGGCCCCGCCGTGGCGGGACACGTCCCGGTGGTGGACCGGGGGAGCAGCTGCGCGTGAGGCGGAGGGCGGTCCTCCCCGGGGGCCACCTGGACGATTCCGGCGCCCCGGCGTGCGGGACGCCCCTCCGCCGTGGCCCGGGGAACGTGCGGGCCGCGCGGGCGGGCGGCCCGGTGCACGCCACCCGCCGGGCCGGGAGGGTGAGGAGGGTCACTGTCCGGGAGGACTTCCCCAACCGAGCTCCTCGATGCGCCGGGCGAGTTCGGCGGCCGCCGGATCGTCCGGGGCGAGCACCGCGACCACCTCCGCCAGCTCGCCCATCGCACGCCGCGCCTCGCAGGTGCGCAGCAGGGACAGGGCCTCCGCGCGGCTCCCCGACTGACGGCCCACCGCGGTGCCCACGGTGGGCAGCTCGTCGAGCAGCTGCTGCCAGCGGGCGGGGGAGGTCATCCCGGACACGGCCAGCAGCGTGTCCGCGAGATCGCCGAGGTCACGGATCGTCAGCCGGCGCCGCCGGGGGGCCTCGGGCCGCGTTTCGGCCGCGACCGATCGTGTGCCGGTGGCGGGTGACGGCATATCGGCCGCGAGGGACCGCGTCTCGGTGTCGAGGGACCGCGTTTCGGTGGCGAGCGGCTGGGCTCCCGGGATGCTGGCCGCCCCCGGGATCCGGCCGATCAGTTCGAAGGCGAAGGCGGCCGCGTGCCGGGAGGCCACCGGCTGCCAGCGCTCGTCATGCGCCTCGCCCTTGTCCCCGAGCAGATCCGAGATGCCGCGGATCACCAGCGCGTCCAACTGCTGATTGACATACGCGCCCGCGAGAAAGCCGAAGCCCTCCATGTCCACCGCGAGCGCGTCACCCGCACCGGCCGCGAGCCTGAGCCCGACGTCCGAGCGGTGGTGTGCCACCACCCGGCCGCCCGCCGCGAGGGGCTTCACATGGGCGCGGGGGCGTGGCGCGTCGTCCCCCGGGCGGATCCGCCCCTGCCACGTGTCGCCCGCCGCCACCAGCCGGGCCAGCTGCACCAGGCCGTAGGCGGAGTGATAGGTCTTCTGCCGGGGCCGGAACCCCGACTCGGTGTCCTTACCGGTCTCGTAGTCGTACACCGCGTCGGCGGCCACCACATCGCCCAGCGCGGCGTCCTTGACGCCGCCCGCGACCCCCACGAACAGCACCGCCCGGGGCGCGAACAGCGACGCGGCCCGCTCGACCGAGGCCGCGGCGCCCGGATTCCCCGGACCCGTCATATGGATGGCGACCGTCCGCTCGCCGGATCCGGCGCGGAACACGCCCAGCTCGAACAGCGCGCCCCGCTCCGCCTCGACCGGGCGCGGATCCTCCAGATGGGCCCGGACCGCCCGGTACTCGACCTCCAGCGCGGTCAGGACCACCACATCGGCCCGCGCCGTCCCGCCCTTGCCCTCAGCGCCCATGGATCCCCCCTAGGACAGCCTTCGCCGACACCTTACGGATGCGACGCACCCTATGGTTCTCATGGGTCAGGGCCGGTGCAGATCCGCGTACAGCACGATCTGCACCCCCAGGACGGTGATCAGCGCCACCTCCGCCACCGACACCACGAGCAGTACCGCCCGCACCGGCTCCGAGGCCCAGTACACGACGAGGGCGGCTATCGGCGCCACCGTGAAAAGCAGCAGATCGGCTGCCAGTTGCAGCCGCTTGCGGGAGATCCGGCGGCCGTCGTCGCGATGGGCCCGCTCCCAGCCGAACACCGGAGGCCGGCCCGGGACGAGCGCCGCCAGCCGGGGCCCCAGATCCTCCCGGACATACCGCCCGATGGCCGATATCTTCTCGTCGTTGACCAGATACGCCCAGCCCAGCAGGGCCGACGCCGGGGGCAGCAGCAACAGCAGCTCCGGACGTCCATGGCTCTGGAGGGAGAAGGTGATGATGGCCGCCATCGCGGCGAGGGTCGCGTAGAGCAGATTGTCGCGGAACCCTATCCGGGCCCGTTGCTCCTCCTTCACCTGTTCGTACTCCAGAATCAGCAGCCTGCCCGTGACCGCATCGCCCTCGGCGCTGTTGTCTCGCGTCACCGTTGCCCCCTCCGCGACCGATGACCGGCTCCCCTGTGACCGGCCCCCCTGGTGACTGATTCCGCCCCTACGCCTGGTCCATTCCCCTACGCCTGGCCCATTCCCCTACGCCTGGTCCATTCCGTACGCCCGCAACTTCCGGTACAGCGTGGCCCGGCCGATGCCCAGGGACTCGGCGGCCCGCACCTTGTTGTCCCCGTGGCGGCGCAGCGCCTCCAGGATCGCCGTGCGCTCCGCCCGTTCCATGCCACTCAGCCGGCGGGTGGCCGGTGGCACCCGCAGTCCGTACGGCAGCTCCTCGCGCCGCACCGGCCCGGTGGCGCGGCGGCGCTCGGCCACCTCCCGTACGACATGGGCGAGTTCGGCGACATTGCCCGGCCAGGTGTGCTGCTCCAGCGCACGGCGCGCGTCCAGGCTCCAGGTCAGCGGGGGACGTCCGGGGGAGGGGCGCCGGGCGAGGCCCGTCAGCAGCGCCGGGATGTCCTCGACGCGCTCGCGCAGCGGCGGCAGCGTCACCGACCGGGCCGAGAGGATGTCCAGCAGCCGGCTCAGACACGGACCGGTCGGCGCACCCGGGGTATGCGTCGCCACCAACGGCACCGCGGGCCGCTCCTCCAGCAGCGAGAGCAGCGCGGCCACATCGGACTGGCCCAGCCGCTCGGCGTGGCGCAGGAGCAGCGGCGGCGCGTCGCCGTCCGCCTCCGCGAGCGTGCGACACCAGCGCGGGACCTCACCGGCCACCTGTTCGGCGGCGTCCACCAGACGCGGTGCGGCCGTGCCCCGGTGGCCGAGCAGGGCGCGGGCCAGCGCGGTCTTGCCCACGCCCGCCTCGCCGATCAGCAGCAGCGGCTCCGCGGCCCGCGCCAGCTCCGTGGCCCGGGAGACGGCCACCCGCCAGGGCGGGGACGTGCCCACGAGCCCCGGGAGCCGGTCGGGGCCCGGCCGCTCCGCCGCCCGAGCCCGCGGGGCCGCCGGGCACACCGTGGCGACGGCCCCGATGACCTCGCCGCCGTGCACCAGGCGCGTCATCCTCACGGTGAGCCCGGCGCCGTCCGGTACGGCGATCTCCTCGGGCGGCCCGGACGGCGCGCCACCCGGTACGGCGACCTCCTCCGGTGTCCCGGACGGCGCGCCCTCCGGTCCGGCGTCCGCGTCCCTGAGGAGGGCCGTGGCATGCCGTTCCAGCCGCGCCAGCGTCTCGTGCGACAGCAGCCGCGCGGCCTCCGGGCTGACGAGGCGGCTGCTGCCGTCGAGTGCCACCACGGCCGCCCCGTCGGCCCGCTCACGCAGATACGCGTCGAGCAGCACCCGCTCCGCCGGACGCGCCCGGCCCAGCAGCTCCGTCTCGACCGCGTGCGCGGTGGCCTCGGCGATGGCCGCCCCCGGGTGACCGGTGCGGCCCTCGCCCAGCGGGGCGACCACGGTGATGGTGCCGGCCGGGCGGCCCGCCGTCGGCTCGTACAGCGGCACGCTGACCGCCGACACCTCCTGCCACAGGTCGAGGAAGTGCTCCGGGCCGTGGACCTCGGCGCGGCGCCCCGTGCGCAGCGCGAGCGCGGCGCTGTTGTGCCCGACCGCCTTCTCCGACAGATCGAGACCGGTCGCATCGGCGGCCGTGCCGGTGTAACGGCCGCCGCCCGACCACAGCGCGCGGCAGCGGGAGTCGACCAGCACCAGCCCCATCTCACCGCTCAGCGCGGGCGCCACCCGGTCCAGCGCGGGGCGCGCCGCGGCCAGCAGCGGTGAGTCCTCGGGCGGCCGGACCCTGGGCGGGGCCACCAGATCGCGCGGTACGCCGAAGAACCGCGCCCGCCGCCAGGCTTCGGCGAGGTCCTCGGGGACCCCGTCGCCCGGCGGCCGTCCGCTGAGGAACCGGTCGCGCGCCCGGCGCAGGGACGAGAGGGCCGAGTCGGCGGGGGTGTCGTCGATGGTCGTCACAGCCCCTCCACCGTATACGTCGCCGGTGTTTCGAAATGAGACACCTCGGCTTCCGGGTTCTGGAACAAGATCACCAATGGTCGATCGCCGGGCTTGAGCGGGCCGCGGGTCGTCAAGGTCGATCGCTTGGCCGGTCGCCGGGAAACCACCGGTCGTCAGGAGATCGCCCATCCCCCGGAGAGGAGCCCTTCAGCTGTGGAGACCGTCGAGACCGATGTACTGGTCGTGGGCAGTGGCCCCGCCGGAGCCGCGACGGCGCTCGCCCTGAGCACCTACGGTGTGCCCAACGTCATGGTCACCCGGTACGGCGGCCTGGCGGACACTCCCCGCGCGCACATCACCAACCAGCGCACCATGGAGGTGCTGCGCGACCTCGGCGTCGAGGACCGGGTCACCGCCCAGGCCACACCGCAGCCGCTGATGGGGAACACCGTCTTCTGTACCAGTCTCGCGGGCGAGGAGCTGGGGCGGCTGCGCTCCTGGGGCAACGACCCGCTCGTCCAGGCGGCGCATGAACTGGCCAGCCCCAGCCGGATGTGCGACATGCCCCAGCACCTGATGGAGCCGGTGCTGGTGAACGCCGCCGTCTCCCGGGGCACCGCGCTGCGCTTCCACACCGAGTACCTCTCCCACGAGCAGTCGGACGACGGCGTGACCGCGCTGGTCGAGGACCGGCTGCGCGGGGACACCTACCGCGTCCGGGCCCGCTATCTGGTCGGCGCGGACGGCGGACGCAGCCGGGTCGTGGAGAACGCCGGGCTGCCCACGGTCGGCCGGATGGGCGTCGCGGGCAGCCTCAACATCGTCTTCGAGGCGGATCTCACCCAGCTGACCGCCCATCGCCCCTCCACGCTGTACTGGGTGCTGGCCCCGGGCGCCACGGTGGGCGGCATCGGCGCGGGCCTGGTGCGCTGTGTGCGCCCCTGGACCGAGTGGATGGTGGTGTGGGGCTACGACCTCGAGGCGGGCCCGCCGGACCTCACCGAGGAGTTCGCGCGGTCCGTGGTGCACCGGCTGCTCGGCGACGACACGATCCCCGTGCGCATCACCTCGACCTCCGCGTGGACCGTCAACCATCTGTACGCCGAGACCTACGCCGACCGGCGGGTGCTGTGCGCGGGCGACGCCGTCCACCGCCATCCGCCCTCCAACGGGCTGGGTTCCAACACCTCCATCCAGGACGCGTACAACCTCGCCTGGAAGCTCAAGCTGGTCCTCGACGGCACCGCCGCCCCCGCCCTGCTGGACACCTACTCCGCCGAACGGGCGCCGGTGGGGCGGCAGATCGTCGAGCGGGCCAATCGGAGCATCGGTGAGACCGCGCCGGTCTTCGAGGCGCTGGGTGTGCTCGCCACCTCCGACACCGAGCAGATGTGGCGCAACGTCGACGCCCGTAAGGCCGCCACGCCCGAGGGCGCGAAGCAACGGCAGGGGCTGCGCGAGGCCATCGCGGCCAAGGTGTACGAGTTCAACGCGCACGGCGTGGAGATGAACCAGCGGTACGTCTCGGACGCCATCGTCCCCGACGGCACCCCCGACCCCGGTTTCGGCCGCGACCCCGAGCTGTACCACCAGCCCAGCACCCGCCCCGGCGCCAAGCTGCCGCATGCCTGGGTCGTCCGGGGCCGTGAGCGGCTGTCCACCCTCGACCTCGGCGGCCACGGCCGGTTCACCCTCTTCACCGGTATCGGCGGCGACTGCTGGCAGGAGGCCGCCGAGGCGGCCCGTGAGGCGCTCGGCATCGAGCTCGCCACCGTCTCCATCGGCCCCGGCCAGGAGTACGAGGACCCGTACGGCGACTGGGCCCGGCTGCGCGAGATCGGCGACTGCGGGGCCCTGCTGACCCGCCCCGACAACCACATCGGCTTCCGCCACCCCGAAATGACCCCGCGCGCGGGGGAGTTGCTGATCGGGGCGCTACGGAAGATCCTCGGCCACGGCTGACACCCACCCCCCCCAGGCGCAGGGAGCCCGACCTGGGGCTTCATCATGGACGCGCCCACATCCCCAGAGAAACCGTTAGTGAGATGACTGCAATGCCCCTCGCACTGCTCCGGCGCATGCGCACCAGGCGTCCGGACCGCGGATCAGGACTCAGGATCCCCCTGCCCGTGGGTGCCGGTGCCTTCAGCTGCGAGGTCCTGGACCCCGTCGGCCAGGCCCTGGGCGGCGTGGAGGTCACCGTCACCGAGACGCGTGGCGCCGCCCGTACGGTGGCCAAGGCCACCACCGATCCGCATGGACTGTTCCTCGCCACCCTCGAGCCGGGGCAGTACACGGTGCTGCTCACCGGAAGCGGGCTGCAGCCCAACCGCCTCACCGTCGACATCTCCCACGGCCAGAGCGAACCGCTCCGCCGGGTGCAGATGGAACCCTCCCAGCAGCTGGAACTCCCCCCGCCGGGCACCTGGCTCTTCGACCCGCCGCACACCGCGATCCGCTTCATCGCCCGCCACGTCGGCATGGCCAATGTGCACGGCCGCTTCACCCGCTTCCGGGGTGGCATCCACATCGCCGAACGGATGGAGGACTCCCGCGTCGAGGTCGTCATCGACGCCTCCAGCATCAACACCGGCAACAACACCCGCGACAACCACCTGCGCTCGGCGGACTTCCTCGACGTCGAGAACTTCCCGGAGATCCACTTCGCCAGCAACCGCTTCACCTGGCGCAGCGGACCCAAGTGGAGCCTCCAGGGCCCCCTCACCATGCACGGCGTCAGCCGCTCGGTGACCCTGGACACCACGTACCTCGGCGCCGTGAACGGCGGCTACGACCAGGAACTGCGCTGCGCGGCCCTCGCCACGGCGGAACTGCACCGTGAGGACTACACGCTGAACTGGCGAAACATGCTCGCCCGCGGCATCGCCGTGGTCGGCCCCACGGTCAAGCTGGAGCTCGACATCCAGGCGATGTACCGCAGCCACGACACGCCGACGCCGCCTGAGTAGTGGCTTGACCTGCTAGCTAACCAAACTCTCTGAAGGGGCTGCCTCTGTGGCAGCCCCTTCATGGCAGCGTCTGAGCCCTTCCGCTAGATGTCGCTCCACGACCTCCAGCGACCAGCGAACCTCGCCTAGGGAGAATCCAGGGAGAATTCTCAGGAGTCGGCCTCGAACCAGGCATCCACGCGTCCCTGCGCTGACCCTCCGCCGTCGGCCGGCAGCATGTGCCCATAGATCCTGAGCGCGATTGACGGGGCAGAGTGCCCTGAAGGCTGTCCCGTAAATGATCTGCGACGTGCTCGCTGACCTATACGCACAGCACGACGCCCCGCTCTCCTCGGAGGGCGGGGCGCTTCGTCTTCTGCGGCTACTGGATGGTGCCGGCGAACTCGGGACACTCGAGGTCGAAGTTGTCGCTGGTCCGCTGCACGGTGACCACGATCTTCTTGCTGTAGCGCTTCCCCGACACGCTTTCGTCGTTCCTCGTCACGCTCAGCCCCGGCGCGAGACGGCCCACAAGCGGCTCTGGATCCACATCCCAGGTGGTGCTGGCCGGCTCGGCGCCCGCTGCATCGGCGGGTCCGGGCGATGTGGTGTCGACGACGCTGCGGCGGACGGTGGCCCACCTGCCGGTCGTGGACGAGGGCGGCGACGGCTGCAACACCCGTGCCGAGGTGCTGATCGCCGAGGCCGCGGTGCCACGGTGGTGGGCCCGCGGTGCAGCATCTCCGGCGGCGTGTGGCATTCCTACGACGACGACGCCGACCAGACGGTGGCCCGGTCACTGGACATCGGCAACATGGTTCCGCTGGCGGAGAGTTGGGATAGCGGGGGTCTCTGGCTGGTCGGTACAGGAACGCCAGGACTACGCCAATGACCGGGGTGACGAGCGCTCGTTGGTGGCGGTAACGGCGCGGGAGAATCGGCAGAAGGCGGACCGGGATCCGGCGGAGTGGCTGCCTTCGGATGCTGGGGCAGGCTGCCGGTATATGAGGGAGTGGGCTGCGGTGAAGACCGCTGGGGACTGTCGGCCGACCCGATGGAGGCTGATGCCCTGGAGCAGTTGGCGACAGGATGCCCGGCCACGGAGCTGACGGTAGTACTCGCACGGTGACGGCAGGCGAGGCCGTGGCCTAAGAGCTGCGGCCTCGCCCGCGTATCTACCTGTGGTACGCGTCAGCCGATCTCACGCAGGTAGACGTCTGCGCTTGTGCCCGTCCCGGAGAGCGCGAAGGTGACCGTCTGGCCGTTTCCGCACGCTCGGGGGCTGTACTTGGTTGCCCCGCTGTAAGGGAAGTACGCGTAGACCTGGGCGCATTGGGCGTCAGACGGGCCATTCGTGTCCTGCACCCAGCCGTTGACCGTAACCTTGTTGCCTGAACCACAGTTGATCGTCCAGTGAGCCTCGGCGCCGCTCAGGTAGACGTCCCGCGTTTGGCCGCACGGGCCGAAGACGCTGGTGGGTGCGGCGGTACTCGCGCTGGCAGCCGGAGCGACGGCTCCCACGATGCCGACGGCAAGCACTGCTGCACTGATTGCAGATCGACGAAGATTCATTTGTTCCCCCTGGGGTCGATGAGATCTCTGCTGGAGCTGGTGTGCTCCGGCCTGTCGAAGTCTTGCTGGGGCGTATCGGGCAGAGGAACAGCCGCTGGCTGTCCCGGACAGCCGAGTCTTGTCCGAACTGGTCAGCGCCGGGTCCGATCCTTGTCCGGGACATGGTGGTAGGTGGTGGGGAAGATCGAAGCCAGACTGCGGAGATCACGGTGGTTCTCGCCCGCTGATCGACTACTCTGACCCGGCCGCCCCCGCCTGAGGTAAGTAGGCGGGGGCTGTGCCGGCGCAGCGGGGTCAGGCCTCAACGAAGGGGGCTGGGCCGAGGCCGGAGCAGCCGCACTTGGATTCGGCGTGCACTCAAGGGCGCTGACTCGCGCGGAGTACAACGCCCAGCGGCACATGTGGCGCGAGGGCAAGGGGCATCCGACGCAACCGCAGCCACGACACGCCGACGCCGCCCGAATAGCCGCCACCCGGCGCCATCCGGCGCCACTCGGCAGACGCTGGGGCGGGCCCTGCGGCCCGCCCCAGCGCCGTATCGGATCACCTGTAGAAGACGGCGACACCACCGTGATGCGAGCACGCGCCCTGGTGGTGGGCGGCGTAGGAGTAGGTGCCGTCGTTGCAGAGCGCTGTGGCACCGCTGCTCGATCCGCCCGTGCTGCTGGACGATCCGCCGGACGAGGAGCCGGACGACCCACCGGATGACGAGCCACCGGATGACGACCCGCCGCCCCCGGAACCCGACGAGGACGAGCCGCCGGATGACGTGCCGCCACCGCTGGTGGAGGACGACGAGTTGTCCTCGTCACCGGTGCCACCCGCTGATGCGTCGGCCCGGTAGGAGCACGACTCGTCGTTCTTCACCACGTTGAAGGTGATCGTGCTGGCCGGGTCGACCCGGCCAGGGCTGGGGTCCTGCGAGCACACCCGCCAGTTGCGGTCCCAGACCTGAAATCGGTCGAGCCCGGTCAGGTCGTGGCTTCTCAGCCGGTAGAGCCCCAGTGCCTGCGCTGCGTCCTGGGCGTCCTGCAGGCCCCGGCCGGTGAAGTCGGGCAGTTTCACCTTCACCTCGGCCGGAGCGGAGGTTTCCGGCACCTTCGGAGAGGCGGAGGTGGGTGCCGGGGTGGGTGAGGCGCTGGGTGACGTCGACGGTGAGCCGCTCTTGGCGACGACGGTGGTCGGCTTCTCGTCCTTCTTCGACGTGTCGCCGTCGTCGAGCGCTGCTCCGATCCCCCCGATGACCAGCAGGGCCAGCAGACTGAGACATCCGCAGCCAAGTGCCGTCTTCTTCTTGTCTCGTCCCGCACCGGGTGATGGGTGGTTATTCCGAGACATGATCCCCCCTTGAGTGATACGTGGACGTTGACAGTAGCCGCGCTCCTTGAAGAGTGAAGGATTTGTGTGCGAGATATGGTCAAGTTGTGATGAAGCGATGGGCGATGGTCAGCGCATAGATTTGGGCTCACCCACCGAACGACGAAGGCGGTTGATCCCATGAGCCTGTACGACATTCCCCTGCACACCCTTACCGGCGAGCCGACCTCTCTCGGTGAGCATCGGGGCGCGGCGCTGCTGGTCGTCAATGTGGCGTCCAAATGCGGTCTCACCCCGCAGTACGAGGGGCTCGAGCGGCTGCAGCAGCGTTATGCCGAGCGCGGGTTCACCGTGCTGGGGGTTCCGTGCAACCAGTTCGCCGGGCAGGAGCCGGGGACGAGCGAGGAGATCCAGACGTTCTGCTCGACGACCTACGGGGTGTCCTTCCCGCTGCTGGAGAAGATCGATGTCAACGGCGAGCAGCGGCATCCGCTCTACACCGAGCTGACGCGCACGCCGGACGCGCAGGGCGAGGCGGGGGATGTGCAGTGGAACTTCGAGAAGTTCCTGATCTCGCCCGACGGCGAGGTCGTGGGCCGGTTCCGGCCGCGCACCGAGCCGGAGGCGGACGACGTGGTCGCCGCGATCGAGGCGCAGCTGCCCCGCTGAGGCGACCTGAGGCGACGGCGGGCGAGGGGCCACCGGCCCCTCGCCCGCCGCGTCGGCTCGTCCCGCCCGCTCAGCCGCGTTCCGCGGCAAACGCGGTCAGCCACGCCAGCGGCGCGTTCCAGTTGATCGCCACCTCATTGGTGGAGTACGAGCCGATGTCGTCGATGTAGCACGCCGCGGGCGCGCAGCCCGGGAGCTTCTCCTGCGCCACCGGATCCTGCAGCCCCGCGTTGGCGCCGCCCGCGATCGATCCGGCGGGCGGGTTCGGCAGCGAGGCGTCGTACTGGTGCGCCCAGAAGCGGTGGTGCTGGTTCTGCGCGGCGTGCTCGCCGTAGCCGGTGACATAGGACTGGCCGAGCGCGTTGCGGCCGAGCAGATAGTCCAGCGTCTCCAGCGCCCCGGTGCGGTAGCGCCGCTGCTTGGTGAGCTCGTAGGCGATGGCCATGACGGTCCCGTTGTTGGCCACCTGGCCGTTGGAGCCCCACACATAGCCGTCCGCCGGCAGCGGCACCCCGTAGCCCTGGCCGGCCATCGTGCTCAGCTGCGCGTCGGCGGCCGAGACCACGGAGGCGCGGACGCGGGCGAGGTCGGTGGCGGGCAGGCCGTTGGGGACGGTGGCCAGGACGAGCCGGCCCAGGGGCGCGGTGTCCTGCCAGCTGAAGCCGTGCGGGGTGAACACATCGCTCGCGGTGTGGTACGGCGAGGAGGTGACCGCGTCCCGGTACCGCGCCTCCCCGGTGGTGGCGTACAGCTCCGCCGCCGCCCAGTAGAACTCGTCGCCCACCTCGCTGTCGTCGTACGCCCCGCCGCCGGTGGAGTCCGAGCCCGGTGCGAGCACATCCGGGTTCGCCTGCGCGGCGGCCCAGGCGCGGCGCGCGGAGTCCAGGCAGCGGGCGGCGAAGGCGGCGTCGTACGGTGCGTAGACCCGCGCGCACTGCGCCGCCGCGGCGGCCAGGTTGAGGGTCGCGGCGGTGGACGGCGGGTGCAGCTCGCGCGGCTCGGCGTCCTGCTCCGGACGGGTGGGCAGCCCGGTCCAGGCGGCGTCATGGACCTTGTGGAAGGCCATCCCGGCCCGTGGCTTGCCCTCCGGGATCTGCATGCGCATCAGGAATTCCAGCTCCCAGCGCGATTCGTCGAGCACATCCGGCACCCCGTTGCCGCGCTCGGGGACGCGCAGCGTGGAGTCGCCGAGCGCCGCCGCGTGCCCGGAGCGCTTCGCGCGCTCGAAGGAGTTGACCAGCTGCCAGACCGCGAGACCGCCGTTGACCACGTATTTGCCCTGGTCACCGGCGTCGTACCAGCCGCCGCGCACATCCCGGGTGTAGTCGCACACCCCGCTGACGCAGGGCACGGCGGTGTCGCCCCGGTTGGGGGCGACCCCCAGATGGCCCGCCGGGCGCGCGTAGGCCGTACCGGCCAGTGACGCCTCGATGGGGATCCCGCTGCGCTGCTGGTAGAAGAAGGACATCGCGTCCGCGCGCAGCCCGTCGTAGAGGTTCGCGCGGATGTCGAAGGGATGGCTGGTCCGGCCGTCCACGGTGAGGGTGTAGCCGGTGCCCGTTCCCTGGTAGGAGGAGAAGTCCACCAGATGGGCCGACTGCCCGGAGGCGGCGTCCGCGCCCCGCACGGTGGTGGTGCCCGAGGCGGCGGTGCGGCCCGTCGCGTCGCGCAGCCGCCAGGGCAGGGCGGTGGCGCTCGCGCTCACGACGGTGGCGCGTTTGGGGCCGTCCGGCAGATACCCGAGCTGATTGACCTGGACGGCGGACGGCGCGGCGTGGGCCGTAGGGGCCGCGGGTGCCGCGGGGGAATCCGCTCCGGCGGGCGCGGACTGGGCGGCGATCAGCAGCAGTGCGCCGCTCAGCAGTGCGGTGGCGGTCCGCGCACCGCGCGGACGGGATAACAGGGGCACGGGCATGACGGACCGTCCTTGGGAAGACGTGGAGGACATGGGAGACATGGGAGCGCTCCCAATTTATGTAATGATGTGATCGCAGTGCGTCAAGGGACTGGACGGGTGTACGGACCACCCCGCCCCTCCGTCACATCGCACCCGGCCCATCCGTCAGCACGGTGTGGCCTGCGACGGTGCGGTCCGCGACAAGGGGATGTGACCGATGAACGAGAACCACCTTCTGGCGGAGGGCTTCGAGGCCCACCGCGGTCATCTGCGGGCGGTGGCCTACCGTATGCTCGGCTCGCTGAGCGAGGCGGAGGACGCCGTCCAGGAGGCCTGGCTGAGGCTCAGCCGCTCGGACACCGCCGCGGTGGAGAACCTGGGCGGCTGGCTGACCACCGTCGTCGGCCGGGTCTGCCTGGACATGCTGCGCTCGCGCACCGCCCGGCGCGAGGAGCCGCTCGGAGTGCACCTCCCCGACCCGGTCATCAGCGGCGAGACCGGGCCCGGCCCCGAGGACCAGGCGCTGCTCGCCGACTCCGTCGGCCTCGCCCTGCTGGTCGTCCTGGAGACGCTGGCCCCCGCTGAACGGCTGGCCTTCGTACTGCACGATCTGTTCGCCGTGCCGTTCGACGAGATCGCCCCCATCGTCGACCGCACCCCGGCCGCCGCCCGTCAGCTCGCCAGCCGCGCCCGCCGCCGGGTGCGCGGAGCGGCCCCGGTCCCCGACGCGGACCTGGCCCGGCAGCGCGAGGTCGTGAACGCCTTCCTCGCCGCCGCGCGTGACGGCGACTTCGCGGGGCTGATCTCCGTACTCGACCCGGATGTCGTCCTGCGCGCCGACTACGGCGCCGCGCCCGCCCCGGCCCCGCGCGAGGTGCACGGCGCGGCCGCCGTGGCGGACCAGGCGCTCACCTTCTCCCGCCTCAGCAGCCCGGGCCTCCTCACCCGGCCCGCGCTCGTCAACGGGGCGGTGGGCGTGGTCAGCTCCCGCGAGGGCCGGCCGTTCTCGGTGCTGGCCTTCACGGTCACGGACGGCAGGATCGTGGCGATCGACATCCTGGCCGACCCCGAGCGGCTGAGCGGACTCGATCTGACGGTCCTGGACTGACGCCACCAGCGCGTTTCGGGGCCATCGGGGCAATCAGGCGCGCAGGTAGGCGAGAACAGCGAGGACACGTCGGTGTCCCTGGCCGTCCAGGCGGAGGTCGAGTTTCTGGAGGATGCTGCTGACATGCTTGTTGACCGCGGCCTCGGTGACATAGAGGCCGCGGGCGATCTCGCCATTGGTGCGTCCCTCGGCCATGAGGGAGAGGACCTCCCGCTCCCGGGGGGTGAGCCGCCGTAGGGGGTCCTGCCGTCGGCGCAGGAGCTGGCGCACCACCTCCGGGTCCATGACCGTAGCGCCGGCGGCCACCTCCTCGACCGCGCTCGCGAATTGGGTGACGGCGCTGACCCGGTCCTTGAGCAGATAGCCGATGCCGGTCTCGCTGCCCAGGTCGAGCAGATGAGTGGCGTAGGACTGCTCGATGTACTGGCTGAGCACCAGAATGGGGAGGGTGGGGCGGTGCTCGCGGAGCGCGACCGCGGCGCGGAGGCCGTCGTCGGCGTTGCCCGGTGGCATCCGTACATCGGTGATGACGATGTCGGGGTCGTGCTCATGGGCCGCGGCGATCAGCGCGTCGGCGTCGCCGACGGCCGCCGGCACCTGGTGGCCGACCCGGGTCAGCACGCTGACCAGGCCGTCCCGCAACAGTGGTGAGTCTTCGGCGAGCACGATGTTCAACGGCACGGGAGCTCCACGCGCAGCAGTGTAGGGCCGCCCGCCGGGCTGGATATCCGCAGTCTGCCGTCCGCCGCGGCGACGCGGTCGGCCAGGCCGACCAGACCGGTGCCCGCGGCCGGATCCGCCCCGCCGACGCCGTCGTCACGGACCGTCAGCGTCAGGACATCCGCTTCCAGCCGGGCGTGGACCTCGGCCTGGGTGGCCCGGCTGTGCTTGGTGGCGTTCGCCAGGGCCTCGGCGACGACGAAGTACCCCGTGCTCTCCACGGCCGCGGGCAAGCGGTACGGAAGCCGGATGTCGACGGTGACCGGCAGGGCGGAGCGGGTGGTGAGGTTGCCGACGGCCGCGTCGAGGCCATGGTCGGTGAGGGCCTTGGGGTGCACACCCCGGCTGAGCTCGCGCAACTCGTTCACGGCGAGGGTGACTTCGCCCTGCGCCAGCGCGAGCTGCCGGGCCACCGGCGAGCCCGGCTCCGCGTCTAGACCGGCCAGGCCGAGCATCACATTGATGGAGACCAGCCGCTGCTGGGCGCCGTCGTGCAGGTCCCGCTCGATCCGTCGGCGCTCGGCGTCGAAGGCGTCCACCAGACGTGCCCGGGAGGCCCGGACCTCGGTGAGCTCCCGGCCCAGTTCGCCGTCGCGCGGCGCCAGGATCAGACGGGTCAGCGCGGCGCGGGCGCCGGCCCAGGCGGTGATGGTGTACGGCGCCGCCGGCAGCAGGCACAGGCCGATGACCAGCCACGGCCAGGCGCGGGGGTCATCCATCGGCGACGTCATGAGCAGGGGTGGCAGGCCGAGGGCGAATGCCAGGACGAGCAGATCCATCCACCACAGGGCGGTCATCGACACCGCGGTGAAGCTCAGCTCCCGCCAGGTCGCGGGCTCCCGCAGCCGGGTGTCCAGCCACCCCCGCAGCCCGGGGCGTTCCGGGGCCCGGTGCGGATCCGGCGCCGGGTCCGGGTCCACCAGCCGCAGCCGGTGGCGTTCGATCCGGGTGACGACGATGCCGGACAGCGCCACGGCGAGGAGGAGAACGGCTCCCACCCCCACGATCAGCGACACCAGTCCGGTCGCGGCCATGATCAGCAGCGTGACCATGGCGATCGCGCCGAAGACGACTCCGGAGAGCAGATAGGCCAACGCCCGCCAGGGCCAGGCCGAGGCCAGGAATCCCAACGGATGCTGAGCGAGAGCCTGCCAGGCTGTTCGAGAAGGCACCCGCAGAAGATATGCGAGCCGTCCGTCCCCGGTCGGTAGTGCGCGCACTACCTCTGATCTCGTACGCACACCAATGTGGTGGCCGCCCCGCTCCCGGTGGGATGAGCGCCATGCCGATCCCTAGCTGCAAACGTCTCTTTCACCTGGCCATCGCCCTGCTCATCGCCTCGACGGCGTTGTGGTGCCCGGCGGCCGCGCACGCCACCACCTCAACCCGCCCCACGCTGAACGCAGCCTCGATCGACGCCTACGTCAACGCCTATATGGAGCGTACCGATCTGCCGGGCGCCGTGGTGGCGGTCACCCGGGGCGACAAGCTCGTCCACGCGGCCGGATACGGGCACACCGCGGCCGGGAAGGCCATGACCGCGCGGACGCCGGTGCCCGTGGCCTCGCTCTCCAAGTCCATGACCGCCCTGGCCGTCATGCGGCTGGTCGAGGAGGGCCGAGTCGACCTGGACCAGCCGGCCCATCGCTATCTGCCCGAGTTCACGATGGCCGACCGGCGGGCCGAGAGGATCACCGTACGGCAGCTGCTGAACCAGACGTCGGGCATGGCCGATTCCGCCTACCCCGACCTCACCCGGCCCCAGGCACACACCCTCACCGAGGCGGTCGCGGACATGCGCGGCGCCCGGCTCGCCGCGGATCCCGGCACCGAGTGGAGCTACCACAACCCCAACTACTTCGTCGCCGCACGGCTGGTCGAGGTCGTCAGCGGCCGGCCCTTCGCGGACTACCTGGCCACCCAGGTGTTCCGGCCCCTGGGCATGACCCGCACCGAGTCGGTCGACACCACCGATGACATGCCCGATCACGCCCGGGGCTACGTCCGCGCCTACGGCATGATGTTCCCGCGCCCCCACCCCCGCTGGTTCACGGCCGGCGGCCACGGCGTCGTGACCACGGCGGATGACCTCTCCCGGTGGCTGATCGCCCAGAACAACCAGGGCGTGTCAGCGGCGGGGCGGCGCGTGGTCTCCGCACGGAGCATCGAGGTCATGCACACCCCGCCGAAGGGCCGCGAGTACGCGATGGGCTGGTCCGTGAGCCCGGCCGGGGAGGGGCCCCGGCAGATCCGGCACACCGGTGAACTCCTGACCCACAACGCCATCCAGACCCTGCTGCCCGACAGCCGGACCGGCATCGCGATCGTGACCAACACCGGCATGATCTCCGGGGACGACGCCGCCGTCATGCTCGATGGCCTGGTCGACCTGGCCCAGGGCAAGTCCCCGACGGTGCGGACTCCGTTCACGATGAAGGCCGACTACGTCCTCGCGGCGCTGACCCTGCTGGCGGTCGCCCTGGGCGTGCTCGGGGCCGTACGGGCACGCCGCTGGGCGCGTCGTACCGCGGGCCGGCCGCTGTGGCGACTGGGCTTGCGCATGCTGCCCTGCGCCGTCCCCATCGTCCTCTTCGCCCAGCTCACCAATCTGGTGGGCCTGTTCATGAACCGCGAGGGAACCCTGGCTCAGCTCAGCTACGTCTGGCCCGCCCTCGTCATCTGGTCGGCGGCGGCCGCCCTGGCCTCAACCGCGGTGATCGCCGCGCGGTCGCTCGCCGTGCTCCTGGCCCGGCGGAGCCGTGTTCTACTCTCCGAGGGGCCGATAGGTGGCGATGATGATGCCGGTGGCCGTCGGGGTCGCGTCGGCGAGACTGAACGCGACGGGCCCGAAGCCGTCGGAGTACAGGCGGCGCCCGGCGCTCAGGACGAGCGGGTGGACGCAGAGCAGGTATTCGTCGACGAGGCCCAGCGGGGAAAGTGACTGGATCAACGCGCTCGGACCTCTTTCCGGACGCACCGCTCTGGCTCCGATTCGGTTGCGGCTGGCCATCGCCGCCTGACGGCTCGGTGGGGTCCGGTTTCCAACCGACTTGGGAAGCGGAACCCTATATGTCATGAAGCAAAGAGTTCGGGCAACTGATCGATGAAGCCCTTGAGGACGAAGAGCACGATCGACAGAATGCCGAATACGCCGAGGATGGCGAGCGTCATGGCCCCGTCCAACTGACTCGGTACCTTCAGATCAGGTGACCGAGCGGAGATCATGCGCAGGGCATCCTCTGAGGATCCAGCAGAGGTCTTTCCACCTCTGAATACGTTCACGTTAGCGCACCGCCCTAAGGCAGGGTGTCAAGGCACAACTGAGCCCCACCCCAATTGTGACCGGGGTGGGGCTCAGGCGCTGGTCAGGCGGAGTCCGGTTTTCCCAGGAGGAGTTCGTCACCGGCGGGGAAGCGCGCCGCGCCCCCTTCCTCCCAGGTGACCACGACGGCTAACCCGCCTATCGGCCCCTGGGCGGTCGACGCCTCCTTGACCGTGCGCCACTCGCCGTCGTAGCCGATCACGTCACCCGGGCCGATCAGGGCAGCGCACTTGGTGGGCAGGCTTAACCGTTCTCGTCGGCGGGCCGGATGCGGTCCAAAGGGGCTTCCACTCAAGGCCACCTCCCCTCGGCCGCATGAACGCTGTTTGGCTGAACAGCTTTCCGGTGCCCTTGACGCGCTCCTCGATCACGCCTTGCAGCTCGCCCGTCTGACCGGTCTCGGCGTCTTCGACGAGTGTGCCCTTTGGATACGGCAGATCGCCGTGGCTGAGTACCGTCGGCGGCTTCTGTTCTGTCTGTGTCATGATCTCTCGTCCCACTTGGGGGTATGTGGCTCACCCAAGAGAACTGCCGCCGTGCAAAGCGAACTTGCACACGTCTTGCACAGGGCGCAGGCGCTTGAGTGCTGAGAGTGAGACGATGGATGAGAGGTAACGCCAGTCGAGTGGGGAAGACGCACACTATGAGCGCGACCAAGATTCCCGGACCTGGTGCGAATGTCGCTGTCTGCCGCAAGGCGCGCGGCTTCAGCCAGGTTGCCCTTGCCCGGCGTGCTGGCGTGTCGGTTTCGCTGCTCAGCAAGATCGAGGTAGGCGACCGCGCGCTGACCCAGGGCATTGCCGCCGCTCTCGCTCAGGCAATGGGGCTGACGCTGGATGAGCTGCTGGGCACGGCCCCCGTCGAGCGCGCCGACGAGAACAGCCTTGCCGCCCTCAATTACGTCATTCGGCGGTTCGACATCCCCGACACGCCGCCGTCACACCCCGAGGACCTTCCTCGAGAACTGGCCGAACTGAACGAGCACCGGTACCGGACCGAGCTGTCGGCGGTGTTGCAGAAGCTCCCCAGTCTGCTGGCCAACGCGACCAACTACGCGCACGCCACCCAGTCGCCCGACGCCTGGACGCGTGTCGCCGACACGTATTCGGTTGTCTACTGGCTGGCCGCCCGACACCGTTGGATGCACCTTGCCGAGCTGGCCGTCATGAAACAGCGGCTGGCCGCCGAGCGTGCGCACCCCATCGCGGCCACGGTGGCCGCCCGGGACGAGGCCGGAGCCTTCCTGAACTCCGGAGACTTCGCAGGCGGGTTGGCCATTGTGGACCGCGCCATCGTTGAGGCCGAGTCCACCCTTGAGGGGCGCGACCGCGCGTTCGGTCTGGGCATTTTGCACCTTCGCGGTCTGACGCTGGCCGGTCGGCTCAAGGACAAGGCCGCTGCCGAGGAGCACATCAGGGCGGCTTGGCAGACGGCCGAGGAGTACGGCGAGGACGCCGACGAGCATGGCATTCACTTCGGTCCGGACCAGACGGCCACCCATGTCGTCTCGACGTTCTCCGACATGGACCAGCATCGCCGCGCGCTGGACACTGCCGCCGACCTGATCCGGGGCGGCACTGACCTGCCCGCTACCCGCATCGGCCCCCTGCACATGAACCTGGGCCGCTCACACCTCGCACTCGGTGACCGTGACTCCGCCCTCGCCTCACTTGAGGATGCGTGGGAGATCGCCCCGGAGATGGCCCGTGTCCATCCGACCAGCCAAGAGCTGATGCGTGTGCTCACGTCGCTGCACCGACGCAGCAACCCGAGGCTTACGCGGCTGGCCAAGCGCGCTGGCGTGCCCTTCTGAGGTCAGCCGTCATCGAGAGCAGGGACCCACTCCGGTACTCCTACTAAGCTGGCGTGAGTTGGCTGTACGTCAGTTGCCGTGAACCCGGGGGGCCGAAGATGGCGGACACCACAGAGGACGATGACGGCATCCCTGAGTCCGGGATCTCCGGTGGGATGGCGCACGGTCCGGTAGTGCAGTCGGGCGTCATCAGCAACATCCACATCAACGGAAGTGTCAATAGCGGGCATGTGTATCAGGCTTCTCGCGATCTAAGCCTTCCCGAACGGCGACAGAAGTTCCACTTCGACTTCCTGAACCACACGCTGAAGCAGGCAGAGTGGACGTTCCGCCTGAGCGTGTTGTTCATGACTGGCGGCTCCTTAATCATCCTTGCGGGGGGAGTGCTGGCGCTGGTTCACGCCGGTAACCCTGACCTCAGCTACCTGCCGTTGGTGACGAGCCTGACGGGTGCACTGATCACGGTCGGCGGCGGAGCGCTGGCGCTCCACTCGAAGCGAACCATGGCCAACCTGACGAAGGCGGCCGAGGACAACGAGAAGAAGATCGACATCGATCACAAGCTCGAAATCGCGACGACGTTCATCGACCGGGTTGCAGACTCGAAGCAAAGGGACGATCTCAACTCTGCTGCCGCCATGAAAGCACTCGACATGGACGCGGCCCCGGAAATGATGGTCAACCGGCTGCTTCCGGAGCAGCCGAATAAGGAGATAGAGCCGGGCGGTTCGACGAACTGAAGGCCCGGGGCGGCGTCTTCGGGGGGCTTGTGCTGGCGGGTGCGGCCGGACGCCCCGCGCGGGTACGAGAGGCCGCCGGAGACCCCACGGGAGACTTGGACAATGTATGCCCGTGCCCGCTGGCCGGAGCGCCGGACTGCCGGGCGTCATGTTGAGGCCCCGGGAGCTCGCTGGCCTTACTTCGCGTGATCGGCCTCCTCAATACTTCTCGTGACAGCCGCGGAGAAGGCCGGCGGCCCCTACGGTCCGTGCGCCATACGCAAATTGCGCAGCTCGACCTGCGTGCTCTCCTCCAAGTAGCCGGGTGGCACAGCCCTCGGCCAGGGCCCCGCTTCGGCGGTGCGGCCCCAGGTTCCGCGCCGTGTTCGGCACCCGACGCAACGCCGACGACGGGAACCCCCAATGCGTGCACCTACATTCAGCCCTGACGCGTTGGGCCAGATCCGGCGCCAGCGTGGTGTGACTCAGCGGAAGCTCGCCGCCGCGATCGGCCGCGACTTCACCTCGATCTCGATGTACGAGAACGGCCGGTCGACGCCCCCGGTCGACGTGCTGGCGGCCATCGCCGATCTCCTCGGAGCCCACATGGACGACTTCGTCCGGACGCCGGCCGAGCTGGGCATCGGCGCGGCACACGATGGTACGGCCCCGACCCTCGACTCCCTGTCGGCCGCGCTGAAGACGGCCCTGACCCCCGGGACCCGGGCCCGGGCGAGGGCCGTGGCGGGCAGGATGCGCACCGACGGGACGACGGTGGCGGCGAAGCTGCTGCTCGCCGCCGGGGCGTCGGATGGTCAGGCGTGGTCTCCGAGGGGCCGATAGGTGGCGATGATGACGCCGCTGTCCGTCGGGGTCGCGTCGGCGAGACCGAACGCGACGGGACCGAAGCCGTCGGCGAACAGGCGGCGCCCGGCGCCCAGGACGAGCGGGTGGACGCAGAGCAGGTATTCGTCGATGAGGCCCAGCGGGGAAAGTGACTGGACCAACGCGCCGCTGCCCATGATGTGCAGGTCGTCGCCCGGGGTCCTCCTGAGCTCGGCGACCGCCGCGGGGACGTCGCCGCTGAGCAGTGTGGAATTGGGCCACGGAAGGGGCTCGGCCAGGGTGTTGGACGCGACGTACTTGGGGGCGTCGTTGAGGGCGTCGCGGAACGGGCTGTCCTGGGTGTTCCAGTGGCCCAGCACCTCCTGGTAGGTGCGGCGACCCAGGAGATACCCACTGCTCGCGGCCAGCCGCCGCCCCCACGCCCGCCCGACGGCCTCGTCCCCGTCCCGCTCGGCGGCCCAGCCGCCGAGGGCGAACCCGCCGCGAGTGTCCTCATCGGCCCGGCCGGGCCCTTGCATGACACCGTCCAGGGTGACGTGACTGATAACGACGATCCTCATGGCACTCCCGTCTCGCTGTTTCGCTTCTTCGTCCGGTGTCTGTCCATGACTCCGGACCACGGCGAAACTCATCGGCTCCGGCCGGGGCGCATGGGGCGGCGGCGTCCTCAGCCCCCTCCGTGGCGGGCCAGGGTCTGGCGGGCCGTGGCCGCCATCGCCTCGTCCACCATCCGACCCTCGAAGCGCACCGCCCCGGCCCCCTCCGCCTGCGCCCGCTCCACCGCCGCGATCAACCGACGGCAGCGGGCCAGCTCCTCCGCGTCCGGGGAGAACACCTCGTTGACCACCGGTACATGGGACGGGTGGATCACCGCCATCCCCTCGTACCCCAGGGCGCGGTTCTGCTCGGCGAAGCGCCGCAGCCCCGCGAGGTCCGCCACGTCCGCCCAGAGCCCGGCCACCGGATGGGGGCGGTCCGCGGCGCGGGCGTCGAGCAGGGCGCGGGCCCGCAGTTCACGGGTCTCCTCGCCCTCCGGGCTCCAGCGGTAGCCGATCGCCCGCTCCACATCCCCGCCCGGGGCGGTCACCGCGCCCAGGTGGGCGATCCGGGCGGCGGCCCGGCCGATGGCGTACGCCTCGCGCAGTCCGCGCGCCGTCTCCAGCAGTGGCAGCAGGGCGAAATGACCCTCGGGCAGGCCGTGTTCGCGCTCGCACCACGCCAGCAGCCGGTCGGCGGTGGTCACGTCCTCCGGGCCGCTCACCTTGGGCAGCACGATGCCGTAGAGCCCGGGGCGGGCCACCGCTCGCAGGTCGTCGGCGCCCTGCCAGCCCGTGGCCCGGTCCAGCGCGTTGATCCGTACGAGCAGCCGCATCGCACCGGGGGGCGTCCTGGCCGCCCGGTCGACGGCCCCGGCCACCGCCTCCCGCGCTGCCGCCTTGCCGTCCTCCGGGACGGCGTCCTCCAGGTCGAGGATGGCCGCTTCGGCGCCCGCCGCCTCCGCCTTGGGAAGCCAGGCGGTCCGGCTGCCGGGCACGAAGAGCAGGGAGCGCAGGGGGACGCGCCGCGTCGTCACGCCCGCCGCGCCCGTCACGTCCGTGGCGTCCGTAGCGCCGTCAGATGACACCTTCGGCCTCCAGTTTCGCCAGCCGTCCGTCGTCGATGCCCAGCCACTCCCCGTAGACCAGCGCGTTGTCCGCGCCGAGCGCGGGGCCGGTCCGCCATACCGCGCCGGGGGAGCGGTGGAAGCGCGGGATCACCGACTGCATCCGCACCGGGCCGAGGTCGGCGTCGTCCACCGTGATGATGTCCTCGCGTTCGGCGTAGACTGGGTCGGCGGCGATGTCGGCTGCGGTGAACACCCGCGAGGCCACCACCTCGGCCCGTTCGAACGCAGCCAGGCACTCGGCCGCCGGGCGCGCCGCGACCCAGTCCCGCAGCGCCGTGTCGAGCCGCTCGCGCCCCGCGTGCTGCTGGTCCACGGTGGTGAACTCCTCGTCGGGCAGGCCCAGCAGCCGCACCACATTGCGCACCGAGCGGGTGGTGGCGGAGGTGACGGTGAGCCAGTCACCGTCGGCGCTGCGGTAGGTGTTGATGACGGCGGCCGGGGCGACGGCCAGCTGGTTGCCCGCCCGCTCGGGGGCCGCGCCGAGCTGGTCGTACGCGATGATCTGCCACTCCACCAGGCGGTACAGCGGCTCGAACAGCGCCAGGTCGATCCACTCGCCGTCGAAGTCCGGGTCGGTGTCGCGGCGGTGCACGGCGGCCAGGATCGCGAACGCGCCCATCAGCCCGGTGACCGCGTCGCCGTGCGAGAAGCCGGTGTGCACGGGCGGGCCGTCCGGGAAGCCGGTCAGATGGACCACACCGCTGCGGGCCTCGCCCATCTTCCCGAAGCCGGGTGCGTCGGCGCGGGAAGAGGTCGCGCCGAAGCCGGAGATCTGCAGCAGGATCGCGGTGGGATTGAGCGCGTGGACGGCCTCCCAGTCCAGGCCCCAGGCGCGCAGGCGGCCCGCCCGGAGCGTCACGATCACCACATCGGCCCAGGCGATCAGCTCCCGGGCGACCTCCCGGCCCTCCTCGTGGTGCAGATCCAGGGTCACCGAGCGCTTGTTGCGGCCCGCCACCTTGAACCAGAGCGGAACGCCGTCGCGCCGCGGCCCCATCGCCCTCGCCGCGTCACCGGAGCCCGGCGGCTCCACGTGGACGACGTCCGCCCCCTGGTCGGCGAGCATCCCCCCGGCGAGCGGGCCCGCCACCACATGGGCGAACTCCACCACCTTCAGCCCTGTGAGCTGTCCCTGCCGTGTGCTGGTCCGGTCCTCCATGCGGCCAGGCTGCGGGGTGGGGCGTATGCGCGTCCAGCAATGAAGGGGGATCAATTCATGCGGATCTCGCAAGGATCTCTATGGGACGTCGCCGCTGAACAGCGCCGCGGCCTCACCACGCCCCGTCGTCCGCCTCCTCCCACGCCACCCCCGCCGGCAGGGCATCCGCGGCGGAGCGGAACTCCTCCAGCTGGTCCAGGAAGCGGCGCGCCCCCGGCGGCAGGGTGCGGCGCGTCGGCAGGACGACATACAGCCGGCGCTCCACCACCGGCCCCACCAGCGGGCGCCGCACCAGCCGGCCCGGCACCACCAGCGGATGGACCAGGGCCGGCAGCGCGGAGACGCCGAGCCCGGCGGCCACCAGCCCGCCCACCGTGGCCACGTTCGACGCCTCGGCCGCCGGGTTCGCCTCCATACCGGCCTGGGCGAAGGCCGCGTCGGTCATCCGGCGCACGCTGGAGTCGGTGCCCACCGCGAGAAACGGCTCCCGGCCCAGCTCCTCCCAGGTCACCTCGTCCCGCTCGGCCAGCGGATGGTGCTCCGGGAGCACCGCGTCGAAGCGGTCGCGCACCAGCGGCCGCAGCCGTACGCCGGGGGCGCGCCGGGCCACCGTGCTGACCGCGAAGTCGGCGTCCCCGTCGACCACCCGCTCCAGCACCGAGCGTTCGAGCCCGTCCAGCAGCCTTACGGTCATCTCGGGGCGCCGCGCGCGGAAGGCGGAGATCACCGGCGGCAGCAGCACGGCCGCGACCGAGGGCAGGGTCGCCAGGGCCACCGCGCCGCGCTCACCGGCCCCGTAGCGCCCCAGCTGGGCCAGGCCCGCGCGGTGCGCGGAGAGGATCTGGTCGGCGATCCGCAGCGCCTCGGCGCCCGCCGGGGTGAGCCGCACATTGCGGGTGTCCCGCTCCAGCAGCCGCATCCCCAGCGTCCGTTCCAGATCGGCGACCGCACGGCTCAGCGACGACTGGGACACATGCAGTTCGGCGGCGGCCGCGGTGAAGCTCACGGCGCGCGCGACCGCCGCGTACGCGGTCAGCTGGCGCAGGGTGACGTCCATGCTCCGTGAGCGTAGGCGCGGTGGCCGCGCGGCGGAACTGTTGCGCAGATCGCATGGATAGATCTGTGTTCAATGCTGGACGCGGATCTATCCCCGCTCGGACACTCTTCGGCAGCACCCGACCGGACGAGGAAGCGAGCGGCCATGCTGGCAGCACTGGGATTCTGCACGATCGGCGGCTTCCTGCTGCTGACCATGTTCAAACGGGTCTCGGTGCTGGTCGCTCTCGTCCTCACGCCCGTGGTCACCGCGGTCATCGGCGGCTACGGCGACGATCTGGGCCCGATGGCGCTCGACGGGCTGTCCAAGGTCGCCCCGACCGGCATCATGATCGCCTTCGCGGTGCTCTACTTCAGCCTGATGATCGACGCGGGCCTCTTCGAACCGCTGATCCGAGCCATTCTGCGCGCCGCCAAGAACGACCCGGTACGGATCACGGTCGGCACCGCCGTGCTGACCGTGTGCGTCGGGCTCGACGGCGACGGCGCCTCGACCTTCCTCATCAGCATCTCCGCGATGCTCCCCGTCTATCAGCGGCTCGGAATGAGCCGGCTGGTGCTCGCCGGGGTGGTCGGCCTCGGCGCGGGCGTGATGAACATGATTCCGTGGGGCGGGCCGACGGCCCGCGCCGCCGCGGCCCTGAAGATCGACACGTCCGACATCATCATGCCGCTGCTGCCCGCCCTCGCCGCCGGAATCGCCTGGGTGCTCCTCGCCGCCTATCTCATCGGACGCCGTGAGCGGCGGCGGCTCGAAGCCCTCGAGCCCGCCCCGCGGGCCGAGGTGGCGGTCGGGGACGGCCCCGGCACACCCCGGGTCGTCGCCCGCCCCGGCCTCGCGCTGACCGCCTTCAACCTGCTGCTCACCGTGGCACTGCTGGTCTGCCTGGTGCTGGAGGCCATGCCGCTGCCCGTGCTCTTCGTCTTCGCCTTCGTCCTCGCGCTGCTGGTCAACCACCCCCGCTGGGAGGACCAGCAGGAGCTGCTGGAGAAGCACGGCAAGAGCGTGGTGCTCGTCATCACGATGATCTTCGCGGCCGGGGTGTTCACCGGCATCCTCGGTGGCACGGGCATGATCGGGAAGATGGCCGAGGCGCTGGTCGACATCATCCCCGACGGGCTCGGCGGGCATCTGCCGGTGCTCGTGGCCGTCACCAGCATGCCGCTGAGCCTCGTCCTCACCCCGGACGCCTACTACTTCGGCGTGCTGCCGGTGCTCGCCGGGACCGCCGACGCCTTCGGCACCGACCACGCCGAGATCGCCCGCGCCGCCGTCCTCGGCCAGATGACCACCGGCTTCCCGCTGAGCCCGCTCACCGCCGCGACCTTCATCCTCCTGAGCATGAGCGGCGTCCAGCTCGGGGAGCACCAGCGCTTCCTCTTCCGCTGGGCCTTCGGCACCACGCTCGTGATGACCGCCGCCGCCCTCGCGACGGGCGCCGTGCCGCTCTGACGCTCGTGGCGGCGGCCCTGGCCGGGACGGCTACGGCGAGGGCGGCCCGGTGAGGCGACTCGGCCAGGAGGCCCCGGCGAGGCGGCTACGGTGCGGGCGGCCCCGCTCCGGCCAGTGCGGTCTCGCCGCGACGGCCCGGCTGACGGCCCCGGCGTGGCGGCCCGTCAGCTCCCGCCAGGGCAGCCCGTCAGCTCCCGGCCGAGGGCGGGCGGTGCGGTTCGATGACGGTGACCCCGCCCCTCCCGCCGGACGCCATCGTGGACAGCGCCTCCGGGACCGCGTCCAGCCCGATGACATCGGTGACCAGCAGATCCGGCCGCAGCGAACCGGCCTCGACCATCTCCATCATCGGGCCGTAGGCGTGGGCGGCCATGCCGTGGCTGCCCAGCAGGCGCAGCTCCTGTGCGATGACCCGGTCCATCGGGATCATCGGGGTCCCGGCGGCCGGTGGCAGCAGCCCGACCTGGACATGGCGGCCGTGGCGGCGCAGGCTCTTGATGGACGCCGCGCAGGTCCGCGGCGAGCCCAGCGCGTCCAGTGAGACATGCGCGCCGCCGCCCGTGGCGTCCGCGACGGCCTCCGCCACCGAGCCCAGCGTGGACGCCACGTCCACGCACACCGCCGCGCCGAACCGGGCCGCGAGGGCGAGCGCTTCCGGTGAGATGTCCACCGCCACCACCCGGGCCCCCGCCGCGGCGGCGATCATCACCGCGGACAGCCCCACCCCGCCGCAGCCGTGCACCGCGACCCACTCGCCCGGGGCGACCTGACCCTGGGCCACGACGGCGCGGAAGGCGGTGGCGAAGCGGCAGCCCAGACCGGCGGCCGTGGTGAACGACAGCTCGTTGCGTATCCCGACCAGATTCACATCGGCGTTCTCGATCGCGACATATTCGGCGAACGAGCCCCAGTGGGTGAACCCCGGCTGCGTCTGCCGCTCGCACACCTGCTGGGCGCCTTCCGCGCAGGCGGCGCAGCGCCCGCAGGCGCATACGAACGGCACGGTGGCCCGCTGCCCCGGGCGCCAGTTGAGGACGTCGGGGCCGATCTCCTCTATCACTCCCGCCAGCTCATGGCCGGGGACATGCGGCAGCCGGATGTCCGGGTCGTGCCCCATCCAGCCGTGCCAGTCGCTGCGGCACAGCCCGGTCGCCTCGACGCGGATCACCACGCCGCGCGGGGAGGGAGCGGGGTCCTCGACGCTCCGGACCTCGGGCCGGCGCCCGAAGTCGTCGAACACCACAGCACGCATGGACACCCGCTCCCTCGCTCGACCGCACCCCCGGGCCCGTGTGTCCAGGCGGGCCCTAGAACCTACACCACAACCGGCCGGTATCAGCCCTTGCGGGTGGCGCCCACCGACGGCGGCTCCGCGTCCGGGCCGGTGCCCCAGGACGACGGCTCCGTGGACAGCCGGTGGGCCAGCTTCCCGCCGTGGGCGACCTGGCCCCAGTCCAGCCAGGTCCGCGCCACGTCACGGCCGTTCAGCGAGACGCTGCGCACGTACCGCTTGGTGTCGCTCGCGCCCGGGGCGGTGACCGTCAGCGTGCCGCCCTGCCGGGTGCCGTACCGCCCGATGCGGACCACGGCCGAGGCGAACTGCGGGCTGGACAGGGCGAGGAAGTCCCCGCCGCTCATCGTCGGATACAGGCCCAGCGAGGAGAAGACGTACCAGGCCGACATCGTGCCGAGGTCGTCATTGCCGGTCATCCCGTCCGGCCCGGTGGTGAACAGGGTCATCGCCGCCCGCACCGCGGTCGCCGCCTTCGCGGGCGCGCCCGCCCACAGATACATGTACGGGGCGTGCAGATCGGGCTCGTTGTTGGGGTTGTAGGTGGGCTTGCCGTAGTAGTCGTACGGGGCGGAGATCCAGTCCTTACGGGCCGTGCCCGCCGGGTCGGTGAGCAGCTTGTCGTAGGCGAAGAAGTCGTCCAGCCGCTTCTCGGCCGCCCGCCTGCCGCCCATCAGCTCCACCAGACCCGCCGGGTCCTGCGGCACCAGCCACTGGTACTGGTAGGCGCCGCCCTCGTGGAACTGCTTGCCCGCCTCCACCGGGTCGTACGGGGTCACCCACGCGCCGTCGGCCGTGCGCGGCCGGAAGTGCCCGATCGACGGGTCCCACAGCGTGCGGAAGGTCTGGCCGCGCTCGGCGAACATCCGGGCGTCGGCGCGGTGTCCGAGGCCGCGCGCCATCAGGGCGAGCGCGGCGTCCGCGGCGGAGTACTCCAGGGTGGCCGAGGCGGGGTGGACGCAGTCGTTGTCACCGCCCTTGTCGGCACAGTCGGTGCCGAGCTTCAGACCCGAGGGGACGTAGCCCAGCTTGCGGTAATAGTCCACTCCGGAGCGGCCGTTGTAGGGCGAGTCGGCGGGCGGGGTGCTGGTCGCGTTCTTCTTCAGCAGCGCGTACGCCTCGTTCTCGTGCCCGGCCAGCAGCCCCTTGGACCACGCCTCGACGAGGAACGGGGTCACCGGGTCGCCCGTCATGATGTTGGTCTCGCTGTTGGCCAGCGCCCAGCGCGGCAGCCAGCCGCCGTCCCGGCCGATGGCGACGACCGACAGCGCGACATCGCGGGCCACCCCCGGCTCCAGCAGCTCCAGCAGCTGGTTCTGCGGCCGGTAGGTGTCCCACAGCGAGAAGTTCTGGTACGGCGTGTAGCCGGAGGCGGTGTGGACCGCGCCGTCGAAACCGGTGTAGCGGCCGTCCACGTCGCCCGCCACATTGGGGTGCAGCTGGGCGTGGTACAGCGCGGTGTAGAAGGCGCGCTGCCGCTCCTCGGTGCCGCCGCCGACCCGGATCGCGTCGAGCTTCTCGCGCCAGGTGTCGTGCAGCGCGGCGCGGGTGGCGTCGAAGTCGTAGGAGTCACCGGTCTCGGTGGCGAGGTTCTTCCGGGCGCCTTCCGGTCCGGTGTACGACAGCCCGACCTTGACCACCACGTCCCGGTCCTGGCTCGCGTCGAAGGTGGCCCAGGCGCCGTTGCCGCCCTCGCCGGCCGCCTCGCGTGAGCCGGGGGAGGGGGTCGTACCGCGCCAGGTGCCGTAGGAGGCGAAGGGGCGGTCGAAGGTGGCGGTGAAGTAGACGGTGTGCCGGTCCTTTCCGGCGCAGAAGTTCCCGGCCTCCACCCGGCCCTCGACGGTCCGGTCCCCGACCACGCGGATCTCGGAACCGAAGACGTTCTGATTGGCCTTGGCGGTGTTGAACAGCACATTGGCCGCGCCGGTTGCCGGGAAGGTGTACCGCTGCCAGCCGGTGCGCCGGGTCGCGGTCAGCTCGGCGTCGATGCCGTAGGTCTTCAGGCCCACCCGGTAGTAGCCCGGGGTGGCCTCCTCGTCGTCATGGCTGTAGGTGGAGCGGTAGTGCTCCGGGTCGACGTCGGTGACCGCGCCGGTCGTCGGCATGATGGGCAGCTCGCCCGCCACCCCGCAGCCGACGCCGGACAGATGGGTCTGGCTGAAGCCGTGGATGGCGTTCTGGTCGTAGTCGTAGCCGCCCTGACCGCCGGTGTCCGGGCTGACCTGGACCATGCCGAACGGGGCGCTCGCCCCGGGGAAGGTGTTGCCGAAGTTCTCGGTGCCCACGAAGGGGTGGACCAGCGAGGTGGGGTCGGCCGGAGGGTCCCCGGCCGCGGAGGCGGCCGCCGCGCCCGGCGGCCCCAGAAGACCGCCGCCCAGCAGCGCCGCCGTCATCACCCCCGCGACCGTGCCCGCTATGCGCGCACGGATTCCACCGATCAGCGACCGCATGGGACGCACCTCCGCTTGACAACGTTGTCCGACCAGGGTCGCGAAACTTTGGCATGGGGGCCGGTCGGTGTCAATGACCCGTGCGCGGACGGTCATTGACACCGCCCGCGCATCAGGCCGTGGCGCTTAGCGCTCCGTGGGATGGGCCGTGATGTGCCGTCGTTCGTCCGCGGCGCTGTCGTGGCTGGTCCCACGCGGCGGAGCCGCATATCGACACAGCCGCGGCGGAGCCGCATATCGGCACAGCGCCGCGCCCCTTGGCGCCGCTGCCGAACCGCAGCCGACGTCAGCAGGTCCGCTCAGCGCTTGCCGCGCTGTCCGTCGGCGAGCTGACGGGACGTCTCCCCGGCGCCCGCACTCCGCTGGGCCCGCTCGGCGAGGGTCGGGAACAGCCCGCCGAGGGCGCTGCCCAGACGCAGCTCCAGCGGGGCCACGTTTACCTCGGCCCGGTTCCGCTCGATGGCCCGGATGGTCGCGGCCGCCACCCGGCGGCTGGAGATCGTGCGGACCCCGGTGGGGAGGGACGTGCCCGCGTCGGCGAACATCCCGGCGTCACCCACGAATCCGGGCTGTACCAGCGAAACCCCCACCCCCGTGCCATGCAGGTCCTGCCGCAGCCCGAGGGTGAAGCCGCGCAGCCCGAACTTGGCCGCGTTGTAGAGCGCGGCGCCGGGCGAGGCGGTACGGCCCGACAGCGAGCCGATCATCACCAGCTGACCGGATCCCGACTCCATCATGCGCGGTGCCATCAGTCGCGACAGCAGCATCGGTGCGCGGAGATTGACGTCGAGGGCGCGGTCCAGCTCCTCGGGCCGGTAGTCCAGGACCGGGCCGCTGGAGGGCAGCGCGGCGTTGGCGATGAGGATCCGGGCCTCCGCCGCCTCCTCGACCAGGCGCTCCAGATCGGACCGTTCGGCCAGATCGGCGACGATCACCCGGCCGCCCAGCCGCTCGGCCAGCGGCCGCAGCACCTCCTCACGGCGCCCGGTGAGCAGCAGCTTGGCACCCTTGGCCGCGAGCGCGTGGGCCAGGGTCTGCCCGATGCCGCCCGTGGCCCCGGTGAGCAGGACGGTCGTGCCGTCGATCCGCATGCGTTCTCCTCCGGTTACGGTCCAGTACGTTCCGGCACGGTACTGGGTATGCGCTCCGCGCCGGGCGGGGACCCCGGCCCGGTCCCGTAGGGACGCGCGGCATGCGGCGGAGCGATGACCGTGCGAGCCGCGGGACCCGGGCGCCTGGATCTGAACCGCGGCGGGGGTGGTCCCCTCAACCGGCTGCGGCGGGCGCAGGTGCGGATCGCGGGGATCAGCAAGGTGATCGAGGACGGCCGGGACCGGCGAGGAGGTGATCACGCAACTGGCGGCGGTCTCCCGGGCGCTGGACCGGGCCGGGTTCGCGATCATCGCCACCGGTGTGCGGCACTGTGTGGCCGAGGGTGGGCAGGCGGCCGGGGACCGGGAGCAGATGCGCGCGAGGTGGGAGAAGCTGTTCCTGTCCCTGGCGTGAGAGTTGGGTCATGTCAGTGCGTCGATGAGCATGAGGGCGGCCACGGCCAGCAGCAGGCACGCGAAGACCTGCTGGAGGCGGGGGCCGGAGACGTTGGCCGCGAGCCGTTTGCCGTCCCAGGCACCCAGGACCGCGGCCGCGGTGAAGGGGCCGATGACCGCCCAGTCGAGGGTGGTGGCGGCGCCGGAGCGGGTGGCCAGGGAGGCCAGCGAGTTCACCGTGATGACCAGCAGGCTGGTGCCGACGGCGGCCTGCATCTCGAAGGACAGGACGGTGACCAGGGCGGGGACGGCGAGGAAGCCTCCGCCCACCCCCAGGAGCCCGGTCAGGGCGCCCAGCCCGGCGCCTGCTCCCGCCGCTTTCGCCGGGCGCGTCCGCCGGCTGGTGCCATCCGCTCTGCCGGTGGTGCTGTCTGCTCCTGTGGGGGCCGGTCGAAGCATGCGGGTCGCGGCCAGGGCGGCGATGACGGCGAACGCGAGGGTGAGAACTGGCTGAGGCAGGCGGGCGGCCGCGGCGCCGGCCAGTGCGGCGGGCAGGATGCCGGCGGCGGCGAACGCTGTTCCGGCCCGCCAGCGCAGGTGGCCGGCGCGGGCGTGGGCGTACAGGGCCGTCAGTGAGGTGGCGGTCACGATGAGCAGGCTTGCGGTGGTGGCCGCCGCGGGGCTGAAGCCGAGCAGGTAGATCAGGGCCGGGACGGCCAGGACGCTGCCGCCCCCGCCGAGGGCGCCCAGCGCCAGGCCGACGACGGCCCCCGCGATCAGGGCCAGGACCAGAGCACTCACGCTATTCGGCCGCCCTGCCCGCCCTCGTCGGTCACCGGCAGTCCGGCCCTGACCCAGGCAGTCATGCCTCCGGACACGTCCACGGCGTCGATGCCGCGGAAGACCGGCAGCTCGGCGGTCTGCTGCGCGCGGCGCCCGGAGCGGCGGATCGCCACCACCGGCCGGCCCCGCACGGTGGCCGGCCGGGTGGCTCCGGCCAGGAGGCGAGTCAGCGGCAGGTGGACGGCGCCTGGCGCGTGCCCGGCCCTCCACTCGGAGGGCTCGCGGACGTCCAGCGGCACGGCAGTGCCGTCACTGGTACGGGCACACGCCCGCTCGGGGGCAAGGCGGCTGTGACCGCGACGGAAGCGGAAGAGGAACATCACGTGCCTTCGCTGTGCGGGTGAGGGAAGAGGGCTCAGGGGCGGGTGACGGTCAGGCCCGCGTCGACGGCCGCCTCGAAGCCGTCGTCGACCGCGACGACCCGGCGTCCGACCGCGTCCAGGAGGGAGGCGGCGATCGCCGCGCGCATCCCACCGGCGCAGTGCACCCACACGGTGCCGTCCGGGACCTCGTCGAGGCGGCCGTGGAGCTCGTGGATCGGGATGTGCACCGAGCCCTCGACATGGCCGTTGGCGCGTTCGGAGTCGCGGCGCACATCGAGCACCACCACCTGCTCGCCCCGCTCGCGGGCGGCGGCCAGGCCGGCGAAGGCCGCGCGCGGGAAGGAAGCGAGCTCCTCGCCTGCCCGCACCCAGCCCGCCGGGTCGCCGGTCGCGGCGGCGGCCGGGCGGTCGATGCCGACCCTGACCAGCTCCCGCTGCGCGTCGGTGATCTGCGCGGGGGTCTCGGCGAGCAGGGTGACGGGCTTGCCCCAGGGGATCAACCAGGCCAGATAGGTGGCCAGCTTGCCATCCCCCTCGAAGTTGAACGAGCCGGCCACGTGGCCTTCGGCGAAGGCGACCCGGCTGCGCAGGTCCACCACCCACTCACCGGCCGCCAGACGCTCCGCTATCCGCGCGGCGTCGGCAGGCTGGGGCGGGGTGAGGTCGACGGGGGCGGGGCCGGCGGCGTTGGCCGGACCCATATGGGCGTAGTAGGCGGGAACGTCCTCCAGGCCGGCCAGCGTGCGGGCGACGAAGGTGTCCACGTCCGAGGTGAGCGCGTCGTTGCTGGTGCGTTCGTTGCCGATCGTGGTCGTGTCCCCCTCGGCCTGCGAGGAGGAGCAGAAGCTGCCGAAACCGTGTGTGGGCAGCACCGGCACCTCGTCGTCCAGTTCGTCGGCGAGCCGGTGAGCGGAGGCGTACTGGGCGCGGGCCAGCTGTTCGGTCAGCCGTGGCTCCACCAGGTCCGGACGCCCCACCGAGCCGATCAGCAGCGAGCCGCCGGTGAACACCGCCACCGCACGCCCGTCCTCCTCAAGTGCGTAGGAGGTGTGGTGCGGGGTGTGCCCCGGGGTCGCGATCGCGCGCAGCACCAGATACTCCTCCACCTCCACCGTGTCGCCGTCCGCGACGGGAACGCGGGCGTAGGAGACGTCTGCGGCGGCCGGGACCAGGTAGCGGGCGCCGGTGACCCGGGCCAGCTCCGGACCGCCGGTGAGGTAGTCGTTGTGCACGTGCGTCTCCGCCACATACGCGATCCGCACCCCGCGCCGGGCAGCGGCGGCGATCACCTGGTCGATATCGCGTGGCGGGTCGACCACGACGGCGGTGCGGGGCCCGCCCGCCAGATAACTGCGATTACCCAGGCCCTCGAACTTCAGGGTGTCGACGAAAAACACGAGTGGGACTCTCTCATGGGAATGAAGTACTTCACGGTGGTATGCGCTACGCGCTTCGGAGATGACTACGCCTGGCCGAGGACGATCGGCAGACCTGCCGCTTCCCATGCCGCAAGGCCGCCGGCGACGTTGAAGACGGGAGAACGGCCGGCGGTCATCGCCTGCTCGGCCGCCTTCACGCTGCGTCCGCCCGTGCGGCATAGGAAAGCCAATGGGCCGTCGGGCAGGCCGGACAACGAGGTCGGTATCGTGCTGAGCGCGGCGTGAATGGCGCCCGCGGGGCGACGTGTCGCCCACTCGTCGTCCTGTCGGACATCGACCAGCGTGAGCTTCCCCTCCGTGACGCGGCGATGCGCCTCGGCAGGGGGCAGGTCGGCGAGCGTGTGGCCGTTGTCATGGCTCAACGCGTGCCCCGTGACGGGGACGACCGTCCGAATCGCTTCGTAGTTCGAGGCATGGGCGGTGGCTACCTGCTGCCCCAGCATCGGGCAGACGTTCATCGCCTCTTCCCAGTGAGAAGCCGTCTCCCATTCGGCGACGTTCACGAGTCGGAACTTGCTTCCCGGCACGACCGTGCGGAACATATAGGTCCGAAGGAAACCGGGTTGGGCGGCCATAAGATCCGCAGCGTCCTGCCACATTGTGAGATATGCGTTTTCATTTCCCTCATCGATCTCGATCGGAATGATGACGACGTGGTGGTTTTCCATCTGAGGCTTCCTCCGCATGGTGTTTTGGGACGCTACTGTCGTCCGGCGCGGGCAGCCGACAAGCGGTCCGCGTACTGCAATTGCGTACCCACTCATTTCCGCCGACCCCTTCTGAATGCAGACTGCACGCACAACACTGGAGTTGACAAAGGGCTTTGCCGAGGCAGCAAATGACGCCATGATGGGCAGACCAGTAGTGGCGGCGGGCGCTCGCACGGTCGGAGGTCGCGGGTGAGGGGAAGGACGGGGAGCCGCCCGTCCTGAACCGCCAGGGCCCCCTAGCCCTCGCGCGGGGCCGGGGTGCCGAGGCCGTAGACGCGGCGGGCGTTGTCCGCGCCCAGCAGCGCGGCCACCCTGCGGGCGTCGCGGCGCGACCAGGCGCCCTCCGCGACCCAGTGGGTCAGCAGCCCGGTCAGCGCCTCGCGGAAGAGCCGCGCCCCCACCACATACAGCTCGGGGAGCCCATAGGCATCGGTCGAGAAGAGCACCTTGCCGAACGGGGCGAGCTCCAGCATCTCGGCGAGCACCGCCCCGGCCCGTGCCCCGGTGTGCGACAGGGCCAGCCCCACATCGGCGTAGACATGCGGGAAGACGGCGGCCAGATAGGCGGCACCGCGGTGGTACGGATAGCCGTGCAGCAGGATCAGCGTGCAGCCCGTGGGGCGCACCGCGCGGATGAAGTCGGTGAGGGCGAGTGGATCGCAGCGGTCCAGCCGCAGATCGGGATCGCCGAAGCCGGTGTGCAGTTGCAGCGGCAGCCCGGTGTACGCCGCCGACCACAGCAGATGGCGCAGCAGTACGGGGTCGGTGACCCGGGCGGCGGCGGTGCCGCCCTGACCGCGCCGGGCGAGCCAGTGCTCGGCTGCGGTGTGGACGGCGCCGGGGCCCGGCGGATCCGGCTCGAAGTCCAGCCCGTAGCGGTAGGCGGCCACCGACTTGAAGCCGGCCGCCGTACGCGCCGCCTCCCGGATCCCGTCCGCCACCCCGGCCAGGAAGTCGTCGGCGGTCAGCGAGGTGTCGGCGATCCGCTCCGCCAGCTGCTCCAGGCGGACGATCTCATGGGCGGTGCCGCCCGCCGCGAGGGCCAGCTCCTGAGGGGTGGTCAGATTGCCCGGCAGCCCGGTGTCCACCAGGAACTCGCTGATCCCGGTGGAGCTCAGCAGCCGCCGGGTCACCTCCCGGGCGCCCAACTCGCGCCGCCGGGCGAGGTAGTGGGCGGGCGGGCAGTGCGGTTCGAGGCCCAGCAGCGGCGGACACCAGCGGCGCACCGCGAACCCCAGCTGGCTGTCGAAGAAGGTGGTGCCGAGCGCCGCGGGCGCGTCGGATTCGGTCAGGAACGCCTCGAACGCGGCCGAGCTCAGCTCGGAGCGGACCACCCCATGGCAGTGGTGGTCCACCAGGGGCGGCAGTGGCGGCTCGGTCGGATCCGTCTGCTCGGCGGCCTCCATCGGTCAGTACCGCCTCCGGGTCGCGACGGCGATCTCCTGGGGGGACGACTTCTCGAACAGGGCGGCCTCCGCCCGGCGCACCGCGGCGATCGACTCGAAGAGCGGATCGCCCAGCGCCTCGCGCAGCACCGTCGAGTCCTCGAAGTGCTCCAGCGCGGTGAGCAGCGAGGTGGGCAGCCGCCGCTCGCGCCGCTCGACCGCGGGGTCCCCGGAGACGGGTGGCGGCAGGGAGAGCCCGGAGTCCATCCCGCCGAGGCCCGCGGCGATGACCGCGCCCGCCACCAGATAGGGGTTGGCCGCCGGGTCGAAGGACTTGATCTCGGCGTTGGCCGCCCCCGGGTCGTCCGGTGCGCCGGTGATGAAGCGCACCGCGGCCTCGCGGTTCTCCAGGCCCCAGCACTGGTACGCCCCGGCCCAGCGGGAGGGTTCGAGACGGAGGTAGCTCGCGGGGGAGGGGGCGCCGATCGCGAGCAGGGCGGGCAGTTCGCGCAGCACTCCGGCGAGGAACGCCTCGGCCGTCGCCGTCATGCCGTGCGGCCCGTCGCCGTCCCGGCACAGATTGCGGTCCCCCTGCCACAGACTCACATGGACATGGGCGCCGTTGCCGACTCCGCCCGGGTCCACCACCGGGCCGAACAGCGGATTGAGCCCGGCGCGCCCGGAGCACGCCCGGATCGTCTCCCGCACCAGCACGGCGAGATCGGCGGCGCCGACCGGGTCGGTGGGCGCCAGGGACACCTCGAACTGCCCGGGGGAGTACTCCGGGTGGAGCTGGAGCACCTCCATGTGCTGCGCGTCCAGCGCCCCGAGCAGATCGGCGAGATAGTCGGCGAGGTCGGCCACGCGCGCCATGCCGTAGGCGGGACCGGCGGTGGGGTAGTGCGGCGGGTCCTGGTCCGGGTCGCCGGTGGTGACGACCCACTCGGTCTCGAACCCCATGCGGACGCTCAGCCCGCGCTCCCGCGCCCGCTCGGCCATCCGCCGGGCGAACAGCCGCTGGCAGACGGGGTGCGCCCGGCCCTGCTGGTCGTACCGGTCGACCGGGGCCCAGGCCCAGTCGGGCTGGGCGGCCAGCGGGATGAGCCGGTCCAGGTCGGGGATGAGCCGCAGATCCCCGTCGGGGCCGCCGACATGCCGGCTGGTGGTCATGGAATCGTCCACGAGATAGACGTCGAAGACCGGGGACATCCCGACCCCGCGCCGCGCGGCATGGGGCAGCCGCGCGGTGGGCACGGACTTCGCCCGGGTCAGACCCGCGTTGTCCACCCAGGTCAGCGCGATGCCCCGGATTCCGCTCGCGGTGAGCCGCTCGGCCTCCTGCCGAGCCCGTGCGTATGCCTGCTCACGATCGCCGGTCCCCATGGGCGCCTCCTCAGCCACGTCCTGTACGCCGAGACTATTGCCTGTGGACGGTCTTGTGGTGACGCATTGTCCCGATCGCATACGGGGTGTGACGGTGGCTTATGCCGGTCGGAGGTTGACACGGCCGGCCGGGGCGTCGAGGTGTCCGGCGTCAGCGCCCGAGGTGCTCGGTGATGTCGCGCAGGACGACCCGGGCGGCGGTGGGTCCGGCGTTGAGGGGGAAGGCCGTGCGCAGATAGCCGGGGACCGGTCCGGCGTGGTCGGCGCGGGTGGTGGCCACCGGTACGACGCCGAGGGTGAGGCTTACCTTGCCTTGCCCTGGGTGGGGGTCTCCCGGAGGATGTCGGTCAGGCAGGCGAGATACATCTCGATGGCCTGGGCCGGCTCCCGCACCCGTCTCCCCGACAGCTTTCCGATCTTCTCCAGCCGGTACAGGAGTGTGTTCCGGTGGATGTGCAGCCGCTCGGCGACCCGCACCAGATGAAAACCCCCCTCCGCCCAGCCGATCAGCGTCTCCCGCAGGGTCGGCCAGTCGGGCTGCCCGGGCAGTTTCCCCAGCACGGCGTCGGCGAACCGCGCCCGAGCCTGCCGCGGAGCGGCGCCCAGCAGATGCGGTATGCGCAGGTCGGCGGCGGTGAAGACGCGGTCGCCCGGGAAGACGGCCGGTCCGGTGCGCAGAGCGGTGGCGGCGTCGCGATAGGAGTGGTGCATCCCGGTGGTGCCCGCACCGGGTTCGCCGACGGCCATCCGCCCGTCCAGACCGTGCCGGTCGTACAGCAGCGAGAGCAGATGCCCGCAGGCGTCGGCGAACCGTCCCGGGGCCGTCCGCTCGCCGTGGGCGGCGGCCAGCACCACATACCGCCCCGCCGCCTGGACACCCGCCACGTCCTGCCGGTCCCGGAACACCTCCCGTACGGTCCGCAGCACCGTGATCCGGGAGACCGCCGCCGCGCCCTCGTCCGCGCCCTCTCCCGCCGGGATCACCTCCATCAGCACCGCGGCCCGGGCCAGCCCCGGGGCCAGGCCCAGCTCCACCGCCCGGGCGTCCACCGCTCCGGCGTCGACCACCTCGGGGTCGTAGAGCGCGATGTCCCGTACGAAGTCGTCGACCGCCCGCTCGTGGAGCAGCCGCGAGCGCAGCAGTGCCGCCTCCTCCAGGAGGATCTCCGTCTGCCGCCGCACCACCAGGCCGAAGCGGTGCACCTCCGCCGGCACCCCGGTCAGACAGACCGTGCCGATCACCTCCTCACCGACGGTGATCGGCAGGCTCATCCCGGGCCGCACGCCCCGCATCCGGCCCGCCTGCTCGGCGGTGTGGGTGGCGGGCCGCCCGGTGCGCACCACCTCCAGGGACGCCTCGTGGACGGTGCCGACGCGCGCGAGGTCGCCGCAGCCGATGACGACCGCCCGGGGGTCGGTGATCAGCACATTGAAGCCGGTGATCCGGCCGATGTCCTGGGCGATCTCCTGAGCCAGCTCCGGGGTCAGGACGGGACGGCCACTCATGGGATCGATCGAGGGGTCCATGGGCGGATCGTACAAGCATGGGCTTCCAGGTGGCGATCGGTTCATACGATTCCAACGATGACCGACCGCCGGACGCTGCCTACCGTCTTCGGACATCAGCACCGGGCGCCTCGCGACCGCCCGGCCATCCGTCCTCCTCCTCCCCAGGAGCATCTCCTCAGGAGACGGCCATGAGCACAGCATCCCTGGAGAAATCCCGTCCTACCCGCACCCACTGGCTCATCACGCTCTACGCCGGCGGCGGTGAGTTCTGCGACGGCTACATCCTCAGCATCATCGGCGTCGCGCTTCCGCTTCTCACCGCCGACTACCACCTCAACTCCTTCGACTCCGGAGTGGTCGGCTCCGCCTCCCTGGTCGGCATGTTCGCCGGGGGCCTGGTCTTCGGCTATGTCACCGACCGGGTCGGGCGGCAGAAGGTCTATCTCTTCGACATCGCCGCCTTCATCCTGCTCTCCGCGGCGCAGTTCTTCGTCAGCGATCCCTGGCAGCTCACCGTGCTGCGCTTCCTCATGGGCATCGCCATCGGCGCCGACTTCGCCATCGCGGGCACCATCGCCTCCGAGTTCGCGCCCCGTAACTCCCGGGGCCCGCTGCTGGTCGTCATGGTCACCATGTGGTCGGTCGGCGCGGCCGTCGCCTATGTCGTCGGCTGGGCGATGATGTCCTCCGGCCATGACAACTGGCGCTGGATGCTCGCGAGCAGCGCGATCCCCGCCGTCCTCATCCTCCTGTTGCGGTTCGGCACCCCCGAGTCGCCGCGCTGGCTGCTCAGCAAGGGCCGCAACCAGGAAGCGGAGGCCGTGCTGAAGCAGATGCTCGGCCCGGACGCGACCGTGGCCGACCTCGAGGCGGACACCGCCTCCCGCACCCGCTACACCGACATCTTCCGCGGCGCCTATCTGCGCCGGACCATTTTCGTCAGTGTCTTCTGGGCCTGTCAGCTGCTGCCGATCTACGCCATCACCACCTACGAGCCCACCATCCTGTCCTCCTTCGGACTGGCCGACGGCAACGACTCCTACCTGGGCTCGGTCGTGGTGCAGATCTTCTTCGTGCTCGGCTCGCTCTCCGGGATCCTGGTCATCAACAAGGGGCGGCGCACCCTGCTCCTGTGGAGCTTCGGCCTCTCCGCGATCCCTCTGCTCTGTCTCGCGGCCCTCGCCCGCCCCGCACCGGCCGTCGTGGTGGTCCTCTTCGCGGCCTTCGGCGTGGCCGCCTTCTCCAGTCAGTGTCTGCAGGCCATCTATCCCTCCGAGCTGTTCCCGACCGGAGTGCGGGCCACCGCCAACGGCTTCGCCACCGGCATCAGCCGGGTCGGCGCCGCGATCGGCACCTGGGGCGCGCCCGTCGTCCTCGACCACAGCACCCGGCTGGCCATGCTGCTCGGCGCGGTGATCTGCGTCATCGGCTGGGGCACGTCGTACGTCCTCGCGCCGGAGACCAGCGGGCTCACCCTCGCCGACGCCAGCTCCGCGGACGCGGACTACGCCCGCGGGCGGGCGCGTACCAGCCATGACACCTCTTCGACCACACCGTCCCCCGCGGTGAAGGAGCCTTCATGACCTCCCCGGACACCCCGCCCGCCACGGTCACGATCGTCGGCGGCGGAGTCGTCGGCCTGGCCTGTGCCCACTACCTCAGCGCCGCCGGACTGCGGGTCACCGTCCTCGAACGCGACCGGCTGGGCAGCGGCGCCTCCCGCGGCAACGCCGGGGAGGTCTGCCCCGACCTGGTCGAACCGCTGGCCGCGCCCGGGGTCATCGGTACGGCGCTGCGCGGATTGCACCGCCCGGACAGCGCGCTGGCGATCCACCCCGCGGCCGGTGCCGAACTGCTGCGGTTCCTGGTCCGGTTCGGGCTGCGGGCCACCTCGCGCCACTACGCGCGGGGGGTCGCCGCCCTCGGCGCGCTCGCGAAGGGCACCTTCGGGCTCTTCGAGGAGCTGGAGGCGGCCGGTGTCGACGGGGAGGCGCACAAGGACGGCTTCCTCTTCGCCTTCCCCTCCCGCGAGTACGCCGCCGAGGCGCTGGCCGCCTTCCGCCGGCTGGACGCCCCCATCGCACCCGGCGGGGTGCTGGAGGGGGCCCGGCTCGCGGAGGCGGAGCCCTCGCTCACCGACGGCGCCCGGGCGGGTTTCGTGGTGGAGCGCCAGTGGTCGCTCGACCCCTCGCTCTTCGTGGACCGGCTCGCCGAGCGGCTGCGGGGCCAGGGCGTCGAACTGGTCGAGGGCGCCCGGGTGTCGGCCGTCACGGACCGGGGCGGCCGCACCGAGGTGCGCACTTCGGCCGGGACGTACCGGAGCGACGCGGTGGTCATCGCCGCGGGCGTCCGGTCGCGCGAGCTGGTCCGCGGACTCGGCCTGGACGTCGACCTGGTGGCGGGCAAGGGGTACAGCTTCTCCGTGGCGGCCGAGCCGCCGCCCTCCCGGCTGGTCCACCTCGGCGCGGCCAAGGTGGTGCTCACTCCGATGGGCAAGCGGGTCCGGGTCGCCGGGACGATGGAGTTCGAGCGCGACGCCGACCGGTTCCGGCAGCGGCGCATCGAGGCCATCGTCGCCGCCGCGCGCCCGTATCTGCGCCATGCCGACTGGGACGACCGCCAGGAGGAGTGGGTGGGGCCGCGGCCCATGACCCCCGACGGGCTGCCGCTGATCGGGCCGGTGCCCGGCCATCCCCGGGTGCTGCTGGCGACCGGTCACAACATGCTGGGGCTGATGCTCGCGCCCGCCACCGGCCGGCTGGTGGCCGGACTACTGACGGGTACGGCGGATTCTGGCCTTTCCTCCGCTTTTGCCCCGGTACGGAGCGTTCGCCGCTATTCTTGGCGTGTACGCGCCACCCACGGCCGGTGAGCCGAAGGGGCGCACCGCTGTCGAAAGGGAGAGCGCGCGCGGACCCGTGAGGAACGCGCGGGCCGGGCACGGTCGACGACCGGCAGCGGGTCCCTCCCAGCGGTAGCCGGGGGAGACGTGGGCGACCCGGAGCCGAACCGAGCCCTGAGAAAAGGGGAACGAGTGATCAGTCGCAGAACGCTGTTCGCGAGCACACTGGGCATCACCGGCGGCCTTCTCCTCCCGACGGCGGGCGCCGGCGCGGCGCCCGCCGACTGGTCCCGGGCGGTGGTGGACTCCACCGTCGCCCGCTACCCCGACCCCGCCTCGCTCGGCGGCTGGGGCTACACCCGGGGGCTGTTCCTGCTCGGCACCCACCGCGTCTACCAGCGGGTCAAGGAGCCCTCGTACCTGGCGTACATCAAGCGCTGGGTGGACAACTTCGTCGACGCCGACGGTCATATGAGCCGGACCTTCGACAACCTCGACGCGATGCAGTCCGGCAATCTGCTGCTGGTCCTCCACCAGGAGACCGGCGACCCCCGCTACCGGACCGCCGCCGACCAGATCCGCGCCCGGATCACCAGCTATCCGCGCACCGCCGACGGCGGGATGTGGCACGCCACCGGCAAGACCAACGAACTGTGGGGCGACGGCGTCTTCATGGCCCAGCCCTTCCTGCTGCGCTACGGCACCGCCTACGGCGACCAGGCGTACGCGTACGAGGAGGTCACCCGGAACCTCTCGGTGTACTTCCGCCACCTCAAGGCGTCCAACGGGCTGCTCTACCACGCCTTCGACGCCGACGGCGACGCCCCGTGGAAGCCCGATCCCACCACCGGCACCTCCGGCTACCACTGGGCACGGGCCATCGGCTGGACCGCGATGACCCATGTGGAGGTGCTGGAAATGCTCCCCGCCGACCATCCGCGCCGCGCCGAACTCATCGGCAACGTACGGCACTTGGCGAAGGGTTTCGTGCGCTACCAGGACCCGGCCACCGGCCGCTGGTTCCAGGTCGTCGACAAGGCGAGCGACCCCGGCAACTGGACCGAGACCTCCGCCTCCAGCATGTACACCCTGATGCTGCACGCGGCCCTGAAGCACGGCTGGATCAGCGGCGGCGCCTACGCCTCGGCGGCGCGCCGGGGCTATCAGGGCGTGCTGCGGAAGGTGTCGGTCGGCTCCGACGGGCTGACGAACATCTCCGACATCAGCGAGGGCACCAACGTCGGAGACCTGGCGTACTACCTCAATCGGCCGCGCAATACGAACGACCTCCACGGTCTGGGCGCCTTCCTGCTCATGAACGAGCGGCTCGCATACTGACACCGACGTACGGGCGCGACATGGACGTACGGGCGCGGTCCGCGGACCGCGCCCGTACGCTCACCCGCGAAGGCGCTACTTCAACTCGACCTGGAACACCTTGTCCGCGCCGTCCGGCTCCCCGCCGTTGTTGTCGGCGTTGGTCGTGGACAGCCACAGCGTGTTCTTGCCCGGCACGGTCTCCACGGTGCGCAGCCGCCCGTAGGAGCTGGTGTAGTACGCCTTGGGGGTGCCCGCGCTCGTCCCGTCCACCGGGATCCGCCACAGCCGCTCACCGCGCAGCGCCGCCATGTACATCGCGCCGTCGGCGTAGGTGACCCCGCTGGGCGAGGCGTCGCCGACCGGCCACTGGCGCTTGGGGTTGGTCATCCCGGAGGTGGAGCAGTTGCCCTCACAGGTCGGCCAGCCGTAGTTCTTGCCCGGTTCGATGAGGTTGAGCTCGTCGTACTTGCTGTTGCCGAACTCGGCCTCCCACAGCCTCCCCTGCGGATCCCAGGTGATGCCCTGCGGATTGCGGTGGCCGTAGGAGTAGACGAGCGTGCCGAACGGATTGCCCGGGGCGGGCTTGCCGTCCGTGGTCATCCGGAGGATCTTGCCGTTGAGGGAGTTCTTGTCCTGGGCGAGATCGGGGGTCTGGGCCTCCCCGGTGGTGGCGTACAGATAGCCGTCCGGACCGAACTTCAGGCGTCCGCCGTTGTGATACTTGTTCTTCTTGATGCCGGTGACCAGCGCCTTGTAGCCGCTGAGCGAGGAGCCGTCGTAGGTCATCCGGGCGATGCGGTTGCCGTCGGAGGCGGTGTGCATCAGATAGACGGCGTGGTCGCTGTTCCAGTTCGGGGACACCGCGATGCCCAGCAGCCCGCCCTCACCGCCGGTGGTCACCACATTGGGCACCGTGCCCACCTTGGTCCTGGTGCCCGACTGGGTGAGCTTGTAGACGTCGAACGCGTCGCGCTCGGTGATCAGGGCCGAGCCGTCGGGCAGCCAGCTGAGTCCCCAGGGGATCGACCAGCCGGAGGAGACGGTCTTGATGTCCGAGGGGGCCGAGTCGGCCGCCGAGGTCGCGGCGCTGCCGGTGCCGGTCTGGGTGAGCAGCAGCCCCGCGGCGAGTGCGGTGGTGGCGGCCGCGGCCACCAGGGTGTTCCGATAGCTCTTCATCGCGCGCCCTCCTACTGGAGCTTGTACGCCTTGAAGTTCCGGGTGAGCAGGTAGGTGGTCCGGAGGCCGTCGCTGTTCAGGCTCCGGTAGATGCCCCACTTGGGCCGCAGATAGTTCTTGCCGCGCCACAGGTCCAGGCCGGTGCGCTTGTACGCGGCGACTCGTCTGCCGCCGGTGGTCACCGACCAGTCGGCGTACGCGCCCGAGTCGGCCGCCTTGACCTCGACCGACACATCGCTCCACGCGCCCTGGAGCGGCGTCATGTCGGCGGCCCCGGCCTCGGTGAGGTTGTCGTCGTCGTCCGACGTCCGGATCTCTACCTTGGGCCCGTCGCCGTGCTGGTGCAGCGACATGGTGAACAGCGGGGCGGCCACGTCCCCCACCTTGATCTGCATGATGTGGGTGAAGCCGGTGGTCGCGTCGAGGGTGTCCGGCACATACATCTGGTACTGGATCCGCCAGGTCTCGTTCTTGAGGATCTTGACGGCGGAGCCGTTCCGCTCCATGCCCCTGACCTCTTGGCGCTGGCGGTCGGTGCTGGTGTCGACGTCCTTGGGGTAGTGGATGTCGGTACGGAAACCGCCCTGGTAGGGGTAGATGTGGGTGACACCGGGATGGGAGTCGGCGCGGTCGTCCTCGGCGCCCTCGAAGGCGTCGGCGACACTCGCCCCCGATGCGGGGCTCCACTTCAGACTCCAGGACGCGGCCGGCGCCCGCGGGGACCGCTCGGCACCGTAGGCGACCGCTGCCGGGGCGATCAGCGCGGCCGTGGTCGCGAGAGCCAGGGCGGTGCGGGGTAAGAGCGGTGAATGCTCCATCAAGGATTCTCCTGTCTGATCCTTGTTCACATGGGGGGACTGTAAGGAAGGCTTCCTAACGCGTCAACAGGTGAGCCGTAGTCGGCTACGGTCCGGAGTGAAGACCCCGTGATCGTGTGGATCTCCGCATGGCCGGCTCCACTGAACGCGGACAGTGCTTCGCGGAAGGTAGGAGGTATGGCCCGATGAGTCAAGGAATGGTGTGGACCAAGGGGCGGTGGCGTGGGGGGAGGTCGGCGGAAAGCGGCCAACTACCAGCGGATTCCGCTTGTTTGTTGGTGACGCACGGGGAATGTGCAGCCGGAGAGGTCGGAGGATTTTTGACGCACGCTTCTTGACCGAGCCCCAACAGCCGGTGACGCTGCAACAGAACGGCACATGACCGTACGCCCCCCGAGAAGGAGCCCTCATGGGCCGCAGATCCCGCCGGCGCCTCGGCGTCTGGCCGGCAGCCGTGCTGTCTCTTGTCGCCACCCTCGCCCTGACCGGCCCCGCCCCCGCGCGGGCCGATGTGGTCAACTCCCGTCAGCAGTGGCTGCGCGACTCCCAGGCGGGCCTCTTCCTGCACTGGGGCATGCGCACCTCGCCCGGCTACACCAGCTGCTCCGCCTGGGAGAAGGCGGTCAGCGACGGCGGCTGGAAGGCCGACTACTGGGTGGCCGAGGCCAAGAAGCTGCACGCCTCCTACCTGGTGCTGGCCTCCTTCCACAGCCGTCTGGGCTACGCTCGCGCCTGGCCGTCCGCCGTCCCCGGAAGCTGCTCCACGAAGCGGGACTTCCTCGGCGAGCTGATCGAGGCGGCGAACGCCCAGGGGCTGAAGGTCATGCTCTATATGACCGACGACCCGCAGTGGCATGCCGAGGGCGGCCATGAATGGCTCGACTCGGCGGCCTACTCGGCCTACAAGGGCCATGACGTCGACCTGACCACGCGCGACGGCTTCGGCGAGTACTCGTACGACAACGTCGTGGAAGTGATGCGGAAGTACCCGAAGCTGTCCGGGTTCTGGATCGACAACGACAACGACTACTGGATCGACCACGGGCTCTACGAGAAGATCCGTGCCGACCGTCCCGGCTGGCTGCTGAGCAACAACAACGAAGACACGCCGATCATGGACACGGTCAGCAATGAGCAGAAGACCGGGATGACCCCGGCCTACGACTATCCCCAGGCCATCTGGACCCCGCAGCCCCGGCTCACCGAAGCCTGCTTCAAGCTGCCCAGCAGCGGGGCCTGGTGGTACAGCGGCACCGACTCGGCGGTGGACCACGGACTCACCCTCGGCCGGCTGATCAGCAACTCCGGATCCTCCGTCAAATCGCTCATGGCCGAAACCGCCCAGGTGAACGGTCGCTTCCCGAGCAAGCAGGAAGCCTTCAACGACTACGCCAAGAGCTATCTCGACAAGATCTGGGGGTCGCTGGGCGGCACCGAGGGCGGCGGCTACTCCTACGGCGGCCTGCAGCCCGGCGCCTGGAACGACGGCGCCCACGGGGTGACCACGGTGAGCGAGGCCGACCCCGACCGCCACTTCATCCACGTCCTCACCAGGCCCTCCGGCTCCACGCTGACCGTGCGGGACAACGGCTACAAGGCGACCGGCGTCACCGACTACCGCACCGGCAAGAAGCTGAACTTCCGCCAGAGCGACGGCAGGATCACCATCTCCGGCATCACCGGCTGGGATCCGTACGACACCGTCCTCGCGGTCCGCACCGACGGCCGCCAGGGTGTCGTTCCGGCCAGTTCGGTCACCGCGAGCGCCAGTGTCTCCGCGAGCGGCCACCCCGCCTCCGCCGTACTCGACGGCGACCCGGAGACCTACTGGGACAACGCCACCACCCTGCCCGCCTCGGTCACCTTCGATCTGCGGTCGGCCAAGAGCCTCCGCTATCTGGCGGTGAACCAGCGGGAGTGGTCGGTCTCCTACGCCCGCTCCGACACCGAGCAGTCCGCCCGCATCCGCGACTACCAGGTGCGGGTCTCCGGCAACGGCCGCGACTGGGGCAGCCCGGTGGCGAGCGGAACGCTGCCCAGCGCCCGCGGAGTGGCGTTCATCGACATCCCCGCCACCACCAAGCGCTATGTCCGGCTCACGGTGAACAGCACCTGGGCGGCGGCCACCGACACCAAGCACTACCGCAAGCTGCTGCTCGACGAGGTGCGCATCGGAACGGCCTACCCCGGCAGCGGCTCATGACCCCGTCCCCGACGACGCCATCGACCACCGCGGGCGACGGCACCACCCCCGACGGCGGGGCGCTGCGGATCCGGACCGCCGACCGACGGCCCGACTGACGGTCCGTCCCGTCCCGTTGACCCATCCCCACCCAGTTGGAAGGCAGGTCGAAGCCATGAACGACACCACACCGCAGACGGCACCCGAGGCGACGGACCGGACCCGTACGGACGCCGGGGAAACCGCCTGGCAGACGCCCGACTACGTGGTCGTGGAGACCGCGCTGGAGGTCACCGCCTACTCGCTGAACGCCCGCTGAGCTCCCCGCCATGCGCGTGCGCGTGCTCGGCACCGCGGCGGGTGGCGGCGTACCCCAGTGGAACTGCGCGTGCCCCGGATGCTCCGGGGCACGCGCCCACCCGGGGTGGCGCCGCCGCCATGCCTCGCTCGCCGTCCAGGCCGCCGAAGGCCGCTGGTATCTGGTCAACGCCACCCCCGACCTCGGCGAACAGGTCGAGGACTGCCCCGAGTTGCACCCCGGGCCCGAACCGCGCCGGACCCCGCTGGCCGGAGTGATCCTCACCGACGCCGAACTCGACCACACCCTCGGCATCGCGCGGCTGCGCGAGGCGGACGGCATCGAGATCGTGGCCACCGCCCCGGTGCGCCACGCCCTGCTGACCGGACTCCACCTGGGCGAGGTCCTCACCCCCTACGCCCCGCTCGACTGGCGCCCCCTCGACCCCGGGGACCGCCCGCTCGCCGAGGACTCGCCGCTCGCCATCGGCGCCGTCCCCGTCTCCGCCAAGCGCCCCCGCTACGCGGCCGGACTCGACGCCCGGGACGACGACGCCGACGCCCCCGACGACGACGCCTGGGTGGTCGCCCTGCGGCTGACCGACCGCACCAGCGGCCGCTCCCTCCTCTACGCCCCCGCGCTCGCCGCCTGGCCCGACGCCTTCCAGCGCGCCGCCGAAAGCGCCGACCACGTCATCGTCGACGGCACGTTCTGGTCCGATGACGAGCCCCTCACCAGCGGCTTCGGCTCGCGTACCGCCACCGCCATGGGGCATCTGCCGATCGATGGACCCGGCGGCACGGCGCGGCGGCTCGCCGCACTCGACGCGCGCACCCTGTACACCCACCTCAACAACACCAACCCCCTCAACGACCCGGCCGCGCCCCAGCACACGGTGCTGCGGGAGCTGGGCGTCGAGGTGGCCGCCGACGGGATGGTGATCGACCTGTGAGCACCCCACGGACACGTCTTGAGGAGCGGCTGCGCGCGGTCGCGCAGGAGCGCTACCACGACCGCCACCCCTTCAATGTACGGATGCACGCAGGCGAGCTCACCCCCGCGGAACTGCGCCGCTGGATCCTCAACCGCTTCCACTACCAGCGCCACATCCCCATCAAGGACGCGCTGATCACCGCCAAACTCGACACCGCGCGGCTGCGCCGGATGTGGCTGCGGCGCATCCAGGACCACGACGGCGCCGCCGACGGCGAGGGCGGCATCGAGCGATGGCTGCGGCTCGGCGAGGCCGCCGGCCTGGACCGGGACCGGCTGCTGTCCGGCGCCGAGGTGGTGCCCGGGGTGCGGCTGGCGGTCGACGGCTATGTCAACTTCTGCCGGCTGCGCGGCCCGCTGGAAGCCGTCGCCGCCTCGCTCACCGAGCTGTCCGCGCCCGGCATCATGCTCACCCGTATCGACGCCTTCGAGCGGTACTACCCCTGGATCGAGCGCGCGGGCCTGGCCTACTTCCGCAACCGGGTCGACCAGGGGCGCCGGGACAGCACCGAGGCGCTCGACCTGGTCCTGACCTGGGCACGGACCCCCGAGGACGAGGACCGCGCGGTGGCGGCGCTCGCCTTCAAATGCGATGTGCTGTGGTCGCTGCTGGACGCGGTCGAGCACGCCGACACCAAGGACGGCCCAGGGGAGGGGACATGACCACCGCCGACACCCCGGAAGCCCCGCCCGCCCCGGACATCCCGCCCGCCCCGCCCGGATGGCGGCCCGCGCTGACCCCCGCCGTGAGCCTGCGCCACGACCGGGTGCGTGACGCCGATCTGCTGGTGCTGCCCGAGCGGGTGGTGGTGCTGCGGGGCAGCGCCGCCCGGATCCTGCGGCTGTGCGACGGCGACCGCGACCTCGACGCCATCGTCGCGGAGCTCATGAGCCGCTTCCCCGGCGCGCCCGTGGCCGAGGACGTGCCCGCCTTCCTCGCCCGGATGCGTATCGAGGGCTGGGTCCGATGACCGCCGCGCCCCGCCCCTGGGCCCTGCTCGCCGAGCTCACCCACGGCTGCCCGCTGCACTGCCCCTACTGCTCCAACCCGCTGGAGCTGGTCCGCCGCTCACGGGAGCTGTCCACCGCCGAGTGGACGGAGGTGATGCGCCAGGCCGGGGAGTTCGGCGTGGTGCACACCCATCTCTCCGGCGGGGAACCGCTGTTGCGCCGCGATCTGGCCGAGATCGTCACCGCCGCCGAGTCCGCCGGGATCTACACCCAGCTCGTCACCAGCGGGGTGGGCCTGGACGAGGCCCGGCTGGCCGAGCTGATCGCCGCCGGGCTGCGCAGCGTCCAGCTGTCCCTGCAGCACGCCGACCCGGCCGCCTCCGACCGGATCGCCGGGTACCGCTCCTTCGCCGCCAAGGAGCGGGCCGCGGCCCTGGTGCGCAGGGCCGGTCTGCCCCTCGGGATCAATGTCGTCCTGCACCGCGACAACCTCGACGCGCTCGACGCCGTCATCCAGCGCGGGCTGGACTGGGGCGCCGACCGGATCGAGCTGGCCAACACCCAGTTCTACGGCTGGGCGCTGCGCAACCGCGACGCCCTGCTGCCCACCCGCGACCAGCTCGCCCGGGCGCGGGAGACGGTCGAGCGCCGGCGGCAGCGGCTGGGCGGCACCGTCGACCTGGTGTGGGTCGTGCCCGACTACTTCGACGGCGTCGCCAAGCCCTGCATGGGCGGCTGGGGCGCGGTCTCGCTGACCGTCGCACCCGACGGCACCGCGCTGCCCTGCCCCGCCGCCGCGAGCCTGCCGGACCTGGACCCGCCCGATGTGCGCGACCACACCCTGGAGTGGATCTGGGACCACTCCACCGCCTTCAACCGCTACCGGGGCGAGGAGTGGATGCGGGAGCCGTGCCGCACCTGCTCCCGCCGCGCGGAGGACTTCGGCGGCTGCCGCTGCCAGGCGTACGCCCTGACCGGCGACGCCGCCCGTACCGACCCGGCCTGTGCGCTCGCCCCGGACCACGGCGTGATCCGCGCGCTGACGGAGGCCGGGGAGCCGGCCGGAGCGCGGGCCCCGGCGCGGACCGGCGGCTATGTGTACCGCAGGCCCGGAGGAGGGTGAGCCGGGCGCGGTTTGGCGCATACGCCTCCGCTTCCGTAAAGTTTCGCCGTTGTCCAGGGGAACAGGCGAACCAGAAAGCGGCAGCGGCGATGACGGTGATAGACGAAGGCCGGGCCGAACGGGCGGCGGCCGAGGAGCCGGGCATCGACCCGGAGCGGCTGGCGACCTGTCTGAGCGTCCTCGCGGAACTCGACCGGCTGCCGGTCGACCACCCCGACGCGATCATGGTCCGCCGGGCCACCTCCGGGATCTACCGCAGCGTGAAGCAGCGCAGGCGCCAGGAGCGGCGGGCCGCGAAGACCGCCCACGACAAGGCGGTGACCGAGGCCACCGCCACCGGCGCCGCCGACCGGATCGACGACGAGACGCTGGGCCGCGCGCTCAGCAGCTCCGTCTCCACCGAGATCGCGGGCATCCTGGTGCGCCCCCGCTCCTGCTACGTCTGCAAGACCCGGTTCGTCGAGGTCGACGCCTTCTACCACCAGCTGTGCCGCGACTGCGCCGCCGAGAACCGGGCCCGCCGCGACGCCCGCACCGACCTCACCGGGCGCCGCGCCCTGCTCACCGGCGGCCGGGCGAAGATCGGCATGTATATCGCGCTGCGGCTGCTGCGCGACGGCGCGCACACCACCGTCACCACCCGCTTCCCGGGCGACGCCATCCGCCGCTTCAAGGCCATGCCCGACAGCGGGGAGTGGCTGCACCGGCTCAAGGTCGTCGGCATCGATCTGCGTGACCCCGCCCAGGTCATCGCGCTGGCCGACGAGGTCGGCGCCGCGGGGCCGCTGGACATACTGATCAACAACGCCGCCCAGACCGTCCGCCGCACCCCCCAGGCGTACGCGGAGCTGATAGCGGGCGAGTCGGCGCCGCTCCCCGCCGGGGAGCTCCCCGAGTCCCTGGTCCTCGGCGCCTTCGGCAGCGGCGCCCAGGCGGCCCTCCCGGCGCCCCGTACGCCACAGGACGGCGCCCTCACCCCGCAGGACCTCACCGCCCTCGCCCTCACCAGCGGCTCCGCCTCCCCGGCCCGGATCGAGGCCGGGACCGCGATCGACGCGGGCGGGCTGGTGCCGGACCTGGACCCGACCAACACCTGGGTGCAGCGGGTCAACGAGGTGGACCCGGTCGAGATGCTCGAGGTCCAGCTGTGCAATGAGACGGCGCCGTTCATCCTGGTGAGCCGGCTGCGCCCGGCGATGGCCGCCTCGCCCGCCCGGCGCAAGTACGTGGTCAACGTCTCCGCGATGGAGGGCAAGTTCGGCCGGGGCTACAAGGGCGCGGGCCATCCGCACACCAATATGGCCAAGGCCGCGCTGAACATGCTGACCCGCACCAGCGCCCGCGAGATGTTCGAGGCCGACGCCATCCTGATGACGAGCGTCGACACCGGATGGATCACCGACGAGCGCCCGCACCCGGACAAGATGCGGCTGGCGGCCGAGGGCTTCCATGCCCCCCTCGACCTGGTGGACGGCGCGGCGCGGGTCTACGACCCGATCGTCCGGGGCGAGGCGGGCGAGGACCTCTTCGGCTGCTTCCTGAAGGACTACGCCCCGACGTCCTGGTAGCGCGGACGGCTCCGCGGCCGTAGCGGTGACGCCTCGCCCGGCGCGGTCCGGCGTGGCGTCAGGCGCTCGCCTTTCCGCCCGCCGGGGTCCGGCGGGCGGGGGAGATGCCGAAGCGGCGGGCCAGGCGCCGCAGGCGGGCGCGGGCGGCGACCCGGCCGCGCTCCCAGAAGCGGGCGAACCGGCTCGCGCGCAGCTCCGCGAAGAGCTCGTCGTAGCGGTGCGCGAGCGGCTCGGGATCGTAGGCGCGGGAGCTCTCCAGGGCGGCCGCGGCCATCGCCTGCCGGGCCGGGGCGTCGGCCATCAGCTCCATCAGCGCGCTCGCCAGCGCCTCCTTGTCCCCGGTGGGGACGAGCCGTCCGGTGACCCCGTCCTCGATGATCTCGGCGGGGCCGAGCGGGCAGTCGGTGCTGACCACCGGCACCCCGCAGCGCATGGCCTCCACGATCGTCATCCCGAACGACTCGGCATCCGAGGCGACCGCGACCAGCGACGCCTTCGCGAACTCCTCCTCGATGGGGGAGTAGGACCCCATCAGCTCCGCGCTCCCGGACAGGCCCAGCCGCTCGATGCGCTCCGCGAGCCGCTCCTTCTCCGCGCCCCCGCCGTAGATCCGCAGCCGCCAGGCCGGGAACTTGGCCGTGACCTCCGCGAAGGCGTCGATGAGCAGGTCGAAGCGCTTGCCGCGGACCAGCCGCCCGGCCGCCGCGATCACCGGTGTGGTGCCCTCGGAGGGGGCGACGGCCGGTTCGGGGACGCTGTTGGGTATCGCCAGGGTCCGCACTCCCGGCAACGGCATCTTCTCGCGGTAGACCGCGGCGTCCGCCTCGGTCGTGGTGACGATGGCGTCCAGCAGCCGGTAGTGCGGAGCCAGCTCCCGTCGCAGCTTCTTGCTGTGCGCGTCGTACCGCAGATGCTCCTGGGCGATGCGCAGCGCCCGGCGCGGGGCGAAGCGGGATACGTAGACGTTCACCCCCGGCCGAGTGCCGATGATCACATCGGCGGGGCAGCCGCGCAGATACTCCGCGGCCCGCGTGTCGATCAGGCGGTTGTACTGGCGGTACCGCTTCTCGGCGGCCGGGAAGTCCCGGCTGGCCTCGAAGAACAGCGGGTCATTGGCGTCCGTGCTCTCCGGACGCGTGTCCACCAGGGGGACCAGCCGCACCCGGGGGTCGAGGGCGAAACGCGGCGTCTCGCGATGCCGCATCATCGAGACGATCTCCACCTCGTGGCGGTCGGCGAGCGCCGTCGCGAGATTCATCGTCGTCCGGATCGTTCCGCCGATCCCGTAGGCGTTGTGCAGCAGGAATGCGATCTTCATGCGGTATTTTCTCCGGCCGGTTGCATCCCCGGGGCGAGTTCCCCCCGGAACGTGACGGACACCTTCTCCGGGCCCGGTAAGCCCGTCGCGTGAAGAAGGTGAGAGCGGGGTAAGAAGCCCCGCTCAGGACCCCCGGCCGGGGCGGGCACCGCTGTGGCCTTGGCAGACTCGGGGTGTGACCAACACCGTGCTGCTCGCCGAGGACGACCGTGCCATCCGCCAGGCGCTGGAACGCGCCCTGACCCTGGAGGGGTACCGCGTCACCGCCGTACCCGACGGGATAGAGGCGCTGGCGGCCATCCACCGGGAGCGCCCGGACGTGGTCGTCCTGGACGTGATGATGCCCGGCGTGGACGGGCTGCAGGTGTGCCGGGTGCTGCGCGCCGAGGGGGACCGCACCCCCATCCTGATGCTCACCGCGCGGGTCGAGACCGCCGACCGGATCGAGGGCCTGGACGCCGGGGCGGACGACTACGTGGCCAAGCCCTTCGAGGTCGAGGAGGTCTTCGCCCGGCTGCGCGCGCTGCTGCGCCGCGCCGCCCCGGCCGAACCGCCCGCGCCGGAGGACGCCGCCATCGACGGCGTGCTGGAGGTCGCGGATCTGCACCTGGACTCCTCGGCGCGCCGGGTCTGGCGCGGCGGTACGGAGCTGGAGCTGACCCGCACCGAATTCGACCTGCTGGAGCTGCTGGCGCGCAACGCGGGCATCGTCCTGGACCACACCACCATCTACGCCCGCATCTGGGGCTACGACTTCGGCCCCGGCTCGAAGAACCTCGCCGTCTACATCGGCTATCTGCGCCGCAAGGTCGATCCGGAGGGGCGCACCCCGCTGATCCATACGGTGCGCGGAGTCGGTTACACCCTGCGGGAGGAGTAATGGTGCGGCTTCCCCCGCTCCGCCGTGGGCGGCCCAGTCTGCGGACCACCTTCGCGCTCTCGTTCGCGGCGGCGGCCTCCGTGGTCACCCTCCTGGTCGGCGGCCTCAGCTACGACGCGGCGGCCGGGCTGGTGCGGGTCGACCAGCAGACGGCGTTCGACGATGTGATCCGCGATCTGCGCGGCGAGGTCCGCACCGAGAAGGTGATCCTGCGGCAGTACCCCACCGAGTCCACCGTGCCCGTCCCCTACGGCCTGCGGGACGATCTGCGCCGGATCAGCCGGATGGACGTCCAGGTGATCAACGGCAGCGGCACGGTCTACGACGCGGGCAAGCCCCCGCTGCCGGTGACCGGCGACGACCGGATCACCGCCGCCTCCCGCACACCGGGCACCGTCGTCCGGCGCGAGATCGGCATCGGCGGAGAGCAGTACCGCATGGCCACGGTGGCCGTGGGCGACGGCACCGGCGCGGTCCAGGTGGCCCAGCAGATCAGCGACACCGAGGATCTGCTGCGGGAACTCCAGAAGCGCACCGCGCTGTTCGTGGTCGCCGTCATCCTGGCCGCCGGACTGGCCGGCTGGTGGCTGGCCGGACGGATCACCCGGCGGCTGGTGCGGCTGACCCGGGTCGCCGAGAGCGTGGCCGCGACCGGCCGGATGCAGGTGGCGGTGCCGGTGGCCGGGGACGACGAGGTGGGCCGCCTCGGACGGGCCTTCGACGGCATGCTCGGACAGCTCGCGCGCTCCAAGGACGACCAGCGGCGGCTGGTCGAGGACGCCGGGCACGAGCTGCGCACCCCGCTCACCTCGCTGCGCACCAATATCTCCCTGCTGCGCCGCTTCGAGGAGCTGCCGGGGCCCGCGCGCGAGGATCTGCTGGCCGATCTGGCGGGGGAGACCCGGGAGCTGACCGACCTGGTCAATGAGCTGGTGGAGCTGGCGGCCGGGCAGCGGGACGACGAACCCCTTACGGAGGTCTCGCTGGCGGAGGTGGCCACCACCGCCGCGACCCTCGCCCGGCGCCGGACCGGCCGGGAGATCACCGTACGGGCCGAGGGCGACACCCGGCTGACCGGCCGCCCGGCCACCCTGCAGCGCGCGATCTCCAATCTGGTGGAGAACGCCGCCAAGTTCGACCGGGACGGCACCGAGCCGGTCGAGGTGATGATCACCGGCCGCCGGGTGGAGGTCCTGGACCGGGGCCCCGGCATCGCCGAGGAGGACCGCGAGCGCGTCTTCGACCGCTTCTACCGCGCGCCCGGCGCGCGCAGCCTGCCCGGTTCGGGGCTGGGCCTGGCCATCGTGCGCGAGGTCGCCCTCGCACACGGCGGCACCGTCTTCGCCCGGCCGCGCCCGGGCGGGGGCGCGGTACTGGGCTTCACGGTCGGCGAGGGCGCCGAGGCGCCGTAGATGCCGGGCCGTGAAGCCCGCGGGCCATGCGTGCCGCCGCCGCTACGGGGCGTCCGGGGATTCTTACCCCTTCCCGCCCCTTCCCGCAGCATCGCTATGCGGCTCCGCCGCGTGGCAGGGGCTCCGCCCGTGAACCCCGGGGTCTGGGGCGGAGCCCCGCACGCGGCGGAGCCGCATTTCGTCAGGTGTCGGGAAGGGGCGGGGAGGGGAACAGCCCGCCGCGGGCGCCAAGTCCCGCCGAACACTCCCGGTGGCTTGCCCTATGGCTTCCGGGCCACTCCCGCCCACATGTTGATGTCCGCGCTGCGGATGGTCTCCGGGCTGTCCTCGGGGTCCGGGTTCCAGTGGTGGGGCTCCGACACACCCGGGTCGACCAGCTCCAGACCGTCGAAGAAGGCCCCGACCTCGCTCTGGGAGCGGGTGGTGAAGGAGATGCCGCTCTCCTTGTAGACCTGGATGACGTTCCGCCAGGTCTCCGCCGAGAAGTCATGGGTGGAGTGGGTCAGCATCAGATAGCTGCCCGGGGCCAGGGGCGCCATCAGCTCGCGGATGATCTCGTACGGCTTGTCCTCCTCCGGGATGAAGTGGAAGAGCGCGTTCACGGAGATCGCCACCGGCTGGTCCAGGTCCAGCGTCTCATGCAGCTCGGGGGCGCTCATGATCCGCTGGGGATCGCGCACATCCGCCTGCACATAGGACGTACGGCCCTCGGGGGTGCCGATGAGCAGCGCTTGGGCGTAGGCCAGCACGATGGGGTCGTAGTCGGTGTAGACCACCCGGGCCTCGGGGGCGACGCCCTGGGCGACCTGGTGGAGGTTGGGCTCGGTGGGTATGCCGGTGCCTATGTCGAGGAACTGCCGTATCCCGGCCTCCCGGGCCAGCCAGCGGGTGGCGCGGTGGATGAAGGCCCGGTTGACGGTGGCGTTGAGCCGGACGGTGGGATAGACCTCCAGCACCCGCCCGGCGGCCTCGGCGTCGACCTCGTAGTGGTCCTTGCCGTTGAGGTAGAAGTCGTACATCCGAGCCGGGTGCGGCTTGGTGGTGTCGATCTGGTCAGGGGCGAGCCCGTAGTCGGTCACGCGGCCCTCCGTTCCGGTCCGGTACCCGCCGAGGAGGTCAGGTTGGGGTCTGGGCGTGTGAGCAGGAAATCCGCGGCGCCGGCCTTGGCACCTTGGATGAACCTCTCGATTTCATGGTGGGTGTAGATCAGGGCAGGGCCGTCGGGATCGGTCGACTGACGCAGGGCGATCCGCCCGTCGTGCAGCCTCAGCGCCTCCACGCAGGCACCGCCGTTGGGACCGCTCCACGGCTTGGCCCAGCCCTCGGTCCCCAGGTGTTTGGCCGGCATGCCGTTGTACACGTGTACCTGATCCACAGTCAGAGCTCCTTGCGAATCCCACGGAGGAAACTCTCCGTGCGCCGCGCCGGTGTGGCCTGGGTGCCCATGCGGTCCAGGGCCTCCAAATAGGCGGCCACATCGGAACGTTGGTCGAGATAGCCGGCGCCGGTCAGGCCCTCGGCGTAGACGATGTCCGGCAGTTCCGGGATCTGGAACCGGAAGAGCTGGAAGGGTCCGCCCATGCCCGGGTGCGGGCCGGCGGAGAACGGCACCACCTGGAGGGTGATGTTGGGCTTCTGTACCGCCTCGATCAGGTGGTCGATCTGGGCGCGCATCACCTGGGGACCCCCGATGGACAGCCGGAGCACCGTCTCGTCCATCACCACCCACAGATGCGGTCCGTCCGGGCGGCTGAGCAGCTCCTGGCGCTCCATCCGCAGCGCCACCCGGCGGTCGAGCTCCTGGCGGGACCCGTGCGGGAAGCCGATGGAGAGCAGCGTGCGGGCGTACTCCTCGGTCTGCAGGAGTCCGGGGACGAAATGCGGCTCATAGGCGCGGATGCGGCTCGCCACGCCCTCGAGGCTCACATAGAGACTGAACCAGTCCGGCAGCACATCGCGGAACCGGTGCCACCAGCCCGGTCTGTTGGCCTCCTCGGCGAGCGCGAGGAAGGAGTCGATCTCTTCCTGTTCGGCGCCATAGGTCTGCAGCAGCTTCTCGACGTAGGGGAGTTTCAGGCCGACCTCGGCCTTCTCCATCCTGCGCACCGTGGTCTGGTTGACGTGCAGCGCCCTGGCAGCCTGGTCGTAGCTGACGCCGGCTTTCTCGCGAAGGTCCCGCAGCCTCATGCCGAGGACCATCTGCCCGACGGTCGGGGCAGATCGCGCTTCACCCACGTCGTACCTCCTGGGACGGTCTTGTCAGGATCAGTGTGCCACGTGCGAGATGAGGGGCAACAGAGTGCGCTGGCTATTCTGCATTTTGCAGATCGCGCCTTGCCAACTGGTGCTTGCAGCAACGATAGTGACGGGTGTGACCAGTCCAACGTGGCTGCTGTGTCGCGCACTTGCGGCATTCACGTACGGCATTCACGCCCCCACAGGTAGACGGACGGAAGGCACATGGCCGTGGCATTGCGTCAACGCTCGACGATGGCCCACCACCCGAACTCCGGGAGCGTTGACTCCGCCCTCCGTCAGGAGAGGTTCCAGCTGTCTGCCAGAGGCGCCTCGGTCGCCGTCGCCCGGCACCGGGTGCGCTCCCGCGTACTGGAGTGGGGCTTTCAGGAGGACCTCTGCGAGTCCGCCGAGCTGGTGATGTCCGAGCTGTTCACCAACGCCCTGGTGCACACCGGAAGCGAGCACATCCTCTGTGTGCTGCGCGCCCATGAGCGGCACATGCTCTATATCGAGGTCGCCGACCAGGGCGGCGGACCGGCCGTCCCCACGCCGAGGGAGGCCGGTCTGGAGGACGAGTGCGGACGCGGACTCGCGCTGGTCCGCGCCCTGGCGGACGCGTGGGGGGACCGGCCGGGCGTGAACGGCGGACGGGTGGTCTGGGCTCAGATGAGCGTGACCGCCGGCCACTGACGCCGGGCCCGGCCCCTCGGCGTCGTCACACCGCGGTCGTCCGCTGCTTCCCCGGGGCGGCCGGGCCGTCCGCGCGGTCCCGGGAGAGGGCGGCGTCGCGGGTCTCCCGCATGGTGAGGTAGACGATGAGCGAGACGGCCGCACACGCCGAGACGTACCAGTAGTACCCGGACTCCGCACCGCCCTTCTTGAACCACAGCGCCACATACTCCGCGGTGCCGCCGAACAGCGCGTTCGCCAGCGCGTACGGCAGGGCCACCCCGAGCGCCCGGACATGGGTGGGGAACAGCTCCGCCTTCACCACGGCGTTGATCGAGGTGTAGCCGGTCACGATGACCAGCGCCGCGAGCGAGAGCAGCAGCGCCCCCGTGAAGGTGTCGGTGTGCGACAGCGCGGTCATGATGGGGACGGTGCCGAGCATCGAGCCGAAGCCGAAGGTGATCAGCAGCGGACGGCGCCCGATCCGGTCCGAGAGCGATCCGGCCAGCGGCTGCAACAGCATGAACAGGAACAGGGCACAGAAGCTCACCAGCGACGCGTCCGACTTGCTCAGACCGGCCGTGTTCGACAGGTACTTGGTGAGATAGGTGGTGTACGTGTAGTACGCGACCGTGCCGCCCATGGTCAGCGCGATGACGAGCGCCGCCTCTTTGCGGTGGCGCAGCAGCTCGGCGATCGTCCCCCGTTCGTCCTGGTGGGCGTCCTCCTCGGTGTAGACCTCGGTCTCCAGCAGATTGCGCCGCAGCCAGAAGACCACCGCCGCGCCCACGGCGCCGACGACGAACGGAATGCGCCAGCCGTAGGAGTGCAGCGCGTCATCGGACATGGTGTGCTGCAGCAGGATCTGGAGGCCCAGACCGATCAGCTGGCCCATCGTCATCGACACGTACTGGAAGCTGGAGACGAAGCCGCGGCCGCCGGGCCGGGACGCCTCGGTGAGATAGGTGGCACTGGCCGCGTACTCACCGCCCACCGACAGCCCCTGCAGCAGCCGCGCCACCAGCAGCACGGCCGCGCCGAAGTAGCCGACCTGGTCGTACGTCGGGGCGATGGCGATGAGCAGCGCGCTGGCCGACATCAACGTCACGGTCAGGGTGAGCGCCGCCTTACGGCCGCGCCGGTCGGCGAACCGGCCCAGCAGCCAGCCGCCGACGGGACGCATGAAGAAGCCGACCGCGAAGATCCCGGCGGTGTTGAGGAGCTGTGCCGTGTCGTTGCCCTTGGGGAAGAAGGCGCCGGCGAAGTAGGTGGCGAAACTGGCGTAGACGAACCAGTCGTACCACTCGACGAGATTTCCGATCGAGCCGCCGAAGACGGCTCGCCAGGGTGTGCGCGCTGGGCTGGGGGGAGCGCTGTCGGTCACGGGGCCTCCAAGTGAGCGGGGTGATCTCCACACCCCTACCCCGCGGAGGCCCGGTTGGAAAATACGTGCGACGGCGCCGGTTGACGCCGATTCACGGGCGCGGCCGCCGCCCCGGGCGGTGCGGCCGCCCCGGGCGGTGCGGCCGCCCCGGAGGTCAGCCCTGCCCCGCCTCCTCCAGCACCGCCATCCGGCGCTTGCCCCAAGCGCCCAGCGGGCCCAGTGCCGTATTCAGCTCGTCGCCCAGCTCGGTCAGCGAATACTCCACCTTCGGCGGCACCACGTCGTACGACTCCCGGTGGACGATTCCGTCCGCCTCCAACTCCCTCAGCTGCTGCGCCAGTACCTTCTCGCTCACCCCCGGAACCAGCCGCCGCAATTCCCCGAAGCGGCACCGCTGGTGATTGAGCGCCCAGATGATCAGCACTTTCCATTTGCCGTCGATCACGTCCACGGCCGCGTCCAGACCGCAGACATAAGGCTGCCTTCGCATGGCCCCGCCCCCACTGACCTCAAGGTAAGTACGCACTCTTTAGTGCGTACTTGCCCACGTTACCGCCGGGGAACGAGGCTGTGAGCGGCGCGCCGGACCCCTACGAACCCAGCGGTATCGAAACAACTGGAGCAACCTCGATGAGCGAAACCCCCGTGACGGTGCTGGGCCTCGGCGACATGGGCACCGCGCTGGCCCGCGCACTGATGAAGGCCGGGCACCGGACGACGGTGTGGAACCGTACGGCCGCCAAGGCCGAGGCGCTCGCCGCCGAGGGCGCGCTGACCGCCGCCACGGCCGGCGAGGCCGTCGCGGCGAGCCCCCTGGTGGTGGTCTGCCTGCTGGACTACGACTCGGTAGGGCAGGTGCTGGAGCCCCTCGGGGACGCCCTGTCCGGCAAGGCCGTCGTCAACCTCACCAACGGCACTCCGCGGCAGGCCCGTGACCTGGCCGCATGGGCGGCCGGACACGGTGCCCAGTACCTCGACGGCGGCATCATGGCCGTCCCGCCGATGATCGGGACGCCCGCCGCCTTCCTCCTCTACAGCGGCTCACCGGCCGTCTTCGCGGACCACCGGGCCGTGCTGGACCTCTTCGGCGAGAGCCACCATCTCGGCGAGGACCCCGGCCGCGCCCCGCTGTACGACCTCGCCCTGCTCAGCGCGATGTACGGCATGTTCTCGGGCGTGCTGCACGCCTACGCCCTGGTGCGATCGGACGGCGTCGCGGCGGCCGATGCCGCCCCGCTGCTGGGCCGCTGGCTGACCGCCATGTCGGGGGCCGCGGACGGCTTCGCGCAGCAGATCGACTCCGGCGACCACGCCACCGGGGTGGTCTCCAACCTCGCCATGCAGTCGGCCGCGTTCGTCAACTTCACCGGCTCCGCGGAGGACCAGGGCATCAGCCCCGAACTGATCGCCCCGATCGGCGACCTCATGGCCCGCCGGGTCGCCGACGGCCATGGCCATGAGGGCCTCTCGGGGCTGGTGGAACTGCTCGGCGCGGAAGGGCCCGGCGCCGTCTAGGCGAGGTGCCGCCACCCAGGCGAGATGCCGTTGCCCAGGCGAGGTGCCGCCCGGGCGTGGCGCCGCCTAGGCGTGGTGCTGCAGTACGGCCTCGCCGCATTCGGGCAGGCGCGGGCCGGGGTCGCTCTCGCCGGTGGGCTGGCGGGGGATCGGCTGGGGGAGGAGGAGCGGGGTACCGGGCTCGGCGGGCCCGCCGGGGACGTCCGGCACCTCGTGCGGGCCGGATCCGATGGGCCCCTGCGGAACCTCCGGCCCGCCGCCCCCGCCGCCGTGCCCGGGCGCGCCCGGGCCCTCGGCGGCCGCGACCGGGACGGCCGGGGCCTCCTCGGCGGCCGCTTCGGTCGCGGCCTCGGCTTCGGTCTCCGCCTCGGCGTTGTGCACCGTCAGCATCACCAGGCCGGTGCTCGCGACGAGGGCCGCGACCAGGGCCAGCAGGGTGCCGGGCGTGCCGTGCCGGAAGTTCTCGCCGAGCGCGGCGATGCCGACGGCGGTGGCGACCACCGGGTTGACCACGGTCGCCGTCGCCAGCGGCGAGGCCAGCCCGGCGCCCCGGTACGACGCCTGGGAGAGCAGCACCCCGCCCGAGGCCAGCAGCCCGATCGTGACCAGGCCGGGCAGGGCGTCCTGCCACGCGTCCCAGGTCCACTCCACGGCCACGTTCTTGGTGACCACCGACGAGACGCCGAAGGCCGTCCCCGCGGCCGCCGCCAGCAGCACACTGCGGATGACGGGCGATCGCATCAGACGAGCCGCCCCGGCCAGTACGGCGATGGCGGAGACCGTGATCACGACCAGCCAGACGCCCTCCTGCTCGGCCAGCGCCTGGGCCCGCGAGGTGCCGGTCAGCGAGAGCAGACCGGCGAGCCCCACGGTCGCCAGCAGCGCGCCCCGCCAGCCGGACGCGCCGACCCGGCGGCGGACGAATATCGCCGCCATCGGCAGGGCGAAGACGATCGTCAGAGCCCCTAGGGGTTGCACCACGCTCAGCGGGCCGTAGGCCAGGGCGATCACATGGAGGACCGCGCCCGCACCGTTGAGGGTCACCGCGGCCCACCAACTCCCGCGCCGCAGAGGGGCGGCCGCGAGCCGCGGCGTCGTGGCCGCGACATGCTCCTGGAGTATGGCTCCGGCGGCGTAGCAGACCGCCGAGACCAGGGCCAGCAGCACAGACAGCGCAAGGGAGGTCACGTCGCGGCCCCCTGGGCCGATCGGTCGTCGTCCATGCCCTCATCCTTGACGGTGGGGGCCGCTCCCGTCGTCGTCCTTGAGCACAGATTTCCGAGTACTACTTGCGTAGTAGAGACCTCCACCAATGGGGGGCCTTCGCGGCGGCCGTACGGGCCCGTTGGAGCAGTTCGTTCTGCGGCTCGGCGGGGCGGTAGACGGTGAGCGCCCTCGGCCACTTGTCGATCAGCAGCTCCTCCGCGGGATCGTCGGCCACCTCTCCATCGTAGGCCCGGCTGTCCACGGCGTGGAGGCCCGACAGCCGCAGTTGGCGCATGCGCCGCGTCGTATAGACGTGGGACCGCCCGAGCGTGCCGGTGAGCGCCGAGATCAGCAGCCGGGTGCGGGCCAGCCGCTCCTCGCCGTCGATCGCCCGCACATCGAGCAGCCCGTCGTCGAGCTGCTGACGGTAGGTGGGGGCGAACCCCTCGGGGGAGTAGACGCCGTTGCCGGCGAACAGCATCCACAGCCGCCGCGGCCGCCCGTTGACCTCGACCTCCATGGGGCTCGCGGTGCGCAGCACCCGGGTGAGCGCGACGGCGGCAGCGGGCCACTTGCCGAGCCGGCCCTCCATGCTCTCCCGGATCCGCACCAGCTCCGGGTAGAAGCCGATGCTGAAGGTGTTGACGAACTGGCTGGTCTCGCCGCCTCCCGCGAGGGGGGTGGCGCGGCCGAGGTCCACGGCCACGGCATCGCCCTCGGTCACGGCGTGCGCGGTGTCCTCGAAGGCCGGTACGCCGAGGTCCAGCGCGAAGTGGTCGAGGGTGCCGCCGGGGAACACGGCGAGCGGCAGCCCGCGTTCGGCCGCGACGGTGGCGGCCGCGTTGACGCTGCCGTCCCCGCCGCAGATGCCCAGCGCCCCGGCCCGGTCGGCGGCGCGCCGGGCGGCCTGCCGGAGCAGGTCCATGAAGTCGTCGTCGGGCCCGCACTCCAGGATCTCCGCGGCGGGCAGCAGGACCTGCAGCTGCTCGGCGACCGTGAAACCGCCGGTGGGGGTGGCCACCCCGGCCCGCTGGTTGACCAGGACCACCAGCCCCTCGCCCTTGGGCAGGGCGGGCGCCGAGATCCGCGGCCGGGCCTGGGCCGGGACCTCGGGGCGCGGCGGCCAGTAGCGGCAGGTCAGCGCGGCGGCGCCGACGCCGAGGGCGATACCGGCCAGCACATCGCTGGGGTAGTGGACGCCCACGTACACCCGGGAGGCGGCGACGGCGGCGGCGAGCGGCGCGACCATCAGGCCGTACCGCGAGGACTCCAGGGCGACTCCGGTGGCGAAGGCGGCGGCGGAGGCCGAGTGTCCGGAGGGGAAGGAGCTGGTCCACGGCTGCCGGCGCAGCTGGCGGACCAGGGGTACGGTGTCCGTGACCGGACGCTTGCGCGCCACCGTCCACTTGACCACGACGTTCGACACGAGCGAGGCGGCGGCGAGCGAGCCGATCCCGCGCAGCGCGGCCCGTCGCGCGGTGCGGCCGCCGACCGTGGCCAGCACCCCGGCGGTGCCGAACCACAGCCTGCCGTGGTCGGCGGCCCGGCTGAGCCGGGGCAGCAGCGGATGGGCGCCGCGGAGCCGGCTGTCCGCGACCCGCGCGAACAGCCGGCGGTCGAAGTCACTGATGCGTCTCATGCGTGATGGGTATCCCGGATCGGCGGTCGGCAGTCGTCATCGGACGCCGACCGGGCCGATCCGGACCATCCGCCGACGCGACCGCGCCGGAAGATCCTGCCGGTGTACCGGAAGATCCCGCCGGGGATTAGGACGCGGGGAGCCCCCAGCGCGGCGCCGGCTCATTGGGCTCGACCGGGCGGACCGTCAGGTCCGGGCGGTCCCCGCGGGCGGTGATGATGGCCTCCTGGCCCCTGCGGAGCGCGATCCGGATCGTGCCCGCGCCCACCGTCTCGTACGGCAGCCGCCGCCCGCGCGCGTCCCGCACCTCGATCGGTCCGTCGAGGGAGTGCCGTACGACACACGGCGCGCCCGCCTCGCTGCGCAGCCGCACCCAGCGGGTTCGGCCGTCCTCGCGGGCGGCGCTCAGCAGGAACGCGCCCTGGGTGCGGAAGTCGTGGACCACCAGCTCACGCCAGGCGGCGGGCAGCGCGGGGAAGATCCGGATCACCCCGCCCCAGCTCTGGCAGACCATGTCGTGCAGTGACTGCGCGGCGGACAGCGGAGTCTCGATGACCGGGCCCGACTCCTTGTACATGGTGTTGGCCTGGATGAAGCGGCTCATCAGCTCGCCCAGGTACTTGAGCGCGTCCTCACCCCGCCCCATCTGCGCGGACATCGAGGCGGCGCCGGTGAAGGTGTAGCCCTGGAGCGCGCCCTCGAAGCCGACCCAGTGATTGAGGGAGGTCTCGATCAGCTCGCGCTTGGCGGGGTCCTCCCAGGTGACCTCGTAGAGCGGATAGACGGCGAGCATATGGGAGTAGTGGCGGTGGGACTTGGCGAACGGAACACCCGCGCCGATCATGAAGCCGTTCTCGTCGACGGGGTACGGCGTGAGCTTGGCCAGCACCTCCCGCCAGCGCGGCGCGGCGGGATCCTTGACGCCGAGCAGCCGGGCCGAGTCCAGGAGGGTGGCGCAGCCCCAGCGCAGCAGCATCAGGTCGTAGTTGCAGTCGGGCGCGTTGACGCCGTACTCGGGCGAGAAGGTGGCGGGCAGATGCAGCTTGCCGTCGCTGCCGGGGGTCAGGAAGTGGAGGTAGTACGCGACGGACTTGCGCAGCAGCGGGTAGACCACATCGCGCAGCACCGACTCGTCCATGGTGTGGCGGTAGGTCAGCCAGACGTTGTGCAGCGCCCAGGTGAGGTTGCCGACCTCGGGGGTGGGCGGGTCCTGGCCGGGGATGCCGACCGCGTAGCCGCCGTTCGCCGCGGCGCCGCCGTTGACCAGGTGGATGTCGGTGGTGCGGGGGATGCCCGCCGAGTCCTTGCGGTACGGGGTGTCGAGCTGGTTGGAGAGGTTGTCGCGGAATTCGCCGAGCGCCCGGGTCACCGCGTCGAGTTCGAGGTGGTTGGAGCCGTGGATCAGCCAGTACTCGAGCTGCACATTGAGGTTCCACCAGGTCGCGGGCCACGGGGTGGACTCCAGCCAGGGCCCCGAGGTGGCCATCACGGGGGCGTCGGCGCGCGCGGCCGCCGCCACCTTGTACAGCTGGATCCAGTAGAAGCGCTGCAGCCGCGCGTCGGGCAGGGAGAGGAAGCTCTTCCGGTAGTACGCGTGCCACCAGGCGCGATGGCTGGGCGCGAGGACGTCGTAGGAGAGCGCCGAGGCGGATCGGATGTCCTTGAGCGCACGGTCGCGCGCGGTGCGCCGGGGGTGGGAGTGGGCCACGGTGACGTACAGCGTCCGCCGCCCGGCGTGGGTCCGCTCCCGCCAGGCCGTCACATGCTGTCCGCCGGCGAGCAGCGGCTGCACGGCGGCCTGGATGCCCTGGTGGTCCTCGACGACGGCCGGGGGGTTGCCGGTGTAGCCGTCGGGGACCGGTTTGAAGGCGACCCGCGGGCTGATGGCCTCGGCGGGGTGGAACACCCAGCGGAACGCGGCCTCTCCGGCGCTCGGGGTCACCTCGATGGCCAGCAGGGAACGGGAGTTGTGGACGAGGGCGCGCAGCCGCAGGGTGCCCTTGTCGGTGGTGATGGTGCCGGTCAGCTCGGCGTCCCCCAGCCGCAGCCGCCAGTCGATGGCGGTGATGGCCCCGACCGGCTCCAGGGTGAAGTACCCGATGGGCAGCCGGGCGAGCCCGAAGAGTGAGCCGAACTCCGGCCGGTGGTCCTGGACCTCGCTGTGCTGCACGTTGAAGCGCACCGCGTTGGCGTCGCCCGGCTCGGCGTAGATGCCCGAGCCGAGCAGGGCGTTTCCGAGGAACGGGCCCTCGTACCAGGTCTGCGGCAGCTTCTGCCACACCATGTCGGCGTCGGCGAGGACCGTGGCCCAGGGGTCCCCCGCGGGGTGGGCGACCGTGGCCGCGGCGGGGGCCTGCGGCTCGGCGGCGTACGCGGCGGCCGGGCCGGCGAGGCCGGCGGCGGCACCGGCGGCCACGGCGGTGCCGACGACTGTCCTTCGGGTGGGTGCGGATGACATGACGCTCCAGGGGATGTGAACCGGGTGCGGGCGATCTTCTGCGGGGGCAGCAGCGGGCGGTCACGTACATGCCTGAGGTTCCACGACCTGAACCCCCCGGGCATGATGCAGCTCCCGTGGCGGAACCGGAACCCCTTGTGCGTCATAAACATCGGATGGACGGCGCGCAGTCACGGGGAAAATGGCGCCCGCATGGCAGCGGACGCGGCAATACCTCGGACCTCCCGGCCCTGAGTGAGCGAGTTACGCGCTCGCCTCCTGCCCCCTGACGATCAACCCGACGCCGTGCCGGAAGCGGTGCTCGAAGTCGGCGAAGTGTCCGGCGACCGCGGCGAGGGCGGGGAAGCGCTCGGCGGTGGCCGCCCGCAGCAGCGGCTCCATGCCGCCGATGCCCTGGGCGGCCTGTTCCTCCTGGGTCAGGCCGAGCGTGAAGTAGACCAGCGACCAGGTCCGCCAGCCGGCTTCGGCGGGGCTGTGGCCGCCGCTGAGGAACGCGCCGGTCAGGGCGTCCGCGAAGCGCAGGGTGTGCTCCTCGGCGACATACGTCCCGGCCACGACCCGGGCGCCGTCGCGGCGGGAGAGCAGCGCCGCGCGATAGCGGTGGGCCAGGGCGCACGCCCGGTCGTCCCAGGGGTCCGGGAGTGGCGCGTCGGCGCATCCCTCGAGCATCGCGTCGGCCATCAGCTCCAGCAGCCGGGGCTTGCTGGAGGCGTGCCAGTAGACGGTGTTGAGCTGCACGCCCAGCCGCTCGGCCACCTTGCGCATCGTGAGCTTGTCCAGCCCCGCCTCGTCGAGCAGTTCCAGCGCCGCCGTCACCACGGCCGTGCGGTCCAGGCCCATGCCGCCGATCTCCTTCGCTTGCGTCTTGATCCGGGATCAAGTCTACTGGGGGCAGCTTCTTGATCCGGGATCAAGAGAGGGATCGAGGAGTGGATCGAAAGTCGAAAGACCCGATCGAGAGACAAGGGAGATGGTGTGGTGAACGACGTCGTCGTGGTGGGGGCCGGACCCGTGGGGCTGCTGCTCGCCGCCGAACTACGGCTGGTGGGTGTGGACGTCACCGTGATCGAGCGCGCCGCCGCCCGCAGCCCGCACTCCAAGGCGCTGACCCTGCATCCGCGCTCCCTGGAGGTGCTGGCGATGCGCGGTCTCGCCGGGCCGTTCGTCCGCGAGGGCGTTCCGATGCCCACCGGGCACTACGGCGGGCTGCCGGTCCGGCTGGACTTCTCCGTACTGGACACCCGCTTCCCGTACACGCTGGTCCTGCCGCAACTCCGCACCGAACAGCTGCTGGAGGAGCGGCTGCGGGAGCTGGGCGGGGAGATCCGCTGGCGGCACCGGGCGCTGGAGGTGCGCCAGGACGCGGACGGCGCCGAGGTGGAGGTGGCGGGCCCCGACGGGACGTACACCCTGCGCGCGGCATGGGTGGTGGGCTGCGACGGGGCCGGAAGCACCGTACGGAGCTCCGCCGGTATCGACTTCCCCGGCACCCGCGCCACCACGACCGGCTTCCTCGGCGATGTGGTGCTCGACGCGCCGCCCTCGGCCCCCTCGGTCGACAATGAGCACGGGGGCTTCCTGGTCGTCCCGCTGGCCGACGGACACCACCGCATCGCGGGCACCACCGGGGAGTCCCTCGCCGTCCCCGCCGATCAGCCGCTCACCTTCGACGAGCTGCGCGGATATGTGCGCCGGGTCGCGGGCACGGACTTCGGGATGCGGGCGCCCCGCTGGCTGTCCCGGTTCGGCAACGCCGCCCGGCAGGCCGCCCGCTACCGCGACGGTCGCGTCCTGCTCGCCGGGGACGCGGCGCATATGCACATGCCCATGGGGGGCCAGGGCCTGAACGTGGGACTCCAGGACGCCTTCAACCTCGGGTGGAAGCTGGCCGCGGTGTGCCAGGGCCGCGCCCCCGAGGGGCTGCTGGACACCTACCACGCCGAGCGCCACCCCGTGGGGGCCGCGCTGCTGGAGAACACCCAGGCACAGACCATGCTCGGCGCCACGTACACCGCCGACGCGCGCGCCCTGCGCTCGGTGTTCGGCCGGCTCCTGGCCGCCCACCCGGCGGTGAACCGGCAGTTCGCCGGGGAGCTCTCCGCGCTGGACGTGGCCTACCGCCCGGCCGAGGGGGAGCCGGGAGGGGCCGGGGAGCGAGGGGGGACGGGGGAGCCGGGAGGGGCCGGGGGCGGCCACTCGCTGGCCGGTACCCGCGCCCCCGACCTCGGGCTGGCCGGGGCGCCCGAGCCCAGCCTGTATCCGCTCCTGGCCGACGGGCGCTTCGTACTGCTCCACCTCGGCCCGGGCGGCGACGCGGGACGGGGGACGGCCGACGGCCCGGGCGTCGCCGGCGCCCGCGCCGCCGCCGAGGCGATCGCCGGGAGTCCGGACCGGATACGGGCCGTGACCGCGCGCCCGACCACCGCCCATGACGGCTGGGCGGGCCGGGACACCGTGCTGGTGCGCCCGGACGGCCATGTGGCCTGGGACGCGGCGCTGTCCAGCAGGTGAGACGAGTTCGGTGGGTCTCGTACGTACCAGCTCACCACGGACGGCTCCGGGCGGCCACCGGGCGCGGAAGGGGGTCCCGGCGACGGCTCGTTGTCCAGTCCCTGAGAATCGACGCGCGGACCGTTCAGTCGCTGGTTAATCTGACGACAGATCCGGTTCAGCCGACACGAGGGAGTGTGCGGTGACCCCCGAACAAACACAGAGCGACGACGCTCGCGCCGATAGCAGCGGGCGGTTCGTGCAGGCCACGGAGGTGGGCAGTCTGGAAGTATGGGCGCGTTCCGCGCCGATCCGACTCGCCGGTTACGAGGACGACCTCGCCGAGCCGCACATCCTCCAGAGCGTGGACTGATGGCCCGGCGCATGCGCTGAGAGCGAGGGAGGCCACCGGCCCCTCGGCCGCGGCCGCTGGCAGCAAGCGGACATCGCGGCCCTCGGCCGGCCTCCTCCCTCGCCTGATCGATCACCCTCTTGGCCCAGCTACCAACTGGTAGTTAAGTCGGCCGCCCCCACGATTCGGCACCGGACTGGTGTGCTGTGCGATGAACATGGCAGGATGCGTCGCGCGGCATCGTCCGCCTTAACCAACCGTGAGGGTGTTCGAGCCCGGCAGCAGCCGTGAGGGGGCGCAGATGGCAGCGGGTGCCGACAGGTCACCGGACGCGGCCGACAGCCCGCTGGCGGACCGGCTCACCTACCTGTTCACCACCATGCACCCGCCGGGCGCGCCGTACACCAACGCCCACGTCGCCGAGGAGATCAGCGGCGGCGAGGAGTACGGCGGGGTGAGCGTCACCGAGCAGTATCTGTCGATGCTGCGCAACGGCAAGCGCACCAATCCCAGCCCGGATGTGCTGCGGGCGCTCGCCAAGTTCTTCGCCGTGCCCGTCGGTTATCTGCTGGGCGACCTTTCGCCTTCGCAGGCCGAGCGGGTCGAGGAGGAGGTACGGTTCCTTGTCGCGATGCGCGACAAGCGGGTCCGCAGCATCGCGCTGCGCTCCGTGGGCCTCCCGCCGGAGGTCCAGGACAGTCTCACCACGATCATCTCCCAGTTCCGGCAGCAGATGAACCTTCCGCCCGAGCCTCCCGGTGCGAACGGGGCCGCGGGAGCGGACGGTTCGGGTGGTCCGGATGGTGAGGCGACGAATGGCCGCCGATGACCCGGAACTGTTCTCCTCCTGGCGGCAGACCGGATACGAGGGTGGTACAGGCATGCGAGTGGGCCGGATACGGCGGCAGTGCAAGCAGCTCATCAAGGAGCTCGGGCTGCCCGCCTCGACCGACCTGCCCGGTCTGTGCGACCTCGTCGCCCGCCGCGTCGGACGCCCCGTCCACCTGGTGCCGATGAGCCTGGGCGGGGTGGTCTCGGGGATGACCGCCTCCACCGACGAGGACTACTGGATCTTCTACGAGCTCAGGACGTCCCCCTGGCACCAAATCCACATCGTGCTGCATGAGATCGGCCATCTCCTGCTCGGACACGAGCAGGACCCGGCGGTCACCGAGGACGCGCTGCGGATGTGGACGCCGTCCGTCGATGTGACCACCGCGATGCGCCGGCTGGGGATGACCCCGGACTTCGCCCGCCACCACTGCTACGACAACCTCACCGAACGCGAGACCGAGGTGCTGGGCACGCTGCTGATGGAGCATGTGGTGCCGACCTCGCCGGACCACGGGCTGCCGCTCCAGGGCCGGGCGGCCGAACTCGCCGCCGCGCTCGGCCCGGCGCTGCGCCACGTCCGCACCGACCGCGCCGACCACGCCCACGGGGCCGACCGCACGGGCGGTGCCGATGGTGGCGTACGCGGTGAACCGGGCGGTGACACCGGTGTTTGACCTCGTCTATCTCTGCTTCGGCGCCGCCGCCTGGACGATGGCCGGCTACAAGGCCCGGGCCTGGTTCCGCGACCGCGCCAACGCCGATCTCGGCCTGGCCTGTGTGATGACCGCGGCCGTGGCGAATGTCTTCCTGCTCTCGGCGCCCAGCGTCTACCGCTGGTTCGACGGCCTGGTGGGCGTCGCCAATCTCGCCATGGTCTTCCTCTACTCCTCCGTCGTGGTGTTCGCCACCGGCGCCCTGGTGCTGCTGCTGCGCTGGACGGGGTCGGCGGCGCGGCCCGTCGTGGTGGTCGCCGCCGTGGCCGTGGCATGGACCGTGGCCATCATCGGCTTCGCGGTCGGCCGCCCGGACGCGGTCGAGCACCCCCGCGACTTCAGCACCGCCTACGCCGACGCCCCGGGAGTGGTCCTCTTCCTGGTGCTGTATCTGGCCATTTTCGGAGCCGGTCTGGCGGGGCTCGGCATCCTCTGCCCGCGCTACGCCGCCAGCCTGCGCGGCTCATGGCTGGCCCGGGGGCTGCGGGTGCTGGCCGCCGGATGCTGGCTGGGACTGGCGTACTGCGCCTGCAAGCTGATCGGTTTCGTCTTCTCCTGGGCGGGCCGTGAGCTGTACTGGCTCTCCAACGGGGTCGCCCCGCTGACCGCTTCGGTCGCGGCGCTCCTGGTGCTGGCCGGTTTCGCCATCCCGGCCGTGGGGCCCCGGGCGTCCGCGTGGCGCCGCTTCCGGCGGTTGCGGCCGCTGTGGCGGGAGGTCACCGCGCAGGCCCCCGAGGTGTCCATGGGGCACTCCCGCTGGAGCGGCTGGTGGCCGTTCGCGGACCTCGAGTGGCGGGCCAACCGTCAGATGGCGGAGATCCGCGACGTCCAGCGCGGCGTACGGCGCCATGTGGAGGCCGGCGCCCTGGAGATCGCGCATGTCAAGGCCGGCGCGGCGCGACTCGACGATTGGCAACTTGCTGCCGTAGTGGAAGCAGCGGCGCTCAGACGCGGTTTGCTGAATCAAGCAGCGGGACATGTGCCGGAGTCCGCGGCGGACAGCGTGGTGATGACGACAGGGGCCGAACTGGTGGAGGAGCACGAGCATCTGGCCCGCGTCGCCGACGTCTACCACCTGCCGCTCGTGGACGAGGTGCTCGCGGAACTGAGGGAGGGGACCGCCGCACAGCGGCGGTGAACGGGGGGATCACAGACGAGGTGGCCCTGGACGGGGGTCGGGGCCGCCCGTGGCACAGGCGGCGCCGGGGGGATTCAGCCCCGGCGCCGCCTCCCGGCCACCACCACGCGCATCTGTGCGCATCGCCCGGACGGGCCGAAACGCCCCACCCGTTCAGGCCCGGAGGACGCCACCGCCTAGAGTCGGGATCCATGCAGAACACCGCGCACGCCGCCGGAACGGACGGCCCGGAGCTCGTTGACCCCGCCCCGATGATCGAGGACCTCTACCCGGCCCTGGCCACGCTCCGCGAAGCCGGCCCGGTCCATCGGATCGCCGGCACCGACGGACGACCCGCCTGGCTGGTGACCCGTTACGAGGATGTGCGGCGGCTGCTCGCCGATCCGCGCCTGGCCCTGGACAAGCGCCACGCCGCCCCGGGCAACTACAGCGGCTTCTCCCTGCCGCCCGCCCTCGACGCCAATCTGCTCAACATGGACCCGCCGGACCACACCCGGGTGCGCCGGCTGGTGGTCAAGGCGTTCACCCCCGGCCGCGTGGAGCGGATGCGCGAACCGGTCCGGCGGATCGCCGACGAGCTGCTCGACACCATCGCGCCCGACGGCCGCGCGGACCTGCTCACCGCCTATGCCGGACAGCTGCCCATCATCGTCGTCTGCGATCTGCTCGGCGTCCCGCAGCGCGACCGGCGCGACTTCCGGGCCTGGAGCGACGCCCTGATCACCCCCGATCCGACGCGGCCGCGGGCGGCGAAGGAAGCGGTCGGCAGCATGCTCCGCTTCTACACCGAGCTGATCGCGAAGAAGCGCGCCGAGCCCGGGGACGATCTGCTCTCGGATCTGATCCGGGTCCGCGACGACGAGGCCGGGGACGGCGACGGCAGGCTCACCGAGGACGAACTGACCTCGCTGGCCTTCCTCATCCTCCTCGCGGGCTACGAGAACACCGTCCACCTCATCGCCAACTCGGTGCTCACCCTGCTCGACCACCCCGCGGTCCTCCAGGAGCTGCGCGCGGATCCGGGCGGTCTCGCGGCCGCCTTCGACGAACTGGCGCGGTACGAGGGCCCCGCATCGCTGGGGATCCGCCGCTTCCCGCTCGAGGAGATCGAGATCGGCGGTGTGACCATCCCCGCAGGGGAGACCGTGCTGCTCTCGCTGGCCTCGGCGCACCGCGACCCCGCCCAGTTCAAGGATCCGGACGAGTTCAATCCACATCTTGGCCGGTCCGGTCACCTTGCGCTCGGCCACGGCATCCACTACTGCCTCGGCGCACCCCTGGCCCGGATGGAGATGGAAATCGCTCTGGCCGCGCTGGTTCGGCGTTTTCCGGGGCTGCGGCTGGACGTCCCGAGGGAGCAGCTCCGGTGGCGGCCGTCGATCCGCGCGCGTGGCCTGATCTCGCTGCCTGTCGCATGGTGAACCGGGGAAGCGAACACGCTTTTGATGCATAACCCCCCGCCGATGCGGTAAAAAGGTCTTCGAGCCCGCCCGGTGTGCATCCCCCGTCGCACCGGGCGGGCCTCTGTGTGCGCCAGGCGATCCCATGTCCGAGCGGCCGGTCGGCATCCCGGGCCGTCGTCGACCACGGGCGCCCGTTCCGCACCCCGGGCCGGGCCCATCGGCCTCACCCGCCCCGGCCGTGGGCGGGCGCCACTGTTGAATTCCCTAGTGCTCACCCCTGAGATCACTAGAGAGTAAGCTCACAGCCTGAACCACTGCTCCGGCTTTAGCGGACCCCATTAGCCTCCTCCTATGACGGTCCTGCCCGACGGGCTTCCCCTAGCCGACGATTTCCCTGAAGTGACGCGAGACCAATGGCGCCACCTCGTCGAAGGCGTGCTGCGCAAAACCGGCACATCGGACGCCGTGGGCGCCGAGGCCGAAGAGGCCCTCGCGACCGCGCTCGAGGACGGCATCACCGTCCACCCCCTCTACACCGCCGAAGACGCCCCCCAGGACGCCGGATTCCCCGGCTTCGCGCCCTTCGTGCGCGGCGGCCGGGCCGAGGGCTCCGCCGTGTCCGGCTGGGACGTACGCCAGCGCCACGCCCACCCCGATCCGGCGCGCACCAACCAGGCGATCCTCGCCGACCTGGAGAACGGCGCCGGCTCGGTCTGGCTCGCGGCCGGCGCGGCGGGAGTGCCCGTGGACGCCCTCCCCGAGGCGCTCAAGGGGGTCTACCTCGACCTCGCCCCCGTCGCCCTCGACGCGGGCGCCGACTTCGAGGACGCCGCCCGCGCCCTGCTGCGGCTCTACGCCGGCCGCGAGGTGCCGCCCGGCGCCGCGCTCGGCAACCTCGGCGCGGACCCGCTGGGGCTCGCCGCCCGCACCGGACGCGACGACGGCCTGGCCGCTCAGCTGGCCGCCGCGGCCGACCTCGCCGGGATCTGCCACCGCGACCACCCCGGGGTGACCGCCTTCGCCGTGGACGCCCTGCCGTACCACGAGGCCGGCGCCGGGGCGGCCCAGGAGCTCGGCTGCTCCCTCGCCGCCGCGGTGGCGTATCTGCGCACCCTCACCGAGGCCGGGCTGAGCGTCGAAGCCGCCTGCGCCCAGCTGGAGTTCCGCTACGCGGCCACCGCCGACCAGTTCCTCACCATCGCCAAGCTCCGGGCCGCCCGCCGCCTGTGGGCGCGGGTGGCGCAGGCGTGCGGGGCGCCCTCCCAGGCGCGCGCCCAGCGTCAGCACGCGGTGACCTCCCCGGTGATGATGACCCGGCGCGACCCCTGGGTGAACATGCTGCGCACCACCGTGGCCACCCTCGCCGCGGGCGTCGGCGGCGCGGACGCGGTCACCGTGCTGCCCTTCGACAGCGCGATCGGCCTCCCCGACGACTTCGCCCGCCGCATCGCCCGCAACACCTCCACGATCCTGCTGGAGGAGTCGCATCTGGCCCGGGTGATCGACCCGGCCGGCGGCTCCTGGTACGTCGAGAAGCTCACCGACGACGTCGCCCGCGCCGCCTGGGCCTGGTTCCAGGAGATCGAGCGCGCCGGCGGAATGGCCGCGGCCCTCGCCTCCGGGCTGGTCCGCGACCGGCTCGCCGAGACCTGGGCGCGCCGCGGCCGCGACCTCGCCCGCCGCAAGGAGCCGATCACCGGCGTCAGCGAGTTCCCGAACCTCGCCGAGCGGCCCGTCGAGCGCGAGCCCGTCCCGGAGCCGCCCGGCGGCGGACTGCCGAGGGTGCGCCGCGACGAGGCGTACGAGGCGCTGCGCACCCGCGCCGACGCCCAGCTGGCGGCCGAGGGCAGCCGGCCCAGGATCTTCCTGGCCGCGCTGGGCCCCGCCGCCGCGCACACCGCCCGCGCCTCCTTCGCCGCCAACCTCTTCCAGGCGGGCGGGATCGAGGCGGTCCACGAACCCGCCACCGTGACCGCGGAGACGGTCGCCGAGGCGTTCGCCGCCAGCGGCGCCCGCGTCGCCTGCCTGTGCTCCAGCGACAAGCTGTACGAGCAGGAGGCGGCCGCCGTGGCCGAGCGGCTGAAGGCGGCCGGGGCGACCCGGGTCTACCTGGCCGGACGGCCGGGCACACAACAGGATGAGTACGAACGGGCCGGAGTGGACGGATACGTCTTCGCGGGCTGCGACGCGGTCGAGGTGCTCTCCTCGGCTCTGAACACCATGGGGGTGGCGTGATGGCCGGCGCTCCGGTGGAGCCGGGCAAGATCCCGGACTTCTCGGCGGTCGATCTGGACGGACCGGCCGAAGGCCCGGTGCCCAGCTCCGGCGACTGGGCCGCCGCGCTGCAGAACAGCGTGGGCAAGGGCGTGGAGGACCTGGTGTGGGACACCCCCGAGGGCATCGGGGTCAAACCGCTCTACACCGCCGAGGACCTCGAAGGCGTCGACTTCCTGGGCACCTACCCCGGCGCCGCGCCCTATCTGCGCGGCCCGTACCCGACGATGTACGTCAACCAGCCCTGGACCATCCGGCAGTACGCGGGCTTCTCCACCGCCGAGGAGTCCAACGCCTTCTACCGCCGCAACCTCGCGGCCGGCCAGAAGGGCCTGTCGGTCGCCTTCGACCTGCCCACCCACCGGGGCTACGACAGCGACCACCCCCGGGTCACCGGTGACGTCGGCATGGCGGGCGTGGCCATCGACTCCATCTACGACATGCGGCAGCTCTTCGACGGCATCCCGCTGGACAAGATGAGCGTGTCGATGACGATGAACGGCGCGGTGCTGCCCGTGCTCGCGCTCTACATCGTGGCCGCCGAGGAACAGGGCGTACCGCCCGAGAAACTGGCCGGGACCATTCAGAACGACATCCTCAAGGAGTTCATGGTCCGCAACACCTACATCTATCCGCCGCAGCCGTCGATGCGGATCATCTCCGACATCTTCTCCTTCACCTCGCAGCGGATGCCGCGCTACAACTCCATCTCCATCTCCGGCTACCACATCCAGGAGGCCGGAGCCACGGCCGACCTGGAGCTGGCGTACACCCTGGCCGACGGTGTGGAGTATCTGCGGGCCGGCCGGGACGCCGGGATGGACGTGGACGCCTTCGCGCCCCGGCTGTCGTTCTTCTGGGCGATCGGCATGAACTTCTTCATGGAGATCGCCAAGCTGCGCGCGGCGCGGCTGCTGTGGGCCAAGCTGGTCAAGCAGTTCGACCCGAAGAACCCCAAGTCGCTGTCGCTGCGCACCCATTCGCAGACCTCCGGCTGGTCGCTGACCGCCCAGGACGTCTACAACAACGTGGCCCGCACCTGCGTGGAGGCCATGGCCGCCACCCAGGGCCACACCCAGTCGCTGCACACCAACGCGCTGGACGAGGCGCTCGCGCTGCCCACCGACTTCTCCGCCCGGATCGCCCGCAACACCCAGATCCTGCTGCAGCAGGAGTCGGGCACCACCCGGGTCATCGACCCGTGGGGCGGCAGCGCGTACGTCGAGAAGCTGACGTACGACCTGGCGCGGCGGGCCTGGCAGCACATCGAGGAGGTCGAGGCGGCCGGCGGCATGGCCAAGGCCATCGACGCGGGCATCCCCAAGCTGCGTGTCGAGGAGGCCGCCGCCCGCACCCAGGCCCGGATCGACTCCGGCCGCCAGCCGGTCATCGGCGTCAACAAGTACCGCATCGACAGCGATGAGCAGCTCGAGGTGCTCAAGGTCGACAACTCCGCGGTGCGCACCCAGCAGATCGAGAAGCTGCGGCGGCTGCGCGCCGAGCGCGACGAGGCCGTCTGCCAGGACGCGCTGCGCGCCCTGACCGCCGCGGCCCGGTCCGGTCCGGGCGCGGGCCTGGAGGGCAATCTGCTGGCGCTCGCCGTGGACGCCGCCCGCGCCATGGCGACCGTCGGCGAGATCTCCGACGCGCTCGAGGCGGTCTATGGGCGCCACTCGGGGCAGATCCGTACGATCTCCGGTGTGTACCGAGAAGAGGCCGGAGCGTCCTCCGGCGTGAGCCGGACCCGCGCGCTGGTGGAGAAGTTCGAGAGCGCCGAGGGCCGCCGCCCCCGCATCCTGGTCGCCAAGATGGGGCAGGACGGGCATGACCGCGGCCAGAAGGTGATCGCCACCGCCTTCGCCGACCTGGGCTTCGACGTCGACGTCGGCCCGCTGTTCCAGACCCCGGAGGAGGTCGCGCGGCAGGCGGTGGAGGCCGATGTGCACATCGTCGGCGTGTCGTCGCTCGCGGCCGGCCACCTCACGCTGGTGCCCGCGCTGCGCGAGCAGCTGGCCGAGGCGGGGCGCGAGGACATCACCATCGTCGTCGGCGGGGTCATCCCGCCGCACGACGTCCAGACCCTGCACGACGCCGGCGCCGCCGCCGTCTTCCTGCCCGGCACGGTCATTCCGGACGCCGCCCATGACCTGGTGCGCAAGCTGGCCGCCGACCTCGGCCACGAGCTGTAGGGGGTGTCTTGTGGATCAGGCCGGATCAGGGAGCGGCGCCTGGTGCGTGCAGCCGCAAGGCGGAGGAGGAGAGCGCAGCGGCGCTGCGTGCGACGACGACAACGCGGCGGATGCGCGTGCCGGGCGCCGCGAGCCCGGCATGATCCGCGAGACACCCCCTAAGGCCATGCCGCGGACGATCGACATCGAGGAGTACGCCAAGGGCGTGCTCGACGGCAAGCGCGCGTACATCGCCCGTGCGATCACGCTCGTCGAGTCCACCCGGCCCGACCACCACGACCTCGCCCAGCGGCTGCTGGTCGAGCTGCTGCCGCACACCGGCGGGGCGCGGCGGATCGGCATCAGCGGGGTGCCCGGGGTGGGCAAGTCCACCTTCATCGACGCCCTGGGCACGATGCTCACCGGGACCGGCCACAAGGTCGCGGTGCTCGCCGTCGACCCGTCGTCGACCCGCACCGGCGGCTCCATCCTGGGTGACAAGACCCGGATGGAGCGGCTGGCGGTCGACCCCGACGCCTTCGTACGGCCCTCGCCCAGCGCCGGGACGCTGGGCGGGGTCGCCCGCGCCACCCGCGAGTCCATGGTCGTCATGGAGGCCGCGGGCTATGACGTGGTGCTGGTGGAGACCGTGGGCGTGGGCCAGTCCGAGACCGCGGTGGCCAATATGGTCGACTCCTTCCTGCTGCTCTCCCTGGCCCGCACCGGCGACCAGCTGCAGGGCATCAAGAAGGGCGTCCTGGAGCTGGCCGACGTGGTCACCATCAACAAGGCCGACGGCCCCCACGCGCGGGAGGCCAAGTCGGCGGCCCGTGAACTGGCGGGCGCGCTGCGGCTGCTGCAACCCGCGGACGCGCCCTGGAACCCGCCGGTGCTCACCTGCAGCGCCCGCGAGTCCACCGGGCTCGACGTGGTGTGGGAGCGCCTGGAGCAGCACCGCCGGGTGCTGGAGGCCACCGGCGCGCTCCGAACCAAGCGGCGTGACCAGCAGGTCGACTGGACCTGGTCGATGGTGCGCGACCAGCTGCTCGCCCGGCTGCACGCCCACCCCGAGGTGCGGCGGCTCGGGCCCGAGCTGGAACAGCGGGTCCGCGAGGGCACCCTGACGGCCACCCTGGCGGCCGACCGGCTGCTGGAGGCGTTCCGGGCCCCGGCCGACGGTGAATGAGGCGCCGCTGCCGGACGCGGCGCGGGTCGGGCCGTTCTTCACCCTGCGTACCGGGAGCGGCGACCCCCGCGAGGAGGGGTACGTACCGATCGGCGAGGCGTACCGGCTGACCGGCGAGGGCGCCGCCGGGCCGGTGCTGAGCGCCCGGGTCGAGGCGGTCGCCGCGAGCCTGCGCACCGATGAGCCGAGGGTCGCGGCCTCGCTCGCCTTCCAGGGCCTCGCCGCCCGGGTGTGGTCGCTCACGCTCGGCCCGGCGGCCCTCGCCGGCCGGGTGCCGCACCTCCGGCCCGACCGGCTGTGGTGGAACCCCGGGCGAGTCGCCCCCGACGACCTGTGGTGGCCCGGCGTGCCGCAGGTGATGGGCGAACCGGGAGGACTCGCCGGTCAGGTGGGCACCGCGGCGTTCGTCCATCTGATGCCGCTGCACCACGCCATCGGACGGGCCTACCGGGTCTCGGAGCGGCTGCTGTGGGGCAACGCCGCCTCGGCGCTGGCCGGTTCGCTGCGCGTGCTGCACGACTGGTGCCGGGCGCACGGCCACGCCGAGGCGGCGGACCGGGCCACCGAGCTGGCGCGCGCCCAGCTGGTCCACCCGCCGCTGCGCGAGGCCGGCACCCTGAGCACCGCGCCGCTCGGCTACCGGCGCCACACCTGCTGTCTCTACTACCGCGTGCCCGGCGGCGGGTTGTGCGGCGACTGCGTCCTGCGCGAGGCCCCGGGACGGGGGAGCGCCTAGCGGGAGCGCTCAGGGGGAGCGCTTATGGGACGCCGGGGTGACGCTGACGGCCTCCCGAGCGGCCGATACGGTGGGCGAATGCCGAAGAACGAGAACCTGTTCTCATCCTGGCGGGGCTGGCGCCGGCGCGTCACCTCCCGTCTGGTCCACCGCGGCTGGCGCGCCGTGCAGCGCGCCGGCGCGGTGACGGCCGAGCGCCCCGGCCCGTACCGGTTCGGCCGCATCGGCGTCGGCACCCGGCTGGCGTTCCCCCAGGGCACCCTCTTCGGCGAGCCGTGGATCGAGCTCGGTGAGCACTGCGTCATCGGCGAGCAGGTGACCCTCACCGCCGGGATGATGCCCGGTGTGGACCTCGGCCCCGATCCGGTGCTGCGCATCGGCAACGGCGTGGTGCTGGGCCGGGGCAGCCATGTGATCGCGTCGGTGCCCGTGGAATTCGGCGACGATGTCTTCTGCGGCCCGTACGTCTATGTGACCAGCGACAACCACTCCTACGACGATCCGGAGCAGCCCATCGGCCGCCAATGGCCGCGCTCCGCGCCCGTCCACATCGGCCCCGGCAGCTGGCTGGGCGCGGGCGCGGTGATCCTGCCCGGGGCGCGGCTGGGCCGCAATGTGGTGGTCGCGGCGGGCGCGGTCGTACGGGGCGAGGTGCCCGACCACGCCGTGGTGGCCGGGGCACCGGCCCGGATCATACGGCGGTGGGCCCCGGAGGAGGGCTGGCAGCCGCCGCTGCGCACCCCGGCGCCGGTGCCGATCCCGGAGGACATGACCGTCGAGCAACTGCTGGCGCTGGCGGAGCTGGAGCGCGAACAGGAGCGGGCGGGGGAGCAGGCGCGGCAGCGGGGGCAGGCGGGGGAGCGGGGGCTGGAGGAGGCGCGCGAAGTGGACCTGGAGCGGGAGCCGGGAGCCGGGGCGTCGTAGCAGGTCAGTAGAGTTTCGTGGACCGTTCCCCGACCCGTGAGGTGACCACCGTGAGCCCGCCGCCTCCCCCCGTGACCGTCATCGGCATCGGCGCCGACGGCTGGGACGGGCTCGGCCCCGCGGCCCGCGAGGCGTTGCGCACCGCCGAGGTGGTCATCGGCGGACGGCGCCATCTGGGCCTGCTGCCGCCGGAGTGCCACGGCGAGCGGGTGCCGTGGCCGTCCCCGCTGCGCCCCGCCGTCCCCGGGCTGTTCGCCGCGCACACCGGGCGGCGGGTCTGCGTGCTGGCCAGCGGCGACCCCATGTTCTTCGGCATCGGCCGCACCCTGGCCGAGCTGCTGGGCGCCGAGCGGCTGCGGGTGCTGCCCCATCCCTCGTCCGTCTCCCTGGCCTGTGCGCGGCTCGGCTGGGCGCTGGAGGAGACCGAGGTGATCAGCCTCGTCGGCCGCCCGCCGGCCACGCTGAACCGTGAGCTGTACGCCGGACGGCGGCTGCTCGTGCTCAGCGCGGGCGCCGAAACCCCCGCCCAGGTGGCCGCGTTGCTCGGGGACCGCGGCTTCGGCCCGAGCCGGATGCGGGTGCTGGAGCGGTTGGGGAGCGGGCGGGAACGCTGTGTGGAGGGCACGGCCGAGAAGTGGCCCCATCCGCCCGGCGACCCCCTGAACGTCATCGCCGTCGACTGCGCCCCGGCGGACGGCGCCCGGCCGCTGTCGCTCGCGCCGGGGCTGCCCGACGCGGCGTACGACCACGACGGACAGCTCACCAAGCGCCATGTGCGGGCCGCCACCCTCGCCGCGCTCGCGCCCGCCCCCGGAGAGCTGCTGTGGGACGTCGGCGGCGGCTCGGGCTCCATCGCCGTGGAGTGGATGCGCGCCCACCGCACCTGCCGGGCGGTCTCGGTCGAACGCGACCCGGTGCGCGCCGAGCGCATCGGCCGCAACGCCGCCGCGCTCGGTGTGCCCGGCCTGACCGTCGTCACCGGCGCCGCCCCGGACGCCCTGGCCGGACTGCCCGCCCCCGACGCGGTGTTCATCGGCGGCGGCCTGACCGCCCCCGGGGTGCTGGAGGCGTGCTGGGCGGCCCTGCGGCCGGGCGGCCGGATCGTCGCCAACACCGTGACCCTGGAGTCCGAGGCACTGCTCGCGGACCGGTACCGCCGCCACGGCGGCGACCTCGTCCGCCTCGCCGTCTCCCACGCCACCCCGGTCGGGGGCTTCACCGGCTGGCGGCAGGCGATGCCGGTCACCCAGTGGTCCGCGACCAAACCGCCCGACTCCCGAGGCGCTGGCGGGCATGCCGCCGATCCCGCGGGATCCGTCGAAGCCGCTCAAGGAGAGACACGATGACGGTGTACTTCATCGGCGCGGGCCCCGGCGCCGCCGATCTGATCACGGTGCGCGGCGCCCGGACCCTGGCCCGCTGCCAGGTGTGTCTGTACGCGGGCAGCCTGGTGCCGCGTGAACTGCTCGCCGAATGCCCGCCGGACGCCCGCCTCGTCGACACCGCCCGGCTCGACCTCGACCAGATCACCGCCGAGTTCGTCGCCGCCCATGAGGCGGGCCATGACGTGGCCCGCCTCCACTCCGGGGACCCGTCGGTCTTCAGCGCCGTCGCCGAGCAGATGCGCCGCCTCGACGCCGCCAGCGTTCCGTACGACGTCGTCCCGGGCGTCCCCGCCTTCGCCGCCGCGGCGGCCGCGCTGAAGCGCGAGCTGACGGTGCCGACCGTCGGCCAGACCGTCATCCTCACCCGCATCGCCCAGCAGGCCACCCCCATGCCGGAAGGGGAGGACCTCGCCACTCTCGGCCGTAGCGGCGCCCTCCTCGTGCTGCATCTCGCCGCCCGCTATGTGGACCGCGTCGTCGGCGAACTCCTCCCGCACTATGGCGCCGACTGCCCGGCGGCCGTGGTCGCCATGGCCAGCCGCCCCGACGAACTGGTGCTCCGCGGCACGCTGGACGACATCGCGGCCCAGGTGAAGGCGGCGGGCGTGGTGCGGACGGCGGTGATCATCGTGGGCCGCACCCTCGGCGCCGAGCAGTTCCGCGACAGCCACCTCTACTCCTCGGACCGCGAACGCCCCCACGAGCCCTGCCACCCACAAGGCCCAGCCGCCTGACGACACCGGCGCAGCGGCCCCGGTGGTGACGCATGGGCGTGGACACCGCACCGCATCGCGCCGGGCGCCGTGCGGCATCGCGCCGGACACCGCATCGCGCCGGGCGCCGCACCGCATCGCGCCGGGCGCCGTGCCGCATCGCGCCGCTGGCGAGCCGGGTCAGCGCTCCCGGGGGCCGCGGGGTTCGGCGCGGCCCACGATCGTGCCCGCGCGGTCGATGCAGATCACGTCCACCGCCACCGGTGCCCCGCGCAGCACCCCCAGCGCCGTGTCGCGGGCCGCCGCGGCGACCAGGTCGCCGAGGGGTACGCCACGGGCGGAGCACAACTGCACCGTCTCCAGGCCGGTGTTGGCCCTCGCCACCGCCTCCGCCAGCTGCTCGTCCGCCCCGCCCCGGCGGGCCAGGTCCGCGAGGAACCCCTTGTCCACCTGGGAGCGTGCGGAGTGCAGATCCAGATGCCCGGCGGCCAGCTTGGAGAGCTTGGCGAAGCCGCCGGCGACTGTCAGCCGGTCCACCGGATGGCGGCGCAGATACTTCAGCACCGCCCCCGCGAAGTCGCCCATGTCCAGCAGCGCGTCCTGCGGCAGCCCGTGCACGGCCACCGCCACCTTCTCGGACGTCGAGCCCGTACAGCCCACCACATGGCGGCGCCCCGCAGCGCGTGCGACATCCACGCCGCGCCGGATGCTGTCGATCCACGCCGAGCAGGAGTAGGGCACCACGATGCCCGTCGTGCCGAGGATGGACAGCCCGCCGAGGATGCCCAGACGCGGATTCCAGGTGGAGCGGGCGATCTCCTCGCCGTGGTCCACCGAGATCTCGATCTCGACGTCACCGGTGCCGCCGTGCCGGGCCGCGACCGCGGCGATGTGGTCGCGCATCATCTGGCGCGGCACGGGGTTGATGGCCGGTTCGCCCACCGGGAGCGGCAGCCCGGGCCGGGTGACCGTGCCGACGCCCGGACCGGCCCGGAAGACCACTCCGCCGCCGGGCGGCAGGGCCCGTACCGTGGCCCGGACCAGTGCGCCGTGGGTCACATCCGGGTCGTCGCCCGCGTCCTTGACGACCGCGGCCATGGCGTGGCCCGCCGACAGCTCCTCGGTCGCGAGCGCGAAGGCGGGCCGCTGCCCCTTGGGCAGTTCGATGCTCACCGGGTCGGGAAACTCCCCGCTCAGCAGCGCGGTGTACGCGGCCGTCGTCGCGGCTGTGGCACACGCCCCGGTGGTCCAGCCGTGCCGCAGCCCCGACCGCTCCAGCTGGGCGCTCCGCCCCCCGGCCGCCTTGGCCTCCGTCCCCGCCTCGGCCTCCGTCTCAGCCATGGGCAGGCCGCCGCGCATACGATGACGGGCGCACGGACGACGAAAGGCACCCGATGAACAGCGCACCGGCGCGGCGCCATGTGCTCATCCTCGGCGGCACCACCGAGGCGCGCCGCCTCGCCGGGGAGCTCGCCGACGACCCCGCCCTGCGCGTCACCAGCTCCCTCGCGGGCCGGGTCGCCGCGCCGCGGCTGCCCGTGGGGCAGGTGCGGATCGGCGGGTTCGGGGGCGCCGAGGGCATGGCCCGCTGGCTCCGCGAGCACCAGGTGGACGCGCTCATCGACGCCACCCATCCTTTCGCCGACACGATCAGTTCCCACGCGGCCCGGGCGGCCGCCGACGTCCATGTTCCCCTGCTCGCCCTGCGCCGTCCCGGCTGGGTACCCGGCCCGGGCGACCGCTGGCATACGGCCGGCTCACTGGCCGACGCGGCGCGGCTGGCCCCGGCCCTGGGGGAGCGGATCTTCCTCACGACGGGCCGCATGGGCCTGGCCACCTTCGCCCACCTCACCGAGCCATGGTTCCTGGTCCGCTCGGTCGACGCCCCCGAGCCGCCGGTCCCGCCCCGGATGGCGGTGATCCTCGACCGCGGCCCGTTCACCCTCGACGGCGAGGCGGAGCTGCTGCGCCGCCACCGCATCGAGGTGCTGGTCACCAAGGACAGCGGCGCCCACGCCACTGCCCCCAAACTCGCCGCGGCCCGCGCCGCCGGGATCCCGGTCGTCGTCATCCGCCGCCCGCCCGCCCCTCAGGGCGTCCCGGTGGCCGAGACCCCCGCCGAAGCCGCCGACTGGCTCCGTACGACCCTGGCCTGAGCCCGGAGGCTAGCCCTCCGGATACCGGCGTGGCGTCCAGACGACCTCGGTGCCGTCGCCGCGGCGGACCGTGCGGGTCTGGGAGGAGCCCACCAGCAGGATCGTGCGCATGTCGACATCGGCCGGGTCGAGGTCGGCCAGGCGGACGATCCGCACCCGTTCGCCGGGGCCGCCGATGTCGCGGCCCAGGACCACGGGTGTGTCGGGGGCGCGGTGCTCCAGCAGGAGTTCGCGGGCCTTGCCCACCTGCCAGACGCGGCTGCGGGAGCCGGGGTTGTAGAGGGCGAGCACCAGGTCGGCCGCGGCGGCGGCGCGCAGCCGTTCGGCGATGACCTCCCAGGGCTTGAGCCGGTCGGAGAGGGAGATCACCGCGTAGTCGTGGCCGAGCGGGGCGCCGGCCCGGGCGGCGGCGGCGTGGGCCGCCGTCATGCCGGGGACGATCCGTACCGGGACCTCGCGGTAGGGGTCCTCGGAGGCGGCCTCCAGGACGGCGGTGGCCATGGCGAACACGCCGGGGTCGCCGGAGGAGACCACGGCGACACGCCGGCCCCGCCGGGCGAGGTCGAGGGCGAATTCGGCGCGTACGGACTCGACCTTGTTGTCGGAGGCGTGGCGCCGCTGGCCCGGCCGTACCGGCACCCGGTCCAGATAGGTGCTGTAGCCCACCAGATCCTGTGCGGCGGCCAGTTCGGCCCGCGCCTCGGGGGTGAGCCACAGCGGACCGGCCGGACCCAGGCCGACGACCACGACCTCGCCCGGACCGGACTCCTCGCGCGGCGCGTCCACCCGGCTGGGCAGCACCGCCATCGAGAAGTACGGCACCGACTCCGGGTCGACCTCGGCCAGCCGGGCGGTTCGCTCCGCGTCCATCGTGGCGCGCTCCACATAGCGCGCGTCCGCGAGCCGCCCCGACCGCTCCAGCGCGCGCCGCACCGTCGGGAAGGTCCGGCCGAGCTTCATCACGGCCGCCGAGTCCGTCGTCGCCAGCCGGGCCGTCAACTCCTCCTCCGGCAGGGTGCCGGGGAGGACCGTCAGCACCTCCTCGCCCTCCACCAGCGGCACGCCGAGCCGGGCGGCCGCCGCGCTGACCGAGGTGACACCGGGGATGACCTCGGTGGGGTAGCGGTCGGCGAGCCGCTTGTGCATGTGCATATACGACCCGTAGAAGAGCGGATCGCCCTCCGCGAGCACCGCGACCGTGCGCCCCGCGTCCAGATGCGCGGCGAGCCTGGCGGCCGCGTCCGCGTAGAACTCGTCCATCGCGCCGCGATAACCGCCCGGATGGTCGGTGGTCTCCGTGGTGACCGGATAGACCAGCCGCTCCTCGATGTGGTCGGGCCGCAGATGCCGCTCGGCGATGGAGCGCGCGATGCTGCGCCCATGACGGGCGCTGTGGTACGCGATGACATCGGCCTCGGCGATGACCTCCACGGCGCGTACGGTCATCAGGGAGGGGTCGCCGGGGCCGAGCCCCACACCGTAGAGCCGGCCCGTCTGCTGCTCGCTCACTCTTCCTCGCTCGCTATCGCGTTGATCGCGGCCGCCGCGATGGCACTGCCGCCCCGCCGGCCGTGCACCACCAGGTGGTCGAGCGCCGCCGGATGCCCGGCCAGCGCCTCCTTGGACTCGGCGGCGCCGATGAAGCCCACCGGCACACCGATCACGGCGGCCGGGCGCGGCGCGCCCGGCCCTTCTTCTTCGATCATCTCCAGCAGCCGGAAGAGCGCCGTGGGGGCGTTGCCCACCGCCACCACCGCCCCGTCGAGCCGGTCCCGCCACAGCTCCAGCGCGGCGGCGCTGCGCGTGGTGCCCATGCGCCGCGCCAACTCCGGTACGGCGGGGTCCGTGAGGGTGCAGATGACCTCGTTGTCGGCGGGCAGCCGCTTGCGGGTGACCCCGCTGGCGACCATGCGCGCGTCGCAGAGCACCGGCGCGCCGGACCGCAGCGCGGCGCGGGCGCGGGAGACCACCTCGGGGGTGTACGCGAGGTCCTTGACCAGGTCGACCATGCCGCAGGCGTGGATCATCCGCACCGCCACCTGGCCGACGTCGGCGGGGAGCCCGCCGAGGTCGGCCTCGGCACGGATGGTGGCAAAGGACGCGCGGTAGATGGCCGCCCCGTCCTTCTCGTAGTCGAACACGGTGTCCTCGATCATGTCGTTCCACGGGCCGCCGCGACCGCGCCGGCCAACTGCTCTGCTGTCACATCCACGCTGTTCGAGCTGTCCGAGCTCTCCGCCTCCGGCGTGTCTCCCCTCGCGCCCCGCACGGTGACGCGGTAGTCCGTGTCGCCGGTCGCCAGCGCGTCCACCCAGCGGCCCCCGGGGTGACCGCAGCGCCGTTCACAGCCGGAGACGTACACCGGCAGCGGACCGGGCCCGGCCGGGCCGCCGCCGTACGGTGTGCCGCCGCCGTACGCCGGGCCGCTCACCGGCCGCGGCTTCGGACCGTCCGCGACCGCTCCCGCCGCGTTCGCGGCCACCCCGACCGTGTCCGCGGCTCCCCGGGCCGTGCCCGAGGTCCCGCGCGCCGGGTCCGTGGCCGCCCGTGCCGTACCCGAGCGCCGTAGCACCGGGTCCGCCACCATGCGGGCCGTGTCGGCCCGCACATCCGCCAGGGACTTGGCGCAGCCCGGCCGCCCCGTGCACGCGCCGACCCCGAGCCACGGTGAGTCCGGCGTGGTCACCAGTCCCGCGTCGGACAGTTCGGACAAGGCACCGCGCGTGTCGTCCGGGGCGAACCCGGGGAGCACCACGCCGCGCCAGGGTGTCATACGCAGCTCAGCGGCCCCGCTCCGGGAGGCGAGCCCGGCGAGCAGCCGCCACTGCGCGGCGCTCACCCGGCCCAGGGGGAGCGCGACGGAGAGCGCGTGACGCCCGTTCGGGCCGGGGACCGGCCCGGGGGCGGGTGGCGTGGCGCGGGGCGCCGGTTCATGCTCCACGGGTACGGCCTCGATGCCCGCGTCGGCGAGTCGCGCGGCCAATCCCTCGGTCATGACGGCGTGTCGCACGGGGAGTTCGCGTACCCGCCACGCCCGGGTGCCGCTCTCACGGGCCTTGGCCAGGAACTCCACCGCGGCCAGCGCCGCCGCACGCGGCGCGTCCTCGCCGCGTACCCGGAGACCACCCCCTGCCGTCGACCCGGCCGTACGAGACTCCCGCCGCGCTGCCGCGGCCGGGCGTGTCCCCGCCGCCGACGGCGACGGCGCACCGGGGCCCGGCGGCGGACCGCCGACCCGTAGCACCGCTCCACCGTCCGGCGTTGCGATCAATGTCACATCCGCGGCCAAGGTGGCCACATCGCCACGCCCATCGTCCAGCGCGAACAGGAACCTGCCCGACAAGCCCGACAATTCCCCGCCCCCCGCCGGTGTGTCGTCGCACAGCACGGCGTCCAACTCCCGCACCCACGCCACCACATCCGCATGCCCCTCGCCGTCCAGGCCGGACAGCGGCGACGCCACGATGTTGCGCACCCGGTCATGGCGGTCGGAGGGCAGCAGTCCGGCCGCCCGCAGCCGGGCCGCCAGCTCCGCGCCGCACCCCGCGGCCAAGCCGCGCACCTGCAGATTGCCCCGTGAGGTGATGTCCAGCCGCCCGTCGCCCAGCTCCTCGGCCACCCGCCCCAGCGCCAGCGCCTGACGGGCCGTCAGTAGCCCGCCCGGCACCCGGATCCGGGCGAGCGAACCGTCGTCCGCCGGGTGCAGCCGCAGCGCGCCCGGACAGGCGTCATCGCGCCCGCGCACGGGGGTTTCATCCCCGGATGGGGTGGTTGTCGGGGGGAGGGACATGGCGGCGAGCATACCGACGATCCGGTCCGGCCCACCGCCCCGGCCAGGCCGGAACTCACCGTCCCGTGGCAGGTCAGCAACGCTTACTATGCTCAGCGGTGGGTCGGTCCCGGCCCGCCGAACGCACAAGACGGCACTCACGGTAGGAAGCCGGTGGAAATCCGGCGCGGTCCCGCCACTGTGAGCGCGGCGGCTGCCCAACGGCAGCGGCGGCGCGAGCCAGGAACTGCCGCCGTCTTCAACCCGCCCGGGGCGCGGACCCCGAGGAAGGCATGCCGTCGCATGATTCTGCTGCTGTCGACGTCCGACACCGACCTGCTGAGCGCCCGTGCCGCCACGGGCCCGGTGCCGTACCGCCTCGCCAACCCGGCCCGCCTCGCTCTCGATGACCTCCCCGGCCTCCTCGACGGCGTCGAACTCGTCGTCGTACGGCTCCTCGGCGGCATCCGCGCCTGGCAGGAGGGGCTCGACACGCTGCTCGCGGGCGACCTGCCCGTGGTCGTCCTCACCGGTGAACAGGCGCCCGACGCCCAGCTCATGGAGGCGTCCACGGTTCCGGTCGGCATCGCCGCCGAGGCCCACGCCTACCTCGCCCACGGCGGGCCCGCCAACCTCGACCAGCTCGCCCGGTTCCTCTCCGACACCGTGCTGCTCACCGGCCATGGCTTCGAACCGCCCGCGCCCGCGCCCACCTGGGGTCCGCTGGAGCGCACCGACCGCGCCGCCGGCTCGGCCGACGTCACCGGCCCGACCATCGCGGTGCTCTACTACCGCGCCCACCACATGAGCGGCAACACCGCCTTCGTGGAGGCCCTGTGCCGGGCCGTGGAGGACGCCGGTGGCCGCCCGCTGCCGCTGTTCGTCGCCTCGCTGCGGGCCCCCGAGCCCGAGTTGATCGAGGCCCTCGGCGCGGCCGACGCGATCGTCACCACCGTCCTCGCGGCCGGCGGCACCCGCCCCGCCGAGGCGTCCGCGGGCGGCGACGACGAGGCGTGGGACGCGGGCGCGCTCGCCGCGCTCGACGTGCCCGTCCTGCAGGCGCTGTGCCTGACCTCGTCGCGCGCCGCGTGGGAGGAGAACGACGAGGGGCTCTCCCCGCTGGACGCCGCGACCCAGGTCGCCGTCCCCGAGTTCGACGGACGGCTGATCACCGTGCCGTTCTCGTTCAAGGAGGTCGACGAGGACGGCCTGCCGGTCTACGCCGCCGATGCCGAACGCGCCGCGCGGGTCGCCGGAATCGCGGTACGACACGCCCGGCTCCGCCATATCCCCGCCGCCGACAAGCGCCTGGCGCTCGTCCTCTCCGCCTACCCCACCAAGCACTCCCGGATCGGCAACGCCGTCGGCCTCGACACGCCCGCGAGCGCCGTCGCCCTGCTGCGCCGGCTGCGCGCCGATGGTTACGACCTGGGCCCCGAGGACGGGCCCGACGCGCTCCCGGGCCTGGTCTCCGGCGACGGCGACGACCTGATCCGCGCCCTCATCGAGGCGGGCGGCCACGACCAGGAGTGGCTCACCGAGGAGCAGCTCGCCCGCAACCCCGTGCGCGTCCCGGCCGCCGACTACCGCCGCTGGTACGCCACGCTGCCGCGGGAGCTGCGGGACGCGGTCGAGGAGCACTGGGGCCCGCCGCCCGGCCAGATGTTCGTCGACACCAGCCGCGACCCGGAGGGCGAGATCGTGCTGGCCGCGCTGCGCCGCGGCAACCTCCTGGTGGTCATCCAGCCCCCGCGCGGCTTCGGCGAGAACCCCATCGCCATCTACCACGACCCCGATCTGCCGCCCTCGCACCACTACCTGGCCGCCTACCGCTGGATGGCCACCCCCCGCGCCGACGGCGGCTTCGGCGCCGACGCCATGGTCCACCTGGGCAAACACGGCAACCTGGAGTGGCTGCCGGGCAAGAACGCCGGACTGTCCGCCGCCTGCGGCCCCGACGCCGCGCTCGGCGATCTGCCGCTCGTCTACCCCTTCCTGGTCAACGACCCGGGCGAGGGCACCCAGGCCAAGCGCCGCGTCCACGCCACCCTCGTCGACCACCTCGTCCCGCCGATGGCCCGCGCCGACTCCTACGGCGACATCGCGCGGCTGGAGCAGCTCCTCGACGAGTACGCCGCCATCTCCGCGATGGACCCGGCCAAGCTCCCCGCCATCCGCGCCCAGATCTGGACCCTCATCCAGGCCGCCCGGCTCGACCACGACCTGGGCCTGGAGGACCGGCCGGACGACGACGGCTTCGACGACTTCCTGCTGCACGTCGACGGCTGGCTGTGCGAGGTCAAGGACGCCCAGATCCGCGACGGACTGCATGTCCTGGGCACGGCCCCGGCCGGGCCCGCGCGCGTCAACCTGGTGCTGGCCATCCTCCGCGCCCGCCAGATCTGGGGCGGTACGTCCGCACTCCCCGGCCTGCGCGAGGCGCTCGGCCTCGACGAGTCGGCCGCCACCCGCACCGGCGCCGACGAGGCCGAGGAGCGGGCCCGCGGACTGGTCCAGGCGATGGAGGACGCCGAATGGGCCCCGGAGGCCGTCGAGAAGGCCGTCCTCACCCTGCCCGAGGAGCAGCGCCCCGCCGTCTCCGCGATTCTCGACTTCGCCGCCCGCGAGGTCGTCCCCCGGCTGGCGGCCACGACGGACGAGATCGACCACGCCGTCCACGCCCTCGCCGGCGGGTTCGTCCCCGCGGGGCCCTCCGGCTCGCCCTTGCGCGGACTGGTCAACGTCCTGCCGACCGGCCGCAACTTCTACTCCGTCGACCCCAAGGCCGTGCCCAGCAGGCTGGCCTGGGAGACCGGCCAGGCTCTCGCCGATTCGCTCCTGGAGCGCTACCGCGCCGACAACGACGGCCAGTGGCCGAAGTCCGTCGGCCTCTCGCTGTGGGGCACGAGCGCGATGCGCACCTCCGGCGACGATGTGGCCGAGGCGCTGGCGCTGCTGGGTGTCCGGCCGGTGTGGGACGACGCCTCGCGCCGGGTGACGGGCCTGGAACCCGTGCCGCTCGACCAGCTGGGCCGCCCGCGCGTCGACGTCACCCTGCGCATCAGCGGCTTCTTCCGGGACGCCTTCCCCCACGTCGTCGGGCTGCTGGACGACGCCGTCCGGCTCGCCGCCTCCCTGGAGGAGAGCGACGAGGACAACTACATCCGGGCGCACACCCGAGCCGACCTCGCCGCACACGGTGACGAGCGCCGCGCCACCACCCGGATCTTCGGCTCCCGCCCCGGCACCTACGGCGCCGGGCTGCTCCAGCTCATCGACAGCCGCGACTGGCGCACCGACGCCGACCTCGCCGAGGTCTACACGGTCTGGGGCGGCTACGCCTACGGGCGCGGTCTGGAGGGGCGGCCGGCGCGGGCCGAGATGGAGAGCGCCTACCGCCGGATCGCGGTCGCGGCCAAGAACACCGACACCCGCGAGCACGACATCGCCGACTCCGACGACTACTTCCAGTACCACGGCGGCATGGTGGCCACCGTGCGCGCGCTCAAGGGCACCGCACCCGCCGCGTACATCGGCGACTCCACCCGCCCCGAGACGGTCCGCACCCGCACCCTCCACGAGGAGACCTCACGGGTCTTCCGCGCCCGGGTGGTCAACCCGCGCTGGATCGAGGCGATGCGCCGCCACGGCTACAAGGGCGCCTTCGAGCTCGCCGCGACGGTCGACTACCTCTTCGGCTACGACGCGACCACGGGCGTGGTCGCCGACTGGATGTACGACAAGCTCGCCCAGACCTATCTGCTCGACCCGGAGAACCGCGCCTTCCTGGAGGAGGCCAACCCCTGGGCGCTGCACGGCATGGCCGAGCGGCTGCTGGAGGCCGAGAGCCGCGGGCTGTGGGACGAGCCCGACCCGGAGGTGCTGGAGCGGGTGCGGGAGCTGTATCTGGAGACGGAGGGCGGCCTGGAGGGCGGGGACGAGTAGGCACGTCCGCGGGGGCGAGTGGGCGTGTCCCGCGTGTCCGCGCCCCCGCACGACGAGATGAGCCAGCCGGTGTACGACCGGTGGCTCAGTCGGTGGAGGGTCGTGCCGCCGGGCGGGCCGCCGCCCGGATCCGGTCCGGCCAGGGCGGACAGTTGACCAGTTCGGTCCACTCGCGGTCGTAGCGCCCGGGCACCGCGCGCCCCGCGGACGCCCAGCGCTCGACGAGCGCCGCGTAGATCGGTACGGATGTGGATGTGTGAACGGTCTGATGAACCGTTCCGTCGCCTTCGGTGCTCCGGTCCAGCGCTCTGCTCGGCTGCGAGAGAGAACGGCGTCGCATCGTCGTCGTCATAGTCGGACAACGCGCTCCGCCCCGCCGGGTCACCTTCCGCGCGCCGGTCTCACCCGCATCGGCGTGGTCTCGCACATGTCAGCGACTCCCCGGCGGTGGGCCCGGGCGGCCCGGCCGCACCCCCTTTTCGCACTCCGAAATGAAAAGCATTGCCGCATTCATAAAGCACCTTCGCCGCCGGTGCGCAAGTTTATTGATAACCGTGTCCATTGCAGCCTTTGGTGAATTCCCCTCGGTGCTGTTTCAATTGCGCTGTCCCGAAGACGATCCGAGGAGGAGCCGGTGGGAGCTCATGCGCACGGACCCGACGAGGGGCGCGGCGGAGCTGGGCACGGCGGCCACGCCCACGGGGTGGCGGAGAACGCCGACCGCCGGTGGCTGTCCCTCGCCCTCGCGCTGATCAGCGGCTTCATGGCGGTCGAGGTCGTCGTCGGGATCATCGCCCGCTCCGTGGCGCTGCTGTCCGACGCGGCCCATATGCTCACCGACGCCGCCTCCATCGTGCTCGCGCTCATCGCGATCCGGCTCTCGGCGCGCCCCGCACGCGGCGGATACACCTATGGGCTCAAGCGGTCGGAAATCCTTTCCGCCCAGGCCAATGGCCTTTCCCTGCTGCTGCTCGGCGCCTATCTCGGCTATGAGAGTGTGGGGCGGCTGATCGATCCGCCCGAGGTGACCGGCGGTCTGGTGCTGATCACCGCGCTGGCCGGGGTGGCGGTGAATCTCGCGGCCGCCTGGTGCATGTCCAGGGCGAACCGCTCCTCGCTCAATGTCGAGGGCGCCTTCCAGCATGTGCTCAATGATCTCTACGCCTTCATCGCCACCGCCGTCGCCGGGCTGGTGGTGGTGACCACGGGTTTCGCCCGCGCCGACGCGATCGCCGGTCTGCTGGTGGTCGTCCTCATGATCAAGGCGGGTGTGGAGCTGCTGCGCGCCTCCGGCCGGGTGCTGCTGGAGGCCGCCCCGGCCGGGGTCGAACCCGATGAGGTGGGCGGCCGTCTCGTCGCCCATGGACAGGTGGCGGAGGTGCACGATCTGCATGTCTGGCAGATCACCTCGGGCGAGGTCTCGCTCTCCGCGCATGTCCTGGTCGCGGCGGGCGGCGACTGCCATGCGGTCCGGGAGGACCTGGAGGCGGTGCTGAGCGGTGAGTACGGGATCACCCACACCACGCTTCAGGTCGACCATCTGGAGGACCCCGCCGCGCGGGGAGGCGAGGACGGGGAGCACTGCCCGACCGCCCACGGCCCGGTGCACCGGGCGGCGTCGTACGGCCACTGAGTGCGTCGCGCTGAGCCGGGCCGCACGGAGCGGGGCCGCGTGGCGCCACAGCTTGCGGAAGGCCCGGGAGCGTCGCGGCGCTTCCGGGCCTCGATGATGGTGGCGGGGTGCCGTCCCTGGGGACGTCACCCCGGACGGCCGGCGGGTGCCGGCCGTATCAGGCGGCGGCCGGAGCGGCGGCCGGACGGAAGGTCGAGGTCACCAGCGTCTTCACGAGCTGGGCGACAAACGCCTCCAGCGCGATCTGGGCCAGCTTGACCAGGACGGTCGTCAGAATGTGGGCCATGAGTACCTCACTGGACGGAACACGAGCGGAAGCGAGGCATCCGCTTCCGTCCGTAGCCTGACCCGCGTCGGGAAGCGGGTGGCGCACACCGGGTGAGCGTCCGGTGAATGGAAGGAAAGCTGAGGTTAAGAAACGCCGGAGATATCCGGTTTCCCGGGTGGTGTGTTCAGACCGCGAGCGGCGGCCGCCGGGGGAAGAGCAGCCGTGGCGCGACGGCCGCGCCCAAAGTGGCGGCGGCCGAGCACGTGCCGACGACCGACCAGGCCATCGGGCCCAGGGGCGTACAGCCGAAGAAGTGGCTGACCACCGGGGTCTCCACGATGGCGAACAGCGTGGCCGCCGAGGCGACGCTGGTGACCAGCACCAGGGGACTGTGCCAGTCCGTCATGAACGTCTGGCCCAGCTGGGTGCCGACCAGCGCCGCGAGCCCCATGGTGCTCGCCCGCCGGTCCCGGCCCGTCATCCGCCCGCACTGCCAGGCCGCGGCGGCGCCCAGCGCGGTGGCACTGCCGCGCACCGCGAGGATGCGCCCCAGATCGGAGCCGAACAGCGCGGACGCCGGGCCGCCGACCAGCGGGTCCTCACCGGACTTCTGTTCCCGGGACCGGGCCAGGGCCACCGCCAGGGCGGGCAGCATGTCGGTGAGCAGATTCACCAGCAGCAGCTGACGGGTGCCCAGCGGCGCCCGCCCGGCCACCGCCGCGCCCAGGACGGTGAAGGCGACCTCCCCCGCGTTCCCGCCGACCAGGATCGCCACCGCGTCGCGCACACTGCGCCACAGCGCCCTGCCCTCCTGCAGCGCGTCGAGGATCCGGGTCGGGTCCGGGTCGGTGAGCACCAGGTCGGCGGCGGCGCGGGCCGAGGCGGAGCCATGGGCCGACAGCCCGATGCCGATGTCCGCGAGGCGGATGGCGGCCGCGTCGTTCACCCCGTCCCCGGTCATGGCCACCACCTGCCCGGCCTGCCGCAGCGCCTGGACGATACGGACCTTGTGCTCGGGGGAGACCCGGGCGAAGACGGTGGTACGGGCGATCCGCTCGACCCGCTCGCCTTCGGGCAGGGTGTCCAGCTCCGCGCCGGTGAGCACCGGCTCGGCGTCCGGGATGCCCAGCTCCCGGGCGATGGCGACCGCCGTGGTCGGATGGTCGCCGGTGACCATGGCGACGCGCACCCCGGCGTCGGTCAGCCGCTTGACGGTCTCGGCGGCACCCGGCCGTGTGGTGTCGGCGATGGCGATGAAGCCCAGCAGCGTGAGCTCCGTGGCGATTCCGGCCACCTCCGCCGTCGGCGTGTCGGACGTGGCGGGCCGGGCCTCGGCCACCGCCAGCACCCGCAGCCCGTCGGAGGCCAGCGAGTACAGCAGGCGCTCCGTGGCGTGCCGCCGCTCGGCGGTCAGCGGCACGGTGTCGCCCGCCGCCCCCGGACTCAGGGCGTACGCACACCGGGCCAGCACGATCTCCGGTGCCCCCTTGACCGCCAGATGCGGGCGCCCGGACTCCGTGCCCAGCGACGCCGAGAATCCCCGGCTGGCCTCGAAGGGCAGCTCGGAGACCGGAGACCAGGCGTCGTCCCGGTCGCAGTGCGCGGCCGCCGCGTCGATGACGGCCTGGTCGGTGGCGTGCGCCAGCGCCCGCCCGCCCTCGCGCTCGGGGCAGGCCCGGGCCGCCGTACGCAGCAGCCGCCTGCCCAGCGCACTGCCGGTCGGCAGCTCGTGGTCGTACCCGGCGACCCGGGCCACGGCCAGCCGGCCCTCGGTCAGGGTGCCGGTCTTGTCGAAGCAGACGACGTCGACCCGGCCCAGGGCCTCCAACACCCGCGCCGAGCGGGTCAGCACCCCGCGGTGCGAGAGCCGGCGCGCCGCGGCGGACTGCGCGACCGTGGCCACCAGCGGCAGCCCCTCGGGCACGGCGGCCACCGCGATGGCCACGCCGGTGGACAGCGCCTCGCGCACCGGCACCCCGCGCATCAGCCCCAGCAGGGTGACGGCGGCGCCGCCGAGGCCGGTGGCGGGCAGCGCGACCTTGGTGAGCGCGGCCAGCCGGCCCTCGATCCCGATGGGCGCGGTGGCGCGTCCGGCCAGTTCGGCGGCGCGCCCGGCCTCGGTCTGCGGTCCGGCGGCCACGACCACGGCGTATCCGGTTCCGGCGAGCACCGTGCAGCCCTCGTAGACCATGCAGGACCGGTCCGCGAGGTCGGCGCCCGGAGTGGCGGCCGGGTCCTTGGCCACCGGGCCGGACTCGCCGGTGAGTCCGGCCTCGTCCAGCTCCAGCCGGTCGCTGACCAGCAGCCGGGCGTCGGCCGGTACGACGTCCGAGGGCCGCAGCGCGATGATGTCCCCGACTCGCAGCTCCTCGGCGGCCACCGTGCGCACCGGGGCGGTGGTCAGCCCCGCGAAGAACACCTCGCGGTCCGCCGCCACCCCGTCCGCCAGGGGCATCGCGGGCGCCCAGTCGACCAGCCGGCCGTTCATCCGCTCGCTCAGCAGCAGGCCGCGCAGCGAGCGCTCGGCCCGCAGCCGCTGTGCGCCGCTGATCACCGCGTTGCCCGCCATCACGCTGACGACGAGGAAGGAGTCCACACCGGATCCCACCGCCGCCGAGGCCGCGGCGCCCAGCGCCAGCACCGGGGTGAGCGGATCGTGCAGCTCCTCGCGCACCGCGTTCACCAGCGAGGCGGTGTTCCGGTACAGCGCCGCGAACCGGGCGGAGGCCGCCCCCATGGCACCGGGCGCCCCGGCCCGTACGACCGTCCCGGCGGCCTTGCGCACCGGACGCACCCCGGCGGACCACAGGGCCCCCGGCGCGCCGGGACCCGCGCCGCGTGACGCGCCCGAAGCGTCGGGCAGCTCCGTCCCGTTCTCCCGGAACGCGCACAGCACGCTCAGGGTCTCCCGCGCCCCCAGGGCATGCCAGTTGCCGCGGACACGGGGCGGCGGCGGGGGGCGGCGCTCGACCCGGCGCGCCGCGCCGATCCCGCCGAGCACGGCCAGGAACGCCGCGCTGTACACCGGGGAGGTGGCGAGTCCGGCCACCGCGGGCCGGGTCCCCGCCGCGGCGATGAGCGCGCCGAGCGCGGAACCGCCCATCGACAGCCGCGCCGCGCGCCGGCTGACCGAGCGCGCGTCCTCCAGCGCCCGCAGCACCCGCCACGCGTGAAGAAGCCCGGGGCGGCAGATCAGATCGGCCGACCAGCACACCCGGCTCTCACCGCGCGCCGTGACGGCGACGCCGAGATCGGCCGCGCCGAGCGCCTCGTCGTCCTCGCCGCTGATCACCAGCACGCCGTGGCCCTCGACCTGGAGCCGGCGCACGGTGTCGGGGAGCGAGGTGCCGAGGGGGAGCAGTTCGTCGGCCCAGGGAGCGATCTCGTCCGTACTGGCGTGTCCGGTGAGCACCAGACGCCGCGCGCCGGAGCGGGCCGCCGCCACCACGGCGTCGGCCAGCGGGTCGAGTTCACAGCCGATCCGGACCCGGGCCTGCCGCCGGCCGTCCTCGCCGTGCAGGTCCGCGGTCAGGGCCAAGGGGCTCGCCGGGATCGCCGCGGGGATGTCGTGGGGCCGCTCCAGCCGCCAGAGGCCGCGCGTCCAGGGCCCCTCGTCGGACAGCTCCCGCAGCGTGCGGCGGTCCAGGACGGACTGCGCGGCGCTCCACGCCTCGGCCTCGCCCAGGTCGCCGACGGTGGTGACCGACATCAACCGCGGACGGCCGGCGCACAGCACCCGCGCGTCGATCAGCACCGCCGACACGCGGTCCAGCAGCCGCAGCGCGGTGCCGTCCATGGGCACCACACCGTCGCGCGCCAGCACATCGCCCAGCCGGGCGGCGAACGCCTCCCGCCCCATGGCGGCCGCCTTCGGCACGGTGGCCATCAGCGCCTTGGCGGCCTGCGCGGGGTCGCGAGTCCACGCCAGCAGCCCGCCCGCACCGGACAGCGAGGCCAGGGAGGTGCGGTCGATACAGGTCTCCACCGGTCCGTGCGGCAGGGGAGCGGGCCGGGGGGCGGGCGGGTGCGAGCGCTCCGGGAGCCCGTCGCCGCCGGTCACCAACTCCGGCTCCCGGCTCTGCCATACGACCTGCCGGCCGCGGATCTCGGCGAGTTGCAGCACGCGCTGCAGCGCGTCCAGGGCGAGCGGGGCCTCGCCCCTGGTCAGGGCGTGCACCACGGCGTTCGACACGCCGATCAGGGTGTCGGCCTGGGCGCGGCCGAGCCGGGACTCCAGCAGACCGCGCACCCGCGGCTGGATCTCCGCCATCACCAGGGGGACGCGCAGTGCGGGGGAGAGCGCGGGCATCATCGACACCCGCCGGATCGTGGCCGCCACCAGGCCCAGGCAGTCGGCGGCGAGCGCGGTCGCGGCCAGCGTCGCCGGCGCGGAGGCGAACGGCGGCTGCGGACGGCCCGCCGGAAAGGAGTCCACGTCCGTGCCCTGGGCCGCCTCGACGCGCTCGACCACCTTCAGTACGTCCTCGGGGCCGAGCTGGTCCTCGTCGAAGTCGACCAGCACCTGGCCCAGCGCCGCGTTCACCCCGGCCCAGTTGACGCCCGCCACCCGCCGCAGCGCGTCCTCCACCGCGCGGGCCAGCCGCTCATGCCCCTCCCCGTGGCCGGTGAGCCCGAGGACCTCCACATGGGCCCGGCCGGCCCGGGCCCACACCCTCCGGCTGGAGCGCCGGTCGCCGGTGTCGCGCAGGACGTCGGCGATGTCCGCGAGGCGCAGCCGCAGACCGCTGATCCCACGGGACGGGGCGGAGACGAGGCCCGTGAACCCCGTGAACACAGTGATGGGCAGCAACGGCTGCTCTCCCCTCGGTCCTGATATGCCGAGATCGCAAATTCGGCCTATGCTTACCTAATTCAGTCACAAAGTAACCAAATTGACATCCGGTAGGAGGAAGGCGTGAGCGCAGCGACGACATCGTCCAAGACGACCGACACCCGGAAGACGGGCGCGTCCTCGGGGAAGGACCGCACCGTCACCTTCACCGTCCCCCGCGCCGCCATGGCCACGGCCAACGTGGCCACGATGCCGATCAGGACCGCGCGGCGGATCCTGCCCGCCAAGGGCGGGCTTCCGCTCTACCTCGGCCTCGGCGCGATGGGCCTCGCCGGAGTGCTGGAATGGCCGATCGCGGTAGGCGTCGGCGTCGGCTACGCCGTACTGCGCAACCCCCCGCCGGGCGCCGAGACTCCGAACGCGAAGGGCGCCGCGGCCTGAGCGTCGGCCTGGCCCGGTGTCACGTCCGCCCGGTGTCACGTCGGCCCGGTGTCACGTCGCCCCGGTGTCACGTCGGCCCGGTGTCACGTCGGCTTGGTGTCACGTCCGCCCGGTGTCACGTCCGTGACGAGCCGTGGTCCTCCAGCCGGACCGGCGGCAGAAACTCGCTCAGCAGCGTCCGATGCCACCAGGCCCCGGTGGCCCGCCGTTCCGCCGGGGTGGTGAAGCGGTAGAGATACAGCCGTGCGCGCAGATGGGTGGGCGGCGCCTCGGGGAACGGGGTGGCGCGCAGCAGCTTCACCGTCGCCGGGTCGTTGACCAGCAGCTTGCCGATCAGCGGAGTGAACCAGGACCCGGCGTAGGCGGGCGAGAGCCCCGCGAACCACATCATCCAGTCCAGCCGCAGATGGTACGGGGCGTACTGGCGCGGCATCCGCCGCACATCGCCCGGCTTGCCCCGGAACTCGTAGTCCTTCCAGACCGTGTCCGGGGTGAGGACCGCGTCGCCGGTGCCCTGGATCACCACCTCCTGCCGGCTGCGGCTGATGCTGCCGAAGGCCCCGTAGGTGTTCACCAGGTGCAGCGGGTTGAACGAATAGTTCATCAGCTGGCGGCCCGACAGCAGATTGCGGGCCGGCCAGTAGCTGAGCACCAGCACCAGCGCGGCCGCGGCCAGCACCACCACCTCGTACCAGACCGGGGGAGCGGCGAGGGCCGGCGGCCCGGGCAGCCCCAGCACCTCGGCGGCGCGGCGCCCGTCGACCGCCGGGAGCGCCAGCAGGATCGTCAGCCAGTTGAGCCAGGAGAAGTTCCCGGAGGCCACCAGCCACAGCTGGGTGACCACGACGATCCCCGCCGCCACGCTCGCGACCGGCTGCGGGGTGAACAGCAGCACCGGCACGATCAGCTGCGCCACATGGTTGGCCGCCACCTCCGCCCGGTGCAGCGGCCGCGGCAGATGGTGGAAGAACCAGCTCAGCGGCCCCGGCATCGGCTGGGTCTCATGGTGGTAGTAGAGGCACGTCAGGTCCCGCCAGCAGCGGTCCCCACGGATCTTGATCAGTCCGGCTCCGAACTCCACCCGGAACAGCAGCCAGCGCAGCAGCCACAGGACGAGCACGGGCGGCGCGGTGTGCTCATTGCCCAGGAAGACGGCGAGGAACCCCGACTCCAGCAGCAGGGACTCCCAGCCGAAGCCGTACCACACCTGTCCCACGTTGACGATCGACAGATACAGCAGCCACAGCACCAGCCACGCCACCATCGCGACCGCCAGGGGCGCCCGGTCCGCGGCCCCCACCAGCAGCGCGGCCGACAGCGCGGCCCCCAGCCAGGCGCAGCAGACGAAGAACCGGTCGGAGTAGTGCAGATGGAACAGGCTGGGCGAGCTCCGGAACGGCACCCGTTCGAGGAATCGCGGCACCGGGGTCAGCCCCCGCTCGCCGAGCAGCGCCCGGCCCTGCAGGGCCGCCGTCAGAAAGGCGATCAGATAGACGGCGGCCAGCCCCCGTTGAAAGACCAGTCGGCTCAGCCAGTAGTCGGATGAGGTGAACCACTCCATGGGGGCCGCTCCCTGAGCCGGTCTGCCTTCGGCCTGCATGTATCGGTACCACCTTGGGCGGGTGCCCGCCATGTGCCGGCTCATACGGCGGACCGGGTTCATTCGGTAGGGGGCCTAGGGGGGTGAGGGGTTAGGGGTTATCCGTGCCGTGCCCGGTCCGTAGCGTCAATGCCCGGCATGGATCCGGAGGGAACCACTCAATGCTTCTTCTCGAGCACCGCCGAACCCCGCGCACAGCGATGACAGCGATGGCACCGGCGAAGGCGGCGGTGGCCGCCCGGGCCGGGAGACACAGATGACCGACCATCCGGTCCGGACACCGGCCGGCCGGCCCGTCGGGATCCTCGGCACCGGCTCGTATCTGCCGGCCGAGGCCGTGTCCAATGAGCTGGTGGCCGAGCGCGCCGGGGTGACCGCGGAGTGGATCTCGGCCAAGACCGGGATCCGGCGGCGCCGTTACGCCGCCGACCACGAGGCCACCTCCGACCTGGCCGTGGAAGCGGCCCGCGCCGCCCTCGCGGACGCCGGGATCAGCGCCGGTCAGCTCGGCTGGATCGTGGTCGCCACCTCCACCCCCGATCATCCCCAGCCCGCCACCGCGTGTCTGGTGCAGCACCGGATCGGTGCCACGGGCGCGGCCGCCTTCGACCTCAACGCGGTCTGCAGCGGCTTCGTCTTCGCCCTGGTGACGGCGGCCGGGCTGCTGTCGGCCGGCTCCGGCGCCCCCGCCCCGTACGCCCTGGTGATCGGCGCCGATGTCTACTCCCGCATCATCGACCGCACCGACCGGCGCACCGCGGTGCTCTTCGGCGACGGGGCGGGGGCGGTGGTGCTCGGGCCCGTGCGCCCCGGCTACGGCCTCACCGGATCGCTGCTCACCAGCGACGGCGCACTCCACGAGCTGATCCAGGTGCCGGCGGGCGGCAGCCGCGCACCGGCCTCGGAGAAGACCCTCGCCGACGGGGGCCACTTCTTCCGGATGCGGGGCCGCGCGGTCAGCGAGTACGTCCTCGCCGAGCTGCCGCGGGCGATACGGGCCCTGCTGGCCGCGCAGCGCACGGACGCATCGAGCGTGGACCACTTCATTCCCCATCAGGCCAACGGTGTGCTGCTGGCCAAGGCGCTCCCGGACCTCGGGCTGCCGCGGGCACGCACGCATCTGACGGTGTCCGAGCACGGCAACACCAGCGCCGCCTCCATCCCGCTGGCGCTCGACGACGCCCGGCGACAGGGCGTGTTCACCGACGGGGAGTTGCTGCTGCTGGCCGGTTTCGGCGGCGGGATGTCGCTCGGCGCGGCGCTCGTCAGGTGGCAGGACGGCCACGGCGGTTCGTGAGCTACCCAAGGTCCCAGCCAGTGAAAGGACTCATCGGCATGGCACAGCGCTTTCCCACCGTCGCGGTGTTCGGGCTCGGCACCACCGGCTGCCACCTCGTGGACGCCCTGGTCCGCGGCGGTCGGCGGGTGATCGCCGTGGAGCGGGACGAGGCGGCGCTGCGGCGCGGCCGGGGGCGGGTGACCGCGGCGGAACCCGCCGTCGCGTTCACCACCGACCCGGCGGCCGCCGCACGGGCCGACCTGGTGGTCGAGGCGGTCCCCGAACGGCTGGAGACCAAGCGCCGGCTGCTCGCCCGCGCCCACGCCGACTGTCCGCCAAAGACGGTGTTCGCCACCACGACCACCGGGCTCCCGGTGACCGAGATCGCCTTCGGCTCCGGCCGGACCGACCGCACGGTGGGACTGCACCTCTTCCCGCTGGGCCCCGACCGCGAGGACCGGGCGGTGGAGGTGGTGGGCACCCCGCTCACCGGCGACGCGGTCCTGGCGGACGTGCGGGAACTGGTGCGCGACCTGGGCCGGATCCCGGTGCCGGTGGCCGACCGGCCGGGCTTCATCGGGGGCGCGCTCACCATGGCGTACCTCAACAACGCCGTGGCCATGTACGAGCGGCGCTACGCCTCGCGCGACAGCATCGACACCGCCATGACGCTCGGCTGCGGACTGCCGATGGGGCCGCTGGCCCAGCTGGACGCCATGGGCCTGGACACCGCGCGGGACTCCCTGGAGGCGCTGTACGAGCGCACCGGCGATCCGCGGTACGCGCCCGCGCCCACCCTGGCCCATATGGTCACCGCCGGTCTGGTGGGGGTGAAGGCGGGCCGCGGCTTCTACGAGTACGAGGCGGGCGGCGCCGCCCGGGGCGGCGAGGCGGACGGCCTCGGCGAGCCGGTGCCGGCACGCGCGGTGCGGCGGATCGGGGTGGTGGGCTCGGGCACGATGGCCGTCGGCATCGCGGAGGTGTGCGCGCGCTCCGGCTATCCGACGGTGCTGGTGGCCCGCAGCGAGCTGCGCGCCAAGGAGGCCACGGCCGCCGTGGAGCGCTCGCTGGAGCGGGGGGTGCGGCGCGGCAAGCTGGCGCCCGGGCTGCTCACCGAGTCGATGGACCGGCTGGCCGCGGGACGTGACCTTCAGGCGCTCGGCGCCTGCGACCTGGTGGTCGAGGCCGTGGCGGAGGACATCGACGTCAAGCGGGCCGTCTTCGCCGATCTGGACCGGGTGTGCGCACCGGGGGCGGTGCTGGCCACTTCCACCTCGAGCCTGCCCGTCATCGAATGCGCGATGGCGACGCGGCGGCCCGAGGACGTCATCGGGATGCACTTCTTCAACCCGGCGCCGGTGATGCGGCTGGTCGAGGTGGTGCACACCGTGCTCACCTCCAAGGAGGCGCTGGGCACGGCGCACGCGGTGGCCGCGGCGCTCGGCAAGCGTGCGGTGGACTGCCCGGACCGGTCCGGTTTCATCGTCAACGCCCTGCTCTTTCCCTATCTGAACAGCGCGGTGGCGATGGTTGAGGAGGGCTGGGCCACCGCCGAGCACATCGACACGGTGATGGCGGCCGGGCAGGGCTATCCGATGGGTCCGCTGCGCCTGCTGGATGTGATCGGCCTCGATGTCTCCCTCGCCATCCAGCGCACTCTGCACGGCACCTTCCGGGATCCGGCCCTGGCCCCGGCCCGCCATCTGGAGCGGCTGGTCGAGGCGGGTCACCTGGGCCGCAAGGGCGGCAGGGGGCTGCACCTCCACGAGCGCTAGCGGCGGGCCACGGGGGGATGCCGGGGCCGGGGGCACACCGTCCCCGCCCCGGCATCCGTATGCCCCGCGCGATGACAATGGGTATGCACGTGCCATTGGAATAGTCCAAGGGCTTGGATGTGTGGCTGTGGAATTCATTGTGACAGGGATTGGCGCGCCATCCCTCTGTCCGCTTTATGGCATGAGAATTCCCGGCGAATCGCTTGCGGTTACCAGCGGCAACAGACATAAGAATCGCATTAGCGATCAAAACGGGCAAATAAATGTTCGAAGGGGGTCCGCGGTGCCTCAATGGATGACCACTTGGTGTCGAAGTCAAGGATGTCATGGGTTATCCCGGGTCCTGCTAGGGGGTCTCGTGTATGCTGGCCCTTCCGAACAAATGCCCACGTGAACGGGGGTGGCGCAGGGTTGTCAGGGTGTTGGTGCACTTCGGCTTCGCGGTGTCGCCCCAGGTAGGGGCCGGCTCGATCGCATCGATTTTGTCGATCGTCGGGCAGTCCGCTCAGAATTGGTAATTCGTTAACGATGATTTTACGTGCGGCGATGGTGGCGTGGCCGGTGGGCGTATAGCTTGCTGGAGGTCGTTCGGGCTGCCGTGAGCAGTGCTTCGCGTCGCATTCGGGGGTGCGAGCAATGGTATTTTCATCGGCCAGAGCCAGACAATTCGACGCACAATTCGACAGACTTCGTCGGACGTTTTCCCGATGCCTTTCCGGGGAAGCGGGCATCGTGCTCGTCGAGGGCGCGGTCGGTTGCGGCAAGACCCATACGCTCGAAGCCGTCACCGCCCATGCGGCGAAGGCCGGAGCCCTTGTCCTCAAGGCCTACGGAACGTCGGCCGACCGGGCTCCGCTCGGCACGCTGCGCCAGCTTCTGGACTCGCCCCGGCTGCCCAAGGCGACCGCCGACCATCTGCGCAAGGCACTCGACCAGGGCGCCCTCGATGCCGCACAGCCCCGTGAAACCCCTGGTGGCGACCCCGCCGGCGGGACCCCGCCACATATCCAGGCGGCCCGGGAGTTCCGTGCCGCGCTGCATGAACTCGCCTCACGCGAACCGGTGGTGATCTGCGTCGACGAACTCCAGCTCGTCGATGCGGAGTCACTTCAGTATCTGCTGTATCTGGCGACCCGTTCACGCTCCGCCAAACTACTCATGGTGTTCGCACAGGCGACGGACAGCGACCAGAAAGACGCGGTCTTCAATACCGAACTGCTGCGTCAACCCAATTTCCAGCGGCTGCGGCTGGAGAGGCTGTCCTGGGAGGAGACCGCGCATCTGCTGACCACCCGTCTGGGACTCCCGGATTCGGCCGATGTGGCTTACACCTGGTACGAGGTGAGCGGCGGTAATCCGTTGTTGCTACGCGCGGTGATTGACGATTACCGCACCGCCGGGGCGCCCCCACGGCACGGTCGCGCCGTGGAACCCGTGGTGGGTGACATGTTCGTCCAGGCCGTACTCACCTGTGTCTACCGCAGCGGGCGCACCGTCTCCCGGCTCGCCGAGGGCATCGCGGTGCTCGGCGCCTCCGCCTCCCCCGAACTCCTCGGCCGGCTGCTGCGCATCGGCTCCGCCGGCACCCGGCGCGGCGTCGCCGCGCTGGACGCGGCGGGCCTCGTCGACGGTCTCGCCTTCCGTCACCCGTATGTGGAGGCCGCGGTGCTGGAGGACATGGACCCCGAGGTCCGGCTGGACATGAACCGCCGCGCCGCCGTCCTGCTGCACCAGGGCGGCGGGGCCACCCTCGCCGTGGCCCGTCATCTGCTCGCCGCCCAGGGTGCCGACGAGCCCTGGGCGGTGCCGCTGCTGCGGGACGCCGCGCAGCAGGCCCTCGCCGAGGACGACGCCAAACTGGCGGTCGCCTGCCTGGAGTTGGCGTACACGGCCTGCCAGGACGAGGAGCTGCGGGCCGGCATCAGGATCGGCACCGCCGGGATCATGTGGCGGCTCAACCCCTCGGCGTCCGAGCGGATGCTGGAGGAGCCGCTGGCCGCGCTGTACGCCGACCGGCTGCCCGCCGCCCATATCGGACGGCTGATCGAACTCTTGCTCGCCCACGGCCGGATCGAGGAGGCGCGCGGCGCCATCGGCCGGCTCAACGCCGTGATGAGCGACGCGGGACCCACCTCGATGGCCCAGTTCCGGATGGCCGCCCGGTGGGCCCAGGACTCCGGTGCGCCGGACCGCCTCCCCGGGGCCGCGGCGCGCCAGGGCGAGGACGGCGGCGCCTCCTCCCGTACCCCGCTCAGATCCCGCAGACCCTCCTCGCTGTCCACGATCACCGCGGCGTTCAGCGGCTTCTTCGGCCGCGGGGGGAGCGAGGAGTCGCCGGTCGCCGCGGCGGAGAAGGTGCTCGAGGTCTCGCCGCTCACCGACGCCACCTTCGAACCCATCGTCAACTCGGTGAACGCGCTGGTGTACGCGGGCCGCCCGGACAAGGCGGCGCCGTGGTGCGATTCGCTGATGGAGGAGGCCGAGCGGCGCCGGGCACCGGGCTGGCGTGCCATCTTCGCCTCGATCCGGGCCGAGATCGCCCTGCGGCAGGGCAACCTCGTGGAGTCGGCGGCCTATGCCACCATCGCCCTGGACATCGTGCCCGGCAGCGACGGAAGCGTCTTCATCGGCGGCCCCCTGGCCAGCCAGATCCTCGCGTACACGGCGATGGGCAAGTACGACGCGGCGGCGCGGCAGCTGAGCCGCCCGGTCCCCGAGGCGCTGTTCAAGAGCATCTACGGACTCGGCTACACCCGCGCCCGCGGCCGCTATTACCTCGCCACCAACCGCATCAACGCGGCGCTCGGCGAATTCCTGATGGCCGGCCGGCTCGCCCAGCTGTGGGAGCTCGACCAGCCCGCGCTGCTGCCCTGGCGCTCCGACGCCGCCGAGGCGTGGCTGGAGCTCGGCGACCGGGAGAAGGCCGCGAACCTGGTCTCCGAGCAGCTGGCCAGGAACGGTGCCGGGGACTCCCGGGTCCGCGGCGTCTCCTTGCGGTTACTCGCCGCCGCGGGCGACATCGAGAACCGGTCCCGGCTGCTCGGCCAGGCCGTGGAGGAGCTGCAGTGCTCCGGCGACCGGCTGGAGCTGGCCCGGGCGCTGGACGATCTGGGGCGTACGCTGCGCGGCTCCGGGGAGCTCGGACGGGCCGACGCCATCACCGGCCGGGCCTGGCGGATGGCCAAGGAGTGCGGGGCCGAGGAGCTGTGCGACCGGATCCGCCTCGACTCCGGTCTGCAGGCCCGCGATCCAGGGCCGGTGGTACGGCCGGTGTCCGGACCGCTCGGCCCGAAGCCGGCGGTGCCGCCGTCCCTGGGGACGAAGCTCAGCGAATCCGAGGCCCGGGTCGCCGCCCTGGCGGTGGACGGTTATACGAACCGGGAAATAGCCGCCAGCCTGTTCATCACCATCAGCACAGTTGAGCAGCATTTGACGCGGGTGTACCGCAAGCTGAATATCAGGAGTCGCCAGCAGCTGCCGACCGCGCTGCGGGCCCAGGTAGATGAAATCGCCTGAGCGCTGACGGGGGCGAGGTCCCGCGGAAGGGGTGGCGGCAGGATGCCACCCCTGTTCCATGACCACCCCTGATTACCCCCCTATCGCCGCGGCAGACCTGGAGCGCGGGCCGACGGCGTTGATAGCTTCTGGCCGCATGAAGGGCATAGTCCTCGCCGGAGGAAGCGGTACCCGACTGCATCCTTTGACACATGCGGTGTCGAAGCAGATCCTTCCCGTCTACAACAAACCGATGATCTATTATCCGCTGTCGGTGCTCATGCTCGGCGGCGTCAGGGAAATCCAGATCATTTCCACCCCGCTCCATGTGGGGCTGTTCCGCGCGCTCCTCGGCGACGGCCGCCGGCTGGGCCTTTCGATCGAGTACGCCGAACAGCCGGAGGCCAATGGCATCGCCGAGGCATTCATCATCGGAGCCGAGTTCATCGGCGACGACCAGGTGGCGCTGGTCCTCGGCGACAACATCTTCCACGGGCCCGGGTTTTCGAAGATGCTGCACAACGAGGCAAGCCATGTCGACGGCTGTGTGCTTTTCGGCTACGGGGTCAAGGATCCCGAGCGCTATGGTGTCGGGGAAATGGACGAGCAGGGCCGGCTGATCTCCCTCGAGGAGAAGCCGGCCGCCCCCCGGTCCAATCTGGCGATCACCGGCCTGTATCTCTACGACAACGACGTCGTGGACATCGCCAAGAACGTACAGCCCTCCGCGCGCGGCGAACTGGAGATCACGGACGTCAACCGGGTCTATCTGGAGCGCGGAAAGGCCAGACTGGTCGGACTCGGCCGCGGATTCGCCTGGCTGGACACCGGAACCCATGACTCGCTGCTGCAGGCGGGGCAGTATGTGCAGCTTCTGGAACAGCGCCAGGGCGTGCGGATCGCCTGTCTCGAGGAGATAGCCTTCCGCATGGGTTTCATTGACGCGGCCGCCTGCCACGAGCTCGGTGCGGAACTCGGCAAGACCGAATACGGAAAATACCTGATGGATATCGCGGCCAATCATCGCTGAAGGGTTGTCTCCAGTGCGCATAGTTGTGACCGGCGGCGCGGGCTTCATCGGCTCCCACTTCGTCCGGCAGACGTTGACGGGGGCGTACGCCGCCTGGGCGGACGCCCAGGTCGTGGTGGTCGACAAGCTCACCTACGCGGGCAACGAGGCCAACCTGGCCGAGGTCGCCGACAGCCCCCGGCTGCGCTTCGTCCGCGGCGACATCTGCGACGGCGAGCTCGTCGGCGAGCTGCTGCGCGGCACCGATCTGGTGGTCCACTTCGCCGCCGAATCGCATGTCGACCGCTCGATATCCGGCGCCGAGGAATTCGTGCGCACCAATGTCCTGGGCACCCACACCCTCCTGAACGCGGCCGCGAACGCGGAGATCGGGAAATTCGTCCACGTCTCCACGGACGAGGTCTACGGCTCCATCGAAAGCGGCTCCTGGAGCGAGGAGGAACCGCTGGAGCCCAACTCGCCGTATTCCGCGTCCAAGGCATCTTCCGATCTGCTGGCCAGGGCCTTCCACCGTACCCATGGACTGCCCGTCTGTGTGACCCGCTGCTCCAACAACTACGGCCCGTACCAGCACCCCGAGAAGGTCATTCCGCTCTTTGTCACCAACCTCATGGACGGCACACCGGTGCCGCTCTACGGCGACGGCGGAAACGTCCGGGACTGGCTGCATGTGGACGACCACTGCCGCGGTATCGCCCTGGTCGCCGAGAACGGCCGCCCGGGAGAGGTCTACAACATCGGCGGCGGCACCGAACTGACCAATCTGGACCTCACGGAACGGCTGCTCGAACTCCTCGGCGCCGACCGGTCGATGGTCGAGAGGGTGCCCGATCGCAAGGGCCATGACCGCCGTTACTCGGTGGACATCGCGAAAATCTCCACCGAACTCGGCTACCGCCCCGAGATGTCGTTCGAGAACGGCCTCGCGGAAACCGCCAAGTGGTACCTGACACACCGCGGTTGGTGGGAGCCTCTCAAGAAGAGGTGACCACCCCTATACCCACGGTTAGGGGTGCCGATGGTTAGGGGTGGTTGAGGCGACTCCCGAGCCCATACCGTCGACTTCCGGATCATGGTCAGTCCAGTCGCGTCGTATCTCCACTGAGAGAAGAGTCTGAGGTCGTGATGTCGGAGAACTCCCTGGTGCGGCACGGGCACATCGCGGTCATCGGTATGGCATGTCGCGTACCGGGCGCATCGACACCGGATGAGTTCTGGCAGTTGCTGCGCAATGGAGAGAGTGCCATCACGGAGATTCCGGCGGACCGGTATGCCGATGAGCTCCGGGACGCCGGCATTCGATTCGGCGGGTTCGTCGAAACGGCAGCGGAGTTCGATCCTGAGTTCTTCGGGATTTCACCCCGCGAGGCACTGGCGATGGACCCCCAGCAGCGGCTCGCGCTGGAACTGTGCTGGGAGGCCCTGGAAAACGCCGGACTCGTCCCCGCACATCTCGAGGGCAGCCGTACCGGCGTCTTCATCGGCGCCATCGCCGACGACTACGCGACCCTGGTCCACCGCCGCGACCCGGCCGCCATCACCCAGCACACCCTCACCGGCCTGAACCGCGGCATCATCGCCAACCGGGTCTCCTACGCCCTGGGACTGCGCGGCCCCAGCGTGGCCGTGGACACCGGACAGTCCTCGTCCCTGGCCGCCGTCCACCTGGCCTGCGAGAGCCTGCGGCGCGGCGAGACCGAGACCGCCGTCGCCGGCGGCGTCCAGCTCAACCTCGCCCCCGACAGCTTCATCGCCGCCTCCCGGTTCGGCGCGCTCTCCCCGGACGGCCGCTCCTTCACCTTCGACGCCCGCGCCAACGGCTATGTGCGCGGTGAGGGCGGCGGCCTCGTCGTGCTCAAGCGGCTCGCGGACGCCCGACGCGACGGCGACCCCGTACTGGGCGTGATCCGCGGCTCCGAGGCCAACAACGACGGCGGCGGCAGCAGCCTCACCGCCCCCGCGGCCCACGGCCAGGAGGCCATGCTGCGCGCCGCCTACGAGCGCGCCGGGGTCGACCCCGCCCGGGTCCAGTACGTCGAACTGCACGGCACCGGCACCAAGGTCGGCGACCCGGTCGAGGCCGAGGCACTCGGCGCCGTCCTGGGCGCCGGCAGGGCCGACGGCGCGCCCCTGCGCGTCGGATCCGCCAAGACGAACGTGGGCCACCTCGAAGGCGCCGCCGGGATCACCGGCCTCATCAAGACGTTGCTCTCGCTCACCCACCGCGAACTGTTCCCGAGCCTCAACTACGAGACGCCGAACCCCGCCATCCCCCTGGACAGCCTGGGCCTCACGGTCCAGACCGCGCTCGCCCCGTGGGCCCCGGAGGCGGACACCCCACGGCTCGCGGGCGTCAGCTCGTTCGGCATGGGCGGCACCAATGTGCACATGGTGCTGGAGCAGGCGCCCGCCGAAGTCCCGGTCGTGGAACGGCCGCTGGACCTCGACGTGGTGCCCTGGGTGCTCTCGGCCCGCGGCGAGGCCGCGCTGCGGGCCCAGGCGCGGCGGCTGCGGTCGTACGTGGCGGCGCGCCCGGAGCTCGACCCGGTGGATGTGGGCCACTCACTCGCGCTGAGCCGGTCCGCCTTCGGCCACCGGGCGACGCTCGTCGGCCGCGACCGGGACGAGCTGCTGAGGGGCCTCGACGAACTGGCCACGGGTGTGGTCCCGGGCACGGTGGCGGGCCGCGGCGGCACGGCGTTCCTGTTCACCGGGCAGGGCGCCCAGCGGCTGGGCATGGGGCGTGAACTGTACGGCGCCTTCCCGGTGTTCGCGGCGAAGTTCGACGCGGTGTGCGCGGAGCTGGACCGTCATCTGGAGGGTTCGGTCCGGGAGGTGGTCTTCGGCGCGGACGCTGAGGCGCTGGACCGGACGGTGTTCACGCAGACCGGGCTGTTCGCCGTGGAGGTGGCGCTCTTCCGGCTGGTGGCGTCGTGGGGTCTCGCGCCGGATTTCGTGGTGGGGCATTCGGTGGGGGAGCTGGCCGCGGCGCATGTGGCGGGGGTGTTCTCGCTGGAGGACGCGTGTGCGCTGGTGGCGGCGCGCGGTCGGTTGATGCAGGCGCTGCCCGAGGGTGGTGCGATGGTGTCGCTGAAGGCCGCGGAGGCCGAGGTGCTGCCGCATCTGGCCGGTTACGAGGACCGGGTGAGTGTGGCCGCGGTCAACGGCCCGGCGGCGACCGTCATCTCCGGTGAGGAGTCGGCGGTGCTGGCGGTGGCCGAGGCGGTCGGAGGCAAGAGCAAGCGGCTGAGCGTCTCGCACGCCTTCCACTCGCCGCTGATGGAGGGGATGCTGGCCGAGTTCGCCGAGGTGGCGGGCCGGATCGGCTACTCCGCACCGCGACTGGCGATCGTCTCGAACGTCACCGGCGCGTTGGCCGGCGAGGAGGTGTGCTCGCCGGAGTACTGGGTGCGCCATGTGCGTCAGGCGGTCCGCTTCGGGGAGGGCATACGGTTCCTCGAAGGGCAGGGTGTCACCCGCTATGTGGAGATCGGCCCGGCCGGTGTGCTCTCCGCCATGGGCCAGGAGTGCGTATCCGGCCCGGCGGCGTTCGTACCCCTCCTGCGCAAGGACCGTGACGAGGTCGAGGCGCTGCTGTCCGGGGTCGCCCAGGTGCACACGCACGGTGGTGAGGTGGACTGGGAGAGGGTGTTCGCCGGGCGCGGTGCGCGCCGGGTGGAGCTGCCCACCTACGCCTTCCAGCGGCAGCGCTACTGGCTGGACAGCGACCTGCCCGGGATCGAGGAGGCCGCCACCGGTGAACCCCTCTCCTGGCGCGAGGAGTTCGCCGCCCTGACCGACCCCGCCGAGCGCGAGCGCGTGGCGCTGGAGCTGGTCCGTACGCACACCGCCTGGGTGCTGGGCTCCCGGGGACCGGACACCGTCGACCCCGAGAAGATCTTCAAGGATCTCGGCTTCGACTCGCTGATGTCCGTCGAGCTGTGCAACCTCCTCAGCACCGCCACCGGAACACGGCTCGCCGGGACTGTCCTCTTCGACCATCCCACCCCGCTGGCCCTCTCCCGCCACGTCCAGGACGTGGCGGTGGGCTCCCGGACGGCCACGGCCCCGGCCCCGCGTCCGGCCGCCGCCCGGCACGCCACCGGCCACGACGACCCGATCGCCATCGTGGCGATGAGCTGCCGCCTCCCCGGCGGGGTGCGCACGCCCGAGCAGCTGTGGCAGCTGGTCGGCGAGGGCCGGGACGCCATCGCGGGCTTCCCCGCCAACCGGGGCTGGGACCTGGAGGGGCTGTACGACCCGGACCCGGCCCGCCACGGCACCAGCTATGTGCGCGAGGGAGGATTCCTCTACGAGGCCGACCAGTTCGACCCGGCCTTCTTCGGCATCAGCCCCCGCGAGGCCCAGGCGATGGACCCCCAGCAGCGGCTGCTGCTGGAGGCCGCGTGGGAGGCGTTCGAGCGCGCCGGGATCGATCCCACCACGCTCAAGGGCAGCGACGCCGGCGTCTTCGTCGGCACCATGCCGCAGGACTACGGGCCGCGGATGGACGAGGCGTCGGAAGGGTTCGAGGGCTATCTGCTGACCGGCGGCACCACCAGCGTCGCCTCCGGCCGGATCGCCTACACCTGGGGACTCGAGGGCCCGGCGGTCACCGTGGACACGGCGTGCTCGTCGTCCCTGGTGGCGCTGCACATGGCCGTACGGTCGCTGCGTGAGGGCGAGTGCTCGCTGGCGCTGGCCGGCGGCGCCACCGTGATGTCCAGCCCCGGGATCTTCGTCGAACTGAGCCGCCAGAAGGCGCTGTCGCCCGACGGCCGCTGCAAGGCGTTCTCGTCCGACGCCGATGGCACCGGCTGGGGCGAAGGCGTGGGCATGGTGCTGCTGGAGCGTCTGTCGGACGCGCGACGCAACGGCCACCGGGTGCTGGCGCTGGTCCGTGGCTCCGCCACCAACCAGGACGGCGCGAGCAACGGCCTCACCGCCCCGAGCGGACCGGCCCAGCAGCGCGTCATCCGGCAGGCGCTGGCCGACGCCGGGCTCACCACGGCCGATGTGGACGCCGTCGAAGCACACGGCACCGGCACCTCGCTCGGCGACCCCATCGAGGCGGGCGCCCTGCTCGCCACGTACGGCCAGGACCGCCCCGAGGACCGGCCGCTGTGGCTCGGCTCGCTCAAGTCCAACGTCGGCCACCCCCAGGCGGCCGCGGGCGTGGCCGGGGTCATCAAGATGGTGATGGCGCTGCGCCACGGCACGCTCCCCAAGACCCTGCACGTACACGAGCCCTCGCCACATGTCGACTGGACATCCGGGGCCGTGGAACTGCTGACCGAGGCCCGGCCGTGGCCGGAGCCGGAGACCCCGCGGCCGCGGCGCGCGGGCGTCTCGTCCTTCGGCATCAGCGGCACCAACGCCCACGCCATCCTGGAGCAGGCCCCGGCCGAACCGGCCGCCACCTCGGAGGAGCCCCGCCCCGCCGCCCCGGGCCTGCCCGTACTGCCCTGGGTGCTGACCGGGCGCACCGAACAGGCGCTGCGGACCCGGGCCGAGCAGCTGCGCGACCACCTCGCCGACCACCCCGGCACCGACCTCGCCGCACTCGGCCGCGCCCTCGCCACCACCCGGACGGCCTTCGGCCACCGGGCGGTGATCCTCGGCCGGGACCGGGAGCGGCTCCTGGACGGGCTCGGCGCGCTCGCACAGGGCGCCCCGGCGCCCCATGTGGTCCAGGGCACGGCGGGCGGCCGTCGGAAGACCGTGTTCGTCTTCCCCGGGCAGGGCTCGCAGTGGATCGGGATGGCGCTCCCGCTGTGGAACGCCTCACCCGTCTTCGCGGAGCGGCTGGAAGCGTGCGCCGACGCCCTGGAGCCGTTCCTGGACTGGTCGTTGCGCGATGTGCTGCGCGGTGAGCCGGGCGCCCCCTCGCTGTCCCGCATCGACGTGGTCCAGCCCGCGCTGTTCGCGGTGATGGTGTCGCTGGCCGCGCTGTGGCGCTCGTACGGCGTCGAACCGGCCGCGGTGGTGGGCCATTCGCAGGGCGAGATCGCCGCCGCGTACGTGGCCGGAGGGCTCTCGCTGGAGGACGCCGCCAAGGTGGTGGCCCGGCGCAGCCAGGCATGGGCCGAACTGAGCGGCAAGGGCGGCATGCTCTCGGTGCTCGCCTCGGCCGAGACAGTCGCCGAACGGCTCCGGCCGTGGAGCGAACGGCTCGGCATCGCCGCCGTCAACAGCCCCGCGACCGTGACCGTCTCCGGCGACCCGGAGGCCCTGGACGCCTTCATGGCCGAACTCGCCGCCGACTCAGTGAAGTCCCGCCGGGTGCCCGGCGTGGACACCGCCGGACACTCCCCGCAGGTCGACGGCTTGCGCGAGCGGCTGCTGCGCGAGGTGGCGGGGGTGCGGCCGCGCGCCTCGCGGATCGCCTACTACTCCACGGTGACCGGCGGGCCGCTGGACACCACGGAGCTGGACACCGACTACTGGTACCGGAACATGCGCGAGCCGGTGGACTTCGAGCGGGCCACCCGGGCGCTGCTCGCCGACGGCCACACCGCGTTCATCGAGTGCGCTCCGCACCCCATGCTCGCCATGTCGCTCCAGCAGACCGTCGAGGACGCCGGCGGGGACGCCGCCGCCATCGTCGGCACGCTGCGCCGGGACGAGGGCGACCCGGAGCGCTTCGCCGGCTCGTTCGCCGAGGCGTACGTCCAGGGTGTCGAGCCGTCCTGGGACACCGTGTTCGCGGGCGGCCCGGAGCGCGGCGCACCGGACGTGGAGCTGCCGACGTATCCGTTCCAGCGGCAGCGGTACTGGCTGGACAAGCCGGTCGCGGCGAGCGATGTGGCCGCCGCCGGACTCGCCGCGGCCGGACATCCGCTGCTCGGCGCGGCGGTCGCGCTGGCCGGGGCGGACGACCATCTGTTCACCGGCCGGATCTCCGCACAGGACCACCCCTGGCTGACCGAGCGCACCGGCCCGGACGCTGCCGTGCTCCCCGGCAGCGCCCTCGCCGAACTGGCGATCCGGGCGGGCGACCAGGTCGGCCGCGACCGGATCGAGGAACTCTCCCTGGACACGCCGCTGGTGCTGCCCGAGAAGGGCGCCGCGGTCATCCAGGTGCGCGTCGGCGCCCCGGACGGTGGCGGCCTGCGCGCCCTCAGCGTCTACGCGCGCGCCGAGGGCGCGGACTCCGACGAGCCGTGGACCCGGTACGCCACCGCGGTCCTGGGAGCCGGTGCGCCGGTCGCGGACCCGGGCCTCGCCGTGTGGCCCCCGGCCGACGCGGTCCCGGTGGAGGTGGCGGGCGGCGCCGTCGCGGCCTGGCGGCTCGGTGAGGAGCTTTACGCCGAGGTGGGGCTGACCGAGGCCGAGGAGGCCGACGCCCAGCGCTACGGTCTGCACCCGGTGTTGCTGGAGTCGGTGCTCGACGCGGTGGCGGCCCCGGGCGACGGCGGCGGGGCGCGGCTGGCCTCCTCATGGAGCGGTGTCGTCCTGCACGCCACGGGCGCCACGGCGCTGCGGGTACGGCTGACACCGGCCGGTGGCGACACCTACGCGGTGGCCGCGGCCGACCCGAGCGGCGCCCTGGTGGTCTCGGTGGACCGGCTCGTACTGCGCGCGGTGGACACGCCCGAACCGATCGGCGGCCGCTCCGCCCTCCACCCGTCGCTGTTCCGCCTGGAGTGGCCCGCCGCGCCCGCCGCTGACGCCACCGCGGCCCCGGCGACCTGGGCGGTGCTCGGCGACGATCCGCTCGGGCTCTCCCCGGCCGTGGACGCGGTGCCCCATGACGAGGCGGCGGACGTGCCGGACGCGGTGCTGGTGCCGTGCACCAGCACCGCCGGGGGCGACGGGGACGTGGCGGAGGCGGCCCACGCGGCCACCCACCGCGTGCTGGCGCTCATCCAGCGGTGGATCTCCGATGAGCGCCTCGCCTCCTCCCGGCTGGTGTTCGTCACCCGGGGCGCGGTCGCGGCCGTCCCCGGCGAAGAGGTGCCCGATGTGGCACACGGCGCCGTATGGGGGCTGGTGCGCTCGGCGCAGTCGGAGCACCCCGGACGCTTCGTCCTCGTCGATCTCGACGGCCACCCGGAGTCGGTCGACGCCCTCCCGGGCGCGGTGGCCTCCGGCGAACCGCAGTGCGCGGTGCGCGAGGGCCGGGCGCGGGTGCCCCGGCTGGGCCGGGTGGCCAGGGGAGCCGGGGCCGCGGGCACACGGCCCACCGAGGCCCCCGACGTGCACCGACGGCTGGACCCCGAGGGCACCGTTCTCGTCACCGGCGCCACCGGCACCCTCGGCGGGCTCCTCGCCCGCCACTTGGTGACCGAGCACGGCGTACGGCAGCTGCTGCTGACCAGCCGACGTGGGCCCGCCGCCGAGGGCATGGCCGAACTCCGCGCGGAACTGGCCGCGTTGGGGGCCACCGTCACCGTCGCCGCCTGTGATACGGCCGACCGGGAGGCGCTCGCCGGGCTGCTCGGCGCGATACCCGCCGCGCATCCGCTGACCGCCGTGATCCACGCGGCGGGGGTGCTCGACGACGGAGTCGTGGACGCGCTGAATCCCGAGCGGCTCGACCGGGTGCTGCGGCCCAAGGCGGACGCCGCATGGAACCTGCACGAGCTGACCGCGGACCACGACCTCGCCGCGTTCGTCCTCTACTCCTCCGTCGTCGCCACCATCGGCAACGCCGGACAGGCCAACTACGCCGCCGCCAACGCCTTCCTGGACTCCCTCGCCCAGCACCGCAGGGCCCGCGGCCTGGCCGCCCAGTCCCTCGCCTGGGGCCTGTGGGAGCAGCGCAGCGGTATGAGCGGCCATCTCGCCGACGCCGATGTGCGGCGCATGGCGCGCTCCGGTATCCGTCCGCTGCCCAGCGCGGAGGGCATGGAACTCTTCGACGCCGCGCGGACGGCCGGGGATGCCACTCTGGTGCCCGTCCGGCTCGATCTGGCGGATCTGCGCAGGCGGGCCACGAGCGGCACGCCCGGCCAGGACGCCGTACCCGCCTATCTGCGCGGCCTGGTCAGGACGCCGGTCCGCCGGGTGGTACGGGCCGGTGGCGGCGGCGGGGCCGCGGAAACCGACGAGAGCTCGCTCGGCCGTCGGCTGGCCGCCCTGGCGGCGGCCGACCGGGACCCGTTCCTGCTGGACCTGGTGCGGGAACACGCGGCGGCCGTACTGGGGCTCGCCGCCCCGGAGGACATCGAGGCCACCCGCGCCTTCCGGGAGGTCGGCTTCGACTCCCTGACCGCCGTGGAACTGCGCAACCGGCTGGGCGCCGCCACCGGGCTGCGGCTGCCGACCACCCTCCTCTTCGACTATCCGACCCCCGCCGTGCTCGTGGACCACCTGCGGCGCGAGGCGCTCGGCGAGCGGGAGGAGGTGGCGGCCGTGGTCGCCGCCGTCCGGCCCGCCGACGACGATCAGATCGCCATCGTGGCCATGAGCTGCCGGCTGCCGGGCGGGGTCCGCGGCCCCGAGGAGCTGTGGGCACTGGTGGCGGACGGCCGCGATGTGATCTCGGCCTTCCCGGCCGACCGCGGCTGGAACGTCGAGGAGCTCTACGACCCCAACCCCGATACGCCGGGCAGGAGTTACGCCAAGGAGGGCGGCTTCCTCTACGACGCCTACCACTTCGACCCCGAGTTCTTCGGGATCTCCCCGCGCGAGGCGCTCGCCATGGACCCGCAGCAGCGGCTGCTGCTGGAGACCTCCTGGGAGGCGCTGGAGCGGGCCGGGATCGACCCGCACACCACGCGGGGCGGCACCGGCGGCGTGTTCATCGGTTCCACCGGCCAGGACTACGCCTCGGGGCTCGGTGAGATCCCCGAGGACATGGAGGGGTATCTGCTGACCGGCAAGGCCGCCAGCGTGGTCTCCGGCCGTATCGCCTACTCCCTCGGCTGGGAGGGCCCGGCGCTCACCATCGACACCGCGTGCTCCTCCTCCCTGGTCGCCATCCACCAGGCGGCGCAGGCGCTGCGCCAGGGCGAATGCTCAATGGCGCTGGCGGGCGGCACCACGATGATGTCCACGCCGAGCCTGTTCATCGAGTTCAGCCGGCAGCGCGGCCTGGCCCCCGACGGCAGGTCGAAGGCGTTCTCCTCCGACACCGATGGCACCAGCTGGGGCGAGGGCGTCAGCATGGTGCTCCTGGAGCGGCTGTCCGATGCGCGGGCCAACGGCCATGAGGTGCTCGCGCTGGTACGCGGCTCGGCCGTCAACCAGGACGGCGCCAGCAACGGCCTCACCGCCCCCAACGGCCCGTCCCAGCAGCGGGTGATCCGGCAGGCGCTGGCGAACGCCGGGCTGTCGGCCGCCGAGGTGGACGCGGTCGAGGCCCACGGCACCGGCACCACGCTCGGCGACCCGATCGAGGCCCAGGCCATCCTCGCCACCTACGGCCAGGGCCGGGAGGCCGAACGGCCGCTGTGGCTGGGCGCGTTGAAGTCCAACATCGGCCACACCCAGGGCGCGGCCGGTGGCGCCGGTGTCATCAAGATGGTCATGGCGATGCGCCACGGTCTGCTGCCCAGGACACTCCACGTCAAGGAGCCCACCCCGCATGTGGACTGGACGGCGGGAGCGGTCGAGCTGCTGACCGAGGCCAGGGACTGGCCGGTGGGCGAGCGGGTGCGCCGCGCCGCGGTGTCCGCCTTCGGCATCAGCGGCACCAACGCCCACCTCATCCTGGAGGAACCGCCCGCCGAGCCCGCCGCCGACCCGGAGCCGGAGCCGTCTGTGCGCACCGGCGTGGTGCCGTGGGTGGTGTCCGGCCGCACCGAGGTCGCGTTGCGCGCCCAGGCGGAGCGGCTGCGGTCGTACGTGGCGGCGCGCCCGGAGCTGGACCCGGTGGATGTGGGCTATTCGCTGGCCCTGGGCCGGTCCGCCTTCGGCCACCGCGCGGCGGTCGTCGGCCGCGACCGTGAGGAGCTGCTGAGCGGACTGGACCGGCTCGCCACGGGCATCACCCCCGGCACGGTGGCCGCCGAGGAGGGCAGGACGGCGTTCCTGTTCACCGGGCAGGGCGCGCAACGACCCGGTATGGGAAGAGAGTTGTACGCGGCGTTCCCGGTGTTCGCGGCGGCCTTCGACGCGGTGTGCGGGGAGCTGGACCGTCATCTGGAGGGTTCGGTCCGGGAGGTGGTCTTCGGCGGGGACGCTGAGGCGCTGGACCGGACGGTGTTCACGCAGACCGGGTTGTTCGCCGTGGAGGTGGCGCTGTACCGGCTCATCGAATCGTGGGGTCTCGCGCCCGATTTCGTAGTGGGGCATTCGGTGGGGGAGCTGGCCGCGGCGCATGTGGCGGGGGTGTTCTCGCTGGAGGACGCGTGTGCGCTGGTGGCGGCGCGCGGTCGGCTGATGCAGGCGCTGCCCGAGGGCGGCGCGATGGTGTCGCTGAAGGCCGCGGAGGCCGAGGTGCTGCCGCAGCTGGCCGGTTACGAGGACCGGGTGAGTGTGGCCGCGGTCAACGGCCCGGCGGCGACCGTCATCTCCGGTGAGGAGTCGGCGGTGCTGGCGGTGGCCGAGGCGGTCGGAGGCAAGAGCAAGCGGCTGAGCGTCTCGCACGCCTTCCACTCACCGCTGATGGAGGGGATGCTGGCCGAGTTCGCCGAGGTGGCGGGCCGGATCGGCTACTCCGCACCGCGACTGGCGATCGTCTCGAACGTCACCGGCGCGTTGGCCGGCGAGGAGGTGTGCTCGCCGGAGTACTGGGTGCGCCATGTGCGTCAGGCGGTCCGCTTCGGGGAGGGCATACGGTTCCTCGAAGGGCAGGGTGTCACCCGCTATGTGGAGATCGGCCCGGCCGGTGTGCTCTCCGCCATGGGCCAAGAGTGCGTCTCGAAGGCCGCCGCCGCGTTCGTCCCCTTCCTGCGCAAGGACCGTGACGAGGTCGAGGCGCTGCTCGCCGGGGTCGCCCAACTCCACGCGCACGGTGGTGAGGTGGACTGGGAGAGGGTGTTCGCCGGGCGCGGTGCGCGCCGGGTGGAGCTGCCCACGTACGCCTTCCAGCGGCAGCGCTACTGGTTCGACCCCGCCACGCCCGGAACGCCGACCCTCGCCGCCACGGACGCGCCCGCCGTGGAGGCACGCTTCTGGGAGGCGGTCGAGCGCGAGGACCTGGAGGCGCTGACCACCACCCTGGAGATCGACCAGCAGACGCGGCTCAGCGAACTGCTGCCCGCGCTCTCCTCCTGGCGCCGGGGCCAGAGCGACCGCGCCACCGTGGACTCCTGGCGCTACCGGATCACCTGGTCCCCGGTGTCCGTCGAGGAACGTCCGGCGCCGCTGTCCGGCACCTGGCTGCTGGCCGTGCCCGAGGGCCGGGCCGACAGCGCGCGGGTCGCCGCCGTGGCGGCCGCCCTCGACCGGCGTGGCGCGCACGTCACCCCCCTCATCCTGTCCACGACCGGCCGTGACGCGCTCGCCGAACGGCTGCGCCAAGCGGTGGCCACCGCGGGCACCCCGGCCGGTGTGCTCTCGCTGCTCGCCCTCGACGACGGCCCGCACCCCGAACACACCGCGCTCACCACCGGTCTGGCCCTCAACGTGGGGCTGATCCAGGCGCTGGGCGACGCGGGGATCGCCGCGCCGCTGTGGCTCGCCACCACCGGCGCCGTGTCGGTGAGCGAATCCGATCCGCTCGGCAGCCCCGCACAGGCCGCCACTTGGGGCCTCGGCCGGGTCGTGGCCCTGGAACACCCGCAGCGGTGGGGCGGTCTGGTCGACCTCCCCGGGGAGTTCGACGAGCGGACGGCCGACCGGCTGTGCGCCGCGCTCGCCGGCATCGACGGCGACAGCGGTCCGGAGGACCAGCTCGCCCTCCGCGACGCCGGGGTGTTCGTCCGGCGACTCGTCCGGGCGCCGCTGCGCACACCGGGCCGGGAGAGCTGGAAGCCGCATGGCACCGTGCTGATCACCGGCGGCACCGGCGGGCTCGGCGCGCAGGTCGCCCGCTGGCTGGCCCGCTCCGGGGCCGAACATCTCGTGCTCACCAGCCGCCGTGGCCCGGCGGCACCCGGCGCCGCCGAACTGCGCGACGAGCTGACCGCGCTCGGCGAGGGCGGTGTGCGGGTGACGGTGGCGGCGTGCGACGTCCGCGACCGCGACGAGGTGGCGGCGCTGCTGCGCCGGACCACCGCCGGGGGCGACCCGGTGCACGCCGTCTTCCACGCCGCGGGCGTCGTGGAGTTCTCCCAGCTCGCCGACAGTACGGTGGCCGACTTCGCGGAGATGGCCGACGGCAAGGTCCTGGGCGCCGCCCATCTGGACGAGCTGCTGGACCATGACCACCTGGAAGCGTTCGTGCTCTTCTCCTCGATCGCCGCCACCTGGGGGAGTGGCGGGCAGAGCGCCTACGCCTCCGCCAACGCCTACCTGGACGCCCTGGCCGAGCACCGCGCGGCACGTGGCCTCCCCGCCACCTCGGTGGCCTGGGGCCCCTGGGCCGATCACGGCATGATCGAGCACGGTGAGGTGGCGGAGCACCTCAGCCGCCGCGGACTGTCCGCGATGGCACCACAGTTGGCGGTGGCCGCGCTCGGCGAGGCACTGCACTCCGGCGAGACCTCGCTCGTCCTCGCCGATGTGCGCTGGGACCGCTTCGTCCCCGGCTTCACCGCGGCGCGCCCCCGGCCGCTGATCGGCGAACTGCCGGAGGTGCGCGACGCCCTCGCCACCACGGCGCCCGCCCTCGGCGGCGCCGGGCCGGACGGCGTGGCGGACACCTTCCTGGACAGCCTCGCGGGCCTGTCGGGCGAGGGCCTGGACCGGGCCCTGCGGGATCTGGTGCACGCCCAGGCGGCGGCCGTGCTCGGCCACTCCTCGTCCGACGCGGTCGCCGGCGGCCGCCCGTTCAAGGAGCTGGGCTTCGACTCGCTCACCGCCGTCGAACTGCGCAACCGGCTGGCCACGGTCACCGGACTCGACCTGCCCGCCACCCTCGTCTTCGACTATCCGGCGCCCGCGCCGCTGGCCGAGTACCTCCGCGGCGAGCTGCCGTCGGCCCGGCCGATGGACGCGCTCACCCTCCTCGACGACCTGGACCGGTGGGAGTCCGCACTGCCGGAGCTGATCGCCGACGACGGAGTCCGGGAGCGGCTGACGGGGCGTCTCGGCGACCTCATGGCGAAGTTGGGCGGCACGCCCGTGGAGCACACCGGCAGCCCATCCCCCGACACCGAACTCCTTTCCGCTACCGCCGACGAGGTCTTCGACTTCATCGACAACGAATTCGGGGCTTCCTGATGGCGAACGAGAACGAAGAGAAACTCCTCACCTATCTCAAGCGGGTCTCCTCCGACCTCAAGCAGGCCCGTGCGCGGCTGGACCAGATCGAGGCCGACGAGCGGGAGCCGATCGCCATCGTCTCGATGGGCTGCCGCTTCCCCGGCGGTGTCCGCTCACCGGAGGACCTGTGGCGACTGGTGGCCGACGGCCGGGACGCGATCTCGGAATTCCCCGCCAACCGGGGCTGGGACATCGAGGGACTCTACGACCCGGATCCGGGCCGGTCGGGGACCTGCAACACCCGCGAAGGCGGCTTCGTCCACGACGCCGACCAGTTCGACCCGGCCTTCTTCGGCATCTCCCCGCGTGAGGCGCTGGCCATGGACCCGCAGCAGCGGCTGCTGCTCGAAGTGTCCTGGGAGGCGGTCGAACGCGCGGGCATCGACCCGCTCTCGCTGAAGGGAAGCAGGGCCGGGGTCTATGTGGGACTCGCCTCGTTCCAGTACGGCGGAGACCCGCAGTACGCGCCGCGGAGCGTCGAGGGCCATCTGCTGATCGGCAACGTCTCCAGCGTCGCCTCCGGCCGGATCTCGTACACCCTCGGCCTCGAAGGACCGGCCGTCACCCTGGACACCGCGTGCTCCTCGTCGCTGGTGACGATGCATCTGGCGGCCCAGGCGCTGCGCCGCGGCGAATGCTCGCTGGCGCTGGCCGGAGGGGTGGCGGTCATGGCCACCCCCGGTGTCTTCGTCGAGTTCAGCCACCAGCGCGGACTGGCGGCCAACGGCCGCTGCAAGTCCTTCGCCGCGGGCGCCGACGGCACCGGCTGGGGCGAGGGCGCCGGCATGGTGCTGCTCGAGCGGCTGTCCGACGCCCGCCGCAACGGCCACCCGGTCCTCGCCGTCCTGCGCTCCAGCGCCATCAACCAGGACGGCGCCAGCAACGGCCTCGCCGCGCCCAACGGCCCGGCCCAGCGCCGCGTCATCGAGGCGGCGCTGACCGCCGCCGGGCTGACGGTGGACGACGTCGACGCCGTCGAGGCCCATGGCACGGGCACGGCGCTCGGCGACCCGATCGAGGCGGGAGCACTGCTCGCCACCTACGGCAAGGGCCGCGCCCCCGGCCATCCGCTGTGGCTCGGCTCGCTCAAGTCCAACATCGGCCACACCCAGGCGGCGGCCGGGGTCGGCGGTGTCATCAAGACGGTGATGGCGCTGCGCCACGGAACGCTGCCGAGGACACTCCACGTCGACCAGGCGTCACCGGCCGTCAACTGGTCCTCCGGCGCGGTCGAGCTGCTGACCGAGGCCCAGGCGTGGCCGGAGCGTGGCCGCCCGCGCCGCGCCGGGGTGTCCGCCTTCGGCGTGAGCGGCACCAACGCGCATGTCATCCTCGAACAGGCCCCGGTCGCCGAGGAGGACGAAGCAGACGGCGCGCCCGCACTCGACGGGACCGCGCTCGGCGGCCCCGCCGTCCTCTGGGTGCTCTCCGGCAGAAGCGAAGCGGCCCTGCGGGCGCAGGCGGAACGGCTGCTGGCGCGGCTGAACGAGCGTCCCGAGCCGTCCCCGGCCGACGTCGGCCATGCGCTCGCCACCGGTCGCTCGGCCTTCGAATACCGGGCGGCGGTCGTGGGCGCGGACCGCTCCCAACTGCTGGGCCATCTTCAGGCGTTGGCGTCCGGAGGGGTGTCCGCCGGGGTGGTGCGCGGCGAGGGCGCGGTGGTGGTGGAGGCCCGTCCGGTGTTCGTGTTTCCGGGGCAGGGGTCGCAGTGGGTGGGGATGGCGGTGGAGTTGTTGGATGTGTCGCCGGTGTTCGCGGGGCGGATCGCGGAGTGTGAGGCCGCTCTGGCCGGGTTTGTGGAGTGGTCGTTGGTGGAGGTGTTGCGGGGTGGGGGTCCGGGGTTGGGGCGGGTGGATGTGGTGCAGCCGGCGTTGTGGGCGGTGATGGTGTCGTTGGCGGAGGTGTGGCGGTCGTGTGGGGTGGTGCCTGCGGCGGTGGTGGGGCATTCGCAGGGTGAGATCGCGGCTGCGGTGGTGGCGGGTGGGTTGTCGTTGGAGGACGGGGCGCGGGTGGTGGCGTTGCGGTCGCAGGCCATCGCGCGTGGCCTTGCCGGACACGGCGGCATGATGTCCGTTTCGCTCCCGGTCGAGGAGGTGCGGGAGCGCATCGCCGCATGGGACGGCCGTATCTCCGTGGCGGCCGTCAACGGCCCCGGCGCGGTGGTGGTCTCCGGCGAACCGGAGGCGCTGCACGAGCTGCTGGCCCGCTGCGAGGCCGAGGACGTACGGGCGAAGCTGATCCCGGTGGACTACGCATCACACTCCGCCCAGGTGGAGCAGATCCACGACGAGCTGCTGGACATCCTCGCCCCCATCCGTCCGCGCACCTCGCGGACCGTCTTCCACTCCACCGTCACCGGTGAACCCCTCGACACCGCCGGGCTCGACGCCGCCTACTGGGCCCGCAACCTGCGCGAGACCGTGCGGCTCGAAACGGCCACCCGGGCGCTGCTCAGCAGCGGCCACCGGCTGTTCGTGGAGGTGAGCCCGCACCCCGTGCTGGCCGCCGCCATGGAGGCCACCGTCGAGGCCGCCGACAGCGCGGCCGCCGTCATCGGCACCCTGCGCCGCGAGGAGGGCGGCCCCGAGCGGATGCTGCTCTCGCTCGCCCAGGCGTACGTCCACGGCGCGGAGGTGGACTGGCGGGCGCTGTTCGCCGGGCGGGGAGCCGGCCGCGTCGACCTTCCCACATACGCGTTCCAGCGCGCCCGTTACTGGGTCGAGCCCCGGACCGGGCCCGTCGCCGAGGCGGCCACCGGCCCGGCGGAGGCGGAGTTCTGGACCGCGGTCGAGAACGCCGACCTGGACACCCTCACGGCCACCTTGGGCACCGGCCCCGACGCGCCGCTCAGCGAGGTGCTTCCGCTGCTCTCCTCGTGGCGGTCCCGGCTGAGCGACCAGGCGGTGCTCGACTCATGGCGCTACCGCATCGGCTGGCAGCCGGTCGACGGACCGTCGACCCCCGCGCTCACCGGCCGCTGGCTGGTGGCGATGCCCGACAACACCGGGGCCACCGGCACAGGGGCCGCCGGAGCCGTCGACACCGGGGCCACCAGCACCGAGGCCACCGGAGCCGTCGACACAGATGCCATCACCGCCGGGCTCGCCGCGCTCGGCGCCGAGATCGTCCCCCTGCGGATCGGCGCGGACGACACCGACCACGCCCGGCTCGCCGCCCGTATCACCGAGGCCCTCGGGGAAGCCGGGGCGCCCGGCGGCGTGGTGTCCCTGCTGGCCCTCGCCGAGGGACCGCATCCGGCGCAACCCGACGTCCCCACCGGGTTCGCCACCACCCTCGCCCTGGTACGGGCGCTGGGCGACGCGGGCCTCGACGCGCCCCTGTGGTGTGTCACCCGCGGCGCCGTCTCCGCGGGTGGCGCCGACCGTCTCGAGGCCCCCGCACAAGCCCTCGTCTGGGGCCTGGGCGGTGCGGTCGCGCTGGAACACCCGCAGCGCTGGGGTGGCCTGATCGATCTGCCCGCGAGGATCGACGAGGGCTCCCTCAGGGCGCTCGCCCGCGCCCTGACCGGCCAGGACGGCGAGGACCAGCTGGCCATCCGCGCCTCGGGCACCCTCGCCCGGCGGCTCAGGCGGGCCGGTTCCACCTCCTCCGCCGAGCGCTGGCAGCCCCGCGGCACCGTCCTGATCACCGGTGGCACCGGCGGCGTCGGCGCCCAGATCGCCCGCGGGCTGGTCCACGAGGGCGCCGAACACGTGGTGCTCGTCAGCCGCCGCGGACCCCAGGCCCCGGGCGCCGCCGAGCTGGAGGCCGAACTGACCGAGCGCGGCGCCCAGGTGACCGTCGCCGCCTGCGATGTGGCCGACCGCGCGGCGCTGGCACAGCTGCTGGACTCGGTCACCGGCGACGGCGCGGACCACCCGCTGACCGCCGTGGTGCACGCCGCGGGGGCACTGGACGACGCCACCGTCGACGCGCTCACCCCCGAACGGATCGAGGCCGTACTGCGCCCCAAGGTGGCGGGCGCGCGCCATCTGCACGAGCTCACCCGGGACCTGGACCTCGACGCGTTCGTCCTCCTCTCCTCGATCGCCGGCACCGTGGGCGCCGCCGGACAGGGCAACTACGCGGCGGCCAGCGCGTATCTCGACGCGCTCGCCCAACTGCGGCGCGCGGACGGCCTGCCCGCCACGTCGGTGGCCTGGAGCGCCTGGGCGGGCGGCGGAATGATCGACGGAGAGGTGGCGGACCAGCTGCGACGCCGTGGCGCGCCCCCGATCGACGGTGCGCGAGCCCTGGAACTGCTGCGGCAGACGGTCGCGCACGGCGACGGATTCCTCGTCGCCGCCGACATCGACTGGGGCCGTTTCGCACCCGCCCTGTCCGCCACCCGGCCGCTGCCGCTGCTCGCCGACCTCCCCGAGGCGGGCGCCACCGGGCAGGACCCGGCCGCGGCGGACCGGGAGGAGGCCGGTGGCGCCGCCGCGCTGCGCAAGCGGCTCGCGGAGCTGAGCGCGGCCGACCGTCACACCGCCCTGGTGGAGCTGGTGAGCGAGCAGGCGGCCGCGGCCCTCGGCTACGCCGACGCGGGCGCGGTCGAGACCGGACGGGCCTTCAAGGAGCTGGGCTTCGACTCGCTCACCGCGGTCGATCTGCGCAACCGGCTGAACGCCGCCACCGGGCTGCGGCTGCCGGTCACCCTCGTCTTCGACTACCCGACCGCCGACGACCTCGCCGGGCTGCTGCGGGAGGAACTCCTGCCGTCGGACGAGGAGTCCATGGACACCGCGTCACTCGCGGAGCTCGACCGCGCCCAGACCACCCTCGCCGCCCTGGAGCTGGACGACATCGAATCGGCCACGGACGACGAGATGTTCGAGCTGCTCGACGGGATGTTCGAGCTGCTGGGCCGGGATCTGACGGCCCGATGAACCACCGCGCCACCGCCCCGGCCGCCACCGACGTTCCGGCCCTCTTGAGGAGCTGACGACCATGGACAACGAGAAGAAGCTGCGCGACTACCTCAAGCGGGCCACCGGCCACCTCCGCGCGGCACACGGCCGGATCCAGGAGCTGCAGACCCCCGAGCCCATCGCCATCGTGGCGATGAACTGCCGCTACGCGGGCGACATCCGGTCCCCCGAGGACCTGTGGCAGGCCGTCGCCGAAGGCCGCGACGGCATGGGCGACTTCCCGGCCGACCGGGGCTGGGACCTGCCGAACCTCTTCGACCCGGACCCCGACCGGGAGGGCCGCACCTACGCCCGCCAGGGCGGATTCCTCCATGACGTGGACCAGTTCGACCCCGCGTTCTTCGGCATCTCGCCGCGCGAGGCCCTCACCATGGACCCGCAGCAGCGGTTGCTGCTGGAAGTGGTCTGGGAGACCTTCGAACGGGCCGGAATCGACCCGGGCACGCTGCGCGGCAGCGACACCGGCATCTTCATGGGCGCCACCGACTTCGACTACGCCCGCGGTCTGACCGAGCTCCCCGAAGGGCTCGAAGGCCAGATGTCCATGGGCGCCTCGGGCGCCATCCTCTCCGGCCGGGTCGCCTACACCCTGGGCCTGGAGGGACCGGCCGTCACGGTCGACACCATGTGCTCGTCCTCGCTGGTGGCACTGCACATGGCCTGCCAGGCGCTGCGGCAGGGCGACTGCTCGATGGCGCTCACCGGCGGCACCACCGTGATGTCCACACCGAGCGGTTTCATCGAGTTCAGCCGCCAGCGGGCGCTGTCCACCTCCTCCCGCTGCCAGGCGTTCTCCTCGACGGCCGATGGCACCGCCTGGGGCGAGGGCGTCGGCGTGCTGCTGCTGGAGCGGCTCTCGGACGCCCGCCGCAACGGCCACACCGTGCTCGCGGTCGTCCGCGGCTCCGCCATCAACCAGGACGGTGCCAGCAACGGTCTCACCGCGCCCAGCGGCCGTGCCCAGCAGCGGGTGATCCGCCAGGCGCTGGCCAACGCCACGCTGTCCGGGTCCGATGTCGACGTGGTCGAGGCGCACGGCACGGGGACGTCACTGGGCGATCCCATCGAGGCGGGCGCCCTGCTCGCCACGTACGGCAAGAAGCGCCCGGCCGACCGGCCGCTGTGGCTCGGCTCGCTGAAGTCCAACATCGGCCACACGGCGGCCGCCGCGGGGGTCGGCGGCGTGATCAAGATGGTGCAGGCGATCCGCCACGGTGTGCTGCCCAAAACCCTCCACGTCGAGGAGCCGTCGCCCAACGTGGACTGGTCCTCGGGCGCCGTCGAACTGCTCACCCAGGCCCGGCCGTGGCCGGAGACCGGGCGGGTCCGCCGCGCCGGGGTGTCCGCCTTCGGCGCCAGCGGCACCAACGCCCACGCCATCATCGAGCAGGCTCCCAAGGAGGAGGCCGAGGAGCCTTCGGCCACCTCGGCCGAGGGGCCCGCCCCGGTGGGCGGGGGAGTGGTGCCCTGGGTGCTCTCGGCCAAGACCGAGTCGGGGCTGCGGGCGCAGGCGGAACGGCTGCTGGCGCGCCTCGCGGAGGATCCGCGGCTGTCCCCGGCGGACGTGGGCCTCTCGCTGGCCACCACCCGCGCCCTCTTCGACCACCGCGCCGTGGTGGTCGGTGGCGGCGTCGAGGACTTCCGCGGCGGGCTGACGGCGCTCACCCGGGGCGAGCCCGGTGGCCTCGTGGCCCAGGGTGTGGCGGGCCCGGCCGGGAAGCCGGTGTTCGTGTTTCCGGGGCAGGGGTCGCAGTGGGTGGGGATGGCGGTGGAGTTGTTGGATGTGTCGCCGGTGTTCGCGGGGCGGATCGCGGAGTGTGAGGCCGCTCTGGCCGGGTTTGTGGAGTGGTCGTTGGTGGAGGTGTTGCGGGGTGGGGGTCCGGGGTTGGGGCGGGTGGATGTGGTGCAGCCGGCGTTGTGGGCGGTGATGGTGTCGTTGGCGGAGGTGTGGCGGTCGTGTGGGGTGGTGCCTGCGGCGGTGGTGGGGCATTCGCAGGGTGAGATCGCGGCTGCGGTGGTGGCGGGTGGGTTGTCGTTGGAGGACGGGGCGCGGGTGGTGGCGTTGCGGTCGCAGGCCATCGGGCGTGGGCTGGCGGGACGTGGCGGCATGATGTCCGTCGCTCAGAGCGCCGATCGGGTGCGCGAACGCATCACCGCCTGGGACGGGCGCATCTCCGTGGCGGCCGTCAACGGCCCCGGTTCGATCGTGGTGTCCGGTGACCCGGAGGCGCTGCGCGAGCTCCAGGCGGAGTGTGAGGGCGAGGACGTACGGGCGAAGCTGATCCCGGTGGACTACGCGTCCCACTCGGCCCAGGTGGAAGAGCTGCGTGCCGAACTCCTCGACCTCCTCGCCCCGATCCGCCCGCGCACCTCGGACATCACCTTCCACTCCACCGTGACGGGCGCACCCGTGGACACCGCGGGTCTGGACGCCGGGTACTGGTACACCAATCTGCGGGAGACGGTGGAGCTGGAGTCGGCGGTGCGGGCTCTGTCGGCGGCCGGGTTCGGGACGTTCCTCGAAATGAGTCCGCATCCGGTGCTGACGATGCCGTTGCAGGCGACCGTCGAGGACGCGGTGGTGGTGGGGTCGCTGCGGCGTGACGAGGGTGGTCCGGAGCGGTTCCTGGCGTCGCTGGGCGAGGCGTTCGTCCGTGGGGTGGCCGTCGACTGGGCCGCGGTGCTGGCCGGGCTGGGCGCGTCCGTGGTGCAGTTGCCGACGTACGCCTTCCAGCGACAGCGCTACTGGCTGGAGCAGCCCCCGGCCCCGGCGGCCGCCACCGGAGGCGATCCGGCGGACGCCGAATTCTGGGACGCGGTCGAGCGCGAGGACCTGGCCGCGCTGACCGCCGCGCTGGAAGTGGACGCCGACGAGGAGCGGTCGTCGCTGCGCACCGTGCTCCCCGCGCTGTCCTCATGGCGTCGCGGCAGCAGGGAGCGGTTCGTGCTCGACTCCTGGCGTTACCACGTCACCTGGAACCGGGTGCCGGACCCGGCCTCGGCGGCCCTGACCGGCACCTGGCTGCTCGTGGTCCCGGCCGCACCCCCCGGCACCGAGCTCATCGAGGCCGTACGCGACGGTCTGGAGACCCACGGCGCCACGGTGGTCACCGTCGAGGCGGCCGAGGCCGACCGCGCCGCGGTCTCAGCGCGGCTCGCCGAGGCCACCGCCGGAGGCACCCCGTCCGGCGTGCTCTCCCTGCTCGGGCTCGCCGACGCACCGCACCCCGGCCACGCGGGGGTGCCCATGGGCCTCGCGCTCACCCTCGCCCTCGTCCAGGCCCTCGGCGACACCGGGGTCGCGGCCCCGCTGTGGCTGGCCACCCGTGGGGGCGTGTCCGTCGGCGGCACCGATGTGCTCGACAGCCCGGCCCAGGCGGCCGTATGGGGACTGGGCCGGGTCGCCGCCCTCGAACACCCCCAGCGCTGGGGCGGCATGATCGACCTGCCGGGCACCGTCGACGGCCGGGTCACCACACGGCTGTGCGGTGCGCTCGCGGGCCGTCTCGGCGACGAGGACCAGCTGGCCCTGCGGCCCTCCGGTGTGTTCACCCGGCGGCTGGTACGGGCCGCCGGCCACCGGGGGAGCGGCGGAGGCTGGAGCCCCGAGGGCACCGTGCTGCTCACCGGCGGCACCGGTGGCGTCGGAGCCCAGATCGCCCGCCGGCTGGCCCGGACCGGTGCCGAACACCTGGTGCTCACCAGCCGCCGCGGCCCCGAGGCGCCCGGCGCGGACAAGCTCAAGGCCGAACTGACCGAGCTGGGTGCCAAGGTCACCGTGGCCGCGTGCGATGTGGCCGACCGCGCCGCGCTGGAGGCGCTCGTACGGGAGGTGGAGGCCGAGGGCCCGCCGATCCGTTCGGTGCTGCACATCGCGGGCGCCGGTGTGCTCGTTCCGCTCGTGGACACCGATCTGCGGGAGTTCGCCGACACGGCGGAGGCCAAGATCGCGGGCGCCGCCAACCTGGACGCCCTCTTCGACCGGGACACCCTCGACTCCTTCGTGCTCTTCTCCTCCATCTCGGCCGTCTGGGGCAGTGGCGAACACGGCGCCTACGCCGCCGCCAACGCCTATCTCGACGGGCTCGCCGAGAACCGCCGGGCCCGCGGCCTCACCGCCACCTCGGTGGTGTGGGGCATCTGGAGCCCCGAGGAGGGCGGCATGGCCGCCAACCTCGCCGAGGAGCAACTGCGCGGCCGGGGCATCCCGTTCATGACTCCCCGGCTCGCCATCGACGCGTTCTGGCAGGTGATGGACGGGGACGAGACCGTGGTCGTGGTCGCCGACGTGGACTGGGAGCGGTTCGTCCCCGTCTTCACCTCGGCCCGGCCCAGCCCGCTCATCGGGCAGCTGCCCGACGTGGCGCGGATCCTCGCCGCCGACGCCGACACGGGGGCGGACACGACCGGCGAGTCCTCCTCGCTGCGCGACCGGCTGGTTGACATGGCCCCGGCGGACCGGCAGGCGGCCGTGCTGTCGCTGGTGCGCTCCCAGATCGCCACCGTGCTCGGCTATCCCGGCCCGGAGGCCGTCGACGCCCAGCGCGCCTTCCGCGAACTGGGCTTCGACTCCCTGAGCGCCGTCGACCTGCGCAACCGCCTGGGCACCGCGACCGGGCTCCGCTTCCCCGTCACCGTCGTCTTCGACTACCCGAGCGCGGAGGAACTCGCCGGACACATCGGCGCCGAACTCTTCCCCGATGACACCGCGGGCACCGGCCTCGACCCCGAGGAGGCCGAGGTCCGCGCGGCGCTGACCTCCATCCCCCTGCTCCGGCTCCGCGAATCGGGACTGCTGGACGAGCTGCTGCGGCTGGCCGGTTCCGACGACCCCGCCACCGGACCGGTGGACGAGGAGTCCGCCGAGTCCATCGACGACCTGGACGTGGATGACCTCGTCCGCATGGCCTACGACAAGAACGACCTCTGACGAGACTCGACTGCGGAGCTGACAATGGCAAACCCAACCGACAAGATCGTTGGCGCGCTGCGGGAGTCTCTGAAGGAGACCGAACGGCTGCGCCGGGCCAATCAGCAACTCACCGCCGCGTCCCGTGAACCCATCGCCATCGTGGCGATGAGCTGCCGCTACCCGGGCGATGTGCGCGGCCCCGAGGACCTGTGGGAGCTGGTCACCGGCGAGCGCGACGCCATCTCCGGCTTCCCCGGCAACCGCGGCTGGGACCTGGAGAACCTGTACGATCCGGACCCCGACCGGCAGGGCACCGTCTACGCCACCGAGGGCGGATTCCTCCACGACGCCGACCAGTTCGACCCGGCGTTCTTCGGCATCTCGCCCCGCGAGGCCACCGTGATGGACCCGCAGCAGCGGCTGCTGCTGGAGACCTCCTGGGAGGCGTTCGAGCGCGCCGGAATCGATCCGGCGGGCCTGCGCGGCAGCAGAACCGGCATCTTCGTGGGCGCCGCCTACCAGGGCTACATCCCCGACTGGCCCCATATGCCCGAAGGTCTGGAAGGCCACCTGGTCACGGGCATCTCCGCGAGCATCATGTCCGGCCGCATCGCCTACACCCTGGGCCTGGAGGGCCCGGCCGTCACCCTCGACACGGCTTGTTCCTCCTCGCTGGTCGCCCTCCACCTGGCCTGCCAGTCGCTGCGCCAGGGCGACTGCTCCCTCGCCCTCGCGGGCGGCGCCGCCGTGATGGGCGCCCCGATGGGGCTGATCGGCTTCGCCCGGCAGCGCGGACTGGCGCAAGACGGCCGCTGCAAGGCGTTCGCCGAGGGCGCCGACGGCATGGGCCTCGGCGAGGGCGTCGGCATGCTGCTGCTGGAGCGGCTTTCGGACGCCCGCCGCAACGGCCATGAGGTGCTGGCTCTGGTGCGTGGCTCCGCCGTCAACCAGGACGGCGCCAGCAACGGCCTCACCGCCCCCAACGGCCGCTCCCAGCAGCGGGTGATCCGCCAGGCGCTCGCCAACGCCGCCCTGACGGCGGAGCAGATCGACGCGGTCGAGGCCCATGGCACCGGCACCCCGCTGGGTGACCCGATCGAGGCGGGCGCGCTGCTCGCCACGTACGGGAAGGACCGTGCGGCGGACCGCCCCGTACTCATCGGCTCGCTGAAGTCCAACATCGGCCATCCGCAGGCCGCCGGGGGTGTCGGCGGGGTCATCAAGATGGTGCAGGCCATGCGCCACGGCCTGCTGCCCAAGACACTCCACGCCGAGGAGCGCTCCTCGCGGATCGACTGGCCGGCGGGGGCGGTGGAGCTGCTGACCGAGGCCAGGGAGTGGCCGCGCGGCGAGGAGCCCCGCCGGGCCGGTATCTCGGCCTTCGGGGCCAGTGGCACCAATGTGCACACCATCATCGAGGAGGCGCCCGAGGAGGAGCCCTCCGACAGCGTGGCGGAGGGGCCCGCCCCGGTGGGCGGGGGAGTGGTGCCGTGGGTGCTGTCGGCCAAGAGCGCGGCGGGGCTGCGGGCGCAGGCCGAGCGGCTGCTGACCCATGTGACCGCGCGCCCCGGCCTCTCGCCCGCCGACATCGGCCACTCGCTCGCCACCACCCGCGGCCGCTTCGACCACCGTGCGCTGGTCCTGGGCGGCGACCGTGACGAACTGATCGACGCACTGGGCGCGCTGGCGTCGGGCGGCGAGTCCCCGCACGTGGTGCGCGGCGAGGGAGTGCCGGCGACCGACGCCCGTCCGGTGTTCGTGTTTCCGGGGCAGGGGTCGCAGTGGGTGGGGATGGCGGTGGAGTTGCTGGATGCGTCGCCGGTGTTCGCGGGGCGGATCGCGGAGTGTGAGGCCGCTCTGGCCGGGTTTGTGGAGTGGTCGTTGGTGGAGGTGTTGCGGGGTGGGGGTCCGGGGTTGGGGCGGGTGGATGTGGTGCAGCCGGCGTTGTGGGCGGTGATGGTGTCGTTGGCGGAGGTGTGGCGGTCGTGTGGGGTGGTGCCTGCGGCGGTGGTGGGGCATTCGCAGGGTGAGATCGCGGCGGCGGTGGTGGCGGGTGGGTTGTCGTTGGAGGACGGGGCGCGGGTGGTGGCGTTGCGGTCGCAGGCCATCGGGCGTGGCCTGGCGGGACGTGGCGGCATGATGTCCGTCGCCGAGAGCGCCGATCGGGTGCGTGAGCGGATCACGGCTTGGGAGGGCCGTATCTCGGTGGCGGCGGTGAACGGGCCCGGTTCGATCGTGGTGTCCGGTGACCCGGAGGCGCTGCGTGAACTCCAGGCGGAGTGTGAGGGCGAGGACGTACGGGCGAAGCTGATCCCGGTGGACTACGCGTCCCACTCGGCCCAGGTGGAAGAGCTGCGTGCCGAACTCCTCGATGTCCTGGCCCCGATTGCCCCGCGCCGTGCCGAGGTGCCGTTCTGCTCGACGGTCACCGGCGACACCATCGACACCACCGGGCTCGACGCCGGGTACTGGTACACCAATCTGCGGGAGACGGTGGAGCTGGAGTCGGCGGTGCGGGCTCTGTCGGCGGCCGGGTTCGGGACGTTCCTCGAAATGAGTCCCCATCCGGTGCTGACGATGCCGTTGCAGGCGACCGTCGAGGACGCGGTGGTGGTGGGGTCGCTGCGGCGTGACGAGGGTGGTCCGGAGCGGTTCCTGGCCTCGCTGGGCGAGGCGTTCGTCCGTGGGGTGGCCGTCGACTGGGCCGCGGTGTTCGCCGGGCTGGGCGCGTCCGTGGTGCAGTTGCCGACGTATGCCTTCCAGCGACAGCGCTACTGGCTCGAGGGCTCCTCCGCACCCACCGCCGAGGGCGACGCGGTGGACGCGGACTTCTGGGACGCCGTGGAGCGCGAGGACCTGGCGGCGCTGGCCACCGCGCTGGAGGTGGACGCCGAGGAGTCGTCCCTGGCCATGGTGGTCCCGGCGCTCGCCTCATGGCGCCGGGCGCGCCGCGAGCGGTCGGCACTCGACTCCTGGCGCTACCACATCACCTGGAAGCCCCTGGGCGACGCGCTCACCGCCCCGCACGACCGGTCGTCGGCCGGTGCCACCTGGCTGATCGCCGCGCCCGCCGGAGCGCCGGAAGGCCCGCGCGTGGCGGAGGCGCTGCGGGAACGCGGCGCCCAGGTCCGGCTGGTGGAGCTGACCGAGGCGGACGCCGTGCGCGAGGCGCTCGCCCGCAGGCTCGGCGAGGCCACGGCGGACACGCCCTCGACCGTGGACACGCCCCCGACCGTGGACGCGCCCCCGACCGCGGTGCTCTCGCTCCTCGCGCTCGCCGAGGAGCCGTACGCGGCGGGCACGGCGCAGCCGCTCGGCCTCGCCCTCAACCTCGCCCTGCTGCAGGCGCTCGGCGACACCGGCGCCGACGTCCCCATCTGGTACGCCACGCGCGGGGCGGTGTCCGTGGGCCGCGCGGACGTGCTGGACCATCCGCTGCAGGCCCTCACCTGGGGCCTGGGCCGGATCGCCGCCGCGGAGTACCCGCGGCGCCGGGGCGGTCTGGTCGATCTGCCCGGCACCCTCGACGACCGCGCCATCGCGCGGCTGTGCGGTGTGCTCGCGGGCCGGACGACCGGCGAGGACCAGGTGGCGGTGCGCGCCTCCGGTGTCCACGGGCGCAGGCTGGTCAGGGCCTCGGCGGCGCTGACCGACGCCACCGCGCCGTGGCGGCCGCGCGGCACCGTGCTGGTGACCGGCGGCACCGGCGGCCTGGGCGCCCATGTGGCGCACTGGCTGGCCCGGGGCGGCGCCGAACACCTGGTGCTCACCAGCCGCCGCGGCCCCGACGCCCCCGGCGCGGCCGAACTCGCCGCTGAGCTGCGGGAGTCGGGCGCCCGGGTGACCGTGGCCGCGTGCGACGCCGCCGACCGCGACGCACTGGCCGCCCTCCTCGCCACGCTGGACGAGGACGAGGCCCCGCTCGACGCGGTCGTCCACACCGCGGGCGTCCTGGACGACGGGGTGCTCGACACCCTCACCCCCGAGCGCGCCGAGGGGGTGCTGCGCCCGAAGGTGGACGCGGCACTCCATCTGCATGAGCTCACCCGCGACCGCGAGCTGTCCGCCTTCGTGCTCTTCTCCTCCTTCGCGGGCACGCTCGGCGGCCCCGGCCAGGGCAGTTACGCGGCCGCCAACGCCTTCCTCGACGCGCTCGCCCACGCCCGCCGCGCCCAGGGCCTCCCCGCCACCTCCGTGGCCTGGGGCGCGTGGTCCGGCGGCGGGCTGGTCGACGAGGCGGTCGAGGCGCGGCTGCGGGCCACCGGTATGCCCGCGATGGCGCCCGACCCGGCGATCGGCGCCCTGCAGCGCGCCCTGGACGTGGGCGACACCCATGTGGCCGTGGCCGACATCGAGTGGGACCGGCTCATCGCCGCCAACCCCTCGCTGGACGGGGCCGCCGTGCTCGGCGAACTCCCCGACGCCCGGCGGACGGACGCGGCGGACGCCACCACGGCCGCCGCGGACACCCCGCTCGCCCAGCGGCTGGCCGGACTGTCGCCGCAGGAGGCCGAGGACGCGCTGGCCGACCTCGTCAGCACCGAAGTGGCCGCCGCGCTCGGCTATCCCGACACCACGGCGGTCGAGTCCGGGCGCGCCTTCCGCGAGCTGGGCTTCGACTCGCTCACCGCCGTCGACCTGCGCAACCGGCTGAACGCGGCCACCGGGCTGCGGCTGCCGGTCACCCTCGTCTTCGACTATCCGACCGTCACCGCGCTGACCCGCTTCCTGCTGGCCGAGAGCGGCGCCGACGGCACCGATGCCATCGCCCCGGCGGGCCCGGTCCCCGCCACCGTCGCGGTCGACGACGACCCGATCGCCATCGTGGCCATGAGCTGCCGCCTGCCCGGCGGGGTGACCACCCCCGAGGAGCTGTGGCAGCTGCTGATGGACGGCCGCGACGCCGTCTCGGACTTCCCCACCGACCGCGGCTGGGACATCGAGGGCCACTACGACCCCGACCCCGACAAGCCGGGCACCTTCTACGCCACCGGCGGCGGATTCCTCCACGAGGCCGACCACTTCGATCCCGAGTTCTTCGGGATCTCCCCGCGCGAGGCGCTCGCCATCGACCCGCAGCAGCGGCTGCTGCTGGAGACCAGCTGGGAGACGTTCGAACGGGCCGGGATCGACCCGGCCTCGGTGAAGGGCACCCAGGCCGGAGTCTTCATCGGCGCCAGCTACAACGACTACGGATCGCGCTTCGGCCGCGCGCCCGAGGAGTTCGAGGGCTATCTGGCCACCGGCAGCGCGAGCAGCGTGGCGTCCGGGCGCATCTCGTACACCTTCGGCCTCGAAGGCCCCGCGGTCACCGTCGACACCGCCTGCTCGTCCTCGCTTGTCGCCCTCCACCAGGCGGTCCAGGCACTGCGCCAGGGGGAGTGCTCGCTGGCGCTCGCGGGCGGCGTCGTCGTGATGTCCACGCTGGACACCTTCATCGAGTTCAGCCGGCAGCGGGCGATGGCCCCCGACGGCCGCTGCAAGGCGTTCTCGGCGGACGCCGACGGCGCCGGGTGGGCCGAGGGCGTCGGCATGCTGCTGCTGGAGCGGCTCTCGGACGCGCGGGCGAACGGCCATGAGGTGCTGGCGCTGGTACGCGGCTCCGCCGTCAACCAGGACGGCGCCAGCAACGGCCTCACCGCCCCCCACGGCCCCTCCCAGCAGCGGGTGATCCGCCAGGCGCTGGCCGCTGCGGGCCTGTCGGCCGCCGAGGTGGACGCGGTCGAGGCCCATGGCACCGGCACCCGGCTCGGCGACCCGATCGAGGCACAGGCCCTGATGGCCACGTACGGCCAGGGGCGGGACGCGGACCGGCCGCTGTGGCTGGGCGCGCTGAAGTCCAACATCGGCCACACCCAGGCCGCTTCGGGAGTCGCCGGGATCATCAAGATGGTGCTGGCGCTGCGCCGGGGTGTGCTGCCGAAGACCCTCCACGCCGATGTGCTCTCGCCCGATGTGGACTGGTCGGCCGGTGCGGTGGAGCTGCTGACCGAGGCCCGGGAGTGGCCGGGGACGGACCGGCCGCGGCGCGCGGGCGTGTCCTCCTTCGGCGTCAGCGGCACCAATGTGCATGTGGTGCTGGAGCAGGGCCCCGAGCCCACCGCACCGGTGGCCGAGCGGTCGATCGACTCCGATGTGGTGCCCTGGGTGCTCTCCGGGCGCGGCGAGACGGCGCTGCGGGCGCAGGCCGGGCGGCTGCGGGCCCATCTGGAGGAGCGGACGGAGCTGCGCCCGGTGGACGTCGGCTACGCGCTGGCGACCAGCCGCTCGGCCTTCGGCCACCGCGCCGTGGTCGTCGGCGCCGAGCGGGAGGAGCTGCTGCGGGGCCTGGCGGAGCTGGCCTCGGGGACGGCCCGGGAGACGGTGGCCGACACCGGGAAGACGGCCTTCCTGTTCACCGGCCAGGGCGCTCAACGACCGGGCATGGGGCGGGAGTTGTACGACGCCTTCCCGGCGTTCGCGGCGGCGTTCGACGCGGTGTGCGCGAAGCTGGACCCTCATCTGGACGGCTCGGTACGGGAAGTGGTGTTCGGGGCGGACCCGGAGCCGCTGAACCGGACCGTGTTCACCCAGACCGGGCTGTTCGCCCTCGAAGTGGCGCTCTACCGGCTGGTCGAGTCCTGGGGCCTGCGCCCGGACTTCCTGGTCGGCCACTCGGTGGGCGAACTGGCGGCGGCCCATGTGGCGGGAGTGTTCTCGCTGCGGGACGCGTGTGCGCTGGTGGCGGCCCGGGGCCGGCTGATGCAGGCGCTGCCCGAGGGCGGTGCGATGGTGTCGCTCCAGGCGGCCGAGGCAGAGGTGCTGCCGCATCTCGAAGGCCACGAGGACCAGGTGAGCGTGGCCGCGGTCAACGGGCCGCGGGCGACCGTCATCTCCGGTGACGAGGAGACCGTCCTGCGGATCGCGGAGGCGACCGGGGCCAAGAGCAAGCGGCTCACCGTGTCCCACGCCTTCCACTCGCCGCTGATGGACGCCATGCTCGCCGAGTTCGGCACGGTGGCCGCCGGGATCGGCTACGCCGCGCCGCGGATCGCGGTGGTCTCCAACGTCACGGGTGAGGTGGCGGGCGAAGAGCTGTGCTCGCCGGAGTACTGGGTGCGCCACGTCCGCCGGGCGGTGCGCTTCGGGGACGGCATCCGCTTCCTCGCCGAGCGGAAGGTGACCCGCTTCGTCGAGATCGGCCCCGCCGGGGTGCTCTCCGCCATGGGACAGGAGTGCCTGGCCGAGGCCGACACCGACCTCGCGTTCGTCCCGCTGCTGCGCAAGGACCGGGGTGAGGCCGAGTCGCTGCTGGCCGGGGTCGGCCGGGTGCATGCCCACGGTGGCGAGGTGGACTGGGAGAAGGTGTTCGCGGGCCGTGGCGCCCGTCGGGTGGAGCTGCCCACGTACGCCTTCCAGCGGCAGCGCTACTGGCTGGACGCGCCCGCCACCGTGGGCGACGTGGCCTCGGCCGGTCTCGGTGCCGCCGGGCATCCGCTGCTGGGCGCCGCCGTCGAACTCGCCGGCACCGACGGCCTGGTGCTCACCGGGCGGCTGTCCACGCGCGGCCAGCCCTGGCTGGCCGACCACGCGGTCCTGGACGCGGTCCTCTTCCCCGGCACCGCGTTCCTGGAGCTCGCGATCCAGGCCGGTGACCAGGTGGGCTGCGACCGGGTCGAGGAGCTGACCCTCCAGGCGCCACTCATCCTCCCCGAGCGCGGAGCCGTCACCCTGCAGCTGGTGGTGGACGCGCCCGACGAGGACGGCCACCGCACACTGAACGTCTACTCCCGCCCCGAGGACCCGCGGCGCGAGCTGCCGTGGACCCGGCACGCCACCGGTGTGCTGGCGGTCGGCGCCGCCGAGGGCTCCTACGACCTGGGCGGGGCGTGGCCGCCGCCGGGCGCCGAGCCGATCGAGGTCGAGGACCTGTACGAGCGGTTCGCGGCGGGCGGCTTCGGCTACGGCCCCTCGTTCCAGGGGCTGCGCGCGGCCTGGCTGCGCGGCGAGGAGGTGTTCGCCGAGGTACGACTGCCCCAGGAGCAGCAGTCCGCCGCCACCGGCTACGGGCTGCACCCGGCCCTGCTGGACGCCGCGCTGCACACCATCGCGCTCGGCCCGACGTTCCAGGACGGCGAGGGGCGGCTGCCGTTCTCCTGGACCGGCGTGTCGCTGCACGCCGCCGGAGCCGGTGAGGTACGGGTGCGGCTCACACCCGGCGGCGCCGACACGGTGGCCCTGACCGTGGCGGACACCATCGGCCGGCCGGTGGCCACCGTCGAATCCCTCGTGCTGCGCAAGCGGCCCGAACGGCTCGGCGACGCCGCCACCGGCGGTGACACCCTCTACCGGCTCGACTGGGTGGCCGCCGACACCTCCGCTGCCGCGCCCGAGCGGCACCCCGCCGGGAGCTGGGCCCTGCTCGGCGACGACGACTTCAAGCTGGTCGGACTCGACGCACACACCTACCGCGACCTGGCGGCGCTGCCCGCCGACCCGGCCGCCCTGCCCGCCACCGTGCTGGTGCCCTGCGCACCGGAGCCCCAGGGGGTGGCCGACGCCGTACGGACGGCGACCCACCGGGCGCTCGCGCTGGTCAAGGCCTGGCTGACCGAGGAGCGGTTCGCCGACTCCCGCCTGGTGTTCGTCACCCGGGGCGCGGTGGCCACCACGCCCGGCGCGGAGGTGCCCGATCTGGCCCACGCAGCCGTCTGGGGCCTGGTGCGCTCCGCCCAGTCGGAGAACCCCGACCGGTTCGTCCTCGTCGACCTCGATGAGCACGAGGAGTCCGTGGGCGCCCTGCCGACCGCGCTCGCCCTGGACGAGCCCCAACTGGCGGTGCGCCGGGGCGACATCACGGTGGCCAGGCTCGCCACCACCCGCGCCCCCGACACTGCCCCGCCCGCCTGGGACCCCGAGGGCACGGTGCTGGTCACCGGGGCCACCGGCACCATCGGCGGGGTCATCGCCCGCCATCTGGTGGCCGAGGGCGGCGTGCGGCATCTGCTGCTCGCCGGCCGCCGCGGCCCGGACGCCGAAGGCGCCGACGAACTCCGCGCGGAGCTCACCGAGTTGGGCGCCGAGGTCACCCTCGCCGCCTGCGACGTGGCCGACCGGGAGGCGCTGGCGGCACTGCTGGCCACCGTCCCCGCCGCACATCCCCTGACGGCCGTCGTGCACACGGCGGGCGTCCTGGACGACGGTGTGGTGTCCTCGCTCACCCCCGAGCGGATGGACCGCGTGCTGCGGCCCAAGGTCGACGCCGCGCTCGCCCTGCACGAGCTCACCCGCGACCTGGACCTGTCCGCGCTCGTCCTCTTCTCCTCCATCGCCGGCACCTTCGGCGGGATGGGCCAGGGCAACTACTCGGCGGCCAACGCCTTCCTCGACGCCTTCGCCCAGCACTGCCGCGCCCAGGGCCGCCCCGTCCAGTCGCATGCGTGGGGGCTGTGGGCCCAGCGCAGCGACATGACGGGCAAGCTGGAGGGCGCCGATCTGAACCGGCTGGCCCGCGGTGGCATCGTCCCGTTCTCCTCTGAGGACGGCGCCGGACTCTTCGACGCCGCACGCGCCGTGGACGCCGCCGTCTTGCTGCCGATGCGGCTCGACACCGCGGGGCTCGCGGCGCGCTCCGGTGACGTACCGGCGCTGCTGCGCGGGCTGGTGAGGGCCGCGCCCGGCAAGCCCGCCCGGCGGACCGTGGCGGGGGCGGGAGCCGGGGCCGCGTCCGCCCGGTCCGAGGGGCTCAAGCAGCATCTCTCCAGCCTGCCGGAGGCCGAGCGCGGCCGGTTCCTGCTGGACCTGGTGCGCACGACCGTGGCCGGGGTGCTGGGCTTCGACTCGGTGGCCGCCGTCGAGGCGGAGCGCGGTCTGCTGGACCTCGGCTTCGACTCGCTCACCGCGGTCGAACTCCGCAACCAGCTCGGCAAGGCCACCGGCCGGCGCCTGCCGGTCACCCTGCTCTTCGACTACCCCACCTCCACGGCGATCGCCGCCTACCTGGAAGCGGAGATCGCCCCGGAGACCTTCACCGCCGCGTCGATGGCCTTTCCGGAACTCGACGCCCTGGAAAGCAATCTGGCCCGCGTCGCCACCGACGAGGAGGCGCGCACCACGCTCGCCTCACGTCTGCAGGACCTGCTGGTACGGCTCGGCCAGGGCCCGGAGGACGCGGAGGACGCGGTCGCCGGCCGCATCGACGCCGCCTCGGACGACGAGATCTTCGACTTCATCGAGAACGAACTCGGCCTGTCCTGAAGTACCCGGAGTTGGAAATCAAAGAGATGGGCGGTACACGGTGAGCGAGGCAAAGCTCCGCGACTACCTCAAGCGAGTGACCACGGATCTGGCCCGCACTCGCCAGCGCCTTCAGGAGGCCGAGGCCAAGGACCACGAGCCCATCGCCATCGTCGGGATGGCCTGCCGCTATCCCGGCGGTGTGGCGTCGCCGGAGGACCTGTGGGAGCTGGTGGCGAACGGCCGTGACGCGGTCACCGAGTTCCCCGCCGACCGGGGCTGGGACCTGGAGGCCCTCTACGACCCGGACCCGGACAAGCCGGGGACGAGCTATGCGCGGGAGGGCGGTTTCGTCGCCGACGCCGACCACTTCGACCCCGCCTTCTTCGGCATCTCCCCGCGCGAGGCGCTGGCCATGGACCCCCAGCAGCGGCTGCTGCTGGAGACCGGGTGGGAGGCCCTGGAGCGGGCCGGGATCGACCCGGCCACGCTGCGCGGCAGCCGCACCGGGGTCTTCGCCGGGGTGATGTACCAGGACTACGCGACCCGGCTGCGCCAGGTGCCCGACGACGTCGAGGGCTACGTCGGCAGCGGTGGCTCCGGCAGCATCGCCTCCGGCCGTATCGCCTACACCTTCGGACTCGAAGGCCCCGCGGTCACCGTGGACACCGCCTGCTCGTCCTCGCTGGTGGCCCTGCATCTCGCCGCGCAGGCGCTGCGCCGCGCGGAGTGCGAACTCGCCCTCGTCGGCGGGTCGATGGTGATGTCCACACCAGTGGCCTTCGTGGACTTCAGCCGGCAGCGCGGGCTCGCCTCCGACGGCCGCTGCAAGGCGTTCGCCGCCTCCGCCGACGGCACCGGCTGGGGCGAGGGCGTGGGCATGCTGCTCGTGGAGCGGCTGTCCGACGCGCGGGAGAACGGCCATCGGGTGCTCGCGGTCGTCCGCGGCTCCGCCACCAACCAGGACGGCGCCAGCAGCGGGCTCACCGCCCCCAACGGCCCCTCCCAGCAGCGCGTCATCCGGCAGGCGCTGGCCGACGCGGGGCTGACCGCCGCCGATGTGGACGCGGTCGAGGCACACGGCACCGGCACCTCGCTCGGCGACCCCATCGAGGCGGGCGCCCTGCTCGCCACGTACGGCCAGGACCGCCCCGAGGACCGCCCGCTGTGGCTCGGCTCCCTGAAGTCCAACATCGGCCACACCCAGGCCGCCGCGGGCGTCGGCGGGATCATCAAAACGGTGCTGGCGCTGCGCCACGGCATACTGCCCAAGACGCTGCACGCCGAGGAGCCGACCCCCAACGTCGACTGGGAGTCGGGCGCGGTACGGCTGCTGGCCGAGGCCAGGCCGTGGCCCGAGCCGGAGACCGAGCGGCCGCGCCGCGCCGCGGTCTCCGCCTTCGGATTCAGCGGCACCAACGCCCATGTGATCCTGGAGCAGGCCCCCGCCGAAGAGCCCGAGCCCGAGGCTCCGTCGGACACCGTCCCCGCCGCCGGTGACCCGGTGCCGTGGCCGCTGTCGGGACGCACCGAGGAGGCCCTGCGCGCCCAGGCCGCGCGACTGCGGTCGTATGTGGCGGGCACGCCCGAGCCGTCCCCGGTGGACATCGGCTACTCGCTGGCGCTCACCCGCTCCGCCTTCACCCACCGCGCGGTGGTCGTGGGATCGAACCGCGCCGAACTGCTCACCGAGCTCGACCAGTTGGCCTCCGGTGTCATGCCCGGCGCGGTGGCCGGTGCGGGCAAGACGGCGTTCCTGTTCACCGGGCAGGGCGCACAGCGGCTCGGCATGGGACGCGCCCTGCACACCGCCTTCCCGGTCTTCGCCGCCGCGTTCGACACCGTCTGCGCCGAACTCGACCGCCACCTGGACGGCCATGTCGAGCACGCGGTGCGCGACGTGGTCTTCGGCGAGGACGCCGCGTTGCTCGAGCGGACCCTCTACACCCAGACCGGCCTCTTCGCCGTCGAGGTGGCGCTGTACCGGCTGCTGGAGTCGTGGGGTGTGACCGCGGACTTCCTGGTCGGCCACTCGGTGGGCGAGCTGGCGGCGGCCCATGTGGCGGGCGTGTTCTCGCTGCCGGACGCCTGTGCGCTGGTCGCGGCCCGGGGCCGGCTGATGGACGCGCTGCCCGCCGGAGGCGCGATGGTCTCGCTGCAGACCGGTGAGGCCGAGGTGCTGCCCCATCTGGCGGGCCACGAGGACCGGGTGGCCCTGGGCGCGGTCAACGGCCCCGCCGCCACGGTGATCTCCGGTGACGAGAAGGCCGTCCTGCGGATCGCGGAAGCGGTGGGCGTCAAGAGCAAGCGGCTGCGGGTCGGCGTCGCCGCCCACTCACCGCTGATCGAGCCCATGCTCGAGGAGTTCGCCAAGGTCGTCGGTGAGCTGTCCTACGCCACCCCGCGGATCGCGGTGGTGTCCAATGTGACCGGCGGGACGGCGGCCGAGGAGCTGTGCACGCCCGAGTACTGGGTGCGCCATGTGCGCCGGCCGGTGCGGTTCCAGGACGGTATGCGGTTTCTCGAGGACCAGGGCGTGACCCGCTGCGTAGAGCTGGGCCCGGTCGGCGTGCTGTCCGCGATGGGGCAGGAGTGCGTCTCCGGCACCGATGCCGTCGCGTTCGTCCCGCTGCTGCGCAAGGACCGGGGTGAGGCCGAGTCGCTGCTGGCCGGGGTCGGCCGGGTGCACGCCCACGGTGGCGAGGTGGACTGGGAGAGGGTGTTCGCGGGCCGTGGCGCCCGGCGGGTGGAGCTGCCCACGTACGCCTTCCAGCGGCAGCGCTACTGGCTGGACGGCCCCGACCGGGCCGGCGATGTGACCTCCGCGGGCCTCGGTGCCGCCGGGCATCCGCTGCTGGGCGCCGCCGTCGAACTCGCCGACACCGACGGCCTGGTGCTCACCGGAAGGCTGTCCCTGTCCGCCCAGCCCTGGCTGGCCGACCACGCCGTCTCCGGCACCGTCCTCTTCCCCGGCACCGCCTTCCTGGAACTCGCGATCCAGGCCGGTGACCAGGTCGGCTGCGACCAGGTGGAGGAGCTGACCCTCCAGGCGCCGCTCATCCTCCCCGCCCGTGGCGCGCTCACCCTCCGGGTGACCGCAGGGGAACCCGACGAGAGTGGACGCCGCCCGCTGAACGTCCACTCCCGCCCCGAGGGCGCCGGGTTCGGCGAGCCGTGGACCCCGCACGCCACCGGCACGCTCGCCATCGCCGCACCGGCCACCCCCGCGGAGCTGACCGCGTGGCCTCCGGCGGATGCCACCGAACTCGACGTCAGCGACATGTACGAGCGGTACGCGGCGGGCGGCTTCGGCTACGGCCCGGCCTTCCGGGGCCTGCGGGCCGCCTGGCTGCGCGGCGACGAGGTGTTCGCCGAGATACGGCTGGCCCGGGAGCAGCAGCCGGCCGCCGCAGCGTACGGGATCCACCCGGCCCTGCTCGACGCCTCCCTGCACGGCATCGCGCTCGGCACCCTCTTCGCCGGAGAGGACCCCGAGACGGCGCAGGGGCGGCTGCCGTTCTCCTGGACCGGGGTGTCGCTGCACGCCGCCGGGGCCGACGAGGTGCGGGTGCGGATCTCCCCGGCCGGGGAGGACACCGTGGCGCTCGCGGTGGCCGACCCCACCGGCCGCCCGGTGGCCACCGTCGAGGGCCTGCTGCTGCGGAAGATGACCGGCGACCAGCTCAGCGGCGCCCGCGCCGCGAGCAACGAGGCACTGTTCCAGCTCGACTGGCCCGCGCTCGCCGGTTCCGCCCCGGCCACCCCGCTGACCCGGGCCGCGCTGGTCGGCGACGACGGACTGGAGGTGACCGAGAGCCTCTTCGCGGCCGGGGTCCACCTGGAGTCGTATGTGGACCTGGAGTCGCTGGGCGCGGCCCTCGATGCCGGTACGGCCGCCCCCGCGGCGGTCCTGGTGTGCTGCAAGGCCGGGCCCGGCGCACCGGCCGACGCGGTACGGGCCTCCCTGGGCACCGCCCTGGAGCTGGCCCGGAGCTGGTCGGCCGATGAGCGGTTCGCCGACTCCCGGCTGGTGTTCGTCACCCGGGGCGCCGTGGCCACCGCGCCCGGCGCGGACGTCACCGATCTGCCCGGCGCCGCCGTGTGGGGTCTGGTGCGCTCGGCGCAGTCGGAGAACCCCGACCGGTTCACCCTCGTCGACCTCGACGAGCACGAGGAGTCCGTACGGGCCCTCCCGGCGGTCCTCCCCTCCGGTGAGCCGCAGCTCGCGCTGCGGGACGGCCAGGCCCACACCCCGCGGCTCGCCCGCGCCCAGGGCGGGACCGGCGCCACGCGTCCGCTGGACCCCGAGGGCACCGTTCTGATCACCGGCGCCACCGGGGCGCTGGGCGGGCTGCTCGCCCGCCACCTGGTGACCCGGCACGGCGTCCGCCATCTGCTGCTGACCAGCCGCCGTGGACCGGCCGCCGAGGGGGCCGGTCAGTTGCGGGACGAGCTGACCGCGCTCGGCGCCACCGTGACCGTGGCGGCGTGCGACACCGCCGACCGGGACGCCGTGGCCGCCCTGGTGGCCCAGGTGCCCTGCGACCACCCGCTGACGGGGGTGTTCCACACCGCCGGGGTACTGGACGACGGGGTGATCTCCTCGCTCACCCCCGAGCGGATGGACACGGTGCTGCGGCCCAAGGCCGACGCCGTACTCCACCTCCACGAGGCCACCCGGGAGCTGGACCTGGCCGCGTTCGTGCTCTTCTCCTCGGCCGCCGGGGTGCTCGGCGGCGCCGGACAGGCCAACTACGCGGCCGCCAACGGCTTCCTCGACGCCTTCGCGCAGGCCCGCAGGGCGCAGGGGCTGCCCGCCCACTCCCTCGCCTGGGGGCTGTGGGCGCAGGCCGGCACGATGACGGATACGGCGGACACGGCCGGGGCCGCCCGCTCGGGCGTGGCCGCGCTCTCCTCCGAACAGGGCATGGAACTGCTCGACACCGCCCTCGCCCTGGACACTCCGCTGCTGATCCCGATGCGGCTCGACCTCGCGGCGCTGCGCGCGAACGCCGGATCCGGCTCGGTGCCGCTGCTGTTGCGCGGACTGGTGCGGACACCGGCGCGCCGGGCGGGCGCGACCACGCGCGCCGGCTCGCCGGGCGGCGACTCCGCGCTCCGGGACCGGCTCGCCGGGCTGTCCGAGGCCGAACAGGACGCCGTTCTGGTGGAGTTGGTGCGCACGCAGGTGGCCACCGTGCTCGGCCACCCGGACCCGTCCGCCATCGGTGCCACCCATGAGTTCGTGGACTCCGGCTTCGATTCGCTCACCGCGGTCGAGCTGCGCAACCGGCTGAACGCGGCCACCGGGCTGAGGCTTCCCGCCACGCTCGTCTTCGACCACGAGACGCCCACCGATCTGGCCGCCCGGCTCCGCTCGGACCTGGCCGCGGCCCGGCAGTCGGGTCCCTCCGCGGAGACGCCCACGGGCGCGGCGCCCGCCGCCGCGGGTGAGTCCACCACGCTGAGCGCGCTGTACACCCAGGCGTTCGAGACCGGGAAATGGAAAGAGATCTTCGACCTGCTGCACGCCACGGCGGCGCTGCGGCCCCGGTTCAGCGCCACCTCGGAGCTGGAGAAGCTGCCGACGCCGGTCAGGCTCAGCAAGGGCCCGGCCGAGCAGCACATGTTCTGCTTCTCCTCGTGCCTGGCGGTCGCGGGCATCCACCAGTACGCGCGGTTCGCTGCCTCACAGCGGGGCCGGCGCGATGTGTCGGCGCTCGCGCTGCCGGGCTTCGGCCGCGGCGAGCCCCTTCCCGAGACGGCGGACGCGGTGGTCGCCGCCCAGGCCGAGGCGGTGGCGAAGGCCGCGGACGGGGCGCCGATCGTGCTGCTGGGCTCCTCGGCGGGCGGCTGGTTCGCCCATGCGGCGGCCGGACATCTGGAGCGGATGGGCATCCGGCCGACCGCGGTGGTGCTGGTGGACACGTACGTGCCCAAGAGCAGCATCCTCAACCAGTTCGGGCTCTCGCTCATGGACGGGATGACCGAGCGCGAGGGCGTGTTCGTCACCATGGACGACGACCGGCTGTCGGCCATGGGCTGGTATCTCAACCTGTTCGGCAGCTGGGATCCGGAGCCGATCGCGACCCCCACCCTTCTCGTGCGCGCGATGGAGCCGCTGTCCACCGGTTCGCTGAAGCTGGAGGAGCTGCCCGACTGGCGGTCCTTCTGGGAGCTGCCGCACGACATCGTCGATGTGCGCGGCAACCACTTCACCATGATGGAGGACCACTCCCTCCCCACCGCCCAGGCCATCGAGGACTGGCTGGAGTCCCTGCCGCGCGACGGCGCCTGACCACGCCCCGCACACACGCCACCGAGGCGCCCTCCCGCACCGCGAAAGGAACGACGACCATGGCGTTGCCCGTCACCGATGAGAGCCTGTGGTTCCGCAGGTTCCATCCGCGTCCGGAGGCCGAGGTCAGCCTGGTCTGCCTGCCGCACGCGGGAGGAGCCGCCAGCTTCTACTTCCCCATCTCCGAACTGCTGCCGCCGACCGTGGAGGCGCTGGCCGTCCAGTACCCGGGACGGCAGGACCGCCGCCATGACACGCCCATCGAGAACATCCACGAGATGGCGCGCGAGATCTTCGAGGCGCTGACGCCGCTGACGGCACACCGGCCCATCGCGCTGTTCGGCCACAGCATGGGCGCGAGCGTCGGGTTCGAGCTGGCCCGGCTGCTCGAAGGGGAGCTGGGGACCGTGCCCGTGGCGCTCTTCGCCTCGGGCCGGCCCGCGCCCTCCCACCACCGGAGCCTGGACATCCACCGGCGCGACGACGCCGGGCTCATCGCCGAGCTCCACCTGGTCAGCGGGACCGACTCGCGCATCCTCGGCGACGCCGAACTGCTGCGGCTGACCCTGCCCGCCATCCGCAGCGACTACAAGGCGGCCGAGACCTATGAGTACCGGCCGGGCGCCAGGCTGCGCTGCGACATCGTGGGGCTCGCCGGCGACAGCGACATCCGCGTCAGAGCCCCGGAGATGGCGGGCTGGCGGGAGCACACCACGGGCTCCTTCCGGCTGGAGGTCTTCTCCGGCGGCCACTTCTACCTGGGTGAGCAGAAGGCAGCGGTGGCCGGAGTCATCACGGACACCCTGCGGGCGGCCACCGCCCGCCCCCGACGACCCATCGACTGAGAGAGAAACCGACGATGCGTATCCTTTTCGCGACGGTGTCCGAGAAATCGCACCTGTTCACCATGGTCCCGCTCGCCTGGTCGCTGGCCGCGGCCGGCCACGAGGTGCATGTCGCCAGCAACCCCGCGCTGACCACGCACATCAAGAGCACCGGTCTGACCGCCGTCTCCGTCGGCACCGACCACAACCTCCACGAGATGCTGACGCAGAACCGCGACTCGCTGGAGAACCCGCTGTCCGACTGGTCCACTCCGGACCTCGATCAGCACTCCTGGGAACAGGTGCTGATGAAGTTCAAGGTCAGCGTGATGTTCGCGTACCAGACCTACAACGACTGCATGGTCCACGAGCTGGTGGCCTACGCCCGCGACTGGCAGCCCGATCTGGTCATCTGGGACCCCGTCACCTACGCGGGCCCGGTGGCCGCCCGGGTCGTGGGTGCCGCCCACGCCCGGCTGCTGTGGTGTATCGACATCTACTCCACGATGCGCGAGGTGTTCCTGACCCGCCTCGCGGAGCAGCCCGAGGAGCGCCGCGAGGACCCGATGGCCGACTGGCTCGGCGGCATCCTCGCCCGCTACGACCGCACCTTCGACGAGGAGGTCGTGGTCGGCCAGTGGACCATCGACCAGATCCCCACCAGCCTCCAGCTGCCGCTGTCCGTCCACCGGGTCCCGGTCCGCTATCTGCCCTACAACGGCCCCTGTGAGATCCCGGACTGGCTGCGCGAGGTCCCCGAGCGGCCGCGGGCCGTGCTGACCTCCGGCGTCTCGGCGCGGGCGGCCCTGGGCGGCACCTTCATGCCGGTCACCGACATCATCGACACGCTCGGGACCATGGACATCGACGTGGTGGCCGCGCTGCCGCCCGAGGACGTCGCGGCCCTGGAGAAGATCCCCGCCAACACCCGCATCGTCGACTTCGTCCCGCTGCACGCCCTGCTGCCCGGCGCCTCGGTCCTCATCCACCACGGCGGCTTCGGCTCCTGGGGCACCGCACTGGTCAACGGCGTACCGCAGTTCATCCCCACCATCCGCTACGGCGACTGGTGGAACAAGGCGACCAGTCTGCACGAGGCCGGTGCCGGACTGGCCGTGCACGCCTCCGAGCTGACCGCCGAGGTGCTGCGGGAGAGCGTCGAACGGCTGCTGGGCGACGCCACGTACAAGGAGACCGCCGAGCGGCTGCGCGAGGAGAACCTGCACACCCCCACCCCGCACGATGTGGTGCCGGTGCTGGAGAAGCTCACCATGGAGCACGGCCGATGAAGGTGCGCGAGCTGGCGGTCTCCGGCGCCTACGAGTTCAGCCCGGACGTCCACCGCGACGAGCGCGGGGCGTTCGTCGCCCATTACACCGAAGCGGCCTTCGCCGCGGCCGTGGGCCATCCGCTGCGCCTGGGCCAGAACCACCACAGCGTCTCCCGGCGCGGCACGGTCCGCGGGGTGCATTACGCGGACGTACCCCCGGGCCAGGCCAAGATGGTGACCTGCACCAGCGGTGAACTCCTCGATGTGGTGGTGGACCTGCGGGTCGGCTCGCCCACCTTCGGCCACTGGGACAGTGTGCGCCTGGACCCCGTCTCGTACCGGGCGGTGTATCTGGAGGAGGGCCTCGGCCACGCCTTCATCGCGCTGCGGGACGACACCGTGGCGGCCTATCTGAACTCGGCGGAGTACAACCCGGGCGCCGAGCACGAGATCAATCCCTTCGACCCGGCGCTCGGCCTGCCCTGGCCCACGGACCTGGAGTATCTGGTCTCCCGGCGGGACCGGGACGCCCCCGGGCTGGCCGAGGCCGAACGGGCGGGCCTGCTGCCGTCCTACGAGGTCTGCCGGGCGCTGCACCCCCGGTGTGACTGACCCGGCGTACCCCCCTCCACCGATCGGTTGATGCGGCCGGTCAGCCGGTGGGTGGAGGGAGGATCAGCCCGGTGGGCAGCCGATGGGCCGATCCGCGGGGGATACCCGCTTCCTACGGTGGAAGAGTGAAGGAACAAAAGCGAGGAGGACCGGGCCGATGCCGCTGATCGAGGTCAGTAACCTGCGGAAGGAATACCGCAATCACGTCGCGGTACAGGACGTGTCCTTCTCCGTGGAGGAGGGTGAGATCTTCGGCATCCTCGGCCCCAACGGCGCGGGCAAGACCACCGCCGTGGAATGCATCGAGGGGATGCGCAAACGGGACGGCGGCGAGATCTCCGTGATGGGCCTGGACCCGCTGAAGGACCTCGCCGAGCTGCGCGAGTCCATCGGGATCCAGCTCCAGCAGAGCGAACTGCCCCCCAAGATGAAGGTGTGGGAGGCCCTGGAGCTCTACAGCACCTTCTACCGCGACCCCGTCGACTGGCGTGAGCTCATCAAGGACTGGGGCCTGTCCGGCAAGGCCGACACCGCCTACGGATCGCTGTCCGGCGGACAGCAGCAGCGGCTGTCCATCGCACTCGCTCTGGTCGGCAACCCCAGGATCGCCGTCTTCGACGAGCTGACCACCGCACTGGACCCGCACGCCCGGCGCGAGACCTGGAAGCTGATCGAGAAGGTCAGGGAGCAGGACGTGACCGTGCTGCTGGTCACCCACTTCATGGAGGAGGCCGAGCGGCTCTGCGACCGGATCGCCATCATCGAATCCGGCCGGGTCGTCGCCCTGGACACCCCCTCCGGACTGGTGTCCCGGGTCGACGAGCAGCAGATCATCCGGTTCAAGCCGTCCGTGCCGATGGACGACGAACTGCTGACCTCCCTGCCGGAGGTGAGCAGTGTGACCCGGTCCAAGTCCCAGGTGACGGTGGTCGGCAAGGGAAATGTCGTCTACGCGGTGATCTCCGTCCTGGCCCGCAATCAGATCGTGGCCAACGAACTCCGCCTGGAACAGGCGAGTCTCGATGACGCCTTCGTCGCCCTGACCGGCTCCAAGCCCGCCAACTGAACCGCCGAGGAGATCTCTGCCATGTCCGGGCGCACCAAGCTCACCTTCGTCGAGAGCAAGCTGTTCCTGCGCGATCCCACCGCGGTGTTCTTCGTCATCGCGCTGCCCATCATGCTGCTGGCCATCTTCCACTTCGTCACCACCAAGTCCAACGACGACGCCGCCACCAAGGAGTCGATGGCCGCGTTCGTCCCCGCGATGGCCATGTCGCTGTGTCTGACGATGCTGGCCCTCAACCTGCTGCCCACCACGCTGGCCACCTACCGGGAGAAGGGCATCCTGCGGCGCCTGGCCGCCAGCCCCGTGCACCCCGGGAATCTGCTGATCGCCCAGCTCTTCATCAACCTGGTCACCGCGGCGGTCTCCGCGGTGCTGGTGCTCATCGTCGGCAAGGCCGCCTTCGATACCAAGCTGCCCGGTGACGTCCCCGCCTTCCTGGTGAGCTTCGCCCTGGGCACCTGGGCGCTGTTCTCCATCGGCCTGGTGATCGCGGCCATCGCGCCGAGCAGCAAGTCGGCTACCGCGATGGGCCTTTCCCTGCTCTTCCCCAGCCTCTTCTTCGGCGGGGCGTTCCTCCCCAAGGAGGATCTGCCCGAGACCGTGTCCACCATCGGCGACTACACCCCGCTGGGCGCCGCGCTGCAGGCGCTGCGCGACTCCTGGGAGAACCAGTGGCCGCAGGCACTGCACCTGACCGTCCTCGGCGTGATCGCGGTGGCCGCCACGGCGGCCGCGGCCAAGCTGTTCCGCTGGGAGTGAGGTGAGCGCGTCCAAGGACGACGGCGGACGGTGGGAGCGGCACTCCGACATCCTGTTCGGAGGGCTGCCCTACCTTCTGCTGTTTCTGTCCACGGCCCTGAGCCTGGTCCACGGCCCGCCGCCGGGCCGGCGGCTGCTCACCACGCTCGGCCTGGCGGCGCTGGCCGCCCTGTGGATCCTGGGCACCTACACCCTGCCGACGGGCCGCCGCAGCAGACAGCCGTACGGCGTGGCGCGGACGGCCGTGTACTTCACCGGGCTGCTCGCGCTCTCCGCCGCGCTGGTGGCGCGGGACCAGGTGTTCATGGTCTTCGCCGCCACCGGGTTCCTGCAGGCGCTGGTGCTGCTGCCGACGGTCTGGGCGCTGGTGTCCGTGGCCGCCACCTCGTTCGTCGTCAACACCGTGCCGGACGGCCTCCCGCGGCCCACGACCGGCGCGGTGGTCGGCTATATCGCCGCCATCGCCTTCCAGACCGTGGTGATCGGCTGGATCAATCTGCTGTCGAGCCGGCTGAACGAACAGCATCAGCGGCGCAAACGGACCGTGGCCGAACTCCGCTCGGCGCTCAACGAGAACGCCGGGCTCCACGCCCAGCTGATCACCCAGGCGCGGGAGGCCGGAGTGCTGGACGAGCGCCAGCGGATGGCGGGGGAGATCCATGACACCCTCGCCCAGGGGCTGGCCGGCATCATCCGGCAGCTGGAAGCCGCCGAACACGCCGAGGGTGACCACGAGGTGTGGCGCCGCCATCTGGTCGCGGCCAAGGACCTGGCCCGTGACAGCCTGGCCGAGGCGCGCCGGTCGGTCCAGGCGCTCCGCCCCGAGCAGTTGGAGTCCCGGACCCTGCCCGACGCCCTGGAGTGCCTGATCGAGGGCTGGTCACGGGGGCGGGAGGCGAAGGTGGCGTTCGCGACGACCGGGACCGCCACCCCCGTCCACGCCGAACTGGAGGCCACCCTCTACCGGGTGGCGCAGGAGGCCCTGGCCAACATCGCCAAGCACGCCGAGGCGTCGAAGGTGGGCATCACCTTGTCGTACATGGACGACGTGGTCGTCCTCGATGTGCTCGACGACGGCGTCGGATTCGACCCCGCGGCCGCGGAGGCCGAGGCCGGCACCTCCGGTGACCACGGGCTGGGGCTTGTGGCGATGCGGCGCCGACTGGGCCGGGTCGCCGGTACGTTGGACGTCGAAAGCGCCCGTGGCGAGGGCACCGCCATCAGCGCGGCCGTCCCCGTCATCCCCCAGGAAGCCGGTGCATGAGCGGAATCACCCCCAGCGGTAACAACACCCCAGGCGGCGACCCCCACGGCCGCCCCGGCCACGACGGCGGCGCGCCCATCCGCATCCTCATCGTGGACGACCACCCCGTGGTCCGCGACGGGCTGCGCGGGGTGCTGGAGCGGGACCCCGACTTCACGGTGATCGGCGAGGCCGGCGACGGTGCCGAGGCCGTCGAACTGTACGAGCGGCGGCCGGCCGATGTGGTCCTGATGGATCTGCGCATGCCCCGGATGGGTGGGGTCGAGGCCATCAAGCGGCTGCTGCGCGGCGACCCGGAGGCCCGGATCCTGGTGCTGACCACCTATGACACCGACAGCGACGTCATGGGCGCCCTGGCCGCAGGGGCGACCGGCTATCTCCTCAAGGACACCCCGCGCGAGGAGCTCACCCGCGCCGTGCGATCCGCCTCCTCGGGCCAGTCCGTCCTCTCGCCCGCGGTCACGGGGAGGGTTCTCGGCCAAGTTCGCAAACCCACCCAGGGACCGCTGAGCGACCGGGAACTCCAAGTGCTCAGGCTCATCGCGGACGGGGCCACGAATCGACAGGCCGCGGCGGCGTTGTTCATCAGCCAGGCGACGGTGAAGACACATCTGCTGCATGTTTACGAGAAACTCGGGGTGAAGGATCGCGCGGCCGCCGTCAGTGAGGCCCATAAACGACATCTATTCCAATGACATCGCAGGTCGGAGCCGTGATAGGGGTGGCAGATAGGGGTGGGCGAGGGTAGGGGTTGTTCCGCTCGAAGCGGCGCCAATACGGTGGCGATATGGCCCACATGCGAGATCGGCAGGCCGTTGTGATCGGCGGCACCGGATTCATCGGGCGACATATCTGCAGGGCTCTCACCAAACGCGGATATGAAGTCCTGGCAATAGCGAGAAAACCCGCTGAACCCATTCCCGGAGTCGTATTCCTGCCCCTTGACGCGGTATCCGCGCCGAGCGACGACATCGCCCGGGCCGCGAAGTCCGCCGATCTCGTCGTCAACGCCGCGGGCGACAGCTGGGAGGGCGACGAGGAGAGCATGACGGCCTCGCACATCCCGCTCGTCGACCGGCTGGTGGACGCCGTGGCGGCCCTCCCCAGGCGGCCGCGGCTGGTCCATCTGGGCTCGGTGCACGAGTACGGCCCCGTCCCCGACGGCACGGCCATCGCCGAGGACCACCCCACCGCCCCCCACACCCCCTACGCCCGCACCAAACTCATCGGCAGCCGGATCGTCCTGGGCGCGGCGGACGCGGGCCGCATCGACGGCTGCGTCCTGCGCGTCACCAACGTCTGTGGACCGGGCACCCCCCGGGGCAGCTTCCTCGGCGGACTCGCCCACCGGCTGCGACAGACCACGAAGGACGCTCCGCTCTCCCTCACCCTCGTCGACGACCAGCGCGACTTCATCGACGTCCGCGACGTCGCCGAGGCCGTGGTGCTGGCCGCGAGCAGCCCGGTGACCGGCCGGGCGATCAACATCGGGCAGGGCGACGCCTCCAGCATGCGCGAACTGGCCTGGCTGCTGATCTCCGCCTCCCAGGTCCCCGCGGAGCTGGTACGCGAGGAGAGCGGCGCCGTGCACAGCAAGGGCGGAAGCTGGACCCAGGCCGACATCCGCCTGGCCCGGCGGCTCATGGGCTGGTCCCCGAAGGTGGCTCTGAAGGAATCCCTCCACGACCTGTGGGCCGCCTCCGCCACCTCGAGCCGACCGGCTGCCGCGGCGGCCCGTACCGAAGGACACTGATGGAGTACACCTATCTCGGACGTACCGGCCTCAAGGTGAGCCGGGTGTGCCTGGGCACCTTGAACCTCGGGGTCAGGGCGAGCGACGAGGAGAGCCACGCGATCCTGGACACCGCCCTGGACCGCGGGGTCAACTTCGTCGACACCGCCAACCAGTACGGCTGGCAGAAGCACAAGGGCTACACCGAGGAGTTCCTCGGCGGCTGGTTCGCGGAGGGAGGCGGCCGGCGCGAGAAGGTCGTACTGGGCACCAAGGTGTTCAACCCGATGAGCGACTGGCCCAATGACTCGGGGCTCTCCGCCCGGCACATCATCGCCTCCTGCGAGGACTCGCTGCGCCGGATGGGCACCGACTGGATCGACCTGTTCCAGATGCACCACATCGACCGCCACGCCCCCTGGGAGGAGGTGTGGCAGGCGATGGAGACGCTGACCCGGCAGGGCAAGGTGCGCTACGTCGGCTCGTCCAACTTCGCCGGCTGGCATATCGCCGAGGCCCAGGAGGCCGCCGCCCGCCGCCACTTCCTCGGCATCGTCTCCGAGCAGAGCGTCTACAACCTCGTCACCCGCCATATCGAACTGGAGCTGATCCCCGCCGCCCAGCGGTACGGCGTCGGGGTGCTCGCCTGGTCCCCGCTGCACGGCGGACTGCTCAGCGGGGCGCTGCGCAAGCTGGCCGAGGGCACCGCGATGAAGACCGCCCAGGGCCGCGCGGCCCAGGCGCTGGAGGTCCACCGGGACGCCGTCGCCGCGTACGAGAAGCTGTGCGACGGCCTCGGCGCCGACCCGGCCGAGGTGGGGCTGGCCTGGGTGATGGGCCGCCCCGGCATCACCGCGCCGGTCATCGGGCCGCGCAGCCTGGACCAGCTGGACGGGGCCTTCAAGGCCATGGAGCTGACGCTGCCGGACGAGGTGCTCGCCGAACTGGACCGGCTGTTCCCGCCGATCGGCAACGGCGGCCCCGGACCGGAGGCGTGGGCGTGGTGAGCACGCTCCAGGAGCGGCTGGTCCGCTCGGCCGCCACCGTCGACAGTTCGGTGACCCTGCTCGCCGACTTCCAGCGCTGGTTCCGGGAGCGCGTCGACGCCGACGAGTCCCGGGTCGAGATCATTCCGTTCGAGGCGATGCGTGGCTGGGAGTTCGCGCCGGACACCCACAACCTCGTCCATGAGACCGGCCGGTTCTTCTCCGTCGAGGGCCTTCGGGTGCGGATGCCGGGGGCGCCGGTGGAGGAGTGGCGCCAGCCGATCCTCCACCAGCCGGAGATCGGCATCCTCGGCATCCTGGTCAAGGACTTCGACGGCGTACCGCACTTCCTGATGCAGGCCAAGATGGAGCCGGGCAACCACGGCGGGCTGCAGCTGTCGCCCACCGTCCAGGCCACCCGCAGCAACTACACCCGTGTGCACAAGGGCCGGGCCGTGCCGTATGTGGAGTACTTCCAGCAGCCCGAACGGCACCGGGTGCTCGCCGACGTCCGCCAGTCGGAGCAGGGCAGCTGGTTCTTCCACAAGCGCAACCGCAACATGCTGGTCGAGGTCGCACCGGAGACGGACGTCGAGGTGCGCGACGGCTTCCGCTGGCTGACTCTGGGCCAGTTGCACCATCTGCTGGCCGTGGAGGACCTGGTGAACATGGACGCGCGCAGCGTCCTGGCCTGTCTGCCGCACTCCCCGCTGGACTCCGAGGAGACCTTCCCCGCCCTGGGGGCCCACAGCCGCCACCGCGACGCCGACATCCTCAGCTGGATCACCGGGCTGCGCACCGAGCGCGAGGTGTTCACCGAGCGGATACCGCTGCGGGAGACGACCGGCTGGCACCGCGGCGCCCATCGGATCTCCCATGAGAGCGGGCGTTTCTTCAGCGTGATGGCCGTGGACGTCACCGCGGGCGGCCGTGAGGTGGGCGGCTGGACCCAGCCCATGATCGAGCCCCATGGCCCCGGCGTGGCGGCCTTCTTGCTGGCCTACGCCGACAAGGTGCCCCATGTGCTGGTGCAGGCCCGCGCCGAACCCGGCTACACGGATGTGGTGGAGCTGGCCCCCACCGTGCAGTGCACACCGCGCAACTACACCCATCTGCCCGAGGGGGCCACGCCGCCGTTCCTCCGGGAGGTGGTGGAGGCGCCGGCCGACCGGGTGCGGTTCGACACCGTGCTCTCCGAGGAAGGCGGCCGTTTCTTCCACGCCTTCAACCGCTATCTCGTCGTGGAGACCGAGATGAGCGCCGTCCCCGAGGAGCCGTCGCACTACCGCTGGATGGCGGTGCGTCAGCTGCTCGACCTCATACGTCACAGCCATTACGTCAATGTCGAGGCCCGCACGCTCATCGCCTGTCTGCACTCCCTGGCGGTATAGGGGGGCGCCTAGGGGGGCCGGACCTGGGCGGACGTAGGGGTTATTCGGATCGTGGCCGCTGCCATAGCCTCCGGGACACAGGGTGCCCCGGGGCGGTACATCGGAGGACATGTCATGCAGGACATCATCAGCGCCGTGCTGGCAGAGGATGCGGTGGCCGCGGATTTCGCCGCCTTGAGCGTGCCCGAGTCCTATCGGGGCGCGGTGATCCTCAAAGAGGAATCCGAGATGTTCGAGGGCATGGCCACCAAGGACAAGGACCCTCAGAAGTCGCTCCACATCCGTGAGGTGCCCACGCCCGAACCGGGCCCGGGCGAGGCGGTGATCGCGGTCATGGCCGGCGCGATCAACTACAACACCGTGTGGAGCGCCATCTTCGAACCGCTGCCGACCTTCGGCTTCCTGGAGCGCTACGCACGGACCGACGACCCCGGAGCGGCCCGCCACGACCAGCCCTACCACGTCCTCGGCTCCGACCTGGCCGGTGTGGTGCTGCGCACCGGGCCGGGGGTGCGCCACTGGAAGCCCGGCGACCGGGTGGTGGCCCACTGCCTGTCCATCGAACTGCGCTCACCGGACGGCCACGACGACAGCATGCTCGACCCCGAGCAGCGCATCTGGGGCTTCGAGACCAACTTCGGCGGGCTCGCCGAGCTCTCCCTGGTCAAGGCCAACCAGCTGATGCCGATGCCCGCCCACCTCACCTGGGAGGAGGCCGCCTCCTCGGGCCTGGTCAACTCCACGGCGTACCGGCAGCTCGTCTCCCGCAACGGCGCCCAGATGAAACAGGGCGATGTGACCCTCATCTGGGGCGCGGCCGGTGGCCTCGGCTCGTACGCCACCCAGCTGGCCGTCAACGGCGGGTCCATCCCGGTGTGCGTGGTCTCCGGGCAGCGCAAGGCCGAACTCGTCCGCTCCATGGGGGCCGAGCTGGTCATCGACCGGGCCGAGGAGGGCTATCGGTTCTGGAAGGACGCGTCCACGCCCGACCCCAAGGAGTGGAAGCGCTTCGGGGCCCGGATCCGCGAACTGACCGGCGGCGACGATCCGGACATCGTCCTGGAGCACCCCGGCCGCGAGACCTTCGGCGCCAGTGTGTTTGTGGCGCGGCGCGGCGGAACCATCGTCACCTGCGCCTCGACGTCCGGCTACCGCCACGAGTACGACAACCGCTATCTGTGGATGGCGCTCAAGCGCATCATCGGCACCCACTTCGCCAACTACCGGGAGGCCTGGGCGGCCAACCGGCTGATCGAGAAGGGGATGGTCCACCCCACGCTCTCCAAGGTCTATCCGCTCACGGCGGTCGGCACGGCCACCCAGGACGTCCACCGCAACCGCCACTCCGGGAAGGTCGGCGTCCTGTGCCTGGCCCCGGAAGAGGGGCTGGGAGTGCGCGATCCGGAGCTGCGCGAGCGCCATCTGCCGTCCATCAACCGCTTCCGCGGCCAGGACTGAACCCGAACCGGTCCACGGCCGCGGTCAGGGCAGGGACGGCGCCACCGGCCGCCAGGGCGCGAACGGATTCGCCCCGCGGGGCAGCACTCCGGCCAGCTCCGGGCAGTGCCGCAGGATCACCGAGGTCATGCTGGACTTCTCCACCCAGTCCAGCCCCAGCGGGGTGTACACCTCCGGCCGGAAGTCGGCGGTCAGGAGGCGGTCGTCCTGAATCCGCCGGGTGGCCATGTGCAGCAGGACATGGAAGGCCGTCTCGCTGAACGCCGGCCCCCCGGGCGGGTTCTCCGCGAACAGCCCCACCATGGTGTCGATCTCGTTGACCGAGGCGTAGACCTCCTCGAGCCGCGCCACCGTGTCCTGATCGGGGGACAGCTCCTCGAAGGACCGGATCCGCGCTCTGCCCAGCCGGGCCCGGAAGTCGTTGTACCGCGGTACGCCCCGCCGCCGGGCCCGCATCAGCTCCGCCACCGGCAGATCGAGGAGCTCGCCGTCCCGTTCGAAGCGCCGCAGTGCGCGCGGGTAGTTGCCCAGGGTGATCGCGCCCGGGTGGGCGATGCCGAAGGAGTAGAGGGCGTCGGCGAGCCCCGTCTTGCGCATCACCGCCTCGGCCGCCGCGCCCCGCACCTCGTCGAAGCCGAGCGACCGCGACCGCCGCCCGAAGCGGTGGTCGCACAGCTCGATGTCGTCCGGGACCAGCGCATGGGTCCGGTAGACCGTCATGAACTCCTCGGCGAGGGCGAACGGCACCCGGGGGTGGTCCGGCACGCCGCGGGAGCCGCCCGCCGACGCGCTCGCCTCGAACAGCCACAGGCCGAGCCGGGACAGCCAATGGGCGGGCGGGCCCTGCCAGTTGGTCTTCGACCCGAGGTCGATCACCTCGGTGGCGAAGATCGCCGGAATCCACTCCACCGTATGGATCTTGGCGATGAGCGCGGAGACCACCAGCCGGGCCGTATGGTGCACCGCCTCCCCGCCCATCGCCGGATGGGTGCGGCGCAGCGCCTCGCACACCGCCTCGTGCTCACGGGCGAAGAGCGTGTGCACTGTGCTGAGCCCCAGCCACCAGGCGCCGGGAGAGCCGATCGGCGGCACCCCGCCCGGGCCCAGCGACAGATGGCCCTCCTCCAGGCGCGGCCCGGCGCCGCCGTACACCTGCGAGCCGTCCCACCGGTGGGAGGCGGCGTCGACCCAGTCCGGGGACTGGAAGTGGGTCCAGGCGGCCGCCAGGACATTGAGCGAGGTGGCGGGCCGGAAGCGCTCCCGGCGCAGCAGCCGTTCGCTGACCGTGGCGGGGTGGGGCACATGGATCAGCTCGGGCCGGTGGACCGCTGACGGGCGACGGCCGACGGCGGCCCCGGCCACGTCCGGCCGCGCCCCCTCCGTCCGCGCCCCCTCCCTGCGCGCCACGGCCGGGGCGGTGGCCGGATCGGGATGCGGCGGCGTCTCGGGCGGGGCCGCGTCGAGGAGGCCGAGCCGGCGCAGCGTCCGGCCCAGCGCGTCCGGGTTGAGCACCCCCAGCGGGTCCGGCAGCCGATGCCAGGGCACACAGCGGTTGACCAGGCCGAAGGCCGCGCGCACCGGTAGGTCGAAGGCGGCGCGCACCGGAACGGGCAGCAGCGCGGTGGGGCTCGGCTCGGCGGTCGGGCTCGGCTCGGCGGTCGGGCCCGGTTCGGCGGTGGGGCCCGGCTCGGTGGCGGGGAGGCGCAGGCCGAGGCGGTGCGCCGCGGCGACCTCGTACGCGGCCTTGCGCGCCCGGTTGAGATTGCCCAGCGGACGGAACTCCTCCGTGGTGTGCCAGGGGTTGAACGTCAGCAGCTCGACCCGGCGGGCCGCCGCCCGGGCCCGGGTGCTGTCCAGGTCCTGGCACGGCACCGTGAGCACCGCGACCGGGACGACCGGTGCGTCGCTCTCCCGCCACTCCACCGAGCCGTCCTCGACCGGAGTGCGGCGGTCGTCCAGATAGCGCTGCACACACAGCTCGAAGGCGACGTCGCCGGTGGACAGCCGCATCGCCAGCTCACGGTCGAGATAGTCGGGGTCGCCGCGGTCGGGCGGGGGAGCGGCGGTGCCGCCGGGCGCCGGACGCAGCTGATACCGCACCGGACCGGCCGGGCCCCACAGGATCGCGCCCCGGCTCCAGAAGGTCTCGCGGGCCAGCGAGCCCACCGTATGGCGGGTGGCGATCCGCACATTGCGGCGCATCCGGTCGGCGGTGGCCCAGCCCACCGCCAGCGGCAGCCGGACGAACAGCCCGAACGCCTTCTCCACGGTGCTCCCCGCGCCCGCCGTGGCCTTGGCGAAGGCGACGAACTCGTGCACATCGGCGGCATGCGACACCGGGAAGCTGGTGGCCAGCAGATCGTGGGTCTCCTCCGGACCGGCCTGGACCCGCACCGCCATCCGGCGCAGATCGGGTGTGGTGTCGTGCCGCTCGGTGCCGCTCGCGCTGGACAGCCGCACCACGGCCGGGTACTCGGCGCCCGGCCGGGCGTATCCCACGCACAGCTCCGGCGGCAGGTCGTCACGGAACCGCAGCCGGGCGTTCTCCACACCCAGCGTCGCCCTGGCCCGGAAGGGGCGCAGCAGCTGCGGGGCGCCCGGGCTGTCCGCGCCGCCGGGGCGGGTCCGCTGCGTCCGCATCAGCTCGCGCGTCAGCTTCTCGAAGCGCCGCCGCTCGGCCTCGGGGCTGCCGCCCTCGTACGCCTCATAGCCCTCGTACCTCGCGCCTCGTGTCCCGCCCGTCCCCTCGTGCCGTGCCACCTCGTGCCGCGCCACCTCACCGACGCGTGTCACCTCACCGCCGCGTACTGCCTCGCTTCGTACGGACTGCTGTCCGGTGTCGACCATGGGGAACGCTCCGTACGGGGCAGGCTGGGACGAGAAGGGACAAAAGAGACGGTAAGGGAGGGCTCGCGAGGCCGCAGCCCGGAGCGGTGCGTCGGTGGTAACCCGCCCCTCCGGGGCGCCCCGGGTGATTCGCCTCCGCCCTGCGGCACACTGGTGGCATGCCGGAGCTGCCCGAGGTGGAGGCCCTCACCGCGATCCTGGCCGAGCGCGCCGCCGGCCGGGAGATCGCCCGCGTCCTCCCCGTCGCGGTGAGCGTTCTGAAGACCTACGACCCACCGCTGAGCGCGCTCGAAGGCCACACCGTCACGGCGGTGGCCCGCCACGGCAAGTTCCTCGACCTGGCCACCGACGGCCCCCATCTGGTCGTCCACCTCGCCAAGGCGGGCTGGCTGCGCTGGCGGGACGGCCTTCCCGAGGCCCCGCCGCGCCCCGGCAAGGGCCCGCTCGCGCTGCGGCTGCTGCTGGCCGGTCCGGAGCGCTCCGGCTTTGACCTCACCGAGGCCGGGACGCGCAAGGGGCTCGCGGTGTACGTGGTCCGCGACCCCCAGGAGGTCCCCGGCATCGCCCGGCTGGGCCCGGACCCGCTCGACGACTCCTTCACCCTGGAGGCGTTCGCCGGGCTGCTGCGCGGCGTACGCCACCGGATCAAGGGGGTGCTGCGCGACCAGAGCGTCATCGCCGGCATCGGCAACGCCTACTCGGACGAGATCCTGCACGCCGCCCGGATGTCCCCCTACCGGCTCGCCTCGGACCTCACCGAAGAGGAGATCGCCGGGGTGTACGAGGCGATGGGCGCCACGCTGCGCTCCGCCGTCGAGCGCTCCCGCGGCCTGGCCGCCACCGACCTCAAGGGGGAGAAGCGCGGCGGCATGCGGGTGCACGGCCGCACCGGGCAGCCGTGCCCGGTGTGCGGGGACACCGTCCGCGAGGTGTCCTTCCGCGACTCCTCGCTGCAGTACTGCCCCACCTGCCAGACCGGCGGCAAGCCGCTCGCCGACCGGCGGCTGTCCCGACTGCTCAAGTAGCGGGGCCGCTCGCGAAGCGGAGCCCCTCACGTGGCGCGGCTGCTCACGTGGCGGGCCCCTCACGTGGCGGGTTGCCGGAGCTGTCCCAAATGCCGCTCGCCACCGCGTAGTTGAAGTGGCGCTCTTGACCCGGGGAGCTCCGGTCCGCCATATGGTGCTGTCGCAACCCCACGACACGACCACCCCACGCCATGTCACGGAGCACCATGACCACAGCCCTGATCATCGGTGGCGGCATCGCCGGCACGGTGACCGCGATGGCCCTGCGGAAAGCCGGGATCGACGCGGTCGTCTACGAGACGTACCCCACGGACGCCACCGACGCGGGTGCGTTCCTCGTCGTCGCCGCCAACGGCCTGGAGGCATTGCGCACCATCGACGCCCATGAACCGGTGCTGGAGAACTCCTTCCCGGTCGGCCGCGTCGAGTTCATCAGCAACACCGGCAAACGGCTCGGCAACCGTCCCATGTCCGGATCGCAGGACGGTGGCCTCGGCTCGGTCACCCTCAAACGCGCCACCCTCGCCCGGGTGCTGCGCGAGGAGGCGATGCGCCGCGGAGTGCGCATCGAGCACGGCAAGCGGCTGCTGGCCGCCCACACCAGCCCCGACGGCCGGATCGTCTGCTCGTTCGCCGACGGCGGGCGCGCCGTGGGCGATGTGCTGATCGGCGCCGACGGTATCCACTCGCTCGTCCGCAGGGCCATCGACGCGGCCGCGCCCCGGCCCCGCTACACCGGACAGCACACCGTCTGCGGCTACACCCGCGACGCCGAGACGCCCCCGGACCCGGACGCCTACACGATGATCTTCGGCAGGCAGGCGTTCTTCGGCTGCACCACCGCCCCGGACGGCGAGGTGTGGTGGTTCTGCAACGCCCCGGTCGAGGAGATGTCCAAGGGCGAGCTCGCCGCCATCACCCCCGAGGAGTGGCGGGAGCGGCTGCTGAGGCTCTTCGCCGAGGACCACACCCCCGCCGCCGACCTGGTCCGCGCCACCGGCGACTCCATCGTGGCCACCGCCGCCTACGACCTCATCTCCACCCCCACCTGGTCCGAGGAGGCCATGGTCATCGTCGGCGACGCCGCGCACGCCTGCGCGCCCAACGCCGCCCAGGGCGCGTCGATGGCCATCGAGGACGGTGTCGTGCTCGCCAAATGCCTGCGCGATCTGCGCTCGCCCCAGTCGGCCTTCGCCGCGTACGAGGCACTGCGCCGGGAGCGGGTCGAGAAGGTCGCCACGGCCAGCGCGGGCATGGCCCGCCGCACCGCCCCGGGACCCGTGGCGCGAGCCCTGCGCGATGCCACCATGCCGCGCAAACTGGACCGGGCCGGCAACGGCGCCCCCGACTGGCTGACCGGCTACCGCATCGACTGGGACGAGCCGGTCGACGCGCAGACGGCCCGCCGGCGCCGCTGACCTACCGCGGCCCCCGGCCGCTGACCTACCGCCGCCGCGCCCCGCCCCCGCACCGCACCGGGACCCTCCGGAACGCGGTCCCGGGGGCGGGGCCGCCTGGGCCCGACGTTTGGCCCGGACTCTCACGGGCACTTGGTGCTCCCTGGCCCCGTATGCCCGGGAGATTCGTGTGAGCCCAGTACGCATAGTGATCGTCGGTGCCGGTTTCGCCGGTTACCAGGCTGCCCGTGGCCTCTCCCGCACCCTGAGGGGCGCGGTGGAGATCGTCCTGATCAACCCCAACGACTACTTCCTGTATCTGCCGCTGCTGCCCGAAGTGGCGGCCGGAGTCCTGGAGCCCCGACGGGTCTCGGTCTCCCTCACCGGCACCCTGCCGCATGTCCGGCTGGTGCTGGGCGAGGTCCACGGCGTCGACCTGGACGCCCGCCGGATCTCCTGGCAGGACCCGGACGGACGGTCCGGCGAGATGGCCTACGACCGCCTCATCCTCTCCGTGGGCAGCGTCAACAAGCTGCTGCCGATCCCCGGTGTGGCCGAGCACGCCCATGGCTTCCGCGGCATGCCGGAGGCGCTCTTCCTGCGCGACCACGTCACCCGGCAGATCGAGATGTCCGGCACCAGCGAGGATCCCCGGGAGCGGGCCGCCCGCCGCACCTTCGTGGTGGTCGGCGCCGGCTACACCGGCACCGAGGTGGCCGCCCACGGGGTGCTCTTCACCGACTCGCTCGCGCGGAAGAACACCACGCTGCGCGACGCGCCGCGGCCCCGCTGGCTGCTGATCGACATCGCCCCCCGGGTACTGCCGGAGCTGGACAAGAAGCTCTCCCGCACGGCCGACCGGGTGCTGCGCAAGCGGGGTGTGGAGATCCGCACCGGCACCACGGTCAAGGAGGCCACCTCGGAGGGCGTGCGGCTGGACGACGGCGAGTTCATCGACACCCGGTCGCTGATCTGGTGTGTCGGGGTGCGCCCCGACCCGCTGGTGGAGCAACTCGGGCTGCCGACCGAACGCGGCCGGCTGCGGGTCGACCAGTATCTGGCCGTGCCCGGCCACCCGGAGGTGCTGGCCTGCGGGGACGCCGCAGCGGTACCCGATCTGACCCGGCCGGGCCAGTTCACCCCGATGACCGCGCAGCACGCCCACCGGCAGGGAAAGGTCGCGGCCCACAACGTCCTGGCCTCCCTCGGGCGCGGTGCCCCCAAACCGTACAAACACCATGACCTCGGGTTCACCGTCGACCTCGGCGGGGCGCAGGCCGCCGCGAACCCGCTGCACATACCGCTGTCCGGGCCGATCGCGAGCGCGGTCACCCGCGGCTATCACCTGACGGCGATGCCGGGGAACCGGGTCCGGGTGGCCGCCGACTGGCTGCTCGACGCGGTGCTGCCACGTCAGGGGGTGCAGCTCGGGGTGATCCCGCCCTGGGCGGTGCCGCTGGACACCGAATCGCCCGAGGTCGCGCAGACGGTACGGGCGGGTCGCGGCTGACCGTCGGCGAAACCTGGAAGGAGAACAATGCGACACGAACAACTCAGCGAGCTGGGGCAGCAGCTCCGTGTGGACTCGGTGCGTGCCGCCGATGCCGCCGGGTCCGGCCATCCCACGTCGTCGATGTCGGCGGCGGACCTGATGGCCGTCCTGATGGGAAACCATCTGCGCTATGACTTCGAGCAGCCCGAGCGACCGGGCAATGACCACCTGATCTTCTCCAAGGGCCATGCCTCGCCGCTGCTCTACTCGGTCTACAAGGCGGCCGGGGCCCTCCGCGACGAGGAGTTCCTCACCTTCCGCAAGCGCGGCAGCAGGCTGGAGGGCCACCCCACCCCGCGGCTGCCGTGGGTGGACGTGGCCACCGGATCGCTCGGCCAGGGCCTGCCCTACGGCGTGGGCATGGCGCTGAGCGGCAAGCGGCTCGACCATGTGCCCTACCGCGTCTGGGTGCTGTGCGGCGACAGCGAGATGGCCGAGGGCTCGATGTGGGAGGCGTTCGAGCACGCGGGCTACGAGCGGCTGGACAACCTCATCGCCATCATCGATGTGAACCGGCTCGGCCAGCGCGGCCCCACCCGCCACGAATGGGACCTGGACGCCTACGCGCGGCGCATCCGCGCCTTCGACTGGCACACCATCGAGATCGACGGCCATGACATCGAGGCCATCGACCGCGCCTACGCCGAGGCGCTGTCCACCGTCGGCCGCCCCACCGCCATCATCGCCCGCACCATGAAGGGCCGCGGCGTCGCCTCGGTGGAGAACCGCGAGGGCATGCACGGCAAGCCGCTGAAGAACGCGGAGGAGGCCATCGCCGAACTCGGTGGCGTACGCAACCTGGCCGTGCCGGTGCTCGGCCCGCCCTCGGTCTCGCCCACCCGGCCCTTCGCCGAGGGCCCGCTGGTCCTGCCGCGCTACAACACCGGCGACTCGGTGCCCACCCGTGACGCGTTCGGCGAGGCGGTGGCCGCCGTCGGCACCGCCCGCGGCGCTGTGGTGGCGCTCGACGGCGAGGTGGGCGACTCCACCCGGCTGGAGTACTTCCACAAGGAACACCCCGAGCGGTACTTCGAGTTCTTCATCGCCGAGCAGCAGCTGGTGGCCGCCGCCGTCGGCATGCAGGCCCGCGGCTGGAACCCGTACGTCTCCACCTTCGCGGCCTTCTTCACCCGCGCCTACGACTTCATCCGGATGGCCGCCATCAGCGACGCGGACCTCAACCTCATCGGCTCCCACGCCGGGGTGGCCATCGGTGAGGACGGCCCCTCGCAGATGGGCGTGGAGGACCTGGCGGCCATGCGGGCGGTGCACGGCAGCACCGTGCTCTACCCGTGCGACGCCAACCAGACCGCCCAGCTGACCGCCGCCATGGCCGCGGAGTCCGGCATCCGCTATCTGCGCACCACCCGCGGCGGAACGCCGGTCATCTACCCGCCCACCGAGAGCTTCCCCATCGGCGGCTCCAAGGTCGTCCGCGCCACCGACGACGACCAGGTCACCCTCATCGGCGCGGGGGTCACCCTGCACGAGGCCATCGAGGCCGCCGACCGGCTCGCCCAGGAGGGCATCCCCGCCCGCGTCATCGACCTGTACTCGGTCAAGCCGGTGGACGCCGAGACGCTGCGCACCGCCGCCGAGGTGACGGGCCGGCTGATCACCGTGGAGGACCACCACCCCGAGGGCGGACTGGGCGACGCGGTGCTCGAGGCGTTCGGCGACGGCCGTCCGGTGCCCCGGACGATCCGGCTCGCGGTGCGCATCATGCCGGGCTCCTCGACCCCCGACGAGCAGCTGAGCGACGCGGGAATCGACGCGGACGCGATCGTCGCGGCCGCGCGGGAGCTGGTCGGCCGGGCCGGCTGAGGAGGCGGACGCCGAGGACACGACGCGGCCGGAAGGAGCGGACACATGGGCATCAAGCAGGGCATGCGCGTGGTGGTGGTCGGAGCCACCGGCAACGCCGGTACGAGCGTCGTCCGCGCGCTGGGCGAGGCCCCGGACATCGAATCGATCGTGGGCGTCGCCCGCAGGGTGCCCGACTGGTCGCCGCCGAAGACCACCTGGGTACGGGCGGACATCGGGCGGGACACCGGTGCGGAGGCCGATCTCGTACGCCACTTCGAGGGCGCCGACGCGGTCATCCACCTCGCCTGGCTGATCCAGCCCAGCCACCGGCCCGCCGTCACCTGGGACACCAATGTCCTCGGCAGTATCCGGGTCTTCGAGGCGGTGGCGCGGGCCGAGGTGCCGGTGCTGGTGTACGCCTCCTCGGTGGGCGCCTACTCGCCCGGCCCCGAGGACGGCCGCCCGGTGGACGAGTCCTGGCCCACCCACGGCTGGCCGGAGGCCGCGTACTGCCGTGAGAAGGCGTATGTGGAGCGGGTGCTCGACGCCTTCGAACGGGAGCATCCGCAGATCCGGGTGGTGCGGATGCGGCCGGGCTTCCTCTTCAAGGAGGAGGCGGCGGCCGAGCAGCGCCGGCTGTTCATGGGGCCGTTCCTGCCCCGGCGGCTGATCCGCGCCGGCTTCCTGCCCGCGGTCTTCGACCTGCCCGGGCTGCGCCTCCAGGTGCTGCACAGCGACGACGCCGCCGAGGCGTACCGCCTGGCGCTCGGCCGCCAGGTGCGCGGCGCCTTCAACCTCGCGGCCGAACCGCCGGTCGACGGCGCGACGCTGGCCGGACTCCTGGACGCACGGACGGTGCGGATCCCGCGCGTCGCCGCCCGCTCGGCCATGGCCACGGCCTGGCATCTGCATCTGCTGCCTCCCTCGCCCCAGCTGTTCGACGCGGCCCTGCGGCTCCCGCTGATGGACACCACCCGTGCCCAGGAGGAACTGGGCTGGCGGCCCCGGCACACCGCCGTCGAGACGCTCCGGGAGTTCCTCACCGGTCTGCGGCGCGGCACCGGGATGGATCAGACCGCCCCGCTGGCCGCCAAGCTGCCCAGCGGGCGGCCGCGCGAGGCCGCGACGACCGGAGTGGGGGAGCGCCCCTGACCCGCTCCTGACCCCGCCGAACCCCTGACCCCGAAAGGACCCCGGCCGGGCGGGAAACGGCCCCCGGCCGTGTGAGACGCGGCACATGAGACGGGCTCAGCGGCAGCACCGCCGCGGGGCCCGTTCCGCTGTGACCCCTTGCCCCTCGTAACCCGTGACGCGACTCCCGTACGCTTCTGCCCAGTTGGTCGGGATGTCGACGAGGGTGGGGACACATGGGCAGGGTGGGGAATCCGGCGCGCGGTCATGCCCGGCGCACGGGAACGGTGGCGGTCGCCGCGGCGGCCGCCGCACTGTGTCTGACGGCACCGGCGGAGGCCCGGCCCGCCGCCGCGGACGATCCGTCCTATTCCGCCACCACCTCGGTGGGGGTGCACAACGCGTACGAAAAGGCCAAGTATCCGTACTTCGCCGACGCCCTCGACTCCGGCGCCTCGCTCCTGGAACTCGACGTGTGGACCAATGCGTTCGGCGCCGGCTGGCGGGTCTCGCACAGCAATCCGCTCGGCAACGACAACAACTGCGAGAACGCCGCCGGCCCGGACCAGCTGCGCACCAAGCCCCGCAACCAGAGCCTGACCGGCTGCCTCGCCGACATGCGGGCCTGGCACGAGGCCCATCCCGGCCACCGTCCCGTCTTCATCAAGGTGGAGATGAAGGACGGCTTCTACGGCAAGAGCGGACGCGGCCCGGGCGACCTCGACACCCTCCTCGGCACCACCCTGGGCGACGCGCTGCTGCGCCCGGCGGATGTGGTGGGCGGCCATGCCAACCTCGACGAGGCGGTGCGCGCGGACGGCTGGCCGTCCCGCTCGGCGCTCGCGGGCAAGTTCATCGTCGAGCTGATCCCGGGCACGGTCGAGGAGAACAACCCGCTGGACTCGCTGTGGACCGACCGTGAGTACGCCACCCATCTGCGGGACCTGTCCGCGGCCGGGAAGCTCGGTCAGGCCGCCGCCTTCCCCGCCGTCCACGGCGCCGCCGCGGGCGACCCGCGCACCCGCTACACCGACGCCACCCTCCGGCCGTGGTTCGTGGTCTTCGACGGCGACGCGTCCACGTATGTCACCACCGGTGTGGACACCGCCTGGTACGACGACCGCCACTACCTGCTGATCATGACGGACGCGCACAACGTGGCGCCCGCGATCGACGGCATCAGCCCCACCGAGGACCAGGCGCGCACCCGGGTCTCCGAACTCGCCGCCCGGCACGCCAGCTTCGCGACCGCCGACTGGTATCCGCTGCCGTCCGTGCTCTCCACCGTCGTGCCCCGTGGCTGAGCACACCACCGCCGGGGCCGTGCCCGCCGTGCGGGCACGGCCGGGGTCAGTCGGGGTCCTCGAGCCGAAATCCGACCTTCAGCCCCACCTGGTAGTGGGCGATCCGGCCGTCCTCGATATGCCCGCGGACCTGGCCGACCTCGAACCAATCCAGGTTGCGCAGCGTCTTGGAGGCACGGCCGATGGCGGTGCGGATCGCGTCGTCGACGCTCTCGGTGGACGAGCCGACGATCTCGGTCACCCGGTAGGTGTGGGCCATGGCAGTCTCCCCGGTCCATGGGGTGGTCCGTTCGTTTCTCCCACGGTGCCTCACCGCGCCGGGCTCCGCGAGCCGGCAGGGGCCCTACGGCACCACCGTGACCGGCCAGCGGCCCGCCTTGACCAGCCGTACGGCCACCGAGCCGATGAAGCGGTGCCCGGCCTGCTCGGACGCGCCCACCACCACGGCGTCGGCCTTCAGCTCATCGGCCGCCTGGGCCAGGCCGTTGTACGGATCGCCCCGGAAGGTATGGAACTCCCAGCGCACGTCGAAGACCCCGCGCAGCCGCTCGGTGGCCTCGCGCATCTCCGTCATCAGCTCCTCGGCCACCTCGCCGGTCGTGTCGGCCACCGAGGCACCCAGCGCCGCCCCGGCGGCCAGCACCGGCTGGATGTAGACCACGACGAGCAGTGCCTTTTGGCGTCTGGCCAGTCCGGCGGCGTAGGCCGTGGCACGCCAGGAAGATTCGGAACCGTCCAGTCCGGCCACGATGACCTTGGGTCCGTCGGTTCCCCGTTCAAAAGACGGAGGGAGTTTGTCCACCACATCTGCGAGGCTAGCGCCAGGGACGGTCCGGTGATCACCCGGCCCGTCCCGCGGCGCGCGAGCACCGCGACCGCGTCATGACCGCCACCGTACGACAGGAGAGACAATGGGTGGCACCCACGGGGGCGAACTCCTCGCAATCAGCGACCTGCATGTGGCCTATTCGGAGAACCGGGCGATCGTGGAGCGGCTGCGGCCCGGCTCCGACGACGACTGGCTGATCGTCGCGGGGGACGTCGGCGAGGTCTTCTCCGAGATCGAGGAGGTCCTCGGCCTGCTGAGCGAGCGTTTCGCCAAAGTCATCTGGTCACCGGGAAACCACGAGCTGTGGACCCATCCCAAGGACCCCTTGGAAGTCCGGGGGGTGGCGCGCTACGAGGCGCTGGTGGAGATGTGCCGGGCGAAGGGCATCGTCACCCCCGAGGACCCCTACCCGCTCTGGGAAGGCATCGGCGGGCCGCTGGTCATCGCCCCGCTGTTCCTGCTCTACGACTACACCTTCCGCCTCGACGGCATGGCCACCAAGGAGGCCGCGCTGGCCCACGCCCATGAGGTGGGCGTGGTCTGCACCGACGAGCACTTCCTGCACCCCGACCCCTACCCCACCCGCGACGCGTGGTGCCGGGCCCGGGTGGCCGAGACCGAGGCCCGGCTGGCGGCCGTCGATCCGGGGCTGCGGACCGTGCTCATCAACCACTGGCCGATGACCCGGCTGCCCACCCGGGTGCTGCGCTACCCCGACTTCGCGCTGTGGTGCGGCACCGAGCTGACCGCCGACTGGCATGTGCGGTTCCGGGCCGAGACGGTCGTCTACGGCCATCTGCACATCCCCCGGACCACGGTGGAGGACGGGGTGAAGTTCCAGGAGGTCTCGGTCGGCTACCCCCGGGAGTGGAAGGCCCACGGCCGGCTGCCGGAGGACCCGCTGCGCCGGATCCTCCCGGTGCCGGTGCCGTAGGGGTCGCACGGCGTCCGACGGGCTCACGGTCTCCGGCGGGCCCGGGGCGTCCGGTGGGCTCGGCGTGTTTTTTGGTGGGCTCGCGAGGTCCGGTGGGGTCGGGGCGTCCGGTGGGCTCGGGGTCTCTTTCGGGGGCTCAGGGGGTCGGTGGCCTCCGGGCGTCTTGACGGGCCCGGAGGGCGGCGCCGTACGGTCTCGGCTGTGAACCCTGTCGAGGCGTTCCTTCCCGAGACCTACACCGCCGGTGTCCCCTACGCGCTCTTCGCCGAACTGCGCGCCACCCGCCCGGTCTGCCGGATCGAGGAGCCCGCGGTCGGGGCCTGGCCGGCCGGCCCCGGCTTCTGGGCGGTGTTCCGGCACGCCGACGTCAAACACGTCCTGCGCACCCCCGAGGTCTTCTCCTCCCACCTCGGGGCCACCCAGATCCGCGACCCCGACACCCCCGCCGATCTGGAGTTCGTGCGGGCGATGATGCTCAACCAGGACCCGCCCGACCACTCCCGCAGCCGCCGCATCGTCGCCGCGGCCTTCACCCCGCGCGCGGTACGGGAGCTGGAGGAGGTCATCGAGGAGCGCGCGGCGGCGCTCGTGGACTCCGTGGCCGGGCGCGGCGAGGCCGACTTCGTCGAGCTCGCCGCCGATCTGCCGGTCTGGACCCTCGCCCATGTGATGGGCATCCCCGAGGGCGACCGGCGGCTGCTCTTCGACTGGGCCGGCAGGGTCATCGGCTACCAGGACGCCGACTACGCCGGATCGTCCACCGCGGCCCTCGAGGAGCTGAGCCCCATGGGGCGCGCCGCCCTCGCCCGCCGACCGGCCCCGGCGGCGCGACGCCCCGACGGCCGGCCGATGAACCCGCGTTCCCGCGAGGCCCTGGCCGATATGTTCGCCTACGCCCACGCGCTCGCCGAGCGGCCCCGTCCGGGCAGTGTGATGGCGCGGATGCGGGAGGGCGGGCTGAGCCGGGACGAGTTCGAGAACATGTTCTTCCTCTTCGCCGTGGCGGGCAACGAGACCCTGCGCAACGGCATCCCCGGCGGGCTGCTCACCCTGCTCGACCACCCCGAGAGCCTGCGGCTGCTGCGCGACCGGCCCGAGCTGACCGGCCCCGCGGTGGAGGAGATGCTGCGCTTCTGGCCGCCCGTCATCGACTTCCGGCGCACCGCCATCCGCGATGTGGAACTGGGCGGGCAGCTCATCCGCCGCGGTGAGAAGGTCGTCGTCTTCCACGCCTCGGCCAACCGCGACGAAACCGTCTTCACCGACCCCGACCGGTTCGACATCACCCGCGCCCCCAACGACCATCTGAGCTTCGGCTTCGGACCGCATGTCTGCCTGGGCGCGCGTCTGGCCCGCGTCCAGATGCGGGCCATGCTGCGCGCCGCCCTGGACCGGCTGCCGGGGCTGCACCGGGCGGGCGACCCGGTGCGGCTCACCTCCAACTTCCAGAACGGGCTCAAGACCCTCCCCGTGCGCTGGGGAACAGATCGGTGAAGGCCGTGGTCGAATCGCCGACGGACCGGCCGAAGGGTGCGTCGAAGTCCCACACCAGGAAGAGCAGGAAGACGATGAGCGCGGTGAACATCACCGCGAGCATCAGCTCCCGGGGCGAGCGGCGGATCTGCAGGGTGAAGACCAGCCCGACCACCAGCGCCGCGCCCAGCACCAGGCCGAACCAGACCAGATGGGGCATCGTGGGCCCCGCGCTCTGCTGCCGGGCGTTCCGCGCGTCGTCCACGGCGGCCACCTGATCCACCATCGGCTGGTACGCCTGCGACTGGAGATCGCTGTGCGGTGTCGCGAAGGTGACGTCGTGGCGCAGGGTCTTCAGCAGCTCGCCGCCGCGGTCGGTGAGCTCGCCCTTGTCGATCATCACCTTGAACTCCGTGTGCACCACATGGCGCACATACGCGTCCACGTCCTCGCGGATGCGGTCGCGCACCGGGCCGGGGTAGACGCTCGCCCGCTCGGCCACCTCGTGCAGCGCCTGTGCCTCCGTACGGACCCCGTCCTGCGCGGCGGAGCGGGCCTCCCAGACGCCGGCGATCGCCAGGCCCAGCACGATCGCGTAGACCACGCCGATCATCATGATCATGTAGTCGAGGACATCGGGGGTCTCGTCCGGATCGTCCTCGTCCCCGAGCCGGCGGGCGTTGAGGACCGCCCCGGTGATCACGACCGCACAGGTCCCGGCCATCACCAGGGCCATAATCAGCCATTCGGGCATGCATAACCTCCCAAGCGGTTCGACAGTGAGCCGTCAGCCGCGCCGCCCGCCGCGCCCGGCGGAGCGCGAACGCGGACGGAGTGCGGCGGCCGCGAGGACCGCGGGCGCGGTGAGCAGCAGGGTGAAGGTGACCAGGGAGGTGCCGTTGTCGGGCTTCTGGCGCGTGGGCTTCTGATACGCGTGCACCTCGACGGCACGGGTCCTGGTCGGTGTGGGAACCGGCGTGGGGGGTGAGGCCGGAGGCTTGGTACGCGGAGGCGGAGGCGGAGGCGGGGGCGGGGGCGGCAGCGGAAGCGCGGGCTCGGCTGTGGGCCCCGGCGTGGGAAGCCGCGGAGAGGGCGTGGGGGAGGGGACCCGCGGCGTCCGGGTGGGTGTGGGAGTGGGACTCGGGGTCCGCGTGGGCGTGGGCGTCGGGGTCGGCGTGGCGGACGGGCTGGGGGTGGGCGTCGGGGTCGGGGTCGGCGTCGGGGTGGGCGTAGGAGTCGGCGTGGGCGTCGGGGTCGGCGTAGGTGTGGGGGTCGGCGTGGGCTTCGGCTTGTGGCACCAGCCGTAGTGGGCGAAGAAGCCGACCGGGCCCGCCGAGGCGGCGACGCAGACGCACAGCCCCGGACCGATCCGGATCCTCACCCAGACATGCGGTCCCTGGTGCGGGCCCCCGGGCTCGGGCCGGGCGCCCGCCGTCGGCCGTGGGGACGCGGACGCGGTCGCCGGACCGTCACCGTCCTGGTCGGCCAGGGCTGTCGCCCCCGCCGAGGCGAGAACAAGGGCAGTGGTCAGGACCCCCGCACGCCATACGCGCTGCCATCGCTTCACGAGGAGATGTTCCGCCGAACGGACGCCCGCCAGCTGTGTGAGTACCGGGATTCCCCCGAATAGGGGAATGGACCCGGACATTGGCGCTTCGAGGTTTACCGGAGGACATTCACCTCATGGCGTTCAGCTCTCCCTGGGACGGGTCACGCCCCTGGTCACAGCCGGCCGAAGCTCCCATGCCGGCCCGCGCCCGCCGCGAACCGCGCCGCGCCGTCCAGCCCCTCGGCCAGCGTGGCCTGACCGTGACGCAGCTCCCGCGCCATGGCCTCGTCCTCCGGCAGTCCCTCCTGGTCCAGCAGCGAGGCCCGGTCCGAGCGCAGACACAGCTGCGGGAAGCCGGCGATCCGGGCCGCCAGCCGCTCCGCCTCCACGCGCGCCCGCCCCGGCGGTACGAGGCGGTTGGCGAGCCCGATGGCGTACGCCTCGTCGGCCGGTACCGGCCGCCCCGTCAGCACCAGGTCCATCGCCCGGCTCGAGCCGATCAGCCGTGGCAGCCGTACCGTTCCGCCGTCGATCAGCGGGACGCCCCAGCGGCGGCAGAACACCCCGAAGACCGCGTCCTCCTCGGCGACGCGCAGATCGCACCAGAGCGCCAACTCCAGCCCGCCCGCCACGGCGTGGCCGCTGATCGCGGCGATCACCGGCTTGGACAGCCGTAGCCGGGTGGGCCCCATCGGGCCGTCGCCGTCCTCGGCCACCCGGTTGCCGCGCGCCGTGCCGACCGCCTTCAGATCGGCGCCGGAGCAGAAGGTGCCGCCCTCGCCCCACAGCACCGCGACCCGCGCCTGAGGGTCGGCGTCGAAGGCGCGGAAGGCGTCGGCCAGCGCCGTGGCGGTCGCGCCGTCGACCGCGTTGCGCACCCCGGGGCGGGAGAGCACGACCGTGGTGACCGGGCCCTCCCGCTCCGTGCGAACCGTAAGGGGCGCACCGGCCGTGTCCACGGCTTCGGCTTCCGTCGCTTCCCCCGCGCCGTCCGTGGGCGTCACCGCGCGTCCTTCGGGCGGGCGCGCTCCAGGATCGGGCCGGTGTCCGTACCGGGCGGCAGGGTGCCGAAGGCATGCCCCCAGTCCCCGTCGAGCCGCGAGGCGCAGAACGCGTCCGCGACCGCCGGGTGGCTGTACCGCACCAGCAGGCTGCCCTGCAGCACCAGCGTCATCTGCTCGGCCAGCCGGCGCGCCAGCAGCTGTGCCCGCTCGGGGTCGGCGAGCTGCGGCAGCAGCCCGCGCAGCCGGTCCACGGCCGCGTCCAGCCGCGCGTCGGCCCCGGCCGCGGCGTCCACCTCGGTCAGGAACGCCTCCAGCGCACCCGACTCCCGGCTCAGCGCGCGCAGCACATCGAGCGCCGCAACATTCCCCGAGCCCTCCCAGATCGACAGCAGCGGAGCCTCGCGATACAGGCGCGGCATGCCGGACTCCTCCACATAGCCGTTGCCGCCCAGGCACTCCAGGGCTTCGGCGGCGTGGGTGGAGCCGCGCTTGCACACCCAGTACTTGCTCACCGCGAGCCCCAGCCTGCGCAGCGCCGCCTCGCCCTCGTCCCCGGCCTCCGCGCGGTCCAGGGCGGTCGCGAGCCGCATCGCGAGCGTGGTGGCCGCCTCCGACTCCACCGCCAGATCGCCGAGCACATTGCGCATCAGCGGCTGGTCGACCAGCTCGGCGCCGAAGGCCCGGCGGTGCTCGGCGTGGTGCAGCGCCTGCCGCAGCCCGGCCCGCATGCCCGCCGCCGAGCCGATGACACAGTCCAGCCGGGTGACGTTGACCATCTCCACGATGGTCCGCACCCCGCGGCCCGGTTCGCCGACCCGCCAGGCCATGGCGGACTCGTACTCGATCTCGGCCGACGCGTTCGAGCGATTGCCCAGCTTGTTCTTGAGCCGCATCAGCCGCAGCGGGTTGCGGCCGCCGTCCGGCAGCACCCGGGGCACCAGGAAGCAGGTGAGCCCCTCCTCCGTCTGGGCCAGCGTCAGGAAGACATCGCTCATCGGCGCGGAGGTGAACCACTTGTGGCCGGTGAGGACGTAGTGACCGGCGCCGTCCGGCACGGCCTGGGTGGTGTTGGCGCGGACGTCCGAGCCGCCCTGCTTCTCCGTCATCGACATGCCCGCGATCAGGCCCCGCTTGGCGAGCGGCGGCCGCAGTCCGAAGTCGTAGGTGCGGGCGGCCAGCAGCGGTTCGTACACGGCGGCGAGCTCCGGTTCCGCGCGCAGCGCCGGGACCGCGGCGTACGTCATGGAGATCGGGCAGCCATGGCCGGGCTCGGCCTGCGCGAAGGCGTAGAACTTGGCCGCGCGCACCAGATGGGCGCCCGGGCGGCTCTCGCTCCACGCCGCCGCGTGCTGGCCGCTTTGCACGGCGACGTCCATCAGCTGGTGGTAGGCGGGGTGGTACTCGACCTCGTCGATGCGATGGCCGTGACGGTCGTGGGTGTGCAGCACCGGAGGGTGCTCCTCGGCCATCCGCGCCCAGTCCTGGACCTCCGCGGAACCGGCCCGCGCGCCCAGGTCCCGCACCTCCTGCTCGCCCCAGCCGCCGCCGTCCCGCCGCAGGGCCTCCAGCAGGGCGGGGTCGTCCGCCGTGCTGAAGCCGACGAGCGGCGGGGCCTGGTTGAGGACCTCGTGCGTAGCGCTCATGGCAGACATCTCCTCGTTCGCGGCGGTCTCCCGGGGCCGGGCGGCCGATGGGCGGCCTTACACTTCCATCATGCGCGATGGAGAACTGTAATGGATAGGGTTTCGCGTAACCATGGACGACACCGGCACTGACACCGACACCGGAACGCTCACCCTGCGGCCGCTGACCGCACGCTCGATCGTGCTCAGCACCCTGCTGGGCCATCACCCGCCCCAGCTGCCCGCCCGCGCGCTGGTACGCGTCGGCGCGCTCTTCGGCACCGCCGAGGGCACCATCCGGGTCGCGCTCACCCGGATGGTCGCGGCCGGTGACCTGGAGCAGAGCGACGGCGCCTACCGGCTCACCGACCGCCTGCTGGCCCGCCAGGCGCGGCAGGACGACAGCCGCGCCCCCCGCACCCGGCGCTGGGACGGCGGCTGGGAGATCGCGATCGTCACCTCCGACCGGCGCGAGGCGGCCGAGCGCGCCGCCCTCCGCCAGGCCATGGCCGCCCTGCGCCTGGCCGAACTGCGCGAGGGCACCTGGATGCGCCCCGCCAATCTCGTCCATCCCCGGCCGGACGTCGCCGCGGAGCAGTGCGGCTGGTTCACCGGCGCGCCGGAGGGCGATCCGGCCGAGCTCGCCGCGCGCCTATGGGACCTGGACGGCTGGGCCCGCCAGGCCAGGCTGCTCGGCGCGGCGCTGGCCGACGCGGAGGAACCGGCCGACCGGTTCACCGTCGCCGCCGCGGCCCTCCGGCACCTCCTCGCCGACCCCGTCCTCCCCGCGCGGCTGCTGCCGGAGGACTGGCCGGGTGCCGAGCTGCGGCGCCGCTATGACGGGTTCGAACGGGACTTCCGGGCATGGCTGCCGCGGTACGCGGGTGGCGGCTGAGCCGTGGCGGCGTGTCCGTCGCCCCTTGGGCGCCGCACCCTCGGCTACGCCGACTCGCGGATCACCAACTCCGTGGGCAACACCAGCGCCGGTTCGATCGTCTCCCCACCCGTCAGGCGCAGCAGCTGACGGGCCAGCCGGCGGCCGATGCCGCCGATCGGCTGGCGCACGGTGGTCAGCGGGGGTTCGGTGTAGCGCGCGGGCTCGATGTCGTCGAAGCCGACCACCGCCACGTCGTCCGGCACCCGGCGGCCGGTCTGGCGCAGCGCCCGCAGCACCCCGATCGCCATCAGGTCGGAGGCCACGAACACCCCGTCCAGCCGCGGCTCCCGGTCCAGCAGCTCCCGCATCGCGACCGCCCCGGACTCCTGGGTGAAGTCACCGAACCCGACGTACGCCTCCAGCCGCGCCGCGGACAGCGCCGTCCGGTAGCCCGAGAGCCGGTCGATCCCGGCCACCATGTCCTGGGGGCCCGCGACCGTGGCGATACGGGTGCGCCCGGAGCGGACCAGATGTTCCACGGCCAGCGCCGCGCCCGCCGCGTTGTCCACCCCTACGTACGGCGGCGAGGCCGGGCTCAGCACCCGCTCGTTGCAGACCACGGGGATGCCCATGCGGGCCAGTGCGGCCGGGAGCGGATCGGGGCCGTGCATCGAGGCGACCATGACCCCGTCGACATGGCGGGCCAGGGCGAAGCGCTCGATGCGGTCACGGCTGGCGGGGGAGCGGGCCATCATCAGCACCAGCTGCTTGTCCGCGGACTCCAGCTCCTGGCTCACCCCGCGCACCACGCCCGGGAAGAAGCGGTCGTCGGAGAAGACCCGGCCCGGCTCCTCGGGGAGCACCAGCGCGAAGGAGTCGGTGCGCTGGGTGACCAGGCTGCGGGCGGCCTGGTTGGGGATGTAGCCCAGCTCCTGGATGGCGTCCAGCACCGCCTCCCGGCTCTCCTCGGCGACCTTGGTGGAGCCGTTGACGACACGGGAGACGGTGGCGCGCGAGACTCCCGCGCGCCGCGCCACGCTCTCCAGGGTGGGCCGGGGACGGTGCATCCGCGCATACCTCGCTGTGTGCTCACTGATGGTCGCTACAGCATGGATCAAGACCGGTCAGGGCGCGAGAACGCGGGCGCGGCAGATCGACGGAGAGCCCCAGGCGGAGCGCAGGGCGCGGGCCTTGCGGATCCACAGCGAGAGGTCGTACTCGTCGGTGTAGCCGAGCGCGCCGTGCAGTTGGAGGGCGGTGCGCGCCGCTGTGTACGCGGCCTCGCCGGCGGCCACCTTCGCCGCGGCGACCTCCGCCCGGGCCTCGCGCGCGGGCCCCGACGCACTCGACGCCAGGGCCACCGCGGCCCCGTACAGCAGCGGCCGGGCGAACTCCAGTCCGATGAGCGCGTCCGCCAGCCGGTGCTTCACCGCCTGGAAGGAGCCGATCGGGCGGCCGAACTGGGTGCGCTGCCCGGCGTACGCCGCGGTGCGCTCCACCAGCGCGAGCCCGGTGCCCAGGGACAGCGCGGCCGTGGCGAAGGCGGCCCAGTCGGCGGCGTGCGCGGCGGCAGCGGCCACGGCCGGGCCCCGGGCCAGCAGTTCGCCACCCGGCAGCGGCCGGGCCAGCCGGCGGCCCGGGTCGAACGAGGGCTGGACCGGCCCGTGCCCGGGGGCCAGCCACAGCTCCTCGCCCTGGACGGCGAGGACGGTGCCGGCGGCGTCCGCGTCGAGCGCGTACGGGCCTCCGTCGGGCGCCGCCAGCGTCACCAGCGCCCGCCCGTCGGCGATCCGGGGCAGCCAGTACTCGGCCGCCCGAACGGTCCGTGCCGTGCCGCCCTCGGCGAGCGCGGCCAGCAGTACCGCGGCGGCGGCCGTCTCGGCCAGGGGCCCCGGCACGGCGTGCCGCCCCGCCGCGACATACGCCACGGCCAACTCGACCGGCAGCGGCCCGACCCCCTCGTACGCCTCCGATACGGCCAGTCCGGTCACCCCGGCTTCGGCGAGCCGCCCCCATACCGCGCGCCCCGGCGCATGCTCCCCGCGCGCCCACGCCCGGACGGCGTGCGGCGTATCGGCCGCGCCGAGCATCCGGTCCACGGTGCGGCCGAAGTCCGTCTGCGCCTGATCGAGCATGAACCTCATCCGGGGATCCCCTCGTCAGCCACTGGGCCTGTCACCAGCCACTGGTTCGCCGGCCGCTGAGTTCGTCACCGGGGCCTCACCGGCGCCCCTTCGGCAGGCCCAGCAGCCGCTCGGCGATGATGTCGCGCTGGATCTCGTTGGTGCCCGCGTAGACCGGGCCCGCGAGGGCGAAGGTGTAGCCGTCGGACCAAGCGCCGGGCGCGGCGGGGTCTTCGGCGGCGTCGGACAGTTCGCCGTAGGGGCCCAGCAGGTCCAGGGCCGTCTCGTGGAGGGCGATGTCCAGCTCCGACCAGAAGACCTTGTTCAGGCTGGACTCGGCGCCGAGGGAGCCCCCGGCGGCCAGCCGGGAGGCGCCCCCGTAGGCGAAGAGCTCGTACGCGCGGGCGCGGATCACCGCGTCGGCGACCCGGTCGTGCAGCGAGGCGGCCGTCTCGTCGTCGGGCCCGGCCGCGCGCTCCCGCCACAGCGCCACCAGCCGCCGCGCCGCCGCGGTGAACCGACCGGGGCTGCGCAGGGTCAGCCCGCGTTCGTTGCCCGCCGTGCTCATCGCGATGCGCCAGCCCTGCCCCGGCTCGCCGATGACGTCCTCGTCGGGCACGAACACCTCGTCCAGGAAGAGCTCGGCGAAGGCGGGCTTGCCGTCGAGGCGGCCGATGGGGCGCACGGACACACCGGGCGCGTCCAGGGCGAACATCAGATACGTCAGCCCCCGGTGCGGTGCGTCCGCCGCCGGATCGCTGCGGAACAGGCCGAAGGCCCGGTCGGCGAAGGCCGCCCGGGACGACCAGGTCTTCTGTCCGGTCAGCAGCCAGCCGCCATCGGTGCGGCGGGCGGTGGAGCGCAGCGAGGCGAGGTCGGAGCCCGACTCCGGTTCGGACCACGCCTGGGCCCAGATCGTCTCGCCGCGCGCCATCGGCGGCAGGATCCGGGCGCGCTGCCCGGCGTTGCCGTGCTCGAAGAGGGTGGGGGCGAGCAGGCTGATCCCGTTCTGGCTCACCCGGCCGGGGGCGCCCGCCGCGTAGTACTCCTCCTCGAACAGCAGCCATTCGACCACCGAGGCGCCCCGGCCGCCGTACTCCTCGGGCCAGGTCACCGCCGACCAACGGTCCGCCGCGAGGGTGCGCTCCCAGGCGCGGTGCGCCGCGAACCCCTCGGCGGTCTCCAGGGAGGGCAGGGGAGCGGGGGGCGTGTGCGCGGTCAGCCACCGCCGGGCCTCGGCCCGGAACGCCGTCTGCCGCTCGGTGAGATCGAGGTCCACCGCCGCGTCACCTTCCCCGGTCCCGATCGACCTTCCCTAACAAGTGTTTGGTAGGTTACCGTGGCGTCGTGACGGACAACAAGGCGCCGTACGTCCCCGGCCACGGCCTCCTCACCGGCCGCACGGCCGTCATCACCGCTGCCGCGGGCGCCGGCATCGGGGGCGCCACGGCCCGGCGGTTCCTGGAGGAGGGCGCGCGGGTCGTCCTCGGCGACGCCCATGGGCGCCGGCTCGAGGAGACGGTGGCCGCGCTCGCCGAGGAGTTCGGCGAGGAGCGGGTCGCCGGACGCGTCAGCGATGTCACCGACGAGGCCCAGATCACCGCGCTGTACGACCTCGCCGAGGAGCGCCACGGACGGCTGGACGCCGTGGTCAACAACGCCGGTCTCGGCGGCACCGCCCTGCTGACCGAGATGACCGACGAGCAGTGGGACAAGGTCATCGACGTCACCCTGACCGGCACCTTCCGCTGCACCCGCGCCGCGCTGCGCCGGATGAAGGCCGGCGGCCACGGCGGGGTGGTGGTCAACAACGCCTCGGTCGTCGGCTGGCGCGCCCAGGCCGGCCAGGCCCACTACGCGGCGGCCAAGGCGGGCGTCATGGCGCTCACCCGCTGCGCCGCGGTCGAGGCCGCCGCGTACCGGGTGCGGGTCAACGCGGTCTCGCCGAGCCTGGCCATGCATCCGCATCTGGTGAAGGTCACCACCCCCGAACTGCTGGCCGCGCTCACCGAGCGCGAGGCGTTCGGCCGGTACGCCGAGCCCTGGGAGGTGGCCAACGTCATCGTCTTCCTGGCCAGCGGCTATTCGTCGTACATGACCGGCGAGACGGTGTCCGTGAGCAGCCAGCACGCATGAGGCGAGAATGAGAACGTGCCGAATTCCACCCGGACCCGCGCTTCCACCGGAAACAGTGCGAAGAAGAGCGAGAAGAAGACGACCGTGAGCCCGTCCCCCGAACGACGGCGCGAACTGCTCTCGACCGCGGCGGAGGTCTTCGCCGCCCAGGGGTACAACGCGACCACCGTCCGCCGGATCGCGGACGAGGCGGGGATGCTCGCGGGCAGCCTCTATTACCACTTCGACTCCAAGGAGTCGATGGTCGACGAGATCCTCTCCACCTTCCTGGACGAGCTCTGGGCCGGCTACGAGGCGGTGCTCGGCGCCGGACTCGGCCCCCGGGAGACCGTCGAGGCACTCGTCACCGAGTCCTTCCGGGAGATCGACCGGCACCGCGCCGCCGTCGCGATCTACCAGAAGGAGTCCAAGCACCTGTCCGCCCAGCCGCGCTTCGGCTATCTCGCCGAGTCGCAGCGGAGGTTCGAGCGGGCCTGGCTGGGCGCGCTGGAGCGCGGAGTGGCCGAGGGGGTCTTCCGCGCCGACCTCGACATCCGGCTGGCGTACCGCTTTCTGCGCGACACCGTATGGGTCGCCGCCTCGTGGTACCGGCCGGGCGGACAGCACAGCCCCGAGGAGATCGCCCGCCAGTACCTGTCGATGGTGCTGGACGGCATCACTCCCCGAGAAGGGCAAGAGCGGCAAGAACAGCGAGAGCGACAAGAACGGCGAGGACGACCGTAAGACCGTCATGACGTGAGGGAACTCAAGGAGCTGACATGCCCGAGGCATACATCGTCGAAGCGGTGAGGACGCCGGTGGGGCGGCGGAAGGGCGGGCTCTCCGCCGTCCACCCCGCCGACCTCGGCGCACACGTCCTGCGCACGCTGATGGAGCGCTCGGGCGCCGATCCGGCCGCCGTCGAGGACGTCGTCTTCGGCTGTCTGGACACCGTGGGCCCGCAGGCCGGGGACATCGCGCGCACCTGCTGGCTGGCCGCCGGGCTCCCGGAGGAGGTCCCGGGCGTGACCGTCGACCGGCAGTGCGGCTCCTCGCAGCAGGCCCTGCACTTCGCCGCGCAGGCGGTGCTCTCCGGCACCCAGGACCTGGTGGTCGCGGGCGGGGTGCAGAACATGTCGATGGTGCCCATCGGCTTCGCCAGCCGCCAGGCCACCGAGCCCCTGGGGCTGACCGAAGGCCCCTTCGCGGGCTCGGAGGGTTGGCGGGCGCGCTACGGCGACCGGCCGGTCAGCCAGTTCTACGGAGCCGAGCTGATAGCCGAGAAGTGGGGCATCACCCGCGAGGCCATGGAGGAGTTCGCCCTGGGATCGCACCGGCGGGCGCTGCGCGCGATGGACGAGGGCCGCTTCGACCGCGAGGTCGTCCCGTTCGGGGACGTCCGGATGGACGAGGGCCCGCGCCGGGACACCAGCCTGGAGAAGATGGCCGCCCTCAAGCCGCTCATGGAGGGCGGCCGGATCACCGCCGCGCTCGCCTCGCAGGTCTCCGACGGCGCCGCCGCCCTGCTGATCGCCTCCGAACAGGCCGTACGGGAGCACGGCTTGACCCCGCGCGCCCGGGTGCACCATCTGTCGGTACGCGGCGAGGACCCGATCCGGATGCTGTCCGCGCCCATCCCGGCGACCGCGCACGCACTGAAGAAGTCCGGCTTGACCATCGGCGACATCGACCTGGTCGAGATCAACGAGGCGTTCGCCCCCGTCGTCCTGGCCTGGCTGAAGGAGACCGGCGCCGACCCCGAACGGGTCAACGTCAACGGGGGCGCCATCGCCCTGGGCCACCCCCTCGGCGCCACCGGCACCAAGCTGATGACCACGCTCCTGCACGGACTGGAGCGCACCGGCGGCCGGTACGGGCTGCAGACGATGTGTGAGGGGGGCGGGCAGGCCAACGTCACGATCGTCGAGCGGCTGTAGGCGTCCTGGCCACCGGCTCGACGGACGGAGTCCGGCGCAGGCACCCGAAGCCCGTGAGGCCCCCGGGGCCGAGCGGTGTGAGGGGGCCGTGGAGGTGGCGGTCGATGTGTGAGGGGGGCGGGCAGGCCAACGTCACGATCGTCGAGCGGCTGTAGAGCCCCCGGTCGCTGACGAGCACTCCGACCGGACGCCTTCCCGTGGCGGCCGCATGCGGCCCCACGGATGATGGTGCTGCTCCGAGGGCCCGACCGAAGCCGGGAGGACAGTGGCATGGCGTGCGGATCGACCAAGCTCTGGAACGGCGAGGCCACCTGGTTCTGTTGTGGCAACGCCTGGGGTCCGTGCGCCTCGGCGGGCGGCGGCGCGTGCGGCACCTGCCGCTCCAGCGCCCTGCAGGCGGCCTGGCCCAACGCCTCCAAGGCGTGCTGGGACATCACCCGGCCGGACCTGTGCGGCGAGGACATACCCCGGCGCGGCTGCGGCTCCGTGATGAAGGTGCGCCACGACTGCTCGGGCGCGAGCGTCTGTGTCACCGTCAGCGACTGCGGCCCGCGCACCCGCAGCTTCTGCTCCGAGTCCACCTGCTGCGACGGGGTCTGCCGCACCAACCGCGTCATCGACCTCACCCCCGCCGCCTTCTCCGCCATCGGCAGTCTGAGCTCCGGCACCCTGCCGGTCTCCATCTTCGAATGAGGCGGGCCCGGCCATGAGCGCGTACCGAACCGGCGACCCCCTCGACCGCCGTCGCTTCCTCACCGCCGCCGCCCTCCGCGGCGCCACCGTCATCGGCACGGGAGCCCTGAGCGCGGGAGCCCTGAGCACAGGAGTCCTCGGCACCGGAGTCATCGGGGCGACCGCCCTGGGCGCCGTGGACGCCGACGCCGCCTTCGCCGCGCCCATCCGCCCCCTGGACCCCGCGGTCGCCGAGAGCGCCTTCGCCGAGGGGCGGATCACCGCGATCAACCACGACGTCCTGGAGGTCGCGGGTTCCTACGGCGACCACTCCCGGGTGCGGGTCACGAACGCCACCAGCGTCTGGAAGGCCCGGGCCACCACCGCGGACGACATCGAGACCGGCGACGGGCTCTACGCCCGCGGCCTCCCCCTGCCCGACGGCACCCTCGCCGCCGACGCGGTGTGGGTCAACATCGTGAACCTCCACGCCACCATCCGCGGTATCGAGAGGACCCGGCTGCATCTCGCCCACGGGCAGCACGAGATCGTCGGCCACCTCATGGCGCAGACCACCAGCGCCTCGTACGGCGACGCCTCGCCGACCGCCGATCTGTCCCGGCTCTCCATCGGGCAGAGCGCCCAGGTCCTGGGCGCGTGGCGGCCCTCCGACGGCTCCGTGGACCTCGTGCGGGTCGCGGTCGCGCCCGGTGCGGGGAGACGGCGGTGAGCGCCCTGGTCTGCGCCCTGGCCCCGCTGGTGCTCGCCGGGGTGCTCGGACCGGCCGGGGCGGGCAAGCTGTTCGGCCGGGGCACCGCCCGGCAGGCGCCCCGTACCGCGCTCGCCCGGCTGCTGCGCGACGGCGGCCGGGCCGCGCTCGTCCTGCGCGCCCTCGGCGCGGTCGAACTCCTCCTCGCCGCCGCACTGCTGGCGCCGCCCGCCACCCCGCTCCCGGGAGCGGGGGCCGCCCTCCTCGGCGCGGGCTTCCTCGGCTATCTCGGCTATGCCCGCGCCGCCGCGCCCGGCTCCTCCTGCGGCTGTACGGCACGTCAGGACGCCCCCCTCACCTGGCGCGCCTTCGCCCGCGCCGCCGCGGTTCTCGCGGGCGGGGTCGCGGCGGCCCCGGCCCAGCAGTCCTGGTGGACCGCGGCGGCCCGCCGTCCGGCCGCGGCGCTGTGTCTGGTCCTGGCCGCGGCGGCGGTTCTGACGGCCCTGTCCGCCGATCCGGACCGCCGCTGGCGGATGCCGCTGCGCCGGCTGCGACTGCGGATCACCGGACACCCGCTCGCCGCGACCGGAGCCCCGGCGGTGGTCCCGCTCGGCGCGCCCGGAGCCCCGGCGGTGGTCCCGCTCGGCGCGCCCGGAGCCCCGGCGGTGGTCCCGCTCGGCGCGCCCGGAGCCCCGGCGGTGGTCCCGCTCGGCGCGCCCGGAACCCCGGCGGCGGTCCCGGTCGCCGCGACCGTCGAACTGCTGGAGCGCTCGCGCGCCTGGCAGAGCGCCTCCCGCGTGGTGCGCTCCGCGCTGCTGGACCACTGGGACGACGGCGGCTGGCGCATCCTCCAGTTCGCCGGGGTGCACGGCGGCGGCACGGCCGCCAGGCCCGTTCTGGTGCTCTTCGCGGTGGACGCCGCGGCCAGCCTGGACACGGTGCGCGAGCCCGCCGTCCGGGTCAGCGTCATCGACGCGGACAGCGGGGCCCCGGTCACGGCCACGGCGTGAGAGGCCGGCGCTCGGCGGGTAATCTGAATCAAACGAAGACTTCCTGGACAAAAAGATCGATCCGCGGGGCGTCCAGCGCAGATGGGTGCCGAGGCGTACAAGGCATGGATGGACAAGCCCGACCGAGACCCGTACCGACCGACACCCCTGCCGAGGGGGGCCCGTGGCGCGCGCGCCGCCCGGCGCGCGTTCCCGCCTGCCGGGGGCTGAGCCGGTGGCGCCGGTAGGGGAGTGGGTGTATGTCCGAGCATCGGTCCGCGTCCGGCTCCCGGGGGCCCAGATGGTGGCGGCGGCTGGAGGACGCGTTCCACCGCTCCGCGATCGGACGCGGATGGCGGCGGGGCAGTGAGTTCGAGCTGCTGCACCGCGCGATGGGCTTCGCCGCCCTGGGCTTTCTCACCCTGGTGCCCCTGCTGATCGTGGTCGCGGCGGCCGATCCGGTGAACCGGCTCGGGTTCGCCCAATGGCTGGCCGAGGGCCTCGGCCTGTCCTCGACCTCACGGGACGAGGTGCAGGAGCTGTTCGCCCCGCCCAAACAGGCGCTGGAGTCCACCACCGCCTTCGGTCTGGCCACGCTGGCCGTCTTCAGCCTGCGCTTCGGCACGGTGCTCCAGGTCGGCTACGAGAAGGTGTGGGAGCTTCCGGCCGGCCGCTGGCACACCGCCTGGCGCCATCTGGTGTGGTTCGTCGTGCTGATCTGCTATCTGCTGCTCTCCGCCCATCTGGAGCCCGGCTTCTCGCGGGTGCTGGTGGGGGTGCTGGGCACGGTGCTGTTCTTCTGGTGGTCGCAGCGGCTGCTGCTGGGCGGGCGGATCAGTTGGGGCGCCCTGCTCCCCGGCGCGCTGGCCACCGGCGTCGGGCTGCTGGGGCTGCGGGTCTTCTCCCAGCTGGTGTTCTCCCCGCTGATCGCCTCCAACGCCGTCTCCTACGGTCCGGTCGGCACCGTCCTGGTCGTCCAGTCCTGGCTGGTCGGCGTCGGATTCGTGGTCTTCGGCGGCGCGCTGCTGGGCCGGGTGCTGTACGAGGAGTATCTGCGGATGGTGGCCTGGCGCCGCAAGCGGCGGCGCGACCGGCCCAAGCCACCCCCACCGGCGGAGTGAAGGCGCCCCCACCGGCGGACTGACACCCCGGCCGACGATCACCCGGGCGTGGCCCGCGGCCCCGGTGCGACGCGTTCCCGACGGCGGCCGCTTCCATGATCGTCGGGCCCGGGGCCGCACCCGAAACGCCGTCGCCCCGGGCCGGGCGCGCCTGGCATGCTGGCGGTGTGAACGGACCCGAGATCCACCTCAGCCTCGCCCCTGAACTGCGATTCTTCGCCGTCCCGGAGCGGCGCCGCCCCTGGACGGCCGTGGTCACCGACGGCGCCTCCACCCTCGGCCATGTCGTGGAGTCGCTCGGGGTCCCGCTCACCGAGGTCGGCCGGCTGGTGGTGAACGGCGAGGAGACCGCCGTCTCGCATGTGCCGGGCGCGGGGGAGACCGTGGAGGTCCATCCGGTCGTCCGCCCGCAGCGGGTGCCGGGCGCGCCGCTGCGCTTCCTGCTCGATGTGCACCTGGGCACGCTCGCGCGCCGGCTGCGGCTGCTGGGCGTGGACGCCGCGTACGAGAGCGAGGACATCGGCGACCCCGAGCTGGCCGCGCGCTCCGCCGCCCAGCGCCGGGTGCTGCTCTCCCGCGACCGGGGGCTGCTGCGCCGCCGTGAGCTGTGGGCCGGGGCGTATGTCTACAGCGACCGCCCCGATGAGCAACTCCGGGACGTCCTCGGCCGGTTCGCCCCGGGCCTGGCGCCCTGGACCCGCTGCACCGCCTGCAACGGCCCGCTGGAGGACGCCGACAAGGAGTCGGTCCGGGAGCTGCTCCAGCACGGCACCCGGCGCACCTACGAGGTCTTCGCCCGCTGCACCGTCTGTGAGCGGGTCTACTGGCGCGGTGCCCACCACGCCCGGCTGGAGGCCATCGTGACCGGGGCGATGAGCGAGTTCGGCGACGCCCGGGCCGCCCTGTCCTGAGCCGGGCCGCCCTGTCCTGAGCCGAGCCTCCGGACAGGGCGCCCGGTCCCGGACGCGCGCTCAGGACACGTCGTCCAGGAGGGCCTCCGGAATCGTGGTGTGGAAGGCCGGATGGGCGTGCAGCCGCCGCACATAGCCGCGCAGCCGCCCATGGCGGGAGACCCGCTGGGCCGCGTCGGCGTCCAGGTGGAGCCGGTGCTCGGTGTCGAGCTGGACGAGGGCCACCCACAGGTCCACATCGGCGGCGGTCAGCTCGTCGCCCAGTGCGTACGGCGCGGTCGCCAGCCTGCGGTCGAGCCGGCCGAGGGCGGTCAGCAGCCGCTCCAGCGCCGCGTCCCGGCACTCCGCCCCGGGCGCCGTCCCGGCCTGCCGGGCGGCGTGGGTGATGTCCTCGTCGAGGTGTTCCCGGAGGGCGTCGATGTCCGCGGCGCGGGGCGCCGGGCGCAGCCGGGGACGCCCCGGTCCGCCGCCGTCGCTCAGATGGCCGGCGAGGTCGCGCAGGATGTCGGGCGTGTGGTTGCTGACGACACGTCCGGTCCAGCCGTCGCACAGCGCGGGCGCGTCCACCGGTCCGCCGTAGCGGTGCCAGGTGGCCTCGTAGGCCCCGCGCAGTGCGGCGAACGCTTCGGGGGTGTCGTCCGGGAGGCCGACGAGGGTGGTGGCGACGGTGTCCCGCAGTCCGAGCAGATCGAGGGTGATGGAGACGCGCAGCGAGAGCGGACAGCTCGCGGAGAGATAGAGCCGATAGCGATGCGGCACCGGATAGAAGCCACCGGCGAGGTCGACGCCGATGCGGCTGCGGAAACGGTGCGGCGCGGCGGGCGGGGCGATCCGGGGGTGGGGTGAGCACGGGTCGGGGTCGAGAAGCGCGGCAGGACCTGAACTGACCGGAAACGTCTCGGACATGGCTCTCCAAGGCAAGGACGGAGCCCCCGGCCCGCCGGTCCGGGCGGCGCCGATGGCACAACGGAAGGGAAGCCCGCGCGGCGCGTTCGCCGGGCCGGTGCCGGGACAGCCCCGACTCCGGCGCGCCGGGCCGCGCTCGGTGACCGCGTCGATTCAGCCGGCTGGACTGGCGGCGCTGCAGACGCGCAGCAGGTCGATGTGCAGACGCCTGGTCAGCAGATGGCGACGGAGGAGCGGGGACCACGGCCGGGGACGCCGACGGGCGCCGCCCCCGTCGCTGTCGGTCCTGGGCATCTCACCGGTCCCATCATCGGGGGCTCGCGAGGCAGCGAGACCGCGCTTGTCCCGTCCACGCCGACGGAACCTGGTCGTCACCCGGGGGCACCCCGTCGCGGGAGAAGGGTTGCCTGTCAGCGAGCCGGGGCCGATGACCCATCCGAGCGGGGATTCCGCACGGTGGGCGCTGACCATCGTGACCGTCCCTGACAGTGTCGTCGCGCTCCGCGAGGGCGTCAACCCATGCCCAAGTGGCCAACGCGGGCCGCGGGCACGGTGGATACCGGCTCACCGGCTCGCTGGATACCTGCTCACCGGCTCGGTGGATGCCGGCTCGGAGGCACGGTGGACACCCGCTCAGCGGAACGGCCGCCGTGCGCCGCCGATGGCCCGCTCGACGAGGACCATGGCCGCGTCGTCCGCCAGCCGTCCCTCGGCATGCCGGACCAGGGCGTGGCGCAGCCGGTCCAGGTACTCGCCCGGGGTGGCGCCGTCCAGCGTCTCCATGGTCCGGTGCAGCGGAAAGAACTCGTTGTAGTGGTTGCGGGCCTCGACCACGCCGTCGGTGTGCAGCAACAGCCGGTCACCGGGCAGGAACGGAAAGGTCTCGACGCAGATCGGGGGAGGGCTGAGGAACTCCTCCAGGCCGAGCGGCGGCAGCGGGCGCGCCGGGTCCAGGGAACGCACCTTGCGCTCGCGCATCACCAGGGGCGGCGGATGGCCGCGGTTGATCAGCTCGACCAGCGACTCGTCCGACACCTGGGCGAGGAGGACGGTGACGAACTGCTCCTCCAGCTCCTGCGGGTCCTGGAGCTGGGAGCGGTCCAGCAGCTCGTACTCGCGCCCCAGCGCGGCCGCACAGCGGTGCATCACCTCGGCCAGGTCCTGCTCGTAGTGCACCGCCTCCCGGAAGGCGCCCACCACGGCCGCGGCGGACCGCACCGCGGCCAGCCCCTTTCCCCGCACATCGCCGACGATCAGCCGCACTCCGTAGCGGGTGCACATCGCCTCGTAGAGGTCCCCGCCGATCTGCGCTCCGCGCTCGGCCGCCATATAGACGCTGGCGGTGTTCACGATACCGATCCGGGCGGGCAGCGGCCGCAGCACCACGTTCTGGGACACCTCGGCGATCCGGCGGACATGAGCCAGCTCGCGGTCCCGGCGCACCCGCACCGCGCTGGTCGCCACGCTCGCCACCGCCACCACCAGCAGGGCCAGCAGATTCGCGTACACCATCTCGCTGCCCCACACGCCGTTGTGGGTGGCGGTGATCGCGCTCACCGCGGTGGCCAGCAGCGCCACACCGCCGGTGCCGAACGGCCCCATGGTCACCGCCGCCAGCGCCGGCGCCGGGGAGAGCAGGGGGCCGGTGTAGACGGTGTGCGCGGGGGAGAGCTCGATGCTGAGCACCGCCGCCAGGACCAGGAACGGCAGACACCGTGTGACCGCGAACAGCGTATGGCTGCGACCGCTCGCCCCCGGGGCGAAGCGCATGAATCGCATAACTTGGACCTTATCCGATGAAAGCCGCCAAAGGGGTGATTCTCCACAACGCGCGACGGAGGCCCCGGGCGTAGCCTGACGCTATGCCCGAGCTACCGGATGTCGAGGGGTTCCGGCGGACGCTGGCCTCCTGCGCCCAGGGCCACCGCGTCGAGCGGGCGGAGGTGGCCGACGCGGGCGTGCTGCACGGGGTGACCGCGCAGCGGCTGAAGCGCGATCTCAAGGGCCGCCGCTTCGCCGCGCCGCGCCGCCACGGCAAGTGGCTGATCGCCCCCACCGACGGGCCCACGGTGGTGCTGCACTTCGGCATGACCGGGCGGCTGGTCTGCGGGGCGGACTCCGAACCGGCCGGCCGGTTCGAGCGCGTCGCCTTCGACCTCGACGACGGCCACCGCCTCGGCTACGAGGACCAGCGCAAACTCCAGGGCATCTGGCTCGCCGCCACCGACGCCGACGTCGACCGGATCCTCGGCGATCAGGGCCCGGACGCGCTCTCCCTGAGCCGGGCCGATCTCGACCGGCTGCTGGCGGGGCGGCGCGGACGCCTCAAGGCCACCCTGACCGACCAGGCCGTGATCGCCGGACTCGGCAACCTGCTCGGCGACGAGATCCTGTGGCGGGCCCGGATCCATCCGCGGCGGCCGGCCAACGCGCTGAGCGACGACGAGCGCGACCGGCTCCACACCGCGATCCGCGAGGTGCTGCGCGCCTCGGTGCGGGCGGGGCGGGTGCCGGACGACCCGGACTGGCTCACCGGACAGCGCGACGACCCGGACCCGCACTGCCCCCGCTGCGGCCATCCGCTGCGCCGCGGCCGGATCGCGGGACGGACCAGCCTGTGGTGCCCCCACTGCCAGCCGGACGGCGACTGACGCCCGCCCGGGGCGACCCGCGGCCCGCCCGGCGCCCCCGCGCCCGATCGATCAGGACATCCACGCCTTGTACGACATCACGTCGCCCGCCTTCAGCCGGTACTCCGGATCGTCCCGGGTGACGGTCTCCTCGACGTCCAGCACGCTGCCGTCGTCCGGATCGAGGACGATCAGCTCCCGCATCCCGGCGGAAGCCGGGGTGAAGCGGAACGCCTGCCCCTCCCGGCCGAGCCGGTCGGTGACCTTGCCCGCCGGGCGCAGCCCCTCGATCCGGGACAGCAGGGTGACGATGTCCGCCCGCTGGCGCGGACCGGGAGTCCACACCGCGAGGAACGACTCGATGGCCGAGATCAGCTCCGCCGGGTCGTCGTCCGCGCCCGGGGACCAGACGGCGAGATAGGCGCGCAGTGCCGAGGCCCCGGCCGGAGGATCCTCGAAGTAGCTCTCGTTGGCGCCGTCGATACCGGCCGGATACTTCTCCTCGCTCAGCACCTTGCCGTCGTGGACCGCACGGGGCGGCGTACCGTCGGCGATCACCGGGCGGCCCGGGTGGCGCGGATCGGTGGCCACCTCCAGCGAGAAACCGCTGCCGTCCGCGTTCCACCGGGTCAGCGACTCCCGGGGCAGCGTCACCGGATCCTCGCCCGACTTCATGCTCAGCGCCCAGCTCCGGAAATGGCTGCCCCGCTCGCTCTTCCCCGGGGACTCCTCGGCCGCCGTCCGCGCCCGCCGGACGATCTCGGCGAGCGATACGTCCGCCCGGGAGGCATGCGCCACCAGCGGCACCGGTCTGGACGCGGCCACCGCGGAGGAAGGAGTGCCCGAGACGGTCAGGGCGAGGGCGAGGACCGTCGCGGCCGCCGCGGCTTCCAGGCTCCAGATCACGCGTCGGACGGTACGGCGCCCCCGGTCCTGGGACGGCAGCCGCCGCAGCAGCAGCTCGGCGCGCGCGTTCAGCGGCCGGTCCCGCCAGGGGCCGGTGTCGGCGGACACGGGGTCGGCCTCGCGGAGCAGATCCAGTTCGTCGGTCATGCGTGTCCATCCTCGTGGGCCTGGTCGGCCCGGTCAGCGCTGTGGGCCTTGTCGCCCTTGCCGCTCGTGCACCCCACTGAGACCCGGTCGTCCCGGCGCAGGGTCTCTATCTGCTCCCGCAGCCGCCGCCGCGCCCGGTGCAGCCGCATCGCCGCGGCGGACCGGCCGCACCCCAGCACGGTGCCGAGCTCTTCGACGGTCAGCTCCTCCCAGGTCGTCAGCCGCAGCACCTCCTGGTCGGCCTCGGCGAGCCGGGACAGCGCCTCCAGCACCCAGGAGCCCGGCCGCTCCGCGTCCGGGCTCGCCACGGTGCGCCCCTCGCGCGTCACCTCGTGATGTCCCAGCCTGGCCAGCAGTCTGCGGTAACGGCCCTTGCCGCGCACGGCGTTGGCCAGGCAGTGCCGGGCCACCCCGTACAGCCACGGCAGGGGTGACTCGGGCAGTTCGGCCCGGCGCCGCCAGGCCACCGAGAACACCTCGGCGACCACTTCCTCGACCTCCCATGCCTGGCCGTCCAGCCGCCGTGCCACAAATCGGCTGACCGCCCAGTAATGCTCACGGTAGGCGTCGTCGAAGGCGTCGTCGGTGCTCATGATCCGAAGGTGTCCGGCACGCCTCGGATCATCACACCCCGGAGCGGGAAATCTTGACCGGCCGTCCGAGTGACGATCCACGGGGTGCCGGACACCTTCGGATCATGAGGAACAACACCGTTGTCGCGGCGGCGCCGGCCGCCCCGCCGTCGCGCCGCCCCGGGCCAGGGGCTACGGCCGTGAAATGGCTGACCACCACCGATCACAAGACGATCGGCACGCTCTACCTGATCACCTCGTTCGCCTTCTTCTGCATCGGCGGGGTGATGGCGCTGCTGATGCGCGCCGAACTGGCCCGGCCGGGTCTGCAGATCATGTCGAACGAGCAGTTCAACCAGGCGTTCACCATGCATGGCACGATCATGCTGCTGATGTTCGCCACCCCGCTGTTCGCGGGCTTCGCCAACTGGATCATGCCGCTGCAGATCGGTGCGCCCGATGTGGCGTTCCCGCGGCTGAACATGTTCGCGTACTGGCTGTACCTCTTCGGCTCGCTGATCGCGGTGGGCGGGTTCCTGACCCCGCAGGGCGCGGCCGACTTCGGCTGGTTCGCCTACTCCCCGCTGTCGGACGCGGTGCGCTCACCGGGGGTGGGCGCGGACATGTGGATCATGGGTCTGGCCCTCTCCGGCTTCGGCACCATCCTGGGCTCGGTCAACTTCATCACCACGATCATCTGCATGCGCGCACCGGGCATGACGATGTTCCGCATGCCGATCTTCACCTGGAATGTGCTGTTGACCGGAGTGCTGGTGCTGCTCGCCTTCCCGGTGCTCGCGGCCGCGCTGTTCGCCCTGGAGGCGGACCGCCAATTCGGCGCGCAGGTCTTCGACGCGGCCAATGGCGGTGCGCTGCTCTGGCAGCACCTCTTCTGGTTCTTCGGCCATCCGGAGGTCTATATCATCGCCCTGCCGTTCTTCGGCATCATCTCCGAGGTCATTCCGGTCTTCTCCCGGAAGCCGATGTTCGGCTATATCTCGCTCATCGCGGCGACGATTTCCATAGCGGGCCTTTCGGTCACCGTCTGGGCGCACCACATGTATGTCACCGGCGGTGTGCTGCTGCCGTTCTTCTCCTTCATGACGTTCCTGATCGCGGTGCCGACCGGTATCAAGTTCTTCAACTGGATCGGCACGATGTGGAAGGGGTCGCTGAGCTTCGAGACCCCGATGCTCTGGGCGATCGGCTTCCTGATCACCTTCGTCTTCGGTGGTCTGACCGGCGTGATCCTGGCCTCGCCGCCGATGGACTTCCACGTCTCGGACACCTACTTCGTGGTGGCCCACTTCCACTACGTCATCTTCGGCACCGTGGTCTTCGCGATGTTCGCCGGATTCCACTTCTGGTGGCCCAAGTTCACCGGCAAGATGCTCGACGAGCGGCTTGGGAAGATCACCTTCTGGACCCTCTTCCTCGGCTTCCACGGCACGTTCCTGGTGCAGCACTGGCTGGGCGCCGAGGGAATGCTCCGCAGAATTCCCGACTATCTGGCGGCCGACGGCTTCACCACCCTGAACACCATCTCGACCATCAGCTCCTTCGTCCTCGGCCTGTCGTTCCTGCCGTTCCTCTACAACGTCTGGAAGACTGCCAAGTACGGCGAGAAGATCGTCACCGACGACCCCTGGGGATATGGCCGTTCCCTGGAATGGGCGACCTCCTGCCCGCCGCCGCGCCATAACTTCGTCAGCCTGCCGAAGATCCGTTCCGAATCCCCCGCGTTCGATCTGCACCATCCCGATGTCGGCCAGAAGGAGAGTGTGGCGTGAGTATGGCCAGAGCCGCCGAGCCCCCCGGTGTCGCCGCCGGAATCAACCAGATCGAGGGCTATCTGCTGCTGCAGACGGAGCGGGACGCGGCCCGGGAGCGGGCCCGCCGCCTCACCGCGCGGCTCGACTGGCTGACCTCCGCCCAGCGGGCGGAGGTCGAGCGGCTCTACCTCCAGGACCAGCTGGCCGTCACCGAGCAGACCCTGCGCAAGGTGGTACGGCGCTGTGAGGAGCTGCGGGCGGAGTACCAGGAGGTCTACCGCACGCTGCGGCGCCGGCTGCTCCTGGTCTGCCTCCTCGGGGCCGCGACCCTCGCCGGCGGCTTCGCCGCGGCCCTCACCGTCCGGTAGGCCCCGTCTGGGCCGGGTTCGGAATCGCCCCGGATTCGGCGCCGAAGTCGAACCAGGCCGCGGGCGTATGGCGCAGGGCCTGGTCGGTGTAGTCGCTCCAGAGGTCGGCGACCCGCTGGGCACTGGCGTTCTTCAGCGGAATCTGCTTGCGCGTCTCGGCGTCCTCGCCGAAGAGGGCGACCGCGGTGACCAGGTCCGGGGTGTAACCGACGTACCAGGCCGCCCTCTTGTCGTCGGAGACCCCGCCCTTGCCCGCCGAGGGCCGCTTGACGGCGCGTACCGCGACCTTGCCGCCGTCCATGATGAGGCTCCGGGTGATCTGCTGGGCCGCCGCGGGGGCGATCGCCTGATCGCCCACCGCCTTCGGCGGCCCGGCGCTCTCGTCGCCGCGCCGTGCGGACTTCACGATGGTCGGGGTGACCCGCTTGCCCTGGTGGTCGAACGAGGCGTAGACACCGGCCATCTTCAGCGGGCTCGACCCCATCAGCCCCAGCCCGACGGACTCCTTGGTGCCGAAGCCGCCGTCGGTGTCCATGCCGAGGGCCCGGGCGGTGCGCTTGATCTCCGGCAGTCCGCCGGCGGTGGGTCCGTTGCGTATCTTGGCGTCCATGAAGGCGGCATCGGTGACCGGCTGGAAGGCGGAGCCCACCTGGTAGTCGCCGCGGGTCGCGTTGGACAGATAGTGCCGGGTGTAGTCCCGGCCGCCGTAGAGCGCGAGGATCCGCCCGTTCCTCGGGTCCACCGAGACCGCGCCGCCCTGGGTGGCGGCGGCGTCCGCACGGGCCCGCTTCTCCTCGGCGGAACCGGCCGCCCGGGGCTTCCCCTTGGCGGTGCCGTCGAGCCCCTGCCGCATCGTCTTCTCCAGCGCCCGCTGCTTGGCCGGGTCGACGTTGAGGGTGATGGTCCAGCCGCCCGCGGCGAGTTCCTGCTCGCTGACGCCCGAGGCGATCAGCTCATTGCGGGCCGCGTCCACGAGATAGCCGGCCTGGCCGCCGAGACCGGGGGCGGGCTCGGGGTCGACCGGCACGGGGAAGCGCATGCGCCCCCGCTGCGCGGGGTCCAGCCAGTGCATGTCGACCATGTTGTCCAGCACGTAGTTCCAGCGCCGGGTGACCAGCCGCTTGGCCTTCGGGCTCGCGACGGCCCAGTCGTACTGGCTGGGGGCCTGCACCAGCGCCGCCAGATACGCGCCCTGCTCGACCGTGAGGTCGTCGACGTCCTTGTCGTAGTAGGCGCGGGCGGCGGCCTGGATGCCGTAGGCCACGCGGCCGAAGTAGCTGGTGTTCAGATACCCCGCGAGGATGTCCTCCTTGGAGTTGCGCTGGTCGACCTTGAGCGAGATCACCAGCTCCTTGATCTTGCGGCTGGCGGTCTGCTCCTGGCTCAGGTAGTAGTTCTTGACGTACTGCTGGGTGATGGTCGAACCGCCCTGGGTGCCCTTGCCGGCCACGGTGTTGACCAGCCCGCGCAGAATGCCCATCGGGTCCACGCCCGAGTCCTTGTAGAAGGACTTGTTCTCCGCCGCGACGAACGCGTGCTGCACGCCCGTGGGGATCCGGTCGAGGGTGACCATCTCGCGGTTGATCTCGCCGGTGCGGGCGAGGATCGTGCCGTCGCTGAACTTGTAGACGTTGCTCTGCGCCTTCGCCTGGGCGTTGGCCTTGGGAACGTCGATGGAGTAGTAGAGCACGGTGAACGCCCCGATCAGCAGGGCGCACAGGCCGGCCACATAGGCGATCAGCTTCCGCCAGGTGAAGAACCTCCGGATGCCGGTCCGCCTCGGCCTTCCGCGTCTCCTCGCGCCGCGCTGTCGGCCAGGGGGTCTGGTCTCCCGCGGCGCCTGCTCCGAGTCCGGGGTGAACCGTTCGCGTAGTGCCGTGAGGGGACCTGCCATGCCGATTGCTCCTCTGTCGATCCCGGCCGCGAGGATTCGCGGGGGTCGGCGCCATCCTCCTCAGCGAAGATCTTCGGAACGGCAACGGGCGATCTCGGCCGGGGCTCGGCCGCTTCTCGACTTCCGCTCGACGATGTATCAGCCGTGTATCGGTCCGGGCTCGGGCCGCTCGGGCAGGCGCAGCGTGGCGACCGCGCCGCCGTCCGGTGCGTTGCCGAACCGCAGCGTGGCGCCGATGACCTGGGCCTGTCCCGCCGCGATGGTCAGCCCGAGACCGTGGCCCCGGCCCCGCTCCCGGACCCCGGTGCGGAACCGCTGCGGGCCCTTCTCCAGCAGATCGTCCGGATAGCCGGTGCCATGGTCGCGGACGGTCACGGTCCGGCCGTCCGCCGCCACCGTCACCTCGACCGGTTCGCGGCCGTGGCGATGGGCATTGACCACGAGATTGGTGACGATCCGGGTCAGCCGGCGGGGGTCGGTCCACACCTTCGGGCCGTCCGCGGGCTCCTGCGGCTCGCCGTCCCCCGCCCCGTCGGTGCGCAGCTGTGCCGTCAGCCCGGTGCCGGCGATGGCCTCGTCGAGTACGGGCCCCAGGGGGCAGGGCGACAGATCGGCCTCCTCGGCGCCCGCGTCCAGCCGGGAGATCTCCAGCAGATCCTCGACCAGTGTGCTCAACACCCGCACCCGGTCGCGCACATACCCGGCCGCCTCCCCGGGCGGGAGCAGCTCGGCGGCGGTGACCAGGCCCATCAGCGGGGTGCGCAGCTCATGCGCCACATCGGCGGTGAACCGCTGCTCGTCGAGCAGTCGCTCCTGCAGCGCGGCGGCCATCGAGTCCACGGCCCCGGAGATCTCGGCGATCTCGTCGTGCGGGCGGGCGGCGGCGGAGATCCGGGCGTCCAGGTCCCCGGCCGCGATCCGCCGCGCGGTGGCCGCCGCGAGCCGCAGCCGCCGGCTCATCCGCTCGGCGGTCAGCACGCCCAGCGGCAGCACCACGGCGGTGGTCATCAGCCCGGCCAGGATGATGTTGGTGTCCAGCGCGCCGATGTCGCGCATCGCGGTGCTCATGTCGACGCGTACGGACAGGATCTGGCCGTCGGCGGGCCGGGCCGCCCACATCGCGGGCCCGTCCGGGCCGGTGGTGAACTCGGTGCCCTGATGGCCCTTCTTCACCAGCTGCCGCAGCCCCTGAGGCAGCCCGGGCGCGTCCATCACCGCACCGGAGCCCTGGACGCCGCCGGTGCGGGCGTAGCTGAGCGCGGCACGGTCGAGCGTGGTCCGCGCCCCGTCGCGCGCCTGGGACAGCTCGCGGTCGCGTGAGGCGTGGTGCACCAGCACCCCGACCGCGGCCGCGGCGGCACAGGTCGCGGCCGCCACCAGGGCCACGATCCGCCATCTCAGCGTCATATCAGCGCCGCAGCTTGTAGCCGAAGCCGCGGACCGTCTCGATCCGTTCGGCGCCTATCTTCGCCCGCAGCCGCTGCACATGGAGGTCGACCACCCGGGTGTCGCCCTGCCACGCGTGGTCCCAGACCCGGCTGAGCAGCGTACGGCGCTCCAGCACCACACCGGGCGAGCCGGCGAACTCCAGCAGCATCCGCAGTTCGGTGGGGGTCAGGGCGAGCGGCTCTCCCGCGCGGCGCACCTCCATGCCGAGGGTGTCGATGGTCAGGTCACCGAAGACGAGGGTGTCCGGCCCGGCCGCGCCGTCCGGCTCCGCGGCCCCGTCGCGCGTCTCGGCCTGCGGGGCGCGGGCCGCGGGGGCGAAGGAGGCGCGGCGCAGCAGCGAGCGGATACGGGCCACCAGGACCGCGCTCTCGCACGGCTTGATCACATAGTCGTCGGCACCCGCTTCGAGACCGGAGACGACGTCGAGGGCGTCCCCGCGCGCGGACATCATCAGGATCGGCGCCAGGCTGAACTCGCGGACCCTGCGGCACAGTCCGATGCCGTCCAGCTCGGGCAGCATCACATCCAGGAGGAGCAGATCGGGCTGCTTCTCACGGAAGATCTCCAGCCCGGTGAGACCGTCGCCCGCGGTGGACACCGTGAAGCCGTAGCGCTCCAGGGCCATCCGTACCGTATTGCGGATCACCTCGTCGTCCTCGACGAGCAGCAGATGTGCCTCGGTCGGGGAGCCGGTGCCCGGGCCGGGGCCGGGCGGGAGGAAGCCGGTGGTCATCGCGTCGCCCTCTTCTCCGCGAAGGGGCGCGGGGTCGCCGTGCCGGACGGCAGTGGTTCCGGTACGGCCTCGGGGCCGGCCCCCGGCTCGGCCGCCCGGGCGCCCGCGCCGCCCTCGGGTGTCACGGCCGCCATGACGCGGCCGTTCCAGCGGAAGCGCGTGGTGACCCGGCCGTCCTCGCCGGTCGCGCTGATCAGCAGGTCGCGGCCGAAGGTTTCGCCGGTGAGCCCCGGCGGGCCCCAGTAGATCAGCACGGGGCGGACCGTGCGGCCCGAGGCCGTGTAGACCTGAAGCAGCGTCCGGTCGAGTCTCGGCAGATCCACCGCCACCACCTGTTCGTCCTCGCCGTCGCCGGTCAGATCGCGATGGACGGCATCCCGCAGCGGACAGTCGCCACTGCCCGGGCACACGGAGATCTCCTTCTGCACCAGCGCCGGCACATTGGGGTCGTTGAGCAGCAGGGTCTGCGCGGAGACGGCGGTCAGTCCGCCCGAGGGCAGCCGGAGTCTGCTCACGGGCAGATAGCGGTCGAAGTCCGGCTTCTGACGGGGCGACGATGAGGCCGAGGGAGTGTACCGGGGCCACAGCGGAACCGCGCTGGCCGGTGCCGACAGCGAGGGCGCGGCGCCGTCGTCCCGCACCCCGGACTGGGCCGCGCACCCAGCGGCGGTGACGATGGCGCACGCGGCCGCCACGGCGGACGGGAGGCCGCGTGGGAGCCGGGGGCGGGGGCGTTGCCGCGCGGTGCGCGACGCGTGGGGGAGTGAACGCATGGCCGTCCCAGACTACTGAGCGGCGGACGCGTCCCACGCCGGGCCCGTGAGTACCCGCCGGTAGGGGCGGGGCGGCCGAAGCCGACAGGCCCGGGGCGGTGCCGCCCCGGGCCTGTCCGAGTGACGTGGTGTCACATGATCGGTCTCATTTGATGAATTCCGGACGCACCCGGGCCGGCCAGGTGCCCACGGTCAGCATGCCCGCCGCGTAGGCGCGCGAGACCAAGGCGGCCCGGTTGGGTGCCTTCATCTTCCGCAGCATCGATCCCACGTGGTATTCGACGCCCTGTCTGCTCAGGTAGAGCTTGGCGGCCATCTGCACGGTCGACGCGCCGGTGGCCACTCCCTCGAGTATCCGGGCCTCCAGCGGCGAGAGCAGCTTCTGGCCGGTGGCGGCGGGTGCCTCCTCGTGTCGTTCGTCATCCGGCTTGACCATCACGACGATGGCCGAGAGCCGGTCGGACCGGCCCTGGATGGCGGTGCCGGTCAGTTTGCCCGAGAACACCTGGCCGCGTGCGTGGCAGCCGAGGACGCGCTCGGTGAAGCGGGTGCGCCGTCCGTCGTGCAGTCGCGAGAAGTGTTCCCGCAGGACGGGGGAGGTGCTGGGGTGCAGCAGGTCGAACACGCTACGGCCGCACAACTCAGCAGAGGATGCGCCGAAATGTCGGCAGAAGTCCTCGTCCCCGGCCACCACATGGAGGTCGGGGGCGAGTGTGGCCATTCCGGTGGCGTGCCGCGAGGCGGCGGCGGGCACTGCCTGTCCGGGCACTCGAGGGGCACTCTGAGCGCTGTGGGGGAGGGCCAAGAGGAGTCACCGCTTTCAGTCGGTTCGTGACGGAGTGGTCAGTCCGTCTCGGGTGAACCCCCAGGTGACGGAGGGTCGGCGCACAGCGGGCCACGCAATGCGCCGGACCCCAGGGGGAATTCAGTGACGGGTGTTAGATCCGCTTCCTGGTGTATACCAACGCTACGGCAACTGTGGGGTGCCCGTTTCCAACAGAGTTGTGCCCGCTTTCTGCCCGCTTTGCGGTCGGAACCGGCGGGAGGCGGGAGCCGCTGGTGGGAGCGCTACGCCGCGGCCTTGGCCGACTTGCGCGTCTTGGCGCGGCTGTTGGAGCGGCTGCTCTTCGCACGGCCCTCGCCGCGGCCCTCGTCGCGACCTTCGGTGCCCTTCTCGGCCGGCGGGGCCATGATGCCGCCCTTGCGCAGCACCGCATAACCTACCCCGATGCCGACGGCCACCGGCCATTCGATGACCTCCACGGCACCCAGCGCACCGAGCCCCACGTACAGCGGGAGTCCGCCCTTGGCGGGCAGCACCCGGCGGGCCACCTCGACCGGCTTCAGCGCCGCCCTGGCCGCGCCCCCGGTCGCACGGGTGGTGGCGTGGCCGACCGTGTCGAAGGTCTCCCTGGTGGCGTGACCCACGGTGTCGAGGGTGCCCCTGGTGGCGTGCCCGACGGTGTCGAGCGTCTCCTTCGTCGCGTGGCCCACGGTGTCGAGCGTGGGCACCGTGAGGGTCAGGCTGCGCTTGCCGTCGCTGCGCGAGGTCTCCATGGCGCCCTTGGCGGCCTTCGCCGTCCGCTGTCGCTGCGTGGTCTTCGATGGCCTGGCCGCCTTCGTCGCCTTCTTGGGCTGCGAAGACTTCGACGTGGCCGACGTGGCTGCCGCGGTCCGGGGCTTCGTCGACTTGCCGCCGCCGCGCCCCGGTGCCGTCTTCTTCGCGGCTGTCGAGGGGCTGCGCTTGCGTGAAGTAGCGGGAGTGGTCACTGGTCTCACGTCCACACGGTGATGACGGATTGAATCTTCTTCCTATTTAAGGGTAATAGGGATGAACCGGGCAGGCCGCCCGGAGAGCGGAGGTTCCCCCGATGTCACCGCTGCGTCTGCCCCTGGCGCCCCTGCAGCTGCTGCCCCTGCCGCCCCTGCAGCTCCTCGCGCCCATCAAGGCCGGTGTGCCCGCGGGTGTGCGGGATGCCGCCGGAGCCGTCGGGCGGCTGGTCCGGCCCTCCCAGCGCGGGGTCTGGTCCTATCCGGGGCGGTACTACATCGAGGTCCGCGGGGTGCACGGCATCGGGGGCGAGCAGGTGGCCCGCCGGGTGGAACGGGCCCTCGAGGAGCATCCGCGGGTCCAGTGGGCACGGGTCAACGCGCCCTCCGAGCGGGTCGTGGTGGCCGTGGGCAAACCGCCCCCGTCCGAGCAGGACCTGATCGCACGGATCGAGCGCGCGGAGGTCCAGGAGCCCGTCGCGCCCACCGAGGAGTTCGACGAGTGGGCCCCCGAGCCGTGCCATCCCTCCGGCGGGGGGAAGGAGGCCCAGTCGCTGGCCGTCGTGGCGGCCGACGTCGTGGGGCTGAGCGTCGCCACCGCCCTGCGTCTCACCCCGTGGCTCAAACTGCCGACCGAGGTGGCCGCGGCCCTGTCCATCATCCAGAACCACCCCCGCCTGCGGCGGCTGACCCTGGCCATCACCCGCGGGCAGCCCACCGAGGCGGCGCTGCCGGTGCTGACCGCGCTGACCCAGGGCGTGGCCACCCGGGGCGGAGGGCTCGCGCTCGACCTCGTCCAGCGGGCGGCCCTGTGGCGGGAGGCGGAGGCGGAGGGCCGGGCCTGGGCGGCGATGGAGCCACAGCTGGTGCACGGCCCCCAGGACGTGGTGGCCGAGCCCATCGTGGTCGAGCGGCCCGGAAAGCCCCCCAAGGACACCGTGGAGCGCTTCGCGGAGCGCTCCATGGCCGCCGGGGCCGGGGCCGGCGTCCTCGCGTCCCCGTTCGCCGGTCCGCGTCGCGGATTCGCGGTCGCGTACTCGTCCGTGCCCAAGGCGCCGGGGGCCGGCCGGGAGGGGTTCGCGACCAGCCTCGGCCAGTTTCTCGCCCTGCGCGGCGTCCTCGCCATGGACCGCAGCAGTCTGCGGCGGCTGGGCCAGGTCGACACCGTGGTGCTGGACGAGGCGGCGCTGCGCGGCGACCGCTACGAGCCCATCGACCTGGAACTCCTCGGCGGCGCCGACCCCGAGCGGACCGCCGAGCGGCTCTTCGACCTCTTCGACCCCGAGGAGCCCCTGGAGACCCGCCACGACAACGGATGGGCACTCGGCTCCCTGGACCGGCTGGAGCTGACGGGCCGCACCGGGCAGCAGACCGCCGCGCGGCTCCGCCGCAGGGGCAGCGAACGGGTGCTCGGCCTGGCCCGGGGACACAAGCTCCAGGCGGTGGTGGGCCTCGCCCCGCAGACCGTGCCGGGCGCCGAGGCCGTGGCGGCCGCCGCCCGCCGGGCGGGCTCCCGCATCGTCCTGGCCACCGACCGGCCGCATCCCACGGGCTTCACCTTCGCCGACGCCGTGGTGCCCTCCGGCCGCCGCCTCGTGGCCTCCGTACGCTCCCTGCAGGCCGACGGCGCCGTGGTGCTGCTGCTCTCCGGCAACCGCCGGGCCCTGGGAGCCGCCGACTGCGGCGTCGGCGTGCACCGCGACGGCGAGCCCCCGGCCTGGGGCGCCCATCTGCTCGTCGGCGCCGACCTGGAGTCGGCCGGGCTCATCGTGGACGCCGTGGGGGTGGCCGCGCGGGTCGACCGGGAGAGCGCCCTGCTGTCGGCGGGCGGCAGCGCCGTCGGCGCGGTGGCCGCCCTCCAGACGGCCCCGAACCAGGCCACCGCCCGCGCCGCCGCGGCGGGCACCACCGCGGGGACCCTGGCCTTCGCCCTGGGCCACTGGCGGGCGCGCCAGCTCCTCGCCCGCCCCATGGACCCGCCGGTGACCACCACCCCCTGGCATCTGATGCCCGTCCCCCGGGTGCTGGAGCGCCTGGACGCCGACCCCGACGGCCTCACCCCCGAGGAGGCGACCGCCCGCACCGCGCTGGGGCCGCGCCGCGGCGAACCCACCCGCACCACCCTGCCCGCCGCCTTCATCGAGGAGCTGGCCAACCCCCTGACCCCGGTCCTCGCCGCCGGAGCCGCCCTGGCCGCCGCCGTGGGCTCGCGCACCGACGCCGCCCTGGTGGCCGCCATCACGGGCATCTCCGCCCTCGTCGGCGGATTCCAGCGGGTCAGGACCGAGCGGGCGCTGTCCGAGCTGTTCGCCCGGTCGGCGATCGGCGCCCGGGTCCGCCGGGGCGGTACGGAACGCCTCGTGACCGCCGGGGACCTCGTCCCCGGCGACATCGTCATGCTGGGCCCCGAGGACGTGGTGCCCGCCGACTGCCGGCTGCTGGAGGGCGAGGGGCTCGAGGTCGACGAGTCCTCGCTGACCGGCGAATCCCTCCCCGTGAGCAAGGATCCGGCGCCGATCGTCGGCGCGCACATCACCCAGCGCCGGTCGATGCTCTACGAGGGCACCACCGTCTCCGCGGGACGCGCAGTGGCCGTCGTCGTGGCCACCGGACCGGCCACCGAGGTCGGCCGGAGCCTGGCCACCGCCCGCCAGGCCGCCCCCGTCACCGGGGTCGAGGCGCGGCTGACCTCGCTCACCCGGTCCAGCGTGCCCATCGCGGTCGGCTCCGCCGCCGCGGTCGCCGGCGCCGGACTGCTGCACGGCCTCCCGCTCACCGAGAACCTCGCCTCCGCCGTCAACCTGGCCGTCGCGTCCGTCCCCGAAGGGCTTCCGTTCCTGGTCAACGCCGCCCAGCTGGCGGCCGCCCGCCGACTGGCCGACCTCGGCGCCCTGGTCCGCAACCCCCGCACCATCGAGGCGCTCGGCCGCGCCGACGTGCTGTGCTTCGACAAGACCGGAACCCTCACCGAGGGCAACCTCCAGCTCGCGGCCGTCAGCGACAGCGGCGGCCCGCTCCCCGCCGACCGGCTCGACGCGCCCCGTAAGGCGGTGCTCGCCGCCGCCCTGCGCGCGACCCCGCCGGCCCGCCAGGCCGAGCCCATGGCGCACCAGACCGACCGCGCGGTGAGCGTCGGGGCGCGCCGGGCCGGGGTCGGGGTGCGGCGCGGAGCGCCCCGCTGGCGCCGTACCGACGCGCTGCCCTTCGAACCCTCCCGCGCCTACCACGCCACCACCGGGCGCACCGTGCACGGCCCGCTGCTCAGCGTCAAGGGCGCGCCCGAGGGCGTCCTGGAGCGGGTCGCCCGGCGGCGCACCCCGGGCACCGGCCAGGCCACCGAACTGGACGCGGAGGCCATCAGGAAGCTGGGCGAGACCGCGGAGGAGCTGGCCGGCGCCGGGCGCCGGGTGCTGGCGGTGGCCGAGCGGCGGATGCGGGAGGGCGAGGAGCTGACCGACGACGCCGTACGGGACCTGGACTTCCTCGGCTTCATCGCCATCGCCGACCCCGTGCGCACCAGCGCCGCCCCCGCCCTCGCGCGGCTGCGCGAGTCGGGTGTGCAGACCATGATGCTCACCGGTGACCACCCCGCCACCGCGGACGCCATCGCGGCGCCCATCATGGACCTCCCCGAGCCCAAGGTGTGCACCGGTCCGGAGCTGGACGAGATGGACGACGCGGAGCTGGACGAGCTGCTGCCGACGGTGGACGTGATCGCCCGGTGCAGCCCGCACCACAAGGTCCGGATCGTCCAGGCGTATCAGCGCCTCGGCCGGGTGGTGGCGATGACCGGGGACGGCGCCAACGACGCCCCCGCGATCCGGCTCGCGGACGTGGGGATCGCCCTGGGGCGGCGCGGCACCCCCGCCGCGACCGCCGCGGCGGACCTGGTCGTCACCGACGACCGCCTGGAGACGATCGTCTCGGCCCTGATGGAGGGGCGCGCCATGTGGGCCTCGGTGCGCGCGGCCCTCGCCATCCTCATCGGCGGCAACTTCGGCGAGGTCACCTTCAGCGTGGTCACCTCCGCCCTGACCGGCGCCACACCCCTGAGCGCCCGTCAGATCATGCTGGTCAACCTGCTGACCGACCTCGCGCCCGCGCTCGCCATCGCGGTGCGCGAGCCGACCGGGCACACCGGCGAACGGCTGCTCAAGGAGGGCCCCAGCCGCTCCCTGGGCGCGGCGCTGACCAAGGAGATGCTGCTGCGGGGCGTCATCACGGCCGCCGGGGCCGGGATGGCCTGGACCGGCGCGAGGATCACCGGCAGAAGCCGCCGGGCCGGTACGGTGGCGCTCGCCGCCCTGGTGGGCACCCAGCTGGCGCAGACCCTGACCACGGGCGGCCTGGACCGGCACGTCCTGGTCGCCGGGCTGGGCTCCGCCGCGGTGCTCGCCGCCATCATCCAGACCCCGGGCGTCAGCCAGTTCTTCGACTGCACCCCGCTCGGCCCGGTCGCCTGGGCCATCACCCTGGGGTCCATCACCGCGGCCACCCTCTTCGGACCCATCCTGGCGCCGCTCCTGCGGCGGGAGGCAACGCCCCTTGAAGCGGGTCAAGCGGGTCAAGCGGATGATGCGGAGGGTGCGGCGGAGGGCGCGGACGCCGCCGACGGGGCGGAGGTGACGCCCGCATCGGGGTGACCACCGAACCTCTTGCGCCGCCCGGCCCGAGCGATAGTGTTGAATGTCCCGGTTTGAGATGACGGGGGCGGGTCGGTGTGGAGGAGGGTGTGATGCGGAGCCGAGAGAGGTATGAGCTGATCTTCGTGGATGCGACCGTCCCGGACACCGAGGACGTCGTGCTGGTGCACCGCACGGACAGCAGCGGTCCGGGCGGACACCCCGTCTACGCGGACGACACCGGCATCGTGCGGGCGGAGATCAGCGACCGCGACGAGGTGCGGATGATCGCCAGCGGCGGCCATCAGGTGCACGCCGCCGCGGTCAGCGCCCGCCCGGTGTCGTGAATGACCCGTCCGGAGCCCGATGCGTCTGTCGTCTCCGCAGGTCGGCGCCGTTGTCAGTGGTGCCCGCTACGTTTGCCCCATGAGAGTCCGAAGAGCGATGAGGTGCGGCGATGAGTGATGTGGCGGCGGTGGACGGCGCGACCGGTGTCGAGCTCCAGCTGGAGCCGTACCGCACGCAGCTGACCGGTTACTGCTATCGGATGCTGGGCTCGGCCTTCGAGGCCGAGGACGCCGTCCAGGAGACCATGGTGCGCGCCTGGCGGGGCCTGGACCGCTTCGAGGGCCGCTCCGCTCTGCGGTCCTGGCTCTACCGCATCGCCACCAATGTCTGCCTGGACATGCTCAACGGGAGCAAGCGCCGGGCCCGGCCCATGGATCTGACCTCCGCGGCCACCCCCTTCCCGGCCGCGCTCGCCGAGCAGCCGGAGGCCACCTGGATCGGGCCGGTCCCGGACGGCCAGGTGCTGCCGGACGGGGGAGACCCCGCCGAGGTGGCGGCCCAGCGGGACGCGGTGCGGCTCGCGTTCATCGCCGCGCTGCAGCATCTGGCGCCCCGCCAGCGGGCGGTGCTGATCCTGCGCGAGGTGCTGGCGTGGAAGGCGAGCGAGGTCGCCGAGCTGCTGGGCACCACCGTCGCGTCCGTCAACAGCGCGTTGCAGCGCGCCCGGGCCACCCTCGCCGCGAGCGAGATCAGCGACTCCGACCCGGTCAAGCCGCTGGACGAGGAGCAGCGCGCCCTGCTGGCCCGCTATGTGGACGCCTTCGAGCGCTATGACCTGGACTCCCTCACCGCCCTGCTGCACGAGGACGCCACGCTCTCCATGCCGCCGTACGAGCTGTGGCTGCGCGGCCACGAGGACATCCGCCAGTGGCTGCTGGGCCATGGCATCGGCTGCCGCGGCTCGCGTCTGGTCCCTACCGTGGCCAACGGCATGCCCGCCTTCGGCCAGTACCGTCCGAGCGGCACCGACGGCGGCCATGAGGCCTGGGCGCTTCAGGTCCTCGAGATATCAGGGGGCCGGATCACCGGGCTCAACTCCTTCCTGGACACCGAGCACCTCTTCCCGCTGTTCGGCCTTCCCACCCGGCTCGAGCCCCAGGGCGTGGCCTGACGCCAGGGGGTGACCCGGCGCCGCGGGGGCCGTCAGGGCCTCGTCCAGCCCCGTCCAGGCGAGCAGCCGCCGCAGTTCGCCGCAGGCGTTGCGGAGCTGGATCCCGCGCCCCAGCCGGCCGGCGGTCAGCCGCAGCCGGGCCAGGGCCTCGACCACGGCCAGGTCCGGCCGGCCCACCCCGCCCACGTCCACGGTGACCGGCCCCGGTCCGGCCCCGCGCGCCAGCGCGGGCAGCCGTTCGCACAGCCGGTCCACCTCGGCGCGGGTGACCGGCCGGCCCAGGACCAGCACGGCCGGGGGCGGCGGGGGCGGTGACGGCGTGGGCGGCTTCTCGGGCTCGGGACGGACCAACGTCCACCTCCTGTTGTGGTGTTCATCGGTGAAGACCGCCCGGCTGAGGAAAAGTCATCGGCTATCGCCCCCTCCGGCCGTCGCCCCGCGATGCCGCACGCTTCGTGCACGCACAACAGTGGTGCACGGCCGTCAGGGGCCGTGCACCACAGTCCGTTCGCCGCCGGGGTGGCGGGGTCAGTTGTTCTGGATGAACTGCTTCGCCAGACCGTCGCCGACCGACACGGCCTTGTCGTGGTTCTCGATGGGGGAGACGGAGGAGTTCTTGAAGACGATGTACGTCACCCCCGATTCGGCGCCGCCGGTCTCCGGGTCGGGGTCGATGCCGAGCGCGTTGGCCGTGGCGTAGGACGCCTCACCGATGATCTTCGTCGGCCCGGTGTCGCCCACCACCGCGTACTGCACCTTGTTGTTGTAGATGACCGCCACCACACCGCCGCCCTTGATGCCGGACTTGGTGTAGTCCCAGGTGGAACTCGGGCTCGGCACCACGACATACGGCAGCTTGTCGGCGATGAGGGGCTTGCCGTCCGACTGGTGGAAGGCGGTGTCGTCCTGGAACCACGGGTCGGTGTCCTCGTTGCACCGGGAGGTCACCTGGCCATCGCAGTCGATGTCCATGTCGGCCTTCCAGAAGACCGCCCCATTGGCACCGCAGACCGGGATGTTGGCCGATGTCTCGTCGTCGGTGCGGTATTTGCCGCTGGATATCTGTGAACAGCCCTGCACCTTGGCGAGCAGCTGCGCCGCGGTGACCGTGCCCTCCTTGGTGGACGTGGGGGCCGGCGCGGGGCCCCGGGTGGTGGCATGGGCGCCGGCGGTGACGGAGCCGGCCAGCAGTCCGGCCGCGGCGAGTACGAAAGCGAAACGCTTGCGCATAGGACACCCCTTTGTTAGGAACCTTTCCTAACCTCGTCGGCATCCTGGCGAGTTGATAAGCTCATGTCAATACATCCGCCGTACACCCGCCCGGGGAAAGCCGATGCGTGATGCAGCGCGGATCGGGGGCGTTCGGAACACCTTCCGGCAGGGGCTCTCAGTGCGTGGCCCGCACCAGCTTCAGCAGCCGGGTCACCTCCCGCGCCACCGCGTCACGCGCGGCCGCCACATACCGGCGGGGGTCGACCACCTCGGGGTTTCCGGCGAGATGGTCGCGGATCGCCCGGGTGAAGGCCACGTTCAGATGGGTGGCGATGTTCACCTTCGTCAGCCCCGCCTCCACGGCCCGGGTCAGATCCGCCTCGGGCACCCCGGAGGAGCCGTGCAGCACCAGCGGTACGGGCACGGCCGCGCGCAGCGCCGCGACCAGCGGCAGATCCACCACCGCGGCCTTGACGACCATGGCGTGCGAGGTGCCCACCGCGACCGCGAGCGCGTCCACGCCCGTCGCCGCCACATACGCGGCGGCCTCGGCCGGATCGGTCCTGGCGCCCGGTGCGTGGACGCCGTCCTTGCCGCCCACCTCGCCCAACTCGGCCTCCACCCACACCCCGTGGGCATGGCAGTCGGCCGTCACCTCGGCGGTGGCCGCCACATTGCCGTCGTACTCCAGGGCCGAGGCGTCGAACATCACCGAGCCGAACCCGAGGTCCACCGCCTCCCGCACCAGCTCCGGCCCGGTGGCGTGGTCCAGATGCACGGCCACCGGCACCCGGGCCGCGCGGGCCACCTCCACGGTCGCCCGGCCGATGGCGGCCAGGGCGCCGTGATACCGCACCGCGTTCTCGCTGATCTGCAGGATCACCGGCGCGCCCGCCGCCTCCGCCCCGGCCACGATCGCCTGGGCGTGCTCGATCTGGATGACATTGAACGCACCCGCGCCGAGCCCGGCGCGTGCGGCCGTCCCGACGATCTCCCCGGTCGCCACCAGTGGCATCTACCGGCTCCTTCCGCCCGTTTTCCGTGTTCCGGCCGTTTCCGTGTTCGTTCGGTTCCCGTGTTTCCTTCGCCCCGGCTCAGCCGAGGATCACCGAGCGGGTGAGATGGCGGGGCTCGTCGGGGTTGAGCCCGCGCGTCGCCGCGATCGCGACCGCGAGCCGCTGCACCACCACCAGTTCGGCCAGCGGGTCACGGCCGTAGCCGGCGACCCGGCCGCCGGTGCGGGTGATCTCCTGGTCCGCCACGTCCGACGCCCCCTCGCCCAGCCACCACACCACGCTCCGCGGGCCGGTCACGCTGATCGGGCCATGCCGGTACTCCTTGGCCGGATAGGCCTCGGTCCACGCCCCCGCCGCCTCGCGCATCTTGAGCGCGGCCTCCTGGGCGACTCCGTAGGTCCAGCCCCGCCCGAGGAAGGTGAACTGCCCGGCCTCCACCAGCGCCCCGGGCAGCGGCTCGGCGAGCGCCGCCTCGCCGTCCGCCTCCAGGTGCTCCAGCGGTGCGCCCAAGTGGGCCCGGAGCAGGGCCAGTTCGCTGGTGGCCCAGCGGGTCTGCACCACCGACCGCTCATCGGCGAAGTCGAGCACGACCGCGGCGTCCGCGGCGCCCACGACCGGTGAGTCGGGGACCGCCGTGATGACGGTGGTGGGCACCCGGCCGCGGACCGCGCCGAGCAGCTCCAGCACCTCGGTCGTGTTGCCGGACCGGGACAGTGCCACCACCCGGTCGTAGGCGCGGCCGGCCGGCATCTCGGACGCCGCGAAGGCGTCCGTCTCGCCCTGGCCCGCCGCCTCGCGCAGCGCGGCGTACGACTGGGCGATGAACCACGAGGTGCCGCAGCCGACGACGGCGACCCGCTCACCCGGCCGGGGCAGCGCCGCCGGTACGGGCCCCTCCGGATCCCGGGCCAGGGCGATGGCGCGCCGCCAGCAGTCGGGCTGGCTCGCGATCTCGGCCTCGGTGTGGCTCATGGGACTCCCCTCGTCGCACGGTGACCCGAGCACTTTTCATGCGCGGAGTTGTTTCGTACGAGCAGATAATGCGCAGGATCACGCATGAAAGTCCAGAGCTGATGTGCACGGGGTAGGGTGATCGACGTGAAACGGCCCGAGCGCTGGAACGCCCTGCTGGATCTGCTGACCAGGGACGGCAGGATCGATGTGGAGGAGGCGGCCGCCGAACTGGCGGTATCCGCCGCGACCATCCGGCGCGACCTGGATGAGCTCGCTCAGCAGCAGATGCTGACCCGTACCCGGGGCGGCGCGGTAGCGCAGAACCTCTCGTACGACCTTCCCCTGCGCTACAAGACCGCCCGGCGCGCCTCGGAGAAGCAGCGGATCGCCGCGGCCGCGGCCCGGCTGGCCGAAGCGGGCTCGATCGTGGGGCTCAACGGCGGGACGACCACCACCGAGGTCGCCCGTGCCATCTCCCTGCGCGGCGATCTGTCCGCCCCGGGCGGCGGCCCGGCCGTCACGGTCGTCACCAACGCCCTGAACATCGCCAGTGAGCTGGCGGTGCGCCCCCAGGTCAAGATCGTGCTCACCGGCGGGGTCGCCCGTCCGCAGTCCTTCGAGCTGATGGGGCCGCTGGCCACCGGGGTGCTGGGCCAGGTGTCGCTGGATCTGGCGATCCTCGGCGTGGACGCGCTGGACACGGTCCAGGGCGCGACCGCCCACCACGAGGGGGAGGCCAGCATCAACCACCTCATGGCGGGCCGGGCGGCCCGGGTGGTGGTCGTGGCGGACAGCTCCAAGCTGGGCCGCCGGGCGTTCGCCCGGATCTGCGCGCTGGAGGAGATCGATGTGCTGATCACGGACACCGGCGCCGGTGCGGAGCTGGTCGCTCCGTACACCGAGGCCGGTGTCCAGGTGATCAGGGCCTGACACGCCGGACGGGCCTGACGCGCCGGCCGGGCCTGACGCGACGGACGCGCCCGAGGTGCCGAACGGGCCCGGAGTGCCGGACGCGCCCGAAGCGCCGGGCGGCTACGCCTTGGCGGCGGCCAGCAGGGCGGCCACGCGCTCGACGGCGAACGCGTAGCCCTGCACACCGCATCCGGCGATCACCCCGTTGGCCAGCGCGGAGACATAGGAGTGGTGCCGGAACGTCTCCCGCTGGTGGATGTTGGAGATGTGCACCTCCACGATCGGCAGACCGTCGCAGGTCGCCAGGGCGTCGCGCAGCGCGACGGAGGTGTGGGAGTAGCCCGCGGGGTTGATGATGACCGCCGCGTGGTGCTCACGCGCCTCATGGACCCAGTCGATCAGCTGCCCCTCGTGGTTGCTCTGCCGGCAGTCGGTCGTCAGACCGTGCGGGGCGGCTGTTACGGCGACCAGCTTCTCGATGTCCGCCAGGGTGTCCGTGCCGTAGATCTCGGGTTGCCGGCGGCCCAGGAGGTTCAGATTCGGCCCGTTCAGGACCATGATCGTGGAACGGTCGCGCACGGGGGTGGTCGCCATGGCGTGGTGGTCCTTCCTGGGCGGTCGGTACATCGAGGGCGGTTCACCGGAGACACCGGCCCGCGACGCATCGTAGATCAGGGATATGACACCACGGTCGACGGCACGGTGGAGGTGCCCGAGGTGGGAGATCCGGTGTCATTGATGACGCGTTCGTACTGGCCCTGGCCGCCGAGCGAGACGACCAGCAGATTGTGGAACTTCACCCCCGACGCGTTCGGCGCGGCGAAGCCGTGGTGCTGCACGATGCTCGGGTCGACGTTGTAGTAGCAGTAGCTGCCGAGCCCCCACCCCTCGTGCGTGGTCACCGAATCGGCCACCTTGTAGGCCGCGTAGCCCTTGATGGAGCCGTTCTGGATGGCCGCCTGGTTCGGGGCGTCGTACGCCTTCTCGTTCTGGAAGAAGATGGTGCGGCCCCGCTGCCCGTACCACTGCACGTCGTACTTGTTGAAGTGCTCCACGAACAGCCCCGTGGCGAGGACATCGTCGCCGTTGACCCGGACTCCGTAGTCGGCGCGGTTGGTCTCCCAGCCGACCCCGTCACCGTGGTCGGCGCGCCAGACCCAGGTGTGGTCGACGATGGTGTGACGGCTGTTGATCACCATGCTGGTGGTGGCCTTGCCGGGGCCCGCGCCGCCGATGCGGATGAACACGTCCTGGACGGTGGTGGGGTTGGCGGAGTGGTCGGCCGAGGCTCCCGCCGGGCCGACCTCCAGCAGGGTGGCGGAGTTGACCGGTCCGGCGTCGATGAGGAAACCGGCCAGCCGCACCCCGTCCACATCGGCGACCTTCACCGCGGTGGCGCCGTTGTCCGGGATGAGCGTGGCGTAGCCGAGCCCGAGGACGACGGTGTTCGCGCGGTTCACCTGGATCGGCCGGTCGAGGTGGTAGATCCCCGGGGTGAGCAGCAGCTGGAGCCCCTGGGCGAGCGCCTCGTTGAGGGTGGCCGCGGAGACGCCGGGCTTGGCCACGTAGAACTGCGACAGCGGCAGCGAGGTGCCTCTGGGGGTGCCGTTGCCCCAGGTGACCCCGCGGGCGTTGGTCCGCTTCTCGGGCAGGAAGACCCGGTACTCGCTGCCGTTGAGGTACAGGAACGGCTTCTCCCGGGAGACGGGGGTGGTGGCGAGCGTGGTGTACGGCGGGTTCGGGAAGCTCTGCCCGGGCGCGCCCTCCACACCGGAGAACACCATGTTCCACACGCCGTTGAGCCAGCTGCCGATCGCGCTGTCGCGGGTGTACCACTGCTGCTGGGAGTACGGCCCGACCTGGCCGTCGATGCGGCTGTCCGCGATGTAACCGCCGCTCGCCCAGCCGTAGCCGTCGGGGGAGAGGTTGAGCCCGCCGCGGACGTGCATCCGCCGGAAGGGCGCCGCCTGCGCCACCGCCCAGCGGTTGGTGCCGTTGACGGGGACGACCGCGAGGTTCTCCGCCGAACGCCAGAAGTTCTGGGTGGCATTGCCGTTGAACCACCCGGCGTCCACCGTGATATCGCCGTTGATGGTCGTGTCGTCGGGGGAGAGTCCCAGCCCGGCGATGGAGGTGTAGAAGCCGATCTGGGCGTTGAGCCCGCTGTAGGAGCCGGGCTTGAACAGCAGGGCGTAGCGCCCGGTGCCGAACTGCGCCGACTCCTGCTTCTTGAACACCTCGTCCAGCTTGGCCTGGATGCCGGGCGTGGACGGGTCGAAGACGATGACGTTCGGGCCGAGGTCGCCGCCGCCCGGCAGGGCCCGCGGGCTCTTGCTCCGGCCCGCGGAGGTGGCGGACGCGGAGGTGGCCGACGCGGGAGTGGCCAGGCCGGTGAGGGCGGAGGCCGATGCGACGGCGGCCGCGGCGCCGAGCACCGCGCGGCGGCCGACCGGGGAGCGGCCGGAGGAAGAGGGCGTGGCGAACGGCGTGGGGGAAGGCGTCATGGGGGCGTCTCTCCTGGTTCAGTAAATGAACGGGATGGAGGTGAGGGAGCGCTCTCTTGCCGTCGCATGCTTCATCCATGTGAACGACTCGTCAAGAGTTGTGACCGCAGTCTGTGGGTGTTGTTGCCTTTTGAACATCAACTGGCCTGGAAAATCCGGTAGTTCGGGCGCACTTGGGGCGGATTCGCGGTCGCCCGTGTCCATGGATGTTGTGTTCAAGAGGTAAGCGGATTCGGCGTCTCTGATCCTTTGCGCTTCACGCCTTGACACCTTTGCGTCCCCGCCCGGACACTCCGGTCTTGGAGAGCGCTCTCCCAGTGTTGTCGCGGGCCTGTGACGGCCCGTCATCCCCCTCTCCAGGTGGCAGGAGTCTCCATGGCACGGAGATCGAAGATCGTTTCAGGAACCCTGATCGCAGGCGCGTTACTGCTGACCTCGCTAGGGCTCGGTGGTATCGCGATGAGCGCCGAAGCGCCCCCGGCCAAGCCCGCGGGCGGCGGTGTCACGACCCCCGCCGGTGGCGGTGTCACGGCCGCCCACGCGGGACACGCCATGGCGGCGCCGTCGTCCTCCTCGCCCGAGGACCCGGACGGCGACGGCTACATCCCGGCGAACCCGCCGGTCACCGGCGTCACACCGTCCACGAAGGAGCCGCCGCACCGCTACTTCCACGAGTTCCAGGCCAACTGCTCGGTGAGTCACACCAAGCCGGACGACCCCATCGTGTACCCGCAGCAGCCGGGCGCGTCCCATGACCACACCTTCATGGGCAACACCACGACCGACGCGGCCAGCACCACGGCCTCCCTCGACGCCGGCCGCACCAGCTGCAAGGCGCCGGGGGACAAGTCGGGCTACTGGATGCCCACACTGTTCAACGCCGATCGGCCGGTGCTGCCCATCGGGCCGCAGACCATCTACTACAAGGCGGGCGTCACCGACTACACCAGTGTGCGCCCGTTCCCCAAGGGGCTGCGCTTCGTGGTGGGCAACCCGATGCAGACCGCCGAGGAGTTCCGCCACCACCCCGGCTTCGTGGAGGGCTGGGAGTGCGGCGACAGCTTCTTCAACATCGAGTTCCCCAAGGACTGCCCGAGCCGGCCCGAGGTCCAGCTCAACATCCGTTTCCAGGCGCCCAGTTGCTGGGACGGCACGTACCTGGACACGCCCGACCACCGCAGCCATATGGCCTACCCGGTGGTGAACCCCGGCACCAACAACAACGTGTGCCCGGCCGACCATCCGGTGGCGCTGCCGATGGTCGAGTTCAAGATGGCCTTCCCGGTCAACGGTGACCTCTCGCACGCGAGGCTGGCCAGCGGCCCGAGCTGGTCGTTCCACTACGACTTCTTCAACGCCTGGGACGCGCCCACGCTGAAGGCGCTCGTCGATCACTGCGTCGTCGGGGCGCTGCAGTGCGACGCCCGCGGCTACGACCAGACCCACCCCGAGGCCGGAGCGGCCCTGGACGAGAACTACGAGCTGCCGTGAACCACGGCCCGGCCGCCGGTGCGGACACCACCGCGGCCGGGCCGCCGCACTCCACCTCCCCCGACACACCGAAAGACACCACCATGACCCGGACCCGTACCGCCCCACGCCGTATCGCGGCCCCCCTCACCGCCGGTCTGCTGGCCGCCGGCGCCCTCGCGCTGCCCGGCCAGCCGGCCCACGCCGCCGGAAGCGTCGTCAAGGTCACCGGCACCCAGGGCGGCTGGCGGCTGACCGTGGACGGCCAGCCGTATCAGATCAAGGGCCTGACCTGGGGCCCCGCCATCGCGGACGCCGACCGCTATCTGCCCGATCTGCGGTCCATGGGTGTCAACACCCTCCGCACCTGGGGCACCGACGCCACCAGCAAACCCCTCTTCGACTCCGCGGCCGCCCACGGCATCAAGGTGATCGCCGGTTTCTGGCTGCAGCCCGGTGGCGGCCCGGGCAGCGGCGGCTGTGTGAACTACCGGACGGACACCGCCTACAAGGACCAGATGCTCGCCGAGTTCCCCAAGTGGGTCGCCACGTACAAGGACCACCCGGGCGTGCTGATGTGGAACGTCGGCAACGAGTCGGTGCTCGGCCTGCAGAACTGCTACAGCGGCGATGAGCTGGAGCGGCAGCGCGACGCCTACACCACGTTCGTCAACGACATCGCCAAGAAGATCCATGGTGTCGACCCCGACCACCCGGTCACCTCCACCGACGCGTGGACCGGCGCCTGGCCGTACTACCAGAGGAACGCCCCCGATCTGGACCTGTACGCCGTCAACTCCTACAACGCCGTCTGCGACATCAAGTCCACCTGGGAGCAGGGCGGTTACACCAAGCCGTACATCGTCACCGAGACCGGCCCCGCGGGGGAGTGGGAGGTCCCCGACGACGCCAACGGCGTGCCGGCCGAGCCCACCGACCAGGCCAAGGCCGCGGGCTACACCAAGGCATGGAACTGCGTCACCGGCCACCGGGGTGTCGCGCTCGGCGCCACGATGTTCCACTACGGCACCGAGGACGACTTCGGCGGCGTCTGGTTCAACCTGCTGCCCGCCGGTCAGAAGCGGCTGTCGTACTACGCGGTGAAGAAGGCGTACGGCGCGGACACCTCGCATGACAACACCCCGCCGGTCATCTCCTCACTGGCCGTGGACGGCGACCCCGCCAAGGTGGAGGCGGGCCGCGAGCTGACGCTCACGGTCAAGGCCACCGACCCCGACGGCGACGCGCTCTCCTACCAGGTGCTGGCCAGCAGCATGTACCTCGACCAGGACAAGAAACTCACCCCGCTGCCCGCCACCGAGCTCGGCGGCGGCCGGTTGAGGGTCACCGCGCCGGACCGCCCCGGCGTATGGAAGGTCTACGTCAAGGCCGCCGACGGCAAGGGCAACGTGGGCATCGAGACCCGTTCCCTACGGGTCGTCCCGCCCGCCGTGAACGGCACCAATGTGGCGCTCGGCAAGCCGGCCACCGCCTCCTCGTACCAAACGGGCGGCGGCGACTGCCCCTGCACCCCCGCCAACGCCGTGGACGGCAAGGCGGATACGCGCTGGGCCGCCGACTGGAGCGATCCGCAATGGCTCCAGGTGGACCTCGGCACATCCACCCCCCTCACCCATGTCCAGCTGGTCTGGGAGGCCGCCTACGCCAAGGCGTACACCCTCCAGACCTCCGACGACGGCCAGAACTGGCGCACCATCCGTGAGGTGACCGACGGCAACGGCGGCGTCGACGACTTCGACGTCTCCGGCACCGGCCGCTACGTCCGTGTCCACGGCACGGCCCGGGGCACCGGATACGGCTACTCGCTCTACGAGTTCGGCGTCTACCACTGATCCACGGCCGGTCATGACGCATCCCCGGCGGTGGCGGGAGAGCGCTCTATGCCCTCGGGGTGCGCTGCCACTAGGGTGCGGGCATGAACCGACACGCCCCGACCTTGGAGGATGTCGCCCGGGAGGCCGGTGTCTCCCGGGCGACGGTGTCCAGGGTCGTCAACGGCGTCCGCAACGTGGATCCGGCCATCCAGGACCAGGTCCGCGTCGCGATCGAGCGCACCGGCTACGCGCCCAACCGGGCGGCCAGATCGCTGGTGACGCGGCGCACCGGCACCGTGGCGCTCGTCGTCTCCGGGGCCGGGGACGGCACCGGGGACACCTCGGAGGAGGAGCAGAACGCCTTCGCCGCGCGGGTGTTCGCCGATCCGTTCTTCGGCCGGGTGGTCGGCGGGGTGGTGGGATTCCTGCGGCCGCGCTCGACGCACCCGGTGCTGATGTTCGCCGAGTCCCCCGGGGCCAGGCAGGAGGTGCTGCGGTATCTGCGGCAGGGAAACGCGGACGGGGCGCTCGTGGTGTCCACCCACCCCGACGATCCGCTGCCCGCGCTGCTGGCCGAGGCCGGACTGCCCGCCGTGCTCTTCGCCCGGCCCGTGCGGCCGGTCGCACTCAGCCATGTCGACCTGGCGCACTGGGACGGTGGCCGCCTCGCGGCCGAGCGTCTGCTGGCCCGGGGATGCCGGAAGGTGGCCACCGTGTCGGGGCCGTGGGCGGTGGCGGCGAGCCAGGAGCGGCTCGCCGGGTTCCGCGACACCATGGCCCGCGGCGGCCATCCGTATGTGCCGGTGGCCGAGGGGGGCTTCACGCTGGACAGCGGGGTGGCGGCGATGACCGAGCTGCTGGCCGAACACCCCGATGTGGAGGGGGTGTTCGCCGCCAACGACCTGATGGCCCAGGGGGTCTGCCAGGTGCTGAGGGAGCGCGGCCGGCGGGTGCCCGACGATGTCGCGGTCGTCGGCTTCGACGACTCCAGCGTGGCCGCCACCTGTCGGCCGCCGCTGACCTCGGTGCGTCAGCCGGTGGAGGACATGGCGGCGGCGATGGCCCGGCTGCTCGACGAACACGTCCGCGGCCTGCGCACCGAGCCCACCTCGGTCCTCTTCGAACCGGAGCTGGTGGTACGGGAGTCGGCGTAGCCCCCGCGCCGGACGTGCGGGCAGTCTCCGCGCCGGAAGTGCGCGTGGCCCCGCGCCCGGCCGGTGGGGGTAGCCCCTGCGCGGGACGTGCGCGCGGTCCCCGCGTCGGACGTGCCGTAGCCCTGCGTCGGACGTGTCCGTGGCCCTCGCGCCTGGACGTGCCCGTAGTCCTGCGCGGATGTGCGTGTGGCCCCTGCGTCGGACGTGTCCGTGGCCCTCGCGCCTGGACGTGCCCGTAGTCCTGCGCGGATGTGCGTGTGGCCCCTGCGTCGGACGTGTCCGTGGCCCTCGCGCCTGGACGTGCCGGTAGCCCTGCGCTGACGTGCGTGTCGCCCCCGCGTCGGACGTGCCGTAGCCCTGCGCCCGGACGTACTTGTAGCCCGTGCGCCTGGACGTGCTGGTAGTCCTGCGCGGACGTGCGGGTGGCCCCGCGTCGGATGTGCGCGTGGCTCCGCGTCGGACGTGTCCGTAGCCCCGCGGCGGACGCACACGTAGCCCTCGCGCCCGGACGTGCGCATGGCCCCTGCGCAGGACGCGCGTGTACTAGTGCGCCAGCCGTGCCAATAGTCCCGGCTCCGGACGTGCGTGTAGTCCCCGCGTCCGGACGGGCTCGTAGCCCCACGCCGGATGCGCGCCTGCAGCCCTGCGCGGATGTGCGCGTGGCCCCGCGTCGGACGTGTCCGTAGCCCCGCGGCGGACGCACACGTAGCCCTCGCGCCCGGACGTGCGCATGGCCCCTGCGCAGGACGCGCGTGTACCAGTGCGCCAGCCGTGCCAATAGCCCCGGCGCCGGACGCGCCCGTGCCCCCGCCCCAGCCGCGTCCGTGCCCCCTACGCCAGCCGTGTGTCCAAGGTGGCGCGCCACGCCGGGGAGGGCTCCGGCGCGGGTGTGGGCGGCAGGCGGCGTCCGCCGCGGGCGAAGAACGCGGCGAGTGGCAGGATCGCAGCGCCCACCGTCACCGCGTCCGGCCCCAGCGCGCCCAGGTCGATGCCGACCCGTCCGGAGGGGTACGGCAACGCGTAGGACATCGCGTGGCCGCGCACCGCGTCCAGGAAACGCGAGCCGAGCTGGAGACCGGCCCAGCCGCCGACGAGGATGCGCTCGGGCTGGAAGAGGTTGATCAGGTCGGACAGCCCGGCGCCCAGGTACTCCGCGGTCTCGGCGAGGACGGCGGCCGCCACCGGGTCCGGGGTGCCCCCGTCCGCGGGGTACGCGGCGGCCAGCATCGCCGTCAGGGCCGTCTCCTCGTCCGTGTCGGGCGCCGGCCGCCCGCCCGCCTCCTGCCAGCGTTCCAGCAGCGCCTCCGCGCCCGCGTACGCCTCCAGGCAGCCCAGTGCCCCGCAGCGGCACCGGCGGCCGCGCACCCGCACGGTGAGATGGCCCCACTCCACCGCCCGGCCGCGCTCGACGTCCTCGGTGACGACACACGCGCCGACGCCCGATCCGAAGAGCACGACCACCGCGTTGCGCGCACCCCGCCCGGCGCCGAACCACATCTCGGCCTGCCCGAGCGTCTTGGCGCCGTTCTCGATGAAGTACGGGACCTCGTCCGGAAGATGGCCGGATCCGCGCAGCATCCGCTCCAGCGGCACCGCCTCCCAGCCGATCGGCTGGCCGTGCACCACCGCACCGTCCTCCCCGGAGTGTTCGACGATGCCGGGGACGCCGATGCCGACGCCGAGGATCCGCGCGGGGTCGCGCCCGGCCGCCTCCAGGACCTCCGCGATGCCGTCCCGGATATGGCCCGCGATCAGTTCGCTGTCGTAACGCACCCGGCGCCCGGCGCCGCGCGTGGGCAACGGCCGGTCGGTGCGCGCCCGTTCGGCCAGCGAGAGATCGAACAGCTCGACGCGGACCCGGGTCTCGCCGACATCCACCCCGATCATGTGGCCGCTGTGCGGTGTGATCCGCAGCAGGGTGCGGGGGCGGCCGCCATCGGAATCGATGCTTCCGGCCTCCTCCACCAGCTCCTCGGTAAGCAGTTCGGCGACCACATTGCTGATGGAACCTGAACTCAGCCCGGTCGCGGGGGCCAGCGAGAAGCGGCTCATCGGCCCGTCGAAGTACAGCCGGCGCAGCACGGCGGCGCGGTTCTCCCGTCGCAGGTCACGAACGTTACGCCCGTTGTGTGCTGCCACCTGGCCTCCTCAAGTCCCGGCTCCGCGCCGCAAGATACCTCCGCCGGATCTCTTGACGCGACCTTCTCTTGAGGTTTAACTCACGTCCTAAATTAAGCCGTGAGCGGCTTCGGGAGTTGAACGCGGTTGGCGTGCCCGGGCCCTTCTTGGCATTCACCCCTCCCGGAAGGGACACCTGGAGCCATGCGCAGGATCCGAGCCGCGGCCATAGGCGCCGTCACCTTGTCACTCGCCCTTGCCGCCTCGGCGTGCGGAGGTGGTTCCTCGACGGACGGCGGCGGCTCCAACGACTCGCCGAAGACGCTCACGTACTGGGCCTCCAACCAGGGCGCCAGCATCACGGTGGACAAGAAGGTCCTGAAGCCCGAACTCGACAAGTTCGAGAAGCAGACCGGGATCAGAGTGAAGCTGGAGGTCATTCCCTGGTCCGAGCTGCTGAACCGGATCCTCACCGCGACCACCTCCGGCCAGGGCCCGGACGTCCTGAACATCGGCAACACCTGGAGCGCCTCGCTGCAGGCGTCCGGGGCGCTGCTGCCCTGGGACACCAAGAACTTCGACAGCATCGGCGGCAAGGACCGCTTCGTGGACTCCGCCCTCGGCTCGACCGGTGCGCAGGGCGAGGACCCGGCCGCCGTACCGCTGTACTCGATGGCGTACGCGCTCTACTACAACAAGAAGATGTTCGCCGACGCCGGCATCTCCAAGCCGCCCGCCACCTGGGACGAGCTGGTCGCCGACGGCAAGAAGCTGTCCAAGGACGGCAAGTGGGGCCTCGGCGCCGAGGGCGCGAACCTCTCGGAGAACATCCACCAGGTCTTCGTCTTCGCCAAGCAGCACGGCGCGGACTTCTTCACCGCCGACGGCAAGCCCGACTTCACCTCCAAGGGCGCGGTCACCGCCATCAAGCAGTACGTCGACCTGATGGCCAAGGACAAGATCATCGCCCCGGGCAACGCCGAATACGCGCAGAACCAGTCCCTCAGCGACTTCGCCAAGGGGAAGACGGCGATGGTCCTGTGGCAGACCGCCTCCGCCACCCTCGCCTCGCTGGGCATGAAGGACGACGAGTGGGGCGTGGCCCCGGCGCCCGTCCGCTCCGGCACCCCCGGCTCCGGCACCTCCGTCAACTCGATGGTCGCCGGTATCAACCTGGCCGTCTTCAAGAACACCGACAACCACGACGGCGCCCTGAAGTTCGTGAAGTTCATGACCAGCGACGCCGAGCAGAAGATCCTCAACAAGGCGTACGGCTCCATCCCGCCGGTCAAGGCCGCCCAGTCCGACTCCGCCTTCAACACCAAGGCGACGGCCGCCCTGCGGGACACCCTCGCCAAGAGCGCCGCGGCGCTGCCGCAGGTGGCCGACGAGTCGCAGTTCGAGACCTCCGTCGGCACGGCCGTCAAGGAACTCCTCGCCGATGCCGCCGGCGGACGCCCGGTGACCACCGAGTCGGTGAAGGCCAAGCTGGAGAAGGCCCAGCAGCAGATGCCGGCGAAGTGAGTGCGGACACCTCATGACCACCACGACCGCGACCGCTGAGACAGACCGGCGGACGGTGTCGGGGAGCACCCCCGGGGCGGCGCGAGGCCCGCGCCGCCCCGGGCGGATCCGCCGCATCGGACTGCCGTATCTGCTGCTCCTGCCCGCCCTCGTCCTCGAACTCCTGGTCCATCTGGTGCCGATGGTGATCGGCATCCTGATGAGCTTCAAGGCGCTCACCCGGTTCTCCATCCGGGACTGGGGCGCCGCGCCCTGGTCCGGATGGGACAACTACAAGATCTCGGTGGACATCAACGCCCCGGCCGGGGAGGCGCTGCTCCACTCGTTCTGGGTCACCTGCGGCTTCACCGTGCTCTCGGTCGGGCTGTGCTGGCTGCTGGGCACCGCCGCCGCCATCTTCCTCCAGGACACCTTCCGCGGACGGGGGCTGCTGCGCACCCTCTTCCTGGTGCCGTACGCGCTGCCCGTCTACACGGCCGTCATCACCTGGGCGTTCATGTTCCAGCACGACAACGGGCTGGTGAACCACGTCCTCCACGACCAGCTGGGCCTCACCGACAAGCCCTCGTTCTGGCTGATCGGCGACAACAGCTTCATCGCGCTGCTGACCGTCTCGGTGTGGAAGGGCTGGCCGTTCGCGTTCCTCGTCGTCATGGCCGGTCTGCAGAACATCCCCAAGGAGCTCTACGAGGCGGCCGCCCTCGACGGCGCCGGGATGTGGCAGCAGATCCGCCGCATCACCCTGCCCTCGCTGCGCCCGGTCAACCAGGTGCTGGTGCTGGTGCTGTTCCTGTGGACGTTCAACGACTTCAACACCCCGTACGTGCTGTTCGGCAAGGCGGCGCCGGAGGCGGCGGACCTCATCTCGATCCACGTCTACCAGACGACATTCGCCACCTGGAACTTCGGCACCGGCTCCGCCATGTCCGTGCTGCTGCTGCTCTTCCTGCTCGTGGTGACGGGCCTGTACCTCCTGCTGACCTCCCGACGAAGGAAGACGGCCGATGTCTAGCACCGCCCCGGCGCCGCCCGGCTCACCGATGGCCCCGCCCCGCTCACCGATGGCCCCGCCCCGGTCCTTCCTCTGGGCCCGCCGGATCTTCCTCACCCTGATCACCGGCTTCGTCCTGCTGCCGGTGTACGTCATGGTCTCCAGCTCCCTGAAGCCACTGCAGGACGTCTCCGGGACCTTCCGCTGGCTGCCGAGCGGGCTCACCATCCGCCCCTACATCGACATCTGGTCGACGGTCCCGCTCGCCGACTACTTCGTGAACTCGCTCGTCGTGGCGGGCGCCGCGACCGTCTGCTCGGTGGTGATCGCCGTCTTCGCCGCGTACGCGGTCAGCCGGTACCGCTTCCGGGGCAAGCGGGTGTTCACGGTCACCGTGCTGTCCACCCAGATGTTCCCCGGGATCCTCTTCCTGCTGCCGCTGTTCCTCATCTACGTCAACATCGGCAACGCCACCGGCATCGCCCTCTTCGGCTCCCGCGGCGGCCTCATCCTCACCTACCTCACCTTCTCGCTGCCGTTCTCGATCTGGATGCTCATCGGGTACTTCGACTCGGTGCCGCGCGATCTGGACGAGGCGGCGCTGGTGGACGGCTGCGGACCGCTCGGCGCGCTGTTCCGGGTCGTCGTTCCGGCCGCCATCCCCGGCATCGTCGCCGTGGCCGTCTACGCGTTCATGACCGCCTGGGGCGAGGTGCTCTTCGCGTCCGTGATGACCAACGACACCACCCGCACCCTCGCCGTCGGCCTCCAGGGGTACGCCACCCAGACCGAGGTGTACTGGAACCAGGTCATGGCCGCCTCGCTCGTCGTCAGTGTTCCCGTGGTCGCGGGCTTCCTGCTCCTCCAGCGCTACCTCGTCGCCGGACTCACCGCCGGAGCCGTGAAGTGACCGGCCTTCCCACCTCTGAAAGGACGTACGTGTCCGAACTCCTGGACCTCACAGCCTTCCCGCACGACTTCCTGTGGGGCACGGCCACCTCGGCCTACCAGATCGAGGGAGCCGCCGCCGAGGACGGACGGTCGCCCTCGATCTGGGACACCTTCTCGCACACGCCGGGCAAGATCGCGGGCGACGACCACGGCGATGTGGCCTGCGACCACTACCACCGCTGGCGCGCCGACATCGGGCTGATGAAGCGGCTGGGCACCAACGCCTACCGGCTCTCCATCGCCTGGCCACGGGTGATGCCGGGCGGTGACGGGCCGGTCAACGCCAAGGGCCTGGCCTTCTACGACGAGCTGATCGACGGTCTGCTGGAGGCGGGCATCACCCCGTCCGTCACCCTGTACCACTGGGACCTGCCGCAGGTGCTCCAGGACCGGGGCGGCTGGCCCGTGCGCGACACCGCGGAACACTTCGCCGCGTACGCCTCGGTGGTGGCCGGCCGCCTCGGCGACCGGGTGCACCACTGGACCACCCTCAACGAGCCGCTGTGCTCGGCCTGGATCGGCCACCTCGAAGGTGTGATGGCGCCCGGGCTCACCGATCTGACCGCGGCGGTCCGCGCCTCGTACCATCTGCTGCTCGGCCACGGCCTCGCCGCCCAGGCGATCCGGGCCGCCGCACCCGGCGCCGAACTCGGCATCGTCAACAACCTCAACACCGTCGAGGCCGCCAGCGACCGGCCCGAGGACCAGGCGGCCGCGCGCCGCATGGACGGCCACACCAACCGCTGGTGGCTGGACCCGGTCCACGGCCGCGGCTTCCCCGCGGACATGCGCGAGGTCTACGGCGTCGAACTGCCGGAGCGCCCCGGCGACCTGGAGACCATCGCCGCACCCCTGGACTGGCTGGGCCTGAACTACTACTTCCCGGCCACCGTCACCGACGACCCCACCGGCCCGGCCCCCCACGCCCGCGCCGTCCGCCGCCCGGACCTGCCCCGCACGGGCATGGACTGGGAGATCGACGCCACCGGCATCGAAACCCTCCTGCTGCGCCTGACCGGCGAATACGGCGCCCGCAAGCTGTACGTCACCGAGAACGGCTGCGCCTACCCCGACGTCGTACGCCCGGACGGGACCATCGACGACCCCGAGCGCCAGGACTACCTCGTCCAGCACCTCGCGGCCTGCGCCTCGGCGGCCCGCAAGGGCGCCCCGCTGGCCGGCTACTTCGCCTGGTCGCTGCTCGACAACTTCGAGTGGGCCTACGGATACGACAAGCGTTTCGGCCTCGTCCACGTCGACTACGCCACGCAGACCCGCACCATCAAGGGCTCCGGCCACCGCTACGCGGAAATCATCCGCGACCACCGGGGCGGGGCCCGGCGCGCCGCCTAGGGGGGCGGCGGCGGATGGTTCCGCCCGCGGCGGGCCGTGCCGCCTGCGGCGAGCCGTTCCCCTCCCCGCCCCTTCCCGAAACCGGGGCCCCGCCCCAGCCCCCGTTCCGGGGCTTCGCCCCGGACCCCGGGGCGGGCTCTGCCTCAGATCCCGGGCGGGGCTCCGCTCCAGGCCCCGTAACTGGGGCTTCGTCCCAGGCCCCGCAACTGGGGCTTCGCTCCAGGCCCCGCAACTGGGGCTTCGTCCCAGGCCCCGCAACTGGGGCTTCGTCCCAGGCCCCGCAACTGGGGCTTCGCTCCAGGCCCCGTAGCGGGGCTTCGCCCCGGACCCCGGGGCGGGCTCCGCCTCAGATCCCGTACCGAGGCTCTGCCTCAGGCCCCGGGGCGGGGCTTCGCTCCAGGCCTCGTTTCGGGGCTCTGCTCCAGGCCTCGTTCCGGGGCTTCGCTCCAGGCCCCTTTCCGGGGCTCTGCTCCAGGCGCCGTTCCGGGGCTCTGCCTCAGGCCCCGTTCCGGGGCTCTGCCTCAGGCCTCGTTCCGGGGCTCCGCTCCAGCCCCCGTTCCGGGGCTCCGCCCCTTCTCGCGGCATCGATATGCGGGTCCGCCGCGTGGCGGGGCTCGCCGCAGCTCCCGGGGTCCAGGGGCGGAGCCCCTGGTATCGGGAAGGGGCGGGGAGGGGAAGATCCGCCCGCGGCACATCGGCACAACGCAAAGCACATCGGCACATCGGCACATCGGTACGAACACCCATCGGCATCACACGTGCACCCCCACGACCTCATCGAGGAGAGCCGCATGCCATCCCGTACCCCCCGCACCCTGCTGAGCGCCCTCGCCACCCTCGCCACGGTGGCGGTCCTGACCACGGGCCCGGCCCTCGCCACACCCACCTCGCACTCCACCGCGGCCGCCGCCCAGGCAACCTGGGACACCGACCGCGCGGCGGCCGCGTACGCCGCCAATCACAATGCCGTCACCGCATCCGGTAGCGAGAACGACGGCACCGCCCCGGGCCTGGCCTTCGACGGCAACGGATCGACCCGCTGGGCCAGCCCGTTCAGCAACGACGCATGGATACGCGTCGACCTCGGCGCCACCATCCGGATCGACCGCGTCGTCCTGGACTGGGAGGCCGCCTACGGCAAGAAATACGTCCTGGAGGTGTCGAAGAACGGCACCGACTGGACCCCCTTCTACACCGAGAACGCCGGCACCGGAGGATCCCTCACCGCCCACACCTATCCGCAGGACGTCACCGGCCGCTACGTACGGATGCGTGGTGTCGAGCGTGGCACGCCCTACGGCTATTCGCTGTACTCGTTCAAGGTCTACGGCGGAGAGCCCGCCCCGGCGTCCACGACCCGCACCAACCTCGCCCTGAACCACCCCGCCTACTCCAACTACTACCAGCACGCCGGCAATTCACCCGCGTTCCTCACCGACGGCGGCTGGCCCGCCAACCTCAAGGACGACCAGACCCGCTGGTCCAGCGACTGGAACGCCGACCGCTGGGTCTCGGTGGACCTCGGCGCCACCTCCACGATCGACACCGTCGACCTCTACTGGGAGGCGGCCTACGCCGTCGACTACCAGGTGCAGGTGTCCGACGACAACCGCACCTGGCGCACGGTGTATCAGCCCTCCGCCGCCGAGGTGGCCGCCCGTCGCGCGGACGTCAAATCGCCCGCCGACGCGGTGGGCCGCCATGACACCGTGAGGCTGTCGCAGCCCGCCACCGGCCGCTATGTGCGGATGCTCGGCAAGGAGCGCCGCTCCTTCTACAACCCGGCCCCGGCGACGGCCCAATTCGGTTACTCGCTCTACGAGTTCCAGGTCTGGGGCACCGGCGGGAGCGCCTCCGCCGCCTACCCCGCCCTCCCCGGTGAACAGTCCGGCGCCTACCGGACGACATTCCTCGACGACTTCACCGGAGCCACCCTCGACCGCTCCAAGTGGCGTGTGGTGCGGACCGGCCAGGAGATGGGGTCGGTGAACGGCGAGTCACAGGCGTATGTCGACTCCTCCGACACCATCCGCACCGAGAACGGCAATCTCGTCCTCAGGGCGAAGTACTGCAAGGGCTGCACCCAGGCGGGCGGCGGCACCTACGACTTCACTTCCGGGCGCATCGACACCCACACCAAGATGGACTTCACCTACGGGCGGGTCAGCGCCCGGATGAAGCTGCCGGTCGGCGACGGGTTCTGGCCCGCGTTCTGGCTGCTGGGCAGCGATGTGGACGATCCATCGGTGTCCTGGCCGTCCTCCGGCGAGACCGACATCATGGAGAACATCGGCTACGCGGACTGGACCAGCACCGCCCTGCACGGTCCCGGCTATTCGGCGGACGGCAACATCGGCGCCCGCCAGATCTACGAGGGCGGCGGCCGCGCCGACCAGTGGCACACCTATGCGGTCGAGTGGACACCCACCGTGATGCGTTTCTTCGTGGACGACCGGGTGGTCCAGGAGACGACTCGCAACAAGCTCGAATCCACCCGTGGCCAGTGGGTCTTCGGCCACAACCAGTACGTCATCCTCAACCTCGCCCTGGGCGGGGCGTATCCGGCCGGGTGGAACAAGGTCACCACCCCCTACTGGGGTCTGCCGCAGTCCAGCGTCGACCGGATCGCGGCGGGCGGAGTGCAGGCGGAGGTGGACTGGGTGCGCGTCGAACAGAAGGGCTGAGCGCTGCATGATGGGACGTCGACGGGCGGCCACCGTGGCCGCTCGTCGACGGAAGCGGCAGCGACATAAGGAGGAGCGGCCATGCGGGTGGCGTTGCACTCGGTTCTCAAGGAGGGCCAGGAGTCCGGTTATGAGCAGGTGCACGCCACGGTCCCGGAGGACCTGCTGGAGGCGCTGCGACGGGCCGGGATCACCAACTGGCGGATCTGGCGCAGTGGCCGCCATCTCTTCCACCTGGTGGACTGCGAGGACTTCGCCGCCGCGATGGCGGCGCTGGACGAGGATCCGGCCAACCAGCAGTGGCAGGAGTTCATCGGCGCCTACGTCGACCACTTCGAGGACACCGGCGGTTCCCCCGCCGAGGCGGAGCGGATGGCGCTCGGCGAGGTGTGGGAGCTGAGTGCCCAGGCCGAGGCGGCCGAGCGCGGATAGGGGGTTCCCCGGCCGCGTGGTGTCCGGCGGATCTGCCCCTCCCCGCCCCTTCCCGACACCTGACGATATGCGGCTCCGCCGCGTGGGGGCCCGACCCCGGCCCCCGCCGGGGCTTCGCCCCTGGACCCCGCTCCTCAAACGCCGGAGGGGCTGGATTGGGCTGCCAGGGGCGGGGAGGGGAAAAAGCCGCCCCAGGCGTCAAGACGACCGGCCGAACCGGCGGAGCCTACCCATCCGAATCGTTCGGCGCAGCCATTCATCAGACCTTGAGTACGGGTGAGAACGGGGCGAACGCGTCCGCGTACGACGTGGTGGCCCCGCACGGGGGCGTGGCGGAACGCGGCAAGCGCTCCGCACACGCCTGCCGCGCATCCCCGACTGGAGGTCAGTGAGTTGAGCCACCGACGTGTGAACAAGCGGACCCTCGCCATTTCCGGAGCCGCCGTCGCCGCGCTCGGAGCAGCGGCCATTCTGCTGCCCAACGCGAATGCGAACCCGGACGAGACGTCGGGCGCCAAGACCTTCTCGTCCCCGGTCGCGGTGAAGCTCGCGAGGAGCCTCGCCGCGGACCTCGGTGACAACGGCGCGGGCTGGTACTACGACAACGCCAACCGCCAGCTGGTCATGAATGTGATGGACGAGGACTCCGCCGAGGGCGTCCGGGCCAAGGGCGCCGTGGCGAAGGTCGTGGCCAACAGCATGGAAGACCTGAAGGCCGCCACCAAGACGCTGAGCAGTGACGCGTCGGTGCCCGGCACCGCCTGGTCGATCGATCCGGTCACCAACAAGGTCCAGGTGACCGCCGACCGGACGGTGACCGGCGCCAAGTGGGCCACGCTGACCAAGGCCACGGACCAGATGGAGGGCACGGTCAGCGTCAAGCGCAGCCGGGGCGAATTCAAGAAGTTCGACGGCGAGGAGGCGGCCCAGCCCGGCGACAACGGCGGCGCGGGCGCGGGGGACGCCGCGGGCGACGCCGGTGCCGGGGACGCGGCGGGTGACGCGGGCGCGGGCGCGGCTGGCGGTGCTGGTGACGCGGGCGCCGGCGCGGCGGGCGGTGCTGGTGACGCCGGTGCGGGAGGCGCCGCCGGTGGGGAGGAGCAGGGCGCGGGTGGCGCCGGGGACGCCGGTGGTGCGGGTGACGCGGGCGGTGGTGACGCCGCGGCCGGAGGGCTCGATGGCGGCGATGCCATCTTCGGCGGCGGCGCTCGCTGTTCGCTGGGCTTCAACGTCAGCGTCGACGGGGCGCCGGGCTTCCTGACCGCCGGTCACTGCGGCAACGCATCCCAGACCTGGACCTCGGACGAGGCCGGTGCCCAGCAGGTGGGCACCGTGCAGGATTCCCAGTTCCCCGAGAGCGACTTCGCGCTGGTGATGTACGACGACGCCACCACCCAGGCGTCCAGCACGGTCGACCTCCAGGACGGCAGCACCCAGGAGATCGGGCGCGCCGTCGAGGCGAGCGTGGGTCTGAAGGTGCAGCGCTCCGGCTCCACGACCGGCGTCACCGACGGCACGGTCACCGGCCTCAACGCCACGGTGAACTACGGCAACGGCGACATCGTCAATGGCCTCATCCAGACCGATGTGTGCGCCGAGCCCGGCGACAGCGGCGGCGCGATGTTCGCCGAGGACGCGGCGGTCGGGCTGACGTCCGGCGGCAGTGGCGACTGCACCCAGGGCGGTGAGACGTTCTTCCAGCCGGTGACCGGCGCCCTGGAGGCCACCGGTGCGGTCATCGGCGCTGGCGACGGCGGCGCCGGTGGCGGTGACGCGGCTGGTGGTGCTGGCGACGCGGCTGGTGGTGCTGGTGATGCCGCTGGTGGCGCTGGTGACGCAGCCGGTGGTGCTGGCGATGCCGCTGGTGGCGCTGGTGACGCAGCCGGTGGCGCCGGTGACGCGGCCGGTGGTGCGGGCGATGCGGCCGGTGGCGCCGGTGACGCGGCCGCCGGTGCGGGCAACGCCGGAGCAGGTGACGCGAGCAACGCGGGTGCCGGTGACGCAGGTGCCGCCGCCGGGGCCGGTGACACCGGCAGCGAGGCGGGTCAGGGTCTCAACTGATCCGGCCCACCCCATGACCGGAGGTCCCGGGCGCCCTCCTGCCCCAGTGCCCGGGGCCTCCACTTCCCTCCGCCAGTGATGGCCCCTGACGCAATCCCGCGGTGCTCAGGATGGATCCGGATCCGGATCCGGATCCGGGCCGGAGCCCGGAAGCCCGGCCGCCTCCGCCGCCGTGCCCAGCACCTCACGCAGCATGGCCGGGGTGAGCCGCCCGGTGAAGGTGTTCTGCTGGCTCACGTGGTAGCAGCCGAAGAGCGTGAGTGGCGCCCCGCCGTCGGCCGCCCGCAGTGTGCTCCGCGCGCCGTGCCCGAACACGGGCCGCGGCCGGGGCACGGACCATCCGGCCGCCTCCAGCGCGGGCATCACGGCCTGCCAGCCGAACGCGCCGAGCACCACGGCGGACCGTACGGTCGGCCGCAGCAGCCGCAGCTCCCGGGCCAGCCACGGGCGGCAGGTGTCGCGCTCGCCGGGGGTGGGGCGGTTGGCGGGCGGGGCGCAGTGCACCGGCGAGGTGATCCTGACCCCGCGCAGCTCCAGACCGTCGCCGCGGTGGGTGGCGGTGCGCCGGTTGGCCAGCCCCAGGTCGTACAGCGCCGAGTACAGGAAGTCGCCGGCGCGGTCGCCGGTGAACATCCGGCCGGTGCGATTTCCACCGTGGGCGGCCGGTGCGAGGCCCACGATCGCCACCGAGGCGTCCGGTGGCCCGAAACCGGGCACCGGCCGCCCCCAGTAGTCCCAGTCGGCGTAGGCGCGGCGCTTGGTGCGCGCGGTCTCCTCCCGCCACTCGACCAGCCGGGGGCAGGCACGGCAGTCGATCAGTGCTTCGTCCAGCTCGGCGAGGGTTTCGGCGCCGGGGGCCCGACGGGCGGGGTAGGAGCGCGCGGGTTCGGAAGTGGTCATGTAGAAGGCTGCTGCCCCTTGTCCTTGCGCAGAAAACGCCGCAATCGGGTCAGTGGCCAGGTGTTGACGATGTCGTCCGGGGTGAGCCAGCCCCGCTGCGCCACGCCCACCCCGTACCGCATGTTGTCCAGATCCCGGGTCGAGTGGGCGTCGCTGTCCAGGGCGAACACCACCCCGTACGACTTCGCCCGCAGAATGTGCTCGTCCGACAGATCGAGCCGGTCCGGATGTGCGTTGATCTCCAGCGCGGTGCCGGTGCGGGCGCAGGCGGCGAACAGCTCGTCCAAGTCGGCGTCGATACCGGGCCGTTTGCCGATCAGCCGGGTCGTCGGATGGCCGATGACATGGACGTACGGATTCTCGCAGGCCCGCACCAGCCGCCGGGTCATGGCCTTGCGGTCCATTCCGAACTGGGTGTGCACCGAGGCCACGCACACGTCGAAGTCCTCGAGGAAATCAGGCGGCCAGTCCACGTCTCCCTGGGTGTCGATGTTCAGCTCCACACCGTGCAGCAGCCGGGTCTTCCCGCGCCCGCGCCCCCGGTCGAGCTCGCGCACCCGCTCCCGCTGGGCCAGCATCTTCTCCTCGGTCATCTGCTGCATATACAGCTTGGGCGCGTGATCGGTGATGGCGTAGTACGCGTATCCGCGCCGCTCCGCCTTGGTGATCATGTCCTCGAGCGATTCCAGCCCATCGGTGAGGTTGGTGTGGGTGTGCAGATCGCCCCGTAGGTCCGACTCGGTGACCAGCTTGGGGAGTTGGCCTTCGAGGGCGGCCTTGACCTCGCCCCGGTCCTCGCGCAGCGTCGGCGGGATCCAGTCCATGCCGAGCCGGGCGTAGACGTCCTCCTCGTTGCGTGAGGCGATGCTCTTGCCGCTCTTGGTCTCGAAGAGGCCGTACTCGGAGAGTTTGAGGCCATGGCGCACCGCGATCGCGCGGATGCGGATGTTGTGCGCCTTCGAGCCGGTGAAATAGAGCAGCCCCGCACCCCATGAGTCCAGGGGCAGGACCCGCAGATCCACCTGCAGCCCCTTCGTGGTGCGGATCGACGTCTTCTTCTGGCCGTGTGCGATCACCTCGGCGGTGAGCGGAAGCCCGGTGAACGCCTCCATGAACGGGCCGGAATCCTCCGCCGCGACCAGGATGTCCACATCGCCCACGGTCTCCTTCATCCGGCGCAGCGACCCGGCGTACGCGCACCGCCGGCAGCCGCGCACCTTGGACAGGGCGGCGACGATGTCATCGGCCACGTCCATGGCCTCGTCGAGCGGGATGCGGTTGCCCGCGGCGCGCATCAGCGCGATGCCGTGGAGGATGTTCTCCTCCGACTTCGGCCCGAAGCCCTTGAGATCGCGCAGCTGGTGTTCCTCGATCGCCTGGGCCAGCTGGTCGATCGAGGAGATCTGCAGCTCCTCGTAGAGGATCATGGCCTTCTTGGGCCCCAGCGCCGGGATGGCGGTCAGCTCCCGCACCCCGGCCGGGATCGCGGCGCGTGCCTCCTCTACGGCGGGCATGGTCCCGGTGCGCAGATACTCGACCACCTTGTCGGCGATCGACCGTCCCACATTGGGAATGTCCCGCAGCGCCTTCGCGTCGAACTGCGAGATGTCGGCCGCATGGCCACCGATCGCCCGGGCGGCCTTCTCATACGCACGCGCCCGGTACGCGTCCCCGCCCGTGATCAGGAGGAGATCGGCGTACTCGCGCAGGAGGGCTTCGACCTCCTCATTGGAGCGAGCCATGCCAGTGATTCTAGTCGTCTCTGGCGAACCCGGTGAGGTGGAGGGATGCTGGGGTCAGGAGCGAAACGGCGATCCGCGGAATTCGGGTCGGCCGGTTTCTGCCGTGTGTCCCCGGGTTTGGGGGAGGTCATGGACGTTGGATTCCTGAAGCCGTTGTTCGATCGCCCCGGTCCATGGGCGGGTGTGTACATGGACACCTCCCGCAGCACGGAGGACGCGCCCAGGCGGCGCACGCTGCGGGAGCGGTTCGTGGCGGATCAGCTGGCCGAGCAGGGCGCCGACCGCGCCACCTGTGACGCGGTGATCGAGCGGCTGGCAGGTGAGCAGGTGGCCAGGGCGTCCGCGGGGCGGGCGCTGTTCGCGGCGGATGGCGAGGTGGTGCTCGACCTGCCGCTCGCCACGTCCCCGATCGATGTGGAGACGTCCTGGTCGATGCTGCCGCGGGTGGCGCCACTGGCCGCGTTCCGTGGCGAGTGGCCGGCCTGTCTGGTGGCCTTCGTCGACCAGGCGGGCGCCGATCTGGAACTGCGGGACGACACCGGCAGCCGCCCGGCGGGCCGCGCCGGGGGGCGGAGAGCGCATGGCCGGGGCCACCGGTCGGTGCCCGCCGACCGCCATGAGTGGCACTACCGCAACCGGGTCGGGAACACCTGGGAGCAGACCGCCGACCGCGTGGCCGACGAGCTGGTGCGGCAGTGGTCCGACGGCGACGCCGAGCTGCTGATCCTGGCCGGTGATCCGCGCGAGCGCCGGGCCGTACGCGACCGGCTGCCCGAGTCGCTGCGCGCCACGACGGAGGAGATGCGCCACGGCAGCAGGGCCGCCGGCTGCTCCGAGCTGCTGAACGCGGAGATCGACCATGCCCGGGCGGAGTACGCCCGCGCCCATCTGGAGTCGGTCCTCGACCTCTTCCGCGCCGGTCGGGGCCGCCCCGGCGGGCCGGGCCCGAGCGGGCACGACGGCGACGGACCGCCGAGCAGCCGGGCGGCGGAGGGGGTGCCCGCGGTCGTGGCGGCCATGCGCAGCCATCAGGCGGCCACGCTGCTGCTGGGGACCGCCGGGGGCGATATGCGCCATGAGGTGTGGATCGGCCCCGACGCCGATCAGGTGGCCGTGCAGCGCTCCCAGGCGCGTGCCATGGGCGTCAGAACACCCGAGCCCGCCCGCGCGGACGACGCGCTGATGCGGTCCGCGGCGGTGGCCGACACCGAGGTGCTGGTGGTGCCCGAGGGACTCCAGGGGCCGGCCGGGGGCCTGGGCGCGGTGCTGCGCTGGCACGGCTGAACAACGCGCGGGGGCCAGGCGCGGAGCGCCGGCCCGCCGCGCTCGGCTGTGCGCCGCGCTCGGCTGTGCGCCGCGCTCGGCTGTGCGCCGCGCTCGGCTGTGCGCCGCGCTCGGCTGTGCGCCGCGCTCGGCTGTGCGCCGCGCTCGGCTGTGCGCCGCGCTCGGCTGTGCGCCGCGCTCGGCTGTGCGCCGCGCTCGGCTGTGCGCCGCGCCCACCGCGCCATGCACGGCCGCGCTACGCCTGGCCGTGCCGCGCTCGGCAGGGGTGACCGCTCCGCGCCTGGCGGTTCCGTGCTCGGCCGCTCCGCGTTGCCGCTCCGCGCTCGGCCGGGTGACTGCTCCGTACCTGGCGGTGCCGTGCTCAGCTGCTCCGCGTGGGCCGCTTCGCTATCGGCGGTCAGCACGGCACGGCCAGAGCGGCCAGGCGCCGGCAGAGCGCGGCGGCCGCACCTCGGCCGGGGCGGCGCGTGCCCGCACGCCATCGTGGGTCCGCACCGCACCGCCCTATCCGCCGGACGGGCTATTTCTCGGTGGGCCTGGTTGACATGCCTCCCTCAGCTCTCTACCGTCCCTAGGCTGTTAGGAAACTTACTTAACCAATGCTCTGCCTGCCCTCAGGGAGACATCCGTGGTCCTCCGTCCGGCACCATCCCGGCGGCGGGCGCGAGCCCGCGTCCGACGCGCCCTGACCGCCTCGCTCGCCGTCGGCGGCCTCCTCCTCACCGTCTCCCTGACCACGGGCGCCGCGCCCCCGCGCCCCGGTACGGCTACGGGCGCCCCGGCCCCGGTGACCCGGGTGGGCGGGGCCCCGGGCACCGCGACTCCGCTCGCGGGTTTCGCCACGCAGTCCTCGGCCAAGGTGTCGGACACCCCCGCGGCCGTCTCCACACCCGGCTACCCCACGTCCGGCTGGCACCCGATGGGGCCCCGGTCGACGGTGCTCTCCGGGCTGCTCAAGGCCGGTACCTACCCGGATCCGTTCTACTCGACCAACCTCAAGAAGATCCCGGCCGCCGACTTCGCCGTCCCGTGGTGGTACCGGAGCGACTTCACCGTGGCCGACCCCTCCCGCCGCACCTATCTGGACGTCAGCGGTGTGGTGTCCGCCGCCGATGTGTACGTCAACGGGACCCAGGTCGCCAACAAGGACCGGATCGCCGGCGCGTACACCCGCCATGAGCTGGACGTCACCGACCTGGTCAAGGCGGGCACCAACACCGTGGCGTTCCGCGTCCAGCCCAACGATCCGCGCAAGAACCTCACGATGGGCTGGATCGACTGGCTGCAGCCCCCGCCCGACGAGAACATGGGCATCGTCCGCGATGTGCTGGTCCGCCGCGGTGGCCCGGTGGCCCTGCGCGACGCGCATGTGACGACCCGGCTGGACACCGACTCGCTCGCCTCCGCCGAACTCACCGTCAAGGCCCAGGTCCGCAACGACTCCGGCGACACGGTCACCGCCACGGTCTCCGGTACGGCCGGCCCCGCGGCCGTCAGCCGCGCGGTGTCGCTCGCCCCGCACCAGACCAAGACCGTCACCTTCACCCCCGACGACGTTCCGGGGCTGCGGCTGGACCGGCCCAAGGTGTGGTGGCCCGCCGGGATGGGCGATCAGCCGCTGTACGACCTCGACCTGACCGCCACCGTCTCGGGCACCCCCTCCGACACCGCTCACCACAGCTTCGGCATCCGCGACGTCAAGACGCCGCTGAACGCCGACGGAGCCCGCCAGTACCGCATCAACGGACGCCCGCTGCTGATCAAGGCGGGCGGCTGGTCACCCGATGTGTTTCTGCGCTGGGACGCCCGCTCGGTGGAGGACCGGCTGAAGTACACCCTCGACCTGGGGCTGAACACCGTCCGCCTCGAAGGCCATATCGAGCCGGACGAGTTCTTCGACCTCGCCGACCGCTACGGCATCCTGACCCTCCCCGGCTGGGAGTGCTGCGACAAGTGGGAGGGCCACGTCAACGGCGACGAGACGGGGGACAAGTGGACCGCCGCCGACTACCCGGTCGCCAAGGACTCGATGGCCGCCGAGGCCGCGCGGCTGCGCGACCACCCCAGCGTCATCTCCTTCCTCATCGGCAGTGACTTCGCCCCCGATGCCACCATCGAGAAGAACTACCTCGACGCGCTCGACGCGGCGGACTGGCCGAACCCGGTGATCCCCGCCGCCTCCGCCAAGTCCTCCCCGAAGCTCGGCAAGTCCGGCATGAAGATGACGGGCCCCTACGACTGGGTCCCGCCGGACTACTGGTACGCCAAGCGGGAGGGCGGGGCCACCGGCTTCAACTCCGAGACCAGCGCCGGACCCGATATCCCCACCCTGGACACGCTCCGGCGCATGATGTCCCCCGGCGAACTGGAGACCCTGTGGCGGGATCCGTCGGCCAAGCAGTACCACCGGTCCCCGTCGGACACCTTCGGTGACCTCAAAATCTTCGACAACGCGCTGATCGGCCGCTACGGACCGCCGACCGGACTGACGGACTATGTGCGCAAGGCGCGGCTCGCGCGGTACGAGGCGGTGCGCGCCCAGTTCGAGGCGTACGCGCGCAACTTCTCCGACGCCGCACGGCCCGCCACCGGTGTCGTCCACTGGATGCTGAACAGCGGCTGGACCTCGCTCCACTGGCAGCTCTTCGACCGCTATCTGGACCAGGGCGGGGCCTACTACGGCGCCAAGAAGGCCAATGAGCCGCTGCACGTCCAGTACTCGTACGACTCCCGCTCGGTGGTCGTGGTCAACAGCCGGCACACCGCCGCCACCGGTCTCACCGCCCGGGTCAGCCTCTACACCCCCGACGGCACCCGGAAGTTCGACAAGAGCGCCACCGGTCTCACGGTGCCGGGCGACGGCGGCAAGGCCACCGCGCTCACCGTCCCGGCGAAGGTGAGCGGAGTGTCCGGCGCCTATCTGGCCAAGCTCCAGCTCACCGATGGCGCGGGCAAGGAGATCGGCCGCAATGTGTACTGGCTCTCCACCGAGCAGGACGTGCTCGACTGGGACAACACCGACTGGTACTACACCCCCACCACCTCCTACGCGGATCTGACCGGGCTGGACGACATGGCCGAGGCGCCCGTGTCCGCCACCGCCACCACGACCCGTGGGCCGGACTCCACCGCCACCACGACCGTCACCCTGCGCAACACCGCGAGCCGTGGCACACCGGCGCTGCTCGTGGACGCCCATCTGGTGAACGGCTCGGACACGCCCGTCCTGCCCGTGCGCTGGTCGGACAACGAGGTGAGCCTGTGGCCGGGGGAGTCGGTGACGCTCACCGCCACCTATCGCACGGCGGACCTGGGCGGTTCGGCCCCCTCGGTCCGGATCTCGGGCTGGAACACCGCCACCCGTACCGTCCCCGCGGCCGCCAAATCCCGCTGATCGGCCCCGTCCTGAAATCGTGTCGAAAGGAATTTTTTCGGCGAGTCCGATGCATGGAGCAAGTTCACACTTTTGTATGCTTTCTCCAGCGCGTCGTTCCCCCGTGTCGGACAGTCACTGTCCGTACGTTCAGAAAGGGGCTCCATATGCACACCATGGAGGTTCGCCCACCGGTACCCAGCCGTTCCACCAGCAGATGGCGTCGATACGGCCGACTCGCGGCCGCCAACTTCGTCCGCGGCGCGTCGTACGCCTGCGGCACCGCGGCCATCGGCCTGATGGCGTGGTGGGTGCAGACCCGCTGACCCGCCCCGCCACCCCGTCCCGAGCCGGAGCCCCTGACCGTCCCGCACCGTCGCGGCGGCCGTGAGCGGCCATCGCGACGGCCCGGCTACGCCTGCGGATGCGGCTGTGAGCGGAAGCGGGGGAAGTGCAGACCCCGGTGCTCCGCGCGGGGTGCACCGCCGCCGAGATGGGTGCGCAACTGGATGCCGTGCATGATCTCGATGATGCCCAGGGCGAGCAGCCAGATGCCGGCCACCACGGTCAGCGCCGTGATCGAGCCGAAGGGCGCCACGATCAGGATGATCCCGCCCAGGATGGTGAGCGCACCGAGGAACAGCTGCCAGCCCCGGGCGGGCATGCCCTCAGCGGAGATCGCCGTGGCGGTCTGCATCACGCCCCGGATCAGCCAGGAGAAGCCGATCCACAGCGCGAGCAGCAGGATCGACTGGGCCGGACCCCGGAAGCAGAGCAGCCCGAGCAGCACGCTCAGTGCCCCGGTGACGAAACTCAGCACCCGCAGATGCCTCGGTATATGCGCGCCGAAGGCCCCGACCAGCTGGAAGATCCCGCTGATCAGCAGATAGGCGCCGAACAGGGCGCCCACCACCACCAGCGTGGCCCCCGGCCACGCCAGCACCATGATGCCCAGCACGATCGCCACCAGACCCGCGGCCACCAGGACCTGCCAGGCGGTATCGGAGAGTATGTTCTGCAACGTGGCGTACGGCGTGCCCTCGCCGAAGGGCCGCTCTCCCGGCCGGCCGGAGGGCTCCCCTCTCGGCTGTTCGGCGCCGTGCGGACTGTCGGAGGAGTAAGTCATGGTCGTCCACCTCCTGGGGGAACAGGATGGCCGTAGCCCCACAGAACCATCGTCCACCCGCGCCCGTGCCCGCGCCTGATGACACCGGGTAGTGCCTCGCGGGCGGCGGTCACGCATGGCAAGGTGGTGGATGAGGCCGTGTCCTGGGCGCGTCATAGGGAGGCCCGCATGGACGACAGGGAGTTTTTCCAGACAGTGGCGGACCGCACCCAGCTCTCACGGCAGGAAGCGGCCGACGTCACCCGTGCCACGCTCGAGACCCTGGCGGCCCGCCTGAGTGCGGGCGAGGCCCGCGATCTCGCCCTGGAGCTGCCCGAACACCTCCGGGAGTCCCTGCAGCGAGGGGAAGGGGACATGGAGATCTTCGACCCCGACGAGTCGGTCCGCAGGGTGCATGAGCGCACCGGGCTGTCCGAGTCGGAGGCCGACCGAGGTGTGCGTGCGGTCCTCGCCACGCTCCGGGAGGCGGTCTCCGCCGAGGAGTACGACCACGCCATGTCCCAGCTGGGCAGCGAGTACGCGAAGATGGCGGAGTCCGTGCGCTGACGCGTCCGCCGGCGCCGCGGCTCAGACGGCCCGCCAGCCGCTCCACCGGCCGACGGTGATCTCCACGACCGGCCCGCGCGGCGGCCGGTCCCCGTACTGGGCCGGGTAGGTGTTCACGAGCAGCCGGATGTACTCCGAGGACAGCGCCGACTCGTCCGCCGGGGGCAGGACGCGGGCCGTGCCGTCCCCCCGCGCCCACCACAGGTGGTCCCAGTTCTCGTCGTAGTCGTCCACCAGGAGGCATACGGCGGGGTGGGCGCGGATGTTGTCCAGACGCCGCAGCCGCGTCGTCCGCTTCGGCTTGTGGTCGACGGCCGTCACCACGGTGTCGCCGGTCAGCGCGAAGACCACCGGCACCAGGTGCGGGCGGTCCTCGGCGCCGACGGTCGCCAGCCGGGCCAGCCTGGCCCGTGCGAAACGCTCACGCGCCTGCGCGCTCGTCAGCTGTGGCATCGTGTCTCCCGGCGGCTCACCGGAACCGGGTGGCGACCTGGGCCATCGCGTCCAGCCGGGCGATCGTCTCCGCCTCCGGCATCGTCGGCAGATAGAAGAGCACCCGCTCCACACCGATGCGCTGATACCCCTCGACCACGTCGGGGTCCTCGGGCGCCGCGTACACCGTCACCGGCACCTCGCGGCCGGCCACCTCGCGCAGCCGCTCGATCTGCGGTCGCAGCTGCTCGGGGGATTCGCTGTTGGCCAGCCAGGCGTCGCCGAGCTCGGCGATCCGCCGGAACGCGGCGTCGCCGCCACCACCCACATAGATCGGCGGATGTGGCCGCTGGACGGGCTTGGGCCACTGGAAGACGGGGTCGAAGTTCACGAACTCCCCATGGAATTCGGCCTTCTCCTTCGTCCACAGCTCACGGATGGCGCGCAGCCGCTCGTTCACCAGCCGGCCCCGGGTGGAGGGATCCGTCCCGTGGTTCTCCATCTCCTCGCGGTTCCAGCCGGCGCCGACCCCGAAGACGGCTCTTCCGTCGGAGACCAGGTCGAGGGAGGACACTTCCTTGGCGGTGGTGATCGGGTCCCGTTGCGCCACCAGGGCGATACCGGTCCCCAGCAGGAGATGGCGGGTGACCGCGGCGATCGAGGCCAGCGTCACGAACGGGTCGAGCGTACGGTAGTAGATCTCCGGCAGGTCTCCGCCTCCCGGATAGGGGGTGCGGCGCTCCACCGGGATATGGCTGTGCTCCGCGAGGAAGAGCGAGTCGAACCTGCGCTCATCGAGGGCCCGCCCCAGCGGAGCGGGCCGGATGCCCTGGTCGGTGACGAACGTGGATACGCCGATTTTCACTGCGGCTCCCTGGGAAGGTGCGTCGATGATCTACGGGAACCACATGGGTACCCGGCCCGGCGGTAACCGCAACGGTGCGCACGAGTGACACGGTGTGCCCGCCACCAGGACCCCCCGACGACGCGAGGCCCTACGGCCGGTGCTCACCCGGCCCGAGCAGAACACCCCGCTCCGCGTAGAACCGCCCGAGGTCGGTCCAGGGGACCTCGGCGAAGCGCTGGGAGCCGTCCGGGAAGCCCGACGGGTTGTGTACGAGGAGATGGTCCGGGGTGGCGCCGACCGCCAGCACCAGATGGCCGCCCCGGTGCGGCGGCCGCGGGTCCAGGGTGCGCAGCGAGGGGTGGACGGAGAGCATCGCGAGCCGCCCGGCCGCGAGATGTCCCGGCAACTCCTCGGCCGGCAGCCGCGGCCGGGACTCGGCGAACAGCCCCCAGCGCCGCAGCGCGTAGGCGGCGAACGGGGCGTAGACGAGCCCGTCCACCCGGTCCGGATGGCGCACATAGGCCCCCGCCTCGACACACTCCTCGGCGAGCGTCACCGCGGGCGGCGCGGTGTCACACCAGTGCTCCAGGGCCATGCGCAGACACGCCATCCCGCACAGCCGCCACGACCAGAACGCGTACTCCTCCCGGCTCGCCGCCCCGGACTTCTGCCACAGCGGGTCGTCGGCCGCCGACCGGGTGCCCGCGATGATGTCGGGCACCAGGGCGGCCGACTCCCACTGGGCGTAGTAGGGGACGGGATGGGTGAGGGAAACGGAGGCCTCGGACATGTGCGCCAGTCTTCCCGACATTTGCCCGCCGCGCCGTGGCTCCCGGTCAGCCGCCGGTGGCGAAACCCGGGAAGAGGGTCATGCCGCCATCGACGTAGATGGTGGTGCCCACCACGTAGTCGCACAGGTCGGAAGCCAGGACCACGGCGGCGTTGGCGATGTCCAGGGGATCGCCGACCCGGCCGTACGGGATGAGCTCCAGGAGGGCGGTCCGCGCCTCGGGGGTCTCCCAGGCACTGCGGTTGATCGGGGTCTTGATGGCGCCCGGCGCGATCGCGTTCACCCTGATCTTCTGGGGGGCGAACTCCTGGGCCAGGGTCTGCATCAGCAGCGCCACGCCGCCCTTGGAGGAGGCGTAGTTCACATGGCCCGCCCATGGGATGGTCTGGTGGACCGAGCTCATGCAGATGATTTTCCCGGCCGCTCGCGACACCTCCGGGACCACTCCGCGCCGCAGGAACTCCTTGATCGCCTCCCTGGCGCAGAGGAACTGGCCGGTGAGGTTGACGGAGATGACCTTCTCCCACTGCTCCAGTGTCATCTCCACCGTGGGGGCATCCCGCTGGAGCCCCGCGTTGGCGACGAGGATGTCGATCGTGCCCAGCCGGTCGATCATCGTGGACACCATGTCGATGACCTGGTCCTCCTGGGACACATCCGCCTGATGGGCGTAGGAGCGCACACCGTGGCTCTGGACCTCGGTGACGACGGCTTCGGCGGCCGGCCGGTCGCTGACGTAGTTGACCACCACATCCGCTCCGGACCGCCCCAGGGCGATCGCGGTCGCCTTCCCGATCCCCGAGTTCCCCCCGGTCACCAGCGCCTTCTGGCCCTTGAGGAGCTCCGGGGCGTGTACCGGAGGAGGACGCTCGGGATTGGTGTTCACTGGCTTTCGTCTCCTTCGCTTGGGCGTCCGTCACCCGCCGCACCGACCCTCGCAGTCCGTGGGGGGAGCCGCCGCTCCCCACGGCGCCACGGTCACCCACTAAGGCGATGCACATCGTTCCAGCGGCGCAACGCGCGCCCCGGCCGGGCCGCCCCCCCGGCTCAGCCGGCCTCGGCCAGCGCCTGATCGCGCAGTGTCGAGCAGGTGCGGTTGATGAGCCGTGAGACGTGCATCTGCGATATGCCCAGCTGCTCGGCGATCCGGCTCTGTGTCATATCGCAGAAGAACCGCATGTAGAGGATCTGGCGCTCCCGGTCGGGGAGCCGGCTCAGACCGGGGCGCACGGCCTCGCGGTCCACCACCCGGTCGTACGCCGTCTCCTGGGCGCCGAGCGTGTCGGCCAGGGAGTAGCCGTCGTCGGAGCCGGTCAGCTGGGCGTCCAGGGAGAGCGGGGTGAAGCTGCCCATGGCCTCCATACCGGCCCGCACTTCCTTCTCGGTCAGTCCGGTGCGCTCGGCGATGTCCTGGGTCCGCGGCGGCCGGTCGTCCGCCGAATGGGACAGCTCCCGGTGGGCGGCCCGCACCCGGTTGCGCAGGTCCTGGACCCGGCGGGGGACGTGCAGCACCCACAGGTGGTCCCTGAAGTGGCGCTTGATCTCGCCGACGATGGTGGGCACCGCGAACCCGGCGAAGGCGGTGCCGTGTTCCGGGTCGTACCGCTTGACGGCCTTCACCAGACCGAGCGCGGCCACCTGCTGCAGGTCCTCCAGGGATTCACCGCGGTTGCGGTACTGCCGGGCCAGCCGTTCGGCCATCGGCATCCATGCCTCCACCACCCGACGGCGCAGCGCCTCCTTCTCCGGCCCGTCGGGGAGACGGGCCATTTCCGCGAACTCGGCGCTGGTGTCGGGCGCGTCGTCATGCGGGTGCTTCGTGGGGCCGGTCTGGGGCCGTGCCATGTCCTGCGTCGCGGTCGTCACGGAACACACCTCCTGCGATGGGCTGACGGGTCACCTGGGACCGGGGTGCATCGCGGGAGGGTTCACGGGGACGTGCTGACCGGCGCGCCGCCGCGGTGTGGAGCAATACAGACTGCTCCCGCGGTGCGTGCCTACGGTCCGAAGCACGAGTATCCGCCTGCCCTGGGCCCTGGGGGGCAAACAAAGTTCTTCCCCGACGGGTCCGCGCGGCGGCACACCGCGGCGAACACCTGCCCCGAGCGGCCGCAGTGGGGCCGGGCTCAGCCCAGCAGCGCGGCGACCGTCATCAGCACCGGCGCCGCGAGCAGCGTGGACAGCAGGATCGACTCACGGGCCAGGATGGTGGCGGTCTCATACCGTGAGGCGTAGGTGAACAGGTTCTGAGCCGCCGGTAGCGCGGAGGTGACGACGGCGGCGAAGAGCGCCGGGCCGTCCAGCCCGAACACCCCCGCCGCGATGGCCCAGGCCACCACCGGCTGGGCGAAGGACTTCAGCGCCACCGACAGCAGCACCGGCCCGCGTTCCTCGCCGCGCCCGGGGAGTTGACTGCCCGGCAGCGAGATCCCGAACGCCAGCAGGACGGCGGGCACGGCCATGCCGCCCAGCAGTGAGAGCGGTTCGGTGACGGGCCCGGGGATCCGCCAGCCCGTGGCGGACACGAGGACGCCGGACAGTGAGCCGATCACGATGGGATTGCGGAACGGCGTGGTCAGCCTGCGGAGCAGCGAGGGCCGCCGGTCGGGGCGGCTGAGGTCGATGACCGTCAGGGCGATCGGGGTCATGACGAGTTGCTGGAAGAGCAGCACCGGCGCGATCAGGCTCGCGTCGCCGAGGACGTACATCGCGATGGGGATGCCGAGGTTGCCCGCGTTCACATAGCTCGCGCACAGCGCGCCGATCGTCGTCCGGCCCACGCTCCACCGCCGTACGGCGCCCACGGCGACGAACGTACCCGCCACCACGAAGGTGCTCAGGGCTGTCACCAGCAGCGGGGTGGAGATGATGGCGGAGAGGTCGGCCCTGGAGAGCGTGGTGAACAGCAGCGCGGGGGAGGCGACATCGAACGAGAGCTTGGTGAGCACCTCCCGGCCGTGCTCGCCCAGGGAGCGGCGGCATCCGATGACGTAGCCGACGACGATGATGGACGCGATGACGCCGAAGCCGGTGATCACACCGCCCACTGGGCCTCCACCCCGCCGAGGCCGGAGCGTCCGGCGCGGTGTGCCGCGGGGTCTCGTCCGCTCGTCGTGGTGGTCGAGGGCCAGGGCGCGGCGGTCATCAAGGGCGTCTTCCGGGTGCGTAGCGGTCAGCATGCACCCTACAAGTAATCCGGCCGCTGCGCTGGTGAAGTCGGTTACAGACCGCTGGTCAGGGGTCAGGGGTCAGGTGATGGTGAGGGTGCGACCCCCCTTCGCCAGCGAGCTGTTGCCCGCGAAGACCCGGATCTCGCCCTTCTGCAGCAGGAACCTGCCGTGCGGGTCCTGGGTCCAGAAGCCCAGCTCCTCGGCGCTCAGCCGGAAGCGGACGGTGGTGGCCTTCCCGGCGCCGAGGCTGACCCGGCGGAAACCGCTGAGCCTGCGCACCGGTTGCACGATGCTCGCCACCGGATCGCGGATGTACAGCTGCACCACCTCATCGCCCTTGCGGCGCCCGGTGTTGCGCACCGCGACCGCCACCTCGACGGTGTCGCCCTTGCGCAGCGCCTCGGCCCGGACGCGGCTGACGCTGAGCCGTGGTTCGCCGATGTCGAAGGTGGTGTAGCTGAGGCCGTGGCCGAAGGGGAACTGGGGTCCGTAGGCCAGGTCCAGATACTTGGAGGTGTAGTGGTTGGCCCGGTCGTAGGGGCGTCCGGTGTTCTCGTGGTTGTAGTAGATGGGGATCTGCCCGACCGTGCGCGGGAAGGTCACCGGGAGCTTGCCACCGGGGTTCACGGTGCCGAAGAGCACATCCGCGATGGCGTTGCCGCCCTCGATCCCCGGATGCCACGCCTGCAGCACGGCGGGGGTGCGGTCCAGCCAGCCGCCCATCGTCAGCGGACGCCCGCTGAGCAGCACCACCACGAACGGCGCGCCGGTGTCCGCGATCGCGGTGATCAGCCGCTCCTGCCGGCCGGGCAGACCGAGGTCACTGCGCACCGACGCCTCCCCGCTGAGCGTCGCCGCCTCCCCGACCACCACCACGGTCACATCGGTCGCCCGGGCCGCCGAGGCCGCCCGGGCGATGCCCCGGGTGCTCCGTCCGGAGGCGTCCACGCCCTCGACATGGCTGACACTGGCCTTCGGTGCCGCGTCCTTGATCGCGTCCAGGACGGTGACCGGGCGGAACGCGTCGGCCCACGTCCCGGCCCAGGAGCCGCGCAGGTCGGTGGAGTCGGCGAAGGGGCCGACGACGGCGATGGAGCCCGATCGGTCCAGGGGGAGCGTGGACTTCTCGTTCTTGAGCAGCACCATGGTGCGCCCGGCCGCCTCGCGTGCCGCCGCCCGGGATGCCTTCGTGGGCCCGGCGATCGCCGTGTCCTCGTCCGCGTAGGGGTGCTCGAAGAGCCCGAGCCGGAACTTCAGGCGCAGGATGCGGGCCACCGCGTCGTCCAGCCGGTCCATGGTGATCTGCCCGCTGCGCAGCAGCCGCTTGCCGTACTCGTTGATGGTGGTGCTGGCCATCTCCATGTCGATCCCGGCGTTGAAGGCCAGCCGGGCCGCGTCGGAGCGGTCGGCGGCATAGCCATGGACGATCATTTCCTGGACGCCGTTGTAGTCGCTGACGACAAAGCCGCGGAAGCCCCACTCCTCCTTGAGGATGTCGGTCAGCGCATGCCGGTAGCCGTGCGCGGGGACCCCGCTGACGGTGTTGAAACTCGCCATGACGGTGGCCACTCCGGCGTCCAGGGCCGCCCTGAACGGGGGGAGGTAGAAGTTGCGCAGCCGGGCCTCGGAGACATCCACCGTGTTGTAGTCGCGGCCGCCCTCGACGCCCCCGTAGGCGATCATGTGCTTGGCGCAGGCCGCGAGGCGGTGCCGGGAGCGGAGGTCGTCGCCCTGGTAGCCGCGGGTCTTGGCGGCCGCGAGCGCCGCCGCCAGATACGGGTCCTCGCCGTCGCCCTCGGCGATCCGCCCCCAGCGCGGTTCATGGGTGACGTCCATCATCGGGGAGAACGCCCAGTGCACACCGTTGGAGCGGGCCTCCCTGGCCGAGACCTCCGCGTCCCACTCGGCCACCGCGGGGTCGAAGGCGGCGGCCTGGCCGAGGGGGATGGGAAAGGTGGTCCACATGCCATGGATGACATCGAGGCCGAAGATCAGGGGAATGCCCAACCGGGACTTCTCGACGGCCATCCGCTGCAGGGTGTTGGTGGTGCGGGCCCCGTAGATGTTGAGCACCGAGCCGAGCCTGCCCCCGCGGGCCGCCTTCTCCGCGGCGGCGGTCTGCCCGCCGCCGGGCCCGGTGTCGCCGGTCCAGGCGAACTGCTGCAGCTGGCCGAGCTTCTCGTCGATGGTCATCCGCGCCATCAGGGCCCGAATCCTGGTCTCGTACGGGCCGGATTCCGGCCCCGGCCGGGGCGCGTCGGAGGTGGGGGCGCCCGGGGCCCTTGCCCGGGCGGTCGCGGCCTTGCCCGCGATGGCCGTCCCTCCGGCCGCGGCGAGCACCGTACGTCTGCGCACATCATTCATGGTCTTCGTCCTGGCCTTCGGCGATCTGTTGTCCCCGAGTCCGAGTTCCTCAAGACCATGCTGGTCACGACCCTGTGCGGGATGTGGGCCGTCACCTTTGCCGTGGGTCTTCTGCCAACGTACGACAGGATCGGCGTGCAGGCTCCCGGTGCGTCCGGTGTTCCGGGTGGGGCGCCGGAGGCCGATACTGAGGTCGACGGTTAACCGTCGACCAGCGCCCGGTCCATCCGCCAGAAGGAGCCCGTCGGTGCCCATCACCTCGCTGCAGCAGCGGTCCCTCGGCGATCTGGTCGCGCATGAGCTGCGTGTGCTCATCGTGTCAGGACGGCTGCGCCCCGGCACCCATCTTGTCGAAGGGGCCCTCGCCGAGCAGTACGACGTCAGCCGCGGCCCGGTGCGGGGCGCGCTGCGTCAGCTGGAGGCCGAGGGGCTGGTCGAGGCGCGCCGCCGCGGGGTCTTCGTCACCGGGCTCACCGAGGGCGACATCGACGAGCTCTACACCCTGCGGGAGTCCCTGGAGACGCTCGCCCTCACGCTCGCCATCGGCAGGGCGGGGCCCGGCGACTGGGAGCCCGCCGAGCGCTTCGTACGGGACATGCGCGACGCGGCGGACCGCGCCGCGGGTGGCGACTTCGCCCTCGCCGACCTGGAGTTCCACTCCCAGTTCTATGTGCTCTCCGGGCATCGCAGGCTGCTGGCGGTCTGGGAGCAGTACCGCCCCACCTTCGGTGTGATCCTCGACGTCGCCAACGCCCAGGACGTCGATCCGCGCCCCTCCGCCGAGGCCCATGCCGACCTGCTGGCGACCGTGCGCGCCGGCGATGCCGAGCACGCCGCCACCGCCCTGCGCGCACACCTCCTCGGCGCCGGGAACCGGCTCCGCGCCGCGCTGCGCTCCGCACGCGCGGCGGTCGACCAGGGGTGAACCGCCCTTCCGCGGAGGGATGTCGTCAGGCCCGGCGCTCGTCCATGCCCGCCATCAGGGCCTGGTGGCTCATCCGCACGTGCTCCCGCATCACCCGCTCCGCGCCGTCGCCGTCCTTGGCCTGGATCAGGTTGAGGACGCGATGGTGTTCATCGTCGGACTCGTCCAGCCGGCCGGGCCGGGACAGCGAGGTGCGCACCAGCCGGGCGTAGGCCAGCTGGTTCATCAGGGTGCGGTAGTGCGCCTCCAGCTTGCTGTTGTCGGCGCCCACCACGATCAGATCGTGGAACTCGTGGACCAGCGCCGCGTATTGCTCGGCGTCGCCGTCCCGGACGGCCGCGTCGGCCGCCGTCATAGTGGCCTCCAGCCGCTCCACTTCCGGTACGTTCCCGCGGAAGGCGAGCAGCCGGGCGGCGGCGCCCTCCAGCAGCTCCTTCATCTGGAACAGCTCGGTCAGCTCGCGCCGGGACGGTACGGCGACAAACGTTCCGACCCGTGGCCGCACCTCGACCAGCCCCTCGATCTGGAGCTGCTTGAGGGCCTCGCGGATGGGCGTCCGGCTGACGCCGAAGGTCTCGGACAGCGCCATCTCGGAGAGGCTGGAGCGGGGCGGCAGTTCACCACTGATGATCATCTGCCGCAGCTCTTCGGCGACCCTCGCCTGCATGCTGGTCTGCTGAAGCCGCTTTCCGGTGGGTTGTTGCATGGCACGTGACCCTAGAGGCGGCCGCCGTCCCCCGTCAACCGAGGGATCAGCGGAGAAATCAACCGGAGACGCGCTCGGGTGTTGTGCCATACAAGAACCCTTCCTTCGGCCCAGGACCGGCCCAGGACCGGCCCACGATCTGCTCCGGACCTCAGGACCTCAGGATGAAGGGATCCCCGGCGGGCTCCTCGCTGGTGTTGATCCAGACGCTCTTCAGCCGGGTGTACTCCCGGATCACCTCCGTGCCGTGCTCGGTCCCCATCCCGCTGGTCTTGAACCCGGCCCGGGGCGACATCGGCGACATCGAGCGATAGGTGTTGGCCCACACCGTCCCGGCCTCCAGCCGGGCGGCCATCCGGTGCACGCGGTTCACATCCCGGGTCCACACCCCCGCCGCCAGGCCGTACGCGGAGTCGTTCGCGATCGCCAGGGCCTCCTCCTCGGAGCCGAAGGGCATGACGGTCGCGACCGGGCCGAAGATCTCCTCCTGGCAGATCCGCATCCCGTTGTCGGTGCCGGTGAAGACGGTGGGGGAGTAGTAGTACCCGTCGAGGCCCGTGTCCGGCCGCCTGCCGCCGCAGACCACCTTTCCGCCCTCGGCCTGCCCCAGCTCGACATACGACTCGACCTTCGCCAGCTGCTCGGCGAGGGCCAGCGGGCCGAGCTCGGTGGTCTCCTCCAGCGGATCGCCGACCCGGATCGTGGCCGCCCGCGCCGTCACCCGCTCCAGGACCTCGTCGTACGCCTCCCGGTGCACCAGCACCCGGCTCCCCGCCACACAGGTCTGCCCGGCGGCCGCGAAGATGCCCGCGATCACCCCCATGGCGGCCGACCCCAGATCGGCGTCCGGGAAGATGATGTTGGGCGACTTCCCGCCCAGCTCCAGGGTGCAGCCGATCAACCGGTCGGCGCAGGTACGGGCGATCCGGCGGCCGGTCCCGCTGGAGCCGGTGAAGGTCACCTTGGCCACGGCCTCGTGCTCGGTCAGCGGCGCGCCCGCCTCCGCGCCGTATCCGGTGACCACATTGACCACCCCGGGCGGGAACCCCGCCTCCTCGAAGAGCGGTGCGAGCGCCAGCAGCGAGGCCGAGGTGTGTTCGGAGGGCTTGACCACCACCGTGTTCCCCGCGGCCAGGGCCGGGGCCAGCTTGGTGGCGGTGAGCAGCAGCGGGGAGTTCCAGGGGGTGATGGCGCCGACCACGCCCACCGGTTCGCGCAGGGTGTAGTTGAGCAGCTCGCGGCTGGCCCCGGGGATCACCTCGCCCTGGATCTTGTCGGCGAGTCCCGCGTAGTAGTAGAAGTACTCGGGCAGCCCGGCGAGTTGGGCCCGCATCTCCCGCAGCAGCTTGCCGTTGTCGAGGGTCTCGGTACGGGCCAGCCGCTCCGCGTGCTCACCGATCAGATCGCCCAGGTTCCGCAGCAGCCGTCCGCGCCGGGTCTGGCTCAGATCGCGCCAGCGCGGATCCTCGAAGGCGGTACGGGCGGCGCCCACCGCACGGTCCACATCGGCGGCGGTGCCGCGCGCCGCCTCGTACCAGGGCTCGGCGGTGGCCGGGTTGACGCTGGCGAAGTAACCGCCGTCGGCGGGGGCGGTCCACTCGCCCGCGATGTAGTGGTCGTGGCGCGGCAGAGGGTTCATGAGCGGTGGGACTCCTGTCCGGTGTGGGCTCCGGCGTCGGTTCCGGTATCGGTTCCGGTGGGGCTTCCGGGGTGGGCTCCGGTGTGGGTGAGGATCACGGCGGCGAGTTCTTGGGGGCACTCCAGCGGCAGCAGATGGCGGGCGCCGGGCACGATCACCGCCCGGCCGCCGGGGATCCGCCCGGCCAGCCGGTGCGACATGGCCGGGGTCGAGCCGGGGTCCCGCTCGCCGGTCACCGCCACGGTGGGGGCGGCGATCCGGGGCAGCCACCGCCACAGCCCGGTGTCGGCCGTCGCGAAGACCCGGTAACACGCGAGGTAGGAGGCCCGGTCGTTGGCCAGCAGGGTGTCGAGCACCCGCTGCGCCAGACCGGGGTCCTGGGCCCGCCAGGCGGGGGAGAACCAGCGGTCGACCGCGGCCCACGCGGACGCCCCGAAGTCCTCGGCGGCCAGCTCCTGGCGGCGGGAGACCGCCGCCCGCTCCTCCTCCGACCGGCCCGCGACCGAGCTGACCAGGGTGAGCGAGGCGGTGAGGTCCGGCCGGTCCAGCCCCAGCCGCTGGGCGACCAGGGCCCCGAGCGAGAAGCCGACGATATGCGTGGGGCCGCTCAGCAGCGCCCCGACGTCCGCGGCCAGCTCGGCGAGGGACACCCCGGCCGCCGCGGCCGGGGAGGCGCCGTGGCCGCGCAGGTCGGCCAGCGTCACGTGGTGCCGGGCGGCCAGCGCGGGCAGACAGCGGTCCCACATGTGGCGGTCCAGGCCCACGCCGTGCAGCAGCACCATGGGTGTCCCCGTGCCATGGGACTCATGGGCGAGCGCCACCGGCGCCCGGGCCCCCGCCGGGGCCGGCCCGCCGGGAGCGCCCGCCCCCGGCGTCCCGCCGGGAGCCCGCACCGCGTCCATGCCGCTCACCGCTCCGTCGACAGCGGGGCCAGCCGGGCCTGGGGGCGGCCCTGGGCGGCCGCCGCGAGCCCGATGACGATCTCGTCGGCGCGCGGCCCGTCCGCCACCCGGACCTCGATGCTCTGGTGGTGCGAGCGGATGGTGGCGTCGGTGATGTGCTTGAGCGGAATGTCGAAGACCGTTCCCGCGGCGGCCCGCTTCTCCACGGCCGGCAGCAGGGTGGTCGCGTTCGCCGCCCGGCGGAAGTGGTCGCCGAACTTCAGGGTGTGGATCAGCGCGGAGCCGTGCTCGACCTCCCCGTCGAGCCCCACGATCGCGGCCTTGCCGTACGCCTCCACCGGCGCGTCCAGCGCCTCGACCACACGGGGTGCCAGCAACGCGCCCAGCTTCGGCGCCGCCTCGTCGATCCCGGGCAGCAGATCCGCCACGAAGCCCTGACCGGCCCACGGGTTCTCGATGACGGCGAGCACCACCGCCGTACGGGCCGGCGGGTCCACCGGGCGGCCGCCCTCGCTGTGGATGTCCTCGGTGAAGGTGATGATCTTGCGGATGTTCACGTCACGGTCTCCAGATCGTCCAGATCGGCGAGGCGGATGAGGGGGTCGGTGGCGCGGTCCCCGATCCGGGCGTTCGGACGGGGGCCGGACGCCCCGGCCGCGATGACGACGATCTCGTCCGGGCGGGGCGCGTCGGGGATGCGGATCTGGCAGGTCTGGTAGTGCGAGCGGGTCGCGGCCGCGGTCTTGTGCCACAGCGGCACGGTCAGCGGCTCACCGGCCGGAAGCCGGTCGTCGCTGAAGACGATGATCGAGGTGCCCTCGGTCAGCTCGCGGAAGACATTGCCGAAGAAGGGGGTGTGGATCAGCGCGCCGCCGTGCTCGATCTCCCCGTCGAGCCCCACGATCGCGGCCTTGCCGAAGGACTCGATCCGGTCGACCCCGCCCAGCGCCTCGCTGATCCGGCCGGTGAGCAGCCGGGCCAGCCCCGGTGCGATTCGCTCCACCTCGGGCCCCAGATCGGCGACGAGGCCGCCGCCGGCCCAGGGGTTGTGGATCACCGCGGCCGCCGCGACCCGGCGCACCGGCACCGCGACCGGGCGGCCGAGCTCCAGCAGCAGCTCATCGGCGACGGTGACGACCTTGCGCAGCACCGCCTCAGCCATGACCGCCGCCGGTGGTGAACTGCGGCATGACCTTCTCGGCGAACAGCTCCAGGCTGCGCATCGCGTTGCGGTGCGGCAGACCGGGATGGGTGGTCCACAGCAGCAGATGCTCACACCCCACCTCGTCGCGCAGCTCGGCGATCTTCTCCGAGACGTATTCGGGGGTGCCGACCAGCAGATTGCGCCGCTGGAGGAAGTCGAAGGACAGCTCATGGGCGTCGGTGAGCTCCTCGCCCGCCTCCATGAGGTTGCCCAGCCCCCGCCAGTGCATGATCCACCGGTAGGTGGTCATCAGCGCCTCTTCGAATTCGGCGCGCGCCTGCTCCATGGTGTCCGCGACATACACATCCCGCACCAGACCGATGCCCTCGCCCAGCGCGTACTCGCGCCCCGCCGCCTGGCTCGCGGTGTCCCGGTAGAGCTCGAACCGCTCCTTGAGCGCCGAGACCGGCGGCAGCCAGAAGAGCCCCTGGACGCCGTCCGCCGCCGCGGCCCTGATCGAGCGGGGGCTGTCGATGACCTGCCACAGCGGAGGGTGCGGCCGTTGCAACGGGAAGGGGGTCACCCGCATCTTCGTGATGACCCCGGCCTCGGTGTACTCCGGGGTGGCGGGGGAGAGGGGATGGTTCCACTTCACCCCGGGGGCGGGGAACTCATAGAAGCGGCCCTGGTGCGAGAAGAACTCGCCGCTCCACGCCTTGCGCAGGACCTCCACGGTCTCGGCGTAGAGCGCGCGGTTCTGCTCCTGGTCGCGCGGATCGGCCAGGGCGTTGAGGTTGAGCGCCTCGCGGCCGTACAGCCCCCGGCCGAGGCCGACCTCGACCCGGCCCCCCGAGAGCTGGTCGAGCATCGCGATGTCCTCGGCGAGCCGCAGCGGATGCCAGAAGGTGGCGATCGAGGCCGCCTGGCCGATCCGGATATCCGTCGTACGGGCGGCGATGTCCGCCCCCATCAGCACCGGGTTCGGGGTGATCTCGATCGCCTCGTGCCCGAAGTGGTGCTCGGTGTACCAGGTGGACCAGAAGCCCGCCCGGTCCGCGGTGACCGCGAACTCCCGGGCCTCCGCCATGACGTCGGCGTACTCGCCGAGACGGCCCGGGGCACCGAGATTGTGAAATATCGAGAAGCGCATGCAGCGTCCGTCCTGTTCTTCCGGCTCACGCTGTGCCATGGCAGGGAGGCTAGGAGTCCGATTCTGGCTCCGTCAAGGGTCACGGTCGAGGCAACTCCTATTGACCTGTGTCTTTGCTGTTCGGAGAGGTCTCGCCGGCCCATTTCCGGTTCATTCGGCCCTAGGTGTTGACAGCGACTGATGGCCCTTCCTACGGTCCTCTGCCATACAAGAGCTGAGTGAGGGAAGACGTCATGACGCATACTCTTGACCGCACCGCCCGCATCCGCTCCACCTGGCAGGCCGTCTGGGACCAGGGTCAGGTCGACGCGCTCGACCAGCTGCTCAGCCCCGGCTATGTGCGCCGTCGCGGCCCTGCCGCGGCCCCCCAGGGCCGGGAGCAGTTCAAGGAGTCGGTCCGCGCCATCCGCCGGGCCTTCCCCGATCTCCGTACCGAGATCGAGGAGATCGTCGAGGAGGGCGAGTCGCTGGCGATCCGCTGGCGCAGCACCGGCAGTCACACCGGCGACTTCCTCGGCGTGCCGGCCACCGGCAGGCCGGTCGAGGTCTCCGGCGCCACCTTCACCCGCTTCGACCACGGTGTGGTCAGCGAGGAGTGGGTGACCTGGGATCCCCGTCAGCTGCTGGAGGCGCTCGGGATCATCACCACCACCCAGCGAGCGGCCGTCGACGCCGATCTGGTCCGTGGGGTGCACCGTAAGTTCATCACCGGTGTCACCGTCGTGACCTGCCAGGACGACGGCAGGCCCCGGGGGCTCGCGGTGAACGCGTTCGCCAGCATCTCGCTGGATCCGCCGATGGTGCTGGTCTGCGTGCAGCGCACCTCCACCACCCACCCCGCGCTGCACCGGGCCGGCCATCTGGGGATCAACATCCTCGCCGCCGGCCAGCTCGAGGTGGCCAGGACCTTCGCCTCCAAGGCGGACGACAAGTTCGCCGAACTGCCCTGGACCGCCGGTGAGTTCGGCGCCCCGCTGATCGACGGGTCCTGCGCCCAGCTGGAGGTGGAGATCGGCGAGCGGCTGGAGGCCGGCAGCCACACCGTCTTCACCGGCCGGGTGGTCTCCGCCCGCCATGCGGAGCTGGCCCCGCTGGTCTACAGCGGCGGCGGTTTCTTCGACATCTCGCAGACCGCGCCGCTGCCGTGGTGAGACGCCGCCACCCGGATCCGTACGCCCACCGGTCCCCCCTGACGTCCACTCCTCCCGTCCCAGGAGCACGCCCATGACCCACGACGACACGGCGCCGGTGTACGGCAGCGCGGTCACCAAGGTGGAGCCCTTCGGGGTCGACCACATCCCCGACAACGAGCGGCATGGCAAGCCCAGTTCGCAGTTCTTCGTCTGGTTCGCCGCCGGTCTCAACTTCCCCATCATCCTGCTCGGGTTCAGCGCGGTCGGGCTCGGTCTCAGCTTCGGCGCCGCCGTCGCCGCGATCGTGGCCGGCGCGGGTCTCGGCTCGCTGCTGATGGCCGTGATGTCCCGGATGGGCGTACGGCTGGGGGTGCCCCAGCAGATCCAGGCGCGTGGCCCGCTCGGCTTCTTCGGCAACTTCCTGCCGGTGGCGTACATCAATGTGTTCGCCGGGGTCGGCTGGGCCGCCGTCACCGTGATCCTCGGCGGCAAGGCCATCGCCGAGCTGACCCATCTGCCCTTCTGGGTCTGTGGATTGGCGCTCACCCTGGTCGAGCTGGTGGTGTCCATCTACGGCTACAACATGATCAATTTCCTGCAGCGGGTGCTGACCTATGTGCTCACCCCGCTGTTCGTCATGATCACGGTGGTGGCCCTGGTCCGGGGCGCGGGCACCTTCGACGCCGATCCGAAGGCACCGGACTACGTGGGCTCCACCGGGGGCTGGATCACCTTCGGCGGCTGGTTCCTCTCCTTCCTGGTCGCCTGGGCGCCGTTCGCCTCGGACTACTCGCGCTATCTGCCCGACTCGCCCCGTGTGGTGAGCCGCACCGCCTGGTACACCGGGCTCGGCAACTTCGTCACCATCTGCTGGCTCGGCATCCTCGGCGTGCTCCTCGGCTCCAACGCCACCAGCACCGACTCCATCACCGCCCTGCACCAGCTGACCGGGCCGTTCGCCATCCCCGCCCTCGTCGCCATCGGGCTCTCGGCGCTCGCGCAGAACTTCCTCAACGTCTACGGCGGCGCGATCTCCATCCAGACGCTGAAGGTGCCGTTCACCCGGACCCAGGCGGTCACCCTCATCTGCGCGCTGGCGTACGGGATCAGCCTGTGGGGACACTCCGGGATCGAGGACAAGTTCTCGGTGTTCCTCAACCTCACCGCGTACTTCATCGCGCCGTTCGCCACCGTGCTGCTGCTCGACTACCACCTGGGCGGCCGCTCCGACCCCGGCCGGATCGCCGAGCTGTACGACCGCGGACGGGTGCTCTCCTGGGGCTTCGTCGCCTGGGCCGGCGGGGTGGTGGCCTCGGTGCCGTTCTGGCAATCCGACCTCTACACGGGGGCGTTCGCCGCGGCCTATCCGCACGCGGGCGATCTGAGCATGTTCGTCGCGGCGGCCGCCGCCGCGGTGCTCTATCTGCTGACCTACCGGCTGCGGCCGCTGTGGACGCGGGACGTCCCCGCCACGCCCGGGCCGCGGCCGGAGAAGACGGCGGCGGTGGCGGGCTCCTGACCTCCCGGCAGTGCACGGCCCGGGGCGGGCGGCGTCGCGACGGCGCCGCCCGCCGCCGAGGAAGCGCTCCGCGGGAGGTGCCGCGAGGTGCGGTCGTTCCTCCGCGGCTGTGTCGTGGCCGGCCACGCGGCGGAGCCGCATATGGACACAGCCGCGGCGGAGCCGCATATCGGCACAGCCCCGCGCCCCTTCGCGGCGCACCCGAACCGCACCGGACTTCATCGAGGCCGCTTAGAATGCGGGGAATGGCGGCAGACGCGGGGGACGACGACAAGGCACTGGAGCGGATCATCGCGGTCCGCACGCGGGAGTACCGGCAGGCGGCCGGGGCGTCGGTGGGCGGGATGGCCCAGCGGGTGGGCATCTCCAAGGCCATGCTGTCCAAGATCGAGAACGCCCAGACCGCCTGCAGCCTCACCACCCTCTCCCGGCTCGCGCGCGGCCTGGGCGTGCCCGTCACCGCGCTCTTCCGCGGGTTGGACGACGAGCGCGAGGCCGTCTTCGTCCCGGCCGGCCACGGCGCCCGCATCGTGCGCCGCGGCACCCGGATCGGCCATGAGTACGCCCTGCTCGGCGCCCTGCGCGGCAGCGACAAGCGGATGGAGGCGCTGGAGGTCACCCTCACCGAGTCCAGCGAGGTGTTCCCGCTCTTCCAGCACGGCGGCACCGAGCTGATCTACATGCTCGACGGCGTCATGGTCTACGGCCACGGCAAGTCCAGCTACACCCTGGGGGCCGGTGACGCCCTGCAGTTCGACGGCGAGGCGCCGCACGGCCCGGAGAAGCTGATCACCCTGCCCATACGGTTCCTGACCGTGACGGCCTTCGGCGACACCCCGCACCACTGACCCATCCCATCCCCTGACCCGACTCGCTCGCTACCGCCTCCGGCGGGAGGGCGCCGGGCGCTCGGCGGGGGCCGGGTCGATACAGCGCGACTGGGCGTGTTCGTAGACCATCGTGCTCTGCACATCCGCCACCTCACGGCGCTCGGTGAGGCGGTCGATGACGAACGCGTACAGCCCATTGGTGTCCGGCACCGCCACATGGATGAGGAAGTCATGGGCGCCGGAGGTGACGAACAGGCCGATGGTCTCCGGCAGTTGGGCGGCCCATTCCCGGAAGCCCTCGATGACCGGCCGGGACGGCGGGCGGATCCGCACCGAGATCAGCGCCTGGACGGGACGGCCGACCGCCTCCAGATCGACGGCGGCGTGATAGCCGCTGATGATGCCGCGCTCGCGCAGCGCCCGGACCCGCTCCAGGGAGGTCGACGGCGAGACCCCCGTGCGCAGGGCCAGCTCGCGATTGGTCTGGCGTGCATCGTTCTGCAGCTCCCGCAGAAGAGCGCGGTCCAGTGCATCAAGTTCCACGAAAGCGCTCCCTTGCCTGACGAAATTCGGCGGGCCGTGCCACGGCACGGATGGATGGGTACCGTCCACCTCATCCACCACATTAGCCATCGACAAGGAGTGCCGCTCGTGTCCGTTCCCCAGCTGACCGACGAGGATGTCCGCACCGATCAGTCCACCCGCCAGGCGAAGCTGAAGTGGGTGATCGTCGTGGACGAGGAACTGCCCGCGGGCCGGGCGGTGAACGCCGCCGCCTGCATGGCCGCCGCCGTCGGCCGGGCCATGCCGGAGCTGCTGGGACCGGACGGCACGGACGGGTCCGGCGCCGGCCACCCGGGGCTGCCGTGGGCCGGCTGCTCGATCCTGGCCGCCGGCCCCGAGGCGCTGCGCGAGCTGCGCGCGAAGGCCGCCGGGAAGGACGACCTGTACCTCGTCGACATGCCCGGGCAGGCCCAGACCTCACGGGTCTACGACGAGTACCTCGACAGCCTGGCCGGCACCAAGACCGAGGACCTCGACTATCTCGCGCTCAGCCTCGTCGGCCCGCGGAACAGGGTGAGCAAGCTCATCGGGAAGCTGCCCCTGCTGCGCTGACCCCCGCGCCACCGGTCGTGGCCGGATCGCCCAGGGCGTACGGGGAGAGGATGTCGGCGATGGCCCGGTTGCGCGGGGTGGCGACGTCCAGCTCGGCGCCGAGGCCGGCCACCGCCCCGCTGAGCCAGCCGAGTTCGAGACGGTTGCCGCGCAGCAGGTCGTTGTGCATGGAGGACGTCATCGCGGCGGGCAGCGTGTCGCAGAAGGCGAGCCGGTCGTCGGCGAAACCGGGGTCCAGGGCCACCCCCTTGGCCCGTCCCACGGCGACCACCTCGTGCATCACCTCACGCAGCAGCGCCCGCGACCCGGGATCCCCGCGGACCACCCCGATCGGCTGCCGCACCGCCGACGTCGTCCCGGAAAGGCCCACCAGGAAGACGAACTTCTCCCAGATGGTGCGCTCGATGTCGGCGCTGATCTCCGCGTCGATACCGGCCGCCACAGCCCGGTCGAGGAAAGCGCGGGCGCGCGGGGACTCCGTACGGTCGTACTCCCCGAACACCAGCCGCTGCAGCGTGCCGTTGTGCACCACCACCCCGGGCTCCTCGATGAACGCCGAGATATAGCCGACCCCGCCGAGGACGGACCCGTCCGGCAGATGGCGGCGCAGCACCGTGTCCTTCTGGACCCCGTTCTGGAACGACACGACGGCGGCGCCGCCTTCCGCGAGGGGCGCCAGCTGCCGGGCGACGTCCTCGGTGTCCCACAGCTTCACCGCCACCATCACGAGGTCCGGGGCCTCGAGGTCGGAGATGGCCGGCACCACCGCCTCGGACGGCACCCGCAGCTCGCCCAGCGGGCTGCGCACCGTCAGCCCCTTCTCCCGGATCGCCGCGAGATGGCGGCCCCGTGCCACGAAGGTGACCTCGTCACCCGCGGCGGCGAGCCGCGCCCCGAAGTATCCGCCGACGCCACCCGCGCCGATGACCGCGATCCGCATGATGTGTCCTCATCCTCAGCCGCTTGGTAACCCTTCAGGCGGTTACTATATGCGGATGGATTCCTCGACGGAGCCGGTCCCGCGGCCGCGGGTGACCGCCCGGCTGCGGGCCCTGCGCTTCGACGCCGGCAGCCTCGCCCTGAATCTCGTCGCGACCCTCGGGCGGCGCGGCAGCACCCCGATCGAGCGCCTCGGCACCCTCGACCGGCTGCGGGAGTGGTGCGACGGCGTCGGGCTGCGGCTCCACGACGAGGCCGTCACCGACCAACTCCTCACCGAGCTGTGGACGCTGCGCGAGGCGGCCTACGACGTGGTGGCCGCGGTGGTCGACGGCCGGCCCCCGTCGGATGTGTCCGTGGCGCTGCTCAACGACCGGGCGCGCCCCGCCCCGCCGCAGCCGCTGCTGATAGCGACCGGCACCGGTGTCGGGGTCGACGCCGATCGCCCCCTGTCCGGGCGGGAGCTGCAGTCGGTCGTCGTCCGCGACCTCATAGCGGTGCTCGGGGACCCGGAGCGGCGCGGGGCGCTGCGGGTGTGCGACGCCTCGCTGTGCACGATGGTCTACCTCGATCACACACCGGGCGGCAGGCGCCGGTGGTGCTCGATGCGGCTGTGCGGCAACAGTGCCAAGGCCGCGAAACACCGCGAGCGGCGGGCGGCCGCCGCCCCGGCCGGCTCCTGACGCCCCGGCGCCCCCCGGACCGTTGTTTCCGGTGCGCCGCCCGGGGCACCCGAGGTGGCCGGAGGAGTGCCGATGGCCGATGAGAGCGACACCGACCTCGCACCGAAGCGACGGCGCCCGGGACGGGCGTGCGACGCCGGGGGAGTGGCGGCCGCCGTCGCGCTGACCGTGGCGACCGGGGCGATGGACGCCATCAGCTTTCTGGCGCTGGGCGGGGTCTTCACCAGTGTCATGACCGCCAACCTCTCCCTGCTCGGCATGTCGACCGCCTCCCTGGACGCGTCGCTGGCCCGGGACACCGCGGTCGCCATGGCCGGATACATCGTGGGTGCGCTGCTCAGCGGCCGGATCGTCCGCGGTCGCCGGCCCGCTTGGCGCGCCCGCTGCGCGCTCACCGTGGAACTGCTCGCACTCGGCGGGCTCTGGGCGGCGTGGGCGGCCGCCGGTGGCCACCCCTCCGGCGGCCGGCAGCTGTGGTTGCTGGCCGTGGCCGCGCTCGCCATGGGAGGGCAGAGCGGTCTGGTGCGGGCGGTCGGGCCGCCCGGCTTCTCCACCACCTATCTCACCGGCGTCCTGACCGGGCTGCTGGTCGACGTGGCGCGCAGGGGCACCGTGGGCCGGCTCAGCATGGCGCTGCTGGGGGCCCTGGTGGTGGGTGCCGCGTCCGGCGGGCTGCTGGTGGCCCATGCCGCGCGGGCCGCGCCCGCCCTGCCGACCGGGCTGGTGGCCCTCGTCCTGCTGGCCTCCCTGACCTCTCTGGCCCGGGACGCCGAGGGCCGGCTGTGGCCGCACGGCGAGTAGGGTGCCCCAAGTCTGTTGCCGCCCGGGGCGGTTGACCGGCGATTCCTCTTCCAGCGGGACGTCATCCGATGCCAGACTCGGTCCGTGACCGACTTTGACATGCTTGTGATTGGGTCCGGACCGGGCGGCCAGAAAGCTGCCATCGCAGCCGCCAAACTCGGTCGCCGGGTGGCCGTCGTCGACCGCAAGGAGATGGTGGGCGGGGTCTCCCTGCACACCGGAACCGTTCCCTCGAAGACCCTGCGCGAGGCGGTGCTCTATCTCACCGGACTGACCCAGCGGGATCTGTACGGCCAGAGCTACCGGCTCAAGGAGGACATCACCGTCGCCGACCTGACGGCCCGCACCCAGCATGTGGTCGGCCGTGAGATGGACGTCGTCCGCAACCAGCTCTCCCGCAACCGGGTCGCGATGTTCCCGGGCACCGGGCGATTCGTGGACGACCACACCGTGGCCGTCACGGACGCGACCGGTCAGGAAGAGCTGCTGACCGCGCGGCATATCGTGATCGCCACCGGCACCCGCCCGGCCCGCCCCGCGAGCGTGGAGTTCGACGAGCGGACGATCATGGACTCCGACGGTGTCCTCAACATGGAGCGGGTGCCGCGCTCCATGGTCATCGTGGGCGCCGGGGTGATCGGCATCGAGTACGCCTCGATGTTCGCCGCCCTGGGCAGCAAGGTCACCGTGGTCGAGCAGCGCGAGGGGATGCTGGACTTCTGCGATGTCGAGATCGTCGAGGCGCTGAAGTACCGGCTGCGCGACCTGGCCGTCACCTTCCGCTTCGGCGAGACCGTGGCGGCCGTCGAGCGCCATGCGCGGGGCGCCCTGGCCGTTCTGGAGAGCGGGAAGAAGATCCCCGCCGACGCGGTGATGTACTCCGCGGGGCGCCAGGGGCTCACCGAAGGGCTGGACCTCGGCAAGGCCGGGCTCACCGCCGACCGGCGGGGCCGGATAGCGGTGGACGAGCACTACCGCACCGCCGTACCGCACATCTACGCGGTCGGCGATGTGATCGGCTTCCCGGCGCTGGCCGCGACCTCGATGGAACAGGGGCGCAGCGCGGCGTACCACGCCTGCGAGGAGCCGGTGAACCCGATCCACCATCTGCAGCCGATCGGGATCTACAGCATCCCCGAGATCAGCTTCATCGGCCGCACCGAGGACCAGCTCACGGACGAGAAGGTGCCCTTCGAGGTCGGGGTGTCGCGCTATCGCGAGCTGGCCCGGGGCCAGATCGTCGGCGATGCGCACGGCATGCTGAAGCTGCTGGTCTCCCCGGAGGACCGGCGGCTGCTCGGGGTGCACTGCTTCGGCACCGGCGCCACCGAGCTGATCCACATCGGCCAGGCCGTGATGGGCTGCGGCGGCACCGTCGACTATCTGGTGGACGCGGTGTTCAACTATCCGACCTTCGCCGAGTCCTACAAGGTCGCCGCGCTGGACGCCACGAACAAGATGCGCGAGATCGACCACCTGCGGGACTGAGCCCCGGCCCGCCTCCGCACCCGCCCCGAATATCCCTTTTTGGGATACTGGGAGGCAGATCGGGAGGAGGGCTCAGATGACCCGCGCAGTCGGTATTGACCTGGGTACGACGAACTCGGTCGTATCCGTCCTGGAGGGCGGCGAGCCCACCGTCATCACCAACACCGAGGGGACCCGGACCACCCCCTCGGTGGTGGCCTTCGCCAAGAACGGCGAGGTGCTGGTGGGCGAGGTCGCCAAGCGCCAGGCGGTGACGAACGTCGAGCGCACCGCGCGATCGGTCAAGCGCCACGTGGGCGAGGACCGGTGGCGGTTCCCGGCCACCGGCGACGTCGACGGCAAGCGCTACACCGCGCAGGAGATCTCCGCGCGGGTGCTGCAGAAGCTCAAGCGCGACGCCGAGGCATATCTCGGCGAGGACGTCACGGATGCCGTGATCACCGTCCCCGCGTACTTCAACGACTCCCAGCGCACCGCCACCAAGGAGGCGGGCGAGATCGCCGGGCTGACGGTGCTGCGGATCATCAACGAGCCGACGGCCGCCGCCCTGGCGTACGGGCTGGACAAGGAGAACGACCAGACCATCCTGGTCTTCGACCTCGGCGGCGGCACCTTCGATGTCTCGCTGCTGGAGATCGGCGAGGGGGTGGTGGAGGTCAAGGCCACCAACGGCGACACCCACCTGGGCGGCGACGACTGGGACCAGCGGATCGTGGACCATCTGGTCTCCCGCTTCAAGGGCGGCTACGGCGTCGATCTGGCCAACGACAAGATGGCGGTCCAGCGGCTGCGCGAGGCGTCCGAGAAGGCCAAGATCGAGCTCTCCGCGGCCAGCGAGACCACCATCAACCTGCCGTACATCACCGCGTCCGACGCGGGTCCGCTGCATCTGGACGAGAAGCTCACCCGCTCGCAGTTCCAGCAGCTGACCGAGGACCTCCTGGAGCGCTGCAAGGCCCCCTTCCACCAGGCGATCAAGGACGCCGGGATCAAGACCTCCGATATCGACCATGTGATCCTGGTCGGCGGCTCCACCCGGATGCCCGCCGTGAGCAGCCTGGTCAAGGAGCTGACCGGCAAGGAGCCGCACAAGGGCGTCAACCCGGACGAGGTCGTGGCGATCGGCGCCTCCCTGCAGGCCGGTGTCCTCAAGGGCGAGGTCAAGGACGTCCTGCTGCTGGATGTCACCCCGCTGTCCCTCGGCATCGAGACCAAGGGCGGCATCATGACCAAGCTGATCGAACGCAACACCACGATCCCGACCAAGCGCTCGGAGGTCTTCACCACGGCCGAGGACAACCAACCGTCGGTGCAGATCCAGGTCTTCCAGGGCGAGCGCGAGATGGCCGCGTACAACAAGAAGCTCGGGATGTTCGAGCTGACCGGCCTGCCGCCGGCCCCGCGCGGGGTGCCGCAGATCGAGGTCGCCTTCGACATCGACGCCAACGGCATCATGCACGTCTCCGCCAAGGACCTCGGCACCGGCCGGGAGCAGCGGATGACCGTCACCGGCGGCTCCGCGCTGCCCAAGGACGACATCGACCGCATGATGCGCGAGGCCGAGAGCTATGCGGAGGAGGACCACAAGCGCCGCGAGGCCGCCGAGACCCGCAACCAGGCCGAGGCGCTCGTCTACCAGACCGAGAAGCTGCTGCGGGACCAGGCCGACAAGGTGCCGCAGGACGTCCGGCAGGAGGCCGAGGCGGCGGTCGCGGAGCTGAAGGGGACCCTGGAGGGCGAGGACACCAACGCGATCCGCGAGGCCACCGAGCGGACCGCCGCCGTCGGGCAGAAGATCGGCACCGCCATCTACGCCCAGGCCCAGCAGTCCGGCTCGTCCGACGGCGGAGCCGGCGGCTCGGCGGGCGGCTCCTCCGGTGACGGCGGGGGCCAGGCGCATGCGTCCGACGACGAGGTCGTGGACGCGGAGATCGTCGACGACGAGAAGTCCGGGGGCGAGAAGTCCGGGGGCGAGCGGCCCCCGGATGGCGGCTGACCCTCACTGCTTCCTGGGCGGCTCGCCCCGTGGCGCCGAGACCTCCACCAACTCCGAGCGCCCCCTGGCGTTCAGGTGCAGGATGGGGATGGCCTTGTTGCGCGGATTGCCGTTGTTCTGGAACGAGATGAAGCCGCTCGCCCCCGCCACCTGCTGACGCCCGTCCATCTGGTGGAACATCCGCGCCACCGCGTCCCCCGACACCTCGCCCTGCCAGCCCGCCGCCATCTGGATGCCATGGGCGGCGGCGAGCACCGCGTCATGCCCCATGATGGCCTGGCCGTCGTAGCGCGGATCGCCCGGGAACCACTTGTCCATCGACCCGCCCGGCTGGAAGTGGCCGGCCGAGGGGCCGGAGACATGGAGGGGGTCCTGCCGCCACATATCCGGGTGCGCCAGACCCGTGTAGAGCACCCGCACCCCGCTCTCGGCGGCGTGCGCGAGCTCCTTGGCGGTGAGGTTGGAGGTGTCGTCACCGGTGATGACGGTGAACTTCCGCTCCTGACAGGGCCGGTTGGCGAGCGAGTCCAGGAACCGGGTGAGGTGTTTGCCGCGGCCCGCGAAGTAGACCACCTCCGGCTTCTGGTCGCACAGCTGCCCCGGCATATAGCGCAGCTCGTTCTCCCAGGCGCTGCGCACCGAGGAGTCATAGGTCATCCGGTCCGCCACCAGCCGATGGCCCTTGGTGTCCTGGAAGACCTCGGTGAAGGCGTCACCCAGCGTCTTGGCGTAGTAGTTGCTCCGCGCGGCGTCCTGGACCACCACCGCCGTACGGACCTTCTGCTTCTTCAGATAGGCGGAGGCGGCATACGCCTCGTCCACATTGGTCGGCGAGACCCGGACGAAACCCTTTATGCCCTCGATGTTGGTGGCCGTCATGGTGCTGGCCACCAGGGCGAGCCCGCGGTCCGACAGCCGCCTGAGCGCGCTCAGGCTCCGATCGGTGCTGGGGCCGAGCCCGGTGACCGCGACCAGCTTGTCGCGGTCGGAGGTCATCCGGCCGATCAGCTCGTCGACGGTGTGCTCCCAGTGGGCCGCGCTGCTCCCCACATTGGCGATCAGCAGCTTGATCTTGGGGGAGGAGGAGAGATCGCCGCGGTTGTGCCGGTACTGCGCCAGATACGCGCCCTCGAGCTCATGGCGGACCGACTCCTCGGAGTTGCTGTCGTCGTCGGTCAGGGTGAAGGAGGTCATATAGGCGACGCTGACGTACGGCTCCTTGCCGGTGTTCTCCTCCACCCGGTCGTTCTCCGTCTTGATCTTCTTCTCCACGGACTTCAGATGGTCCGCGAAGACATACGAGCCGTCGGTGACACCGACGCACTCGTGGTCGTCGCCCTTCTTGACGACGCCGTCGCCGCACCGCGCCCGCTTCTCCTCGATCCAGCTCCAGGTGAGGGGGATCGCCACCGCGAGCAGCGCGACGACGATCACGCCGATCACCACCCGGCGCACGATGTGCAGTGGCCATTCGAGTCTCGGCACCGGTCTCACCCCTCGCCCGCGCACGTCAGCGGATGGCGCCAGTGGCGGTACCGCTCCGCCTCGTTGAACAGGGCCACGATGTCGTTCCTCCGCAGTCGTGAGAGCTGGTTGAACCCGTCGGCGATCATGTCGTTCAGCCGCATTCCGGGGTCGGCCAGCGGATCGCTCCACACCCAGCGCACCGTGATCAGCTCCCGGATCACCGAGGCGGTGGTGACCGCCTCCGGGGGCTCCTCCGGGGCGAGGCCGGCGAGCAGCTCCAGCGGGCCGCCGGCCTGGCCCAGCCGGTTGGGCGCGGCCGTGATCGTGTTGAACTCGCTGATCCACTGCGCCGCGGGCACCGCCGGGAAGCGCGCCACCAGATACCCGGTCACCTCGTCGATCCGCTCGGCCGCCAGCCGGTGGTACATCTCCTGGACGGTGCGGCCCTCGGACCTGAAGTGCTCGGCCAGCAGCTCGTGCACCGCGTCCCAGTCGTCCGGACGCGCGGCCAGCCGCCACAGCAGCAGCCGCCGTGGCCAGGGGTGGAGGGCCGGGGTCACCGTGCCCGGGCTGTGCAGCAGCCAGCGGCCGCGGACCTCGCCGAACAGCGAGTCGCCCGAGCCCAGCAGCCGGGTGCCGATGGACAGATCACGGGCCGCAGCGCACTCCTCCAGCGCCGCCCGCTGCATGGGGTCGAAACCGCGCAGCAGATGGTCCAGGGCGGCCTCCACCAGCGTCCGGGGGTCCTCGCCCTCGCGCGGCGTGCGGTCCGGCAGGGTGCGCAGCCAGCGGTCCTGCTCGGCGCCGTCCTCGATGGGCACGGACGAGTGCCGGAACAGCTCCAGGACCTGGCTGACCGCCCGGGGGAGCCCCGCGGTCAGCCGGTGGATGAAGGGCGCGAGCCGGGCGAACGGCGCGAGGTCGGGGTGGTGGCGCAGCTCCAGCTCGATCCGGATGCGCACCTCGTCCAGATTGAGATCGCGCAGCCGCAGCGGATACCACCAGGTGTCATCGCTGTCCCGGCCCGGCCGGTGCTCCGTCCAGTCCGTGAGGGAGGCCCGGTCCGGGCCGCGCAGCCGCCAGGGCCACTGATCGCCGGTGGCCGGGCCCCAACGGGGCAGCCACCGGTTGGAGCTGGCCACGACGGTGAGCGGATCGCAGTCGGTGCCCGCCACCACGGCGTCGTCATGGCGGGCCCGGATCAGCAGATCGAGGAAGCGACGGCCGTACTCCGTATGGGAGTTGTCGAGCAGCAGCAGATAGGAGCGGGGCGTGAACGAGTGGCGCACATTGCCGCGCATGTCCTCCAGCAGGGCCGAGAACAGCACCCGGTCCAGCCGCTCCTGATCGTCCTCGTCCCCGTCGTGGCGCCACAGGTTGAGCTCGACCAGCGCCTCCCACGGATCCCGGCTCTGCAGCAGCGGATGGCCGCCGTACCAGGCGGCGCTGCTGGTGAACTTGCGGCCCGGCAGCCGCCTCCGGCCGCGCCGCAGCGCGTCCCGCAGCAGCGCGAGCGCCGCCGTGGAGGCGCCGTCGGGGGCGCCCACGGCGCCTCCGGCCACCTCGAAGAAGGCGGCGAGATAGTCGCCGTAACGCGCCTCCGCCCGCTCCTGGAACGCGTCCAGCTCCCGCCGGATGTTGCGCCGCCCCTCCGCCAGACTCGTCATCCGCAGCTGGTGGTCCGAGGCGAGCAGACCGAGGGTCAGCCGCGGGAAGTGGGAGCGGCGGTAGCGCGGCAGCTTGCGCTCCAGCTGGCGGGCGAGCAGCGCCAGCGCGTACCGCGGCAGCAGCGACTGCTCACCGCCGAGATTGAGATACGCGAACGGCGTCTCGGGCCCGAACTTCTCCATCAGCGCGCCATGGGCCTCGCTGGCCCCACTGCCGCGCGGCCCCAGCAGCATGATCACCGGCCGCTCGTCCGTGGGCCCCAGTCTGAGACACTCCCCGACCAGACTGATGATCCCGCTGCGGCCTCTTAAGCCCACACCCATTCCGGATTCCGCCACGTGCCCCCGTCCCCCCGTCGGCCCCCCGTCGGCAACTCGGGGGGTCTTTACCCACGTTCGCCCCTTCTATAGCCGACCATTCCCAACGTACCCCGGGTACGGCCGCTGCGGACATCCCCTTTACCGGCCACGCGCCGCCGCCGGCTCAGCGGCGGAAGATCTCCAGCCGGGTGGGCGCCGGCCGGCCCGGTGCGGGCAGGGTGAGGCCGCGGCTCCCCGGGGTGATCGACCCCAGCACGCTGGCATGGCGGGCGCCGGTGCAGCTCGGTGCCGTACCGGCCAGCCCATGGGCGGTCAGAAAGGCGAGGACGGCGAAGGCGTACGCCTCCTTCGCCGCCGCCGGAAGGCCGAGTTCATCGGAGGTCCGCAGCGCGACGGTGCCCAGCGCCCGGCGCAACGCCCCCATCAGGGTGGGGTTGCGGGTGCCGCCACCCGAGGCGATCACCTCGGTGGCGTGCACCGACCGCACCGCGTCGGCGACGGTACGGGCCGTCAGCTCGGTGACGGTGGCGACCACGTCATCGTCCGGCACCGGGCCCGCGGCGGCCAGCGCCGCCCGCAGATAGGAGCCGTGGAACAGCTCCTTGCCGGTCGTCTTGGGCGCGGGCAGCGCATAGTACGGCTCGGCCAGCAGCCGCTCCAGCAGCGGCTCGTGGACGGTGCCGCGCGCCGCCATCGCGCCGTCCACGTCATGGTCGAGGCGGCCGTCCGTCAGATCGCCGACCGCCGCGTCGATGAGCGCGTTGGCCGGGCCGGTGTCGAAGGCCAGCGGATCGCCGGCGCTCGACACCACCGTGATGTTGGCGATCCCGCCCAGGTTCAGTGCGGCGCACACACCGGGCCGCCCGCGCAGCCACAGGGCGTCCACCAGGCTGACCAGGGGAGCGCCCTGGCCGCCCGCGGCCACATCGCGGGTGCGCAGATCGGAGACGACCGGGCAGCCGGTGGCCTCGGCGATCCAGGCGGGCTGGCCGAGCTGCAGCGTTCCGTGCACCCGTCCGTCCTCGGCCCAGTGGTACACCGTCTGACCGTGGGAGCCGATGAGATCCGCGCGCCCCTCGCACAGCTCCCGGTCGGCGCGGGCCGCGAGCGCGGCGAACGCCTGGCCGATACGGGTGTCGAGGGCGCACACCTCCTTCATGGTGGTGGCCGCCGGGGGCAGCGCGGCGCTCAGCGCCGACCGCAGCGCCTCCGGATACGCCTCGCCGACCATCCCCAGCGGGGCCAGCACCACGGTGTCGCCGTCGAGCACCAGATCGGCTGCCGCGGCGTCGACCGCGTCATGGGACGTGCCCGACATCAGGCCGATCACGCGCATGGTGTCTCCTCCTCGGTCTCGGCGGCCTTCTCCGCCCGCGCCGCCTCGGGCAGCGCGCCGCGGTGGTCCTCCCCGCGCAGGGTGAGCAGTGCGAGCACGCTGATGGCGCAGGTCACCGTCACGTAGTAGGCCGGGATGTCGACCTCGCCGGTGCGCTTGATCACCTCGGTGATGATGAGCCCCGCGCATCCGGAGAACACCGCGTTGGACAGCGCGTACGCCAGTCCGAGGCCCGTGTAGCGGACCCGGGTCGGGAACATCTCGGCGAGCATGGCCGGGCCCGGCCCCGCCATCAGGCCCACCACCACGCCCGCGACGAAGACCGCCGCTCCCTGGACCCATGCCGAACTGTCGGGCTCCTGCAACACGTTGAGCAGCGGGAAGGCCAGCACCGCCACCAGCGCGGCCCCGGTCAGCATCACCGGCCGCCGCCCGATCCGGTCGCTGAGCAGGCCCGCCGGGAGGATGGAGAGCGCGAAGCCCGCGTTGGCCACCACGGTGGCGACCAGCGCCTGCTGGAAGGTGGCGTTCAAGGTGGCCTGGAGATACGACGGCATGACGACCAGGAAGGTGTAACCGGCCGCCGCCCAGCCCATGATGCGCGCGGCTCCGATGACGATGGCCCCGGCCATCTCACGGGGGTCCGCCACCCGCTCCGGTGCGGCGGACGGCGCCCCGGGGCCCGGCGCGGGGCCGGTCTCCCCGTCCGCCGCCGCGCGGAAGAACGGGGTCTCCTCCAGTCTCAGCCGCAGCCACAGGGCGACCAGCCCGATCGGCAGGGTCGCCAGGAACGGCAACCGCCATCCCCAGTCGCCCAGCGACTCCTCGCTCATCACGGTGGCCAGCAGCGCCGCCACACCGGCCCCGGCCAGCAGCCCCAGCGCCACCGTGAACGACTGCCACGCCCCGTACAGCCCGCGGCGGCCCGGTGGCGCGAACTCCGTCATGATCGACACGGCGCCGCCGAACTCCCCGCCCGCGGACAGCCCCTGGAGGATCCGCAACAGGGTGAGCAGCCAGGGCGCGGCCGCACCCACCGTGTCGTAGGTGGGCAGCACTCCGATGAGCGTCGTGGCGCCGGTCATCAGCAGCAGCACCAGGATCAGCGTGGGCCGGCGGCCGATCCGGTCGCCGACCCGGCCGAAGACGGCGGCGCCGACGGGGCGGAAGAAGAACGCGATCCCGAAGGAGGCATAGGTCTTGACCAGGCCCTCGATCTCGGTGCCGCCGTGCGGGGTGAAGAAGTTCGCCGCGATGATCGTCGCGAAGAAGCCGTAGACACCGAATTCGTACCACTCGATGAAGTTGCCGACCGAACCGGCCACCAGCGCACGGCGCGGGGCCCGCCCGGCGGCACGCTCTCTGGGATCCGCTGGGGACGTCGTCACTTTCGGGCCCTTTCGCCGTCACCGCCAAGGGGAACGTGATGTGCGTACCCGTTGGCGGCGGCGGTTACCGGTGCGAGCGCGGCTCCAGTGACGCGCGAGGGCCTGGCGGCACGCCTGCCCCCGTGACGTGCGTCATCGGCACCGCGGCCGCCGACGGCCGGGCACGTCAGCCGCGCAGCACCGCGTTGCACTCCCGCTGCAGCGCGATGTCCTGCCACATCGGGTGCTGCGGCGCCGCGTTGGAGCACACCACCGCGCCCCACGCCCCCACCCGTGCCGACTCCTCGACGGCGCGGCGGCAGAACGCGGCCCCCACCGGGCCCTCCTCGAAGGTCCCGTGCAGCGGGGTGTAGCCGATCCAGCCCTCGCCGAAGACCAGCGGGACCCCGCTCCCGGCCGCCCAGTCCGCGGCCGCCTCGATCCAGGTGACCAGGCGCTGCTCCATCGCCAGACGGTGCATGGCATAGCGGTCGTACAGCCAGGCGTCCCAGCGGTCGGGGTCGCACCAGTCGTGGACGTAGATTTCCCGGGGGCCGACCGTGGTGGCCTCCAGCCGCCACAGATCGCCGGGCGGCGGAGCCCAGTCGGCCAGATCGGGGGCGCCGGGGCGCAGCAGCTCCCGGCGGACCGGCTCCTGGGCGAAGGGGCGGCCGCGGTCGCGGATGGCGAAGGTGGTCAGGAGCTCGTCCAGCACCCCGTAGACATAGGGGTGGAAGACGGCCACATCCACCTCGCGGGGGACCCCGCGCAGCGAACCGACCGGCACCTTGGCGTAGTTGACCGTGACGGGCCGGTTGGGGTGGCGCTCCTTGAAGCGCGCGATGCCCCGCTCCAGCCGTGGCCGCAGGGCGACGACCTTGTCCTGGCCGTCCAGCCCCTCGGTGAGCCGGCTGCCCTGGACCTCGTTGTGCAGCTCGGTGAAGGCGATCCGGTCGTCCAGACCGTGGATCACCAGGAAGTCGATCAGATCGGCCAGCGCGTCCGCGAGCGCCTCGGCGCGCCGCTCGGGATCGACGGCCATCAGCGCGTCGAACCAGGCGCGGTCCTCGCCGAACGACGGGCTCTGCTGGTACTCCCAGCTGGAGAGGATGACGAAGCAGTCGTGGCGCAGGGCCGCCTCGAACAGCTCGCGCAGCCAGGCCCGTCCGTCGATCTCGCCCCCGCCGCCCACGTCGTACCAGCGCATCCGCTGCCCGTAGGCGCCGCCCAGCCCCGACAGCCGCAGCTTGCCGGTGTCGAGCCGGGAGCCGAAGAGCAGGAACGGCATGGCGCAAATGCGTACGGTGTTGTAACCGCGCGCCACGGCCTCCTCGAAGGCGCGGTCGAGGTCGGCGAAGGGCTCGCCCGGGCCGGTGCGGGTGTACCAGCTGAAGTCCCACAGCGAGATGGTCAGTTTGTCCGGCAGATGCGGCGACAGCGTCACAGGGGGCTCCCCGCGGTCGGCGGCTCGGCGATGAGAGACCGGTTCATCGTCCGGGGGCGCCAAACGGACTGTCAAGATGTATTCATAAATAATGGCCAGCGCTGGCGGGGTTGAATGTCCGCACCCTTCCTCCGGCCTTCGCCGAGACCGTCGGCGCCCACCGGACCTCGCCCCCGAGGTCCGTACTACGGTCTGTCGCGTCCGGCTCCTCAGGCGATCCAGCCGTAGCCGGGCCGCGGCCTGCGCGATGCCGGGGGCGCGCCCACGCTCTCCAGGTCCCGCTCGGCGGCGTGGACCAGCTGCTGGCCCAGGTCGCTGAGCGCCCGAGCGGCGGCGAGCTCATCGCCGATCACGGGCACGTCCTCGTCGTCCGGGTTGCACCGGGCCAGCCCCCGGCCGGTGAGCGCCGCGGCCCCGGTGTCCAGCTCGACGCGCGCGGTGGTCCGCCCCTCGTCCTCGGAGAGGTAGAGATGGACCCTCCACTCCACTGTGTGCGACATGGTCTGCTCCTCATCTTCCGGCGGCCGCCTCCGGTGGCTGTGGCTGCTTTCCGGCGGCCGTGCACCCCGCGTCATGGGGCCGGAGCCGCTCAGCGGCGGTTCCTGCCGGACCACGCGGGTTCCACCTCCTTCCACTCTGCCTCCCATCGCGCGTACCGCCTGCGGTCCAGGGCCCGCCGGGCCCGGGACCGCCCCGTGCACGCGACCGCGGCCACCGCCGCGGCGGTGACACAGCCGGTGAACCAGCCCATGGTCCGCGCGGTCGCCGGGGAGGAGGGCGCCTGCGCCAGGGCGCCCTCGCGGTTCACCCAGACCCGTACCTCGCCGCCCGAGCCGCCGCCCGACACCGTGGCGGTGCCCGTATGGCGCTCACCGTCGTCGGCGACCCAGCGCACCCGGGCCTGCCGCGGCTCCCGCACATCGGTGTGGTCCGGCCGGGGCGGGGCCTCGGCGAGCCGTGCGGTGATCTGGTGCCGCGTCGAGGTCTCGGCGGCCACGACGCGCATCTGGGAGGCGTGCGCCGCGTACCCCGCGCTGATCGCGGCGGCCGGCAGCCCGACCGCGAGGATCAGCGCGAACAGCACGGTGCACCAGGTCTGGATCCGGTCCGTGCGGCGGCGCAGCGGATTGGGACCCCTGGCCGGACGCCCGGGCAGGGGCGGACGCGGCCCGAAGACGCGTCGCGGTCCGTGGGTGTTCATGGTCTGGCCTCCAGCGAGTGCTGACGACGGCGCGCTCCCGCACCGGCGTCGGGGTCAGGAGCGCGGGGCGGGCTGATAGGCGCCGGGCACCATCCGTGCGCTGATCGCCGTGCGGTTGTAGGCGTTGATCACGACGGCGGCCCAGATCACCGCCGCCACCTGCGGTTCGTCGAACACCTCGCGGGCCGCCGCGTAGACCTCGTCCGGCACCTGGCCGTCCTGGACCGAGGTCACCGCCTCGGCCAGCGCCAGCGCGGCCCGCTCGCGCTCGGTGAAGAACGGGGTCTCCCGCCAGGCGGTGAGGGTGTGGATCCGCTGCTCGGTCTCGCCCTGGGCGCGGGCGTCCTTGGTGTGCATGTCCAGGCAGAAGGCGCAGCCGTTGAGCTGCGAGGCGCGGATGCGCACCAGCTCCAGCAGCTCGGGCTCGACCCCCGCCGCCCGGGCCGCCCGCACCGCCGCCCGGTGCAGCTCGCCCATCGCGGCGGAGACCTCGGGGGCGAGGCCCTTCAGATCCAGCCGGGCGGTGGTGCGGGCCGGGGTGGTCGTCGTCATCGGTGAACTCCGTTCGTCGAAACCAGGGGATCGGCAGCCCCGTCGAGCCAGGTCTGCCAGGAGGCGGCGCGCAGCGCCGGGCCCGCCCGCAGCGGGCGGCCCAGCCACGCGGTCACCGGACGGATTCCGTGTACCGCGTTGACCAGCCACACCTCACGGCCGTCCAGCTCCTGCACGGTGCGGTTGCGGTACTCGGTGCGGACGCCCAGCTCGGCGGCCCGGTCCTGGATCAGGGCCGAGGTCACGCCAGCCAGCAGCGGAAGCCCCGGGGGCGGCAGGCACAGGACGTCGTCCTCCCACCACAGAACGCTCGCCGTCGTCCCCTCCAGCACCAGCCCGGAGGGGGTGGTGAGCATCAGCTCCTGCGCGCCCCGGGCGGCGGCCCGCTCGCGCAGATGCGCCAGCAGGGGGAGGTCGGGGCCCTTACGGCGGGGATGCGACCGCGGATCGAACTCCTCGGTGAGGCAGACGGTCACATTGACCGTCCGCGGCGGCGCCGGGCGTATCCCCAGGAACAGCCGGGCCGGTTCCGGACCGGCCAGCTCGACCCGTGGGAACCAGCGCTCGGTGCGGGGCAGGGCGGCGATCGCGTCGCGCCAGAAGCTCTCGATCCGGGCGGGGGAGTCGCCGGACGCCTCGACACACGCGGCGACGAACCGGCGGCGGTGGTGGTCGAGCCCGCGCACCCGCCCGTCGTCGACCAGCCAGGAATCGGCGGCCAGCAGGGCGGCTTCCGGCGCCGCCCGGGAGGGCATCAGCCCGCCGTCCTCGCGCCACATCAGCGTCCACTGCTTCTGGTCCGACGCGTCGGCGTGACCGATGTTCTGTGCAGCGACCATGTCCGCTTCCACGTCTCCGTCCCGATGGTGTCCGAAGCTGCTTCCGGTGTTTCCGGTATGTCCGATGTCCGATGCGTGCTGTCCCGTGTCCGTGGCCGGTGGCCGGTGTGCGGATGTCCGGCCGGATTCCTAGCCGCGCTCGCTGGATTGCCGGTCAATAGCCGCGCGCCGGTCCGCCCCGGGGGCCGTAGGGAGCGCGTTCCAGCCACTCCCCGCAGCGGGGGACCACCGGGGCCAGAGTCGCCGCCGCCCGCTGGGCCGCCCGCCTGAGCGGCCGGGGCCGCAGATGGTCCAGGGCCGCCCCGGCGGCCTCGCTGTTGTGCAGGGCCGCGCTCCGGCGGGCGGCGGCGTATCCGGCCACCGCCGCGGGTCCCCGGGACGGCTCGGAGCATGCCGCCGACACCGCCTCGGCAGCGGCGACGGCGTCCGCGATCCCGCTGTTCATCCCGCGGGCGCCGAACGGCGGGAACAGATGCGCGGCCTCACCGGCCAGCAGCACCCGGCCCGACGGATCGGCGAACGACGCGGCCACCTTGCGCAGGAAGTGGTACCGCGACACCCACAGCACCCGGTGGGCGCAGTCCTCGCCCACCAGCCGGGGCAGCCAGCGGCGGACCGCCTTCTCGGTGCCGAAGGACTCCGGCGGATCGTCCGCGCGGCACTGCAGGTCGATCTGGAAGCCCCCGGTGAAAGGCACCCGCAGCACGGTGCGGCCGCCGGTGCCCGGGTGCTCGTAGTGGAATACCCGCTCGACCGGCAGGTCCCCGCCGGCCGGATCCGCCACGTCCACGACCACGTGGTATCCCTCGGACCGGGTGCCCTCCAGCGGGATGTCCAGCGCCTCGCGCACCCCCGAACGGGGCCCGTCGGCGGCGATCACATGACCGGCCGTCCAGCTTCCGCCGTCCTTCGCGGTCACCGTCACCCCGTCGCCGTCCGAACGCACCCCGTGCACCTCGGCGTCGAAGCGGAACTCCACGCCCGCCTCCGTGCACGCCTCGAAGAGGAACCGCTCGGTGTCCACCTGACGCAGGCTGGTGAACGCGGGCAGTGCCGCGGCCGCGTCTCCCAAAACCCCGTCGGCGGAAATCCCGTCTCCGTGGCCCCCGTCTGCGCGGCCTTCGTCTGCGCGGCCCTCGTCTGCGCGGGCCCCGTCTCCGGCGGCCCGCGGAAAGGTGCGCGCGAACACCTCACGGCCGCGGTAGAGGGTCCGCCGGGTGTGCCACGTCGTCCCGTAAGCCGCGATCCGCGCGCCCAGCCCCGGGCGGGCCCGCTCCAGCAGCCGCAGCGACCGCCGGTGGACGAACAGCGCGCGGCTTCCCGGCCGCACCCGGTCCCGCGCCCCGGCCTCCAGCACCGTGACCGGCAGCCCGGCGGCGCGCAGGGCGAGCGCCGCCGTCATCCCGACCGGTCCGGCGCCCACCACCAGAACCGGCCCGCTCTCCTGCCGCGCCGTCATGTCAGCCACCGACCGGGGCGGTGGACAGGGTGGGCAGCTCACCCGCGGCGAGCAGCCGGGCGATCTCCAGCCGCTTGATCTTCCAGGTGCCGGTGCGCGGCAGATCCTCGAAGCGGCACTGCACCGGCTCGGCCAGCGCCGGAAGATCCCCGGTCGCCTCCCGCCAGCGGGCGGGGTCCAGCGGCTGGTCCCCCCGGGTGCACACCACCGGCACCGGCTGCCGCTGCGGACCGTGGACGATGACCACCTCACGGAGGTCGGCGATCCGCGACAGCAGCTCGTCCTCCACCTCCAGATTGCTGTCCACGGCGGAGATCTGGTCCACCTCGCGGTCCAGCAGATACAGCGCGCCCCAGCGGTCGCGGTAGCCCATGTCGCCCATCCGCCACCAGCCCCGGTCCACCTGCCGGGCGTAACTCTCCGGCGCGCCGAGGTAGGTGAGGATCCGGCCGCGAGTACGGGCCTCGATGGCCCCCGTCGCCCCCGGCGGACAGGTGCGGCCCCGCTCGTCCACCACCCGGATCCGGGTGAAGCCGGGGATGCCGGTGCCCACCCGCCGCGCCTGCACCCGGTCCGCGCCCCGCCGGGTGTACCAGCAAAACGCGATGGGCCCGGTCTCGCTCTGCCCGTACAACTGCATCAGCCGGGGGTCGCGGCGCCGGGAGGCGGCGAGCAGCCGCCGCACCGTACGGGGGTGGATGGCGTCGAAGGTGGAGCCGTACGCGCGGACGTTGGCCAGCGGCCCGTCCGGTGCGTCGGCCAGGTCCTCCCACAGCACATAGGTGTTGGGATGCGTTTCGACGATGCCGGGGCGGTGTGCCGCCAGCAGCGGGCCGGCGTGGGCCGGGTCGGGGTCGACGAGCAGCAGCAGCGGGCTGCCGAAGTGCAGCAGCACACCCAGCAGATGGTAGAAGCGGGAGTGGACGAACGACATGTGGAGCGCGGCCGGTTCACGGCGGGTGGCCCGGCCCAGTGCCTGCTGGGGCACCAGCCGGTTCCACATGGTGTGCGGGCAGTGCACGGCCAGCTTCGGGATGCCGGTGGTCCCCGAGCTGTGGGTGATCAGCGAGGGCTCCCCGGGATGGAGCCGGATGGCCGGGCGGCGCGGCACCCCGGCGAGCGCGGCCAGCGCGATGGTGTTCCCGGGCGCCTCGTCCACCGTCAGCACACCCCGGGCCAGGGTGGTGTCCACCGTGCTGAGCGTGGACTCCAGCGTCGCCCGGTCGGTGATCAGCCAGGGCGCGTGCAGCCGGTCCAGCAGCACCGCGGCCACGTGTCCGTCCAGCGAGGGCGACAGCAGCGCCGGGACCGCGCCGATCCGGGAGACCGCACAGGTCAGCAGCACGATGTCGACGTTGTCGCCCTTGAGGATCGCCACATGCTCACTCGGGCGGACCCCCGCCGACCACAGCCGGGCGGCCAGGTCGTCGACCAGATCGGCCAGTTCGGTGTAGCCGAGGTCGGTACCGGCGTCGGGGGCGACGTCCAGTGGCCGGTCCAGGGTCACCCTGACCCTGCCGTGGCGGGCCGCCGCGTCCTGGAACATCAGCCCCAGATAGAACCCGCGCTCGGGGAGCAGCCGCTGCAACATATCGAGGTCCTCATCGTTCGAAGTCGGTCGGGAGGCCGTGCGCCCGGGCGCGGCCGTGGGGTCCGCGGAGCGTCACCAGCGGCCCGTGCGGACGATGTGGCGCCGCAGTTTTCCCGTCGGGGTGCGCGGCAGCGAGGCCACCAGGCGCACGGTGCGCGGCGCCTTGTAGGCCGCGAGCCGCCGCCGGGCCAGCGCGATCAGATCGGCCGTCAGCGTCTCCTCGTCGGCCGCCCGGCCACCCGGGTCGGCCGCCGGTACGACATAGGCGCGCAGCCGGGTCGCGCCCCGCTCGTCGGGGACGGCCGCCACCGCCGCTTCCCGCACCGCCGGGTGCTGCCGCAGCACCTCCTCGACCTCCAGCGGCGACACGGTGATCCCGCCGACCATCTCCAGGTCGTCGACCCGGCCCAGATGGCGATAGGTCCCGTCGCGCTCGCGCCGGGCCCGGTCCCGGGTGGCGAGCCAGCCGCCGTCCCCCGGGCGGCCGGTGGCCACCGTCGGGCCCCGCACCCACAGCTCGCCCTCGGCGGTGCCGTCGGTCCCGTCCGCCACGACGGCGCCCTCGTGGTCCCGTAACTCCAGCTCGAAGCGGGGCACCGGACGTCCGAGGGTGCCGGGCGTGTTGTCCCACACCGTGTTGGCGCAGAAGGCGTGGCCCGCCTCGGTGGAGCCGATCTGCTCCAGCACCGGCGCGCCGAGCAGCTCACCGACCCGCTCGCCGAGGGCGGGCGGCAGCCCCTCGCCCGCGCTGACCGCCGCGCGGACGGAGGCGAAGCAGGCCGTATGGCCGCTGCCGCGCTCGTCCACCAGCGCGGCGTACGAGGACGGCACCGAGTACAGCAGGGTCACCCGGTACCGGGCCACGAGGTCGTCGATGAGGGCCGGTCCGGGGCGGTCCGCGGTCAGCACCGCGGCCGAGCCGGAGAAGAGGGGGAAGGCGAAGGCGTTCCCGAAGCCGTAGGCGTAGAACAGCTTGGACACCGAGAACGACACGTCCGCCGGGCCGATGTCGAGCACCTCCTGCCCGACCAGATCGTGATACGCGGCCACATCGCCATGGCGGTGGGTCACCGCCTTGGGGCGGCCGGTGGTTCCGGAGGTGTACTGGAGGTACAGCGGGGTGGCCGCCGTCACCGGCTCCGCCGCCGGGGCCGGAGCCGCCGTGCCCAGGGTGGCGGGCGGGCCGGTCAGGGCCGACAGCTGGTCGGCGCCGAGCCAGCGGACGCCGTCGAAGTGGTCCTGGAGATCGGGGCCGGAGACGGCCAGCACGGCGCGTGCGTCCTCGGTCATGAAGCGGTGGTCGTCGGCGGTGAGCGCGGGATTGACCAGCACCGCCGTCGCGCCCAGCCGGGCGGCGGCCAGGAACGTGATCACCCACATGATGCCGTCGGGTAACGCGAGCAGCACCCGGTCACCGGCCGCCACGCCCCGGCCCGCCAGCACGGTGGCGGCGCGCTCGGCGCGGTCGTGGACCTCGCCGTGGGTCCAGGCCCGGTGGCCCTCGAAGAAGGCGGCCCGGCCGGACCAGCCGCGGCGGTCCGCGAGCGCCGCGAGATGCGCGGCCACATTGGCGGAGACCGTGGGGCCGGTGGGCAGGGGCGGGGAGGACACCCAAGCGGCGGACACCGAAGCGGGGGACACCGAGAGGGCGGTCACCGGCCGGGCTCCTTCGCCGCGGGGGCCGGTGGCGCCGTGGTGGCGGCCACCAGCAGGTCGTCGATCTCCCCGGCGGACTCCGCGTCGGGCACGGGCTCCACGGCCTCGTAGGCACGCATGGTGGCAGCGGTCTTCAGCAGCATTTCCTCGTACTCCTCGACCGGATCGGAATCGAGCACGATGGCACCGCCCGCGCCGATGTGCATCCGGCCGCCGGTGAACACGGCCGTGCGGATGACGATGTTGAGGTCGGCTGCGCCGTTGCAGCTGAGGTAGCCGAGCGCCCCGGAGTAGACACCGCGGGCCTCGGTCTCCAGCGAGTCGATGATCTCCAGCGTGCGCACCTTGGGGGCGCCGGTCATGGAGCCGCCGGGGAAGCAGGCCCGGACGCAGTCGACGGCGCTCGTCTCCTGGCGCAGCCGGCCGCGCACGGTGGAGACCAGCTGGTGGACGGTGGCATAGGTCTCGGTGTTCATCAGCCGCGGCACATACACGCTGCCCGGTGCGCACACCCGCCCCAGATCGTTGCGGAGCAGGTCCACGATCATCAGGTTCTCGGCGCGGGCCTTGGGGCTGGAGGCGAGGGCGGCGAGCGCCCGCGCGTCCTGCTCCGGGTTCTGGCCACGCGGCGCGGTGCCCTTGATCGGCTTGGCCTCGGCGGTGCCGTCGGGGGTGATGCGCAGAAACCGCTCGGGGGAGGCGCAGGCCACATCGGTGCCGCCGAACCGCAGATAGGCGGCGTACGGCGCCGGGTTGAACCGCCGCAGGGCCCGGTAGAAGGCGTAGCTGTCGCTCGGGGCGGGCAGCCAGGCGGCGTTGGTCAGGCAGATCTCATAGCTCACCCCGGCGCGCAGCTCCCGCAGACACGCCTCGATCGAGGCCAGGTACCGCTCCCGGTCCCGCACCAGCCAGGGCTCCGCTGCGGCCGTGGTGGTGAGGGCGGGCGGCCGCGGGGCGGGGCCGCTGAGCGTCGGCACCCCGCTGAGCACGGTCACGGTGGTGTCCAGCCAGTCCTTCGCCTCCCGGTGGCCGTCGGGGGTGTCCTCGGTGAGGCAGCAGATGTAGGTGACGCCCTCCTGGTGGTCGACCGCGACGAACCGGTCGGCGAAGAGCCAGCAGGCGTCCGGGGTGGCGGACCGGTGGCGGCCCGGGGAGCCGCAGTCGGCCTTGAGCTCGTAGCCGAAGTAGCCCACATAGCCGCCGGTGAAGTCGAAGGGGAGACCGGGGGCGGTCACCCGGCGGCGGGTCAGTTCCCGTTCGAGGTAGTCGAAGACGCTGCCCTCGACCCGGACGGTGGGCCGTCCCGTCCGCTCGACCTCGCAGACGCCCGTATCGGTGTCGTAGCGGACGAACTCGGCGAGCGGACCGGTGCCGTCCCCGAGGAAGGAGAAGCGCGCCTCGCCGGACTCGGCGCGCGAACTGTCGAGCCAGAACGCGTGCGGCGCCTTCGCGTACAGCCGGGTGAAGGCCGCCTCGGTGTCGGTGGCATCGGCCAGCCACCGGGCGTGCAGCCGGTAGGCGGGGCCTTCCGGGGGCGACGGCGCCGGGGCGCTCGCCATGGTGTCGAGCCGCGCCAGTTCCGCCCGGGGGTCCGCCTCGGGTGCCCGCGGGGAGCCCTCCCCGGCGGAAGGCCCCGCGGCCGGTTCGGCGGAGGTGCGGGCGCGGCGCGGCTCCTCGGCGGAGGCGGGGGCCACGGTCGAGGTCACCGACTCGCCATTGGCATGCTCGACGGTCAGATCGCGGAAGTTGCTGAGCATACGGTGGCCGTATCCGGTCAGCACCGACTCCGGGTGGAACTGCACGCCCCACAGCGGACGGGCCCGGTGCCGCACCCCCATCAGCACACCGTCCTCGGACCAGGCGATGCCCTGCAGCCCCAGCGGCAGCGGCTCGGCCACACACAGCGAGTGATAGCGAACGGCCGTGAAGTCCTGTGGCAGACCGCGGAACAGCCCGCGCCCGCCGTGTTTGATCCGGGACAGATGTCCGTGTTTCGGTTCGGGCGCGGGCATCACCCGCGCCTGGGCGCCGAGCGCGATTCCCTGGTACCCCAGGCACACCCCAAGCACCGGAATGGTCGACCGCTCGATCAGCCGGGCGGTGGCGCCGAAGTCCCGCGGATCGGCCGGATGCCCGGGGCCTGGGGAGAGCACGATGTTGTCGAACGCGGCCAGATCGATGTCCGCGCATTCCGGCGCGTCATGGAGAAGCACCTCCGGTTCCTCGCCGTTGACCTCGGTCAGCAGATGAAAGAGGTTGTACGTGTACGAGTCGTGATGATCGACGAGGAGTGTCCTCAGCGATTCCATCCGGATTTGCCTCCTTGCGATGAGAAAACCGGCCGGGGAGCACCCGCCCCGGTCGTCGGGCCGTGCCGCGCCGCCCACCTACCGGCGAGCGCGCGGACCGTCGGCCACCATCCGCCTGTGACGTCCTCGTATCGACTGAAGCGGCGGGTAGAGCCACTTCTTCAGAATCCGCTGCAGCCGTGGCATGACCAGCCAGGTCACCATCGCGGTCACACCGAGACACAGAGCCAGGGTCCGCAGCAGGAAATTGGTGTCCTTGATGAACGGGATCACCAGCACATTGAAGATGAGAACCGGAGGGAAGACGGCGCTCAGATTCACCAGCCACAGCTTCCATTTGGGCGGTGGCGGCAGTGGCCGCACCGGCCCCTTGAACCAGTTCTCCAGTCCCGAGGTGCGCTGTGTTCCCTTTTCCTGGACGAAGGGCCCGGTCCGGGATGCCAAACGCGCACGGTCCAGCGAGGAATCCCATGCCCGTGCCGGGCCTTCCGCCTCGAACCGGTAGAGGACATGCCACTCCGAGGAGGCCGAACCGGATCCCATGACCCCGCCCCCGAGATATCCCGGAAGGCTTGCCGCGGCATTGAGCATCTCGATCGCCCAGGCATAGAACTCGCTTTCGCGGCCGGGGTCCACCCGGTATGCGGCAGTCACCGTGACCGGCTCACCGTCCACTCCAGCCGCAACTCCCTTCCGCACCATGACGTTTGCCTTCTCCACCGTGCCGACCTGTGGGAACTGTCAACTTCCCGTCAGGTCCACCCGGCGAGATGACACGAAGTGTTCCACACCGTGCGATCGGGAACAGTGGAATGCTCAACAACGTACATAAAAACTCGAAAAGCCCGCCGTGACCTGGGCGTTATCTGCGATCCGGAGTTCTCGCGGTACCGCGACAGGGCCGCCGAAAAAGAATCTGCGCGCGGATTGAACATGACGAAGCGCCGGGCCGTATGAAACGTAATGCGGCCCGGCGCTCCTCGTCGCTTTCGGTCAATCGCTCAGCCGAGCACCTTCTCCAGCGCGGCCAGCGCCCCCTCCAGCTCCTCACGGGTGATGGTCAGCGGCGGTGCCAGCCGGATCGTCGAGCCATGGGTGTCCTTGACCAGGATCCCCTCGGCCATCAGCCGCTCGCTCACCTCGCGCCCGGTGCCGAGGGCGGGGTCCACATCGACGCCCGCCCACAGCCCGCGGCAGCGGTAGCCCACGACGCCCTTGCCGGTCAGCGTGGCCAGCCCGGTCCGCAGCACCTCGCCCAACTCGGTGGCGCGGCGCTGGAATTCGCCGGTGCGCAGCAGGTCGACCACGGCCGAGCCGACCGCGGCGGCCAGCGGATTGCCGCCGAAGGTGGAGCCGTGCTCGCCGGGGCCCAGCACGCCGAGCACCGCACGGTCGGCCACGACCGCCGACACCGGCACGATGCCGCCGCCCAGCGCCTTGCCGAGCAGCAGCACATCCGGCATCACCGACTCGTGCTCGACGGCCAGGGTGGTGCCGGTGCGGCCCAGACCGGACTGGATCTCATCGGCGATGAACAGCGTCCCGGTGCGCCGGGTCAGCTCGCGCACCCCCCGCAGATAGCCGTCGTCGGGGATGACGACGCCCGCCTCGCCCTGGATGGGCTCGATGAGGACCGCCGCCGTGGTCTCGTCGACGGCCGCCTCCAGCGCCGCGAGGTCGTTGTACGGCACGACGCGGAAGCCCGGGGCGAACGGGCCGAAGCCGTCGCGGGCGACGGGGTCGCTGGAGAAGCCGACGATCGTCGTCGTACGGCCGTGGAAGTTGTCGGCCGCCACCACGATGGTGGCCTGGTCCGGCGCGACGCCCTTGACCTCGTACGCCCACTTGCGGGCGACCTTGATGCCGCTCTCCACCGCCTCCGCGCCGGTGTTCATCGGCAGCACCATGGAGAGCCCGGTGAGCTCCGCCACCCCCTCGGCGAACCCGGCCAGCCGGTCGTTGTGGAAGGCCCGCGAGGTCAGCGTGAGCTGGTCGAGCTGGCGGTGGGCCGCCTCGATGAGCGCCGGGTGGCGGTGGCCGAAGTTGAGCGCCGAGTAGCCGGCCAGCATGTCGAGATAGCGGCGCCCCTCGACGTCCCAAACCCAGGTGCCCTCGGCGCGGGCGACGACCACGGGCAGCGGATGGTAGTTGTGCGCGAGCGAGGACTCCTCGGCGCGGATCAGCTCCCGCGAGGTGCGGGCGGCGCGGGCACCGTCCGCCGCGGCGGCGGGGGAACCGGAGGCGGTGGGGGTGGTGGCGGTCATCAGCGGATCTCCTGTGTGCAGCACTTGATGCCCCCGCCGGCCTTGTGCAGTTCCGACAGGTCGACGGGGACGGGGACGTAACCGCGGTCGGTGAGCTGGTCGATGAGGCCGGTGGCCTGGGGCGCGACGAAGACATGGCGGCCGTCGGAGACGGAGTTGAGCCCGAAGGCCATGGCGTCGTCGCGGGTGGCGATCAGCGCGTCGGGGTAGAGCCGCTCCAGCACCTCACGGCTGCCGGGGGAGAAGGCCTCCGGGTAGTAGGCGATGTTCCGGTCGTCGAGGACGAACAGCGCGGTGTCCAGGTGGTAGAAGTACGGGTCCACCAGCAGCAGGCTGATGGTCGGCACTCCGAAGAACTCCTGCACCTCCTGGTGGGCCGCCCGGGTGGTGCGAAAGCCGGTGCCCGCCAGGACGAAGGGCCCGGCCGGCACCAAGTCGCCCTCGCCCTCGCACACCGACTCCGGCGGATGGACGTCGAAACCGTTGGCCTTGAACCACCGCTCGTAGGCGAGCTGCTCCGGCCGGCGCTGCGGGGCGTGGAATCGCGAGCCGAAGACCCGGCCCTCCAGGACGAGGGCCGAGTTCGCCGCGAACACCATGTCCGGCAGCCCCGCCACCGGCTCGATGAATTCGACTCGATGGCCGTGGTCGCGGTAGACGCCGATCAGCGTCTCCCATTGCGCCTGGGCGAGGTCGGTATCGACCTCGGTGTCCTCACGCATCCAGGGATTGATGGCATACCGCACATCGAAAAATCTGGGGGCACAGGTCAAGAAGCGCCGGGGGCGCGGCACACGCGTAAGGGACACGGAGGATTCCTCTCGCTTCCGCGGGCGACCGGGGGGATGAATCAACGGTAGAAAACGGAGGAGAGGGGAGACAAGAAAGGAAAACTGCGTGTGGGCGCACCGATGCTGCGTGCTGAGGCCGTCTGGCGGCGGTTCATTGCGTCGCGGTCGCGGGGGGCGCCGAACCGGCCTCCGGACTGCCTGTGAGCAGGTGGGACAGCACCATGTAGCTGATCGTCTGGCGGACGAACGGTTCGGCCCGGATGCGCTCCAGCACCTCCTCGAAGTGCTCCACGTCGGTGGCCATGACATGCAGCAGGGCGTCCGCGCCACCGGTCACCGTCATGGCCGCGATGATCTCCGGATAGTTGCGCACGACCTCCGCGAGGCGCCGGGGTGGTGCGGCGCTGTCGCAGTACACCTCGACATACGCCTCGGTCCGCCAGCCGAGGGCGGCCGGGCGCACGGTGGTGGTGAAGCCGGTGATCACATCGGTCTCCCGCATCCGGTCGACCCGGCGTTTGACCGCCGAGGCGGAGAGCCCGATCGCGGCGCCGATCTCGGTGAAGCTGGTTCTGGCGTTCTCCACCAGTGCCGCGACGATCTTGCGGTCCAGATCGTCGAACAAGGGGGACGGGTGCGTCATCTTTTGTCGTCCTTTACGGTTTTTGCCCCATGAGGTACCCATAAGGCAAAGGGCTCTTCCGCGCTTTCAAACCGCCCGGTACTCATTGAATGCCTGGGGCGCCTTTTCTGTACGCTCTTTCAGAAAGATTCCACAACAGGGGGGCGTGAACCGGGGCGCGAGCCCCTTCTTTCCAAGGGTCGCGCGGCACGGGCTCCGGGGGTACAACGGCGGTGCACCGGAACGGACGAATCCACCTCGGTGATGCGGATACCACCTACCGGCCCATGTCCCCGCGGGCGTAGCGTCATCTATTCCACCCGTCCTTTCCGAAAGATGAGCGACTCCCGAACGGAGACGACTCACCAGCCAACGGGGAAAGGCTTCGAGTACGCCCAACGCCGCGCCGTACGCGCCGAATTCGCCGGTGAACCGATTCCGCTCACCGACGGTGCCACCGCGCTTTCGGCGACGCACCGTACCGGCGGGTCCGTACTCCGGTGTGAGCGAAAGGGACCACCGTCATGACTCTTTCCAGATGCGGCGGGGCGTCGTGAGCCCGCGCGGCCACCCCTCCCGCCCGGCTCCGGGCGGCTCCGGGAGCGCCCGGGACACCGTCGTCACCGGCCTGGGCTTCTGCCTTCCTGGCGGCGCCGAACCCGTCTTCACCGCGGCCCAGGTGTGGGACATCGCCTCCCAGGGCCGCACCGTCCTCGGCCGGGACGGCGTCCACTTCGGCTCGGTCCACCTCAGCGCCGAGCGGTTCGAGGAACGACTTCCCGACATCCCCGAATTCTTCTCCCGCCACTACACCAACGCCCATCGGTACGGCCTGGTCTCCCTGGTCGAGGCGTGCGCCGACGCGGAACTGGAGGTGACCGCCGGTGATCTGAGCCAGGCGGCCGTACTCGTCGGCCGAGGCGGCGTGGACGCCAATGTCGACAGCTATGTCACCCTGCTCGGCGCCGACCCCGACTCCGCCACCCCACTCGACGCCGTGGAGTTGCTCGTCGCGACCGAACAGGCCGTGTCGCCCTCCGATGTCGTCCTCGTCCAGGGCGCCCTGGCCCGGACCGTCGGTCCCTGCTTCACCGTATCCTGCGGCTGCGCCTCCGCCGCCGTGCAGATCGGCAACGCCCGCCGGCTCATCGCGGCCGGCGAGATCGATCTCGCGGTGGTGACCGGCGTCGACGTCTTCAACGTCGGCCTGATCCAGAAGGGCCAGCGGCTGCTGCGTGGCGCCCAGCACGCCCACGACGCGACGAATGCGGTCGGAATGCCCGATCTGCTGCCCTCCTTCGACTCCCTGATGCGTCCCTATGACCGGCGAGCGGACTGCATCAACCACGGCGAGGGATCCGCCACCGTGGTCCTGGAGAGCCGGGAACACGCCGAACGGCGGGGCGCCCACGTCTACGGCCAGGTGCTCGCCACCGCCCTGACCCGCGACGGCCTGGCCAACCCGCTCGCCGCCGACGACTCCGGCGCCCAGCTGATCAGGGCCGTCCGCCTGTGCATGGGCGACCGCTGGCGGATCGAGCAGCTGCCGTACATCAACGGCGCGAGTGACGGCGATCCGGTCGTCACCGCCCTGGAGGCCAACACCGTTCGCGAGCTCTACGGCCCCGACTCCACGGTGCTGATGTCCTCCCAGGAAGGATGTTTCGGCCACCTCGGATCGGCCTCGGGCTGCCTCGACCTCGCCCTGACCCTGATGATGATGGAGTACGGCGAGGTGTGTCCCACCGCCAATTGCGAACAGCCCGACGACGGGCTCCCCTTCGACCCCGTCCCCGGCACCCGCACCCGCCCCCTCGACTTCGACCACGCGCTGAGCTTCAACTACCAGATCGGTGGCGTGAAGCACGCGATGCTGCTGGGCGGTCCGGACGCCACCTGAGTCCGTACCCCCACGGCGATCTCCACCCCACGGCCCCCCACGGCCCCCACCCCGGGCCGGGCACCACCCACGGAGACCCCGATGCGTCAGCACACTCCCGCCCCCGGCCGTTCCCCCGGCCGCATCGCCATCGTCGGCATGGGCTGCCGGCTCCCCGGTGACACCGACTCACCCGCCGCCCTGTGGCGGCTGCTGGCCGACGGACGCGACGCCGTCGGCGAACCGCCCGCCGAGCGCGCCGCGCTCTGGGCGGCCGACCCCGCCACGACCGTCCGGCCCGAGTCCGCACCGCCGGGCCGTGGCGGATATCTGCGTGATGTGTCCGGTTTCGACGCCGACTTCTTCGGCGTCTCCGGACGCGAGGCCGATGTCCTCGACCCCCAGCACCGGCTGCTGCTCGAAGTGTCCTGGGAGGCTCTGGAACACGCCGGAATGCCACCCGACCGGCTCGGCTCCACCGCCACCGGCGTCTTCGCCGGGATCAGCTACAACGACTACATGAACGGGCTCGACCGGCGCCCCCGGGAACGGGAGGTCGAGGGCTCCGTCCTGACCAACGGGCACTGCGTCGCCACCGGCCGGATCTCCTACCTCCTGGGCCTCCACGGCCCGTCGGTGGCCCTGGACACCGCGTGCTCCTCCTCCCTGGTCGCCGTCCACCTGGCCGCCCAGGCGCTGCGCGCCGGGGAATGCGAACTGGCCCTGGCCGGCGGGGTCACCCTGATGTTCGAGCCGCGGACCACCCGTTCGTTCGACCAGATGGGCATGCTCTCGCACACCGGCCACTGCCACGTCTTCGACGCCGCCGCCGACGGTTTCGTCCGCGGCGAGGGGTGCGGCATCGTCGTCCTCAAGCGCCTCACCGACGCCCTGCGCGACGGGGACCGGATCCTGGCCGTGCTGCGCGGCTCGGCCGTCAACCAGGACGGCCGCTCCGACGGCCTCGCCGCGCCCTCGGCCACCGCCCAGCGCGCCCTGTACGAGGAGGCGCTCGGCCGCGCCGGGGTGGACCCCGCCGAAGTCGGCATGGTGGAGGCCCACGGCACCGGCACCCCCGTCGGCGACCCGGTCGAATTCACCAGCCTCGCCCAGGTCTACGGCACCGGCCGCGACCGCTGCGCCCTGGCCTCCGTCAAGGCCAACCTGGGCCATCTGGAGCCCGCCGCCGGGGTCACCGGACTGATCAAGGCCGTGCTGTGCCTGGGCCGTGGACTCATCCCGCCCAATCTGCACTTCACCCGGTGGAACCCCGCCATCGCCGCCGAGGGAACCCGCTTCTTCATCCCCCGCGAGCTCACCCCCTGGCCGGTGCGGACCGGCCCCCGGCTGGCCGCCGTGTCCTCCTTCGGCTTCTCCGGGACCAACGCCCATGTGGTGCTGGAACAACCCCCCACCGCGCCCGCCTCCCGCACCGCACCGCGCCCCCGCACCGCCACCCGCGCCGTTCCGCAGGTGTTCCTCGTCCCCGCCGGCTCACCGGCCGCGCTGCCGTCCGCCGCACGGCGGACGGCGGACTGGCTGGAGGGCGACGGCGCGGACACCCCGCTGCGCGACATCGCCCACACCCTGGCGCTGCGCCGCGCCGCCGGCCGCGGGCGGCTCGGCGTCACCACCGCCTCCCGCGCCGAACTCGTGGCCGCCCTGCGGGCGTTCGCCGACGGTCAGGCCCACCCCGCCGTGGTGAGCGGGGCCGTGGGCGCCTCGGTCTCCCGCCGGCCGATCTGGGTGTTCTCCGGACAGGGCTCCCAGTGGCCCGGTATGGGACGGCGGCTGCTGGAGAGCGAACCGGCCTTCGCCGAGGCGCTCGCCGAGGCCGACGCGCTCATCGCCGCCGAGTCCGGATTCTCGGTGCTCGACATCGTCCGCTCCGGCGCCCCGGTGACCGGCTGCGACCGGGTGCAGCCCGTGCTGTTCGCCCTGCAGACCGCGCTCGCCGCCACCTGGCGCGCCCACGGCGTGGAGCCCGCCGGGGTCATCGGCCACTCCATGGGGGAGGTCGCCGCCGCCGTGGTGGCCGGGGCGCTCTCCCTGGCCGACGGGGCCAAGGTGATCTGCCGCCGCTCCAGGCTGCTCACCCGGGTCGCCGGGAACGGCGCCATGGCCACGGTGGGCCTGGGCGCCGACGAGGTGCAGGCCGAACTCGACACCGGCGCCGCCGCGGCAGCGGTCACCGTCGCCGTCATGGCCGCACCCGGCTCCACCGTGGTGGCCGGGGACACCGCCCAGGTCGAACGGCTCGTGGCCGGCTGGCAGGCCCGCTCCGTGCCCGCCGCGCCGATCGCCGTGGACGTCGCCTCGCACTCACCCCAGGTGGACCCGCTCCTGGCCGATCTGCGCACCGCCCTCGCCGACCTCACCCCCCGCCGCCCCGACGTGCCCTTCTACACCACCGTCCTCGACGATCCGCACACCCCGCCCGCCTTCGACGCCGACTACTGGTGCGCCAATCTGCGCCACCCGGTCCGGTTCGCCGCGGCCGTCGCCGCCGCCGCGGCCGACCGCCACCTGGTGTACGTCGAGATATCCCCCCATCCGGTCATCACCCACCCCGTCCTGCGCGGTCTCGCCGGTCTGGTGGAGGACCCCGTCGTCCTGCCCACGCTCCGCCGCGAGGAGGACGAGCCGGCCACCTTCCGGACCCAGCTGGCCGCGCTGCACTGCGCGGGCGTCCCCGTCGACTGGTCGGTGCTGTACGCGGACGCCGCCCTCGCCGACGTACCGCCCATCACCTTCGACCGCACCCGCCACTGGGCCGACGCCCCACTCCCCGCGCCCTCCGACGACCCGCCCGGCGCGGGCCCGGCCGGTGCGCTGCCCGGCGCGCACCTGGAGGTGCCCGGCGAACCCGTCCGCCACTCCTGGCGCGCCCGCACCGGCACCGCGGCCCTGCCCTGGCTCGACGACCACCGGGTGCACGACGCCCCCGTCCTGCCCGGCGCGGCCTCCTACGCCCTCGCGCTCACCGCCGCCTGCGAGGTGTTCGGCGCCACACCCGAGGAGGTCGAGGTCACCGATCTGCACTTCCGTGAACTGCTGCGGCTCGCCGAGCACACCGACCTCTCCACCACGGTGACCCTCGCCGCCGCCGACCGGGCCGAATGCGAGATCTTCGGACGCGCCGAGGACGGCGCCTGGGTGCGGCAGGCCACTGCCGTGCTCCGCAGACTCGCCGTACCACCGCGCTCCCGCCCCGCCTCCGTCCGGACCCTCGCCCTGCGCCACCCCGTGCCCATGGCGGCCGAAGCGCTGTACGCCGATCTGCGGGCCCGGGGCGTGACACACGGACCGGCGTTCCAGGGCATCACCGAGCTGTCCACCGCCCGCCACGGCAACAGCTTCTGGGCCCGGGTACGGATTCCCGAGGCCGCCCGCGAGCCCGGACACGGGCTGCGCGTCCATCCCGTCCTGGTCGACCTGTGCGCCCAACTCCTCGGCGCCGGGTTGCTCGACGAGGGCGACCGGCGGCTGATGCTGCCCGTGCGGATGCAGAGCGCACGCGTCCTCGGCGACCCCGGTACCGCCGTGTACTGCCACGCCCGCCTCGTCGAGACCACCCCGGGGGCCACCGTCGGGCACGTCCGCCTGCTCGACGCGGACGGCCGCCCGGTCCTCGCCGTCGACGGACTGCGGATCGTCCACAGCGCCGCGGACCGCACGGCCGAGGCCGACCAGTGGTTCCTCGAGGTCGGCTGGCGGCGCGCCACCCGGCCCGCGACCACCCGGCCCCCGGGGCGCTGGCTGATCGTCGGAGAGGCGGACGGCACCGCCCGCCCGGTGGCAGCCGCCCTGCGCAACGCCGGCGCCACCGCCCGGGTGTGGGAGACGCCCCTGGCCGACCAGGGGCTCGACGCCTTCCGCGACGCCCTCACCAGCCGGCTCACCCGCCCCGGAGAACGGCCGCGCGCCGTGGTGCTCCTGTGCGGCCCGCGCCCCGCCGACGGCGGAGCGGAGGACGGGCTGCGCCGCACCCGCCGGCTGCTCGCCGCCGCCCAGGCGCTCACCGCCCGCTTCCCCGAACCGCCCCGCCTCTACGCCGCCACCCGCGGCGCCCGCACCGTCACCCCCGGGGACCTGGCCGACCCCGGACAGAGCCCGCTCCGCGGACTCGTGCGGGTGCTCGCCCTGGAACACCCCGAGCTGCGGGCCACCTTGGTGGACACCGACCCGGCCGCCCCCGACGAGCTCGCGGAAACCCTCGCCGCCGAACTCCTCGCCGACGGCCCCGAGGAGGAGATCGCGCTGCGCGACAGCGCCCGCTACACCGCCGAGCTGGACTACGCGCCCCTCACCGACACCGAGCGCACCACCGCCTGTGCCCGCACCGTGCGCTGCGGCACCGACGGCTTCCGGCTGCGCGCCGGCCGCCTCGGCGACCTCGGCAGCCTGGAGCTCACCACCACCCCCCGCCGCCGGCCCGGGCCCGGAGAGGTGGAGCTGCGGGTGCTCGCCGCGGGCCTGAACTTCCGCGACGTCCTCACCGCCATGGGCCTGCTCCCCGGCGACGAGAACATCCGCTACCGGCTCGGCTTCGAATGCGCGGGCGAGGTGAGCGCGGTGGGGCCCGGTGTCGACCATCTCCGCGCCGGTGACCGGGTGGTGGCGGCCGATGTGCACGGCGGCGCCTTCGGATCGTTCACCGTCGTCCCCGCCGACCGCACCGCACCCCTCCCCGAGGGCCTCGCCCCGGACACCGCCGCCGGGCTGCCGATCGCGTTCCTCACCGCCTGGTACGCGCTGCGCCACATCGGCCAGGTGACCGCGGGGGAGCGGGTGCTGATCCACTCGGCCACCGGCGGCACCGGGCTCGCCGCCATCGCGGTCGCCCGGCTGCTGGGCGCCGAGGTGCTGGCCACGGCGGGCAGCGAGGAGAAGCGGCGCTTCCTGCGGGCCATGGGCATCGCCCAGGTGATGGACTCCCGGTCGCTGGACTTCCGCGACGAGGTCAAGGAGGCCACCGGGGGCGAGGGCGTGGACGTCGTGCTCAACTCCCTCGCCGGCTCGGCCATCCGGGCCGGGCTGGAGTGCCTGCGCCCCTTCGGCCGGTTCGTCGAACTCGGCGTCCGCGACATCCTCTCCGACGCCCCGCTCGGACTCTCCCCGCTGCGCCACAACATCACCTTCTCCACCGTGGACCTGAGGGAGCTGCAGCTGGCCCGCCCGCAGGTGTACGCGGCGATGCTGCGCGAGGTGCTCGCCGCGATCGCCGAGGGCCATCTCAAGCCGCTGCGCTGCACCACCTACCCGCTGGCGGAGGTCACCGACGCGTTCCGGCGGATGGCCGGTGCCCGCCACATCGGCAAACTGGTGCTGACCATCCCGCAGGAGGGCGAGCTCGACGCCGTTCTGCCCGACGGACCGCTGACGGTACGCGAGGGCGGTACGTACATCGTCACCGGCGGCCTGCGCGGTCTCGGGCTCGCCACCGCGTGCTGGCTGGCCCGGCGGGGCGCGGGCCACCTGGTGCTGAACGGGCGTACCGCACCGATCGGCGCCGCCGCGCGGACCCTCGCCGAACTCTCCGCGACCGGGACCAGGATCACCGTCGTCACCGGCGACATCAGCCTCCCGGGCACGGCCGACCGGCTCGTGTCCGCCGCCACCGCGCCCGAAGGGGCGTCGCTGAACGGTGTCGTCCACAGCGCGATGGTCCTCGACGACGCGGCCGTGGCCAACATACGCGAGGACCAGCTGGGCCGCGTCTGGGCGCCGAAGGTCACCGGGGCGTGGCGCCTGCACCAGGCCACCGAGGGACACCGGCTCGACTGGTTCGCGGTGTACTCCTCGATGGCCTCGCTGCTCGGCAACGCCGGACAGGGCGCCTACGCGGCCGCCAACGCCTGGCTGGACGGCTTCGCCGGATGGCGCTCGGCCCGCGGCCTGCCCACCCTCGCGGTCAACTGGGGCCCGTGGGGCGAGACCGGAGTGGCCACCGGCTTCGCCGACCGCGGCTATCAGACGATCCCCACCGAGCAGGGGCTCGGCGCGCTCGGCGCCCTGCTGGCCCACCGGCGGGTGCAGACCGGTGTGATCCCCGGCGAACCGGCCACCTGGATCCCCGCCGCCGCCCGCCGGTCCGCCCTGTTCGCCCCGCTCCTCCCCGGCGACGACACTCCGGTGGCCGCCCGGGAGGGCACCGACGACATCCGCGCCCGGCTGGCCGCACTCCCCGCGGGGCCGGCCCGCCGGGCCGCGCTGGAGTCCTATCTGACCGACCACATCCGTGCCGTGCTGCGGCTCAGCAGCGCCACCCTCGATCCGCAGACCCCCCTGAGGTCACTGGGGTTCGACTCGCTGCTCGCCATGGAGCTGCGGGTGCGCCTGGAGACGGGGCTGAACATCAAGCTCGCGGGCAACTTCGTCTGGCGCCATCCGACCCTGGAGGCCCTGGCCGCCGGGCTCGCCGAGCAACTGGGGCTGGATCCGGCCGACCGGCCGCAGGAGCGGCTGGGCGCCCCGGGCTGACGGGGCCGCGGGACCTACGGCACCACCGGCGCGGGTGACGAACCGGCGTCCGGGCGATCCGCGCCAGGACGATCCGGGGAAGGACGCTCCGGGGCGGGCCCAGGCGCTCACGCCCAGCTTGCCGGTGGTGCCCAGGTCGACGAGGTCGGGCACGGTCTGCACATCCGCTCCGTCGCCGTTCGGCGCGATCCGCAGATAGCGCCCCTCGGCGGCGGGGCGGGTGGTGTCCGTCACCAGATTCCGCCACAGCAGACGCATCACCGCCCGCTCACCGGGCTTCAGCCGCACCGGCCCGGTGGCCGTCTCGAAGCCGTCGACGGTGGCGATGCCCGACGCCCCATGGCCGACCGTGACCTCCAGCGGCTCCAGGTCCGCGTCGAGGACCTGGACGGACGGATGGCCGTTGACCGTATAGACGCGTCCGCCGCAGTTCACCAGCTCGATCTGCTGCTCCCGCAGCCCCATCGCGGCGTTGGCCTCCGCGGCCCGCAGCAGCACCCCCGACTCGGGGCAGACCGCGGGGGCGGCGCTGTCCGGGGAGACGGTGGGGCCCGACGGGCGGGAGGTGGCCTCGTCGGGCACCGCGGCGACTCCCGAGGAGGTCTGCGTACCGCAGGCACTGAGCAGGCCGGCCGCCGCGAGGCAGCCGAGCAGCCGTCTTCGGCGGTGCCGGGTGGCGCTCCGGAAGAGGGGCGCCCGGGGTGTTTCGATCGCATCCGTGTCCATGCGGCTCATCCTGCCCCAACCCCGGGCGGGATGAGCCGCGTTGGACCCGGCGCCCCCGGCTACAGCGTCACGACATCCGCCGTGGCCACCGGCTTTCCGCTGACGAACGACTGGTTGGCCGCGAGCCCGGTGACCAGCGCCAGCGCCCCGTCCTCCTCGGTGGCCCGCCGGCGTGAGGCGTCCGAGGCGTCCCCGGCCGCCGTCCCGGTGGCCGCCGCCGGATCCACCGGGCCGTACAGCACCTCCAGCATCCGCTCGTCGCCGCCGCCGTGTCCCGCGTGGTCGAACTCCGGCAGCCCCACCTCCCGCGGCGGCTCCCACAGCGGCCGCAGCACCAGCCGCGGACCGCCCGCGTTGGCCAGGGCCTGGTCGCCGTGGATGGTGCCGTGGCCCGAGGAGGTGCCCAGCAGCGACGGCTGCCACGCGCTCTCCTCGACCTCCAGCTCCAGCCGGCCCCGGGTGCCGTTGAACATCACCCGGTAGCCCTCCCAGGGGGAGTAGGCGGTCAGGTGGTACGTCATGGTGGCGCCGGTGTCATAGCGGACCAGCAGCGCCATGTCGTCCTCGATGGTGACGCCGTCGCCGAACACGTTGCGGTCGCGGTGGTAGCCGTCCACGCCCTCGGCGTCCAGATACAGCGAGCGCAGCGCGTCGTTCTCGGCGAGCTCCAGCGCGAACGGGTCGTCCTGCGCGGCGGCGGCGCCGTGCGCCCGCTCGTACTCGCGCCGGTAGCCGCTGCGCTCGCCCGCCGCACGGCCGTAGAAGCCGAGCCGGCCGTAGCCGAACACCTCCGCCGGCCGGGCCCCCAGCCACCAGTTGACCAGGTCGAAGTGGTGGCTGGACTTGTGCACCATCAGCCCGCCGCTGTGCTCCTTCTCGCGGTGCCAGCGGCGGAAGTAGTCGGCCCCGTGCCGGGTGTCCAGCAGCCATTCGAAGTGCACCGACAGCACCTCGCCGATGGCGCCGCCGGACAGCTGCCGGTGGACCTCCTCGTGCACCGGGTTGAAGCGGTAGTTGAAGGCGACCGCCAGATGGTTGCCGGTCTCCTCGACCGTCTCCAGGATGCGGCGGCACTTGGCCGCATCGGTGGTCATCGGCTTCTCGGTGACCACCCGGCAGCCGGCTCGCAGCGCGGGCACGATGTACGCGTCGTGCAGTGCGTCCACGCAGGTCACCACCACCTCCTGGATATCGTCCGCGCGCAGCCGCCGCTCGAACTCCTCGGGACTCCAGGCGGCGGCTTCCGGCTCGCCCGCCTCCTTCAGCAGCCGCTGGTGGTGGGCGATGCGCACCGGGTTCGGATCGCACAGCGCGGCGACCCTCAGCTGCGGGCGGCGGGCCAGCGCCTCGGTGAACATCTGGGCCCGGGAGCCGGTGCCCACCACCACGGCCCGGGACGGGGTGCTGCCGATGGTCATGCGTCCTCCAGCGGGAAGCGACGATTCAGTCCGAAGTCGATCAACGCGTGCGCAGGATAGGACGATCGGCGGCCCGCCACCACGGGGTGGGGCACCCGGTGCCGGCGATCGGGCGCGAGCGGGGGTGCGTCGGCGAGCCTTGTGCAAGGATGAAATAGGTGGATGTGATCTCCAGGGTCCCCGGGAGGGCGACGGGCCATGATCGACATCGAGGAGTCACTGCGCGAGATGATGGAGTGCGAGGGCGCGCTGGCGGCCTCGCTCGTGGACTATCTGAGCCGGATCACCCTGGGTGCCGTCCAGACCCCGCGCGGTCCGGACCTGGAGAAGGTGGCCTACGGGGACACGGATGTCATGCGGGCCAAGCTGTCCACGCTGGAGCTGCTCGGCTACGACCCGGATCGTCTCGAGGACATCGTGGTCACCCTGGACACCGAATACCATCTGATCCGTCCGCTCAGCCAGCGCACCCGCCAGGGTGTCTTTCTCTATCTGGTGGCCGACCGGGCGCGGGTGGATCTTGGCGCCGCGAGGGCGACGATGGGGGCTGTGGCCCACCGGCTCGATGTGTGACCGTGGTAGGTGGGCCGATATGGCCCGGCGCTCGACGAGGAGCGCCACGGTGAGCGATGCGTGGCCGAGCCGCCACGTATGGTGCCGATGTGTATCGGAGGCCGGGACGGTCCCCGATCGTGTGCCGCCGGGCTTCACGATCCGAGGGTGACAAATGGTAGGAAGGGTGCGTGGTCGGAGTTTTCGGTCGGTCAGGACCTGCCCCACACCCCCTCTCCCGGAAGCGCTTCCGTTCGTTCTTGAGCATGCGCAGCTTGAGCGTACGCAGCATCGCCGGGCAGGTTTTCGCTGTTCAAGTGCTGCTCGTCGGCCTGCTCATCGTCGCGGCCACGACGGCGCTCATCCTCCAGGCGCGCAACGACAGTGAGCAGGAGGCCGTCCGCCGCGCGACCGCGGTCGCCCAGACCTTCGCCACCTCCCCGGGGATCGCGTCCGCGATGGGCACGGAGAATCCCACCGCCCAGCTGCAGCCGCGGGCCGAGGAGACCCGTAAGCGGGCGCATCTGGACTTCGTGGTCGTGGCGAACACCAAGGGCATCCGCTACACCCACCCCAGGCCGGAGTTCATCGGCAAGGAGCTCGTCGCCGACTGGCGGCCCGTGGTGAAGGGCAAGATCGTCACCGAGTCGGTGCAGGGGCCCCTCGGCCGGGAGGTCCAGGCCACCGTCCCGATCCCCCGGGCCAACGGCACCGTGGCCGGTGTGGTGTGCGCCGGCATGACCGCCGCGGATGTGAGCGGCCGGGTCGAGCGCCAGCTGCCGCTGGTCTTCGGCTCCGCCGCCGGTGCGCTCGCGCTCGCCACCGGCGGGACGGCGCTGGTCGGCGGGCGGCTGCGGCGCCAGACGCGAGGGCTCGGCCCCGCCCAGATGACCCGCATGTACGAGCACCACGACGCCGTCCTGCACTCCGTGCGGGAAGGGGTGCTCATCGTCGACAGCCACGGCCGTCTCGTCCTCGCCAACGACGAGGCCGGCCGGCTGCTCGAGCTGCCCCGGGACGCCGAGGGCCGCCCCATCACCGAGCTCGGCCTCGAGCCGCGCACCGCCGAGCTGCTCGCCTCGGGCCGGGTCGCCACCGACGAGGTGCATCTGGCCGGGGACCGGCTGCTCGCCATCAACCAGCGGCCCACCCGGTGGGACGGCGGGATGTCCGGAAGCGTCGCCACGCTCCGTGACTCCACCGAACTGCGCGCGCTGTCCGGCAAGGCCGAAGTGGCCGAGCGGCGGCTGAGGCTGCTCTTCGAGGCGGGCTCGAAGATCGGCACCACCCTGGACGTCGTGCGGACCGCCGAGGAGCTGACCCAGTTCGGCGTCCCGTGGTTCGCCGACTTCGCCACCGTCGACCTGGTGGACCCCGTGCTGCGCGGCGACGAGCCCACGGGCAACGCCATGCGCCGCACCGCCACCTCCGGCATCCGGGCCGACCATCCGCTGTGGCGGGTCGGCAAGATGATCACCTACGCCGGCGGCGTGCCCCAGGCGCTGGGCTTCGGCGCGGGCCGGCCGGTGCTCGAGGCGGATCTGCGGGCGTATGAGGGATGGCAGGAGCAGGACCCCGAACAGGCGACGAAGGTCGTCACGTACGGCATCCACTCGATGATCACCATCCCGCTGCGGGCCCGGGACGTCACCCTGGGTATCGCCACTTTCTGGCGCTCCGAGCAGTCCGACCCGTTCGACGAGGACGACGTGGCGCTCACCGAGGAGCTGGTCGCCCGCGCCGCGGTCGCCATCGACAACGCCCGCCGCTACACCCGCGAACACGCCATGGCGGCCACCCTCCAGCGCAGCCTGCTGCCCCAGGGCCTGCCCGACCAGGACGCCCTGGACGTGGCCCACCGCTATCTGCCCGCCCAGGCCGGAGTCGGCGGCGACTGGTTCGACGTCATCCCCCTGCCCGGCGGCCGGGTCGCCCTCGCCGTCGGCGATGTCGTCGGCCACGGACTGCACGCCGCCGCCACCATGGGCCGGCTGCGCACCGCCGTGCACAACTTCTCCGCCCTCGACCTGCCGCCCGATGAGCTCATCGCCCATCTCGACGAGCTGGCCAGCCGGTTCGACCAGGACCAGGCCGCATCGGGCACCGACGCCCCGGGGATCAGCGGCGCCAGCTGTCTGTACGCCATCTACGACCCGGTCTCCGGCCACTGCACGATGGCGGGCGCCGGCCACCCGGGCCCGGCGGTGGTCCTGCCGGACTCCACCGTGACCTTCCCCGACATCCCCCTCGCCCCGCCGCTGGGCCTGGGCGGCGAACCCATCGAGACCGTCGAGCTGGACCTGCCCGAGGGCAGCCGGCTGGCCCTGTACACCGACGGCCTGATCCGGGACCGCGGCCGGGACTTCGACGAGGGCCTGGGCGTCCTGCGCCGCACCCTCGCCGGGCTGCCCGAGGGCACACCGGAGGAGACCTGCCAGGCCGTCTTCGACACCATGACCTCCGCCCACCCCGGCGACGACATCGCCCTGCTGGTCGCCCGCACCCATCTGCTGGACCCCGGGCACGTCGCCGAGTGGGAGCTGCCCTCCGACCCCGCCGCGGTCGCCCGCATCCGCAACGAGGCCGCCGAGCAACTCGCCGCATGGGGGCTGGAGGACATCGCCTTCACCACCGAACTCATCCTCAGCGAGCTGATGACCAACGCCATCCGCTACGGCTGCGCCCCCAGCCGCGTCCGGTTGCTGCGCGCCCGCACCCTCATCTGCGAGGTGGCCGACGGCTCCAGCACCTCGCCGCATCTGCGCCGCGCCGCCACCACCGACGAAGGCGGCCGAGGGCTCTTCCTCGTCGCCCAGTACGCGCTGCGCTGGGGGACCCGTTACACCCCCAATGGCAAGATCATCTGGGCCGAGCAGCCGCTGACCGACCCGATGCTCCCGCTGGCCGACACCGAGGGCGAGGACCTCCTCGACCAGTGGGACGACATCCCCGGCTGACCCCGCCGCCCCGGACGGCCGCCGACGAGCCCCGCCGACGGCCCGCCGGACGGGCCCTCCGCTGGTCACCGGCGGCGCCCGATTGGCGCTGAAGCGGGGTCAGACGACACCCTCATGGCGTAAAGCGCCGCTCACCACGGGCCGTTGGGTCCGGCGGCGCGATGGGCTATGGAGGAATGCGGCATGCGCAAGAGGCTGCGGGAGCGGCTGCGGTACTGGTTCGACGGGACGATGGACCGTGGCACCCCGGCGCTGATCGGCTGGCTGGGGCTGGCCTCCTTGGCGTTGATCACCCTGGTCTCCGCGGTGGTGGTCGCCTTCGCCCACAAGGACACCGAGGACAACGGTGGCTGGCTGGGCGTCGTCTGGATGAGCCTGCTGCGGACCCTCGATCCGGGCACGATGGGCGGGGACACGGGCCGGCCGCTGTTCCTGGTCCTCATGCTCACCGTGACCATCGGCGGAATCTTCATCGTCAGCGCGCTGATCGGTGTGATGACCACCGGCCTGGAGGCCCGGATCCAGCAGCTGCGCAAGGGCACCTCACGGCTGATCGAGCACGGCCACACCATCGTGCTGGGCTGGTCGGAGCAGGTCTTCACGGTGATAGCGGAGCTGGCGGAGGCCAACCAGAGCGAGCGGCGCTCCTGTGTGGTGATCCTCGCCGACCGGGACAAGGTCGACATGGAGGACGAGATCCGGCGCCGCATCCCGGACACCGGGAAGACCCGGGTGATCTGCCGCTCCGGCAATCCGCTCCAGCGCGGCGACCTGGAGCTGGTGAGCCCGGACAGCGCCAAGGCCATCATGGTGCTCTCACCCGTCGGGGACGACAGCGACATCGACGTCATCAAGACGCTGCTGCTGCTCAACGGCCGCACCTGGTCCGGGACGCGGCCCAATGTGGTGGCCGCCGTGCAGAGTTCGGCGAACCTGGCGGCCGCCCGGCTGGCCGCGGGGGACACCGCGCTGGTCATCGACGCCGATGACATCGCGGTCGGGCTGATCGTGCAGTCCCACCGCCAGTCCGGTCTGTCCACCGTCTTCAATGAACTGCTCAGCTTCATCGGCAACGAGATCTACCCCTGGGACGCGCCCGCACTGGCCGGCGCCACCTATGGGGAGTCGCTGAACGCCTTCGAGCTCGGAGTGCCCATCGGTGTACAGCGCGCGGACGGCGAGGCGCTGGTCAACCCCGCCATGGACACCGTGATCGAACGCGGGGACCGGCTGCTGATGGTCGCCGAGGACGATCTGCTCATCAAGGTGGCGGCCACCCGGCCCCGGATCGTGCGCTCGGCGATGGCCACGGCCGCTTTCCGGCCGCCGGTACCGGACCGGACCCTGCTGATCGGCTGGAACTCCCGTGCCGAGAAGATCATCGCGCAGCTCGACCTCCTGGTGAAACCCGGCTCGGTGGTGGACGTCGCCGCCCCGCGCCCGCCCCGGGAGGAGGCGAACCGGGAGCTGAAGAACCTCACGGTCGGCTTCAAGCACTGCGAACCCACCCGCCGCCCGTCGCTGGAGGCACTCGGGCTGGACGACTACCGCCATATCGTGGTGCTCACCGACGACGGGATCGACCCCGGACGGTCCGACGACCGCACCCTGGTCACCCTGCTCCACCTGCGCGACATCGAGATCCAGCTGGGCGATCCGTACTCGATCGTCACCGAGATGCACGACGACGCCAACCGCGAGGTCGCGCAGGTCACCAAGGCCGACGACTTCATCGTCTCCACCAAGGTGATCAGCCTTCTGCTGACCCAGCTCACCGAGAACCGCCATCTGTACGCGGTCTTCGCCGACCTCTTCGACCCGGAGGGCTCCGAGATCTACCTCAAACCCGCGCCCAGCTATCTGATACCCGGCGCGGAGGCCAACTTCGCCACCGTCATCGAGGCGGCCCGCCAGCGCGGTGAGACGGCCATCGGCTACCGGCTGGCCCGGCAGAGCGATGAGCCACCGCTCTACGGCGTCCACCTCAACCCGTCCAAGACGGCGCCGCTGACCCTGGGGGAGGGCGATACGGTCGTGGTGCTGGCCGAGGACTGAACGGGGGCCGGACGTCAGAGCGTGCGGTGGGCGCCGGGGGTGTGGCCGAAGGCCCGGCGGAAGACATCGATGAAGGCGCTGCTGGACGCCCAGCCGCACCGATGGGCGACCGCCGTGACCGGGACGCCCTCGGCCAGCATCCGCAGGGCGTGGTGCAACCGCAGCTGGGTGCGCCACTGCGGGAAGGTCATGCCCAGCTCCGCCGCGCACAGCCGGGTCAGGGTGCGCTCGCCGACCCCGACCGCGGCCCCCAGCTGCCGCAGCGTCCGGTTGTCCGCCGGGTCGTCGTGGAGGAGGCCGCACACCGCGGCCAGCCGCGGGTCCCCGGCGGCGGGCACATGCACGGGCTGCTCGGCACAGTGCCGGAGCTGATCGAGCAGTACGGCCCGCAACCGGCGGCGTTCGGCGCCGGTGTCCGCCGGCCGCGCGGTGTATTCGATGATCAGCTCGCGCAGCAGCGGGCCGACGCCGAGGACCGCGGGCTGCTCCAGCCCCAGCGGATTGTCCGCCACCGCCAGCCCCACCAGATGGAGGTCGGTGGCGCCGTACGCGCGGTGCTCATGGACGGTCCCGGCCGGAATCCACAGCGCCCGGTTGGCGGGCGCGATCCAGCTGCCCGCGTCGGTGGTGACGGCCAGCACTCCTCGCCCGGCGTAGACGATCTGGTGCTCGTCATGCCGATGAGCGTCGATGCCGCCACCGGCGGGCAGCGGACGCAGGCCCGTCGTCGCCTGGGGAGTGTGGCGGATTCTCGGCATCAAAGGCCATTTTATCGGCTGCCGGACTCTGCCCGGGCCGTCAGCGGACGGTCAGTCCGCCGTCCACGTTCATGATGGTGCCGGTGGTCCAGCCGGCCTGCGGGGAGGCGAGGAAGGCGGCCGCGGCGGCCACCTCGTGGGGTTCCCCGACGCGGCCCAGGGGATAGGCGTCCCGGGTGCGGCGGTCGTGGCCGTCGCGCTCCTCGGCACTCATCGGGCCGAGATGGTCCCGTTCGTAGGTGGGGGTGCGTACGGCCCCGGGGGCGATGCCGTTGACCCGGACGCCGGAGGGGCCCAGCTCATTGGCGAGGGCCCGGGTCATCGCGTTGATGGCGCCACGCGTGGCGGAGTAGGCCGCCGACGGACGGTCGGCGACCATCTTGTGTGCCCAGTAGCTGCTGATGTTGATGATGCTGCCGCGGCCCGCGACGAGCGCGGGCAGCAGCGCCTGGGCGAGGAGGAAGGGCACCCGGACATTGAGGTGGAGCATGGCGTCGAAGGAGTCGGCGGAGGTCTGGGCGAGCGGGCTGAAGTGTGCCGTGCCCGCGTTGTTGACCAGGGTGTCCACCCGTTCGGTGAGCGCGAGCACCTGACGCGCGGCGGTGGTCACGGCGCCGGGGTCGGCCAGGTCGACGGAGAGGGTGCGTACGGTGGTGCCGTGTCCGGCCAGGGTGTGCCGGGCCCGGTCGAGCTTCTCCCGGTCGCGGGCGAGCAGCACCAGGTCGGCGCCCTCGGTGGCGAACGCGTCGGCGATGGCGTAGCCGAGGCCCTCGCTGCCCCCGGTGATCACCGCGGTGGTGCCGTCGAGATGGCTCATGGCCGTGGCTCCTGTTCGGTCGTGCGCTGTTCGGTCGTGCGGCGGGGACGTGTGGCGAGCGGCCGATGGGGTACGTGGCCGTGGTGCCGCCGGCTAAATGGACAGATCTTGTCCGCTTAGAGTTCAGCGTACGGAGGTGGACAGTTTCTGTCCACTTCTGACTAGGCTGGGGACATGACGGGCATGCCCTCCGCTCAGCGGCCCCCCAGACCGCCGCGCGCGGACGCGCGGCGCAACGCCGCCCGCGTCCTGGCCGCCGCACGCCAGGCGGTGGCCGCCCATGGCTTCGACGTCAGCTACCACGAGATCGCGCGGCTGGCCGGGGTCGGCGTCGGCACGGTCTACCGTCGCTTCCCCGAGCGGGCCCAACTGCTGGAAGCCGTCCTCCTCGATGTGCTCGGCGAACTCGCCGACAGCGCCGAACAGGCCCTGGGCGAGGACGAGTCCTGGCCGGCCTTCACCCGGTTCTTCACCGCCCTCGCCCTGCGCACCGGGGAGAACGCGGGGCTCTCGGACTCCCTCGACGATCGCGGCGGACCCCAGGTGGCCGCCGCCCGCCGCACCCTGCTCGATCGCGTACGGCGGCTGACCGAACGCGCCCAGCGGGACGGCGTGCTGCGCGCCGATCTGTCCTGGCGGGACATTCCGTTCCTGGCCAGGGCGGCCGCCGCCGGAGCCTGTGTACTGGACCTCCCCGCCGACCGGCTCCAGGCCGAACGGTGTGTCACGGTCGTCCTCGACGGAATGCGCGCACCGGCGAGCACCCCCCTGCCCGGCCGGGTCTGATCACACCTCCGTACCGCACACTGGGGTGTCATGGAGCTGCAGATCACCGCCACCTCGCCCGAGCATCCGGCGTCGCTGCTCGATCTGCCGTGGAACATCCCGCTGGCGGACTGGCCGGAGGAGCACCTGGTCGCGCTGCCCCGGGGCATCTCCCGCCATGTCGTCCGCTTCGCCCAGGCGGGCGGCGAGATCGTCGCCGTCAAGGAGGTCGGCGAGTGGGCGGCCGTACGGGAGTACGGGCTGCTGCGCGACCTGGACCGGCTCGCGGTCCCCGCGGTGGACGCGCTCGCGGTGGTGACCGGGCGCGCCGACGAGCACGGCGAACCGCTGGAACCGGCGCTGATCACCCGCCATCTGGTGGGCTCGCAGCCCTATCGCTCGATGTTCCAGACGACCATGCGGCCGAGCACCATCCGGCGGCTGCTCGACGCGCTCGCGGTGCTGCTGGTGCGGTTGCATCTGGCCGGGTTCGCCTGGGGCGACTGCTCGCTGTCCAACACCCTCTTCCGGCGTGACGCGGGCGCGTACGCCGCCTATCTGGTCGACGCCGAGACCGGGCAGATCCAGCCCAAGCTCACCAGCGGACAGCGGGATTACGACGTCGAGGTGGCGCGGGTGAACATCGCGGGCGAGCTGATGGACCTGGAGGCGAGCGGTTCCCTGCACCCCTCGGTCGACCCGGTGCTCTTCGGCGAGGCCATCGCCGAGCGCTACTGCGACCTGTGGCATGAGCTGACCCGCCAGTCGGTCTATCCGCTCGCCCAGCGCCACGCCATCGACCAGCGCGTCCGGCGCCTGAACGACCTCGGGTTCGACGTGGCGGAGATGCAGATCGAGCGCTCACCCGACGGCGACGCCGTCACCTTCGTGCCCAAGGTCGTCGACGCGGGCCACCACCAGCGGCAGTTGCTGCGGCTGACCGGACTGGACGCCGAGGAGAACCAGGCCCGCAGCCTCCTGAACGACCTGGAGACCTGGATGGCCACACAGGACGACTACGCGCCCGGTGATCCGCTCGGCGCGCGCCCGGAGGTGCTCGCCCACCGGTGGGTCCGCGATGTCTTCCGGCCCACCGTGCGGGCCGTTCCCAAGGATCTGCGCGGTGTCACCGACACCGCGCAGATCTACTACGAACTGCTCGAACACCGCTGGCTGTTGTCCGAGCGGGCCGGGCGTGACGTGGGCCTGGACGCCACCGTCGAGGACTACATACGCACCGTCCTGGCGGACCGGCCGCACGGCTGAGCACCCCGCGGCTCCGGCTCGGCCACCTCGGACCGGCCGGGCCACCGTGGGTCCCGCGGCGCCGCCCGCACACCTCTGCCGGGCCCCGTCCGCCGGAGATCCGCCGGACCGGGCCCACCGCGGTCCTTGCGCGCACCCGCCGGCTCGTCGCCGCGGCCTGGTCGAGTGGTCCGCCCACCGTGGCCGCCCGGGCCGGGGCGGGCTATCCCGTGGCGGTCGGCCGCGGCGGGAGCTCGAAGCGCAGTAGAGCCCCGGTCAGCTGGGTGCGCAGCTCGGTCTCCGGCTCGATATGGCGGATCTCGCCCCCGTCGTCAATGACGGTTTCGACCAGCGCATCGATGATGTCGGGGACCTCGCGCAGCGGATCGCCGCACAGCGGACAGCTCTTGCCCGAGCGGGCGAGGAGCCCGTCCCGGTCGCAGACGACCCCGGGGGCGGCCGCCTCCTCGTCCGCCGCCAGTGTGCCGACCGCGGCCAGCGACGCCGCCCACAGCGTCTCGTCCAGCCCCACGGCACTCGGCGGCCGCCCGGCTGCCTTGGCCTCCAGGATGTCGCCCACGAGCCGCCGTTGTTCCTGGTGGGCGTGGTCGGAGACGATCTTCTGCACCCGGTTTCTGATGTCCGCGGGGGTCGCGTTCTCACGGTCGACGGTGAAATCGCCGATCAGCCGGTCCCGCAGGTCACGGGGGAGGAACTGAAGGAAGTTCGGCACTTCGTAGGAGTGCCCGCCGACCACGAGCACATCGAAGGCCCGCCTTCCGAACAGCTGCTTGAGCTCGCCGATCAGCTTCCGGAAGTGGCGTTTGCTCAGCTCATCGGCCTTGTTGCGGACCTTGTCCTCGGCCAGCCCCGCAGCGTAGTCGGGCTTGCGCAGCGTACGGTCGCGGATCGCCTCCAGCTCCCGGGCCTGGTCGAGGTAGTGCTCCCAGATCTGGCCGGTCCCCCGGTCCACGATGACGGCGCAGGCACGGTCGTACTCATCCAGCACGGCCAGCATGGGGCGGACGTACGGATCGGAGTCCACCACGATGCGCTCGCGGGTGGGGCGTGGCAGCCACACCTCCTCGTACACATCCTTGCCGCTGCAGGCGAAGACGGCGACGGCGCCGGGCTGGTGCGGCTCGAAGGCCAGCGACTTCTCCAGCTTCACGATGTCCTCGCGGAGCGAGAGCCGCGCGGCATGATCGAGCGAGCTGTCCGATGAGAGCGGCCGGATGCCGTCCAGCAGACTGGCCACCCGGGTCATGAATGTGCTGCGGCCGGGCTGCTCGGGCAGCACGGGGACGTAGAGGGACACACACGGAAGACCGTTCCCGCTCAACCGCAGGACCCGGTCGACCTGCTCTTGCGTGATCATGGCCGCTCCTCGCCGCGACGGTGAGCCTCACTGCGCCTCTTTCCAGGTAACGCGGTGGTCGCGGGAGAGGCAAACGCAACCCGGAGATCGACTCATCATCGAGTTCAGGCTGGGATTACTCTCAGCGGAACACTGGACACGGTGTGACCGTGATCCGTGCTGGTCGGCTTCCCTCCAAAGTGAACCGAACTCACGTCGGCCTCTGGCCGGGGACACCTCGGCGGCCTGGAAGAGCCCGGCCAGGAGGGGCACTCCGCCGCGGCACCTACGAGCGCGGGTTCCGCGAACCGCCTACGGCGATATCGCCCCGTGCATCGTCGGGGCGGCCACCCCGTGATCCCGGCCGGGCGGGCGCTCAGGACTGCTCGGTCAGCACCTTCCGGATCGACGCGATGACGCGCGGGGCCTCGTCGTTGAGGTAGAAGTGGCCGCCGGAGTAGACCTGGAGGTCGAAGCCACCGGTGGTGTGCTCGCCCCAGGCGCGGGCCTCCTCGACACTCGCCTTGGGGTCGTCGTCCCCCACGTGCGCGTGGATCGGCGTCGCCAGCTGCGGGCCGGGGGTGTAGCGGTAGGTCTCGGCCGCCTTGTAGTCGCTGCGGATGGCGGGCAGCACCATCCGGAGGATCTCGTCGTCGCCCAGGAGCTGGGTGTCGGTCCCGGCGAGCGCCTTCACCTCGGCGATCAGCCCGTCGTCGTCGCGGAGGTGGACGGACTCGTCACGGTGGCAGGAGGGGGCGCGCCGCCCCGAGGCGAACAGCGCCACCGGCACCACGCCCTTCTGCTCCAGGCGCAGGGCGACCTCGAAGGCGAGGGTGGCGCCCATGCTGTGGCCGAAAAGCGCCACCGGCTTGTCCGTATAGGGCAGCAGCTCCGGCACCAGCGCGTCGGCCAGGTCGGCAATGGTGTCTATGCACTTCTCGTTGCGCCGGTCCTGGCGCCCCGGGTACTGCACGGCGAGCACATCGACCGTGGGCGAGAGCGCCTTGGAGACGGGGAAGTAGTAGGAGGCGGACCCGCCGGCGTGGGGCAGGCAGATGAGTCGCGTCGCCGCGGCCGGCGCGGGGTGGAACTGCCTGATCCACAGGCTTGTGCCGGTGGGGTGTGCGGTCACGTGATGTCCTTTCGCGCCGCTCGTTTCGCGGCGGCTGTCGTATGGCTGTCGCGCGCGTGCCTCGGGTCGCGCGGAGACCAGTAGACCACCCTGCCGCTCCGGTCCGGCCTGCGACCACCCCTATTTAGGACGGGAGTCCCCTAGTATTTCCCTCGTGTCGGTCATGGGCGGGGCGCGGTGAGTCCGCCCCGTTCGGCGGTCCGCAGGGCCAGGGCCGCCAGCGCCTCGGGGGCGCCGGCCTGACCGCGGATCCCCGGAAAGGCGTTGATGTCCACGATCAGCGGGGCGCCGCGGCCCGCGTCGATCAGATCCACGCCGTAGACCTCCAGCGAGAACACCGAACCGACGTGGCGCACCGGATCCAGCCAGCCCGGGGGCAGTGCGTCCAGGGCGAGCGGCAGGCTCGGACCGCGGCCGCCGGCCGCCAGTTCCGACCGGCGCAGCGCGGCGAACACCCGGCCCGCGATCACCCACAGCTTGTGGTCCCAGCCGTCGTTCGGGGTGAAGTCCTGCACCACGACGGGCTCATCCGCCCAGTCGGCGCCCAGGACGCGCAGCCGTGCGGCGTCGTCGACGCGGGCCACCAGGTCGTGGCGGCGGCTGTGGCGGCTCTTGACGACGACGGGGCGAGGCAGCCGCTCCGCCATCAGCCCGGCGAGCGAGGCCACGGTACGGGTGGGGGCGAACGGCAGACCGGCGCGGAGCGCCACGTCGGCCATCGCCGTCCGGTCCTGGCACAGGGCGGTGGCCGCGGCGGAGTTCACCACCGGGGCGCCGCGCCGCTCCAGGGACCGGGCGAGCGCCAGCGCATGCGGCGTCCGGGCCTTCAGCAGATAGACATCGGCGAGTTCCCCGGGGCCGGCCGCGTCTTCCGAGGGGGCGGCCGCGTGTGCCCCGGGGTCGGCCGGGGCCCGCGCCCCGGCCTCGTGGCCGCCCGGATCGATCGCCACCACCTCATGGTGGGGCGACAGCAACTGCGCCGTGTCGGCGAGGAGTTGATGACCGGGGTCGGCGGTGATCAGACCGATCCTCATCGGCCGCCGCTCACCGTCGCGGCCCTATCCGGCCCGTGGCCGCGGCCCGCGTTCATAGCCGGCCCGTGGCCACGGCCGGGACCGGCTCCGGAGCCAGCACCGGCTCGGTGAGGGCGCCGACGAACGCCGCCCCGGACCGGGCGCCGCCCCTGCGCGCCAACTCCAGTACCGCACGCCCCACCCGGGCCGCCGCGTCCGGCACCTCCTTGAAGCTGGGGAAGTCGTTCACATCGACGACCACCGGCCCGTCCGGGCCCAGCAGCACATCCACCCCGTACAGATCGAGGCCGTAGACCGCGCCCACCTCGGCGGCGATGGCCGCCACTTCGGCGGACAGCCGTACCCGACGGCCGCGGGCGCCCCCGTCGGGGCTGAGCGGTGAGCTCCGCTCGGTCGCGTGCAACTCCCCGTCCACGCAGTACACCTTGAGGTCGATGCCCGAATTCGGCACATAGGGCTGGGCGATGAGCATGCCCTCCACGGCCAGTTCGGCACGCAGCGCCCGCAGCCGGTCCGGCGTCGGCACCAGCCGTACGGCCCGCCCGGAGCTGCCGTCCGCGGGCTTGACCACCAGCGGGAACTCGGCCTCCGGTATCTCCTCCAGCGCCTCGGGCCGGGCCGCCGCGTAGGTGGGCGGCAACGGCAGCCCCCGGCTGCGCCCGATGGCGGCCGCCAGCGCCTTGTCCCGTACGCCGCGGATGGCGCGCGCGTCGTTGACGGTGGTCAGCCCGACCGCCGACGCGGCCTCCAGCAGCGTCAGCCCGGGGCCTCCGGACACCGTCTTGAGCACCCAGGCGTCATGGCTGCCCGCCCGCACCGCATCGGACATCCGCAGCAGGGAACGGCCGGGCCGGACCACGTCCACCTGGTGGCCCCAGGCGGAGAGCTGACGGATCACCTCACGGGGCATCCCGTCATGGCGATAGCGCTCCTCCACCAGAAAGCAGAGTCTCATCGGCCTTCTTCCTCGTCACCGGACAGGTTCCCGGGCTGCTGCCGAGAGTGTCCGGCGCGCCATGGCTTCCCAGGATGTCATCCGCCGTTCTTTTACGATCTCCTGGGCCAACCCATGGGTGTCAGTGGCCTGTTTATCGGGCTAAGGGTCCTTTACTCTGCTGAGCATGATGCTGACGCGCAGGGAACGGGAGATTCTCGCGCTGCTGCGACGGGACCCCCTGGCCGGGGCCCAGTCCATCGCCGATGCCCTCGGGACCACCCGGGCCGCGGTCAACGTCCATCTCTCCAACCTGGGCAAGAAGGGCGCCATCCTGGGGCGCGGTTACATCCTGCGCCGGGAACACGCGGTGGTGGTCATCGGCGGCGCCAATGTGGACATCAAGGTGCGCAGCCTGGCACCCGTCGCGTATCGCACCAGCAATCCGGGCCGGTCCCACACCAGCCCCGGCGGGGTCGGCCGCAATATCGCCGAGAACCTCGCCCGGCTGGGCACCCCCACCCATCTCATCGCCGCCGTGGGTCAGGACGCGGCGGGGGAGCGGCTGCTGAGCGAGACCCGGGCCGCCGGGGTGAGCGTCGACCATGTGCACCGCGGCCCGCATCCCACCGGCACCTATACGGCGGTGCTGGACGCCGACGGCGATCTGGTCGTGGCCATCGCCGACATGGCCGCCACCGACGCGCTGAGCCCCGAGCATCTGCACACCGCGCGTGAGCTGATCGGCCACGCCGGTCTGCTGGTGCTGGACGGGAACCTCTCCCCACGGGTGCTCTCGTACGTCCTGGACATCGCCGCCACCACCGGCGTCCAGACGCTGATCGACCCGGTGAGCGTCCCCAAGGCGGCCCTTCTGGCCCCGCTGTTCGCCACCGGGCGGCCGGTCTTCGCCGTCACACCGAACGTGGCGGAGCTGGGCGCGCTGGCCGGCCGGGACCTCGACGGGGACGCCGCCGCGGACGACCCGGAGCTGCTCGGGGCCGTGGCCCTCCTCCATGAGCACGGCGTGCGGCATGTGTGGGTGCGGCTCGGTGCGCGCGGCTCCCTGCTGAGCACCCTCGACGAGGGCCGGGTGCCACTGGAGGCGCCACCGGCCGAGGTACACGACGTCACCGGGGCCGGCGACGCGATGCTCGGCGCGTTCGCGCACGCCCTGCTCGGTGGCGCCGACCCGGTCGACGCCGCCCGCTACGGCCACGCCGCCGCCGCGCTGACCGTGGCCACCCCCGCCACCGTACGAGCCGACCTGACCCCGCGTCTGATCGAGGACGCGCTCGACGCACCGCTGCGGAGGACCACATGACCACCCCTCACCCCCGGCTGAGCCTCACCGAGGAGGTCGCGGAGGCCCTGCGCGACGGCCGGCCCGTGGTCGCGCTGGAGTCCACGATCATCAGCCACGGCATGCCGTATCCGCAGAACGTCGAGATGGCCACCGAGGTCGAGGAGATCATTCGCGCCGAGGGAGCGGTCCCCGCCACCATCGCCGTCCTCCACGGCACGCCACGCGCCGGTCTGGACCGGGCCGACCTCGAACTGCTCGCCACCAGCCCGGACGTCGGCAAGGTCAGCGTGCGCGACCTCGCCCATGTCATCGCGCGCGGTGGCCACGGCGCCACCACCGTGGCGTCCACCATGCGGCTCGCCGCGCTCGCCGGGATCCGGGTCTTCGTCACCGGTGGCATCGGCGGAGTGCACCGGGGAGCGGAGCACTCCTTCGACATCAGCGCGGATCTCACCGAGCTCGCCACCACCCCGGTGGCCGTCATCAGCGCCGGGGTCAAGAGCATCCTCGACATCGGACTGACCCTGGAGAAGCTGGAGACCCTGGGCGTTCCGGTGCTCACCTACGGCACCGACGACTTCCCCGCCTTCTACTCGCGGGTGAGCGGCTTCCGCTCCCCGCTGCGCGTCGACTCGCCCGAGGAGATCGCCGCCACCATGCGCGCCCAGTGGGAGCTGGGCATGACGGCGGGGCTGAGCATCGCCAATCCGGTGCCCGAGGCCGCGGAGATCCCCGCCGAGCGGATCGACGGCATCATCGAGCAGGCCCTCGCCGAGATGGCGGAGGCGGGAATCGGCGGCAAGGACGCGACCCCGTATCTGCTGGGCCGGATCGTCGAGTTGACCGGGGGCGAGAGCCTGCGGACCAATATCGCCCTGGTCAAGAACAACGCGCGGCTCGGGGCGCGGATCGCGATCCACTACGCCCGTACGCGCTGACCGCGACCGCCCGGACCACCGCCGGGGCTCGGGGCGGCCGACCGGCTACAGCGAGCGGACCTCGGCGAGCTCGACCCGGCCACCGATCTCGATGGAGCCGTCCGGCTGGGGACCGGTGAGGATCTGCGACCCCACGCCCTGGGTGATGTTGAGGGCGCGGCCCAGCTCGCCCGAGAGAATCAGGGCGGCGGCGCCGGTGGCCTCGTCCTCGACGATCCCGTCCCCGCGGCGGGGAAAGGCGCGCGCCCGCACCCGGCCCGCGGCCTCGTCCTGCCACGCCCAGGCGTACAGCCAGCCTTCGCCCTCGGGAGGGGTGGGCAGCGCCTCGACCTCCTCCGGGGAGGCGTACTGCCGGGTGCGCCGCCCGGCCGCCCAGGCGGGCCGGCCGGTGATCCAGGTGAACTCGCCGTCCTGGCGCGCGGAGACCTCACCGGCGGGCGGCAGCAGCTCGGGCAGGTCCAGCAGCCAGGCGGTGCCCACCAGCGGATGGCCCGCGAAGGGCAGCCGGACGCTCGGGGTGTAGATGTCGACGACGCCGCGCTCCGGATCGTCCACGAACACGGTCTCGCTGAACCCCAGCCGGGCGGCGACCCGCTGCCGCTCCGCCTCGCCGGCCACCGCGGCGCCGTCCCGCACCACGCCGAGTTCATTGCCACCGCGGCCATAGGGCCCGCAGAACACCTTGAGCACGTCCAGATCCGTCACCTGGGCATTCAAGCACGGGCGCGCCTGTCGATGGGGTGTTCTACGGTCGGGCCATGACCACCTCCGACGATGTCCGCGCCGTCGCCCTGTCGCTGCCGGAGACCACAGAGAAGATCGCCTGGTCGATGCCCACCTTCCGGGTCGCCGGGAAGATGTTCGCCACCTTGCCCGAGGACGAGACCTCGATGGCCGTCAGATGTCCGAAGGAGGAGCGGAAGGAGTTGGTGCTGGCGGAGCCGGAGAAGTTCTGGGTCGCCGCCCATGAGGCGAGTTCGGCCTGGGTGCGGGTGCGGCTCGCCGCGCTGGAGGACCTCGATGAGCTGCGGGACATCCTGCTGGACTCCTGGCGGCAGGCCGCACCGGCCACGCTGCTCGAATGAACACACCACGGCGACCGGCAACTCCTCGAAATGTGACGATATGTGCGTTCGAGGAGATAACCGACACGGGTGAAAGTATGGACTTTTCCCGGTAATCGGAGTGCCATCTTCCGCTGTGCCGGGTTCCCTTGAGGGGGATCAGCGAGGGAGGCCGCATGGTGCACGGCCGCGACACGAACCGCCCCGCGGTGTGCGGCGGCCCGTGCGCGGCCGCCGTCCTCCTGCTGCTGGCGGTCACGTTGCTGCATGCCGTGCTGGCCCTGGGGGTCGTCCGCGACTCGCCGTCCACCGGGCCCGACCAGTGCGTGGCCGGGCCTCCGAACCCGGCTCCGGCCCCGGCCCCGGCCCCGGCCGCGTCCCTGCCCGGTGACGCCGGTGCTCCCGCCCCGGCCCGGGGCCTCGCCGCGTCCGCCCCCGCGGGTGCTCCCGTCGTCCCGGCGCCTGTTCCGTCGGCGCCGGAGACCGAGGACGAACGCTCCCCCTCTTCGGCGTCGGCCAAGCTCCTCGCCCGGGACGGTGCCGGGCATCCGGCGCGGCATGCCGGGCGGGTGGTCCACGGCGCCTCGTTCGGCGCCCATCGCTCCCTCACGACGTCCCTCGGCCCCCTCGTGCTCGTCGCGGTCCGCGGTCGCCCCGCCGACCCCGCGACGGGCGGCGGCGCGTTCGCCGCCGGGGGCGACACCCCGGCCGGTCTGCTCTCCTCACGGTCCGTCGTCCTGCGCTGCTGACCGGGCCCGGGCACCTCCACCATCCCGTTTCCGCGGCTGCCCCGCGGATTCCGGATGCGGTGTGCCCTGCCCGCTCAGCCATCGGACGTCCGAGACCGCAGGAGTATCCGCATGCCCATCGATGTCTATGCCGCCATGCGCGCGATGATGCGCGCAGAAGCCACCCGGCGCCCCGTCACCCCGCAGGCCAGGACCACCGATCCGTCGCCGCCCCCGGCCGATCCGGCCGCTCCCGAGCCGGTGGACACCACCGTTCAGGACGTGGCCGAGGCCGTAGCGGCGTCCGCACCGGCCCCATCGCCCGCACCGCGCCCGGTCCGCCGCTCCCGCCCGGCCCGGTATCTCTCGCGCTGCCGTGCCGTGCTGCGCGCCGTACGCCACGCCGTGTCGGCCTGCGTCACCCGGCGCGTGTCACGACAGGGCCGGTGAGCGGCCGCGGAGGGAGAGGAGCCGGAAGCACGGGTGCCGGGAGGTCACCCCGGTCCGTCGTTCCGCCCGCCCTCCGGTGAATCCCCGCCGAGAAGCAAACGCTCGCGCTGCGCCACGGCCCAGGCGTAGCCGGGATTCAGCGCCACCGCACGGTCCAGATCCGCCAGCGCCTCCGCGCGTCTGCCCAGGGCCTCGTTGGCCATCGCGCGGCTCCCCAGGGCCCAGGCGTAGCCCGGGTCGAGGGCCAGCGCCCGGTCGTACTCCGCGATGGCCTCCTCGTAGCGCCCCGCGAAGCGGTGGATATCGCCGCGCTCGCCCAGCGTTCCGGCGATGGCCGGCTCCAGCGCCTCCGCCCGGTCCAGGTCGTCCAGCGCTCCCGCCGCGTCCCCCAGGGTGCTGCGTACGCGGGCCCGCCGGACCAGCGCCCAGGTGTAGTCGCCGTTCAACTCGATGGCCCGGTCGAAGTCGGCCAGGGCCTCCTGGATCCGGCCGAGCGCCATCATGGTCTGGCCGCGGCTGCCCAGGGCCACATGGTCCGCCGGATCGGCCGCCACCACCGGGTCGAGGAGGGCCAGGGCCTCCTCGTACCGGCCCGCCCGGCGGCAGGTCTCGCCGCGCTCCCGCTGAACCCAGGTCGAGCCCGGCTCCAGCGCCGCCACGCCGTCCAGCGCGTCCATCGCCGCGGTGAAGTCCCCGGTCGCCCGGTGGACCACGGCCCGCCCGAAGTGCGCGCGTACATGCCCGGGGTCCAGTTCGAGCGCCCGGCGGAAGTCCTCCAGCGCCCCGTCGAACTCCTCGACCGACCGGCGGTGCCACCCCCGTACGACGAGTGCCGCGACCCGGGCGGGGGCGTCCAGCCCGGCCCGCGCCAGCAGCAACCCCATCGCCTCGATACCGCGCCGCCGTTCGTCCGCCAGCGCCTCCACCAGACGCCACCCCCAGGTGCGCACCGCGTCCGAGTCGGCGTCCTCGCCCGCCTCGACCAGCGTGGACGCCCAGCGCCTGGCCACCGCGGGGCCCGCGTCGCAGGCGCCGATCCCGTCCCGCAGCGCCCCGGGCAGCGCCGCCGACGGCCGTGCGCACAGCAGGTGGTACCACTCCTCCAGACGCGGTCCGCTCCAGGCGGCCAGCCGCCACCCGTCGCGCGGGTCGAGCCCCCCGGCGGCCGCCTCCCGCCACCCGGCGAAGGTCTCCGCCAGCCGGGTGTGCGCCGCGATCCACCGCTGTGGTGAGGTGGTCCGCCGAAGCCGCAGCATCGGGGCGCGGACCACATCGTGGTAGCGGGCCGCCCCGTTGCGGTCGCCGATGAACGGCAGCGACCGCAGCCAGCCGAACAGCTCGGCTCCGTCCTCGTCCACCGCCGCCCTGAAGATGTCCTCGTTCAGCCGCCGGGGCAGCGCGCCCGCCAGGGCGGCGGAGCGGCGCACCGGATCGCGCTCCCACTTCAGGAACCGGTCGACGGCGGTGGCACTGGGGTCGTCCAGATCGCCGCCGGTTCCGGGGTTCTCGGCGAGGGTGGACACCAGCACCGGCAGCCGGCCGGAGAGCCGCAGCACCTCCCGCACCACCGGCTCGTCGGTGATCCCCTTGGCGCTGAGCAGCTGCCGGGCCTCCGCGTCGGTGAACGGCTCCAGCGGCAGCTCCGCGACCACATCGGCCAGATCGCCCCAGCAGCCGGGGTCCGGGCGGGTCTGCCCGGCCAGCACCAGCACGGTGTTGGCGGGGAGGGTGCCCAGGCGTTCGCTGGTGAGCAGGGTGCGCAGCCAGGGGTCGAGCAGCGGGCCGAGGCGCTCGTAGGTGTCGAAGAACAGCACCAGCCACGGCACCGCCGCTGCCGTCTCCGATAACTCCCTGACCAGCAGCGGGGTCAGCGTCTCCACCGGGTCCAGCACCAGCTGGACGTCCTTGTGGTCGCGGAACCGCGAGCTGAGCGCCGCCCGCAGCCGGTCGGTGCCCTCGGCGAGCGGCACCGGATCGACGGCGCCCGCCAGCGCCCCGACACCGGGCACCAGGCCGAGGCCGGTGAGCCCGGCGCGCGCGGCGACCATGCTGCCGGTGCTGGGCCCGGTGCGCTCGCCCTCGGCCGGTACCGACTCCGCCTCGTGGCGGCGCTGCCGATAGGTGGCGAGCCGCCGGTCCAGGGCCGTGAACTCCCTTCCCTGGCGGGCGAATTGCTCGCTGATCGCGGCCATCGCCTCGGGGACGGAGCCCGCCGCCTCGTCGACGCGGGCGGTGAGCGCGCCGTACTCCCGGCGGGCGGTCTCTTCCAGCCGGCGCATCAGCCAGGTCTTGCCCACACCCGCGTGGCCGTGCACATGGAAGACAAAGCGATGCCGCCCGTCCTCCGGCGGCAGCCCGAAGTTGTCCCGGAACGCGTGCAGTTCCCTTTGCCGCCCCACGAATCCGGCGTTCCTGCGCCGCTGGATCAGCTCCTGCATCGACGGCCGTCCCCGCCCCATCGGCCCCCTCCTCCGGTCTGCGACCAGTCTGCCAGTACGATCGGCGCGCAGGCTTATTGCGTACGATGCGCAGGTGCCCAGCTACCGCATCAGAACCGCGACCCCCGATGACCTCGACGCCGTCCGCAGCGTGATGCTCGACACCGTCTACCGCGACTTCAAAACCGGCTATGTGCCGCGCTGGCACGCCGACATCATCGATCCCGCCGCCGCGTATCTGGACGGCGCGCGCCACACCCTGCTGGTGGCGGTGGACGAGAGCGACGGGGCGGTCGTGGCGACCGCCGCGCTCGACTCCCGGGGCCCGGCCCATCCGCCCAACCCGGCGTGGCTGGCCGCCCGGTACCCCTCGGGGGAGACCGCCCAGCTCCGCCGGGTCTATGTGCGGGCCGAGCACCGGCGCAACGGGCTGGCCCGGCGGCTGGTGCGCGCGCTGCTGGACTTCGCCGTGGCGGACGGTGGCTATCGCGCGGTCTATCTGCACACCGATCCGGCGGTGGTGGGCGCCGAGCCGTTCTGGCGGTCGCTGGGGAAGGTCGTCTGCGATGAGCGGGAGGCACCCGGGGGCGGTCAGGGGATCATCCACTTCGAGGTCCCGATGGGGCCCGGGGTGCCATGACCGTTATGGAAATGATTATCATCTAGCGATCGTGTTTCGCCGTCCCCGCGCCGCCCCTGGAGAACCACGCCCATGCACTCTGTCCGCCGCCGGTGGGCCGCCGCGCTGCCGCTCGTCCCGCTGCTCGCCGGCTGTTTCGCGGCCCGCGACGGTTCGCCGTACGACGCCGGGGCCGGTGCGGGTGGCGGACGCCTGCGCGTCGCGATGGCCTTCCCGCCCGCCGAGCGCTTCTCCCCGTACGGTGCCGACGCCACCTTGCTCAGCCGGCTCGGGGTCACCGAGGGGCTGACCCGGCTGGACGGCAACGGCGGCGCGGTGCCCGCCCTCGCCGAGTCCTGGACCCGGGAGAGCGGCGGCGGCTGGGTGTTCACCCTGCGCGAGGCGCGGTTCCAGGACGGCACCGAGGTCACCCCGGCGGCGGTGGCGGGCGCCCTCACCCATGCCACCCACGCCGATCCCGCGCCCGCCGCGCTCACCGGGGTCCGGCTCACCGCCGAGGCGGTGGGGGAGCGGCGGGTCCGGGTGAGCACCGCCACCGCCGACTCCGCCCTGCCCCTGCGACTGTCCAGCCCGGGTCTGGCCATCCTCGCGCCCAAGGCGTACCGCACGAAGGCCGGTACGGCTACGTCCGGCACGGCTACGTCCGGCACGGATACGTCCGGTGCGGCGGAGGCGCGTTCGGACACGGCGGACGGGAAAGCGGCGGTCGATCCGGCCGGCACCGCCACCGGTCCCTTCACCCTGGCCAGGGCGAGCGGCGCCACCCGCGCCACCCTCCACCGCTTCGACGACTACTGGGGCGGCCTCGCCCACGCCTCCGGCCTCGACGTCCGCTTCATCGCCGACGGCACGGCCCGCACCAACGCACTGCGCAGCGGCGAGGTGGACATAGCCGAGGCCGTCCCGGTCTCCCAGGCGGCCACCCTCGATCGGCCGACCGTCCGCGAGGTGCCCACCGCCCGCACCACCGCCCTCTTCCTCAACACCCGCTCCGGCCCGTTCGCCGACCCCGCCGTCCGCGCCGCCGCCCGCGAGGCCGTCGACGCCTCCGCCCTCGCCGAGGACGTCTACGAGGGTCATGCGGACACCGGCCGCGGCCTGTTCGGCCCGGCCCTCACCTGGGCCGCGGGCGAGCGCCCCCGGCCGTCCGGCCGCCCCGCCGCCGAGCGCGCCCGGAACACCGCGCTCACCCTCGCCACCTACGACAACCGGCCCGAGCTGCCCGAGGTCGCCCAGGTGCTGCAACAGCAGCTGCGCAAGGCCGGGTTCGGCGTAAAGCTGGAGGTGCGGGAGTACTCCCGGCTCGAAGGCGACGCCCTGGCCGGGAAGTTCGACGCCGTGGTGGCCGCCCGTAACACCATGCTCGACACCGGCGACCCGGTCTCCTATCTCGCCGACGACTTCACCTGCGACGGTGGCTACAACCTGGCCCGGGTGTGCGACAAGGCGGTGGACCGCGCGGTCGCCGAGGCCGGGTCCCGCGCCGACGACGCGGCGCGCCATCGCGCCGCCCTGGCCGCACAGACCGCGGTGCTGCGCACGGACGGGGTCGTCCCGCTGGTCCATCAGCGGATCATCCACGGCGTCGGCGCCTCGGTGCGGGGTGTGATCCTCGATCCGTACGAGCGCACGCTCGTCGGCACCGGTACGCGGCGTTGAGCGGCGCGCGGACCGGGGCTCGGTCCACCGAGCCGAGCACGGGCGGGCAGTCGACCGGGCGGAGTGCGGGCGGGCGGTCGACCGGACCGAGCGCGGGCGGGCGGTCCACCCGGGCGGGCGCCGGGCGGAACAACGGGCCGAGCGCGGTGCGGTTCACCCGTCTGAGCGCCGGTCGGTCCACCGGCCTGAGCGGGGCGCGGTCCACCGGCCTGAGCGCGCTGTGGCGCCTCGCGCTCGCGGGGGCGCTGCTGTGCGGCATCGGGCTGCTGCCCTGGCTGTCCCGCACCGACCCCGCCCGTACCGTGCTCAAGGCGCGCGAGGCCGACCGCGAGCCCAGCCCCGAGCTCCTGGAGTCAGTGCGCTCCCAACTCGGGCTCGACACCGGGCCGTTGACGCTGCTCGGCCGGTGGCTCGGCGGACTGCCCCACGGCGACGCGGGCCGGTCCTGGATCTCGGGGACGGCCGTGACCCCCTCGGTCGCCGAGGCGCTCGGCGTCTCGCTGCTGCTCATGGGCGGGGCGCTGGTGGTCGCGGCGGTCACCGCGGGCGCGGTGTGCGGGCGCACGCTGTGGCTCGGGCCGCGGCGGCGGGCCGCCCGGCGCGGGGCCGGTGCGGGAAGCGGGGGCGCGCTGATCGCGGCGCTGCCGGAGTTCCTGCTGGCGTCCGTGCTGGCCGCCGTGGTCGGGGTGCGGTTCGGCTGGCTGCCCGCGGTCGGCTGGTACGGGCCGCGGTGGATGGTGCTGCCCTCGCTCGCCCTCGGCCTGCCCGCGGGTGCCCTGCTGGGCCGGGTCCTGGATGACGCCCTGCCCGGCGCGTTCGCGGAGCCCTGGGCCCGGGCCGCCGCCGCACGCGGGCTGCCCGCCCGGCGGATCGCCCGCCACGCGCTGCGGCGTGCCGTGCCCGGAGTGCTGCCGAACATCGGGCTGTTCGTGGTCGGGCTCACCGGCGGGGCGGTCGCCGTCGAGCAGGTCTTCGACATCCCCGGGCTCGGCCGGCTCACCCTGCAGGCGGCCATCGCCCAGGACCTGCCGATGCTTCAGGCGGGCACCCTCGTCCTCGTCCTGCTCGCGGCCGCCGCCGGAGGTCTCGCCCATCTCATGGCCCGGCTGCTGCTCGGGCCCGCGCTGCGCGACGGCGCGCTGCCCTCGTTCCACCGGCCTTCCGCGCCGTCCGCCCGATCCTTTCCGCTGCTCTACGGCGCGCTCCTGCTCGCCGTGGTGGTGCTCGGCGCCCTCCGGGACCCGCTGGCCGTGGACACCGCCGCCCGGCTCACCTCCCCGTCCTGGGCGCATCCGTTCGGCACCGACGCGCTGGGCCGTGATCTGCTGGCCCGGGTGGGGCACGGCGCGCTGTCCACGCTCGCGCTCGCGGTGGCGGTGAGCGCCGCCGCGCTGGTGGCGGGGGTGCTGCTCGGCCTGGTGCCCCGGCTGTCCGGCGGACTCGTCGAGACCGTGAACGCGATGCCGCCCGTGCTCGCCGGGCTCCTGGTGGCCGGAGCGGCCGGCCGCGGCCCGTACACCCCCGCGCTCGCCGTGGCCGCCGTCGCCTGGGCGCCGCTGGCCGCGCACACCTCCGCCCTGCTGCGGCAGCAGCGCGCCGCCACACATCTCGCCGCCACCCGCGCACTGGGCGCCTCCCGCCGCCATCTGCTGCGCCGCCACATCCTGCCCGCGGTCCTGCCTCCGGTCGTCCGGCACGCCCTGCTGCGCCTGCCGGCCGCGGCGCTCGCCCTGGCCGCACTGGGCTTCCTCGGCCTGGGCGCGCAGCCACCGTCCCCGGAGTGGGGACGGCTGCTGGCCGAGAACCACCCCTACGCCGAGCGCGCCCCGTGGACGGTCCTCGCCCCCGCCGCCGCACTGGCCCTCCTGGGCGTCCTGGCGGTGACGGCGTCCGGTGGGGTGCGGTGGCCCCGTCGGCGTCTGCGCATTGACGACGGCCCGGGGCGCGGCGGAGACTGACGTTCCCGCCATGGTGAACTGAAGTTCATTCCGCGAACACGCCCTTGGGGCGAGGGACCGCAAAGGACACTCGATATGACCCTTCACCGCGACCTGTTGATCGACGGCAAGGACACCCCGGCCGCCTCGGGGCGCACCGCCGAGGACCTCAACCCCTACACCGGTGAGGTGTTCGCCACCGTCGCGGCCGCCGGGGCCGAGGATGTGGCGCATGCGGTGGCCGCCGCCGACGCCGCCTTCCCGGCCTGGGCGGAGCTGGCCCCGTTCGAGCGCCGTAGGATCTTCCTGACCGCGGCGGACCTGCTGGAGTCGCGCGCCGACCGGGCCGCCGAGATCCTGGCCCAGGAGGCCGGAGGCACCGCGCCCTGGGCGCACTTCAACGTGGGTCTGGCCGCGAACATCCTCCGCGAGGCCGCCGCCGCGATCACCGCCCCGCGCGGTGAGGTGCTCAGCGCCCAGGAGGCGGGCGCGCTCGGTCTCGCCGTCCGCGAACCGGCCGGTGTGGTCGCGGCCTTCGCCCCCTGGAACGCGCCGGTCATCCTCGGGGTCCGCTCCGTCGCGGCGCCCCTGGCGGCAGGCAATACGGTGGTGATGAAGCCCAGCGAGGACGCGCCGCTCGCCTGCGGGCTCTTCGTCGCCGATGTGCTGCGCGACGCCGGGCTGCCCGACGGGGTGCTCAATGTGGTCACCAACGCCCGTGAGGACGCCGCCGAGGTGGCCGAGGCCCTCATCGCCGATCCGCGCGTACGCATCGTCAACTTCACCGGCTCCACCTCAGTCGGCAGGACCATCGGCTCACTGGCCGCGCAGCACCTCAAGCCCGCCGTGCTGGAGCTCGGTGGCAAGAACGCCATCATCGTCCTGGACGACGCCGATGTGGACCACGCGGTGAACGCCGCCACCTTCGGCGTGTTCATGAACTCCGGTCAGATCTGCATGTCGGGCGACCGGATACTCGTCCACGAGAGCCTCGCCGAGGAGTTCACCGCGAAGTTCACCGCCAAGGTGGCCGCCCTGCCGTGCGGCGACCCGGCCGACCCGTCCACCGTGGTCGGCCCGCTGGTCGCGGCCGCCTCGGCGCGCCGGGTGGCGGCCCTGGTGAAGGACGCGGTGGACAAGGGCGCCACGGTGCTGACCGGCGGTGGCGAACCGGTGGGCGCGGTCCACCCGGCGACGGTGCTGACCGGTGTCACTCCGGACATGGACATCCACCGCACCGAGGCGTTCGGGCCCGTGTGCGTGGTCGACACCTTCGCCGACGACGATCGGGCCGTGGCCCTGGCCAACGCCACCGACCACGGCCTGACCTGCGGCATCATCACCGAGAACGGGACCCATGGGCTCAAGGTCGCCCGCCGTATCCGGACCGGCATCGTGCACATCAACGACCAGTCGGTGGCGGACGAGCCACAGGCCCCGTTCGGTGGCATCAAGCACTCGGGGTACGGGCGGTTCGGTGGCCGTTGGGGCATCGAGGCGTTCAGCGACACCCGGTGGATCACCCTCGCCACCCAGCACGCGCACTACCCCTTCTAGCGGCGGTGCGGCTCCTCGGCCCGTCCCGGGGACTCAGCCCGTCCCCGGGACGCGGCTCATCCCGGGGACTCAGCTCATCCCGGGGATGAGGGGCACGGCCCCCGGGCGGCACGCCGCCATCCGCAGCATGCTGACCGTGGAGCGCACGACCCGTTCCTTGGTGCGTGCGGCCAGGCCGCCGCGCAGCACCCGCTCGCGCGGGGAGTCGTCCGCCCGCACCAACTGGATCAGCCCGTCCCGGCGGCCCAGGCTCACGCACTGCACCACGAAGCGGAAGCGCAGCGGCTCCGGCTGCCGTCCCCGCGTCTCGGCGATGATCGAGGAGGCGGCGTGCGAACCGGCCGGGAGCGCGGTGGCACAGGCCATGCGCAGGTGACCGGCGGCCGGGGTGGTCATGGCCGCGGCGTCGCCCACCGCGTAGATCTCCGGATGGGACACCGAGCGCAGGGTGCCGTCGACGCTGATGCCGCCGCTGGGATCGAGGGTGATCCCGGCGGCCTCGGCCAGGGCGGTGTTCGCGGTCATCGCGGTGGCCCACACCACCGCGTCGGTGTCGATGTCCTCGGGGCCCGCCACCCGGCGGCCCTCCTCGATCCGGACACCGAGCCCGGTGAGCGTGGAACGGACATGGGCGCGGCCCTTCGCCGACAGCCCCGTGCCGACCTCGTCGCCCGTGATCAGCCGGACCTTCCAGGCGTGCTGGGACTCGGCGATCTCGGCCGCGAGCTCGATGCCGGTGAGTCCCCCGCCGACCACCGTCAGCTCGCCCGGGCCGTCCAGCAGCCGCTTGTGCAGTTCGGCCGCCGTCTCCGGGGTGTAGGCGCGCTCACCGGGGTCGGGGGTGCGGCTGCCGAGCGCGTACACCAGCCGGTCGTACGGCAGCTCCCGGCCGTCGTCGGTGGTGACCTGCCGGGCGGCCGGGTCGATCCGGGTGGCGCGGGCGGCCACGTGGGCGATGCCGGCCCGCCGTGTCAGCGCGTCGAGCGGATGCGTGATGTCGGGCCGTCCGGCGGCCCGCTCGTGCAGCCGGACGCGTTCGGTGAAAGCGGGGCTCGGATCGACCAGGGTGACGCGGGTGTGCGGGGCCAGCCGCAGGGCGGCCATCAGCCCCGCATAGCCCGCGCCGACTACCAGGACCTGCTGCTTCTCCATACCGGCGGCCTCCTCCTCGGGTGGTGTTCACGAGGAGGACGACATGGCGGCCCGAGATGTGACGGTGATGCCGGTCACAGGTTCGGCAGGTCGAGGTGGCGGAGCTTGTCGGGGTTGACGACCACGTCGATCTCGGTGATCAGACCCTGGTGCACGGAGAAGGCGAAGACCACGGCCTGGTCGCCGGTGCGGTCGGCGATGACCAGGCCCGGAGCGTCGTTGACCGCGCAACGGTGCACCACCATCGTGGCCGGGTCGAAGCCCCGGGCGAGCCCCTGGGCGAAGCGGGCCACCTTCTCGTTGCCCACCACCGGGACCCGGGCCGCCGCCACCTTGCCGCCACCGTCCGAACGCCAGACGACCTCCGGATCCAGGATCTCCAGCAGCCCCTCCATGCCACCGCCCAGGACCGCCTGGAGAAACGCGTCCACGGCCCGCCGGTGCTCCGCGCGGTCCACCGAGCGCCGCGGCGCCTCCTCCCGAACCCGCTTGCGCGCCCGCGAGGCCAGCTGCCGTACGGAATCCGGACTACGGCCCACGACCTCGGCGATCTCGGGGAACGGCACCGAGAAGACATCGTGCAGGATGAAGGCGGTCCGCTCCGCCGGGGTCAGCCGCTCCAGTACGGTCAGCAGCGCCAGCCCCACCGATTCGTCGAGCGTCACCCGGTCCTCCGGACCGCCGGCCGCCACCACCGGCTCGGGCAGCCAGGGACCGACGTACGCCTCGCGCCGCACCCGCGCGGAACCCAGCAGGTCGTAGCAGATCCGGCTGATGACGGTGGTGAGATACGCGCGCGGGTCGGCGACCTCGTCCGCGGGCAGCGCCTGCCAGCGCAGCCAGGTCTCCTGCACCGCGTCATCGGCGTCGGCGACCGAGCCGGTGATGCGATAGGCGACGGCCCACAGCCGGTCGCGCTGCTGTTCGAAGTCGGTCAGCTCTGCCATGTCCTGATCCTCTCGTCGGCCCAGGAGGGAGGACGAGACGGCGGCCGGAAGTGTGACAGCCGCCTCCCGGGCCGGGCGGGGCTGGCGCGGGGGCAAGGGCAGGCGTAAGCAGTAGATGTGCATATGTGGCAGGGTCATTCGGATCTGCGCCGGCCGAGGTGGCGTACCCGCGTCTTGGTCGTGATCCCCCTGCTGGTCATCGGGCTGATCACGCTCGGCGATGTGCTGGCCCCGGCGAACGTGAGGCTCAGCCCGCTGCTGATCGCGGCCCCCGCCATGACCGCCTCCTTCGCCGGCCCCCTGCTCACCGCGTGTGTCGGGCTCCTGGCCGTCGGCGCCCAGGTCGTGGCGAACGCCTATGAGGGCTTCCTCGGCCACCCCGGCCGCCTGACCGAGGTGATCACCCTGGCCCTGGTCTCGGCGATGATCGTGCTGTTCCGCGCGGTCCTCGACCGGCACATGCGCGAGCTGAACCGGGTGCGGGCGGTGGCCGATGTGGCGCAGCGGGTCCTGCTGCGCCCGCTTCCCGTCCGGGTCGGCCCGCTGCTGATCGCCTCGGTCTACCTCGCGGCCGAGCCGGGGGCGGAGATCGGCGGCGATCTGTACGCGGCGGCGCGCACCTCGAACACCACCCGCCTGATCATCGGCGATGTCCGGGGCAGCGGGCTGACCGCCGTCGCGGACGCCTCCCTGGTGCTCGGCGCCTTCCGTGCGATGGCCCACTGGCCCGTACCCCTGACCGATCTGGCGGCCCACTTGGACACCGCCCTGTCCGCCGAGCGGACCGAACCCCCCGACAAGGCGCCCGGGGCGGGGGAGTCGTTCGTCACCGCCGCCGTGCTGGAGATCCCCGACGACCAGCCGGTGGTCCGCCTCGTCAACTGCGGACATCCGCCGCCGATCGCGCTGCGCGACTCGGGCGTGAAGACGCTGGAGGGCCATGCGCCCGCACTGCCGCTGGGCCTCGGCCATCTGGTGGCCGACCGGTACCACAGCGAGGTCTTCCCCTTCGAAGAGGGCGATCAGCTGCTGCTCTACACCGACGGGGTCATCGAGGCGCGGAACAGCGAGGGCACCTTCTACCCGCTCACCGAACGGCTCCCGGGGTGGAACGGCGCCGGCCCCCAGCACCTCGTCGACCGGGTGCACCGCGATCTGATCTGCCACACGGGCGGCCACCAGAGCGATGACGCGGCCCTGGTCGTCCTCGAACGCCACGGAGCGGATCGCTGACGCCACCGGGCGGCGAGCCGAGGCGGCCCGGGCGGCGAGCTGGGGCGGCCCGGGCGGCGAGCTGGGGCGGAGCCCGGCTCCCCGATGCCCGCCGCCCGCGGAACCGCCCACGAACGGACATCGGTATCAATCGCCCTTAAACTGGTCACATGGGCAGCGGGAATGAGGGCCCGAACCAGGGCCCCGAGGACTTCGGGCCGGATCCACTCGGCGACTTCCTCGCACGCTTCCTCGGGACCGGGCCGGCCGGGCAGCGCCCCGATTCACGCCATGTCGACTTCGGCCGGCTGATGAGTGAGAACGCGCGGCATCTCGTCTCGGCCGCGGCGTCCTACGCCGCCGAACACGGCAGCACCGACCTCGACACCGAGCATCTGCTGCGGGCCGCGCTCTCCTCCGAGCCCACCCGGACCATGGTCTCGCGCGCCGGAGCCGACCCCGACCGGATCGCCGCGGACATCGACCGGGAGGCGGGAGGCGGCCCGCCGCGCAACTCGGTCGCCGTCACCCCGGCCGTCAAGCGGGCGTTGCTCGACGCCCATGAGATAGCCCGCTCGCGCGGCTCCTCGTACATCGGCCCCGAACACGTACTGATCGCGCTCGCCGCCAATCGCGAGTCCACCGCCGGGCAGATCCTCAACGCCGCCCGCTTCGAACCCCGGGCCCCCGGGCCGCCCCAGACCGGTGGCCTCACGCCCAGCGCCCCCACCACCGACCAGCGGCCCGTCGTGGACCAGCGGAAGACCCCGAACCTCGACCGGTTCGGCCGTGATCTGACCGAACTGGCCCGCGAGGGGCGGATCGACCCGGTGATCGGCCGCGATGAGGAGATCGAGCAGAGCATCGAGGTGCTCGCCCGGCGCGGCAAGAACAACCCCGTCCTCATCGGCGAAGCCGGAGTCGGCAAGACGGCCGTCGTCGAAGGGCTCGCCCAGCGGATCACCGACGCCGATGTGCCGGACATCCTGCTCGGCCGCCGGGTCGTCCAGCTCGACATCGCGAGCGTCGTGGCCGGCACCCGCTTCCGCGGCGACTTCGAGCAGCGGGTCACCGGCATCGTCGACGAGATCCGCGCCAACACCGACGAGTTGATCATCTTCATCGATGAGCTGCACACGGTCGTCGGCGCCGGCGGCGGTGGCTCCGAGGGCGGCCAGATGGACGCGAGCAACCTCCTCAAGCCCGCGCTGGCCCGCGGTGAACTGCATGTGATGGGCGCGACCACGCTCCGGGAGTACCGCCAGTACATCGAGAAGGACGCCGCGCTCGCCCGCCGCTTCCAGCCCATCATGGTCCCCGAGCCCACCCCCGCGGACGCCGTCGCCATCCTGCACGGCCTCCGGGACCGCTACGAGGCCCATCACCAGGTCCGCTACACCGACGAGGCGCTGCTCGCCGCCGTCGAGCTCTCCGACCGCTATCTGACCGACCGTTTCCTGCCCGACAAGGCCATCGACCTCATGGACCAGGCCGGGGCCCGGGTCCGGCTGCGCTCCAGCGGCCGCGGCACCGATCTGCGCGCCCTGGAGCGCGAGGTCGAGCAGCTCACCCGGGACAAGGACCAGGCCGTCGCGTCCGAGAGCTACGAACACGCCACCTCCCTGCGGGACCGCATCGCCGAACTCAACACCCGGATCGCGGAGGCATCGGGTACGCAGTACCACGGCGGGCGCGTCGCCGAGGTGACCGTCGAGGACATCGCCGAAATCGTCTCCCGGCAGACCGGGATCCCCGTCGCCAGCCTCACCCAGGAGGAGCGCCAGCGCCTGCTGGGCCTGGAGGAACACCTCCATCGGCGGGTCGTCGGGCAGGAGGAGGCGGTGGCCGCCGTGGCCGACGCGGTCCTGCGCGCCCGCGCCGGACTCGCCGACCCCAACCGCCCGAGCGGCAGCTTCCTCTTCCTCGGCCCCACCGGCGTCGGCAAGACCGAACTGGCCCGCGCCCTGGCCGAGGCGCTCTTCGGCAGCGAGGACCGCATGGTCCGCCTCGACATGAGCGAGTACCAGGAGAAGCACACCGTCAGCCGGCTGGTCGGGGCGCCCCCCGGATACGTCGGGCACGAGGAGGCCGGGCAGCTCACCGAGGCCGTGCGCCGCCAGCCCTACTCCCTGCTGCTCCTGGACGAGGTGGAGAAGGGCCACCCCGATGTCTTCAACATCCTGCTCCAGGTGCTCGAGGACGGCAGGCTGACGGACGCCCAGGGCCGCACCATCGACTTCAAGAACACCGTCATCGTGATGACCAGCAACCTCGGCTCGGAAGCCATCACCGGACGCGGTGGCCCCCTGGGCTTCGGCGGCGGTGGCGACGAGGCCGACGAGGCGGCGCGCCGGGAGCGGGTGCTGCGCCCGCTGCGCGAGCACTTCCGGCCGGAGTTCCTCAACCGCATCGACGAGGTCGTCATCTTCCGGCGGCTCGCCGACGACCAGCTCCGGCAGATCGCCGATGTGCTGCTGGAGGAGACCCGGCGCCGGCTGCACGCCCAGGACGTCAGCGTGGAGTTCACCCCGCCCGCCGTCGAGTGGCTGGCCCGGCACGGACATCAGCCGGAGTACGGCGCCCGGCCGCTGCGCCGCACCATCCAGCGCGAGGTCGACAATCCGCTCTCCCGGATGCTGCTCGGCGGCACGCTGCCGGCCCACAGCCATGTCCGGGTCGATGTGGAGAACGACAGGCTGGCCTTCCACACACAGGAGGGAGCGCGGACGGGGCAGCCCGGCCCGCCCGGTCAGGCGGAGGAGCCGCGGGACCAGGCGGAGCAGCCGGACGAGCCGGGCGGGCCGGATCAGCCCGAGCGGTAGCGCCACGGCGAGCGGGGGCCGGGTCAACGGCCCATCGTCAGACCGTCCTTCTTGGCGCCCCGGCTGAGCACCGCCTCCTGGATGGTGCTCAGCGCGCTGGTGTAACCCGGGTTGCCGGGGCTCTTCTCCAGGGCCCGGGGGAGGTTCACCAGGGAGATCGGATCGTTGTCCACGGCGTGCGGGATGTACTCCGCCTTCTTCACCTCCCACGCCCTGCCCTCGGCGGTGGGCGGGGCGAAGGTGAAGCGCGCCGCCGAGCCCATCTGGCCGCGCTTGTCGGGCATGATCCCCGCGATCTGGTCGCCCATGCCGTAGACCACCCAGGTGCCGTTGACCTTCTCGTACGCCTGGGGGACATGGGCGTGGGTGCCGATGATCAGGTCGATGTCGCGGCGGCCCCCGTCCTTGGAGGCGGTCAGCTTCTTGGCGAGCGCGAGCTGCAGCTTGTCCGGCGCCTGCTGCCATTCGGTGCCCCAGTGCACGCTGACGACGACCACATCGGCCCCGGCGCGCCGCGCGGCCCGGGCGTCCTTGATGATCCGCGCCGGGTTGATGAGGTTGACCAGCCAGGCCTTGCCCTTGGGGACCGGGATGCCGTTGGTGCCGTAGGCGTAGGCGAGCTGGGCGACCTTGGCGCCACCGGTCTCCATCATCGTGGGACGGGTGCTCTCCGCGGCGGAACGGGCCGATCCGGCGTGCTTGAGCCCGGCCTTGTCCATGGCGTCGAGGGTGCGGACCACTCCCTCGGGACCGGCGTCGAGGGTGTGGTTGGAGGCGGTGGAGCAGGAGTCGTAGCCGAGGCTCTTCACGGCCGAGGCGAGCTGCGGAGGCGTCTTGAAGGTCGGATAGCCGGTGAACGGCCCGTGGGCGGCCCCGTAGACGGTCTCCATATGGCAGATGGCCAGGTCGGCCCCGGCGACGACGGGCGCGGCCGCCCGGATCATGCGCTGGAAGTCATAGCCGTCACCGCCCGCGTCCGCCTGTGCCTGCCGGATGACCGAGGCGTGTACCAGCAGATCGCCGGTGGCCACCAGGGTGAAGCCCTTCATGGCCCGGTGCCTGGCCGGCGCGGTTCTCGACGGCTTCTCCTCGGCGTTGGGGGCGGCCGGTGTCCCGCTGCCGCACGCGGTGACGGCGCCGAGCAGGGCGACGGCGAGCAGCGCCGTCCGATGGCGTGGGTGATGGGACACGGTGCACTCCGCACTGGTCCGGGCCATGCCGGACCCTTTTGTTCTGATTGTCGGATTGTCATATTTATATGCACGACATCCGGAGGGCTTGCGGAGTGGTGGGGAGCTTCACCGGTTCGGCCGATCCGATGTACCCGATGGGCCCGGCCGCCGCTTGTTCGGCGCCCAACGATGGGACAATGCGCGCCGGTCGCGTGAAGCCGCCGCCCGGGCGGTCCCCGAGGTCGCCGTCGGTCGCGTAACTCCCGTGTGAACATGGGCGGTCAGCGATGCGCGCGGGGTGCGGAGCTGACACCATGGGGTGTGCCGCCCGCGACATACGGCGGGAGCTCGGGGGAGGACGCTCCATGCAGATCGGCCGGCCCAGCATCACCGCCCGCGGCGCGGCCGCGTTCCGCGCGGCCCACCAGGAGCTGGAGGGCGGCCGGGTGTTCTCCGATCCGCTGGCGCTCCGTATCCTCGCCGCCGACGCGGACGATCCCCTCCTCGAGGCGGCCTTCCGGCCCGAGCGCGAGGATGTGCGCCTGTCCGTGGCCGCCCGCGCGCGGTTCGCCGAGGACGCCGTAGCGGCCGCCGTGGCGCGCGGGGTGCGACAGGCGGTGGCGCTGGGGGCGGGGCTGGACACCTTCGGCTGCCGCAATCCGTACGAGGCGGAGGGCCTGCGGGTGTTCGAGGTGGACCACCCCGCGACCCAGGAGTGGAAGCGCGACCGGCTGGCCGCCGCGGAGATCCCCGTACCGCCCTCGCTGATCTTCGCACCGGTCGACTTCGAGCGGCAGGGCCTGGCCGACGGGCTGACGGCGGCGGGCTTCGACCCGGCCCGCCCGGCGTTCTTCATCTGGCTCGGGGTGGTGCCGTATCTGACGCACACCGCCGTACTGGACACGCTCGGCTTCATCGCGGGCCTGCCGGGCGGGTCCGGAGTCGTCTTCGACTACGGCGAGCCACCGGACCCGCTGCCACCGGAGCACCGCGCCGTGCACGAGGCCCGCGCGGCATGGGCCGCCGAGGCCGGTGAGCCCTTCCTCAGCTTTTTCACCCCGGAGGAACTCGCCGGTGACCTCCACCGGCTGGGCTTCTCCGCACGGGAGGACATCCGCTACCGCGACCTCACGGCCCGGTACGAGAGCGGACACCGCATGGCCGACGGGTACGCGGACCTGGGCGCCCATGTGATCCACACCTGGATCCAGGGCTGAGCCCGGGCCGCCGGTGGGCGGCCCGGGCCCCGTCAATTCCCTTATCGGTGAAGCGACTTGGTGAGCCCGTCGGCGGCGGTCACCGGTACGGTGACCCGGCTGCCGCCCAGGTCCACCGTCACCTTGGCCCCGGTCGCCTCCTCGAAGTAGAGGAAGTCGGCATCGGTGCCGCCGAGGACCAGCCCCAGCCGATGGCCCGGTTTGATCTCGTAGTCGTTCGGCAGGGTCTTCCAGGTGATCCGGTAGGACCGGCCGGGGGTCATCGGCTCGGGGGTGGTGACCGAGTGCCGGTTCTGGGCGTCCATCCAGCCGCGGGCGATCACCTCGGAGGATGTGCGCGCCGTCACATTGGCGGTCTTCTGGTAGCAGGCGTCGTCCTGGGCGGTGCTCTCCCCGTGGCAGGACTCCTCGTCCAGTCCCCGCAGACCGTCATGGATCCTGTTCTGCGGCTCGTTGCGGTTCCAGTCGATCCGTTCGTCCTCGCCGTAGTCCACGAGCAGCGCGGTGAGGTTCGACGTCGGTTTGTCGAGCGTGACCCGCAGATCCACGGTGGGCGTACCGGAGAGCCGCACCCCGGTGCGCAGCGGCGGGGTGCGGAACGCCAGCCGGCCCGGACGGCTCGCCGATGGGTCGGCGGTGAGATCCGCCTCGCTCAGCTTGGTGTCGGTGAAGGTCCCGGTGCCGCTCACGGGGCTCAGTGCCAGGGAGCCGTCGGGCCCCGGGCGCAGGGGCACCGAGGAGGCGCCGGCGGGCCAGTCGGCCTGGGTCGTCCAGGTGGTCGGGCCGGTCTGCAGATCGACCCGGGGCTCGTCCATGATCCCGTTCCGCACGCCGTAGAGCCAGTGGTCGAACCACCGGTGCACGGTGTCGACCCACTGCGCGCGCCGACCGGGCCAGTCGAACGGATCGGTGTGCCCGTAGCGGCCCAGCCACAGCTTGCGTGGCACATCGCGCTCGGCCAGCGGGGCCCACCAGTTGGCGAGCTGGTCGATCCGGACGTTGTAGTCGCTGAGGTCGTGTGCGGCGAGGACGCTCGCGCGCACCTTGTTCACCTCGGGCGTCGGCTGCGCGATGTAATTGCGCTCATGCCAGTGGGCGTTGTAGTTGCCGGTGGCGTCGTCCTCGCCGGCCTGCAGCCGGTCGCGCACCGCCTGGCACTTCTGGGGTGGGTCGGTGTCCAGCGCCGTCGTCAGATAGGAGGCGAAACCATTCCAGTGCTTGGCGCCATTGGTGCGGGCGAAGTCGTACCACGAGCTCATCCCGGAGATCGGGACGATGGTCTCCAGTCCCTCCACACCGGTGCCGGCCACGGCGTTGGCCAGCATGCCCTCGTACGAGTGGCCGATCATGCCCACCTTGCCGGTGGACCAGGAGGCCTTCACCTCGCTGCCGTCGGCCGCGTACGCCGTGGCCCGGCCGCCCAGCCAGTCGATCGCCGCCTTGGCCGCCGCCACGTCGGAGGCGCCGCCGATCGTCAGACAGCCGTCGGATCTGCCGGTCCCGGTCACATCCACATCGACCACGGCGTAGCCGCGCGGCACGAAGTAATTGTCGTAGAAGAGCGGGAACTTGGCCGGGGCGCCCTGGGCGTCGTAGCTCTTCCGCTCCGACTCGAATCCGCGGCCCACGGTGTCGTTGTAGGGGCTGGCCGACATGATGACCGGCACCTTGAGCCCCTGCTGGGTCTCCTTGGGCCGGATGATGTCCACCGCGACCCGGTCCTCGTGTCCATCGCCGTCACTGTCGATGGGCGTCTGGACCATGAGGTGCTCACGCACGGCATCCGGATACGAGAACACCGGCTGGGTGCGGCCGTCGACCACCTTGGCACCGGGCGGGCCGACGGGCTGGGCGGATGTGCGGGCCGACGCGGGCCCGGCGGGCAGTGCGGCAAGGGCTGTCGATATCGCGACCGCGGCGATCACGGCGCCGCGCCATCGTGAGGTGGGCATACGGACCTCCTGGCCACGGCCCCCGCCCCGGGATCGGAGTCGGCGATTGACCGGTCGGCGATCCCGGGGTTCCGGGGCCATGGAGGCTACTCGGCGATTTTCGTACGCATGGTCCAGCGAAAGATCGCTGTGGTGATGTCAGCGGAATCGCTGACGAGTTCGAAGTGCTCGTATCCGTCGCGATGCTGGATTTTGAGCTTCTTGCTGGTGAGGGTCGACCGTCCGGTCCGGAATGCCCGGGGCAGATCGTCAGGTCCGCCTTCGAGGACGACCTGGATCGGGCTGCCGTCGGACAGGTAACTGACGTGATCGCTCATATGTCCACCTCCTTACGCGGTCTTCCTCATGCGGGAACATGCAGTTCCAGCCGGTCATCCGAGGTGAGGATGGCTCGCTGCATGTCCTGCAGGGCCCGGCACGGTTCGAGCCCGAGTTCCTCATTGAGCGTCTTGCGCGCCGCTTGATACACATGCAATGCGTCCGCCCGGCGGCCACAGCGGTAGAGCGCCAGCATCAACTGACGGTGGAGTGCCTCCCGCAAAGGATGCTCGGTGGTCAACTGGTACAGATCACTCACCAGTTCGCGATGGCGGCCGAGCATGAGCCGGGAATCCGTCAGCATCTCGATGCATTCCAGCCGGGCCTCCTTCAGCCAGGTCTGAAAGCCTTCGAGGATCGGCCCATGGCATACATCATCCAGCAACGGATCGCGCCAGAGATCGAGTGCGCTTTCGAATGTGGCCGTGGCCTGCTGGTAGCGCCGCTCCCTGAGATGATCCCGGCCCTCGCACACCAGTCGTTCGAAGCAGTGGAAGTCGAGGCGATCGGGGCCCAGCCGCAGGACATATCCCGGGGGGCGGGTGAGAACGGGGCTTTCGCTCTGGTTGGGCCGGCGCAGGAACTTACGGATCTGGGAGACATACACATGGAGCCCGGCGATCGCCCGGCGCGGCGGATACTCCCCCCAGATCTCCGCGATGAGCTGGTCGATCGGGACCACCTGATCGGCGCGGACGAGAAGAACGGTCAACAGGACCTCGATCTTCCGCGCCCTGATGGTTAATTTCCGCTCTCCTTCTACCACCCGGAGAGGTCCCATGATCTCATATCGCACGATGTGCCCCATCCGAGTCGCCGACGAGTGCGGTCATGGGACAGTCGGCGCCTTTGCCGGAAGTGCCCGCGATGTTTTCTGGGTGTTTCCTCGATTTCGAGGACGATGTCCGTCTGCTTCCGGAGGCGAACGCCTGTGCGGGATGGGCTCTGGTGGTCCGCGCGGATCGCCGCCCCCGGCCGCCCGGGTGGCGCGCGGAAATTGTCACGTCCCCGGAGTCCGGCGACCCCGGAGGGGATGGGAAGTGGGCGCTTGCTGAGCCGCTTGCGTGTGGAAAGTGGTCCGGTCGCGCCCCTCTGCGCGGGGACGGGCGGTGCCGCCGGATCCACTGACGCACGCCGTTCGCGACTGCCATTACTCACCCCTCTTTTATCGGGGGCCCCGCCGAGGAATCAGAGAACTGACAAGATCGGACGCCTTCGGCGGGTGCCCCACATCGTAAGCAAGTCCTATGACTACCCACCTCACCTAGAATCCGGATATACGCGCCCTCGAGGCGGCGTCCTCGACGGTGCGGAGCGGGTATTCGCAATACGTCCGGAAGATCGGAATCCGGATATCCCGCACGTGAGGTGTTGCAGTCCGCGAATGAGAATACGCGGATCGCATCGGCCGGGACAAGCGAATCATGCGAGATCATGGGCCCCCTGGCGCCGCTTTGATGAGGAGCGAGGAATTCCGGCTCCACGGGACCCATGAAGGGGATGTCGAATAACCGTCAGGTTTGTTGCTGATTCAGGGCTTGTGGGCCACCACGATCGCGCAGCCGGCGCTCGGCACGGTGGGGAGCGCCGACTTGGCGGCGTCCAGTACCTCCTGGACGCTGACCCCGTGCCGCGCCTCGAACTCCCGGCGGCAGCGCAGGATGCCGTCGATCATCCGGTTGGCGGTGTCCTTCGTGTTCTCGGTGACATCGGTCAGCTCGTCGAGCACCAGCCCCGCGTCACCGATCAGACCGGGCCAGTCCTCCAGCCGGGTCAGTGAGGTGACCACGTCGGGATCGCCGTCCGGCTGGTAACTGCCGTCGCTCGGCGGGGTGACATCCGTGAGCACCAGCCGGCCCCCGGAACTCAGCACCCGGGCCATCTCCCGCAGCGCCGTCGGGCGGTCCATGTGATTGATCGATTCGAATGCGAGTACGGCATCGAAAGCCGCGTCCTCGAAAGGCATGGCCATGGCGTCGGCGTATTGGAATGCCACCTGGTGGGACAGATCGGCCAGCCGGGCGGATTCGGTCGCCTGCTTGACCTGGAGCTCGCTGATGGTGATGCCCAGGACATGGGCACCGGTGGCGGTCGCCACGCGCATCGCGGGTTTCCCGATACCGCAGCCGACATCCAGCACCCGGTCTCCCGAGCCCACCCGCAGCCGCTCGATCAGCAGATCCGTGAAGCGATCGGTGGCCTCCTGGACCGAACGGGTATCGGACGGGCCGTCCCAGTAGCCGAAGTGGAAGTTGTCGTCCCACGCCATCTGCAGAAGCGGTCCCAGCGAGCTGTAGTAGTCCGACACCGTGCCGCCTGGCGGCACGGCCGATGGAGATGTCATGACACTCCTCCTGTGTGCTGGAGATCGGGTCGGCCAAGGGCACATAAAGGGCTCACCCGCTCAGCGATGGTCATGGGTTCCGGTAACGCGTCTCTAAAGTCACCGGCCGCGGCCTATTTGGTCTTGCTTTAGAGCCGCGCCCCACGATGGGCCACGTGCTCGCACCGATCATCAATCCGGAGCGGGAGTGCCGCCCATGACCCAGAACACGCAGATGTTCTCCCAGCGCCATATGGGGTGCGATGGATAGCGCCGCGCCCAACCGGACACCTCAGCAAGCGGAGCCCATCGCCGTGGTGGGAATGGCCTGCCGCCTGCCGCACGCACCCAGTCCGTCAGCCTTCTGGCGGCTGCTGCGGCAGGGCGGGAACGCCGTCACCACCATGCCGGAGGACCGCCGCCGGACCGGCGCCGCCGCCACAGGCACCGTCGACACATGGGGCCCGGCCGGTGGCACCGTCGTCGCCGACGGCCCGGCCAGTGGCGCCGTCGTCGTCGCCGACGGTCCCGTCGCCGACGGCCCCAACTCGGCGGCCCCGACCTGGTACGGCGGCTTTCTGGACCGCGTCGACACCTTCGACGCCGCCTTCTTCGGCATCTCGCCCCGCGAGGCGACGGCCATGGACCCCCAGCAGCGGCTGATGCTCGAACTCGCCTGGGAGTCGTTCGAGGACGCGGGAATCCGCCCCGGAACACTGGAGGCCACCCGGACCGGTGTGTTCGTCGGCGCCATCTGGGACGAATACGCCACCCTGCTGCGCCGGGACACCACCGCGGCCGCCCGGCACGCCATGACCGGTGTCCACCGCAGCATCATCGCCAACCGGGTCTCCTACGCGTACGGTCTGCGCGGTCCGAGCCTCACCGTCGACACCGCACAGTCGTCCTCGCTGGTGGCCGTCCACACGGCCTGCGAGAGCCTGCGGCGCGGGGAGTGCACCCTGGCGCTGGCCGGCGGTGTCAACCTCATCCTCACCGAGGACAGCATGACGGCCGCCGCCGCCCAGTTCGGCGGGCTCTCCCCGGACGGGCGCTGCCACACCTTCGACGCCCGCGCCAACGGCTTCGTCCGTGGTGAGGGCGGTGCGGCGGTCCTCCTCAAACCCCTGGAAGCGGCCGTACGCGACGGCGACCCGGTGTACTGCGTCATCCACGCCGGAGCCGTCAACAACGACGGCGCCACCGACGGACTGACGGCCCCCAGCCCGGCGGCCCAGGAGGACGTGGTGCGCACCGCCCACCGGCGGGCCGGAGTCGCACCCGACGAGGTCCAGTACGTCGAACTGCACGGCACCGGAACGCCCGTCGGCGACCCCGTCGAAGCGGCGGCACTCGGCGCCGCGCTCGGCACCGCCCGGACGGACGGCACACCCCTGCTCGTCGGTTCCGCCAAGACCAACGTGGGCCACCTCGAAGGCGCCGCCGGCATCGTCGGCCTTCTCAAGACCGCCCTCGGCATCAGGCACCGCCTGCTCCCCGCGAGCCTCCACTTCGCCACCCCGAACCCGCGGATCCCGCTGGCAGAGCTCGGACTGCGGGTCCAGGACCGGCTCGGCGAATGGCCCCGCCCGGACCGGCCACTGTTCGCCGGGGTCAGCTCCTTCGGCATGGGCGGCACCAACTGCCATCTCGTCGTCGGCGAAGCACCCGCGTCCGCGTCCGTGCCCGCGTCCGCGTCCGTGCCCGCACCCGCACCCGCGTCCGTGCCCGCACCCGCGTCCGTGCCCGCCTCTGTGCCCGCACCGGCCGACACCCCCGCGCCCCCTGTGGTGGCCTGGCCGATCTCCGCGAAGACCGACGCGGCGCTGCGCGCCCAGGCCGGGCGGCTGCGGGACCATCTGGCGGACCACCCCGATCTCTCCCCGGCCGACATCGCACACTCGCTGGCCACCACCCGCACCGCCTTCGACCAACGCGCCGTGCTCCTCGGCGAGGACACCGACGAGCTGCTGAGCGGGCTGGACGCGCTGGCCGAGGGCGGGGAAACTGCCGGAATGGTGCGGGGCCGGGCCGTGGACGGCGGCCTCGCCTTCCTCTTCAGCGGTCAGGGCAGCCAGCGAGCGGCCATGGGGCGTGAGCTGTACGCCGCCCATCCGGTCTTCGCCGCGGCGCTGGACGAGGTGTGCGACTGTCTGGACGCACGGCTGGCGGAGCCGCTGCACGAGGTGATGTCGGCCCAAGCCCCCTCGCCGAGGGCGGAGTTGCTCGACCGGACCTCGTACACCCAGCCCGCGCTGTTCGCCGTCGAGGTGGCCCTGTTCCGGCTGGCCGCATCCTGGGGACTCACCCCCGGCCATGTGATGGGCCACTCGGTCGGCGAGATCGCCGCGGCCCATGTGGCCGGTATGCTCACCCTGCCCGACGCCTGCGCTCTGGTGGCCGCCCGCGGCCGGCTGATGCAGTCGGTCACGGCGAAGGGGGCCATGGCCGCGCTGCAGGCCGACCCGGACGAGGCCGCCGGACTGCTCGCCGGATGGGAGGACCGGCTGGACATCGCCGCCGTCAACGGTCCCTCGTCCGTGGTGATTTCGGGCGACCACGACGCCGTCCACGCGGCAGCCGCCGTCTGGCGCGAGCGCGGCCGCAAGGCCCGGCTGCTGAAGGTCAGCCACGCCTTCCACTCGCCGCACATGGACGGCATGCTGGACGAACTGCGCGCCGCCGCCTCGGAGCTGACCTTCTCCCCACCGGCCGTCCCCCTCGTCTCCAATGTGACGGGACGGCTCGCTACCGCCTCCCAACTCGCCTCACCCGACTACTGGGCCCGGCACGCGCGCCACGCGGTGCGCTTCATGGAGGGTGTGCACACCCTCCTGGACGCCGGTGTCACCACCTTCGTCGAACTCGGACCGGACGCCCCGCTCACCGCCATGACCCGCGAATGCCTGACCGCACGGCCGGGGCCGGCCCCCGGGCGGCCGGGCCCGGCCGCCGTGGCGGCGCTGCGCCGCGACCGACCCGAGGCGCGCACCTTCGCCACCGCCATGGCCCAGGCGTATGTCCGCGGCGCCGAAGTGGCCTGGGACCGGGCCTGCGGCGGGCAGCCCCGGCAGCGGATCGCCCTGCCGACGTACGCCTTCCAGCGGGACCGCTACTGGCCCGGCACCCCACCCGAATCCACCGCACCGGCCACCTCCGCCACCGAGACGGCCACCTCCGAGACGGGGACGGCCACCCACGCCACCGGGACGGACCGCGCCCCGGATCCGGTACCGCCCGCAGGAGAGACGGCCGAGCCCGCCGACGCGGCGTGGCACCGCGATCCACTGGACACCGTGCGGACGCATGTGGCTCTCGTCCTCGGGCACTCCGAGCCGGGCGCCATCGATCCCAGCCTCACCTTCAAGGAGCTGGGCTTCGACTCGCTCGCGGCGACCGAACTGAGCGAGCGGCTCGGCGCGGCCACCGGGCTGCCCCTGACCGCCACGCTCGCCTTCGACCACCCCACGCCACTGACCGTCGCCGACCATCTGCGCGCCCACACCACCCCCGTCACCGGCCCCTCCACCGCGTCCACGGCCACCACACGGCGCGACGCCGGTGAACCGATCGCGGTGGTGGCCATGGGCTGCCGCTTCCCGGGCGGGGTCGATTCGCCCGAGGCGCTGTGGCGGCTGGTGGCCGAGGGCGCCGACGCGATCGGGGAGTTCCCCCGGGACCGCGGCTGGGACCTGGCCGGACTCTTCGACCCCGACCAGGACCGCCCCGGCACCAGCTACGCCCACGAGGGCGGCTTCCTCCACGACGCCCCGGAATTCGACGCGGAGTTCTTCGGCATCAGCCCCCGCGAGGCGCTGGCCACCGACCCCCAGCAGCGGCTGCTGCTGGAGACCGCGTGGGAGACGTTCGAACGGGCGGGCATCCGCTCCACCACCCTCCGGTCCAGCCCGACCGGTGTGTTCGTCGGCGTGACGGCCCAGGACTACGGCCCGCGGCTGCACGAGGCGCCCAAGGGGCTCGACGGCCATCTGCTGACCGGCGGCACCCCGAGCGTGGTGTCCGGCCGCGTGGCGTTCACGTTCGGCCTGGAGGGGCCCGCGGTGTCGGTGGACACGGCGTGTTCGTCCTCCCTCGTGGCCGTCCATCTCGCGGTGCGGGCGCTGCGGCAGGGCGAGTGTGCGCTGGCCCTGGCCGGAGGGGTGACGGTGATGGCCGCACCCGGGATGTTCACCGGCTTCTCCCGTCAGCGGGGACTGGCCCCCGACGGGCGGTGCAAGCCGTTCGCGGCGGCAGCCGATGGCACCGGCTGGAGCGAGGGCGTCGGCCTGCTGCTCCTGGAACGGCTGTCCGACGCCCGGCGGGAGGGCCACCGGGTGCTGGCGGTGATCCGGGGCTCGGCCGTCAACCAGGACGGCGCCTCCAACGGCCTGACCGCGCCCAACGGCCCCTCCCAGCAACGGGTGATCCGCCAGGCCCTCGCCGACGCCCGGCTCTCGCCCTCCGAGGTGGACGCCGTCGAGGCACACGGCACCGGGACCACCCTCGGCGACCCGATCGAGGCCCAGGCCCTGCTCGCCACCTACGGTCAGGAGCGGACCGGGGAGCGGCCCCTGTGGCTGGGCTCGCTGAAGTCCAACATCGGCCACACCCAGGCCGCCGCGGGCGTGGCGGGCGTCATCAAGATGGTGATGGCCATGCGGCACGGCCTTCTGCCCGCCACCTTGCACATCGACGCGCCCAGCCCGCACGTCAACTGGGACAGCGGCGTGGTGCGCCTGCTGACCGGACCGGTGGAGTGGCCGCGTGACGAACGCCCCCGCCGCGCGGGCGTGTCCTCCTTCGGTATCAGCGGCACCAACGCACACCTCATCGTGGAACAGGCCCCCGAGCCGGAACCCGCACCCGCCGAGGCGCCGACGGACGAGGACGACCGACCGGTGCCCTGGGTGCTCTCCGCCCGGAGCGCCGAGGCCCTTCGAGGACAGGCCCGGGAGCTGGCCTCCCGCATGGCCGCCGACAACCCGCCGTCAGCCCGGGACGTGGGCTGGTCACTGATCACCACCCGGACGGCGTTCGAGCACCGCGCGGTGGTGGTCGGCGACGACAGCGACGAACTCACTGCCGCACTCCGGGCGTTGGCGACCGAGGGCACCCACCCGGGCGTGGTGCACACGGGCACGGCCGCCACGACGGGCGGTGCGGGCCCGGTGCTGGTCTTCCCCGGACAGGGCTCGCAGTGGGCCGGGATGGGTGCTGGACTGCTGGACGCGTCCCCGGTGTTCGCGGCCCGGGTGGCGGAGTGCGAACGAGCGCTCGCACCCCACGTCGACTGGTCGCTCACCGACGTTCTGCGGGGGGCCGAAGGCGCCGCCGATCTGAGCCGGGTGGACGTGGTGCAGCCGGTGCTCTGGGCGGCGATGGTGTCCCTGGCCGCCGTATGGGCCGAGTACGGTGTGCGGCCCGCCGCCGTCGTCGGCCACAGCCAGGGCGAGATCGCGGCGGCCGTGGTGGCGGGGGCGCTGTCCCTGGAGGACGGCGCCAAGGTCGTGGCACTGCGCAGCCGGGCCCTGCGGCGACTCGCCGGAGGCGGGGCCATGGCTTCCCTCGGCGTGGGCCACGAGCGGGCGGAGGAGCTGCTGTCCGGGCTCGGGGATCGGGCCGCCGCGGTAGGGGTGGCGGTGGTGAACGGGCCCGGGTCCACGGTGGTGTCCGGGCCGCCGGAGCAGGTGGCCGCCGCCGTGACCACCTGCCAGGGGGCGGGCGAGCGGGCGCGGATGATCGAGGTGGACTACGCCTCGCACAGCCCGCAGGTCGACGAGATCGCCGATGAACTCACCGTACTTCTCACCGGAGTTGAGCCGGTCGGCGCTTCCGGGTCCGGGGTGGCGTTCTACTCCACGGTGACCGGTGGCCGGGCCGATCCCGCCGTCCTGGACACGAGCTACTGGGTGCGGAATCTGCGGGATCGGGTGCGGTTCGCCGAGGCGGTCCAGGCGCTGCTGGCCGCCGGCCACCGGGTGTTCATCGAGGCCAGCACCCACCCCGTCCTCACCATGGCGATGCGGGAGAGCTTCGAGCACGCGGAGAGCACCGCCGCCGCGGTGCCCACTCTGCGCCGGGACCACGGAGACCTGGTCCAGCTGACGAAGTCGGTCGCGCAGGCGTTCATCGCCGGGGCCGAGGTGGACTGGTCGGCAGCGTTCCCGGGCGACCCCACGCCTCGTACGGTCGATCTGCCCACGTACGCCTTCCAGCGCCGGCGCTACTGGCTGGACGCCCCTGGCGGGTCCGGCGGGGACCCCGGCGCCCTCGGCCTGGTCGCCGCGGACCATCCGCTGTTGGGCGCCGCAGTGCGGCTCGCCGACGGCAGCGGCCATGTGCTGACCGGACGGCTCTCCCCGCAGACGCACGGCTGGCTCACCGACCATGTGGTGGCGGGCGTGGCCCTGGTCCCCGGAACCGTGCTGATGGAGTGGGCGCTACGGGCGGCCGACGAGGCCGGCTGCGGTGCGGTGGAGGAACTCGCGCTGCGGCTGCCGCTGGTGATGCCCGCGACGGGCGGTCGGTGTGTCCAGGTGGTGGTGGGCCCGTCCGCCGCCGACGGACGCCGTGACATCGCGGTCTACTCCCTCCCCGACGACGCCCTTCGCACGGGCGGGGACACCGACTGGATGTGCCATGCCGTGGGCGTCCTCGGCCCCGCCGTACCGGAGAGCCGAGCGGGGGAGCTGCCCGGGACATGGCCGCCGCCCGGAGCTCGGCCGGTGGACACCGACGGTTTCTATGAACGGATCGCCGCATCCGGATACGCCTACGGAGCCGCGTTCCAGGGGCTGCGCACGGTATGGCGGGACGGCGCCGATCTGCTGGCCGATGTGGAACTGCCCAAGGCCGCGGGAGAGCCCAGTGGATTCGGTATCCACCCGGCCCTGCTGGACGCGGTGCTGCATCCGACGCTGCTGACCGGCCAACTCGATGCCGGGCCGGAGCCGGACGAGGGGCGGATGTGGCTGCCGTTCACCGTGAGCGGCGTGTCCTTGTGGGCGGCCGAGGCCACCGCCGTACGGGTCCGACTCACCCCCCGTCCGCGGACCGCCGAGGGCGAACGGGAACTGCGGGTTGTCGTCGCCGACGCCGTGGGCGCCCCGGTGCTGACGATCGACGCGCTGCTGCTGCGCCCCGCCGAGCCCGATCAGCTGCGGGCCCTGAACACCGGCCGGGTGGCCACCGATGGCGGCGGTGGCGGAGGCGTACGGCGGCGCACCGCTGCCGCCGCCGAAGTGCCGTCCGTCGACTGGGGCGCCAGGCTGGCGCGGCTGTCGGCCGTCGACCGGTATCGCACGCTCCTCGGCCTGGTGCGCGACCACGCCGCCACCGTGCTGGGCCACACCGATGCCGAGGCGGTGCGCGCCGACGCCAGCTTCAAGGAGCTGGGCTTCGAGTCGCTGACCGCTGTCGAACTGCGCGATCGCCTCGCGGCCGCCACGGGGCTGCGGCTGCCCGCGGCCCTGATCTTCCGGCATCCCACCCCGGAAGGCATCGCCCACCACCTTGTGCGACGGCTGACCTCGGACGGCACCGCCGCCACCCCCACCGCGATCGTCCCGCCGAGCACGCAGGTGCCACGGCAGCCGACGGATGAAATGAGCGCGGCCCAAAGGCTGGAGTCCGCCTCGGCGGATCAGGTCCTTGAGTTTATTGACAACGAGCTTGGTGTGTCCTGAATGTGCCGGGCGCGACGATCGCTGAAGGCCGGGTGACCCTCATGGCGAACGAAGAGAAGCTGGTCGAGTACCTCAAGCGCGTTTCCGCCGATCTGCACGATACGCGTCTGCGTTTGCGCGAGGTGGAGGAGCGTTCCCACGAGCCGGTGGCCGTGGTCGGCATGGCCTGCCGCTTTCCCGGCGGGGTCACCTCCCCGGAGGAGCTGTGGGAACTGCTCGTCTCGGGTGTCGACGCCATCGGGGACTTCCCGACGGACCGTGGCTGGGACCTCGAGAACCTTTACCACCCCGATCCGGAGCACTACGGCACCAGCTGTGTCCGCCAGGGCGGATTCGTCGAAGCGGACCGGTTCGACGCGGCGTTCTTCGGCATCAGCCCCAGGGAAGCGCTGGCCATGGACCCGCAGCAGCGGCTGGTGCTGGAGATGGCCTGGGAATCCTTGGAGCGGGCCGGTATCGACCCGGTGTCGCTCAAGGGCACCCGCACCGGTGTCTACGCCGGTGTGTCCAGCCAGGACTATCTGTCCCGGGCACCGCGCATCCCCGAGGGGTTCGAGGGCTACGCCACCACGGGCGGACTCACCAGCGTGATCTCGGGCCGGGTGGCCTACACCTTCGGTCTGGAAGGGCCGGCGGTGACCGTGGACACCGCCTGCTCCGCCTCGCTGGTGGCCATGCATCTGGCGGTACAGGCACTACGGCAGGGCGAGTGCACCCTGGCCCTGGCGGGCGGTGTCACCTCACTCGCCACCCCCATCATGTTCACCGAGTTCTCCCGGCAGCGCGCCCTGGCCCCGGACGGCCGGTGCAAGTCCTTCGCCGCCGACGCGGACGGCACCGGCTTCTCCGAAGGCGTCGGCCTGGTGGTGCTGGAGCGGCTCTCGGAGGCGCGGCGCAACGGCCATCGGGTGCTGGCGGTGATCCGGGGCTCGGCCATCAACCAGGACGGCGCCAGCAACGGCCTTACCGCGCCCAACGACGTGGCCCAGGAACGCGTCATCGCCCAGGCCCTGGCCAACGCTCAGCTGACGCCCGGCGATGTGGACGCCCTCGAAGCACACGGCACCGGCACCAAACTCGGCGACCCGATCGAGGCCGAGGCCCTGACCGCCACGTACGGCCGGAACCGCCCCGCCGAGCGGCCACTGCTCTTGGGCTCGCTGAAGTCCAACATCGGCCATACGCATGCGGCGGCCGGTGTGGCAGGCGTGATCAAGATGGTGATGGCGCTCCGGCACCCACACCTGCCCGCGAACCTGCACCTGGACGTCCCCACCCCGCATGTGGACTGGGAGGGCAGCGGGCTGCGGCTGCTGGATCAACCGGTGGAGTGGCCCCACCTGGAACGACCCCGTCGCGCGGCGGTCTCCTCGTTCGGCATCTCCGGCACCAACGCCCATCTGATCCTGGAGCAGGCGCCTGAGGACGATGCGCCCATGGGCCCGGCCCGCTCGGACATGGGCACGGTTCCGTGGGTGCTCTCGGCCCGGAGCAAGGAGGCGCTGCGGGGGCAGGCTGCCGCTCTGGCCGAGCGGGTGGAGGGCACGTCCGAGCTGTCGTCTGTGGATGTGGGCTGGTCGTTGGTGACGACGCGTTCGGTGTTTGAGCATCGGGCGGTGGTGGTGGGCGGTGACAGGGCCGAGTTATTGGCTGCTGTGGAGGCGTTGGCGACGGACGTGTCGCATCCGGGTGTGGTGGAGTCGGGTGGGGCGGCGTTGGGTGGGGCGGCGTTGACGGGTGATGTGGGTCCGGTGTTGGTGTTTCCGGGTCAGGGTTCGCAGTGGGTGGGGATGGGTGCGGAGTTGTTGGAGGTGTCGCGGGTGTTTGCGGCGCGGGTGGGGGAGTGCGAGCGGGCGTTGGCGCCGTATGTGGAGTGGTCGTTGACGGATGTGTTGCGGGGGGCTGATGACGCCGCCGATCTGAGCAGGGTGGATGTGGTGCAGCCGGTGTTGTGGGCGGTGATGGTGTCGTTGGCTGCGGTGTGGGCGGGGTTTGGGGTGCGTCCTGTGGCGGTGGTGGGTCATAGCCAGGGTGAGATTGCGGCTGCGGTGGTGGCGGGTGCGTTGTCGTTGGAGGACGGCGCGAAGGTGGTGGCGTTGCGGAGTAAGGCGTTGCGGCGGTTGGCCGGTGGTGGGGCGATGGCGTCGCTCGGTGTGGGTCAGGAGCGGGCGGCCGAGTTGTTGTCCGGCCTGGGTGATCGGGTGGCCGGTGTGGGGGTGGCCGCAGTGAACGGGCCCTCGTCGACGGTGGTTTCGGGTCCGCCTCAGCAGGTGGCTGCGGTCGTCGCCGGGTGTCAGGAGGTGGGGGAGCGGGCGCGGTTGATTGAGGTGGATTATGCCTCGCATGGTCCTCAGGTGGAGGAGATCCGGGGTGAGTTGGATGAGGTTCTGGGGGGTGTTCGTCCGGTTGTTGGTGGGGTGGATGGGGTGGCGTTCTATTCGACGGTGACGGGTGGGCGGGTGGATGCGTCGGTGCTGGACGCCGGGTATTGGGTGTCGAATGTGCGGGAGCGGGTGCGGTTCGCTGATGCCGTTCAGGCGTTGGTGGCGGATGGGCATCGGGTGTTTATCGAGGCCAGTAGCCATCCGGTGTTGACTCTCGGTCTGCAGGAGACGTTTGAGCGGGTGGGTGTGGACGCGGTTGCCGTGCCCACGTTGCGTCGCGATCACGGTGGCCAGGCTCAGCTCCTCCACTCGCTGGGCCAGGCGTTCATCGCTGGGGTCGAGGTGGACTGGCGGGCCGCGTTCCCGGCCGATCCCACGCCTCGTACGGTCGATCTGCCCACGTACGCCTTCCAGCACCAGCGCTATTGGCTCGACGGCCTCAGCGGCGGCCGGGATGCCGATCCCACCGACCTCGGCCTCGTCCCCGCGGGGCATCCGCTGCTCGGCGCCGCCGTGGAGCTCGCCGACGGCCAGGGCCATCTGCTGACGGGGCGGCTCTCGGCACGGTCCCATGGCTGGCTCGCCGACCATGTCGTGGCGGGCGCGGCTCTGGTGCCCGGGACGGCCCTGGTGGACTGGGCGTTGCGGGCCGCCGATGAGGTCGGCTGCGGTGGGGTGGAGGAGCTGGCGCTCCAGGTGCCGCTCGTGTTGCCGCCTCACGGCGGGGTCCGGCTGCAGGTGGTCGTCGGCGGGCCCGGCGCCGATGGCCGGTGCGATGTGCGGATGTACTCGCGTCCGGACGACGGTAGCGACACGGCGGCCGGATGGGTGTGCCATGCGGAGGGCGTGCTGAGCCCGCCTCCCGAGGGTTCCGGGCCGGTGGAGGAGTTGGGTGGGGCGTGGCCACCGGCGGGTGCGAAGCCGGTGGAGCCCGTGGACTTCTACGAGCACATCGCGGCGTCGGGGTATGCGTACGGCCCGGCCTTCCAGGGGCTGCGCGCCGTGTGGCGGGACGGCGCTGACCTGCTGGCCGAGGTGGCGCTGCCCGAAGCGGCGGGGGAGCGGACGGGGTTCGGCATCCACCCGGCGCTGCTGGACGCCGCGCTCCATCCCGTTCTGCTGACCGAGGGGTCCGCGAGCGACGCCGCCGAGTCGGCCGATGGCCGGGTGTGGCTGCCGTTCACCTGGAACGGAGTGTCGCTGTGGGCGGCCGGGGCGACCACCGCACGGGTGCGGATCTCTCCGTACGGGCCGAGCGCGGAGGGGGAGCGCACGCTGCGGGTGACCGTGGCGGACGCCCTGGGTGCGCCGGTGCTGAGCGCCGACGCGGTGGTGTTGCGATCGGCCGACGCCGATCAGCTGCGTACGGCCCAACGCCCCGGCGCCGATGGGCTGTTCGTCATGGACTGGGTTCCCTTGCCCGTTCCCGCGCCGCCCAACGGCCACGACCAGACCACCGGCCCCGCAGCCGATGACACCGGCTGGGCGATCCTGGGGCCCGGGGACAAGGCTCCGGCCGGGGCCACCGCCGTATGCCATCCGGATCCGCAGGCGTTGATCAGCGCGCTCGACGCGGGAGCGCCCGCCCCCACGGTCGTACTGGCACTTGAGCCCGTCAGGCAGGCGGCTGCGCCGGGTGGCGGGATCGCGGCCGACGGTCTGGCCTCGGCGCAGCGGATTCTGGCGCTGCTGCAGGACTGGCTGGCCGAACCACGCCTGGCCGAGGCCCGGTTGGTGGTGACGACGTGCGGTGCCGTTGCGGCCGGTGACCCGGACGGGGTTGATCCCGCGGCCGAGGGTCTGGACGCGGCGGGGGCCACGGTATGGGGTCTGGTGCGCAGCGCGCAGGCCGAGAACCCCGGCCGTTTCCTGCTGCTCGATCTCGACCCCCACACCGAGGTGTCCGCCCGCCTCGTGGCCGACGCCGTGGCGCGCGCCGTGGAGATGGACGAGCCCCAGCTGGCGCTGCGCGCGGGGCGGGCGCTGATGCCCCGGCTGGTGCGCGCCGCGCGCAGCGGGGGCCTGGCGGCCCCGGTGGGGCCGTCCGCGTGGCGGCTCGGACTCGAGGGTGCCGGGACCGTGGACTGTGTGCGGCCGGTGGCCTGCCCGGAGGTGCTGGACCCTCTGCGGGCGGGCCAGGTGCGGATCGATGTCCACGCGGCGGGCGTCAACTTCCGCGATGCGCTGATCGTGTTGGGGATGTATCCCGGGGACGCGGTGTTCGGGGGCAGTGAGGGCGCCGGTGTGGTGCGGGAGATCGGCCCGGAGGTGACCGATCTGTCGGTGGGCGACCGGGTGACGGGCCTGTTCGAGGGCGCGTTCGGCCCGCGGGCCGTGGCGGACGCCCGTACGGTGGTGCCCATTCCCGACGGCTGGACCTTCCGGCAGGCGGCCGCGGCCCCCGTCGTGTTCCTCACCGCCTGGTACGGCCTCGTGGAGCTGGGCGGGCTCCAGGCGGGCGAACGGGTGCTGATCCATGCCGCGACCGGTGGTGTCGGGACGGCCGCGGTGTGGATCGCGCGCCATCTGGGCGCGGAGGTCTATGCCACGGCGAGTCCGGGGAAGCATGCGGTGCTGGAGGCGATGGGTATCGACGAGGCGCACCGGGCCTCGTCCCGCGATGCGGACTTCGAGGAGACGCTCAGGGAGGCCACCGGTGGCCGGGGTGTGGATGTGGTGCTCAACAGCCTCGCCGGGCCCTTCGTGGACGCCTCGCTCCGCCTCCTCCGCGAAGGCGGCCGGTTGCTGGAGATGGGCAAGACCGATATCCGCGACCCGGAGCGGATCGCGGCGGAGTATCCCGGTGTCCGCTATCACGCGTACGACCTGATCGCCGATGCCGGTCCGGACCGTATCGGTCACATGCTGTGCCGGCTGAACGAGTTGTTCGCCTCCGGTGCGCTGGAGCCGCCTCCCGTACGGGCGTGGCCGCTGAGCCGGGCGCGTGAGGCGCTGCGGTGTCTGAGCCAGGCCAAGCACACCGGCAAGCTGGTGCTGGACGTCCCCGCCTCCGTGGATCCCGAGGGCACTGTGCTCATCACCGGTGGCACCGGCACCCTCGGCCGACACGTCGCCGAACATCTCGTCCGCGCCTGGAACATCCGCCATCTGCTGCTGGTGAGCCGCAGCGGCCTCGACGCTCCCGGCGCACCGGAGCTGCTGGCCCACCTCACCGACCTGGGGGCCGACGTGCGTATCGCCACTTGCGACATAGGCGACGCCGCCCAAGTGGCCGAAGTCCTCGTGGGCATCGGCCCGGCACACCCCCTGACCGGTGTCGTGCACGCGGCCGGGGCGCTGGACGACGCGATGCTGCCCTCGCAGGATCCGAAGCGGCTGGCGCGGGCCTGGGCGGCGAAGGCCGCTGCGGCGGCCCAGCTGCACACCGCCACCGCGCATCTGCGGCTGGGCATGTTCGTCCTGTTCTCCTCCTTCGCCTCCGATCTCGGCACCCCCGGCCAGGCCAACTACGCCGCCGCCAACGCCTTCTGCGACGCCCTGGCCACCCGCCGCCAGGCGGCCGGGCTCCCCGGGCTGTCGGTGGCATGGGGACTCTGGGCGGCCACCAGCGGTCTCACCGCACGGCTGGCCGACGCCGATCTGGCCCGGATCGGCCGTCTGGGCATCAAGGCCAACAGCACCGAGGAGGGGCTGGCGCTGCTGGACGCGGCCTGCCACCACGGTCATCCGCATCTGCTGGCGCTCCACCTGGACACCGGCTCCCTCGCCGCGCAGCCCCCCGGCGCCCTCCCGGCCCCCCTGCGGGCCCTGGCCACCGTCGGCGGCAGCGGCCGGGCCCGGCCCACGGCGGCCGCCGTGGGCCAGAACACCGACTGGGCCGGCCGGCTCAGGGGGCTGCCGGCCACCGAACAGCACCGGCTGCTGCTCAATCTGGTGCGCACCCAGGCGGCCACGGTGCTCGGCCACGCCGATCCGGGGGTGGTGCAGCCGGACGCGTCGTTCAAGGACCTCGGCTTCGACTCGCTGACCGCCGTCGAACTGCGCAACCGGCTGGCCGCGGCCACCGGGCTGCGGCTGCCCGCGGCCCTGGTCTTCGACCACCCGGAGGCGGCGGTGCTGGCCGAGCATCTGCGCCAGGAGCTCGCGCCGGACGGCGAGCCCGGCGCCCCGGGCCCCGGCGTGCCCCAGCCCCATCCCGTCCTCAACGAGCTGGTCAGGCTGGAGAACAGCCTGTCGGCCGTCGTCGTCGAGGACGTGGACTCCGGCGCGGTCACCGCCCGGCTGGAAACGTTGCTGTCCAAGTGGAAGGCGATGTGCTCGCCGGCGGAGTCGGACGACGGCAATGCCGTGGAGCGGTTGCAGGTGGCGACCGCCGATCAGGTTCTGGAATTCATCGACAACGAACTTGGCCTGTCATGAACAACGTGGCGCGCCCTTCGCTGAAGGCCGGGTGACCCTCTGTGACGCACGCTAATGAAGAGAAGCTGGTCGACTATCTGAGGCGAGTGGCAGGCGATCTGCACGAAACGCGTCAGCGGCTGCGCGAGTTGGAGGACCGCTCCCAGGAGCCGGTGGCAGTGGTCGGCATGGCCTGCCGCTACCCGGGCGGGGCCGACTCGCCCGAGAAGCTGTGGCGGCTCCTCGCCTCCGGCGCGCACGCCATGGGGGAGTTTCCGGCCGACCGCGGCTGGGACCTGGAGGGACTCTTCCACCCGGACCCGGACCACCCCGGCACCAGCCATGCCCGCGAGGGCGGTTTCCTCTACGACGCCGACCGGTTCGACCCCGAGTTCTTCGGGATCAGCCCGCGCGAGGCGCTGGCCATCGACCCGCAGCAGCGGCTGCTGCTGGAGGTGGCCTGGGAGCTGCTCGAACGCGCCGGAATCGACCCGCTGTCGCTGAAGGGCACCTCGACGGGCGTGTACGCCGGGACCGCGCTTCCCGGCTTCGGCACCCCGCATATCGAGAAGAGCGCCGAGGGCTATCTGGTCACGGGCAACGCGCCCAGTGTGCTCTCCGGCCGGGTGGCGTACACCCTCGGTCTTGAGGGCCCCGCGGTCACCGTGGACACCGCCTGCTCGTCCTCGCTGGTGTCGATGCATCTGGCGGCCCAGGCGCTGCGGCAGGGGGAGTGCACCCTGGCCCTGGCCGGCGGGGTGACGGTGATGGCGATCCCGAACGTCTTCACCGAGTTCTCTCGGCAGCGCGGGCTGGCTCCCGACGGCCGGTGCAAGGCGTTCTCCGCCGACGCGGACGGCACCGCGTTCTCCGAGGGCGTGGGCCTGGTGCTGCTGGAACGGCTGTCCGACGCACGCCGCAACGGCCATCAGGTGCTCGCCGTGATCCGGGGCTCGGCCATCAACCAGGACGGCGCCTCCAACGGCCTGACCGCCCCCAACGGTCCCTCCCAACAGCGCGTCATCCGCCAGGCGTTGGCGAACGCACGGCTGTCCCCGGCCGAAGTGGACGTGGTGGAGGCGCATGGCACCGGAACCCGCCTCGGCGATCCCATCGAAGCCCATGCGCTGCTCACCACCTACGGCCGGGACCGGTCCGAGGACCGGCCGCTGTGGCTGGGATCGGTCAAGTCCAACATCGGGCACACCCAGGGCGCCGCGGGGGTGGCCGGCGTCATCAAGATGATCATGGCGATGCGGCAGGAGACGCTGCCCGCCACCTTGCACATCGACCGGCCCACGCCGCATGTCGCATGGGACACCGGCGCCGTGCGCCTGCTCACCGAAGCCGTCGACTGGCCGCGCGGCGAGCGGCCCCGCCGGGCGGCGGTGTCCTCCTTCGGCATCTCCGGCACCAACGCCCATCTGCTGCTCGAACAGCCCCCCGCCGACGCGCCCTCAGCCCCGGATCGGACTCCTGGTCCGACCGCCGTGGACACCGCGCGGATGGTCAGCCGCGTAGTGCCGTGGGTGGTCTCCGCCCGTACCGACCAGGCGTTACGGGACCAGGCCGAGGCGCTCGCCGCACATCTCACCGCCCACCCCGGGCTGCCCGTGGCCGATGTGGGCTGGTCGCTCGCCCGGACCCGCTCGGCCTTCGAACACCGGGCCGTGGCCATCGGTGAGGACCGCGACGAACTGCTGGCCGCCGTGCGGGCGCTCGCCGAGGGCCGCAGCCACCCCGGGCTGACCCGGGCCACGGTGGCCGCCCGCTCCGGCGGCACCGCGTTCATGTTCACCGGGCAGGGCAGCCAGCGGCCCGGTATGGGCCGTGAGCTGTACCGGACCTTCGATGTGTTCGCCACCGCCCTCGACGACGCCTGTGCCCATCTGGACCCGCTGCTCGGCCACCCGCTGCGCGACACCCTCTTCGCGGCCGAGGACACCGACCAGGCGCGGGCCCTGCACGGCACCGGTGTGACCCAGGCGGCCCTCTTCGCCCTGGAGACCGCGCTCTTCCGGCTCGTCGAGTCCTTCGGCCTCACCCCCTCGTTCCTCACCGGCCACTCCGTCGGCGAGCTGGTGGCCGCGCATGTGGCGGGCGTGCTGTCCCTTCCCGCCGCCTGCGAGCTGGTGGCCGCCCGCGGTCGGCTGATGCAGGCGCTGCCGTCCGGCGGCGCCATGGTCGCCGTCGAAGCCACCGAGGAACAGGTCCTCCCCCTGCTCACCGGCCGTGCGGACCGCGTGGCGCTCGCCGCGGTCAACGGCCCCACCTCGGTGGTCGTATCCGGGGCCACGGAAGACGTCGACGAGATCGCCCGCACCCTGAAGGAGCAGGGGCACCGCACCAAGCGGCTCCGCGTCAGCCACGCCTTCCACTCGCCCCTGCTCCATCCCATGCTCGACGACTTCCGTGACGTGGCGCGGCGGCTCACCTACCACGCACCGCGCATCCCGGTGATCTCCAACGTCACCGGCCGGCCCGCCGCCCCCGAGCAGCTCCGCGACCCCGAGTACTGGGTACGCCACGTCAGCGCGCCCGTACGGTTCCACGACGGTCTGCGCACCTTGCACGGCGAAGGTGTGACGCGCTACCTCGAACTCGGGCCGGACGCCGTCCTCACCACCATGGCCCAGGACGCCCTGGCCGCCGGGACATCCCCTGCCGATGCCTCCGACGCGCCCGACACTCCTGACCCCGCGCCCGTGTTCGCCACCGCCCTGCGCCCGGGCCGCGACGAGCCCCGTACGCTGCTGACCGCGCTCGCCCTGACGCACATCGACGGCGGCACGGTCGACTTCGCCGCCGCCCTCCCCGAGGACGCGGGCCGTGTGGACCTGCCCACCTACCGGTTCCAGCGGCAGCGGTACTGGCGGCCCGTCCCGAACGCCACCGCCGACGTACGCGCCGTCGGCCTCGGCCCGACCGGTCACCCCCTGCTCCAGGCCGCCGTGGAGACACCCGACGGCAGGCTGCTGCTCACCGGCCGAGTGTCCCCGCACACCCACGCCTGGCTCGCCGACCACACCATCGCCGACAGCGTGCCCCTGCCCGGTACGGCCCTGCTGGAGCTGGCCCTCCTCGCCGCCGCGCACACCGGCTGCGAACTGCTCGACGACCTCACCCTGGAGACGCCGCTGATCCTGCCCGTCTCCGGCGCGGTACGGATCCAGCTCGCCGTCACCGCGCCCGACGAGACCGGACGACGGACCGTCACCATCGCCTCCCGCTCCGCCGACGAGGGTGGCGACGCCCTGGACGCCCCGGCCGCCTGGCGCCACCACGCCACCGGCGTACTGGCAGATCGGGTCACGCCACCGCCCGACGACGAACCGCGGGCCACGGCCTGGCCACCCGCCGGGGCCACCCCCGTCGACGTGGCGGACCTGTACGACCGGCTCACCGCGCAGGGCTACACCTACGGGCCCGCCTTCCGCGGCCTGCACACCGCATGGCGGCTCGGCGACGAGATGTTCGCCGAGGTACGCCTGGCCCCGGAACAGCGCGGCGAGGCCGACGGCTACGGACTGCACCCGGCCCTGCTCGACAGCGCCCTGCACCCGGTGGAAGAGCTCTTCGGCGGCGACCACGCGCCGGACGGCGCCGAGGGGACCGTCCGACTGCCGTTCTCCTTCAGCGGGGTACGGCTCTTCGCGACCGGCGCCACACGGCTGCGCGTACGCATCACCCCCACCGCACCGGACACCGTCACGCTGCGGCTGACCGACGACCACGGCGCGCCCGTGGCCACCGTCGACGCCCTCGGGCTGCGGGAGGTGTCCGCCGACCGCTGGCGCTCCGCCCGCGCCGCCACGGCCGACGCCCCGCTGTACCGCCTGGACTGGCAGCCGTATCCGGTCTCCGCCGACACCGCCCCGCCCACGGCGAGTTGGGTCACCGTCGGATCCCAATATCCGGGCCCTGACCTCCCGGCCCATCCGGACCTGGCCGCCCTGCGGGCCGCCCTCGACGGCGGACAGCCCGTCCCCGATGTCGTCGTCCTCGCATGCCCCGGCGCACCGGACACCGCAGCACACCCGGACGAGACGCCCGCCCGTGTCCGCGCGGCAGTCCATCACGTCCTCGGGGCGCTGCGCACCTGGCTGACGGACGAGCGGTTCAGCGGGGCCCGGCTGGTCATCGCCACCCGTGGCGCGGTCGCCACCGGCCCCGGGGACGAGCCCGCCGACCTGGCCACCGCGCCCGTATGGGGCCTGGTCCGCGCCGCCCAGGCCGAACACCCGGAGCGCATCCTGCTGCTCGACCTGGACGACGACACCGCGTCGCGAGATGTCCTGCGCACCGTCGTTGCGGCCGCTGTCACCGGTGCCGAATCCGAGGTGGCGGTGCGGGCCGGAACGGCCCATGTGCCCCGTCTGGTCAAGGTCCGCCCCGACCAGGATACCCCGCCCCGCGCCCCCCGTCAGGACACCCCGCCCCGCGCCCTCGACCCGGATGGTACGGCGCTGATCACCGGTGGCACCGGAGCGCTGGGCCGGCTGGTCGCCCGGCATCTGGTCACCGCACACGGCGCCCGCCATCTGCTGCTGGTCAGCCGGCGCGGGGGCATCACGGAGGACATCGACGCCTTCGCGGACGAACTGACCGCACTGGGCGCCGCGGACGTACGCATCGCCGCATGTGACGCCGCCGACCCCGAGGCGCTGGCCGCGCTGCTCGCCACCCTCCCCGCGGCGCATCCCCTGACGGCCGTCGTCCACGCCGCGGGGGTGCTCGACGACGGCGTGGTCACCGCCATGACCCCCGGGCAACTCGACACCGTACTGGCCCCGAAGCTGGACGCGGCATGGCATCTGCACCGGCTGACCCGGGACATGGACCCGGCCGCGTTCGTGATGTTCTCCTCCGCCGCCTCCATCATGGGCAACGGCGGCCAGGCCAACTACGCCGCGGCGAACATGTTCCTCAACGCCCTCGCCGAGTACCGCCGGGCAGAGGGACGGACGGCCCACACGCTGGCCTGGGGGCTGCTCGCGTCCGCCGGTGGCATGACCGGCCACCTGGACGACGCCGACCTCGCCCGGATGGCCCGCTCCGGGATCGCCCCCGTCTCCAACGAGCAGGCCCTCACGCTGCTCGACACGGCGCTCACCACCGACCACCCCACCCTCGTCCCCGCGCGCTTCGACCTCGCGGCGCTGCGCACCCGGGCCGCCGCCGGGCCACTTCCGCCCGTACTGCGGCGGCTGGTGCACCTCCCCACGAAGGCCGCGCGCAACACCGGGACGGCATCCTTGTCCGGGCGGCTCGCCGGGCTGTCCACCGAGGAGCAGGACCGGCTCATCGGAGAGCTGGTACGCGACCAGGTCGCCACCGTGCTGGCCCACCCCGCACCGGAGGCCATCGAACTGGGCAGGGCCTTCCAGGACCTCGGCTTCGACTCGCTGACGGCGCTGGACCTGCGCAACCGGCTCAACGCGGCCACCGGCACCCGGATCCCGGCCACCGTCATCTTCGACTATCCGACCCCCGACGCCCTGGTGCGCTTCCTGCGCGAGCGGCTGGTCGGGAGCGTGGCCGAGACACCGCTCCCGCCGACGGCCACCCTCGTGGCGGCCGACGACGACCCGATCGCCATCGTCGGCATGGCCTGCCGCTATCCGGGCGGCGTCGGCTCCCCCGAGGAGCTGTGGCGGCTGGTGGCCGAGGGCGTGGACGCGATCGGGGAGTTCCCCGCGGACCGCGGCTGGGACCTCGCGGGCCTCTTCGACCCCGACCCGGACCACACCGGCACCAGCTATGCCCGGGAGGGCGGATTCCTCTACGAGGCCCCACGGTTCGACGCCGAGTTCTTCGGGATCTCCCCGCGCGAGGCACTGGCCACCGACCCCCAGCAGCGGCTGCTGCTGGAGACCGCGTGGCAGGCGTTCGAGAGCGCGGGCATCGACCCGGTGACCCTGCGGGGCAGCCGGAGCGCCGTGATCACCGGGGTGATGTACGACGACTACGGCAGCCGCTTCCTGGGCCGTACCCCGGAGGGCGTCGAGGGCCGTCTGATGACCGGCAGCACACCGAGCATCGCCTCCGGCCGGGTGGCGTTCACCCTCGGCCTGGAGGGGCCCGCGGTGACGGTGGACACGGCGTGTTCCTCATCGCTGGTGGCCATGCACTTCGCGGCACAGGCCCTGCGGCAGGGGGAGTGCACCCTGGCCCTGGCCGGCGGGGTCACGGTGATGGCCACCCCGAACACCTTCGTGGAGTTCTCGCGGCAGCGCGGACTGGCCCCGGACGGCCGCTGCAAGCCGTTCGCCGCGGCGGCCGACGGCACCGGCTGGGGCGAGGGCATCGGCCTGCTCGTCCTGGAGCGGTTGTCGGACGCGCGCCGCAACGGCCGTGAGGTGCTGGCCGTGATCCGGGGCTCTGCCATCAACCAGGACGGCGCCTCCAACGGTCTGACCGCCCCGAACGGACCCTCCCAGCAGCGGGTGATCCGCCAGGCCCTGGCCACCGCACACCTCTCCCCGGCGGACGTCGACGTGGTGGAGGCCCATGGCACGGGCACCACGCTCGGCGACCCCATCGAGGCCCAGGCGCTGCTGGCCACCTACGGGCGGGAGCGGCCCGAGGGACGGCCGCTGTGGCTCGGCTCCATCAAGTCCAACATCGGGCACACCCAGGCCGCCGCGGGCGTGGCGGGTGTGATCAAGATGGTCATGGCGATGCGCCACGGGCTGTTGCCCGCCTCCCTCCACATCAACGCACCCAGCCCGCATGTGGAATGGGACGACGACGGAGTGCGGCTGCTGACCGAGGCGGTCGAGTGGCCACGGGCCGAGCGGCCCCGGCGCGCGGGTGTCTCCTCCTTCGGCATCAGCGGCACCAACGCCCATGTGATCCTCGAACAGGCCCCCGACCAGGATCAACATGCCGAGCGTGAGCCCGAGTCCGACGGCTCCCGGGTGGTGCCCTGGGTGCTCTCCGCGCGGGGCGCCGAGGCGCTGCGGGACCAGGCGCGGGCGCTGGCCGCGCGGCTGGCCACCGGGCCCACTGCCGAGCCGGTCGAGGTGGGCTGGTCCCTCGCCTCGCCCATCGAGGTGGGCTGGTCCCTCATCCGCTCCCGCACCCTCTTCGACCACCGCGCCGTGGTGGTCGGCGAGAGCCACGCCGAACTGATGGCGGCTGTCGAGGCGTTGGCGGCCGACGAGACCCACCCGGGCGTGGTCCACACGGGCACGGCTGCCACGACGGGAGGCGCGGGCCCGGTGCTGGTCTTCCCCGGCCAGGGCTCCCAGTGGATCGGGATGGGTGCCGGACTGCTGGACGCCTCCCCGGTGTTCGCCGCCCGGGTGGCGGAGTGCGAACGAGCGCTCGCACCCCACGTCGACTGGTCGCTCACCGACGTGCTGCGCGGGGTGGACGGCGCGGGCGATCTGAGCCGAGTGGATGTGGTGCAGCCCGTCCTATGGGCTGTGATGGTGTCCCTGGCCGCCGTATGGGCGGGCCACGGGGTGCGGCCCGCCGCCGTCGTGGGCCACAGCCAGGGCGAGATCGCCGCCGCCTGCGTGGCCGGGGCGCTCACCGTGGAGGACGGCGCCCGCATCGTGGCCCTTCGCAGCCGCGCGCTGCGCCAACTGGCCGGTGGCGGAGCCATGGCCTCCCTCGGCGTAGGTGAGGAACAGGCCACCGAGCTGCTGTCCGGGCTCGGCGACCGCGCCGCCGCCGTGGTCGTGGCCGCCGTGAACGGCCCCGCCTCCACGGTGGTGTCCGGGCCGCCGGAGCAGGCGGCCGCGGCCGTGGCCGCCTGCCGTGACCTCGGGGAACGGGCCAGGACGATCGAGGTGGACTACGCCTCGCACAGTCCCCAGGTCGACGAGATCGCCGATGAACTCACCGAACTGCTCACCGGAGTTGAGCCGGTCGGGACGTCCGGGTCCGGGGTGGCGTTCTACTCCACGGTGACCGGTGGCCGGGCCGATCCCTCCGTGCTGGACACGGGCTATTGGGTGCGGAATCTGCGGGAGCGGGTGCGGTTCGCCGAGACGATTCAGGCGCTGCTGGACGCCGGCCACCGGGTGTTCATCGAGGCCAGCACCCACCCCGTCCTCACGGTCGGCATGCAGGAGAGCTTCGAGGAGGCGGGCGTTCCCGCCGCCACCGTACCGACCCTGCGCCGGGACCACGGCGATCTCGCCCAGCTGGTGCGGTCGCTGGCCCAGGCGTTCACCGCGGGAGCCGAGGTCGACTGGACCACCCTCTTCCCCACCGATCCCGCGCCCCGCACGGTGCCGCTGCCCACCTACGCCTTCCAGCGCGAGCGCTACTGGCTCGAAGGCACCACGGGCCGGGGCGGCGACCCCGCCGACCTCGGCCTGGTCTCCGCCGATCACCCCCTGCTCGGCGCGGCCGTGGAGCTCGCCGACGGCAGCACCCAGCTGCTCACCGGACGGCTGACGGCCGGTGGCGGCGAGGGCTGGCTCGGCGAACACGTGGTGGCGGGCGCCCGGCTGGTGCCGGGCGCGGCCCAGGTCGAATGGGCGCTGCGGGCCGCCGACGAGGCGGGCTGCGGCGCGGTCGAGGAACTCGCCCTGCAGGTCCCGCTCGTCCTCCCCGACACCGGCGGGCTGCGCGTCCAGGTGGTGGTGGGCGAGGCCGCCGACGACGGCCGCCGCGAGGTACGGGTGTACTCCCGGCCCGACCGCGACGCCGAAACCACTACGGACCCGGTCTGGGTGTGCCATGCGGTCGGCGTACTCGGCCCCCACGGCGAACCGGCACCCCAGCCCAACGGAGCCTGGCCCCCGGCGGGCGCGGAGCCGGTGGACACGGACGGCTTCTACGAGCGCGCCGCGGCCGCCGGATACGGATACGGGCCCGCGTTCCAGGGCGTACGGAAGCTGTGGCGCGACGGAGCGGATGTGCTGGCCGAAGTGGCGCTCCCCGAAGCGGCGGGCGACCGGGCCGGATTCGGCATCCACCCGGCGCTGCTTGACGCCGCGCTGCACCCGGCGGGCATGCTCACCGCCGGGACCGAGCAGCAGCGCGTCACCGGCCGGGTGTGGCTGCCGTTCACCTGGAACGGAGTGTCGCTGTGGGCGGCCGGAGCGACCACCGTACGCGTCCGGCTGTCCCCGCGTGAGCAGGGCGCGGACGGTGAGCGGGCGCTGCGGCTGACTGTGGCCGACGCTATCGGCGACCCGGTCCTGACGGTCGACTCGCTGGTGCTGCGCCCCGCCCGTACGGATCAGCTGCGAACCGCGGGCCGAGGCACCGTGGACGGACTGTTCACCCTCGACTGGATCCCGCTCCCCGAGGCGGCGCCCGGCGCCGACACGGGGCTGCCCGAGCCGGTGGCCGGGGACGGCGGCTGGGTGGCGCTGGGCTCCGAGTGCGCGGAGTGGGGCCTGTTGCCGGGCGTGGTCCGCCACCCGGACCTGGAGTCGCTGGTCGCGGCGCTCGACGCCGGAACACCCGCGCCCTCGGTGGCGCTGACCGCCGTACCGGCCTCGGAGACGGCCGTGGACATCGGGGCCACCGAAGCCGAATCCCTGGCGGCCGTGCGGCGAACCCTGGACCTGCTGCGGGGCTGGCTGGCCGAACCCCGGCTGGCCGAGAGCCGTTTGGTGGTGGTGACCCACGGCGCGGTAGCGGCCGGCGGCCCGGTGGCGCAGGACACCGAGGCCGGGGCCGTGGACGCGGCCGGCGCCGCGGTGTGGGGACTGCTGCGCAGCGCACAGGCGGAGAACCCGGAGCGGTTCATCCTGCTGGACCGCGATCCGCACGGCGCGCCCGACGCCGACGAGATCGGCGCTACGGTGCTGGACGGTGTGCTGAGGGCCGTCGCCCTGGACGAACCACAGGTGGCGGTGGGCTCCGGCAGGGTGTGGGCGCCCCGTCTGATGCGCGCGGGCGGCCCCGGAAGCGGCGGCCTGGTGGGCCCGGTGGGAGAGTCCGCGTGGCGACTCGCCGTGCGGGGCGCGTCCACCGTGGACAATGTGACACCCGTGCCGTGCCCCGAGGCGCTGGCGCCGCTGGGGCCGGGAGAGGTCCGGATCGCGGTGCACGCGGCGGGCATGAACTTCCGCGATGCGCTCATCGTCGTCGGGATGTACCCCGGAGGCGGGGTGTTCCGCGGCAGCGAGGGCGCGGGCATCGTCGTGGACATCGGCCCGGAGGTGACCGGGCTCGCGGTGGGCGACCGGGTCATGGGCCTGTTCGAGGGCGCGTTCGGCCCCTGGGCGGTGGCGGACGCGCGCATGGTCGTGCCGATCCCCGACGGCTGGAGCTTCCGGCAGGCGGCCGCCGTGCCGGTGGTGTTCCTCACCGCCTGGTACGGGCTGGTGGACCTGGCCGGGCTGCGGGGCGGCGAAACGGTGCTGATCCACGCCGCGACCGGCGGTGTCGGCATGGCGGCCGTGCAGATCGCCCGCCACTTGGGCGCCGAGGTCTATGCCACGGCCGGCCCCGGCAAGCACGGGGTACTCGAGGAGATGGGCATCGATCAGGCGCATCGAGCCTCCTCGCGCGACCTGGACTTCGAGGAGGTGTTCCGCGAGGCCACCGGCGGACGTGGCGTCGACGTGGTGCTCAACAGCCTCGCCGGGCCGTACGTCGACGCCTCCCTGCGGCTGCTGGCCGACGGCGGACGGCTCTCCGAGATGGGCAAGACCGACATCCGCGAGCCGGAGCACCTCGCGGCCGCCTATCCGGGTGTCCGCTACCGCGCCTTCGACCTGGTCCCCGACGCCGGTCCGGACCGCATCGGCGAGATGCTGCGGGAAGTGAGCGAGCTGTTCGCGGCCGGAGCGCTGCGGCCCGCCCCCGTACGGCCCTGGCCGCTCAGCCGAGCGCGGGACGCGCTACGCCAGCTGAGCCAGGCCAGGCACATCGGCAAGCTGGTGCTGGACGTACCCGCCGCGGTCGATCTGGACGGCACCGTACTGATCACGGGCGGCACCGGCACCCTGGGTGCCCACATCGCCGAACACCTCGTCCGCACCTGGGGGATCGGCCGGCTGCTGCTGGTGAGCAGGCGCGGGCCGGACGCTCCGGGCGCCCGCGACCTGGCCGCCCGACTGGAGGAGCTGGGCGCGCGGGTGCGCCTTACGGCGGCGGATGTCACCGACGCCACGGCGGTGGCGGAGCTGGTGGCGGGCATCGACCCCGAGCATCCGCTGACCGGAGTCATCCACGCCACCGGTGTGCTGGACGACGCGGTGGTGACCTCACAGACCCCCGAACGGCTGGCGCGCGTCTGGACCGCCAAGGCCACGGCCGCGGCCCATCTGCACACGGCCACGGCCCATCTGCGGCTCGGCATGTTCGTCCTCTTCTCCTCCGCCGCGGGCACACTCGGCAGCCCCGGACAGGCCAACTACGCGGCGGCCAACGCCTTTTGCGACGCACTCGCCGCCCATCGGCGGGCCGCAGGGCTGCCCGGCGTATCGGTCGCCTGGGGCCTGTGGGCCGACGCCAGCGGGATGACCGGACACCTGGCCGAGGCGGATCTGGCCCGGATGTCCCGTACCGGTGTCGCCGCCCTGAGCACCCGGCACGGTCTGGCCCTGCTCGACGCCGCCGTCCAGCACGGCGGTGCCCATCTGGTCGCCGCCCACGTGGATACCCGCACCCTCGCCGGGCTGCCCGCCGACAGCCTGCCCGCCACGCTGCGCGCCCTGGCCGCCACGGGCGGCGGTGGCGGCACCGGGCGGCGGACCGCGGCGGCGGCCGGGGAAGGCCGCGAGGTCGACTGGGGCGCCCGGCTCGCGGGCCTGTCCACGGCCGAACGGCACCGACTCGTGCTCAACCTGGTCCGGGGCCACGCGGCCACGGTCCTCGGACACGCCGATGTGGACGCGGTACAGGCCGAGGCCAGCTTCAAGGAGCTGGGCTTCGACTCGCTGACCGCCGTAGAACTGCGCAACCGGCTCGCCGCCGCCACCGGACTGCGGCTGCCCGCCGCCCTCGTCTTCGACTACCCGGAAGCGGCCGCACTCGCCGACTACCTGCTGGAACGGCTGGCACCCGGCGACGGACCCACGCCGGGCCGGGACGCCGTCGACCCGGTCCTCGGCGAGTTGGCCAGGCTGGACACCACCTTGGCCACCCTCGTCACGGACGACGAAGGCCGGCAGCGGATCGCCAAACGGCTGGGCGCCCTCCTGGCGACATGGAACGGCGGCGGGTCCGGCGCCCCCGCCGACGCGACCGACTTCGACGCCCTCGAAGCCGCCTCGGACGACGAGATGTTCGAGCTCATTGACCGTGAACTGCCCTGATGGAGGCGCGGAACTGATGTCGGGTACCGAAGAGAAGCTCCGCCAGTACCTCAAGAAGGTCACGGCAGATCTGGGGCAGACGCGTCGGCGGCTTCGCGAGATGGAGGAGCGGTCACAGGAGCCGGTGGCCATCGTGAGCATGGCCTGCCGGTTCCCCGGCGGGATCGCCTCGCCCGAGGACCTGTGGGAGCTGGTCGCCTCGCGCGGGGACGCGATCGGGGAGTTTCCCACCAACCGTGGCTGGCGTACCGAGACCCTCTACCATCCGGACCCCGACCACTCCGGCACCAGCTACGTCCGCCACGGCGGATTCCTGGACCGGGCGGACGGGTTCGACGCCTCCTTCTTCGGCATCAGCCCGCGCGAGGCCCTGGCGGCCGAACCCCAGCAGCGTCAACTGCTGGAAGTCTCCTGGGAGTTGCTCGAACGCGCGGGAATCGACCCCACCTCGCTCAAGGGCACCCCCACCGGGGTCTACGCGGGCGCCGGAATTCTCGGCTTCGGCACCCCGCAGATCGAAAAGAGCGCGGAAGGATATTTGCTCACCGGAAACACCCTGAGCGTCGTCTCCGGCCGGGTGGCCTTCACCCTCGGCCTGGAAGGGCCCGCGGTGACGGTGGACACCGCCTGCTCGTCATCGCTGGTCGCCATGCATCTCGCCTGCCAGGCGCTGCGGCAGGGCGAATGCACCCTGGCCCTGGCCGGTGGCGTGACCGTGATGACCACGCCGAACACCTTCGTGGAATTCTCCCGCCAGCGCGGACTCGCCCCCGACGGCCGCTGCAAGCCCTTCGCGGCCGCCGCCGACGGCACGGGCTTCTCGGAGGGCGTCGGGCTCCTGCTGCTGGAACGGCTCTCCGACGCACAACGCAACGGACATCAGGTGCTCGCGGTGATCCGGGGCTCGGCCATCAACCAGGACGGCGCGTCCAACGGGCTCACCGCGCCCAATGGTCCCTCCCAGCAGCGGGTGATCCGCCAGGCGCTGATCAACGCCCAGCTCTCCTCCGCCGAGGTGGACGCGGTGGAGGCACATGGCACGGGCACCACGCTCGGCGACCCGATCGAAGCCGAGGCGCTGCTCGCGGCGTACGGCCAGGACCGGCCGGAGGGCAGGCCGCTGTGGCTCGGCTCGCTGAAGTCCAACATCGGCCATACGCAGGGTGCGGCGGGTGTGGCCGGTGTGATCAAGATGGTGATGGCGCTGCGCCATGAACTGCTGCCCGCCACGCTGCACGTCGATGAGCCGACCCCGCACGCGGACTGGTCCGGCGGTGCGGTGCGGCTGCTCACGGAGCCGGCGGAGTGGCCGAGAAACGAGCAGCCGCGCCGGGCGGGGGTCTCCGCGTTCGGGATCAGTGGCACCAATGCGCATGTGATTGTGGAGCAGGCTCCTGAGGGGGTTATGCCGGAGGTGGATTCCTCCGAGGTGGGTGGGGTGGTGCCGTGGGTGGTGTCGGGGCGGAGCGTGGAGGCGTTGCGGGGGCAGGCGGCGGCGCTGGCTGGGCGGGTGGGTGGTACGGCGGAGTTGTCGTCTGTGGACGTGGGGTGGTCGTTGGTGATGACGCGGTCGGTGTTTGAGCATCGGGCGGTGGTGGTGGGTGAGGGCTGTGGTGAGTTGGTTGCGGGGGTGGAGGCGTTGGCGGGGGGTGTGTCGCATCCGGGTGTGGTGATGTCGGGTGCGGCGGCGCTGACGGGTGATGTGGGTCCGGTGTTGGTGTTTCCGGGTCAGGGTTCGCAGTGGATGGGGATGGGTGCGGAGCTGTTGGAGGTGTCGCCGGTGTTTGCGGCGCGGGTGGGGGAGTGTGAGCGGGCGCTTTCGGCGTATGCGGAGTGGTCGTTGACGGATGTGTTGCGGGGGGTCGATGGTGCGGCGGACCTGAGCAGGGTGGATGTGGTGCAGCCGGTGTTGTGGGCGGTGATGGTGTCGTTGGCTGGGGTGTGGGCGGGGTATGGGGTGCGTCCTGCGGCGGTGGTGGGTCATAGCCAGGGTGAGATCGCGGCTGCGGTGGTGGCGGGTGCGTTGTCGTTGGAGGACGGCGCGAAGGTGGTGGCGCTGCGGAGTAAGGCGTTGCGACAGCTGGCCGGTGGTGGCGCGATGGCCTCACTTGGAGTAGGCCAGGAGCAGGCGGGCCAGTTGCTCTCCGACCTGGGCGCTCAGGCCGCTGGTGTAGGTGTGGCCGCAGTGAACGGGCCCTCTTCCACCGTGGTTTCGGGCCCGCCAGAGCAGGTGGCTGCTGTCGTCGCAGCGTGCCAGGAGGTGGGGGAGCGGGCGCGGCTGATCGAGGTGGATTATGCCTCGCACGGTCCTCAGGTGGAGGAGATCCGCGATGAGTTGAACGAGGTCTTGGCCGGTGTCCGTCCGCTTGATACGTCGGGTTCGGGTACGGCGTTCTATTCGACCGTGACCGGTGGTCGTGTGGCCACCACCGACTTGGATACCGGCTACTGGGTGGCGAATCTCCGGGAGCGGGTGCGGTTCGCTGATGCCGTCGAGGCGTTGGTGGCGGATGGGCATCGGGTGTTCATCGAGGCCAGTAGTCATCCCGTGTTGACTCTTGGTCTGCAGGAGACGTTTGAGCAGGTGGGTGTGGACGCGGTTGCCGTGCCCACGCTGCGTCGCGATCACGGCGGCCGGGCCCAGCTCCTGCACTCACTCGGGCAGGCGTTCGTCGCTGGGGTCGAGGTGGACTGGAGGGCCGCGTTCCCGGCCGATCCCACGCCTCGTACGGTCGATCTGCCCACGTACGCCTTCCAGCACCAGCGTTACTGGATGAACGCCTCGGGCGCGGTCGGCGACCCCGGCAGGCTCGGCCTGGTCGCAGCGGACCATCCGTTGCTCGGCGCCGCCGTGGAGCTGGCCGATGGCAGCACCCACCTGCTCACCGGGCGCATCTCGGCAGTTGGCGGCGACGACTGGCTCGGCGAACACATCGTGGCGAACGCCGTCCTGGCCCCGGGCGCTGCGCTGGTGGAGTGGGCACTGCGGGCGGCCGACGAGGTCGGCTGCGGTGGGATCGAGGAGCTGGCGCTCCAGGTGCCATTGGTGCTGCCGGAGTCGGGCGGGCTGCGTGTCCAGGTGGTGGTGGGCGCGGCGGCGGAGGACGGGCGGCGCGATGTGCGGATCTACTCCCGTCCGGACGGCGAGGGCGACGCGGGGACCGATGCGGGCTGGCTGTGCCACGCCGAAGGGGTGCTGAGCCCCGCATCGGAAGGCGCGGGCCGGCCGGCCGAGGGACTGGGTGGAACATGGCCTCCGGCGAGTGCGAAACCGGTGGATCTGGAGGGGTTTTACGAGCGTTCCGAGGCGGCGGGCTATGCGTATGGGCCGTCTTTTCAGGGGCTGCGCGCCGTGTGGCGGGACGGCGCTGACCTGCTGGCCGAGGTGGCGCTGCCCGAGGCGGCCGGGGACGCGGACGGCTTCGGCATCCACCCGGCGCTGCTCGACGCGGCCCTGCATCCGGCCCTCCTCTTCGACACCGGATCCGAGCGGGAGCGGGGCGGCGGCCAGGTGCTGCTGCCGTTCGCCTGGAACGGGGTGTCGTTGTGGGCCGCTGGAGCGAGCACGGTACGTGTGCGGCTCACCCCGCATCGGGGCGGCGCCGAGGGCGAGCGCGGGCTGCGGCTGGTGGTGGCCGATGCCGTGGGCGACCCCGTTCTGACGGTCGACTCCCTGGTGACACGGCCGGCGTCCGTAGAGCAGTTGCGGGGGGCGGCGACGGCACGTGGTGTGGATGGTCTGTTCGTCCTGGACTGGACCCCACTGCCGCAGTCCACAGGAGCCGATGGGGCGGTGGCCGATCGCGCTGATTGGGCGGTGCTGGCGGCCGAGGGGGCGCATCCGGATCTGGAGGCGCTTCTCGCGGGGCTCGATGAGGGGAAGCCGGTCCCGGCCGTGGTTCTCGCCGAGTTCCCGAGCCCGGACGTCGACGCCGACACCGCGACCGATATGGCGACTGCTGGTCTGGCGGTGGCGCGAGGCGTCCTGGAGTTGGTGCAGAAGTGGCTGGCCGAGCCACTGCTGGCCGATGCGCGGTTGGTCGTGGTGACGCGTGGCGCGGTCGCCGTCACCCACGCCGAGGGCGATACGAATGTGGCTGTCGCAGCGGTGTGGGGTCTTCTGCGGAGCGCTCAGGCGGAGAACCCGGGACGCTTCCTTCTGCTCGATCTCGAACCGGATCTCGCCCTCGAACTGGATTTCGGCCTCGAACCGGATGGGGATCGAGAGCTCGGCCTTCAGCTGCGGGACGCCATCACACAGGCGATGGACCTGGATGAGCCGCAGTTGGCCGTACGGGATGGCCGGGCGTGGGTGCCACGGCTCATCCGTGCCTCCGCCGACAGCGGTCCGGAGGAGCGGGACCACCCGGCGGCGCTCGATCCCGACGGCACCGTCTTGGTTACGGGCGGCACCGGCACCCTGGGCGGCCTGGTGGCCGAGCACCTGGTGCGCACCTGGCAGGTCGGCCATCTGCTCCTGGTGAGCCGTCGCGGGCCGGACGCCCCGGGGGCCCGCGATCTGGCCACCCGCCTGGAAGGGCTGGGCGCGCGGGTGCGGATCGCCGCCGTGGACGTCACGGACGCGTCGGCGGTGGCCGAGCTGGTGGCGGGGGTCGATGCCGAGCATCCGCTGACCGGTGTCATCCATGCCACGGGGCTGCTCGACGACGCGGTGATCACCTCGCAGACACCTGAACGGCTGGCCCGGGTGTGGGCGGCCAAGGCCACGGGCGCGGCGCACCTTCACACCGCCACCGCCGACCTTCCGCTGTCCCTGTTCGCGATGTTCTCGTCCGCCGCCGGGGTCATGGGCAGCCCGGGCCAGGCCAACTACGCGGCGGCGAACGCCTTTTGCGACGCCCTCGCCGCCCACCGTCACGCCCATGGCCTTCCCGGGCTGTCGGTGGCCTGGGGCCTGTGGGCCCACTCCAGTGAGATGACCGGAAAGCTCGTCGCGACGGACCGGGCCCGGATGTCCCGCTCGGGTATCGCCGCGATGTCCAGCGAGACGGCGCTGGGCCTGCTCGACGCCGCCTGTGCGCAGGGTGGCCCGCTGTGTGTCGCCGTGGACTTCGATCCGGCCGGGGTGGCTGGTGGGGATCTTCCGGCGGTGTTGCGGGGGTTGGTGGCCGGTCGTACCGGGCGGCGGATGGCGGCTGGTGAGGCAGGGGTTTCGGGGTTGGCTGGGCGGTTGGTGGGGTTGGGGGATGCCGCTCGCTTGGATGTGGTGGCGGAGGTGGTGCGGGGTGGTGTGGCGGTGGTGTTGGGGTTCGCTTCCGCTGGTGAGGTGCGGGTGGATGCCGCGTTCAAGGAGTTGGGCTTTGATTCGTTGACGGCGGTGGAGTTGCGTAATCGGTTGTCGGTGGTGACGGGGTTGCGGTTGCCGGCGACGTTGGTGTTCGACTATCCGACGCCTCGGGTGCTGGCGGAGTATCTGTGCACCCGGCTGACCGGCGAGACCGCCGGTTCCGGTGCGCACACTCCCGTCGTGGCGGCGACCGATGCCGATGAGCCGATCGCCATCGTCGCGATGACCTGCCGATTCCCGGGCGGGGTCAGCTCTCCGGAGGAGCTTTGGGATCTGGTCGCCTCGGGCCGTGACGCCATCGGGGAGTTTCCGACCGGCCGAGGCTGGGACCTGGACGGGCTCTTCCACCCCGATCCTGACCACCCCGGCACCTCGTACGCGCGCAAAGGCGGGTTCCTCTACGACGCCGATGCGTTCGACGCGGCGTTCTTCGGGATCAATCCTCGGGAGGCGCTGGCCACCGATCCGCAGCAGCGGTTGCTGTTGGAGGCGTCGTGGGAGGTGCTGGAGCGGGCGGGGATCGACCCGGTGTCGTTGAAGGGCAGCCCGACCGGGGTGTACGCGGGCGTGATGTATCACGACTACGCGGCCGGGCTCAGCGGCGGCGACGCGCGGCTGGAAGGCTACGCCATGCTGGCCAGTTCGGGCAGCGTGGTCTCGGGCCGGGTGGCGTACACGCTGGGCTTTGAGGGTCCTGCGGTGACGGTGGATACGGCGTGTTCGTCGTCGTTGGTGGCGATGCATCTGGCGGCGCAGGCGTTGCGGCAGGGGGAGTGCACGCTGGCGTTGGCCGGTGGGGTGACGGTGATGGCCACCCCGGATGTGTTCACCGGTTTCTCCCGTCAGCGTGGTCTGGCCCCCGATGGCCGGTGCAAGCCCTTCGCGGCCGCCGCCGACGGCACCGGCTGGAGCGAAGGCGTGGGCGTCCTGCTGCTGGAGCGGCTGTCGGACGCCCGGCGCAACGGGCACGACGTCCTGGCCGTGATCCGCGGCTCCGCCGTCAACCAGGACGGTGCGTCGAATGGACTCACCGCGCCGAACGGTCCCTCGCAGCAGCGAGTCATCCGCCAAGCGCTGACGAGCGCCGGGCTGTCGCCGTCCGACATCGATGCGGTGGAGGCGCATGGCACGGGTACGACGCTGGGTGATCCGATCGAGGCGCAGGCGCTGCTGGCCACCTACGGTCAGGATCGCCCTGCCGGGCAGCCCTTGCTGCTCGGCTCGATCAAGTCCAACATCGGCCATGCCCAGGCGGCGGCGGGCATCGCGGGCGTCATCAAGATGGTGCAGGCCATGCGCCACGGCACGCTGCCCGCCTCTCTGCACATCGACGAACCCACTCCCCATGTGGACTGGGACAGCGGTGCGGTGCGGCTGCTGACCGAGAGGGTCGAATGGCCGAATGGTGAGCGGCCGCGCCGGGCCGGTGTGTCCTCGTTCGGCGCCTCCGGCACCAACGCCCATCTCCTTCTGGAGCAGGCCCCCGAGCCGGGCGAGCGTGCCACGACCGAGCCCGTGATCTCCCCCGATATGCGGGCTGTTCCATGGACACTGTCCGCGCGGAGTGCGGAGGCGCTGCGCGGCCAGGCCGCCGCGCTGGCCGAACGCATGGCCAACTCCGCTGAGACGACAGCGGTCGATGTGGGATGGTCACTCGCCACCACGCGATCGCTCTTCGAGCACCGGGCGGTGGCGTTGGGCGATGACCGCGCCGAGCTGTTGGCCGCCGTGGCGGCGCTGGCGAGCGGTGAGCCACATCCGGGGGTGGCGCTCCCCGTCAGTGGCGCGGCGACGGGCAAGACGGTGTGGCTTTTCAGCGGTCAGGGCAGCCAGCGTGAGGGGATGGGGGCCGGGCTGTACGAGCGGTTCCCGGTGTTCGCCACGGCGTTCGACGAGGTCTGCGGTCTGCTCGACCCTCACCTGGAACACCCCCTTCGCGACGTGGTGTTCCACGGTGTGGCCGAGCGGCCCGGGTTGCTGGACCACACCACCTACGCCCAGGCCGGACTGTTCGCCCTGCACATCGCCCTGGCCCGCCTGCTCGACTCACTCGGCGTACATCCCGACGCGGTCATCGGCCACTCGATCGGCGAGATCGCGGCCGCCCATGTCGCCGGAGTCTTCGACCTCCCCGACGCCTGCCGTCTCGTCGCCGCCCGCGCCACCCTGATGGGTGGGCTTCCTGAGGGCGGAGGCATGGTCACCATCGCGGCCACCGCGGACGAACTCGCCGAGGACCTGGCCCGATACGACGGTCAGGTGGGCATCGCCGCCCTGAACACCCCCGGCAACACCGTCGTCTCCGGCCCGGTCGAGCTGGTCGCCGGCATCGGCAACGTCTGGGCGGCGAAGGGCCGCAAGACCAGGACCCTGACGGTCAGCCACGCCTTCCACTCCCCGCTGATGGACCCGATCCTGGAGCCGTTCGCCCAGGCCATCGACGGCCTGACCTTCCACCGGCCCACCCTTCCGGTGCTCAGCAACCTCACCGGTGAGCCGGCCGACGAGGAGATGGCCGCACCGGGCTACTGGGTGCGCCATATCCGCCAACCTGTCCGCTTCCACCCCGCCATCGCCCATATCGCGCCCGACACCGGCGTCTTCCTCGAACTCGGCCCCGACCCCGTCCTGGCCACCGCGACCCAGCACACCCTTCAGCACCTCACCGCCGACGAGGCGACGACCGACACCGACACCGACACCGATACCCACGAGGGCGGGGCCGGGCCCGGGCGGCCGACTCCGCTGGTCACAGCGACCCTGAGCCGTAAGCGACCCGATGTGCACGCACTCGGCCACGCCCTCGCCCAACTGCACACCCATGGCACCGATGTCGACTGGGCCCACTGGTTCCCGGCAGACCCGGCGCCCCGGACGGTCGACCTGCCCACGTACGCCTTCCAGCGCGAGCGTTACTGGCTGGCCCAGGGCGGTGGCGTCGGCGATGTGGGGGCCGCCGGTTTGCAGCGGGTCGAACATGCGCAGCTGCCGGCGGCCGTCGGGCTCGCCGACGGCGGGCTGGTGCTCACCGGTCGCGTCTCGGCCGGTGGCGCCGGGGGCTGGCTGGCCGAGCATGTGATGGCGGGCGCCGTGCTGGCGCCCGGGGCGGCGCTGGTCGAGTGGGCGCTGCGGGCCGCCGATGAGGCGGGCTGCGGCGGGGTGGAGGAACTGGCGCTCCAGGTGCCGCTCGTTCTGCCCGCGTCCGGTGGGCTGCGCGTTCAGGTGGTGGTCGGCGTGGCCACCGAGGACGGGCGGCGTGATGTGCGGGTGTACTCCCGGCCCGACCGAGATGTCGAGCCCGGTGCCGAACCGGGCTGGGTATGCCATGCCGAGGGCGTTCTGAGCCCGCCGTCCCCGCAGGGCCCCGCGCGGGGCCCTGCGGACGAGCCGGGCGGGGTATGGCCCCCGGCGGGCGCGGAGCTCGTACGGCTGGACGGGTTCTACGAGCGCGCCGCGGCATCGGGGTACGCCTACGGCCCGTCGTTCCGAGGCCTGCGGACCGTATGGCGGGACGGCGCGGATGTGTTCGCCGAAGTGGCGCTGCCCGAGGCCGCCGGAGAGCCCGAGAGATTCGGTATTCATCCGGCACTGCTGGATGCCGCGCTCCATCCGGCGTTCCTCCTCGACCGGCCCGGGCAGGAGCACGAGGACGGCCGGGTGTGGCTGCCGTTCGCCTGGAGGGGCGTGTCGCTGTGGGCGGGCGGCGCCACGACCGTACGGGTCCGGCTCTCGCCCCGGGAGCTGGAGGCGGGTGGCGCCGAGGACGAGCGCGGTCTGCGGGTCGAGGTGGCCGACGCCCTGGGCGGTCCGGTACTGACCGTCGACTCGCTGGTGATGCGATCGGCCGACGTCGACCAACTGCGAGCCTCCGCCGGTCCCGGGCCCGAGGTGGACGGACTGTTCACCCTGGAGTGGACGCCCCTGCCCGTCCCCGCACCGGACACCGGCGCCGGACACCACGAGCCGGATCCGGCGGACGGCGGTGAGTGGGTGGTTCTGGGCTCGCAGGAGTGCGGGCCGATCGTGCCGGGCGCGGTACACCATCCGCATCTGGAGTCGCTGGTGTCCGCGCTCGACGGTGACGGCCCCGCCCCCGCGGTGGCCATCGCCTATCTGCCCGCGCTCGGCGGCCCGTCCGGCGGGGACGCGGGTGAGGACCTGGCGTCCGCCGGTCTGGCGGCCTCGCAGCGGGTGCTGGAGCTGGTGCGGGGCTGGCTGGCCGAACCACGCCTGGCCGACGCCCGGTTGGTGGTGGTCACGCGGGGAGCGGTCACCATCGACACCACCGAGGCGATCGACACTTCCAAGGCCGAGGGAGCCTCCGAGGCGGACGGCGCCTCCGAGGCGGACGGCGCCTCCGAGGCGGACGGCGCCTCCGAGGCGGACGGCGCCTCCGAGATGGACGGCGCCTCGGACCGGGACGGCGCCCGGGCGGGTGGCCTGGACGTGGCCGGGGCCGCCGTGTGTGGGCTGGTGCGCAGTGCGCAGGCGGAGAACCCGGGGCGATTCCTCCTGGTCGATCTCGACCCGGACTCCGAGCCGCTCGAAGAGAGTGTGCGCGGCGCCGTGGTGTGGGCGGCGCACCTGGACGAGCCGCAGGTCGCGCTGCGGGCGGGGCGGCTCCGGGTGCCCCGGCTGATGCGTGCCGGTGGCGTGAGCAGCGGAGGTGTGGCCGCACTGGTGGGACAGCCCGCATGGCGGCTGGAGCTGACCGGCGCCGCCACGGTGGAGAACGTGAAGCCGGTGCCGTGCCCGGAGGTGCTCGAGCCCCTCGGACCGCGTCAGGTGCGGGTGGCGGTGCACGCGGCCGGTATCAACTTCCGCGACGCGCTCATCAGCCTGGGCATGGTCCCGGGCCAGACCGGGCTCGGTGGCGAGGGCGCCGGTGTGGTGCTGGACGTAGGCCCCGAGGTGACCGGGGTCGCGGTGGGCGACCGGGTCATGGGGGTCTTCGACCGCGCGTTCGGCCCGACGGCGGTGACCGACGCCCGTATGGTGGCGCCCGTTCCCGCCGGGTGGACCTCTGCGCAGGCGGCCTCGGCGCCGGTGGCGTTCCTGACCGCCTGGTACGGGCTCGTCGAGCTGGCCCGGCTGCAGGCCGGGGAGACGGTCCTGATCCATGCCGCGACCGGCGGTGTGGGCATGGCGGCCGTACGGATCGCCCGGCATCTGGGGGCGGAGGTCTACGCGACGGCGAGCCCCGGCAAGCACGGGGTGCTGGAGGCGATGGGCATCGACGAGGCACACCGGGCCTCGTCCCGCGATCTGGACTTCGAGGAGGTGTTCCGCGGGGCCACCGGTGGGCGTGGCGTCGATGTGGTGCTGAACAGCCTCGCCGGACCCTTCGTCGACGCGTCGCTGCGGCTGCTGCGCGAGGGTGGCCGGCTGATGGAGATGGGCAAGACCGACCTCCGTGACCCCGAGCACATCGCGGAGGAGCACCCCGGGGTGACGTACCAGGTCTACGACCTGATCACCGACGCCGGGCCCCAGCACATCGGCCGGATGCTGGGCGAACTGGGCGAGCTGTTCGCCACCGAAGCCCTGCGGCCGCTGCCGGTGCGGACGTGGCCGCTCAGCCGGACACGTGAGGCGCTGCGCCATCTCGGCCAGGCCAAGCACACCGGCAAGCTGGTCCTGGACGTTCCCGCCCCGGTGGACCCGGACGGCACCGTCCTCATCACCGGTGGTACCGGCACCCTGGGCGCGCTGGTCGCCGAACACCTCGTACGCGTATGGGGGATCGGGCATCTGCTGCTGGTGAGCCGCCGGGGCCCGGAAGCGCCGGGCGCCCGGGACCTCGCCGACCGGCTGACCGCCCTCGGCGCGCGGGTACGCGTCGTCGCCGCCGATGTCACCGACGCGGCGGCCGTGGCCGATCTGGTGGCGGGGGTCGACCCCGGGCATCCGCTGACCGGAGTCATCCATGCCGCGGGTGTGCTGGACGACGCGGTCGTCACCGCGCAGACTCCCGAGCGGCTGGCCCGGGTCTGGGCGGCCAAGGCCACCGCCGCGGCGCATCTGCACGCCGCGACGGCACATCTGCGCCTGGGCGCGTTCGTGCTGTTCTCGTCGGCCGCCGGGGTCATGGGCAGTCCGGGTCAGGCCAACTACGCGGCGGCCAACGCCTTCTGCGACGCGCTTGCGGCCCACCGCCAGGCATTGGGCCTGCCGACGGTCTCGGTGGCATGGGGCCTGTGGGCCGAATCCAGCGAGATGACCGGCGGCCTGGCCGACGCCGACCTGGCCCGGATGTCCCGCTCGGGCGTCACCGCGATGACCGCGGACCACGCTCTCCGGCTGCTCGACGCGGCGGCCGAGCACGGTGGCCACCAGCTGATCGCGGCGGACATGAACACCCGTGTCCTGGCCGCCCAGCCCGCCGACGCTCTCCCCGCCACGCTCCGCGCCCTCGCCGCATCCGGCGCCGGTGGCGCGGCGGCACGGCGTACGGCGGCGGCAGCCGATGCGCGGCCGGACGACTGGGCCGGCCGGCTGGCCGGCCTGTCCGCCACGGAACAGCACCGCGCCGTACTCCAGTTGGTCCGTGGCCACGTGGCCACCGTGCTGGGGCATTCCGACGCCGAAGCGGTGCAGGCCGACACCAACTTCAAGGAGCTCGGCTTCGACTCGCTGACCGCCGTAGAACTGCGCAACCGGCTCGCCGCCGCCACCGGTCTGCGGCTGCCCGCCGCCCTCGTCTTCGACTATCCGGAAGCGGCCGTGCTCGCCGACTACCTCCTGGAGCGCATCGCTCCGGCGGTCGGCACCGCCACGGGCCGGGATGGCGCCGATCCGGTCCTCAACGAACTGGCCAGGCTCGAGGCCACCCTGATCGGCCTTGAGATGAAGGACGACGATTCGGGAGCGGTCACGGCACGGCTGGAAAGCCTGCTGGCGAAGTGGAAGGCGACACGAAAGCCGGCGGAGGAAGAAAAAACCGCCGCGGAGAGGCTGGAGTCCGCGTCCGCGGCCCAGGTTCTCGACTTCATCGACAACGAACTGGGTGTGTCCTGAATGTGCCGGGCGCGACGATCGCTGAGGCCGGGTGAAACCTCATGGTGAACGTGAATGAAGAGAAACTGGTCGAGTATCTCAAGCGCGTCTCCGCGGATCTGCACGATACGCGCCTGCGTTTGCGCGAGGTGGAGGAGCGATACCAGGAGCCGATCGCGGTCGTGAGCATCGCCTGCCGGTTCCCGGGCGGAGTGAACACGCCCGAGGACCTGTGGCGGCTGGTCGCCGGCGGTGTGGACGCGATCGGGGACTTTCCCACCGACCGCGGCTGGGATCTCGACAGCCTCTATCACCCGGACCCGGACCACCCCGGCACCACCTATGTCCGCCGGGGCGGATTCCTCTACGACGCCGACCGATTCGACCCCCAGTTCTTCGGCATCAGCCCACGCGAGGCGCTCGCCACCAGCCCCCAGCAGCGACTGCTGCTGGAAACCGCCTGGGAGGCATGCGAACGGGCGGGCATCGACCCGGTGTCCCTCAAGGGCTCCCGGACGGGCGTCTACGCCGGTACGGCGACCACCGGCGGCGCCACATCGAGCGACCTCCCGCAGAAGGGATCCGAGGGATACGCGGGCAACGCGCCGAGCCTGCTGTCGGGCCGGGTCTCCTACACCTTCGGCCTCGAAGGCCCGGCCGTCACGGTGGAGACGGCGTGCTCGTCATCCCTGGTCGCGATCCATCTGGCCTGCCAGGCACTGCGGCAGGAGGAGTGCGCCCTGGCCCTGGCGGGCGGGGTGACGGTGATGGCCACCCCCGAGGTGTTCACCGGCTTCTCCCGGCAACGGGGGCTGTCCCCGGACGGTCGGTGCAAGGCGTTTTCGGTACACGCCGACGGCACCGGATGGGGCGAAGGCGTCGGACTCGTCCTGTTGGAACGGCTCTCCGACGCCCGGCGCAACGGGCATGAGGTGCTCGCCCTGATCCGTGGCTCGGCCATCAACCAGGACGGCGCCAGCAACGGATTCACCGCGCCGAACGGCCCCTCCCAGCAGCGGGTGATCCGCCAGGCCCTCGCCAGCGCCCGGCTGGCCCCGTCCGAGGTGGACGCGGTGGAGGCGCATGGCACGGGCACCAAGCTGGGCGACCCGATCGAAGCCGACGCGCTGATCGCCACGTACGGCCGGGACCGGCCGGAGGACCGGCCGCTGTGGCTCGGCTCGCTCAAGTCCAACATTGGCCATACACAGGGCGCGGCGGGCGTGGCCGGTGTCATCAAGATGGTGATGGCCCTGCGGCACGGCGTACTCCCGGCCACCCTCCATGCCGAGGAGTTGACGCCCCATGTGGAGTGGGACGGCGGCGGGGTGCGGCTGCTGACCGAGGCGGTGGAGTGGCCCGAGGGTGAGCGCCCGCGCCGGGCCGGTGTGTCGTCCTTCGGGATCAGCGGCACCAATGCGCATGTGATTGTGGAGCAGGCTCCTGAGAGGGATGTGGAGTCGGCGTCCTCCGAGGTGGGTGGGGTGGTGCCGTGGGTGGTGTCGGGGCGGACTGCGGAGGCGTTGCGGGGGCAGGCGGCGGCTTTGGCCGAGCGGGTGGAGGGCGCGTCCGAGCTGTCGTCTGTGGATGTGGGCTGGTCGTTGGTGACGACGCGGTCGGTGTTCGAGCATCGGGCGGTGGTGGTGGGTGATGACCGCGCCGAACTATTGGCCGCCGTGGAGGCATTGGCGGGCGGCGTGTCGCATCCGGGTGTGGTGCAGTCGGGTGCGGCGGCGCCGGCGGGTGATGTGGGTCCGGTGCTGGTTTTCCCCGGTCAGGGTTCGCAGTGGGTGGGGATGGGTGCGGAGCTGCTGGAGGTGTCGCCGGTCTTTGCGGCGCGGGTGGCGGAGTGCGAGCGGGCGTTGGCGCCGTATGTGGAGTGGGCGTTGACGGATGTGTTGCGGGGGGCTGATGACGCCGCCGATCTGAGCAGGGTGGATGTGGTGCAGCCGGTGTTGTGGGCGGTGATGGTGTCGTTGGCTGCGGTGTGGGCGGGGTTTGGGGTGCGTCCTGTGGCGGTGGTGGGTCATAGCCAGGGTGAGATTGCGGCTGCGGTGGTGGCGGGTGTGTTGTCGTTGGAGGACGGCGCGAAGGTGGTGGCGTTGCGGAGCAAGGCGTTGCGGCGGTTGGCCGGTGGTGGGGCGATGGCGTCGCTCGGTGTGGGTCAGGAGCGGGCGGGCCAGTTGCTCTCCGGCCTGGGCGATCAGGCGGCCGGTGTAGGCGTGGCCGCAGTGAACGGGCCCTCATCGACGGTGGTTTCGGGTCCGCCGGAGCAGGTGGCAGCTGTCGTCGCCGGGTGTCAGGAGGTGGGGGAGCGGGCGCGGCTGATCGAGGTGGATTATGCCTCGCACGGTCCTCAGGTGGAGGAGATCCGCGATGAGTTGAACGAGGTTCTGGCCGGCATCCATCCGCTTGATACGTCCGGTTCGGGTACGGCGTTCTACTCGACCGTGACCGGTGGTCGTGCGGTTTCCACCGACTTGGACACCGGCTACTGGGTGGCGAACCTGCGGGAGCGGGTGCGGTTCACCGATGCCGTTCAGGCGTTGCTGTCTGATGGGCATCGGGTGTTCATCGAGGCCAGTACGCATCCCGTGCTCACCCTCGGCCTCCAGGAGACCTTCGAGGAAGCCGAGGTCACGGCCGTCACGGTGCCGACTCTGCGCCGCGATCACGGCGGCCGGGCCCAGCTCCTCCACTCGCTCGCCCAGGCGTTCACCGCCGGGGTCGACGTCGACTGGAGGGCCGCGTTCCCGGCCGACCCCACCCCTCGTACCGTCGATCTGCCCACGTACGCCTTCCAGCGCCAGCGCTACTGGGCCACTGCCACCGGCGGGGTCGGTGATGTGGGCGCTGCGGGGCTGCAGCGGGTGGAGCACCCGTTGCTGCGGGCGGCGGTGGGCCTTGCCGATGGCGGGCTGGTGCTGACCGGACGGGTGTCGGCCACCGGTGGTGAGGGCTGGCTCGGTGACCATGCGGTCGCCGGAGCGCCGCTGGTGCCGGGTGCGGCGTTGGTGGAGTGGGCGTTACGGGCGGCCGATGAGGCGGGCTGTGGCGGCATCGAGGAACTGGCGCTGCAGGTCCCGTTGGTGCTGCCGTCGTCGGGCGGGCTGCGGGTGCAGATCGTCGTGGGTGAGGCCGCCGAGGACGGGCGGCGCGATGTGCGCGTGTACTCCCGGCCCGACCGCGATGTCCAGCCCGGCGCGGATCCCGACTGGGTGACCCATGCGGAGGGTGTCCTGAGCCCGCCGGCCACGCCGAATGCGGCCGAGGAACTGGGGGGAGTCTGGCCTCCCGAGGGCGCGAAGCCGATGGATGTCGAGGGGTTCTACGCGCATGCCGAGGCGGCGGGCTATGCCTACGGGCCGTCGTTCCAGGGGCTACGTGCCGTATGGCGCGACGGCGCTGACCTGCTGGCCGAGGTGGCGCTGCCCGAGGCGGCCGGGGACGCGGACGGCTTCGGCATCCACCCGGCCCTGCTCGACGCCGCCCTGCATCCGATGCTGCTCGCCGCCGACGGCGAGTCGGCCGACGACGCTGGAATGAGACTGCCGTTCGCCTGGAACGGGGTCTCCCTGTGGGCCGCGGAGGCGACCACCGTCCGGGTCCGGCTCTCGCCCCGTCAGCCCTCTCCCCATCAGGACGGTGCGGTGGGGGAGGGCGGGGTGCGGGTGGTCGTGGCCGATGCCATGGGCGCCCCGGTGCTGACGGTCGACTCCCTGACGATGCGCCCCGCCGACCCCCGTCAGCTGAGGTCCGGGGACGGACGTGGCGTCGACGGGCTGTTCACGCTGGGCTGGATCCCGATGCCCGACGTGTCGGAGGTGGACACCTCCGACCCCATGGGCTGGGTGGTGCTGGGCGAGGACGCCCTGCACCTGGCCGAGGAACCCGGACTCGGCGGTGGGGGAGTGGTATGCCATCCGGGTCTCGAAGCCTTGGTCACCGCGCTCGACGACGGTACGCCACCTCCCGCCTTCGCCGTGACGCACCTGCCCGCAGATGGTGGTCCGCCGGAGGCCGGAGCCGCGGCAAGGGCGGCCGGTGGCTTGGCCGCCGTCGGCCGGGCGCTGGAGCTGGTGCAGAGGTGGCTGGCCGAACCGCGGCTGGCCGACACCCGGTTGGTGGTGGTGACACGCGGGGCGGTGTCCACCGGTGGCCCTGAAGACGATCATTCCGGCGACGAAGAGCTGAATGTGGCCGTGGCAGGGCTGTGGGGCCTGCTGCGGAGTGCGCAGGTGGAACACCCGGACCGGTTCGTCCTCCTCGACCTCCACCAGGCCACCGATCCGACCGCGGGTGAGGTGGCAGAAGCCGTGGCCCATGCCGTACGGGCGGATGAGCCACAGGCGGCGCTGCGCGCCGGGCGGCTGAGGGTGCCCCGGCTGATGCGCGCACGCGACACCGAGGACGCCACCGACAGGGAAGCCGGAGGGCTGACCCCCGGTGGGCTCGACCCCGACGGTACGGTGCTGATCACCGGTGGTACGGGCCTGCTGGGCGGCCTGGTGGCCGAGCATCTGGTGCGTACGTGGCAGGTCAAGCATCTGGTCCTGGTCAGCCGACGTGGCTCGGACGCGCCCGGCGCACCCGAGTTGGCCGCGCGGCTGAGCGACCTGGGCGCGCAGGTGCGGATCGCCGCGGTGGATGTCACGGACGGTGACGCGGTCGCGGACGCGGTGGCCGGTATCGACCCGGCGCATCCGCTCACCGGTGTCATTCATGCGGCCGGGCTGCTGGATGACGCGGTGGTCACCTCGCAGACCCGGGAACAGGTGGCGCGGGTGTGGGCGGCGAAGGCCGCGGCGGCCGCCCATCTGCACACCGCCACGGCGGATCGTCCGCTCCGCATGTTCGTGATGTTCTCCTCGGCCGCCGGAGTCGTGGGCAACGCGGGCCAGGCCGGATACGCGGCGGCGAACGCGTTTGTCGATGCCCTGGTCGCCCACCGGCGGGCGCTGGGACTGCCCGGGCTTTCGCTGGCATGGGGGCTGTGGGCCCAGGCCAGCGAGATGACCGGGCATCTGGGCCGGGCGGACCTGACGCGACTGCGCGGAATGAGGCCGTTGTCGTCCGAGCGCGGCCTGGCCCTGCTGGACGCCGCATGCAGGTTGTCGAACCCGCTGATGGTGGCCGTGGACTTCGATCCGGCCGGGGTGGCTGGTGGGGATCTTCCGGCGGTGTTGCGGGGGTTGGCGGCCGGTCGCACCAGGCGGCGGATCGCGGAGGGCGGCCCGTCGGCCTCGGGGTTGGCTGGGCGGTTGGTGGGGGTGGGGGCGGCTGCTCGGTTGGACGCGGTGGCGGAGGTGGTGCGGGGTGGTGTGGCGGTGGTGTTGGGGTTTGGTTCGGCTGGTGAGGTGCGGGTGGATGCCGCGTTCAAGGAGTTGGGTTTTGATTCGTTGACGGCGGTGGAGTTGCGTAATCGGTTGTCGGTGGTGACGGGGTTGCGGTTGCCGGCGACGTTGGTGTTCGACTATCCGACACCTCGGGTGTTGGCGGAGTATCTGTGCACCCGGCTGACCGGCGAGACCGCCGGGCCCCTTACGCCCGTCGCAGCAAGGGCCGATACCGACGATCCCGTGGCGATCATCGGCATGACCTGCCGATTCCCTGGAGGCGCGAACTCCCCTGAAGCCCTATGGGATCTGGTCGCCTCGGGGAGGGACGTGATCGGGGAGTTTCCGACCGGCCGAGGCTGGGACCTGGACGGGCTCTTTCACCCAGACCCGGACCACCCCGGCACCAGCTATGCCAACGAGGGCGCCTTCCTCCATGACGCCGATGCGTTCGACGCGGCGTTCTTCGGGATCAATCCTCGGGAGGCGCTGGCCACCGATCCGCAGCAGCGGTTGCTGTTGGAGGCGTCGTGGGAGGTGCTGGAGCGGGCGGGGATCGACCCGGTGTCATTGAAGGGCAGCCCGACCGGGGTGTACGCGGGCGTGATGTATCACGACTACGCGGCCGGGCTCAGCGGCGGCGCCGATGTGAAGCTCGAGGGCTATGCGATGCTCGCGGGTTCGGGCAGCGTGGTCTCGGGCCGGGTGGCGTACACGCTGGGCTTTGAGGGTCCTGCGGTGACGGTGGATACGGCGTGTTCGTCGTCGTTGGTGGCGATGCATCTGGCGGCGCAGGCGTTGCGGCAGGGCGAGTGCACGCTGGCGTTGGCCGGTGGGGTGACGGTGATGGCCACTCCGGATGTGTTCACCGGTTTCTCCCGTCAGCGTGGTCTGGCCCCCGATGGCCGGTGCAAGCCCTTCGCGGCCGCCGCCGACGGAACGGGCTGGGGCGAGGGCGCGGGTGTGCTGCTGCTGGAGCGGCTGTCGGACGCCCGGCGCAACGGTCATGAGGTGCTGGCCGTGATCCGTGGTTCGGCCGTCAACCAGGACGGTGCGTCGAATGGACTCACGGCGCCGAACGGTCCGTCGCAGCAGCGGGTGATCCGTCAGGCGCTGGCGAGCGCCGGGCTGTCGGTTTCGGATGTCGATGCGGTGGAGGCGCATGGCACGGGTACGACGCTGGGGGATCCGATCGAGGCGCAGGCGTTGTTGGCCACCTACGGTCAGGATCGTCCGGCCGAGCAGCCGCTGTTGCTGGGCTCGATCAAGTCCAATATCGGGCATACGCAGGCGGCGGCCGGGGTGGCCGGTGTCATCAAGATGGTGCAGGCCATGCGCCATGGAACGCTGCCCGCCTCCCTGCACATCGATGAGCCGAGCCCCCATGTGGACTGGGACAGCGGTGCGGTGCGGTTGCTGACCCAGGCGGTGGAGTGGCCGAAGAGTGAGCGGCCGCGCCGGGCCGGTGTGTCCTCGTTCGGCGCCTCCGGAACCAACGCGCATGTGATCCTCGAGCAGGCTCCTGCTCCGCCCGAGGAGGAAGAGCAGACGGAGCCGTTCTCCTCCGACCCGGGCACGGTCTCATGGGTGCTCTCCGCGCGGAGTGCGGAGGCGCTGCGCGGCCAGGCCGCCGCCCTGGCTGAGCGTGTGGGCGGCGCATCCGAGCTCTCATCCGTTGATGTGGGCTGGTCGCTGGTCACCACGCGATCGGTGTTCGAGCATCGGGCGGTGGTGGTGGGTGATGACCGCGCCGAGCTATTGGCCGCCGTGGAGGCATTGGCGGGCGGCGTGTCGCATCCGGGGGTGGTGCAGTCGGGTGCGGCGGCGCCGGCGGGTGATGTGGGTCCGGTGCTGGTTTTCCCCGGTCAGGGTTCGCAGTGGGCCGGTATGGGTGCGGAGCTGCTGGAGGTGTCGCCGGTCTTTGCCGCGCGGGTGGCGGAGTGCGAGCGGGCGCTGGCGCCGTACGTGGACTGGTCACTCACCGATGTGTTGCGCGGCGCGGAGGGTGCGGCGGATCTGGGGCGGGTGGATGTGGTCCAGCCCGTTCTGTGGGCGGTGATGGTGTCGTTGGCTGCGGTGTGGGCGGGGTATGGGGTGCGTCCTGCGGCGGTGGTGGGCCATAGCCAGGGCGAGATCGCGGCGGCTGTCGTCGCGGGAGCGCTGTCCCTCGAAGACGGTGCCAAGGTCGTGGCGTTGCGCAGCAAGGCGTTGCGACAGCTGGCCGGTGGTGGCGCGATGGCCTCACTCGGCGTGGGCCAGGAGAGGGCGGGCCAGTTGCTCTCCGAGTTGGGTGATCAAGCCGCTGGTGTAGGCGTGGCCGCAGTGAACGGGCCCTCGTCGACGGTGATTTCGGGTCCGCCGGAACAGGTGGCCGCTGCCGTCGCCGCGTGTCAGGAGGTGGGGGAGCGGGCGCGGCTGATCGAGGTGGACTACGCCTCGCACGGTCCTCAGGTGGACGAGATCCGGGAGGAGCTGAGCGAGGTTCTGGCCGGTGTCCGTCCGCTCGATACGTCGGGTTCGGGTACGGCGTTCTACTCGACCGTGACCGGCGGCCGTGCCCTCACCACCGACCTCGGCACCGGTTACTGGGTGGCGAATCTGCGGGAGCGGGTGCGGTTCACCGATGCGGTCCAGGCGTTGCTGGCGGACGGGCACCGGGTGTTCATCGAGGCCAGTACGCATCCCGTGCTCACCCTCGGCCTTCAGGAGACCTTCGAGGAAGCCGAGGTCACGGCCGTCACCGTGCCGACATTGCGCCGCGATCACGGTGGCCGGGCCCAGCTGGTGCACTCGCTCGCCCAGGCGTTCACCGCCGGGGTCGACGTCGACTGGACCACGCTGTACCCGAGCTCCCCGGCGCCCCGCGTGGTCGCACTGCCCACCTACGCGTTCCAGCGCGAGCGCTACTGGCTCGACGGCCACGGTGGACGCGGCGGCGACCCGGCCGACCTCGGGCTGGTCTCCGCCGGACATCCGCTGCTGGGCGCCGCTGTGGAGCTCGCCGATGGCCGTGGCCATGTGCTGACGGGCCGGATTTCCGCCCGTACGCATGCGTGGCTCGGCGAGCATGTGGTGGCGGACGCGGTGCTGGTCCCGGGCGCTGCGCTGACCGAGTGGGTGCTGCGGGCGGCCGATGAGGTCGGCTGTGGTGGCGTGGATGAACTGGCGCTGCGGGTGCCGCTGGTCCTGCCGTCGTCGGGCGCGCTGCGGGTGCAAGTCGTCGTGGGCGAGGCCGCCGAGGACGGGCGCCGTGATGTGCGGGTGTACTCACGGCCCGCCGGTGCGGGAGACTCCGGCACGGGATGGGTGTGCCATGCGGAGGGCGTGCTGAGCGCTCCCTCGGACCGTGCCGACGAGGCGCCGGGACTGGGCGGGGCGTGGCCCCCGGCCGGTGCGGCACCGCTCGGTGTCGAGGGGTTCTACGACCGGGTCGCGGCCTCGGGATATGCCTATGGGCCGTCGTTCCAGGGGCTGCGGGCCGCATGGCGCGACGGCGCGGATGTGTGCGCCGAGGTGGCCCTGCCCGAGGCCGCCGGGGAGCAGGCCGGATTCGGCATCCACCCGGCGCTGCTGGACGCCGCGCTGCATCCCGCACTGCTGATCGACCAGCTCGACGCGGACAACACCGAGACCGGTACCGAAGCCACCGGTGGCCGCGTCTGGCTTCCGTTCGCCTGGAACGGCGTGACGCTGTGGGCGGCAGGGGCCACCACGGTCCGGGTCCGGCTCTCTCTCGCGTCGGAGAACACCGAGGGCGAGCGCGCCCTGCGGCTGACCGTGGCCGATGCCGTCGGCGCTCCGGTGCTGACCGTGGACTCGGTGGCGATGCGGCCCACGAGCGTCGATCAGTTGCGGGCGGCGGTGGCCCACGGCAGCCACGCCACGGACAGCCTCTTCACCGTCGATTGGACTCCCCTGCCACTCGCGGCCGGGGTCGAAGAGGCGGTGGCCGGGGCCGACGACTGGCCCGTCCTGGGCGACGGCGGCCACCAGGATCCTGCCGCGCTGATCGCGACCCTCGATGATGAGGAGGCCGCCCCGCCGGTCGTTCTCGCCGATATGACCGCCCTGACCAGCCACACCGGTGCGGGCGCCGAGGAGGCGTCGGCCGAGGCGCTGTCGGCGACGGAACGGGCGCTGGGGCTGGTGCGGAGCTGGCTCGCCGAACCGCGGTTGGCGGAGGCCCGGTTGGTGGTGGTGACGCGAGGCGCGGTCGCGGTCGACGGCCCCGAGAGCACCACCCGGGTGGACTTGGGCGCGGCCGCCGTATGGGGCCTCGTACGCAGCGCACAGTCGGAGAACCCCGGCCGGTTCGTCCTCCTCGACCTCGACGACGACCTGGACGCCAACGCCAACGCCAACGCCAACGCCAATGCCCACGCCAACGCGGACACCGACCCCAACGCCGATCCCAAGGCCACCGCCCACACCGACGCCGTGCGCATCGCCGTGGCCCGCGCCGTGGAGATGGACGAGCCCCAGCTGGCCCTGCGTGCCGGCCGGGCGCTGGTGCCCCGCCTGGTCCATGCCGGTACCGGGGGCGCGGGGCTGGTGGGCCCCGTGGAGCAGCCGGAGGCATGGCGGCTGGACACGGCGGGCACGGCGACCCTGGAGAACGTCGTACCCGTGCCCTGCCCCGAGGTGCTGGAGCCCCTGGGCGCGGGCCAGGTACGGATCGCCGTGCGCGCCGCCGGTGTCAACTTCCGTGATGTGCTGGTCGGTTTGGGCATGGTGCCGGGACAGACCGGACTCGGCGGTGAGGGCGCCGGAGTGGTGGTGGACATCGGCCCCGAGGTGACCCACGTGTCCGTGGGCGACCGGGTGATGGGCGTCCTCGACCAGGCGTTCGGACCACTGGCGGTCACCGACGCGCGGATGCTGGCGCCGATCCCGGACGGCTGGAGCTTCCGGCAGGCGGCGGCCGCACCGGTGGCCTATCTGACCGCCTGGTACGGACTGACCGACCTCGCCGGGCTCCGGCCAGGGGAGTCGGTGCTGATCCATGCCGCGACCGGTGGTGTCGGGACGGCCGCGGTGCGGATCGCCCGGCATCTGGGCGCGGAGGTCTACGCGACGGCGAGCCCCGGCAAGCATGCGGTGTTGGACGCGATGGGCATCGACGAGGCGCACCGGGCCTCGTCCCGCGATCTGGACTTCGAGGAGTCGCTCAGGGAGGCCACCGGTGGCCGGGGTGTGGATGTGGTGCTCAACAGCCTCGCCGGGCCCTTCGTGGACGCCTCGCTCCGTCTCCTCCGTGAAGGCGGCCGGTTGCTGGAGATGGGCAAGACCGACGTCCGCGACCCGGAGCTGATCACCGCCGAATACCCCGGGGTGACCTATCGGGTCTACGACCTGATCACGGACGCCGGTCCGGACCGTATCCGCCAAATGCTGCGGGAACTGGGCGAGTTGTTCGACTCCGGATTGCTTGAGCCGCCACCGGTACGGGCGTGGCCGCTCAGCCGGGCGCGTGAGGCGCTGCGGTATTTCAGCCAGGCCAAGCACACCGGCAAGCTGGTGCTGGATGTCCCCGCCCCGGTGGATCCGGACGGCACCGTGCTCATCACCGGTGGCACCGGCACCCTCGGCAAGCACGTCGCCGAACACCTCGTCCGCGTCTGGAATATCCGCCATCCGCTGTTGGTGAGTCGCCGCGGTATGGATGCCCCCGGCGCCCCGGAGCTGCTGGCCCACCTCACCGACCTGGGCGCCGAGCCCCGGATCGTGGCCGTGGACGTCACGGACGGCGCCGCGGTGAACGACCTCGTCGCGGGCGTCGATCCGGCGCACCCCCTGACCGGTGTCGTCCACGCGGCGGGTGTGCTGGACGATGCGATGGTCACCTCGCAGACCCCGGAGCGTCTGGCGCGGGTGTGGGCGCCCAAGGCCACGGCCGCGGCCCATCTCCATGCCGCCACCGCGCAACTGCGGCTCGGCATGTTCGTGATGTTCTCCTCGGCCGCGGGGGTGATGGGCAGCCCGGGTCAGGCCAACTACGCGGCGGCCAACGCCTATTGCGACGCCCTGGCCACCCACCGCCAGGCCATGGGCCTCCCGGCGGTCTCGGTGGCCTGGGGGCTGTGGGCCGATGCCAGCGGGATGACCGGGCATCTGGACGAGGCGGACCTGGCCAGGATGTCCCGCTCCGGCATCGCCGCCATGTCCGGCGATCAGGCGCTGGGGCTGATGGACGCCGCCTGCTGGCACGGTGCCCCGCAACCCGCGGCCGTCCGGCTCGACCTCGCGGCCCTGGCCGCTCAGCCCGCGGACACCCTGCCCGCCCTGCTGCGCACACTCCTCGACACCGGAACGAGCACCCGTCGTACCGCCGCCACCGGGGCGCCCGCAGCCGGTCTGGTCGCCCAGCTCGCGGCGGTGCCCGCGGAGGAACAGCACCGGATCCTGCTCACGCTGGTGCGCACGCAGGCCGCGGCGGTCCTGGGCCACACCGACGCCGGGGCGGTGTCCGCTGACACCCCCTTCAAGGATCTGGGCTTCGACTCGCTGACCGGTGTCGAACTGCGCAACCGGCTCGCCGCCGCCACCGGGCTGCGGCTGCCCGCCACCGTCGTCTTCCGGCATCCGACGCCGTCGGCCATCGCCGCCGAACTGCGCGAGAAGCTGTGCCCCGCGCAGGCGGACACCTCGGCGCCCGTCTTCGGCGAGCTGGAGCGGCTGGAGGCGGCGATGGCGCGCCTCGTTCCCCACGACGACGGGGCCCGCGACCGGCTGGCGAAGCGTCTGGAGGCGCTGCTGTGGCGCCTGACCGACGACACACCGGCCGAGGCCACCGGTCGGCACCACCCCACCGTGGACGACGGCGCCCTCGACTCCGCGTCGGACGACGAGTTGTTCGAGTTCATCGACAGGGAACTGCCCTCTTGATCGTGAGTGAGGACTGATGTCGGGTACGGAAGAGAAACTCCGCCAGTATCTGAAGCGGGTCACGGTGGATCTCGGGCAGGCTCGTCAGCGGCTGCGCGAGATGGAGGAGCGATCCCAGGAGCCGGTGGCCATCGTGAGCATGGCCTGCCGTTATCCGGGTGGTGTCGGCTGTCCCGAGGAGCTGTGGGAGCTGGTGGCCTCCGGTGGCGACGGCATCACCGCGTTCCCCACCGACCGGGGCTGGGATCTGGAGGGCCTCTACCACCCCGACCCCGACCACCCCGGCACCAGCTACGTGCGGCACGGCGGTTTCCTGGACGGCGCCGACCGCTTCGACGCGGAGTTCTTCGGGATCAGCCCGCGCGAGGCCCTGGCGATGGATCCGCAGCAGCGGCTGCTGCTGGAGGTGGCCTGGGAGCTGTTCGAACGCGCGGGGGTCGACCCGGTGACGGTGAAGGGCAGCCGGACCGGTGTGTACGCGGGTGTGTCCAGCCAGGACTACATGTCCCGGATGCCCCGCGTCCCCGAGGGCTTCGAGGGCTATGCCACCACCGGCAGCCTCACCAGCGTGGTCTCGGGCCGGGTGGCGTACACCTTCGGCCTGGAGGGCCCGGCGGTGACGGTGGACACGGCGTGTTCGTCGTCGCTGGTGGCGATGCATCTGGCGAGCCAGGCGCTGCGGCAGGGCGAATGCGATCTGGCGCTCGCGGGCGGGGTCACCGCGCTCACCACACCGACCGCCTTCGCCGAGTTCTCCCGGCAGCGCGGGCTGGCCCCGGACGGCCGCTGCAAGTCCTTCGCGTCGGCCGCGGACGGCACGGGGTTCTCCGAGGGCGTCGGCCTGGTGCTGCTGGAGCGGCTGTCCGACGCGCGGCGCAACGGGCATCGGGTGCTGGCGCTGATCCGGGGCTCGGCCATCAACCAGGACGGCGCCAGCAACGGTCTGACCGCGCCCAACGACGTATCGCAGGAACGGGTGATCCGTCAGGCGCTGGACAGTGCGCGCCTCGCCGCCGACCAAGTGGACGCGGTGGAGGCCCATGGCACGGGGACCTCCCTCGGCGATCCGATCGAGGCACACGCACTGCTGGCCACCTACGGACAGGACCGGCCCGGCGAACGGCCCCTGTGGCTGGGGTCGCTCAAGTCGAACATCGGCCATGCTCAGGCGGCCGCCGGAGTGGCCGGTGTCATCAAGATGGTGATGGCGCTCCAGCACGAGACGCTGCCGGCCACCCTGCACATCGACGAGCCGACCCCTCATGTGGAGTGGGAAGGCGGCGGGGTACGGCTGCTGACCGAACCGGTGGCGTGGCCGAGGGGTGAACGATCCCGCAGGGCCGGGGTGTCCTCCTTCGGGATCAGCGGCACCAACGCCCATCTGATCCTGGAACAGGCCCCCGAGCCCAGCCCCCCTGACCCGCCGGAGCCCGCCACCCCCGCAGCCGAGGCAGTGGTGCCCTGGGTGCTTTCCGCCCGTGGCGCCCAGGCCCTGCGGGGGCAGGCGGCGGCGCTCGCCCGGCGGATGGCCGCCGATCCCGGGCCGTCCATCGCCGAGGTGAGCTGGTCGCTGGTCACCACCCGATCGGTGTTCGACCACCGGGCCGTGGCCGTGGGCGAGACCCGCGAGGAGCTGATGGCGGCCGTGGAGGCGCTGGCCACCGGCGGGGCGCACCCGGGCCTGGTCCACCCCGGTGGCGCCGCCGTGGCGGGGGACCTGGGCCCGGTACTGGTGTTCCCCGGCCAGGGCTCGCAGTGGGCGGGCATGGGCGCCGAACTGCTCGATGCCTCACCGGCTTTCGCGGCCCGCGTGGCGGAGTGTGCACGGGCCCTGGCGCCGTACGTCGACTGGTCCCTCACCGATGTGCTGCGAGGTGCCGACGGGGCGGCCGACCTGGGCCGCGTCGATGTGGTGCAGCCCGTCCTGTGGGCCGTGATGGTGGCGCTCGCCGCGGTGTGGGCAGGACACGGCGTACGTCCCGGGGCGGTGATCGGGCACAGCCAGGGCGAGATCGCGGCGGCCGTGGTGGCCGGGGCGCTGTCGCTGGAGGACGGTGCCAAGGTGGTGGCGCTGCGCAGCAAGGCGTTGCGACGGCTCGCCGGTGGCGGGGCGATGGCCTCCCTGGGGATGGGCCGGGAGCGGGCCGGGAAGCTGCTGGCCGATCTGGGCGACCAGGCGGCGGCCGTGGGCGTGGCGGCGGTCAACGGCCCCTCCTCCACGGTGATTTCCGGACCGCCCGAGCAGGTGGCGCACGCCGTGGCGGCGTGCCAGGAGGCGGGCGGCCGGGCGTGGCCGATCGAGGTGGACTACGCCTCGCACAGCCCCCAGGTGGACGAGATCGCCGACGAGCTGGCGGAGGCCCTGGCGGGTGTCCGGCCGGTCGCGTCCAAGGTGGCGTTCTACTCCACGGTTTCCGCCCGCCGGATCGACACCACCGGGCTGGACACCGCGTACTGGGTGGCCAACCTCCGTGAGCCGGTGCGGTTCGCCGACACCGTCCAGCGGCTGCTGGCCGATGGCCACCGCGTGTTCATCGAGAGCAGCACCCATCCCGTACTGACCGTGGGAATGCAGGAGAGCTTCGAGGAAGCCGGGATCGACGCGGTCACCGTGCCCACGCTCCGGCGCGACCACGGCGGGCGGGCGCGGCTGATCGAGTCCCTCGCGCTGGCCTTCACCGCGGGCGTCGCGGTCGACTGGACCACCCTCCACCCCACCGGCCCCGCCGCCCCGCGCACGGTCGCGCTGCCCACCTACGCCTTCCAGCGGGAGCGGTACTGGCTGGCCGACGCGGTGTCCTTCGCCACCGAGTCCCCGGCCGACGAGGAGGAGTCCCGGTTCTGGGCCGCGGTGGAGGGAGAGGACCTGAGCGCGCTCTCCGAGACGCTGAGCCTCCCGGACGGCACCGGCCACCGGGCCTCGCTGGGCACCGTGCTCCCCGCGCTCTCCACATGGCGTCGCGCCCGGCGCGAGCGCTCGGCCGTGGACTCCTGGCGCTACCGCGTCGAGTGGCGGCCCGTCCCCGACGCCGCCCCCGCCACCGCGGGCTCCTGGCTCGTGGTCCACCCGAAGGGCGCCGCCGACGGCTGGACGGACGCCTGCGTACGGGCGCTGGGCGCGGACGGCGGCCAGGTGCGCCAGCTGGAGCTGGCCGAGGACACCGACCGGACGGGGCTCGCCGAACTGCTGCGCTCCCGGTGCGCCGGGGAGATGCCACCGACCGGCGTACTGTCGCTGCTGGCCCTGGACGACGGCACACGGCCACCGCTCCCCGACGTGGCTCCCGGCCTGACCGGCACGCTCACCCTCCTCCAGGCGCTGGTCGACGCCGCCGTCACCGCGCCCCTGTGGTGTGCCACCCGCGGCGCGGTCGCCATCGACGACTTGGACCCCCTGGACGCTCCCCACCAGGCTCAGCTGTGGGGGCTCGGCAGGGTGGCCGCCCTCGAACACCCCGACCGGTGGGGCGGGCTGGTGGACCTGCCCGCGAGCCCGGACACCCTGGCCACGGAGCGGCTGCGCGCCCTGCTCACCGGGGCCTGCGGCGAGGAAGAGGTGGCGCTGCGCCCGACCGGTGCGTACGGCCGACGGCTGGTCGCCGACCCGATCGGCGGCCGTGCCCCGCGGCGCACCTGGAAACCCCGGGGCACCGTGCTCATCACCGGAACCGCCGACGGACCCGCCGCCCACGTCGCCCGCCGGCTGGCCGCCGAGGGCGCCGAACACATCCTGATGCTGAGCCCCGGAGGCGGCGACGCCCCCGGCGCCCTGGAGGTGAAGGCCGAACAGGAGCTGAAGGCCGAACTGGACGCGCTCGGCACCGGACTCACCATGGCGGACCACTCACCCGCCGACCGGGACGGCACCGCACGCCTCGTCGAGCGGGTGGCGGAGGCGAGCGGACGCATCGGGACCATCATCCACACCTCAGCCTCCGGTGAACTGGCCCCGCTGATGGAGCTCACCCCGCGGCGGCTGGCCGAGGAGATCCGCGCCCATCTCGACGACACCGGGCGCCGGTTGGACGAACTGTGCGGCATGGGCCCCGAGGACACCGTGGTCTACTTCTCCACCGTCGCCGCGTCCTGGGGCAGCAAGGACCACGGCTCCTACGCGGCCGCCACCGCCTGCCTCGACGCGCTGGCGCAGCGCGACCGGGCCGATGGCCGCCCCACCGTCTCGATCGCGTGGGGGCTGTGGGATCTGCCGTACGACGGTGACGCATCGGACGCGTCGGCGGCCCCGCACGCCGAGCGCTCCCGGCGGCAGGGCCTGTCCCCGCTGGACCCACGGCCCGCGCTGACCGCGCTGCACCAGGTGCTCGACCACGACGACCCGCGCGTCACGATCGCCGATGTGGAATGGGAGCGCTTCGCACCGCTGTTCACCCTCGCCCGCCCCAGCAGGCTCTTCGACGACATCCCGGCCGCCCGCCACGCCATCGAGGCCGCGCGGGGATCCGCGGAGGACACCGGCACCGATGAGGCGTCGGCGCTGCGGAGGGAGCTCGGCCCCTTGGCCGAGGACGAGCGGGTCGAGCGGCTGCTGGCGCTGGTACGCGCCCATGTGGCCGCCGTACTGCACTATCCGGCGCCGGAGTCGGTCGAGCCGGACCGCCCGTTCAAGGAGCTGGGGTTCGACTCCATCGCGGCCGTCGAGCTCAGGAACCGGCTGCGCGCCACCACGGGGCTGAGCCTGCCGACGACGGTGGTCTTCGACTATCCGACCCCCCGGGCGCTGGCGGGCCATCTGCTGGCCGAGGTGGATCCGGAAGAGGCCGGCGCGGCACATCCGCTGTCCGGACACCTCGACGAACTCGAGGCCGCACTGGCCGGGCTGCCGACCGGCGATCCGCGCCGAGCCGGTCTGGTGAACCGGTTGCAGGCCCTGGTCTGGAAGTACACCGCCACCGCGCAGGAGGCCGACGGACCGGCAACCGAGGAGGACCTGACGGCGGCCACCGCCGACGAGGTGTTCGCCCTCATCGACCGCGAACTCGGAGTCTGACCGGTGGTCGCGGGCCCCGGCCCGCGACCACCGCATACGCGAACTCCCCGTACGCAGACCGTACGGGGAGTTCGCCTATGCGGTGAGTCAGCGAGCGTCGAGGGCCGGCTGGACGCCGCGGGCCAGGTCGAGCAGATCGTCGGCCACCCGCCGCGGACGCTGGGCGTGCAGATCGTGCTCGGAGTCGAGATATTCGCGCATCGTCGCGTGGCGCAGATCGGCCGTGGTCTCCCTGATGCGGGAGCGGATGCGGTCCGCCCACTTCCCGTCCGCGCCCTTGGGAATGGCGGGCATCAGCAGAGTGGGCACCGTGATGGCCGCGTACCACGGCCTCGGCGGCTCGTTCCAGATGCTGTGCAGGATCGACATGTGCTGCTCGGTGGACATGCGCCGGGACAGCGAGCCGTCCGGGTTCACCAGCATCGTGTCCACCGCGGCCTCGATCGCCGCCGGGGACCAGTCCGGGTGGATGGCGCGGAAGTAGTCGCTCACGCTCTGCACGGTGGCGCCCTCCAGGGACGCGGGCCGCAACGCCCCGACGAACGCGTCCCAGGACGCGAACGCCTTGGCCGGCTCCAGCCAGCCGCCGTCCACGAGGGCCAGCGCGGCCACCAGCTCGGGGTGCTCGGCGGTCAGCCGCACCGAGACATTGCCGCCCCAGGAGTGGCCGGCCACCACCACCCGGTCCAGCCCGAGGGCGGCGGACGCCGCCACCAGATCCGCGACCGCGGTCTGGGTGTCGTAGCCGGTTTCCGGTGTGTCGGAGTCACCGTGGCCACGCAGATCCACCGCGTACACCGCATGGCCCGCGGCGGCCAGATGGTCGGCCACCTCGTCCCACAGCCGGGCGCTGGAGGCCATGCCATGGACCAGGAGAAAGGGAAGCGACGCCGTTCCCGGCCGGTGCCGGAAATGCAATTTCACATCGTCGGTTACGGGCACGGAAAGATCCATGCCGGAATTCTAGCCGGGTAGCCCAATCCGATTCGACCGCTGGGCATGTGATGTCCGCGCAGATTAGCGGCACTTAAGCGGGGCGCGAGATGCTGGGCCGCCGGGCGATTCATTTTCTCATGCCGACCCGACTCTTTTACCGACCGTAGACTCCGAGCCGAAGTGAGGCGCTGTGTATCCCCCGGAATCGAGGTTCACCCATGTCGACAACATCGACCTCACCGACTTGTCCTTCTGGGCCCAGCCCTACGGCGACCGTGACGCCGCCTTCGCGGCGCTGCGCCGGCGGCCGGAGCCCGTGCTCTTCCGTGAGCCGGTCATGCCCGGGTTCGGGCGTGGGTCCGGCTATTACGCGATGGTCAGGCACGCCGATATCGCCGAGGTGAGCCGCCGTCCGCAGGACTTCGGCTCGCTGCCCACCGCGATCAGCATCATCGATCTGCCGGAGGAGTTCAACAGCTTCTTCGGATCGATGATCAATATGGACAATCCCCAGCACGCCCGGCTGCGCCGGCTGGTGTCCCGCGCGTTCGGCCGGGGAATGGCCGCCGAGTTCGAGGTGGCGTCCCAAAAGGCGGCCCGGAAGATTGTCGACGACCTCATCGCGGACGGCCCGGGCGACTTCGTACGGAACGTCGCGGCGATCATGCCGATCGCGGTGCTCAGCGGCATGATGGGCATTCCCGGCGACGACTACGAGTTCATTTACGACCGGTCCAATGTCATCGTCGGCACCTTCGACCCCGAATACGTTCCCCGGGCCGATCAGGCCACCGCCGCCCTGCTGAAGACCTCCCATGAACTCGCCGACTACATCTCACGGCTCGCCGCCGACCGCACCCGTAACCCCACCGGGGATCTGGTCACCCGGCTGGTGCAGGCGCAGATCGACGGTGAGCGGCTGAGCCCCGAAGAGCTCTCCTCCTTCTTCATCCTGCTCGTCGTCGCCGGAATGGAGACCACCCGTAACGCGATCTCACGTGGTCTGGTGCTGCTCACCGAACATCCGGAGCAGCGGAAGCTGCTGCTCTCCGACTTCGAGACCTACGCGCCGGGCGCGGTCGAGGAGATTCTGCGGGTCGCGACCCCCATCAACTGGATGCGCCGCACCGTCAAACGGGACTGCGAGGTGAACGGCCACCGCTTCCAGGAGGGCGACAAGTTGCTGCTCTTCTACTGGTCCGCCAACCGGGACGAGGACGTCTTCACCGACCCCTATCAGTTCGACATCACCCGGGACCCCAATCCGCATATGACCTTCGGGTCGGTCGGCCCGCACTTCTGCCTGGGCGCCCATCTGGCCCGCATGGAGGTCACGGTCCTCTTCCGTGAGCTGTTCGGCCGGCTGCCGGAGATCCGCACCGTGGGGGAGCCCCGGCGGCTGGTGGCCAGCTTCGTCGAGGCCATCAAACACGTGGACTGCGCGTTCTGACACACCGGCGGAAGCCGCGCACCACCGACTGGAAAACGCCGCGCGGGAGGGGGTTTGTCCCCCTCCCGCGCGGCGTTGTGCCCTGCGGGCCGGACTAGGCCGTGGCGCCGTCACCGGAGTTGACCGCGGCGTACGCCTCGGCGAGGTAGTGGCCGAGCTGGGCGGGGGTGGGGTACTCCAGAATGGCGACGAGGGGGATCTCCACGTCGGTGAGCGTCATCAGATTGCGGGTGAGCTCGAGAGCGGTCAGCGAAGTGAGGCCGTTCTCCAGGAAGTTGCTGTCGTCGTCCACCACGGCGGGTGCCAGGATGTCGGCGAGCTGCGCGCGCACGGTCTCCCGCAGGATGTCCTCGCGCTCCTCGGCCGTGGCGATGGCGAGCGCCTGGTGCAGCGCCGCCCCGTCCAGTGCGGTTTCGCTCTTCTCCGTCTGCATCGCGGATCCGTCTCCTTGAGGGCCGGCGTCGCCGGGCGTGTGGTTGTTGACGGTGGTGTGTGTGTTCATCGGTACTCCCGCCTGGTTGGGGCCGGTCGGCGTGATCACCGACCGTGGTGCGTATGCGGCGTGGCCGAAGGGCCGGAAAGGCCATCGAAGAGCCGATCCGTTCCCAGCTCGGAGGCGTGTGCGGTCATCCAGGCCCAGTCGATGTCCGCGATGACCACGGAGGCCATGTCGGCCATGACCGCCTGCCGCAGCAGGGCGGCGGCCGAGCGCTGGGGCAGTGCGGGCATCCCGTTGGTCCTCAGCTGCTTGGCGGCGCCGACGGCCGTGTCGGGCTCGTCGATCGAACCCCAGCACACCGAGGTCGCCGGAACGCCCCGCGCCCGGCACCCCTGGGCCAGCGCGCTCAGATAGGCGTGGGCCGGCGCCTGGTTGCCCAGGCCCGGGCTGGGCAGGACGCCCACGATCGAGCACCCGAGCACCAGGACCGACAGCTCATGGCTGCTGCCGAGCGCGCAGAGGTTCACCGCACCCGCCACTGTCGCCGCCCACTCGTCCTCGATCCGCGCCGCGTCCAACTGCCCCGTCTCGGCGGCCAGCGGCGCCGCGAGATGCAGGACGGCCGTCAGCGGGAACTCCGCGGGAATGCCCGTGACCGCCGCGGCGAGCGCCTCCGGGTCCGCCACGTCGACGTTGGCCACGGAGACCCGTACGCCCGAGGCGTTCAGCTCGGCCACCAGGTCGGCGACCGGTGGTGCGGTGTCGACCAGCAGCAGGTGTTCGGCGCCCTCCTCGGCTGCCCAACGGGCGGTGTGCGCGGCCAGGGTGGTGGCGGCGCCCGTGATGAGGACCGTCCCCCGGAGCCGTCGGGCAGGGGTGGTGGGGGCCGTGGGGGTGTCGCGCACCAGGCGCCGGGCGAAGCAGCTGTCGCCGCGCACGGCCACCTCCACCTCGCCGTACGCCCCGGCCAGGACCGCAGCGAACCGCCGTCCCGCCCGGTCGTCGAACAGCTCCGGCAGGTCGACCAGCCCGCCCCACCGGCGCGGACGCTCCATCGCCAGCGCCCCGCCCAGACCCCAGAACCGGGCCTGCTCCGGACGGGACATCGGATCGCCCAGGTCGACGCCGACGCCCCCACGGGTGGCCAGCCACACCGGTGCCTCGATCCCGGCCCGGCGCAGTGTCTCGAACACGTCGAGGGTCGGGGCGAGTGCCGGGCCGCGCCCGTCGCCGGTCGGTGGCTCCACTGCCAGCAGGGAGAGCACCCCGGCGACCGGCCGCCCGGCGACGGCTTCGGACATCCGCCGGGCCCGGGTCTCCTCGTCCGGCGGTGTGGTCTCCGAAGATGTGGTGTCCGGGGCGAACACGACGGCCTCGGCGCCATGGTCGCGCAGCGCGGTGATCACGGCGGTCACCATGGCGTCGCCGCCGCTGTCACCGGACCCGCTGTGGCCGGACGTCACGACCAGCCAGGTGCCGGTCAGTCGTGACGTCGGCGGGTCGGCGAGGGGTTTCCAGGCGATGCGGTAGCACCACTCCCGCTGCCGCCGCCAGGTGGCCAGGGCGGGAAGGATCTCCGCGAGCACGTCCCGTCGGTCGGCGGGGACCTCGAGTGCCCGGGTCAGGGCCGCCGTGTCCGTACGGGCCACGGCGTCCCAGAACTCGGCGTCCGCCCAGGTCTCGGCCCGGGACACGGCATCCGCCGGAGCCTCGTTCTCCAGCCAGAAGCGCTGCCGTTGAAAGGCATAGGTGGGCAGGGCGACGGTGCGGGGAGCCGGATCGCCGTCGAACAGCGCGACCCAGTCCACGGTGGCGCCCATGGTGTGCATACGTGCCAGGCCGCACAACAGCTCCCGCACCTCCGACTTTTCGGTCCCCTCGGCCCCATCGCCCCGGAAGGGCGACAGCACCAGCGCCGCCGGGGCGGAGGTCAGCATCGCCTCCGGCCCCAGCTCCCACACCGCGCCGGCCTCATCGAGCGAGGGCAGGGGCGGCCGCTCGTACTCCACCGTGCTCGGATCGGTGCCGGCGGCTACCAGGCGGCAGGCGCGGGTGAGGTCGAGAGCACCGGCGATGTGCGCCGCGGCGATCTCACCGACCCCACAGCCCACCACCGCGTCGGAACGCACCCCCACCGAGGCCAGCAGCCGGGCCAGTGCGACGTAGAGGGCGAACAACCCCTCCCGGGAGGACGCGTCGCGGTCCCCCTTCACTCCCAGCAGCTCACCGGCCTCGTCGAAGGCGGAGGCGAAGACGGGGAACCGGTCGTACAGCTCGGCGCCCGTCCCCGGGAGGTGGCGACCCTCGCCACCGAAGACCAACACCGTCCCGCCCACCGAGGCGGCCGCCGCGCCGGCACGGGCCACCTCGGGTCCCACCACCGAGGGATGCGGCTCACCGGCCGCCAGCGCCGCCAGCCCCGCCCTCAGCTCATCAGGCCCCCGGCCGACCACGACCGCCCGGTGGTCGAAGGCCGACCGCGTGGTCACCAGTGACCATCCCACCTCGACGGGGGACAGCCCCGGACCGGCCGCCGCCGTATGCGCGGCCAGCGCACGGGCCTGGCCGCGCAGCGCCGCCGCACCTCGCGCGGACACCACCCACGGCACCAGCCCCGGGTCGCGGGCGCCACTGTCGTCGACATCAGACTCCACCGATTCGGTGAACTCCTCGAGAATCACATGGGCGTTGGTGCCGCTGGCGCTGAACGAGGACACCCCGGCCCGCCGCGGCCGGTCCACTCGCGGCCACTCCGTCCGCTCGGTCAGCAGCCGCACCGCGCCCTTGCGCCAGTGCACCAGCCGGGTCGGCCGGTCGATGTGGAGCGAACGTGGCAGCACGCCCCGGCGCATCGCCATCACCATCTTGATCACACCGGCCATTCCCGCGGCGGCCTGCGTATGACCGAGATTCGACTTGATGGATCCCAACAGCAGCGGCCGGTCCTCCGGACGGCCCTGGCCATACGTGGCGAGCAGCGCCTGGAGCTCGATGGAGTCGCCGAACGCGGTACCGGTGCCGTGCGCCTCCACCGCGTCCACATCCCCCGTGGACAGCCGGGCGTCGGCCAGGGCGTCGCGGATCAGCTGCTGCTGGGCGGGGCCGTTGGGAGCGGCCATGCCCGTACTGGCACCGTCCTGGTTGATCGCCGAGCCCCGGATGACGGCCAGCACGGGATGCCCGTTGCGCCGCGCGTCCGACAGCCGCTCCAGCAGCACCAGCCCGGAGCCCTCCCCGTACACCATGCCGTCGGCGGCGTCAGCGAACGACCGGCACCGGACATCGGGGGACAACTGGCGCTGACTGGAGGCCACTTGGAAGACGCTCGCGGTGTACATGATGGCGGCGCCACCGGCCAGCGCCAGCGTGCACTCGCCCCGGCGCAGCGATCCGGCCGCCAGATGCATCGCCACCAGCGACGACGAACACGCGGTGTCCAAGCTGACCGCCGCGCCCTGCAGACCGAGGGTGAACGCCACCCGGCCCGAGGACACACTGCCCGCGTTGCCGTTGCCCACGTGGCCCAGCAGGCCCTCGGGGATCTCGTCCAGCCGCGAGGCGTAGTCGTGGTACATCACCCCGGTGTAGACGCCGGTCCGGCTGCCCCGCAGGGTGTGCGGATCGATACCCGCGCTCTCCGTCGCCTCCCAGGCCAGCTCCAGCAGCATCCGCTGCTGCGGTTCGATGGCCGCCGCTTCCCGGGCGCCGATGTCGAAGAACTCCGCGTCGAAGTCGGCCGCGTCATAGATGAAGCCACCGGCCCGCACGTACGAGGTGCCGTGGTGCTCCGGATCGGGGTGATAGAGGTTCTCCAGGTCCCAGCCCCGGTCGGTGGGGAAGCTGGAGACGGCGTCCCGCTCGTCGGCCACCAGCTCCCACAGCTGTGCCGGGGTGCGCACACCGCCGGGAAAGCGGCAGGCCATGCCGACGACGGCGATCGGCTCCGCCAGCTGCGCCTGGACCTCCCGCAGCCGCTGCCGGGTCTCATGGAGCTCGGCCGTGGTCCACTTGAGATAGTCGACGAGCTTTTCCTCGTTGCTCATGAGCCGCCCGCACTCACCGTGCTGCGCGGTGTCAGGTTCACCAGCGCGAGCTCATCGGCGGTCAGTGGCGGCTCGGTGAGCTCCGGGAGGACCCGGTCCTTGTGCATCAGCGACAGAAAGCGGCTGGACGCCAGCTCGGACTGCGGGGCGGTCAGGCTGATGACATCGGTCACCACATCACACACCGCCGAGGAGCGGATCGACCGGTCGGCGATCAGATCGGAGAAGCGCTGCCGGGCCACGGCCCCGCCCGTCAGCCGCGGATCCGTCGTGCTCATCCGGCAGTTGACGTACTCCACATCCTTGGACGCGGCCATGATCCAGGGATCGTCCACGGTGGCGCTGATCGCGTGCTGGGCCCGCCGGGTCGCGCCCACATCGCTCCCGGACCGCCGCAGCTCGGTGTCCAGCGCGGCGGCCGCACGAGCCGCGGAGCTCATCCCATGGCCGTAGATGGGGTTGAACGCGGCCAGCGCGTCGCCGAGCACCAGCAGCCCCTCCGGCCAGATGTCCAGCCGTTCCGGATACAGCCGCCGGTTGGCGCCGACACGCGAGACGGCCACCGAGGTCAGCGGCTTGGCGAGGTCGATGAGATCGGCGACCAGCGGATGGCGCAGTGTCCGGGCGTAGGGCAGGAAGTCGTCGTCGTGTGCGGGCAGTCCGGCGCCGCGGGTGCACGACAGGGTCACCATCCAGGTGCCGTCCTCCTGCGGATACACCACCCCGAACCGGCCCGGCTCGCGCAGCCGGTGGTCGGCGGCCACGTTGACGGCGGGGAATCCGGCGGCGGCACCCGGCGGCGCCTGGTACACGCGGGTGGCGTACGCGATGCCCGCGTCGACGATGTCCTCCTCGAGCGGCGGCACCTCCAGCGCCGACAGCCAGTGCCGGAGCCGGGAACCGCGCCCGGAGGCGTCGATCACCAGATCGGCCTCCAGCGTCTCCTGCGCACCGGTGTCCATGTCGCGCACCCGGACCCCGGTGACCCGCTTGGCGTCGCCGACCAGATCGAGGATCTCGGTGCGCTGACGTAACGTGATCCGCCCGGTGGCCAGAACGCGAGCGCGGACCTTCCAGTCCAGGAACGGGCGGGTGCACATCAGGGCGTACTGCCGCGGTGGAAAGCGGTGTTGCCAGCCGTGGGACGTCAAGGTCACCAGGTCCTGATGGAAACCGATCCGGCGGGCGCCCGCGTCGAGCAGTTGGTCGATCATGCCCGGCAGCAGTGTGTCCACGATGCGCGCACCGCTGGACCACAGCACATGGACATGGCGTCCCTGCGGCGATCCCTTACGGTGCCGGGGCCCGTCCGGCAGCACATCGCGCTCCACGACGGTGACGCGCTCCAGATGGCGGGCCAGCACATGGGCAGCCAGCATTCCCGCCCAGCCTCCGCCCAGAACGATTCCGTGCTTGGGTTCGGTCATGGTTCTGCTTTCGTCCCTTCACCGCTTACGGCCTTTTACATCGGACTGGGGCTGCCCTTGGCCTGGACCATCTTGGCGAGGTTTTGGGTGACCGCCATGAAATGCGCGACACCGGTGAGTTCGGGGCCGTCGCCCACTTTCGTATCCGTGATGCCCCAGAACGCCTGGGCGTGATGGACCAGACCGTCATCGCCGAGTTCGATCACGCCGATGATGCTGAAGGTGAGTTTGGCCGGTGCGTACACCGTGACCGTGGTCGGCACCGCCACCCTGCGGCCGTCCATCGAGGTGACCGGACGGCCCGGGGTCTCATGTACCTGGCATTCCATGGACCAGGCGATATGGCCGCGAAGCGCGTCCTTTCCGATGAGCGGGGGAGCGCCGACCGGGTCTTCGAAGACGATATCGTCCGAGAACAGCTCCAATACGGCCTCGACATCACCGGCGTTCATCCGCCGCGCGTATTCCAGGGCCATCTTCTTGAGGGTCGCCTCATCGGCCATGAACGCCTCCTGTGCGGTGCCGGGGTCGTGGGGGATCAGCCGGTGATGCCAATGTCCGACCTCCCCCAGAACATCTGCAGTTCCTGAATGAGACCGCCGGCCCCCGCGCGCATCATCAGGACGTAGTCCCAGGTGATGCGGGAGCTCTCCGGGGTATCCGGGGCCGTCAGCCAGCCGCGCTCGGCGAATCCGGGGCCTTTGGGCAGATAGTCCATGGTGGCCGTCACCGGCACCAGGACATGCACACCGTCCTGCCCCGCGACCGGCTCACCGGGAATCTCGCTGATCCCCGCCGCGGCCAGCTCCTCGAAATGCTCACGAAGGGCGTCCCGCCCGGTCCTGCGTCCCGATCCGACGGGGTCCTCGAAAGTGACCTCGTCCGCGTAGAGTTCGAGAAGCCCGTCGATATCCGCGGCGTTCATCCGGCGGCTGTGCTCGAGGATGAGCTTCTTCCGGCTGCGCTCATCAATCACCGTGTGCCCCCATGTGCATGCTCTCCGTTGCTGTCGCTCCGGCCAAGGTCCTGGTCGATGAACTGGAAGATCTCGTCGGCCGTGGCGTCCTGAATACGGCCGGCCGCACGCCCTTCCTCCGTTCCGCCGCCGTGCAGGGCGCCCAATTTCGACAGAGTGCTCTGAAGGCGCCCCAGCAGCGCTTCCCGCGCCGCCTCGTCCTGGGCCACGGAAAGCAGCGCGCTTTCCATCCTGTCGATTTCGCCCAGCATCGGGGCGAGTGGATCCACGTCCTCGGGCGCCAGTTCCGTATGCAGATGCGCGGCGAGCGCGGCCGGATTCGGATGGTCGAAAATGAGGGTGGTGGCCAGCCGCAGCCCGGTCACGGCGGTCAGCCTGTTCCGCAGTTCGATCGCGGTCAGCGAGTCGAAGCCGAGCTCCAGGAAGCCGCGCTCGGTCTGGATCCGCCCGGGGTCGGAGTGGCCCAGCGCCGCCGCGGCATGGGTGAGGACCAGACTGAGCAGCGTGCGGCGCTGCTCCTCCAGTGGCAGCGTGGCCAGATGACCGGCCCAGTCGGTGTGCGGCCGGGCGGTGGCCGCGGTGCGCCGGGCCGTACCGCCACCGGTGAGTGCCCGCAGGGGAGCGGGCAGGGTGAGCGCCGGCTGTCCGGCCAGGGCCCGTACGTCCAGATCGATGGCGATCAGATGGTGGTGGCCATGGCGAACGGCCACGTCCAGCAGCCCCAGCGCCCGCTCACTGGACATCGCCCCGATGCCCGACTGGGCCATCCTGGCCCGGTCCGCCTCCCCCAGATGCCCGGTCATCCCGCTGGCGTCCGCCCACAGGCCCCACGCCACCGAGAGTCCCGGCAGGCCGAGGGTACGGCGATGGGCGGCCAGGGCGTCGCAGTAGGCGTTCGCCGCGGCGTAGTTGGACTGCCCGGAGGCGCCCAGTGTGCCCGCGGTGGAGGAGAACATCACAAACAGGGCCAGCGGCAACTCCGCTGTCGCGGCGTGCAGATGGGCCGCGGCCGTGGCCTTCGGGTGCCACACCCGCGCGAGCCGCTCCGGGGTCTGGGTGGTGAGGACGGCATCGTCCAGTACTCCGGCCGCGTGGACGACACCGGTCAGCGGATGCGCGGGATCGACCCCGGCCACCAGAGCGGCCACCGCGTCCGGATCGGTGACATCGACCGCGGCGATCCGCACCTGGGCGCCCAATTCGGTAAGCCTGTCGATGAGTTGATCGGCGCCGGCGGCCTCCGGACCGCTCCGGCTCACCAGCAGCAGATGCCCGACCCCCCAGCTGCGCACCAGGTGCTCGGCGACCAGAGCGCCCAGGGTGCCGGTGCCACCCGTGATCAGCACGGTGCCGTCGGCGTCGAGTCCGGGGGTCTTCTCCTGCCCGTCCTGAGCGTCGACGGCCGGACCCGGCGTGGCCGTCGCGACCGTAGCTGCCGTCGCGCGGACCATGCGGGGCACCAGCACCCGTCCGTCCCGCACCGCCACCTGAGGCTCATGCGACTCGACCGCGCGCACCACGGCCGCCACGACGGCCTCGCGGCCCTCGTCGAGGTCGAGCAGTACGAACCGGCCCGGGTTCTCCGACTGGGCGCTGCGGATCAGCCCCCACGCCCCGGCACCGGACGGATCCAGCGCGGTGCCGTCGGGGTCATCCGTGTCATCGGTGTGTTCGCCCGGACGGTCCGCCGCCATCGCACCCCGTGTGACGACCACCAGCCGCGCATCGGCCAGGGCCGGCCGCCTCAGCCAGGACTGCACCAGACCCAGCAGCTCCTCGACCGCCCCCAGCCCGTCCCCGTGGCCGCCCTCAGCGGCGTACGGGTGGGCCAGGACGACGGCGGGGGCGGGCTCACCCGCGTCCACGGCCGCGATCAGCGCCTCCAGGTCCGGATGGCACATCGTGGCCTCCGCACCCACCCCGGCCGCGACCGGCTCCGCAAGCCCCAGCCGGTCCTCGCCCAGCACCACCCAGCCGCCCTCGCCGACCACCGACGCCGGGGACGGTGCGGTGGCCGCGGCGGGCAGCGGCGTCCAGTCCAGGGTGAACAGCCCGTCCACGGCACGGGCGGCCGCGGCCGTGCGCAGCCGGTCCGTCGCGGCCGGACGGGTCACCAGTGAATCGACCGTGAGCACCGGAGCGCCCACCGTGTCCGCCACCGTCAGCCGCAGCGACTGCCGCTCCTCGTCCCGCGAGAGCCGCACCCGTACCGTGGCCGCCTCGGTGGCCCACAGGGACACGCCGTTCCAGGCGAACGGCAACCACACCTGGCCGTCGTCCTCCTGCCCCTCGGGCCGGTCCATCAGCAGGGACGGATGCAGCGCCGCGTCCAGCAGCGCCGGATGGATGCCGAAACCGTCCCGGCCACCCGCCGCATCGGGCAGCGCCACCTCGGCGAGGACATCCCGGCCATGGCGCCACGCGGCCGTCAGCCCCTGATACGCCGGGCCGTATCCGTAACCCGCCGCCATCACCTGCTCGTAGAAGGCGCTGACGTCCAGCGGCTCGGCGCCCGGTGGCGGCCACACCCCGCCCAGGCCCTCCGCCGGTGCGGGGCCCCCGGCAGCGGGTGCGGGGACCTCAGCGGGTGCGAGCACGCCCACCGCATGACACACCCACCCCGCGTCCGTTCCGGAATCGAGGGCCAGGGTCTGGCCGGGGTCGTCGAGCCGGTCGGGGCGGGAGTACATCCGCACCTCACGCCGCCCGTCCTCCGCCGCGGCACCCACCACCACCTGCACCCGCAGCCCACCGGACTTGGGCAGCGCGAGCGGAACCTGCAGCGCGAGCTCCTCCACCCCACCACAGCCGACCGCGTCGGCCGCCCGCAGCGCCCACTCCACCAGCACCGCGCCCGGCGCCAGCACCGCACCCGCCACCACATGCTCGGCGAGCCACGGATGGGAGCGTGCGGAGAGTCGGCCGGTGAGCACATGGGTGGTGCCGTCGGCGAGTTCCACTGCGGCGCCGAGCAGCGGATGGCCCGCGGACGTCAGACCCAGATCGGCCGGATCGCCACCCGGACCGCCCGCTCCGTCCAGCCAGTACCGCTCACGCTGGAAGGCGTACGTGGGCAGGTCGATGGCGCGGGGTGCGGGGTCGGTGCGGAACCATCGTGTCCAGTCGACCGCGACCCCGGCGGTGAACGCCTGCGCCACCGACCTCGCCAGCTGCTCCGGGCCACCGTGGTCGCGCCGCAGGGTCGGGACGGTCACCGCGTCGACCCCCGCCTCCTCGATGCACTCCTGCATGCCGATGGTGAGGACCGGGTGGGTGCTGGCTTCGATGAATACGCGGTGGCCGTCGTTGAGGAGTGCTTGTACGGCGTCGGCGAACCGTACTTGTTCGCGGAGGTTGGTGACCCAGTAGGCGGTGTCAAGTCCGCTGGTGTCCATACGGGCGCCGGTGACGGTCGAATAGAACGCCACCTGGCCGGACACCGGCTTGACCCCGGCCAAGAGTTCATGCAACTCCTCGGCGATCTCGTCCACTTGGGCGCTGTGGGAGGCGTAGTCGACGTCGATGAGCCGGGCCCGGCGGCCCGCCTCTTCACACGCGGCCACGGCGTCGGCGACCTGCTCCGGCGGTCCGGAGACCACCACGGAGCCCGGCCCGTTGACGGCGGCGATGCCCACCCCTACGGCACGTTCGCCGAGCCCGGTCAGGAACTCCTTCGCCTGGTGCTGGTTGATGGTGAGGGAGGCCATGGCGCCGTGGCCGGCGAGGCGGCGGAGGGCGTGGGCGCGGAGGGCGACGATGCGGGCGCCTTCGTCGAGGGAGAGGGCTCCGGCGACGCAGGCGGCGGCGATTTCGCCTTGGCTGTGGCCGACGACGGCGGCGGGGGTGACGCCGTGGTGGTCCCATACGGCGGCGAGGGAGACCATGACGGCCCACAGGACGGGTTGGACGACGTCGACGCGGGCGAGGTCGGCGGCGTTGACGCCGCCGCGCAGGGCCTCGGTGAGGGACCAGTCCACGTGGGGGGCGAGGGCTTGTTCGCATTCGGTGATGCGGGTGGCGAAGGGGGGTGAGGTGTCCAGGAGTCCGGCGCCCATGCCGAGCCACTGTGAGCCCTGGCCGGGGAAGACCAGCACCGGGCCGAGGCTGCCCGTGGTCGTGATGGTGTCGGGTTCGATGAGGGCGGGGTGTGTTTCGCCGGTGGCCAGGGCGTTGAGTCCGGCCAGGAGTTCGTCGCGGTGTTGGCCGATGATGACGGCGCGGTGGTCGAAGACGGACCGGGTGCTGATCAGTGACCAGCCGATATCCGCCGGTGTGGCTTCGGGGTCGGTGGCCACTCGTGCGGCCAGCGCCGCGGCCTGGCCGCGCAACGCGTCACGGCCACGCCCCGAGACCACCCAGGGCACCACACCACCCACCGCAACACCGCCCGGCGAGGTGTCCGGTGCGGGGGCGGCCTCGGCCGGTTCGGGGGCCTGCTCAAGGATGAGATGAGCGTTCGTACCGGAGATGCCGAACGACGACACACCCGCACGGCACGGCCGTCCGTTCGCCGCCCATTCGACCGGTTCGGTCAGCAGCCGCACCGCGCCCGCGTCCCAGTCCACATGCGGTGTCGGCTCGTCGATGTGCAGCGAGGCGGGGAGCAGCCCGTGCCGCAGCGCCTCCACCATCTTGATGATGCTCGCCACTCCGGCGGCCGCCTGGGTGTGCCCCAGGTTGGACTTGACGGAGCCCAGCCACAGCGGACGTCCCTCCGGCCGGTCCTGGCCGTAGGTGGCCAGCAGCGCCTGGGCCTCGATCGGGTCACCCAGCGTCGTGCCCGTACCGTGCGCCTCCACCGCGTCCACTTCGGACGGCGACAGCCCCGCGTTGGCGAGTGCCTGCCGGATGACCCGTTGCTGCGAGGGCCCGTTGGGCGCCGTGAGACCGTTGCTGGCGCCGTCCTGGTTGACCGCCGAACCCCGGATCACCGCCAGCACCCGATGCCCGTTGCGCCGTGCGTCGGACAGCCGCTCCAGCAGCACCAGACCGACGCCCTCGGAGAAGCCCGTGCCGTCCGCCGCCGCGGCGAACGCCTTGCACCGACCGTCCGGCGACAGCGCGCGCTGACGTGAGAACTCGGTGAACCCGCCGGGCGTGGCCATCACCGTCACCCCGCCCGCGAGCGCCAGCGAGCACTCGTCCTGCCGCAGCGCCTGCACCGCCAGATGCGTGGCCACCAGGGACGACGAGCACGCCGTGTCCACCGTGACCGCGGGCCCCTCCAGGCCGAACGAGTACGACACCCGGCCCGAGACGACGCTGCCGAGGTTCCCGGTGGCCACATAGCCCGCCGAGTCGCCGGTCGTCTGGCCGATGAGCGACAGGTAGTGGTACGAGTCCACCCCGGCGAACACTCCGGTGTCGCTGCCGCTCAGCGCCTCCCGCGTCAGCCCCGCGCGCTCGAACGCCTCCCACGCCGTCTCCAGCAGCAGCCGCTGCTGTGGATCCATCGCCGCGGCCTCACGCGGGTTGATCCCGAAGAACTCCGCGTCGAAATCGGCCACATCGCGCAGGAACCCGCCTTCGCGGGCGCTGCTGGTGCCGGCGTGCTCGGGATCCGGGTCATAGAGGTTCTCCAGGTCCCAGCCACGGTCCTCGGGAAACGTGGAGATGACATCCACGCCCTCGTCCACCACCCGCCACAGGTCCTCGGGGGTCGCCACATCGCCGGGGAAGTGGCAGGCCATCCCGATGATGGCGATGGGCTCCCGGGCGCGGTCCTCGACCTCGCGCAACTGCCGCCTGGCCAGACGCAGATCGGCGGTCGCCCGCTTGAGATAGCTGCGGAGCTTCTCGTCATCCGTCATATCGCATCAACCCGATCGTCACGGCGGTCCTGATTTCGGCGGTCCTGTGAGGGGTCCCGGTCCAGCGGTTCTGATTCAGCGGTCTTGATTCGGCGGTTCTGATTCAGCGGTTCTGATTTCAGCGGTTCATCGGAGGCTGTCGTCGGAGGGGACGGTCAGCTCGTTGTCGAGCGCCTGGAACAACTCCTCGTCGCTGGCCGACGCCAGATCCTCCTCGGCGGGGTCGTCGCCGTCCTCGCCGTGCCACGGGCCGTCCACCTTGCGCAGCAGCTCCCGCAGCCGCACCGCGATCCGGGCCCGCTGCTCACGGTCGGCGATTCCCCCGGTCAAGGCGGCGTCGAGGGTGTCGAGGCCGGCAAGGAGCGAGCCGGTCGGCGCCGCTCCGGCGGGGACCAGCAGCTCCCCCAGCAGCCGTACCACCGCGGTGGGTGTGGGGTGGTCGAAGACCAGCGTGGCGGGCAGCCGCAGACCGGTGGCGGCGCCCAGCCGGTTCCGCAGCTCCACGGCGGTCAGCGAATCGAAGCCCAGCTCCCGGAAGTTCTGGGCGGGGTGGACGGCATCCGCCGTGTCATGGCCCAGCACGGTCGCCGTGGCGTTGCGCACCAGCTTGAGGAGCGCCTGCTGCCGGTCCTCCTCGGACAGGGTGGCGAACGCCTCCGCCGGTGCCGCTCCGCCCGGGCCGGCGGCTGCGGTGGCCGCCTGCGGGGCGGCGCCGCGCACCAGGCTCCTGAAGAGAGGCGGCAGATCGTCGGTGTGGGCCCCGCGCCGCAGGGTGGCCAGATCGAGCTGGATGGGCGCCAGGGCCGGAAGGCCGCTGTCGAGGGCGATGTCGAGCAGTGCGAGACCCTGTTCGGTCTCCAGACCCACCATCCCGGCCCGGGCCAGCCGCGCCCGGTCGGCGTCGGTCATCCCCCCGGTCATCCCGGTGGCCTGCGCCCAGTACCCCCAGGCCAGGGAGGTGGCGGGCAGGCCCTGGGCATGACGGTGCGCGGCGAGCGCGTCCAGGAAGGCGTTGGCCGCCGCGTAGTTGCCCTGTCCCGCGGCGCCCAGCAGCCCGGCGGCCGCGGAGAACACCACGAACGCCGACAGCCCCGCGTTGCGGGTGAGCTCATGCAGATTCCACGCCGCGTCGGCCTTCGCCCACAACACCTCATCGAGCTGATCGGGTGTGAGCGCCTCGACCGTGGCATCGCGCAGCAGCCCGGCGGCGTGGACGACGGCGGTGAGCGGATGACGGTCGGGAACGGTCTCCAGCAGCTTGGCCAGGGCGGCCCGGTCGGCCGCGTCACACGCCGCGATGGAGACCCGCGCGCCGAGCCCGGTCAGCTCGGTCGCCAGCTCCGTGGCACCCGGGGCGTCGAGGCCCCGGCGGCTGATCAGCAGCAGCCGTCGTACGCCGTGCTGGGCCACCAGATGGCGGGCGGTGGCGGCGCCGAGAGTGCCCGTGCCCCCGGTGATGAGCACCGTGCCCTCCGGGTCGAGGGCGGTGGGGAGCGTCAGCACGATCTTGCCGATATGGCGCGCCTGGCTGAAGTAGCGGAACGCCTCCGGAGCCCGGCGGATGTCCCACACAGTGGTGGGCAACGGCCGCAGCGTCCCGTCCTCGAACAGGGCCGACAACTCGGCGAGCATCCGCTGGATACGGTCCGGGCCCGCACCGCCGACCAGGTCGAACGCACGGTAGATCACCCCCGGATACCGTGCGCCCACCTCCTGGGGGTCGCGGACGTCGGTCCGGCCCATGTCGATGAAGCGACCGCCCGGCGCCAGCAGCCGCAGGGACGCGTCCACGAAGTCACCGGCCAGCGAATTGAGCACTACATCGATGGAACCCGCGGCGGTGCGGAACCCCTCCTCGAAGTCGAGAGTGCGAGAGGAGGCGATGTGACGGTCGTCGAATCCGCGCTCCCGCAGGGCATGCCACTTGGTGGGGCCCGCCGTGGCATACACGTCGGCCTGCCAGTGGCGTGCCAACTGCACGGCCGCCAGGCCCACCCCGCCCGTGGCCGCGTGCAGCAGCAGCTTCTCGCCGGCCCGCAGCCCCGCGAGATCGGCGAGACCGTAGTAGGCCGTGAGAAACGCGGACGGTGTGGTCGCCGCCTGGGCGTATGACCACCCCGCCGGGATCCTGGTGATCATCCGGACATCGGTGACGACCAGCGGCCCGGTGCCGTTGAACAGCCCCATCACCCGCTCGCCCACCGCGAACGTGTCGGTGTCCGGGCCCACCTCGACGACCACACCCGCACCGTCGCCACCCAGCGGCCTGGGATCCTCCACCATGCCCAGCGCCACCACCACGTCATGGAAGTTCACCCCACCCGCCCGCAGCGCCACCCGGACCTCGCCCCGGCCCAGCGGCCGGGTGTTGTCCGGGCAGTCGACCAGCGCGAGCTGGTCCAGGCTGCCGTGGCCGGTCAGCCCCAGACGCCACGCGGCCGACCCCTCCGGCGGGGTGAGCCGCTTGGCCGCGTCGTCGTGGACCAGCCGCGGGACGTACCCCACACCGTCGCGCAGCGCCAACTGAGGCTCGCCCGAGGCCACGGCGTCGGCCAGGACGCTCAGCGAGGCCTCCCGTTCATCGAGGTCGAGCAGCAGGACCCGGCCGGGGTTCTCCGACTGGGCGCTGCGCACCAGACCCCATACGGCCGAGGCGGGCAGATCGTGGACATCGTCATGACTCTGCGGGGCCACCGCCCCACGGGTGACCACCGCCAGCCGGGCCTCGGCGAGTTCGGGGGCGGCGAAGAACTCCCGCAGCACCCCGAGGGCTTCCCTTCCGAGGTCATGGGTGCGTTCCATCGGATCGCAACGCCCATCGGCGGGAGAGCCGAAGAAGGCGAACACCACATCGGGGGCCGGCGCCCCGTCCGCAACGGCCGCCCGCACGGCGGCGAGATCCGGAAGGCCCGTGGCGTCGGGCAGCGCATCGGTCAGGGGGCCGTCGTCCGGATCGATCACGGACGAACGGCACGTGGGGGCGCCCTCGACCGGTGTCATCCGCGTCCAGGTGAGCTGGAACAGAGAGTTCCTGCCCGCCGCACGGGCCCGCCCCAACTGCCCGTCCGGCACCGGGCGCAGGATCAGATCGTCCACGACGGCCACCGCGGCCCCGGTCGGATCCACCGCGAACAGCGTGAGCCGGTCCGGTGCCGTCGGGGTGATGCGAATCCGCAGGGTGTCCGCCCCGGTGGCGCGCAGCCGCAGACCGCTCCAGGTGAACGGGAGCAGGACCCCGTGCGTGTCCTCGGAACCGGGGGCGACACCCAGGGCCCGGGCGTGCAGCGCGGCGTCGAAGAGGGCGGGATGGACGCCGTACGCCGCCGCGCCGGCGCGCTCCCCTTCGGGCAGGGACACCTCGGCGTACACGTCGCCGTCCAGCCGCCAGGCGGCGGTGAGGCCCTGGAAGGACGGTCCGTAGTGATAGCCGTGGCCGGCGAGCTGCTGGTAGAAGTCCTCGACGGGGAGCGGCGTGGCCCCTGGAGGCGGCCAGGCGCCGTCCAGGGGCGGGGCGTCGGCCGAGGAGGAGGTGGCGAGTGCCCCGATGGCATGCCGGGTCCAGGCCGCGTCGCCCGTTTCGGCCGTGTCAGCCGCCTCGGTTGCCGGCCGGGAATGCACCGTGATCGGACGCTCCCCGGTGTGATCGGGAGCGGCCACGGCGATCTGCACATCGACCGCCTCACCCTGCGGAATCACCAGCGGCGCGTGCAGGGTCAGCTCCGACACCTGGTCACAGCCCGTCCGCGCGGCGGCGTGCAGGGCGAGCTCGGCGAAGGCGGTGCCCGGGAGCAGGACCGTGTCCAGGACCCGGTGGTCGTTCAGCCAGGGGTGGGTCCGTGGCGACAGCCGGCCGGTGAGTACATGCGCGCCGCCCTCCGCGAGTTCCACGGCGGCGCCGAGCAGCGGATGACCGGCGGACCCCAGCCCGAGGTCGCCAGGGTCGCCGCTGTGGCCACCCCGCCCGTCCAGCCAGTAGCGCCGTCGCTGGAAGGCGTAGGTGGGCAGGTCGATGGCGCGGGGTGCGGGGTCGGTGGGGAACCAGCGGGTCCAGTCGACCCCGACTCCCGCGGTGAACGCCTGCGCCACGGACCGCATCAACTGGGCGTGGTCGCCGTGGTCCCGGCGCAGGGTCGGCACCGCGGCAGCGGGCACACCCGCTTCCTCGAAGGTCTCCTGCATGCCGATGGTGAGGACGGGGTGGGTGCTGGCTTCGATGAATACGCGGTGGCCGTCGTTGAGGAGTGCTTGTACGGCGTCGGCGAACCGTACTTGTTCGCGGAGGTTGGTGACCCAGTAGGCGGTGTCGAGTCCGCTGGTGTCCATGCGGGTGCCGGTGACGGTCGAGTAGAACGCCACCTCCGCCTGGACGGGTTCAATCCCCGACAACACCTCCCTCAACTCGTCCGCGATGTCGTCCACTTGGGCGCTGTGGGAGGCGTAGTCGACGTCGATGAGCCGGGCCCGGCGGCCTGTCTGCTCGCATGCGGCCACGGCGTGGGCGACCTGCTCGGGGGGTCCGGATACGACGACGGATCCGGGGCCGTTGACGGCGGCGATGCCCACTTGGCGGGCTGGTTCGCCAAGGCCGGTGAGGAATTCTCGGGCGTGCTGGTGGTTGATGGTGAGGGAGGCCATGGCGCCGTGGCCGGCGAGGCGGCGGAGGGCGTGGGCGCGGAGGGCGACGATGCGGGCGCCTTCGTCGAGGGAGAGGGCTCCGGCGACGCAGGCGGCGGCGATTTCGCCTTGGCTGTGTCCGACGACGGCGGCGGGGGTGACGCCGTGGTGGTCCCATACGGCGGCGAGGGAGACCATGACGGCCCACAGGACGGGTTGGACGACGTCGACGCGGGCGAGGTCGGCGGCGTTGACGCCGCCGCGCAGGGCCTCGGTGAGGGACCAGTCCACGTGGGGGGCGAGGGCTTGTTCGCATTCGGTGATGCGGGTGGCGAAGGGGGGTGAGGTGTCCAGGAGTCCGGCGCCCATGCCGAGCCACTGTGAGCCCTGGCCGGGGAAGACCAGCACCGGGCCGAGGCTGCCCGTGGTCGTGATGGTGTCGGGTTCGATGAGGGCGGGGTGTGTTTCGCCGGTGGCCAGGGCGTTGAGTGCGGCCAGGAGTTCGTCGCGGTGTTGGCCGATGATGACGGCGCGGTGGTCGAAGACGGACCGGGTGCTGATCAGTGACCAGCCGATATCCGCCGGTGTGGCTTCGGGGGCGGTGGCCACTCGTGCGGCCAGCGCCGCGGCCTGGCCGCGCAACGCGTCACGGCCACGCCCCGAGACCACCCAGGGCACCACACCACCCACCGGCGAGGTGTCCGGTGCGGGGGCGGCCTCGGCCGGTTCGGGGGCCTGCTCAAGGATGAGATGAGCGTTCGTACCGGAGATACCGAACGCGGAGACACCGGCCCGGCGCGGACGCTCCCCACGCGGCCAGGGAACCGGCTCCGTCAGCAGCCGCACCGCACCCGACGCCCAGTCGGCGTGGGGCGTCGGCTCGTCGATGTGCAGCGAGGCGGGCAGCAGCTCATGCCGCATCGCCATCACCATCTTGATCACACTGGCCGCACCGGCGGCGGCCTGGGTGTGCCCCAGGTTGGACTTGATCGAGCCGAGCCACAGCGGCCCGTCCTCCGGCCTGCCCTGGCCGTACGTGGCCAGCAGCGCCTGCGCCTCGATCGGATCACCGAGCGTGGTCCCCGTGCCGTGTCCGTCGACCGCGTCCACCTCGGCTGCGGACACCTGCGCGTTGGCGAGTGCCTGCCGGATCACCCGTTGCTGCGAGGGCCCGTTCGGCGCCGTAAGACCATTGCTGGCGCCGTCCTGGTTGACCGCCGAACCCCGGATCACCCCGAGAATACGGCGGTTGCGGCGCCGCGCCTCGCACAGGCGCTCCAGGACGATCAACCCGGCGCCCTCGCCCCATCCGGTGCCGTCGGCGGCCGCCGCGAACGGCTTGCAACGGCCGTCCGGGGCCATGCCACGCTGCCGGGAGAACTCGATGAACGCGCCGGGCGTCGCCATCACGGCCACCCCGCCGGCCAGGGCCAGATCGCATTCGCCGTGGCGCAGCGCCTGAGTGGCCAGGTGGATGGCGACCAGCGATGAGGAACACGCGGTGTCCACCGTGACCGCCGGACCCTCGAGGCCGAGCGAGTACGCCACCCGGCCGGACACCACACTGCCGAGGTTCCCGGCGCCGACGTAGCCCTCCACCTCGCTGGTGATGTTGCCGATGACCGACAGATAGTCATGCGAACCCACCCCGGCGAACACGCCGGTGTTACTGCCGCTCAGCGACTCCCGATTGAGCCCCGCCCGCTCGAACGCCTCCCACGCGGTCTCCAGCAGCAGCCGCTGCTGAGGGTCCATGGCCTGGGCCTCGCGGGGGCTGATGTCGAAGAAGGCCGCGTCGAATGCCGTGGCGTCGTAGCAGAATCCGCCCTGGTCCACATAGGACTTTCCATAGCTTTCGGGATCCGGGTCGAACAGCTCCTCGGTGCCCCAACCCCGGTCCGTGGGAAAGCCGGAGACGGCGTCCTCCCCGTCCCGCACCAGCCGCCACAGCTCCTCCGGCGACCGCACCCCACCCGGATAGCGGCAGGCCATGCCCACGATCGCGATGGGCTCCGGCTCGGCGGACTCGGCCTCCCGCAGACGCTCACGGGTCTGGCGCAACTCGGCCGTGACCCACTTGAGGTGGTCGAGCAGCTTCTCTTCGTTCGACATCTAGCGGAGGCTCCTTGGCGCGTCGCGGAGGATGGGGGTCATCGGGCTCACGACTTTCCGAACTCGTCGGAGATGAGGTCGAAGATGTCTTCTGCCGTCGCCGTCTCGAGCTCGCTGTGGGCCGCGGAACGCTCCGTTTCCCGTTCCGTGTCGCTCCACTTGGCCAGCAGCAGCCGCAGTCGCCCGGTGATCCGCCGACGGGCCGCCTCGTCCACCGCCGAGGGCGCCGAGACCGCGTCCCACCGGTCGAGCTCCGACAGCAGATGTCCCTCGGAGGTCAGCTCCCCCTCGACGAGCCGCTCGCGCAGAAAGTCGGCCAGCTCCTTGGGCGTGGGATGGTCGAAGACCAGGGTGGGCGGAAGGTCGAGACCGGTGGCGGCGGAGAGCCGATGCCCGAATTCGACGGCCGTGAGGGAGTCGAACCCCAGCTCCTGGAAGGGCTGGGTGGGGGGAACGGCATCGATGGTGGCGTGGCCGAGGATCGCCGCGGCATGCGTCTGGATGTGATGGAGGAGAAGCTGATGCTGCTGGGCGGGGGTGCCGGTGGCCAGCTGCCGCTGAAGCGAACCGCTTACGGCCGTGGCGTCGTCCGGAGCGGCATCGGTGCCCGGCGACGCGGTGGCCAGGTCGGACAGCAGCGGGCTGGGCCGCTGGGCGGTGAAACCGGCCGGGAACCTCTCCCAGTCGATGTCCGCGATGGTGACCGTGGTGTCGCCGTGGTCGAGGGAGCGCTGGAGCGAGGCGATGGCGAGATCGGTGTCCAGGGGACGCATCCCGCGCCGGCGGTAGTACTCGACGACGGCCTCGTCGGCGGCCATGCCCGCATCGCTCCACGGCGCCCAGGCGAGGCTGGTGGCGGGGAGTCCCCGGGCGCGGCGGTGCTCGGCGAGGGCGTCGAGATAGGCGTTGGCGGCGGCGTAGGAGGGCTGCCGGCTTCCGCCCCACGCGGCCGCGCCGGACGAGAAGAGCACGAACGCGCTGAGGTCGAGGTCCTCGGTGAGTTCATGGAGGAGGGCGGCCGCCAGCGCCTTGGGCCGCAGCACCGCCTCGATCCCCGGCAGATCCAGCTCGGCGAGCGGGGTGTTCTCCGCGATACCGGCGGCGTGGATGACGGCGGTGAGGGGGTGTTCGGCCGGGATGGTGTCGAGGAGGTGTTGGAGTGCGGTGCGGTCGGTGACGTCGCATGCGGTGATGGTGACGGTGGTGCCCAGGGTGGTGAGTTCTTGGGTGAGTTGGGTGGCGCCGGGGGCGTCGGGTCCGGAGCGGCTGATGAGGTGGAGGTGGGGTGCGCCGTGGCGGGCGAGCCAGCGGGCGACATGGGCGCCGAGACCCCCGGTACCGCCGGTGATCAGGGTCGTCCCGGTGGGGCGCCACGCGGTGGGTGCGGTGTCCGGGCAGGCGGCGCGCTCCAGCCGGCGGGCCAGGGCGGTGGAGCGGATGGCCACCTGGTCCTCGGGCTGCCCGGGCACCAGCACGGCGGCGATACGGGCGGGTGTGCGGGCGTCGACGACGGCCGGGAGGTCGATGAGACCGCCCCAGAGATGCGGGTGTTCCAGCGCGGCGACCCGGCCCATACCCCAGATCTGGGCCTGGTGCGGATGGGGGAGCGGATCGCCGGCAACGGCGGCCACCGCACCCTGAGTGACACACCACAGGGGCGCGACCGGCGCCGTTTCGCTGAGGGCCTGGACAAGCGCGGCCGTGGCGGCCAGCCCCAGGGGAACGGCGGGGTGGTCCGGGTGGGGCGTCTGATCGAGCGCGAGCAGACTCAGAATGCCCTCGGGTGTGCTGCCGTCCGGCAGATGCGAGACCAGTGGGACGAGGCCGTCCCGCCGGACGTCCGCGCCATCGACCGACAGAAGTTCATGGGCCGCGCCATGGGTGTCGAGCGCCTGGACGGCGGCGCGGACGGCCGGGTGCTCCTCCAGCCCTGAGGGGACGAGCAGCAGCCAGGTTCCGCTGAGCGTCGGAGCGGTGGCGGTGGCGGGGTCCGGCAGCTGCATCCACGCGACGCGATAGCGCCAGGAATCGATGGTGGACCGTTCACGGTGCCGGCGCCGCCAGGTCGACAGTACGGGGAGTGCGGGCAGCAGGGCGTCGACGCCGGGGCTGTCCTTCTCCAGCTGGAGTGTGCTGGTGAGGGCGTCGACATCGAGCTCTTCGATGGCGTCCCAGAGCCTGGCCTCGGCCGGGTCGTGGCCGTTGACATGAGCGTCGGCGCGCGGAACGGGCGGGGCGAGCCAGTAGTGCTGGTGTTGGAAGGCGTAGGTGGGGAGGTCGATGGTGTGGGTGGTGGGGGTGGCGGGGTACCAGCTGGTCCAGTCGATGGTGGTGCCGCTTGTGTGGAGTTGGGCGAGGGTGTGGGTGAGGGCTTGGGTGTCGGGTTGTTTGCGGGTGAGGGTGGAGGTGGTGAGGGGGGAGGGCCGGTCGGTTGTGTGGTGGAGGGTGTGCTGGGTTGCGGTGGTGAGGACGGGGTCGGGGCCGAGTTCGAGGTAGGTGCTGGTGTGGGGTGCGGTGTGGGTGATGGCGGGGTGGAAGTGGACGGGTTGGCGGATGTGTTGGGTCCAGTAGTCGGGTGTGGTGATGTGGTGGTCGGCTGGTTGTCCGGTGAGGTTGCTGATGAGGGGGATGGTGGGTGGGTGGTAGGTGAGTCCGCTGATGGCTTCCTTGAAGGGTTCGAGGATGGGGTCCATCAGGGGAGAGTGGAAGGCGTGGCTGACCGTGAGGGTGCGGGTTTTGCGGCCGCGTTCGGCCCAGGAGTTGCTGATGTCGGTGACGAGGTCGATTGGGCCGGAGATGACGGTGTTGCCGGGGGTGTTCAGGGCGGCGATGCCCACTTGGCCGTCGAATTGGGTCAGGTTCTCGGCGAGTTCGTCGGGGGTGGCGGCGATGGTGGCCATGCCTCCGCCTTCGGGGAGTCCTCCCATGAGGGTGGCGCGGATGGCGACGAGGTGGCAGGCGTCGGGGAGGTCGAAGACTCCGGCGATGTGGGCGGCGGCGATCTCGCCGATGGAGTGGCCGATGACGGCGTCGGGGCGTACGCCGACGGAGTCGAGCAGCCGTGCCAGGGCGATATGCAGGGCGAACAGTCCGGCTTGGGCGTAGGTGGTGTGATCCAGCAGCGCCGCGTCTTCGGGGTCGTGGCTGAAGACCAGATCCCGCAGGGGGTGTTCCAGGTGGGGGTCGAGCAGGGCGCAGACCTCGTCGAAGGCTTCGGCGAAGATGGGGAAGCGGTCGTAGAGTTCGGCGCCCATGCCGGGGCGCTGGCTGCCCTGCCCGCTGAAGAGGAACACGGTCTGTCCGGTGGCGTCGCCAGTCGTCCCCCCGGGCCCCACCAGGCCCGCATGCGGCTCTCCGGCGGCCAGTGCTTCCAGCCCGGCCACCAGTTCGTCGCGGTTCTGGCCGATGACCACGGCCCGGTGGTCGAAGAGCGTCCTCGTCCGGAGCAGGGACCAGCCCACCTCGGCCGGTGTCACCTCGGGGGCGCCGACGATGTGCCCGGTCAAGGCTCGCGCCTGGCCCCGCAGCGCCGCCTCGCTCTGTGCGGAGATCACCCACGGGGCCACACCGGCGACGTGCGATACCCGGGTGGGCTCGATCGGCTCGGGGGCCTGTTCAAGGATGAGATGGGCGTTCGTACCGGAGATGCCGAAGGAGGAGATCCCCGCCCGCCGGGGCCGTTCGCCCTGGGGCCACGGGACGGGTTCGGTGAGCAGGCGCAGGTCGCCGGCGTTCCAGTCGACATGGGGTGTCGGTTCGTCGATGTGCAGCGTGGCGGGCAGCATCCCGTGGCGCATCGCCATCACCATCTTGATGACACCGGCCACTCCGGCGGCGGCCTGGGTGTGGCCGATGTTGGACTTGATGGAGCCGAGCCACAGTGGACGTCCCTCGTCCCGCTCCTGCCCGTACGTGGCCAGCAGCGCCTGCGCCTCGATCGGATCACCGAGCGTCGTGCCCGTACCGTGTGCCTCCACCGCGTCCACCTCGGACGGTGACAGCCGGGCGTTGGCGAGCGCCTGCCGGATCACCCGCTGCTGCGAGGGTCCGTTCGGTGCGGTCAGGCCGTTGCTGGTGCCGTCCTGGTTGACGGCCGAGCCACGGACGACAGCCAGCACTCGGTGGCCGTTGCGGCGCGCGTCCGACAGCCGTTCCAGCAGTACGAGGCCGGCGCCCTCGCCCCACACCATGCCGTCCGCCGCGGCCGCGAACGGTTTGCACCGCGCGTCGGGCGCCAGACCACGTTGGCGGGAGAACTCGATGAACGCGCCCGGGGTGGCCATCACCGTCACGCCGCCCGCCAGCGCCATCGTGCATTCGCCCTGCCGCAGCGCCTGCGCCGCCAGATGCATCGCGACCAGCGAGGATGAGCAGGCCGTGTCCACCGTCACCGCGGGGCCTTCGAGGCCGAACGAGTACGCCACCCGGCCGGACACCACGCTGGCGATGTTGCCCGTGGCGACATAGCCTTCGACGTCGCTCGCCGTATCGCCGGTGAGGGACAGATAGTCCTGGGACGTCACCCCCGCGAACACTCCCGTGTTGCTGCCCGCGAGTGTGTCCCGGTCCAGGCCCGCGTTCTCGAACGTCTCCCAGGCAGTCTCCAGGAGCAGGCGCTGCTGGGGATCCATGGCGACCGCCTCGCGTGGGCTGATGCCGAAGAACCCGGGATCGAACTCGGCCGCCTGATAGAGGAAGCCGCCCTCCCGGACGTAGCTCGTCCCCGCGCGGTCGGGGTCGGGGTCGTAGAGCACGTTCAGATCCCAGTTGCGGTCGGTGGGCATCTCCGCGATGGCATCGCGGTGGGCGACGACCAGGTCCCACAGCTCCTTCGGGGAGTGTGCGTCGCCGGGGTAGCGGCAGGCCATGCCGACCATCGCGATCGGCTCGTCCTGGGCGGCCGTGGTGGGGCTGTGAGCGGCGACGGCGATCTGCTGGCCGGTGAGTTCGGCCCGCAGGTACGTCGCGAGGGCGTTGGGCGTGGGGTGGTCGAAGACGAGTGCGGGCGCGAGGTCGATCCCGGTGGCGGTGGCGAGTTGGTTGCGCAGCTCCACGGCGGTCAGGGAGTCGAACCCGAGCTCCTGGAACGGCTGGGCGGGCGGAATGGCGTCCGGCCCGGAATGGCCCAGGATCGAGGCCGCGAGGGTCTGGATCCGTTCGAGCAGGAGTTGGTGCTGCTGCTCGGGGGTGCCGGCGGAGAGCCGCTGCTGGAGCGAGGTGCCGGCGGACGGGCCTGTGGACGCGCCACTGGTTCGCTCGGTGGGATTCTCGGCGGCCGTGTTCAGGTCGTCGAGGAGCGGGCTGGGGCGCTGAGCGGTGAAGGCCGTCGGGAACTTCTCCCAGTCGATGTCCGCGACGGTGATGGTGGTGTCACGGTGGTCCAGGGCGTGCTGCAGTGATGCCACGGCCAGTTCGGGGCTCAGCGGAGACAGTCCACGTCGGCCGTAGAACGCGAGCGCCGTCTCGTCGGCGGCCATGCCCGCATGGCCCCAGGGGCCCCAGGCGAGGCTGGTGGCAGGGAGTCCCCGGGCGCGGCGGTGCTCGGCGAGGGCGTCGAGATAGGTGTTCGCGGCGGCGTAGGCGCCCTGCCGACTGCCGCCCCACGCGGCCGCGCCGGACGAGAAGAGCACAAAGGCGCTGAGGTCGAGCTCCTGCGTCAGCTCATGCAGATGAGCGGCGGCCAGGGCCTTGGGCCCGAGCACATGCTGCAGTCGCTCCGGGCCCAGATCGGCGATGAGCTCCGTGTCCGATGTTCCGGCGGCGTGGATGACGGCGGTGAGGGGGTGTTCGGCCGGGATGGTGTCGAGGAGGTGTTGGAGTGCGGTGCGGTCGGTGACGTCGCATGCGGTGATGGTGACGGTGGTGCCCAGGGTGGTGAGTTCTTGGGTGAGTTGGGTGGCGCCGGGGGCGTCGGGTCCGGAGCGGCTGATGAGGTGGAGGTGGGGTGCGCCGTGGCGGGCGAGCCAGCGGGCGACATGGGCGCCGAGACCCCCGGTGCCACCGGTGATGAGCGTGGTACCCGTGGGCTGCCAGGTCCTGGGCGCGGTGGCGGGTGCACCGGCCCTACGGAGGCGCCGGGCGTAGCTGCCGGTGGCGCGGATGGCGGTCTGGTCCTCCGGTCGACCGGGGGTGAGCAGGGCGGCCAGACGGTCGGAGGTGTGGTGATCGATGACGGTCGGGAGGTCGATCAGGCCACCCCAGCGGCGAGGGTGTTCCAGGGCCGCCGCGCGGCCCAGTCCCCATGTCTGCGCCTGCAGCGGGCTCGGGAGCGGATCGCCGGGACCGGTGGCGACCGCGCCCTGGGTGAGGCACCACAGTGGCGCAGGGATCTCAGCGTCGCCGAGGGCTTGGACGAGCACGGTGGTCGCGTTCAGCCCGGAGGGTACGGCGGCGTATGCGGGGTGCGGCTCCTCGTCGAGGGCGAGCAGGCTCAGCACTCCGGCGGGTTCCGCCTCCGAGGTGAGGCGGGTGAGATGGTCCGCCAAGGCGTCGCGATCGACGGTGTGGGGGTCGAGCACATGGCGGAGCGGGGTGGCGCCGTGGGCGGTCAGGGCCTGCTCGGCGGTTGCCACGGCAGGATGGTCGGACCGACCGGCGGGGACGATCAGCAGCCAGGTGCCGGAGAGGGCCGGAGGCGCGGGGGAAGCGGAAAGTCGCTTCCATGTGGCCTGATACCGCCAGGAATTGATGACCGACTGCTCCCGGTGATGCCGCCGCCAGGCGGACAGCGTCGGGAGGACGGCGCTCAGCATGGGCCGCTGGTCCGCCGGTGAGTCGATGGTCGCCGCAAGCGCTTCCAGATCCTCGCGCTCCACCGCCTCCCAGAACTCCTTGTCGACCAGAGCCGCCTCGGTGGGCGTCGGGTCCGAGGAGGAGGCCGACGACAGCCAGTAGTGCTGGTGTTGGAAGGCGTAGGTGGGGAGGTCGATGGTGTGGGTGGTGGGGGTGGCGGGGTACCAGCTGGTCCAGTCGATGGTGGTGCCGCTGGTGTGGAGTTGGGCGAGGGTGTGGGTGAGGGCTTGGGTGTCGGGTTGTTTGCGGGTGAGGGTGGAGGTGGTGAGGGGGGAGGGCCGGTCGGTTGTGTGGTGGAGGGTGTGCTGGGTTGCGGTGGTGAGGACGGGGTCGGGGCCGAGTTCGAGGTAGGTGCTGGTGTGGGGTGCGGTGTGGGTGATGGCGGGGTGGAAGTGGACCGGCCGGCGGATGTGTTGGGCCCAGTAGTCGGGGGTGGTGATGTGTTCATCCGCTGGTTGTCCGGTGAGGTTGCTGATGAGGGGGATGGTGGGTGGGTGGTAGGTGAGTCCGCTGATGGCTTCCTTGAAGGGTTCGAGGATGGGGTCCATCAGGGGGGAGTGGAAGGCGTGGCTGACCGCCAGCCTCCTGGTCTTACGGCCCTTGGCCGCCCAGGTGACGCTGATATCGGTGACGAGCTCAAGGGGTCCCGAGATGACGGTGGTGCCGGGGGTGTTCAGGGCCGCGATGCCCACTTGGCCGTCGAATTGGGTCAGGTTCTCGGCGAGTTCGTCGGGGGTGGCGGCGATGGTGGCCATGCCTCCGCCGGTGGGAAGCCCTCCCATGAGGGTGGCGCGGGCGGCGACGAGACGGCAGGCATCAGGGAGGTCGAAGACTCCGGCGATGTGGGCGGCGGCGATTTCGCCGATGGAGTGGCCGATGACGGTGTCGGGGCGTACGCCGACGGAGTCGAGCAGCCGTGCCAGGGCGATATGCAGGGCGAACAGCCCTGCCTGAGCATAGGTGGTGTGATCCAGCAGCCCGGCGCGCTCTGCATCAGTGGCGAAGGCCACCTGCCGTAGCGGATGTTCGAGATGCGGATCGAGAAGACCGCAGACCTCGTCGAAGGCTTCGGCGAAGACGGGGAAGCGGTCGTAGAGTTCGGCGCCCATGCCGGGGCGCTGGCTGCCCTGCCCGCTGAAGAGGAACACGGTCTGCCCGACGGCCTCGGCGGCCTGTCCGGGGTGCACCAGGCTCGGATGCGGCTCTCCGGCGGCCAGTGCCTCCAGACCCGCCACCAGCTCCTCACGGTCCTGGCCGATCACCACGGCCCGGTGATCGAAGAGCGTCCTGGACCGCAGCAGGGACCAGCCCACCTCCGCAGCGGTCACCCCCGGGTCGGTGGTCACCCGTGTGGCCAGCGCCCGGGCCTGGCCTCGTAGCGCCTCCGTACCGCGCGCCGAGACCACCCACGGCACCGGCCCGCCCACCGGCTCCGCCTCGAGGGCTTCGACCGCCGCCGGCGGCTCCTCGGGGGCCTGCTCCACGATGACATGCGCATTGGTCCCGCTGATGCCGAAAGAGGAGACCCCCGCCCGGCGAGGATGTTCGTCCCCCGGCCACTCCACCGCCTCGGTCAGCAGCTGGACATCGCCCACGTTCCAGTCGACATGCTGGGTCGGTTCGTCGATGTGCAGTGAGGCGGGCAGCGTCCCATGCCGCATCGCCATCACCATCTTGATGACACCGGCCACTCCGGCGGCGGCCTGGGTATGGCCGATGTTGGACTTGATGGAGCCGAGCCACAGCGGCCGGTCCTCCGGCCTGCCCTGGCCGTACGTGGCCAGCAGCGCCTGCGCCTCGATCGGATCGCCGAGCGTGGTCCCGGTGCCGTGCCCCTCCACCACATCGACCTCCGCCGGCGACAGCCGCGCGTTGGCGAGCGCCTGTCCGATGACCCGCTGCTGTGACGGCCCGTTCGGCGCGGTCAGGCCGTTGCTGGTGCCGTCCTGGTTGACCGCGGAGCCCCGGATCACGGCCAGTACCCGGTGGCCGTTGCGGCGCGCGTCCGACAGCCGCTCCAGCAGCAGAAGCCCGGCGCCCTCGCCCCAGCCGGTGCCGTCGGCCGCCGATGCGAACGGCTTGCACCGACCGTCGGCCGCCAGACCGCGCTGGCGGGAGAACTCGATGAAGGTGGTCGGGGTGGCCATCACCGTCACGCCACCCGCCAGCGCCATCGTGCATTCGCCCTGCCGCAGCGCCTGGGCCGCCAGATGCATCGCCACCAGCGAGGACGAACACGCCGTGTCCACCGTCAGCGCGGGCCCTTCGAGGCCGAACGCGTACGCCACCCGGCCGGACATGACACTCGGCGTACCGCCCGCGAGCAGATACCCCTCGACCTCCCGCGCCGAGGAGCTTCCGGAGGCGCCGTAGCCCTGATAGGTGCCGCCCGCGAAGACACCGGTGACGCTTCCGGCGAGCGTGTCCCGGTCCAGGCCCGCGTTCTCGAAGGTCTCCCAGGCGGTCTCCAGGAGCAGGCGCTGCTGGGGGTCCATGGCGAGCGCTTCGCGCGGGCTGATGCCGAAGAACGCCGCGTCGAACCCGGCCGCGTCGTGGAGGAAGCCGCCCTCGCGCGCATAGCTGGTGCCCAGACGCTCGGGGTCGGGGTCGAAGAGGGTGTTCAGATCCCAGTCACGGTCGGTGGGCATCTCCCCGACGGCGTCCCGGCCCGCGGCGACCAGCTCCCACAGCTCCTCCGGTGAGCGCACGCCACCCGGGTAGCGGCAGGCCATGCCGACGATCGCGATCGGCTCGTCGTCGGCGGCCGCGGACGCCGTATGGGTGGTGACGGCGGCCTTCTGCCCCGTCAGTTCCGCGCTGAGGTAGGTGGCGAGCGCATTCGGCGTCGGATGGTCGAAGACCAGCGCCGGGGCGAGCGGGAGGCCGGTGGTGGCGGCGAGCTGATTACGCAGCTCGACCGCCGTGAGGGAGTCGAAGCCCAGCTCCTGGAAGGGCTGCGCCGGGGGAATCGCGTTCAGGTCGGGGTGGCCGAGGATCGTCGCGGCCAGGGTCTGGATATGGCGGACGAGGATCTGGTGCCGCTGCGCGGCCGGCGCCGCGCCGAGCTGCCGCCGCAACGGATTGTCGTCGGCGGTGTCCGTGGGTGTGGCGGGCTCGGCGGCCGACGGCATCAGCCGGGTGAGGAACGGGCTCGGGCGCTGCGCGGTGAACGTACTCCCGAACCTCGCCCAGTCGACATCCGCGATCGTGACGACGGTGTCGTGGTGTGTCAGGGCGTGGTGCAGCGACGCGATGGCGAGGTCGGTGGGGAGGGGCGAGAGACCGCGCCGCCTGAGGTGGGAGAGCGTGTGCTGGTCGGCGGCCATGCCTGCCTCGCCCCACGGGCCCCAGGCGAGGCTGGTGGCGGGCAGGCCCCGGGTGTGGCGGTGTTCGGCGAGCGCGTCCAGGTAGGTGTTCGCGGCGGCGTAGGCGGCCTGCTGGCCGCTGCCCCAGGTGGCGGCGTTCGACGAGAAGAGAACGAAGGCCGTGAGGTCGAGGTGCTGGGTGAGGTCGTGCAGATGAGCGGCGGCCAGGGCCTTGGACCGCAGAACGGACTGCAGCCGCCCGGAGTCCAGCTCGCTGATCTGTCCCAGTTCCATCGTTCCGGCGGTGTGGAAGACGGCGGTGAGGGGGTGTTCGGCGGGGACGGTGTCGATGAGCTGCCGGAGTGCGGCGCGGTCGGAGGCGTCGCAGGCGGTGATGGTGATATCCGTCCCCAGAGCGGTGAGCTCCTCGCTGAGCTCGGACGCACCGGGCGCGTCGGGTCCGGAACGGCTGATGAGGTGGAGATGAGGTGCGCCCCGGTGGGCCAGCCAGCGGGCGAGCCCGGCGCCGAGACCCCCGGTGCCACCCGTGATGAACGTGGTCCCCGACGGCTCCCAGGGAGCGGGAGCGGGGGCGGTGTCGACGGCGGGCACACGGATGAGGCGGCGCGCGTACGTTCCGGTGGTGCGGATGGCGGCCTGATCCTCGGGCTGTCCGGCTACGAGAAGGGCCGCCAGCCGACCCGCGGTGTGGTGGGTCATGGTGGCGGGCAGATCGATGAGCCCGCCCCAGCGCTGCGGATGTTCCAGGGCGGCCACGCGGCCGAACCCCCAGATCTGCGACTGCTCGGGGTGGGGGAGAAGGTCGCTGCGACCAGTGGTGACGGCGCCCTGCGTCACGCACCACAGGGGCGCGCCGATGTCGGCGTCACCGAGAGCCTGGAGAAGAGCGACGGTGGCCCCGAGCCCGGCGGGCACCGCGGAGTGGCCGACGAGCGGCTCCTGGTCGAGGGCGAGCAGGCTGATGACTCCGGCGGGCTGGAACTCCTCGGTCAGCCGGCCGAGGCGTTCGCGGAGCGTGGCGCGATCGATGTCATGAGCGTCGACCTCAAACGGATGCGCCGTGGCGCCGTGTGCCCGCAGCGCCTGGACGGTGACCCGGACCGTCGCGTGCTCCTCCTGCCCGGCGGGGGCGACCACCAGCCAGGTGCCCGTCAGGGCCGGTGCGGCCGGGTCGGGGAGCTGCTGCCAAGTGGCCCGGTAGCGCCAGGAGTCGATGGTGGAGCGTTCCCGGTGCTGACGCCGCCAGGCGGACAGCACGGGCAGTGCGGGCAACAGGGCGTCGATGCCGGGGCCGCCCTCCTCCAGCTGGAGTGTGCTGGTGAGGGCGTCGACGTCCAGCTCTTCGATGGCATGCCAGAGCTGCGCCTCGGCCGGGTCCTCGGCCGTCCCCTCGACGGTCGTACGGGCGGCGGGCGGAGCCAGCCAGAAGCGCTGGTGCTGGAAGGCGTACGTCGGCAACCCGACCACCCGGGGCGCCGGGTCGGCGGGGAACCAACTGGTCCAGTCGACTTCCACCCCCGTGGTGTGCAACCGGGCGAGCGTATGAGTGAGGGCCCGTTCCTCGGGCTGCTTACGGGTGAGGGCGGATGTGATCAGGGGCGTCGGCCGGTCGGTGGGGTTGTTCTGCTCGGTGTTGGTGGTGGTGCGGTGGTGAAGAGTGTGCTGGGTTGCGGTGGCGAGAACGGGGTCGGGGCCGAGTTCGAGGTAGAGGCTGGTGTGGGGTGCGGTGTGGGTGATGCCGGGGTGGAAGTGGACCGGCTGGCGGATGTGTTGGGCCCAGTAGTCGGGGGTGGTGATGTGTTCATCCGCTGGTTGTCCGGTGAGGTTGCTGATGAGGGGGATGGTGGGTGGGTGGTAGGTCAGCCCGCTGATTGCCTCTTTGAAGGGTTCGAGGATGGGGTCCATCAGGGGGGAGTGGAAGGCGTGGCTGACCGTGAGGGACCTCGTCTTACGGCCCTTGGCCGCCCAGGAGTTGCTGATGTCGGTGACGAGGTCGATTGGGCCGGAGATGACGGTGTTGCCGGGGGTGTTCAGGGCGGCGATGCCCACTTGGCCGTCGAATTGGGTCAGGTTCTCGGCGAGTTCGTCGGGGGTGGCCGCGATGGTGGCCATGCCTCCGCCTTCGGGGAGTCCTCCCATGAGGGTGGCGCGGGTGGCGACGAGGTGGCAGGCGTCGGGGAGGTCGAAGACTCCGGCGATGTGGGCGGCGGCGATCTCGCCGATGGAGTGGCCGATGACGGTGTCGGGGCGTACGCCAAGTGAGTCGAGCAGGCGGGCCAGGGCGATATGCAGGGCGAACAGTCCGGCTTGGGCGTAGGTGGTGTGATCCAGCAGCCCGGCGCGCTCTGCATCAGTGGCGAAGGCCACCTGCCGTAGCGGATGTTCGAGATGCGGATCGAGAAGACCGCAGACCTCGTCGAAGGCTTCGGCGAAGACGGGGAAGCGGTCGTAGAGTTCGGCGCCCATGCCGGGGCGCTGGCTGCCCTGCCCGCTGAAGAGGAACACGGTCTGCCCAGTGGTATCGCCAGTCGTCCCCCCGGGCCCCACCAGACTCGGATGCGGCTCTCCGGCGGCCAGTGCCTCCAGACCCGCCACCAGCTCCTCACGGTCCTGGCCGATCACCACGGCCCGGTGATCGAAGAGCGTCCTGGACCGCAGCAGGGACCAGCCCACCTCCGCAGCGGTCACCCCCGGGTCGGTGGTCACCCGTGTGGCCAGCGCCCGGGCCTGGCCTCGTAGCGCCTCCGTACCGCGCGCCGAGACCACCCACGGCATCGGCCCGCCCACCGACTCCACCGCGACCGCAACGGGCTCCACTCCGCCCGCCACCGGTTCCGCTCCGACCGCCCCCGGCTCCACCTCGACGGGGACCGGCTCCACCGCCACCGGGTCCACCGGCGCCACCCCGAGGTCCCCGAGCTCCGTCGCGGCCTCCTCAGGGGCCTGCTCCAGGATCAGATGGGCGTTCGTCCCGCTGATGCCGAACGAGGACACCCCCGCCCGGCGTGGATGCTCGCCGCGTGGCCACTCGCGCGCCTCGGTCAGCAGGTGGACATCGCCCGCGGTCCAGTCGACATGGGGTGTCGGCTCGTCGATGTGCAGTGAGGCGGGCAACACTCCATGCCGCATCGCCATCACCATCTTGATGACCCCGGCCGCACCCGCCGCCATCTGCGCATGCCCGATGTTGGACTTGATGGACCCCAGCCACAGCGGCCGTCCCTCGTCCCGCTCCTGCCCGTACGTGGCCAGCAGCGCCTGCGCCTCGATCGGGTCGCCCAGCGTCGTGCCCGTGCCATGTGCCTCCACCGCGTCCACCTCGGACGGTGACAGCCGGGCGTTGGCGAGCGCCTGCCGGATCACGCGCTGCTGCGAGGGCCCGTTCGGGGCGGTCAGGCCGTTGCTGGCGCCGTCCTGGTTGACCGCCGTGCCCCGGATCACGGCCAGCACCTGGTGGCCGTTGCGGCGCGCGTCCGACAGCCGCTCCAGCAGCAGGACCCCCACGCCTTCGGCCAGGGTCATGCCGTCGCTGTTCGCCGAGAACGCCTTGGACCTGCCGTCCGGGGCGAGCCCCCGCAGCTCGCTGAAGCCGATGAACGGCGCCGTCGAGGACATCACGGCCACGCCCCCGGCCAGCGCCATATCGCATTCGCCCTGCCGGATCGCCTGACAGGCCAGATGCATGGCGACCAGGGAGGAGGAGCACGCGGTGTCCACCGTCACCGCGGCGCCCTCGAGACCGAGCGTGTACGCCACCCGGCCGGACACCACACTGGCGGAGTTGCCGATGGTGAAGTAGCCGGCCGAGCCCTCGGGCACCTGGGAGGCGTCGGAGCAGTAGTCGAGGTGATCGCAGCCGATGAAGGTGCCCGTCCGGCTGCCCCGCAGCGACTCCGGGTCGACACCGGCGTGCTCGATGGCCTCCCAGGACGCCTCCAGGGCCAGCCGCTGCTGCGGGGCCATCCCGAGAGCCTCGCGGGGGCTGATGCCGAAGAACGTGGCGTCGAATCCCGCGGGGTCGTCGATGAAGCCGCCCTCGCGCGTATAGCTCGTGCCCGGGTGGTCCGGGTCGGGATGGAAGAGATTCTCCAGGTCCCAATTGCGGTCGGTGGGGAGTTCCGAGATGGCGTCCCGCTCGGTGGCGACCAGTTCCCACAGCTCTTCGGGGGACCGTACGCCTCCGGGAAAGCGGCAGGACATTCCCACGATCGCGACCGGCTCATGCCCCGCGGACTCGACATCCTTGAGACGGCGCTGCGTCTGCCGGAGATCCGCCGTCACCCGCTTCAGATAGTCGAGCAGCTTCTCTTCATTGCTCGCCATGGTCGGCCACCCCCACTTCCCTCGGTCCGGAACTGAACGCTATTGGCGGCGGCAGTCGTAACTGCCGTGCAAGATACTTCCGTCGGGGAAGGTGAAGCTCGTGGAATTCTTGAAATGCCCCCGGCCGAGCACCTGGTAGTCATCCATGAGGTCCAGCTTCACGCCCGATGTCTGTCCCGTGGCATTGGGTGTGATGACCTGGGTGAGCGGGCCCTTGAATATCAGGTGGCCGTCCTTCCAGCCGGATGAGGTGTAGTTTCCGGACGAACCCCAGTTGTCGTGGTACTGGTTGATGAATTTCCCGTCGACGGGATTCCAGCCGAAGGTCGAACGGCCGACCACGTTTCCGGGTTCGAGGGTGGCGTCCGTGTAGAAGTAATGCCCTCCCATCGCCCGCCTGGTGGTCAGCTTCAGCACCGCCGCCGTGCCGCCCGGCGGTGGGGTGTACTCGCAGGTGTAGGAGCCGAGCAGAAAGTCGAGGTCGCGGATCTGCGGGGGAGCGGGCAGTGGATTCCTGCCGCGCGGCGGTTTGGCTCTGCTATCGGGCTCGGCGTTCACCGGGGAGACGGTGAGCGCGATCAGGCTCACGGCGGCCACGCCCACGACACCGGCCGGGACGTACCGGATCCACTTCCGCCGCCGTGCCGTGCCATCCGGTTCCCGTTCCTCTGACTTCTCGGTGCGCACACTCGACTCCCAACCGTCAATCGGGCACTGACCTGCGGCTGAGCCGCCTGCCGGGCGGCCAGTCCGGATACGGCGACCATCATTTGCGCCGTCACCAAAGTGGGTCTAACGCCCGGCTTGGCCTCCTCCTGATACGAACCGATACGGAAAGGGGCTCCGCGAAAAGAGGCGCACTGGACTCGCGTTAGCCCAGCTTTAGCCCGCCCGTCGAGCATGAATCCGGACCGTGGCGATGAGGAGGATGACGATGAGCGGCTGGCCGGCGCTGGAGAAGTACCTCGATCGGGCACCCACGTCGAAGGAGATGATGGCCTGGATCGAACTGATCGTCAGCCAGGGCATTCGCCGGGCGGGCTATCCGGCCGACGGCTGGACCGAGGAGTGGGCGGCGGAACAGTTCCGGGAGACCGGGCTGGCGGATGTGCGGCTGGAGCCGCTGGACACGCCCATCTGGCGGCCCCGGTCCGCCGCCTTCGAGATCTGGCCCACCGGCCGCCCCGATGAGGCCATCCGCTTCGAGGGACTCGCCCTGCCGTACACCACCCCGACCGAGGGCACCGAGGGCCGGCTGGTGCGGATGGAGGACGGGGAGGTGCGCGGCTCCATCGCGGTCCAGGAGATCGGCTTCACACAGCTGCCGCAGACCGAGGTGCAGGCCCGGGCCACCGGCTCCTACGACCCCGAGGGGGTGTTCCCCGACCTCGTCCAGACCGTGCCGTTCGACCTTCCCCATGTGCTGGACTTCGACATCGCCGCCAAGGACGGTGCCACGGCCTACGTCGGGCTGCTCACCGGACTGCCCTGGGAGACCAGCGACTTCTACTGGCCCTATGACGCCGAACGGCGCCCCATCCCCGGCATCTGGCTGAGCGGCGAGGACGGACAGCGGGTCCGCGAACTGATGGCGTCGGGGGAGTGCGAGGGCCGGATCGTCTCCGACGCCACCATCACCGAGGAGACCACCCACAATGTGGTGGGCACCCTGCCCGGCGCCTCCGACCACTGGCTGATCATCGGTTCACACCACGACGGCCCCTGGGCGTCCGCCGTGGAGGACGCCTCCGGGGTCGCGCTCGTGCTGGCGCAGGCCAAGTTCTGGGCGTCGGTGCCCCAGGAGCTGCGACCGCACAACATGCTGTTCGTGCTGACGTCCGGCCATATGGCGGGCGCCGCGGGCACACAGGCGTTCATCGCGGCGCACCCCGAGCTGTTTCCGCAGGTCGTCCTCGAAATGCATTTGGAACACGCGGCACGCCAGGCGGTGGTGGTCGACGGAGAAGTCGTGCCGACCGACGACCCCGAGGTGCGCTGGTGGTTCACCACCCAGGCGCCCCGGCTGGAGGAGCTGGTGGCCGAGTCCCTGGCGGCGGAGGACCTGCGCCGCTCCTGGATCCTGTCGCCGACCGCCTTCGCGCCGAACCCGGCCACCGACGGCGCCTACTTCTACTACACGGGTGTGCCACTGGTGCAGCTGATCACCACGCCCATGTACATCTTCGATCCGCGGGACACCCCGGACAAGGTGGACGAGCAGAGCCTGGTGCCGCTCACCAAGGGGGCGGCGAGGATCATCGCCGGTACGGCCGGCTGTGAGCCCGACACCCTCCGGGTGCCGATCCAGACCGCGGGCGACGAGACGGAGTAGGGGCCACCGAGCCCCGACGGCCCGCGGAGCAGACAGCGGGGACGGCCCGCCGTATGCCGGCGGGCCGTCACCCGTTTCACACGTCACCTGTCACGCGCCACCTGTCCCGCGTCATCTGGCCACGCGTCACTTGTCACCCATCGCTGCCCTACCGGCGGCTCGACAACCGGCACATGGCCTTGGCGGTGCGGTGCGGATCGCTTTCGGAGCGGGCGGTGAGCATGACCGCCCCCTGCCGTGTGGCGCCCTTCCTCGCGGCCACGGCCACCTCGACATCCACCGTGCCACCGGCCCTGGCGGTGGCGAGACGGTTGGGCAGCCACGCGGACCAGCCCCGGCCGACAGCCCTCGCCGACAGCCGGTAGACATCCGAGTCCACCGAAGTGGCCGCCGATTCGGCCCGGTTGCCCGTGGTGCGCCCGGTGTTGTCGAGGCCGAAGGTGCACACGGCCCGGGACTGGGCGGCGTCCCCCTTGGCCTCGCCGCGGTGGAGGGCCAGTCCGCGGCGCTGCGGTCCCGCGCCGTCGAGGGACTTCACGGCGATGGTGTACGAGAGCACACCGGACCGGTCGCGCTTGAGTTCGAGCACGTAGAAGTGCAGCCGGTTGGCCCGGTCGATGTACTCGTACTGGCTGCCGGAGTCGGCTCCGGCGTGGAAGAGCGCATCGCTGAGCTGCCGGTAGTCGCCCATGGTGATCTTCTGGGTGGTGCCGTCGGGGCGCCGGAAGTCCACCAGGTCGATGTCCTCGGGATGCGCGTCGACCACCCAGGCGAACGGCGCCCGGTCCTTGTTCTTCGTCTTGGTGAGCAGCACCCCGTGATCCGGGGTGAACGAGTCCATGCCCATGCGGTCGACGATCTCGACGGTGTAGTGGTCGTAACCACCGCCGTCGCACAGCGGGTCGGTGGCGTTGTCGCAGGACGGCGAGAGATCGCGGCCCAGGGCGATGTTGACCCCGGAGAGCCCCTTTTCCCCCGGTGGCGCCGAGCGTGCGGTGACCCGGGCGACCACGAGACCGGAGCTCTTCAGGGCGTCGCGGTCCAGCCGCAGGACGTTCTTCTCGTCGACGATGCCGAGCTTCAGCTTGTCGCGCAGCACATGCTGGGAGCCCATCGAGCCGCCGGCGGTGGCGGGGATCTGCCAGCGGGTGTGCGGCCCGCCGGGGCCGTTGAACGAACCGCGGGAGAGCATGCCCCAGATACCGGTGTACGAACGGCTGAGGGGCGTGCCGTACGGGTTGTTGTAGTTGTCCCCGATGCCCAGGATATGGCTGAGTTCATGGGCGTACACGGCCATGCCGGAGCTCTCGGCCTGCACCGACGACCCGTCGGCGGCGTTGGGCCAGATACGGGCGGCGGACTGCCAGGACGTCCATGGCACATAGCGGGTCCGGGCGGAGTTGTCGCCCGCGGTGGCCGGTGGTCCCCAGTCGGCGGGTATCTCCGCCGCGCTCGGGAACTTCATCTGGCCGAACTCCTGCCAGGTGGACGACTCGTCCTGTCCGGCCGTGAGGTAGAAGACGAAGTCGAACGAGTCCGCCTCGTCGGCGCCGACATCAGCCACCCAGGCGGCCTTGCCGTCGGCCCGGATGTCCTGGTCGCAGCTGTCCCCGGCCGGGCAGGCGCCCGGGTTCATCGAGTCCTCGACACCGTACTGATAGGACTTGCCCGGCATGCGGTACACGCCGAAGGCGGTCAGATCGACACCGATGCGGCCGCCGGAGTCCTCCATCCAGTACTCGTTGATGGTGTGACCGTTGTTCAGCGGCCCCGGGGTGTTGAGGAAGTCCTGGTAGAAGCGGGGGAGGCGGTCGCGGGGGATATCGGAGGCGCTTGCCTGGGGATTGCCGAAGAGGGTGGATCCGGCCGGGCGGCTGACCGTGAACTCCTCGTCCGGATAGTCCAGGAGCACCAGCGCGCCCTTGAAGGTGCGCTGTGTGGGTTTGACGTCGGGGTCCGCCCAGCGCGTTCCGGGAACCGCACGGTAGTCGGCCCAGGTCATGTCGTCCGGGTTGCGCCACTGCTGCGGGTCGATCGGCCGCACCAGCGAGGGACGGGCGGAGCCGGCCGACGGTGTGCCATCGGGGGTGGCGCGCGCGGGTCCGGCGGCGATGGCCGCCGCGGTGGCGAGGACCGTGGCGACGACGGTCAACCGGCCGACGGGTCTTCGGGGGAGTAACAAGGCTCACCTCGTGTCGGGCGTCTTGGAGCTCAGAGATGACAATCCGTACGAGCGGTATGCCTACCGCTGCCCAAAGGTAAGGCGGGGAAAGAGGGGGCGCCAGAGTGCGTCGGTGACGGACGGTGGCCGTCGCCCGCCGGTTCCTGCCCCGGCTCCCCGTCGGGTCCGCGTCGGCTCCGCTCCCGGCTCCCCGGCGGCTGCGCATCGGCTTCGCTCCGGGCTCCGCGTCGGATCCGTATCGGCTGCGCATCGGCTCCGCTCCGGCTCGCGGATGCCGTCCCGGTCCCGGTACCGGAGGACGGCTGCCGGACCGGCGGGAAAGCGCGATAGCGTGTACAGGCCAACGGGAGCTGCCGCCTGGGACTTCGGCTCAGCGCAACCCGGGAACAGCCCACCCCGGAAGGCGAGATGCGCCCGCGCCCCCGAGGTGCGTCCGCACTCGCCCGAAGCCGGGCACCGGCCCTGTCTCCCGTCCGGCGCGATTCGTGGATACCAGCACTAGGAGCCCTCTTGACCAGCCCGGAACAGCGCATGGCTGACCTGCTCAAGACCTTCGGTGAGCCCGCGGCGAACACCGCGTACCTGCTGTGCGACAGGCACCCGGACGACGCCGTCGCGTTCACTGTGGTGGGCAAGGATCTGACCGGCCACGACTTGACGTACGGGGAGCTGCGTGACCGTTCGTCGCGTATGGCCGGTGCCCTGGCCGCCCTGGGAGTCGGAGTGGGCGACCGCGTCGCCACCTTGATGGGCAAGTCCGCCGACCTGCTGGTCGCGAGCCTTGCGATCTGGCGGCTCGGGGCCGTCCAGGTGCCGCTGTTCACCGCGTTCGCCCCGCCGGCCATCGCGCTGCGGATCGCGGGCAACGACACCAAGGTCGTGATCAGCGACGCCGACCAACGCCCCAAGCTGGACCCGGAGTCGGGCTTTCCTGGCGAGCGTCCCTGGCGGATCGTCACCACCGGGCCCGTCACCGGAGCCGACCTGTCCTTCGCGGAACTGGCCGAGGGAGACGCCACGCTGCCCGAACCGGTGGCCGTGGGCGGCGACGGGCTCATCGTGGAGCTGTTCACCTCGGGGACCGCGGGCACCCCCAAGGCCGTCCCGATCCCGCTGCGGGCCGTCGCGGGCTTCACGATGTACCAGCAGTTCGGCCTGGACCACCGGCCCACCGACGTCTTCTGGAACGCCGCCGACCCGGGCTGGGCGTACGGCCTGTACTACGCGCTCATCGGGCCGCTCGCCCTCGGGCAGCGCGCCCTGCTGCTGAACGGTCTGTTCTCCGCGGAGTCCACCTGGGAGGTGCTCTCCCGCTTCGGGGTCACCAACTTCACGGCCGGGCCCACCGTCTACCGCAAACTGCGCGCCTCCGGCATCCCCGCCCCCGGCGATCTGCGGCTGCGCTGCTGCTCCGCGGCGGGCGAACCGCTGCCCCCGGACGTCGTCGACTGGGCGCTCGAGACGCTCGGTGTGCCCGTGCGCGACCACTACGGCTCGACCGAGCTGGGCATGGTGATCGCCCACGCCTGGCACCCGGCCCTGCGTGAGGACATCAAGCCCGGCTCCATGGGCCGTCCGCTGCCCGGCTGGGGGGTGAAGGTGCTGCGCGAGGACACCAACTCGGCGCCGGCCCGCGTGGACATCCCCGGCCGGGTCGTGGTGGACATCGAGGAGAGCCCCCTGATGTGGTTCAAGGGCTACCGCGACGCCCCCGAGCAGACCGCCGAGAAGTTCAGCCCCGACGGGCACTGGTTCTACACCGGGGACACGGCCTCCCGCGACGAGGAGGGCCATCTGTTCTTCTCCGGGCGCGGCGACGACATCATCCTGATGGCGGGCTACCGCATCGGCCCCTTCGAGGTGGAGACCGTGCTGCTGGAGCACGCCGCGGTGGCGGAGGCCGCCGTCGTCGGCGTACCGGACGAGGAGTATGGCGAGGTCGTGGAGGCGTTCGTCGTGCCGCGACCGGGTACGGAGGCGGGCGACGCGCTCGCGGCCGAGCTGCAGCAGCTGGTCAGGGAGCGGTACGCCAAGCACGCCTATCCGCGGAACGTCCATTTCGTGGCCGAGCTGCCGAAGACCTCCAGCGGTAAGACGCAGCGGTTCCTGCTGCGTCCGCAGCAGCCGTCGCCCCGGCGCCGCTGAGCCGCCTCCCGCGCCGAGGCGGCCTCCGGGCACGCCCCGGAGCCGTACCGCGCACGCCCGGCGCCCCGTGTCGCAGCACGGGGCGCCCGGGCCGTGCCCAAGGCCTTGGGGTCACTCGCGGGACCGGGACAGCGCCTCCCGGACCGCCTCCTCCGTGCGCCCCACCACGGCCGTACCGTCGTCCGCCGTGATGATGGGCCGCTGGATGAGCTTGGGGTGCTCGGCGAGCGCCGCGATCCAGCGGTCGCGAGCGCCCTCCTCACGCGGCCAGTCCTTCAGTCCCAGCTCCTTCGCGGCCGCCTCCTGGGTGCGGGTGATGTCCCACGGCTCCAGCCCGAGCCGGCCGAGCACCTCGCGGATCTCGTCCTGGCTCGGTACGTCTTCGAGATAGCGGCGGACGGTGTACCCGGCCCCCTCCGCGTCGAGCAGGGTGAGCGCGCCACGGCACTTCGAGCATGCCGGATTGATCCAGATCTCCATGCCGTACACGGTATCGCGAGACCGCCTCGTAAATGGCGCCTGACCAGGGGCCTTTGTCAGTGCCCGGCCGTAGAATGGAGGCAGTTGAAGGGAAGGTTTCCCGACCATCTCAGGAGGCTGCCGATGGCCGTTGCCGCACCCCCTCTTCAGGAGCTGCCGAGCTTTCCGACCCTGCCGAAGAAGCGGATGCCCGCCGGGCGTCCGCGTGAGTGGTACGAGTCCCACAATCGCCGTCTGAAGGCCATGCGTCTGGCCATCGCGCTGCTCAACTCCGGTGTCTACCGCCCCGAGCAGGCGTCCAACCGCAAGATACGCTCCACGGCCGCCCGGATCGGAGTGCATCCGCCCTCCGACATCACCTGCCGGATGGTGCGCTCCCTCATCCGCCCCGATCACACCGACCGCCCCGCCCGCAGCTAGCACCGTCGGCCCGCCGCGCCTCCTCGGAGCGCGGCGGGCCACGGCTGACGCTCGCCGGGCAACGGTTAACCGAAAACGGACAACGGTTTCCCGAGCGAGGGAGCAGGCCTCCAGCACGGCCCCTGCACCGGCAGTGCGAAAGGAAACGGTCCCTTCCGGGAATGGCGCGGTCCTCGTGCCCGGGTAGGAAATGAAGGGTGAAGAGGGCCGGGGAAATGTTCCGCGGAGAGCCGCGCCGGCGCTCCGGATATCCGGCGGCACGGACCATTCTCGGAGGTTTCGCCGCTTTCCCCTCGCCGTTCCCCGCCGCCTCTCCCGTTGCGAGGGGGCGGGCGCGGGCGCACGCTCTCCTTGACGGAGGGAGGCGGCGATGACCCAGCAACCGCCGTCGGAGGTGGTCGACCGCCCGGTCGTCGGCTCGTTTCCGACCTACGCCGGCGCCCAGCGCGCGGTCGATTTCCTTTCCGACAACAAGTTCCCGGTGGAACACACGGCGATCATCGGCTCGGACCTCCGGATGGTCGAGACGGTGCTCGGGCGGCTGACCAGGGGCCGTGCGGCGCTGGCGGGGGCCGGTACGGGGGCCTGGTTCGGACTGCTGGTCGGGCTGCTGCTGTCCGTGTTCGCCGCCGGGGCCAACAATGTGATCGTGCTGCTGGTGAGCGGTCTCGTCTACGGCGCGGTATTCGGCGCGATCTTCGGTTTCGTCGGGCACGCCATGACCCGGGGGCAGCGCGATTTCTCCTCCCGCAGCCAGATCGTGGCCGCGCGCTATGACGTGGTCGCGGACGCCGAGGTCGCCGATGAGGCGAAGAACATGCTGGCCAGGCTCGCGATGCAGGAGAGCTGAGCGGCTTCCGAGGGTCTTCCGGGGGCCCGTGCACGTACTAACGGCATTAGGAGTAGGGTGTGGCTCCGAGAGATCACACCGACCCCCGAGGAGCGACGGTGAACACCGGCAGGAGCGTGCGCGCGGGCGGAGTCCTTCCGCGACTCCTGTTCGTCGTCGTGCTCGCGCTCGGTGTCTTCGTCATGCACGCCCTGGGCCATCCCGACGGCGGATCCGGTCCGGGTGGCAGCCCCTCGGCCCACCATGCCTCCGGTGAGCTGCGCCCCGCGCCGTACGGTGGCGACCGCGACGCCGGTACGGCCGTCACCGGCTCCGGGTCGCACCGGGCCGCGCCCGCCCCGTCCGCCGAGGCCGGGCATGCGCCGGCCTCGCCCGAGGCAGCGCCGCGCACAACGCCACGCGCGCCCATGACCGGGATGGACATGGCCTCGCTGTGCGTCGCGGTGCTCGGCGTCTGGGTGCTCGGAGTGCTCCTGAGTGCGGTGCTCGCGCGTCACCGCGGTCCCTCGCTGAGGCTCCCCGTGGCGTCGGCCGTCGTCGCACGGCCCGACCCTCCGTCACGCGGACCCGACCTCACTGCCCTGTCTGTTCTGCGGATTTAGGCCGAACCGCGCGCAAAGCGCCGGTACGCCCCATGGAACAGTCAACACTTGGCAAAAAGAGGTAAATCGACATGACCGCATTCACGCATGTCCCGCGTCGGTCGCTCCACCGTCGTCTCGCACTCGTGGGCGCCGTCGCCGCCGGAGGGCTGCTGCTCGCCGGCTGTGGCGGGAACGACGACATGAAGGGCATGGGCCACGCGAGCGCGAAGGAGTCCGCCCCCTCCGGGGCGACGGCGGGCTCCGCGGCGGACACGTTCAACGACGCGGACGTCCGCTTCGCGCAGCTGATGATCCCGCATCATGAGCAGGCCCTGGCGATGGCCGCCCTGGCCGACGACCGGGCCTCGGACGCCCGGATCACGAGGCTGGCGGGGCAGATCGAGAAGGCGCAGGACCCGGAGATCGCCACCCTGAAGTCCTGGCTCAAGGGTTGGGGCAAGCCGGAGCGGCCGTCGTCGGGCGGTATGGACGGCATGGAGGGCATGGAGCACGGTTCAGGCGGTAAGGGTGATATGGGCGGAATGATGTCCAAGGAGGACATGCGGAAGCTCGAGGCCGCCAAGGGGCCCGCCTTCGACCGCGCCTTCGCGAGCATGATGATCGACCATCACCAGGGCGCGATCGCCATGGCGAAGGACGAGAAGAGGAACGGCCGTAACGCCAAGGCCAAGAAGCTCGCCGACGACGTCGTCAAGAGCCAGTCCACCGAGGTCGCCACCCTGCGCACCCTCCTCGACCGGCTCTGATCCGCATCGAGTCCCCGCCGCCCCGGGCCCCGCGGTCCCGCCGCGTGGCCCGGGGCGGCCACCGAGGCGCGCAGGGGCCGTTACCCCATCCCGGGGGCGCAGCCGAGCAGAGGGGGCAGCAGCGGTACGGCCACCGCGGCCGCCACCACCATGCCGCGCAGCGCCGGATGCGGCCGCCGCCGGGCCTCCAGTATCCGCCGCAGCCGGACCACGGCGTCCGGTCCGCCGACGCTGAAGGCCCCGCCGGGAGCCCGGCCCGCCGCCATCGCGTACAGGGCGGAGACGAGCGCTTCGCGCGGATGGCGGCGCAGGGCCCGGTCGTCCGCGGCCATCTCCAGCAGAAGTGCCGTCTGTGCCCTGGCCTCGCGCGCCAGCGGCAGCCACCGGAACACCCGGGCGAACGCCTCGGTGGCCGCCAGCGCCAGATGGTGGCGGCCCGCGATATGGGCGCGCTCATGCTCCAGTACGGACTCCAGCTGCGCGGGGGAGAGCAGTTTCAGCGCGCCCGCGCTCACGACGATCCGCGGCCTGCGACCGGGCAGGCAGTACGCGGCGGGCGTGTCATGGTCCAGCGCGGTGGCGCGCCATCGCGCCGAGCGCCGGCCGACCATGTCCAGTACGCCCCGGTGGTGGGCGCGAACGCGCCGGGCCCGCAGCAGCTCATGGGCGAAGCAGACGAGCGGAAGCAGTGTCACCGAGGCCGGTACCGCGATGGCCGGAACGCCGACCGGGCCCGTGCCCGGGATGCGGGCGTCGAACGTCAACCCACAGAACCGGAGCAAGCCGGACATTCCATTATGAAGATGCCAAGTTGGGGTGACGAGGTGATAAGTGGTCAGAGCCAGCGCGATGGTGAACGACAGGACCAATCCATGCCAAACGGCAACCGCCAAACAGGGTGCGCGATGCGGCCAGGCGCTGCGCGCCAGTGTCGTCGGGGCCACCGTGCCGACCACGGCGGCGTAGCAGCCCAGCGCGAGGGCGGCCGTCACGCCTGGGTCCGCCGCCCCGCGGCCCGAAGAGCCTTGCGCAGCGCGCTGACCTCCTCCGGACCCATCTGCTCGACGAAGTGGGCGAGGGCGGCGGAGCGGTCCTCGCTGGTGCCGAGCGCGTCCTCCATCAGGGCGGCGGTGTACTCCTCGCGGCTGCGGACCGGGGAGTACACCCACGCCCGGCCCTCCTTGGCGCGCAGCAGCCAGCCCTTGTTGTAGAGGATGGAAGCGACGGTCATCACCGTGGTATAGGCGACCGGGCGGTGCTCATTGATGTCGTCCACGATCTCCCGCACTGTGGTGGGACGCTGCCAAGCCCAGAGGCGGTCCATGATCTCCGCCTCGAGCTCCCCCAACCGTCGCATGGACGCTTCCTTCCGCCGTTAGTACGGAGGCCCATAGTAGAGACCCCTGCGGGAGGCCCCGCACGCGGCCGTCGGGAAATCCTCAACTCGCCCTGCCCGCGATAGGCTTGACGCCACGCGCATTCAACATCCGCACGGTTCGAGGGAAGGGAAGTCCGGGTGACTGGTCTCAACAAGGGGCTTCGGAAAATCGAGGTGGCGCTCAAGTGGGATCCGAGTCCCACCGGCGAGCCGCCCCATGATCTCGACATCGTGGCGGGGACGTACCGCGCCGCCGATCCGTACGGCGAGCCCGCGTATCTCGTCCACTTCGACAGCCGCTCACCGGACGGCACCATCAACCTCAACCGGGACAGCCGCACCGGTCAGGGCCTTGGCACCGACGAGTCCATGACCCTCGAACTCGAACGGCTGTCGTCCGAATACTCACGGGTGGTCGTCGGGATAGTCATCCAGCCGACCTCGGGACGGAAGGCGTTCGGAGATGTTCCGAACACCAGCGTCCGGATTCTCGACGGATACACCGAGCTCATTAAGAGCGACTTCACCGGTGTCGCAGAAGCCACTGCCGCCACGGTGGCGGTATTCACCCGGGACGACTCGGGGGAATGGGGAATGCGGAGCGCTATTCGTGGATTCGACACGGATCCCGAAGAGTTTGGGCGGCTCATGGGCCAGGACTATTCCTGAGGGTCCCGGCGACCGGGGTCCGGTGGGGCGCGCGGCCCGCACGGTGAAGGTGCGGACCGCGCGCCGATTCCGGACATCGGGTCAGATATCGGGTCAGGTGTTGCTCGGCGGGCGTCCCGGGAGGCGCGGCCCCCGGGTGAGGGTGTAGCCGCCCACCCCGGCGAGCGCCGCCAGCGCCGCGCCGATCACGGTCCACACCCATCGGTCCGACCACCAGCCGGAGCCCCAGTCGTCCTCCGGCTCGGCGACCGCGTGCGGGATGTCCCCGTCCTTGTCGTCAGCGGAGTCAGCGGAGTCAGCGGAGTCAGCGGAATCAGCGGCATCCGCGGAATCCGAGGACGCGTCGCCCGACGGGTCGGAGTCCGTGCCGGGGGCCGTGCCGGACCGCAGCACCGGATTGAGCGGGGTCACGTCCCCGCCGTCGGCGTGCGCCCCGCCCGCGTCCGGTACGGACGCCTCGATCTCGGCGTCGATCGGCAGCCCGAGGTCCTCGGCGGGCAGATCGACGACGGTGAGCCGCACGTAATAGGCGCCCTGCAGAGGGTCGTTGGCCCAGCGCTCGGACCAGGACCGCACCTGGCGCAGGGTGCAGCTCACGGTGACCGACCCGTCCTGCTGGCCCGCCCTGCGCGCCGGGGTGCCCGAGGCGCACGCCTGGTGGCGGCGCAGACCGTCGTAGACATCGAGCTGCCAGGTGGCGCTGCCGTGCCGGTTGGCAGCGTCGGGCAGCTTCAGCTCCGCCTCGACCTTGGGGATCTGCCCGGCGGCGGCCGGGAACACCCAGTACAGATAGTCGCCGGTGGAGGCCGCCGCGGTGGCCTTCTGACCGGGCTTGATCTCGGTGGCGGTACGGAAGTTCGTACCCGCCTCGGTGGGGGCGCCGTCCTTCTTGTCGTCCGCGCCGTCCGCGGCGGCCGGGGCGGCGGTGGTCAGCCAGGCGGCGGCACACAGGGTGAGCGCGGCGCCCACGGTACGCAGGGCTCGCATCAGTTGGACCTCCAGACGGTGACACGCCAGCGGGCCAGCCAGCCCCACAGCAACCCCGCGAGCAGCCCGCCCACGGTGAGCACGCCCAGCAGTATCCAGCCGCGGCCCAGGCCGAAGGCGGCCACATCGGCGGGCGGATCGTCGTTGCCGACCACATCGACGGCGAGCTCCACCGGGAGGCCCGGGGCACGCTTGACGGAAGCCGGTGCGGAGAAGGACTGGCTCAGCTCCAGGCACACCGTCCGCGCGGTCCCGTCCTCGTCGTCGTCCACATCGGCGACCGGATAGCGCAGCCCGCTGGAGAGGACGTCCGTACGGCCGCTGCCCGCCTCGCTGCCGCGCACCAGCTCCCGGCCGCCCGGGGTCATCGCCCGCAGCAGCACGCCGTAGTCCGGGTCGACGGCGCGGTCCACGGCCACGCTCGCCGAGGCCCGCAGCTCCTGACCGGGCGCCACGCGCATCCGGTACCAGCGGTGTTCGCCGAAGCTCTCCCGGTCGCTGTAGAGGCCGGAGCCCAGGTACGGGGCCTTCGCGCACTGTGCGGCGCCCCGCACCGGCGTGGGCGTCTGCACGGGGGTGTCGGCGGAGCGCCGGACCAGCTGCTTGATGCGGCTGGAGAGCTGGTCCCGGTGCTGGATCGCCGTATAGGTGCCACCGGTGGCCTCGGCGATGCAGCTGAGCTGCTCGCGGACCTTGCGGTCCAGCGTCAGCCCGAGCGTGTCGACGACCAGGTGGGTTCCCTGGGCGGCCAGTTCACGGGCCACATCACACGGGTCGGGCTGACCGCAGGAGTCCTCGCCGTCCGTGATCAGCACGATCCGGCGGGTGCCGTCGCCGCTGGAGAGGTCCTTGGACGCGCCGCGCAGCGCGAGCCCGATGGGCGTCCAGCCGGTGGGGCGCAGCGTGGCGACGGCCGCCTTGGCCTCGGTGCGGTCCACCTGGCCCACCGGGTAGAGCTGCTCGCTGTCCCGGCAGCCGGCCACGCGGTCCTTGCCCGGGTAATTGGCGCCGAGGGTGCGGATGCCCAGCCGCACCTCCTCGGGAGTGGCGTCCAGCACCTCGTTGAACGCCTGTTTCGCTGCCGCCATCCGGGTGTCGCCGTCGACGTCGCGGGCCCGCATGGAGCCGCTGACGTCGAGCACCAGTTCGACCTTCGGGGAATCGGAAGCCGGTTCGCCGGCCATGGCGGGGGGAGGGGATATCAGGCCGCAGGCGAGGGCCGCGAGCAGCCCCAACGCGCCTGTCGCCAGACGTTTCTTTATGATCACCGGCGCATCTTATGGAGCTTCATCTGACGGATCCAAAAGCCCGGTCGCCGCGGCCGGGGGCATACCGCGCCGGGTGTACGGCAGGTGTCCGGGTACTCCCCCGGGAGGGGACGAGAATCCGTCTGGTGTCAGCTCCGGCGTTCGCATCCTCCTCTTAGGGTTGCGGGTATGGATCTCCGAAAGACCCGGCTGCGAGGCCGGCGCCTGGCCGCCGCCGTGGCCGCCGCGGCCGTCCTCGCGGGCGCGGGCACCTGGGCGGCCGCGGCCTCCGACGACCGGCCGGCCGTGCACCGCCAGGACCGCGTGCTGGACATGCCGGGGGCGCGCATCGACACCTCGTACTTCACCTCGGGCTCCGGCCGAAGGCCCGCGGTCCTGCTGGCCCACGGCTTCGGCGGCAGCAAGGACGACGTACGCGACCGGGCCGAGGAGCTGGCCCGCGACGGATACGCCGTGCTCACCTGGTCGGCGCGTGGATTCGGCAGATCCACGGGGAAGATCGGGCTGAACGACCCGGACCATGAGGTGGCCGACGCCCGGCGGCTGATCGACTGGCTGGCGAAACGCCCCGAGGTGCGGCTCGACGGCCAGGGCGACCCCCGGGTGGGCGTCGCCGGCGCCTCCTACGGCGGGGCGATCTCCCTGCTCGCGGCCGGATACGACCGCCGGGTCGACGCCATCGCGCCCGAGATCACCTACTGGAACCTCGCCGACGCGCTCTTCCCGAACGGTGTCTACAAGAAGCTCTGGGCCGGGCTGTTCTTCACCACCGGCTCGGCCGACCTCACCCAGGCCCAGGGAGGCCAGGAGGACGCGAACGGCGGGGGAGGAGCGGGCGGCGGCATGGGCCAGTCGGACCCGGGAGGCGCGAACGGCGGGGCGGGCCAGGGCGTCCGGGCAGACCCCGGGGACACGAACGGCACGGGGGACGAGAGCGGCGGGAAGCCCCTGGGAGGCCAGGGCTGCGGCCGCTTCGAGAAGCGGCTGTGCGAGATGTACGAGCGGGTCGCGGTCGCCGGGAAGCCCGACGCCGCCGCCCGCCGGCTGCTCGAGGCCCGCAGCCCGTCCGCCGTGGCCGGCCGGATCAAGGTCCCCACGCTGATCCTCCAGGGACAGGTCGACTCCCTCTTCCCCCTCGGCCAGGCCGATGAGATGGCGAAGTCGATCCGGGCCACCGGGGCGCCGGTCGCCGTCGACTGGACGGCCGGCGGACATGACGGCGGTGACCGCGAGACCGCGCGCGTGGGGGCGCGCACCCATGCCTGGTTCGACCGCTACCTCAAGGGCGACAAGGCCACCGACACCGGGCCCGCCTTCCGGATCAGCCGCACCGGCGGCATCGACACCACCAACGGCGCGGTCCAGCTGCGCGGCGCCACCGGCGACCGCTACCCGGGCCTCGGCGACGGCACCCGGAAGGTGGCACTGCCCGGACGCGAGCAGTCGTTCGCCAACCCGCCCGGTGCGGGGCCGCCCTCCATCTCCACGGTGCCGGGCGTGGCCGGGCTGTCCCAGGCGTCCTCGCTCGGCGTCGGCCTCTCCCTCGACGTGCCGGGCCAGTTCGCGCGGTTCGACTCGGAGCGGCTGGGCCGGCCCCTGCGCATCACCGGATCGCCCGAGGTGAAGGTGCGGGTCAGGTCCGACACGGACGACGCCGTCCTGTTCGCCAAGGTCTACGACGTGGGCCCGGACGGACAGCAGGTGCTGCCCGAGCAACTGGTCACTCCGCTGCGCGTCACCGGCGCGAAGCAGGGCCGTACCGTCACCGTCCGGCTGCCCGCCGTCGACCACGAGCTCATCGCGGGCCATCGGCTGCGGCTCGTCCTGGCCTCCACCGATCTCGGCTACGCCTCCCCGACCGAGCCCGCCACCTACACGGTCGGGCTCGTGGACGGCGGCCTGACGGTCCCCACCGCACCCGCGGTGCACACCCAGCCCGCCCCGCTGCCCGCCTGGGTGTGGGGGCTGCCGCTCGCCGCGGCCGTGGTGGCGCTCGGGCTGGTGCTGACCGGCAGGCGGCGTACGGCCACTCCCGCGCCCGATCCCGAATTGGCCGAGGTGCCCCTGCAGATCACCGGTCTCAGCAAGCGCTACGCCAAGTCCGCCGACCGCTACGCGGTGCGCGAGCTGTCCTTCCGCGTCGAGAAGGGGCAGGTGCTCGGGCTCCTGGGGCCCAACGGCGCGGGCAAGACCACCACCTTGCGCATGCTGATGGGGCTCATCGCCCCCGACGAGGGCGAGATCCGTGTCTTCGGCCAGGCCATCAGGCCCGGCGCGCCCGTACTCTCCCGCGTCGGCGCCTTCGTCGAGGGGGCGGGCTTCCTGCCGCATCTGACCGGCAGCGCCAACCTGGAGCTGTACTGGCGGGCCACCGGCCGTCCCGCCGCCGACGCCCATATCGAGGAGGCGCTGGAGATCGCGGGCCTGGGCAGCGCGCTGGAGCGTGCGGTGCGCACCTACTCCCAGGGCATGCGGCAGCGGCTGGCCATCGCCCAGGCCATGCTGGGCCTGCCCGATCTGCTGATCCTCGACGAACCGACCAACGGCCTCGACCCGCCGCAGATCCGCGAGATGCGCGAGGTGATGATCCGGTACGCCGCCGAGGGGCGCACGGTGATCGTTTCCAGCCATCTCCTGGCCGAGGTCGAGCAGTCCTGCACCCATCTGGTCGTCATGGACCGCGGCCGGCTCATCCAGGCCGGCCCGGTCGGCGAGATCACCGGCAACGGCGGCAGTGTGCTGGTGGGCCACGACGGCGAGCTGAGCGACGTCCACGTCGACAAGGTGAACGCGCTGCCCGGTATCGCCTCCGCCGCCCGCACCGCCGACGGACTGCTCGTCCAGCTCGACGGGACCACCCCGGCACGGCTGCTCACCGAACTGGTGCGGCTGGAGATCCCGGTGACCAGCTTCGGGCCCAACCGGCGCCTGGAAGACGCCTTCTTGACGCTGATTGCAGGAGGATCCGCGTGAGCTCCCTGTCCCAGGTCGCGCCCGGCTACCGGGCCCATCACACCCTGCCCCTGCGGGTCGAGGCCGTACGGCAGCTGCGCCGCCGACGGACCCTGGTCATGGGGCTGGTGCTGGCGCTGCTGCCGTTCGTCCTCGTCGCCGCGTTCGCCATCGGCGGCACCCCCGAGGGGCGGGAGGGGGTCACCCTGATGACCACGGCCACCGCCTCCGGCGCCAATCTCGCCGCCACCGCGCTGTTCGTCTCGGCCGCCTTCTTGCTGGTGGTGCCGGTGGCGCTGTTCTGCGGTGACACCGTGGCCTCCGAGGCCAGCTGGTCCTCGCTGCGCTATCTGCTGGCCGCGCCCGTGCCCCGGGCCCGGCTGCTGGGGAGCAAGCTGGCGGTGGCCCTCGCGTTCAGCGCGGCCGCCATGGTGCTGCTGCCGCTGGTGGCGCTCGGGGTGGGCACCGCCGCGTACGGCTGGGGGCCGCTGCGGATGCCCACGGGTGGTGAACTGCCGATCGGGGAGGCCCTCGTCCGGCTCGCCCTCGTGGTGCTGTACATCTTCCTGTCCCAGCTGGTCACGGCCGCTCTCGCGTTCTGGCTCTCGACCGTCACCGACGCGCCGCTGGGCGCGGTGGGCGGCGCGGTGGGGCTCACCATCGTGGGCAATGTGCTGGACGCGGTCACGGCGCTCGGCTCCTGGCGCGACTTCCTGCCCGCGCACTGGCAGTTCGCGTGGGCGGACGCACTCCAGCCCCATATGGAATGGGGCGGAATGGTGAAGGGCGTCTCGGTGTCCGTCGCCTATGCGCTGGTGCTCCTCGCGTTCGCCTTCCGTGGCTTCGGCCGCAAGGACGTGGTGTCCTAGCCGGCCACGGGGTCACGAGGCCACGGGGTCACGGGGTCACGTCCAAGCCCGGCAGGCGGCCCGGTCAGTAGTCCTTGAGGCTGTAGGAGTTGACCACCTCGTAGAAGCCGTCACCGATATGGCTCGAGTCGGTGTCGGGCTCCTGCCCGGGCGACGCGGTCTCCGCGTCCCTCCGTGCCTTGTGGTCCAGCGCGATCTGCTGGTTGGCCGTGGCATAGTCCCGCAGCTCGCGCTCGTAGGCCGCGAAGGCCACGGTGTGGTCGCCGTCGGCGGCCTTGAGCTCGCCCGCCAGGACATAGGCGCCGACTATGGCCAGGCTGGTGCTCTGGCCGGACATCGGCGAACCGCAGTAGCCGGCGTCGCCGACCAGGGCCACCCGGCCACGGGACCAGGTGTCCATACGGATCTGGGCCGACACGTCGAGGTGGAAGTCGGGCGCCCCCCACATGTACTCCAGCAGCCGTGGCATCTCCCAGCGCGCGTCCTTGTGCCGCTCGGCCACCAGCCGCTTCTGCTCCGAGACGCTCCGGGAGCCGAGGAACTGGGCGGGCGGTTCGTCCGAGTCGATGCCGACGTAGACCCGGACCTCGGTGTTCTCGCGGACACTCATCACCATGCCGCCCCAGACGCCGCCGGACATCTGGTAGACGACCTCCCAACGGTCGAGCCCCAGATAGTTCGGCGCCGTCCACACGCCCAGATAGCCCCCCATGAGGTGGAGGAATCGCTCCTCCGGGCCGAAGACCAGCGCCCGGGTGGAGGAGTGCACCCCGTCGGCCGCCACCACGATGTCGAAGGCGCGCGAATCGCCCCGGTGGAAGGTGACCGCCACCTCATCGGGGCCCTGGGCGAGCGAGGCGATCGAATCGTTGAAGAGGTACTCGATTCCGTCGCCCCCCGCGGCCATCAGAACCGAGGACAGCTCGTCCCGGAGAATCTCGACGTCGGGCCTGGCGAGATCTCCGCCGGTCATGGTGCGCTCGGTGGTGCTGAACAGCTCCTTGCCATCGCCGTCGACCATCGACATACCGCGCAGCCCGGTGCGGTGCGCCCGGATCTCCTCCAGCACACCCATGCGCGCGCACGCCTCCAGCGCCGGGCCCCGTACGTCGATCGCCTGTCCGCCCGGGCGCGGCCCCGCGGCGCGCTCCACCACGGTGACCTGGAAACCATAGCGGTCCAGCCAGTAGGCGAGGGCGGGCCCGGCGATACTGGCGCCGGAAATCAGGACCCGGGTATTGCGCATGGTGTTGTCCCTTCCGAATTCAACCACCGAATGTGGTGCCTGGAAAAAGACTGGCCGCGGGTACCGACACCGCACCGACGTGGCGCCGACGCCGGTTCGCCGACCCGCCTATGCCCCACCGACGCGGTACCGACAGAGCTCCGACACCCCGCCGCCGTCGGGAAGTTGGGGCCGGTGGCGAGCGCCCCGTCGGCACGCGGAACTCTCTCATCGGTTAATGAGAGTGTTACTTCGATGTGTTGTGTGGTTCCGTAGTGATCGATGAGACTAAGGATTCCGACCGGTCAGCCCAAAAGATCGGTCGACCCGCACTGGTGACGTTCGGTCCGCCCCCCACGATCCGAACAGGATGGGACCTTATGCGTATTTCCCTGGAGCACGTTCGCGTGTCCCCCGCCGCCGTCGCGTCCGTCTGCCCGAGACCCCGCCGGAGACCTCACCTCTCCCCGCGCGGATCGGCCACGGTCGCGGCGTAGCCGCCTCTCACCACTCACCGAACGGCGGATCGCCCCGGCCTTCCCGGCGACGCCGTCCTCCGGCCTGCCCGTAGCCGCATGCCCCTGTAGGCATGCCCGCGGGCCACGTGGTCTGCCCTGACCCCGGCCGGAACGTCCGCGCGCCCACGGCCCGTTCGGTGACGCACGTCTTCCAGAAAGGAACCACTCAGGTGCTTACTTCGCACCACCCACGATCACGCGAATACCAGCAACCCGTGCCCACCGCTCGCGGCGATGTGTCGGGACCGAGCGGGCGGGTGCTGGCGGTCGGCACACCGGGCCCCAGGCTCGATCAGCTGACCCGGACACTCGTCTCGACCGGGCATGAGGTGAGCCATGCGGAGCCCGGCGACGTCAGCCGTCAGATGCGGCAATCCCCTCCGGACGCGATCGTCGCCCTGGACGACGCCGACGACGGGCTGGACCTGATACGTGAGGTCCGTGCCGTGCCCGCGGGACGGGCGCTGCCCCTGCTCGTGGTCACCTCCGACCCCGGCCCCGTCGGCGTCGCCGGCATGCTGCGCGGCGGCGCGGACGACTGCGTGCCGGACAGCTCCGACCCCGTCGAGCTCTCCGCCCGGATCGAGGCCAAGCTGCGCCGGGTCCCGGTCCCCGTGGAGAATCTGCTGCTCGACCCGCGCACCGGTCTGTACTCCCAGCCCCACTTCCTGGGTGAGCTCGACCGGGAACTCAAGCGGGTCGACGACAGCCGCGTCGGTGGTGTCGTCGCCATGGTCGGCGTCGCCGAGATAGCCGCCCTCGAAGCCCGGCTCGGGCCGCGGGTGCGCCGTGAGGTCGCCGAACGTCTCGCCGGAGTGGCGGAGAAGCTGGGCGGCGTCTGCGACCGGCTCGGCTGGGACGACGACGGCCATCTGCTGATGCTGATGCCCGGCGTGGACGAGGACACCGCGCGCGGCGAACTGCAGAAGTTCGCCAACGCCGTGGCCGGGACCCGCTTCGTGGTCGCCGATGAGAACGTCCGGCTGACCCCGGCGATCGGCTGGACCCCGCTGGCCGACTGCCCGGACCGCGCCCAGGCCGTCGCCAACTCCCGCAACGCGGTGGAGGAATCGATCCGCCACCGGGATCTGCGGCCGGTGAAGTACGCGGCCTGGATGCGCGGCAGCCACCGCCGTCGTCGTCCCCTGGCCACCGCGCTCCGCGCCCTGCTGTCGGCGCTCTCGCCCATCCTGGTGCTGCTCTTCGGCGTGGGCATCCCGTTCGTCTTCTACCAGCAGATGTACGAGCTGGGCTGGGACGTCGGCTCGGCCGCCTACTGGGTCGTGGTGTCCGGGCTGGTGCTCTCCGCCGCGATGATCGTGCTGGAGTGCCTGTTCTCGCTCGACGCCAAACCCCGGCCCGAACGGCCCGCACAGCCGTATCCGCCGGCCAGCGCGGTCATCGCCGCGTATCTGCCCAATGAGGCCGCGACCATCGTCGACACCATCGAGTCCTTTCTGCGCCTGGACTACCCCAACGAGCTGGAGATCGTGCTCGCGTACAACACGCCGCACCCCATGCCCGTCGAGGAGACCCTGCGGGAGATGGCCCGCCGCGACCCGCGGCTGGTGCTCATGCCGGTGGCGGGCAGCACCTCCAAGGCGCAGAACGTCAACGCCGCGGTCACCCGGGTGCGCGGTGAGTTCGTGGGCATCTTCGACGCGGACCACCACCCGGTGCCGGACGCCTTCCAGCACGCCTGGCACTGGCTCTCCAATGGCTATGACGTGGTCCAGGGCCACTGTGTGATCCGCAACGGCGAGAGCTCCTGGGTCTCCAAGCTGGTGGGCGTTGAGTTCGAGGCCATCTACGCCGTCAGCCACCCCGGCCGGACCCGGCTCTACACCTTCGGTGTCTTCGGCGGCTCCAACGGCTTCTGGCGCACCGATCTGCTCGCCCGCACCCGGATGCACGGCACGATGCTCACCGAGGACATCGACTCCTCGATGCGCGCCCTGCACGAGGGGGCCAGGATCGCCACCGACCGCACGCTCATCTCGCGCGAACTGGCGCCCACCACCCTCAAGGCGCTGTGGAACCAGCGGTCGCGCTGGGCCCAGGGCTGGCTCCAGGTGTCGCTGAAGTACCTGTGGCGCGGGCTGCGCTCCCCGGCCTTCACCGCCCGCCAGAAGGCGGGGCTGGTGGTGCTCTTGGGCTGGCGTGAGGTCCAGCCGTGGCTCACCCTGCAGATCCTGCCCGTGCTGCTGTACTCGGCGTGGCGGGCCGGCGGCGTGGACCAGCTCGACTGGGCGGTGCCGGTCTGCCTGCTGGCCACCTTGTTCACCCTGTCCGCCGGGCTGGTGCAGGCGCTGTTCGCATGGCGGCTCGCGGTGCCCGAACTGCGCCGTCGCAGGGCGTGGTTCTGGCGATACCTGTTGGTGTCCACCTTCTTCTACAGCCACTTCAAGAACATCGTGGCCCGTCAGTCGCTCCTCAAGGAGGTGCTGCGGGACCGCCAGTGGCGGGTCACCCCGCGACCCGGCGAGAAGGCGGTGAAGCGGACATGAGCACGGTGTCCACGACCATCGCACCCAGTACCGCCCCCCGGGCGGTCAACGGCACACCCGCCAAGGGCACGCCCTCGCGGAACCGGATGAGCCAGGAGATCCAGGGTCTGCGGGGAATGGCGGCGCTCCTCACCGTCGTCTTCCACGTCTGGCAGCAGTACTACACCTACGACCGGGACGGCGCCCACTCACCGGTGCCCAACCGGTACGCGAACGCGCTGGTGTCGTTGGAGGTCATCGACCTCTTCTTCGTCCTGTCCGCGTATCTGCTGACGCTGTCCTACGCACGGGCGGCGATCGAGGGGGGCTCGACCCGGCCCGGCCGGGTGTTCCTCTTCCGGCGGGCCATCCGGATCGTCCCGCTGTACTTCCTGGCGGTGACGTTCATCTGGGCCACCCGCAATCCCACCCTGCCCGGCGAGTGGTCCGATCTGCTGCACCACCTCACCTTCACCCAGGTCTTCGACCAGGAGCAGATCTTCTACACCATCGGCCCCACTTGGTCGTTGTCGCTGGAAATCATGTTCTATGTGGCGCTGGTGGGACTCGGCCCGCTGGCCGTCCGCGCCTGCCGTCCGCTGCGCCGGAGGGCCTCCCGAGTGGCGGTGTGCGCGGCCGGATGTGCCCTGCTGTACATCGGGCCGTTCATCTGGATCGCGGTCGCCCGCTACGGGCTGGACATCCCGCACACCGAATGGCCGGTGTACTTCGGTCCGCAGGCCCGCTTCGGCGGGTTCGCGGCGGGCATGGGCCTCGCCGTGGCGATGATCGCCCTCGGCGACCGCGGACGGCTCGACGCGAAGGTGGCGATCCCGCTGCGGGCAGCCGCCCTCGTGGGGCTGTATATGTTGTCCTACTCCGGTACGGAGGCGGAGGACTTCCCCACCACCTTCTACCATCCGTTGTCCGCCCTGCTGTGGATGCTGCTGCTGTACAGCACCATCCATGTGCGGCGGCAGGGGCGGTGGCACTCATGGCTCACGGCCCGCTGGCTCACCGGTGTCGGTCTCGCCAGCTACAGCCTCTTCGTCTGGCATGAGCCGATCATGCTGGGGCTGTTCAACGCGGGGCTGCTGCCGCCCGACGGCCAGGAGGGCTTCCCGTCGGCCGTGGTCATCGTGCTGGTGGTGGCGGTGGCCGCCGCCGCGGTGAGCTACTGGGCCATCGAGTACCCGGCGAGCCTGCTCGGCAAGCTCAAGGACGGTCAGGGCCGTTCACGCGACTTCTATCCGGAGGCCGCGCGCTAGCCATGGACAAACGTTCCCCGGTGTACGGGTGGCCGTACACCGGGGGGCCATGGTTATCATCTGGCTCGTTCTTTACTCTGTAACACGTGTGCGTCGGACATCAGTTCCTCTCGGAATCGGGCCTTCCGGTGCACCGCACCCAACCCATGCCATAACGGGGAGACCAGCGAAATGGGTCGACACAGCCGACCGACCGCCGCTCAGCAGGCGCGTACCACGACGCTCAAGGCGGCTACCGCCCTCGGAGTGGCCGGAACCATAGCCTTCGGCCTCCACTCCACGGCCGGCGGTGACAAGTCCGTGCAAGCCCGCTCCGATGTGAACACACAGCAGGAGCAGGCGCCGCACATCGACCCCGCCGTCGACCACTCGCCCTCGCAGAGCCATGTCTCGCCCAGCGAGTCCACGAAGCCGAAGCTGATCTCCGACGAGACGGACGCCGCCACTCCCGGTGGCGGGGCGACGGACCGGAGCGCCGGCGCGCAGCGGCCCGCCACCCCGGCCACCCGCGACGCGGCCCCCTCCAAGGCCCCGACCACCCACGCGGCCCCCACCCCGGCGCAGCGGGACGACCAGGTCCCCTCGGAGCCCTCCTCGCCGAGCGAGACGACCCCGAGCGCCGATCCGACCACCCCCTCGCAGCAGCCCAGCCAGCCGCCGCAGTCCACCCCCGGCGGGAGCGGTCACCACGGCAAGGGTCTGGTGGGCGGTCTGGTGGACGGTGTCGGGGACACGCTCGACGGAGTGCTCGGCGGTGTGCTCGGCGGCTGAGCGCCGCCGCTCACCCCGTGGCCAGCGCCTTGAGGCCGGCCAGGCTTCCGTTGAACCTGTTGTGGTCGCCCACCAGCGGTCCGGTGGCGGTGTACTGCCACAGGGTGTGGGTGTCCCAGCCGGCCGGCAGGGCCCCGGGGGTGGCGGCGTACCGCGCCAGCCACAGCGGGTTCCGCTCGGCGAAGGCGGCACTGTTCCCGGTGCACGTCTGCCACCAGCCGGTGGCCGTGTAGATCACCGGCTGGCGTCCGGTGCGCTCCTTGACCCGCGCGGTGAAATCGCCGATCCAGTCCACGATCTGGGCCGCGGTCAAGCCGAAGCAGGTTGCTCCGTACGGGTTGTACTCGAGGTCCAGGACGGGCGGCAGGGTCTTGCCGTCGTCCGACCAGTCGCCTCCGTTGCTCACGAAGAAGTCGGCCTGGCGGGTGCCGCTGGAACGATCCGGCAGGGCGAAGTGGTAGGCGCCGCGGATCATGCCCTGCTGGTAGGAGCCGTTGTACTGCGCGGCGAACGAGGGGTTCTTGTAGGTCGTGCTCTCGGTGGCCTTCACATAGGCGAAACGGACGTTGTCGTCCCACAGGGCCGCCCAGTCGACCGAACCCTGATGGTCGCTGACGTCCACACCCTCCACCGAGCCCGCTCTGGTGGCCCTGGGCGCGGCGTCGGGGTCGGACTTCTCGTGGCGGGCGATCGTCGAGCCCATCCAGTCCCGCTCGGGGTGCGGGACGGATGCGGGGGCCGGGTCGGAACCGGCGTGGTCGGGGTCGGTCGTCGAGGCCACGGCCGGGACGAGGGTGGCGAGGACGGCGGCGGTGACCGCCACCCCCAGTGCGCCGATGGCGTGCGGCGAGCGCAGACGCGAAGGGGCCCGGTGGGCGCCCTGAGAGCCTGTGTCATATCCCCGGCCGGGCGTGCGGCGTCTGGCACGCACGCTCGCCGCGTTGCCGAAACGCCCACGTGGCTCCGCCACGAGGGCGCTCCGGCGCCTTGCGATCGCACGCACCAGACGCCGCACGCTGATCCGACCGGGGACATGACACAGGCTCTTACCGGATTTCAGGGACATCTGTTCCTCCGATCCGTTCCGCAACGACGGTATGCGCGCCGAACGAAGAACGTGAAGCGGAACGGGAAATTCTGCCCCTCCGTCAGCGGTCCCGTGCCACCACCTCGCCGACGGGCCCCGACGGCACGCCGTAGCCCGCCACCAGCGCCCGCGCGGCCTGGGTCGCCCGGGCGGCGACCCCCTCGACCACCTCCTCGGGATCGCCGAACTTCCCTTCCAGCAATTGGGCGACATACCCCCGGGCGAGTGCATGCAGCGCGTCGAGCAGCGCCACGGCCGTCCCCGGTCCCTCGCCCGGAGCGATCACCTCGAAGGCGCTCGGCAGCAGCAGATCGACGAACTCCCTGGTGCTGTCCCGTAGCTCCGGATGGGTGGCCCGCAAACCCGGGGCGAACAGGATGTCCAGCCCGCCGCGGTAGCGGGCGGCCGCACGCACGAAGCTGCCCGCCACCGTCGCCAGCCGCTCCTGGGCGGACCCGGTCCCGGCCGCGGTCTCCAGGTAGATGGCCCGCAGCCGCCGCGAGACCTCCAGCGCGGCGGCCGCGAGCAGTGCGTCACGGTCGGCGAAATGGCGGTACGGGGCACCGGGGCTGACACAGGTGCGGCGCGCGGCCTCCGCGACGGAGAAACCGCGCACCCCTACCTCGTCGACGATCTCCAGGGTCGCCTCCACCAGCGCGGCGGCCAAGTCGCCGTGGTGGTAGGTGGCGCGTCCCTTCGGCGTGGGTGCCATTCGGGTGACCCTACCCGACCCCAGGCCCCGGCTCGTCAGCCCCTGGCCTGCGCTTTTCGGCGGATCGGGCCACCCGAAGCGCCTCCCGCGAGCGCTCGATGCGGATCGGCAGATCCCGCACCCGCGCTCCGGTCGCATGGTGGAAGGCGTTGCCGATGGCCGCCGCCGCGCCCACGATGCCCAGTTCGCCGATGCCCTTGGCACCCACCGGGTTGGAGGTGTTGTCGGTCTCCTCCAGGCACACCACGTCCAGCCGCGGAACATCGGCGTGGGCGGCGATGTGATAGCCCGCGAAGTCATGGTTGGCGAAGTCGCCGAAGACCGGATCGACCTCGCCGATCTCCAGCAGCGCCATCGACAGACCCATCGTCATGGCTCCCAGGAACTGCGAGCGCGCGGTGTGCGGATTGACGATCCGACCGGCCGCGAACACGCCCAGCATCCGGTCCACCCGGACCTCACCGGTGTCGCCGTCCACCCGCACCCGGGCGAACTGCGCCCCGAAGGTGTGCCGCGACAGATCCGCCCGCTGCCCCAGGTCCTCGGTGGTGTCGGCCACCACCTCGAGGCCGCCGTCCGGGACCGCACCCGCGTAGACGTCCAGCTCCTTGAGCAGCGCACGGCACGCCTTGTCCACCGCCCAGCCCCAGGAGGCGGTGCCCAGCGAACCGCCCGCGAACGGCGCCATGCCCAGCGACGCGCGGCCGATCTCCAGCCGCAGCCGCGACACCGGAATGCCCAGCGCGTCCGCCGCCACCTGGGTGAGGGCGGTGCGGGCACCCGTGCCGAGGTCGGCGGCGCCGATGCGCACCCGGAACGTGCCGTCCTCCTCGGCGCGCGCCACCGCGGAGGAGGGGAAGGTGTAATCCGGGTGGTGCGAGGCGGCCACACCGGTGCCGACCAGCCAGCGCCCCTCGCGCCGGATGCCCGGTGTCGGATCGCGGTGCTCCCAGCCGAAGCGCGCCGCGCCCTCGCGCAGGCAGGCGACCAGGTTGCGGCTGCTGAACGGCTTACCGCTCTCCGGGTCGTGCTCCGGCTCGTTGCGGATCCGCAGCTCGATCGGGTCCATGCCCAGCGCCTCGGCCAGCTCGTCGACGGCCGACTCCAGCGCGAACATCCCCGGAGTGTGGCCGGGTGCGCGGAACCAGGCGGGCGTCATCACATCCAGCGGCGCCACCTTCACCGTCGTACGGGCGTTGGGCGCCGCGTACATCATCCGCGTCGAGGACACCGTCTGATCGGCGAACGGCACCAGGGCCGAGCGCTGCTGCACCGACTCGTGCTGGATCACCGTCAGCCGGCCGTCGCGCCCGGCACCCAGCCGCACCCGCTGGATCGTGGGGGAGCGGTAGGGGATCAGCTGGAACATCTGCTGCCGGGTCAGGGCGATCTTCACCGGCCGTCCGACGGCCCGTGCGGCCAGCGCCGCCAGCACCGTGGGCGAGCGCGGAATGCCCTTGGACCCGAAGCCCCCGCCGATGTACTCGGCGACGACCTCGACCGCGCCCAGCTCGATCCCGAACAGCGCGGACAGCAGCTGCGCGCTCATGTACGGGCCCTGGTCGGAGTTGAACACCGTCAGCCGGTCCTCGTCCCACACCGCGATGGTGGCATGCGGCTCCATCGGGCTCACATGCTCGACAGGGGTGGTGTACGTCCGGTCCACCCGCACCGGAGCGGCGGCCCACGCCGCGTCGGCGTCACCGCGCTCGACCAGGCCGGCGCTGCCGTCGGTCACCGCCTCGGGGATCTCCAGCCGCTCGTCGTCGGCGCGCAGCACCACATCGTGCGGCTCCCGCTCATAGCTCACCCGGACCGCCGCCGCACCCTCGCGCGCCGCCTCCAGCGAGGTGGCCACCACGGCGGCCACCATCTGGCCGTGGTAGGCCACCTGGGGGGACTGCAGCACGAAGAGGTCCGCGCTCGCCTCCGCCTCGGCGTTCAGCCGCGGGGCGTTGGTGTGGTCGAGCACCGTCAGCACACCGGGCAGGGCCAGCGCCGGGGCGGGATCCACCTCCGTCACCCGGCCGCGGGCGACGGTCGCCTGCACCGGCCACACGTAGCCGACGCCCTGAGTGGGGAACTCATAGGCGTAGCGGGCCGCGCCGGTCACCTTGTCCAGGCCGTCGACCCGGGTCATCGGGGCGCCGACGCTCTGCTCCACGGTGGTCATGCGCGGTCCTTCCTCGCGACGAGGTCGCGGACGCCCGCGACGATCAGATCTATGGCCAGGTCGACCTTGAAGGCGTTGTCCGGCAGCGGCCGCGCCTCGGCCAGCTCGGCCCGGGCCGCCTCCCGCAGCGTCTCCTCGTCCGGCCGGCCGCCGCGCAGCCGCTCCTCGGCGATCCGGGCCCGCCACGGCCGGGGCGCCACCCCGCCGAGCGCGATCCGTACGTCCCGGAGCGAGCCGTCCTCCGCCACGGACACCGCGGTGGCGGCGCTCACCAGCGCGAAGGCGTACGACCAGCGGTCACGCACCTTGCGGTAGCGCATCCGGGCGCCCGGCGGCGGCGGGGGCAGCTCCACGGCGGTGATGAGGTCGCCGTGGTCCAGGACGGTCTCCCGGTGCGGTGTGTCGCCGGGCAGCAGATACAGCTCCGCCACCGGAACGGTGCGCGAGCCGCCGTCCACGGACCGCAGATGCGCCACCGCGTCGAGCGCCACCAGTGCCACCGCCATGTCGGAGGGGTGGGAGGCCACGCAGTGGTCGGAGGTGCCCAGCACGGCCAGATCGCGGTGCGCACCCTGGATCGCCGGGCACCCGGAGCCCGGTTGGCGCTTGTTGCACGGCTTGGTCACATCCTGGAAGTACCCGCAACGGGTGCGTTGCAGCAGATTGCCGCCCACCGTGGCGGCCGTGCGCAGCTGCCCGGACGCCCCGGCCAGCAGCGCCTGGGACAGCAGCGGGAAGCGCTCGCGGATGCCCGGATCGCCCGCCAGAGCGCCGTTGCGCACGGTGGCGCCGATGAGCACGGAGCCGTCGTCGCGGTGCTCGATCCGGTCGTACGGCAGCCGGGAGACGTCGATGAGCAGCCCGGGGCCGGTGACGCCGAGCTTCATCAGATCCACCAGATTGGTGCCCCCGCCGAGATAGGTGGCGTCGGGGTGCTCGGCGATCAGCGCGGCCGCCTCGTCGGCGTCGCCCGCGCGGGCGTAGGCGAATTCCTTCATCGGGTGCCCCCGACCGTGGCGGTGTCCTGGGCTTCGGCGCCCGCGGCCTCCAGCACGGCCTCCACGATGCCGTTGTACGCACCGCAGCGGCACAGATTGCCGCTCATGCGCTCGCGCACCTCCCGCGCGTCCAGCTCCGAGACATCGGCCACCCCGGCGGCGGTGTCCTCGGTGACATGGCTGGGCCAGCCGCGCCCGGCCTCGCCCAGCGCTCCGATGGCGGAACAGATCTGGCCCGGGGTGCAGTAGCCGCACTGCAGCCCGTCGTGGTCGAGGAAGGCCCGCTGCACCGGGTGCAGCTCGCCGCCGTCCGACAGAGCCGCCACGCCCTCGATGGAAACGATCTCGCGCTCCTCGGCGGTCACCGCGAACACCAGGCAGCTGTTCACCCGCTCACCGTCGACCAGCACCGTGCAGGCCCCGCACTGACCGTGGTCGCAGCCCTTCTTGGTGCCCGTGAGCGCCAGCCGCTCGCGCAGCACATCGAGCAGGGTCGTCCGGTTGTCGATGGTCATGGAGTGGGACGTGCCGTTGATCCGCAAGGTGATGTCGCTACTCGGTGAGTGATGTGAGAGGCTCATACATTGAATGTATCAACCTCTTACATGGGTCGGCGAGGAGATTTGGATTCCATGCGAGACGTCGTAGCGCAGATGCACCGATGGTGGGGCGAGGGCGAGCCGTTCGCCCGGGCCACGGTGGTGGCGACCTGGCACTCCTCCCCGCTGCCGCCCGGGACGAGCATGCTGGTCGGGCCCGATGGCGCCGCGATCGGCAGTGTCTCCGGCGGCTGTGTCGAGGGCGCCGTCTACGAACTGGCGCAGGAGGTGACCGACAGCGGCAGGCCCGTGCTGGAGCGCTATGGCGTCAGCGACGACGACGCCTTCGCGGTCGGGCTGACCTGCGGCGGAATCATCGATGTGTATGTGGAGCGGGTCGACCCCGAAGGCTTCCCCGAACTGGGCGAGGTGGCCACGGCGGTGGCCGCGGGGGAGCCGGTGGCCGAGGTGATCTGCGTGGCCGTCGAGGGGCCCGACCCGGAGGGGCGGCTGGGCCGCCGGCTGGTCGTACGGCCCGAGGGCAGCTCGGGCTCCCTCGGCTCCGCGCGGCTGGACGCGGCCATCGCCGAGGACGCCCGCGGACTGCTGGCCGGCGGGCGCACCGAGACCCTGCGCTACGGCTACGACGGCACCCGCATGGACGAGGAGCTCACCCTGTTCGTCTCGGTCCACGCCAGCCCGCCGAGGATGCTGGTCTTCGGCGCCGTGGACTTCGCGGCGGCCATGGCCCGGATCGGCGCGTACCTCGGCTACCACGTCACCGTGTGCGACGCCCGGCCGGTCTTCGCCACCGCGCGCCGCTTCCCCGAGGCGCACGAGGTGGTGACCGACTGGCCGCACCGCTATCTGCGCACCGAGGCGGAGGCGGGCCGGATCGACGAACGCACGGTGGTCTGTGTGCTCACCCACGACCCGAAGTTCGATGTGCCGCTGCTGGACGTCGCCCTGCGCCTGCCGATGGCCTACGTCGGCGCCATGGGCTCCCGCCGCACCCACGACGACCGGCTCCGCCGGCTGCGCGCCACCGGTCTCGGCGAGGAGGCGCTGGCCCGGCTGGCCTCGCCGATCGGCCTGGACCTCGGCGCCCGTACACCGGAGGAGACCGCGATCAGCATCGCGGCCGAGATCATCGCCGACCGCGGGGGCGGCAGCGGCACCCGGCTGACCTCCCTGAGCGGCAGCATCCACGGCCGGCGGGTGATGCGTCCCGCGGCCGGAGACTGAGGGAGCCGGGGCCACGGCGCGGGCCGGGGGTCGTCACAATGGTTCCCGGCCCGAATGGATGTAGGAGGAATCGAACCAGCCGTGGAGACCGCCAGAAGCAGCGACGACGAGATAGAACCCACCGCCCGGCACGACGACACGACCCCCGGAGCCGGGGACGGCGCCCCCGCCCCGCCCCCGAAGGCCGGCTGGCGCCGCTGGGTGATGGACACCCGGCCGCTGCGCCACCGCCCCTTCCGGCGGCTGTGGACCTCCACCACCGTCACCGCCGTCGGCAGCCAGCTGACCGCCGTGGCCGTCCCCAAGCAGATCTACGACATCACCGGCTCATCGGCGTGGGTCGGCTACGCCAGCTTCGCGGGGCTCCTCCCGCTGGTGGTCTTCGCGCTGTGGGGCGGGGTGGTCGCCGACCGGATGGACCGGCGCACCCTGATGCTCGTCACCAACGTGGGCATCGCCGTCACCTCGCTGCTGTTCTGGGCACAGTCCTTCGCCGGTCTGGACTCGGTGGCCGTGCTCATGGTGCTGCTCGCCGCCCAGCAGGGCTTCTTCGGCATGAACTCCCCGGCCCGCAGCGCCTCCGTCGCCCGCCTCGTCCCGGCCGACGAACTGCCCGCCGCGGGCGCCCTGCAGTCCACCGTCGCCCAGACGGGCATGATCATCGGCCCGCTGCTCGCGGGCGCGTTGATCCCCGTCCTCGGTCTGCCCACGCTCTATCTCATCGACGCCGTGGCGCTGTGCATCACCCTGTGGGCCGTCTGGCGGCTGCCCGCCCTGCCGCCGCTCACCGAGGACGCCGGGGGCGGGGGCCGACGGGCCGGGTGGCGCGATGTGGTCGACGGCTTCCGGTACATCGCCGCCCACCGCATCCTGCTGATGTCCTTCCTCGCGGACATCATCGCCATGGTCTTCGGCATGCCCCGTGCGCTCTTCCCCCAGCTCGCCTCGCACACCTACGCGCCCTGGGGCGAGGGGTTCGCGCTCGGCCTGCTCTTCGCGGCGATCCCGATCGGCGCGGTGGCCGGCGGCCTGCTGTCCGGCACCTTCTCCCGCGCCCGCCGCCACGGCCTGATGGTCATCGCCGCCGTGGTGGCCTGGGGCGTGGCCATCGCCGGATTCGGGCTCAGCCCGAACCTGTGGTGGGCGGTGGCCTTCCTGGCGCTCGCGGGCGTCGCCGACATGGTCTCGATGGTCTTCCGCGGGGCGATCCTCCAGTCGGCCGCCACCGACGACATGCGCGGCCGGATGCAGGGCGTGTTCACCGTGGTGGTGGCGGGCGGCCCGCGCATCGCCGACCTGCTGCACGGCACCGCGGGCTCCCTCGTCGGAGCCCGCGCGGCGGTCGCCGCGGGCGGGCTGCTGGTGGCCGTCAGCACGCTCGGGCTGGCCGCCGCGGTGCCCGCCTTCCGCCGCTACACGCCCTGACGCCGCGGCCGCGGCGCGACGGCACGGGCGCGGGCGCGGCGCGACGGGCACGGGGGGCCGGGCCTTGGCGCGATGGCCACGGGGGCCGGGCCGCGGCGGGACGCCACGAGGGTCGGGCCGCGGTGCGACGGCGCGGGGGCCGGGCCTTGGCGTGAGGCGCACGCGGGGCCGGGTCGTGGCGCGACGGCCACGGTGGGCTGGGCCGCGGCGGGGCGGGCACGCGGGGCCGGGTCGCGGCGGGACGCCACGAGGGCCGGGCCGCGGCGCGACGGCACAGGGCTGGGCCGCGGCGTGATGGGCACGGGGACCGGGCCTTGGCGCGGTGGGCACGCGGGGCGACGCCACGAGGGGCGGGCCGTGGCACACCCGCACGCACGAGGTCGGTGGTACACCCGCACGACGGCCGTGGCGCACCCGCACGCACGAGGTCGGTGACGCAACCACACGAGGGGCGCGGCGCACACGGCGCGGCCCTCGTGCGGACATGGCGCACACGGCGCGCCCCTCGTGTCGTGCGGGCTCGGCGTACACGGCGCGGCCGCGCACACAACGGCACGAGGGCCGTGTCCTCCCCGCCGGAACCCGGCGCGGGGACACGGCCCTCGCGACGTCGGTCAGGCCGTACGCTCGTCGCGGTCGGCGCCCCACATCGTGTGGAACGAACCCTCGCGGTCCACCCGCCGGTAGGTGTGCGCGCCGAAGAAGTCCCGCTGCCCCTGCACCAGCGCGGCGGGCAGCCGCTCCGAGCGCAGCGCGTCGTAGTACGCCAGCGCCGCCGAGAAGCCCGGGGCCGGCACGCCCAGCTCGACCGAGGTGGCCACCACTCGCCGCCACGCGTCCTGCGCCGCGCCCAGCGCCTCGGCGAAGTGGTCGTCGGTGAGCAGCGTGACGGGCTTGCGGTCCTTGGCGTACGCCTCGGTGATCCGGTTCAGGAACCGCGCCCGGATGATGCAGCCGCCGCGCCAGATCTTCGCGACCGCCCCGGGGTCGATGTCCCAGCCGTACTCCTGGCTGCCCGCCTCGATCTGGTGGATGCCCTGTGCGTACGCCACGATCTTCGACGCGTACAGCGCCTGCTCGACGTCGTCGGCGAACCGCTCCGCCGCCGCGCCCGTGAGCTTCTTGCCGGACGGCCCCGGCAGCCCCTGCGAGGCGTCCCGCAGATCCGCGTGGCCGGACAGCGAACGGGCGAACACCGCCTCGGCGATCCCGCTCACCGGCACGCCCAGGTCCAGCGCGGTCTGCACGGTCCAGCGGCCGGTGCCCTTCTGCTCGGCCTGGTCCTGCACCACGTCCACGAAGGGCTTGCCGGTGGCGGCGTCGGTGTGCCCGAGCACCTCTGCGGTGATCTCGATCAGATACGACTCCAGCCGGCCGCCGTTCCAGGTGCGGAAGACCTCCGCGATCTCACCCGGCGTCATGCCCAGTGCCCGCCGCAGCAGGTCGTACGACTCCGCGATGAGCTGCATGTCCGCGTACTCGATGCCGTTGTGCACCATCTTCACGAAGTGGCCGGCCCCGTCCGGGCCGATGTGGGTGCAGCAGGGGACGCCGTCCACCTTGGCGGAGATGTCCTCCAGCAACGGCCCGAGCGACTTGTAGGATTCCGCCGACCCGCCGGGCATGATGCTGGGCCCGTTGAGCGCGCCCTCCTCGCCACCGGAGATGCCGGTGCCCACGAAGTGCAGCCCGCGCTCGCGCAGGGACTTCTCCCGGCGCCGGGTGTCCTCGAAGTGGGCGTTGCCCCCGTCGATGATCACGTCGCCCTCTTCGAGGAGGGGTGCGAACTCCTCGATGACGGCGTCGGTGGGCGCACCCGCCTTGACCATGATGACGAGCCGCCGCGGCCGCTGCAGGGCCGCGACGAACTCGGCGGCGGTCTCGGCCGGCACGAAGTTCCCCTCGTGGCCGTGCTCCTCCATCAGCGCCTTGGTCTTGGCGAACGTGCGGTTGTGGAGAGCGACGGTGTGCCCGTGCCGGGCGAAGTTGCGGGCGAGGTTGCTGCCCATGACGGCGAGCCCGGTGACGCCGATCTGGGCGGTGGGCTGGGTGGTGGAAGGGCTGGGCATACGGTGTTCCACTCCTGTCACGCGCATCGAATGCTTATGCGAGGTGGCAACGACGAGGGGAGCGGGGATCTTCCCTCCGGGGCAGCCGGGCATCGCCCGGTCATAGTTGCACGATGTTCCCGACGGCGGACGCGTGTCCGAAGAAAGCGCCCGAGGTGTGTCATTTTTCTCCCGCCCGGCCGGTGTGGCGAGTTGTGGAGTGTCCACAAGGCGGCTGGTGGCGGCTTCGTCGAGCCGCCGACTGGTCGTTCTGATCAACAGGGGCGGTTCGTCAGCCACAACAGACGCGCAGAGTCCCCCGCTCCATGCGGGACCCCTCCCGAGAGGTTTGCGCTGTGGGCCGGCTCGCACCGTGGGTCCCGCTGGAGTTCCCCGGCGGCGCCGCGGAAACGGCACTTGCCCTACTTCGCCGGGAAGAGCCGCAGCTTCGCGGTGTCCCCCACGAGGGCGAGAACGGCGATCGACAGCTCGTTGACGGTGGAGGGCCCGCCCTGGTCGGGGCGCTGCCCGAGCAGGTTGGAGGCGAATCCGCTCGCGTCGACCGAGCTCAGGTCCACGCCCTCGGCACCGACGGCGCTCACCGTGAACGGTCCCGCCCGAAGGCCGTCGGCGCGCGGGATCTCGGTGCCCTTCGTCACGACGATCGTGCAGCTTCCGTCCGCACACGCCCGCAGCTCGGCCGGGGTTGACGGCGTCATCGGCTGCACCGCGGTCGGCGACGGTGATGAGGAGGGCTTCGTGGGCGTTGGCGAGGCGGGGGACGGTTCGGCCGAACGCGAGGGTGCGGCTGGCGCGGGCGCCCCCGTGTCGCCGCCCGAGTCGGAGCCGCAGCCGGTCAGCGCGGCGGCGAGGGCCAGGACACAGACGGTCCCCGCCGGGCCGCGCGCCGCGGACAGCCTGGTCCTGTGGCGGTGGGCCGGTGATTCCGATGGCGTCATGGGACCGTTCTAAACGCGGGTGCCCGGGAGGGGTCCCGCGCACCCGTCACGTCGTAGGACCAGGTCTTCTGAGCCATCGGGTGAGATGAGGCCGTTGACGTGGTCTTGGTGGTTGTGGAGGGTCGCCACGTCGGTGTTCTCGCCGCGGTCGATTGCGGCTCCGGCCAGGACCTCGTGCAGCGACCCCATGGTGGAATGCCAGGCGTTGGACGCGCCGGTGTCGATGAGGACGCGGCTACTGGGAGTCGGGCTGCGGGCGCCAGGGGCCGTCGAGCCGGACGCCGGCGGCCGCCGCGATGCGGTCGCGGGAAGCGGTCAGCCGGGTCTTGAGCGCGGGCAGGTCCACGCCCACCAGGGCTCCGTCGCGCTTGACCACGCGGCCGGCGACGAGCACGGTGTCGACCAGCCCGGGATGACCGGCGGAGACGATGGTGCCGGCCGGGTCGGTGACCGGGAACACGGTGATGTCGTCGGTGCGCAGCAGGATGACGTCGGCGTCCTTGCCGGGTGTGAGGCTGCCCGTGCGGGCGCCGAGTCCGCATGAGGCGGCGGCGTCGATGGTGGTGAACTCCAGCAGGTCGCGGGAGCCCAGGCCACCGTCCAGGCCGCGCTGCACCGCGAAGGCGGTGCGCATGGTGGAGAACATGTCGCCGCCGACCGAGGGGACGTCGTCGATGGACAGGGTCGGGCGCAGGCCGGCGGCCAGTGCCTGGCCGGTCAGCGGGTTGCCGAAGCCCATCTTCAGCTCGACGTCCGGGCTGATCGAGATCGAGCTGCCCGCGTCGGCGAGCATCCGCAGTTCTTCGTCGCTGATGCCGTTGCCGTGCACGAACGTGGTGGTGTTCCGGAGCAGGCCGTGCTCATGCAGCTCGGCGATGGGGCGCTGGGTGCCGTCGGAGCCGGTGTGCAGGCTGGTGCGCAGGCCGAGTTCGGCGGCCAGCTTCAGCTCCCGGGCGACGGTGTCCAGGCTCGTGTCCTCGGGCCCGCGCAGCCCCCACGCCATGGTGACCAGGCCGCCGTCGGGCAGCTCGGCGCGGACGCGGCGGATCGCGTCGTCCACGGAGCCGGCGGAGCCCCAGCCGGCACCGAGGCAGAAGACGGACCGCCCCGGTACATCGCGCAGCGCGGCAATGGCCGCGTCCTCGTGCTCAGGGCCCTGCGCAACGTGGTACCAGTCCAGCATCGTGGTCACGCCCGAGTGCAGGGCCTCCAGGCGGCCGAGCAGGGTGCCCAGATATACGTCCTCGGGCCGGTAGTGCGGCTTGACGGTGCCGTGCATGGCGACGGCCCACTCGGGAAACGTCCAGTCCGCGCCCGCGCCCCGGAACGCGGTCTGCCAGGCGTGACGGTGGTTGTCGGCGAAACCGGGCATGACGATCCGGTCACTCGCGTCGATCACCTCGGCGTCGGCCACCGCGATCCGCTCGGCCACCTCGACGATCACACCGTCCTCGATCAGCACGTCGCCTCGGTGGAGATCGCCGACAGTCGGGTCCATGGTGACGACGGTGCCGCCGGAGAGAAGGGTCTTCATCAGTGAGGTCCTTTACTTCGGGTGGTTCACGATCACGTGCGGTACGGCGGGAAGTGGCTGCTGTGGTGCGAGGCCGCTCAGTGGTGTACGGCGTCGGCCGCGGCGAGGGCGTCGGCGACGAGGTCGGCGGTGTCCTCGGTGCCGGCCGCCAGCCGCACCAGGCCCGCCGGGACGGCCTCGGTGATCTGGTCGTCGCTGAGCATTCCGGCCCACATGGAGGCCGGGTGGACGGCGAGGGATTCCACACCGCCGAGGCTGGCCGAACGGCGGGGGTAGCGCAGACGGGACAGGAACGCGTCGGCCATCTCGTATCCGCCGGTGAACTCAACGCTGAGTACTCCGCCGAATCCGTTCATCTGGTCGACCGCCAGCTTGTGTTGTGGGTGGGTCGCCAGGCCGGGGTAGTGCACGCGTGTCACGGCCGGGTGGCCGCTCAGTGCCTCGGCGAGGGCGAGGCCGTTGTCGTTGTGCCGCGGCACGCGCAGTGGCAGGGTGCGTATGCCGCGCAGCAGCAGCCAGGCGTCGACGGGGCCGAGGGTGGCGCCGGTGAGCAGACTGGTGTCCCAGATCCGGTCCAGGATCTCCGCCGGCCCGGCCAGCACTCCGGCGGAGACATCGGAGTGGCCGTTGAGGTACTTGGTCGCGCTGTGCCAGACCACGTCGATGCCGAAGTCCACCGGGCGCTGGTTCAGCGGGGTGGCGAAGGTGTTGTCCGCCAGGGTCAGCACACCGTGGGCGCGGGCCAGGTCGGCGACGGCGCGCAGGTCGGTGATCTGCAGCAGCGGGTTACTCGGTGTCTCCACCAAGATCATCCGGGTCTTGGGGGTGAGAGCCTCCTCGAACGCCTCAGGGTCCCTCTGATCGACCAGCGTGGTGGACACGCCCAGGCGCGGCAGCAGGTTCAGCAGGACCGAGGCGGTGCCGCCGTAGGTGGACTTCTGCCCGACGACATGGTCGCCGGAGGACACCAGGGCCAGCACGGCCGTGGTGATCGCGGCCATGCCGGACGCGGTGACCATCGCGGCCTCGGTGCCCTCCAGTTCCGCGACGACGGCGGCGGCCTGAGCGTGGTTCGGGTTGCCGAAGCGGGTGTAGAAGTCCTGGCCCCGCGGCTCGACGGCGCCGGCGGCGAACGTGGTCGCGTCCTGGGCCGAGAACGCCGCCGTCTGGTAGATGGGCGGCGCCACGGCGCGGCTGGGGTGGGTCTCACGGTCGGTGTGAACGGTGACGGTGCTCTTGCCCGGCATGGCTGGCCCTTCCGGAATGCGGCGCTATGGCGGTATCCAGCATGGCCGCCGTCGACACAGACGTGACCCGGCTGCCGGCAATCTTGGCAAGATCTTGCGCTCGAGTACGGCATTCATTTGTGCTACAGAAGCTCTGTAAGCAATATCCTGCTGTCATGGATGAAGTGGACCGGTCGATCCTGGCCGTACTCGAACGGGATGGCCGTATCAGCAACAACGAGCTCGCCGCCCGCGTCGGGCTGACGCCCTCACCGTGCCTGCGGCGCGTACGGCAGCTGGAGGAGACCGGGGTCATCCGCGGCTACCGGGCGCTGATCGACCCGGCGGCGGTCGGCCGCGGGCTGCGCGTCTTCGCGGGGGTGCGGCTGATGCGGCACACCCGCGCGGCCGTGGTCGCCTTCGAGGAAGAGGTGATGGAGCTGCCGGAGGTGATCGCCTGCCACCACATCACCGGCAACTTCGACTACCTGCTGCAGGTGGAGGTCGCCGACCTGCCCGCCTACGAGGACTTCCACGCCAACCAGCTGGCCGCCCTGCCCGGCGTCGGCACGGTCAACAGCTTCGTCATCATGAAGACACTCGACACCGCATGACAGCCCCGCTGCGGGGGTGACGGTATCGCGACACCCACCGCACGTTCGCCGGCAGCGCCGCACCCCCACCCACTCCCCGCCCCACCTGAGCACGAAGGACGGCCAGTCGAATGCCGTGGTGTCCGTCATTCGCCCAGGGCGGCGGCCTGTTCGGCTTTGACGGATCCAAACCAGCATGTCATCCCGGTGGCATAATTCCCGGCACTCGCAGGAGCGTAAGGGCGGCTAATTGGCATTCATATTCCGCCTCCACCTGGTTTGGTGGGTGACGTGGCCGCAAGACGGCCGTTGTCCTGGAGGTGGGCGCCGGGGGAGTTGGGCTCGCTGTGCGGTCGCTACGGAGAGTGCGGGGCCCGGGTGGGGGTTGTGCGTTGCGCTGGAGAATCGCGTGATCTGCCACACATCTCAGTGACGTTATCGCGACGCCTGTGTTTCTGCCGCATGACGCATTCATGTGGTGGGCACTCCCGCGTCGTGCGGTGTTTCGGTGAATGCCTCGGGGCGGTATCCCGCGTGCGCGGTTTCCCGTATTCAAAAGGGGATGGGCCTTATGAATGGGAGTGAGTTGTCACGCTCAGTGACAGGTTGACTGCTTGTCATGACCCCCAGTTGACTACTGATCATCACTCCCCCCACAGGAGACTCCCATGCGGACGCTCGCCACCCCTGCGCCGTCAGAGGCACCTGCAGACGCCGTCCTCGCGGTCAACCCGCTGCATCGCCCCTCGCCCCGCCTCACCGCCGCGGCGGGCCGGGCAGGGGCCCTCGGTGTGCTCGAACTGCCCGAGCGCCGCCGCGATGCCCTCGAGGTTCTGCGTCGCACCGCGCGCTGGTCCGGCGGCCGTCCCTTCGGGGTCCGGGTCCGTCCTGGCTGTCCGCTGGGCGTCGCGGACCTTCCCGAGGGCGCGACGACCGTGCTGCTCGCCGACCCCGCGCGGACCGCCGCCGCCTTCCCCGGGCGCCGCGTCCTCGTCGAGGTCACCAGCCTCGCCGGAGCCGCAGACGCCGTTCAGGCCGGTGCCGCCGGGCTGCTGCTGCGCGGCGGCGAGTGCGGCGGCCGGGCCGGTGAGCTGAGCACGTTCGTCCTGCTGCAAGGGGTTCTCGCCGACCCGGGGATCGCCGTGCCGGTCTGGGCGTGGGGCGGCATCGGCCCGCGTACGGCCGCCGCCGCGGTCGCCGGTGGAGCGGCGGGCGTGGTGCTCGACGTCCAACTCGCGCTACTCGACGAGGCCGAACCGGAGGCCGAGACCGTCGAGGCTCTCGGCTCGCTGGACGGTTCCGAGAGCGTCCTCGTCGACGGGGTGCGCTTCCTGCGCCGCCGCGGACCGCAGGCCCCCGAGCCGCCCGCCGACGGCGCCGCCGTCGAACGCGCCTTCGCCGCCGCCGATCCCCCGCGGCGCCTCCTGCCGGTCGGTCAGGACGGCTACCTCGCCGCCTCCTTCGCGGCCAGGTCCGCCACCGTCGCCGAGGCGGTCCGAAGGGCCCGCGACGCGATCGGCCGGGCCACCGTCGATACGCGAGCCGCCGCCGCGCTGGCCGAGGGCTCCGCCGGGGCCCGCGCGCTCGGCAGCCGCCTGCCCATCGCCCAGGGCCCGATGACCCGGGTCAGCGACGAGCCCGCGTTCGCCGCCGCCGTGGCGGCCGACGGCGCCCTGCCCTTCCTCGCGCTCGCCCTCGCCGACGCCGCGCGCACCCGCGCCATGCTGGAGCGCACCCGGGACGCGCTGCCCGAGGGCGCCTCCTGGGGCGTGGGCATCCTGGGCTTCGCCGACGAGCGGGTCAAGGAGGCCCAGCTCGCCGTCGTCCGGGAGCTGAAGCCCACGCACGCCATCATCGCGGGCGGCCGTCCCGCACAGGCCGCCGCACTGGAGGCGGAGGGGATCTCGACCTTCCTGCACGTGCCCTCGCCGGGGCTGTTGCGGCAGTTCCTCGCCGCGGGCGCCCGCAAGTTCATCTTCGAGGGCGCCGAGTGCGGCGGTCACATCGGGCCCCGCAACAGCTTCCCGCTGTGGGAGGCGCAGACCGAGGTGCTGCGCGAGTTCCTCGACGAGCAGGGTCCCGCGGCGGCCACGGAGCTGACCGTGCTCTTCGCCGGTGGCATCCACGACGCCCGGTCGGCCGCCATGGCCGCCACCGTCGCCGCCCCGCTGACCGAGGCGGGCGCCGCCTTCGGTGTGCTGATGGGCACCGCCTACCTGGTCACGGCCGAGGCGGTCGGCGCGGGCGCCATCCGGCCGCTGTTCCAGCGACGGGTCCTCGCCGCCGACCGCACCGATCTGCTGGAGACCGCGCCGGGCCACGCCACCCGGTGCGCGGCCAGCGAGGTCACCCGCGACTTCGCCGCGCTGCGGGACGAACTCACCGCCCAGGGCGTGCCGGACCGCGAGGTCTGGGAGCGCCTGGAGCGGTTCAACGTCGGCCGGCTGCGCATCGCCTCCAAGGGCGTCGAGCGGGTCGGGGACGAACTGCGCCCGGTGGACGAGGAACGCCAGGGCGCCGAGGGCATGTTCATGGCCGGCGAGGTCAGCGTGCTGCGTGCCGAGGTCACCACCATCGCGGACCTCCACCGGGAGGTGACCGAGGGCACCGCCGTCTGGCTCGCCGAGCGCGCCGCCACCGTCCCCGCCCCGGCCGCCGAGGAGGCACCCGCGCCGCTGCGCGTCGCCGTGGTCGGCATGGCCGCGATGTTCCCCGGCGCCCGCGACCTGGGCGAGTTCTGGGCCAATGTGGTGTCCGGCACCGACAGCGTCACCGAGGTGCCCGCCGAACGCTGGGACCCCGAGCTGTACTACGCGCCGGACGGTGACGGCGAACGCACCCCCTCCCGCTGGGGCGGCTTCCTGCCCCGGATCCCGTTCGACCCGCTGAGCTACGGCATCCCGCCCGCCTCGCTGCCCAGCATCGAACCCGTGCAGCTGCTCGCCCTCGAGGCCGCCCGGCGCGCACTCGCCGACGCCGGCTATGCGGGGCCGGAGGCCGACCACCGCCGCACCTCGGTGATCTTCGGCGCCGAGGCGGGCAGCGACCTGTCCAACGCCTCCACCCTGCGCACCGTGCTGCCCGCCTACGTCGGCACGCTGCCGCCCGGTCTGGAGGAGCAGCTGCCGAAGCTGACCGAGGACTCGTTCCCCGGCATGCTCGCCAACGTCATCGCGGGCCGCATCGCCAACCGGCTCGACCTCGGCGGTGCCAACTACACCGTCGACGCGGCCTGCGCCTCCTCGCTCACCGCCGTCGACGCCGCCTGCAAGGAACTCGTCACCGGCACCAGCGACCTGGTTCTGTGCGGCGGCGCCGACCTGCACAACGGCATCAACGACTACCTGCTCTTCTCCTCGGTGCACGCGCTGTCGCCCTCCGGCCGCTCGGCCACCTTCGACGCGAGCGCGGACGGCATCGCCCTCGGCGAGGGCGTCGCGTGCGTGGCCCTCAAGCGCCTCGCCGACGCCGAACGCGACGGCGACTGCATCTACGCGGTGATCGACGGCGTCGGCAGCGCCAGCGACGGCCGTGGCCTCGGCCTGACCGCGCCCCGCCCCGAAGGCCAGCGCGCCGCCCTGACCCGCGCCTACGCCAACGCCCGGGTCTCCCCGGCCGAGGTCGGCCTGATCGAGGCGCACGGCACCGGCACCGTCGTCGGCGACCGCACCGAACTCGCCACCCTCACCGAGGTGTTCCGGGAACACGGGGCCGAACCCGGCTCCTGCGCCATCGGCTCGGTCAAGTCGCAGATAGGGCACACCAAATGCGCCGCCGGACTGGCCGGACTGATCAAGACCGCCCTCGCGCTCCACCACGGCGTCAAGCCGCCCACCCTGCACCTCGGCAACCCCAACCCGGCCTGGGAGGCGGACACCAGCCCCTTCGCCTTCCACACCGCCACCGCCCCCTGGGCCGTCGAACCGGCCGACCGGATCGCGGGCGTCAGCGCCTTCGGTTTCGGCGGCACCAACTTCCACGTCGTCCTGCGCGCCCACGACCAGGCGCCCGCCGCACACGCCCTGGACGCCTGGCCGGCCGAGCTGTTCACCTTCCGCGGCCACCAGGAGCAGGCCGCCATCAAGGCGGTCCGCGCGCTGCTCACCCTGATCGAGCAGGACGGCGGCCACGCCCGACTGCGCGACCTCGCGCGCCACGCCGCCCACCGCAGCGACCAGGCCGCCGTGCGCGGCGAACCCGTACAGATCGCGGTGGTCGCCCGCTCGTCGGCCGAACTGCCACAGCTGCTGCGCCGGGCCGCCGAGGGCGAACACGCCCCCGCCGACGGCATCCACCTCGCCCGCGCCGTGCCCCGGGAGGTCGCGGAGGGACAGCTCGCGCTGCTCTTCCCGGGCCAGGGCAGCCAGCGCCCCGGAATGCTCGCGCCGCTCTTCGTGGCCTTCCCCGGACTCCACCGCCATCTGCACCTCGGCGCCCGCTGGGCCGACGCGCTCTTCCCGCCGGCCGCGCTCGACGCCGAGGCCGCGGCCCGCACCCAGGCCCGGATCACCGACACGGCGGTGGCCCAGCCCGCCCTCGGCATCACCGCGCTCGCCGCCACCGACCTGCTCGGCTCGCTCGGGGTGCGCCCCGCCATGGCCGGCGGCCACAGCTACGGCGAACTCGCCGCGCTCGCCGCCGCCGGAGTGTTCACCCCCGACGAACTGCTCGCCGCCAGCGCCGCCCGCGCCGAGGCCATCCTCGGCCGGGTCCCGGAGGGCGACGCGGGGACCATGGCCGCCGTCGGTGCCTCCGCCGACCAGGTCGAGGAGGTGCTGCGCCTCGCGGAGCTGGCCGACGACGTGGTGGCCGCCAACCACAACTCGCCCACCCAGACGGTCATCTCGGGCCCGAGCGAGGCGGTCACCGCCGCCGTCGCGGGGCTGAAGGACGCCGGATACGGCGCCAAGCCGCTGAGTGTGGCCTGCGCCTTCCACAGCCCGCTGCTCGACGGCGCGGGTGAGGACTTCGGCACCCACCTCGCGGGACTGGACCTGCCGACCCCGGCCTTCCCGGTCTGGGCCAACCGCACCGCGGCCCGCTACCCCGACGACGCCGAGGGCATCCGCGCCGAACTGACCGCCCAGCTCGGCTCCCCGGTCCGCTTCGCCGAACAGATCGAGGCGATGTACGAGGCGGGCGCCCGGGTCTTCGTCGAGGCCGGGCCCGGCCGGGTGCTCAGCCGCCTGGTGACGGACGTGCTCGGGGACCGCCCGCACCGCACCGTGCCGCTGGAGGACGGCCGTGACGGCGGACTGCCCGCCTTCCTGACCGCGCTCGCCCAACTCGCCGTCAGCGGCACCGAGCTGCGCACCCGGCCGCTGTTCACCGGCCGCGACACCGTCGACCCCGCTACCGCCAAGGCCGTCCGTCGGGCCGGTTTCACCGTCGACGGCCACCTGCTGCGCCGCGCCGACGGCGCCTTCCCGCCGCACGCCCTGCTCCCCGCCCGACCCGTGACGGAGTTCACCGTGTCCGACCCGCGTCACCTCCCCGCGCCGGCCGCCGGCCCCGAAGCGCTGATCGCGGAGTTCCTCCGCAGCAGCCGGGAGATGGTCTCCGCCCAGCGCGACGTCCTGCTCTCCTACCTGGGAGCACCCGAACTTCCGCCCGGGACGACGACGCGGCCGACCGCGCAGGCGATACCCGCGGCACCCGTCGTCCCGGCCGTCACCACGTCGTCGGCCGATGCCCCCGGGCCCGTCGCAGTGCCCGTCACCGTGCCCGCCGCCGCGCCGGGTGGCTCGGTCCTGGACACCGTTCTCGAGGTGGTCGCGGGGCTCACCGGCTATCCGGTGGACATGCTGGAGCCGGATCTGGATCTGGAGGCCGATCTCAGCATCGACTCCATCAAGCGGGCCGAGATCGCCGGTGAACTGGCCGCCCGGCTGGGCGTCGCCGCCGAGGGAGGCGAGCAGCTGGAAGAGCTGAGCGGCGTCCGTACCGCCGAGGGCATGGCCTCGCTCCTCGCCGCCCGGCTCGGCACCTCCGCAGCCGTCCCGACTGCCGCGCCCGCCCCCGCCGCGGCAGGCGCCCCGGCCCGTGACGTGCCGGTCCTGGACACCGTTCTCGAAGCGGTCGCGGAACTCACCGGCTACCCGGTGGACATGCTGGAGCCGGATCTCGATCTGGAGGCCGATCTCAGCATCGACTCCATCAAGCGCACCGAGATCGTCGGCGAACTCGGCGCCCGCCTCGCCCTGGACACCGCCGAGGCGGACCTCGAAGCGCTCAGCGGCGCCCGTACCGTCGCCGCGCTCAGCGCCCTCCTGGAGGCAGCCCTCGGCTCCGTTCCGGCGCCCGCCGAGGCCCCCGCCCCCACCCTCGCCGTCGACGGGCCACGCCCGGAGATCACCGCCCCGCAGCGGCTGCTGTTCACCGAGCACGTCCTCGAACCGGTCACCGCCCGCCCCGAGCCCGGCCGCCGGGTGCAGATCCTCGGCGGCGGCGACACCGCCGTCGAGCTGTCCGCGCTGCTGGCCGAGGCCGGCATCGAGACCGAGCTGGTCCCCGACGGCGAGCTGCCCGCCGCGGGCGAGGAGACGGTGGTGCACCTGACGCCGCTGGACGCCGAAGGACCCGTACTGCCCGGAGCCTTCGCCCTCTACCAGCGGGTCCTCGCCGCCGGGCCGCGTCGCCTGCTCGCCGCCGACCGCCGGGGCGCCGGGGCGCCCAGTGGGCTGCGCGGCTTCTTCCGTACGGTGGCCCGCGAGTACCCCGAGACCCGCGCCACGCTGGCCGAGCTCCCCGACGGGGCGAGCGCCGCCGAGGCCGCCCGCGCCCTCTTCGCCGAACTCGCCGCCACCGAGCCCGAGCCGGTGGTGCTGTTGGACCAGGGCGGCGGGCGCCGCGCCCCGCGCCTGGCGCTCACCCCGCTCGGCTCGATCGCCACCAGCGGCGCCGGACCGGCGGGCGACGGCGCCGCCGAGGCCGAGGCCGCCGGGCTCGACCGTGAGTCGGTGGTCCTCCTGGTCGGCGGCGCGCGGGGCATCACCGCCCGCTTCGCCCGCACCCTCGCCGCCGCGGCCCGCTGCCGCCTGGTCCTCTTCGGCCGCACTCCGGAACCCGCGGCCGCCGAGGACCCGGCCACGGCCGGTGCCACCGACCGCGCCTCGCTGCGCGGCGCCCTGCTCGCCGCGAAGCTCACCACCACTCCCGCCGAGACCGAACGCCGGGTCTCGGCGATCCTCGCCGAGCGCGAGGTACGCGCCACCCTGGCCGCCCTGCGAGAGCTGGGCGGTGAGGCTGAGTACCAGCGGGTGGACGTGACGGACACGGAGGCCGTCGGCGCCGCGGTCAAGGAGGTGTACGCCCAGTACGGACGGCTCGACGGGCTGGTCTACGCCGCCGGGCTCATCGAGGACAAGCTGATCGCGGAGAAGACCCCGGAGTCCTTCGCCCGGGTCTTCACCACCAAGGCCGACGGCGCCGCCGGCGTCCTCGACGCGGTGGACCGGCTGCCGGTGAGCCCACGCTTCGCCGTCCTCTTCGGCTCCATCGCCGCCGCCCTCGGCAACCGCGGCCAGAGCGACTACGCCGGCGCCAACGACGCCCTGGAAGAACTGGGCCGCCGCTGGTCCGGTGCCGAGCGGCGCGGCCTGACCGTGCACTGGGGCCCCTGGGCCGCCTCCGAGACCGGCGGCGGCATGGTCGGCCCGGAGCTGATGCGCTCCTACGCGGCCCGCGGCATCAAACTGATCGACCTGGAGGAGGGCCCGCTCAGCCTGCTGCGCGAACTCGCCTACGGCGCCCCGGACGAGCACACCGTCGTCTACACCGCCTCCGGCTGGTGACCACGATGCCCACCCCCGCACCCCTCGGCGGGCCCGAGCCACAGGGTGAGCCGATCGCCGTCGTCGGCATGGAGGTCTTCCTCCCCGGTGCCCCCGATCTGGCCGCCTACTGGCACAACATCACCACCGGCGCGGACGCCATCACCGAGGTGCCCGCCGACCGCTGGGACCCGCTCTTCTACGACCCGGCCGCGGCGACCGACCCTGCCGCCGGGCGGCGCAGTGACCGGTTCTACTGCCGTCGCGGCGGATTCGTGGACAGCGGCGCCGAGTTCGACCCGACGCGCTTCGGGATCATGCCGAGGTCGGTGCCCGCCACCGACCCCGACCAGCTCATCGCGCTCGACGTGGCGTACCGCTCCCTTCAGGACGCGGGCGGTGAGTCCGTCCTGCCCGCCCGCCGCGAACGCGCCGGGATCGTCCTCGGCCGCGGCGGCTACCTCACACCGGGCCTGGTCCGCCTGGACCAGCGGGTCCGCACCGCCAACCAGCTCGTGCTCACCCTGCGCGAGCTGGCCCCCCAACTCGACGAAGCCCAGCTGGAGTCGGTGCGCGCCGGGTTCTGCGAACGGCTCGGACCCGAGGAGCCGGAGTCCGCGATCGGCCTGGTGCCCAATCTGGTCGCCTCCCGCGTCGCCAACCGGCTCGATCTGCGCGGACCCGCCTACACCGTGGACGCCGCCTGCGCCTCCTCGCTGGTCGCCGTGGACCACGCGGTACGCGAACTCACCTCCGGGCGCTGCGATGTGATGTTCGCGGGCGGGGTGCACCACTGCCACGACCTCACCCTGTGGAGCGTCTTCAGCCAGCTCGGCGCGCTGTCCCCGAGCGAGCGCATCCGCCCGCTGCACCGGGACGCGGACGGCGTCCTGATCGGCGAGGGCACCGGCGTGGTCGTCCTCAAGCGGCTGGCGGACGCGCGGCGCGACGGGGACCGGATCTACGCGGTGATCCGCGGCACCGGAGTGGCCGGCGACGGCCGCTCCGCGAGCCTGTTCAACCCCGACCCGGGCGGCCAGATCCGTGCCGTCCGCCAGGCGTGGGAGGCCGCCGGGCTCGACCCGCGCGCCGCCGACGCGCTCCAGCTCCTCGAGGCGCACGGCACCGCGACGGCCGCCGGGGACGGCGCCGAACTCCGTACGGTGGCCGAGGTGTTCGGCCCCGCGACCGCCGGGCGCGCCGTCATCGGCTCGGTGAAGTCGCAGATCGGGCACACCATGCCGGCCGCCGGCGTGGCCGGTCTGATCAAGGCGGCGCTCGCCCTGCACCACGAGACGCTGCCGCCCACCCTGCACTGCGACGACCCCAACCCGGCCCTCGAAGCCACCCGGTTCACCACGCTCGCCACCGCCCGTCCCTGGGACGAGGTCGCGGGCGGCGCCCCGCGCCGGGCCGCGGTCAACGCCTTCGGCTTCGGAGGCATCAACGCACACGTGGTACTCGAACAGCCCGCCGCGGTCCGCGGCCGCCGCCCGCGGGTGACCGTCGGCGAGCCGGAGCGCGTACTGCGGCTGGCCGCCCGCACCCCCGAGGAACTGGCCGCCCGGCTCGACGCCGAGGACGGCGCGGTGCTCGCCGCGAGCCTGCCCGAGACGGGCTCGCCCGCGGCGGGCCCGGTGCGGCTCGGCATCGTCGACCCCACGGCACGCCGCCTGAAAACGGCGCGCCGGGCGGTCGGCAAGGGCGAGCCCTGGCGCGGGCGCGGCGATGTGTGGTTCACCCCGCGCCCGGTGCTCGGCCCGGCCGGTGGGCGCACCGCCTTCGTCTTCCCGGGCCTGGAAGCCGAGTTCACCCCCAAGGTCGACGAACTCGCCGCCCGGCTCGGCCTGGACTGGTCCTACGACGAGGAGGCCGAGGTCGGCGACGTCGGCCGGCACGGCGCCGCCGTCTTCCAGCTGGGCCGGCTCCTCGACACCGCGCTGCGCCGCCTGGACGTGGCGCCCGACGCCGTGGCCGGGCACAGCGTGGGGGAGTGGACCGCGATGGCGGCGGCCGGGGTGCACACCCCCGAGGAGGTGGACGCCTTCCTGGCCGGCTTCGACCCGGACGCGCTGCGGGTGCCCGGCCTGGCCTTCGCCGTCCTCGGCACCGCCGCCGACCGGGTCCTCGACCGGCTCACCGGCCGCGAGGACGTGGTCCTCAGCCACGACAACGCCCCCAACCAGTCGATGATCTGCGGACCCGAGGAGGCCGTCGCCGAGCTGGTGGCCGACTTCCGCACCCAGGGCGTCATCGCGCAGGTGCTGCCCTTCCGCTCCGGCTTCCACACCCCGATGCTCGCCCCCTACCTGGACCCGATCCGCGAGGCGGCCGAGCGGTACACCCTGCACCCACCGCACACCGCGCTGTGGTCCGCGACCGTCGCCGCTCCCTTCCCGGCCGAACCGGAGGCGGTCCGCGAGCTGTTCGTGCGCCACCTGCTCGAACCGGTCCGCTTCCGCGAACTCGTCCTGCGGATGTACGAGGCGGGCTTCCGGGCCTTCCTGACCCTGGGCGCGGGCCAGCTCGGCTCCCTCATCGACGACACCCTCGCGGGCCGCGATCGCCTGGTGGTGCCCGCGCACTCCACCTCCCGCGACAGCCTCGCCCAGCTCCGCCGGGTGACGACCGCGCTGTGGACCGAGGGCGCCGACCCGGACGTCACCCCGCTCAACCCTCCTGGTGATCGGGCGAGTTCGAGCATCCGCCCGGTACGCCGCGCCGGGATGAAGCTCGACCTCGGCGGCGCCCTGGTCTCCCTCCCCGCCGCCGGACACGGTCTCCTCGTCACGACACCGGACCGCACCGCGCGGCCCCGGCGCCCGGCTGTCCCGGCCGCCCGAACCGAGGCCCACACCGGCGCGCTCGACCGGTCCGGCCACGCCGGCGGACACCACCCGGTGGCCGCCGAGTTCTCCGCGCTGCTCACCGACACCAACGCTGTCGCCGCGGAACTCCTCGACGCGCTGGGGCGGCGCCGCGGCCCCCGGGTCCCGGCGCGTCACCGGCCCCCGGCCCCGCGGTCCGGCGCCGTCGCACCGCGGGCGGTCAGCCCGAACAGCTCCAGCGGCTCCAGCGGCTCCACCGGCGCCGACGGCCTCGCGGCCGTCCCCGCCGCCCTGCGGATCGACGTGGACCGGATGCCGTACCTCCGCGACCACTGCTTCTTCCGCCAACGGCCCGGCTGGCCCGACGAGGCCGACCGGTGGCCGATCGTGCCCGCGACCACCGTCATCGACCACCTCGTCCGGATCGCGGAAGAGGCGATGCCCAGCCAGAGCGGACAGCGGGTGGTGGCCGTGCACAACGTGCGGCTCCAGAAGTGGATCGAGGCCATCCCCGCTCGTGACGTGCCCGTCGCGGTGCGCCGCTCGGCTCCGGACCGGATCGAGGTCGGGCTCACCGGCTTCGCGGGCGCCGAGGTCCAGTTCGCCCCGGGACCCGCCGAGCCGCCCGCCGTGTGGCCGGTGGACCAGGCCCGCGAACGGGTCCCCGAACTGGCCGCCGAACAGCTCTACACCGAGCGGTGGATGTTCCACGGCCCCGCCTTCCAGGGCGTCACCGAACTCACCGCGATCGGTGAACGGCATGTGCGCGGCGTCCTCACCGCGCCCGGACCACCCGGCGCGCTCCTCGACAACGTCGGCCAGCTCCTCGGCTACTGGATCATGGCCACCCTCACCGAACGCACCACGGTCTTCCCGGTCGGCATGGCCCGGATCGCCTTCCACGGCCCCGAACCGGCCGCCGGCACCGCCCTGGACTGCCATATCCGCATCCGCGAGGTCACCCCCACCACCCTCACCGCCGATATGCAGCTCGTCCACGACGGCCGGGTCTGGGCCGAGTGCGCGGGCTGGACCGACCGGCGCTTCGACACCGACCCCGGCATGCGTCTGATGGACCGCTTTCCCGGCCGGAACACCCTCTCCGAGGAGCGCACCGGGGGATGGAGCCTGGCCCATGAGCGCTGGCCCGATCTCGCCACCCGCGACCTGATCATGCGCAATGTGCTCGGCGGCGCCGAACGCGACCGCTACGCGGACCAGCCTCCGACCCGCAAGCGCCGCCATCTGCTCGGCCGCATCGCCGCCAAGGACGCGGTCCGCAGGCTGCTCTGGGCGGAGGGCGCGGGCGACATCTACCCGGCCGAGATCGCCCTGCACAACGACGCGGCCGGCCGGCCCGTGGTGACCGGTGTGCACGGCCGCAACATCGGCCCGGGCCTGACGGTCTCCCTCGCGCACAGCGCCGAGGCGGCGGTCGCCCTGGCCCGCCGCGGACCCTGCGGCATCGACCTCGAAGAGGTCACCGCCCGGCCCGCCGCCGCCGTCGCGGCGGCCTGCGGCCCCGAGGAGCGCGCGCTCCTCGCCCGTACCGCCGCCGCGGGCGAGGAGAGCGAAGACCTGTGGTTCACCCGTTTCTGGGCGGCGAAGGAAGCCGTCGCGAAGGAGCGCGGTACGGGGCTCGGCGGACGACCTCAGGAGTACCGGGTCACCGCCGCCCGTCCCGACCTGCTGCGGGTGGAACACGCGGGCCGCGCCTGGGAAGTGCGCTGCGATCAGGTGGTGGCCCCCGCGGGGCTGCCCGAACGGAACTATGTCGTCGCCTGGACCACGGGCGGCGCCGAGCCAGTCAGTCAGGAGAGCCAGCATGACCACTGAGGCGACCACCCCCAAGGCCCTCAGCATCGATGAGGACACCGTCCTCGCACAGATCGCCGCGACGCTGCGCGAGCTGCCCGACGCCGGTCTGGAGGACGCCGAGATCAGCCGCGAGACGCTGTTCCACGACGACCTGGAGCTGGAGAGCATCGACCTGGTCACCCTCGCCGGCCTGCTGCGCGAGCACTACGGCGAGCGCGTCAACCTCGCCCTGTTCATCGCGGACCTGGAACTCGACGAGATCATCGCGCTGACCGTGGGTCAGCTCGCCGACTACGTCACCGCCTCGCTCCGCGCCACCGAGGAGAGCTGACCGGATGGCGAAGACACCCACCGGCGACATCACCACCCATGTGCAGGAACTGCGCGCGGGCGCGGCCGCCGAGGGCGAGCCCCCGGTGGTCGTCCTCGTGCACGGTCTGCTCACGGACTCGCTCGCCAGCTACTACTTCACCCTCGGCCCGGCGCTGTCCGCGGCGGGCATGGACACCGTGATGTACGACCTGCGCGGACACGGCCGCACCGACCGGCCGCCCACCGGCTACCGCCTGGAGCACTTCGTCGAGGACCTGGCGCTGCTCCTGGACGCCCTGGGCGAGCACCGCCCGGTGCACCTGGTCGGCAACTCCTTCGGCGGCACCGTCGCCGCGGGGTTCGCCGCCTGGCACCCGGACCGCACCGCCACCCTCACCATGATCGAGTCCGAGCCGCCGGTGGCCACCTGGGCCACCCATATCGCGGACGGCCTGGCGCACGCCCGCCGTGACCTGGTCCACGACCACGCCATCGAGTGGATCAAGGAGCGCTACGGGGCGCACACCGCCCGGCTCTCCCGCACGGCCGCGCGCATTCTGCAGACCACCACGCTGGCCGAGGACGTCCCGGCCGGACGGCTCATCGACGACGACCTGTCCGCGCTGCGCTGCCCGCTGCTCGCCGTCTTCGGCAGCGATTCCGGGCTCAGCGCCCAGGTGCCGGAGCTGGAGGCCAAGGTCGCACAGTGCCGCACCGTGGTCCTTCCGGACCAGGGCCACTCGGTCCTGGTCGAACAGCCCGGCCGCACCCGTGACCTCGTCGTGGACTGGGTGCGCGAGCACCACGCGCGCCGGTCGGGCGCCTGGGCCGGAGCGGCCGGATGAGCCGCTTCCTCCTGGTCGCACCGCCGCTGACCGGGCACATCAACCCGCTCGTCGCCGTGGCCGCCGAGCTGACCGCTCGCGGCCACGAGGTCGAGTGGTGCGGCTACGCCGACCGCATCCGCGACGCGGCCGGACCCGCCGCCGTCGTCCACGAGTGCGTGCTCCCCGAAGCCGGCGAACTGGTCCGCCCGCCGACCCTGACCGGCCCGGCCGCCTTCCGCTTCCTCTGGGAGGGTTTCTTCATCCCGCTCGCCGAGGCGATGGCGCCCGGCGTGGCGAGCGCGGTGCGCGCCTTCCGCCCGGACGCGGTCGTCACCGACCAGCACGCGGTGGCCGGCGCCCTGGTGTGCGAACGCCTCGGCGTCCCGTACTTCACCTCGGCCACCACCTCGGCCGAACTCATCGACCCGCTGGCCGATCTGCCCAAGGTGGCCGCCTGGCTGACCGGCCGGCTGGACGCACTGCGGGCGGCGATCGGCGACCCGGCCGCAACGCACGACCCGCGCTTCTCCCCGTACGGCGTCCTCGCCTTCACCAGCCGGGAACTCGTCGGCGACGAGGCCACCCTGCCCTGGGAGCGGGTCCATCTGGTCGGCCCGGCCATCGCCGACCGGCCCGGGGACCCGGACTTCCCCTGGGAGGCCCTCGACCCCTCCCGCGACCTGGTCTTCGTCTCGCTCGGCACCGCCAACAGCGACGCCGGCGCACGCTTCCTCCACGAGGCCGCCGGAGCGCTGCACCTGCTCGCCGACCGGGTGCAGGGCGTCGTCGCGGACCCCGGCGGCCAACTCACCGACCCGCCGCCCGGCATCCTGGTGCGCCCCTACGTCCCCCAGCTCGAACTGCTCGGCCGGGCCAGGGCGGTGGTCAGCCACGGCGGCCACAACACTGTCTGCGAGACCCTCTGGCACGGGCTGCCGCTGGTGATCGCCCCGATCCGGGACGACCAGCCGATCGTGGCACGCCAGGTGGCCCAGGCGGGCGCCGGTATCCGGGTGCGCTTCGGACGGGTGGACGCGCCCAAGCTCGCCGAGGCGCTGCGCACGGTCCTGGACGACACCGGTGGGCACCGCACCGCGGCGGCGGCCATCGGCAGGTCGTTGCGCGCCGCGGGCGGCCGGCACGCCGCCGCCGACCACCTCGAACAGCTCGTCACGGCGCACCCGGCGGCAGCCGCGGGCCGCTGAACGCATCCCCCATCCCGGAGCACCCCATGACCACAGCCCACCCGATGCCTCCGCCGCAGGCGCCGAGCCCCGCGTCCGACGGGCTGCCGGACTCCGGCATCCGCCCGCTGCGGGCGCTGCTCCAGCAGGCCCGCCCCTACCGGTTCGTCCTCCTCGGCTCGCTCCTGCTCGCCCTGGCCGCCAGCGGCTGCGGGCTCGTCCAGCCGCTGGTGGCGCGGGCGGTCCTGGACGCCCTTGCCGACGACACGGCGGTCACCGGGCCGCTGGTCCTGCTCGGCGTCCTGGTGGTGGCGGGCGCCGTCCTGACCGGACTTCAGTCCTGGTGGCAGCAGCGCACCTCGGAGCAGGTCGTCCGCTCCATCCGCCGCGACCTGGTCTTCCGCCTCATCCGGCTGAAGATCCCCGAGCTGGACCGCCGTCCGCCCGGCGATCTGGTCGCCCGTGTCACCTCCGACAGCGCCCTGGTGCAGAACGCCGCCACCCAGGGCCTGGTCATGATCACCAATGGGCTGCTCACCGTCGTCGGCGCCATCGTGCTGATGGGCACGGTCCACCTCGGCCTGCTCGGCGTCACCCTCGCGGTCCTGCTCGGCACCGGCGCGCTCCTCGGACTGATCCTGCCGCGCATCCGCGAGGCCGTCGCCCGCGCCCAGAGCTCCGTCGGCGCCATCGGTGCCGCCCTGGACCGCTCACTCGGCGCCGCCCGCACCGTCAAGGCCAACGGCGCCGAATCCCGGGAGACCGCCCGCGCCGAGGCCGCCGTCCAGGAGGCGTACCAGGCGGGTCTGACCGGCGCCAAGTATGTCGCCCTGGTCCAGGTCCTGTCCGGCGTCGCCATCCAGGCGGCCTTCCTGGCGGTGCTCGGCGTCGGCGGTGCCCTGGTGGCCTCCGGGGACCTCGACGCCTCCCAGCTCATCGCCTTCCTGCTCTACGTCTTCTACCTGGCCAGCCCGATCGCCTCGCTCCTCGGCGGCCTCGGCATGCTCCAGCAGGGCCTCGGCGCCATCGTCCGCATCGAGCAGGTCAAGCATCTGCCGGCCGAGGACGACGTGGACCTCCCCGAGCGGGTGGCGCCACACGCCGCGCGGTCGGCACCGGCGCCACCGGTCGAGTTCGACGCCGTCCACTTCGCCTACCCGGGGCGCGGCCCGGCCCTGCGCGGCATCAGCTTCACCGTGCCCGGCGCCACCCGCACCGCCCTGGTCGGCCTCTCCGGCGCCGGCAAGACCACGATGTTCGCGCTGCTCCAGCGCTTCTACGAACCGCAGGCGGGCGCCATCCGGATCGGCGGCCAGGACATCGCCCGCATGTCCCGTGCCGAGGTCCGCCGCCGCATCGCCTACGTCGAGCAGGAGTCCCCGGTCATGGCGGGCACCCTCGGCGACAACCTCCGCTACGCCGCGACCGGCGCCGGCGACGAGGACATCGCCGAGGTACTGCGCCTGACCCGGCTCGACTCCCTGATCGCCAGGCTGCCCGACGGCCTGGACACGGAGGTCGGCAACCGCGGCGTCACCCTCTCCGGCGGGGAGCGCCAGCGCCTCGCCATCGCGCGTGCCCTGCTGCGCAGGCCCGAGGTCCTGCTGCTCGACGAGGCCACCGCCCAGCTCGACGCCAGCAACGAACAGGCCCTGCGGGAAGCGGTGGACCAGGCCGCGCGCCGCTGCACCGTCATCCTGATCGCCCACCGCCTGTCCACGGTCACCGACGCCGAGCAGATCATCGTGCTGGAGGACGGCGGGATTCGCGCCGCGGGCTCCCACGAGGACCTGGTCGGCGCCGACACCCTCTACCGCGAACTCGCCGCCTCCCAGATGCTCGTGCCCGCCGTGGACGACCGGCCCCCGGGCCCCGACGCGCACCTGACACTGTGAACGAGCGCCCCGGGCCCCCGCGTTGACGAGGCGGCCCGGGGCCCGGAACGGACGGCTGCCGCCGTCAGCCCGTGATGGCGTTCAGCGCGGGCAGGTAACCGTCGCGGTGCCCGGCCTGGTTCGGGTGGTACGACTCGTTCAGCTTGTCCCACTCCAGGCTGGTCACCCAGGTGGTGTTCCCCGAGCAGATGGTGTGCGGGTCGAAGGCCGGCCGCGGGTCGAGGAAGGTGAAGCCCGCGTTCGCGGCCTGCTGCGCGAGGACGGTGTTGAGGACGTCGGCCGCCGAGTTCAGCGCGCTGCGCTCGGTGTCGCTCAGCCCGAGGATGCCGCAGCTGCCGCCGATCTTGTACAGCCGGGGATACCCCACCACGACCACCCTGGCGCCCGGCGCGGCTCCCTTGATGGCCGTGTAGGTGTCGGCCAGCGTGCCCGGCAGCACACCGGTCGCCGCCGCCTTCGCGGCATCCACCCCGGCGACGCAGTCCTTGTCGTCCAGGGTGAGGATGCAGTTCTGCAGAACGCTCACGAAGCCCACGTCGTTGCCGCCGGCCTGCACCGTCACCAGCGTCGCGTCCGCGGTGAGCTGAGGCACCTGCCGGCTCTTGACCTCCGCGGCGGTCGCGCCGGAGCAGGACGCCTCCACAAAGGAGTACGAGGTGTGCTGCGCCGCCCACAGCCGCGGGTAGGACAGCGGCCCGCGCCGGCAGGCGTCGTTCGGGTCGTCATAGGTCCGGGTGCCGGGCGCGACGGCGTACGAGTCGCCGAGCGCGATGTACTTTCCGGCCGCCTCCGCCCCGGTCGGAGCCGCCTGCGCGGCGGGCGCCGCGGTGACGGCGAGACAGGCCGCCGCCAGCGCGGTGAGAAGAGAGGTCAGTGGTCTGCGTGCGCGTGCAGTGCGCATGCGAACTCCCGTGAGTGTGGGGGAAGTCTGACCACACTGAAGTAACAGTCCCAGGATTCGGAATCGATAACTCCACGGAAAGCCACGGGTGTTCCGCACACCGCGAAAGACATCTTCGGACGGTAGCGAAGACCTCGTCGTAGGCCGGGCCGTGTCCCCCTGCAGCCCGCTATCCACCCGCCGCGGCGCGGCGCAGCAGCGGGGTGAGGCGGTGCGGCACCAGTTCGCGCATGGCCAGGGCCGTCGTGGTGCGCTCGATGCCGGGGATGGCGAGGATCTGTCCCGCGATGCCGTACAGGGCCTCCACGTCCGTGGAGGCCACCCGTATCAGCAGATCCGTCTCGCCGCTGAGGCCGAAGACCTCCACGACCTCGTCGATGCCCGCCAGCGCTTCGGACACCTCGGCCAACCGGTGCTGATGGACCCGCGCGGTGACGAACGCGGTGAGGGGATGGCCCAGCGCCTTCGGGGTGATCCGGCGCTCGAAGGTGTCCAGCGCGCCGCCCTGCTCCAATCTGGCCACCCGGGCCTGGACCGTGTTGCGGGACAGCCCCAGCTGCTCGGCCAGGGCGACGATGGTGGCGCGTGGATCGGCGGCAAGGGCGAGCAGGATCCGCGCGTCGGTGGCGTCCACGCCTCGCTCATCGCTCATGGTGCCCAATCGATGTCCCTCATCCGCCTCGGAGTCTGAGCAGAATGCACAGTCCTGCGGGAACATGTTGTGCATCCAAAGGAATATCTGTCTACTTGCGGAGCACAACGTCAATTTTCGCGGAAGCAAGGTGCGGACAGTGGGGTGCGCTCTGTGACGGTCATGAACTCGGAGCCGAGGCCGGCCGGCGGCAAGGGCCCGGGCGTCGCCCGGGAGGCGGAGCTCGCCGCGCTCGAGGCGGTCGAACGGCGCGTGCTGTGGCTGTCCACGGCGATCATCGATCATGCCAACCGGGTGCGGCCGAACCCCTCGGGCCTGAAGGTCGGCGGTCACCAGGCGTCCAGCGCCTCGATGACCTCGATCATGACGGCGCTGTGGTTCCACGCGCTGACCTCCGAGGACCGGGTGTCGGTCAAGCCCCACGCCTCGCCCGTGCTGCATGCGATCAACTACCTGCTGGGCGAGCTGGACGAGTCCTATCTGACCACCCTGCGCGCCTTCGGGGGCCTGCAGAGCTACCCCAGCCGGTCCAAGGACCCCGACCCGGTCGACTACTCCACCGGTTCGGTCGGCATCGGCGCCACCGCGCCCCTGTGGGGGGCCATCGCGCGGCGCTACGCGGAGGGGCATTTCGGCGGGGCCGGTACCGGACGGCAGTACTCCCTGCTGGGCGACGCGGAACTGGACGAGGGCGCGATCTGGGAGGCGATCCAGGACCCGATGGTGCCGGGCCTGGGCGAGGTGGTGTGGGTCGTCGACCTGAACCGGCAGTCCCTGGACCGCGTGGTGCCCGGTATCGCCGCGGAGCGGCTGCGGGGCATGTTCACCGCGGCCGGCTGGCAGGTGATCAACCTCAAGTACGGGCAGCTCCTGCAGGGGTTGTTCGCGCGGCCGGGCGGCGAGGCGCTGCGCGCCCGTATCGACGCCATGGGCAACCCCGAATACCAGCGCCTGCTGCGCTGTTCCGCCGACGAACTGCGTGAGCGCCTGCCCGGCACCGGCTCCACCGCCGGGCCGATCGCCGACCTCATCGCGCCACTGGACGATGGCTCGCTGCTGGCGGCGGTGCGCAACCTGGGCGGCCATGACATCCGCGCCCTCATGGACGCGTACGACGCCGTGGACGACACCCGCCCCACCGTGATCTTCGCGTACACGGTCAAGGGCTGCGGGCTGCCCACCGAGGGCCATCCGCAGAACCACTCCTCACTGCTGACCGGCGACCAGATGAAGGCGCTGGCCGACCGTCTGGGGACGAACCTCGACCGCCCGTGGGCGCCCTTCGGCGACGGCTCGCCGGAAGCGGCCCTGTGCGCCGCGGCCGCCGATCGGCTGCGCCGCCCCGGACGCGTGTCGCGGCGGCCCCCCGAGGTGCCCGCCGACCTGGCCCGACCGGCGCCGACCGGTACCGGCAACACCCAGCAGGCACTCGGGCGCGTTCTGCTGGACCTCACCCGGCGGGCGCCGGAGGCGGCGGAGCGGATCGTCACCGTCAGCCCCGACGTCAGCTCCAGCACCAATCTCGGTGGCTGGCTCAACAAGGTCGGGGTGTGGTCGCCGACCGAGCGCCCCAACTGGTTCGCCGACGATGCCGAGACGATCCTGCACTGGCGGGAGCGGCCCACGGGCCAGCATGTGGAGCTGGGCATAGCGGAGACCAACCTGGTCGGCCTGCTCGGCGAACTGGGCACCACCTGGAGCCGCTGGGGCCAGCCGCTGCTGCCGATCGGTGTGGTCTACGACCCCTTCGTCAACCGGGCGCTGGAGCCGTGGTCCTTCGGCATCTACGCCGGTGGCCAGTCGATCCTGGTCGGCACGCCGTCCGGCGTCACGCTCGCCCCCGAGGGCGGTGCCCACCAGTCGATCACCACTCCGTCACTGGGCATCGAGCAGCCCGGCTGTGTCACCTACGAACCCGCCTTCGCGATCGACACCGAATGGTGTCTGCTGGCCGCGCTCGGCAACCTCGGCCGTCCGGACGGGAGTTCGGCCTACCTGCGGCTGTCCACCCGGCCCGTCGACCAGTCCGCGGCCGCGGTGCCGACCGACCCGGCCGCGCGTGAGCGGCGCCGCCGGCACGCGGTCGCCGGAGCCTACCGGCTGAGGCGGCACGAGAACCCGGTGGTGACCCTCGCCGCGATGGGCGCACTGGTCCCGGAGGCCCTGGCCGCGGCCGACCGGCTCGCGGCACTCGGCCACGGCGCCGATGTCGTATGCGTGACCAGCCCGGACCTGCTCTTCCGCGCGCTGCAGGCCCGCCGTGGCCTGTCGGAGGACCCGACCTGGATCCTCGACCAGGTCTTCCCCGCCGAGCGGACCACACCGCTGGTCACCGTGCTGGACGGCCACCCGCACACCCTGTCCTTCCTGGGCACGATCCAGAACACGCCCGTCACCCCCCTCGGCGTGACCCGGTTCGGCCAGTCCGGTGCGATCGAGGACGTCTACCGCCACCACGGCATCGACAGCGATGGCATCGTCGCCGCGGCGCTGGACCACGTCGAGTAGGGCCAGGGGCAGTAGGGCCAGGGGCCCGGAGGCCCGCGAGGCCCGCACCTTCGAGGTGCCGCACATACGAGGGTGCCGTCCGGTGGGGGACGGCACCCTCGTATCCGCGGCCATTCCAGCCGTTGGCCGATGTTCTGGGTCCGGTGCTATCTCGGCATCTCCGTGGACGTGCCGTTCACCGTCCCGGTGGCCCTGGTGGGGCGCTCCAGGATGCCCCGGGTGTCGGGCGGGGCCGGTTCCGGGGCGCCGGTGGTGTGCTGCGGGCCCGTGGACTCGGCGGCGGCGCTGCCGTTCGCGGTGCCGTTGTGCGGATGCGCCGACCCGTTGATCTTCTCGATCGCCTGCCGGGCCTGCTCACCGGGGGAGCGGGCCGCCAGCGGCGGCGAGGGGTGGGGCGGCGTGGCCGCGGGCTGGGTCCGCTCCCGCTCGGGCTTGGCGTGGACGCCGAGGGTGTGGGTCCCCTGGCGCAGCCGATGGCTGACCGCCTCGTCGAGACTCACCGGCCGCTGCGTCTGGGCCGCCAGCCGACCGGCCTCCTGGCCCAGCGCGGCGACCACTTCCCAGGGCAGATGGAGCACCAGGCGGACTTCGGCGTCGCCATCCGGCAGCGCCTGGATGGGAGGGATGAACCGGTCATTCATGGACGGGGCCTCCGGTCTCGGTATCGGCCTGTGCGGGCGGCGCGCGTCCCATGGGCAGGACGCACACAGAGCGATACGGAGAACCGGCCCGCGGTGTTCACCCGTGCGACGGCGATCCTTCTCCCCGCCCCGCGCCCGGGCTCCTGGTGGCCCCGCGCCCGGGCTCCTGGCGGCCCCGCGCCCGGGCTCCTGGCGGCCCCGGTGGCCGTCAGGTCTTGCTGAGCAGGATCGTCACCGTCGCCAGGATCGCCGCCAGCACCAGCATGGAGATGCCGTAGATCAGTCGCTGCGACCGCAGGAGGGGGAGGAACGCGTCGACGGAGATCCGGCCGGCACCGGAGAGCGCGAGCCCGGCGGCGCCGACCCCGACCAGCAGCGGGAACTCGAAACCGCCGAAATAGCCGAGCGGCGAGGCGGCGGCGACGGCGTTGGCCATCGTGCCCGCGACGGCCGCACCGGCGAGCGGCGTGAGCAGCCCCACGGCGAGGGCGAGGCCGCCGAAGGTCTCGGTCAGCCCGGCGATCACGGCCATGGCCTTGGGCGCCGGATAGCCGAACTGCGCGAATGCCACGGCCGTCTTGTCGATGCCCAGGCCGCCCCACCAGCCGAAGAGGTGCTGTGCACCGCGCGCGGCGACGATCAGCCCGACGCCGAGCCGGAGAACCAGCAGACCGACATCGTGGGCTCGGAGCACATGCGCCGCTGACCTGGGCGAGGCCGGGGCGGGTGCGGTGGCGTTCTCGGGGTGGGAAGAAGTCATGGCGCCCTCGTCTGGTCGGGCTCGGCGCGGATCGCCGAGCCGAGATCCGATATGCACCTTAAATACTTTTTATTCCACCGAGCTGTGGGGTTCAATCCGGGCAGCCGCCGGCGGCGGACCGGCCTCCGCGTGACCCGCCGGGCGGCCGTACCGTCGTCAGCGCCAGAAGCGCGGCCCCGGCCAGACAGCAGCCCCCGGCCGCCATCAGGACCGCGTTAACCGCTGTGGCCGCGGCGGTGCCGTGCGCGTCGGCGGCGGATCCGGACAGGGCCACCCCCAGCCCCGCCGCGGTGGTGATGACCGTCTTGGTCACCCCCGACGCCTCCCCGGCGCGCTCGGGCCGCACCACCGCCTGGGTGGCGATGAGGGTGAGGGCGCCCGCGACCCCGAGCGCGGCCCCGCAGGCCGTGACCGCGACGAGGAAGACCGGCAGGGTCGGCGCCGCGGCGGCGGCCCCCAGCGCCGCCGCCCCCAGCACCAGGACCCCGGCCATCGCCCGCACCGCGTACGCCGTGCCGATCCGCCCCGCCACCGGCCCGGCCAGCGCCATCGCCGCCGCCGGGGCCAGGAAGGCCGCCCCCGCGCCCGCCGCCGACAGCCGCCACGGCCCCTGCAGCGCCAGGGGCACCGCGAACAGGACGACCACGGTCGCGGCATTGGCCGCCGCCCCCGCCGCCGTGAGCGCCACGAAGGGCCGGTTGCCGAACAGCGCGAGATCCACCAGCGGATGCGCCGCCGCCCGCTCATGCCGTACGAAGACGGCCCCGAGCCCGACCGCCAGCGCCACGGCCACCGCCGAACGGCCCGAGGCCCAGCCCCACGGCTGCCCCCGGTCGACCAGGACCGCGAGCGCCGCGAGCGCGCCGGTCACCGTGACCAGCCCCGCCACGTCCACGGACACCGGCGCGGTGGTGTCGCGCGACTCCCCGGCCCATGCCGCGCACACCGCGGCGATCAGCGCGAGGGGTACGTTCAGCCAGCACACCGCCCGCCAGGACACCGCCTCGGTCAGCACCCCGCCGACGTAGGGCCCGCACACCGTGGCCACGCCCCCGATCCCCAGTGCCCGGCCCATGACCCGCGCCCGCGAACCAGGCGGGCAGGCATTGGTCAGCAGCGCGAGACCGGCTGGCATGGCCATCGCCCCGCCCGCGCCCTGCACCACCCGCGCGCCCACCAGCACCGGAAGCGACGGGGCCAGCGCACCGACCAGCGACGCCCCGCCGAACACCGCGAGCCCCGCCATCAGCAACCGGCGGCGGCCGTACAGATCACCCAGCCGCCCCGCGCCCGCCATCAGCGCGCCGGCCGCGAGCAGATACCCGCTCACCACCCACTGCAGGCCGCCGCCCGCCGCCCCCAGATCCCGCCCGATCCCGGGCAGGGCCAGGTTCAGCGCGAACGCGTCCAGCTGGACGCAGAACACGGTCGCGGACACCGCCGCCAGTGCCCATCGCCCCGCGGACCCGCCACTTACCGTCGTCATCACACACTCCTCGGCATCCGAAAAGGACCTGTCGGACACCGGGGCTGAAAAGAGAGACGAGCGAACGGAGGGAAACGGGCGCGGCCATCACACCCGGGGAACGGCGATCGGTCAGCGGCGGGGCGGCAGCCGGTGCAGCTCCACGGCGGTCAGCCGCCCGGCCTCGATCGCGGCCGTCAGATACGTACAGTACGGCTGCCGGCGCCGGTCGGTGGGGGAGCCCGGGTTGAGCAGCCGCAGCGGCCCCCGCGGCCCCTCGGCCGTGGAGTCCCACGGGATATGGCTGTGGCCGAACACCAGCACATCGAGGTCCGGGAACCGCTCGGCGCAGCGCCGCTCGCGCCCCCGCGCCGCCCCGGTCTCGTGCACCACGCCCAGCCGCACCCCCGCCAGCTCGGCCCGGGCCACCTCCGGCAGCCGCGCCCGCAGCTCGGGCCCGTCGTTGTTGCCGTACACCCCGATCAGCCGGCGCGCTCGCTCCTGGAGCAGATCGAGAGTGGCGAGGTCGACCCAGTCACCCGCGTGGATCACCACATCGGCGTGCGGCAGCCGCTCCAGCAGCTCCCCGGGGAGCGCCTTGGCGCGCCGGGGGAGATGGGTGTCGGACATCAGCAGAAGGCGCACACGGACGACCGTACCGCCGAGATGGCCTTGACGAGGACATCGACGGAGGAAATAGTGTGCCAAGCGACTCGGTGGCGGTCGCGAGGCTCCCAGGGGGTGGACATGGCAGCGCGGTCCCAGCCGCGGACGGCGAAGGAGACGGCGCGGGACCGCTATCCGCGGCCGCTGGTCCAGGCGGCGGAGGCGGAGTGGATCTGGCGGCAGCTGTCGGTGCGGGCGATGGAGGACGGCGCGAAGCCGGAGACCGTACGGCTGGCCGTGGTGGTGGGCCTGGCGCGGGCCAGCGGCGCCCGGTACGGCGGGCTGCTGCGCTGCACCATGTCGGCGCTGGACCTGGACGCCGGATGGGTGACCATCGAGCACGGCAAGCATCGCGTCCCGCGCCGGCACGGCCTGGACCGCGGCACCGTGCTGGTGCTGCGCCGCTGGCTGCGGGTGCGGCAGGAGCTCTGCGCGGAGCTGGAGGGGTCGGTGCCGGACGCGCTGTTGCTGACGGTGCACCACACCCATGACAACGGCGTGACCGTGGTCGCCGGGCTGCCCATCACCCGGCAGGGGCTGGTGCTCTCCTGGCGCCGCTTCGTCCACCGTACGAACGCCCGGTACGCCGGTCGCCGCCCACCGCTGCCCACCCGCTTCGAACAGGTCCGCCGGGTCTGGGACACCTGAGCCCGGACCCCGGCGGGTCCCCGCAGGGCCGTTGTCGGTCCGTCGGCGCAACGTGACATTGTACGCTGGCACTCCGCGCCGACTCGACGTGCCATTCGGAGGGCCGAGATGGGTGAACTCAAGCATCGGAGCCTGGCCACCGTTCAGCACCGGCTGCGCGACCAGGTCGCCCATCAGCTGCGTGCGGCCCTGATAGCCGGTGAACTCCGGCCGGGCACGGTCTACTCGGCGCCCGGTCTGGCCGCGGACTTCGGGGTCTCGGCCACACCGGTGCGGGAGGCCATGCTCGACCTGGCCCGCGAGGGTCTGGTCGAGCCGGTGCGCAACAAGGGCTTCCGGATCACCGAGGTGAGCGAGCGCGATCTCGACCAGTACACCGAGATCCGGGCGCTGATCGAGGTCCCGGTCGTCGGCCGGGTCACCCGCACCGCGACCCGCGCCCAGCTCGAAGCGCTCCGCCCGATCGCCCTGGAGATCGTCGACGCGGCCGCCGCGCATGACCTCGTCGGCTACCTGGAGGCCGACCGCCGCTTCCATCTCGAACTGCTGGGCCTCAATGGCAATGACCGTCTCGTCGAGACGGTGAGCGACCTGCGCAAGCGCTCCCGTCTCTACGGCCTGACCTGGCTCGACGAACACGACCAGCTGCTGCCGTCCGCCGAGGAGCACGTGGAACTGCTCGATGTGATGCTGGCCGGGGACGTCGAGGCGGCGGAGGCCTGCATGACCCGCCACCTCGGCCATGTCCGCTCCCTGTGGGCCCAGGGCCGCGGGGAGGCGGCGCGAGTGCCCTGACGGGCGCCGAACCCCTTGGACGCGCGACCGCGGATCAGCCGGACGGGGTCAGCAGCCGGTCCATCCACTCCTCCACCGCATCGGCCGTGCGGGGCAGGGCCGTTGACATCAGACGGGCACCGTCGGCCGTGATCACCAGATCGTCCTCGATGCGTACCCCGATCCCGCGCAGTTCGAGTGGCAGGGTCGTGTCGTCGGGCTGGAGGTAGAGGCCCGGTTCGACGGTGAGGACCTGGCCCTCTTCCAGGACGCCGTCCAGGTACTGCTCCGCGCGGGCCCGGGCGCAGTCGTGGACGTCGAGCCCGAGCATATGGCCGGAGCCGCACAGGGTGTAGCGCCGGTGGAGGCCGCTCTCGGCGGTGAGCGCCTGGGCGGCGGGGATGCGCAGTACGCCCCAGTCGGCGAGGCCCTCGGCGAGCACGGTGGAACAGGCGCGGTGGAAGTCGCGGAAGCTCGCGCCCGGTTTGAGGGCGGCGATCCCGGCGTCCTGCGCGGCGAGCACCAGTTCGTAGACCCGGCGCTGGACGGGGGAGAAGCGCCCGGACAGGGGCAGGGTGCGGGTGATGTCGGCGGTGTAGAGCGCGTCGGTCTCCACGCCCGCGTCGAGCAGCAGCAGCTGCCGCGGGTCGAGCGGGCCGTCGTTGCGGGTCCAGTGCAGCACACAGGCGTGGGCGCCGGCGGCGGCGATGGTCTCGTAGCCCGTGCCGTTGCCCTCGGCGCGGGCGCGCAGCTGGAAGACGCCCTCGATCCAGCGTTCGCCGCGGGGGTGCCGCAGGGCCGAGGGCAGGGCGCGGACGACGTCCTCGAATCCGGTGGTGGTGTGATCCACGGCCTGCTGGAGCTGGGCCACCTCCCATGGGTCCTTCACCAGGCGCAACTCGCTGAGCGCGGCGGCGAGTTCGGGATCGCGGGTGGCGTCCCGGCCGGGGCCGAGGCGGGCGAGGCCGTCCAGGTGGGCGCAGCGGAGGCCGGTCAGCCGCTCTGCCTCGGCCAGGTCGGGGCGGCGGCCGACCCAGAACTCGCCGTACTTGCGGTCCCGGTAGAACTCCCCGCCCTCGTCGCGTGGTGCCCGCGGCCGCAGGTAGAGCACCGGCTCGCCGTCCGGCTCGAGGACCAGTACGTGGCCGGGCTGGTCCTCGCCGGTCAGCCCGGTCAGCCAGGCGTACGCGCTGTGCGGGCGGAAGCGGTGGTCGCAGTCGTTGGAGCGGACCTTCAGCTCGCCGGCCGGGATGAGCAGCCGCTCGCCGGGGAAGCGGGCGGTGAGCCGGGCCCGGCGGCCGGTGAGCCGCTCGAAGCCGGGGACGCGGGAGTCACCGGCGGGTGGGGTGGGGGCCCAGCCGTCGGCCATCGAGCGGGCGAGGGCGTCCGATACGGGCAAATCATGGCTGCCGGTGTGGAGTTGGGCGGCACGTGCGGTCACGGACACCTCCGGTGAAGGAAATCTGGATGACCTTTTCCTGACGCCTTGTCAGTGCAATTTCACATTACTATGTTACAGGTCACACCTCGTGAAGTGAAGGCCAGTGCCTCGGGCCCACTCACCCCCCACCGCCTCTTGGAGGTTCAGGTGTTACATCCGCGCTCCTCGCGCAGACTCCTGCCGGCCGCGGCCCTCGTCGCCGCGCTCGTGATGCCCCTCGGGCAGGCCGCCGCGGCCGCCCCCAGGGACCTCGCACCATCCGCCCATCCGTGGCAGCCGAAGGCGGCGCCGAAGCCCCCGCCGCGGCCCGCCGCCAACCGCTTCGACCACGCCCAACGCCTCAAGCGAGAACCGCAGTTGAGCGCTCCTCCGGCCCCCGCGCCGCGCTCCGTCACCACCGACGGACGGCCGCCCGGCCCGCTGTCCGGGCCGGCCACCCCGCACCACCACAGGAAGCCGTCGGTCGCCCCCTGCACTCTCGACGGCGTCACCGGGCTGAGCCCCGATCAGCTGGCCGACTTCCTCGCCGACCCCGCGGTCACCGCCGACGGCTGTCTGCGTGACCTCATCTGGAACTGGGACCCGCGGCTCATCCCCGTCATGTCCGACGCGCACGTCCAGACCGTGGCCCGGCGCATCGCCTCCCTCGCCCCCGGCCACGACGGCGCGAACACCGGTCACCTGTACGAGATGTTCACCTACCTGCACGCGGTGGCCTACCACGACTTCTCGCACGACGAGATCGACACCACCGACGCCCCCACCGTCAACGCGGTGCGCGGCGCGGTCGACGCCTTCGGCGCCGCGCCCCGCACCTTCGACGGCACCCGGGCCAACGCCGACACCCTGCGCGAGGCCCTGATCGCCTGCAGCGGGCCCGGCGGACGCCAGTACCAACTCGGCCTGGTCAAGAACGTCCTGGCCACCATGGACCCGGAACACACCGCCACCAGCAGGGACCAGTCCTGGGGCAACGCCGCCCTCTCCGCGCTCTCGCTGAACTACCTGGGCGTCTACTCCGGCAACCAGGACGGGGAGTTCCGGGCCGCGGTCGCCGCCGACCCCGGCTACCGTGCCGCCTTCAAGGCGTTCGCCGACTACACCCACCTCAAGGACACCCCCAACGCCTGGGTCGTCCGCGACGCCCTCCTCGAGTACGGCCGCTTCGGCGAGATCGACTCCCTGAGGCAGCAGACCATCACCGACCTCGGAGCCCTGCTGCCCGTCACCGTCCGGAACTTCGGCGAGGGCAGCGCGCCCTGGGGCAAGGTCGTCTCCTGGCTCATCACCCTCGAGGCGTGCGAGCCCTACGGCGTCTGCAAGAAGGACATCGAGAAGCGGATCTTCCCGAACACGTACTCCTACGACAACGGCGGCATCAAGGTCCGCACCGCCCTCGACCGCGCCACCGTCGATCAGCTCTACTATGCGTCCAAGCAGGTCAGGGCCCAGTTCCACCGGGTGCTCGGCACCGAGGAGCCGCTTGCGGGCGACCCGAACACCACGCTCACCATCGTGCTGTACGCCTCACGCTCCGACTACGAGGTCTACCATCCGATGCTCACCGGCATGGGCACCGACAACGGCGGTGTCTACATCGAGCGGGGCGCGACCTTCTACACCTACCAGCGCCGAGTGCCGCAGGACTCCTCCCTCACCCTGGAAGAGCTCTTCCGGCATGAGTACACCCACTACCTCAACGGCCGGTTCGCCGTCCCCGGCTCCTTCGGCGAGGGCCCCTGGTACGAGGCCGACCGCACGACCGCCATGGACGAGGGCAGCGCCGAGTTCTTCGACGGCTCGACCCGTGACGACGGCATCCGCGTACGCCAATCCCTGGTCCGCGACATCATCAACGACACCCGGGGCGGCAGGCCGCGGATGACGATCAACGAGATGCTGCACGCGACCTACGACCGCGACGGCTTCCGCTTCTACTCCTACGCGGGCACCTTCTTCGAGTTCCTGTGGCGCGACCACCCGGCGAAGCTCCAGGAGATGTACCGGTTCATCCGCGCCGACGACCCCGTCGCCTTCGACAACTGGCGCAACCAGCAGGGCGCGGACGTCAACCTCCAGCTGCAGTACGACGCGTTCCTCGACGCCCAGATAGCCATCGTCGACGACCTGTTCGTACCGGACACCACGTACGTGCCCAACCAGAACCTGACGCTCACCGACGCCGCCGGGGCGCAGAGTGCCTTCTCCCGGGCCACCGGCAACCAGCCCGTCTGCAAGGACAACGGCGACGGCGAGCACGGGCGGTTCGTCTGCACCGGCCGGATCACCGCGAACCTCAGCGATCCCGGCAGCCTCAACAAGATCTTCACGGAGATGTCCGAGGCGGTCGACGCCGATCTGCTCGACCGTTCCGAGCCCGCCGCCGTCGACTTCGGCGATATGAACTGCAGCTTCGGCCGGCCCACCGTGACGGGTAACTCCGGTACCGCGGACTTCAGTTGCGAGGGACCGCTGCGGCGGTGACCTGACGTTCGGTACCGCGCATCCGCACCCGCTCGGTGCGGATGCGCGGGCCGATGTCCCGGCGGGCCGGCCGCCGGAACCGTGTTCCGCCTAAGCGCCCTCAGGCCGCGGGCGCCGCGGCCGCCGCGGTGACGGTGAACCGCGCCTGTGCGGTGGCGCCGTTCACGCTCACCGCGAGGGTGGCCGTTCCCGGGCGCAGCGCGGTCAGCTTGCCGCTGGCCGGGTCGTACGCCGCCACATCACGGCGCCCGGCGTCGTCCGGATCGCCGATGTGGACGCGTGGCGAGCCGGTCCAGTCCGCGCTCAGCGGGAAGCCGACCGGCACCCGGCGGGCATCGATCCCCTCGCCCTGGAAGACGGTCGCCGTGATGTCGGCGGCCTGCCCGGTGTGCAGGTTGTCCGGGGCGGTGACGGTGAGCCCGTCCACATGGGCGCGGGTCTGCACGGACACCCAGTCCGGGCCGCCCTGCCACGGTGCGTGGCGCGCGGCCGCCTGGTCCCGGGCGGAGACGTGGTCCACGCCGACCATCGACCAGCCGGTGAACCCGCCCTGGTTGGGCGGGGTGGCGGGGTTCTTGCCCGAGTTCCCGTTGATCAGGTACGGGACGCCGTCCACCCGTGAGGCGTGGAAGGTGCCGACGTGGCTGCCGATGAACCCCGCGCCCTTGCCCGTCGTGCGGCGGAAGTCGGTCAGCCAGCCCTCCAGCAGCGCCGCCTCCTTGCGGTCGCCGAGCTGGCTGCCCTGCTGTGGGGTGGGGTCGCGCGGCGGCACATGCTCGATCACCATCACCGAGCCGACGTCGGGGTCCTTCGCGGCCGCGTCCAGCTGGGCGCGCAACTCCTTGATCTGGTCGAAGCCACCGGCGCGCAGCCCCAGCCGTGAGGTGTCCAGGGTGAGGAAGCGGGTGCCCTGGTGGTCGAACGAGCGGTGGGCGGGCCCGAATTCGTTTGTGAAGTTGTCGATGGAGCCTCCCATCACCTCATGGTTGCCGGGCACGTAGTACCAGGGCAGCTCATCGCCCAGCTCCTCCTTCAGCACGGTGCGGGCGAAGGACAGATCGGCGGGGGAGCCCTCGTCGACCAGGTCCCCGTTGATCACCAGGAAGTCGGGCTTGGCCGCCTTGATCTCCCGCAGGGTGCGGCGGGCCTGGGCGACGATCGGGCTGCCGGGATCGCGGGCCACGAACTGCGCGTCGGACATCACCGCGAACCGCCAGTCGCGTCCCCGCACCCGCGCGGCGGTGGAGATCAGCGGATCGGGGCGCACGCTCTCGGTGGGCAGTTCGACGGAGGGCGGCACCCGTGCCGACAGGTCGTCGATGACGACACTGCCGGTGTACTGGCGGGTGGCGGCGGTCTCGGCGAGGTAGAAGCGGTTGACCTTCAGGGGATACGCGACTCCGGCCGGGACGGCGAAGTCGACATGCCGCCATCCGGTCCAGGTCACATACGGTCCGCGGAGCAACTGGTCGGAGCCGGCCGCGTCCTTGAGGTGCAGGGTGGGCCACGCCCCCTTGCCGTCGCCCTTGATCCACAGGCCGAAGGACTGCGGCTGCCCGTCCACCTCGATCTGCTGGGGCGGGGTGACATAGGCGGCGCGGGTGGCCGTGGACTGGGTGAAGTCGTAGTCCAGCCGCAGCCCGGTGCCGGTGTGGCCGTCGGGCGTGGCCTCCGCCGAACCGGAGGCGCGGGCCTGGCTGAAGGTCCAGCCGTCGGCGTCGTCGAAGGACGCCTCCTGCCGCTCGGTCAGGCCGACGGTGACGGCGAGCACCGTGGTGGCGCCGCCGACGCGGACCTTGACCTGCCCCGCGGCCTGGTCGTGGCGCGCCGTGACGGTGAAGGTGCCCGTCCGGGCGTCCGGGGCGATGTCGAACAGCGCGTGGTCGTAGGAGAGCCGCACATCGGACGGCTCGACGGGGGCGCTGGTGCCGTGCGCGTCCAGGCCGACGATGCCGAAGCGGCCCGTGGCCTCGGCGTCGGCCAGGCCGACCAGCCGGCTGGTGGGCTGGATCCGGTCCAGCCGGTCCAGGACGGTGAGGCCGAGGTCGCCGTGGGCGGCGCCGTGGCGGGCGGTGACGGTGGTGTCACCGCCGTGCCGGGCGGTGAAGGTGCCGTCGGAGCCGACCCGGCCGATATGGGAATCGGCCGTCCGCCACTGCGGGGCGCCGTCGGCCGGGCCGTACGTCTCGTCGTAACCGGCGGCGGTGAGGCGGCGGGTGAGCCCGGGGAAGACCCGCTCGGGGTGGCCGCCCCGGACCGGGTCGGCGGTGGGCGCGGACGCGCGGTCCATCGCGGTGTCCACCCAGAAGCCCTTGAGCCGGCCGCTGCCGTCGGGCGCGGTGAGGGCCAGGCCGTTGGGGACGGTACGTTCGGCGCCGTCGGACGGGCTGTTCTCCACCCGGGTGGTGTCGCTGCCGGGTTCGCGGGCGACGAGCGTGGAGGAGCCGCCGCCGTCGAGGTTGAGCGCGCTGTAGGCGCCCGCGTCCTTCATCATCAGGCCCAGCTCGGTGAGGGTGACGCCGCCGCTGTCGGCCTGCCGCCCGTCCACGGTGAGGATCTGCATGGTGCGGCCGTCGCGGGAGAAGCCGACCGCGGTGCGCGGCGCCGTGGTGTTGTTGCCCTCGCCGTCGTGGCCGACCGGCTTGCCGTCCACCACCAGCAGTTCCCGGCCGCCGAGGGCCGTGCGCGGCAGGTCGCCGTCGTCGGTGCGCGGCCGGTACTCCATCGACACCGCGTCGCCGACGGCCAGTGCGGACAGCTCGTCGGCCCCGGCGTCCCGGCCGAGCAGCACGGTCGCACCGGCCGGGATCGGGCCCTTGCCGGGCGCGGTGGCCGCCTTGGTGACCTTGCCGTCCACGACCGTGACCTCGGCGGTGCGCCGTGCGCCGTCCACGGTCTGGGCGCGGTCCGCCTCGCCCCACTGGGCGGTGTACGCCCCGATCCCGGTGGCCGGGACGTTGGCGGCGTTGAGCGCCGCGAGCGGATGGGGGCCGTCGGGGAGGGTCAGGGTGCCGTCGAAGTAGAGCTGGAGGACGCGGCCCGCGTCGGCCGGGCCGATGCCGACGGCCTGGGCGGGCCCGGCCGCGGAGGCGGAGTTGACGAGGCGGCCGTCGCCGATGCCGTTGCCCTCGGGGGCGCCGGTCTGGTTGATGTCGAAGAAGTCACCGTTGATCGCCGCGACCGTGCGGCGCCCCGGCCCGGCGTCGTGCTCGGCGGCCAGTTGGGACACCGTCCGGCGCTTGGCGACCTGGTCGGGGTGGAGATAGTCGACCTTGGTGCCACCGGCCAGGTCCACCGACAGCGCGTCGACCCGCAGCCATTTGTCCGACTCCAGCCGGTCGTACGAGGTCAGCTTCACCCCCGGGGCGACCGGCCGCGAGGAGCGGGCGGTCTGCAGCCCGTCGCCGTCGGCCACCGATCGGGTGCCCGGCGCACCGCTGGCGGCGGGCGGCGCGACCGGCCGCAGCATCTCCGTGGAGACCCGCGGCAGGGGTTCGGGCGCCGGGGCGGGGGTGGTGTCGGCGGTGGCCTGGCCGGCGGCGCCCAGCACAAGGGCGGACACCGCGGCCAGGGCCGCCAGGGGTCTGGCGAACGCGACAGGAGGCACGGCAACTCCATGGGGCCAGGGGACTCGCGTGGTTCACACGCACAGCGCCCCAGCATCGCCCGGGAGTTGACCGGGCACCAGAAGGCGTCGGCGACGACACGGGAAACAAATGACCAAGTCGGCGCGGACCGTGATCGCGCCGGCCGCCGTGGGGCGGGGTCAGTCGCCGGTCACACCGTCGAGATACACCCAGTCGCCCTCGTGCCGTACGAAGCGGCTGTTCTCGTGGAGCGAGCCCGTGCGGCCGCCCTCGGTGTAGTGGGCGCGGAACTCGACGGTGCCGGTGGTGTGGAACGCGCTGCCCTCGGTGGTGCCCAGGATCTCCAGGCGCACCCAGCGCAGCCCCGGGTCCGGCCCGGCACCGGACGGCCGGGTGGTGGGGTGCCAGCTGCGCAGCAGATACGCCTCGTCCCCGACGGCGAAGGCGCTGTAGCGCGAGCGCATCAGCTGCTCGGCGGTGGTCGCGCGGGCCTGGCCGCGGTGCAGCCGGCCGCAGCAGTCGTCGTAGGCCGCGGGCAGCCCGCAGGGGCAGGAGGCCGGGGTGGGGCGGGCCGGCTGCGGGCGTCGGGTACGTCGGGACATGATCCCATTGTGAGGGGTGGGACGGGCGGGGTGCCGCCCCGGCCCGGACGGCGGCCCACGGCTCGACTGTTCGGGCGGCCTTGGCTCAGGCTCGGCCGCTCGGACGGTCATGGCTCAGGGCCCGGCCGCTCGGACGGTCATGGCTCAGGGCTCGATGACGACCTTCAGCTGTGCGGGGTCGGAGAGCGCCGTCTCCAGGGCGTCCGCCGTGCGTTCGAGGGGGAAGCGGGCGGTGATCAGCGACTCCAGGTCGATCCGTCCGGTGGCGGCCAGGGACACCGCCGCGGGGAACTCCCCGGCGTAGCGGAAGGCGGTGACCAGGGTGAGCTCCTGGCGCTGCATCCAGGCCAGCGGCAGTGTGGTGCGAGGCCGGGGCGGGTTGCCGACGGCGACCACGGTGCCGCCGGGGCGTACCGCGTGCGCGGCAGCGGCCAGGGCGGACTCGATGCCGGAGCAGTCGAGCGCGATGTCGAACACCGGATCGTGGGGGAGGGGTTCACGGGAGGTGTCCAGGGCGCGGTCGGCGCCCAGGCGGCGGGCGTGGGCCAGCCGGCCGGGGTTGACGTCGGTGACCACGGTCTCGCCCGCCCCCACGGCGCGGGCGGCCTGGAGGACCAGCAGGCCGATCGGCCCGGCGCCGGTGATCAGCACCCGGTCCCCGGCCGCCACCTTGCCGCGGCGCACCGCGTGCAGGGCGACCGCCAGGGGTTCGATGAGCGCCCCGGAGGTGAGGGGGAAGCCGCCCGGGAGCGGGTGGGCGAACTCCGCGGGCACGGTCAGCCGCCCGGTCAGGGCGCCGTCGGTGGGCGGGGAGCCGAAGCAGCGGCCGCGGGGGCACTGGTTGTAGCGGCCCGCGCGGCAGGCGCGGCAGCGTCCGCACGGGATGGCGGGCTCGATCGCGACCCGGGTGCCCGCGGGCAGGGGGCCGTCGCCCGCCACGACCGTTCCGGCCGCCTCGTGGCCGAGCGCGGTGGGGGAGCGGAGCACAGTGGGGCCGTTCTCGCCGTGGGCGTAGTAGTGCAGGTCGGAGCCGCACAGCCCCACCGCGCCGATCTCCACGAGGACCTCGCCGACGGCGGGTTGGGGTATCGGGCGCCGTTCGATGCGCACGTCTTTCGGGCCGTGCAGGATCGCGGCGGTGGCGTCGTTCATCTCGGGGTGGTTCTCCTCGTGCGTGAGTGGGGCTCAGGCCGCGGACAGCCGCAGCGGTTCGACGCGCTGGACGACCAGGCCGTAGGTGAGGGCGCCGACCACGCACAGCGCGCCGGAGAGCATCAGCGGTGCGACGAAGGAGTGGTGGAAGAAGCCCAGCAGCAGCCCGGTGGTGGTCGAGCCGAGGACCCCGGCCAGGTTGGAGGCGAAGTTCTGGATGCCGCCGAGCGAGGCGACATGGCGCGGGGTGGGCGCGACGTCGGCGGGCAGGCTGGCCACCGAGGCGGCGGAGAAGGCCAGGCTCGCGTAGCTGACGGAGAGCAGCACCAGGGCCCACATGGCGCTGGGGACGAGCACGGCGAAGGCGATGACCGAGGAGAAGAGCATGCCGCACACCAGACAGGTCTTGCGGGCCCGGGTCACCGACCAGCCGCGGCGCAGCAGCGTATCGCTGGTCCAGCCGCCGAGCAGACTGCCGGCGATGGCGACGATGCCGGGCAGGGCGCCGTAGAAGCCCAGCTTGAGCAGGTCGAAGCCGCGGGCGTCGACGAGGTAGCTGGGGAACCAGGTGATGAAGAAGTAGATGACGTAGTTGAGGCAGAAGAAGCCGATCATCATGCCCCAGACCGTGCGGTGGCGGAACAGGTCGCGCCAGCGCACGGCGGGCTCCTGCGGCGCCGTCTCCTCGGCGGGGTTCTCCTCGAGCCGGGCGCCGCCCGCCGTGACATACGCGCGCTCCTCGGCGCTGAGCCCGTCGCGCGCCGTGGGCTCGCGGTACGCCTTCAGCCACAGCGCCACCCACAGCAGGGCCACGGCGCCGGTGACCCAGAACGCCATCCGCCAGCCCTGCCAGGCGATCAGCGCGGTCACGACCGGGGCGGCGACGGCGGTGCCGGCGCGGGCGCCGTTGTCCCAGACGCTGTTGGCCAGCGCCCGTTCGCGCACCGGGAACCAGCGGGAGACGGACTTGGCGCACGAGGGGTAGGCCGGGGCCTCGCCCGCGCCGAGGGCGAGGCGGGCGAAGAGCAGGCTGCCGATGCCCCGGACGAAGCCGGTGCCCACGGTGACCAGCGACCAGAGCAGCCCGCCGATGGCGAACATGCGCTTCTCGCCGTAGCGGTCGATCAGCGCCCCGGCGGGCAGTTGGCCCAGCGCGTAGGTCACGAAGAACATGCTGAGGACGACGCCCTGCCACTCGGGGCCGATGTGCAGGTCATCGGTCATATAGGGCAGGGAGATGGAGATGGTGGCGCGGTCGACGTAGTTGACGGTCATGCCCAGGAAACAGAGGAAGACCATCAGCCAGCGGGTGTTGTGCCGCAGGCCGCGTGGGCGTGGCGGCCCGGTCGTGGCCTCGTCCTGGGCCGGCGCGTCGGTGGCGGGGGCGACTCTGGGCGTCTTCAAGGCGGCTCTCCTTGGCAGGGGTGGTGCGTGCGGTCAGCGCGGCGGCCGGGCGCCGGAGTCCAGCTCCGCCCGTACGGACGCGATGAGGGCGGTGTCGTCCGCGAGGTCGCCTGCGCCCAGCAGCCGCAGCAGCCGGCGCGGGGCCCCGGAGTGCGGGCCGTCCCAGGCGCGGCGCAGCTCCTCGGCGCGCGGATCGTCCAGGGGGTGGTCCCGGGTGAGGCGGGCCCACGCGGCCAGGGCCGTGGCAAGGAGGGGGGTGTCCCGTCCGGCGGCGCGCAGCTCGCGCAGCGGGGCGAGCCACCGTTCGGGGATCTTCTGGGACCCGTCCATGGCGATCTGCTGGATACGGTGTTCCATCGCGGGGTTGGCGAAGCGGTCCACCAGGCTGTCGATGTAGGCGGGGAGGTCAAGACCCTCGGTGGGCGGCAGGCTCTGCCCGGCCTCGGCACAGTAGGCGCGTACGGTCTCCTCGCCCCATCCGGTGGCCAGGACATCGGCGACGGTCTCGCATCCGGCGGCCAGGCCGAGACAGGCGATGAGCGAGTGGGCGCCGTTGAGCAGCCGGAGCTTGGCGAGCTGGTAGGGGGCGACATCCGCGACGAAGCGCACCCCCGCCTCCTCCCAGCGCGGGCGGTCGGCGGCGAAGATGTCCTGGAGGACCCACTGGGTGAACGGTTCACCGGTCACCGCGCCTTCGTCGGCCACGGTCAGCGCGCGGGCGGCGGCCCGCCGGTCGGCGTCGGTGGTGGCGGGGACGATGCGGTCGACGACGGTGGCGGGGAAGGCGACCGAGCCGGTGATCCAGTCCAGCAGCCGGTCACGGTCCTCCCACGCGGTCGCGGCGATGAACTCCCGTACCAGGCGGCGCAGTACGGCGCCGTTGTCGGCCATGTTGTCGCAGGACACCAGCGAGACGGGGGCGCCGCCGGCCCGCAGCCGGGCGCGCAGCCCCGCCGCGAGCTGCCCGGCCACGCTCGCGGGGGCGGGCCGTCCCTCCAGGTCGCCCCGCACGAGCGGGTCCGCCAGGGCGAGTCCGCCAGTGGCGGCGTCCCGCCGGTAGCCCTTCTCGGTGACGGTGAGGGTGACGACGGTGACCTCGGGGGAGGCGAGGAGCGCGCCGAGCCGGGCGCCGTCGTCGGCGGCGTGCAGCACCTCGGTGACGGTGCCGACCACGCGGGTGACCGGGCCGTCGGGGCGCCGCTCGGTGAACGAGTACAGCCCGTCCTGCGGGTGCAGCGCGTCCACGACGGTCCGGCTGCGCTGGGTGACACCGGCGATGCCCCAGCCACCGCCGTGCGCCGCCTCGGCGGCTTGAGTGGCCAGGGCCTGGTGGGCGCGGTGGAAGGCGCCGATGCCCAGGTGCACGATCCGGGGGCGCAGCGCGCGCGGGTCGATCGGCGGGCGGCTCTCGGCGGGGACGTCGGGCAGGGTGGCCAGGGACAGGCGCCGCGGGGAGTTGGTGGTCACCAGTCGTGCACCGACCCGTCGGTACGGCGGCTCACCGGAAGGTACTTCGGGTCGTACGGGAAACGGGCGGCCGCCTCCTCGTCGAGCTCGATGCCGAGGCCGGGCGCGGCCGAGGGGTGCAGCGCGCCGTCGCGCAGCTCGTAGGCCGGCCGGAACACCTCATGGGTGAGCGGGTCGTGCGCCATGTACTCCTGGATGCCGAAGTTGGGCACGGTGACATCGAGGTGGACGGCGGCGGACATGCTCACCGGCGACAGGTCGGTGGCGCCGTGCGAGCCGGTGCGCACCTGGTACAGCTCGGCGAGGTGGAAGATCCGCCGCAGATGGGTGATGCCCCCGGCGTGTACGACCGAGGCGCGGATGTAGTCGATGAGCCGCTCGGTGATGAGCTGCTGGCAGTCCCAGATGGAGTTGAAGACCTCGCCGACCGCTATCGGGGTGGTGGTGGAGTGGCGGATCTGGCGGAAGGACTCCTGGAGCTCGGCGGGGGTGGGGTCCTCCATCCAGAACAGCCGCACCTCCTCCAGGCTGCGGCCCAGCCGCCCGGCTTCGGTGGGGGTGAGCCGGTGGTGGACGTCGTGCAGCAGATGGAAGTCGAAGCCGAACCGCTCGCGGACCGCCTCCAGATAGCGCGGCGCGAAGTCCAGATACGCCTCGGTCGACCAGGGCTGTTCCTCGGGCAGCGCGCCGGTGGCGGGCTCGTAGACGGTGGCGACCGCGCCGTGGCGGATGCCGTAGGTCCCCGGTGAGCCGGGGACGGCGGCCTGGGCGCGGATCGCGCGGTAGCCCATCTCCCGGAAGCGGGCGACGTCCTCCAGCAGCTCGGGGACGTCGCCGCCGCTGGCGTGGCCGTAGACCATGGCGCCCTCGCGGGCCTTGCCACCCAGCAGGTCGTACACCGGAAGGCCCGCGACCTTGCCCTTGATGTCCCACAGCGCGGTGTCCACGGCCGAGATCGCGGTCATGGTCACCGGGCCGCGGCGCCAGTAGGCGCCCTTGTAGAGGTAGTGCCAGGTGTCCTCGATACGGGCGGGGTCGCGGCCGATCAGCAGCGGTACGAGGTGGTCCTCCAGATAGGAGGCGACCGCGAGTTCGCGGCCGTTGAGGGTCGCGTCACCGAGACCGGTCACGCCGTCGGAGGTGGTCACCTTCAGGGTCACGAAATTGCGACCCGGCGAGGTGATGATGACCTTGGCCTCCGTGATCGTGGCCATACGCATGTGCTCCTCACTGAGCGGGCTCCCGGGGCCTCCGGGCGGATCCCGGGGGCTGTACCGGGGTTCCGGAGGGCTCCCGAGGGGCTCCGGGGGTGGAGTCCGGGCTGTCGGTCGGCTACCATACAAGTACGTCAGCGAGACGAGTCAAGGGTTCGGAAGGGGTCGGATGGCACCGGCGGAGGGACTGCACGCGGCACGCTCCCGGGGGCGCAACACCCGGCAACTGGTCCATGAGGTGCTGCGTTCGCGCATCGTCAGCCTGGAGCTGGAGCCCGGCTCCGCCGTCTCGGAGAACGACCTGGCGGCCGAGCTCGGAGTCAGCCGCACCCCCGTCCGCGAGTCCCTGATCCTGCTCGCCGACGAGGGGCTGGTCGACATCTATCCCCAGATGGGCACGTTCGTCTCGCGCATCCGGGAGCGCGATGTCGCCTCCGCCCAGTTCATCCGGGAGGCACTGGAGTGCGCCGCGCTGCGGGAGGCCGTGGAGAAGGCCACCGCCCGCGACGTGGCGGAGCTGCGGGTGCTGCTCACCGCGCAGGAGGAGGCCGACCGCCGCTCCGATATGCGGGGCTTCTTCCAGCTGGACGAGGATTTCCACGCCCGGCTGATGGCCGTCAGCGGACACGCCTCCGCCTGGCCCGTCGTCAGCCAGGCCAAGGCCCAGCTGGACCGCGCCCGCAGGCTCTCACTGCCCATGACCCAGCAGATGTCCCTGCTCATCGGCCAGCACCGCGAGGTGGTCGACCTGCTGGAGGAGGGCGACCTGGACCGGGCCGACGAGGCGCTCCGCTCCCATCTGCGGCTGGTCTTCAGCGATGTGGAGAAGATCCGCGCCAAGCACCCGGAGCTCTTCAGCGACCAGGACGCCCCGCTCAGGCCGCGCCGCGACAGCGCCCGGCGCACGGCCTCCCGGGGAGAGGGCTGACCGTGGGCCGCCCAGGGCGAGGTGTGACCGGCCGTCAGGAACGCACCCCACGTCACTGACGGCCGAAGAACTCCACCTCGGCGATGGCCGTCCGCCGGTCGGAGCGGGCGCCGTACGCCGCGTCGACCGACAGCCGGATCCGCACCACGTCCGAGCCGTGCACATCGAAGCTCTGCTGACCGGGCTGGTCCTGGAGGTTGACGCCCTTGGTGGTGCGCTCGCCCTCCGAGGTGACCAGGGTGAGGGTGAGCTCCGAGGGCCGCGCCTGGGTCAGGAACTCATCCGCCTTCGCCGAGCGCCCCGAGGTGATCAGCAGCTTCCGCAGCCGCACCGGCCGGTCGAAGTCGGCCTCCAGGTACTGGCCCGTGCCCGGGCCCGCGGTGGCCGGCGCCCAGTACCGGTTGTTGTAGCCGTCGAAGGCCGCCCCGGCCCGGTGGCCAGGCGCCTGGCTGGAGCCGCGTACCGCCGTGGGATGCAGGGCCTTTGGATCGCCGGTCTGGTCCTGGGTGAAGGTGAAGACCTCGGAGAGCTGGGAACGGGCGAACCACGCCGCCGCGGCCAGCACCAGCACCAGCACCGGAAGGGTCAGCCGGGGCCGTGGCCAGGTCCGGTGGGTGGGCCTGCTGCCCGCGGCCAGCGGGCGCCGGGCGTCGCGCCGGAAGATCCGGCACCACCAGGGCAGCCGACGCGGCCGCCCGGGCTCCGGCGCGGAGTCGAGCAGGATGCCGCAGCGCACACAGAGCCTGCGGTCCGGCGGATTGTCCGCACGGCACCGGGGACACGGGCGGCCGGGGCGGCGCGGCGGGGCGTCCGGCCTCGGGGGCGCGGCCGGGGGCTCGACCGGCGCATCCGGCCGGTGGTCCGGACCGGTACCGGTGTCATCCAGCCGGTCCCCGGGCCGCCGGGGCGCGGCCGCGGGCTCGTTCGGGCGCACGGCGGGCGGTGTCACGGGGTGCGGAGCGGTGTCCGGGGCGGCGGGCGGAGCTACGGGCGGGGCGGCAGGCGGAGCTACGGGCGGAGTGGCAGGCGCAGCGGCGGGCGGGGCGGGTGCCGGAGTGGCCGGGGTGGACGGCGCGGGGCGTGGCCCCTCGCCCGTACCGGAGCCCGGCGGGGTGACGGGCGGCGCCGAGCCCCCCGGCCGCCGGTCCGGTTCCTCGTCCCAGGCCAGGAACGCCTCGCAGGAAGCGCAGAAGTGCGCCCCCGCCTCGTTGCGGTGTCCGCAGTCCGGACAGATCATGACGCCCCCGTCCCCTCGGCCGAGACCTCCACCCGGTAGACGACATGCGCCGGCACCTCCGCGGCGAGCAGCCGCTCCAGCCGCAGCCGGGTCGGCGCCACCGCGTCGGCGTCCGGCACCGTGAGCCGCACCGTCACCCACGGCCGCGCCGAACCGGGCAGCGGCGCCCCCGGTTCGGTGGACCAGTCCGTGGCGCCGCTCTCGATGATCTCCGGTTCGATCCCGGTCTCCACGCGCACGGCCGCCGCCAGCCCCTCCCGGGTGCCCCGCCGGCGGTGGCGGGTGACGGCGCCGGCCACCACCGCGCGCCGCTGGGTCACCGGGCGCTCCGGGTCCACCTCCACCGCCACCCACTCGGCCAGCCACGCCAGCAGATCCTCGGGCGCGGTGCGCGGATGCAGATGCGCGGGCAGATTGTCCAGGGTGAGCAGCACCGGTGCCAGCACCTCGTCCAGGGCGCTCAGAAACCGCTCCAGGAACGGATGGTCGAGATAGACGGCGGGAAGCTGATGGAGCAGGGGATGGGCCGTGGGCAGCCCGGGAAGTGTTCCGCGCACCTCAGGCCTCCCGTACCCGCAGCTGGTGCTCATAGCTGAACACCAGCGCATGCCGGTCCAGTTCGATCCTCGTGGTGGCCTCCGCCCGCTGCCCGGTCACCGGGTCCGCCGGAAACAGCCGTACGTCCTCGACGAGATCCACGCCGGGCACCCGCTGCAGCACCGCGAACACCTCACCGGAGTGCACCGGCCGCCCGAACGGCCAGCCCTGCCCCTCCGGCCCGCCGGTCAGCGGGTTGAAGTAGCCGTACAGCGCGGTCAGCGCCGCCTCCCGCAGCCGCTCGGCGGCCACCCCGCGCCCCGCCTGCACCGAGGCGACCACGGTGACGCCCTGGTAGTACGGCGGTCCCACCGCCAGCCGGGTGCCGATCGGGCGCCGCTCGTCCAGATAGGCCGAGATCATGGCGAGGGTGTCCGGCGGCGGGATCAGCTCCTCGAACCGGATCCGCCCCCGCTCGTCATCGCGACCGGCCGGAACGACCAGCAGCCGCACCCCGCCCGCCGGATCCTCACCCTCGCCACGGCCATCGGCCTCACCCGCCGGTACACACGCCACCCGGGCGGCGTCGGGCGCCACCTCGCGGGCCAGCTGCTCGTAGTCATGCGGTACGACCGCCCGGTGCAGGGTGCGCAGCGTCAACGGGCCCCGCACTCGCGCGTTCTCCACCGTCTCGCCGTCCACCCCGCCCAGCGCCGGGCGCCGGTTCTCCACCCGCGCCACATACGGCAGCGAGCTGCGCAGCACCCGCAGCGCACCGCGCGCCACATTGCCCCGATGCCCGCCACCCGTACGGTAGGCGCGCACCCGCACGGGCGAGCCCTTCGGCGGCACCGCCCCGAACAGCCGCAGCGTGCCGTCGGGCTCCCGCACCGCCGGACCGAAGTCCACCTGCCCGGAGTTGGGGTCCAGCGTGATGTGCCGATCGTACGGCGTGGAGTGCGCGAAGTTGTCCACGCGCGTCCACTCCACCCAGCCGTGGCCCTCGGCCACCTCCACCACGAACGGCTCCTCGCCCGCCACCACCGGGGGCCGCGCCACCCGGAAACCCTGCCCCGGCACCCCCTCCGACAGGCCCAGGACCTCCTCGACCACGCTCTCCGCGTGTGCGGCCTCCACCGTGCCGCCGATGGTGAACGCACTGGCCTGACGCACCGTCGGGGACGCCACATAGGTGGGCTGGTCCGCAGCCGCCTCCAGCAGCCGGCAGCGCAGCCACCCCCCGGACTCGCGCACCAGCACCGAGGAGGTGTGGGTGGCCGGCACATGCAGGATGACCTCGCCGGCCTTGTTGAACCCGCCGGTGTCGTCCTTCTCCACCTCGCAGGACGTCCAGGCGCTGCCGTCCCACGCCTCCCACAGCAGTGGCGGGCGGCGCGGATCCACGCCCACGCCGTCCACCCGGCAGTCCAGCCGCAGCACCACCGCGCAGCCCGGCACCGGCTGGGAGAGACCGAGGTAGAGACAGTCGCCGGGGGTGGGCGTGCGGCCGAAGCAGGGCACATCACGGCCCAGCGCCAGCTCCTGCGAGCGGTCGGTGGCATCGCCGGCGGCCGGCCAGGTGGCCAGACGGGTCAGCTCGCACGGCACCACCGACAGATCGCGGCCGGTGGTGAAGACCACCGCCTCCTCGGTCTCGGTGCGCACCGTGGCCACCTCCGTGCCCGCCTGGATCCGCACCGGCTCCGGCTGCGGCGCCGACAGCCAGAACGTGGCCTCGGTGCGCGCCGCCGTCGGGGGATAGAGCCGCACCCCGATCAGATCGAGGAAGGCCAGATAGTTCTTGTCCGGCACCCGGTTGAGCCGGTACACGAGCTGGTCGACCATGGTGGCGAACGCCTCGATGAGCGTGACACCCGGATCGGAGACATTGTGGTCGGTCCACTCCGGACAGCGCTGCTGCACCAGCCGCTTGGCCTCGTCCACCAAACCCTGGAATCTGCGGTCGTCCAGGTTCGGGCTGGGGAGTGTCATCCGCCCTCCTCGCCGTGCGGGATCACATAGAACGGGAACACGAGGTTGCGCGGGTCGTTCGCGCCGCGCACCGCGTAGCCGATGTCGATGTAGAGCACCCCGTTGTCCGCCTCGTCGAAGCGGACGGCGACGTCCGCCACCTCGATCCGCGGCTCCCACCGCTCCAGGGCCAGCCGCACCTCGTAGGCCAGCTGCCCGGCCGTACCGGCGTCCGCGGGCGCGAACACATAGTCGCCGAGGGCGCAGCCGAACTCCGGCCGCATCGGCCGCTCACCGGGCGAGGTGGCCAGGATCAGCCGGATCGACTCCTCGATCTCCCGCTCCTCGCGGACCAGGGCTATCGATCCGGTGGCGTCCGTACGGGGTGGGAACGCCCAGCCCGCGCCGATGAACTGCCGCCCCATCCCTCACCCTCCGATCAGCACGCTCGGGCACCCGGACGTGATGGGCGAGCCGCACCCCGCCGCGTCACCCACCCGCGCCGCCGGCCGGCCGCCGATGAGCACCGTGGAGCTGCCGGGCGGGGCGATCTGCGAGGTGCTGTGGGCGGCGGGTGAACCGCACTGGTGGGCGGTGCCCACGGTGGCCGCGGGCCGCCCGCCGATCAGCACGGTGGGCTCGCCGGGCGGTCCGATCGTCCCGGGGTGGCCGGTGGGATCGCCGACGCGTGCGGCTGCTGGCATGTGCTGTGCCCCCTGCCTGGTCGCTGTCTCTTCGCTCGCTCGTCTCTTCACACCGACTCGGCGCTGTCGTGTGCGGTGTCAGTTGATGCGCACCATCGGCGCGCTGACGGAGAGCGAATCCCCGCCCTTGAGCTCGGTGCGGGTGGTGCCGCTCACCGCCACCTGGTTGCCCCGCACCTCCACCGCCCCGCCGGTGGACAGCTTCACCTGGCCGTTGCCGCCGTCCACCTGCACGCCGCCGCGGGCGGTCAGCTTCACCGTGGCGCCGCCCAGCTCCAGCGTGCCGTCGCCCGCGTCCAGGGACACCCCGCTGCCCGCCTTGATGGACACCTGCTCCTTGGCCTCGATCTCCACCGTGCCGTCGCTGTGCACCACGATGGCCGTGCCCTTGCGGTCGAGGTTGATCCGGAGCTTTCCATCGCCGGTGACCAGCCGTACGCCCTGCGGGCCGTTCGCCGCGTCGAGCAGCTCCAGCTTGTTGCCGCCACGGGAGCCGAACGCGCGCTTGTTGACCGCGCCGCTGGTGGGGTCGACCGCCGCCGTCTCCTGGCCGTCGCCCTGGCCCCGCTGAGGACCGAGACCCTGCCCCTGCCCCGAAGCGCCCTGTCCCTGCCCCGGTCTGTCCTTGCCGTTGTAGAGACCGGCGAGCACATACGGGCGGTCCAGATGGCCCTGTTCGAATCCGATCAGCACTTCGTCGCCGACCTCGGGGATGAACGCCTCCCCGCCACCGGTCCCGCCCGCCTGGGCGGTGCGCGCCCAGTCGCTGGCGTACTCGTCGGACAGCCAGGGGAACCGCACCTTGACCCGGCCGAGCCCGTCGGGGTCCTTGGTGTCGGTGACCGTGCCGTTGGCCAGCCCCGAACACCGGGTGGCGGTCTCCGCGCCACCGCCACCGGACCCGCCGCCGGTCAGCCCGAACAGCGAACGCTCCTGCTGCCCGGACACCGTCACCCAGGTCTCATAGCCGCGCACCGGGTCGAACACATGCCGCGAGGAGGTGACGGTGTAGCGCCCCTCGAAGGGTTTGCCGACCCCGGCCAGGGTGACCGCGCCACCCGCCCGCACCTCCGGATTGCCCCGGATCACCGCCTCCAGCTCGGCGAACGACCCCGCGATGCGCGCCGCGAGGGCCTTGGCGGCCTGGTCCACCTGCGCCTGGTGGCCGTACGGCGCGTCGGACACCACAAAGCTGGCCTCGCCGAACGGCCGCGCCACCTCCGCCGCCGTCACCCCCAGGTCCAGGGTCGCCGCCTTGCCCGCGTCCGCGCGGCCCACCAGCGGCTGCTTGGTCTTGACGTCCCAGCCCCGCACCTCGACCGTGGACACCTGCTCGGCCGCCGACACCCCGGCCCGGCAGCGCAGCAGATTGTCCCCCATCTCCAGCACCAGGGGGTCGCGGGCGGCGCGCGCCGAGGTGTCCGGGGCGCCACCCGCCTCGGTGGGCTTGGCGAGATGCAGCCGTCCGTCCGTCACATACACCTGGGCGCCCGCCTCCTCGGCGAGCCCGCGGAGGAACTCCCAGTCGCTGATGTTCGGCTGCGCCACATGCTCCAGCACCGGGCCCGCCACATCGACCTTCCCCGGCTTCAGCCCCGCCCGCCGCGCCACCCGGACACAGATGTCGGCGAGGGTCATGTTCTGGTAGCTGGCCACCTGACGGCCCCGGAAGAGCCGGTGCGACTCGTCCAGCCCGCGCACCACCGTGAAGGTGCCGGTGTCGTCGATCTCCACCTCCAGCGCGGTGACGCTCCCGGTCAGCAGGGGACGCGGCGAAGGCCCGCCCCCGGCGCCGGCCAGCAGCCGCACCTCGGTACCGATCTCCACCCCCGCCTGCTCCAGCAGCACCCGGCTGGGGTCGCGAAAGCGCAGCACGAACAGATCGGGCAGCGTACGGCTGTCGTCCACATACCCCTCGACCAGCGTGTTCGCCAGCGCGGGGGAGAGCGGACGGCCGCCGAACTCCACCACCAGGGCCTTGGCGACGCTCTGCTGGGCCATCGCTCACCGCCCCCCGCCATGACCGTCGCCGTGGGCTCCGGCCCCCTCGTCGCGCTCCAGCTCGTCCAGCGCCGGAAGCAGCAGCTCGATCCCGCCTGGCAGCCGCATCGGATCGTCGATCCCGTTGGTCTCCGCGATGACCCGCCAGGCCGCCGGATCGCCGTACTCACGCCAGGCCAGCAGCGGCAGCGTGTCGCCGGTGCGCACGCGGTGCACCCGGCGTGCGTGCAGCGCGCCCGAGGTCGGATTCTGCCCCGGCGTCTCCCCGGTGATCTCCTCCATCGTCACCTGGCACACCGCCCGGATCGGCACACCGGAGGTGGTGAACAGGGTGTATTTCGCCTGCACTTGGCTGACGTAGCCGGGGAACCCGGTGAGCCCGCCCCAGTGGAACACCACCCATGGCGGCGAGGCCCGCTGCTGCTGCCGGGTCTCGTTGGTCGGCACACAGCAGGTGAACAGCCGCTCCACCGAGGTCACCACGCTGGTGTCCTGGGTGTCGCTCGCGTCGAAGAACATCTCGACGGTCAGCTTGCTGGGCTGCGGCCCCTGATACTCGGGCGGCCCCGCGCTCTTCGCCCCCTTGGCCGGGGTGCGCTTCCAGGCCGCCGCCTTGGTCAGGCTCAGCTCCTTGGGGTTGAACTGGAAGTCGATCCGCCCGCACGGCCCACCAGGCGTGAGACCACCACCCGGTGGCGGGGTGCGCAGCTCCAGATAGGCGTGCTCCAGCTTGGGCCGGGCCCCGCCACCTGTCCTGCCCGCGGCGGCCCCGCCGCCCGCCGCGCTGAACGCCACGGGTGAGCTCATGGGTCAGCCCTCCATCACATAGCCGTGGTGGGCGATCTCGATGGTCTCCATGGCCACCTTGGGCGACTCCGGGTTGAACGACGGTCCGGTCCAGCGCACCGGCACCACCTCGAGCAGACCCCACTGCGCCACCTTGTGCCCGTCGCCCGTCCGCGCCTCGATATGCGCGGTGCGGCGGGCGATCCCGGTGGTCATGCTCGCGAACCACTTGGCCACCTTCTCGGTGTCACGGGTCAGTGGCCGGGACAGCTTGATGTTGGGGTACTTCAGCCGGGTGGGCAGCTGCCACAGATGGCTGTTGTTGCCACCCTCCTCGCGCAGTTCCAGCACCACCTCGCAGCCGAGGCCCTCACAGGTGTTGAACGAGCCGAGCTCGATGCCGTCGACCGTGACGACGAAACAGACGCTGACCGCCGGGTCATCGGTAACGGGCATGCCGTGTCCCTTCTCTCCGCACTTGTCAGTGCCTGGTGTTGATCAGATGTCCGGCCCGTTCGCGCTCCAGCCGCAACTCCGCCTTCAGCAGCCGGCTCAGCGGGCCGTACAGCGCACGGACCAGCTCGTCGTCCACCTTGGGCGCCCCGCCCTTGCCACCGTGTCCCCCCGGTTCTCCCGGTGTGCCGTCATGGGGCGCGCCTGCGGGGGACGGCTCGGGAGCGGACTCGAAGGGCGGGCCTGCCGCCGGTGGCACGGCGGGCGGCGGGGCGGACGGTGGCTCGGCGGACAGGTCGGGCGGAGCGGGCGGGTCAGGGGCCGGGGCGTCGGGAGGATCCGGGCTCATGGCATCGCGCTGCACGGGCGGGAGGAACCGCGCCCGCCGCTGTATCCGCGGTGCGGACGGGGCGGGCGGCACGGACGGAACGCGCGAGGGCGGGAACACCACGGAGCCGTCCGCCATGCGCTGCGCCACCCCGGCGGCCACCGCCACCGAACCGGCGTCGACCGGCGGACGGGCCGGGGCCGTCGGGGCGGTGGCCGGTGTCGGCGCGGTGGGGCGGTGCCCGGTGGCCGGGGGCGGGGGAGCGGCGGCCGTGGGCGCCGCCGACCGCTGGGCCGTGGGCGCCGCCGACCGCTGGGCCGTGGGTGTCGTCGGGGGATTCGTGGCCGACGTCCCGCCCGCTGCCGTCGCCCCCGGACTCGTGCGGGCCGGGCCACCGGCAGCGGACCAGCGCACCGGCACGACGGGTGGCTCGGCGGCGGGCACCGGACCGGAGCCGCCTGGCCGGTCGGGCATGTCGTACGCGCCCGAGAACAGCGGCACCGATCGCTGTGCCACGAGCGGCACCACGGGCCCGGCCGCCGGTGCGGGTTCGGCCGCCATCGGCATCCCGCCGGCGGTGGCCCGTTGCAACGGTACGGGTGGGGTCGTGGGGGTGGGAGCGGATGGCGTACCGGTGTCCGCCGTACGCACCACCAGCGGATCGTCGGCGAGCAGTGGCCTGGACGGTGCGTCGCCGCGCGGCAGCTCCGGTGGTACGGCTTCCGGCTGCTCGGGAGTCAGGGCCCCGGTGCTGGCCACGGGTGTGCGCTGGGCGGTCGGCGGCAGCTCGGTCAGCGGCTCGCCCAGGCCGAGGGCGGCGGACCGCTGGACCGGTGGCGAAGGCGATGTCGTAGGGGGCACATCGCCCGCTGCCGCGGCGGGCCGTGGCGTGGCGAGGGGCAACGTGGTCAGCTGCCGTATCCGTTCGTCCGGAGGGCGGGCGGAGATCAGCGGCTCGACCACCTCCGGCGCGTCCGGGGTGGCAGCACCCTCCGCCACCCGCCGTACGGGTGCGCTCCGAGGCGTGGCCAACTCCCGCGCCACGACGGGACCGACCTCACGGTTCACCGTCGGCGGTGTGCGGGCAGCCGGGTTCGGCGTATCGGCAGGGGGCGACGGCATGGCGAGACCGTGCCCCACCCCGGACGGTGCCTCCAGGTCCACCAGATGGCCGAGCGTCCCGAGGAACGACGCGTTCTGCCACGTCCCCAACCCCGCCCGGAACCCCGAGGGATCGGTCACCAACTCGGGCGCCACCACCGTCCGTTGCAACGGCGGCACCTCCCGCCACCCCGGCACGGCAGGCGGCCTCAAGGGGCCCGTCTCCGTCTCCGATCCGGTGTGCGCCGTGTTCCCGGTGCCACTTGGCCGGTGTCCGGCCAGCCAGGACAGCAATCCCATGTCATGTCACCGCTCGTTCAGCCGGACAATGTGGTCCACGTACCGCAATCGGTCGGTGTGCTCGAGGTCGAGGATCTGGTCGAGGGGCCAGTGGAAGTGGTAGGCGAGGTACGCGACCTCCTCATGGATCCGGTCGGCCGCGTACGTCACGATTCCCCCAGGCGACCACCACCGGACAGATCCACCGCGAAGTTCTCCTGGCACGAGGGGCAGGTGACCGCGGCCCTGGTGTGCCCCTCGGCGTTGATCCTGCGGTAGAAGTCCTGCAGAAAGGCGAGGTCGGAGGCGAACAGGTCCTCGACGATGCCCGGATGGATGTCCTCGATCGAGCCGAGCCGGGTGAGCACCCGGGAGATCAGCACCACCGAGAGATAGGCGGAGTTCTCCCGCACCCGGTCGTCCCGCAGCGGGATCAGCTCATCGCGGGCGGTGGCGAGCCGCATGATGCCGTCGCGGTGCACCGTCCCGGATTCGTCCACGTATCCGCGCGGCAGCTCGAAGGGGAACTCCGTCCGCAGGGTCTCGGTCTGCCGGTCCGGGGCCGCCCGCTCGGGGGATGCCGCGATGGTACGCCGCATCAGTCGACTTCCACGCTCTCGTAGGTGATGGCCAGCTTCTCGGTGAGCACGGAGGTGTCACCGGCCTTGAGCGTGCTGATCTCCAGGGACTTGGGCCAGGCGTTGATGAGCTTGTACCGCTTGATCGGAATGCCCTCGTAGTCGTAGACGATGATGGAGCCGTTGCGCCGGGCATTGGTCATCTTCCCGAACCGGGAATCCTTGATCCACTGCTCGAAGCTGTTGTCCTCGGTCAGACCGCGGGTGACCGTGACCTCACCGGCCTTGGGACGGCCGGGCAGCTTCTTGATGGCGTACTTCCCGTCGGCGGTGTTCTGCTTCAGCTCGATCACGTCCTGCTCCATCTTCAGACCACTGACCTCGGTGATCTGCCTGATGAGCACGCTGTCGAATTCCAGCCCGAAGGAATGTCCCACGGAGCTGTCGAGTTCGGGGAGCGGCATACCAGCCTCCTAGGATCGGGTCGGTCGTGGTGGTCATCACTCATCAACCGCTCATCACTCATCAACCGCTCATCACTCGTCAACCGCTCCCGTGCCCGCGGAGAGCTGGGCGAGCCGGAACACCACGAACTCCGCGGGCTTCACCGGGGCCACCCCGACCTCACAGATCACCTGCCCGGCGTCGATGGACTCCGGCGGATTGGTCTCGCGGTCGCATTTCACATAGAAGGCCTCGTCCGGGGTCAGCCCGAAGAGCGCGCCCTTGCGCCACTCATTGACCAGGAACGCCGAGATGGTGCGCCGGATACGGGCCCACAGGGCGTCGTCGTTGGGCTCGAAGACCACCCACTGGGTGCCCGCCAGAATCGACTCCTCCAGGTAGTTGAACAGCCGCCGCACATTGAGATAGCGCCAGGACGCGTCATCGGCGAGCGTGCGCGCGCCCCACACCCGGATGCCGCGGCCGGGGAAGGCACGGATGCAGTTGAGCCCGATGGGGTTGAGGAGGTCGTGCTCGCCCTTGGTGATCTGCGTCTGGAGCGCGACGGCGCCCCGTACCACCTCGTTCGCCGGGGCCTTGTGCACCCCACGCGTCTCGTCGTTGCGCGCCCACACCCCCGCGATGTGTCCGCTCGGCGGTACGAAGGCGTCCCGGCCCACGGCCGGGTCGAACACCTTGATCCACGGGTAGTAGAGGGTGGCGTACCGGGAGTCGAACCCGGTCGTCTCCTCGCGCCAGGTCTTGATCTGCCGCGGGCTCAGGGCGGGCGGCGGGTCGAGAATGGCGATCCGGTCGCCCATCGCCTCGCAGTGGGTGATCAGCCCGCGCTGCACCGTGATCACCGTCTCGAGGTCCACCGCACCCCGCTGGTAGGCGCTCATCAGGTCCGGCGCGGCCACCATGGTGATCTCCTCGACCGCCTCCAGACCGCCGAATCCGGTCCGCTGGTCGGGATCCCCCACGTACGAGTCCGCCGACAGCGCGTCCGGCACCACCGCCGCGCCGGCCCCCGGGCCGGCACCGGGAGAGGCGGCGAGCGTCACCACCTGCGACTCGGGCCTCGCGGGCGCCGCGCCCTTCCCCGGCTCCTCCAGCCTGATCAGCTGGGACCGGGCCCTGACCTGCGTGGCCACGTTCTCCTTGCTGCGCTTGGTGGTCACGGCCGGGTAGGTCTCCACGACCACTCCGTCCCGCTTGACCACCAGCGCGAAGACGTCCTGCGGCGGGTCGTCGCCCTCGGGGTCGGCCACCTCGACGGTGATCTCCCCGGTGGCACCGGGAAGGGTGCGGACGACATACGGCCCGAGCTGGGCCGAAGGCCCCGAGGCGACCTCCTTCGCCGTGCCCGCGCGCTCTCCGCCCGGCTCCGCCTCCTCCGCGCCGCCGATGCGCACGACGTAGCAGATGCCACCACCATTGGCGAAGAAACCGTAGATGGAGGAGGCGAGGTAGGTGCCCTCGACGAAGTCCCCGAAAACGGTGGTGAACTGCGTCCAGTTGGTGATGAGCGTCGGCTCGTTGAACGGCCCCTTCTGCGCGAACCCGATGAAGGCGGCGACCGAGGTCCCGACCCCCTCGATCGGCCGCGACCCGGATTCCACCTCTTCGACGTAGACACCCGGGGACAAGTACGACGGCATGCCACTCTCCTTGACCGGGGAAACGAGAGCGATTGTTCCCGGGAAAAGGATCAACGGGAACGGGCTTTCGGCCGCCCCGGCGTACACAAGGCCCTGCCCGAAGAGGCAGCGGATTCCCTTTCCCGATAGGGCAGAAAGCCCTGCCCCCATCGCTGCCCGGTCTGCCACGGGCTTGGAGGGGGTGGAACCAGCACCCTGACATACATGGCGCGCATACATGTCGCGGACGTATCGCCGGCCGCCCGGTGACCGGATGACGCGATGAAGTCTGCCTCGGAGAAGTCCGGGAAGTCTGCCGCGTCCGCGAAGCCGGGGGCGAGGGAGCGCACGGCACCGCAGCCGACCTCGGCCCCAGCCCCGTCGGCGGCCTCTGAGCAGGCGGCCGCGCCTGTCCCCCCGTCCGCCGCCCCCGGTCTGTCCCCCCGCCACCTCCAGCGCCTGCAGGCCGCGGCCGGGAACACGGCGGTCTCCCGTCTGGTCGCCCAGCGCTACGCGGCGCCGGTGAAGCCTCCACCGGCCCAGGCCCCCGGCTTCCGCAAGGTCCAGTCGGACGTCGCGGCGAAGAAGCGGAAGCTGTCCCAGCACCACCCCGCGACCGCGGAGTCCCGGTCCGCCCAGGACGCGGCGGTGGCCCCGCCGGACGACAAGGAGGCGCAGGGCAAGGCGGCCAACGCGGAGAAGATGAACGCCGCCAAGCCGGGGGAGTTCGACAAGGCGGGCTTCATCGCGGCGGTGAACGAGGCGATCGCGGCGCAGGCGCCCAAGAACCTCGACGAGGCAGACAAGTTCGCCGACTCCGGCAAGGCCGACAAGATCAAGGGCGAGGTCGACGGCAAGGTCACCGACGGCAAGAAGGCGTCCTCGAAGGACATCGAGACGACCACGAAGGCCGCCCCCGACACCTCGAAGGCCAAGGAGAAGCAGGTCACGCCCATGGGGCCGGACCAGCCTCCGGCCAACCCGGGCGCACCGAGCGCCGCCGACGCCACTCCGCGGCAGCAGCCGCCCGAGGTCACGGACTTCTCGGAAGGCCCGAAGAAGACCGATCAGCAGATGGCGGACGCGGACGTCACCGAGGAGCAGCTGGCCAAGAGCAACGAGCCGGAGTTCACGGACGCCCTGGGCGAGAAGAAGAAGGCGGAAAAGCACTCCGCGACGGCCCCGGCGCAGGCCCGGGGAGCGGAGAAGCGGCAACTGGCCACCGCGAAGTCACAGGCGGCCGCGGCCGGCACCCAGGCCATGTCCGCCCTGACCGCCACCCGCGCGGGCGCGGGCAAGCAGGTCGACGGCGGCAAGGGCGAGGCCAAATCGAAGGACGAGAAGAAGCGGGAGGAGGTCACCGCCAAGCTCCAGAAGGTCTTCGACGCCACGCAGAAGGACGTCGAGGGCATCCTCGACGGCCTCGACGGCAAGGTGGACAAACAGTTCGAGGAGGGCGAGAAGAAGGCCCGGGACGCCTTCAACACCGACCAGAAGCGCCGGATGAAGGAGTACAAGGACAAGCGCTACGGCGGCTTCTGGGGCCCGGCCAAATGGGCCAAAGACAAGATCGCGGGCATGCCGGAGGAGGCCAACCAGCTCTTCCAGGAGTCCCGCAAGCTCTACGTACGTCTGATGCAGGGCGTCATCTCGTCCATCGCCGACACGATCGGCACCGAACTGGGCAGGGCCAAGGCCCGTATCGCCAAGGGCCGCGCCGAACTGAAGGCGGAGGTCGACAAGCTCCCCGCCGAACTGAAGAAGTACGGCCAGGACGCGGCGAAGGACTTCGCCGGAAAGTTCGACGGCCTGGAGTCGGAGGTCAACGACAAATCGAAGCAACTGGTCCAGACCCTGGCCCAGAAATACACCCAGGCCCTCAATGCGGTGGACGAGGAGATCAAGAAACTCCAGGAGGCGAACAAGGGCCTGGTCCAGAAGGCCGTGGACGCCGTCGTCGGCGTCATCAAGACCATCAACGAGCTCAAGAACCTCCTGATGGGCATCCTGGCCAAGGCCGCCGGCGCCATCATGAAGATCATCAAGGACCCGATCGGCTTCCTGGGCAACCTGGTCCGCGCGGTGGGCGCGGGTCTCCAGCAGTTCATCTCCAACATCGGCACCCACCTCCAAACGGGCCTGGTCTCCTGGCTGTTGGGGACTTCGGCCAAGGCCGGAATCGAAATCCCATCAAAGTTCGACCTCAAAGGCATCATCCAGCTGATCGCCTCCTTGCTGGGCCTGACCTGGGCGAACATCCGCGCCCGCATCACCCGTAAGGGCGTCCCCGACCAGGCCATGAGCGCTGCCGAACAATCCGTCCCGGTGGCGAAGGCCCTCGCCACCGAGGGCCCGGCGGGCGCAGCCAAGGAAATCACCGCCGAAACCGGCGACCTGAAGTCCACCATCCTCGAAGAGCTCAAGTCCTACCTGATCCCCACGGTCATCATCGCGGGCATCACCTGGATCCTCTCCCTCCTCAACCCCGCCTCCGCCTTCGTCCGCGCGGTCAAGGGCATCATCGACATCGTCACGTTCATCGTGAACCAGGGCGCCCAGATCGTCGAATTCGTCAACGCGGTCCTGGACGCGGTCATAGCCATAGCCAACGGCGGCGCGGCCGGCGTCCCCAAGACGATCGAAACCGCCCTCGCCGCGAGCATCCCCCTCCTGATCGGCCTCCTGGCGTCGCTGCTCGGCATCGGCGGCCTGGCCAACAAGATCAAACAGGTCTTCCAAAAAGTCTCCCGCCCGGTCAACCGCGCCATCGACAAAATCGCCGCCAAAATCGCCCGGGCCGCCAAGAAATTCTCTAATGGCTTCAAGGGAAAGCCTGGATCCGCTGACAGGGGAAACTCGGCGGATGCTGGCGCGAAGCAGTCGGACAAGCGAGCCGCGATTCGAGATGCGGAAGCCCTTCTCGCGTCTCGGCCGACCCGAAGCCAGGCCGCATCAAAACTTCCAGCCCTATCGCGTAACCATCGGGTTCCGCTGCGACTGGTTGTAGAGTCCACCGATGCACAGGGCCAGAAGGTGCATGTTCAGGCGATGGCCACCTCCAGCCATGTGTTGCCGGTAAGGCCCCGAGAGATTCTGTTGTTGAAAACACCGAATCTGGACAGGTTGGAGAAGCTGCAGCCAGGAACGAGTCAGAGATATGTGGACGATTTCAAGAATAAGTACGAAGGGAAGCAGTCTATCGTCAAATACGTTGAGGGGCGAGCGGCGCGCAAACTTGGTCGCGTCAAGGAGAAGCCCGGTATAGACGCCTACAATGCGGAATCCGGAATGGGCGTCGCAAAGAATAACCAGACAATCGAAATATTGAACCTCAAAAAGAAGGTGGAGCGCGAAAGGATTCCCGACTTCTTCCTCAGCGGACAGGTCGTCGGGGATGTCAAGGATGTGGCGGTGCAGAGCTATGACGAGCAGATGAGGGACAACACTCGAATCGCAAAAGGCTTGCGTGTGCGACTCCGTGGCAGCAGTGCAATGCTGCCTGCTGCCAACCGATTTGACATCGTCGTACGCGCCCCTTCGGATGAACACCCCGAGGGCACGCATGTGACCGGGCCCCTCAAGGAGGCCATAGCTGATAGTGGTGGAATAATATACGAGGTGCTGTGAGGTTGGAGTGAGAACCGAAGTGTGCTGAATTATTCCCAGGCGCCTCGAAGTCGCAGTTGATTAAGACATCGACTCGAAAGGATGAGAGAAATGGGAAATGCCTTTCGGGCATCTGTGTACACTCCTCAGGACCTTTCAAGCCTGCGCTCAGTACAGACGCTCTGGCAGGTTCTGGTTGATCCGCTGATTTCTCCATCTCGGTTCGATTCCGTTGAGAGGGCCCGGAGTGAGTTCAGCCCGCAAAGTTTTGGTGCGGCGTGTGATCTCTACTCTGCAGAAGGCGTGCTTTTCGTGCGAGGAAGGAACGCAAAGTTCAAGGCCATGTTCTCGTACCTGTCCGACCGGCTGGCGAAATGGACCTTCTGGTGGGATCTGGCGGCCATGAAAGGTGATCAGGGTGGTCGGTGGCTACAGTGGCTCTACGGACTTTGCATTCAGCTACCGCCGTATTATGGATTCGCCTGTTCGGTCGATGAATACGATGCGAAACATACAGTGGTCGAGACAAGCGGGTCGGGCGCTATGACCCAGGCCGTTGGGGTCTCCGCCGCGGATTTTCGAAGGTTTCTTCCGGGCGTGTACTGGCTGACGATCTTCGGCGCTGATCTGGTAAATCACTTCGGCGCCAAGTTGCAATCACTGCCCGATGCTCACTCCATCAGCATCAGTTCTGATCAGACGGTAGTGCTGCTGGACTCGCCAGTCGTTCCCGAAGCAATGGGGGAACGACTTCGCGTCGAAGCCGACTTGAGGTCGTTGCTGGGTGCCAAGTATTTTTTTGACCGGACCAACGTAGATGTTGAGTACGAACCGGTGCCAGGTCTCGCCAGGGCCTTGGGCGAAACTTCCAGATGAAGGTGGCGGTAGTCAGTTGGCGCCCGTATGGAGGACTTCCTGTTGCCACGCATCGCGGGGCTGGGTGTGGAGGCGCCAGTAGTGGTCCGCTACTCGTCCGGGTCGAAGTCCGTGCCGGGGGCTACGGGGCCGTCGACGGTGACCGTAGCCACGTGGACGCCGGAGGGGCCGTATTCCATGTCGAGGAGTTGCACCAAGGTGCGGACCCCGGCCTTGCCGAAGGACAGGCTCACATAGGCGGGCTTGGGCTGGGGCATGCCGCCCGTGACGATGAACGTTCCGCTACCCCGCTCCGCCATCGTGGGCAGCACATGCGCGGCGGCGGTGGCCGCGCCCACCACGTTGACCGCCCACGCGTCCAAGTGGCCGCGGGCCGACAGCCTGACATCCGTGTCAGAGTCAGGCCCAGGTCCGATCAGGGATCAGATCGCGTCCCACTCCACCGCGTCGTACGCCGCGCCCACTCGCCCCATCAGCTCCTCATCCACCGTGTACTCCACCTCGTCGATCCGCCGCACTGGTGCGAACCCCTGTGAGTTGGTGAGGAACGCCGAGCGATAAGCGGAGAGGTCCGCGAGGGTTACCTGGCGGCGGGTCGAGGGGAGGCGGGGTTCCAGGAGGGCCATCGTGATGCCCCGTAGGGAGGGGGCGTCCGGCCAGGTCACGGATGCGCCGTCCCAGAAGGCGATGTTGGTGATCGCGCCCTCGGCCACCACACCCTGCCCATCCGTCAGCAGAGCCTCGTCGTGTCCGGCGCGGTGCGCGGCCGTGAGGTAGTGGTTCTGGCCGAAGCCGCCCAGGTGCTTGATGTGGGGGAGTTCGCGGACGAAGGGGACCGACATCACGGATTTCGGGCCCCTCGGCATCGTCTGCGGGGGACGCACCGTGACCATCAGGGTGGCCCGCTCGTCGTCCTGGGGCCAGTAGACGTACACCCGGAGCGAGACGTCGCGGACATCGGCGGCGTGCAGGGCGTGCCGGACGTCCGCTCGTACGCGCTCCTCGTCGAGGTCGCCGTCGAACAGTTCCCGGGTCGCCGACCGCAGCCGGTCGAGGTGGAGGTCGAGGCCGCGGACCCGGGCGTCTCTGATCTGCATCGCCGTGAAGTGCCCGTAGCTGGTGAGCGCGGGCAGCCGCAATGTGTCCGCGGTGGCGGGCGAGCCGTTGATCTCGATGTAGGTCACCCGGCCACCGTAGCGGGGCGTCAGGAGTGGCCCTTTAGTAGTAGCCCTTCGCCCCGTCGACGAGTTCCCGAATGGTGTCCATATGGCCGGCGTGGCGGGCGGTTTCCTCGATCATGTGGAAGAGGATCCACCGCAGGCTGGTGGAGGTGGCGTTGAAGTCCGGGTGGCGGCCGGTGTCGTCCAGGGCGTGGGCCGCGATGATCTCGTTGGACACCTCGCACTGCCGCGCGTAGTCCTTGAGGAGCTGGGCGAGCGGGACGCCCTCGACCCTCATATCGGCATCCTCGACGTCCTCGTCGAACCGGGGGCCCTGGGCCGGGCGGCCGAGGAGGACGATCTCGAACCACAGGTGCTCCACCCAGCGCATATGGGAGACGAGTCCGGCCAGGGTCATCTGGGGCGAGGTGGGGAGGAAGGATCGGTGGGCGTCCGCGTCGGACAGGCCCTCGCACTTCCACGCGATGACGGCACGCTGCATATCGAGCCAGCCCAGCAGCTGGGTGCGCTCATCGGCGGTGCGGGGCGGGCGGATGCGCGGTGGTGTCGTCATGAGCGGTGACGCTAGCCCAGTGCGTGGGCGGAGCCCAGAGCGTGGGCGGGGCGCATCGGGTTATCGGCGGTGGCTCAGCACATTGATCACGCGGCCGTTGGGGTCGCGGACGAAGAAGCGGCGCACGCCCCACTCCTCGTCCCGCAGGGAGTGCACGATCTCGGCACCGCTGTCGCACATCGCCGCGTAGGCCGCGTCCACATCGTCCACCTCGACGCTCACATCGGGGACCACCGGCCCGGTCTCGTCGTGGGTCAGCACGCTGATCTGGGCGGTGGGGTTGGTGGTGGAGGCGAGGGTCATGATCCAGCCCTGGTTCATCACCTCTTCGAAGCCCAGGAGACCGTAGAACTCCCGGTTCTCCCGCATCGCTTCGGACCGGACGTTGGGTACGACACGGCGGACGGTCATCGTGGGCTCCCCGGGGTGGGTCAGCTGGCGGTGTTGTTGCTGAGGACGGCGTCAAGGTAGTCGGCGATCGCGTCCCGGTTGCGGGTCAGGCACTCGATGCGTTGGGTCATACGGTCCCGCTCGTTCTCCAGCGTGGCGATCATCTCCGGTGTGGCGTCGGAGAAGTGAATGCGCCGGGGCTTGTCGAGGCACGGCAGGATCTGCTTGATGATCCGGGTCGGAAGCCCCGCGTCGAGCAGCCCCCTGATCTGCAGCACCCGGTCGACGAGACGCTCGTCGTACGAGCGGTAGCCGTTCGCGCAGCGGTCGGGGAGGATCAGCCCCTGCTCCTCGTAGTAGCGCAGCAGCCGGCGCGGTGTGCCGGTGCGCTCCGAGAGCTCTCCGATACGCATGTGTCCGTTCTCCCGCGCTGAATCGAATCCTTCACATCCATGTGAAGGATTCAGCGTATCGTGGGGCGGGAGCGCTCGCGAGCGGGCGGGCGGAAGGCGCCGGGAAAAATGCCAGGTGATTGAACGGAGGCCCCCGGCACGCCGTACGGATAACGACGGGCCCGACTACCCGAGCCGGGGCCGCCGTGCCACCACCGGGCTTCGCAGGGAAGGACCTTCGGGTTGTCGCGCCAATCGAGCTCTCATCAGCGGTCGGAAACGGACAAGGGAACCACGGAGCAGGCCCCGACGGAGGGCCCGACTCCGGAGAGTCCACCTGAGGTTGAGGTTGCGGCTGAGGTTGCGCCTGAGGCCACGCCGGATCTCCCCGCCCAGCGGCAGGATGACACCGGAGAGCGGGACGGGGTCCCCGACCAGGAGGTGAGCTCCGTCCGCGACACGGCCGCCGCCCCCAAGGGCTGGCGGGCCACTTACCCCGCCGTGGCGCGGGCGGTGGCATGGGCGGCCACGGGGCTCTCCCTCGCCCTCGTGTTCATCGCCCTCCTCCTGCCGACCCAGCTCAGCCTCGTCGAACCCAGCGCCTTCATGCGCATCCCGGTGGAGGGCGTGTTCGGCGCCACGCTGCTGCTGATGCTGCCGTCGATGGCGCGGCGGGTGGTGGCGGTGCTCGCCGGGGTGGTTCTCGGGGCGCTGACCATCTTGAACCTGCTCGACATCGGCTTCAACGAGTTCCTCGGCCGTGGGTTCAACGTGGTGCTCGACTGGATACTGCTGGACGACGCCCAGTCGTACGTCAAGGACGCGCTCGGCGAGACGGCCGCCACCGCAGCCCTGATCGGTGTCGTGATCCTCGCCGTCGCCGTGCTCGTCCTGATGGGGCTCGCCGTCCTGCGGATCAGCAACGTCATGGCGAGGAACAGCGCCGTGGCGACCCGTACCACCCTGGTGCTCGGCACCGTGTGGGTCATGTGCGCGGCGCTCGGTGTGCAGGTGGCCGGGGCGCCGTTCGCGTCCCGGAGCACCACCGCGCTCGTCCAGGACCGGGCGGAGCGGGTGCGCAAGACCCTCAAGGACGAGCGGGAGTTCGCCAAGGTGGCCGCCGTGGACACCTACGGCGACACCCCCGGCGACCAGCTGCTGACCGGGTTGCGCGGCAAGGACATGATGTTCACCTTCATCGAGAGCTACGGCCGCTCGGCCATCGAGGACCCGGCCATCGCACCCGGTGTCGACAAGACCCTCAAGAGCGCCACCAAGCGGTTGAACAAGGCCGGGTTCGCCTCCAAGAGCGGCTGGCTCACCTCGGCCACCTACGGCGGCAGCAGCTGGCTGGGGCACTCGACCTTCCTCACCGGCCTGTGGATCGACAACCAGAACCGCTACCGCACTGTCACCGCGGGCGACCACATGTCCATCACCCGCGCCTTCCAGCGCACCGGCGCCTGGCGAACGGTCGGCATCATGCCGGGAGTCACCAAGGGCTGGCCGGAGGGCAAGTTCTACGGCCTCGACCACGTCTACGACTCCCGGGACCTCGGCTACAAGGGCCCGAAGTTCAGCTGGTCGACCATGCCCGACCAGTACACCCTCAAGGCGTTCGAGCACCTGGAACACGGCAAGAAGCGCGACAAGCCGCTGATGTCGGAGATCATCCTGACCTCCAGCCACCAGCCCTGGGCGCCCATCCCCAAGACGATCCCCTGGAGCCAGGTCGGCGACGGCTCGGTCTACAAGGCCATCCAGAAGGCCGGCAAGAATCCCGCGGACGTGTTCACCGACTCCAGCAAGGTGAAGGCCGAGTACGGAAAGTCCATCCAGTACTCGGTGAACAGCCTCATCGACTATGTGCTGAAGTACGGCAACAAGAACACCGTGCTCGTCTTCCTCGGCGACCACCAGCCCCTCTCGCGGGTCAGCGGCAACAACGCCAGCCGGGACGTACCGGTCGCGATCGTCGCACACGACAAGGCGGTGCTGGACCGGATCTCCCACTGGGGCTGGGAGGACGGCCTGATGCCGGGCGCGAAGGCCCCGGTGTGGAAGATGAGCTCCTTCCGCGACCGCTTCCTGGACGCCTACGGCCCGAACCCGGGCGACGGCACGGCCCCCGCGCCGCCGTCATCTTCGCCGAAGGCCTCGGCGAAGGCTTCCGCGAAGCGATAGCCCTCGGTGGTCCTAGGCGCGCAGATGCGTCAGCAATCCGTCGGCGGTCGGATACGGCGGCTCCTGGGGCAGCAACGGGGCGGCCGCCTCCAGGTCGCCCTCGCGGACGAGCGTGTGGATCTCGCGGGCGAGTGGGGTGACGTCGCGGACGGCGACCGTCCACTCGTCCGCGTATCGCCGGGCCGCCTCACCCGCGAGACCCAACTGCAGCGAGCGGTGGGGGAGCGGCCGCAGCAGCAGATCCCGCTCGGGGTCCCACTGCACACGCGAGGGAGCCTGGCGCAACTGCCCTCTCCAGGACGCCTCGTCGGAGTGGAAGCCGCGTACGTAGTGGGACAGGCAGGCGTTGCGCAGCGCCCACTCGAAACCCTCACGGGTGATGTCGACGGCCAGGACGGTCTCCTGCCCTTCCTTCTCGCCCCAGCCGCAGCGGTACATCATCCAGAGGAACGACGGTTTGACCCATGTCATCCGGTCCCGCTTCCAGGCGGCCGGGAACCCGCCGTCGCGAGCCGCGGGCAGGCCGATATGGGGACCGTATGCCTGGTACACGGTGACCGTGGAGGCGGTGTGCCGGGCACGGATCTGGTGGCGGGGCGGGCCGATCGGTTGTTCCATGGTCCACCAGGGTGGCGGTGGCCGATGCGATCCGGCCAGTGATTTTCGCGGCCGTAGTGGTGCACCGGGCCCGCCACCCGGTCCGTCAGTCCGTCAGCAGGGACATGTACGGGCCGAATTCCGAGGCCAGGGTCAGGCGGCCCAGTTTCTGGTATTCGCGCTGCAGTGCGTGGATGAGGTCGGGCATGGTCACCGGGTTGCCGGACTCGGCCGCGAGGTAGGCGGCGGTGACGGCCACCGAGCGGATGTTGCCGCCCGCCAGTTCGAAGGACTCGGCGCAGAAGTCCAGGTCCAGATCGGTGGAGCGGGGGAGGGCGGTGCCCAGGGAGCGGTCCCACAGCAGGCGGCGGTGGTCGGCGTCGGGGAGGGGGAAGTCGATGACGAGGTCGAGGCGGCGGGTGAACGCGTCGTCGAGGTTGGCGCGGAGGTTGGTGGCGAGGATGGCCAGGCCGTCGAAGGTCTCCATGCGCTGGAGGAGGTACGCGCTCTCGACGTTGGCGTAACGGTCATGCGCGTCCTTGACCTCCGAGCGCTTGCCGAAGATGGCGTCGGCCTCGTCGAAGAGCAGAACACCGTTGATGCCGGCGGCCTCGGAGAAGATGCGCTCCAGGTTCTTCTCGGTCTCGCCCACGTATTTGTCGATGACGGTGGCCAGATCGACCGTGTAGAGGTCCAGGCCCAGGTCGGCGGCGATCACCTCGGCCGACATCGTCTTGCCGGTACCGGAGTCCCCCGCGAAGAGGGCCGTGACACCGCGTCCCCGGCCACCGCCCGGCCGCATGCCCCATTCGCCCAGGACCCGGTCGCGGTGGCGGGCGCGGGCGGTGAGTTCATGGAGCTGGGCGAGGGTGCCCGGAGGGAGTACGAGGTCGGACCAGCCCACGGCCGGTTCGATGCGGCGGGCGAGGCGGTCGAGGCCCGCCGCGTTCTGGGCGCGGGCCCCGGCGCGGATGTGGTCGGGATGGAGGGTGCCGCCGTCCAGCGCCGCGCTCTGGGCGGCGCCCCGGGCGGCCCGGGTGATCTGGTCGGGGGTGAGGAGGAACGGGGAGAGCAGGCGGGTGAGGTCGAGGTCCGCGGGGAGCGGGGCGCGGTAGGCGTCCGACCAGAGCGCCGCCCGGGCCGGGGGTTCCACCCGTGGGGCATGCAGCAGCAGCGGCGGACGGGAGGACCACGCGGCGTCCCAGGGGGCGCGGCCGGCCAGCACGACGGGGAGCGGGGTGTCGGCCACCAGCCGGATGACCTCGGGTTTGTCGCGGATCAGGGCGTCGATCGGACCGCACACCAGACCCGAGGAGGTGAGTCGGGCCTCTCGGGAGAGGATCCGCACCGCCTCGGAGGGGTGGGGGTCGCGGGCGAGGCGCTCCAGGTCGACGCCGAGGACGCCGTGGCCCGCCCGGGCGAGGGCGGAGGCTCCCAGCGCCGTGCCCGCGCCGCCCTGGTCCTCCCGTAGATACGCCAGGGGGTCACCGGAGGCGAGGGCGCGGGCGAGCGGCGCCGGATCGCCGACGCCGGACACGTCCTGCCACGGGGCGAGCAGTTCGACGATGCGCGGATCGGGTGTGTCATCGCCGAGAAGGTGCGCCGTGACCCGGTCGGGGACGCGGAGCGCACGGGCCAGGAACGGGCGGTCCGGCTCCTCGACCAGCAGCAGACCGCCCGCGCGCAGCGGGGCCTGCGGGCTCAGCCCGGCCCGTGCGGCCGCGTCGGCGGCGGAGAGCCCGCACAGGCTGAGGGCGAGACCGATGGCGGGCCGACGACGGGTGACATCGTCGTTGAGATAGCCGTAGAACCGCTCGAAACGATCGTCCAGATCCGGGATGAGCGCGATCAGCAGGATCTCCACATCGAGTGCGGGGAGGCCGAAGTCGTGGGCCAGGGCGCTCAGCCGGGTCGGTCGGCCCGCGCGGGCCGCGGCGTCGGCGCGCGCCTCGGTCTCGGCGAGCAGAGCGGCGTCGGTGGTGTCGGGGGTGGCGGTGCCGTCGGGGGCGGCGGAATCGGGGGAGCGTCCGGAGTCGAGAAGCCGGTGGATGGTCTCGTCGCTGAGATAGAGGCCGCGGAAGGCGTCGTCGGGGTTGGGGTCGGTGAGCTGACGGGCGTGGACGGCGCGCCGTATCCGCTGTTCGACGAGGATGGCGCGGTCGAGGAGATGGCGCAGGCTCGGGTTCGGTGTCCCTGTCTCCGCGTCCGTCGTGCTCCTCATTCCGTGTGCTCTTCGGCCACGCGGGAGGCGATACCGGTGCGACGGGCCCCGTACACCGGCAGCTCGGCGCCGCCCGGCATCGGCTGCGTGGGCGCCGCGGGCGCGGGGGCGTCCCGTGAGGAGTCCGAGAAGCCCAGGCGCACCCCCTCCTCGCCCACCTGCGGACCGGCCGGATAGACGGGCGATTCGGTGACCGGCACACTCACCACCAGGTCGAGCGACGGCTTGAGTTCGCCCCCGAGCGCGCTCCACACATCGGCGAACGACCGGTCCTCGGGCGGCGGCAGCGCGACCGTCATGGGCACGGAGACGCCGAGCTCGGCGAGCGTGCCGGTGAGCCGCTCGGCGGGCAGGGCCTCGTACCGCAGCAGACAGGACAGCAGCGAGGAGAGCAGCCGGTGTTCGTCCTCGGGGCGCCTGGTCCACGCGGTGATGAGGTACGAGAGTTTGAAGTACCGGGGCGGGCGGCGCCGGGCCACGATGGCGCCCTGCTCGTCGTACTCATTGAGCAGACCGCGCTCCCGGCGCCGCATGTCCTCGCGGATGTCGTACAGATAGAGATTGACGGTGGGGGCGTTGACCTTGGCGGCCCAGTCGCGGGTGGGGGCGTCGAAGACCACGGTCACCTGGCCGCCCGCCAGGGCCTCGGCCCGGAACATGGCGCGCAGCGCCTCGTCGACCTCGTGGATCACGGATCTCTCACCCCCGGCCGGCGAAGTCGGGCGGCTGCAGATTGCGCCGTACGACGAGCACGGGCTTCTCCAGCCGCTCGAGCCCCGTCACCGCGGCGCGGAGGGTGCGGGGACCGAGCCGGTCCTTGCGCAGCACCAGCACCTGGGCCTCGAACGTGCCGTCGCGACCCACCCGTACGGTCGACCGGGCCGCGGTGACGCCCGGATTCCAGCTGAGCGCGACCGTGGCGCCGGGCGGGAAGTCCTTGCCGCGGGCCACCGCCACATCGCCGGGGCGGGCGACCTTGGGGGTGACGGTCAGCTTGGGTTGCAGCACCTGGACGCGGGCCGTGTCCGTGTTGTCGGCGCGCCGGGGATCGCGTGGCGAACCGCTGACGGAGACCTTCAGATCACCGCGGATCGCGGTGCGGTAGACGGCCGTCTGGGTCACGGTGATCCGTCCGCCCGGCGCGATGGTGCACGGGGTGGTCCGGGTGCAGCCCGACAGCGTGGACAGGTCGCGGTCGTCCGCGTCCTCGGTACGGGGCCAGGCGGTGGTGACCACGACGTTCGTGGCCGCCTTGGGACCGGCGTTGGTGAGGGTGAGGCGGGCCCCGGCCCGCAGCCCGGCGTAGGTCGGCGTGGGGCCGACGGTGGTGGTGACGGCGAGATCCGCCTCGTCCGGCACGGGGGCCGGGAGCACGGTGAAGGTCGCCGTGCCGGTGCCGGTGTTGCCGGACGAGTCGGTGGCGGTGCAGCTGACCCGCGTCCTGCCGACCGGGAAGCGCGAACCGGGGGGCGGATCGCAGCTGACGGGCAGATCGCCGTCGACCGCGTCCTGGGCGGTGGCGGTGAAGTCGACCTCGGTGCCGTTGTCGTCGGTGGCCTCGATGGTGCGGTCGTCCACGGTGACGACGGGGGCGGTCACATCGTTGACGGTGATGCTGATGTGCTGCTGGTAGTCCTCGGGGGTGGGGTCGTCACCGCCGTCCCCGCCGCCGGGGCCGCCGTTCTGACCGCCGTTTTGCTGGCCCCCGTTTTGATCCCCGCCGTTCTGGCCGCCGTTTTGCTGTCCGCCGTTCTGGTCGCCACCATTCTGGCCGCCGTTTTGATCCCCGCCGTTTTGACCGCCGTTTTGCTGGCCCCCGTTCTGGTCCCCGCCGATCTGGCCACCGTTCTGCCCGCCCCCGTTCTGGCCGCCGTTCTGTTGGCCGCCCGCGTTCTGGCCGCCGTTCTGCTGGCCGCCGATCTCCCCGCCGCTCCCGCTGGTGGCTCCGCCGAGCAGCCCGCCGATGACCCCGGCGTTCTGGCCGCCGTCGGCTCCGCCGATCACACCGCCGATGACCCCGGCCACGGAACCGCCGCCCGCACCGTTGCCCCCGGCTCCGGAACCGCCGTTCGCCTCGCCGCCGCAGTCACCGCCGGACCCTCCGATGAGTCCGCCCAGCACCCCGGCGATCACCCCGCCGTTGCCTCCGTTGTCCGAGCCTCCGACACCGCCCACTGCCAGGCCGGCGATCGAACCGCCGCCGCAGCCGTCGGATCCGCTCGACACACCACCGGCAGCGCCGCCGATGAGTCCGCCGTTCCCGCCGTCGTCGGTGCCGCCCACCGCGCCGCCGATGGCCCCCGCGACCGATCCGCCGCCGTCGGGGCCTGAGCCGGTGTCGCCGCTTGCGCCGGTGTCGCCGCTCGCGCCGGTGTCGCCCTCATGCGGGGTGCCCGGGAGGTCCTGGCTGTTCCCGTTCCCCGGCTGACCACGGAATTCCCGGGCGGGTACCACGTCGTCCGGCATCTGCCCGGTCGGTGGTTTGCCGTCGAGCAGGAACTGCACGCCACAGTGCACGGTGGCGCCCTGCGGCGCGTCGTCCGCCACCGTGATGGTTTCGGTGAACGTGGCCACCTCACCGCTGGTCACCTGCCGGGTGGCCGGATCCAGGGTGACCGAGAGGGCGGGGTCGCAGCCGAAGGTCTGATAGCCGACGGTGGTGGGCAGATTGGTCAGCCCCTCCGCCACCGTGTCGGCCACCTCGTCGGCCTCGATGTCCTGGAAGAGCCTGCCGCCCGTGGCCCGGACGACCTTGGTCGCCTGATCGGGGTCGTGTGTCGGCTCCTGGTTCTGGCCCGGGCCGTTGCCGTTGTCGCCGTTGCCGTTCAGGCCGTCGCCGAGCTCGGTCGCCACATCCACGGCCAGGACGCGAACGCCCCCGTCCTTCAGCGCGTTGATGCCATCGGTGAGCGAATGCCCCTTGCTGGGGTCATGGCTGGAGGCGTCGCCGACGAGGACGACGACGGGGCTGGCGCCCTCCCGGAAGGTGCCGCTCGCTCCGTTGGCGATCTGCCACAGACCGTTGATCCAGTCCTCGGCGGGCCCGGGGCTGTACGAGCCGCGGTCGTCGGTGAGCCGGTCGACGCCCGCGCGTACGTCGTCGAGGTCGTCCGTCAGCCCCTGGAGCACGGTGAACACCCGCTCGCCGTCGACCTGTTGGTCTCCGTAGGTGGCGACGGCGAAGCGGGAGTCGGGCTGCTGCTCACGTACCTTGCTGGTGATCTGTTCCAGGTTGGCCTGGACGTTGTCGATGGTGGGCTGCATGCTGCCCGTGCCGTCGACCAGCAGCACCACATCCGGCCGGGGTGGGACCACCGGTGTGCGCACCTTCTTGTCCACGGTCAGCGCGTCACCCGGGTCGAGCGGCTCGTCCACCACGGCCGGGGTGACCGCCGGACCCTCCGCGGCCGCCCGCTTGCCCGCGGCCGCGCCCGGTACGACGCTGATCATCAGGAGCAGAACGGCGGTCAGCGTGCCGACGCGCGACGCGCGAGCCCGCGCGTCACCATGTACCCCGGCAATCGGTCGAAAGTGCTGGAACCCGCGCACAGAACGCACAGAACACCCCACTCGAGATCGGCGCGCCGGGCTCCACGATCGCGTTTCACCGGGGAGTGGCGCACCGAGGGGTGAGCCAGCCCTTAGGGAAGGGCCGGCTGCCCCTTGAGGCAATGCTCATATCAATCCCTGCCGGAGCGCGTATGCCACGGCATGGGAGCGATTACGGAGATTCAGCCGCGTCATCACAGCGTGCAGAACGTTTTTGATCGTGCGTTCGGAGTAGGAGAGCTTCATGGCGATATCCGCCGTGTCATAGCCCTCGGCGACCAGCCGGAGCACCTCGATCTCCCGGGTGGCCAGACCGGTGAAGTTGAGCCCGTTCGGCGCCAGCACCTGGCCCTGGAGCCGACCCACCTGCTCGAGCAGGCTGCCCAGCAGATCCGGGGGAACCCGGCCCTCGCCCTTCGCCACCGCGGCGATCACCTGCACCAACCGCTCCGGCGTCGCCTCCGCGCGGCGGACGACCCCGACGAAGCCGCACTCCGCGGCGTTGACCAGTTGCTGTTCATCGATCTGGGTGGTGACCAGCACCCCCCGCGCGGCGCTGGTCCGTTGAATCTGGCGCAACACGCGTAGAGCGCCGTCATCGAGAACGTCCAGGACGACGACCACGACCTGCGGTGAGTCGGGTTCGTCCCAGTCGATGAGCCTGACCTCGGGCCGGGTGCGCAGTTGGCTGGCCACTCCGGCCCGCGACAGCGGGTCTTGGGCGCGCAGCGCCACCGTAACGCGTTCTCCCGTCGTTTGATTCACGTCGCTCTCTCCCCTCGGGCGACTGAGGGAGGATCATGATGAAACATGCTGAGCATGACGTGTCCATGTCATCTCCACATTTCATTCACATTCGCCTCCCTTTAACGGCCAACCACAGTAATCCCCCTAGTTCTCCAAGGGAATTGGGCGTGGCTCACCGGGCACCGCAATTGCCCGAAAGTGTGACTGCGCGGCCGCTGCCGACGCCATGAACCGGAGAATAGGGTGCGCGGCATGAGTGTTTCGGCGAGCCTGGACGAGTCCTCCGTCGCGGTCGAGCCCGGCGGCGAGGCCGAACTCCCCGTACAAGTGCTCAACTCGGGAACCACCGTGGAGGAGTGCCGCTTCGAGGTGGTCGGGCCCTGCGCCGACTGGACCACCGTGGAACCGGAGACCCTGTCGCTCTACCCGGGCGCGACGGGTACGGCCACCGTGAAGCTGCGTCCGCCCCGCAGCCCTCGGACGGCTCCCGGGGAGATACCGCTCGGGCTGCGGGTGGTGCCCACCAGCGAACACAGCGAGACCACCGTCCTGGAGCGCGGCGTGACGGTGCGGCCCTTCACCGAGGTCACCTCGGAGCTGGTGCCCCGCGGTTCCACCAGCGCCTGGCGCGGCCGTCACAAGGTGGCGGTGGACAACCGCGGCAACACCCCGCTTCCGGTGGCGCTCAGCGCACGCGGCGCCACCGAGCGGGCCAAGCCGGCCTTCGAGCCCGCCGAGCTGACCGTTCCACCGGGCGAGGCCAAGTTCGCCACGCTCAGGGTCCGTCCCACCCAGCGGCTGTGGCGCGGCACTCCGATCACCCATCCGTTCCAGGCGGTGGTGACACCTCGGACGGGGGAGGGTCAGGACCCGTATGAGCCGCTGGTCCTGGACGGCACCTACGAACAACAGGCCATCCAGCCCCGCTGGCTGCCCCGGGCGCTCGCCGCCGCCGTCCTGGTGGCCGCGCTCCTGGTGGGCCTCTGGTACGCGCTGCTGCGCCCCACCGTACGGTCGGCCGCCCGGGAGGCGATCACCCCGCAGGCGGTCGAATCCGCCGTGAAACAGGGGGACAAGGAGAGCGGTGGAGCTCAGGACGGACAGCAGGACGGACAGCGGGGCGGCCGGCAGGGGGCGTCGGGCGGCGGCGGTCAGGACGGCGGCCAGGTCGGGGGCTCGACCGGCCCCGGCGGCGGCAAGTCCCGCGCCCCGTCCGACGGTTCGAATGCCGAACCCGGGGAGCCGGGCGGGCCCGCGGCCCCGACCAGCGCACGGGTGCAGGTGCGCGACGCGGTGGGTGGCGGGGCCGCCGAGCGGACCGCGTACACGGTCCCCGACGGGAAGAGCTTCGAACTCACCGACATCGTGGTGCAGAATCCGCAGGGCGACGCCGGGACGCTGGTCATCTCCAGTGACGATGGACAACTGCTCAATCTGGCGCTGGAGAACTTCCGCGACTCCGACTACCACTTCGTGACCCCCATCCAGGTGGCGGCCAAGGGCAAGGTCACGATCTCGGTGAGCTGCCGTGAGGTGGGCAGGCCGGTGAAGGCTCCGGCGCCGTCCCAGTGCTCGGAGTCGCTGTTCCTGGGCGGCAAGATCTCGGCGACGAAGACCAACGGCTGACGGGACGGTCGCAGGGCGGGGCCACCACCGCAGGGTGGGCCCCGGGCGGTCTATCCCTCGGGCGGGGCCTCCTCCTCGTCCTCGGCCCCGCTCTCGGCCGCCCGCTGGACGAACGACCCCTGGACGTCCGCCGGCTCCTCGTCCTCGTCCGCCTCCTGGCGCTGCACCGGCGGCGCGGCGGTGGAGGGAGCGGCCGCCGCCGGGGCGGGCGCGGGGGCCGGGGCGGGCGACGGCTCCGCCATCACCCGCTCGGCGTTGGCCGACGCCTCCTGCTCGAAGCGGTCGGACGGATCGCTCACCCGGATCCCGCCCGGGGCCTCCGTCCCGTCGACCGGGCCGCTGCGCTGCTGGATGACATGGGTCAGCTCATGGGCGAGCGTGGTGCTGCCCTGATGCGAGGACGGGTCGTAGGCGTCCCGCTGGAAGACCACGTTGTTCCCCACCGTGTAGGCGTGGGCGCCGACCTCCTTCGCCGACTCGTGTGCCGCGGAGCCGGTGTGCACCCGTACGTCCCCGAAGTCGGCGCCGAGCCGGGCCTCCATGTCGCCGCGGGTGTCGGTGTCCAGAGGCTCCCCGCCGCCGGACGCGAGGACGTCATGGACGCTCGACCGCCCTTCGCCCTCCTCGCCCCGCTCGGCGTCCCGCTGGATCGCCGCTCCGACGGCCGAGTTGCCGACCGTGCGCTGCAGGGTGCTCATCCCGGAAGGGCCGAGCACCTCCGTACGGCCCGTGGCGGCGGCCCTCAGGAGATGCCGAAGTTCCGCCTGCTCATCGGGGCCCGGCCGCTTCGGCGAGGCGAGGGATTCGTCGTGCTCGTGTCCGTGGTCGTGCTCATGTGCGTGCATCTGCCGCTCCCCGGGGACTGCCGCCCCACACCGGATGTCCGCCTCCAGCCAGCGTCGCGGGGCGGATGCCGCGCCGTCCAGGCCGGGGCCCACCGGGGAAGGGCAGTGCGGAGTGCCCTTTCGGGCAGCGCCGTACGGCCGCGGCGGGGGCGGTCGTACGGCGCGCCGCGGTGGGTCAGCCGTCCTGCGGCCGGTCCCGCTGTGCGTCGGGCCGTTGCCGCTGTGCGTCGAGTCGTTCCCGCTGGGGCAGGACCGTGTACTTCGGGTCCTCCGCCGACCGGATCCCGGCGTGGAAGACCCCGAAACGGGTGCAGACGGAGGCCGCCAGCAGGGCCGCGCCGCTGAGGGCCGCGGCGGTGCGGCTGCGGCGGCCGAGGAGGGCGCCGCCGAGGGCGCCCGCGGCCGAAAGTGCCTCGGCGGCGCGCATCAGCCGGCCCGCCCGGCCCTCGCGGTAGGTTTCGGCGACCACGCCGACTCGCCGCTCCATGGCCTTGACGGCGGCGTTCTCCAGCGCCGTGCCGAGGACCGCGACCCCGCGCGCCGGCGCGTTCTCGGCGACCGGCGAGACCAGCAGGGCCATGCCGCTCGCCGCCGTGGCGGCCGAGCCGATGAAGACGAACGGCATTTCGCGGTAGCCGTCGTGCCATGCGGGGATGGCCGTGTTGGCGGCCAGCACCGCCGTGTACGAGGCCACCGCCGGGCCCAGCAGCCCCGCCCCCACCGTGGCCGCCCGGCCGGCGCGCGGCAGCCGCCGCGCCACGTCCGAGGCGGCCGCCGCACCGGCCATCGGGCCGTAGACCATCAGCAGCCATGAGCCGACGCTCATCGGCGAGGTGGGCTTGAAGACCCGCAGCATATTGACGAACCGCTCGGGGCGCCCGAGGTCGTGGATCAGCGCGGCGGTGGAGCCGGCCAGGGCCGCCACCGAGGACACCTTGAGCGCGCGGGCCATGACCGGACGGCCGGTCAGCTCGGCACCCGCCGCGAGCACCGAGCCGGCGCCCGCGAGCCCGCCGAGGAAGAGATAGCCCGCGACGTCCCGGGCGCTCCAGGTGGGCGGATTGAGCACCGGCCGCCCGTAGTAGGAGGTGAACTCCGCCCGGGGGACCATCGACTGATCGCCCTTGCGGCCCTTCCCGCCCTTGCGTCCGCGCCGCTCGCCGTTCCCCATCCCCTTGCCGACCAGCGCGTCACGGTCCGGCCGGGCGCCGCGGATGCCGTCACGGGTGACGTCAGACTCGCTCATCGGCCCCACCTTCCGGTGCGGCGCCCGCTCATGCCGCCGTGGGCCGCGAACACGGCGGCCACGCCACCGAGCAGGGTCAGCGCCGCGGCGCCCGCGTGCCGCCACATCGAGGGCAGATCGCGGGTGGTGACGACCGGGTCCGGCGGCAGCCCGTACACCTCCGGCTCGTCCAGCAGCAGGAAGAAGGCGCCGTCGCCGCCGACACCGTCCTCCGGGTCGTGTCCGTACAGCCGGGCGTCCGCCACCCCCACCCGGTGCAGCTCCTCGACCCGGGCGGCGGCGCGCTCGCGCAGCTCGTCCAGGGGGCCGAACTGGATGGAGTCGGTGGGGCACGCCTTGGCGCACGCGGGTTCCTGGCCGGCGCCGAGCCGGTCGTAGCACAGGGTGCACTTATGGGCCCCGCCGTCCTGGGGCCGCACATCGATGACCCCGTACGGACACGCGGCCACGCAGTAGCCGCAGCCGTTGCAGATGTCGTCCTGGACCACCACGGTCCCGAACTCGGTGCGGAACAGCGAACCGGTCGGGCAGACGTCCAGGCATGCCGCGTGCGTGCAGTGCTTGCACACGTCCGAGGCCATCAGCCACCGCAGCCCGGTCTGCCCGTCGGCGGACGGGGACGACGCCGGGGAGGTGGGGGTGATCGCGGCCTCTGCGACCGGGGTCCCGGAGCCCCGCGCCGCGAGGGCCAGCACATCGACATCGCTGTGGTCGACCGCCGCCTCGGCCCGGCCCAGCGGCTTGCTCTGCTCGATGAAGGCCACATGGCGCCAGCTGGAGGCGTCAAGGCCCTGGGTGTTGTCGAAGGACATGCCGGTGAAGTCCAGCCCGTCCTCCGGGATGGCGTTCCACTCCTTGCACGCCACCTCGCACGCCTTGCAGCCGATGCACACCGAGGTGTCGGTGAAGAAGCCGACCCGGGGCGGATGCCCGTCGTGTCCGGCGTCCCCGGCCACGTCCGGTTCGGCTCCGGCCAGCAGATTGCGGCCGATCAGTGACGAGCGCCGGGAGGTGTCGGTCATCCCCGCACCTCCGTTCCGGTCCGCGCCGTGATCCCGGCGCGCCGCCGATAGTCTTCGAGTAGAGCCGTCAGCTCCGGGCCGCGGGGGCGGCGGCCGGGACGGATGTCGGCGCTCAGCGCCTTCACCTCCTGGATGTGGACGTTCGGGTCGAGAGCGATGGCGGACAGCTCATTGGCGGCGTCCCCGCGCGTGTAGCCATTGGGGCCCCAGTGGTACGGCAGCCCGATCTGATGCACCGTGCGGCCCCCGGCCCTGATCGGGGACATCCGCTCGGTGACCATCACCCGGGCCTCGATCACCCCGCGCGCGCTGACCAGCGTCGCCCAGCCGGTGTGCTCCAGATGCCGCTCGCGGGCCAGCTCGGGAGAGACCTCGCAGAAGAACTCCGGCTGCAACTCGGCCAGATACGGTGTCCAGCGGCTCATCCCGCCGGCCGTGAAGTGCTCGGTGAGCCGGTAGGTGGTGATCATGTACGGGAACACCTCGCTGCCCGGCTCGTCCCCGCTGGGATGGAAGGCGTTGTGCACATCGGAGATCACCTCCCGGACCGGGTTGCGCTGCTGCTCCGGATAGAGGGGATTGCGCACGGGTGAGTCCTGGGGCTCGTAGTGCGTCGGCATCGGACCGTCCACCAGCCCGGCCGGGGCGTACAGCCATCCCTTGCCGTCGGCCTGCATGATGAACGGATCCACTCCGCTGAGCGCGTCCGGGCCCCGGGCGTCCTCGGGCGGGCGGTAGGAGGGCGCCCGGTCGGGGATGAAGTCCGGGATGTCATGGCCGGTCCACCGCTCCTGGCTCTCGTCCCACCACACCAGCGCCTTGCGCTCGCTCCACGGCCGGCCGGCCGGATCGGCCGAGGCGCGGTTGTAGAGGATGCGCCGGTTGGCGGGCCAGGCCCAGGCCCATTCGGCGGCGATCCAGTCCTGCTCGGTATGCGGCTTGCGGCGGGCGGCCTGGTTGACGCCGTCGGCGTACACCCCGCAGTAGATCCAGCAGCCGCAGGAGGTGGAGCCGTCGTCCTTCAGCTGGGTGTACGCGCTGAGCGGCGCGCCCCGCGCGTCGCGGCCGTTGATCTCGGCCAGGACCGCCTCGGCGCTGGGCTCGGCGAGCGGGCCCTCGGTGGGATACGACCAGGCCAGATCGTGGACGGCCCGGTCCATGGGGTCGGTGGAGTCCTTCAGCCGCTCCTTGACCAGCCGCCCCAGGTGGTACATGAACCACAGATCGCTGCGTGCCTCGCCGTCCGGCTCCTTGGCGGCGAAATGCCACTGCAGCATCCGGTTGGTGTTGGTGAAGGAGCCGGACTTCTCGGTGTGGGCGGCGGCGGGGAAGAAGAACACCTCGGTGGCGATGTCCTCGGTGCGCAGCTCGCCGGTCTCGATCTCCGGTCCGTCCTTCCACCAGGTGGCGGACTCGATGAGGGAGAAGTCGCGGACCACCAGCCAGTCCAGATTGGCCATGCCGAGGCGCTGCATCTTGGTGTTGGCCGAGCCCACGGCGGGATTCTCACCCATGAGGAAGAAGCCCTTGCAGACTCCGTTCAGCATCTCCTTCACGGTGTGGTAGGTGCTGTGGGAGCCGGTCAGCCGGGGGAGATGGCCGAAGCAGTAGTCGTTGCCGGCGTGCGCGGCGTCGCCGTAGTACGCCTTGAGCAGGCTGACGACATAGGAGCGCATCTCGCCCCAGAACCCCTTGTCGGTCTTTATGGCCTCGACGAAGGTGTCCAGGTCCTCATGGGCGTGGGCGTGCGGCATCGGGATGTAGCCGGGGAGCACGTTGAACAGGGTCGGGATGTCGCTGGAGCCCTGGATGCTGGCGTGGCCGCGCAGCGCCTGGATGCCGCCGCCGGGACGGCCGATATTGCCCAGCAGCAGCTGAAGGATGCTCGCGGTGCGGATGTACTGGGCGCCCACGGTGTGCTGGGTCCAGCCGACGGCGTATACGAACTCCGAGGTGCGGTCCGGGCCCGAGTTCTCCACCAGCGCGCGGCACACCTCCAGGAAGGTGTCCTGGGGAATCCCGCAGGTCTCCTCGACCATCTCGGGTGTGTAGCGGGAGAAGTGGCGCTTGAGGATCTGGTAGACGCAGCGCGGATGCTCCAGGGTGCGGTCGGCGGGGACCTCCGGGGGGACGGGCGCGCCGCCGGAGCCATGGGACTCGGAGTAGGCCGCCGTCGAGACGGACGCGCCCTTGCGGGTGCGCTCCTCGTACAGCTCGTCGGGCGCCCCCTGCGGCGCCTGGACCTGGGCGCCCTCGTAGCCCCAGGTGGAGATGTCGTAGTGGCCGGTCTCCGGGTCGAGGCCGGAGAAGATCCCCGCCAGGTCCTCGGTGTCCTCGAAGTCCTCGCCGACGATGGTCGAGGCGTTGGTGTACTCCAGGACGTAGTCGCGGAAGTCATGGCCGCCGGTGAGCACATGGTTGATGATGCCGCCGAGAAAGGCGATGTCGGTGCCGGCCCGGATGGGCACATACAGATCGGCCAGCGCGCTGGTGCGGCTGAAGCGCGGATCGACATGGATGACCTTGGCGCCGCGCGCCTTGGCCTCCATCACCCACTGGAAGCCCACCGGATGGGCCTCGGCGAAGTTGGAGCCCTCGATCACGATGCAGTCCGAGTTCTGCAGATCCTGCAGAAAGGTGGTGGCGCCACCGCGGCCGAAGGAGGTGCCGAGCCCGGCGACGGTGGAGGAGTGGCAGACCCGGGCCTGGTTCTCCACCTGGATCACCCCGAGCCCCGTCCACAATTTCTTGATGAGGTAGTTCTCTTCGTTGTCCAAGGTGGCGCCGCCGAGGCTGGCGATCCCCAGGGTGCGGTTGACGCTGACCCCGTCCTGCTCCCACTGCCAGCCCTCGCGGCGGGTGCGGACCACCCGTTCGGCCACCATGTCCATCGCGGTGTCCAGGTCCAGCCGCTCCCACTCGGTGCCGTACGGCCGACGGTAGAGCACCTCATGGCGCCGGGACTCACCGGTGGTGAGCTGGAGGGACGCCGAGCCCTTGGGGCACAGCCGGCCGCGGCTGACCGGTGAGTCGGGGTCGCCCTCGATCTGCACCACCCGCTCGTCCTTCACATAGACGTTCTGGGCGCACCCCACCGCGCAGTAGGGGCACACCGACTTGACCACCTTGTCGGCGGTGACGGTGCGGGGGCGCTGCTCACGGGTGGCGGCCGAGGTGGCGGCGGCACCGCGGCCGAGTGGGTCGCTTCCGGTCAGCTGGCGGTAGACAGGCCACTCCTGAATCCATGTACGTACGCCCATCGCCCGTCCCTTCGCGCCGTTCTGCCCCGCACCGGCCCATCCGCATGGTCGGATACGGCGCATGGGTTCCCGTCGCGATGCTTTTCACACCCCGCCCGCACCCGGATGCACCGAATCACCCGTCGTGGGGGTGGACGCCTGCCGCACCGGATGGGTGGCCGTGACCTTGTCCGAGGAGGGCCGGTTCGCCGGGGCGGATACCGCCGGCGGGCTGAGCGAGCTGCTCGGCCGTCTTCCGGACGCCGCCGTGGTGGCGGTCGACATGCCGCTGGGGCTGCTGCAGGCCGGATTGCGCGAGGCGGAGGCCCTGGCCCGGGCGAAGGTGGCCCCGCACGGCTCCCGGGTCTTCCCCGTGCCGCCGCGCGGGGTCTGGGAGGCGGATGACTACGACGAGGCCAATCGGATCTCCCAGCGGCTGACCGGTCAGAAGGTGAACAGCCAGACCTGGGGGCTGGCCGCGAAGCTGCGTGAGGCCAACGCCTGCCGCGACGGGGGCGACCACCGCCTGTACGAGGTCCATCCCGAGGTCTCCTTCGCCGCCGTCAACGAGGGGCGGCCCGTGGCCTGGAGCAAGAAGAGCTGGAACGGCCGGGCCGTGCGCCGCCGGATGCTGGAGGACCAGGGCATCGTCCTGCCCGACGACCTCGGACCGGCCGGCCGGGTGCCGTCCGACGACGTCCTGGACGCGGCGGTGGCGGCCTGGAGCGCGCGGCGCATCGCGCTCGGGACCGCCCGGAGCCTTCCCGATCCGCCTCAGGAGGCGGACACCGGGTTGTCCGCCGCGATCTGGTACTGACCGATCCCCGTGTGGATGGCGGGAGGCCGCCCGAGCCGTGCCTCGGGCGGCCTCCCCTTCCCCCACCCCCTGGAGATGGACCTTGGGGTGTCCGGCGGGTCGTTCCCCTTCCCGCCCCTTCCCGTTGCCGGGGGCGGAGGGGAGCGGCCTGCCGCGGGCGTCACGATCCGCCGGACACCTTCTTGAGGGGCGCGGTGCTTTCGGTGCGAGCCGTCAGACGCCGACGCCGCGTGAGCGCAGATAGGCGAGGGGGTCGATGTCGGATCCGTAGTGCGGGCCGGTGCGGACCTCGAAGTGGAGATGCGGTCCGGTGGCGTTCCCGGTGTTGCCGGACCGGGCGATCCGGCGGCCCGCCTCGACGGACTGCCCGGTGCGGACCGTCAGCGCCGACAGATGCGCGTAGTGGGTGTAGAGGCCGTCGGCGTGGCGGATGATCACCTGGTAGCCGAAGGCGCCGCCCCATCCCGCCGCCACCACGGTGCCCGGGGCGGCCGCGCGTACCGAGGTGCCGATGGGGACCGCGAAGTCCACGCCGGTGTGATGGCCGCTCGCCCACCGCGCGCCGCGGACGCCGTACGCCGCGGTGACCGTCCCGCTGACCGGGGCCGTATGCGGGTGGGCGGCCGCCTTGCGGACCACCGTGTGGCTCGAGATGGCCGAGGCGCGGTGGCGGGGCGCCGCCTTGCGCTGGTGCCGGGCGCCCGAGGGCAGGGCCAGCCGCTGCCCGGGGTGGATCAGATGGGGATTGGGGCCGATGGTCCCGCGGTTGGCGTGGTACAGCGCCTTCCAGCCACCGCTGACCGAGGCACGCGTGGCGATGCGGGACAGCGTGTCGCCGTGGACGACCGCGTAGGAGCCGGACGCCGCGCGGCGGGCGGTGTGCTGCCCGGCCCGGGACTTCGCGGCGGACTTGGCCGACTTCTTGGCGGGCTTGGCCGGGTGCTTGGCGCGGTGTTCGGTGCTGCGGCTCGCCACCTGGGCGGGCGGCCCGGACCGGCTCAGCCGGCCGCGGACGGAGCAGACCGGCCACGCACCCGGACCCTGTGTGCGCAGGACCACCTCCGCCACGGTGATCTGCTGGGCCTTGGACGCCAGATCGGCCCGCGGGGCGTAGGCGGTCCCGCCGAACGCCGCCCAGGTGTGCTGGGAGAACTGTAGCCCGCCGTAGTAGCCGTTGCCGGTGTTGATGTGCCAGTTGCCCCCGCTCTCGCATTTGGCGACCCGGTCCCAGGTGCCGACCGAGGCCGCATGGGCGGGGCCGGTGCCGAGGAGCGGCAGGACGATGCCGACACCGCCGGCGGTGAGGGCCGCGCACAGCGGGGAGACCCGGCTGGGCGATGCGGGGCGTCGGTGACTTCCTCGTACGGCCATGAGGCTGGTTCCTCTCGACACAACGGCTCTCGACGTGCCCTCCGGAGGACCCGGCGGGCTGTACGAGTACCGCAGCCCGGCGCCGCCGGTCACAAGGCGCAGGGGGCCTCATGGACGGCCGCGCGCCGCCCGGTGCCACCCCCGAATTCACTGACGCTCCGTCAGCTGGGCGGTGGGAGGCGCATGGAGGGCCGGGGGCGCACGGCCGTCGTCGGGGCGGGTCCGGCGGTCCGGGCCGGAGGCGGGCGATCATGGCGCGCTGGACGTCCTCGTACGGCGGGAAATGATTCTCCGGGGCGCCGGAGGGGGCGGACGCTATTGCGCCGGATTCGTTTCCGGATGATCGGTGACCGATCCCGGGCGGCGGGCCGGGCGAATTGCGGCCGGGACATGGACGGTTGAAGCGCGGACGAGCGGCGGGCGGCTCAATACGGCGCCTGGCGCCTGCCGGACGTGCGGCCCGGGATCTTCCTCGGCGCTATTGCGTCGCCGCCCGGTCAAGATCGGCCGCTTGGCGGCCGGGCCGCGGCGGGCGGCCGTAACCGCGCGGCACCGCGCTGGAACTGGCTGTTCCGCTCTCCCTGCCGGCAACCGGGGAATGCCGGGGAGCGGAGGAGGGAGAGGGGAGAGCGGGAGGGCGGTGGGAGGGGCGGGAAATAGGACGGCCTTGCGGTGGAGCGGGGGAAGAAGGGGACGTCTGAACGAACGCGCTGGGCGGTCCAGGTGGAGTTTCCCTCGGTGCGGCCGGGCCTTGAAACGTATCTACGGGGGCGTGCCGCCGACCGCGGCGTTCAGCGGCGGGACCGGCCGGGGGCAGGGGGCGTCCCGGGCGAAGACGCGCGGGGAGATGGTGGGGGACTGAGGGCGTTGGGTGTGCGAACCCCGGCTCCGGCTGGTCTCTTCTCCGGCATCCGGTATGGCCCGCGGAACAGGGGGAGTCGCTTGGCGTCTGGACCAACTCGCGGGCGCGTGAACGGACTTGACTCGGCGTTTACCGTATCTCTTGTCGTGCATCGCCCCGCCGACCGCCCGTGCACCGCGGCAGTTCTCCGAAAAGAGCCGATCGTCATGGCGACGGGGAAACTGGCGGAGAATCACGCGGACTGTGTATAGCGGGAACCGCGCCGCCGCGCATACCATTGCCTCACATCGACTTCCCCCCTTCGAGCCGCTCTCAGGGGCGGCCCCGAAATCAGCACCCTTCACCTCGCAGGTCCGGGACCCCGGGCGACGCCGGAGGTCGTGCTTTTCCCGCGATCTCGTCCGCCGCTCCAGGGAAACGGCCGGTTTTGGGTTCCTGTCGGCGGGAGGCGCAGCGCGCCTACGCCATGTGCCGGTGGTCACCGGCCGTGCGCGATGGGTCGTTCGGCGTACTCCGCGCTACGCCCTGCCGCCGGACGCCGGGCCGGGGGCGCATGGCGGAGCCCGGGCGTGCCATGAAACGCCGGTCGGGCACCGGGCGAAGGCGCGGGAGCGCCCCGACCGGCCGATCGGCCACCCGACCCCCGGGCGCGGCCCCGGGTAGGGTTGCCGTGTGGCGACCGTTCTCGAGCTGACCTCCTATCCCGTCAAGGGATGCGCGGGTGTCCCCCTGTCCGATGCGCTGCTGACGGAGGCGGGTCTGCGGCATGACCGCAGCTTCATGGTCATCGGCGAGGACGGGGAGTGCCGCACCCAGCGGCGGGATCCCCGGCTCGCCGTCATCCGCCCCGCCATCGACCTGGACGGCACCCGGCTCACCCTGTCGGCACCCGGCGAGGGCGAGGTGGCCATCGACATCGACACCACCTCCGCCCGGCGCGAGGTCCAGGTGTTCCACAACCCCTTCCTCGGTATCGACCAGGGCGATGACGCCGCCACGTGGCTTTCGCAGGCGCTGGGCGCGCCGAGCAGGCTGGTGCGGGTTCCCCCGGAGCACGACCGGGTGACCGAAGGATGGATCCCCGGCACCTGCGGCTACGCCGACAGCGGCGCCGTGCACCTCGTCTCCCGGGCCAGCCTGGACGGGCTGAACCAGCGGATCGACGAGGCGGGCGGCACCGCGCTGCCGATGAACCGCTTCCGCCCCGGCATCGTGCTCGGCGGATGGGACGAACCCCACCGGGAGGACCGGATCCGCCGGATCGCCATCGGCGGCGCCGAGCTGGGCTTCGCCAAGCTCACCGGCCGGTGCGTCGTGACGACCGTCGACCAGAGCAAGGGCGTCAAAGCGGGTCCGGAGCCACTGCGCACCCTGGCCGGCTACCGGCGCGGCCCGGACGGCGCCACCCTGTTCGGCTGCCAGTTCTCCGTGACCCGCGCCGGCAAGCTGGCCGTGGGCGATGAGGTGGACGTCATCGAGTGGGACGGGCCGCCCCCGGGGGAATGACCGGGGGCGCTCAGGCCGACGCGGCCACTCAGACCGACGCGGGCTCTCAGACCGACGCGGGCTCTCAGACCGACGCGAGCACCTTGGCGAAGCTGTCCAGGAGCTGGGCGGCACCCTCCTCGGCCTGGGCGCACTGCTCCTGCGGCGGGGCCGGCTGCCGGAGCACCACCCGGGTCCGGCCGTCGCCCAGCTCGGCGAAGGTGGCGGTCATCTCCATGACCCCCTGGGGAAGGTCCAGGGTCCACACCAGCCGCTCCTGGCCGACCACCTCGCGATAGACGCCGCGCATCGGCATCTCGCCACCGGGGGTGGCGACGGTCGCCGTCCAGGCGCCGCCCGGCCGGACGTCGAGGGCGACGGACTCGGGGGCGGCGCCGAACCAGCGGGCGAAGTACTCCGGCTCGGTCCACACCCGCCACACCGTCTCGCGCGGTGCGTCCAGGTCCCGGGTGATGGTGATCTCGGTGGCGCTCATGGTCTCTCCTCGGTGAGCGGGAAGGTGCCGTCACCCATCAGACCGGCCCGCCGCACGGAACTCATCGGTCCTGGCCCAGCAGTCTTCCGTCCTCCCGGCCGATCCAGTACCGGCGCAGCACATCGAGGACCACCGACACCTCGCAGGCGTTGATGCCGGGGAGTTTCGCCAGATCGCGGGTGAGCAGCTCGGCGAGGCCGTCCTCGTCCCGGAACACTCCGTGGTGGATCACCGAGGAGGTGCCCGCGACGATCGAGACATAGCGCGCCGAGGGATGCCGGGCCAGCGCGTCGGCCACTTCCTGGATGGCCCCGGGCGCGGCATGCAGCTCGATCACGACCTCCAGCGCATGGCCGAGCAGCGCCGGTTCGATCTCCACCCGGGGCCGTACCAGACCGCGCTGGAGGAGCGACTGGGTCAGCCGGTAGGCGGTGGACCGGCTGATGGCGAGCCCGCGCGCCACATCGGCGGCGCTCGCCCGGCCGTCCTGGCGCAACAGCTCCACGGCCCGCAGCTCGTCATCGCTGAACTCGGTGACGGCGGTGGGCTCCGCCATCGGATCGGCCGCCTTCCGCAGCGCCCGCACCTGGGCGGCGTCCAGCCGCCGCAGCCGCCAGGAGTCGGACTTCGCGGTCGCCCTGAGCACCAGTTCGGTATGGGCCGACCGCACACCGGGGACGGACGGGATCCGGGTCATCAGCAGCTCCCGGGCCCGGTCGCGCCGGGTCGCGTGCAGGGAGCAGTAGACATCGGTGCGGCCCGTGGTCGTGGCGACGAACGGTATCTCGGGCAGCTCGGACAGCCGCCGGGCCACCTGCCACGCCTGCCCCGGGGCCGTGGCCACCCACAGGTGCATGGGGTTGCCCTCGGCCAGCATCGGCCACTCCACCTGACCGATCACCCGAAGCAGCCGTTCCTCCCCGAGCCGGGTCAGCCGGCGGCCGACGGTGCTGGCCGAGCTGCCGAGCACCTCGGCCAGCGCGCTCAGCGGCGCCCTCGGCGCCACCTGCAGGGCGGCCACCAGATCGAGGTCGGCGTCGTCGAGTACCGGTGGTGCGGTGGGAACGTCTGCCATGGGTACGAATCTATCGTGCGATTGGTGCTCCATGCGTGAATCATTCTTGCGTTACAACACTTTTACTTGCCTCATTCCGTCATGCCTTCTCTAATGGACGACCACTACCGCGTCCCCGACGAAGGAGTGCGGACGGTGAGTTCCAAAGACACCACGACCACACCCGACAACACGCCCGGGAAGCCACCCGGCCACGCGCCTCCCGACGGGCCCGGGGAGACCTCGGCGGCGCTGTCCGCACTGCTCCGGGTGCTCGGCGCCGTCGAGCGTGCGGGCAATAAACTTCCCCATCCCTTCTGGCTGTTCGCGATACTCAGCGTCCTCCTCGCGCTGATCAGCTGGGGTCTCGCCACCGCGGACGTCTCCGCCGTCGATCCGGCGGGCGGCAAGACCGTGGCGGTGCGCAGCCTGATCTCGGTCGACGGAGTGCGGTCGATGATCAGCGACGCGATCACCAACTACGCCACCTTCCCGCCGCTCGGCACGATCCTGGTCGTCATGCTCGGTGTCGCCGTCGCCGACCGGTCGGGGCTGCTCGCCGCGATGCTGCGGGCCGGTGTCGCCAAGGTCCCGGCGCGCTGGATGACCTTCGCCCTGGCCTTCACCGCGATGGTCGCCCACATCGCGTCCGACGCGGCCTATGTGGCGCTGGTCCCGCTGGGCGGGCTGGCCTTCCGGGCCGTCGGACGCAGTCCGCTCCTGGGGATCGTGGTGGCCTTCGTGGGCGTATCGGCGGGCTATGACGCCAGCCCGCTGATCACCCCGATGGACGCGGTCCTGTCCGGGCTGACCACGGCCGCCGCGCACACCGTGGACCCCGGCTATGTCGTCACCCCGCTCTCCAACTACTTCTTCTCCCTGGCCTCCTCGGTGGTGCTGGCCGCCGTGATCACCTTTGTCACCGAGAAGGTGCTGGTGAAGCGGGTGGCGGCGCTTCCGCCCGAGCCCGAGGAGACGGCCGGGGACACCGCGGAGACGGGGCGGACCACGGAGGTCGAGCTCGCCCTGGCACCCGAGGAGCGCCGCGGGCTGCGCCACGCCACCATCGCCCTCGTCGTCTTCCTCGCGGTGGTCGTGGTGGCGATGATCCCCACCGGGTCACCGTTGCGCGGCGAGGGCGGCAGCATCGTCGAATCGCCCGTGCTCTCCGGTATCGCCGTGGTGCTCGGACTGCTCTTCGCCCTCCTCGGCGCGGTCTACGGACGTGCGGCCGGCACCGTGCGCGGCGGCCGTGACATCCCGGACTTCATGGCACAGGGCATGCGGGAGATGGCCCCCATCCTGGTGCTCTTCTTCGCCATCTCCCAGTTCCTCGCCTACTTCAAGTGGACCGGCGTCGGCCAGGTGCTCGCCATCCGCGGCGCCGATCTGCTGAAGGATCTCGGAGTCACCGGCCCGGTCGCCTTCGTGGGCATCGTGCTGGTGTGCACGGTGATCAATCTGGCGATGACCAGCGGTTCCGCCATGTGGGCGCTGGTGGCCCCGGTCTTCGTGCCGATGCTGATGCTGTTGCACATCCCTCCGGAGGCCACCCAGGCCGTCTACCGCATCGCCGACTCCTGCACCAACGCCATCACCCCGATGAGCGCCTACTTCGTCATGGCGCTCGGCTTCCTCCAGCGCTACCGGCGCTCCGCCGGAATCGGCACCCTCGCCTCGCTGACCCTGCCGCTCTCCGTGGCCATGCTGGTGGCCTGGACCCTGCTCTTCTACGCCTGGTGGGCGCTGGGCATCCCACTCGGCCCCGGCGCGCCCGTCCGCTGACCCCGGCCGCTCCCTCACCCACGCCACCTCGGGAAGGACCCCCTCGAATGACCCCCTCCGATCTCGCCGCCGCCACCGTCCGGGTGCTGCCCGAGATGATCGAAGACCTACGGACGCTGGTGGAGCTGGAGACGCCCAGCAATGACAAGCGGCTGCTGGACGCCGGGCTCGCCACGATCAGCGGCTGGCTCGTCGACCGGCTCGGCGAGCCGGACGGAACCGAGCGCCACGACTGCGGGGCGTACGGCGATGTGCTGGCCGTGACCTATCGCGGCACGGCCCCCGGCACCGTGCTGCTGCTCTGCCACTACGACACGGTCTGGCCGGCCGGAACACTCGCCGAATGGCCCTTCCAGGTCGAGGACGGCCGGGCGAGCGGACCCGGTGTCTTCGATATGAAGACGGGTCTGGTGCAGGCCGTCTGGACCCTGCGGCTGCTGCGCGAGCTGGAGCTTCCCCACCCCTCGGTGCGGCTGCTGCTGGGCGGCGACGAGGAGATCGGCAGCCCCGCCTCCCGGCGCCATATCGAGCGGCTCAGCGAGGACGTGCTGGCCACGCTGGTCTTCGAGGCGTCGCTGGACGGGGCGCTCAAGACCTCCCGCAAGGGCGTCGGGCTGTTCGATGTGACCGCCCACGGCATCGAATCGCATGCGGGACTCGACCCGTTCGCGGGCGCGAGCGCCATCCACGCGCTGGCCGAGGTCGTCCCGCAGATCGCCGCGCTCAGCGCCCCGGAGCGCGGAACCACGGTCAACGTGGGGCTGATCAGCGGCGGCACCGGGCGCAATGTGATCGCCGCACAAGCGAGCTGCGGTATCGACATCCGGATCGCCGAACCGGAGGAGATGAAGCGGATCGACACCGCGCTGCACGCCCTCACCCCGTCCGACCAGCGGGTGCGGCTGACCGTCACCGGTGAGTGGAACCGCCCGCCGATGGTCCCCAATGACCCGTCCCGCCGGCTGTTCGAGCAGGCCCACGCGGTCGCCGCGGAACACGGCTGGGAGCTGCAGGAGACCGCGGTCGGCGGGGCCAGCGACGGCAACTTCGTCTCCGCGCTCGGCCGTCCGGTCCTCGACGGGCTCGGTGCCCTCGGCTCCGGCGCCCACGCCCGCCATGAGCACACCGTGCTCGCCCCGATCCCGGCCCGTACCGCGCTGACCGTCGGTCTGCTGCGGGCGCTGGCGGCGGACGCCTCCTAGCGTCCGACGCCGACGGCCGGACGGCCGGAAACCCGTGGGCCGCCGCCGTGTCCGGACACGGCGGCGGCCCACGGCGGCACCGGCGCGGCCGCGGTGCGCGGGCCGGTGCACGGGAGGCATGTCAGGAGATGAGGAAATCGGCCTCGCCCGCCTTGGCGCCCTCGATGAACGCCATGATCTCGTTGCGGGTGTAGATCAGCGCCGGACCGTCCGGATCGGTCGACTGACGGATCGCGACCCGGCCGTCGTCCAGCCTCATGGCCTCGACGCAGTTGCCGCCGTTGCCACCACTCCACGGCTTCTGCCAGCCCTCGCTGCCGAGGTCGCTCGCGCGCATGCCGTTGTGAATGCGATCCATTCCGATCAGAGCTCCTTGCGGAAATCGCGGAGGATTTCCTTTGTGCGTCGTGCGGTTGCCGCCTGGGCCGCCATGCGGTCCAGGGCCTCCAGATGGGAGGCCACCTCGATGCGCTCATCCAGGTAGACGGCGCCGGTCAGGTACTCGACGTAGACCATGTCCGGCAGTTCGGGAACAGCGAAGCGGAAGAGGACGAAGGGCCCGTAGGTGCCCGGATGGTGTCCGGAGGTGAACTCCGAGATCTGCAGCGTGATGTGCGGCATCTCGACGGCCTCCAGCAGCCGGTCGATCTGGTCGCGCATCACCTCCGCCGAGCCCACCCGGCGGCGCAGCACCGTCTCGTCCATCACCACCCACAGCCGGGGCGCGTCCCGCCGGCTGAGCAGCGTCTGCCGCTCCATGCGCAGCGCCACATGGCGCTCCGCCCGCCGGGGAGCGGACTGGCCGACCGCACCGGTCTGCATGACCGCGTGGGCGTACTCCTCGGTCTGGAGCAGTCCGGGCACGAAATGCGGTTCGTACGCCCGGATCATCTCGGCCGCGCCCTCCAGGCTGACGTGCACGCTGAACCAGTCCGGGAGGATGTCGTGGAACCGCTGCCACCAGCCGGGCTTGTTGGCCTCCTCGGTCAGGGTGATGAAGGAATCGAGCTCGTCGCCGGTGATCCCGTAGGCGTCCAGCAGCATCTGCACATACGGAACCTTCAGCGCGACCTCGGCGGTCTCCATGCGACGGACGGTGGCGGGCGCGACCCGCAGCACTCTGGCCGCCTCGTCCCGCTTGAACCCCGCCTTCTCCCGCAGGTCCTGCAGCCTCTTGCCGAGGACGACCTGACCCACGGTCGGGGCCGACCGCGGTTCGCTCACCTGAATCCCTCCCTGACCTCCCCAACGCTGATGTTCGCAGTGTGCCATGGCCAGTGCGGAACGGACACATTGCACTTACGACTCTGCACTTTTCAGAGTGCCCCTTGCCAAGTGTGCGCGGCGGTGCGCATAGTTGCGTCATGATCCCGTTACCGCGTTCTGCCGCGGCGACCGCAGGCGCGAGCGGCCCGACCTTTGCGAAGTGCCCCTAGATGACGTACGCCTTCGCCGGTGCGCTGACCGGCCTCGTCCGCGGCCGGTTCGGCCGGCGCGGATTCCGTCCGGCGTTCGGACGCCACCGTCTTCAACTGCCGCCGGCGCTGCGGACGGACCGGGCCTATGACGCGGTGGGGATCGCCGAGCGGCACGGCCCCGGGGTCATGGACCTGCTGCCCCGGGCGGGATGTGTCCTCGCCCGCGCCGGGCGCTGGTGGTGGATCGTGCCGCCGCAGTCGGACATCGGGGTCAACTGGCCCGCACCGGCCGTCTACGCGGTCGGCGCCATGGTGACCGGCCCGCCCGGGCGGTGGACCGGCCCCACCGGGGCCGAGGAGCCCGGTGTGGTGCACTGGCCGGGCGACGGGGAGCCGTACACCCATCCGCTGCTGCTGCATATCGCGGTCTGCGCGGCGGCCGGGGTCTCCCCGGCCTGGCCGTGCGACGAAGGGCTGCCCCGGTCATGACCTCGGCCCGGTCATGACATCGAGTCGTCCTGGAGGTACGCCGCGGGGCGCGGATAGCGCTGCAGGGCCGGAGTCTGCCCGGTCGGGTCGTCCTCCTGCTCGCTGAGGGGCACCACGGGGGCCGCGGCCGCGGCCTTCAGCTCGGCGGGGTCGTAGGTCATGGCCTGCGTCCGCTCCACCGGCGACGGCTCGGGCACCCCGGCATCCCGCTGACCGTAGACCGGGATCTGGTCGACCGTCGTCTCCTCGGGCCGGAACAGGTTGTACCCGACCCCTGCCCCCGCCCCCTGAGCGCCCTGGACCTGGATCATCGGGATCTGACCGGTCTGCGCCTGGGCGCCCTGGTACTGCGCGCTCTGCGGCTGCGGCGCCATCTGCATGAACGGTGCCTGGCCCTGCGGCGCCTGGCTCTGGGCCGGCTGCGACCGCGGGGCCTGGAACTGCTGCGCCGGTGCCTGCTGCGGGATCAGCGGCTGTGCGGCCTGGGCCATCTGGGGCTGGGTCATCTGGGGCTGCGGCAGCGCCGCCGGGGCCTGGTACAGGGGCGTCTGGGCCGGGGGAGTGGCGACATAGGCGGGCGACAGCTCCGCGAGCGGCTGCTGCTGGGCGTAACCCGCCGAGGCACCCGCGAAGGACGCCTGCCCGTACGGATCGCCGGTCACGCCCTGCGGGGCCGGGAGGGCGGCCGCGGAGTACATCGGCTGGGGCTCCTGCGCCATGGGCGCCGCGGGCAGCTGGGGCGGCTGCTGGTAGGAGTAGTCCAGCGACGGCGCCTGTGCGGCGGATCCCCAGGACCCCGGCAACTCCGCGTACCCCGAGGATCCCGCGTACCCCGAGGACACCGACGGCTGCTGGTCCCAGCCGACCTGCGGGGCGTAGAAGGACGTCCCGTACAGCACCGTGCTCAGCCCGGTCAGCAGTCGCTGCACATCGGGCTGGGAGCGCACCACCAGCCGCATGAACTGGCTGCTGCTGCCCAGCTTGTTGCCGCATTCGCGCACCAGCACCCCGTGCTGGGACAGCAGTTGGTCCCGGACCCAGCCGCCGTCCGTTCCGGCCGGCAGTTTGACGAAGACGAAGTTGCCCTGGGAGGGGTAGACCGTCATCCCGGGCAGTCCCGCCAGCTGGGTGGTCATCTGCTGCCGGTCGCGGCTGAGCATGCGCAGACTGTCCACGTACTCCTGCCGGTACCGCTTCAGCATGAAGACGATGACCTCGGCGAAGGAGTTGAGGTTCCATTTGGGCAGCCGGGAGCGGATCTGCACGGCCAGCGACGGATTGGCGACCAGATAGCCGAAGCGCACACCGTGCAGCCCGAAGTTCTTGCCGAGGCTGCGCAGCACGATCACATTCGGGCGCAGGATGGCCTCGTCGACGACGCTGGGATACGCCTCGGCGTCCGCGAACTCCAGGAACGACTCGTCGATCACGATCAGATCGAGGTCGGCCAGGGCGTCCATGATGCCGATGAGGGCCTGGCGGGACACCAGCCCGCCGTCGGGGTTGTTGGGGTTGCAGATCACCGCGACCCGAGAGCCCCGGGAGCGTACGAAGTTGACGAAGGCATTCGGGTCGAGCGCGAATCCGCTCATTTCCGGAAGCTGGAACATGTCGACCCGTTTGCCGGTCTCCATCGGCTGGTCGGTCCAGCGGCCGAAGGTGGGAATCGGCACCGCCAGGCTTTCCTTCACCAGCAGATGGTCGATCCAGGTGATGAGTTCGGTCGAGCCGTTGCCCATCGCCATGGTCTGCGGCTGCAGCCCGAGCACATCGGCCAGTTCGGCGGTGATGGTCTCCGCGGAGCTCGGGTAGTAGGTGAGGATGTCCCGCAGCCTGACCGCCATCACGGCGAACATGGCGGGGGTGGGGAAGTAGGGATTGCAGGGGATGCAGAAGTCCACGAGCTCCTGTCCGCCACCCGTGACCCCGGCGCGGTTGAGCGCGAAGAACGACGGGCTGTGAGCGGTGCCACGGAAAAGTTCCATGGCATCACCGGTATTGCCGACTGCGGCAACAGTCACGGCGGGACCTCCTCGGTCGCATGGGTCGCGTCGACGCGCTGACACGGCCGTTGCGGCTCGTCCCTCGAGCCTGACGCATGATCCCTCGAAGCCGGGCCGGGCGAGGATTTTCGTGGGGCTTGTGAAAACTTCGGGGACATGTGCGCCCGTATCGAATAGAATTCCGCCCCTTGCCCCTTGAGAATGCCGACGCGGACTCAGGCCCTGTCCTCCGGCGGGTGTTCGCCATCGGTCTCGGCGGTGCGGTGCTGTTCCGCTACCCAGACCGCCACCTGCGCACGCGAGGTGAAACCCAGCTTGCTCAAAATGTGCTCAATATGGCCCTCGGCCGTGCGCTGGGCGATGACCAGGGACGAGGCGATCTCCTTGTTGCTGAGCCCCTGCGCGACCAGTTGCGCGATTTCCGACTCCCGGGGCGTCAGCGGCGACGGCCGCCCGCCCACCGCCGTCTCCTCGCTGGGCAGTTCGTCCTCGAGCGCGTACACCATCGCCTCGGCGTAGGACAGCCGGGCGCCCGATTTGAACGCCGCGTTGAAGGCCGCCTTGCCCAGCGCCCGCCGCACCGTGGCCTCGCACTCCTCGTGGTAGTGGACCAGATGCCCGTAGCCGGAGTGGGAGGCGCCGATGGCGTGCCAGATGGTCCGCAGGGCGCCCAGCAGCCTGGCCGCCCGCGTGTGGTCCCGGTCGGTGGCCGCGATCCAGGCCAGCACCTCCAGATTGACGGCGACGCCCAGCGGGTCGTCCAGCGAGCGGTTGAACGTGAGGCTGTCCTTCTCCAGGGCGGCCGCCCGGGCGGTGTCGCCCTGGCGCCATACGTCCATGCCGAGCGCCATCATCGTGTAGGCCCGGTGCCAGCCCTCGCCGTACGCGTCGCACACCGCCAGCGACTCCTCGCCCAGGGCGATCGCGCGGGGTGAGTCGCCGATGAAGGAGTGGGCGAGCGAGAGCCGGATGAGCGCCAGGGCCAGCCCCACCGGATCGCCGGTCGCGCGATGGCGGGTCACGGCCTCCTCGTAGAGCGCGATCGCGGATCGGGTCTCGCCCCGGTACATGGCGACCATGCCGGAGTAGAGCGAGCTGTAGGCGAGCACCGGCTCCAGGCCCAGCCGGGTTCCGATGGACCGGCTCTCCTCGAGCATGGCCGCGGCGGTGTCGGTGTCCGACTGGATGATGGCCAGCCAGCTGTCGGTCCACAGGGCCCGCGCGCGTGCCCCGGTCGGTTCGGTGCACAGCGCCAGGGCCTGGTCCAGCCAGCGGCGGCCCTCGCCGAGGTAGTAGCTGGTGATCCAGTGGTAGAGCAGATCGGCCGCCATCTCCAGACCGCAGCCGGTCTGCCCGGGCTCGGCCAGGCAGCCCTCCAGGGCGGTGCGCAGATTGGCGTGCTCCAGCTGGAGCCGGGCGAACCACTGCACCTGGGCCGGTCCGAAGAGCGCCGCCCGCGCGTCCGCGGCCAGCCCGCGGTAGTAGTCGCGGTGGCGGCCCAGCCGTACGGCCTCCTCCCCGGCGGCCGCCAGCCGCTCACGGCCGTACGTGCGCAGGGTGTCCAGCATCCGGTAGCGCACCGCCGTCCGGTGCTCCTCCCTGAGCAGCACCGACTTGTCCACCAGCTCGGTCACCAGGTCCAGGATCTCCTCGCGGTCGATGCCCTCGTCCGAGCAGACCGCCTCGGCCGCGTCCAGATCCAGGCTTCCGGCGAACACCGAGACCCGGGCCCACAGCAGCCGCTCCCGCTCGGTGCACAGCTCATAGCTCCAGTCGATCAGCGCGCGCAGTGTCTGATGGCGGGGGAGGACCGTCCGGGAGCCGGTGGTGAGCAGCCGGAACCGGTCGTCGAGCCGGTCCAGCAGCTGCTGGACGGAGAGGGCGCGCAGCCGTACGACCGCGATCTCGATCCCCAGCGGGATGCCGTCGAGCCGCCGGCAGATCAGCTCGACGGCCTCCCGGTTGTCCTCGGTGAGCTCGAATCCGGGCACGATGGCCGCCGCCCGCTCGGTGAACAGCCGGATCGCGTCGCATCGCGCGAGCGTGGCGAGGGTGGGCCGGGGCCCCTCGGGGTCCGGCAGCCCCAGGGTGGGGACGGCCAGGCTCTGCTCACCGGCCGTGCCCAGCGCCTGACGGCTGGTGGCCAGCAGCCGCAACCGGGGCGCCGCGCGCAGCAGCCGGTCGGCGAGCCGGGCGCACTCCTCCAGGAGGTGTTCGCAGTTGTCGAGGACGATCAGTGCCTGCCGGTCCCGCAGATGGTCGACGAGCACGTCGAGGGCCGGGCGGCGGGAGTGGTCCCGTATCTCCAGTGCTTCGGTGACGCCCTGGGCGAGCAGCGCGGGGTTGTCCAGCTCGGCGAGTTCGGCCAGCCAGACACCGTCGGGGAAGGCCCGGCGCGCCTCGTCCGCGACCCGCAGCGCCAGCCGGGTCTTGCCCACTCCGCCGACGCCGGTGAGGGTGACCAGGCGCGACGCGGACAGCATCTCCTTGACCTCGGCCGCCTCATGCCGACGTCCCACGAAACTCGTCACCTCGGCCGGCAGCCTCACAGTCTGCCGTCCGGTCGGGGTGCTCGTCGCCACCGCACCCATCGATGCCTCGCACCGGGCTCGGGTGGACGGGCCGATGCCCGCACGGACCCGAAGCCCTCCCATCCAGGCTATGCCCGGGCCGGGAGCCACCGCACGCACTTCGGACGGGCGGTCCGTCTGCCGGGGTGGTGTTTCACCGAGGGTGAGCGGGCGTCGCCCATCCGTGACCGTCCCGGGGGCCGGTGCGGGTTCGGGTACCGATGCGGGGAGATCTCCCCTCGTCGCGCACCGCCCCGCCGATCCACCATGGTGACCTCGGAAACGAGTTCCGCCAGTCCATGGTGGAAGATCGAAGGTTCGGATCATGTGCCTCCATCAACCTCCCTGTCCGTCGGCCGACGCATCGGATCATGATTCGGCGCGTCTGGTGGCCACCCACCCCGAGCAGGGGTGGAGCCTGCTCTGCAACGGAGTGGTGATCTTCGCGGACACGGGTGAACTCCTTCCCGACGGGCGTGCCATCCCCGCCCCCCGGACCAGCCCCGACCAGTCGACATGAACGCGATTACCCTCATCCCCTCGCGCGGCGCCCCGGTGAGCACCGAGCGCCGGCCCGAGGCCGCCCGGCCCCCCGCCACCAGTGGCGGGACGTCGTGGCTGCTGCCCTCCGAGCCCTCTTCGGTGCCCATGGCCCGGCGGCTGGCCATCGCCCAGCTCGGGGTATGGGCACTGCACGACTTCTCCGACGACGCCGAGCTGCTCGTCAGCGAGCTGGTGACCAATGCCCTGCGGCACGCGGGCGGACCGATCCGCCTGACGCTCTCCCTGTGCTCCGTCGACCGCGCCTTCCGGTGCGAGGTGGCGGACGAGGACCCCGAGCAGCCGCGGGTGCGCCGGGCGTGCGGCGATGACGAAGGCGGCCGCGGACTCCATCTGCTGGACCTGCTCTCCCGCTGCTGGGGCTCCACCTGCACGGCGGCGGGCAAGGTCGTCTGGTTCGAGCTCCACCCACCTGCCCTCGCGCTGGAAGCCGCCCTGGAAGAAACGCACATGACCCCGTGAATGTGAGCCGACGAAGGGAGATGCCATAGACGACTTCACGCCTCGTACCCACACAGTGATACCGAAGGGCCCGGGGAACGGAACGGTGATCGCCCTCACCACGCCTTCCGTCTCCGGGCTCCACTGATCGATATTGATCGTCGTCACAGCGGTCGTGTAGCCTCCTGATCGCGGCAGTAGCAGACTTTTCCTGAGAATTGTTCGCGTTTGGTGGCTCGAGGAGGCTGCGTGGTGGACCGGAAAATAGATTCCGGTTTACCCGGCGCGCTGGTCGGGCGCGCTGCCGAACTCGCGGCCCTGACCGCCCACGCGGAGGCCGCCCACAACGGCCGTTCCGGTCTGGTGGCCCTGTCGGGCCCGGCCGGAATCGGCAAGACCAGCCTGCTGCGCGCGTTCCTCGACAGCGACGTCTGCCGGAAGATGACCGTTCTGCACGGCACCTGCGGTGAGGTGGTGGCCGGCGCCGGCTACAGCGGAGTGCGCGCCCTCTTCGGGGGACTCGGGCTCTCGGCCGAGGACGCCCAGGACTCCCCGCTGCTGCGCGGGAACGCCCGCCGCGCCCTCCCCGCGCTCAGCCCCCACCCGGGCGAGGAGGGGCCGCCGACGGCCGCCTCCGTCTACCCGGTGCTGCACGGCCTGTACTGGCTCGCCGCCAACCTGATGGCCCAGGGTCCGCTCGTGCTCGTCCTGGACGATGTGCACTGGTGCGACGAGCGGTCCCTGCGCTGGATCGACTTCCTGCTGCGCCGGGCCGACGAGCTGCCGCTGCTGGTGGTGCTCGCCCAGCGCACCGAGGAGGAACCGGTCGCCCCCGCGACCCTGGCGGACATCCTCGCCCAGCCCCGCTCCTCGGTGATCCGTCTCGACCCGCTCACCGACTTCGAAGTGGCCGAAATGGCCCGCCAGGTCTTCAGGGCCCCCGTCGCGCACTCCTTCGCCGGGCGCGCCGCCGCCGTCTGCGGCGGCAATCCGCTGACCGTCACCCGGCTGCTGCGCGAGCTGCGGGCCAAGGGCGTCTCACCCGACGAGAGCGGCCTGCGCGAGATCGCCGAGGTCGGGCAGTACGTGGTCGCCCTGTCCGTGCGCGCCCTCTTCGACGCCCGGCCCGGCTGGGTCCGGGACGTGGCCACCGCCGTCGCGGTGCTCGGCGAGGAGGACGTGGAGCACATCGGCGCGCTGGCCGGGGTGCCCGCGGCCCGGGTCGCGGAGGCCGTGGAACTGCTGCGCGGGGCCGAGGTGATGGCGCCGGACCGGGCGGACCTGGCCCATGACGTGGTGCGCTCCGCGGTGCTGGAGGCCGCCGGGGAGGAGCCGCTGGCCGAGCTGCGCGCCCGGGCGGCCCTGCTGCTGAGCGATGCCGGCCGGCCCGCCGAGGAGGTCGCCAACCAGGTGCTGCTGGTGCCCGGCACCCCCCAGCCGTGGATGGGCTGGGTGCTGCGGGAGGCCGCCGTCCAGGCCGAGCACCGCGGCGCCCCGGAGGCCGCCGCCCGCTATCTCTACCGCGTCCTGGAGGCGGAGCCGGACAGTCTGTCGGCCCATGTCCCGCTCGCCAAGGCGCTCGCGGAGATCAATCCTGCCGAGGCCATCCGCCTGCTCAGGCGCGCGCTCACGCTGGCCACCGACGTCCGCACCAAGGCGCCCATCGCCGTGCAGTTCGGCCTCACCTGCCTCACCGTCCAGCAGTCACCGACCGCCGTCCGGGTGCTCAGCGAGGTGCTCGACGAGCTCGAGGCCGAGCTGGGGCCCGACCCCGATCCGCGCGACCGTGAGCTGCGCACGCTGGTCCAATCAGCGCTGCTGATCAGCGGATCCGACGAGAAGGCCACGATCCACACCGTCCGCGAGCGCTTCGCGCGGATTCCCGAACCCGCCGGGGACACCCCCGCCCAGCGGCAGATGCTCGCCATGATGACGGTCCTGTCCGCGATGGAGGGCCGCTCGGTGCGGCGGACCGTGGAACAGGCCCGCCGCGCGCTGGACTCCTCGGACCGGCTCGACAACTGGTCGCTGCTCTTCTCCGCGTTCACCCTGGGCCTGGCCGACGAGGTCGAGGGGGCGATGGAGGCGCTGGACCACGCGCTGCGCCAGGGCCAGGACAACGCCGCGGTGTGGTCGTATGTGATCACCCTGTCCTACCGCGCCATGCTGCTGCACGGCTTCGGCGCGATCCCCGACGCGCTCGCCGACGCCCAGACCGCCGTCGAGATCATCGGCGAGGAGCGCTGGAGCGGCAATGTGACCATGCCCCAGACCGCGCTGGCGACGATCCTGATCGACCGGGGCGAACCGGAGCGGGCCGAGGAGCTGCTGGCCGCCGTCACCCGGCCGAATCTGGACGGGTTCGTCATGGAGTACCACTGGTATCTCATGGCCCGCGCCCGGGCCCGCTGGGCGCTCGGCGACAGCGCCACCGCGCTGCGGCTGCTGCTGGACTGCGGCGCCTCCCTGGAGGATTCCGGTTTCGCCAACCCGGCGTTCCTGCCGTGGTGGACCGAGGCGGCCTGTGTGCTCGCGGCCGAGAAGCGGGCGGACGAGGCGCGGGACCTGGTCGAGCACGGCGCCGAGCTGGCCCGCCGCTGGAGCACCCCGCGCGCCTTCGGACTCGCCGCCCTCGCCCGCGGGGTGACCACCCCCGGCGAGGAGGGCATCGCACATCTCACCGAGGCGGTCGAGCACCTCTCCGGCTCGCCCGCCCGCGCCGAGTACGCCCGGGCCGAGTTCCTGCTCGGCGGGGCGCTGCTGGACATCGGCCGGCCGCGCGACGCCCGGGAGCGGCTGCGCTCGGCCGTCGACCTCGCCCAGGGCTGCGGTGCGCTCGCGCTCGCCAAGGACGCCCGTAACCGGCTGGTCGCCGCGGGCGGCCGGATGCGCGAGATCACCGCCTCACCGGTCGACCTGCTCACCGGCACCGAGCGCAAAGTGGCCCAAATGGCCTCGCGCGGGGCGGGGAACCGCGAGATCGCCGAGTCGCTGTTCGTCACCGTACGCACCGTCGAGACCCATCTCACCAGCGTCTACCGGAAGCTGAGTGTCGGTCAGCGCGGTGAGCTGGCCTCGGTGCTCAACACCCCGAGCCGTCCCGACCCACAGGCACCGGCGTGGGTCTTCGCCTCCCGCGGCCGGCGCTGACGCGCACGCGGGGCCGGGTGCCACGTCCGCACCCCGCCCCAGGCATATAGTCACACCATGCAGCTCAACGGGCTCCCGTTCCCCGGCCGTGAACGAGAGCAGGCCATGCTTGCCCAGACCGTCGCCGATCTCGGCAGGGGCCGTTCCTCGGTGGTGACGCTGATCGGCAGGCCCGGCTACGGACAGGGTCGGCTGCTGAACCTCGCCGCCCGGCTCGCCGAGGACCAGGGCTACCGCGTACTGCGCGCCCAGGGGACGCCGGGCGAGCGCGAGGTGCGCTACGGCGTGGTGGCACAGCTGCTGGGCCCGATGGACGGACTCACCGACGGCTCGCTGAAGGCCCTGACCGGACGGGGACCCGAGAGCCGCTTACCGGGCCTCACCGAGTTGCTACGGACCGCGCGTGGACAGCCCACGCTGCTGGTGGTCGACGATGTGGAATGGCTGGACCCGGCCTCGCTGCGCTGGTTCGGGGCGCTCATCCGGCGCCTGCCCGACGCCCGGATCGCCCTGTTGGTGAGCGGCACCGGCCGGCTCCGCCCCGGCGCCTGCCCCCTCTCCACCGCGCCGCACCAAGTGATCACCCTCGAAGTCGAACTGGCCCCGCTCACTCCGCGCGATGTGGCCGCCACGGTGGCGCTGATCTGCGACCGCCCCGGCGAGACCGCCTTCACCTCGGCCGCCCTGGAGGCGAGCGCGGGTAACCCCGAGGTATTGTCCGAGGCGCTGAGGCGCTTCATCAGACGCGGATACGCACCGGTGGCCGGGCGGGTGCCGGAACTGTGCACGATAGCCGAGGCCGTCAGCGGTGAACACGCCGTCCGCGCACTCGGAGTGCTGTCCGACACGGCCGTCGCCGTCGTCCGAGCCCTCGCCGTCTGCGGCGATCTGCTGGACCTGTCCCTGCTGTACGCGCTCGCGGACCCCCGCGCCGCCAGCGAGCCCGGACTGCCCGAGGTACTCCAGGAAAGCGGGCTCGCCACCGCCACCGAAACCGGGCTCCGGCTGAGCCGGCCCGAGGCGCGGAGCTGGATCCTCGCCGAGATGCCCGGCCATGAGCGGGCCGAACTGCACGCCCGCGCCGCCGAGTTGGCCTACCGGGCGGCCGTACCCGACGAGGACATCGCCCGGCTGCTGCTCGCCGCCCGCCCGGTCGACGAGCCCTGGGTGATCCCCGTACTGCGCCGCACCTGCGCCGCCGCACTGCGCGCGGGCCGGACCGCCCAGGCCATCGCCTGTCTGTCGCGGGCGCTGGAGGAGCCGCTGGCCCCGGCGCCGCGCGGCCAGTTGGGCCTGGAGCTGGCCGCCATCGAAGTGCTGGCCGTCCCCGAGGCCGCGGGCCGCCGGCTGGCGGAGATCATCCGCACCGGCGACGGCGGGCCCGGCCGGATCCGGGTGCGCGCCGCCGACCTGGGACTCTCCCGCGGTGACGACAAGGCGCTGCGCCGTGCGATCGCCGATGTGCTGCCCTTCACCGACGGCGAGGAACGCGGGGCCCTGGCCGGGCTGTTCTGGCTCACCGAGTCCGCCGGGCAGGAGGACACCGATCTGGTCCCGGACGGCATCCCACCGCTGCCCCCCGACCCCACCTGCCCGGTACAGGCCGCGGCGCTCGCCTGGCGCCTGGCCCTGCGCGGCGAGGACCTGCCCACCGCCCGGGCGCTGGCCCAGCGGGTCTTCACCGTGGACGGCGCCGCGGGGGCCCTGATCCTGCCCCGGCTCACCGCCGCCCGGACCCTGCTGCTGACCGACGACCTGGACGAGGCCGAGGTGCGGCTGGACGTGCTCCACACCGATCTGCGCAGACGGCACGCCCGCGCGGCCGCCGCCCAGGCCCTGGCCGTCCGCGGCGAGCTGAACCTGCGGCGCGGCCGGCTCGACATGGCCGAACGGGACGTGGCCGCCGCGGAGCGGTCACTGCCGCGCGCCCTCTGGCATCGCTACACCGTCCCGTATCTGATGGCCATCCGGATCCTCATCGCCCTGGAGAACGGCGATGTCGGCCAGGCCGGTGTGCTCGCGGGCGTGTCCGCGCCCGCCGAGTCGCGGGAGGGGGCCTCGTGGGGCTATCTGCTCTTCGCCAGGGCGCTGGTGGCCGTCAAGGACGACCGGCTGCCCGAGGCGCTGGAGCTGTTCCGGTCCACCGGCAGATGGGAGCTGGGCCGCGGGCGGATCAACCCCGCCCTGATGCCCTGGCGTTCGATGGCCGCCCGGGTCCACGACGCCCTCGGCGACCACGAGGAGGCGCGGCGGCTCACCGATGAGGAGCTCGCGCTGGCCCGGTTGTGGGGCGCCCCCAACACGATCGGCTGGGCTCAGCTGGGCGCCGGACGGGTGGCCCGCGAGGGGCAGGTGGACCGTCTCCGCGAGGCGGTGGCCACTCTGCGGGACACCCCGGCCCGGCTCGCCTACGCGGGGTCCCTGATGGAACTGGCCACGGCCGAGCTCGACGCGGGCAACCCGCGGGCCGCGGCCCCCCTGGTGGCCGAGCTGTTCACCTTCGTCATCGCCCACCGGTCCTCCAGCCGGCTGGTCGCGCGGGTGCGCGAGCTGTCCGAGCGGGCCGGGCCGTCCGCCGTTCGCGGACGCCTCCCGCATCCGGCGTGGGCGAGCCTGACCGAACCCGAACAGCGCACCGCGGCCCTTGTCGGACTCGGCCATGGCAACCGGGAGATAGCGGAAACCCTCTCTGTCACCAGACGCACCGTGGAGCTGAGGCTCAGCGGCGCGTACCGGAAGCTGGGGATCAGCGGCCGAGCGGAGCTGATCGCGTTGCTGCGGGCGGCAGAGGGAGGCGGAACGGATGTTGCTTGAGCGGGAGGCCGAACTGGCCCAGGTCGCGGAGGCCCTGCGGGCCGCGGCGGCGGGCGACTCGTCGCTGATGTTGCTCACCGGCCCCATGGGCATCGGCCGCACAGCGCTGCTGCAGCAGCTGCCGATGCTCGCCGACGGCGAGGAGGTCCGTGTCCTGCGCGCCAACGCCGCGCCGGTGGAGCAGGACTTCCCCCTCGGCGTAGTCCGCCAGCTCTTCGACAGCCTGCTGACCGGCGCCCCGGCGGAACTCCACGAGTCCCGGCTGGGGGAAGAGGGCGACCTCTACCGGGCGGTCTTCTCCGACGACGCCCCGCTGCTCGACGACGGCGGAACCCTCACCATGCCCGAGGAGGCGCTGTACGGCCTGCGCTCGGCGCTGGCCGCCGTCAGCGCCGACAGCCCGCTGCTCATCCTGGTGGACGATCTGCAGTGGGTCGACGCCCCGTCGCTGCGCTGGCTCGCCTTCCTCATCAAGCGGTTGCACGGGCTGCGCGCCGTGGTCGTCTGCGGGCTGCGGGACGGCTACCGGCGCCCCGGGGACCCGCTGCTGCGGGAGGTCGTCGACGCGGCCCGGCGGGTGCTGCGCCCCGCGCCGCTGTCGCTGGGCGCCACCAAGGAAGTGATCCACGAGCAGTTCGGCGTGCCGGGGGACGAGGAATTCGCCCGCGCCTGCCACGAGACCTCCGCGGGCAACCCGCTGTTCCTGAAGTCGGTGCTGGCGGACCTGGCCATGGGCGGTCTGCGGCCCACCGCCGGGCAGGTCGAGGCGGTCCGCTCACTGCGCCCCGCCCTGCTGCGCGAGCGGCTGGCCGGCTCCCTGCGCGTCCAGCCGCGGCCGGTACGGGACCTGGCCGCGGCCATCGCGGTCCTCGGCGGCCAGGCGGAACCGGACCTGCTGGCCCGGCTGGCCGGACTGGACCCGATCGGCTTCCTGGCCACGCTGCGCGATCTCCACGAGGTGGGGCTGCTCGCCTCCGAGCATGAGCCGCGCTTCCTCCACCGGGTGGTGCAGGACGCGGTCGAGTCCTTGATGACCGTGGCGGAACGGGAGCGGCTGCACGACGCCGCGGCGGCCCTGCTCTACCACAACGGACGCGCCGCCGAGCTGGTCGCGGCCCAGCTCATGGCCGTCACCGACTCGGGCCATCCCTGGGCGGTGGAGGTGCTGCGGGCCGCGGCGGACACCGCGCTGCGCCGCGGGGCGCCACGTACGGCCGCCCGCTATCTGCGCCGCGCCCTGCTGGACGGCTCGCTGGCGGGGGAGGGCCGGGCCCGGCTGCTGATCGATCTGGCCACCGCGGAGCGCGGCTTCGACCCGGCCGCCTGCGAACGCCATATCTCCCAGGCGATACCCCTGCTGACCACGCCCCGGCTCCGGGCCGCCGCCGCCCTGCGGATCTCGCCGACCATCGTGGGCCTGGGGCCCCCGTCGGCCATCGATCTGCTGCACCAGGTCGCCGAGGACCTGGGGCCCGCCACCTCGCTGGAGGGCACGGCGCGCGATGTGGCGCTGCGGCTCGAGGCGCGGCTGCGGCACGCCGGGCACGAGGATCCGGCGGAGCTGGCCGCCGCGGTGGAGCGGCTGTCCGCGCTGGGGGAGGAGCCGGCGCTGATCACCGCCGCCGAGCGCGAGCTGACGGCGGTGCTGCTCAACTCGGCGGTGCTCACGGCCCGATGGCCCGCGGCCGAGGTCTCCCGGCTGGCGAACCGCATCCTGGAGCGCGAACCGGCCACCTCGGAACAGGTTCACACTCCGCTGCCGCTGGTGGTGATCGGGCTGGTCGCCGCCGATTCGGTACGGGGGATCAGCTCCTGGCTCGCGATGGAACAGCAGACGCGGCGGCAGGGCGGCACGGTCGCCGACGCGCTCGTCAACGTCCAGCAGGCCATGGTGCTCAGCGCCCGGGGGCGCGTCTCCCAGGCGCGTGAGTACGCCGAGCGGGCCGTGCGGCTGGCCGAGGTGCACTGGCAGGAGGCCGGGGTCGTCTCCACCCTCGCCCTCACCCGCGTCGCCCTGGACCTCCAGGACTCCGTACTGATCGAGCGGATTCTGGACGGCCCCGGGCGCCGCCGCTCCTCGAGCCTGGCCCTCACCGCGACGCTGCAGTTCGCCAAGGCGGCGCAGGACGCCGGGAACGGACGCTGGACCGGCGCCCTGGAAACCCTCCTGGCCTGCGGCCGGCAGCTGGAGGCTTCGGGCTGGCGCAACCCCGTGCTCTTCGCCTGGCGGCCCTGGGCGGCCGAGCTCCACCGGCGCGTCGGCGACCCCGGCGCGGCCGGGGCGCTGGCCGAGGAGGAGCTGCTGCGGGCGAGGGAGTGGGGGGCTCCGGTGGCGCTCGGCCGCGCCCTGCGGGTGAAGGCCCGGCTGATCGGAGGTGACCAGGGGGTGCGGCTGCTGCGTGAATCCGTCGATGTGCTGCGCGCCTCGGCCGATGAACTGGAACTGGCCCGCACGCTCCTGCTGCTGGGCAGGCAGTTGAGACCGGGCGGCGAGGCGGCGGCCGTATTCCAGGAGGCCGGGGCGCTGGCCGCGGCGTGCGGGGTCCCCTGGCTGGTCGAGCGGATCCGCGCCGCGGATGGCAGCGGTGCCTCCGCCGCTCCGCCGGAGGCGGCCCTCACCCGTACCGAGCGCACCGTGGCCTCCCTCGTGGGACGCGGCCTCACCAACCAGGAGGCGGCCGCGGAGCTCGGGGTGAGCTCCCGCGCCATCGAGAAGCACCTGACGAGTTCGTATCGCAAGCTGGGCGTTTCCGGACGCCGCGAGCTCATCGAGCTGCTGCCGCGCATGGATTCATGAACGTAACGTTAACGGCGATAATTGGACGGTGTTTGACGAGGATTCGTGAACCGACCGTACCGGCCCACCGAAGGGGTGGGGTGCGGACCGAACCTTCGGGGTACCCCACCACGGGATTGGGCGGCGACACCCCTGTTGACGTTGACTTCCGTGCTCGTAGATCCCTAGTCTCAATTCTGAAATGAACATTTGGAATTGAATATTCAGTATTCAATTCCGAATTCTGAGAATTAGGAAGGGATGGCAGTCCCTTGGCATTGCCTTTACTGACCGATTCGGCTCGGCCAACCCCCCACGAGCTTGGACACGAGCAGACCGAGTACACGGATCTATTGCGCCAGTTCGACCAGCCAGGGGCCTGTGTCGTCTGTCTTGACCCGTCGCTCACCGTCCAGCAGGCGAACCGGGAGTTCTTCCGGCAGTTCGACGACGCCTCCACGGACGTGTGCGGCCGTGACTTCAGTGACCTTCTGCACCCCAGCGTGCGGCAGGCGGTGAAGCGGCAGTTCAGCCGGCTCCTCGACGGCTCCCGTCACCGGTTCACCACCCATGTGGTGGCCATCGGGGCCGAGGGGGCCGCCTTCACCAGCGGGCTCACGGCGGTCGCCGTGCGCGAGGGCTCCGCCCATGTGGCCTCGATCCTCGTGGTGCTGCGGCCCACGGCGGGTGGCGAGGAGGTCGACATGGTCACCGACCGTAAGAAGCTCCTCACCGAGACCGAGGCACGCATTCTGGAGGGCATCGCCGCCGGGCTCTCCACGATCCCCCTGGCCTCCCGGCTGTACCTCAGCCGGCAGGGTGTCGAGTACCACGTGACACGGCTGCTGCGGAAGCTGCGGGTGCCCAACCGGGCCGCCCTGGTCTCCCGCGCCTACTCCATAGGCGTCCTCAACGTGGGCTGCTGGCCGCCAAAGGTCGTCGACGACTTCGTCAAATGACGCGCGCCCCGCGGGTGCCGACAGACGCGCCGTGGCCGGCCCGGATCCGGGCCGGCCATGGCGCGTCGCCCTGTCAGGACGGGGCCGGGCCCCGGGACAGCCGCAACAGCCGGAAGGCGGTGAGCGCCACATGGAGTTGGGTGCGCTGCTCACCCGACTCCAGATCGCAGCCGAGCACCCGCTCTATCGAGTGCAGCCGCTGGTAGAACGCCTGACGGGACAGGTTCGCGCGCTTGGCGGCCACCGTCTTGTTGCCCGCCGCGTCCAGGAAGGTGTGCAGCACCGGCAGTAGATCGGTGCCGTGCCGCTCGTCGTAGTCCACCAGCCGTCCCAACTGCCGCTCCACGAACTCCTGGAGCCGCACATCGCCGCGCAGCGCGTACAGCAGCTGCCGCAGCCCGATGTCGGACAGCTCGTGGAACGCCTTGTCCGGCGTCCCCGGAACGGCGGCGTCCGCGACCCGTGCCGCCTGCTGGAACGACCGTGCGGTCTGCGCCAGCTCCGAGACCTCCGAGCCGACGCTGATCACGGCATCCGGACGGGATTCGCGCACCGACCGGCTCAGCCGCTCCACCAGCGGCCGCCAGGGCGTGGCGGCGGGCAGGGCGAGCAGAACCCCTATGTGGTCACCGGGCACCGCGCCGACCAGCACGGCGGCCCCGGCCGCCCCCAGCTCGTCGGTCAGCCGGTCCTCCAGCTCGGTGGTCTCCCCGGCGCCGGGGCCGGGGCTGACCAGCACCACCATCAGCCGGCGGCCCGCGACCGGCACGCCCAGCGCCTCGGCCCTGGCCCGGGCCTCCCCCATCGAGCGGCAGCGCTGCTCCACCAGGTCCAGCAGCAGCGTGCGCTGGGCCCGCCGCTCCCAGCGGGTGTGATGGGTGAGCCGGGCGATGGTCAGGGCCGTGGCCGTGCGCTCCAGGACCATCGCGTCCTCGGGGCCGACCGCCGAGTGCCCGGCCCCGTCCGGGAGCATCAGCAGCCGCCCCCACCGCTCGCCCCGGTACTCCACCGCGGTCACCAGCCAGTCCTCCGGACCGCTCAGCCCGGTCCGGTCGGGCGAGGGCGTGGCGCGCGAGCGCCGCTCCCAGCCGGTCAGCGCCCCCTCCACCCCGCGCCCCGGCGAACCGCAGATCACGGCCTGGTGCACCAGGTTCTCCAGCACCACGGGATGCCCGCTCATCTCGGCCGCCATGTCCACCACCTCCTCGGGCCCGGCGCCCCGCAGGGTCAGCGCGGTGAAGGTGTCATGGACGTCCTGGGCCCGGCGCAGGCTCTCCACCTGGCTGCCGACGATCAGGGAGTGGAGCACCTGGGTGACCTCCACGAAGTTCACGGTCCGGGAGAGCAGCACGAGCGGGAAGTCCCGCGCCAGACAGGCCCGTACCAGCTCCGACGGCGGCCGGTGGTAGCGCCGCACCAGCTCGATGACCAGCCCGGCGGCGCCGATGTCCGCGAGCTCGTCGACATACCGGCGGACCAGCGCCGGGTCCTCGGGCAGCGGCATGCCGGTGGTCAGCACCAGCTCCCCGCCCTTGAGGAAGGACGCCGGGTCGAGCAGTTCGGTGACATGCACCCAGCGGACCGGCCGGGACAGCTGCCCATGGCCGGACACCACCTCCGGCACCCCGGCGGCCAGCACCGGCAGCCGCAGCACGTCGGCGAGGCTGAGCGGGGAGCGCCCGGGGACCCGCGGGGGCCCGGCGGGGCGGGACGGCGTCCGTCCCGCGGCGTCGTACGCGGTGCCGCCGGAGCCGTTCATGCCGGTCACTCTGGCAAGCCCCCGCGCCGAGCGCAACCATGACCCCGCCCGGAGTCTTGACAGGATCCGTGTGGGAGCTCGTTGACAGATCGTCCATACCGATCACCACCCCGCGACACAGTGATCATTGTCCTGACCGGGTGCGCCCCCTCACCCTCGAAGTGTCCGAGCGCATCGCCGACCTGTGCGTGTGGGAGAGAACATGACCAATCTGTCGCCGCAGCTCCGTCAAGCCACTCCGGTGGTCGCCGTCCGAGGAGAGGGCGCCTACATCGACGGCGAGGACGGGCGGCGATACCTCGACTTCACCGCGGGCATCGGCGTCACCAGCACCGGGCACTGCCATCCGCGGGTCGTCGCCGCCGCGCAGGAGCAGGTGGGCACGCTCATCCACGGCCAGTACACGACTGTCATGCACCCACCGCTGCGGCGGCTGGTCGAGAAGCTGGGCGAGGTGCTTCCCACCGGCCTCGACAGTCTGTTCTTCTCCAACTCCGGCAGCGAGGCCGTCGAGTCGGCCCTGCGCCTCGCCCGCCAGGCCACCGGCCGGCCCAACGTCCTGGTCTGCCACGGCGGATTCCACGGCCGCACCGTGGCCGCCGCCTCCATGACCACCTCCGGCACCCGTTTCCGCTCCGGCTTCTCGCCCCTGATGAGCGGCGTGGTGGTGACCCCGTTCCCCACGGCCTACCGGTACGGCTGGGACGAGGAGACCGCGACCCGGTTCGCCCTGCGGGAGCTGGACTACGTCCTGCAGACCATCTCCCCGCCCGACGACACCGCCGCGATCATCGTCGAACCGGTGCTCGGCGAGGGCGGCTACGTGCCCGCCACCGAGGGCTTCCTCCAGGGCCTGCGGGAGCGCGCCGACCGCCACGGCTTCCTGCTGATCCTGGACGAGGTGCAGACCGGAGTGGGCCGCACCGGACGGTTCTGGGGCCATGACCACTTCGGCATCCGCCCCGACATCCTGGTCACGGCCAAGGGGCTGGCCAGCGGCTTCCCGCTGTCCGGCATCGCCGCCTCCGAGGAGCTGATGAGCAAGGCATGGCCCGGCTCCCAGGGCGGCACCTACGGCGCCAATGCCGTGGCCTGCGCGGCCGCCGCCGCCACCCTCGACGTGGTCCGCGAGGAGAACCTGGTGGCCAACGCCGAGGCCATGGGGGCCCGGCTGCGCAGCGGTCTGGAGGACGTGGCCGCCAAGACCCCCGCCATCGGCGATGTGCGCGGCCTCGGCCTCATGCTGGCCAGCGAGTTCGTCACCGAGGACGGGGAGCCGGACCCGGCGACCGCGGCCCGGGTGCAGCGCGCCGCCGTGGACGAGGGACTGTTGCTGCTCCTGTGCGGGGCCTGGAACCATGTGGTCCGGATGATCCCCGCCCTCGTCGTCGACGAAGCGGCGATCGACGAGGGTCTGCGCGCCTGGTCCGCCGCCGTCAGCGCCGGAACAGCGGACTCCTGACGCGCACCGCACATCGCCCAACGGGAGCCCGATCCGCCCGCCGGTCCGAACCCCTCGGACCGGCGGCGGTCACGAAGGAGATTGCCCCTATGTCCACCCCCTCGTACCCCTCGGCCGCCGAGGTCCTCGCGGCGGTGCCCAAGCAGCTCTACATCGCCGGGTCGTGGTCCGACGCGGCCGGCGGTCAGACCATGCCGGTCGACGACCCGGCCACCGGTGAGGTGCTGTGCGACGTCGCCGACGCCTCCCCCGCCGACGGGCAGCGCGCCCTGGCCGCCGCCGAGGACGCCCAGGAGAAGTGGGCGGCCACCGCGCCCCGCGCGCGCAGCGAGATCCTGCGCCGCGCCTATGAGCTGATCATGGAGCGGGCCGACGCGCTCGCCGCGCTGATGACCGCCGAGATGGGCAAGCCGCTGGCCGAGGCGCGGGGCGAGGCGGCCTACGCCGCGGAGTTCTTCCGCTGGTTCTCGGAAGAGGCCGTACGCATCGAGGGCGGGTTCTCCACGCTGCCGGACGGCAGGAACCGCATGCTGCTGATGCGCCGCCCGGTCGGCCCCTGTCTGCTCGTCACGCCGTGGAACTTCCCGCTGGCCATGGGCACCCGCAAGATCGGCCCGGCCATCGCCGCGGGCTGCACCATGGTGCTCAAGCCCGCCCCGCAGACGCCGCTGTCCAGCCTCGCGCTCGCCGGCATCCTGGCGGAGGCGGGGCTTCCGGCCGGGGTGCTCAACGTGGTCACCACCTCCCGCGCGGGCGAGGTCGTGGAGCCGCTGCTGACCGGCGGACACGTCCGCAAGCTCTCCTTCACCGGCTCCACCCAGGTCGGCCGCACCCTGCTCGCCCAGTGCGCGCCCGCGGTGGTCCGCACCTCCATGGAACTCGGCGGCAACGCCCCCTTCATCGTCTTCGAGGACGCCGACCTCGACGTCGCGGTCGAGGGCGCCATGACCGCCAAGATGCGCAACATGGGCGAGGCGTGCACGGCGGCCAACCGGTTCTTCGTCCACTCCTCCGTCGCGGCCGAGTTCGCCGACCGGCTCGCCCGCCGCATGGGCGCGCTGGAGGTCGGCCCCGGCAGCCGGGCCGGTGTCGACGTCGGCCCGCTGATCGACCAGGCCGGCCGCAGCAAGGTCGAGGAGCTGGTCGCGGACGCCGTGGCGCGCGGCGCCGAGGTCCTGGTCGGCGGCAGCACCCCCGAGGGCCCCGGCTGCTTCTACCCGCCGACCGTGCTCACCGGCGTCTCCCCGGCCAGCCGGCTGATGGGGACCGAGATCTTCGGACCGGTCGCGGCCGTTCTCACCTTCGACGACGAGGACGAGGTCGTCGCCACCGCGAACAGCACCGAATGGGGCCTGGTGGGCTATGTGTTCACCCAGGACCTGAGCCGTTCGCTGCGGGTGAGCGAGCGGCTCGAGGTCGGCATGGTCGGCCTCAACACCGGTCTGGTCTCCAACCCCGCGGCCCCCTTCGGCGGCGTCAAACAGTCCGGGCTAGGACGTGAGGGCGGCCGCGTCGGCATCGACGAGTTCCTGGAGTACAAGTACGTCGCCGTACCGGCCTGACGACCGCCCCCACCGCCGGAACCGCCCCCACCGCCGGAACCGCCCCCACCGCCGGAACCGCCGGGCGCGCCCGGGCGTTGCCTTCATGACGCGTCGCCTCCAGATGCGCGGCGGTGAGGAGCGGACATGGGCGAGTTGGTGCCCGGCGGGAACCAGGCGCTGCCCGACGGCGCGCTGACCATCCGGGTGCCGGGCCCGTTCGACCTGTCCGCGCTGATCACCGGCGAGGACGGCAAGGTCGCGGGTGACGGCGACTTCGTCTTCTTCAACCAGCCCACCGCGCCCGGCGCCCGGCTGGACGGCGACACCGTCACCCTGCGGCCCCGGGGGCTGCGGCCCGGCGCCGCCCGGGTCACCCTCGTCATCAGCCCCGCCGACCCGGGCACCCCGCTCGGGCGGCTGCCGGCGCCCGTGCTGAGCGTCCTGGACCAGCGGGGAGCGCAGCTGGCGCGGTTCGCCCCGCCGCGCCCCTCGGCGGAGACGGTGCTGCTGCTCGCCGAGATCTACCGTCGCGGCGGCGGATGGAAGGTGCGGGCGATCGGCCAGGGCTACGCCGACGGACTGGCCGGTGTGGCACGGGACTTCGGCGTCGACGTCGCCGACGACGGCGTCCCGCCCCCGTCCGGGCCGGCCACCCGGACCATGCCCCCGCCGGCCACTCGGGCCGGGTCCGCGCCGTCCGTCCGGGCCGCACCCGCGCCTCCTTCCCGTCCGCCCGCCGACGGGGCCTCACGACACGCCCTGGAGGTGGTGAACGCGGGGCGGGCCCGGGCCGGGGCAGCCCCCGTGGCCCTCGACGGACGGCTGACCGCGGCCGCCGAGGCGCACGCCCGGGCCATGGCCGCCCACGGCGCGCTGGGGCTGGAGACCCCGGACGGCATAGCGCTCTTCCACCGGATCGCCGCGCATGGATACACCCCGCTGACCATCGCCGAGCACATCGTCTCCGGGCCGCGCACGCCGCGGGAATTCGTCGACTACTGCCTCCAAGGCGACGAGAGCCGGGGCCCGTTCCACGATCCGGACCTCGTCCATCTGGGCATCGGCCGGGCCGACGGCCCCACCGGGGACGTCTACTGGACGGCGGTATGGGCCCGGCCGTTCACCCCGGACGGACTCCTGCGCCTGGCCTCCGAGGTCATCGCCCTCACCAACGCGGAGCGCGCCGCCGCCCGGCTGGCGCCACTCGCCCCGGACCCGCGGCTCACGGCGGCCGCGCAGGCGCACAGTGACGACATGGTGGCCCGCGACTTCTACTCCCACACCGGCCCCGAAGGACATCAGCCCTGGGACCGGGCGCGGGCCGCCGGGGCCACGCACCGCGGTATCGGCGAGAACATCGCGTGCGGCCAGCGCTCACCGGCGGAGGTGGTGCGCGGCTGGATGAACAGCCCGGGCCATCGCGCCAACATCCTGAAGCCCGACTTCACCCATATCGGCGTCGGCCATGCCACCGGCAGCCGCGCGGGCACCTACTGGACGCAGGTCTTCGGCGCCGTCTGACGACTCCGGTCGACGGTCCCCCGGACGGAGACGCCGCATGGCGGAAGGGTCAGGTGCGGGACTCCAGCTGCTGCCGCGTGGCGGACCCGTACACCCCGTTCGCGTCGCCCCGGATCCCGTACCACACCTGGAACCGGGAGACGGCCTGGGCGAGGGTCTGGTCGTACTGCCCGTTGACCGACCCGTCCTGATACACGTTCGGAATGCGCAGCAGACGCTTCTGGAGCTCGGTCACCTCGGGGCCGGTGTCCCCGAGGGTCAGCACATCGCCCGGATCGCCCGGTGGCGGTAACGCGTCGTCCGGCGGCCGCGAGGCGGGCGCGCTCGGCGTCCCGGGCGCGGCGGAGGTCACGGGCGCCGTCGGCGTGGCCGGCGCGCCGCCCTCGGCCGCGCCGGACGCCGAGTCCCGGGGCACCATCACCACCAGCGAGAGGGCGACCCCGGCGCCGATTCCGGCCAGCACCAGCAGGGCGGCCCTGGGGTAGCGCCGTCCGGCCGGGGATGGCGGCTCGGCCGGACGGCGCGGCTCGGCCGGTGCGCCCTGAACCGGCCAGGCGTCGGCCGCGGCCGGACCGCCGGTGATCTCCTGGGTGTCCGCATCCGCCATGGGCGGTGCCTCGGGCGGGAGTTCGGTGCCCGGCGGCCGGAAGAGGTCGAGCTCCTCCATCCATCCCTCGACCGGTGCCTCCGAGTCGTCGTCGTACTCCGGCGTCGCACGGAAGATCGCGGTCGGCTCGAGCACCTCGCGCCCGGCCGGCCGGTCCGGATCGGGTTCGGCTGCCATACAGACCTCCTTATGCGCCCCACACCATCACGCGGGGATACGGACGCGGGCCCGGGAGGATTCAAGCCGATCGTGATCGGGCCCACGCCCGGCCCCGGTGTGGCGTGCCGTCAGGGGGTAATTCCTCCTGAGAGGGTGCCCATGGCCTCGGGGACGTCGAAGGGAGCCGTGAGATGGAGCGGACCACATGCTGTGTGGTGGGCGGCGGGCCCGCCGGGATGGTCCTCGGACTGCTGCTGGCCCGGGCCGGGGTGGAGGTCACCGTCCTGGAGAAACACGGGGACTTCCTGCGCGACTTCCGCGGCGACACGGTCCATCCCAGCACCCTGCGGCTCCTGGACGACCTGGGCCTCGCCGAGCGGTTCGCGGCCCTGCCGCAGCGGCATGTGCACGCCGTCCAGCTCCCCATCGGACGGGACGGCGATCTGTTCACGGTCGGCGAGATCAGCTCGCTGCCGGGGAAGTACAACTACGTCGCGATGGTGCCGCAGTGGGATCTGCTCGATCTGCTGGCGAACGAGGCCAAGCGGGAGCCCACCTTCCAGCTGCGGATGAACACCGAGGTGACCTCCTTCCTCATGGAGCGCGGACGGGTCACCGGAGTGCGCTACCGCGACCGGGTCACCGGCTCCACCGGCGAGCTGCGCGCCACCCTCACCGTGGCCTGCGACGGCCGGGGGTCGCTCGCCCGCGCTCTGCCCGAGCTGGGGCTGCGGGAGTTCCCCTGCCCGATGGACGTCTGGTGGTTCCGGCTGCCGCGCGAGGAGCGCGACCCGCAGGGGCTGGTGGGCAACGCCGGTGACCGCTATCTCACGGCCATGATCGACCGCGGGGACTACTGGCAGTGCGCCGCCCTGATCCCCAAGGGGGCCGACGACGCCTGGCGCGCCCAGGGCCTCGACCGGTTCCTCGCCTCGTTCGCCGAGGCCACGCCGTGGATACGGCAGGGCGTGGCCGACCGCGACCCCCGCCCGCGGTCCTGGGACGACGTCAAGCTGCTGGACGTCCGGATGGACCGGCTCCGCCGCTGGCACCGCCCCGGACTGCTGTGCATCGGGGACGCGGCCCACGCGATGTCGCCCGTGTTCGGGATCGGCATCAACCTCGCCGTCGAGGACGCGGTCGCCGCCGCCCGCCATCTGGCCGAGCCGCTGCGGAATGGCACCGTGGGCCTCGCCGACGTACGGGCCGTCCAGCGCCGCCGGTGGCCGACCGCCGCCGGCACGCAGATGCTGCAGCGGATCGCCCACGCACGGGTCATCGAGCCGCTGCTGCAGGGGCGTTCACCGGGCATCGCGGGTCAGCCGCTGCGGCTGACCCAGGTGCTCACCAAGGCGCCCTGGCTGAAGCGGGGACCCGCGTACTTCCTCGCCTACGGCGCGGGCCGCGAGCGGCCCCCGGCCGCCTCGCTGCGCCGTTCCGGATGAGTCCGATCGCGCGGAATCGGGGTGCGCGATCCCTCCGCACCCCGGTTCCGGACAGCCGTCTTCAGACGATGCCCTCGGCGATCTCCGCCTGTTCGCGCGCCGTGCCGTACGCGGAGGGCGTGTTGTACGAGCGGCGGGCCACGAACCACCAGATCGTGGCCAGCAGCAGCACCACGGCCAGGGCGATCGAGGCGTAGTTCATCGAGTCGGCCGTCACCGGGCTGGACTGCGGCAGACAGAACAGCACCGTCACCAGGGCCACCCACACCACCGCGATCCAGCCCACCGGTTTGCTCCAGCGGCCCAGGTGCCACGGGCCCCGCTGGAACCGGTCACCGGCGCGCAGCCGCAGGTAGATGGGGATGGCGTAGGCGGGGGTGATCCCGATGACGTTGATGGCGGTCACCGCGCCGTAGGCCGTCTCGGAGTACAGGGACGGCAGGGCCAGCACACACGCGACCGCCACCGACAGCCAGACCGCGTGGACCGGCGTCTGGGTGCGGGAGCTGACCCGCTGCCACAGCCGTGAGCCGGGCAGCGCGCCGTCCCGGCTGAAGGCGAACACCATCCGGCTGGCCGCCGCCACCTCGGCGTTCCCGCAGAACAGCTGCGCCACGATGACGATGAGCAGCATCGCGGTGGCACCGCTCGTCCCCAGGGCATCGATCAGGATCTGCGCCGGGGGCACTCCGGTGGCGCTCTTCTGCGTACCGGCGTAGTCCTGGATGGCGAAGGTGAGCCCGGCCAGCAGCACGAACCCGGCCACCCAGGACACCCAGATGGCGCGGACGATCCCCCGGGCGGCGAAGACGGAGGCGTTGGAGGTCTCCTCGGACAGATGCGCGGAGGCGTCGTAGCCGGAGAAGGTGTACTGGGCGAGCAGCAGCCCGATCGCGCCCACGTACAGCGGATTCGACCAGCCGGTGTTGTTGACGAATTCGGTGAAGACGAACTCGGGCGACTGGTGGTGGGAGGGCACGATGGCCAGCGCGCCGACGATGATGGCGACGCCCGCCAGATGCCACCACACACTGACCGAGTTGAGCACGCTGACCAGCCGCACCCCGAACAGATTCAGCGCCGCGTGCACCAGCAGAATGCAGACGAAGATGACCATGGTCGATTCCGGTGTGGGATCGAATCCCCACTGGAGGTTGAAGAGCGCGCCGGTGAACAGGGCGGCGCCGTAGTCGATTCCGGCGATGGCCCCGAGCAGCCCCAGCAGATTGAGCCAGCCGGTGTACCAGCCCCAGGTCCGGCCGCCCAGCCGGTCCGCCATGTAGTACAGCGCTCCCGAGGTGGGATAGGCGCTGGTCACCTCGGCCAGGGCGAGCCCGACGCACAGGACGAAGAGTCCCACTCCGGCCCAGCCCCACATCATGACCGCCGGGCCTCCGGTGTCCAGCCCGAAGCCGTACAGCGTCATGCAGCCGGAGAGAATGGAGATGACCGAGAAACTGATGGCGAAATTGCCGAACCCGCCCATGCGGCGGGCCAGTACGGGTTGATAGCCGAGCTCACGCAGTCGCTGTTCGTCATCCCGTTGGGGAGCGGGACCCGAACTCGACCATGGCGTGGACATGAATGTACCTCCCGAATGCTGGGGCGGGCGAGGGTGGTGGTACAGGTGGGGAAATCAAGTGGGCGGACGGGCAGTTGGGGGAGCGGTGGTCGGGTATGCCGGGGAGAGCCCCGGCTCAGCCGCTGACCCCGGGTCTTGGCCCGCGGGCGCCGGCCAGCGAGCGGACCCGGGCGCGAAGAAACATTTCTTCAGCGACGGCGCGATCGGCGGGGTCGGGGGTGCGGTAGGCCCAGGGGAGCGGGGTGAAGTACGGTCCCAGCGCCTCGAAGACGCGGGCCGCGTCGGAGAATCGCAGCGCGCCCCACAGGGCGTGCGCCAGATGGTTGAGATCCAGCAGGGAACTCGTCGCGAGATCCGCGTGGTCGAACCAGCCGTGCAGCGCCTTCTGGGCGTCCCGGGTGGCGTCCTCGGTGGCCCAGTGCAGGTCGAGCGCCTTCTCGTAGCCCCGCTCCTCGCGGTACCGCTCGACGTGCACATACAGCGGCAGCACCTGCAGCGCGGACTCCTCGGGCGCGCCCGAGGACACCCACTGCACGAAGTTGACGGCCTCGGCCAGCGAACCTCCGGCCCGCCGGGCGTACACGAACTGCAGCATCCGGTGGTACGCCTCGCGGTTGTACGGATCGCGCCGGTCGGCCTCCGCCAGCAGCCCCCAGGGCCCGGGGAACAGCAGCGGACCGGGCGGGGGCACCCGGTGCTCCTCCTGCCGCTGCTCCTTGTCCAGCTGGGCCAGGGCCAGCAGACACACCCAGGGCACCGGATCCGCCGGGGAGTGGTGCGCGGCCAACTGGCAGGACTGCCACGCCTCCCGCCACAGCTCCCGCGTGCGGGGATGTCCCTCGCGATGGGCGCGCACCGCGCGTTCCACGCCGACCCGGGCGCCCATCACCAGCGCCGCCACGCTCTGCGGCTCCTCGGCCCGCCACGCGTCCACCACAGTGGATCCGGCGGCGGCCGTGGCCAGCACCTGGGTCCGCTGGGTCCACAGTGCCCAGGTGGGAGTCTCGGCCAGCAGATTGCGCATCGATATCCAGCGTCCGGTGCGCAGGTCCTGCAGCGCGATGCGCAGTCCGCCGTCATAGCCCGCGGGGTGGTACACGGGGCGGAACTCTTCCTCGGGCATCGGATGACTTTCGTACGGAGCTGACGTACCGGACGCGGAAAACGAGGGGCCTGGGGGATGGTTGCACGGATCCTATAGTCCCGCCGCGGCGGCCCGGGCACGGGGGACCACGGGCCTGCCCGGACCGGCCGTCTTGACGCCCGCCCCGCGCCTGCATCAGGCTTTCCGGCAAGATCCCCGCGCACCGCCCCCCGAGCCGAAGCGATTCACCCGTCCCGAGCGAAGAACCGGACATGCTGCCTGCAGAGCGTCGCCACCGCACCCCGGCCGACCCCGCGACCGGCCCGGTCCTCGCCGTCGACCAAGGCACCTCGGGCACCAAGGCGTTGGTGCTGTGTCCCGAGCGCGGGGTGATCGGCTCCGCGGAGGTGCCCGTACGCCCCCGCTATCTCCCCGGCGGACTGGTCGAGGTCGATCCGGCCGCGTTGCTCACCTCGGTCCTCGAGGCCGGACGCCAGGCTCTGGCCGCCGCGGGGGAGCCCGTCGTAGCGGTCGGACTGGCCAACCAGGGCGAGACCGTGCTGGCCTGGGACCCCGTCACCGGAGACCCGCTGACCGACGCGCTGGTCTGGCAGGACCGGCGGGCGCGGACGGTGTGCGAACACCTCGCGCCGCACGCCGAGACGCTGCGCGAACTCACCGGACTGCCGCTCGATCCGTACTTCGCGGCGCCCAAGATGGCGTGGATCCGGCGCCATCTGACCGGCGAGGGCGTGGTCACCACCAGCGACGCCTGGCTGATCCACCGGCTCACCGGCGCCTTCGTCACCGACGCCGCCACCGCCGGGCGCACCGGGCTGCTCGACCTCGACCGGGTCGCCTGGTCCCCGAAGGCGCTGGACCTCTACGGGCTGACCGCCGAACGGCTGCCGCGCGTCGTCGACGCCGCCGGGCCCGTCGGCACCACCACGGCCTTCGGCGGCGAGGTCCCGCTCACCGGGCTCCTCGTCGACCAGCAGGCCGCCCTGCTGGCGCAGCGGGTGACCGAGCCGGGCACCGCCAAGTGCACCTACGGCACCGGCGCCTTCCTCCTCGCCAACACCGGGGACCGGCCCCGGCGCGGGCCCCACGGCCTGGTCGCCTGCGTGGCCTGGCGGTTCGGCGGGCGCACCAGCTACTGCCTGGACGGCCAGGTGTACACCGCCGCCTCCGCGGTGCGCTGGCTCGGCGACCTGGGGGTGATCCAGGGGCCCCAGGACCTGGACCCGGTCGGCGGGACGGTGCCCGACACCGGGGGAGTCACCTTCGTACCGGCGCTCGCCGGACTCGCGGCGCCGTGGTGGCGCGGCGACCTCAAGGGCTCGCTGACCGGGCTCGGCCTCGACACCACCGCCGGGCATCTGGTGCGCGCCCTGTGCGAGGGCATCGCCGCCCAGGTGGTGGAGATCGCCGAGGCGGCCGCCTCCGACCTGGGCGCGCCGCTGACCGTCCTGCGCGTCGACGGGGGACTGACCCGCTCGGCGCTGCTGATGCAGACCCAGGCCGATCTGCTGCAGCGGCCGGTGGAGGTGTCTGCGCTGCCGGATGTCACGGCGCTGGGCGTGGGCGCCGCCGCGCGGCTGGGGCTCGACCCGGGCCTGACGGTCGAGGAGGCGGTCCCGGCGTGGCAGCCCGCCGCCGTCTACGAACCGCGGATCAGCGCGGAGCGGGCCGCCGAACGCCTGGCCGGTTTCCGCTCGGCCGTGGCCGCGCTGCTGGACCGGGCGCCGACGGCCGCCGCCCACGACTGAGGACCCCGCTGAGGACACCCGCCCAGGACCGCCGCGCGCCAGGCCGTTCGCACCACCGAGCAAGGGACCACAATGACCGTTACGACCACGGGTGACCTCCCCGGCGAGGTCTACGACGTGGCCATCATCGGCGCCGGGGTGGTCGGCACCGCCATCGCCCGCGAACTGGCCCGCCACCGGCTGCGGATCGCCCTCGTCGAGGCGTCCGACGACGTCGGGAACGGCACCTCAAAGGCCAACACCGCGATCCTGCACACCGGCTTCGACGCCACCCCGGGCACCCTGGAGGCCCGTCTGGTGCGCGAGGGCTACCAGCGGCTGACCGCCTACGCCGCCGAGACCGGCATCCCGCTCGAACCGCTCGGCGCGCTCCTGGTCGCCTGGGACGCCGAACAGCTCGCCGCACTGCCGTCCCTCGCCGAGAAGGCGGTGCGCAACGGCTACGACGAGACGAGCATCCTCGACGCGGACGCGGTCTACGCCCGCGAACCCCATCTGGGACCCGGCGCCCTCGGCGCGCTCGAAGTCCCCGGGGAGAGCATCATCTGCCCCTGGACGACGACGCTCGCCTACGCCACCCAGGCGGTGCGCGCGGGCGTCGCCCTGCATCTGAACTGCCCGGCCGGGGCCATCACCACCGGCGAGGACCACCACGAGATCGCCACCCCGCGCGGGGTGCTGCGCACCCGTCACCTGGTCAACGCCGCCGGGCTGTACTCGGACGAGATCAACCGGCGGCTCGGCCACGGGGAGTTCACCGTGACCCCGCGCCGCGGCCAGCTGATCGTCTTCGACAAGTTCGCCCGCGGCCTGGTCGACCACATCCTGCTGCCGGTGCCCACCGCGCTCGGCAAGGGAGTCCTGGTGGCGCCCACCGTGTACGGCAATGTGATGCTCGGCCCCACCGCCGAGGACCTCGACGACAAGACCGCCACCGGATCGTCGGCGGACGGACTGGCCTCGCTCCGGGAGAAGGGCGCGCGGATCATGCCGGAGCTGCTGGCGGAGGAGGTCACCGCGGTCTACGCCGGACTGCGCGCCGCCACCGAGCACGGCGACTACCAGATCCACGCCGACCCCGGCCGCCGGTATGTCGCCGTGGGCGGCATCCGGTCCACCGGACTCACCGCCTCGATGGCCATCGCCGCGCATGTGGCCGAGCTCCTCACCGAATGCGGTCTCGACCCCGGGCCCGAGCGGGAGATCGAGCCCGTGCGGATGCCCACCATCGGCGAGGCGTTCCCACGCCCCTACCAGCGCGCCGATCTCATCGCCGCCGACCCCGCGTACGGCACCGTGGTCTGCCACTGCGAACGCGTCACCCGGGGCGAGATCCGCGACGCGCTGACCGCCACCGTGCCACCGGGCTCGCTGGAGGGCCTGCGGCGCCGCACCCGGGCCCTCGGCGGGCGCTGCCAGGGCTTCTTCTGCGGCGCCGCGGTGCGCGCCCAGTTCGACGCGGCCACCGCGGCCCAGGACCGGACGGAGGCCCGGCGATGACCCCCACCGACCGTACCCACCGCACCGTCGACGTGCTGGTCATCGGGGCCGGACCGGCCGGACTCGCGCTCGCCGCGCGCCTGGCCGCCGCCGGGGTGGACCGGGTCGAGGTCCTCGACCGCGAACCGCAGGCGGGCGGCGTTCCCCGCCACTGCCACCACACCGGATTCGGACTGCGCGATCTGCGCCGGGTGATGAGCGGCCCCGACTACGCCCGCCACCACATCGCCGCCGCCACCCGCGCCGGAGCCGTGCTGCGCACCTCGGTCACGGCCACCGGCTGGGCGGCGCCGAGGACCGTGGACATCACCGGCCCGACGGGCCTGGAACGCATCACCGCGACCGCCGTCGTCCTGGCCACCGGCGCCCGGGAACGCCCGCGCAGCGCCCGGTTGGTGCCCGGCACCCGGCCGGCGGGTGTCCTCACCACCGGACAGCTGCAGCAGGCCGTCCATCTGCACCATCAGCACGTCGGCCGGCGCGCCGTCATCGTCGGCGCGGAACGCGTGGGCTACTCCGCGGTGGCCACCCTGCGCCGGGCCGGGGCCGAGGTCGCCGCCATGGTCACCGACCAGCCCCGCCACCAGACCCATCCGGCACGCCACCTCGCCACCCGGCTGCGCTCTGGCTTTCCGCTGGTCACCGACGCCACCGTGACCGAACTGACCGGCCAGGGGCGGCTGGAGAGCGTGCGGCTGCGGCACCGGGACGGCAGGACGGCCGCCGTCGCCTGCGACACCGTGGTGTTCACCGGCGACTGGATCCCCGACCACGAACTGGCCAGAAGCGCCGGAATCGCCCTCGACCCCGGCACCCGGGGCCCCGCCGCCGACGCCGAGTTCCGCACCGGCGAACCCGGGGTCTTCGCCGTGGGCAATCTGCTGCACCCCGTGGAGACCGCCGATATCGCCGCCCTCGACGGCCGGTTGGCCGCCGGGCCCGTGCTGCGCCATCTCGCCGGGCGGCCGTGGACCCCGGGGGCGCTGCCCGTGCGGGTCGAGGCGCCGCTGCTATGGGTCTCACCCAACCGGATCGCCCCGGACGGGCCCCGTCCGCCGCGTGGCCGCTTCACCCTGCGCACCACGCGGTTCCTGACCCGGCCGGTGCTCACCGTCGCCCAGGACGGCCGGACGCTGCACCGCGGGCGCCTGCCCCGCACGGTGGCGCCGGGCCGGCCGTTCCACCTGCCCGCCGACTGGATCGTCGGGGCCGACGCACACGGCGGCCCCGTACGGATCACGGTGGACTGACCGGACCTCGGTGGACCGACCGGCTCTCAGCCGAGGTCGCCGGGCGCACCGCGCAGCCGCTCCATCTCGCGCCGGTCGCGCTTGGTGGGGCGGCCCGCCCCGCGGTCGCGCAGCCCGATCGGCACCGTGTGCTCGCGCGGCGGCGGAGGCGGGCTGTTGTCGACGAAGCACTCCGCGGCCACCGGCGCGCCGACCCGCTTGCGCACGATGCGCGAGACCACCACGACCCGGTCGCGTCCCGCATGGCGCAGCCGCACCTCGTCTCCGGACCGCACCGGGTGCGCGGGCTTGACGCGCTCGCCGTTGACCCGGACGTGCCCCGCGCGGCAGGCCGAGGACGCCATCGAGCGCGTCTTGGTCAGCCGCACGGACCAGATCCAGCTGTCCACCCGTACGGACCCCTCGTCTGAAGCCATACCCCGACTCTAATGTCTAAGGTGCGACGCATGAGCGCACATTTCGACGTGGTGGTTCTGGGAGCCGGGCCGGGTGGCTATGTCGCCGCGATCCGCGCCGCCCAGCTGGGCCTGACCACGGCCGTCGTCGAGGAACGCTACTGGGGCGGCGTCTGCCTCAACGTGGGCTGCATCCCGTCCAAGGCTCTGCTGCGCAACGCCGAGCTGGCCCAGCTGTTCATCCATGAGGCCGAGAACTTCGGCATCCGGGTGAACGGCGATGTGACCGTGGACTACCGCGGCGCGTTCGAGCGCAGCCGCAAGGTGGCCGACGGACGGGTCAAGGGCGTCCACTATCTGATGAAGAAGAACAAGATCACCCAGTACGACGGACGGGGCACCTTCACCGGGCCCCACGAGCTGCGCGTCAGCCTCTCCGACGGTGACACCGAGACGGTCACCTTCGACCACTGCGTCATCGCCACGGGCTCGATCACCAATCTGCTGCCCGGCACCTCCCTGAGCGAGCGGGTGGTGACCTACGAGGAGCAGATCCTCGCCCCCGCCCTGCCCGGCAGCGTCCTGATCGCGGGCGCGGGCGCCATCGGCGTGGAGTTCGCGTACATCATGCACAGCTACGGGGTGCAGGTGACGCTGGTGGAGTTCATGGACCGGATCGTGCCCCTGGAGGACGAGGAGGTCTCCGCCGAACTCACCCGCCGCTTCCGCAGGCTCGGCATGAACATCCTGACCTCCACCCGGGTGGAGGCGATCAACGACGCGGGCCCCGCGGTCAAGGTCATGGTGACCACGGGCGGCCAGCGGCAGACCCTGCAGGCCGCCCGGGTGCTGCAGGCCATCGGATTCCGGCCGCGGGTGGACGGATACGGGCTGGAGCACACCGGCGTCCGGCTGACCGAGCGGGGCGCCGTCGACGTGGACGGACACTGCCGCACCAATGTGCCGCACATCTTCGCCATCGGCGACGTCACCGCCAAGCTGATGCTGGCACACGCCGCCGAGGCCATGGGCATCGTCGCGGCGGAGACCATCGCCGGGGCCGAGACCATGGAGCTCGACTATGTGATGATCCCGCGCGCCACCTTCTGCCAGCCGCAGATCGCCAGCTTCGGCTGGACCGAGGCCCAGGCGCGGGAGCGCGGCTTCGACGTCCAGGTGGCGAAGTTCCCGTTCACCGCCAACGGGAAGGCCCAGGGCCTCGGCGACCCCGTCGGCTTCGTGAAGCTCATCAGCGACGGCCGCCACGGCGAGCTACTGGGCGGCCATCTCATCGGCCCCGAGGTCACCGAGCTGCTGCCCGAGCTCACCCTCGCCCAGCAGTGGGATCTGACCGTGCACGAGGTGGCCCGCAACATCCACGCCCATCCGACCCTCAGCGAGGCGGTGAAGGAGGCCGTCCACGGGCTCGCCGGACACATGATCAATCTCTGACGGCCGATGCCCCGCCCCGGCCGCCACCGGGTGTGCGACCCGGGGATATGCGCTAGACAGAGCATGTGAAGGTGCGCTCGGCGCTGGGCTCGCGCAGTGTCGGCGGGCAGGTGTGCGCCCTGATGCTGATCATCGTGACGCTCCTGGTGCTCGCCGCGGGTGCCACGCTGTCCCTCCAGGCCCGCAGCAGCGGGGACAGCCAGGCCCGGGCCAGTGCCCTGACCGTCGCGCGGACCGTCGCCCTCGCCCCCGGCGTCCAGCGGGCGCTGGAGTCCCGCAACCCCTCCACGACCCTCCAGCCCTATGTCGAGAAGGTCCGGCACCGGACCGACGTCGACTACATCGTGGTGACCTCCCCCGGGGGCATCCGCTGGACCCATCCCAATCCGAAGCTGCTCGGCAAGCACATCGGCCGCAGCCTCTATCCGGCCACGGCGGGCCGGCCCTTCACCGACAGACTCCCGGGCATCACCCGCTCGGCACCCTCGATCCGCGCCGCCGTGCCGGTCACCGACGACCGCGGCCGGGTGATCGGCATCGTCAACGCCGGGGTCTCCATCCCCTCCGTCGGCCGGACGGTCGGCCGCCAACTGCCGGTGATCTACGCCTCCACGGCGTTCGCCCTCGTCCTGGGCGGGGGCGGCGCGGCTCTCGTGGCCCGGCGGCTGCGGCGCCAGACCCACCGGCTCGGCCCCGCCGAGATCACCAGGATGTACGAACACCACGACGCCGTGCTGCGCAGCGTCAAGGAGGGGGTGCTGATCGTCGACGACGAGGGGCGGCTGCAGCTCGCCAACGACGAGGCGCTGCGTCTGCTGGGCCTCACACCCGACGCGCACGGACGGCAGATCACCGACGTCGGCCTGCCCCCGGAGCTCGCCGGACTGCTCGCCTCCGGCCGTGCGGCCACCGACGCGGTGCACCAGGTCGGGGACCGGCTGCTGGTGGTCAACCAGCGCCCTGCGGAGCGGGACGGAGCGCCCTGGGGCAGCGTCGCCACCCTGCGGGACACCACCGAGCTGCGCGCCCTGACGGACAAGGCCGACCGGGCCTACGCACGCCTGCGGCTGCTGTACGAGGCCGGTGTCCGGGTGGGTAGCAGCCTCGACATGGAAGGGACCGCCCAGGAACTGTCCCGGGTCGCCGTGCCGCGCTTCGCCGACTACGCCACCGTCGATCTGCACGAGGCCGTCCTGCGCGGCGAGGAGCCGGGCGACCGGGAGTCGCCGCTGCGCCGGGTCGGCTTCAGCGGCATCCGGCAGGACCCCCCGCTGCGCCGGGTCGGCGAGCGCGTCTCCGCCTTCCCCGTCACCCAGCGGGCCGGCGGCACCGGCCAGGCGCGCGTTGTCGCCGTGGAGCAGTTGCCGTCCTACTCCGACTGGACGCCACAGGAGCCCGAGCGGGTGGGATGGCTGGTGGCGTACGGCATCCGCTCGCTGCTGACCGTGCCGCTCAGCGGGCGCGGCGTCCGGCTGGGCCAGGTGGCGTTCTGGCGCTCGGGGGACGCCCCGCCGTTCGATGAGGAGGACCGCTCCTTCGCCGAGGAGTTGGCCGGCCAGGCGGCCGTCGCCATCGACAACGCCCGCCGCTACGCGCGCGAGCACGCCACCACACTGGCCCTCCAGGAGAGCCTGCTGCCGCGCGGCCGCCCCGAACAGCAGGCCGTCGTCGCCGCCCAGCGCTATCTGCCCGCCCCCGGTGGGGTGCGAGGCGACTGGTTCGACGTCATCCCCCTGTCGGGGGCCCGGGTCGCCCTCGTCGTCGGCGATGTCGTCGGCCACGGACTGCACGCCGCCGCGACCATGGGCCGGCTGCGCACCGCCGTGCTCAACTTCTCCGTCGTGGACCTTCCCCCCGATGAGCTGCTCGCCCGGCTCGACGACGTGGTCGACCAGGTCGACCGGGAGGACACCGCCGTGAACGGCGGTGTCGGGGCGGTCGGGGCCACCTGTCTGTACGCGGTCTACGACCCGGTCTCCCGGCACTGCACCCTGGCGCGGGCCGGTCATCCGCCCCCGGCCCTGGTCCACCCCGACGGCTCCGCGGCCTTCCTCGACCTGCCCGCCGGACCGCCGCTGGGACTCGGCGGCCGGCTCTACGAGGCGACCGAGACGCAACTGCCCGAGGGCAGCCGCCTCGTCCTCTACACCGATGGACTGGTCCGCGACCGCGAACGGGACCTGGTGACCGGGCTCGACCACCTGCGTGACGCCCTCACCGACGCCGACCCCGACCCGGAGCGGGCCTGCGACGCCGTGATGGCCGCCCTGCTCTCGCCGCGCCGCACCGACGACGTCTGCCTGCTCATCGCCCGTACCACCGCCCTGGACGAGCGCCGGGTGGCCTCCTGGGAGCTGCCGCCGGACCCGGAGGTCGTGGCCCGGATGCGGGCGGCCGTCGCCCGCACCCTGGCCGACTGGAACCTGGAGGAGGCCGCCTTCACCACCGAACTGGTGGTCAGCGAGCTGCTCGGCAACGCCATCCGGCACGCCGTCGGCCCCGTGCGGCTGCGCCTGATGCACAACCGGGCACTGATCTGCGAGGTCGCCGACGGCAGCACCACCGCACCGCATCTGCGCCGGGCGGGCAGCACCGACGAGGGCGGACGCGGGCTGTTCCTCGTCGCCCAGATGGTCCAGCGCTGGGGCACCCGCTACACCAAGAACGGAAAGATCATCTGGACCGAGCAGGATCTGTCGGCCGCGGAACGCGCCCCGCGCTGACACCGGCCCGTACGGACCGGGCCCGGCGGCCCTCCGTGGCTCCCGTCGCCGGAGTGCCGCCGGGGGCGCGGTCAGGCCGAGGCCGTCGCCGCGTCCTCGCGCCGCTCCCATGCCACCTGGGCGAGGTCGGCCATGGTGGCCACGAGATCCGCCGGCTCGTCCGTGCCGTTCAGATGCCGGTACTCCGAACCCACCGTGATCACCAGCCGCTCGGGCAGGCCCAGCGCCGGATGGGTGTTCTCGGCGATCAGGGTGCGGGCGGCCTCCAGGGCCGGTACCCCCGCCGTGTGCAGCTCCCGGGTGCGGTCCCGCAGCTGCTCCAGATAGCCGATGTGGCCGCGGACCCCCTCCCGGTCGAGGACCGGCCCATGGCCGGGGACGATCACCTCGGCACCGGTCGAGAGCACCCGCTCGCACGCGGAGATCACATTGTCCAGGGGGCCCGCCCAGTGCACCGCGTGGTCGCCCGGGTCCTGGGGGCCGGAGGCGAAGATGACATCGCCGGTGAACGCCACCCTCTGCCGCGGCAGATACGCCACCAGATCGCCCGTGGTGTGCGCGGACGGCAGACTGAACAGCCGCACCGGCACCTCGCCCACGCGCAGGTCGAGTTCGCCCACGAAGGTGAGGGTGGGCTCGACCACCTCGGTGCCGGACCAGTCGAACCGCCCGAAGTGCCGCTGGAGATACCAGCCGAGCGGAGTCGCCGGATCGCTGCCGTGCACCAGGGCGTGCAGCTGCTGCGGCGAGGGCTCGTACTCGATATGGCCGAGCGCCTCGCGGGTGGCGACGATCTCCGCGTCCGGTACGACCTCCGCGCCCCACAGATGGTCGCCGTTGGCATGGGTGACGATCACCCGCTCGATCCGGCTCCCGCCGGGCAGCAGGGCGCGGCTGCGCTCCAGGAAGTCACCGGCCATCCGCCGGTCGTAGGGGGTGTCGATCCAGGCGGCGGCGCCGTCGGGCGAGACGATCAGACCGCAGTTGGCCAGCCCCCATCCGGCGCTGGGGGTGGGGGACCAGATGTGCACACCGTCGGCCACGGTGAGGAGGGGCGATTGCGAGATCATGGACGCACACTATTCCCGCGCCGTACGCCCGCGGCAGGCGGCCCGCCCTCCGGGCACCGGTGTACGGGCGCGACGGTTCCAGATGCCGGTGTCCGTGTGCCGGTGTCCGTGCACGTGTCCGTGTGCGCAGATGTCCACGTGCGCAGATGTCCACGTGCGCAGGCGTCCGGCCACCGGTGTCCGTGTGCGCAGGCGTCCGGCCACCGCTGTCGGCCACCGGCCAAGGCCACCGATGTCGGCCACCGGCCAAGGCCACCGGTGTCGGCCACCGGCACCGGGACACCGGCCAAGGCCACCGGAGTGCCGCTCCGTCAGGCCGTCATCGGGCGGTCGGCCGGCCCGACCGGCGCCGGGAGCGTCGTGGAGCCCGCGAGATAGCGGTCCACGGCGGCCGCGGCGGAGCGGCCCTCGGCGATCGCCCAGACGATCAACGACTGGCCACGGCCCGCGTCGCCCGCCACGAACACCCCGTCCGCGCCGGTGGCGAAGGACGCGTCGCGCACGACGGTGCCGCGCTCGTCGAGCTCCAGCCCGAGCTGGTCGAACAGCCCGCTCTCCGGCTCCGCGCCACGGAAGCCGAGGGCCAGCAGCACCAGATCGGCCCGGAGCACCCGCTCCGCGTCCGGTCCGGGCTGCCCATCGGCCCGGGACCCGATCAGGCGCAGCGCCCGGACGCCGCCGTGCGGCCGCCCCGCGTCCGGTGCCGTCCCCTCGAAGCGGACGGTGGTCGCGGAGAAGACCCGCGCGTCCACGTCCGCCTCCGGAGAGGCCGCCAGCTCCATGGCCTCCTCATGGGCGGCGGACATCCGGTAGATCTTGGGGTAGGTGGGCCAGGGCTCGCCGTCGGCCCGTTCGTCGCCGGGGCGGGGGTGGATGTCCAGCTGGGTCACGGAGGCGGCGCCCTGCCGCAGCACGGTGCCCAGGCAGTCCGCGCCGGTGTCCCCGCCGCCGATGATGACGACATGCTTGCCCTCGGCGGTGATCGGCGGCCGGGCGTAGTCGCCCTCGCGCACCCGGTTGGCCATCGGCAGATACTCCATCGCCTGATGAATCCCGGCCAACTCCCGTCCCGGTACGGGGAGTTCGCGCCAGGCCCGGGCGCCCACCGCTATCACGAGCGCGTCGTAGCGCGCCCTGAGCTCGGCGGCGTCCAGATCGCTGCCGACGTCCACACCGGAGCGGAACTTGGTGCCCTCCGCGCGCATCTGCCCCAGCCGCCGGTCAAGATGGCGCTTCTCCATCTTGAACTCGGGGATGCCGTAGCGGAGCAGCCCGCCCACCCGGTCGTCGCGCTCGTACACCGCCACGGTGTGTCCCGCGCGGGTGAGTTGCTGGGCCGCTGCCAGGCCCGCGGGCCCCGAGCCGATCACGGCGACGGTCCGGCCGGACAGCCGCTCCGGTGGCTTGGGGGTCACATATCCGCTCTCCCAGGCCCGGTCGGCGATGGCCACCTCGACGTTCTTGATGGTGACCGCCGGCTGGTTGATGGCCAGCACACAGGCGCTCTCACAGGGGGCCGGGCACAGCCGGCCGGTGAACTCGGGAAAGTTGTTGGTCGCGTGCAGCCGCTCGCTCGCGCGCAGCCAGTCGTCACGGGAGACCAGGTCGTTCCACTCCGGGATGAGGTTCCCCAGCGGGCAGCCCTCGTGGCAGAACGGGATGCCGCAGTCCATGCAGCGGTCCGCCTGGGCGTTGACGATGGGCAGCAGGGCGCCGGGTGCCTGGACCTCGTTCCAGTCCCGCACCCGCTCGTCCACCGGACGGCGGGGCGGAAGACGACGGGGTGTGGTGAGGAAACCCTTGGGATCGGCCATGATGACCTCCCACTACCCGTGTCATGGTCTGGCCGCTTTCACCCCACTGTACGACCGCCGGTCAGCCGGTCCAGGGTCGTGGCGGCCTCGGCCATGATCCGGTCCACCAGATCCGCGCAGCAGGGCAGATCCTCGATCACCCCGGCCACCTGTCCGGAGGCCATCACCCCCGTGTCGGTGCGGCCGTCCACCATCGACGCCTTCAGCAGCATCGGGGTGGTGGCGGCCAGCAGGACCTGGCTCCAGGTGAGGTCCTTGCCGTGCCGCAGGGCCAGCCCGTCGCGCACCATCCGCGGCCAGCTCAGCCCGGCCAGTCGACGGAAGGCGGCGGCGTGGCGCACGGCGCGCAGCAGTGCGGCGGTGCGGCCGGAGCGCTCCAGGGAGTCGACCAGTTCGCTGCGGAGCATCCGGTGCGGGAGCCCGTCCACCGCCGTGGTGACGGTGACATCGGTGACCGCCGCCGCCAGATAGCGGGCCTTCACGGCGTCCGGGACGGTGCTGTCGGAGGTGAGCAGGAATCGGGTGCCCATCGCGATCCCCGCCGCCCCGTAGGCGAGCGCGGCCGCCAGCCCCCGTCCGTCGTGGAAGCCGCCCGCGGCCACGACCGGGATGTCCACCGCGTCCACGACCTGGGGGAGCAGCACGGTGGTGGCCACCTGTCCGGTGTGGCCGCCGCCCTCGGCGCCCTGCACCACCACCGCGTCCGCGCCCCAGCCCGCGACCTTCTCCGCATGGCGCCGGGCGCCCACGGACGGGATGACCACCACGCCCGCGTCCTTCAGCAGGTCGATCAGCTCGCGCCTGGGGGCCAGCGCGAACGAGGCGACCCGCACCCCCTCCTCGATGATGATGCGCACCCGCTCCCCGGCGTCCCCGGCGTCGGCGCGCAGATTGACGCCGAAGGGCGCGTCGGTGCGGGCGGCCACCTCGCGGACGGCCGAGCGCAGCCGCTTCGGCGACATGGTCGCGGAGGCCAGGATGCCCAGCGCCCCGGCGTTCGCCACGGCCGACACCAGCCGGGGCCCGGCCACCCACCCCATGCCCGTCTGGACGAGCGGGTGGCGCACTCCGATGAGCCTGGTCAGTGGGGTGTCCATCAGGACGGCACCTCCCGCTCGCGGGCCCCCTCCGGGTCGATGACCTCCCGGATCAGCCGCAGCTCGGCAGGGGTCGGCTCCCGGGTGTACGGGACGTCGTCGGCGATGTCGAGGGGGAACCCGGTGGCCTCCCGCACCGCCTCGGCGGTCACCCCCGGATGCAGGGAGCGCACCCGCAGGGTGCGGTCGGGCGTGGCGAAGTCGAGGACCGCGAGATCGGTCACCACACACCGGAGCTCATGGAAACGGGCGGCGGGCCCGATGGCCGCCGCCCGGTCGTAGCCGACCCCGCACACCATGTCGACGTGTTCGACGAAGACCCGCCGTGAGTGCCGGGGCACCCAGTAACTCGTGGGGTTGTTGAGGGTGTTGACCGGCGCTCCGCGCACCCCCAGCAGCTGCCGCCTGGGCCGCTTCCAGTCGCCGACGCACGCGATGTTCTGATTGCCGTGCCGGTCGAGCTGGCTCGCGCCCATCATCACATGGCGCCGCCCGCCGGTGACCAGCGCCAGATGCGCCCGGTACGGCAGCCACCCCTCCACCACCTCCGGATCGCCGCCGACGATCATCGCCTCGCCGTCCGTCAGCAGCAGCTCGGGCGCGAAGGTGAGCCTGGCCAGCCGGGCGCCGACCCTGGGCACCGCACCCATCGGGGCGGCCAGGATCTCCCCGTCGCCCCGCCATGCCTCGGCGCAGGCCACCACGCAGTATTCGGCCCGGGTCACCCCGCCGGTCATACGCCCTCCCTCCCGAACGCCGCCACCGCGGCCCGGTACCGCTCCTCGTCCCCGGACAGAAACCGCTCGGTGAACTCCCGCCACGCCTCCGGATCGGCGGCCGCCTTGGCGTAGGCGCTCTGGAACGCCTCGTCCCGCTCGTAGTCGGGGGCGCAGGAGGTGAAGTGCGCGCCCCGCGGGGTCTCGATCACACCGGTCACCGCATGCCGTTTGACCAGCAGCGTCCGCGGGCCGCCCGCGGTGGCGAACTCGCCGGTGGCGACGATGCGTTCGCATGAGAGATACGCCTCGGCCGCCGCCTCGCAGAACAGGTCGTCGAAGTACGGATCGGGCCCGAGGTACTGCCCGTTGCCCTGCGCGTCCGCCCGGTTGAGGTGCACCAGCGCCACATCCAGCCGCAGCGCGGGCACCGCCACCAGCTCCTCCCCGTCCTCGTACGGCGAAGTGACCGTCCGCAGCGAGGGGTTGACCGTCATGACGTCCGAGCCCAGGCCCGCCCGGACGGGCAGGAACGGCAGGCGGTGCACGGCGGCGGTCAGCCCCCACATCATCATCGCCTCGTCCAGCTCGGTCAGTTCGATCTCCCCCCGCTCGCGGGCCGCCCGGAAGTGCGGCTCCAGGGGGATCGAGTCGAGGGTCGCGAACGCCGTCACCAGCCTGCGGATCTTCCCGGCGGCGGCCAGCAGCCCCACGTCGGGGCCGCCGAAGGAGACCACCGTCAGATCGGTGACCTCCGACCGCAGCAGCGCGCGGACCAGGGCCATGGGCTTGCGCCGTGAGCCCCAGCCGCCGATGCCGACCGTCATCCCGCTGCGGATCCGGCCGACGGCCTCCTCGGCCGTCATCGTCTTGTCGGCCAACGCCGCTCACCCCTTCCCGGTGCCCTTGGCGACGAACGCGTCGCGGTGTCCATCGGACAGCCCCGCCAGATTGGCCTCGAAGGTGAAGCCCTGCTCGAAGCGGTAGCTGCGGCGCACATCGACCGGGTCGATGCCGTTGATGGCCGCCTTCGCCAGGCGCAGCAGCGCACCGTCCTTGGCGGCGATCTCACCGGCCAGCTCCAGCGCCGCCTCCCGCAGCGCGGCGCGCGGCACGACCCGCCACACCGAGCCATGGCGGTGCAACTCCCCGGCGGTCGCGGTGCGCGAGGTGTAGTACAGCGCGCGCATCAGATGCTGCGGGACCAGCCGCGCCAGATGGGTGGCCGCGCCCAGCGCGCCCCGGTCCAGCTCGGGCAGGCCGAACGTGGCGTCCTCGCTCGCCACGATCGCGTCGGCGTTCCCGGCCAGCCCGATGCCGCCGCCCAGGCAGAAGCCGTGGACGGCGGCGACGACCGGGACCGGGCAGTCATAGACGGCGGCGAACGCCTCGGCACAGCCGTGGTTGGCGCCGATGAGCGCCGTATGGCCCTCGGCCGCCTGGATCTCCTTGATGTCCACGCCCGCGTTGAAGCCCCGGCCCTCGGCGGCCAGCACCACACATCGCACCGATGGATCGGCGCCCGCGCCGCGCAGCGCCGCGGCCAGCTCGTACCAGCCCTGGACGGGCAGGGCGTTGACGGGTGGGAAGTCCATGGCGACCAGGCGGACGCCGGCCGCCGGTGCGGAGGTGGAGACACCCATGAGCAGATCCGCTACCTTTCCACCAAACATTTGTTAGGTGAGAAGGTAGCAGTGCTCACCGCACAGCGGGAGGTGTCTCGTGGCCGTCACCATCGATCTCGCCGGGCGCGTCGCCGTGGTCACCGGCGGCACGCGCGGCGTCGGGGCGGGGATCACCCGGGCCCTGCTCAGCGCCGGGGCCGAGGTGGTGATCTGTGCGCGCCACGCCCCCGGCAAACCCGTCGAGGCGGACGGGCGCACCGCGAGCTTCGAACAGCTCGACGTCCGGGACGCGGACGCGGTCGCCGCGTTCTTCGACCGGCTGCGCCGCTCCCACGGGCGGCTCGACCTGCTGGTCAACAACGCCGGAGGAAGCCCCTACGGGCTGATCGCCGAGGCCGGGCAGCGGCGCGCCGCCCGGGTCGTCGAACTCAATCTGATCGCTCCCATGACCGTCTCCCTGAGCGCCTATGAGCTGATGCGCCATCAGGAGGGCGGGGGCTCGATCGTGATGATCGGCAGCGTCAGCGGCACCCGGCCGTCCCCCGGCACCGGACCCTACGGCGCCGCCAAGGCCGGGCTGGAGAACCTCGCCCGCACCCTGGCCGTGGAGTGGGCCCCCGCGGTCCGGGTCAACACGCTCGTGCTCGGCATGGTCCGCACCGAACTGTCGCATCTGCACTACGGGGACGAGGAGGGCGTCGCGGCCGTCGGCCGGACCGTGCCGCTCGGCCGGCTGGCCGAGCCCGTCGAGGCCGGTACCGCCTGTGTGTTCCTCGCCTCCGGGCTGGCCGAGTACATCAGCGGCGCCAGCATCGCCATCCACGGAGGCGGGGAGCGCCCCGCGTTCCTCGACGCCGCCAACGTCAACCAGCCGGCCCCCGGCACCGGCCGGGCCGACCGACGGGAGAGCTGAGATGAGCGGACTCTGCGACGGGCGCGTCACCGTCGTCACCGGAGCGGGCCGCGGCCTCGGACGGGCGCATGCGCTCGCCTTCGCCGCCGAGGGCGCCAAGGTCGTCGTCAACGATCTCGGCGTGGCCCCGGACGGTGCCGGGGCGTCGGCGGGCCCGGCCCGGGAAGTCGTCGAGGAGATCCGGGCCGCGGGCGGGGAAGCGGTCGCGCACGGCGGGGACATCGCCACCACCGACGGCGCCGCCTCCCTCGTCGCCACCGCCCTCCACACCTACGGCCGGCTCGACACCCTCGTCAACAACGCCGGATTCCTGCGCGACCGCATGCTCGTCAACCTCGGCGAGGACGACTGGGACGCGGTCATCCGCGTCCACCTCAAGGGTCACTTCCTGCCGCTGCGGCACGCCGCCGCCCACTGGCGCGCCGAGGCGAAGGCGGGCCGTGCGCCGGTCGCGCGGGTGGTCAACACCAGCTCCGGGGCCGGGCTGCTGGGCAGCGTCGGACAGGGGAGCTATTCCGCGGCCAAGGCCGGGATCCTCGGCCTGACCTCGGTGGCCGCCGCCGAACTGGGCCGCTACGGAGTCCAGGTCAACGCCATCGCACCGGCGGCCCGCACCCGGATGACGGAGACGACGTTCGCCGGGGCCATGGCCGCCCCGGACGACCCCGCCGCCTTCGACGCGATGGCCCCCGCCAATGTCTCACCGCTCGTCGTCTGGCTCGGCTCGGCCGCCTGCGCCGGGGTCACGGGCCGGGTCTTCGAGGCGGAGGCCGGGCGGATCACCGTCATGGAGGGCTGGCGGCCGGGCCCGACCGCCGAGAAGAGCGCCCGCTGGGACCCCACGGAGGCGGGCGAGGCCGCGCGGAAACTCCTCGCCGAGGCCGAACCGCCACGACCGGCCTACGGGGCACCCTGACGGGCTCTCCGGCCCCTACGGGGTGGGGACAACCCCCGTAAGGGACGGACGGCAGCGGGATGGGAGCCCGGTGCGCCGCGACGGCACGATGATCCGCGAACGGCACACGGGGACAAGGCGAGGAGCGGGTTCGTGGGAGTTCGGGTCAAGCGCGCGGCGCTGTGGACGGGGATCGGCGCGCTGGCGGTGACGGCGACCGTCACCATCGCCACGGCCCAGGGGGAGCCGTCCGGGCCGCCGGCACCGGCCGGCTTCGAGGAGGCCGTCGGCCGGACGGTGAAGGACGGGTTCCCGGGCGCGGTGGCCTATGCGCGGCGCGGCGGCGACGAGTGGCGGACGGCGGCCGGGGTCGCGGACCGGGCGACCGGCGAACGTGCCCGGCCGGAGCAGCGGTTCCGGATCGCCAGCAACACCAAGGCGTTCGTCTCCACGGTGCTGCTGCAACTCGAGGGCGAGGGGCGGCTCTCACTCGACGACAGCGTGGAGAGGTGGCTCCCCGGCGTCGTCCAGGGGAGCGGCAACGACGGTAAGGCCGTCACCATCCGCCAACTGCTCAACCACACCTCGGGGATCTACGACCCCACCACCGAAGCCTCGTTCTTCGCCCCCTATCTGGAGGACGGCGACCGGGACCACGTCATCACCCCGCGCGAGGTGATCGCCCGCTCGGTCCGGCACCAGCCGGAATTCGCCCCCGGCAAGGGCTGGTCGTACTCCAACACCAACTATCTGCTCGCCGGCCTGGTGATCGAGGCGGTCACCCACCGCTCCGCGCCCGACGAGATCCACCGCAGGATCCTCGCCCCGCTGGGGCTGACGGACACCTCCTTCCCGGTGACCGACCCCGAGGTGCACGGCTCCCATCTGCACGGCTACGACCTCCAGGGCCGCGATATGACGCGGTTCAGCCCCTCCTACGACTGGACCGCCGGAGCCATGATCTCGACCGTCGACGAGCTGGCCCGGTTCGAGCGGGCGCTCTTCGGCGGCGAGTTGCTGCGTCCCGCCCAGCAGCGCGAGCTGAAGACCCCGGTGGAGTTCCCCGACGCCCCGGCGTACGGACTCGGGGTGCAGCGCATGGAGGTGCCGTGCGGCACCGGCGCGGAGCGGCAGGCCGAACCGCTCACCGCCTGGGAGACCGACGGCGCGGGCCCCGGCTACACCAGCGTCTCGCTCACCACCGACGACGGTGAGCGTCAACTGGTCCTGGCCGCCACCGCCTACGACCTCGCCGCGGAGCTCAAGGGCGACCCGCCCGTACCGGACAGCAAGGGGCTGCTGAAGGCGCAGACGGCGGTGCTGTGCGACTGAGCGCCGCGCAGTGGGGAGGAGCCGGGGGGAGGGCCCGCCACCCCGCTCAGGAGCGGGCCGCCGGGGCGAACTGGGCCGTGATGGCCCGGCGGCCCGCCTCGAGAGCCTCCTCCAGCAGAGCGCTGTCCGTTTCCAGACGGCTGATGGCCGGTGCCGCGGCATCGGGGCGGACGGACAGCACGGCGGGGTCGGTGGGCGCTTCGGCGGCGTCGGTGTCGTAGGCGGCCAGCAGCCGGTCGTCGTCGGCCAGCCGGGCGGGCCGGTTCAGGAAGGCGGCGCGGAACTGAGGGGTGTACTGGCGGAAGGCCACCGCGGCGACGAGCCGGGAACCCATCGACGGGGTGGCGCGGAGCGCGGGGGCCTCGGCCGGCGGTCGGCTGCGGAGGACGAGGACATGGGTCGCGCCGTCCCGCAGCGCCTGGCGGAACGGGATCGACTCGGCCAGCCCGGCGTCGTAGAAGCGGCGCCCGCCGAGGGTGACCGGACCTCCCGCCAGCACCGGCAGCGCGGCGCTCGCCCGCAGGGCCAGGCGGAGGGCGACCTCGTCCGTCAACTCCTCGTGCAGATCCGCCGGTTGGCCGGTTTCGAGCTCCGTGGCCAGCGGATGCAGGGCGATGGGTGCGGCGAGCACCGAGGCGTAGTCCAGTGGGAATTGGCGGATGTAGACCTCTTCGATCAGGGTCTCGATATCGACCATGGGCCGCCCGCGCAGCAGATTGCGCTTCCTGATGAGCGCGCTGGCGAAGCGCGGGTCGGCCCAGCCGCGCAGGCCCTCCGGCCGCGAACTGACCAGCCAGGCCGCCGAGATGGCCCCCGCCGAGGCCCCGTACACCGCGTCGAACGCGTTCAGCAGCCCCAGCTCGTGCAGGGCCAGCGCCATACCGGCCGACAGCGTGCCGCGCATCCCGCCGCCCTCGATCGCCAGCACCACCCGGTATCCGTCCGTACGCGCCCCGGGCAGGCTGCCGGCCTCCGTCCGGTCGGCGAGCACCTTCATCAGCCGGTGGCGGTCGAGGCCGCGCTGGGACTGCTCCGTCACTTCTCGTCTCCTTGGGGGCGATGCCGGCCGCGGGCGAAGGTGCGGCTCCCGAATCGCCGTCGTAGCCACTACTGCGCCGCGGTCATCAGTATCGGCACACAGCGGGCCCGGTGCAGCAGGGTGGTGAAGCGCGAGGCGAGGTCCGGATGGCCGGCGGCCGCGGGATGCAGGCGGTCCGCGCCCTCGGGCCCGTTCAGCCTGGGCGCGGGGTCGGCCTGGTAGCGGCAGACGAGCCAGGCGCTGTCGGTGCGCAGCGTCACCCGCACCCCGGACGGCATCGCCGCCCGGCCCAGCCCGCCCTCGGGGAGATACAGCGCCGCCTCCTCGCGCGGCAGCCGCCAGGGGGCGGTCCACCCGGGGCCGCGCTGCAGCGACACCGCACCCCGGTAGCGCAGCCGTGGATCGTCGTGGCGGATGTCGAGCGGGGCGCGGACGGGGTGGGTCTGCATGAGCGCGAGTCTGGCACCCCCCTACGACACCTACTCCTCATGGCATCCGCTGTTCGTCCCCGGCCCGGCGTACGCGCGTCCCGGGGAGCTGCTGCACTGCCATGGGCTGGAGTACCGCAACACCGACGAGTGGGTCACCGCCAGCGTGGACGACGGCCGGCTCACCCTGGCCCACCGCGATCCGCGGCGCACCGCCGAGGGTTTCGCGCACGACGAGGACCGGGCCGCGTATCTGGCCGCGCTCGGCCGGCTGGGCGAGAACATGGCGGCGATCGGCGGCCTGATGAGCGGTGAGCTCCGCTCGCCGGCCGTCTTCCGCCAAGTGGCCGCGCTGCTCCGCGGCAGGGGTGGAGCGGTGGCTGCGCTCGGTGGCCACCAGACAGAGCTTTCTCTGGCGCCCCCTGCCCTCCTCCGGACGGCATGCGAGCGACATCCGCGGGCTCTGGCACATCGGCGCCTCCACCCACCCGGGGCCGGGGCTGGGCGGCGGCTCCGGGCACATGGTGGCCACCACGCTCACCACAGGGGCCCGATTCGCCCGCCTGCCCCGGCTCTCACCCGGGCGCCGGATCAGAGGCTGACGCCGTGTGACCGCAGATAGGCCAGCGGATTGACATCCGAGCCGTAGCCGGGGCCGGTGCGGATCTCGAAGTGGAGATGGGGTCCGGTGGCGTTGCCGGTCGAGCCGGAACGGCCGATCTGCTGGCCGCCGTTGACGCTCTGCCCGGCCCGCACCGACAGCTGCGAGAGATGGGCGTACTGGCTGTACTTGCCGTCCGGATGCCGGATGACCACCTGATAGCCGTACGCGTCGCCCCAGCCCGCCGAGACCACATGGCCCGTGCCCACGGCCTTCACCGAGGTGCCGATGCCGACAGGGAAGTCCACGCCCGTGTGATAGCCGCTCGACCAGCTGGAGCCGGCCGCCCGGTAGGCGGTGCTCGGGTTGACGCCGCTGACCGGGGCGGTGAAGCCCGAGGAGGCGACGCGCTTGGTGTGCTGTTCCCGGCTGCTGCGCGGCTTCTCGGCCTTCGGCCGCGGTGCGGGCTTCGCCTTGGGCTTCGGCTTGGGCTTTTCCTTGGTCTGGTGGTGGCGCTCGGGTTCCGCCTTGGGCTTGGCGGTGGCCTTACCGCCCTTCAGGGAGAGCTTCTGACCGGGGTAGATCAGATCCGGATCGCCGCCGATGGCCTCGCGGTTGCTCGCGTAGAGCGCCTCCCAGCCTCCGGTGACATCGTGGGAGTCGGCGATACCGGACAGCGAGTCGCCGCTGACGACCACATAGCGGCCGGACTTCGTGGAGTTGTGCCCCGGGAGGCTGGTGGGGGTGGGCTTGCTCGCCGCCGCCTGCCGCACCTTCTCGGCCCGCTGTGCCTTCTCGGCCGGGGCGGCGGACGTCTTGACGATCTTCGGCGCACTCTGCGGCGCCGCGTCGCCCCGCGTCAGCCCGGCCTTCCCCGAGCACACCGGCCAGGCGCCGGGGCCCTGGCCGTCGAGCACCTTCTCGGCGATCGCGACCTGCTGGTCCTTGGTGGCCAGATCGGCCCGTCCCGCGTAGGCGGTGCCGCCGTACGCCTCCCATGTGCTCTGCGTGAACTGCAGCCCGCCGTAGAAGCCGTTGCCGGTGTTGATGTCCCAGTTGTCGGTGGACTCGCACTGGGCGACCTTGTCCCAGGTCTCGCCCGAGGCCGCGGACGCACCCGCGGCGCCGATGAGCGGAAGGGCGATTCCGGCGCCGCCCGCCGTGACGCTCAGTGAGGCACGGGAGATGCGGTTGGGCTTGTAACGGCGGTGGCGTCCCCGTAAGGGCATGGACGGCTCCTTCTCGTGCTGCCGGGTGCGGCGCGCTGCCGGGCGGGCCAAAGATAAGGGGGCCGATTTGGCCACAACAAGAGGGGGATCGCCTGGAAAAAGGGCCACAGCGCGCTGTGCTGCGGCCCTCTTCGGCTTATGTGATGTGCATCACACTATTTCTGTCGGTGGTTCGACCGGAACGCAGGGTGACGGGCGCGCCCGCGAACGAGCCACCGCCCGGGGTCGGGGCCCCGGGCGGCGGAGTGCGGTGAGCTGTTGGACGGTCAGCGGCGGACGGCCAGCGACACCGCGAAGCGGCCCTGCGCGTCGGTCCACCAGCGCCGCGAGTCCATCCCCGCGGCGGCCAGTTCGGCCCGCACCTTCTCCTCCCGGAACTTGCTGGACACCTCCGTACGGACCTCCTCCCCGGCCGCGAAATGGACCGCGAGATCCATGGCGGGGATCTTCGCGGTGAGGTCCTTACGGGCCCTCAGCCGCATCTCGATCCACTCCTCCTCGGCGTTCCACATCGCCACATGGTCGAATTCGGAGGGGTCGAAGTCGGCGCCCAGTTCGCGGTTGAGCACCGCCAGCACGTTCTTGTTGAACGCCGCGGTGACCCCCTGTGCGTCGTCGTAGGCGGAGACCAGCGTGGCCTCGTCCTTGACCAGGTCGGTGCCGACCAGCAGCGCGTCGCCGGGCGCGAGCAGGTCGCTCACCGAGGCGAAGAACGCGGCCCGCTCGGCCGGCAGCAGATTGCCGATCGTGCCCCCGAGGAAGGCCAGCAGCCGCGGACCCGGGGTGTCGTCGGGCAGCGCGAGCCCGTTCATGAAGTCGGCGACCAGCGCGTGCACCGTCAGCCGTGGATGCTCGGCCAGCAGCGCCTCCCCGGCCAGTTCCAGTGCGCTCTCGCTCACGTCGACCGGGACGTAGACGCGCAGATCCGGCAGCGCCCGGATCAGGTGGCGGGTCTTCTCCGAGGAGCCGGAGCCCAGTTCGACCAGGGTGCGGGCTCCGGTGGCGTCGGCGATCTCCGCCGCGCGGGCGATGAGGATCTCCCGCTCGGCACGGGTCGGGTAGTACTCCGGCAGCCGGGTGATCTCCTCGAAGAGCGCGCTTCCCCGGGCGTCGTAGAACCACTTGGGCGGAAGCTGTTTGGGGGTGCTGGTCAGCCCGTCGGCCACATCGGCGCGCAGCGCGGCCGCGGTGGCATCGGCGGGCAGGGTGCGGGTGACGGTGAAGGGGCTCAACGGGAAGCCTCCTTAAGGGCGGTGAGCAGTACATCGGTGCGGGTGGCGGTGAGCAGGGTGCGGTCGGGGACCTCCGTCCAGCCGGGATCCTGGTCGTACGGCTCGGAGGCCACCACCACGCCCCGGTCCGGTTTGGCCAGGTACCACAGGGTGTCGCCCCAGGCGGTGGCGGCGATGGTCTCCCCGTCCATGAGCAGCAGGTTCAGCCGTGAGTCGGGGGACGCGCCGGCGAGCTGCTCGACGGCCTCGGCCAGCGCCTCCGGCGGCTCGTGGCCCAGCCGCAGCCGGCGCAGCACCAGCGCCCAGACGAACGCCGAGTCGCACCGTGCCTCCAGGCCGAGCAGATCCACGGGCGGCAGTGAGGCGGCGAGGTCCGCGACCGCGTGCGGCCAGTCGCGGAGCGCCCCGTTGTGGCTGAACAGCCACGTCCCGGCGGCGAACGGCGAGGCGCCCGCCTCGCCGTCCGCACTCGCCTCGGTGGCGTCCCTCACGGCGGCCATCAGCGCCCCGGTCCGCACCACGCGGGCCAGGTCGGCGAAGGACAGATCGCCCCAGATGGGCCCGGCGCGGCGGTAGCGCGCGGGCACCGGGTCGCCCGAGGCGTACCAGCCGACGCCGAACCCGTCGGCGTTGACCGTGCCGTGCGCCTGCCGCCGCGGCGCCCACGACTGCCGGAACAGGCTGTGCTCGGGCGCCATGACCACCTCGCCGATGGGGGTCCGCGGCCCGAGATACGCCAGATGCCTGCACATCAGGACGCGTCCCGCGCGGTGCGGAAACCCGAGAAGATCTGGCGGCGGACCGGCAGGTCCCAGTTGCGGAACGTGCCCCGGCAGACCACCTCGTCCACCGCGAAGGAGCCGCCGCGCAGCACCTTGTGCCCCGGGCCGAAGAAGACTTCCGAGTACTCGCGGTACGGGAAGGCACGGAACCCCGGGTAGGGCAGGAAGTCGCTCGAGGTCCACTCCCACACATCGCCGATGAGCTGCCGCACCCCCAGCGGGGAGGCCCCCTTCGGATAGCTGCCGGCCGGTGCGGGCCGCAGATGGCGCTGGCCGAGGTTGGCCTGGTCGGGCGCCGGATCGGCGTCGCCCCACGGATAGCGCCGGGACCGGCCGCTGTCCGGGTCGTGGCGGGCGGCCTTCTCCCACTCCTCCTCGGTCGGCAGCCGCCGCCCCGCCCAGCGGGCGTAGGCGTCCGCCTCGTACCAGCTCACATGCACCACCGGCTCCTCCGGTGGCACCGGCTCGGTCACCCCGAACCGGCGGCGCAGCCACTGCCCGCCCTCGCGCCGCCAGAACAGCGGGGCGGCGAGGCCGTGCTCCTGGATGTACGCCCAGCCCTCGGCCGTCCACCAGCGCCGCTCGCCGTAGCCGCCATCGGCTATGAACCGCTCGTACGCGCCGTTGGTCACCGGTGTGGTGTCGATGTGGAAGGCCGGGACCAGCCGGTGGTGCGCGGGCCGCTCGTTGTCCAGCGCCCAGGGCTCGGTCGAGGTGCCCATCGTGAACGGGCCGCCCGGGATCAGCACCTCCTCGGGCAGCGCCGCGCCGTCAGCCGTTTCGGGCGGCGGCGGGGCGGTGAGCGCCGCGGGTCCGCGGCGCAGCTGGTGGGTGATGAGCATCGTTTCGTCGTGCTGCTGCTCATGCTGCGCGATCATGCCGAAGGCGAAGCCCGCGTCGATCAGCGGGGCGCCGCGCAGCTCGATCCGCTCCAGGATGTCCAGCACCCGGCCGCGCACCTCGTGGACATAGCCGCGGGCCTCCGTGGGTGCCAGCAGCGGCAGGGAGGGCCGCTCGGCGCGCGGATGCTCGAAGGCGTCGTAGATCGAGTCGATCTCGGGACGCAGCGCCTCACGTCCGCCGACCGCGCGCAGCAGCCACTGCTCCTCCTGGTTGCCGATATGCGCCAGATCCCAGACCAGCGGGGACATCAAGGGGGAGTGCTGGGCGGTGAGGTCGGGCTCGTCCACGCATGTGGTGAGGGCGTGGGTGCGGTCGCGCGCGGTGCGCAGTGCCAGCTCGGCGCGCCGGCGCAGCGCCTCGGGATCGATGGTGAGGTCCGAGTCGGGGGCGGTCATGGCCGTCCCTCCTTACCGGTGAGAGGAGCGAGCAGATCGTCGGCGGGACATCGGCCGCGGGCCACATAGCGGTCGGTGAAGCCGGCGACGGCGGCGATGATGGCGGGGGAGGCGCCGATGCGGGGCAGCGCTTCCAGCGCCGTGGCGAAGCAGCTGACGGCGGCGGCGCGCAGCTCGGGGTCGGCCAGACCGTGACGAGCCGCGGCCCGCCACAGCCGATTGCCCGGTGCGGGGCGTGCGCCCGCCGTCTCGGCGAGCGGCTTCACCACCCGGTAAACCGTTTCAGCAGCCTGCGGATCGTCGAAGAGGGCGACCGTGACGGCGAGGGGGACGATCCAGCCGTCCTCACCGCTCTGCGCGTCGATCATGCGCAGTTCCAGATGGCCGCGCGGGCGGACGGGGGGAAAGAGCGTGGAGGCGTGGAAGTCGAGATCGTCGAGGGTGGGTGGCCGGGGAAGCCCCGTCCGGGCCCACTGGCGGAAGGTCACCCCGGACGGCACCGCCCAGGGCGCCTTCTCGTCCCGGATGGCCATCACGGGTGCGTCCAGCACATAGTGGACCCAGGCCGTGCGGGGATCCCCGCCGTCGGGCGGGGCGTGGGTGCGGCCGGGCTCCATCGCCGTCCACACCGCCTGCCGGGTGGAGCGGTAGCCCGTGGGGCGGCCCTGGCGCAGCGGCGAGTTGGCGAACGCGGCGGTCAGCACCGCGCCCAGCAGATGGGCGAGCCGCCAGCGCCGTGCCATCCCGAGCGGTCCGGGCTCCTCGTGTCCGGCGTCCACGCAGACCTGCACGGAGGCGGTGCTGCACATCATGGAGCGCCCGGCCGGCCCCCGGCGGTCGAAGTAGGTCTCCATGGACTCGTACCGGGGCGTGGTGAGGAACCGTCTCGGCGGGCGCCAGGGGTCGTGGCCATGGCCGGCCAGGCCGAGGCCGAGCCCGGCGAGAAGGGTTCGTACGAGGACCAGATCGGCGGCGGCGGACTCCACACACGCGGTGAGGGAGTCGGCCGGGAGGGAGCTGAGCTCCACCTGGCCGCCGGGTTCGAAGGTGATGGCGGACCGCAGCGGCAGTCCGCGCAGGGCGGTGACCGCGGCTTCGAGCCGGGCCGCCTCGATGGGTCGTGCGGGGATGTGCGGGTCGTACAGGAGCCATTCGAGCTCGACTCCGATGCGGCGCGGCGGCCCTGTCTTGAAGCAGATGCCGTGCAGCCGGGCCTCCATCTCGGCCTCGCTGATCGCCTTGTCGTCGGGCACTGTCGTTTCTCCCGTCCCGTTCCGGCATCGGCTCGCCGTGAAACGAGCCGATATGTCGCCGTCCACCTTTACCTGCAGACGCACCGGGCTCAAGGGTGCCTCCAGAGTTGCACAAGAGTTCATCCGCCGCCGGGTGGGCAGGGCAGGATGGCTGACGGGCGGCGACGGTTCCCCTCGTCGTACCGACTGGTTAGTATGTGCGCCCGGCGCGGGTACCGCGTCCCGACGATCCGTTTGTGGAGGCCACCGGATGCAGGCATGGCGAGTGCACGACAATGGCGAGCCGGGTGCGGTGATGCGCCTCGACGATGTGCCCGATCCCCAGGCGGGGCCGGGACAGCTGCTGCTGCGGGTCCGGGCCGTCAACGTCAACTTCCCCGACGCCCTGCTCTGCCGCGGCCAGTACCAGGTCCGGCCGCCCCTGCCGTTCACCCCCGGCGTCGAGGTGTGCGGCGAGGTCGTCGCCGTCGGCGAGGGCGCCGAGGGCGAGGTGGGCTCCCGCGTCCTGGCCACGCCCACGCTCCCCGCGGGTGGCTTCGCCGAGCTGGTGCCCGTGGCGGCGTCGGCCGCGCTGCCCGCGCCCGACGCCCTGGACGACGCCGAGGCCGCGGCGCTGCACATCGGCTACCAGACCGGCTGGTTCGGCCTGCACCGCAGGGCCCGCCTCCAGTCCGGCGAGACGCTCCTGGTGCACGCCGCCGCGGGCGGGGTCGGCAGCGCCGCCGTCCAGCTCGGCAAGGCGGCCGGGGCGACGGTGATCGGGGTCGTCGGCGGCGACGACAAGGCCCGGGTCGCCCGCGAGCTCGGCTGCGACCTCGTCCTCGACCGGCGCGCCGATGACATCGTGGCGGCCGTCAAGGAGGCCACCGGCGGACGCGGCGCGGACGTCGTCTACGACCCGGTCGGCGGCGACGCCTTCGCCAAGTCCGTCAAATGCGTCGCCTTCGAGGGCCGGATCGTTATCGTCGGCTTCGCCAGCGGCGTCGTCCCCCAGGCCGCCCTCAACCACGCCCTGGTCAAGAACTACGCCATCCTCGGCCTCCACTGGGGCCTGTACAGCACCCACGACCCGGCCGCGGTCCGCGCCTGCCACGAGGAGCTGACCAAGCTCGCCGCACAGGGCACCGTCAAGCCGCTGGTCAGCGAGCGCGTACCGCTGGAGGGCGCGGCCGACGCCGTGCAGCGCGTCGCCGACGGTGTGACCACCGGCCGTGTGGTGGTCGTCCCCGGGCAGTCCGCCGGAGGCGCCCGATGAGCGCCGCCGGGCAGCACCCCGCCGTGGACGCCGACGAACTGCGCCGCCGCGTCCGCGACCTCCTGGACGCCCATCCGCCCGCCACCACCGCCCCCCTGGACTTCCTGCGCGCCCGCTTCGACGCCGGACTCGCCTGGGTGCACTATCCGGCCGGACTCGGCGGCCTGGACGCCCCGCGCTCCCTGCAGGCCGTCGTCGACGCCGAGCTGGCGGCCGCCGGGGCACCCGACAACGACCCCCGCCGCATCGGCATCGGCCTGGGCATGGCCGCCCCCACCATCCTCGGCTTCGGCACCGACGAGCAGCGGCGGCGGCTGCTGCGTCCGCTGTGGACCGGTGAGGAGGTGTGGTGCCAGCTGTTCAGCGAGCCCGGCGCCGGATCCGACCTCGCGGCCCTGGCCACCCGCGCCGTGCGCGACGGCGACGACTGGGTGGTCGACGGACAGAAGGTCTGGACCTCCAGCGCCCATATCGCCCGCTGGGCCATCCTCATCGCCCGCACCGACCCCGACCAGCCCAAACACCGCGGGATCAGCTACTTCATCTGCGATATGACCGACCCCGGGGTCGAGGTCCGGCCGCTGCGCCAGATCACCGGCGAGGCGGAGTTCAACGAGGTCTTCCTCACCGGTGTCCGGATCCCCGACAGCCGGCGGCTCGGCGAGATCGGCGAGGGCTGGCGCGTCGCCCAGACCACCCTGATGAACGAGCGGGTCGCCATCGGCGGCGGCCGCGTCCCCCGCGAGGGCGGCATGATCGGCCTGGTCGCCGACACCTGGCGCGAACGGCCCGAACTGCGCACCCACGACCTCCACCAGCGGCTGCTGCGGCTGTGGATGGAGTCCGAGGCGGCCCGGCTCGCGGGCGAGCGGCTGCGTCAGCAGCTCGCGGTCGGCCAGCCCGGCCCCGAGGGCTCGGCCATGAAACTCGCCTTCGCCCGCCTCAACCAGCACATCAGCGCGCTGGAGGTCGAGCTGCTGGGCGAGGAGGGGCTGGGCTACGACGACTGGACGCTGCGCCGCCCCGAACTGGTGGACTTCACCGGGCGCGAGGCCGGCTACCGCTATCTGCGCGCCAAGGGCAACTCCATCGAGGGCGGCACCTCGGAGGTGCTGCTCAACATCATCGCCGAACGCGTCCTGGGCCTGCCGCCCGAGCCGCGGACCGACAAGGACGTCCCGTGGAAGGACCTGCCCCGATGAGCACCCCGGACCTGCTCTACTCCGAGGCGGAGGACGATCTGCGCGCGGCCGTACGGTCGCTGCTCACCGACCGCTGCCCGCCCGCCACCGTGCTCCTCGAGGCCGAGAGCGGCCGGGCCCACGACATCGCGTTGTGGGGCGCCCTCGGCGCCGAGATGGGCACCGCCGGGCTGATGGTGCCCGACAAGCTCGGCGGCCAGGGCGCCACCGCCCGCGAGGCGGCCGTCGTCATGGAGGAGCTCGGCCGCGCCGTCGCCCCCGTGCCCTACCTCACCAGCGCCGTCCTCGCCGCCGGTACCCTGCTCGGCTGCGACACCGACCAGGAGCCGGTGGCCCGGCTGCTCGGTGCGCTCGCCGAGGGCCGCACGGTCGGCGCCCTCGCGGTGCCGCTGTCCACCACGGCCGGTGCGCCCGGCCCGCCCACCGCGACCGTACGGGCCGACGGCGACGGAACGCTCAGCGGCCAGGTCTCCGGGGTCGCGGGCGCGGCGGGCGCCGATGTGCTCCTCGTCCCCGCCACCGGTGCGGACGGATACGGGCTGTACGCCGTGGAGACCGCCGAGGCCAGCGTCACCGTCGAACCCCTCACCTCGCTCGACCTCACCCGTCCGCTCGCCGCGGTGACCCTCACCGGCGCCCCGGCCCGCCGGCTGGCCGGGCCCGACCGGGCCGCGGCGGCCATCGGGCGGGCGCTGCTGACCGGGGCCGGGCTGCTCGCCTCCGAGCAGCTGGGCGTGGCCGAATGGTGTCTGACCGAGACCGTCCGCCACACCAAGGAGCGCCATCAGTTCGGGCGTCCCGTCGGCTCGTTCCAGGCGCTCAAACACCGCATGGCCGCGCTGTGGCTGGAGCTGGTCTCGGCACGTGCCACCGCCCGGTACGCGGCCGACGCACTGGCCACGGACAGCCCGGACACACCGGTCGCGGTGGCCGTGGCCCAGGCGCACTGCGCCGAGGTGGCGGTGCGCGCGGCCGAGGAGTGCGTCCAGCTGCACGGTGGTATCGGCATGACCTGGGAGCACCCGGCGCATCTGTATCTCAAGCGGGCCAAGAGCGACGAGATCGCGCTGGGCACCCCCGGCCGCCACCGGCAGGCGCTCGCCGGGCTGGTCGATCTGGCGGCCCCCACCGGCTGACCGGCCGGATCCGGCGAACCCGCCCCCGTTCCGCGATCACGCCACTAGAGTGCCGCACAGCCGTTCGGCGCTCTGGTGGCGAGCGGCCGTGCGGCACGTCGGGCGAGGCCGGAACAGGGGCACATGATGAGCGACTTCGACTACATCGTGGTGGGCGCGGGCTCGGCCGGCGCGGTGCTCGCGGCCCGGCTGACGGACCTCCCGGACACGCGGGTGCTGCTGCTGGAGGCCGGTAAGGACGACGCGGCCGAGCAGATCCACGACCCCACCGCGTGGTTCACCCTCATCGGCGGTGAGCACGACTGGGGCTACACCACCGTCCCGCAGCCGGGCCTGGCCGGGCATCCGCAGGCCGCCGCGCGCGGCAAGGTGCTCGGCGGCTCCAGCAGCATCAATGTGATGACCTATGTCCGCGGCCACCTCGGCACCTTCGACGCATGGGCCGCCGACGGCTGCACCGGCTGGGACGCCGCGTCGGTGCTGGAGATCTTCCGCGCCATCGAGCACACCGAGGGCCGTGACCCCCGCTTCCGCGGTACCGGCGGCCCCCTGCGGCTCAGCCGGGCCGACACGCCCAACCCGCTGTCCGCCGCCTTCCTCGACGCCGCCAAGGAACTCGGCCATCCCTACAACGACGACTTCAACGGGGCGGAGAGCGACGGCGCCGGACGCCATGAGTGGACGATCCACGAGGGGCGCCGCCAGAGCACGGCGGTCGCCTACCTCGATCCGGCGATGGACCGACCCCACCTCACCGTCCGCACCGAGGCGCACGCACACCGGCTGCTCTTCGAGGGCACCCGCTGCGTCGGCGTCGAATACGCGGGCTCCGGCGGAGTGGCACGTCGGGTGCGCGCGGCGCGGGAGGTCATCGTGTGCGCCGGTTCGATCGACTCGCCCAAGCTGCTGATGCTCTCCGGGATCGGCCCGGCCGGCCATCTGCGCGAGGTGGGTGTCCCGGTGCTGGTGGACGCCCCGGAGGTGGGGGCCAATCTGCAGGACCACCCCCTGGTCGGGCTGGTCCACGAGGCGGGCACCCCGCTGCCGCCGCCCCCCTTGACCACCGCCGAGGCGGCCCTGTTCACCCGGACCGACCCCGGGCTGCCCCGCCCCGACCTCGAGGTGTTCCTCTTTCACATCCCCTTCCACCCGAGGCTGCTGCCGTTCCCGCGGAACACCTTCACCCTGACGGCCGCCGCGATGCAGCCCCACAGCCGGGGCACGGTCCGGCTCTCCGGCGCGGACCCCGAGGACCGGCCGCTGATCGACCCCGGCTATCTCGGCGACGCAAGGGACCTCGCCACCCTGGTCCAGGGAGTCGAACTGGCCCGGTCGCTGGCCGCCACCGACGCGTTCGCGGCGTGGCAGCCGCGCGAACTGCTGCCGGGCCCCGGTGTGAGCGACCGGGACGGCCTGGCCGACTTCGTCCGCGAGAACACCGGCACCTACTTCCACCACGTCGGCACCTGCCGGATGGGCGGGGACGAGGAGTCCGTGGTGGACCCCCGGCTGCGCGTACGGGGCGTGGAGGGGCTGCGGATCGCCGATGGATCGATCATGCCGTCGATCGTCTCGGCCAACACCAACGCGGCCTGCGTCATGATCGGCGAGATGGCCGCCGAGCTGATCCGCGCCGACGCCTGAGACGGCTCGCCACGCCCGCTCGCCACGCCCGCTCACCACCCCGCGGCGATGGCCGGGGAGTAACCGCACAGCAGATCGGCACCCGTATGGAGCACCAGCCGACGGCGGTGCAGGGGCGATTCTGGGCCACACTGACGGCCGGATTCCGATGCTCCGTGGCCGAGGAGGCTCCCCATGGCCATTTCCATCTCCGTGGTCCTGCTGCTTCTGATCCTGACGGTGGTCTTCCTCCGCAGCGGCGGATTGCGCATCTCGCATGCGCTGGTCTGTGTGACGCTGGGCTTCTACCTGGCGAGCAGCAGTGTGGCGCCCACCATCTCCGAGGGGCTCGCCGCCACCGCGGACGTGGTCAGCAGCGTCCGTCCCTGACCCACGCCCGCGGCGACCGGCCTCTTCCGGCCGGGCTCAGCGGCCGATCTCGACGTCCTCCAGCACACCGACCGCGTCGGGCACCAGAATCGCCGCCGAGTAATAGGCGGAGACCAGGTAGGACGTCACGGCCTGCTCGCTGATGCCCATGAACCGGACGTTCAGACTGGGCTCGTACTCATCCGGGATACCGGTCTGATGCAGACCGATGACCCCCTGGCTCTCCTCCCCGGTGCGCATCGCCAGGATGGAGCTGGTGCCCGACTCGCTGATCGGGATCTTGTTGCAGGGCAGCAGCGGAACCCCGCGCCAGGCCCGCACCGCGACCCCGGCCACCTCGATGCCCTGCGGATACAGACCACGGTCGCTGCACTCACGCCCGAAGGCGGCGATGGTGCGCGGATGCGCCAGCAGGTACTGGGTCTTGCGGCGCCGTGCCAGCAGCTCGTCGAGGTCGTCGGGGGTGGGCGGTCCGCTGCGGGTGTGGATGCGCTGGGACAGGTCGGCGTTGTGCAGCAGGCCGAATTCGCGGTTGTTGACGAGCTCGTGCTCCTGGCGTTCGCGCAGGGCCTCGATGGTGAGGCGGAGCTGCTGCTCGACCTGGTTCATGGGTTCGTTGTAGAGGTCGGCGACGCGGGTGTGGACGCGCAGCACGGTCTGGGCCACGCTGAGCTCGTACTCGCGCGGCGCCAGTTCGTAGTCCACGAAGGTGCCCGGCAGGACCGGCTCGCCCGCGTGGCCGGACGCGACGGCGATATCGGCCTCGCCGCGCCGGTTCTGAGCGGGCGTGGAGCGCTCCGAAAGCCCCTGGAGATGGTCGCGCAGCGCATCGGAGCGGTCGGCGGCCTCCTGGACGACGCGGCGCGGGAGGGTGAGCACCGTGGTCCGGGTGACGGCCCGGGCGGTGAACTCCCAGGTGTGCTCCGGACCGGTCAGCACCGCGTCGCCGAAGTACTCCCCGTCGGCCAGCACCGCCAGCGTGGTGCCCTCGTCATAGGCGCCGGGGGCGATCTGGCGGACCTTGCCGTGGGCGATCAGGAACACCTGGTCGGCCGGGCGGCCCGCCTCGACCAGCACATCCCCGGGCGCGTACTCGCGCTGGACGCACCCGTCGGCCAGCGATTCCAGTACGCCGGTGTCCCCGAAGCCGCGCAGCGTCGGCAGCTCGCCCAGCTCCGGTGGGATGACCCGCACCTGCGATCCGGTGCTGATGAACTCCACCCGACCGTCTCCGACCGTGTACGTCAGTCGGCGGTTCACCCGGTACGTACCGGCCGACACCTGCACCCAGGGGAGGACGCGCAGCAGCCACCGGGAGGAGATGGCCTGCATCTGCGGAACGGACTTGGTGGTGGTCGCCAGATTCCGTGCGGCGGCCGTGCCCAGACTCAGCGGCTGCTCACCGGACTCCACGGAAGTGGTCATAAGTGCTCATCACCCATTTCGGTAGATCTTCGGGAAGGTATGCGAAGGCCATGGGCCCGGTCGGGTGGGCGTCAGAGCCCGATTTCCACGTTCTCCAGAATTCCGAGCGCGTCCGGGACGAGCACGGCCGCGGAATAGTAGGCACTGACGAGATACGAGATGATGGCCTGCTCGCTGATTCCCATGAATCGCACCGAGAGGCTCGGCTGGTATTCGTCGGGAATTCCGGTGCGGTGCAGTCCGATGACCCCCTGGTTCTCCTCCCCGGTGCGCAGGACGAGAATGGAGGTCACCCCGCTCCGGGACACCGGAATCTTGTTGCACGGGAAGATGGGCACGCCCCGCCAGGCCGGCATCGCATGGCCGTTCACCTCCGTGGGCTGCGGGGAGATGCCACGGGCGTTGAACTCGCGGCCGATCGCCGCGATGGCGCGCGGATGCGCCAGGATCAGCCCCGGGTCCTTCCAGACGGTGGCCAGCAGCGCGTCGAGGTCGTCGGGGGTGGGTGGTCCGCTGCGGGTGTGGATGCGCTGGGAGAGGTCGGCGTTGTGCAGCAGGCCGAATTCGCGGTTGTTGACGAGCTCGTGCTCTTGGCGTTCGCGCAGGGCCTCGATGGTGAGGCGGAGCTGCTGCTCGACCTGGTTCATGGGCTCGTTGTAGAGGTCGGCGACGCGGGTGTGGACGCGCAGCACGGTCTGGGCCACGCTCAGCTCGTACTCGCGCGGCGTCAGTTCGTACTCCGCGAAGGTGCCCGGCAGGACCGGCTCGCCCGAATGCCCCGAGGCCAGCGCGATGGCCGCCTCCCCGTGCTCGTTCTGCTCGGCCTGCGGCGCCGAGCGCACTCCCTCCACATGCGCCCGCAGCTGGGGTGAACGGTCCAGCTGCTCCTCGAACTCCTGCCGGGGCAGGGCCAGTACCGTGCACGAGGTCACGGCCTTCACGGTGATGCCCCAGGTGCCCGCCTCGGCGGCGGTCAGCTCCGGCTCCCCGATGTGGTCGCCGCCGGCGGCCGAACCGATCACCGCGGGTTCGTCGAACGCGCCCTCGGTCAATTTGTCGACCTTGCCATGGGCGATGAGGAGGAGCTCATCGGCCGGGCGCCCGGCCTCGACCAGCACATCGCCCGGTGCGAATTCCCGCTGGGTGAAGCGGTCCGCCAGGGCCCCGAGCACCGAGGCGTCCTCGAAACCGCGCAGCAGCGGCAGCTCGCGCAGCTCGACCGGGATGACCCGCACCTCGGACCCGGTGGTGGTGAACTCCACCCGGCCGTCGCCGAGCGTATGGGACGCCCGGCGGTTCACACGATAGGAACCGCCCGGAACCTGCACCCACGGCAGCATGCGCAGCAGCCATCGGGAACTGAGGCCCTGCATTTGCGGAACGGATTTGGTCGTCGTCGCCAGATTCCGCGCGGCCGCCGTGCCGAGGCTCAACTGCGGCTGCGAATTCTCGGTACCGGAACCCGGTTCAACGGACGTCGTCATCGTGAATGCTCACCCATCCCTGTACGGACCTTGAGGACAAATTCCGCTCGAGCAACTGCCAAGCTATCAGCGGACTTTGGGTGGTGCATTCACTCAAAAGAGTGCCCGGGTGATGGTTATGTCGGCGGCCGCGGACGGGTAAACACTCCGAATGCGCGCCGCGGGCCGACGGCCTCCGCGACCCCGCCCGTTCACCCGGCGCCCGCGCACCCGTCACGCGCCCCCGCGGGCGGGCGCGGCCATCGCCTCGGCACCCCGGGAACGGTGAGGAAATGGCCGGGGACCACCCGTGGAACTCTTCGCGCAGCACTGCCCTTTGAGCGCACGGCCGCCCGATACTCACTGGCGTCCATCCTGCGTATCCGGCACCGCGCCGGGACGAGAGCCGGGAGGCCCCATGGTCCGCCGTACACGCCGTGCCTTTGTCGTCACCCTCGGAGCCGCTCTGGCGGGCGGCGCGGCCGCGCCCGCGTTCGCCAGCACGGCCAGCTCGTTCGGCACCACCTCCGTCTCGAAGGACGGCTCGAAGGACCTCTCGAAGGGCAAGCGGCCGCTGGCCAGAGCCCATGCCCACAACGACTACGAGCACCCGCGTCCGCTCCTCGACGCGCTCTCCCACGGCTTCGGCAGCGTCGAGGCCGACATCTGGCTGGTCGAGGGCGAGTTGCTGGTCGCGCACGACGCCACCGACCTCGACCCCACCCGCACCCTGGAGTCGCTCTACCTCGACCCGCTGGCCCGGCGGGTGAAGGCCAACGGCGGCCGGGTCTACCGCGGCCACGACCTGTCGCTGCAGCTGCTGATCGACCTCAAGACCGCCGGGGAGGCCACCTACCTGGAACTGGCCAAGCGGCTGCGCCACTACGGCCCGCTGTTCAGCGCCGCCTACGGCGGGGTGGACGGCCGGGTGCGCCGCGGCGCGGTGACGGCCGTCATCTCCGGCGACCGCGGCGCACGGGCGCCCATGGAGGCCGAGAAGGTGCGCCACGCCTTCTACGACGGACGTCTGGAGGACCTCGGCTCGGGCGTGCCCGCCTCCTTCATCCCGCTCATCAGCGCCGACTGGACCAAGACCTTCACCTGGACGGGCACCGGTCCGATGCCGCGGGCGGAGCGCGAGACGCTGCACCGCCTCGTCGCCTCCGCGCACGCCGCCGGGCAGACCGTGCGCTTCTGGGCCACCCCGGACGTGGCCGGACCGGAGCGCGACGCCCTGTGGCGTGAGCTCCTGGCCGCCGATGTGGACTACCTCAACACCGATGACCTGGCGGGGCTGGAGGCGTTCCTGCGCGCGGCCCGCTGACGCCTCGCGGGCGGCGGCCGGGAAAACCCTTCGCGGGCGGCGGCAGGGAAAACCTCTCGCGCGCCGTCGCCCGCACCGTCATGCTGGCCCGCATGCCGATCAGGACCGCCACCGCCGAGGACTGGCCCGCCATCTGGCCCTTCCTGCGCCGCATCGTCGCCGCGGGTGAGACCTACACCTACCCTCGCGACCTGGACGAGGACGGGGCCCGCGACATCTGGATGCCGAGCCCCCCGGGCCGTACCGTCGTCGCCACCGACCCTGACGGCACGATCCTGGGCTCGGCCAAGATGAACCCCAACCACATGGGACCCGGCGCGCATATCGCGGGGGCCAGTTTCATGGTGGCGCCCGAGCACGGCGGGCGCGGTGTGGGCCGGGCCCTGGGGGAGCATGTCCTGGAGTGGGCGCGCGCCGAGGGCTACAAGGCGATGCAGTTCAACGCCGTGGTGGAGAGCAACACCCGGGCGGTGGCGCTGTGGCGCTCACTGGGCTTCGAGGTCATCGGCACCGTCCCCAAGGCGTTCGACCACCCCACGAAGGGCTATGTGGGGCTGCACATCATGCATCGTTTCCTCTGACCTCGGCCGGCTCACCGGCTCCGGCCGGATCCCTGAACCCCGCCGGATCGTCGAGGACCGCCTGCACCACCGAGTTGGCCGCGCCCAGCAGGGGACCGTCCGGGCCGAGCCGGGAGACGGTCACCGCCCCGCTGCCCGGACGGGCCGGGTCGGTGAGGCGCCGCCCCAACTCCCGCTCCAGGGCGGGCAGCAGCCAGGGCGCCAGCGGCGTCAGCGCGCCGCCGAGCACCACCTTCTCCGGGTCCAGGAGGTTCACCGCGCCCGCGAGGGCGATCCCGAGCGCCGAGCCCGCGCCGCGCAGCGCCCGCCGCACCCGCTGGTCGCCGCTCGCCGCCCTTACGGCCAGCACGGTGATGCGGCCGCCGGGGCCCGGGTGCTGGGCCGCGGCCTCCTCGGGGGACAGGCCGCTCGCCCGCAGCACCGCCTCCTCGCCCGCGTACTGCTCCAGACAGCCGCGGCCGCCGCAGGCGCACTCGGGCCCCTCGGGGCGCACCGGCACATGGCCCAGCTCGCCCGCGAAACCGTGGGTGCCGCGCAGCAGTTGGCCCTCCAGCACGACCGCGGCGCCGATGCCGATCTCGGCCGAGACATGGACGAAATCCCGGGGCGCGGGGTCGTGGCCGCCCCGCCACAGCTCGGCCAGCGCGCTCAGATTCGCCTCGTTGTCGACGGTGACCGGCAGACCGGGCAGCGCCGTGCGCAGCTCGGGGCCGATGTCCACCCCCTCCCAGCCCAGGTTGGGGGCGCGGACGACCAGCGAGGAGTCCCGCGCCACCAGACCGGGCACCGCCACCGAGAGCCCCACCGGCCGCAACCCCATCAGCTCCGCCTCCGCCGCGACCTGCCGCACCAGGGAGGAGAGCTGGGTGAGCACCGGGGCCGGTGAACGGTCGCGGTTCGCCGACGCTATCTCCGTGCGGGCCCGCACCCTCCCGGTGAGGTCCACCGCGCACACCGCGAGATGGTCCACCCCGATCTCCGCGCCGAGTCCGGCCGGACCGCGCTCATTGAGCTGCAGGGCGCTGCCGGGGCGGCCGACCGTACCGGGCCGGGAGGGGCCCAGCTCGACCAGCAGCCCGTCCCGGATCAGCTCGTCGACGAGCGTGGAGACGGCGGCCCGGGTGAGCCCCACACGGGCCGCCACCGACGCGCGGGACAGCGGGCCGTGCGCGGCCACGGCGTGCAGCACGAGGGAGAGATTGCGCCGGCGCATCGCCTGCTGGGTGTTGGGCAGTGGCGCTGCCACCTGAATCTGTCTCCTCTCGCCCGATCCGCTCATTGTGCCCGGCCGGTACGACACCGGTCCGTCCGGCCGCCGCCGTACGGCGCTCACGCGTGGCGCAGCAGGCCCTCCGCGTCCGCCAGCACCCGGGAGAGCCGCTCCAGCGCCGCCTCGTCGCGGGGCACCGGACCGTAGGACGGCCCTTCGGCGGTCGCCCAGCGCCGTGCCACTGCCGCCGGGTCCTCGCCCAGCACCAGCCCCGCGGCCTGCGCGGCGGCCCCGAGGGCGACCAGCTCCTCGGCCCGGGGCACCTGCACCGGGCGTCCGCTCAGCCGCCGGACCGTCTCCCGCCACGCCGTGCCCTTGGCACCACCCCCTATGAGCAACAGCGGGGCGTCGGGCGCCGCGTCCGCGTCCAGCACCTGGTCCAGCGCGGTGAGCAGGGCGAAGACGGCCCCGTCGTAGGCGGCCTGGAGCACCTGCCCCGGTGTGGTGTCGTGGCGCAGACCGTGCAGCAGCCCCGAGGCGTGCGGCAGATGGGGGGTGCGCTCGCCGTCGAGGAACGGCAGCAGCACGGCCGAGCCGCCCGGCTCCACGGCCTCCCGGTCGCGGCCCAGCAGCGCCGCGATCCGGTCCACCGCGAGCGTGCAGTTGAGCGTGCACGCCAGCGGCAGCCAGGCGTCCCGCGTGTCGGCGAACCCTGCCACCACCCCGCTGGGGTCGGCGGGCCGGTGGGCGGAGACCGCGTAGACGGTGCCGGAGGTGCCCAGGCTGAGGACCGGCTGCCCCGGCCGCAGTCCGAGCCCCAGGGCGGCCGCCATGTTGTCGCCCGTGCCGGTGGCCACCAGGGCTCCGGTGGGCAGCGGCAGATCGGGCAGCTCCCGTACGGTTCCGGCGGCCTCGCCGTGGCGCAGCACGCGCGGCAGCAGCTCGGGCGAGAGCCCGGCCCGGTCCAGGATCTCCTCGTCGTAGGACTCGGTGGCCGAGGACCACCAGCCGGTGCCCGAGGCGTCACCCCGGTCGGTGGTGCCGTAGCCGGTGAGCCGCTCGGTGAGGTAGTCGTGGGGGAGCCGGACGGCCGCGGTGGCGCGGGCCGCCTCCGGCTCGTTCTCCATGAGCCAGGCCCACTTGGTGACGGTGAAGGCGGGCGGGGGCACGCTGCCGATCCGCTCCGCCCATGCCTTCGGGCCGCCCAGCTCCTCGATGAGCCGGTCGCGCTGCGGCGCGGAGCGCACATCGTTCCACAGCAGTGCGGGCCGCACCGAGCGGCCAGAGGCGTCGAGGGTGACCAGGCCGTGCTGCTGGCCGCCCACGGAGATCGCGGCGGCCTCCCGGGCCGGGGTGCCGCACTGGCGCAGCGCCTCGGTCAGCGCCTCCCACCACTGCTCGGGGGCGGACTCCTTACCGGTGCCGTCGTCGCCGCCGCCGACGGTGTGCGGGGCCTGTCCCCGGGCGACGACCGCACCGGTCGCGGAGTCGACGACGAGCGCCTTGGTCGATTGCGTGGAGCTGTCCACGCCGACGACGAGCGGTCCTTGCGGCACGGGCACGGCTGCTGCTGCCATCTCGCGCTCTCCCTTGCGTCCATGGGTCGTGCGGTGTGCGGGTGGAACGGGTCTTCCCCGGAATGCTCGCGCATACTAATTTGTAAAGCGCCATGACGAAATAGGCGAGGGAGCCGCGATGAGCTACAACCCCACCCCCGAGGACAGGTTCACCTTCGGACTGTGGACGGTCGGCTGGCAGGGCCGGGACCCGTTCGGGGACGCCACCCGCCCGGCGCTCGACCCCGTGGAGTCCGTGACCCGGCTCGCCGAACTCGGCGCGTACGGCGTCACCTTCCACGACGACGACCTCATCCCCTTCGGGGCCTCGGCGACCGAGCGCGAATCGCATATCAAGCGCTTCCGGCAGGCCCTGGACGCCACCGGGATGACCGTGCCCATGGCCACCACCAACCTCTTCACCCATCCGGTCTTCAAGGACGGCGCCTTCACCGCCAACGACCGTGATGTGCGCCGCTACGCGCTGCGCAAGACCATGCGCAATATCGACCTCGCCGCCGAACTGGGCGCCAAGACCTATGTGGCCTGGGGCGGCCGCGAGGGCGCGGAGTCCGGCGGCGCCAAGGACGTGCGCGCCGCGCTCGACCGGATGAAGGAGGCGTTCGACCTGCTCGGCGCCTACGTCACCGAGCAGGGCTACGATCTGCGCTTCGCCATCGAGCCCAAGCCCAACGAGCCGCGCGGCGACATCCTGCTGCCGACCGTCGGCCACGCGCTGGCCTTCATCGAGCGGCTGGAGCGGCCCGAGCTGTACGGCGTCAACCCGGAGGTCGGCCATGAGCAGATGGCCGGGCTGAACTTCCCGCACGGTATCGCCCAGGCACTGTGGGCGGGCAAGCTCTTCCACATCGACCTCAACGGCCAGAACGGCATCAAGTACGACCAGGACCTGCGGTTCGGCGCGGGCGATCTGCGGGCCGCCTTCTGGCTGGTCGACCTGCTGGAGACGGGCGGCTACGCGGGACCGCGCCACTTCGACTTCAAGCCCCCGCGCACCGAGGACATCTCGGGCGTCTGGGCCTCGGCGGCCGGCTGCATGCGCAACTACCTCATCCTCAAGGAGCGGGCGGCCGCCTTCCGCGCCGACCCCGAGGTCCAGGAGGCGCTGCGCGCCTCGCGCCTGGACCAGCTGGGCGAGCCGACCCTTCGGGAGGGCGAGACCCCGGCGGCGCTGCTCGCGGACCGCACCGCCTTCGAGGACTTCGACGTCGAGGCGGCCGCCGAGCGCGGTATGGCCTTCGAGCGCCTGGACCAGCTCGCCATGGACCATCTGCTCGCCGCGCGCTGACCCGCGTCCGGACGCCGGTCCCGCCCCCCGACGGGACCGGCGGCCGGGGCTCATCGTCAGGCCGACGGCTGCCAGCCGCCGAGCCAGTCGGCGATCTCGTAGTCCGCGGCCTGGGCGTCGGTCAGCTGCGGCCGGTCGGTGCTCGCCGCACCGGAACCGGCGCCGGTGTTCTTGTACTCCCCGAAGCGGTCGTCCTTCCAGGAGAAGCCACTCATGTCCGTCCACGGAGTGGTCTTGATCGCCGCTGACAGATCCGTATTGCGGACGATCGCCTGCGGATCGAGGCTGGCGTCGCCGCCCGCGTGCCAGGGGCGGCCGAGGTAGTACGACCGGCTGCCGACATCCCCGGTGATGTTGCTGTTGATGAACAGGAAGCCCTTCCTTCCGGCCGCCGTCGAGGGCGCCGCGACATAGCCGCCGGAGCTGCCGTCGTAGCGCTTGACGAGCCGGATCGCCGACCTGTCGATGACGGCGGAGGCACGGCCGAAGATGAAGTCGACGTTCCCCTGGATCCAGGCGTTGTTGATGTACACCCGGCCCACGGTGGACTTGCTCGCGGAGTCCAGCAGCAGGGTGTCCTGGTCCCCGACCGCCCCGATGTTGTCCAGGACGATCCGGTCGCCCGCGGTGCGCAGCGCCACCGCCTGCTTGTCGGTGATGGCGCTGTTGGCCTCGTTGAAGTCGTTCACGAACCGCAGATTGCGGGCCTGGAAGTCATCGGCCTCGACGGCGACGGTCGCGCTGCCGCTGGTGCCGTAGGTGCCTCCGCCGGGCTTGGGGGTGCCGGAGGCGTTGTTGTAGACGATCGTCACATCGTTCTTGCCGCTCGTCGTGCCCACCAGCCGGATATGCGGCTTGTCGGCGGGGACCTTCACCGTCTCGCGGTACGTACCGGGTTTGACGGAGATGGTGACGGCGGACGGGTTGTTGGCCGGCACCGCGTCGACGGCCGCCTGCACGGTGGTGTAGTTGCCGCTGCCGTCCTTGGCCACCACGATGGTCGCCGCCGCGGCCGGAGGCGTGGCGGCATGGGCCCGGGCGCCGTCGCCGAGCCAGCCGGCGGCCGGAGCGGCGACGAGCCCGGCACCCGTGGCCAGGGCCAGGGAGCCGATGAGCGGAGCGGGGCGGCGCCGCCGGGGGCGCCGTGGGCTGAGGGTCATGGTGGGTGACTCCGTCCCGTGGAGACGTGCCGAGGGGGTTGACGCCCTTACGGTCTCCACGGCCCACCCAAAGGTTGCCGCCCCGCCCCTGCGGCCCGGCCGGATCTGCCACCGGTCCCGTCCGCCCTCACCGGCCACGGGACGGCGGCCGGGAGGGGCAGCCCCGAGGCCGCCCCCGCGCTGGGGTGACGGCCTGGGGGCCACTCACTGGCGCGCCCATCCTTACGGGCGGCGCCGTCGACGCCGGGTGGCTTCCCGGCGCACGGCCAGTGGCAGGGGAATGCCGCCACGGGCCGTGCGCCGCCCGCGTACGCCAGGTCGACCGCGCGGCGCAGGCAGGTGAACGTGGCGACCGCCCGCAGGGACAGCCCGGCGACGTCGGCGGCCAGGCACCGGCCGTGGGCCGGTCAGCCGTCGGCGCCGGGCACCGCCAGCGCCGCCGCCGGGTCCTGTCCGGCCGGGCCCGCCGGCCACCAGCGGCCGCGTTCCTTGCGATACGGCCACCAGCGGCCGTCGCGTCCGTAGCGCACCTGGAGATCGGCTCCCACCACGGTCCAGCGGTTCCCCGCGGCGCGCAGTTCGGGCGCCCGCTCGTCCTCCTCCCAGGCGGTGGCGAGCTGGACGCGGGCACGCGCGAGGGCTGCCGCGTCCGGCGCCCACTCCTCCTCCAGAACGGTGAGCGCGGCGGCCCCGCCGTGCTCCCAGGCACGGACGGCACGCGCCAGATCGGTGCGGTCGCGCCCGCAGCCGGCGGCCAGCCGGGCGGCGATCGGCGCCGGGGGACCGGCGGCGGTCAGCCGCACCGTGTCCTGCCACACCGTCAGCGCGGCCGGAATCGGGGAGGAGCCATGGCCGGGCGAGAGGGCCTCGGCCAGCAGCCGCTGGGCGCGTACGGCGGCGTCCGCCGCCAGGAACTCCAGCGCGGCGACGTCCAGCCCCTCGGCCGGGTCCGTGCCGCCCGCCAGCGCCGGGGGCCGGCCGGGCACCGCGACGGCGGGCGGCGGGGCGGGCAGCGGCGGCGGACCGGGCGCGGCGAACGCCTCCCGGGCCGGTACGCCCCTCGGTGCCGGGGAGGTGGCGTCCTCCGCCGCCCGCGGGAGGTGCGGGGCGGCCCGCGCCGCGCTGCGCACCTGGAGCTCGTCCAGCAGCTCCCGCTCCCCGCGTCCGCGCATCAGGAGCAGCAGATACGGATCCTCGTCCAGCAGCCGGGCCAGCTGGTAGCAGAGCGCGGCGGTGTGCGGGCAGTGGTCCCACGCCTCACAACCGCACTCCGGCTCCAGATCACCTATCCCCGGCAGCAGTTCGACGCCCACGGCCGCCGCGTCCTCGGCCAGCTGCGGGGGCATGTCGCGGTCCAGCAGGGCGGCGATATGGCCCGAGCGGTCCGCGACCACCTCCAGCAGCCGGTCCCACTCCGCCTCGGTGAACTCCCGCAGCAGCACATCGGATCGGTAAGGCGTGCGGTCGCGGTCCCGCACCACGCCGGTGACCCGGCCCGGACGTACGCACACCGCCCCCACCGCGCCCTCGCGCGCCTGCTTGCGGCCGCGCTTCAGCTGCTCCCCGTCCAGCGCCGTGTCCTCCAGGGCCTTCAGCCACGCCCGTCCCCACCAGGTGCCGGCGAAGCCGCGGCCACGGACGGGCGGCAGGGCGGCGAAGGTGCGCTCGACCTCGGCACGGCTCATCGTTCGGTCCCCCGCAGCTCCACGAGCTCTGCCAGCTCGGCGTCGGTCAGTTCGGTCAGCGCGCCCTCGCCGGAGCCGAGCACGGCGTCCGCCAGCTCCTGCTTGCGCGTCAGCATCGCGGCGATGCGGTCCTCCACGGTCCCCTCCGCGATGATGCGGTGCACCTGCACCGGCTGGGTCTGGCCGATGCGGTACGCGCGGTCGGTGGCCTGCGCCTCGACGGCCGGGTTCCACCAGCGGTCGTAGTGCACGACATGCCCGGCCCGGGTGAGGTTGAGCCCCGTGCCCGCCGCCTTCAGCGACAGCAGGAACACCGGGACCTCGCCGTCCTGGAAGCTCCGCACCATCTCCTCGCGCCGCGCCACCGGCGTACCGCCGTGCAGCAGCTGGGCCGGTACCCCGCGCGCGGCCAGATGGCCCTCGAGGATGCGCGCCATCTGGACGTACTGGGTGAAGACCAGGACGCTCGCGCCCTCGGCCAGGATGGTGTCCAGCAACTCGTCGAGCAGCTCCAGCTTGCCGGAGCGCCCCGGGATCACGGGCCGGTCCTCCTTCAGATACTGCGCCGGGTGGTTGCAGATCTGCTTCAGACCGGTGAGGAGCTTGACGATGAGCCCGCGCCGGACGAGACCGCCGGTGCCGGAGATCTCGGCGAGGACCTCGCGCACCACCGCCTCGTAGAGCCCGGCCTGCTCCTTGGTGAGCGCGACGGCCCGGTCCGTCTCGGTCTTGGGCGGCAGCTCGGGCGCGATACCGGGGTCGGACTTGCGGCGCCGGAGCAGAAAGGGGCGGACCAGTTTCGCCAGCCGCGCGGCGGCCTCGGGGTCGCTTCCGCTCTCCACGGCCTGGGCGTAGCGCCTGCGGAACGCGCCATGGGTGCCCAGCACCCCCGGCGTGGTCCAGTCGAGGATCGCCCACAGCTCGGAGAGGTTGTTCTCGATGGGGGTTCCGGAGAGCGCCACGCGGGCCTGCGCGCCGATGGTGCGCAACTGCCGGGCCGTCGCCGAGAACGGGTTCTTCACATGCTGCGCCTCGTCCGCGACCACCATGCCCCACGGTCCGGCCTCGGCCAGCCGCTGCGCGTCCAGCCGCATCGTGCCGTAGGTGGTGAGGACGAACTCGCCGTCCGCGAGGCCGTCCAGGCTGCGCGCGGGGCCGTGGAAACGGCGCACCGGGGTGCCCGGCGCGAACCTCTCGATCTCGCGCCGCCAATTGCCCATCAGCGAGGTGGGGCAGACCACCAGAGTGGGCCCGGAGGCTTCGGGGATGGATCTGCGGTGCAGATGGAGGGCGATCAGGGTGATGGTCTTGCCGAGCCCCATGTCGTCCGCGAGACAGCCGCCGAGGCCGATCGAGGTCATACGGACCAGCCAGTCCAGGCCGCGCAGCTGATAGTCGCGCAGTGTGGCGGCCAGAGCGGCCGGCTGGGACACGGGCGGCGGCTGTGTGCCTCCGGTCCCCTCGGGGTCGGCGAGATGGTCCCGCAGGGCCTCCAGCCAGCCGGTGGGCCGCACCTCCACCTCGGTGCCGTCGGCCTCCGCGCGACCGGTAAGGACGGCACCGAGGGCGTCGGCGGGGGTGAGTTTGCGGTCCTGCCGGTCGCGGATCCGGCGCGCCGCCTCGGGGTCGAGGAGGACCCATTGGTCGCGCAACCGCACCACCGGCCGGCTGGCCTCGGCGAGCTGGTCCAGCTCGGCGCGGGTGAGCTCCTGGTCGCCCACGGCGAACCGCCAGCTGAAGCGCAGCAGCGCGTCGGCGGAGAGGAAGGCGGGGAACCGGAGCCCGGCATCGTCCTGGGCCTCGTCGTCGCCGTCCGGGCCGATGACGGCACGCGCGGTGAGCCCGCGGGCCAGCTCCCTGGGCCAGTGCACCTGGACCCCGGCGGCGTCCAGCGCCCCGGCCGCCGGGCCGAGCAGCTCGGCGACCTCCTCGTCGGCGAGGTCCAGGGCGTCGGGCACGGCGGCCGACAGCAGCGGGGCGAGCGGCGCCCAGGCGCGGGCCGCCCGCCGCAGGGTCAGCAGCGCGTCCATACGGGCGCGCGGACCGAGGGCCGGGATGACGGGCGAGGTGCCCGCCCAGACATCGGCGGCGTCCGCGACCAGCGCCGGGTCGGTGAGGCTGTGCAGCTGGAGGACGGCACGGAAGTGCGGCCTGTCCGCCTTACCGTTCCCACCGCCGCCGTGCAGCAGCTCGATACGGACCGAGAGCCGCACCCCCGCGTCATGCCCGGCGGCCACATCGGCGGCCCAGGCACGCTGTTCGGGCATCCGCCGGGGTGCGGTGGCGGCGAAGGCGGGGCCGCCCGCGGCCGGCGCCGCGGCGGGCGAGCGCGGCAGGCCGTCCGCCACCCCGTCCAGGAACGCGCGCAGATGCCGCTCGGGCTCGGGCAGCAGCAGCGGGCCGGAGGCGGGCAGGGGCGTCGCGTGCGCGCTGGCCGGCATGGCTGCGGCCAGTTCACGCACCCGTGTCAGGTCGTCGGGGGTGAGCGGGCCGACGCGCCAGGCGTCGTGGTCGGTGGCGGTGAGCCCGGGCAGCAGCTTTCCCCGGGCCGCGAGTTGGAGGGCGAGTACGGCGGCGGCGCCCCAGAAGGCCGTGGCGGGGTCGCATTGCCCCGGACCGGCCTGTGCGGCCCGAGCGCGGGCCCGGGTGAGCACCGGGAGCGCCTCGCCCAAGGGCAGCACGAGCGCCCGTACGGTCCGTGTCCGGACGTCGGGGCCGGTGGGCGTGGGGCCGGTGGAGCCGTCGTCGGGGTCCACCGGGACGGCGACCGTCAGCTCCTCGGCGGAGCCGGTGGCGGGGCCGGAAGGGGGCGAGCCGTCCGGCCGCCAGAAGGCGATCCGGCCGGTGCGTGCCGGGTCACCGGGAAGGAAGACCGCGGTGCAGCGGGAGAGTTCGGCGACCTCGGAGGGGGTTGCCGCGGAGGGTGGGGTCACAGCGCTGAGCATTCCTCAAATTTGACTAGTGGAGCCCGGGCCGCCCGAGGGTACAGGATGAGGGCGCGAGGAGGAACCGGGTGCCGTCGGTGTCCGTTGTGTGGAGTGAGTGCGGCTATGGGCCGTGAAGGAGGCGGGTGAAATGTCCACACGCGCGAAGGTCGCCACCGGTGGTGTGGTGGCAGGTGTGATCCTGCTCTGGGTGTTGCCCTTCTGGGCGGCGCTGCTGGTGATCGTGGGGGTGCCGGCGGCGGCCTATCTGCTGCTCGACTCCTCCCAGCGCCGCAGGCTGCACAGGGTCTCCCGTAAGCAGCTGGGTCGCTGAGGCAGCCGGGCCGCCGAGCGCGGCCGCGGAAGGCGGCCGGCCGGGCTCGGGGCCACGGGCGGCGCGCAGCCGGGAGTGACCGTGCAGTACCGATCGCGGACCGCCCGCGACCCCGTTTCGGGGCCCGGCCGGCTGGGGGAGCGGTGTCTCAGCGGGGCCGCGCTCTCAGTGGGGTCGCGCCTCAGTCGGGTCGCGCCTCAGTGGGGTCGCATGGCCAGCTTGTCCAGGGCCGTCAGCAGCTCCGGCAGCTCGGGGCCACGGCCGACCGGCAGCACCTCGCCCGGAGCGTCGTCCAGCAGCACGAAGGCGATGTCGTCGGTTCGGGCCACCATGCTCCAGCCCGGGCCGTCGGCCCGCAGCGTCCGCGCGTCACCGGAGGCGAACGCCGAACGGATCCGGCCCGCCGGCGGGGGCGAGGCCAGATAGCCGCGCGCCTCCTCCAGCACCCGCCGTACGCCCCCGTGCGGCTTCTCGCCGGGGGCCACGAACGTCACATCGCTGTCCACCTGCTCACGCCAGATCGCCCACTGGAGCGCGATCTCATCGGCGCCGAGCCGCCGCTGGGCCGGGCCCCACCGCTCGGAGTCCGGCGGCGTCAGCGGCGCCCGGGAGGCGTCCGCCCCCAGTTCGGCGCCGGGAGCGGGGTCATGGGGAGCCGGAATGCCCGGGGCGGCCACGGCCACCGCGAGCGGCCAGCCGGGAAGGGAGGCGACCACCGTCCGGTCGTCGATGGCCAGGGCGTACTCCATACCGCAGTCCCAGGTCGCGATGGCACACGCCACCAGTGACACATCGTCGGTGACCACCGTCCAGCGGGCGCCGCCGCCGTCCTGCCCCAGCACCAGTCCGTAGCCGGTGTCGTACGGCTCCAGCCCGAGCACGGCACATGCCTCGGGATAGTCGTCACCGAGCACGCTCGGGAATTGAGCGGGTGTCAGCAGCACCGCGGTCAGCACATACAGTGCCTCGTCGCCTGACTCCTCCGTGGCGGGCACGACAGCCTCCTCTTGCGCATGCGGATCCGAAGGGCGATCCGTCGTCGCGCACCTTAACCACCCAGTAGCCATGGAGTCGAGACATCGGGTCGCGGTCGGCGTCAGTCGTCGGTCGCCGCCCGGAGCGTGTCGAGCGTGCGCCGCAGCCAGGACAGTTCGGCCTGGCCGGCGGCCCGGGCGATGGTGAGGATGCCACGCCGGAAGGGGTCCTCCACCTCTTCGGCCCGCAGCGGACGGTCGCCGTCGTAGAAAAAACTCGACGGCTGCCGCAGAAAGGCCATCCGGCGTTCCAGCAGCTCCGTCTGTGCCGACGGGTCCTCGAGATGCCGCAGAAACGCCAGCAGGGTGAACCAGCGGTTCTCGTCGGTGATGTCGATGTCCGCCGGATGCGCCAGGCGGCGCCGCAGCTCCGCACGTCCCTCGGCGGTCAGCGTCAGGACGTGCCGGGGTGCCGCACCCGCGCCGGGCTGGGTCCGGCGGGCCAGCAGTCCGGCCTTCTCCAGCCGCTTGATCGCCGGATAGAGGGTGCTCTCGGCCACGGGTTTGACCTGTCCGGTCAGTGCGGCGATGCGCTTGCGCAACTCGTAACCGTGCAGAGGGGCGTCATGGAGGAAGCCCAGGATGGCGAGTTCGAGCATGGCCGCATTGTGCCCGATGACCGCTGTACCTCGTAGATGTCATACATCGAGGGCGATGTATTGCCAGTGTATTGTCGGGCGCCCGGCGCGAACCGCACCGATCCGGGGCGGGGCACAACGTCATGGTCGACAACGCCCCCGGCCGCGCGGCGGCGATCGCGGATCAGCCCTGGCCGGTCCGGCCCGTCTGAGCGGCCTCGATGAAGCCCGGTGCGGTTCGGGTGCGGCCCGAAGGGGCGCGGTGCTGTGTCGATATGCGGCTCCGCCGCGTGGCGGCCACGACACAGCCGCGGATGGACGACCGCACCTCGCGGCACTTCCCGCGGAGCGCCAAGTCGGTCAGTCGGTTTCGCGGACGGCGAGCGCGAGAAAGCGTGCGTCTTCGTCGGCGTAGGACTCCAGGCGCCAGCCGGCGCCCGCCAGCAACGGCCGCAGCTGGGGCTCCGCCCGCAGGTCGTCGGGGGTGAGGGTGCGGCCGTGGCGGGCGGCGAGAGCGGCCCGCCCCACCGGATGGAACAGCGCGAGCCGCCCGCCGGGGCGCACCACCCGGGCCAGTTCCCGCAAGCCCGGCCCGGGCTCGGCGAGGTGGGAGATCAGTCCGGCGGCGAACACCGCGTCGAGGCAGCCGTCACCCAGCGGCAGCCGCGCCACATCGGCGAGGGCGAGGCCCGCGAAGCCGTCCCGGCCCGCGCGTACGGCGGCGTCCAGCATGGCGGGCGTGAGGTCCACGCCGAGGACGGTCCCCTCGGGGCCGACCGCGGCGCGCAGCGCGGGCAGCGCGCGCCCCGTCCCGCACCCCGCGTCGAGGACCGCGTCCCCGGGGCGCGGTCCGAGGTCGGCGACGGCGGCGGCGTAGGCGGGGCCGTCGTCCGGGAAGCGGCTGTCCCAGTCGGCCGCCCGGGGGCCGAAGAAGTCCCTCACGTCGGCCGCGCTGTTTCCGCGGGAGGGCTCATGTGGCACGGGAACTCCTCGGGACACCTTGGATACGAACGGTGAAGCGATGCGGTGAACAAGCAGCCTACGCCCGCATCGAGTGCAGATTCGGACGCTGGCCGATCGCACTGGCATCTGACTCTGTCAAATTTCAACAGGTTCCGTAATGCGCCCCCAATGTGCGCCCCCGCCGGGTCTAGCGTCCCTGGCCCAGGGGACACCTGGAGCGCCGCACGGCGCGGCGCATCCCGACCGAGGGAGACCGCCCATGACCAAGCCCCGCAGCGCCGCCCAACGCTCCATGGCCGATCTCGACCGGATCCTGGACGATCTGGTGGCCGGGGCCGGAGGCGTACGCCATGCCGTGCTGCTCTCCCGGGACGGGGCGACCGTCAGCGCGTCCCGTGGGCTCTCCCGTCAGGAGGCCGAGCACCTGGCCGCCGTCGCCTCCGGGTTCCACCGCGTCGCCGCGAGCGCGGGGCGCCGGGGGCGCGGCGGTCCGCCCCGGCGGACGATGATCGAGATGGCGGCCGGGCTCCTCTTCGTCGCGGCGCTGGCGGACGGCGCGTGCCTGGCCGTGCTGAGCACCGCGGGCGCCGAGCCGTCGGTGGTCGCCGCGGAGACATCCCGGCTCGTGGACCTGGTGGACCGGCGGCGCGGGCCGTGGTCCCGCCGGCGCTTCGGCCGGATCCGCCGGGGTACCCGTAGCGGCCCCCGGAAGACCATGCCGACGACCACGGCGAAGGGATGCGGCGATGCGAGCGGTGACCTGGCAGGGCCGACATGATGTGCGGGTCGAGACGGTGCCGGACCCGATCATCAAGGAGCCGACGGACGCGGTCGTCCGGATCACCACCACCGGCCTGTGCGGCTCCGATCTGCATGTGTACGAGGTGCTCACGCCCTTCATGACCCCCGGCGACATCCTCGGCCACGAGCCGATGGGCATCGTGGAGGAGACCGGTCCGGAGGTGACGCACATCAGTCCCGGCGACCGCGTGGTGGTTCCGTTCCAGATCGCCTGCGGACACTGCTGGATGTGCCGATCCGGTCTGCAGACGCAGTGCGAGACCACCCAGGTCGCCGAGCACGGCATGGGGGCGGAGCTCTTCGGCTACACCAAGCTCTACGGCGCGGTGGCCGGCGGCCAGGCGGAGTATCTGCGGGTGCCGCAGGCCCAGTACGGCCCGATCAAGGTGCCCGAAGGAGTCCAGGACGACCGCTACGTCTATCTGTCCGACGTGTTGCCCACGGCGTGGCAGGCCGTCGAGTACGCCGGGATTCCGCGCGGCGGCACGCTCGCGGTCCTGGGACTGGGCCCCATCGGCATCATGGCCTGCCGGGTGGCGAAGGTGCGGGGCCTGGCCGACCGGGTCATCGGAGTGGACCTCGTCCCCGAACGGCTGCGCCGAGCGCGTGCCGACGGTGTCGAGGTCCATGACCTCGATGACTTCTCCCGTCAGGAGGACCTGGTCGAGGCCGTCCTCTCGACCACCGGCGGCCGCGGACCGGACGCGGTCATCGACGCGGTGGGGACGGAGGCCCACGGCAGCCCGCTCGGCCGGACCGCCCAGCGGGTCACGGGCCTCCTTCCGCGGGACTGGGCCGCCAAGCTCACGGAGAAGGCCGGGGTCGACCGGCTGGCGGCGCTGCGGCTGGCCATCGCGCTGGTGCGGCGCGGTGGAACGATCTCCCTCAGCGGGGTGTACGGCGGCATGGCCGATCCGCTGCCGCTGATGACCATGTTCGACAAGCAGATCCAGCTGCGGATGGGCCAGGCGAACGTGCGGCGCTGGGCCGACGACATCTTCCCGCTGCTGACGGACGACGACCCGCTGGGCGTCGACGGGTTCGCCACCCATCGCATGCCGCTGGAGGAGGCACCCCGCGCCTATGAGATGTTCCAGCACAAGGAGGACGGTGCGATAAAGGTCCTCATGCGCCCGTAAACGTCGGATGGGCGGGGGTGCGCCGTGAAGGAATGGATTTCGGTCGAATCTCGCTAGTCGGCGACTCCGGCGAGCGCGAGTACCTTGTCGATGCGCACCCTGACCAGCAGCTCGCCCGGCACGCCGTTGCGGTCGCCGAACTCCTTCGCGCGGTCCTCGCCCATATAACGGGCGGCGATCCGGGTCGCCCAGTCGCGGACCTGCGGCAGATCGTCGATGAGTTCGGCCCGGCCCCGCAGCGTGACGAAGGCGAACGGCGGCCTGTCGTCGTCCACGCAGATGGCGACCCGGCCGTCCCGGGCCAAGTTGCGTCCCTTGACCGTCTCCTGACCTGTGTTGAAGACGAGGTCGTCACCGTCCAGCAGGAACCACACGGGGGCGATATGGGGGCTTCCGTCGGCCCGCACGGTCGACAGCTTCGCGGTGCGGGTGCCCTCCATGAGGAACTTCTGCCACTGATCCTTGGTCATGTTCTGTGCCATGTCCCCATCCTGCGTCAATCAGCGCACAACCGTGGGGTGCCGGGCGGGGCGGGTTGCCCAGACGGCGGCAGTGAGAAAGGCTGGCACGCAGCTGAAGGGGAATCGGGGAGGAATCGGATATGGCAGTGAACAAGGGGCTCGACTGGTTACTGGACGACCTGACCGAGCGGATCGCGGAGATACGGCATGCGCTGGTGCTGTCCAACGACGGGCTGGTGACGGGGGCGAGTTCCACACTGGTGCGCCAGGACGCCGAGCACCTGGCCGCGGTGGCCTCGGGGCTGCACAGCCTCGCCAAGGGGTCCGGGCACCACTTCCGGACGGGCCGGGTGCGGCAGACGATGGTCGAATTCGACGAGGGCGTCCTCTTCGTCACCGCGGCCGGGGACGGCAGCTGTCTGTGTGTGCTCACCGGGCCGGACTCCGATGTGGGGCAGGTCGCCTACGAGATGGCGCTGCTGGTCAACCGGGTGGGGGAGCATCTGGGAGTCGAGGCCAGGCAGGAGACCGGCACCCCCGGCTGATGTCGCGCGGAAGTTATCCACAGGCCTGACCGACCGTCGTGCTTCGCGGCTATCGTCGTCACTGTCAGTGATTGAGGCAGTGCGGGGGAGGGCGTCGCGATGGCAGTGCGGATGGATCAGGAGCTGCGGGAGAGCCAGGGGCCGTGGAGCCTGGAGTGGCTCGGCGAGCCGGGCGTACCGGGGCAGGCGAGCGGGCCGGAAGACCCTGGCGGGCCGGCGGAGCCGGGCGAGAGCGTCGGGTTCGGCGCGGCGGCCCGGGCGCTGGGGCTGAAATCGCGAGAGTTCGAGCTGGCCGTGCAGCTGGGAGAGGTGCGCACCGTCACCACCGGCCTGGGTCGGCGGGTGGCGTGCGAGGAGCTGAGGCGGGTGACCGCCGCCGAGGGCTTCCCGGAGGCGCTCATCGCCCGTCTGCGCGTGGTCGGCACGGCGGAGGGCGCGCAGCTGCTCGGCATCAGCCAGGGCCGGCTCAGCCGTCTCGCGCGCGGGGGATTCTTCGCCCCCGTCCGGTTCTATGTCAATCGCTATCGGGCCGTCGTATGGCTCTATCTGGCGTCGGAGCTGACCGAGTTCGCCATCAGGCAGCCGGAGTTGCTGAGCGGCCGCACCCCGCCGGGGCTGAGCGCCGCATTGGCCGCCGGGGAGGACTGGCGGGCCGCGAAATGGCGTAGCCGCCGGATCGGCCAGTTGCTCGACCAGACCGAGGACCCCTGGGAGCGGGCCGCGGTCCTGGCCTCGGTGCTCGGCTCCGTCGAACTGGCCTCGGCCGTGGCCGATCCGTATGAGCGGACACATCTGCGGCAGCTTCGCCCCGCGCTCGTCCGGATGCGCCCCGAGGCCGGCGCGGTCCGGGATGTCATCGATGCGGTGGTCACGGCCGACGACCCACGGGAGATCCGGCGCTATCGGGTCGCCCTCGCCTCCTCACTGGGCGACGCCCGCCGGGCCCGGCCGGCGCCGCGCCCGGACGCCGGGGCGGAGCGGCCGATCGAGGACCGCACCCCGGCTCCGGGCCGCCCGCGGAGCCTGTGGCAGAAGCTGGTCGGCAGGCGATGAGGCTCGGCGCGGCACACACCCCGGTGGCGCTCAGCCACCGTCGGCGGCGCCTTCGGCCGCTCCTCCGGCAGCACCTTCGGCGGGCCGCAGCGGGCGGAACAGCCCCTCCTGCACCACCGACACCAGCAGCCGGCCCGCACGGTCGTAGATCCTGCCGCGCGCCAGTCCCCGGCCGCCGGTGGCCACGGGCGACTCCTGGTCGTAGAGAAACCACTCATCCGTGCGGAACGGCCGGTGGAACCACATGGCGTGATCCAGCGAGGCCATGTCGAAGCCCCGTGGGCCCCACAGCGGCTCGACCGGCATCCGCACCGCGTCCAGCAGCATCATGTCGCTCGCATAGGTGAGCGCGCAGGTGTGCACCAGCGGGTCGTCCCCGAGCGGCCCCACCGCGCGCATCCATACGGCGCTGCGCGGTTCCACGCCCTTTAAGTCCTCGTCCGTCCAGCGCAGCCGCTCCACATAGCGGACGTCGAAGGGCTGCCGGCGCTCCATGCGGGCGAACGCCTCGGGGAGCGCTCCCAGATGGGAGCGGACCTCGTCGGCGAGAGTCGGCAGACCTTCCGGCCCGGGCACCTCGGGCATCGGCAGCTGCTGCTCGATACCCGGCTCAGCAGAATGAAAGGAGGCCGTCAGATTGAAGATCGTGCGACCCTGCTGGATGGCGACGACCCGGCGGGTGGTGAAGGAGCGCCCGTCCCGGATTCGCTCCACCTGGTACACGATGGGCACGCCCGGCCGTCCCGGCCGCAGGAAGTACGCGTGCAGCGAGTGCACCGGACGCAGCCCGTCGGTGGTCCGTCCGGCGGCCACCAGCGCCTGGCCCGCCACCTGCCCGCCGAACACCCGCTGCAGCGATTCATCGGGGCTGAGGCCGCGGAAGATGTCCTGCTCGATCCGTTCCAGATCGAGCAGATCGACCAGGCGCTCGGCGGGATTGGTCATCGGTGGTGCTCCTTCACTGAGGGGGCCGGGCCGGTCCTCGGCGTGGACCGCGTCCGGGAGGCTACAGTTGGCCCACGTCGGTGACCCGGACCACGGCCCGGCCCTCCTCGTCGGAGGCGGCGAGATCGACCTCCGCCGAGATGCCCCAGTCGTGGTCGCCGTTCGGATCGTCGAAGGTCTGCCGCACCCGCCACAGGCCGTGCTCGGGGTCCTCCTCGATCAGCAGCAGCTTCGGCCCGCGGGCCTGCGGCCCGGTGCCGAGCTCCTCGTACTCCTCCCAGTACCCGTCCATCGCCTCCGCCCAGGCGTCCTCGTCCCAGCCGGAGTCGGCGTCCATCTCCCCGAGCTCGGCGACCTTGTCCAAAGCGGCCAGCTCCACCCGGCGGAACATCGCGTTGCGCACCAGCACGCGGAAGGCGCGGGCGTTCGCGGTGACCGGCCTGACCTGGTCGGCGCGCTCCTGCGCCTCCTCCGCCGACTCGTCCTCCGGATTGGCCAGTTGCTCCCACTCGTCGAGGAGGCTGGAGTCGACCTGCCGCACCATCTCGCCGAGCCAGGCGACGATGTCCTGGAAGTCGTCGGACTTCAGGTCGTCCGGCACGGTGTGGTCCAGGGCCTTGTAGGAGCTGGCCAGGTAGCGCAGCACAATGCCCTCGGTCCGCGCCAGGTCGTAGAACGAGGTGAACTCGGTGAAGGTCATCGCCCGCTCGTACATGTCGCGGATCACCGACTTGGGCGACAGCGGGTGGTCACCGACCCAGGGATGGCTCTTGCGGTAGAGCCCGTACGCGTGGAAGAGCAACTCCTCCAGCGGCTTGGGGTAGGAGATGTCCTGGAGCCGCTCCATGCGCTCCTCGTACTCGACGCCGTCCGCCTTCATCGCGGCGACCGCCTCACCGCGCGCCTTGTTCTGCTGCGCCGCCAGGATCTGCCGGGGATCGTCCAGCGTCGACTCGACGACCGAGACCATGTCCAGGGCGTAGGAGGGCGATTCGGGGTCCAGCAGCTCGAAGGCGGCCAGCGCGAAGGTGGACAGCGGCTGGTTGAGGGCGAAGTCCTGCTGCAGATCCACCGTCAGCCGGACGATCGGGGCGCCCCCGTCCGCACCGTCGGCGCCCTGTGGCTCCACCCGCTCGACCACCCCGCCGTCCAGCAGCGAGCGGTAGATCGCGATGGCGCGGCGGATGTGCCGGAGCTGGTTCTTGCGCGGCTCGTGGTTGTCCTCCAGCAGGCGGCGCATCCCCTCGAAGGCGTTGCCGGGCCGGGCGATGACCGACAGCAGCATCGCGTGGGTGACCCGGAACCGGGAGGTGAGCGGCTCGGGTTCGGAGGCGATGAGCTTCTCGAAGGTGTTCTGGCCCCAGTTGACGAAGCCCTCCGGCGCCTTCTTGCGGACCACCTTGCGGCGCTTCTTCGGATCGTCCCCGGCCTTCGCGAGCGCCTTCTCGTTCTCGACGACGTGCTCGGGCGCCTGGGCCACCACAAAGCCCGCGGTGTCGAAACCGGCCCGGCCGGCCCGGCCCGCGATCTGGTGGAACTCCCGGGCCCGCAGCGTCCGCACCCGCTGACCGTCGTACTTGGTCAGCGCGGTGAACAGGACGGTGCGGATGGGCACATTGACGCCCACGCCGAGGGTGTCCGTACCGCAGATGACCTTGAGCAGCCCGGCCTGCGCCAGCTTCTCCACCAGCCGCCGGTACTTGGGCAGCATGCCCGCATGGTGCACGCCGATCCCGTGCCGGACGTAACGGGACAGGTTGCGGCCGAACTTGGTGGTGAACCGGAAGTTGCCGATCAGCGAGGCGATCTCGTCCTTCTCGGCGCGCGAGCACATATTGATGCTCATCAGCGCCTGGGCACGCTCGACCGCCGCCGCCTGTGTGAAGTGCACGATGTAGACCGGCGCCTGCTGGGTCTCCAGCAGCTCGGTCAGCGTTTCGGTCAGCGGCGTCGTCCGGTATTCGTAGCTCAGCGGCACCGGCCGGGTCGCGGACCGCACGACCGCGGTCGGCCGCCCGGTGCGCCGGGTCAGGTCGCCCTCGAACCGGCTCACATCACCGAGCGTCGCCGACATCAGGATGAACTGCGCCTGCGGCAGCTCCAGCAGAGGGATCTGCCACGCCCAGCCCCGGTCCGGCTCCGCATAGAAGTGGAACTCGTCCATCACCACCTGGCCGATGTCGGCGTCCTTGCCGTCCCGCAGGGCGATGGACGCCAGCACCTCGGCCGTACAGCAGATGACCGGCGCGTCCGCGTTGACCGACGCGTCCCCGGTCAGCATCCCGACGTTCTCGGTGCCGAAGAGCTTGCACAGCTCGAAGAACTTCTCCGATACCAGGGCCTTGATCGGCGCGGTGTAGAAGGTGACCTGGTCCCGGGCGAGCGCGGCGAAGTGGGCGCCCGCCGCCACCAGGCTCTTGCCCGATCCGGTGGGGGTGGACAGGATGACATTCGCCCCGGACACCACCTCGATCAGCGCTTCCTCCTGGGCGGGGTACAGGGAGATGCCCCGCTCCTCGACCCAGGTGGAGAACGCCTCGAAAAGTGCGTCGGGGTCGGCGTCGCTCGGCAGCTGATCGATAAGAGTCACGCACCTATACTGCCTGGTTTCCCCGCCGGGACGGGAACCGGCTGTGCGGACGAAGATCGCCCGCCGCTAGGCTGTGCCGGGCCGAAGCAGTCAACTCCCGCGCGGAAGCGGGAAAGAACAGGGGCGGGGTACGACCATGATGGGACCGGCGCATTCGCTGTCCGGAGCGGCGGCCTGGCTGGGGGTGGGGGCGGCTGCCGCGGCGGCCGGCCACTCGATGCCCTGGCCGGTGCTGGTCGCCGGCGCGCTGATTTGCGCGGGAGCGGCGCTCGCCCCCGACCTCGATCACAAGGCGGCGACCATATCGCGCGCCTTCGGGCCCATCTCCAAGGGACTGTGCGAGGTGATCGACAAGCTCTCGTACTCCGTCTACAAGGCGACCAGGAAGCAGGGCGACCCGCGCCGCTCGGGCGGCCACCGCACCCTCACCCACACCTGGGTATGGGCGGTGCTGATCGGCGCCGGAGCCTCGGCGCTCGCCCTGGTCGGCGGGCGCTGGGCGGTGCTGGGCATCCTCTTCGTGCATATGGTGCTGGCCGTCGAGGGGCTGCTGTGGCGCGCCGCCCGGGTCTCCAGCGATGTCCTGGTGTGGTTGCTCGGCGCGGCCAGCGCCTGGATCCTCGCCGATGTGCTGCACCGGCCGGGCAACGGCTCGGACTGGCTGTTCAGCGCACCGGGCCAGGAGTACCTCTGGCTCGGCCTGCCGATCGTGCTCGGCGCCCTGGTCCACGACATCGGGGACGCGCTCACCGTCTCCGGCTGCCCGATCCTGTGGCCCATCCCGATCGGCCGCAAGCGCTGGTACGCGCTCGGCCCGCCCAAGGGCATGCGCTTCCGAGCCGGCAGCTGGGTCGAGCTGAAGGTGCTGATGCCGGTCTTCATGCTGCTCGGCGGCATGGGCGGACTGGCCGCCCTCGGCGTCATCTGACCCCCGGACGGGACGAGGGCGGCCGCGCCGGGGCGCGGCCACCCTCCTCACTGATGCCAGGAGCGCCACAGCGCGGCGTAGGCCCCGTCCGCCGCGACGAGTTCGTCATGGCTGCCCAGCTCGGTGATCCGGCCGCTCTCGACCACGGCGATCACATCCGCGTCATGCGCGGTGTGCAGCCGGTGGGCGATCGCCACCACGGTCCTGCCCTCCAGCACCCGGCCCAGCGAGCGCTCCAGATGGCGCGCCGCCCGCGGGTCCAGCAGCGAGGTGGCCTCGTCCAGCACCAGCGTATGGGGATCGGCGAGCACCAGCCGGGCCAGCGCGATCTGCTGCGCCTGTGCGGGGGTGAGCGCGAGACCGCCCGATCCGACCTCGGTGTCCAGGCCCTCGTCCAGCGCGCGGGCCCAGCCATCGGCGTCGACCGCGCCCAGCGCCGCCCACAGCTCGGCGTCCGTGGCGACGGCGCGGGCCAGCAGCAGATTGTCCCGCAGCGAGCCCACGAAGACATGGTGCTCCTGGTTGACCAGCGCCACATGCTCACGGACCCGCTCGGCCGGCATCCGCGCCAGCTCCGCGCCGCCCAGCGTCACCCGGCCGGTGCGCGGGGAGTAGATCCCGGCCAGCAGCCGCCCCAGGGTGGACTTCCCCGCCCCGGACGGGCCCACCAGCGCCAGCCGCGTCCCCGGGGGCACCTTCATGGACACCTCGTGCAGCACATCGCTGCCCTCGTGGTATCCGAACCGCACCTCGTCCGCCCGCACCTCCCGGCCGCCGGGGACCACCCCCTGGTCGGCGGGGCCCTCCTCGATCTCCCGCACCCCCACCAGCCGGGCCAGCGACACCTGCGCGACCTGCAGCTCGTCGTACCAGCGCAGGATCAGCCCGATCGGCTCGACCAGCATCTGCGACAGCAGCGCCCCGGTGGTCAGATCGCCGATCGACATCCAGCCCCGCATCACGCACACGCCGCCGATCATCAGCACCGAACCGGTGATCAGCGTGTAGCTCACATTGATCACCGGGAAGAGCACCGAGCGCAGCCAGAGCGTGTAGCGCTCCCACGCCGTCCACTGCTTGATGCGCAGCTCGGACTGGGCGATCCGCCGGTCGCCCAGCCGGTGGGCCTCGATGGTCCGCCCGGCGTCCACGCTCTCGGTGAGGGACGCGGACACCGCCGCATAGCCGGCCGCCTCCGAGCGGTAGGCGCTGGGCGCGCGGCGGTAGTACCAGAGACAGCCGATCACCAGCACCGGAAGCGCCACCAGCACCGCGAGCCCCAGCGGGGGAGCGGTCAGGGTCAGCGCGCCGAGCAGCAGCCCGGTCCACACCACGCCGATGGCCAGCTGCGGCACGGCCTCGCGCATCGCGTTCGCCAGCCGGTCGATATCGGTGGTGATCCGGGACAGCAGATCCCCCGTCCCGGCCCGCTCCAGCACCCCCGGGGGCAGGCCCACCGACCGGACGAGAAAGTCCTCCCGCAGATCCGCCAGCATTTCCTCGCCCAGCACCGCACCGCGCAGCCGCACCATCCGGACGAACACGGTCTGCACCACCAGCGCCACCGTGAACAGCACCACGATGCGGCCGATGTGGAGGTCCTCCTCGCCCTGGGAGAGGTCCTCGACCAGGCCCCCCAGCAGCTGCGGGCCGACCATGGAGGCGATCACCGCGGTCGCGTTCACGACCATCAGCACGGTGAACGCGGCCCGATGCCGCCGCAGCAGCTCACCCACATAGGCCCGCACGGTGGGGGGTGTGCCGACCGGCAGCGTCGTCGCCGACTCCGGTGCGGCCGGGTCATAGCCGGGCGGTGCCACGCCGATCATGCCGACTCCTCGATCTGTTCCTCGATCCGCCCGATGTCCTCCAGGCCCGGTCCGGCCGGCCCGGCGCTCCGCCCGGCCCGCCGCACGGCGGCCTCGTCCTCCGTCTCGCGGGTGACGACCGCGCGATACGCGGGATCGGTGCCCAGCAGCTCACGATGGGTGCCCACCCCCGCCGCCGCGCCGTCGGGCACGAACACCACCCGGTCGGCCCGGTCCAGCAGCAGCGGGCTGGACGTGAGCACGATGGTCGTCCGGCCCGCCCGCAGCCGCCGCACCCCGTCGGCGATCCGTGCCTCGGTGTGCGAGTCCACCGCGGAGGTCGGCTCGTCCAGCACCAGCACCTCCGGATCGGTCACCAGCGAACGGGCCAGCGCCAGCCGCTGCCGCTGGCCACCCGACAGCGAGCGGCCACGCTCGGTGATCCGGGTGCGCATGGGGCCGGCGTCATCCCCCTCGGCCGCCGACGCCTGCGCCAGCGCGTCCAGCACATCGCCGCACTGGGCCGCCTCGAGCGCCTTCTCCGCCGAGACCTCGCCGGACCTCGGCACATCCAGCAGCTCGGCGAGCGCCCCCGACAGCAGCACCGGATCCTTGTCCTGCACCAGCACCGCGGCGCGCGCCGTGGTCAGCGGCAGCTCGTCCAGGGCGACCCCGCCCAGCAGCGCCGACGGTGCCCCGGCCTGGTCCCCGTCGCCCGGGCCGTCGTGCGTGGGATGTCCGCCGAGCCGGTCGGCCAGCCGCCCCGCCGCGTCCGGGTCGCCGCACACCACCGCGGTCAGCAGCCCGCTGGGCGCCAGCATCCCGCTCGCCGGGTCGTACAGATCCCCGCCGAGCGGCGCGGTGGTCTGCTGCGCCTGCCCGCGCTCCCCGCCGTCCCCAGTGGTCTCCTGCGCCTCCCCGCGCTCGCCGCCGTCCCCGGTGGCCGCGCCCTCGCTGCCCGGAGAGGAGCGTCGCAGCGCCAGCACCCGGGCCGCGCGCCGCGCGGAGGGCCGGGAGAAGGAGTACGCCATGGCGATCTCCTCGAAGTGCCGCAGCGGGAAGAGCAGAAAGGTCACCGCGCTGTACACGGTGACCAGCTCGCCCACCTCGATCCGTCCGTCGCGCGCCAGCGACGCCCCGTACCAGACGACACCGATCAGCAGCAGCCCCGGCAGCGCGACCTGCACGGCCGCGATCAGCGCCCACATCCGCGCGCTGCGCACCGCCGCGACCCGCACCTCCTGCGAGGCGTGCCGGTAGCGGCCCAGGAACAGCTCCTCCCCGCCGATGCCCCGCAGCACCCGCAGACCGGCCACGGTGTCCGAGGCCAACTCGGTCGCCCGGCCCGCCTTCTCCCGCTGCTCATCGGCCCGGCGCGCCGCGCGCGGCAGCAGCGGCAGCACGGCCAGCGCCAGCGCGGGCACCCCGACCGCCACCACCACTCCCAGCGCCGGCTGGTAGAGAACCAGGGCCACACAGACCGCGACGGTGGTGATCGCGGCCGCCGTGAAGCGGGAGAGGGCCTCAACGAACCAGCCGATCTTCTCGACATCGCCCGTGGAGACGGCGACGACCTCACCGGCCGCCACCTTCCGGGTGAGGGCGGACCCCAGCTCCACCGCCTTGCGGGCCAGCAGCTGCTGCACCCGTGCCGCCGCCGTGATCCAGTTGGTGACCGCCGCGCGGTGCAGCATGGCGTCCCCCAGCGCGGTGAGCACGGTGAGCCCCACCATCAGCGCTCCGGACATAGCCAGCCGGGAGCCGGAGCGGTCCACGACCGCTTGCACACCGAAGCCGATGGCAATGGGGAAGGACACCAGCGCGGCCATGTGCACCAGACCCCAGAGGGCCGCCTTGACCTGCCCGCCCAACTGATTCCTGCCCAGCCAGAAGAGAAACCGCGGACCTGACCGTACGTCGGGTCGGCCGGGGTCGGGATACGGAAGATCGCGAATGTGCATGACGTCCCAAGGTCGGGCGGGCTGAGGAGGGCTGGTAGGAGACGTGAAAGGTTGACGTTCCTACGGTGCGGAATTCAACTGGTTTTCCCCGCAGCGGCCGGAACACGCCAATCCCGCATACGGCACTGTCCTACGCAGGTGGGACCATGGGGACATGCGAATCTCCGGCACGATGTCCATGCGCGCGGCGGCCGCGGCCGCCGCGGCCCTTGTCCTTCTCACTGCCTGCGGCGACGGCGGCGGGGATGACGGCGGTGACAAGGGCGGAAACCAGGGCAAACAAGCGCTGCGCAGCGGTGCGCCCGCGCCGGATCCCACGCGTATCCCTGATGTGGGGGACAAGCTCCAGTCCCGGATCCCGGACCAGTCCCGGCAAGTCGTGGCGGTCTACGGCAAAGGGGTGAACTCCGCGGACGCGACCGTGGTCCTCTATACCAAGCAGGGCAAGGCATGGGAGCGGACCCGCAGTTGGACGGCGCACAACGGCAAGCGCGGCTGGACGACGAGCCATCATGAGGGCGACAAGCGCAGCCCGGTCGGGGTCTACACGCTCAGCGACGCGGGCGGGGTGCTGCCCGACCCCGGCGCCCGGCTGCCGTACACCGCCTCCGGCTCCTTCGCGGCGCCCCACTACTGGCCCAAGTCCCACTGGACGGACTTCAACTACGTCATCGCCATCGACTACAACCGCGTCAAGGGCGCCTCGCCGCTCGACCAGACCCGGCCGGAAGGGCAGAGCAAGGGCGGCAGCATCTGGCTGCACATGGATCACGGCAGCGGCACCTCGGCCTGTGTCAGCCTCTCCAAGTCCGGTATGGAGTATTTGCTGAAGAACCTCGACCCCAAGCTGCACCCGGTGGTGGTCATGGGGGACAAGGCGCATCTGGCCGCCTGAGCGCGGCGAGTACGGCTTGAAGGCCGTGTGGGCGCAGGGGAAGTGGGTGGCGCTGTGATACGGCGTCGCGCCGCTCTTCCCCCGCGTCCAGCTGCCCTTTCGCCACGGCCGGCCGCTCTTTTCCTGCGTCCGGATGCCCGTCACCGCGACCTCAGCAGCGGTGGTCCGGGGTGCCGGAGAGGGTGTTCAGCAGATCGCCCAGCGCGTCGCGCTGCTGATCGCTGAGCGGTGCCAGGATGTCCTCCGCGGCGGCCCGGCGCGCCTCGCGCAGCGCGCGCAGCGTCGCCCGCCCGGTGTCGGTGAGCTCGATGCGCACCACCCGGCGGTTGGACGGATCCGGTACGCGGCGCACCGAGCCATGTGCCTCCAGGGCGTCCACCAGCGTCGTCACGGCGCGCGGGACCACCTCGAGGCGCTGCGCCAGGTCCGCCATCCGCGGCGGCTGGTCGCTGTGGGACACGGTGCGCAGCAGGCGGGACTGGGCGGGGGTGATGCCCAGTGGCTCCATATGGCGCTTCTGGGCGCGATGCAGTCTGCGGGTCAGGCGCAGCAGCTGCTCGGCGAGGAGGCCGGATGTCTCGGGGGTGGGCATGATCGCAGTTTATCAGGACCGGGTTCATTGTGAGTATAGGTAACAATGAGCTATGCTCTCAAAGCCCGCGCCGCCGCGATCGGCTCGACCATGCCGTCACCCGCGGCGGCCTTCCTGACTCCTGAAGGAGCCCATGCACCCCGACACACCACCGTCCTGGACCCCGTCCGCCCAGGAGTCCGAGCGGCCCGCCCAAGTGCGGCGCATCCTCCGGCTCTTCCGTCCCTACCGCGGCCGCCTCGCCGTGGTCGGCCTGCTGGTCGCCGCCTCCGCGCTGGTCTCGGTCGCCACCCCGTTCCTGCTCCGGGAGATCCTCGACACCGCCATCCCCGACGGCCGCACCGGGCTGCTCACCCTGCTCGCCCTCGGCATGATCGCCGCGGCCGTCGTCAACAGCGTCTTCGGCGTTCTGCAGACCCTGATCTCCACCACCGTCGGCCAGCGCGTCATGCACGATCTGCGCACCGCCGTCTACGACCGGCTGCAGCGCATGCCGCTCGCCTTCTTCACCCGCACCCGCACCGGCGAGGTGCAGTCCCGTATCGCCAATGACATCGGCGGTATGCAGGCCACCGTCACCTCCACCGCGACCTCGCTGGTCTCCAACCTCACCAGTGTGGTCGCCACCGTCGTCGCGATGCTCGCGCTCGACTGGCGGCTGACCATCGTCTCGCTGCTCCTGCTGCCGGTGTTCGTCTGGATCAGCCGTCGTGTCGGCGCCGAGCGCAAGAAGATCACCTCGCAGCGCCAGAAGCAGATGGCGGCCATGTCCGCGATGGTCACCGAGTCGCTCTCGGTGAGCGGAATCCTCCTCGGCCGCAGCATGGGCCGGTCCGAGTCGCTCACCCGGCAGTTCGCCGAGGAGTCCGAGCGCCTCGTGGGCCTGGAAGTGCGCTCCAACATGGCCGGCCGCTGGCGGATGTCCACCATCGGCATCGTCATGGCCGCCATGCCCGCGTTGATCTACTGGGCCGCGGGAATCGCCCTCCAGGCCGGTGGCCCGGCCGTCTCCATCGGCACGCTCGTCGCCTTCGTCTCGCTCCAGCAGGGGCTGCTCCGGCCCACGGTCAGCCTGCTCTCCACCGGTGTGCAGGTGCAGAGCTCCCTCGCCCTCTTCGCCCGCATCTTCGAATACCTCGACCTGCCGATCGACATCACCGAGCCCGCCGATCCGGTGCGGCTGGAGAAGGTGCGCGGCGAAGTCCGCTTCGACGGCGTCGACTTCGACTACGAGGGCACCGCCCCCGGCGCGCCGAAGGGCGGCCCTTCGACGAGCTCGAACGGCGGCTCGTCGAAGAGCGCGAAGGACGGCTCGTCGAAAGGCACCCTCCGCGGCATCGAGCTGACCGTCCCCGCGGGCGGCAGCCTGGCAGTCGTCGGACCGACCGGTTCCGGCAAGACGACCCTCAGCTATCTGGTGCCCCGGCTCTACGACGTGACCGCCGGCCGGGTGCTGCTCGACGGGGTGGACGTCCGCGACCTCGACTTCGACAGCCTCGCCCGGGCGGTCGGCGTCGTCTCCCAGGAGACCTACCTCTTCCACGCCTCCATCGCCGAGAACCTGCGCTTCGCCAAGCCCGACGCGACCGACGAGGAGATCGTGGCGGCGGCCGAGGCCGCCCAGATCCACGACCACATCGCCTCCCTCCCGGACGGCTACGACACCCTCGTGGGGGAGCGCGGCTATCGCTTCTCCGGCGGGGAGAAGCAGCGTCTGGCCATAGCCCGCACGATTCTGCGCGACCCGCCCGTCCTCATCCTCGACGAGGCCACCAGCGCCCTGGACACCCGCACCGAGCAGGCCGTTCAGCAGGCCATCGACGCCCTCTCGGCCGGTCGCACCACGATCACCATCGCCCACCGGCTCTCCACCGTGCGCGACGCCGACCAGATCGTCGTCCTCGACGGCGGCCGAATCGCCGAGCGGGGCACCCACGAGGAGCTGCTGGCCAAGGACGGGCGCTACGCCGCACTGGTGCGGCGCGACACTCATCTGGCGCCGGTGGTCCCTGCCGTCTAAGGCCGCTGGTCCGCTCGTCAGCTGGTCCGCGCACCGCGCCCGTTACGCGGGCACGGTGCCCGCCGGGGCCGAGGTGCCCGTGTCCTGCGCCGGGGCATCGCCCGCCGGGCGGGAGACGATCCGGCGCGCCGGGGGCTCCGGGGTGCCACCCCCGGGTGGCACCAGGTTTCTCAGCGTCGGGGAGGGCTCCAGACCCAGCTCGTCGAGCAGGACGCGGCGGCATTGCTCGTACTGGCGCAGTGCCGCGCCCCTGTTGCCGGCGGCGAGATGCGCGTTCATGAGCACGCGATGAGCGCTTTCCCGCAGCGGCTCCGCGCGTACGGCGGCCAGCCCCGCGGCCACGGCCTCGCCATGGCGGCCCGCCGCCGTCAGCCGCTCGGTCATCGCCTCCAGGGCATACAGCCGGAGCTCGTGGTACTGCTCCTGCTCGACCAGCACCCACTCGTTCTCCGACCACTCGGGTAAGAGGTCGGCCGACAGGTCCTCCCGCATCTGGGTGGTGAGGATGTCGTCGCACGGGCGTGACATGTCGAGCAGCCGGTGTGCGCGCGTCGCCGCCGCGTGGATGTCCACGGTGATGTGCTTGCAGATCGCCAGTTCCTGTGCGGACGCGTCGATGACCTGATGCCCCGTTCGCGTGGCGCGCCATAGCGACGATCGGAGATTGGCGTTGGCACGGGACGCGGTGACGTCCGGCCACAGCGTTCCGGCCACATAGGTGCGGCTCCGTGGCATGTTCTGCAGGGCGAGGAACGCGACGAGGCGCTGGGCGCTGGAGGATATCGGAACGCGTTTGTGATCGACCGACAACGCGAAACTCTTGAGCAGTCTCAACGTCATGACATGGCCTTCTGCGCTCATCAGCCCCCCGGGGCGATATTGGCTTCAGCGAGCCATCCCATGCGTCCCATCGGGATGCCCTAAAGCCATGTTACGAGCAGATCATGATCGTGTGTCCGGCCTTCCCGCTAAAGGACGCTATATGGCCAGGCATCACCGTGCCGTCGCGGCACCGTCACCTGTCGGGCTCGATGAACTGATCGAGCCAGGCGCGCACGGCGGTGAGCGCGTCGTCGACCGCGCTCACCGCGGTGGGGGGTGCCTGATGCCGGTCCTCCGTCCGCACGATGCGAGCACGGAACCCGTCCGGCCTGCCGCCTTCCACCCAGACCCGGAGGATCAGGACACCGGTCCGTTCTGAGGGGATTTCCATGAAAAGAAGATATGCCTCCCCCTGTCACCTCGGCGTTGTCGGTGTGTGTCCGGATTCGTCTTCGTCGGCCTCGAAAACGGACCGGTGACGCTCGTGTGATGAGCGCATCGCGGTCCGGCCACGCGGGGACCGGCATTCTCTCGGAGCACGCTTTCGAGCGCGGAGAGGGGGGATTCGCATGGGGGACTTCGGCGTCATCGCCGATGTCTCGACGGTCATCGTGGAGAGCCTGACCCAATCCCTGCGCGGGCTCAGCCAGGTGGAACCGCCGATCGCGGAACTCAACGACCTCTCCGAGACGGTGCAGACCCCGCCGCCGAAGCTCACGGTCTTCCTCTACGAGATCGCCGAGGACCCCACATCGCGCAACCGGCCGCCGGTGCGCTCCCAGCCACCCGACCCACCGACCACCCGCAAGCCGCCGATGGCCCTGCTGCTGCGCTATCTGGTCACCCCCTGGGGCGGCGACCAGGCGACCCAGCACCGGATGCTCGGACGGGCCCTGCAGACCTTCTACGACGACGCGATCCTGGACGGCGTCCAGCTGTCCGGCAGCCTGGCGGCGAGCACCGACTCGCTGCACCTCAGCCTCACCCCGCTCACCTTGGACCAGAAGTCCTGGGTCTGGTACGCGATTCAGAAGCCCTACCGGCTGTCGCTGAACTACGAGGTCCGCGTCGTCAACCTGGACTCCGCGATCGAGACCCCGGTCCGCCCGGTGCACAGCCGGGTCATCAGCGGGACGGCGATGCCATGAGCCGCTTCGTACCGCTGGAGCGGTCGACCCTCCACAGCCCGGTCTGGTTCATCCCCTTCGACGACTACGCCCGGCGGGTGCGCGGCGCCGGGGTGACGGTCCAGCTGGACCGCTACGAGGACGGCGACTGGCTGCCGCTGGACGACCTGGCGGTGCGCACCCCCAGCGCCGCCTTCGCCTATCCGGGTCTCGGCCGGTGCGCCGAGCCGTGGGCGGCCCGGCCACGGCGCCACCGGGCCCGCTTCGCGGCCGCCGGCTACCAGCCGTTGTACCCGGCCGACGGCCAACCGTTCTCGGCCGCCCTGGTGGGCGTCGAGTTCCTGGTGCACCCGTATGACGACGCCCACCCGCCGCCCGCAGTGACCGAGCCACGGCTGGTCCGGCTGCTGCCGAGCGTCTCCTTCCCCTACCCGCCGGGTCTGCGCACGGTGCACGGCGCCGTGGTCGACGCGGCCACCCGATCGCCCATCGCGGGCGCGCTGGTCGAGGCCACGGGACGGACCGGCCGGGACCTGACGCCATGGCACGAGCGCACCCTGACCGACGCCGCGGGCGCCTTCCGGCTGGCCCTGCGGTGGGAGGGCGAGAAGGCCGATGAGCACGCCGTCGAGGAGACATTCCGCCTGCAGGCCACCGAGCGGCCGGGCCGGACCGGATCGCTGGTCGTGCGGCTGCCCCAGGACATCGAGCGCCGGCACGTCATAGAGATCCGCGAGAGTTAAGGAGCCGTCCATGGCGGAGTATCTGAGCCCCGGGGTCTACATCGAGGAGATCGATGCGGGCCCACGGCCGATCGCGGGGGTGAGCACCAGCACGGCGGGCATGGCCGGGGTCACCGTGCGCGGTCCCTACACCGGCAAGCCCAAGCTGGTCACCAACTTCCTGGAGTTCCAGAACACCTTCGGCGGATTTCTCCGTGAGCCGGACCCGCTGATCCGGGACACCTGGGCGAACGACCCGGCGGAAGGCGGCCGTTGGTGGCTGTTCCCGCTGGCGGTCAAGGGCTTCTTCGACAACGGCGGCCAGCGGCTGTACATCAAGCGGGTCGCCGGCAGGCAGGCGAGCCCGTCCTCGGGCGTGCTGGGCCACGGCCTGGTCAGCCCGGTCGCCGGCGATGCCGCCAAGGGCGCGACCCGCCTGGAGCTCGGCCACCTGATCGGGTTCTCCGGCGTGGGGCAGCAGATCCAGCTCTTCCGCGGCGACGATCAGCAGTCGATCCACAGCGCCGGTGTCGCCGCCTACGACGCCGCCACCCGCCGGATCGAGCTGGACGCCGCGCTGCCCGCGGAGGTCAGGGCGGGCCGCGGCGACTACGTGCAGATCGGGACGCGCAACGCGGAGGAGACACTGGAGTTCGCCGCCGTCAGCCCCGGCTCATGGGGCGACGCGGTGCAGGTGCGGATCCAGCCGATGGCCTCGGCCGCGCTGCCGGTGCTGCCGGATCCGCAGGAGGGCGCGCTGTTCGTCACGCGGCTGGCCGCGGACGCCGCCGCGGACAGCGAGACGGTCGAGGTCGCCGCGGTGACCGGGCTCGACCCCGACGAACTGCCGCCCGACATCTGGGTGCAGATCGGCTCCGGCCGGTTCAAGGTCCAGCTGAGCCAGCCGGCGGACGGGAAGGTCACGCTGACCCTGCCGTCCGGCACCGCACATGAGGCGTGGCGGAGCGGGCTGGTGGTGCGCCGCGTGCGCCGGGGCACCACCTCGGCGGGGCCCACGCTGCGGATCGGCGGAGCGAGCCGGCTGTACGAGGGTGCCGTCGTCCAGCTCGACGACGGCACCCATCTGACCATCCGCACCGTCGAGTCGATCGCCGCGGACGTCGTCACCCTGGATGGGAACGTGCCCGGGACGCTGTTCGAAACCGACCGGCTGCAGCTGGTCGAGGCGCAGGTCGACGCCCGGTTCACCGATCCGTCCGGGACCGTGGAGACGGAGACGCACCGCAACCTCCGGCTCACCGGCGACACCGCGGCGAACCTGGTGACCACCCTGGCCGTCCGCTCCCGGCTGGTGCGGGCGACGGCGCTGGGCGGCCTGTCAACCGACCCGACGAAGTTCCCCCTGCCCGCGGTCGGCTCCTGGCTGACGCTGGGAGGCGGGGACGACGCCTACGGGAGCCTGAGCGTGGCCGACTTCGTCGGCGAGGACGGCGGCAGCGGCAAGCGGACCGGGATCACCGCACTGGAGGACATCGACGAGATCGCGGTCTGCGCGGTGCCGGGCATGTGGTCGGGGACGGTCGAATCGGCCCTGGTCACCCACTGCGAACTGCTCAGGGACCGGTTCGCGATCCTCGATCCGCAGGACGGCCTGGATCTCGAGGGCGTCCAGGCGTTCCGCGAGCGCTTCGACACCAAGTACGCCGCGCTCTACCACCCGTGGCTGGTCACCCGCGACCTGTCGGCGGGCCGCGATGTCGAGGTGCCGCCCTCGGGCCATATGGCCGGGATCTACGCCCGCGTGGATGTGGAGCGGGGGGTGCACAAGGCGCCCGCCAACGCGGTCATCCGGGGCATCCGGCCGACCGACGGCATCGCCCAGGACATCACCAAGCGTCATCAGGACGTGCTCAACCCCAAGGGCATCAACGCGCTGCGGTTCTTCCCCGGGCTCGGCCACCGGGTCTGGGGCGCGCGCACGCTCTCCTCGGACAGCTCGTGGAAGTACGTCAACGTCCGGCGGCTCTTCCTCTACCTGGAGGAGTCGATCGAAGAGGGCACCCAGTGGGTGGTGTTCGAGCCGAACGACGAGGCGCTGTGGTCCTCGGTCCGCCAGACGGTCACGAACTTCCTCACCACGGTCTGGCGCGGCGGCGCACTCGCCGGCACCACCGCCGACGAGGCGTTCTTCGTCGCCTGTGACCGCACCACGATGACCGAGGACGACCTCGCGGGCGGCCGTCTGATCTGCGCCATCGGCGTCGCGCCGGTCTTCCCGGCGGAGTTCGTGATCTTCCGGATCCAGCAGAAGACCCGCGAGACCCAACTCGCCTGAGTGCCCGAGGAGAGTCCACCATGCCGCCTGTGACCAGGGACGATCCATACGCGTCCTATAACTTCAAGATCTTCGTGTTCAACGTCAGCGACGACGGGCTCGCGGTGAGCGGGTCCTTCACCGAGGCGAGCGGGCTGGAGCTGGAGATCCCGCCGATCGAGTACCGCAACGGGAGCGAGGACATCACCGTCCGCAAGATCCCGGGACTGAAGAAGTTCACCAACCTCACCTTCAAGCGCGGCATCACCGGCCACGCCGCCTTCTGGAAGTGGGTGGCCGACGCGCTCAACGGCACGGTGAAGCGCACCCACGGCTCGATCGTGCTGTGCGACGAGAACCGCAACGACGTGATGCGCTGGAACTTCGACCGTGGCTGGCCCACCAAGTACACCGGCCCGACGCTCAGCGCCACCAAGAACGAGATCGCCATGGAGACGCTCGTCCTGGCGGTCGAGAAGCTGGAGATCGAAGTCTGACATGGCAGGCGAAGCGCTCCCCGGCGTATCCCTCGCGTTCGCGCCACGCGACTCCGGCACGGAGCCGCTGCGCACCGATGTGGCGGCGTTCCTGGGCCGGCTCCGCCGCGGCCCGGTCGCCACTCCGGTCCGCGTGGAGAGCTGGAACGACGTGGTGGCCACCTTCGGGCCGCCGGAGGGCGCCTTCGCCACCCCGTACGCACTGCGCGGCTTCTTCGAGAACGGCGGCCGCACCGCCTGGGTGCTCCGGGTGTCCGGACCGGCCACCACGGCCCGTACCGGGTGGGCGGTCGGGTCGCTGAGCGGCTGGGACACCACGCGCTACCAGGTGATCGCCACCAGCCCGGGCGCCTGGGCCAACGGCGGGCGCGTCGCCATCCGTTACCAGGCCAGCACCGTCGCCGGACCGCCCACCGTGGGCGTACGGGTCATGATGCCCGGCGAGCCGCCCGAGACCTTCCCCGGACTGCCGCCGGCCGCCCTGGCCGACCGGCTGATCGCGTCCCGCTACATCCGGCTGGTCCCGGACGGGCCGTCACCGCCACCCGGGCGGCCCGGCCCGATCTCGATGTCCTGGGACCTGACGCTCGCGGGCGGCGCCGACGCCGCGCCCACCCGCGACGCGTACACGGACGCCGTGGCCGTACAGGCCGAACTGCCCGAACCGGCGCTGGTGGCACTGCCCGACCTGGGCACGGACCTGTCCGGGGCCGCGCACACCGACGTGGTGCTCGAACTGCTGCGGAGCGTACAGCCGTTGCACGACCGCCTCGCCGTACTGGACGTGCCGCCCCGGCTGTCCTCCGTGGACCAGGCGGTCGACTGGGTGGGCGCTCTCGCGGCCACCGGCGACAGCGGGCTGCTCGGCTGCGCCGCCGTCTACCACCCGCCGCTGCGCACCCCCGACGGGCAGGACATGCGCACCGTCCCGGCGTCCGGGCACGTCCTGGGCGTCATCGCCCGCCTCGACGGCGAGCGCGGGGCACACCACACCCCCGCGGGCGCCGTGATCCTGGAGGCGGTCGACCTCGCCGCCGAATACCCCGAGCCGCAGCAGGTCCGGCTCTTCGACGCGGGTCTCGACCTGATCCGCTGCACCCGCGGGCGGGGACTGGTGGTGTGGGGCGGGCGCACCCTGTCCACCGACCCGAACACCCGCTACATCGCCCACCGCCGGCTGGTGCACCTGCTGGTGCGCGCGATCCGGCGGGCGGCGAGCCCGCTGGTGTTCGACGTCAACTCGGCCGAGCTGCGGCTGACGTTGGTGCGCGCGCTGACCTCCGTGCTCCTCTCGGCCCACCGGGCCGGGGCGCTCGCCGGCGCCCGGCCCGAGCAGGCGTTCCGGGTGGTGTGCGACGACACGAACAACCCGCCCGAGCAGGACCCGGGGCAGCTGGTCTGTGAGATCGAGGTCGCCCCGGCCGTCCCCATGGAGTTCATCCGGCTGCGTCTCGTACTCGGCCAGGACCGAGGTCTGGAGGTGATCGAGGCATGAGCCTGGATCCGCTGCCGAAATACCGCTTCCTGGTCACCCTCGACCCCGGCGACGCGTATCTGCCGGCCGCGCAGGCGCTGCTGCTGCCCCTGGCCGCCTCCGGCGCGTTCCAGGAGGTCACCGGGCTCGGCGCACAGCTGGAGGTGACGAGCTACGCGGAGGGCGGCCGCAACGACTCGGTCCACCAACTGCCGCTGCGCCACTCATGGAACCGCATCACGCTCAAGCGCGGCGTGGTGCGCGACCCGGGGCTGTGGTCCTGGTACCAGGCCGGGCTCGCCGACTCGCTGGGCGCCCGCCGCGACGGCGCGGTGCTCGTACTCGGCCCGGACGGGGTGCCCGGCGCGGCGTGGGCCTTCCACGGCGGGCTCGCCGCCAAGTGGACCGGCCCGGACTTGCACGCGGAGCAGAACGCGATCGCCATCGAGTCGCTGGAGATCGCGCACGAGGGGCTGACGAAGGTCCTGCAGGACGCCGCCGCGAGCGCCTTGCCGCGCCTGAGCCGAGGGAGGTGACCGAGGTGCCGAAGGTGACCATTCACCATCTCGAGGTCCGGTTCCAGGTGGACGGCGACGACGGCGCCGTGTTCACCCGCCTGTTCAACCAGCACATCCAGGCCTGGGCGAAGTTGTACGAGGACCAGTGCGCGCGCGCCCAACACACCAAGGACGAACGCAGTTTCGGCGACGGGGAGGTGCAGCTGTGAGCGTCGCACGCGCGGCCGCCGGGCCGCAGACAGCGACGAAAGCCGCACCTCTGCGCCGCGCGGGCGACAGTGACATGAGCCGCTGCCGCGGCGGGGCGAACGAGGAGGCGCCGTGAGTGTGACGCCCGTGTCCTTCGCCCGGCAGGGTGCCGCCAAGGCCCGGCTGGAGATCGTCCGCCCGGTGATCCCCGACGAGCGGCAGCGGCGGATTCCGCTGCGGTTCAACCCCACCGACTACAAGCTCAGCAAGAGCAACACCTTCGCCGAGATCACCATCCCCGGCCTGGAGACACCGCCCCTGCAGTACGTCCGCGGCGGCACCGAGACCCTCACCGTGCAGGCGCTGGTGGACACCTCCGACACCCTGGAGAACGTACGGAAGCTCTACGTCAACGCGGTGCGCAACCTCCTGCGGCCCGACAGCCGTGAACACGCCCCGCCGGTCGTCCGGTTCGTCTGGGACGAAGAGGTGTTCACCGGCGTCGTGGAGAAGCTGGACGTCAACTACCAGCTCTTCCGGCCGGACGGTGTGCCGCTGCGGGCCATGCTGGACCTCTCGCTCAAGGAGTTCCGCACCGCCGCCGTGCAGGTCGCCGAGACACCGCGCTCGTCGCCCACGGTGGAGAAGAGCTATGTGGTGCGCCGCGGCGACACGCTCAGCTCCATCTCCGCCGCGCTCTACCGGCGGCCCGACGCCTGGCGGGAGCTGGCCCGCGCCAATGGCATCAGCGACCCGCGGGAGCTGCAGCCCGGCCGTGTGCTGACCGTGCCCCGGCTGCCGTGAGGAGCGCGCGATGAGCACTCCCACACCCGAGGTCGCGTCGCCCGACCGGTACGCGCCCGAGTTCGACGTGCGCATCGAGGGCCTGGAGATGGACCCGTCCACCAAGAACGACATCATCGACATCAAGGTGAACCGGGACATCGACGAGTTGTCCGGGTTCGACCTCACCCTGAACAACTGGGACGACGCCAATCTGCGGTTCAAGCACAGCGATTCGCCGCGCTTCCGGCTCGGCGGCCGGGTCTCGGTGCGGCTCGGCTACGCCGACAAGCTGCTGACCGTCGCCACCGGCACCATCTCCACGCTCAGCCCGAAGTTCACCGACGGCGCCTCGCCCACCGTCCAGGTCAGCGGGGTGGACGGGCTGCTGCGGCTCAAGGACCGCAAGCCCACCGAGAACGAGACCAAGATCTACCGCAATCTGCCCGACTGGCGGATCGCCGAGCAGATCGCCCAGCGCAACCATCTGCGCATCGAGGTCACCAGGGAAGGGCCCACCCACGTCCGGGTGGTGCAGAAGAACCAGGACGACGCGACGTTCCTGCTGGAGCGGGCCAAGCGGCTCGACTTCGACTGCTACATCCTCCCCGACCCGAAGACCGGCGAGGACACGCTGTACTTCATCAAGCCGACCGACGGCCGCGACGGCCGCCCGATCCGGCTGTACCGGCTGGCGTACGCGCCGGGGCTGAGCACCGGCCCCACCGGCCGGCCCGCGGGGCTGATCCCCAACCTGATCGAGTTCACCCCCACCCTGACCGTCTCCCAGCAGGTCAGCAAGGTCACCGTGCGCGGCTGGGACCCCCGCACCAAACAGGCCATCGCGTTCACCGCGACCGCCGAGAACCTTCCCGCCGGGCAGAACACGGCCGATGGGCAGAGCGGGCCGCAGGCCGCCGAGTCCACGCTGCAGGGCCGCCAGGAGGTCGTCGTCGACGCGCCCGTCGGCAGCGACCAGGAGGCCCGCGAACTGGCGATCAGCCTGCTGCGCGAGCGGGCGTACGAGTTCATCACCGCGACGGGCAAGGTGGCGGGCCTGCCCGAGCTGCGGCCCGGGGACAACCTGGAGATCTACGGCCTCGGCCGCCGCTTCTCGGGCACCTACTTCGTCAAACGGGTCGAGCACACCCTCAACACCAGTGGTTTCTTCACCCAGTTCACCGCTCGGCGGATCCATCAGGGGGACCAGTGACCATGAGGGGCACGCCACGCGCCCGCTCCACCGACAAGCGCTACTACGGCGTCGTCGAAGCGCTCGTCGTGGAGAACGAGGGCGATGACGAGGGCCAGGTCAAGCTGAAGTTCCCCTGGTTCGACGACACCACGGTCACCGACTGGGTCCGGGTCGGCCAGCTGTACGCGGGCGGCGGCTACGGCTCGGTGTTCGTCCCCGAGAAGGGCGATGAGGTGCTCGTCGCCTTCGTCCACGGCGACATGCGGTACCCGATCGTGCTCGGCGGCCTCTACAACGGCGAGGACAAACCGCCGACCGCCCGCACCGAGGGCCGCGACCAGAAGATGATCCGGACCCGGCACGGCCATGAAGTGCTCTTCGACGACACCGAATCCAAGGCCGCCGTACGCATCACCTCCGCCGCCGGGCATGTGGTGGAACTGGACGACCAGGGCAAGGCGCTGCGGATCACCGCGGCCGAGGGCGGCAGCGTCACCGTGACCGCGCAGGGCGAGATCACCCTCAAGGCGCCCAGGGTGACACTCGATTCCCCCTCCATCGACCTCGGCGGCGGCGCCACCGAACCACTCGTGCTCGGCAACGCGCTGCTCCAGGCGTTCAACACCCACACCCACCCCTCCGCCGCCGGGCCGACCGGCCCGCCCACCCCGCCGCTCACTCCCGCCGTACTGGCCAAGAAGGCGAGGACGGCATGAGCGAGGAGTTCCTCGGGACCGGCTGGCGGTTCCCGATCCTGCCCGACGCGTCCGGGCGGCTCGGGTACGCCGTCGGGGAGGAGAGCATCGAGCACTGTCTGCGGGCGCTGCTGCTCACCGGCACCGGCGAGCGGGTGATGCGGCCCGAACTGGGCACCCGCGCGCACGAGTTGGTGTTCGCGCCCGGCAGTGTGCAGAACCTGCGCGACCTGGAGCAGTCGATCGCCGCCGCCGTCCGTGACCATGAGCCACGGGTGGAACTGGAGGAGGTCCGCGCGGAGGCCGATCCGGCCGATGAGTCGCGGATCACCGTCTCGGTCGTGTACCGCATCCGGCGCAGCAACACCAAGGCGAACCTGGTGTTCCCGTTCTACACCGGACTCACCGGCTTCACCGGGGGCGGCTCATGACCCTGCCCGCACCGAAGCTGGACGACCTCACCTGGGCCGACATGATGGCGGCCATCCGCCGCCGGATCCCCGCCGAGTCCGACGGCACCTGGACGCTGCACGCGCCCGTCGACCCGGGCGTCACCCTCCTGGAACTCTTCGCCTACCTCCTCGAACAGCGGCTGTACTGGCTCGATCAGGTGCCGGACGCGCTCGTGGTCGCCATACTGCGACTGCTCGGCCTCGAACCGCCCCGCCCCGCCCGCCCCGCCGCCACCGTGCTGCGCCTCGCCGCCCGGCAGGAGGGCACCGACGTCCCCGTGGTCCCCGCCGGGACGGCGCTGACCCGGGACCCCAGCGGGCAGGTGGTCTTCACCCTCGACGACGCCGTGGCCGTCCTCCCGCTCGCCGAGGGCGGTGAGGTCACCGTGTGGACCGACCGCGACCGCACGGCGGACCTGCGGGCCCGCCGCGGTATCGCGCTGCTGGCGAGCGACGGAGCCCCGGCACAGGTCCGGTTCACCCTGCCGCTCACCGGGGCGCACCCCGCGCCCGGCCCGATCGGCCTGCTCGTCGAACTGGACGCGCCCGCCGCGTCCGTGCCCTCGTGGCTGCCCGGGGCGGCCGCCGACGTACCGCCTCCGGCGGAGCTGACCTGGTCCTGGTTCCGGCCGGGCACGGAGGTCTCCGGCGGGTTCGAGAAGGTCGAGGACGGCACGGCGGGGCTCAGACGCTCCGGTGTCGTCCGGCTCCATCCCCCGGCCGGCTGGACCACGCGGGACACCGGGCTCCTGGTCTCGACCCCGGCGGCCACCTACCCGGCCCCGCCCCGCCTCCTCCAGCTCGCCGTCAACGTGTCCGCCGCGCACCACCGTACGCACCGCACCGTGAGCGGCGGCGAGCTTCGCGAGCAGATCGACGCCTGGCTCAGACTGCCCGGCCAGCATCTCGTCCTGCCGGACGCCGCGGGCCGCCTCCTGGAGGCCACCCTGCGGCTGGCGGGCCAGGGGTGGCAGCCGGTGCCGGACTTCACCTTCGGCGCACCGGCCGACCGGATCTTCGTGCTCGACCGGGCCGAGGGCGCGCTGGTGTTCGGCGACGGACTCACCGGGCGCATCCCCCGCCCGGACCCGGACGCGCACATCGACTACGTGACCGGCGGCGGCCGGGGCGGCAACGGCGGCATGACGGGCAACTGGCGGCCGGCCGACGACCTTCCGGCCCCGCGGGCAGCGGTCTCGGCCGCCAACCTCGTCCGGGCCGAAGGCGGCGCCGACCCGGAGACGATCACCGAGGCGCGCCAACGCGCTGCCGCTTCCCTGGGCGAGGTGACCCGCGCGGTTACCGCCGACGACCACGTCACCCTGGCCCGCACCACACCCGGCGTCGCCATCGCCCGCGCCCACCCGGCCGTCGGCGAACACCCCGGCTTCCCCTGCGCCACCGTGCCCGGTGCGGTGACCGTCCACATCGTCCCGGCCGCGCCCCGCGACGACCTCACCCGCGAGGACTTCGTCGCCGCGCCGCTGCCCGACCCGGGCACCCTGCGCGCGGCCGCCGCCCGCCTCGAACAGGCACGGCTGCTCACCTCCGAGGTCTTCGTCCGCGGGCCCCGCTACCGCGAGGTGGCGCTGCGCGTCACCCTGTCCGGCGACCCGGCCGACCGCACCCGCGTGTCCACCGCCCTCACCGCCGCGCTGCGCCGCTACCTCGACCCGCTGGTGGGCGGTGAGGACCAGGACGGCTGGCCGTTCGGACAGCCGCTGCCGCCCTCGGCCCTGCTGCGGGCCGCGCAGCGGTCGCTGGGCGACCTCGCGGACATCGCCGCCGTGGCGATCGGCCTGGACGGGGCCGAACCGGCCGAGGAGTGCGACGAGGTGCCGCTCGGCGCGGGGGAGCTGCCCGTCCTGCGGACGGTCCACACCCGGATCGTGCCCGCCGCCGAACCGGGGGAGGGGCTGGCATGACAGGCGACGTGTGGTGGGAGAAGGACGCGCGCGAACGGGAGCGGGAGGACGGGCGGATCGTGCCCGGCCCCGGCCCGACCGGCGTTCAGCCCGAACTGGTCGACGCGACCCGCGAGGCCGTCCGCGCCGACGTCCGCGCCCGGATCGCGGGCTACACCCCGGACTGGACCGACCCCGACCGGCAGGACGCCGGTGTTGCCCTCGTCCGCCTCTTCGGCACCCAGGCCGAACCCGTGCTCGGCCGCGTCAACCGGCTGCCGGAAAAGGTCCTGGCCGAACATCTGGCGACGGCGGGGGTGCGCCGGCGTCCGGCCGGTGCGGCGGCGGCGCTCCTGGAGTTCACCGTCAACCCGCCGGACGGCGCCTCCGTGCTCGTCCCCGCCGGGTTCCAGAGCGCGGCCTCGACCCCGGCCGGGCAGGTCGTCTACGAGACGGACCAGGACCTGTACGCCACCCCGGCCACTCTCGCCGACCTCGCCGTTCAGGAGGCCGGAACGCTGCAGGCCCTGCCGCTGGGGCCGGCCGGGCCCAGCCGCCCCTTCGAGCCCTTCGGCCGCGACCCGGAGCCCGGCAACGCGCTGTGGATCGGACTCGCCGGACCGGCCGCCCCCTACCCGCGGCTGTCGCTGGGCTTCGTGGTCGTCGCCGCACCCCCCGCCCCCGCGGCCTCCGGCGGCGCGGCGCCCCTGCCACTGCCGCCCGCGCCGCTGCTGCGCTGGGACGTGCTGGACGGCTCCCGGCTCGTACCGGCCGAGGTGATACGGGACTCCACGGCCGGGCTCGGCGCCGATGGGACCGTCGAGCTGAGGGTCCCCCGCTCCTGGCAGCCGGGCAGTCCCTCCGGCACCCGCCCCCGGCTGCGCTGGCTGCGCCTGCGAATCGCGCACGGCGCCTTCGCCGGACCGGCCCCGGTGCTCTCCGGACTGCGGCTGAACGTGGTCGCCGCCACCGCCGCCCGCACCATCCGGGACGAGCCGCTGCAGCCCGTCCAGGACCCCGCGGCGACCGGGCGGCGTCGCATGAAGCTCAGTCAGGTGCCCATCCTCGCCGGGTCGGTGGTCATCGAGGTCGACGACGACACGGGCGGCGATGTGTTCGGCACCACGGCCGGCACCGCGTCCCGGTGGCGTGAGGTGGAGAGCCTGGCCGGGTACGGCGCCGACGACCGGGTGTTCACCGTGGACCACGAGAGCGGCGAGGTGACCTTCGGGGACGGGGTCAGCGGCGCGGCCGTTCCGCCCGGCTTCCGCAACGTCCGCGCCGTGCGCTACCGCGTGGGCGGCGGCAGCGCCGGCGCCGTGGCGGCGGGCGCGGTGAACGGGGTGGTGACCGCGCTGCCGTTCGTCACCGGCGTGGGCAACCCGTTCCCGGCCTCCGGCGGCACGGACGCCGAACCCGACGCCGACGCCATGCGCCGCGGCGCCGGTGAACTGCGGGCCCGCGGCCGGGCCGTGGCCCCGGCCGACTACGGGCAGCTCGCCACCCGCGCGCCCGGCGCCTCGGTGGCGCGCGCCCGGGGCGTGCCCGGCCTCCACCCCGACTTCGCCGGGGTGCCGATCCCCGGCGTGGTGGGAGTCCTCGTCGTACCGCCGCTGCCGCCGGGTGGCGACGCGGGCGAACCGCCGGTCCCCACCGCCGCGACCCTGCGGGCCGTCGCCGACTTCCTCATCCGTGAAGCCGCCCCCGCCGGAGTCACGGTGGTCGCCGCCCCCGCGCCGTACCGCCGCGTCGCCGTGGAGTCCTGGGTCTCCCTCGACCCCGACCTCGACCGGGCCGCGGTCCTGGCCCGGGCCGGGGACGCGGTGCGCACCTACCTGGATCCGCTGCGCGGCGGGGAGGACGGCGCGGGCTGGCCGTTCGGCGGCGCGCTGCGCCACACCGCGCTGGTCCGGCGGCTGCTGGCGGTCGACGGAGTGCTGGCCGTCACCCGGCTCGCGCTCACCGTCGACGGGGTGCGCCGCCCGCCCTGCACCGACCACCTCCTCCCGCCCCACACCCTGATCTGGCCGGAGCGCCCGCTGCTGATCCCGGTAGGAGACCGGCCATGACGTGCACACCGCACCCCGCGACCTTCCGGCTGCTGGACGCCTATGTCGGCTGGGACGAGCCGGCCGGCGGCGAACCGGGCGTGGACGGCATCGTCGGCTTCGACGACCCGGCCGGCCTCCGGCTCGCCCACCAGGGCGCCGACCCGGAAGGCCCCATCCGCGACCAGCTGCTGCCGTGGTTCCCCGACCCCCGCCTCGCGCCCGGATGCGGACCGTGCGGCTGGTATCTGCTCGTCCCCGGCGAGCGGCGGCTGCTGCGCCGCGATGGGTGCGGCGGCGCCTTCACCCCCGTCTGGCCGCCCGACCGCGACCCCGGCCCGCTGCGTGAGCCGGTCTCCGTCGCCGCGCGCGGACACCGGCTGGCCATGGTGGAGTCCGATCGGGTCCTGGTGTGGCGCCGGGAGGGCGAGCAACTCGCCGGTGTGATCCGGGCCGAGCGGCCCCGGTGGGCCGCCCTCGGTCCCGGCGACGACATCCTGGTGGCCTGTCAGGGCGGCACGGACCTGCGGCGGTACGATTCGACCGGCGGCTTCCGCGGTGTGCTGCGCACCGGCGCCCCCGGCGAGGTCATCGGCCTGCGCACCGGGCCGGAGCGGACCGTATGGCTGCTCACCGACGACGGCGGACGGCTCGGGATCCACCGGGGCGGTCACGGCCGCCCCTTCCGCCCCGCCACCGTGGACGAACTGGCCGCGGCCCTGCCGCCGTCCGCGCTCACCTCGGCGGACGAGGACGGGTTCTGCCTGGGCGAGAAGGGCCCGGAGGGCCCCGAGACCCGCTGCTTCACCTGGCAGGGCCTGCCCCGGGACCCCGCGCCACCGGCCACCGACACGTATCTGACCAGCGGTTCGTACCTCACCACCCTGATCGACAGCGGCATCTCGCGGTGCCGCTGGCACCGGGTGCGTGTGGACGCCGAGGTGCCCGCCGGGACGGCGGCCGCCGTCGAGATCGTGGTGAGCGAGGACGGGCGGTACGAGGAGAGCGACTGGCAGGCGTCGGCTGCCGGCGCCACGGACTTCCTCGTCGACCAGCCGCCCGGCCGCTTCCTGCGGCTGCGGCTGCGGCTGTCGGGCGACGGCGGCTCGACTCCGGTCGTCCGCCGGATCCGGCTGGACTTCCCCCGGGTCACCAGCGCCGATCTGCTGCCGCCCGCCTTCCGCGAGGACCCCGCGGCCGACGACTTCACCGAGCGCTTCCTGTCGCTGTTCGACGCCACGCTCGACCAGCTCGACCGGGTGATCGAGCGGTATCCGTCGCTCCTGGACCCGGCCGGTGTCCCGGACCAGGCGCTGCCGTGGCTCGCCGGTCTGCTGGGCCTGTCGTTCGAGGCGGGCTGGGACGCCCGCACCCGGCGCGCGCTGCTGGCCGCGGCCCCGGAGCTGTACCGGCGCCGGGGCACGCCGTGGGCGCTGCGGGAGGCGGTGCGCATCGTGTTCGGGGTGACTCCGGTCGTCGACGAGCTGGCCACCGACCGGCGCTGGGCGTGGCTGGGCGCAGCACAGCGAGGAGACGGACCGGCCCAAGGGCTCGGCGCCGTGCGGCTGTTCGGCCGGTCGGCGAGCCGGTTCCGGGTCGGTGGCACGGCGATGGGCTCGGCGCCGCTGCGCGCGTTCGGCACGCCGGACAGCGACCCGTTCACCGCGCATGCGCATCGATTCCGGCTGCTGCTGCCCGCCGGGTCGGCGGACGAGGCGGCGCTGCGGCGGCTGGTGGAGCGGCAGGCGCCCGCGCACACGGTGGGCTCGGTACGCACCGGCGGCGCCGGGTTTGTGGTCGGTTCGCGGTCCACGGTCGGCGTGGACACCGCGTTCGTCCCGCTCCCGGCGCCCGTACTGGGCGGTGCGCACCCCGTGCGGCTGAACCGCGACGGGGTGCTCAGGCCAGGACCGAGAGGGTTGCGCCGAGGGGTGGGCGTGGGAGTCGTCTCCGCCGTCGGCATCCAGACACAAGTGTCGTGAGAGGACGGGGCGATGACCGAGCCAGGAACACCGAGGACCGAGGAGTTCGACGCGCCACCACTGCGCCGGCTGCGGTACTTCCACGGCCAGATGCTGGGCGCGCGGGACTTCCAGCGCGAACAGGAGTACCACCGTGAGAAGTTGAGACTGCGCATGCGCTGTCTGCTCGGCTACGGCGTGGTGTGCGGCCTGCAAGTGGAGCCGGTGCCGCGGGACGAGGACGACTGCCCGCCGGACGACGCCGCCGAGGAGTCCACCCGGCCCGGGGAGGGCGCCGAGGAGGGCGGCACCGAGCCGGAGCGCACCCGGCGCAGGGCCAAGGTGCGGATCACTCCCGGTCTCGCCGTGGACTGCGAGGGCAACGAGGTCGTGGTGCGCGGCGGCTGCGTGATCGACCTGTGGAAGGCGCTGCCCGCGCACGAACGGGACACCGACACCGTCTGGGTGGGCATCGAGTACGCCGAGCGGCCCGTCGAGCCCACCCGCGCCGTCTACAACGACGCCTGCGCGGACACCTCCGACTGCGAGTTCGGCTGGACCGAGGAGTGCTACACGGTGCGGGTCACCGGATGCGAACCACCGGTGGACGAGCGCTGTGACACCTGCTGCTCGGCGTGCGAGCACACGGTGCTGTGGCTGGCCAGGATCGACCGCGTGGACTGGTACGAGCCGGTGTGCCGCGACCAGATCCATATGAACGTACGCCGCCCGTTCGGCCGCCATCTGCCCACGGTGATCACCGGTATCAACTGGATCCACGGACACACCTACACCATCGACGAGGCCAAGGACCTCCTCGGCACCCAGAACGAGGACGGCGGGCTCGTGGTGCGCTTCTCCGCCGACGTACGGTCCGACACCCTGCGGCCCGGTGTGGTGGAACTCCAGGTGATCGAGGGCGGCAGCGGCCGCAACGCCTCCACCTGGTACATGGGCGGCGCCTTCGCCGACCCGGACCCGGAAGCCGAGGAGTGCGACGAGTTCACCCGGGAGTTCCGCTACCGCCAGACCACCCGCGAGACGCTTCAGGACGGCGACCGCGTACTGATCACCGTCCGCGCCGCGTTTCTCCTGGACCGCTGCTGCCGTCCGGTCGACGGCACGCATGTCGGCGGACGCGTCCCGGTCATCCACACCGGTGCGACCATCTCGGCCGCGCACGCCGACGCATGCTGTGACCTCCCGCCCTCGGGCATCGGGCCCTGGACGTCCGGCACCGGCGCGGGCGGGGACGTCTTCGAGAGCTGGTTCTTCGTGAAGGAGCGCTGATCATGCGAACAGACTGCGGATGCGGCTGCGGTGGCGACGCCACCCGGACCTCCGCCTTCGTACGTCCTCGCTTCTTCGCAGGGCAACTGCTGACCGAGGACGATCTCAGCCTGCTGGTCGAGTACACGACGGCGAAGGCCAGACTGCGCAACCGCTCCCTGTACGGGCCGGGCGTCATCTGCGGCCTCGGCGTCACCTGCGACCCGTGCGGCGGCGGAACCGTGGCGGTGCACCCCGGACACGCGCTGGACTGCGCCGGAAACGACATCGTGGTGCCCTGCACCGAGCGGGTCGACGTCCAGGCCCTGGTGCGGGAGCGGCGTATCAGCGGCCTCGGCGTGGACTGCGGCGAGGACTGCGACGATGAGGGCGGGCGCCGCTACGGGCTCTATGTGCGCTACCGGGAGCTGCCCGTCGAGCCGGTGGCCCCGTACGCCACGGAGGAGCCCTGCCCCTCACCGGGATGCGTGCCCTCCAGGATCCAGGAGGGGTTCCAGTTCGTCGTCAAATGCGACGACTTCGAGGACCACCGCCACAACCCCGGCACCCGGCTCCTGATGAGCCTCGGCGACCTCGCACGGGCCGACCGGGCCCGCACCCGCGACCGGCGGCTCGGCCACTACACCGACGCCCTGACCGTCGCGTCGCTCGCCACGGGCCGGGCCTTCCGCTTCGACGCCGCCGACGCGGGACGGTACGCCACCGCCCTCGCCTGGCTGCGCGAGAACGCGGGCGGAGAGGGCCCGCCCTCCCCGCCGACGGCCCGCGAGATGACCGAGCACGTCCGCGCGCTGGCCGCCGCCGTCGCCCGCTACGACACCTACGACCCGGCCGGACAGGAGCAGCTCGGAAGGGACTACCCGGACCTCGCCACCGTGCGGGAGGCCCGCGGCGTCCTGGGCACGGCCTGCGAACGGCTCAAGGGCGCCGATAGGGAAGCCTCGTGGCCGGACCCGCTGCGCCGCACGATCGCCCACGCCGTCGTCACCGAGACCGCGGCCCGCGTCGTACCGGAGCGGGGCGACCAGGACGCCCCGCTGGAAGTGCGCATGCTGGCCCAGGGAACGCCGCTCGCCCACGCGCTGCGGGTGGAGTTCCGCGCGGACCTCGGCCTGATCCGGGAGTGGCTGCTGTGCCGGCTGGACCAGGCCGCCGACCTCGCCGACCGCGCGCTGCGCACGGACGTCGCCGCCGCCGACGTCCCCCCGCTGCTGCCGCCCCCGCCGCCGGACAGCACCGAGAAGGCGACCGTCGCCGAGGTGCAGCAGATCGCGGAGGCGGCCGCGGTCCTGGGCACCGCGCTGAGCCGGTTCCTGACCGACGCGGCGTGCGCCACGCTCAACCCGCCGTGCGGCGACTGCACCGACACCGATGTCCTGCTCGCGCGCCTGGAGCTGGACGGCTGCGATGTCGTACGGGTCTGCTCGGCCACCCGGGAGCAGGTGCTGCCGGGCGGATCGGCGTACGGCGAGTGGCTGCCCAAGCTCTACCGGCTGCGGGAACTCGCCGAGCGCGTGTGCTGTCTGCCCGTGCCCCAGCACGAGAAGCCGACGCTCCCGTCCGAGGGCCCGGTGGCGCGCCCGTACGCGGACGACCTGCTCGGCGACTGGCCGCGCACTGGGGACGTGGAGGAGATGCTGTCCCTGCTGCTGACCCCCGCACCCGGCGAGACACCGCCCAAGGCGCTGCACGAGCAGGTCTACACGACCCCCAGCGAAGTCACCGACAGCATGCAGGAGCTCGCCCGGCTCAGGACCCAGGTCTCCGACCTCACCGCCGCGGTGGAGGGGCTGCGCGCCCAACTGGGCAGCGCCCGGACGCAGATGAGCCACCTGGAGGAGCAGGTGCCGGAACGGCTCGGGACCCGCCTCGCGGACCTCGAAGGCACATCGGACCGGGCGGCGGATCAGGGACCGGATCAGGGACCTGACCAGCCGGATCAGCCTGACCGGACGCCGGAGCAGGGGCCCGAACCCGCCAAGCCCCCGGCCAGACGCAGCCGTTCGCCCCGCACCCGGAAGCCCGGTGAGACGCCATGACGGGCCCCCTGCGCCCCGCCTTCCACGAGGGCCAGGTGCTGGCCGCCGCGGACCTGTCGGCCACGGTGGAGTACGCCCGCGCCGGGGCCGCCCGGCACGCGCGGCACCTGCACGAGTGGGGCATCGTCGAAGGGCTCGGCCTCGTCACCGAGCCCCGTACCGACCCGCTGACGGGCGTCCGCCATGTCGAGGTCAGCGTCTCGGCGGGGATCGCCGTCGACGGGACGGGCCGCGAAGTGGTCGTCACCGAGCAGGTCGTGCTGCGCGAGAGCGACTTCGAAGAGGTCAACGGCGCGGACCAGTCGACGGACGAGCCCTACCCGGTCTTCCTCACCGCGGCCGACCGGGAGCCCGCCCAGCTCCCCGGGCCGGTCTCCTGCTCCGGCGGCGCCACGAAGACCCGGGTGGAGGAGTCGTACCAGATCCTCTTCGGGCGCCGCGGCGACGAGCGGCTGGCGGCGGAGCAGCAGCCGCCCGCGATCGGCGCCCCACCGGCCGATCCGCCCGCCCGCTGGCTGGTTCTGCTGGGCTATGTCCACTGGGCGGACGGCCACTTCAGCGGTGTCGAGACCACGGCGCGCGGCGTCGCGGCGCGGTTCGCCGGAGTGCGCGCGGACACCGTCTCGGCCCGGTCGGGCTCGTTGACCCTGCGGACCGGCACGCAGGCCGAGGAGGGCAAGCCCGCCCTCGTCCTGTCCGGCGGCGCCCGGCCCACCCTGGTCTTCGGCCTCTACCAGGGCGGCGGCGCGGTCGCCCCGCTGATGACCGTGGCGGCCAACGGCAATCTGACGATCGAGGGCAGCTTCAGCGGCCGGATGCCGGCCGGCAGCACGCTGGTGACCTCCGGGACCGCCACCGACGGAATGCTGCTGCCGCTACCGTCCGGCATCACCCCGGAACAGGTCGCCGACGGCCGGGTCGTGATCCATGTCCATCTCACCCCGCGCACACCGCCCCTCGGGGACACCACGCTGTACAGCCCGGTGGAGGCCACCGTGGACGGCGACCGGCGGGTCCGCTGCCGGGTGCGCCTGTACGACCCCCTGAAGGCCACGGCCGAGGTCGTCGAACGGCCCGGAGCGGTCGACTTCCTCGTGCTGGCGACGGTCGCGCCGACGAACGGAGGTGGCTGACGATGGCGCTTTCCGTGGTGTACGCCGCCGACACCGGCCACGTCGTGGGCGCGCTGGCCCTGACCGGCACCGGTGCCCCGGACGAGGTGGCCGCACTCGTCGGCCGCGCGCTGCCGTTGCGCGTGTCCCTGGACGGAGGCCGCGTCGCGGCCCTTCCGCTGAGCGCCCGGGACCTCGCCGTGGCGGCCGTGGACGACGAACCGGCGGTCCTCGGCGAGCCGTTGGCCTTCGGGGTCGAGGTGACGTCCGAGGGCAAGCCCAAACCGGCGCTGGTACGGCTCGCGTCGTGGACCGAGGGCATCGCGCTGGCCACGGACGGGCTCACCGTCACCGTGCAGGTCGCCGTGGCCCGCCCCACCCCCGTGGTCGCCCTGATCTCCGACGAGCAGGACACCCATGTGCTCGCCGGGGAGATCCCCGCCCAGCAGACGCAGGTGAAACTGCCGGTGACCCTCGGGGCGGGCAGCGTGCACGGTGTGCTGGTGCTCGCGGCCGGCTGGGCGGGCCGGCTGGGGAAGGTGAGGGTGACGTGAGCGCGCCCACCGCGCCGGCCGCCGGCGGGACCGGCGGGATCGGCGACGACGGTGAGCCCGCCGGGATCACGGTGCACCGGTGCACCGTGACGGTGGTCCGGCGCGGTGGGTGGAGCTGGGGGCCCGAGCCACGCGGCCTGGTCCGCCGGGTGGTGGAGGCCCTGCCGGAGTTGCTGGCGGACCACTTCGCCGAGCGGCTGGCGGCCGACGGGCCGGATGTGGAGATCACCGAACCGCTGACCGTCACCGTCCGGCCGGGCCGGGACGGCTGGTCCGGCCGGACGGCGGGCGGTGGGCCGCCCGTCGAGGTCCGCTTCGCGCCGGTTCCGATGGTGAAGGTTCCCGCAGACGCGCCCGCCCCCGATGCCTTCTCGTTCGAGGAGTCCTTCGCGGCGGCGCCGGATCCGTGGGCCGCCCCGAGCGCCGCCTCGCTCTTCGCCGAACTCGCCGAGCGCGGCGAACTGGACGCGCTGCTCGCGCTGTTGCCGGACGCGTCGCTACGGGCGTATCTGCTCGCCCTGCTCGGCGTCGACGACCCGGCGGCCGCCCGGCTGCTCGCCGAACTCGTCGGGCGCGCCCTCGCGGCAGACCCTCCGCCCGCCGGTCCGTACGGCGAGGCCGACCGCCCCGGGCCCGTCGAGCCGCTGCCCGAGCGGCTGCGCGCGGCGGTCGCGGGCGCCGACGCGGCGGACCTGCCGAGGCTGCTCGCCGACCTCCTGGCGTCGGCGGACCGCGAGGAGGCGGTACGCCTGGCGAGGTCCCCGGCAGGACCGCACGACCCGGGCGCCGAGGAGCCGTCCGGCGCGGTGGGCGGCACCGGCGCGGCGCGTAGTACCCCCGCCGGGGCGAGCACCGCCGCCGGAGTGCGCACCACGGGGGAGGTACAGGTGTGGTCCGCCCTGCCCTTCCTGCTCGCCGGGCCGCTGGCCCGCATCGGCTACCTCGACGCGATCGGGCCCGCCCTGTCCGGCGTCGAACTGGCCGAGGACGCACCGCTGTTCGCGGCGGCCCTGGCGTACAAGGTGCTGGGCGCCACCGCACGGGGCTGGCGGCGCGCCGAACGGGACAGCGAGGCCGCGGCCGCCTTCGCCGGTCTCTCCCCGCCCCTCGACGAGGACCGGCTGACCGCCTTCGCCCGCCAGGTGCGCCCCGCGCTCCCGGTCCTCGACGGCGTCCTGGCGCTGTCCGTGTGCCGGGGCCACGACCCCGCCGACCCGCTGCTGCTCAACGGCGCCGACGACGGGCTGTTTCTCCTCGACGCCCAGGGCATGTTCCCGATCGCCTGGGCCGCGGAGGCCGCCGGGCTGCTGCCGCACTGGCGGTCCTGCGGGCGGCCGTCCGTGCTGCTCTGTGACGGGCCCCTGCCCCCGGGCACCCTGAGCGACCTCGCCTCCGCGGACGTGCCGTTCCTCACCGGCGTACGGCCGCTGCGCGGCGACCCGGTGGCGCGGCTGCCCTGGCGCACACCACTGTGGAGCGCGCCGGGCGCCGCACCCGACATGCGCCTCGCCGCGGAGCTGCCCGCCCACGCCCGGCGGTGCGCGGACCTGGTGACCGCCCTGGTCACCGAGCGCCGGGCGGTGCCGCTCGCCCAGGACGGCGGTCTGGAGCGCACCGTCACGCTGGCCGCCGGGCTCGGCCTGTCCACGATCGCCTGGACGCTCTGGCGCGAGCGGGAGACACCGGATCCGCTCCTGGCCCTGGACCGCTTCGCCGACCTGGAGGCCACGGTGCGGTTCGAGGCCGCGGCCGTCCGGGTCCGCGTCCCGATGGGGCGGCGCCACGCGGACCTCCTGCGCGGCGGGCTGCTCGCCGATGTGCCCGACGTGGCCTGGCTGGGCGGCCGGACCCTGACCTTCTCGGCCGGGTGAGACACATGGGCGAACCAGCGCTCGAGCATCTGCGGCTACGGCTGGCGGGCCTGCACCGGGCGCTCAGGGCCGCCGTCGAGCGCCAGGCGTCGCTCGCCGCCCGGCTCACCAGGCCCGACCTCACCCCGTACTGCGTGACCGACGAACAGGTCGAGGTGCTGCTGGGCGAGGTGCACGCCTTCACCGACACCATGGCCGAGCCGTGCGCCCCCCGTCAGCCCGAGCCGGAAGCCGAACGGGACCTGAGGCGGCGCGCCTGCGCCGAGGGCACGGCCCTGCCGCTGGACGCGCTCGCCACCCGGTTCGGCCTGACCCGCGCCGAGCAGGACGCCCTGCTGCTGACCGTCGCGCCCGAACTGGACCGCGGCTATGAGCGGATCTACGCCTACGTCGTGGACAACCTGAACCGGCGGCTGCCGAGCGTGGAGTTGCTGGTGACCGTGGGCGCGGACACCGCGCCGGCCCGCCTCGCCCTGCGCCGCTCCCTCGGCCCGGCCGGGCCGCTGCGCCGGTACGGGCTGCTGCGCGCGCACGGCGAGGCCGCGGTCGAACTGGCCCAGGAACTGGTACCCGGACCCGGGGTGCTGGACTTCCTGCTGGGCTGGGGCGGCGACGTGGGACTGCTCGGCCACGACCCCGGCGAGGTCGCACCGCCGGAGCCGCGCGTGCTGTCCCCGTACCTCTCCTCGGACCGGCTCATCCGGCTGGGCCGGGCGCTGGGCTCCGGCGACCTCGACCTGGCGGGGCTGTGGGGCTGCCCGCCCGACGGCCAGCTCGACGCCGTACAGGCGCTGGCCCGGGCCGCCGGGGCGCCGCTGCGCACCCTGACCGCCGACCCCGAGGCCGATCTGCGGACGGCCGCCGCACTGGGCGCCGTGCTGTGGATCCCCACCGACGACCTGCACGGCGAGCAGCAGGGGCCAGCCGCCGACGCGGTGACCGCCGCGCTGCTGCGCTCGCGCGTGCCGGTGTGTCTGACCGGCCTGAAGCCCTGGCGCCCGGCGGGCCTGCTCGCGGTGCGCGCCTACGCCGAACTCACCGTGCCCGTCCCCGGGTTCACCGAGCGCCGGGCGATGTGGTCGGCCGCGCTCCCGGACCTGACCGGAACCCTCCTCGAAGACCTCGCCGTCCGCTACCGGATGAGCGGCGGCGAACTGCGCGCCGTCGCCTCGGTCGCGGACGCCGGGGCACGCCTGGCCGGCAACGGACATCCGGAGCCGGTCGCCGACCATGTCGAGCCCGCCATCGCCACCGTCACCCGCGGCCGCAGCGGCAGCGCCGTCCACGCGATCACGCCCCGGCGCACCGTCGGGGACCTGGTCCTGCCCGATGTCCAGTTCCGCCAGATCCTGGAGATCGCCTCCGCCTTCCGCGCCTGGCCCCGGATCGCCGAGAGCTGGGGCTTCGCCCGCCGCTCGGGGCACGGCGGGGTCAAGGCGCTCTTCACCGGTGAGCCCGGGACCGGCAAGACCATGTCCGCCGAGATCGTCACCGGCATGCTCGGCCTGGAACTGCTCAAGGTGGACCTCGCCCAGGTCGTCTCCAAATGGGTGGGGGAGACGGAGAAGAACATGGAGATCGCGTTCCGGCAGGCCGAGGAGAGCCACGCCGTGCTGCTCTTCGACGAGGCCGACGCCCTGTTCGGCAAGCGCGGCGAGGTGAAGCACGGCACCGACCGCTACGCCAACCTGGAAGTCGGCTATCTGCTGCAGCGCCTGGAGGCCAGCGACGGCCTGGTCATCCTGACCAGCAATCTGAAGGACAACATCGACCCGGCCTTCACCCGGCGCTTCCACTTCGTCGTCCACTTCCCCCGCCCGGCTGCCGCCGAACGCCGCAGACTGTGGCGCCTTGCCTTCCCCGAGGAGGCCCCGCTCGCGCCCGACGTGGACCTGGACGCCCTGGCCCGCCTGGACATGACGGGCGCCGCCATCGCCGCGGCGGCCCGCGCGGCGGCCCTGGGCGCGGCGGACAGCGGCGGCGCTACGATCGAGATGCGCCACATCGTCCGCGGGGTGGCCCGCCAGTTCCAGCGCGAGGCCCGCCTCCTCCGCCCGGCCGAACTGGGCCCGCACGCCCATCTGCTCGACGACGGAACCCCGGGGTGACACCGATGCTGCCCACCGAACCCCCACTCTCCCTGCACAGGCTCCTGGCCCCGGTCCCGCCGGCCCGCACCCAGGAGACGGCGACGGCCACCCGCCAGGCGCCGGCGCCGGCTCCGGTGCCGGTGCCGGTGAGCAACGCGACGATGGCCCACAGCATGCACGCGCTGGCCAAGATGTCACCGCCCGCTGCCCAGGACCAGCTCGGCAACGCGGCCACAACCAAAGCGGCCGCGCAGGCGGCGGCCCCGGGTGTACGGCTGTTCTTCGTACCCGTGAAGTCGCCTTGGGAGGACGCCCCGACTCGGTGAGACCGTAATCGGCTCCACGGCGCTTCGCGCCGTGCGCCGCACACCTGCTGGACCCCCGCTCGACGGCGCCTCACTCGTACGACGTGACCTCGTTCCGGAGCCTGTCGATCCGTTCGAGAATCGCGCGAGCGCCGTCCAGATGCTCCTCCTGTACGGCGCCGATGCCCCAGCCGTCTTGCTCGTCGTACTGCCGCTCCAGCTCGCGCAGGTCCTCGGCCTGGAAGTCCCGAAGGATCGCCAGCAGCGAGTCACCCCGCCGCGTCACCTCATCGCGGTGGGTGGCCGTCCCTGGGACACTTAGGACAGTTGTCCGCCGCTCCTGGAGCTCGGAGAGCCGGTAGCAGAGCACGGGCAGCTCCTCCATCGGCGCCTCGTCGTCCACGGGCAGATGGAGGAGGGGCAGCAGATCGGGATCGAGGGCGAAGAGGCGGCGCTCGACCGGGTCCAGTGAGGTCGGCTCGGGGTGCGGTCCTCCTCGCTCCAAGGGGAAGGCCAGGCTCCACGGTTGGTTGGTGGTCATCAGCCCCAAATGCCAGGGGCCGTCCTCGGCGAGGGCGAAAAACTCCCGGGGCAGGTCGACGGCGTAGCACTCGCGCAGGACCTGGCGGGCGCTCAGGCCGGTCTCGAACAGGGCACGCGCCAGCCGGACCATCGAGGCGTAGTCATCGCGCGACGCCTCGGCCCGCAGCTGTGGGAGCGTATCGTCGTCCACTTACCCCGTCCCCTTCGCTTGGCTTTTCCGCTCGGCCTTCTCCGCCCGGATCTCCTGCGTCAGCTTGTTCAGTTTTCTCCAGGTGCGCTTGAGGTCGGACGCCGTCAGCGCGCCGATGATCTCATGCGCGACGCTTTCCACCAGACCCATGGCGTCGTGGGTACGCTGTGCGTCAGGAATGCTGCCCCCCGCCTGAAGAAGCCTTTTTCGCGCGTCCTTGAGCAGGGTCTTTACCGCGTCTACGTGCTCTTGGATGCCTGGATCCTCCATGGTCAGTTCCGGCGCGTCGGTCAGCAATCTGATGACGGCCTCGACGTGCCGGAAGACTCGGGAGACCGTCGTCTGCTCGGGTCGGCCCAGCCCGGGGACCATTCCTCCGGTGAGTTCCAGGGTGATGGTGTAGGCGTTCGCCATGGACTGGGCCTGCTTGATGACCGGGTTCGCCGGGTGCTGACTGTCCTCGATGCTCTTCTCGGACACCTCGAACCCGCGGTCGGTGCCCAGCCGCGGATCCGAGGGGATCGCCGCGCTCGGCGCATACACCATCGAGAAGGCGCCGCCGAGAAGCCGCCGCGCCCAGTTCCTGAATCGGCGGCCCTCACCGCCGCCGACCCCATAGGGTCGGCGGTCTCTGGCTGTGGCCTGCTGGAGCCGCTGGAAGATGTCGTACACGCGCTTCTCGTCACGTGCGTCCCAGAGCTTGATGAGCGTGTTCGGCTCGGCGGGGTACAGCGCCTGTGGTACGTGCAGGCCGAAGGCGGCCCGGATCGCCCGGTCGATCTCGTTGGCCAGTTGGGTCAACTGGACCGTACGGGGACTGGCGTTCGAGCCCCAGTCGAAACCCTCGAAGTGATAGCCGCCAGTGATCATCGTCGCATCGCCCGCGATGTCCCGGAGGATCGCGTCGTACTCGGCGAGCAAACCCTTCCCCCCGAGGGTCCGCAGACCGCCGTCGGCGTCCTGGCTCAAGCCGTAGACCTGCCGGTTCACCTGCGCGAGGAGACTCTTCGCCCGATTGACGTGGGAGACGAAGATATGTCCACGGACGAGCCCGTAGGGAATGGCCTTGGTCGCCCTGTCCCGCAGGCCTTCGTCCTCGGCGGTCCGCGCGGCCTTCTGCTGGTCGGGGGAAGCGGCGAGTGCCACGTAGGCCTTGCGTACCTTGCTGAAGGCGACCTTCTTGCCGGTCTCGGTGTCGACCCAGGTAGGGGTCCACAGGAAGCCGAATGCGAGCATGCGCAACTCGTTCGGGGCCGCGATGCTGTGGACCGCTTTCCGGACCGGCTCGGCGCCGCGCTTGGGGGTGGCCGCTGGGTCGAGGGGTTCAGCGGCGTTGACGCCGATGATGACGGCCGTCCTCGCTGCGGCCACCTGCTGCTCCGTCGATCCCGCCCACGCGTCGGTGAGATACCGGGCGGCGATCTGCGGGTTGCCGGCCACCTCGCTCGGGATCGCGGCCATGGTGATGACGAAGCCCGCCGGGTGCGGTTCCTTCATGGGGTGAGGGATGGGGAGCAGCCGGTCGACCGGGTTGCCCACGGGGATGATTTCGATGGCCGCTGCTGAGGTCGCCCCGGCGATCTTGTAGCGGAAGCCGAGATTCTCCGGCTGGGTCTCCGCCTCCGGATTGATGGCGACCTCGATGCGGTAGTTCTCCTTGGTCACCTTCTTGAGCCGGATCCTGGTGAGGCGGTGCCGCCGCTTGATGGCCGGCAGCCCGCGCCGCACGGACTTGACCGTCGCCGACTCCTCGTTGAGCAGGCGCGTCGCGTCACGGATGGCGGCGTCGAGGGCGCGCTTCTTGGCCGCCTCGGTCCGCTTGTCCGGCCGCCTCTTCTTCGGGTCGCCCCTGCGCTTGGGCCGCCGCCGGTCGGGACGGCGCCGCTGGTCCGGGCGCTTCCGCCGGCGCGGGCTGCCCGGCCGCTTCCGGTCCGGCCGTGGCTTGGGTTTCGGCTTGGGCTTCTTCTTGTCGAACCTCGGCTTGATCTTGGCCCACACCTTCTTCACCAGGCCCACGATCTTGTCGACCACCCAGTCCACGGCCCGGCCCACCGGCTTGGACATCGCCTGGACGATCCCCTTGACGCGGGAGGCGATCCCGCCCACGCCCAGGATCGCGGCGAGCACGCCCAGCAGGACCGGGATCGAGCGGGCCAAAGACTGTTCGATCAGGCCCGGGACGCCGCCGCTGCCGCCTCGCGCGATCGCGATGACCGCGTCGAGCACGGCGTTCACGAACTCGAAGATCTGGCGGGCCTGGGTGACGACGAACCGCACGATGTCGATGATCAGCTTCACCGCCCGCACGAACGCGGACGCGGGGTTGAGCAGCGAGATCACCCACATGATCCCGGCGACGACGATCGTCGGCGTGACATAGGCGATGACCTTGTCCAGGAGGTCCTTCTTCAGGTCGCCCACGCGCGTCTTGAGGTCGTCCCACATCCCGGCGACGCCCCGCTTGCGGACCTCCGCGACCAGCGGCACCGCGGTCTCCGCAGCCGCGACCGCCGGCTCCATCTTCGGGACCTTGCGGACGATCCGGGAGCGGATGTTCTGCCAGGTCAGCCCGAGCAGGGAGGCGAGCATCTTCAGGACGCCCTGGGTGTCGAACTTCGCCGGCAATTCGATGCCCGCCTCGGCCGTCCTGCCGAGCAGCCAGGACAGGATGCCCTGCTGCAAATGGCGGCCGATGTTCCGCAGGAACTGCCGCAGACCGGCGCCGACGGCCGAGACCAGGTTGCGCAGGAAGCCGATCGGGTCTTTCAGGATCAGCATGACCGCCGACGCGGCCTTGGCGAGGACCGACAGCAGCAGCCGCTTCAGCTCCAGGATGGTGTTGATCACGGACTTCACCGCGTCCACGGCCTTGGCCACCAGGCCCTTGTTCTTCTCCTTCTCCGCGGCGATCTCGTCGTCGACGGACTTGAGCGCGTCGGTGTACTTGGTGGCCAGCGTGTCGACGAGCTGGGTGCCCTTGTCGTCCACGGACTGGGTGAGTTCATCGAACTTGTCGGTGAACTCGGCGGCCGCCTGCTGCCCGATGGACCGCAGGTCGGCCGGGAGTTTGCGGACCGCGGCCTGCAACTCGGCCCGGCCCCGCGCGATACGGTGCTTGGCCCGGTTCAGCTCCGTGCCGACGGTGTCGGCCACATCCGAGATCACCTGCCGCATCCGGCGGACGTAGTTGTCGCGGGCCTCCTCGAAGATCTTGTCGGCTTCGGCGGGCAGTCCGGCGAACTTGTCCCGCACCCAGCGCAGTTTGCCCGTCACACCCGAGTACCGGCGGTCCTTGTACTCGTCCATCTTCCGCTGGTGCTCGGCGGTGAACGCGTCCCGCGCCGCCTTCTCACCCCTGCCGAACTGGTCGTCGACCAGCTTGTCGAGGCCGTCGAGGATCGCCTCGACGTCCTTCTTCATCGTGTCGAAGACCCCTTGCAGCAGCGTCGTGACCTGGGCCCGCTTCTCCTCGTCCCGGCCCTTCGCACCGCCCTTGCCCCGGTCGACCTGCTGCCCGGTCCGCGCCCGCTGGGCGCCCATCGCGCCCATGGCGGCCGCGCCGAGCCGCTTCGCCTGCGCGGTGGCCGCGGTCAGCTCCTTCTTCTCGTGCCCGCGCATCCGGCCGGGGGCCGCCTCGGAGTGGCGCTCGGCGGCCTTCTTCTCGCTCAGCGCGTTCTTGAACGTGGGTTCGTTGGACTTCTGCAGCTGTGCCTCGGTGACCTGCGCCCCCGCCATCCGCCGCTTGAGTTGGGCGGGGCCCGCGGACAGGTCGGTGGCCGACGGCGGCAGTTCGTCCGGTACGGCGTTGGCCGGATTCGGCGTGCCCGGGGCCCCCGGGGGCCGGTCCGAGGTCAGGGGTACGACCTTCTTGGGGACGGCCGCCGAGGAGTCCGGCGGGGCGGCGGTCGTCGTGGCGATCTGCTCGGCCGAGTCCGCCTTGCCCTCGCCGACCTTGCCGTGCACCTCGGCCCGCACCTCGTCGGCCTTGCCGGAGTCGGCGAACTTGTCCGCCTCGTCGAGGTTCTTCGGCGCCTTCTCGGCGATCGCCTTCTCGACCGCCCTGATGAAGGCGTCCTTGTCGAAGTCCTTCGGCTTGGCCTCGTTCATCTTCTCGGCGTTGGCCGTCTTGCCCTGCGCCTCTTCGTCGTCCTTGGGCGGCCGGGCGGCATCCTGCGCGGCCCCGGCCTCCGTCCTCGGGGGTGGGTGCGAGCTCGCGACCGAGCGCTTCTTGCGGCCCACGTCCTTCTTCAGCGTCGCGAACTTCGGATCCGCGGCCGGGCCGGGCCGTGCTGCCGTCTCCGCTGCGGCGCCCGAGGCCGCGGGGGTTGCCTCCACCGCCTCCGCCGGGGCCGGTTCTGCCGTGGGCGGCTGCCGGGGGCCGGGCTCGGTACGGCCGGCCGCCGCGACCGCACCATTGCCGACCGTGTCCTGTCCGGCGGGCGGCAACCGGGCGGAGGAGTGCGGCAGCGCCGCCGGTCCGCGTCCGCCGGACAAGGCGGCCGTCACCGCCGCGTTGGACGGAGGGAACTGGGGCCGTACGGAGCCGTGTGCTTCCGGCCGTTCCTGGGTGGGGACGGGCACCGTCTTCGACACCCGGGGCCGCTGCGCGAGAGCCTTCGGCGGTGGCATCGGACGGAACCTCCCACGCGTGTCGGTGCCGAGAGGAACGTGGCGTCCCGCTGACACTCCCGCACGAAGGGTGGCAGCACGGGCGTGACGAGGCCGTCACCCCCGTGTTCTCACGGCGTCTCCCCGCGCGTGGGGAAGCCCCGCGGTCACCGGGGGCCGAGCAGGCCGGTGGTGAGTCCGCACAGCGCCTTGATCAGATCCTGGCCGAGCACCCGCCAGGATTCCTCCGCCGTGGCGGGGTCGATGCGGCCGTTCGCCAGGTCGTACTCCAGCTCGGCGAAGGCGTGCACGGAGAGCTGGCGCACCATGGTGCCGTGCCGGGCGCGCAGTTCGGGGCGGATGCCGTCCCGGCGGATGGCACCTATCTCGTCCAGCAGGCGCAGCGACGGCGTGTCCAGATGGTCCTGAAGGACGTAGTCGCGCAGCGCGGGCTCGACCAGGGCCTGCGCGAGGAAGCGGGCACACCATGTGGGAGTGCCCGCTTCGATGTGGTTCTCGACGTTCGGCAGGATCAGACAGCCGTAGTGCTCCTCCAGGGACACGGTCTCCCGCTCGCGCAGCGCCTCCACCATCACGATGCGGTGTTTCTCGACGAGTCGGGTGTGGTGCGACAGGATCGTCTCGATGAGCCGGTCCCGGCTCTCGAAGTGGTACTGCACCGCTGAGTTGTTGCGCTGGCCGGCCGCCTCGCTGATCTGCCGGACCGATACGTTCGCGAACCCGCGCTCGGCGTAGAGCCGTTCGGCGGTGCGCATCAGTTTGTCCCGCGCGAGCGCGGAGCGCGGAGAGGGCGGGGCGGCCGGTCCCGGAGGAGTCATCCCGCCAGGCTAACGGCACCGGTCGGGCAGGCCCCGGCCGTACGCACGGCGCCGCTCGCCCACCGCGCCGCCGTGGACCGTCACCAGGTGACCCACAGGTCCTCGAAGCCGCCCGCCGAGATCCCCTCGCGCACACGGAGGTCGTGCGGGGCGTCCCGCAGCCGCAGTGCGGGCAGCTGCCTGACGAAGGTGGCCAGACACACCTGGAGCTCCACCCGGGCCAGCGTCTGACCGACGCAGAAATGCGGTCCTGCCCCGAAGGCGACGTGCTGGGCGCTGTTCTCCCGGCGCGGATCGAAGCGGTCGGGGTCGGGGAACTTGCGCTCGTCCCGGTTGGCCGCGTGCAGATTGACGAACAGGGTGCTCCCGGCGCCCACCGGCACCCCACTGACCTCCGTGTCCTCGGTGATGAACCGGGGGATGCCCACCCCACCGAGGGCGTCCAGCCGCAGGGCCTCCTCCACCACGCCCGGTACCAGCCCGGGATCGGCGAGCAGGGTTTCGTAGCGCTCCCGCTCCGACAGCAGCATCGCCGTCATCTTGAGGATCATGTTGGAGGTGGTCTCGTGCCCCGCGAGCAGGAGACCGACCACGGTGGCGATGAGTTCGTCGTGGCTGAGCCGGCCGTCCTGGCTGTCGGTGATCTGGGTCAGCTCACTGAGCAGGTCATCGCCCGGCCGCGCCCGCTTGCGCTCGACGAGATCGGACGCGTAGGCACGGAACTCCGCCTGCGCCTCGTCCACTTCGGCCTGGGTGTAGCGCGTCAACGTCAGCAGCGTCTCCGACCAGCGCGCGAACGTGTCCTGGTCCTCGCTCGGCGCGCCCAGCAGCGCGCAGATGACCCGCACGGGAAGGGGGAGTGCCACCGCGGCGCGGAGATCCGCGGGTGACCCCTCGGCCACCATGGCGGCCACCAGCTCATCCGCCATCTCCTGGATGCGCGGGCGCCACGCTTCCATCTTCTTCACCGTGAACGCGCGGCTGAGCAGCCGTCGCCACCTCCGGTGTCCCGGGCCCTCCTTGATGTCCGCGTCACCCTGGGAGGGGCGGCTGAACGTCCCCCCGTCCTCGGTGGTCGACATGCGGGCAGCGCCCTCGCGATCCAGGTTGCGGCTGAACCGAGGGTCGGTCAGCAGGCCACGGACCTCCTCGTACCCGGTCAGCAGGCCGACCACGTCCCCACTGGGCATCCGTACGTGTGCCACTGGGCAGGTGGCCCGCGTCTCGGCCCACTCCCGCGGGGGCTCCAGCGCGTTCGGCTGCTCGAAGGGGTAGTCGGGGATGGCTTCCGTCATGGGGGGACTCCTCCGGTGTCGGGGACCTTTGATCACCGTAAGGCGGTCGTCTTATTAAGACAATCGCCTTAGGAGGGATGGCCGACATTCGACCCGGGCCGGTTGTGGTTGGACCGAGCACACCCGGGGAAGGGGGGTAGAGGGCGGTCGGGCCGCACGCTCAGACGGGGCGGCCGACGCGGTGAGTTCACCGACCCGCACGGGGTCAACAACTTTCGCCTTTGTCTAAGGAAATTTGCAGACGTTGTCTGCGGGAGCCTTTCGGTGCGCTGTCGGGTCGACGACGAAGCTAGCATCGACATCGAGCCAGCCGGTGTAGCCGCCGACGACCTCGATGCATGGATGTGAAATCGATGGAGGAGTCTTGGTCGACGCCCCGCACCCCACTGTGTCAATGCCCACCCAGCGGAGCTGCCCCTTCGATCCTCCGGACGGCTACACCCCCCTGCGCGAGCAGGAGCGGATAACGCGCATGAGTTACCCTGATGGGTCGCCCGGGTGGCTCATCACGCGGCACGCCGAAGCGAAGGAACTCCTCACTCATAAGAGCTTCAGCGCGCGCCAGGAAGGGATAATCTCTCCGGTTCCCACGGAACTGCAGTACGACGGCCGCGCGGCCGACCCCGGCGCCTTCGCGAAGACGGACGACCCGATCCACAGCCAGTACCGCAAGCTGGTCACCGGCTTTTTCACGGTCCGTCGTACGCGTCAGCTCGCCCCCATGATCGAGCGAATCGTGCACGAACAACTCGACGATCTGGAAAAGGCCGGGCCGGGCGCCGATCTTGTCGAGGTATTCACCGAATCGGTTCCCTCCCGGGTGATGTGCGAGATGATCGGCGTCCCCGAATCGGAGCGCAAGACCCTCCAGCGGCACGTGGAGACGCTCGGACGCCTCTCCTGCACCGTCCCCGAGGCGCTCGCCGCCGTGTCCGGGATGAGCGGATTCCTGTCCCGCTTCGTACCGGCCAGGATGGACGACCCCCGGGACGACCTCCTCGGTGATCTGATCCGCGGCGGGCAGCTCAACGAGCAGGAGCTCATGGGCATGGCCGCCACGCTGATCACCGGGGCCTTCGACACCACGGGCAACATGCTGGCCATGGGCGTCTTCACCCTGCTCGAGCACCCCGATCAGCTGGCCAGGCTCCGCGAGGACCCGGAGCTCATGGCGGGTGCCGTCGAGGAGCTCCTGCGCTTCCTGACCATCTCCCACCTCGGGGCCAGCCGGTGGGCGCTCGAGGACGTCGAGTTCGCCGGCCAGGCCATCAAGAAGGGCGAAGTGGTCACCGTCGCCCTCCCGGCCGTCAACCGCGACCCCGAGCGCTACAACAACCCTGACCAGCTCGACATCGGCCGCACGGACCACGGGCACCTGGCACTCGGCCACGGCGTGCACCAGTGCCTCGGCCAGCACCTCGCCCGCACCATCCTGCGCGTCGGCTACGAGGCCCTGTTCGACAGGTTCCCCACGCTGCGGCTGACGGTGCCGGGCGATGAGGTCCCGATGCGTGATGACTTCGTGCACTACGGCCCCAGGTCGCTTCCCGTCACCTGGGACGACTGAACGAGCCCGGAATCCTGAGCCGGCCACTCCGCGAGTGGCCGGCTCATCATCCCGAACGACAAGGTAGGACTGAGACCCGATGAGGATCACCGCCGACCGTGAGGTGTGCTGTGCGGCTGGCCAGTGCGCGCTGATCGCGCCTGACCTGTTCGACCAGAGCGACGAGGACGGCTCCGTCGTTCTGCTCGAAGCACAGCCCGACGCCGGACGGCTGGACACCCTGCGCGAGGTCGTATCCCGTTGCCCCACCGGTGCGATCCGCATCGAAGAAGACCCTGGCGCGTGAAAAAGACGGGTCGAACCGGAGCGCGAACAGCGGCGGAGAACGCACGGTGGCACGCGATACACGGCCGGTGAAACATTGGTGAAATCAAATCCCGCGAACATGCCCGGGAGCGTTAACCGAGCCTGCGCGGGTTTCTAGGGTTTCCCTTACGGGTGCGGGGCTAGTGTGGCCGGTGTCCGTCTGGCAAGGCGTGTTTTGAAAAATCTCAGGGCCGTTGCGCTCTCCAGCGAACGACGCGTTAAGTGTGGAGTTTCCGATGCCTGCTGCATCCAACCAGAACAAAGCTGTTGAAGCGCTGCGCAAGTCGTTCAAGGAAATCGAGCGGCTCAAGCGTCAGAACCGCCAGCTGATCAGTTCGGCAACTGAGCCCCTTGCCATCATCGGTATGGCCTGCCGATTTCCGGGTGGAGTGAATTCCCCCGAGGCACTGTGGCGTCTGGTCGCCGATGGAGCGGATGCGATCTCGCCCTTCCCCACAAACCGCGGCTGGGACGTGGAGGGGATCTACGACCCGGACCCGGAGCGTCCGGGTACCAGTTACGTTCGCGAAGGCGGCTTCCTCCACGACGCGGACCAATTCGACTCCGCGTTTTTCGGAATCTCACCCCGCGAGGCCCTCGCCATGGACCCCCAGCAGCGGCTGCTGCTGGAGACCTCGTGGGAGGTGTTCGAACGGGCGGGCATCGACCCCGCGTCACTGCGTGGCAGCCAGACGGGTGTCTTCACCGGTGCCATGCATACCACTTACGCGTCCGAGGCCGCGCAGATACCGGACGAGATCGAGCCGTACCTCCACAACGGCGCCACCACCAGCATCGCCTCGGGCCGTGTGTCCTACACCTTCGGTTTCGAAGGCCCCGCGCTGACCGTGGACACCGCCTGCTCATCGGCGCTGGTCGCCCTGCACCTGGCGGCCCAGGCGCTGCGTCAGGGCGAGTGCTCCATGGCGCTGGTCGGCGGTGCGACCGTCATGGTGAGCCCCAAGGGCTTCGTCACCTTCAGCCGCCAGCGCGGACTGGCCCCCGACGGCCGGTGCAAGGCGTTCGCCGACGGAGCCGACGGCACCACATGGTCCGAGGGCATCGGTGTGCTGCTGGTGGAGCGGCTGTCCGACGCGCGGCGCAACGGGCACCGGATACTCGCCGTGGTACGCGGCTCCGCCGTGAACCAGGACGGTGCGAGCAACGGTCTGACGGCCCCCAACGGCCCGTCACAGCGCCGCGTGATCCGGCAGGCCCTGGAGAACTGCGAGCTGAACCCCAGTCAGATCGACGTGGTCGAGGCGCACGGTACGGGGACGACGCTGGGCGACCCGATCGAGGCGCAGGCGCTGCTGGCGACATATGGCCAGGACCGGCCCGAGGGCCGGCCGCTGTGGCTCGGCTCGCTGAAGTCGAACCTCGGTCATACGCAGGCCGCCGCCGGTGTGGCCGGCGTCATCAAGATGGTGATGGCGATGCGGCATGGCGTCCTGCCGAAGACGCTGCATGTCGACGCCCCGTCGAGCCATGTGGACTGGTCCGAGGGCCAGGTCGAGCTGCTGACCGAGGCGAGGCCGTGGCCGGAGACCGGGGAGCCGCGCAGGGTGGGCGTGTCCTCGTTCGGCGTGAGCGGGACCAACGCGCATGTGATCCTGGAGCAGGCCCCGGAGGCCGAGGCCGAGGCGGAGGTTGCCGAGGAGCCCGCCGACGGTGGTGTCGCGGGTCCGGTGGCATGGGTGGTGTCGGGCAAGACCGACACCGCGCTGCGGGTGCAGGCCGGGCGGCTGCGGGAGTTCGTGGCGGAGCGCCCGGAGCTGGGCGCCGCCGATGTGGCGCTCTCGCTGGCGACGACCAGGTTCGCCTTCGAGCAGCGCGCCGTGGTGACCGGGACCAGCCGTGAGGAGCTCCTCGAGCGCCTGGACGCGGTGGCCGAGGGCGCGAAGCTCCCGGGTGTGGTCTGGGGAAAGGACGCCGAAACACCCGGTCGTTCGGTGTTCGTGTTCCCGGGGCAGGGTGCGCAGTGGGCGGGTATGGCGGTGGGGCTGCTCGAGTCCTCGCCGGTGTTCGCGGAGGCGATCGGTGAGTGTGAGGCGGCGCTGTCGGCTCATGTGGACTGGTCGCTGAGCGAGGTGCTGCGTGGGGTTGAGGGTGCTCCCGGTTTCGACCGGGTGGATGTCGTTCAGCCGGTGCTCTTCGCGGTGATGGTGTCGCTGGCGAAGTTGTGGCGTTCGGTGGGTGTGGAGCCGGATGCCGTGATGGGGCACAGCCAGGGTGAGATCGCGGCGGCCTGTGTGGCCGGTGCGCTCTCGCTGGAGGACGCCGCGAAGGTGGTGACCTTGCGGTCGCAGGCCATCGCGGCGGGCCTTGCGGGCCGTGGTGGCATGGTGTCGGTCGGGTTGCCGGTCGACGAGGTGAAGGAGCGTCTCGCCCGGTGGGGTGGCGCGATCTCGGTGGCGGCGGTGAACGGCCCGGGGTCGGTGGTGGTGTCCGGTGATCCGGGTGCGCTGGATGAGATGGTCGCGGAGCTGGAGGGTGAGGAGGTCCGTGTTCGCCGGGTTCCGGTGGACTACGCCTCGCACTCGGCCCATGTGGAGTCGATCCGCGAGGAGTTGCTGAAGGTCCTGGCGGATATCGCGCCGCGTTCCTCCGAGGTGCCGTTCTACTCGACGGTCTCCGGTGAGCTGGTGGACACCGCCGGTCTGGACGCGGAGTACTGGTACCGGAACCTGCGGCAGACCGTCGAGCTGGAGTCCACGACGCGCACCCTGCTCGATGAGGGCCACACCGTGTTCATCGAGGTGAGCCCGCATCCGGTGCTGACCCTGCCGGTGCAGCAGACGGTGGAGGCCGCCGAGGCGCGGGCCGTGGTCCTGGGGACTCTGCGGCGTGATGAGGGCGGAGCCGAGCGGTTCCTGACCTCCGCCGCCGAGCTGCATGTCAGCGGAGCGAGCGTCGACTGGCGGAAGGTGTTCGAAGGACACGGCGCCCGCCGCGTGGAGCTGCCGACCTACGCCTTCCAGCACGAGCGCTTCTGGCTCGACGCTCCCGCGGGCGTGGGCGATGTGGGTTCGGTGGGGTTGGGTTCGCTGGGGCATCCGTTGCTGGGTGCGGTGATGTCGCTGGCGAGTGGCGGCGGGGTGCTGCTGAGCGGGCGGCTGTCCTTGGCCACGCACGGGTGGCTGGCGGATCACGCCGTCCATGGGGTGATGCTGCTCCCGGGGACGGCCTTCGTCGAGCTGGTGGTATCGGCGGGCGATCAGGTCGGGGCCGGTCGCGTTGAGGAACTGGTCCTGGAGGCGCCGCTGATCGTGCCCGAGAAGGGTGGCGTACACCTTCAGGTCGAGGTGGGGGAGGCGGACGCTTCCGGTTTCCGTGAGGTGAGTGTGTTCTCGCGGGAGGAAGCGGAGGGCGAGGGCGCCGCATGGGTGCGGCATGCCCATGGTGTGGTCGGTTCGGCCGCGCCCGTCTCCGGCACGCCGTTCGACTTCGGTGTGTGGCCTCCGGCGGGGGCCGAGCCGGTCGATGTGTCGGGCGAGTATGCGCGGGCCGCGGAGAACGGGCTGGAGTACGGGCCGGTCTTCCAGGGGCTGAAGCACGCGTGGCGGCGTGACGGGGAGGTGTTCGCGGAGGTCGAGCTCCCCGAGGCGGAGCGGGACCGGGCGGGTCAGTTCGGTCTGCACCCGGCGCTGTTCGACGCGGCGTTGCACGCGATGGGTGTGAGCGAGAGTCTGACGGGTGATTCGGGCAGTCGGCTGCCGTTCTCATGGCGCGGGTTCGCCCTGGAGGCGGTGGGTGCGACCTCGCTGCGGGTACGGCTGGCGTCGGCGGGTGCCGGGTCGGATGCGGTGTCGGTGCTGGTGGGCGATGAGTCCGGGCGGGTGGTGGCGTCGGTCGAGTCGCTGGTGTTGCGTCCGGTCGACGCGGATCAGCTGAAGGCCGCGAGCGGTGCGGCGCGGGAGGCGCTGTTCCGGGTCGAGTGGGTGGACGCGCCCGGGGCCGTCGTGTCGGGGGGTGAGGCCACACCGCGGGCAGAGGTCATGCGGGTGGTCTCCGATGGTGCGGATGTGGTGGGTGAGGCGTACGGGCATGTGCTCGAGGTCCTGGAGCGGGCGCAGGGGTGGTTGGCGGATGAGGACCGTGCGGGTGAGCGGTTGGTGGTGGTGACCCGGGGCGCCGTCGATACGGGCGATGGTGTGACGGACATGGCGGGGGCCGCGGTGTGGGGTCTTGTGCGGTCCGCGCAGGCGGAGAACCCCGGGCGTCTGGTGCTGGTGGACACCGATGACCTGGACGGCGTCGATGGTCTTCTGCCTGGGGTGCTGGCCCTGGGTGAGGAGCAGGTGGTGGTGCGGTCGGGTGCGGTGCGGGTGCCGCGTCTGGGCCGGGTGCAGGCGGTGGCTGTTCCGGAGTCGGGTGGGTTCGGTTCGGGTGCGGTGCTGGTGACGGGTGGCACGGGTGTGCTGGGCGGCCTGGTGGCGCGGCATCTGGTGGCCCGGCACGGTGTCGGGAAGCTGGTGTTGCTGTCCCGTCGTGGTGCGGAGGCCGAGGGCGCGGCCGAATTGCGGGCCGAACTGGAGGCCGCCGGTGCCGAGGTGGTCATCGCGGCGTGTGATGCCGCGGACCGTGCGGCTCTGGCCGGGGTGTTGTCGGGGTTGCCGGAGGGCTTTGGTCTGAGTGGTGTGGTGCATGCGGCGGGTGTGCTCGATGACGGGCTGCTGACGTCGCTGACCCGTGAGCGGGTTGAGCCGGTGTTGCGGGCGAAGGTGGACGCGGCGTGGAATCTGCATGAGCTGACGGCGGGGATGGACCTGTCGGCGTTCGTGCTGTTCTCCTCGGCCACCGGTGTGCTGGGTGGTGCGGGGCAGAGCAACTACGCGGCGGCGAATGTGTTCCTGGACGGTCTGGCGTCCTGGCGCCGGGCCCAGGGACTGCCGGGCGTGTCGATGGCCTGGGGCCTGTGGGCCGAGGCCAGCGGCATGACCGGACACCTTGGCGAGGACGACATCCAGCGGATATCCCGTTCGGGCGTGGTGCCACTGGCCACGGACGACGGCCTTGAGCTCTTCGACGCCGCTCTGGTGTCGGACGCGGTGGTCCCCGTGCTCTTCCGGCTGGACATCCCGGCGCTGCGTGCGCAGGGCGCCGAACTCCCCGCCCTCTTCCGCAACGTCGTACCCGGCATGACCGTCCGGCGTGCCGCGGGCGCCGGAGACACGGACGTGGACGACGTCGCCGCCCGACTGCGGCGGCGGCTGGTCGGCATGTCCGAGGCGGATCAGGAGCAGTTCCTGCTCCAAGAGCTGATCCGGGTCCAGGTGGCCGCCGCCCTGGGACATGCCACGTCGGACACCGTCGAGGTGGGACGGCCCTTCAAGGAACTGGGCTTCGACTCCCTCACCGCCGTGGAATTGCGGAACCGTCTGAGCGCGGAAACAGGTCTGCGCCTCCCGGCGACGCTCGTCTTCGACTACCCGAACCCGACGGTCCTTGCGGGCCATCTGCGCTCGGAGATCCTCGGGTCCCAGGGCACGGCCACCGCGGCGGCGGGCGGACCGTCCGACGTCCGGTCCGGTACCGACGACGACCCGATCGCGATCGTGGCCATGAGCTGCCGCTTCCCCGGCGGTGTGCAGACACCCGAGGAGCTGTGGCAGCTGGTGATGGCGGGCACCGATGCCACGTCGTCACTCCCGTCCAACCGTGGCTGGGACCTCGAGTCGACGTACGACCCGGACCCCTCGCGCGAGGGCACGTACTACGCCCGTAACGGTGGCTTCCTCTACGACGCCGACCAGTTCGACCCGGAGTTCTTCGGGATCTCGCCGCGTGAGGCGCTGTCCATGGACCCGCAGCAGCGGCTGCTGCTGGAGACCTCGTGGGAGGCGTTCGAGCGGGCCGGTATCGCCCCCGAGACGGCGCGGGGGAGCCGGACCGGCGTCTTCGTCGGCGTTGTGTACAACGACTACGGCACCCGTCTGCAAGGGCACTCTCCCGAAGGCATCGAGGGCTACCTCGGCATCGGCAGCGCGGGCAGCGTGGCCTCCGGCCGTGTCTCCTACACCCTGGGTCTCGAGGGCCCTGCCGTGACGGTGGACACCGCGTGCTCCTCCTCGCTGGTCGCGCTGCACCTGGCGGTCCAGGCGCTGCGCCAGGGCGAGTGCGACATGGCGCTGGCCGGTGGTGCGACCGTGATGTCCACACAGCTCGGGCTGGTGGACTTCAGCCGTCAGCGCGCGCTGTCCGTGGACGGCAAGTGCAAGGCGTTCAGCGATGGCGCCGACGGTTTCGGATTCGCCGAGGGCGTCGGGCTGCTGCTGGTGGAGCGGCTGTCGGACGCCCGGCGCAACGGGCACGAGGTGCTGGCCCTCGTCCGGGGTACGGCGACCAACCAGGACGGTGCGTCCAACGGCCTGACCGCCCCGAACGGCCCGTCTCAGCAGCGGGTGATCCGCGCCGCGCTGGCGAACGCCCGGCTGTCGGCCACCGAGGTGGACGCGGTCGAGGCACATGGCACCGGCACCAAGCTGGGCGATCCCATCGAGGCCCAGGCCGTGCTGGCCACCTACGGCCAGGACCGGCCTGCCGACCAGCCGCTGTGGCTCGGCTCGGTGAAGTCGAACATCGGCCATGCGCAGGCGGCCGCCGGTGTGGCCGGTGTCATCAAGATGGTGATGGCAATGCGGCACGGCGCACTGCCCAAGTCGCTGCACATCGATGAGCCGTCGCCGCATGTGGACTGGTCCGCCGGCGGCGTGAGCCTGCTGACGGACGCCATGCCCTGGCCGGAGACGGGACGGCCGCGGCGCGCGGGAGTCTCCTCCTTCGGGATGAGCGGCACCAACGCCCACGCCGTGCTGGAACAGGCTCCGTCGGACGACGCCCCCAGCACCGCCGCCGAGGACGAGGCCCCGGCCGCGGAACTGCCCGAGGTCACACCGTGGGTGATCTCCGGACGGTCGGACAGCGCGGTCGAGGCCCAGGCGGAGCGGCTGCTGACCCAGGTGCGTGAGCGCCGGGAGGTCTCGCCCGCCGATATCGGGCTGTCGTTGGCGACCACGCGCAGTGTGTTCGAACACCGCGCGGTGGTGCTGGCGGGCGACGGCGACGGCCTTCTGAGCGGCCTGGGGGCGCTGGCCGAGGGGAACGCGGCACCCGGTGTGGTACGGGGGACAGCCGGCGCCCGCGACCAAGCGGTGCTCGTCTTCCCTGGTCAGGGATCGCAGTGGGTGGGGATGGCGGCAGGGCTGCTGGAGACTTCCCCGGTGTTCGCGGAGCGGATCGGCGAGTGTGCGGCGGCGTTGGCGCCGTATGTGGACTGGCCGCTCGCGGACGTGCTGCGGGGTGGGGAAGGCAGCGCGGAGGCGCTGGAGCGGGTGGATGTGGTGCAGCCGGTGCTGTGGGCGGTGATGGTGTCGCTGGCGGAGCTGTGGCGCTCCTACGGTGTCGAGCCCGCCGCCGTGATCGGCCATTCGCAGGGTGAGATCGCGGCGGCGTGTGTGGCGGGTGCGCTGTCGCTGGAGGACGCCGCGAAGGTGGTGGCCCTGCGCAGCCAGGCGCTGCGTGCGCTGTCCGGGCGCGGGGGCATGGTGTCGGTGTCGCTGCCCGTGGATTCGGTGCGGGAGCGCCTCGAGGCGTGGGGTGAGCGGCTGTCGGTGGCGGCGGTGAACGGGCCCTCGGCGGTCGTGGTCTCCGGCGACGCCGACGCGCTGGACGAGCTGATGGGCGTATGCGAGGGCGACGGGATCCGGGCGCGCCGCGTCCCCGTGGACTACGCGTCCCACTGCGCTCATGTCGAAGCCATCGAGGACGAGCTTCGGCAGCTCCTCGCGGGAATCGCCCCGCGCTCGTCGTCGGTGCCGTTCTATTCGACGGTGACCGGCGGGGTGCTGGACACCACGGAGATGGACGCCGGCTACTGGTACCGCAACCTGCGGCAGACCGTGCGCTTCGACGAGACCGTCCGTGTTCTGCTGACCGACGGCTTCCAGGTGTTCATCGAGGCCAGCGCCCACCCAGTCCTGACGATGGGGGTGGAGCAGACCGCGGAGGACCACGGCGCCCGGGTGACGGCTGTCGGTTCGCTGCGCCGTGACGAAGGCGGCCTGCAGCGGTTCATGACCTCCCTGGCCGAGGCGTATGTCGGCGGAGCATCTGTCGACTGGGCGGGTCTCTTCGCCGGAACGGCGGCCAGGCGCGTCGATCTGCCGACGTATGCCTTCCAGCGTGCGCGCTACTGGCTGGATCCCGAGGCGGACGGCGCCGGTGATGTGTCGTCGGCGGGACTGGACGCGGCGGGGCATCCGCTGCTGGGTGCCGCTGTGCCGCTGCCCGACTCCGACGGTTTCCTGCTGACCGGCCGGCTGTCGCTGCGTACGCATCCCTGGCTGGCCGACCACGCGGTGCTGGGCCGGGTCATCCTGCCGGGTACGGCGTTTGTCGAGTTGGCGTCGCGGGCCGGTGACGCGGTGGGTTGCGACCGGTTGGAGGAGCTGACGCTGGAGGCGCCTTTGGTGCTGCCCGAGGAGGGGGCGGTCCAGGTGCAGCTGGTGGTGAGTGGCCCCGGGCAGGGCGCGGAGCGCGAGCTCAGTGTGTACTCCCGTCGTGGCGACGGTCCGGACGCGCCGTGGACGTGCCATGCGAAGGGCGTGCTGGCCGTGGCCTCCGCCGCCGACGGGGCGGCGGGTCCGGTGGACCTGAGCGCATGGCCGCCGGCGGGAGCGGAGGCGGTCGAGACCGCGGGCTTCTATGAGGAGGTGGCGGCCACCGGACTGGCGTATGGACCGGTGTTCCGGGGGCTGCGTGCCGTCTGGCGCAAGGGCGATGAGGTCTTCGCGGAGGTGGCGCTGCCGGAGGAGTCGCGGGCGGAGGCGGCCCGGTTCGGGCTGCATCCCGCGCTGCTCGACACGGCGCTGCACGCCTGGCTGGTGTCCGCTGCCGCCGAGGGCGAGGGGAGCTCGGGCGGGATCCGGCTGCCGTTCGTGTGGAGCGGTGTGTCGCTGTACGCCACCGGCGCCACCTCGCTGCGGGTACGGCTGGCCCGCACGGGCGCCGATGGGATGTCGGTGCTGGTCGCGGACGCCGCCGGTACGCCGGTGGCATCGGCGGAGGCGCTGGTCACCCGGCCGGTGTCGGAAGCGCAGCTGGCGTCGTCCGCCGAGGACACCGAGTCGCTGTACCGGGTGGAGTGGGTCGCGGCGCCCACCACCGCCCCGGTCCCCGAGACCGACCGGTGTGCCGTGGCCGGGCCCGATGTCTTCGGCCTGGCCCGGGGGTTGAAGGCGGCCGACGGGTCGGTGGAGGAGCATGCCGACCTGGCCGCTCTCGCGGCCCATGTGGGGTCGGGCGCCCCGCTGCCGAACCTGGTGTTCGTGACCGTCTCCTCCGCCCCCGGTGAGGACGTCGTTCCGGCGACGCGGGCGGTGGCCCACCAGACCCTGGACATGGTGCGGGCATGGCTGACGGAGGACCGGTTCGCCGATGCGCGGCTGGTGCTCGTGACCCGCGGCGCGATGGCGACCGAGGACGGCGTGGACCCGCGTGACCTGGCGGCGGCTCCGGTGTGGGGGCTGGTGCGGTCGGCGCAGGCCGAGAACCCGGACCGGTTCGTCCTGCTGGATGTGGACGGCGGCGAGCAGTCGCTGGCCCTGGTGCACCAGGCGGTGTCCACCGGGGAACCGCAGCTGGCGGTGCGCGGCGCGGAGATGCTGGTCCCACGTCTGGCCTCCGGTGCCGCGGCGGGTGTGCTGACGCCGCCGGCCGGTACGGAGGCGTGGCGGCTGGAGGCGTCCGGCGCGGGCACGCTGGAGGGGCTGGCGCTGGCCACGGCCGCGGACGCCACCGCGGAACTCGGCGAGCACGAGGTGCGGGTCGCGGTGCGCGCCACGGGCCTGAACTTCCGCGATGTCCTGATCTCCCTGGGCATGTACCCGGGCGAGGCGCTGATGGGCGGCGAGGGGGCCGGTGTGGTCGTGGCCACTGGTCCCGGTGTGACCTCCCTGGCCGTCGGCGACCGGGTGATGGGGCTGTGGGAGGGCGGTTTCGGGCCGCTGGCCGTCGTGGATCACCGCACGCTGGTGCGGATTCCGGACGGGTGGTCCTTCACCGAGGCCGCCTCCGTCCCGGTGGTGTTCGTGACGGCTCTGTACGCGTTGCGGGAGCTGGCGGGTCTCCGGCGTGGTGAGTCGCTGCTGGTCCATGCCGCCGCCGGTGGTGTCGGGATCGCGGCGGTGCAGCTGGCGCGGGCCTGGGACTGCGAGGTGTTCGCGACCGCCAGCGAGGCCAAGTGGGATGTCCTGCGCGGTCTCGGCCTGGACGAGGCGCATATCTCCTCGTCGCGGACGCTGGAGTTCGAGGAGCGGTTCAAGGCCACCTCGGGCGGTCGCGGTGTGGATGTGGTCCTGGACTCCCTGGCCGGTGAGTTCGTGGACGCCTCGCTGCGGCTGCTGGGCGAGGGCGGGCGGTTCATCGAGATGGGCAAGACGGATGTGCGGTCGGCCGATGAGGTGGCCGCGGCGCATCCGGGCGTGCTGTACCGGGCGTTCGACCTGGCGGAGGCGGGCCCCGAGCGCATCGGGGACATGCTCGCCGAGATCGTGGCCCTGTTCGAGCGAGGTGAACTGCGGCCGCTGCCCACCCGGGTGTGGGATGTGCGCAGGTCCCCCGAGGCGTTCCGGTTCATGAGCCAGGCCCGCCATGTGGGCAAGCTGGTGCTGAGTGTTCCGGCCGCGCTGGACCCGGAGGGCACGGTGCTGATCACCGGTGCCGGAGGTGTCCTGGGCGGGCTGGTCGCACGGCATCTGGTGGCCGAGCACGGGATACGCCGGCTGCTGCTGGTCAGCCGCCGTGGCCGCGCCGCCGAGAGCATGGCGGCGCTCGAGACGGAGCTGACCGCCCTGGGGGCCTCGGTCGACGTGGCCGCCTGCGACGTCGCCGACCGCGACGCGCTGGCCGAGCTGCTGGCGGGGCTGCCCGACGACGGGCACGGCCTGACCGGTGTGGTCCATGCCGCGGGCCTCCTGGACGACGGCACGGTGACCTCACTGACACCGGAGCGGCTGGACGCGGTGCTGCGCGCCAAGGTCGACGGGGCGTGGCATCTGCATGAGCTGACGCGCCGCTTCGATGTGGCCATGTTCGCCCTGTTCTCCTCGGCCGCCGGTGTCCTGGGGTCCGCGGGCCAGGCGAACTACGCCGCCGCCAACACGTTCCTGGACGGACTGGCGCAGCGGCGCCGGGCGATGGGTCTGCCGGGAGTGTCGCTGGCCTGGGGCATGTGGGCCGAGCGCAGCGGGATGACCGGACATCTCGCCGAGGCGGATCTGTCGCGGATGACGCGCGGCGGACTGGTGCCGTTCTCCTCCGAGGAGGGGCTGGGGCTGTTCGACACGGCCGGGCGGCTGGCCGAGGGCCTCGTGGTGCCCGCGCGGCTCGACCTCGGCCACCTGGCGGCCACCGCCGACACCACCCCCGTGCCCCCCTTGCTGGGCGGACTCGTACGACGGCCCGCCGTGTCCCGGCGGGCCTCGGCCCAGGACGACTCCGGTGCGCGGGAGGCGCCGCTGGCGCGGCGTCTTGCCGGGCTCGGCCAGGGGGAGCGGCAGCGGACGCTGCTGCGGCTGGTCCAGGAACACGCCGCCACCGTCCTCGGGCACGGGTCGGCGTCGGCGGTGGACACCGATCGTGGCTTCCTGGAGCTGGGCTTCGACTCGCTCACCGCGGTCGAGCTGCGCAACCGGCTGAACGCGGCCACCGGGCTGCGGCTGCCCGCGACGCTCATCTTCGACTACCCGACCCCCGCGGCGCTGGCCGCACAGCTGAACGCGGAGATCGCCCCCCTGGCGGCGGACGAACCATCGGACGTGGCCGCCGAACTCGACCGGCTGGAAGCGGCGTTGCTCGGCACGGGCGCGGCGGCCGACGACGACACCCGGGCGATGGTCGCCAGCCGGTTGAAGCGTCTTCTGTCCCACTGGGACGGCGGCCGTGGCGGCCCGGCGCCGGATGGTCCGGCCACCGAATCCGGCGATGCCCAGGACGTCGCCGAACACCTGGAGACGGCGGAGGCCGACGAGCTCTTCGCCTTCATCGACCAGGAGTTCGGGACGTCGTGATCCGACCAGCGGCCGCCACCACGGCGCATCCACGAACCCACACCACCTGCCCGCCGACCACCCCGCTCCCGAAGCGCGACCCCGAGAGGTTCTGATGTCGGAACAAGAAAAGCTGCTCGGCTACCTCCGGCGGGTGACGGCTGATCTGCACCAGGCGCGGCAGCGTCTGCAGGATGTGGAGTCGGCGGCCCGTGAGCCGATCGCGATCGTCGGGATGAGCTGCCGCTTCCCCGGCGGGGTGGGTTCTCCCGAGGAGTTCTGGCAGCTGCTGAGCGGCGCCGAGGACGCCATCACGCCGTTCCCCGAGGACCGTGGCTGGGACCTCGACTCGCTCTATGACGCGGACCCTGACCGGTCGGGAACCTCCTATACGCGCGAGGGGGGATTCCTGTACGACATCGGCGACTTCGACGCCGACTTCTTCGGGATCTCGCCACGCGAGGCGATGGCGATGGATCCGCAGCAGCGGTTGCTGCTGGAGACGTCGTGGGAGGCCATCGAGCGGGCGGGGATCGACCCGGTCTCGCTGCGGGGCAGCCGGTCCGGGGTCTTCTTCGGGGCGGTGGCCCCCGACTATGGGCCGCGGGTGCACGAGGCGCCGGACGGTGTCGAGGGTCATCTGGTGACCGGCAGCGCGATCAGCGTGGTGTCCGGGCGGGTGGCCTACACGCTCGGGCTGGAGGGCCCCGCGGTGACGGTGGACACCGCGTGCTCGTCGTCGCTGGTGGCCCTGCATCTGGCGGTGCAGGCGCTGCGTCAGGGGGAGTGCTCCTTCGCCCTGGCCGGCGGTGTGAGCGTGATGGCCACGCCGGGTACGTTCGTCGGTTTCAGCCGGCAGCGCGGGCTCGCACTGGACGGCCGGTGCAAGCCCTTCTCGGCGGCGGCCGATGGTTTCGGGGCGGCCGAGGGTGCCGGGATGCTGTTCCTGGAGCGGCTCTCCGACGCCCGGCGAAACGGGCATCCGGTGCTGGCGGTTGTCCGGGGGACGGCGACGAACCAGGATGGCGCGAGCAGTGCGCTGTCCGCCCCCAACGGCCCGTCGCAGCAGCGGGTGATCCGCCAGGCGCTGGCCAACGCCGGGCTCACGGCCGGGCAGGTCGACGCCGTGGAGGCCCACGGGACCGGTACGAAGCTGGGCGATCCGATCGAGGCGCAGGCGCTGCTGGCCACCTATGGCCGTGAGCGCACCACGGGTGATCCGCTGCTGCTGGGGTCGGTCAAGTCCAACATCGGCCATACACAGGCGGCCGCCGGCGTGGCCGGTGTGATGAAGATGGTGCTGGCGATGCGGCATGGTGTGCTGCCGCGCACCCTGCACATCGACGAGCCGTCGCCGCATGTGGACTGGTCGACGGGCACGGTCGAGCTTCTCACCGAGGCCGCCGCATGGCCCGAGGGCGAGGAGCCGCGCCGGGCCGGGGTGTCCTCCTTCGGCATCAGCGGGACCAACGCCCACGCCATCATCGAGCAGGCACCGGCACCGTCCGCCACACCCGAGGTGACGAGTGACGACGCCGCCGAGGCGGCTTCCGGCTCCGAGGAGGCGGCAGAGCCCCGGACGACGGCGCTGCCGCTCATCCCCTGGCTGTTGTCGAGCAAGTCCGAGGCGGCGCTGCGCGCCCAGGCCAGGCGGCTGCTGGACCATGTGGAACAGCACCCGGAGATGGCGGCCGGGGACATCGGGCTGTCGCTTGCCACGACCCGGACCGCCTTTGACCATCGTGCGGTGGTGCTGGCCCAGGATCGTACGCAGGCCGTCCGGGCCCTGACCGACCATCTCGCGGGTGGCGGCGCCCCGGGGCTGGTCGAAGGCGTCGCCAGGCGCAGTGCCGGAGTCGTGTTCGTCTTTCCCGGTCAGGGGTCGCAGTGGGTGGGGATGGCGGCGGGGCTGCTGGACGCCTCGCCGGTGTTCGCCCGGCGGATCGAGGAGTGTGCCGCGGCGCTGGCGCCGTTCGTGGACTGGTCGCTGGTGGAGGTGTTGCGCGGCGGTGAGGGCGCCGCGGAGGCGCTGGAGCGGGTGGATGTGGTGCAGCCGGTGCTGTGGGCGGTGATGGTGTCGCTGGCGGAGCTGTGGCGCTCCTACGGTGTCGAGCCCGCCGCCGTGATCGGCCATTCGCAGGGTGAGATCGCGGCGGCGTGTGTGGCGGGTGCGCTGTCGCTGGAGGACGCCGCGAAGGTGGTGGCCCTGCGCAGCCAGGCACTGCCCGTGCTGTCCGGGCGCGGGGGCATGGTGTCGGTGTCGCTGCCCGTGGACGCGGTGCGGGAGCGCCTCGGGGCATGGGGTGAGCGGCTGTCGGTGGCGGCGGTGAACGGGCCCTCGGCGGTCGTGGTCTCCGGCGATGCCGACGCGCTGGAGGAGCTGCTGACGGCGTGTGAGGCGGAGGAGGTCCGGGCGCGCCGTATCCCCGTGGACTACGCCTCGCACTCCGCCCACGTCGAAAGCCTTGAAGAGGAGATCCGGCGCACTCTGGCCGGCATCGCTCCGCGGTCCTCCTCGGTGCCCTTCTACTCGACGGTGACCGGCGGGGTGCTGGACACCACGGAGATGGACGCCGGCTACTGGTACCGCAATCTGCGCGGGACCGTGCGTTTCGACGAGACCGTACGGGTGCTCCTGGACGAAGGCTTCCAGACGTTCGTGGAGGCCAGCGCGCATCCGGTGCTGACCGTGGGCATCGAGCAGACGGCCGAGGACCACGGCACCCCCGTGGCCGCCGTCGGCTCGCTGCGCCGTGACGAAGGCGGTCTGGAACGGTTCCTGACCTCCCTGGCCGCGGCCCACGTCGGCGGTATCGCCGTGGACTGGCGGACGGTGTTCGCCGGGACCGGGGCCCGCCCCGTCGAGCTGCCCACCTACGCCTTCCAGCGCCAGCGGTACTGGCTGGACGCCACCTCGGCCGCCGAGGTGGCCGCCGCCGGTGGCGGCTCGAGCGCGGACGCGGTGGATGTGCGCTTCTGGGAGGCGGTGGAGCGTGAGGATTTGGAGGCGCTGGTCCGCACCCTGGAGGTGGAGGACGAGGAGCAGCAGTCGTCGTTGACGGCGTTGCTTCCGGCGCTGTCGTCCTGGCGCCGTCAGCGGCGTGAGCAGAACAAGGTGGACGGCTGGCGTTACCAGGCGGTCTGGAAGCCCCTGGCATCCGCGTCCGAGACCACGCTCTCGGGCACCTGGCTGGTGGCCGTTCCGGAAGCCTGTGGTGACGACGCGTTGGTCGCCGCAGTGCTGGACGGGCTGGCCGGGCGCGGTGCGCATGTGGTGCGGATGGCCGCCGGGGCGGCGGATGACCGTGAGGTGATGGCGGAGCGGCTGCGCGGGGCCCTCGATGGCGTCGAGCCGTCGGCCGTGGCGGGGGTGTTCTCGCTGCTGGGGCTGGACGAGTCGGGGCATGCGACGTTCGGTGTGGTCCCGGCCGGGCTGGCGGCGACGGTGGCGCTCGTTCAGGCGCTGGGCGACGCGGATGTGGTGGCTCCGCTGTGGTGCGGCACCCGGGGTGCGGTGTCGGTGGGCCGCTCCGACCGGCTGGTGAGCCCGGCGCAGTCCATGCTGTGGGGCCTGGGCCGGACCCTGGAGGCGGAGTACCCCCAGCGCTGGGGCGGCGTCGTCGACCTGCCCGAGACCATCGACACCCGCGCGGTGGCCCGGCTGGCCGGAGTGCTGGCGGGCACGGAGGGCGAGGACCAGGTCGCGGTGCGCGGCTCCGGTGTCTTCGCCAAGCGGCTGGCGCGGGCATCCGCGCCTGATGCCACGACCGCCGATGGCTGGCGGCCGAGTGGTTCGGTGCTGGTGACCGGTGGTACGGGTGCGCTGGGCGGTCACGTCGCCCGCTGGCTGGCGCGTACGGGCGCCGAGCACCTCGTCCTGACGAGCCGCAGTGGTATGGAGGCCGAGGGCGCCGCCGAGTTGAAGGCGGAGCTGGAAGGGCTCGGGCCCCGGGTGACGGTGGCGGCGTGTGACGCCGCGGACCGTGCGGCGCTGGCCGGGGTGCTGGACGCGATTCCGTCGGAGTTCCCGCTGACCGCCGTGGTGCATACGGCCGGTGTGCTGGACGACGGTGTCGTGGACGCCCTGACGGTGGAGCGGGCGGCCGGGGTGCTGCGTCCGAAGGTGGACGCCACGCGGAATCTCCATGAGCTGACCGCCGGGATGGAGCTGTCGGCGTTCGTGCTGTTCTCCTCGGCGGCGGCCACGTTGGGCAACCCGGGTCAGGGGAGCTACGCCGCGGGCAACGCCTACCTCGACGCGCTGGCGGCCCAGCGGCGTGCGGACGGGCTTCCGGCCACCTCCATCGCCTGGGGTGCCTGGGCCGGAGGCGGCCTCGTCACGGACGAGGTCGGCGAGCGGATGAGCCGCTCGGGGATCCAGGCCATGGACCCCGAGCTGGCGATTTCGGCGCTGCAGCAGGCACTGGACCACGACGAGACGTTCCTCGCGGTCGCGGACATCGACTGGGCACGCTTCGAAGCGGACTCCGCCGACACTCCCCTCTTCCGCCAGCTGCGGAACGTGCCGAGCGCGGCCACGGGGAAGCAGCTCACGGCGGGCAGTTCCGCCCCCGGGCGGGCGGAACTCCACGACCGGCTGGAAGCCATGCCCCGGGAGAAGCGCGAAGGAGCGCTGCGGGACCTGGTGCGTGCCCAGGCCGCCGACGTCCTCGCGCACGACAGCGCGGACGCGGTCGCGTCGGACCGTGCCTTCCGTGACCTCGGCTTCGACTCGCTGACCGCCGTCGAACTGCGCAACCGGATCGGCGCGGCGACCGGGCTGCGGCTGCCGGTCAGCCTGGTCTTCGACTACCCCACGCCCGCGGTGCTCGCACGGTTCCTGCACGGCGAGATGTTCGGCACCGAGGAAGGCGGCGCCGCCGAGACGACGCCGACCCGATCGGACTCGTTCGACGAGCCCATCGCGATCGTGGCGATGAGCTGCCGGTTCCCGGGCGGGGTGCGGACCCCCGAGCAGCTGTGGGACGTGGTGAACGCCGGAGTCGACACCATCTCCGGGTTCCCCGACGACCGAGGCTGGGACCTCGAGGGGCTGTACGACCCCGACCCCGACAAGCCGGGCAAGACCTACGCCCTCACCGGCGGATTCCTCGACAACATCACCGACTTCGACCCGGACTTCTTCGGGATCAACCCGCGCGAGGCCCTGGCCATGGACCCGCAGCAGCGGCTGCTGCTGGAGACGTCCTGGGAGGCGTTCGAGCGCGCCGGCATCGACCCGGCGGCGTTGCGCGGCAGCCAGGCGGGCGTCTTCATCGGCTCGAACTACCAGGACTACAGCGGCCGGGCCATCAGCGCGCCGGACGGTGTGCAGGGCTACCTCGGACTCGGCAGCGCGTCGAGCGTCGCCTCCGGACGCCTCTCCTACACCTTCGGTTTCGAGGGCCCGGCCGTGACGGTGGACACCGCGTGCTCCTCGTCGCTGGTCGCCCTGCACCTGGCCGCGCAGTCGCTGCGCCAGGGCGAGTGCGACATGGCGCTGGCCGGCGGTGTGACGATCATGGCCACCCCGGGCACGTTCGTCGAGTTCAGCTCCCAGCGGGTGCTGTCGCCGGACGGGCGGTGCAAGGCGTTCTCCGCCGAGGCCGATGGCACGGGCTGGTCCGAGGGCGTGGGCCTGCTGCTGGTGGAGCGGCTGTCGGACGCCCGGCGCAACGGCCACCAGGTGCTGGCCGTCGTCCGGGGTTCGGCGATCAACCAGGACGGCGCGTCCAACGGACTGACGGCGCCCAACGGCCCGTCGCAGCAGCGGGTGATCGGCAAGGCGCTGGAGAGCGCGGGCCTGACGGCCGCCGACGTGGACGCGGTGGAAGCCCATGGCACGGGCACCTCGCTGGGTGACCCGATCGAGGCGCAGGCGCTGCTGGCCACCTACGGCCAGGGGCGGCCGGAGGACGAGCCGCTGTGGCTGGGCTCCATCAAGTCGAACATCGGGCACACCCAGGCGGCGGCCGGTGTGGCCGGGGTCATCAAGATGGTGATGGCCATGCGGGAGGGCGTGCTGCCGAAGACGCTCCACGCGGACGAGCCCTCGCCGCACGTCGACTGGACCAGCGGCGCCGTGTCCCTCCTGACCGAGGCGACCCCGTGGCCGGAGACGGACCGCCCGCGCCGGGCGGCCGTGTCGTCCTTCGGGATCAGCGGCACCAACGCGCACACCATCATCGAGGCGGCCGACCCCGCGGAGGCACCGTCACAGGAGACCGGTGGCGAGGCCGCCGGTGCGCCGGCCGGCATCACGGTCGTTCCCTGGCTGCTCTCCGGCGGAAGCCCCGACGCGTTGTGCGCCCAGGCCGCGCGGCTGCGCGAGTTCGAGGGTGTGGCCACCGCGCACGCCGACGACCTCGCCGACATCGGCTATTCGCTGGCGACGACCCGTTCCGCCCTGCCCTACCGCGCGGTGGTGGTCGCCGAGGAGCCGGCCCAGTTCCGGTCCGGACTCGACGCGCTGGCGGAGGGCAGGAACGCGGCCACGCTGATCCAGGGCGTGGCGCGGGCCGAGCACAAGACGGCGTTCCTGTTCTCGGGCCAGGGTGCGCAGCGCCTGGGCATGGGGCGGGAGTTGTACGAGGCCTTCCCGGTGTTCGCCCAGGCGCTGGACGAGGTGTGCGCGCATCTCGATGTGCTGCTCGACCGTCCCCTCACCGAGGTGATGTTCGCGGCCGAGGGCAGCGCGGATGCCGACCTGCTGAACCAGACGGCGTTCACCCAGCCCGCGCTGTTCGCCATCGAGGTGGCGCTCTTCCGGCTGTTGGAGCACTGGGGCATCACCCCGGATGTGCTGATCGGCCACTCCATCGGCGAGATCGCCGCCGCACATGTGGCGGGGGTGTTCTCGCTGGAGGACGCGTGCGCGCTGGTGGCCGCCCGCGGCCGGCTGATGCAGTCCATGCCCGAGGGCGGCGCGATGGTGGCCGTCCAGGCGCCCGAGGAGGAGATCGCCGCGTCGCTGGCCGGTCGTGAGGCCGAGGTGAGCATCGCCGCCGTCAACGGCCCGACCGCCGTGGTCATCGCGGGCGATGAGGCCGCGGTGCTGGAGATCGCCGGACAGTGGGAGCGAGCGGGCCGTAAGACGCGCCGCCTGCGGGTCAGCCACGCCTTCCACTCCCCGCGGATGGACGGGGTGCTCGGCGACTTCCGCAAGGTCGTCGAGGGCCTGTCGTTCGCTCCTCCGGCCCTCTCCCTGGTCTCCAACGTCACCGGCACGGCGGCGGACACCGATGAGGTGTGCTCGCCGGAGTACTGGGTGCGCCATGTGCGGGAGGCGGTGCGGTTCGCGGACGGCGTACGGACCCTGGAGAAGCTGGGCGTCACCTCGTTCGTGGAGGTGGGCCCGGACGGTGTGCTCACCGCGATGGCCCAGGACTGCCTGACGGCCGAGGAGTCCGACGGCGGGCTCGCTCCCTCCCTCGTGTCCGTGCTGCGCAAGGACCGGCCCGAGATCCAGTCGCTGACCATGGCACTGGCCGAACTCCACGTCCACGGCACCACGGTGCGGTGGGACGCGGTGTTCGCCGGGCGTGGCGCCCGGCGGGTGGAGCTGCCCACCTACGCCTTCCAGCGGCAGCGCTACTGGCTCGAGACGGCGCCGGCCACCGGCGGGGACGTGACCTCGGCCGGGCTGGACTCGCCCGACCACCCGCTCCTCGGCGCCGCCGTCGCCCTGGCCGACACCGACACCTACCTGTTCACCGGCCGTCTGTCCGTCGCCACCCAGCCGTGGCTGGCCGACCACGTCTTCGCGGAGACCGTGCTCTTCCCGGGCACGGCCTTCGTGGAAGTGGCCCTGCGCGCGGCGGAGCAGGTGGGTTACGAGCGGCTGGACGAGCTGACCATCGAGACACCGCTGATCCTGCCCGCACGGGGCGCGGCCCAGATCCAGCTCACCGTGGGCGAGCCGGACGAGTCCGGAGCCCGTTCGCTCAACCTGTACTCCCGGTCCGAGGACGCCCAGCCGGACGACCCCTGGACACGCCATACGACCGGCCTGCTCACCAGGGACCCGTCCACCACGGCGGCGGAGTCCGTGGCCGCCGACTTCGCCGTATGGCCGCCCGCGGAGGCGAAGCCGATCGACGTGGACGGTCTCTACGACCGCTTCATCGACGTGGGCTTCGCCTACGGACCGGCCTTCCAGGGGCTGCGAGCCGCCTGGCGCCGCGGTGACGAGATCTTCGCCGAGATCGACCTGCCCGAGACCCAGGAGGCCGAGGCCGCGCGGTACGGCCTGCACCCGGCACTGCTCGACGCCTCGCTGCACACCGTCGCGTTCAACCCCACCGGCACCGACGGCAGCACCCTGCCGTTCTCGTGGAACGGGGTGACCCTCCACGCCGGTGGCGCGTCCGCGCTGCGCGTACGGCTCGCGAGCGCCGGCGGGGACACCGTCTCCCTGCACGCCACCGACACCTCCGGCGCACTCGTCGTCGCGGTCGACTCCCTCGTCCTGCGGCCCGTGGCCCCGGAGCAGGTGAACGCCGCCCGGCCGTACGAGTCGCTGTACCAGGTCGAGTGGACGCCCGTGGACACCTCCCGCGCCCCGGAGCCGAACGGCGTGGCGGCCGGGCGCTGGGCCCTCGTCGGACCCGACCTGGCCGAGGTGGCCGGTGTCCTCGGAACGGCCGATGGCACCGTGGACACCTACCCGGACCTCGCGGCCCTGGCCCGGGCCGTCGATGCGGGCGCCACCGCGCCCGACGTCGTCCTGGCCCCCACCGTGTCCGGCACCCACCGGACGCAGGACCTGGCGGAGGCGGTCCGGGAAACCGGCCACCGCGCCCTCGACCTGCTCAAGAACTGGCTGGCCGACGACCGCTTCGGAGCCTCCCGGCTGGTGTTCCTCACCCGGGGAGCCATCGCCGCCGGCGAGGACACCGATGTGGCCGACCCCGCCGCCGCGGCCGTCTGGGGCCTGGTGCGCTCGGCCCAGTCCGAGAACCCCGACCGGTTCGTCCTGGCCGACCTGGACGACCAGGACGGCTCACGCCGGATCCTCCCGGCGGCGCTCACCACCGATGAGCCGCAGATCGTGGTCCGCGGCGGCACGGTCCTGGCCGGCAGGCTGGCCCGGGTCCCGGCGCCCGGCGACGACGCCGAGCGGGACACGGCCACGACCGGCATCACCTGGGACCCGCAGGGCACCGTCCTGGTCACCGGAGCGGCCTCCGGCCTCGGCGGGCTGGTCGCCCGGCACCTCGTCGGCGAGCACGGTGTGCGCAACCTCGTGCTGGCCAGCCGCCGCGGCCTCGCCGCGGACGGCGCGGCCGAACTGCGCACGGAGCTGGCGGACCTCGGCGCCCACGCCACGGTCGCCGCCTGCGACACCGCCGACCGCGACGCCCTCGCCGGACTCCTGGCCTCCCTGCCGGACGAGCACCCGCTCACCGCCGTGGTGCACACCGCCGGCGTACTGGACGACGGCGTCGTCGAGGCGCTCACTCCCGAGCGCGTCGACCGCGTGCTGCGGCCCAAGGTCGACGCGGTGCTCAACCTGCATGAGCTGACCGCCGGCCTCGACCTGTCCGCGTTCGTGCTCTTCTCCTCGCTCTCCGGGACGCTCGGCGGCCCCGGCCAGGCCAACTACGCCGCCGCCAACGCCTTCCTGGACGCCTTCGCGTACCGGCGCCGGGCCGAGGGCCTGCCCGCCCAGTCACTCGCCTGGGGTCTGTGGGAGGAGCGCAGCGGCATGACCGGCCAGCTGGACGAGGCCAACAGGCGGCGCATCGCCCGGGACGGCGTGGTCCCGATGGCCTCCGAGGAGGCACTGGCCCTGTTCGACACCTCGTGCGGCATCGACGCGGCCACCCTCGTCCCGGCGCGGCTCGACGCCTCGGCGTGGCGAGCCCAGGACGGGCCGGTCCCGGCCCTGCTGCGGGGCATCATCCGGACCACGGCCCGCCGCGGCCCCGCGAAGACGTCCACGGGCGGTTCCGGCGCCGGCTCCGCCGAACTGCGCCGCCGTATCGGCTCGCTGGACCCGGCCGGGCGGCAGCAGGCGCTCCTCGAGCTGGTGACCGAGCACGCGGCCATGGCGCTGGGCCACGACAACCCCCGCATGATCGCCCCGGACCGCGGATTCCTCGACCTCGGCTTCGACTCGCTGACCGCGGTCGGACTCCGCAACCAGCTGGGCACGGTGACCGGCCTTCGGCTGCCCGCCACGCTGCTCTTCGACTACACGACCTCCCGGGCGCTGGCCGGATACCTGGCCGAAGAGCTCGTCGACGCGGGGACGGACGGATCGGTGGTGCTGCCGGTCCTGTCGGAGCTGGAGAAGCTGGAGAGCTCCTTCGCCGAGGTGGTGGCGGACGAGGCCGCCAGGGAACGCCTCACCGCACGCCTGCAGCAGGTCCTGGCGAAGCTGGGCGCGCAGCAGACACAGACAACCAACGGTGGGGTCGCTGCCGCCGACAGGTTCGAGTCGGCGACCGACGACGAGATCTTTGACTTCCTCGACGAGGAGCTCTCGTGACGTGGACGTCCCCGTCCCCAGAAGTCGCCGGCCGAAGGCTTTCCACCCCTGTCCGGGGTTCTCAGAGGAGTGACAAGAAGCGGTGAGTGAGACCAAACTGCGCGACTACCTCAAGCGCGCCACGGCCAGCCTGCACGAGACCCGTGAAGAGCTGAGGGAGCTCAAGGACAGGGACCGGGAACCCATCGCGATCGTCGGCATGGGGTGCAGGTATCCCGGTGGGGTCGAGACGCCGGAAGACCTGTGGGAACTGGTCGCCTCGGGCACCGACGCCGTCTCCGCCTTCCCCGTGGACCGGGGATGGGACGAGGACCTGTACGACCCGGACCCGGAGAAGCCCGGCAAGAGCTACACGCGTGAGGGCGGGTTCCTGCACGACGCGAACGGCTTCGACGCCTCGTTCTTCGGCATGAGTCCGCGCGAGGCGCTGGCGACCGATCCGCAGCAGCGGCTGCTGCTGGAGACCTCGTGGGAGGCGCTGGAGCGGGCGGGCATCGCTCCGGCGTCCATGCGCGGCAGCCGTACCGGCGTCTTTGTCGGCGTGATGTACAACGACTACGGCTCCCGCATCCACGCGATACCGGAGGGTCTCGAAGGCCACCTGGGCAACGGCAGCGCCGGAAGCATCGCGTCCGGCCGCATCTCCTACACCTTCGGCTTCGAGGGCCCCGCGGTGACCGTGGACACCGCGTGCTCCTCGTCGCTGGTGGCGCTGCACCTGGCCATGCAGGCGCTCCGCAAGGGCGACTGCTCGCTGGCGCTGGCCGGCGGCGTGGCCATGATGGCCACTCCAGAGGTGTTCATCGAGTTCAGCCGGTTGCGCGGACTCGCCGTGGACGGACGCTGCAAGTCGTTCTCCAACACGGCCGACGGCACCTCATGGGCCGAGGGCGCCGGTGTGCTGCTGCTGGAGCGGCTGTCCGACGCCGAGCGCAACGGGCACCAGGTGCTGGCCGTGGTACGGGGCGCCGCCGTCAACCAGGACGGCGCGAGCAGCCGGTTGACCGCGCCGAACGGTCCCTCGCAGCAGCGGGTGATCCGCGACGCACTGCGGAACGCGGGCCTGTCGGCGGCCGAGGTGGACGCGGTGGAGGCACACGGCACGGGTACGACGCTGGGCGACCCGATCGAGGCGCAGGCGCTGCTGGCCACCTACGGCAAGGAGCGTCCCGGGGCGGACCGGCCGTTGTGGCTGGGTTCGTTGAAGTCGAACATGGGGCACACGCAGGCGGCCGCCGGTGTGGGTGGCGTCATCAAAATGGTGATGGCCATGCGGCACGGTGTGCTGCCGAAGACCCTGCATGTCGAAGAGCCGTCGGAGCATGTGGACTGGTCGGCGGGGGCGGTGTCGCTGCTGACCGAGCCGACCCCGTGGCCGGCGACGGGGGAGCCGCGCAGGGTCGGTGTGTCCTCGTTCGGAGTGAGCGGGACGAACGCGCATGTGATCCTGGAGCAGGCCCCGGAGGCCGAGGCGGCCGAGACCGCCGTCACCGAGGGCGTTGACGGCCCGGTGGCCTGGGTGGTCTCCGGGCGCGGTGCGGAGGGATTGCGGGCGCAGGCCGGGCGGCTGCGGGACTTCGTGGCGGAGCGCCCGGAGTACGGTGCGGCCGACGTCGCGCTGTCGTTGGTGAAGACCCGGTCGGTGCTGGAGCACCGAGCGGTGGTGGTGGGCGGCGACCGGCAGGAATTGCTGGCGGGCCTCGGCGCGGTGGCGGAGAAGTCCGCACATCCGGGCGTGGTGGTGGGCGAAAGCGCGACCCCCGGCCGCTCCGTCTTCGTCTTTCCCGGCCAGGGGGCCCAGTGGGTGGGCATGGCGGTCGGGCTGATCGAGTCCTCGCCGGTGTTCGCGGAGGCGATGGCCGAGTGTGAGGCCGCGTTGGCGCCTCATGTGGACTGGTCGCTGACCGAGGTGCTGCGCGGCGCCGACGGTGCCCCCGGCTATGACCGGGAGGACGTCGTTCAGCCGGTGCTGTTCGCGGTCATGGTGTCGCTGGCGAGGCTGTGGCGTTCGGTGGGTGTGCTGCCGGACGCGGTGATGGGGCACAGCCAGGGCGAGATCGCCGCGGCCTGCGTGGCGGGTGCGCTCTCGCTGGAGGACGCGGCCAAGGTGGTGGCACTGCGGTCGCGGGTGATCGCGGCGCGTCTGGCCGGCCGTGGTGGACTGGTGTCGATCGGACTGCCGATCGACCAGGTGCGGGAGCGGATCGCCGCATGGAACGGCGCGGTGTCCGTGGCCGCGGTCAACGGGCCGGGTTCGGTGGTGGTGGCGGGCGATGCGAAGGCGCTGGACGAGCTGTTCGCGGCGTTCGACGGCGAGGAGGTCCGGCTCCGCCGGGTCGCCATCGACTACGCGTCGCACTCCGTCCTGGTGGAGGAGGTCCGTGAGGAGCTGCTGAAGGTCCTGGCGGACATCTCGCCGCGCTCCTCGGAGGTGCCGTTCTACTCCACGGTGACCGGTGAGCCCATGGACACGGCCGGTCTGGACGCGGAGTACTGGTACCGGAACCTGCGGCAGACCGTCGAGCTGGAGACCACCACCCGCAGGCTGATCGCCGACGGGCATTCGGCGTTCGTCGAGGTGAGCCCCCATCCCGTGCTGCGGCTGCCGGTGCAGCAGACCGTCGAGGCCGCTGAGGCGGAGGCCGTGGTCCTCGGCACGCTGCGGCGTGACGACGGCGGACTCCAGCGCTTCCTGACCTCTGCCGCCGAGCTGTTCACCCATGGCGTCCAGGTGGATTGGGCCGCCGCGCTGGAGGAGCGCGGTGGCCGGCGGGTCGAACTGCCGACCTATGCCTTCCAGCGCGACCGCTACTGGCTCGAAGCGCCCGCGGGTGTGGGCGATGTGGGTTCGGTCGGCCTGGGTTCGCTGGGCCACCCGTTGCTGGGCGCGGTGGTGTCGCTGGCGAGCGGCGGCGGGGTGCTGCTGAGCGGACGGCTGTCGTTGGCCACGCATGGCTGGCTGGCGGACCATGCCGTGCACGGCGTCGTGCTGCTGCCGGGAACCGCGTTCGTGGAGTTGGCGGTGCAGGCGGGCGACCAGGTCGGCTGCGGCCGGGTCGAGGAACTGATCCTGGAAGCGCCGCTGATCGTGCCCGAGAAGGGCGGAGTGCGCCTTCAGGTCGAGGTGGGAGAGGCGGACGCGTCCGGCTACCGCGAGGTGAGCGTGTTCTCGCGGGATGAGACGGAGGGAGAGACCACGGCATGGGTATGTCATGCCCGCGGGGCCCTCGCGCCGGTCCAGGCCACCGACGAGACCTTCTTCGACTTCGGGGCGTGGCCTCCGGCGGCGGCACAGGCCGCGGAGGTGTCGGAGCATTATGTGCGGGCCGCGGAGAACGGGTTGGAGTACGGCCCGGTCTTCCAGGGGCTCAAGCGTGCGTGGCGCCGTGGCGACGAGGTGTTCGCCGAGGTGTCGCTACCGGAGGCGGAGCGGGACCGGGCGGGTCAGTTCGGCCTGCACCCGGCGCTGTTCGACGCGGCGTTGCACGCGATGGGGGTGAGTGAGGCTCTCGCCGACGGTTCGGGCAGTCTGCTGCCGTTCTCCTGGCGGGGATTCTCACTCGGGGCGGTCGGCGCCTCCTCGCTGCGGGTGAGGCTGGCTCCGGCGACCCAGGGCAACTCGGGTGCGGTGTCGGTCGTGGTGGGGGACGAGTCCGGGCGTGTGGTGGCGTCGGTGGACTCCTTGACGTTGCGGCCGGTCGAGGCCGGTCAACTGAGGGCTGTGGGCGGTGCGGCCCGGGACGCGCTGTTCCGGCTGGAGTGGGTGCCCGCGCCTGCGGTGGATCGGGCGGAGCCCGTGCCGGAGGCGGAGGTCGTGCGCGTGGTCTCCAGCGGCGCGGACGTGGTGGGCGAGGTGTATGGGGAGGTGCTTGAGGCCTTCGACCGGGTGAGGTCGTGGGTGGCCGGCCAGGGGCCCGTTGACGGCCAGTTGGTCCTGGTGACCCGGGGCGCCGTCGACGTGGGTGACGGCGCTGGTGTGCGGGATCTGGCCGGGGCCGCGGTGTGGGGTCTGGTGCGGTCCGCGCAGGCGGAGAACCCCGGGCGTCTGGTGCTGGTGGACACCGATGACCTGGACGGAGTGGCTGGTGTTCTTCCCGGGCTGCTGGCTCGGGGTGAGGAGCAGCTGGTGGTGCGGTCGGGCGCGGTGCGGGTGCCGCGTCTGGGCCGGGTGCTGCCCTCGGGTGAGGCTCCGGAGGCCGGTGGGTTCGGCTCGGGTGCCGTCCTGATCACCGGTGGTACGGGTGTCCTCGGTGGTGTGGTGGCGCGGCATCTGGTGGCCCGGCACGGTGTCGGGAAGCTGGTGCTGATGTCCCGCCGTGGTGCGGAGGCCGAGGGTGCCGCGGAGCTGCGGGCCGGGTTGGAGGCCGCGGGCGCCGAGGTGGTGATCGCGGCGTGTGATGCCGCGGACCGTGCGGCTCTGGCCGGGGTGTTGTCGGGGTTGCCGGAGGGGTTTGGTCTGAGTGGTGTGGTGCATGCGGCGGGTGTGCTCGACGATGGGCTGCTCACGTCGCTGACCCGTGAGCGGGTTGAGCCGGTGTTGCGGGCGAAGGTGGACGCGGCGTGGAATCTGCATGAGCTGACGGCGGGGATGGACCTGTCGGCGTTCGTGCTGTTCTCCTCGGCCACCGGTGTGCTGGGCGGCGCGGGGCAGAGCAACTATGCCGCGGCGAATGTGTTCCTGGACGGTCTGGCGTCCTGGCGCCGGGCCCAGGGGCTGCCGGGCGTGTCGATGGCGTGGAGTCTGTGGGCCGAGGCCAGCGGCATGACCGGACACCTCGGCGAGGAAGACCTGCGCCGGGTGTCGCGTTCGGGTCTGGTGCCGCTCTCCTCCGAGGAGGGGCTCGAACTCTTCGATGCCGCGCTGGCGTCGGACGAAAGCGTGCCGGTTCCGCTGCGGCTGGACATCCCCACCCTGCGTGCGCAGGGCGCCGAACTCCCCGCCCTCTTCCGCAATGTCGTGCCCAACGTGACGACACGCCGTACCGCGCGGTCGGAGCAGAGCGGAAGTCTCCCCGACGAACTGCGCCGCCGCCTCGCGGGGCTGTCGCGGACGTCGCAGGACGAGACGCTGTTGGAGCTGGTCCGCGTTCAGACCGCGGCCGCCCTCGGACACGCCACGCCCGAAACGGTGAACACACGGCAGCCCTTCAAGGAACTCGGCTTCGACTCACTGATGGCCGTCGATCTGAGGAATCGGCTCACCGCCGAGACCGGCCTGCGACTCTCCGCCACGCTGGTCTTCGACTATCCGACCCCGATGGCACTCGTCGGCCACCTGCGCGACGAAATCCTGGGCACCGACGGCGCCGCCATCTCGGCGGGCGCGGGCGTGGTGGCCGCGGCGGGCACACCGGTGGACAGCGACCCCATCGTGATCGTGAGCATGAGCTGCCGTCTCCCGGGCGGGGTCCGGACCCCGGAGGAACTGTGGCAGTTGGTGATGTCCGGCACGGACGCGGTGTCCGAGTTCCCGTCCAACCGCGGCTGGGACCTTGAGGGGATGTACGACCCGGACCCCGACCGGGAGGGCACGTACTACGTCCGCAACAGCGGATTCCTCCATGACGCCGACCAGTTCGACCCGGCGTTCTTCGGGATCTCGCCGCGTGAGGCGCTCTCCATGGACCCGCAGCAGCGACTGCTGCTGGAGACCTCGTGGGAGGCGTTCGAGCGGGCGGGCATCGATCCCGTGGCCAATCGGGGCAGCCGCTCCGGCGTCTTCGTCGGCGTCATGTACAACGACTACGCCACCCGTCTGCAGGGGAACCCCCCGGAGGGCTTCGAAGGCTCCCTCGGCACCGGCAGCGCGGGCAGCGTCGCGTCCGGCCGCATCTCGTACACCTTCGGACTCGAAGGGCCGGCGGTGACGGTGGACACCGCGTGCTCCTCCTCGCTGGTGGCGCTGCACCTGGCGGCGCAGGCGCTGCGCCAGGGCGAGTGCGACCTGGCACTGGCCGGCGGCGTCACGGTGATGTCGTCGCCGAATGTGTTCGTCGAGTTCAGCCGGCAGCGGGGACTCTCTCCCGACGGCCGGTGCAAGCCGTTCGCGGAAGCGGCGGACGGCACGGGCTGGTCCGAGGGTGCGGGCATGCTGCTCCTGGAACGCCTGTCGGACGCCCGGCGCAATGGCCACCCGGTGCTGGCGGTGGTCCGTGGCTCGGCCGTCAACCAGGACGGTGCGAGCAACGGCCTGACGGCGCCGAACGGCCCGTCGCAGCAGCGCGTGATCCGCCAGGCGCTGGCCAGCGCTCAGCTGCCGGCGGCCGACGTGGACGTCGTGGAGGCGCACGGGACCGGTACGCCGTTGGGCGACCCGATCGAGGCACAGGCCGTGCTGGCGACGTACGGGCAGGGGCGGCCCGAGGGGCAGCCGCTGCTGCTGGGCGCGTTGAAGTCGAACCTCGGTCATACGCAGGCCGCCGCCGGCGTCGCCGGTGTCATCAAGATGGTGATGGCGATGCGGCACGGAGTGGTGCCGAAGACGCTGCACATCGATGAGCCGTCGAAGGAGGTGGACTGGTCGGCGGGCGAGGTGCGACTGCTGACCGAGACCGCCGAGTGGCCGGAGACCGGACATCCGCGTCGGGCCGCCGTCTCCTCGTTCGGCGTGAGCGGGACCAACGCGCACACCATTCTGGAGCAGGCTCCGGAGGACGAGGCGGCCGAGGCCGCCGACGCCGAGGTGGCCGAGGGGCCGGTGGCCTGGGCGGTGTCGGGCCGCAGCCCGGCCGGTCTGCAGGCACAGGCCGGGCGGTTGCGGGAGTTCGTGGCGGCCCGCCCGGAGCTGGGCCTTTCGGATGTGGCGCTGTCGCTGGCGACGACCAGGTCCCCGTTTGAGCACCGTGGGGTGGTGACGGGTGCTGACCGTGAGGAGCTCCTGGCGCGGCTGGGTGCGCTGGCCGCGGACGAGGCTGCCGCTGGTGTGACGCGCGGTGTGGCCGATCTGCGGGGCCGTTCGGTGTTCGTGTTCCCCGGCCAGGGTGCCCAGTGGATGGGGATGGCGGTGGGCCTGCTCGAGAGTTCGCCGGTGTTCGCGGAGGCGATCGGTGCGTGTGAGTCGGCGTTGTCGGCTCATGTGGACTGGTCGTTGACGGATGTGCTGCGCGGCGTCGAGGGCGCTCCTGGTTTCGACCGGGTGGATGTGGTTCAGCCGGTGCTGTTCGCGGTGATGGTGTCGTTGGCGAAGTTGTGGCGTTCGGTGGGTGTGGAGCCGGATGCGGTGATGGGGCACAGCCAGGGTGAGATCGCCGCGGCCTGCGTGGCCGGTGCGCTGTCGCTGGAGGACGCCGCGAAGGTGGTGGCGTTGCGGTCGCAGGCGATCGCGGCGGGCCTTGCGGGTCGTGGTGGCATGGTGTCGGTCGGGCTTCCGGTCGACCAGGTCAAGGAGCGGATCGCCGCCTGGGACGGCGGAATATCCGTCGCCGCGGTCAACGGCCCCGGCTCGGTCGTGGTCTCCGGTGATCCGGGTGCGCTGGATGAGATGGTGGCGCAGCTGGAGGGTGAGGAGATCCGTGTTCGCCGGGTTCCGGTGGACTACGCCTCGCACTCGGCCCATGTGGAGGCGATCCACGAGGAGTTGCTGAGGGTCCTGGCGGACATTCAGCCGCGTTCGTCGGAGGTGCCGTTCTACTCCACGGTCTCCGGTGAGCTGGTGGACACCGCTGGTCTGGATGCCGAGTACTGGTACCGCAACCTGCGGCAGACCGTCGAGCTGGAGGCCACCACCCGCACCCTGCTCGGCAGCGGGCACGGCGTGTTCATCGAGGCGAGCCCGCATCCCGTCCTCATGCTGCCGTTGCAGCAGACCGTGGAGGCCGCCGAGGCGCGGGCCGTGGTCGTCGGCACCCTGCGGCGCGACGAGGGCGGCCTGGAGCAGTTCCTGACCTCCGCCGCCGAGTTGTACGTCAGCGGGGTCGGTGTCGACTGGCCGACGGTGTTCGCCGGACAGGGCGCCCGTCGGGTCGACCTGCCCACCTACGCCTTCCAGCGTCAGCGGTACTGGCTGGACGCGCCGGTCGGTGAGGTGCCCGCCGGCGGCGAGGGGCTGGGCGCGGACGCGGTGGACACCCGGTTCTGGGAAGCCGTGGAGCGCGAGGACCTGGAGGCGCTGGTCCGCACCCTGGAGGTGGACGACGCGGAGCAGCAGTCGTCCCTGACCGCGTTGCTTCCGGCGCTGTCGTCGTGGCGTCGTCAGTGGCGTGAGCGGAGCACGGTCGACGGCTGGCGCCACAGCGTGGTCTGGAAGTCCGTGGAGTCCGCCGCTGAGGCCACGCTCACCGGCACGTGGCTGGTCGCCGTTCCCAAGGTCTGTGGTGACGACGCCTTGCTCGCCTCCGTGGTCGATGGTTTGGCCGGGCGCGGCGCGCAGGTGGTGCGCGTGGTCGTCGACGCGGCCGATGGCCGTGAGGTGATGACGGAGCGGCTGCGTGGGGCGCTTGACGAGACGGGAGTGGATCCGTCGGGTGTGGCGGGCGTGTTCTCGCTGCTCGGGCTGGACGAGTCGGCCCACGGATCGTTCGAGGTGGTCCCGGCCGGGCTGGCGGCGACGGTGGCGCTGGTCCAGGGGCTGGGCGACGCCGGGGTGGTGGCCCCGCTGTGGTGCGGGACGCGGGGTGCGGTCTCCGTGGGACGTTCCGACCGGCTGGTGAGCCCGACACAGGCGATGGTCTGGGGGCTGGGGCGGATCGTCGGAGTGGAGTATCCCCAGCGCTGGGGCGGTGTCGTGGACCTGCCCGAGACCATCGACAGCCGTGCGGTGGTCCGGCTGGCCGGAGTGCTGACCGGTGCGGAGTACGAGGACCAGGTCGCGGTGCGCGGCTCGGGGGTCTTCGTCAAGCGGCTGGTGCGGGCTTGGGCGCCTGACAACACGGCCACGGATGGCTGGCGGCCGAGTGGTTCGGTGCTGGTGACCGGTGGTACGGGTGCGCTGGGCGGCCATGTGGCGCGGTGGTTGGCGCGTACGGGTGCCGAGCATCTGGTGCTGACCAGCCGTCGTGGGATGGAGGCCGAGGGCGCCGCCGAGTTGAAGGCGGAGCTGGAGGAGCTCGGTGCCCGGGTGACGGTGGCGGCGTGTGACACGGCCGACCGTGCGGAGCTGGCCGGGCTGTTGGACGCGATTCCGTCGGAGTTCCCGCTGACCGCCGTGGTCCATTCGGCGGGTGTGCTGGACGACGGTGTGATCGACGCCCTGACGGTGGAGCGGGCGGCCGGGGTGCTGCGTCCGAAGGTGGACGCGGCGCGGAATCTGCATGAGCTGACCGCCGGGATGGAGCTGTCGGCGTTCGTGCTGTTCTCCTCGGCGGCGGGCACGACCGGCGGTCCGGGGCAGGGGAGCTACGCGGCGGGCAACGCGTTCCTGGACGCGCTGGCGGCCCAGCGGCGGGCCGACGGGCTTCCGGCGGTCTCCATCGCCTGGGGCGCCTGGGCCGGCAGCGGCATGGTCATCGACGGCGACCTCGAAGGGCACATGGAGCGGGGCGGCGTGGCCCCGATGGACCCCGACTTGGCGATCTCCGCACTCCAGCGCGCGCTCGACCTGGACGAGCCCTTCGTCCTGGTGGCCGACGCCGCATGGGACCGCCTCGGCGAAGAGCTCGGTGGCACCCGGCCGACCCCCATGCTGAGCGAGCTGACCAAGCCGCGGCGGTCGAACGTGTCGTCGACGTCCGCAGACCCGGAGCCGGCCGAATCGGCCGCGGCGGAGCTGCGCGCGAGTCTGGAGGGGCTGTCCTCGGCGAAACGTCAGCGCTCCCTGCGCAAGCTGGTCCGGCAGCACGTCGCCGCGGTCCTGGTGCACGCGACCCCCGACGCCATCGAGAGCAATCAGTCGTTCAGGGAACTCGGCTTCGACTCGCTGACAGCCGTGCAGCTCCGCAACCGGCTGGGCGCGATCACCGGCCTGGAGTTGCCGACCACGTTGGCGTTCGACTTCCCGAACCTCACCGTATTGGCCGAGCATTTGGAGACGAATATGTTTCCGCAGGCCAGTGGCGCTGAGCAGAACGACCCCGAAGAAGACCGAATTCGCGAGGCCTTGGCCTCAATTCCGCTCGCGCGTTTCCGTGAGGCCGGACTGATGGACGCCCTGCTGGAACTCGCCCACATCTCGGAGAGCGGTTCTGAGCCGGTGCCCCAAGAAGAAATGAACAGCGCTGTCGACGAGATGGATGTCGACGACCTCGTCCAGAGGGCACTGGGCGGCGCAGACCTTTGATGTTCGTGGAAGTGTGGAGCTACTGATGGCTACGTCCTCCGAAAGAGTTGTCGAAGCGCTGCGCGCTTCTCTGCGGGAAAACGACCGCCTCAAGCTACAGAACCAGCGCCTGATGGCGGCGTCGCGGGAGCCCATCGCCATTGTGGGGATGAGCTGTCGCTTTCCCGGGGGCGTCAGCACCCCGGAGCAGCTGTGGCGACTCGTCGCGGATGGCGTCGACGCCATCTCCGGATTCCCGACCAATCGCGGCTGGGACCTCGAGGGGCTCTACCACCCGGACCCGGACAATCCTGGGACGAGCTACACCCGAGAGGGTGGCTTCATCTACGATGCCGACGAATTCGACCCGCAGTTCTTCGGAATTTCTCCTCGTGAGGCCGTGGCGACCGATCCGCAGCAGCGGCTGGTGCTGGAGGCGTCATGGGAGGCGTTCGAGCGAACCGGGATCGACCCCGTGTCCCTGCGCGGCCGGCCGGTCGGGGTTTTCGTCGGTACCAACGGTCAGGACTACTCGACTCATCTCTATGAGGTGGGGGGTGAACTCGAGGGCTATCTGACCGGTGGCGCGGCCAGCGTGGTGTCGGGGCGTATCTCCTACACCTTCGGTCTCGAGGGACCCGCGGTGACGGTGGACACGGCGTGTTCGTCGTCGCTGGTGGCGCTGCACATGGCCATGCAGGCGCTGCGCCAGGGCGAGTGTGAGCTGGCGCTGGCCGGTGGTGTGTCGGTGATGGCGTCGCCGGGGTCGTTCGTGGAGTTCAGCCGTCAGCGCGGGCTGGCGGCCGACGGCCGGTGCAAGCCCTTCGCGGACGCCGCGGACGGTACGGGCTGGGCCGAAGGCGTGGGCATGCTGCTGGTGGAGCGGCTGTCGGACGCGCGGAAGAACGGCCATCCGGTGCTGGCGGTGGTGCGGGGCAGCGCGATCAACCAGGACGGTGCGTCCAATGGTCTGACGGCGCCCAACGGTCCGGCGCAGCAGCGGGTGATCCGTCAGGCGCTGGCCAGTGCCGGGCTGTCGGCGTCCGAGGTGGACGCGGTGGAGGCGCACGGTACGGGCACGACATTGGGTGACCCGATCGAGGCGCAGGCGCTGCTGGCGACGTATGGCCAGGAGCGGCCTGCGGACAGCCCGCTGTGGCTGGGGGCCATCAAGTCGAACATCGGTCATACGCAGGCGGCGGCGGGTGTGGCCGGTGTGATCAAGATGGTGATGGCGATGCGCCACGGTGTGCTGCCGAAGGTGCTGCACGTGGATGAGCCGTCGCGGCAGGTGGACTGGTCGGCGGGTGAGGTGCGGCTGCTGACCGAGGCCACCGCGTGGCCGGAGACGGACCGGCCGCGCCGGGCCGGTATCTCCTCGTTCGGGGTGAGTGGCACCAACGCGCACACCATCATCGAGCAGGCCCCGGAAGCCGACCGTGATGGGCAGCCCGAGGCGACCGCTCCCAAGGCGGACGCGGCGAAGCGGCTCGCCGTCCTGCCATGGCTGGTGTCCGCCAAGAGTGCTGAGGCGCTCGCCGCCCAGGCGGGCCGACTCCACGCCCACTTCAGTGCCCACTCGGAGCTGACACCGGCGGACATCGGATTCTCTCTCGCCACGACCCGCTCGGCTTTCGACCACCGCGCGGCCCTGGTCGCCGCGGACCGGGACGAGCTCCTGCGTGGCCTGGAGGCTCTGTCCACCGGCGAGAACGCGGCTCAGGTGGTCCAGGGCACGACCCGGATCGAGGACACGCTCGCGTTCTTGTTCTCGGGTCAGGGCGCGCAGCGCCTGGGCATGGGGCGGGAGTTGTACGAGGCGTTCCCGGTGTTCGCCCGTGCGCTGGACGAGGTGTGCGCGCAGCTCGATGTGCTGCTCGACCGTCCGCTCACCGAGGTGATGTTCGCGGCCGAAGGCACCGCGGATGCCGAACTGCTGAACCAGACGGCGTTCACTCAGCCCGCGCTGTTCGCCATCGAGGTGGCGCTGTTCCGGCTGCTGGAGCACTTCGGTGTGACCCCGGATGTGGTGATCGGCCACTCCATCGGTGAGATCGCGGCCGCGCATGTGGCCGGGGTCTTCTCCCTGGAGGACGCGTGCACCCTGGTGGCCGCCCGTGGCCGTCTGATGCAGGCCCTTCCCGAGGGTGGGGCGATGGTCGCGATCCAGGCGTCGGAGGAGGAGATTGCTCCGTCGCTGGCCGGTCGTGAGGCCGAGCTGAGCATTGCCGCCGTCAACGGCCCCACGGCCGTGGTGATCGCGGGCGATGAGGCAGCGGCGCTGGAGATCGCGGGACACTGGGCGGAGCAGGGCCGCAAGACCCGTCGGCTGACGGTCAGCCACGCCTTCCACTCGCCCCGCATGGACGCCATGCTGGACGACTTCCGTAAGGTCGTCGAGGGGCTGTCGTTCGCCCCGCCCACCATCGACCTCGTCTCCAACGTCACCGGCAGGATGGCCTCGGAGACCGAGGTGTGCTCGCCGGAGTACTGGGTGCGTCATGTGCGGGAAGCCGTGCGCTTCCTGGACGGCGTGCGGACGCTCGAGGGACAGGGCGTGACCACCTTCCTGGAGGTGGGACCCGACGGCGTGCTCTCGGCGATGACACAGGACTCCCTGACGGGACCGGGCGAGCCTGCCTCGGCGCCCGTGATCGTGCCGGTGCTGCGCAAGGACCGCTCGGAGGCCGTGGCCCTGACCACCGCGCTGGCACGGCTGCACGTTCACGGCTCCGCTGTCGAGTGGACCTCGGTCTTCGACGGTCTCGAGGCCCGCAGGATCGACCTGCCGACGTATGCCTTCCAGCGCCGGCGCTACTGGGTCGAGAAGTCCGTCGATGCGGCCGGTGCCGATGCCGGAATCCGTCGCGAGGTGGATGCGCGGTTCTGGCAGGCCGTCGAGCGTGAGGATCTCGAATCGCTCGCGAAGGAGCTGGACTTCGACGACGAGGCGTCGTTGCGTGCGGTGCTGCCGGCGCTGTCGGCGTATCACCGCAGCAGCCGTGACCGGTCGACGATCGATGGCTGGCGTTATCGGGTGTCGTGGAAGCCGGTTCCGGACGTGGCCGAGGGGTCGTTGTCGGGGTCGTGGCTGGTGGTGGTTCCGGCGTCCCGTGTCGAGGATGAGCTGGTGGCGGGGGTTGCCGCGGGGCTTGAGCGGCATGGTGCGGGTGTGGTGTCGCTGGTGGTGGATGAGCGCGACCTGGACGCGAAGGTGCTGGCGGGGCGGCTGCGTGAGGCGGTCGCGGAGCTGCCCGAGCTGGGTGGCGTCCTGTCGCTGCTTGCCCTGGACGAGGAGCCCTGCCCGGGGCACGCCGCGCTCTCCGGTGGCTTCGCCGCCACGTTGACGCTGGCGCAGGCGATGGTCGAGGCGGAGGTGCCGGCTCGGCTGTGGTGCGGTACGCGTGGTGCGGTGTCGGTGGGGCGTTGGGATGCTCTGGCCGGTGCGGTGCAGTCGCAGGTGTGGGGTCTGGGCCGGGTGGTGGGGCTGGAGCACTCGGCGGTGTGGGGTGGTCTGGTCGATCTGCCCGAGGCGCTGGATGAGCGTGGTGTGGCGCGGTTGGCCGGTGTGCTGGCGGCCGGGGATGGCGAGGACCAGGTCGCGGTGCGTGGTTCGGGTGTGTTCGCCAGGCGTCTGGTGCGGGCTGACGCGGGTGAGGGGGCCGAGCGGCCGTGGCGGGCGCGTGGCACGGTGCTGGTGACCGGCGGCACGGGCGCCCTGGGCGGGCAGGTGGCCCGCTGGCTGGCGCGCAGTGGTGCCGAGCATGTGATGCTGACCAGCCGCCGTGGCGCCGACGCGCCGGGCGCGGGCGAGCTGCGCGAGGAGTTGGAGGCGCTGGGCGCCCGGGTGACCGTGGCGGCGTGTGATGTGGCCGACCGTGCGCAGGTGGCCGCTGTGCTGGATGCCGTTCCGGAGGAGTTTCCGCTCCGTGCGGTGTTCCATGCGGCGGGTGTGGAGCAGTCGGCCGAGCTTGCGGAGATGAGTCTGGCGGATGCCGCGGCGGTGGTGTCCGGGAAGGCCGCGGGCGCCGCGCATCTGGATGAGCTGCTGGGTGACCGGGAGCTGGACGCGTTCGTGGTGTTCTCGTCGATCGCCGGTGTGTGGGGCAGTGGTGGCCAGGCCGCGTACAGCGCCGCCAACGCCTACCTGGACGCGTTGGTGGAGGACCGCCGTGCGCGGGGTCTGGCCGGTACGGCCGTTGCCTGGGGCCCCTGGGCCGACAGCGGCATGGCGACATCGGAGGGCATGGAGCGCGAGCTCGCCCGCCGCGGCCTGCTCGTCATGGCTCCGGAGCTGGCCCTTGCCGCACTGCGGGGTGCGCTCGCGGGCGACGACGGTGCGGTGACGGTCGCCGACATGGACTGGGAGCGGTTCGCCCCCGCGTTCACCCTGGAGCGGCCGAGCCCGCTCATCGGCGACCTCCCCGAGGTCGAAAAGGTACTCCGATCCGGCGGCGGGTCCGGCCAGTCGGAAGCCGCGGCGGGTCTGCGGGAGCGGCTGACCGGGCTGACCGAGGCCGAGATCGACCGCACCCTGCTCAACCTGGTACGTGGCCATGTGGCCGCGGTCCTCGGATTCACCGGTGGGGAGACGGTCGAGCCCGAGCGCGCGTTCAAGGAGCTGGGCTTCGAATCGCTCACGGCGGTGGAGTTCCGCAACCGGCTGGTGGCGGAGACCGGGTTGGAGCTGCCGACGACGCTGGTCTTCGACTACCCCAACGCGTCGATCCTGGCGGACCATCTGCGGGCCGAGGTGCTCGGGACGCGAGGCGCGGTGGCCGCGCCGGTGGCGGTGGCGGCCCCGGTCGACGACGATCCGATCGCGATCGTCGGGATGAGCTGCCGCTTCCCGGGGGGTGTGCGCAGCCCGGAGGATCTGTGGAACCTCGTGGCCGGCGGCGGCGACGCGATCTCCGACTTCCCGTCCAACCGTGGATGGGACGTGGACGGGATGTACCACCCCGACCCCGACCACTCGGGCACGTTCTACTCGCGTGAGGGCGGTTTCCTGCACGACGCGGGTGAGTTCGACGCGGCGTTCTTCGGCATCTCGCCGCGGGAGGCACTCGCCATCGATCCCCAGCAGCGGCTGCTGCTGGAGACGTCCTGGGAGGCGTTCGAGCGCGCCGGAATCGCTCCCACGTCCGTCCGCGGCAACCAGATCGGCGTGTTCGTGGGCGCTGCCACCTCGGGGTACGGGGCCGGTGCCAACGAGTCGGCGGAGGACCTGGAAGGGCAGATACTGACCGGCAACGCGACCTCGGTCGTGTCCGGTCGAATCTCCTACACCTTGGGCCTCGAGGGGCCCGCCTTGACGGTGGACTCGGCGTGTTCGTCGTCGCTGGTCGCCCTGCACCAGGCCGCGCAGTCGCTGCGTCAGGGCGAGTGCTCCATGGCGCTCGCCGGCGGTGTGACCGTGCTGGCCACGCCGGCGGCCTTTGTGGAGTTCAGCCGTCAGCGCGGTCTGGCGCCCGACGGCCGGTGCAAGCCGTTCGCGGATGCCGCGGACGGCACGGGCTGGTCCGAGGGTGTGGGCATGCTGCTCGTGGAGCGGCTGTCCGACGCCGAGCGCAACGGCCACCAGGTGCTGGCGATCGTGCGTGGCTCCGCCGTCAACCAGGACGGTGCGTCCAACGGTCTGACGGCGCCCAACGGCCCCTCACAGCAGCGGGTCATCCGGCAGGCGCTGGCGAACGCCCGCCTGTCGGCCGCCGAGGTGGACACGGTGGAGGCACACGGCACCGGTACGACGCTGGGTGACCCCATCGAGGCGCAGGCGCTGCTCGCGACCTACGGCCAGGAGCGGCCGGAGGGCCGCCCGCTGTGGCTGGGCGCGCTGAAGTCGAACATCGGGCACACCCAGGCCGCCGCCGGTGTCGGCGGGATCATCAAGATGGTCATGGCGATGCGCCACGGTGTGCTGCCGAAGGTGCTGCATGTGGATGAGCCGTCGCGGCAGGTGGACTGGTCGGCGGGTGAGGTGCGGCTGCTGACGGAGGCCACCGAGTGGCCCGAGACCGGTCAGCCGCGCCGGGCGGGTATCTCCGCCTTCGGTGTGAGCGGTACGAACGCGCACACCATCATCGAGCAGGCCCCGGTGTACGACCAGGCGGTGCCGGACGAGGACCCCGCCGAGGACCACGGCGTCCTTCCCTGGGCGCTCTCCGGCCGAAGCCCGGAAGCCCTGCGCGCCCAGGCCGAGCGGCTGCGGTCGCATCTGATGGCGCACACCGAACTGGGCACGCTGGATGTGGCCTACTCCTTGGTGGCGACACGCTCGGCCCTCGAACACCGTGCGGTGGTCACGGCCGCGGACCGTGCGGAACTGGTGCGCGGGCTCGAGGCTGTCGCGGCCGGTGAGGCTGCCCCGGGAGTGATGCGGTCCGTCGCGCGTACGTCGGGTTCGACGGCGTTCCTGTTCTCGGGTCAGGGCGCGCAGCGCCTGGGCATGGGCCGGGAGTTGTACGAGGCCTTCCCGGTGTTCGCCCTTGCCCTGGACGAGGTGTGTGCGCATCTGGACGTGCTGCTGGACCGTCCGCTGAAGGATGTGATGTTCGCGGCGGAGGGGAGTGCGGACGCCGGGCTGCTGGATCAGACGGCGTTCACCCAGCCCGCGTTGTTCGCGGTCGAGGTGGCGTTGTTCCGGCTGCTGTCGGCGTGGGGCATCACCCCGGATGTGGTGATCGGTCACTCCATCGGTGAGATCGCGGCCGCGCATGTGGCGGGGGTCTTCTCGCTGGAGGACGCGTGCACGCTGGTGGCCGCCCGTGGCCGCCTGATGCAGGCGCTGCCCGAGGGTGGCGCGATGGTGGCCATCGAGGCGTCGGAGGAGGAGGTCGCTCCGTCGCTGGCCGGTCGTGAGGCCGAGGTGAGCATCGCCGCCGTCAACGGCCCGACCTCCGTCGTCATCGCCGGTGACGAGGAAGCGACGCTGGAGATCGCCGGACAGTGGTCGGAGCAGGGCCGTAAGACCCGCCGCCTGCGGGTCAGCCACGCGTTCCACTCGCCCCGTATGAACGCCATGCTCGGCGACTTCCGCAAGGTCGTCGAGGGGCTGTCGTTCGCCCCGCCCGCCATCGCGCTGGTCTCCAACGTGACGGGTAAGTCGGCGGGTGCCGATGAGGTGTGCTCGCCGGAGTACTGGGTCCGGCATGTGCGGGAGGCCGTGCGGTTCGCGGACGGCGCACGGGCACTGGAGGCGCAGGGCGTGACCAGCTTCGTGGAGGTGGGCCCCGATGGCGTGCTCTCGGCGATGGCGCGCGAGTGCCTGACGACGGAGGAGGCATCGGCCGCGGTCGTCGTGCCGGTGCTGCGCAAGGACCGCCCCGAGGCCCAGGCGCTGACGACGGCGCTGGCCGAACTCCACGTGCACGGCACCACCGTCGACTGGGAACAGCTCTTCGCCGGACGCGGCGCGCGGAAGGTCGAGCTGCCCACCTATGCCTTCCAGCGACAGCGCTACTGGCTGGAGGACACGGGCGGGGCGGCAGGCGGCTCGGCCGCTGCCGACAGCGTGGACGCCCGGTTCTGGGAAGCCGTTGAGCGCGAGGATCTGGAGGCGCTGGCCGAGGCGCTGGACGTCGACGGCAAGGGCCCGCTCGGCGAGCTGATGCCGGCGCTGTCGTCCTACCGTCGGCAGCAGCGTGACCGGGCCACGGTCGACGGCTGGCGTTACCGCGTCTCCTGGAAGCCGGCCCCGGACGTGGCCACCGTCTCTCTCTCGGGGACCTGGCTGCTGGTGGTGCCCGCCGGACTGGCGGACGGCGAGGTCACCGCGTCGATCCGGCAGGGGTTCGAGAAGCACGGCGCCCGGGTCGTGCCGGTGGTGGTGGCCGCGGACACGGACACGGACGGGCTCGCCCGGGCACTGCTCGGCGCACTCGACGGCGAGTCCGAGGTCGGTGTGATGTCGCTGCTCGCTCTGGACGAGGAGCCGTGCGCCGGGGAGCCGGTGGTCGCGGCGGGCCTCGCACTGACGCTGCGGTTGGTGCAGGCCCTGGCGGGGCTGGAGGTGGGCGTTCGGCTGTGGTGCGCGTCTCGGGGCGCGGTCTCGGTGGGGCGTTCGGACCGGCTCACCAGCCCGGTGCAGGCGGAGGTGTGGGGCCTCGGCCGGGTCGCGGCCCTGGAGCACCCCCGGATCTGGGGTGGTCTGGTGGATCTGCCCGAGGTGCTCGACGAGCGCGCCGTGGGGCGGCTGGCCGGTGTGCTGTCCGCCGAGGGCGCCGAGGACCAGGCGGCGGTGCGGGGCTCCGGAGTGTTCGTCCGGCGGTTGGGACGTGTCGTGCCGTCGGGCGGCGAGGCCTGGCGGCCGAGCGGCTCGGTGCTGGTGACCGGCGGTACGGGGGCGCTGGGCGCGCATGTGGCCCGGTGGGCGGTGGCCGAGGGCGCGGAGCACGTCGTCCTCACCAGCCGCCGCGGTCCGGCGGCCGACGGTGCGCCCGAGCTCAAGGCCGAACTCGAGGCCATGGGTGCGCTGGTCTCGGTGGTCGCCTGTGATGTCGCGGATCGTGAAGCGCTCGCCGAGGTGCTGGCGGGGATCCCCGAGCGGTTCCCCCTGCGCGGTGTGGTGCACGCGGCCGGTGTGCTGGACGACGGCGTGCTGGACGGGCTGTCCGTCGACCGGGTCGCCGGGGTGCTCGGCGCGAAGGTGGCGGGCGCGGAGCGGTTGCACGAGCTGACCGCACATCTGGATCTCGACGCCTTCGTGCTGTTCTCGTCGTTCGCCGGTGTCGTCGGCGGTGCCGGACAGGGGGCCTACGCGGCGGCGAACGCCTACCTGGACGCGCTCGCGGTGCTGCGTCGCGGTGCCGGACTCGCCGGCACGGCCGTCGCCTGGGGGCCGTGGGCCGAAGCCGGTATGGCCGTGGAGGGCCGTGCCGGGGAACGGGTGCGCGGTGGTGTGGTGGCCGCGATGGACCCGGCGCTGGCCGTGGCGGCGCTCGGCTGGGCCGTCGGCCATGACGAGGCTTCGCTTGTCGTGGCCGACGTCGACTGGGAGCGCCTGGCCTCGGCGCATGCCGCGTCCGGCGGCGGCGCTCTCATCAGCGACATCCCCGAAGCCCTCAGGCACCTGACCGCGGTCAACGACGGTGCCCAGGCGGAAGCGGCCACCTTCACCGAGAAGCTCGCCGGGCTGTCGGCGGCCGAGCGGAACCGGGCCGTGCTGGAACTGGTACGGGGGCACGCGGCCGCCGTACTCGGCCATGCGTCGGCGGAGTCCGTCGAGCCCGGCCGGGCCTTCCGCGACCTCGGGTTCGACTCCCTCACGGCGGTCGAGCTGCGCAACCGGCTGGACATCGCGACGGGGCTGCGCCTCCCGGCCACGCTGGTCTTCGACTATCCGAGCGCCGCCGAACTGGCCGACTACCTGGACGCCGAGGCGTTCGGCACCGCCCAGCCGGCCGTGGCCGCCGCCGAGCCGACGGCCGTTGCCGTGGCCCATGACCCGATCGCGATCGTCGCGATGAGCTGCCACTTCCCCGGGGATGTCCACACACCGGAGGACCTGTGGCGGCTGGTCGCCGAGGGCGGCGACGCCATCGCCGGGTTCCCCGCCGACCGCGGTTGGGACCTCGACGGGCTGTACGACCCCGACCCCGAGCGGCTCGGCACGTCCTACGCACGCGAGGGCGGCTTCCTCTACGGCGCCCCGGAGTTCGACGCGGGGTTCTTCGGGATCTCGCCGCGCGAGGCGCTCTCCATGGACCCGCAGCAGCGGCTGCTGCTGGAGACCTCGTGGGAGGCGTTCGAGCGAGCCGGTATCGCTCCGGAGGCGCTGCGGGGTGCCCGGGCGGGTGTGTTCGTCGGAACGAACGGCCAGGACTACACGGGGCTGTGGGCGGACGCGCAAGGTGACCTCGAGGGCCACCTGGGCACGGGCAGTGCGGCCAGCGTGGTGTCGGGACGCATTTCCTACACCTTCGGTCTCGAGGGACCCGCGGTGACGGTGGACACCGCTTGCTCGTCGTCGCTGGTGGCGCTGCACATGGCCATGCAGGCGCTGCGCCAGGGCGAGTGCGACCTGGCGCTGGCCGGTGGTGTGTCGGTGATGTCGACGCCGGGTGCGTTCGTGGAGTTCAGCCGTCAGCGCGGACTCGCTTCCGACGGTCGGTGCAAGCCGTTCTCCGACGGGGCGGATGGCACGGGCTGGGGCGAGGGCGTGGGCATGCTGCTCGTGGAGCGTCTTTCGGACGCCCGCCGCAACGGTCACCCGGTGCTGGCCGTGGTCCGGGGCTCGGCCATCAACCAGGACGGTGCGTCCAACGGTCTGACGGCGCCGAACGGTCCGTCGCAGCAGCGGGTGATCCGTCAGGCCCTGGCCAGCGCCGGGCTGTCGGCGTCCGAGGTGGACGCGGTGGAGGCGCACGGCACGGGCACCTCGCTGGGTGACCCGATCGAGGCGCAGGCGCTGCTGGCCACCTATGGGCAGGGCCGGCCGGAGGGAAGCCCGCTGTGGCTGGGCGCCATCAAGTCGAACATCGGTCATACGCAGGCGGCGGCGGGTGTGGCCGGTGTGATCAAGATGGTGATGGCGATGCGCCACGGTGTGCTGCCGAAGGTGCTGCACGTGGACGAGCCGTCGCGGCAGGTGGACTGGTCGGCGGGGGAGGTGCGGCTGCTGACCGAGGCCACCGCGTGGCCGGAGACGGACCGGCCGCGCCGGGCCGGTATCTCCTCGTTCGGACTGAGCGGAACCAACGCGCACACCATCATCGAGCAGGCCCCCGCTGTGGAGGAGCCCGCGGCCTCGGACACCGTGGCCCCCGGCGTGGTCGGGCCGGCCGTGGTGCCGTGGCTGGTCTCCGGGAAGAGCCGGGAGGCGCTGCGGGCGCAGGCCGCGCGACTGCACGCGCATGTGGCGGCCGAGGCCGACCTCGACACGCTGGACGTCGGGTACTCGCTGGCGACTCGCTCGGTGTTCGAGCACCGGGCCGTGCTGGTCGGCGAGGACCGCGAGGCCCTGCTGCGCGGTCTCGAGGAGATGGCTCAGGGCGGAATCGGCTCAGTCGTCCAGGGACAGGCCGTGACGGGTGGCAGGACGGCGTTCTTGTTCTCGGGCCAGGGTGCGCAGCGCCTCGGCATGGGGCGGGAGTTGTACGACGGCTTCCCGGTGTTCGCCCGTGCGCTGGACGAGGTGTGTGCGCATCTGGATGTGGTGCTCGACCGTCCGCTGCGGGAGGTGATGTTCGCGGCCGAGGGCAGTGCGGATGCCGAGCTGTTGCACCAGACGGCGTTCACCCAGCCCGCGCTGTTCGCCATCGAGGTGGCGCTGTTCCGGCTGCTGGAGCACTGGGGGGTCACCCCGGATGTGCTGATCGGCCACTCCATCGGTGAGGTCGCGGCCGCGCATGTGGCCGGGGTGTTCTCGCTGGAGGACGCGTGCACGCTGATCGCGGCCCGTGGCCGTCTGATGCAGGCGCTGCCTGAAGGTGGCGCCATGGTGGCCATCCAGGCGACCGAAGAGGAGGTCGCCGGCTCACTCTCCGGCCGCGAGCACGAGATGAGCATCGCCGCGGTCAACGGTCCGTCGGCCGTGGTGGTCTCGGGCCATGCACACGCGGTGCGGGAAGTCGCGGGTGTCTGGGAGGCGAGGGGTCGAAAGACTAAGGGTTTGCGGGTCTCTCATGCGTTTCACTCTTGCCTTATGGACACTATGTTGGACGCGTTCGGCCAGGTGGTCCGCGAGCTCTCCTTCGAGCCGCCGACCATGACGCTGGTGTCCAATGTCACTGGTGGGCCGGTTTCCGAGACAGAGGTGTGCTCACCCGACTACTGGGTGAGGCATGTGCGTGAGGCGGTGCGGTTCGCGGATGGGGTACGTGCGCTTAAGGCGTTGGGTGTGACCAGGTTCCTTGAGGTGGGTCCCGATGGTGTGCTCACGGCGATGGCCCAGGATTGCCTGGCGGAAGGGATGGACGACACCCCCGGAACGGTTCTCGTTCCAGTGCTGCGCAAGGACCGTTCCGAGGCGCGTGCGTTGACGACGGCGCTGGCCGAACTCCACGTCAGCGGTGTCTCGTTGGACTGGGAGGCGGTCTTCGCCGGTCGTGGCGCACGCCAGGTCGAGCTGCCGACGTATGCCTTCCAGCGCGAGCGTTTCTGGCCCGAGGTGTCCATGGCCCTGGGGAGCCGGGACGCGGCGGCCGCGGACTCGGTGGACGCGCGGTTCTGGGAGGCGGTCGAGCGCGAGGATCTCCAGGCGCTGGCCCAGGCGCTCGACATCGACGGCGAGGCCCCGCTGAGTCAGGTGCTGCCGGCGCTGTCGGCGTATCACCGCAGCAGCCGTGATCAGTCGACGATTGACGGCTGGCGTTATCGGGTGTCGTGGAAGCCGGTTCCGGACGTGGCCGAGGGGTCGTTGTCGGGGTCGTGGCTGGTGGTGGTTCCGGCGTCCCGTGCCGAGGATGAGCTGGTGGCGGGGGTTGCCGCGGGGCTTGAGCGGCATGGTGCGGGTGTGGTGTCGCTGGTGGTGGATGAGCGCGACCTGGATGCGAAGGTGCTGGCGGGGCGGCTGCGTGAGGCGGTCGCGGAGCAACTGCCCGAGCTGGGTGGCGTCCTGTCGCTGGTGGCCTTGGACGAGGAGCCCTGCCCCGGGTATCCGGCGCTGTCGGGTGGTTCCGCACTGAGCCTGACGCTGGCGCAGGCGATGGTCGAGGCGGAGGTTCCGGCTCGGCTGTGGTGCGGTACGCGTGGTGCGGTGTCGGTGGGGCGTTGGGATGCTCTGGCCGGTGCCGTGCAGTCGCAGGTGTGGGGTCTGGGCCGGGTGGTGGGGCTGGAGCACTCGGCGGTGTGGGGTGGTCTGGTCGATCTTCCCGAGGCGCTGGATGAGCGTGGTGCGGCGCGGTTGGCCGGTGTGCTGGCGGCCGGGGACGGCGAGGACCAGGTCGCGGTGCGTGGTTCGGGTGTGTTCGCCAGGCGTCTGGTGCGGGCCGATTCCGGTGAGGGAGCGGAGCGGCCGTGGCGGGCGCGTGGCACGGTGCTGGTGACCGGTGGCACCGGCGCGCTGGGCGGTCGGGTGGCGCGCTGGGCGGTGCGCAGTGGTGCCGAGCATGTGGTGCTGACCAGCCGCCGTGGCGCCGAGGCGCCGGGCGCGGCGGAGTTGCGCGAGGAGCTGGAGGCGCTGGGCGCCCGGGTGACCGTGGCGGCGTGTGATGTGACCGATCGGGAGGCAGTGGCCGGTGTTCTCGCATCCGTTCCGGAGGAGTTCCCGCTCCGTGCGGTGTTCCATGCGGCGGGTGTGGAGCAGGCGGCCGAGCTTCAGGGAATGAGCCTGGCGGACGCGGCGGCGGTGGTGTCCGGGAAGGCCGCGGGCGCCGCGTGCCTGGATGAGCTGCTGGGTGACCGGGAGCTGGACGCGTTCGTGGTGTTCTCGTCGATCGCCGGTGTGTGGGGCAGTGGTGGCCAGGCGGCGTACGGCGCGGCCAATGCCCATCTGGACGCGTTGGTGGAGGACCGCCGTGCGCGGGGTCTGGCCGGTACGGCCGTGGCCTGGGGCCCCTGGGCCGACAGCGGCATGGCGGCCGGAAGCGGAGGCGAACAGCTGGCGCGTCGCGGCCTGATCAGCATGGCGCCCGACCTGGCGATCGCCGCCCTGCAGGGCGCGATCGTGGGTGACGACGGTGTGGTGACGGTCGCGGACATGGACTGGGAGCGGTTCGCCCCCGCGTTCACGATGGGGCGGCCGAGCCCGCTCATCGGCGAGCTGCCCGAGGTCGTATCTGCTCTGGAACAGGCCCGTGCCGCCGAAGAGAGCCACGCGGAGGCCGGATCGCGGTTGCGGGAACGGCTCTCCGCACTGGCCCCCGGCGAGCGGGAGCGCGCCGTGCTGGATCTGGTGCGCGGTCACGCGGCCGCGGTACTCGGTTTCTCGGGAATGGAAGGCGTCGAATCGGACCGGGCGTTCAAGGAATTGGGCTTCGACTCGCTCACGGCGGTAGAATTCCGCAACCGACTCAACGCGGATACCGGGCTGCGGCTGTCCACCACGCTGGTCTTCGATTATCCGAACTCAAGGGCACTCGCGGAACATGTGCGAGCGGGTGTCCTCCCCGACGAAGGGACATCCTCCACTCCGCTGATCGCGGATCTGGAACGACTTGAGGCAACACTCTCCACGGCTGAGCCGGACAATGCCGAGCGGTCGGCCATCGCGACCCGACTCCAAGTGCTTCTCGCCAAGTTGAACGGTGGTGAAGCCGGAGCGGCGAACGCCGAAAGCGTCACCCAGCGGCTTGACGCGGCATCCGATGACGATCTCTTCGACTTCATCGAAAATGAGCTCAGTTAAGTGCGGTCCCGGGGCACATCTCTCTCCGGCCCTTCCACTCTTCAGTCTTCTTTGACTCGTTATAGGCAAGGTTTCCATGGTGAACGAAGATAGGCTCCGGGACTATCTCAAGCGGGTGACGGCTGATCTGCACCAGGCGCGTCAACGCCTGCGTGAGTTGGAGGCAGGAGAGACCGACCCCATCGCGATCGTGGCGATGAGCTGCCGTTTTCCGGGTGGGGTGGGGAGCCCGGAGGACCTGTGGCAACTGGTGGCCGGCGGTAGCGACGCCATTTCCGAGTTCCCGTCCAACCGTGGGTGGGACGTGGACGGGATGTATGACCCGGACCCCGACCACTCGGGCACCTTCTATTCCCGCGAGGGTGGTTTCCTGCACGACGCGGGCGAGTTCGACGCCGGCTTCTTCGGGATTTCGCCGCGTGAGGCACTTGCCATGGACCCGCAGCAGCGGTTGCTGCTGGAGACCTCATGGGAGGCATTCGAGCGTGCGGGCATCGCTCCGGGGTCGGTGAAGGGCCGTCGGGGCGGTGTCTTCGTCGGCGCCTCGACCTCCGGCTACGGGGCCGATGTCGATGAATTCCCGGAGGAAATCGAAGGCCATTTGCTGACGGGCACATCGGCTTCCGTCGTATCCGGCCGTATCGCGTACACCTTCGGTCTCGAAGGCCCCGCGGTGACGGTGGACACGGCATGTTCCTCTTCGCTGGTGGCGCTCCATCTCGCGGTACAGGCGCTGCGTCAGGGCGAATGTGACCTGGCGCTGGCCGGTGGTGTGACGGTGATGTCGACCCCGAGCGCCTTTGTGGAATTCAGCCGTCAGCGCGGTCTGGCGCCCGATGGCCGGTGCAAGCCGTTCGCGGATGCCGCGGATGGCACCGGCTGGTCCGAGGGCGTGGGCATGCTGCTGGTGGAGCGGCTGTCGGACGCGCGGAAGAACGGCCACCCGGTGCTGGCCGTCGTGCGCGGCTCGGCCGTCAACCAGGATGGTGCGTCCAACGGTCTGACGGCGCCGAACGGTCCGTCGCAGCAGCGGGTCATCCGGGACGCGCTGACAAGTGCCCGGCTGACGCCGGCCGATGTGGACGTGGTGGAGGCGCACGGCACCGGCACGTCCCTGGGCGACCCGATCGAGGCGCAGGCGCTGCTCGCGACTTACGGCCAGGAGCGGCCGGAGGGCCGCCCGCTGTGGCTGGGCGCGCTGAAGTCGAACATCGGGCACACCCAGGCCGCCGCCGGTGTCGGTGGGATCATCAAGATGGTCATGGCGATGCGCCACGGTGTGCTGCCGAAGGTGCTGCATGTGGATGAGCCGTCGCGGCAGGTGGACTGGTCGGCGGGTGAGGTGCGGCTGCTGACGGAGGCCACCGAGTGGCCCGAGACCGGTCAGCCGCGCCGGGCGGGTGTCTCCGCCTTCGGTGTGAGCGGCACCAACGCGCACACCATCATCGAGCAGGCCCCGCCGGTCGACGAGGACGAGACCGAGCCGCGTTCGGTCTCCGACCAGGACAGTGGTGTGGCCACGTGGCTGCTGTCGGCTCGTGGCGCGGACGCTCTGCGGGCCCAGGCCGCACGGCTCAGCGCGTTCCTGCTCGAGCGGACCGAGCTGAGTCCCCTGGACGTCGGCCACTCCCTGGTTGCCGCACGGTCGACGTTCGAACACCGTGCGGTGGTGTCGGGCGCCCATCGTGCGGAGCTCCTCCGCGGGCTCGAGGCGGTCGCCACCGGCGAAGCCGCTCCTGGCGTGGTCCAGGGCGTGGCCGGAACCGTGGTCAAGACGGCTTTTCTGTTCTCGGGCCAGGGTGCGCAGCGCCTGGGCATGGGCCGGGAGCTGTACGAGGCGTTCCCGGTGTTCGCCCGCGCGCTGGACGAGGTGTGTGCGCGGCTCGACCTGCTGCTGGACCGTCCGCTGCGGGAGGTGGTGTTCGCGGCGGAGGGGAGCGCGGAGGCCGCACTGCTCGACCAGACGGCGTTCACCCAGCCCGCGCTGTTCGCCATCGAGGTGGCGCTGTTCCGGCTGCTGGAGCACTTCGGTGTCACCCCGGACGTGCTGATCGGCCACTCCATCGGCGAGATCGCCGCCGCGCATGTGGCCGGGGTGTTCTCGCTGGAGGACGCGTGCACGCTGATCGCGGCGCGTGGCCGTCTGATGCAGGCGCTGCCCGAGGGCGGCGCCATGGTGGCGGTGCAGGCGTCGGAGGAGGAAATCGCTCCGTCGCTGGCCGGTCGTGAGGCCGAGGTGAGCATCGCCGCGGTCAACGGCCCGACCGCCGTGGTCATCGCCGGTGACGAGGAAGCGGCACTGGAGATCGCCGCCCAGTGGTCGGAACGAGGGCGCAAGACGAGCCGGCTGCGGGTCAGCCACGCGTTCCACTCGCCCCGCATGGACGCGATGCTGGACGACTTCCGCAAGGTCGTGCGCGGGCTGTCCTTCCAGGCCCCCACCCTGGCGCTGGTCTCCAATGTCACCGGTGAGCCGGTCGGGGCCGACGAGGTCTGCTCGGCGGAGTACTGGGTGCGGCACGTCAGGGAGGCCGTGCGCTTCGCCGACGGCGTGCGCTCCCTGGAGACCCAGGGCGTCACCGCCTACCTGGAGGTGGGCCCCGACGGTGTGCTCTCGGCGATGGCGCGGGAGTGCCTGACCGGAGAGGCGGTTTCGGCCCCGGTCGTGGTGCCGTTCCTGCGCAAGGAGCGCCCCGACGCCCAGGCTCTGATGGCCGCGCTGACCGAAGCCCACGTCCACGGCGTGGCGGTGGACTGGGAAACGGTCTTCGCCGGTCGGGGCGCCCGCACGGTGGAGCTGCCGACCTACCCCTTCCAGCGTCAGCGTTACTGGCTGGAGAGCACGAGCGCGGCGTCGGCCGGCTCCGGCGCCGTGGACACCGTGGACGCACGGTTCTGGGACGCGGTGGAGCGCGAGGACCTGGGCGCGCTGGCGAAGGCGCTGGACGTCGACGGCGGCTCGCTGGGCGAGTTGCTGCCCGCCCTGTCGTCCTATCGTCGGCAGCAGCGCGACCGGGCCACGGTCGACGGCTGGCGGTACCGCATCTCGTGGAAGCCCGTCTCGGAGAACCCCGCGGCCACGCTGTCGGGGACCTGGCTCGTGGTCCTTCCCGCCTCCGGCGTCGATGACGCGTTCGCCGAGTCGGTGTCCACCGCACTCCAGCGGCACGGTGCCGATGTCGTGCGTGTCGTGGCCGACGAGGACGACCTCGCCCCGGGCGTACTGGCCGGACGGCTGCGTGAGATCGCCACCGGTCTGCCCGGGATCGGCGGTGTGCTGTCCCTGGTGGGTGTCGACGAGCGGCCCTGCACCGAGCACCCGGTGGTCTCCCGCGGACTCGCGCTGACCCTGATGCTGGTGCGGGCCCTGGCCGAGGCGGACATCGAGGCCCGCCTGTGGTGCGGCACCCGCGGCGCCGTCTCGGTGGGCCGTTCCGACCAGCTCACGAGCGCGACGCAGGCCGAAATCTGGGGTCTCGGCCGGGTGGCGGCCATGGAGCACCCGCGGATCTGGGGCGGCCTCGTCGACCTGCCCGAGGCGCTGGACGAGCGCGCCGTCGCGCGGCTGCTCCGGACGCTGTCCGCCGAAGGCGGCGAGGACCAGGTGGCGGTGCGCGGCTCCGGAGCGTACGCCCGGCGCCTGTCCCGCGTCACCGCCCCAAACGAGTCGGCGGAGCGCGCGTGGCGGCCCCGGGGCTCGGTGCTGGTGACCGGTGGCACCGGTGCCCTGGGCGCGCACGTGGCGCGCTGGGCCGTGCGCGAGGGCGCCGAACACGTGGTGCTGACGAGTCGTCGCGGCCCGGCGGCCGAAGGCGCCGCTGAGCTCAAGGCGGAGCTCGAGGAACTGGGCGCCCAGGTGACCGTCGCGGCCTGCGACGCCGCCGACCGGGACGCCCTCGCCGCGGTGCTGGCCGCCATCCCCGAGCGGTACCCGCTGAGCGCCGTCGTGCACGCGGCGGGCATCCTGGACGACGGTGTGCTGGACGGCCTGACCGTCGACCAGCTCGCCGGAACCCTGACCGCGAAGGTGGAGGGCGCGCGGCAGCTGCACGAGCTGACCGAAGGACTGTCGCTCGACGCGTTCGTGCTGTTCTCCTCCTTCGCCGGCGTCGTCGGCGGCGCGGGCCAGGCCGCCTACGCGGCGGCCAACGCCTACTTGGACGCGCTGGCGCAGCAGCGCCGCGCCCAGGGCCTGGCCGCCACCGCGGTCGCCTGGGGCCCGTGGGCCGAGAGCGGCATGGCAGCGAGCGGCCGCGCCGGGGAGCGGATGCGTGGCGGGCCACTGCCCCCCATGACTCCCTCGCTGGCCGTGGACACGCTGCGCTGGGCCGTCGGGCAGGACGAGCCCGCGCTGGTCGTGGCCGACATCGACTGGGCCGGTATGGCCTCGATGCTGAGCGCGGGCCCCAGCGCCCTCGTGAACGACATCCCCGAAGCCCGTGAACTCCTGGCCGCCTCCGGCGGTGCCACCGCCCGGACGGAGCCGGGATCCGGTCTGCGGGAACAACTGGCCGGACTCTCGGGCGCCGAACAGCAAGCCGTCCTCCTGGACCTCATCCGCACCCACGCGGCCTCGGCGCTCGGCCACTTCTCGGCGGACGCCGTCGAGCCCGGCCGTGCTTTCCGGGACCTCGGCTTCGACTCCCTCACCGCCATCGAGCTGCGCAACCGGCTCGACCTGGCCACCGGTCTGCGCCTGCCGTCGACCCTCGTCTTCGACTACCCGACCGCCGAGGTGCTCGCCGGCCGGCTGCGGCAGGAGCTCGGCGGAGCCCACACCGAGGCGGCCACCGCCGCGGTGTCGCGCCGTGTGCCCGCGGATGACGACGACCCCATCGCGATCGTGGCGATGAGCTGCCGCTTCCCCGGAGGTGTCGAGACCCCGCAGGACCTGTGGCGCCTCCTGGCCGAGGGCGGCGACGGCATCGCCGGGTTCCCCGGAGACCGTGGCTGGGACGTCGAGGGGATGTACCACCCGGACCCCGAGCACCCGGGCACCTTCTACGCCCGCGAGGGCGGCTTCCTCTACGGAGCACCCCAGTTCGACCCGGTGTTCTTCGGCATCTCGCCGCGCGAGGCGATTGCCATGGACCCGCAGCAGCGGCTGCTGCTGGAGACCTCCTGGGAGGCGTTCGAGTACGCGGGCGTCAAGCCGGCCGCGCTGCGCGGCACCCGCACCGGTGTGTTCGTCGGCACCAACGGCCAGGACTACTCCACGATCATGCTCGACGCCCCCGAGGACTTCGGTGGCCATGTGGGCACGGGCAGCGCGGCCAGCGTGGTGTCCGGGCGTATCTCGTACACGTTCGGCCTCGAGGGGCCGGCGATGACGGTGGACACGGCGTGTTCGTCGTCGCTCGTGGCACTGCATCTCGCGGCGCAGGCACTGCGCCAGGGCGAGTGCGATCTGGCGCTCGCCGGTGGTGTGTCGGTGATGTCGACGCCGGGTGCCTTCGTCGAGTTCAGCCGTCAGCGCGGGCTGGCGCCCGACGGCCGGTGCAAGCCCTTCGCGGAGGGCGCGGATGGCACCGGCTGGTCCGAGGGCGTGGGCATGCTGCTGGTGGAGCGGCTGTCGGACGCGCGGAAGAACGGCCATCCGGTGCTGGCGGTGGTGCGGGGCAGCGCGATCAACCAGGACGGTGCGTCCAACGGTCTGACGGCGCCGAACGGGCCGTCCCAGCAGCGGGTCATCCGGCAGGCGCTGGCGAGTGCCGGACTGTCGGCCGCCGAAGTGGACGCGGTCGAGGCGCACGGCACCGGCACGACGCTGGGTGACCCGATCGAGGCGCAGGCGCTGCTGGCCACCTACGGCCAGGAGCGGCCGGAGGGGCGCCCGCTGTGGCTGGGCGCCATCAAGTCCAACATCGGTCACACGCAGGCCGCGGCCGGTGTGGCCGGGGTCATCAAGATGGTGCTGGCCATGCGTGAGGGCGTGCTGCCGCAGACGCTGCACGTCGGCGAGCCGTCGCGCGAGGTGGACTGGTCGGCCGGTGAGGTGCGGCTGCTGACCGAGGCCACCGCGTGGCCGGAGACGGCCCGGCCGCGCCGGGCCGGTGTCTCCTCGTTCGGACTGAGCGGAACCAACGCGCACACCATCATCGAGCAGGCTCCTGATCTGGAAGAGGTCGGGCCCTCCGAGGCGGCCCCCGAGGCGCCGGTGTCGGCGGCCGTGGTGCCGTGGCTGGTCTCCGGGAAGAACCGGGAGGCGCTGCGGGCGCAGGCCGAGCGGCTGTACGAGCATGTGGCGGCCCGGGACGACATCGGCGTGCTCGACGTCGGGCACACCTTGGCGTCCAGGTCGGTGTTCGAGCACCGTGCCGTGCTGGTGGGTGAGGACCGGGAAACCCTTCTGCGCGGCCTGCGGGCTCTCGCCCAGGGCGGAATCGCCTCGGGAGTCGTCCAGGGCGAGGCCGTAACCGCTGGAAAGTCGGCCTTCCTGTTCTCGGGTCAGGGTGCGCAGCGCCTGGGCATGGGCCGGGAGTTGTACGACGCCTTCCCGGTGTTCGCGCGCGCCCTGGACGAGGTGTGTGCGCATCTGGATGTGGTGCTGGACCGTCCGTTGCGGGAGGTGGTGTTCGCGGCGGAGGGGAGCGCGGAGGCCGCGCTCCTGGACCAGACGGCCTTCACTCAGCCCGCGCTGTTCGCCATCGAGGTGGCGCTGTTCCGGCTGCTGGAGCACTTCGGTGTGACCCCGGATGTGGTGATCGGCCACTCCATCGGTGAGATCGCGGCCGCGCATGTGGCCGGGGTCTTCTCCCTGGAGGACGCGTGCACCCTGGTGGCCGCCCGTGGCCGTCTGATGCAGGCCCTTCCCGAGGGTGGGGCGATGGTCGCGATCCAGGCGTCGGAGGAGGAGATCGCTCCGTCGCTGGCCGGTCGTGAGGCCGAGCTCAGCATCGCCGCCGTCAACGGCCCGACGGCCGTGGTGATCGCGGGTGATGAGGCTGCGGCGCTGGAGGTCGCGGGGCAGTGGGCGGAGCAGGGCCGTAAGACCCGCCGGCTGACGGTCAGCCACGCCTTCCACTCGCCCCGCATGGACGCCATGCTGGACGACTTCCGTGACGTCGTCGCGGGCCTGTCCTTCCAGGCACCGTCCATCGCCCTGGTCTCCAATCTGACGGGCGAGGCGGCGAGCCGCGACGAGGTGTGCTCGCCGGAGTACTGGGTGCGCCACGTCCGGGAGGCGGTGCGGTTCGCGGACGGCATGCGGGCGCTCACCGCCCAGGGCGTCACCAGGTTCCTGGAGGTCGGCCCCGACGGTGTGCTGTCCGCGATGGCGCGGGACTGCTTGACGGAGGACCAGACCGCGGCCTCGGCCGTGGTGCCGGTGCTGCGCAAGGACCGTCCCGAGCCCCAGGCGCTGACGATGGCGCTGGCCGAACTCCACGTCCACGGAGCCCCGGTGGAGTGGGAGTCCGTGGTCGCCGGGCGCGGTGCGCGGATGGTGGAGCTGCCGACGTACGCCTTCCAGCGCGAGCGGTTCTGGCCCGAGGTGTCCATCTCCCTGAACGGCTTGGGCGCGTCGAGCGCCGTCGACTCGGTGGACGCCCGGTTCTGGGAAGCGGTCGAGCGCGAGGATCTCGAAGCGCTCGCCGAGACGCTCGACGTCGATGGCGAGACGCCGCTGAGCGCGGTGCTGCCCGCCCTGTCCACGTACCACCGCAACCGGCGTGACCAGTCCACGATCGACAACTGGCGCTACCGGGTGGCCTGGAAGCCGGTCCCGGACGTGGCCGATGGGTCGCTGTCGGGCACGTGGCTGGTAGTGGTTCCGGCCTCCCGTGCCGAGGACGAGCTGGTGACGGAGGTTCTCTCCGGGCTCGGGCGGCAGGGCGCGGGCGTGGTGTCGCTGGTGGCCGACGAGCGGGACCTCGACGCCGAGGCGCTGGGGGAGCGGCTGCGTGAGGCGGCCGCCGACGCCCCCGCGCTGGGCGGCGTGTTGTCGCTGCTCGCCCTGGACGAGGAGCCCTGCCCGGGACACTCCGCGCTCCCCAGCGGTCTCGCCCTGACACTGACACTGGTGCGGGCCATGGCCGACGCCGGTGTCGAGGCTCCGCTGTGGTGCGGTACGCGGGGAGCCGTGTCCGTGGGCCGCTCCGAAAGGCTCAGCCACCCGAAGCAGGCGATGGTGTGGGCGCTCGGCCGGGTGGCCGCGCTGGAGCTGCCGCAGCTGTGGGGCGGTCTGGTCGACCTGCCCGAGTCCCTGGACGAGCGTGCAGTCGCGCGGCTGGCCGGTGTGCTGGCCGCCGAGGCCACCGAGGTCGTCGAGGACCAGGTGGCGGTGCGCGGCTCCGGCGTCTTCGCACGCCGTCTGACCCGGTCCGCCGCTCCCGTCGCCGACGCGACGACCTGGCGGGCGCGTGGCACGGTGCTGGTGACCGGTGGCACCGGCGCGCTGGGCGGGCAGGTGGCCCGCTGGCTGGTGCGCAACGGCGCCGAGCACCTGGTGCTGACCAGCCGTCGCGGTCTCGAGGCGCCGGGCGCGCCCGAACTGCGCGAGGAGCTCGAGGCGCTGGGCGCCCGGGTGACCGTGGCGGCCTGCGATGTGGCCGACCGCGAGCAGCTGGCCGCGGTGCTGGCCGCGGTGCCCGAGGAGCAGCCGCTGACGGCCGTGGTGCACGCGGCGGGCGCCAACGGGGCCGGGCCGCTGGCCGAGACCGGGCTGGCCGACGCCGCCGCCGTGGTCTCCGGCAAGGTGGCGGGCGCCGTCAACCTGGACGAGCTGCTGGGCGACCGGGAGCTGGACGCGTTCGTGGTCTTCTCCTCGATCGCCGGTGTGTGGGGCAGTGGCGGCCAGGCCGCCTACGGTGCGGCCAACGCCTACCTGGACGCGCTGGTGGAGGACCGCCGTGCCCGGGGTCTGGCCGGTACGGCCGTGGCCTGGGGCCCCTGGGCCGAGGGCGGCATGGCGGCCGGGGACGAGGCCGACCATCTGGCACGCCGCGGTCTGCCCGCGATGGTGCCCGGCCTGGCGATCGCCGCGCTGCAGGGCGCGGTCGCGGGTGACGACGGTGTGCTCACGGTCGCCGATGTGGACTGGGAGCGATTCGCCCCCGCGTTCACGATCGGGCGGCCGAGCCCGCTCCTCGGCGATCTGCCCGAGGTCCAGCGGGCGCTGGCGAACGCCGGCAACGCCGAGGGCACCGGTACCGGTTCGGCACTGCGGGAGCGCCTGACGGGGCTCACCGAGGCCGAGATCGACCGGACCCTGCTCGACCTGGTGCGTGCCCACGCGGCGGCCGTCCTCGGCTTCGCGGGCGCGGAGGCGGTCGAGCCCGGCCGTGCGTTCAAGGAGCTGGGCTTCGACTCGCTGACGGCCGTTGAGTTCCGCAACCGGCTGAACGCGGAGACCGGGCTGGTCCTGCCGGCCACGCTGGTCTTCGACTACCCGAGCGCCACGGTGCTGGCCGGCCATCTGCGGGCCGAGGTGCTGGGGACGCGGGACGCGGTGGCCGCGCCGTCGGCGGTGGCGGTCCCGGCCGACGACGATCCGATCGCGATCGTCGGGATGAGCTGCCGCTTCCCGGGCGGTGTGCGCAGCCCGGAGGAGCTGTGGAACCTCGTGGCGGCTGGTACGGACGCCATCACGGACTTCCCCTCCGACCGCGGGTGGGATGTCGAGGGGATGTACGACCCCGACCCGGAGCGGTCGGGCACGTTCTACACCCGTGAGGGCGGGTTCCTCGACGGGGCGAGCGAGTTCGACGCGGCGTTCTTCGGGATCTCGCCCCGCGAGGCGCTCGCCATGGACCCCCAGCAGCGGCTGCTGCTGGAGACCTCGTGGGAGGCGTTCGAGCGGGCCGGTATCGACCCGGCGTCCATGCGCGGCAGCCAGATCGGTGTCTATGTCGGAGCCGCGACTTCCGGTTACGGAACGGGGCTGCACGAGATCCCCGAGGGGCTCGAAGGGCAGATGCTGACCGGCAGCGCCACTTCGGTCGTGTCGGGCCGCATCTCCTACACGTTCGGTCTTGAGGGACCCGCGCTGACGGTGGACACCGCGTGCTCGTCGTCGCTGGTCGCCCTGCACCAGGCCGCGCAGGCGGTGCGCCAGGGCGAGTGCTCCATGGCGCTCGCCGGTGGCGTCACCGTGATGACCAGTCCGGCCGCCTTCGTGGAGTTCAGCCGTCAGCGCGGTCTGGCGCCCGACGGTCGGTGCAAGCCGTTCGCGGATGCCGCGGACGGCACGGGCTGGTCCGAGGGTGTGGGCATGCTGCTCGTGGAGCGGCTGTCCGACGCCCGGCGCAACGGCCACCAGGTGCTGGCGATCGTGCGGGGCTCCGCCGTCAACCAGGACGGTGCGAGCAACGGTCTGACGGCGCCGAACGGCCCCTCGCAGCAGCGGGTGATCCGCCAGGCCCTCGCCAACGCCCGGCTGTCGCCGGCCGACGTCCACGTCATCGAGGCACACGGCACGGGTACGACGCTGGGCGACCCGATCGAGGCGCAGGCGCTGCTGGCCACCTACGGCCAGGAGCGCCCGGGGGACCTGCCGCTCTGGCTGGGATCGATCAAGTCGAACATCGGTCACACCCAGGCCGCGGCCGGTGTCGCCGGTGTCATCAAGATGGTGATGGCCATGCGGCACGGAGTGTTGCCGCGGACGCTGCACGTGGACGAGCCGTCGCGCGAGGTGGACTGGTCGGCGGGCGAGGTGCGGCTGCTGACCGAGGCCGCCGCGTGGCCCGAGACCGAGCAGCCGCGCCGGGCGGGTATCTCCGCCTTCGGTGTGAGCGGCACCAACGCGCACACCATCATCGAACAGGCCCCGGTCCAGGACCAGACGGAGCCCGTCCGGACCCCCGCCGACGACCATGGCATGGCCCCGTGGGTGCTCTCCGGCCGGAGCCCGGAAGCCCTGCGCGCCCAGGCCGAGCGGCTGCGCGCCCACCTCTCCGAAGAGGCCGGGCCCGGCGTGCTGGACATCGCCGAATCGCTGGTCGCCACGCGATCGGTGTTCGAGCACCGCGCGGTGCTGCTGGGCACCGGACGCGAGACGCTGCTGCGCGGCCTGGAGACCGTCGCCGCCGGCGACGACGCCCCCGGCATCGTCCAGGGGCAGGCGGCCAAGGCCGGAAAGACCGCGTTCCTGTTCACCGGCCAGGGTGCGCAGCGCCTCGGCATGGGCCGGGAGTTGTACGACGCGTTCCCGGTGTTCGCCCGTGCGCTGGACGAGGTGTGTGCGCACCTGGACGTGGTGCTCGACCGTCCGCTGCGCGAGGTGATGTTCGCGGCCGAGGGCAGTGCGGACGCCGAACTGCTCGACCAGACGGCGTTCACCCAGCCCGCGCTGTTCGCCATCGAGGTGGCGCTGTTCCGGCTGCTGGAGCACTGGGGCATCACCCCGGATGTGCTGATCGGCCACTCCATCGGCGAGATCGCCGCCGCCCACGTCGCCGGGGTGTTCTCCCTGGAGGACGCCTGCACCCTGGTCGCCGCCCGCGGCCGCCTGATGCAGGCCCTCCCCGAGGGTGGCGCGATGGTCGCCATCGAGGCGTCGGAGGAGGAGATCTCGGGCTCGCTCACCGGTCGTGCGGCCGAGCTGAGCATCGCCGCGGTCAACGGCCCGAACGCCGTGGTCATCGCCGGTGACGAGGAAGCGGCACTGGAGATCGCCGGACAGTGGGCGGAGCGGGGCCGTAAGACCCGCCGCCTGCGGGTCAGCCACGCCTTCCACTCCCCGCACATGGACGCGATGCTGGACGGCTTCCGCGCGGTCGCGGAGACGCTCACCTACCACGGCCCCGCCACCGCGTTCATCTCGAACGTCACGGGCGAGCAGGCCGGTGCCGAAGAGGTGTGCTCGCCGGAGTACTGGGTGCGGCACGTGCGCGAGACCGTCCGCTTCCTCAACGGGGTGCGGACCCTCGAAGTCCAGGGCGTCACCACCTACATCGAGGTGGGCCCCGACGGCGTGCTGTCCGCGATGGCCCAGGACTGCCTGACCGAACCGGTCGACGACATCGCCGCCGAGGACGCCCCGGCCCCCCTGCTGGTCCCGGTGCTGCGCAAGGACCGTCCCGAGACACAGGCGCTCGTGGCGGCCCTCGCCGAAACACACGTCCACGGCGCAACCGTCGACTGGCGGGCCTTCTTCGCCGGACGCGGCGCCCGCCGCGTGGACCTGCCCACCTACGCGTTCCAGCACCAGCGTTACTGGCTGGAGGCCGGCACCGCGGCGGGAGACGCCGCCGCCTTCGGCCTCGACCCCGCCGATCACCCGCTGCTGGGCGGAGCCGTCCCCCTCGCGGGCACCGACAGCCTGGTCTTCACCGGAACGCTCTCGCTGCACACCCAGCCCTGGCTGGCGGACCACGTCCTGCGCGGCGAAGCGGTCCTGGCCACCACGGCCCTCGTCGAACTGGCGATTCGCGCCGGCGACGAGGTCGGCCTCGGCCATCTGGAAGAGCTCGTCAGCCAGGCACCGCTGGTCCTTCCCCGAGGGAACGGAGTCCAGATTCAGCTCGTCCTCGGCGAGGAGGACGAGTTCGGCACCCGCTCGCTGGAGATGTACTCGCGCGTGGCCGAGCCGGCCGACGAGGACGAGGACGAGTGGATCTGCCACGCCAGCGGTGTGCTCGCCCCGGAGCCGGAGGACATCGCGGCCGCCGAAGGAGCGGTGCGCTTCTCCTCCGCCGCATGGCCCCCGCCCGGCGCCGAGCGCGTCGATGTGGACGGCCTGTACGAGACGCTCGCCGAAAGCGGCCTCGTCTACGGACCTTCCTTCCGTGGCCTGCGAGCGGTGTGGCAGCGCGATGACGAGGTGTTCGCCGAGATCAGCCTGGCCGAGGAGTCCATCGCGGAAGCCGAGCGGTTCGGGCTGCACCCGGCCCTTCTGGACGCGGCGTTGCAGCCGCTCGGCCTCGGAGTGCTGGACGGCGTGGGGCGCGGCCGCGTCCTGTTCAGCCTGGCCGGCGTGTCGCTGTACGCGTCCGGAGCCTCCGAGCTGCGTGTCCGGCTCGCCCGCACCGGCCCGGAGACCCTCTCCCTGGCAGCGATCGATGGAGCCGGCGACGCCGTCGTCTCCGCCGACACGCTGACGCTGCGCCAGGTCGTGACGGACCAGCCGGAGCCCCCGGCGCCGGAGACGACCGAGACCCTGCCTGAACCCGCCGCCTCACCCGAGGCGAACACCGACGCACCGGTGGCCACCGAATCCCCCGTGGCCACCGAACCCCCCGTGGAGGAGACCACCGCCATGCCTGCCCGTCGACCCAGGACCACACGGCGCACCGCCCAGCGGGGCGGACCCGAGTCCGGGTCCGGGCCGCTCTCCGCGCTGCGGGAGCGGCTGGCCGGACTCTCCGAGCCCGAGCAGGACCGTGTGCTGCTCGAAGTGGTCCGCACACATGTCGCGGCGGTGCTCGGACACGATTCCGCCGACCAGGTCCAGGGCTCACAGGCGTTCAAGGACCTCGGCTTCAGCTCGCTGACCGCCGTCGAGTTCCGCAACCGGGTGAGCAAGGCCATCGGTCTGCGCCTCCCGGCGACGGCCGTGTTCGACTACCCGACCCCCGTCGAACTGGCGAAGTTCGCCCGTGCCGAGGTCCTCGGCGCGCTGACCGGGGCGCGGCAGCCGGCGCCGGTCGCGGTGGCGGACAGCGACGAGCCGATCGTGATCGTGGGGATGAGCTGCCGCTATCCCGGAGGGGTGGCCACCCCGGAGGATCTGTGGGACCTCGTCGCCCAGGGCCGGGACGGCATCTCGCCCTTCCCGACGGACCGCGGCTGGGACGTGGAGAACCTCTACGACCCGGACCCGGACGAGCCCGGCAAGTGCTACACGCAGGAAGGTGGCTTCCTGCACGGCGCCAGCCAGTTCGACCCGGCGTTCTTCGGGATTTCGCCGCGTGAGGCGATCGCGATGGACCCGCAGCACCGTCTGCTGCTGGAAACCTCGTGGGAGGCCCTGGAGCGGGCCGGTATCGACCCGCTCTCGGCGAAGGGCAGCCAGACCGGCGTCTTCGCGGGCGTGACCTACCAGGACTACGGCGGTGTCCTCGCCGGATCCCAGGAAGCCGTCGAGGGCCTCGTCGGCACCGGTGTCTCGCCGAGCGTGCTCTCGGGTCGTATCTCCTACACCATGGGCCTCGAGGGGCCCGCCATGACGGTGGACACCGCGTGCTCGTCGTCGCTGGTCGCCCTGCACCTCGCCTGGCAGGCACTGCGCCAGGGCGAGTGCTCGCTGGCGCTGGCGGGCGGTGTGACGGTGATGTCCACCCCGATGTCGCTGGTCGAGTTCAGCCGGCAGCGTGCGCTCGCCTCCGACGGACGCAGCAAGCCCTTCTCGGCCGCCGCGGACGGCGCCAGCTGGGCCGAAGGCGTCGGCATGCTCGTCCTCGAGCGGCTGTCGGACGCCCGCCGCAACGGACACCCCATCCTCGCCGTGGTGCGCGGCAGCGCGGTGAACCAGGACGGTGCGTCCAACGGTCTGACGGCGCCCAACGGCCCCTCGCAGCAGCGGGTCATCCGGCAGGCGCTGGCGAACGCCCGCCTGTCGGCCGCCGAGGTGGACGCGGTGGAGGCGCACGGCACGGGTACCTCGCTGGGCGACCCGATCGAGGCGCAGGCGCTGCTGGCCACCTACGGCCAGGAGCGTCCCGAGGGCCAGCCGCTGATGCTGGGCGCCATCAAGTCGAACATCGGCCACTCGCAGGCGGCCGCGGGCGTGGGCGGCGTCATCAAGATGGTGATGGCGATGCGGCACGGCGTGCTGCCGAAGACGCTGCACCTCGACGAGCCCTCGCCCCACGTGGACTGGACGGAGGGCGACGTCGAGCTGCTGGCCGAGGCGAGGCCGTGGCCCGAGACCGGGCATCCGCGGCGCGCGGGTGTGTCGGCGTTCGGCATGAGCGGCACCAATGTGCACACCATCCTGGAGCAGGCCCCCGAGATCGAGGCGGCCGAGACCGCCGAGACCGCTGAGGCCGAGGTGGTCGACGGCCCGGTGGCCTGGGTCCTGGCGGGCAAGAGCGGCGACGCGCTGCAGGCCCAGGCGGCCACGCTGCGCGAGTTCGTGACCGAGCGCCCGGAGCTTCGTACGGCCGATGTGGCGCTCTCCCTGGCGACGACCAGGTCCGCGTTCCAGTACCGGGCCGCGGTGACCGGGACCGGCCGCGAGGAGCTCCTGGAGCGCCTGGACGCGGTGGCCCAGGGTGCGAAGGCACCGGGTGTGGTCCGCGCCAGCGCCGCCGAGGCAACCGGCCGTTCGGTGTTCGTGTTCCCCGGCCAGGGCGCGCAGTGGATGGGGATGGCGGTGGGCCTGCTCGAGAGTTCGCCGGTGTTCGCGGAGGCGATCGGTGAGTGTGAGTCGGCGTTGTCGGCTCATGTGGACTGGTCGTTGACGGATGTGCTGCGCGGCGTCGAGGGCGCTCCTGGTTTCGACCGGGTGGATGTGGTTCAGCCGGTGCTGTTCGCGGTGATGGTGTCGTTGGCGAAGTTGTGGCGTTCGGTGGGTGTGGAGCCGGATGCGGTGATGGGGCACAGCCAGGGTGAGATCGCCGCGGCGTGTGTCGCGGGTGCGCTGTCGCTGGAGGACGCCGCGAAGGTGGTGGCGTTGCGGTCGCAGGCGATCGCGGCGGGCCTTGCGGGCCGTGGTGGCATGGTGTCGGTCGGGCTTCCGGTCGACCAGGTCAAGGAGCGGATCGCCGCCTGGGACGGCGGAATTTCCGTCGCGGCGGTCAACGGCCCCGGCTCGGTTGTCGTCTCCGGTGATCCGGGTGCGCTGGATGAGATGGTGGCGCAGCTGGAGGGTGAGGAGGTGCGGGTTCGTCGGGTTCCGGTGGACTATGCCTCGCACTCGGCCCATGTGGAGGCGATTCACGAGGAGTTGCTGAGGGTTCTGGCGGACATTCAGCCGCGTTCCTCGGAGGTGCCGTTCTACTCCACGGTCTCCGGTGAGCTGGTGGACACCGCTGGTCTGGATGCCGAGTACTGGTACCGGAACCTGCGGCAGACCGTTGAGCTGGAGGCAACCACCCGCACCCTGCTCGGCAGCGGGCATGACGTGTTCATCGAGGTGAGCCCGCACCCCGTGCTGACCCTGCCGGTGCAGCAGACGGTGGAGGCCGCCGAGGCGCAGGCCGTGGTCGTCGGCACCCTGCGGCGCGACGAGGGCGGTCTGGAGCGGTTCCTGACCTCGATCGCCGAGCTGCATGTCAATGGGGCCGGTGTCGACTGGCCGACGGTGTTCGCCGGACAGGGCGCCCGTCAGGTCGACCTGCCCACCTACGCCTTCCAGCGGCAGCGGTACTGGCCGGAGCCTGCCGACGACGCCGGGTTCGGCAACGCCCCGGTGTCCGAGGCCGACGCGGTGGACGCGCGGTTCTGGGACGCCGTCGAGCGCGAGGACCTCGAAGGACTGGCGCAGACGCTGGAGCTCGACGGGGAGGCGCCGCTGAGCGCGGTGCTGCCCGCCCTGTCGTCGTACCGGCGCGGCAGGCGTGACCGCTCGACCGTCGACAACTGGCGCTACCGGATCAACTGGAAGCCCCTGATCGACCAGCCCTCGTCCGGCTCCGAGCGGGAGCAGGGGGCCCCGATCACCGGTACCTGGATGGTCGTCGTCCCGCCGGTCGACACCGCCCGTGACCTGGCCGAGCGCATCGCGCGGGACGTGGAGCGCCACGGTGCCCGCATGGTGCGGGTCGACCTGGACGACACGGAGCCGGAGCGGTCGACGCTGACCGAACTCCTCCGGGACGCGGCACCCCGCACGCTCTCCGCGGACGGCACCGAGCAGGAGGGGACGCTCGCGATCGACGGAGTGCTCTCCCTGCTCGCGCTCGACGAGGAGGCACTCGCCGAACACCCGGGCGTTCCGCGCGGCTTCGCCGGCACCGTGACCCTGGTCCAGGCGCTGAGCGACATCGACATCGATGTGCCGCTCTGGCTCGCCACCACCGGAGCCGTGTCCGTGGGCCGCTCCGACCGGGTCGGCAGCGTCAAGCAGTCCCTGGTGTGGGGTCTGGGCCGGGTGGTCGGCCTGGAGTACGCACAGCGGTGGGGCGGTCTCGTCGACCTCCCCGAGTCGCCGGACGCGATCGACGACCGGGTGCTGAACCGTCTGGTCGGCCTGATCGGGCGCTCCGGTGACGAGGACCAGGTCGCGGTGCGCGCCTCCGGGATCTTCGGCCGGCGGCTCGTCCGGGCGCCCTTGGGCGACGCCCGGCCGGCCCGCACCTGGCAGCCCGGCGGCAGCGTCCTGATCACCGGTGGTACCGGTGCCCTCGGTGGCCGCCTCGCCCGCTGGCTCGCCCGTGGCGGCGCCGAGCACTTGGTGCTCACGAGCCGCCGCGGCCTGGACGCCCCCGGCGCGGCCGAGCTGCGGGACGAGCTGACCGCTCTCGGCGTGCGGGTCACCGTCGCGGCCTGTGACGCCGCCGACCGCGGCGCGTTGCGGGAGCTCCTCGACGGGCTGCCCGCGGAGTACCCGCTGACCGCGGTGGTGCACGCGGCCGGTGTGCTGGACGACGGCCTCATCGACACCCTCACCGTCCCCAGGACGCAGGGTGTCTTCCGGCCCAAGGTGGACGCCGTGGTGAACCTCCACGAGCTGACCCGGGACCTGGAACTGTCCGCGTTCATCCTCTTCTCCTCCTACGCCGGAACCGTCGGTGGTGCCGGTCAGGGCAGCTACGCCGCCGCGAACGCCTTCCTCGACGCCCTGGCGCAGCAGCGCCGGGCCCAGGGGCTGGCCGCGACCTCGGTGGCATGGGGTGCCTGGGGCGGCGGCGGTCTGGTCGACGACGCCACCTCGGCCCAGCTGAAGCGGCGCGGTATGCCGCCGCTGGTGCCCGAACTCGCCGTCGACGCCCTTCAGCAGGCCCTCGATCACGACGAGGTCGACGTCACCGTCGCCGACGTGGACTGGGAGCGCTACGCCCCCGGCTTCGCCTCGGCCCGGCCGCGTCCGCTGCTGAACGAGCTGCCGGAGGTGCGGCAGGCCCTGGAGGCGGCGCAGGCCGAGCTGGGCGCGGCGCTCTCCGGGCTGGCCGAGCGCCTCGAGGGGCTGTCGGCCGTCGAACGCGAGGCGGAGGTGCTCGACCTCGTCAGGTCCCAGGCCGCCGAGGTGATCGGATACCCGAGCGCCGACGCGGTGGAGCCGGAACGGGCCTTCAGGGACATCGGGTTCGACTCGCTGACGGCGGTGGAGCTGCGCAACGGCCTCAGCACGGCCGCCGGTGTGAACCTGCCGGTCACCGTGGCCTTCGACTACCCGACACCCACCGTGCTCGCCCGGTTCATCCTGGGCGAGGTGCAGGGCACCGACCCCGCGCCGGTGGACGACCTGCCGGTGGCGACGGGCACCGTCGTGGACGACGATCCGATCGCGATCGTCTCGATGAGCTGCCGCTTCCCCGGTGGCGTGCGCACTCCCGAGGACCTGTGGCGACTGGTCTCCGAGGGCAGCGACGTGATCAGCGCCTACCCGACCAACCGCGGCTGGGACCTCGACGACCTCTACGACCCGGACCCGGAGAACACGGGCACCAGCTACGCGAGCGGCGGCGGCTTCGTCTACGACGCCGACGAATTCGACCCGGTGTTCTTCGGCATCGCCCCCCGCGAGGCGCTGACCATCGACCCGCAGCAACGGCTGCTGCTGGAGACCTCCTGGGAGGCGATCGAGCGGGCGGGCATCGACCCGATGTCGCTCAAGGGAAGCCGGACCGGTGTCTTCGCGGGCAGCAACGGCCAGGACTACATCGGCCTGCTGCTGGCCGCCCCGGGCGGACCCGAGGGCTACCTCGGAACCGGAAACTCGGGCAGCGTCGTATCGGGCCGTATCTCCTACACCTTCGGCCTCGAAGGACCGGCCGTCACGGTGGACACGGCGTGTTCCTCGTCGCTGGTGGCGCTGCACATGGCCGTGCAGTCGCTGCGCCAGGGAGAGTCCTCGCTCGCGCTGGCCGGCGGTGTGACGATCATGTCCAGCCCGGGCTCGTTCGTGGACTTCAGCCGCCAGAAGGGGCTGTCGACGGACGGACGGTGCAAGGCGTTCGCGGCATCGGCCGACGGCACGGGCTGGGCCGAGGGCGTCGGCATGCTGCTGCTCGAGCGGCTGTCGGACGCGCGGCGCAACGGTCACCCGGTGATGGCGATCGTGCGCGGCTCCGCCGTCAACCAGGACGGCGCGTCCAACGGCCTGACGGCGCCCAACGGCCCGTCGCAGCAGCGGGTGATCCGCCAGGCGCTGGCCGGCGCCGACCTCGCCGCCCACCAGGTGCAGGCGGTCGAGGCGCACGGCACCGGCACCCGGCTCGGTGACCCGATCGAGGCGCAGGCGCTGCTGGCCACCTACGGCCAGGGGCGGCCGGAGAACGAGCCGCTGTGGCTGGGTTCCATCAAGTCCAACATCGGGCACACCCAGGCGGCCGCCGGTGTCGCGGGAATCATCAAGATGGTGATGGCCATGCGGGAGGGCGTGCTGCCGCAGACGCTCCACGTCGACGAGCCGACGCCGCATGTGGACTGGACGGCGGGCGAGGTCCGGCTGCTGACCGCGCCGATCCCGTGGCCGGAGAACGGCGAGCCGCGCCGGGCGGGCATCTCCTCGTTCGGCATCAGCGGCACCAACGCCCACACCATCATCGAGCAGGCCCCGGAGCCGGAGGAGCCGGAGACGGTGGAGCGGGTCCGTACGGACGCTCCGCCGGCCGGTTCGGACACGCTTCCCTGGACGGTCAACGGCAAGGGGACCGAGGCGCTGCGCGCCCAGGCGAGGAACCTGCACGACTACGTGACGGCCCACCCCGAGCTCGACCTCGACGACGTGGGCTACTCGCTGGCGACCACCCGGTCCGCCTTCGACCACCGCGCCGTGCTCCTGAGCGGCGACCGGGAAGGGCTGCTGAGCGGTCTCGACGCCATCGCCTCGGGCACCGCGGCCCCCGGAGTCGTCCAGGGCTCGGTGGGCACCGCCGGCAAGACGGCGTTCCTGTTCTCGGGCCAGGGCGCGCAGCGCCTGGGCATGGGCCGGGAGCTGTACGACGCCTTCCCGGTGTTCGCCCGTGCGCTGGACGAGGTGTGCGCGCATCTCGATGTGCTGCTCGACCGGCCGCTGCAGGAGGTGATGTTCGCCGCCGAGGACAGCGCGGACGCCACGCTGCTCGACCAGACGGCCTTCACCCAGCCCGCGCTGTTCGCCATCGAGGTGGCGCTCTTCCGGCTGCTGGAGCACTGGGGCATCACCCCGGACGTGCTGATCGGCCACTCGGTGGGAGAGGTCGCGGCCGCGCATGTGGCCGGCGTGTTCTCGCTGGAGGACGCGTGCGCGCTCATCGTGGCGCGTGGCCGGCTGATGCAGGCGCTGCCCGAGGGCGGCGCGATGGTGGCGGTCCAGGCGTCGGAGGAGGAGATCGCCGGTTCGCTGGCCGGCCGCGAGGCCGAGCTGAGCGTCGCCGCGGTCAACGGCCCGACGGCCGTGGTGATCGCGGGCGATGAGGCCGCGGCGCTGGAGGTCGCCGGAGAGTGGGAGCGGCAGGGCCGCAAGACCCGCCGGCTGACGGTCAGCCACGCCTTCCACTCGCCCCGCATGGACGCGATGCTGGACGACTTCCGGGACATCGTCACCGGCCTGTCCTTCCAGGCACCGTCGATCTCCCTGGTCTCCAACCTCACCGGCAAGCCCGCGGGTGCGGCCGAAGTGTGCTCCCCGGAGTACTGGGTGCGGCATGTGCGGGAGGCGGTGCGCTTCGCGGACGGGGTACGGGCCCTGGAGAAGCTCGGGGTCACCTCGTTCCTGGAAGTGGGCCCCGACGGTGTGCTCACCGCGATGGCCCAGGACTGCCTGACGGCCGACGAGGACGCGGGCGTCGCCGCCTTCACCCTCGTCCCCGCTCTGCGCAAGAACCGCCCCGAAACCCAGTCGCTGACCACGGCGCTGGCCGAACTCCACGTCCACGGCACCACCGTGGACTGGTCGACGGCGTTCGACGGGCGCGACGTCCGGCGGGTGGAGCTGCCCACCTACGCCTTCCAGCGGCAGCGCTACTGGCCGAAGGCCCCCGGCGCCATGACCGGCGACGTCGCCTCCATCGGGCTCAGCTCCCCCAACCACCCGCTGCTGGGGGCCGGAGTCGAACTCGCGGGCAGCGACGGATTCCTGTTCACCAGCAGGCTGTCGGTGCAGAGCCAGCCGTGGCTCGCCGACCACGCGATCGGGGGCGCGGCCCTGTTCCCCGGGACCGGGTTCCTCGAACTGGCCATTCGCGCCGCCGACCAGGTCGGATGCGGCCGGGTGGAAGAGGTCACCCTGGCGACCCCGATGGTCCTGCCCGAGAACGAACCGGTCCAGGTGCAGCTGTGGGTGGGTGACGCGGACGAGACGGGGCACCGCTCGCTCAGCCTGTACTCCCGCCCGGCCGACGCGACCTCGGACCAGCCGTGGACGCAGCACGCGAGTGGCGCGCTCGCCCCGGCCGCACCCGAGCCGTCGTTCGACTTCGGCGTCTGGCCCCCCGAGGGCACCGAGGCCCTGGAGATCGACGACTTCTACGAGCGCTTCGCCGCCACCGGGTTCGCCTACGGCCCCGTCTTCCAGGGCCTGCGGGCCGCCTGGCGCTCGGGCGACGACGTCTACGTCGAAGTCAGCCTCGGGGACCACGCGTCGGACGCGGTCGACTTCGGCCTTCACCCGGCGCTGCTGGACGCCGCCGTGCAAGCGGTGACGTTCGTCGCCCTGGAGGACGTCGGCCTCTCCCGGCTTCCGTTCTCCTGGAGCGGGGTGTCGCTCCACGCCGGTGGCGCGTCCACGCTGCGGGTGCGGCTCAGCAAGCTCGGACCGGACTCGATCTCCCTCACGGTGGCCGACGGAACCGGCCGCCCCGTGGCGTCGATCGAATCCCTGGTGCTGCGCCCGGTGTCCGTGGAACACATCGACGCGGCCAGGACCGCGGCGTTCCGCGACTCGCTGTTCACGCTGGACTGGACCCCCGTCCCGGCCATCGCTCCGGCCGAGGTGGCAACGGCCCAGTGGGCCGTGGTGGGCACCGACCCCTACGGACTGGCCGCCGGCGAGATCGCCGGGGCCGAGGTGACCGCCTACGCCGATCTGGAGGCGCTGGGCGCCGCGATCGACGGTGGCGCCGCCGCCCCGGAGGCCGTGCTGGTGTCCTACGCACCGGGTCTCGACGACCCGGCGGCGCAGGGCACACCCAAGAGCAAGGCGAAGGGCAAGGGCAAGAGCAAGAGCAAGGCCAAGCAGGGCCTGGAGCCAGCTGGCGCCATCCACGCGGTGACGCACCACACGCTGGGCATGATCCAGGGCTGGCTCGGCGACCGCCGGTTCGCCTCCTCCCGACTGGTCTTCGTGACCTCGGGCGCCATGGCGCCCGAAGACCGCGACGAGACCCCGGACATGATCCACGCCCCCCTCTGGGGCATGGTGCGGTCCGCGCAGTCGGAGAACCCGAACTGCTTCGTCCTGGTGGACCTGGACCCACAGGAGCCCACCGAGGCGTCCAAGGCGGCACTGGCCACGGTGCTCGCCGGCGACGAGCCGCAGGCCGTGGTCCGCGAGGGCACGGTGCTCGGCCAGCGCATGGCCCGGGTCTCCTCGGGCACCGCGCTGCTGCCGCCCGCGGGGGTCCGGGAATGGCGGCTGGACATGCACGCCAAGGGGACCCTGGAGAACCTGGCGCTGCTGCCCAGCCCCGATGTGACGGAGGAACTGGGCGCGACCGAGATCAGGGTGGCGCTGCGCGCCGCGGGTCTGAACTTCCGCGATGTGCTCAACGCCCTGGGGATGTACCCCGGCGAGGCCGGGCCGCTCGGTGGCGAGGGCGCCGGTGTGGTGACCGAGGTCGGCTCCGCGGTGACGGACCTCGCGCCCGGCGACCCGGTGATGGGCATCTTCGGCGGGTCGTTCGGCCCGGTCGCCATCACCGACCGGCGCGTGGTCGCCCGGGTCCCGGAGGGCTGGACGTTCGAGCAGGCGGCCTCCACGCCCATCGTGTTCCTGACGGCCTACTACGCCATGGTGGACCTGGCGGGTCTCGAGGCCGGCCAGTCGGTGCTGGTGCACTCGGCGGCCGGTGGTGTGGGCATGGCCACGCTCCAGCTGGCGCGGCACCTCGGCGCCGAGGTGTTCGGTACCGCGAGCGAGGGCAAGTGGGACACCCTGCGGGCACTCGGCCTGGACGACGAGCACATCGCGTCGTCGCGGACGCTGGACTTCGAGAAGCGCTTCCTCGACGCGACCGGCGGACGCGGCATGGACGTGGTGCTCGACTCGCTGGCCCGGGAGTTCGTTGACGCGGGTCTGCGCCTGCTGCCGCGCGGCGGCCGGTTCCTGGAGATGGGCAAGACCGACATCAGGGTCCCGGACGAGGTGGCCGCCGAGTACACCGGTGTCTCCTACCAGGCGTTCGACCTGATGGAGGCGGGAGCCGACCGCATCCACGAGATGTGGGGCGTCCTGCTCTCCCTGTTCGAGAGCGGAGTGCTGCGACCGCTTCCGGTGCGCACCTGGGACGTCCGCAGGGCACCCGACGCCTTCCGCTTCATCAGCCAGGCCCGCCACACCGGCAAGGTGGCGCTGACGATCCCGAGGACGCTGGACGGCCCGGGCACGGTGCTGATCACGGGTGGCACGGGTGGTCTGGGCGCGCTGCTGGCCCGCCATCTGGTGGTGGAGCACAAGGTCGAGCGTCTGGTGCTGACGAGTCGTCGTGGCGCGGAGGCGCCGGGTGCGGCGGAGTTGGTGGCGGAGCTGGCCGGGCTCGGTGCGCAGGCGCAGGTCGTGGCGTGTGATGTCGCCGACCGCGCTTCGGTGGAGAGCCTCCTGGCCGGAATCGGTTCGGAGCATCCGCTGTCGGCCGTGGTGCATGCGGCGGGTGTGCTGGATGACGGTGTGGTGGAGTCGCTGACGCCGGAGCGGGTGGACAAGGTGCTGCGTCCGAAGGTGGACGCCGCGCTGCACCTGCACGAGCTGACCCGCGACCTCGACCTCTCCGCCTTCATCCTGTTCTCCTCCGTCTCCGGAACCTTCGGCGGCGCCGGCCAGGCCAACTACGCGGCGGGCAACGCCTTCATGGACGCCCTGGCCCAGCACCGCAGGGCCGCGGGACTCCCGGCCGCCTCGCTCGTCTGGGGCCCGTGGACGCAGGACGGCGGCATGACCACCGAGCTGGCCGACGCCGACGTCACCCGCATGACCAGGACCGGAATGGTCGCCCTCACCCCCGAGGCCGGGCTCGCACTGTTCGACGCGACCCGCGATCTCGACGGTGCCGTCCTGGTGCCCATGACGATGGACATGTCGTCGGTGGGCGAGCCGGTGCCCGCGCTGCTGCGCGGACTGGTGCGAGGCCCCGCGCGCAGGACCGCGGAGTCGGCCGCCACCAGCACCGGGGCCGACCCGGCCGCCGAGCTCAAGCAGCACCTGGCCGGGAAGTCCGAAGCGGAGCGCGAGCGCATCCTGGTGGACCTGGTGTGCGACCAGGTGGCCATCGTCCTCGGCTATGCGTCGGGACAGGCGATCGAGCCGGGACACGCGTTCAAGGATCTGGGCTTCGACTCCCTGTCGGCCGTCGAACTGCGCAACCGTCTCAACGCCATCACCGGAACGCGGCTGCCGGCGACCCTGGTGTTCGACTACCCGACCCCGGCGTCGCTCGGACGATTCCTGCGCGAAGAGGTCACCCCCGCCGACGGGCCCGCGACCGAGCCCGTCTTCGGAGAACTCGACCGCCTGGAATCCACCCTGTCGGCGCTCGACTCCGACGGCGAGACGCGCGACAAGGTCATGGCGCGGCTCCAGGGCCTGGTGGCCAAGTGGTCCGCCGGCGGAACCGGGCAGGTGTCCGGCACCTCGACGGCGCTGGACGACGAGCTGGACGACGACAGCGAGATCGAATCGGCCACCGCCGACGAGATCTTCAAACTCATCGACGACGAATTCGGAACCTCCTGACGTGGCGAGCTGGAACTCACAGAGTGTTTCAAGGGGCTGGGCATAGTGGCGGAAGACGAAAAACTCCTTGACTACCTCAAGAAGGTGACGGCTGACCTGCGTCAGGCTCGTCGGCAACTTCGACAGGTGGAGGAGCGGGACCGGGAGCCCATCGCCATTGTGGCGATGAGCTGCCGGTACCCCGGCGGTGTGAAGACGCCGGAGGAGCTGTGGCGACTGGTCGCCGAGGGCGGCGACGCCATCAGCGAGTTCCCTCCTGACCGAGGCTGGGACGTCGATGGCTTCTTCGACCCGGACTCGGAGCGGTCCGGTACCTTCTCGGTCCGCGAGGGCGGGTTCCTGGAGGCCCCCGGCGACTTCGACCCCGGCTTCTTCTCCATGAGCCCACGGGAGGCGCTCGCCACCGACCCCCAGCAGCGGCTGCTGCTGGAAACCGCCTGGGAGGCCTTCGAGCGCGCCGGCATCGACCCGGCGTCGGTCCGGGGCAGCCAGGCCGGTGTGTTCGTCGGCGCGTCGCCCTCCGGCTACGGCGCCGGAGTGAGCGAGATGCCCGAAGACGTGGAGGGGCTGCTGCTCGCGGGCAACGCCACCTCCGTGGTGTCCGGGCGGGTGGCCTACACCCTGGGGCTCGAGGGCCCGGCCGTGACGGTGGACACCGCGTGCTCGTCGTCGCTGGTCGCCCTGCACTGGGCCTGCCAGGCGCTCCGCCAGGAGGAGTGCTCGATGGCCCTGGCGGGCGGCGTCGCCGTCATGTTCACCCCCAGCATGTTCGTCGAGTTCAGCCGGCAGGGCGGGCTCGCGCCCGACGGCCGGTGCAAGGCGTTCGGCGCGGGCGCCGACGGCACGGGCTGGGCCGAGGGTGTGGGCCTGCTCCTCCTGGAGCGGCTCTCGGACGCCCGGCGCAACGGCCACCCGGTGCTGGCCGTCATCCGCGGCTCGGCGATCAACCAGGACGGTGCGTCCAACGGTCTGACGGCGCCCAACGGGCCCTCGCAGCGCCGGGTGATCCGCCAGGCGCTCAAGAACGCGGGCCTGACACCGGCCGATGTGGACGCGGTCGAGGCACACGGCACGGGCACCTCGCTGGGTGACCCCATCGAGGCGCAGGCCCTGATGGCCACCTACGGCAAGGAGCGGCCGGAGAACAAGCCGCTGTGGCTGGGCTCGCTGAAGTCCAACATCGGCCACTCCCAGGCCGCCGCCGGTGTCGGCGGGGTCATCAAGATGGTGATGGCCCTGCGGAACGGCATGCTGCCCAAGACGCTCCACGCGGACGAGCCCTCCAGCCAGGTGGACTGGACCGAGGGCGACATCCGGCTGCTGAACGAGTCGACTCCCTGGCCCGAGACCGAGCAGCCCCGGCGGGCCGGTGTGTCCTCGTTCGGGATCAGCGGGACGAACGCGCACGCGATCCTGGAGCAGGCTCCGGAGGCCGAGGTGGCCGAGGAGGCCCAGGCCGAGGTCACCGACGGCCCGGTGGCCTGGGTGGTGTCCGGCCGTAGCCCGGCCGGCCTGCGGGCCCAGGCGGGCCGGCTGCGGGAGTTCGTGACGGAGCGCCCGGAGCTGGGCGCGGCCGATGTGGCGTACTCGCTGGTGTCGTCGCGGTCGGTGTTCGAACACCGTGGCGTGGTGACGGGCGCCGACCGTGAGGAACTCCTCGCGCGGCTGGGTGCCTTGGCCGGCGATGAGATCGCCTCGGGTGTGACGCGCGGGGTGGCCGATGTCCGTGGCCGCTCGGTGTTCGTGTTCCCCGGCCAGGGTGCCCAGTGGATGGGCATGGCGGTGGACCTGCTCGAGAGCTCGCCGGTGTTCGCCGAGGCGATCGGCGAGTGCGAGACGGCGCTGTCGGCCCATGTGGACTGGTCGCTGACCGAGGTCCTGCGTGGCGCCGAGGGCGCTCCCGGTTTCGACCGGGTGGACGTGGTCCAGCCGGTGCTGTTCGCGGTGATGGTGTCGCTGGCCAAGCTGTGGCGTTCGGTGGGCGTGCGGCCCGACGCGGTGATGGGCCACAGCCAGGGTGAGATCGCCGCGGCCTGCGTCGCGGGCGCGCTCTCCCTGGAGGACGCCGCCAAGGTGGTGGCGTTGCGGTCGCTGGCCATCGCCGCGGGCCTTGCGGGCCGTGGTGGCATGGTGTCGGTCGGACTGTCCGCGGACGAGGCCAAGGAGCGGATCGCCGCCTGGGACGGTGCGATCTCGGTGGCCGCGGTCAACGGCCCGGGATCCGTCGTGGTCTCGGGTGACCCGGGTGCGCTGGACGAGATGGTGGCGCAGCTGGAGGGCGAGGAGATCCGTGTTCGCCGCGTTCCGGTGGACTACGCCTCGCACTCCGCCCACGTGGAGGCGATCCGCGAGGAGCTGCTGAAGGTCCTGGCGGACATCGCGCCGCGCTCCTCCGAGGTGCCGTTCTACTCGACGGTGACCGGCGAGCTGGTGGACACGGTCGGTCTGGACGCCGAGTACTGGTACCGCAACCTGCGGCAGACCGTCGAGCTGGAGGCCACCACCCGCACCCTGCTCGGCAAGGGACACGCCACCTTCATCGAGGTGAGCCCGCACCCCGTGCTGACCCTGCCGGTGCAGCAGACCGTGGAGGCCGCCGAGGCCCAGGCCGTGGTCGTCGGCACGCTGCGGCGCGACGAGGGTGGCCTGGAGCGGTTCCTGACCTCCGCCGCCGAGGTGTTCGCGCGCGGCACCAAGGTCGACTGGGCCACCACGCTGGAGGGCCGCGGAGGCCGCCGGGTCGAGCTGCCGACCTACGTCTTCCAGCGCGAACGCTACTGGCTCGACGGCTTCGGCCTGCCGCCCGGCGGAAGCGCGGCCGAGGCCACCGGCTCCGTCGACGCCCGGTTCTGGGAGGTGGTGGAGCGCCAGGACCTGGAGTCGCTGGCCGGGACATTGGCGGTCGACAGCGAGGCGCCGCTGAGCGCGGTGCTGCCCGCCCTGTCCGCGTACCACCGCAACAACCGTGACCAGTCCACGATCGACGGCTGGCGCTATCGGGTGTCGTGGAAGCCGCTTGCCGAGATCGCCGACGGCTCGCTGTCGGGGACGTGGCCCGTGGTCGTTCCGGCGTCCCGCGCCGGGGACGAGCTGGTCTCGGAGGTCGTCGCCGGGCTCGAGCGGCACGGCGCGGATGTGGTCTCGATCCTGGTGGACGAGCGCGACCTCGACGCGGACGTGCTCGCGGAGCGGCTGCGTGAGGTGGCCGCCGACGCACCCGAGCTGGGTGGGGTGCTGTCGCTGCTGGCCCTGGACGAGGAGCCCTGCCCGGGGTACCCGGCGCTGTCGGGCGGCTACGCGCTGACCCTGGTGCTGGTGCGGGCCATGGTCGGGGCCGAGTTCCCGGCCCGGCTGTGGTGCGGTACGCGCGGCGCGGTGTCGGTGGGGCGTTCGGACCGGCTCACCAGCCCGACGCAGGCGATGGTCTGGGCGCTGGGCCGGGTGGCCGGGCTGGAGCTGGCACCGCTGTGGGGCGGTCTGGTGGATCTGCCCGCGTCGCTGGACGAGCGCGGTGCGGCGCGGCTGGCCGGTGTGCTGTCCGTCGAGGGCGGCGAGGACCAGGTCGCGGTGCGCGGCTCCGGTGCCTTCGTACGCCGTCTGGTGCGCTCGGCCGCGGCCGCCGACGAGGGGACCTCGTGGCAGGCGCGCGGCACGGTGCTGGTGACCGGTGGCACGGGCGGGCTCGGCGGCCAGGTGGCCCGCTGGCTGGTCCGTAGCGGTGCCGAGCACCTGGTGCTGACCAGCCGCCGCGGTCTTGCGGCCCAAGGCGCCGCCGAGTTGAAGGCGGAGCTGGAGGGCATGGGCGCCGAGGTGACGGTGGCCGCGTGCGACGCGGCGGACCGCGCCGCGCTCGCCGCCGTCCTGGACGCCGTGCCCGAGCACCTGCCGCTGACCGGGGTGGTGCACGCGGCGGGTGTCACGATCGCGTCCTCCCTGGTGGAGACGGAGCTCGCGGACGCGGCGCGGGTGGTGTCGGGCAAGGTGGCGGGCGCCGTCAACCTGGATGAGCTGCTCGGCGACCGTGAGCTCGACGCGTTCGTGGTCTTCTCGTCCATCTCCGGTATCTGGGGCGGCGGCAGCCAGGGCGTCTACGGCTCCGGAAACGCCTTCCTGGACGCGCTGGTGGAGCAGCGCCGTGCGCGGGGCCTCGCCGGCACCGCCGTCTCCTGGGGCCCGTGGGCCGAGGGCGGCATGGCGACCCGGGACGACGCGGGGGAGCAGCTGGCGCGGCGCGGACTGCCCGCGATGGCACCCGAGTTGGCGATCGCCGCTCTGGAACGCGCGGTGGCCGGTGACGACGGTGTGGTGACGGTCGTGGACGTGGACTGGGAGCGGTTCGCCCCCTCGTTCACCGCGGTCCGGCCCAGCCCGTTCCTGAGCGACCTCGACGAGGTCCAGCGGCTGGAGGCCAAGGGGGGCGACGGCGAGAGCTCCGACGCCGCCGGGGCGCAGCTGCGTGAGCGGCTGAAGCCGCTCACCGAGGGCGAGCGGGACCGGGCGCTGCTCGATCTGGTGCGCAAGCACGCCGCCTCCGTACTGGGCTACGCCTCCGCGGAGATGGTCGAGCCGAACCGGGCCTTCCGCGATCTGGGCTTCGACTCGCTGACCGCGGTCGACCTGCGCAACCGGCTGGCCGCCGAGACCGGTCTCGGCCTTCCCGCCACGCTGGTCTTCGACTACCCCAGCGCCTCGACGCTCGCGGCGCATCTGCGCACCGAGGTGCTCGGGGCATCGTCCCCGGCACTCACCGCCGGGTCCGGTGGCTCCGCCGTCGCCGGCGCGGACGACGACCCCATCGCGATCGTCTCCATGAGCTGCCGCTTCCCCGGTGGGGTGCGGAGTCCGGAGGACCTGTGGCAGTTGGTCGAGGGCGGCGGCGACGCCATCTCGTCGTTCCCGTCCGACCGCGGCTGGGACCTGTCGGGCATGTACGACCCGGACCCGGACCGGCCGGGCACGTTCTACGCCCGTGAAGGCGGATTCCTCTACGACGTCAGCGAGTTCGACCCCGGCTTCTTCGGGATCTCGCCCCGTGAGGCGCTGGCGACCGACCCGCAGCAGCGGCTGCTGCTGGAGACCTCCTGGGAGGCGTTCGAGCGGGCGGGCATCAACCCCACGTCCGTGCGGGGCAGCCAGGTCGGTGTGTTCGTCGGCTTCTCGGGCTCCGGATACGGCACCAACCTGACGACGGTGCCCGAGGACGTCGAGGGCCATCTGCTGACGGGCAACGCCGGCAGCGTCGTCTCCGGCCGCCTCGCCTACACCTACGGCCTGGAAGGCCCCGCCGTCACGGTGGACACGGCCTGCTCGTCGTCACTGGTGGCCCTGCATCTGGCCTGCCAGTCGCTGCGCCAGGGCGAATGCTCCATGGCGCTGGTCGGCGGCGTGACGGTGATGGCGACCCCGATGGCGTTCGTCGAGTTCAGCCGGCAGGGCGGACTCGCGCCCGACGGCCGCTGCAAGCCCTTCTCGGCCGCGGCGGACGGTACCGGCTGGTCCGAGGGCGCCAACGTGCTGCTCGTGGAGCGCCTTTCGGACGCCCGGCGCAACGGTCACCAGGTGCTGGGCATCGTGCGCGGCTCCGCCGTGAACCAGGACGGTGCGTCCAACGGTCTGACGGCGCCGAACGGCCCGTCCCAGCAGCGGGTGATCCGTCAGGCGCTGGCCAGCGCCGGAGTGTCGGCCGCCGAGGTGGACGCGGTGGAGGCGCACGGCACGGGTACCTCGCTGGGTGACCCGATCGAGGCGCAGGCGCTGCTGGCCACCTACGGCAAGGAACGGCCGGAGGGCCGCCCGCTGTGGCTGGGCGCGCTGAAGTCCAACATCGGACACACCCAGGCCGCGTCCGGACTCGCCGGTGTCATCAAGATGGTCATGGCGATGCGGCACGGTGTGCTGCCGAAGACGCTGCACGTGGACGAGCCGTCGCCGCAGGTGGACTGGTCGGCGGGCGAGGTGCGCCTGCTGACCGAGGCCACCGCGTGGCCTCAGACGGGGCAGCCGCGCCGGGCCGGTGTCTCCGCGTTCGGCGTCAGCGGCACCAATGTGCACACCATCATCGAGCAGGCCCCGACGGACGCCGAGGACGAGCGCCCGGCCGAGGCGACGGCTCCCGACGACCGTGGCGCGGCTCCCTGGACGCTGTCCGCCCGGAGCGCGGACGGGCTGCGCGCCCAGGCGCGGCGGCTGCGGGCGCATCTGACCGCACGGCCGGAGCTGAGCCTGAAGGACGTGGGCTACTCCCTGGTCGCCACCCGGTCGGTGTTCGAACACCGTGCCGTGCTGACGGGCACGGACCGCGCGGAGCTGCTGCGCGGACTCGAAGCCGTCGCCACCGGCGAGGAGACCCCCGGGGTCGTGCGCTCGGTCGCCACTCCCACGGGAATCACGGCGTTCCTGTTCTCGGGCCAGGGCGCGCAGCGCCTGGGCATGGGCCGGGAGCTGTACGACACCTTCCCGGTGTTCGCCCTTGCCCTGGACGAGGTGTGCGCGCACCTGGACGTGCTGCTGGACCGTCCGCTGAAGGATGTGATGTTCGCGGCGGAGGGCAGTGCGGACGCCGGGCTGCTGGATCAGACGGCGTTCACCCAGCCCGCGTTGTTCGCGGTCGAGGTGGCGTTGTTCCGGCTGCTGTCGGCGTGGGGTGTGGCGCCGGATGTGGTGATCGGTCACTCCATCGGCGAGATCGCGGCCGCGCATGTGGCGGGGGTCTTCTCGCTGGAGGACGCGTGCACGCTGGTGGCCGCGCGCGGCCGTCTGATGCAGGCGCTGCCCGAGGGTGGCGCGATGGTGGCCATCGAGGCGTCGGAGGAGGAGGTCGCTCCGTCGCTGGCCGGTCGTGAGGCCGAGGTGAGCATCGCCGCCGTCAACGGCCCGACCGCCGTGGTCATCGCCGGTGACGAGGAAGCGGCGCTGGAGATCGCGGAACAGTGGTCGGAGCAGGGCCGTAAGACCCGCCGCCTGCGGGTCAGCCACGCGTTCCACTCGCCCCGCATGGACGCCATGCTCGGCGACTTCCGCAAGGTCGTCGAGGGGCTGTCGTTCGCCCCGCCCGCCATCGCGCTGGTCTCCAACGTGACGGGTAAGTCGGCGGGTGCCGATGAGGTGTGCTCGCCGGAGTACTGGGTGCGGCATGTGCGGGAGGCCGTGCGGTTTGCGGACGGCGCACGGGCACTGGAGGCGCAGGGCGTGACCACCTTCGTGGAGGTGGGCCCCGATGGCGTGCTCTCGGCGATGGCGCGCGAGTGCCTGACGGCGGAGGAGGCATCGGCCGCGGTCGTCGTGCCGGTGCTGCGCAAGGACCGCCCCGAGGCCCAGGCGCTGACCACGGCGCTCGCCGAACTCCACGTCCACGGCACCACCGTCGACTGGGAGGCCCTGTTCGCCGGGCAGGACGTGCGGCGGGTCGAACTGCCGACGTACGCGTTCCAGCGGCAGCGCTACTGGCTGGAGGACCCCGAGAGCGATGCCTCCACCGGCCCCGCCTCCGTGGACTCGGTCGACGCCCAGTTCTGGGACGCGGTCGAGCGTGCGGACCTCGAGGCGCTGACCACCGCGCTGCAGGTGGACGGAAACGCCTCGCTGACCGAGGTGCTGCCCGCCCTGTCGTCCTACCGCAAGGGCCACCGTGAGCGCTCCACGGTCGACGGCTGGCGCTACGAGATCGCGTGGACCCCGGTGTCCGAGCTCTCGGAGCGGGCGCTGACCGGGACCTGGATGGTCATGGTTCCCGACGCGCACGCCGACGACGAGCTGGTCACCTCCGCGGTGAACACGCTCGAACGGCAGGGCGCGCAGGTGGCGCGGATCGTGCTCGACGGCGCCGTGGACCTCGACCGCGCGGCGGTCGCCGAGCGGTTGCGCACGGCGGCCGAGGGCGCGGCGGACGGGACCGTCGGCGGGGTCCTCTCCCTGCTGGCCCTGGACGAGAACCCCAGCCCCGACCACGCGGTCGTGCCGCGAGGACTGGCGCTGAACCTTCTCGCCCTGCAGGCACTCGTGGACGCCGGAGTCGAGGCCCCGCTGTGGGTGGCCACGCGAGGCGCCGTCTCGGTGACCGGATCCGACACCCTGCGCAGCGCCGCCCAGGCGCAGATGTGGGGCCTCGGCCGGGTCGCCGGTCTGGAACACCCCCGGCTCTGGGGCGGTCTGGTCGACCTCCCGGAGACGCTGGACGAGCGGGCCGCGAACCGGCTGGCCGGTGTGCTGGGCGGCGGCGCGGGCGAGTTCGAGGACCAGGTGGCGGTGCGCACCTCCGGTGTGTTCACCCGGCGTCTGGCACGGGCCGCCGCCCCGCGGACCACGGCTCGGCCGTGGCACGCGCGGGGCTCGGTGCTGGTGACCGGCGGCACCGGGGGAGTGGGCAGTCAGGTGGCCCGGTGGCTGGCACGCGCCGGCGCCGAGCACCTGGTGCTGACCAGCCGCCGTGGTCTGGAGGCCGAGGGGGCCGCCGAACTGCGCGACGAACTCACCGCGTCGGGCGCCGAGGTGACCATCGCGGCATGTGACGCCGCCGACCGCGACGCCCTGGCCGCCGTACTGGCCGCCATCCCGGAGCGGTATCCGCTGAACGCCGTCGTGCACGCGGCGGGTGTCCTGGACGACGGTGTCCTGGACTCGATGTCGGTGGAGCGGGTCGCGGGGGTGCTGCGTCCCAAGGTGGACGGCGCCCGCAACCTGCACGAGCTGACCGAGGGCCTCGACCTGTCCGCGTTCGTGCTGTTCTCCTCGCTCGCCGGAGCCATCGGCGGCGCCGGGCAGGGCAGTTACGCGGCGGCCAACGCCTACCTCGACGCCCTGGCGCAGCAGCGCCGGGCCCAGGGGCTGGCGGCCACCTCGGTCGCCTGGGGCCCGTGGGCCGAGGGCGGCATGGCGGTCGACGGGGCGCTGGAGGAGCGGCTGCGGCGCGGCGGTATGGCCCCGATGACCCCGGAGCTGGCGGTCAAGGCCCTCCAGCAGGCCCTCGACCTGCAGGAGACGCACCTGGCCATCGCCGACCTCGACTGGGAGCGCTTCGTACCCTCCTACGTCGCCGTCCGGGGCAGCCGGCTGCTGGACGAGGTGCCCGAGGCGCGCCGGATCCTGGAGGCCGCGATCGGCGCCGGCAGCGCGGCGCAGTTCGAGACCGGTGGCTCCGAACTGCGCGAGCGGCTCGCCGGAATGTCGGAGGCGGAGCAGGAACGAGCGCTGCTCGACCTGGTCACCACGCAGGTGGCGATGGTGCTGGGCTTCCCGTCGGTGGAGTCGGTCGAGTCCCAGCGGGCCTTCCGCGAGCTCGGCTTCGACTCGCTGACCGCCGTCGAACTGCGCAACCGGCTGGACGCGGCGACGGGTCTGCGCCTGCCCGCGACGATCGTCTTCGACCACCCGACGCCCGTCGCGCTCGCCCGCCGGCTGCGTACCGACGTCGTCCAGGACGGGATCTCGGCGGCCGCACCGATCCTCGGCGAGCTGGACCGGATCGAAGCGGCGATGGCCACGATCTCCGCCGACGACGTGGACCGGCCCAGGATCACGACGCGTCTGCAGACGCTCCTCCTCAAGTGGGGAGAAGCGGAACAGGATTCGGGCAACTCCGGCAAGAAGGCGGTTTCGGACAAGATTCAGTCGGCGACGTCGGACGAGATCTTCGACTTCATCGACAAGGAGCTTGGGATCTCCTGAGCTGGCGCGGTCGGTTCCCGAGCGTCGTCCCTTACTACTTCCATGGGTGACATAACAATGAACGAAGAGAAGCTTCTCGACTATCTCAAGCGGGTGACCGCGGATCTCCAGCAGACTCGCCAGCGCCTGCTCGAGGCCGAGTCAGCGGACCAGGAACCGATCGCGATCGTCGCCATGAGCTGCCGGTTCCCCGGAGGGGTGAACTCTCCGGAGGACCTGTGGCGCTTGGTGGCGGACGGCACCGACGCGATTTCGGAATTCCCCATGGACCGTGGTTGGGACATCGACGCCCTCTACGACGAGGACCCGGACCGTCCCGGCACCAGCTATACGACCGAGGGCGGCTTCCTGGAGCACGCCGACCAGTTCGACCCGGCGTTCTTCGGGATCTCGCCACGTGAGGCGCTCTCGATGGACCCGCAGCAGCGGCTGCTGCTGGAGACGTCGTGGGAGGCGTTCGAGCGGGCGGGCATCGACCCGATGTCCCTGCGGGGCAGCCGGACCGGCGTGTTCGTCGGAACCAACGGCCAGGACTACTCCATGCTCACGCTCGGCGCCGCCGAGAGCACGGAGGACGTCGAGGGCCACTCCGGCACCGGCAACGCGGCGAGCATCGTCTCCGGCCGGATCTCCTACACCATGGGCCTCGAGGGCCCCGCGCTCTCCGTGGACACGGCGTGCTCGTCGTCCCTCGTCGCCCTGCACCTCGCCGTCCAGGCACTGCGCCAGCGCGAGTGCACGCTCGCGCTGGCCGGTGGCATCACGGTGATGTCCACCCCGGCGGCGTTCGTCCAGTTCAGCCGGCAGCGCGGCCTGGCGGCGGACGGCCGCTGCAAGCCGTTCGGAGCGGCGGCCGACGGCACCGGCTGGGGCGAGGGCGTCGGCATGCTGCTCGTGGAGCGGCTGTCGGACGCGCAGCGCAACGGCCACAAGGTGCTGGCCATCGTCCGGGGTTCGGCGATCAACCAGGACGGCGCGTCCAACGGTCTGACGGCGCCCAACGGCATATCGCAGCAGCGGGTCATCCGGCAGGCGCTGACCAGCGCCCGGCTGTCGGTCACCGATGTGGACGCCGTGGAGGCACACGGTACGGGCACCACCCTCGGTGACCCGATCGAGGCGCAGGCGCTGATGGCCACCTACGGCCAGGACCGGCCCGCCGACCAGCCGCTCTGGCTGGGCGGCATCAAGTCCAACATCGGCCACACGCAGGCCGCCGCCGGTGTCGCGGGCGTCATCAAGATGGTGATGGCCATGGTCGAGGGCGTGCTGCCGAAGACGCTCCACGCGGACGAGCCCTCGCCGCACATCGACTGGACCGGCGGCGCCGTCTCCCTGCTGCACGAGTCGACCCCGTGGCCGGACCGGGACCGCCCGCGCCGCGCCGCCGTCTCCTCGTTCGGCATGAGCGGCACCAACGCGCACACCATCCTGGAGCAGGCTCCGGAAGCCGAGCCGGCCGAGGCCGTCGAGGCCGAGGCCGTCGACGGCCCGGTGGCGTGGGTCGTGGCGGGCCGTAGCGCGGAGGCTCTGCAGGCACAGGCCGGACGACTGCGGGAGTTCCTCACGGAGCGCCCGGAGTTGGGCATGGCGGACGTGGCTCTCTCACTGGCCACGACCAGGTCCGCGTTCGAGCACCGGGCCGTGGTGACCGGGGCCGACCGTGAGGAACTCCTCCAGCGTCTGGAGGCGGTCGCCGAGGACGCCACCGAGTCCAACGGAGTGGTGCGGGGGAGGACCGGCGACGCCGGCCGTTCGGTGTTCGTGTTCCCCGGCCAGGGTGCCCAGTGGATGGGCATGGCGGTGGACCTGCTCGAGAGTTCGCCGGTGTTCGCGGAGGCGATCGGTGCGTGTGAGTCGGCGTTGTCGGCTCATGTGGACTGGTCGTTGACGGGTGTGCTGCGTGGTGCCGAGGGTGCTCCCGGTTTCGACCGGGTGGATGTGGTCCAGCCGGTGCTGTTCGCGGTGATGGTGTCGCTGGCGAAGTTGTGGCGCTCGGTCGGCGTGGAGCCCGACGCGGTGATGGGGCACAGCCAGGGCGAGATCGCCGCGGCCTGCGTGGCCGGTGCGCTGTCGCTCGAAGATGCCGCCAAGGTGGTGGCGTTGCGGTCGCAGGCGATCGCGGCGGGTCTGGCCGGTCGTGGTGGCATGGTGTCGGTCGGGCTTCCGGTCGACCAGGTCAAGGAGCGGATTGCCGCCTGGGACGGCGGAATTTCCGTCGCGGCGGTCAACGGCCCCGGCTCGGTCGTGGTCTCCGGTGATCCGGGTGCGCTGGATGAGATGGTGGCGCAGCTGGAGAGCGAGGAGATCCGTGTTCGCCGGGTTCCGGTGGACTACGCCTCGCACTCCGCTCATGTGGAGGCGATCCACGAGGAGTTGCTGAAGGTCCTGGCGGACATCCAGCCGCGTTCCTCCGAGGTGCCGTTCTACTCGACCGTGCTCGGTGAGCTGGTGGACACCGTCGGTCTGGACGCCGAGTACTGGTACCGCAACCTGCGGCAGACCGTCGAACTGGAAGCCACCACCCGCACGTTGCTGGATGACGGTCACACCGTGTTCATCGAGGCGAGCCCGCACCCGGTGCTCACCCTTCCGGTGCAGCAGACGGTGGAGGCCGCCGAGGCGCAGGCCGTGGTGGTCGGCACGCTGCGGCGCGACGAGGGTGGTCTGGAGCGGTTCCTGACCTCCGCCGCCGAGGTGTTCGTGCGTGGCGTCACGGTGGACTGGACCGCCCTGCTCGAGGGCCGTGGCGCCCGCCGCGTCGAGCTGCCGACCTACGCCTTCCGGCGCCAGCGGTACTGGCTGGAGGTGTCGGCCGCGGAGCTGCGGGCCACCGCCGACGGTCTCGCCGCGGACGCGGTGGACGCGCGCTTCTGGGAGGCGGTGGAGCGTGAGGATTTGGAGGCGCTGGTCCGCACCCTGGAGGTGGAGGACGAGGAGCAGCAGTCGTCGTTGACGGCGTTGCTTCCGGCGCTGTCGTCCTGGCGCCGTCAGCGGCGCGAGCAGAACACGGTGGACAGCTGGCGCTACAAGGTGGTCTGGAAGCCGCTGGCGGCCGCCACCGAGGCGGCCCTGTCGGGCACGTGGGTGGTCGTCCTTCCCGCGTCGCACGCCGATGACGCTCTCGTGGCCGCCACGGTGAACGGCCTGGAGACGAGCGGCGCCGACATCGTCCGGGTGGTGCTGGAGGAAAAGGGCAACGACCGTTGGTCCGTCGCGGAGCGGCTGCGCGCGGCGCTTGACGAGGCCGGGGTGGAGCCCTCGGGCGTGACGGGTGTGTTCTCGCTGCTCGGGCTGGACGAGTCGGGACATGCGACGTTCGGTGTGGTCCCGGCCGGGCTGGCGGCGATGGTGGCACTGGTCCAGGGGCTGGGCGACGCCGGGGTGGTGGCCCCGCTGTGGTGTGGCACCCGGGGTGCGGTGTCGGTGGGGCGCTCCGACCGGCTGGTGAGCCCGGTGCAGGCGATGGTGTGGGGCCTCGGTCGGATCGTGGGGGTCGAGTACCCCCAGCGCTGGGGCGGCGCGGTCGATCTGCCCGAGACCATGGACGCCCGTGCGGTGGCCCGGCTGGCCGGAGTGCTGGCGGGGACGGAGGGCGAGGACCAGGTCGCGGTGCGCGGCTCCGGTGTGTTCGCCAAGCGCATGGTGCGGGCCACGGCGGCTGACGACGCGGAGAACCGGGGCTCCTGGCAGGGCCGTGGTACGGCGCTGGTGACCGGTGGTACGGGTGCGCTGGGTGGCCATGTGGCCCGCTGGCTGGCGCGTACGGGGGCCGAGCACCTCGTCCTGACGAGCCGCAGTGGTATGGAGGCCGAGGGCGCCGCCGAGTTGAAGGCGGAGCTGGAAGGTCTCGGTGCCCGGGTGACGGTGGCGGCGTGTGACGCCGCGGACCGTGCGGCGCTGGCCGCGGTGCTGGACGCGATCCCGCAGGAGTTCCCGCTGACCGCCGTGGTGCATACGGCCGGTGTGCTGGACGACGGTGTCGTGGACGCCCTCACGGTACGCCGGGCGGCCGGGGTGCTGCGCCCGAAGGTGGACGCCACGCGGAACCTGCATGAGCTGACCGCCGGGATGGACCTCTCCGCCTTCGTGCTGTTCTCCTCCGGTGCGGGCACGCTGGGCGGTCCGGGTCAGGGCAGCTACGCGGCGGGTAACGCCTACCTCGACGCGCTGGCGTTGCAGCGGCGTGCGGACGGCCTTGCGGCCACGTCCATCGCCTGGGGTGCCTGGGCCGGAGGCGGCCTCGGATCCGGTGAGGTCGGCGAGCGGATGGACCGTTCCGGCATGGTCGGAATGGTGCCCGAGCTGGCGATCTCCGGTATGCAGCAGGCCCTTGAGCTGGACGAGGCCTTCATGGTCATCGCCGAGATCGACTGGGATCGCTTCCAGCCGGAGTTCGTCGGTTCACGTCCGAGCGCGCTGTTCCGTGAGCTGCCCGAGCTGAACCGCCCCGCTGCCGCCGCCGGCGCGGACACCGGCGACGGCGACGACGCCGTTTCCGAGCTGCGCCGGGAGATGGCGAAGCTGTCCCCCGCCGAGCAGCCCAAGCTCCTCCTGGAGCTGGTGCGCAACCAGGCCGCCGACGTCCTCGGTTACGACAGCGCGGACGCGGTGGAGGCCGAGCGTGCCTTCCGTGACCTCGGCTTCGACTCGCTGACCGCCGTCGAGCTGCGCAACCGCCTCGGCGTGGTCACCGGCCTCCGACTGCCGGTCACCTGTGTCTTCGACTACCCGACCGCCACGGTTCTGGCCCGGTACCTGTACACGGAGATGTTCGGCGACCAGCCGGTCACCGAGGGCGGCCCCGCCGCCGCGGCCAAGGGGTCGGACGGGCTCGACAGGCCCATTGCCACCGATGAGCCGATCGCCATCATCGGCATGAGCTGCCGGTTCCCCGGCGGGGTGCGCAGCCCCGAGGAGCTGTGGGAGCTGCTGATGGCCGAGGGGGACGTGATCTCCGGGTTCCCCGACGACCGCGGCTGGGACATCGACGGTCTCTACGACCCGGACCCCGAGAAGTCCGGCACCAGCTACGTCCAGGCCGGCGGCTTCCTCGACGAGGTGGGCCACTTCGACCCCTCGTTCTTCGGGATCTCGCCGCGTGAGGCGATGGCGATCGACCCGCAGCAGCGGCTGCTGCTCGAGACGTCCTGGGAGGCGTTCGAGCGTGCCGGTATCGACCCCGTGGCGCTGCGCGGCAGCCAGACCGGAGTCTTCGTCGGCTCCAACTACCACGACTACGGTTCGCGCATCCTGAGCGACACCGAAGGAGTGGAGGGCTATCTCGGACTCGGCAGCGCCCCCAGCGTCTCGTCCGGCCGCATCTCCTACACCTTCGGCTTCGAGGGCCCGGCCGTGACGGTGGACACCGCGTGTTCCTCGTCCCTGGTCGCCCTGCACCTGGCCTGCCAGTCGCTGCGCCAGGGCGAGGCCTCCGTGGCGCTGGCCGGTGGTGTGACCATCATGGCCACCCCGGGTACGTTCATCGAGTTCAGCGCCCAGCGCGTGCTGTCGTTCGACGGGCGGTGCAAGGCGTTCTCGGCGGATGCCGACGGCACCGGCTGGTCCGAGGGCGTGGGCATGCTCCTGGTGGAGCGGCTGTCGGACGCGCAGCGCAACGGCCACAAGGTGCTGGCCGTCATCCGGGGCTCGTCCATCAACCAGGACGGCGCCTCCAACGGTCTGACGGCGCCCAACGGCCCGTCCCAGCAGCGGCTCATCGAGCAGACGCTGGCCAGTGCCCGGCTGGTCTCCGCCGATGTGGACGTGGTCGAGGCCCATGGCACCGGCACTCCCCTCGGCGACCCGATCGAGGCGCAGGCGCTGCTGGCCACCTACGGACAGGGACGTCCCGAAGGCGAGCCGTTGCTGCTGGGTGCCATCAAGTCGAACATCGGTCATACGCAGGCCGCCGCCGGTGTCGCCGGGGTCATCAAGATGGTGATGGCCATGCGCGAGGGCACCCTGCCCAAGACGTTGCACGTGGACGAGGTGTCGCCGCATGTGGACTGGTCGGCGGGCGACCTCGAGCTGCTGACCGAGGCGATGCCCTGGCCGGAGCGGAACCACCCGCGCAGGGCGGCGGTGTCCGCCTTCGGCGTGAGCGGTACCAACGCGCACACCATCATCGAGCAGGCCCCGGCCGACGACGAGCCGCAGGCGCCGCGGGCAGCGGAGACCCCGGGCTCCACCGCGGCCCCGGTGCCGTGGATCCTGTCCGGCCGGACCGACGCCGCCCTCCGCGGCCAGGCCGAACGGCTGCGTGCCCAACTCGCCACCGCCACCGAAGAGTCCATGCCCGCTGTGGACGTCGGCTATTCCTTGGCGACGGCCCGATCGCTCTTCGACCACCGGGCCGCCGTGGTCGGCGAGGACCGCGCGGACATGCTGCGTGGCCTCGAGGCCCTCGCGAAGGGCGAGACCGAGCCCGGCGTCGTACGCGGCGTGGCGGGGGCGGCCGGCAAGACGGCGTTCCTGTTCTCGGGCCAGGGCGCGCAGCGCCTGGGCATGGGCCGGGAACTGTACGACACCTTCCCGGTGTTCGCCGACGCCTGGGACGAGGTGTGCGCGCATCTGGACGGTCTGCTCGACCGTCCGCTGCGGGACGTGGTGTTCGCGGCGGAGGGGAGCGCGGACGCCGGGCTGCTGGATCAGACGGCGTTCACCCAGCCCGCGTTGTTCGCGGTCGAGGTGGCGTTGTTCCGGCTGCTGTCGGCGTGGGGCATCACCCCGGATGTGGTGATCGGTCACTCCATCGGCGAGATCGCGGCCGCGCATGTGGCGGGGGTGTTCTCGCTGGAGGACGCCTGCACGCTGGTGGCCGCGCGCGGCCGTCTGATGCAGGCCCTTCCCGAGGGTGGCGCGATGGTGGCCATCGAGGCGTCGGAGGAGGAGGTCGCTCCGTCGCTGGCCGGTCGTGAGGCCGAGGTGAGCATCGCCGCCGTCAACGGCCCGACCGCCGTGGTCATCGCGGGCGACGAAGCGCCCGCGATGGACATCGCCGGACAGTGGTCGGAGCAGGGCCGTAAGACCCGCCGCCTGCGGGTCAGCCACGCCTTCCACTCGCCCCGCATGGACGCCATGCTCGGCGACTTCCGCAAGGTCGTCGAAGAGCTGTCGTTCGCCCGGCCCGCCATCGCCCTGATCTCCAATGTGACGGGGCAGCCGGCCGACACGGACGAGGTGTGCTCGCCGGACTACTGGGTGCGGCATGTGCGCGAGGCCGTGCGGTTCGCGGACGGCGTGCGGGCGCTCGAGGCCCAGGGCGTGTCCAGGTTCGTCGAGGTCGGTCCCGATGGCGTGCTCACCGCGATGGCGCGGGACTGCGTGGCGGAGCGGCCCGAGGCGACCACCGAGCCGGTCCTGGTGCCGGTGCTGCGCAAGGACCGCCCCGAGACGCGGGCGCTGACGACGGCGCTGGCCGAGCTCCACGTGGGCGGCGTCGGAGTGGACTGGGAACGGGTCTTCGCCGGACGCGGCGCGCGGACGGTCGAGCTGCCCACCTACGCCTTCCAGCGGGAGCGCTACTGGCTGGAGGCACTGTCGTCGTTCGCCAGCGATGTCACCGCGGTGGGGCTCGTCCCGCCGACGCATCCGCTGCTGGGCGCCGCCGTCGAACTGCCCGACGCGGACGGCTTCCTGTTTACCGGCCGCCTGTCGCCGCAGACGCATCCGTGGCTGGTCGACCACATGGTCCAGGACACGATCCTGCTGCCCGGCACCGCCTTCCTCGAACTGGCCCTGCACGCCGCCGACCAGGTGGGATGCGACCGGGTCGAGGAGCTGACCCTCACCGCGCCGCTGCCGCTGCCCGAGCGCGGCGCGGTGCACCTCCAACTGGCGGTGGGCGGACCGGACGAGAACGGTGCGCGCACGCTGAACGTGTACTCCCGGCCGGAAGACCCCACCATGGAGCAGCCGTGGGTCCAGCACGCCTCCGGCCTGCTGGTCCAGAGCGGCGCGCCGGACGGGACCGGGCCGGCCGACCTCGCCGTATGGCCCCCGGAGGGCGCGGAGCGGATCGGCATCGAGGACGTCTACGACCGGATGGCGGCGGGTGGCTTCGCCTACGGCCCGGTCTTCCAGGGGCTGCGGTCGGTGTGGATCCGTGGCGACGAGGTCTTCGCCGAGGTGCGCCTGCCGGAGGAGAACGCCTCGGACGCCGGGAAGTTCGGACTGCACCCCGCCCTGCTGGACGCGGCGATTCAGGCCGTCATGTTCGTCCCCCAGGAGGAGGCGGGCCTCGCCAGGCTCCCGTTCTCCTGGACCGGCGTGTCGCTGCGCGCCACGGGCGCCTCGGAACTGAGGGTGCGCCTCAGCTCGCTGGGGCCCGACTCGATCGGCCTCACCGTGGCCGACACCAGCGGCCGCGCCGTGGCCACCGCCGACTCCCTGGTGATGCGGCTGGTCGCGGAGGGTCAGATCCAGTCGGCCGGTTCCCCGGCGGCCGGGCATGACTCGCTCTTCCGGCTGGACTGGACCCCCGTCCCCGTCGGCGCTCCGGCCCCCGCCTCCGAAGGCACCTGGGCCGTACTGGGCACCGACGAGGTGGGGGTGCTCTCCAGTTTCGCGGCCGAGGGTGCCGACGTGGCGTCGTACGCGGATCTGGCCGCGCTGCGCGAGGCGATCGACTCCGGGGCCACGGCGCCGGACGTCGTCATGGTGGCGGGTGCCGCGGAGGCGGTCGGCATCGACGACGGCGCGGACCTGGCGGGACGGGTGCGCGGCGCCACCTACCGCGCGCTGGAGCTGGTGCGGACCTGGGTCACCGACGACCGGTTCGACGACTCCTACCTGGTGTTCGTTACCCGCGGCGCGATGGGTGCCCAGTCCTCCGAGGAGGTGCGCACCCCGGCCGAGGCCGCCGTATGGGGCCTGCTGCGCTCCGCGCAGACCGAGCACCCCGGGAAGTTCCTCCTGGTGGACCTGGACTCGCAGGAGCACGGCGAGGTGTCCTCGGTGCTGCGGACGGCGCTGACCGCCGGGGAGCCGCAGGTGGCCGTGCGCGACGGCCGGGTGCTCGCGGCGCGCCTCGCCCGGGTGGCCCCGGCCGAGGACCGGCCCGAGCCGGAGACCACGCCGTTCGACGGCCGTGGCACGGTGCTGATCACGGGTGGTACGGGTGGTCTGGGCGCGCTGTTGGCCCGCCATCTGGTGGTGGAGCACGGTGTGCGGTCTCTGGTGCTGACGAGTCGTCGTGGCGCGGAGGCGCCGGGTGCGGCGGAGTTGGTGGCGGAGCTGGCCGGGCTCGGTGCGCAGGCGCGGGCCGTGGCCTGTGATGTGGCCGATCGGGCGTCGGTGGAGAGTCTGCTGGCGGGGATCGGTTCGGAGCATCCGCTGTCCGCGGTGGTGCATGCGGCGGGTGTGCTGGATGACGGTGTGGTGGAGTCGCTGACGCCGGAGCGGGTGGACAAGGTGTTGCGTCCGAAGGTGGACGCGGCGCTGCACCTGCACGAGCTGACCCGCGGCCTCGACCTCTCCGCCTTCGTGGTGTTCTCCTCGGCCTCCTCCAACTTCGGTGGTGGCGGCCAGGCCAACTACGCCGCGGCGAACGCCTTCCTGGACGCCCTGGCGCACCAGCGCCGCGCGCTCGGCCTGCCCGCGGTCTCCCTGGCCTGGGGCATGTGGGAGCAGCGCAGCGAGATGACCGGGGAGCTCGGCGAGGCGGACCTCCAGCGCATCGCGCGGGCCGGGCTGAACGCGCTCAGCTCGGAAGAGGGCCTCGCGCTGTTCGACGACGCGCTCGGCACCGATGAGACCGTGCTCGTGCCGACCCATGTGGACCTCGCCGCCCTGCGCGTCCAGGCCCGCACCGGTGACGTACCCGCCCTGCTGCGCGGCCTGGTGCGAGTCCCCCGGCGCCGGGTCACGGCGGCGGAGACCGCGCAGACCGGCACCGGATCGCTGCGGGACCGCCTGGCCGGTCTCTCCGCGGCCGACCAGTACCGGGCCCTGCTGGACCTGGTGCGGGTGCAGGTGGCGACGGTCCTCGGCCATGGCTCGCCGGAGTCGGTCGAGCCCGACATGGCCTTCAAGGACATGGGCTTCGACTCGCTGACCACGGTGGAGCTGCGCAACCGGCTCAACGCGGAGACCGGGCTGCGGCTGTCGGCCGTGCTGGTCTTCGACCACCCGACCCCCACGGCGCTGGTGGAGCACCTGCGGGAGGAGCTTCTGCCGGACGGCGGCACGGGGGAGCCCATGGTCTTCGCCGAGCTGGACAAGCTGGGGCCCCTGCTCTCCAGCGTGATGGACGACGGTGAGACCCGTACGAAGGTGGCCGAGCGGCTGAAGGAGCTCCTGGAGAAGCTGGGCGAGGCTTCCGATGACGCCGACGCCACCGCGGAGGTGGCCGAACGGATCGGATCGTCCTCCAACGACGAGCTGTTCGACTTCATCGACAACGAGCTCGGGCTGTCCTGAACCGTTGTCCAGCGTCTGACCCTGACTGTAGAGAAAGTGACGGCAAACCAGTGAGCGAGACCAAGCTCCGCGACTACCTCAACAAGGTGACGACCGATCTGCACCGCACCCGTCTGCGCCTTCGGGAGGTGGAGGAGAAGAACCGGGAGCCCATCGCGATCGTCGCGATGAGCTGCCGCTTCCCCGGCGGGGTCAGCTCTCCTGAGGACCTGTGGCGCATGGTCGCCGACGGCGCCGACGGGCTCTCGCCGTTTCCGAAGGACCGCGGCTGGCACGAGGAGGTGTACAACCCGGACCCCGACAGTCAGGGCACGAGCTATGTGAACGAGGGCGGGTTCCTGCACGACGCCGCCATGTTCGACCCGGTGTTCTTCGGGATCTCCCCGCGTGAGGCGCTGGCGATGGACCCCCAGCAGCGGCTGCTGCTGGAGGCGTCCTGGGAGGTCCTGGAGCGGGCCGGCATCGACCCGCTGTCCGTCAAGGGCACCACCGGCGGCGTGTTCATGGGCGCCGCGTTCCAGGGATACGGCGCGGCCGGCCCGATCGAGGCCGAAGAGGTCGAAGGCCATCTGATGACGGGGCAGACGCCCGCCGTCACCTCCGGCCGGATCTCCTACGTCCTCGGTCTCGAGGGCCCCGCGGTGACGGTGGACACGGCGTGCTCGTCGTCCCTGGTGACGCTGCACCTGGCCGCGCAGGCGCTGCGCCAGGGCGAGTGCGACTTCGCCCTGGCCGGCGGCATCACCGTGATGGCCGGGCCCGGAACGTTCACCGAGTTCAGCCGTCAGCGGGGACTCGCGACCGACGGCCGCTGCAAGCCCTTCGCGGCGGCCGCGGACGGCACCAACTGGTCCGAGGGCGTCGGCGTACTGCTCGTGGAGCGGCTGTCCGACGCCCGCCGCCACGGCCACCCCGTGCTGGCCGTGGTGCGCGGTTCCGCGGTGAACCAGGACGGGGCCAGCAACGGTCTGACGGCCCCCAACGGCCCCTCGCAGCGCAGGGTGATCCGTCAGGCGCTCGACAACGCGGGACTCACCCCGGACGATGTCGACATCGTGGAGGCGCACGGCACCGGCACCTCGCTCGGCGACCCGATCGAGGCGCAGGCGCTGATCGCGTCCTACGGCCAGGACCGGCCGGCGGACCGGCCGCTGTGGCTGGGATCCATCAAGTCCAACATCGGCCACGCGCAGGCGGCGGCGGGTGTCGCGGGGATCATCAAGATGGTGATGGCCATGCGGCACGGCATCCTGCCCAAGACGCTGCACGTGGACGAGCCGACCCCGCATGTGGACTGGTCGGCGGGGGCCGTGGAGCTGCTGACCGAGGCCCGGCCCTGGCCGGAGACGGACCGGCCCCGCCGGGCGGCGATCTCCTCCTTCGCGATCAGCGGGACCAACGCGCACACCATCATCGAGCAGGCCACCGAGGCCGAGGAGCCGGAGCCGGACGGATCCGGGGCCGAGGCTCCCCACCCGGTCGCCTCCGCCGTCGTGCCCTGGCTGCTCTCGGGCAAGGGCGAGGCCGCGCTGCGGGCGCAGGCCGAGCGGCTGTACGCCCGTCTGACAGCTCAGGGCCCCGCCGAGGACGACGAGCTCGCGACGGCGTCGGTGGCGGACATCGGCTACTCCCTGGCGGCGTCCCGGTCGGCGTTCGAGCACCGCGCGGCGGTGATCGGCGAGGACCGCGAGAGCCTGCTGCGCGGCCTGCACGCCGTGGCCGAGGGCGAGGTGACCCCGGGCGTGGTCAGGGGACAGGCCGCGAAGGGACGCAGGACCGCCTTCGTCTTCCCCGGTCAGGGTGCGCAGTGGATGGGCATGGCGGTGGGGCTGCTGGAGTCCTCGCCGGTGTTCGCGGAGGCGATCGGCGAGTGTGAGACGGCCCTGTCCGCTCATGTGGACTGGTCGCTGACCGAGGTGCTGCGCGGTGCCGAGGGCGCCCCCGGCTATGACCGGGTGGACGTCGTCCAGCCGGCGTTGTTCGCCGTGATGGTGTCGCTGGCGAAGCTGTGGCGTTCGGTGGGCGTGGAGCCGGATGCCGTGATGGGCCACAGCCAGGGTGAGATCGCGGCGGCCTGTGTCGCGGGTGCGCTCTCGCTGGAGGACGCCGCGAAGGTGGTGGCGTTGCGGTCGCAGGCGATCGCCGCCGGTCTGGCCGGTCGTGGTGGCATGGTGTCGGTCGGACTGCCGGCGGATGAGGTCAAGGAGCGCATCGCCCCCTGGGACGGCGCGATCTCGGTCGCGGCGGTCAACGGCCCCGGTTCCGTCGTGGTCTCGGGTGACCCGGGTGCGCTGGACGAGATGGTCGCGCAGCTGGAGGGTGAGAAGGTGCGGGTCCGCCGGGTTCCGGTGGACTACGCCTCGCACTCCGCCCATGTGGAGGCGATCCACGAGGAGCTGCTGAAGGTCCTGGCGGGCATCGCGCCGCGTTCCTCCGAGGTGCCGTTCTACTCGACCGTCTCCGGCGAGGTGATGAACACGGCGGGTCTGGACGCGGAGTACTGGTTCCGCAACCTGCGGCAGACCGTCGAGCTGGAGTCCACGACGCGCACCCTGCTCGCTGAGGGCCACAGCGTGTTCATCGAGGTGAGCCCGCATCCGGTGCTGACCCTGCCGGTGCAGCAGACGGTGGAGGCCGCCGAGGCGCGGGCCGTGGTCATGGGCACCCTGCGGCGCGACGAGGGCGGAACCGAGCGGTTCCTGACCTCCGCCGCCGAGGCCCACGTCAGTGGCGTCGGTGTCGACTGGCCCAAGGTGTTCGCGGGACACGGCGCCCGCCGGGTCGATCTGCCGACCTACGCCTTCCAGCGTCAGCGCTATTGGCTGGACGGGATGGCGGCCGGCGGCGACGTGGGATCGGTGGGCCTCGGCGCGGTGGCGCACCCCATGCTGAGCGCCGCGACCTCGCTGGCCGGCGGCGGCGGAGTGCTGCTCAGCGGGCGGCTGTCGATCGCCACTCACGCCTGGCTCGCCGACCACGCGGTGCAAGGCGTGGCGCTGGTGCCCGGAACGGCCTTCGCGGAGATGGCCGCCCAGGCGGGGGACCAGGTCGGCTGCGGCCGGGTCGATGAGCTGGTGCTGGTGGCGCCGCTGGCGATGCCCGAGCGCGGAGGGGTGCAGATCCAGGTCGAGGTGGGGGAGGCCGACGCCTCCGGCCGCCGCGACGTCAGCATCTACTCGCGACTGGAGCCGGCCGACGACAGCGCCGACCTCGAGCAGCCGTGGGTGCAGCACGCTCACGGAGCGCTCACCCCGCCCGCGCCCGCGGCCTCCTTCGACTTCGCGAAGTGGCCGCCCTCCGGCGCCAAGCCCGTCGACGTCTCCGGCGGCTACGAGCACGCCGAGGAGCACGGGCTGTACTACGGTCCCGCTTTCCGGGGCCTGCGGCGCGCCTGGAAGCGCGGCGACGCGGTGTTCGCCGACGTCGAACTGCCCGAGGACCAGCTCGGCGTGGCGAAGTACTTCGGTCTGCACCCGGCCCTGTTCGACGGCGCCCTCCAGGCGATCGGCGCGAACAACGCGCTGCGCGGCGGCGACGACGCACCGAGCGCGGGCAATCTGATGCCGTTCTCGTGGCGGGGCTTCTCCCTGGAAGCCGTCGGTGCCCAGGCGCTGCGGGTCCGGGTCGTCCCGGACGGACGGCAGGCCGTGTCGCTGGCCATGGCCGACTCCTCGGGCCGCCCGGTGGCCACCGTCGACTCCCTCCTCTTCCGGCCCATGCAGGCCGCCGCGTTGCAGAGCATGAGCCGGACCGCCGGTGAAGCGCTGTTCCGCATGGAGTGGACGGCGGACGGTGCCCAGCCCGCCGAGGGCGTGGCACCCGGCTGGTGGGCGGTGCTGGTCGACGACTGCCTCGGCGTGGGCGGCGCTCTGGAGGCGGCGGGCTTCTACCCCGCCGATGTGTACCCGGACACCGAGGCGCTCAGCGACACCGTGGCGGCGGGCACGAGCATGCCCGGCATGGTGGTACTGCCGGTCGCGTCGAGTGGCTCCGATGTGGTGGACGAGGTCCACACCCGGGTCGCCGAGGTGCTGGAGACCGTTCAGTCGTGGGTGGCGGACGACCGGTTCGCGGACGTCCCGCTGGTGGTGCTGACCAAGGGCGCCGTCGACACCGGCGACGGTGTGGGGGACCTGTCGGGTGCGGCCGCATGGGGTCTGGTGCGGTCGGCGCAGTCCGAGCACCCCGGACGGGTGGTGCTGGTCGACACGGATGATGTCGAGCGTGCGGTGGGACTTCTCGGGGGGCTGCTGGCCACTCGTGAGGAGCAGGTGGTGGTGCGTTCGGGCGAGGTCCGCGTGCCACGGCTGGCCCGCGCCCTGCCCACGGGTGACGCTCCCGAGTCGGAGGTCTTCGGTTCCGGCGCCGTGCTGGTGACCGAGGGCACGAGCGCCCGGGGCGGTCTGGTGGCCCGGCATCTGGTGGCCCGGCACGGTGTCACGAAGCTGGTGCTGCTGTCCCGCCGTGATGCGGAGACGGACGGCGCGGCCGAACTGCGGGCCGAACTGGAGGCCGCGGGCGCCACGGTGGTGGTCACCACGTGCAACGCCGCGGACCGTGACGCGCTTGCCGCGGTGCTGGCCGCGCTGCCCGAGGAATTCGCGCTGAGCGCCGTGGTCCATGCGGACGAGGTGCTCGACGACGGGCTGTTCGCCTCGCTGACACGCGAGCGGGCGAGCGCGATGCTGCGGACGAAGGTGGACGCGGCCTGGAACCTGCACGAGCTGACCGCGGGCATGGACCTGTCGGCGTTCGTGCTGTTCTCCGCGACCGCGGGTCTGCTCGGCGCGACCGGACAGAGCGACTACGCCGCGGCCAACGTGTTCCTGGACGGCCTCGCGTCGTGGCGCCGCGCCCGGGGACTGCCGGGCGTCTCGTTGGCCTGGGGCCGGTGGGCCCAGGACGCCGACGGGGCACGGTCCGAGCAGGCGATGATCGACAACTGGCGCTACCAGGTGTCGTGGAAGCCGGTCCCGGACCCGTCCCGGAGGTCGCTGTCGGGGACCTGGCCGGTGGTGGTTCCGGCGTCCCGCGCCGGGGACGAGCTGGTCTCGGAGGTCGTCGCCGGGCTCGAGCGGCACGGCGCGCAGGTGGTCTCGGTCGTGCTGGACGAGCGGGATCTCGATGCGAGCGTGCTCGCCGAGCGGCTGCGCGAGGTGGCCGGACAGGCCCCCGAACTGGGCGGTGTGCTCTCACTGCTGGCCCTGGACGAGGAGCCCTGCCCGGGGCACCCGGCCATGCCGAACGGCTACGCGCTGAGCCTGGTGCTGGTGCGGGCCATGGTCGAGGCGAGGATTCCGGCCCGGCTGTGGAGCGCTACGCGAGGGGCCGTCTCGGTGGACGGTTCGGAGCGGCTCACCAGCCCGATACAGGCGATGGTGTCGGCGCTGGGCCGGGTGGCCGCGCTGGAGCTGCCGCCGCTGTGGGGCGGTGTGGTCGATCTGCCCGCGTCGCTGGACGAGCGCGGTGCGGCGCGGCTGGCCGGTGTGCTGTCCGTCGAGGGCGGCGAGGACCAGGTCGCGGTGCGCGGCTCCGGTGTCTTCGTACGCCGTCTGGTGCGCTCGGCTCCGCCCGTCGCACAGGGGACGCCGTGGCGCCCGCGCGGCACGGTGCTGGTCACCGGTGGCACCGGCGGGCTCGGCGGTGAGGTGGCCCGGTGGCTGGTGGGCAAGGGCGCCGAGCACCTGGTGCTGACCAGCCGCCGGGGCCCTGAGGCGCCGGGCGCGGCCGAACTGCGCGAGGAGCTGGAGAAGCTGGGTGCCCGGGTGACCGTGGCGGCCTGCGACGTGGCCGACCGTGAGCAGCTGGCCGCGGTGCTGGACGCGGTGCCGGAGGAGTATCCGCTGACGGGGGTCGTCCACGTGGCGGGCGCCACCGGCGGGACGCCTCTGCTGGAGACCGGCCTGGCCGATGCCGCCACCCTCGTGGCGGGCAAGGTGGCGGGTGCCGTCAACCTGGACGCGCTGCTGGGCGACCGGGAGCTCGACGCGTTCGTGGTCTTCTCCTCCATCTCCGGTCTGTGGGGCAGTGGCGGCCTGTCCGCCTACAGTTCCGCCAACGCTTATCTGGACGCGCTGGTGGAGGACCGCCGCGGGCGGGGACTCGCCGGCACCTCCGTGGTCTGGGGCCCCTGGGCCGAGATCGGCATGGCGGCCGGGGACGACCAGGGCGAGCACCTGGAGCGGCGTGGGCTGCCCCGGCTGGCGCCACAGCCGGCGATGGCCGGTCTGGAGCGCGTCATAGCGGATGACGACGGTGTGGTGACGGTCGTGAACGTGGACTGGGAACGGTTTGTTCCCGCGTTCACCGCGGGCCGGCCCAGCCCGTTGCTGAGCGATCTCTACGAGGTCCGGCGGCTGGACGCGACGTGGAACGACGTGGCGCGCACCGGTCTGGCGCCGCTCACCTCCGACGAGGGGCTGGAGCTCTTCGACGCCGGTGTCACCTCCGGCACGGCCGTGGTGATTCCCGCCCGGCTGGACGTGGCCGCGCTGCGCGCGCAGGGCGCCGCGCTGCCCGCCGTGTTCCGACCCGTCGTCCCGGAAGCCCCTGTCCGGCGTTCGGCCCGGGCGGCGGAGTCCGAGGTGGACCAGCCCACCCAGCTGCGGCAACGGCTGGCGGGGCTGTCGGAGTCCGAGCGGGACGAGGCTCTTCTGGAAATGGTGCGTACCGTCGCCGCCGCGGTGCTCGGGTTCGCATCACCCAACGACATCGACACCGGCCATGAGTTCATGGAGATGGGCTTCAACTCCCTCACGGCGGTCGAATTCCGTAATCAGCTGGCGGCCCTCACCGGCCTCAGGCTGAACACCACGGTCGTCTTCGACTACCCGAGCCCGGGCGAGATGGTGGCCCATCTGCGCCCCCGGCTCGCGGCCGAGATCGCGTCCGCCCCCGCCGTCGGCCAGATCCAGGAGCAGACCGCTCCGGCCGCGGTACCGGCCGCGCCCGTGGCCGAGCCCGCTTCCCCGGCACCCCAGGGGAGCGCGCCCGACACCCTCGGCTCCCTCTACCGGCTGGCGGCCCAGCAGGGCAAGTCCAGCATCGGCATGGAGCTGCTGGTGAGCGCGGCAAAGCTCCGCCCGACCTTCGAGGACCCGGCCGACTTCGAGGGGAACATCAGGCCCGCGCGGCTCTCCCGGGGTCCCGGGCGTCCCCGGCTGATGTGCTTCGCCTCCCATGTCGCGCTGGGCGGCGTCCACCAGTACGCGCGGTTCGCCGCACCGTTCCGCGGCAACCGGGACGTGGCGGCCCTTCACACCGTGGGGTCGGTCGAGGGCGAGAGCCTTCCGGCCAACCTGGACGCGCTGTTCCGCCTGCAGGCGCGGGTCGTCGCCGAGTACGCCGAGGGCGCCCCGATCGTCCTGTGCGGCTCCTCGGCCGGAGGAATGCTCGCCCACTCGGTGGCCGCCGCTCTCGAGAGCCAGGGCACACCGGCCGCGGGAGTCGTCCTGATGGACACCTACCTTCCGTACACCACCAGGCTCGGCGGGGGAGTCGCGGACGCCTGGCTGGACGAAATGTACGAGCGGGAGGAGGTCGTCTCCATGGAGGGCGTCCGGATGTCCGCCATGGGCTGGTACGCGCATCTGATGGAGGGGTGGAAGCCGCCGGAGATCTCGGTTCCCAGCCTCCACCTTCGTGCGTCGGAGGTGTCGGCCGACCCGAACGCGCCGGCGGAGACATGGCAGGCCGACTGGCCCGCCGACACCGTCATCGACGTGCCCGGAAATCACTTCACCATGATGGAGAACTACGCGGACACCACCGCCCGGGCCGTCGAGGACTGGGTGGCCGACCTCTAACGGCCACGCGCCCGCCCGGCACCGACGAGTGCCGGGCGGGCGCCCACGCCGATGCTGCGTTCAGCGCGGCGCACAGCTTTGCCACAAGGTTTTTCCACAAAGCAGGAGATAGGTGAGCAGCATGTTGCGCGGGTCCAGCGACTCAGGCGAGTCCGGAATCCAGGCTGGGCCGGATTGCGGCGAGAGCCCAGGCGAACTTCCTTCACTCGCACCGGACTTCAGGGAACTGCCGGACCTCGAACAGCGCAGGGTCCTGTTCGACCTGGTACACGCACACGTCGCCGCGGCGCTGCGGTCGGAGTCACCGCGTACCCTCGACGCGGAGAGCTCGTTCCTCGACCTGGGGCTGGACTCGCTCGCGGCGGTCAATCTGCACCGCGGGCTGGTCGCCGCCACCGGGCTCACCCTCGATGTGTCGCTCGCCTACGACTATCCGACGCCCAGTGAGCTGGTGGACCACCTCCACCGGAAGATCTTCCCCGTCGCCGGGGACGACACCGCTCCCGCGCGTGCCGTCGTGGGCTCGGACGACCCCATCGCGATCGTCGGGATGAGCTGCCGCTTCCCCGGCGGCGTCAACAGCCCCGAGGACCTGTGGAAGGTGGTCTCCGAGGGCGTCGACGCCATCACCCCGTTCCCCACCGACCGCGGCTGGGACCTGGAGGCGCTCTACAGCCCGGACCCGGACCAGCCCGGCACCAGCTACGCCACCGAGGGCGGGTTCATCCACGACGCCCCCGAGTTCGACGCGGAGTTCTTCGGCATATCGCCCCGCGAGGCGCTGGCCATGGACCCGCAGCAGCGGCTGCTGCTGGAGACCAGCTGGGAGGTCTTCGAGCGGGCCGGTATCGATGTCACCAAGCTGCGGGGCAGCCGGACCGCCGTCTTCACCGGCGCGGAGCACCACGACTACGGACCCCACCTCCAGAGCACCAAGAGCGGCCTGGAGGGCTATGCGCTGACCGGCATCGCGGGCAGCGTCGCCTCCGGGCGCATCGCCTACACCTTCGGCTTCGAGGGCCCGGCGTGGACCGTGGACACCGCGTGCTCCTCGTCGCTGGTCTCCCTGCACCAGGCGGCGCACTCGCTGCGCCAGGGCGAGTGCGACCTGGCGCTCGCCACCGGCGTCGCCACCATGCCCACCCCGGGTGACTTCATCCTCTTCAGCCGCCAGCGCGGGCTCTCCTCCAACGGGCGCTGCAAGGCGTTCGGCGCCGAGGCCGACGGCACGTCGTGGGCCGAGGGCGTCGGCGTCCTGCTGGTGGAGCGGCTCTCGGACGCCCGGCGCAACGGCCACGAGGTGCTGGCCATCGTCCGTGGCACCGCCGTCAACCAGGACGGCGCCTCCAACGGTCTGACCGCCCCCAACGGGCGCTCCCAGCAGCGCGTCATCCGGCAGGCACTGGCCAACGCCGAGCTGACCGCGGACCAGATCGACGTCATCGAGGCGCACGGCACCGGCACCTCGCTCGGTGACCCCATCGAGGCGCAGGCGCTGATGGCCACCTACGGCGAGAGCCGCCCGGAGGGGGAGCCGGTCTGGCTGGGGTCCCTCAAGTCGAACATCGGCCACACCCAGGCGGCGGCCGGTGCGGGTGCCGTCATCAAGATGGTGATGGCCATGCGCCACGGCATCATGCCCAAGACGCTGCACGTGGAGGTGCCGACCCCGCACGTGGACTGGGCGTCGGGCGGCGTCGCGCTCCTCGCCGAGCAGCGCGCGTGGCCACAGAACGGGCAGCCGCGCCGTGCCGGTATCTCCTCGTTCGGCATGAGCGGCACCAACGCACACGCCATCATCGAGCAGGCCCCGCCGCAGGAGCCCGTCTCCGCGCCCGACGACGCCGACCTCGAGGAGACGGCGTCCCAGCCCATCTCGTGGCTGGTGTCCGCCAGGAGCGAGGAGGCGCTGCGGGCGCAGGCCGCGCGGCTGCGCGAGCACGTGGTGCGCGACCGCGACGCGAGCCCGGTCGACGTCGGATGGTCGTCCGCGGTGACGCGTGCCGCACTGGAGCAGCGGGCCGTGGTGGTGGCCTCCGACCGGGACGGGCTGCTGCGGGGACTCGCGGCGCTCGCCGAGGACACCGACGCGCCGGGCCTGGTGCTGGGCAGGTCCAGGGCGCAGCGGGTGGCCTTCCTCTTCACCGGCCAGGGCGCCCAGCGGATGGGCATGGGCCGGGAACTCTACGAGACCTACCCGCTGTTCGCCGACGTATTCGACGAGGCCTGCGACTATCTGGAGGTCCGCCTCGGCACCTCCGTGCTCGACGTGGTGTTCGGCCCCGAGGACGACGCCGCCGACGCCGGGAACACGTCCGGTGACGAGCTGAACCAGACGATGTTCACCCAGGCCGGGCTGTTCGCCTTCGAGGTGGCGCTGTTCCGCCTGCTGGAGTCCTGGGGTGTGCGCCCCGACTTCCTGATGGGGCACTCGGTGGGCGAGATCGCGGCCGCACACGTCGCCGGGGTGCTGTCCCTGGAGGACGCGTGCGCCCTGGTCGCGGCCCGTGGGCGGCTGATGCAGGAACTGCCCGAGGGCGGCGCCATGGTGGCCGTCCAGGCGTCGGAGCAGGAGGTCCTGGAGAGCCTGAAGGGCCGCGAGGACCAGGTGTCGCTGGCGGCGCTCAACGGTCCCACCTCCGTGGTGCTCTCGGGCGACGAGGACGCGGTGCTCGAACTCGCCGGCCTCTGGGAGGCACAGGGCCGCAAGACCAAGCGGCTGCGGGTGAGCCACGCGTTCCACTCCCCCCGGATGGACGCCATGCTGGAGGAGTTCCGCCAGCTCGCCGACTGCCTGGCGTACTCGGCCCCGGCGATCCCGGTCATCTCCAATGTCACCGGCGATGTGGCCGGCGACGAACTGGCCACCGCCGAGTACTGGGTCCGCCATGTGCGTGAAGCCGTCCGCTTCGACGACGGCATGCGCTCCCTGGCGGCCCAGGGAGTGACGACCTGCGTGGAGCTCGGCCCCGACGCCGTGCTCACCGCGATGGGCCAGGACTGCCTGGACGCCATCGACGCCGACGCGGCGTTCGTGCCCCTGGCCCGGGCCGGGCGCGCCGAGGCGCAGACGCTGGCGGAGGCCGTCGCCACCCTCTACACCAACGGCGTCGGCGTGGACTGGAACGCGGTGTACGCCGGGCGCGGCGCCCGCCGGGTCGGCCTGCCGACCTACGCCTTCCAGCACAAGCGGTACTGGCTCGAGGCGGGCGGCGCCGTGACCGGTGACGCCCGCAGCGTCGGCCTCGGCCGGGTGGACCACCCGCTGCTCGGCGGCCTCACCGAACTGGCCGACGGCGAGCGCACCGTGCTGACGGGGCGGCTCTCCCTGCAGACGCACCCCTGGCTCGCCGACCACGCCGTGGCCGGCGGAGTGCTCTTCCCCGGCACCGGGTTCGTGGAGCTGGGCCTGCTCGCGGGCACCGAGACCGGGGCCGGACGGCTTGGCGAGCTCACCCTCGAGACGCCGCTGCTCCTGCCCGAGCAGGGCGGCGTCCGCGTCCAGCTCGTGGTCGGCCCCACGGACGAGTCCGGGGTACGGCCGCTCGGCGTGTACTCGCGCTCCGACAGCGACGAGCCGGGCGAGGAATGGGTGCGCCACGCCCAGGGTGTCCTCGAGGCGGACAGCGGAGCCGCGGTCACCGACAGCCTGCTGCAGTGGCCCGTCCCGGGCGCCGAGCAGGTGCCGATGGAGGGCTTCTACGAGGGCCTGGCCCAGGTCGGTTACGGATACGGGCCGGTCTTCCAGGGGCTGGAGTCGGTCTGGCGGCTGGACGGCGATGTCTACGCCGAGGTGGCGCTGCCGGACTCGGCGGCCCAGGACGCCGGACGCTTCGGCCTGCACCCCGCCCTGCTGGATGCCGCCCTGCACGCCATGGAGATGGGCGACTTCGGCGGCGAGAGCGGGCGCGTGACGCTGCCGTTCTCCTTCACCGGGGTGACCCTGCACGCGGTGGGCGCCGGACGGGTGCGGGTGCGGCTGCGCCCGCAGGGCAAGGACACGGTCGCGCTGCTGGTGACCGACGCCATGGGTGAGCCCGTCGCCTCGGTGGAGTCGCTGGTGGTGCGCGAGGTGGCGCCCGAGCGGTTCGCCTCGGGTCCGCGCTCCAGCGGCGGCGACGGAACGCTGTTCCGGGCCAACTGGGATGTGTTCCCCGCCGCGCGGGGCGGCAGCCTCACCGTGGACGGTGTGTCCGCGGCGGTCATCGGCGCCGACCGGGCCCGGGCGGGCGAACTGCTCGCCGCCTCCGGCGTCGAGTACGCCGAGTACGCCGGGACGGACGAGCTCCTCGCCGCCGTCGACGGGGGCGCCGCGCTCCCGGACGTGGTCTGGGCCTGGTGCGGCGCCGCGCCGGACACCGAGGACATCGCCGACGCCGCCCGGAAGTCGACCCACCGGGCGCTGGCCCTGGTGCAGTCCTGGCTGGCGGAGGACCGGTTCGAGGGATCCCGGCTGGTGGTGGTGACCGGCGACGCGGTCGCGACCGGCCCGGGCGAGGGCGTGGCCGGACTGGCCAACGCCGCCGTGTGGGGACTGGTGCGCTCGGCGGCCACGGAGAACCCGGGCCGGCTCGTGCTGGTGGACATCGACCGCCACGCCGAATCCGCCACCGCCGCCGCCGGCCTGGTGACGGCCGCCATCGCGGCGGGCGAGCGCGAGGTGGCCGTTCGGGTGGGCCAGGGGCTGATTCCCCGGCTCGCCAGGAACGCCGCCGGGCGGGTGCTCGAGGCCCCCGCCGACACCTCCGCGTGGAAACTGGGCACCAGCGGCGGAGGCACCCTGGACAACCTCTCGCTGCAGCCCGACCCGTCGGCCGAGGCGCCGCTGGCTCCCGGCTACGTCCGGATCGCGGTGCGCGCCGCCGGTCTGAACTTCCGGGACGCGCTGATCGCCATCGGCATGTACCCCGACGACCACGCCACCATGGGTGGCGAGGGCGCCGGTGTGGTCCTGGAGGTCGGCCCGGGAGTCACCGACCTGGCACCCGGTGACCGGGTCATGGGCATGATCAACGCATCGTTCGGGCCCATCGCGATCGCCGACCGGCGGCAGATCGTCCCCATGCCGCGCGGCTGGACGTTCGCGCAGGGCGCGTCGGTGCCGGTGGTCTTCCTGACGGCCTACATCGGCCTGGTGGAACTCGGCAAGCTGCAGCCGGGCGAGTCCATCCTCGTGCACACCGCCACCGGTGGTGTGGGCATGGCGGCCACGCAACTCGCGCGCCACCTCGGCGCCGAGGTGTACGCCACGGCCAGCCCCGGCAAGTGGGACACCCTGCGGGCGATGGGATTCGACGAGAAGCACATCGCCTCCTCGCGTGACCTGGAGTTCGAGCGGCGCTTCATGGAGGCGTCCGGCGGCCGGGGCATGGACATGGTGCTGGACTCGCTCGCCCGCGAGTTCGTCGACGCGTCCCTGCGGCTGATGCCCAGGGGCGGGCGCTTCCTGGAGATGGGCAAGATCGATGTGCGCGACCCCGAGGTCGTCGCCGCCGAGCACCCCGGGGTCAAGTACGAGGCGTACGACCTGGTCGTCGCCGACTACGACTGGGTCCAGCGGATGCTGGTCGAACTGGTCGCCCTCTTCGACAGCGGCGCGCTGCACCCCCTCCCGCTGACGGCGTGGGACGTGCGCCGGGCCCCGGACGCGATCCGGCACATCAGCCAGGCCCGGCACATCGGCAAGAACGTGTTCACCATGTCCCACCCCCTGAACACCGAGGGTTCGGTGCTGGTGACCGGTGGCACCGGCGGCCTGGGCAGCGAGGTGGCGCGCCATCTGGTGGCCGAGCACGGAGTGCGCAACCTGGTGCTGGTCTCCCGGCGCGGGCCGGACGCGGCGGGCGCCGCCGACCTCAAGGCCGAACTGGCCGAGGCGGGCGCGTCGGTGACGCTGGCGGCCTGCGACGTGGCCGACCGCGCGTCGCTGGAGCGGGTGCTGTCCGCGGTGCCCGCCGAGCACCCGCTGACCGCGGTCGTGCACGCGGCGGGCGTACTCGACGACGGTGTCATCGACACCCTGTCGCCGAAGCGGATCGACGCGGTCTTCGAGCCGAAGGTCGACGCGGCGTGGAATCTGCACGAGCTGACCCGCCATCTGGACCTGGCGCAGTTCGTGATGTTCTCGTCCGTCGCCGGTGTGTTCGGCAGCCCGGGACAGGGCAACTACGCCGCGGCCAACGCCTTCCTGGACGCGCTCGCCGCACACCGGCGCTCCCTCGGCCTCCCCGCCACATCGCTGGCCTGGGGTCCGTGGGAACAGGGCGGCGGCATGACCGGCACGCTCAGCCAGGCGGACATGGTGCGCATGGCGCGCGAGGGCATGGCGGCCCTGTCCATGGCGGGCGGTCTGCGCCTGCTGGACGCCGGCCGGTCGGGCGAGGACGCCCTGCTGGTGCCGATGCGGCTGGAGACCTCGGCGCTCAGCGGCCAGGCGGACATCCCCACCCTGCTGCGCGGTGTGGTCCGGGTGCGGAGCAAGGCGGCGGCCGACGGCAAGGCGGCCGCTCCGGAATCGGCCCGGGTGAAGCTGGCCGGTCTCTCCGGAGCCGAACTCGACCGTGCGCTGCTGGACCTGGTGCGCGGCAGTGCGGCGATGGTGCTGGGGCACAGCGGCGCCCAGTCCATCGAGCCCGACCGCTCGTTCCAGAACCTCGGGTTCGACTCACTGGCGGGTGTGGAGTTCCGCAACCGGCTGAACTCGGCCACCGGGCTCCGCCTCCCCTCCACGCTGATCTTCGACAACCCCACGCCGGCGGCGCTCGCCGAGTACCTGCGTGGCCGGGTGGCGACGGACAGCCCGGCCGAGCCGGACGTCGATCCGGAAGAGGCCAGGATCCGTGCCGTGCTGGCGTCGATTCCGCTGGAGCGGCTGCGCCGCGCCGGTCTGCTGGACACGCTCACGGAGCTGGCGAGCGGCAAGGAGCAGGCCGAGAAGAACGCCGAGGAGAAGGAGACGGACTCCATCGACGCGATGGACGACGACGACCTGATCGACATGATGCTCGGAGACCTCGACTCCTGATGAAGTCCGAGTCCCCCCGGAGACCTCCGGGGGGACTCGGACTCTCGGGCAACGTCCGCCCTCGTCGCGGGTGTTCCTCACCCCCCAGAGCTTCAAGAAGAAGAAAGGCACAGTGAAACCCGATGACCGCAAAGCTCTTTACGACGGAAGCGGTGCACACGCTTCCCGAGTTCGAGCAGCGGGCCCTGGGCATCGCCGACGCGCTGCGCGAGCGTGGCATCAGCGACGGCACCCGGGTCATGCTGAAGGCGGGCAACTCCGCCGGTTACGTGGGGGCCCTCCTCGCCCTGATGCACGTCGGCGCGTCGATCGTCATGGTCGACCACCAGGAGCGGGCGGAGGCGACACAGCGCATCTGTGACCGGGCCGGCGTCAAGATATGCGTGGTGGACGACGACACCCCGATGCCCGAGAGCGGGCCGGCCCGGGTCACCGTCTACGAACTGCTCGTGGCGGCCGTGGAGCAGTCGCCCGCCGAGCGGCGGCTGTCCTTCGACACCTGGTGCGAGCTGCCCGACGGCCTGATCATGTGGTCCTCCGGGTCCACCGGGGAGCCCAAGGGCGTCGTCAAGACCGGGGCGAAGTTCCTGAAGAACCTTCAGCGTAACGCCGAGCAGGTGGGCCACCGCTCCGACGACGTCCTGCTGCCGCTGCTGCCCTTCTCCCACCAGTACGGGCTGTCCATGGTGCTCATCGCCTGGCTGGTCAAGTGCTCGCTGGTCATCGCGCCCTACCGGCGGCTGGACCGGGCGATGACCATGGCGGGCACCTGCGGGGCGACGGTGGTCGACGCCACCCCGGCCAGCTACCGCAGCATGCTCAACATGATCGGCCGTAAGCCCGCCCTGGGGGACGAGCTGTCGGGTGTCCGCATGTTCTGCAGCGGGGCCGCCCCGCTGGACCCCGGTCTGGTCGGCGACTACGTCAAGAGGTTCGGGCTGCCCCTGCTGGACAGCTACGGCAGCACCGAGGCCGGAAACGTGGCCTTCGCGACCGAGGACAACGTCGTGGCCTGCGGGCGGGCCGTCCAGGGCCTGAAGCTGCGGATCGTGGACGACGAGGGCGCGGCCCTCCCCTCGGGCGAGGTCGGGGAGATCCAGGTCCACTCGCCCGATCTGATGGAGGGTTACCTGGCGGACGACGGCACGGTGGCCCCCGTCGACCCGGCCAAGACCGACTGGTACCCCACCGGCGACTTCGGCTATCTCGACGGCGGGGACAACCTCTTCGTCCTCGGCCGGAAGTCCGCGGTGCACCGCAACGGCCATACGCTCTACCCCGAGATCATCGAGCACAAGCTGGCCGCGGGCGGCTGTCTCGTCAAGGTCGTGCCCGTCCCCGACGAGCAGCGCGGTTGCCAGCTGGTCTTCTTCGTGGAGGACGAGCAGCAGCGGGAGTCGCGGTTCTGGCGGGAGCCGATCGGCTCCCTGCTGCCCGCCTTCGAGCACCCCAACCGCATTCACGTCCTGGAGCGGTTCCCCCTGAACCGCAACGGCAAGCCCGACAAGCGACAACTCGAGCAGCTGGCTCTCGATCTGGCACCCGGAGCGAACGCATGACAGAGCCACAGGCGACAGAGTCCCGGACCCCAGAGCCCCAGGCCACCGAGTCGCAGGCAACGGAGTCACAGCCGGGCCGCACGGCGTTCGTCTTCCCCGGGATGGGGCCCTTCCGCTTCACCGACGTGGGCGAGTTCCTGCTGACCAACCCCCATGCCCGGCGTCGGCTCGCGATCGCCGACGAGGTGGTGGGGTACTCCGTCTTCGACCGGTACCGCCAGTCGGACGGCGACGAGGAGGGGCAGTACGCCGCCCACACCCAGATCGCCTTCCTGACCGTCTGTCTCTCCCTCGCCGACTGGGCCGAGGAAACGCTGGGCGAGAAGCCCGAGCTGTGCGCCGGGCCGAGCTTCGGCCAGCGGGCCGCGGTCACCTACGCGGGGTCGCTGCCCTTCGAGGAGACCGTGCGGCTCACCGCCGATCTGGCCCGCTGCGAGGAGGAGTACTTCGCGCGGGAGCACCGCGAGGCGGTCACCCACTGTGTGATCCACACCCCCGAGGAGAGCCTGCGCAAGGCGCTGGACGAGCTGGACGACGAGGGGGAGTGGCACGACGTCTCCGGCCACATCGACCGGGGCTTCTACCTCGTGTCCCTGCGCGAGCCCGTGCTCGACCGGTTCAAGAAGCGGATCGGCGACCTCGGCGGCTACAACATGTACACGATGTGGCCGCCCGTCCACGCCCCCTCGTTCGGCGACCTGCGCCGCAAGGCGGAGGAAGAGGTCTTCGGCGGCTTCCAGCTGGCCGACCCCAAGATTCCGGTGGTCTCCGACCAGAACGGCGCGCTGCTGACGGATGCGGAGGGGGTGCGCACCATGCTGCTCGACACCTTCAACTGCCCGATCCGCTGGCCGGACATGGTGGAGACGATGCGGGGGCAGGGCATCACCAAGGTCTGCATCTCGGGTCCGGACAACCTCTTCGGCCGGGTGAACAGCACCGGGGAGAACTTCGAGGTCCTGGCCATCGACGCCCGCAAGGCGATGCGCCCGCGCGTCCGTCAGAGGAGTGCTCGCCGGGCGCGGCGGTGACCGCCGTTCCGCCCGCGGCCGCGGCCGGCCCCGGATCGTCGTCCGCCGTCTGATGGAGGCGCTGCCCTCGGGCAGCGCCCAGCCGGCGGCCGTCGTCCGTGGCGCCGCCTCGCCTCCAAATTGACTGATCGATCTCGAAAGGTTAGTGTGCCGGTATGGCACGGAGGAAGGAATTCGACCCCGAGGTCGCGCTGGACGCCGCGATGCGGCTGTTCTGGCGCAATGGCTACGAGGGGACGTCCACCAGCGACCTGGTGGACGGGCTGGGGATCGCGCGGGCCAGTCTGTACGGGACCTTCGGGTCCAAGCGCGGACTGTATCTGGCCGCGCTCGACCGCTTTCTCTCCGGCGCCGCGGCGCCGAGCCCGGCCGACATCCTGGCATCCCGTGCGTCCGCCCTGGACGCCGTCCGGGATCTGCTGGAGACCAGCGCGGCAGACCCGAAACCGGGCACGCCCCAGGGCTGCTTCGCGGTCAACGCCACGGTGGAGCACGGGGATTCCGACCCCGAGATCTCGCGGCGGCTGGAGGGCAACCGAAGCCGCCTCGAGACCGCGCTGTACGGCGCGCTGCTGAGGGCGCGTGCGCAGGGCGAGCTGGCGCCCGGCGTCGATCCGAGTTCGGCGGCGACCATGCTGGCCTCGCTCAACAGTGGCCTGAAGGTGCTGTCGTGCGCGGGCGAGGGCCAGCGCGACCGCATCACCACCACGATCGACACGGTCATGGCGATGCTGACCTCCCCGGCGGCCGCCGTCACCGACTGACGGCGGCGATCCGCGACCGTACCGACGCGTGGGACACCCATATCTCTGGGTGTCTTGTGTTTGCCCTAATTCAAGACTAATCAGTCCCGAACCATGGAGGGCTCATGCTTTTCGACCATCGTGGAGACCCCGTCCGCACCGGCCGCGCCGCCGTCAACGGCACCAAGCTCCATTACCGAACGGCCGGCTCCGGCCCGGTGGTGGTACTGCTGCACGGAGTGCCCAAGACCGGCTACCACTGGCGGCATCTGGTCCCGAAGCTGACGGCACGGCACACCGTCGTGGTGCCGGACCTCCGTGGTCTGGGCGACTCGGCCCGTCCCGCGGACGGATTCGACTGCGCCACCATGAGCGACGACATCGCCGCGCTCATGGCCCACCTCGGGCATGAGTCCTACACCGCCATGGGGGAGGACTGGGGAGCGGTGGTCGCCTACCAGCTCGCCGCCCGGCACCGTGAGCACGTCGAGGCCCTGGTGTTCGCCGAGGCGCTGTTGCCCGGCTTCGGCTTCGAGGACCACACCGCCCTGACCCACGAGAATGTCTCGGGCGGGATGTTCCTGTGGCATCTGGGCTTCTATTTCCAGCCGGACGTACCCGAGATGCTGATCGCCGGGCATGAGCGCGAACTCATCACCTACATGCTCAAGGACGAGCGCAGCTACCCCGACACCGCCACCGCCGAGGCGATCGACGAGTATGTGCGCTGCTACTCCATGCCCGGCGGTATCCGCTCGATGCTGGCGATCTACCGGGCGATGCTCGTGGACGCCGACCAGAACCGGGAAGCGGCGCGCACGATGCTGGACATCCCCGTGCTGGCGCTCGGCGGCGACGCGTTCATCGGCGAGCGGAACGAGACCCAGATGCGGCTGCTCGCCCATGACGTCACCGGCCATGTCTTCCAGGCCGGACACGACCTCGCCGAGGAGGTGCCGGAGGAGGTGGCCGATGTCCTGCTGCCGTTCCTGGCCGACCGGCTCACCTGACCCGAACCGAGGACGCGCAGGGCCCGGCTCCCCGCCCCCGTGCTCTCTTGTGGTGACTCGGGGCCTGTAGGAGAGTGGCCCCATGGGCACCAAGCGGTACACCGGCTCGCCCGAGGACGCCGATCTGATGCGCGCGGACTCCTTGGCGCGGGAGATCTTCGCGGATGTCGCCAACAAGTGGGCGTTCCTGATCATCGAGTTCCTCGGTGAACGCACCCTGCGCTTCGGCGAGTTGCGGAACGAGGTCGAGGGCATCAGCCACAAGATGCTCACCCAGAACCTGCGCATGCTGGAGCGCAACGGCCTGGTCGAGCGGAAGGTGCACCCCACCGTGCCGCCCCGGGTCGAATACACCCTCACCGAGGCGGGCCGGACCCTGCGCGCGACGGTCGACGGCATGTGCGGCTGGACCCACACCTACCTCGGCCATATCGAGGACTCCCGCCGCCGCTTCGACGGCTGATCCCAGGGCTCACACGCGGAGCGCGTGGTGGCCCCGCCTCCTGCGGGGCCACCACGCGGCCACCTCGGCGGCCACGTCAGTCGAGGACCGCGGTGGCTTCGATCTCGACCAGGTGCTCGGGGACGTCCAGCGCGGCGACCCCCAGCAGCGTCCCCGGCGGGACCGGGGTGACCCCCAGCTTCGCGGCCGCCCGGGCGGCCCCCTCCAGGAACAGGGGCATCTTGTCGGGCGTCCAGTCGACGACGTAGACGGTCAGTTTCGCCACATCGTCGAAGGAGCCGCCGACCTCGGCCAGGGCGATGCCGATGTTGAGGTAGCACCGCTCGACCTGAGCGGCGAGGTCGCCTTCGCCGACCGTGACCCCGTCGGCGTCCCAGGCGACCTGTCCGGCGATATGGACCAGCCTCGACCCGGTCGCGATCGACACCTGCCGGTACACCTCGATCTCCGGCAATCCGCCGGGGTTCACCAGAGTGATGGCCATGTGCTGCCTGCCTTCTTCGTCATGGGGGCCCACGGGCTCGCTTCCGTAGAGCCCAAGAGCGCGCGCTCTCTCTTGGTTACTCGGAAACCGTAGGAGAGTGGCCGCTGACATGGAAGAACGCACTTTTCGGTGACTGGGGAACCTTTTGGTGACCGAGGAGCCCGGGCAGCTCGGCTACAACCCGGGCAGCTCGCCCACCAACGGATCAGGGGTTCAGGGGGAAGCTCACCGACCGGGACTTCTTCCACTCCTCGTGCTCCAGGTCCTTGGCCTCGGTGCCGTCCCCGTACAGATCGGCCGAGCCGCTGTCGGTGATGACCTGGGCCCGGGCACCGGGGGCCGTGAGGTCGGGCACGTCCACCACGATCTCCCAGCCGCCCGGATCGGCCGTCGGCAGGTCGAGCCGCTTGACCGGCTGGTGTCCGGCGACACCGTCCCAGGAGTAGAGCGCGTACGGGGCGCTGTTGTCCTCGGCCGCCCAGGAGCCGGCCACGATCAGGTACTGGCCCTTGCCGTTGCGGCGGATGTCGCGCACGCTCAGGCCCCCGAGGTCGAGGGTGATCGGGTCGCCGAAGGTGGCGTGGGTGTCCTTGTCGCTGCCGGACCGGGCCAGCTCATCGGCATTGGTGACCGGGACCAGCAGCGCCTTGCCGCCGTCGGCGGGCGGCACCAGCGGCGCCCGGAAGCCCAGGTACGCGGTGGAGCCGGAGCCGGGCGCGAACTCCAGGCCCTCGACGTTGAATCCGTCGATCTGCTTGGGCACCTGGCCGTCCTCGGTGCCCTTGGCGAAGCCGAGCCGGTCGCCGTTGGCCTTGTCCCAGTCCACCAGGTCCTCGCGCAGGCCCTGGTAGGAGCCGCCGACCTCGAGTTCGGTGTCGGCGCCCGACCCGGAGACGGTGGTGGTGAAGAGGGTGAAGCGGTCCTCCTTCGGCTCACCGTCCTTGTTGTTGCCCAGCGAGCCGGTCCAGTAGACGGTGTCGCCGACGCGGGCCGCGGCCTCGATGTCGATCTCCTTGTCGACATCGAGGCCGGAGCTGACGTCCCAGGTGCGCACCGGCGCACCGGAGGAGTCGCGGCGGTACAGGCGCAGGACGTTGGACTCGTCGTCGGCGACGACCATATAGCCGTCGCCGACGTCCACTGCGGCGGAGGAGTCGCTGGAGCCGGTGAGGTAGCGGGTGTCGGTGGCGTTGCCCACGGCGCCGGAGGCCGCGTAGTGCAGGGTGGTGGTGGCGCTCTTGCCGCCGAGGCCGTTCACCTTGAGGGTGAGGTCGGTGTAGCCCTCGCCGCGCGCCCGTACGGCCACCTCGCGGGTGGCGCCGGTGCCGGTCACCGTGACGTCCCCGGTCCGGGCGACCGAGCCGTGGGTGGTGGCGGTCGCGGACACGGTGAGCTCGTCCGCGTCGGCGCCGCTCTGGGCCACCTTCACGGTCACCGTCGGGTCGCCGGTGGCGCCGACGGCGCCGGACAGGTACGAGGTGGCGGGCTTGATGGTCGGCGTGCCGTAGTCCGCGTTCCCGGCCACCGCGGAGGCCGGGAGCGCGGACAGCGTCGTGGCGCCGGCCACCAGCGCCAGCGCGGCGGCGTGGACGACCCGGCGGGTACGGCGCGGGGGAGCGGCATGGAACGGGACCATCGTGAGCAACCCTTCGTCAGCTGCGGGGCCGGTCGGTGGACCGGCACACCGCCCTGACGATGGATCATTTACATGGCGAGTGCATGAACGACCCCCGAACACACACCACTTCGGGTCCAGGGGCCGTCGCGGTCAGCAGACGCCGTCGCCCGGCTTCGGATTCCCGAGCCCGAAGAGCGGCCGCAGCTTCAGCCCGGCCCAGGTGCCGAGGAGGGCGAAGCCGCCCCAGACCCAGCCGTGCAGGCTGCCGGAGGCGATGCCCGCGAGGTAGGCGCCGATGTTGCAGCCGCCCGCGAGCCGGGCACCGATGCCCATCAGCACCCCGCCGAGCACCGCCGCGGTCGCCGTCCGCCACGGCACGCCGCGGTGCAGGGTCCAGGTGCCGCCGAGCGCCGCGGCGACCGCCGCGCCGATCATGATGCCGATGTCGGTGAGACTGGTCTTGTCGGCGAGCACCGGCCCGGCGAGCATCTCCTTGTTGCCGGGCTGCTGCCACCAGGACCAGCTCTCCGGATGGCCGCCGAGCGCTCGCACCAGCTCCGCTCCCCACAGGCTGAAGGCACTGGTGACGCCCCACGCGCCGCCCGAGACGAGCAGCACCCCGGCGCCCAGCACGGCCAGCGCCAGGGCGCCGACCGCCAGCGGCCAGGAGCCGCGCAGGACACGGGCGGCGGCACCGCGCGCGGAGGGCACCGCACCGATCGGCGGCGGGTTGCGGCGGGCCTGGACGCTACGGCTGATCAGGACGATGGCGGCGAGCACGAGGATCGTCACCGCCCAGGAGCCGAACCAGCCGATGTGGTCCGCCATGACGACCGGCTCCAGCGACGGCAGGTCCTTCCACAGGTCGAACTGCCAGGCGGCCAGGGTCGCACCGCCGATGAAACCGCCGAGCGTGAGCACGATCGAGGTCTGCCCCGAGCCGACCGCGAAGAGGGTGCCGGAGGCGCAGGCCCCACCGAGCTGCATGCCGACGGCGAAGACGAACGACCCGATCAGCAGCCCGAAACCCAGCGGTCCGCCCGAGGGCGCCGGTACGGATCCGAACAGCCCGGTCTTGGTGCCGATGAGCAGGGCGAACAGCGTGGCCGTGGTGCCGAGCAGCAGAGCGTGGGCGCGCAGGCCGGTGCCGTTGCCGACGGCGACCAGCTGCCGCCAGGCGGAGGTGAAGCCGAAGCGGGAGTGGAAGAGGGCGATGCCCAGGGCGAGGCCGAGCAGCAGCAGAACGCCGGGCTTGGCCCCGTGGGCGGACCAGACATACGCGGTCAGCGCCGCGCCGAGCAGCCCGGACACGGCGAGCGGCACCCTCCGCACCGGCGGCGCGGCGGGCGCCTTTGGCCGGGGCACGGAGGTGGGTGAGGGGGACAGCAGTGCGGCGGTCTTCGCTGCCTCGGCGGGCGGGGCGGTGGTCACGTGCGGACTCCGGAGACGTTCGAAAGGGGGGCATCACGCTGGGCGGGCGGGCCCGGCCGGGCGGCGCGGCGCCCGGCGGCGGCGCGCGGTGGGGAAACCGGCCGGTCCGGCTCAGCGGCGACAGAGGCCGTCGTCGACGCACCACGCCGAGTTCGCGAACAGCGCGAGACACAGCGGATGGGCGGGTGCGGACATGGAGACCAGGATATGGTCCGGATTTCAAAAACTGGACCCCGGTCTCAGCATGTGATCTGTGGAGTCAGCCACAGACCGATCCCGGGACGGTCAGTGCCCGGCCGGTGCCAGATGTGCGCGCTCGCCCTGCGCGCCGAACAGCGTGAGCACCTCCACGGGCCGGCTGTCGGCACTGCCGATCCAGTGCGGTACGCGGGTGTCGAACTCCGCCGCCTCCCCGGCGCCGAGCCGGAACTCCCGCTCGCCGAGCACGAACCTGGCGTGTCCGTCGAGGACGTAGAACCACTCGTATCCCTCGTGGGTCTGCAGCTTCATCGTGGGTGACCGGCCGGCGGGCGGATAGATCACCTTGTACGCCTGGATACCGCCGGCCCGCCTGGTCAGCGGCACCATCACCAGCCCGGATCGCCGCACCGGCCGCAGGTGGATGCGCGGGTCGCCGGTGGGCGGCGCCGCGACGAGATCGTCGAGCGGAACGCCGTGCGCCCGGGCCAGCGGCAGCAGCTGCTCCAGCGTGGGGCGGAGCTTGCCGTTCTCGAGACGGGACAGGGTGCTCGCCGTGAGGCCGGTTTCGTTGGCCAGCGCCGCCAGTGTGGCGCTCCGCGCCCGGCGCAGGGCACGCAGCCGCGGTCCCACTCCGGCCAGCACGTCTTCCGCGGGGTTGTCTGGGTGGTCCATCCGGCTGTCCATCCCCTCGATGATGCGGATCCGCAACGTTTCTTGCAAGAGCGAAATGGTGGCCCCGAGGCTGTCGGTACATCACCGGCGTCGACGGCGCGTATCGGAGCGCGCTCGGCACACCGGCCGACGAAGGGGCGACTGAGATGGATTCCACGCAAGGCCGACGACCCACCGCCCACGCCGGGCACCAGGGCACGGCGGACACGGACGCCGAGCAGTTCTGGGAGCGGCACTACGGCACCCGGCGCGGCTGGGACGCGCATGTCAACCCGCTGCTCGCCGAGACCGCCGCGCCGCTGCGCCCCGGTGCCGCCCTGGATCTGGGCTGTGGCCCCGGCGGCGACGCCATCTGGCTGGCCCAGCGGGGCTGGCACGTCACCGCCGTGGACATCTCCACCACGGCCGTCGAACGGGTGCGGGAGCGCGCCCGCGATCTCGGCGTCGGGGACCGGGTCGCCACCGAACAGCACGATCTGGCCGGGAGCTTCCCGGCCGGCCAGTTCGATCTGGTCTCCGCCCAGTACTTCCACACCCCGTTCTCGCTGCCCCGCGGCCGAGTCCTGCGCACCGCCGCGGGGGCGCTGCGCCCCGGCGGTCTCCTGCTGATCGTCGACCACGGCTCCACCGCGCCCTGGTCGTGGAACCAGGACCCCGGCATCCACTACCCCACGCCCACCGAGGTCGCCGCCGAGCTCGATCTCGACCCCGCGCAGTGGTCCGTGCTGCGCGCCGAGATGCCCGGCCGCGAGGCCACCGGACCCGCTGGTGAGCGCGCCACCGTCATCGACAACGTCCTGCTCGTCCAGCGGCGCGACCGCCGGATGGCCGCCTGAACCCCACGACTTCACGACCGCGGAGGAGCGACTCGATGCAGGAAAGCAGTGCCCGGCGACCCCGGACCCGCAGGAAGGAAACCGGCCCTCCGGCGACCGGCCCCGACGAGAAGGCCACCCTCCGGGGCTTCCTCGACTATCTGCGGGACTCGGTCGCGGACAAGGTCGCGGGCGTACCGGAACCGCAGGTCCGAACGGGCGGGGTGCCCTCGGGCACCAGCCTCCTCGGACTGCTCAAACACCTGGCGTTCGTCGAGCGGTTCTCCTTCCTCGGCGAGGACGCCGGCGACTGGCCCGCGACCATGCGGCCGTCCGCCGAGGACACCGTCGACGGCGTGCTCGCCGACTACCGCGAGACGGTCGAGCGGGCGAACCGCGTCATCGACGCCTGCCCCGATCTGACGCTCCCCGCTCCGCGGGCCCCGCGCCGGGGATCGGCACCGTCGATGCGCTGGGTCCTGGTGCACATGATCGAGGAGACCGGCCGGCACGCCGGACACGCCGATATCCTCCGCGAGCGCATCGACGGATCCACCGGCCGCTGACACCGGCTGCCGCTCACGAGGGCCTGTCGTCGCCCCGCTCGGCATCATCCGCGAGGCCGACGTACATCGAGTGGTGGAGCTCGGCGACATGGTCGTGGAGGAGGCCCGCCGCCGAGGCGGCGTCCCGCGCGCCGAGCGCGGCCCGGATGGCCCTGTGCTGCTCGTTGCTGCTGCGGAGGTAGCCCATCGGGTACGGCAGGAAGTACGCGTACAGCTCCCCGGTGACCCGCTGGTACATCGCCAGGGCGGCGGACAGTCCGGCGCCCTCGGCGAGGGCCAGATGGAACCGTTGGTCACTCGCGTGGAACTCGGCCCAGCTCTCGGCCGCGTCCATCTCCCGGATGCACTGATCGAGCCGGTCGAGCCCGCTCCGATCGAGCCGTTCGGCGGCCAGATGCGCGAACCCGGCCTCCAGCACGATGCGTTCGTCGATCAGCCGGTGGACCCGTTCGCTGTCCTCCCGGTACGCGGCGACCTGCGCCACGGTGCGGCGGCGGGGCCGCTCCGCGATGAAGGTGCCGCCCGTGCGCCCCGGGCGCCGCTCGACCACGCCTTCGCGCTCCAGGGTGCCGAAGGCCCGGCGGACGGTGATCTCGCCGACCCCGAGCGCCGCCGCCGTGGCCTGCACATTGGGCAGCCGCTCACCGGGTGCCAGCAGGCCCAGGTCGACCGCCAGGGAGATCCGGGCCCGAACGGTGTCCACTGCGCTGGTGCGGCGGATCGCGGCGAGGGCGCTGCTGGTCAGGGCGCTCGGTGCGCCGGACGGTTCCTGGGTCGCCATGCCCTCAGGGTAGGGCCCGCTCATATGGCCTCCCAGCCTCCCAACGGCCTTCGTACGGGGGCCGTCGCTTTGCGGAACCGTGACCTCCGGGGGTTTACCTGATCAAAGTGAGCATGTTTTTATGACTCGCATTCACCCCTGGACGCCCACTCCAAAGGCACTGATGAAGATCTCCGGACTGCAGACGGCGGGAACGCCCGGCGACGTCGACGCCAACCTCCACGAACTGGACGCGGCGTGCCGCCGGGCCCGTGCCGAAGGCGCCGAACTGCTGATCACCACCGAGTTGTTCGTCACCGGCTACGACATCGGGGACGCCGTCCGGGACCTGGCCCGCACCGACCTGCTGTCACCGGCACGCGAGCTGGCCGCTTCCCACGGCATCGCGCTCGTCCTCGGGGCGCCCGAGTACGACTCCGGCGCCTACTACAACAGCGCCTTCTTCATCGACCCGGCCGGAGCCATCCTCGGCCGGCACCGCAAGAACCATCTCTTCGGCGAGCTCGACCGCAGGTACTTCACCCCGGGCGACCTGCCCGCCCCCGTCATCGACTACGCGGGCGTCCGGATCGCGATGCTGATCTGCTACGACGTGGAGTTCCCCGAGAACGTGCGGTCCGCCGCCCTCGCCGGCGCGGACCTCGTCGCGGTCCCGACCGCCCAGATGCAACCGTACGAGTTCATCGCCGAGCACCTGCTGAGGGTGCGTGCCTGGGAAAACCAGATCTACATCGCCTACGTCAACCATGACGGCGACGAGGGTTCACTGCGCTACGTCGGCCGCAGCTCCATCGTGAGCCCGTCGGCGACCGTGCTGGACAGCGTCGAACACGGCAACCGGCTGCTCTTCGCCACCGTGGAACCACACACGGTCCGGCAGGCGCGCAAGGCCAATCCGTACCTGGCCGACCTCAGGCCAGACCTCTTCACCCCCCCGTCCGCCCGCGCCACCAAGGACCCGTCATGCTGACCGACTCCGACGCGCACACCTCCACCCGGCAACCGGCACACGCGAATCTGTCGGGGCGGCTCGGCACCGGTGCCATCGTCTTCATGGTGATCGCCGCCGCCGCGCCCCTGACGGTGGTCGGCGGCAATGTCCCGCTCGCCATCGCGGGCGGCCCTGGCGCCGGAGCCCCCGTGGGCTTCGCCCTCGCCTCGATGGTCCTGCTGGTGTTCGCGGTCGGCTTCGTCACCATGACGCCCCACGTTCGGCAGGCCGGCGCCTTCTACGCCTACGCCACCCGTGGCCTGGGGGACCGCGTCGGAGTGGGCACGGCCGCGGTCGCGCTCGTCGCGTACACCGCGATCCAGGTCGGCGTCTACGGCTACCTGGGCTGGGCCGTCAACGACGTCCTGCACACCTTCGGCGGGCCCACCCTGCCCTGGTGGGTGTGGGCACTCGCGGCCCTGTGCATCGTGGCCCTCCTCGGCTACCGCCATATCGACCTCAGCTCCAAGGTCCTCGGTGTCGCACTCGTCCTGGAGATCGTGGTGGTGCTGGTCCTGGACGCGGGGATCTTCGCCCGGGGCGGCGCCCACGGTGTCAATGTCGAGTCGTTCACCCCGCATGCGGCGTTCTCCGGACCGCTGGGCGTGGCCGTGCTGTTCGCGATCACCGGATTCATCGGATTCGAGGCCACCGCCGTCTTCCGGGACGAGGCCCGTGACCCGGAGCGGACCATACCCCGGGCCACCTACCTCGCCGTCCTGATCATCGGCGCCTTCTACACGGTGTCCTGCTGGGCGCTGGTCCTGGCGGCGGGCACCGACGACGCCCCGGCCGTGGCCCAGAAGACCCTGGACAGCCAGGGCAACATGCTCATGGACACCGCCCAGGCCTACGTCGGCACCGCGCTGCGGGACGTCATGCAGGTACTGCTGCTCAGCAGCCTCTTCGCCTGCGTGCTGTCCTTCCACAACGTCATCGCCCGCTACACCTTCACCCTCGCCCGCCAGGACCTCCTCCCCGCACGGCTGGGCGCCGTCCACCCGCGCCACCACTCGCCGTCCGTCTCCTCGGTCGTCCAGACCCTCACCGCGCTGGTCCTGGTCGTCGCCTGCGCCGCCATCGGACTGGATCCGCTGGTGGGTGTCTTCGGCTCCATGGCGGGGTTGGCCACGGTGGGCATGATCCTGCTCATGCTCATCACATCCGTCGCCGTGGTCGTCTTCTTCGCGCGCAACGTCCAGCTCTCCGCGGGCAGGCCCTGGCAGACCCGGATCGCCCCGGTGCTGGCCGTGGCCGGTCTGCTGACCGCGCTGTGGCTGGTGTTCTCCAACTTCACCCTCGTCACCGGTGGTGGCATGGGCGTGAGCATCGTCCTCGGCGTCATCCCCTTCCTGGCGCTGATCGCCGGCCTGGTCCGTGGGCCTCAGGGCTCGCGGGGGCGTATGTGAGACGCGGACTCCGCCCGGCCGTCACGACGGCCGGGCGGAGTGTCAGACCGCGGTCCGCTCCACGGGGATCCACAGCTCCGCGTCCGCCCGCGCCGCGTCCCGCGACAGCCGGGTGCGCAGCATCTCCGGCCCCGGCCTGCTCTGGTACGGGTTGGACGGGAACCACTGGGTGAAGACGTCCCGCCACAAGTGCTGGAGCGCCTGCGGGAACGGCCCGGAGCTCTCGAAGACCGCCCAGGTCCCCGCCGGGACGACCAGCTCGTCCAGGTCCTCCGGCGCGGCGGCCCCCGTCACCACCGCGTGGTAGTAGTCGAGTTCGGTGCCCTCCGCCCGGCTCGGGTCGAGGTTGTCGCTCACTCCCAGGATCCCCTCCGGCTCCTGATCGGACAGGGCGGCGATCCGCTCCAGCGTCTCCTGGTCGATACTTCGGATGAACTCCGCGATCCGCGGATTGACCCCCTCATGGACGAGCGGGACCCGGACCTTCTTGCCGACCACCTGGAATCGCTCCTTCTCCACGACCCGGTATCGCATGCTGCTGCTCCCTTCGACAACGAGGCGGAAGGACATCCGCGGTTGGGAGTGCAGTACGGCACCTGCCCGCCGGGCGTCGCCCGGCCCCACCCCGTGCATGGCCCGGAACGCACGCGCGAACGCCTCGCCCGACCCGTAGCCGTAGCGCACCGCGATCTCCAGGAGCGTCCGCTCCCCGGCGAGCACCTCGGCCCCCGCGATGGTGAGCCTCCTGCGCCGGATGTACTCCGACAGCGGGATCCCCGCCAGCGCGGAGAAGAGCCGGCGGAAGTGGTACTCCGACGTCATCGCGATCCGCGCCAACTCGGCCGTCTCGATCCGCTGATCGAGATGCGACTCGATGTGTTCCAGGGCCTCGTTCAGCCGCTCCAGCACCTCGGTCTCCTTCCCTGACGCCCCTTACGTTAGGAAGTCCGCACCCTGCCCGACCCGACATCCTGTGCCCGCTCCGGTCGGGTGCGCGGGATCGCCCTGTACGCCCGTTCGGTCACCGTTTCATCACAACGGTGACCCGGCTCTCCCACCTCGCCGCCCCGGCGCCGCATGATGCACCCCACCATCGACGCCCCTGGGAGACATATGCGCACCCGTACCCTCGAAGCCGCGGCCGTCATCGCCATCACCCTGCTGCTGACCGGCTGTTCCGGCGGTGGTGACACGGGCGACAAGAGCGACCCGAGCGGCACCCCGGCCGCCGCCGAGAAGGCCGAGGTCACCCAGCGCTGTGTCGATGCCATCGCCGACCGCGCCGCCGCCCACAAGGGCGGAGCGGTCCGCTCCCACCCCGTCCCCGGACCGTGCGCCCGGCTGTCGGACGCCGACTACCTGGACGCCTACATGGCAGGTCTCGAGCAGGCACACCGTGTCGCGCAGAAGGCGTCTCAGGGCGAATCCGGCAAGGCGGCCGACGGTGCGGGGAACTGACCCACCGCCCGGGACTCGGCCCGGCTCAGATGGTCGGCGCAGGAATCCCGTGCGCTCGACCGCGAGCCGTCCGGGCACAGGACGTTCTCCCAGGTCGTCGTCGAGATGTCGGCATCCCGCAGCCGCGCGCCGCGCAGATCGGAGTCGGACACCGTGGCGCCGGCCAGATCGGCGCCGGCCAGATCTGCTCCGTTGAGGCCGACATGGGTGAGGGACGCCGCCCGCAGCTCCACGCCGTCCAGCTGTGCGCCCTCCAGGCTGACGTCGGTGAGCAGACCCCTGTCGAGCCTCGCGTCGCGGAGATCGGCGCCGCGCAGGTCGACCTGCGAGAGGGTGGCGGAGCCGAGGTCCACCCGCCGGAGGTCGGCGCCCCGCAGATCGACGTTCTCCAGCGACACCCCGACCAGCCGCGCCGCGTAGAGATTGCCGCGCCGCAGATTGGCCTCGGACACCAGCCCGGTCAGGGTGGACCGTTCGAGGTTGACGCACCGCAGCTTCTTCTGCCACAGATCGCCACCGGCCACGGTGCGGCTGGAGAGATCCTTGCCCGTGCGGCCGGAACAGCTCCGGCCATGGTCGTCGTGCTCCCCGCATCCGGCGAGCAGGGCGGACGACAGGACGGTCACGATGAGGCAGGAGAGCGAACGGGGCCAACGCGTGGTCATGGGCCGACCCACCACGGCTGTCAGACGCCGATCAGGTCCACCAGATCGTCGGCATGCTCCTCCTCTTCCTCCAGGATCGACTCCATCAGCCGGCGGGTGGTGGGGTCGTGTTCACCCAGCCACCGGATGATCTCCTGATAGCTGGCGATCACGATGCGCTCGGCGAGCAGATTGTGCTCCAGCATCGCCTTCAGGTCGTTGTCCGGTGGTGTGGTGTAGTCGGTGTGGGCGCGCCGGGCCAGCGAGGCGGGGTCGAAGTCGGGGTCGGCGCCGAGCTGGGAGACGCGTTCGGCGGCGCGCAGCGCGTGCTGCATCTCCTCCCTCGCGTGCTCGGTGAACTCCGAGGAGACTTGGGCGCGGTCGATCCCGCTGGCGGAGATGGCGTGGCGGGTGTAGCGCAGCCAGCACACCACCTCGGTGGCGATGACGTCATTGAGGATGCCGATGACCCGGTCCTTGTCCAGACCGTAGGTGTCCGTCACCGGTCCGGCCGCCATCTTGCGGCGTGCCTCGTCGCGGATCCTGGTCACGTCCAGCACGAAGTCGTCGCTCATCAGTGCCCTCTCTGCTCTTCTCGGGTTGGGCGAGTGTTCCCCGCAATGGCCCGGAGGGCATCGGGCGGAGCGGGAAGATGACTGGATCGCCGTACAGCGCCAGCCGATCGGCGGTATCCGGCCGATGAACGGGGCTGAGACTTCGGCGCCGGCCGGGCTGTGGGCCCGGCCGGCGCCGATCAGTCGAGGGCGGGGTCAGCCTCCGTGGCCGGACTCCGGCACGTTCGTCCCCGCCGACAGGACCCGGTCCGGGCGGATCGGCAGGTTGCGGTGGCGGACGCCGGTGGCGTGCCACACCGCGTTGGCGATGGCCGCCGCGGCTCCCACGATGCCGATCTCACCGACGCCCTTGATGCCCACCGGGTCGTCCGGGTCCGGGTCGTCCACCCAGTCCGCCTCGATGAGCGGCACATCGGCGTTCGCGGCGAAATGATAGCCCGCGAGGTCCGGGCCGACATGGCCGCCCGAGGCCCGGTCCCGCACCGCCTCCTCGTGCAGGGCCATGGAAATGCCCCAGGTCATCCCGCCGACGAGCTGGTTGCGCGCGGTCAGCGGGTTGACGATCCGGCCCGCCGCGAAGATCCCGAGCATCCTCCGCACCCGGACCTCTCCGCTGGTGACGTCCACGGCCACCTCGGCGAACTGCGCCCCGAAGGAGTGCCGTTCCTTCTGCGCGAGGGCGCCGATCGCCTCGGCGGTGTCGGACCGCGCGGTGATCCCCTCGGGCGGGATGTCGCCGCCCAGGGCCAGCCGCTCGCGCAGCTCGCGCACCGCGATCGACACCGCCCACGCCCAGGAGCGCATGCCCATCGAGCCACCGGCGATCATCGCCGGGCCGAGGTCGCTGTCCGCCATGACCACCCGGACCCGGTCCGGATCCACGGCCAGCCCGTCCGCGGCCACCAGGGCGATGCCGGTCCGGGCGCCGGTCCCGATGTCCGCCGCGTTGATGCGCACGGTGAAGGTGCCGTCCGCCTCGGCCGTCACGCCCGCCGTGGACGGGCCGGCCCCGGAGTGGAAGCTGGCCGCCGCCATACCCGTGCCGAGCAGCCACCGTCCCTCGCGGCGCAGCCCCGGACGCGGATCCCGGTCCGCCCAGCCGAACCGGCGGGCGCCCTCCTCGTAGCAGGCCACCAGATTGCGGCTGCTGAACGGCAGGCCGGAGACGGGGCCCCGGTCGGGTTCATTGCGGACGCGCAGCGCGATCGGGTCGATGCCGGACGCCTCGGCGAGTTCGTCGAGCGCGCACTCCAGCGCGAACGAGCCCGGTGCCTCGCCGGGTGCGCGCATGAAGGTCGGGGTCGGCACGTCGAGCCGTACGACCCGGTCGCTGGTGTGGTGCGCCTCGGCGTCGTACATCACGCGCCCCACCGTGGCGCTGCGCTCGATGAACTCGTGCACGGTCGAGGTGACGCACTCCGACCGGTGGTCGAGCGCGCGCAGCCGCCCCGACGCGTCGGCGCCGAGCCGGACCCGCTGCGCGGTGGGGCTGCGATAGCCGATGGTCGAGAACATCTGGCGGCGGGTCATGACGACGCGGACCGGACGGTCGAGGACGGTCGCGGCCATGGCGGCGGCCACCTGGTGCGGGCGGACCGTCTTGGAGCCGAAGCCGCCGCCGACGTGCTCGGACCGGACCCGCACCGACTCCGCGTCGAGCGAGAAGATCTGCGCGAGCTCACCGGCCACGTACGTCGTGCCCTGATTGGAGTCGAGGACCTCGAGCCGGCCGCCGTCCCAGCGGGCCGTCGCCGCGTGCGGCTCCATGGGGTTGTGGTGCTCTTCCGGGGTGGTGTACTCGGCGTCCACGACGAACGTGGCGGCGGCGAGTTCGGCCTCGATGTCGCCCTTCGTCGTCTCCGCCGCACCGAACGGCGAGTCCCCGGGGGTGTACACATCGGGGTGTCCGGCGAAGAAGTCGATGTCGTGCGACTCCTGGTCGTACTGGACCACCAGCGCTTCCGCGGCCTCCCTGGCCTGCTCGGGCCGCTCGGCGACGACCAGCGCCACCGGCCAGCCCCGGAAGGGGACACGGTCGTGCTGGAAGACCCCGATGATCGGGTCGGGGGGCCCGATCATGCCCATGTAGTCCAGGCTGACGCGCGGGGCGTTCTCATGGTGGAGGACCGCGAGGACACCGGGCATGGCCAGGACGGTGTCGGCCTCGACCGAGCGGACCCGGCCACGGGCGATGGTGGACAACACCAGCCAGCCGTGGGCGAGTTCGGGCAGCGGGATGTCGCCCGAGTAGCGGGCCGCCCCGGTGACCTTTTCCCTGCCCTCGACGCGGGTGCGCGCGGTGCCCAGAGCCCCCGTCGTCGTGGTGGTTCCGGTCGTCGTGGTCATCGGGCGGCCTCCTCGGCGAGTTCGGTCAGCTGGGCCACGACGAGGTTGCGCATCAGCGGCACCTTGTATCCGTTGTGGGGCAGCGCCTCGGCGGCGGCCAGTTCCGCGTCCGCGGCGGCGGCGAACGCCTCGGCGGTCGCCGGGCCTCCGGTCAGCGCCCGCTCGGCCTCCAGGGCCCGCCACGGCCGGGAGGCGACCGCTCCGAAGGCGAGGCGGACCTCGTGCACGACGCCGTCCCGGACGTCGAGGGCGGCGGCGATCGAGCCGATCGCGAAGGCGTAGGACGCGCGCTCGCGGACCTTGCGGTAGCGGGAGTGCGCGGCGACCGGGGCCGGGGGCAGGGTGACGCCGGTGATCAGCGCGCCGGAGGGCAGCGCCGTCTCCAGGTGCGGGGTGTCGCCCACGGGCAGATAGAAGTCCGCGAGCGGCAACTCGCCCGGCCCGTCGGCCGTTTCGTACCGTACGACGGCGTCGAAGGCGGCGAGCGCGACCCCCATGTCCGAGGGGTGGGTGGCCACGCAGTGCTCGGAGGCGCCGAGGATCGCGTGGTTGTGGTGCTCACCCTCGATGGCCGGGCAGCCGCTGCCGGGGAGGCGCTTGTTGCAGGGCCCGGCCACATCGGTGAAGTAGCCGCAGCGGGTGCGCTGGAGCAGGTTCCCGCCCACGGTGGCCATGTTGCGCAGCTGCCCGGACGCACCGGCCAGGACGGCCTGGGCGAGGGCCGGGTAGCGGCGCCGTACCTCGGGGTGGGCGGCGAGATCGCTGTTGGTGACGGTGGCCCCGATGAGCAGACCGCCGTCCGGCGTCGCCTCGATGCCGTCCAGGGGCAGTTCGCGGACGTCGACGAGGCGTCCCGGCCGCTCGATGCCGGTCTTCATCAGATCGACCAGATTGGTGCCGCCGCCGAGGAACCGTGCGTCGGGGTCGGCGCCGAGTGCGGCGATCGCCTCGGGGACGTCGAGGACGCGCTGGTAGCCGAACTCCTTCATGCGACGGCCTCCTCGGTCCCGGTCGCCTGCGCCTCGGCCGCCTGCGCGACCGCCTGCACGATCGACACGTACGCGCCGCAGCGGCACAGGTTGCCGCTCATCCGCTCCCGGATCTCATCGGCGGTCAGTGGTGGGGGCCCCGCTTCGGGGCGGACGTCGTCGGTGACGGCGCTCGGCCAGCCCGCCGCGTGTTCCTCGATCACGGCGAGGGCGGAGCAGATCTGCCCCGGGGTGCAGTAGCCGCACTGGTAGCCGTCGAGGTCGAGGAAGGCCTGCTGTACCGGATGCAGCCGGTCGCCGTCGGCCACGCCCTCGATCGTGGTGACATCGCGGCCCTCGGCCGCCACCGCGAGCTGCAGGCAGGAGACGGCCCGGCGGCCGTCGAGCAGTACCGTGCAAGCCCCGCACTGCCCCTGGTCGCAGCCCTTCTTGGTACCGGTGAGATCGAGATGCTCACGCAGGGCGTCGAGCAGGGTGGTGCGGTGGTCGACGGGCAGCGTGTACTTCTCGCCATTGATGGTCAGCGTGATGACGCTGGACGTCGATGGGGCCATGATCAGCCTTCTTTCGCGGATGTGGTGCGCGTCGAAGTCGTCCGATGAGGAGGTCCCGGGGGGTGGGAATGCGTGAGAATGCCGGTCGGCGCTCGGTTCCGGCCATCCCCACGGGCCGTTTCAGCCGGTAAGGTGGACCTAAACGGACACTTGTCCGCTGTGCATGAAACCTAGCGGACAGCTGTCCGGTCGGCAAGGTCGGCGCTTTTGAGGTGTCCGGAAGGAGGACGAGTGCGGGTGGAGAAGGACGCGCGTCTGCGCTCGGACGCGCAGGCCAACCGCGAGCGCATCCTGGAAGTGGCGCTGGCGGAACTGACCCGTTCGGCCGATGTCCCCCTGAGCGCCATCGCGAAGAAGGCGGGCGTCGGGCAGGGAACGCTGTACCGCAACTTCCCCAGCCGCGAGGCCCTCGTGCTGGAGATCTACCGCCACGAGATGCTGCAGGTCGCGGACGTCGCGGCCGAGCTGCTCCGGACCCGCGCGCCCGATCAGGCGCTGCGGGAGTGGATGGGGCACCTCGCCCGGTTCGCCTTGGCCAAGGCCGGTCTGGCCGACGCGCTGCACAAGGCCCTCAGTACCGCCTGCGGCCAGAAGAAACCCGGACATGGCCAGCTGACCGAGGCCGTGGCGCTTCTGCTGAAGGCGAACGAGGAGGTCGGCACGATCCGCCCGGACGTGACCACCGACGACTTCCTGCTCGCCATCTCCGGTCTGTGGCAGATCAGCCCCGATGACGAGGGGCCGGTGCGCGCCAGACGGCTGCTGGACCTGGTCATGGACGGACTGCGCGTGGGCGCGCCCGCGGCGGCCCGGCGGGGGCCGACGGCCGACACGGAGAGCTGAGCCGGCGGTCGGGGACAGGCCGACGGGGGCACGGCCGGGACCGTGCCCCCGTGCGTGCGGGATCAGCCCGAGGTGGGAGGCGCGGTGCGCGGCCGGGGCGGGAACCCGGCGGTGCGGTAGCACTCATCGATCAGGGACATGGTGGTCAGCGCGTCCTCCGCGTCCAGTGGCAGCGGCGCGCCGTGCCGCAGCCGAGCGGCGTACGCCTCCAGCTGGTAGGTGTACGACGAGCGCTTGCCCAGCTCCTCGGTCCGCTCACCCGTGCCCGTGCGCACCAGGACGCGGTCGTCCAGATGGGGCTGGACGAAGTTCACGGCCGTCGCCTCGCCCCGCGAGCCGACGATCCGCAGGCTCATGCGAAAGTCCCCGTACGCCATATGGCAGCGGGCCGACCCGGTGGCGCCGCCCGGGAAGGCCAGTTCGGCGTCCAGCCACTCGTCGACGTCCGGTGCGCCCTGCCGTGCGCCGCCGCGGGCGGTGACCAGGCGCGGGGGACCGCCGGCCCAGGGGGCGAGGGTGGCTTGCGCGTGCAGGCTGTAGCAGCCCAGGTCCATGAGGGCGCCCCCGGCCAGCGGGAGGGACCAGCGGGGGTCGGACCCGGGCGGAGCGGGCATGGCGACCATCGTCTCGGCATGCCGCAACTCCCCGAGTTCCCCGGAATCCAGCAGTTCGTGGAGGCGGCGGGTGACCGGGTGGAAGAGGTAGTGGAACCCCTCCATGAAGACGGTGCCCGCCTTGGCCGCCGCGTCGCGCACCTCCGTGGCCTCCTCGGTGTTGCTCGCCGAGGGCTTCTCGCTCAGGACGTGCTTGCCCGCGGCGAGGGCGGCGAGGTTCCACGGGCCGTGCAGGCTGTTGGCCAGCGGGTTGTAGACCACCTCCACCTCGGGGTCGCCGATCACCTCGGCGTAGGAGCCGAGGACGCGCTCGACGCCGTGCTCGGCGGCGAAGGCATCGGCCCGGCTCCGGGTGCGGGCGGCCACCGCGACGAGCCGGTGGCCACCCGCACGGGCGGGGCCGACGAGGGAGAGCGCGGAGATCCGGGCGGCGCCCAGGATCCCGATGCGCAGCGGCTCGGCTGTCGTCATGCCTTCCGTACCTCTTCCATGCTCACGGGGCGGTGCTCGTGCAGGGACAGCGTGCATGCCTCGGCGATCCAGCCGGCCTCGACGGCGTCGGCCACGGTGCAGGGGGAGGGCCGCAGGCCCGCCGTCACCTCGGTGAAGGCGGTGAGCTCGGCCCGGTAGGCGGTGGCGAAGCGGTCCATGAAGAAGTGGTGCGGTGTGCCGCCGGGGAAGGTGGCGCCCGGTTCGACGGAGCGCAGCGGCAGCCCGTCCTCCAGGCCCGCGGCGATGCTGTCCGTCATGCCGTGGAGCTCCAGGCGCGCGTCGTAACCGCGGGGATTGTGGCGGGTGTTGGAGACCACGGCGAGGGTGCCGTCGTCCAGGGTGAGGAGGGCGGAGGCGGTGTCCACGTCTCCGGCGGCCGCGATGTACTCGGCGCCGCGGTTGGCACCCGTCGCGTAGACCTCGGTGACCTCGCGGCCGGTGATCCAGCGGATGGTGTCGAAGTCGTGCACGGCGCAGTCGCGGAAGATGCCGCCGGAGACGGCCACATAGGCGGCCGGAGGCGGCTCGGGGTCCAAGGTGGTGGACCGCACGGTGGTCAGCGGCCCCAGCTCACCGCTGACCACCGCCTTCCGCGCCGCCACATACCCGGGGTCGAAGCGCCGGTTGTAGCCGATGTGGACCTCCACGCCGCTGTCCTTCACCGCGCGCAGGACGTCGAGGCTCTCCTCGATCGTGCGCGCCACCGGCTTCTCGCAGAAGACCGGGACGCCCGCCCGTACGGCGGCGAGGATGAGCTCGGGGTGGGCGTCGGTCGCGGCGGCGATCACGACGCCGTCCACACCGGCGGCGAGCAGGGCCTCCGGCGAGGCGACCGCCCGGGCGCCGAACCGCTCGGCGGCGGTGGTGGCGGCCGCGGCGACCGGATCGGTGACCACGAGGGAGTCCACCGCGTCGAGCGTGGACAGGGTCTCGGCGTGGAAGGCGCCGATCCGGCCCAGGCCCATGATGCCGATACGCATGAGGAGTTTGCCCTTTCTGACGGTGCGGGTTGTGGCGGAGCGGTTTTCGGCGGTGCCGCTTGTGAGGGTGCGGCGCGGCGGATCAGCCGAGTCCGCCGACGACGATCTGGTCCCAGTCGATGACCGAGCCGGTGACGACGCCGCTGCGGTCGGAGAGCAGCAGGACGACGAAATCGGCGATCTCGTCGACCTGGCCGAGCTTGCCCATCGGCTGGGCGCGGGCCGCCTCGTCGCGCCAGTCGTCGCCGGCGCCGTGGAAGGCGCGCTGGACGGCGTCCTCGCCCTCGGTCTCGGTCCAGCCGATGTTGAGGCCGTTGATCCTGACCCGGTCCCAGCGGTGCGCGTGGGCGGCGTTGCGGGTCAGGCCCGCGAGCCCGGCCTTCGCGGCGGAGTACGGCGCCAGGAACGGATACCCGCCGTGTGCGCAGTTGGAGATGATGTTGACGACGGTGCCCGGAGCCTTCCTGGCCACCATGTCCGCGACGGCGGCCTGCATGGCGAAGAACGGGGCGCGCAGATTGATCGCGATATGCGCGTCGAAGAGCTCCGGGGTGGTGTCCAGCAGCGTCCCGCGGGAGGTGAGCCCCGCGGAGTTGACCAGGCAGTCGATCCTGCCGTGGGCCGCCACCACCTCCGCCACGCTGCCCCGTGCCTGCGCGGGATCGGCCAGATCGGCGCGGACGAAGGAGGCGGTGGCCCCCTGGGCGGTGAGTTCCCCGGCCAGTGGCTCGCCGACGTCGGGGCGGCGGCCGGTGAAGGCGACCGTGGCCCCTTCACGGGTGGCGGCGCGGACGATGCCGGCGCCGACTCCCTGGCTGCCGCCGTTGACCATCACGATCTTGTCCTGCAGCAGTCCCATGAGCGGTCCGTCTCCTTCAGCTCTCGCGGCGCTCGGCGGCGGCCCGCAGTGCGGCGCGCAGGGTGTCCGGGGTCCAGTCCCGCTCCAGGGCGCGCCGGACGAGGTCGGCCTGGGAGTCCGGGGCGAGGCCGCCGACCGGCGGGTCGAGGTCGAGGTTGGTGGGGAAGGGGTAGCCCTCGGCGCAGGCCGCGACGACGTTGTGCAGCCAGTCCCCGGAGGCGCCGTCCGCCTTGCGCCGCCGCAGCACGGGGAAGACGGCGTCGACCACCGCCGCACGGTTGACGGTCTCCATGGCGCGGCCGAAGGCGGAGGAGATCTGCAGCAGGTTCGCCATCCGCCGGATGTCCGTGGAGCGATTGTGTCCGGCGGCGTGGAAGAGCGCGGGGTTGAAGAAGACCGCGTCGCCCGCCTCCAGCGGCAGCTGGACGTGGTGCTCGGCGAAGTAGTCCATGAACTCCGGGCGGCGCCAGGCCAGGTAGCCGGGCTCGTACGCCTGCGAGTACGGCAGGTAGAGCGTCGGGCCGGACTCGACGGGCATGGGGCAGTGGGCGACCGCGCCCTGCAGGGTCAGCACGGGGGAGAGCCGGTGGACATGGGCCGGATAGGCCGCGGCCGCCGCCTCGGAGAGGAAGCCGAGGTGGTAGTCGCGGTGCACGCTCTGCGCCGCGCCGCCCGGGTTGACCTGGTTGATCTGTGAGGTGATCTGGTAGCCGGGGCCCAGCCAGGCGGTGGCCACCAGGGCGAGGAGGTCGTTGGCGTAGTAGTCGGCGAAGACCTCCGGTGCGCTCAGGGCCAGCTTCTCCAGCGCGTTCCAGACCCGGTCGTTGGTGCCGGGCCTGGCGAAGTGGTCACCGCGGGCGGAACCCGCCGCCCGTTCGTCCTCGATCAGCGTCGTGAACGCCTCGGTGGCCCGGTCGAGGACCGACGGGTCGGGGAAGGCGCCCTTGAACACCACGATGCCGGGGCCGTCCAGCAGGGCGTCCACCAGTTCCGCCTGCGCCTCCCGGCGGCCGTGTGCCGTGGCGGCCCGGGCGCGCAGGCGCTCGCCGTCGTAGAGGGGGACGTTCTGTTCCACGGCGTCGGCGCCGGGGTGGTCGCCGGGGTCGGTGGTCCGCTCGACCAGGGCGCGGAAGGCGTCGAGACTGCAGTCGGCCTCACTGAACCAGGCAGGAGACCTCGGAGCTACGAGGGACATGATGCTTTCCGATCCTTCCCGTGGGCTGCGGCTTTCTGTCAGTGTTGTGATCGGCCGAGCATCGGGCAATGCTCAGCAGCCCATCAAAAACCCCTCAGGGAGGCACGCCGATGTCCCATCCGTATCCGATCCGGGAGATCGCCCGGCAGGCCGGCCTGAGCGAGGCCACCGTCGACCGGGTGCTGCACAACCGGGGCGGCGTGCGCGAGAGCACCAGCCGGGAGGTCCACCAGGCGATCAAGGACCTGGACCGGCAGCGGACCCAGCTCCGCATCGGCGGCCGCACCTTCATGATCGACATCGTGATGCAGGCACCGGAGCGCTTCTCCCTGGCCGTCCGCGCCGCCCTGGAGGCGGAGCTGCCGGCGCTGCGCCCCGCGGTCATGCGGTCGCGCTTCCACTTCCGCGAGACCGGTCCGGTCGAGGAGCTGATCGCCACCCTGGACCGCATCGCCGAGCGCGGCGGATCCCAGGGGATCGTCCTGAAGGCGCCCGACGTCCCGGAGGTCACGGCCGCCGTCGGGCGCCTGGCCGCCGTGGGCATACCGGTCGTGACCCTGGTGACCGATCTGCCCGGCAGCGCGCGCCGGTCCTACGTCGGCATCGACAACCGCGCCGCCGGTGCCACCGCCGCGTACCTTCTGGGACAGTGGCTCGGCGACCGCCCGGGCAATGTGCTCACCACCATCAGCCGCGGCTTCTTCCGTGGGGAGGAGGAACGCGAGATGGGGTTCCGCAGCGCCCTGCGCAACGCCCATCCCGGGCGCACACTGGTCGAGGTCACCGACAGCGACGGTCTGGACGCCACCCAGCGCGAGCTGGTCCTGCGGGCGCTGCGCCACGACCCGGAGATCCGGGCGGTCTACTCGATCGGCGGCGGCAACACCGCGACGATTCACGCCTTCGAGGAACTGGGCCGCGCCTATGAGGTGTTCATCGCCCACGACCTCGACCACGACAACACCCGGCTGCTGCGCGAGCGCCGGCTGTCCGCGGTGCTCCACCACGACCTGCGCCAGGACATGCGCCGCGCCTGCCAGATCATCATGCGGGCCCACGGGGCCCTGCCCGACGACGGCCCCGTCCTGCCCTCGCCCATCCAGGTCGTCACGCCGTACAACATGCCGTCCGACGCGGCCTGAGACGCCCGCCATCGGCACCCTCCGGTCCGCTTGGCGATATTCCGTTGAACCATGTCCCTCGTGCCACTGGGAGCCGTCTCCGCCCACGCATAGCGTCGGAACAGGGCCAGACAGACTGGCCATTACCGCATGTGAGGGAACATTTCATGCTCGCCCAGATCGTCCTGTACGACGGCTTCGACCTCCTCGATGTGCTCGCTCCCTTCGAAGTGCTGGTCGCCGGTGGCATGGCCGCCGGGGGAGCGCTGCGCGCCGAGTTGGTGTCCGCCGAGGGGCCGCGTGAGGTGGTGAGCGGGGTCGGCGGTGTGCCGCTGCGCGCCACGGCCGCCCTGGATCCCGCGGCGGCGGACCTGGTCGTGGTCCCCGGTGCGGCCGGCCGGATCGGAGAACCCGGCGAGGTCCCCGATCTCGACGCGGACGCGGACCCGGGCGAGTGGCGGGAGCACGAACTCATTCCCGTGACTCTGGGCCGCGCCGTGAACACCGGCCTGCCGGGGCTGCTGAAGGCGGCCATGGACCGTCCGGAGGTGACCGTCGCCACGGTGTGCGGCGGCTCGCTCGTCCTGGCCATGGCCGGTCTGCTGGAGGGCCGCTACGCCACCACCCACCACATGGGCCTGGACATGCTGGACGCCACCGGTGTCAACGTGGTCAGGGCCCGGGTCGTCGACGACGGTGACCTCGTGACCGGCGCCGGTGTCACCTCCGGGCTCGATCTGGGCCTGTATCTGCTGGAGCGCGAGCTGGGGCCGCGGATCGCCCACGCCGTCGAGGAGCTGTTCGCCTACGAGCGCCGCGGCACCCCCTGGCGCCACCACGGGCCCTCGCCCGTCGCCCTGTGACCACACCGCCCCCGGCGCAACCCGCCCCGACCCACGTTGAGGAAGCACACCACCATGTCCGTTGAAGGCACCTGGGATCTGTCCATGTCCACCCCCATCGGCCGGATCAAGGCGGTGGCCGAATTCCGCGACGAGGACGGCACCTTGACCGGTACGGCCCGCGGTGCGGGGGAGGAGGTCCCGCTGGTCGATGTGGCACTCGAGGGCGACCAGCTCACCTGGCGTCAGGCCATCACCAGGCCCATGCGTCTGAACCTCGCGTTCACGATGACGGTCGACGGCGAGACGATGACCGGCACCTCCAAGGCCGGGCGGCTGCCCTCCTCCAAGGTCACCGGAGAGCGCCGGGCCGCCCCCGTGGCAGCGGAGGGCTGAGGCCTCCGAGCCCGGGGCTGTAGCGGAGATGCGGCCCGGCTCAGACGAACTGCTGGACCACCAGCACCGTCGCGCTCGCCACCGCGAGCACCATGGCGACGCCCCTGGTGCGCCGCATGTCCAATCTGCTCGCCAGCGGGCGGGCGAGCAGCACCCCGATCGCCGCGGCCGGGGCGAGCAGGGCGGTGTGCCACAGGCTGGAGGTGTGCACCGCTCCGGTCGCCGCCAGGACGGCCAGGCTCATCACGGAACCGGCCAGGAAGAACCCGCTCATCGTGGCGCGCAGCCGCGGCCCGCTCAGGCGCTGCCAGACCATGGCCATCGGCGGTCCTCCGATGGAGGTCGCCGTGCCCATCAGCCCCGACATCAGGCCGGCCAGCAGCACCGAACGCCGTCGCGGCGCCGGCACGAAACCGCGCAGGCTCACCGCGACGCCCGCGAGGACGACCACGGCGACGAGGAGGGCGAGTTGCCGGGCGGGCAGCACGGCGACCAGCGCCGCGCCGCCCACCGCGCCCGGCACCCGCCCGGCCAGTGCCCACCCCGCGCCTCGCAGGTCCAGGTGGCCGCCCTCCAGCACCAGGACCGCGGTCGTGACCCCGGTGGCGAGCAGCAGGACCACCACCGGGGTGAGCGAAGGGTCGAAGATCGCGATCACCGGGGCGGCCAGCAGGCCGAGCCCGAAGCCGATGGAGACCTGCAGCAGCGACCCGATCGCCACCGTGATGAAGAGCAGGGTGAACTCGGGCGGGCTCATACTTCCGTCGGCCCGGTGCCCAGCGGGAAGTGGCACAGGCCCGCATGCGGCTCCCGCCCGGGCTCCGCCGCGCCGTCACGGGTGACGACCGGAGGGGCGAGCTCGGCGCACCGGGCCTCGCTCTTCCAGCAGCGGGTGCGGAACCGGCAGCCCGACGGGATGTCGTACGGGGAGGGGATCTCCCCGCGCAGCAGGATCTCGTCGTCGTCCTGGGCCTGCCCGGAGACGTCGAGCGTGGGCGCGGCGGACATCAGGGCGGCGGTGTAGGGGTGCAGGGGGCGGTCGAAGACGTCCTCGGTGGGGCCGTGTTCGATGACCTTGCCCAGATACATCACCGTCACCCGGTCGGAGACATGCCGGACCACGGACAGGTCATGGGAGATGAAGACGTAGGAGACACCGAGCCGTTCCCGCAGCTCGGAGAGGACATTGAGCACTTGGGCCTGTACCGACAGATCCAGCGCGGACACGGGCTCGTCGCACACGATGAGGTCGGGGTCCAGGGCCAGCGCGCGGGCGATGCCGATGCGCTGCCGCTGCCCGCCGGAGAACTCGTTCGGGTAGCGATGGGCGTCGCTCTCCCGCAGCCCGACGAGCGACAGCAGCTCACGGACCCGTCGCTCCCGCGCCTGTGCCGTGGGCACGATGTCGCGGTGGGTGCGCCACGGCTCGCCGATGAGATCGGCCGCGGACATCCGGGCGTTGAGCGAGGCGAAGGGGTCCTGGAACACCATCTGTACCCGGCGCCGCCAGGCCAGCAGGTCCTTGCCCTTGAGGGTGAACGGATCGGTGCCGTTGAAGCGCACCGTCCCCGAGTCCGGCCGCTCGAGCCCGAGCACCACTCGGGCCAGGGTCGACTTGCCGCAGCCGGACTCGCCCACCAGCCCGAGGGTCTCCCCGCGCTCGACCCGCACATCGACTCCGTCCAGCGCGGTCAGGCGCCGGCGGCCATGGCCGAACGACTTGGTCACACCGCGGACTTCGAGCAGGGGCGGGGGAGTGGCCGGGCCATCGGCCCGTGGGCCCGCGGCCGTGGTGTCGGTGAGGGGCGTCTCAGGCACGGTCGAGCTCCTCGGAGAAGTGGCAGGCGGCCGAACGCGAGGCCCCGACGGACAGCAGAGGCGGCCGTTCCCGGGCGCAGCGTTCCTCGGCCAGCGGGCATCTGGCCTGGAAGACGCAGCCGGACGGGACCGCGCCGAGCTCGGGCGGGCTCCCCGGTACGGCGGGCAACGGGCCGCCCCTGACGGCGTGTTCGGGCACCGAGTCGAGCAATCCCTTGGTGTACGGGTGGCGGGGCCGGGAGAAGACCTCCGCCACCGGGCCGGTCTCCACCACATGGCCCGCGTACATCACCACGACATCGTCCGCGCGCTGGGCGACCACCGCCAGATCGTGGGTGATCAGCACGAGCGCCATGTCCCGCTCGGTCTGCAGATCCCGCAGCAGCCGCATGATCTGCGCCTGCACGGTGACATCGAGCGCGGTCGTGGGCTCGTCGGCGATCAGCACATCGGGGTCCAGCGCCACGGCCATCGCGATCAGCAGCCGCTGGCGCATACCGCCGGAGAACTGATGCGGATACGCGCGCGCCCGCAGCCGTGGCTCGGGGATGCCGACGCGGGTCATCAGCTCGATCGCCTTCTCCCGGGCATCGCGGCGCGACAGCCCGCGATGGATGCGGAACGGCTCGGCGATTTGCCTGCCGACCGGCTGTACGGGGTTGAGCGCGGTCAGCGCGTCCTGGAAGACGATCGACAGCACGGGACCGGCGAGCTTTCTGCGCCCCGCCCGGCCCAGCCGCAGCACGTCGGTGCCGGACACCCGCACGGATCCGCCCGCCACCTCGGCCGTCGGGTCGAGCAGCCCGACGATGGACAGCGCGGTCATCGACTTGCCGCAGCCGGACTCGCCCAGCAGCGCCAGCGTGCGCCCCTTGCGCACGCTGAAGCCGACGCCGTTCACGGCACGGAGAGTGCCCGAGGGGGTCCGCAGATCGACGCAGAGCCCCTCGACCTCGAGTGCGGGATCGCCGGTCGCGGCGGGCGCGGGCAGGGTGGAGGGCTTCACGCGATCATCTCCGAGGGAACGGCGGCGCGGTTGCCGCGCCGCTTCCGGGGCAGCGTCAGCCGCCAGCGCTGGGCGGGGTCGGTGGCCAGGCGGACCCAGGCGGCGAGGACCGTGGCCGACACCGTGGTGAGCACGATCGCGAAGCCCGGCAGCACGGCGATCCACCAGGCCGTCTGCAGGTACTGGCGCCCTTGGGCCACCATCAGCCCCCAGCTCACATCGGGGGGCTGGATGCCGATGCCGAGGAAACTCAAGGACGATTCGGTGAGCATGACGAAGCAGAAGTCGAGCGTGGCCACGGTCAGCAGTGTGGGCAGCGCGATCGGCAGAATGTGCCGGTAGATGATGTTCCGGCTCGGGGTGCCGAAGGTCCGGGCCGCGTCGACGAACAGCCGGCTCCTGAGCTCGGCCGACTCCGCGCGGGCGGTGCGCAGATAGACCGGGACCCGCGCGATGGCGAGGATCAGCACGATGTTCATCGCGCTGGGTGCGAAGACATACAGCACGACGACAGCGATCAGCAGGGACGGGAAGCTGAGGATCACATCGGCGACACGCATCGCCACGTTCTCGCGCGTCCCTCCGTGGTATCCGGCCCACAGTCCCAGCGCCGAGCCGATCAGCAGCGAGCACAGCACCGCGGGCACCGCGACCGACAGCGTCGTCCCGGCGGCGTCCACCAGCCGGGCCAGCACGCTGCGTCCCAGCACATCGGTGCCCAGCAGCCCGTAGAAGCCGTGGTCGAGGGAGGGCGGCCGCAGCGAGGCGCGGAGGTCCTGCCGCACCGCTCGGTCCCCGATGAACAGCCGGCCGAACAGCGCGACCAGGAACACCGCGACGAGGACGACGGCGGCGACGGCCGCGCCCCGGTCCCGGCCGAGCAGCAGCCACCAGCGGGGCGGCCGGGTGGGGGACGGGGCGGCCTCGCCGGAGGGACGGCCGTCGGGATCGGCGGGCTCGGTCATGGTGGCTCCTTCGCTCACGCCGGCACCGCCTGGCGCACTCGGGGGTCGATCAGGGCGTGGCAGACGTCGATGACGATGTTCAGCGCGAAGATCGTCACCGCCGTGATCAGGACGGCGGCCTGCAACACCGCGAAGTCGCGCTGCAGAATCGAGTCGATCATGAGCTTGCCGATCCCGGGCCAGCCGAAGATCGTTTCCACGATCACCGCCCCGTTGACCAGACCGACGGTGAGATCCCCGGCGACGGTCAGCACGGGCGTGATGGAGTTGCGCAGGGCGTGTCCGAACACCACGCGCTTGGGGTCGGCTCCCTTGCTGCGCGCGACCTTGACATAGGGCGCGGACAGCGCGCCGACCATGCTGCCGCGCACCACCTGCACCAGTACGCCGAACGGACGGATCAGCAGGGTGGCGATGGGCAGCACCCAGATCTCGGGGCCGCCCAGGGTGCCGGAGGTCGGCAGCCAGCCCAGACCCACGCCGAAGACCAGCACACCCATGATCGCGAACCAGAAGTCGGGGATGCTGGCCGCGGTCATCGACAGCAGACCGGCGATCCGGTCGATGAGCGAGTTGGGCCGGTAGGCGGCGAGGCTTCCGACCAGCAGCGCCCCGAGAATCGCCAGGAGCATGGTCATCCCGGCGAGTTGCAGCGTGACGGGAAACGCCTTGAGCACCATCGAACCGGCCGACTCGCCGGTGCGCAGCGAGGTGCCGAAGTCGAGTTGTGCGGCATGGGCGAGGTAGTCCCACAGCTGCACCGGAATGGAGTCGTCGAAGCCGTGGGCGGCGGAGAATTCCGCGCGCTGCTGGGCAGTCGCGCTCAGCGGGAGGTAGAGATCGACGGGGCTGCCGGTCAGCCGTGCCAGGCAGAACACGCCCAGCACCACGAACACCAGCGGGATCGCGCTGGAGACGATGCGCTTGCGCAGGAAGGACGTCATATCAGCGCCTCCCCGCCGTCGCCGGAGTGACCTCGGAGAGCCGCATCTCGTCCCCGGTGGCGGAGTCCGGGCGGTACCGCACCGACGGTGACAGTCCGAGCAGTCCGCGCATATGGGCCAGGTAGGCGTACTGCGCGATCGATGTGTTCTGGTACGCGAGCACATCGGCGAACGCCTTCTGCCGGGCCTTGCCGGAGAGCGCGTCCGCCGCGGCGATGCGCCGGTCGAGGTCCTTGGTGCCGAAGGTGGACTGGGGGCCGTCGCTCTGCAGGTACTGACTCGTGGTGAAGGCCGCGTCCCCGGCCTGGTTGCCGTGCATGATCAGCAGCGCCACCGGCCCGACACCGCGGGGCAGCGGACGCAGCTGGTACTGAAGATGGGTGGCGGTGTCCGCCATGCGTATCCTCACGTTCAGCCCTACCCGCGCCATCTCGTACTGCAGGGCCTCGGTCACTTCCGCGATACCGGCGAACATGCCGTTGCGTGCGACGAGGGTGATCCGCCGGTGCACCGGGACGCCGTCGGCGGCCGCCTGTTTCACCAGCGCCCGGGCGGCGGCCTCCTGGTACGGGGCGGGGGCGAGGTCGTCGTTGTGGCCCACCACGCCGGGCGGGACCAATTGCGCGGCGGGCTTGGCCAGTCCGCCGAGAAGAGCGCCGATGATGCCCTTGCGGTCGACGGCCAGGCCGATCGCCTTGCGCACCCGGATGTCGTTGAGCGGCGCCTCACGGCCGTCCAGACGCAGGGCGGTCGTCTCGTTGTTGGGGTAGGCGACGGTGTTGCCCTTGTCGGCGCTCGTGTGGTCCAGGGCCGTCGCGATATCGGCCTCGCCCTTGTCGATCATCGCCGCGCGGACACTCGCATCGCTCCGCCAGACATACCTGGCCCGCGGATAGGCCGGAGCCTTCCCCCAGTAATCGGCGTTGCGGGCAAGGGAGATCGAGACACCGGTCTGCCACGACGTGACGGCGTAGGGGCCGGTCCCGATCGGTATGCGCACCTTGGCCTTGGTGTCGGTGGTGCGCGGCACGATCTCGACGAAGCTGAGCCGCAGCGGGAGGATGGGGTCGGTCTTCTCGGTGGTGACGGTCAGCCGGGTGGGGCTGACGGCGCGTACGTCGAGTTTCGCGTCGCCGAAGACATAGCCGTCCACATTGCACGCGAGATCGGAGTTGACGGCGCGGTCGATGGAGAACGCGGCGTCCTTCGCCGTGAACGGCCGCCCGTTCTGGAAGGTCACCCCCGGGCGGATGTCGAAGGTCCACGTCGTGGGCTTCGTCTGCCGCCAGCCGGTCGCCAGCAGTGGCTCCAGCTTGCCCGAGGTGGGGTCCCGTTCCACCAGTGGTTCGGTGATGTTGGAGCGGACGACGACACCGGTCGCGGTCAGCGATGACTCACAGGGCTCCAGCGTCGGCGGTTCCTGGGTGAGGACCACCCGAAGGGTGCGCCCGTCCGCGCTGCCGGCATCACCCGCCGTGTCACTGTTCGCCACGGCGCACGCGCTGGTGAGCAGCATCGTGCTGGTGGCCAGAAGGGCGAGAACTGTATGGGCCCGGCCCCGTTCCGGGCGCGGACTGGAGGGTACGGAGGACTTCATCGTCGGCGTATCTCCGAGGGTGGTGGCGGGTTGCCGCCCGAGAACGACAGTCGACTTGGCTGTCTACACTTGCGTACCCGGTCTGTATTTGTGGACGCCGAAGCTAAACCGGGAGTGCCGGGACGTCAAGAGATCTGACAACAAGCCCAGGTGGAGCGGGCGATGGTCGGAACTTCTGAAGCATTGACAGCTTGTATGGGGCCGTGCAGAAATGAAGACAGCGGCTACATATGAGGACGGCGGTCATGGCCAGTATGCGCATCATGCTCAACCACCGGATCCTGAGCAGGTTCACCGAGCGGCTGAGGGCGCGGATCGAGGGCCCGCATGAGTGGCTGGACGCCTGCGACTGGGACGCGGCGCGGATCGCCGACGCCATCGCCACCGCCGATGTGTATGTGGGCTCCCAGCTCACCGAGGACGACGCGCGGCGAGCCGGCCGGCTCCGCCTCGTCCATGTCGTCGGCGCGGGCTACGACGGCACCCCCCTGGAGGCGCTGGGGCCGGAGGTGACCGTGGCCAACACCCACCACCACGGCAGGTCGATCGCCGAACACGTCCTGATGTGCGTGTTGATGCTCTCCCGGCGGGTGCTCGCCGCCGACCGGGAGCTGCGCGCCGGACGGTGGCGGAACGTCGCCGTGGATTCCGGGCTGCCCTTCGGGGACACCTTGCGGGACCGTCGTGTCGGAGTCATCGGCTTCGGCGAGACGGGGAGGGAGATCGGCCGGCTGTGCCAGGCGGTCGGGCTCGGTGTGCGGGCGGTGCGCCGCGACCCGTCGGCCCCTGTGCCGGACGGTCTGCGCCCCGACTGGGTGGGCGGCCCGGAGCGGCTCCCGGACCTGCTGGCCGAATCCGACATCGTCGTGGTCACCGTTCCGCTGAGCCCCGCGACCCGCGGGCTGATCGGCCCGGCCGAACTCGCGGCGATGGGCCCGCGATCCCTCCTCGTCAACGTGGCACGTGGCCCGGTCGTCCAGGAGGAGGCGCTGTACGAGGCGCTCTCGGCCGGCACCATCGCCGGTGCCGCCCTGGACGTGTGGTGGGCAGGCCCTCCGCACGCGCCGAGCCGCCTGCCGTTCGCCACCCTGCCCAATGTGGTGATGACACCCCACAACTCGGGCCACACCGAGGAGACTTTCGCGGCCCGCGCCACGGATATCGCGGCCAACATCAACCGCTTGGACCGCGGGGAGCCCCTCCGCAACGTGGTGCGCGCCGGTGGTGTGCGGGCCGCCACGCCCGGCGGCGGCGGTGGCCGGACGGCCTGACGTGGACGGCCGCTCAAGCACCGGGTGCCGCCACGGCGCGGTGCGTCAGGGGGCGATGGTGAGGTGGCTGATCAGCCCCTGGTCCAGGAGGAAGCGATAGCGAAGGTCGACGGTGCCGCCGGGGAAGTCACCCTCGAGACGCTGGGTGACGGTGTAGCGGTCCGGGCCGTCCTGCTCGGCCCCGATGAGCGTGGTGGTGTAGGTGTACTCGGAGGTGGCACGGTCCAGCCATCGCTCGATGGCCGGGATGCCCTCGTAGGTGCGGCCGTCGTCGATGACGGTCGCGTCCGGCGTCAGCGCGGCCGACGCCGCGGGCAGATCGTGCTCGTTGTGTGCCTTCAGGTACCGCTTGACGACGTCGGGCAGGTCGGTGGCGTCGAAGGGGGTGGTGTCGTCGGTCATGGCTGCCTCGCTGATGGTTTTCTGAGGGATGGTTTGCGGGCCGTTCCCGGTCGGGATGGTGCTCAGAGCGCGGGAACGGTGCCGCCGTCGATGATGTGTTCGGCGCCGACGATGGCGGAGGCCCGGTCGGAGACGAGGAAGGCGACGAGTTCGGCGACTTCTTCGGGGCGACTGGGGCGTCCGAGGGGGATGCCGCCGAGGGAATCCATGAGCGACGCCAGAGCGGATTCCCGGTCGCCGGTCTGCTGGGCGATGCGGTCGATGAGGGCGTCCGCCGCACTGGTCTGGATGAATCCGGGGGAGACCGTGTTCACCCGCACACCGAGCGGTGCCACTTGGTTCGCCAGGCCCTTGCTGTAGGTGCTGAGAGCCGCCTTGGCGGAGGCGTAGGCCAGTGTGCCGTTCCACAGTGGCATCCGGCGCTGGATCGAGGAGACGTGGACCACCGCACCCCGGCCACGTTCGATCATGCCCGGGATCAGGGAGCGGTCCAGGCGGACGGCGGCGAGCAGGTTGTGGTTGAGCTCCTGCTGCCAGATCTCCTCGGACATCGCCTCGAAGCCGCCGGCGGGCGCGGCCGAGCCGCCGAGCGTATGGACCAGGATGTCGGTGCCGCCGAGGCGCCGTTTCGTCTCCCGTACGACGTGTTCGACGCCGTCCGGTGTGGTCAGGTCGGCGCCGATGAAGTCGTCGTCGGGGACGTCCTCGGGCTGGGAGCGGGCGGTGACCAGCACGGTCGCACCGGCCGTCCGCAACCGGGCCGCGATCGCCGCTCCGGCGCCCTTGGTGCCACCGGTGACGAGTGCGCGACGGCCGGCGAGAGAGTCATCGAGGGAGGTGGGCAAGGCTGTCCGTTCCGGGACGCACGCGAGCGCGCCCCTTGCGACTGCTAAAATAGAAGCAAGTAACTTTCACTTTAGCAGTAACTCGGGAGGGCGCCACGATGGCAAGCCGGATCAGGCTGGAGGACCGTGAATGTCCGCTGTCGACCACGGTTCAGCACGTGGGGGAGTGGTGGACGCTGCTGATCCTCCACGACGCCTTCGACGGCTATACGCGCTTCGACCAGTTCCAGCAGAGCCTGAACATCTCCACCAGCATGCTCACCACGCGCCTGAAGACCCTGGTGGCGGACGGTCTCCTGGAGCGGCGCCCCTACCAGACCAACCCGGTGCGCCATGAATACGTGCTGACCGAACGCGGCCATTCGCTGCGGCCCGTGGTCGTCGCCCTGGCCGCCTGGGGCAATCAGCACCTCGCGCCGGAGGAGCGCGCCATGATCCTGGTCGACGCCAGGACCGGCGAGGAGGTGGAACCCGTCGTGGTGGACGCGCGCACCGGCCGAAGCCTCGACGACGGCAAGGCCTTCGTGTTCACCGCGGGGCCGGCCGCCAGCGACGCGATGCGTGCCCGGTACGTCGAACTGGAACGGCAGCGTCCCGCGCACGCCCGAGAGGCGCGCGACGGGGACCTGCCCGGCTGATCGGGATCGGGCGTCCCGCCGAGGTGAGGCCCTGCCTGGCGGAGAGGGGAACGCGGATCAGAAGACCTGGGTGAAGCAACCGAGCGCGATGGCCGCGATGATCACGGCCACCGCGCTCGCCCTCAGAACTCTGGCTGTCGGCACGGGAAATCCTCCCTCGTGCGAACTCGCGCGAGCGGCTGGACTCACAGGCAGTAGCGAACGAGCCACTCGTCGGGGTTGTACGTGTCCTTCGCGGGGTCCGGCGCTATCGCCGCCCTCTCCTCCACAGTGTCCTCCAGGCGGACCCGCTCCGGCAGCTTGCCGAACCGGGCATGGCGCGCCGCCTCCGCGGCATCCGGCACTTCCCGCTTATCCGACATCGCATCGTTCCTTGTCGTTTCGATGGTCCAACGATGGTCGCAGTCGCGTGCGTCACCGGTCAAGTAGGTGACGAGATCCAGTCCTCTTCCGGTGGGTCTGGATAGCAAAATTATATCTAGGGTGTAGGCTCATGAGCAGAGAATCGAGCCATGTCCGGCGGGAGGTGTGCGGTGTCGTCCGGGAAGAAGATCTCAGGGCCCATCGATGACGAGCCGGCCTGTTCCATCGAGCGGAGCCTCCAGATTCTGGGTGAGCGCTGGTCCCTGCTGGTGCTGCGCGAAGTCTTCGGGGGCAGGCACCGATTCGCCGAGATGCAGTCGTCCCTCGGTGTCGCGCCGAACCTGCTCAGCGCCCGGCTCAAGCTCCTCGTCGAGGCCGGGGTGTTGCGGACACGGACGTATCAGGAGCCGGGCAGTAGGCATCGGCAGAGCTACCACCTGACGCAGGCCGGGGAGGAACTGCGCCTGGTGCTGGCCGCGCTGCAGCAGTGGGGCGACCGCCACCGCCCCCGCCCCGCGGGCCCCTCGTCCCTCCGGCGCACACGCTCCACCGGTGAGGCCGTGAGTGTGGGGTTCATCGACGAGGAGGGCCGTGAGGTGCCCTGCGCCGACGTGGCCTTTGTGGCCACTCGCGGATCAGAGGGCTGAGGCTGCGCCAGCGGGCTTCTCTTATGTAGCCAGAGGAAAGTGAGAACGCGATGGACATCAAAGGATCAGTCGCCCTGGTCACGGGGGCCAATCGCGGTATCGGCCGTGCGTTCGCCCGGGCGCTGCTCGAGCACGGCGCGGCGAAGGTCTACGCCGGTGTCCGCGATCCGGCCGCCGTGGTTGACTATGGCCTCACCCCGCTGCGTCTGGACGTCACCGAGCCGGAGCAGATCGCCGAGGCCGCTGCCCTCGCGGACGACGTCAGCATCGTGATCAACAACGCGGGCGTCGGAGGCTCCGGCACCGGACTCCTGGAAGGTGACTTCGCGGCCGCCCGTCAGGCGATGGAGGTCAACTACTTCGGCACCTGGGCCGTTTCCCGGGCATTCGCCCCGATCCTCGCCCGCAACGGCGGTGGCGCGCTGGTCAACATGCTGTCGCTGGCGTCCTGGGTCGGGCAGCCGGGCTTCCCCGGATACGCCGCCTCCAAGTCGGCCCAGTGGTCATTGACGGATGCGCTGCGCAAGGGACTTCAGGAACAGGGCACGCTCGTGGTGGGGGTCCATTCCGGTTTCGTGGACACGGACCTCAGCTCCTGGGTGGACGCGCCTAAGATCACTACGGCCGATGTGGCGGAACAGACCATGGAAGCCTTGGCGAACGACCGATGGGAAGTGCTCGCCGACGACGAGACCAGGCAGGCCAAGGCCGCCTTGTCGCAACCCCTCCACGCCGAACCCGGCAGGTGAGGTGTCGCGCCGGCCGCGCGTCGGCGCACCTGTCCCGCGACCGTCCAACGGCCGTTTCTCCCACCCCGATATCCCTCAGCGCAGCGAGCGAAGGCGGCGATCGTGTCACAAGAGCGTCAGGAAGCCACGCCGGGTCAGGAAGCCACGCGGGCCGAGCTGATGAGCCGGCCCACACCGCTGGAGCCCGCGCCGCGGCTGGCCCGTGCGATCGGGCTGGAGCCCGGTGATCTGTGGGTCAAGCGGGACGATCTCATCGGGCTGGGCGGCGGGGGCAACAAGGTCCGCAAGCTGGAGTGGACGGCCGGGGCCGCCCGCGCCGAGGGCGCCACCACACTGGTGACCAGCGGGGCCGCGCAGAGCAACCACGCCCGCCTGACGGCCGCGGCCGGGGCACGGCTGGGCATGGACGTGGTCCTCGTCCTCGCCGGTGCGCCGAGCGAGGAAATGACCGGCAACATCGTGCTCGACGGCCTCTTCGGCGCCCGCGTCGTATGGGCGGGAGAGGTGAGCGAGGCCGAACTCGCGGCGGCAATGGAGGATGTGGCCGGGGAACTGCGCGAGCAAGGCGCCCGGCCCGCGGTGATCCCCTTCGGCGGATCCAGTGTGCTGGGCGCCCGGGGCTATGCCGAGGCGGGGACGGAACTCCTGGAACAGGCTCCGGACCTGGCCACGGCGGTCGTGGCGGTGGGATCGGGCGGCACCATGGCCGGTCTCGTCCACGCCCTCGGAGCCGAGCGGGTGCTGGGTGTGCACTGCGGAGCCATCGCCGATCCCGGGCACACCGTCGGCCACCTGGTCGAGGGGCTGGCCGGACGGCCCGCGGACACGTCCCTGCGGCTGCGCCTGGATCAGGTCGGTCCCGGCTACTCCGCGCTCACCGAACCGGTCATGGACGCCATCACCACCGCGGCCCGCACCGAAGGCATCGTCCTCGACCCCGTCTACACCGGCCGTGCCCTGGCCGGTCTCATCGCGGCCGTCCACGACGGTCAGGTGCGCCCCGGGGAGCGCACGGTCTTCCTGCACACCGGCGGTCTGCCCGGTCTGTTCGGGCACGCCGAGGCGCTGCGGCGGGCGCGTTCCGCCGTGGCCGACACCGCCGTACGGTGGCCCCACGGCTGAGTGTCGAACCCCCGGTGAGGCGGCAGGTGCTACTCCGCCCGGGGCGGTGGTGGGGGAGTGGCCGCCGAACGGGCCGACTCCGCACCCTCGGCCGCACCGGCACCCGCGTCGGCACAGGTGGCGAGTCGGTGGGCCAGGGCTCGCACATGGCCGCGCAGGGCCTCCGGGTACTCGATCACGAACGGGAGGTCCAGCCAGGCGAGCACGGAGGGCACCCACTCCAGCCGCTCGGCCCGCAGCTGAACCCGCACCCATCCGCCGCCTTCCCCCTCCCCGGACGTACGGCCCGCCTCCTCCGCGGGCAGCTCCCGCACCGTGGCGAGCCCGGGTGGAAGCCGGTGGCGGACCTGCTCGACCGTGCCCTGGACCCGTAGCGACACCTCGTGCAGATAGGGCACCCCGGCCAGCCCGGACAGCACCCGGGCGGCCGGATCGAACCCCACGGGCACCTCGAACGACCCCGGCAGCACCGTCGCGCTTTCGATCCGGTCCAGCCGGAACGTACGCACCTCGCCGCTGGCCGAGTCCGCCCCCGTCACATACCAGCGCCCGGAGTGCGCGACGATCCCGTACGGGTGCACGGTGCGTTCGCTGCGCCGCCCCTTCCAGGCGGTGTAGCTGAGCGCGACCGGCCGCCGGTCCCGCGCGGCCTCCGCGAGCATCAGCAGCACACTCGTCTCCGGGATGACCACGGGACGGGCGGGAGCGGTGAAGTCGGCGGTCGCCAGCAGCGCGTCCAGCCGGCGGCCGAGCGCCTCGGGCAGCACCCGGCGCACCTTGGCGGCGGCGCTCTCCGCCGCGGCGACGGACGTGGTCACCAGCCCGGCCCGGCGCCCGGCGACCAGGCCGAGCAGTACGGCCAGCGCCTCCTCGTCGGTGAGCATCAGCGGGGGCATCCGGTAGCCGGGGGCGAGCCGGTAGCCGCCGTAGCGGCCGCGCACCGAACGGACCGGGACGTCCAGGTCGATCAGGTGGCCGATGTAGCGCCGGACGGTGCGCTCGTCCACGCCGAGCCGGTCGGCCAGGTCGGCGACGGTGCGGGTGCCTCCGGCCTGCAGGATCTCCAGCAGGGCGAGCACGCGGGCGGTCGGTCGGGTCATGCCGGGAAGTATGGCGCGGATACCGGGCGGTTCCTGTCCGGTATCCCTCCTAGCGTGTGGGCCATGGCAACCTATGTACTTCTTCCGGGGTTCTGGCTCGGGGCCTGGGCCTGGTGTCCCGTGGCGGCCGACCTGCGCGGCCGTGGGCACGACGTCCATCCGCTCAGCCTGACCGGGATGGGCGAGCGGGCGCATCTGGCCCGGCCCGACACCGATGTGGAGACGCACATCACCGATGTGCTCAATCTGATCCGGGACGAGGATCTCCACGACGTGGTCCTGGTCGGGCACAGCTATGCCGGTGCGGTGGTGGTCCCGGGCGTGGCGGACCGGATGCCGGACCGGATCAAGCGGCTGGTGTTCATCGACAGCGGCCCGCTGCCGGACGGGATGTCCCAGGCGGAGTTCGCCCCGCCGGAGGAAAGGACGCGCAACGCCGAGCTGGTCCGTGAGGAGGGACACGGCTGGCAGCTGCCGCCACCGCCGTGGCATCAGCTGGCCTCCGCGGTGTCCGGACTGCCGGACGGCACGCTGGAACGGCTGGTGCGGCTGTCGGTGCCGCAGCCGTGGGCCACCGCCACCACCCCGGTCCGGCTGACCGACGCGTGGGAGAAGCTGCCGCGGCTGCACGTGTTGTGCGGCTTCTCGGTGGAGCAGGTCCGGGCGCTGATCGCCACCGTTCCGGCCTTCCGGCACATGGCGACGGAGACTTCGGCGTACCGGGAGCTGCCCGGCTGGCACTGGCCGATGTTCGACCGGCCCGGCGAGCTGGCGGCGATCCTGCACGACGCGGCCTGACCGGCACGACTCACCCCTGGAGCGGCTCGCCGCCCGGCGCCGGTGGCGAGCCTTGCGGAGGACAAAAATCACCTGTCAGGATGGTGACGTGAATCTGGAGCATGTCTTTCTGTGTGGGAACCCCGCTCTCGACTTCGCCGCGACGTTGCGCGCTCGCCGCTCGGTGCGGTTCGAGATGTTCGTGTCACCGGACCGGCTGGACGCCTGGTATCTGGAGTCCGGAATCGTCGACACCGTCTCCGCCAGTCGGCATGCCGACGTCGAGTGCGCGGTGGCCGTACGGGAGGCCATCTACGAGCTGGTCACCGCCCGGGTCGCCGGGGATCCCTACGACGGCGAGGCACTCGCCGTGGTGAACGACACGGCCCGCAAGCCTGCCGCGGCGCCGCAACTCACCGCGAGCGGGCGGCGGACGGACGCGACATCGCAAGAGGCGCTCTCCACGGTGGCACGGCATGCCGTCGAGCTCCTCAGCGGTCCGGACGTGCCGCTGCTCAAGGAGTGCGGCAACCCCGAATGCACCCGTGTCTACATCGACCGGTCGCGAGGCGGGCGCCGGCAGTGGTGTGCCATGGACCCTTGTGGCAACAAGCTCAAGGCGGCCGCGTACCGCGCCCGCAAGCGGCGGGCCCAGGAGCCCGCCGCGCGGTGATGAGCACCCCGCCTGCCCGCTGCTGATCACACGGCTCGCCTCGTGGCGGACGACCGTCGGCAGGATGGATGTCTTGCGACTCTAGACAGGACTGGACATGTATGGCTAACTACCGGACATGCCTAAACAGGTCCTCAAGCATCAGCGCATCGCCCGCGTTCTGGCCCGTGAGATCCACAGCGGCGCCCTGGAGCCGGGCAGCAGGCTGCCCGGCGAACACGCGCTCACCCGGCGTTTCGCGGTCAGCAGGGCCACCGTTCGCCAGGCGCTGGACGAGCTCAGCAAGCAAGGGCTGATCTCCACCCACGCGGGCGTCGGCTCGTTCGTCACGTTCGACGGCGGCCTGCTGGACAACCGCCTGGGCTGGACCAGGGCACTGGCCGACCAGGGCGCCCGGGTCACCACCGAGGTCCTCCGCCTCGAGGCGGTGCGCGATGCCCGGCTGGCCGGCGAACTGGGCATCGAGGGCGTCGAGTTCATGGCGCTGGACCGATTGCGCGTGCTGCCGGGGGGCACCGCCGTCGCGCTGGAGCGCAGCAGGGTGCCGATGGCCCCGGCCCTGGCCGACGTCCCGCTCGGCGGGCTCCTCGACGGCTCGCTGACCAAGACCCTCGCCGCGGTCGGCATCCGCGCCACCCACGGGGACGAGTGGGCCTCCGTACGGCAACTGGCCGCCGACGAGGCGACACTGCTCCGCCGTCAGGAGGGCGAGGTGTGGCTCAACACCCGCCGGGTCAGCCGCGGAGCCGACGGCCAGATCGTCGAGCAGGTGACCAGCCTGCTGGACCCCGCCCGCTTCCAACTGCACCTGGGCTTCGGCGAGCAGCCCCAATGAGAGTCCCGATGAGGCACCGATGAGGCTCCCCATGCGGCCTCTGATGAGACCCCACGCGGCGCCCGCCCACCCCGACGTACCGCCTCCGCGCACCGACAGGAATCCCGAATGAACCACCAGCACGACCGCGCGCTCGGCGCCCTCTACGGCCTGGCGATGGGCGACGCCCTCGGCATGCCCACCCAGATCATGTCCAGGGCGTCCATCGTCGCCCGGTTCGGCGCCGTCACCGGTTTCGAGCCCGGCCCGGAGGACAACCCGGTGAGCGCCGGGATGCCCGCCGGTTCGGTCACCGACGACACCGATCAGGCCGTCATCGTCGGCCGGCTGCTGACCGGGTCCGGCGGGCGGATCGAACCGCTGCGGCTCGCGCACGAGCTCCTGGAGTGGGAGCGCGCCATGAAGGCCAAGGGCTCGTTCGACCTGCTCGGCCCCTCCACCAAGGCGGCCCTGGAGGCCGTGTCCCGCGGCGTACCGCCGGAGGAGGCGGGCAAGGCCGGTGCCACCAACGGCGCGGCGATGCGGATCACCCCCGTCGGCGTCGCCTTCTCCGACACCCCGTTGGAGCCCTTCCTCGACCGGGTCGCGGAGGCGTGCCAGGTCACCCATGACACCTCCATCGGCATCGCCTCCGCCGCCGCCGTGGCCGCCGCGGTGAGCCGTGGCATCGACGGCGGCGATCTGGAGGACGCCTTCGGCGCGGCGGTCACGGCGGCCGCGGCAGGGGCCGAGCGCGGCCACTGGGTCGCCGGCGCCGATATCGCCGCCCGTATCGCCTGGGCCGTGGAGCTGGTCCGCGGTCTGCCCGAGCGGCAGGCCCTGGACCGCGTCTGCGACCTGGTCGGCACCAGCGTCGCCAGCCAGGAGTCGGTCCCCGCCGCCTTCGCCGTGCTGGCCCTCGCCGAGGGCGAGCCGTGGCGGGCCTGTCTGCTGGCGGCCAACCTCGGCGGCGACTGCGACACCATCGGCGCCATCGCGGGCGCCATGGCCGGGGCCGTCAGCGGGGCCTCCGGCCTGCCCGACGAAGCCCTCGCCACTGTGCGCTCGGTCAACGGCCTCGACCTGGAACCGCTGGCCAAGGCCCTGCTCGCGCTGCGCGCCGGCACGGCCGAGTGACCCCCACGCCCGCCCTCACATCCGCACCGGAGCGCCCCCGGACAGAAAGACAGGTACCACCATGGCGGCTTCAGAGAACGACCGCGTCGGCTCCGTGGAGACCCGAGGCATCGAGCCGGTTCCGGACGCCGAGCGCCACGGCCACGCCAGCCAGATGTTCTGGACCTGGTTCGCCGCGAACATCAGCATCCTCGGTCTGCCGCTCGGCGCGGCCCTGGTCAGCTTCCGCGGCCTGAACATCTGGCAGGCGGCCGTCGTGGCCATTCTCGGCTCCTTCGGCTCCTTCGCCCTGGTGGGCGCCCTCAGCATCGCCGGGAAGCGGGGTGGAGCGCCCGCCCTCACCCTCTCCCGCGCGGTGTTCGGGGTCCGCGGCAACGCCGGCCCCACGCTGGTCACCTGGCTGAGCCGGCTCGGCTGGGAGACCATCAACACCACCACGGCCGCCTTCGCCCTGCTGGCCCTGCTCGACGCGGCCTTCGGCATCCGCCGGAACACCGTCCTGACCGTGGTGTGTCTGCTGGTCTTCATCGGCTGCACGCTGCTCATCAGCGGTCTGGGCCACGCCACCATCATGTGGATCAACAGGTGGGCCAGCTATATCTTCGGTCTGCTCAACCTGGTCGTGATCATCTTCCTCGCGACCACCGTGGACTGGGACAAGGTCTTCCACGCCCCGGTCGGATCGGTGAGTGCGATGGTCGTGGGCGTCGGCATGATCGCCGCCGGTACCGGGATCGGCTGGGCCAACACGGGCGCCGACTACGCCCGTTACCTGCCCCGGCGGATTCCCGGCGGCAGGCTGGTGGCCGCTTCCGCCTTCGGCGCCGGTATCCCGCTGGTCGTGCTGATCTCGCTGGGCTCGCTCCTCGCGGCGGGAGAACCGAATCTCGCCTCCGCCTCCGACCCCGTCTCGGCCATCAACACGATGCTGCCGTCATGGATGTCCATCCCGTATCTGATCGCCGCGTTCGGCGGACTGCTGCTCTCCAACCACCTGTCCGTCTACTCGGCCGGACTCACCATGATCACCCTGGGCATACGGGTGCGGCGCACCCTCGCCGTCGGCCTGGACGTGGTCGTCACCTTCGCCGGCGGGATCTACTTCATCCTGATCGCCAAGGACTTCTACGGCCCGTTCATCACCTTCCTCACCCTCCTCGCCGTCCCCATCAACGCCTGGGTGGGTGTCTTCGCGGTCGACCTGATACTCCGCCGGTCCTACGACGGCGCGGCCCTGATGGACGTCGGCCGGTCCAGCCGCTACTGGTTCCGGGGCGGGATCGCCTGGGCCGCGATGATCGCCTGGGCGGCGGCCATCGTGGTGGGCCTGCTGTTCACCGAGGCCAGCACCAGCGCGACCGATGTGTGGTTCTCCGGGCCGCTGTCCCACAGCTGGATCGGGTCCAACGGGCTGGGGTGGGTGGTGACCCTGCTGCTCGCCGCCGCCGTCTACGCCGTGCTGCGCAGGTTCGACGGCACCGTCCGCGAGGAGGCGTCCGGCCGGCGCCCCCAGCAGCAGGTGCTGCCCGCCCCGGCCGCGCGGGAGCTCTCATGAGCGACCACGACGGCGCCCTGGGCGAGGCCATGGACGGCCGGCTGGTCCTGCTCGGCAACGCCATCGTCGACCTGGTGATGCGGGTGCCCGCACTGCCCGAACGTGGCGGCGACATCGTCTCCACGGACACCACCCTCACCACGGGCGGCGGATTCAACGTCCTCATCGCCGCCCGCCGCCTGGGCCTGCCGGCCGTGTACGCGGGCGCCCATGGCACCGGGCCGTTCGGCGACCGGGTGCGGGCCGACCTCGCCCGGGAAGGCATCGAGATGGTGCTGGCTCCCATAGGGGAGGAGGACACCGGTTTCTGTGTCGCCTTCGTCGACGGCGGCGGCGAGCGCACCTTCGCCACCAGCCTCGGAGCCGAGGCCCGGCTGACCGAGGCCCACGCGGCGTCCGTGCTCGCCGCGCTGCGTCCCGGCGACATGGTGCAGATCTCCGGCTACGGGCTCGCCTACCCGGTCAACGGCCCGGTCCTGGCCTCGCTCGTCGCGCGGCTGCCGGAACACATCCGGGTCTTCCTCGATCCGGGTCCCCTGGTCGATCAGATCCCGGAGGAGGTGCTGGCACCCGTTCTGGAGCGCTGCGACTGGGTCAGCTGCAACCAGCGCGAGGGGCGGCTGCTGACCGGCCGGGACGACGCCGAGGAGGCCGCGGCCGCGCTCGCCGCCCGGCTGGGCCCGCGCACCGGTGTGCTGCTGCGGGCCGACGCGGACGGCTGCCGGCTGGTCCCGCCCGGCGGGGAGCCCCTGCACATCCCCGGCCGCCGGGTGACCGCGGTCGACAGCAACGGCGCGGGCGACGCCCATACGGGAGCGTTCCTGGCCCTCCTCGGCCACGGGCTCGACCCGGGCACCGCCGTACGAGGCGCCAACGCCGCGGCCGCCTTCGCGGTCACCCGGCACGGCCCCGCCACCGGACCGACCCTCGGCGAGCTGCTGGACTTCCTCGACGGCGATCCTCTCGCCGCGCGGCTGTCCTCGGCGCTGGGGCGGTAGCCCGCCCGCGCGCTCGCCTCACGGAGGTTCCCCCGATGACGCGAGCGCGCTTCACCCGGCGGTGTCGGACGAGCCCTTCCCTCCGGGTGTGTGCTCATCGTCGCCCAGCACGTGGTCGCGTGCCGCGGTCAGGATGCGGTCCGACAGGTCGTCGTCCGCGACGGCGCGTGACAGGACCAACGCCCCGATCATGGTGGACAGTTCGACCAGGATCGTCCCTTCGTCCGGCGCGTCGTCGCCGGACTTCCTCGTGATGCGCTCCATGCCGTCGATCAGGTTGCGCATGCCATCGGCGTAGGCCCGCCGCAGCGGGTCGCCGGGCTCCGCGCGCGCGGCGTCCACCGCCAGTGCCGCGGCGGCGCACCCCAGCCCGGGGTTGTCGCGGTGGAGGGTGGACAGATAGGTCGCCAGGAAGGCCGCCCGGGCGCCGCGGCCGCGCTCCTGGCCCGTGTCCTGGCCCGCGTTTCCGTCCGCGTCAGGGCCCCCGCCCTCGCCCTCGCTCTCGGCCTCGGCCTCGGCGAGGTCATCCATGGCCGCGAGGCGTTCGGCGAACGCGGCCGTGCACGCCTGGGCGATCAGATCGTCCTTCGAGGCGAAGTGGCGGTAGAACCCGCCGTGGGTCAGACCCGCCGCCGCCATCGCCTGGGGAACGCTCACCTTGTCGGCGCCGTGGGTGCGCACCAGCTTCGCGGTGGCCGCGATCACCTGCTCGCGGTGGCGCTCGGCCTCGGCTCGGGATGCTCGGGGCATGGTCGGTACTTCCTTCTGCATAGCTTGCCGGACTCGGGTACGGGATGCCGGTACCGCACCGATGATATTTGCGACCCGTTATAGATGATGCTAGTAATCTATTTTAGCGCGCCACAGGGACGGCGGCCTCACGGTCCGCCGCCCCTGCCGGTCCGAGCGCGCCCTGAGACAAGGAGGGTCCGACATGGTTGCGATCGATGGTTCCGTGGTGCTGGTGACCGGAGGTCAACGTGGCATCGGCAAGGCATTCGTGGCGGCGCTGCTCGAGCGTGGAGCGGCGAAGGTCTACGCGACGGCTCGGAAGCCCAGCCCCGGCGAGGACCCGCGGGTCGAGGCCGTTTCCCTCGATGTCACCGACGCGGACGCGGTCGCGGCCCTCGCCGACCGGGCCGCGGATGTGAACATCGTCATCAACAACGCGGGAGTGCTGCTGCCCTCGCCGCTGCTGACGGCGGACATGACCGATGTGGTGGCGACGTTCGAGACGAATGTCTTCGGGGCGCTGCGGGTGGCACGTGGCTTCGCCCCGGTCCTGCGGGCCAATGGCGGTGGCGCGCTGGTCGACATGCACTCCGTGCTGTCCTGGGGCGCCGGCGCGGCCGCCTACGGCGCCTCGAAGGCCGCTCTGTGGTCGATGACGAACTCGCTCCGAGTCGAGCTGGCGCCGCAGGGGACCCAGGTCGTCGGCGTGCACCTCGGTTTCGCCGACACCGACATGGTCGCCGGGATCCCGACCCAGAAGATCTCTCCCGCCGACGTGGCCGAGACGGTTCTGGACGGCGTCGAGGACGGTGTCAGTGAGGTGCTCGTCGACGACGTGACCCGGCAGATGAAGGCGGCGCTCGCCGGGCCGGTGGAGGGCCTCACCGTTCCCCTCGGCCGCTGACCGGCCGCGGCGACCTCCACCGGTCACCACCGTCGCCTTTTGCCACCATCATCGTCTGTTGAGGAGAGAGAGCCATGCCCCTGTGGCACATCTACCACCCGGTCGACGCCTATTCCGCCGAGCAGAAGCGGCGGTTCGCGGCGGACGTCACGGAGTACTACGCCCAGGTCGGGCTGCCGAAGTTCTACGTCGTCACCCTCTTCCATGACATCCCGGAGTCCTCGTTCCTGGTCGGCGGCGAGCCGTCGAACCGCACCGTCCGGGTCGTGGTCGAGCACATCGCCCGCCACTTGTCGGACCCCGAGACGAGGAAGAGGTCAGCCGAGGGGCTCGACCGCGTGCTGGCCCCTCACACCCGGGACCGCGGGCTGTACTGCGAATTCCACATCGACGAGACGCCCCGGGATCTCTGGATGATCGACGGGTTGGCGCCTCCGCCCCCGCGCAGCGAAGCGGAACAGCGCTGGGCGAGTGAGAACCGGCCGCTGCCGTACTGACCGGCCGACCGCGGCCGCGGTAAGGCAGCGGGAGGCCGCCGACGGCGATCGGCGGCGATCGGCGGCCTCGCGGGAGATCCCATGGCCGAGCGGGGGCGGGTCTGGTTGGATCACGGTATGGCCCATGCGGATACGCGGAAGATCGGGATCCTGCTGTTCCCGGATGTGGAAGAGCTCGACGCCATCGGCCCATGGGAGGTGCTGTCGTACTGGACGCGCACCTTCGCCGAGGACGGGTGGCAGGTGTTCTGCCTCTCCGCCGACGGCAACCCCGTGACCTGCGCGAAGGGGCTCACCGTCGAGGCACATCAGGCGATGGCCGACCTGCCAGCGCTGGATGTGCTGCTGCACCCCGGCGGCCGGGGGACCCGGCCCCAGCTGAAGGATGAGCGGCACCTGGAGTGGGTCCGGTCCCAGCGGCGCTCGGTTCCCCTGATGACCAGTGTGTGCACGGGGTCGCTGGTCTACGCGGCGGCCGGGCTGCTGGCCGGGCGGCCCGCGACCACGCATTGGGGGTCGCTGGACCTGCTCGCGGAGCTCGACCCGACGATCGACGTACGGCCCGACGAGCGGTTCGTCGACGACGGTGACGTGATCACCTCCGCGGGGGTCTCGGCCGGTATCGACATGGCTCTTCACCTGGTCGCCCGGCTGGCCTCGCCGGAGCGCGCACGTCAGGTGCGACGTGGCATCCAGTACGACCCGCGGCCACCGGTGTGAGCACACCGCACCGGCGCGGTGGCGGGCGTCAGCCGGGGCTGGAGCGGCCGTGCCGCCAGTACCCGAAGAACGCGATGTCCGGCTTCGGTACGCCGCGTTCCCGCACCAGATGGCGGCGCACCCCGGTGGCCAGCCCGGCCTCCCCGGCGACCCAGGTGTAGAACCGGCCCGGCCGCAGCGACGCCTTCCTGACCGCGTCGAGGGCCAGCCTGCCGGGCAGCGCGTCCGCGCCGTCCCGGGCCAGCCACCGCACCCGTACGCCTTCGGGAGCGGTGATGTCCGAGCGGATGTCGGCGGTCCCCGCCACCTCCAGGAAGACCTCCGCGGCCAGTGACGCCGGGGCGTGTTCGAGGATGGCGAGGATCGCCGGCAGGGCGCTCTCGTCCCCGGCGAGCAGCTGCCATTCGGCATGAGCGGGCGGCAGGTAGGTCACGCCCATGTCGAAGATGCCCGCCGGGTCTCCGGGCCGGGCGTGCCGGGCCCATGCGGAGGCCGGGGTGTCGCCGTGCAGCGCGAACTCGATGTCCACTTCACCGAGTTCGGGCCGGGCGCGGCGGATGGTGAAGTTGCGCACCCAGGGCCTGCGGGACTTCGGCAGCAGAAGAATCTCCGCCATCCACGCCTCGCTGGAGAGCTTCGGCATTCTCAGCCGCTCCTGCCCCTCGCGGGGAAAGAACAGCCGCACGGTCTGGTCGAAGCCCGTGGGCTTCAGATGCTCCAGTTCGGGGCCGCCGAGCGTGATGGTCGAGAATCCGGGTGTCAGCTTGGTGTTCCCGCGCACCTCCAGCGTGATCATTCGCCGTGATTCGGGTGTGCGCACCTTGGGCAGCACGTCTTTCCTCGCCTTCCGTTCGAGTCCGCTCGCCGTGGGATCACAGATCCACGACGAGCCGCGGGGACAGGGCGCGGGAGACACAGGCGTACATCCGGCCCGCGGGGGCGCCGATGTCGTCCCGGTGCTCGGGCTCGCCCTCGACGACGGCGAGTTCGCAACTGCCGCAGACCCCTTCGCGGCATCCGGACGCCACCGGATATCCGGCGTGGGTCAGGGCGTCCAGCAGCGACTCGTCGGCCGGCACCTGAACCGTCCGCCCCGACCGTGCGCACATCACCTCGAACGCCGTGTTGGGGGCGAACGACCTGGGCACCGGGCGGAACAGCTCCGCCTGCAGCCGCCCGGCCGGAAACGCGGGCTCGGCCGCGGCGAGCATCGGTCCGGGGCCGCAGGCATAGACCACGGCACCGGGGTTCAGCGCGGCTGCCAGAGCGGCGAAGTCCGGCCTGCCCTGCTCCCGGGTGGCGATGATCCGGACCCGATCGCCGTAGCGGGAGCGCAGTTCGTCGGCGAAGGGCATGGACGCGACCGACTGTCCCATGTACACGAGCGACGCCGGGACGCCCGAGGTGACCGCCGCCCGCAGCATCGGCAGGATCGGGGTGATGCCGATCCCGCCGGCCAGGAAGAGATACTGCGGCGCGGGGAGGAGCGGGAAATGGTTCCGTGGCAGCGACACCTCAAGGGTGCGGCCCCGGCGCAGAAACCGGTGGATGTACTCCGAACCGCCCCGGCTGAGGCGGTCGTGCCGCACCGCGACGCGATAGGACTCCCGGTCCGCCGGGTCGCCGCACAGCGAGTACTGCCGGGTCAGCCAGTTCGGCAGGGCCAGGTCGATATGGGCCCCCGGCTCCCAGGGCGCCAGCGGACCGGTGGCGCCTCGCAGGACGAGGGATACGACGTCTTCGGCCACCTGCTCGATGGCGCCGACGATGGTCTGTTGCATCGCGATTCACCTTGTGCCGTGGTCAGTAGAGTTTCCGGTAGCTCTCTTCGAGAGCGTGGGTGAGCACCGTCGGATCGATGTCGGCCCCGATCTGGGCGGCGGCGATCTCACCGACCGACGGCATCTCGTCGGCCAGGGCCTGGCTCGCGGGGTCCCACAGCCGGGAGCGGATGAGCGAGCGACCACAGTGGAAGTACGCCTCCGCCACCTCGACGACGATCGCCAGCACCGGTTCGCTGGCCTCGGTCTGCATCCGGGCCAGCACATCGGGCTCATCGGTGGGATAGCCACGGCCGTTGACCCGCAGGGTCTCCCGCATCCCGGGGATGAGGAAGAGCAGCCCGACCCCGTCGTTCTCGGCGAGATTGCGGAAGGAGTCGGCGATCTTGTTGCCGGGGCGGTCGGGAATCGCGAGCGTATGGCCGTCGAGGACCTTCACGAAGCCCGGGTAGTCGCCGCGGGGCGAGCAGTCGGCGCGCCCCGCCGCGTCCGCCGTGGCCAGGGTCAGGAAGGGGGAGTGCGCGATGAAGAGGCGGAAGTGCTCGTCGATATGGTCCAGCTTCTTGTCCTTGATCATGGCTTCGGGCTCCCCGAGCCGGGCATGGACCTCGGCCGGCGACAGCCGTCGGGGGCGGGTGCTGGTCTGCGTCACGATGACTCCTTCCGGGAAGGGTGGAGCGGCGGGCGCGCGAGGGCCGTGCCGGTCGCCCCCCGCTCCCTGCCGACGACGGTGGTTCACCGCTCCGCCGCAGTTCATGGCACCATTGTGAGTAATTACTCAGGTCTTGCGCCACTCGCTTTCCAGGCGCCGTCCAGGAGGTGCCATGACGACCGGCCGTCGCGGACTTCAGCCACGTAAACAGCCCCGCCAGGCCCGGGCCGAGCTCACCCGGCAGCGCATCCTCACCGCCGCTGCTCACGTTTTCGCCGAATACGGCTATGCCGCCGGGACCACCAACCGCATCGCCGAGCACGCACGGATCTCGATCGGCTCGCTGTACCAGTACTATCCGAACAAGGATGCGATCCTGGTCGAGCTGGTGACCCGTCACCTCGATGCCGGGGCGGCCGCCATCCGCGAACGCCAGGACGAGGAGGAGCCCGATTCCCTCGAGGAGATCCTCCGTGGTTTCGCGCGCACCGTGATCGAGAACCACCTCGACGACCCGCAGTTGCTCCGCGTCATGGGCGAACAGGCCCCGCGCTCCCCGGAGTTGTTCGAGAAGATCGCCCGCCAGGAGCGGGACCGGGTCGCCTACACCCAGGACTTGCTGGAGCGCCATCCCGAGGTCCGGGTGGAGGACACCTACGTCGCCGCCCGGCTCATCGTGTCCACGGTCGAGCTGGTCGTCCATGTGCTCATCGCGGCGCCCGACTCCATCGACACCACCCGGCTGGAGAACGAACTCGTCGCGATGCTCACCCGCTACCTCACGGCCGCGCCGTCCGGGGCCACGGAAGCTCCGGCGCGCGAGGGCGTCTGACGCGAGGCCACCGGGACGACGGACGGGGACCTGGTGGGCCAGGTCCCCGTCCGTCTCTCGCGGTGCGGTCGAACCGCGGGTGTCAGTCGAGCGTGATGGTGGGCTTGCGCAGGTCCATCCAGGTCGCCAGGTCCAGGGCGCGCTCGATGGTGGCGCGCTGCTGGGTGGTGATGTCCTCCGGCGGTGCGGCGATCGCCTCCTTCAGGGTCTCGACGCGGCACAGTTCGAGGGCCTGGTGTCCCGAGGTGATGAGGTCGCCCGCCTGCTGCTTGATGGCGGAGAGATAGGCGGGGTCGAAGCTGCCGGGGTAGCCGCTCTTCTTGCGGTTGGCCACGGACTCGGGCAGCACATCGCGGGTGGCCTCGCGCAGGATGCTCTTCTCCCGCCCGTCGAATGTCTTCAGCGACCAGGGGGTGTTGAAGACGTAGGAGACCAGGCGGTGGTCGCAGAACGGCACCCTGACCTCCAGGCCGACGGCCATGCTCATCCGGTCCTTGCGGTCGAGCAGGGTGTTGACCATGCGGGTGAGATGCAGGTAGCAGACCTGGCGCATGCGCTTCTCCAGGCCGGTCTCACCGTCCTTGAGGGGGACTTCGTCCAGGGCGCTGAGGTAGTGGTCACGGAGGTAGGTGTCCAGGTCGAGCTTGTCGGTGAGGTCCTGGGACAGCAGGCTCTTGGTGTCGCCGAGCGTCATTCCTCCGGCGAGCCACGGGAAGGTGTCGGCCTCGCGCCGCTCGTCGTGGAACCACGGGTAGCCGCCGAAGACCTCGTCCGCCGACTCGCCCGACAGGGCCACGGTCGACTGTTCACGGACGGCCTTGAACAGCAGGTAGAGCGAGTTGTCCCGGTCGCCGAGTCCGGTGGGCAGATCCCTGGCCGCGATGGCCGCCTGCCTGACCGCCGGGTCGGACAGGGCGGAGCCGTCGAGCATGATGTCCCGGTGGTCGCATTTCACATGCTCGGCCACGGCGTGCACATACGGGGTGTCCACGCTGGGCGCCACGTCGATCGCACGGAAGTTCTCCGCCTGCCCGGGGAAGTCCACGGCGAAGCTGCGGACGGTCTCGCCGTGCTCGCCGAGCTTGCGGGCGGCGAGCGAGGTCATCGCCGAGGAGTCGAGCCCCCCGGAGAGCAAGGTGCAGCGGGGCACATCGGCGACGAGCTGCCGGGCGATGATGTCCTCCAGGAGCTCCCGCACATGGGCGACGGTCGCGTCCTGGTCATCGGTGTGCTCGGAGACCTCCAGACGCCAGTACGCCTGCTCGCGGAGTCCATTGCGGTCGACGACGGCGATGTGGCCGGGGCGCAGCTCCTTCATGCCCTTCCAGATCGCGTGCCCCGGTGTCTTGGCGAAGGAGAAGATCTCCCGCAGCCCGTCGAGGCCGACCTCGGGGGCGGCGAGCGGGTTGGCGAGGATGGCCTTGGGCTCGGATCCGAAGAGGACGCCGTCGTCGGTCTCGTAGTAGTAGAACGGCTTGATGCCCATCCGGTCCCGGACCATCACCAGTTTCTCGGTGCGGGAGTCCCAGATGGCGAAGGCGTACATGCCGTTCAGCTTCTCGGTGAGGGATTCGCCCCACTCCACGTAGCCGCGCAGAACGACCTCGGTGTCGGAGTCGGTGGTGAAGCCATGGCCCCTGCGGCGCAGTTCGTCGCGCAGCTCGGTGAAGTTGTACGCCTCACCGGAGTAGACCATGCTCACGGGACCGTCGGCGGTGTCGACGGTCATGGGCTGTGCCCCGCCGGGCAGGTCGATGACGGCCAGCCTGCGGTGGCCGAGCGCGGCCCTGCCGGTCACCCACGCGCCGGCCGCGTCCGGGCCTCGGCAGGCCATCGTCTCCGTCATGGCCTCGAGGACCTGGCGGTGGGAGGTCAGATCGCGGCGGTAGGAGACCCAGCCGGTGATGCCACACACAGTGATCATCCCTTTCACTCAGCAGAGATGGTTGCCTGCGAAAACCATCTACCTCTCCGGAGGCGGATCGCTACCGGGTGCTGATCCCTGGGGGAGTGGTATTTCTCACTGGTAAATTCCTGTTAATGGTAAGTTTCGCGATGGCCGCTGGCCGAAAAGCGTCGCCCACTAAATTCCTATTTTACAGCCGATATCCGCGTCACAATTCAAAAGCGAAAATGGTGGCCGTATACGAAAGGGGGCGCGCCCGGTGAGCTGAGGCACCGTCACCGGCGGCCGTTCCTCGACGGACTCCTCTCTGGCCGCCGTGGGGGGTGCCGGGTACCTCCATGACCTGGGGGGTTACCATATGAGCGCTACCTAGCTCGAAAGATGGATTTGTGACTCTCAACGAGGACTCGTTCACCAACTGGAAGCACCGCGAGGAGATCGCGGAGTCGATGATCCCCGTCATCGGGAAGCTGCATCGTGAGCGGGACGTCACGGTCCTGCTGCACAGCCGCTCCTTGGTGAACAAGTCGGTCGTCAGCATCCTCAAGACCCACCGATTCGCCCGCCAGATCGCCGGTGCGGAACTCTCGGTCACCGACACCCTGCCGTTCCTGCGGGCGCTCACCGCGCTCGACCTCGGCCCCTCGCAGATCGACATCGGCATGCTCGCCGAGACCCACCGGGCCGACGACCGCGGTCTTTCGGTGGAGGAGTTCACCGCCGAGGCCGTCGCCGGTGCCACGGGTGCCCACAAGATCGAGTGCCGTGAGGGGCGCGATGTCGTCCTCTACGGGTTCGGCCGCATCGGCCGCCTCGTCGCCCGCCTGCTCATCGAGAAGGCCGGGTCGGGCAACGGGCTGCGGCTGCGCGCCATCGTCGTGCGCGGGAGCGGCGGCCGGGCGGGTGAGGATCTCGTCAAGCGTGCCTCGCTGCTGCGCCGCGACTCCATCCACGGCCAGTTCCAGGGCACCATCACCGTGGACGAGGCGAACAGCACGATCGTCGCCAACGGCAACGAGATCAAGGTGATCTACGCCGACGACCCTACGGCGGTGGACTACACGGCGTACGGCATCAAGGACGCCATCCTCGTCGACAACACCGGCAAGTGGCGCGATCGCGAGGGGTTGTCGAAGCATCTGCGCCCCGGTATCGACAAGGTGGTGCTGACCGCGCCGGGCAAGGGCGATGTGCCCAATGTCGTCCATGGCGTCAACCACGACACCATCAAGCCGGACGAGCAGATCCTGTCCTGCGCGTCCTGCACCACCAACGCGATCGTCCCGCCGCTGAAGGCGATGGCGGACGAGTACGGCGTCCTGCGCGGCCATGTGGAGACCGTCCACTCGTTCACCAACGACCAGAACCTGCTGGACAATTACCACAAGTCCGATCGCCGTGGCCGCTCGGCGCCGCTGAACATGGTCATCACCGAGACCGGTGCCGCCTCCGCCGTCGCGAAGGCCCTGCCCGATCTCGAGGCGAAGATCACCGGCAGCTCGATCCGGGTCCCGGTGCCGGATGTCTCGATCGCCATCCTCAATCTGCAACTCGCCCGCGAGACCACCCGCGAGGAGGTCCTGGACTACCTTCGCGATGTGTCCCTGACCTCGCCGCTCAAGCGCCAGATCGACTTCATCAGCGCCCCCGACGCGGTCTCCAACGACTTCATCGGCTCGCGCCACGCCTCGATCGTCGACGCGGGTGCCACCAAGGTCGAGGGCGACAACGCCATCCTCTACCTCTGGTACGACAACGAGTTCGGCTACTCCTGCCAGGTCATCCGCGTCGTCCAGTACGTCTCCGGGGTGGAGTACCCGACCTACCCGGCCCCGGTGGTCTGACGCTCGGCCGACGACGACCCCGGCGGGCTCCCCGCGGGCCCGCCTACCCGTCCGCTCCGGGCTCGTCGGCCAGCAGCCGTGCGACGCCCGCCGGTCCGAAGACGTCCCGCGTGGCGAGGGCGATGCCACCGTGGAGCCCGGAGCGGCCCTTGAGCTGAGTCGCCGTGATGGTCAGCTTGCGGGTGGCCAGGGGGAGGGCGCGCTGGTACACGGCGGCTCGTACGGCGGAGACGAGGTCGTCGCGGAGTTCGCTCAGCGGACCGGACATGATGATGCTGCGCGGATTGAACATGTGGACCAGTACGGCGACCACCTCCCCGACCTCCGTGGCCGCCTGACGCACCGCGTGCAGTGCGGCCGGGTCGCTGTCGGCGACGCGCTGGGCGAGTACCCGGGTGCCGTGCAGGGGGTCGTCGTCGGTCGACTCGGGGATGCCGAGGCCGCGCAGGACGGCGCGGTGCGAGGCGATCGCTCCCACGCAGCCGACGTTGCCGCAGACACACAGGACGTTGCCCCCGCTGACGGCCCGGGTGTGGCCGATGTCGCCCGCGGCTCCGTCGGCGCCGCGGTACACATCGCCGCCCGCGGTGACGAGGCCCGCCCCGATCCCGCTCGCGATCTTGATACAGAGCAGGGGCGTCTCCGCACCGCCCTGTTCGGCCTCGCCCAGGGCCATCAGATTGACGTCGTTGTCCACCACGACCGGGGCGCGGAAGCGTTCCCGGAGGTGTTCGGCGACGGGATAGCCGTCCCAGCCGGGCATGCCGGTCGGCTGTACCGCGCACCCCTGCTGGAAGTCCACCGGACCGGGCAGGCCGACGACCACCTCGCGCACCCGGCCCGGATCGCGGTCGTACTCCGCCAGCAGCCCCCGCAGCAGCTCGGAGACCGCGTCCAGCACGACCCGCGGACCCGCGTCGATCCGGACCGAGACCGTCTCCTGTGCGATCAGCCGTCTGCTGAGATCGGCGATGGCCACATGGGAGGCGGTGGTGTCGACGTCCACGGCGACGACGGTGCCGGCCTGGGGGCTGATCGTCAGCACCCGGGGCGGTCGTCCGCGGACGGACCGCCGGGACTCGACCTCCTGCAGGATGCCGTTGCCGACGAGGTTCTCCACCTGCTGGCCCACGGTCGACCGGGCCAGGCCACTGCGCCGCGCGAGCTCCGCGCGGTTGGTCGCCTCTCCGGAGATCACCAGCCCCAGCACCCGGCGCAGCGCGAGGGGGACCGATGCGGAGGCACCTGATTCCTCCGCCCAGCCGTCGTCTTTATGCATTCGAGTGACCGTAATGTTGCTCCCCGGGGTCCGTCAACGATTCTCCCCGCAAACCACGCGGTTCAGGCGTTTCCAGCGGTGCGGGCGCAGATAATTTGGCCACTTTTAGGCCTTGAAAAAAATTAAATAAGCTGTCTTGTGCTTGCTGCCAGAACTAAACCAAGGTGATGCGCAGCGCGGCGTCGGACCGCGATCGGCGGTGGGACGACGGAGGTGCATCAGATGAATGGCCCGCTTCGAGCGGTGGTTTCGGGTGCCGGGATGATCGGCGCCGTGCACGCGGCCGCGATCCGTGCGAGCGGCGCAGAGCTCGCCGGAGTGGTGGCCTCGACCCCCGAGCGCAGTGCGCGCTTCGCCGACGAGTGGAACGTAGCCGGCCGCTACCGCGACTTCGAGGCGGTGCTCGCCGACGACACCGTATCGGTCGTCCATGTGTGCACCCCCAACGCACTACACATCGGCCAGGCCGAGGCGGCGCTGCGCGCGGGCAAGCATGTGATCTGCGAGAAGCCGCTCGCCACCTCGGCCGCCGACGCGCAGCGGCTGACGAGCCTGGCGCGGGAGACGGGGCTGGTGCTCGCCGTCCCCTTCGTCTACCGCTACCACCCGCTCGTCCGAGAGCTCCGGGACCGGCGGCTGCGGGGCGAATTCGGCGCCTGGCAGCTGCTCCACGGCAGCTATCTGCAGGACTGGATGCTGTCCGAGGAGGCCATGTCCTGGCGGGTGGATCCGGCCGACGGCGGCCCGTCCCGGGCGTTCGCGGACATCGGATCCCACTGGTGCGACCTCGTGGAGTGGGTGGCCGGCGTCCGCTTCACCGAACTCACCGCGAGGCTCGGCACCACCGTTCCCATCCGGCCCGCCGGCACCGGCGCCGGCTTCGCGACCAGGGGCGGCGGCCCACGGGTGCGGGTGCGCACCGAGGATGTGGCGACCGTACTCCTGCGCACCGACGGTGGCGCCCTGGCCACGCTCACGGTGTCCCAGGTGTCGGCCGGCCGCAAGAACCGGCTGTGGTTCGAGCTGGACGGCGCGCGGGGCAGCGCCGTCTTCGACCAGGAGAATCCCGAGACTGTCTGGCTCGGCGCTCCGGACGGAGCGCGGGTGCTGTTCCGCGACCCGGACCAGGGATCGGCCGAGCAGCGACGGCTCTCACGGCTCCCCGCCGGCCACGCCCAGGGCTACGCCGAATGCTTCAACTCCTTTGTCGCCGACGCCTATGCGGCCATCCGCGGCGAAGCCCCCGAGGGACTGCCCACCGGAGCGGACGGCGTCCGCTCGGCACGGATCGTCGAGGCCGTGCTGACCTCCTCCGCGTCGTTGGCCTGGACCGATGTCGACCCCACAGAGACAGCCCTGGAGGCCACCGCATGAAACTCGGCATGCTCACCGCCTGTCTGCCCCAGCTCTCCCTCGCCGAGATCGCCGCATGGGCGAGCGAGACGGGCTACCAGGCCCTGGAGGTCGCGGCCTGGCCACGCACCGGAGGCCGGGACTTCGAGGCCGCGCACCTGCCCGTGGCCGGCTTCGGCGAACGCGAGGCCGACGAGATCCGGGGGCTGTTCCAGCGCCACCGCCTCGACCTCTCGGCCCTGGCGTACTACGAGAACAACCTCCACCCCGACGCCAGGCGCCGCGCGGAGATCCACGCCCATCTCAAGGCGGTCATCGACACGGCGGCGGCCCTCGACGTCCCGTACGTGGGCACCTTCGTGGGCCGCGACTGGACCCGGCCGGTGGCACCCAATCTGGAAGAGGCCGAAAAGGTCTTCCCCGAATTCGTCGAATACGCGGGGGAGAGGGGTGTCCGCCTCATCATCGAGAACTGTGTGATGGAGGGCTGGCACCCGGACGGCTATCCGGGCAACCTCGCCTATTCGCCCGAGCTGTGGGAGTGGATGTTCTCCCTCGGGCTGTATCTGAACTGGGATCCGTCGCATCTGACGTGGATCGGTGTCGATCCGGTGCGGACCATCGCACCGTACGCGGACCGGATCGTGCACGCCCAGGCCAAGGACCTCCAGATCCTCCCCGGGAAGGTGGACCGGTACGGGGTCTTCGGCAAGGCGGTCCGGCGGGAGGACCCGTGGGACACCGGCTGGTGGCGCTACCGCGTGCCCGGCCGGGGCCAGGTCGACTGGAGCGCCGTCGTGGACGCGCTCTACGAGCACGGGTTCACCGGGACCCTCTCGGTCGAGCACGAGGACCCGGTGTGGGGCGGCACCGAGGAGAAGGTCAAGACCGGCCTGGAGATCGCCCACCGCACCCTGCGCCCGCTGATCGTCGCCTGACGACCGCCTGCCGCTCCCCGTACACCACCCCCTCACGATCGCAGGAGACTCATGGCCCAGCACACCGCACGGCACCGCATCGGGATCCTGGGCGCCGGCAACATCTTCGGCCGCTATGCCGAGGGACTGCGCACCTTCCCGGAGCTCGACGTGATCCGGGTGGCCGACGTCGACACGGCCCGCGCGGAGCGTGCCGCGTCCGCATACGCCATCCCGGCCTGGGGCGGCCCCGACGAACTGCTCGCGGACGACGCCGTCGAGATCGTCATCAACATCACCCCGCCGGCGTTCCACGCGAAGACCGTCATCGCGGCGCTGGAGGCGGGCAAGCACGTCTACGTCGAGAAGCCGCTCGCGGCCACCGTCGAGGAGGCCCGCGAGGTCCTCGCCGCCGCCGAGCGCAGCGGGAAGCTGCTGGGCTCGGCCCCGGACACCTTCCTCGGCAGCGCCGTGCAGACCGCCCGGCACGCGATCGACACCGGCCTGATCGGCGAACCCGTAGGCGCCACCGCCTTCGTGCGGTCCAGCCGCTCCGAGACCTGGCACCCGGACCCCCGGGCCTTCTACGGACCGGGCGGCGGACCCGTCCTCGACATGGGTCCCTACTATCTGGCCGCGCTCGTCAACTGCCTCGGCCCGGTCCGGCAGGTGTCCGCCGCCACCCGTATCGGCGCGAGGACGCGCAAGGTCACCAGCCCCGAGCGGGTGGTCGACGAGATAACCGTCGAGGTCCCCACCCACGCCTCGGCCGTGCTGACGTTCGCCTCCGGAGCCATCGGCACCACCCTGATGAGCTTCGACGTCTGGGACACCGAACTGCCCCGCATGGAGATCTACGGCACCGAGGGCACCCTCTCGCTGCCCAACCCCAACGGCTTCGACGGCGATGTGCGGGTCAAGCGCCACCACGACGACGACTGGGAGGTGCTCGCCCCGGTCACCGCGCTCTTCGGCGCCGTGAACACCCCCGAGCAGCACCGCCGCGGCCTCGGCGTGCACGACCTCGCGGGTGCCCTCCACGGCGGCCCGCACCGCGCCGACGCGCGGTTCGCCTTCCACACCCTCGAGGTGCTGACCGCCTTCGAGACCGCGCAGCGGGAGAACCTGGTCGTGGCGATCGACAGCAGCTGTGAACGCCCCCAGCCGCGCACCGCCCGCTGATCCCGGCCCACGACCGCGCCACCGCCACCGCTGCCACCACCGCCAACCTCAACCGAAAGGGACCACCGACCATGAAGATCAGGCAGGACCGCCTCGCCATCAACCCCCTGCAGTGGGTCGCGAGCGCCGACGGCTGGATCGACCCCACGCTCGCCCCCTCGCTCGACCGGCAGCTGGAGGTCATCCGCGACGCGGGCATCACGGCCCTGCACAGCGCCGTGCCCAGTGACCTGACCCCCGAGGCGTACGCGGCCCGGCTCGGCGACCACGGCATCAGCCCCGCGCCCGGCTACGTCCCCGTCCGGCTCACCGAGGACGCGGCCGAGCTGCGCACGTTCCGCGACAACGCGGCGCGCGCCGCCGAACAGCACGCGGCCCTGGGAGTGCCCACTCTCTTCCTCGCCATGGGAATGGCGAAGGACGCCGAGCGGGTGGCCCGCCCCGCGGTCGGCCACCTCGCCGACTCGGGCCGGCTGGAGCGGGTCCGGGACCTGCTGGCCGAGATCGCCGGGATCATCCGGGCCCAGGGGATCACCCCCGCCTTCCATCCGCACGTGGGCACCTGGGCCGAGACCGAGGAGGAGACCCGCTTCGTTCTGGACACCGTGGACGCGTCCGTCCTCGGCTTCGGACCCGACATGGGCCATCTGGCCTGGGCGGGCGCGGACGCCGCACAGCTGGTGCGCGACTACGCGGACCGGGTGGCGAGCGTCCACATCAAGGACCTGGACCTCGGCCTCGCCGCCAAGGGCAGGGAAGCGGGCTGGGACTACCGGAAGACGGTGCTGGCGGGGCTGTGGTCGGAGCCGGGCCACGGAAACGCCGACATCGAGGGGTTCGTCGGGGCGCTGCCGGACGACTTCGACGGCTGGCTGATCATCGAGGTCGACCGGGGGGCCCGGCCGACCCCCGAGGAGAGCGTGCGGCTGTGCGGGGAGTGGGCCGCGCGGAACGCGTAGCCATGACCGGGCGACGTGGACCAGGACCGGCCGCCGCACGGCCGGTGGCAGAACGAGCCGGGGGGACATCGAGGTGATCCGACACGTGAACCAGGTGGAGACAAGACCATGCGCAAGACAGTGGCGCTCATCGGTGCCGCGCTTCTGACAGCGACGGTGACGGGCTGCGGCGGCGGCACCCTGGCCGACGGCGACCGGACGCTCACCCTCGCCGAATCGGTCACGGCCACGCCATGGGATCTGGCCAAGGCCAGCCTGGGCCCCGAATCCTCCTACTACCAGCCGGTCTTCGACACACTGATCCGGCTCGACAGGAACGGCGAGCCCACCCCCAACCTCGCCACCTCCTGGTCGTACGACAAGGCCCAGACGACACTGACACTGAAGCTGCGCACCGGGGTGAAGTTCACCGACGGTACGGCCCTCGACGCGGACGCGGTGAGGCAGAGCCTGCTGCACACCAAGAGCGGCACGGCCTCGGCCGCCGGCGAGATCCGCGACATCAGCGGCGTCGAGGTGGTCGACGCGCACACCGTGGCCATCAAACTGAGCCACCCCAGCGCGTCCCTGCTTCCGGCGCTGGGCCAGGTCTCCGGCATGATCGCCGCCCCCGGGTCGCTCAAGGACCCCGGTGTGCCGGTCGGTTCGGGCCCGTACCGGCTGGACACGTCGGCCACCATCGCGGGCCAGACGTACACCTACACCCGCAACCCCCGCTACTGGAACAAGAAGGCGTTCCCCTACAACAAGGTCGTCATCAAGTACCTCGCCGACCCGACCGCGCGCATCAACGCACTGCTGTCCGGCCAGATCGACGGCGGCACGGTCAACCTCAACCGGGTGCCGACCGTCAAGGGCCACGGCCTGAAGGTCGCCACCTACCAGCCCGGCGACGTCGAGGGGCTCTACATCTGGGACCGCGCCGGCAAGAAGGTGCCCGCCCTGGGCAAGCTGAAGGTCCGGCAGGCGCTGAACTACGCCTTCGACAAGAAGGCCATCCTCAAGGCGGCCAAGACCGGACTCGGCACCCGCACCGCGCAGGTGTTCGCGCCCGGTGAGGACGGCTACGACGCCCGGCTCGAGCACACCTACTCCTACGACCCGGCCAAGGCCAGGAGGCTGCTGGCCGAGGCCGGCTATCCGAACGGCTTCGCCGTCACCCTCCCGGACCTCTCCGCCGCCTTCCCCCAGGAGCAGGCCGCGCTCACCCAGAGCCTCAAGGACATCGGCATCAAGGTGAGGCTGGACAACGTGCCCGGCGACCAGATCTTCAGCAGCGCGCTGTCCGGCAAGTACGCGATGTCGTACTTCAAACTGGGCGCCCCCACGGGCTGGGACAAGGTCCAGCTGCAGCTGACGAAGGACTCGACCTGGAATCCGCTCAAGTACCACGATCCCAGGGCCGAGGAGCTCGTCACCCGCATCGGCGAGGCGACCGGCCGGACGCGGGACGCCCTCTTCAAGCAGCTCAACGCCCATGTCGTCCACCAGGCGTGGAACGCGCCCTGGAGCGTGGTGGCCAACGCCTACGCCACCGCCAAGGGCGTGACGGCGACCCCGCAGGCCGGCCTCCAGTACCCGCCGCTCCACAGCTACGCACCGGCGGCGAAGTAGCCACCGGCCCGATCCGACGCGCGGAAGGAGGAAGACTGACCGTGCTCACCTTTCTGATCCGGCGCATCGTCGCCGGCGCGGCCCTGGTGGTCGTCGTGGCCACCGCCACATTCCTGCTGCTGAATCTCACGGGGACCGACGTCGCCCGCAACATCCTCGGCGAGACCGCCCCGCGGTCCGCCGTGACCGCCAAAAGCCATGAACTCCGCCTGGACCAGCCCCTGGTGGAGCGCTACTGGCACTGGGCCGAACAGGCCCTGCGGGGTGACCTGGGCAGCTCGTGGTTCACCGGTGCCCCGGTGAACCAGTCCCTGGTGGACACCTTGCCGGTCACCCTCTCCATCGTGCTGGCCGGTCTGCTGCTCGCCGCGGTCCTCAGCGTCGCCCTGGGCACGGCGGCCGCGCTGCGCGGCGGCTGGGTGGACCGCATGGTGCAGTTCGCCGCGGTGCTGGGCACCGCGGTGCCCAGCTTCCTGATCGCCCTGGTCCTTGCCGTCACCCTGGCCGTTCAGCTCGGCTGGCTGCCCGCCACCGGCTACGTTGCCATCGACGCCTCCCTCACCGAATGGCTCCGCTCGATCATCCTGCCCGCGGTGTCCCTGGCCGTCGCCGCCACCGCGGCCACCGCGATGCAGGTGCGGGGCGCGCTGATGGACGTGTTGCGCGCGGACTACGTACGCACCCTGCGCAGCCGGGGCCTGAGCACCCGCAGCGTCGTGTTCCGGCATGCGCTGCGCAACGCCGCCCCGCCCGCCCTGACCGTGCTCGCCCTGCAGTTCATCGGGCTGATCAGCGGCGCCGTCGTGGTGGAGAAGGTGTTCGGCCTGCCGGGCATCGGCACCCTGGCCAACTCGGCCGCCGTACGCGGTGACGCGCCCGTGCTGCTCGGCACGGTCGTGGTGACGGTGAGCATCGTCGTCGCGGTCAATCTGCTGCTGGACATCGTGTACGGCTGGCTCAACCCGAAGGTGCGTGTCTCATGACCGCTGTGGAGCCCGCCGCGGCCCCCGAGCCGTCCCCTCCGGCCCCCGGGCGGGACCACCTGCTGCGCCGGACCCTGCGTGACCCGGTGGCCGCCGGCTGCCTGGTGGTGCTGGTCCTGGTGGTCGTCGCGAGCCTGGCGGCGCCCCTGTTCACCGACTACGCACCCGACCTCAGCATCATGGGGGACACCCTCGCCCCCGCCTCGGGCACCCATCCGCTCGGCGCCGACGGCGTGGGCCGGGATGTGCTCTCGCGGCTGCTGTACGGAGGCCGCACCAGCCTCCTCGGCGGCACCCTCGCCATCCTCGTGGCCTTCGCCGTGGGCGGGCCGCTCGGTGTGATCAGCGGCTTCTACCGCGGCTGGTTCGACGCCGCGGCCGGCTGGATCGTCAACGTCATCATGGCCGTGCCCGCCATCATCGTGATGCTCGTGGTGATGGCGGCCGTCTCGCAGGACCTCAACGTCGCCATGATCGTCCTCGGCGTCATCATGGCCCCGATGGTCTTCCGGCTCATCCGGGCGTCGGTGATCGCGGTCCGCGAGGAGCTGTACGTGGACGCCGCCCGGGTCTCGGGACTCGGCGACGGGCGCGTCATGCGCCGCCACATCCTGCCCGTGGTGGTCGCGCCGTCCGTCATCCAGGCGACCCAGGTGTTCGCCGTGGCGATCGGCATCCAGGCCGGGCTCGCCTTCCTCGGCCTGGGCAAGGCGTCCCAGGCCAGCTGGGGCGCGATGCTCAGCGACGCCTTCACCAACATCTACAACGCCCCCATGCTGCTGGTGTGGCCGGGCGCCGCGATGGGCCTGACCATCCTGGCCTCCAGCCTGCTGGGCAACGCGGTACGCGACGCGCTGGGTACCACCGAGCGCCCGGCGGTGAACAAACGCCGTAAGCGGGGGGCGCGCACCGGCGCACCGGCCGCGGATACCCCCGCGGACCGCCTCCTCATCGTGGAGGGGCTGCGCGTCGGCTATCCGAGGCCCGGCGGCGACAAGATGGTGGTCGACGGGGTGGGCCTCACCGTGGCACGCGGCGAAGTCCTCGGCCTGGTGGGCGAGTCCGGCTCCGGCAAGAGCCAGACGGCGTTCTCCGTCCTCGGCCTGCTGCCGGACGACGCCGAGGTGACGGCCGACCGGCTGACCTTCGACGGGCAGGATCTGCTGGGCATGGACACCGCCGCGCTGAACCGCCTGCGCGGCCACGGCATCGGATACGTCCCCCAGGAGCCCATGTCCAACCTCGACCCCTGCTTCCGGATCGGCTTCCAGCTCGTGGAGCCCATGCGCACCCACCTCGGGCTGTCCCGGTCCGAGGCCCGTACCAGGGCGCTCGGACTGCTGGAACGGGTCGGCATCCCGGACCCGGAGCGGGTGTTCAGGTCGTATCCGCACCAGATCTCCGGCGGTATGGCGCAGCGGGTGCTCATCGCCGGCGCCGTCTCCTGCGCCCCGCGGCTGCTGATCGCCGACGAGCCGACCACGGCGCTGGACGTCACCGTCCAGGCCGAGGTGCTGGACCTGATGCGCTCCCTCCAGCAGGAGCACGACATGGGGATGATCCTCGTCACCCACGACTTCGGTGTGGTGGCCGACATCTGCGACCGGGTCGCGGTGATGCGGGGCGGGCGGATCGTGGAGACGGCGCCGATGCGGCAGATCTTCGCGGCGCCCGGGCATCCGTACACCCGCACCCTCCTGGACTCGACGCTGGACGGCGGGCCGGTCCGCGGCGAACTCTCCGCCGACTCCGGTGCCGATGAACCTCTCAAGGGGGCCACATCATGACCGCTCCGCTCCTCGAACTCGACGACGTCGTGGTGGAGTACCCCGGAAGGGGCCGCGGCCGCACACCCTTCCGCGTCCTGCACGGCATCTCGCTGACCATCGCACCCGGCGAAACCCTCGGCCTGGTCGGCGAGTCCGGCTCCGGCAAGACCACACTGGGCCGGGCCGTCCTCGGTCTCGCGCCCGTCACCGGCGGCGAGATCCGGTACGGCGGAAGGGACATCTCCCGGCTCGGCAAGCGGGAGCGGCGGGCGCTCAGCGAGGACATCCAGGTGGTCTTCCAGGACCCGTTCACCTCGCTGAACCCGGCCATGACGGTCCTGGACATCCTCACCGAGCCCCTGCTGGTGACCGGCGTCGCCCGGCGCGACGCGGAACGGCGGGTGCGCACCCTGCTCGACCGGGTGTACCTCCCGCACGACGCGGTCCACCGGCTGCCCCGGGAGTTCTCCGGCGGCCAGCGCCAGCGGATCGCCATCGCGCGCGCCCTGTGCCGGAACCCCCGGCTGATCGTCTGCGACGAACCGGTCAGCGCCCTCGACCTGACGACCCAGGCCCGGGTGCTCGACCTGTTCACCGAGATCCAGGAGGCGACGGGCGTGGCGTATCTCTTCGTCACCCATGATCTGTCGGTGGTCCGGCACATCAGCCACCGGGTGGCCGTGCTGTACCGTGGCGACATCGTGGAGACGGGCACCGCCGCCCAGGTCACCGAGCGTCCGGAACACGCCTACACCCGGCGGCTGTTGCTGGCGGCGCCGGTGCCGGACCCCGACCGGCAGGCGCGGCGCCGGGCCGAACGGCTGAAGGAGGCCGCCTCATGACCTTCCGCACCCGGGGACTCGACGGGGTTCACCGACGGGCCGGCTGAGATGTCCCTCGTCTACATCCTGGACGACGACGAGGAGCTGAGCGAATCGCTCGCCTGGCTCCTCGAGTCGGTCGGCATCCGCTCGGAGCGGTTCCGGGACGCCCACGCCTTTCTGCGCTCCTACGACCGCGACCGGCCCGCCTGCCTGGTCCTCGACGTCCGCATGCCCGAGCTGAGCGGGTTCGACGTACAGCAACTGCTGAACGAGACGGGCGCGCCGCTGCCCGTCGTCTTCGTCTCCGCGCACGGCGACATCCGGATGTCGGTGCGCGCCCTGCAGAACGGCGCGGTGGACTTCCTGGAGAAGCCGTACGACCCCCAGCACATGCTGGACGTCGTGCAGGCCGCGCGGCGCACCGCGCGGGAACGCTTCGAGCGGGCCGCCGGCCAGCGGGAGCTGCGGACCAGCCTGGACCGGCTGACCGCCCGCGAACGGGAGGTGCTCGCGCTGTCCGTCGACGGTGTGCCCAACAAGCGCATCGCGACCCGGCTCGGCATCAGCACCAAGACCGTCGATGTGCACCGCGCCCGGATCCGGGAGAAGACCGGCGCCGAGAGCATCGCGACCCTGGTGCACGACATCCTCCGGATGGGGCTGCGCCCCATGGCGGACCGATGAGGGGCCCGGCCGTGGACCGTCTTCCGCCGTCCGTTCCGCCGTCCGGCTTCCAGACGCTGATGCAGGCCCTGAAGTACTGCGTCCTGCTGCACGACGCCCGCACCTACGACATCCTCTGGGCCAACCGGGCGGCCTGCGAACTGCTCGGCTGGACCGTCGACGAGCTCAGGCCCCTCAAAGCACCGGACATGAGCAAGAACTCCCTCCAGTACAGCCGGGCGCTCGGGCACCGCTGGCTCGGCCACGCGGTGGAGCACGGCATCAGCGCCACCGAGTGGTGCTACCGCTCCAAGAGTGGCGAGGAGATCCTCACCGAGGCCATCGCCATCCGCGTCGCGCTGCCCGCGCGGACGGTGGTGATGGTCCAGTTCCGGGACATCGCCGAGGAGAAGGCGGTCCGGCGCGATCTGTTCCGCACCGAGAGCAGGCTGCGGGCCTTTCTCAGCGGCCTGGCCGAGGGGATCGTCGTTCTCGACGAGACCGACCGGGTGGTCTTCGCCAGCGAATCCGCGGCCAGACTGCTCGGCGGCGACCTCCACGGGGCGGACTTCACCGGCTACTGCCGCGACGGGACCGTACCCGACCGCGAGGGCCGCTACCGGTTCGCCGCACCCGGCGAGGAGCCCCGCTGGTACGCGGCCACCTGCCAGTACATCGAGATCGAAAGCGATCTGCACGGCCGGATGCTGCTCTTCTACGACATCACCGACCGGGTCCGCGCCGAGGAGGAGCACCGCCGCGACACCCAGCGCCTGAACCATCTGGCCCGCAACAACGCCATGGGCGACATGGCGATGGCCATCGCCCACGAGGTGAGCCAGCCGCTCGCGGCCGCGTACAACTTCGTCGAAGGGGCCCGTGGCCGGCTCGGACGCGGGGACGAGAGCGTGGCCTGGGGGCTGGACAACGCCGCACGGCAGATCGAGCGGGCCCGGACGATCCTGGCCAGCCTGCGCGGCTACGTCGGCCGCCTGGAACAGTCCGAGCAACGGGCCGACCTCAACGCGATCGTGCGCGACTGCGCGTACTTCATCGAACTGCGCGCCCAGGAACACGCGGTGCCCGTCGCATACGACCTCACCGCCGAGCCGCTGCCGGTGCGCTGCGAGAACGTGCTCATCGGGCAGGTCGTGATGAACCTCGCCTTCAACGCGGTGGACGAGATGGCCGGCCTTCCGCAGGCGGAACGCGGGGCGCGGATCACCACCCGGCGTGGCGCGGACGGGTCCGCCGTGCTCGCGGTCGAGGACTGGGGAAACGGTCCGCCGGCGGAGGACCGGCTCTTCGACGGTGTCTTCACCTCCAAGGAGAACGGCAGCGGTATCGGCCTCGCCCTCAGCCACCGCATCATCACCCGCCACGGTGGCCGGATGGACGTCCACGCGAACGAACCGCGCGGCGCGGTTTTCCGGTTCACGCTGCCCGCCGACGGGGCGGTCCGGGTAGGGGAAATCCCCTAGACGAAGCATCCAACTCCCAATTGAGGCCCCTGAGCGGCCGCGCCTAGCGTGATGACGAGGCGGGCGGGAGAACCGCCCGGCAACGCGAGGAGATTCGCTCATGACGCAGACGCTGGATGCCGCCGCGGCGGCGGCCGCGGGGCGGTCGCCCTCCGGATCGGCGTTCGACCGGGCGCTGGACGTGGTCGCCCGGCGGCGGGCCGAATTCGAGGAGCGGGGGCATGTTCCGCGCGATGTGATCGAGGAATTCAAGGCCGCGGGAATCTACCGGGCGAGCACCCCGAGGCAATTCGGCGGCGACGCCCTTCCGCCCGCCGCGTTCCTCCGGCTCATCGAACGGATTTCGGTCGTCGACGGCTCGGCCGGCTGGGTCGCCAGCTTCGGCTCGTCCCTGGTCTATCTGGCCGCCCTGCCGCTGCGGACCCAGGCCGAACTGTACGCCGACGGGCCCGATGTGGTCTTCGCCGGTGGGCTGTTCCCGGTGCAGCCCACCGAGCGGGTCCCGGGCGGCCACCGGGTCGGTGGCCGCTGGAAGTTCGCCAGCGGCTGCAAGGGCGCGGACGTCTTCGGCGTGGGTATCAAGGGCGGTCAGGACCAGGGCGGCCGACCGCTCACCGCCGTACTGCGGCCCGAGCAGGTGGAGATCGTCGAGAACTGGGACGTCATCGGCATGCGCGGCACCGGAAGCCACGACCTCGTGGTGGACGGGGCAGTCGTCCCCGAGGGCTGGACGTTCGTCCGCGGCGGCGAGCCCACCGTGGACGAGCCGCTCTACCGCTACCCGACCGTCCCGTACGCCGCCCAGGTGCTGGCCGTCGTCGGCCTCGGAGTGGCACGGGCCGCGCTCGACCACGTCATCGCCCAGGGCGGCCGCGTGAGCTATACGGGTGCCCCGAAACCCGCCGAGCGCGCCACCTACCGCATCACGGTCGGCCAGGCCGAGGCCCAACTCCGCTCCGCCCGGGCCTACTTCTACGAGACCACCGAGGAGGTGTGGGCCACCGTGGCGGCGGGGGACCCGGCGAGCCCCGGACAGGCCAGCTCGCTGCGGCTCGCCTCCGCCCACCTCGCGAAGACCTCCTTCGAGGTGGTCCGCGCCGCCTACCAGCTCGGTGGCATCGCCGCCATCGCCGACGGCAGCCCCATGCAGCGCTATCTGCGCGACGCCTCCGTCGTCCCCCAGCACGCCTTCCTGCAGGAGGGCATGTACGACGGCGCGGGCGCGGTCCTCATGGGCGTCCAGCCCTTCCCGGGCTACCTCTGAACCACCGGCCAGCTCTGCCCTCCCCGGCCACTGCCTCCGTCCCCGGCTACCCCTGAAAGGCGGGACTCCATGCCCGAATCCCCTCGGACACCGCTGCGCGTGCTGTTCTGCATCGGCGTCAACCAGAACTTCTTCGATCTGCCCACCGGGCAGGGCAAGGCCGTCTGGGACGGCTTCACCTCCATGCTCGCGCAGCTGTACGCACTGCCCGGGGTGAGCGTCCTCGGTACCATCGACGACGACCAGCACATGGTCGGCCCCTCCGCCTCCTGGCCCTGGACCAGCTATGTGCTTGCCGACGTCGTCGACCAGCCGACGGTCGCCGCCGCCTGCAACCTCTTCCGCACCGTCCAGGTCGGCGAGCACGGCCTGTGGCGCTATATGAAGATCGAGGCGCGCCTCGGCCGCCCGCTGCCCGAGCCGGAGGCCGGCCGATGACCACGGAGAACGTCCGCGTCGCCCTCGTCACGGGAGCGGCGGGCGGCCTCGGCGCCCATATCGCCCGCCGGCTGTACGACCAGGGCTACCGCGTCGCCCTCACCGACCTGGACGAGGCGGGCGCCGTGAAGGCCGCGGCGGATCTCGACCCGGAAGGCCGCGTCACCGCCGGGCTCGCCCTGGACGTACGCGACAAGAACGCCTTCGTGACCGTCCGTGATCGGCTCGTCGACCGCTGGGGCGCCGTTCATGTGCTGGTCAACAACGCCGCACTGACCAAGGCCGAATCGGTGATGGACATCAGCCCCGAGAGCTTCGACCGGATCGTGTCCACCAACCTCAACGGCGCCTTCTTCGGCTGCCAGGTCTTCGGCGCCTACTTCGCCGAACGGGGCTACGGGCGCATCGTCAACATCGCCTCCCTGGCCGGTCAGAACGGCGGCTCGGGGACCGGTGCGCACTATGCGGCGGCGAAGGGGGGAGTGGCCACCCTGACGAAGGTGTTCGCCCGCGAGCTCAGCTCGCACGGGGTGACGGTGAACGCCATCTCCCCGGGCCCCCTGGACCTGCCGGTGGTCCGCGACATCATTCCGCCGGACAAGATCGACGCCTTCGAACGCGCCATCCCCGTAGGGCGGTTGGGCCGCCCGGAGTTCATCGCCGACATGGCCGTGCTGCTCGCCGCCGACCACGCGGACACGGTCACCGGCGCGTGCTGGGACGCCAACGGCGGCCTGTACCTGCGCTGACGCTCGCCCCGAGCACCACGACCGCTCGGGCGAATCCGAACCGAACCAGGAGAGGAGGGGGCACTGCCGTGACCCCCGACCGGTCCCAGTTCCGGGAGGCGATGGCGCATCTCCCGGCGGCCGTCAATATTCTGACCACCGACGGCCCGAACGGCCGCTGTGGCATCACCGTCAGTGCGGTCTGCTCCGTGACCGACGATCCGCCGACCGTGCTGGTCTGCGTCAACCGCGGCAGCGCCATGCACGATGTGTTCCGGGCCAACGGAAGGGTCTGCGTCAATGTGCTCGGCGGCGCCCAGCAGGAACTGGCCCTGCACTTCGCCGGGGCCACGAAGGTGCCGATGGCCGAGCGCTTCACCTGGGACGTCTGGGACCGCGCCCACGACGTTCCGGTGCTGAAGGACGCCCTGGTGAGTGCCATCGGCACGATCACACACGCCGTCCCCATGGGCTCCCACAGTGTGCTCTTCGTCGACATCGAGCGAATCCGCACCCACTCGGGCGGGCAGAGCCTCGTCTACTTCAACCGCGCGTTCCACCGTCTCGACGCCACACCTCTGGTGCCGGAGGGCACCCGGTCCTGAACCGGGCGACCCGGGTACCGCGTGGGCCCGTCCGGCCAACGTGGCCGGACGGGCCACGGCGTCAGACGGTGGTCTTGGCCGTCGTGGCGCGCGACCGGGCGCGCGGGACGGCGGCCGCACGGGCGCGCAGCCGTTGCAGCGGGGTGGGCGGCAGTGCCCGCGCGGACCCTCGGGCGTAGTACCGCTCGACGTAGAACTGTCCCGCGCTCAGTACGGTGGTGACCGCGATGTACCAGAGGGTGGCCACCATGAGCAGCGGGATGACCTGGTAGGTCTGGTTGTAGACCAGCTGCACCGAGTACAGCAGGTCGTGCACGGCCAGCACGCTGACGATGCTGGTGCCCTTGAGCGTGCCGATCAGCATGTTTCCGGCCGTCGGCACGATGGAGCGCATCGCCTGCGGAATGACGATCCGGCGCAGGGTGCGCCATGTGCCGAGTCCGAGTGCCTGGGCGGCCTCGGTCTGGCCGGAGTCCACGGACAGGATGCCGCCGCGTATCACCTCGGTGGCATAGGCGGCCTCGTGCAGGGTCAGGCCGATGACGGCGGTGAGGGTGGGGCCGAGCAGGTTGACCGTCTTGACGGTGACGAACTGCGGGCCGAAGGGGATGCCGAGGCCCAGCGTCGGGTACAGAGCGCCGATGTTGAACCACAACAGCAGCTGCACCAGCAGCGGCGTGGAGCGGAAGATCCACACATAGCCCCAACTCAGCGTGGACAGCACCGGGTTGGTGGACAGCCGCATCACCGCCAGTGGGATGCCGAGCAGAAAACCGAGCACCATCACCGCGGCGGTCAGCCACAGGGTCAGCAGCAGTCCGTCGAGCACGGCGCTGGTGGTGAAGTACCGGCCCACCACATCCCACTGGAAAGCGTCATTGCGCACAACGGAATTGACCACCATCGCGAAGACCAGAAGCGCGGCGGTGGCGGTCAGCAGGCGGCCGATGCGTCGGCGCGGCACGATCCGCGGCAGGTCGCCGGGACCGGGGGCGCCCGTCTCGGGGCGCTTGTCGACGGGGGCGGGCACCGCGTCGGGGGTGGTGGTACGGGAAGGCGTGGCCATTCGGGAGGCTCTCCGGGTGAGGGGGCGGGCGTCGGCGACAGCCCGGTGGTGGCACACGCACACGGACACCTGAGAGGGCGGTACGCGGGTACGGTGCGGCCGGGCTCGGCGTCATCACGCTCACCGCGTCCCTCAACGCGGCCGGAAGGCCCTCCGCGCGCGGCGGGCCCATCCGCCGTCGATCGTACGTACCCGGGGCGTGGATCTGTCAAGAACACGTGGCAGCCGGGTCAACGCCGGTCCGGGATGCGGGCGGTGGTTGACGAGAAGCGTCGTGTACTGCCTAATTGCTCCCATGAATACCGAGCAGCGCCTGGTCACCCGTGGCCACATCGACTTCGGTCGGGTGTGGTCGGCCGCTTGTCGCGGCTGACTCGGCAGCGGGCTGTCTGACCGGCCCTTCCCTCCCTCGGTGACCCCGTCGCGGGCCGAGCTCTCTCGTCGTATCACCGCCGTACGCGGGCGCTGACCCGCGTTCGGACACGGCCCTGCGAGCGCCCGGACACACGCTGCCGCCACCCCTTCTCCCTACGCCCCCGCGTCGTCACGCCTGCTCCGACCCGTGGCATTTCCCCCCTGCCGTTCTGCTGTACGGCCATGCGAAGGGCCGTTCCGGCCTGTCCGCGTGCCGCCCCTCTGTCCTCCCGAAAGGCCATTCCCATGCCCGTGGAATTCCTCGGCATCGCCGCGACCCATGACGGGTCCGAGACCACCGCGCGCTCAGGTGGCGCGTTCGACAAGGAGTACACACTCCGGCTTGCCAGGGCCCACGAGGACCATGGCTGGGACCGGGTGCTGTTCGCCTACGGATCCGGATCGCCCGACCCCGCACCGGCCGCCGCGTACATCGCGAGCAGACTGGACCGGCTCCAGATCCTGCTCGCCCATCGGCCCAACGTCTCGTATCCGACCTTCGCCGCCAAGACCTTCGCCACCCTCGACCAGATCAGCGAGGGGCGGCTGACCGTGCACTTCATCACGGGCGGCAACGACCACGAGCAGGGCCGGGAGGGCGACACGCTCACCAAGGACCAGCGCTACGCCCGCACCCGCGAGTACATCCAGATCGTCAGGAAGATCTGGACCACCCACGAGCCCTTCGACCACGAGGGCGAGCACTACCGCTTCCATGACTTCGTCAGTGATGTGTTCCCGGCCCAACAGCCCCGCCCGGACATCTCGTTCGGCGGCTCGTCCCCCGCCGCGTACGCCGCGGGAGGCGCCGAGGCCGACATCTACTGCCTGTGGGGCGAGCCCCTGGAGAAGACCGCCGAGCAGATCGAGGCGGTGAAGGCCGCCGCGCAGGACGCGGGCCGTGCCGACATCCCGCGCATCCAGGTGGCGTTCCGCCCGATCATCGCCCCGACCGAGGAACTGGCCTGGGAGAAGGCCCGCCGTACGGTGGGCGCGATCGAGGCCCGCAAGGCGAGCGGCGAGTCGGTCACCAGGCGCCACACCGGACAGGCACACCCGCAGAACTCCGGCTCCCAGCGGCTGCTCGCGATCGCCGAGGCGGGGGAGCGCTACGACCGCGCGCTGTGGACACCGACCGCCGCGGCGACCGGTGGGGCGGGCAACTCCAACGCCCTGGTCGGCACCCCCGAGACGGTCGCCCAGGCCCTCCTCGACTACTACGACCTCGGCGTGGACATCCTCTCCGCCCGCGGCTACGACCTGCTGGGCGACGCCATCGACTTCGGCCGGCACGTGATCCCGATCGTCCGTGAGGAGGTCGCCAAGCGTGATGCCGAACGTGATGCCGAGCGTGCGGCGCGTGGCGAGCGGACCCCGGCCGCCGTCCGTGGCTGACCTCCGTCACACAGCCACCCAGGTATTCCCATCGCCGCCACCACGGCGCGGAACGGAAAGGCCCCCAGCCGTGAACCACTCCGGGACCAGAACCCGGCCGCGCATCGCCGCGCTGACGCTGCTGTCACTCCTGGCGCTGACCGCCTGCGGCGGCTCCGGCGGCACGGACGGCACAGCACCGGCGGGAGCCCAGGCCTCTCCCGCGCCGACCGACGACCCGGTCGCCACCGTACGGAAGGTGGCCTCCGCCGCCGCCCTGCTGCCCGCCGACGTCGCCAGGTCCGGCACCCTGAGGATGGGCAGCTCGATCGGGGCCCCGCCGGGCGCGTACTACCCGAACGGCCCGGACAAGAAGCCCGCGGGCCAGGACATCGACATCGCCGACGCGGTGGCCAAGGTGCTCGGCCTCAGGCTGGATCGCCAGGACGCCTCGTTCGAGACGATCCTGCCCGCCCTCGGCAGCGGCAAGTTCGACGTCGGCACCGGCAACTTCGGCGTGACCGCCGAGCGTCTGAAGACCATCGACTTCGTCACCTACATCAACGACGGCCAGGGCTTCGCGGTCAAGAAGGGCGGCACGGCGCTCCGCCGGAAGGTCACCGATCTGACCGAGCTGTGCGGGCTGACCATCGGCACCGGCGCCGGCACCACCTTCGAGGCGACCCTCACCCGGCAGAAGGGGGTGTGCGCCAAGGCCGGGAAGAAGCCGTACGACGTGAAGGTCTACGCGGAGAACGGAGCCGTCCTCACGGCCCTGCAGCAGGGCCGCATCGACGTCGTCATGTCCACCATCAACGGACTGCGCCACCAAGCGGCCCAGTCCGCCGCCCGCACCTCCTTCCTCGGCGAGTACCACCGCCTCGACGTCGGTTTCGCCTTCAAGAAGGGCTCTTCGCTCACCCGCGCCTTCCAGGCCGCGGTCAACGAGTTGATCGAGAACGGCGTGTACGCCCGGATCCTGAAGAAGTGGGGCACCGGCGCCTCGGCGATCGACACGTCGCGGATCAACCCGGCCGAGCACACCTGAGCTCACGTCACCTGGTCGCCGCGTCCCAGGAAGCGGAAGGTGTTCCCGTGCGCCTGGAACAGGAAGTACCCCGCGCCCCGCTCCACGGCCTGGGTGCCGTCGGTGGTGAAGCGGAGGGTTTTGGCGAGCCCCCGGTAGGTGATGTGGAGCAGGCGCTGGGCCACGGCCCCGGGCTCGATGCCGGGCGTGCCGCCCAGCTCCTCCAGGGCGCGTGCGACCAGCCCCACGGCGTCGTAGGCCTCCGGGGACCAGCGCCCGGGCGCCGTGCCGTACCTCGCGCGGTAGGCGGTCCCGAAGGTGCGGGACACGCTGCCGGGGTCGGTGAACGGGGTGCCGAAAAGCCAGCCCTGGCCCGCGGTTCCGGCCTGCTGGAGGAAGCCCGGGCGCATGAGGTGCCAGGTGCCCAGGCGCGGTCCGGTGAAGCCCGCGTCGGCGAGCGCGCGGGCGCAGCGTGCGGCGCGCTCGGGCGATATGCCGCTGAAGACGACGGCCTGTGCCTCGGCGGCGAGGGCGGCTTGGACGGCGGGAGCGAAGTCGTCGCTGTCGGCCGCCACGGCGTGGACGCTGGTCGTGCCCTCATGGGGCGGCGTCCGCGAGAGCCAGTTGGTGAGAGCCGATCCCGTCGGGCCCGCCGCCCGGTCGTCGATGACGGCGGTGCGGTCGACCGGTCGTACGGAGTTCAGATACGAGGTCAGCGGCAACGCCAGGAAGGACTCGGGCCCCCGGGTGACGCGCAGGGGGCGCGGATTCGACGGCGTGAGACTGCCCTCGTCGAGGGAGATCAGCACCATGGCCGTGCGGGCGCCCTGGTAGAGCGGTCCGGCGGCGTCCGCCGCGGTGGCCGTACTGGGGCCGAGGACAGCGCTCACCTCGGCCTTGGTGAAACGCCGGGCCGCCTGCTCGGCGCGCACCGCCTCGCCCCGGTCGTCGAAGGTGTCGAGGGCGAGGCGGAACGTGATGCCCGCGCGCGCGTTGTGCCGCTCCACGGCGAGCCGCGCCCCGCGCTCCTGCGCCACGCCGTCCGCCTTGTCCCGGCCGCTGAGGTCGGCCTGGAAGCCGAGGGTGTGCACGGGAAGGGCGCCGCCCGAGCCGCCGCCGCCCCGTCGCCCGGCCGTCAGATAGGCGGTGGCCCCGCCGCCGACGGCGACCACGGACGCCGCCGCGCTCCCCATCAGCAGCACGCGCCGCCGGGTCGGCGGCCGGGCGTCCCGCGCGGGCGCCGGGTCGGCGGCCGGGTCGTCGCCCGTCGGCTGCCGTGCGGAGCGCCTGGGAGTGGGCATGTCCAGCGCTTGTGCGGAGCGTTCGGCGACCACGCGGAGGACCGCGGGCGGCAGCCAGTGCCGCGCCTGGGCCTCGGGACTCTCCCGCGCGAGGGGGATCCGCGGGTCACGGAGCGCCGTGGCGACGTGGGCGGCCGTCGGCCGGTCGGTCGGGTCCTTGGCCAGGCACGCCCCGATCAGAGCCCGCAGCTCGCCGGGGACCGCTGCCAGGTCCGGCTCCTCGTGCACCGTACGGAAGAGGACGCCCGCCGCGTATCCGGTGCCGAACGGGCGCCGGCCCGTGGCCGTGTAGGCCAGGACGCAGCCCAGCGCGAAGACGTCGCTGGGCGGGCCGACCTCCCCGGCGCGGGCCTGTGCCTGTTCCGGCGCGAGGAAGCCGGGCGTGCCGACGACGGCGTCGGGTGCGGTGAGCGCGGTGGCGCCCGTGGCGTGGGCGATGCCGAAGTCGATGAGGCGGGGGCCGTCCAGGGCGAGCAGGACATTGCCGGGCTTGACGTCGCGGTGCACCACTCCCGCCGCGTGTACGGTGGCCAGCGCGTCGGCCAGCCGGAATCCCAGGGTCCGTACGGCGGCGACGGGCAGCGCGCCGAAACCGTCGACCGCCTCGGCCAGCGAGGGGCCGGGGACGAACTCCGTGGCCAGCCAGGGCTCCCGGGCCTCCGTGTCGGCGGCCACGACCGGCACCATCCCGTGCCCGGTCAGGCCGCGGACCGCCGTCACCTCGCGCCGGAACCGGGCGCGGAAGGCCGAGTCCGCCGCGTGTTCGGCGCGGATCGTCTTGAGCGCGACGAGCGCCCCGCCCGCCGTACGGGCGAGGTAGACGACGCCCATGCCGCCCGCGCCGAGCCGGGCCAGCAGCCGGTGCCCGCCGATGTCCTCCGGGTCGTCGGCGGTCAGGGGCCGCATCAGAAGTCGACCTTGCCCGCGTAGGAGTACCGTCCGCCCTTCACCTCATAGCGGAAGGCCTCGTACCCCTTGAGCCACGACCGGTTCTTCTCGTCGAACGCGTACGTACGGACGAGCCCTTTGTACGTGCCCTTCGCCAGCAGGTCGTACAGCCTCTTCCTGGAGGGGCGGCCGCCGGCCTCGGCGAGGCGGGTGATGACCATGCGCGCCACGTCGTACGCCTCGGCCGCCCAGTACGGGGGCGCGGAGCCGTAGCGCTTCCGGTAGGCGGTGGCGAAGGCGCGGACGGGGGCGGCCGACGGGTCGATGTACGGGGCGAAGATCTGCCAGCCGTCGGCGGCGGTGCCCGCGGCGGTCAGGAACTCCGGGCCGGCGGCCGGATAGCCGAGCACGCGCGGGCCGTTGAAGTCCGTCCGCGCGAGGGCCCGTGCCACGGCCGCCGCGCGGGCGGGAGTGCCCAGGTAGACGAAGCCGTCCGGCTTGTGCGCGACCATCTCGGCGGCCACCGCCGTGAGGTCCTCGGCCAGCCGCGGTACGACGCGCGGTTCGCCGGCGATCTTGAGGACACCGAGGTTCTGGAACATCGTGCGGCCGAGCTGCCAGGCCGGGATGCCGCCGTCGCGGTCGATCAGCACGGCCACGCGCCGTACGCCCTGGGTCCGCAGGGAGAAGGCGGCCGTGGCGGGCAGGCTCGTGTAGCCGGGAACGGCCTGGAGGAAGTGGCGGGGCTCGGAGACGCCGTACACGGACTGCGCGGAGGAGGCCGTGAGCTGGGGGACGAGCTGTTCGTCATAGCTGTCGAGGCTCGCCCCGGTGGTCTCGTCACCGGTCGAGCCGATCACGGCGAGCAGGTCGCGGTCGGTGGCGAGGGCGCGGGCCACCTTGGCGGCGCGCGTAGCGTCGCCCCGGTCGTCGGCCGTCTTGAGGGTGAGCGTGAAGGGTTTGTCCTCGCGGGAGTTGAACTGCTCGACGGCCAGCCGGATGCCACGCTCCTGGGCCTGTCCGAGCGTCTTCTGCGGGCCCGTCAGATCGGCCTGGACACCGAGAATCCAGCGGCGCGCCCGGGACGAGGCGCCCGCCGCGGTGCCGTCGTCGCGCCGGGCGGCCCAGAGGGCCGCACCGCCCCCGGCCGCGACCAGGGCCGCGCCGCCGAGCAGCAGGAAGCGGCGACGGCCGGAGGGACCCGTCGTCACCGTTGTGTCCGCCGGACCGTCCGCCGGCTGCCCGTCCTCCGCCCCCGCGTCGAGGCTCGTCGCCTCGATGTCCGGGAGGGCGAGCATCGCGGCGGAGCGGTCCGCGATGAGGCGTACGACGGTGTCGGGCAGCCAGTCGACGCTGTCCTGGGGCGTGTCCTCGACCAGTGTCTCGTCCACCTCGCGGGCGGTGGGCCGGGCGGCCGGATCCTTGGCGAGACAGCGCTCCAGGAGGTCGCGCGTGTCGTCGGGGACACCGTCGAGGTGGGGCTCGTCGTGCACGGTGCGGTAGAGGAGTGCGTCCACGGCACCGGTGCCGAAGGGCGGGCGGCCGGTGGCGGCGTAGGAGAGGAGACAGCCGAGGGCGAAGACATCACTGGCGGGCGAGGCGGGCCGCGCCAGTGCCTGTTCCGGGGCGAGGAAGCCGGGGGTGCCGATGACCATGTCGGCCGAGGTGAGCGCCGTCTCCTCGGTGGCCCGGGCGATGCCGAAGTCGATGAGGCGGGGGCCGTCGACGGCGATCAGCACATTGCCGGGCTTGACGTCGCGGTGCACCAGTCCCGCGTCGTGTACGGCCGTCAGGGCGCGGGCCAGCATCCGGCCGAGGATGCGCACACCGCGCGGTGGCAGCGGACCGCAGGTGGCGACGGCCTCGGCGAGCGAGGGCCCGGCGACGAAGGCGGTGGCGAGCCAGGGCGCGGGCGCGTCCGGGTCGGCGCCGGTGACCGGCACGGCCCAGGGGCTGTCCACGCGCCGGGCGGCGGCGACCTCACGGCGGAAGCGGGCGCGGAACTCGGGCTGGTCGGCGTACTCGGGAAGGATCACCTTGACGGCGGCCAGCTCCCCCGACTCGGCACGGCCGAGATAGACGACACCCATGCCGCCGGCGCCGAGCCGGGCGAGCAGCCGGTGCCCGCCGATGCGGGCCGGGTCGGAGGCGGTGAGCTTGTCGGTCATCGGCGGTCGCCCTTCGTACTGCCGCCGGGCTTCGGCGTGTCCCGCTCGATCGCGGCCCTGAGGCGGGCGCGCATACCGGCGTGCGGATCCCGCAGCCGCTCGAACAGGTCCGCCCGGGACCAGCCCTTGGAGCCCTTGGCGGAGACGGCGAGGGTGAACTGACCGATCCGGGTCTGCCCCCACAGGTACTCGTGGGGGCCGCCGACTTCGGCGCTCGTGTAGCTGCCGAGTTCGGTGAGCACGTCATCGGCGTACGCGTTCCCGGAGTCGCCCCAGGAGTTCGGGACATCGTTCAGCGAGGTGATCATCTCGTCCGAGCGCAGCCGCTGCCCCGGGCAGCGCATCATCTCCTCCAGGACCTCGGCGTTCTCCCAGTCGGCCTGCTCGGCATCGTGGTGCACCGTGACGACGGCGCTCAGCCGGAGCGGGCCCTTGGCGCCGCTCGCCGGGATCTCGTAGGAGCGGGTCGAGGTCGCGAGGACGTCCTTCGGGAGCGCCCGCTGGTGCCAGACACAGTCGTCACCGAGGACCGGCCAGCGCCGCGGGTCGCTCTCGTACGGGGTCCGGGGGACGGCGCCGGGGCCGAAGTCGGAGGGGGCCGCGATGACGTCCCGGATCAGGGCGGCGGCCTGGGCCTTCGTCGTCGGCAGTGCGGCGGGATCGACGTCCACGACGGCGGTCGCCGACGGGCCGGTGGACCTCGTGGCACCGGCCTTCTTCGCAGCCCTCGGCTCGGACGGCTCGCCGTCTCCGCCGGAGGTGCAGCCCAGCAGCGCCGAACCGCACACCACGACGGCGCAGCCGAAGCGCACCGCATCCCTGATCACGACCACAGGCCCCCCTGACATCACCGGCTCACGATGCGTCCGTCGTGATGCTAAGCGGTAACCGGCGTGGCATGACAGGCAGTTACCGATCATGTGGCACGGCCGTACCCCACCCGTCACACACCTGGCACCGTGCCGGCCCGCACCTGCAGCACCACCTTTCCCCAGGGGTGTCCGGTTTCGACCGCTCGGAGGGCGGACGGGGCCTCGGCGAAGGGGAAGATCTCCCGGACGTGGGGATGGAGCCGGCCGTCCCGGACCCGGCGGGCGAGCTCGACGAGGGTCTCCGCCCGGTTGCCGCGGGACAGCGACCGGGCGCCGAAGCGGGCCGCGGTGTCCGGCCCGGCGACGGTGAGGACACGGCAGTCGGGGGACATCAGGCCGGAGACCGTGTCCAGGGCGTCGCCGCCCACCAGGTCCAGCACGGCGTCGGCCCCGTTCGGCAGCGCGGCGGCCAGCCGGTCCGCGCTGTAATCGCCGTCGTACGGAACGGGCGTGGCGCCCAGGGACGCCACGAACTCCCGTTTCGCGCCGGACGCGGTTCCGACCACCGACACCCCCTTGGACACGGCGAGTTGGGCCGCCGCCACCCCCACCCCGCCGCCGATGCCCAGGATCAGCAGGGTCTCCCCGGCGGTCATGCCGAGCCCGCGCACGGAGTCGTACGCGGTCCCCGCCGCCACGGGGAGGGCCGCCGCATCGGTGAAGGACAGCCCCTCCGGCTTCGGGATCGTGAAGTCGGCGGTCAGGACGGCATGGGCCGCGTAGCCGCCGCAGCCGCGCGCACTGCTGCCGAACACCGCCTCCCCGACGGCGAACCCCGCAACTCCCGGGCCGAGTTCCACCACCACCCCGGCCGCCTCGCGCCCGAACACCGCCGGGAGGTCGAGCGGAAGGAACGAGCGGTGCATTCCCTCGCGCACCTTCCAGTCGACCGGATTGACCCCCGCCGCATGGACCTCGATCAGCACTTCACCCGGCCCGGGGGAGGGGAGCGGAAGGTCCAGGAAGCGCTCCACATCGGGGCCGCCGTAGGCCGTGAATCCGTAGGCGTGTGTCACGGTCGTCATTCCGCCCCCACGGACTTGAGGTTCCGGCGCTGTTCCCGGCGTTCCCGCTGGCGTGCCGGGTCCGGTACGGGGGCGGCGAGCATGAGCCGCCGCGTATAGGGGTCGCGCGGGGCGCTGGTCACGGCCGTGGCCTCGCCCGTCTCCACGATCCGGCCGCCGCACATCACGGCCACGCGATGGCTGACACACCGCACCACCGACAGATCGTGGGTGATGAACAGATAGGCGACCCCCGTGCGCTCCTGGATCTCCACGAACAGTTCCAGGACCCGCGCCTGGGTGGACAGGTCCAGCGCGCTGACCGGTTCGTCGCACACGATCAGCCGCGGGTCGCGGCACAGGGCCCGCGCGATCGCCACGCGCTGGCGCTGACCGCCGGAGAACTCCCGTGGCAGCCGGTGTGCGGCGTCGGCCGGCAGCCGCACCTGGCCGAGCAGTCCGCGGACCCGCTCCTCGGCCGCGGCGCGGGAGGTGCCCGAGACCAGCAGGGGCTCGGTGAGGATGTCGCCCACGGTCATCGCCGGGTTCAGCGAGGTGTACGGGTCCTGGAAGACGACCTGGATCTCGGCGCTCAGCGCCCGCCGCTCGCGCGCGCTCAGCCGTGAGATCACCCGGCCCGCATAGCGGATCTCACCCTCGGCCACCGGGGCGAGTCCGAGCACCGCACGCCCGAGCGTCGTCTTGCCCGAGCCGGATTCGCCGACCAGCCCGACCGTCTCGCCGGGCCGGATGTCCAGGGAGACGCCGTGCAGAGCCCGGAACGGCTGCCCGCGCCGGCTCTTGGCGGCGTACTCCACCACCACGCCGTCGACGTCGAGCATGGTGCCGGGGGTCGGTGCCGGTGTGGGTGTCGTGCTCATACCGTCTCCTGGAGGGGGCCGCCCGTCGCGGGGATGCGCAGGGGGGCGCGGGGCGGGGCGTCCTCCAGCGTCGAGTCCAGCAGCATGCGGGTGTACTCGTGCCGCGGCTCGGCGAACAGCTGCCCGGCCGGGGCGGTTTCGACGACCTGACCGGTGCGCATGACGACCACGCGGTCGCAGATGTCCGCGACCACCCCGAAGTTGTGCGTCACCAGAATGAGCCCCATCTCCCGCTCCCGCTGCAACTCCCGCAGCAGATCGAGGACTTCGGCCTGGACGGTGACATCCAGCGCCGTGGTGGGCTCGTCCGCGATCAGCAGCTCGGGGTCGCAGGAGACGGCGCCCGCGATGAGCACCCGCTGCGCCATGCCGCCGGAGATCTGGTGCGGATAGGCGTGGTAGACGCGCTCCGGCTCGGCGATGCCGACCCGTTCCAGCAGCGCCAGGGCCTTCTCCCGGGCCTCCCGCGCGGTCAGCTTCAGATGCGCCCGCATCGGGTCGGTGAGCTGGGTGCCGATGCGGAAGGCCGGGTCGAGGTTGGACATCGGCTCCTGGGGGACGTAGGCGATGCGGCAGCCGCGCAGCGCGTTCCGCTCCTTGCGGCCGAGCCCCCGCAGATCGCGGCCGTCGAAGCTGAGCCGGCCGGCCTCGCCGCGGCCCTCCGGGGGCAGCAGCCCGAGGATGGCGAACGCCGTCTGGCTCTTGCCGGAGCCCGACTCGCCCACCAGGCCGACCACTTCACCGCGGCGCACGGTGAGCGACACCCCGTCCACCACGGTGCGCTCGCCGTCCCGGGTGGCATAGGTGACCCGCAGGTCCTCGACGACGAGAAGGCTGTCGTCGGCCGCCGCGGGTGTGCTCGCCGGGGCCGACACGGTGCGCGGGCGCCGCCGGGTCGCCCGGCCGGGCGTGTCCAGGAGCGCGTCGCGCAGGGCGTTGGCGAGCAGGCCGAGCGTCGCCACGGTGAGCACGATCGTCAGACCGGGGGCCACCAGCAGGGAGGGCTTGGTGTAGAGATTGGCGAACGCCTCGTTGAGCATCGCGCCCCAGCTGGCCTGCCCGGCCGAGCCGAGGCCGAGGAATTCGATGCCCGCCTGGATGACGACGGCCACGCCGAACATCTGCGCCGACTGGATGATGGTGGGTGCCTGCACCACCGGCAGGATGTGCCGGCGCACGATTCGGGCGTCGCCGAGTCCGCTGACGCGGGCGGCGTCGACGTACAGCTCCTCGCGGACCGAGGTGACGGAGGCCCGGACGAGGCGGAAGACACCGGGGGCCAGGATGAGGCCGAGCACCGCCATCGTCGCGTTGGTGTCGGGGCCGATCGCGGCGATGGAGACCAGCAGCACCATGATGGCGGGCGCGGCCATGAGGAGACTCGCCACCCAGCTCACGACGGCGTCGAGCCGGCCCCGGTAGTAGCCGGCGAGCAGCCCGGCCGGAACACCGATCAGCAGGGCGACCGCCACGGCGATGAACCCGCCCAGCAGGCTGACCCGGCCGCCGTACAGCAGCCGTGCGAGCACATCCCGTCCGACGCTGTCGGCGCCGAGGAGGTGGCCGCCGCCGGGCGGGGCGAAGGCGTCGTCCAGGGTGGCGCGGGTGGGACTGGCCGAGGTGAGCAGGGGCGCGAACACACTGGCCGCGACGATGAGCGCCAGCAAGGCCAGGCACACCACCGCCACTCGGTTGCGCAGCAGTCGGCTCAGCGGACGGCCGCGTCGGCGGGCGGTGCCCGGGGCGGAGTCGGGTGTGCCGCGGGTGTCGCGGCGTTCGGTATGCGTCATCGGACACGCACCTTCGGATTGAGCCAGCCGTAGGCGAGGTCCACCAGCAGGTTGACCGCCACGACGATGAGGACGAGATAGACCACGACACCCATGACCAGCGGCGTGTCGCCGTTGACGGTCGCCGTCACCGCGGCGGAGCCCACTCCGGGAAGTCCGAAGACCTTCTCGATGACGACGGCGCCGCCGACCAGGGAGATGAACTGCAGGGAGAGCACGGTCAGCGCCGGGGGTGCCGCGTTGCGCAGCACGTGCCGGAAGAGCACCCGCCGCTCGCTCATCCCCCGGCTGCGCAGGGTGCGCACGAAGTCCTGGCGCAGTACGTCGATGACCGAGCCGCGCACCTGCTGGGCGGTGGCGGCGATGGCGCCGATGGCGAGCGAGATGGCCGGGAGGGTGATGGACTGGAGCCAGCCGGAGGGGGAGTCGGCCAGCGGTACGTAGCCGGTCGCCGGGAGCCAGCGCAGCTGGACGGCGAGGGTGGCGGAGAGCATCAGCGCCATCAGGAAGCTCGGCACCGCGTAGCCGACGATCGCGGTCGCCTGCACCACGCGGTCGAGCCAGCCGCGCCGTACGGCGGCGGCGACACCGAGCACCACACTGAGGACGGTGGCCAGCAGAAGTCCGGCGACCACGATGGACAGGGACACCGGTGCCTTGAGCACCAGGCTTTCGGAGACGGAGTCACCGCCGAACCAGGAGGTCCCGAAGTCGCCCCGGACGGCGTGGCCCAGCCACTGTGCGTACTGCTCGATCCATGGCCGGTCCAGCCCCAACTCATGTTTCTTCACGGCGATTTGTGCTGGCGTCGCCAAATTGCCGGCGATGTTGCGCGCGGCGTCGGACCCGGTGAGGCTCATCATCGCGAACGCCGTCGTCGCGAGCACATAGAGGAGTACCAGGCCGGCCGCGACGCGGCGCACGAGAAAGGTCAGCATCGCGTTCTCTCCTTCTGCGTCGGCGGATGCGGGATCTGTCTGCGGGCGGGGCGGGGCGGTGTGCGGTCCGCCCCGCCGTCGCGTCAGCCGGCGGGGGCCATGTCGTAGATCGGTACCGCCGAGACAAAGGCCCGCGGCGTCACCTTGATCTTCTTGGAGTTGCCCTGGACGGCGTCCAGCACGTCCCAGGGCGCGTTGAAGGCGTGGTCCTGCAGATAGGCGTTGATCTCGCGGAACGCGGCGGTCTGCGCCGCGCCCTGGGCCCTCTGCGCCTTGTCGATCATGGAGTTGAGTTTCGGGTCGAAGTCCTTGGCGGGGTTCCAGGCGGCGCCCTTGGCCAGTTCGGACTGGATGAAGTCCCACGGCTGGCCGGACTGCAGCTTGAACCACGACATCGCGTACTCGCCGGACTGGAGGGCCGTGAACAGCCGGGTGAACGGGATCTTGTCCACCTTGACCTTGATGCCGATGTCCTCCAGCGCCTGGGTCATCACCACCTGCTGGCCCGGCGCGACGGAGGAGACATCGGGCATGGTGACGGTGAAACCGTGGGGATAGCCCGCCTCGGCGAGCAGCTTCCTGGCCTTGGCCGGGTCGTAGGTGTAGTTGCTCTCGAGGGATGTGTCGTACCAGGTGCTGCCGGCGGTCGCCATCTGTGAAGTGGCCGTGGCGTAGCCGAGGTTGAGCTTCTCGACGATCGACTCCCGGTCGAAGGCGTGGTTCAGCGCCTGGCGCACCTTCACCTTGCCCAGGGCCGGCACGATCCTCCCGGTGCGGTCCCAGATGTACAGGCCCTCGACGCTGTCGGCGTGGCCCTGCACCTCAAGGCCCCGGCTCTTGGCGTGCTGGGCGGTCTGCGGGGTGATCCGGGCCCAGTCGACCTGCCCGCCGAGCAGCGCGTTGAGGCGCGCGGTGGGGTCGCTGATGTTCTTGATGACGATCTTGTCGAAGGGGTATGCCTTCGGATTCCAGTAGTGCGGGTTGCGGGTGAAGGCATAGGTGCTGCCGTTGGTCGTGGCGCCCTTGTCCAGGACGTAGGGGCCCGAGCCGACCGGACCGCCCTTCGCCGCCAGGTCCTCGGGACTGGCGATCATGCCGGAGGGGTCGCCGAGGTTCACCACGAGCTGGGGGTCGGGCGCCGACAGATGAATGGCCACGGTCCGCGGGTCCACGGCCGCCACCGAGTCGATGGCGCGCAGTTTGCCGGCCGCCTCGTTGGTGCCCTCCTTGTTGTGGAGCAGGCTCTTGCGCACCGCGGTCGCGTCGAGTGCCCTACCGTCGGTGAACCGCACGTCCTTCCTGAGCTTCATGGTCAGCACGGTGCGGGTGCTGTCGTAGGACCAGGAGGTCGCCAGGTTCGGCCGGGGACGGGCCTTGGTGTCCAGCCGGACCAGCGAGTCGAAGACGGGCTCGTAGTACTGGATGTTGTCGCCCAGGGCCGCGGAAGCCAGGTCCCAGCCGGTGTGGGCGTTGCCGATGGACAGCGTCAGGGTGTCGTCTCCGGTGGCGGACGCCGTGGTGCCGGCGCCACCATTGCACGCCGGCACGGCCACGAGGGCGAGGGCCACCCCTGCCATGACCATTCTTCGCATGTCGTCCTTCTGTTCTCGGGTGGTGCGCTCAGTGCTGCCGCTTGGCCCACTCGCCGCAGAGCCGGACGCTCTCCTCGGGCGTGGCCTGGGCGCCGCGGTCGACCTCGATCACCAGCCAGCCGTCGAAGGCGGCGGGCAGTGCGGCCAGGGTGGCGGGGATGTCGACCGAGGCGTGGCCGGGCTCGGCCCACAGACCGGCCAGCACGGTCTGCTGGTAGGTCCATCCCTCGGCGCGGCCACGTTCGGCGATGTCGGCGTGGAAGTCCTTGATGTGCAGGGCGGCGACCCGGTCGGCGTAGTCGCGGATGAGGCCGATGACATCGGCGCCGGCCCAGCCGAGGTGGCCGATGTCCGGGCCGAAGGAGAGGACGTCGGCGTCCACGCCGTCGAGGATGAAGCGGGTCTCCTCCTCGGTTTCCGCCCAGGTGCCGATGTGCGGGTGGAACGCGGCGGTTACGCCGTTGGCCCTGGTGGTCGCGCCCATGCGGGCGAACACCTCGCGCACCCGCTCCAGCCGTTCGGGAGTGGCCTCGGCGCCCACGGCGGGGCGGTGCACCCGGGGGGCCTGCTTGTTCATCCCGGTGGCCACGAAGACGGTGGACAGGCCCAGTTCGGCCATCTGGGTGCTGACGCGGTCGGTCTTGTCGAGCAGTTCGCGCAGGCTGCTCTCGTCCTCGGGGAGGGGGCCCGAGATATAGCCCGGGGCGGGCGCCAGGCCGTGCTCGCCGAGCAGCCGGCCGTATTCGGCCGCGGACATCTCGGCGGGCACGTCCGCGTGGACGGCGGCGATACCGGCCTCGTGGATGGCCTTGAGGCGCTCGGGCAGGGCCGGTGCCAGAGCGGGGTCGATCCAGCCGTCGTCGGTGGCGATCCACTGCAGGGGGTTGATCGCGATCCGGTCGTGGCGGATGGTCATGAGGGTCCTCTCTCGGGGTTCGGGTGGGGTGGGGCGGGCGGGTGTCAGACGGTGAAGAGGGCCTGGGGGCGCTCGCATGAACTGGTCAGCGTCACGGACCGGCCCTGCTGGGCGGAGCCCTCCAACGAGCAGAGGGCCTCCAGGACATGGAAGGCGAAGGCGGCGTTGGCACGGTGCGGTCCGCCCTCGACGGCGTTGGCGAGATCGCGGACGCCGAGCCCGCGGCGGGCCTGCTCGCGCGTCCCGACGGCGCCGAAGAGTTCCAGGGCCGGTTCCAGGACGGTCCATTCGCCGTCACCGTGCCGCCGGACCCGCACATCGCCGTCGAAGTGGTTCGGATTGGCCAGCGACAGGGTGCCCTCGCTGCCGTAGATCTCGATGTAGGGCAGGTCGCTGTCCCAGACGTCGAAACTCATCTGGGTCGTGGCGATGACACCGGAGGCGAAGGTGAGCACGGCGCCGGTGTGGGTGGGGATGGTGACGTCGATGGTCTCGACGGTCCGTTCGGGTGCGGTGACCGTGCGCCGGGGCACGCCTATGCGGCCGGCCGCGGAGATGGTGGCGACGGGGCCGAGGCAGTTGACGAGGATGGCCAGGTAGTACGGACCCATGTCCATCACGGGGCCGCCTCCCGGCTGGAACAGGAAGGCCGGGTTGGGGTGCCAGGTCTCGGCCTTGCTGTGCCCGATGAAGGCGGAGGCGCCGATCGGCGTGCCGATCGAGCCCGCGTCGATCGCCTTGCGGGCCGTCTGGGCGGCGCTGCCGAGGAAGGTGTCCGGCGCCGATCCGAGGACGCGCCCGGTGCGGGCGGCCGCCGCGAGGACGGCTTCGCCGTCGGTGACCGTGGTGGCCAACGGCTTCTCGACGTAGACGTGTTTGCCCGCTTCCAGGGCCGTGATGACGGTGCGGGCGTGGTGGACCGGCGGCGTCAGGTTGATGACGATGTCCACCGAGTCGTCGGCGTACAGCTCCGCGTCGTCACCCCAGGCGGGGATGGCATGCTCGGCGGCCGCCTGCTTCGCTCGTGCCACATCGATGTCGCCCACCCGCACGATCTCCAGCTCCGGGTAGCGGGCGAGGCCGGTCACATACCGGCCGAAGATGTTGCCGCTGCCCAGGATGCCGATGCGATGGGTCTCTTTGGCCATGGCCGGGGTTCCTCTCCCAGGGAGTGATGCGTGGGGTGTTCAGGTATGCGAGTGATCGACACTTCTGTGTGGAGTGTCGGTGTCTCGCCGGGTTGGCGAGTATTCAAGGGCCCCGGCGGCGCCGGGACGAGGTGAACAGTCCGCTCAGTGGAACGCGGGCCGATGTGTTTTCCGTGGTGCTCAAGATGCGTTGTGGCGGGTCACGCGCGAGAAAAGGGCAGGCCACGGCAGTGTGCGCGGGTCGCGTACGGCCGCGGCAGGGGTGTCGCGGCGGCGGTCCGCGCCTCGTGGAGCGGTCCACCGCCGTTGACTTCGGGAACGGGGGTTGCTAGGGGACGGCCCTCTTCTGACGGTTGGGTGGGGCGTGTTCGCCTCGACCCACACCTTCGTTTAGTTCGGTTACCGCGAACAAGAGGCAGTTGTTAATTTTCCTTGCAAACTAATAACGTCTTAAAGGAAGGCTGGTCGCCGGTGATCCACGGCGGCTAGGTTGAGGAAATGCGTGAAGATGACGGTCGTTCCGCCGACCGGGCGCTGCTGCCCGCGGTCCCCGTCGGACTGCGCAGAGTGCTGGATCTCGTGGTGGCCGGTGAGGCGACGAACCGGGCCGAGATCGCGCGGCGCAGCGGTCTGGCCCGCTCCACCGTCGGCCAGCAGGTGGACCAACTCCTCGGCCGAGACATCCTGCAGGAGCTGGAATCCGGCGAATCGGTGCGCGGGCGGCCCCCGCGGCTGCTGGCGCTGAGCCCGCGGGCGGGCACCATCGCCGTCGCCGACGTCGACAGCCTGGAGACGAGGATCGCGATCGCCGATCTCGGCGGACGCATCCTCGCGCGGGACACGGTGCTCGTGCGGATCGACGCGGGGCCGGAAACGGTCCTGGAGCTGGTGTGCGACCGGCTGTTCGCCCTGCTGGAGCGGTCCGGGTGCGACCCCGGCCGGGTCCGCCAGGTGGTGATGGGGCTGCCCGCCCCGGTGGACCCGTCGCGCGGCTCCCCGCTCCGGCCCAACGGCATGCCCGGCTGGGACGGTTTCCCGGTCGCCGAACGGCTGCGGACCCGGTTCCGCGCCCCCGCCCAGGTCGACAACGACGCGAACCTCATGGCCCTCGGTGAGGCCGTGCACGCCCGGGCCGAAACCCCGGTGCTCTGCCTCAAGATCGCCACCGGGATCGGGGCGGGGCTCGCCACCGCGGACGGCCGGATCTACCGCGGCGCGGACGGCGCGGCCGGCGATGTCGGCCACATCCGGTCCCTCGGCGGCGGCACCGCCCTGTGCACCTGCGGCAACGTCGGCTGTGTGCGCGCCATCGCCTCGCACCGCGCCGTACTGCGGAGCCTGGGCATCCCCGAGTCCACCGAGGAGGACCCGCTGCACGGGGTCCACGAACTCGCGGAGCGCGTCGCCGACAACGACCCGCCCGCCGTCCGGGCCCTGCGGCAGGCGGCCACCGAGATCGGCGAACTCGCCGCCATGCTCGTCTACATGTTCAATCCGCGCACCCTCGTCCTCGGCGGGCCGCTCAGCGAACTCCGCGACGACCTGCTCTCCGGGGTGCGGGCCGTGGTGTACCAGCGCGCCCTGCCGCTGGCCACGCGGAAGCTGACCATCACCACCACACAGCTCGGCGCCGCCTCGGCCCTGCACGGCGCGGTGGCCCTCGCCACCGGGGACGTCTTCAGCGAACGCGGGATAGCCCGGCTGCTCGTCGACTGAGGGCTACGGGCTGGGGGCACGGACCGGGGCTGCGGACTGACGGCTACGGCTCGGCGCGGTATGCCTCGATCACCGAGAGACGGGTGGTGACGGCCTCCGAGGCGGTCCGCAGCGCCGCCAGCGTACGGGGCACGTTCTGGCGTGCCGAGGGGGCGACCACCGACAGCGCGCCCAGGTAGGCGCCGTCCCGCGGTCCGCGCACGGGCACGGCCACGGCGGAATAGCCGAGCCGGTGCTCCTCGCGGTCGGTGGCGTAGCCCTGCTCCTGGATGCGCACGAGCTCCCCCGGGAGCCGGTCGGCGGTGAGGGTGCGGGCGGTCATCCGGCGCATATGGGGGGTCAGCCGCGCCAGCGGGTACTGCTCGGGCAGCAGGGCCAGGGTGAGCTTTCCCGGGGCCGTGCTGTGCAGTTGGAGCAGCCGTCCGCCGATCGAGGCACCGGCCCGGTTGCGGTGGCGGCCCGCGTTGTCGATGCACAGCAGCTCGCTGCCGTTCGGCACGGACAGGCTCACCGGGCTGTCGAGGGCCTGCGCGAGGTTCTCCAGGGCCGGCCGCGCCGCGTGGCGCAGGGTGCGCTGCCGGGGTGCGCGCAGGCCGATCGAGTACAGCAGGAGGCCGAGCCGGTAGTCCGAGCCGTCCCGCTCCAGCATTTCGCAGGCGACGAGCTCCTGGCAGAGCCGGTGCACCGTGGCCTTGGCGACCCCGGTGCGTGCCGTGAGTTCCGTGAGGCTGAGGGCGAGGTCGCCGTCGCCGAAGGCGGACAGGATGAGCCCGACCTTGCCGAGGACGGACCTGGGGGACCGCCCGTCCGGCCGGGCTTCCTCGCCGTTGCCACGAGGTACCGCTGCAGTCGTCACGACATGCCCTCCTCGCCCGCTGGTGCCTGACCAGGGACACCATTAGTTCTGAGGATGGACAATATAGAGATTATTTTGCCTGGTAGGAATGGTGTGAGTGGTCGGAATCCGGCGCGGGCCACCGGCTGGAGCGCCATGTCCGGTGCGCTCAGCCGCCCCCCACCAGGGCGGTATCGGCGCCCAGCGGGCCGACCGCCCCGGCGCCACCGGGAGTGCCCAGTGGGGCGTCCCGGCCGGGCAGGACCTCCTCGAAGAACCGCCGGTTGTCCGCGCGGTGCTCCGGATCCGCCTTCCGGTCCACCGTGATCGCCTGCTCCGGGCAGGCGACCTCGCAGGCGCCGCAGTCGATGCACTCCACCGGGTTGATGTAGAGCTTGCGCTCGCCCTCGTAGATGCAGTCGACCGGGCACTCCTCCATGCAGGACCGATCCATGATGTCAACGCAGGACGCGCCGATGACGTAGGCCATGTCAGTTCTCCTTCTCGGTGGAATGCCCGGGGAACAGCGCCGCCTCCGGGTCGATGACCGTGGCGGCGTTGTTGACGGCCGTGGCGGCCTCGCCGAAGCCGACGGAGATCAGGCGCACCTTGCCCGGGTAGTCGGTGATGTCGCCGGCCGCGAAGACGCGGGGGAGATTGGTGGCCATGTGGGTGTCCACGGCGATCCGGCGTGCCTCCAGGGTGAGGCCCCAGTCCCGCAGCGGGCCGAGGTCGGCGATGAAGCCGAGGGCCGCCACCACGGTCTGCGCGGGGAGGCGCGTGGTGTCCTTCGTGACGCGGTGGCGGATCTCGACCTCCTCCAGCAGCGCGCCGCCGTACAGGCCGCTGACCTCGGAGTCCGTGAGGATCTCGATGCCCAGTGCCCGGACCTTCTCCACCGACGCGCGGTGGGCGCGGAACCGCGCGGTGCGGTGTACCAGCCGGACCGAGCGCGCCATGGGGGCCAGCAGGGCCGCCCAGTCGAAGGCACTGTCGCCACCGCCGACGACCACCACGTCATGGCCGGCGTGGGCGGTGGGGTCGGGCACGAAGTACACCTGGCCGCGGCCGAGGAAATCCTCCCCGGCCGGCAGCGGGCGGGGAGTGAAGGTCCCCACGCCCCCGGTGATCACTACCGCCCCGGCCCGTACGGTCGTCCCCCGGTCGCTGCGGACCACGGGCCGGCCGTCGTCGTAGGACAGCTCCGTCGCGCGGTGGCCGAGGAGGTAGCGGGTGCCGTGTGTCTCCGCCTGCGCGACCAGGTTGTCGACCAGGTCGCGGCCGCGGACCGAGGCGAATCCGGCGATGTCGAAGATCGGTTTCTCCGGGTACATCGCGCTGATCTGGCCGCCGCGCTGGGGCAGCACATCCATCACGGCGACACGCAGCCCGCGGAAGCCCGCGCAGTAGGCGCCGTACAGGCCCGACGGGCCGGCGCCGATGATCAGGATGTCCGTCTCGACCACCGCCGCGTCCTCCGCGGCGACCGGCTCAACGTTGAGAACGCTCATGGAAAGGGAGCGTAGGCAGGGCCGGATCACGGTCCAATGGAATCGGTCCGCCTGCCGGGACAGGGTGCGGAACCGGTGGCGCCGGGGCACCGCGGCCCGGACACGCGGGAGCGGTGGAACCCAAGGCCCCCCGTCGGCCTTGGGTTCCACCGCTCCCGTACCCGGTCGGGCCGGGCCGTCACCCGGCGAGCGTCACCTCCACCGTCCCCGTGACGCACTCGGAGCCGTCGGCCTTGAGGATGCGCGCGTCCAGCCGGACCCGCGCACCCTCGACCGAGGACACCGTCGCGGCCCAGGTCAGCTGCTCACCGGCCACCGCCGTGGCCACATTGCGCCACGCCACCGACTCCAGCCGGGCGCCCGGCCCGGCCCACTCCAGGGCGTTGCGGCTGAGCGTCTCGCCGTGCAGCGTGGACTGCACCACCGTGTCGGGAAACCCCTCCGACGCCGCGAACGCGGCGTCGTAATGGATCCGGTGCGCGTTCCACGACACGGCGCTGAAGCGGAAGAGCTGCACACTGGTGTGGGCGTACCGGCGCGGTGGACACTCGGCCCCGGCAGCGGGCGCCGTCATCGGTCACCTCCGGTGGCGTCGAGCACCACGATCGTCTCGTCCACGGCCGTCAGCTCGCTCCCGTCGGGGGACAGGAACCGGGTCCGCACGCCCAGGAGGACGAACTCACCCGACCGTCCGTGTTTGTGCCGCGCGGAGACGACCGCACGGGTCGCCGTGATCCGCGCTCCGGCCACCGGGGGCCGGACCAGGCGCACCGACTGGCCGCCGTGCACCTGGCGCACCGGGAGACCCTCGGTGCACGGCGACTCGCGCCGGGCGAGGCCATCCGGCCGCAGTTCGTCCTCCGGCGGACCGTCCTCCCAGCTCATGGTGGCCGCGAGGAACAGGGCGGGCGCCTCGACGGGCCGGCCGTCCGCTTCCAGGGCGCGGGCCCGGCGGATGTACTCACCGTCGTTGAGGGCGGCGGCGTAACGGCAGAAGTCCTTGACCGTCGGGGTGCCGCAGTCCTCGTCCCGCCACCGGTCGATCAGCTCCCCGGCCCGGGCCAGCACCTCTTCCAGCGCGGGGGAGGACACCACGGGGGCCGTCACAGCGCCGACCTCAGCGAGCGGCTGATGCCAAGGCCCGCCGTACGCAGCGCGCTGGCATGGGCGATCGCGTCCACCCGGTAGGTCGGCGCCGTGATCGACAGGGCCCCGGCGAGGGTGTTCTGCCGGCCGAAGACCGGGACCGCCATGCTCATATAGCCGAGCCGGACCTCCTCCGCCTCGGTGGCGATGCCCTGATCGCGGACCCGGTCCAGCTGGGCGCGCAGCCGGCCCGGCGAGGTGATGGTGTGGCGGGTGAACGGTTTGAGCCCGCTCCTGACCACCTCGCCGAACAGGCTGCCGGGGGAGTGGGCGAGGATGGCCTTGCCGGTCGCCGTGCAGTACAGCGGAAGCCGCCCCGCCACCCGCGACTCCTCGCTCAGCCCCCGATGGGGGAGGATCTTCTCCAGGTACACCACGTCCAGCCCGTCATGGATGGCGAAGTGGATGGTCTCCCGCGTGGCCAGCAGCAGATCCTCCATATACGGCTGGGCCACCTCCCGCAGGATGCGCTGCCGGTGCACCCGCTGCCCGATCTCGAACAGGCGCAGCCCGAGCCGGTAGTTGCAGCCCGCCCGCTCCAGCAGCCCCCATGCGACCAGCTCCTGGGACAGCCGGTGGACGGTCGCCTTCGCCACTCCCGAACGGCGCACCAGATCGGCGAGCGAGAGCGAGTCGTCGTCGGCGGTGAACGCCTCCAGGATGGACCGGACCTTGCCGAGGACGGAGTTCATCGGGTCGGGACAGGCTCTGACGGCTTGGTCGATGGGGACTACGGTCATGGCAGGAACCTCACGATCAGGTGGCCGAGGACGCGGCGAGGAACTCCAGGCTGAGCGGGTTGTACAGATCGGCCTTCTCGTGCTGCGGCCAGTGGCCGCACTCGTTGAACACCTCCAGCCGCGCCCCGGGGATCGCGGCCGCGATGGCCTCGGCCTCCGGCACGTCGCCGAGCGGGTTCTTGTTGCCCCACACCACCAGGGTCGGCGCCTTGATCCGGCCCATGCGGTCGGGCCGCAGCAGATTGCGCTCGCGGGCCTCCGGCTCCTGGAGCGCCAGCAGATTGTGCAGGTTCCGCTGGAAGTCGGGGTGGTGGTAGATGTCGTAGCGGATCCGGGTCAGCTCCTCGCCCAGGTCCTCGTCCCAGTGGGCCCACAGCAGCCGCAGCCGCTCCCGGGTGAAGGAGATGTCGTCCTTGAGGGCCGCGTCGCTGGTGGACGTCTTCAGCCGCTCCATGATCGCCGGATTGATCTTCGTGCCGCCCATGCACAGCAGCTGGAGGGAGGCGACCCGTTCCGGGTGCTCGCTCGCGGCCCACGACCCCACCCAGCCGCCCAGCGACTCGCCGACCAGATGGGCGCGCTCGGCGCCGACGGCGTCCAGATAGGCCATCAGGTGCTCGACGTACAGGGGGATCTCGGCCGGGCGGTCGGGCTTGCCGGTGTAGCCGTGGCCCAGCATGTCGATGGAGTGGCAGCGGTAGCGCTCGGCGTGCGCCGGGATGTTCCGTACGAACGCCTCCAGGTGGCCGGTCGTCCCGTGCAGGAACACCACATGCTCGCCGTCCTCGGGGCCGGCCTGCAGGGCGCGGGTCTTGAAGTCGCCGGTGTCGACGTAGGCGTGCCGGTAGTCGATGCCCGACAGCTCGTTCCAGATGCTCATGACTGCCTTTCGCTGGTCTGCGCGGGGGTCTGTGCGGGGGCCTGTGCGGGGTCGAGGACGGCGACCCCCATGCCGGTGAGCCACTCGGGCATCGGTTCATAGGCCAGGCGCCGGCCCGGGACGTGATCGAGCAGCGCGGACATCAGCAGCCAGGTGCGCAGCTCCTGGGCGCCGTTGCCGGCCACCTTCTCCAGTTCCGCGGTGGTGTACTCGGTGAGGCGGTGCGCCTGTCCCCGTTCCATCCAGGACAGGATCTCTTCGTCGAACTCCGGGTTGAGCGATGCCTCGGCGGCCCGGATGATCTCGCGGCGGCGTACGTCGTAGTCCTGCCAGTTCTCCCGGCCGTTGAGCCAGGCCCCGACCATGAACTCCTCGTCCTCGCCGTTCGGGTCGCGCCAGTCCGGCCAGGGCAGCCGGTGGGACAGCCCGCCGGAGCCGATGACGGCCACCCGGCGGTCGCCGGGGAACGCCAGGACCGCCTCCCGGAGCGCCCGGCCCAGCTGTTCGCAGCGCTCCAGAGTGGGCAGCGGCGGCGCGAAGACGTTCACCACGAGCGGTACGAGGTCGACGTCGAGCCCGTCGAGCAGATACTGGACGGCGTGCGACTGGCCGTGGTCGATCTGCAGCCGGGCGGAGAACGCCACGTCGAAACCGGACCGCTCCACGAGCGAGCCCGCGAGGTAGAGGGCCAGCTCCCGGTCCACCGGCTGCGGGCCCTTGGGGGTGCCGGACTCGCCGCTGGCGACGCACTCGTCCACCCCGATGGTGAAGCTGGGGATCAGGTCGAGCCAGAACCCCCGGAAGTGGTTGGAGCCGACCAGGATCACCGTGTCGGGGCGGGCCGCGGCCAGCGCGTCCCGCGCCCGGCCGAGGGCGTCCCGGAACCGCTCGGCGCGGTCCTTGTGGTACGTCTCCTCCCAGTGGGTGTTCATCAGCGTGCTGTGCGACGCCCCGACCCCCAGGACGATCTCGGTCATGCCCCTGCTCCTTCCAGCTCGTCGCGGGACCGGGTGACGGTGTCCACGGCCGTGCGGATCAGATGGCGCGTGAGCTTCTCCATGGCCCGGAGCGACACCGTGTTCATGCCGCGGGCGAAATCGATCTCGAACGGCGCCTCCGCCACCTTGGGCATGCCGACCCGCACCGTGGGGATGCCGCGGCCGCGCAGGATGTTGGCGTCGGTGGCGCCGCTGTTCCCGGGGATCACCTCGTGCTCGCGCCCCTCCAGCGCCTCCCAGGCGGCCGTGGCGCTGCGGTGGATCCACGACTCGCGCGGGGTGCGGGTGCCGGGGATCGCCAGCACCATCTCCGCCCGGACGTCGAGTCCGGGCGAGGCGGCCCGCAGCGCGGCCAGCGCGTCCATGAACTCGCGCTTGGCCCGCATCGGTGTGATGTCCGGGCTGATCCGCAGGTCCACCATGAGGGTGCACACGGCGGGGGTGACCGCCGCCATCCGCGGCCAGCCGCCGCGGATGGAGGAGACGATGCCCTGCGGCGCCACCGTGCCCGAGGTGTGCCGCTCGGCGTACTCCTCGAACCACTTCTCCAGGTACGCGGCCACCTCCCCGGCGCGGGCGATGGCGTTGTCGTACGGGAGCCGGTGGCGGGAGCCCGCGTAGGTGTGGATGCCGCCGACCGTCACCTCGAACCAGACCAGTCCGACCTCGTCCCAGGAGACGGTCCAGCCGGGCTTGGCGATGACCGCGTAGTCGGTCCACACGCCCTGCTCCAGAAGGAACGAACACCCGGCGCCCTGGCCGGTGTTGAGACGCGTGCCCACGGGCCGGGCGTTGGTGGGCATCCCGCCCGCGCCGAACGCCGCGACCAGGTCACCGGTGAGCGGGACACCGGCCAGCGAGATCGCCTCGACGGCCATCATCACGCACGCCGCGTGGCCCTTGGGGTTGGAGGCGCCGAGCCCGGTGACCAGGTCGTCGTAGACGGTGGCCGCGGGGCGCATGTCCTCGCGCAGCTCCGGGCCGATCCACGGCACGTCCTCGCTCTCCTCGCCCACCGTCAGGGTGTCGATGGGGGCGTACAGCATGAGGTCGGGGCCGGTGCCGTCGCCGGTCAGCCGCCCCCAGGCGTTGGCCTGGCGGTCGTCGAGGGGCTGGACGGCCGCGTGGCAGCCGGTGGCGCGCAGGGTGTCGGCGATATGGGTGGCCAGCGGGCCCTCGTCGCCGGTGGGGCTGGGAATGTTCACCAGGCCCGTGATCAGCTCGCGGAGCCGGTCGGCGCTGATGTGGCGGGCGGCGTCCAGGGCCCAGGAGCGCCGCCGGTCATCCAGTCCCGCCAGGCCGTCGGCGGTCACTGGTTGATCCTGTGGACCTGGGTCATCGTGGTCCGCGCGATGCGCTTTGCGGCCAGCGGGATCCCGACGGCGATCGCGGCGCCCAGCAGCAGGGTGAACAGCTTACGGAACATGTCATGCCTTCTCTTCGGGTGCGGGCGCACCGTCGACCGCGGCCAGCTTCTTGCCGTACTCCTCCTCGCTCAGATTCCGCCAGGCGGTGAGCGAGATATCGGGCCGGTAGAGCTTCTCCGGCGGGGCGTCGGTGACATCGACCATCCACGCGTCCTGGCCGGAGAACTGGCCGTGGAACAGCCAGCGGATCGCGCCGAGGTACTTGGCGTAGAAGCGCAGGGTGTCCCAGCCCTCGGTGAAGTTGACCATCACACCGACATAGCGGTGGTTGTTCTCGTCCACCGGGACGTAGAACTCGTAGTGGATGAACTTGGGGTAGGCGATGCGCAGCACGCCCGGCATCGACAGGGAGGCGAACCCGGGGAAGTCCTGCGCCTCGATCGTCGGATCGACGCTGTCGGCCTTGCCGGTGTTGCCGATGTTGAAGGTCTCCTTGGGCGGCTGCATCTTCCACCACCGCTTGTTGGACCAGCGGCCCACCCCCGGGAACTCGGCGTCCCAGTGGACCTCGTCCTGGACCCGGAAGATCCACCGGCCGCGCGGCACGATCCGGGTGATGTTCCAGGTCGGCATGGGCTTGAACAGCCGCCACAGGGCCGTGCGGTGCAGATACTTGGCGTGGCCCTCGTCGAAGCCGTTCTCGCAGGCGAACCGCCAGTTGCCACCGCGCGGCTCGATCCGTCCGCCCATCACGAAGGCGTTGGAGACGAGCTCCTCCGGAAGCTGGGAGTCGATCGGGTGCGGCTCCTCGTCGGCGATCGGGATGTACACCCACACCATGCCGAGGCGCTCCTCGACCGGGTAGGTGCGCACGCCCAGCTTGCCGGTGAGCCGGCACCCCGGGCCGTCGGTGATGACCGCGGAGAGCCGCCCGGTGGGCAGGTCGAAGGTCCAGCCGTGGTACGGGCAGCTGACCGTGCCCGGGAACTGCTGGTTGCCCTCGGACAGCGGCACACCGCGGTGCGGGCACCGGTTGTGCAGGGCGTAGGCCGTGCCGTTGTCGCGGATCAGCGCGATCCGCTCGCCGCAGATGGTGAACGGCAGCGGCTTCCCCGTGACCTGGCTGGACCAGGTGACCGGATACCAGTAGCCGCGGAAGCCCGCTGCCGCACCGTCGTAATGGGGCCAGGACGACCAGTCCTGGCGGCCGGGCTCGGCGGGTTTTCTGCGGCGGCTCCGGACGGGGGTGGCCGTGTCGGGAGAGTCCTCGACCGTCATCGTGCGTGTCCTCCTGCTGCCGGTTTTCGGTGGACCCGAGCATCCGGCGCGGCGCGGATCCGCCCAAGGGATCCGGTCCGCTGAGCAGACCGCTCCCTCCCCGGCGGGGGACGGGACTGCGGCCGCGGCGGTACGTCCCGCTGAGCGGACCCGTCCCGGTGCGCGGACGGCGGGGGGCGGTCTAGCGTGCGCGGGGTCCGCCACCACCGAACACGGCCGTGAGTCCGTGGATACGGAGCGAAAACGTGAGCCACCCGACGTCACAATCCCTGGTGCTGGAGGAGTTCGGCACCCTGCCGCGGCTCGTCGAGCGGCCGGTCCCCGAGCCACGGCCCGGCCACACCCTGGTGCGGATGAAGTCGGCCGCCGTCAGCCACCTCGATCTGAACGTCGTCGACGGCCAGTTCGGCATCCTCCCCGACCTGCCGTCGATTCCCGGCACCGCCGGCAGCGGCACCGTCCTCGCCTCCGACGTCCACCCCGAGGGCAGCCTCGTCCTCCTCCGCGGCAAGGCCCTCGGAATGCGCCGCGACGGCGCCTGGAGCGAGCACGCGCTGGTCCCCGACGCCGCCGTGGAGGCCGTGCCCGAGGGCACGGACCCCGCCATGGCCTGCTGCTACTTCTCGCCCGCGGGGACGGCGTGGGCCTCGGTGCACGCCGTGGCGGCCGTCCAGCCCGGGGAGCGAGTCCTGGTGACCGGGGCGGCCGGTGCGGTGGGCGCGCTCACCGTGCAGGTCGCGGCCCGGGCCGGAGCCGAGGTGATCGGCGTGGTGGGCCGCCCCGCCAAGCTGCCGCATGTCCCGGCCCCCGCCAAGGTGGTGCTCGCCGCCGACCTGTCCACCGACGCGGTCGGAGGCCCGGTGGACGTCGTCATCGACACCGTGGGCGGGCCGGTCCTGCGGGACTCCCTGCCGCTGGTGCGCCCCCGCGGCCGGGTCGCCCTCGTCGGCTACACCGCGGGCCGGGAGTTCACCGTGGATTTGGCGGACTTCCTCCTCGCCGATGTGTCGCTGCTGCCCGTGAACCTGATGACCCGGGGCAAGGAGGTGGCCGACGACACCAAGCGGATGCTCGGTGACCTCACCTCCGGGGAGCTCACCCTGCCCATCGAGCACCATCGCATCGACGGCCTGACGGAGGCCGTGGCACGCCTGCGGTCCGGGGAGGCGATCGGCAAGGTGGTCCTCGACCTCGGCTGAGGGATGCTCCCGGATCCCACCCGAGGGATGCTCCCGGATCTCGCCCGGGGGATGATCCCGCCCAGGCGATCTCATCCCGACGCGGGGCGCGGTCAGCCCATCAGGACCACGGCCGTGCCCCGGCAGCACACCACATCACCCTGCCCACCGTGCTCGACCAGCTCCAGGGTGACCCGACCCGTCTCGGCATCGACCTCGCCGACCGTGCCGCTCACCACGAGCCGCTCCCCGGCGAGGGCCGGGGCCCGGTTCTGCCATCCGACCTCCAGCACCCGTCCGCCCGGACCCGCGAAGCTCCTGGCGGCCCGGTGCATCAGACAGCCGTGCAGCTGCGCCATGACGACCGGGCCGTCCAGCCCCTCGGACCGCGCGAACCCGGTGTCGTAGTGGATGCGATGGGCATTGCGGGTGACCGCCCCGAACCGCAGCAGCGTGACGGCATCCGGGGTGAACTCCACCGGTGGTACGGGCTGTCCCGTGAGCACCCTCATCGGACGATGAACCTCTCCCGCACCCGGACGAGCGTGCCCCGCTCCGCCGTGTACGTCTTCTCCACGGTCAGCAGCAGGAACGGCGTTCCGCTGCCCTTGCGTTCGACATCCGTGAGGACCCGGCGGACCCGGATCCGGTCGCCCGCCCTCACCTCGCCGGTGAACCGGACCTCCTGACCGCCCGCCATCAGCCGCACATCCAGGCCGTCGGTGCCCGGGACCTCGTCGCGGTACATGCCGTCCGGCCGGAACTCGTCCTGACCGGCGCCTCCCGCGCCCCGCAACAGGCTCACCAGGTACATCGGGTGGACGGTGAAGTCCGGGTGGCCGGGGTCGACCAGCTGCGGGCCGGTCTCCCCGGCCGAGCGCGCGAACTCCGCCGCGTCCTCGGCCCGTACGACCCCCAGGTCCCGGTGTTCCGGGCGGCCGATCGCCGCCCTGGCCCGTTCCTCGGCAACTTCCCACGCGGACATGTACTGCCTTTCTGCGCACGACTACCGCGGACACGGCACGACTACCGCGGACACGCTGGACCGGGAGGCTAGCCACCGCCCGGAGGCGGTCACCACGAGACCGGCCCGCTCAGCGGACCGGACCGCTTGGGCGGAGATCACCGGCACCACACCATCGGGGCATGGACCTCATGAACATCCAGAAGCCGCCGGAGGGCGCCCACGCGGAAGCGGACGGCGTCACGTACCACTACATCGAGCTGGGCACGGCGGGCACCAGCCCGACGGTCTTCCTCCACGGCGGCGGCCCCGGGTGCACGGGCTGGTCCGACTTCGGACAGGTGGCACCGCTGTTCGCCCAGGACCGCCACTGCTTCCTCGTGGACATCCTGCAGTACGGCACGTCGGCCAAGCCCGTCATCGAGGGCCCCATGTGGGACTACCACGCCGCCAAGACGGTCGCCCTGCTCGACACCCTGGGCATCGAGCGCGCCGACTTCGTGTGCAATTCCTGGGGCGGGACCATCGCGCTGAACCTGGCCGCGAAGTACCCCGAGCGGGTCCGGTCGCTGACGATCACCGGCAGCATGCCCGTGTTCCACGGCCCGCTGGCCCCGCTGCCCGAGGGCGGCCGCCGCGGCCGCAACGCCCGTGATGTGTACTACGGCGGCACCGGCCCCTCCTGGGAGAAGATGCGGGAGCTGATCGCCCGCCTGGAGTGGTACGACGCCGGTGCCATTCCCGACGACACCGTCACCCTGCGCTACGAGCAGAGCCTCGACCCGGAGGAGACCGCCCTCGCCGGCGCCTCCGACAACCCCCGCGGCGACTGGCAGGACCTCACCGCGGAGCTCGGCGCCATCCAGGCCCCCACCCTCTTCATCTGGGGCATGTACGACGCGTTCCTCACCCCCGACTATCCGCTGATGCTCGCCCGCATGGTCCCCAAGGGCAATCTGCACGTCATGGACCAGGTCTCCCACCACCTTCAGGAGGAGCGGCCGCACGATTACTACACGGCGGTCACCGGCTTCCTGAACCAGCAGCACGCCTGAGCATCCCCCGGAGGAGATGTGAGCAACCCGGCCGTACGCGTCGTCGAACTGTCCAGCCCCTTCACCCGGTTCGCGGGCCGGCTCCTGGTCGGCCTCGGCTATGAGGTCGTCCTGGTCGAGCCCGAGGAGGGGGATCCGACCCGGCGGGAACTGAACGGCGACGCGTTCGTCCACTGGCACGCCGGTAAGCGGTCCGTGACCCCCGCGTCCCCGGCGGAACTGCGGCGCCTGGTGGAGGGCGCCGATGTCCTCCTCGACGGGACACCGGACGGTGCGCCGGAGGCCGTCGCGGGCCTGGACCACCTCGTCCACGTCCGCGTCACCCCGTTCGGGACCGTGGGTCCCCGCAGCCACTGGCAGGGCACCGATCTGGTGGTCGCCGCGCTCGGCGGCATGCTCGCGCAGGTCGGCGACCCGGACGGCCCGCCGCTGCGCCTGCCGGAGAACCAGGCGGAGCAGCTCGCCGGTGTGCACGGTGCGATCGCCGCGCTGCTGGGACTGCGGGCGCGGCGCACCGGGCCGGGCCAGCTCGCCGATGTGTCCGCCCAGGCGTGCGCGGCCGCCGCCCTGGAGGCCGGCACCCTCGCCTATCTGCACGAGGACCGGGTGCCGGGGCGCCCCGGCCGGGTGCATCCGCTGGTGCCGCACGGGCTGTTCCGGGCCGCCGACGGCTATCTGGGCGGTGGCCTCGGCGGCAGCCCCCGTATGTGGGACGCGCTCCTGGTCTGGCTGCGCGAGGAGGGCGCCGAGGCCGACCTCGCCGAGCCGCGCTGGCAGGATCCGGTGGAGCGCAAGAAGTACCAGGAGCATGTCTTCGAGGTGGTGCAGGACTTCGCGGGCCGGTGGCCGAAGGCCGAATTCGCCGAGCTCGCCCAGTCCAGGAAGCTGCCCTGGGCGGCCGTCGACCTGCCGCACGAGATGCCCGGCAACCCGCAGCTCGCCGCCCGTGACTTCTTCCTCCGCGCCGGGGGCCGCACCGACCTGGGCTTCCCCTTCGCGTTCCCGGAAGGCCACCGGATCAAGGAGCTGGACGTCCCGGAACGGGGCGCGGACCAGCGGCTGTTGGAGGAATACCGGCCGGCCCCGCGGGTGCCCGCGGCGCCCGCCGAACCCGCGCGGCCCGCCCTGCACGGCATCCGCGTCCTGGACCTGACCTGGGTGCTCGCCGGGCCCTACTGCACCAAGGTGCTCGCCGACCACGGCGCCGATGTCATCAAGGTCGAGTCGCTGGGCCGTCCCGACCCCACCCGGTTCGCGCCCTTCATGCATCTGTCCCGCGGCCCGCACACCGATCCGAACACCAACGGCTACTTCAACGAGGTCAACCGCAACAAGCGCAGCCTGGCCCTGGACACCCGCACCGAGGACGGCATCGCCGTACTGCGCGACCTCATCGCGTCCTGCGACGTCCTGGTGGAGAACTTCAGCGCCACCGTCATGACCAAACTGGGCCTCGGCTACGACACCCTCCGCGAGATCAACCCCCGCCTGGTGTACGTCAGCATGTCCGGCATGGGCCACAGCGGCCCGCGCAGCGGCTGGGTGTCCTACGCGGACACCGTGTCGGCCTCCTCGGGGCTCACCGGCCTGACCGGATGGGGCCCGGAGGACGTGGTCGGGGTGATCTACGGCCACGGCGACATCGTCGCCGGGCTGCAGGCCGCGCTCGCCACCGCCGCCGCCCTGGAACACCGGGAGGAGACCGGGCGTGGACAGCACATCGACCTGTCCCAGCTCGAGGCGATCGCCTCCCATATGGGCACCAGCCTGCTCAACCCCGCCGAGCCCGCCGGGAACACCGATCCGCGGTGGAGCCCGCAGGGCGTCTACCGCTGTCTCGGCGCCGACCGCTGGCTGGCCGTCAGCGTCCGCGACGACACCGAATGGGCCCGGCTGTGCACGGCGATCGGGCGCCCCGGCCTCGCCACCGACGAGCGCACCCGCACCGCGGCCGACCGCGCACACCACGCCGACCTGGTCGACGACGCCCTCGCCGGCTGGGCCAGGACCCTGCCGGCCGACGCCGCCGCCGAACTCCTCCAGGAGCACGGCATACCCGCGGGCGCGGTGCAGGACGGCCGCGACCTCGTCGAACAGGACCCGCAGCTGCGGGCCAGGGGTTTCTACGTCCGCGCGGAACACCCGGTGGCCGGGGCCTTCCTGCACGAGGGGCCGCCCATCCGGCTCACCCGCACACCGGGCGGCGTCCGCACGGCGGCACCCGTGCTCGGCGCCGACACCGACGATGTGCTGCGCGAGGTCGCGGGGCTGCCACCGGAGCGGATCCGCGAACTGCGCGAGCGCGAGGTGCTGCGGTGACCTCCCTGACGATTCCCGGGCTGCTCCACACCGCGGCCCGGGACCACGGGGACCGCCCCTTCCTGCGGATCGGGGACACCCTCCGCACCTACCGGCAGACGCGAGAGGCCGCCGCCACCATGGCGGGGGCCCTCGCGGCCCGGGGCTGCCGCCCGGGGGACCGCATCGCGGCGATGACGGGCAACCGGGTCGAACTCGTCGACCTGTTCCTCGGCGCCGCCTGGCTCGGCGCCGAGCTGGTCCCGCTGAACACGGGGCTGCGCGGCAGCGGGCTGCGGAACGTCCTGGACCAGGCCCGCCCCACCCATCTGCTCGCGGAGGAGGAGACGGCGGAGCGCCTGCGGGCGGCCGGCTACCAGGGGACGCTGTGGCTCGCGGGAGGAGACGACGTGCCCCGGCCGGGCCACGGCCCCGCGCTGCCGGCGGCCCCCGTCCGCCCGGGCGACACCGCGTGCGTCCTCTTCACCTCCGGGACCACCGGAACCTCCCGCGGAGTCCGCTGCCCCCACGCCCAGTTCGTCTGGTGGGGGCGCAATGTCTCCGGCGCGCTGCGCCTCACCGCGGACGACGTCCTCTACACCTGCCTCCCGCTGTTCCACACCAACGCCCTGAACGCGCTGGCGCAGGCGATGACCGTGGGAGCGGCGTACACCCTCGCCCCCCGCTTCTCGGCCTCCCGGTACTGGGCCGGGGCGGCCGGGGCCGGGGCCACCGTCGTCTATCTGCTGGGCGCCATGGTGCCGATGCTGCTGGCCCAGCCGCCGGGCACGCACGACCGTGCCCACCGGGCCGTACGCGGACTCTCCCCGGCGACACCGGCCCACGCCTGGCAGCCGTTCCGCGAGCGGTTCGGCGTCACCCTGATCGACGGATTCGGCTCCACCGAGACCAACCTCGTCATCGGCACCACCCCCGAGGAACAGCGGCCCGGCTATATCGGCACCCTGCGCGACGGCTTCGACGCCCGCGTCGTCGACGAACTGCTCACCCCCGTCCCCGACGGCACCCCGGGTGAGCTGCTGGTGCGCAGCCACCGGCCGTACGCCTTCGCCACCGGCTACCTGGGCGAGCCGGTGGAGCCGGCGGACGCGTGGCGGCGGACGGGGGACCGTGTGGTGCGCGAGCCCGACGGCTGGTTCCGGTTCGTGGACCGCATCAAGGACGTCATCCGCCGCCGCGGGGAGAACATCTCCTCCTGCGAGGTCGAGACGGTCGTCCGTGGCCATCCCGCGGTGGCCGACGCGGCCGTCTTCCCGGTGCCGTCCGAGCTGGCGGAGGACGAGGTGATGGTGGCCGTGCTGCCCCGCGCGGGCAGCACCCTCGACCCGGCCGACCTGATCCGCCACTGCGAGCTCGAGCTGCCCCCGTTCGCCGCCCCCCGCTACGTGGACATCCTGCGCGAACTGCCGCTCACCGAGACCGGCAAGGTGCGCAAGGCGGCGCTGCGGCGGCGTGGCGTCACGCGGACCACATGGGACCGGGTCAGGGGCGAGGCCGGTCCACCCATGCGGTGACGATGTCGGCGAACTCCCCGGGCAACTGCTCGGGCGCCGGTACGTGGCCGCCCGGCAGAATCGCGGTCTCGCAGCCGAGCGCCGCCGCGAACCTCTCCAGCGCGGGCAGCGAGTAGTGGTCCTCCGGCGCGCACACGGCGAGTACCGGGGCCGTGATGTGCGCCAGCCGCTCCTCCATCCGGTACCGGTAGACCGCCTCGTGTCCCTCCTCCACCCGGTCCAGCACGGTCAGCGCGTCGATCACATAGCGGGTCAGCGCGGCCTCCTCGCCCGCCCGGTAGAAGCCGCGGCGGCGGTTCCACAGCTCCACCAGATGCGAGCCGTCCGGCTTGGGGTCGACATGGTCGACCGGCGGGCGCGCGGGCGCCGCCTCGCGTTTGGCCTCGTCGACGAAGGCGGTGGCCGAGAGCAGCAGACTGCTGACGCGGTCGCCCAGCCGGGCGGCCACCTCCACCGCGACCACACCGCCCGTGTGATGGCCCACCAAGTGGAACGCGTCCAGCCCGAGTCCGTCGGCCATCGCCTCCACCCCGTCGGCGAACCGCTCGATCGAGTGCGGCCCCTCGGGCCTGGCCGAGCCGCCGAACCCCACGGTGTCCATGGCGATGGCCCGGTGTGCCCGGCCCACCAGGGGCAGCACCTCGGCGTACTCGGTCCAGGAACGCGGCGTCTGGTGCAGCAGCAGCACCGCCTCGCCGGACCCGCACTCCGCGTAGTGCAACTGCCCGAAGGGACTGGGCGCGTAGCCCCGCCGCACCGTGTTCGCCATCGCCGTGAGCCGCCTTCCGATTGACACGAACCGCCCGCCCACTCTCGTCGCCGCCGAGCGGGCGGGACCAGGCGAACGGTCCGCTGTCCGGACCCGTGGCGCGGGGTGGCCACGGGACGCTGCCCCGGCCTGCCCCCGGGCGGCCTACTTCGGTGCGGCGGCCAGCCGTACCGCCAGCCCCGTGAACACCGTCCCGCTGAAGACGTTCAGCCCCCGCGCCGCCCGGCGGCTGCGGCGCAGCAGTCCGGCGAGCTTCCCCGAGAGCAGGCCCACCGATCCGTCGACGCAGAAGCCCATGACCACGAAGGTGACCCCCAGGATCATGAACTGGCCCGGCACATGGCCGAGTTCCGGGTTCACGAACTGAGGCAGGAAGGCGATGTTGAAGAGAATCACCTTGGGATTGAGCAGGTTGATGAGGGCTCCCTGCCAGAAGGCACGCCGGTGTCCCGGGCCGACGCTCCCGCTCTCCTCGCCCGGCAGCGAGCGGTCCCGGAACGCCCTGACGGCCAGGTACAGCAGATACGACACTCCCGCCCAGCGCAGCACGTGATAGAGCGTCGGCAGCGCCGCGAACAGCGCCGACAGCCCCAGCGCCGCGGCCACCGCGTGGACGAACATCGCGCACGCCACCCCGAACGCCGCCATGACCCCCGCGCCGGGGCCGCCCCGGCCGCCCATCGCCACGATGAACATCATGTCGGGGCCGGGAGTGACGCAGAGGACGAACGCGGCGAGGAGGAACGCCGTGTACAAGGAGGCATCAACCATGGGGGTCATGGTCGGGGCCGGACGGGGCGGAAGCGAGTAAATTTCGAGGAGTGAGACGGAGCGGGTCAGCCTTGGGAGGGACGCGGGGCCCGCAGGTGCGCCCGCTCCTTCAGCTCCTCCTCGTCGACCAACGTGAGCATCGGCTGACCCGGCGCGCACAGCATGGTCACGACGAACGTGGTCGGCGCGTCCGACAGGGCGTTGGCGTCCTGGTAGTGGATCACGTCACCACCCGGCTCCCAGAACGTCCCACCGGCCTCGACCACACGCTCGGGCTCACCCTCGAGCTCGAACCGGACCGCGCCCTCCATCACATAGCCGAACGACGGCCCCGAGTGGCGGTGCGGAGGGAGCCCGGGGTGACCGGGAGGCCACTCGACCCGGATGGTCATCCCCGAACCACCTTCGGGGAAGAAGGGCGGAGTGACGTCCTGCAGCAACTGGACTTCGGGCGGCAACGAGATCTCGGGGCTCTCGCCGGCGGTCCCTTGCGCCGGGTTCTTCTCGGACATGCACCACACCTCCGTAAACCCTGCCATGCGCCTGCTGCCTTGTTCGGACAGTGCTGAGACCACTCTGCCCCGCGTCCGCGGCCGCCACAATCCGGGGCTCGACGGCATCGACGGTCACGTCCCGTGGCACGTGACCACCGGCCATCAAGATCGACTTTCGCCAACAGACCTCAGCGGCGCCGCGCGCGGCGGCCCGGTCGGGCCGGGGTCTGCGCGGGTGTTCCGGAGTCCCGCCACCGGCCCGGGACCTCGGCCATGACGAGGCCGAGGACCAGCCAGAAGAGCATGGCGATCCGGTCCAGGTTGGCCGGGTGGTCCACCGTGGCCGCGAGGAAGAACCCCGTCAGGGCGGCGAGCCCGACGACTCCGGCCACGGACTTCTCCCGGGCGGCGCGGACCGCCGTGGCGACGGCGATCACGGTCACCAGCACCATGCCGAGCAGACCGGCCACGCCCGCTTCGGCCAGCCAGTTCAGCCACATGTTGTGGGCGTGGACGAAGGTCCGGCCGCCGGGTACGGCGGCGGAAACCGCGTCCCCGGCCCGCCCCAGCCCGACACCGAGCGGATGGTCCACGGCGAGGTCGATGGCCGCCTTCCACGCCTGGCCCCGGACGCCGAGCGCGTCCCCGGCCCGCGACACCACCCACAGCGCCACCGTCACGGCCACCAGCCCGGCCAGCCCCACGATCGTCAGCGTCCGCACCCCCCACCGGCCGAGGCGGGGGGCGAGCCAGTACGCGCCGCCGAGCACCAGCAGGCCCGCGGCCGCCGCGACACAGCCCGCCCGGGAGAAGGTGGTCAGCACCGCGCCGTAGCCGATGAGGCCCACGCTCACGACCGCGACGCGGGCCGTGCGCTCGGCAACCGTCACCGCGGTCAGCAGAGCGACCGGGGTGAGCAGCACCAGGAACGCGGCGAGCAGATTGGGGTTGGCGAAGGTGCCGGTGGCGCGGATCATCGACCCGGGCCCGCCGCTGTCGCAGTCGACGTCGGTGAAGAGACCGGTGCGGCAGAAGCCGGTCGGCACCTCGTTGGTCACCTGGGCGAACGCCGAGGTGGCCGCGGCCGCCACGGCGGCCAGCGCGAGCAGCGCGACCGCTCGCCAGGACTCGGGCTGTGCCCGCCGGATCCCGACCAGCAGGTAGAAGGTGGCGAGGGCGGTCATCAGGGCGCGCAGCGGCGCGTCGGGGTGCCCGCCGACGTGGGTGGTGGCGACGGCGCCGAGGAGGAGCAGCGCGATCGCGGGGTCGAGCCGGGTGCGGAACGTGGCGAGCCGCGGCGCCGTCACCGCCGTCGCGACCAGCCCCGCCAGTACGGCGAGGCGCACCGGTGTGATGACGCCGACCAGAGGGGCGTCCGGGAAGAAGTCGGTGGCCGCGTCGAGCATGACGATGGCCGTAGCCACCAGCGGAACGGCCTGGACTGTCGCGCGCACAGGTGCCATGGCGCCCCAGCGTGTCCGGCCGCAGGTACCGGCAGATGGCACGCACACGAACGGCGGAAAGCGCCTGCACGTCCGGTGCGCCCTCGGCCGGTCCGGACCAGGCCCGACCGGCCCGACGGGTCCGATGCCGACGCGGGCCGGGCGCCCGTGTGTCAGGTGGCCGTTGCGCTCCCGGGAGCCGGGGTGGCGAAGGGACGGAGCGGGACGATGCCCACGCTGTGGCCGTTTCGGTCCAGCAGCCGGCCCATGTGCTTGACGGTGCGCAGCACCACCGAGCGGTCGTCGATGGTCAGTTGCGGCAGCCGCCTGGACAGATGCGCCTCGAAGGCGTGCACATCGCCGGCCGCGCGCAGCCAGACGTCGATCACCAGGTTGTGCGGGCCCGCCGTGATCGCACACGACCGGACCTCCCGCACCCCGGCCAGCGCCCGGCTGGTCTCCTCCAGCCGCTCGGCCGGTACGGACGCGAAGTACACCGCGGCCATCGGCCACCCGGACAGCGGCCGGGCGAGGTCGCAGCGCAGGCACACCCGTGAGCCGAGCAGACCCCGCAGCCTTCGGCGGACCGTGGTCAGGGGCGCCCCGGCGCGCTCCGCCAGGTCGCTGATGGCCATGCGCCCGTCGGCGCTCAGCAGCTCCAGGAGCCGCACATCCAGGGGGTCCCAGCCGGTGATCCCCGGCGGGAGCGGCTCGACCGGCGGGAGCGCCGCCTCGAGCCGGGCGCACTGCGCGGCGTCCAGAGCGCGAAGCCGCCACCGGCTGCCCTCGGAGGGCAGCGCCGTCGTCACATGCGTACGTGTCGCCCGCACCCCTGGCGCGCCCCGGAACAGGAGCGTGCTGAGCTGGGCGAGCTCACCCAGGTCCGAAGCCTGCAGCGCGATCACCAGATCCCGGCTTCCCGCCGTGAGCTTGACGTTCGCCACCGAGGGTTCGGCCGCAAGGGCCTCGGCCACGTCCTCCCCGACCCCGGGCTCGGTGTCGACCTCGACGATGCCGGTCACCACGACCCGGGAGTCGGACAGCTGCGGGTAGGCGGTCACCCACGCCAGCCCCGCCTCCTGGAGCCGCTGCCAGCGTCGTGCGGCCGTCACCGGGTTCACCGCCAGGACATCACCGACAAGTGTCCACGGGGCTCTGGGATGGATCTGCAGCGCGTGCACGAGGCCACGATCCAACTCGTCGAGGTCAGGCGCGGCGTAATCCTGCGTTTGCATGGGCGGCGCTTTTCTGCGTATCGCATGTGAATCTCGATGGAATGCTGCATGATAACACCCGAAAGACGCGATGGATCGACACTCCTCCCCACCAGTTCCCTCAACGAGGAGTGAGATCTCGCTCATGACGGATGCCACCACGTCCGAGACCACCAGGACCGCTCTGCGCGTGGAGAACGCCACGTTGATCGACGGCACTGGGGCCAGCCCGATCGCGGACGCCGTCGTCATCGCGGACGCCGAAGGAACGATCACCTACGCGGGCCCGGCGGCGACCGCGCCCCCGGCCTCCGGCGACGCTTTCACCGGTCGTGTCATCGACGCCGGCGGCCGTACCGTGCTGCCGGGTTTCTTCGACTGCCACACCCACCTCGCCTACGCCCATGCGACACCGCCCGGCCGCCGCGGTGAGCTCGACCCGGTCCTGGTCACCTACGACACCGCCACCCGGCTGCGGCAGACCCTCGACGCGGGCGTCACCACCGTCCGGGACCTGGGCGGCCTGGCCACTGGTTACCGCACCGCCGTCGCGACCGGGCGGATCACCGGCCCCCGGGTGCACACCGCCGTGCGCATCATCAGCCACACCGGTGGCCACGCCGATGTGCGCCTGCCCGACGGCACCGACCTCAGCGGCGGTGAGATGTCCGAGCTGGCCGACACCGTGGACGAGGCGCGCCTGGCCGTGCGCAAGGTGCTGCGCGCGGGCGCCGACCTGGTCAAGATCTGCGCCACCGGTGGCATGGGAAGCCCGTACGACCAGCCGGACGACGAGGGGCTCCTGGAGGAGGAGATCCGCGCCGTGGTCGACGAGTGCCGGCGCCACGGCGGCAAGCCGGTGGCCGCGCACGCCCAGGGGAACGCGGGCATCCTCAACGCCATCCGCGGCGGGGTCACCAGCATCGAGCACGGCTACGGCCTGGACGACCGGGCCCGGGAGATGGCGGGGGAGCGCGGCGTCTTCGTCGTCCCGACCCTGTCCACCGTCTACGCGGGCATCGACAAGGCCACCATGGAGCCCTATCACTACGAGAAGAAGGTGCGCTGGTCCGGCATCACCAAGGAGAACATCTCCCGCGCCATCGAGCAGGGGACCCGGATCGCGCTCGGCACCGACGCCGCCGTCTGCCCGCACGGACAGAACCTGATGGAGCTCAGCTACCTCGTCGACCTGGGCATGGACCCCATGGACGCCATCGTGGCCGGCACCCGGACCGCCGCCGAACTCCTCGGCGTCGCCGACCGGCTCGGCACCCTGGCTCCCGGCCGCGTCGCCGACCTGATCGTCTGCGAGGGGGACCCGCTCGCGGACATCGGTGTGCTCGGCGATCCCGCCAATGTCGTGTGCGTCGTGCAGGACGGCCATGTCCGCAAGGACACCAAGGGCCTCCTGCCGTCGGCCACGCCGGCCGGAAGGCGGCCCTGATGCCGACGGCGACCGGATTGCCCGCACCCGGGGGCACCTCCCCGGACAAGGAGCGGCGCGGCGGCCTCGACCGTGTCCTCTCCTTCATCGAACGGGCCGGCAACGCCCTGCCCAACCCCATCGTGCTGTTCGCCGGGCTCTTCGTGCTGCTGGCCGTTCTCTCCACCGTCCTCGCCCTCATCGGCCTCTCCGTCACCGTCCCCGGCACCGATGACACCAAGGACATCGGCGGACTGCTCACCGGTGAGGGGCTGCGCTGGCTGCTGGAGAACCTGATCCCCAACTTCGCCACCTTCCCGCCGATCGGCGCCGTCCTGGTGCTGATGATGGTGGTCGGACTCGCGGAGAAGACCGGCCTGCTGGAGACCGCGATGCGGGCCTCACTGGCCCGGGTGCCGCGCGCCGTGCTGCCGTACGCGGTGGCGGTCATCGCCAGCCAGGCGCACATGATGAGCGATGTCGGCGCCATCGTGCTGCCCCCGCTGGCGGCCCTGGTGTTCAAGAGCGCCGGGCGCCATCCCGTGGCGGGTCTCATCGGCGGTTTCGCCTGTGTCACCGCGGGTTACGCGGCCGGATTCACCATCGGCTCGCTCGACGCCCTGTACGTGGGCATCACCCAGCAGGCGGCCTCGGTGCTCCCGGCCGCCGAGGGCCTTCATATCCATGTGCTCATCAACTACTTCTTCACCGCCGCCAGCAGTGTCGTCCTGGGGCTGCTCGGCGGATTCCTCATCAGCCGCGTCCTCGAACCACGCCTTCCCGCCTACCAGGCGGCCGAGAGTGGCGAGACGCCGCGGGAGGACCTGACGCTCACCCCGGTGCAGCGCAAGGGGCTCGGGTACACCTGCGCGGTCGTCGGCCTGTATCTGGCGGCGGTCCTCGCGCTCTGGCTGCCACCGGGCGCCCCGCTGCGCGGAGAGGGCGGTGCCTTCGTGCCCTCGCCCGTGCTCAGCGGTGTCGTCCCGGTCCTCTTCGGGGCCTTCCTGATCGCCGGGCTCACCTACGGCTTCACGGTCAGGAAGCTCACCGGCACCGAGGACGTGGTCACCGCCATGACCGACTCGGTGAAGAACATGTCCGGGTACATCGTGATGATGTTCTTCGCCGCCCAGGTCATCGCGCTCTTCACCTGGTCCAACCTCGGAGTGCTGCTGGCGGTGAAGGCCGCCGCGCTGTTCAACGCCATCGGGGTGACCGGCTTTTGGGCGATCATCGCCTTCGTCCTGCTGGCCTCGTGCCTCAACCTGGTGATCCTCTCCGGATCCGCCCTGTGGTCCCTGGTCGGTCCCGTGTTCATCCCGGCGTTCATGCTGATGGGCATGAGCCCGGCGCTCAGCCAGGCGGCGTTCCGCATCGGTGACTCGGCGACCGGCGCCATCACCCCGATGAACCCGTATCTCCTCCTCATCCTGGCGATGGTCCGCGAATACGAACCGGAAGCCCGGCTGGGAACCCTCATCTCCCGGCTCGCCATCTTCGTGGTGCCGTTCCTGGTGGTGTGGCTGGCGATCCTCGGCATCTTCTACGGCCTGGACCTGCCGCTCGGCCCCGGAGCGCGTATCGGCGTCAAATGACGCTCCCCGATCACACGGTGGTGCCGTCCCCCTGCCCGTGGGGACGGCACCACCGTGTGATCGGGTGTTGCCGCCTAGCGGTGTTCGTTCTCCCAGGTCACCCTGTTGACCGGGGCGGGGCGGGGAAGCGGCCGGCCGTCCAGGAAGAGGTCGACCTTCTCGTTGTAGAAGGCGACCAGCCCCGCGACGGGGGAGACCTGCCGGGTCGGGAAGTCGTATGCCCAGGCGAGGTCCGGGTAGGTGGCCGTGTCGGTCCGCACGGCCCAGTAGCCGCTCGTCGTCCCTTTGTACGGACAGCTGGTGACGGTGTCGGTGGGCTCCATGCGCGTCCAGTCGAGATACACCCGGTCCAGGTAGTAGCGCGTCGGGAGCCCCGTCTCCACCACCATCACCGAGTTCGGGGCGTCGGCCAGCACGGTGCCGTCCAGTTCGACGCGGACACCGCGGCCCGACCGGATCGCGTCGACCCGGGTGTAGGGACTCCTGGGGTGGACGAACACCTGCTCGTCCTCCTCGAACCAGGCGTCGATGGCCTCCCAGCGGAAGCTGACGTGGCCGACGATGCCGGAGGGCGCGTCCTCGGCCCACTCCCAGGCCGCGCCGGGGCGGGTGAGCGAGCCCAGTTGGAGGGTCTGGCGGCGCGCTCCGCCGACCTTCAGCGTCAGGTTCCGGCCCTCGTCGACCAGCGCTCCCTCGGCGATGTCGTCGCGGGGCACGCAGTACTGCGGATAGCCCGGCCAGAGCCACACATAGCGCGCCCGCACGGTGTCGAAGACGAGGCGGCCTGCGGCGTAGCCGCGAATGCGGCGAGGTACGGGCTCCACCTGCCCGACCGGAACGATCATCGCGGGGTAGTCCGGTGAATACTCGGTCATGCCTCTTCCAGGGCCTCTCCGAACTCGCGCAGCGCCTTGCCGTGCTGGCTGTGGGCGAGCCCGTGCCCGATCGCTATCGCCGCCGCGACCGGCCATTCGATGACCTCGACCGCGGCGAGAAGGCCGACCCCCGCGAGAAAACAGAGCTGTTCCTCCGACGGAAGTTCCACCCGCCGCCCCCCGAAGAATACGGTGACCGAATGACGCGAGCAGACGCGGTCGGCCGCGGCGCGGGGCCCATGGGATCCTCTCCTCGCGGCCGGAGCCGGTGCCCGGGAGTCTGCGCTGGTGGGAGATGGTGTCTTGGTCGCTCTGGGCATTGCTTCGATCCGTTCATCGGCCTGTGACGGACATCCGCGCCATGACACTTCCACCCTAATCCCACCTCCACGGCTCATGCCCGGTGGCAGTTACTTGCCATGATTTCGGCCGGTCCGGCGAGAAGCATGCGGTTGCGTCCACGGCCGGTGTATGCGGTCGAAGTGGCTCGCTCCGGTTGCGGCCAGGGGCTCGCAGAAGCATCGGCGGCGGCCTTAGCTTCGAGCCGAATCGTGGCCACCGGCCACGGCTGACGCAACGGAGGAAGTGACCATGAGAGCGGCTTTACGCAAGGCGCGGGTGGGCGCGGTTGTCGCCACGGCCGCGGTACTGGGGCTGGCGGGGACGGTGGACGCGCAGGCCCTCGGGGCGGATCGGGCGCGTACCGCGGCAGCGGCCCCCAGCACCGCCGCGGCAGTCGATTACCAGACGTGGAAGAACGACGTCGACAAGGTGATGGACCAGGCGCTTCCCTACATACAGGAGCGCATCCAGAACGGCGGGGGACAGAAGCAGGCGATCGTCCTCGACGTGGACAACACCTCGCTGGAGACGTACTTCCAGCTGTTCCCGCCGACTCCCGCCGTCGAGCGGGTCCTGGAGCTCACCCGCTACGCGAACGAGCGTGGCGTGGGCATCTTCTTCATCACCGCGCGCCCGGATGTCCTCGAGCAGGTGACCCGGGGCAACCTGGTGCACGTCGGCTACCCGATCACCGGCCTGTACCAGCGGTCGCTGGGTGACATCTTCGGTGACCCGACCGAGTACAAGACGGCCAAGCGGGCGGAGATCGAGTCCCTGGGCTACACCATCATCGCCAACATCGGAAACAATCAGAGCGATCTTGTCGGGGGACATGCCGAGCGCACGTTCAAACTGCCTGACTACGACGGTCAGTTGTCCTGAATCGGAATAGTGGGTTCCGGCGGTTCCCCGCAGAGGGCCGCCGGAGCCCGTCCACCGGTAGCCATGCTTCCGGTTTCCCCCGAGGACGATGCCGGATACGGGTTTCCGGTTGCCTGGAGGCGAGAATCCGCACTCTACAATGAGGTTTCCCCCATTGTCTTTAGGGATTCAACCATTCCCCGTGCTGGTAGCGGATGGGTATAGTCCAACGCCATGGTCGGTCAAGGTAAGATCGTTGCGTCTTTGCTCGCAGGGGATGAGGTGCCCATGGAAAGTGCGTGCCACGTTCCGAGCGCGGACGGTGTGGTCGAAAAGCGATCTCCCTGTTCTCCCTGAACTGCCTTGATCCCATGGCGTACTCATGAGTCGCAACCCTTCCTTTCGGCAACAACGCCGGGTTCAGGACGTAATCCCAGGCTTCAGGGGGAGCTGTGCCAAGCTCTTGCAATGACGCGTTCATCATCGCCAAGAATTCCACCGGTCCGGATCCCGAACCAGACCCGGATATCACACCGTTAAGACCGCGGGGCGCGGTCTTCAGCGGAGAGATCGAGCGCATGCTCCTGGAGGCCGGCCGGCTGGTCAAGACGGCCGTCGACCGCCATCGCAGCGAAGAACGGCTCCTGACCGAGATGGAGCCGGAGGAGGGCGTGGACGCCGCCGAGGACATCATCGAGTCGGCGCAACAGAGCCTGTCCGTCGTGTTCACCGGCGGCGACGACCAGCGGGCCGCCAGGCTTGTCGCGCTGCTGGGCAGGGCCGTCGCCCGAGGGGTCGACGTGCGCCTGCTGGGGCGGGTGGGGCTGATGGACGAGCGGTACCTCCTGAAGTGCCTGGAGAGGTACGCGTCCGGAGTCGACGTCAGACTCATCGGGGAGCCGCTGCACGGAATGGTGCTCGCCGACGGCTCGGTGAGCGTGGTGTGGACCGGTTCGGACGAAATCTCGCGCGAGGCGGTACTGGTGCGGGCGCCGGCCGTGCTGCGCAATCTGCGCACCCTGTTCACGATCTCCTGGAACGGCAGCGCGGCGCTCGAGGACCACCGCCGCCTCAGCGTCCGGACCCGCAGCGTCATGGCCCGGCGGATTCTGATGGCGCTGAGTTCGGGGCGTACGGACGAAGCCGCGGCACGGGAAATCGGTATGTCGGTCCGCACCTACCGAAGGAACGTAGCCGAAATCACCCGTGAACTCGGTGCGAATTCACGATTTCAGGCCGGCGCCCGCGCGGTGGAGCTCGGTCTGCTGCCCTATGTGGACCCCGTCGATGATGAGGACTCGCAGCCCGCGTAATCCCACGGCAGCGGTCAGAACCTGTCAGGAAGAGTCGGCCCTCCTGAACTCCCCCGCACCGTCTGGCAACTTGTTGTATGGGCCTTGCAGGGGAATGAGCGGCGAATGTAGGAACTTCCCAGCCTCTCATGCATTTCCCGATCCGCTCCCTGCGAGGAATGACATCCGGTGAATAGCGCGATGATTGAAGTGACGGACTTAAGCCGGTCCTACGGCAGCACCCGGGCGCTGGACGGTGTCAGCTTCCGGATCGGGGAGGGCGAGGTTCTGTGCCTGCTCGGCCACAACGGAGCGGGCAAGAGCACACTGGTGAGCATCCTCGCCACCGCCCTGCCGCCCAGTCAGGGCACGGCGCGGGTGGCCGGATACGACGTGGTGCGCGAGGCCCGCGAGGTACGCCGGCGCATCGGGCTGACGGGACAGCTCGCCGCGGTGGACGAGAACCTCTCCGGCCGGGACAACCTCATCCTGGTGGCCCGCTTGCTCGGCGCGAGCCGCACCGAGGCCGGGGCGCGAGCCGATGAGCTCCTGCGGACCTTCGCCCTGACCGGCGCGGCCGACCGGGCGGCGGCCACCTACTCGGGAGGCATGCGCCGCCGCCTCGACCTCGCCAGCAGCTTCGTCAGCCGCCCCCAGGTGCTGTTCCTCGACGAACCCACCACCGGACTCGACCCGGTCAGCCGCAGCGGGCTGTGGGACTCGGTCCGCTCGGCGGTGGCGGGCGGCACCACCGTCCTGCTGACCACGCAGTACCTCGAAGAGGCCGAACAACTCGCGGACCGGGTCATCGTGCTGGGCCGCGGCCGGACCATCGCCGACGGCTCGGTGGCCCAGCTCAAGAAGCAACTCGGCGTCAGCTCGGTCCGCGCCACCCTCGCCGAACCGGCGGCCGAACCGGCCGCACGGGCCGCGCTGCGCCACGCGGGGCTCGAGCCGCAGCCCGGTGAGCCCGCGGGCACCGTCTGCGTCCCCGTGCGCGAGTCCGCCGCCCTGGCGGCCGTCGTACGGGCCCTGGACGACGCGGGAGTGGCGATCACCGGGATCTCGCTGTCCGAGCCGACCCTCGACGACGTCTATGTGGCCCTCGCCGAGGGGCTGTCCGACCTGCCGGTCCTCTCCTGATCCCCACCCCCGGGCCCCGGCCGACAGGCCATGCCCCCACGACCGCCGCGGGGCGTCCGCCGGATCCCCGATCCGCGGCCCGCCCCCGGATTCCGAGGAGTCTCCATGCCGCTGTCCGCATTGACCTATCGCTCCATCACCGAGGCCCAGATGCTGCCACGCCTCATCCGGCTCGGCCCCAATCTGTACGGCGCGGTCTTCACCCTGATGAAACTGGTGCCCGCCCAGTACATCCTGCGTCGCGCGCTGCAACGCGGTGAGCTGACCGAGGACACCGTGATCGTCGAGACCACCTCGGGCACCTTCGGACTCTCCCTCGCGATGCAGGCCGCGCTGATGGAGCGTGAGCTGATCCTGGTGAGCGACCCCGCGATCGACGACAACCTCCACCGCAGACTGACCGACCTCGGCGCCAAGGTGGAGATGTGCCTGGAGCCCGCGCCGGTCGGCGGGTATCAGGGAGCCCGGCTGACCAAGCTGGCGGAGATCCGCGCCTCGCTGCCGTCCACCTTCTGCCCCGAGCAGTACAACAACCCGGACAACGCCCGCTCGTACCACGTGGTGGCCGATCAACTCGTGCGCACCTTCGGCACCGTGGACTGCCTGGTCGGCACCGTCGGCACCGCGGGATCGATGTGCGGCACCGGGGGCGGCCTGCGCGAATACAGCCCGCACACCCAGATCATCGGCGTCGACAGCCACCGCAGCGTGCTGTTCGGCCAGCCCGACGGGCCGCGCTCGCTGCGCGGTCTGGGCAACAGCCTGTGGCCCGCCAACCTCGACCACACCCTCTTCGACGAGATCCACTGGTGCAGCGCGGCCGAGGCATACGCCCAGACCCGGGCCCTGCACGCGGAATCCGCCCTCTTCCAGGGCCCCACCAGCGGCGCCGCCCATCTGGTCGCCCAGTGGTGGGCGGCGAAGAACCCGGACGGACTCTGTGTGGTGATCCTGCCCGACGAGGGATACCGCTACCAGGCCACCGTCTACGACGACGCGTGGCTCGCCGCCAACGGCGAACTGCTCACCGAGCGTCCCACCGAGCCGATCACCGTCGCGTCCCCCGCCGAGGCCGGTGACCGCTGGACCCGACTCGTCTGGGGCCGCCGCTCCTACGAGGAGGTGCCCGGCGTCGTGCCCAGGGTGACCCACCCCCTCGCCGAGCGGGCCCTGTCGTGAGCTCCACCGGACGGCTCACCCATATCCTCGGCCCGCGCACCCGCCGCGTCGTCTACGGCGAACCCGATCCCGGCGCCATCCGCGGGGAACTGGAGCCCATCAGCACCATCGACATGGCCCACGTGGTCATGCTCACCGAGTGCGGGCTGCTGCCCTCCGACACGGCCGCCGCGCTCCTGGAGCGCATCACCCGGCTGCGGGAAGAGGGCTTCGGCACGCTGCACGGGCTGCCGGCCCCGCGCGGCCTGTACCTGATGTACGAGGGCCATCTGGTGGCCGAACTCGGCGCCGACGTGGGCGGAAAGCTGCACACCGGACGCTCCCGCAACGACATCAAGGCGACCGTCACCGCGATGCGGCTGCGCGCCGAACTGACCGACCTGCTCGGCGAGGTGCTGAGGCTTCAGGCGGTCCTGCTCTCCCGGGCACGCGCCCACCGCGACGTGGTGATGCCCATCTACACCCACTTCCAGCCGGCCATGCCGATCAGTTACGGCTACTACCTGTGCGGGATAGCCACCGCGCTCGATCGCGACATCACCGCGCTGCGCCAGACGCTGGACGAGCTGGACCGCTGCCCCCTGGGCGCCGGGGCGGTCTCCGGGACGGACCTGCCCATCGAACCGGCGCGCACCGCCTCCCTGCTGGGGTTCGCCGGCCCACCGCTGCACGCGATCGACGCGGTGGCCGCACGGGACACACTGCTGCGCGCGCTGGCCGCCGCGTCCTCGGCCGGGGTGACGCTGAGCCGGCTCGGCACCGACCTGCAGCTGTGGAGCACCCAGGAGTTCGGGCTCATCGAGTTCCCCGAACGGCTGGTCGGCGGCAGCTCGGCCATGCCCCAGAAGCGCAACGCGTTCCTGCTGGAACACGTCAAGGCCAAGGCGGGCGCGGCCATCGGCGCCTGGACGGCCTCCGCCTCCGCCATGAAGTCCGCGCCGTTCACCAACTCCATCGAGGTCGGCACCGAGGCCGTGGCCCCGGCCTGGCCCGCGCTGGCCGCCGTACGGGACTCCGTCCTCCTGGCCCAGGTGCTCGTCAGCGGCGCCCGCCCGGCCGTGGAGCGGATGGAACGGCGTACGGCGGAGAGCTTCGTGACCGCCACCGTGATCGCCAACCGGCTGGTCGCACAAGGGGTTCCGTTCCGCACCGCCCACCACATCGTGGGCGCCGCCGTACGCGAGGCGATCGAGAGCGGGGCAACCGAACTCACCAAGATCGCCCTGCCCGACGGGGCCCCCACCGGCACGGCCACCGAACTGTCCTCCCTGAGGGACGTCGTCGCGGCACACGACCGCGGCGGCGGCCCCGGCGAGTCCGACGCGGCCGTGGCCGTCCTGCGGGAGCGGCTGGCCACCCATGGGCAACGGCTCGCCGACCACCGCGGCCGCACACGGGACGCGGAGCGCAGGCTGCGTGCCGCGGTCGACGAGCTCCTGGCGGCCCACGGATCCATGGCGGGAAAGGACGGAGAACGGTGACCGGGCGGAAAACGGCGAGCGGGCCCTGGCTCGCCTTCGTGGAGAGCAACACCACTGGCACGGGGCGGGAGTTCTGCGCGGCGGCGCGGGCGCGAGACCTACGGCCGGTGCTGCTGACCCGGGACCCGGGCCGCTATGTGTACGTCGAGCAGGACGGCATCGACACCAGGCTGCTGGACACCGGAGACCTGGCCGCGGTGGTGGACTGCTGCGCCGGGCTCGAACAGGACGGGGGGCTGGCCGGAGTCGCCTCCAGCTCCGAGTACTTCGTGTCCACCGCCGCCCGCGCGGCCGCCAAGCTCGGCCTGCCCGCTGCGGACGGGGACGCCATCGCCCGGTGCCGGGACAAGGAGACACAGGCCGCCGCGCTGGCGGCGGCCGGCGTCCCGGTGCCCGCCGGCGCGGCCGTGGGCGAGGTGGCCGACGCGGTGCGCGCCGCCGACGGGATCGGCCACCCGGTCGTGCTGAAACCGGTCCTCGGATCGGGCTCGGTCGGTGTCCGGCTGTGCCGGGACCGCGAGGAGACCCGGCAGTGGGCGAAGGAACTGCTCGGCCGCTCCACCGACGAACGCGGCAACCCGGTGCCGGCCCGGATCCTGGTCCAGGCGGCCGTCGAAGGGCCGGAGTTCTCGGTCGAGACCTTCGACAACACCGTGGTCACCGTCGTCGCCAAACACATCGGGCCCCGGCCGTACTTCGTGGAGACCGGACACGAGGTGCCCGCACCCGTGCCCGACGCCGTCGCCGCCGCGCTCGGCGGCACCGCCCTGCGGGCGCTGGCAGCACTCGGCCTGGGCTGGGGAGCCGCCCACACCGAACTGCGGATGTCCGCGGACGGCCCCGTCGTCATCGAGGTCAACCCACGGCTCGCGGGCGGCATGATTCCCGTCGCCGTACGGGCCGCCCTCGGCATCGACCTCGTCGACGCCGTGATCGCCCGCGCGGCGGGACAGAGCCGGACCCCCACGCGGCCGGGCCGGGGGCACGCCGCGGTCCGCTTCCTGCGCAACGAGCGCGAGGGGCGGGTCACGGCCATCGGCGGAGTCGAGGCCGCCCAGGCGGCCCCCGGTGTGGTCGCCGTCGCGGTCGGCACCGCCCCCGGACGGACCGTGCGGGTGACGAACTCGTTCCAGGACCGCCTGGGCTGCGTGGTCGCCACCGGGACGGACGGGGAGCAGGCCGGAGACCGCGCGGCGGCCGCCGCGGGCCTGATCAGGATCGAGCTTGAGGAGCCGGCGCTGCCGGATGAAGGAGTGGCAGGCTGATGAGAGACGGCGCGAAGACCGAGGCGTTCACCCGCGTTCCGCGGTGGACCCCACCGTCCGCGACGGATACCGGCACCGGGGTCCACGGCGCCCGCCTGGACGCGGAGCTCACGGCCGCCCTGGAGCGTACGGCCGGGGAACTGGGCACCCCCCTGTCCGCCCTGCTGCTCGCCGGTCACGCCCGTGTCCTTTCGACCGTGGCCGCCGAGCGGGACCTGCTCATCGGCTGTGTGCCGCACGACGGGCCGGGTCCCGCGCGTCCGCTGGCCCTGTCCGTCGCCGACGCCACCTGGGCGGAGTTGGCGGCCCACGCGGCCGGGGCGCTGACGGGCCCGGGGCCCGCGGCCGAGGTACGGACCGAGGCCGTGCTGGACCTGTCCGGACTGGCGGAGCACGAGGACGGGCCGGCCCAGGCACCGGCCCACGACGGCGGCTCGCCCGCCGCCCTGGACGACGGTGTGGTGCTGCGCGTGGCCTGGACGCGCGACGAACACGGCCTGTCGCTGCGGGTGCTGCACGACCGTGCCGCGATCGACGGTGGCTATGCGCGGCGCCTCGCCGGATACCACCTCGCCGCGCTGCGGCTTCTCGCGGCCGACCCGCGGGCGAGGCACGAGTTCCAGAACCTGCTGTCCCCCGAGGAGGCCGAGAAGCAGCTGGACGGGCTCGCCGGCCCCACCGTCGAACTGCCCGACGCGACCTTCGTCGACCTGTTCCAGGAGCGGGCCCGCGGCTGCCCGGACGCCATCGCGGTCGAGCACGGCACCGTCCGGTGGACGTACCGGGAGCTGGAGCGGCGGGTCAACCGGATCGCCCACGCGCTGATCGAGGCCGGGGTGGGGACCGAGGACGTGGTCGCCGTCGTCATGGACCGCACCCCGGAGTGGATCGCGGCCGCCCTCGGCGTCTTCACCGCGGGCGGTGTCTATCTGCCCGTACGGCCGGACTTCCCCGTCGAGCGAGTCGTCGCCCAGCTGGAGCGCAGCGCCTGCGCCGTCGCGCTCACCGAGCCGGGCAGCGAGGCGCTGGTGCGCGCGGTCTCCGCCCGGCTGGCCGCCCCGCTCACCCGGCTGTCGGTGACGCGCGTCCTGGCGCGCGGCGGCCACACGGAGCCGCCCAGCGTGTCGGTGACGCCCGGACAGGCCGCCTACATCTACTTCACCTCGGGCTCCACCGGAAGCCCCAAGGGAGCCCTGTGCGAGCACGCCGGCTTCCTCAACCACCTCTACGCGAAGATCGAGGACACCGGGATCACGGCCGGTGGCGGGGACGTGGTCACCCAGATCGCCTCGCAGTGCTTCGACATCTCCCTGTGGCAGTTCGCCGCGCCGCTGCTGATGGGCGGCAGCGTACGGATCATGGACACCCGCACCCAGCTCGACGTCGGCGCCTTCGTCGAGGAGATCGTCGAGGGCCGGGTCACCGTGATGCAGGTCGTCCCGTCCTATCTGGAAGTGCTCCTCACCCACCTGGAGCAGCACCCCCGCCCGCTCGGCGCCCTGCGCTCGGTGTCGGTGACGGGTGAGGCGCTCACCTACGAACTGGTGCAGCGCTGGTTCGCCGCCTGCCCCGATGTCCAGCTGGTCAACGCCTACGGCGCCACCGAGACCTCGGACGACCCGATGCACGAGGTGCTGCACGGCGTCCCGGAGCGCGACTTCGTGACCGTCGGCCGCGCGCTGCGCAACGTCCACACCTATGTGCTCGACGAGAACCTGGCGCTGGTGCCGCTGGGCACGCCCGGCGAGATCGCGTTCTCCGGGGTGTGCGTGGGCCGTGGCTACATCAACGACGAGGAGCGCACCCGGGAGGCGTTCGTCCCGGACCCGTTCCGGCCGGGCACCCGGATGTACCGGACCGGTGACTTCGGCCGGTGGCTCCCCGAGGACCGCCTCGAATTCCTGGGGCGCCGCGACGCGCAGGTCAAGATCCGCGGCTTCCGGATCGAGATCGGCGAGATCGAGAACAAGCTGCTGACCATGGAGGGTGTCCGCGAGGCGGCGGTGGTCACCGAGGGCGACACCAGCGAACAGCGCGTCCTCGTCGCCTTCTTCAGCGGCTCGCGGGAGGTGACCGCGGAGGGCGTGCGCGACTTCCTCGCCACCGTCCTGCCCGACTACATGGTGCCCACCCATATCCACCGGGTGGACCGGCTGCCGCTCACCGAGAACGGGAAGATCGACAAAAAGGCGCTGGCGCGGCCCGCCGCGGAGACGGCCGGACGCCCCGCCCACATCCCGCCCGCCACCCCCGCCGAACGGCGCCTCGCCGATCTGTGGGCCGACGTCCTCGGCCTGCCGCCGGAGCGCATCGGCCGGTCCGACGACTTCTTCGAACTCGGCGGCACCTCGCTGGCCGCGGTGCGGCTCCTGGTCCGGCTCGACCGGGCGCTGTCGCTGAAGGACCTGGCCGCCCATCCGGTGCTCGCCGACTGCGCCGCAGTGCTCGAACCCCGCGACGCCGGCGCCTTCGCCCGCCCGGTGGCGACCCGGCTGCTCCAGCCGCTGTCCGCCGTGCCGGACCCGCACCACACCCTCGTGTGCTTCCCCTTCGCGGGGGGCAACGCCGTCAACTTCCGGCCCCTGGCCGCCGAGCTCCGGCGCGACGGCATCGCGGTGCTCGGTGTGGAGCCGCCCGGCCATGACTTCGCCGGCGACGGTGAGCCGATGGAGGACGTCCCCGTCCTGGCCCAGTGGATACGGGACGAGATCGTCGCCCACGTCGCCACGCCGGTGTCGGTGTGGGGACACTCCACCGGGGTGGCCGCCGCCCTGGAGACGGCGCGGCTGCTGGCCGAGGCGGGCCGGCTCGTCGAACGCGTCTACATCGGCGCGCTGCTGCTCGGGGACACCGAGACGCTCGCCGCCGAGATGACCCGGGCGGCCACGGCGGACGACCAGAGCCTGCTGTCCCGGCTGCGGGCCGGAGAGGTGTACACGGAGCTGGAGGAGCTGGGGACGGAGCGAGCCGATGTGGTGGCCCGCGCCTACCAGCACGACGTCCTGACCGCCGGCCGGCATCTGCGCGCGGTGGGCGAGAACCCGGAGGCCTACCGCCTCGATGCCCCGGTGGAGGTGGTGGTCGCACGGGACGATGCCGCCACGGCGGCCCTCACCGAGGAGTACGGCGGCTGGAAGGCGATTTCCGACCGGATCTCCCTCCACGAACTGGCGGAGGGCGGCCACTACTTCGTCCGCACCCGGCCGGCCGAGACCGCCGCGCTGGTACGGTCCGGCTGCGCCCCGTCCACGCCGCGCGACCGGTGACGAAGGGGGCGTACCCGGGTCCGCCCGGGTACGCCCCCTCATCCGTGGCCCCTCGGCCCTGGGACCCGGCCGGGTCCCAGGGCCGACGGCTAGGGACGGAACGGTTCGCCGAGGCCGACGACGATCTCGCGGTCGCCGCGGTAGGGCTCGCGGCTGTGTGCCATGCGGACGTTGTCGATGACCAGCAGGTCGCCCCGCCGCCAGGGCTCGCGCACCGTGTGCTTCTCGTAGACCGCGTTGATGAGGTCGACGGTGGCGCTGTCCAGGGGTGAGCCATCGCCGTAGAAGGTGTTGAACGGCAGCCCGTCGGGGCCGAACTCCGCGGTGAGGAACTCACGCACCTCGGGAGCCATCGTCCACTCGTTCAGGAACGCGATCTGGTTGAACCAGCAGCGTTCGCCCGATGCGGGATCCGCGATGACGGCCGGACGGCTCTGCCGGGTGCGCAGGCCGCCCTCGGCGTCCCAGCGCACCTCGATGCCGTGGTCCGCGCAGTAACGCTCCACCTCCTCGGGGTTCTTGGCGCCGAACGCGTCCTCCCATCCGATTCCGACGAACGGGTTGTAGTGGCGGGTCAGCACCCAGCCGTGGCGCTCGAAGCGCTCGACGAGCTCGTCCGGCAGGTCGCGCAGCACCGCACGGGCGTCGGCGACGGCCGTGACACCGCCGGCAGCGGGCGGGGTGACACACGCGAAGACCATCAGCCGGGGCGCCTCGGCCGCGTAGCTGAGTTCATGGTGCATGCACATGGGCTGGTCGGCCGGCCAGTGCGAGGAGGAGTACAGTCCCGGCCCGAACTCCTCGCGGGGAGCGAACCCCTCGCGCTCGGCCATGCCTTCGCCGATGATCCCGCGGACCACGGCGGCGGCGTGGTCGTGGCCGTCCAGCTCCAGCCCGCGGACCCGCAGAACATCGTGCCGGGCCACCAGGGCCCGTATCTCCTCGCGGTGTTCGGTGGCCCAGGCCGCGGCGTCGGTGCCGGGCCCGGGGGCGGCGTCCAGCCGCCGCAGGGCATCTCGCTGCTCGGGCATGAGGGCTCTCCGTTTCGTCTCATGAGGGGGAGGGGTGTGTGGGGACGGTGAATTCAGACCAGGGGGCGCCGGAACGCCCACACCGCCGCGCTCGCCCCGACCAGCGCGACCATGGCGCTCGCGCCCAGAGCGGACCACACCTGGGCGCCCAGCGGCTGGTCGAGGCAGAGTGCGCGCGAGGCGTCCATCGCGTACGACAGCGGGTTGAGGATCGCCAGGACCTGTAGCCAGCCCGGCATACGGTCCACCGGGACGAACGCGCTGGAGGCGAACATCAGCGGGAACGTCACCAGATAGGCCATGCTCTGCAGCGCCTCCGCACTGCGCAGCCAGGCCGCCAGCGCCAGGAAGATCCAGGTCATCGCCCACACCACCACGCAGGTCAGCAGCAGCGCGGCCACCAGTCCCACGACGCCGCCGGCCGGGTCGGCGTCCATGAACACCACGGCCACCACGAGCAGGATGGCCAGCTGTGCGGTGGTGCGCAGCAGGTCGGCGAAGCTGCGGGCGAACAACAGCAGCGGCGCGTGGATGGGCAGGGTGCGCAGCCGTGCCACCGCACCGTTGTCCATGTCCCGGACCAAGCCGATACCGGAGGCGATGGCCGGACCGATGCCCGTGGTCACCAGCAGCGCGGGCAGCAGATAGTCCAGGTAGGAGACGCCGTCCGGCAGGTGGTCGAGGTCGACGATGCTGCCGAAGACCTCGCTGAGCAGCAGCAGCATGAAGACGGGCTGCAGCATGGCGAGGATCAGGGTCCGACGGTGTGCGAGATGGGCCTTGAGCGACCGCTGGGTGAGGATCAGCAATTGCTCCAAGGGGCTGCTGCCATTCCACGCGGGAGCGAAGGCGCCGCCGTTCGGTAATGACGTGCTACGGGTCATGAATTTCCTCCGGGAGTCGTGCGCCCGCTGGTGCGTGGCACGGTGCGCCAAATTCCTGGAGCGGTAGTCGAAGAAAGGCAGGATCAAAGAATCCGCCGCCATGACCGGCTACGCGATGACTGAGCGCGGATGAATCGGATGGCTGTGTCGTCCATGGGGAACGAATGCACTTCGACTCTATCGCGCGGAATTGGCTCCGACGGGACGTCTCGTGGCCAGTACTGGCCGGTGCGCTGCAGAACCGCGGTGAGATGAGGGCGTTTTGGTGGGGTTTGGGCCGGGGGGACGGGGTGCACTGTGCAATTTGTTGTCAGTGCCTTTCCCCGATTGCGGCCCCTCGGTAGAAATGCACAACGGTGCCGGATCGGCATCTGGAAACTCAGTTCGCGGACACGAAGGGCAGGGCCTCGGATATGGCGGGAATCGTCACCGCCCCCACCGTTGACGCAGTGCTCCGGGAGCATGCGGAAAACCGTCCGGAAAAGACGGCGGCCGTATTCGTGACGGACCCGCTGCGCGCCGACGGAGCGCAACGGCTCACCTATGCGGAACTCGACGCACAGGCCAGGAGCGTCGCCGTACGGCTCCGCGCCCATGTCCCGCCGGGGGGCCGCGTCGTCCTGCTGTACCCCGCCGGGCCGGCCTTCCTCATCGCCTTCCTCGGCTGCCTGTACGCCGGCGCCGTCGCGGTTCCCTCGTCCCTGCCCGGCCGGTACCGGCACGAGCGCTACCGGGTCAGGCGCATCGCGGACGACGCGGGCGCCGTGGCGATCCTCACCGACACCGCCACCCGCGCCGACATCGAGGCATGGGCCGCCGAGGAGGGGCTCGACACCCTTCCCCTCCTGGTCACCGATGACGGCGAGGCCGCCGATCCCGACGCATGGACGATGGCGCCCGCCGGACACGACACGCTCGCCGTGCTCCAGTACACCTCCGGCTCCACCGGCGACCCCAAGGGCGTGATGATCAGCCATGGCAATGTGCTGCACAACACCGCCAACCTCGCCGACTCGCTGGAACTGAACGAGACCACCCCCATCGGCGGGTGGATCCCGCACTTCCACGACATGGGGCTGATGGGCTCGATCCTCCCGCCGCTGCTGCTCGGGTCGACCACCGTCCTGATGAGCCCCACCACCTTCCTCAAACGCCCCCACCTGTGGCTGCACATGGTCGACCGCTTTGGCATCGAGGCCTCCGCGGCACCGGACTTCGCCTACGACCTGTGCAGCCGACGGGTCACCGACGCCCAGAGCGAGGGCCTGGACCTGTCCCGCTGGCGGCACGCGCTGGACGGCTCCGAACCCGTACGCGCCGCCGTGCTCGAACGATTCCAGCGCCGCTTCACCGCCCACGGCCTGCGCGCCGACGCCCTGACCCCCTGCTACGGCATGGCCGAGGCGACCCTCTTCATCGCCGGGGCCGCCGGCACCGCCCCCCGCGTGCGCCATGTCTCCGCCGAACTCCTGGAACGCCACGAGTTCCGGCCCGCGGCCCCCGACGAGCCCGCCCGCGCCGTCGTCGGCTGCGGCCCGCCGCTCGGCGCCGAGGTGCGCATCGTCGAACCCGACACCCGGCAGGTCCTGCCCGATGGCGACGTCGGCGAGATCTGGATCCGCGGTGACATCGTCGGCCACGGCTACTGGAACCGCGAGGCCACCAACGAGGCCGAGTTCCACGCCACCACCGCGGACGGCGACACCGACTGGCTGCGCACCGGAGACCTCGGAGTCCTCTACGAGGGCGAACTCCACATCACCGGCCGCATCAAGGACGTCCTCAACCTGCGCGGCCGCAACCTCTATCCGCAGGACATCGAGCAGGAACTGCGCACCCAGTGGCCCGAACTGGGCAACCTCGTCGGCGCCTGCTTCGCCGTACCCGGCGAGGGCCCGCAGGGCGACGACGTCCTCGTGGTCACCCACGAGGTGCGCGGCATCAAGGACGAGGAACGGCTGAGCGAACTCGCCGCCGAGATGCGGCTCACCGTCGCCCGCGAATTCGGCGCCCCCGTCGGCGCGGTCCTGCTGCTGCGCCCCGGCGGAGTACGCCGCACCACCAGCGGCAAGATCCAGCGGTCCGCGATGCGCGAGCTGTTCCGCGCCGGCGAGCTGCGGCCCACCTACGCGGTCTACGAGCAGAGCCTGCTGCGCCCCTTACCCGAGCCCCAGGAGGCCGCCGTATGACCACCGCCTCCCCGACCACCGCCTCCCCGACCCAGAACCCCTCCGCCGCGCCCGTCGAGCGGCTCACCCGCCTGCTCGGCGAGCTCACCGGGCCCGGGCAGCCCTTCTCATCCGAAGCGCTCGCCGAACTCGACCGGACGGAGGCGTTTCCCGCCGAGGCATGCCAGGCGCTGGACGCGTTCGGACTGCGGCGCTACTACGTACCGGCCGAACACGGCGGCGCGCTGGAGAGCTTCGACGTCGTCATGCGACTGCTGCGGGCCGTGTCCCGGATCGACCTGACCGTGGCCGCCTCGCACGGGAAGACCTATCTCGGGGCCGCCGCCACCTGGGTCGCGGGAGAGCCGGAGGCCGCCCGCCGGCTGGGAGAGCGGATAGCGGAGGGAACGACCGTCTCCTGCGCCCTGACCGAACGCCACCACGGCAGCGACCTGATGGCCGGTGAGCTGACCGCCAGGCCCGCCCCGGACGGCGGCTGGCTGCTGTCCGGCGAGAAGTGGCTGATCAACTCCGCCACCCGGGCCGGCCTGGTCACCGTCCTCGCCCGCACCGACGACAACGGCGGACCGCGCGGCTTCAGCCTCTTCCTCGCGGACAAGTCCCGCCTCGCCCCGGAGTGCTTCACCCATCTGCCCAAAGTGCCCACCTACGGCATCCGGGGCGCGGACATCAGCGGCATCGCCTTCCACGACACGCCACTGCCCGAGGACGCGCTCATCGGGCGGGTCGGTGGGGGCATCGAGATCATCCTCAAGGCGCTGCATCTGTCCCGGACCGGCTGCGCCGCGATGTCACTGGGCGCGGGAGACCACGCACTCGCCCTGGCCGCCGAGTTCGTGGCCCAGGACGGCGGAGGGCTCGCACGGGACCCGTATGTGCGGCGGGAGCTGGGCGAGGCCGCCGCGGGCCTGCTGCTCGCCGACGCCACCGGCGTGGTGGCGGCGCGCTCCCCGCACGCGCTCGCCGGCGAGATGAGCGTCATCTCCGCCGCCACGAAGGCCTATGTGCCCGCCGAGGTCGACACCCTCATCGCGCGCCTGCTGCAGCTCCTCGGCCCGTACGGACTGCTCCGCGCCGACGACCCGCACACCGGATTCGCCAAGGTGGAACGCGACCACCGCATCATCGGCATCTTCGACGGCAGCAGCCTGGTCAACCGCAGTGCCCTCATCGAGCAGTTCCCCCGCATCGCCCGCGGCTACGCGAAGGGCCGCTGGGACGCGGAGGGCCTCGCCGAGGCCACGGATCCGCACGCCCCCCTGCGGCCGATGCGGCCCGGCGCGTTCGGCCTGGTCTCCAGCGGCGGCTGCTCCGTCGTGGCCGGCCTGCCGGCCGCGGTCGGCGAACTGCGCGACCTGGCCGCCCGCGGCCATGCCTCCACGGCGCTCACCACCCTGGCCGGGCGGCTCCTGGAGGTGTCCGACCGGCTCCACCAGGACCTGGCGGCGATCCGGTTCTCGCCCCGCGCCGTCCCCGGCCACGCGTTCCGGTTCGCCGAGCGGTTCGAGTCGTGCTTCGCGGCGGCCTCGGCGCTCCACCTGTGGCTGCGCGCCGCCGCCCGCGCCCAGGGCCCCCTCCCGGAGACCGCCCTGCTCGCCTGTCTCGTCAAGGCGCTCACCGATCTGGAGGAGCCCGTCGACGACGCCGACCGCACCGTCTTCGACGACCTCGCGGAAGCGGTCCTCGCCCGCCCGTCCGCCCCCTTCCACTCGCTCCTCGACCACGTGGAGCCCACCAGCTCCCAGGAGGGGGCCGCCTCGTGACCACCGCCACCGGCCCCATCGCCCTCGCCGCCACCGTGGAAGAGCGCCTGGGCGACCCCTACGACACCACCAACCCCAACGGCTTCCAGGCGATCCTCAATGCACGGGAGGCCGGACAGCCGCCGGCCGGTAAGCCCTTCCGCGTGGACGGCATTGGTGGCGGCGATGTGGACTCGGAGTCGCTGATGCACGCCCTGCGCGCCGGGTACCGCAGATCGCCCTTGCTGACCCGCTCCGGCGGTGGGGCCCAGCGGGGGAGCGGCACCGTGACGACAGGGGCGGCCGCCGTCGGCACACTGGACTCCGGCCTGCGCATGACGCTGCGCCACCTGCGGGCCCGGCGCCTGTACGGAGCGGCGGCCATCGACATCCCGCAGCTGCGCGCGGTGCTCGCGGGAGCCTGCGCCGACCTGCTGCTGTGCGACACGCTGACCACACTCGCCGTACGAAACACCGATGCCTTCCCCGCCCGGCCGGGCGCCCACGACCGAGTGGTCCGATTCCTCGTACCGCGTGTGCTCCAGGACGCGATGGACCGCCTCTCGCTGGCCATGGGGTCGCGCTTCTACATCAGGGAGGGCGAACACCCCGCCTTCCAGTTGCTGCTGAACGAGATGCAGAGCGCGCTCTTCGCGGCGGACGGCCCATTGGGCCGGCCGCCGAATCCCGCCGATGCCGCCGCTCCGCTCAGCGGCATGACCGCCGCGGACCTCACCACCGCACCGGCCGTCACCGCGCTGTGCGACCCCGAACTGCTCGCCGCGGCGCCCGGCCACGCACTCATCACACGTGCCGCACGCAGCACACCTGGGCGTGGGACACCGCGGCCGTCGCAGGCCGCCCTGGAGCGCCTGTACGCGGAACTCGACCGCCGCTACGACACCGGCCACTCCTTCGACCTGGCCGAACGCCCCCTCCCCGACCGTCCCTGACCGCCGCGCCCGCTCACGGCCACCCCCGCAGAGGAGACACCCATGTCCGACCCCCACGCCGAGCAGCACACCGTCGAGAGCCTGCGGGAGTGGCTGACCAACTGCATCGCCTCCCACCTGGAACGGCCCGCCGACACCATCGACACCAGCGTGCGGCTCTCCGACTACGGACTCGACTCGCTGTACGTCCTGTCCGTCGCCGGAGAGCTCGAGGACCATTACGACGTCTCCCTCGACCCGACGCTCCTGTGGGACAACCCGACCATCGACGCACTCAGCGAGGCCCTCGTCAAAGAGCTGGCCCAGTACGCCTGACGGGCACACCCCGCCGCATCCGCCACCGCCCCCCATCCCGCGCAGTCCGCCACTCCGCAGAACCGAGAGGACCGCTCCGTCATGTCCGACGCCGCCCGTACGCTCCGACGACCCGTAAGCGCCGCCCAGTTGGGCATGTGGGTCGCCCAGCAACTGCAGCCGGACAGTCCCCTCTACAACTGCGGCGCCTATCTGGAGATCGACGGTCCGATCGACACGGACGTCCTCCACGAGGCGGTACGGCGGGCCGTCGACGAGACCGAGGCGCTGCGGTCGTACCTCGCCGAGGACATCGAGGACACCGACCACACCCAGGACCCCGGCCGCACCGACGACACCCGGCTGTGCCAGCTCGTCGCGCCCGCCGAGCCGACGTCCCTGCGCGTGCGCGACCTGCGCGACGCGGCGGATCCGGAGGCCGCGGCGCACGCGTGGATGAACGCGGAGATGCTCGAGCCCTTCGACCTCGGCCGCGGCCCCCTGAGCGATCAGACCCTCCTGCTCCTGGCCGACGACCGGTCCTTCTACTTCCACCGCTACCACCACGCCGTCCTCGACGCGTTCGGCCAGTCCGTGTACGGTGCGCGGGTCGCGGCCCTCTACACCGCCCTGATCACCGGTACCGAGCCGCCCGCGACCGGCTTCGCCACCCTCGACCGGGTGATCGCCGAGGAGGCCGGTTATCCGGGCTCGCGCCGCTATGCCCAGGACCGGGCCTACTGGCTCGACCTGTTCGAGGAGATGCCTGACCCGGTGGCGCTCGCGGGACGTTCCGCCGGCAGCACCCACAGCGGTCTGCGTCGCATCGTCACCCTGCCGACCACCCTGGCCGATCGGCTGACCGCGCTGGGCGGTCGGCTCCGCGCGCAGTGGCCGGCCGTCGCCATCGCGGCCACCGCCGTCCTCTATCACCGCCTGACCGGCCGGACGGACCTCACCTTCTCGCTGCCGCTGGCGGGCCGCACCGGCCGGGTGTCCCTGAACACGCCGAGCGCGATGGTCAACGTCCTGCCCATTCGCGTGGCCGCCACCCCGGGGACCACGTTCACGGAGCTGGTCGCGTCGGTGTCCCGCTCGCTGGCCGAGGTCATCAGGCACCAGCGGTTCCGGGGCGAGGAACTCGTCAGGGAACTCGGGCTCTCAGGCGGCCGCCAGGCCCGCCTCGGCCCGACGATCAATGTGGTGGCCTACGTCGACGAGCTCCTCTTCGGCGACAGCCCGGCCACCCCCCACCCGCTGTCCACCGGGCCCGTCAACGACTTGAAGATCAACTTCTATGGCGCGGCAGGCTCCGGCACGGGCATCCGCGTGGAGTTCGACGCCGACCCTGCCCTCTACGACGAACGAGAGATCGCCGCCCACCAGGAACGGCTGGTGCGGGTGCTGGAGTGGGTCGCGGAACAGCCCGACCGCCGGATCGGTGACGTGGAGTTGCTCGACGCGGTGGAGCGGGAGCGGGTGCTGGTCGAGTGGAATGGTGAGTCGCGCGGTGTGCGAGGTGTGTCGTTGCCCGTGCTCTTCGGGGAGCAGGTGGAACGGACACCGGACGCGGTGGCGGTGGTGTGTGACGAGGTCCGGTTGACCTACTCCGAGCTGGACGCGTGGTCGAACCGGGTGGCGCGGTGGTTGGTGGGTCAGGGGGTGGGGCCGGAGTCGTTTGTGGCGGTGGTGCTGCCCCGGTCGGTGGAGCTGGTGGTGGCGCTGCTGGGTGTGGTGAAGGCGGGTGGTGCGTATGTGCCGGTGGATCCGGAGTACCCGGCCGAGCGGACAGCGCACATCCTGGGCGACGCACGGCCGGTGCTGGTGATCGACGATGTGGCGGCGCTCGCGGCGGCTGACGCGTATCCGGATGAGCGCGTGCAGGCGATCACCGATCTCAACACCTCCGCGTATGTGATTTACACGTCGGGTTCGACGGGGCGGCCGAAGGGTGTGGTGGTCGAGCACCGTTCGGTGGGGGCGTATCTGGAGCGGGCGCGGGAGGTGTATCCGGATGCGTCGGGTCCGGCCCTGTTGCACTCTTCGGTGGCCTTCGATCTGACGGTGACGGCGTTGTACACCCCGCTGGTGAGCGGTGGCCGAGTGGTGCTGGGTGAGCTTGATGAGCGGGCTGGGGATGCTGGTCGTCCGTCGTTTATGAAGGTCACCCCCTCCCACCTGGGGCTGTTGGAAGCGCTGCCCGAGGAGGTGTCGCCGTCGGGGACGTTGATCACCGGTGGTGAGGCGCTGGTGGGTGAGGCGCTGGCCTCGTGGCGGGCCGCGCATCCGGATGTGGCGGTGGTCAATGCGTACGGTCCGACGGAGGCGACGGTCAACTGCACCGACTTCCGGATCGAACCGGGGCAGATGGTTGCCGGGGGTGCGGTGCCGATCGGGCGGCCGTTCTGGAACACCCGTGCCTATGTGCTGGACGCGTCGTTGCGTCCGGTGCCGCCGGGAGTGGCGGGTGAGCTGTACATCGCCGGTGTGGTGCTGGCGCGGGGGTATTGGCGTCGTACGGATCTGACGGCGGAGCGGTTCACCGCCGATCCGTACGGTCCTGCGGGTGCGCGGATGTATCGGACGGGTGATGTGGCGCGGTGGAACGCCGATGGCCAGTTGGTGTACGTGGGCCGGGTCGATGACCAGGTCAAGGTGCGGGGCTTCCGTATCGAGCTGGGCGAGATCCAGGCCGTCATCAGCGGTCACCCCGACGTTGCGCAGACGGCTGTGGTGGTGCGGGAGGACCGGGCCGGGGATCAGCGTCTGGTGGCCTATGTGGTGGTGGGTTCCCACGTTTCCGATGCGGTCCTGCGGGACCATGCCGCAGCCCTGCTGCCGGACTACATGGTGCCCTCCGCGTTCGTCACCCTTCCCGAGCTTCCGTTGACGCCGAACGGGAAGCTGGACCGTCGTGCCCTGCCCGCGCCCGACTACGGGCCGGAGGGTACGGAAGGCCGCACCCCGCGTTCGCCGCGCGAGGAGATCCTTTGTGGTCTGTTCGCCGAGGTGCTGGGCGTGGAGTCGGTCACCATCGACGACGACTTCTTCCGCCTCGGCGGCCACTCCCTGCTGGCGACGAAGCTGGTCAGCCGGATCCGTAGCGTCATGGACGCCGAGCTGCCCATCCGGCAGCTCTTCGAGACCCCCACCGTCGCGGGCATCTCCGCCACCCTGGACCGGACGGCCCTCGGCACCGCCGCCGCCCGTCCCGCCCTGACCGCGACCGCGCGCCCGTCCCGTGTCCCCGTCTCGTACGCGCAGGCCCGCCTCCGCTTCCTGGACCTGCTGGGCGACGGCAGCACCGCCTACAACGCGCCCGGCGCGCTCCGGCTGACCGGCCCGCTGGACCGGGAGGCGCTGCGGCTGGCCCTGGGCGACGTGGTGGCGCGCCACGAGAGCCTGCGCACCGTCTTCGCCGAGGACGAAGAGGGCTTCACGCAGATCGTCCTGGACCCGTCGCACGCCGCGGTCGAGCCCGGCGTGCGGACGGTGGACGAGACCCGGCTCGCGGCCGAGCTCATGGCCGAGGCCCGGTACGTCTTCGATCTGGCCCATGAACCTCCGCTGCGGGTCACCCTGTTCGAGCTGGGGCCGGACGAGCACGTACTGCTGCTCCTCCTGCACCACATCGCGGGCGACGGCTGGTCGATGCGGCCGCTGGCGCGGGACGTGGCCACGGCGTACACGGCGCGCGTCGAAACGGGCGACGCCCCGCGGTGGGAGCCGTTGCCGGTGCAATACGCCGACTACAGCCTCTGGCAGCGGGCGGTCCTGGGACGGGAGGACGATCCGGCCAGCGAGCTCTCCCGCCAGCTCGCCTACTGGACCACCGCGCTGGCCGGCCTCCCGGACGAGCTCGCGCTGCCCGCCGACCGGGCGCGCACCGCCGAGCTGACGCAGCGCGGCGGCCAGGACTCCTTCCGCATCCCGGCCGAACTCCACCAGGCGCTCTACGGGCTGGCCCGCGAGACCCGCTCCAGCCTGTTCATGGTGTTGCAGGCGGGGCTCGCGGCACTGCTGACCCGGCTCGGCGCGGGCACCGACATCCCCATCGGCACACCGATCGCCGGCCGCACCGACACGGCGGTCGAGGAGCTGGTCGGGTTCTTCGCCAATACGCTGGTGCTGCGCACGGACACCTCGGGCGATCCCACGTTCCACGAGCTGATCGAGCGGGTCCGGGAGCGGAGCCTGGCGGCGTACGCCCATCAGGACCTGCCGTTCGAGCGGCTGGTGGAGGTGCTCAATCCGGAGCGCTCGCTCTCCCGGCACCCGCTCTTCCAGGTGTCGCTCTCGCTCCACCACACCGACCCCCGGGCCACGGTCGCCGAGGTCGCCCGGCTGCCGCGGCTCGCCGTGGAGCTGGAGCGGCTGCCGATCGAGGACACCAAGTTCGACCTCAACTTCGAGCTGACCGAGCGGTTCGACGACGCGGGCAGGCCCGCGGGCATCGCCGCCGACCTGGAGTTCAGCGCCGAACTCTTCGAGCCGGGCACGGCCCGCTCCCTCCGGGAGCGCTACCTGCGGCTGCTGGCCGCCATGGCCGGGGAGCCGGATCGGCGGGTCTTCGAGGCGGAGATCCTCGACGCGGCCGAGCGGACGGCCGTCCTCGAGGAGTGGAGCGACATCCGCCGCCCGGGTGTGGCCGCCGTGCTGTCACAGGTGGAACTGCCCGACGGGGTGAGCGGCACGCGGGCCTACGTACTGGACGAGAGCCTCCGCCCGGTGGCTCCCGGTGTTCCCGGAACGCTGTACGTGGCGCACCGGAGCCCGGCCCCGGGCGCCGGAGACGGCACCGATACCGCCGACTCCGACCGGCCGCTCCCGTGCCCCTTCGACCAGGGCAGCGCGCTGCACCCCACCGGCCGGGTGGCCCGCTGGTCCCACGACGGGGAGCTGCGGCTGGTCGAGACCCCCGCCGAGCGGCCGGACGAGGCCGCCGAACCCGACGACCGGCGGACCGAGCCGTCCCGGGCGCCGCGCAGCCCGCGGGAACAGATCCTGTGCACCCTCTTCGCCGAGCTGCTGGGCGTCCCCTCCGTGGGCATCGACGACGACTTCTTCGCCAGTGGCGGCCATTCCCTCTCCGCCGTACGGCTGCTCAGCCGCGTACGCTCGGTGCTCGGCGTGGAGATCTCCATCCGCCGGCTCTTCGAGAACCCGACCGTCGCGGGACTGTCCGCGGTGATCGACGAGGCGTCCGGCGCCCGGCCTCCCGTGACCCCCGCCCCGCGCCCGCCCCGCCTTCCGCTGTCGTACGCACAGCAGCGGCTGTGGTTCCTGCACAACCTGGAGGGCCCCAGCGCCACCTACAACATCCCGGTCACCCTGCGGCTCGTCGGCACCCTGGACCGCACCGCGCTGCGCCTGGCCCTCGGCGACGTCGTCGCGCGCCACGAGAGCCTGCGCACGCTCTTCGCGCAGGAGACGGAGGAAGGTACCGGCGCACGGCAGGTCATCCTGCCCGCCTCGCAGGCACGACCGGAGCTGATCGAGGAGACGGTCGCCCCCGAGGAACTGGAGGACAGGGTGCGGGCCGCGGCCTCCCACCCGTTCGACCTCACCGGCGAACTGCCCGTCCGCGGCTGGCTGTTCACCACCCACACCGGAGAGCGCGTCCTCGTCCTGGCGCTCCACCACATCGCGGGCGACGGCTGGTCGCTCGGCCCGCTGGCCCGCGATCTGTCGTCCGCGTACACGGCGCGCGTCGAAACGGGCGAGGCCCCGCGGTGGGAGCCGCTGCCGGTGCAGTACGCCGACTACACCCTGTGGCAGCGACAGGTACTCGGTGCCGAGGACGACCCCGACAGCGAGATCTCACGCCAACTCGCCCACTGGAAGCAGGCCCTCGCGGATCTCCCCGCGGAACTGGAGCTGCCCACCGACCGGCCCCGGCCGCCGCGCCAGTCCCACCAGGGCGGGCGGGTCGGTTTCGAGGTCCCCGCGGAGCTTCACGCGGGTTTGGCGGATCTGGCGCGCGACACCCGGTCGAGCCTGTTCATGGTGGTGCAGGCCGCCCTGGCGACGCTGCTGACCCGGCTCGGGGCCGGTACCGACGTGCCGATCGGCAGCCCCATCGCGGGGCGCACCGACGCCGCCGTGGAGGACCTGGTCGGATTCTTCGTCAACACGCTGGTGCTGCGCACCGACACCTCCGGCAACCCCGCCTTCACCCAACTCGTCGGCCGGGTCCGCGAGACCAACCTCGGCGCCTACGCCCATCAGGACCTGCCGTTCGAACGGCTCGTCGAGGTGCTGAGCCCCGTCCGCTCGCTCGCCCGCCACCCCCTGTTCCAGGTACTGCTCGGCTTCGACAACAACCAGGACGCCCTCGACGTGCTGAGGCTGCCGGGCCTGACCATGGACGTACGGGCCCAGGAGACCGGACGCGCCAAGTTCGACCTCGCGTTCTTCTTCGACCAGACCTACGGGCCCACGGGCGAGCCGACCGGTATGCACGCGGCAGTCGAGTACAACGCCGACCTCTTCGACCGGGAGACCGCCAACGGCTTCGCCGCGCGGCTGCTGCGGGTGCTCGAAGGCGTGGTGGCCGACCCGGACATGCCCATCGGCGGGCTCGACATTCTGACGCGTGCCGAAACCCGGCACATCCTGCATGAGTGGAACGGAACCTCGCACGAGGTGCCGCCACACACCGTGCCCGTCCTGTTCGAGCGGCAGAGCGCCCAGGAGCCCCGAGCCACCGCGCTGATCTCCGAGGACACCACCCTGTCCTACGAGGAGCTCAACGCCCGGGCCAACCGGCTGGCCCGGCTCATGGCCGCCGAGGGCATCGGCGGCGAGGACATCGTGGCCATCGCCCTGCCCCGGTCGGCGGAGATGATCGTCTCCCTGGTCGCCGTCCTCAAGACGGGCGCCGCCTACCTCACCCTCGACACCTCGGCCCCCGAGCAGCGGCTGCGCGCCATCGTCGAGGACTGCGCACCCCGCGCCCTGATCACCGACGCGGCCACCCGCCCCCTCCTGGGCACCGGACCGGCCCGCTGCCTCGTCCTGGACGACCCGGCGACCGTACGGGCGCTCGCCGACGCCCCGGCCACCGACCTCACGGACGACGACCGCGCCCGCCCGCTCGACCCGCGCCATCCGGCGTACATCGTCTACACCTCGGGCTCCACCGGGACCCCCAAGGGTGTGGTGATGCCGATGGCGTCGCTGATGAACCTGCTCGCCTGGCACACCGACACCTACAGCGGCGGCGTCGGCACCCGCACCGCCCAGTTCCTCGCCGTCGCCTTCGACTTCGCGGTACAGGAGATCCTGCAGGCGCTGGTGGCGGGCAAAACACTCGTCCTGCCCGAGGAACACGTCCGGCGCGACGCCTACGAACTGGTCGACTGGATCGCCCGCCACGGTGTCAATGAGCTGTTCGCGCCCACCTTGATGATCGACGCGGTGCTCGCGGCCGCCGAGGACCGCGGCGAACCACTGGACTCGCTCACCGACATCTTCCAGGGCGGCGAGCAGTTCCGGCTCAGCGGCGAACTCCGCCGGTTCTGCGCCGGCGACTGGCGCCACATGGCGCACAACATCTACGGCCCGGCCGAGACCCACGCGGCCACCTCCACCACCCTCCCCGAGGACACCGACGAGTGGCCCTCGTCCGCGTCCATCGGCCAGCCACTGTGGAACGCCCAGGTCCATGTGCTCGACGCACACCTGCGGCCGGTGCCACCCGGTGTGCGCGGGGAGCTCTACATCGCCGGCGCCCAGATCGCCCGCGGCTACCTGAACCGGCCCGGCCGCACCGCGGAACGCTTCGTCGCCACTCCGTTCGGCGCCCCCGGCTCCCGGATGTACCGCACCGGTGACATCGTCTGCTGGAACCGCCTGGGGCAACTGGAGTTCCTCGGCCGCGTCGACGACCAGGTGAAGATCGGCGGCTTCCGCGTCGAACCCGGCGAGGTCGAGGCCGTGCTCGGCGACCATCCGAGCGTCGACACCGCGGTCGTCGTCACCCGCGAGGACACCCCCGGGACGACCCGGCTGGTCGCCTACGTCGTACCGGAAGGCACCCACGACGAAGCCGACCTCGTACCCACCCTGCGCGGCCACCTCGAACAGCACCTGCCGCACTACATGGTCCCCTCGGCCGTGACGGTCCTGTCCGAACTGCCCCTCACCGCCAACGGAAAGCTCGACCGGCGCGCGCTCCCCGCCCCCGCCACCGACCGCGACGGCACGGGCCGGGGCCCGCGCACCGAGCGGGAGAAGACCCTGTGCGGGCTGTACGCCGAAGTGCTGGGGCTCGACGCGGTCGGCATCGACGAGGGCTTCTTCGACCTCGGCGGCGACAGCATCATGTCCATCCAGCTCGTCGGCCGGGCCCGGCGCGCCGGACTCGAACTCTCCGTCCGCGACATCTTCGAGCACCGCACCGTGGCGGCCCTCGCCGACGTCGTCACGGAGGTGGAGGAAGCCGTCGCCGAGGAGCCGGGCGCCGGCATCGGCGAGGTGCCCCTCACCCCGATCGCCCACTGGCTGCTGCGGCGCGGCGAGGACCTGGACGGATTCAACATGTCCGTCGTCCTCCAGACCCCGGCGGCGCTGCGCCTCGACACCCTCACCCAGGCCCTCCAGGCGCTCCTGGACCACCACGACGCCCTGCGGGCAAGGCTCACCGCCGGCCCCGGACGCCGCATGGAGATACGGGAACCCGGCACGGTCGACGCCGCGCCGCTGGTGCGCCGGGTGACGGCCGAGGGACAGAACGGCACGCCCCTCGACGAACACGCCCTCGCCGCTCTGGTACGGGCGGAGGGCGAGAGCGCCAGGGACCGGCTCGACCTGGACCGGGGCACGGTCGTCCAGGCCGTGTGGTTCGACCGCGGCGCGGACACACCGGGCCTCCTGCTCCTCCTCGTCCACCACCTGGTCGTCGACGGGGTGTCCTGGCGCATCCTCGTACCCGACCTCGCCGAGGCCCACGAAGCCATCGCCGCCGGCCGCACCCCCGAACTCCAGCCCGTGGGCACCTCGCTGCGCCGCTGGGCCCAGCGGCTGACCGAGGAAGCGGCCGCGCCCACCTGGGTCGCCGACGCCGCCTGGTGGCAGGAAACGCTCCGCAAGGAGGACCGCGGGCTCGGCCGCCGGGCCCTGGACCCCGCCCGGGACACGACCGCGGCCGCCGGCCGGATCAGCGTCACCCTGCCGGTGAACGTCACCGAAGCCGTGCTGACCCGAGTGCCCGCCGCGTTCAACGCCGAGGTCAACGACGTTCTGCTGACCGCGTTCACCCTGGCGTGGGAACAGTGGCGCGGGGACCCCGGCCTCCTCCTCGACCTGGAGGGGCACGGCCGCGAGGAACACCTGGTGCGCGGCGCCGACCTGTCCCGCACCGTCGGCTGGTTCACCAACCTCTACCCCGTGCGCCTGGAGACGGGCGCCGCCGACCTCGCCGAGGCGTTCGCGGGCGGGCGGAGCGCCGGAGACATCCTCAAACGCGTCAAGGAACAGCTGAGGGCGGTGCCGGACAAGGGCATGGGCTACGGCCTCGTCCGCCATCTCAACCCCGCCACGGCAGAGGGATTCGCGGGGCTGCGGGACCCTCAGGTCGCCTTCAACTACCTGGGGCGTTTCTCCACCGCGGCCGCCGGCCAGAACGCCGACTGGACCCCGCTCATCGGCATCGACGGCGTCGCCGGCGACCCGCCCCACCTGCCGCTCGCCCACGCCCTGGAGCTCAACGCCCGTACCCACGACGGCCCCCAGGGCTCGCAACTCGTCGCCTACTGGAGCTGGGCCGGGGGGATCCTCGACGAGGACGAGGTCCGCGCACTGGCCGACCTGTGGTTCCGGGCACTCCAAGCCCTCGTGGCCCACGCCGAGAACCCCGAAGCCGGAGGGCTCACCCCCTCCGACGTCTCCCTGTCCTCGATCACCCAGGACGAGATCGAGGCGTTCGAGGACGAACTCGGCGACCTTTTCGACGACATGCCGGACGACGAAGAGCCGGCCGCATACGACGACGTACACGCTCCTGAAGACGAAGAAGAGGCCCGCAAGTGAGTCGCACCCCGCGGAAGATCGAGGACATCCTGCCGCTGGCCCCGCTCCACGAGGGCCTGCTCTTCCACAGCGTTTACGACCAGGGCGAACTCGACCCCTACGTCGTCCAGGCGGCCTTCGACATCGAGGGCCCGCTGGACACGGCCACCCTGCGCACCGCCGCCGAGGCCCTGCTGGCCCGCCACGCCACCCTGCGCGCCGCCTTCCGCCAGCGCAAGAACGGCGACTGGGCGCAAGTGGTGATGCGCACCGTGCCGCTGCCCTGGACCGAGACCGACCTGACCGCGGTGCCCGAGGACGAGCGGACCGCGGCCGCGGCCGAGGCCATGGCCGCCGACCGGAGTACCCGGATCGACGTGACCCGGCCCCCGCTGCTGCGCTTCACGCTCCTGCGGCTCGGCGCCTCGCTCCACCGCCTGGTGCTGACCAACCACCACCTGGTGCTGGACGGCTGGTCGCTGCCCGTCCTCATGGGCGAACTGTGTGCGCTCTACGACGCCCACGGCGACGACGGCGCCATGCCCCGCGTACGCCCCTACCGCGATTACCTCGGCTGGCTGGCGGCACAGGATCGCGAGGCGGCCCGCACCGCCTGGCGCGAGGCATTCGCCGACCTCGCCGAACCCAGCCCGGTGGCCCCCGGAATCGCCCGCACCACGGTCGCGTCCGCCGAGGTCCTCGCCTCCTTCTCCCGATCCGACACCGCCGCCCTCACCGAGATCGCCCGGAGCCGCGGCGTCACCCTCAACACCGTCGTACAGACCGCCTGGGCGCTCACCCTCGGCCGGCACACCGGACGCGACGACATCGTCTTCGGCACCACCGTCTCCGGGCGCCCGCCGCAGATCGACGGCGTCGAACGGATGGTGGGCCTCTTCATCAACACCCTGCCCACCCGGATCCGGCTGCGAGCCGCCGAACCGTTCGCCGAACTCCTCACCCGCGTCCAGGCCGAGCAGACCCGCCTCACGCCGCACCAGCACCTCGAACTCGCCGAGATCCAGCGCGCGGTGGGCCACGGCGAGCTCTTCGACACCTCCATGGTGTTCCAGAACTATCCCGTCGACCGCGACACCACCGCCGATGAGGGCATCGCCGCCGCCGTCCGCCTCGTCCCCGGCAAGGACCGCGAAGCCACCCACTACCCGCTGATGCTGGTCGGCTCCGCCCGCGACACCATGCTGTTCAGGCTCAACTACCGGCCCGACATCTTCGACGAAACCGCCGCCCAGCGCGTCCTGGACCGCTTTGTGCGGATCCTGCACGCCCTCGTCGCCCAGCCCGAGCTGCCGGTCGGCCGCATCGATGTGCTGGGCGAGGCCGAGGCGCGGTCGGTGCTGGTGGATTGGAATGACACGGCGGGTGAGGTGCCGGGTCGTTCGGTGGTGGTGCTGTTCGAGGAGCGGGTGGAGCGGACGCCGGATGCGGTGGCGGTGGTGGCGGGTGGTGTGTCGCTGTCGTATCGCGAGTTGGATGTCCGTGCCGGCCGTTTGGCGCGGTTGCTGGTGGGTCGTGGGGTGGGTCCGGAGTGTTTTGTCGCGGTGGCGTTGCCGAGGTCGGTGGATCTGGTGGTGGCGTTGCTGGCGGTGTGGAAGGCGGGGGCGGCGTATCTCCCGTTGGACACCGAGTATCCGGCGGACCGGCTGGCGTACATGCTGCGGGACGCCTCACCGGCCCTTGTGCTCACCACGGGTGAGCTGGCGGGTGTGTTGCCGGATGTGGATGTGCCGCGTGTGCTGCTGGATGCGCCCGAGACCGCCGAGGAGCTTTCCCGGACGGCGGGGGAGGGGCGGACCGCTCCTCGGGCCCTGTCGCATGCGGCGTATGTGATCTATACGTCGGGTTCGACGGGGCGGCCCAAGGGTGTGGTGGTGCCACAGGGGCCGCTGGCGAACTTTGCGGTGGCCATGGCCGGGCGGTTCGGGCTTTCGGATGGGGACCGTTTGCTGGCGGTGACCACGGTGGGCTTCGACATCGCGGGGCTGGAGCTGTTCGTGCCCCTGCTGTCCGGCGCCGCGGTGGTGGTGGCCGAGCGGGATGTGGTGCGCGATCCGGTGGCGTTGTGTGCGCTGGTGTCGGCCGAGCGGGTGTCGGTGATGCAGGCGACGCCGAGTCTGTGGCGGGCGGTGCTGGCCGAGGACCCGGCCGTGCTGAGCGGTGTGCGGGTGCTGGTGGGTGGCGAGGCGCTGCCCGCCGATCTGGCCGTGGCGCTGGCCGGTCGGGCTGAGTCGGTGACGAATCTGTACGGTCCGACGGAGACCACGATCTGGTCGACGGCGTGGCAGGTCGCCCCCGAGCGGGCGAGCAGCCCGCGCATCGGGCGGCCGATCGCCAACACTCAGGTCTATGTGCTGGACGGCGGGCTGCGGCCGGTCCCGGTCGGGGTGCCGGGTGAGCTGTATATCGCGGGTGAGGGTGTGGTCCGTGGCTATCACGGACGCTCGGGGCTGACGTCCGAGCGGTTCGTCGCCGACCCGTTCGACCGCAGCGGCGGTGGGCGGATGTATCGCACGGGTGACCTGGTGCGGTGGACCGCCGTGGGTGAGCTGGAGTATCTGTCCCGGGTCGACGACCAGGTCAAGCTGCGTGGTTTCCGGATCGAGCTGGGCGAGATCGAGACGGTGCTGGCCGGGCATGACAGCGTGGCCCAGGCCGCCGTCCTGGTGCGCGAGGACCGGCCCGGCGACAAGCGGCTGGTCGCCTATCTCGTCCCGGCGGCGGATGGCGGTGTGCCGAGCGTCGCCGAGCTGCGCCGGCATATGGCCGAGCGGCTCCCCGACTACATGGTGCCCTCCGCGTTCATGACGCTGGACGCCTTCCCGCTGACGCCGAACGGGAAGCTGGACCGGCGTGCCCTGCCCGCGCCCGACTACGGACCGGGCTCGACGGGCGGCCGGGCCCCGCGCTCGCCGCGCGAGGAGATCCTGTGCGGTCTCTTCGCCGAGGTGCTGGGCCTGGAGTCGGTCACCATCGACGACGACTTCTTCGGCCTCGGTGGCCATTCGCTGCTGGCCACCAAGCTGGTCAGCCGGATCCGCTCGGTCCTGGACGTCGAACTGGCGGTGCGGCGGGTCTTCGAGGCCCCCACCGCCGCCGACCTCGCGACCGTGCTGGACGCGTCCGCCGCGGTGCGCTCGCCCCTGCGGGCGGTGGAACCGCGCCCGGCGCGGCTGCCGCTGTCGCTGGCCCAGCAGCGGTTGTGGTTCCTGCACCAGTTCGAGGGGCCGAGTGCCACGTACAACATTCCGGTGGCGCTGCGGCTGAGCGGTGAGCTGGACGAGGGTGCGCTGCGGCTGGCCCTGGGCGATGTGGTGGCCCGGCACGAGAGCCTGCGCACGGTGTTCGCCGAGGACGCCGACGGTCCGTACCAGGTGGTCCGGGACGCCGAAGCGGTCGGGCTCACCGTGGTACGGACCGACGAGACCCGGCTGCGCACCGAACTCCTCGGCGCGGCCCGCCACGCCTTCGACCTGCGGACGGAAGGACCGCTGCGGGTCTGGCTGTTCGAGCTGGGCGACGACGCGTACGTCCTGCTGGTCATCGCGCATCACATCGCGAGCGACGCGTGGTCGATGGGCCCGCTGGCCCGCGATCTGACCGGTGCGTATGCGGCACGGGTCGGCTCCGGCGGAGCTCCCGGCTGGGAGCCGCTGCCGGTCCAGTACGCGGACTACAGCATCTGGCAGCGCGAGGTGCTCGGCGCCGAGGACGAACCCGACAGTGAGATCACCCGCCAACTGGCCTACTGGAAGACCGCGTTGGCCGACCTTCCGGAAGAGCTGCCGCTGCCGTTCGACCGCCCCCGACCGGCGGCCGCCACCTACCACGGCGGCACCGTCACCCTCGACCTCGCTCCGGAGCTGCGCGAGAAGCTGACGCGGATCGCCCGCGAGCGCCGGGCCAGCCTGTTCATGGTGGTGCAGGTGGCGCTGTCCACGCTGCTCACACGCCTGGGCGCGGGGACCGACATCCCCCTCGGCACCCCCGTGGCCGGCCGCACCGATGACGCGCTGGACGACCTGGTCGGCTTCTTCGTGAACACGCTGGTGCTGCGGACGGACACCTCCGGCGACCCGACCTTCACGGAGCTGATCGAACGGGTGCGGGCGCGGGATCTGGAGGCGTACGCATACCAGGACCTGCCCTTCGAGCGGCTGGTCGAGGTGGTCAACCCGGAGCGTTCGCTGTCCCGGCATCCGCTCTTCCAGACGATGCTCACACTGAACAACACCGAGCAGGGCGCGGAAACCGCGGTGGCCTCGCTGCCGGGTCTGACGGTGGCGAACGAACCGGTGGCCGTGGGCGGGGCGAAGGTCGACCTGTCCTTCCGGCTGGGTGAGCGGCGGGCCGATGGTGCGGACGGGGGTGTGGTGCTGGAGGGGGCTCTGGACTTCAGCACCGACATGTTCGACCGCACCACGGCTCAGCGCATCGCGGAGCGTTTTGTGCGTGTTCTTACCGCGCTCGCCGAGGACCCCGAGCGTCGCATCGGTGATGTGGAGCTGCTGTCCGCGGTGGAGCGGGAGCGGGTGCTGGTCGAATGGAACGGTGAGTCGCGGGGTGTGCGGGGTGTGTCGTTGCCCGTGTTGTTCGCGGAGCAGGCGGCGCGGACACCGGATGCGGTGGCGGTGGTGTGCGACGGGCGCGAGGTGTCGTACGCGGAGTTGGACGCGTGGTCGAATCGGGTGGCCCGGTGGTTGATGGGGCAGGGGGTCGGGGCCGAGCGGTTCGTGGGTGTGGTGCTGCCGCGGTCGGTGGAGTTGGTTGTGGCGCTGCTGGGTGTGGTGAAGGCGGGTGGCGCGTATGTGCCGGTGGATCCGGAGTATCCGGCGGAGCGCAAGGCCCACATCCTGGGCGATGCGCGGCCGGTGCTGGTGATCGATGACATCACGGATCTCGCGGCGGCCGACGCGTACGCGGATGACCCGGTGGAAGCGGTGCGGGAGCTGTCGCTTCCGGCCTATGTGATCTATACGTCGGGTTCGACGGGGCGGCCGAAGGGTGTGGTGGTCGAGCACCGTTCGGTGGGGGCGTATCTGGAGCGGGCGCGGGAGGTGTATCCGGATGCGTCGGGTACGGCCCTGTTGCACTCTTCGGTGGCGTTCGACCTGACGGTGACGGCGCTGTACACCCCGCTGGTGAGCGGTGGCCGGGTGGTGCTGGCGGATCTCGATGAGCGGGTGGCCGGTGTCGATCAGCCGTCGTTTATGAAGGTCACTCCCTCCCACCTGGGGTTGTTGGAGGCGCTGCCCGAGGAGGTGTCGCCGTCGGGGACGTTGATCACCGGTGGTGAGGCGTTGGTCGGTGAGGCGCTGGCGTCGTGGCGGGCCGCGCATCCGGATGTGGCGGTGGTCAATGCGTACGGTCCGACGGAGGCGACGGTCAACTGCACCGACTTCCGGATCGAACCGGGGCAGATGGTCGCCGGGGGTGCGGTGCCGATCGGGCGGCCGTTCTGGAACACCCGTGCCTATGTGCTGGACGCGGGGCTGCGTCCGGTGCCGCCGGGAGTGGCGGGTGAGCTCTACATCGCGGGAGTGGTGCTGGCGCGCGGCTACTTGGGGCGTGCCGATCTGACCGCCGAGCGCTTTACCGCCGATCCGTACGGCCCTGTGGGCGCGCGGATGTATCGCACGGGTGATGTGGCGCGCTGGAACGCCGATGGCCAGCTGGTGTACGTGGGCCGGGTCGATGACCAGGTCAAGGTGCGGGGCTTCCGCATTGAGCTGGGCGAGATCCAGGCCGTGCTGCGTGGTCACCCCGAGGTGGCTCAGGCCGCGGTGATCGTGCGGGAGGACCGGGCCGGGGACCAGCGGCTGGTCGCCTATGTGGTGGCGGATTCCCACGTTTCCGATGCGGCCCTGCGGGAGCACGCCGCCGGGTCGCTGCCGGAGTACATGGTGCCGTCGGCATTCGTCACGCTCTCCGCGCTGCCGCTGACGACGAACGGGAAGCTGGACCGGCGGGCGCTGCCCGCGCCCGACTACGGGCCGGAGACCGCCACCGGCCGGGCGCCGCGTTCGCCGCGCGAGGAGATCCTGTGTGGTCTGTTCGCCGAGGTGCTGGGCGTGGAGTCGGTCACCATCGACGACGACTTCTTCCGCCTCGGTGGCCACTCGCTGCTGGCCACGCGGCTGGTCAGCCGGATCCGAAGCGTCATGGACGCCGAGCTGCCCATCCGGCAGCTCTTCGAGACACCCACGGTCGCGGGCATGTACGCCGCCCTGGCCACCGACGTGGTGCGCCGGCGTGTGACCGTGGCCGATCCGCGCCCCGAGCGGATCCCGTTGTCGTATGCCCAGCAGCGCCTGTGGTTCCTCCATCAGTTCGAGGGCCCCAGCGCCACGTACAACGCCCCGGTCGCGCTGCGGCTGACCGGCCCGCTGGACCGGGAGGCGCTGCGCCTGGCCCTGGGTGATGTGGTGGCCCGCCACGAGAGCCTGCGCACCGTCTTCACCGAGGACGCCGACGGCTCCCGGCAGATCGTCCTGACCGCCGACGAAGTCCGTACGGAGCTTCCGGTCGTGGAGACGGACGAGCGGCGGCTGGACGAGGACCTGGCCGTCGCGGCCGCCCGTCCCTTCGACCTCGCGGCCGAAACCCCCTTCCGCGCCGTTCTGTTCGCGGTCGCGGAGGACGAGCATGTGTTGCTCGCCCTGACCCACCACATCGTCAGCGACGCGTGGTCGCGCGCCCCGCTGGCGCGTGACATGGTGGCGGCGTACGCGGCCCGTGTCACTACCGGTAAGGCTCCCGTGCGTGAGCCGCTGCCGGTCCAGTACGCGGACTACAGCCTCTGGCAGCGCGATGTCCTCGGCGACGAGTCCGATCCGGACAGCGAGATCTCGCGTCAGCTCGGCTACTGGACCACGGCCCTGGCGGGCCTCCCGGACCAGCTGGAGCTGCCGTACGACCGGCCGCGGCCGTCCGTCGCCTCCTACCGCGGAGACCGCGTCCCCTTCCAGGTCTCCCCGGAGCTGTACGCGCGGATCAGCGAGGTGGCCGGGGAGGCGCAGGCCAGCCCCTTCATGGTGCTTCAGGCAGCCCTCGCCGCCCTCCTCACGCGGCTTGGCGCGGGCACGGACATCGCCATCGGCACACCGATCGCCGGCCGCACCGACACCTCGCTCGACGAGCTGGTCGGCGTCTTCCTGAACACACTGGTGCTGCGCACGGACACCTCGGGAAACCCGAGCTTCACCGCACTCCTCCACCGCGTCCGTGAGACGAACCTCAGCGCCTACGCCCATCAGGACCTGCCCTTCGAGCGGCTGGTCGAGGTGCTCAACCCCGAGCGCTCGCTCGCCCGCCACCCGCTCTTCCAGGTGCTGCTGACCCTCAACAACACCGACTACCAAGGGGCATTGGACTCGCTGGACGGTCTTCCGGGGCTCACCGCCGACCGACAGCAGGTCGAGACGTCGGTGGCCAAGTTCGACCTCGCCTTCGGCTTCACCGAGAGCCATGGCGAGGACGGTCAGGTGCGTGCGCTCAACGGCGTCCTGGAGTACAGCACGGACCTGTTCGACCGCGCGACGGCCCAGACGTTCACCGAGCGACTTCTCCGGCTCCTGACCGAGGCCGTGGCCGAGCCGACCGCCCCGGTGTCCCGTGTCGACGTGCTGGACGAGGCCGAGGCGCGGTCGGTGCTGGTGGATTGGAATGACACGGCGGGTGAGGTGCCGGGTCGTTCGGTGGTGGTGCTGTTCGAGGAGCGGGTGGCGCGGACGCCGGATGCGGTGGCGGTGGTGGCGGGTGGTGTGTCGCTGTCGTACCGCGAGTTGGATGCCCGTGCCGGCCGTTTGGCGCGGTTGCTGGTGGGTCGTGGGGTGGGTCCGGAGTGTTTTGTCGCGGTGGCGTTGCCGAGGTCGGTGGATCTGGTGGTGGCGTTGCTGGCGGTGTGGAAGGCGGGGGCGGCCTATCTCCCGCTGGACACCGAGTATCCGGCGGACCGGCTGGCGTACATGCTGCGGGACGCCGCACCGGCCCTTGTACTCACCACGGGTGAGCTCACGGGCGTGCTGCCGGATGTGGATGTGCCGCGTGTGCTGCTGGATGCGCCTCATATCGTGGAGGAGGTTGCCGGGGGAGAGGTGGCGAAGCGGCCGGCCACGGCTCCCGACACCTCCGCGTATGTGATCTATACGTCGGGTTCGACGGGGCGGCCCAAGGGTGTGGTGGTGCCACAGGGGCCGTTGGTGAACTTCCTGGTGTCGATGACCGACCGGTTCCAGCTTTCGGATGGGGACCGTTTGCTGGCGGTGACCACGGTGGGTTTCGACATCGCGGGGCTGGAGCTGTTCGTGCCCCTGCTGTCCGGCGCGGCGGTGGTGGTGGCCGAGCGGGATGTGGTGCGCGATCCGGTGGCGTTGTGTGCGCTGGTGTCGGCCGAGCGGGTGTCGGTGATGCAGGCGACGCCGAGTCTGTGGCGGGCGGTGCTGGCCGAGGACCCGGCCGTGCTGAGCGGTGTGCGGGTGCTGGTGGGTGGCGAGGCGCTGCCCGCCGATCTGGCCGTGGCGCTGGCCGGTCGGGCCGCGTCGGTGACGAACATGTACGGCCCGACGGAGACCACGATCTGGTCGACGGCGTGGCCGGTCACCCCCGAGCGGGCGAGTAGCCCGCGCATCGGGCGGCCGATCACCAATACCCAGGTGTATGTGCTGGACGGCGGGCTGCGGCCGGTCCCGGTCGGGGTGCCGGGTGAGCTGTATATCGCGGGTGAGGGTGTGGTCCGTGGCTATCACGGGCGTCCCGCCCTGACCTCGGAACGCTTCGTCGCCGACCCGTTCGGTGGTTCGGCGGGTGGGCAGATGTATCGCACGGGTGATCTGGTGCGGTGGACCGCCGACGGCGAGCTGGAGTATCTGTCGCGGGTCGACGACCAGGTCAAGCTGCGTGGTTTCCGGATCGAGCTGGGCGAGATCGAGGCGGTGCTGGCCGGACATGACCAGGTCGGGCAGGCCGCCGTCCTGGTGCGTGAGGACCGGCCCGGTGACAAGCGCCTCGTGGCCTATGTCGTCCCGGCGACGGCGAACGGCGGCGTGATCAGCGCTGATGTGCGCGAACACGTGGCGGCCCAGCTGCCCGGCTACATGGTGCCGTCCGCGTTCGTCACCCTCGATGCCTTCCCGCTGACGGCGAACGGCAAGCTGAACCGCCGTGCCCTGCCCGCGCCCGACTACGGCCCGGAGGGCATGGGAGGCCGTGCCGCGCGCTCGCCGCGCGAGGAGATCCTGTGCGGCCTGTTCGCCGAGGTCCTGGGCGTGGAGACCATCACGATCGATGACGACTTCTTCCACCTCGGCGGCCACTCCCTGCTCGCGACCAAGCTGGTCAGCCGCATCCGTACCGTCCTGGACACCGAACTGGCCGTACGCCGTGTCTTCGAGGCGCCCACGGTTGCCGAGCTCGCGGCTGTATTGGATGCGTCGGCGGTGGTGCGGTCCGCGGTGCGGGCGGTGGTGCCACGTCCGGCGCGGTTGCCGTTGTCGCTGGCCCAGCAGCGGTTGTGGTTCCTCCACCAGTTCGAGGGGCCGAGTGCGACGTACAACATTCCGGTGGCGCTGCGGCTGAGTGGCGCCCTGGACGAGGGTGCGTTGCGGTCGGCGCTGGGTGATGTGGTGGCCCGGCACGAGAGCCTGCGCACGGTGTTCGCCGAGGACGCCGACGGCCCGTACCAAACGGTCCTGCACACCGCGGACGTAGAGCTGACGGTGGCCGCGACCGACAGGGAAGCGCTCCACGAAGAACTGCGTCATGCGATACGGACCCCCTTCGACCTCACGAACGACGTGCCGTTGCGCGCCTGGCTGTTCCAGCTCGGCGATGACGAGCGGGTGCTGCTGCTCGTGGCGCACCACATCGCGAGTGACGCCTGGTCGATGGGTCCGCTGGCCCGTGATCTGACGGCGGCGTACGCGACCCGCGTCACCACCGGTGACGCCCCTGGGTGGGAGCCGCTGCCGGTGCAGTACGCGGACTACAGCATCTGGCAGCGCGAGATGCTGGGCGCGGAGGACGACGCCGACAGCGAGATCAACCGCCAGTTGGCGTACTGGAAGGAGGCGTTGGCGGACCTCCCGGAGGAGTTGTCGCTGCCCTTCGACCGGTCGCGGCCGGCGACATCCTCGTACGAGGGTGACCGGATCACCTTCGAGGTACCGTCCGGCCTGCACGAAGGGCTGACGCGGGTCGCCCGCGAGCGTCGGGCCAGCCTGTTCATGGTGGTACAGACGGCCCTGTCGACACTGCTGACGCGGCTGGGCGCGGGCACGGACATCCCGCTGGGCACGGCCATCGCCGGGCGCACGGATGACGCGCTGGACGATCTGGTCGGGTTCTTCGTGAACACCCTGGTGCTCCGAACCGACACCTCGGGCGATCCCACCTTCGCCGAACTGCTCGACCGCGTCCGCGGTAAGGACCTCGAGGCGTATGCCTATCAGGATCTGCCGTTCGAGCGGTTGGTGGAGGTGGTCAACCCGGAGCGTTCGCTGTCGCGGCATCCCTTGTTCCAGACGATGTTGACGTTGAACAACACGGAGCAGGGCGGGGCGTCGGCTGTCGCTTCGTTGCCGGGTCTGTCGGTCACGGATGAGCCGGTGGCAGCGGCGGCGGCGAAGTTCGATCTGTCGTTCCGGCTTGTGGAGCGCCGTGGTGCGGCGGATGGCGGTGTGGTGCTGGAGGGGGCGTTGGACTTCAGCACGGATCTGTTCGACCGGGCCACCGCGCAGCGCATCGCGGAGCGATTCGTGCGTGTTCTGACCGCGCTCGCCGAGGATCCCGACCGCCGCATCGGTGATGTGGAGCTGCTGTCCGCGGCGGAGCGGGAGCGGGTGCTGGTCGAGTGGAATGGCGAGTCGCGGGGTGTGCGGGGTGTGTCGTTGCCCGTGCTCTTCGCGGAGCAGGCGGAGCGGACGCCGGATGCGGTGGCTGTTGTCGCCGGGGATCGTGGCCTGTCGTACCGGGAGTTGGACGCGTGGTCGAACCGGGTGGCGCGGTGGTTGGTGGGTCAGGGGGTGGGGCCGGAGTCGTTTGTGGCGGTGGTGCTGCCCCGGTCGGTGGAGCTGGTGGTGGCGCTGCTGGGTGTGCTGAAGGCGGGTGGTGCGTATGTGCCGGTGGATCCGGAGTATCCGGCGGAGCGCAAGGCCCACATCCTGTCCGACGCACGGCCGGTGCTGGTCATCGACGATGTCGCGGCCCTCGCGGCGGCTGACGAGTGTGCGGACACGCCGGTTGAAGACGCCCCGGAGCTGTCGCATCCGGCGTATGTGATTTATACGTCGGGTTCGACGGGTCGGCCGAAGGGTGTGGTGGTCGAGCATCGTTCGGTGGGGGCGTATCTGGAGCGGGCGCGGGAGGTGTATCCGGATGCGTCGGGTACGGCGTTGCTGCATTCGTCGGTGGCGTTCGACCTGACGGTGACGGCGTTGTACACCCCGCTGGTGAGCGGTGGCCGGGTGGTGCTGGGTGAGCTTGATGAGCGGGCAGCGGATGCTGGCCGTCCGTCGTTCATGAAGGTCACCCCCTCCCACCTGGGGCTGCTGGAAGCGCTGCCCGAGGAGGTGTCGCCGTCGGGGACGTTGATCACCGGTGGTGAGGCGCTGGTCGGTGAGGCGCTGGCCTCGTGGCGGGCCGCGCATCCGGATGTGGCGGTGGTCAATGCGTACGGTCCCACCGAGGCCACGGTCAACTGCGCGGACTACCGCATCGAGCGTGGTCAGGAAGTTGTGAGAGGTGCGGTGCCGATCGGGCGGCCGTTCTGGAACACCCGTGCCTATGTGCTGGACGCGTCGTTGCGTCCGGTGCCGCCGGGGGTGGCGGGTGAGCTGTACATCGCCGGTGTGGTGCTGGCGCGGGGGTATTGGCGTCGTGCGGATCTGACGGCGGAGCGGTTCACCGCCGATCCGTACGGCCCTGCTGGTGCGCGGATGTATCGCACGGGTGATGTGGCGCGCTGGAACGCCGATGGCCAGCTGGTGTACGTGGGCCGGGTCGATGACCAGGTCAAGGTGCGGGGCTTCCGTATCGAGCTGGGCGAGATCCAGGCCGTGCTCGCTTCGCATGGTGAGGTCGCCCAGGCCGCGGTGGTGGTGCGGGAGGACCGGGTCGGGGATCAGCGTCTGGTGGCCTATGTGGTGGTGGGTTCCCACGTTTCCGATGCGGTCCTGCGGGACCATGCCGCAGCCCTGCTGCCGGACTACATGGTGCCCTCCGCGTTCGTCACCCTTCCCGAGCTTCCGTTGACGCCGAACGGGAAGCTGGACCGTCGTGCCCTGCCCGCGCCCGACTACGGGCCGGAGGGTACGGAAGGCCGCGCCCCGCGTTCGCCGCGCGAGGAGATCCTGTGTGGTCTGTTCGCCGAGGTGCTGGGCGTGGAGTCGGTCACCATCGACGACGACTTCTTCCGCCTCGGCGGCCACTCCCTGCTCGCGACGAAGCTGGTCAGCCGGATCCGTAGCGTCATGGACGCCGAACTGCCCATCCGGCAGCTCTTCGAGACCCCCACCGTCGCCGGCATCTCCACCGCCCTGGCGACCGACGCACTGCGCCGCCGCGTGACCGCGGCCGATCCGCGCCCGGACCGCATCCCGCTCTCCTATGCCCAGCAACGCCTCTGGTTCCTCAACCAGTTCGAGGGCCCCAGCGCCACCTACAACGTCCCGATCGCGCTCCGGCTGACCGGCCCGCTGGACCGGGAGGCGCTGCGCCTGGCCCTGGGCGACGTGGTCGCCCGCCACGAGAGCCTGCGCACCGTCTTCACCGAGGACGCCGGCGGCGCCTACCAGGTCGTTCGCCCGCTGGGCGAGGCCGAGCCCGAGTGGACGACGGTGGCGACGGACCGGGCGCATGTCGAACGGGAGCTGCGCGATGCCGCGCGTCGCGGCTTCGACCTGTCGGCGGATTCGGGCGAACTACCGCTGAGGGCAACGCTGTTCGCACTCGAAGGCGCTGATGAACACATTCTCCTGTTGGTCCTGCACCACATCGTCAGTGACGCGTGGTCGCGCGCCCCGCTGGCGCAGGACCTGACGGCGGCGTACGCGGCCCGAGCGACGACCGGCCGTGCCCCCGCCTGGGAGCCGCTGCCGGTCCAGTACGCGGACTACAGCCTCTGGCAGCGTGACGTCCTCGGCGACGAGTCCGACCCGGACAGTGAGATCTCGCGTCAGCTCGGCTACTGGACCTCCGCGCTGGCGGGGCTCCCGGATCAGCTGGAGCTGCCGTACGACCGGCCGCGGCCGTCCGTCGCCTCCTACCGTGGGGACCGCATCCCGTTCGAGATTCCGGCCCCGCTCTACGACAAGGTGGTCGCGTTCGCGCGGGACACGCAGTCGAGCCCGTTCATGGTGGTGCAAGCGGGGCTCGCGGCGCTGCTGACCCGGCTCGGCGCGGGCACCGACATCCCCATCGGCACCCCGATCGCCGGCCGCACCGACACCTCGCTCGACGACCTGGTCGGCGTCTTCATCAACACACTGGTGCTGCGCGCCGACACCTCGGGACGTCCCACGGCCCGCGCGCTGATCGAGCGCGTCCGTACGCGGAACCTGGCCGCCTACGCCCATCAGGACCTGCCCTTCGAACGGCTGGTCGAGGTGCTCAACCCCGAGCGCTCGCTGGCCCGCCACCCGCTCTTCCAGGTGCTCCTGGCGTTCAACAACACCGACACGGCGGCCACCGACCAGGCCGTCGCCGATATCCCCGACCTCACCGTATCGCCGGTGGCGGCGGACACCGGCGTGGGCAAGTTCGACCTCTCCTTCGCCTTCACCGAGCAGCCGCACGGCGCCGGCGGGCTGCGAGGAGTGCTGGAGTACAGCACCGACCTCTTCGACCGGGACACGGTCGAAACGCTCGGCAGGCGCTACCTGCGTGTGCTGCGGGGCATGGTCGACGCCCCGGACGTCCCGCTCGACCGGATCGACCTGCTGGACGAGGCCGAGGCGCGGTCGGTGGTGTGGGACTGGAACGACACGGCGTGCGAGGTGCCGGGTCGGTCCGTAGTGGAGCTGTTCGAGGAGCGGGCGGCCCGGACGCCGGATGCGGTAGCCGTGGCCGCCGGCGGGATGTCCCTGTCCTACGGCGAGCTGGACGCCCGGGCCGATCGTCTCGCACGGCTGCTGGCCGACCGCGGGGTGCGGCCCGAGACGTTCGTCGCGGTGGCGTTGCCCCGGTCGGTGGAGCTGCTGGTGGCGCTGCTGGCGGTGTGGAAGGCCGGAGCGGCGTACCTGCCGCTGGACACGGAGTACCCGGCCGACCGGCTCGCCTACATGCTCCAGGACGCCACCCCCGAACTCATCCTGACCGCAGGCGAGTTGGTGTCCGTACTGCCGGACGTGGACATCCCCCGCGTGCTGCTGGACGCGCCCGGGACCGCCGAGGAACTCTCCCGGACGGTGGGGGAGCGGCGGACCGCTCCCCTCGCGCTCTCGCATGCGGCGTATGTCATTTACACGTCGGGTTCGACGGGTCGGCCGAAGGGTGTGGTGGTGCCACAGGGGCCGCTGGCCAATTTCGTGGTGGCGATGGCCGAGGGGTTCCAGCTCACCGGCGCGGACCGGTTGCTGGCCGTCACCACCGTCGGGTTCGACATCGCGGGCCTGGAGCTGTTCGTACCGCTGCTCAGCGGTGCGGCGGTGGTGGTGGCCGAGCGGGATGCGGTGCGGGATCCGGTGATGCTGTGCGCGCTCGTCACCCACGAGCGGATTTCGGCGATGCAGGCGACCCCCAGCCTGTGGCGGGCGGTGCTGGCCGAGGACCCGGCCGTGCTGACGGGGGTGCGGGTCCTCGTCGGTGGCGAGGCGCTGCCCGCCGATCTGGCGGTGGCCTTGGCCGAGCGGGCCGAGTCGGTGACCAACATGTACGGCCCCACCGAGACCACGATCTGGTCGACGGCCTGGCCGGTCACCCCGGACACCGCGCGGGCGCCCCGAATCGGGCGGCCGATCGCCAATACCCAGGTGTATGTGCTGGACGACGGGCTGCGGCCGGTCCCGGCCGGAGTGCCGGGCGAGCTGTACATCGCCGGCGAGGGCGTGGTCCGTGGCTATCACGGACGCTCGGGACTGACCGCTGAACGCTTCGTGGCCGATCCGTTCGACCGCACCGGCGGTGGCCGGATGTATCGCACGGGTGACCTGGTGCGCTGGACCGCCGTGGGTGAGCTGGAGTATCTGTCCCGGGTCGACGACCAGGTCAAGCTGCGTGGTTTCCGGATCGAGCTGGGTGAGATCGAGGCGGTGCTGGCCGGGCACGACGGCGTGGCGCAGGCCGCCGTTCTGGTCCGTGAGGACCGGCCCGGCGACAAGCGGCTCGTCGCCTATGTCATCCCCTCCGCGGCGGGCGGACCGGAGCCCCTGGCCCTGCGCGAGCACGTGGCCGCCCAACTGCCCGGCTACATGGTGCCGTCGGCGTTTGTGACGCTGGACGCCTTCCCGCTCACCGCGAACGGCAAGCTGAACCGCCGTGCGCTGCCCGCGCCCGACTACGGCCCCGAGACCGCCACCGGCCGGGCGCCGCGCTCGCCGCGCGAGGAGATCCTGTGCGGCCTGTTCGCCGAGGTCCTGGGCGTGGAATCGGTCACCGTCGACGACGACTTCTTCCACCTCGGCGGCCACTCGCTCCTGGCGACCAAGCTGGTCAGCCGGATCCGTACCGTCCTGGACACCGAACTGGCCGTACGCCGCGTCTTCGAGGCACCCACCGTGGCCGAGCTCGCCGCGGGGCTCGACGAGTCCGCCGCGGTACGAGGCCGGGTGGTGAGCGTCAAGCGGCCCGCCCGGGTGCCGCTGTCCCACGCGCAGCAACGCCTGTGGTTCCTCCAGCACCTGGAGGGGCCGAGCGACGCCTACAACATGGTCATCTCCCTCGACCTGACCGGCCCGCTGGACCAGGACGCGCTGCGTCAGGCCCTGGCCGACCTGGTCGTACGCCACGAGAGCCTGCGCACGGTCTTCGCCGACGACACGGGTGGTGGCGCCTATCAGGTGGTCCTCGCACCGGAACAGGCGCGGGTGCCGCTGGCCGTGGAGGAGGTGGCCGACGAGGCGTCCGTCGACCGGCTGCTGCGTGAGGCCGCCGCATACGCCTTCGACCTGTCCACCGAGATGCCGATCCGCGCCTCGCTGTTCCGGCTGCCCGCCGTCGCGGACTCCGACGGTGCGGAAACCGACCGTTCGGCCCTGCTCCTGCTGACGCATCACATCGCGAGCGACGCCTGGTCGCGCGGTGTCCTGGTGCGTGACCTGACGGCGGCGTACGCGGCCCGCGCGACGACCGGCCACGCCCCCGCCTGGGAGCCGCTGCCGGTGCAGTACGCGGACTACAGCCTCTGGCAGCGTGACCTCCTCGGCGACGAGTCCGACCCGGACAGCGAGATCTCGCGCCAGCTCGCCTACTGGACCCGCGCGCTGGAAGGACTCCCCGAGGAACTGGCCCTGCCCTTCGACCGGCCACGTCCCGCGGCCGCCTCCTACCGGGGCGACCGGGTCGGGTTCGAGCTGCCGCAGGGCCTGTACGAGCGGCTGGTACGGGTCGCCGGTGAGCATCGCGCGAGCCTCTACATGGTCCTGCAGGCGGCCCTGGCGACCCTCCTGACCCGGCTCGGCGCGGGCAGCGACATCCCCATCGGCACACCTGTCGCGGGCCGTACCGATGACGCGCTGGACGACCTCGTCGGGTTCTTCGTCAACGCGCTGGTGCTGCGCGCCGACACCTCCGGCAACCCCACCTTCACCGAGCTGGTCGAACGTGTCCGGGCGCGCGACCTGGAGGCGTACGCGCATCAGGACCTGCCCTTCGAGCGGCTGGTCGAGGTGGTCAACCCGGAGCGTTCACTGGCCCGGCACCCGCTCTTCCAGACCGTCCTCAACCTGAACAACGCCGCTCGGCCCCTCACCGCGCAGACGGGGCTCACCGTCACCGGGCGGCCGCTCGGGTCGCCCTCGGCCAAGTTCGACCTCTCCTTCGAGATCGCCGAGACGGCCGGGACCGCCGGGGCCGGGCTGGGCTGTGCGCTGGACTTCAGCACGGACCTGTTCGACCGGGCCACCGCACAGAGCATCGTCGACCGCTTCGTCCGGGTGCTGGAACAGGTGGCGGCCCACCCGGCCGCCCGGATCCAGGACCTCCAGATCCTCGACCCGGTCGAGCGGCGAGAGCTGACCGCACCGCCGCGGCACACCTCCGCCCCCGACGAGACGATCGTGTCCCGGTTCGAGCGGCAGGTGGCCGCCACTCCGGACGCGATCGCGGTGACCTACGAGACCACGTCCCTCAGCTACTCCGAGGTCAACGCGCGGGCGAACCGGCTGGCCCATCTGCTGCGCGAGCGGGGAGCGGGGCCGCGGCGGTATGTGGGCTTAAGCATGCCCCGCACCGAGGAACTGGTCGTCGCGGTCCTCGGCGTGCTGAAGTCGGGCGCGGCGTATGTGCCCATCGACCCGGCCTACCCGGCCGACCGCATCGCGTACATGGTCGACGACGCCCGGCCGATCCTCACCGTGACGCCCGATGTGCTCGCCGAATCCGAGCGGTACCAGGCCGGCGACCCGGAGGTGGCACTCTCGCCGCTGGACACCGCGTACGTCATCTACACCTCGGGATCCACGGGACGGCCCAAGGGTGTGGAGGTGCCGCACGGCAACGCGATACGCCTGATGGACGCGACCGGCCACTGGTTCGGCTTCGGCCCCGACGACGTATGGACGCTGTTCCACTCCTACGCCTTCGACTTCTCCGTCTGGGAGCTGTGGGGACCGCTGCTGCACGGCGGACGCCTGGTCGTCGTCTCCTACGAGACCAGCCGGACCCCGGAGCGGTTCCTGACACTGCTGGCGGATGAGCGGGTCACCGTGCTGAACCAGACCCCGTCGGCGTTCTACCAGCTCATGGCGGCCGACCGGGACGATCCCGAGACCGCCGCGCGGCTTCGGCTGCGCCATGTCGTCTTCGGCGGCGAGGCGCTGGAGCTGGGCCGGCTGGCCGACTGGTACGCCCGGCATCCCGATGACGCCCCGTCCCTGGTGAACATGTACGGCATCACGGAGACCACCGTGCACGTCACGCATGTCGCGCTCGACGAGGCGGTCGTCGCGGCCTCGTCCGGGTCGGTGATCGGCGAACCGATCCCGGATCTCGGCGTGTATGTGCTGGACGAGAGGCTCCGGCCGGTGCCCAGCGGCGTCGTCGGGGAGTTGTACGTCGTCGGTGCCGGTCTGGCCCGTGGCTATCTCGGCCGCCCCGGGCTGACCGCCGAACGCTTCGTGGCCAACCCGTTCGGCGAGGGCCGCATGTACCGCACCGGGGACACCGGGCGCCGGCTGGCCGACGGGCGCCTGGAGTACCACGGCCGCGTCGACGACCAGGTCAAGCTGCGCGGCTTCCGCATCGAGCTCGGCGAGATCGAGGCGGCGCTCGAAGCACACCCCGCGGTCTCCCAGGCCGCGGTGATCCTGCGCGAGGACCGGCCGGGCGACAAACGTCTGGTGGCCTATGCCGTGCCGACCGCCGGCGCCGGCCCGGCTCCCGGGCCCGACGCGCTGCGCGCCCACCTCGCCACCGCCCTGCCCGAGCACATGGTGCCCTCGGCCGTGGTCGTCCTGGAGGCGCTTCCGCTCACCCTGAACGGGAAGCTGGACCGGCGGGCCCTGCCCGCGCCCGTGTACGGCGGGACGCCGGAGGCCGACCGGCGGGGCCCGCGCACCGAGCGGGAGAAGACGCTGTGCGGGCTGTTCGCCGAGGTGCTGGGGCTGGACGGGGTCGGCATCGACGACGGGTTCTTCGACCTCGGCGGCGACAGCATCATGTCCATCCAGCTCGTCAGCCGCGCCCGCCGGGCCGGACTCGAACTCGCGGTGCGCGACGTCTTCGAACACCGCACGGTCGCCGCGCTCGCCGACATCGCCACGGAGACCGTCCGGGTGGCCGCGGAGGAGCCGGGAGTGGACGTCGGCGAGGTACCGCTGACCCCGATCATGCGCTGGTTCCTCGAACGGGGCGGCCCGGCCGACCAGTTCAACCAGTCGCGGCTCGTCCAGGTGCCCGCCGCCCTCCGCGACGAGCATCTGCGGTCCGCGGTGCGGTCGGTGCTCGACCACCACGGCGCCCTGCGGGCCCGGCTCACCGCCGCTCCCGAACGGCGGCTGGAGATCCGCGAACCGGGCGCGGTCGACGCCGCCTCCCTGGTCCACCGGGTGGCCGCCGCCGGGCTCGACGAGCAGGCCCAGCGGGACCTGGTGCGGCGGGAGACCGAAGCCGCCCGGGAGCGCCTTGACCTGGATGCGGGACGGCTCGTCCAGGTGGTCTGGTTCGACCGCGGCGCGGACACCCCGGGCCTGCTGCTCCTCCTCATCCACCACCTGGTGGTCGACGGGGTGTCCTGGCGCATCCTGGTACCCGACCTGGCGGAGGCGTACCGCGCGGTGAGCGCCGGGCGGGAGCCGGAACTCCAGCCCGTGGGCACCTCCCTGCGCCGCTGGGCGCAGCGCCTCACCGAGGCGGCGGCCCGGCCCGCGCGGGCGGCGGAGGCCGCCTGGTGGCAGGAGGTGCTGCGGCCCAGGGACCCGCTCCTGGGCAACCGGGCACTGGACCCGGCCCGGGACACGTACGGGAGCGCGGCGCATCTGACGGTCACCCTGCCGGTCGCGGTCACCGAGAAGCTGCTCACCCGGGTGCCGTCGGTGTTCACCGCCGAGGTCAACGACGTGCTGCTGACCGCGTTCGCGCTGGCCTGGGCGCGCTGGCGCGGCGGCCGGGACGCCTGGCGCCCGGGTGCGGCCGGGACCCTCCTCGACCTGGAGGGCCATGGGCGCGAGGAGGACGTCGTGGGCGCCGTGGACCTGTCCCGCACCGTGGGCTGGTTCACCAGCCTGTATCCCGTACGGATCGACCCCGGCGCGGTGGATCTCACCGACGCGTTCGCGGGCGGCCCGGCCGCGGGCGAGGCCGTCAAGCGGATCAAGGAGCAGCTGCGGGCCGTGCCCGACAAGGGCATCGGCTACGGCCTGGCCCGGCATCTGAACCCGGACACCGCACCGGGGTTCACCGGCCTGCCCGAGCCGCGGGTGGCGTTCAACTACCTCGGGCGCTTCCAGGTGGCGGACGCCGAGGAGGCGGGCAGCGCCACGGTCCCGGACTGGACCGTGCTCGCCAGCGCCGCCGGCATCGGCGGCACCGACCCGCGGGTGCCGCTCGCCCACCCCCTGGAGCTCAACGCCCGAACCGACGACGGGCCGCGTGGCCCCGAACTGGCCGCCACCTGGACCTGGGCCGAGGGCATCCTCGACCGGACCGAGGTCGGCACCTTGGCAGACCTGTGGTTCCAGGCCCTGACGGCCCTCACCGAGCACGCGGAGCGCCCCGACGCGGGCGGGCTCACCGTCTCGGACGTTTCCCTGAGCCTGCTGAGCCAGGACGAGATCGAGTTGCTGGAAGACGACTGGAGGACCATGTGATGGCGACGCAGTCCGGACTGCAGGACATCCTGCCGCTGGCCCCGCTGCAGGAAGGCTTGCTCTTCCACAGCGTGTACGACGAGGCGGCGCCGGACGTCTATGTCGTGCAGGACACCATGGACCTGGAGGGCGACCTCGACCCCGAGGCGCTGCGCGCCGCGTGCCGCACCCTGCTGCGGCGCCACGCCAATCTGCGCGCGGGCTTCCGCTACGCGGGCCTGCGGCGCCCCGTGCAGTTCATTCCGCACGAGGTCCCCCTGCCCTGGGAGGATCTAGATTTCGCCGAGCTGACGGAGGACGAGCGCACCGCGGCGGCGGACCGGGTGCTGGAGGCGGACCGGCGACGCCGGTTCGACCTCGACAAGCCGCCGCTGATGCGGTTCACCCTGCTGCGGCTCGGCGACCGCCGGCACCGCTTCGTCCTGACCAACCACCACATCCTGCTGGACGGCTGGTCACGCCCGATGCTGCTGCGCGAACTCCTCGCGCTGTACGCGGCCCGCGGCGACGACAGCGGGCTGCCACGGGTCCGGCCCTTCCGCGACTATCTGCACTGGCTCGCCGCCCAGGACCGGGACGCCGCCGTGGCCGCGTGGCGCGAGGCGCTCGCCGGAATCGACGGCCCCACCCTCGTCGCGCCCCGGAGCGGCGACCGGCCCGCCGTCGTCCCGGGACGCCTGGACACCGAGCTCGAACCCGCCGTGTATGAAGCGCTCTCCGCCCTGGCGCGGGAGCGTGCGCTGACCCTCAACTCGCTGGTGCAGGGCGCCTGGGCGGTCGTCCTCGGCGGGCTGACCCGGCGGGACGACGTGGTGTTCGGCGCCACCGTCTCCGGACGCCCGCCCGAGCTCGCCGGGGTCGAGACAATGGTGGGCCTGTTCATCAACACCCTGCCGGTGCGGGTACGGCTGCGGGCCGGCGAGCCGCTGGTGGACCTGGTGCGCCGGGTCCAGGACGAGCAGACCCGGCTCCAGGCCCACCAGCAGATCGACCTCGCCGAGGTGCGGCGGCTCGCCGGAGCCGGTGAACTCTTCGACACCACCATGGTGTTCGAGAACTACCCGGTGGACCTCACGGCCGGGAACGACAAGCCCGGCGGGACGAACGGCCTGACCGTCGCCGGCGCCCGCAACCGCGACGCCGCGCACTATCCGCTGGCGCTCGTCGCGGTCGGCCGTGGCGGCCTGCTGCGGCTGCGCCTGGACCACCAGCCCGACCTGATCCCCGAGACATCGGCCCGCGCCGTCCTGGACCGGGTGGTCCGTGTCCTGACCTCGGTCGCCACCGATCCGCTGCGGCCCGTCGGCCGGCTCGAGCTGCTCTCCGGGGAGGAACACCGCACCGTCCTCGAACTGGGCCACGGCGCGGACACCGACATCCGGGACCTCAGCCTGCCGGAGGCGTTCCGCGCCCAGGCCGCCCGCACCCCGCACGCCACCGCCGTGCGCACCGGCACCGACGCGCTCGACTACGCCGCGCTCGACACCCGCTCCGACGCGCTGGCACACCGCCTGACCCGGCTCGGAGTGGTGCCGGAAACCCCGGTGGCGCTGCTCATGGAGCGCTCGGCGGACGTCATCGTGTCCGCGCTGGGCATCCTCAAGGCGGGTGGCGCGTACGTCCCGCTGCGGCAGCGCGACCCTGCCGACCGGCTGCGTCTGCTCACCGGCCTGGCCGGTGTCCGTCTGGTGCTGACCGACCGGGCGAACGCCGACCGCGCCGCGGAACTGGGACCCCCCGTGGTCGTCGTGGACGACGGCACCGGGACGCGGCCCGATCCCGTACCCGGAGAGCCACTGCCACGTGTCCACCCCGGCCAGATCGCCTACATCAGCCACACCTCCGGCTCCACCGGAACACCCAAGGGCGTCGCCGCCACCCACCGCCATGTGCTCGAACTCGCCCATGACCGCTCATTCGCGAACGGCGCCCACACCCGGATCCTGGTCCACTCGCCGCACGCCTTCGACGCCTCCACCTACGAGATGTGGGTGCCGCTGCTGACCGGCGGCACCGCCGTCGTCGCCCCGCCCGGCGACCTGGACGCCGAGCGGCTCGGCAAGCTGCTCGCCGAGCACGAGATCACCGGGCTGTTCCTGACCACCGGTCTCTTCCAGCTCGTCGCCGACGAGGCCCCCGAACACTTCGCGGGCCTCCACGAGGTGTGGACCGGCGGCGAGGCGGTCCCCGCCGCGTCCATCCGCCGGGTGATGCGGGCCTGCCCCGACACCACCGTCATCGACGTGTACGGGCCCACCGAGACGACCACGTTCGCGGTGCGCCACCGGCTTCCCCGGGGACCGGAGGTCCCGGCCTCCGTCCCCATCGGCAGCCCCCTGGACAACACCCGGCTGATGGTCCTCGACACCGGGCTGCGCCCCGTGCCACCGGGCACGGCGGGCGAGCTGCACATCGCCGGGGCCGGGCTGGCCCGCGGCTACTGGCGGCGCCCCGGGATCACCGCGGAACGCTTCGTCGCCGACCCCTACGGCCCGCCGGGCACCCGCATGTACCGCACCGGCGACCTGGTGCGCTGGAATGCCGAAGGCGTCCTCGAATACGTCGGGCGCGCGGACGAGCAGGTGAAGCTGCGCGGCTTCCGCATCGAACTCGGTGAGATCGAGGCACTGCTGGGCAGCCACCCCGACGTCGCCCAGACCGTCGTCACCGTGCAGGAGCCCCGCCCCGGCGACAAGCGCCTGGTCGCCCACCTCGTCGCCGAGCGCGGCACCACCCCGTCCCCGGAGGACCTGCGGGCACACCTGGCCGCCGAACTCCCCGACTACATGGTGCCCGCCGGGTTCGTCGTCCTGGACGCGCTGCCGCTGACCGGCAACGGCAAGGTGGACCGCAAGGCCCTGCCGCTGCCCGACACCGGCCCGGCCACCGGGGCGCGCCGTGCCCCGCGCAGCCCCCAGGAGGAAATCCTGTGCGGCCTCTTCGCGGAGGTCCTCGGCCTGCCGTCGGTCGGCATCGACGACAACTTCTTCGACGCCGGGGGACACTCGCTGCTCGCCACCCGGCTCGCCGGGCGCATCCGTTCGGTGCTCGGTGCCGAGGTGGCGGTGCGCCGGCTGTTCGACACGCCCACCGTGGCCGGGCTCGCCCGCGCCCTCGACACCGCCGGATCGGCCCGGCCCGCGCTGCGGCCCGCCGAGCCGCGCCCCGACCGCGTCCCGGCCTCCTTCGCCCAGCGCCGGCTGTGGTTCCTGCACCGCTTCGAGGGCCCCTCGCCGACGTACAACATCCCCTTCGCCCTGAGGCTCACCGGCGAACTGGACCGCACGGCGCTGCGGGACGCGCTCGTGGACGTCGCCGAGCGCCACGAGTCGCTGCGCACGGTCTTCGCCGAGGACGCCGAGGGGCCGTACCAGGTCGTGCTGCCCGGCCCGGAGGCCCGGACCGCGCTGACCGTCGTCCCCGACGTGGCGCCGGACCGTCTGGAGCGGGAGATCGCCGCCGCCGTCGGGCACGCCTTCGACCTGTCCGGGGAACTCCCGCTGCGGGTCTGGCTGTTCGAGACCGGAGAGCGGGAACATGTGCTGCTGCTCCTGGTCCACCACATCGCGGGCGACGGCTGGTCGGTGCCGCTGCTCGCCCGCGACATCGTCGCCGCCTACGCCGCGCGACGCGTCGGCACCGCCCCCGCCTGGCAGCCGCTGCCCGTCCAGTACGCCGACTACAGCCTGTGGCAGCACGAGGTGCTCGGCTCGGAGGACGACGACGAGAGCCTGATCGCCCGGCAACTCGCCTACTGGAAGGGGGCCCTGGCCGGACTGCCGGACGAACTCACGCTGCCCGCCGACCGGCCGCGCCCCGCCACCTCCGGCCACCGCGGCGAACGCATCCCCTACCAGGTGCCCGGACCGCTCTACGAGCAGGTCCGCGCGCTGGCCCGGGCCACCAAGGCCAGCCCGTTCATGGTGGTCCAGGCCGCGGTCGCCGCACTGCTCACCCGGCTCGGGGCGGGCACCGACATCCCGCTGGGCACCCCGGTGGCCGGCCGCACCGACGACGCCCTCGAGGACCTCGTCGGCTTCTTCGTCAACACGCTGGTGCTGCGCACCGACACCTCGGGCAACCCCACCTTCCGTGAGCTGATCGCCCGCGTCCGCGACACGGACCTGGCGGCCTACGCCCATCAGGACCTGCCCTTCGAACGGCTGGTGGAGGCGCTCAACCCCAGGCGCTCGCAGTCCCGGCACCCGGTGTTCCAGACCATGCTCACCTTCAACAACACCGAGCAGCGGCAGTCGCCGTCGGACACGGCGGCCCCCGAGGACGGCGTGGGGGCGCCGGGCCTGACCGTCGAGCGCGTGGCCTCCGACACCGGTACGGCCAAATTCGACCTGCTGCTGTCCTTCGCCGAACGGCACGCCCCCGACGGCAGCGTGGACGGGCTGAGCGCGGGCCTCGAATTCAGCACCGACCTCTTCGAGCGCGACACGGGGGAGCGGATCGTCGCGCGCCTCCTGCGGCTGCTGACGGCCATGACCGCCAATCCCCAGGCGCGACTCGGCGAGGTGCCGCTCCTCGACGAGGGCGAGCGGGCCGCGGCGCTGAGCGGCGGCAGTGGTACGGCCCGCCCCGCGCGCGCCGCCTCGCTGTCCGAGCGGTTCGAGACGGCCGTCGCCCGCAATCCGCACGGCGTGGCCGTGGAGACCGCGGCCGGCGCGGTCGGCTATACGGAACTCAACGCGCGTGCCAACCGCCTCGCACGGCTGCTCATCGACCGCGGAGTGGGCCCCGAGGACCTGGTCGCGGTCGCCATGCCCCGGTCGGCCGAGCTGGTCACCGCCCTCATGGCGGTCCTCAAGGCCGGGGCCGGATATCTGCCCGTCGACCCCGAATACCCGGCGGCCCGCGTCGCGTTCATGCTCGAGGACGCCCGCCCCGCCCTCGTGCTGACCACCGCCGAACTGGCCGCGGCACTTCCGGAAGCTCTCGCCGGCCGCACGATCGCCACCGACGACCCGAAGGCAACGGAGACACTCGCCGGGTATCCCGCGGCCGACGTCACCGACGACGAGCGCGTGAGGTGCCTCCACCCCTCCCACCCGGCGTACACCATCTACACCTCGGGCTCCACCGGCCGCCCCAAGGGCGTGGTCATGCCCGCGGGCGCCCTCGCCAACCTGCTGGACTGGCACCAGGCACAGCTGCCGGGCGGACCGGGCACCCGGGTGGCGCAGTTCACCGCCGTCAGCTTCGACGTCTCCGTCCAGGAGATCCTCTCCGCCCTGCTGCACGGCAAGACCCTCCTGGTCTGCCCCGAGGACGCCCGCCGCGACCCGGCTCGCCTCGCCCGGTGGCTGCGCGACGCGGGCGTGAAGGAGCTGTACGCGCCCAACCTGGTCATCGACGCGGTGTGCGAGGCCGCCACCGCCCAGGGTCTGGAGCTGCCGGACCTCACCGACCTGGTCCAGGCCGGGGAGGCGCTGACCCCGCACGGCGCCATCCGCACGTTCTGCGCCGACCGCCCGGGCGTGCGGCTGCACAACCACTACGGGCCCGCCGAGACCCACGTGGTGACGGCCTGCCCGCTCCCGGCCGACACCGACGCGTGGACGCCCGGCCCCGCCCCCATCGGGCGGCCCGTCGACAACACCGCCGTGCGGCTGCTCGACCCCTGGCTCAACCCCGTGCCGCCGGGCGTCCCCGGCGAGCTCTACATCACCGGCGCCGCCCTGGCCCGCGGCTACATCGCCCGCCCCGACCGCACCGCGGAGCGGTTCGTCGCCGATCCCTACGGCCCGCCCGGCGCCCGGATGTACCGCACCGGCGACCTGGCCCGCCTCACCCGCGACGGGCAGCTGACGTACTTGGGGCGCACCGACACCCAGGTCAAGATCCGCGGGTTCCGCATCGAACCGGGTGAGATCGAGGCGGTGCTCACCACCGCCCCTCAGGTGGCGCGGGCGGCCGTGGTCGTGCGGGAGGACCGGCCGGGGGACCGGCGCCTCGTCGCCTACGTGGTCGCGGCGCACGGCGCCGACTCCGGACCGCGCCGGGTGCGCGAGCACGCCGCACGGCACCTGCCCGACCATATGGTGCCCGCCGCGTTCGTCACCCTGGACGCGCTGCCGCTGACGCCCAACGGCAAGCTGGACCGGGCCGCGCTGCCGGCGCCCGAGTACCGGGGCGATACGGCGTCGGGCGTGCCGAGGACGCCCGAGGAGCGCGCGCTGTGCGCCCTGTTCTCCGAGATCCTGGGTGTGGCGGAGGTCGGAGCCGACGACGAGTTCTTCGACCTCGGCGGCCACTCCTTCCTCGCCGCCCGGCTGGTCGGCCGGATCCGCGACGAGATGGGCGGCGACCTGCCGGTGCGCGCGGTCTTCGACGCCCCGTCACCGGCGGCGCTCGCCCGACTGCTGACGGGCGAGGCGGCTGTGGAGGGCGACTCGACCGGGATGCTGCTGCCCCTGCGCGCCCGCGGTTCGGCCGCCCCGCTGTTCTTCCTGCACCCGGGAGGCGGCTTCAGCTGGTGCTACTCGGGACTCGTCCGCCATCTCGGCGCCGATGTGCCGGTCTATGGCGTCCAGGCCCGCGGCCTCGACGGCACCGGACCGCTCCCGGCGTCCATGGAGGAGATGGTCGAGGACTATTTCGAGCGGATCCGCTCCGTGCAGCCGCACGGCCCCTACCGGCTCGCCGGCTGGTCCTTCGGCGGACTGACCGCGCAGGCGCTGGCCGTCCGGATACGCGCGGCGGGCGAGGAGGTCGGGATGCTCGCGGTGCTCGACTCCTACCCGCCGGGGGAGCACAGCGACCACTCGGAGCCGGTGGAGCACGAAGTCGTCGCCAACAACCTGCAGGCCATGGGGTTCACCGTCGACATGGCCGAGCTCGTAGCAGACCAGGAGGGAGTTCTGCTGCGCTTCCGGGAATTCCTGCAAGGGGGAAATCACCCCATGGCCCACCTCGACCACCTCGAGGACCAGGACGTGCTGGCACTCAAGGACGTCTACGTGAACAATGTCCGGATCATGCGGTCCTATGTGCCCCAGTTCTTCGACGGGGACATGCTTTTCATCTCCGCGGAGCGCAAACCCGCCGGCCGGGAAACCTTCTTGGATGTCAACTTGTGGCAACCACTGACAGGCGGTTCGATCGAGATATGCCCCATAGACTCGAACCACGGAGATCTGATGACCGACGCCCGTCACGCGGCGCGTATCGGACGATTTCTCGCCGACCGGCTGTGAGCCGTGAATGTACGTCAAGCGTCAAGTGAAAGAATTTCTTCGAGAAGGAGCGATCTCATGAGCACCAACCCCTTCGAGGACCCCGAGGGCACGTATCTCGTGCTCGTCAACGATGAGGGGCAGCACTCCTTGTGGCCGGCGTTCGTCGAGGTTCCTCAGGGCTGGCGCACGGTCCTGACCGACGCCACGCGGGACGCGGCGCTTGAATACGTGAACGCCCACTGGACCGATATGCGCCCCACGAGCCTGATCAAGGCCATGGAAGGCGCCGACGCGGCCTGAGGCCGCGCCCGCCGGACCGCCGTGTGGCCCGCCCCGCCGGGACGCCTCCGACGCGTCGAACCCGAAGGGCGGGCCACACCCATGCCCGTACACCCGTCGTACCAAGGAGGATGGAGGAGCGAGATGCCGGTCGTTCACGTCAACGGAATACAGCTCCACTACGAGGAAGCCGGCGAGGGCGAGCCGGTCGTGATGATCCAGGGGACCGGCGCCGGCGGCACCGTGTGGCAACTGCACCAGGTGCCCGCCCTCACCGCCGCCGGATTCCGCGTGATCACCCTCGACAACCGTGGCATACCGCCGACCTCGGAGTGCCCTGAGGGGTTCACCCTCCAGGACATGGTCGGCGATGTGGCGGCGCTCATCGAGCACCTCGGGATCGGTCCCTGCCGGGTCGTCGGCACGTCCCTGGGCGCCTTCATCACGCAGGAACTCGCCCTGTCCCGGCCCGATCTCGTGCGCCGGGCCGTCCTCATCGCCACCCGGGGCCGCACCGATATGCTGCGCGCCGCGATCACGCGTGCCGAGATCGAGCTGCACGACGCCGGGGTGGAGCTCCCGCCCCGGTACGCCGCCGTGGTCCGGGCCCTGAAGTCGCTGTCCCCGCGCACCCTCGACGACGGCGAGGCGATGGCCGACTGGCTCGATCTGTTCGAGCTGTCGCCCGCGGCCGGCCCCGGACAGCGCGCGCAGATGGACTTGAGCACGCTGGACCACCGGCTCGAGGCATACCGGGGCATCCCCGTCCCCTGCCAGGTCATCGCCTTCGCGGACGACCTGATCACCCCCGCCCACCTGGCGCGCGAGGTCGCCGACGCCATCCCGGGAGCCGAGTACGAACTCATCGAGGGCTGTGGGCACTACGGCTATCTGGAGGACCCCGCGACGGTGAACAAGGTGATGGTGGAGTTCCTCACCGGGGCGGCCGCGCGCTGACCACGGGGCGGCGAGTGGCACGGGAACGAGAAAGAGGGGGGAGGCGCCCGGCCGGGGGTACCGGACGGCCCTCCCCCCTCGTCACGGGGGTTGCCCGGCCGCTACCGCCGCGGGTGGCCGGGCGACGGTGCCTGGTCCGTCCGGGGCACGGGGGACTGCGCGTACGGGGCCGGCCGGCCCGTCGGCGCACCGGTCCCGCCCTCGGCCGGGGCCGCTACGGCGGACGTCTCCTGGCCGGTCCCGGACATGCCGCCGGGCCACCAGTTCCACCGGCCCAGCGCCGTCATCAGCGCCGGCAGCACGAAGATCCGGATGACCACGGCGTCCAGCATGATCGCTGCCGCGAGTCCCACGCCCAGCTGCTTGAACTCGACCGCGTTGAGCGTGCCGAAGATCGAGAACACCGCCACCATGACGATCGCGGCACTGGTCACGACGCCCGCCGAGCGCACGATGCCCTCACGCACCGAGTCCCTCACGGACGCGCCCGCCACCGCCATCTCCCGGATCCGGCTGACCACGAACACGTGGTAGTCCATGGACAGTCCGAAGAGCACCACGAACAGGAAGAGCGGGAGCCAGGACACCACCGTGCCCGAGCTGTCGAAGTCGAGCAGACCCTCCGCCCAGGTGTGCTGGAAGACCGCCACCAGGACACCGAACGAGGCGGCCGCGGAGAGCAGGTTCAGCAGCACCGCCGACAGCGCCACGGCCAGAGAGCGAAAGATCACCGCCATGGTGCCGAAGGTCAGCAGCAGCACGAAGCCCACCACCCAGGGCATGCGCTCCTCCAGATGGTCCGTGAAGTCGGTGCCCTGGGCCACCGCGCCGCCGACGCCGCTCTCGGCGTCCGGGACCTCGTCCAGCGCCTGGGGCACCCACCCGCGCAGCACCTTCAGCGACTCGGTGGCCTTGGGGTTCTTCGGCGGATACGGCGTGCCCACCTCGACGGTGTGCACCCGGTGGTCCCCGGACTCGCGGATCACCGGCGTCTGGTCGTGGGCGAAGAGGCTGTTGCCCTCGGTGCGTTCGATCAGCCCCCGCAGCGCGGCCTTGACCTGGCCGGCTTCGTCGGCAGGAGCCCGTACCGCCACCTTGTGCACGGTGCCCTCGCTCGGGAAGGCGTCGGTGAGCCGGTCGGTCGCCTGCACGACCGGGATGTCCCGGGACAGGTCGTCCTGGCCGGGCTGCTTGAGCTTCATGTCCAGGGCGGGCAGGGCGAGCAGCAGCAGCGCGCCGATGGACACCACGAGCGTGAGCGCCGGCTTGAGCAGCGCCGGGCGCAGCAGCACCGGCCACACCCGCGATTCGCCGGAGCGCATCGTCAGCCGCCACAGGAACGGCACCCGGGGACGGTCCACCCAACGGCCCAGCTTGGCGAGGAGGGCGGGCAGCACGGTCACCGAGCCGAGGACCGCGACCGCCACGACGATGATGGAACCGGTGGCCAGGGAGGCGAAGGTGGCCTCCTGGGCCAGATAGAGCCCGGCCATCGCCACGATCACCGTGGTGCCGGACACCACGACCGTATGTCCCGATGTCTCCGCGGCGATGTCGATGGCGTCGAGGTGGGACTTTCCCTTACGGCGCTCCTCCCGCTCCCGCTTGAGGTAGAAGAGCGAGTAGTCGACGCCGACGGCCATGCCCATGAGCAGAATGACATTGCTCACCGCGCTGGTCTCCGGCAGCACATGCGACGCCAGGGTCGACAGCCCCATCGCGGTGACCACACAGGACAGGGCGAGCAGCACGGGCACTCCGGCGGCGATGATCGCGCCGAAGACCACCAGCAGGATCAGCAGGGTCAGCGGAACGCTGATCAGCTCGGCCCGCCTGAAGTCCTTGCCGATGGTGTCCGACATGCCCTTCGCCGTCGAACCCGTGCCCACCTGCTCGATCTTGAGCCCGTCGTGGGTGCGGTCGGCCTCGGCGCTCACATCGAGCAGCGGGCGGACCCGGTTGATGGCGTCGTCCTCGTCACCGTTCATCGTCACCGGTACGAGCAGGGCCTTGCCGTTCGGCGCGGGAACCGGCGCACCGACGCTCCGCACCTCGGGCAGCGCCTTCATCCGGCCGGTGATGTCCTTGGCCGCCCGCTGCGCCGCCTGCCGGTCCAGCTTCCCGCCTGACTCGGCGGTGATGAGCACGTTCTCCTCGGGCCTCTTGGTGAAGTCCCCGGAAGAAGCGATCTTGCCCGCCCGGCCCGACTCCCGGACCCCGGACTCCTCGGAGTCGAGCTTGTTGGTGCCGGCGGCGCCGCCGAGGAAGAGGCACAGGACGACGAACACGACCCACAGTCCGATCGCGGACCACGGATGTGTGGCACTCCATCGGGCAACCCGTAACGTCGCCGGTTTCTTTCGCACTGTCTGCGTCCTCCCAATGGTGCCGAACCGTTGTGGCGGCTGCCGGGCTTATGACGCTAAAACGCTAGTTCCATGTCCCGGACGTCGACACGGGGTAAACCGCCTCGGTAGCCATTGTTTCCCGCAACTGTCACCCTGCGGTTCTCCGCAGGGTGACAGTTGCGGAAAACCGTACTCGCCCAGGCGAAAGCTTGACCGGAGGAAACTGCAGCCATTAGTTTCATATTCCGGTTCGTCCTTTCCGATGGAGTAAGAATTCCATTGGCAGGTAAATGCCGCACCGTGATGCGAATCAAGGGGAAACAATGGAAACCACGGTCCTCACTCGGCAGCATGTTGCCAAGATCGTCCAGGGAAAGGGATTAGACCTTTTCATGGACCGGATGATCGACCGGCTCGACGAGGCGTTCCGTGCGGAAAGCCGATGGGGCATCACCCCGGCGCGGGACGGATTCCTGCGCGGTCCTCAGAACACCGCCGTCCTCGAATGGATGCCGCACCACCAGCCCGGCGACTCGATCACCATCAAGACCGTGGCGTACACCCCCACGAATCCGTCCACCCACCAGCTGCCCACCATCATCGGCACGATGGCCCGCTACGACGACGTGACCGGCCGTCTGCTGGCCGTCGGTGACGGGATCCTGCCCACGGCCGTCCGCACCGGCGCCGCGTCCGCCATCGCGAGCCGGCTGCTCGCCCGCCCCGACAGCCGGGTCCTCGGCCTGGTGGGCGCCGGCGCCCAGGCGGTGACCCAGGCCCACGCCCTGAGCCGGGTCTTTCCGCTGGACCGGATCCTCGTCCACGACATCGAGCCCGCCCACGCCGAGTCCTTCGCCGAGCGCGCGGAATTCCTCGGTATCGACGTGGAGGTGGCATCCGTCGCGGAGATCGAGGCGGCATCGGACATCATCTGCACCGTCACCTCGGTCGGCGTCGGGGACGGCCCGGTCCTCCACGGCGAGCGGCTGCGCCCGCACGTCCACATCAACGCCATAGGCGCCGACCTGATCGGCAAGTACGAGGTGCCGCTGTCCGTGCTGAAGGCCGCCTTCGTCACCCCCGACCACCAGGGGCAGGCGCTGCGCGAGGGGGAGTGCCAGCAGCTCGACCAGAGCGAGCTGGGCCCGGAGCTGCCCGCCCTGTGCGCCGACCCGGCGCTCGCCGAGGGGCGGCGGGAGCAGCTGACCGTCTTCGACTCGACCGGATTCGCCCTGGAGGATCACGTCGCCTTCGACGTGCTCCTCGAACTCGCCGAGGAGGCCGGCATCGGCGACCGGATGCAGCTGGAACACCTGCCGGAGGACGCGCTCAACCCGTACTCCTTCCAGTGACCGCACCGGGCTGTGCCCGCCCGGACGTGGGGCCCCGGACAGCCCGGTGGCGTCTTGGACGCCCAGAGGATCTCGACGACGTGGGGGAGCACGTCGTCGAGCACCTCGGTGGCCATGCCCCCGCCCGTCGCGCGCCTCAGGACTCCAGATACCGCAGGACCGCCAGGATCCGCCGGCTGTAGCCGGCGGTGTGCGACAGGTCGAGCTTGTCGAAGATCGTGTTGAGGTTCTTCTCCACCGAGCTCAGCGAGATATGCAGTTTCTGCGCGATGGCCGTGTTGGTGTGGCCCTGCGCCAGCGTCTCCAGAACACTGCGCTCGCGCGGGGTGAGCCGGGCGAGCGGGTCACCGTGCGTGGTGCGGATGACCAACTGCCGCACGACCTCCGGGTCGATGGCCGCGCCACCCGCGTGGATCCGCTCCAGCGCGTCCAGGAACTCCTCGACCTGGGCGACCCGGTCCTTCAGGAGATAGCCGACCCGCTCCGCGTTGGACGCCAGGAGCTGGGCCGCGTAGTTGCGCTCCACGTGCTGTGACAGCACGAGCAGGCTTATCCGGGGCCAGCGCTTACGGATCTCCAGGGCGGCCCGCAGCCCGTCGTCGGTGTGCGTCGGCGGCATCCGGATGTCGACGACGACCATGTCGGGCATCCGCTCCTCGACCTCCTTCATGAGGGACACCGCGTCACCCACCGCGGCGACGACCTCATGGCCCTCCTCGACCAGCAGACGTACCAGTCCTTCCCGTAGCAAGGTCGAGTCCTCGGCGAGGATCACGCGCATGGAAGCTCCGCGGTAATGGTCGTGGGTCCCCCGAGGGGGCTGTCGATGTGCAGCAGACCGTCGAGCGCGCTCACCCGGCTGCGCAGTCCGGTGAGGCCGCTGCCCGCCGGATCGGCTCCGCCGGTGCCATTGTCCTCGACCCGGACCACCAGCACCGCCCCGTGCAGCGCGAGCCGGATGGCGACGGCCGTGGCGCCGGAGTGCTTGGCGGCGTTGGTCACGCACTCCGACACCACGAAGTACGCCGCGGTCTCCACCGTCTGTGGCAGCACACGGTCGACCTCGAACTCCATGCGGATGGGTAGGGAGCACCGCTCGGAGACCCCGCTGAGCGCCTCCTTCAGCCCCAGGCTGTCCAGGGCGGAGGGATAGATCCGCCAGGTCGCCTCCCGGAGTTCGGTGATGACCTCCTGGGACTCCTGGTGGGCCTGGTGCAGCAGCGCGTCCACCTGCTCGGGGTTGCGGCCCCGGCTGCGGCGCGCCCGGCCGAGCAGCATGGCGAGTGCCACCAGGCGCTGCTGGATGCCGTCGTGGAGATCGCGCTCGATGCGACGGCGCTCGGCGTCGACGGCCTGGAGGACCGCTGCCCGGCTGGTGGCCAGCTCGTCGATGCGCTGCCGCAGCAACTCCCGCTCCGACGGCCCGAAGCACTCACGGGCCAGCCGGGCGTCCAGCGCCGCGAGGGAGTAGATGCCCTGCACGTCCAGGAACAGCAGCACCCCGCCGAGCAGGGCCTGGGTGAGGAGTTCCTGCAGATCGAGATGGCCCTGGACCAGTTGCATGGCCAGCACCGCGGCGAGGATGACACCGAACCCCAGCAGTCCCACGACGATGGTGCACAGCACCCCCGTGTAGCTGCGGATCGCCAGATAGCGCAGGACCTTCTGGTCGGACGACTTGTAGTGCTCGGGGAAACGATCGCCGAAGAAGACGAAGCGGCGCGCCCGGTCCAGCCCCGCGAGCCGACGGGCCCCGGAGGCGAGCGCGGCCAGGGCGCCGGGCCGGGTGCGCGGCCATAACAGAAACGGGGCCATGGCCGTGCCGGCGATCAGCAAGTAGACAAGTCCGATCAGGGCCGTGCAGCAGCCGAGGAGTGCTCCCGGAATCTTGCGCGGCCACGAGGATTCCGCCGCCCCCCTGCCGCCGTCGTTCTGACCGGGCGAGCCGAGAAACAGGTGATGGGTGGCGAAATTCGGCAAATCCCCCTGCACGGGGGCCAAGCCTAGCCCGGCCGCACAGCCCGGGCAAGATCGCCCGGGCTGCGGCGCGAGCACAGCGGAGGGGCCGGGGGACGCGTGGTGGCTCATGAAGCGGGGCGCTGCCTGCCGCGGCCGCGGAAGCGCACGACCACGTAGACCACGATGGCCACCACCACCGCGACCAGCACGACCTTGGAGAGGACACCGACGTAGGTCTCCACCTCGTCCCACTGATCGCCCAGCCAGTAGCCGGCCATCACCAGCACCGTGTTCCAGACCAGGCTGCCCAGCGTGGTCAGCAGGGCGAAGACCGGCAGCGGCATCCGCTCGACCCCCGCCGGAATGGAGATGAGGCTCCGGAAGATCGGCACCATACGGCCGATGAAGACCGCCTTGGTGCCGTGCCGCTCGAACCACTGCTCCGTACGATCCAGGTCGGACGTCTTCACCAGCGGCAGCTTCGCCCAGATGGCGTGCATGCGCTTGCGGCCGACGAGCATGCCGATCCAGTACAGCACCAGCGCGCCCACCACCGAACCGAGCGTGGTCCAGAACAGCGCCGAGGCCAGGCTGATCACCCCCTGCCCGGCCGCGAACCCGGTCAGGGGCAGGATCACCTCACTGGGCAGCGGCGGGAAGAGGTTCTCCAGCGCGATGGCCAGACCGGCTCCCGGCCCGCCCATCGCGTCCACGAGGTCCGCGGCCCAGCCGGCGATGCCGTCCGAGGGCTCCTGGGGCAGAGCCAGGGTCATCAAGTGCATGCGTGGTCTCCAACATGGCGGTCAGGCGCCGGAGCGCTTCGCGGCCCCGACGCCTGTCAATCTAGAAACCGCCGACCAGCGAAGACATGAGGATTGCCGCCCAACCCGGTGGTGTTCTCCGCAGCGCTCGCCCTGCGGGAAACCGCAGATCAGCCCGGTGCCGGCCACCCGGCCACACCACGCGCGGCGGCCGGTCCCCGCCGGGCCGGCTCAGGAGAACTCGGCCCGCACCGCCTCCGTGTGCTCGCCGAGCCCCGGCACCGGCCGCATCGGCGCCCTGCGGCCCGCCACCTCCACCGGCGGCAGCAGACCGCGCAGCGGCCCGACCGGGGAGCCGAACTCGCCCCAGCGGTCGCGTGCGTCGAACTGGGGGTGGGCACCGAACTCCGCGATGTCGCGCAGCCGGGCATTGGCGATGCCCGCCCCGTCCAGCAGCGCGATCAGCTCCTCGGCGGTGTGCTCCGCGAAGCACGACTCCAACTCGGCCGTCAGCTCCTCGTCATGGGTGCGCCGCAGGGGATTGTCCGCGAACCGCGGATCGCGGATCAGCTCCGGGCGGCGGAGCACCCGCTCGCACAGGGCGGCCCATTCACGATCGCTCTGCACACTCAGGAACACCTGAGCGCCGTCCCCACAGCGGTAGGCGCCGTACGGCGAGATCGACGGGTGGCGGGCGCCGCTGCGGACGACCCCGGCACCGCCGTACGCCTGGGCGAAATAGGGGTGCCCCATCCACTCGCCCAGCGCGTCGAGCAGGCTCACACTCAAGTCCGTCCCCGCACCGGTGCGCTCCCGCTCGTAGAGCGCGGTGAGGATGCCGGTGTAGGCGTACATCCCGCCCGCGATATCGGCGATCGAGATCCCGGGGCGGGCCGGGGCCTCCGGGCTGCCGGTGATCGACAGCAGCCCCGCCTCGCACTGGATGAGCAGGTCGTACGCCTTCTTCTCGCGGTACGGGCCGCTGTCCCCGTAGCCGGAGATGGCGCAGGTGATCAGGCGGGGATGGGCGGCCCGCAGCGTCCGCGCGCCCAGGCCCAGCCGGTCCACGGCGCCGGGCGCCAGATTGTGCAGGAAGACATCGGCGCGGGCGAGCATCGCATCGAGCAGCGCCCGGTCGGCGTCGTCCTTGATGTCCAGGACGACGCTCTCCTTACCGCGGTTGATCCAGACGAAGTAGGCCGACGCGCCCTTGACCTCGCGGTCGTAGTCACGGGCGAAGTCACCGCGCCCGGGCCGCTCCACCTTGATGACCCTGGCTCCCAGATCGGCGAGCTGGCGGGTGGCGAACGGGGCGGCGACGGCCTGCTCCAGGGCGACGACGGTGATGCCTTCCAGCGGCTGCGCGGGCACGGGCGGCTCCTTCGGTGCGGGTAGCCCCTGTCTACCCCGTGCCGGGCGGCGGCCGAACGCCGCCCGGCACGCCGGGTTCAGCCCAGCAGCTCCCGCAGAAAGCCGATCTGCTCGGCCTGCTGATGCGTGCCCCCGCCCTCGTGGCCGTTGAAGGACCACACCTTGAGGTCCTTCTCACCGGCGTAGTGGTGATGGGCGGCGAAACCGCAGGAGGTCGGGGTGATCTCGTCGCGCAGGGCGGTCGAGAAGAGGGCCGGCGCGTTGGCGCGGGCCGCGAAGTTGAGCCCGTCGAAGTGGTCGAGCGTGGCGAACACCCGCTCGGCCAGATGGCGCTGTCCGGCGCAGAAGCGGGCCAGTTCACCGTAGGGGTCCGCGTCGGTGATCTCGACCGCGCGCCGGATGTGGGTCATGAACGGCACATCCACCAGGGCCGCCGTCAGATCCGGCACCAGCCCGGCCGCCGCCAGGGCCAGCGCACCGCCCTGACTGCCGCCGCTGACCACGATCCGCGCGGAATCCACCAGCGGATGCTCACGGGCGGCCTCCACCGCCCGTACCGCGTCCGTGTACAGCCGGCGGTAGTAGTAGTCGTCAGGGGAGAGGACGCCCTGGGTCATCTTGCCCGGTGTCTCGGGCCCGGTGCCGCCGACCGGGTCGGGGGTGACGCCGGGCGAGTGCTGGACCCATCCCTGGCCCCGGCTGTCCATCACGAAGACCGCGTAGCCCACCGACGGCCACAGCAGCCAGTTGTGCGGCAGCCCCCGGCCGCCGTTGTAGCCGAGGTACTGCACCACGCACGGCAGCGGGCCCGCCACCTCCCGCGGGGCCAGCAGCCAGCCGCGTATCCGGTGCCCGCCGAAGCCGGAGAACTCCACGTCGTAGGTCCGCACTCGGGTCAGCCCGGTGTCCTCCTCGGTGAACACCGCGTTCAGCTCACAGGCGCGGGCCTCGGCGAGGGTCCGCGTCCAGAAGGCGTCGAAGCCGTCCGGCTCGGGCAGCGGGGGCCGGTAGGTGCGCAGCTGCTCCAGGGGCAGGTCGATGAACACGGTGGGCGGACCTCCGTAGCGATCGGTGCGGCGATGAACTGGGGCGATACGGGTCGCAGACCCGGACGGGCGGGACCGGTGGGCGGTGGGGTGAAGGATGGCATATCAGGTGTGAGGGAGGGCACTGGTGATATGGGTCCGTCCGGGCAGCCGTGCAGTGTTCGAGTCCTCGGTCATAAGAGAGCGCGGAGTGGGGGCGCGGTACTGGACCGGACCATGAGCCGGGTGGACAGCTCGGTCCGGATCGCCTCCGGTATTTCGCCGGTCATCAGCCGTAGCAGCGTGCGCAGCGCCGCGGCCGCCATCTCCGACAGCGGCTGACGGACCGTCGTCAGCGCGGGCGTGATCCAGCGGGCCTGTGGCAGATCGTCGAAGCCCACGACGCTGATGTCCCGCGGCACCCTCAGCCCCCGTTCCCCGGCCGCCTGGTACACACCCGGCACCATCTGATCGGAGCAGACGAAGACGGCCGTGGGCGGCCCGGGCAGATCCAGCAGCTCGGCCATCCGGTGGCGCGCCCCGGCCTCGCTGATGTCGCCGTAGCGCACATACGCGGACGGCACCGGCAGCCCGGCAGCGGCCATCGCCGACCGGTACCCGGCGACCCGGCCGCCGTCGCGCACCGCCCGCCCCGGGCCGCCGAGCACCGCGATCCGGCGGTGCCCCAGCTCGATGAGGTGCTCGGTCGCGGCCATCCCGCCCTGCCAGTTGGCGGCCGCCACGGACGGCACCCCGGGCGGCGGGTCATGCGCGGGGTCGAGCATCACGAACGGGATCCGGTGCTCATCGAGCCAGGAGTACTGGGCGGGCGCGAGCTCCGTGAGATGGAACAGCACACCGGAGCTGCCCCGGGCGTACAGCTTGTCCGGCCAGCCGTGCTCGCCCGGGCCGCCCCGGCCACGGGTGGCCGCGGCCGAGACCACCACCTCGAGTCCCGCCTCGTGCGCGGCCTCCGCCGCGCCGTGCAGCACCGCCCCCGACCAGGCGCCGTCGAGTGAGTGCACCACCAGGTCGACCATCGCGGCCGGTCTGGGCGTCTCACAGCGCGGTCTGCGGATGTACCCCAGGCGGTCCAGGACCTCGGTGACCCGGCGACGGGTCTCGGGGGCCACGTCCTCCCGGCCGTTGACCACCTTCGAAGCGGTCGGCACCGACACACCCGCCTCACGGGCGACGACTGCCAGCGTGGGCCCCGTCGATCCCGAGGAACGAGCCATCGAGACTCCCTTCCCTAACCGCCCACGTGGAACCCTGACCGGGCAGCAATCGGTTTCTACCCTAAGGCCGCCTCAAGTCGCCGGGAAGACCCGGGAGTCGAGGGGGACGCCCCATGCCTCCTTGTCGCCGCCGCCCGCCGAAACGTTGCCGGCTCCCCGCACCATCTCGACGGCTTCCGAAGCGGCAGCTGTATTCATCGGGTCTATGTGGGCGGGATCCATGAGGGCCGCGCTCATCTCTTGCCGTATCCCTTGACACCTCCGATGTCTTCTTGGTTGTCTACGTCGCGCTCGTGCTCCTCCTCGGCCGTCATCCGCACGGCCGCGTTCGGTCCAGCTCGCTCGTCTCCAGTTCCGTCGCTCTGGAAGGCAGCACGTCATGGTCACGATCCGGCACGTTCTGCGCGGCCTGTTGGCCGCGTTGGTCCTCGCCCTCCTGCCACTGCAGGGGCCCGCCTGGGCCGCCACCTCCCACCCGGCCTCCACACCCGCCCCCGGCCACGGCTGGACCGGCACCTGGGAGGCCGCGGCGTCCGGGACGGTCCCCGCTCTGCCCGGTCAGTCGATCCGCAATGTGGTGCACACCAGCGTCGGCGGCCACGCCGTCCGCGTCCGGGTGACCAACCGCCTGGGCACCGCGCCCCTCCAACTCACCTCCGTCACCGTCGCGTTGCAGGAGAGCGGAGCGCCCAAGAGCGCGGCCGCCCGGGCCGGGACCATGCGCACGGCCACCTTCCGCCACGCGGCCTCGGTCACCGTTCCGGCCGGTCAGGACGCGGTCAGCGATCCGGTGCCGCTGCGGGTGGCCCCGGACGTCAACCTGCTGATCACCCTCTACACGCCGGTCGACTCGGGCCCGGCGACCTACCACCACTCCGCCCTGCAGACCTCGTTCCTGGCGCCGGACGGCGACCACACCGCGCAGGAGAGCGGCGCCGCGTACACCGCCACCACCGGCTCCTGGTACTACGTGACGGGTGTGGATGTGCTCGGCGCCCCCGCCGCGGGCAGCGTGGTCGCCCTCGGCGACTCCATCACCGACGGCTCCGGATCGACGTCGAGCGCCAACCGCCGCTGGCCGGATCGGCTCGCGGCCCGGCTGCGCGCGCTGCCCCCGCAGCGCCGGCTGGGGGTGCTGAACGCCGGGATCGCGGGCAACCGCGTTCTGCTGGACGGCACCGGGCCCAGTGCCCTGTCCCGGCTGGACGCGGATGTCTTCTCCCGCTCCGGGGTGCGTGCCGTGGTCCTGATGGAGGGCATCAACGACATCAAGGGCAATCCCAATCAGACCGATCCCGCCGCGTTCGAGGACGCGTACCGCCGGATCGTGGAACGGGCCCACGCCCGTGGCATCCGCGTCATCGGCGGCACCATCACCCCGTTCGGCGGCAACGGCAACTACACCGCGGCGCGCGAGGCGGTGCGGCAGTCCGTCAACGCCTTCATCAGGGACGGCGGCCTGTTCGACGGGGTGGCGGACTTCGACGCCGCCGTCCGCGACCCCGCCGCCCCGGACCATTCACTGCCCGCCTACGACTCTGGCGACCATCTCCACTTCAACGACGCGGGACTGCGGGCCATGGCCGACGCGATCGACCTGCGCGACCTGCGCCCCGCCCACTGACCACACGGACCCGCTCCCGTAGGAAGCTCAGCTGCTCGCACGGAGCTCAGCCGCCCGCACCGAGTTCAACCGCCCGCACGGAGTTCAGCCGCCCGCACCGAGTTCAACCGCCCGCACGGAGTTCAGCGGTCGATCCGCGCTCCGTGCGGGCCCGTGTCCGGCACCTCCCCGACCCGTGCCGCGGCCGGGTTGAGCACCCGGGTGAGAAAGGCCCGGGTGCGGGGATGGACCGGATCGGAGACGACCTGCTCCGGTCCGCCCTCCTCCACGATCACCCCGTCGTCCATGAACACGACCCGGTCGGCGACCTCCCGTGCGAAGCTCATCTCATGGGTGACGACCAGCATCGTCATCCCCTCGTCCGCCAGGGCGCGCATCACGGCGAGCACATCGCCGACCAGTTCCGGATCGAGCGCCGAGGTCGGCTCGTCGAAGAGCATCAACTCCGGCTCCATGGACAGCGCCCGGGCGATGGCCACCCGCTGCTGCTGTCCACCCGACAGCTGGGCCGGATAGGCCGACTCCTTGTCGCTCAGACCGACCCGGCGCAGAGTGTCCCTCCCGATCCGTACCGCCTCCGCCTTGTCGCGGCGCAGCACCCGCCGCTGGGCGATGGTGAGGTTCTCCAGGGCGGTCAGATGCGGAAAGAGGTTGAACGCCTGGAACACCATGCCGATCCGCCGCCGCACCCGGTCGATGTCCACGTCCGGGTCGGTGACCTCGGTCCCCGCCACGGTGACCGAGCCCGAGGTCGGCTCCTCCAGGAGGTTCACACAGCGCAGCAGCGTCGACTTGCCGGATCCCGACGGGCCGATGACACAGACCACCTCGCCCCGCCGGACGGTGAGATCGATGCCCTTGAGCACCTCCAGCGCGCCGAAGGACTTGTGCAGCCCCGCCACCTGGATGGCGATGCCGTCCGCCTCGCCGGTCTCCTTCGCCACCGTCGTCTCCTTCACGCCGGTCACCTCGCCTTCGCCGAACGGGCCTCGAGCCGGCGCACCAGATGGCCGAGCGGCACGGTGATGATCAGGTAGCACACCCCGGCGACCAGGATCGGGGTGAGGCTGCGGTGCTGATTCAGCGCGTCCCGGCCGAACTTCGACAGCTCGTACTGGTCCAGGGAGAGTCCCAGCAGATAGACCAGGGAGGAGTCCTTGGTCAGCAGCACCAGTTCATTGGTGAGCGGCGGCAGGACGATCCGGAACGCCTGCGGGATGATGATCGAGGCCATGGCCCGGCTGTGGGACATGCCCAGCGAACGGGCCGCCTCCATCTGCCCCTTGGGCACCGCCTGGATGCCCGCCCGCATCGTCTCCGCGATATAGGCGGCTCCGACGAGCCCCAGCGCCAGCATCACCGTGACGTGCCGGTCCAGCGCCACCTGGAAGGCCAGCGGCACCCCGAAGCCCAGCGCGATGAACACCAGCAGTGCGGGCACTCCGCGGAAGAACTCGATGTAGGCGACCGCCAGCCAGCGGTACGGCGGCACCTGCGAGAGCCGCATCAGTGCCAGCACCACCCCGAGGACCAGGCCGAAGCCGAAGCCGAGCAGGGTGTAGACGACGGTGTTGACCAGGGCGGTGGTGATGATGTCGGGGAACAGGGACCGGGCGACCTCGGCGTCGAAGAAGGCGCGCCGCAGTTCACCCCAGTCCGCGGCCAGGACGATGGCGAGCAGCAGGACGATGAGCACGGCGTACTGCACCGCTCGTATCGCCCGCGCCCGCTGCCGGCGGGTCATTGCCATAAGTGTGCGGACTCCTCAGCTCCGATGGCCGTCAGCGGGCGTCACTTCTTGGGCGCGGTGCCGAACCACTTCTTGTAGATACGGTCGTAGGAGCCGTCCGCCCGGGCGTCCTTCAGCACCGCGTCGATCTTCTTGCGCAGTGCGTCATTGCCGGTCCGCACGGCGATGCCGTACTGCTCGCCGGTGTCGAACTCGGCCGTCACCGCGGTGTCGGCGTTGTCCTTGACGTAGTCGTAGAGCACACCGTTGTCGTTGATGCCGGCGTCGGTCTGCCCGGTCTTGACGGCGGTCAGCAGCAGCGCGAGATCCTCGAACTGGACCAGCTTGGCGCCCTTGGCGTGCTTCTGGGCGTAGCTCTCACCGGTGGTCCCCTGCTGGACCGCGAGCTTCTTGCCCTTGAGGTCGGCGAGGGACTTGTAGGGCTTGCCCTTGGTGGTGAGCAGCGCCTGCGTGGCCTCGAAATACGGGGCGGAGAAGTCCAGGTTCTTCTCGCGTACGTCGGTGATGGTCATCCCGGCGGCGGCTACGTCGCACTGGTTGGTGTTGAGGTCCTCCCCGGACTGGATGCCCTCGAAGGGCGTGTCCACGATCTCCTGCTTCACATCGAGCGCCGAGGCCACGAGGTCGACCATGTCCACATCGAAGCCGACGATCTTCTTGCCCTGCTTGGACTGGAAGGGTGGATAGGGCAGATGCGTGCAGGTCGTGAGCTTGCCGGAATTCACCAGGCTGATGTCGTCGCCGCCGGACCCGGACGACTTGGTGCTGGTGCACCCGGCCAGGAGGGCGGATACGGCGGCGACGGCTATGACGGGCAAGGCGGAGCGAGCGGACACGGCACCTCCGGGACAGGGTCGGCGGACGACCACGGACCTCATGATCAGTGAGTCGGCCCGAATCCTCCCACCGGATATGCCGCGGTGTCTTTACGCGCGCAATTGCGACCGGATAACGGAGAGGCGAGGTCAGCGCCGCCGGCGCCGCTTGCGGCGCTTGCTCCAGAACCATCCGGCCGGTGGCTCGTCCGCCCGCCAGGGCTGGGGCTCGGGCGCCCCGCGCCGCCACCGCGCGGTGAGCATCCTGGTGCGTGCGGCGGGCTCGGCGACCTCGGCGTCCCGTATGAAGTCCTCGTCGAGGGTGACGTCGTCCCAGCCGTCGGCGTCATCGTCCCCGCGGGGCGTGGATCCGGTGCTCAAGGGGCACCTCCTGTTGCCATGGTGCCGCTCGGGCACACGAGCGTGTTCCTCGAGCGGTTGAACGCATGGGGTGTCCGCCGAGTTCCGGTGGCCACCGCGTGGGACACGCCCGGGTCCGGTGGGGATCGGCAGGCCAGGGCGTGGACCGAAGACCGGCAGGTCAGGGACCTGGGCCCGGTTCTGCGAAGGTCAGCCGGCCGGGGGCTGGAGCGGGGTCCACACCCGCATCGCGCCGGGTCCGCGGTTCGCCCACGCGTAGTACGGGATCGCGGTCACCGGGACCGGATCGAGGGCTTCCGCGCCACCCGTGTCCACGCCCGGGCGCACGCCAACGTCAGAGCCCGCGCCGCCGCCGGAGCCCGCGCCGCCGTCGCGGTACGGCCACCAGCCGTCGCGCGCGACGGCATGGCGCAGCGCCAGGGAGGTGATCACGGTCACCCCGCCCAGCAGCTCCGGCCGGTGCTCGGCGCTCGGCGTGGCATCCGGGTCGAGGGCGATGTCGTCCAGCCGCAGCCCCGCGGGCTGGTCGGTCTGCTCCAGGCAGTACACCAGCGGGCCGCGCTCGATCGCGGCACAGCCGCGCACCCCGTCGGCCCGTGGATCGGGCCGGGTGAGCCGGGGGCCCAGGGACAGGCTCAGCACGACCGTCTCGCCGGGCCGCCAGCGGCGCCGCAGCCGCAGCCAGCCGTTCTCGGCCCGCTCGGCCACCGGCTCCCCGCCGACCGTCGCCTCGTACGCCGTCGCCCAGTGCGGGATGCGCAGCGACAGCGTCCAGTCCGTGTCCCGCGGCGCCGTGTCCACGACCACCGCGATCCGCCCCTCCCACGGGTACCCGGTCCCCACCCGCACCGCCCCGCCGCCCGCCTCGTACGAGCCGGACGCGTACTGGTGGAGCTGCAGCCCCTGCGCGTCGCCGCTCGCCATGTAGTGCGGCAACGAGGCCAGCAGCCGCATCACATTGGGCGGACAGCAGGCACACCGGAACCACGGCGTCCGGTGGGCGCTCCGGTCGCCGGTGGCGTCCTTACGGTTCTCATCATCCTGGCGGACCTGGAGCGGATTCACATAGAGCCAGCGCTCACCGTCGATCGACACCCCCGACGCGAAGCCGTTGAACAGGGTCCGCTCCACCAGATCGCTGTAGCGGGCCTCTCCGGTCAGCAGCGCCATCCGCCATCCGAAGTGGACGGCGGCGACGGCCGCGCAGGTCTCCGCGTAGGCCCGGTCCGGCGGCAGCTCGTACGCGTCCCCGAAGGACTCCAGCTCGTGCCGGGACCCCACCCCGCCCGTCAGATAGGTCTTCGTCGTGGCCATGTCCTCCCACAGCCGCACCAGGGCGTCCCGCAGCCCCGCGTCCCCGGTCTCCGCCGCCACATCCGCGGCCCCGGCCAGGAGATACAGCTGGCGCACCGCATGCCCGGCGACCGCCCTCGCCTCCCGCACCGGGATGTGGTCCTGCCAGTAGGGCGCCCCGGGCCGGGGGCCGGGCGAGCCGTCCGCCGGGCCGTCGCCGAGGCTGCCCTGCCCGCGCCGGTCCACGAAGTACCCGGCCAGCTCGAGATAGCGCCGCTCACCGGTCTCCCGGTACAGCTCCACCAGCGCCGTCTCTATCTCCGGATGTCCGCACACCGTCTCGTTCCGGCCGGGTCCGAAGGTGGCGTCGACGAGATCGGCGCAGCGCACCGCCACCTCGAGCAGTCCGTTCGCGCCGGTGGCCCGGTGGTGCGCGACCGCGGCCTGCAGGAGGTGGCCCGCGCAGTACAGCTCGTGCCCCCAGTGCGGTTCCGCCCACCGCCGGGCGTCCGGCCCCAGCTGGTAGTACGTCTGCAGATAGCCGTCCTCGGCCTGCGCGGCCGCGACCAGCCCGGCCAGCCGCTCCACCTGCCGGGCCAGTTCCTCCTCGGCCGGCCCCTCGCCGCCGTCCGCCAGTTGCCAGGACGCCGCCTCGAGCCACTTGTGCACATCGGAGTCCTGGAACGGGAAGTCGCCGCGGAAGCCGGACTCCGCCGGCGCCGCCCCCGCGGCGGCCCGCAGATTGGCGAGATTGCCCGCCCGCTCCAGCCGGTCCGGCCCCTGGGGAACGCTCACTTCGGCGTTGACACGGCGTCTGGCGGCCCAGAATCCTCCGGTGATCCGCGCCGCGGTGGCCGGGCGGAGCGCGGTGTGCGCTCCCCGGGAGAGCCGGATCGGACCTGTGGACATGCTCTGCCCCTTACGCCGCGCCGCCGGCCATGTCTGTCTCCCGGTCGGCAGGAGTGGAAAGCGATTTCCGCCGCGAGCATAAGGAGGCGTTCTTCCGGCCGACAAGCCTTTGCGCACACCATTCATCAACGTTCAACAAGCGGTCACGGTGGGCGGGTGAGACGGTCATGGCGGTGGCTCTACGCCGAGGTCAGCGTCCGCCGCTCGGCCACATGGGCCACCACGCAGGTGACGTTGTCGGGCCCACCCGCGCCGTTGGCGAGGGCGACCAACTGCCGTACGGCCGTGCCCGGATCGTCCTCCGAGGCGAGCACACGCCGGATCTCCCCGGCGGGCACGACCCCCGTCAGCCCGTCCGAGCACAGCAGATAGCGGTCCCCGGCGCGGGCGTCCCGCAGGGCGAAGTCCGGCTCGAACGCCGAACCGCCGCCCACGGCGCGCAGCAGCAGCGCCCGCTGGGGGTGCGAGGCGGCCTCCTCGGGGGTGATCCGCCCCTCGTCGAGCAGCGACTGGACCACCGTGTGGTCATGGGTGATCTGGAACAGCTCGGCGTCGCGCAGCAGATAGGCGCGCGAGTCGCCGATATGGACCAGACCCAGCCGGGAGCCCGACCACACCATCGCGGTGAGCGTCGTGCCGACATCCCGCAGCGCGGGGTCGGACGCGGCGAGCGCCGAGACCGACTCCCGGGCCCGGTGCGCCGCCTCCTCCAGCGCGCTCAGCAACTCCCCGCCCGGGACGCCCGCGTCCAGCGGTTTGAGCGCCTCGATCGCCGCCTCGCCGGCGTGCCGTCCGCCCCCGAATCCGTCGGCCACGGCCAGCAGGCGCGGCCCGGCGTACCCGGCGTCGTCATTGCTCTCCCGGACCGAGCCGGTGTCGGAGAGTACGGCGTAGCGGATCCCCAGGGTGGGGTGGTCGGAAGACATCGTGGTGTCCCTCCCGGACAGCTGGTCGGCGAGGAAGGCGGCCAGGTCCCTTCTGGCCGCGGTGTCGGCCTCGACCCGCGCCCAGTACGCGCGCACCTCCCGCGCGGCGGCTTCCGGTCCCAGCTCGCACACCGACCGGATGTCGGCGAGCGGCATGCCCAGTCGCCTCAGCCACGCCACCAGGCGGGCCCGCTCCAGCTGTGCCGGATCGTAGAGGCGGTAGCCGGAGTGCGGATCGACGCGGGCGGGCGGCAGCAGCCCGAGCTCGTCGTACAGGCGCAGCGCCTTGGGGGACAGCCGCGATGCCCTCGCGAACGCACCGATGGTCAGCAGCCCCATGCTCGCCCCTCCTCGCCGCCGGGCACCTCGCCCGGCGACCACGATGCTCGGGCTTCCCCCTTGGGGAAGGTCAACGGCGGGCCCGTGATCAGAATCTCTTCTGTTCCACAATGAATTTCCACAGCAAACGAGCGTATTTAATCTGACATCAGTCTCTCATAACAATGAATCAGTCATATCCGTACATCTTCCTTTCTTCGGGTATCCGCCATGCTTTCCCGGGAATTGACGGTGTATCCGTGCAGTCCCATGGCTCCACGAGAAGAGGGAGGTCCTCTCATGACCGTTTCCACCACCCCCGGCACCGTCTGGGGCACCTGGATCAATCTGCAGGGCGGCATCCACTCCGAGCCCGCCCCGGTCACGTTCGCCGACGACCGGGTGCAGGTCTTCATCCGGGGCGGGTCCAACGTCCTGTGGAGCAGGGTGGAGGCCCGCGACGGCAGTTGGGGTCCGTGGCAGCAATACGCGGGCCTGTCCGTCGACGGCATCCCCGCGCCGATCCGGGGCAAGGACGGCAAGGTCCGGGTCTTCTACCGCACCCCGGGCAACAATCTGGAGGTCATCACCCAGACCTCCATCAACTCCGGGTACGGACCACCGCAGATCCTGGCCACCGGCATCGGGGACGACCCGGCCGCGGCGCTCGGCGCCGACGGCCGCATCTACGTGTTCTTCCCCGGCACCGACGACGCCCTGTGGTACCTCCGCAACCAGGACCTGCAGTACGAGACCTACACCGCCGCCACATCGCTGGGCGGTGCCATCTTCGCCACGCCGTCGCCCATCCTCGACGGGGGAGGGCGGATCGTGGTGGCGGTCAAGGGTGCGGGCGAGACCCTGTACACCATCCAGCAGCAGACGGAGAACGCCGCCGTCTGGGGGCCCTTCACCCTCGACGCCTCCAACGTGACCAGCCGCCCGTCGGTATGCCTGGACGCGGCCGGCCGGGTGCAGATCTTCTACCGGGGTTCCGACGGGACCGTCCGGCGCGTCGGACAGAGCGACGACTACACCACGTTCGGCGCCCCCGTGAGCCTCGGCGCACAGATCGTCTGGCGGCCCACCTGCGCCCTGGCCCAGGACGGCCGGGTCAACGTGTTCATCAAGGCCACCGACAACGCCCTGTGGGTCGCCGTCCAGACCACGGAGAACGGCACGAGCTACAGCGGCTTCCAGTCCCTGGGCGGGGTCATCGGCTCCGCGGGCGTCGGCGTCCCCATCCTCAACGAGGAGAATCTGCTCTACGTCTTCATCCAGGGCAGCGGAACCGCCAGGGACCTCTGGCTGCAGCGTCAGACCTTCGTCTGATCCGCCCCTCGCCGCGTCGCTGATCCGCTCACCTCACCGCACCACCCCATCGCGCGTCTTCCAGGGCTCCCCGGTTTTCGAAACTTTCGCACCCTCTCCAGGGGCTGTCGGAAGTCATCAGAACCCTTAATCTCCGAACAAATTCGATCACTTCGGATCGCAGGAGCCCTCTGATGCCCCCGCATGCCACCCGACCCCGGAGAGCGCCGGCAGCGCTGCTCGCGCTGCTGGCCGCCCTCGCTCTCGTGGTTCCCCTCACCGCGAGCCGTGTGCACGCCGCGGAGCACGACCGGAGCCACGGGAGCGGACCCGCCGTGCGGCAGTCCACCACGGTCTCGCGCTATCTGTTCACCGCCTTCACGAACAGCGGCGAGAGCAATATGTACGTCTACGGGTCCGACGACGCGCGCGACTTCTGGTCGGTCCAGGACAAGGCGTACACCCCGCCCTCCGGTCTCGTCCGCGACCCCAGCGTCATCCACCGCGGCGGCCGCTACTACGTCGCGTACACCACCGGATGGACCGGCAGCACCTTCGGCCTCGCCGTCAGCGACGACCGCCGCACCTGGACCCATCTCGCCGACATCGACCACGGCGTGGCCGCCAACAACACCTGGGCACCGGAGTTCTTCACCGACGCGCCCGACGGGAAGGTCCGTATCGTCGTCTCGCTGTCCACCGGGCCCACCGCCTACCGGCACTTCCAGCCCTACGTCCTCACCGCGCTCGACGACACGCTCACCCGGTGGAGCGAGCCCGAGCCGCTCGAGGGCATCTCGCCGAGCGAGAGCGACTACAACGGCTACATCGACACCTTCGTGGTCCGCAAGGGCACCGCCTACCACGCGTTCACCAAGAACGCCACGGGCGAACTCATCGAGCACGCCGTCGCCGACCGCATCACCGGTCCGTACCGCTTCACCGGGAAGGGCGACTGGGCGGGATGGGGCAGCCTGCTGGAGGGTCAGACGATCGTCGCCCTCCCCGGCGGCGGCTATCGCATGTTCATGGACGGCTACACCGTCAAGAAGTACTACTACAGCGACAGCGCCGACCTGGAGCACTGGACGCCCAAACGGGAGCTGCCCGGCCTGTCGGGTGTCGTCCGCCACGGCACCGTCATCCGGGAGACCGCCACCGTGCGGCCCGGCGACTCCAACCCCGCCCTGCCCGGCTACCACGCCGACCCCGATGTGCTGTACGCAGAGGGCCGGTACTGGATCTATCCCACCGAGGACGGCCACCCCGGCTGGAGCGGCACCCGCTTCAACGGCTTCTCCTCACCCGACCTCGTCCACTGGGCCGACCATGGCCCCGCCCTCGACCTCGCCGAGGTCTCCTGGTGCCACGAGAACGCCTGGGCCCCCTCGGTGGTCAGAAAGGGCGACACCTACTGGATGTACTTCAGCGCCTGCCAGTCCATCGGTGTCGCCAAGTCCGCGAGCCCTGGGGGACCGTTCACCGACGCACTCGGCGAACCGCTCGTCGCCAAGGGGCAGTTCGGCCACCAGTCGATCGACCCGGACGCCTTCATCGACGACGACGGCACCCCCTACCTCTACTTCGGGCAGGGCGCCCTCGAGGCGGTCAGGCTGAACGACGACATGGTCTCCTTCGCCACCCGGCCGGTGAAGATCACCCCGCCCGGCTACAACGAGGCGCCGACCGTCTTCAAGCGCGCGGGCCGCTACTACGCGATGTGGTCGGAGGACGACACCCGCAGCCCCGACTACCGCGTGGCCTATGGAATCTCCGACTCACCGCTCGGCCCCTTCACCAAGGCGGCGGGCAATCCGGTGCTGGCCAAGGACACCGGCGATCAGATCCTCGGCACCGGCCACAACTCCGTCATCCAGGTCCCGGGCCGCGACGAGTGGTACATCGTCTACCACCGCTTCGCCCGCCCCGGCGGCGACGGCACCCATCGCGAAGTCGCCATCGACCGGATGCGGTTCGACCCCGACGGCACCATCCAGCGGATCCGCCCGACGCAGGCCGGCATCACGCCCGTCCGGTCCCAGGCGCACCACCAGCCAGAGCAGGAGAGAACCGCATGAGCCGCAGCGCGGAACACCAGCCCAGCCGCAGACGCGTGATAATGGGCGCCCTCGCCCTGGGGGCGGCCGCCGGAACACCCGGGATCGCACAGGCCGCCACCCCCGCCGCATCACATGCCGCCGCCAAGGCACCCTCGTACGCCAATCCGCTGGTGCGCCAGCGCGCCGATCCGCACATCCTCAAACACACCGACGGCTACTACTACTTCACCGCCACCGTCCCCGAGTACGACCGCATCGTCCTGCGGCGCTCCAGGACCATCGGCGGCCTGGCCACCGCCGCCGAGTCGGTGATCTGGAAGAAGCACACCAGCGGTGACATGGGCGCCCACATATGGGCCCCGGAAATCCACTTCATCGACGGCAAGTGGTACCTCTACTTCGCCTCGGCGCCCGCGAACGACGTCTGGAAGATCCGGATGTGGGTGCTGGAGAACGCGAGCGCCAACCCCCTCGCCGGGACCTGGACCGAGAAGGGCCGCATCGTCACGCCCATCGACTCCTTCTCCCTGGACGCCTCCACCTTCACCCACCAGGGCACCCGCTATCTCGTCTGGGCGCAGAGCAATCCGGACGTCGGCAACAACTCGAGCATCTACCTCGCCCGGATGGCGAGCCCATGGAGCATCACCGGGCCCCAGGTGGAGATCTCCCGGCCGACGTACGACTGGGAGACCCGTGGCTTCAAGGTCAACGAGGGCCCCTCGGTCCTGCAGCGGAACGGCCGTGTGTTCCTCACCTACTCCGCCAGCGCCACCGACGCCAACTACTGCATGGGGCTGCTGGCCGCCTCGGCCGGGAGTGACCTGCTCGCCGCCGCATCCTGGAAGAAGAGCCCGCGGCCGGTCTTCACCAGCAATGACACCACCCAGCAGTACGGGCCCGGCCACAACTCCTTCACCGTCGCCGAGGACGGCCACACCGACCTCCTCGTCTACCACGCCCGCCAGTACAAGGACATCACCGGCGACCCGCTGAACGACCCCAACCGGCACACCCGCGTCCAGGCCCTCGGCTGGAAGGCCGACGGCACCCCGGACTTCGGGGTGCCGGTGGCCGACGCGCCCGCCAGGGACACCACGGCCGCCACCCGCTACACCATGACGGCGTTCACCAACAGCAGCGAGTCGAACATGTACGTCTACCAGTCGTCCGACGCGACCACGTACACGCTGCTCAAGGGACCCGCCTACACCCCGCCGTCCGGGCTCATCCGCGACCCCAGCGTCATCAAGCACACCGACGGCTATTACTACATCGTCTACACGACGAACTGGACCGGGAACACCATCGGGTTCGCGCGCAGCCGCGACCGCCTCACCTGGACCTTCGTCCGCAATCACACCCTGCCGGTGGCCGGTCTCGAGCGCACCTGGGCGCCGGAGTTCTTCGTGGACGACGGCGGCAGGGTCAACATCATCGTCTCGCTGGACACCGCCTCCACCCCCGACTACATCTTCCGGCCGCATCTGCTCACCGCCACCGACGCGTCGCTGTCGTCCTGGACCACGCCGACCCCGCTGCGGGGCCTGGACACGTCCAACTACATCGACACCTTCGTCGTCCGCCACGCCGGGCAGTACCACGCCTTCACCAAGCAGGAGACCACCAAGTACATCGAGCACGCGACCGCGAACAGCCTCGGCGGGCCGTACACCTTCCGCGGCACCGGCGACTGGGCGGGCTGGGGCAGCTGGCGCGAGGGACCGGCGCTGGCGCGGCTGGACAACGGCGGCTGGCGGATCTACTTCGACGGCTACACCGAGCAGAAGTACTACTACAGCGACAGCCTCGACGGCTTCCGGACCTGGACGCCGATCCGGGAGCTGCCCGGGCTCACCGGATTCGCCCGCCACTTCACCGTCCTCAAGGAGACGGTGTGACGCGCGGGTGTCCGTGGTCCCGTTCGGCCGGTACCTTCACCGTGCACATGATGTCGGACATTGTTCGTAATCTCGAACCTCAGTGGGGGCAGTCATGAGCGAACCAGTCGACAGACGGCACTTCATCACCACCACCGCCACAGGCGCCGCGGCCGTGGCGCTCACCGTCGCGGCCGGATCCACCGCCGCGGCGGCGCCCCCGGGCGCCACCCCGGCCCATCGGGGGCCCAAGGCGCTGACCGGCGTCCAGCCCTTTCCGCTCACCGCCGTGACCCTGCTCCCCGGCGCCTTCCAGGACAACCAGTCCCGCAACACCGCCTATCTGCGCTTCGTGGACATCGACCGGCTGCTGCACACCTTCCGCCTCAATGTCGGCCTCCCCAGCGCCGCCCAGCCCTGCGGCGGCTGGGAGAGCCCCACCACGGAACTGCGCGGCCACAGCACCGGCCACCTCCTGTCCGGACTGGCCCTCACCTACGCGGCCACCGGTGACACCGCACTGCGCGACAAGGGCCGCGCACTGGTCTCGGCGCTCGCCGCCTGCCAGGCCAGGTCCCCGGCCGCCGGCTACGGCCAGGGCTATCTCTCGGCGTTCCCCGAGAGCTTCTTCGACCGGCTGGAGGCGGGCACCGGGGTGTGGGCCCCGTACTACACCCTTCACAAGATCATGGCCGGGCTCGTCGACCAGTACCGGCTCGCGGGCGACACCGAGGCCCTGCAGACCGTGCTGCGCCAGGCCGCCTGGGTCGACGCCCGCACCGGGAAGCTCAGCTACGACCAGATGCAGCGGGTGCTGCAGACCGAGTTCGGCGGCATGAACGACGTCCTCGCCGATCTGCACGCGATCACCGGCGACAGCCGCTGGCTGACGGTCGCCGAACGCTTCACCCACGCCCGCGTCTTCGACCCGCTCGCCCGGAACGAGGACCGGCTCGCCGGACTGCACGCGAATACCCAGATCCCCAAGATGGTCGGCGCCATCCGGCTGTGGGAGGAGGGGCTCGACAGCCGCTACCGCACCATCGGCGAGAACTTCTGGAAGATCGTCACCGATCACCACACCTATGTCATCGGCGGGAACAGCAACGGGGAGGCGTTCCACGAGCCCGACGCCATCGCCGCCCAGCTCTCCAACACCTGTTGCGAGAACTGCAACAGCTACAACATGCTCAAGCTCACCCGGCTGATCCACTTCCACGCCCCGGAGCGCACGGATCTGCTCGACTACTACGAGCGCACCCTGCTCAACCAGATGCTCGGCGAGCAGGACCCGGACTCGGCCCACGGCTTCAACATCTACTACACCGGTCTCGCCCCCGGCTCCTTCAAGCAGCAGCCGTCCTTCATGGGCACCGACCCCAACCAGTACTCCACCGACTACGACAACTTCTCCTGCGACCACGGCAGTGGCATGGAGACCCAGGCCAAGTTCGCCGACACCATCTACACCCACGCCGACCGCAGCCTGCTGGTGAACCTCTTCATCCCCTCCGAGCTGCGCTGGCAGGACAAGGGCATCACCTGGCGCCAGACCACCGGCTTCCCCGACCAGCAGACCACCACCCTCACCGTCGCCTCCGGCGGTGCCTCCCTCGAACTGCGCGTCCGCATCCCCTCCTGGGCGGCGGGGGCCCGCGCCACGCTCAACGGCGCCGCACTCGCCGACCGGCCGGCCCCCGGCAGCTGGCTGATCATCGACCGCCAGTGGAAGACCGGCGACCGGGTCGAGGTGACCCTGCCGATGAAGCTGACGTTCGACCCCACCCCCGACGACCCCGACGTCCCGGCCGTGCTCTACGGGCCCGTCGTACTCGCCGGGGCGTACGGCGGCCGCACCGGAATGACCATGCCGCGCCTGGACAGGGGATCCGTGACCCAGAGCGCCACCAGCCCCATGCGGTTCGGCGCCACGGCCAGTGGCGAGAGCGTGACCCTGCTGCCGGTCGCCCGCGTCCACCACCAGCACTACAACGTGTACTGGCTGACCGGGCAGCCGCCCACCCCGCCGCCCGCCTTCGCCGCCTGGCACCGCTTCGACGAGACCTCCGGCACCGCCGCCGCCGACGCCACCGGCCGCGGCAAGACCGCCCGGCTCACCGGCGGCGCCTCCTGGACGGCGGGCAGGACCGGTGGCGCGGTCGCCCTGAACGGCACGGACGGGCATGTCGTCCTCGCCGACGACCTGCTGGCCGGCGCCCGGGCGTACACCCTGGCCACCTGGGTCCGGCTGGACGGCACCCCCGCCACCTGGACCCGGATCTTCGACATCGGCACCGGGGTCACCGCCAATATGTTCCTCACCCCCGTCGCCGACTCGGGGAAGCTGCGCTTCGCCATCACCGCGGGCGGCGGCGGAGCCGAGCAGCGCGTCGAGGCCGCCCCGCTGCCCACCGGCCAGTGGGTCCATGTCGCCGTCGCCTACGGCACCGGCACCGCCGTCCTCTACGTCGGCGGGCGCGAGGTGGGACGCAACACCGCCATCACCGTCGAGCCCGTCCACTTCGGCAACCACATCCGGGCCGGGTACCTCGGCAGGTCGCAGTACCCGGACCCGTACCTCGAGGCCGCCTTCGACGACTTCCGCGTCTACGGCAGAACACTCAGCGGGAATGAGGTCGCCACTTTGGCCCGAAGCTGACAAGCTCAGGCGGGCGGGCCGTCCCCACGGCCACGCCCGCTCCCAACCGCACCGTACGGACAAGGACGACGCGCATGGTCCACCTCGCCGCCGAGAACCGCTACGACTCCATGCAGTACCAGCGCTGCGGGCGCAGTGGTGTGCTGCTCCCGAAGGTCTCGCTCGGCCTGTGGCACAACTTCGGCGACACCCACCCCCTGGAAACCCAGCGCGCCGTGCTGCGCCGCGCCTTCGACCTCGGTGTCACCCATATCGATCTGGCCAACAACTACGGTCCGCCGCCCGGGAGCGCCGAGACCAACTTCGGCTCGATCTTCGCCCAGGACTTCCGCCCCTATCGCGATGAGCTCTTCATCGCCAGCAAGGCCGGATACCTCATGTGGCCGGGGCCGTACGGCGAGTGGGGCTCGCGCAAATACGTCCTGGCCAGCCTCGACCAGTCGCTGTCCCGGATGGGGCTGGACTACGTCGATGTCTTCTACTCCCACCGCTTCGACCCGGACACCCCGCTCGAGGAGACGATGGGCGCCCTCGACAGCGCGGTGCGCCAGGGCAAGGCGCTCTACGCGGGCCTGTCCAACTACCCGCCGGAGGCGATCGCCGAGGCCGCCGCGATCCTGAAGGACCTGCGCACCCCGTATCTGATCAACCAGCATCCGTACTCGATCCTCCAGCGCGGGGTCGAGGGCGGGGTGCTGCAGGCGTCCGCCGAGGCGGGCGTCGGGGTCATCGCCTTCTCGCCGCTGGCGCAGGGACAGCTCACCGACCGGTACCTCCACGGGGTGCCGGCCGATTCGCGCATGGCGCTCGGCCACTTCCTCAAGCGAGAGACGCTCACCGAGGAGCGGCTGTCCCTGCTGCACGCCCTCAACAAGCTCGCGCAGGGGCGCGGCCAGACCCTCGCCCAGCTGGCGCTCGCCTGGGTGCTGCGCGACCCCCGGGTGGTCTCGGTGCTGATCGGCGCGAGCAGCGTCGCCCAGCTGGAGCAGAACGTCTCGGTGCTGGACTCGCCCGCCTTCAGCGACGCCGAGCTGGCCGAGATCGACCGCCTCTCGGCCGAGGCGGGCATCGAGATTCCCTGACGGGGTTCGCCGACGTCCGCGGGCCGGGGACCGGCCCGGTCCGCGGACGGATAGCATGAGCGGTCACCCGAGACCGCCACGAACCGCCGCACGGAGACGCAACCTTGGCCACACAACGGATTCCGGTCATTCTCGTCACGGGTTTTCTGGGCTCCGGGAAAACGACGATGCTCAACCATCTGATGCGGGACAGCGCGGACACCCGCATCGGCGTCATCGTCAATGACTTCGGATCCATCAACATCGACGCCATGGCCGTCGCCGGGCAGGTCGATTCGATGATCCCGATCGAGAACGGCTGTCTGTGCTGCGCGGCCGACGCCTCCGAGATGGACGAGATGCTCGACCGGCTCACCGATCCGGAGCTGCGCATCGATGTCGTGGTGATCGAGGCCAGTGGCCTCGCCGAGCCGCAGAGCATGATCCGTACGCTGCTGTCCAGCACCAATGAGCGGATCGTCTACGGCGGCCTGGTGGAGGTCGTGGACGCCGCGGAGTTCCCGGACACCCGCGTCCGCCACCCCGAGCTCGACCGCCATGTCCGCGCCGCGGACCTCATCGTGCTCAACAAGACCGACCGCGTCGCCGAGGACGAACGGCGGGATCTGGTGGAGAACATCCAGGAGATCGCCCCCGGTGCGCCGGTCCTGACCGCGGCGCACGGGCGTGTCGACCCCGCGCTCCTCTTCGACCACCGGCCCCGCGAGACCTCCGGGGAAGGCTTCCGGCAGCTCTCGTTCGCCGATGTGTGGGGCGACGAGGTGGATGCCGGGGGCGGGTGCGGCGAGGACGGGTGCGGCGACGGCCATGACCACGGCCGGCACCTCCACGCCGCGTACGAGAGCATGGAGTTCACCGCGGCCGAGCCGCTCCATCCGCGCCGGCTGATGGCCTTCCTCGACAGCCTCCCGGCGGGCCTCTACCGGGCCAAGGGGTTCCTCCATTTCGCGGGCGCGGGCCGGGAGCGGAAGTTCACCCTGCACGCGGTCGGCTCGTATCTCCGCTTCCAGCCCTCGCCCTGGGAGCGCGATGAGCCGCGCACCACCCAGCTGGTGATGATCGGCACCGGGATCGACGCCGACACCCTCACCAAGCGGCTGGTCGAGTGCGTGGCGGCACCCGCGGAAGAGGTCGACGACACGCACATGATGGGCGTGCTCCGCTATGTGGACGAGGCGGACTAGGGAAATCCCTGGAAATGGTGGTGCAACCCTGAGGCGGCGTCACGGGTCCTGGTGGGTGTACATGAGGTAAACGCTCATCAACGAGCAGGAGGATTTGTGCGCTCCCGTTCCCTCACCACCGTCGTGCGCTGCGCGACCGTGGTGGCACTTGTGACCACCCCCGCTGTGCTCGCCCTGCCCTCGGCGGGCGCCGCCGAGGCCCGCGCCGCCGCGGCCGCCGCCCCCAAGGTCGACTTCAACAAGGACGGACGCGCCGACCTCGCCGTCTCCGCCCCCGCCGGCACGGTGGACGGCAAGGCCAAGGCGGGCTATGTCGCCGTGGTCTACGGCTCCGCCTCCGGCGCGGACACCGCCCACCGCCAGGTCGTCAGCCAGGCCACCGCGGGCGTCCCCGGCGACCCCACCGCGTCGACGTACTTCGGGGCCCATACGGTCGCCCGCGACCTGGACGGCGACGGCTACACCGATCTGGCGGTCCAGGCCGGTGACTCCCCGGCCATCACGGTCCTGTGGGGTTCGGCGAACGGCCTGACCGGCGGCACCCAGCTGCCCGCCGGCAACGGCGACCACTGGGGCTCCAGCGACATCGTGGGCGGTGACTTCAACGGCGACGGCAAGGCCGACCTGGTCGATGTGGTCACCGTCGACGAGGGCTCGGATGAGGAGAAGACCGGCCTGCGCGTCCGTCTCGGCCCGTTCACCCGCGACGGCAAGGAGGCGGGCAGCTCCTTCTCGGACACCGGCAGGTTCGACGGGCCGACCAGTCTGACCGCGGGCGACATCACCGGCGACGGCAAGGACGACCTCGTCTCCACCCACGCCTTCGAGGAGATGTCCCAGTCCAGCCTGTTCTTCAAGGGGGACGACAAGGGCCTGTCGCCGAAGGTCAAGGACCTCACCGACGCCGCCTCCGCGACCATCGGCGACGTCGACAAGGACGGCCACGGCGATCTGGTGCTGCGCACGGTCCCGGGGAACGTCGTCGAGGACCTGCCGTACGACCACGGCACCCTGAAGGTCCTCTACGGCACCGCCTCGGGGCCGAGCACCACCCGCACCACGACCATCGACCAGAACACCGCGGGCGTCCCGGGCGTCAACGAGGACGGCGACCAGTTCGGCTACTCGCTCAGCTCCGGCGACGTCAACGGCGACGGCTACGCGGACATCTCCGTCGGCATCCCGTATGAGGCCCTTGAGGCCGGCCAGAAGGCGGCCGGCAGCGTCGTCCAGCTCTACGGCGGCCGGGGCGGGCTGTCCGGCACCGGAGCCCAGGCGTTCACCCAGGACACCGCCGGTGTCCCCGGCGCCGCGGAGGCGGACGATCACTTCGGCATGGCCGTCCGGCTCGCCGACACCGACGGCGACGGCAAGGACGACCTGGCGGTGGGCGCGCCCGACGAGGACGGCGCCCATTCCACCAGCGGTGCGGCATGGGTGCTGCGTGGCCAGTCGGGCGGCCTCACCACGAGCGGTGTCGTGTCCTTCGGGCCCGACTCCCTCGGGGCGCCGGAGGCCGGTGCGGCCCTGGGCGCGGAGTTCCAGCAGTAGCCGGATTCCGGCCGCGACCGCATCACCGCAGGGCCGAACTGGACTCCGTGCGTGAACAGTTGACGATCCCTCAGATCTACTGGACGGTAGGTCCATGCCGACTCATCAGACGCGAGGGATACGGATCGGCCGCCCCCGACCGGGTCGCACCCGGTTGCTCGGGGTGGCCGCCGCGTTGCTGGCGGCGGCCGCGGCCCCGGGCACTCCGGCGGCCGCGGCCGAGGCGCCCTGGTTCGACGGCCGCGCGGCGGACCGGATGGCCGTGGACGGCACCCGGTTCACCGACGGACACGGCCGCGAGGTCGTGCTGCGCGGCTTCAACGTGTCCGGCGAGACCAAACTGGAGGAGAACGGCGGGCTCCCGTTCGCCACCACCGCCGACGCCAGGACATCCGCCGCCGCCATGCGGAACCTGACCGGAGCCAACGCGGTGCGCTTCCTGCTGTCCTGGGCCCATGCCGAGCCCGAGCCCGGCCGGGTGGACACCGGCTATCTGGAGAAGGCCACCGCGCAGATGAAGGCGTTCCTGGACGCCGGAATCCGGGTCTTCCCCGACTTCCACCAGGACCTGTACTCCGGCCGTCTCTTCGACAAGGACAGCTGGTACAGCGGCGACGGCGCGCCGCAATGGGTCATCGACGCGGGCGGATACCCCAAGGAGTCCTGCGGCATCTGCGTCCACTGGGGCCAGAACATCACCCAGAACCAGGCGGTCCGAGACGCCACCCGCGACTTCTGGCGCAACCGCGCCCTGACCACCGGCGCGGGCACCGTCCGCGTCCAGGACGCCTTCCTGGCCACCGCCGGGACGACCATGACCTACCTCGCCCGGCACCTCACCGACGAGCAGTTCACCCGCGTCGCCGGCTTCGACCCGCTCAACGAGCCGTACGCGGGCGCGTACGACGACGGCCAGAACAGCCGCACCTGGGAGAAGAGCGTGCTGTGGCCCTTCTACGAGAAGTTCCGCGCCCGTATGGACGCCGCGGGCTGGCAGGACAAGCCCGCGTTCGTGGAGCCCAATATGTTCTGGAACTCCAACCTGGACTTCCAGCGCCAGGAGGGCGGACTCCTCGACGCCGGAAAGCCCGGCCCCGACTATGTCTTCAACACCCACTACTACGACCAGAAGGCCATCTCCGGCATCTTCATGCCCGGCAAGGCGGCCGACGGGCAGTACGCGGGCGACTTCGGTGCCCTGCGCGACCGCTCCACCGCCCTGGACCTTCCGGCCGTCATGAGCGAGTTCGGCCATCCGCTGACCGGCTTCACCTCCGACAAGGCCCCCACCGTCGTCAAGGGCATGTACCAGGCGCTGGACTCCCGGCTCCCCGGCGCCACCTGGTGGACCCGGCCGGCCGCCTCCGGCGCCGTGCTCTCCTCCACCCAGTGGCAGTGGGACATCTACAGCGGCCGCCACCACGAGGCCATGAACGGCAACACCGGCAAGGTCCTCACCGAGGGCGACGCGTGGAACGGCGAGGACCTTTCGGCCGTCCGCCTCGACGACTCCGGCAACGCCGGGCTGCGCCAGGACGCACGGCTGCTCGACCGGCTGTATCCGCGCGCCGTCGCGGGCCGCACCCTCGCCTTCACCTTCGAGGACCGCTCACGCGACGGCGCCACCACGCTCAGCTGGAACCGCATCCCCGGCAGCCTGCCGAACGTGGCCGAGCTGACCGGCTCCGGCCGTTACGGCATGCTGGTGTGGCGCTCCGACGGCGGTACCGAAGCGCCCACCGAACTGCGTCTGCCCCGCGACTTCGACCCCGCCCGGACCACCGTCGTCTCCGATCTGGGCACCGTCACCGGGCCGCCCGCGTACACCGCGCACGGCCATACCGCCGACCACCCCATCGCCACCGCCGCGGAGCCCGGCGTCACCGACGCGCGCCGGCTGGTGCTCTCCGCCCCGGCCGACGCGGGCACCGTGCACTACGCGCTGATCGCCGACGGCACCGCCGCCCCCTCGGCGGAGCTGCGCGCCGCCGCCCAGCGCGAACTGACGGCGTGGGCGGCGGACGCGGGTTTCTGAGCCTCTGATGCCACCGCTACCAGCGAGGGTGCACCCGGGCCCGGAGCCGCCGGTCGTACAGGTCGCCGACGGCCTCCAGCGTGGCGGCGGGCAGCGGGGGCAGCCCCGCCGCGTCCGCGTTCGCCCGAGCCTGCTCGGGCGAACGCGCCCCCGGGATGACCGAGGTCACGCCCGGCTGCTGGACGATCCACCGCAGCGCCGTCTGCGCGGGGGTGGCTCCCTCGGGCGCCAGCTCCGCGAACTCCACCGCCGCCTCGAGACCCTCCTCGAAGCCCACACCGGAGAAGGTCTCGCCCTGGTCGAACGCCTCGCCGTGCCGGTTGAAGGTGCGGTGGTCGTTCTCGGCGAAGACGGTGTCCCTGGTGTACTTCCCCGACAGCAGCCCGGACGCCAGTGGCACCCGCGCGATGATCCCCACACCGGCCTCCCGCGCCGCCGGCACCACCTCCTCCAGCGGCTTGAGCCGGAACGGGTTGAGGATGATCTGCACGCTCGCCGTGCCGGGCCGCGCGATCGCCGCCAGCGCCTCCGCACACGTCTCGACGCTCACCCCGTACGCCGCCACGCGCTCCTCGGCCACCAGCGTGTCCAGCGCGTCGAAGACCGCCTCCGAGGAGTGCACCGGGGACGGCGGGCAGTGCAGCTGCACCAGATCCAGGGTGTCCACCCCCAGGTTGGCCCGCGACCGGTCGGTCCACGCGCGGAAGTTGTCCAGGGTGTAGTTCTCCTCGAGCTGCGGCAGCCGCCGCCCCATCTTGGTCGCCACGAAGATCCCGGCGTCCGGCCGCTCCCGCAGATACCGCCCGATGAGCCGCTCGCTGCGCCCGTCCCCGTACACATCGGCGGTGTCGAAGAACGTCACGCCCGCTTCGACGGCCGCGTCCAGCACGGCCAGGGCGTCCTGCTCGCCGACCTCGCCCCAGTCCGCGCCCAGCTGCCAGGTGCCCAGGCCCACGACCGAGACCTTCCGGCCGAGCCGGCCGAACTCACGCTGCTCCATGCTCCCTCTTCTCTCCTGCTGCGACGCTCACCGTACCCCCGCTCACCAGTCGTGCACCGTGCCGTCCGCCAGCCGGTTCACCGGCAGGTAGGCGGGCTGGTACGGGAACCGTCCGGCGGCCTCGGTGTCCAGCTCGACGCCCAGGCCCGGGGTGTCGGACGGGTGCAGCAGCCCCTCCTCGAAGCGGAAGGAGGTGCGGAAGACCTCCAGGGTGTCGGCGGTGTGCGGCATGTACTCCTGTATGCCGAAGTTGTGGACGGCCAGATCCAGGTGGAGCGCCGCGGCCATGCCCACCGGGGAGATGTCGGTCGGGCCGTGGATGCCGGACTTGATCCCGTAGACCGCGGCCAGGTCCAGCAGTTTGCGCATGGCGGTGACCCCGCCGGTGTGGGTCACCGCCGAGCGCACATAGTCGATCAGCCGCTCGCTCAGCAGGGTGGTGTAGTCGTGGACGTGGTTGAAGACCTCGCCGATGGCCAGCGGGGTGGTGGTGTGCTGCCGGATGAGCCGCAGCGCCGCCTGGTCCTCGCCGGGCGTGGCGTCCTCCAGCCAGAACAGGTCGTACGGCTCCAGCGCCTTGCCGAGCCGGGCCGCCTGGATGGGCGTCATCCGGTGGTGGCCGTCGTGCAGCAGCGGCAGCTCCGGGCCGAACTCCTGCCGTACGGCCTCGAACACCGTCGGCACATGGCGCAGATAGGCCCGGGTGTCCCAACTCTCCTCGGCGGGCAGCACCCGGGGCCCCGACCCCCGGCGCGCGGGTTCGTAGTCGTAGCGCTCCCCGCCGCCCGCGCTGGCGGAGGCCACCCCGTAGACCGAGGCCAGCCCGGGGACGCCGGTCTGCACGCGGATCGCGCGATAGCCCCGCTCCAGATGGGCACGGATAGAGTCGAGCAGCTCGGGGACGTCCCGGCCGGAGGCGTGTCCGTAGGCCAGCGCCCCGGTGCGCGAGGCCCCGCCCAGCAGCTGGTACAGCGGCATCCCGGCGGCCTTGGCCTTGATGTCCCACAGCGCCGTGTCGACGGCCGCGATGGCGGCCATGGTCACCGGACCCCGCCGCCAGTACGCCCCGCGGTACAGATACTGCCAGGTGTCCTCGATGCGCGAGGCGTCCCGGTTCAGCAGCAGCGGCACCACGTGGTCCCGCAGATACGAGGCGACGGCCAGCTCACGGCCGTTGAGCGTGGCGTCCCCCAGACCCGTGACACCGTCCTCGGTGACGATGCGCAGGGTGACGAAATTGCGCCCCGGACTGGTGATGACGACCTCGGCCGACTCGATCCTCACCGCATACCCCATTCCCCTTGTTCCGCTTGCTCGGTCCGTTCCGGCGATCACGCCGTACGGGCAGCCCTACCCGCTTCCCGCCGCCGGGATCCGGGGGCGACGGCCCGCCTCCCGCCCCCTCGTCAACTCCCACGCCCGCGGGTAGCGTGGCGGCATGCTGTGACACCCGCCCCGCCCCCGGGGCCCGCCCGGACACCTCCTTCGCGCCGTCCGCACGCCATCAGATACCGAAGGAGGCCTCCGCCATGACCACCCTCACCGTCGCCCTGCTGCAACTCGCCCCGCCCGGGCCCAAGTTGTCCGTGAACCTCGCCCTCGGCGAGGCGGCCTGCCGGCGGGCCGCGGCCATGGGCGCCGACATCGCGCTCTTCCCCGAGATGTGGAGCAACGGCTACAGCTGCTCCGTCCCGGACGACTTCGCCCGCGGCGATCGCTACCGCCATCCGTCGCTGTGGGACGAGGCCTCGGCGGCGCCGCGGCCCCGGGCCGTCTGGCTCGGCGAGCCGGTCACCCGCGACTCGCCCTTCGTCACCCGCTTCCGTGAACTGGCCGCCGAGCTGGAGATGGCCATCGCGCTCACCTATCTGGAGCGCTGGGACGGGGCGCCGCGCAACACCCTGTCCCTCATCGACCGGCACGGCCGTCTGGTCCTGACCTACGCCAAGGTGCACACCTGCGTCTTCGACCTGCCCGAGGCCGCGCTGACCCCGGGGGAGGGGTTCGAGGTGTGCGCCCTGGACACGGCGGTGGGCGAGGTGATGACCGGGGCGATGATCTGTTACGACCGCGAGTTCCCGGAGAGCGCCCGCGCCCTGATGCTCGCCGGTGCCGAGATCGTCCTCACCCCGAACGCCTGCGAGCTGGAGATCAACCGGCTCTCCCAGTTCCGCTCCCGCGCCGGGGAGAACATGACCGGTATGGCCCTGGCCAACTACGCCGGTCCCGGCTGGGGCCACTCCGTCGCCCACGACGGCATCGCCTTCGCCGACGGCCGGTCGCGGGACACCCTGGTGGTCGAGGCGGGTGAGGCCGCGGGGGTCTATCCTGCGGTCTTCGACCTCGACGCGCTGCGCGACTACCGGCGCCGGGAAACCTGGGGGGACGCCTTCCGCCGCCCCGCCGCCTACCGGAGCCTGACGGGCCGTGAGGTGCGCGAACCCTTCATCCGGCTGGGACCCGAGGGCGGACCGGTCCCCGGCCGCAGCCTTCCGTAATGGCGGGAACGGTTTGTCAAGTACCTACAAAAACATGATCTGAGCTGGGGCGATTGCTGACGGGGTACCTGGTGAGTAGGGTGTCCCGCATGTCAGCACTCAACGTGGAATTCAGCGATCGGGAACTTGAGGACCTCCGCCAGATCGCCAAGGAACGCGGTACGACGATGAAGGCCCTCGTCCGGGAGGCGACCGTGGCCGACATCGCGCGGCACCGCGCTCTGCAGGAGGGTGCCGAGGTCTTCCGGCGGTTCTTCGCGGACAACGCGGACGCCTTCGCGGACGCGTTCCCCGACGATGAGCACCGCCATCCCGGGCAGGCCGCCTGACCATGGCCCCGCTGCTGCATATCGACGTCCCCTGGCTGCTGCAGCGCCATGAGGAGGTCATGCCGGAACAGCCGGCCATCTCGGACTTCTCGGGTCTGGTCGCCGCGGTCGCCCGCCACCGGGTGGACCCGCCGCGCCTGGGGGTCGATCCCGATCCGGCGTGGCGGGCCGCGGCCCTGCTGCACACCATCGCGCTGCTCAGACCGCTCCCGGCGAGCAACGCGCGGTTCGCCGCCGCGACCGCGGTCGCCTATATGCACGCTTCGGGCGAGGGCATCGACCCGCCGTACGGGGCGCTGATCGACCTGGTCCGCGACATCCTCTCCAGCAAGGCCGATGTGTTCGACGCGGCCGGCCGCATCCGCTCCTGGCGGATCTGAGCGGGAAACGGACCGGCGGGGGCTTTCAGGCACGGGCCTCGGGGTCAGTCGACGTCGCCGCGTGCGGTGCCGACCTTGAGGTCGTCGATGTAGTTGACCACCCGGCTGTTCTCGGCCCCGTACACCCCCCACTTGGGGTCATTGCTGCTGTCGAAGGTGCGGCAGGCCCACCGGGTGGTGCCGTCGCCGAACTGCTGCTGCCGACCGTTGACCCAGAGCTCGACCCAGCCGCCCTTGGTCTCGTCGGACAGATGCAGCCCGATGGTGTAGTGGTTCCACGTGTTCGCCGTGGCCGGGGTCGACCAGATGGTGAAGACCTGGTTGCCGGGCTGCCGCTGGATCATCGTGGTCCGGCCGCCGAGCGTCTTCAGGACCACCGGCCAGTTCTGGATGTGATCCCCGTAGGACTTCCACTGGAACGTGGCGTTGTTGTCGACCGTGCTGGAGAGCTTGCTCGACCAGCCGAACCAGTAGGTCCCGCCGTTCCGGAAGGCGTATTTCGAGCCGTCCACGGCGATGCCGTGGCTTTCGCAGCGATTGCTGCCGCTCGGCTTGTCGTACTTCCAGATCCTGCCGCGCTGCGCGTCCGAGACGGCGGTGACGCTGCCGGGGGAGTCGCAGTTCAGCAGGCCGTAGATCTTGGTGCCGCCGGAGGCGTCGCCGTCCCAGATGAACGCGGCGTCCGCGGGCCAGGCGAACGCGAGACCCGCGACCGCCACGGCCGCGGGTAGGGCGAACCCGAGCCCGGCGATGCGCTGGGTGGACCGTAAGGAAGCCATGCCACTCCTCGGAAGGGCCCCCGTTCGATGGTGTGCGCACCGTACTGGAGCCCCTCGAATTGGTCCATACCTGCCCGCGTATCGTGCCGGGCCCGTCCCTCGCGTCAGCCGGCCGAGCCGAGTTCCAGCGCCTGCTTCTCCAGCGTCTCCCGCCGCTCCTCGGCCGGGGTGTGTCCGGCCGCCTCCGCCGCCTGGACCCGCTCGGCCTCGGCGAGCAGCGAATGCCCGCTGGCCAGGACGCCGATGCCCAGTGCGACCGCCGCGGCCCCGATGTAGAAGGGCAGGTGTACGCCGCTGTGCTCGGCGATCTTGCCCGCGGCGTACGGGGCCAGACCGCCGCCGATGAAGCGGACGAAGCCATAGGAGGCGGAGGCGACGGGCCGCTCCACGGGGGCGACGGTCATCACCGCCTGGGTGGTGATGGTGTTGTTGATGCCGATGAAGGCACCGGCCACGATCACCGCCACGATCAGCGTCGTCTTCGAGTCGGTGAACAGGCCGATGACGAGGATGTCGAGCGCGAACAGCGCGAGGTTCAGATACAGGGAGCGGGCTATGCCGAGCCGCGACTGTAGCCACGGGGCGCCGAAGACCGAGAAGAAGGCGACGAGCAGACCCCAGCCGGTGAAGACATAGCCGAGCTCATGGGTGCCCAGGTCCATCGGGAACGGCGCATAGCCCAGCACCGTGAAGAAGCCCCAGTTGTAGCAGAGCGCGGTCAGCCCCATGGTGAGCAGCCCGCGGTGGCGCAGTGCCTTGATCGGGTCGGCGATCGAGGCCCGGCGCGCCGGGGTCGGGGTGGGCTGGACCAGCACGATGGTCGCGATCAGCGCGATGGCCATCAGGGCCGAGACGCCGAAGAACGGTCCGCGCCAACTGATCCCGCCGAGCTCACCGCCCAGCAGCGGCCCGATCGCGATGCCGATGCCCAGGGCGGTCTCGTAGAGGATGATCGCGCCCGCGAAGCCACCGCTGGCCGAGCCGACGATGACGGCGAGCGAGGTGGCGATGAACAGGGCGTTGCCCAGGCCCCATCCGGCCCGGAAGCCGACGATCCCGTCGATGCTGCCGGACGCCCCGGCCGCCGCGCTGAACAGCACGATGAGCACCAGACCGACCACCAGGGTGCGCTTGGCGCCGATGCGGCTGGAGACGAATCCGGTGACCAGCATGGCGACGGCGGTGACCACCAGATAGCTGGTGAACAACAGCGACACCTGGCTCGGTGTGGCATGCAACTGGGAGGAGAGGGAGGGCAGGATCGGGTCCACGAGGCCGATGCCCATGAAGGAGATCACGCAGGCGAAGGCGACCGCCCATACGGCCTTCGGCTGCTTGAAGGGGTTGGGGGCGCTGGGATGAGCGGACAAAAGATGCTCCGTCGTTTCAGGGTCCCAGCCGTGACGACATGGCAATGCCGTGGCGCGGCAGGGTGCCGGTTGATCAGGAAGCGGTACTCCCCGGGGACTTCCGTGCCCGTGCCGCGCTGTCGACCAGCCGCTGGAAGGCGGGGGCGGCGGCGTGGACGGCGGTGGCGAGTGCCTGTTGGTCCTCGGGGGAGAGGGTGGCCAGCAGTTCGGCGAGCCGGTTCGTACGGCCGCGGCGCCGCTCGGCGAGCAGCTCCCGGCCGGCGTCGGTGATCGCCACCAGCACCACCCGCCCGTCGTGCGGATCGTCGACCCGGGTCACCAGCCCCTGCCGCTCCAGCCGCTGGATCAGCTGGGTCATCGAGGGCTGGGTGACACCCTCGTCGGCGGCCAGGGCCGTCAGCCGGGACGGCCCCTCCCGGCTGAGCCGGCCGAGGGTCGAGGCCGTGGTGAAGCTGATGTCCCGGTTGGTCAGATGGCGCACCGCGAGGAACGCCAGCTGTTCCAGCGCCTCCGCGACCTGCTCACGGGTCGCGGGGACGTCGGGTTCCCGGGGGCCGGACTGCTGTGTGTATTCCACATCTAGATTTATATCATGCCTCTATATAGGCAGCCTATGCAGCTGGCTGTGCAGAGCCTCACAGCCGCCCACGGCGCGCGCGGGAAGGCCGCCTCAGCGGAAGATTCCGGTGTGGCCGAGGGAGTAGCGGCCGGGCTGGGGATAGACCGCGAGCCCGTGCGGACCGCCGCCGACCGGGATCCGGGCGCGCAGCCGGCCGTTGCGGGTGTCGATCGCGTAGACCTCCGCGTTGTAGCGGCCCGAGAGCCACAGCACCTTGCCGTCGCTGGACACCCCGCCCATGTCGGGGCTTCCGCCGCCGGGCAGCCGCCACCGCTGCACCAGCTTGCCGGTCTTGAACGACAGCACCGAGATGGTGCCCTCGCCGCGGTTGGAGATGTACATCGAGCGGGAGTCGCGGCTGACGTAGAGGCCGTGGGTGCCCTTTCCGGTGGGCAGCAGCTTCGGCTTGCCGAAGGTGTCGCCGTTGAGCACCCACAGGCCGTTCGCCACCATGTCGGCGATGTACCACGTCTTGCCGTTGGGCGAGATCTTGACGTCCTGCGGCATGGCCCCGGCGATCGGCAGCCGCTGCTTGGCGACCACCTTCTTCTTCGCGGTGTCCACCTTCAGCAGCTCACCGGAGAACTCGCACGAGACGATGAAGTAGCGCCCGTCCGGCGAGAAGTCGGCGTGGTTGACGCCGTAGCAGTCCACCGGCACCGACTTGACCACCTTCATGGTGTGCGCGTCCCGGAAGACCAGCGCCCGGTCCATGGAGGCCATCACCACGGCGTACTTTCCGTCCGGGGTGAAGTAGAGGTTGTACGGGTCATGGACGTCCACCGGGCGGCCGACCCGGCCGTTGGCGGGGTCGATGGGGGTGAGGGTGTTGCCCAGGTCGTTGTTGACCCACAGCGTCCTCAGATCCCACGAGGGCACCACGTGCTGCGGCTGATGGCCCACCTGGATGGTGCGGACGACCTTGAACTTCTTCGGATCGATGACGCTCACCGTGTCCGAGAGCGTATTGGGCACGTACACCCGCGACGGGAAGTCCTTCACCGCCCGGGCCAGCTTCCCCGGCCGGTCGGCGGCGTAGAGGTCATGGGGGTTCAGCGGGGGCGGCATCCCCGGCAGCAGTTGCGCCAGCGCGGCCTTCCTCTTCGCCGCGGCCTTCGCCGAAGCGGCCGCCTTCAGCGCGCTCTGCCGCGCCGAAGCCGACTCCGCCCGGTCCGGCCGGTGCTCGTTGGTGGAGGCGCAGGACGGTACCGCGGCCCCGCACAGCAGCAGGACCGCCGCCGCCCGGACCGTGGCGCGCCGCCGGAGCGCGCGGGAGTGGGAGCGGGACGAGCCACGGGCCACGGGTTCCTCCAGCGTGAGGGTGGGCTTCGGCCGTCACCCGCACCGTGGCCGGCCATGGCCTCACCCTGGCACCGCCCCCGCCCACCGGCATCCGCCGGCGGCCAAGCGGGGGAGGGGCGTACCGCCCTCGGCCGAAGCGGGTGGGCCGCACGGGCGTAGGATCGCGGCCGACTCGGGGGAAGGCCCCGGCACTTCGCGCGGAGGGGGACGGACAGTGCGGTTCGGACTGCTGGGCACCGGACACTGGGCGGCCGAGACCCACGCGGCGGCGCTCGCCGCGCACCCCGAGGCCGAACTGGCCGGGATCTGGGGCCGCGACCCCGCGAAGGCGCGGGCGCTGGCGGACCGCTGGGGCACCCGCGCCCACGCGGACGCCGACGCGCTGATCGCCGACGTGGACGCCGTGGCCATCGCCCTCCCACCGGACATCCAGAGCGGCCTCGCCGAGCGGGCCGCGCTGGCCGGGCGCCATCTGCTCCTGGACAAGCCGCTGGCGTTCGGCACCGAGGAGGCCGACCGGATCGTGCGCGCCGTCGACGAGCGCGCCCTGGCCTCGGTGGTGTTCTTCACCAACCGCTTCGCGGCGCCCGTCGAGACCTTCCTCCGGGAGACCGCGGCGGCCGGTGGCTGGGACGGTGGCCGTGCCACCGCCTTCGCCTCGATCTTCCAGCCCGGCGGCCACTACGGCGGATCCCACTGGCGGCGGGAGCGCGGCGGACTGTGGGACGTCGGCCCGCACTCCCTGTCCGTCCTGCTCCCGGTCCTCGGCCCGGTGGCCGAGGTCACCGCCGTGGACGGGCCGCGCGGCGCCGCGCACGTACTGCTGCGCCACCAGTCCGGCGCCATCGGCACGCTCGCGCTCACCCTGGATGCCCGGCCCGCCGCCCAGGGCTTCTCCTGCGACTTCTACGGCGAGCGGGGGATCGCCGTAGTCCCCGACGCCGGGACCAGCGCGGTGGCGGCCTTCGCCGTGGCCGTCGACCGACTGCTGAGCGGCGCCCGTAACGGGGGCGCGGCCGACCCCTGCGACGTCCGGTTCGGCCGCGAGGTCGTCGCCGTCCTGGAGGCCGCCGACCGCTCCCGGCGCGAGGGGCGCACCGTCGTACCGCGCTGAGTGACCGCCGCGCCGCGCTGAGTGGCGAAAGGCCCCGATCTCACCGTCACGCCCCGCATATTCCGGCGTTCCCGGGGGAATCGGGGCCCATGACCAAGCTCAGCCTGCCCGATTCCGTCCGGGCCTGCCTGTTCGACCTCGATGGCGTGCTGACCAGGACCGCCGTGGTGCACGCGGCGGCGTGGAAACAGATGTTCGACGAGTTCCTGCGGCGGCGCGACGGCCCCTCCTACCGTCCCTTCGACTCGGCCCGCGACTACGACGAGTACGTGGACGGCCGCCCGCGCGCCGACGGGGTGCGCACCTTCCTGGCCTCCCGGCACATCGACCTGCCCGAGGGCGGACCGGACGATCCGCCCGACGCGGACACCGTGCACGGCCTGGGCAACCGCAAGAACATCCTGGTCCTGGAGAAGATCCGCGAGGAGGGAGTCGAGGCGTACCCGGGCTCGGTGCGCTTCGTGGAGGCCGCGCGCGCCGAGGGGCTGCGGACCGCGGTCGTCTCCTCCAGCGCCAACTGCCGCGATGTGCTGATCGCCGCCGGTATCGAGGACCTCTTCGAGGTGCGGATCGACGGTGTGGTCGCGGCCGAGCGCAAACTGCCCGGCAAACCGCACCCCGACACCTTCCTGGAGGCCGGACGGGAGCTGGACACCCCGCCCGAGGCGGCCGCCGTCTTCGAGGACGCCCTGGCGGGCATGGAGGCCGGGCGCGCGGGGCACTTCGGCTGTGTCGTCGGCGTGGACCGGGTGGGCCAGGCCGACGCGCTGCGCGCACACGGCGCGGACATCGTGGTCAAGGATCTCGCCGAGCTGCTGGAGGACGACTCGTGATCACCGATTCCTCATATGTCGTCGACCCCTGGATGCTGCGGGAGATCGATCTCCGGCTCGATCTGCTGCCCCAGAGCGAATCGGTCTTCGCGCTCTCCAACGGCCACATCGGCTGGCGCGCCAATCTCGACGAGGGGGAGCCCCACGGCCTCCCCGGCTCCTATCTCAACGGCGTCTACGAACGGCGTCCGCTGCCCTACGCCGAGGCCGGATTCGGCTATCCCGAGGCCGGCCAGACCATGATCAACGTCACCAACGGCAAGATCATCCGGCTGCTGGTGGACGACGAGCCCTTCGACCTGCGCTACGGACGGCTGCGCTCCCATGAGCGCGTGCTCGACCTGCGCGCCGGGGTGCTGCACCGCACCTGCGAATGGACCTCCCCCTCCGGCACCAGTGTGCGGGTCCGCTCCACCCGGCTGGTCTCCCTCACCCAGCGGGCCATCGCCGCCGTCGCCTACGAGGTGGAGGCCGTCGACGCCCAGATCCGCGTCGTCGTCCAGTCCGAACTGGTCGCCAACGAGCAGCTTCCCGAGCGCGCCGGCGACCCCCGGGTGGCCGAGGCCCTGGAGTCCCCGCTGAACCCCGAGGAGAACGCCGCCAACGACAAGCGGCTGCGGCTGATCCACTGCACCGAGGCCAGCGACCTGCGCGTCGCGGTCGCCGCCGACCACCTCATCACCGGGCCGCCGCCCACCCGCCACGCCAGCGAGAGCGCCGACGACGTCGCCCGCCTGACCATCACCTCGGTGCTGGAGCCGGGCCAGGTCCTGCGGCTGGAGAAGCTGGTGGCCTACGGCTGGTCGGGCGCCCGCTCGCTGCCCGCCGTACGGGACCAGGTCGAGGCCGCGCTCGCCGGGGCCGCCAGCACCGGTTGGCGGGGCCTGGTGGACCAGCAGCGCGCCTGGCTGGAGGACTTCTGGTCCCGCGCCGATGTGGAGGTCGAGGGCGACGCCGAGATCCAGCAGGCCGTGCGCTTCGCGCTCTTCCACGTCCTGCAGGCCGGCGCCCGCGCCGAGGAACGGGCCATCCCCGCCAAGGGCCTCACCGGCTCCGGCTACGACGGCCACACCTTCTGGGACACCGACACCTTCGTCCTGCCCCTGCTCACCTACACCTTCCCCGAGTCCGTGGCCGAGGCGCTGCGCTGGCGCCAGTCCATCCTGCCCGCCGCCCGGGAGCGGGCCCAGCAACTGGGCCACGACGGCGCCACCTTTCCCTGGCGCACCATCGAGGGCTCCGAATGCTCCGGATACTGGCCGGCCGGCACCGCGGCCTTCCACGTCAACGCCGATGTGGCGGACGCGGTGGTGCGCTACGTGGCCGCCACCGGCGACGAGGAGTTCGAGCGCGAGACCGGTGTGGAACTGCTGGTGGAGACCGCCCGGCTGTGGCGCTCCCTCGGCCACCACGACCACCACGGCCGCTTTCATATCGACGGGGTGACCGGCCCCGACGAGTACAGCGCCATCGCCGACGACAACGTCTACACCAACCTCATGGCCCAGTCGAACCTGCGGGCCGCCGCGGACATCATCGAACGCCATCCGGACAAGGGCGCCGAACTGGGCGTCGACGACGAGGAGGCCGCCGCCTGGCGGGACGCGGCCGAGTCCATGTCGGTCCCGTACAACAAGGCCCTGGGCGTCCACGAGCAGTCAGCGGACTTCACCGGCCACCAGGAGTGGGACTTCCAGGGCACCCGCGCCGACCAGTACCCGCTGATGCTCAACTTCCCCTACTTCGACCTGTACCGCAAACAGGTCGTCAAACAGGCCGACCTGGTGCTCGCGATGTATCTGCGCGGCGAGTGCTTCACCGAGGAGCAGAAGGCACGCAACTTCGACTACTACGAACGGCTCACGGTCCGGGACTCCTCCCTGTCCGCGTGCACCCAGGCCGTCATGGCCGCCGAGGTCGGCCATCTGCGGCTCGCCTACGACTACTTGGGCGAGGCGGCCCTGATGGACCTGAAGGACCTGGAACACAACACCCGAGACGGTCTGCACATCGCCTCGCTCGCCGGCACCTGGATCGCCCTGGTCGCCGGGTTCGGCGGAATGCGGCACCGCGACGGCAGGCTGGAGTTCTCGCCCAAGCTGCCCGAGAAGCTGGCCCGGCTCGCCTTCACCATGCAGGTGCTGGGCCGCAGGCTGCGCGTGGAGATCACCGGCCGCAGTGTCACCTACTCCCTGGCCGAGGGCGCCCCCATGGAGATCCGGCACTACGGCCGGCCCATCACCGTCTCCCAGAAGAACCCCCAGACCTGCGAGATCGCCGAGCTGACGGCACGTCCCGAACCCCACCAGCCCCCCGGCCGACGCCCGAACCGCCGCGCCTGAGCCGCGGAGGCACACACGGCGACGCCGGACACACGCGAGGACGTCCCACACAGCGAGGAGCGCGCGATGGACCCTCTGGAGGCCCTGGACCGGATCGCGTTTCTCCTGGAGCGCGCCCAGGCGCCGACCTACCGGGTGCGTGCCTTCCGCACGGCCCAGGCGGTGCTCGCCGGTCTGGACCCCCAGGAGGTCGAGCGGCGTGCCGCGAACGGCACCCTCCGGTCGCTCAAGGGGCTCGGACCGAAGACCTCCCAGGTGGTCCAGGAGGCGCTGCAGGGCCAGGTGCCCGGGTACCTGGCGAAGCTGGAGGCCGAGGCCGCCGAGGCCGAGTCGGAGCCCGACGAGGACGCGGCGAAGCTGTGCGCCGCGCTGCGCGGGGACTGCCATATGCACTCCGACTGGTCCGACGGCGGTTCCCCGATCGAGCTGATGGCCCGTACGGCGGCGCGGCTGGGACACGCATGGGCGGTGCTCACCGACCATTCCCCGCGGCTGACGGTGGCCCGCGGCCTCTCGGCGGACCGGCTGCGCGCCCAACTGGACGTGGTGGCGGAGCTGCGCCCGAAGCTGGCACCCTTCGAGCTGCTCACCGGGATCGAGGTGGACATCCTCCCGGACGGCTCCCTGGACCAGGAGCCGGAGCTGCTGGACCGGCTGGACGTGGTGGTGGCCTCGGTCCACTCCAAGCTGCGGATGGACGCCCGCCCCATGACCCGCCGGATGGTCACCGCTGTCAGCGATCCGCTGGTCGATGTGCTGGGCCACTGCACCGGACGGCTGCTCGGCGGAAAGCGCCCCGAGTCCGCCTTCGACCATGAGGAGGTCTTCGGCGCCTGCGCGGAGGCGGGCACCGCCGTGGAGATCAACTGCCGTCCGGAGCGGCTGGATCCCCCGCGCAGGCTGTTGCGCGAGGCCGTCCGGGCGGGGACCTTCTTCTCCATCGACACCGACGCCCACGCGCCCGGCCAGCTCGACTGGCAGCGCAACGGATGCGCCCGGGCCGTGCAATGCGGGGTGCCGGCGGAGCGCGTCATCACCACCTGGACGGCGCGCCAGCTGGTGGAGTGGACCCGCACGCGCCGGCCCCCGCGCCGTGCGAGCTGACGGCCTCCCTCAGCCGTGCGCATCGGCGGCCATACGCGAAATGCACGATGCAATCAGCTATTTGCGGTAAGTCCTTACATCATCTCCCCCGGCCGGACTACCGTACAGGCGTCGCACGCCCCGCCGGGGGTGTGGCGCACCGGGGGGAACGCATGACGGACATGGGTGAGCTGGACGACGCCGCCATCGAGCGGATCCTGACGATGGTCGACGCCTCGGCGCGCGCCGTCGCCGAGGACGAACACGAGGAGCTCTTCGAGGAGTTCGCCGAGGAGACGCGCGCCCGCCGGCGGGTGCCCGGCGCCGGGGAGTTCTTCGACGACCTCAGCGGGGCGCCCGCGGTCGACACCCATGTGTATCTCACCATCGGGCTGTCCGTGCTCGGCCAGATCGCCTTCACGGTGCTCTCGACCGCGACCGACATGGCCGTCCAGCGCGGACTGCGGGACGCCGTCGGCTATCTCAGGCGCTGCCTGCGCGGCGACGCCGCCACCGGCGGGACGGACACCGAGGAGGACGAGGACAGCACGGCCGGGCTCGCCCGGCGGGTGACGGTGGAGTTACTGCTCCCCCCGGAGGTGGACCCGGACACGGTACGGGCCGTCGTACGGATCCAGGCGGAAGCGCTCATCCGCTCCGAACCCGGCGCCGACGACGAAAACGACAGCGACGGCGAAAACGACAGCGACGCCGACGACGGTACGGACCCCGCCGGGCCCGGCCGTCCATGACCGCCGCGTCCCCGGTCCGCCGGCTGCGCCGGGCCGAGCGGACCTGCTGGACCGTGCTCATCGGGCCGCTGTGCGCGGCGCCCGCCACCGGGGCGAGCGTGCTGACCACAGGGGAGAATCGGCTGTCCGCGCCGGCCGCGGTCGGCGCCACCGCGTTCCTGGCCGTCCTCGTCCTCCTCGTCGTCTTCCTGCTGCCCCTCGTCAACGAGTGGCGGGCCGACTCCCTCAGCGGTCGTGAGGCCGAGGAGGCGCCGCACCCGGTCGACTGGTCGGCGAAGGGCTGGGTGCCCGTCCGGGACACCTTCCACTCCGCCGGACTGGACACCGCCCGGCTGGACGCGGTCTCCAGCTGGTCCCCGGTGGCCGACCTGAAGGTGGTCCACGTCCCCCAGCCGTCCCCGGGACGGCTGGGCCGGATGGAGGACTGGGGGACGCGACTGCAGCGCCGCAAGTCCGTCTGGGCCGTCGGCGCCGCGGGCGGACTGGCCTTCGCCGTACTGCAGGACCGGATCTCCCTGCCGTTCGACGGGAAGCGTCTCCTGGTGCCCGCGATCATCCTGGTCGCCGCGCTCTGGGCGGTCGCGGGCACCTTTGTCTACCACGCGGTCACCCTGAACATCCGCAGGCCCACCGTGCATGTCGCCATCCCGCGCAGCTGGCGCACCCTGCTCAGAAGCCCGGCCGGGGCGGTCCTGCTCCGGCACGAGATCTCGCATCTGCGCCACGGTGATCCGATGCGTCGGCGCTATCTGCGTCATGCGCCGGCGGCGGGGAAGGCCGCCGTGTTCTACGACGGGGTGACGGCCCTCGCCGTCACCCCCGTGGAGACCTCGGCGCAGACTGTCACGTCGATCACCGTCTTCCTCCTCACCCTGACCTGCGGCCTCTACGCCAACAGCCGCGCGGGCCGGGTCCTGGTCACGCTGATGGAGATGCGGGCGGACGCCGAGGCGGTCACGGACGCGGAGTCGGCGGACCGGCTGTCCGCCTTCCTCACCCATCAGCAGGAGAAGAACCCGACGCGGCAGAAGGCCGATCGGCTGCTGGCCCTCTCCCGCGGATGGACCGGCGGCCACCCCGCCCCCTACGCCCGTGCCGTCGCCGCCGCATGGGTCTTCGCGGCCGGCGTCTGTATTCCGGCGATCGGGATCTGGACGGGCGTCCTGGACGGGGTGTCCGAGTGAGGGACGGTCAGGGACGGTCGCAGGTCGACAGACCGGGCCGCCAGCGGCAGGCGATGGCGGCGAACCCGCCGTCCGCCGTCACCGGCACGGACAGCGTCTGCCCGCCGCGCACCACCGTGGGCGTGCGGACCAGACCGTTGGGGCCGTCCAGGATCAGATCGACGAGCCAGCGGCCCGGCTCCAGCCGCAGCGGCACCTCGGCGGTGTGCGCGGGGCCGGTGAACGTACCGCCGATGAACCACCGCGAGCCGTCGGCGCGGGCCAGCACCGCGCTCTCACCGGGCCGCCCGGTCAGCAGCCGGGTGCGGTCCCAGGTGGCGGGGATCTGCTCCAGGAAGCGGCGGGCGAGCGGACGGGCGTCATAGGACTCCGGGGTGCCCGCCAGATCCTGGATACCGGACTCGTAGAGCACCGACAGGCCGACTTCCCCCGCGTCCGAGCCCGCGTTGGGGCGCTCGGCCCGGTGGAAGGCCCCGGGGGTGAAGTCCATGGAGCCGATGACATTGCGGGTGAAGGGCAGCGTCGCCAGATGCTGCGGGGTGTTGGTCCGCTTCTCCTCGCCGTTCACCCCCTCCATCGACATCACCTGCGGCCAGGTGCGCTGGATGCCCTTGGGGATGGTCGAGCCGTGGAAGTTGACGAGCAGATGGTGGTCCGCGGTGGCCTTGAGGATCTCGTCGTACCAGCGCAGCGTCTCCTGGGCCTCGGAGTCCATGAAGTCGATCTTCACGCCCTTCACCCCCCACTTCTCCAGTGTGGGCAGCCACAGCTCGCGCTCCTCGGCGGTGTCGAGGTCGCGGTGGTGGATCCAGACCTGGATGCCCACATGGCGCTCGCGCGCGTAGTCCACGAGCTGCGGAATCCAGCTGTTCCGCGGCCAGTCGGGGTCGGTGACGTCCCACTGGTCGGGGTCGAAGTACCAGCCCGCGTCCACCACCACATACGGCCAGCCGCGCTGGGTCGCGTAGTCCACGTACCCCTTCTGCATCGACAGGCTCTGCCCGGCCGGCTTGCCGCCCGCGAGCCAGGTCCACAGCGCGGGCCCGGGCCGGATCCACGAGGTGTCGGCGACCCGCGACGCGGGGGCCAGATCGTCGGTGAAGGTGGACTCGGTGACGGTCGGCAGATCGCCCACGATCATCGCGCGCCAGGGTGTGCTGAGCGGTCCGTCGGACGCGACCCGCTGGTCCCAGAGCCCGATGCGGTACGTGGGCTGCCCCTGCTGATGGATCAGCCGGGCGGCGGAGTAGCGGCCGCTGAGATCCGACTCGGCGATCAGGGCGTAGCCGCCCGCCGTCTCGAAGAGCGCCTGGGACATGTACTCACCGGTGGGCGCGGTCGCGGCGGTGTACTCCTTGAACAGGTTCTCGTTGTCCTTGCGGTAGTCGCCCAGCCATGCGGCCGCGTCCGCGGGCAGGGTGAACGCCGAGGTCTCGCCGAGGACATCGCCGCTGCCGGAGGGCAGGACATAGCGATAGGCGACCCCGTCGTCCGAGACCCGCACCACGAGGTCCAGCCGGGCGCTCCCGCTGCCCCGGAACCGGAAGCGGGTCTCGGTCATCCGCGCCGTGCGCGAGCGCTCCTTGCCGACCGTCGACCGGTAGCGCTCCACGACGGTGCGGTCGTGGCGCCCCAGGTAGCGCAGCCCGTGCGACAGATCCGCCCGTTCGGTGACGATGCCCACGGGCGAGGGTTCGACCACGGTCCGTCCGCCCCGGGACACTTGGAGCGTCAGCGCTCCTGAGGCTCCGTCGAGCCGCAGCTGCGCGAGGGGACCGGAGTGGGGTGAGGGGCCTCGCACGGTCCAGGCGGAGTCCTTCGCCTGCGCGGGCCCGGTGATGAAGAGCGTCATGGCCAGGACGCCGCAGAGCAGAAATGCCACAGCGGAGCGTCGGTAAGATCTCGGCATTGTTGCCTCCCGAGGCGGATACGTTACCGAGTCATCCGATAACTGGGGAGGGGGCGGGCGTCATTACGCCCCGTCAAGGGTCATTGGCGGTTGAGAGATCGGATCTATAGTGGGACCGCTTCCCGGGATGGAGCCACGGGTGGAGGGTCGGCGGATGGACCCGCGTACGGTCCGGACAGGGAGGCGCACACGATGAGCGGCATGGCTCGACCCGGCGACCCGGACCGGGAGACGGCGAACCGGGAAACGGTGAACCGGCAGATCGCGAACAGTGAATCGGCGGACCCGGACCCGGACCCGGCGCGCGCCGAGCCCGAGGGCGGGGAGCCCGCCTGCTGGCTGGATCGGGTCTGCGCCGACTGCGGCGCGATCCAGGACACCGCGTCCTTCGCCCGCTGTGCGCGCTGCGGAGCCCCCAGGGAGTGAGCGCACGGGGCGCCCCGGCCGCCCGCCCCCGGTGCCCAACTCCCTTGGACAGCCCACCAGGTACGGTCTGATCATGACCGCCGGAGCGCGGATGCCGGCCGCCGGAGACCGCGGCCGCCGTACCCCGCCCGGACGACCCACGGCATCACGGACCAACGGGGGGCTTCGCCGTCGTGTTCTCCACCTCCACCTCCGCCCCGCCGATCCCCTCGGGGGCGGCCCATATGGTCGTGTGCGGTGACGACGCGCTCGCCCACCGCCTCGCCGCCGAACTCCACTACGTCTACCGGACCCGGGTGACGGTCGTCATCCCCGGCGGCGCGCCCCTGGCGGACCCGGCCGGGCAGCGGGCGGCGGGATGGTGGCCGGGCGGCCGTACCTCCGCGCTCTTCGGCCGGTTCAGCGCGGCCGTCGGACGGGTCCCGCTGCCCCGGCAGACCGCGGACGACCCCGCTCCGGACGGGGGAGTGCGGGTCATGGAGGTCCCGGCGCTCGACGAAGAGGTGCTGACCGAGGCGGGCGCGGAGCACGCGACGGCGCTCGCCCTGGTCCATGACGACGACGAGGCGAACATCCACGCCGCCCTCCGCGCCCGCCGCCTCAACCCCCGGCTGCGGCTGGTGATCCGGCTCTACAACCGCAAGCTCGGCCAGCATCTGGAGGAACTCCTCGACGAGGCGGCGCGGGTGGCGGATCCCGGTATGGACCCGGCAGAGCTGGACGCCACCACCACCGTACTGTCGGACGCCGACACCGCGGCGCCCGCCCTGGCGGCCACCGCCGTCGCGGGCACCAGCAAAGTCCTGCAGGCCGACGGGCTGCTGCTGCGCGCGGCCGAGCGCACCCCGCCCGGCCCCGACGAGGTGGCCCGCCCGGGGCTGTGCACCCTCGCCCTGCTCTCGTCCACCACCAGCGACCCCGGCGGCAGCGAGGGCTCCGACAGCAGCGGCGACGAAGGGCCCAAGCTGCTGCCCGGAGACGAGGAAGTGGCCGCCGCCACCGGGCGCGACACGGTGGTGCTGGAGGCCGTCTCCGCCACCGGACCACCGCTGCCGCCCCGGCGGCTCGGCACCCGCAGACTGCCCCTCGCCTCGCTGTTCTCCCGCCGGCTGCGCTGGTCCGTCGCCGGAATGGCGATCGCCGTGCTCGCCCTCACCATCGCCTCCTGGCAGCTCACCGGCGCGGGTCTGCTCCGCGCCGCCTACCTCACGGTGCTCGATGTGCTGGCGATCGACGACCCGGCGCTGGACGAGCCGACCGGGCGCAAAGTCCTCCAGCTGCTGTCCGGGCTGATCGGACTGCTGATGCTGCCCGTCCTGGTGGCCGCCGCGCTCGAAGCGCTGGGCACCTTCCGCACCGCCTCCGCGCTGCGCCGCCCTCCGCGCGGCCTCTCCGGCCATGTCGTGCTGCTCGGGCTCGGCAAGGTCGGCACCCGCGTCCTGGCCAGACTCCGTGAGATGGACATCCCCGTGGTGTGCGTGGAGGAGGACCCCGGGGCGCGCGGCATCCCGCTGGCCCGCAGGCTGGGGGTGCCGACGGTCATCGGCGATGTCACCCAGGAGGGCGTCCTGGAGGCCGCCAAGATCCAGCGGGCACACTCCCTGCTCGCCCTGACCAGCGTCGACACCACCAACCTGGAGGCGACGCTGTACGCCCGCTCGGTCAAGCCCCGGCTGCGGGTGGCGCTGCGCCTGTACGACGACCGCTTCGCCACCGCCGTCTACCGCACACTGCGCGCGGCCCATCCGCGGGCCCTCACCCGCAGCCGCAGCGTCTCCAGCCTGGCGGCACCGGCGTTCGCGGGGGCGATGATGGGGCGTCAGATCCTGGGCGCCATACCGGTCGAGCGCAGGGTGCTGCTCTTCGCCGCCCTGCATGTCGCCGGGCATCCGCAACTGGAGGGGCGTACCGTCGCCGAGGCGTTCGCGCCGGGCGCCTGGCGGGTGATCGCGCTGGACGCGGCGGAACCCGCCGACCGGCAACGCGACCTCGCCGCGGCGCCTCGTGACGACGGCGCCACCCAGGAGCCCGCCCTGGTGTGGGATCTGCACCCCGGCTATGTCCTGCGCCCGCACGACCGCGTGGTGCTGGCGGCCACCCGCCAGGGCCTGGGCGAAATCCTCGCGGGGGCGGCGGCCCGCCGCGACTGACGCCGACCCGTCCGTGGCCCTCCCGCGAGCGGGGGCCACATGGTGCGGCGGTGCCCGGGATGCGATGATGCCGGGCGACAAGGGCGACGGCGGAACGAGGAAGCCGGTGTGAATCCGGCGCGGTGCCGCCACTGTGATCGGCGAGCGGATCCCGAACAGGCCACTGCCCGTACGCGCGGGTGGGAAGGCCGGGACGAGCATCGACCCGAGAGCCAGGAGACTCACGCGGTCGCCTCCTCGACGCAAACCGGGGCGGACTTCCCCGGAGGAGGGCGATGCGCCATGCCTGTCAGGCCGACCGACCCGGTGCCCTGCCGGGTGACCGTATGCCGGGACTGCTGCTGCGGCAGCCCCAAGGTGACCGGAATCGACCATGCGGCGCAGCTCGCGCGGCTCCGTGAGGAGGTGCCCGTACGCGTCTCCGAGTGTCTGGACGTCTGCGATCAGGCCAATGTGGTCGTGGTGCAGCCGTCGGCCGCTGGACGTGCCGCCGGGGGCAGGCCGGTGTGGCTCGGGCTGGTCAACGACACGGACGCGACGCAGGACATCGTGGCCTGGGTCGCGGCGGGCGGTCCCGGGGTGGCACCGCTGCCCGACATCCTCGATCTGTACGCCTTCTCGCCACGGCGGAGCGCCTCGCCCGAGTCAACATCCGGCGGGCGCTGACCGTCCGAAGTTCCCTGCGGCGTACGGGAGTTGCTCATCGGGGGCAGGAGTCTGGCGGCCCCGCACCCGGTGGGCTACCGTCGGTAACACGTTGCCGTCGCGGCAATCCCCTTCGCATCTCCCGCACCCTCCGAACCCCTTCCGGAAGGCAGCCCATGGAGAACTCCACAGAGAATTCCGCCTCGCCGGCCGGGATCAGCCGCCGCCACGCCCTGACGGCGGCGGGCGGTGTGCTCGCCGGTGCCGCGCTCGCCCAGGCGGCGGTCCCGGCCTTCGCCGCCTCCGGGGCGTCCTCGGACGCGGACGCCATCGTGGTCGGCGGCGGGCTCGCCGGGCTGGTCGCCACGGCGGAACTGGCGGCCGCGGGACGCAAGGTGCTCCTCCTCGACCAGGAGCCCGAGAGCAACCTCGGCGGCCAGGCGTTCTGGTCCTTCGGCGGCCTGTTCTTCGTCGACTCCGAGGAACAGCGGCTGATGGGCATCAAGGACACCCATGAACTGGCCTGGCAGGACTGGCTCGGCACGGCCGGCTTCGACCGTGGCGTCTTTGATCCCGGCGGCCAGGACTACTGGGCCCGCAAATGGGCCGAGGCGTACGTGGACTTCGCCGCCGGGGAGAAGCGGTCCTGGCTGCACGGGCTCGGCGTGCGGTGGTTCCCGATCGTCGGCTGGGCCGAGCGCGGCGGCGGCCTCGCGGACGGGCACGGCAACTCGGTGCCGCGTTTCCATGTCACCTGGGGCACCGGTCCGGCCGTGGTCGAGCCGTTCGAGAAGAAGGTGCGGGCCGCCGCGAAGGACGGGCGGGTGACCTTCACGTTCCGGCACCGGGTGGACGATCTGGTGGTCACCGGCGGTGCCGTCACCGGGGTCAGCGGCGCGATCCTGGAGCCCAGCGACGCCGCCCGCGGCAAGCCCACCTCGCGCACCGTGGTCGGCCACTTCGAGCTCAACGCCCCGGTGGTGATCGTCACCTCGGGCGGCATCGGCGCCAACCACGATCTCGTACGGCGGAACTGGCCCGACCGGCTCGGCTCACCGCCGAAGTTCATGGTCACCGGCGTCCCGGCGTATGTGGACGGCCGGATGCTCGCGATCACCGAGAAGGCGGGCGGACGGATCGTCAACCCCGACCGCATGTGGCACTACACCGAGGGCCTCAGAAACTACGACCCGATCTGGCCCGGCCACGGCATCCGCATTCTGCCGGGCCCCTCGTCGATGTGGTTCGACGCGAAGGGCAAGCGCTTCTCCACCCCCGACATCCCGGGCTACGACACCCTGCACACCCTCGAGACGATCACCGCCACCGGCTATGACTACTCCTGGTTCGTCACCACCCAGAAGATCATCGCCAAGGAGTTCGCGCTCTCGGGCTCCGAGCAGAACCCGGACCTGACCAACAAGGACATCCTGCAGCTCCTCTCCCGCATCTGGCAGACACCCGAGCCGATCCAGCGGTTCCGGGACAAGGGCGAGGACTTCGTCGTCGCGGGCACCCTGCCCCAACTGGTCGCGGGCATGAACAAGTTGACCGGCGACAACCTCATCGACCTGGCCGACCTCACCCGGCAGATCGAGGCCCGCGACCGCGAGATCGCCAACCCGTACACCAAGGACGTCCAGGTCATGGGCATCCGCAACGCGCTCGCCTACCCCGGGGACACGCTCAGCCGCACCGCCTCCGCACACCGGATCCTGGACCCGTCCGCCGGACCGCTGATCGCCGTGCGCCTCAACATCCTCACCCGCAAGACCCTCGGCGGCCTCCAGACCGACCTCACCGGCCGGGTCCTGGACGCCTCCGGCAACCCGATCAGCGGCCTGTACGCGGCCGGTGAGGTCTCGGGCTTCGGCGGCGGGGGAGTGCACGGCTACCGCTCCCTGGAGGGCACCTTCCTCGGCGGCTGCCTGTTCTCGGGCCGCGCCGCGGGCCGTGCGGCGGCGGCCGCGACCGCGACCTGAACCGGCGGGCGCGGCGGCGGTGGCGCACCGGACACATGGCAGACTCCTCCTGCGGTCCGCGGGCGGCCGGGAGCATCCCGGCCCGTCAAGTCGCCGGGGGCAGGGGAGGGTGCATGGGCGGGGACGATCCGCATATCCATGTGGAGTCGAAGGTGGTCCGAGGCGTCGCCGCCGTCCGCAACATGATGGCGTCCACCTTCGGGCTGGCCGGTGACCTGCCGAGCAACATCGCCACCGGATGCGGGCAGCGGGCGCCGTACGCGATGACCTCTCCGCGGCCGGAGAACGTCACCTGCCTTGCCTGCCGTGAATACGCGCGGCTGGAGCATCTGCGCTTCGCGGACGAGCTCGAACGGCTGGGGCGGATGCCCGGATCGACCATCAGCACGGCCCAGGCGAAGCTGGCCGCGGACCGGCATCGCGACCTCGCGAAGCGGTTTTCCGCCGCGGAGTGAGCGGACGGGCGGCGGAGTGTCCGCCGCCCGCCCCGCCCGTCGGCGGATGCGGCTACGGCACCCGCCCGGGGCCCGTCCGGGCAACGGTGTACTCAGCTGCCGTGCTCACGCCTTCCGGCCGCTGCCGGCGCCGCCCGGGGACGGCTGTGGGCGCGGTGAGGACGGCCAGGCAGGCGAGGACGAGCGCGATGCCGGTCCAGCCGACGGCGGGGAGGCGCTCGCCGATGACCAGCACGGCGAGCACGGCGGCGACGGCCGGCTCCAGCAGGGAGAGCGTGGTCGCCGTACTCGCGGGTACATGTGCCAGTCCCCAGCCGAACAGCGCGTAGCCGGCGAACATGGGCACCACCGCCATGTAGGCACCGACGGCCATATTGGACCCGGAGTCGAGCAGCGGCGCGCCGGTGACCAGGAGGACGGGCACGAGGAGCAGTCCGCCCAGGCCGAACACCGCGCCCATCGCCGCGCGGGAGGCGATGCCTTGGGTGATCAGCCGGTGCGCCGCCCAGGAGTAGAGGGCGTAGGTCGTGGCCGCGATGAGGCCCAGCCCCACGCCGAGCATCGTGGCGGCCATGGATGGCTGCTCGCGGCCGCCGGGGGCCTGAGCGGCTTGGGCCGCGCACAGCATGAGGGTGCCGAGGAGGCCCAGGGCGGCGCCGAGTGTCCAGCGGCGCGTCAGCCGGCGCCGGTCCATGACCCGTTCGATCACGGCTGAGGCCAGTGGCGCCATGCCGATCGACACCACGGTTCCCACCGCCACTCCGGCCAGGTGCATCGAGCTGTAGAACGCCAGGGGGTAGACCGCCACCGCGAACGCGCCGAGCAGTACGGTGGCGCGCCGCGCCCGCAGCCGCGGGGCCTGACGGGCGATGCGGGGGGCCGCGACCAGGGCTTGGAGCAGCCCGCCCAGGCCCATGGCGACGGCGCCGATGGCGAGGGGCCCGACGTCCGGGGCGAAGGTCGCCGCGGTGCCGGTGGTGCCCCACAGCACGGACGCGGCGAGCACACACAACGATCCGGCGCCCGCCGAACGGGCGCCGTGTCCGGTGGGCCGCCTCACAGCCTGTCCAGCAGGGCCGCCGCCATCGCGCGGGCGTGCCGCAGCCGGCTGCCGTCGCCTTCCAGCCCGGCCCGCGCCATCGCGCCCTCCAACAGGAACGACAGGTGCTCCGCCATGGTGCGCACGTCGTCGGGGCGCTCGGGCAGCAGCTCTTCGAGATGCCCGGCGATCAGGCGCTCGACCTGCTCCTTGTGGCGGCGTACGACACTCCGCCCTTCGTCTCCGGCGGGCAGCTCGGCGGCCGCGTTGAGCAGCCCGCAGCCGCGAAAGCCGCGCTCGTAGGCGAACGCCGCGTGATCGGCGTAGGCGTCGAAGGCCGCGAGGACACCCTCGCGGGGGTTCTGGGCCCGCTCCAGCCGGGAGGCGTACAGCGCGAGCCACTCCTCGTGCCGGGCATCGAGATAGGCCCTGACGAGATCGGACTTGGAGGAGAAGTTGTTGTACAGGCTCATCTTCGCCACGCCGGCCTCGGTGGTGATCGTGTCGATTCCGGTCGCCGTCACGCCGTCGGCGTAGAAGCGCCGCGCGGCGGCCGCCAGCAGGCGCTCCCGGGCGGGCCGCCGCCTGCCGGGATCCGTCGTCCTCGTACCGGTCTCACTCATCGCATGCACCCCGACAGATTAGGTAGGTAGGTCTACCTACTGTAGAGGGGCGATGGGAGATCCGGGAAGTGGGTTTCACCAGCGGTCGGCCCCCACGGCCGTCGCCGACTGAGCGGCAGAACGGCGGGCACTCGAACGGGCCAGGACGTGGCCTGCTCGGGCGATGGTGATCTTCCAGAGGGCGGAGGAGAGATCATGGCAGCCGAGACCTATGACCCCCGGCGAACGGCGGTGCTGCTCGTCGACCCGTACAACGACTTCCTCTCCGAGGGAGGCAAGGTCTGGCCGGTCGTGCAGAGCGTGGCCCAGAAGGTCGGTCTGCTCGACAACCTCCGTGCCGTCGTCGGCACCGCCCGGCAGTCCGGGGTGCGGGTGGTGTTCGTCCCGCACCGCCGCTGGGAGCCGGGTGACTACGAGTCGTGGACCCACCCCAACCCGACCCAGCGGAACATCATGGTCCGGCACAGCTTCGCCCGGGGCACCTGGGGCGGGGAGTTCCATCCCGACTTCCAGCCGCGGCCGGGGGAGGTGGTGGCCCATGAGCACTGGGCGCAGAGCGGGTTCGCCAACACCGACCTGAATATGCAGCTCAGGCAGCACGGCATCACCCATGTGATCCTCGTCGGACTGCTGGCGAACACCTGCATCGAGTCCACCGGGCGCTTCGCCATGGAGCTCGGCTACCAGGTCACGCTGGTCCGTGACGCCACCGCCGCCGCCACACCCGAGATGATGCATTCCGCGCATGAGCTGAACGGCCCCACGTTCGCCCATGCCATCCTCACCACGAGCGAGCTCCTCACCGCGTTGCCGGGGGAGGGCTCCGGGGTGTAGCGGCCGTGTTCTACGGCGCGGGGGCCGAGCCGGAACCGATGACGCGGCCCTCCGGGATCTCCGCACGGGGCGGGCTCTCCCGGGATCGGCGCGGCGTCAGGTGGCGGACCAGGGCGATCCCGGTGAGGACGGTGACGAGTGCGCACACGCCCCACCAGCCGGCCCGGGCCCAGACCTGGACCCCGAGCCAGGAACCCGCGCTGCCGCCCAGATAGGCGCAGGTCATATAGGCGGTGTTGAGTCTGCTGCGGGCGTTTGGGCGCAGGGCGTAGACGCGGGCCTGATTGGCGACCATGCCGGACTGCATCGCCACGTCCAGGAGCAGCGTGCCGACCGTCAGGGCGGCCAGGCCCAGCGTGCCGCCCCGGGCGCCCGCGGCGAGGATCAGGGCGGAGACGAGGACCCCGAGCATGCAGACGAGGTTCACCGGATCGGGCCCTCGGCGGTCCACCAGGCGGCCGGCGAGCGGGGTGCAGAACATGGTCGCCGCGCCGACCAGGGCGAGCATCCCGACGGCCTGGGCGCCCAGCCCGTAGGCCGGACCGGTGAGGAGCAGCGCCAGACAGGTCCAGACGGCCGAGAATCCACCGAAGACGGTCGCCTGGTACAGACACGAGCGGCGCAGCTCCGGCTCGGTGCGCAGGAGCCGCAGCGGTTCGGCCAGCAGCGCGGGATAGGACTGCCGGGAGCCCGGGGCCGTGGCCGGCACCGCGAACGCCAGGACGGCGGCGAGGAGCAGGGCCAGGACCGCGGCCACGAGATAGGGGGCCCGCCAGCCCAGCCACTCGCCGAGCGTGCCGCTGAAGGTGCGGGCCAGCAGCATGCCTCCGGTCGATCCGCTGAGCAGAGTGCCGATCACCGCTCCTCGGCGGTCGGCGGCCACCAGTCCGGCCGCCAGCGGGCCCACGATCTGCGCGGCCACCGTGGTCAGGCCGACGAGGGCACTGGCGGCGACGAGGGGCGGCAGGGCCGGTGCGCACCCCGCGGCGAGCAGGGCCAGGCCGGTGAGGGCGAGCAGGACGACGAGGAACGTGCGGTGCGGGATCCGGTCGCCGAGCGGCACCAGCAGGACGATCCCGGCCGTGTAGCCGACCTGGGTGGCGGTCACCACCAGGGTGGCCGAGCCGGCTGACACCTGCAGCCCGTCGGCGACCAGCGGGGCGATGGACTGCGGGAAGTAGATGTTGCCCACCGCCACCGCGCAGGTGATGGCGAGGATCAGGACCATACGGCGGCTCATGCGTCAGTCCACCGGCCATCGGTGGCACCGGTCGCCACGGCCGTCGCCTGTGCATGCGTGGGATGCGTCATGGGCTGAAGTCCATGGCACCGGCGTGCCCTTGCCAATCGATGTAGCGTACGGCTCAATGATCAGCTTCGCGCTCGATGTCGAGGACCTGGCGGACACGCGGTTCGCCGTATCGCCCTTGAACGAGACGGTGTTCAGCCTGCGGGTGCTGCACGACCCGAGCCTGTCGGCGGTGCACCTCCCGTGGCGCAGGTCCGTGCTCGGCGGACTCGGCGACCTGGACACGGACCTGCTGATGTCCCTGGTGGCGCGCAGACGCACCCTCCCGGACTTTCTGACTCCGCGGCCCGCGAGCTTCGCCCCGGCCTTCGAGGACGAACTGGCCGTCGTCCGCCGGACCCCTCCCGGCCTGGTCCGCCGCGACCTGCCGGCCACCCACGCGCCGGATCCGCTGCCCCCGGCGCTGCGCGACGCCACCGCCGCCGACGACGCACCCGTCGCGGCACTCCGCGACACCATCTGCGCCCTCCTGCGGCAGTACTGGGAGATCGCCGTCAAGCCGATGTGGCCGCAGATGCGACTGGTCGTGGAGGCGGACATGACCTATCGCGCGCGGCAACTGGCCATGGGCGGCGCCCGTTTGCTCTTCGCCGATATGCACCCCGATCTGCGATGGCACAACGGGGTGCTGTACATCGCCAAGATGATCAGCCGGCACCATGTCGCGGCTTCCGGCCGGGGACTGCTCCTCCTGCCCTCGGTCTTCGCGCACAAGCCCGCGCCCCCGCTGAGCCCGGAGGAAGCACCGTCGCTGGTCTATCCCAGCCGCGGAGTGGCGACGCTCTGGGCCTCGGCGCCCACCGACGCCGCGCCCGCTCTCGTGTCGCTCATCGGCGCGCCCAGGGCGAGGCTTCTCGGCCTCCTGGAGGAGCCACTGCCCACCGTGGAGCTCGCCCGCCGCCTCAGGGTGACGCCGAGCGCCGTCTCCCAGCACCTGCGGGTGCTGCATGCCACGGGGCTGGTCACCCGGGCACGCCACGGACGGCAGGTGCTGTACCGGCGAAGCACCCTCGGCGACCGACTCGCGGCCCCGGACGGGTCGTACGGGTGAGGCCGTGGCGGCGGGGCAGAGCCTCACCCGTACGTCCTTGACTTCACGTTCGGTTCAACTTTTACGGTCGATTTCGTCGAACGAGTTCACGCAACGACGGAGGGACCGGCCATGGAGTACTCCCACAGCGACGCCGAACTGATACGGCAGCCCATCGGCTACTGGAGTTGGGCGGCGTACAAAGCCGTTGTCACCCGCATCCAGAGCACGCTCGCCGGGATCGGTACCACCCAGCCACAGTGGTGGGTCCTCGCGCAGGTCGCCCACGCCGACCCGGACAAGACCCGCGAGGAGGTGTCCGACCTCCTCGGCAACTATCTCGAAGCGGGCCCGGCGGTCATGGAGGAGGAGATCGACCGGACCATCGCCCAGGGCTGGATCACCGAGGACGCCGAGGGACGTCTGGGACTCACGGCGGAGGGCAGAACCTTCTTCGACAAGGCCGCGGCCCTCCAGGACGAGCTGTGGACGGAGCGGCACGCAGGCATCTCCGACGAGGAGTACCTGACGACGATGAAGGTGCTGCAGCGCTTCATCCACAACACGGGCGGACATGCCTGGCACCACTAGGGAGGGACCGGCCCCGTGTGGTCGTGGGTGTTCCGGGCGGTGTGAAACCGCCCGGAACACCCACGGCACCAGAGCCGCGGGCGCGCCTACCTGGCCAGTTCGGCCGGTACATCCAGCCGGGTCAGCTTCCGTGGGTTTCTCACCACGTAGATCCGGGTGATGCGCCCGTTCTCCACCAGGAGGCTCACCGCGGACGGCTCGCCGTCGAAGGCGAGCCGGCCCGCGGGCGCGCCGTTGAGCCATACGGGCGTCGTCTCGAACGCGGCCACCACCTGGTTCGCGCGCGCCAGCAACTTCGCCACTTCCTCGACGCCGTGGATCGGAGCCCGCGCGGCGGCCACCACCCCGCCACCGTCGGCGATCATGACCACGTCCGGCGCCATGATCTCCATCAGCTCCCGCACCTGCCCGGTCCGCAGCGCGGCCAGGAACCGCTCCACCACGGCCTGCTGCTCCGACCGGCTCACCCGCATCCGCGGCCGCCTGGCCGCCACATGCTCGCGGGCCCGTCGGGCGATCTGCCGCACCGTTGCCGCGGATTTCCCGATGGCCTCGGCGATCTCTCCGTACGGCAGGTCGAAGACCTCGCGCAGCACGAACACCGCCCGCTCGGCCGGTCCGAGCGTTTCCAGGACGGTCAGCATCGCGATCGACACGCTCTCCGCGAGTTCGACGTCCTCGGCGACATCGGGGCTGGTCAGCAGCGGCTCCGGCAGCCACTCGCCGACGTATTCCTCGCGGCGGCGCGACAGTGTCCGCAGGCGGTTGAGCGCCTGGCGGGTGACCGTGCGGACGAGGTACGCCCGCGGGTCGCGCACCCGCGACCGGTCGACGTCGGCCCACCGCAGCCAGGACTCCTGGACCACGTCCTCCGCGTCGGCGGCCGACCCGAGCATCTCGTAGGCGACCGTGAACAGCAGGCTGCGATGGGCGACGAACGGATCCCCGGTCATGCCGTGGACGTTACGCCGGACGACTGCGCGGGGCGCCCGGCCAGCGGAATCCCGCAGGCGTCGGAGTAGCCCTGCGAGGTGATTCCGTGCGCGATGTTGGACCTGCTCGCGAAGTTGGCGAAGCCGATGTACACGGTGAGTTCGACCAGCGCCGCCGGGCCGAGCCGGTCCAGCAGGCTCGCGGACAGCTCATCGGTGACGGTCGGCGGTGTGTTCGTCATGGCCTCGGCGTACTCCAGGACGTCCCGCTCCAGCGGTGTGAACACCTCCGACTCCCGCCAGCGCGGCACCTGGCTCGCCTTGGCCAGGTCCAGTTTCTGGTTCAGCGCGAGGAAGTAGTTGATGTCGAGGCACCAGCTGCACCCGATCTGCGCGGCGACCGCCATATGCGCGAACGTCTTCAGGCTCGCGTCGGCGGCGTCCCACGCACCCAGCCTGGCCGCGAACTCCCGGTTCGCCTCGGCCACCTTGGGGTTGTTCCACAGCACCTCGTCGGGCTCGGGCACCTCACCGAGCTGCTTGAGCAGGATTTCCCGGAGCTCGGTGGGGAGCTCCCCCTTCGGAACGCGTAGCGACATGGTGTTCTCCCTGTGCGGTTGCCTGTTCGGCATGAAGACACCGCCGGGGCCGCGCATGTGACAGCGGTCGCCACCGTGCCCGGATCGTCAGGTCACGGTGGCGCGCCACGGTCAGTAGGTGGTGGTGAGGATCTCCAGGACCTGGGTGTGATCGGGGGACAGGGGATTGTTCGTCGTCACCGCGTCCGCCACCGCCCCGGCGGCGATGGCGGGCAGCATGCCGCGGTCGGTGCCGAGCGTCCTCAGGGGGCGCTTCACCTCGACGGCGCCCGCGATCTCGCGTACCGCGTCGATGGCGGCCCGCGCCCAGTCCCCGTCGGCGGGCGGTGCCAGCCGCATGGCGCGCGCCACCTGCTCATAGGCGCCCCGCGCGGCGGGGGCGTTGAACTCCATCACCTCTTCGAGGACGGCGGCGAGGGCGACGCCGTGGGGAGTGCCGGTGTGCGCGGTCAGCGCGTGGCCGATGCCATGGACCAGCCCGAGCCCGGAGAGGCTGAGTGCCTGGCCCGCGAGATGGGCTCCCAGCATCAGCTCGGCGCGGGCATCCAGGTCCGCGCCGTCCCGGTACGCGGCGGGCAGGGCGTGGCTGACCATGGTCACGGCCTGGGTGGCGTAGGCGGTGGAGACCGGGTTCGCGCCGCGCGAGGCGAGTGACTCGATGCCGTGGACCAGGGCGTCGATACCGGTGGCGGCGGTGGCCGGTGCGGGAAGCCCCAGGGTGAGCTCCGGGTCGAGCAGCGCGATGCGCGGCTTCACGGAGGGGTGGCCGATGTACACCTTGCGGCAGGCGGTGGTGTCCTCGATGACCCCGAAGCCGTTGGTTTCGGCGCCGGTGCCGGAGGTGGTGGGGATCGCGACGAGCGGGAGTCCGTCGGCCGCCTCCCAGAGCTCGTCGGCGTCGCCGGCCATGGCCTTCGGGTTGCCGACCAGCAGGGATATGCCCTTCGCCGCGTCGAGTACGGAGCCGCCACCGAGGGCGACGACCGCGGCGGTGCCGAACGCACGGGCCCGTGCGGCACCCGCGTCGACGTTGGCGGTGGAGGGGTTGGGAGCCACCTCGTCGTAGACGGCGTACTCCAGCCCCGCGGCCCGGAGGATCTTGAGAACGGGCTCGAGGACGCCCGCGGCGCGCAGGCCGTGGTCGGTGACGACGAAGGCGCGATCGTGGCCGGTGGCCGCGATCAGTGCGGGGAGTTGGCCGATGCGGCCGGGGCCGAACTCGATACGACAGGTGGGGTCGATGCTCAGCGGCGTTGGGCCGCCGGGCCCGGAAGAGGTCATGGGTGCGGCTCCTGGCGTCGTGGTGCGGGGTGGCGTTCGCTTCTTCTCAGACCGCGAGGGTCGCGCTCAGACCGCGAGGGTCGCGTCGGCCGGCGCGATGGTCGGGTCGGGCAGCCGGAACTCCTGCCCGGCGAGGGCCTCGTAGAGGCGGACCGGGCTCATCTCACCGGCGAGCTCGCCATGATGGGCCTTGGAGCGGCGGTAGATCTGCTCGACCAGGGCGGACAGTTCGGTGGACACCCCCAGATCGCGGCCGAGGTCGACGGCGAGCCCCAGGTCCTTGCAGGCCAGCGCCATGGCGAACGAGTCGTCGTAGTCACCGTCGGCGAGGATGGACATGAGGTCCTTCTCGACGAAGGCGGAGGCGGCCGGGCTCGCCAGCAGCGAGCTGCGCAGCGTCCCGAGGTCGACGCCCGCCTTGACGCCCATGGCGAGCACCTCGGAGGTGGCGACCACATGGCTGAACCAGAGCAGGTTGAGCATGAGCTTGACCGTGTAGCCCGCGCCGGGCGGGCCGACGTGCAGAATCCGGTCCGGATCGCCCATGGCCTCGAGGACGGGCAGGGCGATGCGGAAGTCGTCGTCCGTACCGCCGGCGAAGATCTGCAGCGCTCCGGCCTCGGCGCCCCGCGCCATCCCGCTGACCGGTGCGTCGAGCCGGCGCACCCCGCGCCCGTTCAGCACATCGGCGGCGACCCGGTCCGCGGCCGCGGGGGTCGAGGTCGACATGTCGATCCACAGGGCGCCGGGCGGCAGGGCCTCGGCCGCGCCACCGCGCAGCAGCACGTCCTCGACGATCCGCGGGGTGGGGAGCATCGTGATCAGGAATTCCGCGCCTTCGGCACAGGTCGCGGGCGAGTCGGCCCAGCGGGCGCCGAGCGCCAGATGCTCGGCGGCGGCCTCGGGCCGGGTGTCGTGCACGGTGACCAGGTGGCCCGCGTGGATGAGATGGCGGGCCATGTGGCGTCCCATGTTGCCCAGGCCGATGAAACCGATCCTCATCGTTGTCCTCGCTGTGGTGAGAAGAGAAAAGTAAAGAGGGGAGGGGATGAACAGGTCCGTGCGCCATGGCCGGTTCAGGCCAGGTTGATCCAGGTGGTCTTCAGCGCCGTGTACGCGTCCAGTGCGTGCAGGGACTTGTCACGGCCCGCGCCGGTGGCCTTGAAGCCGCCGAAGGGGGTGATGACATCGCTGGCGTCGAAGGTGTTGATCCAGACCGTCCCGGCCCGCAGCCGCTTGGCGGCGCGGTGGGCGACGGCCACATCACGTGTCCAGACGGAGGCGACGAGCCCGAAGTCGCTCTCGTTGGCCAGCCGTATCCCCTCGTCGGCGTCGCCGTCGTAGGACACGATGGCCAGGACCGGGCCGAAGATCTCCTCCTGGCCGACGGCGGAGGTGTTCACCACCCCGTCCAGGACGGTCGGTTCGACATAGCTGCCGCCCGACTCGGCGAGGGTGCGGCCACCGCCGAACACCACACTCGCCCCGTCCTCCACACCGCGCTCGATATAGCCGAGGACCGTGGCCAGCTGGGTCTCGTCGACCAGGGGGCCCATGACGGTGGCCGGATCGAGCGGGTCGCCCACCCGGAAGGTCTCCGCGGTGATCCGGCGCAGGGCGTCCAGGAGCCGGTCCTTGACGGAGGCGTGGACCACGACGCGGGAACCGGCGTTGCAGGTCTGTCCGGCGTTGTAGAAGATGCCCCAGGCCACCGCCGACGCGGCGGCCTCGATGTCGGCGTCGGGCAACAGCAGCTGGGGCGACTTGCCACCCGCCTCGACGGCCACCTGCTTGCCGTTGGACTCGCCCGCGTACACCTGGAAGAGCCGGGCCACCTCCGCCGAACCGGTGAAGGCGATCTTGTCGACCTCCGGGTGGCGGCCCAGAGCCTGTCCGGCGACCTCGCCGCGGCCCGGGAGGACGTTGAACACCCCGTCCGGCAGACCCGCCTCGGAGGCGAGGGCGGCCAGGCGCAGAGCGGCCAGGGAGGTCTGCTCGGCCGGCTTGAGGACGACGCTGTTGCCGGTGGCCAGCGCCGGACCCAGCTTCCAACTGGCGATCAGCAGCGCGTAGTTCCACGGGACGACCGCGCCGATGACGCCCAGGGGTTCCCGGGTGATCAGGGCGATCGCGTCGCCGGGGGTCGGCGCCACCTCGTCGTAGGTCTTGTCGATGGCCTCGGCGTACCAGGCGATGGTCTCGGCGGCCTTGTCCACGTCGATCCGCACGGACTCGGTGATGGGCTTGCCCATCTCCAGGGTGTCGAGGAGGGCCAGCTCCTCGGCGTTCGCCCGGATCAGATCCGCCCAGCGCAGCAGGACGCCCTTGCGCTCCTTGGGCGGCAGGTCGCGCCAGCGTCCGTCCTCGAAGGCGGCGCGCGCGCCCCGTACGGCACGGTCCACGTCCTCGGCCCCGGCCGCCTGCACCTTGGCGAGCACCGAACCGTCGCGCGGCGAGACGCTGGTGAAGGTGTCGCCGGAGAGGGCGTCGGTGAAGCGGCCGTCGATGAACAGCCGGGTCTCGACGGTGAGTGTGCCGGCCGCGGCCACCCACTGGTCGTACGAACGGGCGAGCAGGGCGTCGATGCCGTGCGTCATGTGATCCTCCAGCGGTCGATCGCGTCTTCGTCGAGCTCGATACCGAGGCCCGGCCTCGCGGATATCTCGAGGTCGCCCTCGCTGTTCACCCGCACCGGGTCGGCGAGCATGAAGTCCCGGCGCTCCGGGGTCCACCCGGGCGGGTCGTAGGGGAACTCGAAGTACGGGCCGCCGCCGACCCCTGCCGCCACGTGCAGATTGGCGAGCACGCCGATGCCGTTGGTCCAGCTGTGCGGGGTGAAGTGGCGGTGCTTGAGCTGGGCGATCTCCGCCAGGGTGCGGGCGCGGTGCATGCCGATCGCGAGCACCACGTCCATCTGGTAGATGTCCAGGGCGTCCTCTTCGAGGTAGCGCAGCAACTCGGTGGGGGAGTGGTGCATCTCGCCGGCGGCGATGCGTACCCCGGGGTTCTCGGCCCGCAGGCGCTTGAAGCCCGCCAGGTCGCCGTAGGGCAGTGGCTCCTCGACCCAGAACACGTCGAGCTCGGCCAGGCGCGCGATGGTCTTGCGGGTCCGGGCTAGGTCGGTGGCGCCCGCGGTGTCGCCCGCCATGCGCCACGACTGGTTCAGGTCCACCATGATCTCGAAGTCGGCGCCCAGTTCCTCGCGTACGGCGCGGACCGCGGCGATCCCCTCGTCGACCCGGTCGCGGTCGATGCGGATCTTCATCGCGCGGAAGCCCGCTTCGCGGACCTTCAGCGCGGTGGCGACACGCTCCTGGGGCGCCTTGAGCTCACCGCAGGAGGCGTAGGCGGGCAGCTTCTTGGCCGCGTTGCCGAACAGCTCCGCCACCGGGCGGCCGTGGACCTTGCCGATGATGTCCCACAGGGCCGCCTCCAGCGGCCAGTAGTGGGCGCCGTGGAAGTTGGCGGTCTCGATGGCCTTGACGTGCCGGGTGATGTCGAGCGGGTCCTCGCCGACGAACAGGTGCTTGTAGGTGTCGAAGCCGTCCATCAGATCACCGGAGCCGATACCGGTGATCCCCTCGTCGGTGTGGACGCGGACGATCGTCGCGTCGAAGTGGCGCCGTGGCTCGGGGTCCCACGCGGCCCGGAACGGCGGGTCCAGCTCCAGGCGCAGCCGGTCCAGGGTGATATCCGTGATCTTCATCGGGTGAGCACCTCGGAGGTGGGGGCGTAGAACGGGTTGACCGGGCCTTCCTCGGCGGCCGCGAGGACATCGGCCACGGTCGGGGCGCCGGTCACCGCGGCCCGCACCGCCTCGTAGGCGGCGGCGCGCTGATTGCGGAAGGACACGTCCAGGTCGTCGACCGCCGGGTTCACCCAGATCGCGGCGATGATCAGCAGTTCGTCGGCATCCTCGGCGGGCAGCACACCGTCCCGGACCGCGTCCGCGACCCCCTGCGCCAGACCGGCCTGGGCGGAGCCCCACGTGGCGCGCTGGTGCAGCTCACCCTCCGCGGCGGCCTTCGGCACGAACAGCGTCAGCGGCTTCACCGGGACCGAGGGCCGCACGATCGTCACGAAGGGGACGTGTCCGGCGCTGGGCGTGGCCAGCGCCGTGGCCCAGGCCGTTTCGACGGGTCCGCCCTTGCGTCCGATCACGACGTTCGTGTGCGCGGCGTTGGCACCCTCCCCGGCGAAGGACTCGCCGATGAGGGCGGTCGGGGCAAAAGGCGATGGCATGGGGATCTCCTGGATCTCCGGGAGCGGGGAATCGGCGGACCACAGGGGAGGAACCGCGCATTCGCCGCAGTTCTCCGGTCCGATGCGGCGAATCTAGAACCGCCGCCACCCCGTCGACAAGCCGTCGGGGTGAATCGAAATGCCGGTTGCTCTCATGACAACCCGGCGGCTGACCTGGGGCTTCCGCGGTGTGCGCCCTAGGATGTCGCGCGTGACGAACCTCCCCCCTCGCGGCACCGACGGTCCCGAGGACCCCGCCGATCCGCATGGCACGGGCCCCGACGCCGCCTCCGCCGGTCCCGCGGACACCGCCGCCCCGCGCGGCCACGGGCTGCGCCGTGACATCGACCTGCTGGAGGCGCTCGCCTCCGACGAGGCCCAGAACGCCGGCGGGCTCGGCGTCGTACGCCTGGCGCATCTGGTGGGCCGGGAGAAGACCCAGGTCTCACGGGCCCTCAAGGCCCTGGCCGCCGCGGGGATCGTGGAACGCGACCCCGACACCCTGGAGTACCGCCTGGGCTGGCGGCTCTTCTCGCTCGTCGCGCGGACCTCGCAGAACCGGCTGGTGCGCATGGCCGAGCCGGTGATGCACGCGCTGTCGTCGGACGTGGAGGAGACCAGCCATCTGTGTGTCCTGAGCGACCGCGAGGTGCTCACCCTGCTCTCGGTCTCCGGACACTCCTTCCGCGTCCACGGCTGGGAGGGGCGCGGAGTGCCCGCGTGGCAGACCTCGGCCGGACGCGTGCTGCTGGCCGATGCCACCCCCGATGAGCTGTACGTCCGCTTCGGCACCGCCTCGACGCCACCGATCCCCGAGCTGTGGTCACTGATCCAGGAGGCTTCGCGACGGGGCTACGCGAGGGTGAGCGAGGAGTTCGAGACCGGGCTGGTCGGGGTCTCCGCACCCGTACGCGACTTCCGGGGACGTGTCGTCGCGGCGCTCAACATCTCGGCACCCAAGTCCCGGCTCGGCGACCGCCTGGACCAGGCGGGCCGCACGACGGCCAAGGCGGCGGCACGCGTCTCCGTGATGCTGGGCTGGGAGCCTCGGCACACCTCCTTCCCCAGGGCACGGCTCACCTGACAGCGCGGGGGCCGCGCGGCCCATGCGGGTGCGGGGCGGGCATGCCGGGGCAGTTGCCCTGACAGCAACCACCATTGCGATCCGAGAAGTGGTCTTGTCGGCCGCATGACGCGCTCGTAAATTCACCGCGAACCGGACCAGCCCCTGTTCGGAACGGAGAAAAGAGCAGCTCATGAACCTCCCCGGCATAGAAACCCTCGTCAAGGCGCCGTTCGCCGAAGGCGATGTGTTCATCGCCGGCCGCTGGTGTGCGGCCGAGGACGGACGGACGTTCCCCGTGCACGACCCGGCCACCGCGGAGCTGATCCGCGAGGTGTCCGCGGCCGGCCCGGCGGACGCCATGGCGGCGGTCGACGCGGCCCAGGCGGCCGCCGCCGGGTGGCGGGCGACGCCGGCCCGCCGTCGTTCGGAGGTCCTGCACACGGCGTTCGCGCTGATGCGCGAGCACACCGACACGCTCGCCCGCCTGATCGTCCTGGAGAACGGCAAGGCATACCGGGACGCGGTGTCCGAGGTCGGCTACGCGGCGGAGTTCTTCCGCTGGTTCGCCGAGGAGGCGGTACGGATCGGCTCCTCGTTCGGCGACGCGCCCGGTGGCGGCTTCCGGCACGTCGTGCGCAGGCATCCGGTGGGCGTCACCGCCTTCGTCACACCGTGGAACTTCCCCGCCGCGATGGCCACCCGGAAGATCGCCCCGGCGCTCGCCGCCGGCTGCCCGGTGCTCCTCAAGCCGGCCCCCGACACCCCCTTCACCGCCCTCGCCATCGCCGCCCTGCTGAGCGAGGCGGGCCTGCCCGACGGGCTGCTGAACGTCCTGCCGACCGACCGCGCGCCCGAGGTGGTCTCCGCCTGGCTCCGCGACGAGCGGGTCCGCAAGTTCTCCTTCACCGGCTCCACCGCCACCGGCCGCACCCTCCTGGGGCAGGCGGCGGAGAACGTGGTCAACGTGACCATGGAGCTGGGTGGCAACGCCCCCTTCATCGTCTGCGAGGACGCCGACGTCGACGCCGCGGTGCGCGGTGCGATGGACGCCAAGATGCGGGGCGGTGGCGAGGTCTGCATCGCCGCCAACCGGTTCTACGTCCATGAGTCCGTCGCCGCCGAATTCACCGAGAAGTTCGCGGCGGCCATGACCGCGGTCCGTGCCGGAGCGGGTCTGGAGGAGGGCGTCACCCTCGGCCCGATGATCAACCGGACCGCCGTGGAGTCCATCCGTTCCCTGGTCGACGACGCGGTCGCCCGTGGCGCGAAGGTCGCCGCGCGGGGCAGCGTGCCCGAAGGCCCTGGCTGCTACCACCCGGCCACCGTCCTGGTGGATGTGCCCGAGGACGCCCGGATCATGAACGAGGAGGTCTTCGGGCCGGTCGCGCCCCTGGCCACCTTCGCCGACGAGGACGAGCTGGTGGCCCGTGCCAACGCCACCGTGCACGGCCTCGCCTCGTACATCTACTCGCGCGACGTGGGCCGGGCCCTGCGCCTGTCCGAGCGCTTGGAGACCGGCATGGTCGGCCTCAACCGGGGCCTGCTGTCCGACCCGGCCGCGCCTTTCGGCGGCGTCAAGCAGTCGGGCCTGGGCCGGGAGGGCGGCCGCGAGGGCATCGAGGCCTTCCTGGAGACGCAGTACATCGCCCTCGACTGGCCGACCGACTGATTCCCCCTCCCCCCACCGCTGCTCCCGGGGCCACTCCTCCCGGGCCGCTCATTCTCGGGCCGCGCTTCCCCGGGCCGCTCTTTCCCGGGGGCAGCGGTCTCCTCCCCCTCTCAGTGAAGGACCCGCGCATGGCAACGACGCCTGTGACCGAGCAGAACGAGCCCAGCACACCGCCGGGCGCACCCGCCACCGAACGCGAACGGAAGCGGCTGCACACCAAGCTGAAGCTGGCCACCCAGATCGGCCAGGGAATCGACGGCTACATCATCGGCGGCATCGGCCTGGCGATGTCGGCGATCACCGACGACCTCCATCTGTCCTCCATGGAACAGGGCCTGGTCGGTGCCTCACCGCTCATCGGGATCTTCATCGGAGGGCCGCTCTTCGGCCGGCTGGCCGACCGGTTCGGACGCCGGCCGGTGTTCCTGATGGACATGCTGATCTTCCTGATCGGCTCGGTGCTCCAGTTCTTCGTCGCCGACGGCCCCCAGCTCATCCTCATCCGGCTGGTGATGGGCGTGGCGATCGGCGGCGAGTACGCGATCGGCGCCCCGCTGCTGTCGGAGTACGCGGGCCGGCTGGGCCGCGGGCGGCTGCTGGCGAGCCTGGAGATCAGCTGGTACCTGGGGTACGCGCTGGCCACGGTCGTGGGAGCGCTGTTCACCTCCGTCGACGGCGGCTGGCGCTGGTCCCTGGCGAGCAGTGCGGTGATCGCGGTGGTGTGCGTGGCCCTGCGAGGTGGCATTCCGGAGTCCGCGCGCTGGCTGCTGAGCAGGGGGCGCCGGGACGAGGCCGAAGCGCTGATCGAGAAGTACGGCATCGAGGTGGACGTCGAAGCGGAGCTGGACGACCGCGACGAGGTGCGGCAGGACGGGTTCCGCGCGCTCTTCAGCCGGCAGCATCTGCGCTCCACGGTGTTCGCCAGTGTCTTCTGGGCCGCCCTGGTGCTGCCGTACTTCGCCATCGGCACCTTCTGGACCGAGGTCTTCGAGGCTCTGCACATGGGGGACAACGCGGTCGCCGCGCTGCTCGTCTACTCCTTCACCGCCGTGGCCGGTGTCACCGCGGGATGCCTCGTCGTGGACCGGATCGGCCGCCGCAAGCTGCTGATCCCGCCGTTCTGGATCACGGCCGCGTGTCTGGCCCTGGTGGCGGTGTGGCCGTCCTCCACCCCCGTCATCGTCGTCGGCTTCCTGTTCTTCATCTTCCTCAACGCCGCCTCCAGCGCACTGACCGCGGTCTATCCGCTGGAGGTGTTCCCCACCTCCCTGCGGACCACGGGCGTCGGCTTCGCCACGGCCATGAGCCGGGTGGGCGCCGCGATCGGCACGTTCCTGCTGCCGATGGGGCTCGACCACTTCGGCGCGGAGTTCGTGCTCCTGATCGGCGCCGGAGTGCTGGTGGTCGGCGCCCTGGTGTCCCAGTTCCTGGCGCCGGAGACCACCGACCTGGACCTGGCCCGGGCGGCGCGAACGGCCCGCGAAGGGGCGTAGGGACCGGCGGCGACCGGCTACCCGGCCGCGAGACGGGGTGCGCCGACGGTGCTGCGGAAACGGGCGCGATAGACCGTCGGCGAGACCCCGAGGGTGTGCTGGAACACCCGCCGCAGCGACTCCGAGGAGCCGAACCCCGCCTGCCGCGCCACCTCCTCGACCGTGCCGGTGCCGTCCGCGAGCAGTGCCTGGGCGGCCTCGACACGGACGGCTTCGACATAGCGGCCGGGCGTGATGCCCACCTCGGTGCGGAACAGCCGCTCCAGGTGGCGGGCGCTCACACCGCCCGAGGCGGCCAGCGTGGCCCGGGTGTGGCACCCCGCGGGGTCCGCGGTGACGCGGTCCATCACCCGGCGCACCGCCGGATGCCGTGGCTGACGCGGGGCCAGCCGCGCGCTGAACTGCGCCTGCCCGCCCGGGCGGGCCATGAAGACCACCAGCTGCCTGGCCACGTTGCGGGCCACCTCCGCTCCCCAGTCCTCCTCGACCAGGGACAGCGAGAGGTCGATTCCCGCGGTGATACCGGCCGAGGTGGCCACATGGCCGTCCCGGACGAAGACGGGATTGCCGTCCACGCGCACCTGGGGGTAGGCGGTGGCCAGCTGCGCCGCCAGCTCCCAGTGCGTGGCGGCGCGGCGGCCGTCCAGGAGGCCGGCCTCGGCCAGCACGAAGGCGCCCGCGCACACGGATGCCACGCGCTTCGCCCGCACCGACAGCCGCGTCACGAGCCCGACCAGGTCGGTGTCGGCCACGGCCGAGCGCCAGTCCCTCCTCCCCGGGACCAGCAGGGTGCCCAGGCGTGGTGGCAGCGTGCCGGGATCGCCGTCGGCGCCGATCACGAGCCCGGAGGACGTGGTGACGGCGTCACCGGCGAGGGAGACCACCCGTACGTCGTAGTCGGCGCCGTAGTGGTTGGCCGTGGTGAAGACCTCCACGGGGCCGGTGACATCCAGCAGCTGCACCCCGTCGAACGCGACGATCACGACGGTGCGCCCGCCACGGGGTGCCGGTGACGCCGGGCGCGCTATTCCGTCCACGGCGAATCCAGGATCGTCCGGACGAAGTTCCCCCGCTCGAAGCCGGGGACGAAGTGCTCCAGGACATCCGCCTTGACGTTGCCGAACGTGGTCTGCGGCTTGGGGCGGATGCCATCGGCGAACGCCCGCAGAATCCTGTTCTTGAAGTCGGGGCGCGGATGCAGCGCCACGACCGCCGCCCGGTCCTCGGCGGAGAGATCCTCGTACCCGATGCCGAGCACGTCGTACTCGACACCGGCCGTCACCAGCGCCACTTCCGGTTCCATGAACTCGGGGACCCCGGGAGTGGTGTGCAGGGCGATCGCCGTCCAGACCCGGCGGATACTGTCCTCGGGTACGCCATGGGCCTGCAGAAACCGCTTCGCCTCGGCCGCGCTGTCCACCTCGAAACGGCGGCCACTGCCATGGAACGCCTCGTTGAGGCCCACGTCGTGGAACATCGCGCCCAGGTACAGCAGCTCCGGGTCGAAGCTCAGATCGCGCCGGTGGCCCTGCAGGCTGCCGAAGAAGTACACCCGCCGCGAATGGTGATAGATGAGCTCGCTCGTCGTGTCCCGGATCAGCTCCGTGGCCTCGCGCGCCAGCGTCGTGCCCGGCACCTTCACGCCTGCCGCGACAGCAGTGTCAGTCGTCATGTGTCCGCTCTCCGTGTCCGTAGCAGTACGCCCCTGTGGGGCACTGTCCACAGCCTCGCGCGGCGGCCGGCTCGCTTGCCATGACGATAGCGCCCTGTATCCCACGGATAGCGACAGGAAACGCCGGTGGTGGCCCCGCGCCGATGTCCGTGTGAGGGGCTTCGTGAGTCTCAGTCGAAGTGCCGGATCCGTGCGATGGCCCCGGGCGCGTACGGCGGCCAGTCGCCCGGAGAGGCGCCGACGATGAACGCGGTGACAGCCGTGGCGAAGGCCCGCCCCATCGCCCGCTCGGCGTCCGAGGGTTCCCCGGGTGAAAGCGAGGATTCGAAGACAAATGATCTCTGGATCGGGGCAGAAAGTGCGACATGCGGTGCCCACCCGTGCCACGTCAGCCCGGCTGACGTGGCATCGGCGCAACGGGGGACGGGTGGTTACGGTCTACGACTGCCCGTTCTCCTCGAGCCAGCGGAAGAAGGCGATCTGCCGGGACATGACGGAGATCAGCTCGTAGGCGGTGTGCGAGGCGGCCACGGAGGTGATCTCGGCGTGGTCGTACGCAGGGGCGACCTCGACCAGGTCGGCGGAGACCAGATAGCAGTCGCTGAGCCCGCGCACGATCTCCAGGAGTTCACGCGAGGTGAGGCCGCCCGCCTCGGGGGTGCCGGTGCCGGGGGCGTGTGCGGGATCCAGGACGTCTATGTCCACGGATATGTAGAGCGGCCGCTTGCCGATGCGCTCCTTGAGCTGCTGCACCACCTCGTCCACCCCGCGCCGCATCACATCGGCCGAGGTGACGATCCCGAAGCCCAGCTTGGTGTCCTCGTCCAGGTCTTCCTTGCTGTACAGCGAGCCGCGGGTGCCGACGTGTGAGAGCGCGGAGGTGTCCAGGAGGCCCTCCTCGGCCGCGCGGCGGAACGGCGTTCCATGGGTGTACTGGGCGCCGAAGTAGGAGTCCCAGGTGTCCAGGTGCGCGTCGAAGTGCAGCAGCGCCACCGGGCCGTGCCGGCGGGCCACCGAGCGCAGGATCGGCAGCGCGATGGTGTGGTCGCCGCCCAGCGTCATCAGCTGCGCGCCCGTGGACAGCAGAGCGTCCGTGCCCTCCTCGATGCTCTCGACGGCCGCGTCGATGTTGTGCGGATTGGCCGTGATGTCACCGGCGTCCGCCACCTGGGCGTAGTGAAACGGGTACACGTCCTGGGCCGGGTTGTAGGGGCGCAGCTGGCGCGAGGCCTCCCGGACGGCGTTGGAGCCGAAGCGCGCGCCCGGCCGGTAGGAGACACCCGCGTCGAACGGCACCCCGACCACGGCGATATCGGTGGTGCCGACCTGGTCCAGACGGGGGACACGGCCGAAGGTCGCCGGGCCCGTGAAGTGCAGGGTGGCATCGGTCTCATGGGGCGGAACGGGCATTGCCATGTCGAGAGGGTTCGCGGTCATGCGGTGCCGAGTCCTTCTTCTGTGGGGGGAACGATCGTGTAGGGGGATGATCCGTGTGGGGGGATGATCCGTGTGGGGGAATGCCGGCCTGGTCGAGGCCGAGTTACGTGGATGATGAAACCGTCCGTTGGTGAACGGGGAAGGGCGCTCACCTGGCTCCGCGGCAGTCCCGCGCACATCGCCAGGTGACCCGCTCGGTGTCCAGGGGTCGCGGACGCACCAAGCGGTCGTCGGTCGCACTCCCGCGGGGGAAGGAGTGCCGCGCCTAGGACGCGTGGCGTACGGGCCGGGGGCCGGTCATGGGGCCCGGGTTTCCCGAATCCGAGCAGCCCGTTCCAGGAAACCCCCGGTCAGCGGGTCTTCGGCTCTCTGTGGCGCGGCAGCGGCGCCCGCGACAGCCGCTCACTGGGCGCCGTCCCGGCGTTCGCTCACTCGTCACACCCTTGTGGTCCTCCGCCTCGCGGGCGGCTGCCTCGCGGCACGATGTGGGCAGTCCAGCACACAACCGCTGGCCTGCGCATGTACCTCGGTCATGTCCGATCGTAGAACCGGCAGTTGAAGCCCTCCCACCCGGCCTCCGATGACCGCTCGCGCCGGGCGAACGAGCGGCCGGACGCGCTACCCGTCACGGGCCTCCAGGCGGGCCACGATCCCCTTCGACGTCGGTTGGTTGCTGATCTCGGCCACGCTGTCGAGCGGCACCAGGACGTTGGTCTCGGGGTAGTAGGTGGCGGCGCAGCCGCGGGTGGTCGGATACGGGACCACCTCGAAGTCCTCCGCGCGGCGCTCCACATCGTCGGTCCACACGCCCACGAGGTCGACGGACTGCCCCTGGACCAGACCGAGTTCGGCCATATCGGCGGGATTGACCAGTACCACCCTGCGTCGTCCGTGGATGCCCCGGTAGCGGTCGTTGTCCGTGTAGGGAATGGTGTTCCACTGGTCGTGGGAGCGCAGGGTCTGCAGCAGCAGATGTCCTTCGGGGGCCCGCAGCATGTCCCAGGCGTTGCGGGTGAACAGGGCCTTGCCGGCGGGGGTGGCGAAGACCCCCTCGTTGACCGGATTGGGCAGCCTGATGCCACTGGGACGGGCCACCCGCCGGTTGTAGTCGTGGAACCCCGGAACGACGTGGGCGATGCGGTGGCGGATCGCCCCGTAGTCGGCCTCGAACTTCTCCCAGGGGATGCCGGCCTTGTCGCCGAGGGTGTGGCGGGCGAGCCGGCACAGGATGGCCACCTCGCTGAGCAGCAGCTTGGAGGCCGGTTTCAGGCGCCCATAGGACGTGTGCACCTCGCTCATCGAGTTCTCCACGGTGACGAACTGCTCGCCACTGGACTGGATGTCCCGTTCGGTGCGGCCCAGGGTCGGCAGGATGAGCGCGGTCCGGCCGCAGACCGTATGGGACCTGTTGAGCTTGGTGGAGATGTGGACGGTGAGGCGGCAGCGCCGCATGGCTTCCTCGGTGACCGCACTGTCCGGAGCGGCCCGGACGAAGTTGCCCGCGAGCGAGAGGAAGACCTTGATACGGCCCTCGCGCATGGCCCTGATCGAGTTCACCGAGTCCAGTCCGTGGGCGCGAGGCGGATCGAAGCCGAACTCGCGCTGCAGCGCGTCCAGGAAGGAGTCCGGCATCTGCTCCCAGATGCCCATCGTGCGGTCGCCCTGCACATTGCTGTGCCCGCGCACCGGGCAGGCCCCGGCTCCGGCCCGGCCGAGGTTTCCGCGCAGCATCAGGAAGTTCACGATCTCCCTGATGGTGGGGACACCGTGGCGGTGCTGTGTCACTCCCATGGCCCAGCAGACGATGATGCGCTTGCTGTCCAGGACGGCGTCCCGGACCTCCTCGATCTCGCGGAGGGTCAGTCCGGTCGCGGTCAGGATGTCGTCCCAGGCGATGGTGCGGACGTGCTGGGAGAACTCCTCGAACCCACTGGTGCTGGAGCGGATGAAATCGTGGTCGAGCACGGTGCCCGGCCGGGCGTCCTCCGCCTCCAGCAGCAGTCGGTTCAGGCCCTGGAACAGCGCGAGGTCGCCGCCGCTGCGGATGTGGAGGAAACGATCGGCGATACGGGTGCCGGGCCCGATCACCCCGCGGGCCCGCTGCGGGTTCTTGAACCGGAGCAGTCCGGCCTCCGGCAGCGTGTTCACCGCGATGATGTGGCCGCCGTTGATCTTCGCCTGCTCCAGCGCGGAGAGCTGTCGCGGATGGTTGGTGCCGGGATTCTGGCCCACCAGGAAGATCAGGTCGGCCTGGTGCAGATCGTCCAGGCTCACCGTGCCCTTGCCCGTGCCCAACGTCTCGTGCAGCGCGAAGCCGCTGGACTCATGGCACATATTGCTGCAGTCGGGCAGGTTGTTGGTGCCGTAGGCCCTGGCGAAGAGCTGCAGCACGAAGGCGGCCTCGTTGCTGGCGCGCCCCGAGGTGTAGAAGACCGCCTCGTCGGGGGAATCCAGCGATGTCAGCTCCGCGGCGATCAGCTTCAGGGCGTCATGCCAGCTGATCGGCTCGTAGTGATCCGCGTCCGGCCGCTTGACCATCGGTCCGGTGAGCCGGCCCTGCTGGTTCAGCCACAGGTCGGAACGGCGGCCGAGTTCGGAGACCGCATGCGTACGGAAGAAGTCGGCGGTGACGCGCCGCGCCGTCGCCTCGTCGTTGATGTGCTTGGCGCCGTTCTCGCAGTATTCGTTGCGGTGCCGGTGGCCGGGGGCGGGGTCGGCCCAGGCGCAGCCGGGACAGTCGATGCCCGCCACCTGGTTCATGGTCAGCAGCGTCGTGGCGGTGCGCCGGACCGTCGTCTCCTCCAGGGAGTACTCCAGCGCATGGGTCACCGCGGGCACTCCCGCCGCCCACTTCTTGGGCGGCGTGGCGGAGAGCCGTTCATCCGGCTCGTGTCTCGGCGCCTTCTTCATCAGGTGTGTCTCGCTCTCTTGGACGAGGGTCAGCCCACGGGCCAGCGAGCAACCCGGCTTCTCGGCGGTTCCGGCTCCGTCGGCTGTACGTGCCCGTTGTGGATGGACCCCCGCCAGGCACCGGTCTCCTCGCCCAGACCCTCGATGAACTCCTTGAAGTGCCCGAGTTCCCTTTGGACCACACGGGCGGTGAGCCCGGAGGATGCGTGGGTGAGGAGGGACGCGACTTTGCCCGGAGCGCTCTGTATGCGCACGGTGACCTGGGCGCGGTCCGGTGCCGTGGGGCGGAACGACGCCTCACCCCAGTGGGAGGGGCGGCGCTGGAGGCAACGCCACACCACCAAGGAGTCCGGCCGCTGGTGCACGATCTCGGCCTGGAACGCACAGCGCACCGGGCCGCACCGGATGACCCAGTGGGTGATCGCGGGTCTGATCTGCTCGACCCGCTTCACCGCGGACATGAACCGCGGAAAGCTCTTGAACTGGGTCCATTGGTTGTAGGCAGTGCGTACCGGGACCGCGACCTCGACCGTCTCTTCGATGGTGTTCATGGCCCACCTGTCTCCAGATCTGCCCTCAGTGTCACCGCCCGACCAGCGGGTCGCCAGATGGATCTTCCTCCTCCGTGAATGAGAATCTACAGTCAACCTATTGTTTGACTGCATGAATTCATGCATGCTGGCGCCGTCCGAATGTGAACGGTCGGGAGGCAGGCGTGGCAGTGCACACGGAGGCGGCGGACGCGCGGACGGCGGGGGACCGGGATGCGGCGCCTGTGCCGGGCACCGCCCCGAAGGAACCGCTCACCGGCTTCCACATCCGGGTGACGGCCACCACCTTCGGGGCGAACTTCTCCGACGGCTACGCCCTCGGGGTCATCGGCGCGGTGCTGCCCGCGCTCGGCACCGATATGCACCTGTCCGGCGTCTGGCAAGGCCTGCTCGGCGCCTCCGCCCTGATCGGCCTGTTCTTCGGCAGCATCCTGCTGGGGCGGGTGGCCGACGTCATCGGGCGCCAGAAGCTGTACCTGTACAACTTCGTCCTGATCGCCGTCGCCTCCGCCGCCCAGTTCTGGGCCCACAGCCCGCTGGTCCTCTTCCTGCTCCGGCTGGCGATCGGCTTCGGTCTGGGCGCCGACTACGCCGTCGGCCCGACCCTGCTCTCCGAGTTCGTCCCCAGCCGGCTGCGCGGCGTTCTCCTGGGCTCCCTCACCGTGCTGTGGACCGTCGGCTACGTCCTCGCCAACGTCCTGGGCACCTACATCCCGATCAACGGCACCTCCGCGTACTGGCTGCTGGCCAGCGGAGCGGTGCCCGCTCTGCTGGTGCTGCTGCTGCGGATCGGTATCCCCGAATCCCCGAGCTGGCTGGCCGCCCGCGGCCGGGCCGCCGAGGCCGCGAAGATCCGCCGCACCTACCTGGGGCAGTCCGAGGCCACCGCCGCCGACGCGGAGGCCGCGGCCGCGAAGCAGCCGCCCGCCGCCCGGTACCGCGAGCTCTTCGCCCCCGGTCAGGCGACCAAGACCTGGTTCGGCGTCATCTTCTACAGCGCCCAGGTGCTGCCCTACTTCGCCATCTACACCTTCATGCCGCAGATCCTGGCCACCTTGCGGATCTCCGGCGCCGACCCCCAGAACCTGGTGCTCAACCTGGCCCTGCTGCTCGGCGGGGTGATCGGACTGTGGCCGGTGCAGCGCCTGGGGCGCAGGCCGTTCACCATCGGCACCTTCACGATCCTCACGCTCTGTCTGGCGGCGATGGCCGTACTCAGCGGCGCCTCCAGCGGGGCGCTGATGGTCCCCTTCCTGATCTACACCTTCGTCATGGCCGGTGCCTCCACCATCACCCAGGTCTATCCGGCCGAGCTCTTCCCCACCGCGCTGCGCGGCTCCGGGGTCGGCTTCCTCAACGGCACCAGCAGGGTGGCTTCCGCCCTCGGCACCTTCGTGCTGCCGGTCAGCCTGAGCCACTTCGGCGCGGGGTGGTCGATGGGCTGGATGGCGCTGGTGCTGTTGCTCGGCACGGTCGTCAGCCTGGCCTGGGCGCCGGAGACGCGTGACACTCTCACCGCCGAGGACCTCCACCACTGACGCCCGCGACGGGCGGTCGCCCGGCGCTGCCCGGCCCCGCACACGGAGGGGAGGTCATTCATGTGCTCTTCCCCGTCCGTTGCCGGACATCTTCCTGCGTTTGCTCTCATGGGCCTCATAACGTGCGCTCGATCCCCGCCGTCCCACCGTGTGGAGCAAGCGCATGTGCAGCCCCCGTCAGACCCATGAGCCGCAGCCCGGAACCCGCCGCCGTACCTTTCTGCGCACCACCGGACTCGCCGGCGCGGGCGTGGCCATGACCGGGCTGGAGCTGGCGCCGCCCGCCGCTGCCGCACCGGCATCCGGCGCCACGGGCGTGCCCGCCTGGCACCCCGACCCCGAAAGCCCCAGATTCACCCTCGCCGTCATGCCGGACACCCAGTACCTCTTCGACGGCGAGAGCATCCACCCGGCGCCGGTGGAGGCGTCCTTCCGCTATCTCCTCAACCACGCACGCGAGGAGAACATCGTCTTCCTGTCCCACCTCGGCGATCTCACCGAGCATGGGAAGGTCACCGAATTCGGGCCGATCAGCGGGGCGTTCCGCCTCCTGGACGAGCGGGGCGCCGCCTACAGCGTGGTGGCCGGAAACCACGACCTCGACTCGTCCACCGACGACCAGCGGGGCCGCACGCCCTATCTGGACGCCTTCGGCCCCCGGCGGTTCCGCTCCTCGCCCTCGTTCCGCGGCGCCAGCCCGGACGGCTACAACACGTACCACACCTTCTCCGCCGCGGGCCGGGAATGGCTGGTGCTCGCCCTGGACTGGCGCCCGTCCGCGAAGGGCATCGCCTGGGCCCGGGAGGTCATCGCCCACCACCCCAGGACTCCGGTCATCCTCACCACCCATGAGCTGGTCTACGCGGACCACGAGGGCGAGGAGGCGAGCTTCTCCGACCACGGACAGTGGCTGTGGGACGAACTGATAGCCGACCACGACCAGATATTCCTGACCCTCAACGGCCACTACTGGCCGCCCGCCCGCACCGTCCGCAAGAACACCATGGGCCACGACGTCCATCTGCACATCACCAACTACCAGGACCGCTACTACGGCGGCGCCGGGATGATCCGCCTCTACCAGTTCGACCTCGCCCGCCACACCATCGACGTCCGGACGCTCTCCCCGTGGATCCTGGACCGCGCCGATGACCACCTCAACGAGCTGGAGCGGGGCGAGATCGAACGCACCGGTCCCCAGGACTACTTCAGCGTCCCGATCGACTTCGAGCGGCGCTTCGCCGGGTTCGCCCCCGCCGCACCGCGGCCGGCCCGGCCCGCCTCGCGGCTGGTGATACCCGGTACGGTGGCCTACTGGCGGTTCGACCAGGGCGGCCGGGACGGCGCGCCCGTCGAGGACACCGTCCGGATCACCGATCACTCGGGGCGTGGCAACCACCTCACCAAGGTCGCCGTCCCCGGGAGCCCCGCCGACGCCCTCACCTGGTCCGATGACCACCACCCCGACCAGCCGGGACACGGCAGCCTGGTCTTCCAGGGCGACAAGTCCCCGCTGCGCGGCGCCTATCTGCGGACGGCCGACGGCGCCCCGTTGAACGGCGCCTCCTTCCGCTCCGGTTACACCGTCGAGGCGTTCCTCAAACTGCCCGCCGACTGGGACAGCGGACGCAACGCCTGGGCCGCGCTGCTCGGCCGGCGGGGCCGCAGCGGCGACGCCGGAAAGACCGGCGGTGACACGGAGGAGCCGGTGGTCACCCTCTCGCTGTCCGACGGCCATGCGCTCCAGTGGGCCGTCTATCCGCTGAACCAGGACGGCGCGGTCACCAACTGGAGCCATGAGCTGCCGCTGAACACGTGGTGGCATGGGGCGGTGGTGAACGACGGACGACACACCACGCTGTATGTGAACGGCTGCCCGGTGGCGCGCAATCCCTCAACCCCGGCGACCGGCCTCACCACCCTCGGGCTGCCCTGGCTGCTGGGCGGCTATGAGTACGGCGGGAAGATCGACCAGATCATGCGTGGCTGGATCGGCGACGTCCGCCTCGTGGACCGGGCACTCCCGGTGCGCGAATTCATGACCTCCTGACCGAGGGCTCCGGGGGCTCCAGCGGCCCTCCCGGGCCTTCCTGGAGCCCCCCGGAGCCCCGGGCTCAGTGCGTCAGCGAGTACCAGCCGGCGCTGCCCAGCGTGACGCACACGGCGCCGGCCCACCGCAGCGCTTTGGGCGAGACGAGGAGGGCGAACCTGACGTGTTCGTCGACGTTGACCTCAAGCCGTCGTGGATGCCGGCGGCTTCGGACGGGTGCGGAAGGGGTGTCGTGGTCTCCACCGTTGGCCAGGTGCTGGTCGGCCGCGACAGGAGGATGGCTCTCATCGCGGCCGTCACCGGTTCCACCGGGGCCGAGACGTGCTTCGGCCATACAGGTATCTCCTTGGTCTTCGGGGCCCGCGGTGACGTGCCGGGGCCTGTCTGGTGAGGGATTGACGGGGTGTCCGGCTCCAACTGCCAGGAAGGGGGGAACACCACGTCGGGACGTACGCCTGCTCGTCGACAGGTGTCGTGTAGTTAACGCAGCCACGTCCCCATACGCAACTAAACCCGCAGTAACCGCTGACCCGGCGTCAGCCGGTGTCTGTCGGAGGGGGGCTCTACAATGCCGCTTCGCGCAGAGGACATTGAGGGACTTATCTCCCATTGCCGACCATAGCGGCTGAACTTACCGGCGGGTATGTCGCAAGTTTGCGATAGGGAGCGCGGGTAAATTCACTTAACGCGCCAGTTGAGCTCCCGTAGGTATGGCCAACGCCACACTCCCGGCGATGGCGAAGCACCAAAGCCGGACCTACCCGCGCATCAGCGGAAGATTTCCGCGTAGGCCCCACGCCAGGTGCGTGAACAAGGGCGCTTCGGCGGGGCTTTCAGGTCACGAGGCCGACCGGCCGGCCTATTCGCGTCGTGGTTCGAGGGGGTACGGGCAGTCTGTCCGATGCCCACTCATTGTCGCTCGGTTTGGCAGTTTCCTGCAGGTCGGCTAAGTGATTGCCCGGGCGGACCATCCATGCTCAACGCAACGATGAGATCGCGAATGCAAATTCAATGGGAGCGGTGTGGATGAAGCGAGGAACAAAGACCGCCATGGCCGGAAACCGCCGCCCCTCCCTTCCTGGCAGTTGGAGCAGGGGCGGCGGCCCTCACCAGACGTGGAGAACCACGCCTGCTCTTCTTCATCGTTGACCCCGCGGATCTGCGGGCAGCGTCGCTGTTCCGGCCTCCGCCCAGTCAACGACCGGATCGAGGATAGTGTTTATCTGTAGGGTTCGGACGCACAACGAGGGTGAAATTTGTGTTATTCGCACCACTGTTCTGGCTGTTCAGAAATATGAAAATCTCCGGCCGCGGGCCCGATCTCTGAGGGCGTTCTGATAGCGGAACCTCCGATCCTGCCGGTGCGGGCCGCCGTCCAATACCCGGCCCAATTGCGGCGCGGCGGCGTTATGCGAGCGCCGCGGCACGGCTCATCGTCGGCCGACCTCGCCCGGAGTCACAGCCATGTCGTCGCCGGCCAGATGGCCACGGCCGCGGCGATGAGCAGCGTGAAGTTGAGAGTGATCTGACGGTCTCCGCGGCTCAGATGGACCCTGGTCGCGCCGAGTTGGAGGACCACGAACCCGATGGCCGCGGCCAGGGCCAGCCAGGGCGCGATGCCGGTCAGCGGCGGGAGGATCAGCCCGATCGCGCCGAGCACTTCGATCACCCCGATGGCCCGGACGGCCGGCATCGGCGTGGTGTCCACCCAGGCCATCATCGGCCGGAGCCGCTCACGGCTCCGGACCACCTTCACCCCGCCCCCGTAGAGGTAGAAGAGAGCGAGCAGGCCGGCGACGATCCAATAGGCGACGTTCACGATGCCGGCTCCGTCCGCTGATCGAAGTCGGTGGCGGGCTCGGTGGCGTAACGGCGCATCACCTGAATGTTCGCCTGCGGGGTCAGCGCCTGGCCGCCGGCGATCATGTCCTGCAGCTCCCGGAAGTACCGCACATACAGGTCCGGTGTGAAGGTGCTGAGCATGACCGCCGGTTGGTCGGTCGTGTTGGCGAAGGTGTGCGGGGCGCCGGGAGGCACCATCACGAGCGTGCCCGCGGTCGCGTCGTAGTCCTGTTCCCCGACCGTGAACCGCACCGTGCCGGAGATGACGTAGAAACCCTCGTCGTGCTCGGCGTGGCGGTGTTGCGGCGGTCCGGGGGTGTGCGGCGCGAGGACGGATTCGGCGATGCCGAGGCGGTGCCCGGTGTTACGGCCGTCTTCGAGGATGCGCAGTCGTGTGGTGCCCAGGACGATCGTCTCGCCGTCGTCCGGGCCGACCACCGATACGGCGGGGTCGGCCATCGGTTCGCTGGTCTTCGGTTCATCAGTCACGCGTCGATTCCAGTGCCAGGGCGCGGCGACTGTCCAAGACCCATGCTGTGCTGTCGATACCGTACGGGTATCGTTCCACCATGGAGCTACGGACACTGCGCTATTTCGTGGCGGTCGCCGAGGAACTCCACTTCGGCCGGGCGGCCGTTCGGCTGCATATGAGCCAGCCGCCGCTGAGCCGGGCGATCAAGCAGCTGGAGACCGAACTCGGTGCCGCGCTGCTTCGCCGGTCGTCAGCCGGCGTCGCGCTCACTCCGGTGGGGGCGGTGCTGCTGGACGAGGCGCGCGCCCTGCTCGACCAGGCCGACCGGGTACGCGTGCGCGTCGCCGCCGCGGCCGGCGCCGCCACCGTCACCGTGGGCCTCCTGGCCGACAGCGCCGACCCGGCCGCGACCCGGCTGGCCGGCGCCTACAACCGGCGGCACCCGGGCGTCGAGGTGCACATCCGCGAGACCGACCTGACCGATCCCACCTGCGGGCTGCACGCCGGGCTGGTCGACATCGCCCTGACCCGCGGGCCGTTCGACGAGACCGGCCTGACCGTGCACGAGTTGCGCACCGACCCGGTGGGCGCGCTGCTGCGCACCGACGATCCGCTGGCCCGCCGCGACAGCCTGAAACTGGCCGACCTCGCCGACCGCCGCTGGTTCCGGTTCCCGGAGGGCACCGACCCCCTCTGGCAGTCGTACTGGAACGGCGGGGAGCCTCGTCAGGGCCCGGTGGTGCGCGGCGTCCAGGAATGCCTGCAGGCCGTTCTGTGGAACGGCACGGTCGGCATGACCCTCGTGGGCCACGAACCGGCGGCGGGGCTCACCGTGGTGCCGCTGATCGACATGCCCCCGAGCCGTGTGGTGGCGGCGTGGAACGGGGACGACACGAATCCACTGATCCGCTCCTTCGTCCAGATCGCCATCGCCGCCTACCGCCACTGACTCACCGGCGGGTCACCAACCTCTCCGGACAGCACAACTAGGGCCGGTACGGCACACCGGCGGTGTCAGGCGTCGTCCTGCTCCACCCTGACCAGGTGTACGGTTGTACTGGCCCAGTCGCCGGGCCGGAGGTCCGGATGGAATCCGTACGCGGCGAGCACGGTGGCATGGTGCACCTCACCGGTGCGGGTGTCGCGGTAGCGGGCGCCGGGGGTGAGCCCACGCAGCCGCACCGGCAGCCGCGGGACTCCGTGGCGCGGGCCGCGCTGCCAGGCCAGTACCAGCGTCTCGGCGCCGTCCTCGGCGGCGTACTGCACCACGGTCGGCGACTCGCCGTGCGGCCCGGACAGCCGGTACAGGGCGCCGTACTGGACGAGGTGGCGCACCCGCTTGTATTCGGCCACCAGCTCGGCGCCCTCGGCGAGTTCCTCCTCCGACCAGCGGGCCAGATCGCCGCCGATGCCCAGCAGCCCGCACATGGCCACGTGGAAGCGGAACCGCAACGGCACGGTGCGGGAGGTGAGTTGGTGGGGCACGTCCGTCACCCAGGCGGACATCGTGCGCGCCGGGTGGAGTTGACCGAAGCCGTGCTGGATGACCAGGCGGTCGACCGCGTCGGTGTTGTCCGACACCCACGCCTGGTCCGTACGGGTGAGGATGCCCAGATCGACGCGTCCGCCACCGCCGCTGCACGTCTCGATGCGCAGCCCGGCATGGTCGGCCCGCAGCCGGTCGAGGACGCCGTACAGATTGGCCACATAGCCCGTCCACAGCCGGTCGTTGCCGTCCGGGGGGCCGGGCCAGCCGGCCTCGCTGAAGGCGCGGTTCATGTCCCACTTGAGGAAGTCGATGCCATGGTCCGCGACCAGCCGGGTCAGCCAGCCGTAGGCCCAGTCGGCGACGTCGTCGCGGGCGAAGTTCAGCACGAGCTGGTTGCGCAGTTCGCTGCGGGCCCGGCCGGGGGTGTGCAGGACCCAGTCGGGGTGCGCGCGGTAGAGGTCGCTGTCGGGGTTGACCATCTCCGGCTCCACCCAGATGCCGAAGCGCATGCCCAGGCGGTGCACCGTGTCGGCCAGGGGGCCGAGGCCCTCGGGGAAGCGGTCCTGGGCGGGGGTCCAGTCGCCGAGCCCCGCGTGGTCGCCGCGCCGGGCCCCGAACCAGCCGTCGTCGACGACGTACAGCTCCACGCCCAGGGCCGCTGCCCGCTCGGCCAGCGCCTTCTGGTTCGCCTCGGCCACGTCGAAGCCGGTGGCCTCCCAGGAGTTGTACAGCACGGGCGCCACCTCGTGCCCGTGCGGCAGGACGTGGTTGAGCGTGTAGGCGTGCCAGGCCCGGCTCGCCGCGCCGAACCCGCCGTCCGTGAACAGCCCGGCGAACGCGGGCGTGGTGAATTCCTCGCCCGGCGCGAGCGGCACGCAGGTGCCCTCGTGGCCGACGCCGCCGGAGAACCCGGCGCGTCCGTCCGGTGTGCGCTGGACGGTGAGGCGCCAGCTCCCGCTCCAGGCGAGGGCCGCGCCGAACACCCGGCCGTGCTCCTCGGTCGCGTCGCCCGCGTCCACCATCACCCAGGGAGCGGCGTGGTGGCTGGTGATGCCACGCCGGCTGGTCAGCACGGTCTCCCCGTACGGCAGGTGTTCGCGGCGCAGCTGGCTCTCCGCGGACCACTGGCCGGTGACATGACTGAGCCGGTAGTCGGCCGTCGCCGGCAGGGACCAGGCGGCCGAGTCGGCCCGGACCAGGCTGAGGTGCTCGTCGCCGTCGTTGCTCAGCACCGTCCAGCGCTCGATGACATCCGTGTCGTCCCGCACCCTGTAGTGGAGGGCGACGCGCAGCGGGTAGTGGCGGTCGCGGAATTCCAGCGAGAGTTCATGGACACCGTCGGACGGCCTGCGCAGGCGGTGTCCGGTCGGCTGCCACTCGAAGCCGCGGGAGCCGTCCGCGTAGCGCACCTGGAGGGAGGGCGTGCCGTAGCGGGTGCCGCCGTCGACCGGCAACTCCTCGCCCACCGGGGGCCGTCCCTCGAAGCTGCTCGGCGCCTCCCCGGCGGGCACGGCCAGCTCCTCCGCCTCCGGCAGCGTCAGCCGCGGCCCCCAGGCGAGGTGGCAGGGCGCGCCCGTATCGTCGATGCGCAGGGCGTATGACGTACGGGGAGTGGTCAGCAGCCAGACCCCGGTGTCCGGGGCATGGGAGATCGTCGGCATCGGGCCTCACGTTCGGGAGACGACGGGGGAGCGGCGGGTGCCGCCCGCGGATGCGGGGCGCTCGGTGACGGGGACGAGGATCGCCTCGTAAGCCAACGAGACCTTCGATCGCATGTCAACACCCCGTGTGTGGCTGGCTTTGGAGCCTGGATCGGGGCTCACAGGCAATCCTCAGGAGATTCCTGCTTCTTTCATTGACAGCGGAAAATAAGGAGCCTAGGTTCCCGGCCATGTCCTCGCCCCCTGCCGTCGAGTCGTTCCCCGCGAACACGTCGGCCGCCGCGCAGATCTTCACCACGGTCCTGTCCCAGGGCCCGCTCACCCGTATGGAAGTGGCCCGGCGGGCGGGGCTGTCGGCCGCGGCCGTCACCAAGGCGGTCCGTCCCCTGATCGAGGCCGGCTACCTGGTGGAGGACGTGGACGAGGACGCGCGCCCGGCGCTCGGGCGGCCCGCGAACCTGGTGCGGGTGGACGGCGGCCGTGCGCTGTTCATCGGGGTCAAGGTGACCGGAGACAAGATCATCGGTGTGCTCACCGACCTGTGCTGCCGGATCCTGGTGGCCCGCCACATGCCCCTCGCCGCCCGGGACCCCAAGGCGGTGCTGGGGTCGGCCACCGAACTCGTACGGGAACTGCTCATCGAGGCGGACGGCCTCGGTGTGCGCGTCGCGGGTCTGGGCATGGCGGTCTCCGGTGACGTGGACCGCGCCGAGGGCGTCGTGCGCTACTCGCCCTTCCTGGAATGGCGCGATGTCCCGCTCGCCGAACTCGCCGCCATGACCACGGGGCTGCCGGTCACCGTCGACAACGACGTGCGCGCGCTGACCGTGGCCGAGCAGTGGTTCGGGGCGGGCGTGGGACTGTCCGGCTTCGCCGTCGTGACGGTCGGCGCGGGCATCGGCTGCGGCCTCGTGGTCCACGGCAGGGTGGTCGCCGGGGCCCACGGCGTGGCCGGCGAGATCGGCCACGTCACCGTCGACCCGGCGGGCCCCCGCTGCCACTGCGGCAACCGCGGCTGTGTGGAGGCCATCGCGAGCGACGACGCCATCGTCCGTCAGATGCGCGCGGCCACGGGGGTCCAGGTGGCCGACGCGGTCCAGGCCGCCGGGCTGGCCCACGACGGCGTCGCCGGCGCACGGGAGATCTACGCACGGGCGGGCGACGCCATCGGCCGTGGCATCGCCACCGTGGCCAATCTGCTCGGCCCCGAACGCGTGATCATCTCCGGCGAGGGCCTGGCCGCCTACGACCTGTTCGCCGACCACATCCGTGCCGCCTTCGCCGCGGCGGCCTTCGGCTCCGCGGCGCGGTGCGATGTGCGGACCCGGCCGCTGCCCTTCGACGAATGGGCCCGTGGCGCCGCGGCCACCGCCATCCAGTCCTTCATCAGGTCGGACGCGAACCAGCACATCCGAGGAGCAGCCATGACGCAGCACGCCTGAACCGGACCGAGAAACACCGTGCCCTCCGCGACCCGCTCCCGCTCCCGTCGCGGACGCGGCGACCGCCGCTCCCACGCGGTCGCCACCCCCCGCCGCTGATCGCCCCGCCGGTCTTCGTCCGGCCGCCCGTCCCCGCCCCGATCGCGCTGTCGTTCCCCGAACGGCCGCGAATCCACTACGTCGCCTGCCCCGGCGCCCGTTCACCGGCGCACTCACCCTCGGTTCGGGCAAGGCCGAGCCCCCGCCGCCGTCTCCCCGGACCCGCCGCGTCCCCCCGCCACCCCCTTCCCCGGACCACACCTCCAGAAGGCAGGACCCATGCGGTCATCCTCGTATCCCCTCATGCCCGTACGCGGTCTGAGAACCGTCGTCGTCATGGCCCTCGCCGCGGGCTTCGCCACCGCCGTCCCGGCGGCACAGGCACAGCCCGGCGACAACAAGGCCACCCCGGCAGCCCCGGCGGGCCCCGCCGCTGCCGCCGCCAAGCCCTATATGGGCTGGACCAGTTGGAGCATGCAGTCATCGAAGTACCCGGGCCTCAACCCGAACGGCGACTACAGCTACCTCACCGAGGCGAACGTCCTCAAGCAGACCGACGCCATGGCCGCCAAGCTGAAGAAGTACGGCTACGAGTACGTCAACATCGACGCGGGCTGGTGGCGCGACTACGCGTGGACGCCGGAGTTCGACGAGTACGGCCGGCAGAAGGCCGATCCGGTGCGCTTCCCCAGTGGCATGAAGGCGGTCGCCGACCATATCCACTCCAAGGGTCTCAAGGCCGGTATCTACCTGCCCGTCGGCCTGGAGAAGGAGGCGTACGGCGGGGGCAAGGTGCCGATCTGGAAGGCCGAGGGGTGCACCACCGCCGACATCGTCTACGACGACCTGCGCACCACCAACGGCTGGGACAGCGCGTACAAGATTGATTTCTCCCATCCCTGCGCCCAGAAGTACATCGACTCCCAGGCGCGGATGTTCGCAGACTGGGGCTATGACTTCCTCAAGCTCGACGGTGTGGGTCCGGGCTCCTTCAAGAGCGGCGACAACTACAACAACGTCGCCGACGTGGCCGCCTGGCAGAAGGCGATCGCCGCCACCGGTCGCCCCATTCACCTGGAGCTGTCCTGGTCCCTGGACATCGGACACGCCGCCGACTGGAAGAAGTACTCCAACGGCTGGCGCATCGACACCGACGTCGAGTGCTACTGCAACACGCTCGTCAGCTGGGAGAACTCCGTGGACGACCGCTGGAGTGACGCCCCCGCCTGGACCCGGCACGCCGGTCCCGGCGGCTGGAACGACCTCGACTCCCTCGACGTGGGCAACGGCGAGATGGACGGCCTGACCAAGGCCGAGCGACAGAGCTACGCCACGTTGTGGGCCATCGCCAAGTCCCCGCTCTACACCGGCGACGACCTGACCCGGCTGGATTCCTACGGCCTGTCCCTGCTGACCAACCGCGAGGTCATCGCCGTCAACCAGAGCGGCAACGCGCCCGCGAAGCCGGTCACCCCGTCCGACCCGCAGCAGGTGTGGGCCGCGAGGAACAGCGACGGCACCTACACGGTCGCCCTGTTCAACCTCGCCGACAAGCCCGCCTCGGTGACCGCCGACTGGTCGACGCTCGGCTTCACGGGCAAGGCCGCCGTCCGGGATCTGTGGAACCACGAGAGCCTCGGCAGCCACAGTGACAAGATCACCCAGGCCCTGCCCGCCCACGGCTCCCGCCTCTTCACGGTCACCCCGCGCGGCGACGCGCTCACCTGGACCGGCATCGAGGCCGAGTCGTCCGCGAACACCCTCAGTGGCAACGCCTCCGTCGCCGACTGCCCGGCCTGCTCCGACGGCCACAAGGTGGGCAACCTCTACACCGGCGGCAAGCTGACCTTCAACAACGTGGTCGTCGACAAGGCCGGCACCTACCAGATCAAGGTCGCCTACGTCAGCGGCGACGCCCGCTCCGTCGCCGTCTCGGCCAACGGCGGGGGCGCCACGAGCCACGCCTTCCCCTCGACCGGCGACTGGTCCACCGTCAGCAGTGTCCACGTACCGGTGGCGCTGAAGGCGGGCTCCAACACCATCACCTTCGACAGCGGTTCCGGCTACGCGCCGGACATCGACCGGATCGACGTACCGAAGTCCTCCTGAACCCGCGGGGGCCCGGCCCCGGCCGGGCCCCGCGCGCCGATCTCAGCCGCCTGGAGCCGCCATGAACCCCCGCCCGACCGACGCCGGCAGTGACCCCGGCAGAGAGCCCGGTAGAGCCCCCGGAAGTGACCCCAGCAGACGAACCGCGCTGTCGCTCGCGGCGACGGCCGGACTCACCGCCGCCCTCGGCGGCCTGCCCGCCTTCACCGCCTCCGCCGCGCCCCGGCGCCCGGCCGACCCCCCGCCGCTCACCGGCACCTCGCACGACCAGCTGTGGTGGCAGGCCCCCGGCGACGAGGGTTCCCTGATCGAGCAGGGCCTGCCGGTCGGCAACGGCCGCCTCGGCGCCCTCGCGAGCAACGACCCCGGCCGCGAACTCCTGCTGATCACCGACGCCACGATGTGGACCGGCGGCCTCAACGACACCCTCGACGCCGATGGCCAATTCCCCTACGGCCGGGGTGACTTCGGTTCCTTCACCCTGCTCGCCCGGCTCACCGTGGACATCCCCGACCACGACCTGTCCGGCGTCAACGACTACCGCCGCTCCCTCGACCTCGCACAGGGACTGGTCACCAGCTCCTACGTCCGCTCCGGTGTCACCTACCGGCGCCAGGTCTTCGCCAGCCACCCCGACGACGCCATCGTCCTGCACTTCACACAGAGCGGCGGCGGCCACTACACCGGCACCATCACCCTGGGGGGCACCCACGGCGAAAAGCCGTCGAACGCCGAGTCGTTCGGCGCGACCTTCCCGGGCGGCCTGCGGTACGGCGCGGCGGTCACGGCCTACGGCAGCGGCGGCCGGGTCCGCGTCAACGGCACACGCATCGACTTCTCCGGCTGCAAGGACCTCACGGTGGTGGTCAGCGGCGGCACCAACTATGTGCCCGACGCCGAGCGCGAATACCGCGACCCCTCCCTCGACCCCGAGAAGCTGGCCCGCACCAAGGTCCGCGACGCCGCCCGGCACTCCGCGGACACCCTGCGGCGCACCCATGTCGCCGACTACCGCGGCCTGTACGAGAAGTTCGCCCTCTCACTCGGCACCTCCACGGACGCCCAGCGATCCCTGGACACCTGGGAGCGCCTCACGGCACGCGCCCGGGACGGTGTGCCCGACCCCGAACTGGAGGCCGCCTACCTCCAGTACAGCCGCTACCTGATGATTTCCGGCTCGCGCGACAGCCTGCCCCTGAACCTCCAGGGCCTGTGGCTGGACGGCAACGACCCGGACTGGATGGGCGACTACCACACCGACATCAACATCCAGATGAACTACTGGATGGCCGACCGGGCGGGCCTGTCCCCGTGCTTCGACGCCTTCGCCGACTACTGCCTCGCCCAGCTCCCGTCCTGGACCGAGCTCACCCACGACCTCTTCAACGACCCGCGCAACCGCTACCGCAACTCCACCGGGAAGATCGGCGGCTGGGCCGTGGCCTTCTCCACCAACGTCCACGGCGGCAGCGGCTGGTGGTGGCATCCCGCGGGCAACGCCTGGCTGAGCAACAGCCTGTACGAGCACTACGAGTACACCCAGTCGCGGGAGTATCTGGCGAAGATCTACCCGCTGCTCAAGGGCGCCTGTGAGTTCTGGGAGGCGCGGCTGATCACCACCACCCTCCCCGGCACCTCCAAGGAGGTGCTGATCGACGACCGCGACTGGTCGCCCGAACACGGCCCGCAGGACGCCAAGGGCAATACTTATTCCCAGGAGCTGGTGTGGGCGCTGTTCGGCAACTTCGCCGCCGCGGCCGCCGAGCTGAAGAAGGACGGCGGCTACGCCGACACGATCAGCTCGCTGCGCAAGAAGCTGTACCTGCCGGAGGTGAGCCCGAAGACCGGGTGGCTCCAGGAGTGGATGTCCCCCGACAACCTCGGCGAGACGACCCACCGCCATCTGTCCGTCCTGATCGGTCTGTTCCCCGGCGACCGGATCCGCCCCGACGGCTCCACTCCCCAGGAGATCGTGGACGGGGCCACCGCCCTGCTCACCGCGCGCGGCATGAACAGCTTCGGCTGGGCCAACGCCTGGCGCGCCCTGTGCTGGGCGCGGCTGAAGAACGCCGACAAGGCGTACCAGCTCATCGCCAACAACCTCCGCCCCTCCATCGACGGCAGCAACGGCACCGCGTTCAACCTCTTCGACATCTATGAGGTCGAGAAGGGCCGTGGCATCTTCCAGATCGACGCCAACTTCGGCACCCCGGCCGCCATCAGCGAGATGTTGCTCTACTCCCGCCCCGGCCACCTGGAGCTGCTTCCCGCCCTGCCCGAGGCCTGGGCCGCGTCCGGCTCGGTGACGGGGCTGGCCGCGCGGGGCGGCTTCGTCGTCGATCTGCGCTGGGAGCAGGGGGTGCCGACGTCGGTCCGGCTCCACAGCGTCGGCGGCCGCACCACGACGGTGACCCACGGCGGCACCTCCCGTACGATCCGCCTGGCGCCCGGCGAGTCCCACACGCTGAACGGATTCGCCCGATGACGGCCCGCCGCGCCGCCTTCGGCGGCGCGGCCGCCGCACTGCTCGCGGCCGCCGCCCTCCAGGCCACCCCCGCCGAGGCGGCGGGCGGCCGGCACGACGTCGTCACCTGGGCGGCGAGCGCGGATCGCCTGGGGGACGGGACGCCGGACCGCGGCTACCGGATGGTCGTGCACACCAGCGTCGGCGGGAGCGAGCTGCGCATCCGTCTCTCCAACGCCTTCGGCGACCGGCCGCTGACCCTCGACAGCGTCTACACCGGCGTCCAGAGGTCGGGTGCCGAGCTGCGGCCGGGCAGCAACCGGCGGCTGACGTTCGGCGGCGCGCACACCGTCACCATTCCGGCGGGCGGGACCGTGCTCAGCGACGCCCTGCCCGGCAGCCTGCCCGCCGAGACCAACCTGGTCGTCAGCCTCCACACCCCCGACGCCGCCGGTCCGGCCACGGGGCACGGGATGGCGATGCAGACGTCGTACACGACCCAGGGCGATCACACGGGAGAGGAGAGCGCCACCCACTGGACGGAGACCACCGGCTCCTGGTTCTACCTCGACGCCGCCACCGTCCGCACGTCCGCCGCCACCGGTGCCGTGGTGGCGCTCGGCGACTCCATCACCGACGGCTGGCAGTCCACCACCGACCTCAACCGCCGCTGGCCCGACTACCTCGCGCGCCGGTTGCGGACGGCGGCCTCCGACGTCAGGGGAGTGGCGAACGAGGGGATCTCCGGCAACAAGGTCCTCGCCGACGGCGCCGGTCAGAGCGCCCTGAACCGGCTCGACCGCGATGTCCTGTCCCTCCCGGGTGTGCGGACCGTGTTCCTCTTCGAGGGCGTCAACGACATCAAGGCACACACCGGTGTCACCGCCGCGGACATGATCGACGGCTACCGCCAGATCATCGCGCGGGCGCACGCGGCCGGGAAGTGCGTGGTCGGCGCCACCGTGGGCCCCTTCAAGGGCTGGTCCGAATGGGACGCGGCCGCCGAGTCGGTACGTCAGGGCGTCAACGCCTTCGTCCGCGGCAGCGGCGAGTTCGACGCGGTCACCGACTTCGACCGCGTCCTGCGCAGCCCCTACGACCCCGAGCGGGTGCTGCCGTTCCTCGACAACGGCGACCATCTGCACCCCAACGACAAGGGGATGCAGGCGATGGCCGACGCCATCGACCTGACGGCACTCGACTGCGCCGACGGCCCGCGCTCCACGGCCTGACCACGCGCCGGCGGCCTCACCGGCTCAACACGGCGCCGGTGGGCTGCCGGGCGCGGCTGGTGGAACGCCGCGCCCGGCCACCCGGCTCGATGGAACGCGCCGGTCATGCCACTGCCCTCGCGGAGGACCGGCGCGCCCGTCTCACTGCTCGCCCGGGCGCCGTGCCGCAGGGGGCGGGGGCAGCACCTCGCCCGAGGTGAAGCGGCCCGGCCGGAAGTCCCTCAGCAGGGGGGACTCATGGCCGTGGAGCTCGTCCGCGACCAGGCGGCCGAGCAGCGGGGCCAGGGTGATGCCGCTGTGGGTCGCCACCACGTAGAACGGAACGTCGGTGGCGGGGAAGCCCGCCACCGTGAAACCGTCGCCCGGCATGGCGCGTTGACCGACCCGGACCTTCTCCACGACGGTGCCCTCGGCGGCGTTCAGCACCCCGGGCAGACGGGCCAGCATGTCGGTGGCGATCTCGCCGTCGGGCGGGTACGGCGTGGCGGGGTCCGCGGCCGCGTCCAGGTCCAGGGCCTGGAGGAGCAGACGGCCACCGCCGTCGGGGCGGACATTGAGCCGCGGGCCGGTCAGCACGCGGGACAGGCGTGCGGCCGTCGGTGCGGTGGTGGCGAGGAAGCCGACCGTCGCCGAGCCCGCGAGATCCGGGTCGGCCATGGGGACGTGCGCACCGGCCAGCGCGGCCACGCCCTGTGTCCACCGGCCCGCGCAGCTCACCACCGTGTCCGCCACGTAGCGGCCGCCGTCGGCGCAGATCACGGCCGTTCCCGCCGGGCCGTGCTCGATCGCGGTCACCCTGGCGCCGCCGACCACCGTCACGCCCCGGTCCCTGGCCCCGCCCAGCAGCCGGGACAGCAGCAGCACGGGCAGTGTGTACGCCTCCTCGGGGAAGAAGGCGAACACGGCGTCCGACGGTGTCGCCGCGAGGTCCGGTTCCAGCTTCCCGGCCTGTTGCGCGGTGATCCACTCCACCGGGTAGTCCCTGGCCGTCAGCCGCGCCACCCGCCCGGCCAGCACCTCCTTGTGGCGGTCCGTCACCGCCCACTCCAGGTTTCCGGTGGGGAAGAACCACGGCGCGCCGTCCCCGGCCAACGCGTCGTGAGCGCGCATACCGGCGTGGTTGAGCGCGAAGTACGGCTCGGGCTCCTTGTTCGCGCTGTTGATCCAGGCGAACGAGTTCGCGGTGGTGCCCGCTCCGGGGTGATCCGCCTCGAGCACGGTGACCCGGGCGCCGCGAGCGGCCAGTTCCGCCGCCACGGCCGCGCCCACCACTCCGGCTCCGATGACCACAACTCGCACGGGAATCCTCCTTGGCACGGGGTCACTACACGAGGTCACTGGACGGGGTCACCGCTCGGGATCGGCCCCGAAGAGATGAGCGACGCCGACGACGCGCTCGATGATGACGACGGCCACCGCGGCGAAGAGCACCATCACGGTGCCGACGGCGGTCACGGTCGGGTCGTAGTTGTACTGGAGGTAGTTGAAGATCCGCACCGGCAGGGTCTGCATGTCCGTGGTCACCACGAACAGCGCGATCGTCAGGTCGTCGAAGGACGTGATCAGGGCGAAGAACGCCCCCGCGATCAGCGGACCGCGCACGGCGGGCAGCGTCACATGCCAGAACACCTGCGGCGCCTTCGCACCCAGACCGGCGGCCGCCAGCTCCGCCGAGCGGTCGAGCCCGGCGAGACCGGCCAGGACCAGGCGCACCGTGTACGGGACGGTCAGCACCAGATGCGCCAGCAGCAGGGTGAGCGGGCTGGAGGCCATGCCGAGCTGGGCGTACCACTGGAGCAGCCCGATGCCGAGCACGATCGTCGGCACGGCGAACGCGCTCGAGAACACCCTGTCCAGCACCGACTTCCCCGGGAACGGGTAGCGGTGGATGGCCAGCCCCGCCGCGAGCCCGAGCGCCGTGGACACCACGGCCGCCCCCGCCGCCACGCCGATGCTGAGCAGGAAGGAGTCCAGGAACTCGGGGCGGTTCAGCAGCTCCGCGTACCAGTGCAGGGTCAGCCCCTTGGGCGGGAAGGTGACATAGCTGGTCGTGGTGAGCGACGAGGCGATGGTCACCAGCACGGGCGCCAGCAGGAACAGCCCGACGAGGGCGGCGAACGCGGCCCCGAGCAGGCGCCTCGCGCGCTCGCCCACACCCACGGCGACCGGCTTGTCCCCGGCCCCGCCGGCCGCCTCGTTCGTCGCCGATGCGGTGGTTGCCTTCGCCGTGTTCACGCGAACACCTCCTTGCCGCCACGCCCGCGCAGCAGCCGGGCGTACACGGCCGTCAGAATCGTCGTGACCACGATCAGCACGAAGCCGATGGCCGCCGCGTACGGCCAGTTCAGGTTGGACGTCGCCTCGGTGTAGACGAAGTACGGCATCAGCTTCACGGTGGGCCCGCCCAGAATCGCCGGGGTGACGAAGCTGGAGACGGTCAGGCTGAACACGATCAGCGAACCGGCGAGCATCCCCGGCAAGGACAGCGGGACGGTGATCCGCCAGAAGCAGGTCCAGCCGCTCGCCCCCAGGCCCTTGGCCGCGGGCGTGAGCGCCGGGTCGATCCGGTCCAGGCTGCCCATCAGGGGGAGCACCATATAGGCGAGCATCACATGCACCATGCCGACGACGACCGCGGTGTCGTTGTACAGCATCTTCGGCGCCTCCAGGCCCACGGCGTGGAACCCGTCCGCGATCGGCCCCTTCGGCCCGAGCAGCACCAGCCACCCGTACGCCCTGGTCACCATGGAGATGAGCAGTGGCGACAGCAGTACGAGGGACAGGTAGTTGCGTGCCCGGGGCGAGCGTCCGCGCAGATAGACGGCGAACGGGTAGCCCACGACGAGGCAGCCGAGAGTGGTCAGCGCACCGATCCACAGGGTGTGCCACAGCACGTCCCGGTAGAAGGAGTCCCCGAGGAACCGTGTGTAGTTCCGCAGTGTGGGATCGCCCGCCTGGGTGCGGAAGCTGTTGTACACCAGCATGAACAGCGGTGCGATGAAGAGCAGGGCGAGCACGGCGATGGCGGGGGAGGCCAGCAGCAGTCCGGTGCGCCAGGGGCCGCGCGCCGTGACCTGCCGGGGAACCTTCGGGGCCGGCGCGGAGTCGTCGGGCCTCAGGGCCGGGCCGTCAGCGATGCGTGCTGTGGCTGCCATGCGCAGATCACCTCCTCGCCCAGCCTGGGCACCTCGGAACCGAACGGCAGTGTGGCCTCGACACGTCCCGCCGCCGTGGCCACGACGCAGCGGATGCGGGTGCCGAGGAAACGGGTGGCCTCGACGGTGCCGGGAAGCCCCGGCCGCGCCGCCGTACCGGCCGGTGGCACGCCCTCGGATACGGCCAGCACCCGCACGGCCTCCGGCCGCACATAGAGCCGTACCGCCTCGCCGTCGCCCGGCGCGGCGCCGACCGGTGTCGCCGTGAGGAGATGGGTGTCACCGATCCGGCAGCGGTGCCCTTCGGCGGCCGCCCCCGCCGCGATCCCGTCGAGCACATTGACCTCGCCGACGAACTGCGCCACGAAGTCCGTGGCCGGACGCAGATACACGGTCTCGGGGGCGTCCAGCTGATGGATCGTCCCCTCGGCCATCACCGCGATCCGGTCCGACACCGCGAGCGCCTCGTCCTGATCGTGGGTGACCAGAATGGTGGTGGTGCCCACCCGGCGCTGGAGGGCGGCGACCTCCTCGCGCAGTCGCACCCTGAGCTGGGCGTCGAGGTTGGAGAACGGCTCGTCGAGCAGCAGCAGATCGGGTTCCACGATCAGCGCCCTGGCCAGGGCCGTGCGCTGGCGCTGCCCGCCGGAGAGCTGGCGCGGATAGCGCTCGCCCATGCCGTCGAGCCCCACCAGCTCCAGGGCCTCGGTCGCCCTGCGCCTGCGCTGGGCGGCCCCGACCTTGCGCATCCGCAGGCCGAACGCGATGTTCTCCGCCACCGTCATATGGGGGAACAGGGCATAGGACTGGAAGACCATGCCCATGGCCCGCCGGTTCGCGGGGAGATGGGTGATGTCCCGCCCGTCCACCTCCACCACGCCGGAGTCCGGCAGCAGATGGCCCGCCACCATGTTCAGCGTGGTGCTCTTGCCACACCCCGACGGACCGAGCAGGGTGAGGAACTCCCCGGGCTCCATCGTCAGGTCGATACCGCGTACGACCTCCTTGCCGCCCAGGGCCTTGTGGATCCCCTGGAGGACCAGCCGCCCGCGGGTGGTTCCGGCCCGTGCGGCGGCGTCCGGCGCGGCCTTCGTGCCCACGGTTTCCGTCCCCGCGGTCACTTGCTCTCCACCTGCTTGTTCCACTGGTCGGTCCAGGCGGAGCGGTTCTTGTTGATGGTCTTCCAGTCGAGCCTCAGCAGGGAGTCCACCTTGTCGGCGCTGACGACCTTGTCCTTCAGGGCGGGGTCCTCCTTGACGCCCTGGACCACCGAGCCGTCGTAGGTCGCCTTGGCCAGCGCCCGCTGGACGGACGGCTCCAGCAGATGGGCGACGAACTTCTGGGCCACCTCCTCATGCGGTGCCTGCTTCACCACGTTCGCCGTGGTCACCAGGCCGATGGCACCGTCCTTCGGGTAGGCGAACTCGATCGGGAAGTCCTTCTCCGCGAGTGTCGAGGTCCGCGACACCCCCCACACCGAGGCGGCGGCCTGGCCCTGGAGGAAGTAGTTGGACACATCGGCGGTGGTGTCGAACGTCGCCGCGTTCTTGGCGATCTTCTTGACCGCCGTGAGGCCGGGGTCGACGTCCTTCTCCGAGCCGCCGTTCGCCTTGGACGCGCCGACCAGCAGCCCCACCCCGTAGGTGTTGGTGATCGACGGAAGGACCACCTTGTCCTTGAGCTTGGGGTTGGCCAGGTCCTCCCAGGTGGTGGGCTTGGGGATGCCGTGGTCCTCGAACCACTCGGGGTTGTAGGCGATACCCGTGGCCGTCAGCCCGAATCCCACCCCCGAGTTGTTCTCCATCCGGGCGATCGGCACCACCTCGTCCACCGGCACCACCTTGGTGTCGACCGACGCGAGCAGCCCGGCCTCCTGCGCCTGCGTCTGGGGACCGTCGTCGACCAGCGCGACGTCGATCTGCGGGTTGGCGCGCTGCGCCTTGAGCTTGGCGACGGTGTCCGTGGACGAGCCGGGGATATAGGTGACCTTGCAGCCGCAGCTCTTCTCGAACGCGGGCAGTACCGAGTCGCGGAACGCCGTCTCGAACGAGCCGCCGTAGCCGGCCACCACCAAGGCGCCCCCGCCGCCGCCGGCGGCGGGGTTGGGAGAGCCGCAGCCGGTGAGGGCGACGGTGAGCGCGAGGGCACTGGACACGGCACACAGGGCGGGCAGGGCTGATCGGGGGGAATCCATGGCTACCTCCTGCGATGAGGGATGGAAGTGCCGTTCCCGCGACCGGAGGAGGCGGGAGGGAGGGTGAAGCGATGGGGGATCCGGGCGTCGCGCGGTGCGCGAGGGGACGAGGAAAGAGAGAGGGATACGGAGGCGAACGGGGTCAGCCGAGCGGGCCGGGGAGCGAGGTCTCCACGTAGAAGCGGGAAGTGTCGGTCGGCAGGATGATTTCGAGGTGTTCGACCACCTCGTCGTTCTCCGCCCAGGTGACGCGCAGCCAGCGGAAGACCGCGGTACCCGGTTTCAGGCCGAAGAGCTCGGCGTGCTCCTCGTCCAGGGCGTACGGCTCCACGTAGAGCCGTGAGCGTTGCAGGGGCACTCCGCGGTCGCGGAGGTACATATGGCTCGTGATGGTGACCAGGTCCTGGTCCAGCAGGTCGGGGGCGAACCGGAAGGGCAGCACGGCGAGCTCCGTGCCGGTCACGCGGCTGCCGTCTGCGCTCAGCTTGTGGCGGTCGAGTTGTACGACGGCGTCGTTGTCGTCCAGGCCGGGCAGCCGCAGGGCCGCGCCGCCCGCGGGCAGGACCTTGGCGCTGATCACCCGGTGGTCGCCGTGGGTTTCCGGCCCGCTGGTCAGCACGCCCGCGGAGCGGAGCAGGTTTTCCTCATCGGTGGTCTGTGCGACGAACGTGCCGTGCCTGCGGTACCGGACGACCAGCCCGGCGTCCGCGAGGTCGCGCAGCGCGCGCTGCACGGTGATGCGCGAGACGCTGAACTGTTCTCCGAGCTCGGCTTCGGTGGGCACCCGGGTCCCGGGTGCCCACCGGCCGTCCCGGATGTTTCCCTCCAGCTCCCTGCGGATCTGCTCGTACAGCGGGAGGTCACGTTCGGCCATGCGAAGAGAGTGATCTCAACCAATTGCTATGTCAATACGTTGGATGGATATGACGTAGGGCCGTAACGCGTCCTCCTCGCCGGGCCACGGCGGGAAACGTCTCCGCGACGCGGCGTTGACGTGCCTCGAAACCCCTCGTCAGCTGTTGGCACCCGCACCCGGAGGCTGGATCAGCTCCACAAGGGTCCCGGACGGTCGACCGTCCGGGCCGTGGGGGTGGGACCCGGGGCCCCGGGTCCTACGTCACCTGTGGCTCAGCGCGCGGGGTGCCGGGATCGGCAGGGGAATCCCCTGGAACACGCCGTCCGGGTCGACGGTGTCCTTCACCGCGAGCAGCCGGGCGGTGTTGCCACCGAAGACGTGGGGGATCTGGTCAGTGGCGTCGGGCCCCAGCAGGTTCCCGTAGCCACCGGCGAAGGCATGTGGCTCCAGCGCCGCCGAGGCGGCGTCGGCCCAGGCGGCGTGCCGCCCGCCGTCCGTCTCCGGCGTCCACACGGCGATGACCTCGGCCATCATGTGGGGCTTGCGCAGCGCGAAGGCCGTCTCCTCCCACGGGACGCGGGTGGCCGCTCCGTGGAAGTGGTGCACCGAGAAGGCCGACAGGGGTGAGGTCATCGTCTTGGCGCCGTGCACCAGGGCGTCCACCACCTCGGGGGTGTGGCGGGGGAGGGAGCGCGTACGGAGGCAGACGTACCGCCCGTCCGGGAACATCGTGTCCCGTGCGGCTATCGCGGTCGCGAACGAACCGGTCTCGAACTCGGCCACCGCGGGGGTGCCCAGGCGCGTCAGCCGCTGCACCGGACCGGATGGATCCGTGCCGACGGCGGGTTCGCCGGACCAGGTCGGCCACAGCATGGCCATCGGTGCCCCGTCGGGCCCGTTGATGATTCCGGTCTGCACCGTCAACTCGTCCGGGCAGTCCGCGAGCAGTTCCTCCAGCCGCGCGAAGACCTTCGGCGCCTGCCGCAGCGGATAGAGCACCATCCCGGTGACGACGGTGGACACCGTATGCAGCCGGATCTCCATGGACGTCACCACGCCGAAGTTGCCCCCTCCGCCGCGCAGCGCCCAGAACAGGTCCGGTTCGTGCTCGGCGTCGGTCCACACGACGGATCCGTCGGCCAGCACGACCTCGGCACCCGCCAAGTTGTCCGCGGCGAGGCCGAATCGGCCGCCCAACGGGCCGTAGCCGCCCCCCAGGGTCAGCCCGGCCATGCCCACGGTGCCGATGGTGCCGGTGGCGGCCACCATGCCGTACGGGTCGGCGGCGGCGAGCACATGGTTCGTCCTGGCCCCTCCGGCAACCGTCGCCCGGCGGGCCTCCACATCGACATGCACCGAGGACATCGGGGTCAGATCCAGCGTCAGCCCCTGGTCGGTGAGGGCACGTCCCGCCCAGTCGTGGCCTCCGCCCCGCACCGAGAGCGGCAACCCGAACTCCCGAGCGGTCCGGACTCCGGTCTGTACCTCGGCGGTCGATGTGCAGCGCAGCACAATCGCGGGCCGGGAGGTGACCGCGCCGTTCCAGAGCGCGGTGCCCGCCGCGTACTCGGGACCCGCGGTGAGGACCCGGTCGGCGGGCAGGTGCTCCTTCAGCGCCGCTACCGCCCTCTGCCGGGTCTGTGGGGTGAGTGTCATGCCTTGCTCCATAGGTACATCAACATGTGCGTGAGCCGGAGCCCACGCGGTGGCACATGTCCCAGCGCGGGACATCAGGTCCGGCTCACAGGCGGAGGACGCGATCGGCGGCGCGAGCCGCGTGATAGGCGAATTCCCAGAAGTCCATATGGCCGATGGCCAGGTTCACATGCATCAAATTGACATCCGGGGGCATCAGGCGGAATTCGCGGTCGAGCTCCATGTCCCCGTCCTCCAGCTCCTGGATTCTGGTCGAAACCGCGAGCAGGGGGTGGTCGCCGGTCATGGTGGCGGCATCGGCCAGGAAGACGACTTCGAGCGCGGGTTCGGCGTCGGCAGCGGATATCACGTCCTCCGGACTCGCGCCGGTGAACGCACGGTCGTCGAGCAGGAAGGTGCGCACCTCGAAACCGTTGTCATCGGGCTGGTTGAGCAGATCGACGACCCTCCGCCAGGCCGCGTCGTCCGAGTAGTCCGTACGCACGACAAGGGCTTCGGCTTCGAAGTCGTGATGGGTGAAATCGATGGTCGGTGGCATGGCGGGGTCACGCATGGGAAGTCCTCTTCTTATTGCTCGATGTGGCTCCTGCCTTTTCCGGTGAGAATCGCAGTAACGTGACCGAGTGTGCCGGGAACGTCCAGGTCAGGGAGGTGCCGTGGGCCGTGGTGTGTGACTTTTCGATGGTGACGGCGTCGGGGTGGGCGCCGCATTGGGAGACGGCGACACAGGCACCGTCCTTGCCGTGCGCGCGTACCTGTGCGATGAGGTCGGAGACCATCTTCGCGGCGGCCCTCTCGCCGAGCATCTGAGGCGCCCACCTATTTCACTCATGCGCGCTCCCGCTCCTTCCGAAGGCGACGAGGACAGCGCGAACGGCGACTGCCGAACATGGCGCAACCTCCCACGAGTTGTGCGTCTTCGTGGATAGGACGGTAAATGCTGTCTTTGTGGGATTCATGTGAGGAGTCGCTGCCGACCGGCCTAGACGGTGTCCTCGGACACGGCCTTCGGGGCCGGCTCCGTCGCGGTGATCGAGGGCCGCGGTTCACCGGAGTCGACGATGCGCTGCGCCAGCCGCCGTCGCAGCTCCACCAGGACGTCCTCATGGGCCGGGTCGTCCACGAGGTTCCTCACCTCATCGGGGTCGGCGTACAGGTCATAGAGGTAGGCGTCCTGATACCGCTCGGCGCGCGGCTCGTTCCAGGCGTCGGCGCCCGGCGCGGTCGCGGCGTACTTCCAGCGGTCGGTCCGCAGCCCTCGCCCGACCTCCGATTCGCTGATCTGGAAGAGCACCTCGCGCGGCCACTCGGCGCCGTCCCCGCCGTGTGGCAGCGGCAACAGGGACCGTCCCTGCATCTGTGGTGGCACGGGGACGCCCGCGGCCCGCAACAGCGTGGGCGGCAGGTCGACATGGCTGACCAGTTCCGGCAGCCGTACGCCACCGCGCAGCCCCGGCCCCCGCAGCACGGTGGGCACGCGCAGGGAGGCGTCGTGCACACTGCGCTTGTACTCGTCGTTGCGGGTCTTGAAGTGGCAGCCGTGGTCGGAGGTGAAGAGGATGACGGTCTCGTCCAGCTCCCCACGCCGTTCCAGGGCGGACACGATGCGGCCGAGCACCTCGTCCAGTCGGCGCACCATTCCGTAGTAACCGGGCAGATGCTCGGCCCAGTTGCCGCCGCCGAGGGCGGCGAGATCGGACGGCACCCAGGGAGGGGCATAGCGGTCGCGGTAGCCGTTCGGGGCGGGATAGTCGTCGCGGGAGTTCTGGTGGTGGGGCTCCAGGAAGGACAGGAAGAGGAAGAACGGCCGGTCCTGGGCCCGGTCCTGGGCCTGGTCGTGGTCCTGATCCTGCCTCTGGCCCTGGCCCTGGCCGTGGTCGAGGTCGCGGCCGTGGTCGAGGTCGCGGGCGTGGTCGATGAAGTCGATCGCCGCGGTGCCGAGCGCGTCGGCGCGGTAGCCCTCGAAGCGGTGCGGGGCGCCACTGCCGTCGTACAGCGTGGTCTCGTAGGCGTCCGAGGTGAATTCCAGCAGGTTGGCGGCGAGCCAGTGTTCGTAACCGGCCCGGTCCTCCTCCGGCACCGGCCCGGCGGTGTGGTCTCCGGCGAGATGCCACTTACCGATGTAGCCGGTGGCATAGCCCGCGTCCCGGAAGGAACGGGCGAGGGACGGAGTGTCCCGGGGAAGGGCGAGGCCGTTGCGGAAGACGCCGGTGGTGGTCGGGTACTGCCCGGTCTGGAGGCTGGCGCGGGAGGGCGCGCACACGGGCTGACAGGTGAAGGAGCGGTCCACGCTCACCCCCTCCGCGGCAAGGCGGTCGAGGACCGGAGTGAGCCCGAGCGGGTTCCCGTGCAGACCGGTGGTGTCCCAGCGCTGCTGGTCGGTGAAGAAGACGAGGACGTTCGGACGCCGTGTGGACGTGGCGGGGCCGGAGGGAGAAGCGCTGCGGGTCATCGTGCGTGGCCCTCCTGTCCTTCGCTTTTTATGAGAGTCGTTTATTTAAGCCGTGCGCTAGACTTCCAGGCCGCGCGCGCCGGGGTCAAGATCCCGTGCTCGTCAATGTCCTCAGCGCGCAGTCGAGAGGAGCGCCGCAGCAGATGCCGGGCGATATCGCTACATCCGCCCTGGCCCGGAGGGTCAACGCCGCGCGCATCCTGGCAAAGCTGCGGGAACGCCCCGCGGAGCGGGCGGAGATGTCCTCCGGCGACTTGATGGATGCCACCGGCATGTCGCGGCCCACCGTGCACGCCGCCGCGCACCACCTCGTCGAGCTCGGCTGGGTCCGGGAGAGCACCGATCGCGTCGATGGGCGCCTGTCCGGGCGCGGCAGGCCATCGAGGGTCTTCTCGTTCGCGGCGACCGCCGGTTATGTCCTGGGCATCGACATCGGCGCACACAGTGTCCGCGTCGTCGTCGCCGATCTGCGCGGAGCCTTTGTCGCCGAGGCGCGGATCGCGTTCGGTGACCCGTCGGTCGGCCCGGAACAGCGCATCATGCGGGTGCGCAAGCTCGCCGTCGAGGTGGTGCGCACCGCCGGGCTGCGCGATGAGCAGGTACTGGCGGTCTGTGTGGGCACCAGCGGTCCCGTCGACGCCGACGGCGTCGTACAGCAGCGCACCGGCATCCCGGGCTTCCTCGGGGTCGACCTCCGCGCCGCGCTGGCCCGGGACTTCTCCGCCCGGGTGTGCGTGGAGAACGACTGCAACCTGGCGCTCATCGGCGAGCGCTGGCGCGGCTGCGCGGGCACCTCCCAGGACGTCGTCTGCCTGCTGGCGGGGGAGCGGCTGGGGGTGGGCATGTGCACCGGCGGCACCCTGGTGCGCGGCCAGGCCAACAGCGCCCGGGACCTCGGTTTCCTGTCCCTGATGGGTGACTACTCCCGCGACGACGGCATCGCGAGATCGGTCCGGGAGCGGGGAGCGTCCCTGGTCGCCAAGGTGGCGGCCCGGGGCGCCCCGCCGCGCCCCGGCACACCGGGCGCCGAGCTGCGCACCCTGACCGACGCGGACCCGCGCCGCGTGAGCGCGAGGGATGTCTTCGAAGCCGTCCGCCGGGGCGACCTCGGCGCCGCCGGTGCCCTGGAGGAGGGGCTGGAGGCGGCCGCCCGCGCGATCGCCACGCTGACGATGCTGCTCGCCCCCGAACTGGTGGTGGTCACCGGTGCCGTGGCGGGAGCGGGAGACGTGCTGCTGCCGCCGCTGCGGCGCCGGCTGACCGACCTCGTCCCGCGCGTCCCCCGTGTCGAAGCCTCGCCGTTGCGCGAGCACGCCGTGGTCACCGGTGCCGTACGCCTCGCCCTCGACACGGCCGAGACGGACTACCTCGACCCACTCGCCCCCGCCCCCAGGGCGGCCTGACGTCCTGCCGAATGCCCCACCGGCCACCTCCGCGTCCGTCCCGGCCGGCCGCATACGCGGCCACACGAGGACGGCGATGAGGGCCGTCGGGGTTCTGACCGATGATGAACTACCAGAGAGCGTGAACCGCATGAAAACCGCGATGCCGAAGAAGACGGCTGCCGGCTGGATCGCCGGCGTATGTGTGCTGCTGGCCGCGGCGCCGGCCCTCACCGGGTGTTCGACGGACTCGGACTCCTCGAAGCCGAAGGGGAAGGACGGCTCGGCCTCGGCCGCCCCGTCCGCCTCGACCGGCACGACCGCCGAACCCACCCCCTCCCCGACCGGGCGGCCCGGTCCCGGCGGTCGGTCCACGGTGCAGGAGGCGGTGGCCACCTGGGTCGCCGCGGTCGTACAGGACCAGCCCAAGAAGGCGTGCCTGGTCATGGCGACATCGGCCGACGGCGGCTCTCCCGCGAAGCCCAACACGGCGGCGATGTGCGGCGGCGACACCCCGCAGGCCCGGCAGATGAAGCAGCAAGTACACCGCCTGCACGCCTCGTTCGCCCCCGATCAGCCGAAGAATCCCCCGACGGTGAAGGTGGCGAAGGTCCCGGTCGCGGACCAGAAGGCGACGGTCGACGGTGAGCAGATCACCGTGGACGGCCAGACGTTGAAGGCCATCGTCCTGTCGAACTCCACCGGGGTGAAGGAGGACGAGATCGGTGTCAGGGTCGAGGCCGCCGTCGTGGGCGGTCGCTGGTATGTGACGGATCTGGGTCTTTCCGTCGGCTGACACGGCGATGGCGGCCGCGGGAACCGGGGGATCCCGCGGCGGGCTCACCCGGCGGGACCCTTGACCTCCCTGGGTTTTGGTTGCAAGGTCACTCCAGCGTAGTTAAATAAACTACTCTAATTTAAAGGGGTGGGAGAGGCTGCGGTGCGGCGCGGACTGCCCCGACGCCGCCTGCTCCCACCTCTTCCCCGACCTCGCCGACCATCACGCGGGCACGCGGCTCGTGTGGTCAACCGACCGGTAGGAGTCAGCGTGACCGGACAACGTGGTCAGCCAGCCCGCCGCACGGTCCTCGCCGCGGGACTCCTGCTCGGCACGGGCCCGTTGAACACCGCCTGCCGCAGTGCCGTCGCGGAACAGCAGGGGTCCGGGGGCGGGCCGCGCCACGGCGGCACCCTGCATATGGTCCAGGGCACGGACATCCTCCCCGCGTTCCTGCTGTCACAGATCAATCCGAACTTCTCGGTGAGCCGCACGGTCTTCAACACCTTGACCGAGCTGGACCACAGGACTCTGCGGCCCAGGCCGTCGCTCGCGAAGAGCTGGCGGGTGACGGACGGCGGACGGACCCATGTCTTCCAGCTCCGTGACGACGTGAGGTTCCACTCGGGCCGCCCCTTCGGACCGGACGACGTCGTGTTCGTCCTGGACCACCTGACCAAGGACACCACCTCCTCCCAGGTCAAGTCCGTGGCTCAGCAGGTCACCTCCGCCGAGCGGACCGGCGATCACGAAGTCACCGTGGGCTTCGGCAAGGCCGTCAGCAATGTGTGGGACATGTTCGAGATGATGGTCATGATCGACCGGGAGTCGGTGACCGATCTCGCCTCGGGACGGGAGATCATCGGCACCGGGCCGTTCACCGTCGAGTCCTACAAGCCGGGCTCGTCGATCTCGCTGAAACGCAACCGCCACTACTGGAAACCCGGCCGTCCCTACCTCGACGGCATAGAGATCGCGATCGCCGCGCAGTCGTCCACCGCCGTGGCCTCCCTGCGCTCCGGCCAGACACATCTGGCCCTCGACCTCTCGCCGCTCGACGCCGCCGGCATCCGCGACCGGCCGGGGTTCCGCCTGGTGCAGTCGGATGCCCACGATCTCACCTATTACATCGGGGCCAACGTCAAGGTGCCCCCGCTGGACAAGGTCGAGGTGCGGCAGGCAGTGGCCTGGGCGGTGGACCGGCAGCGGGTGCTCGCCCAGGCCCTGGGCGGGATCGGCCGACCGAGCAGCCTGCCGTGGTCACCGGCCTCGGCCGCCTGGGACCCCGATCGGGCAGCGGCCTACACCCTCGACCCGGAGAAGGCGAAACGTCTGCTGCGACAGGCCGGCGCGGCCGGCGCCACGGTCGACCTGTACTACAGCAACACGCTGGCGACCAACGCCGCGATCGCCCAGATCGTGCAGGCGAACCTCGAGGACATCGGCCTCACCTGCCGACTGCGACCCAAGCAGGACGCCGAGTACCAGAAGCTGTTCGTCAGCGGGAAGATCCCCGGCCTGTTCGTCAACGGCCACGGCTTCGGGCAACTGACGCCGTCGACCCTCGTCAAAGGCGCTTGGCCCTTCAATGCCCAGCAGAACGCCTCCAACTTCCGCGATCCCGAGTACAGCCGCCTGGCCGAAGAGATCTGGACCGGCAAGGGAGACGCGCTGACCGCCGCGTACCGCGACCTCAACGAGCTGCTCCTCAGGGAGCAGTTCGTCATCGACCTGATCAACAGCACCCATACCTATGCCATTCAGGCCTCGCTCCAGGGTCTGGCCTGGACCATGTACGACGGCATCGACCTCGACAATGCCTATCTGGCATGAGGAGGACCCCATGCTCCGCTACGCCCTCCGGCGTGTCCCCTCGGCCCTGCTCGTACTGGCCATCGCGTCGGTCGTGGTCTTCGGCGTTCTCCACCTGGCGCCCGGCGACCCCGCCGTGCTCGCCGCGGGCCCGGACGCCTCCGCCAGGACCGTGGCCGTGGTCCGGCACCAGCTGGGACTGGACGCTTCGCTGCCCCGGCAGTATCTCTCCTGGCTCGGCGGGGTGCTGACGGGCGACCTCGGCGACTCCTATGTCCGCGGAGTGCCTGTCGCCACCCTGATCGGCAACGGCCTCGGCAACACGCTCGAACTCACCCTCGGCGCCATCGTCCTGGCGGTCCTGCTCGGCGGCCCGGCCGGTCTTGTGCTCGGCGTGGCCAAAGGCCGCCTCATCCGCGGCGCGACCGCCGCCGCGACGGCACTGGCCTTCGCGATACCGCCCTACGTCAGCGGAGTGCTCCTGGTGATGGTGTTCGCCATCACCCATCGCATCCTGCCCGCGGGCGGCCACATCTCCCTGACCGCGGACCCGGAGCTCGGTGTGCAGTACCTGATCATGCCCGCCCTCGCCCTGGCCCTGCCCGCCGCCGCCGTACTGGCCCGCTTCCTGTCGACTTCCATCCGGCGGGTCTTCGACGAGGACTACATCCGCATCGGCACGGCGAAAGGACTGCGACGGCGCCGGATCGTCCTGTGCCACGCCCTTCCGAACGCCCTGCCGCCGGTGCTCACCGTCCTCGGCATCCAGATCGGCCAGATGCTCGGCGGGGCGATCGTGGTGGAGGCCATCTTCGCCTGGCCGGGCGTGGGCCAGCTCATCATCGACTCTCTCAAGAGCAGCGACTACTTCGTCGTGCAGAATCTGCTGCTCATCACGGTCACGGTGTTCGTCGTCCTGCAGACCCTCACCGATCTGCTGCACGCGGCCGTCGATCCCCGGCTCAGGATGGAGCGAGCATGACCACCACCACCGAGGCACCGCCGACGGCCACCGTCGCCGTCCGTGGCGGAGACCGGTCGCGCCTGCTGCGCCGCCCGGTGCTGAGCATGGGGCTCGGACTCGTCGTCGTGCTCGTCCTGGCCGGTGTGCTGGCCCCGCTGCTGGCACCCGCCTCGCCGACCCAACAAGGGCCGCTCGCCCTCGCCGATCCGTCGTCCGCCCACCCGCTCGGCACCGACGAATACGGCCGCGACCTGTTCTCCCGGGTGCTGTACGGGCTGCGCCAGGACGTGTTCGCCACCGTGATAGCCGTCCCGATCGGTGCCCTCACCGGGATCCTCATCGGCCTCGCGAGCGGACTGGCCCGGTGGCTCGACACCGTCGTCCAGCGGGCGTTCGACGTCATGCTGTCGTTCACCGCGCTCGTCGCGGGCGTCACGGTCGCCATGCTCATCGGCTCCGGACGCACCGCCGTCATGGTGACCATCGCCCTGGTCAATGTGCCGCTGTTCGGCCGGCTCATCCGGTCCTCGGTCGTCAGCGAGTGGCAGCGCGATTATGTCGTGGCGGCCGCGGCCATCGGCTCGGGCCGGGTGCGGATCCTGCTGCGCCACATCCTGCCCAACGGCCTCGACCCGCTGATCGTCCAGTTCGCCCTGTCGATGTCGACCGCCGTCTTCATCGAGGGCGGCATGAGTTACGTCGGGATCGGCATTCCCCCGCCGGCCCCCTCCTTGGGGTCGCTGCTGCAGGGAAGCATGAACTTCCTCGCACAGAACCCCTGGTACGCCATCGGCCCGATGGCCGCCGTCACCCTTCTCGTACTGGGATTCCAGCTCGTGGCCGACGGTCTCACCGCGAGCCTGCTGCGCCGCTGAACCGAAGCGGGGCCCCGATAGCGGCACAGCGGGCGGAAGGCTAGCTCGACGAGGGCGGTGGGAAGCGCAGAAGCGTGACCGAGTGTGCCGGGAACGTCCAGGTCAGGGAGGCGCCGTGAGCCGTGGCCTGCGACTTTTCGATGGTGACGGCGTCGGGGTGTTCGGCGTCGCGGGATACGCGTCGGCTTCGCGCTCCCCTCCGAAGAAGAGGGCGCCGCATTCGGAGACGGCGATGTACGCGTCGTCCTTGCCGTGTTTGCGCACCTGCGCGGTGAGGTCGGAGACCATCGTGGCGGCGGCCGCGTCGCCGAGCATCTGGTAGTCGTGTCCGGCCCGCTTGTCGGGGAAGCTCGTGGCCTTGAGGTCCCGGGAGAAGTTGGTGTACGGGTGGATGGCCATGCCGTCGTACTTGTCCGCGTGGCCGTGCTCGGCCATGAGTTCCGGGAAGCTCTTGCCGCCCGCCAGCTTCCCGTCCTCGATGGGCGCCCAGATGGCGAGCACCTCGATGGTGGGATCGACCGCCTTCATCTTCGTGTAGTAGTCGACGAAACCGGCGTGTGGTCCGGAGTCGTAATCGGCGGTGATCTTCGAGCCCTTCCGGGGGACCTCTCCGTGGTGCCCGTCGCCGAAGCGGATCCTGCCGCTGCGCGGGTCGAAGGCGTAGACGCGGTCGTCCGCTCCGGCCGAGGCGAGATCGGCGACCTCGCGCCAAATGTCCTTGTCGACGCGGATGGTCTGGCTCTTGGGCACGACGGGTGGGTACCAGACGGTGAAGCCCTGGTTCGGCTGGCCATTGCTGACCGCGGCGGCGGGACGATCTTCGTTTCCGTGGGCACGGGACGGTAGGAGACGGCCTTGTGGGCTTCCTGTGAGGTGATCCGCCGGACCCCGACCGGTTCGGGTGTGGAAAGTTACCTCTCACTGAGAGGTAAAGTGGGGACATGGCCACAGAGGAGTTCCCCGATTCGTTCGCCGATGTGCTGGGCGGCGTCCAGCGGCTGATCCGGCGGCGGCTGCGGGCCGGGATGACGGAGCCGCGGCTGCGCGGTGCCCAGGTGGAGCTGTTGCGGCTGGTCATGGCCCAGCCCGGGATCCGGGTGTCGGCCGCGGCCAAGGAGCTCTATCTCGCGGGAAACTCGGTCTCCACCCTGGTCAACCAGCTGGTGAAGGCGGGCTATCTGCACCGCGAGACCGATCCCGAGGACCGGCGCTCCGCACGGCTGACGACCACTCCCGCCGCCGAGACCCGGCTGCGGGAGTGGCAGGCACGGCGCGGCGCGCTGGTCCGTGAGCAGGTGGCGCGGCTGTCCGAGAGCGATCGGGCGGCGCTGGCCGCGGCCGTTCCGGCGCTGCGCCGGCTGGCCGAGAACCTTCATGAGGAGGTGGATGGGATATGACCGACGCCTCGGAGAGCACGTCTCCGGTCGCGCTCGTCTGCGAGGGTCTGAGGTACGCGTTCGGGGAGACCAAGGCGGTCGACGACCTGGAGCTGTCGGTCCGGGCGGGCGAGGTCTTCGGGCTGCTCGGACCCAACGGAGCGGGCAAGACCACCGCGATCCGCTGCATCACCACACTGCTGCCGGTCCCCGCCGGGATGGTGCGGGTGTTCGGGCACGACGCCGCGAAGGAGCGGATGGCGGTCCGCCGGCTGCTGGGTTACGTACCGCAGCAGCTGTCCGCCGACGCCGGACTCACCGGCCGGGAGAACGTGGAGCTGTTCGCCCGCGTCTTCGACGTCACCCGCCGGGAGCGGGCCGACCGCGTGGCGCGGGTGCTGGAGGCGGTGGACCTCACCCCGGCGGCCGACAGGCTCGCCAAAACGTACTCCGGAGGCATGGTCCGCCGCCTCGAACTGGCCCAGGCCCTGGTCAGCGCGCCCCGGCTGCTGATGCTGGACGAGCCGACGATCGGCCTGGACCCGATCGCCCGGACCAGCGTGTGGGAGCACATCAACGCGGTACGGGCGGCCACCGGGATGACCGTGCTGGTCACCACGCACTACATGGACGAGGCCGACCAGTACTGCGACCGGGTCGCGCTGATGCACCGCGGCCGGATCCACGCACTCGGCACGCCCGGCGAGCTCCGCTCCGAGCTGGCCGGCCGCCGCCGGGCGGAGGGCGAGACCGACCCGAAGCCGACTCTGGAGGACGTCTTCCGGGACGTCGCCGGAAGTGGCCTCGACGAGCAGGGAGGAGATTTCCGCGATGTCCGAAGCACCCGTCGCACCGCGTCCCGGGTCGGCTGATGCCGCCGGGCTCGTCCCGGACGGACGGCCCGATCCGCTGCTGACCCCGCCGCGCGCCCGCACCGGCTGGCGGGTGCTGCCCGCGCGGGTCGTCGCGATGTGCGTGGTCGAGCTGCAGAAGCTGCGGCACGACCGCACCGAGTTGTACACCCGGGCCGTCCAGCCCGCCCTCTGGCTGCTGATCTTCGGCGAGACGTTCACCCGGCTCAAGGCCATACCGACCGGCGGCACGCCGTACATCGACTATCTCGCGCCCGGCATCATCGCCCAGTCCGCGATGTTCATCGCCATCTTCTACGGCATCCAGATCATCTGGGAGCGGGACGCCGGCATCCTCACCAAACTGCTGGTCACCCCCACCCCGCGAGCCGCCCTGATCACCGGCAAGGCATTCGCCTCCGGGGTGAAGGCGCTGATCCAGGCGGTCGTGGTGATCGTCATCGCGGCGCTGCTCGGGGTCGCGCTGACCTGGAATCCGCTGCGGCTCCTCGGGGTGGCCGTCGCGGTGATCCTGGGCTCGGCCTTCTTCTCCTGCCTGTCGATGACCATCGCCGGGATCGTGCTGACCCGCGACCGGCTGATGGGCATCGGGCAGGCCATCACCATGCCGCTGTTCTTCGGCTCCAACGCGCTGTACCCGGTGGCCCTCATGCCCGGCTGGCTCCAGGCCGTCAGCACCGCCAATCCGCTGAGCTACCAGGTCGACGCGTTGCGCGGACTACTGCTTGGCACCCCGCACCATCTCGCACTCGACTACGCCGTCCTGCTCCTGGCCGCCGCGGCCGGTATCACGGCGGCCTCCTCCCTGCTGGGGCGGCTGGCGCGCTGACCAAAGGCGGACTGAACGCGGTCATCAGGGAGCTGGCGATCGACTATGCGCCCCGTGGCATTCGGGTCAACACCGTCGCGTTGGGCACGTGGACGGTGGCCAGAGCGCTGGACACTGAGTCAGCCGGTGACCCCGGCCCCACTCGGACATCGGGGGCGACGGCCGCCACACGTCCCGTGGTCGAGCCGACGTCTCGTGACCCCCTGGGGGATGGCGTGGTCAGACCGTGGTTGCCGTGGTCGTGAGCAGGTCGAGGGAGGTCTGCCACAGGCGGGCCGCGTGGCGAGCGTCCAGTGCGTGGGCGGCCACTCCGCGCCGGACACCGGGCTGGTGGGGTCCGGCCTCGTTGCAGTCCTCGAAGTACCGGCCGGTCACGCCCTCGGTCAGCGGGGAGGCGGCGAGCAGCACGGAGGTCGCGGCCCCCTTCTCGATGTTCTTCCAGGACACGTCGGTGCTGGTGGGGTCGAACGAGGCGGGGCTGTGGGAGATGTCCCCGATGTGGCGGCCGAGCCGGGTGCTCGACCCGGACCCTGCTCGCCGAGGCGATCGACCACCTGCTGTCGCCCGGCGAGGGCCGGTCGGCGGCGCGGCCGGAGGCCGACGCCCAGGACGTGCTGATGGCCCTCGGCGGGATCAGCCTCATGGCCGCCGGCGAGGACCAGCGTGAGCTGGCCACCCGGCTCATCGACCTGCTGCTGCGCGGCGTCGTGAGGAGCTGACACGGTCGGCCCTGCCGAGACGATGGAAGCCCTTTGGAACTCGTCGCCCGACGGCCGAGATACGACGCGCTGTGTCCACATCCGGACTGCCAAGATGAGCGAATGATCTATCCAGCCGATATAGACCGGTCGACTGCGAATCAGACACGGCTGTTACTGATCGAGGACGACCGGGAAACCGCAGACATGCTGGCCGAATTGTTCAGCTCAGAGGGTTACGACGTCGAGGTGGCATTCGACGGCCATCGGGGGCTTCATCTCGGGCTCAGCCGACGACATCAGGTGATGGTGGTCGATCGTATGCTTCCGGGTATCGAGGGCCTGGACCTGGTGAAACGATTACGGCGGGTCGGTGTGACCACGCGGGTCCTGGTACTGACCGCGCTGGGCGAACTCGGCGAGCGGGTCGCCGGCCTCGATTCGGGCGCGGACGACTATCTGGTCAAGCCCTTCGAAGTGGACGAACTGCTGGCCAGGGTGCGGGCGTTGCACCGGCGCGACCTCTCGGGCGCCGAAATCCTTCCGCTCGGCGACGGAGAGCTGGACCTGCGGCGCCGCGAGGTCCGCCTTGCCGACGGCACGGGCATCGAGCTGTCCTTGCGGGAATTCGGCCTGCTCCACGCGCTCGCCGAAGGCCCCAAGATCGTGCACGACCGTTCACACCTTCGCGAGCGGGTGTTTCCCGACACCTCTGCGGAGTCCATTGTCGACACCTATGTCTACTACCTGCGGCGGAAACTGGGCCGGGACGTCGTCCGCACCGTGCGCGGGCGCGGCTATCAGATGGGGACGCTGTGAATTCGATTCCGATCCGTTTCCCGCGTCGCACGGCGCCCGGCCCCGAGCAGCGGAGACTCTCCTCCGCCCAGTGGACGATAACCCGGCGCATCTCGCTGGTGATGTCGGTGATCATGCTGATCATCGGGGTCATCGTCTATGGCGTCATGCTGTTCGCCCAACGTGCCGACGCGGAGCGCGAAACCCAGTGGGGGATCGACCACAACACCATCGACAGCCCGCCGGTGTGCGTGTGGATGACCGTGGAGCGGGACGGAGTGATCAGCAGCACCCCCGGCACCCCCGCCGGGCTCCCCGTGAGAGCCAGCCTGGCCGCGGTCCGCGCGGGCGCTCCCGCGATGCTGGAACGGGTGAAGCGAGGTGGCGAGGAGTACACGGTGCGCACCGCGTGGCGTGGCGCGGAGGTCGTCCAGGCAGCTTACGGCGAACGGTTCCAGCGTGCCGACCGCAACCATCTGCTGCTCGCCTTCGCGGCGGCCGAGGCGGTCGGTCTGCTGCTCGTCGCCCTCGCCAGCGGCATGCTCGCGCGACGGGCGATGCGGCCGCTCTCCGAGGCACTGGACCGGCAGCGGCGGTTCGTCGCGGACGCCAGTCATGAACTGCGCACACCACTGACCCAGTTGCACACCCGCGCCCAGTTGCTGGTCCGGCGCTCCGGCACGGCCACCCCGCAGCAGCTCGCCACCGACCTGCGGCGCCTGGTGACCGGAACGCGGCAGCTCGGCGACGTCATAGACGACCTGCTGCTCTCCGCGCGGCTGTCCCAGTCGCCGGGATCCCGCGAGCCGGTCGACCTGGCCACGCTCGCCGAGGAGGCGGTGTCCGCCGAGGATGCCCGGGCCCAGACGATGCGGCTGACCGTGGGGCTTCGGTGCGGGCCGGGGCGGCATGTGGTGATGGGCACCACGTCGGCGTTGCGCCGGGTGATCGCCGCGCTGGTCGACAACGCGATGGGGCACACTCCGCCCGGTGGGGAGGTCGTGGTGTCCGTGGACGCCCCGCTTCCCGGCATCGTGTCGCTGTCCGTACGCGACACCGGCGTGGGGTTCGCACCGGAGGAGGCCACCCGCATGTTCGAGCGGTTCGCCAGGGGGGCCGCCGGCCGTGGCAGACGGTTCGGGCTCGGACTGGCACTGGCCCGTGAGGTGGTCGAAAGCCATGGCGGGCGGATCACCGCCGGTGGACGGCCGGGGCAGGGTGCGCTGTTCACCGTGGAGCTGCCGGCGGCGCGGGCGGGGGAGACCATTCCGCGGCAACGGACGATCGCCTCGTGCCTCTCCGCGGGAGGCGGACGGCCGGATGTTTCCGGGCACTGACGCGAAGGTCGGGCAGCCCGAGGACATATCGGTGCCAGGGCCGGTTCATGAGGCCTGCGGCCGACGCCAGTCGAGGGCACCGCTGTCGAGATCTTCGGCGAGCCCGGCCAGCGGCGACTCGGCGTCCCACACCAGCCGTGTCCGGCGCCACAGCCGGCCGTTCGCCAGCCGCTTCAGCGCGACCCCCGGGCAGTGGTCGCCCGGCGCGAAGAAGGCCCCGATCGCGTTCCCGGCGCTCACGATGGCCGACGCGGTCGTCTGGTCGGCGCCGAAATACCGGAACCGAGGGGTGAACCCCGCACGCTCACACGCGATCCTCAGGCTCAGGCCGAGACCGTCGGAGCGGTCGCCGGGGGCGACCCAGGTGTCCTCGGCCAGTTCTTCCAGGGTGATCAGCTGCCGATGGGCCAGCCGGTGGCCGGGGGAGAGGCCGATCAGCACCGGTTCGGTATCGAGGTCGCGGACGGTGAACTCGCGCACCGGGGGCGGCACGACATCCGGGAACTCACTGACGACCGCGAGCGCGATCTTCTCGGTGCGCAGCAACTCCAGCACGGCCTGGGAGGAGGGTTCCAGATAGGTCAGCTGTTCATGGTGCGGCAGCCGCTCCCGGATGAGTACGGCGATCAGCGGCACCCAGGGGTTGTCCACTCCGCCCAGCCCGACGGCCTGCGGCGGTTCGGCCGGCTGGGCCAGTGTCCGTGCCGTGGCGAGCAGATCACCGAACTCGTCGAGCAACTGCCGTGCTCTGCCCAGGACATGGACGCCGAGCTCGGTCGGCTCGACACCGTGCGGGCGGCGGCGGAACAGCGGCCCGCCGAATTCCTGCTCAATGCGTCTGAGCTGGGTGGACAGGCCGGATTGGGCGATCTGCAAAGTGGCGGCCGCATGGCTGATGCTGCCCGACTCAGCCACGGTGAGCACGATCCGAAGATGGCGCAGCCCCATGTCCACTTCCTGCCTCCGTCGTTGATGGTCGCGGCCGGAAATATCCGATGACGAGAACGGCACCGGCCACGGACAGCAGCGTCGTCCACGCGGCGGTGACGTACATGGCGTGCAGATAGGCCCGGTTCGCGGCGGCGAGGAGGTCGGGGCGGCTCAGCGACCGCGCCACCGCCCGGGCGGCCTCCGCCGAGTCCAGGGCCGTCTCCCGTGGCCCGGGAGGCAGATCGGTGAGCGAGGGCCGGATGGCCCCGCGGTAGGCGGTGGCGAGCACCGAGCCGAGCACCGCGACCCCGAGGGTGCTGCCCACCGGCCGGGCGGCGGCGTTGATCGCCGCACCGGCGCCGGTGTATCGCGCGGGCAGGGAGGCCATCATCTCCGCCGTCATCGGCGCCACCACCAGGCCGATACCGGCGCCCTGCGCGAAGAGCACCCCGGCGATCCAGGCCACCGGGGTGCCCGCATCGAAGAACACATAGCCGCCGAAGGTGACGCTGGACAGGAGTATCCCGGCGACCGCGCACCAGCGGACGGTCAGCCGCCGGGACAGCGCCGGGGATATCTGGTTGCCGAGCACGATGCCGCCCGCGGCGGCCGACATCACGGCCCCGGCGGCCAGCGTCGACAGCCCGTGCACCCCCTGCAGATAGAAGGCGCAGTAGAAGAGCTGCCCCGCCAGGCCGAAGAAGAGCAACAGCAGGGTCACCGTGCCGCCCGCGAAGCGCGGCTCGGCGAACAGGCGCACATCGAAACCCGGCGCGGCTCGGCGGCTCTGCGACCTCACGTACGCCGCCAGCAGGGCGAGACCGACCGCCAGCGGCAGCAGCGTGGCCGGGCTCGACCAGCCGGCCGGGCGGCCGCCCCGGATGACGCCGTACACCACAAGACCCAGCCCCAGTACGGACAGCGCCAGGCCCAGTGGGTCGAGCACCCTGCGCTCGGCGTAGCGCAGCCCGGGCACCAGGAGCCACACGCCGAGCAGGCACACCGCCACCACCGGAAGGTTGACCAGGAACACCGAGCCCCACCAGAACCGGGTCAGCAGCGCACCGCCCACCACCGGTCCCAGCGCCACGGCGGCGCCGCCCGCGGAGGCCCAGACCGCGATCGCCCGCGTCCGGTCGGCCGGTGCGCCGGCGCGGGTGACGATCGCCAGCGTCGCCGGGGTGATCAGCGCCCCGCCCGCGCCCATGACACCACGGGTGACGGTCAGCTCCGTGGCCCCGGCCGAGAACGCGGCCAGTGTGGAGGCGCCGGCCAGCACCACCAGCCCGGTGACCAGGATGCGCCGCGGCCCGTAGCGGTCGGCGAGCGCGCCTCCGGCGAAGCTGCCCGCGGCGAAGACCAGCGAGTACGAGGCGTTGGCCCACGCCAGGTCGGCGGAGCTCGCCCCGAGCCCGTGCACCGGATCGGCGAGGGTTTCCATCGCCACGTTGAGGACCGTGTTGTCCAGCAGGACCAGCGTCTGCGCCAGGACCGCCACGGCCACGGTCCACCACTGCCGGGCGGAGGTGGCCACGCCGCGGCCCTCGCCCCCGGCCGCGAGCGACACCGCGGGCCGGTGGCTCACGGCGCCAGCGCTCGTCTGCCCGCGACCAGGGTCCGGGTGAGCTCCGCGACCCGGTGCCCGAGATGTTCCGCGGTGGCGAGGTCGGACTTGTGCACCGCACCCGATCTGTCGTCCACCGCGGACTGCGCCGCGGCGCCCTGGAAGAAACCGAGCCGGTTCAGGTCGAACTCGCTGCCGGAGGAGGAATTCCACCCGGGAGGCAGGCCGAGGCTGGCCCAGAGCATGCCGTGCTGTGCGGCGAGAGTGGCGAAATAGCCCAGGGTGCCGGCCTTGTCTCCGGCCATCGAGCCGGAGTTGGTGAAACCCGCCGCCAGCTTGTCCTGCCAGCGGCGGGTGAGCCAGCGCCGGGCGCTCGCCTCCGCGAAGGCGTGGAACGCCGACGAGGCCGTGCCCATATAGGTCGGCGCACCGAAGACGATGGCGTCGGCATCGTCGAGCCGATGCCATTCCTGATCGGTGATCCGGTCGACCCGGATGGCGGCGACCTCGGTGTGCGGGACCCGGCTCGCCCCGGCTCGTACGGCCTCCGCCAGCCTGGCGGTGTGACCACGTCCGCCGTGACAGGCGATCGAGATGCGTACCGGATCGGTCAAGGCGGTCACAACAGCCTCCTCGAAAACGCGGTTTTCGGGCTCCGGCGTAATAGCCGTCGGACAGCCTGTCAGAGCAATCTCAGAAATTCCTCAGAGCCGCATAACCGCGGAGTGATGGAGATTCGATATCCGCTCGGCATTGCGCGGACGTGCCATTCTGGCCGAGCAATCCCCCTGCGTGGTTCGCCCCTTGGGAGAGGTGTGCCTGGCACATGACCGATATTGGTAAATCATTCCGGATGCGGCGGCTCTCGGGCGTCGGGGACGGAAGATATCTTTTCGTCCCGCTCGACCACAGTGTGTCCGATGGGCCGGTGGTGTCCCAGGCCCGCTGGAACGGGCTGCTCCGGGCGCTGGTCGACGGCGGCGCGGACGCGGTCGTTGTCCACAAGGGCCGGGCGCGGGCGATCGCACCGGACATCCTGCGCCGCTGCGCCCTGGTGGTTCACCTGAGTGCGGGTACGGTGCACGCGGCCGACACCGATGCCAAGGTGCTCGTCGGCGACGTCGAAGAGGCCGTACGGCTGGGCGCGGACGCGGTGAGCGTGCATGTGAATCTCGGATCGGACACCGAGCACCGGCAGCTCACGGACCTGGGGGCCGTCGCGGCCTCGTGCGACATGTGGAACATGCCGCTGCTCGCGATGATCTACCCGAGGGGGCCGCGGATCGCCGATCCGCACGATCCCGCGCTGCTCGCCCACGCGGTCAACATCGCCGCCGATCTCGGCGCCGACCTGGTGAAGACTTCGATCGCGCTGCCGATGGACCGGATGGCCGAGGTGGTGAACAGCTGTCCGCTGCCGGTCCTCGCCGCGGGCGGCCCGCCCGACGGCTCGGACCTGATCAGTCACGCGACCTCGTTGATGCTCGCCGGGTGCCGCGGCCTCGCGGTCGGCCGTCGGATCTTCTCCTCGCCCTCACCCTCCTCGCTGGTGGCGCGGCTGGCCGCCGTCGTGCACGCCGTCGACGCCGGAACGACCCCCCACCCCCCGACGATCGCGACAGGAGCCGTATGAAGTTCGCATGGATCGATCTCCGAGCCGTTCCGCAGACCCAGCTCGAATCCATCGTCGACGCCGCCATCCATACGCGGATGCAGGGCGTGCTCTGCGATGACGAAGCCGTCCTCGCCGCACTGCCCCCCACCGTCACCGGCGTCACCACCACGGTGGTGACCGAGGAGAAGGAGCTGTACGACCTCGGCGCCGACACCGCCGCGTGGGTCGACGTACACGACGAACCGTCGCTGCGGCTGGCGTGCGAGGCCGCCGTCGCGCTGCCCCTCACCGTGGTCCGCTTCGCCGACCCGACCAAGATCCCGCTGGAGATCGTGCTCGCCGCCGCGGACCGCTCCGCCGGAAAGCTGATCACCGTCTGCGCCGATCTGGAGGAAGCCGCCACCGTCCTGGAGGTGCTGGAACGCGGTTCGGACGGAGTCCTGCTGGCTCCCTCCGACGCCGGCGAGGTGTTCGCGCTGGCCCGGCTGCTCGAAGCCGGAACCTCCCCACTGGAGCTGACGACGCTGACCGTCGACCGCATCGAGCACCATGGGCTCGGCGACCGGGTGTGCGTGGACACCTGCACGCATTTCGCCGAGGACGAGGGCATCCTCGTCGGCTCGTACTCGACCGGCTTCATCCTGTGCTGCAGCGAGACCCATCCGCTGCCGTACATGCCGACCCGCCCGTTCCGGGTCAACGCCGGCGCCCTGCACTCCTATGTGCTCGGCCCGGAGAACCGGACCAACTACCTGAGCGAGCTGCGCTCGGGCAGCACGACCCTGGCCGTCAACGCCGAGGGCCGGACCCGGCCGGTCACGGTCGGCCGGGCCAAGCTGGAGTCCCGGCCGCTGCTGACCATCACCGCGAGATCGGCCGACGGCATCGTGGTGAGCCTCGCCGTCCAGGACGACTGGCATGTGCGGGTGCTCGGGCCCGGCGGCAAGGTGCACAACGTCACCGAGCTGCGGCGCGGCGACGAACTCCTCGGCTATCTGGCCACGGACCAGCGCCATGTGGGCTTTCCCATCGGCGAGTTCTGCAAGGAAAACTGATGAGCGTCCGCATGCGGGAGCTCCTTGAGCGGCTGTTCGACGCCCATCCCGACGAGCTGCCCTACCTCGTCCACGGTGACCACCCGGTGAGCCGCGGCGAGGTCCGGGCCGCCGTGGCCGCGGAAGCGGCGGTCTTCGCCGGGCACGGCGTCGGCGAGGGGCATACGGTGATGCTCCAGATACCACCGAGCTGCACCCAGATAGAGGTACTGCTCGCGCTGTGGCGGCTGGGCGCCCAGGTGATGCTGGTCGACCACCGGCTCAAACCGTCGGAAGTCGACGCCCTGCGCTCGTTGTGCCACCCGCAGTTCATGGTCGGCGCGGGTACGGCGGGCCGCTCGTCGCTCAGGTTCGAGCCCCGGTACGAGGTGGTCACCTCCCGGTACCCGGACGGCCGCCCGGCGGCGACCGAGCACCGGCTGGTGCAGTTCAGCTCGGGCTCCACCGGGCTGCCCAAGGTGATCGGGCGGACCGCGGCCTCCCTGGCGGCCGAGATCGAGCGGTTCACCCGGATCGAGGGGATGCCGGCCCCGGGCGAGCGGGTGTTGCTGCTGAGCTCGACCGCGCACAGTTTCGGCCTGATCGCCGGGGTGCTGCACTCCCTCGCCGCGGGCGTCTCGGCGGTCTTCGCGCGACGGGTGTCGGCCAAGGACATCCTGGCCGCCGCCGCGCGTCACGACGTCCACGTCATCTTCGGCACACCGTTCCACTACGAGCTGCTGAGCACCGCCCGGGACCTGCCCGCGCTGCCCGCCCTGCGCGCGGCGGTCTCGGGCGGGGAGATCATGCCGGCGCAGACCGCCATACGGTTCGCCGACCGGTTCGGCACCGGCGTCGGCGAGTCGTACGGGACCACCGAGACCGGCGTCATCGCGATGGAGGTGAGCGGCGCGTCGAGGCCCTCGGCCGGCCGGCCGGCCCCCGGGGTGCGGCTGCGCGTCCGCGAGGGCGAGCTGGACGTCTGGCTGCCGGACGGCTCACCGTATCTGCACGATTCCGGCGGCGACCGGTACGCGGACGGCTGGCTGCACACCCACGACCGGGCCGAACTGGATGCCTCCGGCGCCGTGCGGCTGCTGGGCCGTGGCGACTCCCTGGTGGTCATCGGCGGCCTCAAGGTCGATCTGACCGAGGTCGAAGCCGTGTTGTGCCGCCACCCCGGGGTCAACGGAGCCGTGGTCGTGCACGCCGGCGCCACCGAGGCCTATGTGTCCGTCGCGCCGGACGGCCCCTCGACGGGGGAATTACTGCGCTGGTGCCGGGACCGGCTGGCCGACTACAAGGTGCCCCGCGTCGTCCATGTCCTGGCGGACCTGCCCCGCACCTCCAACGGCAAGCTCGTCAGGCGCCGCGACACCCTGCTCGCCCGCGCTCCCGATCGCTGAGGACCCGCCGCCCCCGGCCCTTGCCGCCCGCCCCCACCGATTCCGTGGCACAGAAAGGTTGCGCACCATGCAGACGGCGTTGCAGAAGGAGATCCGCGACTTCGTGCTCAGCACGATCAGCGAGGAGATGAACCATCCGCTCGACGCGGACGAGATCAGCGATGACAGCCCCATGGGCACCGGCGGAATCGACATCGACTCCCTGGGCCTGATCGAGCTGCTTCTCCGTCTGGAGCGCCGGTTCGACGTGAAGTTCCCCGACGGTGACATCGAACAGGCCGGCGCCATGAACCTGGGCGACCTGATCAACGAGGTCGTCGGGCGGGGCGCCACGGCATGACCGCGGAATCCGAGACCCGGCCGGGGATCACCACCGACGCCGTGCGGGAGCTGCTGTCCGACCCCAAGATCTTCGCCGAACTGCCGCCCGGCCTGGACGACGACGCCGAACTCGCCCTGGACTCACTCGGGTTGGTGTGGTTTTTGCACCAACTGGAGCTGCGGTACGGCCTGGAGATCGAGCCGGCGGAAGCCTTCCTCGCCGAGTTCACCTCGATCCGCCGGATCACCGACTACCTGGTGGACATCCATGAGTCGTGAGGTGCTGCTGACCGGATTCGGGGTGCGTACGGCCTTCGGCACCGGGGCGGACGCGCTGCGGGAGGGTGTCTTCGACGGGAGACCCGCCTTCGCGCCGATCACCCGCTTCGACATCGGCCCGTACCGAACGGGCCTGGCCGCCACCTGTGGCCCGGCCGCCCCGCTGCGCGACGTGCTGGCCGAGGTCGCCGCGGCGGCGGTCGGCATGGCCGGGCTGCCGACGGGTGCGCGGGCCGCCGTCCTGGTGGGGACCGCGGGCGATTTCACCGGGCTGACCCGCTTCTGGCGCGCCCGGGACGCTCCCGGCACTCCGAGCACTCCCGGCCCTCCCGGCCCTCCTGGCTCTCCCGGCGCGGCGGCCTCCGGCGGCGCCGCTGAGACCGTGCCCGCCTGGCAGGCCGAGACCCTCGCGGACACGCTCGGCGTGCGCGGCCCCCGGCTGGCGTTCACCGGCGCGTGCGTCGCCTCGGCCGCGGCGATCGCGCATGGCTGCCGGCTCATCGCCTCCGGCCGGGCGGAGACCGCGATCTGCGCGGGGGCGTACCTGGTGGAGGAGGAGAACCTGGCCAAGTTCGACTCGGGATTCGCCCTGTCCCGGGACGGAATGGTGCGGCCGTTCTGCGCCGACCGCAGCGGTCTGCTGCTCGGGGACGGAGCCGCCGCCATCGTGCTCGAATCCGTCGACGGTGCCCGGCGCAGGGGAGCACGTGCGCTCGCCGCGCTGACCGGCTGGGGCGCCGCCGGCGACGCCCACCACATCGCGCGGCCCCATCCGGAAGGCGCCGGGCTGGTCGCGGCCGCCGGCCGGGCCCTGCGGCGTGCGGGCGGCCCGCGGATCGACTACGTGAACGCGCATGGCACCGGGACCCGGCACAACGACCCCGCCGAGACGCGCGGACTGCGCACGCTCTTCGGCGCGGACGCGGCCCGCGTACCGGTGAGTTCGACCAAGAGCACCACGGGACATCTGCTGGAGGCGGCCGGAGCGGTGGAACTCGTGATCACCCTGCTCGCGCTGCGGGACGGGGTCCTGCCGCCCACCGCCGGGTTCACCGAACCGGATCCACACTGCGATCTCGACTATGTGCCGAACCGCCCCCACAAGGCCGAGCTCCGGCGTGCGCTCACCGTCAACGCCGCGTTCGGTGGCGCCAACACCGCACTGGTACTGGAGCGAGCATGATCGCCGCGATATCCGGTCCGTCCGCGCCGCCAGTCGCCGGTTTTGTGGAGTCCACCTTCAGCCCGATGGTGCACCAGGCCGTCGAGCGATGTCTGACCGCCCGGCCGGGTGACGGCTCCAGAACCGCCATGGTCCTGGTCAGCACGATGGGGGACGCCGCCACCCTCGATCTCGGCAGCCGCCTGCTCGTGGCCGGTCAGGTGCACAATCCGCTGCTGTTCATGCAGTCCACCGCGAACGCGGTCCTCGGCCGGCTCAGCCTCGAGTTCGCCATCACCGGACCGCTGCTCTGCCTGTCCACCGTGGCGGACCCGGCCGGTGAGCTGCTGGCCACCGCGGAACTGCTGCGGGAGGACGAGGAGCTGGACCGGATCGTGCTCATCGGGGTCGAGCTGACCTGCACCGAGCGCACCACGGCGGCCTACCGCGAGCTGCGCACCGGCCCACCCGCCGCGGACCTGGCCGTGGCGATCGTGCTGGACCGGGACGACCCGGTCCCGAGCCTCCCGCCCGACACCCCGGCCACCCCCTCGGGGGAGTACGGCACCCTTCGCGGCCTGGTCGAGCTGGCCGCCCGAATCCAAGGAACCACATCATGATCACCAAGCAGGAACGCGCGCGGATCAGCGAGGACGCCGCCCTGGGGGCCGGGAATGTGATCCACCGGCTGAAGGCGTACGGCAGAGAGCTCGACGAGCAGGTCCTGTGGACCGACGCCACCTGGCAGGCCCCGGACGGCGGCCACCCCGAGGTGCTGACCCTGGGCGAGCTGCACGAGGCCGTGGAGATCTACGCGGGCTGGTTCCACGCACAGGGCGTCGGGCCCCGCGACCCGGTGGCGATCCAGACCTATTCCAGCACCGAGTTCGCCATCAACTTCCTCGCCCTCACCTCCCTGGGCGCGATCCCCTCCTTCGTCAACGGCAACCTCCGCCCGGAGATCGCCCGCGAGTATGTGCGGCGCCAGGGCGCGGTAGGGGCCGTCACCGACCGGGCCCATCACGCGGTCCTCGCCCCCGACTGCGCCGAACTGGGCCTCGGCTTCTGTGTCACGGCGGCCGACATCCGCACGGAGGAACGCGAGCCCCTCCCCGCGGCCTATCCGTACTCCCACCACGCCACCGATCCGATCATCATCTCGCACTCCTCGGGTACCACCGGGATGCCCAAGGCCGTTCCGCATACGCATCAGACCCTGCTCTATGCGCAACTGCACCGGCTGAAGCTGTCGGTCGGCTCCGCGATGGGCAGGCTGCTGGTCGCGCTGCCCGGCTCGCACAACGCCGCCATCTCGGTCATGCTGTTCGGCTTCCTGCTGCGCTCGCCCGTATCCATGCTGTCCAGCCAGCGGGGGACCGACGTCCTGGACGCCATGGAGACGTTCCGCCCCACCACGGTATTCGCGTTCGCCGGAACCTACGGGGAGATGGCGGCCCAGGATCTCTCCGCCCGCGATCTGTCCAGCGTGGAGGCGTGGTACAACACCGGGGACGCGGCGCACGAGACCCATATCAAGGCGCTGATCGAGCAGGGCAGCCATGAGACGGTCGGCCGGGACCTGAAGCGGCGCCGGGTGCCCGGCTCCGTCTTCACCGACGGGCTCGGCTCCTCCGAGACCGGCTACTCGCTTTTCCACAACGGACACAAGCCCGGCAGATCGTCCTTTTCGCGCTGCGTCGGCAAACCGATGAGCTTCGCCGAGGCGGCGGTGCTCTCCGAGGACGGCACACCACTGCCACCCGGCGAGATCGGCCGCCTCGGCGTGCGCTCGCCCACGCTCACCCCCGGATACTGGAACGACTCGCTGACCTTCCACCGGCTGCGGCTCGGTGGCTACTGGCTCACCGGCGATCTCTCCTATCGGGACGAGGAGGGAAACTTTTACCACCTGGACCGCGCACCGGACGCGATCCGCACCCCCACGGGCATCGTGTTCAGCACCCGCACCGAGGAGTTGCTGCTGCGCGAGATGTCCGAGCTGGAGGACTGCACGGTGGTGGCGGTCGCCCCCGAGGGCGTACGGGCGGACTGGGACGGCGACGGGACCGCCGACGCCTACGCCCTGCTGCAGATGCGCGCGGACGCGGCGGACACCAAGACCGACGACGCCCGATGGACGGCCGAGGTCAACCAGGTGCTGATCGCCGCGGGCTTCCCGCAGCTGACCGGAGCGCTGCGGATGGACGCGAGCGAGGTGGTGAAGGGAGCCACCGGCAAGGTGCTCAAGCGGGAGATGCGCGAACGCTTCCGGGCCCGGGTGGCCGCCGGCGAGCTGGACGGGAAGGTGCGATGACCGCGGTCGACCGTACGAGTCCCGGTACGAGCTCCGGTACGAGTCCCGGTACGACCCCGCGGCCCAGGACCATGGATGTGTACCGGCAGTGGTGGCTGCACGACGCCCGCTGGTACCAGGGGGTGGCGAAGCGGTTCGGACACGCGGTGGCCAATGAGATCAACGCCGAGGCGCTGCGGTATGTGGCCGTCCAGGTGGGCAAACGGATAGCCCGTCAGTTCGGCGGAAAGCCCGCGGCGGACCTCGAGGAGCTCCGCCGCCGGTATGACGCCTGCTCCGAGTGGATGTTCCCGAGCGAGCTGCGGGACGGGGCGACCGCGGTGCTCCCGGACGGGGAGATCGAGCTGACCATGCGGCAGAACTTCGCCGTGGTGATGGTCCGGATGGCCGGTTCGCTCGACGGCTACAAGTGCCCGTGCACGGACATCCACGCCGGCTGGTCGGAGGGGCTCGGGGTCGAACTCACCAGCAACTGCGCCACCGCGTGTCTGCGGGACGGCGATCCCGCCTGCCGGCTCCTGATGCGGGTCGGGAGCCCGGTATGACGGCGCGTGTCCTTGTCGCCGGGGCCACCGGAGTGATCGGCCGCGCACTGGTTCCGCTGCTCCGTGCCCGCGGCCATCATGTGACCGCGCTGGTCCGGGAGCCCTCCCGGGCGGCCGGCCTGCCCCTGGACGGCGTCGTGGTGGCCGACGCGCTGGAAGCCGAGGCGGTGCGCGCGGCGGTGCTCTCGGCCCGGCCCGAGGTGGTGGTGCATCAGCTGACCGCCCTGCGCGGCCCCACGGCTGAGGGCTTCGAGCGGACCGCCCGGCTGCGCACCGAAGGCACCGCACAGCTGATCGCGGCCGCCGAGGCCGCCGGGGCGGAACGGATGGTGGCGCAGAGCATCGCGTTCGCCACCGCACCCCGCGGCGGGCCGGTGCTCGCCGAGGACGCACCGCTGTATGCCGACGCACCGGATCCGGGCTGGGCGCTCACCACGCGCGCCATCGCCGAACTGGAGCGCCGGGTGCTGGGCGCCGCACACCTGTCCGGGACCGTACTGCGCTACGGAACCCTGTACGGGCCGGGCACCCTGTACCACCGCGCCGGTGCGATCGGCGGCGCGGTGGCACGCGGCAGGCTGCCACTGCCGGAGCCCGCCGCCGGCATCACCTCGTTCCTCCACATCGAGGACGCCGCACGGGCCGCGGTGTGCGCCGTGGAAGCGGATACCGACGGCGTGTTCAACGTGGCCGACGACGACCCGGCCGAGGCCGCGGTCTGGCTCCCCGAATACGCCCGCCTGCTCGGCGCGCCCCCGCCCCGTACGGTGCCGTCGCAACTGGCCGAGCGATTGCTGGGCTGGCTCACCCACTACCAGCTCACCGCCATGCGCGGCGCGGCCAACGACCGCATACGTGAGGCGCTCAACTGGAAGCCAGCGGTGTCGAGTTGGCGGACACGACTGGCCGACGACTGACAGGCTTGCCAAGCCTACGGATACCGGCAGGGCGAGCCCGGGAACGTCAGGCGCCGATCGCTTGTGGATAGCTGAAGAAGTTGGTCGGATCGTAGGTCCGATTCACTCGGACCAGCCGGTCGTAGTTCGCGCCGTAATAGGCCCGCCGCCAGTCCTTCAGTGTCGGATCCGGGAAATTCTGATAGGACTGCGGCGGGGGAGTGTCACCGAAAATGCTCTGGTAGAACTCGCTGAGCCAGTGAAGGTTCGCCGTGGCGACCCCTGGCGGGTCGTAATCCGCCCAGGAGGTCTCGGCGGCGAGGATGAAGACCCCGTTTCGGTGGACGAACGCCGTCGCGTCCGGCGGCACTTGGTTGATCTCGCCGCCGAGGGCGAACATGGCGAACCCGGCCCCGCCCTCGTTGTCGCTGCCGGGCCACTCCAGCAGCCGCTCGGTGGCGGCACCGATCTGCTCGTCGGTCAGGAGTGTCCGGGAGCTCAGAACCGCCGACTTGGCGGCGAACTGTTGCACCGGCGTGGTGGCGCTCAGCAGCGCGCTCGCCTGCCCCGGAGTGACCTCGCGGACGGACGCCTTGTTGCGGGCGCGCTCTTCCGCCGTGCCGATGGCGAGCAGCGGGGCCAGGATGGCGCGCAACTCATCGAGGTCACCGTAGTACTGGCCGATGGCATTGACACCCGCGTTGGCGTGGATCTGGTCCCTGGTGATTCCGCGGGTCCCCACGCCGACGCGGAGATGGAATCTCTTGTCGTCCAGGGTGTCCACGGCGATCTGCTGCGCGACGGCGATCACCGGCAGCACCGAGTCCAGGCTCCAGCGCACATCGTAGAAGCCCACATCGCCCTGGAACCGCTCGTACTGGAACGTGAAGGAGGTGTTGACACCGAAGTTGTTCCCCGCCCCGCCGCGACAGCCCCAGAACAGATCGGGGTGGGAGTCCTCGCCGGCCTCCACCACGCGGCCGTCGGCGAGGACCACGGTCGTCGAGACCAGCCGGTCACAGGTCAGGCCGAACATCTTGTCGCTGAAGCCGATACCGCCGCCGAGCACCAGCCCGGCCACCCCGACCGTGGGGCAGCGGCCGGTCGGCACGAACATGCCGCGGTCCTCCAGCATCGGGTGCAGATCGCCGTTGGTGACGCCGGCTCCCACGGTGAGGGTGCCCGCGTCGTGAACGACCCTCATCCGCCCGTAGGCCCGGGTCCGGGAGCGGGCGCCCGGCCGCGGGGTGGAGACGATGCTCTTCATACGGGCCATGTTGAGCAGCAGACCCGTGGTGGCGGAGTACCCGGCGTAGTTGTGGCCCAGCCCGGAACGAGGGACGGCGGGCAGCCCCACCGCGCGGGCCCAGCGGACCGCCGCACGGACATCCCTGGTCGTCGCGCACGCCACGATCCCCGCGGGGCGGATACCGGCGTACCGGTGGTTGAACGGAAGCGCCAGCGGTGGGTAGCCGGAATCGCCCGGCCGATAGAGCGTGGAGCGCGACGACAGCGCCTGAGCCAGCAGCTGCCAGTCCCGTTCGCCGACCCGCTCCGCCACCACGGTGGGTGGCGCGGCCGCGGCGGGCGATGACGGCAAGCCCACCACCTCCGTGCCCAGAACACCCACCGTGCCCGCCCGCAGTACGTTCCGCCTGTTGATCAACGTGGCTGCCCTCACAAGAAGTGCTCCGGAGACGCGAGGCGTCTCCCTCCCCCGCGAAGTCAACCGGCCGCTGGCCGCCACAGCCGCGAAGCGGATTCCCGCCCACGGGCCCGCAACCCGAAAGGAGGCCGACCTGCCGCTGAATGCCTCAGCCTGGTACGACGAATGGGTGCGCGCTCGTCCAAGCGCCCGCTCCCCGCGCACGGGATTGGGCTGCCTGCTACCGGGCGGTGACGTCCATGACGATGTTCTCGTCGCTGGATCACTGCATCTGGCGGTCGCCTCCAGGTGGTCCGTGCGCCGTCACCGCAACACGTCGAGGGGGTGGCGTTGCAACACGTCGAGGGCGGGGTGGCGTTGGCTACACCCTCGATTCGGGGGCCGGGCGTACTGACGTCGCGCCGAGGCCCTGGCAGGGTCGTCGGCGAGCGACCGATCGGCCCGCGCCGGCCGGGCCATGACCAGGGGGAAGACCTATGCAGCGCAAGCGCCTCGCCGCCGCAGTCCTGCTCGCCGCGACGCTTACCGGGGCGTTCGCCCCCGTGGCGGCGGCCCCCGCGGCGGCGGCCCACCGGCCCGATCCGGTGCAGCGGCAGCTGGATCGACTCGTCGACCGGGACGGGGTGCCGGGTGCCCTCGCGTACGACGGCAGCAGGACGCGTTCCGCCGGCGTCGCGGACCTGGAGTCGGGCCGTCCGATGGTCGATGCGCAGGGCCGATTCCGGTTGGCGAGCAACACCAAGGCGTTCACCGCAGCAGCCGTGATGCGCCTGGTGGCGGACGGGCGGGTACGACTCGACGACCACGCGGGCACCTACGTGCCACAACTCACCGAACGCCCCATCACCATACGGCAGTTGCTCAAGCAGACCAGCGGACTGCCGGAGTACTCCGCACTGGTCGACTGGAACCGGCCGGGCACGCCCGAGGACTATCTGGCCCTTGCCCTCAAGGAGGAGCCCGTCTTCGAGCCCGGGACCGACTGGGGCTATTCCAACACCAACTACCTGGTGCTCGGCATGGTGATCGACAAGGCATCGGGGGTCGACTTCCGCACATATGTCGACCGCACCATTCTGCGTCCACTGCGTCTGGACGACACCTACTGGCCCGCGCCCGGCGAGCTGTCCCTGCGCGGGACCCATGCCCGCAACTACGGGGTGCACCCCGCGCGTCCGGAGGCCGGCCGGGTGGATGTGACCGAGCTCCCCGGGTACGAGTTCGGCGCATCCGGCGGACTCGTCTCCACGCCCGGGGACCTCAACGCCTTCTGGGACGGCCTGTTCGGCGGACGGCTCCTGCCCGGCTGGGCGGTGCGCCTGATGACCCGGGACACCATCGACATCGGCGGCCGCGACGTCTACCCGGCGGGTAGCCGCTACGGCTACGGCATTGCCTCGATCCCGCTGAGCTGCGGTGGCGTCTACTGGGGCCACGGCGGCGATCTGCCCGGCGACTCAGTGGGCGGCGGCCGGGCCACGGCCGGCCGCGGCACCGTGACCGTCTACACCACGACATGGGCTGCTGAGGGCGAAAGCCTGCGCCATCTCCAGGGGGCGGTGGACGCGGCCCTGTGTGGCAAGAGCCGCTGGGGTCCGTCGTTTGGATCAGACCCCGCGAGCCCGGCCTGATCCGAACGACAGACCCCAGCCGCCATGCGCGCCGACGTGCCGCATCAGTCGAGGGCCTTCAAGTCGCCGATGACGTCGCCGAGTTCGAGCTCGGTACGGCCACGGGTCTGGAAGCCCCGCTTGGCCTTCGCGGCCTCGGCGGTGTATTCGGGCACTTTGGTCAGGTCGACGTGGGGGAAGAAGAAGTCGGGATCCGCGCTGTCGAAGACCACTACCCGGGCAGTCGTCGGTTGGGAGAGCTCTTCGAGCAGTCCGACCAGGTCGCGCACGACCTCGGGACCGATGAGGTTGATCGGCGGGGCGTCGAAGGTGGCGGACAGGACGTTGCCGTCCAGCCTGGTGCTGACTGGTTTCGTACGAGGCGGTCATGTTCTCTTCCTCTCGGCACTCATCACGGCCCGCTGGCCATCCCGGCTGTCAACGCTGGTGTTCATCGGGCCACCGCACGGCCGACGCGGCCATCTCCCCGCACTCCGTCACACATCCGTGTGAGCGAGTGCTCCGGTTGGCGGAAGTCGCAGGCCGGAGCACTCATTCGGCGGTCGTCGGGCGCGACCCGGATCGGATGCGAGATGGCAGGCTTCCCGGGGCGTGGCCCCTACCACGCTCCCCTCGGGAAGGCGGTACCGGATGCGTGGCCTCGAAGTCATCGTGGTGGTGCTCGCGGCGGTGCTGACCATGAGCTGGCTGGCTCGCCGCCTACGCTGGAACGAGCCGGTCATGCTGGTGGCGGGCGGCTGCCTGATCGGCCTGATCCCCGACTTCCGCGGGCCGGCCCTGTCGCCCGAGGTGGTCCTGCTGCTGTTCCTGCCCCCACTGCTCTACTGGGAGTCGTTGACCACCTCCCTCCGGGAGATCCGGACGAACGTGCGTGGCATCGTGCTGCTCGCGACCGGTCTGGTGCTGGCCACCGCCGCCGCCGTGGCCTCGGTGGGGCACGCGCTGGGCCTGTCCTGGCCACTCGCCTTTGTCCTCGGTGCCGTCGTCGCCCCCACGGACGCCATCGCCGTGGCGGCGGTCGCCCGCGGGCTGCCCCGCCGGATCCGGACCATCCTCCGGGCGGAGAGCCTGATCAACGACGGCACCGCGCTCACCCTCTATGCCGTGGTGGTCGGCGTCGCCGTCGAGGGGCTGGCCGTCACCTGGACGGACACCACCGTGCGATTCCTGCTCGCCTACGCGGGCGGTGCCGCGATCGGCTGTGGATGCGCCGCCGTCGTCGTGGCTCTGCGCAGGCGGTTGCGTGACCGCGAGGTGGAAAACGCCTTGGGCGTGCTCACCCCGTTCGCCACCTATCTGCCGGCACAAGTGCTGGGCGTCTCCGGCGTCCTGGCGGTGGTCACCTGCGGTCTCATCCTCAGCCAGGCGGGACCCAAGGTGATCAGCGCGAGCTCCAGAGTGCAGATCATCTCCTTCTGGGAGGTGAGCACCTCCCTCCTCAACAGCGCCCTCTTCGTCCTGGTCGGCGTCCAGACGCCCGCCATCGTCAGCGCGATCGGCTCCGTCTCCCCGGGACACGCGGTCATCACCGCCTCGGTGGTCAGCGGCGTGGTGATCGCCACCCGACTGCTGTGGCTGTACTCGGTGCCCTACCTCATCCGCGCCGTCGACCGCCGCCCGGTCCAGCGCACGCTGCGCTACGGTGCCCGGCAGAGGTTCCCGGTCGCCTGGAGCGGGGTGCGCGGTGCCGTCTCGCTCGCGGCCGCGCTCGCCGTCCCGACCGCCACCACCGCGGGCCGGCCGCTCGCCGGACGCGGGCTGCTGGTCTTCACCGCCGTGACCGTCATCCTGGTCACGCTGGTCCTCCAAGGGACGACGATGCCCGCGGTGATCCGCTGGTCCGGACTGCGCGGCGATCCCGACGAGACCACCGAGGAACGCCGCGCCCATCGCCAGATCATCGCCGCCGCGCTGGAGGCCCTGCCCGACCACGCCGAGCGTCTGGAAACGCCGCCGGAGATCGCCGACGCCATCCTGAGCGAACTGCGCCAGTACGCCGCCGAAAAGGCGGGGCCACCGGATACCGACGACACCGGTGTGCGGGCCGGGCTCGAACTGCGCCGCGCCCTGATCGGCGTCGAGCGCAGTGCCCTGATCCGCCTGCGGGACCAGCGCAGCATCGACGACATCGTTCTGCGCCGGCTGCAGTCGCTGCTGGACACCGAGGAGATCAGAATTGAGCTGGCCCTGCGTGCCTTCACCGGCCGGCCGCCGTAGCCGCCGGCGGCCGGACGGATCGCCCGGTACGGCAGCGGCTTGTCACATCGCCACGTTGCCGACGACCTCTGGGATCTCGAACAGGTTGCCGGTGTCACCGGTGTGCAGGAAGGCCACGTTGCTGCCCGGTTCGACTCGGCCCGATCGGACGTGGTCGAGCAGGCCGGCGAAGCCCTTCGCGGTGTACACGGGGCCGAGGAAGACGCCGTCGGCCATTGCCAGTTCCCTGATGGCGGCGACACCCTCGGGCGAGGGCACCGCGTAGTCCTCGCCGATGAACCGTTCGTCCACGTCGATCTCGGCTCGGATGACCTCGTCAGCGGGGACCGGGACGCCCAGGAGCCCGAGGATGTGCCGTACGCGCTCGACGATCACCTCGACGTTCATCCAGCCGCCGGGCTGGTAGCCGCAGATCGCGATGGAGCGGAACCGCACGGGGTGACCCGTCATCAGCTTCGCCGCGATCAGCCCCGGCAGGGCGGTCCCGGTGCCCGCGGTGTGGTAGACGTAGTCGAGGCCGACCCCATGGGTCTCGGCCTGCTCGATCATCTCCTTGAAGGTCAGCGCGTGCCCGACGAAGCCGTAGGGGTGGGCGCCGCCGGTCGGCACGATCAATGCCTTGTGTCCCTGCGCTTCGAGCTCCGCCTTCCTGGCGTTCATCGCGTCGGTGACCTTTTGCTGTTCGTCGGTCGCGTCCCAGTAGGCGCCGCCGCGGGTGGGCTGGTAGTGCAGCTCCACGTCCATGATCTTGTTCAGCAGCAGATTGCCCCGGTACTCGGTGAGTTCGCCGTGCCGGTTCTCGTCGCGGGTGAGGTAGAGGATCGGGGTCAGTCCGGCGACCCGGCAGGCCGTGGCGAACTGCATCCCGGAGTTGGTCAGGTAGACGCCCTGGCTGATGACATGGGTGACGCCCTCTCGCAGTGCCTGGCCGATGATGAACTCGGCGAGGCGGGTCTTGCTTCCGCTGAGGGTGCCCGGCCCGGCCATGTCCTCCCGCTTCAGGAAGAAGTTGACGCCGTGGGCGGCGGACAGGTTGTCCAGGCGGTGGAACGGCGTCGGGTAGAAGCCGATGCGCTTCCTGGGCAGTGTGGCGACCAGCCGGTCCAGTTCGGTGTAGTCCATGGGGTCCATGCTCCGTTCGGCTGTACATAAGCACAAGCGAACCTTGCTAATAGGAACATTAGCTACGATGATGTTCATGGCTGAATGGATCGAGCCCCGTCACCTGGTCACGTTGGAGGCAGTCGTCAGGCTGGGGTCGTTCGCGGCCGCCGCCGAGGAAGTGGGCTATACACAGTCCGCGGTGTCCCAGCAGATCGCCGAGCTCGAACGGCGGGCCGGGCTGCGGGTGATCGAACGACGCCCCGTCCGGCCCACCGCCGCCGGACGGGTCCTGCTGGAGGCCCAGGGTTCGGTACGCACGGCGATGACGCGGGCCGCCGCCGAGTTGGCCGCCCTGGACGCCGGGCTCGCGGGCGCGGTGCGGCTGAGCGCCTTCGTCTCCGCGGCGGGCAGCATCGTTCCCCCGGCGCTCGCCCGCTTCCGTGCGACCCATCCACGGGTGGACGTCACGCTGAACCAGCACGAGACCCAGGCCGGATACCAGGGTCTTCTGCGCGGGGACCTCGACCTCGCGGTCACCTTCGACTACGACCGGTATCCCCAGCCCGAGCCTCCGGGCGTGCACCGGACACTGATCGGCCGGGACCCCGTCCTGGTCGCACTGCCCACGCGGCACCCGCTGGCGCAGCGCCCGTCGTTGAGCCTGGCCGAGCTGGCCGACGAGGCGTGGATCGGCACCCCCGTCACCGGCGCCCAGCTCGACCTGCTCGCCGAACTGGCCCGGTCCACCGGCTTCACGTCACGGCTCGCGTTCGAGGGTGACGACTTCAGGACCGTGCTCGGGCTGGTCGCGCACGGGCTCGGGATCGCGCTTCTCCCGGCATTGGCCCTGACCGGTCCGGTGAACGGCATCGTGGCCCGGCCCATCACCGAGGAGCCGCTCGTCCGCTTCCTGTACTCCTGTCGCGTGGACACCAGCCGGGTGCCGACCATCGTCGCCCGGCTCGAGACCTGCCTGGCGGCGACCGCGGGTGACCTGCCGGCGAGCGGCTAGCCCGGTGGCCGGCCCGTGGCGTACCGTGACGGACGTCCGATGCCTCATCGCTTCATGCGCCCGCGGATCGCGAGGGCGGCGAGGCCGAGGAGGACCGGCTCCGAGAAGCGGGATGCCATCTCGATGTATCCGCCGGCTACGGTCAGGTCCTGCCCGCCGGAGCGGAACACGGCCGAGTTGAGCGTCACCCCCAGAGCCTTCTCCAGGCGTTTGCCGGTAAATCGGTCGCCGGTGGGGTTCTCCGGGTCCTCCTTGTCGATCTCGAAGGTGACCTTGCCGCCCGGGGGCGGCACCGTGGCCGTCGCCTCGTGCTTCGGGGAACCCTGGGGCAGGCCGAAGCTCGTCAGCAGCATGATGGTGAGGAGCATGGAGGCCGCGAGCCATCCGAGTGCGCGTGAGGCACGCAGACCGTAGCCGGACAGCAGCCAGTACGCCTGGAGCAGCCAGCGGTCCGCCTCGCTCCACGTACGGCTGTGGCGGCGCATCTCCATCTCGCCGTAATAGAAGTCGGCGGCTCCTGGTTCGTCGCGGGCGTCCTCGCGGGCCTTGCGCAGCTGCCGGTAGGTATCGGCCAGGGCGGCCGGGTACGGGGCCGGTCCCGGGGTCTGCCAGCCCCTCCACCACGCCTCTTCGACGATGACGTGCCGTCGGGTCCAGCGCCGGCCGCGGGGCGGTTCGGCGAACACGCAGGAGCCCTCGATCTGCAGTTGGTCGAGGTGGTGGGTGCCCGCGAAGACACACCGCGACAGGTCGACGTCGAAGAGGAGCAGCATGGACGCGTCGACACCGGAGAGCGAGGTGACCGAGGGGCGCTGGTCGGGCGCGGTCGGGTAGGCCGGGAGACCGGAGTGCGCCACATGGTGTTCCATCGACGTCAGGGTGCATCGCTCGGCAAGGCGGGCGCGCGTGAGGTCGATGGACGCGCCACTCGCCTTGAGGGTGACCGCCGCCTCGAACCAGGCCCCGGTGAAGTCGACGTGCTCGGCGACGACTTGGGCGACCGTCGGCCTGGTGATGTGGCTCTCCCGCAGGTCCAGCAGCCGGACGCCATGAGCCCCCATGAACCAGGGCCCGGTCGCGAACGACGCACCGCGGAAGGCCAGGTGCCCGGCCGGGGTTGTGCCGTCGGCCGTGCACCGCACCTCGTCGAAGTTGGCGAGGGCGTGGAATTCGGCCCCGTCGAACCGGGCCGCCGAACCGAAGATCACGCCGGCGAACACGGCGTCCTGCCTGAACGTCGCCTCCCTGAACCACGCTCCCTTGTCGAAGCACACCATGTTGAAGTGGGCGGCCCCGGTGAAGACCGCCTTGTCGAACCGAGCCCGCCCCAGGCGCGGCCGCTCCTCGCCGGGCCGGCACAGCGCGTCCAGCAGCTCATCAAGCAACTCACCGCTGATCTCGGTGCCTCGCGCGTCGATGTCGTCCCCGGGCGTCAGGGTCGCGAGATAGGCGTGGCGTTCCTCCTCGCCGAGGTGTTTGAGGCACCGCTCGGATCCGCCGATCCTGATCCCCGCGCATCCGACCGGCTCATCCCCTGTGACCCCGTCACCGCAGTGGGTCCACTCCGGCGCAGTGATATCCATGGGGGCCATCCCACCAGCGAGCAGGGGCCGTGCGCAGCCATTTCACGGGTGTCCGTACAGCGGGTGGGCATCCGGACGCGATACCGAGCGCGTTCACACTTCGGGGTCGATTTTCGACGAGAGGAAGAACAGGCCGCAAGCGAGCACCAGGAACAGCGCCGCCAACTCACTGTCCCGGAAGTACAGAACGACGGTCACGACGGAGGAGGCGAGCCCGAGCAGGCCGGTGATACGGCCGAGGATCCGCCGAGGGCGGGCGGAAGGCCCGGACAGGCGCTGGTGATCCGGGTCCTTGGCGTTCTGCCAATACGGAAAGGGCCCCGGCCGGTAGTGCCAGCCGTCCTCCCTCAGTTGCTGAACGGCGGGGTGGCGGCGCGCGTGGCGCAGATGGCGGGGCGCGATGCGGTCCCAGGGCAGCCACGCCTGGCGGGTCGCGATCCACACCAGTGCGGGAAGGCAGGCCACCACCGCCCATATCACCGCGGTGACCCTGCCGCCCGATGTGCTCGGCAGGATCCCGAGAAGCGTGTCCAACTGACCGCTGGCGGCGTAGGCGATCGGCGCGGCGATGGAGAGCGCCAGCATGGACTGCTCGATGATGTGGCCGTGATGGCACCGCTCACAGCGCGGCACACGGACGCTGTTGCTCTGCCACTTGGTGCGGACGCCCACATACCAGGTCGGGCCGGCCTGCACATCCCGGTGCAGGCCGACGACACGATCGTGCCGCGTGGCCGTGGTCTCGCTTGCGCAGAACCAGCACTGTCGCGTCATGAGCATCTCCTGGAACCTGCCGCCCGCCCCCGCGGGGCCGCCCCGACCCTAGCCGCTGTCAGATGACCGTGACAGCCCGTAGGTGCCGCCGTCTTCGTCAGGCGGATTGCGCGCGCCGCACCTCACGCCGGGGGCCGCCCCCGCAAGTGTGCGGAAGCGGCGCCTGAGCCCTGAGCCTCGCGTACGCCGGCGGGGGATGGAGGCAGGAGTGCATTCCGGCCCCCTCGGCCCCGTTACTCCTCGTCCGCTGCGGCGGCCGGGCGGGGACCGCCGAAGCCGTGCGCGGAGAGGTCGAACCAGTTGCCCTCCGGGTCCATGGCCCGGTACTCGGCGAAGGGGCGGTTGGTGAAGCGCTCGGCGGGTTTGTCGGCGCCGGCGGCGACCAGAGCGGCGGAGGTCTCGGATGTGTCGGCGACATGGAATCCGAAGTGGTTCATGCCCACGGGGGTGTCGCCGTCGAGTTGATGCTTGATCAGGGCGAGGCTGAGATACCCGTCGGAGAGGAAGCAGCTGCCATCGGGGTCCCGGTGGAAGAGCTCCATGCCGAAGATTTCGCTGTAGAACTCGGCCAGCTTCTCGGGGTCACGGGCCACGATGGCCAGATGCCGCAGCTTGGGCCGGTCCGGGGTGGGCGCGTCAGACATGGGCAATTCCTTCGGTTCTCGGAACTCGGTGGAGTGGCCGGTCGGTCGTGGTCATCGCCTCACACCGCCACCACGGCGTTGGTCCGTATCCGCAGCGGCAGTTCAGCGCAGGGCTGGTGAGGGTTCTCGGGTGAGGGCGGCGCCCAGGCGGCGAGGGCGTGGTACATGACATCGCCGCGGCGTTCCAGGTAGCAGATGAGGTTGACGGGCCAGCCCGTGTTGCCGAAGACGTGCTGATCCATCGGGGTGGGACGCTCACTGAGGATGAGTTTCCGCTCCTCCGGCGGGCCTATGCGATGCCAGTCGGGGTGCATGTGCACGGATCCCAGGATGTCCAGACCTTCGGCCTCGGCCTCGCGCGAGGCCCTCAGCAGGTCGTGGGAGTCGATCCACCAGCCACGTGTCTCGTTCTCGTACGCCGGGCCGAAGAGCGGCACGATCGACTCGGTGAACTCACGGCGCGCGGCCGGGTCGGTGGTACGGGCATTGCGGCCGAACGCGACGCGCTCGACGGTGAATGTCGCATGGTCCGCCGAACCTACGAGGAGAGCGAAGCACGGCAGTGGTGTTTCGGAGGTGATGCGCTGGTATTCACCGACGGCCACCTCGAGGAATTCATCGAGCGCCTGATCCTCTATCAGGACCGTACAACCTTCACCTAAATGCGTCGCGCGCATGTCAACCACCTCGTGGTGTGGATGTCGAATGCGGTGGGGGAGCGGAGCCGTCGTACTGTATCCCGATATTCTTGAAGTCTCAAACGGCATCCGTTCCTTCATTCCCGCCCTCGGGCGCCGGGCCCTGGCCGGCCCCGGGGGATGGCCGCATGTCACACCGCGACCGGCACGGCGGAGCCGCTCACCTCGATGCCCTGCTTCACTCCGTCGCGCCCCCGCGGTACGCCGGAAGGGGTGACGAAGGCCGCGTCTGGCCGCGGGGGTGCACGGTACGATTCAGATCATGTCAACACTCCGGCTCTCGACGACGTCGTACGTGGTTCTCGGGATGATCGCGATGCGTGGCCCGTCCACCCCCTATGACCTCAAGCGTGCGATCGGCCGGTCTGTGGGTTACTTCTGGAACTTCCCGCACGCTCAGCTGTACGCGGAGCCCAAGAGGCTTCAGGAGGCGGGGCTCCTGGATGTGCATGAGGAGGACACCGGGCGGCGGCGCAAGATCTACACGATCACCGAGGCGGGCGACGACGCGCTGCGGGGCTGGCTGGCCGAACCGGTCAAGGAGCACTTCGAGCTGCGCGACATCGCGGAGATCAAGTTGTTCTTCAACGAGTTGGCGGAGCCGGACGACGTGGCGCGCCTCGCCCGGGACCAGATCGAGCAGCACGAGCGGCGCATCGCGGAGTACGAGGAGATGCGGCGCCGTTACGGCGGGATCGAAGAGGTTTCCGGCCGTATGGTCACCCTCGAGCTCGGCCTCGGCATGGAATACGCCGCGCGCGACTTCTGGCACGGTGTCCAGGCGCGCGTCGAGCGCGGTGAGTTCTCGTCCGTGAAAGGGCGGCCGATGGCCCGGTAGGGCCATCACACGCTGACGCGCCAACCACTCTCGCCGGGCTTCGCGGCCTCCGTGCGCCGCATCATCCCTTGACGTCCGGCCGCAGGCCGCTGCGCGCTGCGCGCTCGCGTCACTCGCGCGGGCGACGCGCGACGCCGTCACTCGGGCCCCGATATGCGGTGACCGCCGCTTCCGGAGCGAGCATCGCACCGCGAAATGCCCCCGAAGGCTGGGCCGGTCGGCTCCGTGCCGCTTTCTTGCGCACGTGCCCGGAAGGGCGGGGTGCGCCGTCGACATCCGGACCGTTGACACGTCCCCCAGGTCGGCGTACCTTCCAACTCCAACCTTCAATGGTCTGAATCATACGGTGTGTATAGCACCGTATGATTCGCAGCTTCTGCCGAGCACCGGTAGGCGCGTGGGGAACGGAGAGGACCGCGATGGATCTGAGCACGGTTCTGCGCTGGACAGCCGAGCGCTATCCGCATCGCCGGGCGATCGGCGGCAGGACCCCGATGACGTACAGAGAGTGGGACGCCCACACCAATCAGCTGGCACGGGCGATGGCCGAGCTCGGTGTCCGTCCGGGGCAACGGGTGGTGCTTCTGAGCACCGGAGGCGAGCCGCTGGCCAGCCTCCATCTGGCGGCGCAGAAGCTGGGTGCCGTCTCCGTCCCCCTGTCCTTCCGCTTCGGCGCTTCGGAACTCGCCTACTGCATATCCGACGCGGAGCCGGCGCTGGTGATCGCGGACGACTCCACCTCGGCCCTCGCGCAGGAGGCACTCGGTGCCATCGAGGCGGTGCCGTGGATCCGCTCGGGAGACCCGGTCGAGGCGACGATCGAACGCCTGGCGCGCACCCAGGCGGACGGACCGCTCGACGTACAGGTGTCCGAGCGGGACATCAGCGTCATGCTCTACACCTCGGGGACCACGGGCAGGCCCAAGGGCGTGCCACGCACGCACAGCGCCGAGTACCACGCCTCGGTCGCCCACCTGCTGCAGAGCGGACAGTCACTCTTCGACACGACGCTCGGCGTGATGCCGCTGTTTCACACCATGGGGCTGCGCACGCTCATCTCCACCGTCGTCGCCGCGGGCACCTGGGTTCCCCAGACGAAATTCGACGCCGAGGAGATGCTCGGCCTCATCGCCGACGAGGAGGTCAGCTCGCTCTACCTGGTGCCCACGATCTACTGGTCGCTGTTGCGCACCGGCCGCCTGGAGCAGGCCACATCCGTACGCAAGCTGGCCTACGCCGGCGCCGCGATGACTCCGACGCTGGTGGAACGGTTGGTGGACACGCTGCGGCCGGAGTCCTTCGTCAACCACTTCGGCAGCACCGAGATCTACACCTTCACCATCGGGACCGACGTCATCGCGAAGCCGGGATGCGCGGGCCGGGCCGGGATCTTCTCCCGGGTCCGCCTGGTGGAGCCGTCCCCGGACGCCTCGCCCGATGCCGAGGTGGCGCCGGGCGAGCAGGGGCAGATCGCCGTCTCCATGCGGAACCCGGATGCCTTCGCCGGCTACTGGCGCCGGCCCGACGCGAACGCCAAGTCGATTCGCGGTGGCTGGTACTTCCCCGGTGACCTCGCCGTCGCCGACGAGGACGGCGACCTGTGGGTCACCGGACGCGTCGATGACATGATCAACTCCGGCGGCGAGAACCTCTATCCGGACGAGATCGAGGACAAGCTGATCGGCTGTCCGGTGGTCAGCGAAGTCGTCGTCGTCGGGCTCCCCGACGACCGTTGGGGACAGGCCGCCACCGCCTTCTTCGTCCCCGAGAGGGGGACGACCCCCGACCACGCGCTGGCGGAGCTCCACTCCTATGTGCGCGAGGGCTCCGGACTGCCGTCCCTCAAACGCCCCAAGCGGATCATCGCCGTCGAAGAAATCCCGAAGTCGGGCGCCGGCAAGATCCTCCGCCGCCGGCTGAGCTCCGGCGACTACCCCTCGCTGGCCGACAGCGACACGGCGACAGACAGGTGAACCACGTGACCGCGACCACGGGACGGACGGGCCCGCCGACCGCACGGATCGAGGACCCCGCGCTGCTCACCGGCAGAGGCCGCTTCCTCGACGATCTCGACCCGCTGCCGGGCACACTGACCGCCGCGGTCGTCCGGAGCCCGCACCCTCACGCCCGCATCCGCGGTGTGAATCTCGAACGGGCGCGGCGGCACCCCGGTGTGGCCGCCGTGATCGGCCCCGATGAGGTCACCGCGACATTGCGGCCGTTCCCGCTCTCCCTCAAGACGCCCATGCCGTACTACCCGACGGGCACCGACAAGGTCCGATTCGTCGGTGAACCGGTCGCCGTGGTGGTGGCCAAGGACCGCTACCTCGCGGAGGACGCCGCCGAACTCGTCGAGATCGACTACGACCCGCTGCCCCCGGTGGTCGACATCGAAAGGGCGCTCCTGCCCGACGCCCCGCGACTGCACGAGGGCGCCGACAGCAATGTGGCGACCGATCGGACCTTCGAATTCGGTGATGTGGACGGCTGCTTCGCCGCCGCCCACCACGTGGTGAAGGGCAAGTACACCTTCCCGCGGTACTCCTCGACCCCGATGGAGTGCTACGCGGTCATCGCGCATTGGCAGGACGAGGCCGACGGACCGGCCGTTCAGGCGTGGGCGAACTTCCACGGCCCGTTCTCCATGGTTCCGGTGCTGGCGGGGGCGCTGGGCGTACCCGCCTCCCGCGTCCGGCTGATGATCCCGTCCGACAACGGCGGCAGCTTCGGCATCAAGGCCGGTATCTACCCGTACGTGGCCCTGATGGCGCTGGCCAGCAAGCACGCCGGCCGCCCGGTGCGCTGGACCGAGGACCGCATCGAGCACATGCTCGCCAGTTCCGCCGGATCCGACCGCGTGATGTGGTTCGAAGCGGCGGTCTCCGCCGACGGCAAGGTGCGCGCGCTCAGCGCGGATCTGGTGGACAACGTCGGCGCGTATCTCCGCCCGCCGGAGCCCAGCACGCTGTACCGCTGCTTCGGCAACATCACCGGCGCGTACACGATCGACGCCGTGCGGATCCGCTCCCGCGCCGTCGTGACCAACAAGACGCCCACCGGACTCAACCGTGGATTCGGCGGTCAGCAGCTGTACTTCGGCCTGGAACGGCTGATGGACAAGATCGCCGGGGTCTGCGGTCTGGACCCGGTCGAGCTGCGGCAGCGCAACTTCGTCGGCAGTGAGGCATTCCCGTACGCCACTCCGACCGGCGGCATCTACGACTCGGGCGACTACCAGCGCGCCATGGACATGCTGCTGAAGAACGCCGACTACCAGGCGCTGCGGGAACAGCAGCGCGCGGCGCGTGAGCGCGGCGAATACTACGGAATCGGCGTCGCCACCATCGTCGACCCGTCGGCGACCAACATCGGCTATGTGAGCCTGGCCACCCCGGCCGAGCAGCGCACGGCGGGGCGGGGCAAGTCCGGCTCCACCGAGCACGTGCGCGTGAGCGTCGACCTCAACGGCATCGTGTCCGTCCTGCTGGGCACCGTGCCACAGGGACAGGGGCACGCCACGGTGGCACAGGCCGTGGTCGCCGAACAGCTGGGGCTGCCGCTGGATCAGGTCCGTCCGGTGGTCGAGATGGACACCGCAACCACCCCCTGGACGGTGACCTCCGGTAGCTATTCGTCGCGGTTCGCCCCCTTGCTGACCAGCGCGCTGGTCGAAGCCAGTGAAAAACTCGCGGAGACCGTCAAGGTCGCCGGCGCCACCTTGCTCGACGTCCGTCCGGACGAGGTGGAACTCGCCGACGGCCACATCCGGGTCCGGGACGAGCCCGAGCGGGCTGTGCCGTTCCGGCACGCGGCCGGGCTGATCCACTGGGACCCCGGTGCGCTGCCCGAGGGCACCACCGCGCGGCTGTACGAGGAGGCCGCCTTCACGCCCCCTCAGTCGAAGGCCGCAAGCAGAAGCGATCAGATCAACTCGAGCCTGTGCTACGGATTCGTCGCCGAACTCGTCACCGTACGCATCGATGCCGAGACCCGGCAGCTCCGGCTCGACCAGGTGGTGACCGTCCACGACCCGGGCACCATCCTCAACCACACGCTCCTCGAGGGTCAGATCCACGGCGCGCTCGCACACGCCATAGGCGGCGCGATGTTCGAGGAGATGCGCTACACCGACGCCGGACAACCGACGGCGACGTTCATGGACTATCTATGCCCCACCACGGCGGAGACGCGGTACGCGCTCAACAGCGACCACCTCGAGACGCCCTCCCCACTCACCCGCCTCGGCGCGAAGGGGTGCGGCGAGGGCAGCAGCATGAGCCTTCCCGCCGCGATCGCGGGCGCGGTCGCCGACGCGCTCGCTCCGGCGGGTGTGGACATCACCACCCTTCCCCTCCACGGCAACGTACTCAACGAGCTGCTCAACAGCAGTGACAGCGAAAGGGACCTGTGACATGGCACTGACCGGAGGCCAGATCAGGCTGGACCGCGGCCACGACGGACGTGTCGCCTACCTGACCCTCGATCATGGGAAGTACAACATCATCACCATGGAGACCCGCCAGGTGATGCCCGACCGCTTCGCCGAGATCGACGCGGACCAGGACATCCAGGCCGTGGTCATCCGGGCCGAGGGCGAGCACTTCACCTCGGGTGGCGACATCCCCGGCTTCATGGAGGTGGAGCCTGCCGACCTCACCGACCTGGGCCAGAACATCACGGCTCCGTCCCGCAGCCCGAAGCCGGTCATCACCGCGGTCGACGGCTACTGCTTCGGTGTCGGCTTCGAGCTCGCGCTGGCCACGGACATCCGTATCGCCACCGAGCGCAGCCAGTTCGCCCTTCCGGAGATGCGCCTGGGCATGATCCCCGGCTCCGGCGGCACCCAGCGCCTCGCCCGGCTCATCGGTCTCTCCCGCGCCAAGTACCACGTCATGACGGCCACCCGCATCACGGCGCGGCAGGCCGGGGACTGGGGCCTGGTGTCGGCCGTGGTGCCCGATCGCGTGGCTCTGGACGGGGAGGTCGAGCGGGTGCTGAAGACCATGCTGGGCTACTCGCCACTGGCCTTGCGCACCGCCAAGGAGGTCCTCGACAAGGGGGTCGACGCACCGCTCTACTCCGGGATCGAGCTGGAGCGCAAGGCCTACGCGATGCTGCGGTCGAGCCACGACTTCGCCGAGGGCGTCGCCGCGTTCGGCGAGAAGCGTGCCCCGAAGTTCCAGGGCCGGTGATCTGATCCATGAAGGCCGCACCGTTCGCCTACGTTCGTCCCTCGCGTCTGTCCGACGCGATCGCCGAGCTGGCGGAGACCCGCGGCGGCGGCAAGGTCATCGCGGGTGGGCAGTCGCTGGCACCGGTGCTCGCCATGCGGCTGGCCCGCCCCGACACGCTGATCGACATCAACTCCATCGAAGAACTCGGGGTGCTGACCCGCTCCGGGTCGGCGCTGCACATCGGCGCGGTCGTACGGCAGCGCCGTGTGGAGCGGGACCCGCTCAGCGGAAGTGTTCCCCTGCTGCGCCTGGCGCTGCCCTGGGTGGGCCACCGCGAACTGCGCAGCCGGGGGACGGTGTGCGGCAGCCTCGCCCACGCCGACCCGGCCGCCGAGCTGCCCGCCGTGGCCTGCTGCCTCGACGCGGAGCTGACGCTGACCGGCCCGAACGGCCACCGCCGCGTGTCCGCCCGGGAGTTCTTCCACGGCGCGATGACCACCGAGCTGACCCCCGACGAGATCCTCACCTCCGTACGGCTGCCCGTGGCCGCCGCGGGTGAGGGGTTCGGATTCGCCGAAATCGCCCGTCGCCACGGCGACTTCGCCCTCGCGGGCGTCGCCGTGAGAGTACGTCTGCCCGCCGGCCGTCCGGAGGCGACGCTGACCGCGTTCGGTGTGTCCGACCGGCCGGTCACCCGTGATGTCTCCGAGCAGCTCGCCGCCGCGGTCACCGACAGCGGCGAGGCGCCCGCGGACCGGCTCAAGGGGCCGCTCTCCGCTGTCGCCGACGAGCTCGTCGACACCGACGGCGACATCCACGCATCCAGGGACTACCGGCGCCGGCTGCTTCTCGCCCTGGCCGGCCGGGAGCTGTCCAAGGCTTACGAGCGCGCCCGCGACGGCGCCGAGGAGGTGGCCACGTGACCGTCAACGAAGCCGTGCCCCGCGGTGAGGGGGCGCCCTTCACCCCGCGCCCGGTGAAGGCGGGCGCGGACGATCCGGTCGAGGTCCGCATGACCGTCAACGGGACGCCCACGGCGCTCAGCCTCCCGGCGCGGGTCACCCTCGCCGACGCGCTCCGTGACCACCTCGGCCTCACCGGTACGCATGTCGGCTGCGAGCACGGGGTCTGCGGTATGTGCACCGTGCTCGTCGACGGCGAGGCCGCCCGCGCCTGTCTGCTGTTCGCCGTGCAGCTGGACGGGGCGGACATCGTCACCGTCGAAGGCCTGGGACGACCCGACGCCCTGCACCCGCTGCAGGAGTCGTTCGGGCGTCACCACGCCCTGCAGTGTGGCTTCTGCACCCCCGGATTCCTGATGAGCTCCTACGACCTGCTGACCAACCAGCCGGACGTCACCGAGGAGGAGCTGCCGGAGGAGCTGTCGGGCGTCATCTGCCGCTGCACCGGGTACCGGAACATCCTCACCGCGGTGGACGAGACCCGGCGCGCACACCCCGGGGGCGTCCCCGCGCCGGGCAACTGCGGGCGCACGGCGCTCGTCGGCCGTGCCGGGCAGGGCACGGACGCCACCGACGGTCCGGACGAGACCGAGAACGCGGCCTCGTCGGGCACCCAGGACATCGTGCTGCCCGGCGGCGATCCCACGATCGCGATGCGGATCACCACGGCGATCGACCTGCCCGAGGACAGGGTCTGGGGCGTTCTCGACGACATCCACCTGCTGGCGCGTTGTCTGCCGGGTGCGGAGCTCACCGACGACTACGGCCATGGCCACTACGCGGGCCGGGCCCGGGTCTCCGTGGGACCGGTCAAGCTGACGTTCAACGGGGTGGCGCAGATCCTCGAACACGACCGTGCGGCCGGTCGGCTGCGGGCCATCGCGCAAGGGCAGGACACCGGTGGAGCGCAGACACAGGCGGACATCACCCTGACCACCGAGGCCACGGAGGCCGGCACCACCATGCACGCCGACGCCAAGGTCTATCTCACCGGCCGCATCGCCCAGTTCGGGCGCGCTCTCGCCGGTGACGTCAGCCGCCGGATGTTCGAGCAGTTCGCCGACGCCGTCACCGAAGCGGCGGCATCCGGGCGGGCCCCGTCCGGCCCGGTGAAGGCCCCCAGCGCCTTGAGCCTGGTGTTCGCCCCCCTGCTCGACCGCGTCAAGCGGCTGCTGCGCAGGGGCGGAAGGCGTCGGCGCGGCGGCCGTGAGAAGGAGCACTAGGACCCAGGTGTTGGTGCCACCCCTCGTCGCCGACCGCGACGCCCCCGGATTCCCGCCGAAACCACGGGGCCCACCCGTATCACACTCCGACATTGAGGAGAGCACCTTGACTCCCGCCACCCAGGAGCGCTCCACGTCGCCCAGAGCCGCGATATTCGCGTCGGTCGCAGGATGGTCGTTCGACCTGTTCGATCTGTTTCTGCTGCTTTACGTCGCGGGGCCGGTCAGCAAGAGTATCTTTCCGACCTCGAATCCGACTCTCGGTATCGCCGCGGTGTTCGGCTCGTTCGCCGTCACGGTGATCATGCGTCCGGTCGGCGCCGCGGTCTTCGGTGAGGTGGCCGACCGCAGGGGCCGCAAGAAGGCCATGGTGGTGGTGATGGGCGGTGTGGGCCTGACCACGGCGGCCATGGGACTCGTGCCGAGTTATGCCGTGGTCGGCGTGCTCGCTCCCGTTCTCTTCCTGACCCTCCGGGTGGCGCAGGGCCTGTTCGTCGGCGGTGTCACCGCGACCACGCACACCTTGGGCACGGAGAGCATCGGGCCGCGCCGGCGAGGTCTGATGAGCGGACTGATCGGTGCCGGTGGGGCGGGCCTGGGTGCGGCGGTGGCCAGTGTGGCGTACATCGCCGTCTCCGCCGTGTTCCCCGGCCCGGCCTTCGAGGTGTGGGGCTGGCGGGTGCTGTTCTTCTGCGGGCTCGCCGGGGCGTTGCTGAGTCTGTTCGTCTCCAGGAAGGTCGACGAATCACCGGCCTGGGACGGGGGCGAGGCCGGCCGGGCCCCCGAGCCGGTGCCGTTCCGTGCACTCCTCCGCGGCACGGGCAAGAAGGTCCTCGCGCTGAACATCGCCGTCGCGGCTGGTGGCGGGGCGCAGTACTACCTGACGTCGGGCTTCCTGCCCACTCTGCTCAGTGACATCGTGCCCGTCGGCGAGAGCCTGCGCGGGACGATCCTGCTGGTCTGCAGCTTGGCTGTGGTGGTCGCGGCGATCGGCGCGGGGGAGTTGAGCGAGCGGCTCGGCCGCCGTAGGACCATGCTGGGATTCGGGCTGTGCAACCTCGTCGCCCTGCCGGCCGTGGTGTGGGCCATCAGGGGCGCCGGAGGCGAGCGAGGCGCCACGGTGACCGTGCTGTGCGTGATCATGGTGATGCTGTCCAACGCGGCCTATGCGCCACTGATGATCTTCCTGAACGAGCGGTATCCGACGGAGCTGCGGGCCAGGGGCACGGCGGTCAGCTGGAACATGGGCTTTATGCTCGGCGGCCTCACGCCGACGTTCGTCACCCTGCTCAGTCCTGATCTCGCCCATGTTCCTTCGCGGCTGGTGTTCTTCCTGGCCGGATCGAGCCTGGTGTTCGTCGTCGCGCTCATCGCCGTCCCGGAGACCCGGGGCTCGGTGTCCTTCGGCCGACGGCAGGAACGGGCCGGAAACGCGGATGACGTGACCGCTGACAGGGTCTGAAATCTCGCCTGGCGTCCAAAATATTCACCGCCCGGCACGGGCGGCACGGACAAGTCCGCACCGGCCTGTGCGACGAGAGCCTGCGGGGGGCGATCGTCGACACGGTGTTCCGCCACACCACCACGGTGGGGGTGCGCTGGTCGTCCTGGCAACGGGCCACTCTTGCCCGCCGGTCGGTGACCGTGGCCGTCGGACCCGAGGGGCGACGGCAGCGCATCAGCGTCAAGGTGTCCGAAGTCGGAGACGGGAGCCGTACGGTCGAACCGGAGCTCTCCGATGTGGAATCCGCGGCCGAAGCCCTGGATCTGCCGCTGCGTGGGGTGGTGGATCAGCTGATGACCGAGTTCCGGCGCCAGGACCCGTGAAACCGGTCCGGGGAGGGGCGCCATTGCCGCCTGCGAAGCAGACCCCTCCCCGGCAGCCCCGCGTACGGCTTCGCCGCAGGTGGCGGGTCCCCGGGTCAGCTGCCGCCGAGTGCGCCGGCGCCGAAGTACTTCTCGATCAGGGTGGTGGCCTTCTCCCGCTGGCGGACGCTGATCTCGGCGGCCCGCTCCTCCCAGCCGAACACACAGGAGGACACCACGCCGTCGAAGCCGACCGGGGCGAGCGCGGCGAAGACCTCGTCGAAGTCGACCTCACCACGGCCGATTTCGGCGTGCTGGTGCACCCGGGCGGGCGATCCGGGCGGGTTGACGATGTAGCGCAGCCCGTTCGAGGCGGTGTGGTCGAGCGTGTCGGCCAGATGCACATAGGTGACCTTCTCGCCGGCGTGGCGGATGATGCCGGTGGCGTCGTTGCCCTGGTGGAAGGTGTGCGGGGTGCAGTAGAGGAACGAGATCCAGTCCCGGTTGAGCCCGCGCACCAGGTTCACCGCGGCGTGGCCGTCCTCGATGAAATCGTCGGGGTGCGGTTCGAGCACCAGCTTCAGGCCCTCGCGCTCGAAGACCGGGATCAACTCGTCCATCGACCGCAGAAACTGGCTCTCGGCGAACTCCGCCGCTTCGGGGCGCCCGTTGAACTCGGAGTTCATCGTGTCGACGCCCAGATCGACGGTCATCCGGATGGCCCGTTTCCAGGCCCGGACCGCGGCCTGCCGTTCCTCCTCCCCGGGGCCGGACCAGCGCTGCACCGGCAGCACCGAGGCGATGCCCACCCCGGCGTCGGCTGCCCGCTTGCGCAGCTTGGCGACCGTGGAGTCGTCGGCGCGCGGGTGGCCGAAGAAGGGCACGAAATCGGCCTTGGGCGAGAGCTCCATCCAGGAGTAGCCCATGCGTGCGACCACATCGGGCAACTCCAGCACGGAGTGCGTCGCGTAGAACATCTGTGGATCCAGGGCGAGCTTCACCGCTGTCCTCCGTCGCGATGGGGGTGTGGGTGGTGCCGCGTGGCCCGGTGCCCGGCCCGCGGGAACGAGGGAACGTGGCTACGTGTAGGTAGGCGGGGCCACGTGTCGGTAGTCGGTCAGAGGCCGGCCGCGGCCTGGTTCAGGTTCTTGGCGGCCAGGGCGAGCCCCTCGGTCTGGGAGTACGCGGCGTCCTCGTGCTCGATGTTGACGGCCATGTCGGGATCGACCTCGGCGAGGGCGCGCAGGAATTCCGTCCAGTAGGCCACGTCGTGTCCGATGCCGACCGCGACGAACTTCCAGGCGGGATTCTCCGGCCAGGCGTTGCACCAGAACCCGTAGCCGGTGGGCACCTTGCCGGGGGCATGGGCCGGGACGCGGGTGAACGACGTGTCCAGCACGCCGCGAATGTCGGCGCCGGGGCAGAGCATGGCGTCCTTGGCGGCGGCGTGGAACACCAGCGGGCCCAGCCACTTGATGGCGGCGACGATGTCCATGCCCTGCCACATCAGATGCGACGGGTCCATCTCGGCGCCGAGGTTCGTGCCGCCCGTCTCGTCGATGAGCCGCTTGAGCGTGACGGGGGAGAACACCAGGTTGTGCGGATGCATTTCGATGGCGATCCGGACGTCGTTCTCGCGGGCCAGGGCGTCCATCTCCGTCCAGAAGTCGACGGCCGCACCCCACTGGTAGTCCAGGACGTCCATGTAAACGCCGTCCCACGGGTTCACGACCCAGGAGGGGTACCTGGCGTCGGGGTCCGAGCCGGGGGTGCCGGACATGGTCACCACATGCTTCACACCGAGCAGGCCCGCGAGCCGGATGGTACGGCGCAGGTCGTCCGCGTGCTTCGGCCCGACCCCCGGGAGCGGGTTGAGCGGGTTGCCGTTGCAGTTGAGCCCGGTCAGCTCCATCCCGCGGTCGGCGAACGTGGCCAGATACTCCTTACGCGCGGTGGCCGAGGACAACAGCAGGTCGACCGGGCAGTGCGGGGCGGGGATGAAGCCACCGGTGTTGACCTCCACCGAGGTCAGGCCGTTGGACCGCAACACATCGAGGGCCTCGGTGAGGGTCCGGTCGTGCAGACAGGCGGTGTAGGCGCCGAGCTTGAGGGCCATTGCTTGCTCCTTCGGTGTGGCGGGTCAGGCGTGGGGCGGAACCGTGGCGACCGCGCCACCGTCGCGGGAGGATGCGACGACCGCCTGGATGATTTCCATGGTTCGCAGCGCGTCGGCGAACGTGGCGCAGGCGGGCAGTGGTTCGGCGACGCCCGCCACCTGGTCGAGGAAGGCCCGGGCCTGGTAGGTGAACATCTCGGCGTTGCCGCCGCCCACGCCCGGCGCCTCCATCGGGTAGCCGCCGGCGAAGTACGGCAGGTGCGGACCGGCGATGATGTGGCGTGCGCCGCGTGTGCGGGCCTCCGGCTGCGCGTCGTCGAAGAGGTACTCGGCCGGCCGGTGCTGGTCGAACGCGGCCCGGCCGCCCAGCCCCACGACGTCGAAGGAGAGCCCGTTGGGCAGGCCGAAGGCGGTACGCGACAGCGAGAAGGTGCCCACCAGGCCGGACTCGAAGCGGGCGGTGAAGGACGCCGTGTCCTCGTTCTCGACCTCGCCCACCTCGTCCGAGACGGGCGCGGCGTTGTGTCCGACGACGGCACCCAGCGGCAGCGGTCGCTTGCGGATCTGCGTCGACAGCGAGGCGCCCGAGACCGAGGCGATGGGTCCGGCGATGTACTCGGCGACATCGATGACATGCGCGCCGACGTCCCCGAGCGCGCCGGAGCCGGGGCCACCCTTGAACCGCCAGCTCAGAGGCCCGTTCGGGTCGGTGGCGTAGTCGCACCAGTACCGGCCGCTGAACAGGCTGAGGTCGCCCAGCTCGCCACCCCGCACATGGTCACGGATCGCGGCGATGGCGGGGGAGCGCCGGAAGGTGTATCCGACGGCGGTGACGACATCGGCGGTGCGCTCGACCTCGGCCATCGCACGGGCGTCCGCGAGCGAGCCGGCCAGCGGCTTCTCGCACAGCACGTGTTTGCCCGCGGCGACGAGCGCCTCCGCGATCGGCCGGTGCAGGTCGTTGCCGACGACGATGCTGACGGCGTCGATGGACGGGTCCTCGACGACGGCCTCCCAGCTCGGAAGCGCCTTCTCGTACCCGTAGCGGCGGGCGGCGTCCTCACCGAGCTCGATGTTGGCGTCGGCGATCGCGGCCAGGCGGACCGGCGGCAGCCCGGCGCCGTAGACGGTGTTCACGTTGCGGTACCCCGCGGCGTGGGTGCGGCCGGCCATTCCGGCCCCGATCACCGCCACGGAGAGGGGCTTGCCGGAGCTGGGGTGGGTGGGCATGTCGGTGCCTTTCACGGTGAGGATCGGACTCCGGGATACGCGCGCTTAAAGCGCTTTAAGAGCGGCTTGCGCAGTACGATGCCCGGGCTCAAATGTCATGTCAATGGGGTGTCGCTACGCCGGTGCGGGTTTCTTGAAGCGATTTAAGTCCCTGGTACTATCGGCGCGTTTCCTGGGGTGTCACGGGTGTTGCCCGAGGAGATGGCCGCGGGAGGTATCAGTGGATGACGTCGGCTCCGGGCGCCACCGAAGGGGCACGGACAAGCGCCCCCGGCTGGAGGACGTGGCCGCCCGGGTGGGGCTGTCCACGGCGTCGGTGTCCCTGGTCCTGCGTGGTGTGCCCGGCCCCAGCGAACGCACACGGCAGCGCGTCCTGAAGGCCGCCGCCGACCTCGGCTACCAGGCGGACCGCACCGCCAGCCTGCTGGCCAGCAGGCGCACCCGGCTGCTCGGCGTGATGGTCGACATCCACAGCCCGTTCCACGCCGACCTGGTCGAGCACCTGCACACGGCCGCCGAGGAGGTCGGCTACGACCTCGTCCTCAGCACGCAGACCCGCACCCGCGACGAGCACACCGCCGTCGAAACCCTGCTGGCCTTCCGCAGCGAGGCCCTGATCCTGCTCGGCCCGGCCGCCCCCGCCGACACCCTCGCCGCTCTCGACCGCAAGGCCCCCGTGATCGCCGTCGGCCGCCGGATCGCCGACACCGAGCTGGACGTCGTCCGCACCGCCGACGACGACGGTGTGAGCCAGACCGTCGACCATCTGGTCGGCCTCGGCCACCGTTCGATCGTCTACGTCGACGGGGGCAAGGGCGTCATCGCCACCGACCGGCGCCGCGGCTACCGTACGGCCATGCGCCGCCACGGCCTCGGCGCGCACATCCGGATCCTGCACGGCGACCACACCGAAGCGGCCGGTGAGCGCGCCGCTCGCCACCTCCTCGACAGCGGCGAGCTGCCCACCGCGGTCGTGGCCTTCAACGACCAGTGCGCCATCGGTGTTCTGGCCGCCCTCTCCCGCGCCGACATCGCCGTCCCGGGCGAGGTGTCGGTGGCCGGTTACGACGACGACACCCTCTCCCGGCTCAGTTGCTTCGACCTGACCACCGTCAGCCAGAACGCGCGGGAGCAGGCGCGGCAGGCGGTGGCCGCGGCCGTCGAACGCCTCGACCAGGGCCGCACCGAACCCCGCGAGGTCGTGCTTCCGCCCCGTCTCGTCGTACGCGGCAGCACGGCCGGTCCGGCCTGAGCGGGCGGCTCCATTCGTTCGCACCGTCGGGCCCGGCCGCACACCGGCCGGCGACGCGCCGACGGAAATTCCCTACCGTGGTGGCCGGAACGGGCGGAGACTCCTCTCATGGCAGACATGGGGGCGTTCCGGGAAGCGGTCATCGCGTGGGCGGCCGGTGGGCCCGGCGACCGCGCGCACGAGCTGGCCACGCGGCTGCCCGTCCGGGCGGCGGTCCTGCTCGAAGGGCCGAGCGATGTGGCAGCGGTCGGCGCGCTGGCCGCGAGGCGAGGCCGGAACCTGGCGGCCGAGGGAATCTGCGTCCTGTCGATGGGCGGTGCGATGAGCGTCGGGCGCTTCGCCCGCCTCCTCGGCCCCTCCGGCCTGGGCCTTCGCCTCACGGGACTGTGCGACGAGGCGGAGCGCGGCTACTACGTGCGCGGCCTGGAGCGGGCCACCGCGGCACAGCCCGGTGCGGCACAGATCGATGCGGCACCGCCCATGGCAACACAGCAACGGATCTTCGTCTGCGCGGTGGATCTGGAGGACGAGCTCATCCGCGCGCTGGGTGTGACCCGGGTGGAGGAGCTCGTCCGGGCGGAGGGCGACCTGCGCCCCTTGCAGACCTTCCTGCGCCAGCCCGCCCAGCGGGGCCGCAGTTCACAGCAGCAGTTGCGGCGCTTCCTCAGCACGAAGAAGGGGCGCAAGATCCACTACGGCCGTGTCCTCGCCGAGGCCCTCGACCCCGACCGCATACCCGCCCCGCTCGACGGCCTGCTCACCAGCCTCTGACCGCCGGGCCGAGGGCAATCGCCTCTCGGTGCACGGGAGTTGCGGTGTGCGGGGCGGCCTACCGCGTCAGGGGCGGCTGGTCAGGTAGCCGCCCATGGAGGTGAAGTACTCCGTGGCACCCATCTCGCGGCCGTCCTCGGTCCGTACGCGTGTGATGGCCAGGCCGTGGTTGCGGCCGGTGCGGGCGTCGGCTCCGGCGACGATCACCACACCGTCGCCCTCGCGGTAGAAGATGCGGCCGGGAGTGCCGCCGTACCGGCCCTGGGACACCACCGCGGCCAGGATTTCGAGGCGCTTGCCCTTATGGAAGGCGTAAGTGCTGGGGTACGGCTCGGACTGGGCGCGGACCAGGCGTTCGAGGTCCTCCGCCGGCCAGCTCCAGTCGATGCGGATGTCCTCGATGGACCGCTTGTGGAAGAAGCTGGCCTGGGACCGGTCCTGCTTCGTGAACTCCGTCTGCCCGGAGGCGATGAGGCCGAGCGCTCCGATCGTGACCGGGGCGATGAGGTCGACGGTCTTGTGGAAGAGGTCGGTGGCGGTGTCGGTCGGCCCGACCGGAACCGCCTCCTGCCGGACGATGTCGCCCGCGTCGAGTTCGTCGTTCATCATGTGCGCGGTGACGCCCACTTCGGACTCGCCGTTGATCAGGGCCCAGATCAGCGGGGAGAAGCCGGCGTACTTCGGCAGCAGCGCATCGTGGATGTTCAGCGTGCCGTGGCGGGGCAGCCCGAAGATGCGCGGAGGGATCCATGTCCGCCAGTTGTTCGCCACGATGATGTCCGGGTCGACCTCCTTGAGGCGCTCGAACAACTCGTCGTCGTCAGGGCGGTTGCGGATCAGCACCGGGACGCCGTGCTCTTCGGCGAGGTCGGCGACGGAGTCGCTCCAGATCTTCTCGTACGCGTGCTCGCTCTTGGGGTGCGTAACGACGAGTACCACGTCGTGCTCGGAGTCCAGGAGGGCTTGCAGGGTGCGGTGCCCCCAGCTCTGGTAACCGAACATGACGACCCGCATGGGGTTCCTCCTCGAAGCAGGGGATGGCCGGAGCAAGTAAAGCAAGGCTTACCTTAGCCCGCAACGGGCCTATGTGATCGCGTAGTTGGCGAGCGCGGTTGTCTGACCGCCCTATCGACAGGCTCTCTGGTTTAGCTTAGGCTCACCTAAGTTTCGGCGGGCATGCCGCTTCATCGGCCTGCCCACCGCGGCTTCCCCACGCCTGACAGGCGATTGCCCCGCATGATGGGAGTGACATGTCACAGGTTCTTCCTGGTGGCGCATCAGTGGTCCACGACCTCATTGGCATCGGCTTCGGGCCGTCCAATGTGGCCATGGCGATCGCACTCAGCGAGCACAACGCACACGCCGCCGGGGGAGAGGAGATCAGCGCTCACTTCTTCGAGCAGCAGCCGCGCTTCGGCTGGCACCGAGGCATGCTGATCGACGACGCGACCATGCAGGTGTCCTTCCTCAAAGACCTGGTGACCCTGCGGAACCCGGCCAGTGAGTTCAGCTTCCTCTGCTATCTGAAGAGCAGGGGGCGGCTGATCGACTTCATCAACCACAAGAACCTCTTCCCGCTGCGGGTGGAGTTCCACGACTACTTCGAGTGGGCCGCGGCCAAGGTCGGGGACATGGTCTCCTACGGCCATGAGGTCGTCGGTGTCGCGCCTGTCGTCCATGACGGGGCCGTGGAGTACCTGGATGTGACGGTCCGGTCGGCGGAGGGGCTCGCGGTGCACCGCGCCCGCAACCTCGTCATCGGCACCGGGCTGCGTCCCCTCATGCCCGAGGGCGTGGAACGCGGTGACCGCGTCTGGCACACTTCTGAACTGCTGGCGAAGGCCGACGGCCTGGAAGGCACCTCGCCCTCCCGGTTCATCGTCGTGGGCGCCGGGCAGAGTGCCGCGGAGAACGTCGCCTACCTGCACCGTCGCTTCCCGGAGGCCGAGGTCTGCGCGGTCTTCTCCCGCTACGGCTACAGCCCCGCGGACGACAGCGGTTTCGCCAACCGGATCTTCGACCCCGAGGCGGTCGACGAGTACTTCGCCGCGCCCGAGGACGTCAAGCGCCGGCTGATGGACTACCACGGGAACACCAACTACTCCGTGGTGGACATCGACCTGATCGACGACCTGTACCGGCAGATGTACCAGGAGAAGGTCCTCGGCGTGGAGCGGCTGCGCTTCCTCAACGTGTCCCGGCTCGCCGACGTCAAGGAGACGGCGACGCAGGTGCGGGCCACCGTGACGTCCCTCGTCACCGGCGAGGAGACGCCGCTGGACGCGGATGTGGTGGTCTTCGCCACCGGCTACAGCCCCGCCGACCCCCTCGGCCTCCTCGGCGAGGTCGCCGAGAGCTGCCTCCGCGACGACGAGGGCCGCATCCGCGTCGAGCGCGACTACCGCGTCGCGACGGATCCCGGGCTGCGCTGCGGGATCTATCTGCAGGGCGGTACGGAGCACACCCACGGCATCACCTCCTCCCTGCTGTCCAACACCGCGACCCGGGTCGGCGAGATCCTGGACTCGCTCATCGACCGGGGCGTCCCGTTCGCCTCCGACGGGGCCCGGCCGGTCGCCGACGGAGTCGGCAGCACCGCTCGCTAGGGGGATGACGTACGGAGACATGAGCACCACTGCGATGGAGCGCCCCTTGGCCGGGGGCACGACAAAGGCCCGTCGGCGGCGGGTTGTGGGTCTGGGCACGCTGGTGGCGATCCTCGTGATCGCGGCGGCGGTGTCGCTGGCCGTCGGTGCGCGCGCGCTGAGCCCCGCCGAGGTGTGGCACGGGTTGTTCGCGGCGCCGGACTCCGACCAGCGGCTCACCGAGATCAGGCTCATCGTGCGGACCGTGCGGATGCCCCGGACGGTGCTCGCGATCGTGGCGGGCATCGCGCTGGGGGTCGGCGGGGCGCTGATCCAGGGGTACACGCGGAATCCGATCGCCGACACGGGCTTGCTGGGGGTGAACTCCGGCGCCTCGTTCGCCGTGGTGTCGGTGATCGCCGTGTTCGGGGTCGCCGACCCGTTCCAGTACGTCTGGTTCGCCTTCCTGGGGGCGGCCGGCTCCGGTGTCGTGGTGTTCGGGCTGGCGAGCATCGGCCGAGGGGCCGGCAATCCGCTGACGCTCGCACTGGCCGGGCAGGGGATCACCGTGTTCCTGACGGCGATGACCACGGCGGTCGCGCTCTCGGACCGGGCGTCGCTGAACGCGCTGCGGTTCTGGAACGCGGGCTCCGTGGCCGGTGTCGGGTTCGACGTCATCTGGCCGGTGGCCCTGTTCATCGCGGTCGGGCTGGTGCTGGCGCTGACCACACTGCCCGCCCTCAACCTGCTCAACCTGGGTGACGATGTGGCGCGGGGGCTGGGCGTGAACATCGCGCTGAGCCGGACCGTCGGCATCGCCGCCATCACCCTGCTGGCGGGCGCGGCGACGGCGGCGTGCGGCCCCATCGCGTTTCTCGGGCTCATGGTGGCCCATGTGGCCCGGTATCTGACCGGGCCGGACCACCGCTGGCTGGTGCCGTACGCGGGTCTGCTCGGCGCTGTCGTCCTCCTGCTCTGCGACATCGTCGGGCGCCTGGTGGTGCGGCCGGGCGAGTTGGACGCGGGTGTGGTCGTGGCTCTTCTGGGCGCTCCGTTCTTCGCGGCCCTGGTATGGCTCGGAAAGTTCAAGAGCGCGTGAACGGGACAGATGTGAAGCGATCGGTGGCGCCGGTGACGCCGGGCGTGCGGCTCGGTCAGGTGTCGTTCGTATGGCGGCCCTGGCTCGTCTGCGTCACGCTGCTGCTGGCGGCGGCCACCTTCCTGGTGTTCTGCCTGTCCATCGGCGTCGGGGACTTCCCCATCGGGCTGTCCCGGGTGATCGCCACGATCGTCGGCGGGGGCGAGCGGGTCGACAAGTTCGTGATCATGGACTTGCGGATGCCGCGCGCCCTGGCCGGGCTCGTCGTGGGGATCGCGCTGGGGGTCTCCGGCGCGCTGACGCAGTCCATCGCCCGCAATCCGCTGGCCAGCCCGGACATTCTGGGGATCACCGGGGGCGCCGGCGCGGTCTCGGTGTTCCTGGTGACCGTGTCGGGCGGGACCGCCGCGGCGGTCGTGAGCGCCGTGGGTCTGTCCACGGCGGCGCTCGCGGGCGGTCTCGGCACGGGGCTGTTGGTGTACTTCCTGGCGTGGCGGCGCGGGATCGACGGCTTCCGGCTCATCCTCATCGGCATCTCGGTGAGCGCCATGATGGAAGCGATCACGACATGGCTGCTGGTCACGGCCGATATCAAGGATGTGGCCCGGGCCCAGGCATGGCTGGTCGGCTCGCTGGACAACCGCTCGTGGAGCGAGGTCCGGGTGGCGCTGTGGTGCACGCTCGTCCTCCTGGCCGTCGTGTGCTGTGTGGCGTTCCAGTTCAAGCCGATGCACTTGGGTGACGAGGTCGCCGCGGGCCTGGGCGTCCGGTACGGGATGGTGCGGGCGGTCCTGCTGCTGTGCGCGGTCCTGCTGGCCGCCGTGGGGGTGAGCGCGGCGGGTCCGGTCCCGTTCGTCGCGCTGGTGGCGCCGCAGGTGGCGATGCGTCTGGCGAGGTGCCCCACACCGCCGATGGTGGCCTCCGGCATGGTGGGGGCGTTGCTGCTGACCGGTGCGGACCTGGTCGCGCGCACGGCGCTGCCGATCACGCTTCCGGTCGGTGTGGTCACCGCCGCGATCGGCGGCCCCTTCCTCGTCTATCTGCTGGTGCGGGCGAATCTGAGATAGATGGCAATGCAGTTCAGGCAGACCTCAATACAGGGGGACTTGTGAGCGCCGAGCGCACCACCGAGATCGAGCCCGGGGCCCAGGGCATCCCACGGCTGGCGGCCGAAGGCGTCTCGGTCGGGTACGGCGGCCGGGCCGTCATCGAGGATCTGGATGTGACGATCCCGCCGGGCGTGATCACCACGATCATCGGCCCCAACGGCTGTGGCAAGTCGACCCTGTTGCGCACCCTGACCCGGCTGCTCAAGCCGGCCAAGGGGGCCGTGGTGCTGGACGGCGAGGACATCGCGGGGCTCAGGACCAGGGACGTGGCCAAGAAGCTGGGCCTGCTGCCGCAGGCGCCGGTGGCGCCGGAGGGGCTGACGGTGGCCGACCTGGTCGCCAAGGGGCGGCATCCGCACCAGAGTTGGCTGCGGCAGTGGTCCTCGGACGACGCAGGTGTGGTGGAGCGTGCGCTGGCCATGACCGGGGTGTCGGAGCTGGCAGATCGCCCGGTCGACTCGCTGTCGGGCGGGCAGCGTCAGCGCGTCTGGATCTCGATGACCCTGGCTCAGGGCACCGATCTGCTGCTGCTGGACGAGCCGACCACTTATTTGGACCTGGCGCACGCGATCGATGTGCTGGACCTCGTGGACGACCTGCACGAGTCGGGCCGCACGGTGGTGATGGTGTTGCACGACCTCAATCTGGCCACGCGCTACAGCGACAACCTCATCGTGATGCGGGCGGGTTCGATCCTGGCGCAGGGGCATCCGCGTGAGGTGATCACCGCCGAGTTGCTGGACGAGGCATTCGGGCTGCGCGCCCTGGTGATTGACGATCCGGTGGGCGACCGGCCGCTCATCGTGCCGATCGGCCGTACCCACGTCCAGCTCGATCAGGTTCCGCCAAGCAATGCAAAAGTAAGGCTAGGCTAGCCTCACTTCGCCGGGATAAGGTTTGCCTGCCCTTAGTCAGGGGCGCAACGGACGGCGCGACAGCAAGGGATTCCGGATGCTCCTCCATCGAACGACGCGTAGGACGCCAAGGCGGCGGTTAGCGGCGGCGCTGTTGGCCGCGGCCCTCGGTGTCGGCCTCCTCGCGGGATGCGGTTCCGACTCGACGGACGAGGCGGGCGACGACACCCCGGCCGCCGCCTCCGGCGCGTTCCCCGTCACCGTGGAGCACGCGTTCGGATCCACGAAGATCACCAAGGCTCCCCGGCGGGTGGTCTCCGTCGGCTACACGGACGACCAGGCCATGCTGGCGCTCGGGGTCAGACCGGTCGGCATGGTCGACCAGTATCCGAACCCGGCGGGCAAGAAGCCCGACCTCAACACCCAGTGGCCCTGGGTGAAGGACAAGTGGGGCGACACCCGGCCCGAGGTCGTCATGAAGAACGGCGACACCGGTCCCAACTACGAGAAGATCGCCGCCCTGCGGCCGGACCTGATCGTGGCGGTGTACTCCGAGATCGACAAGGCCGCCTACGACAAGCTCTCCCAGATCGCCCCGACCGTCGGCCGCACCAAGGGCGAGAAGGAGCCGTTCAGCGCCCCGTGGCAGGACAACGCCGTCCAGATCGCCAGGGCGCTGGGCCAGGAGAGTGAGGGCACCAAGCTGGTGCAGGGCATCGAGGACAAGCTCGGCGCGGCCAAGAAGGCGCATCCGGAGTTCGCGGACCAGACCGCGGTCATGCTGTCCTGGTACAAGAACTCGGTGGCGCCGTTCACCTCCACCGATGTGCGCGGGCGGCTGGTCACGGGCATCGGCTTCACCTACCAGACCAAGATCGACAAGATCGCGGACGGGAAGTTCTACACCGTCCTGTCCCCCGAGCGCATCGACCTGGTCGACGCCGACCGCGTCTTCGTCATCAACGACAGGGCCGACCAGCAGGCGCTGAAGAAGTTCCAGCTCTTCACCAACCTGGACGCGGTGAAGAAGGGCAAGGTGTCCTACCTGCTGGACAGCGAGGGCCCGGCCGTCGGCGCGGCCATCTCCCAGGGCACCCTGCTGTCCCTGCCCTACGCGATCGACGAGCTCGTCAAGTCGGTCGGCCGGGGGTGAGCACCACCGAGGCGCGCCTCACCCCGGCCACGGCGACCCTGCGCACGGCGACCGGACGCGTGGCCACCCGATGGGTCGCGGCACACTGCCGCGAGGTGCCCTGGCTGACGGCCGCCACCGCGCTCACCACGGTGGCCGGGGCGGCGCTCCAGGTGCTCCCGGTGATCCTCCTCGGCCGGGTGGTCGACGGGGTGGTCGAGGGCGAGCCGCGCTCGACCCTGGTCACGATCGGGGTGGTGATGGGGGCCGCGGCGCTGTTCGGCGCGGCGGCCACCGCGGTATCGACCTACCTCATCGGACGGCTCGGCGCGGATCTGCTCGCGCGGCTGCGCGAAGGCGCCGTCCGAGCGGTGCTGGGGATGCCGAGCGCACGGATCGAGCAGGTCGGCCGGGGGGATGTGCTGTCCAGGGTCGGTGACGATGTGGCCGTGCTGTCCAAGGGTATCCGCACGGCCGTCCCCACGGTGTTCTCGGCGGGCGTGCTGGTCGTCATCGCCACGGCCGGCATGTTCGGCCTCGACTGGCGGCTCGGCCTGGCGGGCGCCGGTGCGCTGCCCGCGTACGCGCTGGCCCTGCGCTGGTATCTCCCCCGCTCCGCCCCGCTCTACCAGCGGCAGCGGGCGGCCCAGGCCGACCGTGCGCAGGCGTTGATCAGTGGCCTGAAGGGGATCGACACCGTCCGGGCGTACCGCCTCGAAGGCGCCTTCCGCGAGGAGGTCGGCGCCGAGTCATGGCGGGTGCGCGATCTCGGTATCGAGGTGTTCCGGTTCTTCGGCCGCTTCGTCGGCAGGGAGAACCGCGCCGAGTTCATCGGGCTGGTCCTGATCATCGTGGTGGGGTACTCCCTGCTGGAGGCCGATGCCGCCAGCCTGGGCGACGTCTCCTCGGCCCCCCTGATCTTCCACCGGCTCTTCACCCCGCTGGGCTCCATCATGTTCACCTTCGACGAGGCGCAGAAGTCGGGCGCGAGCCTGACCCGGCTGGTCGGGGTGGTGGGGGAGGCCGCCGAGGACCGGCTGGTGGGCGACGCGGCCGTCTCGCCGGCGGACACCGGGCCGTACTCGGTGACGGTGGAGGGGCTCACGTATCGCTACCCCGACACCGAGGAGCCGGTCCTCCGGGACGTCAGTCTGACGATCCCGGCCGGAGGTTCGCTCGCGCTGGTGGGGGCGACCGGCGCGGGCAAGTCCACGCTGGCCGCGCTGATCGCGGGCATCGGGACCCCGCAGGCCGGGTCGGTGCGCGTCGGGACGACCGACCTGGCCGGTCTGGACGAGGCCGGGGCGCGGGCCCTGGTGAGCATCCTGACGCAGGACACCCATGTGTTCTCCGGGCCGCTCGCCGAAGACCTTCGGCTGGCTGCGCCGCGGGCGAGTGATGCCGAGCTGATGGACGCGTTGCGCACGGTCGGCGCCGATAGATGGGTCGACGCGCTGCCCGATGGGCTCAACACCATGGTCGGCGAGGGCGGAGAGCGCCTGGACGTCACCAAGGCGGCCCAGATCGCCCTGGCCCGGCTGGTGCTGGGCCGGGCGCCGGTGGTGGTGCTCGACGAGTCGACCGCGGAGGCGGGCAGCGAGGGCGCCGCCGAGCTGGAGCGGGCCGTGCTGGCCGCGTGCTCGGGCCGGACCACGCTGTTCGTGGCGCACCGGCTGACCCAGGCGATGGCGGCGGACCGGATCGCCGTGCTGGACGCGGGCCGGGTGGTGGAGCAGGGAACGCACGCGGAGCTGGTGGCCCTGGGCGGCCGGTACGCACGACTGTGGCGGGCCTGGCGCGAAGGCAGTTAGACACCCCCTGATTCAGATGAGCTTTTCATGACGTGGAAGGGATGCTGAGTCTTCGATGTCTTCGATGGTGGAACCGGGCGCTCGTCGCGTACTGCTTTCTCCCGGACAGGCTGCCGACGTACGCCGGCGGATCGGTGACTTCTCCGACCGGACCATCGCCGAAGCGTGTGCCATCGGGCTGTCGTACTGGGCGACGGGCCTGAGCCCCGACGGCATCGACCTCACCCCCGCCACCCTGTTCGCCGATGTCCTCGGGTGGGTCGACAACGGCGGGGCGGGGCCGGCCGGTTGGGAGGTCGGCGCGGACGACCGGAGCATCACCGTCCCCGAAGGCGTCGGGCCGGACGATGCGCAGGTCGCGCTGGACGACCTGACCGACTTCCCCGACCGGCCCATCGGCACCATCTCCCCGGCCGGCGTGGCGGCCCGGCTCGAGGCCCTGGCCGGATGGAACGACACCGGGGCCGACCGGATCCGCCCGACCATCGTGGAGCTGTTCCGCGAGCAGGCGCGGACCAGGCCGGACGCCGTCGCCATCGTCGACGAGCACCGGTCGCTGACCTACCGTGAGGCCGCCGAGCTCTCCAGCCAGTTGGCCCACCACCTGATCGAGCGCGGGCTGGGCCCCGAACAGGTCGTCGGCATCTCACTGGGCCGCTCCGCCGAGATGGTGATCGGGCTGCTCGCCGTACTCCAGGCCGGGTGCGCGTTCGTGCCGCTCGATCCGCAGTGGCCCGCCGCGCGCCGGGCCGTGGTCATCGACGACGCCCAGGTCGTGGCGCAGCTGGGCGCCTCGGCCGAAGGCGACCCGGCCGAACCCGAAGCCGTGGCCGTCGACCTCGGCGACTGGCGCTTCGGTGCCCACCCCACCGGGGGCACCGGGGTCACCGTCCCCGGCAACGCCCTGGCGTACGTGATCTTCACGTCCGGTTCGACCGGGCGGCCCAAGGGCGCGATGATCCGGCACGAGGCGATCAGCGAGCGCCTGCTGTGGCAGGGCAACGAGATCCTGGGCTTCGGCCACGACGACGCGTCGCTGTTCAAGGCGCCGCTGTCCTTCGACATCTCCATCAACGAGATCTTCCTGCCGCTGGTGCACGGCGGCAGGCTGGTCATCCTGCGGCCCGGCGGCGAACGCGACCCGCACCACCTGCTGAGTGTGATCGCCGAGCAGCGGGTCACCTTCACCTATCTGGTCTCCTCCATGCTGGACGTGCTGCTGGAGATGGTGGGCGACTCCGGGCGGCTGGACAGCCTGCGCCATGTGTGGTGCGGCGGCGAGGTGCTGACCCCGGAGCTGTACGAGCGGTTCCGTACCCGGCTCGACATCCCGCTGTACCACGGCTACGGCCCGGCCGAGACCACGATCGGCGTCTCGCACGTCATCTACCGGGGCGCGGCCGAGCGCCTGTCGACATCGATCGGCAAGGCCAACCCGAACACCCAGCTGTATGTGCTGGACAACGAGCTGCGGCCGGTCCCGGTCGGCGTCGGCGGCGAACTGTACGTGGGAGGATTCCTCCTGGGCCGCGGGTACATCAACGCGCCCGGCCTGACGGCGTCCCGCTTCGTGGCGAACCCCTTCGCCGCGGACGGGTCCCGGCTGTACCGGACCGGAGACCTCGCGCGGTTCGCCCCGGACGGCTCGCTGGACTTCCTCGGCCGGGCCGACAACCAGATCAAGATCCGCGGCATGCGGCTGGAGATCGAGGATGTCGAGGTCGGTCTCGCGGAGCACCCCGGGGTGCGCTACACCTGCGTCCTCGCGAAGAAGAACGCGGCGGGCAGCACCTACCTGGTGGGCTATGTGATCCCGGCCGCCGGGAGCGAGGACCTGCGCGCGGACGAGGTCAGGGAGTGGGCCGCCGGGCACATGGTGGAGTACATGGTGCCCGCCCATGTCGTGGTGATGAAGGAGTTCCCGCTCACCGCGAACGGCAAGCTCGACCGCCGTGCGCTGCCGGAACCCGCGATCGGGACGGGCTCGATCGTCCAGCCCACCACCGAGAACGAGCGGGTGCTGTGCGCGGCGGTCGCGAAGGTGCTGCGGCTGGACGAGGTCGGCGTCGACCAGGACTTCTTCCAGCTCGGCGGAGACAGCCTGCTGGCGATCTCACTGCTGAGCGCGGTGCGCGACGCGGGTCTCCACCTCACGGCACGGCAGATCTTCACCAACAGCACGGTCGGGGCGCTGGCGGCGGTGGCGAGCCGGGAGGACGCCTCCACCGCGGACGACCGAGATGTGGCGACCGGTGCCGTCATGGGATCGCCCATCGTGCAGTGGCTCGGCGAGACCACCGACGCAATCGACGGCTTCGTACAGTCCGTTGTGCTGAACACCCCGGCGGAACTGACCGCCGACGCCCTCGACCCGATCCTCGCCGCCGTGGCCGCGCGGCACGACATGCTGCGCGCCCGGCTGGTGCGCGGCGAGCGCTGGAGCTTCGACATCCCGGCGGCGGACCGGGCCACGCCGTCGTGGCAGGAGAGCGACCGGCCGGTCGAGGAGTGTGTCGCGCTCGCCACCGGCGGGCTGGACCCGGACCGGGGCGTGATGCTGCGTGCCGTCTGGCGACGCGCGGCACGGCAGTTGGTCGTGGTCGTCCACCATGTGGTGATCGACGGGGTGTCCTGGCATGTGCTGATGGACGACCTGGCCACGGCGTGGCGGCAGTTGTCCTCGGGCGCGCCGATCGAACTGCCCCCGGTGGGCACGTCGTTCCGGCGCTGGACGCAGCTGCTGGGCAATGCCACGTTCGACGCGGACCGTGGCTACTACGAGCGTCCGCTGCCGGGAGTGGACGGCCCCGTGGGCAGGCGTGCGTTGCGCGACGCGGACACCGTCGCGCGGGAGCGGGTGCGGACCGTCTCGGCCGGACCCGAGGTCACCGCCGCGCTGCTGGGTGAGATCCCCGCGAAGTTCCACGCGGGCGTGGGCGATGTGCTGCTGACCGCGCTCGCCGTCACCCTCGCCCGATGGCGCCGCGACCTCGGTCAGGACCAGACGTTCGCGCATATCGAACTCGAAGGCCACGGCCGCGAGGGACGATTCGTGGCGGAGGCCGCCGGTTTCGAGCCGGAGCTGTCGCGGACCGTGGGCTGGTTCACCACTCTGTTCCCGGTGACCGTGGACCCCGGAGCGGCGGCCGATTTCACCGCGCCCGACTACCTGGCCGCCGCGCTCAAGGCGGTCAAGGAAGACCTCGCCCGCGTGCCGTCCAACGGCGTTTCCTACGGCGCCCTGCGGTATCTGCACCACACCGCGTTCGACGCCCCCGCACCGCAGGTGCTCTTCAACTACCTGGGCCGCTTCGACGCGGGCGCCACCGGGGACTGGCAACTCAGCTGCGCCACTGCCCAGTTGGGTGAGAAGCGCGACCCCAGGATGCGCCTGCCGCGCTCCCTGGAGTTCAACGCGATCGCCGAACCCGCATCGAGCGGCGCGTACGAGGAACCCGCGTCGAGCGGCGCGTACGAGCTGATCACCACCATCTCCTGGCCCGACGGGATGTTCACCGACGAGGACATAGCCACCATCGGCGGATACTTCCGGGAGACCCTGACCGCCCTGGCCGCGCTCGACCGGGGCGGCCACTCGCCCAGCGACTTCGGCCTGGTGCGGCTCACCCAGGCCGACGTCGACGTCCTGGACGGACCGGCGCTGCGGGACATCCTGCCGCTGACCCCGTTGCAGGAGGGCCTGTACTTCCATTCGGTCTTCGACGACGACTCGGCGGGCGCCTACGTCGAGCAGCAGCTGCTCAGCTTGGACGGGGAGGTGGACGCCGACCGGCTCGCGGCGGCCGCCACCCGGTTGCTCACGCTGTACCCGAACCTGGCGGCGCGGTTCACGGCCCTGGCCGACGGCCGTGTGGTCTCCGTGCTGGAGAGCGGGGTGCGGGCGCCGTTCACCACGCTCGACCGCCCCGGGATCACCGACGCCGAGATCCGCGCATACGCCGAGCGGGACCGCCGCGCCGGGTTCGACCTGGCCACCGGCCCGCTGATGCGGTACACCCTCATCCGCGCGGGCTCCGGCCGGAACGTCCTGGTGCAGACCGTGCACCACATCATCGCCGACGGCTGGTCGGTGCCACCGATGCTCCGCGCGCTGCTGGCCGAATATCACGCGCCGGGGACCGTGTACCCGCTCGGCGGCTTCCCCGACTACGTACGGTGGCTCGCGGAGCGCGACGACGACGAGAGCGACCGGATCTGGCGCGATCAGCTCGCCGAACTGCCCGGGCCCTCGCTGGTCGCCGAGGGGCACACCCCGTCCGGCCGGTTCGCCGACATCGCCGTGGCACCGGAGGAGGACATCGACGCGGCCGCCCGGTCGGCCGGTGTGCCGCTGAGCGTGGCCGTGCACAGCGCCTGGGCGGTCACGTTGGGCGGGATCCTGCACGGCAGCGATGTGGTGTTCGGCTCCACGGTGTCCGGGCGCGACGCACAGGTGTCCGGCATCGAGGACATGGTGGGTCTGTTCATCAACACGATCCCCGTGCGCGCCCGGTGGGCCGGCACCACCACGGCCCGAGACCTGCTCGCCTCGGTGCGGGAACACCAGAGCGCGGTACTGCCCCACCAGCATGTCTCGCTGGCGAGGATCGGCCGCCTGGCCGGTGCCGGAACCCTGTTCGACACCCTGGTGGTGTTCGATGTCGCGACCGATGTGGCCGCCCTGCGGGGGGCGGGCGACGAGCTGGTCATCACCGACATCGTGAACGAGGGCGCCCCGCACTACCCGTTGACCCTGGTGGTGGAGCGCGCTCCCGACGGCCGTCCCCGCTTCAACCTGATCCATGACGGCGAGCTGCTGCGGGAGGCGAGCGCCCAGGCGATCCTGCGCACGTTCACCCGGACCCTCACCGGCCTGCTCACCCGCCCGGGCGCCCTGGTCGGCGACGTGGTGCCCGAGGACACCCGGCGTCCCGCGCCGATCACCCCGACCACCCTGGGCGCACTGTTCGACGCCGCCGCGCGCCGCGACCCGGCGGCCACCGCCGTCACCCAGTGCGGCCTCGACGGCGCAACCCGGTCACTGACCTACGGCGAACTGGCGGCCGCGAAGAACGAACTGGCCTCCGCCCTGCGCGCGGCCGGTGCCGGACCGGGCAGGCGCGTCGCCGTGGCCGTACCGCGCTCCCTGGAGCAGGTCGTCGCCCTGGTCGCGATCGTCACCGCGGGCGGCGCGTATGTACCGCTGGACCTGGCGTACCCGGACGAACGGCTGCAGTACATCCTCGCCGACGCCGCTCCGCAGGTCGTTCTCGTGGACCGCGACCAGCGCGAGCGCTTCACCCGGCTGCTGGCCCGGGCGGGCGTGGCGGCCCGTGTGCTCGTATCCGGGGACGAGCTGCCGCGGGCCGACACGGAAGCCGGGCCGGAGGCGAGCCGGCACGACCCCGCCTACGTCATCTACACCTCCGGATCGACCGGCACACCCAAGGGCGTCGTCGTCCCGCACTCCAGTGTGGTGACGCTGCTGGCGAACACCCGGCCCGCCATGGATTTCGGCCCGCATGACGTGTGGGTCCAATTCCACTCCTTCTCCTTCGACTTCGCGGTCTGGGAGCTGTGGGGCGCGCTGGCGCACGGCGCCGAGCTGCTGGTGCCGGAGTACGGGCTGACCCGTTCGCCGGTCGACTTCCACCGGCTGGTGCGCGAGCGCGCAGTGACCGTGCTCAACCAGACCCCGTCGGCGTTCTACCAGTTCATCGAGGCCGACCGGCATGCGGGCGAGCCGGTCACCGCGCTGCGCCGGATCATCTTCGGCGGCGAGCCGCTGGATCTCGGGCGGCTGCGCGGCTGGGTCGACCGGCATGGCACCGGTGCGCCCGAGCTGGTCAATATGTACGGCATCACCGAGACCACCGTCCATGTCACCCACCGGGTGCTGACCGACGAGGACTTCGGTGTCGGCGGGGACGTCAGCCCGATCGGCGGCCCGATCCCGGGCCTGGCCACCTATGTGCTCGACGACCGGCTCCGGCCGGTGCCACCGGGCCGGGTGGGCGCCATCTACGTGGCGGGCGACCAGGTGTCGCTCGGCTATCTGGGCAGGCCGGGGCTGACCGCGGGCCGTTTCGTGGCGAACCCGTTCACGGGGGACGGCTCCCGCATGTATCACACCGGTGACCTCGCCCGCCGCACGCTCGACGGTGAGCTGGAGTTCACCGGCCGCGCCGACGACCAGGTGCAGCTCAAGGGCTTCCGTATCGAACTCGGCGAGGTGGAGGCCGCCGTCAGGGCGCTCGACGGTGTGGTGGACGCGGCCGTCACCGTGGCGGACAGCGGCGACCACCTGGTGGCGCATGTGGTGGGCCGGGTGCCCGCCGATGTCACCGCCCTGCTGTCGGCGAAGCTGCCCGTACATATGGTGCCGGGCCGGGTGCTGCCGGTGGACGCCCTGCCGCTGACGGTCAACGGCAAGCTGGACCGGAAGGCCCTGACCGCACGCGCCGCACAGGACGCCACCCCGGCGGCCGGCCCCTCGGACGGCGGGGACGCCGTACTCACCGCGCTGGTCGGCATCTTCGCCGACACCCTGCCCGAATCCGCCGTGGACGGCGACACCGACTTCTTCCGGGCCGGGGGCGACAGCATCGTCGCCATCACCGTCATCAACCGGGCCAGGGCGCTGGGCCTGCCGATCGCACCACGGGACGTGTTCCTGTTCAGGTCACCGCGCGCACTCGCCGAGCACCTGGGGACGAGCACACCGCAGGCCGGGCCGCCTGCGCCCGCCCGCCACCAGGACGGCCCGCTGCCGGCGACGCCGATCATCCTGCGCCAGCGCGAACTGGGCGGTTCGCTCGCCCGGTTCGCCCAGGCCAGAACGGTGGTGGCCCCCGACGGCACCGGATTCGCCGACGCCGAGCGCGCCGCGAACGCCGTCGTGGCCGCGCACCCGGCCCTCCGGCTGCGGCTGCGCGTCGAACACGGGGTGTGGGAGTTGCGCACCGAACCCGCCCGCGAGGTCCCCGTCGTACGGGCGGACACGGCCGACGCGACCACCGCGGCGAATGAGGCCGCCGGACGACTCGACCCCGAATCCGGGGAGGTCATCGCCTTCGCGTGGCTGGAGGCGAGCCGGACCCTGGTGGTCACCGTGCACCACCTCGCCGTCGACTCGGTGTCCTGGCTGATCCTGCTGGACGACCTGGCCACCGCCCTGCGCGGGGCGCCCCTGCCCCCGCCGACCACGTCCTACGCCGAGTACGCGGAAGCGCTGGCGGCCCGGTCCGCCCATGCCCTCGACGACCTCGGGCACTGGCTCACCACGCTCCGGGCGCCCGCCCTCCTGCCCGCGGTCGAGCGAACACGCGAGACCACCGTCGTGCTCCCGCCCGAGGTGAGCGACCGCGTGACGCGTACCGCGCCCACCGCACTCGGCGTCGGCCTCACCGAGCTGCTGTGCGGCGCGCTGCGCACCGCGCTGACCCACATCCAGCCATCGCCCACCGACCTCGCGATCGAACTGGAGCGCCACGGCCGGGTCCCGGGGCTGGAGCACCACGACTACACCCGCACGGTCGGCTGGTTCACCTCCATCGCACCCGTACGGCTCACGGCGCACAGCGACCCGGTCGCCGCGGCGTACGAGGTCGCCGAACGCCAGCCCGACGAGCACGCACACGTCGCCTACGGCCGGCTCAGATACCTCAACCCGCAGACGGCCCCGCTGCTCACCGCCCGCCCGCAGGTGCTCTTCAACTACCTGGGCCGGGGCGGCGAGTCCCAGGCCCCGCACCTCACCGGCGGCGACCCGGGCAGCCCGTACGCCGTCGAGGTGAACGCGTGGACCGACGCGGCCACCGGCAGCCTGCACGCCGTCTTCACCCTCGCCGAAGGCATCCCGGACGCGATCACCGGCCACTGGCGCAGCGCACTGGAACGCCTCGCGGACGCCTCCGCGACGGCCGAGCGCACGGCACCGGTCACCCCGCTCCAGCGGGGCCTGTACTTCCAGGCCCAGATGGCGGGTTCGGCGGGACACTACGTCGCGCAGAGCTGGTTCACCTTCGACCGGCGCCTGGACACCGACGCGCTGTCCGAGGCGATGGCGTATGTGATGGCGCGGCACCCGGTGGTGGCCGCCGGCTTCGCCACCGACGACGACGGAAACCCGGTCCAGGTCCTGGGACCGGGCCGGCGCGTCCACGTCCGTACGGTCGAGCTCACCCGTGACGCGGACGTGGAGGCGCTGCGCGCCCGGGACCGCGATACGGGATTCGACCCGGGCGAGCCCCCGCTGATCCGGATGACGGTGGTGCGGCTGCCCAGCGACCGCGACGGGCTGCTGCTCAGCTACCACCTGCTGCTGTGGGACGGCTGGTCCCGCGAGATCGTGCTGCGGGACCTGTTCGACGCCTACCAGGCCGTCCTCGACGGCGGGTTGCCCGACCCGGTCCCGGCCACGCCGAGCTTCGAGGACCACGCCCGGGCGCTCGACGCCAAGGACTCCGCCACGTCGGAACGCTTCTGGGCCGAGCACCTGGCCGGTCTCCCCGGCCCGACCCTGCTCGCCGGACCGGCGCCGTCCCTCTCCGACGACCTGCCGCGCGCGCTCGTGCACACGCTGTCCGCCGAGCGGTCGGAGCTGCTGAGGGCGGCTGCCAGGACGCACGGCGTCACCCTGAACTCGGTCCTGACCGGCGCGTTCGGCCTCCTGCTCGGCGCCCACACCGGCCGCGGCGACGCGGTGTTCGGCGTGACCGTCTCCGGCCGGGAGGGCGAGGGGCTGGACGGCATCGTCGGCGTGCTGCTCAACACCGTCCCCATGTGGACGCGGGCCCGGCCGGACGACACCGTCAGCACGTATCTGTCGGACGTACAGGCGGCCAGGGTCGAGGCGATGGTCCACGAGCATCTGGGGCTCGGCGAGATCCAGCGGGCCACCGGGCACGACACCCTGTTCGACAACCTCTTCGTGCTCCAGAACTTCCTGGACATGGACGCGTTCGCCGAGATGAACGCCAGGCACGGCATCACCTCGGTGACGGCCGACGACTCCACCCACTACCCGTTCACCTGGGTCGTCAACCCCGGGGAGCGGCTCACGGTCAAGCTGGAGTACCGCGACGAGGACACCGCGAACGCCCGGCGGCTCCTCGACGGCTATCTGCGGGTGCTCGACGATCTGGCCCGGGCCACCGGGCCGGTCGGCGCGCTGCGGGGACTGGGACCGGAGCCCGTGCCCGCCGAACGCACCGACATCGGCACGGACACCGTGGTCGACCGGTTCGACCGGGCGGCGGACCGTGACCCGCGGCGGACCGCGCTCGTCGCCCACGGCTCGACCATGACCTTCGCCCGGCTGAGGGACCGCAGCCGCGCGGTGGCCGGTGTGCTCGCCGGGCGCGGTATCGGCCCCGAGACGACCGTGGGCCTGGCGATTCCGCGCTCCCTGGACTCGATCGTGGCGCTGTTCGCCGTGCTGCGCGTCGGCGCCGCGTATGTGCCGCTGGAGCTGGACCACCCGGACGAGCGGATCGCCGCGATCGTCGCGGACGCCCGCCCCGATGTGATCCTCACCGTGAGCGCCGTGTCCCCCCGGCTCACCCCGCTCACCGGCGACCTGATCGAGCTGGACCGCCCGCTGCCCCAGGCCGAGCCGTACCGGACGTATCGGCCGGAGGATCCGCACCGCCTGCGGCACCCCGCGTACACGATCTACACCTCGGGCTCGACCGGGAAGCCCAAGGGCGTGGTGACCGAGTACGCCGGGCTGACCAACATGCTGATCAACCATCAGCGCCGGATCTTCGAACCGGTGCTGGCGGACCACGGCCACCGGGTCTTCCGGATCGCCCACACCGTGTCGTTCGCCTTCGACATGTCATGGGAGGAGCTGCTGTGGCTCGCCGACGGCCACGAGGTGCACATCTGCGACGAGGAGTTGCGCCGTGACGCGCCCCGGCTGGTCGAGTACTGCCTCGAGCACCACATCGACGTCATCAATGTGACCCCGACCTATGCACAGCAACTGGTGGCCGAGGGCCTGCTCGACCACCCGGAACGGCGGCCGGCGCTGGTGCTGCTGGGCGGCGAGGCCGTCACCCCGGCGCTGTGGCAGCGGCTCGCGGAGACCGAGGGCACGGTCGGCTACAACCTGTACGGACCCACCGAGTACACCATCAACACCCTGGGCGTGGGCACCTTCGAATGCCAGGACCCGGTGGTGGGCGTGGCGATCGACAACACCGATGTGTACGTGCTGGACCCGTGGCTGCGGCCGCTGCCCGACGGCGTTCCCGGTGAGCTGTATGTGTCGGGCATCGGCATCGCCCGCGGCTATCTCGGGCAGCCCGACCAGACCGCGCACCGCTTCGTGGCGTGCCCGTTCGGCGCACCCGGCGAGCGCATGTACCGCACCGGCGACCTGGTGGCCCGACGGCCGGACGGCAACCTGATGTATCTGGGCCGCATCGACCAGCAGGTCAAGATCCGGGGGCACCGGGTCGAACTGGGCGAGGTCGAGGCCGTGTTCGCCGCGCACCCGGCGGTGCGGTTCGTCGCCGCGGTCGCCCAGCCCGATCCGCAGGTCGACGGCGCCTACCGGCTGGCCGCCTACCTCGTCCTGGACGGCTCGGACCTGGCGGAGGTCGCCACCGACGTGGGCACCGGGCTGCCGGACTTCCTGCGCCCGACGCACTACGCGCAGGTCGACAGCATCCCGCTGACCGTCAACGGGAAGGCTGACACCAAGGCGCTGCCGGAGGCCAAGCCGCTGGGCACGCTGACCACGGCGGGGGAGCGGGCGCCGCGGACCGGGAACGAGACCGTGGTGTGCGAGTTCTTCGCCGAGGCACTGGACCTGGATGACGACGAGGTGAGTGCGGTGAGCGATTTCGTGTCCCTGGGAGGGCACTCCATGCTGGCGGTGCGGCTGATCGGGCTGCTCCGCCGCGAGTACGGCCCTGTGATCACCATCCGTGACCTGTTCACCCTGCGAACCCCGGAAGCGATTGCCCGCCACCTTGATGACCACGCCTGACACCCAGCGGCCCCGCCCGGGGGCCGACATCCTCCGGACCGCACTGCGCCGCAACGTCGGCGCCATGGCCTGGGGCACCGTCCTCATGGGCCTGTACCAGGCCGGTGAGACCGCCTTCCCCATCGCGCTCGGCCTGATCGTCGAGCACACGATGCGGGACCGCGGCCTCGGCTCGCTCGGCCTGGCGATCGCCGCGCTGGCGGTCATCATCACGACGGTGTCGCTGTCGTGGCGGTTCGGGATGCGCGTCCTGCAGAAGGCCAACACCACCGAGGCACACCGCTGGCGGGTGAAGGTCGCGGCCTACGGTCTCCAGCCGGTGGCCAGGGACGTCGACCTCAAGTCCGGCGAGGTGCTGACCATCGCCACCGAGGACGCCGACCAGACCGCCGACATCATCGAGGTGGTGCCGCTGCTGGTCAGCTCGCTGGTGGCGGTGCTGGTCGCGGCGGTCGCGCTGGGCCTGGCCGATGTCCGGCTCGGCCTGCTGGTGATCGTGGGCACCGTCGCGATCCTTTCGATCCTGAGCGTGCTCTCCAGGCGGATCGGCTCCAGCACCCGCGAACAGCAGGCCCGGGTGGCGCGGGCGGGGGCGAAGGTCGCGGACCTGATCACCGGCCTGCGCCCGCTGCACGGCTTCGGCGGCAACCACGCGGCGTTCGGTTCCTATCGCAGGGTCAGCACGGAGGCGAAACACCAGGCGATCACCGTCGCCAAGGTCAACGGCGTGTACGCGGGCACCGCACTGGCCCTCAACGCGGTCCTCGCCGCCGCCGTGACCCTGCTGGCGGGCTCACTGGCCTTCAGCGGCCGGATCACCGTCGGGGAACTCGTCATGGCCGTGGGGCTGGCGCAGTTCATCATGGAACCGCTCAAGCTGTTCTCGGAGATGCCGAAGTACGTGATGATGGCGCGCGCGTCCGCCGAGCGGATGGCGCTGGTGCTGGCCGCCCCGCCGGTGGCGGCCGACGGGCGGGAGCGCCCGGCCGCGGGCGGAGACCTCGACCTCGACTGCGTCCGGTACGGCTCGCTGCGCGAGCTCAAGTTCACGGTGGCCGCCGGCGAGTTCGTGGCGATCGCGCCCTACCAGCCGCGCGCGGCGGCCGACCTCGCGTCGATCCTCGCCGTGAAGGTCCCGCCCGCCGCGTACGAGGGAGCTGTGCGGGTCGGCGGGCAGGAGCTCGCCGACCTGTCGATCGAGGCGGTCCGCGAGCACATGCTGGTGAACCCGTACGACGGGGAGATCTTCGCGGGCACCCTCGGCACGAACATCGATCCCTCGGGCACCAGCCGGATGGTCCCCGAGGCCGTCGAGGCGTCCATGCTGACCGACGTCGTCGCCCTCCACCGCGAAGGACTCGACTACGGCGTCCGCGACCGCGGCGCGAACCTCTCCGGGGGACAGCGCCAGCGGCTGTCCCTGGCCCGCGCCCTCGCCGCCGACACCGACGTCCTCGTCCTGCACGACCCGACAACGGCCGTCGACGCCGTCACCGAACAGCTCATCGCGCGCAACATCGCGAAGCTGCGCCGGGACCGCACCACCATCGTCATCACCAGCAGCCCGGCGCTCCTGAACGCCGCCGACCGGGTCCTCGTCCTGGACGACGGCGTCATCACCGCCGGAGACACCCATCGCAACCTCCTCGCCACCGACCAGGACTACTGCCTGGCGGTGGCCCGGTGACCCGGCCCGCTAGCCGAGCGTCCAGGCCACATCCCTGAGCAGGGCGTGCCGCCAGCCCGCCCGGTCGTGACCCGCCGCCGACCGCGAGACCCGTACGGTCGCGCCCGATTGCCGCACCAGGGTCTCGGCCAGCTCGCAGTGGGGGAGCATCCGCGTCTCGTGCTCCCCCACGTCGAAGGCGACCCGCAGACCGGACAGGTCGGGGCGCTCCCGCAGACGCGCGGCCATGGTGCCGCCGACCGGGCCGCCCATGGGGTCCGGCAGGTCCATGGCGCCCGGTGTCCACCAGAACGACCCCGACTGACAGGCCACGCGGGAGATCAGGTCCGGGAACTCCAGCGCCGCGTACAGCGCGCTCAGCCCGCCCAGGCTCTGCCCCGCGACCACCAGCCGGTCCGGATCGGCGGCCGCGCCGGATTCCGCCACCAGCGGCAGCAGTTCGTCCCGGACCGCCTCCCACAGCCCGGGGCCGCACCCGAACTCGGCCTCCCTGTCCTTGCTCGGCAGGAAGACGAGCGTGACGGGCGGCATCTCGCCACTGGCGACGGCCGAGTCGAACGCGGTCATGGCCGGGTGCAGATGCAGCCAGTCGTCGCCGTCGAGCAGCAGGACCACGGGTCCGCCGCCACCCACCGGGTGCACGCGCACGGTGCGCCGCCCGCCCAGTCGTGCGCTGTTCCAGCGGATCCGGTGGTGGGGGAGGGGCAGTACGGCATCGGCGCCGAGGACGGGCCAGTGCGGCTGGGCCGGGGCGTCCGGGGTGGTGGCGATGGACCGGTCACCGCCCGCGCCGACCGGGTTGAACGGGTCGGCGTGCGCCGCGTCGTCCGCGAGGAACTGGTAGGTCACCCGCAGCCGCGCGGGCATGCGCACCTCGGCGTACCAGCAGTCCGTATCGCCCCACCGGCGCAGGGGGACCGGCTCCGACCAGCTCTCGAAGCCGATGGTCGCGGGAGAGCCGCGCCACAGGAACAAGGTCGTCCATCCGCCGCCGTCGGCGGGCACCGACGCGGGTGTCCCCGCCGCCGCCCAGAACTCGTCGGTGCCGGGTGTGCCGGGCAGTCCGAACGCGACGAAGGCGTTCTCCCCATCGGTCGCACTCAGGCGCATGAACGTCTCCTTGTGAGAGGGAAGGGACACAGCTAAGCTCCTGTCAATTAGGCGAGGCTAACCTAAGTTTGACCCGCGAACCGCCCCGGCACCCAGGAGAGTTCCGGCAGATGCTCTGCACCAGACTGACGAACGCCCGCTTCCTCACCATGGACCCGGACCACCCCGTCGCCCACGACCTGGGCGTGTGGCGGGGCCGGATCGTGGGTCTGGACGACGCCGTGACCTCCCTGCCCGCCCGCGAGGTGATCGATCTGCAGGGCGCCACCGTGCTGCCCGGGTTCATCGACCCCCATGTGCACCTGGCCTGGACCGGGTTCAAGCAGCGGACCCCGAGCATCGCGGGGTGCACGCGGATCGAGGAGGCGCTCGCCGCCGTGGAGGAGGCCGTCACCGGGAAGGGCTCGCCCGGCGCCTGGGTGAGCATCGCCGGCTACGACCAGCGGGCCCTGGGACGCCATCTGACCGCCGCCGAACTGGACGAGGTCAGCCACGGGCGCAAGGTGTTCATGATGCATGACTCCGGCCACGGCTGCATGGTCAACTCCGCCGTGCTCGATCTGCTGCCCGCCGACACCCCGCACCAACGCGGCTTCCTCGCCGAGGGCGCCATGGGCGCCGCCCGCGCCCTACGCCTTCCGTACTCCCAGGCGGAGCTGGCCGAGGCGATCGGCCGCGCCGCCCGCACCTGCCTGGCCGAAGGCGTCACCGCCTGCGCCGAGGCGGGCATCGGCGGCGCCCTCTTCGGCCACAGCCCCGTCGAACTGGGTGCCTACCAACTCGCCGCCGAATCGGGCCTGTTGCCGCTGCGCGTCCAGCTCATGGTGTCCGCCGACCGGCTGCGCCCGGTGGGCGCACACGAGGCCGACGGCATTCCCCGGGCCCTCGACCTCGGTCTGCGCACCGGATTCGGTGACGACCGGCTCTCGGTCGGCGCCCTGAAGATCTACACCGACGGCGGCATGATGGCCAGGACCGCGGCGCTCAGCAGCCCGTACGAAGGGCTGGACCACGCCGGTGAGCTGCAGGACGACCCGGGGACGCTCGCGGACACGATCGTGGACGGCCACCTGGCCGGGTGGCAGCTCGCCGTCCACGCGATCGGCGACCGCGCCGCCGATGTCGCCCTGGACGCCCTGGAACGGGCCCAGCGCCTCCGGCCGCGCCCCGACGCCCGGCACCGCATCGAGCACGCCGGGCTGATCCGCCCCGACCAGCTCCCGCGCTTCGCACGGCTCGGCATCAGCGCCGTCGTCCAGCCCAACTTCCTGCGCTACTTCGGCGACGACTATGCGGCGATCATGGGCGAGGAGCGGGCCACGTGGCTCTACCGCGGCCGGGCCTTCCTGGACCACGGCATCCCCCTCGTCGGCAGCTCCGACCGCCCCGTCACGGACGGATCGCCGCTGCGGGCCATCCAGTTCATGGTCGACCGCGCCTCCGAGTCCGGCCAGGTGATCGGCCCGGAGGAGGGCATCACCCGCGACGAGGCCCTGCGGGCCTACACGGTCGCGGGTGCCGTCGCCTGCCACCGGGAGGACAGCCTGGGCAGCCTCGCCCCGGGCAAACTCGCCGACCTCGTCGTGCTCGGGGACGACCCCCGGCGGGTCGACACCTCGCGCATCGGGGACATCGAGGTGGTGGCGACCTACGTCGACGGCCGGGAGACCGGGATCCGCACGGGATGAGATGAAGCACGCCGAGGTGCTCACCGGCCGGGCCCTCCGACCGCGGAACCGAGGAAGGAAAGCCTTGATCACGGCTACGCCCTGCCCTGCCCCGCTGCCGCCCGCCTTCCTCGCGCGGACGTCCCGTGTGCGCGGCGCCCGTCCGGAGGACGCCACCGCACTCGCCGAGCTGTCCCGGCCCTTCGTGCGTTCGGGGGCGCTGCGGGAGCGGCCCGTCGCGCTCTACGCCACCCGTGCGGCCGACTTCCTCGTGGCGGAGGCCCCCGATGGCACCGTCGAGGGCTGCGTGGGCCTGCGCGCGCACCCCGCGGAGACGCCCTGCGGCGGAGCGGATAACAGGGCAGACAGCGGGTCGACCCACGACATGGCGCAGGACACCATGCTCACCTCGGCCGGGCTGACCGGGAGGCACAGGGGCCGCGCGGCGGCCCCTGCCCCCCCGCAGAGCTACGGACCGGTCGGTCCGACATTCCGGGAAAACCCGGAGGAAGTTGGCGGCTGGTCGCCGCGTGGGGGAGAAGGCAAGTGGCCGGCTGGTGACGGCCGGGCCAATTAGCAGATCGGTCCTCGACCGCGCAATCCGTGTGACGCCGACGGCGGCGAATTCGCTTGTGGTGCCCGCGGCCATGGCGACGGGCCACGGCCGATTCTACGGTTCCGGCCATGTCTGGTGCTTCCGGCGCCCAGCGACGCCGGTGGCCTCACGAACACCGGGAGCGCGTCAACCGAAGGAGCCTGCCATGCCAGTTCCGCCGCGCCACGTACCGTCACGGAGTCGATGGAGCCGCATCGCCGCCCGGCTCCTCCCCGTCGCCGCCCTCGTGCTCGGAGCCGTCCTCGCCGGTCCCGCGCCCACCGCGAACGCCGCGGTCACCCTCACGAAGGTGAGCAACTTCGGCTCCAATCCCGGGGCGTTGAACATGTACGTGTACAAGCCGGCGTCGCTGCCCGCGAACGCGCCGGTGGTCGTCGCGCTCCACGGGTGCACACAGAGCGCCCAGGTCTACGCCGACAACTCGGGGCTGCCCGCGCTCGCGGACCGCGACAAGTTCGTCCTGGTGCTCGCGGAGACCACCTACTCGAACAACCTCACCAAGTGCTTCAACTGGTTCCAGGCCGGTGACAACCGGCGTGACCAGGGCGAGGCCCTGTCGATTCGGCAGATGGCCGGCCACGCCGTGTCGGCATACGGTGGGGACTCCAAGCGGGTCTACATCACCGGACTGTCCGCCGGCGGTGCCATGACCTCCGTCATGCTCGCCACCTACCCCGATGTCTTCTCCGCCGGCGCGGTCGTCGCGGGCCTGCCCTACAACTGCACCAAGAACAGCAGCCCTTACCTGTGCATGAACCCCGGGCTCGACCTCGGTCCGGACGAGTGGGCCCAGCGGGTGCGCGATGCGTACCCGTCGTACCAGGGACCGTGGCCGCGGGCCGCCATCTGGTACGGCGACCGCGACACCACGGTCGTGCCGCGCAACGCCACCGAACTGCGCGATCAGTGGACGGCGTTGCACGGGCTGTCCCAGACGCCCACCCGCACCTCGAGCATCGGCCCCAACGCCACCCGGCACGACGAGTACGTGGCCTCCGACGGCACGGTGGCCGTCGAGGTCAACAAGGTCCCCGGCATCGGTCACGGCACACCGGTCGACCCCGGCACCGGCGCCGAACAATGCGGCAGCACCGGTGCCCCGTACTTCCTGGACTCGATCTGCTCCAGCTACTGGATCACCAAGTTCTTCGGTCTCGGCGGCTGAAGGCGCTCGGAGGAGAATCGGATGTCTTCACCCCGCACGGCCTCCGCCCCACCCCGCGGACGGCCCGGACGGCACGCCGCCCTCGGAGTACTGTCGCTCGTGGGCGCCTGTGTGCTCGTCGTCGCATCGGCCGCGGCGGTGCCCGCGGCCGGCGCGGAGGGGACACCGGGCGGCCGCTGCCCCGGATCCGCCCTGCCGCACGTACCGGGCGCGGCCCACCAACAGGCCGACTGCCTGGACGAATTGACCACGGCCGGAACGGTGGCCTCGGGCCACACCGATCCGGCCGACTTCGCGGGACTCACCCCCGAGGGGCTGCCCACACCGAGCGGCGTTCCCGGGATCCAGATCGATGGCTACTTCCCCGACACCTCGACCACCAACGCCAACCACGGCTGGAACCACGACGCGCAGTTCGTCATCCGGCTGCCCGACCACTGGAACGGCGGTCTGGTGGTCTCCGGAACCCCGGCCAACCGCGAGCAGTACGCCAACGACCGCGCGATCTCCGACTGGGTGCTCTCCCGCGGCTACGCCTTCGCCGCCACGGACAAGGGCAACACCGGCCCCGCCTTCTACCGCGACGGCCGCGGGCCCGGTGGCGCCATCGCCGAGTGGAACGAGCGCGTCACCCAGCTCACCCGCGCCGCCCGGGGCGTCGTCACCCAGCGGTATCACCGGCCCCCCGTCCGCACTCTCGCCACCGGCCTGTCCAACGGCGGCTACCTGGTGCGCTGGCAGCTGGAGAACCACCCCGAGCTGTACGACGGGGGAGTGGACTGGGAGGGCACCCTATGGCGCTCCGACGGCCCCAACCCGCTCACCTTCCTGCCGCCCGCGCTGCGCGCTTACCCGGTGTACGCGGCCGGCGGGGCCGGAGCCGAGGACGCCCGGAAGGCCATGCGCAAGGCCGGCTACCCGGCGGGCTCGGAGTTTCTGTGGCCCTACCACCACCAGGTCTACTGGGACCTGACCCAGCGCATCTACCGCGAGGAAGCCGACCCGGACTTCGACGGGGCGGCCGAGGCGGGCACCCCCTACTGCGCCCCGGGCACCCCCGGCTGTGACGCCGACTACGACTACGCCACCCGGCCGCCCGCGGTCCACCGCGCCGTCGAGCGCATCGCACTGACCGGACGCATCGGCAAACCGCTGATCACCCTGCACGGCACCCTCGACGCGCTGCTGCCCATCAGCAAGGACTCGGACGTCTACGCCCGCATGGTGCGCCGGGCCGGCCGGGGCGCGCTGCTGCGCTACTACCGTATCGAGGACGGCACCCACGTCGACTCCCTCGTCGACGCCTACCCCGACAAGCTCCGCCCGATCGTCCCCTGCCACCGCTCCGCCTTCGTGGCACTGGAACAGTGGCTGACCGGAAAGGGCCGCCCCCCGGCGGACCACACCGTTCAGCGCCCGGCCGACGCGGATCCCGCGACACTGCTCACGAGGTGCCCGCTGGACTAGCGGAGGCGACGGTGTCCGTCAGCCGGACCAGGTGGACGATAGCCTTCCCCGATGGCGGGATCCCCGCCGAAACAGGGGTGTTCACCCGGCGCCCCGGCTCGTTTCGGATGCGCTCGGCCGGACGGAGCCCACGCGCCCGACCATGCCGTCCACACCGCTCCAAGAGAACTGAAGTTGCATCAAATTACTCCGGATGAGGCCGGTTCTCGGTGAATTTCATAACGCCCCGGGAACACCGGTGTGAAACGAGTGTGAAGAAGGTTTCGGGTGGGCTGGCCCGGCAAGGGGGAGCCTCATGAGTTACCCCCATGACCGCATAGCGGATAACAGCCAGTACAACAGCGACGGAAATCGCCCATACCACGCCGGCCCGGCCGGCTATCCCCCGGACAATCAGCGTCGGGCGGGCAATCGAGGGGGTCTGGGTGCAGACAGGACAGCGTTGGTCATTCACACCGTCGCAGACATTGCCGCGGGTTTTCTGGCGTTGTGGATCCTGCTGTACATGCTCGACGCGAATCAGGCGAATGTCTTCGTCGACTTCGTGCACGGTGTAGCGGACTGGCTCGCCGGCTGGTCACAGGACATCTTCACGATGGACACGGAATCCGTGCGGGTCTTCTTCAACTACGCACTGCCCGCGGTGATTTATCTGGCGATCGGGCACGGCGCCGCCGCCTGGGTGCGACGGCTCTGACTCCGCACGCCCGGCGGCCGGTACCCCTTCTCGTGCCGAGGGGTGCCGGCCGCCGCCGTGTTCGGGCGGACGGCCGCTCCGGACCCTGCGGCGACCAGCGGCGATGCCCCGCGCGGGCGATGCCGGCAGCTGGGGCCGACAGGGGGCTCAAGGAGGGCGCGGGCGGATAGCGTGTACCCGCCCGCGCCACGCGTCCTGCTGTCCCTGCACCCGGGGGGGACCGGAGATCGATCAGGGAGGACGCGCGCCGATGACCAGTCGGCAGTACCTACAGCGCCGTACCGTAAACGCGTGTTACTCCTGGCCATTTTCGCCCGGCAGGCCCCGTCCGATTCCGGCCGAGTAACACGATCCGCGCCCCCGGCGCTGTATGTGATGGCACCGTCATCACCGCCGTGGAGTGGTGTGTGGAGCCACGCCCCAACCGTACGCGGCAAATCCCAGAACGCCAGCACACGAGAGCCGGAGGTCCGCCGGGAGAACACACAGGTAATGTCCAAAATGTAGGGTGGCCGCAGAGCCTCCACTTGCTCGGTCACAGCTGATGGGAAATATCGGCTGTGCGCTTTTCGCTGCCCGCCGTGGAGTTGTGTATCAAATTGGAAACACTCCGAGGCGCATCCCCTCCGCCATTTGCGTTTCAGCCGGGCGAGGAATGCACACTGTCGGGCATGCATCCACGGACCGACAGCAGAAATCCCGACTTCGCGCACCCCTCTGGATGGGGAAACGCCGCGCCGGGTACCGGCGGCACGCACCCACCGGATGAGTTCCCGTACGAGGAGCACGGTGGTGGGCACCGCGGCAGGCCGCGCCGCCGCCGTGGCAGGACGGTCATACGTGTCCTGGTCGCCTTGGTCCTCGTTCTGCTGGTCGTCTCGGTGGCAACGTACTTCTGGGCCGACTCCGAGCTGCGCAAGGAAGTCGACCTCAGCAAGGTGGTCGACCGCCCCGGCACGGGGGAGGGCACCAACTATCTGATCGTGGGTTCCGACAGCCGCGAGGGCATGTCGGACCAGCAGAAGAAGGACCTGCACACGGGCTCCGCCGACGGCAACCGCACGGACTCGATGATGATCCTGCACGACGGCGCGTCCGGCCCGTCACTCATATCGCTGCCGCGCGACTCGAACGTGACCATCCCGAAGTTCCGCGGCTCCGAGTCCGGGGACATCAAGGGCCCGTTGGGCGACAACAAGCTGAACGCCGCGTACGCCATCGACGGCCCACAGCTCCTGGTCCGCACCGTCGAGTACAACACCGGTCTGCACATCGACCACTACGCGGAGGTCGGGTTCTCCGGCTTCGCCAACATCGTCGACTCCATCGGCGGCGTCGACATGACCCTCGACAAGGGCTTCAAGGACAAGTGGTCCGGCGCCGACTTCGACGCGGGCGAGCAGACGCTGAACGGCCGGCAGGCGCTCGCGTTCGTCCGCACCCGGCACGCGTTCGCCACCAGCGACCTGGAGCGCACCAAGAACCAGCAGAAGTTCCTCTCCGCGCTGGCCGGCCAGACCGCGACGCCCGGCACGCTCCTGAACCCCTTCAGGCTCTACCCCACCATGGAAGCCGGACTGGGAACCCTCATCGTCGACAAGGACATGAACCCCTACTACCTGGCCAAGATGTTCTTCGCCATGCAGGACGTCACCGGCAGCGACGGCAAGTCGATGAACATGCCCGTCTCCGGCAGCGTCGGCGGCAACCTCCAGTGGGACAAGGCCAAGGTCGGACAGCTTGTGCAGGAGCTCAAGAACGACGAGCCGGTCACCGTGACCGACACCCGGTGAACCCCGCCGGGCGGCGGCCGGACGGTCTGCTGCCCGTACTCCGGAGCCGCCGCCGGGCGCTCGCCAGGCAGCGGCTCCGGCTCCGGTTCACCGCAGACCGTCAGCCGCGGAACGGCCCCGTCACCTCATAGGTGATACCGCCCGACGAGCTGCCGCTGGTGCCGCGCTGGCTGGAGAAGTACAGCCGCGTGCCGTCCGGCGAGAACGCCGGGCCGGTGATCTCCGAGCCCGACTGGCCGTCGATGCGCAGGAACGGGGCCACCACATCGTCCGGGGTGATGACACAGATCTCCATGTTCCCGCCGTCCTCGGCCACGAACAGATCGCCGGAGGCGGCCCCGGTGACGTTGTCCACACCGGTCAGCGGGGCCGTGCCGCCGGTCACCAGCGAATCGTCATAGGCCAGTTCGATCGTCTGGGCGGCCGCGTCGTACTGCCACACCCGGTTGTCGCCCTTGGTGGTGAACCAGCAGGTGTCGTTCGCGTAGTAACACCCTTCGCCACCGTTGAACCGCTTGGCCCCGGCCACCTGGTTGCGGGTGGCGGTGGCGCCGGTCGGGTCCGGTACGGTCGCCCAGGTGACGGAGCCACTGGTGCCGGAACCGGCGACCATGACCTCCAGCCTGCCGGAGGACAGGTCACCCCACGTCGCCGGGGTAAATCGGTAGAAGCAGCCGTCCGTGACGTCCTCGGTCAGGTAGAGGGTCCGGCGGACGGGATCGGCCGCCGCGGCCTCGTGCTTGAAGCGCCCCATCGCGTCGCGCCGCACCGCGGCCTTCACGCCCCAGGGGTCGGTCTCGTACACATAGCCGCGGTCGACCTCCTCACAGGACAGCCAGGTGTTCCACGGGGTCTTGCCTCCCGCGCAGTTCTGCCGGGTACCGGAGAGGACGCGGTAGGCGCCGGTGACCGTCCCGGTCGAGGAGAACCTCACCGCGCTCGCCCCGCCCGACGGGTTGATCTCCGAGTTGGAGACATAGATCCAGCCGCTGCCGTCGGCATAACAGGCCCCGCCGTCCGGGGCGTCGTGCCAGGTGTACGAGGTGCCGGCGACCGTCTGCCGGGAACGGGCGATGACCCGGCTGGTGAACCCGGCGGGAAGCCGTACGCGATTGGCGTCCGGCGAACCCAGTGCTCCGTACGGGCCGGCGCCCGGCTGCGCCGGTGCGGCGTACGCGGCGCCGCGCCACAGGGTTCCGCCGAAAGCTGCCGAGGAGCCGCCGATGACGGCGGCACGCAGGAGGGTGCGACGTTTCACTCTGGCTCCCATGAGTGTCGTGACCGTTCCCCGCAGCCGGCCGACGGCGGGGTCCCACGGTGAGGGACTCTAGACAGTCGGCCAGTAGGCGGAATTGACGGGATTTGGACAACATATGACGCGGACGTGGAGTGTCCGGTGGCCAGTGGCGGCGGTCTGCGTGAGGAAGGGATATACATCGGCTGGCTGATGCCCTTCGTCGCTTCGAAGTGACGGGATAGGTCCAATTCATCTGCGGATATGGGAACTTCCGAATTCCGATACGTCGGAGGTCTTCCCCTGTGGCTCCTACGGCCTGCACCATGCCGGGTAGTTCACCACCGGAGATGGGAGGCACATACGTGACCCCAACGACAGGGAACGGGATCTCTCGAAGAGGTGTGATCGGCTCGGCGGCCGCAGCCGGGTCGGCGGTGGCGCTCGGGGCCGCGGGCCCGCTGGGCGGAGCCGGCACCGCCTGGGCCGCGCCCCGAGGCGCCGACGAGGCGGGCAGCCTGTCCGAGCGGCTGGCCAGGGCGGCCGCCCTGCGGTGGCGGCGGCTGCCCGGCGACTGGAAGGACGGCCCCTTCCTCGGCAACGGGCTGCTCGGGGCGAACGTCTACCGGGGCGCCACGGCCAACTCCGTGAAAGTGATGGTCAGCCACTATCACGTACAGGACCAGCGCCCCCAGTGGGCCGCCACCTACGGCTACTCACGGCTGCCCATCGGCCACTTCGACCTCACCCTCGCCGGAGAGGTGACCGGCGTCGACTGGACGCTCGACATCTGGGACGCCGAGCTGACCGGCACCGTCACCACCACCCGGGGCAGCGTCCGCTTCTCGATGCTGGTGCACAACGCCCGTACCGCGCTGCTGATCTCCACCCGGCCGAGCGCGGGCGAGGAGAGCGCGGCCTGGTCGTTCACCTGGCTGCCCGCCGCCTCGCCCCGGACGAAGGGCAAGCCCGCCGACTACACCGGCAACCCCGACCCCCGCACCGGCTCCACGGGCGCCACCCACTACGTCGAACAGCCGCTGATCGCCGGCGGCGGCTGGGCCACCGCATGGCGCGAACGCCGCGTCGGCACCGGCAGGCTGCTCGCCGCGCACATCGTCTACCGCTACCCCGAGGACCTCGCGAAGACCACCCAACTCGCCGTGGCCGAGGTGGCGCGCACGCTGGCCGAGGACCCGGACGAGCTGGTGCGCGTACACCGCGGCTGGTGGAACCGCTTCTACCGGCGCAGCCTGCTCTCCGTGCCCGACAAGCGGATCCAGGACTTCTACTGGATCCAGCTCTACAAGGCCGCCTGCGCCACCCGCGCCGGAGGACCCTCGATGTCCGAGTGGGGACCCTGGTACCCGGAGACCGGAGGGAGTTGGACCGCGGTCTGGTGGAACCTGAACGTCCAGATCGCCACCTGGCTCATCCAGGGCTCCAACCACCTCGAACTCGACTCCGTCACCTCCGCCTTCAGGGACTTCGAGAAGAATCTGCCGCTGTCCCTCCCGCCCGAGATCCCGAACGAGCAGATCTACGCCCTCGCCCACCCCTCCGACTGGACGTTGCGCCCCGGCACCCACACCGTCGGCGTCCCCGGCACCGCCACCAAGACCGACAACAACGGCAACCTCTCCTGGGCCATGCACAACGTCTGGCTCAGCTACCGCCACACCATGGACATCCGCATCGTGCGCGACGTCCTCTACCCGATCCTCGTCAAAGCGGTGAACTACTACGACCACTTCCTCCACGAGGGCGGTGACGGCAAGCTGCATCTGCCGCTCACCCGGTCTCCGGAGTACGCGGACGCGGTGGACTGCACCTACGACCTCTCCTTGCTCCGCTGGGGCTGCGCCACGCTCCTGGACTGCCTGCGCATCCTCCGCACGGACAACCCGCGCGCCGGCCGCTGGCGGGAGATCCTGCGGCGTCTGGTCGACTACCCGCGCGACGCGACCGGTGTCACGATCGGCGCCGGCACACCGCTCGCCGACTCCCACCGCCACTTCTCCCACATGCTGTGGCTGTACCCGCTGCACGAGCTCACCTGGGACCGTCCGGCCGACCGGGACATCATGCGCACCACCTTCGACCACTGGACCGAGGACCGCAGCCTGTGGGCGGGGTACAGCTACGCGGCGGCCTCCTCGATGGCGTCGCGGATGGGGCGGCCCGAGGACGCCCTCGACTTCCTCACCACCTTCACCGGGAACCTCTTCGACGAGTCCTACATGGACTGCTACATGACCGCGAACACCATGTACGCGGAGGACACCAACCTGGGCATCGAGAGCCCTCTGAGCACGGCCCAGTCGATCCTCGACATGGGCATACAGAGCCATGGCGGCGTCGTCCGGGTCTTTCCCTCCGTGTCACGGCGCTGGCCGGACGTCTCGTTCCAGGCCCTGCGCGCCCAGGGCGCGTTCCTCGTCGACGCGGACCGCGCCGGCGGCAGGACCCGGTGGGTGCGGGTGCACAGCGAGGCGGGCGCGCCACTGGTGCTGCACCACGGAATCGCCGGCGCCGTCGACGTACGGGACGAGCACGGCCGCCGGCTGCGGTACCGGGAGACCGGACCCGGCCGTATCGAGATCCCGCTCGGCCGCGACGAGACGGCCGTCGTCGCCCCGCGCGGCGCCCACCCGGAGCTGCGACCGCGCGACGTACCGGCCATCGGCGACGCGAAGCCGTGGGGACTGCCGGACTGAACCCGGCTCCCCTCCCAGCGGCCCGGGGCGACGCCTCATGCCCCGGGCCCGCTGACCATCGTGCCGCGTGTCAGGTGAGCAGCCACATGTAGGACGAGGTGAGGCCCGAGGCCAGCCAGAACGATCCCGAGGCGATCCCGATGATGATCAGTACCGCCAGCGTGCTGTCTATCTTTTCCACCCGCGGGGACGGACGCCGGGGCTCCAGGTCATGTGAACTCACCCGTCCACCATATATGGCAAGAAGTGGGTGTGTGTGGCAGCTTGTTGAGACCGCCGACGAGCCGCGACCGGGTAGGAGTCGCTAACCGAGGTTCCACCTGCCCACGCGCTCCTCGTCGAGCCCGTCGCGTCCATCTGGTAGGTCACGGCCGTGATCTTCGCGCCCTCCGGTACGTCGAAGACGATCCACCCGGCGGCCCGCTCGCCCGGCTGGAGGACCAGCGAGAGGTCCAGGGACTCGCCGACGGTGGGGGACCCGGGCTTGCCGATGTACTTCTTCCCCGTCGAGTCGATGACCTTCGCCCCGCTGTACCCGGCGTCGTGGTAGGTGCCCGTGCCCGTGCCGACGATCGAGAACTCCGCCGCGACCAGGCGCTCCCCGGCGGGAGCCTCGAAGTAGGCGACCTCCGCCTGGGCGCGGTCCACGTACCTCTTCAGCGTGAAGTCGGCCCGGACCGTGCCCGTGGTGTCCAGACGGCCAGTCCCTCCAGCGCGAGAGTGTCGCCGAGCTTGCCGACCGGCGGCCCCGCGCTGCTGGGCGCGGCCTCCGGCGCCTGCTCGCCGCCGGGTTCGGTGGGGCCGGGGGGGCCGGTGTTCTTCGTGGGCCCGCCCTTGCCGACACCTATGTCCGAACCGCCGCACGCCACAAGGGTGGCGGTGAGTGTGACGACCGCCGCGGCGGCCGCGATGGAACGGTGCATGGAATCCCCCCGTACATCCCGTTGAACCGGATCGGTCCGGCGACGAGTGGAATCCTCGTCCACCACGGCGTACGGGGAGTGCCGGTCGGGTAACCGAACGGCATCAATGGGGCTCGGGGCGCCGACGCGGCCGTCAGCCGGACCGCGAACGGCCTCCATCGGAGCCGGAGCGGTCCGCCTCCTCCAGGACGGTCACCATTGCGCCCCGCTCGAACGGAAAGCCGCCGCACGGGTCTTGACCTTCTCCACACGCCACCCGCAGAGTGCTCGGTAATGCGCATAGGTAATGCGCATTACCAATCGACGGGGAGAGGGAAGCACGCGTGGAGCAGTCGAGGAAGCGGGCGAAGCCGGGGCGCAATCCCGGCTCGGTCGGCCGTACGTCACGCCCGCGGCAGGCGGAGGTGGCCCAGCTCGCCGGAGTCTCGCAGGCCACCGTCTCGCTGGTGCTGTCGGCCCGCACGGACGGCAAGGCGGCGACGATCTCCGAGGAGACCCGGCAGCGCGTCCTCGACGCCGCCCGCAGCCTCGGGTACGTGCACGACCCGGCCGCGCGGCGGCTGGCCGCCGCCCGCAACAACCTCCTCGGCGTCTTCAGCTTCACCGCGACGTTCCCGACGGACGTGCAGCACTCGTACTACCCGTTCCTCGTCGGCGTGGAGCAGGAGGCGGCCGCCCGCGGCTATGACCTGGTGCTCTTCACAGGGTCGAGCGCGGGCGGGCCGGACGCGCTCGGCCGGGTGCGCCTGGCCGACGGCTGCCTCTTCCTCGGCCGCCACGCGCCGGGTGCCGAGCTCAAGCGGCTGGTGGCCGACGGGTTCCCGGTGGTCCACCTGGGCCGCCGCGAGGAACTGGAGGGGCTGGCCTGGGTCGGCGCCGACTACGTCAGCGCCAGCCGCGCCGTCGTGGAGCATCTGGCGGCGCTGGGTCACCGGCGCATCGTCCTGGTGCGCGAGGACGACGACGCCCCGGCGTCCACGGACCGTCAGCGCGGCTTTGTGGAGGGGCTGGCGGCCGTCGGCGCCGACACGGGCCCGGAGGCGGTACTGCGCTGCGCCGACCCGGCGGCCGAGGTGACGGCACAGCGGGTGCGGGCGCTGGTCGGGGACGGGGTGACGGCGTTCGTCGCGGAGGAGACGGACACCGGTGCGGCCTGGCGCGCGCTGGACGCCGCCGTCCGGGAGGCGGGGCTCGACTGCCCCGGGGACGTCTCGCTCGGGCTGCTCGGCGGCCCGCCGCCGGACTTGGCCGCGGCGCCCGTCCCCATGGGATTCGACGTGCCCCGGCACCAGCTCGGCGCGGCCGCCGTCCGGCTCTTCGCCGCCATGGTGGCCGGCGAGGAGACCCACGAACCTTTGGTGGCCTGCGCGTTCCGTACCGGCGAGACGGCGGGTCCGCCCGGCCGGCGGCCATGACGCCCCCTGACGCACACCGCGGTTCGCACACCGCGTTTCGGATACCGCGGTTCGGATACGACCCCCAAGGAGCAGCGTGATAGCGGAACCGGACATCCTGATCGTCGGTGGCGGCCTCGGCGGGGTCGCCGCCGCGCTCGGCGCCTGCCGGGCGGGCCGGCGTGTGGTGATGACCGAGGAGACGGACTGGATCGGCGGTCAGCTCACCGCGCAGGCGGTGCCGCCGGACGAGCACCCCTGGGTGGAGCAGTTCGGTACGACGGCGACGTACCGGGCGCTGCGCGAGGGGATCCGCGCCTACTACCGGCAGTGGTACCCGCTGCGCTCCGAGGCGCTGGCGCTCACCGAGCTGAACCCGGGCGCCGGCCGGGTCAGCAAGCTGTGCCATGAGCCGCGGGTGGCGCTCGCCGTCCTCGAGGGCATGCTCGCCCCGTACCGGGCCGCGGGCCTGCTGACCGTCCTGACCGAGCACCGCGCCGTCTCCGCGGAGACGGACGGCGACATGATCCGCGCGGTGACCGTGCGCGACCTGCGCTCCGGTGGGCTGACCACGTTCACCGCCCGGTACGTCGTCGATGCCACGGAGACCGGTGAACTGCTCGACCTCGCCGGTGTGGAGCATGCCAACGGGGCCGAGGCGCAGGACGAGTTCGGCGAGCCGCACGCGCCCGCCGTGGCGCGGCCCGAGAACCAGCAGGGCATCACCGTGTGTTTCGCGCTCTCGCACCACGAGGGCGAGGACCACACCGTGGAGCGGCCCGCGGACTACGACTTCTGGCGCTCCTACCGGCCCGACTTCTGGCCGGGTCCGCTGCTCGGCTTCGAGGCGCCCGACCCGCGCACCCTGGAGTCCGTGCCCCGCACCTTCGTGCCCAACCCGGACCTCGACCCGCTGGCGGTCAGCGCCGACCAGAGCGCCGACGCCGGGGACAAGGAGCTGTGGGGATTCCGCCGGATCCTCGCCCGCGGACTGCACCGGCCGGGCGCCTTCGGCTCGGACATCACCCTCGTCAACTGGCCGCTGAACGACTACTGGCTCAAGCCGTACATCGGCCAGGAGGCCGAAGCCCTGCACGAGGCCCGCCAGTTGTCGCTGTCGGTGCTGTACTGGCTGCAGACGGAGGCGCCACGGGCGGACGGCGGCACCGGCTTCCCGGGGCTGCGCATCCGCCCGGACGTCACCGGCACCGCGGACGGTCTGGCCAAGGCGGCCTACGTACGCGAGTCGCGGCGCATCAAGGCGGTGACCACCGTCGTCGAACAGGACGTCGCGATCGACGTGGTCGGCCCCTACGGCAGGACCCGCTACCGCGACTCGGTCGGCGTGGGCGGCTACCGCATCGACCTGCACCCCTCCACGGGCGGCGACAGCTACATCGACATCGGCTCCGTACCGTTCGAGATCCCGCTCGGCGCGCTGGTGCCGCGCCGGGTGCGCAACCTGCTGCCCGCCGGAAAGAACACCGGCACCACCCACATCACCAACGGCTGCTACCGGCTGCACCCGGTCGAGTGGAACATCGGCGAGATCGCGGGCGCGCTCGCCGCGCACTGCCTGGACGAGGGTGTGGAGCCCCACCAGGTGCAGGCCGAGGACAAGCGGTTCGAGGAGTTCGGCCGCCTCCTGGACCGGGCGGGTGTGCAGCGCCGCTGGCCCGACGTCCGCGGCTACTGACCCCGTCCGACAGCACTTCCGGCCCCCGTCCTGGACCACCTGAAGCACGTCAACACACAAGGAGGTGCCCGCCATGACTCCAGACCGCCGCATCCGCGTCGGCATCGACGTGGGTGGCACGTTCACCGATGCCGTGGCGGTCGACGCCGTCACGCTCACCCTGGTGGGCCAGGTGAAGGTGCCCACCAGCCACCACCACGAGGACGGTGTCGCCCACGGCATCGTCCAGGCCCTCGAACAGCTGCTGGCGAAGGTCGACCGGACGGCCGGCGACGTCGTGTTCCTGGCACACGGCACCACCCAGGCCACCAACGCCCTGCTGGAGGGCGATGTGGCCACGGTCGGGCTGATCGGGATCGGCGGCGGGCCCGGCGCGATGATCACCCGGCGGCTCGCCGCCTTCGGCAAGCTCGAACTCACCCCCGGCAAGCGACTTCCGCTGGTGTACGCGCACGTGGCCGACCCGTCCGCGGAGGCCGAGGTGCGCACGGCCGTGGAGCGGGTGCGCGCCGAGGGGGCCGAGGTCCTCGTCGCCACCGAGCCGTTCGGGGTGGACCGGCCCGAGGGCGAACAGGCCGTGCTCGACGTGGCGCGGCCCACGGGGCTGCCGCTGGCCGCGGCCCACGAGATCACCTCGATGTACGGGCTGCACAAACGGACCCGGACGGCGGTGGTCAACGCCGCCATCCTGCCGCGGATGCTGGCCACGGCCGATCTGGTGGACGCGTCCATCACCAAGGCCGGGGTGACCGCGCCGCTGATGGTGATGCGCTGCGACGGCGGTGTGATGTCGCTGGACGAGATGCGCCGGCGTCCGCTGCTGACGATCCTGTCGGGCCCGGCGGCGGGCGTCGCCGGGGCGCTGATGCAGGAGCGGGTCAGCGAGGGCGTGTTCCTGGAGACGGGCGGCACCTCGACCGACATCAGCGTGGTGCGGCGCGGAAAGGTGGCGGTGCGCCACGCGACGATCCTCGGCAAGACCTCCTATCTGAGCGCACTCGACGTCCGCACGGTCGGCGTCGGCGGCGGCTCCATGGTGCGGATCTCCCGCGGGCAGGTGGCCGGCGTCGGTCCGCGCAGCGCGCACATCGCGGGCCTGCCCTACGCCTGCTTCGCCTCGCTCGACCAACTGCGGGACGCCCGGGTGGCGATGGTGCGGCCGATGGCCGGCGACCCGGACGACTACGTGGTCCTCGACGCGGCGGGCGGCCGGTTCGCGGTGACCATGACCTGCGCGGCGAACGCGCTCGGACGGGTCGGGGAGGAGGACTTCGCACGCAGCGACCAGGAGGTCGCGCGGGCCGCCCTCGCCCCACTGGCCGCCACCCTCGGCACGGACGTGGCCGGTGCGGCGCGGTCGGTGCTCGACGCGGGGACAGAGCAGGTCAAGTCCGTGGTGGACGCCATGATGCGCGACTACCGCCTGGACCGCGACACCGCCCTCCTCGTGGGCGGCGGCGGGGGAGCGGCGGCGGTGACTCCGCACCTGGCCGCCTCCGCCGGGCTCGAAGGACGCATCGCCCGCCACAGCGAGGTCATCAGCCCCATCGGGGTGGCGCTCGCGCTGGTGCGCGAGCAGGTCGAGCGCATCGTGCCCGGCGCCACCCAGGAACAGATCCTCGCGGTACGCGCCGAGGCCGAGCGGGCCGTCGTCGCCCAGGGCGCCGCCGCCGACGGTGTCGAGGTGGAGGTGACCGTCGACCCGCAGACCAACACCGTGCGGGCGGTCGCGACCGGCGCCACCGAGCTGCGCACCCAGGACCGGGCGCACCGCGCCGATGCCGACGAGCGGCTGCGCGCCGCCGCCACCAGCCTCAAGACCCCCGAGACCCGTGTGCGGACGCTCGCCGGCACGGACGCGTACACGGTGTACGGCACCGAGGTGCGGCGCCGGTTGCGGGCGGACCGCCATCCGGTGCGGGTGGTGGACGCGGACGGTGTGGTGCGGCTCGGCGCGGCGGACGCGCGGGTGGCGACCATGACGGTCGAGGGCTCCGGCGAGGCGCTCGCCGCACTGGTCCGCGACACGACCTCCTACGGCGACGGAGGCGTACGGGCCCCGGCCGTACGGCTCCTGGTGGGCGGCCGGATCGCGGACCTCTCCGGTGTCCTGGAGCCCGAGGCGCTGCTCGCCCTGGCCCGCGCCGAGCTGCGTCCGCGCGGCGCCGCGGAGCCGGTCGTCGCCGTCGTGGAGTCGCGGACATGAGCGCCGACCCCGACGTTGACCTCGCGGTACGGCTGCTCGGAGGGACACCCACCCACGAGGGCCGCGACCCCGTGCTGCTGCGCCACTGGGCAGTGGCGGCAACGGAGTTCGGCCACCGGATGACCCCGCGGGCCGCGACCGTGCGGGTCGTGGAGCGGGACGGCGGGCTGGCCGCCGGGCTGCTGGCCCGGTACCGTTCCCGGCCGCCGGTGGTCGAGGTGTACACCGACACCGTGGAGCGGGCCGAGCGGCTGGTCGCCGAGCGCGGCTGGCGCCACTGGTTCCCGGAGGGGTCGGTACGCGCCGCCGCCCTCGCCCACGAGCAGGCACACGCCTGGCTCCACCACACCGCGGTGCGCGCCGAGTTCAAGCGCGCACTGGGCCACACGGCACTGCGGTTCGGACGGCGCCGCCTGTACGCGTACGTCGCGGGCGCGGACGAGGTCGCCGCGCACGCCTACGCCCACGCCGCCTGCGGCCTGGGCCGCAGCCCACTGCTGCTCACGGAGGCGCTGGCCGCCGCCGTGTCCTGCGAAAGCGAGAACTGAACGATGGGTGTCGTCATTCTGCTCGTCATGGCGGCGGGAGTCGCCGCCATGCTCACCCGCAAGCTGCCCACGGCGTTCGCCCTGGTGCTGCTCGCCGTGGTGATCGCGTTCCTGGCGGACGCGCCGCTCACCGGCAAGGGCAGCGTGCTCGACACGGTGCTCCAGGAGGGGGCTCCCGCGCTCGCCGCCACGATGATCGCGATCCTGCTCGGCTCGTGGCTCGGGAAGCTCCTGGAGGAGACCGGTATCGCGGGCACCCTGGTCCGTAAGATCGTCGAATTCGGCGGCGACCGGCCGGTGTTCGTGGCGCTCGGTGTGCTCGCCGTGTCCGCGGTGGTCGGCACCGTGACCGGATCGGCGCCCGCCGCGATGCTCGCCGGTCTGATCGGCATCCCCGCGATGATCGCGGTCGGCATTCCCAAGGTGACCGCGGCGGGCACGGTCCTCATGGGGATCGCCGTGGGTGTGCCGTTCGAGCTGCCGGTGTGGCAGTTCTTCTCCACCGCCCTGGACCTGCCCGTCGACACGGTGCGCGGCTTCATGGTGAAACTGTTCCCGTTCGCGCTGGTGGCCGCCGTCGCCTACGTCCTCGTGGAGTCCCGGCGCCGCGGTGTCGAGCACACCTGGTCGCTGAAGGCGGTGCAGGCCAGGCCCTCGCGCGGCGACCGTCGTCGGCGGCTCGGCGACGCCCCCTGGTACGCCCTGCTCACCCCGGCGGTCCCGCTCACCCTCGCCCTCGGCCTGGACGTGGCCATCATCCCCTCGCTCCTCGGCGGCGTGCTGTACGCGCTGGTGACCACGACCCGGCCGCGGGAGATGAACCGCCGCCTGCTGCGCACCCTCTACGGCGGATTCGAGGTGGCCGCCCCGCCCATCACCCTCTTCGTGGCGATCGGCATCCTGCTCGCCGCGGTCAAGCTGCCCGGCGCCGTCGACGCCCTGCAGCCCCTCGTCAAGGCCGTCAGCCCGCAGAACACCGTCCTGTTCATCCTCGTCTTCACGCTGCTGGTGCCGCTGTGCCTGTTCCGCGGCCCGCTGAACGTCTTCGGCCTCGGCGCCGGCATCGCGGGCGTCCTCGTCGCCACCGGCATCTACCCGGCCGTCGCCGTCCTCGGCATGACCGCCTCGTACAACCAGGTCTTCGGCGTGTCCGACCCGACCAGCACCCAGACCGTGTGGAGCGCCCAGTACGCGGGCGTCTCCCCGCACCAGGTGATGCTGCGCACCCTGCCGTACGTATGGGCCGTGGCCTTCGGCGGTCTGTGCGTCACCGCCTTCACCGAGCTGTGACCGAAGCCGACTTGCCCCACCCCGCCTCGACCGGCCCGCGCGGCCATCCCACCCCATAGCCACCGAATCCCCGGCCACCGAACCCCGGCCGCGCAAACCCCCGGCCATCGAACCCGCAGTATCCGACCCAAGGAGCCGATCATGCCCGAGCCGCAGCCCGGCCTCGACCGCCGTATGTTCCTGCGCGCCACCGCCGTGTCCGGCGCGGCGCTCACCGTCGGCGGGCTGGCCATACCGTCCGCCTCGGCCACGCCGTCCGCCTCGGCCGCGCCCGGCGGATTCCCCGACTACGCCTACGTCCGCACGCTGCTCACCCCGTCGCAGCTGAAGTACAACCCCACCGGCGAGATCATCTTCCCCACCATCCGCGGGGTCTACGACAAGCTGGCCAACCCCCTGGGCCGGTACTACCTCTACTACGCGCCGCACGACGCGCCGGGCGGCATCTGCCTGGCCTACGGCAACTCCCTGGAGGGCCCGTTCACCGAGTACCCGTCCAACCCGATCGTGTCCAACAGATGGGACCCGCACTACTCGGTCAGCCACGTCTCCTCGCCGCATGTGCTGTGGAAGGAGGACGTCAAGGAGTTCTGGCTGTACTTCCACGGCGAGAACACCACCACCCGCCTCGCCCGTTCGAAGGACGGGATCCACTTCACCTACGACAAGGTGGTCCTGAACACGTCCATGATGCCCGCCGGCACCACCGAGACGTCCTACGCCCGGGTGTTCCCGTACGACCTGCCCTCGCGTGGCGCCCACTACGTCATGCTGTTCATGACCAACAACACCACCGACCACCGCGACATCGGCTGGGGCTGGTCCGCGGACGGCCGCAACTGGACCTTCGCGCAGACGCCGCTGGTGCGCCACTCGGACGTCGGCGCGGTCAACGTCGGCGGCCCGCACCTGCTGACCCGCGGCGGCTCCGCGTTCGTCGTCTACAACAAGGACAAGGCGAGCGGCGGCGACCTCATGATCACCGAGGTGGGCAAGGACTTCTCGCTCCGCAAGCACCTCGGCGTCTTCTACAACTCCCATTCATCGGCGCCCGAGAACGGCCGGGCCGCGGCCCCCTCCTTCGGCACGGACCACGGCGTCCCGTACATGATCTACGAAGCCGGCGAACGCCTCGCCGGGTCCATCGCGATGGCCCGCGGATAGACACGGTCCCCGCCGGACCCGGAGCACCCACCGCCCGACCACCCGCCCCCTGAGGAAGACAGTCCCGCATGGCGCTCTTCGACCTTCCACGCGAACAGCTGCACCGCTACCGCGGCGCCTCCGCCGAACCGGACGACTTCGACGCGTTCTGGTCCGCCACTCTGACGGAGGCCCGGCAGCACGACCTCGACGCCCGCTTCGAGCCCGTCGACACGGGCCTTGTCACGGTGCGGGTGTACGACGCCACGTTCGCAGGCTTCGGCGGCCACCCGGTGAAGGGGTGGCTGACCCTGCCCGCGGAGGCCGCCGAACCGGTGCCGCTGGTCGTGGAGTTCGTGGGGTACGGAGGCGGGCGGGGGCTGCCCCATGAGCATCTGCTCTGGGCCTCCACCGGCCGGGCGCACTTCGTGATGGACACCCGCGGCCAGGGCAGCGGCTGGGGCGGCGGGGGAGCCACCCCGGACCCGGTGGGCGCCGCCCCCGCCTACCCGGGATTCATGACCCGCGGGATGGACGCGCCGGAGAACTACTACTACCGGCGGGTGTTCACCGATGCCGTGCGGGCGGTGGAGGCCGCCCGCACGCATCCGCTCATCGACGCCTCCCGTACGGCGGTCATCGGGGAGAGCCAGGGCGGCGGGATCTCCCTCGCGGTGGGAGGGCTGGTCCCCGACCTGCTGGCGGTCGCCCCGGACGTGCCGTTCCTGTGCGACTTCCCGCGCGCCGTCACCCTGACGGACGCGGCCCCGTACCGGGAGATCGGCCTGTTCCTGCGCACGCATCGCGGTCGTACCGAGGAAGCGCTGCGCACGCTCTCCTACTTCGACGGCGTGCACTTCGCCGCTCGTGGCCGGGCGCCCGCGCTCTTCTCCACCGCCCTCGAGGACGAGACGTGTCCGCCGTCCACCGTGTTCGCGGCCTTCAACGCCTGGGCCCACGAGGAGAAGTCCATCGAGGTGTACGACTTCAACGGCCATGAGGGCGGCGGGCCGTACCAGGCGGCGGCGAAGCTGAGATGGCTCAGGCTTCTGATGTGACACGGCCGGCGGTCCGGATCGCCGCACGGCCCCTGCCCAGGCCGGTGGGCGGCCCCGCCCCCACCGGTCGACGAGACCTGTCCGGAACACCCCGGCCGCACGGACGGCCCCCGCGAAATCCGCTGAACGGCTGACGTCGCACCCGTTGACGCGCGGACCGGGACCGCCGAAGAATGTGCGCCACCCCTCCTCTGACAACGTTGTCCAGCCCGTGAGGTATCGCCCCGTGTCGCATCAGCCCCTGCCCCTCGACCGCCGCCGCTTCCTGCACCTCGCCGGTCTCACGGGCGCGCTGGCCGCCCTGCCCCCGCTCACCGCGGCCGCGAGCGCCCACGCGGCGTCCGGCCGCACGGACGCCCCGCCCGACCCCGTCGCGGCCACCTACCTGCGGGTGCTCCTGGACCACACCCGGTGGTCCGAGACGCAGTGGGACGAGGCCCAGGGCCACTACCGCGCCAAGGACTTCGGGTTCGCCGTGGTCCTCGGCAACGCGGTCCTGCTCACCCACGGAACCTACGACGCGGCGCGCGCGGGCACCGACCGGGAGACCCTCGAGCGGCGCACGCTCGCCACGATCCGTCACTTCGCCGCGTCGAACCGGCTCACCGGCGGTGACGAATGGGGCCGCACGCTCTTCTTCGACACCACCTTCCAGTCGTACTTCATCCTGGCCGCCCGGCTGCTGTGGAAGGACCTCGACACCGCGACGCGGCGCAACGTCGAGACCATCGTCCGCGAACAGGCCGCCTACACCGCGTCGTTGGGCAGCGGCGACGACCCCGCCTCGGGCGACTGGACGCCGAACGGCACGAGCGGCGGACACGTCGGCGACACCAAGCTGGAGGAGATGGGCCTGTACGCGCAGACCCTCGCTCCGGCGCTCGCATGGGCCCACGACGACCGCCGCGCCGCCGACTGGGCCACGTGGTACGGCATCTGGTCGCGCAACGAGGCGGGGCTGCCGCCCGCCGACCTCGCCAACCCCGCCCGCGTGGACGGCGTCGCCGTCTCCGAGAACACCGCCCGCAATCTGTACGACACCTTCATCGTCGAGAACCACGGCTCCTTCGGCCCGCACTACCAAGAGGAGCTGTGGCGCACCTCCGGCCGCAACGCCGCGCACTTCCTGGCCGCCGGACGCCCCCTCCCGCAGGTCCTCGCCCGGCAGCCGAACGCCCAGCCGCTGTGGCGCACCCTGCTGGGCGTCATGAGCGACGCGGGCGAACCGCTGATGCCGATGGTCGAGGACCGCGAGCACCTCTACGGCAGGGACGTCATCCCGCTCGCCTTCCTCTCCCAGGTGATGCGCGACCGGGCCGCGGCGCGCGCCGAGCGGGAGCTGGCATCGCGGCTGGAGGCGTACCAGCAGTACCCGCCCGAGCACCGGTTGGCGAAGTTCTCGGGGGAGCCGAAGTACGAGCCGGAGGCACGCGCCGAGATCGCCATCAGCTACCTGTTGCATGTGTGGGCGGCGGCGTCCGGGCGCCCGGTCGAGGCGCTCTCGCGCGAGGAGATGTTCGCGCGGGCCTCCGGTGTCACGGACTTCGGAACCGGCCCCGGACTGGTGTCGCACCAGTCGCGCACCGCGTGGGCCGGTGCCGTGACCAAGCCCGGGTTCGTGAAGTTCGCCTGGCAGCCGGGGCACGACGACTGGCTGTTCCGGATCGGTGGCGCCACCCCGATGTTCCTGCCCGCCACCGCCGCGAAGATCCAGGGCCGCACCGTGCGCGTATACGAGTCCCTGCGCGACGGCTTCGACGGCAGCGCGACGCTGCTGCGCCTGGGCGGCGGTTGGGCCGGGTTCGCGACGCTCCCGACGGGCTCGATCGTCTACGCGAGCGGCGGCACCGCCGACGCGGAGGGCCACCTCGAGGTGCACAACCTGACGATGCCCGGTATGCCGGGGCTCGACGGCGCGCGCACCTACCGCTTCGAGGAGGGCGAGGCGACCGTCCGCGCCCGCGACACCGCCACCGGCACACCCGCCGGACGGGTCGACGACCTTGGCTTCACCCCCACGACGGTGCGCCACGTCCGTATGCTCGGCGTGCGGCCCGACCCGGCCTACGGGTACTCCCTGTACGCCTTCGAGGTGCGCGACGGGGCCCAGGGCGCGGACCTCGCGCGTGGCGGGTCCGCCACCGCCTCGTCCGCCGACGCGGGCAAGGGCGCGCCGCTCGCGGTCGACGGCGACGCGGCCACCCGCTGGGCGGTGTCCAAGGCCGACCGTCCGCGTGCCGACAGCTGGCTGGCCGTCGACCTCGGCGCCGAGCGCCGGATCGACCGGGTCACCCTGCGCTGGGAATCGGCGGCCGGCCGCGCCTACCGCGTCCAGGGCTCCACGGACGGCCGGGACTGGAGCGACCTGGCGACCGGGCCGAGCCCGGCGGTGAGCAGCCGTGGCGGCTGGCTCGATGTCGAGGGACGCGCCGGGCTCGTGGTGCGTGAGGGCCGGAACCCGATCGGCGTCTACGACGACACGATCGTCCTCGGCGACGGTCCGGCGGCACCCCTCCTCGTCGAGGGCTTCCCCGGCACGTCGGCCGGGAAGCTGCGCGCGATCTCCCGGGGGACCGCGCCCACGGCGGAGAACACCGCGGTGCGCACGACGCTGACGGACGGGCACCTGACCCTGTTCAACCTCTCCGGGGAGCCCGTCAGGACGCGGATCACGATCCCGCGCACCGGCACGGACACGGTGGTCTTCGAGGGCACGCAGTGGCTGACCGCCGACGGCATGTCCTTCGAGGCAGCGCTGCCCGCCGCCACGGCGGCCGTACTGCCCCCGCGCTTCACGCTCACCCCCCTCACGAGCCGACCCCTGCCGTCGGGCCTGCGGGTCCAGGTCGTCGACGGAGCGACCGTGCGCCTGTCCGGGGCCTCCTGCACCCTGCGCGTCCGGGCCCAGGGGCGCAGTCAGGTCGCCGTCGTCCGAGCGGGCCGGACGATCACCGTCGTCCTGGCCGGCGCGGCCGCCCATCCGCACGACGACCTGGCTCTTGGCAGGACCGTCTTTCCCACGAGCCCGCTGCCGGAGGGCATGTCCGACCCCGCGGCGGCGGTGGACGGCGACAGCCGCACCGCGTGGACACCGGGCACACGCGGCCGCATGGTCGTGGACCTCGGCGCGGCCCGCCCGGTCCGCCTGGTGGAGACCGAGTGGACGGCGGGCACGGTGCCGGGCACGAAGGTCGGCCTCAGCATGGACGGCATCACCTACCGGGACGCCGGGACCCTCACCGGCCGGGGCCGTGTGCGCGGGCTGACCACCTCCGGGACGGCCCGCTACGTCAGCCTCGAGGTCGACGGATCGGCACATGCGGCCGGGTCACGCCTGCGGCGCCTGACCGTGCGCTGACCGCTCCAGGCCCGCCGGGGCGAGTGGCCGTCGACCGCGCCGACGCTCGCCCGGCGGGCCCTCAAAGCGCGCATGCCACACGAGTCAGGGGTCAGTGGCGATGCGCTGCAGCACTTTGGTGAGCCGGCTCAGGTCTTCGCCCTGGACATGGTCGAGGACGTGTCGGCGCACGCCGGCGAGGTGCAAGGCATCCGCTGGGGCGGCCGGCCACTCGCCTCGGCTGCATGAGCGTGCCGCCCCGCCGCGGCCGCACCACGTCAGGGACGGAGCGCGACGAGGAGATCGACCACGTAGGTCTCTTCCACCTCCTCGCGGGGGAAAATCCTGCCCAGTCGCTCACGCTCGTCAACGAAAAACGCCTGACGGTCAGCCTCTTCAAGCACGAGGAATGCCGATCGGCTGCCAATGTTGGCGAGATGCGTGTCCAAGGAGACGGTGCGGCTCCAGCGCACTTGACGGCGCTCGACCCGCAGCCCCGTGAGCCCCGCCAGCCGGATGGCATCACGGTCCGAAGGGCGCACCGCAGACCTTCCCTTCACCCCGCAGTGGTGCGCGATACGCCCGTGCTGCTCGCGGATCCACGGCACGTCGAAGGCCGTGGTGTTCCACCAGATCGCCAGCGCACCGCCCGCTCGCAGGACGCGCAACGCCTCCGGGACAGACCGGCCGGGATCGGTCCACTGCCAGGACTGGGCATAAGTGATGAGGTTGCAGGAAGCCTCGGCCAGCGGCAGAGCGTTACCGTCACCCCTCACGATCGGCACTCCCGGGAGCGCCTGGTGGAACTCACCAGCCATGGCCTCACCCGGCTCGACAGCGATCACATCAGCACCTCGCTCCCGCAGCAGCACGCTGGCGATTCCGGTACCCGCGCCGACATCAGCGACGCGGGCACCCGCCAAACGACAGCCCGCGAACTCCTCGATGCAGTCGAAGAGCGGGGCTGGATACGAAGGCCGACTCGCCGCGTACTGAGCCGCGGCTCCATCGAACGACTGGGCGCGAGAGCTGACGGTCATACCCTCATCATCACCTCCCCGCACCGAACACGCGACCACCACCAACCCTGTGATCGTGTCCCGGTCACAGCACTAGCTCCAGGGATGGAGGGCCTGGAGGCCGGGCCGCAGCACGCTCGTTGCTACTCGGTGCCCACGCCGGCCAGAAGGTTCGCTGTGCCTTCGGGTGCCTCCACCGGGAAGTGGTGGCTGCCCAGGTCGATGGGCACGATGTCGAAGCGGTCGCCATAGCGGTCGATCGCTTCTTGCGTCACCAGGGCACGTATGGCGAACACGGTGATCGGCTGCTTGGTCTCCCGTAGCGCCGCGTCCATGTCCCAGCGCATCAGACCCTCGATGGAGCGCAGCCCCGCGGGCTGCCGCACCGCGACCATCTTCTCGAAGTACGTGTCCTTGAGGGCCGGGTCGGTCCCGGCCGGCGAACCTCCCTCGACGAGGCCTCGCACCCCTGCGGGGAAGTCCTCACGGAACATGCTCACCATCGCCTCGGTCTGTTCTTCGCTCTGCGCGGGGAACAGGGACAGGTAGTGCAGTGCGTCGAGGGCGACCACATGCGAGACGGTGTCGGGGAGCAGCCGGCCGACCTCGACGGCGACGGCCCCGCCGAGGGAGTGCCCGGCCACGACGCACGTGTCCACCGACTCGGCCTCCAGTACTGCCGCCACGTCGCGGGCGAACTCTTCCATGGTCCAGATGTCCCGCGTCGATCGCGACGCGCCGTGCTCGGCGAGGTCGATGGCGAGGACGCGGTAGTCCTCGGGCAGATGGTCGGTGACCGCGTCGTAGTCGCCGCGGTTGCACGCCCAGCCGTGGATGAGAGCCAGCGTCGGCCCTCCGGCCGGACCGCTGGCCGTGTACCGGATCGTCGTGTGGTCCGATCGCTGAACCTCGAGGTGCTTCCTGGACCTGCTCGCGGTCGTCACGGTGTCTCCTTGGCTCTGTTCCAGATGGTAAACGGTGTATCGGTTCAGTGGCATGAAGCGACGGTCGCCGGAGCCTCGGCGGTCGCCGGAGCCTCGGCGGTCGCCGGGGCCTCCGTGGCCGTCGGCGCCTCGGCCGCCCGGGCCACGACGGCACGGCGCTCCGCCCGTGTCCGGCTCAGGCGCAGGACGAGGGCGGTGGCGGCGATCACCGCGATCGCCAGCGCGTAGATCCCGGTGGCGGTCCGCACTCCCAGGACGGTGACCGCGATTCCGCCGAGGACGGAGGGCACGCTGTTTCCCAGGTAGGCGATGATGTTCGCCAGGGCGAAGACCTCGCTGCGCTCGTGCGGCTTGGCGATCCGGGCGAAGGTGCCGAACGTGGCCAGCACCGACGCGCCCATGCCGAGCCCCGAAACGACGGTGCCGACAGCGGCGAGCCAGGCGAGGTCATCGGCGACCCCGGCGAGCGATATCAGGGTGCCGAGTCCGAGCAGTGCGGACGAGGGGGCCAGCAGCGACGGCGCGGGACGGGAGCGGAGCAGGAAGACCGCGAGCGCTCCGGTACCCGTCAGGAGCGTCACCACCACGCCGCCGATCAGATGGCTGCGCAGCCCCAGCAGCTCGGCCGCGACGGACGGGCCGAGCGAGAGGTACATCCCGGCCAGGGCCCAGCCGGCGATCATCGCCGGCACCACCGGGACGATGTCCGCGCGCAGGTGAGCGGGCATCGCGACCCGCGGGCGCAGGGAGGCGGCGGCTCCGGGGCGGCGGAGCGATGTCTCCGGCATGAGGGCGACGATCACCGCCGCCAGCGCCATCGCGCCGAAGAGCAGGGTGTAGACCAGCCGGGTCGGGGCGGGGCCGAATTCCACCAGCACACCGCTGCCGAGGGCGCCCAGAGCGAGTCCGGTCAGGGGAGACACCGAGGTGATGACGCCTGCACGGCCGCGGGCATGCGACGGCTCGAGATCGACGAGGGTGGCGCTCAGGGTGGTCGTCGCGGCCCCGGTGGCGATGCCCTGCAGCACCCGGGCGGCGGACAGGACGAACACATCACCGGCGACGTAGAACAGGACGAGCGCGACCATCTCCAGCCCGATCGCCGCGGCGAGTACCGGTCGGCGGCCGAGATGGTCCGACAGCGCTCCGACGACGAGCAGCGAGCCCAGCAGGCCGACCACGTAGAGGGCGAAGACGACGGACAGCACCCACGCCGTGAAATGCCATTGCTGCTGGTAGATCGCGTAGAGCGGGGACGGTGCGCTGGAGGCGGCCAGGAAGAGGACGAGGATGGCGCCGACGTAGGGGAAGGCCCCCTTCCACGGTGCGCGGCGCGGATCCCCGGCGGGCGGCCTGGCGGTGACTGCAGGTGGAGCAGACATATGGACTCTCGCAGTGATCGATGCGTTAGTGGCTTCACTCTTACCGTAAACGCATCGATCGCTGCTTTCAAACGCAGTGATCGATGCCATACTGGTCACATGTCCACTCGCGCCGCCCCTCCGCCTCACACCGGCAGCCGGCCCGGCGGCCGCTCCGCCCGCATCCGCGCGGCGGTCCACCGGGCGGTCGCGGAGCTGCTCACCGACGAGGCCGACGAACTGCTGACGATCCCGGTCGTGGCCGCCCGCGCGGGCGTGCACGCCACCACGGTCTACCGCCGCTGGGGCTCCGTCGGTGAACTGCTCACCGATGTCGCGACCAGCCGTTTCTCCGGCGACATCGTGGTGCCGGACACCGGGAGCCTCCGCGAGGATCTGGAGCGCTATGCATCCGATCTCGCCAAGGACCTCAATGACCCGGACACCCTCCCTCTGGTGCGCGCCACCATCGGCACGGCCGGAGACCAAGGCGCCAGCGCCTGCACGGGCGAACGCCGGCAACAGCTCCAGGCCATGCTCGAACGGGAACAGGCCCGGGGCCATCAGACCCCGACCGTCGAACGCGTCACGGACGCGGTGATCGCCCCCCTCTACTACCGGGCGGTCTTCACCGACCAGCCCCTGACCCCCGAGTGGACACGCGGCCTGGTGTCCAACCTGCTGCCGGACTGACAACGCCCACACCCCCTCGTCGGATCAGCCCAACGAGGCGGCGTACCGGCGGGCGCCGGGGCCGGGCAGGCCTTCGGATGGCGTGGCACGTTCCCTCACGGGTCAGGCCACGAACGGGGCCTCAGGCGGCCGTGGCCGTCTGCGTCTTGGCTTCGCGCACCCCGCGCAACGCGCCGGACCAGGCGATGAGTTGGTCGAGCATGCCGCGGACTGCGGTGTCGAGGCCCTCTTGGGGGGCGAAGAGGCCGGTGGAGAACGAGGGGCGTATCGCGATGGTGGGCTGGGCGCGGACCGTGGCCACCTGAAGCTCGGCAAGGACGAGCCGGAGTGCCTCGGCAGCCCGCACTCCGGCGGCCCAGCCGCCATAGCTGATGATCCCCGCGGCCTTGTCGTTCCACTCCCGGTAGACGTAGTCCAGGGCGTTCTTCAGGGCTCCGGGGAAGGAGTGGTTGTACTCGGGGACGAGGAAGACGAAGCCGTCGAAGCTGTCGATGAGTTCGCCCCAGGCGCGGGTGTGGTCGTGCTGGTACTGGTCGGCGAAGCCGCCGAGCCCGGGTGCCGGCCGGTGTACAGCTCGCGAGGACATCGCCGATCTCCGGACGATGACTCGACACGCACCGGTGGCGTGGATGCGCCTGTGCCCCCGCCTCCAGGGCAGGGAACAGGTCACCCCCCAGGCGCGTTCCACAGCTCGCTGAGCTCCGCCCAGTCCGGGGCCGGTCCCGGCAGGATGGTGACTTGACCGGCGGCCGGGTGGCGCAGTCCGGCGAGGACGAGGTCCAGGTAGCGCAGGTGGAGCGCAGTGGCACGCTCGCCGGTGACGGGAATCCGCGCGGCGAGATGTTCGAGCAGCAACGGGATGTCGGCGGAGGTGAAATCCGTACGTAGCACGCCTGCCCGGTGCGCGCCTCCCACCAGCTCGTCGAGGGCGGCTCGCAGCCGGTCGGCGGCGGCCACGACATCGTCCGTGGCCGGCAGCCGCCCGCCGACCTGTGGCAGAAGTGGGCCGCTCGCCCCCTGGGCCGTCAACGCGTCGTGCAGGAAACGGGCGAAGGCGGCCCACGCGTCCGGTTCTTCGGCGAGTGCCGTGTGGGCCTGGGTGGCGAGCTGCTCCATGCCCGCGAGCCGCATGCGCTGGGCCAGTAGTTCCTTGCTGGGGTAGCGGCGGTAGAGACTTCCCATGCCGATGCCCGCTCGACGGGCGATCTCCGAGACGGGTGCGTCCCAGCCGCGCTCGGCGAAGACTTCGCGCGCGGCCTGCATGAGGCGGGCGTCGTTGCGGTCCGCCTCACGTTGGCGGCCTCGCGGTTTGCCTGCGTGTGTATCACCCATGGCGCAGCATTCTCCCTTAGGGGCGCGCCACCCCGTGCCCGCCGTCGACGGTGAGCACCGAGCCGGTGACGAAGCCGGCATCGTCGCCGACGAGCATCGCGATCGCCCGGGCCACGTCCTCCGGCTCCGCGACCCGTCCGAGCGGGGTGCGCTCCACCAGGCGCTGCTGGAATTCCTGCGGCATCCCGGCGCTGGTCTCGGTACGCACGAAACCGGGCGCCACCACGTTGACCTTGACGCCGAGTGGACCGGCCTCGTAGGCGACGAAGCGGGCGAAGGTGTTCAGGGCGGCCTTGGCGGTGCCATGGGCGGCCATGCCCGCGGTGGGTGGGCCGTCGGCCACGGCGCTGGACACGTACACGATCCGTCCCTGCCCCCGCGCGCCCATGATGGCCAGGGCCTGCTGGGTGAGGGTGTAGACGGACGACAGTTCGTCCGTCACCTTCCTCTTGAAGTCGTCCCAGGCCAGGGCGTGCAGGGGAGTGGGGACGAAACGGGCGCCGGCGTTACAGACAAGGACATCCAGGCGTCCGTCGACGGCGGCGCGCTTCAGCAGTTCGGCAGCCTGGTCGGGGTCGTACACATCGGCCTGTACGGCGAAGGCATCGCCGCCGTCGGCCTCGATGAGCTTGACCACCTGGGAGGCCGCCTCACGGTTCGAGAAGTAGTTGACCGCCACGCGGTATCCACGAGCCGCGAGTTCGCGTGAAGTCGCCGCGCCGATTCCCCGGCTGCCGCCGGTCACCAGAGCCGTCGGCCTGCCTGTCGCCTTCATATGTCCTCCGTGTCGGCGGAACGAAGTGTGTCGCATGCAACCTATCGGAGCGGAGCGCTCCGTTCAAAATCTTCATCCGGTCGACGGAACAGAGAGCACGGCACGCTCCCGGGTGTGTGCCGAGCCGGTGGCGATGGGACTCAGGGGCGCGGATTTCGTGGAGCGGCGCCGGAGCTCGCCGAGGGTGCCCCGGGTGGCGGGGGGGATCGTCCGGGGGTCGGGTGGAAGCCCCCTCCTCGATGCTGATGCGCTGATGAAAGCGCAGGTCGCCGGGGTTCCGTACGATGAGACACCTAAGGGTGTCCATTGACACCGGCTTCTGCGGTCACGACCATAAGAGGTATGCACTCGACGCATCCGGGCGTGCTCTGCCGCTATGTGGACTACCTGCGCACCTCCAGCGCTCTTTGTCGCTGAGCGGCGATTTTCACCGTCCCTGCGTGCGCTCGGCACCGTGTTGGTGATCGCTTCCCGCCACCGGCCCGGCCCGGTATTCCTCATCGCCCGCGTCGTTGCCCGACCTCCCCGCCCTGGTCCTGCACGGCGAGGCGGACCCGAGCTCTCCGCTGGAGCAGGCCCGCGGCCTGGCCGAACGGCTGCCACACGCGACCCTCGGCGTACTGCACGAGGGCGTGCACGACGTGCTGAACGACGCCACCCACCGCACCACGGCAGCCACCATCGTGCTGTGGCTGGAACGCCTGCGTGCCGACCGGGAGATGAGCCCGATCCTCACCCTCGAAACCGGCGCACACCCCGCACATTCCTGACCGTCCGGCACCGACCTCCGTCAGCCTCGCGTCGTTGACCGCCATGTGACAGGGAGCCACACCATGCCACTGACCTCGAAACCCTTGCGGAAGCTGGGTTTCCTGACCATAGGGCTGTTCGACGAGGCCGACCCTCACCGGGGCCATGAGTCGACACTGCGGATCATTGAGATGGGCGAGCGGCTGGGCTTCGACAGCGCCTGGGTGCGCCACCGCCATCTGCAATACGGCATCTCCTCCCCGATGGCCGTGCTGGCGGCGGCTTCGCAGCGCACCAGCCGCATCGAGCTGGGCACCGCGGTCATCCCCGTGGGATGGGAGAACCCGCTGCGGCTGGCCGAGGACCTGGCGACCGTCGACATCCTGTCCCGGGGCCGCCTCAACCCGGGGGTCAGCGTCGGTCCGCCGAACCACTACGACCAGGTCAAGGGCGCGCTCTACCCCGACACCGCCGACGTCGAGGACTTCGGCCACGAGCGGGTGCGACGACTGCTGGACTTCGTACGGGGCGAACCCGTCACCGACTTCAGCGGTGTCGAGGGCTTCGAGGTGTTCTCCGACCGCGTCCAGCCGCACTCCCCGGGACTCGGTGGCCGCATGTGGTACGGCGGTGGCAGCCTGCGGTCGGCCCAGTGGGCCGGTGAACACAGAATGAACCTGCTCACCAGCAGCGTCGTGAAGGCGGAGGAGTCCGAGGACTTCGCCGAGATCCAGCTCTCGCACATACGGACCTTCCGCGCCCACCACCCCGACGGCGACCGCGCCCGTGTCTCCCAAGGACTCGTCGTGATCCCCACCGACACCGCCTCGCCGGAGCAGCGCGCGAAGTATGAGCGGTACGCCCTGCGGCGCCTGCCGCGTACCGCCACGCCCCAGGGACCGGCGCGCATGATGTTCGCGCCCGATCTCGTCGGCACCTCCGAGGAGATCGCCGCACGGCTCGCCTCCCATGCCGCATTCCGGGAGGTCGACGAGGTGGCGTTCGCCCTCCCCTTCACCTTCGACCACGAGGACTACGTCCAGATCCTCACGGACATCGCCACCCGGCTCGGCCCGGCACTGGGCTGGCAGGCAGCCCCGTAGCGCGCATCACCCGCAGACCACCCGACGCGGGCGCCTCACAGCGGGCGCAGCACCCACGACCAGCGGTACGTGCCGGGGCCCAGCCGGTAGCGCGGGAGGGTGTCCGGGCCGCAGGACGCGGTGCCGAGGCCGCGGTGGGCGGCGTCGAGATGGACCACGCACCGCGGCCTGGGGGTCAGCTCGTCGTGGTGGGAGGCGGTGGCGAGGTCGGCCGCGCGGTACCGGGTGACCGAGACCTGGCGGGGCGCGTCCAGCCGTACGCCGAGACCGGTGCCGGTGTCCGACAGCAGCGCGAAGCGGCGTACGCCGGACCGGCCACCGCTCTCCTGGGGGCGCAGATACGGGGTGAACAGGCTGTCCACGCGGGCCCGGTGGTGGCCCACCGGGCCGCCCGTCCGCCGGTCCGGATAGGTCTCCCAGGGGCCCTGGCCGTACCACTGGAGGTGGTTCAGCCCGGCCACCGTCTCGAAGACCGTGCCCACGCGCGCGGCGTCGGTCAGCCCCTCGGGGAGGACGGCGGTCTCCTCGATCAGCAGGCCGTCGTCGTTGAGGAGGCGGAAGACCTGCTGGTGCTCGACGGGCCCGGCGCCGGTCGGGTAGGCCGACCGCACACGGACGCGGCCGTCCGCCCGGTCGACGGAGACGGGCTCGCGCACGAGCCGGTCGAGGCCCAGCGCGCGCCAGTGGTCCGCTGCGCCGCCCAGCAGATCGTTGTCGGTGGGCGCTCGCCACAGGCTCAAGGCGGGCGGGCAGGTCAGCAGCGGATGGCGCAACAGCCCTTCCGCGTCGACGTCGGGGGAGTGGGCGGACACCGCCACGGACGCCGCCACCACGGACGCCACCACGGACACCGACGTCGGCGGCGCCGGGGCGGGCCGTTCGCGCACCTGGATCTGAGGCGCGCACACCTCGGTGCCGCGCGGTGCCCAGGGCTCGTCATGGCGCGTGGTCACCTGCAGCGTCAGCCAAGCCTCGCCGCCACCGGCGGCGCCCGCGGCGGGCAGTTCGGCCAGCAGCCCGTGCGGCAGGGGCAGGTCCGCCGAGGCCCCGGGCGGGAGGTCGGGCAGGACGGCCGGGGCGGTGCGGGTGCCGCCGTCCTCGACGGACAGCCGCCACTCCGCCGTCAGCCAGGACACATCGCGGAAGTGCTGGGCGTTGGTGACGCGCGGCGGGCGGCCAGGATCGCTCCGGGTCAGCCGCACCGGGGCGGCGATCTCGCGATGCTCGTACATCGCGGGCTTCGGGGTGCGGTCGGGGAAGACCAGCCCGTCCGCGCAGAACGCCCCGTCGTTCGGCACATCGCCGAAGTCCCCGCCGTACGCCCAGCGGTAGCCGTCGGCCGCCACCCCGTGGGCGTAGGCGCCGGACGCGAAAGGGCCCGCGGGGCGGCCCGTGGCCAGGCGCTGGAGGATGCCGTGGTCCCAGAACTCCCAGATGAAGCCGCCCTGGAGACCCGGCGTGGTCTCGATGGCCGCCCAGTGGTCGGCGAGGGTGCCGTTGCTGTTGCCCATGGCGTGCGAGTACTCGCACAGGATCAGCGGCTTGTTCTGCTCGCCGGAGGCGGCGTGCGCGGTGATCTCGTCCAGTGACGCGTACATTGGGCAGAGGATGTCGGAGGCGATGTCCGCCCCGGACCAGCCGGTCTTGGCCGCCCCCTCGTACTGCAGCGGGCGGGTCGGATCGTAGCGGCGCAGCCAGCCGGCGGCCGCGTCGTGGTTCGCGCCGTAGTCGCTCTCGTTGCCCAGCGACCACACGATGACGCACGCGTGGTTCTTGTCCCGCAGGACCATGCGCGAGACCCGGTCCACGAACGCGCCCAGATAGCGGGGGTCGTCCGCGATCTCGTGGGCGTGGTCGTGGCATTCGATATCGGCCTCGTCGACGAGGTAGAGGCCCAGCTCGTCGGCGAGGTCCAGCAGTGCGGGGTCGTTCGGGTAGTGCGAGGTGCGGACGGCGTTGAAGCCGAAGCGCTTGATGGTCTCCAGGTCGGCGCGCATCTCTTCGGGGGTGACGGTGCGGCCGGTGAGCGGGTGGAAGTCGTGCCGGTTCACGCCCCGGATGAAGACGCGTTCGCCGTTGACCAGCAGGTCGTTGCCCACGATCTCGACGGTGCGGAAGCCCACGCGGTGGCGGGAGGTGTCGGCGACGGATCCGTCGGGGCGGTGCAGCCGGATGTCGAGCCCGTACAGCTCGGGCGTCTCGGCGGACCAGCGGCGTACGTCGGGCACGGTCGCGAGCAGGCGCGCCTCGCCGAGGAAGTCCGAGACCCGGTCCTCCTGGACGCACCAGGCGGCGTACTCCTCGTCGGGGGTGAGTACGCCGAACCCGTCGAGGTGTCCGGACACGCGCCAGCCGGCGGGCAGTGTCCCGCCCGCGTGGCGCACCTGCACCTCCACGCACAGCCGTCCGTCGGCGGGGGCGCTGACCTTCACATCGGCCAGATGCAGCGGATCGGTGGCGTAGAGCAGGACGGGACGGGTGATGCCGCCGTGCCACCAGTGGTCCTGGTCCTCGATATGCGAGGCGTCGGACCACTTGACCACGGTCAGCCGTACGGTGTTGGCCTCCCCGGTCCGTACCGCGTCGGTGATGTCGAACTCGGACGCGAGGTGCGAGTCCTTGCCGATGCCCACGGCCCGGCCGTTCACCTCGGCGATCAGCACACTCGTCGCGGCACCGACATGCAGGATGACGCGGCGCCCGGCCCAGTCGGCCGGGATGTCGACGTCGCGCTCGTGCACACCGGTGGGGTTGGCGGTGGGGGAGTGCGGCGGAATATCGGGCCAGGGCATCCGCCAGTTGGTGTACTGCGGCAGGTCGCCGGTGTCCTGTGTGGTCCAGGCGCCGGGCACCTTCAGCTGCCGCCAGTTCTCGGACGGGGGCACCTCCGGCGCGGGCAGCAGCTGGAAGCGCCAGTGGTCGTCGTCCAGCGAGAGGGCACCCGCCCCGCGGTCCACGGCGTGCATCGGCAGCCGTCGCCAGGAGGTGAGCTCGGGCGACTCCCAGGGACGCAGGTCCATCAGAGGAGTGTTCAGCGGACGCGGATCCATCAGCGGATGGCCCCCTTGGCGAGGTCCGCCATGATCTGGCGGGCGCCGATGAAGAACACGACGAGCAGCGGGATCAGGGCGAGCAGCGCGCCCGCCATCACCATCCCGTAGTCGGTGGTGCCATTGACGCTGTTGAGCTGCGACAGGGCGACCTGGAGCGTCACATGGTCCGGGTTGATCAGGGCGATCAGCGGCCAGGCGTAGTCGTTCCACTGGGCCATGAAGGTGAAGATGCCGAGGAAGGCGAGGCCGGGCCGGACCACGGGCAGCGCCACGTGCCAGTACTGACGGAGGAAGCCGCAGCCGTCCAGCCGGGAGGAGTCCATCAGTTCGTCATGGATGGAGCCCTTCATGTACTGGCGCATCCAGAAGATCCCGAAGGCGTTGGCGGCCGCCGGGATGACGAGCGAGGTGAGGGAGCCGATCCAGCCGAGCTTCGCCATGATCACGAACTGCGGGATGGCCTGGAGCTGGGCGGGCACCATGAAGATGCCCATCATGATGACGAACAGCGCCCGGCGGCCGGGGAAGTGGAACTTCGCGAAGACGAAGGCCGCGAGCGAGTCGAAGAACAGCACGAGGAAGGTCACCGAGACGGCGACGACCAGGGTGTTGAACATCGACCCGAAGAAGTCGATCTTCTGGAAGAGATGGTGGACGTTCTCGTCGAAGTGCGAGCCCGGCAGCAGCTTCGGCGGGTACTGGAAGATCTCCGTCGACGAATGGGTCGACATCACGATGGTCCAGTAGAACGGGAAGAGCGAGACGAGCACACCGGCGATCAGCGAGATGTGCAGGGTCAGCCCTCTGGCGCGGGTACCCTTCATGCCTTTCACGATGGTCTCCCTCTACTTTTCCCCGCGCTGTACCAGGCGCCAGTTGACGATCGAGAAGATGGCGACGACCAGGAAGATGCCCCAGGCGATGGCCGCGCCGTAGCCGAAGTCGTTGTTGTCGAAGCTCTGCTGGAAGAAATAGAGGACCATCGTCTGGCCGGAGTTGCCGGGGCCGCCCGCGAAGGTGGAGGTGTTGTTGGTGTTGGCCAGCAGCACCTGCGGCTCGGTGAAGCTCTGCAGTCCGGTGACGGTCGAGACGACCAGCGCGAAGAGGATGATCGGCCGCATCATCGGCACGGTGATCCGGAAGAAGGTCTGCACGGGCCCGGCGCCGTCGACGCGGGCGGCCTCGTAGAGCTCGGTGGGAATGGTCTGGAGCCCGGCCAGGAAGATCAGCGCGTTGTAGCCGGTCCACTGCCAGGTCATCAACACGGCGATGGAGATCTTGATGCCCCAGTCCGTGTTCAGCCAGGCCACCTGATCGAGTCCGAGTCCTTGCAACACGGCGTTCGCGAGGCCGAAGTTGGTGGAGAAGATCGAGGTGAAGATGATCGCCACGGCGACGACCGAGGTGACGTTCGGAAGGAAGTACGCGAAGCGGTAGAAGTTCTTGAACCGCACCGCGGAGTTGAGCATCACCGCGGTCACCAGCGCGATGAACAGCATCGGCAGGGTGGCGATCGCCCAGATGATCAGGGTGTTGGTGAGAGAGTTCCAGAACTGTCCGTCGCTGAGGAGGTAGCGGTACTGCGACAGGCCCGCGTACTCCATCGAGCCGAGGCCGTCCCACCGGTGGAAGGAGAGATAGAGCGAGAAGCCCACCGGGATCAGGCCGAAGCACAGGAAGAGCAGATAGAAGGGCGAGATCGCCAGATACAGCCGCCAGTACCCGAGTACGGAGCGGGACCTGGCGCGGGCGGGGGCGGATCTCACACCGCTGTCGGCGGGCGCGCCGAGCGTGGGGGCGGCACCTACTCCGGTCATGTCTGCACTCCCAGGTGGTCCGCTATGCGCCGGCACTTGGCCATGGCGTCCTTCCACGCCCGGCGGGGATCCTTGCCCAGGGCGTTCACATTGCGCAGTTCATCGGAGACCGCCTGGTCCAGGGGGTAGTCGTACGGGCTGTGGTAAGCGATCGGGATCTTCTCGGCCGTGGGGCCGAAGACATCGATGGTGGTCTGGCCGCCGAAGAACGGGTCCGGCGCGCGCATCGCCTCCTGCTGGTACGAGGCGGGGGTGGACGGGAAGAGGGTGGCGTCGGTGAAACCGCGGGTCTGGTTGTCCGCGTTCAGCAGCCAGGTGAGGATCTCGAAGGCCCGCTCGGGCTTCCGGCAGGACTTGGTGATCGCCAGGAAGGAGCCGCCGTTGTTGGCCGGGCCGCCGGGCAGGGCGGCCACCCGCCACTTCCCCTTGGTCTTGGGCACCGTCAGCTTGAGGTCGCCGGCCACCCAGGAGGCGCCGATCTGGCTGGGCAGCAGGCCGTTCTCGATGGCCGCGTTGCCGTCCGGGGTGCCGGACTGGTACCGGGAGCACAGGCCGCGCTCATACGCGTCGATCGCCATGTTCCAGGCGCGGCGCACATGCTCGTGGTCGCCGATGAAGCGCCGTTCCTCATCGACGTAGCGCCGGGTGCCCTGCGCGATCATGTACTGGTAGATCGTGAGCGCGTCGATGACCATATGCGCGCCACGGACCTTCTTCTTCAGCCGCTCACCGGCCGCCAGGTACTTCTCCCAGGTGTCCATCTCCTTGCCGACGTCCGCCGGATCGGTCGGCAGCCCCGCCCGGTCGAACACCTCGGGCATGAAGTAGTGGGCGACCGGGCCGGTGTCGATGGGAAAGCCGATCATGCTCCCGTCGGGAGCGATGCCCTCGGCCCACTTCCACGGCAGGTACTGGTCCTTGAGTTTCTCCGCGCCGAGCGTGCGCAGATCGATGAACTGCTCGGCGTTCGGCAGGTACGAGGCCATGTCCTCGCCCTTGAGACCGGTGATGTCGGGTACGTAGGCGCGCCCGGTCATCGTGGTCAGCAGCTTGGACTTGAAGTAGCCGCCGATCTGGGCGGGTTTGAGCGAGACATCGGTGAAGCGCTTCTTGGCGTCCGCCACGACCTTGTCGCTCAGTCCGCCGGTCCAGTACCAGAGGGTCATGTTCCGGCCGGTCGAGCCGTTCGGAACCGAGCAGCCTGCCGTGGTGCCGCCGAGCGCCGCGGTCGCCGTGGTGGCGAGGCCCGCGTACAGCAGTGCTCTTCGCGAGAGGTGCACCGCTCCCACCGCCTTTCGGGTAGTACGCACTGCGATTACAGGGTGTGGGGGGTGACGGGTGTGGTGTGCGGGGCGGGACCGGGGTCCTCGGGGATGCGGTCCGCCAGGAATCCGTAGGTGCGCCGCAGTGCGGGGTCGCGGCTGCCGGTGGTCCGCCACCACTGGTCGATGCCGTGCCAGCCCGGTGCGGCGAGCGCGCCGCCGTGCCGGGTGACGGACAGGCCGGCGGCCAGTCCCGCGAAGCGCAGCCGGTCGGCGAGCGGCCAGCCGGCGAGGGTGGCGGCGGTGAAGCTCGCGCCGAAGACGTCCCCGGCTCCCGTCGCGTCCACGACATCGATGTCGAGCGCGGCGACGTCGGCGGCCTCGCCCGTCGTCTGGTCGACGGCGAGGGCGCCGTGCGGGCCGCGTGTGACGACGGCGACCGGCACGATGTCGGCGAGCTTGCCGAGCGCGGCCCGTGCGTTGCCGGTGCGTGTGTAGCCCATCGCCTCGCCCTCGTTGGGCAGGAAGGCGTGGCAGCGGGAGAGCTGGTCGAGCAGCTCGCCGGACCAGGCCCCCGTGGGGTCCCAGCCGACATCCGCGAAGATCTTGGTGCCCGCGGCGGCGGCCTTCGCGATCCACGCCTGGGGCTCGGTGCCGAGGTGTGCGATGGCCGCCCGTGCCTGAGGGGCGCTCGCCATCAACTCGTCCTGCGGATACGGGGGTTCCTGGCCGTGGGTGATCAGTGCGCGGTCGTGTCCCTGGGCGATCGAGACGGTGACCGGCGTGTTCCAGCCGGGTGCGGTGCGCGAGAGCGCGAGGTCGATGCCCTCCTGCCGGGCGAGGATGTCGCGGCAGTACGCCCCGTAGAAGTCGTCGCCGAAGACGGTGGCCAGCGAGGTGGTGAGGCCGAAGCGGGCGGCGGCGACCGCGAGGTTGGCGATGCCGCCGGGGCCGCAGCCCATGCCCTGGGTCCAGATCTCCTCACCCGGTGCCGGCGGCCGGCCGAGTCCGGTCATCACGAGGTCGTAGAAGAGCAGACCGGTCACCAGGACATCGGGTCCCGTGGCGTCGGGAGCCCGTTCCCCGGGCGGGGGAGGTTCGGCCACGAGCTCCTCCTCTCGTCAAAAGTGTGCAGAAGCTGCAGCGCATTGCAGAGGATCGTGCGGGCTCTGCGCAAAAATGGCAAGAGGGGTGCACGTGGATGCATAGAAATGATTGAGATTGACGAGTAGGCTGCTCGCCGTGCTGGCTGAACGACGACATCAGATGATCCTCCGCGCCCTGCGGTCCGGGGGCCCGGCGGCCGTGACCGACCTCTCCGAACAGCTCGGGGTCTCCGCCGCGACCATCCGGCGCGACCTGCTGAAGCTGGAGGAGGAGGGACTGCTCACCCGGGTGCACGGCGGCGCGGTCGTCGAGGAGGGCGACCAGCCCTTCGCGGAGGTCGCCGGAGTGCGCGTGGCCGAGAAGGACGCCCTGGCGGTGGCGGCCGCGGACATGATCGAGGACGGGCAGTCCGTGCTGCTGGACATCGGCACCACCGCCTACCGGCTCGCCCGGCAACTGCACGGCCGACGGCTGACCGTGATCACCAGCAACCTGGTGGTGTTCGAGGAGCTGGCCGACGACACCGCAGTGGAGCTGGTGCTGCTCGGCGGGGTGCTCCGGCGCGAATACCGCTCCCTGGTCGGATTCCTCACCGAGGACAACCTCCGCCAGCTCCACGCCGACTGGCTCTTCCTGGGGACCAGCGGCGTCCGTCCCAGCGGGCAGATCATGGACACCACGGTCATCGAGGTCCCGGTGAAACGGGCGATGATCGCGGCCAGTGACCAGGTGGTGCTGCTCGCCGACGCGGGCAAGTTCCCCGGCACCGGCATGACCAAGGTCTGCGGCCCCGAGGACCTCGACACGGTAGTGACCAACGCCCCCTCGGACTCGGCCACGTGCTCGGTGTTCGAGCAGGCCGGAGTAAAGGTGGTGCGGGTGTGAAGCTGACCATTCTCGGCGGCGGCGGGTTCCGGGTGCCGCTCGTGTACGGGGCGCTGCTCGCCGACCGCTCCCCGGGCCGCGTCACCCAGGTCACCCTCCACGACCTGGACGCCGGCCGACTCGGCGCCGTCGCCCGGGTGCTGGCCGAACAGGCCGCGGCGAGCCCGGGAGGCACCGCCCGGCCGGAGGCCGGGGGAGCGCCCACGGTGTCCCACACCACCGACCTCGACGAGGCGCTGCGCGGCGCCGACTTCGTCTTCTCCGCGATCCGCGTCGGCGGCCTCGAAGGCCGCGCCGCCGACGAGCGCGTCGCCCTGGACCACGGAGTCCTCGGCCAGGAGACGGTGGGCGCGGGCGGCATCGCCTACGGGCTGCGCACCGTCCCCGTCGCCGTCGACATCGCCCGGCGGGTCGCCCGCCTGGCCCCCGACGCCTGGGTCATCAACTTCACCAATCCCGCGGGCCTGGTCACCGAGGCCATGTCCCGCCACCTCGGCGACCGCGTCATCGGCATCTGCGACTCGCCGGTGGGCCTCGGCCGCCGCGTCGCCCGCGCGCTCGGCGCCGACCCGGACCGCGCGTGGATCGACTACGTCGGCCTCAACCACCTCGGCTGGCTGCGCGGCCTGCGCGTCGCCGGGCGCGACGAACTCCCGCGGCTGCTCGCCGACCCCGAGGCCCTCGGCTCGTTCGAGGAGGGCAAGCTCTTCGGCCCCGAGTGGCTCGCCTCCCTGGGCGCGATCCCCAACGAGTATCTGCACTACTACTACTTCAACCGGGAAGCGGTACGCGCCTACCGCGAGGCCGAGCAGACCCGCGGCGCCTTCCTCCGCGACCAGCAGGCGCGGTTCTACGAGGTGATGGAGCAGGGCCACGCCCCCGCGCTCGCGACCTGGGACCGCACCCGCGCCGAGCGCGAGGCCACCTACATGGCGGCCAACCGCGAGGCGGCGGGCGCCGGCGAGCGCGACGCGTCGGACCTGGAGTCCGGCGGCTACGAGCAGGTAGCGCTCGCCCTCATGCGCGCCATCGCCCGCGACGAGCGCACCACCCTCATCCTCAACGTCCGCAACCGCACCACGCTGGGCGCGCTCGACGCGGACGCCGTCATCGAGGTCCCCTGCCTGGTGGACGCGAGCGGTGCGCACCCCGTCTCCGTCGACCCGCTGCCCGGCCACGCCACCGGCCTGGTGTGCGCGGTCAAGGCCGTCGAGCGCGAGGTCATGAACGCCGCCGACAGCGGCTCGCGCGCCACCGCCGTCAAGGCGTTCGCCCTCCACCCCCTCGTGGACTCGGTCGCCGTCGCCCACCGCCTCGTCGACGGCTACACCAGGGCACACCCCGGACTCGCCTACCTGAACCGCCCGTAGGAGCCCTCGCCATGCATGACGAACGCCGCCGCATCGAGGACCGCGTCCAGCGCGTCCTCACCCAGCGCGTCCAGCCCGCCGTCCACTCGGCCTCCGTGCCCTTCACGATCGAGGCGTGGCAGGCGCCCGACGAACCGGTGCCCTTCGCCGAGGCGGCACAGGCGCCGTACGAGCCCTTCACCACCGGGACCCCCTGGGGCCCGCCCTGGGGCACCACCTGGTTCAAGGTCCACGGCGAGGTCCCCGCCGCGTGGGCGGGCAAGCGCGTCGAGGCCGTCTTCGACCTCGGCTTCGTCGGCGACTGGCCGGGCAACCAGGCCGAGGCACTGGTCCACACCCCGGGCGGCGCCCCGCTCAAGGCGGTCAACCCGCAGAACCAGTACGTGCCGGTGGCGCACCCCGCCGAGGGCGGCGAGCAGGTCTCGTACCTCATCGAGGCCGCCTCCAACCCCGACATCCTCGCGAACGACTTCAGCCGACCGACCCCGCTCGGCGACAAGCTCACCGCCGGCCGCGCCCCCCTCTACACCTTCGCCCGCGCCGACCTGGCCGTACTGGACGGGCAGGTGTGGCATCTGGGCCTGGACCTCACCGTGCTGCGCGAGCTGATGCTGGAGCTGAGCGAGCACGACCCTCGCCGCCACGAGATCGCCCACGCCCTGGACCGCGCCCTGGACCGGCTGGACCTGGAGGACATCTCCGGCACCGCCACCGACGTGCGCGACGCCCTGCGCGGTGTGCTGGAGCGCCCCGCCAACGCCAGCGCCCACACCCTCTCGGCCGTCGGCCACGCGCATATCGACTCCGCCTGGCTGTGGCCCATACGCGAGACCAAGCGCAAGACCTCGCGCACCTTCTCCAACGTCACGGCGCTCGCCGAGGAGTACCCGGAGTTCATCTTCGCCTGCTCGCAGGCGCAGCAGTACGCCTGGGTCAAGGAGCACTACCCCCAGGTCTGGGACCGCATCCACGAGGCCGTGCGAGGCGGGCAGTGGGCGCCGGTCGGCGGCATGTGGGTGGAGGCCGACGGCAACCTGCCCGGCGGCGAGGCCCTGGCCCGCCAGCTCATCCACGGCAAGCGCTTCTTCCTGGACGAGTTCGGCATCGAGACCAAGGGTGTGTGGCTGCCCGACTCCTTCGGCTACAACGCCTGCTTCCCGCAACTGGCCCGGCTGGCCGGGAACGAGTGGTTCCTGACCCAGAAACTCTCCTGGAACCAGACCAACAAGCTGCCCCACCACACCTTCTGGTGGGAGGGCATCGACGGCTCCCGGGTCTTCACCCACTTCCCGCCGGTGGACACCTACAACGCCGAGTTCTCCGGCCAGGAGATGGCCCACGCCGTACGCAACTACCAGGACAAGGGGCGTGGCACCCGCTCCCTGGCACCCTTCGGGCACGGCGACGGGGGCGGCGGGCCCACCCGCGAGATGATGGAGCGGGCGCGCCGGCTGGCCAACCTGGAGGGCTCCGCGAAGGTCGTCATCGAGCACCCCGACGACTTCTTCGCCGCCGCCCGGGCCGAATACCCCGACGCCCCGGTGTGGACCGGCGAGCTCTATCTGGAGCTGCACCGCGCCACCTACACCTCACAGGCCCGCACCAAGCAGGGCAACCGGCGCAGCGAGCACCTGCTGCGCGAGGCTGAGCTGTGGTCGACGGCCGCCGCGCTGCACGCGGACCACCCCTACCCGTACGAGCGGCTCGACCGGCTGTGGAAGACGGTGCTGCTCCATCAGTTCCACGACATCCTGCCGGGCTCGTCGATCGCCTGGGTGCACCGCGAGGCGGAGGCGGAGTACGCGCGGGTGGCCGCGGAGCTGACCGAACTCACCGCGGAGGCCATGGCCGCGCTGAGCGGCACCGCATCGCCCGGATCCGGTGCGCGGGTGTTCAACACCAGCCCCCGTCCGCGCGCCGAGGTCGTCGCCGTCCCCGCGGGCACGGCCGAGGGCCAGCCGCTGGCGGACGGCACCGTCGCCGTCTTCGCGCGGGTGCCGGCCTCCGGCGCCGCCCCGCTGACCGCGGCCGCGGCCGCAGCCCCGGAGCCCGTCACCGTCACCGGCGGCCGCGTCCTGGACAACGGCCTGGTCAGGGTCGAACTCGCCGAGGACGGCACGCTCGCCTCGGTACGGGACCTGGTGGCCGGCCGTGAGGTCCTGGCCCCCGGCGCCGCGGGCAACCTCCTGCGACTCCACAGCGACCTGCCCAACTACTGGGACGCCTGGGACATCGACAAGCACTACCGGCAGCGCTGGACCGATCTGCTCGAGGCCGACGCGGTCACCGTCGCCGAAGAGGGCCCGCTGCTCGGCGCCCTGCGCGTGCAGCGCGCCTTCGGCAAGGACGACCGCTCGCGCATCGTCCAGACCATCACCGTCCGCGCGGGCAGCCGCCGTATCGACTTCGCGACCGAGATCGACTGGCACGAGGCCGAGAAGATCCTCAAGGCCGCCTTCCCCATCGACATCCACGCCGACCGGTCGACCGCCGAGATCCAGTTCGGCCACGTCCACCGCCCGACCCACACCAACACCAGCTGGGAGGCGGCCCGTTTCGAGGTCTATGGCCACCGCTGGGTGCATGTCGCCGAGCCGGGCTACGGCGTGGCGGTCCTCAACGACTCGACCTACGGGCACGACGTGGCCCGCACCACCCACGAGACGGGCGAGGGCACCGGCGGCACGACGACCACCGTCCGGCTCAGCCTGGTGCGCGCCCCGAGGGTGCCCGACCCCGAGGCCGACCAGGGCATCCACCGCCTCACCTACGCCCTCCTGCCCGGCGCGACCGTCGAGGACGCGATCGCCGAGGGCTACGCGCTCAACCTCCCGCTGCGCGTCGCCGACTCCGGCGCGGCCGTGGCGCCGGTCGTCACCACGGACGGCCCGGCCGCCGTCGTCGAGGCGGTCAAGCTCGCCGACGACCGCTCGGGCGATGTCGTGGTGCGGCTCTACGAATCGCTCGGCGGCCGTACCCGCACCACCCTGCGCCCCGGCTTCACCCACAGCGGCGCCACCGTCACCGACCTGCTGGAACGCCCGCTCACCGAGGTCCAGGACGCGCCGAGCACCGATGCGGACGGCAATGTCACGGTGAATCTGCGCCCCTTCCAGATCCTGACCCTGCGGCTGAAGAGGAGCTGACGCCATGGCCATGCGACCGTGGTTCCCCGACGCGAAGTTCGGGATCTTCATCCACTGGGGCATCTACGCCGTGGACGGAGTGCAGGAGTCCTGGTCCTTCTTCGACGGCGACGTCCCGCACCAGACGTACATGGCGCAGCTCGACCGGTTCACCGCGGCGCGCTACGACCCCCGCGCCTGGGCCGACCTCTTCGCCCGCGCCGGAGCCCGCTACGCCGTGCTGACCAGCCGCCATCACGACGGCGTCGCCCTGTGGGACACCGCCCTCGGCGACCTGAACGTGGTCCGGCACACCCCGGCCGGCCGCGACCTCGTGGCCCCGTACGCCGAAGCCCTGCGCGAACGGGGGCTGAAGGTCGGCCTCTACTACTCGCACAGCGACTGGAACCACCCCGACTACGCCTCCACCCGCTACGAGGGACGGCCGCCCGAGCAGGAGAACAACCCGTACGCCGAGGTCCCGAAGGAAGAGGAGGACCTCGACGCCTGGGCCCGCTACCTCGCCTACCGCGACGGCCAGGTGAACGAGCTCACCACCCGATTCCGCCCCGACCTCCTGTGGTTCGACGGCGAGTGGGAGCGCACCGAGGAACAGTGGGGGATCCGCGAGCTGGCCCGGCTCATCCGCGCCGAGGTCCCGGACTGTGTGCTGAACGCGCGCATGCTCAGCGAGGGCGACTACGCCACCCCCGAGCAGGGCGTGCCGATCGAACCGCCCGCGGGGCCCTGGGAACTGTGCCTGACCTTCAACGACTCATGGGGCTTCCAGCACCACGACCACAACTACAAGACGACGACCCAGCTCATCCGCTACTTCACCGAGACCATCGGCGCGGGCGGCAATCTGCTGCTCTCCGTGGGCCCGAAGGAGGACGGAACGATCCCCGGCGAGCAGGTCGAGCGCCTCGAAGGCATGGGCGCCTGGATCGCCCGGCACGCCGACGCGGTCTACGGCACCGTCGCGGGCCTGCCCGCCGGACACCACTACGGCCCCAGCACCCTCGCGGCCGACCGCCGCACCCTGTATCTGACGCTCTTCGACATCCCGCGTTCGCCCATCGGCGTACGGGGCCTGGTGAGCCCCGTACGCCGGGTGACCGTCCTCGGCACCGGCACCGAGCTCGGCCACCGGGTGATCGGCGGCCTGCACGAGGTCCCCGGTGTGCTGTGGATCGACCCGCCCGCGGCCGCCGACCTCGACGACCACGCCACCGTTCTCGCCGTCGAACTCGACTCCGAGCTGGAGCTGTACCGGGGGCACGGCCGGGCCTGAGGGCGCGGCACATCAGCCGACGGTGATGACGATCTTGCCCGGGGGTGCCACCGGCGGTCAGCGCGCGCTGCGCATCGGCCGCGCGTTCCAGCGGGTAGGTGGCGCCGATCCGCACGTGGAGCTCGCCGGCCTCGGCGAGCTCCACCAGCGCCGTGAGGTCCGCGCGGTCCATCCGGCAGAACACCGGAGTGACGCCCGGTGCCCCGATGCCGGCGATGGACGCCACGCGTGCGCCGGGTGCCACGGCGTGTGCCGTCGCCGCGAGCAGGCCGCCGCCGACGGTGTCCAGGACCGCGTCCACGCCATCGGGGGCGAGTCCGCGGACGTGTTCGGCGGCACCGTGGCCGTAGGTGACCGGCTCGGCCCCGAGTGTGCGCAGGTAGCCGTGGTCGCGTGGTGAGACGGTGCCGATCACGCGCGCTCCGCGCGATCGGGCGATCTGCACCGCGAGCGAGCCGACACCACCGGCCGCCCCGAGCACCAGCCGCGTGTGGCCCTGCCGGACGCCCAGGGCGTGCACCACGGCCTGGCAGGCGGTCAGACCCGCCAGGGGCAGAGCGGACGCCTGAGTGAAACTCATGGTGGCCGGCTTGCGCACAAGGGTGCGGACATCCGCGGCGACGAGCTCGGCCAAGCCGCCGTGGGCGCGCTGCACATCGCTCCTGACATACCCGATGACCTCGTCGCCGGCCGAGAACTCCGGCGCTGCCGGACCCGGGCGTTCCACCACACCGGCGATGTCCCAGCCGGGGAGGACCGGGAAATGCGGTCTCGTGGCAACCGGACTCGATCGGCCCGTCGATGGGGCTGGACGAGATTCTCGACCGGGTGGCGGTGGGACGTCTCATCACCGTCGTGGGATCTGCCATCGGCGAGCGCCTGACGCGGGAGGTGTGCGCTGTCCCCGTGACGGACCTGCCTGCCGCGACACTGGCCCTGGGCTGGCTGGAGCACACGGCCCGGCCGGAGATCACCGCCTCGTCCGGGCCGCGCAGCGCATCGGGGTGGACCAAGCGCGGTTCCCCGTCGAGGCGGCCTGACCCCATCCCTTCCCGCGGAAGTGGCCGAGCTCGTCGCGTTCCTCGTCTCAGGCCGTCTGCTCAACACGACACTTGAAGCAGGATGGCCCGTTGCCCGCCGTAGCCACACGCTCGTTTCGTCCGCGTGGAAGGATCAGCCCATGGGGTCACGACTGGCGTTCGGGGACGGGTTACGGGCCGAGCTGGGATCACCCAGGAGCTCTCACAGGCTGGGCAGCAGCCCGCGCTCGCGTGTATGGCGCGTGGAGTTGGCAGGGACATCGGCGGTCGTGAAGCAGATCGTCGACGGCCCCGATGCCGACGAGCGATACGCCCGCGAGGTGGCCGCCCTGCGGCTCGCCGCCCGAGCCGAAACGCCCATCGTGCCCGCCCTGCTTGCCACCGATTCCGGCGAGCGGGTGCTGGTGCTGGAGCATGTGGAACACCAACGCCCGGCCGACGACTGGATCGTCGGCTACGCGGCCGCTCTGGCACGGCTGCATGCCACCGCCCGTCCGGAGGACGCCGGGACACTTCCGCGCTGGCAGGGCCCGAACCGGGCCGACATCGACTCCTTCCTCGGGCTGGCCGTGGCGCTCCAGGTTCCTGTGGCGCCCGGTGTTTCCGATGAACTCGATGACCTCGTGCACCGACTCGACCAGGCGCCCGGCCATGCCCTGCTTCACGGGGATCCCTGTCCCGGGAATGACCTCCACACCGCCACGGGGATCAGGTTCATCGACTTCGAGCAGGCGTCACTGGGCAGCGGTCTGATGGAGCTGGCCTATCTGCGGATCGGCTTCCCGACCTGCTGGTGTGTCACTTCGGCGGCCGAGCCGCTGCTGGAGCGGGCGGAGCAGGCCTATCGCGCGGCGTGGCGCACCGCGACCGGCGCCGAGATCCGGGACGGCCTGGCCGACGCGTGCGCCGGCTGGCTGCTCCGCGGCGACGCTCTGGTCGAGCGGGCACACCGCGAAAGCGATGACCACCTGGCCCGGATTCCGCAGCGGGACTGGACGTGGGGCACGGCGACAGCCCGGCAACGGCTCGTCCACCGGCTCCGTGTCGTCTGCGAGTTGACCGCCGGCCACACTTCTCTCAGCGGTGTGAGCCGCCTCACCAGCGACATGCGCCACCGCATGCTCACGCGCTGGCCGGCACTCCAGCCGGTCCCGACAAAGCGACCGTAGAGCCGGGCCGGCACCCCCATCGACGGGGCGGGACCGGACCTCCCGGACAGGGCCCGGTGGAAGCGCCGAAACCTCATACGTCACAGGCGCATCGAAGATCGGCGTTTCGGCCAACCATCAGTACCGCATGGGCGGCCCCGGCACGGCGATCGCACGTTCGCCCCCTTGCGGCCCAAGGGCTCCAGCACGTCCGGAATCGAGCGCGTTCGATTCGCTCTCCGCGTCGTTATGCCGTGCACTGCCGAGCCATCCAGGCGCGGCACCCACCCCCAGGAGGGATGCAGGTGACGATGACCGACGCCTCGACCGCAGACGCGAAGACGCCACCCCCTCCACCCCCGGCCACCATCACCTTCGAAGGCCAGCACGGTAAGAACCCGCTGGCCGAGGCCAATTTCAGGGCGATGTGCAGGCGTCTGCCCGCCGTGCTCGGGCACACCGCGCGGATGGCCTGGGCCGTCGACAAGCCCGGCGTCGTGCTCCTGCTCGTCTGCCAGCTCCTCACCGGTGCCGCGGCCGCCATCGTCCTCACCTTCACCGCGCGGGCCATGACGCACATCCTCGGCACCGGCACGGTGTCCGAACGGCTGCACGCCGCCCTGCCCGCCCTCATCGTCGTGACCGCCGCCGCGGGCGTTGGCCGAATCAGCGGCGCCCTGTCCTCCTATGCCGACGGGCGCATCACCCCCCTGCTGATGACCGAGGCGGATGTCGCGCTCGTCTCCGCCGTATGCCGCGTCGAAGCCTCCGCGTACGGCGAGGACGGATTCGCCGACCGGCACGAGGCCGCCGAGGTCGGCGTCACCCGCACCCGGATGATGGTGCAGGACGCCCAGCGGTTGATGGCCGCGCTGGTCCGCATGATCGCCGCGAGCGGCGTCATCACCGCGCTCCACTGGCTGATGCTCCCGCTGCTCCTGCTCGCCGTGCTCCCGGCCGGCGTCGGCGCCGTGCTGTCCGCGCGCGTCGACTACGAGACCCACTACCTCAACGTCGGCGACCGCAATGTGCGCTCCATGATGCGCTGGTGGGCCACCTACTCCCGCTACGGCGACGAGGTCCGCGCCAACGGGATGACCGGCTACCTCATCTACTGGTACCGCGCCCTGTCCGACCGCATCGACCAGCGCGTCCTCACCGCCGCGCCCCGCATGCTGCGCATCGCCCTGGCGACCAGCGCCCTGGGCGGGTTCTTCCTGCTGTGCACCTGGGCCACCCTCGCGTGGCTGGCCACCGCCGGCCGTGTCGCGCTCCCGGTCGCGGCCACCGCGGTGGTCGCCGTCCAGACCACGCTGGCCGCCCTCTCGCAGTTCGTGATCCACGGCGCGGCGATGTTCCACACCTCCCTGTACCTCGCCGATATGCGGTCCTTCCTCGACATGGCCGCCGAACGGGCCCCGCGGCGCGGCGAGTTGACGATCCCGGAGCGCGTCGACGAGATCAGGCTCGACGAGGTGGTCTACCAGTACCCCGGCAAGGAGGAACCCGCTGTGGACGGTGTCTCGCTCACCCTGCGCCGCGGCGAGATCCTGGCCATCGTAGGGGAGAACGGCTCGGGAAAATCCACCCTGGCCAAGCTCATCACCGGCATCCTGCTCGCCGACAAGGGCCGCGTCCGGTGGGACGGCACCGACCTGGCCCAAGCCGACCCCGACGCGGTATGGAAGCGCACCGCCCTGGTCCCGCAGAACTTCGCCTGCTGGCCCCTGCGGGCCCGTGAGAACATCACCCTGGGACAGCCGAAAACCTTCGACGACGAACCGGTGTGGCAGGCCGTCGACGCCGTCGGCATGCGCGAGGCGGTCGAGAAACTTCCCCGGCAGCTCGACACCCTCCTGGCACGTGAACTCTTCGGCGGGGCCGAGCTGTCCGGCGGCCAGTGGCAGCGGCTGGTGTGCGGCCGCGCCCTGTACCGGCGGACACCGCTGCTCATCCTGGACGAGCCCACGTCGCAGATGGATCCGCGAGGCGAGCACCAGATCTTCCTGGAGATCAAGCGCATCGCCGCCGAGCGCATGACCATCGTCGTCACGCACCAGCTCGAGAACACCCGCCTGGCCGACCGCATCCTGGTCATGCGCGAGGGACGCGTGATCGAGCAGGGCGGATACGAGGAGCTGGCCGCCGCGGGGGGACTGTTCGCCGAGCTCGTCGCCCTGGCCAAGGACCGATGAGGTGAGCGGGCGTCTCACCGTCGTTACGGTTTCGCCCCGCTGCCCCTCGGGCTCTTCTCCCCTTGCGCTTGCGCTTGCGCTTGCGCGTGCTTCGGGCAGGTCGGGTTGTGGCAGGTGCCCGGCGTCCATAGAGGAACGAAGATGCCCATGGTCTTGTGGCGCGTCATCTTCGCGGTCAAGGGGTAGTGACAGGCGGGGCACATCCGCCCGGTCCGCGGTACCGTCGCTCGCTCGGCGCTGCGCATAGGTACAGAATAAGATATTTTGCCATTAAATGGGATAGTTTTTGCAATGGGGGCAAAGAGGAGGGCGGCGATGTCCGGTCAGCTGTCCTGCGATGGGTTCTCCATCTTCCGTCCCTCCCGTGGCTCCCGTGCCTCCCGTGCGGCCGGAGCGGTCCCTTCCTGGGCGGCCGGACGGGGGTGTCGAATGCTCAGTGCGACGGACGCTGCCAGGACCGTGACGATGACCGCCAGGCTGACCGGTGACGGAATCTCCGGGATGCTGCTGCTGACCAGCTTGTGGGACGCCTGAAGGATCAGCTTCACGCCGATGAAGGAGAGGATCAGCGCGAGGCCCTTGCTGAGGTAGTGGAACCGGTCCAGCAGCCCGGCGAGCAGGAAGTACAGGGCGCGCAGGCCGAGGATGGCGAAGGCGTTGCTGTGCCCGCCGTTCTCGCGGTCAGCGACGACGCCTTCATCGTCTACACCACGCTGTCCACGGCGAAGACCAGGTCGGCTGCCTCGATCGCGGCGACGACCGCGAGCAGTGGGGTGGCGACGCGTTTGCCCGCCTCCATGACGAAGAACTTCATCCCGGCGTACTCATCCCGCACGGGCATCACCTTGCGCAGCAGCCGCACGGCGATGCTTTTGCCCGGGTCGAAGCTCTCGTCCTCCTCATGGAGGATCTTGTAGGTGCTGTAAAAGAGGATGGCCGCGAAGACGAACAGCACCGCGGTGAACCGGCTGACCACGGCCACTCCGGCGGCCAGGAAGAGGCCGCGGAACACCAGCGCGCCCATGACGCCGAAGAACAGGACGCGGTGCTGGTAGGGGCGCGGCACCTTGAAGTAGGCGAAGATCAGCGCGAAGACGAACAGGTTGTCGACCGACAGGCTCTTCTCCAGCAGCCACGCGGTGGTGTACTCCACCCCCGGCGTCATGCCCAGCACCAGGAAGACGACCGCCCCGAAGACCAGGGCGAGACCGACCCACACCCCACTCCAGGCGGCGGCCTCCTTGAACCCGATGATGTGCGCCTCCCGGTGCGCCAGCAGGTCCACCGCCAGCGACACGACCACGGTGACGGCGAACGCCGCCCACAGCCACATCGGCACATCGAGCACGAAAAGCCCCTTACACCGGTGGGGGTGAATCCCGCCTCTGCTGAAAGTCTGACCCAGCGGTTCCGGCTTGTCGCCCGCACAGGCACGGTGGTCACTTCCGGACGGGGTCGGTCAGGAACGGTGTGGCCGGGGTGGGCGACGGGCTACCGGGAGGTCGGCCTCCCGCCGCGGCGCGAAGCCGCGGCGTGCATCCGGGGCCGTCAGGACCGAGGCCGGGCTGCGGGGCCGGGCCTGGCGCTGACGTCGTAGGGAGACAGGGAGGTATGCCCCCGCTCGCACTCGACCGTCACCCGCACCGGCGCTTCGCACATGGCGTGCCGAAGATCGAGGACCGGCCCCTCCGCATCGTCTCCCGTGTACGCCTCCCCCCACTGCTTCAGCGCCACCAGGACGGGCCAGAGGTCCCAGCCCTTGCGGGTCAGGCGGTATTCGTTGCGCGAGCGGCTGCCGGGTTCCTGATACTGGACGGTCTTCAGGATGCCGGCCGCGGTCAGCTTCCTGAGGCGATCGCTGAGGACCGCCTCCGACAGACCGATGTGGCGGCGGAACTCGTCGAAGCGGCGGATGCCATTACTCGCGTCGCGCAGGATGAGCAATGTCCATTTCTCCCCGACCAGATCAAGCGTGAGCTGGACCGGGCAGTTCTCCGTGCTCGCCTCAAGCCACTCCATCCCGCCATCCTAAGTCCCTGACTTCGCAATTGACAGTCAGGTGTCCACCCGGCTAGCTTCGCCATGCGAAGTCAGATCGGGAGGAGCGGGCTGTGGGACGAACGCGCACGTACGAGTGGGAGGACCCGGCGCTCACCGCAGCGGCCGTGGGTCAGTCCTCCGGTCTGGATTTCCTGCGTGAGTTGCAGGCAGGCCGGCTTCCCAGGGCTCCTGTGAGCGCGACCGTGGGCTTCTCGCTCGACGAGGTGGAGAAGGGGCGTGTGGTGTTCTCGCTGGTGCCGGGGGAGGAGCACTACAACCCCATCGGCAGTGTGCACGGCGGCATCTATGCCACCCTGCTCGACTCGGCCGCCGGCTGCGCCGTCCAGTCCACGCTTCCGCCTGGCCTGGCCTACACCTCACTCGACCTGACCGTGAAGTTCCTGCGCCGGATCACTGTGGAGACGGGCACGGTCCGCGCGATCGGCACCGTGGTCAGCAGCGGCCGCCAAACCGCCCTCGCCCAGGCCCAGTTGGTCGATGCCACGGACCGTGTACTCGCCCACGCCACCAGCACGTGCATGTTGTTCCCGCTGCCGGAGGCGTGAGTCGCCCCTCATCAGAGCCGTGGCGGCGGCCCTCCCGGCACCGGACAGCGCGTGGTGTCCGATTGGGTCAGCCGCCCGGGCGGGTGACCAGGCGGCCCCGGACCTTGCCGTGGCGGAGCCGGTCCAGGCCCTCGTTGAGGTCGGCGAAGGGGATCTCTTCCACGATCGGGGTGATCCGGCCCTCCGCGATGAAGCCGAGGACCTGGCGGTATTCGTCCTTGCCGGCGCCGTAGGAGCCGCGGAGTTCCACGCTCTTGCGGATGAGGCTGCCGTTGGAGAAGGTCGTGGTCTTCGTGCCGAGGCCGACGACGACCACGCGGCCGAGGCGGCGTACGGCATCGATCGCGTCGGAGGTGGTGGAGCCCACGCCCGCGAAGTCGACGATGGCGTCGGGCCGCAGGTCCGCCAGCGCGGTGACGTCGGTGAAGCACTCGCGGGCGCCCGCCGCGCGGGCTGCCTCGAAGGTGTCGGGGTTGATGTCCACGCCGTAGACCGTGGCCCCCGCGATCACTCCCGTACGGACTCCATTGAGGCCGAGGCCGCCCAGGCCGACGACAGCGATCACATCGCCCGGTTTGGCCCGAGCCTCGGTGCGGACCGCATGGTAGGCCGTGACGACCGAGTCCGTGGCGACCGCCGCATGGACCGTGGAGACGTTGTCGGGCAGGGGGACGAGAGTGGAGGCATGGGCCACCAGGCGTTCGGCATAGCCGCCGTCGAGGCCGATACCCGGCGCGTAGGACGCCTTGACCTCCGGGTGGGCGATGATCGCGACGGCCACGCGGTCGCCTGTCGCATAGCCCTCCACCCCCTCGCCGAGGGCGGAGACGGTGCCCGCGACCTCGTGGCCGAGTGTGAAGGGCGGTCGGACGATGGGCTCGATCATGCCGTCGATCACATGGACGTCGGAGTGGCACAGTCCGGCGGCCTCGACGTCCACCACGACCCAGCCCGGGCCGGCCACCGGGTCCGCCAGTTCGGCCCCCTGCAGCGGGGCGCCCTTCGCCACGTACCGGAAGGCCTTCATCGACTACTCCAAAGTTCACCTGAGACGAACCGCCGCCGCAGCCTATCGGTGTGTCAGTTAGCGCTGATGGGCGGGCGGTTGGCTCGGCCTGGACGACGGAGTTCGCCTCCCGCGTCCAGCGTTTCAGCACGGCGCGCTCGTCGTCGCTCAGCGGAGGAGCGAGTAAGTCCCGCTCAAAGTAAGTTAGTTCATGGTCGGGCAACCCGATCTGATCCAGTGCCCGGATCTAGCATCGGTGACCTCATCACGGTGCCGCGGAGAGCGATGGACCGGCGACAGAACACCAGGAGCACATGTGCGGGCGATATCCGGGGACTTCTCCGTCGCCCCCGCTCTGCTGAGCAATGCCACGGTCCGCTACGAGTGGTGCCGTCCCGCCGATGGCCGGGAACGCCGGCTCGGTGACGCTGCGCCCCGCCGCGTCCGAACTCGCGGGCGAGGTGGCGGTCACCGGGGACCATGCCCTCGACCCGAGCGACTGGAGTCTTGAGGGTTCCCACGACGGGCGGCACTGGGCCACCCGGTCGGGTACCGGGGCACCGCCGAGATTGCCGCCCGTGTGGGGACCGTGACGAGTGGGCCGCGCACGGTCGAGCGGTGGCGGCGCTATCTGGCGGAGTACAGCGTCGAGATGCTGCGGCTGGCCGACGCGGACCAGTTGGAGCAGGTCGGCGATGACCAGCGGGCCGCCGGATGGCTGGGGGCCGAGGGAGCGGACGAACATCGGCTCACGGCCGTGGAGGAGCGGCTGGGCGCACCCCGCTCCCGCCCAGCCTCCGCGGATTCCTCGGCGCCTCCGACGGCTGGCTGACCCTCGGCGCGTACGCTGCCGATTGGCGGATGCGGACGACCGAGACCATCGGCTGGCTGCGCGAGGAGGAGCCGTGGCTATGGGAGATAGTCCGGGAGTGCCGAGGCGCCCGGTTGGCGGACCACGCGCTGCTGATCTCCGTGGTGGAGGACCAGGACGACTGGCTGCTGGACTCCTCGCATGTCTCCGAGGACGGCGAGTGGCCGGCGTACCGCTCTGTGGCCTTTGGCGATGAGCGGTTCGCCTCGTTCGCCGAACTGATCGCCGCGGAGCGCGAGAAGCTCAAGGGAGTGGCAGGCGCCCAAGGCCATCCTCCGCATCCCGAGAAGGCCGGGTGGCTGGTGGCCGAGGACGGCGCGCAGGCCCTGTGCGGCGAGAGTCATGGCCGGTCAGCGGAACTCAGCCACGCCCTGCTGGGTGGCGGGCGTACGCGTCGGCCAGGGCCGCGAATGATTCCTTGGGCTCCCAGTGCCAGGGAGAGTTCGGATCCGCCGGGCGGTCCCTGATCACTTTCGCCAGGCTGTAGCCGGCCATGTCCAGGTCGAGTCGCTGCTCGCGGCGGTGCGGTGCGTCGGGCGTGAGGAAGGTATAGGCCATGGCCGCGTAGAGGTTCATCGACTCGAATACGCCGAACACGTCGGTGAGGTAGGCGGCCTGTTCGTGCTCGCTGCGCACCAGTCCCTTCTTCACCCGCGGTGGCGTCGTGGAGTAATCGACGACGTCCCAGGCCATGCCGCCCAGGCGCGGTGCGCCCTTGAAGGTGCAGGAGCCGAACTCGGTGATCGCGAGCGGCTTGCCGTGGCGTTGATACGTGCGTAGCTCCCGGACGTGCCCGGAGGGGTCCGGGTACCAGCCGTAGTAGTCGATGCACACCAGGTCGAACAGGTCCCAGTCCACGTCTTCGTCCTGCGCGGCGCCATACGACAGGGGGCCGCGGAAGACCGAGCGGCCGACGGCGGCGGCCCGTGCGGTGAAGCGGCGCAGGCGCTGGGCCGTTTTCACCGGGTCGTAGTTGCCCTTGACCAGGTTGTCGATCCGTTCGGTCGCGGTGGCGCCGGGCACGATTCCGGGCACGAACAGCATGAACTCACAGCCGACGTTCAGATGCGTCCGCACGCCCTGCCGGCGCAGTCGTTCCGCGAACCGTCCGGTCTCCGCGAGGTGGTCGAGGATGTCGTCGGCGGGCACGTCCCCCAGGGTCGGCTCCAGCCAGACGTGCAGACCGTTCTCGGCCGCCTCTCCCGCGGTGCGGGTGAGGCGTTCGACGCCATCGCCGGTGATTTTCACCGTGTCGGCGTGCAGCTCGCGGCGGATCGACCGCAGATCGGCCCGGGTACGCGCCGCGCTCCATCCCGTCGCCGGGGTCTCGCCCTGCCCTACCTCGTAGACGACCCCGCGATAGCGCACCCCGCCCGGCCTAGCGTCCCCCGCCCGCTTCCGATCGGGCGAGGCGTGTGTTCCGTTCTGCCACTCCGACGCGGCGGCGTATCCCGCGGGAAGCGCCGCACCGACTGCGACGGCTCCCGCGAGCCGCAGAAACCGTGCCCTGTTTACCTGGGCTGCACCCATCTCGTTCTCTCCCGTCTCATCCGATGGCAGCAGCCTGCGGGGGCCACCGGAGTCGGACCATTCGCCGATGGTCTGCAAAGCGGGAGAGGGCGTTAGGACGAAGGACCTGCCGCCGTTGCCGAACGAACGACCCGAGAAGCCGTATCGGACCACGGCCCCGGCGCCGAAGCGACGGTCGGCGCCACCTGCCTGTGCCAAGTGGCCAAGGGGGTCTGGCCGGTCGGCCGATGTGCCGCCCTCGGCGGTCCGCATACCCTCACCCCTATGACCAACGGCCCCGACCCCGACCTCCCGGCCGGGCGCACCTGGCGCGACTGGGCGGTGGACGCGGTGCTCTTCTGCGCGGCCGTCTTCCTCGGCCTGGTCGTCCTCGGCGTGGTGGAGGAACAGGGCGAGCTGTCGGGCCGGGTGGCCGAACTGGACCCGCTGCTGGGGCTCGTGGCCTGCCTCGCGCTGTGGTGGCGGCGCCGTTTCCCGCTCGCCGTGGCCCTGGTCGGGCTGCCGACGGTGGCGCTGGCGACCAGCGCGCTGCCCGCCGGCGCGGTGATCGTCACCAACTTCGCGCTTCGCTTCCGCTGGCGGCGGGCACTGCTGACGCTCGGTGCGTACGTGGTGTGCATGGTGCCCTCCGGCCTGCTGCTGTACGGGCGGGGTACGAACCTGGTCATCGATGCCGCGTTCTGCCTGGCCTACCTCCTGACCACCTTCGCCTGGGGCCACGCCCTGCGTTCCCGGCGGCTGCTCCTCCAGCGGCTGCGGATGGACGCCGAGCGGGCCCGGGCCGAACACGAGCGCCGGCTCGCCGACGCCCGCCGCGGCGAACGCCAGGCCATCGCGCGTGAGATGCACGATGTGCTGGCGCACCGCATCTCCCTGCTCTCCGTGCACGCGGGCGCGCTGGCCTACCGCACCCGGCAGGCACAAGCCGGTGCCGGACCCGCACTCGACGGCGCCGAGGTCGCCGAGAGCGCCGAGGTGATCCGGGGGAGCGCGCACGAAGCGGTGGAGGAGCTGCAGGAGGTGTTGCACCTGCTGCGGGCGGAGGACGGTGGCGAGCCGGTGTCGCTGCTGCCACGGATCGAGGACATCGACTCTCTCGTCGCGGATGCCCGCGCCACCGGCCAGCCGGTGGACTTCCGCCCCGAACTGGCCGCGGACGCCGTCCACGAGCTGCGGTGGCAACTGCACCGCACCGTCTACCGCGTAGCCCAGGAGGGCCTGACCAATGCCCGCAAGCACGCGCCCGGCGCACCGGTCAGCGTGTGCCTGGCCGGAGGTCCGGGCCGCGGGCTCACCGTGGAGGTCCGCAATGAGCTGCCCGCATCTCCCCGCACCGACGAGGCGATCCCGGGCACCGGCACCGGTCTGACCGGGCTCGCCGAACGCGTCCGCCTCGACGGCGGCACCCTCGACCACAGGGCTGCCGACGGCACCTTCACACTGTGCGCCCGGCTACCGTGGTCCGCGAGGTGACGCCATGATCCGAGTGCTGCTGGCCGACGACGACCCCCTGGTACGGACCGGGCTGAAGATGATGCTGCGCGGGGCGGACGGCATCGAGGTCGTGGCGGAGGCTGCCGACGGTGCCCAGGCGGCCGCCGCCGTCGGCGAACACGAGCCCGACGTGATCCTCATGGACATCCGGATGCCCGTCATGGACGGCCTCGCGGCCACCCGCGCACTCACCCGCGACGGCAGAGAGGCCCCGCAGGTGATCGTGCTGACCACCTTCGACGAGCACCGTCTGGTCCTGGAGGCGATGCGCGCGGGCGCCGCCGGGTTCCTCGCCAAACACACGGCGCCCGAGGACATCGTCGCCGCGGTACGCCGGGCCGCTCGCGGCGAGCCCGCACTGTCGCCCTCCGCCGCGCGCGCTCTGATCGAGCACGCGGCTGCCGGACCGGACGACCGGGGCGAACACGCCCGGCAGCGGCTGGCGTTGCTCACCGAACGGGAGCGCGAGGTGGCCGAGGCGGTGGCCGAGGGATTGTCCAACACCGACATCGGCGCCCGCCTGCACCTGTCCCTCGGCACGGTCAAGGCCCACCTCTCCAGCGCCCCTGGCCAAACTGGACCTGGACAACCGCGTCCAGCTCGCACTCCTCACCCACGACGCTCACCCGCGGTCCTGACCGGGCGGGCGGATCGTGGCCGCGGCGCCCGACGTGCGCTGCCTCGACTCAGACGTAGAAGCGGGACAGACTCTGCACCACGGCCGCGGGCTTCGTGCCGCCGTCCACCTCGATCGTGCCGTCGACGGTGATCTGGACGCCGCCGGGTACGTCCTCGACCGAGGTGAGCCGGGCGGCGAGCCGCAGGCGGGATCCGGCCCGCACCGGTGCGGGGAAACGCACCTTGTTCAGACCGTAGTTGACCTTGGTGGTCACCCCCCGCACGTCCAGCAGCTCGGTGAAGAGGGGGATGAACAGGGACAGCGTGAGGTAGCCGTGTGCGATCGGCGCGCCGAAGGGGCCCTGGGCCGCTCGCTCCGGGTCGGTGTGGATCCACTGGTGATCGCCGGTGGCGTCGGCGAAGGTGTCGATGCGGTCCTGCGCGACCTCGATCCACTCGCTGGTGCCGAGGTCGCTGCCGGCGAGCTTCCTCAGTTCGTCCAGGCCGTTGACGGTGATGCTCATGAGTCGGCTTTCTGTTGAGGGTTTGGGGTGCCGTAGCGGTGGCGTACCCGGGACTTGAGGAGCTTCCCGGAGGCGGTGCGCGGAAGTTCGTCCGCGACCACCACGGACTTGGGGATCTTGTACTTGGCGAGGTGCCCGGACAGTGATGCCAGCACCTGCTCCGGATCGAGTTCGGTGCCCGCTGCCGGGACGACGACCGCGCGGGGCACCTCGCCCCACTTCTCGTCCGGTACACCGATCACCGCGCATTCGGCGATGCCCGGGTGGGTGAGGAGGAGGTCCTCGATCTCGGCGGGGTAGATGTTCTCGCCACCAGAGATGATCATGTCCTTGATGCGGTCGACGATGTACACGTAGCCGTCTTCGTCGACCCGGGCCGCGTCCCCGCTGCGGAACCAGCCGTCCGCGAAGGCGGCCTCCGTCTCCTCGGGCAGCCCCCAGTAGCCGGACATCACATGGGGTCCGCGCACCACCACTTCGCCGGTCTCGCCGATGTCGACCGGGGTGAGGTCGGGCCGTACGACCCGTACGTCGCTGAAGAAGTGCGGTACGCCCGCCGAGCCCGCCTTGCCCACCGCGTGTTCGGCGTCCAGGAAGAGCGCGCCGGGCGCGGCCTCGGTCATGCCGTAGCCCTGGAGGAAGGTGAGCCCGCGCCGCTGGTAGGAGGCGATGAGCGGGGTCGGCACCGGTGATCCGCCGCAGGTGAGGATGCGCAGCGAGGACAGGTCGGCGTCGGCCCAGCGGGGATGCCGGGCCACCTGGTCGAACATCGTCGGCACCCCGAACATGAAGGTGATGCGGTGCCGTTCGATCAGATCGAGGGTCGCTCCCGGGTCGAAGGCCTCCACCAGGACGCAGGTGCCGCCCTTCAGCAGCACCGGCAAGGTGATCATGTTCAGCCCGGCGGTGTGGAACAACGGGGCGGATACCAGGGCGCGTTCGTCGGCGAACAGGTCGTGGTCGACCAGGACGTTGACGGCGTTCCAGGTGATGTTGGCGTGGGTGAGCATCGCGCCCTTGGGGCGGCCGGTCGTCCCCGAGGTGTACATGATGAGGCAGGTGTCGTCGGGGGTGACCGGCTCGTCGATCGGCTCGGCAGACGCGGCCGCCAGGGCCTGTTCGTATGCGCCGCCGATCTCGAGGCAGATCCGTACCCCGGTGCCGGCCGGCAGTCCGGAGACGAGCGCGGTGTGTGCGGGGCCGTGGATGAGGGCCTTGGCGCCGGAGTCGGTGAGCTGGTAGGCGATCTCGGGTCCGGACAGGCGGGTGTTGAGGGGGACGAAGACGGCGCCGAGGAGGCCGGTGGCGAACAGGGTCTCCAGATAGGCGGGGTGGTTGGGGCCGAGGTGGGCGATGCGGTCGCCGCGTCGGATGCCCTGGGCGCGCAGGGCGTGGGCGAGGCGGGTGGTGCGTATGTGCAGGGTGCGGTAGTCGGTCGACCGTTCGCCGTGGATCAGGGCCGTGCGGTGCGGGGTTTTACGGGCCCGGCGTGCGGGCCACGACCCCAGTCCCTCGTTGCGCATCTGACACCTCTCACGGTTGCGTCAGCCCGAGCAGGCGGGCCGCGTTCTCCTTGAGGATCTTCGGCTTGACCGCGTCCTTGAGGGAGAGCTTCTCGAAGTCGGCCAGCCATCGGTCAGGGGTGAGCACCGGGAAGTCCGAACCGAACAGCACCTTGTCCTGCAGCAGCGTGTTGGCGTACTGCACGAGCTGCGGCGGGAAGTACTTCGGGGACCAGCCGGACAGGTCGATGTGCACGCCGGGCTTGTGGGTCGCCACCGCCAGGGCCTCGTCCTGCCAGGGGAACGACGGGTGCGCCAGGATGATCTTCAGCTGCGGGAAGTCGGCGGCCACATCGTCCACATGGAGCGGGTTGGAGTACTTCAGGCGGATGCCGCCCCCGCCGGGAACACCGGCGCCGATGCCGGTCTGGCCGGTGTGGAAGAGTGCGATGGTGCCGGTCTCCTCGATCACCTCGTACAGGCCGTACGCCACCGAGCGGTCGTCGGGGAAGAAGCCCTGGACGCTGGGGTGGAACTTGAAGCCCTTCACGCCGTACTCCTCGACCAGCCGCCGGGCCTGCTTCACGCCCGCCTTGCCCCGGAAGGGGTCGATGGAGGCGAAGGGGATGAGGACGTCGGCGTTGGCGGCGGCGGCCTCGGCGACCTCCTCGTTCGGGACGGGCTCGGTGCCGGTCGCGGACTCGGCGTCCACCGTGAAGATGACGGCGGCCATCCGCCGCTCGCGGTAGTAGGCGGCCGTCTCCTCGAGCGTGGGCTTCCGGTTGCCCTCGACCTTGAAGTAGGCGGAGGAGGCGGTGTGCAGGTCGTCGTCCAGGGAGGAGTGGCCCGTGGAGGACACCTCCGCGTGGGTGTGGACGTCGATGGCGACGAGATCCTGGAGGTCCATCACGCCTCCGGAATCCTCGGCGCGGGGATACCCACCGTCTGCGGCTCGGCGCCGACCGACGTGTGCCAGGCGTCGGCCAGGGCGCCGGAGGTCCAGCCGCCGTCGGCGTAGGCGGCCCGGAGCTCCTGCGGATGCGACCAGAGCGCCACCTTGTCGCCGCCGATGCCGATGCACTGGCCGGTGATGCCGCGGGCGGCGTCGGAGGCCAGGAAGGGGACGAGGGCGGCGCAGTCCTCCGGCGTGCCGAATCCCTCCCCCTTGCGCAGGAAGTCCGGCAGCGGCTCACCGTTCCTGAGGGCCTCCACATACGGGGCGAGGGCGGGCATGGTCTCGGTCATCGCGGTGGCGGCGACCGGCACGATCGCGTTGACGGTGATGCTCGCGCGGGACAGTTCCATGGACCAGGTGCGGGCCATGGCGGCGATACCGGCCTTGGCGGCGGAGTAGTTGGTCTGGCCGAAGTTGCCGCGCTGCCCGGCCGGGGAGCCGACGAGGACGAGCGTGCCGCCGTCGCCCTGCTCGCGCATGCGCACTGCGGCGGCGCGGGCGCAGGTGAAGGTGGCCCTCAGATGGGTGGTGATGACCGCGTCGAAGTCCTCGTCGGTCATCTTCCACAGCACCTTGTCGCGCAGGATGCCCGCGTTGGTGACCAGGACGTCGAGTCGGCCGAATTCCTGGACGGCACGGCTGACGAGGCGGTCGGCCGCCTCGGCGCCACCGACGGGGACCACCTCGGCCACGGCGGTGCCCCCGGCCTCGGTGATGGACTTGACGGCCTGTTCGGCCGCGTCCTCGTCGATGTCGTTGACGACCACGGACGCGCCGTGGGCGGCGAGGGCGTGTGCATAGGCGAGGCCGAGGCCCCGGCCGCTGCCGGTGACGACGGCGGCCTTGCCGGTCAGATCGATGGTGGGCACGAGCGAGTCCCTTCGCACGGGGTGCGCCGGTCGGGCGCGGGCTGTGGCATCGAGATCGAAGCTAAGCACAATTATTGTTGACGTCAACAGTTGTTGTTTACCTCGGGTGCGTCATGCTGGACTCTGCACACGAGACCAACGCCTCCGGGGAGCCGAGACCAACGCCCCGGGGCCGAGACCAGGGAGCCCGCCATCACCCGCCCGCACACCGACGACCCCCACCCCATCGACGCGGACGAACCGTGGATGCGGGCGCTCCACGCGGACACCGGCTATCTGCTCTACCGCCTGGGTCTGCGCTCCGGTCAGCTGTTCAACACCTTCCTCCAGGAGTCGGGTCTGCGGCTGCGGCACTACGCCGTGCTGCGATTCCTCGCCACGTGTGAGGGCGCGTTGCAGCGCGAACTCAGCGCGCAACTCGGCTACGACCCGAGCGCGATCGTCGGCCTGGTGGACGACCTGGAGAAACTCGGCTTCGCCGAGCGCCGCCCAGCCCCCGACGACCGCCGCAGCCGCATCGTCGTCCTGACCGAGGACGGCCGCGCGTTCCTCCGGGACACCGATCAGGCGGGTCAGGAGGTGACCGACGAACTGCTCACCCCGCTGGCCCCCGCCGAGCGGAAGACGCTGCACACGCTCCTGCTGCGCGTCGCCGGGAACGGGCTCGCCTGATGCTTCGCCAGGGGGACGCCCGGCGATAGCCGCCGACCGGGCGCTCGACCGGCAGGCGCCGGTCCCGGCGCTACCCGCCGCGAGGGCCGCTCGGCCGCGGCTTGCTGAGCCCAACGCGTGAGGGGCGGAGGACTGACGCCGGACCCACCCATCGCCCGGAGGTGATCCTCCGCGACGGCGAGCGGGTGTCGACCCGACCGACATGAGGTGACTGTTTTACAAGGCTTTGGTCAACTTTGTGGGTGTTGGATGGTGTGCAATGAAGGCGGATCGGCGTTCAGCTTTGAGTCCGCGGGTGCCCCGCGGCCCGCACTTCAGGAGGCCTCCATGAACGACCTGCTCAGCGAGGCAGTCGAAGCCCACGGCGGGGAAGCCCGCTGGCGTGAGCTGACCCGGGCGCGAGCCACCCTCGTGAGTGGTGGTCATCTGTTCGCCCTGAAGGGCCTGCCGCAGGATCCCGCGCCGCGCGAGATGACCGTGCTGCTCCACGAGGAACACGCCTCGGTCAGCCCCTTCGGCGCCCCTGACCAGAAGACCGACTTCACCCCCGGACGGGTGAGCATCGACAAGCTCGACGGGCGCGTGGTGGCCGAACGCGAGGACCCGCGGTCGTCCTTCAGCGGCCACACTCTGGAGACCCCCTGGGACCCGCTGGACCGCGCCTACTTCAACGGCTATGCGCTGTGGACCTACCTCACCACGCCGTTCCTGCTGATCATGCCCGGCTTCACGGTCACCGGGATCGAGCCGTGGCAGGAAGGAGACGAACTCTGGCCAGGACTGCGCGCCACCTTCCCGCCCGAGATCGCCAGCCACAGCACCCACCAGGACTTCTACTTCGGCCCCGACCGACTGCTGCGCCGGCACGACTATCACGTCGAGGTGGCGGGCGGATTCGCCGCCGCGCAGTACGTCTACGACAACGTGGAGGCGGACGGCATCGTGCTGCCCACCAAACGCCGGGCCTACCGCCGCGACGCCCATGGCTACCCCATCCCCGACCAGGTCATGGTCTCGATGGACCTCAGCGACATCCACTTCAGCTGATCGTCCCGCCGGCACCCAGGAGCGAACCGATCCCCATGCCGCCGGTTCGACGGCCACGGCCGACTGCTGCCGAACAGCGCGCCATAGTTGATCAAGCTGGAGGAAGTGTTCGGCGAAAGTGGGTTCTTCTCGAGTCAGGCGGAGCCGTTCACGTGTCGGACCAGCCACGTGAGCATGGCGTCGAGGTCGTCGGCGGCCGCGAGGACCTTGCCGACCGCTTCGGGAGTGTGGAGCCATTCGTCGCAGCCAAGGGGTTGGGCAGCGATCAGTGAACGGTGGCGCAGCAGGTCCGTGCGGGAGTGGTCGGACGGATAGCCCCGTGGAGGGCGCTTCATCACGTCCCCGGAGATCTCGTAGCGCTTCCTTCTCAAGTCCTCGACGATGGCGGATAGTTCTCGGCCGCTTCCCTCGGCGGCGACGGCCTTGCGAAACGTGTCCACCTGGCCGGGGTCGGGATACCACCAGGCGCCCTGGATCCGCAGGCCGTCCAGGTCGAACCGCAGGCTGATCTCGATCTTGCGGCCGAGCCGGATCACCGCGCCCTGATGCTGCCACCACCAGGAGTTTGTGCGGTAGTGCCAGACAGAGAAGTCCTCGTACCGGGGATCGGTGTCCGCCACGTCATTGAGCAGCGCGATCATCGGCTGCCGGACGAGACGTTCGCGATCCGCGCGGTACTGCTCGCGCACCATGTGTGATGGCTCGCCCTGCAAGTGCAGCAACACGTCCATGGCTCGCTCCGGCCAGCCGGTGAACCGTCCGCTCATGCGGGCACCATAACCCAGCAACCCACGGCGCGGGGCGCACCACCGCCTTCCCCCGAGAGGGCGGAGATGAGGGGGACAAAAATCTCCCTGCCTCGAGCCCCGCTGGTGATGCCAGGCTCCTGGTGTGCCCCGCCGCGGCTGTCGGAATGCGCGGTCATCGAGGTCGTGCGGCGACGACATGGGCCGCGCCTCTTGCCGTGCCGAGACGTGCGGCAGATCCGTCCGTGATGCGAAGGCGTACATATGTCCACCGAATTGCCCGAGTCCGATGTGCCACCCCCCACCGGATCCAGTGAGTCCTCCCCGGCGCCGACCCGGCGCACCTTCATCGCCACCACTACCGCTGTGGGTGGTGGCGCCGTCGCGGGTGGCGTAGTCGGAGGCACCCTTCTCGCCGCCCCGGGGGAGGCGGCCGCCGAGGCGCCGCCTGCCAGTCGTGTCTCCCTGTCGGTCAACGGCACACGACGGACGGTGACGGTCGCAGGGCGAAGATGCTGCCGGGCGCCACGTCGAAGTGGCCCGGAGGCAACGCCGACGCCGGGGAAGACCCCCTGGAAACCGCACGCCGCGAAGCGGTCGAGGAGACCGGACCGGTGAATGCAACCGGAGCCGCAATCATGGGCACGTATTCCTGCTGGTCAACGGCCTCAAAGCTGATCGGCCGTAATGGTCCCTACGCGGTGAGGAAATCGGTGAGCGCGCCGCCGATGTGGTCGGGGGCGTTCTCCGTGGGGATGTGATCCGCGTTCGGGATGCGGATGAGCGTGGTGTGGGGGACCTCTGAGGCGAACCGCTCGGCGTATTCCACCCTCTCGTGGAGGTCCTCTTCGCCCCAGATCAACAGCTTGGGTGTGGTGGACCGCTGCAGGGCGGGAACGAGGTCGAGGGTGTAGCGGTTGTCGGCCGCGCCCGCCAGGGCCGTCCAGGAGCGGCGCACCCGCTCATCGGTCCACGGATCCACGTAGTCCGCGATCAACGACTCAGTGGCGACACCGGCCAGCACCCTCGTAATCGCCTGCCGACGGGCGGCGAGCACACCCTCGGCCGTGTCCCCCTCCCGGAATTGGGCGACGTGGGGCGCGGGCCAGGAGTCGTAAAGGACCGAGTTGACCAAGGCGAACCGGGACACGTCCAGCCGGTTGCGGGCAAGGAGGTGCTGGGCGATGGCGCCGCCGATGTCGTGTCCTGCCAGGGCGATGGGGCCGGAGAGGTTCAGCGCGGAGGCGAATCGCGTCACCCAGTCGGCGAGGGCCGGAACCGTGGCCGTTTCCGGGGTGAGCCGGCCTCCTGAGCGTCCCAGTCCGGGGAGGTCGACCGCGAGGGGCCGCAGCCCCGCGTCGGCGAGGTGGTCGAGTACGGGGAGCCAGACCCGGCTCCAGTACGTGCCGTGCAGCATCAGCACGGGCGGGGCGTCCTGGCGCCCTGCGGTCAGGTAGCTGGCCGGCTCGCCGTCAACCTGGACTGCGGTCCTCCGCACTGTCCGCACTGTCGTTTCGTCGGTTTCGCTCATGGGTCCACTGTGTCCTGTGCGGGGCATCCGGCCGAGAGTCCAGAAAGACACCCACAGGTATAATCCTGCCATGAGCCTTCATCGGGTGGTGGCCCTGCTCAACCCGCCTCAGTCACCCTTCGAGCTCGCCTGCGCCACCGAGGTCTTCGGCACCGTCCCGCAGGACGAACCGCCCCGCTACAGCTTCCGGATCTGCGCCGAGCACCCCGGCCCTCTGCAGACCACCGCCGGCTACGCGATGCTCGTCGACGCCGGGCTGGAGGCCCTGGAGCAGGCGGACACCGTGGTTGTCCCCGGCTGGCAGCCGCCCGGCACACCCGTGCCCTCGACCGTCACCGCGGCGCTGCGGGCTGCCCACCGGCGCGGGGCGAGGATCGTCGCCATCTGCACCGGGGCGTTCGTCCTCGCCCAGGCCGGACTGCTGGATGGCCGCCGCGCCACCACCCACTGGCGCGACACGGCCCGACTCGCCGCCGCCTTTCCCGAGGTGCGGATGGACCAGGACGTGCTCTTCGTGGACCACGGCGACGTGGCGACCAGCGCCGGAACCGGCGCGGGCATCGACCTGTGCCTTCACCTGGTACGTTCCGACCACGGCGCGGCATACGCCACCCAGATCGCCCGGAACATGGTCCTGCCGCCGCACCGGGAGGGCAGCCAACTTCAGTACGCCGCACAGCCCGCACCGGCCAAGGCGGACCAGTCACTGGCGCCCGTGATGGAGTGGGCCACCTCCCGGCTCGACACCCGACTGACCCTCGCCCACCTCGCCGAACACGCCGGGCTTTCCGGCCGCACCCTCGCCCGGCGGTTCGCCGAACAGCTCGGCACCAGCCCGGGACAGTGGCTGCTCGGCAAGCGCATCGACGCGGCACGGGTACTGCTGGAACAGACCGACCTGCCGGTCGAGGCCATCGCCACCCGCGTCGGACTCACCTCGGCGGTCAACCTGCGCCGCCGCTTCCGAGCGCATCTGGGCACCACACCCGGCGCCTACCGACGCACCTTCAGTCAAACCTGATGGTCGGGTAGCCCCAGGGCGGGGCCCCTCGGGGTTCCCGACCCAGTACGGTTCCCGGTGGCAGAGCGGCGTCCTCGCCTTGTTCCCGTCGTCGCCGGATGCGGCGGGTGCTACCCCACGCGGCGAGGGTGAGCTGCGCGGCTCGGGTGCCGTTCAGACCACGGTCGACGGAGGAGGCGGCTGTGACCAGGGGGTTGTGTAGGCAGCCGATTCGTGCCTCGAGCGGGGTGTGCAGCAGGTGGACCGAGTCGTGGTCGTGGCACGCTGGCCGGCTCCTGGGGGCGCCAGCTCGGCTCCTCTTTTGAGCCGGCAGCAGGGAAGACGCCTTCGGCCGCGTGCCTCGGCCGTCAGGTGAAGGTCGCCGGTGCCGACCTGGTCTTCCGCCCACAGTCGACCCTCGACCTGTTGTGAGCACTGGGGGATGAGGAGACACCGAAAGCGGTCGAGGCCGCGCAGGAGCGGGGATCTCGGCTAGTAACATTGCGGGACTACTTTTGACTTAAAACTACCACCGGGATCACCGGGGAGGAGAAGCCGTGTCTGACCAGGGGAGTCACGTCACCTTCCAGCACGGACAGGAGTTCCTGGCCGCGATCTCCGAGCGCTGGAACTACCAGATCCTGCGGGAGGTGTTCTTCGGGGTCGGTCGCTTCGGTGAGCTCAAGCGGGCTCTGGGTATCTCGGCGAACATCCTCACCGCGCGGCTCAACAGCCTGACGGAGCTGGGTCTGCTCACCAAGCGCGCCTACCGCTCCGACAAGCCGTGGTACGAGTACCAGCTCACCGACAGCGCCCGCGAGCTTGTCGTCCCCGCCATCGCGGCCATCACGAGGTGGGCCGAAACCTATGCGACCGATACCGACGTCACGCAACACCCGCTGATGCACACGACGTGCGGGAACCCGACCAGTCCGTACCTGGCGTGCAGCAGCTGCCATCAGCCGGTCGAGGCCTCGACCCTGCGACCGGCGTCCCCCGAGGAAGGCGGTGCCGGTCAGCGATAGGGATCGGCTGCCGCGGCGCCGGGCTGTGACGGTTCGAGCTCCCACTGATCACCTCGGTCCGAAAGGGAGCAGGGCTAGTAGCGTTTTGGAACTAGTAGCGTTACGCTACTAGTAATCGAACGTCTCCTTGGTCATGGAGGACCGATCATGACGACGAATTGGCTCGAAGGGGTTACCGAGAAGCTGATCCCCACCTCACTGGGTCTGATCAACGTGCGCGTCGGCGGCCGTTCCGACGGCCCCGCCATGGTGTGCTGGCCGAGCCTGATGATGGACGGCACCATGTGGCAGTACCAGTACGAGCACTTCGCCCCGACCCACCGCGTCGTGCTCATCGACAGCCCCGGACACGGCAGGTCCGACGCGCTGCGAAAGATCATCGATCTCGAGGACTGCTCCGACGCGCTCGTCGAGATCCTCGACGCGCTCGGCATCGACAAGTGCATCCTGGTGGGCAACAGCTGGGGCGGCATGCTCGCCGGGGTCTTCCCGGCCTACTACCCGCAGCGGACCGCGGCGGCGATCGGCATCAACTGCACCGCCTCCCTGCCCACGACCGTCGAGAGCGTCTGGGCCACCGCGCTGTCCACGTTCCTCTCGCTGCACTCGAAGATGCCGCCGCTGGCCGCCAAGGCCGCCCGCGCCGCCTTCGCCGGCCCCACCGCCGAGGCCACCAACCCCGAGTTCACCGAGTTCACCAAGTTCGTGCTGCGCGACGACCCGAAGTCGGTGGCGTGGGCGCTGCGCAGCATCCTCATAGGCCGCAAGGACGAGCACCGCCGCCTGAACACCATCAGGGACGTGCCCGTCCTGATCATCGCCGGCGAGGAGGACAGCCAGTTCCCCGTGCACGTGGTGCGGAAGATGGCGGACGCCATCGAGGGCAGCACCTTCCGTGTGCTCCTGCACACCGCCCACCTCGCAGCCCGCGAGAACCCCGAGGGTGTCAACGCCGAGATCGACGGCTTCCTCGCCACCCTGCCCGCCACGGTCTGATCGGGAGGTCACCCATGGAAAGCAACGCACGGGCGACGGCCGTGCCCGGCTGGGTCCTGAAGTTCATGGATGCCATCGACACCCTGGAGTTCGGCGAGGGCTTCGCGCCGCTGACCGAGGACACCGACATGTTCTTCGGCACCGCACACCTCCACGGCGTCGATGCCATCAAGGCGTTCTTCGTCAAGATCGACGAGCCGCTGATCATCACCCACGAGGTCCTGGAGTTCTGGTCCGCGGACGAGGGCGTCCGCCTGCTGCGCGGCGAGGCGACGATGGCGAAGAAGAGCGATCCGGGCCAGGTGGTGCGGGCTCCGTTCATGCACATCTTCTACCTCGACCAGGAAGAGCCGGTCCGCGTCCGGACACTCCGCGTCACCGCGGGACCGCTGGAGACCGACGCCGTGATGTGACCTCGCTCCGGGGCCTGCCGGTCAGTGCCCCAGGCCCGGAGCCGAGGGTGGCGAGACCGGGCAGACGAGCGCTGTCCGGTCTCGCCGCACCGTGGGGACCGGGGTGCCCACCCCCGCGCCGGCGCGAACCCACCTGAGCCAGCACTATCAGCATGCTTGTATTCGACTTCGCTCGCTTATATTGTGTAAGCATGCTTACCGACGGGCGAATTTCAGGTTCCCTCATCGCGAAGGTCGGTCAATGACGACTCTGTCCCTTCCCGACGCCCGCGCACTCGTCGCGGCCGTGCTGACCACATGCGGTTATTCCGCCACCGACGTCGAGACCATCGCCGACCACCTGCTCGACTGCGAACTACGCGGGCTGTCCTTCGGCGGGCTCGCCCGCGCGCTGTCCATAGCGGAGCGACGCCACGCAACCGAGACGCCGCCGCAGCCGATCCGGACCGTGGCCCAGACGCCGGTGTCCGCCACCATGGACGGCGGCGACCAGGTGGGCTACCTCGTCGGCAGGCACGCACTGGAGCTTGCCGTGGCGAAGGCCCACGCCCAGGGAGTCGCGGTCGTCGGCGCACGTAACACCTGGTACATCGGGATGTTCTCGTACTACCTCGAAAAGGCCGCGGCAGCCGGCCTCGCCGGGATGATCGCGGGCAGCGGGCCCGCGGTGGTGGCCCCGCACGGCGGCACGAGGGCCGGTTCGGCACCAACCCGATCGCCTTCGGCTTCCCGGCCACCCCGGCTCCCGTCATCTGGGACATCGGCACCTCCACCGTGATGCACGGGGAGGCGAAGCTGAAGGCGCGGCTCGGGGAGAAGCTCGCTTCCGGCCATGCCTACGACGCGGCCGGAGCCCCGACGCTCGACCCGGCCGCCGCGCTGGAGGGCGCGTTCGGGGTGTGGGGCGGCCACAAGGGCTCGGGGCTCGCCCTGGTCGTCCAGCTGCTCGGCATGATGTCAGGCGCCGCCGCTGATCCGTCCGGTGTTTCGGAATGCGGCTTCTTCATCGCGCTGTTCGACCCCGGTGTGCTCACCGACGCGGACGACTACCGTCGACGGGTCGCGGCCTTCGCCGAATCGGCCCGCGCCACTCGTCCCGTCGAGGGTGGCAGTCCGGTCCGGGTGCCGTTCGACCGCTCGGTGAACTGCCGGGACGAGACGCTCCGGCGCGGCACCATCGACGTACCCGAAGCGGTGGTCACGGCCTTGCGCCGGGAGGCCGCAGGCATCTGAGGACGGTGCTCGCCGTCTCGGAGTCGGCCACCGCCCGGGCCGAACCGCGGACACACCGGCCGCACCCTTTCGCCCGGCACGAGACCTGGCTCGCCCCCGGCCCCGCTCCCGTACCGGAGTCCACGCAGAAAGCTGAGCAAGCCGTGATCGAATTCTTCACGGGGCTGCAGCCCCTCCAGGCCGGTGAAACCGATCCGGACCGAATGATCTCCAGGATCAAGGAACTGGACCGCTCGAACGCCATTGACCGGGTCCTCCTCGGATACTCCTCCACCTGGCCGCACAACCACGCCACCGCACCGTTCGCGCTCGCGGCGTCGGAGAAGTTCTCACCCATCGTCGCGCACCGCCCCGGGGTCATGGCGCCGGTGGCCGCCGCGCGCTACTTCGCCACCCTCGACGTGCTGGCCCGCGGCCGGCTCGCCGTCAACGTGGTCGTCGGCGGCTCGGACAAGGACCTGCGCCGTGAGTCGGACGACCTGCCCAAGGCCGCACGGTACCGGCGGGCGGTCGAGTACCTCGACCTCGTGCGCCGCGCCTGGACCGAAACCGAGCCCTTCGACCACCACGGCGAGTACTACACGGCCGAGGCGGTGAAGCTGCAGACCAAGCCGGTGCAGGGCCAGGTGCCGATCTTCATGGGGGGCGAGAGCGCCGACGCCGTGGACTTCGGCGCCCGCCACGCCGACCTGTACATGCTGTGGGGGGAACCGTTCGCCGGCACGAAGGAACGCGTCGACCAGGTCACCGCGGCGGCCCAGAGCTATGGCCGCCCGATGCGGTTCTCGCTGAGCCTGCGCCTGTTCATCGGTGACACCGACGACGACGCCTGGGCCCGGGCCCGTGCCGTGGAGCGGGAGATCGCCGAGGCCGCCGGAACGTCGACCTTCCTGCGCTCGTCGTCGACCGACACCTCCGTCGGGCGGCAACGGGCGCTAGCGCTCACCGACCACGAGTTGCACGACGACTGCTTCTGGACCGGGCTGACCAAGCTCCTGGGCGGCTTCGCCAACTCCCAGGCGCTGGTCGGCACGGAGGAGCGCATCCTGGACACCCTCGGCCGGTACCGGGAGCTCGGAGTCGACACGTTTCTCGTGACGACCGGCGCGGAGGCGGCCTGGGACCCGTCGTTGGAGGGTTTCCTGGCCCGGGCGAAGAAGGAGCTGGCATGACGCCCACCATCGCCCGGGGCAACGGCGCCCCGGGGCTGGAGAACTTCTCCGATCTCGCCGACGGCACGGTCGGCGGCCTCATCGCCGCCCGCGCCGGAGAACATCCGGACCAGCCCGCGCTGGTCTTCGAGGACAGCGAACTGACCTACGGCGCACTCGACGCGGCCGTCACCGACGTGGCGCGCGGTCTCCTCTCGGCAGGCGCCGCCCCGGGCAACTCGGTGGGGATCTTCCTGCCCAACCGGCCCGAATACCTGCTCGCCTGGCTCGGGGCGGCCCGTGCCGGCCTCATCGAGGTCCCGATCAACACCGCCTACAAGGGCTCCTTCCTCGACCACGCGATCCGCGGCACCGGCGTGCGTGTTCTGGTCACCGACGCGGCCCTGCTGGAACTTCTCGCCGACCTGCCCGACGTACCACCGACACTCAAGACCGTCGTGCTGATGGACGGCGACCGGCCCCGCCGCATTCCGCCCGCGGTGACGGTACAGACCTGGAACGACCTGCTCGCGGCCGGTGATCCGGCGGCGGACCTCCCCGGCGTCGCGCCCAAGGACCCGGTCGCGACCATGCTCACGTCCGGAACGACCGGGCGGAGCAAGGGTGTGGTGTACCCGCACCTGATGCAGCTGGTCGCCGCGCGCGAGTGCGCGGTGCAGATGGCCACGACCGCCGACGAGCGGCTCTACACATGTCTCCCGCTGTTCCACGGTGCCGCGCAGATCAACATATCCCTGCACGCCTTCTACGCGGGGGCGACCGTGGTCCTCGGCCGCCGGTTCAGCGCCAGCAGGTTCTGGGACGAACTGCGCACCCACCGGGTCACCCAGTTCAACGCCCTCGGCTCGGTCCTGCCGATGCTCCTGGCGCAGCCCCCCTCCGACCGCGATCGCGACCACCGGGCGACGAAGGTGTTCGCCGCACCCGCCCCGCCCCAGGTGCTCCATCCCTTCGAGGAGCGCTTCGGCGTACACGTCGTCGAGGGCTACGGGCTCACCGAGATCAAGAACGTTCTCTACAACCCCCTCGGCGCCCGGAAGGTCGGCTCGCTGGGCCTGCCCACCGACTCGTCCCTCCTGGAGATCCACGACGAGTTCGGGAACCGTGCCGCGCCGGGCCAGGCCGGGGAGATCGTCTACCGGCCGCGCCTTGCGAACATCATGTTCTCCGGCTACCACCGCGATCCCGAAGCCACGCTCGCGACCATGAAGGATCTGTGGTGGCACACCGGCGATCTGGGCTACACCGACGAAGACGGCTACTTCTACTTCATCGACCGCAAGAAGGACGCCCTGCGCCGCCGCGGCGAGAACATCTCCTCCCACGAGGTCGAGTCGGTGCTGCTGGCCTACCCCGGCATCGTGGCCGCTGCCGCCGTCGGCACGCCGTCGGAGCTGGGCGAGGACGAGGTCCTGGCCGTCGTGCAGCTCGAACCCGGCCACGAGCCGGACCACACGGGCCTGTTCGCTCACTGCGACCGGTCGATGCCGCACTTCATGGTCCCCCGCTACTACCGCTTCGTGGACCGGCTTCCCGTCACACCCAACGGCAAGGTGCGCAAACACCAGTTGCGTGACCGGGGCAGCGCCGATGCCTGGGACGCGCTCGCCGCCGGGCTCAAGCCCACCCGCCACGCCTGAGGAAACGCCATGTCCCTACCCGACGCCGTACGCATCCGGGAGATCGCCACCCGGTTGACCTTCCAGGACCATGCGGTCCCGACCGACGTCAAGATCGAATTCGCGCGGCGGCTCATCGACGCCGGTGTCCGCGCGTTCGAACTGTCCTCCTTCGTCAGCCCCGATCTCGTACCAGGCCTCGCCGACGCCGCGGAGGTGTTCGCGCGTGTGCCGCGAGTGTCCGGACTCAGCCTCGGCTGCTGCGTCGCCAATCCGCGCGGGCTTACCCGCGCGGTCGACGCGGGTGCCGACACGGCGTACTTCCTGCTCTCCGCTGACGAGGAATTCGCCCGCGCCAACACCGGACGGTCCACGCGGGAGTCGATGCGCGAACTGGAGCGCATGGCCGCCTACGCCGCGGACCGGAACATCGTGCTCGGCACCTACGTCATCTTCGCCTGGGGCGGGCCGACCGGCCCCCCGCGCACCGGCGCGGATATCGAACCGCTGGCCCGGGGGCTCCTCGACATCGGGGTGGACCGCTGGATTCTCGCGGATTCCTCCGGCTACGCGGCGCCGCCCCAGATGTGCGAACTGGTCACCGCCGAGCTCGCGCATGTGCCGCCGGGGAACCTGACGGTGCAGGTCCACGACGACCGCGGCATGGGCCTCGCCGCACTGCTGCCACTCCTCGAACTCGGCATCCACGACATCGACACCTCCCTTGCCGGCAGAGGCGGCCACCCGGCGATGCCCGGCACCCAGGGCGGCGGTCTGTGCACCGAGGACGCCGTGCAATTGCTCGAACGGTCCGGGGTCGCCACCGGTATCGACCTGCCCCGCCTGATCGAGACGGCGAACTGGCTCACCGGCGAGGTCGGCGTGCCCGGCGAGGGATTCGTCCGGCACACCGGCCCCGTACCGAGCGCCGCCCGGCCCGGCACGTCCCTCTCCTTCACGTGGTGACACCTCATGAGCGTCTTTGGTCATGTACTTCAGCCACCCCGACCCGCACCTGCCGTTGCAGCACCATGTCTCAAGGAGGACCAGTGACGGAAACCCCTGCGCCCACGATCGTCGTCGCCGGCGCCGGGCTGACCGGGCTCTCGGCGGCGATCTCCGCCCGCGAGGCCGGCGCCCGCGTGGTGCTGCTGGAAAAGGGCGGCCGCGAGGACGTCGGCGGGAACGCCGCCTTTTCCGGCGGGCTGTTCCTGTTCTGCTATGACGGGCCGGACGATCTGACGTCCATCACGGAGGACTTCGAGCCGGGTATGAAAGCCGACCGGATCGAGGCACCCCCTTACACCCGCCAGGCCTACGCGGCCGAGTTGTCGGCGATGAGCGGCGGCCAAGCCGAGCCGCGGCTGGTCGACCGGCTCGCCGAGCGGTCGTTGGACACGGTCCGCTGGCTGGCCGCGAAGGGCGTCCGCTTCACGTTCAACCGAACCGTGGGCGCCGCGGTCCGCGACGGTGTCCTGCACATTCCACCCGGCCAGATCCTGACGTGCACCGGCGAGGGAATGTCACGCGGGTTCGAGGTGATCCGGCCCCTGTTGGCGCACGCCGAGCGAATCGGCGTGGAAATCCGCTGGTGCGCACCGCTGGTGGAGGTGGTGCGCGGCGACGGCCGGGTCACCGGTGCCGTGGTCGGCGACGGCGGCGAGACCGTGCCCGCCGACGCGGTGGTGGTCGCCACCGGCGGCTTCCAGGCCAGCCGGGAACTTCGCCGCGAGTGCCTGGGGCCGCAGTGGGAGACGGTGCGCCTGCGCGGCACCCGCCTGGCCACGGGCGACGGGATCCGGGCCGCACTGCGCGCCGGGGCGCAGAAGGCCGGGGCCTGGGCGAGCTGCCATTCGGCCGCGGTCGACCCGACCAGGCCCTCGCCACAGCGCAGTGAGGCCTCACCGCCCTTCCCGCTGCACGGCTTCTGGCTCGGCGTGCTCATCAACCGCCACGGCGAGCGGTTCGTCGACGAGGGCCCCGGCCCGTGGGTCAAGAACTACTCGAAGATGGGCAAGGCCATCATGCGCCAGCCGGGATGCGAGGCCTTCGAGATCTTCGACCAGCGCACCGCGGCCCGGGTGGCCGACGAGTTCGCCGGTGCGGCCGAGCCCATCGTCGCGCACAGTGTCCCGGAGCTCGCCGAGCGGATCGGGGTACCCGCCGACCGGCTGGCGCACACGCTCCAGGCGTTCAACAACGCCTGCCCGTCCGGTGACGGCGCGAGCGAAGGTCGCGGCACGGCCGGCATCACACCGCCCAAGTCGGGTTGGGCCTCGCCCCTCGACCAGCCACCGTTCGTCGCCTACCACGCCGTCGCGGGGCTCACCTTCACCTTCGGCGGCATCCGGATCGACCCGGACGGGCGGGCTCTCAGCGCGGACGGGACGCCGGTGCCGGGTCTGTACGCGGCCGGCGAGGCCGTGGGTGGCCTGTTCTACGGCGACTATCCCGGTGGTGCCGCTCTCATGCGCGCCGCGGTGTTCGGCCGCGTGGCCGGAGCCACCGCCGCGCAGGAAACGAAACCCGCTCCTCACCCGGCCTGAGGAGCGCGGAGCGGGCCGGACAGGAACGGGCCGCGGTAGAGCCCGCCGATCCGGCCCGCCATTGCCTGGCTGGCTGGCTGCCCGCCCGACATCGGCTGGGCGGGCAGCCAGGCGGCGGCAGGACGTCATCGACCTTCCTGGTCATCGCCGAGCGCGGCACCTTCTGCGTGAACGTTCTCGCCACCGACCAGGAGTGGATCTGCCGTGCGCTGTCGGTCTCGGGAGGCGACAAGTTCACGCAGGTGCCCTGGCGGCCCGGGCCGCACGAAGCCCCGGTCATCGACGGCGCGGTCGCCTGGATCGGCTGCACGATCGAAGCCGTACACGCCGTCGGCGACCACCGCATCGTCATCGGACGTGTCGACGACCTCGTCGCTGACAGCACGGCGTCACCCCTGCTGTTCTTCCAAAGCCGCTACAACCAACTCGTATCCGCCTGAGCGGCGAGCGCCGCACAGTCCCACCGGACGACCTCGGAACCGGGGCTGCCTCGGTTCGCTGATCGGAGAAGGGCCACCACCATGGACGGCGGAGTTCCGCGCGAGCTGCTCGACGATCTCACGGCGGAGTTCGACTCGCTGCGGGCGCTCGTCCCCGCGGGGACAAACCTGCGGCGTCCAACCCCGGCCGTCGGTTGGGATGTTGGAGCCAGCGTGTCGCACCTGATCGGCTGCGACCTGCTGGCCGAGGCGGCCGTGGACGCCCCCGGTGCATTCCGGCGTGCCCGTCCTGCGACGGACGTGGGTCTGGCCGAGCTCCTCGCAGATCACATCACGGCCCGCAAAGACCTCCCGGTGGAGCGACTGCGACAGGAATGGGCCGATGCCTTCGCGGCGATGATGAGGGCTTTCACGTCCTCGCGTCGGGAACAGAGGGTGCCCTGGTTCGTGCCGCCGATGAGCCCGGCGACGCTGGCCACGGCTCGTCTCATGGAGTACTTCGCTCACGGCCAGGATGTCGCCGACGCCCTGAAGATCGTCCGCCGGCCCACCGACCGGCTCCGGCACGTCTGTCACCTCGGGTTCGTCACCTTCGAGTTCAGCTTCGCCAACCGCGGCCTGCCCGTGCCGCCGTCTCCACCGCGCGTCGAACTGCGCCTGCCCAGCGGCCGGTCATGGGCCCGTGGTCCGGAAGGCGCCGATGCTGTCGTCACCGGCGACGCGCTCGACTTCGCCCTGGTGGTCACCCAACGCAAGCAACCCCTCGACACGTCCCTGACCTGCCGAGGCGAGGTCGCTGAGCAGTGGCTCGCGATCGCCCAGTGTTTCGCGGGCCCGCCCGGCCCGGGGGCCGGGGGCTAGGGTCTGTCGTGTGGATCGGGCCGGATCAGGGAGCGGGGTTACCGGGCACCACCCCGCGGTAGCTGGGGGAGCGTGCAGCTGCAAGGCGGAGGAGGGAGTCGACGCGGAGCGTCGGCGAGTGACGACAACGCCGCAGATGCGCGTGCGCGGTCCGAACCAGCCGTCTCGGACCGATCGCCTTTGAACCGGCGGTCTGCCGCTTGTCGACGCCTCACAGTTCGCTATCGCCGTCGTCCTGACCGATCGCAGTGGCCCCGTCGGCGGTCCAACTACCGCTGTGGACATCCGGCTGCCGCTTCGGCCAGGACTCCGCCCAGTGCGCCATGCCGAAGATCCCCGGTGCATCTCGTCTCGCAAGTGTCCGGGACTCGCCGCTCGCCGCTGAGCTCGCGCTCGCCGCCGATGGACCCTCCGCCCCCTCAGGCGCACAGTGGCCCTCGCCTTGTACCGTGCGGACCTGAACATCTGAAAGGAAACTGTTGTGAAGACCTTCACCATGCCCGGCACCGACATCCTCGCCCCGAACGTCGTGCTCGGCCTGATGCGTATCGCCGACAAGACCGACGAGGACGTCCGCGAACTCGTCCGCACCGCGCGCGATGCGGGCATCGACTTCATTGACCACGCCGACATCTACGGCGGCGAGCTGCACGCTTGTGAACGCCGCTTCGCCGACGCGATGGCGCTGAGCCCGTCGCAGCGCGACGAGATCACGATCCAGACCAAGGCGGGAATCGTGACGGACGGGCCGTACTACGACTTCTCTTACGAGCACATCATCACATCGGTCGAGGGTTCACTCGCGGCCCTGCGGACTGACCGCATCGACATCCTGCTGCTGCACCGCCCCGACGCGCTTGTCGAGCCCGAAGAGGTGGCCCGCGCCTTCGACGATCTCGAATCCTCGGGCAAGGTGCGCGCCTTCGGTGTCTCGAACCAGACCCCACGCCAGATCGACCTGCTGCGCAGGTACGTGCGTCAGCCCATCGTGGCCAACCAGCTTCAGCTCTCGGTCACACACGCGCCGATCATCGCTCAAGGGATCGCCGCGAACATGCTGGCGGAGCAGCAGTCGGCCACCCTCGACGGCGGAGGGATCGTCGACTACTGCCGTCTGAACGACATCACCATCCAGGCGTGGTCTCCCTTCCAGGCCGGTTTCTTCACGGGTGTCTTCCTCGGCTCGCCGGAATACCCCGAGCTCAACGCCGTTATCGACCGCCTCGCCGGCCAGTACGACGTCCCCGCCATCGCGATCGCGACTGCCTGGATCACCCGCCACCCCGCTCAGATGCAGGTCGTGCTCGGCACCACCAACCCGGAGCGTGTCGCGGGCGCCGCCCAGGGCTCCGAAGTTCGACTCACCCGGGCCGAGTGGTACGAACTGTTCCGCGCCGCCGGGCACCTCGTGCCCTGAATCCGGATGCGGGGCACCAGCTGAATCACCCCAGGAACGTCGGCGCGGATGATGTTGTCTGCCGGCGCGCCGGCACTTCGTAGCATGGCGGGATGGAACAGGACGGTGACGCGGCGGCGCGCAGGCGGTCGTACCGGAAGGGCCCCGAGAGGCGCGCGCAGATCATCGCGCGCGCCATCGAGTTGTTCGCCGCGCAGGGGGTGGGCGCGTCGCTGCGGGCGATCGGTGACTCGATCGGTGTGTCGCACGCGGCACTGCGGTACTACTTCGCGACTCGCGACGATCTGCTGCTGGAGGTGTACCGCGCTCACGAGGCGGGAGGTAACGCCAAGCCGACGCCGGAGGAGGTGTCGGCAGTGGTGGTGATGGAGCAGAGCGCCGAAGAGAACCGGGCGATCCCCGGTCTGGTCGAGCTCTACGCCACACTGACCACCGATGCCCTGCAAGCGCAGGCCCACCCTCGCACCCGGGAGTTCGTCCAGGCGCGCTTCGCGCGGCTGCGCGCCGACCTGGCCGAGCGGATCCGCGTCGGCCAGCGTGCCGGTGCGATCGCCGTCGACATCGATGCGGAAGACGCCGCCTCGTTGGTCATCGCCGCGTCCGATGGTCTGCAGCTGCAGTGGCTGCTCGACCCGGACGCGGTCGATGTGCGGCGGTCCCTGAGGCTCCTCGAGCGGCTGCTTCCGGACCGGGACCGGACGGCCGGCCCGTCGGCCGAGCACGGGCAGGACCGGCCGATGTGACAAAGCGCCACTGCCGCCGGGCAGGTCGGCGCAGGGGCGGCGCCCGGACTCCGGGTGCCGCACGGCGACACGGGATGGGCATGGTTCGGCGCGGTTGTCGCCGGCCGCGCGGGCAGGCTCAGCTCGTCGTGGCCGACGAGCCGGGCAAAGGACGGCGACCCCATCGATGTGCCTGGCCCAGGCGTTGAGCTGGATCACCCCCGTCGTCAGCGGGGCGGCGGGACCTCAGGGGCGTGATCAGCTGCACCCGCTCACCCGATCTGCCCGGCCGGGCGTCGAGGTTCTGAGCGATGGGCCGCGCATCGGGCGCAGTTGAACGGAAGTCCTCTCCACGGCCTGCTCAAGGGCTCGACGGACGGCCGGTTTCCCGCGAACCAATGCATCCGGACCGTACCGGTGTATCGTCCGAGCACAGATTCTTACAGTGGAATAATCTGAGCCGGGGGATTCGGGACTCCGCGGGAGAGGGGGACGGCGGTGAGCGACCAGGGTCGCCGCAGGCCGCACATCGACACGACGGAAAGCGCATCGCCAGGTCTGGCGCTCAACGCCCCGGCAGAGCTGGTCTCGGCGATTCGGCTCGTCCTGGCCTCGCCGCTGTACCGGGGCGCGACGATCGCCCTGTTCCTGGCGGGCCTGGGGCAATCGGCCGCTGCTCCGCAGATCGCCCAGTTCCTCACCAAGGACCTGCACGGCTCACTGACCGTGGCCGGCCTCTACTACCTGACGAATCTGACCGCCCCGGTCGCCGGCTACCTGGTCGGCGCGCGTTCGGACCGCACCGGGGGCCGTCTGGGGCTGTTCCGGGTCTGTGCCGTTCTCGGCTTCCTCGGCTGGGCGGGCATCGCCTCCGCCACGCAACTGTGGATGCCGTTCGCGGTCGGGGCTGTGATCCTCGGCTTCGCCGGAGCGTCCGCGTCACAGCTGTTCGCGGCGATTCACGACGAGTTGAGCGCGCGCCCCACCGCCCACGATGACGCGGTGGTCTCCATCGTGCGGATGGCCCTGACGGCGGGCTGGATCGTCGGCCCGGCCGTGGGCACGATCCTGGCCGCCCAGTTCGGCCTGCGCACGATGATGCTCGCGACAGGGATCTGCTTCCTGGCGCAGGTCGTCCCGCTGGGCCTGCAGCGGACGCGGACGCCCTGGCCGGCTCCGGTGAGAACCGTCCCGCAGGATGCGCGGCCGGCCGCTCCATTACGGACCGGACTCCGGACGATGCGCCCGCTGTTGATATTCACCGGCCTGTACGTGCTCGTGTACGCGGGGGAGCCGATCAAATACGCCTACCTGCCGATTTACATGAACGAGCGCCTGCACTTCGCCTCCGGGGTCCAGGGCGCGATTATCGGCATCCAGCCGTTCGTGGAACTGGTCCTGATGCCGTTCGCGGTGGTCGCCGCCCGCAGGATCGGAACGATGCGCCTGATGGTTCTGGCAGCCGCCTTCGGCGTTGGCGCCAACATCTGCTTCGCCACCACCGCCACCGTGCCCGGACTGCTCGCCGGGCAGATCCTCATGGGCGGCGTGTGGGGCGTCTTCGCGGCACTCGGGATCATCATGGCCCAGCGGCTGCTGCCCAGCGCGGTCGCCACCGCGTCCGCAATCTTCATCAGCTCCGCCGCGCTCAGCTCTGCGTTGGGCGGGGCCACGGGAGGACTGGGCGTCGCGGCAGTCGGCCTGCCCCACGTCTTCCTCATCCCGGGCGCGTTCGGGCTCATCGCCGTCGTCGGACTCGCCCTCATGGACCTCACGTCCCGCACAGCCGACAAGGGGAGCGGAGACGGGTGAGGGGGGACGCGACTCGACCGACCCGCGGCCGACGGAGCATGGGGTGACGGAGGCCTCGAAGGGCCGATCGTGGGCGTACGGCGGCGGGGAGGTTGCACGCGGCTGGCATCCGCTGACGCAGTCCCCGGCACACTCCAGTCCTGCTGACGATTTCTCGATCGCGCCTGGCGGGCACCGTGGCCCAGCCTCGGGAGGGGCGGTGCCCGGTCGGGTCATGCTCGGGTGAGCACGATCTTCTTTCCGCCGGCCTGTCCGGTAACCGCGCGGGCGAACGCTGCCGGTCCCTCGCTCAGCGGCAGTGGTTCCGGTGCGAGTTTCAAGGTTCCCGCGGCGACTTGCTCCGCCAGCTGGGCAAGCTGCGCGGCGTTGGGCTCGACGTAGAGGTCCCAACTCGTGATGCCTCGTTCCTCAGGAGGCGCGTCCGAGGTCAGGGAGCACAGTCGCCCGCCGTCCCGCACCAAAGGCAGGGCGTCGTCCGCCGTGCCGGTGGCGATGACGAGGGCGGCGTGGAACCCGCCGCGTACCTTGGCCGACCAGTTCGGGTCGTGGTAGTCGACGACCTCGGTCGCTCCCAGACCGCGCAGGCGCTCTGCGGCGGCAGCTGAGGCGGTTGCGGTCACCTCGAAGCCCTTGGCCGCGGCGAGCTGGATGGCCAGGGCTCCGGTGGCCCCGCCTCCGTTGGTGATCAGGAGCCGCTGTCCTCGGCTGAGGTCCAGCTTCTCCAGGGCCTGCGACGCGGTGAGTCCGTTGACTGGCAGTGCCGCCGCGTGCACGGCGTTGAGCCCGGGTGGGCAGGCAGCCGCATGATCCGCGTTGATCAGAACGCGTTCGGCCCAGAAGCCGCTTCCCCCGGACAGCGGGGCCTCGTGCGCGAGTACCCGATCGCCTACGGCAAACCCGGTGACATCCGCGCCCACGGCCAGCACCTCGCCCGCGCCCTCCACTCCCAGCGCCGCCGGCGGGCGCAACCCCACATCCCACCCGGCGCCGTTCAGCAGTTCGTCCCATGGGCCGACCCCGGCCGCCTCAACCGCCACCAGGATCTGACCGGGCCCGGGAGATGACGGTTCGGGCAACTCCAGCAGGGCGGCTTCCTTCTCGGCCCCGGACACTCCGCACGCCTTCACAGCAGATCTTTGTCCTCTCACTCAGTCCGGCCGGCCGGCCGGGCGGTACGGGCCGGAAACCCGAAGCAGGCACCAGTGTCGACCGGATCCCCTGCAGAGGTCGCGTGTGGTCTCAGCCGCATGGGTGTGGAGCCTATGCAGCCAGTGACCCGGACATGTGTCTCGACCCGCCGGAGCGGGCCCTGGTGCTATGCATGGACGAGAAGTCCCAGACCCAGGCGCCGTGGCCGGCTCGACTCGTGCCTCTTGCAACCTGACGCGCTTCAGTGCCTGGCCTGCAAGGTCGGCAAGAGTACCCATGAAGGCCCGCTCATCCGGGGACGAGCGGTGCTCGCTGTCGTAGGTCACCAACCAGGCCCCGAGCGGCTGATCGCCGCCCGGGCTGAGGGCTGGACGACGACCCCTGGGGCGACCAGGCCACCACCGCCGACCAGCACGCGGTGCCCCACCGTGGACCTCGACTTCAACGCGGCCCAGGGGGCCAACCCGTATGCGGACGGTTACCGGGGTCACGCCCGGACGGTGATCGATCTCGACCGTGACGTCCTGCTCGGGCACCGTCGTCATGAAACCCACCGGTTCTCGGGGATCCGCGCCCGGGCGCGCGCCCCCTCGCGCTGCAGCACGATCAAGGCCATGTCGTCGGCGAGCGGCCCGCCCGTGTATGCCCGCAGGTCCGCGCCGATGCTGTGCACGAGCTCATCCGGACGCTGATCGGCCCAAGCCGTCACCCGCTCCACGAGGGGGTAGAAGCTGCCCAGGCTGTCCCGGGCCTCGCTGACTCCGTCCGTGTACAGCACCAGCCGGTCACCCGGGGCGAAACGGAAGGCCAATAGGGCGTACTCGGTCTCCGTCAGGGCGCCAAGACCCAGCGGGGGAGCGGGGGCAGCGACTTCCAGGGGCGTGACGTGCCCCTCGTGCAGCAGAAGCGGCGGCAGATGGCCGAAACTGATCAGACGGGCACAGAGCTGGTTGTCAGGGATCTCCAGCACGGCCGCCGTGATGAAGTGTTCACTGGGCCATTCGTCAGGATCCCCGTGGTGCGACTGACCCAGGTCCCAGCGCACATCGGATTCCAGGGCGGACGCGAGCCCAGACAGTGTGGAGTGCCGGTGCGCGTTGAAGCGGAAGGCACCGAGGACGGTCTCGATGTCCCCGATGGCCCCGAGCCCCTTGCCGCGTGCATCCCCGATGATCAGCCGGGTGGGGCCAGGCGCGCGGACCAGTGCGTACAGGTCTCCACCGATACGGGCTTCGGTCTCGGCGGCCACGTACGTCGACGCCAGGGACACCGCTCCCGCGCGTCGCGGCAGCGGCCGCAGCAGCACGGACTGTGCGGCTTCCGAGACCTGGCGCGCCCTGGCCAGGTGGCGCAGATGTTGCTCGCGCAGACGAGTGGCGATCAGGAGCAGCGCCGAGAACAGCACCAGGGACAGCATCTGCACGAGTACGTTCTCGGTGGTCAGCGTGCGTCGTTCGGCCCCCGCGACGACGAGCGCCGTCAGGGCGAGCAGAGCGGTGACGGCAGTACGGCGGGTGTCGGCGAAGGTGGCGGCGAGCGCGAGCGGGATGACCAGCAGATGGGCGGGGTGGATGTCCGGCGGCAGGAACCAGTCGGCCACCGGAATCGCCACGATCAGCACGGACCACAGGGCCACCCATCGGCAGCCCCGCCATCCGCTCGATGCCCTAGTCGTCCGCAAAGGTGATCTGCTCCGCATTGCTCTCCCAGGTTCGGCGCGCACGGCAATGAAGCGTCGCCGCTCGGTACGCACAGCGCGGAGCGGCCGTTCGTACGTCCGCAAACTGCTGTTGCAAATCCTCGTCTGGCCCTCCTCCGGGTGCGGCGCACCGCAGATCAGAGCGTCCGGATGGCTACTCTGGGTCCGCGAGCTGGAGGAGGTTGCGTCGGCATGGGTGACGGGCACGCGCCGGGGCCGTCTGAGCGGGAGGACGTGCTCGGAGCCGGCTGGGAGAGCCATCGGCCTTTGGCCACGGTGGCCGCGCGGCGGTCGTGCGGCATCCTCAAGAGCGCCCGTTTCCGCCGGGGGACCTACGTCGGGCCGTGGCTGCCGGAACCGCTGCTGGCGGGGCTGCCGCACCCGGACGCTGCCTACGTCACCGACGGCGGCGGCAAGGCTGCCACGGTGCGCAAGATCATCCATGGTGGTGAGCGCATCGCCGAGGTGATGGTGCGGGTGGGCCGTCAGGGGCGTCCGGACCGCATCGGCCTCGCCGAGGTCGGCGGCGAGCCCGTCCTGGTGTTCCACCGGGAGGGCCGTGTCTGCTCCGTGGACACGCTGCAGATCACGGACGGTCTGATAACCGCGTACCGCAGGGTCATCAATTCGGACGAGCTTTCCCTCGTCTGAGCTGTCACACCCCGAGAGGGCTGCCTCGTTTTCCTGATGAGAACCAGATCAACCACATCGGGACAGACGAAGGAACGCTCGCGGCCAGATGAGATCGATCATGCGGACGGCATGTTTCCACCTGCCACGTTCCTCCGCCGACGAGCCGCGATGAGCCCTGCGTGAAGGGGCTGCGCGCTCGTATGCCCTTCCCCAGTAAGGACCTTTATGCAGGCCATCACTGTTCGAGACCGTGACGCCGGTCTCGCCGGGCTGTCCCTGACGGACATGCCCTACCCTCATGCGGCCGAGAACGACGTCATCGTACGGGTGCACGCCGCGGGCTTCACCCCCGGAGAGCTGGACTGGCCGGGCACGTGGACCGATCGCGCAGGCCGCGACCGGACGCCGAGCGTGCCCGGGCACGAGCTGTCGGGTGTTGTCGAAGAGCTGGGGTTCGGCACCACCGGCCTGAGTGTCGGCCAGCGGGTGTTCGGCCTGGCTGACTGGACCCGCAACGGCTCGCTCGCCGAGTACGCCGCGGTGGAGGCCCGCAATCTCGCGCCGCTGCCGACGGACATCGACCACACCCTGGCCGCCGCACTGCCGATCTCCGGGCTGACCGCATGGCAGGGCCTGTTCGACCACGGCCGCCTGACCACGGGCCAGACCCTCCTCATCCACGGCGCCGCGGGCGGCGTCGGCTCGATCGCGGCACAGCTCGCCCGCGAGGTAGGCGCCCGCGTCATCGGCACCGGCCGGTCCGCCGACCGGGACACGGCGCTCGCGCTGGGCGTCGACACCTTCCTGGACCTGCAGACCGAGAGGCTGGAGGATGTCGGCGAGGCCGACGTCGTGTTCGACGTGATCGGCGGAGACATCCTCGACCGCTCGGTCGCCCTGGTCCGGGCCGGCGGCACATTGGTCACCATCGTCATGCCGCCCAAGGGCCGGCCCAAGGACGGGCGGGCCATCTTCTTCGTCGTCGAACCCGACCGCGCCCGGCTCACCGACCTCGCCACGCGAGTGAGGGACGGCCGGCTCAAGCCCGTGGTCGGCGCCGTACGGCCACTCACCGAAGCACCCGCCGCATTCGCCCCCGCCACCCGTACCCCGGGCAAGACGATCATCCGCGTCGCGGAAGACCGAACAGGAGACCCATCGTGACCGGAACGCGGATCGCCGGTGGCCTGTTGGCCATCGTCACGCTGACCGCGGCCACGGCCTGCTCGGCCTCGGACCAGTCCGTCCACGCCAAGACGCCCACCGCGGCCGTGACGTCGAAGCATCCCACCGAAACGGCCAAGCCCCTGCTCCAGCAGGCCCTCCCGAACGTGAAGGGCAAGACGTTCACCTCGGTGGTCGTCGACTTCCCGCCCAAGGCACGCGCGGTGCCGCACCGGCACGGCAAGGCGTTCGTCTACGCCTACGTCCTCGAAGGCACCGTGCGCAGCAGGCTCGCCGGCAAGCCCGCGAGCACCTACCGCCAGGGCGAGTACTGGGTCGAGCGGCCGGGCGCTCACCACGTCCTGACCGAGAACATCAGCCGGACTGAACGGGCCAAGCTCCTGGTGGTCTACGTCTCCAACACCGGAGACAAGCTCAAGGTCGACGACCCGAGGTCGTAGCCCGTCTCTCACGGCGGCGCAAGGCGACCCGAACTTCGTCCGATGCGTGCATCTGCCGCTATGGCGGAATCGGGAGCTGTTCGGCAAAAGTGCCGCCCTATGGAGCGCGGCGCAATGCCGCGGTCACGAGGGCGAGCTCATGCGCGCCGTCATCGCTTTTTGGGCCGAAGCCGTTCTCACGCGTGACCGCCAGTATCTGGAGCGAATGAATTCCCGCTTTTTCGGAGAAGGGCGGTACAGGTGGCGGTGGACTACCTGCGCTGTCCGGTCTGCAGAGATTCGGCAGCCGTGAGCAGGGAAGCCCCCAGCAACACGATGTCTTTCACCAGGAACTGGCCGGCGAGAGAGAGCTTTGGTTCTCTGCGCCTCTCCTGCCATGCCTCGGGTGTTGTGGCCAGGAAGCTGAGAGTCGTGGCGAATATCCCAGCAGCCCCCAGGCTTCCCAGCGCCGAGGCTCTCGGCGCGAACGGTCTCGCCGCAATCAGTGATCCCGCAACCATCTCCGTTACACCGATGATCCTGGCCAGTTTTTGTTCGCCGAGTTCGGTGAGGAGCCGCGAGAATACAGGGCTCGCGGTGACCAAGGGCCGAATGTTCTCGACCTCATAACTCTCGAACTTGAGCCGCCCAATCGACAGGAGATTGAGCGCCAGTCCATAGCGGATCGTTGAGAATCCTGTGCTCAGAAGGCACTTACTGACCGTGGAACGCATTATCATGTGAGTGTCCCTTCACATGTGCACCGCAGAACTCCCTACATCTGCTCAGCGTACGCCAGGTCCCACCTACTGGCACACCGACTCCGGAGCCTTTCGGCATTTTCTCTTAAGAGGACGTCTTATCTGGTGAGGCGCCGGTACACAGTCGACGCCCTCGCGTGATTACTTCATTTTATTGCCCGCGGGCGCCGCCGCCGAGGAAGTCATCAGTTGCATGTCCTGCGGGCATGCCGCGACGGAATGGTGGCCGATCGGCGCGGCCGGCACCAGCCGAACTGTGGTGGTTCGCGTCAGGCCGACGGCTCGCGGTGCTCCCCGTGGGCGGTCGCCCGGCTGCCGTCGGCGGCGCGTGTCCGGGCTATGAGGAGCGCGATGTCGTCCTCCGGAGGAGCATCCGTGGTCATCCTCGCGATAACGCGGCCACACAGGTCCTCGAGGCCCCCCGAGGGGTGTTGCAGCGAGGCGAGCAGCCGGTCGAGCCCGGCGTCGATGTCGGCGTGCCTGGACTCCACCAGTCCGTCGGTGAAGAGGGCGAGCAGGCTGCCTTCGGGCAGCTCCAGGTCGACGGATTCGTAGCGTCCGGTGCCGATTCCGACCGGCGGGCCCACCGGTGTGTCGGCGATCGTGGCATGGCCGTCGGGTGTCACCAGCATCGGTGGCGGGTGCCCGGCGCGGGCCAGGGTGCAGATGTGGGTGGCCGGGTCGTAGACGGCGTAGACGCAGGTTCCGCCGGTGATCGACGAGTACCCCGCAGACCAGGTGCCCGTTTCGGCGAGCTGGGCGGTGACCTTGTCCAGGTGGTCGAGCAGTTCCGCGGGATGCTGGTCGAGAGCGGCGAGGGTATGCACCGCGGTGCGCATCCTGCCCATCGCGGCGGCGGCGTTGATGCCATGGCCGATGACGTCGCCGATGGCCAGGGCAATCCGGTCGCCCGGCAGCTCGATGGCGTCCATCCAGTCCCCGCCCACTCCTTCGCGTCGGTCCGACGGCAGGTAGCGGCCGGCCAGGTCCACCGCGGTGCCGCCCGACAGCTCCTGCGGCAGGAGACTGCGCTGCAGGGCGACGGCGGCGGCCCGCTCCCGTGCGTAGCGGCGGGCGTTGTCCAGGCTCAACGCCGCCTGGACGCAGAGTTCCTCGGCCAGCAGCAGGTCGTCCTGGGAGAAGGGCACGGCGTTGTCGGTCCGCGTGAACACGGCGATGCCGAGGATGGTGCCACGGGCCCTGAGCGGGATCATCATCACCGAGTGCATGCCGGTGTCGTGGATGAGCCGTCGGCGCTCGGCGTCGCGGTCGAGCCATGTCCCCGGGCCGGTTTCCATGACCGGCTCGAAGTAGGACCGGTCCCCGTACAGCGCGGTGAGGAACGGCGATCCGGGCGGTACGTACACCACATCCCCCACCAAGAAGGCGGCCTCGGGCATGCCGGTGTGGATGGAGGACTGACCCGCGCGGCGGAAGACGGCTATACCGGAGGCGGCCTCGGACATCCGCTTCAGCGGCTCCCCGCCCAGCGGGACGGCATCGGCCAGATCCACTGTGGCGTAGTCGGCGAGGGCGGGGACGGCCATGTCCGCGAGTTCCTGCGCGGTCGTCATCACATCGAGCGTGGTGCCGATCTGCTTGGCCGCTCTGCCGAGCAGCGCCAGCCGCTCGCGCTCCCCGCTCTTGGTGACCAAGGAAACGGTGCACACGCCCAGTGGGCTGCCGCCGACGGGGCCGAGGGGAAAGACGGAGGAGGAGAAGACGACCTCCCGGCCGTGCTCCGGTGACACCCACCGCAGCACGTGGTCGCCGACCGGCTCCCGCGAGGTCAGAACCTGCCGTATCACCGGCTCGATAATGGACCGGTCGAAACCACGCACGGTGCGGCGGGTCGACCGGGTGGGCGCGTCCACCTCGGAGCGGCCCACCATCTCCCGGCAGGCCCGGTTCGACCACAGCAGCCGTGTGCCCGCGTCCCACACCGCCACGGCCAGCGGTGACCGGTCCAGGAGCGCCGCCTCGGCGTCGGCCGTCCGTACGCCGTCCGGCGCCTCCGTGATGGCGACGAACCAGCAGCTCTCACCGTCCCCGCCGGTCAGCTCGATGATCTCCACCGTCAGACGGAAGCCGGTGCCATCGCGATGCCGGACCTCCACGACGCCGTTAGCGGCCCGTCGGCCAACACGCTGCCCCATGTCTCCCGGAGCCGAGAACCACGGCACCGCTTCGGCGGGGATCTCCAGCAGCTCCCGCACCGGCAGCCCTACGACGTCCTCCGCGCGGTGGCCCAGCAGCCGCCGACAGCCCTCTCCCCACTCCAGGACGGTGCCGTCGGAGCCCAGGAGAGCGAGGGCCGGAGCGGGCGCTTCAGGCCCGTGTGCGAAGTCGGTCGGCATCGGAATCGGCATCGGCTTCGACTCGGAGTCGGCCTCGGCTTTACGCACCATCCCGATACCCTCCGTAGCCCACCGATATCCGGACGATGCCCTGCCAAAAGGGTAACGCGCTGGACGGCCGCGGCAGCGGGCGGCGGGGGGTGGGCGGCGGGAGACCCGAACCGGTCGGCGTCCTTCAGGCCGGGGCTGTTGCGATCGGAGTGGCCGGCCACCGATGAGTTCGACGACCGAGCGGGGTCTACACCTACACATGGCACGCCACACACGTCGCCCGCACACCCACATGATCAGTGAAGACCATGACATGACCACCAACGCACTGTCGTCTGTCGTGGACGCCGCTACCTCGCGGCGTCAGCTCGAAGCGCGAGTTGTGGCCGATGAGATCGACGAACAACTGCCCGTCGGGGAACTGCTCCCGCACCGCCTGGGCAACGCACACGGCCAAGGCCGTCTTGCCCACCCCGCCGAGCCCCTGCACCACGCGGACCGCCGTCACCGATTCGCGGGCGGACAGCAGCAGCTTCCGCAAGGTGTCCAGGGCGTCGGCGCCCCCGGTGAAGTCCGCGCGTCCCGCCGGTAGTTGCACCGGACGTGGCGTGGCGGTGTGCACGGCTCCCCGGCCGCCTGCGGAGCGCGTACCCCCCGGCCTCCGAGACCACCACACCGGGCCCCGGCGCCCGGCGCAGGCGGAAGGCGTGGGTGCGTAGGCTCGCGATCGCATGAGGCGGTGGGGCATCCCCCCACACCGCGCCCACCAGCTCGCTCGTGGGGGTGGTGCGTCCCCGCAGCCAGCAGCATGGCGCGCTCCTGCGGTCTCAGGGCCGGGAGCGCCTGATCACCGCGCCAGATGCGGAGCGGCCGCAGGAGGGCGAACCGCATCCGCTTTTGTGCCCACACTTTCCGCTTGGCGTTGCAGGCGGGCCAGTCCGTTGCACCGCAGCTGGGCAGGGCGTACGGTGGGAAATAAGAGATCGATCGTTCGTTTTTTTCAGCCCACAGGAGAGAACAGGAGATCCTCGTGCGACTACCGCTAGTGCCCCCGTCGGAGCTGACCGCCGAGCAGCGTCCCCTCTATGACGCCTTCGAGAAGATGACCCAGGACGAGGAGTACCAGGGCTTCGAGGTACAGGACTCCGACGGCGCGTTCGTCGGCCCGTGGGGCGTCGTGCTCAACTTCCCGGAGCTCGCAACGCCACTGAGTCAGTTCATCAACCTTGCCCAGAAACTGCCCGGACTCAGCGCGCGAGCACGGCAGGTCGTCATTCTGACGATCGGCGGTCGCTTCAACGTCGCCTACGAGCTGTACGCCCACCGCCCGCTGGCCGCACGCGCCGGATTGCGCGCGGACCAGATCGCGGCCCTCAGCGCCGGCTCGCGCCCCGCCGACCTCAGTGAGGACGAGCTGCTCGCCGCCGATGTCGCCGGGGCTCTGACCCGGGCGGGCGCGGTTCCCGGGCCGTTGTACGACGCCGCCGTGGCCAAGCTCGGCCAGCAGGGCTTCGACGCCGTGGTGTTCATCACCATCCATTACCTGGCGCTGGGTGTCCTGCTCAACGCCTACGACGTACCAGCCGGTCGTTTCGTGGACCAGCACGCTGAGGAGAACCGCCAAGGAGCCCTTGGCCATGCTTGAGCACCCCACCGACCCCAACGTGCCGTCCGCCGCCGTCGGACTCGACCAGTAGCCGCGAACAGAGCGGCACGAGACCCAACCGGCATTGTGAAGCAGTGAGGAAAACCGCAATGGCTATCGCGCCTCTGCCCGAGGTCACCATGACCCCGGTGGCCTACTTCCCCAAGAAGTACTTCCTGGAAAATCTCGTCGTCCGCGCCGACGGCTCGGTGCTGATCACCTCCGTGCTGCAGAGGGAGCTGTGGTACGTCCCCGGCCCCGCCCCGCGCACACTGGTCGACCCGGTGCTCGTGCACACCTTCGACCACATGATCACGGGCATCGCCGAGGTCGAGCCGGATGTGTTCATCATCAGCATCACCGACGGCTACGCCACGCACGAATCCCACCTCGCCCGGATCGACTTCAACGGCTGGACCCCCGGCAGCCCGGTCGTCCCGGAGATCGTTTTCACCTTCGACGAGAGGGTCCGCGCCCTCAACGGCAGCTGCCTGCTCGGCCCCGGGGTGCTCGCGCTGGCCGACTGTTTCGCCGGACTGATCTGGCGCGTCGACCTGACCGAGGGAGGCCGCAGCGCGACCGGCCGGGTCTGGATCGAACACGACACCATGGGCTGGGACCCTGACGGCGAAGTCGCGCCGCCGCCGCAGCCCGGCGTCAACGGGGTGCGCTACGGCGCGAAGACCGGCTACCTGTACTACACCTCCACCGCCCAGAAGGTGTTCATGCGCATCCCGGTCGACCCGGCCACGCTCGACCCGTCCGGCGCCCCTGAATTCGTCGCCGCCATCGACAACGGTGACGACTTCTGCATCGACGAGGACGCCGGCTTCGCCTACGTCACCCGGCACCGCGCCAACACCCTCGACCGCGTCCCGCTCGTGCCCGGCCGCGGCAGCCAGGTGCGCCACATCGCCGGCGACCCGTTCGACCCGGTGATCGTCGGGCCCTCCAGCGCCTTCTGGGGCCGCGAACCCGGCGATTACGGTCGAGTCCTCTACGTCACCACCGACGGCGGCACCACCGCACCGCCCGGGGGCATCGTGCGCAATGCCGCACTCCTGCGCGTCGAGCTCAACCCGCGCACCGAATCCTGACCACTGGCCGTCATGCCCGGAACGGAGGAACAAGTGAACCGGCGCGACGGGATCACCACCACCGGCCCGCGATGCGCCCGAAGTGTGGGGCTATCCCTCCAGCGCGGCCAGTGCCTCGTCGTCGAGCACGATGTCGCCGGCGGCGAGGTTCTCCTGGAGGTGGCCGACGCTGCGGGTGCCGGGGATGAGCAGCGTCTGCGGTCCGCTGGTGAGCACCCATGCCAGCCCGACCTGGGACGGGGTCGCGCCCAACCGTGTCGCCACCTCCCGCACGGCGGGCTGGTCGGCGACCTTCGGCAGCTCCGCGAATCCCGACCCGAGCGGGAAGTACGGCACCCAGGCGATGCCGTGCTCGCGGCAGAGGCCGAGCACCGGCTCGGACGAGCGGTCGACGAGGCTGTAGGCGTTCTGCACGCAGACGACGCCTGACGGTAGGGCGCGGCGCAGCTGGTCGGCGTCGACGTGACTGAGTCCGAATCCCCCGATCAGCCCGGCGTCGCGCAGGGCGACCAGCTCGGCGAGTTGGTCATCGAAGTCGACCCGTTGGCCGGCGGGGATGTCGGGCGTCCGGTACATCGGGTAGAAGTTGACCACATCGAGGCGTTCCAGGCCCAGCGTGCGCAGGTTCGTCTCCACCTCGGCCCGCAGCTCGGCGGGCTTCTGCGCCGGGCGCAGTCCGTACGGGCCGCCCAGGTCAGTCGTGGCACCGATCTTGCTGACCAGCACCACGTGCTCGGGGTAGGGGTGCAGGGCGGCGCGGATGCGCGCGTTGACGCGGCCCGCGCCGTAGAACTCGGCGGTGTCGATGTGGTCGACCCCCAGCTCGACCGCTCGGCGCAGCACGGCGAGGGCGGGCTCATCGTCGCCGTGCTCGAGCTGCATCGCCCCGTAGCCGATGCGTGCGACGGGACGGCCGGCGAGGGACGCGAGGCCGCCGGGGTGCGGGCGGGTGTCCCAAGTGGTGTTGCTGGTGGTCATGATCGCGACTCCCGGGAATGGCAGTACCCGCTAAGCGGAGGAACCTCCGGATCGTAACGCAATTGGAGGCGCCTCCGCTTCATGGCCGCCGCAGACCGCGAACCACGCCCGCGGGCCGCCGACGCCCGGCGCAACCGGGCCCGCCTCCTCGGGTGGAGCGCGCCCCCTCCGCGGCCGGACAGACGCCGACCCCGGAGGCCATCGCCCGCGAGGTCGGCGTCGGGATCGGCGCCCCGTACCGGCACTACCCGACCCCGCCAGGCGCTGATCGAGGCGGTCTACCGCACCGAGGTGCCGCGAAGGTGCCACCGCCCCTCGCAATCGCCTCTCGAAACGGCAGCATCCTTGGGGGCCAGTCGGGGCGGACCGGACCCCAGGCGCCGGACGCGGCGGCTTCCCGGACGAAGTCCGAGAAGGCGTGTGGCTGTCGGCCCAGCATCTGATGGACACCCTCGTGCAGGCGGAAGCAGCCCTCGCGCAGGCCGCGGACCGCCGTGCCGAGGAAGTCGACCCTCTTCGCCCAGTCCCCGGGCGCGGGCCTGCTCCGCCCACTCGTCGGGGGAGGCCTCTGTGTACTCGACGGCCTGCCCGGAGTGCGGGCCATCGGGTCGGCTGCCTCAGGTTGATCTCGTCGGGATGTCGTAGATCGAGCGGGCTTCGGGGCAGGCGACCACGGCTGCCTTGTCGACGTCGACAGCGATGTTCCGCGGGGCCGCAACGAGCGCTGGGGTGGCTTCGTCTTCAGCCCGCCCGAGGGGCCGGTGTACGGCAGGAGCGGGGGATACGCACCACCTCCAGGAACGGCAACGACTCGATGTCGCCGATCATGCCGCCGACCTCGGTGATCATGACGGTCACCTCATCGGAGACCATGCGGCGGATGCGGTGCTTGATCTCGTTCGCGATGGGCGGGATGACCTGCGTGGTGTCGCCCAGGTACTCGCCGCGCCACTCCTTCGCGATGACCGTCGCGTACACCTGGCCGGTGGTGACGTTGGCGGGATGTCCAGGTCGGTTGCGGCGCCGTCGTTGGTGACGAACACCTCACCGTGCTGGAAGGGGTTCACGGTGCGCGGGTCGACACCCAGGTACGGGTCGAGCTTCTGCATCACCACACGCAGACCCCGGGCCTTGAGCAGCATGCCGAGGCTGGAGGCGGTGAGGCCCGCGCCGAGTGAGGAGGCAACGTCCCCCATGACGAAGATGTGCCTGAACGGCGGCGGCTTCAGCGGTGCGGATGGGCCAGCCCGCGCCGATGAGACCACCAAGGGGGCTCCCGTACTCGCGGCATCCGGCCCGGCCGGATTCGCGGCGGATGCGGTTCGCTTTCGCTCGGCTTTGACTGGGGCTCACTCGTTCAGGTCACGGGGCAAGCCGAGAGTGGCACGCGCTTCAATTTCCACCGTCGTATCCTGCCCGCATCCTGATCGCAGCCGGACAAGGGGAGACCCGGACCAGCCGCTACAAGCATGGGCTCGAGCTCTTCCTCTGACTCCGCGCCGACGCGGAAGGGGGCCGCCCCCCCCTGGCAGGGACGGCCCCATTGATGCCGCGTATCGCCAGTGCGACCAACGACTACGACGGAGGTATCCATGGTGTCAGGACGTCCGGGGCTCGCCACGCAAGAGGAACCGGACCTGTTCCGATTCCGGCGGCCATCACGCGCCACGGCAGCGTTCTTCGGTCTCTCCTGCGTGGAAGCGGCTCACCTGGCCGGCTTTGTACCTGAAGGGCCGACCACGGGCCTGACTCTCTTAGTTGCCGCGGGCGCGGTTGTCCTCAGGCAATGTGTCCACCGGGGACGATGACCACGTGAACGGTGGGGGACGCCCGGCATGACCGTCCCTCACCCCCTTGCGTGCGGTCATAGCGGCATGGGCGACCCAGCTGATGCCGACCTCCGTCGCTGCGCGGCCATCGTCGACCGGCTCACCTTCAACGGCACCACCATCGAGACCGGCACCGACTCCTACCGCCTCGCGGGCACCCGCTCACGAGCCGAGGGACCCGCCAAGACCGGCTGGAGCTCCCAGCGCGATCCGTCAGATCGCCCTCACAGCCAGCGCTGAGCCGCTTCGACACTGTCTTCGCCACTGGTGTTGAACGCAATGGCAGCATGAGGCGCGTGCTGGCGGATCAGATTCACGATCTGTTCGAAGAGTGGAAGCAGTGGCTCGGTCTTGCGAATACCGCCCCCGACGACGATTACGTCCCACCGGCGTTGGGCCAACGATGCTACGAGTGTGGACTCAGCCGACTGGTCGAACACGACCAAGGCCATGGCCGCGTCGATGCCGTGCTCACCGAACCGTGCCAGTTCCTTGTCCAGGGCGGTGCGGAGGGCTTCCGCATCGACGCCCGGTATCGCCTGCGGATCGTAACCAACCACAAGTACGGAAGACATGCTGCCAACCTACTGGACCTATCAGACCCTGATCCGCCGGACAGATCCTGATACTGCAGCAGTATGTTGACACTTTCCCTGGTCAGGGGCGGTTTGGGCGAGTGTAGTGGGCTGGTTGTCGGCCTGTGGTCGCTTTCCCGGGCCGCCCCCCGATCGTGTGCAGTCGCCGCTGATAGTGGCAGGGGTCCGGGCAGCCTGCCGGCGTGGTCGGCGAGCATGCAGTTGAGAGCTGGAAACGACAAGTTCGACGAACTGTTCCTGCGTACCGGCCACCGCTTCAGGCGCGCCGAGCCGCGCCGCAGGACGCGTGACTACATCCGTGGGCTGCTGGGCCCGGTCGGCCGCAAAGACGGCTGGCATCTGGCCGAATGCACCGGACACCGCACACCCGGCCGCCTCCAGCGGCTCCTCAACGGCGCCCGCTGGGACGCCGATGACCCCCGCGACGACCTCCGGCACTACGTAGCCGAACGGCTCGACGAACCCGACGGGATTCTCATCCTCGACGACGCCGGCTTCCTCAAGAAAGGCACCACCTCGGCCGGCGTGCAGCGTCGGCACTCCGGCACCGCCGGCCGCACCGAGAACTGCCAGATCGGCGTGTTCGCCGCCTACGCCACCACCGGCGGACGCGCCCTGGTGGACCGGGAGTTGTACCTGCCCAAGTCCTCGACCGACGACCGTGACCGCTGCCGCGCCGCCCACATCCCCGGACGATCGGGCCTTCGCCACCAAGCTGGATTGGCCAAGGCCATGGCGCTGTGGGCGATGGCCTTGCCACCGCCGATCGCCTGGGTGACCGCGGACGCCGCCTACGGCCAGGAGTGGCGGCTGCGCCTCATGCTGGAGGAGACCGGCCTGGGGTATGTGCTCGCGGTCCCCAAGTCCCAGCAGGTGCCGCACCTCGGACGCATCGACCGCCTCTTCGCCCAGGCGCCTGACGAAGCGTGGGAGCGACGCTCGTGCGGTGACGGCGCCAAGGGCCCGCGCATCTACCACTGGGCCGCCCTGCAGAGCGATCTTCAGGAATCGATGGGTCTTTTGGTGAAGCCGGGTGGCTGGCCGCCGGTCGGGCGGTCAGGCGGTCAGCGCCGCAAGCTCCGCGTTGGCGCGCTCGGTGACCAGGGCGAGGACGCGGCCGGCGGCGGCCAGGTCCGCGGCGGGTATCCCGCCCCAGACGCGGGCGCTGAGGGGGGGCGGTCTCCGCGCCGACGGCGGCCGTCAGCTCGCGCCCTGCATCCGTGGGGCGAAGGTGCGCGCCGTCCGCGACGAGCAGCTGCTTGGCCAGCAGCTCGTCGAGAGTGGCGCGGACGTCGGCAGGATCGGCCTTGAGGGAGCCCTGGACCTGGGTGACGATGTCGTCCGGCGTCTGCGGGACGTCGGTGGTGAGTGCGGCGCGCAGGGCGATCTGCTGCTGGAAAGTGATGCCGTGCCGGGCCAGGACGTGCTCCAGGACGCCACGGGCGGCGTAGTGGGCCAGGGCTAGGGCGCGGGCGTCGGCGACGGGTGCGGTGGTGGTGGATGCGGTGGTGGTCATGGTGTTCTCCCCTGAGTGCTGTCGTCATTCGGTACGGATGGGGTGAGAGGTGCGTCGAGCAGGGTCGTCAGCTCGTCGGTGAACGCGCGCGTCCGCGGGGCGTCGAGGCCGCCGAGCGGCTCCAGCAACTGCTCAAGCAGTGTCTGGACCACAGTGATGGCCTGCCGCGTGATGGCCTGGCCCTGCTCGGTGAGGGCGAGCTGCACGGCGCGCGGGTCGCGGGGATCGCGGGTGCGCTCGATCAGCCCGGCCGACTCCAGGGCACGCGCCAGCTTCGAGACGTACAGCGCCTCCAGACCGGTGTGGTCGGCGAGTCGGCGCTGGCTGGGCCGCTCGCCGCTGCGCTGCATGCCGTGCAGCGACGCGACCAGCACGTACTGCGCGTGGGTGAGGCCCAGCGGAGCCAGCGTGCGATCGACCGCGACGCGCCACTTGTTGGCGAGCCGCCATACCAGGTAGCCGGGTGTGGGGCCGGGTGGAACCTTGCTCATGCCGAGGCTACTATGTCCATGGCTACTATTTCTCTGGCGGATGGGACGGCGGCGCATCCCGAACGGACGAATGACGCCGACACTCGCGCACACGACTCAAGGCCGGCCGTATCGACCAATTCGTCCTCGGCGTCCTCGACGGCGTCCGGGTCCCGGAAGGGACGCAGGCCCTGGCTGCCCTGGAGTGCCCACTCTCGTTCGGCCAGGCGTTTCGCCTTCGACGGCAGCCCCTCGACCTTCGCCGGGACCGCCTGAAGGCCTAGATGTGCTGTCCGGAGAGGTTGGTGACGGGCGACGCGCCGTGAGGGGTGCTTGAACGGGGTGAGGGCCTTCTGGTTTCGGTGGCCGTTACTGGCTCCGTCGCGGATGGGCCGTCCGGTGCGGGATCGCCGTCAGGTGGTCAACGGGATCCTGTGGAAGCTGTCCACCGGTGCGGCCTGGCGGGACCTGTCCGAACGCTACGGGCCGTGGAAGACGGTTTACGAACGCTTCCGGCGCCTGGTCGGCTGACGGCACCTGGGACCGGCTGCTGGCGCACGTCCAGCAGCATTGCGACGCCGTCGGCACGGTCGACTGGACGGTCGTGTGCATCGACTCGACGACCGTGCGGGCCCACCAGCATGCGGCCGGGGCCCGAAAAGGGACCCTGGCCGGGCGAGGCGATCGGCCGGTCCCGTGGCGGGCTGACCACGAAGATCCACCTCGCCTGCGACGGCCAGGGCCGGCCGCTCGCCTTCACCATCACCGCCGGCAACATCAACGACCGCACCCAGTTCGAGCACGTCATGGCCCGCATCAGCATCAGCCGGTGCGGGCCCGGCCGCCCCAGGACCCGGCCCGAGCGGGTTGCCGCGGACAAGGGCTACTCGTTCATGAAGATCCGCTCCTACCCGCGCGGACGCGGCATCAAGGCGGCCATCCCCGAGCCGATCGACCAGATCAACGGCCACACCCGCCGAAGCGAGAGGCGCTGCCGGCTCGACCGGGCCGCCTACCGGCGCCGCAACGTCGTCGAGCGCTGCTTCAACAGGCTCAAGCACAACAAGGCCCTGGCCACCCGCTACGACAAACGCGCCCGCCACTACCAAGCCCCTGGTCACCCTCGCCTGCCTACGACTGTGGCCGCCCCGACTTTGCGGACACGACCTAGGAGGCCGACGGTCCGGTCCAGTCGGCGGCCACATGGCCGATGCGCACCCGCTGCGGGTGGTCGCCGACCGACACGGACGCGGTCTTCTCGCCCGTCGCGAAGTCGATCGCGGTGACCCGGTCGGCACCGCTCTCGGAGACGACGCACGAGGTGCCGTCGCCGCTCACGGTCGCCCAGTACGGCTTCGAGGTCGGCACCAGGGGGCCCTCTTGGAGCGATTCCCGGTCCACGACGGTCGCGTAGTCGTCCATCGTCCCGGCCACGCACAGCTTCTTGCCGTCGGGGCTCATCGACAGGCCGTGGTGGCGGGAGTCATTGACCCAGGTGGTGCGATCCTCACTGGTCGCCGGGTTCTTCGGGAGGGTCTTCGAGCGGGTGATCTTGTCCTTGGCCACGTCGTACTCCAGGAACCCGTTGAAGAAGGACACCTGGAAGTAGAGCTTGGACTCGTCCGGGGTGAAGGCAACCGGCCGGACGGCGTCGGACAGGTCCTTGCGGCCGAAGGCGTCGAGCCGTTCGCGCATGTCGATGACCTTGACCTGCCGATAGGTGTCGGTGTCGACCACGGTGATGTGCCGGTCGCCCTTCGTCCAGTCCATCGACGGATCGTCCAGGTCGGTGTTGACCTCACCGATCGACATGTTCCAGAGATACTTGCCGCCGTCGGTGAAGACGTTCTCATGGGGCTTGTCACCGGCGGAGAACGAACCCAGCTGCTTCCCTGTCTCGATGTCGAGGACATGCACCGTGTTCGAGGTCGAAGCCGACACCGCGACGCGTTTGCCGTCGGGGGACACGGCCATGTGGTCCGCGCGGAATCCCGATACGGGGAAGCGCCAGTTGACCTTGCCCGTCGCGACGTCGATCGAGACAACATCGGCGAAGCTGGGCCGGGAGACGACGATGGCGGAGCCGTCCGGGGTCGAGTACATGTCGTCCACGAACTGGTCGTGCCCTTCACCCGGCCCCAGCCGGATCCCGAGGAAGAAGGCAAGTTTTATGGGGTTGAGGTAGATCTCGGTGAGCCGCTGGTCCTTGTCCGGTATGACGTTGATCCGGCCGATCCTGGCCAAGTCGCCGGTGGACTTGATGACGTCGGCGGTGCCGTCCCAGTTGTTGCCCACGAACATCACCTCCCGCAGCTCGGCCGCCTTCGGCTGTGCGGAGGCGCTCACCGCCGTGGAGCCGGTCACGGCCAGCGCCACGGCGGCGGCGAGGGAGAGAATCATTCGGGTGGAGCCACGGTGCTCGGGAGACATGGTCACTCCATGGGAGGTGGGGGTCTGTCATCGTCGGGGCGCCACCTACTGGAAAGTAATGAAGGTGGGTACCTCTCACAAGAGCTCCGACGGCAAAAAATGACAGGCTCTCAACTTCACCGCCCCATCGGGACGGCGAAGCTCGCCGCGCTCTCTTTATGGTTGATGCCGACGCCGACCCACAGACTGACGTCGGCGTACGCGCCGGCCGCTCGGCCACGGCCCGCAGCCGCAACCCTCTCCTGCCGTCGCCCAGCTCGATGCGAGCGGCACCCGCCGGATGAGCGCCGCCGAAGCCGACATCGAGGCGGCGCCGCTGTACCGGCCCGGCGGGCTGGAGCACCTCGCTCACCTTCGCGAGCGTGGCGTGCTCGGCTCGCCGGATCGGCCCTCCTGACCGTGGTCCGTGACGGGTGCACCCGGCCGGGTGGCCCGGCGGCTCCTCTTGTCCGGTGGGCTGCGGCCGCCCAACTGTACTGACCGTCCCTGACCTGGGTAAGCCGCCCGACCAGCGGCTTACCCAGGCTCGGTCGGCCCGGAAGAGCGGGAGGTGGCTCGTGCAGATGCTCAGGACCGGGCGGAGTGCGAACGCGCGGCCGCGGCCGCCGCCGACGCGATCCGGCAGGCGTTGCCGTGTGAGGACTGCGGGTGGGGAGCGGGTGGCCGGGTTGTGTAAGGCGTGCGGTTGCCGGCGGCGGACCGAGGCCCTGATCGTGGAGGCCGGGATGGCCGTCGCCACCTGGTCCCGCCGACCAGGAGGAGCGGACGACGTCACCGCCCGCGTGAGGGCGTCTCTGGAGACCGACATCGCCACCACCCGGAGCGAGTTCATGGCGCTGATGGAGCCCGGCGAGCTGGACACGGAGCCGGCTGCGACGGCGGCCGGGCTCGCCTTCGCCGCGCTCCAGGCGGCGTGGCAGGCGGCACCGGAGTACCGGCGGTGCGCCCTGGCGATGATGGGCCAGACCGAGGAAGCCGAGGCGGAGGCACGGCGGGCGTATGCGACCGAGCAGAACCGCCGCTGGTTCCGCGCGAACCCGAATGGCGCGGACGCGGTTGCCGCCGCGATGAAGGCAGCCGACGCCGCCCGGGAACGTACCGCCCAGTACCTCCTGGCGACGCGGCTGGAGCAGCTGCGCGAGCAGGCCGCGACCGAGACGGCCGCGGCGTCTCAGTGGGGGACCGGCTGCGCGAGCGCGCCGTACGGCCTGGCCGGTGCGCCCGCTTCGGCTTCTGCTTGCGGTGGCCGCGGTTGTTCTTCGCCTGCTCGCGGGCGGCGACCAGTGCCTGGCGTGCGAGGTCGACGCCGCTCGGCTCGGTGGTCATGCGATCACCGCTCCGGCCGTGCCGCCATCGAGGGGCCGGGCCGGCGGGACGGCCGCGAGCCGCTCGGACTCGGCACCGCGATCACGATGATGATGACCGAACGCGGCATGGTCGCCCCGGCCGCCGCCGGCGGCGTCCTCGCCCGGTTCGACGACATCCTCGCCGCGGCCGCGCCCGAACTCACCGGCCCAGCCTGCGCGGTCGCGTTCGACGTGGATACCGGGCGCCTGGATGTCGTCCCCGACGCCCCGTCCTGCGGCACCAAGCTGCGCTCGAGCGCGCCGAAACTGATCGCGGCGGCCAACACGAAGGGCGCACGGATCTGCACGGCGACGAAACCGGGCCCCACCTCGGATGGCCGGACTTGCCCGGTCAGTGCGGTTTCAGCAGGGAGCGGTGACGTTGCCGCAGTAGATCCAGCCGTAGACGGTGTGTGGGGTGCCGTTGCCGAGTATGTACCGGACGTAATACCAGCGGTTGCCGGACCCGTTAACGGCATAGTGGTCCCAGTCCAAGTGCACGCCAGAGTCGGTTTGGACGACCACATCGCAGCTGGCTGCGTAGCACTCCCTGATCGGGCCTCCGAGTGAGGTGGTGTGATTCCACGACGCCCCTGCCGGGGCCCAAGAGTAGGCCGAGGCTGTGGGGGCGATAGCCACGATGCCGCCGATGAGTGCCATCACCGACGCACTCATGGCCATCGTCCTGCGCAACGTCATAGTCCCCCTCCTGCGGGCAGAAGTTTGGTGGCCATGATCGCCGAGAACCAGCGGGCCATCCGGGCCAGTCACACTATGAGCTGGCCCAAGTTGGGAGAAGACCGCATATCGTCAATATGCGGATGTCAAGCCTGCGGCATTTCCTCAAGCGGTCGCGCAGGTCCTGCCGAGTCCGACGCCTTCCAGACCGGCATGCCGAGGTACGTGGGGGCCCGCTGACCAGGCAAAGAAAGCGCACGACACCAGGCCGGAATCAAACTCTCTCTCCACTGCTGCTACCGCACGTTCCAGGGCGGATGTTCCTCAAGCCCAGGTCAGCCGGCGGGGTGGGACTGAGTGCCTCGGCCTGCATCGTCCGCCACCGTCACAGGCCGCCTTCGCTCCCTCGGCGTACGGGGCCGTGATCGACCCCGCTGGGCTCTACCCCGCGGTCCGTTGCGGGGAGGACCCAACGTCTCCGGCTACCGCGTACTGGCCAACGGGCCGTCGACATGGACGCCACCGATATCCAGCTGTGGAGCCAGGCCGACGAGGACGTGACCCCGGCTGGCTGCTGGGCCTGAGTGCCTGTTTCGAACTAGGCGGTCCGGCATTGGTGCTTGGGTAGGTGTCGAACTGGTTGTTGGTGTGTGTTGTTCCGGTAGAGGGGGGCGCCATGGAGCCGCTGGGGGCTGGGGATCCGGTGCGTGTGAGCGATTTCGTGTTGCGTGGTCGGCTGGGCGCCGGGGGGATGGGGAAGGTGTTTCTGGGCCGGTCGCCGGGTGGGCGGGCGGTGGCGGTGAAGATCGTGCATCCGCATCTGGCGGTGCAGCCGAAGTTCCGGCGTCGTTTCCAACGGGAGGTCACCGCCGCGCGGGCGGTCAGTGGCGCGTTCACCGCGCCGGTCGTGGCGGCGGGCCCGGAGGATGATCCGCCGTGGATCGCGACGGTCTACATTCCGGGGCCGTCCCTGGCCGAGGCCGTAGCCACGGCCGGCCCGCTGCCGGAGGACGCGCTGTGGCCGCTGGCGGCGGGGCTGGTCGAGGCATTGCAGGCCATCCACGCCGAGGGCCTGCTCCACCGCGATCTCAAGCCGTCGAACGTGCTGCTGGCCGCGGACGGCCCGCGCGTGATCGACTTCGGGATCGCCCGGGCGATGGACAGCACCGCGCTGACCGGGACCGGCACGACGATCGGCACCGCGGGGTTCATGTCGCCGGAGCAGGTGGAGGACCAGCCGGTGGGTCTGGCCGGCGACGTCTTCTCGCTCGGCGCCGTGCTCGCCTTCGCCGCCAGCGGCAGCGAACCTTTCGGCCAGGGCCCGCCGCTGGGCATCCTGCACCGCGTCGTCACCGGAGAGCCACGGCTGGACGGGCTGCCGGACCCGGTACGCGCCCTGGTCATCGCGTGCCTGGCGAAGAAGCCGGCCGACCGCCCCACCACCGCGCAACTCCTCGAACAGATCGCCGCACACTGGGACGCGCCCGACGACTTCCCTTTCACCCCGCTCTGGCCGGAGGCCGTGACCACCCTCATCGACACACACGCCACCCCCGCCACCGCGCGCTACACCGAGCACGTCCTCACGCCGCCCCTCCTCCATTCCGCGCCCACGATCACCACACCCCAACGGGACGCCCCCGAACCAACGGGCCGGACAACCGGCTTCACCGAGGACCCCGCGCGCCTGCCCCAGCCCGCCCGTCCCCGCGCGCTGCGCCGCCGCCGCCGACACGCCTTGAAGCTCGGGGAAGCGGGGGAGCACGCGGAGGCCGCACGTCTGCTGGCCGAGGTCGTAGCTGACTCGGCACGCGTCCTGGGTCCCGATCACCCCGACACCCTGGGCAACCGCGGCAACCATGCCAGCGAGCTCGGAGCGGCGGGGGAGCACGCGGAGGCGGCTCGGTTGTTCGCCGAGCTGGCCGCCGACCGGGCACGCGTGCTGGGGCCTGACCACCCCGACACCCTGAGTGCCCGCTTCCTGCACGCCACCAACCTCGGGGAAGCGGGGGATCACGCGGAGGCCGCACGTCTGCTGGCCGAGGTCGTGGCCGACCGGGCACGTGTCCTGGGAGCCGACCACCACCACGCCCTAGCCGCCCGCCGGCGGCACGCCGGCTTCGTCGGAGAGGCCGGGGATCACGCGGAGTCGGCGCGACTGCATGCCGAGCTGGCTGCCGACCGGGCGCGTGTGCTGGGAGCCGACCACTACGACACCCTGCTCAGCCGCCATCTCCATGCCTGGGAACTCGGAGAGGCCGGGGAGCATGCGGAGGCGGCACGGCTGTACGCCGAGATCGCCGTCGACTCGGCACGCGTGCTGGGGCCTGACCACCCCGACACCCTGAGTGCTCGGTCGTTTTCAGACCGCTGGAGCGAGTGAGGAGGCCTCGCGGCTGGCTGTGGTCGGCGGCCGCCGCGGTGATGCACGGACCATGCCTCCGCTCGGGGCAGCGATTGTCATCACCTGACCTCACGCCGGGCGAGCTCCTTGAGCTCCATGCGCGCGGCCGGTGTGCCCGAGGGGCCACACCAGTACGGGTGTCCGGCGATCTGCCTCGACAGCTCCTGCAGGCGTTGGCGGTTCCTCGTAGTGCTTGCCGTCGGACCGGATTCGGCGAGCTGCCAGTACGTGCGGTACCAGGCGGTCTGCGCCTCCACGAGGTCGAGGGGGAATTCGTGCTGGCTCATGTCTCGCATTAGATCGTGTGTTCGAATTTTGGAGCAACCGGACGCCACGAGGGCGTGCAGCAGGAGGTCGGTGCGGGAGGTCTCCGGTTGATATGCCTACGTGCTCGAGGGCGGCTGGAGCATCGCTGCCGCGTATCCACTTTGGGGTGACACCTCGGGGGAGCGTTCGGCCCCGCAGGGCGGGCCACGGTGACGGTCATGATGATTCGTCGCTGGGCCGCTGCGGCGGGCCGCCACGCCGGGCTACAGGCATCGGTCTGCCGCCAGCCCATTCGGAGCGGTTGGCTGGCTATGTCGAAGGCCTGCGGTTGGTATGGCCGTCGTCGCGCCGACTTCGCGGTGGATACCCACTGCTGCGCGCCCTCACCTCGCCCCGCATCCGGTGGTCGCGGAGACCATGCTCGGCGTGCGGGGCAATTCGATGTGCACGGTCGCCCTGCCGCCGGCTCGTTGCCTGGAGTGCGGGCAGCGTGCGAGCTGCCCCGTATGCCGACTCCCGGACGGCCCTGGTGGGCAGCCGTCATCGGTCGGCCGTCCGTGTCCGCTCGGGTCGAGGTCCGCCTACCGTTAACCCGGCGCCAACCACCGGTGAACTCCGTGCAACCAGCGCCGCCCTTCGGTGGTCACACCGGATGACCCGCATCCGTCGACCGAGTGGGAGCCTCCGTGCCACACAGCTGCCGCACCCTGACGTACGCCATCGCAGCCGCCGCTGTGGCCACCGCCGGGTTCGTGTTCCCGTCCGGCGTCACCGCTGCCGCACCCCGTAGCGCCACGAGCGACTTCGACGGCGACGGCTACGCGGACCTCGCCGTCGGCGTCCCGGACGGGACCGTCGGCGGCCAGGCCAAGGCCGGGTATGTGAACGTCGTCTGGGGCGGCCCGAAGGGTGTCGGCGGCTACGGGAGCATCCGTGTCACCCAGGCCACTCCCGAGGTTCCCGGCGCCCCGGAGGCGGGTGACCGCTTCGGCGCATCCGTGGCCCTGGTGGACCTCAACGGCGACGGCATCGCGGAACTGCTCGCCGGTGTCCCCGGCGAGGACGTCACCGACCGCGGTACGGACGCAGGCATGGTCATCGCCATAGGCGGCTCGACGGACGGGCCGGGACCGGGGGCGACGGTCCTGACCGGGCCGTCGCCGTCGGCCGCGTACGGCACATCGGTCGCGGCAGCCGAGCTGACGGGCGACGACAACAAGGAGATCGTGATCGGCGGCACGGACAAGGTCCTCGCTCGTGTCATCCAGGGTGAGGACAGCATGATCACCACCGTCGTCGCCGCCCCTATGGGCGGCCGCGCCCCCGTCCTGACCACCGGCGACTTCGACAGCGACGGCACGGCGGACCTGGCCGTGGCGTACTGGACCGCGGGCAGCCCCAACACGCAGTCTCACGTGCGGCTGTGGAAGTGGGACGCCGACCGGTCCGAGATGGCCAACTTCTGGAACACGGACAACGCCGGCGTGACCGCCCTGGCCGCCGGCGACTTCGACGGCGACGGCCACGACGACCTGGCCCTCGGCGAGTGCCGTGAGATCGCCGACGAGAACATCGACGACCCGTGCGGCCCCGAAAAGCTCGCCAAGGGGGGCGGCATCCACCTCCACTACGGAAGCCCCGCGAGCGGCTCGTTCGGCAGCCGCGCCCAGACTCTCAACCAGGACACGGCGGGCGTCCCGGGCGTGGCCGAGGACGGCGACCGCTTCGGCGCCGCCCTCGCTGTCGCCGACGTCAACCGCGACGGTCGCGACGACCTGATCGTGGGTGCTCCTGGTGAGGCCATCGGAAGCGAAGCGGGGGCGGGCGCCGCCTGGCTGCTCTCCGGCAGCGCTCAGGGCCTGCTCGACGCAGGCGGCGCCGCCACATCCGTCTCCTGGAACCAGGACACGCCCGGTGTCCCGGGCGTCGCCGAGGCCGGCGACGCCTTCGGCGCGGCGGTCGCCTCGGGCGACTGCAACGCCGACGGCGTACCGGATGTCACGGTCGGATCCCCTGGAGAGAACGCCTCCCTGGGCGCCGCATGGCTCTTCCGCAGCGGCTCGGCCGCCGGCTCGACGGCCCTCTCGCCCCGCACACTCGGCCTCCCGAACCTGTCCACGGCTCAGAAATACGGCAAGCCGCTCAGCAGCCACTGAGTGCGCCCTACGGTCGTTCGAGAATGGCCCCGCCACGACGAGCGGCCCTTCGTACGGGACCTGCGCCCGCTGAAGGACGATGGGCACCTGCAGTTCGCCACGACGGCTAACGTATGGATCCACGACGGCGCAGTCTCCTGGGCCGCGCTCACCACACTCCCCAGCGGGAAGGCCCGCGCGTGTCAGGGCCGGCCGCGGCGTCCGGCCGACGAGCTCGAGCCCGCCTGGGCCTGGTGGCTGGCCGAGGGGCGGCCGACTCTGGACGACTTCGGCATGACCGTGGAACCGGAGCGCCAGTATGTATGGTGCCGGGATCCGGCAACGTGGTCGCGCTGGCCGCTCCAGGCATACAGCCGGGCCTCGGTGTCGAGGCAGCGACATCACTGCCGCGGTGCTCGTCACTGCGTCAGGAGCTGAACCAGGGCTTCATCAGGCGATCGGTCGATACGCCCGGACATGATGGCCAGGACCGAACAACAGCACGGCGCCTACGGCCCGGCCAAGAAGATGGCGGCCGACATCGTCACCACCCAGACGGCCGAGATCACCCGGATGCGCACCATGCTGGCCACCAGCTCGCCCACCACGACGGAACAGTGAATGTCCGCCGGGGGACAGCACCGCGGTGCCGCCCCCAGCGGGGGCGTATCAGCTGACGCGCAGGGTGAGCGCGGCGGTGTGCAGCGTGCCGCCGGTCTGGAACTGCAGGAACAGCCGCCAGTTGCCGGACTTGGGCAGCATGGCCTGGAAGGCCAGGTCCGGTCCGCCCTTGTCGCTCTCCACCTTGGTCTGCGGGTGGAGATGGGCGAACGCCTGGTCGCCCTCGTGGAAGGCCGTCAGGTGAGCGTAGGTCTCCAAGTAGGGCCGCAGGTCGGTGACCGGCTTGCCGTCCCTGCTGACGCTGACCGTCATCGGGTGGGTCATGCCGGCCATGAGATCGCCCCTGACGGTGACCGTGTAGCCGTCGACGTCGGCGCTGCCTGCTGCGGCGGGCAGCGGGGCGCGCCGCGCGTCGCCGGGAGCGGTGACGGTGCGGCTGAGGACGAAGTCCTTGCCCTTGCCAGGGCCGCTGTCCGGGGTGAAGGAGGCGTACACGCGCCACTTCCCCGGCTTCAAAGCCGCGAGGTCGGCGGTCCAGGTGCCGTTGTCGTCCATGGTGGGGTGCAGGTGCTGGAAGCCGGTCAGGTCCGAGCGGATGGCGTAGAAGTGCATCCGCTTCGTCTGGTCCACAGCGAAGCCGGTGACCGGCTTGCCGTCCTCACCGGTGATCCGGAACCTGTATGCGGCCTCCTTGCCCGCCGGGAGCTTCGTGGTGGTGGAGGTCAGCTTGTAGCCGTCCTTGGCGTCGGCCAGACCGTCGCCCATGCTGCCGTGGTCCATACCCGGCATGGAACCGTGATCACGGTCCTTACCGGCCGCGGAGGCCGAGGCGGAGGGCTTGGAACCGTGGTCCATGCCGGACATGGACGAGTCGGAGTCCTTCGACGATCCGCAGGCCGCCAGCGTCGTCGCCAGGACGACGGCCGTACCCGCTGCGGACAGGGCACGACGGCGAGAGAAGAGACGAGAGGTGAACGACATCACACAGTGCTTTCGGGGTGTGCGCGCCGTACGGGCGCGCGGGTGATCAGGACACGTGGCCCGAAGCCCGCGCCAATCCGGGCTCGAGCGAGGTCCTGTCACCTCCGCGCGATGCAGACTCTCAGCAGCAGCTCCCGCCCGCCACCGGGTGGGCCACGTCGGCCGGCTTCCCGGGCTGCCAACCCACGCCCGGCCAGCACCTCCAGGGACGACACCGCGACGGCCACAGCCGCCAGAGCCCACACCGGTGCCAGCAGCAGCCGCTCACGCGCGGGGGTCGCCACACACTGGGCACCGTGCCCGCCGGATCCCGTCTGCGGCACGGCATGAGGCGGCGCATGGCTGGTGGCGGCCGGGGACATCGAGGTAACGCCATGACGGCCGCTGTCGGCCTGCCCGACGTGCTCCACGGAGGTGGACACGGGCATCGCATCGTGACAACCACTGGCGGCCGTGGCCGGAGCACCGTGCATGAGGAACAGGCCGAACAGCACCGCGCACACGGCCAGCAACCGGGCAACAGCCCGCCTGCGCGCGTACACGGTGCCCATCACAGCCTCTCCCTCACCAGACGCCCTCGAGCCGCGGGCCGATAACCACCCTCGACCATACCCCCACCCCCTATTGTTGGCGGCAGGCGGCAGGCGGCAGGCGGCAGGCGGCAGGCGGCAGGCGGCAGGCGGCAGGCGGCAGGCGGCAGGCGGCAGGCGGCAGGCGGCAGGCGGCAGGCGGCAGGCGGCAGGCGGCAGGCGGCAGGCGGCAGGCGGCAGGCGGTCAGGCCGTGACCCTGCACGCGGCCGGACGCTCACCCGAGGACGCAGCAGGTTTCGAGGCGATGTTCACGGCTGCCCGCAGCGCCGGCTGGGCCGAGTTCCTTGCCGACTGCGGGAAGTTCGAGCAGGAGATCGCCAAGGAGATCCGTAACGCCAGATTCACCCTCGCCGAACTGGAGGAAGAGGAGCAGAGCCTGGACCGCCTGCGACGCTGGCACCGCGACCTCACGGCCCGCGATGTTTTCGGCGCACCCGAGGCTCCCCAGGCCGCCGAACGCCTCAAGCAGTGCACGGCGGTCTGCGAGGACTACGCCGAACGCGTCTTCACCGCCCTGCACCGCAGCCAGGGGGACCAGGCATGAGCGAGGTATCCCGCACCGGCCGGCCCCCTGCGCCGAGACGGTCCATGTGGCCCCTGTACGCGGCCGGGTTCACCACCGCCTTCGGCGCCCACGGCATCGCCGCCAACCTCGGCGGCTTCTCCGGCGACGCCGTCACCTCCCTGCTCGTCCTCGGCGGTCTGCTCGCCCTCTACGACGGCGCCGAAGTCGTCCTCAAGCCCCTCTTCGGTTCGCTGGCCGACAAGATCGGCGCAAAGCCCGTCCTCCTCGGCGGCCTGATCTCCTTCGCCGCCGCCTCCGCCCTCTACGCGATCGCGGACAGCCCCGGCTGGCTGTGGGCCGCCCGTCTCGGCCAGGGCGCCGCCGCATCCGCGTTCTCCCCCTCCGCCTCCGCACTCGTCGTCCGCCTCAACCCGGCCGCCAAACTCGGCAGTTACGGCTTCCACAAGTCCATCGGCTACACCCTCGGCCCGCTCCTCGGCGGCGTCCTGGTCTGGGCCGGCGGGCTGCGCCTGCTGTTCACCGTCATGGCAGTCCTCGCCGCGGCCGTCGCGCTGTGGGCCACGTTCGCCGTCCCGGCCGTTCCGCCGCTGCCCAAGGAGCGCCAGACCCTCGCCGACCTCGCCCGCCGGCTGACCGACCGCTCCTTCCTCGCCCCCACTGCGGCCCTGGTCGGCGCCGCCGCCGCTCTGTCGGTCGGTGTCGGGTTCCTTCCCGTCTCGGGAGCCGCGGCCGGTCTCGGCACGGTGGCCACCGGCGCGGCCGTCTCCGCCCTGGCCGCCTGCGCCGCCGTCGTGCAGCCGTACGCCGGGAGCGCCCTGGACTCCGGGCGCCTCACCACCCGTACGGGTCTCGCGGCCGGCCTCGCGATCACCGCGGTCGGCCTGCTCTGCGCGATGCTGCCCGGCGTGACCGGCGTACTCGCCGCGGCGGTCCTCATCGGTGTGGGCACCGGGCTGATCACCCCGCTCGGCTTCACCGCCCTCGCCACCAGCACCCCCGAGGAACGGATGGGCCAGACGATGGGATCGGCGGAACTCGGCCGCGAACTCGGCGACGCCGGAGGCCCCCTGCTGGTGGCCGCCGTCGCCGCCACCACCGCCCTCACCTACGGCTTCGCCGTCCTGGCAGCCTTCCTGGCCATCGGCCCCCTCCTCGCCCTGGCGCTACGGGGCCGCACCACCCCGGCAACTCGATAGCACCCGGCATACCGCCAGCGCGGCGCATCCCGCTCGCGGTGTGGATCGTGGCCGGGCGGTACTTCGCCACGCGGCCCGTCATCGCCAGGGCCCTCAGCCGCTGGGGACACGTCCTGCGCTCATTGGTCCTGAGCGGTATCGGCCTGCTCATCCTTGTCGAGGGCGGCGCCTTCGGCCTGTAGACGGTCACCGGTGCGTGAGCGGCGGCACCGTCCGGTGTCGCCGCTCGGTGTTTTGCCGTTACGGCTGCCCCGAGAGCCGCGGCCTGTTCGTCTCAGTCGGCGGTGACGGATTCGGGCGCGGCGGCCGGGCTGTCGCGGACCCCGAGGCGCAGGTGCTCGACGTGGTAGAGGGCCTGGTCGAGGAGTTCGGCGACGTGGTTGTCGTAGAGGGCGTACACGATCGAGCGGCCGTGTCGTTCGCCGGTGACCAGCCCGAGGTTGCGCAGCAGGCGCAGCTGGTGGGAGCAGGCGGAGGCTTCCATGCCGACCGCGTCGGCGAGGTCGCTCACCGAGCAGGGTCCTTCCTGGAGGCGGGCCAGGATGTAGAGGCGTGAAGGGGTGGCGAGGGCCTGGAGGGTGGAGGCCACGTCGGTGGTGCCGACCGCGTCGAGGCGCTCGCGGGTGGTGGCGCTGCTGGCGGTGTCGGTTCCGTGGCCCATGGGGGACATCATACCGGCAACATATGAAGACCTGTTCAGATGTTCCTGTATGGTGAAAGTGTAGCCCCGCCCGCCCGTGAAGGGTTCTTTGTCATGTCTTCTGTCCTGGATCAGAGGCCCATGCGGGCTGTCCCGGGGCCGCGCCCGGCCCCGTCCGGGCGGCGCACCCGGCTGCTGGCGCTGCCGGAGGCCCGGTGGGCGCTCGCCGCGCTGGTCCTGTTCCTGGCCGCACTCCCGCTCTACCTGCTCGATGCCCCGGCGTGGCTGTGGGGGTCGCTGTTCACCGCCACCTACATCACAGGCGGATGGGAGCCGGGATGGGAGGGCTTGAAGGCCGTCAAGGACAAGACTTTGGACGTGGATCTGCTGATGGTGGTGGCCGCCCTCGGCGCCGCCGCGATCGGTCAGATCCTGGACGGCGCACTGCTGATCGTCATCTTCGCGACCTCCGGCGCCCTGGAAGCCGTCGCGACCGCCCGCACCGCGGACTCGGTCCGCGGCCTGCTCGCCCTCGCCCCCTCCACCGCGACCCGCCTCTTGGCCGACGGCACGGGGGAGACGGTCCCCGCCGGGGACCTGAAGATCGGAGACACGGTCCTGGTGCGGCCCGGCGAACGGATCGGCGCCGACGGGCAGGTCCTGGAAGGCGCCAGCGACGTCGACCAGGCCACCATCACCGGCGAGCCCCTGCCCGTGGCCAAGCAGACAGGGGACGCGGTGTTCGCCGGCACGGTGAACGGCACCGGCGCCCTGCGCGTGCGGGTCGAACGGGATCCGGTGGACTCGGTGATCGCCCGGATCGTGAAGATGGTCGAGGAAGCCTCCGAGACCAAGGCCCCCACTCAGCTGTTCATCGAGAAGATCGAGCAGCGGTACTCGATCGGCATGGTCATCGCGACCCTCGCCGTCTTCGCGATCCCGCTCCCCTTCGGCTCGGCCCTCCAGCCCGCCCTCCTCCGGGCGATGACCTTCATGATCGTCGCTTCACCATGCGCGGTGGTGCTGTCCACGATGCCGCCGCTGCTGTCCGCCATCGCCAACGCCGGACGCCACGGCGTGCTGGCAAAGTCCGCCGTCGTGATGGAGCGCCTGGGCCAGGTCGACGCCGTCGCCCTCGACAAGACCGGCACCCTCACCGAAGGCACCCCCCGGGTCACCGACATCCGCCCCCTGCCCGGCACCGGACTGGACGAGGACGAGCTGCTGTCGCTCGCGGCCGCGGCGGAGCACCCCAGCGAGCATCCCCTCGCCCGTGCCGTTGTCGACGCCGCCCGAGAACGCGGCCTCGACCTCGCCGATGCGGTCGACTTCGCCTCCGCAACCGGCCAGGGCGTAAGCGCCGTCATCGACGGGCGGACCGTCCAGATCGGCGCTCCGGGCCGCCTCGTCCACACCGGCGGCCCGCAAGCAGACGCCGTGGTGGGAGCCCTCGAAGACGACGGCCGCACCGCGGTCCTCGTCCTCCGCGACGGAGCACCGGTCGGGGTCCTGGGCATCGCCGACCGACTCCGCCCCGACGCCAGGGCCACCGTGGCCGCGCTCACCAAACTCACCGGCCGCACCCCGGTCCTGCTGACCGGCGACAACGAACGCGCCGCCGGCCACCTGGCCGCCGAGGTCGGCATCACCGACGTCCGCGCCGGACTCCTGCCGCAAGGCAAAGTGACAGCGGTCAAGGAGTGGGAGGCCGAAGGCCGCAAGGTCCTGGTCGTCGGCGACGGCGTCAACGACGCCCCGGCTCTCGCTGCCGCGCACATGGGCATCGCCATGGGGAAGGCCGGATCCGACCTCGCGCTGGAGACGGCCGACGCCGTCGTCGTCCGCGACGAACTCGCCACGATCCCCGCGGTCGTGGCCCTCTCCCGCAAGGCCCGCCGCCTGGTCGCGCAGAACCTGGTCATCGCCGGGATCTTCATCACTCTCCTGGTGGCCTGGGACCTGATCGCCACCCTCCGACTGCCGCTCGGCGTCGCCGGCCACGAAGGCTCCACCGTCATCGTCGGCCTCAACGGCCTGCGCCTGCTCCGCGAAGCCGCCTGGAAGAGCACCCTCCGAGGAGGTGCCGTATGAGCAAACGCTCCCGCCGCACTGCGCCCGCCCCGGCATCCCGGGCAGGAGCAGCACGGACCACGGTCACCGTCTGCCGCGGCTGCTGCTGCGGCACCGAGGCCAAGGTTCCCGGTCTCGACCACGCCGCCCAACTCCGCGAACTGCGCAGCGCCCTGGACGGCGCCGCGACCGTACGGGTCACGAACTGCCTCGACGCGTGCGAGCGTGCCAACGTCATCGTGGTGCAGCCCTCCGTCGCCGGCCGGAAAGCAGGTGGGCGGCCCGTCTGGCTCGGCCTGGGCAACGGATCTGACGCCATCGGCGACATCACCGCGTGGATCGCCACCGGCGGGCCGGGCATCAGCGAACCACCGGGCATCCTCGACGTCTACGCCTTCACTCCCTCCCGCCGCGTACGGGCCGAGGCTGATAGATGATCTACACCCGCGACCTCCGCCCAACACCGGCATGACCTCCCCGAACGAACCTCAGGCCACCACCCTGACCAGCTACTTCAAGAGGCGCAGCTTCACTGGAGCTCGCAGCCACGGAGTGTCACGGAGTCCACGTAGGTTTCCGAATCTCGATCGCCGGCTACCGGAAAGTCACATTCGGCGCGGTACGGCTCCGTCCTGGCCGCCGAAGTACCATCCGACCCGATAGCCCAGGCAGGAGACGATGATGTGCGCCAGCTGCCAGGCAATCGTGGTCACCGGCGCCGGCACCGGGACAGGGGACGCGAAGTCCATCGTCCACTCTCCCGAACCTCCCGACATCGGTGCGGCCGACGTGCCACGTGGGCGGAGGCTCCAGCAGCCGCGCACCGGCTCCCAGAAGTACTCCTCATCGGCAAGACCGTCCAGCCGTGGCCGCAGGTTCGTGCGCCAGTGCCAGTCCAACTGCTCCGCGAGCCGCTCGCCTCTCGTCATTTCCGCACGTTACGTATAACGGAGACCTGGCTACGACCCTCGCGGACGCCGTCGCCGGCCGTGGGCCGCGTGAGCGTACCGCGCGTGAGATGACGCTGGGGGCTGGGCTGATGTGCCCTTCGGGCCGCGCCGCCGCGAGCGGCTGTTGGACATGAACAACCCGGCTGGCTGGGATGGGTTCAATGACCCAAATGTGACAGCTGAGACCGATGACATGACGGGTGATCAAGACCGCAGAGGCGTAGGCGGTGAGGTGCAGACGCCGGGAGACTCCGGTGACGGGCGTGTGGCCGGCTCGCCAGGCGTTGCGGATTCGTCGGGGGCGGGCTGAGGGTTCGCCGCGGAGGCAGGTGCATGTGCGGTCGGGTGTTTTGTTGGGCTCGTCTGGCCCGTTCGTCCCCGAAAGATCGCAGCGGGGAAGGTCACCGCACATCGGGCCGTGAGGTGACCCGGCTCCGCCACACGGCCATGGCGTCGTACGACCGGAGCGCGTTGAGCCCGGGGGAGGTGGGGGTGAATTCGGGGGAGGGCGGGGTGATCGTGCGGACGGTGGCCGGAGTCGGCTGACCGGCCCGGTGGTGTGTGTCAGACGGCCGAGATGATCGCTCGGGTGACGGCGGTGATCGCGGGGGTGGGGTGGCCGGGAAGGCGCGCGACGAGAACCCGGCGAATCTCGGGAGGGGCGCCTTCGATGTGGACCAGGTTCACTCCGGGTGGTAGCACCGGCGAGAGGCGCAACGGCACTGTCGTGACTCCGAAGCCTCCTGCGACCAGGTGGAGTTTTGTCAGCCAGTCGCGTGCGCGGTGGGCGATGTGGGGTCGTCCGGGCAGGCCGGGCCAGACGCCGAGCAGGGGTTCGGCGTTCGAGGACGGGGTGGCGATCCACGGGGCGTCGGTCAGTTCGTCGACATGGACGGTGGTGCGGCCGGCGAACTTTCCGGTTGAGGGTGTCGCCAGGACCAGTTCGGTGTCCACGGCGGTCTCGACGTGCAGGCGGGGCGACTCGCTGTCCAAGGGCCGGTGGGGTGGGCGGGAGGTGAGTACGGCGAGGTCGATCGAGCCGGCCCGCAGCGCCCGGATCAGGGTGGGTGTGGTGCCTTCGGTGGTGGTGACGGTGAGCTGCGGGTGGGTTGTGGTGAGGCGGGTGAGCGTGGCGGGCAGGAGGGCGGCGCCTGCGCTGAGGAACACCCCGAGCCGCACCAGTTCGGTCCGTGGGGTGGCGCCGGTGATCTCGGATTCGGCTGCGGCGAGGCAGTCCAGGATGGTGCGGGCGTGGCGCAGCAGGGTCAGGCCCGCGGGCGTGAGCCGTACCCCGTCGGGGCGGCGGTCGAAGAGGGTGGTGCCCGCGCTCCGTTCGAGGGAGACAGCCTGTCGTGAGACCGCGGACTGTGTGTAGCCGAGCCTAGCGGCTGCCGCGGTGAAGCTGCCGGATTCGGCGATCTGCTGCAGGACCCGCAGACCCGTACTGGAGATGTCCATGCGGCTTACGCATACCACAGATGCTGGATCGTCGCTTCCCGCATGATCGCCGGACTCTTAGTGTCGATGCGACGGACCCGGATGAACATGAACATGGAGGTCATCGCATGCGAGCAGCAGTACTGACGCGGTTCGGCGCCCCGCTCACGGTGCGGGAGCTGCCCGACCCTGAGGCCGGTGGCGGTGAGGTGGTGGTCGAGGTGCTGGCTGCCTGCGTCCCCCCGTACGCGGGCGAGGTCTTCAGCGGCGAACGGAACTACCCCCTGGTCCCTCCCGTGGTGCCCGGGGTCGGCGGCGTGGGGCGGATCGTCCACGTCGGCCCGGATGCCACCCGGCTGCGCGTCGGGGACCTGGTGTGGTGCGACTGCACGGTGCGCTCGCGGGACGATGCCCTGACGCCCGACATCACACTGCAGGGCTGGAGTTCCCGCGGCGAGGGCGGCGCGCGGCTGGCCCGGTACCTGCATGACGGGTCGTTCGCCGAACGTATGCGGGTTCCGACGGAGAACGTCTTCCCGCTGCCGGCCGCGGCGGGGGAGGACCCGGCCCGCTGGGCCGCGCTCACCGCGCACACCATCCCTTACGGCGGGCTGCTGGCGGGCGGGCTCGCGGCCGGTGAGACGCTGCTGGTCAGCGGGGCCACCGGCAACCTCGGCAGCAGTGCGGTCGCGGTCGCGCTCGCGATGGGGGCGGGCCGCGTGGTCGCGCCGGGCCGCAACCGGGCAGCGCTCGACCTGCTCGCCGACCGGTTCGGTCCGCGGGTGCGCCCGGTGCCGCTGACCGGGGACGAGACCGTCGACCGGGCGGCGATGTCCGCGGCGGGCGACGGCCCGATCGACATGGTGATCGATCTGCTTCCGCCGAGCGCACCCAGCTCCGCGGTGCGTGTGGCGGCCATGACGGTGCGCGAGTACGGCCGTGTCGTCCTCATGGGCGGTGTCGGCATGCTCGGTGGCGACGATCTCGCGCTCCCGTACCCGTGGATCATGCGCAACTCGGTCACCGTGCGCGGCCAGTGGATGTACCCGCGCACGGCGAACGTCGGCATCATCCGGATGCTGGCCTCGGGCGCGTTGGACCTCGCCCCCGAACGCGTCCGGACCTTCGGTCTCGATGCGGTCAACGACGCCGTCGCCTATGCCGCTTCCCACGGCGGCCCGTTCGACCGCACCGCCCTGGTCCCCATGGAGGTGTGAGGTCCCCGGGCAGGTGATCCCGACCGCCGTGAGCACACCGGACCGAGCCCGCCGGACCGGCGTGCGGTCGGGTCGCATGAAAGCGCTCACGGTGAGGTTGCCCTGCGTCTTCACCCGTGGTCACGCCGTCCTGCCCGGCGGGGTGGTCTCGGCACCGTGCCGCTGGAGACGGTGTGCGCGGTCGGCCGGGTCGGCGGCCGCGGCTGCCTGAGCCGTCGTCGTCACACCGCTGGACGACTGGCCGGGCGACGCCCCTGGATCCCGGCAGTCGGTGATCAACCCCGTCGACCGGACCGGGCCCCGGGCCGTGGGGCGAAGGGCTCTGCGGGCGTCACGCTGCGCAGGTCTTCATCCCATGGCCCGCGCAACCTTCGTGATCGCTGCCGACTTTCTCCTCCCGCGCCCCGCCCCAGCTCCACGTGATCGCGACTGCGTTCCCATCATCACCACCAGCAGTACACCGCCGGCCTGGGACACCACCCCACGGCCGTGGCCCTCAACACGGACACGCGGGTATGACCCGACACGCTCGGTCACCCGAAAAGTGCTTCTTTCCTCGCAACCAACAGAACTCTCGACAAGCCTTATCGTTGCAGGTCAGAAGCACTTCTCGGGTTTGTGATCAGGCCTTGGACAGCCCACCCGATGAAAGCGCGAGGTTAACGCTGCAGGGTAAGGACACCCGGCCGCCAGGGCAGTTGGTCGTAGGGGCCGCCCGCGGAGGGGGACTTGCCCTGGTAGAGGAACTGCAGGTTGCAGGGGTCGATGGTCATGGTCTGGTCGGGGTTGTTGCGGACCAGGTCACCATGGCTGATGTCGTTGGTCCAGGTGGCACCGCTGTTGGCCTTGCCCGCGAAGGGGTTGCTTTCGCTGCTGGCCTGCGGGGTCCACGAACCGCTCAGGCTGGAGGCCGTGAACGAGCGGAAGTAGCGCCCCTTCGCACCGATCGCCTCAACGATCATCAGGTACTGGTTCTGGCCCTGAAGTTTGTAGACCTGCACCCCTTCGAACAGGTTGTTCGTCGAGTCGCTCATGACCGTCGTGTACGACGAGCCGAAGCTGCCCGGGAAGTTCCCGATCGGCGTGCTCGCTCGGTAGATCTTGCCGTTGTCACCGGCGAAGAACAGGTACATGTTCTGGCCGTCACCGATCAGGGTCTGGTCGATCGGGCCGGTGCCGGAGCCGGAGATGCTACCGGTGAACAGCGGCTGCGGCGAGGACCAGCCGTTGGGGTTGGTGGGGTCGCTCGACGTGCGGTAGATGAAGGGCCACGCACCCCACTGGTACGCCAGCACCCAGATGTTCTTGGGCGCGAAGTAAAACAGCGTGGGCGCCACCGCGGCCTGGCTCATCCCGGTCTGGCCGGCCGATGTCATGTCCGACCAGTTCGTGAAGGGACTGAACCTCATCGAGCCGTAAGACGATCCTGACACGTTCGACGCGTAGACCAGGTGCTTGCCGTTGTACACCACATTGGTGAAGTCCTTCAGCGAGACCCATCCGTTCGCCGGCTGCGCCAACACACCCGTCGACGTCCACCGGTACGTCGACGGAAGAGAACACGCGCTGGTGGACGCCTGAGCCGGGTCGGCGACGAGCGTCGCCGCCAACGAGACCAGGGCCGCGACCGAGGCGCTGAGCATCACAGACAGACGTTTGCGGTTGAAGCTTCCTCTGCGCATGGGGACCTCTTGATTCTTGAGTAAGCGGTTCCGGTTGGCTCCGTCAGAGGCTTTCCGGACTGTCGATGTGGCGCGTGCGGTTCATGGCGGTCCGTGGTCACCGGGCCGACCCCTTGCGGCTTTCCCGTCCTGCAAGTCCCTCGGCTGCGGAATGCGTTGGTCATGACATTCCTTGAGCGAGACGGAGCTGAGGAGTCGAACGGCTCAACGACGTGCCGCGCCCCACCTGGAGAGGGCATCGAGCGTCACCGAGCCGGGTGGACGGATGGAGCTGTCACCCGGCTTTGTCATAGAGGCCCTGACCGTGTTCGCCGTCCTGTCCGGGCCGCTTGGGCGCCCAGAGTGGAGGTTTCCCTCGTACGGTCGGTTGCGGGCGGGGGTGGGGTTGACTCGGGGCGGGGTGTGGACAGCTCGAACGGCGTGAGGCGGACCGAGCCGCCGTGCGCCCGGGTGGCGTGGGATACATCAGCGGCGTGCTCCTTGCGGCTCGGCCGTTTCGGTGGGCGTGACGGCGGTGCCCTGTGCTGTGCGCGTGGAGCGGACCTCAGTGTGTTCGCGATATCGAACAAGGGTCGAAGTGTCGAGCAACCTGGATAGTAGGGGACCGGTGAACGGCGTCAATACCTCTCGCAAGATTCGCGAGCAACGCCGAAATATCCCGCAGGCCAGCCCCGACCCGTGGGCCTGTCCGCGACGCGCGATCCGCGGAGTGATGCGCTGTTCACCCTGGCCTGCATCGGGGGCACTCCTGACGCCCGGTGAAGCCGGTGAAGACCGCCTGCACGCGGGCTGCGGGCCGCCAGTGGTCAGACCGGCCTGCTGGTGCGAGTCGGGTCACGCGCGAACTCGTCAACCACAGCGTCGCCCCGCTGCTTCTTCGCCGAGCTGAGGGCAGGTAATGCCGCGTCGCTGTTGCCAGGAGTCTCGCCAATCGGCCTTGGGGCGCCGCCAAGGGTCTGCCTACATGAGAATGTCATCACCGATCTGCTCGATCAGGTGCGCGAGGAAGGCCCGCACCGCCGCGGGCAATGCGCGCCGCGCCATCGATTGGATCTGCATGCTTCGGCGGCTCAGTTCCGGGTTGTGGATGGGAACGATCGCCAGGCGGTCGGCACCGAGCCGCCGTCGCACCGTCAGCGGACCGACCAGGGTGACCCCACCGCGTAGCTGCGCGAAACTCTGCAGCGCACCCGAGTAGTTGCTGACGAGCGCGGGCTCGAAGCTCAGCCCTTCCAGCGCGACGCAGACGTCGAAGAGTTGCCGGATCGTGGTTCCCTCGTCCATCAGCGCGAGCGGGTACTCCAGCAGGTCCGCGAGCTCGACGTACTCCCGGTGCGCCAGCGGATGATCGTCGGGCATCAGCGCGTAGATCGGCTGCTGCTGCGAATACTCGACCTTGATTCCCCATTCCGGTCCGAGGCTATAAGTGACGGCCAGGTCCACCGTGCCGTCTATCACCTGCCGCGTCGCCGCGGTGGGGCCGGTGACATTCAGTCGGAACCGCACCCCCGGATATTTTTCCCGAAATGCGGTGATAGCCGCCGGCAGGAAATCGCGCGCGAAACCCTCGGAGCTCGCGAGTTTGACGGTACTGCGGTGCAGGGCCTCGACGCCGTGCACGTCGGCGAGCACCTGCTCGGCCTCGAGCGCGCTGCGCCGGGCGTAGGCGGTGAGAATCTCGCCCGCCTCCGACAGCACCATCCCCCGCGGCTGGCGCTCGAACAGCGGCGCCCCGACGTCCTGCTCCAGCTTCGCGATCTGCCGACTGATCGCCGACGTCGCCACGTGCAGGCGCTCCGAGGCCTCGCTGATCGAACCGGTGCGCGCGACCTCGAGGAAGTAGCGCAGCGACGTGGGCAGGAGGTGCATTCCGAGAATGTACTCCAGCGCGAAGCGCGTCCGCTGAGGGTGGTGGTGGGGAAGCCGCAGACCGTAGCCGTTGCCGCCAGGGCAATACACCCTTCGAAAACGTGCAATTTCCCGCTCTATCGCCGCCCTATCCCGCTCCGTAAACTCAGCACACCGGCCGGACGCATTGTAAATCGCACGTTTCTCATGTTAAGGGTAATGATGACCCGTGCTGCCGTGATCGATTGCGCCACCGAATACTACGATTCCGGGGAATTCCTCGCCGACCTCGGCCGCCGGGTCGCGTTCGCGACCGAAAGCCAGGACCGGGCCGCTGCGCGGACGCTGCGTTCCTACCTCACCGACGAGCTGGCCCCTGCGCTCATCGGCCGGCTGGGCTGCGAGGCGCGCGTCCTCGACAACCCCGCCGGCGACTACCCGCTGCTCGTGGCGACCCGACACGAGGGCGATGAGATGCCCACGGTGCTGGTCTACGGCCACGGCGACGTCGTCCTCGGCGAGCCGGAGCGGTGGCGGCCCGGCCTCGATCCGTGGCAGGTGGTGGTCGAGGGCGACCGCTGGTACGGCCGCGGCACCGCCGACAACAAGGGCCAGCACACCATCAACTTCGCGGCACTCGAGCAAGTGCTCCGCGTGCGCGGTCGGCTCGGCTTCAACCTCAAGGTGCTGGTCGAGACCGGGGAGGAGTCCGGCTCGCCGGGCCTGCGCACGGTCTGCGCCCAGTTGCGGAACGAGCTCGCCGCCGACGTACTGATCGCGTCCGACGGGCCGCGCGTGGCCGCGGAGCGGCCGACGCTGTTCCTCGGTTCACGCGGCTCCACCCCGTTCACGCTGCGGGTCGACCTGCGCGAGGGCTCATACCACTCCGGCAACTGGGGCGGTCTGCTGCGCAACCCGGCGACCGTGCTGGGGGCGGCGCTCGCCTCCATCGTCGACGCGCGGGGCCGCATCCTCGTCTCCGGTCTGCGGCCGCGGGAGGTCCCCGAGAACGTCCGGGAAGCCCTGCGCGACATCGCGGTCGGCGGCGGACCGGACGATCCGCCCGTCGACGACGGCTGGGGCGAACCCGGTCTCACCCCGGCCGAGCGTCTCGTCGGCTGGAACAGCGTCGAGGTGCTCTCGCTCGCCGCCGGCAACCCGGACACCCCGGTCAACGCCATTCCCGGCAGCGCCCACGCGCACTGCCAGCTCCGGTCCGTGGTCGGCACCGACGTCGACAAGCTCGGCGTCATCCTCCGTACCCACCTGGACGAGCACGGATTTCCCATGGTCGACGTCGAGGTCGGCCCGACCATGCCGCCGACCCGGACCGATCCGGACGACCCCTGGGTGCACTGGGCGCTCGGCTCGATCAGCCGCACCACCGGCGCGGAACCGGCGCTGCTGCCGAACCTCGGCGGCAGCCTTCCCAACGACGCCTTCGCAGGCGCGCTCGGGTTGTGCACGCTCTGGATCCCGCACTCCTACCCCGCCTGCGCCCAGCACGCCCCGGACGAGCACCTGCTGGCCCCGGTGGCGCGGGAGAGCCTGCGCATCATGGCCGGCCTGTTCTGGGACCTCGGCGAGGACTCTCCCGTGCGGAGTCACCCATGACCACACGGACCGTAGCCCCCGAAGCACCACCGGTGAAGGTGCACCGCGTCATCGTCGCCGCGTCCATCGGGAACGCGCTGGAATGGTTCGACATCCTCGTCTACGGTTTCTTCGCCGCGACGATCTCGGACCAGTTCTTCCCCACCGCCGACGAGACCGTGTCGCTGCTGCTGACGCTCGGCACGTTCGCGGTGGCCTATGTGGTCCGTCCGCTGGGGGCACTCGTGCTCGGCGCGTATGCCGACCGTGCCGGGCGCAAGCGTGCGCTCATGGTGTCGATCCGGCTCATGATGGTCGCGACACTGCTCATCGCGACCATGCCGCCGTACGCGACGATCGGGCTCGTCGCGCCGATCGCGATCCTGATCGCCCGACTCGTCCAGGGCTTCTCCGCGGGCGGGGAGTTCGGCAGCGCCACCGCGTTCCTCGTCGAGCACAGGCCCGAGAAGCGCGGCTTCATGGCCAGCTGGCAGTTCGCGAGCCAGGGCTTCGCGACGCTGCTCGCGTCGGCGTTCGGCACGGTGCTCACGGCCACGCTGTCCGACGCGCAGCTGGAGTCGTGGGGTTGGCGCATCCCGTTCTTCTTCGGTCTGCTGATCGGCCCGGTCGGCTACTACATCCGGCGTTACGTCGGCGAGGCCGGTGAGTTCGTCAAGACCGCGGACCAGGAGCGCGCGCCGGTGAAGGAGACGTTCCGTACCCAGAAGGACCGCATGTTCGTGGCCATGGGCGCGCTCGCCGTGTCCACCGCGATCAGCTACTTCATCACCTACATGCCCACGTTCGCGGTGAAGGAACTGGACCTGCCGGCGTCGACCGGATTCGCCTCCACTCTGGTCACCGGGATCGTGCTGACCGGCCTGACTCCCGTGGTGGGTCACCTGTCGGACCGGTTCGGCCGCACCCGGATCATGCTGATCTTCGCGACGCTGATCCTCGCGCTGGTATACCCGAGCCTCGCGTTCCTGGTCGCCGCCCCGGGCTTCGGGGTGATACTCGGCGTGATGTTTTTGGTCGGCGTGTTGAAGGCCGGCTACTTCGCGCCACTGCCCGCGATGATGGCGGAGCTGTTCCCCGTCACCAACCGGGCCACCGGCCTGGCGGTGAGCTACAACATCGCCGTGATGCTGTTCGGCGGCACCACACCGCTGATCATCGTCTGGCTCGTCGATGTGACCGGCAGCAAGCTCGCGCCGACCTTCTACCTGATGTTCCTGGCCGTACTCAGCCTGTCCTGCGTGGCGTTCGCGCGGCGCAGGCTCGACATCCACTGATCGGAGAAATTCCTTGTCCCTCAACGACTTCGACCGCTACCCGCTGCTGTTCGGCCCGTCGCCGGTGCACCGCCTGGAGCGCCTGACCACACACCTGGGCGGCGCGGAGATCTGGGCCAAGCGCGAGGACTGCAACTCCGGCATCGCCTACGGCGGTAACAAGACCCGCAAGCTGGAGTACCTCGTCGCCGATGCGCTGGCGCAGGGCTGCGACACGCTCGTGTCGATCGGCGGCGTGCAGTCCAACCACACGCGCCAGGTCGCGGCGGTCGCGGCCCGGGCGGGGCTCAAGTGCGTGCTGATCCAGGAAAGCTGGGTCGACTGGCCGGACGCGGTGTACGACAAGGTCGGCAACATCCTGCTGTCCCGGCTCGCCGGAGCGGACGTGCGGCTGGTGAAGGCCGGGTTCGGCATCGGGTTCAAGGAGAGCTGGGAGCAGGCGATCGCGGAGATCGAGGCGGCGGGCGGCAAGCCCTACGCGATCCCCGCCGGCGCCTCGGACCACCGGCTCGGCGGGCTGGGCTTCGCGAACTGGGCGTTCGAGGTGGCGGAGCAGGAAAAGCAGCTCGGGGTCTTCTTCGACACCATCGTGGTGTGCGCGGTCACCGGCAGCACCCAGGCCGGCATGATCGCCGGATTCGCCGCGCTGGGCGGGCGGCCGCGGCGGATCCTCGGCATCGACGCCTCGGCGAAGCCGAAGGAGACATGGGACCAGGTGGCCCGGATCGCGCGCGGAACCGCGTCGCTCATCGGCCTGGACCGGGAGCTCGCCCACGACGAGATCCTGCTCGACGAGCGCTACCACGCGGGCACCTACGGCATCCCGGACGAGTCCACCATGGACGCGATGCGGCTGGCCGCACGGATCGAGGGCATGGTCACCGACCCGGTGTACGAGGGCAAGTCCATGGCGGGCCTCATCGACCTCGTCACCCGGCGCGAGATCGCCAAGGACGCCAAGGTGCTCTACGCCCACCTCGGCGGGCAGCCGGCACTGAACGGCTACAGCGCCCTGTTCGGGTAGGCGTCAGGAGAGTGTCGGTGAGGTCTACCGGTCCTCACGGCCCGGCCCGGGGCGGAGATCGCGTGCCGGCAAGGCCTTTCGCGCGGTCAGGCGCCGAGCGTCGCCGCTCGGGACGCAAGCACGGCAAGAAGAACACGGCGAGCTGCCCCACCGAGATCCCTCGATACCTGGTGGCGACTGACCATGGCAGCGGGAACGCGCACGAGGGCCATCACGTCACTGAAGGCGGGTGCGTCGCCGGTGTGTCCTTCGGTCAGGGCGAACTCCAGCGGCCGGCAGGCGCCGTCGGCCGCGAGATGGATCTCATTGGTCCGGCCGGACCCGCCGATGGCGAATCCCGGTTTCGCCACGGCCTGCCGCCCGCCGGGTGGGACCCGGTGGGCGGCAGGTGTGATCAGCGGAGGTCCGGTGTGCCGGTCAGGGTGTCACTGCGCGATCTCGAGCAGCTTGTTGGGGGAGCCCGAACCGATGCCGGACAGGGCGCCCGAGGTGGCGGCGTTCACCAGCGCCCTCCCCACCTCGGACGGGGACGCGGTGGTGTGGCCGGCGAGGTAGATCGCCGCGGCGCCCGAGACATGCGGGGCGGCGAAGGAGGTGCCGGAGCCCGTGTATGTGGCGGTGTCGGAGGTGTTCCAGCCGGCCGTGATGTCCGATCCCGGGGCGAAGAGGTCCACGGTCGAGCCGTAGTTGGAGTAGTTTGCCCGCGCGTCCGTGTTGGTGGTGGCGCCGATGGTGAGGGCGGTCAGCACCCGGGCGGGGGAGTAGTTCGCGGCGTTGGCGTTGGAATTGCCGGCGGCGATGGAGTAGGTCACGCCAGAGGCGATCGACTTGGTCACCGCGTTGTCCAGGGCGGTACTGGCGCCGCCGCCCAGCGACACGTTGGCGACGGACGGGCCGGAGTGGTTGGCGGTGATCCAGTCCACGCCCGCGATGACACCGGCCGTGGTGCCGGACCCGTCGTTGCGGAGCACCCGTACCGCCACGATCTACGCCTTCTCGGCCACGCCGTGGGTGGTGCCGGCGACGGTCGTGGCGACGTGCTCGTGGTCTGCCCCCACCGCCGGGGAGGAGCCGGGCCGCCCTGGTCCTCACTGGGTGTCGATGCCGGACTGATCTTCACTAGTCTTCGGGCCATGGCCTTACGACCTGATGAGTTCTACGATCACGCGCTTGCCGCTGCGGATGGTGAGCGCCGGCTCCCGCTCGCGCGCATGACGGGGTGGGATATCAGCCCGTTCGAACGGGACGGATTGCGCGTCGCGCCGTTGCGTCCTCCGGTTCTGCCGGAGTCTTCGCGGCACGGTGAGGACCCGTCGAGCTGCGAGGCGTGCCGGGACCGGGGCGATGGGATCTGGTTCAACGACGGTTGGCGGCTCACACGGATCACGGGAGTCGGTGTGCCGCTGGTGCTCATGCTGTATCCGCGTGAGCACTATGACATGGCTGACCTGCCCGATGAGCTGGCAGCCGAGCTGGGGGTCCTGTCCACTCACATCGTCCGTCATGTGCAGGCTCTGCCGCACATTTCGCGAGCCCATGTCTACCGCATCGGAGATGGAGGCGCACACCTGCACATCTGGTTCTTCGCCCGGCCTGAGGGACAGACCCAGCTGCGCGGGTCATGGATGCCCGTCTGGGACGACCTGCTGCCGGAATACCCGGCGGACGTGGCCGAGGCGGATGCGGCGATCGTGGCAGATGCATTGGTCGCCTCCCTCGGTGGCCGTCGCTCGGCTGCGGGCGAGTCGCGGCACGGCTGATCACTGGCCGCAGTTGGGTGAGGGGTATGGCTGGGTGAGGATCCGGGTTCGCAGAAGTGCGGACGAGGCACGGCCATGCATGGCCCGCTTGAGCCTATTCCACCCGGTTTCGGGTGTTCTTCGGCAATTCCGGAACGCTACGGGAAGGTGGGGCCGGCAGGGACGGTGTCGAGGTCCCGGCGGAGGAGGCCGGTGAATCCGCTCATCGGTTTCGCAGCGTCCTGCTCAGCTTGGCGGATCCGCTCCTGGAGCAGGTGTCTCCGCGCTGGTGACGCACCGGATCGGCGGACGCGCGGGCAGGGTCGCAGGCCCGGGTGATGTCCGGGCAGGCGAGCCGGACGGGAAGCAGTCGTTCCTGCCGGCTGCCGGTGAGCGTGTCACGTGGAAGGTGATTCATGAGGTGGTCTTGCGGGGGCTGGGGCTGGGGCTGTCGGCCCGGACCGGTTCGGTGGTGCCCGCGCGCAGGGCGGCGGCGAGGTGTGTGCGGGCGATCTGGCGGCTGCCGAGACAGCCGCGTTCACGGATCTCCGGGAACAGGCGGGTGCCGCTGATCTGACGCCTGTGTTGCGATGAGGCGGGTGTTGAGGTGTGGTGTGAAGGGCTCCGGGACGCCGTTGGGCCGTCGGTCGCGGGCGGAGGCCAGCAGCTGGTCGAGATCGGGATGGGGGTCGGGGTCGGTGTCGCGGAAGCGGCGCGTGGTCTTGCGGCCGAGGTTCGGCCTCCGGGCGATCGCACTGGTCGTCCGACCCCTTCTCCATCAGGCGGTGGATGTCCTCGCAGCGGTGGCGGGTGGGTCGATGAGCTGGGTGCGAGGCATCTCGGTGGGCGGTAACAGCACCGCCGCGGGATCTGTCTGTAGATCGACGGCGATATCGAAGGGCTTCCCGGCCGCGACCACGTCGGTCCCACCGGGCGGGGCGCGGTCTTCGTGGAGCGATCGCGTCCCCGGATCCACCTCGGGCCTCCGCCCGGCGGCATGAGAGGGGGAGACCGGTCTGACCAAAGGTCCCGGAACGGCGGCAGGCTTCCACCTCACACGGCGGGCCCTTGCGCATCCGTGCACGGGCTCACTGCTGAGCTATGAGATCCACCTCGCGGCCGACGCCCGGTGCCGACCACTCGCGTCCGTCCTCACCGCCGGACAGGCCGGCGACGCACCCGCCTTCACCCACGTCATGGCCCGCCTACGCGTACCCCGCCGCCATGGACGCCCCCGCACCAGGCCGGACATGGTCCTGGCCGACAGGGCATACTCCTCCTGCGAGATCCGCGACCACCTACGCAGACGTGGTATCCGCGCGGTGATCCCGGAACGGGCCGACCAGCGAGCCAACCGGACCCGGCGCGGACAAGCCGACGGCAGACCACCTGCCTTCGAGCGGGAGGCATACAACCAGCGCAACACCGTCGAACGGTGCATCAACCGCCTGAAGCAGTGGCGAGGCATCGCCACCCGCTATGAGAAGACCGCGACCATCTACCTGGCCGGACTCCACGTCGCAGGCATCTTCCCCTGGTCCGCACGCTGATCCAAACACCCCGCCTAGTTCACGCCCAGTTCACGCCCCGTCGTCCGCCGACCGTGTCAGGTACGCGTGGTTGTCCTCGATGAGGTGGTCCAGCGCGTCCCTGGCGGCGGCAAGGCCGTCGATGTCCTCGGACAGCCGGGCCCGCTCGCGGCCCATGATCTCCAGTGCCTGCCGCGCCCTGTCCTCGCTCGGCTCGGTCATGCAGGGCACCATCTCGACGATGGTGCCGCTGGACATACCCGCCGCCAGGAACGCCTGCACCAGGCGCACCCGCTGGACGTGCTCGTCTTCGTAGTGGCGCTGTCCGCTGGGCGAGCGGGAGCTGACAAGCAGGCCCTGCTCCTCGTAGTAGCGCAGCGACCGGCGGCTGACTCCCGTCCGGGCGGACAATTCACCGATCCGCATGCCGAACTCCTCCCATGCTCCTGGCTCACTTGCCCCTGACATCAATGTGAGCTTTTAGGTTAACTCCATGCTGAAGCTCATCTTCATGATCAACCGCGTCGAGGGAATGTCGTACGAGCGTTTTGTCGAGCACCACCGGGATCGGCACGCGCCGCTGTTCACCTCCATCCCGGAGGCGGAGCGCTACGTGCGCAAGTACACCGTGTCCCACCCGGTCCCCGCCGAGAACTACCCGCCCCGGGCCTACGACGGCCTGACGGAAATCTGGTTCGAGGACTGGGAGGACCACGACGCTTTCTTCGCCTCCGACAACTACCGGACGCTGGTCAACCCCGACGAAGCACGCTTCATCGACATGGACTCGGTGGCCGTGATGGTCACCGAGGAGAAGGAGGTCATCTGACGGACCGACTCGAAGGGGCGGATACGAACTCAGCTCTTGCGGCCGACCCGTGTACACGTTGATGTCCGCGCCCGCGACATCGTTGACGTCCCGGGGCCCAGGGCGCATCAGTCAACGGCGCACCCGAACCCACGATCAGATGATCTGAACGAAACGGCCTAGCCCCGAGGCCGTGAAGTTACGAGTAGGGCGGGGTCGTCCAGGGTCTCTGAGCTGTGGATTCGCCGGACGTGAGGAGCGGAGCCCCGGTAGAGCTGGCAGTCGACCAAGACAAGCCGTTCACAAAGACCGGAGGCTCCGCTGTCCGATCAGTCTGCCATCACCCGTGCCGTCACGGTGGCTGGAGGGCGGTTTGCGCCCGGGCATCTCGGTGAACTCACCCAGCTCGTTCCGTTCGAGATGGTGGATGAGGCCCTGAGGGCGGCCAGGGCCGTGCAGTCGCGGCTGCGGGACCTGCCCTCCCGGGTCGTGATCTACCTGATCCTGGCCGCGTGTCTGTTCCCCGAGGTGGGATACCCCGGCGTGTGGCGCAAGCTCACGGGGGCACTGGTCGGCTTACCGGTAGCCGCACCGACAGCCAGCGCGCTGGCCCAGGCCCGCTGACGTGTCGGCAGCAAACCGCTGCGGTGGCTGTTCGACCTGCTGCGCGGCCCGGCCGCAACCCGTACGGGCCAGCGGTCCGCCGGCGTGGTCTGCTGGTGGTCGCGCTCGACGGCACCACCTTGACCGTGCCCGACAGCCCCGCTGTCCTGACCAGGTTCACCAAGCAGGCGGGCAACCACGGTGGCACCGGCTACCCGCAGGTCCGCCTGCTGGCTCTGGTCGCCTGCGGCACCCGCAGCCTCATCGACGCCGTGTTCGGCCCCACCACCACCGGCGAGACCACCTACGCTCCGCGACTGCTGCCCAGCCTCCGGCCGGGGATGATCCTGCTGGCCGACCGCAACTTCGCCGCCCAAGGGCTGCTGTCCGACATCACCGCCAACGGCAGCGAAGTCCTGGTCCGGCTGAATCACGGCCGCAGGATGCCGGTCCTGGCCCGCCACCCCGGCTCCTACCTCTCCACGCTCGGCCCGGTAACCGTCCGTGTCATCGACTGCGAGATCACCATCACCACCACCGCCGGGAAGCACACCGGCCTCTACCGGCTGGCCACCACCCTGCTCGACCACCACCGCTACCCGGCGGGCGAACTGGCCACGCTCTACGACCAGCGCTTGGAGGTCGAAACCGCCTACCTGGAGCTGAAGTCGATGATTTTGGGCAGCCGGGTCCTGCGTGCCCGCACTCCCGAACGCATCACTCGGGAGATCCACGCACTTCTCGTGGTCTACCAGCTCGCCAGGTCAGCCCGCCGGGAGCGTCCGGGGTGCCTTGTCGCTCCAGCCGAGGCGGGCTTCCGCGTCGGCGCCGGTCTGGACGGCCCAGGTGCCGTCCGCTGACCAGCGTCTGTGACGCCCACGTACGGTTGCCGCCTGGCGCGGCGGCGAGGAACACCACAGCGCCAGGCGCGTCCGTCCTCGCTCCGCAGCTCCTGCCCCGAAATCACCCGGATGGCCGGTGGGCGCACGGACGATAGGGCCTGCCTGATCGTTACGATCTGTCGACTTATGTATCTGCTCGGGAAGTACGCCGCGGGTACTCAAGCAACGTTTCGATGAGGAGTCGCCATGGAGTATGACGAGTTCATCCGGCTCGTCGCTCAGCGGGCCCACGTGCCGGAGGATCAGGCGGCGCCGCTGACCCGTGCCACGATGCTGACGCTCGCGGAGAGGATTACGGGCGGCGAAGCACGTGATCTGGCAGCAGTCCTTCCTCCGGAAGTCGCCCCGCCGCTGGTCCCGCCGGAGGACGTGGCTCAGAAATTCGGCGTGGACGAATTCGTGCGGCGTGTGAGCGAACGTGCGAACACCGACGAGACGGTGGCGCGCCGCGCGGTTCGGGCGGTGTTCATGACGCTGCAGCAGGCAGTTCCGGGCAAGGAGTTCCAGGACGTCATGGATCAGTTGCCGAACGAGTTCCAGGACATCTAGGTTCTCTCCGGCCGAACGCCGTACCAGGTCCGAGGTCGCGGCGGATGCCCAGGTGAGACCCGGCTGGGGTATCGCGGCCGGCCAGGCGCCCGTCTGCACAAGGGGACACGCGGCGGACGGCCACCTGGCTTCCACAAGGAGCGGCACAAAAACGCAACCCCGTCGAACGGGCCATCCACAAGCTGAAGCATTACGGGGCCGAGGCCACTCGCTACGACAGCGGGCTGAGCGGCGGACACCCTCGACCAGAGGCCTGTCGACATTGTCGCGATCACACTGTTCTCACCGGATACTGAGCGGGGTGCGGTGACAATGTCGTGTCCGGAGCAGGACGATCCGCGGCTCCGCTCGAGTGCTGCGGGTCAGGGCTGGTCGCCCACGAGAGCAATTGCGCGCGGCTCGGGAACTCCCAGCATCAGCAGGCTGGTGATCGTCGCTGCTCGGGCGCCGAGGGTCCCGTTCGGCAGGTCACTGTCCGCGATGGCGAACACGACGCCGTAGGCAACCTGGCTCAGAAGACCCGCCGGCAGGTGCTGTGCGAACACGTCGCCGTCCTGGCCCCGTTTCACGAGGCCGGCGAGGAGCTCATCGACGGGCCCGAGCAGGGCGTGGATCGCCTCGCCGTACTCGCCACGGCGCAGCGCCAACAGCACTCGGTACCGGTGCGCCACCGGCCAGAGACGGGCGATGAATTCGACCCACGTCGCGTCCGCTTCCGCGCCGGAGGCGTTGACTTCGGTGAGCACGGCTGTCACCTCGGTGACGGCCCGTTCCGTGAGTGTCCGAACCAGGTCGAGGCGCGAGGGGAAGTGGTCGTAGACCGTACGACGGACGACGCCGGCAGCGGAGGCGATGTCGCCCATCCCGGCGTCGGGATTCTCTCCCAGCACATCGAGGGCGACGTCGAGGATGCGATCGCGTGTCTCGTTCATCGAGCGCACACGGGAGGACTCGGTGGACATCGCACCAGTATTGCACACTGGTGTACAGTGAGACGGACTGCACACCAGTGTGCAGCGGAGGGTTGTGCTGTGCTTCGAAGCTCAGGAGAAGAGAAGAAGGCAATGACCGCACCGACGCCGCCGACCTCGGCTCTCGTCCGCCCGTTCACCGTCTCGATCTCGGAATCGGAGATCGACGACCTCAAGCAGCGACTGGCCAGAACTCGATGGCCGGATCCGGAAACGGTGGGCGACTGGTCGCAAGGGGTTCGCGTAGAGAACGCCAGATCTCTGGTCGACTACTGGGAGCGCGGCTACGACTGGCGGCGCTTTGAGTCCGAGCTCAATCGCTTCCCCCAATTCCTGACCGAGATTGATGGGCTGGACATCCACTTCATCCACGTCAGGTCCAGGAATCCCAACGCGATGCCGCTGATACTCACGCATGGATGGCCGGGCTCGATCGTCGAGTTCCTGAAGCTGATCGGCCCGCTGACCGATCCGGTTTCGTTCGGAGGAGATGCCGCCGATTCATTCGACGTCGTCGTCCCCTCGCTCCCCGGGTTCGGGTTCTCCCAGAAGCCCACGGAGACCGGGTGGACCGTATCGCGCATCGCAAGCGCATGGGCGGAGCTGATGAAACGTCTCGGCTACACGAGATGGGCCGCGCAAGGCGGCGATTGGGGTGCCGTCGTCACCACCGCCCTCGGGGCCATGCAACCTGAGGGGCTTCTCGGAATTCATCTGAACACCCAGTACGCCTTTCCCGCACAGATACCCGACACCTTGTCGCCCGAACAGCGCTACGCCGTGGAGACCCTCGCCCTCTACGCCGGCGATCTCGGTGGGTCGAACCACCTTCAGGGCACGAAGCCGGAGACTGTCGGATTCGCCTTGGCGGACTCTCCCGCCGGCCAGGCAGCCTGGATCTACGAGAAGTTCCAGTCCAAGACCGACAACCACGGGCTCGCCGAGGACGCTCTCGGCATCGACGACATGCTCGACGCGATATCCCTCTACTGGTTCACCAACAGCGCAGCGTCGTCCGGCCGCATCTACTGGGAGAACAAATCGCTCACTTTCGCCGGCCCGAAGGTGACGCTTCCGGTCGCGGTGACCGTCTTCCCGAGGGACATCCCACGCGTGCCCCGCAGCTGGATCGAAGACACCTACAGCAATCTGATCCACTACGGCGAGGCCGACAAGGGCGGGCACTTCGCGGCGTTGGAGCAGCCCGAGATCCTGGTCAGCGAAATCCGCGCCGGCCTGCGCACCCTTCGTTCCTGACGCCAACGCGCGAGCTCAGCGGGCAATGAGCGAGTCTTCTGGCGTTTTGCCCGTTGGTCTGGATCAGGATTGCTGGTCGGCGGCGCCTGTCGGCGCCCTCAATGCCGGGGCGTGCGAACACTCCGGTTTCGGTCTCATCGAGGCATCCAATGCTGACCAGGCGTTTGAGTTTCGCGCGGGTGCCTTCGACGTGCTTGGGCATCAACGGCAGGTCCAGCGCGAGGCACAGATCGTGGGCGCGTAGCGGGCCGCGATCACGAGAACGGCGGGCATCACGGCATCAGTCCATTGGGCCCTCGACGAGCGGCGGCGGATTCGACACACTGCCGTCCTGGACGGTCGGGGTGTGCGTCGGCATCCACGGCAGCGGACCGTCGTACAGGCCGACCGACATCTGCAACTCCTCGTCGTACGCGGCGAACGGCAGCACGACTGCCTTGGAGGCGTCGGGGGTGCGAGCGAAGCGCAGGACCCACGGACGGGTGTCGGCGCCTGTCGGGGGCTCCGCGCTGTGCGGGATGCGCCCCCCTCGGACGCGAGCGGGAAGGCCTCCCGCACGTCTGCAACGGTCACGGCTTGTCTCTCCTCAATACGATGGATGATGGTCTGCCAGTCGGGCCCGCCCCGCCGGCGTCTTCCGGAACACCGACGGGGCGGGCGTCTTGAGCACGGCCCTGACCTGGAGCGCCCGCCATGGGGGTGCGTCAGTGCGGGGTCCGCGCCGGCACCAGGGCGAGGACGGGGCCGGTCACGACCGCCACGTACAGGCCCATGCCGGCGATGGTCTTCACGAGGGGCTCGTTGGCCTGACGGTGGCAGGCGCTGGGGGAGCGGCGAGCGAGCGGGATTCCGCGACCGTACGGCGGGGGCAGGTCCTTGGTCTGGCGGCACTGGGCGTGCACGCTCTCGTAGCCAGACTGCCGTGCCAGCGTGCGCTCGACGGACAGGTCTGTCGCCTGCTCGGTGGCCGTCACGGGCACTCCCCTCGGGACCGGGCGTTGGCCAGGGCCACACCCGCGCTGAGCGCTTCGGTCACTGTGATGGGCCGGAGCTGTCCGGGCCCGCGTTCTACTCCTTGCCGCCGCCGATGGGGCGGAGCTGCACGAACGGGGCCGACGAAGCCCATCACGCGGCCGGTCTGCCGCTTCTGGGTGTCCTCGACGGTATCCCCGAGGCGAGGCGTGTACGCGGGCTTCCTCCGCGTCGGGCTGCGGCCGGTTGCGCCGGCCACAGGTCACTGCGGTGCACGCCACAGATTTACTCGCCGCCCGGGCGGCGAGTAAGAGGGAGATATCGAGTTCCCTCACAGCGCCCTGCCGCGCATCGACTGTGCGAGGAGGGGACTACGGGCATTGAGAGTTCGTTGGGGGACCTGGCGAGACCGTCGGTGCATTCCCGGGAGTTGTGGTCGAAGACCATGGTGCGGCGCTCTTCGGCGGTGTAGGCGCTCCATCCGGGGTGATCGCCGTGGGCGAAGCACACGAGTGCGGTGTGCATGTCTGTGGCCGTGTGCTGGGGGGCGTCGGGTCCAGGAGTTCGGGTGCCTGGGGTGCGTTGAGGTGGTCGAAGACGAAGGGGAGGTCGGTGCAGTGGGCGGCGCCGAAGTGCGGGACGGGCCAGGCGGATTGGTAGGCGTAGGTGGGGATGCCGGCTTGGGCGGCGGTGTCGGCGAGGCGGCGGGCGGGGCGCCTGAAGGTGCGGTCGCTGAGTGCTTGGGCCAGTGCGTGGCCGGGATCCTTGCTGCCGAGTCGGCTGAGGTAGGTGTCGAGGTCGGCGGCGGTGCATCCGAGGTTGGCCATGCCGTTTAGAGCGGCCTCCTTGGTGGGTGCGATGTGAGGTCGCCGAGGATGAAGTTCCATTCCTGCGTGGTCGTGTTCCTGCGTGGTCGTGCCGATCAGGAAGGCTTCGACACCGTCCTCGACGGCCTACACCTCACCGCCTAGCTCCGCGCGGGTGGTGTGATGGTGAACCGCAAGCGCATCGAGCAGCTCCTGCGCCAGCACGGCAAGCGGAGGCACCGCATCACGGTCCCGGGCCCCACTGCCGTAGGCAACAAGCCGGGTCAACAAGCTCGGTTGTTTCCGGCCGAGTTGCCGACCTCATCGTCTGTCGGTGCCGGGGCGGGCTGGGCAAGGCCGGCGAGCATCAGGTCGATCATGTGGCGGGCCTGGTAGTCGGGGAAGGTCTCGATTCCGATGCACAGGTTGCCGATGGCGAGCATGAAGTCGTAGGCCCGTACGTCGGCGCGTGTGTGGCCAGCGGAGGCGGACGCTTTCAGCAGTTGGTCGAGCACGGGTAGCAGGCGTTCGACGAACTCGTTGTGCAGGGTCTCGAATCCGGCTTGGTCCGAGTGCAGCGCCTCGGCGAGGCCGTGTTTGGTGACGAGGAAGTCGGCGAATTGGTGGACCCACTGCCGCAGGACTTCGTAGGCATCGGCAGTTTGCGCCGGGTGGGCGGCTGCGGCGAGTGCGTCAACCTGGTGGCGGAAGACCGCGACCACCAAGTCCGCCCGGGTGGGGAAGTGGCGGTAGATGGTGCCCATGCCGAGGCCTGATTCCGCTGCGATCTCCCGTACGGGAGCGTGGACCCCCATACGGACGAACACGGCCGCGGCTGCGTCCAGGAGCCTCTGCTCGTTTCGGCGGACGTCGGCTCGCTTGCGACCTGCGGCTGCCGGCGGAGTATCGGCTGCGGACATCGTGAACACCTCCCACTTGCAAAGCGGAGCATCGCTCCGTATTCTGATCCGGAGCGGCGCTCCATATTTCAAGGATGCCAGACGCCGCGCCGCACGAGCCCACTGGGCCTATCGAGAAAGGCATGCACCACATGAGCGGCACCACGTCAGCGGACGGCGGCAACGCCTTCACCGCCTCAGTCATCTCTGTCAGCCCGATCGCGCTGCCCGCCCCGGACCGCGGCCAGGACGTGCAGGTGCGGGTCACAGCGCCCACGACCGGCCACAACCTGCCCGTCGTCGTCCTCTCGCACGGCATGACCCTGACCATGGACGATTACGCACCTCTGGTCGGCTTCTGGGCCGCCCGCGGCTTCGTCGTCATCCAGCCCACACATCTCGACTCCCTCGGCCTCGCCCCCGACGACCCGCGCACCCCGCTCATCTGGCGCATCCGCACCGACGACCTCGCTCGCGTCCTGGACCAGCTCGACACACTTGAAGCCGCCGTGCCCGGGCTGGCCGGCCGCATCGACCACGACCGCATTGCGGTAGCCGGACATTCCTGGGGCGCGCAGACCGCCAGCACCCTGGCGGGTGCACGGGTCGTCGGCGCCGACGGCACTCCCGGTGAGAGCATGGCCGAGCCGCGAGTCAGCGCGGCCGTGCTGCTGTGCCTGCCCGGTACCGGCGGCGCCGACCTGAGCCCGCTCGCCACCCAGTACTTCCCGTTCATGAACCCTGATTTCGCCGAGCTGAAGACACCCAGTCTTATGGTCGCCGGCGACGCGGACCAGTCTCCGCTCACGGTGCGCGGTCCGGACTGGTTCACCGACGGCTACCGCCTCAGCCCGGGCGCCACCGATCTGCTGACCCTGTTCGGCGCGGAACACGGACTCGGCGGCATCCAGGGAGCCAACGACACGCGCACCACCGACGAAAGCCCCGAGCGTGTCGCGCTCGTCCAGCACGCCACCCTGGCGTATCTGCGTACCGCACTCGGCCTGGACAACGACGCGTGGCCTACCGCCCGTCGGACTCTGGCTGCGGCCGCCGACCCGCTGGGAAGCATCGACTCGAAGTGACCAACCACCTGGCACCGGCCGGTATCTCCAGTTTCGGAATCATGACCGCCCCCGCGCAGGTCGCCTACGACGACGTCCTGCGGGTCTGGCATGAGGCGGACGGCATCCCTCAGATCGAGCACGCCTGGCTGTTCGACCACCTCATGCCGCTCGGCGGCGACCCGAACGGGCCCACCTTCGAGGGCTGGACACTGCTGTCCGCTCTCGCGGCCCAAACCGAGCGGTTGCGGCTCGGGGTGATGGTCACCAGCAACAGGTTCCGCCCACCGGCCATGCTGGCCAAGATCTCCGCCACTGTCGATGCCGTCTCCGGCGGCCGGCTCGAGTTCGGTATCGGCGCGGGCTCTCGCACCGACGTGCCACTGGCCCGGCGTGAGTACACAGCTCACGGCCTTCCCTTCCACGATGCCGCCCACGCGGTCGGAAGCCTCGCCGAGGCGTGCACGATCATCCGCAGACTATGGACCGAAACCGCACCATTCGACTTCCACGGCGAGTACCACCAGATGACGGGCGCGTTCTGCAGTCCCAAACCCGTCCAGCATCCCCGCCCCCCGATCCTGGTCGGCGGTCAGGCCACCCGGACGCTGCGCGTGGTTGCCGAGCATGCGGACCGGTGGAACATGCCCGGAGGCACCATCGACAAGGCGATCGAGCGCAGCGCCACCCTCGACCGGCTGTGCGAGGAGACCGGCCGTAACCCGGCTGAGATCACCCGATCCATCGTCCTGCCCGTCTCCTACGATCGCCCTCAGCACACCCGCCACACCATCCGCGCGGCGCTCGATGGCGGGTTCAGCCACATCGTGCTCGGACTGGGCGCGCCCTACCCGACCGGCGTCGCACGCTGGGTTGCCGACACCATCATCGCCCCCCTCTCCGACAAGATCACCGCCCCCTGAACCGAGGAATCGCCGATGGCCAGGACGCACCCACCGCTCGACCCTGAGCTCGCCGCAGCGCTGACGGTCGTACACGAACACCTATCACCGACCATTACCGCCGAGGACATCGAGGAACTGCGAGCCAACCCCATATTCGCGGTCCCGGACGAGGCCCTGACGCGCAACGGGACGCTCCAACTGCAGAACTTGTCCGTACCCGGCCCGGCGGGCGCTCCGGAGGTTTCGCTCCTCGTCCTCAAGCCGGTGGGTCTGGCGGCAGGAGCGCCCATCCTCTACTACATGCACGGCGGCGGCATGATCATCGGCAACAACCGCACCGTAGCCGGCGGCGTGCTGGACTGGGCCGTCGACATCGGCGCCATCGTGGTGTCGGTGGAGTACCGCCTGGCACCGGAGCACCCCGACCCGGCGCCGATCGAGGACTGCTACGCGGGTCTGCTGGGCACCCATAGACTCGCCACGGAGATAGGCGGTGACCCGAACCGCATCGTCGTCACCGGGGCGAGCGCCGGCGGCGGGTTCGCGGCCGGCGTGGCGCTTCTCGCACGCGACCGCGGTGGCCCTCAGCTGCTGGGTCAGTTGCTCATGTGCCCGATGCTCGACGACCGGTTCCTCACACCGAGCAGCCAGGAACTGGACGGCGAGGGCCTCTGGGACACCACCAGCAACATGACCGGATGGAACGCGTTGCTCGGCGAACACAGAGGTGGCAGCGACGTCAGCATCTACACGGCGCCTGCGAGGGCGACCGACCTGACTGGCTTGCCCAGCTCCTTCATCGACGTCGGCTCTGTCGAGACCTTCCGCGACGAGGACATTGACTACGCCGCTCGGCTGCTGCAGGCCGGTGTCCAGACCGAGTTGCACGTCTGGCCGGGCGGTTTCCACGGGTTCGACGGCATCGCGCCACAAGCTGCGCTGTCGCAGACCGCATCGGCGACCCGCAGCGCCTGGCTCAGGCGACTCTTGGCCGCGGGCTGACAAGCAGCAGGACGACGTGATCTGCACGCGCGTGAACACCTGGAGATGGCGGGCCAGGCCATCCCGATGCCGGGCGGCACGTCCGGCAGTTCGCTGGGTCTGCTGGGCGCGGCGACCAACGCGCCGACCGACGGCAGCGGGGCGGTCTACGAGGCCGATCCCTCGGAGAAGTCCCGCACGCAGGGCGGCCGGCTCGACATCCACGAGGCCGACGGGCAGCGCGCGCTCGCCGACGCCGGCCTCACCGACGAGTTCCGCGCGATCATCCACGAGGGCGCCGAGGCGTCGCGTGTGCTCGACCAGCACGGCAAGCTGCTGCTCGACGCCCCCGACGACGGCACGGGGCGGCGTCCCGAAGTGCTCCGCGGAGACCTGCGCCGCATCCTGCTCGACTCCCTTCCCGATCAGACGGTCCGGTGGGGACACAAGGTCACCGGTGTCCGGCCCCTCGGCGACGGCCGACACGAGCTGGCCTTCACCGACGGCACGACCGTGACCAGCGGCCTCCTCATCGGCGCCGACGGCGCCTGGTCGAAGATCCGCCCACTGCTTTCCGACGCCGAACCCCGGTACACCGGCCTCGGTACTGGTGAACTCGCGTAATCAACTGTCGCGAGTACTGCTGCCCAAGCGGTCGTTGTAGTCACTGTGTGTGCTGGGGCGTCGCAGGGACATGGTCTGCGCTGTGCAGCAACTCGCGGTCTGGTCGTCGAGGGCTAACCTGCTCTCATGCCGGAGAAGGTGCCCAAAGCAATCAAGCGTGTGAACAAGCAGGACCTGGTAGGACTGAGCTCGAAGAGCGAGCGCCTCAACCTCGGCAGGGGACGTGATCCTGGATGGCTTGATCAGCACCTGGCGGACGATGCGACGGGGTCTCTGAGAGCGATCCTTCTTGAGCATCCCCCCAAGGTCTGTTATCGCTCCCTCGTCCTGATCAAGCGAGCAGACCGGGAAGTCGAGCACTTCCTGCTCGACGTGCTGCCGGAGGACTTCTACCGGCTTGAGGACCTCGCCGGCGAGGCTTTGCTGACCTTCACGCGCTGGGCGTTGATGCAGATTCCGTTGAGTCCCCTTCCTGCGGAGTAGCGGCTTCAGTCGGCTGACAGCAGGTTCAGATAGTGCTCCGTGGTGTCCAGCCTGGTGGTGACCGCCGGTGGTCACCAGAGGCGTATCGGCTCCAGGTGCCTCCGGCCTCGGAGGCCAGCTTGGCCGTGGTAACGCGGTGGTAGCTCAGAGCCTCAGCGACGACCGGGGCGGGCATCTCCAGGACGTGCTGCCGGATCGCGGCGGTGCGGCCGGCGGTGGTGGGGATGCCGATGTCGTTGAGGAGAGCCGCCAGGACGTCGGGGTGGAGCGGTTGCCCGGCTCGGCGGCCGGAAAAGCCACCGGCAGGCGTTGGTCCCGGTGTTCTTCATGTTGTCCCGGTTGTCGATCCAGCGGAATAGGAGTTCCGCTAGCGGTTCGGGAACGGGGGACGGAGGCTCGCCGAGCCGGAGAAGGGTCTGCTGGTCGCCGCAGGTGATGTCGTCCAGCGTGAGGCGGACCGCGCGGCTGAGCGGCTGGGCGTAGAGCAGGACGATGCCTCCCGCGACCCGGGCTCGCAGAGGCAGGCTCGGGTCGGTGAGAAGGCGCCCGATCAGCTCCAGGCGCTCGGCCTGTGGCATGGGTGCGGCCCGGCTGATCTGGGCTGGAGACAGCCGGAAAGGCCGGGTGAGCTTGCTGGCCGAACACCACAGCAGGAAGCAGCGAATGCTGTTGGGGGCGTATTCGTTGTGCTCGACGTGCCAGGCGTCGACGCCGGTCTGACCGCAGGTGGCGAGAGTGTGGTCCCGGTCAGCTAGCCAGCCGAGAAACGCGGTGGCCTGCTTGACCTGATCCGCGACATGCCTGCGGGCAGCGGGTGTGATCGGCTTCCTCTCGGCGCGGGTCCGTAGCAGGGGCAACACTTCCCAGGTCTGAACCGCACCGGCCGAATAGCCGCTTTGGCCCGGTACGCGCTGGGGTCGAAGGCGCCGCTGCTGGAGCGGGCGGCGGAGCCCAAGCGCACGGCGATGCTCACCGCGGTGATGCGGCACCTGGAGGCGAAGGCGATCGACGAGGCCCTGGACCTGTTCCAAGTCCTGATGGCCGCCCGCCTGCTGAACACGGCGAAGCGCAAGTCAGAGAAGGAACGGCTGTCGACGTTGCCGCAGCTGGAGAAGGCGTCGCGGGTGCTCGCGCGGGCGGCGAAGGGGCTGCTTCAGGAGCTGGAGCTGGTCGAGGAGCAGGAGGCGGCCCTGGACGCGGCCGCGCTGTGGGCGGCGGTGGAGGAGGTCGCCCCGCGCGCGGCCGTGATGACCGCGGCCGTCACGGTGGTCTCGCTGGTGCCCGAGGACGAGAACTCGGCCGAGGTCGCCATGCGGGCCGCGCTCGCCAACCGGTACGCCACGGTGCGCCCGTTCCTCGCGTTGCTGGGCGAGTCGAAGGCGCTGGACGCGGCGAGCGCCGGGAAGCGGGTCCTGGCCGGGGGTGCGCGGCCTTCCGGCGCTGGCGCGGCGGAAGGTGGGCGTCAAGCCGCTGCTGCCGCGCGAGGTGGACGACAAGCTCGTGCCGCCCGCGTGGCGCAAGGCGGTGTACGCCAACCCCGACCTGCCGCAGGGCGCGGTGGACCGGGACGCGTACGTGGTGTGCGTGCTGGAGCAGCTGCACCGGGCCCTGAACAACCGCGACGTCTTCGCCTCACCCCCGCACCGCTGGTCCAACCCGCGCGCCCCGCCTCCTGGACGGGCCCGACTGGGACGCGGTCGAGGAAGACGTCCTGGCGGCCCTGAGCCTGGACATGTCCGTCACCGAGCACCTGGCGGAGCTGGTGCGCGGCCTGGACGCCGGATGGAAGCAGCTCGCCGAACGCCTGGAGGAAGCAGGGCCGGCGGCGAAGGTCTCCATCGAAGTGCAGGACGACGGGCGGGTGAAGCTGAACGTCGACAAGCTCGGCGCACTCGGCGAACCGAAATCCCTGACCTGGCTGCGCCAGCGAGTCGAGAAGATGCTCCCGAAGATCGACCTGCCGGACCTTTTGTTCGAGGTGAACGCCTGGACCGGGTTCCTCGACGCGTTCGTCCACCTCGGCGACGGCACCACCCGGATGAAAAGACCTGCCCACCTCGGTGGTCGCGCTGCTGGTGTCCGAGGCGTGCAACATCGGCCTGACCCCGGTGGTCAACCCCGGCTACGAGGCCCTGACCCGGGCCCGGCTCGTGCACGTCGACCAGTACTGCCTGCGCGCCGACACCATCGCCGCCGCGAACGCGCGGCTCATCGCCGCCCAGGCCGACATCCCGATCGTGCAGTTCTGGGGTGACGGACTGCTCGCCTCCGTGGACGGGCTGCGCTTCCAGGTGCCGGTGCGCACCATCAACGCCGCCCCGTCGCCGAAGTACTTCGGGTTCAAGCGCGGCATCACCTGGCTCAACGCCGTCAACGACCAGGTCGCGGGCATCGGGCAGATGGTCGTCCCCGGCACCCCGCGCGACTCCCTGCACATCCTGGACGCCCTGCTGAACCTCGACGGCGGCGTGAAGCCGGAGATGCTGGCGACCGACAACGCCTCGTACTCCGACATGGTGTTCGGCCTGTTCAAGATGCTCGGCTACAACTTCAGCCCCCCGTTCCGCGACCTGGACGACCAGCGGTTCTGGCGGGCCACCATGCCCGGCATCGAGACCGGTCACCTACCGCGTGGTGGAGGACCTGGCCCGCAACCGCGTGAACCTGAACAAGGTGATCACGCACTGGCCGGACATGCTGAAGGTCGCCGGTTCCCTGGTCACCAACCAGGTCCGCGCCTACGACCTGCTGCGCATGTTCGGCCGCGACGGCCGCCCGACCCCGCTCGGGGCGGCGTTCGCCGAGTACGGGCGGATCGCCAGGACCGAGCACCTGCTGCGCGTCGTCGACCCGGTCGACGACACCTACCGCCGTCAGATGAACCGGCAGCTCACCGTGCAGGAGTCCCGCCACAAACTGGCCCGCGACGTGTGCCACGGCAAGCGCGGCACCATCCGCCAGGCGTACCGCGACGGAATGGAGGACCAGCTCGGCGCGCTCGGCCTGGTCCTCAACGCCATCGTGCTCTGGACGACGAAGTACATCGACGCCGCCGTCGCCCAGCTCCACGCCGAGGGCCACGAGATCCGTGATGAGGACATCGCCCGCCTGTCCCCGCTCAAGCACCGCAACCTGAACGTGCTCGGCCGCTACAGCTTCACGGCCTCCACTCCGGCCGCCGGCGCCCTGCGCCCGCTGCGCGACCCTGACGCGCCGTCCTGGACGAGGACGACGACGGGGGCGGGTCGGATTAGTCGTGGCCAACCAGGGCGGTGACGAGCTTGCGGGCCCTGACCTTGGGCAGCCGCTTCGCGGCCGTCGCGTACCGCTGCCGGGGAGCGCGGAGCGATGCCGCTGCCCTTGGTCACCTTGTCGAACCGGGCACCAAACCACGTCACACCGGGTAAATCACAGGCTCAGGAGACGAGGAACTGCTGGAACTGGCTGGCGAACTCCCTCGGGTCCTTGCTCAGTGAAGCCTTGACCATTTCGGTGAACTCATCGACAACGACCTCGAACACCTCGGCCTCGACGCCATCGAGAGCGGCTCGCGCGACGTCCGCCGCGGTCATCTTCGGTACATCGAGGCCCTTGGTCATGTCGGTGTCGGCAGCCCCGAGGTGCACCGAGGTGAGACGGGTTCCCTGTCCGGCCAGTTCCTGGCGCAGCGCGTTGCCCATGCTCCACACGGCGGCCTTGGAGACTGCGTACGCGCTGGCCCCCGGGAAGACGAACCATGACGCGGACGAGGCGATGTTGAGGATCGCGCCTCCACCATTGTCAGCCAGGACCGGCGCGAAGGACCGGATCATGGACAAGGTGCCCCAGAAGTTCACGTCCATCGTGGCGCGGACGCGGTCGAGATCGCCGAGCAGGGTTCCACCTCCGATGCCGGCATTGTTGACCAGCAGGTCAACGTCACGAGCCTCCTGGGTGACGGCTGCGACGGAATCGGGATCGGTGATGTCGAGGGCGAGAACCTCCACGCCGTCGAGATCGATGGACTCGGTCCGGCGGGCAGTTGCGTAGACCTTCGCGCCCCGCTCGGCAAGCTGGGCTGCGAGGTGGCGGCCGATGCCGCGGTTGGCTCCGGTGACGAGCGCGGTCGCTCCGTTGATGTTCATGCCCGTACGCTAGAACCTCACGTCGGCGTGAGGTGCAAATCGGGAACAGCCAGGAGGGGCAATGCGTATCGGAAAGGTCGCCGAACGCGCGGGGGTCAGCGTCCGCGCGCTGCGCTACTACGAGGAGCAAGGGCTCGTCGTCGCCGCCCGCGGCGCCGGGGGCCAGCGGGACTACTCCGATTCGGACGTCGAGCGGGTGAAGTTCATCCAGCTCCTCTACGCGGCCGGGCTGCCCAGCAAGGCGATCCTGCACATCCTGCCGTTCCTGGACACCCTCGTCGCGACACCGGAGATGACGCAGCGGCTCACGGAGGAACGGGACCGCATCCAGGCCCGACTGCACGATCTGACCCGGGCACGCCACCGCCTCGATGAGCTGATCAGCCTTGCCGCCCAGTACACGGAATCATCGACGGCACAGTGTCCACCGCGTGCACGCTCCCGCCTGACCGGGGCCTCCTACATAGCTACCGGATCGCCTTGAAAAAGACGCCCCGGGCCGTGACAGGGTTAAACGACAGATAGGGTCCCGATCCTTCGTACGGAAGGGGCCTAGCGGCGGCGAACCTGGTCTACAAGCGGGTCTCGACCGACCAGCAGTCAACCGCCCGGCAGAACCTCGTCCTGGACGAGGCCGGGATCGAGGACCCCGTCGTCTTCGAGGAAGACCCGGGCACCTCCAGCCGTCTCCATCCCCTCCAGCGCCCGAAGTTCCGCGCGCTCCTCGACTACGCACGGCCCGGGGACACCGTGCACATCTCCGAGATGTTCCGCCTCGTACGCGGCACCGGACACATCCTCGACGTGCTCGACGTCCTCCACCGCGACCGCCTCGCCCTGCGTATCCATGACGGCGCGTTCTCCGCGATGGACCTCACCGCCCGCCACCCGCGCACCGGCGAACTGCTGTCCACCGTGAAGTTCATGGTGCAGACGTGAAGTTCATGGTGCAGACCCTCGCCGCCGCCGGCGAACCCCAACGCGATCTCCAGCGGGAGCTGACGTACGACGGACTGCGCGCCGCCGAGGCCAAGGGCGCGAAGGGCGGTCGCCGCCCCGCCGTGGCGGCCGCGAAGACCGATGACGTACGCACCGCGTACCTGGCAGGCCGCTCCATCGCGGCCCTCGCCCGCGACCACGGCGTCAGCCGCGGCGCCTCCGTACTGCCGCCGCCGACCTCCTGCCCGACCAGACCCCCACCGAGGAGGACGCGCCTGCCCCGGAGCTGCCGGTCACCCTCGACATGCGCGGCAAGGTCGCCGACTACCTCCGCACCACCGACCTGGAGCCCGCCGAGCGCACCGCGCTCGACCAGGGGACGACCGTACGGCGCGGCCAGGGCTACACCCTGCGCGTCAGCGCCCTCACGCCCTGACCATCATCGTTCTCAGCGCCAACCGCTGTACCGATGTTCCCCGAGGCCGGAGAAGCCCCCGCTACTGCCCCCGCTACGGCATCCGAGATTGCCGTGACGCTCGCCTTCACCACCGTGACCTCGGTACCAGGGGCCAGATGCCGAGCACAGCGTCGTCGGCCCCGGAAGGTCATGGTCTGCTCGTGCGGTGCCCGGTCTCGGCCGCCCACAGCCACTCGGTGATGCTGGTGACCGCCCGGTCCCGATGACGGCGATAGGTGTTGAATGACAGGTGGAGACTCTCGGCGATGCGTTCCTGGGTGGTGACGGGGTGCAGGAACGTGCGATCCGCCAGGACCCTCAAGTTGGGCGGCAGCACGCTGACCGCCGTCTCGAGCAGTTCTCGCAAGGTTTCGGCGGGAGCATTCCCGTCGCGCTGGTTCTGCCGTACGGCCCGCGAGCGCAGCAGGGGATTTTCTTGTAGCAGGTTCGGCGTGCGCAGGTCGCGCAGGGCGGCCTGGACGGCCTCGGCGAATTGCGGCTCCGAGAGCACCGTGTTGTCAGTGCCGTCGGCTGCTGTGGCCAGTGCGCCGGCTTGACGCGCGTGGAGGATCTCCAGCCATTCGTCGACATCGGTGCGGCGCCAGTCGTGTGCGAAGACCGGGAACCGGGTGCTGCCGATGGTGTATTCGGCGCCTTTGGCGGGCTCGAAGCCGAGGTTGTGCATGGTGGGTGCCCACAGAGCGGGGTCGGCGTACGCCCCTACCAGCGTCCATGCCGTGTTGTGGTGGGTCAGGGCGTCGAGGGTCTGGCAGGCGGCGAACAGGGTGACCGAGGGCGACGCGAGCTGGCCGTGGTCACGGTCGAGGAAGAAGCGCCAGGCTCTCACCCGCTCCCCGGTCCGGGGCGCGCCGTGTTCATGCGCGTATCGCCACATCGCGTTCACTCCTGGGTCCACGCCCAGGTCCGTTTCGGTCAGCTCCAGGCACGCGGCGTAGCCGCGCGGCTCCCCTGAGACGGTGCGGAAGACGCGGAACGCCCCGGGACGGCGGTCCAGCCAGTAGGCGGCCAGTTCGGCCTGCTCTTCCCCCTGCCACGCGGTGGTCATGGCGATGATCGGCGCCCGGTCGCCGTCCTGCAGGGTGTCGGCGTATGCCTGCATCGTCGCCGGCGGATTCGAGCACGTCGCCACTTTGGACCGGGAGCCCTCCACCGCGATCACGTCCGCCAGCAGCTGGATCTGCTCCCGCTCGTCCGCTGTGGCAAGGATCCGGGCTCGCAGCGCGACGGAGAGCCGGCGGCGCATCTCGGCATAGCGGGCACCGTCCCGCCAGCGCAGATCCGCGTCGAGAGCGTCACGGGCCACGTCGTGCGGGTACAGCCCGTTCGGGCCGTCGTCGATGAACGGCAGCGTGCGCAGCCACGCGAACAACTTTTCTGCCTCGTCGCCGAGCACCGCGCGCAGCAGGTCCGCGGTGGTGACGGGCGCATGCGCGCATAGCTCGAGCGCCGCCCGGTGCAGCGGGCTCGGCGCCTCGTCGACAATCTGCGCGAGCAGCGCGCCGACGACGGAGGGAACATCGCCCAGCCGGTACGGTTCGGCGCCCTTGCCCACCGCGTCGACCAGCATCGACAGCAGAAGGGGATGGCCGTGGCTGATGGCCAGCAGCCGGTCGTGGAGCTTCTCGGGCACCCCTTGAGCGGCCAGGTACGCTTGCCCGTCCGCGGGAGGCAGGTTCCCCAGTGCGATCTCTCGCATCAGATGTCGCCATGCGGGATCCGCGTACCACCGGGGGCTCGGCGCCCGGCGCCCGGCGATCACCACCAGCGCATCGCCGGGCAATGACGGCAGGTACCGCTCCCGGACCCAGTCATCGAGCGGCTCCAGCAACTCGTACGTATCAATGAACAGGACCTCGCCGTCGGCGAGCGCGGGCAAGACGTCCGGACCGAGCCGCAGATGCCGGGCATCCACGCGAACCGCGGAACGGCCGGCGTCCGCCGCGATGTCCGCGAACATGTCGAGCAGGGCGCTCTTGCCCACCCCGCCCGGTCCGTGCACGAACACCAGGCCGAAATCAGCCAGCGCGGACCGGAACAGCCTGACTTCCCGTTCACGCCCGACAAATGAGCGCCGCCGCAGGTCCCGGAGCCGTTCGCCAAGCATCGTCACGACCCCACGCTACCTGACCGAATCAGCCGGATCGCCTGCTGTGTTGGCGGTGATCGGCCTCCCGTGCCCCGGCGGAATGGCTCCGGCCACCCGGGCGGCCCGGCCGCGGGTGCACCTGTCGGCCGACCGGGTTGGGCAGCGGATGGGCACCGCATGGGCTGTCGGCCGCCGGTCGCCTTGACGACGATGGTGCCGCAGGCAACCGAGCCGACGGGGCCCTTGTCCCGGCACCGCTGACTGCCCGAAAGGACGAAAATGACCGCCATAGGAACTGGCATCGACGTGTCCCCGCTCGCGCTGGGCGGAACCACGTTCGGCTGGACCAGTGACGAGGCCACCTCCCGGCAGGTCCTGGACGGCTTCCTCCATGCCGGCGGCAACCTCATCGACACCTCCGACAGTTACTCGGCCTGGGCGCCGGGCAATTGCGGTGGCGAGTCCGAGACCATCATCGGTGCGTGGATGGCCGCCCGCGGCAACCGCGACCGCGTCATTATCGGCACCAAGGTCAGCCGGCACCCGGAGTTCGCCGGACTGTCCGCCGCCAATGTCGCGGCCGCCGCCGATGCCTCGCTCAAGCGGCTGGGGACCGGCTACATCGACCTGTACTGGGCCCACTACGACGATCCTGACGTGCCGCTGCAGGAGACCGCCGAAGCATTCGACGCGCTGGTCCGGGCGGGCAAGGTCCGCGCGATCGGCGTGTCCAACTACACCGGCGAGCGCATCCGGGAATGGATCACCATTGCCCGCCGCGAGAACTACGTCGTGCCCGTAGCGGTGCAGCCGCTGTACAACCTGGTCAAGCGCGAGGCATACGAGCGGGACATCGCCCCGGTCGCCGCCGCCGAAAATCTCGCTGTCCTCCCCTACCAGGCCCTGGCCAGCGGCTTCCTCACCGGCAAGTACCGAGCCGAGTCCGACCTTGCCGGCGGAATCCGCCAGTACATGGCGCGCGGCTTCTACAGCGAGGCCGGGCTCGCCGTGGTCGGTGTTCTCGAGGGTATTGCACGCGAGCACGGCTCTACCCCGGCGGCCGTTGCGCTTGCCTGGCTGCGCGGGCGCCCCGGCGTGGCGGCCCCGATCGCCAGCGCTCGCACGCTTGATCAGCTCGCTTCGATGATGGCCTTCACCCGCTTGCAGCTGACCGCTGACCAGCGCTCCGCGCTCGACGACGTGTCCGCCCGTGTCCCCAGTGTGTGACCCGGCCCCTTTCAACGGTATTTCGCACGGCTATCCACATCCTGACGGAGGGACATGAGGTGGACAGTTTTGATTTTGTCGTCGTAGGTGGCGGGACGGCCGGGTGCGTGCTGGCCGCCCGTCTTTCCCAGGATCCCGGGGCATCGGTGCTCTTGCTGGAGGCAGGGGCGGCCGCGCCCCCCGCGAACGCGGCCGATCCGAGGGCGTGGATGTCTCTGTGGGAGTCTCCTGCCAGCACGGGCGGGGTCCCGCCGGGCCAACCGACCGCGGGTTCTACCGATCCGATCCGGCGCGGCCGGGTGCTGGGCGGCTCGTCGGCGATCAACACCATGATCTTCGTGCGCGGTCACCGGTCCAGTTACGATCGGTGGCCCGAGGCGGGCGCAAAGGGGTGGGGCTTCGCTGACCTGCTGCCGTACTTCATGCGCACCGAAACCGCTTCTGGACGTGACCCCGCGGTCCGCGGCACCTCGGGTCCGCTGGCCGTTGCCCCGGCGAGCCCGCCCGGCCCGGTGTTCGAGGCCTGCCTTGACGCGGCCGGGGAGGCGGGGCACCGTCGGGCGGATGACATCAGCGGCGGGCTTGAAGAGGGCTTCGGCCTGCCTGACCTGAACATCGTGGCAGGCCGCCGCCAGAGCGCCGCCGATGCGTACCTGGCCCCGGCGGAGAGCCGCGGCAACCTTCGGGTCGTGACCGGGGCGTCGGTCCGCCGCGTCCTGGTGCACCGGAGCCGCTGTGTCGGCGTCGAGTACGGCACGGGCGACGAGATAGTCCGGGCCGGGTGCACGGGAGAGGTCGTTCTCGCCGCAGGCGCCATCGGATCGCCTGCGCTGCTGCAGCTCTCCGGGATCGGCCCCGTCGGCGTGCTTCGCCCGCACGGCATCGAGGTGGTCGCGGATCTGCCCGGCGTCGGTGAGAACCTGCAGGACCATCCGGGCGTGGCCCTGGCCTACGCGCCCGGCCAGCCGCTGCCGGCGGCCGGGAACAACGGCGCCGAGGTCCTGGGCCTGCTGCGCAGCGGCCCCGATGTGGGATACCCCGACCTGCAGATCGCATTTTCCGAGGTCCCGGTGCCCGCGCCCACCGATGGCCGGCCGCAGGCGGTCTTCGCCGTCCTGGCATCGCTGATGCAGCCGTTCAGCCGGGGGGCGGTCCGGCTGGCCGGCGCCAGCCCGGACGTCGCTCCCGTGGTGGACCCGTGCTACCTGACCGATCCCCGGGACCTCGACGCCATCGTCAGGGGCCTGAAGATCGCCCGGGACATCCCGCGGACTGCTCCCCTGAAGCCCTGGCTCGCGCGGGAACTCCGGCCCGGCCCCGAAGCCGGGGACGACGCGGCACTGCGCGCCTACGCCACCGCAGCGGTCTCCTCTTGCTTCCATCCGGTGGGCACCTGCCGGATCGGGACCGACGACATGGCGGTGGTCGATCCCGAGCTGCGGGTGCACGGCATCAGCGGGCTGCGGGTCGCCGACGCGTCCGTGATGCCGTCCATTACCTCCGCCAACACCAACGCCACGGTCTACGCTATCGCCGAGCGGGCCGCGGAACTGATACGGCTGGCTCACGGGCACGGGCGGTAGCAAACGGTCATGGCCGACGACGGTCTGGACCAGTAGCAAGGCCGTGAAGTCAACGGGTCTTGCGGGGTTGTCCAGGAGCCGGTAGGTGAGGGTTTGGCCGGGCGGCATGAAGAGCGGAGCCCCGGTAGAACTGGCAGTCGACCAAGACAGCCGCTCACAAAGACCGGAGGCTCCGCTGTCCGGACAGCCTGCCATTACCCGTGCCGTCACGGTGGCCGGAGGCCGGTTTGCGCCCGGTCATCTCGGTGAACTCACCCAAGCTTGTGCCCTTCGAGATGGTCGACGAGGCGCTGAGCGCCACCGGGCCGTTCAGTCGCGGTTGGGGGATCTGCCCTCCGGGTCGTGGTCTACCTGGCCCTGGCCGCGTGCCTGTTCCCAGAGGTGGGATACCCCGGCGTGTGGCGCAAGCTCACCGGGGCGCTCGTCGGCTTACCGCTGGCCGCGCCCACGGCGAGCGGGCTGGCGCTGGCCCGCGGCTGTCGAGCACTTCGCCGGCACGAGGGTCGACCTCACCTACGAGGAGGCGCTTCGGCAAGCAACCTCCTAAGGGCCGGAGTTGATCGTGTGTGAGGCGTTCGACTTCGTCGCGCCGATGGTCGCGGCCGCCCAGGACGTCCCGTGGGCGGCCCTGGGGATCAGCGGTGTAATACCGGCGGACCTCATGGCACAGATGCGGAAGCGCTGGCAGGAGGAACTCGACCGGCGCTCCCTCGTCGGCACGGAGCGCCTGGCCTACCTGGCCGCCCTTCTCGCCGAGGCCGTGCTGCGCGCCGCCGACGATCATGCACATAGGCGAGGTGAATCACGCCCTCTGCCTGGGACGCGCCGCGCCGCAGACTGTTCACATCCTCCAGGTCGCCTTGGTGCCCCCGGGCGCCGACCGAGGCAGCCGCGCGGCGCCGGCGTCCGAGCGGGCCATGCCGATGGATTCGGTCGCATACCCCAGGGGCCACCACGACTGCAGGCACGGCTGTTCCGGCCGGCCGCGGGGCACTGGTCCCAGGAGGCGCCCGAGTGGTGTCCGTCAGAAGACGGCCAGCGGGTTGACCGGGACGCCGGTCAGCCCGTGGATGCGTGGGGGTGCCACCACGAACAGGAAGGCGTGGCGGTTCAACTCCGTGCATACGGCGGCCAGTTCCTCCACCTCCGCCACGTCGATCAGGGGCATGCCCAGCAGTGGCAGAGCGACGCGGTGCAGCGGTGCGGGCGCGGCCGTTTCCAGGGGTGGGTAGGCGTCGCCGAGGTCGCCGGCGTACAGGGATACGCCGCGCTGGTGCATCCACCGCACCGCGTCCAGCGTGACGCCCGGCAGCGGCTTCTCGAAGTCGACGACATCGGCCCATCCGCCGCGCAGCACCAGGGCGTCCCCGGATTCCAGCCGTACGCCCTGGCGGGCCTCGGCCGCCTCGAAGTCCTCCGGGGTGATCGGGTGCGCCGCGGGCAGCGGGCCGTCGAACGCCAGGTCGAGCAGGACGCCCCGGGTGGAGATGCCGGCGGCGAACGCCGCGGTGGAACCGTGCCGTACGCCGGCCGGTGTCACGCTCTCGGCGAGGGGATGTCCCGGGTAGACCTTGCCGTCCAGAACCTGGTGCCCCAGGGCGTCGATGTGGGTCGAGCTCACGTGATGGTTGGTCACCAGGATCATGTCCACGGTCGCGGGCACGTCCCCGGCGTACTGCATGATCTGCTGGACCGGCGAGCTGTCGCGGGCGAGGGGCGCGAAGGGCCCGCTGACGAACGGCGTCGGCCGGATCGGCCGGGCCAGCGACACCGTTCGTCCGGTACGGGCCTGTGCGGCACCCCTGGCCCGGGCCTCCTCGGTGATCAGGTTGAGCGTGCCCAGTTCGTCGTCCGCGCCCCATCGGCCCCAGTTGCTCGGCAGTTCCTGGTCGTTGGCCATGTCGGTGATGTCCTCTCTCTGTCGTCTTGCCCGTGGTGGTGGGATCGGGGGAGGAGGCGGTCGCCCCCCCCTGCGTGTGTGCGTCGTCGGGAGATGAGCACTCCGATCAGGTCACTGCCGACAAGCGGCAGGTCCTGTTCGCCGAGGACGTGCCAGGCGTTGGCGCGACCGAGCCGGTCGAGCCGGGCGCAGGCACCGGCGGGAGGGTCCCGCTTGTCCCGCAGTCACCGCTGCTCGAGCCGGCCAGACCTCTCAATGGGCCTTCTCCGCCGGGCCGTCGGCCTGGCTGCCTGGGCTGGTTCGTGCGGCTGATCGCTGCTGACCGTGGCTGATCGCTGTCGGTCTCCGGACTGTCGCCGGTGTCTCCGGGTTCCGGAAACGGCCAGACGGTGCCAGAGCCGGGGGAATCGCTTCATCCTTTCGGGTGGCGGTGACGCCCCCGGTGATCGAGATCGTCGAGTCACTGTCGGCGGCGGTCGGCGCGGGGTCGCTTCTGCGAGCGGTGCCGTTCCTGGCGGAGCGGATGGAAGCGCAGGACGGTTCGGCGCAGGAGCAGAAAGCGGAGCGCTGCTCCGGATGCTATACGGAGCGCGGTTCCGTTGTACAGGGTGTCGCCGCACCAACTCCGGCTCCGCCGTCGGGCGGCCTGCCCCGGCGTGCGGCGACGACGTGGAGTGCGGTGTCCAAGATGCCGCCCGGGGCCTCCCGTTCGCCGGCCTCGGCGCCGGTGAGCGCGAACAGGACCGGCGGCGCGACCGGTGCGCCGGGCTCCACGGGCCCGGGCATTGAGGGTCGTCTCGTTCCTGGACCTTGTCAGGGCGGTGTCCGGCCGTCGGGTGACAGCCGGGGAGAGCAGTGAGCCGGCTCTCGGAATGCTGCACCAGGCGTTCGCAGCCGCGGGTGGTTCGCGTGCGTGATCATCCGTGCGAGTGATGCGTCGACGACGATGGTCCCGCTCGCCGGCCAGCCGACTAGACGACTGGTCTAATCCGAGCTAGGGTCGAGTTATGGTGGTCAAGCAGACGAACACGCGACAGGTCATACTCGACACGGCCCAGGAGCTGGTGGCCCAGAAGGGGTACGCGGCTGTGGGGCTTACAGAGGTGCTCACCGCAGCCGACGTCCCGAAGGGTTCGTTTTACCACTACTTCGACTCGAAGGATGCCTTCGGCGAGGCCATGATGCAGGGCTACTTCGACGATTACCTGGCCAACATGGACCGGATCATCGCCGCGCCTGGACGAACCTATGCGGATCGGCTCATGACTTACTGGCAGCAGTTCCGCGACAAGCAGCTCGTCGGCGACTGCCAGGGTCGCTGTCTGGTCGTCAAGCTCGCCGCCGAGGTCTGCGATCTGTCGGAATCGATGCGAGCCGTACTGAAGGACGGCACCGCAGGCATCATCGACCGTGTCGAGACGATGGTCAAAGGCGGCCTCGAAGACGGCTCTCTGTCCATCGAGGGGGCGCCACGGCTCACCGCCGACGCCCTGTACCAAGCGTGGCTGGGGGCGAGCGTACTCGCCAAGGTGAACCGTAACCCCGGCCACCTGGACCGCGCGATGGCGCTGACTCGCCAGATGCTTCACCTCTAATCCGACCAGGGCCGTCCCGAAAGGACCGGCGGAGGCGGCTAAAAAGTAGACCGGTCTAATATCCATAGGAGGAATCTGATGGCCGACAAACTCTTCTACCGCGACGCGACCGAGCTGGCGGAGTTGATCCGTACGAAGCAGGTGTCGTCGGTTGAGGTGGTGCAGGCGCACCTGGACCGCCTCGCGGTGATCAACCCGAAGATCAACGCGATCGTCACGATCGCCGACGGCGCCGTGGACGCGGCGAAGGCGGCGGACGAGGCGCTGGCTGCCGGTGCGGCGGTCGGGCCGCTGCACGGTGTGCCGTTCACGGTCAAGGACTCGTTCGACACGGCAGGCGTGCTGACACAGCGCGGTTCGCCCATCTTCAAAGGCCGCATCCCGGAAACCGACGCCACCAGCGTCGCCCGGATCAAGAAGGCCGGTGGCATCCTGTTGGGGAAGTCGAACCTGCCGGAGTTTTCGTACTCGACCGAGTCGGACAACCTGGTGACCGGGCGCAGCAACAACCCCTGGAACCTCGACCGTACCCCGGGCGGCTCCAGCGGCGGTGAGTCGGCCGCCATCGCGGCGGGCATCGCTCCGTTCGGTCTCGGTAGCGACCTGGCGATCTCGGTGCGCGGTCCGGCTGCGCACACCGGCATCGTCGCGCTCAAGCCGACCCACGGGCGTATCCCGATGACGGGCGTCTGGCCACGGGTCCCGCGCCGCGATTGGCATGTCGGCCCGATGGCGCGCTCGGTTCGCGACGTCGCGCTGGCGTACTCGCAGCTCACCGGCCCGGACGGGCTCGACGGCTTCGCCACCGTTCCGCAGGAGTTCGACACCGGCGTGGGTTCTGGTCTCGGCCGTGCGCTCCGCGTCGGATGGCTGGTCGATTCCGGTCTCGGCCCGATCGACCCCCAGATCGCCGAGACTGTCGAGAAGGCCGCCGAGGCGCTGCGTGCCATCGGTGTGCAGATCGAGCAGGTGACCATCCCTGCACTCGAACGGGACAACCCGCTTGCACTGTTCAACCTGCAGCACGTCATGGAGCTCAAGCCCGCGATGGCCGAGGCGACGGCCGGCCACGAGGACGAGATGTTCCGCATGTCCAAGTCGATGCTCGCCACCCCGAACACCTCGATGGAGGACTACGTGGCCGCCGAGCAGGGCATCGAGCGGCTGCGTGACGGGTTCTCCGCGTACTTCTCGCAGTTCGACGCGCTGCTGCTTCCCGTACTGCCGATCCCCGCGCACGAGCACGGGGCCGAGGAGTTCGTGATCAACGGCCAGACGGTGCCGTTCACGCACATCCAGACCGCGACGGTGCCGTTCAACGTGACCGGCCTGCCGGCCTTGTCGATGCGGTTCGGGACCAGTACGGATGGGCTGCCGATCGGTGTGCAGCTCGCCGCGAACTGGCATGCCGAGTCGACCGTGCTGCACCTGGCATCACTGCTGGAGTCGGTCAGCCCGGTCCGCGACCTTCGACCGAACCTTTAGTCGCTGTCACCCGCGAGATCATGCGCGCGCAGGAGCCGGCGGATCCACGCCGTGACCGCGGCGTGACCATTTGTTTCGGAAGAGACGACCGGTCTACTAAGGAGTGATAGTCATCAAGGTTCTCACCGTTCTCGCCTCGCATGACGAGCTCGGGCACACCGGCAAGGAAGACCGGCTTCTGGCTGGAGGAGCTGGCGGCGCCGTACTACCGCTTCAAGGACGCCGGTGCCGAGATCGTGCCGGCCTCTCCGAAGGATGGCCGGCCGCCGCTGGACCCGAAGAGCAACGAGCCCGGCTTCCAGACCGACGAGACCCGGCGCTTCGAGACCGATCCCGAGGCCACCGCCGCGCTGTCGAACACGGTGCGCCTCGACTCGGTCGCGGCCGACGATGTCGACGCCGTCTTCTACCCCCGGCGGCCACGGCTCCCTGTGGGACCTGGCTGCCGTCGCTGTCGCCAAGATCCATACCCAAGGCAGACGTACCCTTCGGCGGCCACAAGCAGTCAGGTCTGGGGACCGAGCACGGCGATGAAGGCCGACGATTCTTCACCAATCCGAAGACCGTGCTGATCCGCAAGTAAGCGAGCGGGCGGCACCCGGAAGACCGGGCGCCGCCGGCGGCGAAGACTTGCCCCTCATTCCAACAGCTCTCACGCATGGCCCCCGGCCGGGATCTTGGCCGGGGGCCGGGGGCGGAAGCCTCCGCGCCTTGCGGTCGTGCCTCGCCCCCCATAAGCAGGCTCAGATCACGCGGGGCCCCGACCCGAGTTCGCCCGCATCGACACCCAACCCTCTACCTCAAGACCGAACCGCATGCCTGTCTCCCGAGACGGGATAGGAACGGCCAGCTCAGCGCCGTCGAATTCGAACGTCGACATGCTGCTGAGGCATTGGCTGACCTCACACAATCCGCAGCTGGGGTTGCAAGCCCCTCCGAGGCCATCAGACCGGGGCAACTCCCATCCGGCGGGTGGTGGCTCGTCGTTTCAGCCTGCTCTCTCGATGTGGGCGAGCACCTTGTCGGAGATCCGGTGCAGCGTTCGCAGTTCGCCCGGGTCCAGCACGTCGACGAACAGGTCCAGTACCCGGGCCACGTGTCCGGGTGCCGTCTCCGCCAAGTAGGCGTAGCCGGCTTCGGTCAGGATCGCTTGCGTGTAACGCCCGTTGTGCGGGTCGGGCTCGCGGCGCACGAACCCGCGTCGCTCGAGCCGGCCGATCATGTGGGACAGGCGGGACAGCTCCGTGTTGGCCATGACCGCAAGCTCGCTCATTCTCATGCGACGCTCGGGCTGGTCGGACAGGTGCGCCAGTACGTGGTACTCGATGAAGCTGAGCTTCGAGTCCTGCTGGAGCTGCGACTCCAGCGCCGCCGGCAGCCGCTGGAGGAGCTTCATGAACCCGCGCCACGCCGCCAGCTGGTCACCGGTGAGCCAGCGCGGCTCGGACACCTCGGACTCCCCTGGGACAGGCATGTGCGCAGTCTACTGGCGTCACCAAGGATTGACTTGAACATTCATGTGAAGCGGGCTAAAGTCTCACTTGAACATTCAAGTGTGATGGATCGGAAGGACCGTTCATGAGCAACTTGAAGCTGGCCGTCATCCTCGGCAGCACCCGCCCCGGCCGTAACGGCGAAGCGGTGGCGAACTGGGTGCTGACCAAGGCCAAGGAGCGCGCCAATGCCGACTACGAGCTGGTCGACCTGCTCGACTACCCGCTGCCGCACCTGGACGAGGCCGTGCCGGCGAGCCGGGGCGTATACGCGGGCGAGCACACGAAGGCATGGTCCGCCAAGATCAAGGAGTTCGACGGGTACATCTTCGTCACCCCGGAGTACAACCACTCGACCTCGGGGGTACTGAAGAACGCCATCGACTACCTCTACGCCGAATGGAACAACAAGGCCGCCGCCTTCGTGTCGTACGGCTCGCTCGGCGGTACACGGGCGATCGAGCACCTGCGGGCGATCTCGAGCGAGCTGCAACTGGCCCACGTGCGCCAGCAGCTGTCGTTCTCGTTGTTCACCGACTTCGAGAACTTCTCGGTGTTCAAGCCCTCCCCGGTACACGACGACACCGCTTCCGTGCTGTTCGACCAGCTCGAGTCCTGGGCCGGCGCGCTCAAGTCCGTCCGAAGCTGAGCCCTGATGCGGCTCTACGGTCTTGAGGAGCACTTCGTCACCGCCGACGTGGTGGAGGCGTGGAAGCGGCGCGACCCCCGGCTCACTGAGCCGATGATGAGGTGGGCCGTCGCCAGTGACATCACGCCGGCGTTGCTGGACCTCGACAGCGAACGCATCGCCGCGATGGACGACGCCGGGATCGACGTATCGGTGCTGTCCCTCACGACGCCGGGGTTGCAGAACCTCGACACGGCGGAGGCGGTCGCCCTGCAGGCGCCCACGAACGACGCGATCGCCGCCGCCGTGCGCCGCCACCCCGGGCGCTTCCAGGGGTTCGCGGCGCTCGCCACATCCGCTCCGTCCGCCGCAGCCGCCGAACTGCAGCGCGCGGTCACCGAGCTGGGGCTCAACGGCACGCTGGTCAACGCGAACTCCGATGGCCGGGCTCTGGACGCGCCCGAATTCTGGGACATCTACGAGGCTGCCGAGGATCTGCGCGTACCCGTCTACCTGCACCCCAGCGTTCCGTTCCCGGCTGTCACCAAGGCCTACTACCGCGGTTTCGGCGCGCCGGTGGACGACATGCTGGCCACCGGCGCGTTCGGCTGGCACTACGACGCCGGGCTGACCGTGCTCCGGATGATCATCGCCGGCGTCTTCGACCGGTTCCCTGGGTTGCAGCTCGTCCTGGGGCACTGGGGCGAGGTCGTGCTGTTCTACCTCGACCGCATCGCGGCCATGGACAAGTTCACCGAGCTGCGGCGCCCGATCGCCGAGTACTTCCGTTCGAACATCTTCATCACCCCGGGCGGCATCTCCAGCCACAAGTACCTACGGTGGGGCCTGGAGACAGTGGGGATCGAACGGATCATGTACGCCTCCGACTACCCGTTCAACCGGGAGCGCGCCGGATCCGCGCAGCGCTTCCTGGAAACGGCGCCGATCGTGGAGGCCGACCGCGAGCGCATCGCCTACCGGAACTGGGAAGAGCTCATTGCCGGTATCCGGCGCTGACCATTCGTGCGGAAAGGGGTTTCGTGTGCCGGTTCTGCCTGGCCCGGATGGCTCGCTGTATTTCACCGATTCGAGCACGGGCGGGGACGCAGTCGTCTTCCTGCACCCCGCCTCGGGCTCCGCGGACAGCTGGGTGCACCAGGTCGGCGAGTTCGTCTCGGCCGGCTTCCGGGTTGTCACCTACGACCGCCGCGGCACGAGTCGCTCCCCAGCGGGGACGCTGTGGACCGCGTCGGCGATGTGGCAGACCTGCACCACCTACTGGACCGCCTCCGTGTGGACGCGGCACACCTGGTCGCCGCCGCGGGCGGTGGGCCGATCGCACTGGAGTACAGCCTCCTCCACCCAGAGCGCGTGACCTCGCTGGTGCTCAGCGGGACCGTCGGCGGGCTCGCCGACGCCGACTACCTCGAGGAGCAAGCCCGGTGCGTCACGCCTGAACTCGGCTCACTGCCCTGGCATCTTCGGAACTGTCGGCCGGATACCGCGCGCTTCACCCCGAAGGAGTCCGGCGGTGGGAGGCGGTTCGGGCCGCCGCGCACCAAGAGCGAGAATTCACCTTCGGGAGTGGGACACGCACGCCGATCACTTCTGCCCGGCTGGCCGGCTTCACCACGCCCCTCCTGCTGCTCGTCGGTGTGGCCGACCTGCTGATACCGCCAGCCCTCATGCGACAGCTCGCCCGACACCTGCCCAGCACGGAATTCCGTGTCCTCGACGAGGTCGGCCACGCGGCGTTCTGGGAAGCCCCGCCGGAGTGGAATGCCTCCGCGCTCGATTCCCTGACGCGTCATCGCGTCCGTCCGAACCGCACTGTCCCCGCACCGAAAAGGAGCCAACGCACGTGAGCGAGTCCCAGAGCCGGCTGCAGGTCGTTTTCGCCGATCTGCGCCGCGCCGTCGACGACGTCATCGTCAAACACCAGGTCACCCTTGAGGAGTTACTCACCACCATCGAATGGCTGCAGCAGGTCGCCGACGCCGGGGAACTGCCGTCCGCGAGCATTCTGTTCTACAAGACCGTCCTGAAAGGAACGGCGGGCGCGACCTACGCCCACCCGGAGAAGGACGGCGCGAGCCACTGGGAGATGGAAGGTCCCGCCCATCGCCCCGGCGCTCCCGTCCTGCACAGCCCCGCAGTGCTGCCCATGCGCCCCGACGAACCCGGCGAACCCCTCATCGTTTCCGGGACCGTGCGCACCACCACAGGCGACCCGCTGCCCGGAGCGGCCCTCGAGATCTGGCAGATCGACGCCAACAACGTCTATTCCGGCATGGACACCAGCGACTTCGAGCCGCTGAACATCCCCAACGACTCCACCGGCATCCCCGTCGACAACCTCCGCGCCCGAATCATCGCCGACGCCGAGGGCCGCTACGAGTTCCGCACGGTGATGCCCGGCACCGAAACCTTCGGCCTGGCCACGGACAGCCCGCTCGCCACGTTCACCCGGGCGTTGCGGCTTCAAGGCCTGCGCCCGCTGCACATCCACGCCATCGTCTCCGCCGACGGGTGCCTGCCGCTGACCACCCAGATCTACTTCGACGGCGACCCACTGGTCGCCGGCACCATCGAAGGCAACGTCCCCGCCGACGCGGTCAAGACGACCACCCGCCACGACGACCACCGCGCTCGCGGCCTCGACCGGCCTTACCGCACCCTCACCTACGACTTCGTCCTGCGCCCCACGGCCAAAGCCGCCGCCGTCACTCCTCAGTGAACGACGCGGAGCCGGCACACGCAGCGGACGCGACGAGCGCCCGCGCCGACCCCGCCGGCTCGAAACACAAGTCCGTCTCCCCGGAATACCCAGCGAGGACACGTATGAATGCTGCTGCCGATACCGCGGCCGCCTACGACCGGTTCATGATCGAGCAGGCTCCCGCCAGTCGCGGGCAGCGTCCCTGGACGCCGGCCGATGGTCCGATGCCCGCGCTGTACCTCAGCCATGGCTCTCCGGCGCTGTTCGAGGACGCGTTGTGGATGAGCGAGCTGTTCGGCTGGTCCCAGGCACTGCCCAAGCCGACAGCGATCCTGATCGTCAGCGCGCACTGGGAATCGGCGCCGCTCAGCCTCTCGGCGACGGGCCCGGGCACGCCGTTGGTCTACGACTTCGGGGGCTTCGCCCAGCGCTACTTCCAGATGACCTACGAGACACCGGACGCCGGCGCACTGGCCGCCAGGGTCGCGGCCTCAATGCCGGACAGCGAACCGGTCCACCAACACGCCGGCCGCGGCCTGGACCACGGCGCGTGGGTTCCGTTGAAGACCATGTACCCCTACGGCGACGTCCCGGTCCTGCAGATGTCCCTGCCCACCCACGACCCCGCCCGGCTGATGGACATCGGCCGTCGGCTGCAGGGCCTGCGGGAGGAAGGCGTGCTCGTGGCCGGGTCGGGCTACATGACGCACGGGGTTCCCTTTCTCACCCGGGACCAGTTCGTGCACAACGTCGTGCCGTCCTGGTCCGCCGACTTCGACGCCTGGGCGGCCGACGCCCTCACCCGTGGCGACGTCGACACCTTGGCCAACTACCGCAGCCTCGCTCCCGCAGTGTACTTCGCGCACCCCACCGTCGAGCACTACACGCCGATGTTCGTCACCCTCGGAGCCGCGACCGATGCCGAAGCACCCGTACGGACGACGATCGAAGGCTACCGGTTCGGCCTGTCCAAGCGATCCTTCCAAGTCGCTTGATGCCGGTGCGGCTATGCCGCTCCGAGCGATGCGAGGGCTTCTTCGGCCTGGGTCTGGTTCAGCAGCTGCACCAGCCGGCCGGGCTGCGTCGAAGCGGAAGCCGCGACGGCGACCGCACCGATCTGCGCGGCCGTGACCCGGGCGGGGTCGCCGGCTTCGGCGAAGCGGGTGGCTACGGGACCGAGTTCGAGCAGGAACACGCGCTTGGCGCCCTGGAGCTCGGCGGCGACCACCTGGTGCATCATCTGGAGCGCGGTCTGCTCCATGCTGACCAGGCCACTCCCGGGGATCGGAACGTAAGCGGACTCGCCGACGACTATGGAGTACGCGCCCCGCGGTGTCATCCGGGGCAGGGCCGCGCGCAGCACGGCCATGTGTGCGGTCGCCAGGTCCACGAAAGCGCTCTGCCAGTCCGCCTCGTCGATCTCCCAGAGCCGCTTGCCGTACCACCAACCGCCGATCGGGGCGACGACGTCGTCCACGCCCCCGATCCGGTCGACCATGGTCTCCACGAGCGTCTCGGCGCCCGGGAAGCTCGTGTAGTCGTGCGCGAAGAGGTGCAGGCGCTCGGTCGCTGCCTCGCCGAGCAGGGCACGGAACTCCTCAGCCCGCTCATGGCTCCGCGTGGGCACCACCACCTGTGCGCCGGCGGCGAGATAGGAGCGCACCGCACCTTCTCCCACCCCTCCGGTGCCACCGGGGATCAGGACTCGCCGACCGGAGATGTCGGGAAGAGAGACGTTGTCGGGCATCACAGTGCTCCTTCGACCAGTCGGAGCCGGCGGCTATCCCGCCAAGCTCCTCACGTTGGGACTTCCAACGTTGGCTTGGCCAACGTAGCACTTATGTGTTGGGTTGGCCAACGTTTATAGTGGGGACATGGCTGACGCGGACGAAGACCTCCAACCACCGGCACGACTGCGTGCACTCATGAGTTGGCAGGCGAACAAGGTCTCCACGATCGGGGCTCGTATGACAGCGAGGTACATGCCCCTGACGGCGCGCTCCGACTTCGCCGTCCTCGCCGCGCTGGAGGAGTACGGCGCGCTCAGCCAGGCCGACCTCGGCAGGCGGCTGGGCCTGGACCGCAACGACGTCAGCGGCATCGTGACCCGGCTCCAGGCCGGCGGCCACATCGACCGTCGGACCGACCCCGCCAATCGGCGCCGGAACCTCGTCACCATCAACCAGGCCGGTATGCGCTACCTCGAGCAGATCCAGATCAACGCCGACAAGGCCCAGGCCGAACTGCTGTCAGGTCTGGAAGCGGACGAGCGCCGCCAGCTCCATGCGCTCCTGGCGAAGATCCTCAAGGCGCACAAACCGGAACCTGCGTAGCACGCCTGCGGCGCGGAGAGCGGTCGCGGACGCCGATGACCTGGTGCAGGACAGCAGGCCGACGAAAGTGACCGGCCAGGCATCCCGGTCCAGGACCGGCCGCTGGTGATGGGTGCGGCCGGAGAAGGCCGGGATCGGGGCGACCTCAGCCAGGTGTGCGAACGCGCCCTCGGAGCGCATGCGCTCGGGGGTGCCCCCTGCCTGGACGAAGGTAGATCCACTTCGCCAGGACCCGATCTCATGGCTCGCCGTCTCACCGACGAGAGGCGCGGAAGGTGCGCCGGTACGCCGACGGCGCCACCCCCGCCTCCGCCGCCAGGTGCCGCCGCAGCGAGGTGGCGGTGGCGAAGCCGACCTCGTGGGCGACCCGTTCCACCGGCAGATCGCTGGACTCCAGCAGATGCCGCGCCCGCCGCAGCCGCTGCTGGGTCAGCCAGCGGCCGGGGCTCAGACCGGTCTCCTCCCGGAAGCGCCGGGCGAAGGTGCGGGTGCTCATCGCCGCGTGCGCGGCCAGGTCGTCCAGCGACAGAGGAAGTTCCAGGCGCCGCAGCGCCCAGTCGCGGGTCGGCCCGGTGCCGGTTTCGCTCGCCGGCGGCAGCGGCCGCTCGATGTACTGCGCCTGCCCGCCGTCCCGGTAGGGCGGCACGACACAGCAGCGGGCGACGTGGTTGGCCACCTCGCTGCCGTGGTCCCGGCGCACCAGGTGCAGGCAGACGTCGATACCGCTCGCCGCCCCCGCGGAGGTCAGCACGTCACCGTGGTCGATGAAGAGCACATCGGCGTCGAGCTCGACGCGGGGGAACAGCTCCTGGAATTGGCCGGTGAGCGCCCAGTGGGTGGTGGCCCGGCGCCCGTCCAGGAGACCGGCGGCGGCCAGCAGGAAGGCGCCGGTGCAGATGGACACCAGCCGGGTGCCGGGGCGGACACGGGCCAGGGCGGCCAGGGCCCGCGGATCCGGGGCGGCGGCCGAGGCGCGGGTGATCGCGTACGGAGGGATGACCACGGTGTCCGCCTCGGCCAGCACCTCGGGACCGTGGCCGGGGGTGACGGTCAGATCCGCGTCGGTGCGCACGGGCCGCCCGTCCACGCTCGCGGACAGCACCTCGTAACGGCCGTCGGCGGAGCCCAGGACCCGGTGCGGAATGCCGAGTTCGAAGGGGTAGACGCCGTCGAGGGCGAGGACGACGACCTTGTGGGCGCCAGGCCGCGGGTCCGGGTCCGGCTCGGCCGCGCTGTCGGCGAGGTCACGGGCCCAGGAGGGCGCAGCGGACGCGCCACGGGCGTCGGGAACAGCAGGGTCGACAGGCATGGCATGAATGTATCGGAAGCTGACCTTCTTGCCATCGCCCGGGGTCGGACCGTACGGCCAGGATCGAGGCATGACTTCTACAGACACCGCTGAGAACCTCAATTCCCCGGACCCTGCTGCCCCGGACGGTGCCCCCGTAATGCTCGCCCTGCACCAGACGGTCCTCGGCGGCCCTGAGGTTCTGCATCTGACCGAGCTTCCGCGGCCCACGCCCGGCCTTGGGGAGATCCTCGTCGCCGTGCACGCGGCCGGATTCAACCCCACGGACTCCATGCACCGCGCTCTGAGTCTCTTCCTGCCGCCCCCGCCGCTGACCCTCGGCTGGGACGTCTCCGGCACCGTGGTGGAAACCGGCCACGGCGTCACCCTCTTCAAGCCCGGTGACGAGGTGTTCGGCATGCTCCCTTATCCGTACGGGGCGGGCTCCCACGCCGAGTACGTGACCGGCCCCGCCCGCGCCTTCGCCACCAAGCCCGCCGGGATCGACCACGTCCAGGCGGCCGCTCTGCCGCTGGCCGCGCTCACCGCCTGGCAGGCCCTCGTCGACACCGCGGACCTCCGGCCCGGGCAGCGGGTGCTGATCCACGCCGCGGCCGGCGGTGTCGGCCATCTCGCCGTACAGCTCGCCAAGGAGCGCGGCGCGCACGTCACCGGGACGGCGAGCGCCCCCAAGCACGACTTCCTGCGCGAACTCGGCGCGGATGCCTGCATCGATCACCGCTCCGAGGACTTCACCGACACCGACGAGCGCTACGACGTCGTCCTCGACGCCCTCGGCGGGGAGAACGCCATCCGTTCCGTGAGCGTGCTCCGCCCCGGCGGCGTCCTCGTCACCCTGCTGCCGGGCGCCGAAGACACCCGGGTTGTCGCGGAGAAGGCACAGGTCCGCGCCGTCCACCTGGCCGTTGAACACGACCATGCCGGGATGCGCGCCATCGCCGAGCTCGTCGAGCGGGGCAGGCTCCGCGCCCACGTCTCCGGCACCTTCCCGCTCGCCGAGGGCGCCCGGGCCCACGTCCTGGGGGAGACCGGCCGCACCACGGGCAAGCTGGTCATCACCGTGCGCTGAGGCGGAATGGCCCGGGGGCCGTCCCGGCCGGCGGCACAGGACGGCCGTCCGCCGGAGGCGAGGGGAAGCCGCACGGTGAACGAGGCACTTCAACGAGTGGGACCCGGCCGCGGGGCAGTCCCGTACGAAGGTCGTGTACTCCTTCGGCCGCGAGGACCAGCTCGACCGGGCCGCGATCTCCCGCCTGGTCACCGCCTTGTCCCGGCTGCTGGACCCCGCTGCCGCGCTGACGGCAACCGCCGACGTCGAGCTCGCCCTCACCGGGTCCAGCCCGGTCGGCGGCGTGCACTTCTGGACGGCCTGTGGCGCCGGCTCGGCCTGGACGCCGTGATGCGACGCCAACTGACCGGCCGCCGCCTGGATCCCCGGGTCGAGCGCGTGCTGTTCGCCCTGGTCGCCAACCGCGCTCTGGACAGCTCCAGCAAGCTCGCCGCCACCGACTGGATCGCGAACGACGTCCACATCGACGGCCTGGACCAGATCAACGACGAGGCCTGCTACCGCGCGATGGACTGGCTGCTGGAGATGGAGCCCGCCCTGGCGAAGGAGGCGTACTTCCAGGTCACCGACCTGCTGAACCTCGAGGTAGACCTGATCTTCTTCGACACGACCTCGACGTACTTCGAGACCGAGGACGCCGACGAACCCGTCGACCGGGACCAGGACGGCAAGGCGCTGCCCGAGGACGCCGATCCCGTCCTGGTCGCCAGGCAGGGCGGGTTCCGCGCCTTCGGCAAGTCCAAGGACTCCCGCGAGGACCTGCCGCAGGTCGTGGTCGGCATGGCCGTCACCCGCGACGGAATCCCGGTGCGGGTGTGGTCCTGGCCCGGCAACCACCTGGCCGGACGGTTGTCCACCGAAGCGGGCCTGAAGCGTTTCTTGCGCACCACCCCCGGCGGGCTCCTGCGCGTCGACAAGAAGAAGATCGCCGCAGAGGAGAAGCTCGACGGCAAGTACCTCCTGTGGTCCTCCGACCCGGACTTGAGTGCCGAGGACATCGCCCTGGGGTACAAGCAGCTTCTTGAAGTGGAACGAGGCTGGAGGGACATGAAGCAACTTCTCGACCTCCGCCCGGTCTACCACCGCCGAGAAGACCGCATCCGCGCCCACATCCTGCTGTGCTGGCTCGCCCTGCTGCTGATCCGCGTGGCCGAGAACGCCACCGGCACCACCTGGCCCCGCCTGCGCACCGAACTCCAGCGCCTGCACGCGGTCACCTACACCGGCCCGGCCGGCACCTTCCGACAGTCCACCGACCTCACCAAGCCCCAGCGCGGCAGCTATACCGCCCTGGGCCTCACCCCGCCCAGGAAGGTCATCGACCTCACCCCAGGCCGCTGACCAGGCACTATCCCCACCCCTAGTGACACGCCAACCCAGCGTGTCCATCGGCGTTTCCGCAGCTCAACCCGCGTTTTCTCGCACTGGACCCAGCCTTCAACTGTGGAACCCGGGCCTGACCGATCTCGGCTATGAGAACGCCGGAGACGGCTTCCGTCACCCGGTCAAGAAGCCCAAGGGCGGTGAACTCGGAGACTGCGACAAGGCGTTCAACGCCGTGATCCGGGGCATCCACGCGGTCGCCGAACGCGCCAACGCCCTGCTGAAGGTCACCTTCAAGGCCCTGCGCAGGGTCAGCCTCGACCCCGCGGCCATAACCCGGATCGCCCGAGCCACCCTCGTCCTGCTCCAGCTCGAACACGGTCGCACCGCCTGAACGCGGATCACAAAAAGTCACGAGACGTTACCGAGAAGGGTTCACTCATCGGCGTCGATCCCCGGACGCGGTCTTATGGTGCGTCGACCGCGGGCCAGTTCTTCTCGATCACCTGCAACGCCTTGGTCATGATCGATCCGCCGACCGCGACAGCCAGGTCGGCGTCGCGGTCCTCGTAGGCCTCGACGAGCCGGGAGTAGTCCCGAAACGAAATCTCGGTACGGCCAGGCACCGCAAGGCCGAACCGCCGCAGACGATACGTACGCAGACCGAGCGACTCGATGAGCGGTCCGACTGATCTATTGGGGCAGATCTCGGCTTCGATCCACCGAAAGTCGACGGTGCCGTAGAAGTAGTCAAGTGCGTCGCCGGTGTGCACGGCGAGCTTCATCCTGCGCAAGGGCGCGTGGAGGCGAGCGATCGCCTCATCGGGTGCTGCCTGCACGATGCTTCGGCTGATAACGGCGTAGAGACTTGCCCGGATCTGGTAGATGTCTCGGATCTCGGGCAGCGTCAAGGAGGCGACCCGTGGACGCCGCCGAGGCTCGATGGCTACGAGTCCTTCACGCTGAAGCAGACCGAGGGCTTGGCGTACCGGCGTCCGACTTGTCTTGAACCGCTGGCCCACCTCGACCGAGGTGAGCGGGTAGTTGGCAGGCAACGTGCCCTCGATGATCTCGGTCGCGAGCACCGTGACCATGCGGCGGACGAGGGCCCCCTGTCCCTCGAGACCCATGGCTCGGGACAGCGCTTGGGTGATGAACGTCGGCTCTTCCGCCGCCTCAGTCATGTCGGGCTCCCTCATGCGCCTAACCCTAGAGGTTCGTGCCGGTGTTAGCTGCTGGCGCTCGCCACTGGGGGTAAGTGGCGCCAGTATGACTCTTGACCGAACCAACCTCCCCAATTTAGCCTCCGGTTGGTCGCAAAGTGGCGCCAGATTGGGAGAAGAGATGACGAACAACGCCGATGTGGGGATCGAGAGGATCCGGGAACTCCTCCCCGAGATCTCACGGATCGAGGAGGCGAAGCTCTCCGATGCGGTCGCACGGATCTGGCTGCGGGCCTGGAGGTCAAGTGCCTGGGAGGAGCTGGCCTCCGTGCCGAAGAGCGTGGACCTTCCCGCGAAGCGGACCCTGGTGACGCACACCAGTGCTGTGGCGCGGATCGCCGGCCACATGGTCGACGTACTGGCCCCGGCCCACGGGCTGACCATCAGCAAGGACCGGACCCTGGCGATCGCCCTGCTGCATGACGTCTCGAAGGTCGCCGAGTTCGAGCAGTCACCGAGCGGAGCGCGGGCCTCCCGCGCCGGGCGGCTGTACCAGCACGGGTTCCTCGGGGCTCACTGGATGGAGGACGAAGGACTCGATGAGGAGTTGGTCCACGGCGTGCTCGCCCACACGCCCGTGTCTGCGGTGGTTCCCCAAACGCACGAGGCCGTGATCGTTCATTACGCGGATTTCGCCGACTCGGACGTTCAGTTGCTCGATGCCGGGCAGCGACTGTTCTGCAAGAGGCGGGCATGAGCGCCGAGGCCGGCTCGCGCCGGTTGCGCGCGGGCGCCCTGATCTGCTTCGCACGCAGCGCCTTCGAATGCGTCGGAATGCGGTCCGCCGATGCGCAGATCATGGCCGCTTCGCTGGTCGAGGCCGATGTCATGGGGGTGCGTACGCACGGTCTCAACCGTCTTGAGTCCTACCTCGGTCAGCTCCGGGCGGGGCAGGTCGAGGTCCGCCCCATTGAAGCGACCGTCAAGGAGGGGCCCGCTTCTGTGCTGACCGATGCCGGTGGTGGGTTCGGGGCGCCCGTCGGTATCCGCACGGTCGAGGCACTGATGTCGAAGGCCCGGTTCTGTGGGGTGGCACTCGGCGCTGTGCGCACGGTCGCCCACTTCGGGGCAGCCGGGTTCTACACCCGTCACGCCGCCCGATCGGGCTTCCTCGCCGTCGCAGCGAGCAGCTCGTCCGCGTCGGTGGTGCCCTTCGGCGGTCGCGGTCCACGCATCGGGAACAGCCCGATCTCCTTCGCCACCCCTGGCGTCGAGCATCCCGAGCTCGTGATGGACATGGCACTGTCAACCACATCGCGCGGGCGCATCAAGCTGGCGGCCGATAAGGGGGAGGACCTTCCAGAAGGATGGGCCGTCGACTCCTCGGGGGCGCCGACGACCGATCCCGAGGCAGCGCTTGCCGGTGGGGTCCTGCCCAGCGGCGGCCATAAGGGGTCCGCACTCTCCCTGATGGTCGAGATGCTCGCCTCGGGCCTCGCCGGAGCAAACCTCACACAGCAGATCAACCACGCCGGGTTCACTAGCGCGGCCGGCCGAGAAGCATCCAGCATCCTCGACGTGACCGTCGGCAACTTCTACCTCGTCATCGACGCCGACCTCTTCGGCGACGGCACCGGAGTCCGCGAGCGCGCCACTGCCATCGCGAACTACGTCCGCGCCAGCGAGCCGGCGCTCCACGTCGACCAGGTCCTCGCGCCCGGCGACATCGAGGCCGCGAGGGCGGAGCAAGCGTCGCACGAGGGCGTGTCACTCAGCGAACCAACCCTCCAGTCGCTGGCACGAGTTGCCGACCAACTCGGGATCGACTTCCACCCGGGTGACCCCAGAGTGGAGGAGTGAGATGTCCACAACAGCTCCTGCAGCACGTGGTAACCGATGGAAGACCATCGCCGCCGCATCCATCGGCAACTTCGCCGAGTGGTATGACTGGGGCATCTACGGCGTGGTCGCGACGCTCCTCGCCAAGGAGTTCTTCCCGAGCGGCAACGACGCACTGGCGCTGATCAGCGTCTATGCGCTCTTTGCGATCTCTTATCTGACGCGTCCGCTGGGGGCCGCGATCTTCGGTCACATCGGGGATTCGATCGGCAGGCGTCGCGCAATGGCGGGCACGATCACCATCACCTGCGGATCGACCGCTCTGATCGGTTGCATCCCCTCTTACCACGCCATCGGGATCGCCGCCCCGATCCTCCTCCTTCTCATCCGGCTCGCCCAGTCGCTCGGTACCGGCGGTGAACACTCCACATCGACCTCGCTGGTCTACGAGAGCACCGAGGACGGCCGGAAGGCCAGGGCGGTCGCGCTGCTCGCCGCCGGCACGTTCCTCGGCCTGCTCGCCGGGTCACTGCTCGCCACAGGACTGTCGGCGATGCTCTCCGAGCACGCCTTCGAGGCGTGGGGCTGGCGTGTGCTGTTCTGGCTGTCCCTGCCGATGGGCGGGATCGGGCTGTACATGCGTCGACACACCGATGAGGGAGAGGAATTCACACAGGCCAAACGGCGACAGGGCGCAACCACCCAGGCACCGACAGCTCCGCTGGTCGAGGCCCTCCGCACGCATTGGGCCCGAATGCTCCTCTTCATGGGATACCTCGGGACCTGGACGATCGTCTCCGCCGTCCTGACCTCCTACCTCGCCACCTTCCTCCAGAAGAACGACGCGCTCTCCTCGACACAGGTCTACGCCGCAAACACATTCGCATCCGTCGTGGTGATCATCTGCGCCCTGCTCTTCGCCCCCCTCACCGACAGGATCGGCCTGCGCAACGCCTCGGTCCTCGCCAGCATCCTGGTCGCAGTCCTCGTGCTGCCCGGCTTCCTGCTCGCCCACCGCGGGGTCATCTGGGCATTCACGGGCGCCGGACTCCTCGGCGCGAGCAAGGGAGTCCTCTCCGTCCCCTCACGTCTGGCGGTCAGCCAGATCTTCCCGGCCAATATCCGTGCCACAGCCGGCGGCCTGTCGTACAACACCGCGACATCACTCCTCGGCGGCACTGCCCCGCTTCTTGCCGTCGCTCTCAACGACGCCTTCGGATCCAGCCTGGTCTTCTGCTCCTACGTCATCTTCGCGGCACTGGTAACGCTCGCCATCTCACTGACGTCGGTCCGGCACTGGACCGCGGAGTCGGAGCAAGCTCCCAACGAGGCAAGCAGCGACACCCCTGCCCCGGTGTGACCGACTGGCCGATGTTCCCCACCAAATGGAGGACACCCTTGACCACCCCGAGTACATCAGACCTCTACGACACGTACGGTGATCAACTGCAAAGCTGCGACCTGCAGATGCGCCAGTTCGGCGGCACGACACACTTCAGCGGGGAGATCGCGACCTTCCGCTCCGAGGAGGACAATCTGATCCTCAAGTCCATTCTCGCCGAACCCGGCCACGGCCGCGTCATCGTCATCGATACCCGCGGATCACTGAGGGTCGCCATGCTGGGCGACAACATGGCCGCCGTCGCAGCCAGGAACGGCTGGGCCGGAATCATCGTGAACGGCTCCATCCGCGACGTCGCCGCCCTCCGAACTTTGCCCATCGGTATCAAGGCGCTCGGCAGCAACCCACGACGCAGCCGCAAAGAAGGCACCGGAGAGCGCGACATCCCCCTCACCTTCGGAGGAGTCACCTTTGTACCAGGCCAACGACTGGTCAGCGACGAAGACGGAATCGTCATCCTCCCAGCGGGCGAGGTATAGCAAGCGCAAAAACCGTAGAAGAGCAACCGGCCAGCCGCGGCGTCTCTGGTCAACGGCCTAAAGGCCAAGGCCATGAAGTTATGGGTCTGGGCGTGGCCGCAAGTGGGGTCTGATCTGGAAGAACGCCGGACGCGAGAAGCGGAGCCCCGGTAGAACTGGCTGGTCCGCCAAGACAAGCCGTTCACAGCGCCGGAGGCTCCGCTGTCAGGTCAATGTGTCATCAGCCGCGAGATCGCGGTAGCCGAGGGTGTCTTCGCTCCAGGACATCTGGGCGAGTTGACGCAGATCGTGCCGTTCGAGATGGTCGACGAGGTACTCATCGAGTGCGGTGCTACCCAGCAGCGGCTACGGAAACTGCCCGCCCGGGTGGTGGTCCCGGACACGTAGGCGGCCTTCGTCTGATCCTGTGCTCCGTCACAGAGTGGATCAGCGCGGAGGCCGTGGCCTGAACCCACGAAGGTGAGCTGCCGCGTGACCCTCAACCAAGATCGAGAACAAGTTCACAGCTTGTCGTTCTGCAAGATCCACGGCCGTGTGCTGCCCGTGGCCCCGATCGAGCTGGCGGAGCTTCTCCTCGGCGTCGGCCAGGCTGACCTGGAGACTTTCGACCTCGCCGAGCCGGCCTTCCGTCTCGGCTTCGGCGATTCGGGCGATCAAGTTGTCGCGGATCTCGGCAACCCGTGCCCGGGGGGACGAGCCAGGTCGCAGGAGTGAGCATCTGACACAAGCTTCTCTGAACTAGCGCTGGCGGGTGCGGATCACGTCTCGTCGGACCCGATTGCGGCGTTCAGCGCGCGTAGGGCGTCATCGTATTGGTGACGGTCGAACTGGAACGGACCGAATGCCTTGTAGTCGCGAGTCTTGCGATGGGGTTGCTCGAAGGAGTCCCAGATCACGAGGTCGGCTGTCATGGTGATGCGGGTCATGAGCGGCCAGCACCCCCACTCGCCGCATTCACAACCGAGCACGGGTGTCTTCGGCCCCATCGCGTTGGTGGACCGTCCGAGGAAGTGGTCCTGCATCGGGCCGAACCGGAAGAACTGCGGGATCAGACCACCGTAGGCGTCGCCTCCGGGCTGCATCCCGGCAGCGATCTCGAAACTGTCGATCAGCTCGGTGAGTGGCGCTCCGTCGATGCGGGGGAGGATCACGAGCACGCCGCTGTCGCCACGTTGCTGGCAGTCGAACCGGATCTCATTGCTGGTCATCCACTGATTGTCTCAGCGCAGCTGTTCCCTCCTCCCGGATGGGTTGGGCTGGGGATATGCGTGGCATACCGATGTTGATCGCCGTGCCTCCGGGAGTTCGTCGGCCCATTTGAGCGAGCTTGTCTTCGGCGCCAGCCAGGCTGACCCGGAGTCCTTCGACTTGGCCGAGCCAGCCTTCGTGCTCCGCCTCGGCGGTGCGGGCGACGAGGTTGTCGCGGATCTCCTCCAACCGGCCGCGTTGGGCCGGGTCCGGCCGGAGGAGCGAGCAACGAATGCAAGCGTGTTCACGAACACAAGGGCTTGAAAAGGCACGAGCGCAGGTGCCAATGAGACCTTGCGCTTCTCGAAGTGTGCGACGAAAGCGTCCCATTCCTCCTCGGTGGGGGTTCGATACTCATCGCTTGATCGTTCGGTTGTCATGGGAGGGGTGGGGAGGGGATGGCGGTGTTGATGAGGACGGTGGCGATGGTGGCGGCGGTGGCCGAAGGATTGGAGGTCGGTGTCCTGGATGCGGTCTGTGGTGGCCGGCCCGGTTTTCCCGGCTGGTGGGGGCGGCGGTTCTGGTGGTGTTGCCGGGTCTGGGTGGGGGTCTGATGTGCGTTTATGGGAGGTGCGTTCGGCGTCTTCAGCCCGCGGGCGGGGGTGGCTGTTGAGGTGGTCGGCTTTTGGTGTGGTGGCGGGGGGTGTTCGTGATGTGGATCGCGGTGTGCTCGGGCAGGGATGTCGGTGGGGCCGGTGGCTCTTTTCGGACTGGAGTGGTCGGCGCATCGTGTGGCGGGGCGGGGCCTGGTCCGCCGGCTGTTTTCCGGAGTGACGGATTTCTGGTGCGGTTTTGGCGTGGATGGGTGATCATCGGCTTACTTGATGTTCGATCACGGAGGCGTTCCTTCATGAGACCGATGCGTGCCGCTCTGTTCGTCACGGCAACCGCCCTGGCACCGGCCCTTCTGTTCACCGTCCCGGCGTTTGCCACCGGTTCGGCGGCCCCGTCCACCACTACTACTACTGCGGTGGCGGTGGTGTCCGGGACGCCGGTGGAGGAGATGTCGGAGGGTGAACTGCGTGCCGCGATCGCGGTGATCCTGGCGGATGAGGACAGCGGCCGGGGAGTCGTCCGTGAGGCGAATGAGGCCCTCAACGGCACGGTGGAGGACATGCGGGCCTTTTTGGAGACCGGCTACCGGCTGGCTCAGGCCGAGGACGACCGGGTCGCCATCGCCCGTATCCTCCATGGGGCCACGCAGAACCACGACAAGCGGGTGATCGAGGAGGCCAACGAGCTCCTCGACAGCGGTTCTCCGGAGGAGATGCGCGCCTGGCTGGAGACGGGCTATCGGCTGGCCCAGGCCGAGGACGACGCCGTCTATATAGCGCGCATGCTCACGGACCCGAACATCAGTGATGCCCTCCGCGCCGCTGTCAACGCAGCCCTGGACGACGGTTCCCCGGAGGCCCTGCGTTACTTCCGTGAGGTGGGGCAGTACGAGGTGGACGGCTAGGCCGGGCCGGGGGTGCGCTGCCGCCCGGGGCGTTCTGCGGTAACCGGGTCAATCGGCCACCGGGTCGATGACGCGGTGGCGTCCGCCGGAGCGGTGGGTCACCACGGTGACCGGCGCGGCCGGTGGGCCCGGTGAGGTTAGCCCTGGACCTGCGGGCGTGGTCGTGGCGAGGGTCTGCGGCGCGCCCCGGGGGTTTCCATGGCCGTGGCGCGCATGGCGTGGACGTCGGTGGTGAGTTGGCGCGGGCTGTCGCAGCGCTTTGTCGGGTGGGTCGGGCAGCCCTATCGTGCCGTTCGCGCGTCGGCGCTGATGGCGTGCGGGGGTGGGGGAGTGTTCCCGCGGATTCGAGCGCGATGGTGGTGTGCTGCAGCACGTCAGCCCGCCCACCTTCGTCCTCGTTCTCGTCGTTGTCGTGGAGGCGGCCGGCGGACACCACGGTGACGTCGGCTGCCTGGGCGGGGACTGGTCCCGATGGGTGTTCCCTCCGCAGCAGTGTTCGCGCGCCTTCCCTCGGTGCCGCGCACGGTGGTCTGCCGCGGTGGCCGGGCCTCGCGGGGGCTGTGGGCGCGGATACCGAGGAGGCCGAACGACCCGTGGAAGGCGGTCAAGAAGCCCCTTCCTCCAGGTGCTGCACGTAGTCGTCTCCGCTCGTCTCGGTGTCCGTCCCGGCGCCCGGAGCCCGGGCGTGCGCCTGTCCCTGCGCCCGGGCCTGTGCCTGTACGCGTGTTCGTGTTCGTGCCGGTGGTCGTGTCTGTCCGGCCGGTGCGGTTTCGCTGGGCGTTCTGGCGCTTCCTGGCGGGTCTGCGTAAGAGGCCGGGGCATGGCCCGGCCTGTCCGGCGCATGAGGCCGCCCTCCGCGTCGCCGCTCCCTGCCGCAACGGGCCTTACGACTCCGGACAGGAGGAGGGCTCTGGACCTTGGGGGGTGATGGGGTGCCAGTTCTCGTTGGTGCTGGCTGAAGGGGGCGAGCCAGTGGAGATGTGGAAGACCGTTGCCGGGCCGTGGGAGATCGACGAGGAGTTGTGGGCGCGCGTCGAGCCGCTGCTGCCGGTGGTCCGGCGCAATCCGCGGCGTCCCGGGTCGGCGGTGTTGGGGAGTCGCAAGGTGGTGTGCGGGATTGTGTTCGTGCTCTGCACCGGGTTCCGCGGGGAGTTTGTGCCTCAGGAGCTCGGGCTTGGGCTCGGGGATGACCTGCTGGGATGGCTGTGGGACTGGAAGGAGGCCGGGGTCCGTTCCAGATCACCCCGCGCCTCGCCCGGTGCGGCACCGGGCACGGCTGCGGCCTGGGCGTGTTCCGCTGGGTCGTGGAAGGAGCGATCGCGCTGCTGCACTGGTTCCGCCGCCTGCGGACCCGTTGGGAGATCCGCGACGACATCCACCACGCGTTGGTCACCCTCGGCTGCGCCGTCATCTGCCGGCAACGACTCCGCACCGCGCTTTGCTGGGAGTAAGAGCAGGCGATGCGCCGCAAAGGGGTGACCTGTTCGATGCATCGGAGCGTACCCACAACGGTCGGGCCCGTGCAGCCTCACATGCGGGATTTCAGCACGTCGACCTCGCAGCCCGGCGCGAAGGGGTCGAAGCCGTGTTCGATCAGCCAGCGAACCCCTAGCAGGCTTCGCAAGGACCACCACGCGTGGATCACGTCGAGGTCGACGTCGGTGCCATAGCCGGCGATGACGTCGTCGAGGTGCTCCTCGTGTCCGAGTGTGAAGGTGGCGAGGTCGTAGAGGGCGTCACCCTGGCCCGCTTCGGACCAGTCGATGATGCCGGTGACCTCGTCGCTGTCGACGAAGACGTGCGCGATCTGCAGGTCGCCGTGTGTGAACGCGGGAGTCCACGGCCGGAGCGCGGCCTGGGCGATCTGGCGGTTGCGGGTGACCAGGTCGGCGGGCAGGACGCGGTTCGTCACGAGCCGCTCGCATTCGTCGTCGAGTTCGGCCGCCAGCGCGACGATGCTCCGTCCGGCCCGGCCGGGCCGGGGCGGCAGGGGCGCGTCGTGCAGTTTCCGGATGGCTGCGCCCGCCGCGGCCCACGCCGCCGGCGCCCCGCTCGACGGCCCACCGAGGCGCCCGAGCGGTGTCCCTGGGAGCGCGGTGATCGCGAGCACGGGCGGCTTGCGCCACAGGACCTGCGGGGTCGGGACCGGTGCGAGAGACATCGCCTCGACCTCGACGTCGATGCGCGCCTGATCGGCGTCCACCTTCAGGAACACGTCGCCGACGCGCAGGGTCGCGCGCTCGGAATGGGCGACGACGACTTTCACCTCGTTCATGGGCGCCCAGTATCCCGGGGATGACCGTCGACGTCGCCGGGTTTATCGCGTGCGGTGACGCGGCCGGGCCGCGTCCCGCTGCCCGGCGGCCTCGTGCACGACACCGACCTCTGACCAGGTCAAGCCCACCACTGTTGTGAGGAGTCCTTCCTCCATGGCGCGGTTCAGACTCAACGGGGTGGCTGGCTCAAGGGGGGTAGCCGGCTCGTGGGGGTGGCTGGCTCGATGGGGTGGCCGACACGGTCGTGGCCGGTGGCGGCCGGCGCACTTTGACCACGGCCGTGTCCCGCTTCACCTCGGCCGTGTCCCGCTTCACCGCGGCCGTGTCCCGCACCACCGGCACGGCGGCCGGCGCCCCGGCGGTGATCACGGTGCGCCGCCGCAGGAGCGGTTCCTCCAGAACGCCGGCGTGACCCGGTCCTTCCGGTGTGGTGGCTGCCCGGAGGCCGGGTGGGGGTGTCGCTGGCCCCCTTCAGGGTGTTGGGGCTAGCCCCCGGTGTGGCCGGGGTGTTGACGCCATGGCGCCCCATGACCCCCGGTCCGTACGTTTGAGCAGGTCACAGCCTTGCCGTCCGATTCACTGACCGGAGTCCTTCATGTCTCAGACCGTCGCGCCGTCTGTGTCGACCGCACCCGGTGGCGCCACCGCGCGGCAGGGGAGTGAGTTCACCCCCCTGCTGCGGAAAGTCAAAAGACAGGGTCTGCTGGAGCGCCGCAGGGGCTGGTACGCGCGGATGATCACCGGGAACCTCCTCGCCCTGGCCGCCGTGGTGACCGGGCTCGTCCTGGCCCAGGACACCTGGTGGACGCTGCTGCTGGCTGTGCCGCTGGCCGTCTGGTCCGCCCGCACCGCCTACATCGGCCACGACGCCGGGCACGCCCAGATCGCCGCCGGCCGCCGGGCGCACCGCGTCATCGGGCTCCTGCACGGCAATCTGCTGCTGGGCATGAGTTACGCGTGGTGGAACGACAAGCACAACCGGCACCACGCCAACCCCAACCACATCGACAAGGACCCCGACGTCGGCGCCGGCGCACTGGTGTGGACCGCTCAGCAGGCGGCTGTGCGCCGCGGATTCGCCCGCTGGGTCACCCGCCACCAGGCCTGGCTGTTCTTCCCGATGCTGCTGCTGGAAGGCATCGCCCTGAAGGTGAGCAGTGTGAAGGACCTGCGGCGGCAGCCGCTGCGCGAACGGGCCATCGAGGGCGCGCTGCTGGCGCTCCACACGGCCGGTTACGGCGCCCTGCTGCTGACCTGCCTGCCGGTGGGCAAGGCCGTCGTGTTCGCACTCCTCCATCAGGCGCTGTTCGGGCTCCACCTGGGCATGGCCTTCGCGCCCAACCACAAGGGCATGGAGATGCCCGATCCGGCGGGGGAGCGGTGGGGCCATCTGCGCCGCCAGGTTCTCACTTCGCGCAACGTGCGAGGCGGGCCGGTCACCGACTGGCTCCTGGGCGGGCTGAACTACCAGATCGAGCACCACCTCTTCCCGAACATGCCCAGGCCTCACCTCAGGCTCGTACAGCCTCTGGTCCGGGAACACTGCCGCAGCCTCGGCCTCCCGTACGCCGAGACCGGACTGCTCGACTCCTACCGGCAAGGTCTGCGGCACATGCACACGGTCGGCCGTGCGGCCCGCCCCGAATGAGAGCGCCGACGGCCGCGGGGCCACGGAGCCACTCCGGGCGCGTGGCGGTCAGTGTCTTCTGGCGGGCAGATCAGGACATCGACGTGCGGTGGGCGGTGAGCGGCGGTAGGTCATGGCCGCGGCGCCGGATCGTCGTTCGCGTGCGCGTTGCCGCCCGCGCGGATCCGGTGCCGCGGCAGTCCGGCACCGCCTCCACGAGCACCGCGGTGGCCGCCACCGTCCAGGGCGTCCGCGGGCGGGTCAGCCGCGGCGCGAGAAGTAGATGGTGGCGAGGATGTAGGTCACGGCGCCTGCCCCGCACAGCACATCCCAGGGGTGGCCGCTGTGTCCGCGGATCAGTTCGGTCACGAAGCCGGCCAGGAGCACCAGCACCAGGACGTTCAGCGTGAACGTGGACGCGCGCTGGTTGATGGCTCGACGGCGCTCGTCCGTTTGCTGGCCGCGCAGCAGCGCGGCGGGCTCCGATCGGCGCGATGCCATGACGAGGATCAGCACATAGGCAGCCATGGTGGCGAAGCCGCCGGCAGCCATTCCGGGTTCGTGCCGGGCCAGGAAGATCGCGATGAAGACGACGCCCATGGCCAGCCCCACGGCTGGAACGGCCCAGCGCTGGCCGCGGGTGGTCTCTGGCTTGTGGTCAGTCGACATGAAAGATCTCCTCCACCGTCTTACCGAAGTACCGGGCCATACGGATCGCCAGGGGCAGAGAGGGGTCATAGCGAGACTGTTCGATGGCGTTGATCGTCTGCCGGGAAACGCCCAGCGCCCGCCCCAGCTCCTGCTGGGAGAGCCCCATGACGGTGCGCAGCTGGCGTACCTCGTTCCGCATGTATGGAAAGTAGGCTTTACATCCGAGGGTGTCAAGCGACCTTTACATGCGGGAGGCGAAGGAACTGCGCGAGGTTGTCTCCGACCCCCTCAGCCTGTCCGCGCTGCTCGGTCCCCGTCCATCGGGCCGATCGCCGCGTGCTCGTCCGCGACTCCTGCTTCAGCGGGCGCGCCGTGCGCACCTTGGCGGGACTGTAAGAGGTTCGGCGTGACTCCTGATCATGGAAAACGCTCCAGGACCGTGCTGACGGACGTGGGGCCGGGTGGAGATGTCCGTGCCCTGCGACCGGGACCCGGAGTCCGGGACGCGTTCGGGGTGAGACTTCAGGCCACGGTGGCCCGTTCCCGCGGCCGGCCCGGGCCTCCTCGGCTATCGGAACGGTCTGCGCTGGTTCAAGCGCGTACTAAGCAGGCCCAGGGAGTGTCTTGGGGAACCGGTGGCCGACGAAGTCCCTGCGAGCCGTTCCGCCCGTCCGGGCCACTGCACCGGGGTTCCGGTGTGGTGGCAGCCTGCTGGTGTGTTGCGGACGACGAACGGGGTGGGGGCGCGTAACCTGCCGCCCGGTGCCTTCGCCCCGGTGATGGCGACCGGAATCGTGTCCCAGGGGCTCGCGGCAGTGGGCGCGCGAGGGTTGTCGGAAGCCCTGCTGGCCGTGGCCGTGGTGCTCTACGGCGGGCTGCTGGCGAAGCTGGTGTGGCGGGTGGTGCGCTTTCCGCGTGAGGTGGCCGCCGACCTGCGAGATCCCGCGCGGCTCTTCGGCTTCTTCACCTTCGTGGCCGGCTCCGATGTGCTCGCCGTTCGGCTGGCGGCGGGGCCTGCGCGAGTGGCCGCGCCGGCTCTGCCGGTGCTGGCCGCGCCCGCCGCCGTCTTCCTGCTCGGGTGTGTGGGGCTCCTGGTGCGCCGGCTCGGTGCGGGCGGGATGGTGCGGCGCGTGGACGGGGCCTGGTTCCTGTGCGTCGTGGGGGTCCAGTCCGCCGTCCTGGCCGTGGCGGCGCTGGCGCCCGGCCGCGCACGGCCGGTCGAAGCGCTCGGCTGGGTGGCCGGGGTGCTGCTGTACGCGGCGGTGGCCACCGTGGTCGCCTGCCGGCTGACGCGGTTCGGGTTAGGGCCCCGGGAGCTGTCGCCGCCCTACTGGATCACGATGGGGGCCTGCGCGATCAGTCTGCTGGCCGGTGCCCGGCTGGTGCACCAGGGGCTTGGCACCCCGCATCTCGGGGCGGCGATCCGCGTCGTCCTCATCGCCCTGTGGGGCTGGGCCACCTGCCTGCTGCCCCCGCTGCTGGCCGCCGGAATCTGGCGGCATCTGCTGCACCGGGTGCCCCTGAGATACGAGCCGTCCTGGTGGACCATCGTCTTCCCCACGGGCATGTACGCCGTGTCCACCGCCGCCCTCGGCGAGGCTGAGGGGATCCACCGTCTGGTACTCCTCGGGCATCTCGGGGTCTGGGTGGCTCTGGGGGCGTGGTCGCTGGTCGCTGCCGTGCTGGTGCCGACGCGATGGCATCGGTCGACGACAGCGGATTCAAGCCAGAAGCCGGGTCAAGAAAGGTGAAAGTTCGATCGGCGGACGTTCTTCACTGAAGTGGTGCCCTCTCCCCATTTGCCTACCAGGCAAAAGTGACACCTTGTCAAGTCCCGTTCATCTCGCCGCCTTGCTTCGCGCACGCGTCCCTCACAGGAAAGGCAAACCGCAAGGAAAAACCGATTCAGGCGATGCTAAACGACTAAAAGGGGTCATACGGCACGGCTGATGCGCGAGTGATGCTGTCGCGCGACACGCAATCAGGCCCCGGCCGACTGTTCGGCGGAGCCACAGCCGAAGGAGCTGGACCGTGGTGCGCCGCACAGCACGAGAAGGAGCCGAAACCGCCGCCTCGGCGGTGACGGAGAGACTGCTCGCGGTCGGGACCGCGCTCCGCCGCGTCCCGGTCACCCCCGACTTGCGGGCCGTCTACCGGACCGACCAGACCGTCGAGGACTCCCCCTACCGCGAACGCTGGGCGCACGACCGGGTGGTGCGCTCCACCCACGGCGTCAACTGCACCGGATCCTGCTCCTGGAAGGTCTATGTCAAGGACGGGCTGATCACCTGGGAGACCCAGCAGACCGACTACCCCTCGGTCGGCCCCGACCGCCCCGAGTACGAACCGCGGGGCTGCCCGCGCGGCGCCTCCTTCTCCTGGTACACCTATTCGCCCACCCGGGTGCGCCATCCCCTCGCCCGCGGCGTGCTGGTCGAGCTCTACCGGGAGGCCCGGGACCGGCTCGGCGACCCGGTGGCCGCCTGGGCCGAAATCACCGAGGACCCGGTCAAGCGGCGCCGCTACCAGTCCGCCCGCGGCAAGGGCGGGCTGGTGCGGATCGGCTGGGAGGAGGCCCTGGAGATCGCGGCCGCCGCCCATGTCCACACCCTGCGCGCCCACGGCCCGGACCGGATCGCCGGTTTCTCCCCCATCCCGGCCATGTCGATGGCCTCCCACGCCGTCGGCGCCCGCTTCATGGCGCTGATCGGCGCGCCCATGATCTCGTTCTACGACTGGTACGCGGATCTGCCGATCGCCTCCCCGCAGGTCTTCGGCGACCAGACCGACGTCCCCGAATCAGGGGACTGGTGGGACGCGGCGTATCTGATGCTGTGGGGATCGAACGTGCCGGTCACCCGCACCCCCGACGCCCACTGGATGGCCGAGGCCCGCTACCGGGGACAGAAGGTGGTGGTGGTCTCCCCGGACTACGCGGACGCCACCAAGTTCGCCGACGAATGGCTCCACCCCCACCCCGGCACCGACGGCGCGGTCGCCATGGCGATGGGACATGTCATCCTCAAGGAGTTCTTCGTCGAGCGCGAGGTCCCCTACTTCACCGACTACGTCGGGCGCTTCACCGACCTGCCCTTCCTGGTGGAACTGGCCGAACGCGACGGGCGCCGCTTCCCCGGCGCCTTCCTCACCGCCGCCGGCCTGGAGGACATCGAACCGGGCCTGGCCGCCCACGCCGACGAGGAGGCCCGGCGCTGGATGCCGGTGCTCTACGACGCGGACACCGACCGCCCCGTGGTCCCCAACGGCACCCTGGGCGACCGCTGGAGCAAGGGCGGCGAAGGCCGCTGGAACCTCGCCCTGGAAGGCATCACCCCCCGCCTCACCCTCCACCGCACCCCCGACGCGGCCACCGCCGAGGTCGAACTGCCCCGCTTCGACGAACCAGGCGCCTCCGTCCGGCGCACCGTCCCCGTACGACGGCTCGGCGAGCGGCTGGTCACCACCGTCTTCGACCTGCTCCTGGCCCAGTACGCGGTGGGCCGTCCCGGCCTCACCGGCCAGTGGCCCACCGGCTACGACGACGCCTCGGCACCGTCCACCCCGGCCTGGCAGGAGGCCATCACCTCGGTCCCGGCCGCGGCCGTGATCCGCGCGGCCCGCGAGTTCGCCGGCACCGCGGAGAAGACCAACGGCCGCTGCATGATCGTCATGGGCGCGGGCACCAACCACTGGTTCCACTCCGACACCATCTACCGCTCCTTCCTCACCCTGCTGCTGCTCACCGGCTGCCAGGGCGTCAACGGCGGCGGCTGGGCCCACTACGTCGGCCAGGAAAAGGTACGCCCGTACAGCGGCTGGCAGCAGCTGGCCACCGCAGCCGACTGGACGCGGCCGTCCCGGCAGATGGCGGGCACCCCGTACTGGTACCTCCACACCTCCCAGTGGCGCTACGAACGGTACGGCGCCGACGCGCTCGCCTCGCCCACCGGCCAGGGGCTGTTCACCGGCCGCCACACCGCCGACTTGGTCGCCCAGTCGATGCGGCTGGGCTGGATGCCCTCCTACCCCACCTTCTCCGCCAACCCCCTGGAGCTCGGCCGCCGGGTGAAGGAGAGCGGACGCCCGGCGGGGGAGTGGGTGGCCGAACAACTCGCCTCCGGTGGGCTGGAGTTCGCCTGCGAGAACCCCGACGCGCCCGAGAACTGGCCCCGCGTGCTCACCGTCTGGCGTGCCAACCTCATCGGCTCCTCCGCCAAGGGCAACGAGTACTTCCTGCGCCATCTCCTGGGCGCCCAGGACAACGCCACCGCCGAGGAGACCCCACCGGACCGCCGCCCCGCCGACCTCACCTGGCAGGACCAGACGCCCCGCGGAAAGCTGGACCTGCTGCTCGCGCTGGACTTCCGGATGACCTCCACCACCCTCTTCGCCGACCTCGTGCTCCCCGCCGCGACCTGGTACGAGAAGCACGACCTGTCCAGCACCGACATGCACCCGTATGTGCACGCCTTCTCCCCGGCCATCATCCCGCCCTGGCAGGCTCGCACCGACTTCGACATCTTCCACGGCCTCGCCCGCAAGCTCGGCGAACTCGCCGCCGGACGGCTGGACACCGCCCACGACCTGGTCGCCACCGCACTGATGCACGACACCCCCGGAGAGACGGCCCAGCCCGGCGGGACCGTCCCGGACTGGCGGGACGGCCGCACCCCCGCCGTACCGGGCGTGAACCTGCCGAACCTCGCCCTGGTGACCCGCGACTACACCGCCGTCGCCGACCGGCTGGCCGCCTTCGGCCCCCTCGCCCAACAGGTGGGCATGCAGGTCAAAGGCATCACCGTCACCCCGGACCCGGAATCCGCCTGGCTGGCCGAACGGTGCGGCACCGCCACCCGCGGCGCCGCGGCCGGCAGGCCGCTGCTCGACACCGACGCCAAGCTGTGCGAGGCCATCCTGGCCCTGTCGGGCACCACCAACGGGCGCATCGCCGCGGAGGGATTCGCCCGCCTCGCCGAGCGCTGCGGCCCCCGCTCGGGCCTCGCCGCACTGGGCGCCTCGGTGGCCGAACGCCGGGTGGTGTTCTCCGACACCCAGGCCCGCCCCGTCCAGGTCGGCGCCAGCTTCGAATGGTCCGGCAAGGAGGCCCCCGACCGCCGCTACGCGCCGTTCACCATCAACACCGAACACCGCAAGCCCTGGCACACCCTCACCGGCCGCCAGCACTTCTACCTCGACCACTCCTGGATGGCCGAACTCGGCGAACAACTCCCCATCTACCGGCCCCCGCTGGACCTCGCCGCCCTTGGCGAGGCCCCGCCCGGAGCCGACGGCGACGAGGGCCGCTCGGTCACCGTCCGCTACCTCACCCCGCACTCCAAGTGGTCCATCCACTCCGAGTACCAGGAAAACCTCATCATGCAGACCCTGGCCCGCGGCGGCCCGGTCATCTGGCTCAGCGTCCCCGACGCCCAGGCCATCGGCGTATCCGACAACGACTGGATCGAGGCCGTCAACGCCAACGGTGTCGTGGTCGCCCGCGCCGTGGTCTCCCACCGCATGCCCACCGGCACCGTGTTCATGTACCACGTGCAGGAACGGCTGGTGAACGTGCCCAAGTCCGAGGCCACCGGCCGCCGCGGCGGGGTGCACAACGCACTCACCAAGCTCCTCATCAAGCCCACCCACCTCATCGGCGGCTACGCCCAACTCTCCTTCGCCCCCAACTACTACGGCCCCACCGGCAACCAGCGGGACGCGGTCACCGTCATCCGGCGCCGCTCCCAGAACGTGGAGTACTGACATGCCGCGCCAACGGCCGCGCAGCCCCCGGGTGATGGCCCAGATCGCCATGGTCATGAACCTCGACAAGTGCATCGGCTGCCACACCTGCTCGGTCACCTGCAAACAGACCTGGACCAACCGCTCGGGCACCGAATACGTCTGGTTCAACAACGTGGAAACCCGCCCCGGCCGGGGCTACCCCCGCGGTTACGAGGACCAGGACACCTGGAAGGGCGGCTGGCACCTCAAAGGCGGCAGGCTGGTGCCCCGCACCGGCGGCCGCGCCCGCCGCCTCGCCCGGCTGTTCGCCAACCCCGAACTGCCCCGGCTGGACGACTACTACCAGCCCTGGACGTACGACTACGACACCCTCACCACCGCCCCGCTCGGCGACGACGTGCCCACCGCCCCGCCCCGCTCCCTCATCGACGGCCGCCCCACCTCCGTCACCTGGGGCCCCAACTGGGACGATGACCTCGGCGGCGGCCCCGAGCACATCGCCGGCGACCCGGTCCTGGCCAAGATGAGCGAAAAGGTCCGGCTGGAGTACGAACAAGCCTTCATGTTCTACCTGCCGCGCATCTGCGAGCATTGCCTCAACCCCTCCTGCGTCGCCGTCTGCCCCTCCGGCGCGATGTACAAGCGGATCGAGGACGGCATCGTCCTGGTCGACCAGGACCGCTGCCGCGGCTGGCGCATGTGCGTCAGTGGCTGCCCCTACAAGAAGGTCTACTTCAACCACCGCAGCGGCAAGGCCGAGAAGTGCACCCTGTGCTATCCGCGCATCGAGGCCGGGGAACCCACCGTGTGCTCCGAGACCTGCGTGGGACGGCTGCGCTACCTCGGCGTCATGCTCTACGACCCCGACAAGGTCGGCGAGGCCGCCGCCATCCCCGACGAGAAGGACCTCTACCAGGCCCAGCTCGGCTGCTTCCTCGACCCCGAGGACCCCGCCGTGGCCCGCGCCGCCGCCGACTGCGGCATCCCGAACGACTGGATCGAAGCCGCCCGGCGCTCCCCGGTGCACGCCCTCATCACCCGGTACCGGGTGGCGCTGCCGCTGCACCCCGAATACCGCACCATGCCCATGGTCTGGTACGTCCCCCCGCTCTCTCCGATGGTGGACGCGCTCACCGCCACCGGCCACGACGGCGAGGACCCCGTCAACCTCTTCGGCGCCATCGACAGCCTGCGCATCCCCCTGGGCTACCTCGCCGAACTCTTCACCGCCGGGGACCCGGAACCGGTCGAGGCCGCCTTGTGCCGGCTGGCCGCCATGCGCAGCCATTTGCGCCGGATCAACCTCGGCGAGGAACGCGACCCCGCCATCGCGGCGGCCGTCGGCCTGGACCAGGACGGCATCGAGGCCATGTACCGGCTGCTCGCCCTCGCCAAGTACGAGGAGCGCTACGTCATCCCCACCAGCTACACCGCCGGGCCCGGCGGTGACACCCCCATGGATTCCTGCAGCCTCGACGGCGATGGGCTGCCCGGGATGATGCCGTACGACGACACCGACGCCTTCCACGCGCCCCCCGCCCCCCAACCCGCCGGGACCGCCTCCGGCCTCGCCGGCCGGGTCAACCTGCTGGGCTGGAACGGCCGCGGCCGCCCCGCCGGACTGTTCCCGAGGCGCAAGGGGGACACGCGGTGAACGCGGCCACTCCCGCGGCGCACCAAGCCGCCGCCCTCCTCCTCGGCTACCCCGGACCCGACTGGCCCGCCCGCCACGCCCTGGTACGCGAGTGCCTCACCGAACTCGCCACCCCCGCCGCGGCGCCCCTGCTGCGATTCTGCGCCGCCGTCGACGGCGTCCCGGTGCTCGACCTGGCCTCCGCCTATGTCCGCACCTTCGACCGCAGCCGCCGCCGGACCCTGCACCTCACCTACTACACCGACGGCGACACCCGCCGCCGCGGGGGCACCCTCGCCGCCCTCAAAGCCCACTACCGCGCCCACGGATGGGCGCCCCCCGAGGACGAACTCCCCGACCACCTGCCGCTGCTGCTGGAGTTCGCCGCCCGCTGCCCGGCCCCGGGCAAACGGCTGCTGTGCGACCACCGCGCCGCCCTGGAACTGCTGCGGATGGCCCTCACCGACCACGGCAGTCCGTACGCCGACGTGCTGCGCGCCGTCTGCGAAACCCTGCCCGGACCCTCGCCCGCCGACCGTGCCGCGGCCCTGGCGCTCGTCCGCGGTGGACCGCCCACCGAAACCGTGGGCCTGGCCCCTTTCGCCGCGGCCATCCCCGCGGCCACCCCCCTCGCCGAAGGAACCGGCCGATGAACCACCTGAACACCGCCCTGTGGGGCGTCCTTCCCTACCTCGTGCTCGTCCTGTTCACCGCCGGCGCCGCCTGGCGCTACCACTACGACCGCTTCGGCTTCACCACCCGCTCCAGCCAGCTCCACGAGCACCGTCTGCTCGGCATCGGCGGGCCCCTCTTCCACTACGGCCTGCTCTTCGTGCTCGCCGGGCACGTCGTGGGCCTGCTCATCCCCGAAGCACTCACCGAACGGCTGCGCGTCAGCGAGTCCCTGTATCACGCCAACGCCCTGCTCGTCGGGGGCACCGCGGGACTGGCCACCGTCACCGGCCTCGGCATCCTGCTCTACCGACGGCTGCGCGTCCCCGCCGTACGCGCCGCCACCAGCCGCGGCGACCGCGCCGTCTACCCGCTGCTCGCCGCCGTCCTGCTCGCCGGGCTGACCGCCACCGCCACCGGCGCCGACCCCCACGCCTACGACTACCGGCAGGGCGTCTCCATCTGGTTCCGCAGCCTGTTCGCCCTCGACCCCGACGTACCCGCCATGGCCCACGCCCCCCTGGCCTACCGGCTCCACGCCCTGCTGGCGATGGCCCTGTTCGCCCTGTGGCCCTTCAGCCGCCTCGTCCACGCCTTCACCGTCCCCCTCGGCTACCTCACCAGGCCCTACGTCGTCTACCGCTCCCGCACCCCCGCCCGCCCCCAGCCACACCCCGCGCTCACCGGCCCCCCGGCCCCCCGGCGGCAGCGGCGGCAGCGGCCCTGAGGCGGTGACGCCCGGAGGAACTGTCGGGCTCGTGGCGAGCGGCTGAGGCCGGGGCGCAAGCGCCTGGCGGCTGTGCAGGGCGGTGCGGGCGAGGCCGAGTGTCCCGAGTGCGGGGCCCGCTGGGCGACCGGCCTGGTCTGGCGCTCGGACGCCGTCTGCCTGCTGGACATCCCCACCCACAAGACCGGCGGCGTAGCCCACGTCGTCTCCGAAGCCGCGGCTACCTGGTTTTCCTTGCGCCGCCGTTGACGTTGAGGACTTGCCCCCTGATGTGGCGGGCGGCAGGCGAGGCGCGGAAGGCGACCGCTCCCGCGACGTCGGCCGGGGTTCCGGGACGACCCGTGGAGGTGGCGGCGATCAGGCTGGTGCGGCGTTTGTCGGAGGGCTGGTCGCGGAAGCACTCGGTGTCGGTGATGTAGCCGGGCGCGACCACGTTGGCGGTGATGTCCCGAGGCTCGAGGGCGTCGGCAGGGCTCAGGTCCCAGGTGGCGAGGCCCGCCTTGGATGCTCCGTAGGAGTCGGCTCCCTGGTCGGCCGCTATGGAACCGATGTGTATGACCGCACCGCCCGGGGCGAGGCGGTCGTTGAGGACCCGGGCCGTGAGGGCGGCACTGATGAGGTTCGCGTCGAGATTGGCGCGGAAGTCGCGGGCGAAGGCGGCGAGATCGGTCTTGCCGTCAGCATCGAAAGGGTCGTCATGGCAAACGAGCCCACCACGCCGAAGAGCATGAGCTACCTGACGGACGGCGCCTCCACGTACCCCGTGCAGGACATCGCTGCGGCCTGGGAGCGTGAGCGGCCCGGCACGCCCGTTACGTCGATCGGGATCGTCACGCACTCCTGACACGCTCCCCGTGACCTTCACCGTCGCCGACGCGGTGACCGGCCTCCCCGACGGTCCCTACGACGCCATCAGCTGTGTCGCCACGATCCACCACCTGCCTTTCGCCCAGGTGCTCACCTGGTTCCGCCGCCGTCTGGCGCCGGGAGGGACCGTGGTGGTCGTCGGCTTGTACCGTGCCCAGGCTCCTGTGGACCATATGCTGGCGGCCCTCGCCAGTCCGGCCAATGCCGTCGTGGGGTGGTTGAAGAACAGGGGCCGCCCCGCGCCCCGACCGGTCTCCATGACGGCCCGTACCCGGCCGGCGGACATGGCCTTCGGCGAAATCGCTCGGGAAGCAGGTGAGATCCTTCCCGGGGCGCGGGTGCGGCGCCGGTTGTTCTGGCGGTACACCCTTGTGTGGCGGCGGCGGTGAACGGCCTCAGGCCCGCGCGAGAGGAGCCGCCCGGTGTGAGTACCCCCCACCGGGCACGGGGCCACTGCGGACCGTAGGGGGTTCTGGCGGTCCGGACTCCAGCGGGCGTTCCGGACGAGGTGCGCGACCGGGGGGCGCGCCTCTCGCGACCGCGAGGCAATGGGCCGCCGCGCGGAGCGGCAGGCGGTGAGGGCGCCGTTCCCTCAGAGCCGGCCTGAGGCCGCGGTCGGCATCCGCGTGGTTCGCGACCCGTATTGCGATTGGCTGCCTGGTCGGCCTTGTCCGGGATGGTGCAGCGGATTCCGCGTCGTCGCAGGTAGGCGCGGTTCCTACAGCTGCCGTCTGGTCCATATCGATGGACGCCCCGGCTTCTTGCCCTTGGGTAACAAGCACTCCAGGCGGGCCCACTGCGCATCCGTCAGATCTCCACGTGTCACAAGGCAAGATCATCTCACCTTAAGATCCACTTCCGAAGCACGCCCTAACGGTCCTTGGTCTGGGTTCGGGGCTCGGTCTTCTCGATGAGTGCGGCGAAGCCTTCGAGTACGCAGCGCAGCCCGAAGTCGAAGGCGTGGTCGGGGTTGTAGGCGCCCTGGTGGGCCGCGCCGGCCGCGCTGCCGACGCGGGTGGCGAGGGGGTAGCGGGCGGGGTCGAAAACACGGGCCAGGAGGGGAGCGTTGGCGGACCACCACTGCTCGTCTGACATGGCGCTGTCGCCGTAGGCGGCTTGGGTGTCGGATGCCGTGCGGGCCGTGGACTGGACGAAGGCGAGGAGATGGGTGAGCGCGGCGTCCCTCTCGATGTCGTCGAGCTCGGTTCCCTCGAAGGCGCCCAGTTCGTGCTCGTACTTGCCCATCAGGCCGGGCCCGAGGGCAGGGCGAGTGGTGGGCAGGGTGGCGACCCAGGGGTGTTGTTGGAACAGGACCCGGTTCTCGTGGGCGACGGTCGTGACACGGGTGCACCAGGAGGTGTCCGGGAGATGCTCGGTGCGGGGCATCTCCTGGTAGACGGTGTCGAGCATGAGGTCCAGGAGCTCAGCCTTGCCCGGGACATAGGTGTAGAGCGTCATCGGGGTCACGCCGAGTTCCTGGGCGAGGTGACGCATGGTGAGCGTGTCCAGGCTGTCGCGGTCGGCGAGCTCGATAGCGGTCTGTACGACGGTGTCGATGCTGAGCTGCTGCTTCGGCCCGCGTCTGGAGACGTTGTGTCCTGCCTCGCGCCACAGCAGTTCGAGTGTGCGTGCCGGGTCGCCTGCGCCGGTGCGGTCCTTCGCTTTAACCATGGCTCACATTCTCTCGCGGACTCTTGCGCGCAACTCGGGTCGGGACCTGGGATTCTAACTCCATACGCTGTATAGAGTACTATGTATAGAGTCACTCGATGTGATCGGCTCGCTGCCGGACTCATCGGCCCGCCCACCCCTGGAGCAGGACGTGCAGATCACCGCCACCGCCATATCCCTGAACGTCGACGATGTCGCCGCCTCCGCCCAGTTCCTCACCAAGCACTTCGCCTTCCACGAGGCTGCCGCTGCGGACGGCTTCTCCTCCCTCCTCCGCGAGGACGCAGCCAACGTGATCTTTCTGCGGCGCGGGAGCGAGGTCCTGCCCGAAGGCTTCCGGGACCAGCACGCTGCCGGGCTCATCGTGGCCTTCACCGTGACCGATCTGGAGGCCGAGTACGAGCGGCTGCAGAACGAGCAGGTTGCCATCACCATGCCGCTGCGAGAAGAGCCGTGGGGGGAGCGTCTCTTCCAGGTGACCGACCCGAACGGCGTGATCATCCAGCTGGTCGACTGGGCCACCCCGACCCAGTGAACGGTGTGGACGCGAAGTTGCCGGTCACGGCCCCGCCGTGACCGGCAGCCAGCGGGAGATTTGGACTCTGGTGCGTACGAGGAGGGCCCGCAGTACCCCGGTCGCATGACGAGGGCGCGATGGGGAGCCTGGCGGGGATCCGCCAGTGCTTCAGGTCGGCGGAGCCGTGTTCGTTCGCCGCGCGTTCGCGGGCCACCGGCCCGTTCGCCCCATCTGCGAGGCGGCGAGGCGGCGTTCGCGGGCGGCCCGGTGACCGGTGATGACGACGGGAGTGCCGGGCCCCTCGTCGCGGCCATCAACGAGTGGCTGTGGCCAGCACATTCGATACACGCCCTAGGGGGCGCCCGCCATCTGCCGCTGCCGCTCGCCGTCGGTGTGTGCCTTGCCCATCAGCGAGCCTTCTTCCTGCTCGTAATGGGACAGGGCGAGGCCGAGGCAGAAGAACGTGGGCGCCCACTCTCCGACGAAGATGCCCCACCGGTCGGCGCGGTCGAGGCCGGTTCCGGGTTCGGCGCGGAGGGAGGTGGCCCAGGTGAAGACCGACAGGCCGATGGAGGCGACGGCGGCGGTGTAGGCGTGCTCCGAGCGCAGGCCGATGTCGTGCAGCTTCTTGATCATGGCGGTACTCCTTGGGGAGGGTCCCCCCCCTCAGGTCCACCCTCGTATGCCCATGCTTCGGCGAGTGACGCAGGAAGGGGTCAGGACGCGGGCCGCTTTGTCGCCGGAGCCTTTTTGGCGGTCTTCTTTGTCGCCTTCTTGGCGGGGGCCTTCTTCTTGGGCCGCATCTCCCGGACCTCGCCTTCGCCCGCTCCCTCGCCGCGGGCCTGCTTGGCGGCCCGCACGCTGTCCTGGAGGGCGGACATCAGATCCACGACCTTGGCCCTGGGTTCGGCCGGCGCCTCCATATGGGGTGGCTCGGCGCCTTCGGCTTTGGCTCGGATGATCGCTTCCATCGCTTCGCGGTACTGGTCCTTGTACTGGCTGATGTCGGTGGGCCCGATGGCGTCCATCAGAGCCATGGCTTCGTCGACCTCGGAGTCGGAGACCTCGACACCACTGGGCGCGATGCCGTCGGCCGATCGGATTTCGTCGTCCCAGTGCATGACCTGGAGGACGATCGCGTCGCCGACGACCCTGAGCGCGCCGAGGCGCTCGCGCCCGTGGAAGGCGAACTTCGCCACGGCCACCTTGTCGCTCCTTTTGAGCGCCTCGCGCAGCAGTACATACGGTTTGGTGGCCACGACCCCGTCTCGCTCGAGGTAGTAGGGCTTGCCATAGCGGATGGCGTCGAGCCGCTCCTCGGGCACGAAGGCCTGCACATCGATCGCCTTCGCGGTCGGCAGGGGCAGCTGGTCGAGGTCTTCGTCGCTGATGGGGACGAGCTGGTCGCGCGAGACCTCGTAGGCGCGGCCGATCTCGTCCGGGGCGAGTTCGCGGTCTTCGATCTCGCAGACCTTGCGGTTTCGGACGAGGCCGTGGTCGGGCATGTGGATCTGCCGGAACCGGATCGAATGATCTTCCGTTGCCGAATACATCTTGATCGGAATCGTCACCAAGCCGAAGCTGACCGCTCCGCTCCATACGGGGCGCATGGCTACCTCCACAGGCACCCCCCTGGGGTTTCCCAGCGTATGCGAGGTGTGGCGGTGATGCCCTGGGGCAGGCCGCATCCCTGTATTCGAACTAGAATCGAACGGTGAGTGTTGAGGAGGAGTGGCGGTCGAAGGCCGGGCCGTGGGCCAGGGCGACGATGCCGGACGGTCAGAAACTGGACGTCGTGGTCACTGCCCGCCATCGATCAAGGGACGGCCGCTGGTGGTATGAGTGCGAGGCCATCCTCCCCGCGCGGCACGAAGCGGCTGATGGCGCCACGAAGATGATGGGCGCCCCGACCCCGATCAGCGTCGAGTCCGAGCGGATCGCCGAAATCCCGGGCGAGGACTACTCGCTCGTGTCGACGGACGGGGCGATCGCGGGTCGCCAGTGGGCGATTGAGCGGCTCCATCAGTACACCGAAGATGCCCCCTCCCGGCGCCTTCACCGCCGCGACTGCTGGCAGGTCCGCAACGAGCACACACTCATTCCCACCCGCGAAGCGGTCGAGAGTCAGGCCCATCCGGACATCGCGACATGCGACGTCTGCCGCCCGGACAAGGCGCTGCCACGCTAAGTGGTCGGCTCCGGAAGTCCTTCGGGGGTTGACCCCGGACGGCGCGTCTGTCGAGTGTCGCCGAACTCCTGGCTGGCACAGCCGTTGACGAGGGCTGCTACCGCCATCCGGATGGCCACCGCCATCACCGACCGCCTGGCTGGCCGCGGGCTCGACGTCATCACTCCCGCGCCAGCGGACCGCGCGTTCGTCCACCAGGTCATCTTCAACGGACGCACCCGGAGGCGTGCGTCAAACCAAACGGTTTGGGCGTTGGTCTCAGTCCGGGCGAGGGAACATGCGCTCGACGGCGGTCACCAGTGCGGCGCGGCGGGCGGTGATAGAGGGGTCCACGGCCTGGTCTGCGGCAGCGGCGGCGATTTCGGGCTGGCCTGCCCAGGTCATGGCGATCTGGTTGATCAGGGCGAGGACGTCGACGCCGTCGAGTCCGGTGGTCGACGAGCTGCAGGACGGCCACCGCTGTGAACATCTTGGGCACCGACGCCACGCGGAAGCGCGTGTCGCGCGTGTTCGGTATGGACCATCGCCGTGACGCCATCCCGAACGCGCGGGTGGATACCGGCTCCCCGTGCCGCGTGACGCGGACCGTGCCGGAGAACCCTTTCCCTCCTGCCGCTCGGGATCCCTCCTGCCGCTCGGGAAACGGCCTCCTCCAGGCGAGCTGGATCGAAGCAGTCAGCCCTCGTCACGATCGTCACCGCAGCCCCCTCGCAGCGAAAAGTTCACCAGCCATCGGTGATGATCGTCAGCAGCCGCCCGCGGGCAACCGCTTTACCCTGACCGCCTCGCCGAACTGGACACTCGCCTTGGGCGTCGCTTATGAGAGCTGGAGCGACACGACCAGCGGCGGCCGGCTTCGGCTGCGTCGCGCGACGCGTCGGGAGGTGATGGTGTTCCGGACGTTGCCTATGCCGAGGAAGAGGTTTCAGTGGGATTTGGGCGTGCTGTCTACTGGGCCGGGGTACCGTGTGCTCGTACCGCAGCAGCCAGGTGATCGGCGAGGGGTTCGGGCAGGGCTTGGCCGTTGAAGGTCTGCATGAGTGCGTCGGCGATCAGGCGCACTTTGATGTTGCTGTGCTGGGAGGCGGTCACCAGTACCTGCCAGGACTGCTGGCTGGTCAGCTGGAACGATGCCATGAGGATGCCGCGAGCCATATCGATCGTTGGCCGGGTCTGCATGGCCCGACGCAGTTGGGTGTTCTCGACCGCTTGATCGTCGCCGGATGATTTTGCTATCCGTGGCAGCCGTTCCGGGGACGGCGTGTGCTGTATGGCTGCGACGACATCTTCCTCACTGGCGCAATCGGGCGGATCTCCCGTCTCGGCGTACGTGGGATGGGGTGAGGAGGCCAGATGTTCGGCCGTCCCCTCCTCTCCGGCGGTGAAGAGTGGAAGGGTGCTGGTCAGGGCGAGCAGGCGGGCCACGGCCGGGCTGGTGGCACACAGGATGAAGCTCTTGGATGCCTGGAGGGCGCGGTGGCGCACGCGCAGCAGAACGTTGAGGGCGGAGCAGTCGCAGAACTCGACTCCTGCGAGATCCAGTTCCAGGCCGCCCACAGCGTGGTCCAGTGCATCGCTCAGCGTCTGCTGCAGTACCTGACCGCTCTCCAGGTCGAACTCGCCGGACGCTGTCACGATGAGCCGGTCGCCGACCGCGTCGACATGCAGTGTCACGGGCACCGGCGGCTGCATTTCCTGTAGAGCGGTGACGCACTCCATGCAGGGCCCCTCGTCTCGGGCAAGGGTCGTCGTTTGATGGGACATGGGGGCTCCCGGTGCATACCGTCGTCTCTGTGCTCCCAGGATCACCATAACTCTGGTTCACGTCAACCATTACATGAAATGTAGTTCCTGTTTTTGAATGCGCGAATCAGATGCCGTATCGTGGGGAGGTGAACCGAACACCGGAACCGCATGCAGGCTGGACGTTCTTGACCAACCATGCCCGGGTACTGATCGCGATCTTTGAAGATCACACGATCCGTGTCCGCGACATGGCGGCTCGCTGCCAGCTCACTGAACGCGCCGTGCAGAAGATCATCGCCGACCTCGAAGAGGGCGGATACCTCACCCACGTCCGGCAGGGCCGGTCGAATGTCTACCGCATCGCGCCCGACACGTCTCTGCGTCATCCGGCAGATGTCGGCGCCACTGTCGCAGACCTGCTGTCACTCCTGGCGCACCAGGAGGCCGGGCACGTAACCACCCTCGCCGCCGAGTCGCATGAGGGGCGCTGACCCGGCACTGGCGGCCATTCGCCGTTGTCACGACGAAGGCGTGCACGAGGGAACCTCTCGCAGGATCCGGGGCGGGTGACGGCTGCGTCGCCGGGGCTCGCCACCACGGCATGACGCGTGCGCATCCCGCGCAGGGGAGCGGAGCAGGTGGCGTTCGACTGAGGCGGTTCGGCCCGAACCGGTCGCCGAGATCGCCCTCACCGAGTGGACCCGCGACGGACGCCTGCGCCACCCCCGCTACCAGGGGCGGAGGGGGCACAAGTCGGCCCGCGACGCCGCCGTGCGCGAGTGATCGGGGCACTCACGTCCGTGCGGCCGGTGAATGCCGAGCGTGAGCGGGAAAACGGCCGCATGGGCATCGGGCCCTCCAAGCCGAGGAGGGGCTGGGCGAGGGAATGACCGGGCCAGGGCGGACGATGCCAGGGCAGGGATGTGCCGTCGGTGGCGTTGAGGATCTCGGCGGTGACATAGCTGGCCTGCTGTGAGGCAAGGAAGACGTACGCGGGTGCCATCTCGGCGGGCTGGGCCGGGTGCCGAGGAGGGCTTCGCTCGCCGAACCTCGAGGTGCCGGGCAAGGTGGCGGGGACCAGAGGTGTTCACACGGGGCCCGGGGCCACGGCGTTCACACGGATGCCGCGCTCCGCCAGGTTCCCCGCGAGGCCCCGGGTGAAGGTCACGATGGCGCCCTTGGTCGTTGCCGTGCGCATCGCGCGGTCGAAGTGCTCGGTGGTGATGTCTTCCAGACCCTGGGACTGTGCCATCTGGAAGGCGGCATTGGTGACGAGGCTGTCGATCGAGGCGTAGGCAGATAAGAGAAACCGAATACCCTGGGTGCCCGATGGCGGCACGCACAAACCATCCGCCATGGAGCCAAAGGCCTCCCTTCCGGCCTGGCGGGGCTTGACGATCTCCGGTCCGGATCGGTAGCCGACCAGTTCGCGCGTACCGTAGCGAAACTGGGCCAAGACATTTCGACACCAGATCCCTGAATCGGGTGTCGCCATAGCGGGTCAGCGGCTGTCCGCCACATCTGTTCGAAGCGCCCGGCGAGACACAGTTTCCTCACCTGATGATCGGGAACGCGCTTGATGAGCGGCCATACCGCGGCAGTTGCCACCAGGGCTTCGCCACGGCGGCCCAATGGAGGTTCGTACTTATGTTCAGGGCGATTGCAGATGTCATCCGGGCCATCGGTGGGGCCATCGCCACCGTCGTCACGTTGCCTTTCCGGGCTGTGGCTCGGCTCTTCGGCGGAGCATCGGACACCGCGCACGGCCGTCACTGAACCCGCACGCAATTGTCGCCAGCCGTACCTGGCCGTGAGGAGGTCATCGGCGTTGCCGATAAAAGCCGGACGCGGCGCGATGGGCGGAAAACGCGGCTTTTTGGACGGTCGGCATTGTCACGATTACCCCGCTGGGGAGCGTGGTGCCTCCGGGGCCCATGAGACGCATCAGCGAGTAGTGCCAGGCGATTTCTTGGAATGCCCGGACCCTCGGAAAGTGGGCGCAGTGGGGGAGTTTCCGTCAGGGAGTTTCTGTCAGGGAGTGGGGCCCGGCCCGTTGGCCGTGAGGCTGCTCGGGGGGCAATAGTGGAAGTGGGGCATCCCTGAAGCAGTGGAGGGTTCCATGATCACCTTGGGGATAATTCTCCTCGTCGTCGGATTTGTGACCGGCATCAGCGTTCTCTGGACCATTGGGATCATCCTCCTTGTCATCGGAGCGATCCTGTGGGCCTTGGGTGCCCTCGGCCACGCGATCGGCGGTCGTCGACACTACTGGTAGAGCCGTCGCTGCAGGCTGGCTCTACGTGTGGACTGGCCGTCGTAGGCTCGTCGAACGGGACTGGGAAAGCCCGATACGACCGGCGGTCACCGATGCTGGTCGCCGGTCGGGGTGGCCGACGGCTTCTCGGTCCGAGCGGACGCGGACCGCGTGGCCGACGGCTCTTCTGCCCGCGTGGACGCGGACGGCTGCGAAGGCTTCGGGCCCGTGTCCTCTTTCGCTTTCTCCGGAGCGCACGCGCACGCCACCAGCGCCACGCAGGCCGGTACCGCCACGCTCACCATCGTCCGCGCTCTCACCACCCCTCCGGTCGCGGCCTCGATGACCGAGGGGCGGCTTGCGCCGCTCAGGGCGCACGTGGTCATCTCGGAAGAACCTCCGTGACGTCATTGCGGTGCAGCGGGTGGGGCGGGGGCGCTCCCGGTTGCTGCCAGGCATGGGGGAGCGCCCCGGTCTACTGAGGGGGACGGGTGCAGCGGCCGGCGTGCTCGTCCTGCGGATCTGTGCCGTGCCGGGTCAGATGGTGAACTGGCCGGGGTCGGCGGCGGCCCAGTCCTCGGCCCACGTCGCCGGGGGCTCGGTGAGCAGCTGTCCCGGAGCCAGCCATTCGTACAGCTCCGCGTGGGAACGGACGGTGAAGGGGTCGACCCGCGTCCGCAGCATGTGCGGACGCAGCTCGGTGGGGTCATGGACGCCCATGGAGGCCATGATCTGCATCGCCCCGTACACCGTGGCCCGCTGGAACCGCTCCACGCGCGCCGACTTGTCACCCACGTCCAGTGCGCGGGCCCGCCGGGGATCCTGCGTGGCCACCCCGACGGGGCAGGTGTTGGTGTGGCAGCGCTGGGCCTGGATGCACCCGGTGGCGAACATCATCGCCCGCGCCGCGTTGGTGTAATCGGCCCCCTGCACCATCCGCTTCACCATGTCGCTCCCGGTGGCCACCTTGCCGCTGGCGCCGACCCTGATCCGGTCCCGCAACCCCGTGCCGACCAGTGCGTTGTGCACCGTGATCAGGCCCTCGGTCAGCGGCGTGCCAACATGGTCGGCGAACTCCAGCGGGGCCGCGCCGGTGCCCCCTTCGGCCCCGTCCACCACGATGAAGTCCGGAGTGACGCCCTCGCTCAGCATGGCCTTGCACACGGCCAGAAACTGCCGCCGCGAGGTGAGGCACAGCTTGAAGCCGGTGGGCTTGCCACCCGCCAGCTCCCGCATCCGGCCGATGAACCGCACCAGCTCGCGGGGTGTGGAGAACACCCGGTGGTACGGCGGCGACACCACCGTCTGCCCCTGCGGCACCTCGCGCACCTTCGCGATCTCCGCGTTGACCTTGCTGCCCGGAAGCACTCCGCCCATGCCCGGCTTCGCGCCCTGCGACAGCTTGAGGGAAACACACTTCACCTGGTCATGGGCCGCCTTCTCGGCGAACATGGCCGCATCGAAGTCACCGTCGTCCGTCCGGCACCCGAAATACCCGGTTCCGATCTCCCAGATCAGATCGCCACCGTGGCGCAGGTGGTATTCCGAAAGACCGCCCTCACCCGTGTCCTGCGCGAAACCGCCCAGGGCCGCACCGCGGTTGAGCGCGAGGATCGCGTTGGCCGACAGAGATCCGAAGCTCATCGCCGAGATGTTCAACAGCGCCATGTCGTACGGCTTGGCACAGTCCGGCCCGCCGATCCGGACCCTGGGCGGCTGGTCCGGCGTGGCCTTGGGCGCCAGCGAAGGGACCAGGAACTCATACCCCGCCGCGCCGACGTCCCGCTCCGTCCCGAACGGCTCCTCGGCGTCCACACCCTTCGCCCGTTCGTACACGATGCTGCGTACATCACGGTCGTACGGGCGACCGTCGTAGTCGCGCTCGATGAAGTACTGCTGCAGCTCCGGCCGTAGCGCCTCCAGCAGGAACCGCAGATGGCCCAGTAGCGGATAGTTGCGCAGGACGGAGTGCTCGCGCTGCACCACATCCCGGACCGCCACGGCCGTCATGGCCGCCGCCACCACGACCAGAAGCCACCACGACGGCGATACCCACCACGCGAGCGCCGCGCCGAGCGCCACCGTCAGGGCAGGACCAGTCATCAATACGAGTTTCAGCACGTCGCACGGCTACCCCACTCGCACCAGTCGATGCGGTTACCTCCGCCGGGTCGAACCGGACCGTGTGCGAAGTGTGCGCACGGCCTGCCGGATGACCGCCACGGCGGACACTCCATGGGGACCTCGGCCGAGCCGGGACGGGGTGCCGGTCGGGCGCTTCCTGCGGGACAACCCGATGAGGCGCAGTCCCTGGTCCAGGCGGTGCAGGGCGGAAGTCATGGCAGATATCCCATCGTCGGAATGGTGAAAATGGCGGGGCGCCCGACTATCGGCTTCCCCTTGGCTGACGCGCTATGCGTGGTGGATACGTCGGCCCGCCACACCGCTGATGTTGCAGCGGGTGTGGAGGCGGCGTACCGGGGCAGTCGGCATTGACGATCTTGATGTCACCACACGAGAGGATCGCCATCCATGGCCACTTCCGGCCGTCGGCCGCGTATCGGGCGTCAGTACGCCTTCAGCCTGCGGAATCTCTCAGTCTGCTTCGGGCTGATCGCCATCGTTGTCTTCGGGGCTGGGGTCACCGTGAGAGCCGCCGGCGGCGCGAACGGCGCCCAACCTGTCGCCGCCGTGGCCGTGGGACTGTTCACTCTTTTGGCCGCCGTCGTGATGCGCCACCGCCGTACGGCCCCCGCTTCTCCCGAGGAGGATTCCCTCAAAGCAGCCGACTTCGAGGCGATGACGGCCAGTGAGTTCGAGCAGGCGGTGGCGGACCTGTGTGAACGGGACGGCTGCCGGGTCAGCCGGGTGGAGGGCGGCGCGGGCGACCTGGGCGCGGACGTCCTCGCCACCGCCCCCGACGGCCAGCGCATTGTCATCCAGTGCAAGCGATACGACTCGACTCACAAGGTCGGCTCGCAGGATGTTCAGCGCTTCGGCGGAACGTGCTTCGCCGTCCACGACGCCGAGATCGCCGCGGTGGTCACGACCAGCGAGTTCACCGAGCCCGCCGCCGAGTACGCCACGCAGTGCGGAATCCTGTGCGTCGACGGGCAGGAGCTCGCCACGTGGGCAAGCACGGGCCCGGCTCCGTGGACGGAGTAACGCAACGGCGCCATCCCGTTAGTACTCCAGTGCGGTTTCGTGGTCTATCCGGTGAGTTGGTCGGTCGACCGTCGTCGGTAGTGGCTGCGGCGGGCTGTTGCCTGGTGGCGTCTGCGCCAGTTGGACCAGTGCAGCGGCCTGGCCGCTGTCAGGGCCGGTGGGATGAAGGCGACGACGAGTAGGTGGCGGATCTCGGGGACGGTCAGCGTGATCGGGTCGCTGCCGCGGGTGGGGTGGTGGGGATCGATGGGCCGGTCGGGAGCCGCGTCCGCTGCGAGGGCGGTCAGGAAGGCCAGTGCGAGCATGGCGAGCGTGATGTGGCGGTGCCATGAGGTCCAGTTGCGGACCTGGTAGTGATCGAGTCCGACCTGGCCCTTGGCGGCCTGGAAGCATTCCTCGACGCTCCAGCGGATGCCGGCGATGCGTACCAGTTCCGCGAGAGCGACTGGGGCGGGTGACCAGGACAGGTAGAAGGCGAGTCCGCCGGTGGTGCGGTTGCGGCGGACGAGCAGGTGGCGGTGGTCGTCGGTGCCGATGTGGATCCAGGCCCAGTCGTAGTGGCGCGGGCCCTTCGCGCCGTTGCCTGCGCTGTGCCGCTGCCAGGCGGTGGCGGGCAGGCGTGCGGCAAGGGTGTCCGCTCGGACGGGGGTGCGGCCTGAGTTGATCCGCACCCTGGTCGAGCAGGCGACGGCCATCACGTAGCCGGTCCCGCGCGCTTCCAGGGCGGCGCGGAGCTGCTGGTCCTGTCCGTAGGCTTCGTCGCCGGTCACCCACGGTGCCGGCACTTCGGCGTCCAGCGCGGCGGCGATCATCTCCCAGGCCAGGCGGGGTTTGGTCGCGAACTCGATCTCCTCGGGTATCCCGGCCGCCCGGCGGCGTTCGGGATCGGTGCACCAGGACTGTTCGGGCAGGTAGAGGCGGCGGTCGATCAGGGCCCGTCCCTGGCTGGTGGCGTCGGCGAGGAAGACGCCGACCTGGGAGTTCTCGATGCGTCCGGCGGTGCCGGTGTACTGGCGCCGGACGCCCGCCGAGGCGCGGCCCTTCTTCACGAAGCCGGTCTCGTCCACGATCAGCACCGCGCCCTCGGCGCCGAGGTGTTCGACGGCGTAGGCGCGGATGTCGTCGCGTACCGCGTCGGCGTCCCGGCGGGCGTAGCGCAGCAGCCGCTGCATGGGGCCCGGCCGGGGCAGGCCGGCCTGTTCGGCCAGCTGCCAGCAGTTCTTCCGCTCGGCACGTGACAGCAGCCCGAGCAGGTAGGCGCGGGCGGTAGCCCGGGGTTCAACTCGGCTGAACCGTCCCGCGATCCGGGCCATGGCCTGCTCGAACATCGCCCGCCATCGGGCGCCGTCTATGCTGTGACCTGCGGCCACCGCACGATCGTCATGAGTCCACACAACCCTTGATGATCACGCGGTGGCCGTTCCAGTTCTCACGCGGGTCCCACCCAAGATCGCGAAGTCACACTGGAGTACTAAGTCACGAGCTCTTGCTACGCAGGCGGACCTGCCCCCGGGGCTGGGTGCCGCCGGCCGGCAGTCGCCTGATGAGGGCCGACGGGTGTCGCCCTTCTCGATCAACACCACGAGCACACTTCACTGATCGGTTCCCGACCGGACCTGCGGGTTTTCGGTGCCCCGCCCACGGCGCCGGTTTCTGTTCGACGTGTGCCCCGACGGTGCGTGGTGGCGGTGGCGGTGGTGGTGGCGGAACCGATCGTATCCACCGGAGCGTCGTTCGCGGATCAGCCAAGCACCGCGCGTTCTCTGCGGTGGCATGGTGGGCCTGCGGGTGCAAGTGCGCTCCATCCGCCTGCACCAGCTGGGCGATCACCGGCACACGGTTCCCGCCGGCCGAGTGACGCCGCCTGCCGGAACACCCCGCGTGCGCCTCTGGCATAGCCAACGTTATAGCGTTTCGTGCACCGTTCGACTTTGTTGCCCGTCGTAGCGACTGATGGGCAACAAGCCGAGGGCACGCACGTGTAAGGAGCAGAGAGCCATGGCACGACCAGAGTCCGGTAAGAGGTTCATTGGCTGGGCCGCCGCGGCCACGTTGCTGGCGGCGGCGCCGCTCATGGCGGCGTGCTCGGACAGCTCGCAGTCCTCTTCCGCCTCGCAAAGCAGCAGCGCCTCTCCATCGGCCGACACATCGAACGACTCCGATGCCTCGTCGGGGGACGGCTCCAGCGCACAGGAGGGCGGCCAGTCCACCGTGCCCTCCGCGGTCGGGGCCTGGGTCAGTGCGGTCATCGAGAAGGACGCGAAGCAGGTGTGCCTGCTCTCCGCGGTGCCGGGCGGCGGCTCGACCCCGAAGGCCGCCACCTCCCAGACGTGCAACGCGTCGATGACGGAGAAGCTGGGCCCCGGTTTGGATTCCATGAGTCAGGCGTTCTCGCCGCAGAACGCCTCCGGCAAGCCGACGGTGAAGGTCGACGCGCCCACCCCCAAGGGCGACGAGGCAGTCGTCCCGGCGTCCAAGATCACCGTCGACGGAAAGCCCCTGCGGGCGATCATGCTGTCCCACTCGAATGGCGACGACCCGAAGTCCTTCAAGTCCAATGTGGAAACCGACAAGATCGACGGGAAATGGTACATCGGCGACTTCAACATGGGTAACGGTAATCAAACGCTTCGGCCTCAAGGGCAGTAGCTGAGGCGTGGTGTGATCTCCCGGCCGTCCAGGAGCGCGTCGGCGTCGGCGTCGCGGCCCGCGGCGGGAGCGGATGGGTGGGATGCCGCCGGTCTCGGTCTGCAGACCACCGGCTGCAGGCCGAGGCCGGCGTGGGTGTTCCCGGCGGAGACGTCCAGCAGAGAGCGGGAATCCGCTGCGGTCGCGGTTTCAGATCATGTCCCACATGGTGAGGCGGAAGTAGCGTTCGTAGCAGCACAGGGCAGCGGCGAGACCGAGGAGGCCCAGGTAGTTACGGGGGTGTCGTTCGTAGCGGGGGCTGAGTCGGCGGTAGCCGGACAGCCACGACATCGTTCTCTCGATCACCCAATGATCGCCTCCCGAACTGGTGTCGGGGTTCCCTGGTCCGCAAGCACACGTACGCCGACCGCGTCGCGGGGTCGAAGGATACGACCGCGGTGCGCGGCAATGCCTACGGCTGCTACGACGCCGTGCGTGCCGTCGCCTGTCTGGGCGTCGAGGGGGATGAGAGCACCGCGTTGTGCGGAGCGGAGTACCGCGGTCTGCCGCAGACCTTGGATACGGACGTCCGCGCCGAGCGCGCGAGGGTGGGCCACGCCAGGCTTGCCCTCACGCTGGGCGCCCATGCGCCCTCGGGCTGGTCGAACTCCGGCGCTCGGGCGATCACTTGTTCTGGATGGACTCCACCGGTCCCGGTTCCCAGGCGAGGTTCCTGCTCGGCTAGACGCCGCTCCTGCACACAGAACGACTTCGGCGTAGGCCGTGGAAAGGGAAAGCACGTGAAGCAGAATGATCTTGCAGTGTCGCGGCGTTGGCTGATCGGGGCCTCGGGGGCGGCCCTCCTTGCCGCCGGGTGCTCGAAGAACGATAGCGGAGGGGACAGCAGCGGCTCCGGCGGCAGCGACGGTTCCGTCGGCACCGAGGGCTACGGCGGCAGCGACGACTCCGGCGGCGGGTCGGCTCCGGACGGTGTGCTCGGCGGCAACTTCAACGAGGACCCCACCGGCTGTGGTTTCACCGAGCTCGAGGGTGTGAAGGCCAGTTGGCTGCGCGGCTTCGTCGCCATCCGCGACAAGGAGGAGACCGGTGCCACGCAGGACCGGGCCGTCTCCACTCTGCTCAACGCATCCGAGCACGGCTACGGCACCATTCTCAGTCTCAAGCTCCCGCACAACGACAAGCCTTTCCCGGACCCGGACAGCTCCGAGATGGACGACCTGCTGGCCAAGGTCGACAAGGTGCTGGACACCGTCATGGACAAGGTGAACATCCTCGTAGTCGGCAACGAGCCGTTCATCGAGAGCCGCAAGGAGGACTGGAACGGCCCGCTGGGTGACTTCTACGAGAAGGTCGCCGAGCATGTGCTCGCCTACCGGGCCGAACACAGCGGCAAGAGCAGCCGTACCCGCATCTACATGGGCGCTCTCAACCACCTCGACGAGCCCGAGTGGCGCGGCGAGGGCGCGGAGCGGTGGATGGAGTTTGCGCGGAAGACCGACGGAATCGAGGGGGTGGACATCCATCCCCACGTGTCGTCGATGGCGAACGCCAAGCAGTACCTCGACTTCGTGGTGCCGCGGCTGGGGGACGGGCAGAAGTTCCTGGTCACCGAGTTCTCCCTGGTGCAGCTGTGGCGGCAGCACATGAAGGACCCGATTCCGCGCCAGTTCGCCGAGCGTTACAAGATGAGCCCCGGCACCAAGGTGTGGGAGGCGATCAAGCAGGCGATCGACCACCCGTGGTCGCAGCGCCAGTGGCAGGACCTGCTCGCCATGAGCCCCTGGTACGCGAGCCACAAGCACTGGCTGAGCACCCAGGTCAAGCAGTTCCGCGACACCGGCAAGCTCGCCGTAGCCACGTACGGCGTGGCCCAGGGGGCCGCCATGACCAAGGACTTCGGACCGAAGAAGCCGCCGTGGCTGCTGAACAGCCTGTACGCGAGCCGCACCGCTCGGCCCGAGGACGGGTCGTCGACGCCCGCCCAGAGCCTCGGCTGGTACGACGACTTCCGGGCCCTCCAGCGCAAACAGGACAAGCTGCCGGTGAACACCGGCAGCGTCCGCACCTGACCCGAGGCGACAGTCCCTGCGACCGGAGGCCGGGATCCGGCCATGCGGGGCCCTCGGCGTGTCAGCGCTGACACGCCGGACAGCTCGACCAGTTGGAGAAGAAAGCGGGCCAAGCCAGCGACGAGGTGGGTCCACGGCCAGGGCCCTGGCGGGCCATGGGCACCGTCGCTCATGGGGGGGCGATCCGCACTCAGCGGTGCGGCCGCAGGCCCCTCGTCGACTTGTCCACCTGGCCGCGCAGGCCCGTAGCGGTCGAGGCCGCCCAGGTTGAGGTCGGGGGCCTCGACGGTGCGGATCGCGGCGCGGTTGTCGTCCTCGTTGTCGGTGCCGAACAGTTCCTCCGTGTAGAGGGCCGTCGGGAGGCCGCGGGGGAGGGCGCGGGTGTGGGTGCGGATGAGTCCGGGGGTGTCGGCGGCGTAGACGAGGACCGGTTCGCGGAACATCGGGAGGTACGTGTTGCCCGAGGCGTCTTCGTACGGCTTGCCGACGATGTCGTCGGTGGCGCGGGAGAGTCCGTTGGAGAGGAAGGCCGCCACGTTCAGCTTCTCCCAGTCGGCGAGGTCGTCCCGGATGATGAGGTTTCCCCGAGATGCGGGGAGAGCTGACAGCAGGGAGCCCGCCGGACACGCTAAGTCGGCTTGGCTCACTGATCGTTTCAGAATGAGGTGCGGAGTCGTCGCAAGCAGATGATGCTGCAAGCGAGTTGGAGCAGGCCGTTGTGGAGGTCGGCGTGTATGGGTTCGTAGCCGTTTGAACTGGTGAAACCGGGCAAAGGTGCGCTCGACGACCCAGTGGGTCTTGCCCAGGCCGGGGCCGTGGGCGGTGGCCTTGCGGGCGATCTTCGGTGTGATGTCCCCGGGCCCGGAGGTGACGGCGGTAATACCGGCCCATGAAACCACCCCAGAAGCGAATATCCCTGCGCGCTCCTCAGCACCCACACATGCCGGCTGGCCTCGGCCGGCACGCAAGCACAGCAGATCAACCCCGCCCTCACGGTATGGCTTGTCGACGCGTGCGGTGAAGCCGTGCGCTGATCTCGGGGGATGTGCTGTCGTCCGCTGCCAGCCCGATCAGGAGGAGTTCGACGAGTCGCTGAAGGTCTGTGGCGGAGTGCGCCAGACGGAACGAGGCAATGGCGCCGAGGCATACGCGTACGTCCTCCACTGTGACGTCCGGACGCACTGCACCGGCCTCGCGGGCGCGGTCTACGAGCTGCTCCATTGCCCGTGCCTGTTCGCGGCGGTCGACAGCGAAGGCTGCCGCCGCCGGGTGGGAACCGAACAGAGCCTCATTCAGCCCGCGGTCCTGCAACCGGTGCTCCGCGAAGCTATGTACGGCGCCGCTGAGCGCGCGCCAGGGATCGGGCTCGTCCAGAGATGCCTGCATGTCCCCACGGCATTCCGCGACCAGCTCAGCGAGCGCCGCCGTGACGAGGTCGGTGCGTGCCGGGAAGTGCCGATGGACCGTGGCAATGCCCAGACCGGCGCGGCGGGCGATCTCCCGCATCGGCAGGTCGAGCCCTTCGTCGGCGAAGGCGGCGCGGGCGATGGCGATGATACGGCGACGGTTGAGCTCCGCGTCCATGCGTGGTTTCCGAGTCACTTCGATCTCCGCGATTCTCACTTCAGCCTGATACGGAACACCTGCTCCACATCCATGTTTACCGTAAGGCAGCGCCCGGAAATTCCGGGCCGGAGAGGTGACCATGCAAGCAGTACAGTTCGACCGTTTCGGTTCTCCCGACGTACTCGGCATCCGCTCCGCGCCCGAGCCGCACGCAGGCCCGGGCGAGGTGCGCATCGCGGTCCGCACCAGCGCGGTGTCGCCGGTGGACCTCGCGCTGCGGGCCGGTGAATCACCCTCACGCGGCAGCCTTGCCCTGCCCCACATCCCTGGCGTGGACGCGGCCGGCGTGATCGACGAGGTCGGCGAGGGCGTCGAAGGCTTTGCCATCGGGGACGAAGTGTTCGGCGCCGTCGATGTCGCCCGACTGGGCGGGGCGAGCGCGCAGTTCGCCGTCCTGGCGTTCTGGGCGGTGAAGCCGGCCGCTTTGTCCTGGGAGGAGGCAGGTGCCGCCGGGACGAGCGTGGAGACGGCTACCCGTGCTCTGGACCTGCTCGGCGTGCGCGAGGAGACGGACACGACATTGCTGATCGACGGCGCGACGGGTGGTGTCGGGAGCATCGCCCTGCAGCTGGCCGTGGCTCGCGGAGCCCGTGTCGTCGGGACCGGCCGCCCCGGCAGCGAAGAATTCCTCTCCGGTCTCGGCGCGACCCCCCTGCCCTACGGGCCTGGCCTGCCCGAGCGGGTTCGCGCGCTGGGCATCTCACGCGTCGACCGCGCGCTCGACGTGGCCGGAGCCGGCTCGCTCGATGAACTCATCAGTCTCACCAAGGGACCTCAGTCGGTGGTCACCCTGGCGGATTTCACCGGCCCCAGCCGTGAGGTGCGCCTCTCCCTCGGCCAGTTCGGCGGCCAGCCCGACGGGCGCCACGGACTCGCCGTCGCTGCAGATCTGGCCGAAAAGGGACTGTTCCACGTACCGGTCCAGGCGGTCTTCCCTGCCGGCCAGGCGGCCGAAGCACACGCGGCGGCGGGGACAGGCCCCCGCCGCGGGAAGACCGTCATCGATCTCACGGCACTCACGCCTGGCCTCTGACGTTGGTCAGGCGAGACCAACATCCCTGATTCCCGCTAGCTAACGGAATCTCTGGTGCGCGGACCGGGGCAAAACACCCAGCGCCCCACCCAGTAAGCCACCCGCTCCTAGGCGCTCACCCGCATGCCTGTATTCCTCAGATCTGCCGTGCTCACACTTACTGATCGTTCCAGAATGATGTTCCGCAGGCTGGCCCCTGAGCCACCTGTCGGAAAGTGCCGACGAGAGCACTGGCCGTTCCAGTCCAAGGATCGTTATGAGTTGGGTGGCGAACGTGATGATCTCGGTCGACATCGGCATGGCGCTCGTCGATCTTGGTCGGGCAGTGTGTCCGGGGTGCGTGCTGATCTTGTTCCTGACGACCTGTGGGAGCGGGTTGCTCCGCTGCTGCTGCCCGCTCCCGAGCGACGCCACCGCTACCCCGGACGGTTGCGGGTTGCGGACCGGGCGGCACTCGCCGGCATCCTGTACGTGCTGCGGACCGGTGTCGCCTGGCGCGATGTCCCCGCGGAGACGGTGGGCTGCTCCGGGGTGACGGCCTGGCGTCGGCTGCGGGACTGGACCGAAGCCGGTGTATGGCCTCGTCTGCCCGCCGCCCTGCTCAGCGAGTTGCGCCGCAACGACCTCTTGGACCTGGACGACTGCGCCGTGGACGGCTCGCACGTCCGGGCCCTCAAAGGGGGGATCACGTCGGCCCCTCGCCCGTCGACCGGGCCCGCCCCGGCTCGAAACACCATGTGATCGTCGACCGCCACGGGACCCCGCTCGCCGTCACGCTCACCGGCGGCAACCGGCATGACATCACCCAGCTTCTGCCGCTGCTGGACGCGGTCCCACCGATCCGGGGCCTGCGGGGACGCCCCCGCCGCAAGCCGCGGCGCCTGTACGCCGATCGGGGCAACGACTTCGACAAGTACCGCCGCCTGCTCTGGAAGCGCGGCGTCAAGCCGTTGATCGCCCGACGCGGTGTCGCCCACGGCTCAGGACTGGGCAGGGTGCGTTGGGTGGTCGAGCGCGCCTTCGCCTGGTTGCACCAGTTCAAGCGACTCCGCATCCGCTACGAGCGACGCGCTGATCTCCACCAGGGCCTGCTCGAGCTGGCCTGCGGCCTCATATGCCTCCGCCGCCTGCGAACCTCATTCTGAAACGATCAGTAAGACACATCTCGCGCACGTGCTCACCGCAGCGGCTGTCAACCTGATCCGTCTGGACGCGTGGTGGAACGAAACTCCTACATCCGAGCCCCGGACAAGGTGACCGTTTCGAAGAAGTCACAGGCAGCACGGCGTCGGCCTGGGAGCGCAGGAAGTCCGCCCAGGTGCTGGAGGACCGCTCGGGTGCTGGATTGACGCCGGCCTCTTGCAGGATCTCCCAGACGGTGGACGCGGCCATCTGCACGGTGAACTGCTCGTCCTGGGCGTGAAGGGCCCGCACGGAGTGCACGGTCCGAGGCCGTCCCGAGCGCCTGGGCCGGGAGGCGGCAGCATGGCGGCGGGCGAGAAGGTCGCGGTGCCAGCGCAGCACCGTGTCCGGACGTACCAGCAGCCGCACCCTGCGGAGCACGTCCATGGGAAGCCGGTGCAGCAGCGCCGCCAGAAATGCCCGATCGGTCGGGGCGAACCGCACCCGGTCCTTACCGAGTTGGCGCTCCATCACCATGATCTGGTGGCGCAAGGCGAGTATCTCGACAGTCTTGTCTCGATCGCCCATTGGTAGCAGGCGCAGCATGGCGAACGCATGCGTCACGCCCAAGTGGGCAGTCGCAGCAGCACGGTCGATCATCTTGCCGCGGTGAGCACCAGCCTCGCGAGAGTGCCCGCCCGGGCGACTGCGCCGGTCGACCTCCCGTACACCCGCCTCCCACCAGGCCGGATGGGTTTTTCGGCAGGCGCAGGGCCCCGGCTGCCTTGGAGGAACAGCTGCGGCCGGGTGCCAACGGCAGGCGTTCCCAGACGCGAGCAGGCTGGTCACCTCGGCGATCGCCCACTTCGGCTACTCGCTCGAAGTGGGAAGAACACGGTCATCGCCGGAGAACTGTGCGTGAGCGTGTAGCCGGCCCAGCGGTGGCGGTGTCCGGCGTCGGCCGCGTGATCCAGATGCATCGCCCTGGCCGTCGAACCGAAGCCGGAGCGCATGCCTCCGCCTGCGCCCCCAGCCCGGTACCGGGATTCCGCCCACTGCCGGATGATCGCCTCAGATGTTCGAGAACACCTCCACATCGGGTGGCACATGCCCGATACTGCGTCCCTCGCTGTCGAGTAGCCGGCCCATCTGTTTCACGGTGTGCAGGCAGGCGGCCCGATCCACGATGGTGAGGTGACGAGAGCGCTCAGTGATCGTCGCCTCCAGCCGCGGCAGATCTCCGAGCGACCGTAGCCAGACCATCAGCAGGAGGTTCCGCTCTCCCGTGAGGGCACAGCACAGGCGTACGTCAGGGAGGGCGGTGAGCGAGCGCGCCGTGGCTTCCAGGTGCTGCGGTGCCACGCTCGCCCACAGGACGGCCGAGTCCGGCCAGCCCGACAGGGACTGTGCCATCTCACAACGCAGCCGGAGCAACCGGTGGGCCAGCAGGCGCTTCACACGGCGGCGCGCCGTGGGCTCGCTGATCCCGGCGCGTTCGGTGAGCTCGGCGTAGGACATACGGCCGTCCTCGTGCAGCAGGCGGTACAGCTCCCGGTCCACGGCGTCCACCCGAGCACCGCCCACCGTCGCGGACGGTGTGCGGCCCGCTTCCAGCGCGCGTTGCTGCGACCGTTCAAGGCTGCGCAGCCGCCACCGGCTCGGCTCGCTGTAGCCCACGGTCCGCATCTCGGCCCGGTACGCCCGGACACCGGGCAGCCGCCCGACCAAGCCGCGCAGGTAGCCCGACACCTCCGCGGGTGTGCGCAACGCCGCCACGGCCAGCAGCCCGTACAAGCCTGTGAGGTGGTGGACGTAGCGCACCTGGGGCTCGGCACTCAACGCGGTGGCCGTGTCGTCCAACCGGTCCGGCACACACTCGATCTCGATGTACGCCATGCAGAACTCGCCGTGCAGGGAGGGGCCGACCACACAGGTGACCCACGCCAGCCCGGCTTCGGTCAGCCGCTGCCAACGACGAGCCACTGTCACGGGGTCGAGCGCGAGGGCCCGGCCCAGCTGGGCCCAGGAGGCGCGAGGAGTGAGCTGGAGCGCGTTGATCAGCTCCAGATCCTTCTCGTCGACGGATTCGTGCGGCATGCCTCTGCTTATCACGGTGTGCGTGTGATGGACAGTGCCGATTTACCCGGCTGTCGTAACGGAATACTGCGTATCGGCGGCCGCTGCGCGCGGTCTGCCGATTCTGGTGGCCCGTACACGCTTGGTGTAATCGAGGAGGTCACAGATCGTGAGGATTGCCAGAGCCGACCAGGACGACGGCGCAGGCCGGCAGCGGCGCGACCGGGTCGTCCGCGAGGCGGTACGGTCCGGTATGGTCGGCCCGGCCCAGGTGGTGTCAGGGTTCGTCGACGCGGACGGGATCCAGGAGTCCGTGCGCGACCTGCACCGGGCCTTCGGCGACGCGCCGGTACTGCACACGTTCGCGGCCAAGGCCGCGTCACTGGTCCCCGTGCTGCGGCTGCTCGCCCGGTCCGGCATGGGGTGCGAGGTCGCCAGCCCCGGCGAGCTGGCCCAGGCCGTCGCTGCCGGCTTCCCGCCGGAACGCATCGTGCTGGACTCACCGGCGAAGACCCCCGCAGAACTGGCCCACGCGCTCGCTCTGGGAGTGGCGGTGAACGCCGACAACTTCGCCGAGGTGGACCGCATCGGTGAACTGCTCGCGGTGCACGAGAGCAGTTCGGTGCTCGGGCTGAGGATCAACCCGCAGGTCGGCGCCGGAGCCATCGACGCGATGAGCACCGCCTCGCCCAGTTCGAAGTTCGGCGTGCCACTGCGGGATCCCGGGGCACGGCAGCGCGTCCTCGACACGTTTGCCGAGCGACCCTGGCTGACCCGGCTGCACGTACATGTCGGTTCGCAGGGATGCTCCCTGGACCTGATCGGCGAAGGGGTGCGCGCCACGTTCGAACTCGCCGAGGAAATCAACGCGGCGGCGGGACGGCAGCAGGTGACCAGTTTGGACATCGGCGGCGGCCTGCCGGTCAACTTCGACGACGACGAGATCCGCCCGACGTACGAGACTTACGTCCGGCAGCTGCGCGCCGCGGTTCCCGGACTCCTCACCGGACGCTACGACCTGGTCACCGAGTTCGGCCGTTCTCTGGTCGCCAAGAACGGCTTCACGGCCGCGGTCGTGGAGTACACCAAGGACACCGGTGGCCGCCGTATCGCACTGACGCACGCGGGCGCGCACATCGCCACCCGCACCGTCTTCATGCCGGATGCGTGGCCGCTGCGGATCGCCGTGTACGACCGCGACGGCCGGCCCAAGCACGCTCCCGAGCGCGTTCAGGACGTCGCGGGCCCGTGCTGCTTCGCGGGCGACCTCGTCGCCCGCGAACGCAGGTTGCCCGAGTTGGCACCCGGCGACATCGTGGTGCTGCTGGACACCGGCGGCTACTACTTCTCCACCCCCTGGTCGTACAACAGCCTCGCCCGGCCCGCCGTGCACGGCTTCACCACACACGGACCGGAGCTGCGGTTCGCCACGGTCCGACGGGAGCAGACCCTCGCCGAGATCCTGGCCGAAAGCGGCGTCGACCAGGCGGACGCGCTCCTCTTCAGCGACTTCAGCGAGTCGGACAGCGACGCGGCCCACGCGCGGCTCGTACCGACAGGAGACTGACATGGCACTGACCGAAGAGCCCACGACGGCCGTCCGCCGTATGCCCGCGGTCAAGGCCGCCGCGCCCTACGCCATCGCCGTCGCGGGACTGACCGCCGCGCTGATACTCGGCTTCGTCATCCACGCGCCGACGATCTGGGGCCTGCTCCCGATCGGCATGTACGCGGTGCTCTCGCTATGCGGCATGAACCTGCTGCTGGCCACCGTGGTCTCCCTGCTGGCCGCGATCCTCCTCGTCCACCGTTCACCCACCGACGTCGGCACCCTCCTCGGCACCTCGCTCGGCGATACCGTCACCCTCATCGGGCTCATCTGCCTGCTCGGCGCCGGTCTGGGCGAGGTGCTGCGGCAGACCGGCGCGGCCGGCATCCTGGTCCACGGGATCCTGCGCATGGCCCGCCGGGACAGCCAACTCGCCCTTCACATCGGCGTGATGATGTCCTGTCTGGTCCTCACATTCGCCCTGGGCACCCTCGCCGGAGCGCTGGCCATCGCGGCCCCGATCGTCGTCCCCGTGATGGCCCGCGCGGGTCTCACCCGCTCCACGACCGCGACCGTCATGTTCCTCGGCGGCTGCGCGGGGCTGGCCCTCGCACCCTTCGCCGGATCCAACATCGCCATCCTCGACGCCTCCGGCCTGGACTACGGCACGTACGTACTCGTCGGCGCGGGCCCGCTCGCCGTCCTGTCCCTGGCCCTCTCGCTCGTCGTCGTCCCACGCGTCCAGCGCCGCTCCGCGGCCGCCGCCGACGACTTCTACGAAGACATCGACACGGGCGCGGGCGACGAGCCGTCCGGAGCCCGTGGTGTGCGCGCCACCTGGGCGTTCGCGGTGGGGCTCGGGGTCTCCGTCGGGTATGCCACCGCCAGTAAGTCCGGGACCGCGTTCCCGCTGCTTGCCCTGCCCACCATGGCCGCGCTCACCGCCGCCGCAGGTGGACTGTCCGTCAAGGACACCATCGACGCGTTCTGCCGGGGCGCGGCACGCATGGTCGAGACGTTCCTGCTGTTCTGGATGCTCGCCGCGTTCTTCCTGGCGGTCAACGAACTCCAGCCCTACGACGTTCTCCTGGACCGCTTCGGCCCCCAGCTGCACGGCCTGGCCCCGCTGCCCTTCGCGATCGCCGTGGCGCTCCTGGGCTGGCTCGGCGTCCCGGGGGCCACTGCCGCGCACGTGGTGTTGCTCAACAAGGTCTTCGGACCGCTCGGCACCAGCATCGGCCTCACGCCCGCCGCCTGGGCGGTGACCTACCTGTGGGGATCGAAGGCCGACACCTACGGCCCCTACCCCAACGCGAACATGATGGCCGCTCTCGGCTTCGCCGAAGGCACCCGGCTGAGGACGCTGCTCACGGTGGGCTGGACGCTCCTCATCCCGGCAGCGGCAATGTACGCCCTCATCCTCGCCCTGCTCCTCTGACCGGCTGGACTCCCAGGTACCCGCACCGCATTCCACCGCTAAGGAAGAAAGTTGTACGAATTCGATGTACTCGCCGTCGGCGGCACCGTCATCGACGGCACCGGCGGCCCCGCCCGGCGGGCCGATGTCGGCATTCGCGGCGACCGGATCGTCCTCCTCGGCCGGGCCGTGCCCAACGCCACCGCACGGGAGGTGCTCGACTGCACCGGCCACGTCCTCGCGCCCGGCTTCATCGACCTGCACTCGCACGCCGACTTCACCGTGCGCGACGCCCCCAGCGCCGAAGCGTGCATCAGACAAGGCGTCACCACCATCGTCACGGGCAACTGCGGCAGTTCCCCCTTCCCCATCACCCCGGAACGGCGCCACGCGCTGGACACTACGCTCGCCCGCGGCGGCAGCAGCAGCGCCGAGATGCCCTGGGAAGACTTCGACGGCTTCGCCCATGCAGTGGAGCAAGCCGAACCGTGCGTCAATCTCGCCGCCCTCGTCGGCCACTCGGCCCTCCGCATCGCCGCGGTCGGCACAGAACTGCGCCCCGCGACGGCCGACGAGACCGCCCACATGTGTGAACTCCTCGCCCGAGCCGCCGAACAGGGAGTGTTCGGCCTGTCCACCGGGCTCATCTATGCCCCCGGATCGTTCGCCGGTACGGACGAGGTCGTGTCCCTGGCCACCGAGGCCCGGCGGGCCGGGCTGCTCTACAGCACCCATATCCGCGACGAGGGCGACCATCTCGTCGAAGCCGTGACCGAAGCCCTGGACACCGCCCGGCGCAGCGGCGTGCGCCTCCAGGTCTCGCACCTCAAGGCGATGGGCCCCGCCAACCACGGCAAGGTGCACGAGGCGCTGGCCCTCATCGAGTCCGCCGCCGCGGAAGGACTGGACGTGGCGTGCGACGTCTACCCCTACGCCGCATCCTCTACGCGACTCACCTCCCGCCTTCCCGACTGGGCGCTGGACGGCGGACTCGACGCGCTCCTCGCCCGACTGGACAAGCCGAAGACCCGCGAGGCGATCGCCGCGGAACTCCGGGCGAAGACCGGACACACCTTCCTGCCCGAAGGCACCGTCATCGCCGCGATGCCACCGGGCCGCTACTCCTCATGGGTGGGAGGCACGGTCCAGGACATCGCCGTCGCCACCGGCCGCGACCCAGCCGAGGCATCCCTCGACGTTCTGAGCGCCCACCAGGCTCAGGTCTGGATCGTCAACCACGCCATGTCCGAAGCGGATGTGGACACGGTGCTGCGCCATCCCCTGAGCGCAGTCGTCAGTGACGGCTGGGAACTGGACACGGCCACCGACGGCCACCCCCATCCCCGTCACTTCGGCACGTTCGCCCGGGTCCTCGCCCGGTACACCCGCGACCGCCAGATCCTCACCCTCCAGGACGCCGTCCGCAAGATGAGCGCACTGCCCGCAGCCCGCCTGGGCCTCACCGACCGGGGCACCGTGAGCGAAGGCATGGTCGCCGACCTCACCGTCTTCGATCCCGAGACGGTCAGCGACACCGCCACATACGACGCACCGCTCTCCTACGCCGAGGGCACCCGCCACGTTCTCGTCAACGGCCGCCCCGTACTGCGCGATGGTGCCTTCACCGCGCACCGCCCCGGCATGATGCTTCGCAAGACGGCCGCACGACGGTGATGTCGAAGGCGGCCAGGCGCCGCTGTAGGTCGTAGGCGGCCTGGCGGGATCTGCGGGCGCGCTGGGGCCATGTCCTACGAGATCATCGCCGCCGGGCGGGCCATGGCCGTCTGCCCCGGTCACGTCGACCATCTGCGCCCGGGCCTGACCACCGGCCCGCTGGAAGGCGTCGACCCGAGTCACGTCGTGCTCGCGACCCGCGCCAGTGACAGGAATCGCCTGCTCGCGGCCTTCTGCAAGGCGCAGAAGGCCGCCGAGGCACATCTCACAGGCGAGGGCGGCTCAGGCGACGCGGTCGCCCCTCATCCCCACCCGGCAGGCCCTTGGCGAAGACTGATAACCGTCATTCCAGACGCAGACTAACCTCATTTTGATCCCAGTCCTTAACGTCGTCACGGCCCCGAAAAGGTTGCCACCCCCAGCCGCGTCCTGTGATCGTCTACCGCGGATCAGTGCCGGAAGGCGTCCTTGATCTTCGAACCGGACTGCTTGGTGTTGCCCTTCACCTTGCCGCCGCGCCCTTCCGCCTGCATGCGGCGGTTACCGGTGACCTGGCCGAGCGCCTTTTTGGCGCTGCCTCGGACCGCTTCGGCCGTGTGGGCCATCTTCTTCCCGACATTCATGAGTCAGTGCCTTCCTATCGTTGGGCGGTGCGGTGCCCGAATAGATGCGGTCGGCCATGACGCCGAGTGCCGCGGGCGGACTCGTCGTCCGCGGGCTCGTGTCTGCCAGCGACCTCATCGCGCTCCCGGTTGACCGGCGCGGCCTCCCGGCGGTGCCGTGTGAGCCCTTGGCGCGCGGCGTGCCTGCGGCGCACGGCGGCCATCATCAGGCTCAGCCCGAGCAGGGCGGCGGCCCCGATCACGATCCCGGAGAGAAACACCGTTCCGGTGTAGTCGGCGCCGTTGAAACCGAACACAGAGAAGCCCTGGGTGAGCGCGTGCCCACCGTCGAGGTTGCCCAGCACGCCTACCACGCCGATGACAGCCGCCGCGGCCAGGATGATGAGCCCTATGAGCAGCATGTCGCTCTCCTTGCCTTGAGAACCTATGTGTGAAACGAAAGGTTGCGGTCCACGCCCGTCTCGCCGTCGTCCGCGGTTCGACCTCGCAAGGTCCGCCTAACCTCCGTCACCGAAGCCGCCTCCGAAGCCCCTCCGTCACCGAAGCCGCCTCCGAAGTCGCCCCCGTCGTCGTAGCCATCTCCGTAGTGAACGGCGTCGCCGCCGACGGAGACGGTGCGGGCGTCCGGTTCTCGGCCGTCGTCGATGCGCGTGGCGTCCGCGGCGCATGCCGGGATCGTCCGCCGGCTGCCGCCCTCTGGTGCCCATTCGACGTCCCGGATCGACGGGCCGTGCCGCAGGAGTCCTCTTCGACCGCGCCGCGTACCTGCTCGAGGTCGGCCGGCTCCCGCTCCCGGCGGTGCTTGTGGCCGCGCCGCGTCAGGTACAGGCCGCCTCCGCCGAGCGCGGCCAGGACGGCCAGGAACACCACCCGCGCCACCTACTGACAGGCCGCTGGAGCCACGGTCGCCCTCGACTCCGTGGTCGCCCCCGCCGCCGGTCCGCGCCGCCACATCGGCCACGAACCCGTCCAGGAACGCCCGAAGCTCACCGTGGTGCCGGTGAAGGTTCTGTTGCGCCAGTGCCTGCGAGACGTGCCCTGGCAGTGCCGGGGCGTCGGAGGCCGCGCCGAACGATGAGCCGAGCGCCACCGTGTACCCGCCCGGCCGGTCGACGGCGGCACGCAGCCGGTCGAAGATGCGCTCTCCTCCATACGCGGGGTCGGCCGGCAGGACAGCGACGTTGATCGGCACGCCCGTGTCGCGGATGCTGTTTGCCAGCTCGCGCGCCTGCCCGACGCTCAGTGCGCCGGACGCGCGATCCGCGTAGACGAGACTGCTCCGCAGCGCGTGGGCGATCTTGTTCACGCTGGTTTCAGCGTGAGCGGTACCCCCGGCCGTGAGGAGTGCCGCCGTCAGAGGGGCGAGTACGGCCGGCGTGAGTGTGACCGGGCGCCACGGTTTGGTGGTCACGAGGTGCTTTTACCCACAATCGGGGTGTACCTCACATAACTGTCGATTCTGGTGTGTGCCCGCGTCACCGCCGGCAGACTGCCGGCGGTGACGCGGGCGACGGCGTTGGGGGGCACCGGTGCCGGAGACCGTGTGGGGCCCCATCACGGCGCCCCGGGCGGCTGTAAGAACTACGTCCGTGCTGGTCACGCAGCATGTCGGTAGCATGTCGGTACTCGTACAGGAGGCCGCCGAGGCGATCGCGTCGATGGACATGGAGATGGGCGAACTGGTCGGGGGCGGTGATCGGTTCGAGTAGGGGGCGGAGTGGCGCGGCGCCTGCGAGAGTGCGGTGAGGTCTGTGCTCGTTGTGGAACGCCTCGTACTCGATCTTCGCGTGTGAGCAGTTGACGGCCCGCTGACCAGGGGAGAGAGTCTCCCGGCGTCTTCAGTAGGGAACTCGCACGGTGTCGGCGGCGCCCCGGTAGCCCTTGTCGGCCCAGCATTCCACCCCGGCCCCCGCCAGGGCACCGATGATGCCGTGGGTTCGCGCGGCCTTGATGTCGTGGACAGGTCCCGGCAGCGCGGGCGAGGCCCACAGCAACCGTCCCGCCGGGTCGGCGATCACCTGCACGTTCATGCCGTGCTTCTTATGTTTCCCGGAGTAGAAGGGTCGGTCGGCGGCGATCCGGTCGATCGGCAGCAACGTGCCGTATAGGATCGCGGACGCCTTGCCGGAGGCTGTCCTCACCGCCTCGGCGAGGGTTGGAGCCAGAGCGGCCAGGATGTCGACGGCCTCGGCGATGTACCGGTAGACGGTGGTGGTGCCCACACCGAATCCGGTGGCGAGCTGGGCGTAGGTATGGCCGCATCGTAGATGAGCCGGCACGAGCAGCGCCTGCCGTCCGGCGGCCGGCAGGCGTCATCGTGTCCCATGCGCAAGACGACGTGCGGTCAACTCACGGGCGAGGCAGCGCAGAGCGAAGGTGGACAGATCGACCCCGGCTGGCTAGACAAGCATGCGGAAAGCTCTTGGCGGGACGGCTCGGACTCGACACGCACCCGTCCAACAGGAGCTTCTCCACGCCCGGACCCCGCCCTCACCCCCAGTGGCCCTGCTCCGCACGCAGGTTGAGGAAACCTCAGTGGGTGTTGGCGTGAGGGAGCGTGCGGAAGAGCTCGGCGCCGATCACGAGCGCGGGGCGGTGGTCGAAGTGCCACCGATGCATTCGTGTCCGCGTCGTGCTCGGCTGCCTGCGAGCCGGGCGCGAGCTGGGTCCGGTCGAGCTCGCGGCTCAGGGCCGACTCGGACTCCTTCCGGTGTGCTCGGCTGTGTTCAGCGAGGAGCAGTGCCGCCCGGGGACTCTGTGCCCAGGAGCGTGAGCAGTCCGGGGAATCTCTTCTCGATGTCCGCGCGGCGTAGTCGGATGCCCTTGCGGTTGCCGTAGTCGATCTCGTCAATGAGACCTGCCTCGCGCAGGACCCGGAAGTGGTGGGTCTGGGTCTGCTTCGAGATCGGAAGATTGAACGAGTTGCAGCCCCGCTCGCTGTCGCTGCGGTCGGCGGCCAATTCCGTCATCACCGAACGACGGTGCTCGTCGGCGAGGGCGCGAAATACCGCACCCAGATCGAGCGCATCGGCCTTGGGGCCGACCAGGTTCATCCCGGCCACGCGGCACTCCCTTCAGGTACGACTTGCATCGTACCTCAAGGGTGTGCTCCACTGAGGTACGAAATTGATCGTACCTTGACCCGATTGCGCTGCCCGGTGCCGCCGCCCCCTGAGACCCGGCCCGGCACTCGCCGGGGACCTGGTCATCGAGACTCCGTGAGGTCATCGTCATGAAGAAGCCCGAGGTGCTGATAGTCGGTGCCGGAATCGCAGGGCCCGCACTCGCATACTGGCTCTCCCAGAATGGATACCGGCCGACGGTCGTCGAGCATGCCCGGCAGCTGCGCTCCGGTGGCAGCGCGATCGTCGTGAAGGGGCCCGCGATCCCGGTCGCCGACCGCATGGGCATCCTTCCGCAGCTCCGCGGGCTCGCCACCCGCAATCGGTCACTGACCCTGCTCGACCCCGGCGGCAGGCGGATCCTGCGACTCCCGCTCACCTCGGACAAGGCTCCGACGGTCGAGGTGACCCGAGCCGACCTGTCCGAGGTGCTCCACCGGTCGGCGCAGACCGAGGCCGAGTTCTTGTTCGACGACACGGTCACCGCTCTCGACCAGGACGAAGGCGGGGTGGACGTCACTTTCCGGCGGTCCGCGCCACGGCGCTTCGACTTGATAGTCGGTGCCGACGGGATGCACTCCACCGTACGGCGCCTGGTATTCGGACCCGAGCGGCAGTTCGCGGGCGACCTGGGCCTGTACGGCGCGACCGTCCCGTTGGAACCCGATGCCATCGAGGACCCGACCGAGATGACGATGCTGACCGCGCCGAACCGGATGCTGGTCCTCCACCCCTCGCGGACCACTCCGCTCGCGATCTTCACCTTCCGGGCCGCACAGCTGGCCCCCCACGACCGCAAGAACATCGCCCTTCACAAGCAGACCGTGGCCGACACCTACGCCGACGTGCGGTGGCGGGCACCGGAACTCGTGGCGGCGTTTCTCGACCACCCGGCTCCGTTCTTCGACCCCCTGACCACCATCCGGATGCCCTCGTGGTCCCGCGGACGGGTCGTACTGCTCGGGGACGCGGCGGCGGCGACAGCCCTGCTGGGCGACGGGTCCAGCATGGCGATGGCGGGCGCGTACGCCCTCGCAGAAGAGCTCGCCGCCCATCCCGGTGATCACGCCCGCGCCTTCGCCGCCTACGAGTCGCGGCTCCGCCGTGAGGTAGGCCCGCGGCAGCGACGCGTCGGTCTGCTCTCCAGGCTCATGGTGCCCCGCACCCGGCCGGGCCTCGCGGTGCGCAACGCCGTGGGCCGCGCGGTCGGTCGCACGAACCGGATCGCCTCTCGCGAAGCCGCGAACCGGTAGACCGGACCCGCACCGACCGGTCACCGGTCGGTGCGCAGCTCCGCGGTAGCTCTCAGCCGGGTCGGCGCCGCCATATCCGACGAGCCCGGCTCGGCGTGGCAGGCATCGCCGACGCGGCAGGTCGGCTGCTGGCGGCCTCACCCACCGTTCCGGGCGCTCGCCACGACATGGGTGCTGCCGGTGACTACGCCCCCCCGCGAGGCGGAGGTACAGTGCTGGGCGGACAAGGTATATCAAGGCGCCGGCGGCACCACCCGGGCGCCCGTCCGCGGCCGGCGTCTCAAGCTGCGGCAACGTCGGCACAACAGCACCCACGCCAGAATCCGTTGCCCAGGCGAGCAAGCCATGGCCGCCCTGAAGGGCTGGCGCCTCCCGCGGAAACTCCGCTGTAGCACCAACCGAGTCACCGCCATCGTGAAGACCACCCCGCCCTTCGTCACGCCTCGACCTGAGGTTGGGAAAAGCTCATTGGCGCAACCCTCGAAACGGTCACCGATCTGCGCTTTTTCGGTGGAAAGTGGCCCCTGGGCAGCCTCCCCCCAACAGGGGCTTGCCCGGGCCGACTGGTCGGTTCTGGGCTGGACACCGCGACGGCACGCTCCTCGCATCCAAGAACGTCGCATCGGTCATCCGGGGGACCGGGACGACCATGGCGGGCGTCTACTGCGTCACGGTTTCAGACCCCCGTCAGCGATGACCTGGCCAGCGCGGCGATCGTCGCCACGCTGAACAACTTCCGTGGCGAGATCACCGTCGTCGGCGCACCGCATGGCTAATGCGGCAACGCCGCTGACACGATCACGGTCGTGACCAGCGACAGCAGCGGCAGCCCCGCGGACAGGCTGTTCACCGTCGCCGTGCTCTAGCTTCGTTCCCTCCTCGCGGGCCCGACCGGTGTCGGGCCCTCGACACGATCGCCCCGGCCCACCCTCAGCAGAAAAGGGGAAGGGACGGGGCCGGCGCACGTCAGGGCTTGCCCTGGGGTTCCCTGGGCAAGCCCGCGTTGATGCTCCTATTGCTGGTCAAGCAGTTTGGAGCCAGTCGCGGTAGGCGTGGGCGAGGTCGTCGAGACGGCGAGTTCCGCGTTCGACGTCGGAGATCCTGTTCGGCCAGACTCCGAGGTGTCGTGCGGCGGCGGTAAGGGTGATGTTCTTGGACTGCCGCAGGGGCGCAGATCGGCGATCTCGGGAACGTTGACCGTGGTGGTCAGGCAGCGGAAGACCTCGCGGGCGATGGCTCGTTTCAACAGCCGGATGATCACTTTCTTCGTGCGTCCGGCGGCGGTCTGGCGTGCGGCGTACTCGCGGGTGCGAGAGTCGCTGCCCATGCGGACCAGGGCGATGCGGTAGAGGGCGGCGTTGGCGGCCCGGTCGCCGCCCCGGGAGAGGCGGTGGCGGTTGGTTCTGCCGCTGGAGGCGGGGATCGGGGCGGCTCCGCAGAGGGCGGCGAAGGAGGCCTCGGTCCGCATGCGTTCGGGGTTGCCGCCTGCCGTGATCAGCAGTTGTGCGGCGGTGTCGGGGCCGACTCCGTGAGCGGCTCGCAGGCCGGCGGTGACCGCGATGTCCAGGGCCTTGGCCAGGGCTTCATGCTCAGCGGTCAGCTCTTCGACGCGCCGGGCAAGGGTTTTCAGAGGGTGTTCTGCGAGGTTTTCGCGGGTCTTGAAGGGGTCATTGGCGGCTGACTGTACGGGTCACGCCCGCGACGATCGTCGTCGCCAGAATCCAGCCGGTGATGATCAGGGCGTATGAAAGCCACTGGTGCCAGCCGTCGGGGGCGAACGCTGGCTCCTGGCCGAAGTTAATGATCGGCAGGAGCAGGTCGAGGGTGTAGAAGACGGGGTTGAAGTCGGGGGCCTCGTCCGCCTTGATGGGGCGTGGGTGGTCCAGGCCGTACGCGATCGATCCGATGGTCATGAGGGACAGCAGCCAGACGGCCGCGCGCAACGGACGAAAGCCGTAGCCGACCGTGGCGTCCTGGACGTACCCCCACAGCCGTCCGTACCAGGTGAGCATGGTGCGCCGACGGCGCTGCTTGGCGAGTTGGACGAGCCGTGCCGCGTCCTCGTCGCCCATGTGGCGGTAAGCCGCGGTCAACTGCTCGTAGGCGTGAGGCTCATACCGGTTGCCGTCCCGCTCAAGCATCGGAAGGCGGCGCTCGGCTGGCTCGTGCGGGGTGAGTACGGTGTAGGTGAGATTGCTGAGGTACACCTGGTCCGGCAGCATCTCCGGTTCAAGGGTCAGGATCTCTATGTGAGAACGTCGCAGATTCAGGGCGCCCTCGATGCGGTCGCCCCTGCGCAGCCAGAGTTCACCGATGACACAGCTGCTCGCCCGCAGTGCCGTGTCGCCCGGATGCGACAGGTGGGCGTGGAGCAGGTCGAGACGGCCCGATATACGCGAGCCTCGGAGCTCGACCCGGCCCTGCGCACGTACGCACCGCGCCCGTATATGGGCTCCCACGTTGAGGTTCTGGGCGTCCAGCGCGGTGCCATCGGGCTTGTTGAACTCGGCGTCCTGAACGTTGATCCGCCCGGTGACGGAGGCGCCAGTGAGCCGTACCTGTCCGTGCGCGCGCATCTCTGGCGCCCACAAGTCGTCCCCGATCGCGGCCTGGTTGAGCTGCAGCACCGGCTCGGAGTCGTCCGGCGCCGTGAACTCCGCCCGCTCCATGAACAGCGCCCCGGAGATCCGCGCCCCGCCGAGCCGCACCGGCCCCCGCATACGGCAGTCCGTCATCCGCAGCACCCCCTCGACCCGCAAGGTCGCCGAGGTCAGGCCCGGCAGAACGGACTTGCTCAGATTGAGCTGGCGCAGCTGGGCTCCGTACAGGTCGGGAACGCCGTCGAAGTGGCAGTGACTCAGCCGGATGGCGGCGTCGATCGTGGCGTACTTCAGGTCTAGTAGGCCGGTGATCCGCGCCCCCGCAATCTTGAGCGCGGCGATATCCCCCTCCTCCTGCGGAGCCTTGAGCAGCAGCGCCCGCAGGACACTCGCCCGTACGGTCCGCTCAGCGCCCCAGGTGTTGCCCAGCGCCGGATCCTCGTTCTCGGCGGCGCGGAAGTCCACAGATTCGCCTCGGGGAAAGGCCCGCCATACACGCACTTCGGCCGACGTAAGATCGTTGGTCTCGCTCACGCCGGGACTCTGACGTGCTGCCTTTGAGCTGTCAACTGCCGTGCGGAGCACGCCATGCTGCCCGAAACCCTCGGTGCCGCCGCGCTTCGCCAGGACCTCGCCGAGCCCGGCCCCTGACTCATCGACTGTGAGTCGTTGACTCCTAGGTTGGGGCGGGCTGTAGGGCGGTTCGAGTAGACCGCGGCAGGGTGAAGAGGCCGGGCTCAGGTTCGACGAGGATGCTGCGGCTGACCAGGTTTATGAGGACTGCGGCCCTGTGTCCGCGTGTCCGAATGTGCAGCGCGCAATGACCCAGGGCCTGTGGGCGTGCGGCTCAGGACCGCTCCCGTGCGGAGATCTTGGAGGAGTCGAGCGCGGTCGGGACAAGGCGTTCGGCTTCGTCGATGACGACAGCAGCCCGACTCGTTCGTCAGTCGGTGATCGTGCTGGCCTCGTCCTGAAGGATCTGCAGGTCAGAGCTGCAACCGGGCAAGAGTTTCAGCCATCGCCTGTGCGAGGCGCTTCGACCCGTTGACATTGGGATGGGTGTGGTCGGGGGCGGCGTATTTGTCTTCGATGAGGGAAGGGTCGGCTTCGGAGCGGATCGCTGCGTCGAAGTCGACGAATGCGTGCCCGGATGTGCGGATCCACTCGTTGACTGCACGGCGGAGGTCTTCTCGGCCGGGGTCGCCCGCGACGTCCGGGGCGAGCGGTGTGACGGTGGTGAGAAGCGCGGTGAGGCCCGCCGTCCGGGCCCGATCGATGAGCTCTCGGTAACCGTCGATCAGCTGGGCGAGGGTCGGCATCTCGTCCAGCGACGTGATTCTGCCGGGAAGGCTCCAGTCGTTGCTGTTGTAGGCGATCACCAGGTGCGTCACGCCGTGGGTTCCGAGCACGTCCTCACCGAACCGGGACAACCCGGCCCGGCCCCATGACGGAGTCGTCCGTGGTGCGTCGAGTCGGATTCGGTTTCCTGCGATTCCTCGGTTGACGACGGCGATCCTGGCATCAGCGGGAAGCAGGGCTGCGGTGTACTGCGGCCACCCCATCGCCGTGCTGGAGGCCCCGAGGCATACGACCACCGCCTTCGCCTCGGCTCCGGCCACCTCGATGGTGCGCAGGAAAGGACCTCCCGGAGGCAGGGACCAGCCGGTCCCGTCGGGCTCGGGTTTGGTGCCGGTGTTGATGGCAGGGAATTCGCGCGATTCGTCGGCCTCCACCGGCGTCGATCCTTCGAGCGGGAACACGCGTGCTCCTACGAAGTCGCCCGGCAGGGACCGGTCGAACGTGAATCCGTTCGCCGACGTGTAGGGCGTGGACTCGGGCAGATACAGATCGACGACGATCTCATCGCCGTGGCTGACGGTCAGGTCGACCGGGTCGGTCCACCGCGATGCGCCGGCCGCGATCTCGATCGATGACTGCCCGTCGATGGAGATCGCGACGAACCGTCCGCCGACTCCGATGGCACTGCGTGCGATCCGAACAGGGCCGTCCCCGAAGAGATTGGACAGCTCTACCCGGACGCGGCTGCCGCCGATGCTCGCGGGCACGGTCATGCGGACGGTGACATCCTCGAAGGGCGGCTCGTCATCCTCACCGCGGAAGTCGGTCATGGCCTGGGTCCACGTCGGCGCCCAGCCCATGCCGTCATCGGTCTCGTGTGTGCTCAAGCTGGCCTCTTCTTTGTCTGCTGTAGGTCGGCTGTCGGGTGTTGATGTCACTCGGCCTGGTCGGCGGCGGTGAAGAGGTCGATGAATCCGGACGGTGCGTGGTCGCCGATGATGAGGTCCAGCATGTCGTGCGCCTCGGCGTAGACGGGTTCGGTTCGCGGGAACAGCGCCTCTTCGTAGGCGGTGAGAGCCGCCTCGACGTCGTCGGGGTGAGCGGCGATCGCCTTGCCGAGTTCGGCGCCGTCGAACATCGCCAGGTTCGCGCCGTCACCGGACGGCGGCATCAGGTGTGCGGCATCGCCGAGGAGCGTCACTCCGGGTACGCGCTCCCATCGGTGTCCGTTCGGGAGTGTGTGGATCGGGCGGGCGACCGGAGCGGTCTCGCCGTCGGTGATCAGCGCGGTGAGCTCTGGGGCCCAGCCGTCGAACTCTGCCGCGATCCGGGCGGTCGCGGCGGCGTCGGTGAAGTCGATGGCGGCGAACCACTCGGCGGAGCGCTTCAGCTCGACGTACGTGTGCAGGATGTTCCCCGCCTCGCGGTGCGCGATGATCCCCTGGCCCGGAGCCAGTGCGTACATCGCGCCGGCACCGACCGTCTCGGCCGCCGTGGGGTGCCGCTCGTCGGCGTCGTACAGGTAGATGTCGACGAATGTCGTGCCGGTGTACCGGGGTTCGGCGTCGGAAAGCAGTGGGCGGATCTTCGACCAGGCGCCGTCGGCGCCGATGAGGAGGCCGCTGGTCACGGTCGTGCCGTCGGTGAAGGCCAGCTCGTGTCGGCCGTCGCCGAGGGGCCGGACACCGGTGACCTTGTGTCCCCACCGGACCGTCTGATCGGGAAGGGAGTCGAGCAGGATGCGGCGCAGGTCTCCGCGGAGCACTTCGGGACGCTGCCCCGTGCCGTCGTCGGGGGCGTCGAACAGCAGCTTGCCGTGCTGGTCGAGCACACGCGACGCCTCGGCGCCCTCGTGGATGATCGCGCGGAACTCGTCGGTGAGGCCGGCGTCGGCGAGCGCGCGCTGCCCGTCGGCCTCGTGGATGTCGAGCCGGCCGCCCTGCGTGCGGGACTTCTCCGAGGGATCGGCCTCGTAGACCGTGGCCGGGATGCCGTGGACGTGCAGGACCCGGGCGAGAGTCAGGCCGCCGAGGCCGGCGCCGACGATGGCGATCGGGTGGTGGCTGGTGTTCATGGGCTTCCTCGTTTCCGCGCGGCGCAGCGTCGGGCACGCGCCCGACGTCCATATGGACCGGCGTTCCAAAAAAATATGGAACACCGTTCCAGGATGTGTCAAAATGAGGTCATGCAGCGGACGCGGGGAAGAGCACCCACCGGGGGGCGTGCCGGCGCCCTCTCACAAGAGCTGATCGTCGGCGCGGCCGTCTCACTGCTGGACGAGCTGGGCGAGCGGGGGCTCACCTTCAGGCTGCTGGCCAAACAGCTGAACACCGGGCCCGGCGCGCTGTACTGGCACGTGTCGAACAAGGACGAACTGGTCGCCCTGGCCGCCGATCAGGTGCTCGGCCACGCCTTCGCCGCGCACGCGAGCCTTGAGGAAGACGTCGGCTCCGGGCTGCGCGCGCTTGCCGTCGCCGTCTTCGACGCCCTTGACCGGCACCCGTGGGCGGCGTCCCACGTCTCCGCACCGCCCACGCTGGCGAACGCGCTGCGCCTGCTCGACCGCATCGGCACCCTGGTCGAACGAACCGGACTGCCGGCCGAACGGCATTTCGCGGTCTCCACCGCGATCTCCTACTACATCACCGGCGTCAGCGCCCAGATCATCGCCCCGCGCACCACCCACGACGCGATCGTCAGCCGCGACGTCTTCCTCGCCGGGACCGCCCAACGCTGGGCAGAACTCGACCCGGCCGACTACCCCTTCCTGACGCGCACCACCCAGCACCTGCGCGACCATGCCGATCGTGACCAGTTCATCGCCGGCCTCGACATGCTGCTGGACGGCCTGAACACGACTGCGGACCCGCGACCGCCCGCATGACGTCGCGGTCCAGGCGGTGCGGAGTCGATCGCTCGGCCGTCCGCGCTGCCGTGCACCGTGGCGCGAACTGTGAGCAGTAAAGTTCGGCGACGCACCTGGACCACAGCAGCGCCGAGGGCCGGACGTCCCGGGCGTCACGCCGGGGCTGCGGCTGCCTTCCTTTGCGGGGCGGCGTGGGCCGGGCACCGTCGCCTGGATGGACAAGTCCAGCTCGAGGCGGCTGTTCATGTCCAGTTCGAACCGGCCTACGGATTCACATGGGTCCGCAGCAGCGGCGACAGGGCCCGGCGGTCCGCGTCGGTGAGTTTGGCTGCCCACTTCGGATCGGCCAGGACGTCCTGCATCAGCAGCGTGTTGACGTGCACCAGCGCGGACTGGAGCTGGTGCAGCACGGGCAGCTGACTTCCTGGGACTCCTTGTCCTGCCCGAGTGCTGTCCTTGCCGTAGAAGAGGTCCTTGTTCGCGGAGTTCCAGTTCTCGACCACCTGTCACCCATCGTGGATCTCCTGGCGCATCCGGGCGTCGGTGAGGTAGTCGCAGACGAACGAGGTCCGCACCGGCCGCCCAAGTTCTTCGATTGCCCGGTATGTCGGGTGCTTGGGCCCTCCCCGGGTGAAGCGCCGCAGGACCTGCTCGGCTTCGGCGGTGCCCAGGCGCAGTGCGGTGGTGTACTTCACGATCTGGTCGTACTGCTGGGCGATCAGGTCCCAGTCGATCGTCTTGGTGGAGAGCACCGGGCTCAGGTTCGGCCACTGGTCGTCCTGCCCGGCTGCTGGCCGGTACAGCTTCGCGGAGCCGATGTTCTTCAGTCTCGGCATCAGCTTGAAGCCAAGCATGTGGGCGAAGGCGAACCCGACGATGGAGGCGTCATGGGTGTCGGTGTACTGCCGGTCCACCTCCATGTCGGTGCAGTGCCGCAGCACGCTCTCGATCATCGAGTCGACCTCGGAGGCCGAACAGGACTTGAGCTGGGAATAGATGCACACCGATTTCCGCTCAACGTGCCAGTAGATCATCACCCCGGGGCCCCGGTAGCGCTGGTGCCCTCGGTCATCAGGTTCGAGGACCAGGCGCCGGACTTGCGGCTGTCGGAGGCGCATGCCGTGCCGATGCCCCACCACATCTCATCGCGGACGGCGAAGGTGGCGTTCACGAGCTTCCGCAAGGCCGCGCACGTGTTGGCCCGGTTGACGAACAGGTGCCGCACCCTGCGCAGCGTCGCCTCGCTTTCGCAGTGCTTGCCGGTCACCGCGACCCGCCGGCCGCCGCTATCCCGGCCGGCTGGTTCGCGCTGCTCGTCGGGGTACCCACCGCGGCCGCGGGCTGGGGCTGGACCCCGCCGCGGCCGTCGGCCGGGTGGCGCCGTGGTTCTGCCGCAGGGCGCTCGCCCGGCTGGGCGCACGGCGCGCCATCGCCGTCGCGTGCTCCATCGCGGCCTTGGCACTGCTCGTCGCCGCGGCACCGCCACGGACTCGCCGGCACTGCTCGCGCTGGGTGTGGGGCTCATCACCGTGGGCTTCGGACTGGGACAGCCCGCCATGATGTCGGCCGTCGACGAGCCGTGACCGGCGCCGAGCGCGGCGTCGCCATCGGAGTGGCGACGCTGGTGTTCCTCATCGGAGCCAGCGCCGGTGCCGCCCTGGTCGGCGGCCTCGGCGGGGTGGCGAGCCTGTCCACGGTGTTCCTCGTACTGACGGCGCTGCCGGTGGCAGGTACGGCCGTTCTGCTGCTGGCCGGCCGCCGCCGCACCGCACTCGCATGAGCGAACCGTGTCCCGCCCCACGCCTGCCCCTCAACAACCCAGCCACCTCCCCCTCAACTGGACGACAAGGAGCCGACCGATGACAACCACCGTGGACACCGGATCCGTTCCCGCCGGCCCGGTGTCCGGGCCCGTCACCGGCATCCGCGGAGCGGACCAGTTGCTGCGGTTTCCCGGCATCCGCTACGGCACGGCCGAACGGGTTCGCGCAGCCGGTCCGCGCCGAGCGGCACGCCGGCACCGTCGACGCGACCCGGCCGGGCCCGATCTGCCCGCAGCTGCCGTCCCGCCTGGAACCGGTCTTCGGCCCGCAGTGGAACGAGCCCCCGCAGTCCGAGGACTGCCTCTACCTGGCGATCACCACACCCGGTCTCACCGGGAGCCGACCGGTCCCGGCCTCTGCGACATGTCGGCGTTCCACTGCGCGGTGCGGGCCTGGGCGTCGAGGATCTGCCGCACCGGGAGTGTCCTCAGGTCGCCGCGGGCCGCCTCGACGATGTGGGGCCCGGCCGCGCGTGCCCCGTCGAGGGTGGGGAGCGTCGCCAGAGTCGGCGCGCTCTGTGCGTCACCCGGCGGATCAGTCGCAGGCTGCGGGGGACCGACAGGAGCGCGATGGCCGAACTCGCGCCGGCAGACCGGCCGAAGACGGTGATGTTCGCCGGATCGCCGCCGAACGCGGCGATGTTGTCGTGAACCCATTCCAGCGCGAGGATCTGGTCGTACAGGCCGAGGTTGCCGTCGCTGACTCCTTTGTGGACCAGGTAACCCAGTGCGCCCAGCCGGTAGTCGATCGAGACGACGACATCGCCGTCGGCGGCGAGCCGTCCCCCGTCGTACATGGGGAGGGTGCCGCCACCGGTCATGTACCCGCCACCGTGCACCCACACCGGTGCCCTTCCGGCCCGCACTGAGGGCCCCGTTCGCCGACCCCGAAACGAACCAACGGACCTCCGGCTCCGAGCCCATGCCGGACCTGGTCATCGGCTACACCTCCGCCGAGGGCGAGGCATTCGCCCTCGGCGCCCCTTCCCCCATTCCCGAGGAAGCCGTGGCGGAGATATCCCGCAGGGTGTTCATCGAGCCGGCGCACGAGATCGGGCAACAGGTCCTCGACACCGGCGGAACGGCCTTCCTGTACGAGTTCGGCTGGTCGCCGTCGGAGGCCGGCCTCGGCGCGGTTGCACGGCATCGAGATGCCCTTCCTGCTGGGGAGACGCGAGGCGTGGGCAGGGAGCCCGATGCGGGGCAACACCGACTGGGCCACCGTCGAGGCCAAGGCAGGACGCTCCGCAAGAGCTGGGCACATTTCGCGCGGTACGGATCGTCGAGCACCGCAGAAGTCGCATGGCCGCAATGGAACGGCGACGAGACATCCGTCCAGCGGATCGGCCGGCCACCCGTGCAACGGAGGACTTGCGCCCACACATGAACCGGGATCAGGCACCGCACCGTCCCTGCTCGCGCGGCGCGTTCATCCGTGCAGCGCAATGCGCCGGGCCACGTGCGGGCAATGGACAGAATGGGAAGTACTAGCCTGGGGGAGTGGAGATGTCTCACGTACCTCGCGTACTGCGTCAGCCGGCAAAGCGCCCCAGAGTCGGGCACATCCAGTTCCTCAACTGTCTGCCGATCTACTGGGGCCTGGCCCGCACCGGCAGCCTGCTCGACCTGGAGTTGACCAAGGACACTCCGGACCGGCTGAGCAGCCTCCTGGTCGAAGGAAGCCTGGACATCGGCCCGATCGCCTGCATGGAGTACCTCAAGCACGCCGACGACCTGGTGCTGCTCCCGGACATCGCGGTGGGCAGCGACGGTGCGGTGACCTCCTGCCTGATCGTCAGCCAGGTCCCGCTGCACGAGTTGGACGGGCGCCGGGTCGCCCTGGGCTCCACCTCGCGCTCGTCGGTTCGCCTGGCCCGACTTCTGCTGGAGGAGCGCGAAGGAGTCCGCCCGGAGTACTTCACCTGCCCGCCGGACCTGCCGGTGATGATGCAGGACGCGGAAGCCGCGGTTGTCATCGGTGACGCCGCGCTGCGCGCCTACCTCCACCAGGCCGAGGATCTGGGACTGCGGGTGTACGACCTGGGCGAGATGTGGAAGGAGTGGACCGGTCTGCCGTTCGTTTTCGCGGCCTGGGCCGTCCGCAAGGACTACCTGGAGCGGAATCCTCACATCGTGCGCGAAGTGCACCGGGCTTTCCTGGAGTCCCGGGATCTCTCGATGGCCGAGGTCGACAAGGTGTGCGAGCAGGCTGCCCGGTGGGAGGCGTTCGACGAGCAGGCTTTGCGCCACTACTACACCGAGGCTCTCGACTTCTCCTTCGGAGAACGCCAGCTCGCGGGTGTCCGCGAGTTCGCTCGCAGGGTCGCCGCGGACTCCGGGTTCGATCCCGAGCTGGAGATCGAGGTCCTCCGGCCGTAGCGGCCTTGGTGACGCCGAACGGCACATCGACGGCTCTGCCGGGGCGGGTAGCAGTTCACATGCGAAGCCAGATGGTGCGAGCCGACGCGGTGGCGGCGCCGAGAAAGACGTAGCCGTGCCTGTCGTAGCGAGTGGCGACACTGCACCGTTTCACGCGTCACCTCACCGAGGACTACGACGTCGAGGGCTCCGTGCTGCCCGCCGCTCCCGCACCCACGCGCATGGAGTGGAAGGTGTCCGCCCGGCCTGCCAATCCGCACAGGCTCGGGTGATGTTTCCCAAGTTGGGGCCGGGCGCGGCCTGGTTCGCGTTGCGTTGGCCGTGCACACCGCCCCCCTGGACGGTGGCCGGTTCGGCACCGTGGACCATGCCCGGCGGCGGCTCGACGCCGCGTGCCATCATGCTCGACCACCGCTGTGGTGAACGGCGGGTCCAGTCGCACGCGGGCCTGTGGCCGACGCCCTTGACTGGAGTGGGCCTCTCTGAAGGTGTTCGGCGGCGTATGGTCCGACGTCCTGGACCAAGCCGAGCGTGTGCTGCCCGTCCGGGTCGAAGGGGCTGAGGCGGTCGGCGGGGACAGCCCGCTGCAGAGCGTGCGGTCCAAGGATCGCGGCGGCCCGGCGTGCCGCGGCCGGAAGCCATCTCGGGGCGGCGGCAAGGCCCCTCGGCTGCTGCGAGACCCTCGCCCAGCCCTTGTAGCTGCTGTTCGCTGTACCGGGCCGCTGGTTCTGGTGCTGCTCGCTGTACCGGGCCGCCGCTCCCGGGTCGCTGCTGCCCTGGTGCTGCTGCTCGTGCTCTGGGTCGTGCTGCTTGGCTGCTGCCCGGTGGGCCGGGTGTGCGGCGTGGTCTCCTAAAGAACGTCGGTGCCCTCACCATGGTGGGGGATGCACGTGCCGTGCTGGCGGGCATGCTCGGCAGCTGTACCTGATACGCCTGGGCTTGCGGTGTGGACGGCCCGCTCGTGGATAGGGCGACGATGGTGAGCATGGCCTGCGGACGCACCGGGTGTCTGTAGTGTGCCCGCCGCGCTGGGGTGGGGGCGGCCGTCGCGTTGGGGTGGCCGTCGCGTGTTTCGCGGGGGCGGCCGTCGCGTGTGTGACGCTGCGGATGACCGGCGGCCGCTCCGGGCTCAACGCGCCAGTCCCGCACGGCGCCGATGGCATCGCGCGGTCCGGCGGCAGCCCGTGTGACGCTCCGTCATGACTTCATGTCATGGGTTTTTGCGGCCGCTGGTTCACCTGCCCCGGCATCGAAACCTGGCCCGGTGTCGGCTGGTTCGTCTGGTCTGGCGTTGGCGGGTGGGGCACCTGTGGGTTGATGACTGTTCGCGGGGGCTCATCGGACCGTTCGGTGGTGGGAGGTTCGCGGTAGGGGTCGTGGTCTGTCGTAGTGGGAGGGCGATCAATGCCGTGAGCAGGAAGACTGCGGCTTCGTAGGCCATGGCGTGGCCGAATGCCGTGTTCGCATTGTCCGCGGGCGCGTAGTAGGCCAGTGCGGCCGCTGTCACCCCGATGGATCCGCCGAGTTGCTGGGCTGTGGGCAGCAGCCCGGACACCGAGCCGGCCGTGGTGTCCCGTACGCCTGCCAGTGCCAGTGTGAACACGGCGGCTGTGAAGAGGCCGAACGCGGCGCCCCCGGCTGCCAGGACCGGCAGGGCTGCCCGGCGTCCGGGTTCGGTGCCGATGAGATGGGCGAGTGTCAGGGCCGTACCTGCCAGGACCAGTGCCGCGGCCGTCAGCACGGTCGGGCCCAGGCGGCGGGAGAGGGTGGGTGCGGTGTGGCTGCCCAGGACGGCCGCGGCGGCGAACGGCGCCGAGACCAGCGCTGCGGATATCGCCGGGTACCCGAGGGCGGACTGCAGGTGCAGGAACAGCAGATAGGTGAACGACGGCACCCCGGCGTTGAAGACGAACACCAGCAGCACGCCGAGCCGCGCGGTCCCGTCTCGCAGGACCGATGGGTGGACCAGGGGGGCCGGGCGGTGTCCGAGGGTGAGGGTGAAGCAGGTCAGGGCGGCGGCGGCGGCGGTGGCGAAGGAGGCCCATGTCCACCAGGGCCAGCCGGCCTCCCGGCCCAGTGCGCACGGCAGGACCAGCGCGCCGAAGCCCGTGGTGGCCAGAGCCGCCCCGGCCCAGTCCACGCGCTGCTGCCCGGTACCGCGTGTGCGGGGCAGCAGGGCAGCGCCCGCCAGCGAGAGAGCTGCCACCGGCACCGTGACCAGGAAGACCGCGCGCCAGCCGGCGCCGAAGAGGTCGGCGCCGATAAGAAGTCCGCCGATGAGCGGCCCGGCCAGTGAGGCCACGCCCATCGTCGCGCCGTACAGGGCCAGGGCTCGTGGGCGGCGTGGTGGGGATACGCCGGTGCGGATGAGCGAGAGCACCTGTGGGGCGACCAGGCCGCTGCCCGCGCCCTGCACCAGCCGGGCCGCGACCAGCCATCCGGCGCCGGGGGCGGCGGCGCAGGTCACCGAGCCGAACATGAACACCACGGTGCCCAGGACGAACAGCCGCCGGTAACCGTAGCGGTCGCCCAGCCGTGCGGCGGTGATCAGCAGGCACGCGTACGTCAGGGTGTACCCGGCCAGGACGAGCTGCACCGCGCCGGGGCCGGCCCCCAGGCCGGACTGGATGGCCGGGGCGGCGATCTGCGCGATCGTGACGTTGAGCAGCTGCACGAAGGTCGCACTGAGCACCACCGGCAGCAGGAGGCGGCCGCCGTTCACCGGACCAGGGTCCCGGCGAGTTCCCGCGGCCGGTCGGCGATCGGGCTGCGGCCGGCCGGCAGGGTGGGGACGGTCGATGGCGCGCCCGGCACGGCCCGGCCGGCCTCCGCGGTCATCAGGCCCTGTGCGGCCGTCGGCAGCGCCCGGTCCTGCGCGCGGCGCCAGAAGGCGCGCGGGATACGGCCCCACCGCGCCGTGGCCAGGGCGGCCGGGGCCGCCGGGACGGCCGGCGGCAGGCCGGGGCCGAGCGCGGAGCGCCGGCGGTCGAAGCGGCCGGCGGGTGTGCCGTGGGAACGGGCCTGCCGCAGCTCCTGGACGCAGGCGGAATCCGGCTGGAGCGGGTCGGTCCGCACCGCATCCAGCGGCTGGGGATCACCGGGGCTCAGGCTGTGCCTCCGTGCGGTGGCGTTCTCGGGGGTGCCGGGGTGGCCGGAGAGGCGGGGGCGGCCGGCGGGGACGGACGCGCAGAGGCAGGCGATGCGGCCGGCCGGCCCGGGCGCGCATGGTGCGGCCGACCACGCGGGCGTGCCGCCCGCGCGGTGCGCGACGAGCACGAGACGGCGGTGGCGGCCGGCCCGGCGCAGCGTGTCCCAGACGCCACGGGTGCACTCGCCCATCGTCACGCCGGCCGGCTGCGGCATCGGCCGCCGCGTGCCGCTCACCAAGCACCCCGTCAGCTGCGACCTCGCCGCACAGGTCGCCGCAGGCGACGACGCCCTCCCGGTCAGCGGACCGGCCCGGCCAGGCAGCGGGTACCCGCTGGGCAGGGGAGCGCTGAAGCCGTGCTCCGGCAGGCCGGCGGCCACACGCGCGGCACCGGCACCGGCATCGGCGAGTGGGGCGTGCTGTGTCGCCGCCCGCTGCCATGAGCCGTGCCGGGCGCCGTGACCGAGAACGAAGGCGGTGTCGTTCACATCGGAGTTCATGCAGGACGTCATGGCCCCCATCCCAGTCGGCGACGGCAGCGTCATCCACTGAAAGATGTGACAGGCTCGGCCACGATACTTCTCAGGTATGGAAGGGGTGGCCATGGAGGCACGGCATCTGCGGTACGCGCTCACCCTCGCCGAGCACGGACACTTCGGCCACGCAGCCCACGCGCTGGGCATCGCGCAGCCCCCGCTGTCCAAACAGATCGCCGACCTGGAGCGCGAGACCGGCGCCCGGCTGTTCGACCGCACGCGCCAGGGCGTGTTCCCGACCGCCGCGGGCCAGGCGTTCCTCATCCGGGCGCGGCGGGCGCTGGAGGAAATGACGGCGGCCACCCTCGACGCCGGACGGGCGGCGCGCGGTGAGACGGGCCGACTGCGCCTGGGGTTCATCGCCTCCGCACTGCTCGACCCGCTGCCTGACGTCCTGGGCCGATTCGGCCGCGAACGGCCCGATGTACGGCTGGAGTTGCATGAGATGGCGTCCGGCCGCAGCGCCGCCGCTCTGATGGCCGGGGAACTGGACGTGGCCGTCACCCTCGGGCCGCCACGGGGCGCCGGGGCCGAGCACCTGGTGTCCGTCCCGGTCGGGCACGACCATCTCATCGCCGTCGTCAGCGGCACGCACCCCTACGCGGGCCAGGCGTCGGTGAGTGTGGACCAGCTGCGGCGGCAGCCGCTGATCGTGGCCCCCGCAAAGGACGAGCCCGCGGTCGCCGCCGGGCTGCGCACCCTGCTCGGCGAGGACGCCGCCGCGCTGGACGGCGCGACCGTCGCCCGGGACGTGCACACCATCATCGGCCTGGCCGCCTGCGGGGTCGGCGTGGGCCTGGGACCCTCCCGCATGCTGTCGGCCCCCCGCCCGGGCGTCCGGTTCTGCGAGGTGACCCCGCGCACGGCGCTGCCCGACCTGGTCCTGTCCTTCGCCGACCGCAACCGCTCCCCGGTGCTGGGCGCCTTCCTCGACACCGTCCGCAGGAACTGCCCCGACGTCGGTGCCGCGCTCGACCGCCGGCTCGGCCACGCCTGAGGACCGGGAACCGGTTCCGCCCGCATCCCATCGAGCCCACCGCCGGCAGTTGAACCGGTGATCCCCCGGCCTCGACGGCACCTCGGATCCTGCGGCAGGTCCACAAGGCCCCCAGAAGCGAAATAGAGGACCATCGTCTGGCCGGAGGTGCCGGGGCCGCCCGCGAAGGTGGACAGCCGAGGATGAGGCCGTCGTCCTCCGCGGCCGATCCGCGAAGCCGTACACCCCGTAACCCAGGCCGCCTACGCCCGTGTAGCCCGGGCGGCCGCCGACGCCGGCGTCGATGCGGTCCCGGCCGACGCTGAGGTCTGGGCCGGTGTCCGGACCCAGACGCGTGTCCTGCCCGCATACGAGGACATCGCCACAGGTGCAGAAGGCTTGAACCACGGGCCATTGGCTACAGCGTCCCGCTGGGGAAGCGGGTGTTGTTCCGGGGGTCGAATCGGGTCCCCGGCGTGTGGTTTGTCCGCCTTGGTTAAACCTTGTGGCCAGGCCCTTCGAACATGCCCGACGTCGACAGTCCTCTTGGATACCAGTCTGACTTGGACAGGCTGCCGATCGCTCCGACCACCAGGGACGAACTCACGAGGCTCGCCAACTGCTACCAGTCCTCACTTGACTGGGACTACCCGGCGGGTCCTTCACCCTGGTCCCGCGAGCAGTACGAATCGTTCCGTAGCAACGCCGACACAGCCTTGGCGGCGTTGCGACGCGAACTAGGGGACAGCTGGTTGGTCGAGGACCGGAGGGACTGAGTCGCGACCGTGACTAGCTGGCCCCTCTTGGGGGATGCCAGCCCGGCTACGAGTACGTTGGCCACTCCTGCGACACCGCCGACGACCCCGAGTTCGACCTGCTCCTCGTCCAGGTCGAGGATGCTGGAGGTGTGACTTGGTAGTACCGTCGGTCACGGATCAGGGTCCAGATGACGTTGACCTGGCTGCTGGCTGCCTCCACCGCCGCCGTCCGCTCGGCGTCGAACGCGGCCACCCGGTTCGGCGCAATCTGCACCAAAGCCGTACGCGGGTCCTCCACCGTGGTCTTGGGGTGCGGGATCAGGGGCTTGTGCCCGTCCGCTGCCACTGCGCTCATACCGCCGCCCTCCCTGTGCTCCCGGAGGGAGCCATGGTGATCCGCAGCTCGACACGCCCCTCGGCATACTCCCGCAACAGAACCTTACGCAACAGCCCGAACCCTTCGGTTGCCTCCTCGACGGTCCGGCCCCTGCCTTCCTCCTTGGTCCCGGCTCACTCGCACACCCTCTGATTGTGGTAGATGCGGCATCCACCACACTCCGCCGTGCCGAATGTGCTGCCGGCCGGAACGGACGCGTCGAGTTCCCCCTCTGTGTGCGCGGCCAGAAGCGCTTCGAGGACCCACGAGCGGGTGCGGGCCAGGCCGTCGGCCTCGGCCCGTGTCCATTCAGGCCAGATGCCCAGACGCTCAGGCTGTTGGTGGCTCTCACGGTTCCCCGACCCCAACGGCACGCACTCGACCCCGCAGGAGCCCACTCACCCGGAACAGCCGCGTCGCCACCACGGGTGGTCTGACAGCACCCGACTTATGCGTGCTACCGGCGCTGTCTGTACCTGGCTGTAACGGGTTGGCAGCATGGACATGCACGGGCGTGAGCGGACACGTGGCGGAGGGGAGCGTCGGTATGGGCGTCGACGAGATCAAGTCCCAGGGCTTCAGCCTGAAGGAGCTGTTCCGCGACGTCGCTTACCAAGTCGACTACTACCAGCGCGATTACACCTGGGGTGAGGAAGAAGTCCGGACACTGCTGCGGGACTTATGCACGTCCTTCTCGCACTGGTCGAACGATCCGGCGCTCATCCGCCGGCCGGGCAACGCGCCGCAGTACTTCCTGGGCCCGTTCGTCTACTACGAGCAGTCCAAGAACCGGCGCTGCCTGGTGGACGGCCAGCAACGGTTCGTGACGCTCCACCTGCTCTTTCTCCAGCTGCGGGCTCGCGTCAGGGATCACGGTGACGCGCGGCGTGTCGACCGGCTGAACAGGGCGATCACCACCGACGGCGCCCACTTCTCCATCGGGATCAGTGATCACGAGCCGGTGCTGCGTGCCATCGACGAGGGCCGTGTGTACGAGACCGGGCTCGGAGACTCTCTGTCCCGCCGGAACCTGTGGGCCCGCAGCCAGCAGATCGAAGCCCAGCTGGCGGAGGAACTCGACGCGGACAAGCTCGACCGGTTCACCGACTGGCTCCTGGACCGGGTGGTGCTGGTCGGCATCCGGGCGGCCAACCAGGACCACGGCTACCGCATGTTCGAGACGATGAACGACCGCGGTGCCCGGCTCACCGCCGTCGATCTTCTCAAAAGCCACCTGCTGGCCAACGTCGGGACCGGCGAGGACCAGCTGAACACCCGCTGGCAGGAGATGCTGCGAGAGCTGGCCACCGACCGTGAAGACCCAGGCGCGGCCTCACGCTTTATCAAAGCAACGCTGCTGGCCCGCTACGCCCGCCCCGACCATGCCGAGGACCGCCGGCAGATCGACGCCAACCTCAACGTGTGGGTGCGGCAGAACGCAAAGTACCTGGGGCTGGTTCCCGATCGCCCCGAGAACTTCCTGGACTTCGTGCAGAGCCTGCTGGAGACGGCACGGCTCTTCAGACCTATCCTCGCCGCGAGCCGCGCACTGAAGAAGGACGGCGACAGGCTGGAGGCGGTGCTGTTCAACGAACGCAACGGGCTCGGCGAACAAACGGTCGCGATTCTCGCCGCCATCCGCCCCACCGACCGCCCATCCCAAGCGAAGGACAAAGGCCGCTTGGTGGCCGCCTACATCGACCGCTGGTACGCGCTGCAGGTACTACAGGATCTGCCCGTGCAGGCGCCCGAAATTGCCGAGCTTGTCCACGGTAGGCTCGTTCCGGTGCTGCGAGAGTGCCGTACCCCCGCCGACGTAGCCGCCGCACTGGGCCAACTCGCCCTCCTCGATGGCGCCTTGCTCCCCGAGGCATCGACTCTCGGATTGCGGGGCAACAACTCACACCAGATCAGGTACCTGCTGGCCCGCGCCACCGCCTACGTGGAGGAAAGCTGCGAGCGGCCCAACGATGTCCTGGCTTACCTCGACAGGACGCAATTTCATATCGAACATTTGTGGGCCAACCATCCGAGTCGCGTTGAAAAGGAAATCCCGGACCCGGTCGTCTTCCGAAGCCTCCGCAACCAACTGGGCGGTCTGGGACTGTTGGAGGGGAGGGAGAATTCGAGCATCAACGACATGCCGCTGCACGACAAAGCCCCCTTATATGCACGGAGCAACATCCTGCTCGGCATCATCTCGCCGGGATACAACCGCCGTAACCCAATCTTGCGCGACTTCATCAAGACGCACCAGCTGGACAAACTCCTCCGGTCGTTCGGGCCGAAAGAGGCAATGACACCCATCATCCAGACCCGACAGCAGCTCTACCTCCACCTCTTCGACCTCATCTGGAACCCCGAACAGCTCGGCTTCCCCACCCCGACACCGCAAGACGCCCCGCAACCCGACCAGAACCCTGTCCCACAGTCGCGTGCCACCCCGGCCCGACGTAAGACGGGACGCCGCCGTACGGACGTGGCGAAGATGCTCGACGCCCACATCCTCACAGCCGGAACTCGCATCGTCCTCACCCACCGGTCCGTCGACCACTGGGCAACGATCAACGAAGAAGGCGGCATCGTGCTCAACGCCACCGGAGGAACCCCCTACGGGCGAGTGGACGAAGCCGGCGCCGTCGTCCGAGGCACCAAAACCTGCCAGGGCATGAAGGAATGGCACATCGAGGACGAGACGGGTGAGCGACTCAGCCTGCGTACCCTGCGAGACCAGGCAGTGGCGGCCGGCCGCATGTAGAGGAGTGACGACCCATACATGCGAATCGAACACGGCACTGTTTTCGCCATTTGCCACTCATGCTCGAGGACGGCTGGTGACGCTGTTCTTGCAGCTCGGACCAAACGACAGGCGCTCAAGGACGTGCGTTTTCCGATCTTCATGTGAGGCCGAGGTACCGACCACGAGTTTCTCAACCAATGGTCAAGGTGCCTAACCGGGAACAATCGAACGGGGCGCTGCTTGTCCCGTGATCGATGGCCTGTTCGTGCTTTACATGCGTCGCATTCCTTGATCATCCAGCGGCCTTTGTCGGTGCCTGTTGCTACACCAATTCCCAAGGCCTGTGCCGCACTCGGCGGCCGCCAAGGGGAGGGGAAAGCAGCATGCCACCGCAGGGATACCACGTCGTCCGCAGCCACATACGGCGCAACCCGCGCCCTGGCGGGAAGAAGATGAGCGGTTGGATGGTCGCCGCACTGATCGCGGGAGTCTGGCTGTGGGGCCAGGTCTTCGGGTTCGGCGAAGCCAAGTCCGATGAGCCGCCTTCGCCCAAGCCGTCGGTGTCCGCCCCGGCGGCACCCTGATGGCCCGGCGCCGACTACGGCTGCGCAAGCCCCGCGGCACCGGCGAGAACATCGCGGCCGCAGTCGTCGCTCTGGCCGCGATGACCTTGCTGTTCCAGATGGCCCTCGCGGCACAGAGCGCGGTGGTCCGAGGGTGGCCGTTCCTCCTCATTCTGGCTGCCGGTGGTCTCATCTACGGGCTCTGGCGGCTGTTCCGCTCGGCCCGGGCACGGCGGGCCCGGTCCGACATGCTGGCACGTTTGCGGATCACGCTGGCGGATATCGACGCCATGAACGACAAGGAGTTCGAGATCGCACTGCGGGACCTGCTCATCCGCGACGGGTGGTCGGCCCGCAGGGTCGGTGGGAAGGGAGACCAGGCCGCCGACGTCATCGGCGATCACCCACAGCGCGGTCGGATCGTCGTGCAAGCCAAGCACACCCGCGTCGGCGGGAAGGTGGGGTCATCGGTGATGTACGCGGTGAAGGGGACGGCCGGGCCGGTCCATAGGGCCGATCATGCTGTCGTCGTCACCAACGGTGCCTTCACCCGGGATGCCATGGCGTGGGGTGACCGGCATGGCGTCCACTGGGCCGACCGGGAGAAGCTGCAGCGCTGGGCCGAGAACGGCACCGCCCTACACGAACTTCTCAAAGTCTCCGCGCGCTCCCGCCCGAACCGGTTCAGGCGCGCAGCCTGACCGGCAGAGTCCCTGCTCATGATCCATCTCGTCTGGGGGTGTGGTGTTCGAAGAAGACGGGTCGCTCGACCCGCTGCTGAAGTTCCTGCTGTACATAGTCCTTACGCTGACCGCGGCCAAGATGCTCTGGGAATGGCTCACTGAGGACGTCAGTCGGTGGATCACCGTTGACCTGTGGGGCCTGATAGCCGATCACCCGTGGTGGACCGGGCTCATCGTCGCCAGCGGACTGTCCGTGCTTCTCCTGCTCGGCAGGCTCCTGTCATTCCTGCTCGACGCCGGCATCTACGCCAACCCGGAGGACACGTTCGTCGATCCGTCTGACGATTCGGCCGACCCTGATGTGCTGACATTCAAGATGAAGCAGCTCTCCGCGATGAGTGCGACGGGCTTTGAGCAGGCATGCGCCGATCTTCTGGTCCGGGACGGATTCCGGGGCCCGCGGCGGGTCGGCGGCGCCGGGGACCTCGGCGTGGACGTCACCGCCCGTGATGGCGAAGACCGTCTCCTGATACTGCAGTGCAAGCAGTACCAGAACCCAGTCGGATCAGGACACGTGCAGAAGTTCAACGGGACGGCCCGCCTGCACCACGGAGCCGACCTCCCCATCATGATCGCACTGAACAGCTTCACCCAGCCGGCAGTCGACTTCGCCCAGCACCACCAGCTCATCCTCATGGGCCGCCCGGAACTGAAGAAATGGGCCCACGGTCAGCACCTCTACGAGGTCCTCGGCATTCAGAGCACGACACAGTGATGCCAGTTCGATCGCCACACTGCAGCCGCCCCCGCGCGTCCGCCGCTCGGCCTCCTCGGCCGCCAACGATGCGCGTAGCGTGCCCTTCTTCACGGGCACAGACAGAGGATCGCAACCCTGTTCCTGGGTGCTGGTCAAAAAGAGTGACGGTTGCCCTTTGGGACGACCGAGGGTTCGCTACTGTCCCGAGGTGGGTTCCGCCCGCGGTGCTGGCCGCCGTGGGAAGCATGGGGAGGCCGGAGCCCGACGGCAGGGGAGAGCTGCGTGCTTGACGAAAAGAATGTCCTGGAAGCGGTACGGCGACGCATCGAAGGGCGCGGTGAAGCCTCGAAGCTGGGACTGCCGGACACGGCGAAGATCACCTGGCATTCCCTCCTGGAGGGCGAGATCGTGCGGTCCATCGAGACCCGCAGGCAGGAGGAGCGAAAACACTACGGCCCCATCGACCTGTCGGACCGGCCGGAGTACGACACCCTCGCCCGCCACCGCGTCGCCTTGCCGAAGGACCTCACCACGACGCAGACGGTGACACTGGTGCGGCGTGGGTCGGTAACCGAGCGGTCTTGCGACTGCAGCAACGGAAAGACCGCCTGCCCGCGCTGCCAAGGCCGGGGAGATCTGGCGTGTGATCCGTTCACGGCCTGCGTCGCCTGCCGCGGCATCGACTCCTGCTTACGCTGCGACGGCACCGGCACCAGGAACCGCAACACCCCCGACGGCCAGCAGCCGGGGGACGATCGCGCCACCTGCCGCCAGTGCGGAGCACCGGATGCCGCCTGCCCCACCTGCTGCGGCCGGGGCCGCACCCCCTGCTCGACATGCGACGGCCACGGCGTACGGGACTGCCCCGACTGCGACCGGGCCGGGACCGTCCCTCACCAAAGATGCAAAGGCACCGGCAGAACCGTCACATGGATCCAGGGCACGATCAGCCGCAAGCCCCTGACCGAGAAGATCAAGCATCCCAAAACAGGCGTACCCTACCTGGCCTGGGAGGAGGCACGCAAGAGCGGCGACTGGCACCGGGCACACCTGACGCACAAAGACACGCTCCCCGCAGATCTGACCGACGCGTTTCGGAATCTCGCGCAGCCCCACCTCGCGCCACGCGAAGGCGAGATCGCCCGGCAGGCCACCTTCACATACCTGCGGCTGGCCCGCGTCGAGGCGCACCAGCACCCGCACCGGGTCTACTACGTTTTCCCCACCAACACCTCACCTCAGGTACTGGTACTGCCCTCGCGGCAGAGAACCTGGCAGATCACCGCAGCGGCCCTGGGAGCCCTGCTGGTGCTCTTCCTTTTTCTGCGGCTTGTGTCGTAGCAGGCCGTATCCGAGGATGCGGTCGTCCGGAGGGAAGGGGGCTGGGGCCTTGGCCAGAAGAGGAGGCGCAGCTCGCCAGCCCTCACGAGACGGCACTCGAGCCAGAGGCGCAGCCTGCGACTCTTGCGTCGGCTCGCGCAGGCAGCAAGAGACTGGCCTTCAGATGCCCGCACAGCAGATCACGAGGCCGGTCTTGCCGAGGTCGCGGTCCCGTCGGAGCAGGTGATGGTGATATCGGAAGGGAGCACCACGCGAACGAAAAGTTCCATGGCCTAGCAGAAGCCACTCAGCGCGGCCGCGGCCTTCGGATTTCTGAGCGTGGTCGCCCTCTCTCACTCGTAGCATCAGGGATTCTGCGAATCCTCAGTACAGCTCACTTCGTCTTTGCGGAGACGGAGGCGTGGCGAGGCCGTGCCTGGACAGCTGCTGTCGGCGGTGGGCATGGTTGTGCCGACTGCGGTCGATAAGGTGTTCACCCATGAGTGACGATACGCAACGGGTAGCCGTGGCTTGGGGGCGGATCGAGGCGTGGCTGCGTGAGCACGCTGCTGCTTCGGCCGATGTACTGCGCCCTCCGGCTGGTGAAGCCGACATCGCCGCGGCGGAGGCGGCGATAGGAGTGGAGTTCCCGGCGGCGCTCGCGGCGTGGTATCGGGTTCATGATGGTTTCGACGAGGGCCATGGTTGTGGGATTTTGCCGTCCGGCATGACGATGTTGCCGCTGGCTGACCTGGTGGATGAGTACCGGATGCGTACGCGGGACTGGGAGCGGGAGGCGGGCATTGTGCCGTTCGCGCGGACGGCCGGGGACACCTGGTCCGGCTGGTATGTGGACGCGCGTCGGGGCGAGCCGTCCTACGGCGACCTGGGGCACTGGTCGGTGGACGGTGGAGACGATCTGTACCCGTTGGGGCGTGGGGGCTGGCCGCTGGCGGCCTGGCTGGAGGAGATTGCTGCGGCGCTGGAGGAGGGCCGGTGTCTGCACCGGCCGGATGGAACGGACGAAAGGCACAGCTGGCCGGTACTGACCGGCAGCCAGGGGCTGACCTGGATTGATCCCAGGGATCCACGGCTGTTCCCCGACGGGTGATCAAACTCGACGGTCCCCGTTAAGGCTGGTGGCCCGGGAGCGCCGGGGCCCCTGGACCACCAGCTGGTCGTTTACGGCTTAGGGACGGTGCACTTCACGGTTGCCTTGCTGGCGTCGCAGTGCGCGAACTCGGGGAACTTGACCCAGTACTCGTCCGCGTCCAGCAGGTGGTACTTGCCCCCGGCGGCGAAGGCGCCGGAGAAGCTGGCCATTGACGTGGTGTTGATCCAGCTCGACATGCTGGAGCGCCCGCAGACTTCCTTCCACGTGTGCGATGTGCCGGTTTGGTGTCAGTGGGTGGGTGTCAGTGACGGCACATCAGAGCTGGGTGTTTTCGATGGTCGGGCGTTGAGGAAGGGCGTGGTCACTGTCGTGGGGCGGTTTCTGTAGCGGTGCGGCTGTCATGGGGCGGTACACCCCACTCCGCTCCACTGTCTTGAGAACGGCACTTCTGATCCTTCCGAGGGCTGCGCGGCGGCACGGTGGCCCGTGTCGGTCTTGCGCGGGCGGAAGGGGGCGGGGTGGGGGAGCCGGGCGCGTGGGGTGAGGTCACGGCGGGGCTGAGGGTGTCCAGGCCGGTGCTGGTTGCGCGGCTGCTGGAGCTCGATGCGGCTGGGGCGTTGACGACGGCGCATGTGCGTGCGGGCGCCCAGGTCGGCGGGGTGAATGTGCGCACGGTGTGGCGCTGGCTGGAAGCGGCGCGGACGGAGGGCCGTGTTGAGTGCAGGCCGCGGGCCCGGCTGGAGTTGTCCGACCAAACATGGGAGGTGCTGGCTCAGGCGGGTGGGAACGTTGCGGCGCTGCACCGGCATCTGAAGGAGGCCGGGGGCGAGGTGCCCTCGCTGGCGTCGTTGCACCGGGTGGTGCGCCGGGATCTTCAGGCCGGCAGGGTCCTGCCGGACCGCGCGGTGGTGCGGCGGGAGCGGGATGAGCAGCAAACGCGGCAGGCACTGGCTGACCTCGCCCTGGCCGGACCGAGTGAGGGAGGCGCGGCGAAAGTGGCTGCGCGCCGGCTGCCGCGTCTCGTACCAGAGGCGACCGGGAGCTTGCCGGTGGGGGAGAACGGTGCGCTGGCAGGTGTGGCGTTGCCGGCGGGCGCGCAGTTGGTGCGGACGTCGTCGGTGCGGGCGGTGGCCGAGGCGGTCGGGCAGGCGATGGCGGCCCCGGGGCGCGGTGTGTATGTTCGGCGACCCGGGCCGGGGCAAGACCGCCGCCGTGCGGATGGCGCTTGGCGATGTGCCCCCGGGCTGGAAGGCGACGTGGGTGCCAGTACCGGTGCGCCCGTCGGTGGCCGGCATGAGGCGGGCGGTATTCGACGCGCTGGCGCTGGCGGGCCGCTTCCCGCACACGTCGGCGCTGGCCGACGCCGTGGTTGCGGAAGCTTTGGGTGAGGCGCGGGTGCTGGTGGTCGATGAGGCGCAGCGCCTGCCCGTGCCGTGCCTGGAGTACCTGCAGAGCCTGTGGGACCACCCCGGCACGCGGATCACGCTGGTGCTGTGCGGGGCGGGCAGCGAGCGGGCGTTGTCCCGGCTGCCGCAGCTGGCATCGCGTATCGGCGCGTGGCAGGAGGTTCCACGCTTGACCGGAGCGGAAGTGGCGGCCGTGGTGACCGGCTTCCACCCGCTGTGGCGCACCGTGCCGGCCCCGGACCTGACGTGGATCGACTGGTCGTGCGCGCACGGCACGTTCCGCACGTGGGCCGTGCTGAGTCTCATTTCAATGTCCATTCATATTTCTCGTTGTGATGTCACTGGTACGGGAGCTTAGGCAGGTAGCTGACCTGGTGTCACCGCAAGTACATCCCTTTTGTGAGACGACAGCGGGTGAGAAAAATGGCTGTCACGTTGTGAGAATTGCCAGGACATTTTCGTGAGAATTGCTATAGCGAGTCCCGTCTGACCTGTGGTTTCTCGGTGGTCGATGCTGTCATGCCTGCAGGATCGACGGCCGCGCCCCCGCCTACCGCGAATGGCTCCAACCGCTTGACCAGTATCAACACAGGCAATCCATCTTGCTTGCGCGGCGCTTACGGCGCGGAGGTTCCTTAGCTCGTGCCCATCCCTGCTTGCGCGGGACTTACGCGAGAGCACCCTCCATGACGCGCGGGTACTTCGAGCCATCCCTGCTTGCGCGGGGCTCACGTCGGCGGCCTGCTGGGCTCGAGACCTGATGCCGAGCCATCCCTGCTTGCGCGGGGCTGGCTGTCGCCTCTACATGACCGCGACTCCACGCATCGATCCAGTCCCGCTTCCGCAGGACCTGTCGTCGCCTCTACATGACCGCGACCCCACGGCTCGATCCATCCCTGCTGACGCGGAGCTTGTCCCGAGAAGGTGCGCGTGGACCGCGGTAAGGGCGATTCATTCCTGCTTGCGCGGGGCTTGTCTCTTCGTGGCCTGATGTTCTCGGGTGAGTTTAGCAGCGTTTGTGTGTCATCGGTGGTCGTGTGGCGGACGGTTGCTTCCGGCCGGGGTGGGTGACGTGGTGTGGGCTGTAAGGGGGGCTGGTGCGTGGGAGGGTTGTGGTTTCTCGGCGGACCGGTGGTGGGGGTGGCGGTGATGGGGGCTGTTGAGGACGCCCGGCTGGGGGGTATCGATCTGGGGCCGTGGACGGAGTTCGATGCGGCTTCGAATACGGTGTATCCGCTGTTGTTCGGGATGCTCGACAGTGCGGTGATGGCGTTCGAGGTGTGGGAACGTGTGGTGACCGTTTCCCAGCGGGATATGCTGAGCGAGGGTATGGGGCTGCCTGCGGCGCAGGCGCGGTCGGTGGTGGCGTTCCTGGCCGGGCTTCAGGATCTGGGACGCATGGTTCCCCGATTCCAGCGCGCGCACCATGCCGCCTGGGCGCGGCTCGATGACACGCTGGTGGAGCAGGCGGGCGGCGATACCGGGTGGACACCGACCGCGCGCAGTTCGATGCATGTGGCGCTGGGGGTGCTGACCATGAGCGGCTACGCGTGCGCCGGCAACGCCAGTCCCGCGGTGCGGGCGGCCCAGGTGGTCGGTGGCTGCAGGGGATTCTTCCTCCAGGCTGATATCGAGGGTGCGGCGTCCGCGCGCCGGGTGTCTGTTGCGGCCGGGGGAGAGGCATGGGACAGGCTGCGTCACCGTTACGCGGCCGTGGTGCGGCATCTGACGGGAGCCGTACACGTTCCCGAACGGCTGTCCGTCCCCGCGGCGGTACTCGCGGCCGGTGTGGGGACGGTGGCCGGCCAGCTGGCGAGGCAGCGGTCCTACTGGCTGCCGAAGGCGCACATGCCGGCCTTCGGGGCGGCCGAACACTTCACTCTGGCAAGCGGGGAGGCGCGGGACGTTCTGGATGCGGCATGGCTGGAGAAGCTGGAGTGGCAGGACGTGCCGTTCGCGGTGGCGCATCCGCGCGCCAGGCGCCCCAACAGGTTCCAGGAGTCGCTGATGACCCAACTGCCCTCCCTGGTCGGGAAGTCGGGCAGCGGTATCCTGGTGGCGGCGGATGCGACCGGGACGGGCAAGAGTGTCGGCGCGCTGCAGGCGTCGCGGATCTTCAACGCGGCCTGCGGGAGTAGGGGAGTGGCGTGGCTGTCGCCCAGCACCGCCACCGCGGATGCCTCCTGGGAACTGCTCGAGGACTACGTGCGCCGGCACGATCCCTACCGGGCACCGGTCGCTCTCGCGCACAGCCACAGCTGGCTCAACGCCGCCTACAGCGACCGCCGGCTCGCCGCGGTGGAACTCGCCCCGGTCCCGGTGGCCGCAGGGGAGAGGGTGCCGCCGACGGGGGACGCCGCTGGCGCGGGTGATGACGATCCGGTGACGGAGCCCCCCAGGCTGCTGCGGGGGCACGACGCGGCCTTGCTGGCCCCGTTCTGCGCCGCGACGGTCGATCAGGCGCAGATGGCTGTCCTGCCCGTCCACTCCAACGCGGTACGGCTGCTGGGCCTGTCCGGCAAGACGGTCGTCGTCGACGAGGCGCACGCCCTGTCTGCCTTCAGCCACCTGCAACTGCTGCGCCTGCTGGGCTGGTTCGGGTCCCTGCGCACCCCCGTGGTGCTGCTGTCGGCGACTCTGCCCGCCTCCACTGCCGACGCATTCGTGCGCGCCTACCTGACAGGTGCCGGCCACAGGGCCTCCGCTCTGCCGCAGGGTGCCTTCAGCCCGTCGTATCCGGGCTGGCTGTTCGCCGATGCCGCGACCGCGACCGCCACCGTCATGGACGAGACCGCACGCCTTCGTCACGCCGCAGGCCAGCACCGTCAGGCCCGTATCCGCGTCCACGACGTGCGGCGCACACGGCTCGGCCCGCAGCCGCGCACCGTCGGGAGCACAGAGCGCCTCGCGGTGATCGGTGACGTGCTCACGCCCGTCATCAGCCACGGCGGATGCGCCGCGGTGACCTGCGCGACTGTCCCGGACGCCCAGGACACCTACCGGCACCTGAAGCACACCTGGCCCGGCGACCCGGCCGACCTCGTCCTGCTGCACGCCCGCTTCCCCGGCCACCACCGTGAACGTCTCCTGCGCACCCTGAGCCGCCGGCTGGGACCCACCGGCGAGCGCCCGGAGCGGCTCGTCGTTGTCACCACGAGCCTGCTCGACACGAGCCTGGACATCGACGTCGACCTGATGGTCAGCGACCTGGCCTCCGTCGCCCGCCTGCTGCAGCGTCTGGGACGCCTCGCACGCTTCGCCCTACGCTGGCAGAACGATGATGCCTCCCGCCGCCCGGTGTGGTGGGGCGACGGCCACATCCCGGACTTCCACGTCCTCGAACCCGTCTCGGCCGCCGGCGCCACTTCGATCCCGGCCGGCTGGCGCACCCTGGAATCCCCCTTCGTCCTGCGCGCCACTGCCGACCTGCTGCGCACCCGCTCACTGATCAGCCTGCCCGGCGATGTGCAGGACCTGGTCGAGCAGATCCACGGCCCGCACTCGCCCTTCGCCGGGGCCACCGAAGCCCTCAGATACGACGCGGCCCGCCTGCGGACAAAGGACACCATCGAACGGCACCTCAGCGCCCAGCATCTCCTCCCGCCGCCGGGCCGTGTCTCCTCCCTGGCCGACCTCCACCGCCAGCGCCTGACCACCGCGCAGGCCGCCACCCGGCTGGGCACGCTGCCCGTGCGGCTGCTGCCCTGCTACCGCACCGCCTCCGGCGGCCTCGCCCTCGACCGGGCCGGCCGCCACCCCCTTCCCACCGGGCCGCGTCTGGAGACCGCCGGCATCCGCCGCGTCCTGCAGCACACCCTGCCCGTCCCCGCCGCCTGGGTCGCCCGCCGCGGCCCCCAGCACCGTCCCCCCGAGGCCTGGAGCACCCACCCCCTGCTCGCGGACCTGGTCCTGCTGCCCGCACCGGCCCACCACACCGGACACACCGAACAGTACGGCCGCTACCTGCTGCGCATGGACGACGAACTCGGCCTTGTCCACACCACAGCCCGCTGACCGGCAGGAGAACACCTCCCCGCCGCCGGGTATTCGTATGACTTATCTCGCCGTTTGTACACGCGGGGTCACTCTGTGATTATCTGAATGTGTGCCCGGTCGAAGATTCCACCGAGGCAAACGCCCCTGTGCCACAAGCACTCTGACGGGCCGCATGCACCATGTCCCGCCCGTTCCCGGCCGAGTGACGCCCAGGCCGCGGCCCCGCCGCCCTCCCCGCCGTCCCGGGACAGGGAAGCCCCGCACTCTCATCCCCCCTCGCCCTTCTTCTCCTGCTGCCTCTGTGGAGCACCACCGTTGACACCGCCCGACCGCTTCAGCGCGGCCGACGACCCCTGGATCGACGTCCGTGACCAGCACGGCTACCACCGCACCGGCCTGCGCGGCCTGATCCTTGACGCCCACACCATCGAAGACCTCGCCGTGGCCGCCGCCCCGGCCGCATCGGCCATCCTGCGCATCGCGACCGTCCTGGCCGCCCGCATCACCGGCCTCGACGACCCCGAACTGAACGCCGACACCTGGAACCGGCACCGCAGTGAACTCCTCGGCCGTACCGACGGGTTCGACACCGACGCCGTCAACACCTACTTCGCGAAGTACTCCTTCGACGTGTTCGACCCGTTACGGCCCTGGATGCAGGACCCCCGGCTGCGCGAGCAGTGCGCGATACCCTCCGGCATCAACACGCTCGTCTTCGGACGCCCCGCAGGCAACAACCTGGCCTGGCTCAGCCCCCACCACGACCAAGCAGCGATGCCCCTGCCCACCGGCGAGGCACTCCAGCACCTCCTCATCCACCACTACTACGGAGCATCCGGCGGCTGCACCTCCCGCACAGCCGGCACACTCACATGCCCCCGCGCCGCCGCCGGCCCCCTGCGCGGCACCGTCTCCTTCCACCCCCTGGGCCGCACCCTGTACGAAACGCTCCTGGCAGGCATCCCGAAATTCACCGCCGACGAACAGAGCGAACCAGACCACTGCCCATGGGAAGAGCCCCAACTCCCCGACCCGCAAGCCCCCTTACCGCCCGCCACCTGGCCGGGACGGCGCCTGACAGGCATGAACCGGCACTCCGTGCTCCTCGTGCCCGGCGACGACGCGAGCACCGTCACCAACGCCTACCTGACCTGGTCCACCCAGCAGCCCCGGCTCGCGGTGACCGACCCCTACCTCGTCGTCCGCACCGGCACCGGCCGCCCGCCCCAAGCCCGTCCCCGCCGCGCGGACGCCGACCGCGCCTGGTGGCGCGAGCTGGACTCCCTGGTCCTGGCTCCCGACGAACAGCATGCGACACGCCGCCCGGAAGTCTTCGACACCCTCAACGACCTCCCACCCCCAGTACGCAAGAGCCTGCGCGTACGGGTCCACGGCTTCGACCAGGACACCAAAACCATCCAGCGCCGCTGGTACACGGCCATCACCCCGCCCCTGCTCGCCTGGAGTCAGGAACACGACCCCGCACGCGCCAACCGCATCTCCGAATGCTGCACCGCAGCCGAGAGCACCGCCTCCCGCCTGACGTTCCTGACCAACCAGGCGTGGAAGGACACCTGCCACGCAGCCCCCTCCTCAAAAGATCCCTCGTGGACCGCCACAGCCCGCAGCCTGTACTGGCAGCAAGCCGAAGCAGCGTTCTGGCACCTCCTGGACACCGACACCCCCGCACGGATCACGTTCGCCGACACCGCAGCCCGCGCCCTGCGCACCGCGACTGCCAGCGCCCGCTTCCGCCACCGCGCCGCCGCCCGCGCCATCGCCACAGCAGTCGACGCCCTCTACACCCCGCCCCCCGCCGCCCGCGCACGCCAGGACCCCTGATGCCCACTGCGATTGAGTACCGCCGCCACTACACCGGCTTCACCGCAAAGGTCGAGAAAGCCTGCACCGACCCCAAAGCGCGGCGGACCCTGCGCCAGGGCCGCGGCCGCCCGGTCGACGACTGCAACGGCATGCACCGCTTCCTGTCCGTGCTCACCCACGGCTACGGGCAACGCCGCGTCCACTACACCGTCGCCTCCCTGATCGCCCACGTCGACCCCCTCGATGCCGTACGGGCAGCACACGCCACCAGCACCGAACAACCCACCACCCCCGCAGCCACGAACCCCGACCCTGCCCCCGACCTCGACCCCTACAGTCCGGCCACCTGGCGGAAACGGCCCAACCTCGGCGCGACCCTCGCCCACGCGGTGCGCACCGCCGACTTCAACGAGACCCGTACCGACGAACTCCTCGCCGTCCTGGTCCGTCTCAGCGAGAACCAGCTGCACCGCCGCCTGCCCTCCCTGACCGGCCGTCTCATCGACGCAGACCTCACCCCCGACTGGCCGGTTCTTCTCGACGACCTCGCCCAGCGCGACCACGACCGGGGCCGGGTCGCCACCCGCTGGCAGGACGCCTTCTACCGCACCCTGTACCTGACCTCCAAGGAAACCCCGTGACTGCTGCCCGCTTCCTCGACATCCACGCCCTCCACCCGAGCACGGCCGCCAATCTGAACAGCGACGAGAGCGGGGAACCCAAAACCCTCGAACTGGGCGGCGCCATCCGCACGATGATCTCCTCCCAGGCATGGAAACGCCCGATCCGACTGGCCGTCGAAGAAGAACTCGACGAGCACGCCGCCCGCACCCGCATGGTCCCTCCGACCGTCACCGACGCGCTGCGCGCCGAGGGCTGGACCGAGGACCTGGCATCGTTCGCCGCGGCCCAGATCGCCGCCAGCGCGAAGACCGGGGGACTCAAGACCAATCCCCAAGAAGACCACCGCACCCAGGCCATGTTCTTCCTGCCCGCCGACACCGCCCGCCACCTGACACAACTGTGCCGCACCCACCGCACCACCCTCGAAGAAGGCCTGGCCAAACAGACCGCCACCAAGAAGCCGGCCCCCGCACTCCTGCCCACCGACGAGATCACCGCCCAGCTCACCCGCCGCACCGCCAGCATCAGCCTCTTCGGGCGCATGCTCACCGAAATCCACGACGGCCACATCCAAGCCGCCGTACAGATGGCCCCGGCCTTCACCGTCCACCGCAGCGAGCCCCAGCCGGACTTCTTCACCGCCGTCGATGACTGGCCCCGCCCTGGCGAAGCAGGCAGCGCCCACCTCAACACCGCCTACCGCTCCACCGGACACTTCTACCGCTTCGCGACCGTCAACACCACCACACTCCTGGCCAACCTGAACGGCGACACCACCACCGCCCGCACCCTCATCGACCTGTTCACCCAGGCATTCATCATGACCATGCCCCGCGGCGGACAGACCTCCGCAGCCGCGCACACCGTGCCCGACCTCGTCCACTACGTCGTACGTGACCGCCGACCCGTCTCCTACGGCGCCGCCTTCGAACAACCCGTCCGCTCCCACGGCCAGGGCTACGTCCTGCCCGCCCGCCAGGCCCTCACCACGTACGCCACCACCATCGACCGCCTCATCGGCACCCGCCACCGCATCACCCACGGCCACGCCACCACCGCCGGCACCCCCATCGGAGAACTGGGCACCCACCACACCGGTTTCGATGACCTCGCCGCCACCTGCGCCCGCACGGCCCTGCCCGACACCCCCAGCCAGGCCGCCGCATGAGCCGCGGACTGGTCCTGCGCGCAGCCGGCCTCCTGCAGTCCTACGGCGAGGCAGGCACCTTTCACCACCGCGACACCACAACCTTCCCCACCCGGTCCGCACTGATCGGCATGTTCGCCGCCGCCCAGGGACGCACCGCCGAACACGCCCTGGACCCTTACCCCGAACTGCCGGGCACCCCCAGCCACCGCGACCTTGCCCTCACCATCCGCGTCGACTGCCCCGGCACCCCCTACCGCGACTGGCACACCACCGGCGGCGGACGCCCCCACCGCCAAGGCCTGCACACCAGCGACGGGAAATACCGCACCCAAAACAGATCCACGCACATCTCCCAACGGGACTATCTGACCGGCGCCGTCTTCACCATCGCCGTCCAAGGCCCCGCCCCGCTCCTGGCGCACATCGCCACCACACTCACCACCCCGCGCTTCTCCCCCTACCTCGGCCGACGCGTCTGCCTGCCCGACGAACCCCTCCTCATCCACACCGACATCCCCGACCCCGAAACCGCCCTGCGCGACCGCGTCCCCCTCAGCCTCGCCCACCCACCCCGCCCCGGCCAGACCCACGTGCCCATCGACTTCTGGGCCGAACACCCCCCACACCCCGGCACCCCACCCGACCGCGAAACCCCGAGCGAACCAGCCGACTTCACCCACACCCGCCGCCACCACCTGCTCCGCCCCCTGTGGAGAACCACCGAACCACTCCCCACCACCCTCTACGCCGGACCCCGGCCCATCGACACCCTCACCGACTACATCCTCAAGGACACCCCATGCCGGCAACCCTGACCCGCATCATCCTCAACCGCCACCACCGCAGAGCCTGCAACGACCTCGCCTACCGACCCGGCCTCCACAAAACCATGATGCGCCTCCTGCCCCACCCCGACGGCCCCCACCCCCGCAAAGCCGGCGGCCTCCTTTTCCGCCTCGACCCCGGCCTCGACCCCGTCCTCCTCGTCCAAACCGCCGACACCCCACACCTCGCCGGCCTCCCCGACGGCTACGGAGACATCACCACCCGCGACCTCACCCCCATCCTGACCGGCCTCACTCCCCACCTCCCCGTGCGCTACCGCATCACCGCCGCCCCCGTCGTCAGCCGCAGCGCCGACGCCGTACCCCACCCCGTCACCGGACGCCTCCGCGGCAAACTCACCCCCCTGACCGGACCGGACGCCATCGCCTGGTGGCAACGCCGCGCCCCGGCCGCCGGCCTGCACCTCACCAGCCTCCCCGCAGCCACACCCTGCCCCTTCCCCTCTCCCCGCCCAGGACCCTACGAGCGCCTGACCCAGTTCGACGGCACGGCCACCATCAGCGAACCGGCCCTCCTCGACACCGCGATCCGCGAAGGCATCGGCCGCGGCAAGGCCTACGGAGCCGGCCTGCTCACCCTCACCCCCGGCTGAACCATCCCGCCCTCCACGAAGCACGAAAGGCACCCCCCGCCATGCAACCGCCCCTGCCCGCTCCCGACGACACCCGGCTGCGAGCCCTGGCAGTCAGCCGCCTGCTACACCACAGCGAACTCGGCACCCTCGCCCCCGGGCACACCCGCGCCGTATGCGACGCCTTCGGCGTCACCTCCCGTACCGTCCGCCGCTGGATGAAAAACGCCGCGGCCAACAACGGCACCTACACCCCACAGGGCCGCCCCGCCTACCAGCTCACCGACCACGCCATCGAAGTCATCGCACGATTGCGGGGCAACGTCACCGCCGCCTACAAGGAACTCAAAGAAGAACCCTTCAAGGACGAGAAACTCCCTTCCCCGGCCACGTTCCACCGGGCAGCCCAACGCCACTGGAACAAAGGACAGCGCGCCGGCCTGAGCGGAGGAGAAAGCGCCCGCCGCCGCTACGACATCCACGGAGAACGCGAACACCACCACCGCAACTATGCCTGGGAAACCGACCACGTCGAAGCCAGCGTCCCCGTCATCCTCGACGGCCACGTCCGCAAACCATGGATCACCTGGTTCATCGACTGCGCCACCAAATGTATCTGCGGCGTCGCCATCACCCCCCAGACACCCAGCAGGGAAAGCATCCTCGTCGCCCTGCGCGACGCCATCCTCACCGAAGCGCCGCACAACCCCTATGGCGGGATCCCCGACCGCATCCGCGTCGACGGCGGCCGCGACTTCCTCTCCCGCACCGTCGGCCAGGCACTCGGCTCGCTCGGCACTGAACACATCGTGCTGCCGCCCCGCCGCCCCGACCTGAAAGCCACCGTCGAAGCAGCCAACGGCGCCATCAAAAAAACCCTCTTCGCCGACTTCCCCGGCTACACCGAAGCCCCCACCCTGTCAGGCGGCAAACCCGTCGACCCCGACCAGCCCCTCCTGCACTTCGAAGGCTTCGTCGCCCTCGTCCTCGACTGGATCCGCAAACGCAACACCGTCCACACCATGGACAAACTCGACGGAAAAACCCCCGAGCAGGCATGGACGGACGACCTCACCCCCATCTTCGATGTCCCTGCCGAAGACCTGCACACCCTCACCCTTGAGCGCGCCGGTAAACCCCTGACCATCAACAACAGCGGCGTCCGCTGGCGCAAACGCGACTACATCGCCGAATGGATGCACGGCCACGCCGGCGAAAAGGTCCACCTGCGCCACCTCCTGCACCACGACCACCGCGTCGAGCTCTACGAGCCCGGCACCCTCCGCCACCTCGGCCCCGCCTTCCTCACCGATCAGGTGACCCCCGCCCAGCGCAGAGCACTCGACCGAGCCCGCCGCAGCGAGGCCGACCGACTGCGCAACGCACTCAAAAAGGCCGAGAGGAACCGCAACGCACGCTACGAAGCCGTCACCGAAGCACGCCCACCCCGACGGCTGGACGCCCTCACCCAGGACGAAGCGACCGAACAACTACGCGAACTCAACGCCACCAGCCAGGCATTCGAACCGCTCCCGGACTTCATTCCGCTTCCCGAACCCTCCGACGACCTGACCATGCCCCTGGACCACCGCCCCAACCAGCCCGAGGACGAACACCCCGACGACCAGACCGGACTCCGAACATGACCCAGCCACCCGCCCCCGCCTGCCGGCTTCCCGACCCCATCCACGACCACTACCAGCGCCTCGCCGGAGCCCACACGGTAGGCACCAAGGCAGCCCGCGAAACGGAACAACTCATCAAGGAGGCCATCGAGCACCACTCCATCATCTGCATCCACGGACAAGTCGGCCTCGGCAAGACCTTCGCCGTCCACCGCGCCCTGCGTAAATTCGCCCCCCACAACACCGTCCGCCTCCGCTTCGACGCCAGCGCCACCAAGACCGAGGTCTACCACGCCTTCTGGCGCGCCCTCGCCCTGCCGGGCAAGCCCCTCGACAACCTCGCCGCCTGCAAAGGCGACATCCGACAGGCCCTCGCCAGCCAGCCCCACGTCCTGCTCATCGACGAAGTCCAGAACATCAACACCTCGCTCATGGAGAGCGCCCGGATCCTGTGGGACGAAGAGACAAACCCCCTCACCGTCATCCTCGTCGGCAGCGGCAACACCCGCCAACGAGTCCTGCGCCACGCACCCCTGCACTCCCGCCTCTACCAGGCCCAGCAGTTCAGACCACTGAGCCTTGCCGAGGTCTTCAACAACATCCCTCCCTACCACGCCGTGTGGAACGACGCCGACCAGGACCTCCTGGCCTTCACCGACGACGCAGGCGCACACGGCTACTTCCGTAACTGGGCCAAGATCACCTTCCATGCCCAGGAAGCCCTGAAGAAGAACCCCGAACTCACGATGAGCAAAGAACTCATCCGCTGGATCCTCGGTCGGCTCGACACCACCACCCGTCACTCCTGAACCCGCCGGAGCGGGCCCGCAGACAGGGGAGGTGAGCAGTCCTTGTCGGAGCGAACTTCAGTCGCTGCAACCACCAGGCTCCCACCGACGACCGCGCTGGCACAGGCCGGTGGATCGCCATCGACGAGTCCGGTTACCACGGCGATCAACTCCACGGCGGCGACCGTTACGTGATCATAGCCTCGGTGGCCATCGACGACGCGGAAGCAGCCGGGATCGTGGACACGCTGCGACGAGAGGCGGGAATCCAGAAGTCCGCGACAGAGGTGAAGCTCCAGAAGATGTTCACCGGCGGGGAAGCCGGTCAGCGCCGTCGGCTCTTGGGCGAACTGCTGGCACCCGGCGCGCCCTTGCACGACCGTGCTTCGGTGTACGTGATCGACAAGCACTACTTTGTCGCGGCCAAGCTCGTAGACCTCGTGCTGGAGGATACGCCTACGCTCGCCGCCGCAAGGCCCCCCAGGCGAAGAAGGCGGCAGAGGTCCTGGACATGCTGCGCAAGACCCGCCCAGAAGCCGATGAGTTCGCCCGTGAGCGTCCGGCCGAGGCCACACCGACCGGAGAGCACGGCCTCCTGGACGACACTACGGACCTCCTCGTCACCGCGGTGCCCACGGTCATTCTCCACGCGTCGATACGCTACGGCGGCAAGCCCCAGGTCCTCGCGGACGACCAGAGGCTGCTGACTGACGACAAACTCGACGTCCTGGAACGCGGGGCCACGGCCGTGGGCTTGGTCCACGGCCTCATCAACGGGGCCGTCACCGAAACTGAAGCTCGGACCGCTCACTGCGGAGGACGGCCCGCGGTGAATACCGGGGCCGACGGGTGCTAGGGAGCGCCGTCGACTCTGCTTGTTCGTCTTCGGTCACCGCCGCCAGCGGGTGACCGGCCACGCGCCGCTATGCGCCGCCACGGGCCTGCCCATCTTGTCAGGGACGCGGGTGCCCAGACCGGCTTGCTGTCCGGATGTGTCGGACAGGACCCTAAGCCTGCCCAGCGAGCACTCTTCTGGCGCTCCCTTGAACCCTGCGGCCAGGATCTCGAACGCCTCCCCTTGACCACCGGCGCTCCGAGTTCGTGCAGGTCAGCCACCAGAACCTAGCGCCACATCAGGTGGGGGCTTGTACGGTCGTCGTCGGTGAGCGTGCGCTCGCCTATGTGACGGGTGGCGCCCTCGGTGAAATAGCTGCGGTGGGCTGCCCACAGGCCGGCGTAGAAGTGCCGGAAGATGAAGTCCATGAACCGTCCCACGTGCATAGGTGCGGCACAGGCGATTCGGCACTGTATGGAGTTGAGGGTCAGATGTGAGGCAGGGTGTCCCGGAGCGGCGGATGCCGGGTCGTAGTCGAAGCGTATGGCCGAGTGCAGCACCATACTGGTGGGGGTGTCTGCGGCGTAGATGTTCACGACGTCCAGTAGTGGTTCGACACGGACGAGGTCTGGGTCCATGCGGTAGGGCGTGGGTATGTAGGCGAGCCGGTGGCCGGCGGCAGGCCCGTCACCCACAACCGATCTCTACCGCGACCGCAACACGGTCGAGCGGGCCATCAACAGGATGAAGGACTGGCGAGGCATCGCGACCCGCTACGACAAGACGCCCGAGAGCTACCTCGCCGGACTTCATCTCCGCGCAGCGACCATCTGGATCAGCAACATCCTAAAAGCCCAATGATCACAACTGGAGACAGTCCCTAGTGACCTGTGGGTTCGAGGCTCGGCGGGCCGTGTTTTGCTCACTTTACCGGAGCCGGATGTTTCGGTGAGGGGCGTTGCTGGGTGGGGCGCCCCGGCAGGCTATCTCTGATCCTGACCTCCGGCCGGGCCGCCGCCGCGACGGCGACCGTTGCTGCTCGGCGTGGCAGGAGCGCGCTGGGGCGACGCTGAGTCCGGGCAGTCCGGGGGGAATGCCGCCGGCGCGTCCCGGCGGGAGGTCGTCGCGTACGGCGCGGCCGCCCCGCCGTCGGCTTTGCGTCATTCCCGACACGCCCGGTGGTCAAGGCATGCTTGACATCGCAGTGAAAGGCCGGGACCGGAACCGTTCGAACGGGTGACCTGAGGCGAGGCTGCGCTGCCCGCTTCGCGTACGCGACTCTCCCCATGCGGCCTAATTTATATGTCGTCACGAACTGACCTCTCATTGATTCTCTTGCATGGTTTTCCGTCACATGCGGCTTTTGGGGTTGTGGGCGCGATGACCTCTTTGCACGCTGATGAGCAGATGTCATCACAACCGTGAGCACGTGCAGGGGGACGCGTTGGACGCCGAAATTGATGTCATGGCCGTGGCAACTCAGAGTGTCGCCGCACTGGTGACAGAGATGGTCCGCGGAGGATGGGATGCGGTCCGGGGCGCGTTCGCCCGCTTCCTGCACCGCGACGGACAAGCAGCCGACCGGCAGCTGGCCCTGTTCGACGAGGCGGCACAGACCCTGGCCAGCGGGGCGGACACGCCCGACAGCGAGGAGAGGCGACGCCTGGAGAACCGCCTGGTCCTTCAACTGGCTGCCTATCTCGACCGCTTTCCCGACATGGCGGACGAACTGCGCGCTCTGCTGCCCGATGACACGCCCGCGTCAGGAGCACAAGGCCCGCCGCTGAGCGCGCAGCACAACACCCACAGCCAGGTCGTGCAAGCACTCGGCAACGTGGACGCCGGCAGCGGTGGCATCAACTACGGCGTCTCGCCACGCGCGGCGGACGCGTGACCGGGCCGTGACGTCTCCCACCGCACACTCCACCGGCCTCCCACCCGCCCAGCCCACGATCAGCGCCAGCGACAACTCCTACTCCACCATCTACCAGGCAGCAGGCGACATCAACCTGCACCAACGCCCGACACTGCCGACATTCCCCGTGACGGACAGCGAGATCAAGGCCGTACGCCGCGCCTGGGTCAAAATCACGCCCGCCAACACCCCGCTGACAACGGCCGACCAGATCCTGAAGCTGCTGCGCGAAGATGAGCCGATCGTCGTCATCAGCGGCCCGCCCGGTACCGGAAAGACCGCCGCCGCACTGCGGGCCCTGACCGACTTCGCCCTCCAGCGCTCCGCACCGGACTCAGCGCGAGGACGGCTCCACCTCAGGCACGTCCTGCCCGACTGGGACGGTCCCGACTCCGACCTGCTGCCCCGCGAACCAGGCCGCGGCTACATCCTCGACGTGGCGGGAGAAACCTGGAGCGACCCGCCCGCAGCCGCCCGACAAATCCTTGGACACGCCGACACGCTGCGGCACAGGGGCTCATGCCTCATCGTCATCACCGGTGCAGCCAACTGGCCGAGCGGACACGACCCGCAGATGGGCCGCATCGCCATCACAGCCGAAGCCCCCCGCGGAGACCTAGTACTGGAACGCCACCTCAACGTCCTCTACCCGGATCCGGACAAGATCGGCTGGCTCGCCAGCCATGACGGCAAGGACAGTGGCGGACTGACGGACCTGCTGCGGCCCGACATGCCGCCGGGAGAGGCTGCCGGCCGCGCTGTCGCACTCAGCCGCATCGACGCCACACGACCCGATGCCCTGAGCAGGGCACGGGATGCGATGACCGGATGGCAGCACCTCGTCGCGGCAACCTTCGCCGACACCGAGGGCAGCGCCGACGATCGGGCCCTGCTGCTCGCGGCCATCGTCCTGGACGGGAACAGCTCAACCGATGTCCTCAAGGCCGCCCGAACGCTACTTCAGCAAGATGAGCACCGCGCCATCACCGACATTCTTACTGCGCCCGCCCTCGCCACCCGCCTCGAGAAGGTGCAGGCCAAAGTCGAGGCCCAGCGCGTCAGCTTCGACCACCTGCCCGGCTACCCCGACGCAGTGCTGCGCTACGTCTGGCGTCAGCTCAGCGACGCCCAGCAGCCGCTGCTGGACTGGATCCAGAAGCTCACCACCCCCAAGGGCCCTGCCGCACCCCGCATCGACGCCCTCGCTGGGCTGCTGGCCGACCTCGCCGTCGCCGAGCACGACCTCAAACCCCTCGACATCACCCAGGCCTGGGCCCAAGCCGGCTCACCAGGGCAACGGGCCGCCGCCACCATGCTCGCCACCGCTGCCCAACACCCCACCCTGGGCTCGGAGGTCCGCGCCCGGCTGCGGACCTGGGCATCGAACCCCCCGGAAGGCACCGCCACGGTCACAGCCGTCGCCTGCCAGGGCGAGTTCGCCTCCCTCTACCCACGCCAGGCCCTGACCTGCCTGCGATGGGTCCTGGACCGGCCGCGTCACGACCAGGCCGTCACCGAAGCAGCCCAAGCCCTGCGCACCATGGCCTCCAACCTCCACCTCCTGCCGAAGGTCTGGGACGCCGTCACCGCCTGGAGAAGCGGCCCCGCACAAGGCGAGCGAGGCCACCGGGCCGGACGCAGGGCCTTCATCGCCCTGCTCACCCCCCAGGCCGACCCATCGCCGGCCCCCCTCCTGCTCGCCAACGCGCTCACCGACCCAGCAACCGCCGACGACCTCGCCGCCGGCTGGTGCGCCGTGCTGGAAGAACCCGCCTTCGACGAGCCAGCCGAAACACTGCTGACCGACTGGGCCCAGGCCGTCGCCGACGCCGCCCTCGACAGGCAAGCCGTCATCCGCATCCTCGACCGCGTCATCGACCAGCACCTCATGACCGGCCCCATGGCAGCCTTCCTCATGGGCCGCGAAGGCCACGCCCACACCCCCGCCGCCGTCATCGACCTGCGCAAACACCTCATGATCAGCTACCGGCGCGCCGGCACCACCCCGGCCCCGGAGCCGCACGAGGCCGATCCACCCGAAACCCCGACCGCGCCGAAACCGGCGCCGCGGGCGCCGACTCTCCGCCAGCCGGACCCCCTCGCCACGCACCCACATGCACTCGCCGATGCTGCCCCCTCGCTCAACGGGCTCGGACGGGAGAGCGCATGACCCACACCACCCGGCGAGCTCGCCACCGCGCGCTGCGGCGAGGCGTCACCGACTTCCCCGCTCTCCTGCGCAGTTCCCGCCCCGGCATCCACTTCACCGCCCTCATCACCGCCACGGTCCTCACCGAACCCCGATAGCGCCAACGACACGGACCTCATCGCCAACCACATCCGGCAGGCCCTGCGATCCGCCGCAGCCGAGGCCCTGCGCGAGCAGGACCCCACCGACCTCCCTGCCGCCCGCGACGCCTGCAACCGTCACCTGAGCACCCCCCGCACCACCGCCAACGGCATCAAGGTGACGGCCGCCGCCCGCCTCACTCTGGCCCCGGACGACCAGGCCGCAGTAAACGAACTCCTCACCGCGGCCCGCACCCAGGGCATCAAAGACACCCTGGAAAGCCAGCGCACCCAGGCGCTCGCCGAACGACTCGCCCACCCCGCAGCCCTCCTGGCCTGGCTGCTTTCCAACTCCACCACCGACCTGGCCGGCCTGCCGGACGACAAGGCCCTGGCCGACACCGCAGAGCGCCTCGCCCGCTACCCCCGCTCCGAAGGCGAGCCCTTCGAAGTCCAAGTCCTCGCCCTCGTACGGGACTTCTTCGACCAGTTCCCCCGCCAAGAGCAAAAGCGCATGCTCATGCAACTCCTCGCCGACGCCATGCGCGGAGCCCGCCAACCCGCACACGCGGACAAGATCCAAGAACTCCTCGAGAACACAACGAACCCCGCCGGCACTGTCCCCGGCCCATGACCCCCACCCTGCTGCGCTGCCTGCTGTCCCCCCTCACCAGCTGGTACGCCCTGAGGCTGATGCGCCGAGCCCGCCGCGAACACACCGCACTACCCACCTTTGACGCCGCCTGGCGCCGCGCCCGGGTACAACGCCACCCCGACGAAGCCCCGTACCTGCTGTACGGGCACGGCGCACCTGACCCTCATACCCGCGCTACCCCCACCGAGGACCAGACACGTCCCGACCGGCCGTGACCCCAACCGGCGCCACGGGCAGCAAGTGCCCGAGTCAGTGTCCTGCGCGCTGCCGACTGGGGGAAGGCCATCATGACCCGCTACGCCGCCTGACGGCAGCTACGTAAACACGGCGGCGGCCATCTCGAACTCGACCTCGGCGCACAGATCTTGACGTACATCGAACCCTGACCGGCTCCCGCTCCGCCCGTACTCCTCTACAGCGGCGATGGAGGACCCGGCTCCGGACATCTGCCCGCACCGCGTCTGTGCGGCAGACTCCCATGAACATAGGGAAGGGCGTAGTTGCCCGCACTCGCTCGGCGAGGCCATCGACAGCCCCCCCACATGCGTGGGGAGCACTCGGCCCATGATGGGGCCGCAGTTTACGCCTCCGACAGACCCCCACATGCGTAGGGAGCACGCTTGCTGGCCTGCAGGGTCAGCATCTTACGTGAGTGATTTTGCTCATCCCTCGGGGCCGACCACACCGAAGAACGCTCCTATGGCTCCGCCACCAGCGGCGGTTTCGACGCAACCGACTTCGCCCGCCGCGTCGACGCTGCCAGCGGCGGTGTCACCGCGGCCGTACACCAATGGCTGGTGGAGACCAGCCGTATCCGCCCCGACGCCGAGATCATTGACCTTGAGATTCGTACCTGGTGCCCGCGCTGACCGAGACCAGGGCAAGCGATCTTCACCCGGCACGCAGGCTCCGGAATCCCGACACCAGCTTCTCCGAAGAGGAAGCGGTTCATCACAGCCCACAGCCCGAGCGGCCTGTCGGGCTGATGACCCTGTCGTCATGCGGCCCCGAGCCCAGGCACGCCATCACCTGCGCCTGCCCGACGACGCCTACGGCACCGAGGAAGCGCACCGACACGTCACCGCACGGCCGGCCGCCCACCCGGACCTCCCCCGATACGACGGTCGACTCGAAACTAAGGGGAGGAGCTCATCCCGAGCTGAACGCTGGCCCTGTCTCTCAGACCCTCGCCTCGACCATCAGCCATATGCCGATGACATGGGTGACAGCGTGGCACCAACGCATGAACGGGCACATGAGTCTGATTTCGCATATGCCCGGCCGTGATGAAACCGATCGCGCCGTCAGCTGAGCCATATGCGGTGGTGAGTGGGAGAGCGCGCTCTCCATGCAATGCGCGAGTGCGCTCCCGCGCGCCGGGGTGTGACGTTTTTTCTCTGTTTCACGACCAGAATTGGCCGATCACCGTTCGGAACCTGAGGCCCTGCGAGAAGGGAATAGGGCGGGAACGGCGAGTGGCTCGATTAACGGACCGTAATGTTGGTGCGCTGTCCGCGTGACCATGTAGCGTCCCAGAACACGAGGGAGCCCCGGACCTGGTTGGCATGCCGTAGCCGGGGCTCACTCGCTTCTGTACTTTCGATCAAGGAGAGCTATGCCTCCCGACCGTTTCCTGCTCCGCCGACTGCCGCGAATGGCCCGTGCGGAGCGAGTCGACCGTAACATCCCTCAGTTGCGCCTGGTTGAAACCAACGAGGTGCATGACAGAACGGTCAACATGCAGATGGGAGCGTTCATCGCCGCTCCCGTGCTGGGCATTGTGCTGGTCTGCCGCCCAGAGGCCAAGGACGTGGCACTGGCTGCCATGGTGACCCTGACGGCCGCCTTGCGGCGTTCGTACTTCCGTCACCGGCACCTTCGCGTCACCTGACGCCGACGGCCTGTGGAAGTCAGACGCACATCTGGCCTCCACAAGCCGGACCGGAAGGGCGGGACCCCACTCCACTGGTGTCAGCGCACGGTGAAGGGGATTCCGCCCTCCTCGTTGGCAAACCGCCAAGTTTCTGAGGTCAAAGTCCACGGTCACTCATCCCCGAAAGGGACTACACACCATGCCCCCGAAGGATCCGCTCTCCATCCGCTGCTTCAACCCCAGTTGTCCGAACACGGTTACCCAGGTGAAGAAGTCCGGCCGCCCTCGCCAGTACTGCAGCGAGGCATGCGGCAAGGCTTACCGCAAGAACCGGGACGTACGAAGCGCTCAGGTGAGCCGCGACCAGGCTGCCTACACCAGGGAGGTCGCCGATGAGGTTGCCCGACAGGTCGCGGTCTGTCTGGGTGCCGCACGCACGTGCGACCCACTGACGGCGCTGCGCCAGGTGGTCCAAGCGGAGAAGAACTTCGGTGACCTCAAGGACGCCCTCGTCCAGCAGGCCCGGCACCAGGGCATGAAATCCGCTTGTATCGCGGAGGCGATGAGCATCAGCCCTTACAAGCTCTCCCGTGGCATGTCGACCCCTTCTGTCACACGCCGCATCGAGAACCGGTACAAAGCCCGCAACAGTGAAACCGCGCTTCCGCTGCCCAGCCGCACTACGCCGCCGCCGGCACCGTCCCAAGCAACGGCACCGCGCTTCCCCTCCGGACGCAGCTTCCCACCGACACCCGCACCCACCTCACCAGTCTCCAATGAAGCGAGCACTCCGGCCGAGGAGGCCAAGCCCGCCGACACCCTCGCCCGCGCGCTGACACATCTGCAACGCACCAGCGATAAAACCCTGCGCGCACTGGCCGGGGAATCCGGAGTATCTGCCTCCTACGTCTCCCGCATTCTGTCCGGGGGCCGTTGCCCGTCCTGGAAGATCACCCAGCAGATCGCGCTCTCCTGTCGTGCAGACCCTGCCGAATTAAAACCACTGTGGGATGCCGCCCGCGGCCACCCTATTGTCCAGGCCGACACCTTCCACCCTGCCTTGCGGGGGCTGCACCTAGCCGCTTCGTGCCCGGAACCCGACACGATCCGGCGACTCAGCCACAACGCCCTGACCGTAGACGAGATCACCATGCTCCTCCACGGCCAGCAAGTACCGGATTGGCAAGTTGTCCGCCATTTCGTCGGTGCCCTGCGAGGCCGGCCCGAGACCGTCCGCCCACTGTGGAAAGCCGCACGTCACGCCGCACTGGCCGTCCAGCCAACCGAGTCCACAGCGTCGGCGAGCGTCGGGTCGGCGTCCGAAACCCTGTGATCCGCCACGCCTTCGTCTGTCTGTTCAAGGGGGAACCATGCCTGCCGATAGCGCCAACGCCGCCACACCCCCGCGCAGACCGTGTCCTGGGACTCACCGCGACCCCAGTGGCGCGCAACCGCCGGCTGTGACTTTGCCTCCCGCCTTTCAGGCATTCCACCACCTGCACTACGAGCGCTACCTTGAGTACGCCCAGGCGCACCTGCCGGAGTCGACAGCGACGCGAGCGGTCCGGGAGGCATTCGGCTACCTCGCCACCCACTGGCCCTACATCGTCAGCCGCCTCAATCCGACATCCTGCGCTTGGTCCTGGTTCACGACCCGCATCCGTATTGTCAGCCGCCCCGTTCTCACAGCCGTCTGCCCACGCCAATACGATGCTGTCCTCCTCCACTGCGTCCTCGGCCACCCCATCAAGGAAGCCGCCGCACTCATGGGTGAACACCCCAGCAAATTGAGGTACTTGACCAGCCGGTACCAGGGGCCACAGAGCGCAAGGGCCCCCCGACGCCCGCCTCTTCACGCACCGCAGGAAAACCGCTGACTCCCTTGCAGTGTGACCGCAGCTCCTGACCCGCCTGCAGAGGCCCGGCGGGATCTCGATACCGGAGAAGGGGGGTTCCACACCCGCGGGTGCACCAGGAGGCTTTGTGCTGCGGCCCGCCTGAGCGCTTCGCAGGGTCGTAGGGCCTGGGCGGTGTCACAGGCGCCGTCTAGGCTTGTCATTTCGGTACGGGCACGGGAAATTCGAGCAGGGGGAGCAGCGTGACGGACTTCAGCGCGGCACAGGCCAACTACCTCTACGAGCGGTTGACGGAAAAAAACTTCCAGCGTCTGTGCGCAGCCCTCCTCGCCCACCTTCACCCCGACGCCCGCTGCTACCCGGTCGGGCACTCCGACGGCGGCCGGGACATGACCCGTACCGACGGCACCGAAACCGTCGTCTATCAAGTGAAATGGACCAGCAAGTCGATCCAGAACCCGGTGTCCTGGCTCAGCGCAGCGGTGCGGGGCGAAGCGGACAACATCCGCCGGCTGGTGAGCGGCGGCGCGACCCGGTACGTGCTCATCACCTCCGTCGCCGGCACAGCCGTCCCGGGCCGGGGCAGTATGGACCGTCTGGACGCCGAACTCGCTCGGCTCCAGCGTGACTTCAACATACCCGTGCAGGTGTGGTGGCGCTCCGACGTCGACGCGCGCGTCGACGCCGCGCCCACCGAGCTGAAGTGGGCCTACTCCGACATGCTGGCCGGCCACGACCTGGTGCGCTACTTCATCCACGGCGCCCAGGCAGCGGCCCAGGACCAGGGACTGCGGGCCCTGCTGATGAACGTGATCGCCACGCAGTGGGAAGAAGACTCCAAGGTCAAGTTCAAGCAGGTCGAACTGACCACCCACAACCTCGACGACCTGTTCATCGACGTCGGAGCCTCCCGTGTCTCCGAGCCGAGCAACCTGCGGCGCTCCCTGCCCATGCCGCTGGAGTTCGGCCAGGGCCCCGCCGAACTGGCCGGTGCCGCACACTACCTACTGCGAGCCGACCGCCCGTACACCCTGGTGCGCGGCGAACCCGGCCAAGGCAAGTCCACCCTGAGCCAGTACCTGTGCCAGCGCCACCGCGAGGCCTACCTCAACGAAGCCGAAGAGCCCGCTGCCGACCCGGCCGCGCAGGAGCAACCGGCCGACCCCCGTATCGCACTGCGTATCGACCTGCACGACTACGCGGCCTGGCTGGCAGGCCAGGACCCTTTCGCCGACGAGATGACAACGGCCAAGAAGCGCCTGCGCCGCGACGGACAGCTCGAACACTTCCTGGCCGCGTTCCTCACCGCCCACGGCGGAGGCCTGCCCGCCGACGCCACGACGGTGCACGACCTGCTTGCCCGACTGCCCGTCCTGCTGGTCCTTGACGGACTCGACGAAGTCGCCAGCCCCGCCACCCGCAAACGCGTCGTCAGCGAGATCGACAGCTTCACCGCCCGGCTGCGCACCGCCCTCAACGCCCAGCTGATCGTCACCACCCGGCCCAACGCGGCAGAGCTGGCCGAACCGTCCGAGACCCTGTTCGAAACCATCACACTCACCCGCCTCAGCCCCGAACTGCGCACCACCTACCTGCACAAATGGGCCCGCGCCCGGGGCATATCAGGCCCCGGCCTGGTGGAGCTGGAACTTACGTTCAAGCAGCGCTCAGCCGAGCCGCACATCGCCCAACTGGCCGACAACCCCATGCAGCTGACGATCCTGCTGTTTTTGATGCAACGACGCGCCAACTCCGTGCCCACCAACCGCACCGCGCTCTACACCTCCTACATGGAAACCTTCCTGGACAGGGAGGCAGAAAAGACGCCGACAGTCCACGAACACCGGGCTGACCTGGAGGAAGTCACGGCGTTCTTGGGATGGCACCTGCAGGCACGCGCCGAGGCGGAGAACCGCAACGGCCAGATGCCCACCCGCGAGCTGCTCAGAGCCATCATGAACTACCTGTTCGACGTCGAGAAGGACCAGTCGATGTTCACCGACTTGTTCACCGCCGTCACCGACCGGGTCTGGGCCCTCACCAGCAAGGTGCAGGGAACCTTCGAGTTCGACGTGCAGCCGCTGCGCGAGTACTTCGCAGCCCGCTACCTCTACGAGTACGCGGGCGCCGACCAGCGGGGCTTCGATGCCGGCGACGTTCTGCGCAACATGGTCCGGCGCGGGTACTGGCTCAACACCCTGCGCTTCTATGCCGGATTCGCCAACCCCAACGAACTCGGCGGCATGGTCGAGGAGCTGGAGGAGGAACGCGACGCCCGCTTGCACCCCAACCAGGTCCGCATCGCCGCTTGGAACCTCCTGGCTGACGGCGTGTTCATCGGACGCACGCGCTCGCAGAATCGGGCTGCGGAACTCTTCCTCGACGATTTGAGCGTCCGCCTCATCCACCACAGCATCGTCAACACCCACGAGCTCCCCGAGCTCGCCGCAGACCGTGGCGGACACCACCTGGCAGCCGGACTGAGAGCGCTCGTCGCTAAGGAACCCGCCTCACGGGCGACCGCTGAACGCATCCGACTCGCAGCGAGTCTGGACGACCCCGCCCAGTTCGACGCATGGTGGCAGCCACACATGCTGACGGCAGCCGACACCGACAGCGAACACACCTGGCTGGACATCGCTGCACCTGCCCAGAGCCTCCAACGGGCAGGCGCCACGATCGTGGCCCGTCTCGCCCTGTCCACTCCTGCCACCGCAGCGGCGGCCCTTGCCGCCGGTGCTGTGGCGCAGCCCGACTCTCCTGAAGAACGCACCCTGCTTCGCGCTGTCCTCGACGGCCACGCCAGCGACATCACCCACCCCTGCCCCGGATACGTGGGAGACATACTCCGCGTGCTTCGCCCGGAGTACTACATAGGCAAGGCTGCGGAACAGCCGGACACCGAGGGTCGGCTAAAGATGTGGAGCCCCCAGCACAATCGGCCCAGCGCATTCCGCCGCCTTCGCGAAAGAGATCCTCGCCTCGCCCTACTGCAGCAGAAGGCGAAGAACACCGCGGGTCAGGTCGGCACGACATCACTCTGGGGCAACACCGCCCGCGCCGTCAGCGAACTGTTTGGACCATGCTGGCTGGCGGCCGAGATCGCCGTCATCGGAGCCGCCGCCGACCCCAATGCCTTCCTTACCGGAGGAGACCTGAGCCGGGACTCCGAATGCTTCGGCCCTCACCCCGACTACGGACGCCTGCTGCAAGAGACCCGTCGCAACCGCGCGAACTCCAACTGGTGGACGCACACTTTCACCACCTACCCCGACCCGCTCTCGCGCGCGGTATGGGTGCTGGCACTACTCAGCACCGCCACCCACGACGCACTCCTCGAACACCTTGAACACGTGGACGACGCCATCAGCCAGCTCCCGGACCTGACGCTATCGGCACTGCGCATGAGCTCTAGCCGCCTGGGCGCCATGTCTACCGCACGGCCGTTGCCGGAAGCCGTCCTGGACACCGCTGCCGACCGGAGCCTGGCCACCCTCAACCTCCTCACTCATCACATCCGCAGCGACCGGCTCAGCGCCTTGGACGAGTCGACGCTGATGGACATGGCCCGCTACGGCAGCGCTGCCTGGCCCGCGAGGCGTGCCCTGAGCGAGCGCATGTCACAGACTCCCTCACCGCGCCTGTTGGAGGGGCTGAAAGCCTACGGCCCTCACACGGACGGGCTCCACGGAGGGCCTCTCATCGTACTCAGCGGCGCCCTCAACCATGCCCCTGATGCCGTCGCCGCCATTATTGACGCTCCGTTTGACTACCCCATCGAGTGGGTCCTGGCCGCCGTCGGAGCAGCTGAACGCTCGGCCCTGCACACCGATGCCTCCTACCTCTGCGACGTCGCCCGCGCCCGCAACTGGTTCCCCCACCAGGATCGTTGACTAGGAGAGCTGCCAGCCTCGGGAACGCAGAGAGACCTCGTCAGCGCTGTCGCGGACGGAAGACCGGGCGGGGCTTCTTCACCCAGCGGATGGACATGTCGCCCCTCTCACAGGTCCTCTCATCTTCTGTCGCTGACTCTCCAAATGAGATGACCTGAAGCTTCCAGTGATTTGCTGGTGCCAGTCCTCGGTGAGGGTAAGGGAGGCGTTTCACATAAGCGCCCCAGGTTGGCTTCACAGAACTCCCCACTCGGGTTGGTCCGGGGGTTCCAGGCTGACGAGTGGGCGACGGTGGTGGGGCGTGCTCGTTCCCCGAGCTGGGCCGCCGCCCGCGCGGCAGCCGCATCGTGCGGATCGGTGGTGCCGGGGACCTCGGCGTGGATGTCACCGCTCGTGATGACGAGGGCCGTCTCCTGATACTGCAGTGCAAGCAATACCAGAACCCAGTCGGATCAGAGCACGTACAGAAGTTCAACGGGACAGCCCGCCTGCGCCACGGAGCCGACCTCCCCATCATGATCGCGCTCAACAGCTTCACCCAGCCGGCAGTCGACTTCGCCCAGCACCACCAGCTCATCCTCATGGGCCGCCCGGAACTGAAGAAGTGGGCCCACGGCCAGCACCTCTACGACGTCCTCGGCATTGAGAACACGACATGGTGATGCCAGTGCGATCGCCATACTGCAGCCGCACCCGCGGGTCCGGGGCTCGGCCGCCAACGATGGGCGTAACGCGTGCTTCTTCACAGGCCCGGACAGAGGATCGCAAGCCCGTTCCTGGGCGCTGGTCAGAACGGGTGGCGATTGCCCCTCGGGGCGACCGGGGGTTCGCTACTGTCCCGGTATGGGTTCCGCCCGCGGTGTTCGCCGTCGTGGGAAAGATGGGGAGGCCGGAGCCCGACAGCAGGGGAGAGCTGCGTGCTTGACGATAAGAATGTCCTGGAAGCGGTACGGCGACGTATCGAAGAGCGCGGTGAAGCCTCGAAGCTGGGACTGCCGGACACAGCGAAGATCACCTGGCATTCCCTCCTGGAGGGCGAGATCGTGCGGTCCATCGAGACCCGCACGCAAGAGAAACGAAAACACTACGGCCCCATCGACCTGTCAAGCCGACCGGAGTACGACAGCCTCGCCCGCCATCACGTCGCCCTGCCGAAGGACCTCACCGCGACGCAGACGGTGACACTCGTGCAGCGTGGGTCGGTAACCGAGCGGTCCTGCGACTGCAGCAACGGAAAGACTGCCTGCCCGCGCTGCCAAGGCCGAGGAGACCTACCGTGCGATCCGTTCACGGCTTGCACCGTCTGCCGGGGCATCGACTCCTGTCTGCGCTGTGATGGCACCGGGACCAAGAACCGTAACAACCCCGACGGCCAACAGCCGGCGGACGAACGCGCCACCTGTCGCCAGTGCGGAGCACCGAATGCTGCATGCCCCACCTGCCACGGCCGGGGCCGCGTCTCCTGCCCGACATGCGACGGGCACGGCGTACGAGACTGCCCCGACTGCGACCGAGCCGGAACTGTGCCTCACCAAAGGTGCAAAGGCACCGGGCGAACCGTCACATGGATCCAGGGCACGATCAGCCGCAAGCCCCTGACTGAGAAAATCAAGCACCCTAAGGCAGGAGTGCCCTACCTGGCCTGGGAAGGCGCACGTGAGGGTGGTGACTGGTATCGGGCGCGCCTGACGCACAAGGACACGCTCCCCGCGGATCTGACCGAGGCGTTTCGGAATCTCGTGCAGCCCCACCTTGAGCCACGCGAAGGCGAGATCGCCCGGCAGGCCACCTTCACCTACTTGCGGCTGGCCCGCGTCGAGGTGCTCCAGCACCCATCGCGGGTCTACTACGTCTTCCCCACCGTCACTTCGCCTCGAGTACTTGTTCTGCCCTCCCAACGCAGAACCTGGCAGATCGCCGCAACGGCCCTGGGAGCCGTCCTGGTGCTCTTCCTTGTTCTCCGACTCGTGTCGTAGTCGGCGAACCCAGGGGGGCGGTCGACGGCGGAGCAGGGGATGACCTCTTGGCCCGGGGAAGGCACGCGGTTCGTCGGGCTTTCGAGGATGGCATTGGAAGGTTTCGCGGCTCAGATCCTCCATCGGTAGAAGGCCGAGGCGCCGGTGCTGGGTCCGACGAGTGCGGATCCCTCATGCGCGGACAGTTCAGTAATGCTGTGCGAGTGCCCCCTGTCAGGATGTCGTTGAACCTCAGCTCGTTCCCGTCCAGGTGGTGAACCGGGCGGTGGTGGGCACAACGGCCCATACCGTCTTGCCAGCACTGTCGTGGAGTGAGTATCCCCAGTCGTGGGCGAGTTCGTCGATGATGAGGAGTCCGCGGCCGCGGGTGTCATGGGTAGCAGCCGCGCGGGGGGAGGGTCTGTTGGGGCTGGGGTCCTGTACTGCGCAGATGACCGTGCTGGCGGTGTTCATCAGTCCCAGCCATCCGTGGCGGTCTGAGTGCGTTCCGAGTGCGTGGCGTACGGCGTTGGCGACGAGTTCGCCGACCACGATCAGGGCCTCGTCGGTGCAGGAGTGCCGTCCCCACAGGGTCAGGGTGCGGTGGGTGAAGCGCCGGATCCGGGCCAGGCTGTCGGAGTTCGCGCGGAAGCGGCGGGCTGAGAAGTGGGGCACTCCCAGCCCCATGGCCAGCCCCCAGTCGAAGGGAGCGGGACGGGGCTGCGGGGTGTGCTGAACGTTGCTGCGAGGAGCCACCTTTTCCTCTTCGGTGTTGGATCGTCCTGGCCTGAGGGTGCAAGCGGGAACACTCTTCCGGGGGACTTTTTGAAGGGCCTGGTGAGGCTAGTATTCCCAGCATCCCGCCCTCCGTGCAATTGCATGTGAGTTCTCATGCATGCTCGAACGTATTGCTGATACCGGCTCGCCTCGGCCTCGGCGGTGCGTGCCCGGCAGGCAGGTATTCGAACGGCACGGCGAAAGAGGTCACGATGGAGCGCTTCGTCAATGGCACCCCGGCCAGCGCGATCACCGGCGCGCAATGGGTCAAGAGTGGCTCTAGTAACGCTCAGGGTGCGTGTGTGGAGCTGGCGAAATTACCTGACGGGGAAGTCGCGATGCGTAACTCACGGCATCCTGAGGGACCCGCGCTGGTCTACACGCAGGCCGAGATCGCGGCGTTCGTAGCGGGTGCGAAGAGCGGCGACTTCGACCACATGACCGCCTGAGTCAGGGAATAGAACAAGGAAGGTTACGGCGGACATGCGGGCGTCCTCTTGAGATAGTGATGGGCGCCGCCAGCGCATCAGGAGCAGGAGTTCTGCATGTCCGCCGATCACCGGGATCAATCGTTGACCGCGAAGGCTCTGCCGTTGCCGCGCGAGGGGGAGAAACCGGTCGCCGCGGGCAAGGTGCTGGGTGCGTATCTGCGACGGCTGCGCAGGGAACAGGGATTGACGATCAAGGATGCGGCGCCGGTGATCCGGGCGTCCGTTTCCAAGATCAGCCGCATGGAGCGGGGAGAGAATCCGCCCAGGGAGCGGGATGTCCTGGACCTCGTCGACCACTACGGCGTGTGCGATCCCCGGCAGGTCGAGGCGGTCCGGGAACTGCTGAGACAGGCCACGGCCAAAGCGTGGTACGACGAGTACGCCGATGTGACACCTGGCTGGCTCAAGCGGCTGATCGGGCTGGAAGACTCCGCCGTTGAGATCCGCACCTATGAAGTCCACGTCGTGCCCGGACTGCTGCAGACTTCCAGCTACGCGAAGGCGATCGTCTCCTCCGGCCTTCCGCACGCGAGTGAAACCGAGATCAGACGGCGCGTGGAGATGCGCATGGCCCGTCAGAAGCTGCTGTACGCTCCCGGCCGGCCCCAGCTGGTAGCCCTGCTGGATGAGGCCATCCTGCGTCGCCCGGTGGGCAGCGCGGATGTCATGGTCGAACAGCTGGAATACCTGCTGCGCGCCGCGGAGCGCAGTGGGATCACGATCCGGGTGGTGCAGTTCATGAAGGGCGCAAGGATCGCCCCCAGCACCCCGGTGACGTACCTGAAATTCGCACCGGGCGGCCCGGCGGAGCTGATCTACCTCGAACAGGCTGCCGGAGCCATGTACATCAGCAACAAGAGCGGCGTGGAAAGCTACCGCTATGTGCTCTCCGAACTGTGGGGGGCGGCCGCGTCGCGGACGGAGACGATGCAGCTTCTCAGGGAAGCGATAAAGGATTACGCGAGGCACCCTTCTCGGCGGCGGCTCTGACGTCGCCGCCGCCCCGGGGTCAGGGGATACAGATGACTCCGCCGTACTCTTCCCACTCGAAGGTTCGCTGCCGCGGTGTGAGGTCGGAGTCCGGCCGCCAGGCGGAGACCTCGACCAGGCCGGGAGCGAGCAGCTGCATGCCGCTGATCCAGGCGTGCACCTCGCTCTTGTCCCTCACCCGGCCCCAGGTGTGGCCCGTGGTCTGCAGCATGAACTCGGTCGCCGCCTGTCGAAGGGCCGGGTTGTCGCTGACGAGCTGGCAGAACACCAGGAAGCTCCCCGTGGCCAGCCGGCTGGCAACCCGTTGGATCACGCTCTCGGGCCCAGGGGGGTCAGGGATGCGGTGCAGGCCCGAGACGAACAGAGCGGCCACAGGAGCATCGAGATTGATCAGACTGGTTGCCTCGAGGTGGTCGAGCGTGCCGTCGATGTCCGTCATCTTGGCCCGCATGATGGCCGTCTCGTCGTTCTCATCCAGCAGGGTCCGGCCATGCGCAAAGACGATCGGATCATCGTCGATGTAGACGACCCGTGAACTGGCATCAACACCCTGGGCAACCTGGTGGACGTTGTCGCGCACCGGCAGTCCCGAGCCGTAATCCAGGAACTGCCGCACCCCGTAGTCCTGAGCCAGGACACGCACCACACGCTGCAGGAACAACCTGTTGTTCCGCACCAGCACGCGCGTGCTGGGCGCGAAATCTAACAGAGCCCGGCACGCCTTGCGGTCGGACGGAAAATTGTCCGTACCCCCCAGGAACCAGTCGTACATACGGGCGATACTCGGGGTGCTGATGTCAATAGAGTGAGCAATGGGATTCTCCCCGTGATCCATTCGACCCCCTTTGCCTCCCCAGCGCGGAGGCACTTCGGTTGCAGGAGGCCATGCTAGGGAGGACAGCCGTCCACGACCCCCTCCCCGAAAGAAGGACCCCCCAAAGGCTGACGCGAACTGGACAAGGAGGTGAGTAATTGCTGCCCTGTGCTCATTAATTCCTCATCAGCCTGCACCCCCTGCGCCCGGCGATCGCAGGATGCCGGATAGACGCTGCGGGATACGGCGCTCGGCCATGAGCAGATGTGCCGCCAGAGCGGACGGATCGATCCCCATGCAATCAGCGGCCTCGGTCAGCGTCATACCCAGCCGGTAGTGCAACAGCACCGCGTCAGCCTGCTCGGTCGGCAGCACACCGTAGAGCCTGCCTATAGCCTCCACGGAGCCCGCCCCGCTCTCGATGGCAGCAACGCACCGGCCCAGCAGCCACCAGGAGTAGGCTGCAGGACGCGTCCCGCTGCTCAGAACGATGGGCCACTGGCGCGCCAGATGCCCGAAGGCGGTACCCACCGCGCCAGCTGCTGCGTCACCCACGCGGAGATGGGCGTAGCGAAGATAGCGGTCCCGATACAGCTGGCGGAATCCGGCGTACCCCTGGACCAGGGCGTCCGCGGTCCCTCCCGGCTGATCCATACCAGCCCCTCCCTCCGGCGCAACAACGCCCAACTGGTTCCACCGACCGTGTCTTACGAGGCCGCCCCGCCAGCCCCGGTGTCCGACTCCGTCCCGGGCAGACCCGAGCGGGGCAGTCCCCCCTCGGGGAAGACATCCCGAAAGGAGGCGAGAAACGCGTAGTGCAGGTCCTCCCACAGCGGCCTGATGGACGCCGGGTCACCGCCCATCCGCATCACCAATTCCTCGACGGTCCGCCAGTCAGGAACCAGCTCACCCTCGAGCACCTCTTGGAGCGTCTCCGCGGTCAGCGCCTGGTCACCCTCGTCGGCCAGAGAGGCCAGTTCGGGCATGCCTGCCGCCAGATACAGCCCGCGCAGCGCCCACAGCAGCCGCGTTGCTGCCCCGGACACCGACTGGCGTGTCGGGGGACAGCCTCCATGGGCTCGCTCCCACAGGAACTTCAGGTCGCTGGCGTTGCCGCCGAAGATCGTGGCTAGCATGTGCACCACGGGCCAGGCCGGCAGCCGGGAGCCAGCAAGGACCCGCGACACATAGGACGGAGACAACTCGGCCTGCTGGGCTGCCTCCTGGAGCGTCACCGAACTCCTGCGCTGCAGGCTCAAGAGCGCAGCCGCCAGCTGACGCCGTGCTCCTCCGACGCTGTCCGGGGCGGGGGGCCGCTGCCCGGCAGTTCCCCGAACTCCCCGCGGCGGCTGCGCGTGCTTCAGCGGCGTAGGCCAGCGCTGATCGCGGCGGGCGAGCAGACGCTTGACCTTCTGCTCGCTCCACCTCACCCTCGCGGTCTCAACGCTGACCCCCGCGGCCTCGGCCACCGCTGCCCACCCAAATCCTTGCGCGCGTGCATCCTGCACCGCCGCTGCCACGTAGCAGGCCACGTTGACCGACAACCGGTCCGCATGCGCCAGGAGTTCACTCAGCGGCACCCTCTCCCGCTCGGCTTCGGCCAGCCGGGCGGCCAGAACCAGACCGTCATCCGCCACCTGCCGCCCCCACCCAGAGGACACCGACGGTGAGGCCACCATGGCCTCACCGTCGCGCAGCCGCTGTGCCCGCCGACGGCAGGACGTGTCGCAGTAGTCCTTCTTCCGGCCCGGTCCCGTCCGCTGCCGGAAACGGCGTCCGCACAGCGCACAGCGCGTGTAGGCAGCCGAAGTACCCATGTCATTTCTCCCTCTACCGGGACACCTGTCCACCGACCCGGAGCAGAAAATCCCCAACGAAACCGCGCATACAGCCGTCAGCGCGGGCGGGTGCCTGCTCCGGCCAGCTCTCCGGCCTTACGGAACAGGCACCCGGCGTTCACAGGAGGTGAATCCGCAGGTAGCGGACGCTTGAATAACCTGGGGCAGCCGCCAAGGCCCCCAGAGGGAGCGCCCATGCGGACGAGAGGCCGGACCCGGTCGTGGTCATCCAGAGCAGGATGACCACCAGCAATGCGGCGCGCAGCCGCAGCGTGACCTGCCAGGCAACGAGCACATGGCTTTGCCAAGACGATAGTGATGGCCTGCTACGTTCACTACGCGCCGAGGCTGGCTGAACGGCTCCTCGGAAAATACGGTCGAGCATTACCCATTCCAGTGTTCGAGCGGACGGGTCTCAGGGCGGCGGCATTCCGCCCTGAGACTGCATCATGCAGGTAGGTGTTTCCCGCACAAGACGTAAACGTACAGCCGGTCACACAACCCCTGCGCTCATGCAAACGCCTCGTTGACGCGATGCGCAAACCACCCGAATCGGCTTTCTGTCGGAATCGTGTATCACATCGAAAGCACCGGTTCATGAATCGGTCTTAAGTGATCAGGCTGATGGTCAACGTGCACCATGTGAGCCAATCGGAGACCGCGGTTTACGGCGATGCCACCATTGTGCTAACTGACGTATTAGCGGTGGATTCACTCGTACGGACCACAGGGTGCACGTGCAGATGCAATGATTCTGGCCTCGGGCGCCGACCTCGAGCGGTGGGACCAGGGGGTTTACGACTCGCCCCAAACGGCCCTCTGCGTACAGAAGTTGCACCTTGCTGCCACCATCAGCATGCCACCGGCACCGCAGCCGGACCTGCCAAATCCCGGAAGCCGCAGATGAGGGCTGACTGCCGAAGCTCCAGTGATGCTCAAGAGAGGGTCCACTCGGCGGCGACCGGCGACCGGCGACCGGCGGACCTCAGGGCGACTTCCTCTCCGCACATGATGCGAGGGGTGGAGGGGGAGTCCGAAGAAAGTGGAACGCTGCCAGCGATGGTTGCTTCGCGGGCGTACCCGGCGCTGAGCCGTCATCAGCCTCAACCGTAAGCCGAGGGATCGGTCCAGCAGAGCACTTCGTCAGGGCCTTGTTCGTACAGGGAACTTTCCGGGACGAAGGGAGCGCTGGACTCCTGGCGGGGCGCGGGGGTTGTGGAGTCTGCGGACGACAGCCGGTGCGGAGGGTGAGAGGGGGCGGGGGAGCGGTGAAGGGATTCGCTGATGACGGCCCCATGTACGGTGGAGGCCGCGCAAGCGCGGCAGGTGTCGGCCAGTCGCCACAGGCCTCCGCTGTCGTTGCGGGTGAGGAGCAGGACCAGGGGGCCGTCGCAGCCTCGGTGCCGGGGATGCCAGCGGCAGGCGTATTCGCTGCACTGGCAGGTCCGCAAGTGGTGTGCGAGAGCTTCGTCGCGTGCGTGCTGGGCCAGGTGTGTCACCGCGCGAGCGTGGATACCCGGAGGCCCGGTGCTGACGGGAACCGGGCCGCAGTGGCCGCACAGCAGGTCCCGCCCCCAGGAGTGGGTGCGGATCTCCACTGTCCAGGTGCGCCGCCCCGGGCGCGTGGTCGTGCCGGATCCCATTCGCCGTCATCCTCCGTGCGTGCTTCGTGTCGCCGGCTCTGCTCCGCACCCCGTTTCCGGGATGGAGTGGGCGGGCTGGCGGCCGCACACGCTAGTGAAGACGTCTGTCCTGAGTATTCGGCGGGCACTCGCCGAAATAGGGCAGACCTCTACACTGACGGGGCAGGGTTGTGCGCCGTGCGATGGACCGGTGACGATCTTCCCGCCCGACCCCAACCTTCACGAGCTCCGCCTCGAGCTCTCCCGGCTGCGGGCCGCACGCGGATGGACCTACGACGAACTCGCCGCCCGCACCGGCCTGTCCCGCCGCACCCTCATCGAGATCGAACAGGGCCGCACCGTCGGCACCCTTGCCACCTGGCACGCCCTCGCCCACGCTCTCGGTGCCCCCGTCGACCACCTCCTGGGCACCCTCTGCACGGGGCACGAACCACCCGCCCCGCCGGCGACCTGACCCGGTCGTTCGAAACACGGTCCCGCCTCAGGCCCGCTGGGCCCGGCCGGCACGACCACCCGAACCAGCGGCGCCCCTCCGAACGACAGGCCGTAACAGGAACGTGGGTGCGGTGTGTTGCGGCTATGTTGCGGCCAGGCGGGGGACATCGGCGGCAGCGCTGCGCTTAATACGGCGTGTCGCCTGCCAGGTTGCCGCCCATGCACGCCACCAACACCTCTGCTGGCGACCGAGCCTGGGACGGCAGCTACAAACACCGCCGCCCCCCACGCTTCCTGCGCGTAGCCCCGGACAGCCCCACCCGCCTCCTGCGTACCGCCCAGCAAAGCCAATGCTCCGACTGCGGCAACCACATCGAGTGGTACGACCGAACAGCTGGCCACAACCCCATCCCCCTCCACCCCCACGAACTCCCAGCCACCGCCGTACCCCCACACCAGCGCTGGCACGTCGACACCGGTATCGCCCACCCATCCGGCGACGGCTCACCCTGGTGCCGCGTACGCCACCGCGCCCTATGCCCCGCCACCCCAGCCGAACCCACCAGCAGCAGCACCATGGACGCCCTGCGGCGCAGCCTGGCCCTCACCTCACGCCGCCTGCAAGACACCGGCCACTTCACACCACTCCCACCCTCGTGCGCTGACCCGCCAACACCGGACACGGCAGCCCCCGACGCCCGGCCGGTCGTGCAATTCCTCTGCCTGCGCTACCTCGCCCCCGGCCCCCTCGAACAGATCCCCTGCGTAGCCCAAACCCGCGCACGCAACCGCTGCCCACGCCCCGTCCTCGACCCCGATGCCCTCCCCGGCATCTGGATCCTCGCCCCCCTCCACCCCGACCACGACCCCGGCCACCTCCCGCTCAACGAACTGTGGCTGGCCCTCTACGACCTGACCCACCTGCCCTACAGCGAACAACTGCGCTGGCGCGCCCAGCGCTGCACCGCCCACGCCACCACCCCGGACGCCGCCGACATCGCCCGCACCACCTGGGAACCCTTCAACCCCCGCACCCACCACCAGCACATCCAGCACCACCTGCCCGCCCCACCACACCCCGCCCGCCAAGGCCGCGGATGACGGATTCCCACTCCCGCGTGCTGATCTGCGGCAGCCGCCGTTGGCCCTGGCCCGACACCATCACCACCCTCCTGGACCGCGCGGCGGGCCGTCACGGCAACGACCTCGTGGTCATCGAAGGCGCTGGCACCGGCGCCGCGAGCGCCGCCCACCACTGGTGCACCCTCCACGATCTGCCCGCCTGGCGCCACCGCTGCCACCCCCTCGCCCCAGCCCCCGGCCGTCGCACCCGCACCCGCTGCTGGAGCGAAGCCGAACGCAACCAGCGGATACTCCACGACGAAGGCCCCCGCCTGGTCATCGCATTCCACGAGAACTTCCACCCCGCCCACCCCGGTAGCACCAACGACATGAGCCGCCGTGCCCTCACTCTCGGTGTCCCCGTCTGGCTCGTGCCCACCGCCGACCCCGACAAAGGCCTGTGGCTGCACCTCAGCCACTACACCTGCCCGCCCCCTCCCGCACCCAGACCCGACCAGATCGAGCCCACCGCCGTTCCCCCCGCCCTCCCCGGCGCCAACTCGGCTCGTACCCACGTTCAATCGTGTCCCGCACCGACGTCCTCCTGACCCCGACCACCCTCCGACGCCGCGCCGACACACCTCGAGAAAGGAAGAAGCCTTCTGTGACCGCGCTACCCACCGCACCGCCCGCGGCCGGTGACCGGATCGACGGAGTCGTCGACCACCTTGTCCATGTCACCTACGACCACCACACCGTGCTCCGCTTGACCGTCGCCGACGACACACCCGACCCGCAAACGGTCACCGCGGTCGGGAAAGCCCTGTTCGGCACGCAGCCAGGGGAGAGCCTTCGCCTGACCGGCACCTGGACCCGCCACCCCCGCTACGGACGCCAGTTCAAAGCCGAGGTCTGCGAGCGCACCTGGCCGGCGACCCGGCGCGCGATGCGTCTCTACCTGGCCTCCGGACTGATCCACGGCATCGGCGAAACACTAGCCACAGCGATCGTCGACCGCTTCGGCGACCGCACCCTCCACATCATCGACACCGAGCCCCAGCGCCTGCTGGACGTCCACGGCATCGGCCCCACCCGCCTGGAACGCATCACCCAGGCCTGGCACACCCAGAAGGCCATCGCCGAGATCATGGTCTTCCTCCAGGGCCTGGGCCTCTCCGCCCACCTGGCCATCAAGGTCTACCAGACCTACACCGACGACGACCGCAACCCCATGGACGCCGTCCGCAACACGCCCTACCAGCTGTCCCGCGACATCCACGGCATCGGATTCGAAACCGCCGACCGCATCGCCCTGGCCGTCGGCATCCCCAAACAAAGCGACCAACGCCTCCAAGCCGCCCTCCTCCACACCCTTAACGCAGCCCGCGCCCGAGGCGACTGCCACCTGCCCGAACGTACCCTCCTCGCCCGCACCCGCCACCTCCTCACCGACGACGATCCCACCATGACGGACATCCTCGAAGACCCGGTCCTGCGCCAGGCCCTGGATACCCTCCGCGCCCGCGGCGAGACCGTCATCGAATCCCTGCCCGTACCCGTCCTCGAAGACGCCGACGTCTACCGCGCCGTCACAGCTGTCAGCCTCACCTTCATGCACCGCGCCGAGACCGGACTGGCCCAGGACATCCAGCGCCTCCACCACGCCCCGCCCACCCTGGCCGAGCACACCGACTGGACTAGCCTCCTGGCCCAGGCCGCCCCCAAGGACCTGACCGACGAGCAGCAGCAGGCCGTCCTGACTGCGCTCACCACACCGGTGTCGGTCCTGACCGGAGGCCCCGGCTGCGGCAAAACCCACACCCTGCGCACCCTGGTCACCCTCGCCGACCAAGCGGGCCTCACCATCGCGCTGGCCGCCCCCACCGGCAAAGCCGCCAAGCGCATGGAGGAGACCACCGGACACCCGGCCACGACCGTCCACCGCCTGATCAGCTCCCCGCCCGCTCCGACCGACCAGTCTGAAGAGGCCACGAGGCTGGAAGCCGCCGACCTCATCGTCATCGACGAAGCCTCCATGCTCGACGTCCAACTCGCCGCCCGCCTCACCGTGGCCATCCGCACCGGATGCCACCTGCTCCTGGTCGGCGACACCGACCAACTCCCCAGCGTCGGCCCCGGCCGCGTCCTGCGCGACCTCCTCGCCGTCCCCGACATCCCCCGCACCCACCTCACCCACATCTTCCGCCAGGACGACCAAAGCGCCGCCATCATCGACAACGCCCACCGCATCCTGCGCGGCCTGCCGCCCCTCCCCGCACCAGGAGTCTTCGGCTGTCACCCCCTGGAAAACCCCGACACCATCGCCGAACACGTCGTAGAACTCGTCACCACCCACATCCCGCACCACTTCAACGCCGTACCCGACGACATCCAAGTCCTCTGCCCCGCCCGGCGCCACGCCACCGGCACCCTCGCGCTCAACGCCCGCCTGCAGGCCCGCCTCAACCCACCCGCGCCCGATAAGCCCCAGCACTACCACGAGGGGCACATCTTCCGCCTCGGCGACCGCGTCCTGCAGGTCCGCAACCAGCCCCACCGCGGCAAGAACGGCGTCTTCAACGGATCCACCGGCACCATCACCGCCATCGACCCCGAGATCCACCAGCTCACCGTCACCCTGACCGACGGCGAGTCCATCCCCTACCTCTTCGCCGACCTCGACGAACTCCTCCACGCCTACGCCCTGACCGTCCACCGATCCCAGGGCAGCGAATACCCCTACGTCGTCATCCCCATGACCACCTCCGCCGGCCAACTCCTCCAACGCAACCTGCTCTACACCGCCGTGACGCGCGCCAGCCGCGGCGTCGTGCTCACCGGACAAGCCACCGCCGTACACCGAGCCCTGACCAACACCCACACCCGACGCCGCTTCACCGCACTCGAACATCGCATCCGCCAGCAAACCGCAGCCACCCTCCAACCGCGCGTCATCCAGGCAGCGGGACAACTTGCCTTGAGCTAGGGGATCCGCCTCAGGAACAACGTGCATGTCGGGAGACATCCGCTGTGAGCCACAATGCTGCGCCATCGGTTCCCATGACCTGTCCGCACGGCTGCTGCCGCAGCGCACTACAGTCCAGGCATGGACCCTGATACCGAGCTGCCCCACGACCCCGGCGGGGAGGGACAGCTGCCCACGGGTATCAAGCGGGAAATCCGTAACCGGACTCTAGCGAAACAGATTGCCGAGAGAGGCCAACTGACGTTCGGGCGAGACCGGGTGCTGGACTGCCTCCTCGCGGTAAAGCTGCCCGCCTCAGCCCGCAAGGCCCTGACCGCGGCGGGGCCAGGACGGGCAGCCCATGTCGCGCTTTCGGGGATCGAAACGCCGCAGGAAGCCCGCATCCACCTGTCGGTGGAACCCGCCGAGACACCGAACCTCGACGACCTCCCCTTGTGCGCCCGCGAAGCGCTGGCACCCTTCCTCACCACCCTGGCGTTTCCGGTGAGCGGGCACGGCACCGTCGATGAGCGCCTGCTCAACACCGGGCCGGTGCCACTGACGAAAGCGCGGCCTCGCACATGACGCGCATGCCACCCCGAGCAGAGACACAGACCACGTCCCGCGACGTCGTCGCCCGCGGCCGCGTCGGCGCGCACGCTCTTCCTCCGCTGGTCCCATACGTGCCGCCGATGGCCCGCGAACCGGTGTACTGCCCGTGCGGCCGCTCGGGTCCCACCGCTGAGTCCCTGTGCCGGCCCTGCCGTCAGCGTGCTGTAGAGGAGCACGGCGCGCGCCTTGCCGGGCTCCTCGCGCATGTCACCTACGACCATCGTGCAGTCCGCCTGAGCTGGACCGGCCCCGACGACCACCCCAGCGCGTTCACCCCACGCGTGCACTTCACCGCTCCCGACGTCCTTGACCCGTATGGGGCGACCATCGCCTTGCGCTGGTTCGACCACTGGGCCGACGGCCAGCTCATCGCCGCGTGCGCGGCCGGAGCCGATGACGAGCATCTGCTGGCACTGTCCGTGGCCCAGGCCCACTACGCTCTGGCCACGCTCGCGGTGCACGAAGTGGGGGAGTGGTACACCTACCGCGGACACCAGGTGTATCCGCCCCACCGGCCCGACCCCTACCTGCCGCACGACGAGGACGGCGGCCCCGACGGCAACGGGCAGGTCGTCCTGTGGCTCACCTACGGCGGTGCTTCTGGTCCCACCGGCGACAAGCCCCGAGCCAGCGCCATCCCCTGCGTGGCTGGCCGACCCGTGAACCGGGACGATATCGGCACTCTGCCGGGACAGACCCTGATCCTCGCCCCACACGCGATCACCGTGACCCCACCGCGCACCACCCGCACGGCCCATACTCCCTGGACAAACCCCCGGGACAGCGAAGACCCAGTGGAACTGGCGCTGCGCGACATCCACCAAGCGATGGTGATGTCCGAGCTCTCCGTCGTTGCCGCACACTTGCACCTATCCGGCGCACCCGTGCTCGCCCAAAACCCCGACCCGCGCCAGGGCGGGGACGGTATCGCCTGGGCCGCCTTTCTCACCTACGACGGATGACTCCAGGCAGACTTCGACGCACGCAGTGGTACCCCCCCAGCGCACGGTTCGCCGCCCAGCAGCGGGGTGGTTCCAGTGTCTGTCTACCAGATGCCTTCGATGACCTCGTCGAGGATGAGGTTCCACTGTGATTGCTCGTTTTCAAACGGCAGTGTGTCGAAGGCTTCGATCTGCGCTCGCAGCTGGTCGGCTTGCTCTTCGATGTCGGCGTCGTCATCCCGCTCTTGTTCGTCGAACTTTTTGAACAGGTGCAGGGCGTAGACGAGGGACTCGACGTCGCGGTGGAGCTGTGTGTAGGAGTCCAGGGGTTCACCCTCGCCGAATGCGTACACCTTGCCGTTCTCGGGGTCGAGGGCGATGACGGAGGCGGAGAAGTAGCCGAGTACCAGCCATGCCTGGCACTCCTTGGGCAGGGTGCCGTCCTCAGGTCCGAACCACTCGGCCAGGCTGACCGACTCGTCCTGGCCGACGCTGGCCTTGGACTTGAACCACTCCTCATCCGGGAGGCCGACGCTGCTGAGGAAGCTGGCGGTCCGTGTGTTGAGGCGGTTGTGCGGTGACTCGTAGCGCGGGAAGTACACGACGCCCGACAAGCCGAACGTGCTGATGAGTTCGTCCGGGGAGACAGCGAAGCTCATGCGGGGACCTCAGTGTGTTTCGTTACGGGGGAGTGGAGGCCGATACTAGCGGCCGTGGGCTTTCTGGAGCTCCTCCATATATTTCTGGTGCTCCAGGTCACGGCGATGCCGGGGGACGGTCTGGTCGTAGTCGTTCGTGTGATGCACCGTCTTGGCCTGCGGGAAGTGACGGTCCAGCCACCGGTCGCAGCTGGGTTTGAGCTGACAGGGCTCGCGTTCGGTGAAGACTTCTTTGAGGCCTGATTGCTTCCCGTTGTGCAGGAGGGGATAGCCGATGGAGCGTTCGGAGTGCATGCTCTTCTCGCTGTAGCCGACGAGGATGCTCTCTCCTTTGCCGTCAGGGTCGATGTAGCGGCCTGCGGCGTAATTGTTCCCGCTGTAGTCGTTACGCGCATAACGGGCGGCTTGGGTGGTCTGCCCGAGTTCGTCCGTGTAGGGGTCGACCTTGGTGGAGCGGACCTTCCCGGTGTGGGTGTTGGGAACTTTGGTGTCGTCTTGATCGCGCCGTGTTTGGGGACGCCACACCTTGCCGTTGTCGAGGATGCCGCCGAGACGGTCCTTGTCGGTGCTGTCGAGGCGGTGCAGATCGCCGTCGGCGTCCAGACGCTGGACGGTTCCGTCGGTACTGAGCAGGTACATGCGCGTGTCGTTATCGCCCCTGCACCTGTCGATTTCCTCTTTGGTCTTCTCGTCGTTCTTCTTGTGCCCCTTCTTGCTCTCGTCGATCTTGCCGCCGTGCTTCTCCAGGACGTGGACGGTCTCGTCGGCCTTCTTGTCGACGGCGTCCTCGGCCTTGTCCATCACGGTGGCCAGCTTGTGGAAGCGGCTGTCTTTCTTCACCGAGCTGCGGCGCTTGGATCCGCCCGTCTTGTGAAGGCTCTTCTTCTTGTCGAAGTTGCGCTTGGTCTCGTCGTAGCCGCCTGAGGCCTTCTCGAACTCGTCGAACTCGATGACCAGGTCCTGCGCCATATCGGCGCTGCCGGCGGCGTAGCGGGAGAGGTCGTTGTCGTCGTGGGCGTCGAGCTGATCGGTGAACAGGGCCTCGATCTTGTCGAGGATTACCAGCTCGATCTTGTCGGTGACGATCGAGGCGATCTCGGAGATGGCGTGGTTGATTGCCTCGTGCAGGGCCAGGCGGCAGGCGGCGATGGCGCCGGCGCTGAGCAGGCCGCTCAGGCCGGCGGTGAAGAACATGCCGATGATGCCTGCGGTAGCGGTCGCAGCGGTGGCGCTCAGTTCGGCGATGCACGCGATCTTGCAGCCTTCGATGAAACCCGCGCAGTCGTCGAGAGCGTCGGCGAGAGCGTCGAGCGCTTTGACGAACGTGGACAGGTCCTTGGTGGTCAGCTTGCCCCAGCGCCGGTCGATGGCGTCGACGGTCTTGCCCTTGCTGCGGCCGGCGACGAGGTGGGAACAGGCCTTGTTGCCTTCCACGATGACATCGCGGATGCCGTCGGCCAGGTGGCGGTAGTCCTTCGCGGTGTCGCGGACTTCGTCTTCGTCGATATTGGGCCATGCGACGCCGACGAGGTCGAGCACCTCGACGAGGTCGTCGGGCAGCTTCTTCCCCACGTCCTGGTCCCCCCGTAAAGCCAACCAGCCCACACTTGTCATATAAATGACATGGCGTCAAGCAACTACCGCGCAGATCAAGCCCCTGCTCCCACACCAACGGGACGCAGACACACGACCATCTCGTCAGTGCCAACCACCAGCTGACCAGCGGCAGTTGCCGCGAGCGAAAGGACCGGCGGGCCGGGACGGAAAGTACGCACCTGCCCGGAGCCCGGAACGTGGTACTCAACCAGGCCATCCGCCCACGCGATGGCCAGTACGGCTCCGCCAGAGGTCCGCGTGGCAGTCAACGCCGTGACCGGAAACGGCCGGGCGGCAACAGGAGAATCCAGCGGCTCTCTGCCGGGGGACCAGGCACGCACCAGGCCATCCACCCCGCCGCTGTACAGCAACGGCACAGCTTCCTCGCCCTCGGACACCCCCAGCTCAAGGACGGCCAGTGCAGTCACCGGCCCCCGATGCAGAGAGGCCACACAGGGCTGAGGCACCGTGCTCTGCGGACCGAAAGCATGGACGGAGCCGGTGCTGTCACCAGCAGCCAGGCACGTGAAGGATGCTCCCAGGGCGCGGCCGGGATGCCGGGACAGATGCTCCCGCGCCGTCTCGGCCAACTGCTCGACAGGCGTTGGCTTACTGGACAAAAAGGCCTCGATCCCCGAGGGCCTCGGTGCCGAAGGGACGCGCTCAACGTCCAGATGGCCCTGCCGGTCCAGCGCGAGCACCGTCCCGTCCGGCAGCGTGGTCAGCGTGCCCGCCGAAGGAATGGGCCGCGGCAGGCGGCCTGAGGGGCTCCCGTCAGCCGCGCTGATCCTGCGCACGACACCCTTATGGTCGGCCACCAGGAGCTCGCCCTCAAGGCACTCCGTGCCCAGCCGCCAGCGCGAAGGCGGGACCGGGCCACGGAGGGCTGACATCGCCGCTGACCCGGCTCCAGACCATGCGCCAGGGAGCGTCGGCAGCAAGCGCCGACAGATCCTCTGACAGCCGCGGGTCGGCCCTGTCACCGAGGGCAGCCTGGAGGACCAGTGCACGGTGGGGTGGGCGTGACTCGTTGCTGAGGGACTGGCCGGCGCGCAGCCAGGCGGTACGCAGCCCTGCGTGATCCGTGTAGCTGGTCTCGTACCAGGTGGTCACCTTCAGCGGGTCTCCGCTGATGACCTGGGCGGGATCATCTAAATCCGGCTGGCTTCCTCCCTCAGTGGCTTCCGCGTCCGGCTCCGGAGACGGTGCGGTCATGGGCATAGCGGCCCGCCAGGCCGCCAAGCGCTCAAGATCGGTCCACTGACCATGATCGAGGTCCATCACGGCAGGCGCGCGCGAGCCCAACCGTAGGGCCGCGGGACTGCCGCTGACCGCTTCGACCAGCAGACGTACGTGCCCAAGCCCCACCAGCGCCACCGCGAGATCGCCAAGTTCCTCAGGGGCCGCGGAACCATCCAGATCCGGCAATACGATCGTGACCGCCCGCTCGTCGGCTGCCAGAGCTGCCACCAACTCCCCGGGAGCGCGTGCGACCACCCCCAGCTGATCAGCCAGCATCCACACTGCCCCTCGCACCCCAAGGCCCTGCAACGGGACCACCGCGTGCACCCGGCGCTCCGGCGGCGTACCGGGACGCGATCCATGCGCCACCAACCAGGCCAGCAAGGCGGACTTACCGCAGCCAGTGCTCCCCGTGACCAGGCACATCCGAGGTGCCGCCGGGTCGGCCAGCCACGCCAGCAAAGCAGCCGCCGCCGGCTCCCGCCCGGCCGCAGGACGCTCCCACTTCTGGTCGTTCACTGACGCTCTGCCTGCTGGGCGGCGAACGTGATCAGCCCCCTGAGACCCTCCTCACGCGAATCCGCGTCGGAGCCGTAGTCAAAGCTGTGCGTGAATTCCGCATGCGGAAAAGTACGCTGCAGCCACACCGCGCAATAGTGCCCCGGCATCATGCACGGCGCCAGCTCGCAGTACACCCGGCGCACCTGCTCGGGAGCAACGCCCTCGGCGGACAGGCGCTGCCACACCAACTCCTCCGGATGGGCACGCCCCGGCCCGGTCGCGTCCGTCACGATCTGCTTTCCGCCCGCAGCGTCGATGTACTCGAACGCCGACGAGAACGGGAAGTTGAGAGTGTGCCGCACATCGTCCAGGACCCGCCGCCACCAGCTCTCGCGCTCCACGAACGCGGCATCATCGAGCTGGCGCAACTCCGCGTTCAGCTCCCGAAAGGCCGCTGCGGCCACCCCCAGCCCAGGGGAGGCGGCGATCACCGGCATCCGGCGATCAAGCACCGCAAGCGCCGCAGTGAACGCGGCAACGTCAGAACTGACGAACACATCCTCCTCGTCATGTCCGAGAAGCACTGCCTGCACGGCGCCATCAGGCCGCACGCACAGCTGGGCATAGCCGTCCGTCCCGATCCGCACCCACCCCTCCATCTCGGCAGACGGCGCAGGCAGATTGTGGTGGCCGGCGAAGACGGCGAGGGAGATGGCGTCTGACGGGCTGGCGGCTGTGAAGTACGGGGCAACGTGCAACGGCACACCCGAGCCTTCAAGCCTCTCGAGGACAGCCTCGGGCAGCCGGGCCCCATACACACCGGAAACGCTGAACCGGCGCATCCCATCCGTCCCAAAATGAGCCACGGAAGGATCCGAGGCAGGCTCAGACATCAGATACCTCTCACAGCAGGCCAGCAGACGGCATAGACCCTAGTCGGCACGCATGCCGTATCAGAACCAGGCGATCGCCATAGAGGAACTCCACAACCTCACGTCGATGCGAGGAGAGGCCGTCGGCCTCAAGCTGCATGGCATGCACCGCCTGGAGCAACTGCGCCGGGGTGCGGATGAATTCCGATCAGAGGACCGGGAGGCTCCATCGCGCCGGTGCTCTCCGACCAGGTACCGCAGGCGCATGCCCGTCGGCTGGGCATGGTGCTTGCTGACTACTCCGTTCCGGGCCGACGGCACAGTGGTGACCCCGCTGCGTCGGCTGCGGAGGCACATGCCCGCGGTCCCGGTAACCGACGCGCCCCTGGAGCTGGACCGCGCTCTTGAGCCGATCGGGGCGGCGGATCTCGCTGACCGCGTCGTCAATAGTGCAAGGCGGACACGTCATCGCAGCAGCCCAGCTAGCGCTACATCTCGGTGAAGAGTGATGCCTGACTGCAGACGATGCCGTTTGTGACGAAGGACACAGAGTGACTGTTGGTAGTGGTTTAGACCTCATCTGCTGAGGTGATTTGTTGCGGTGGACCTCGCGGGGGCAGGTGTCGTTACCGTAGGTCACCAAAAGGCGGGCTGGCGTGGGTGGTCGTCGGTCGCCAGTCTTTTCGGAATCTCATTCGATCCGTAGTCTCAGGCCCGCCTTCAAGGGCTGCCGCGCGTCTGAACCGGGGGGTTCAAGCGAGTTTTCTTCGCGCAGTCCTGATTCTGTTTCACTTCATGGGAGGGGACACGTATGACCAGCAGCCGGAGGTCTGGCTTAGGCGCCGCTGTAGCAGCGGTTTCGATTGCTGCCCTGGGGCTGATTGCCCCGCAAGCAGTGGCCGCTGACACGTCGCAGCCCAGCGTCAAGGTTTCGGCTCAGGCCGACGCCACCACGCGTGCAATCGCTGCGCAAAATCCCGAGAAGGTCCAAGCGATGGCCGTTCTCTGCGGATCGGGCTACGAGCTCTACAGCGTCGATCTGCTGCCTGACGATCGGAGGTTCGGGACCCTTTTCAGCTATGTCAAGGGTGGTACCGGACCGAGCAACTACGCCTGTGCGCTCTTCGACAACAACCTCGAGGGCGCCAGGTACATGAAGCTCAAGATCTGCGAGAACAAGGTGTCCAGCCCCAGGTGCGACACCGATGAGGGAAACTTCACTCAGTACGCCGGTCCGGTACGCATGAACAACTGTCCCGAGATCACTGCGATCATGAAGAACAGCAGCGGCGTGGCGATCATCGACGCGGTACGCGGCCCCTTCTGCGGCTGAGAATTGACCCTGCGCACGAGAATTGTGCGTCGACCGCACGATAATCAGGTCCAAGTCACGTTGCCTAGCAGTGGAACGGAAACATGCACACACCGGCACAACACTCCGCCCTCACGCGCCGTCGGCCGGGAGCACGCGGTTCGGCACTCACTCTCACCGTGCTGATGTTGTCAGCCGGCGTCCTCACCACTGCGTGCGGCGCCGATGGGGATGACTCGAGCGCTGCCACGGCACCGCCCTCAAGGGCCTTGAACGCCCCAGAATCACCTTCCTCATCGGGCGCTGGCGACCCTTCCGCATCAGCGGCAGGAAGCTCCCCCACTCCTCAGACGGCTGAGCAGAGAGCCCAAGAGGAGGCAGGCAAAGAACGGGCCGCTGCGGCTCCAAGCGGCGTTCCGGTCACGCCGGGGGAGCCCAAGGAAGGCGAGCACTTCAGCCATCCTGTGACGAGGCAGGGGGATGTGACGGTCTTCAAGCCCGTACGCAGCGGATCCGCTTTAACGGTGCCGATAAAGATCACCAATCGTGGCGATCAACGTGCGTTCTACGAAGTCGCCGTCCGCGTTACCGGCGATCATGGCTTTGATGCGACGGTTCGCATGAAGAGCGAAGCGGTCGGCCTGTATCCCGGGACTTCGTGGCCCGCCGAACTCACCGCACGGGATTCTGGGAGCCCGGTTCCGAAGAACCCCCAGGTGACCATCGTAAAGAGCACCAAGTCAAAGCATCTCCGCTGATACCGAGGCGACTCCCGCGTCAATAAGACGCGGGAGTCGCCGCGTCGGTATCTCCACCATGTCCCACCGTGTATACATGCATGAGTGGGGCATGCCTGCACGCTCACCTACGTCGCGAGTCCGCAGAAAACCGTCCAACCAGTCGTCCAGGACCTCGGACGGATTCTCCCAATGCCCCGTCAGGCGAACCGAAAAACGGTAGACGCCTTGATCAGTGTTCCTCCCAGCCACCATCCGTGGCCGCGCGTGGAAAGACACGGGGACGGTAAAGCATCCATACGTATGGAGTTGAAGCATGAGACGAAGTAGACGCAGACGTGCTCGCTTATCGGTGACCACAGCCGTCACCCTGGCACTCGTCGCCGGCGCCACCACTGCCCAGGCGTTCGCGGCCGACGGCCCGGCCGTTCCGCGGAACGCCGCCAACGGCTGGAGCAACCCTGCCGCGGACGATGCGGACAGTGCCAGGCCGGGAGACCGGCCACAGTCGGTCCCGGTCAAGGACCGAACCGCGACACTCGGCAAGAACTACCGAACGTCGAATGACACAGCGTGGACGACCTCGGGAGACGGAACCGGATTCCATCTCCTGACCGCTGTGGAGAAGGACGGCTACCGCTGGCGGACCGCCGCTTCGCTGTCGGAGACCGGGTTCGACACGGACACATGGATCGGCAACGCCTGCGTGACCGCCTCCGGAAAGTACGCCGCCGTCGCCTACGCGCCGCGTACTTTCACGAACAAGCCCGAGATGATGACGCGCGGTGCGTTCACCGCGGTCGTCGACCTGGACAGCGGAACGATCACCAAACTGCCCTTCCAGGCAACTCTCGGCTACTTCTCTCCTGGCTGCGGTCACGGGGATGATGCGGTGTTCACCGCACTGACGGACGACTCGGCGAAGAGCGAGAAGACCCGCCTGGTCACCGTCGACGCCGCCACCGGCAAGGTGGAGACCAAAACTACCGTGCCCGGCCAGGTCACCTCCGCCATCCCCGTCAGCGGCGGCATCGCTGCGGCACGCGGTAACCACATCGTCAAGGTGAACGGCGACACGGTGCGTGAGGTCGCCACCACGAAGGCAACCCCGTTCGAGCTCAAGGCCGACGCCGACGGCGGCGTCACCTTCATCGACCGTACGCCACGCGATGCCAAGGCCCTCAAGAGTGCGCGCGCGGCCGCGGACGACACGGCGACCGTCTCCCGAGTGACGGCGGAGGAACTGCGCAACGGCGCCGCGAAGACTGAGCCGTCCTCCCTCGCCAAGGGCCGGCTGATGGAATTCGACCTGTCCGCAACTCCCGCGGGGCAGGTGTACGTCACCGGCAAGGCGACCTCTACCGGCCGTGCCGCCAAGACGCTGCACAACCCAGGCGGTCTGGCCAAGGACGCCCTCGTCTCCAGCCGCGGACAGGCAGCTGTCACCTCGCGCTGGGCAGACGGGAAGGACTCCCGCATCAGGCCCGAGGAGGCACTGACCGAGCGGACCGTCCGCACCACCCTGAAGACACTGGACACTGGCAGGACTGCGGTTCTGGACGCCATTCCGGGCGACCGAATCGGCGGAGCGAAGTCGGCACGTGCGGGCAATGAAACCTCCCCCGTGCTCGCAGCCGCGGGCTCCGACAGGCGACAGCGGATCGGCGGGACCGACGAGCCGGACCGCTACTGCTCCGTGCCACGCGGCAACGCGCAGAAGCAGGCGTTCCAGCCCACCCCGCGCCAGATCGAGTGGGCAGTGGACCAGGCTGTCGTCGGCAAGCTCAACAAGGGAGCCACGCGCGCGGCAAACTGGAAGAACACCGGCATGGCCGCCTACGCGCCGCAGACGCTGTTCCCCCTCACCACGCTCAAGGGCGGCTCGGGGGCGGACTGGCACGTTCCCGCGCAGGTGATGCTCGGCGTCACCGCGCAGGAGTCGAACATGTGGCAGGCCGCCCGCACCGTGGTTCCGGGCGTGACGGGCAACGCGTTGATCGGTAACTACTACGGCATCAAGTACTCGGCCAGCGGCGATCAGAAGGACCCATGGGCGATCAACTTCGCTGACGCCGACTGCGGTTACGGTGTCACCCAGGTCACCGACGGCATGCGCATGCACGGCAAGGAGAAGGATCACGAGAAGCCCAAGACGACCGTGCAGCAGGAGGCCGTCGCCCTGGACTACTCCGCGAACATCGCAGCGGGCGTGAACATCCTGATCGAGAAATGGAACGATACCCGCGCCGACGGACTCACCATCAACGGCGGTGACCCCAAGTACATCGAGAACTGGTTCTACGCGCTGTGGGCCTACAACGCCGGCTACTACCCCAAGTCGACGGCAGGCAGCAACTCCGGGAAATGGGGCGTGGGCTGGACGAACAACCCCGCCAACCCGCTGTGGAAGGCCAACCGCCCCCCGTTCCTGGAAGCAGGCGGCGGCAAGGACGACTACTCGCACGCCTCGCACCCCCAGGACTGGCCGTACGAGGAGAAGGTCATCGGCTGGGCCGCACGCCCGATCTCGGCCATGTTCGCTCCCGGTGACTTCCAGCCCGGATACCGCGCCGCTTGGTGGAACACCACCGAAGCCCGCACCCGGGCGAAGCCACCTCTCGGACAGTTCTGCAACGACTCCAACAACTGCGATCAGTTCAAAATCGGCACTGGCGCGTCCAACGACACCGGCAAGGGCCCCTGCACGTTGCCCGGCGACGTACCCGGCGACCCGGATGCCAGCAAGAACCCGCTGTATCTGAAGTGCTGGTACCACGAGCCCGCCTCGTGGAAAGACTGCAAGAACGCGGAGTGCGGCAACCCCATCCACCGGTTCGATGACACCTATCCCGAGCAGCCGGATGCGAACTCCTATCCGCCACGCTGCAACACCGGCCTCCCTGCCGGGGCGCTGATCGTGGACGACCTGCCCAACGGCACAGTCCCGGCGGGATCCTCGAGCCGGTGCGGCGCGGTCTCCTCACAGGGCTCATTCGCCCTCGACTTCGCCACGGCTTCAGGCCGGATCGACATGCACCAGATCGGCGCGGGAAACGGCAACCACTTCTGGTTCGCCCACACCCGATCCAAGATCGACGACAAAGACGGCGGGCGCCTGTACGTCAAGGGCACCTGGACCCTGAACTCCTCCAAGCGCGGCTGGATGCGCGTCTACGCCCACATGCCCGACCACGGCGCCCACACCCGTCAGGCCACCTATCTGATCGGCGGTACCGACTCGACCAGCCCCTACCGGGTACACCCCCAGCGAGTGCTGGAGAACAAGTGGGTCGACCTGGGCGTGTTCAACTTCACCGGCACCCCAACGGTCTCGCTGGACAGCGACACCCAAGACGGCACCGGAGATGAGGACATCGCCTGGGACTCCGTGGCATTCCAGCCGCTGTCCGCGAAGCCGAAGAACTTCGTCGTCGCGATGGGCGACTCGTACTCCTCAGGTGAGGGTGCGACCGAGCCGGGCGGCAAGGACTACTACGCCGAGTCGGACTACTACGACAAGACGGAACCGAAGTCGAAGAACTCCTGCCACAGATCCAAGATCGCCTGGTCGCGTCAGGCAACCCTGCCGGGCTACAGCAAGTCCATCGGCGCGCTGGCCGACAGCCTGGACGCCAACATGGACTACCACTTCATCGCCTGCTCCGGCGCCCGTACCTTCAATATCCTCAACACAGGCAGGAGCAGCGAACTCGCACAACTCAAGCAGGGCTACCTCGACCAGAACACCAGCCTGGTCACCCTGTCCGTCGGCGGCAACGACGCCCGGTTCACCGACATCGTCAAGAAGTGCGTCCTGTCCACCATATGGAACTGCCAGGCCGAGTCGCTGGACAACATCAACCCGGACAACGGCGAGAAGACCGGTGGCGACACCGGACGGCTGGAAGAATGGGCGCCGAAGTGGCTCCACGAACAGATCCGGCCACGCATCACCGCAACGTTGAAGACGATCCACGACAAGGCCCCCAACGCCGAGATCGTCCTCATGGGCTACCCCAGGCTTCTGGAGGACAACGGTTCGTGCGTCCTCGGCATGGAGAACGTTGAGGGTAAATGGCTCAACAGCGTCGCCGACATCCTCGCCGACGAGATGAAGGGCGCAGTAGACGACGCCAACTCACAGTACAAAGCCAAGGCGGTGTTCTCCGACCCGCGCGGAGTGTTCACCGGCAAAGCGATCTGTGGCGATCCGGAGTCGGTGCATGGCATCGTGATATCCGGCCAGGCGAAGGCGGACAACGACCTGCCCGAGCCGTCCATGCAGTCGTTCCATCCCAAGCCGGCGGGTGCCCGCCTGTACGCCGACTCCCTTGAGAAGACACTCAAGGACGAGTAACAACTGATCATGTGGAAACCGTGGGGTCCTGCGTACCGTACGCAGGACCCCACGGCCTATGGAAAGCGTGGAATAAAACATGTCCCGAGCGGTACAGCCCCTCAAGGGAGCGGCAGTCACGGCTGTGGCGGTACTCGTATGCCACCTCATCCTCAGCGCCGGTTACGCCGCCGCACGGGCCCAGAGCCGCGCAAACTCCGACGACTCATGGATACCCGACGAAATCCACCTGGTCACATTCGTACTGGGGATCTTACTCGTGATGCCGCTGCTGCTCTGGGCAGGAATGCGCATTCTCCGCGAAAGGGACAACTACCTGCTGATCATAGTCGGCAGTCTGCTCTGGTTGCTCGGAGCCGGATACAACCTCAACCACCTGAAGTACACGCCAGGCGCCCACCTACCCGTGCCGCTGCTCGCGGGCATGGTGGCCGCCGGGGCCCTCCTGGCCCCCGCCTCGCGGCTTTTCCGCTGACCACAGGAAGGCCGTATGGCCGTCATAGGTGTACCCCGGCAGGCACATCAGACCCGTGGGCATGAGCAGCCAGCCGAGCTTCCGGCGATACTCACCGCCTCGACCGCGAGCACACCGACATCCGCCGCAGTCCTGATCCCGACGCCGCCATCGGCACCTGGCTCTTCATCGCCACGGCCAGGCCCTGATGATGGCGACACGAGAAGGAGAGGACGGACAGCGACGGGACCCGAGCCGTCCACGCCAGCGCTGCGTCCGGCCGAGCTCAGGGCGCCCTCTACGCCGCCTGTGCGAGCAGGCGTCTGAGCTCGGTGACGGCCTGGGGAGAAAGGGTCCCGTACGCTTCCCTCTCCTCTCAGCGACGTGTGCCAGTTTGCCGGGCGGTGTATGCCGGCACTGGTTCTTCTCGAGTCAGGCGAGCTGTTCACATAACGGACCAGCCACGTGAGCATGGAGTCGAGATCGTCGGCGGCCGCGAGGACCTTGCCGACCACTTCAGGAGTGTGGAGCCACTCGTCGCAGCCGAGGGGTTGGGCAGCGATCAGTGAGCGGTGGCGCAGGAGGACCGTGCGGGAGTGGTCGGACGGATAACCTCGTGGGGGGCGCTTCATCACGTCCCCGGAGATGTCGTAGCCCTTCGCCTTCAAGTCCTCGACGATGGCTGAGAGTTCGTGGCCGCTTCCCTCGGCGGCGACGGCCTTGCGGAACATGGTGACCTGGCCAGGGTCGGGGTACCACCAGGCGCCCTGGATCCGCAGGCCGTCCAGGTCGGACCGCAGACCGATCTCGATCTTGCGGCCGAGCCGGATCACCGCGCCCTGGCGCTGCCACCACCAGGAGTTTGTGCGGTAGTGCCAGACGGAGAAGTCCTCGTACCGGGGATCGACGTCCGCCACATCATTCAGCAGGGCGATCATCGGCTGCCGGACGAGACGTTCGCGATCCGCGCGGTACTGCTCGCGCACCTCGCGTGACGGCTCGCCCTCCAGATGCAGCAACACGTCCATGGCGCGCTCCGGCCAGCCGGTGAACCGTCCGCTCATGCGGGCACCATAACCCACCAACCCACCCACGACTTTGACAAGGATGTAGTGCGACGGGGCAAGGAGGAGCAGCTCCACACGTGTGAGAGGTGTTGCCGTGGATCAGCGGCAGGGCAGTGCAGGAGAAGGCGCCCACCAGCCCTACGCATGCCCATCCCTCACAAGTTCCCGTCGAGGGTGGGGGCTTGTCGAGCCCTGTGCGATCGGCCTACAGCTCTCAGGAAGCAGAAGCCGCGCTGCGCTCAGCGGCACCAGCGACCGCGGCCGGGGCGGCAGCCGAATACAAGACGGACCTCTGCTGCTTGGTGCGGTGAGCTTCGCCCTTGGCGACGAGTGACTCGAGCGTGCTGCGCACGACCGTGGCCTTGATCTCGCGGTCCGGGAGGGCCTGGGTGAGGGCGGCGGTGACCTCGGCCGCGGAGCGCGGTTCACCGTGCTGGATGAGGTCACCGTGGATAAGGTCCCGGAGGGTGGGCGCACCCGCTTCTCGCACCCGCTTGGTGCGGTTCCCGCCCGACTCCGTTCCCTTCCGCTTGCCGCTGGCTGTGTCGGTCTTCTTCCTCGGCTTGCGCGTCGGCGACCGCTCCGCGGACTTCAGTGCAGCGGACGCACCATTCTCAGAGCCGCTGACGCCGGTGCTCTCCGGAACGTCACCGGTAGCTTCGTCGCCAAGGCTCTGCCGCATGCCGAGCAGCAGCGCCCGGTTGTTTTCCAGCACCAACAGCTGCTGCTGTAGTGCCGTGATCTCGGAGCTGAGACGTTCGTGGTCGGCGGAGTTGCGTTCGAGGTCGGCGGTGATCTGCGCCGCATATTGGGACTTCAGATTGGTGTTGTCGGCAGAAGTGTCCACCACAGGCTCCCTCGTCCGGGGCTTTTCCATGTTGGTGGTGGATGGTACCTCTACGCGATGGCTACGTGGCTACTGACTTCAGCGGGCAGGTGTGTAGGTGATGCGGGCATCGTGGCAGCTGTCCGCGAGGTCGGTGAGCGTGGTCACTTCGCCCGGGTCCGCCGACAGGCCCCAGCGGGACTTCACCACGGTCCACTCCTCGATGTACCGGCAGTGGGCTCCAGGGTTGGAGGGAAGCCACTGGTTGGGGTCCTGATCGGCCTTGGAGCGGTTCTCTCGAGCACTCACCGCGGCCAGGGACCTGGTGTCGCCGAGGTCGTTGGCGTAGTCCTGGCGTTTCTGCGCGGACCAGGTGGAGGCGCCGCTGTCCCAGGCTTCGGCGAGTGGCACCATGTGGTCGATGTCCAGGCTGCGGGCGCCTTGCACGTCGGTGTCGTCGTAGTACGAGTGCCAGATGCCGCCGCTGATGGTGCACCGGCCGGTGACCGTGGGCGGTTCGATCGCCTCGGCGAGCAGGACCTCGGCACGTGTGTTGCAGCCGTCTGTGTCCGCGTCCACCCAGTGCTTGAAGGCGATGCGTTCGTATCCGGTGCGGTCTTCCGCCGCAACGGGCAGTGCGGCAATGGCTTCGTGCAGCGTGGTGGTGACCGTCCCTACGGATGCCGCTGAGGCCGGCGCCACCGTACCGGCCAGAGCCGTGATGGCGGCAGCGAGCGTGAGAACGGTGGATCTGATGTGCAGCCGCATGGGCGTCGCCCCTCCTGTTTGAACCATCCGGTGCAACAACTACCGGGGCCGGGCAGAGCGACACGTGACAGACGCATCGAAGATTGCTTGAGAAGAGAGGTGGGCTCGTGCACGACGTTCACGGCTCACCGTCTGTCCTCTGCCATCACGCTGGCTTGCCCGCAGCGAGGTGAGCCATGGTGCGGTATAGGAGTGCCACCCGTACCGTCGCCAGAGCGCTCCCTGGAGCCCGACCCATTGGCTATCGCGAGCGCGGCGAACCGCCCTAGGCACTGGATAAGTGCAAAGGCTGCTTGGGCAAGCAGTCCCCGTGTGGCTTGCCGTCCGGCTGCGGACGGGACAGGAAGAAGGTGACAGGCAGTGCGGTACTTCGACGCCGGTGAGACAGTCGTGCGGCGCGATGTCTACCGGGGGCGGGTGTGGACTGAGAAGGCGCTTCGGGTTGTTGCCGACACGGGGGTGGCGCTGGTGACTGCCTGTTGTCCAGGGGCCGAAGCCCGTTGGCCGGTCCTTTACGTCAAAGCGCGTACGGAGAGCGACCGCGCGGTGCGGATGGAAGCGTTCGAGGCGATGGCGGCGGGGGAGTGGGAGCTTGCTCCCGGCGTGTGGCAGGACACCGAACTGTTGCGGTGGAAACCGCCGACGGCGTGGTTCAGCATCAATGCCTTCTTCGCCCCCTGCCCCGGCGGCACCTACCAGCTGAGGAACTGGTACGTGAACTTCGAGCACCCCATCACCCGCACCAACGGCGGCTTCGACACCTTCGACTTGGCCCTGGACCTGCTCATCGAACCCGATCTCACAGGCCGGCGATGGAAGGACGAAGATGAGTACGCACACGCACGTCGCCTCGGCATCGTCACCGACGCCCAGCACCAGGCCGTCGACGCCGCCCGCGTCCAAGTCATCGCGATGCTCGAGGAACGCCAGGGCCCGTTCGCCGAGGCCGTGGCGTGGACCGCCTGGCGGTGGACCCGGCCTGGCCACCGCCACGCCTGCCCCAGCACGACACCGTCGGCTGACGCATGGCGCCCAAGGACCTTCCCCGTGCCACGATGCCGTCGACTGGCCAGGGCTGGTCCAGCACGCTTCGGGCCAAGGTCACGACGCTTAGACCGGGTCGGAGGAGCCGGGGCGCCGGATGTCCGCGTACAGGCGGGCTCGCACTCCCGGCTCAGCCGCGACTCGCCGCACTGGTCCGATGCCGGATGTCGCCCACAGCTCATCCAGCCTGGACATCACCGCCACTGCGGTCTCCTCCTCCCGGGCTGTGATGTCCAGGACCACCAGGCCCGGCTCGCACACATGCACCTCGTCGATACTGTCCATGCTTTATGCGACGCTGCGGGTGCCGGGCCGGTTCACCGGCGGTATGCACATCACCCGTACGAGCACCCCCGTGCGAGTCGGTACTTACAGCCCGGAACGGCTTCGGCTTGCGAGGGTCTCGCGGCAGGTAGTTCCGCCGGTGCTGTCCGGAGGGTGCGGCTGCGTCTTGCAGGGCGCGGCTGTTGTCTGGACGCCACCGGCAGCCGCACGGCCGATGGTCCGGCAGCGTGCGGATGACCTGGAGGCCGGTGAGACGGGCGCGTCGAGGAGATCAGCTGACTTCTAGTGAGTGGCGCGGGGGTCTTACTGGCTGGTGAGCAGGTCGTGGCGGGCCGCCTGTTCATCCTCGAGTCGGTGGATACCGGCGCCTGTTCCAGTGCCTGACCAATGACGGTGGAGTCTTATCGGTGTGGCCGTCCGTGAGTCGTGGACGGCCACACCAAAGGTCGTCGCCGCTGCAACAGCTGACGACCGAATCCCCTGTTGCGTCGAGTGGCAACGGCCGGGGAAGCCTTGTGTGAAATGTTCGGGCCCGGGCGTCACACGCCCATGCGTGTGCGGGGCGCCGTATGCGCACGGCCGGGGCGGCGCGAAAGAGGGCCTGCTCGATCTCCCCCGTGGACGGCTGGGGTCATCTCCGCCTCCCCTCCGGATAGTTGCGCGGTGCCGTGACGACTTACCAGTACAGAAAAGCAGACGAGGGTGGGGGGCACGCAATGCTGATCAAGGCCGCTACGTCGGACAGATGCAGGTGCCGAACCCCGCATCGGTGGTACCGAAGCATCCGGTGACCTGCAGGCCTGCCTGATGGTGTTTCAACTCCAGCTGGGACAAGGTGAAATGGAAGCCCATTTACGCCTTGTCGCCGCGTCCCTTGACGGCCGACCATTTCGCTGAGGTCCCGCGTTCGCTGCGCTGCAACGCAGCGGATCCCGTGCCGGGGCCGAGTCGGGTGGCAACGAGCCGAGGGAGAAGAATTTGAACAACCAGATTCCGGTTCACCCGCTGTGTGTGGAGGGCCCCGGCCGGGCCGGCAGCACGCCGCTGCCGGCCCCTGCCGTGGCCGTCGTGATCGTGGTCGTGCTCGTCACTGCCGTGATGGTGGCCTGCCGGATGCCGCTGGAGACGGTCATCACCACCATCACCGCCGGTGGTCTCCTCGCGGTGGAGCTCCTGCGCCGCACTATCGCGGCCCTCGCGCCCCGTTCCCGGACCCTGTAGAAGGAGAACCGGAATGGGGCGCACCCCGAGCGCCCCCGCGGAGGCCGATCTCGCCGCCGAGCTGGCGCAGTGGCTGCGGTCACTGCGCCAACAGGCGGGACTGACCTACCAGCAGATGGCGCACAAGACACCTACAGCCGGCTTCGCACCGGCCACGCTCTGGCGGGCCGCCCGCGGTACCACCGTGCCGCGCTGGCCCGTCGTCGAGGCCTTCGCCACTGCCTGCGGTGGCGACCTGGAGCAGGCTCGCCGGATGTGGGCCGCTGCCACAGAGCAGCGCCGCTCCCTCCGCTCAGCCTCGCCGGGTATCCGCGGCGAGCCGGTCCTCCGTCCGGAATTCATCCACACCCCGGCGCAGCTGCTCCAGTCGATGCGCGCCATGCAGCTCGAGGCTGGCGGCCTGTCCTTGCGGGAACTGGAGGACAGGGCGATCTCCCACGGAGTGACACTCCTGCCGCACAGCACCGTGGGGGCGGTACTCCGCGGGGAGCGGATGCCCGCGAAGAGGCTGCTGATCCACTTTGTGGAGGCGTGCGGCGTCTCCCGCGCGCCCACCGGCGCCTGGGAGGACGCGTGGGACCGTGCTGACGCCTACCGCCAGTGGGCCACAGGCAATAGCCGCTCGGACCACCGCGGCGCGCCTGGCTCACGAGACGACCACCATCAGCACGTGAGAGCCGCCTGAATGCCCTGGTCAGGCGATTGGCCCCAGCCGCTCTCAGCAGCGGCTGGGGCCTTCGCTGAAGTCCCGGTTTCCTCGGCCCGGTCGACGCGCCGGAGTGAGCCCGGACGGACGGCCCTTCCCCGCCAGGAGGTGGCTGGTCAGTCGGTCAGGGCCCGGTAGCCGAGGTCCTTCCTTCGGGAACGGGGTGGTGCCCTCGAAGCGGCCGGGGGAGACGGTCACTTCACGTAATTGCAGTTGTAGTTGCCCTTGCTCGATGTGTATTCGCAGACGGCGAAATGGACATCCTTGACCTGGTAGAGGCTGTCGTGGGCCCAGTCGTTACCGTTACTCGTGGCGATGGTCTTCCAGGCATAAGGGGTGTCGTCCCAGCCGGTGCCGATCCACTCCCTGTACTGGATGCGGAGGTGGGCGATCACCGAACTGCTGCACCTGCCGGTGGTGCTGACACCGATGTTGTACGAGGCGCGGTACCGATCGGCGGTGTTTTCAATGAGGCTGTAGACGTAGTCCCCAGATGCCTCGGCACACTCCAAGTCGCTTACTCCACTGACCTCGTATTGGATGCCGGCCTCGACGGCGCCGGCAGGCGCCTGAGCGACGCCGATCGCAAGGGCTGCGGTGGCTCCGGCGGTCGCGAGGCGACTTTTCAGCTTCATATGGTCCTCCGGTGTCCGTGGCGGATGGAAGGAGTGCTGATCTGGGGTACGAACCAGATTGCACAGGAAGTCCGATGGACGAAATAGTTCCGTCGATACACCGAGTGTCAGAAGGCGTCCGGAAACCGTTGCCCCCGCGGGCACCGACGCGGACTTCAGGGAGCCGTCGGGCATGCGCGGTCACACCGGTCGACGGATCGCCCCACGTCTCCTGCTACCTCATCGCGGGCCTTATGCCGGGTGCGAGCGCCTTGAGCTCCATGCACGCGGCGCCTGCCCGGGCAGGGCCGTCAGGGCGTTCATCCTCGGCTGAGATGAGTCGATCGATAACCAAGCGCCACGTGCGGTAGACGGGCGCGCAGAAAGCTGGCGGGTACTGAAGGTTGATCGGCTCGAGGATGCCGACCGGAGCGTCCGACAACGGCTGCATCGACGAGTACGCCGCCAACCCGGATCACTGGGTTCGGGTTCGACATGCCGGGATTCACGAGGGTGTCGCTCGATGCTGGGAAACACTCGGGACGTGGAAGCGTCCGCCCATCTTGATCGACCGAAGGCTGCTCGACCCATCGGAGAGTGGTCTCCAGGTGGTGGAGGGCAGAACGCGCGTCGGCGTGCTGAAAGGTCGCCGCCGCCAAGGATCATTCGTCGCGATGCAGCACCAGGCCTGGGTCGGACGTCCATCCATGCTGAGGGCGAACTGCCGCGCAGAATCCTGACCATCTACACCCACGTCTCCTCCATCGGCTGGGCCGCCTGACCTGACCCACGCACAAACGGCCCGAAGTCACCGCAACGCGCCGAGGGCCGGCCCACGCCCGATTGACCGCCGCTCAGCCTCCCGGAGCACACGCCGACCGGGGCGGTGAACTGGCGACGCAGCTCGCCCGGGCGCCGGCTCAGAACAACGTGTCCTGATCAGAAGCTGTTCCGGGGGTCTGCGGATTCTCCAGCGGCGGCACGTCTTCGCCTCGCCACTGCGCCTCAAGGTGCTTGCGCCAACCCTGCGGCGGCGGCCACGGGACACCCCACTCGGCGAGCTGCCTCTTCGTCCAGCCGCCCTTCGGGGTCTGTGCGGCGGCGACTTCATCAGGAGAGGGCACGTACGTCGACATAGGGGAATGCCTGCCCACGCGGCCGCTCCGGGTATGCACGCGAAGACCAGCGACGCATGTTCATGCCGCCAGCCTTCGACAGGGATGGCGAATCGATCAGCCCCGACCGGGCTTGAACTTGGGGTACGGGTCGTCTAGGGCCCTTCTGAAGGATCTCCGCGGTGTCGCGATGCCTGGCACGCTCTCTCGCCGCACCGAACGCCGCTCCTACTCCCGCGAAGATCCGCTAATGACCCTAATTACGTATCCGCTTCTCGATCTTCCGCTGTACGCGGACGATCGCGGTGCGCGCGGCTTGGAGCCGGATGCCCTGCACGCGGGCGAGAGCAAGGTAGTCGTCCAGCAGGCTCTCGTCCCCGGCGAGCTTGGCGGCGTGGTTCTGCGGCAGTACGTTCGCCCGATAGCCCTCCAACTCCGCGACGATCACGCCGAACGGCAGGTCCGGGGAACGCTGTTCGGCGATCCTGAGCCTGCTGACCACGTCGACCAGCTCGCGCAGCTCGGCCGTGACGCCCTCGACGGCCGTCGTGAGCGACAGTCGGTTCAGCACGAGGAGCGCATCGCGCGCCGTGTCGTAGTCGGGCTGGTGCCACTGGACGGTCTGGTCGCGGTGGCGGTGGTTGACGACGAGCCAGGTACTGACGACCAGCGCGGCGAGGGCAATCACCGCCCCCCAGGTCCAGGAGGAGGAGAAATCGCCGGCGCCGGAAGAAGAAAGTGACAGCATGGTGTTGTCCTTCCTGAGGATGGATGCTCACCAGATCGCCTCTTCCACAAGGTCGGGTGAGCGTCGGTGTTCTCCACACCACTGCATGGTGTGTTCCGGCCGCGGCCTCGGCTCTCGCTCAGTCCGGGGCCGCGGTGTCCTAGGGGGCGCGGCGGCCGCGCATCATCGGCGGGTACAACAGGTCCGCCGTGCCCCGGCGGAACAGGGCAGGCGGCTTCCCGGGCCCTGACCTGCGCACTTTGTCGGTTCTGACCACGAAACCCGCGGTCTCCTCCACGACCTTGCGGTGGAAGTTCCCCGGATTGAGCTCGTATCCCCACACCGCTTCGTAGACCTTGCGCAGGTCAGTGATGGTGAAGAGGTCGTCACAGAAGGCGGTCGCGACCGTGGTGTGTTCCAGCCGGGTCCGGGTGTGCTCGAGCCCGTGCCGGAGGATCTCGCCGTGGTCGAAGGCAAGGCTGCTGTTGGGGCCCCACAGCGATTCCTCGACCTCGACCCAGTCGGCCTCGCGAGCGTCGCTCGCACCGGTCACCTCCGGCGGATCCGGCATGACCGCTAGAAAGGCGGTCGAGATGATGCGGCCCCGGGGATCACGCTCCGGACGGGAGTACGTGTGTAGTTGTTCCAGCCGGACCCCGGAGCCATTCAGCCCGGTCTCCTCCCGGAGTTCCCGCTTCGCCGTACCCTCCAAAGACTCTCCCGGCCGAACGAACCCGCCGGGCAGGGCGAGCATCCCGCGATACGGCTTTTTGCCGCGCCGCACGAGCAGGACCCGCAGTTGTTCCGAGCCGATCGTGAAGATCACGATGTCGGCCGTCGGCTGCGCCGAGACCCGTGGCCGCCTGACTGGAGCGGGTCCCGGATCGCTCCCGGCGATGATCTCCACCAAGCGGCGCGCATCGACGATTGTTCCCTCAGGGACGGCGATGGGCAGGTCCTTCGGTGGCTCCGCGTAGTAGACGGCCATGCCGCGTTCGTGGACGCACCCGAGTTCGTACGCGGTGGTGCGGCCGATGTATCCGCCGGGATTCACGACGTACACCAGGTCCGAGGTGAAGATCTTCTCCATGGTCGCCGCCTGGAGGTCGTGGTCCGAGGCCTCCGGAGGGTCGGACTCGAAGCGCACGAACTCACGCTCACGGTCGACGATCCGGCAGATCGGCGGGCTTTTCACGGTCAGTCCGGCGTCCGTGAAGGTCCGGGCGGCCGCCCGGACTTCGGGGTAGTGCTGCCGGAAGCTCCCGATGAGAGCGACGGAGCCCTTGGTGGAGATACGCATAACGGGACTGTGCCAGTCGAACGCCGCGGATCTGAACTCCGGATAGTGCCTTCCTGACAAGAACCCGGGTATTGTCCGAGGTGAGAGCGAGCTTGGCGACAACATGTCAGAATGAAAAGAACCAGGGCCGGTTGCTGGCCCCGGCCCGACGCGACACTAGGGTAGGGAGTCCTCGGGGTCAGTTGCCGACACCACCGCATGGCTCGTATCAGCGACGTGGATATCACGCAGATCCCCCAGGGGGATGACGACGAGGCCTCACAGCCTGCCAGGAGATGGCCGCCCAGCTGTTGATCGGGCGGCGCGCCGTCGAGCGGGACCTCAGGGTGCGGGTGTGTACGTCACGGTCGCGTCCTTACATCCTTTGGCGATCTTGTGGAGTGCTTTGATCTCGGCGCGGTCGGCGCTGAGGTTCCAGCGGAGTTTGGTGGCGACCCAGTCGGTGGCGTAGGTGCAGAGCGCGTCTGTGGCCGGCGGGAGCCATTCGGCGGGGTCTCGGTCGCCTTTGGCGCGGTTGGAGCTGAGGCTGACCGCGACCAGTGAGCGCTCGGCGTCGAGGTCGTTGGCGTAGGCCTCCCGCCGTTCCGCGGTCCACGTCGAGGCGCCCGAGTCCCATCCCTCGGCAAGGGGGACGACGTGGTCGATGTCCAGCTTGCGCGCGTCGGTGACGGTCTTGTCGTCGTAGTACGAGCGCCAGGTGCCGCCGGTCAGTCTGCAGTCCTCGCCCTGCCGAGGCTTCTTGACCGCTTCGGACAGGAGGACTTCCTTGCGGGTGTCGCAGCCATCGTGGTCCTCGTCGACCCACAGCTTGAACTTCTCCCGCTCATACCCCGCCCGGGACTCGCGGGCCACCTTCAGCTTCCCGACTTTCTCGGTCAGGGACAGCCCGCTGCCACCCTTGCTCTCGGACCAGCCGGAGCTCGCCGCAGAGACCTTGGCGTCCCCAGTGGAGGACCCGGGGTGGGTGCAGGCGGTTGCGGTCAGCAGCAAGCCGGAGCAAGCCAGGACCATCAGGCGGCGGGCGCGGTGCATGGAACTCCCGTCAGGTGATTCATCAGACCACTTGGACCTACCCACATCCCGCACGCCGGCCAACCAGAATTCACAGAATCCCGCCACTGCAGGCGCGCCAGCGTGTTCATGAGTGGCTGACCGTTGCTGCCGTCACTGTGCCGGGGGAGTGGGGATGACACGGGCGCCGGCCGGTCCGGCAGGGGCGCCGGCGCGGGGCAGGCAGAAGCCGTTAGTCGTTGGTCTCAGCTGGCCACCACCGGCTCGAGGTCAGTTTCGGGTCCAGACTGATGCGCTGCACCGCGAGTTGCAACCGGTCGGTGTCGCCGCCGCGTTCGGCCGATACCCCGGCAAGGAGGCCTCATCTGTGGGCTCTTGCCCGGGCGGAAGGCCCGCAGCGTGTACTCAGGCCGGTCGACGGGCTGCAGCAGCAGCGCGCGGACGCGCTGCTCGCTTTTGTCGGTGGTGACGACCTCGAGCACGTAGTCGGTGGAACTGTCCTGGTTCTCCGGATCCCGCGAGCCGGGCATCGCGTGCTGGGTGGAGTGGTTCACCCACCAGCTCAACGGTCGATGGAGGGTGTTGGTGGAGATGATGGCGACCACGCTGATGAGCGCCATGAGCAGCATCCCGGCGCCAGCGAGGGCGCTGATCCTTCCAGTCGGATGGAAACGTGATCGGTCTACCACGACGGGCTGGTCGTGCCGTCGGCCTCTAAGCCACAGCGCGTCAACTGGGTCTGCTCGGCCGGGGAGTCGGGATGCTGGAGCCGGGCGAGGTCGGCCAGCACGGTGTAGTCGCCTCCGTCGATGGCACTGCGGAAAAAATGCTCTGCCTGGGCCGTATCTCCGATGACCAGCGCGTGCTGGCCCAGCAGCCGGCGGGCTTCGGTCACATGCGCGGACGCCTGTTCCAGCAGCGTGAGGATGACCGGCGGCAGGGGCGTGCCTGCCGCGGGTTTGCTCTGCTGCCACTGCTCCAAGTGCCATGTGACCAGGATCATTTGCGCCGCGCTCGAGCCGTCCTGGGCCAGGCGGTTGAGGAGTTCCTCGGCCAGACGTGGGCCGGCAGGCCAGGGCTGTTTCAGCAACAGACGCGCAGCTGACAGCACGACCCGGATGCGACCGGTGCGCCAGCAGCGCTCCAGCAGGGACCGTGTCTGCTCGGGCTGGGACCGGTACCAGCGCGAGACCAGTTCGACGACAGCGTGATCGTTGCCGTTCTCCGCGGCAGTGGGCAGTAGTGATGCCGCTTCTTCGCCCCTGCCCTGCTCGTCCAGGAACCGCTCGAGCCTGGAGAGCGCGGAGTGCGAGTCGGTCTCGATCAGCGCGTGCAGCAGCTTCTCGACGAGGTCTGTCTCGCCGAGTTCGGCCAGACGGCTTTGCCAGTCCCAGGGGAGCAGCGTGGGTACTTTGGCGAGCCGGTGGGCGAGGAGGCGGATTTCGCCGGGTGTGGCTTCGATTCCCCGCCTGCCACTGCCTGTCGGTTGGTCGAGCACGTCCTGGATTTTCACCGCAAGGGTGGGCAGCGGGGCGGGCGTGGCGGAGGCGTCGGCTTCCGCCTGCCGCGCGTGCGCGATCAGCACGGAGGCTGCCTCATACATTCCCGTGGCCCTCCACAGGTCCGCCAACGGGTATGCGGCGTCGGTGTATCCCGCGGTGACCGAGTCGGCCAGCAGGTCAGCTGCCAGGACGCAGATCTCCTGATCCTGTGTGTCGAGCCCGATACTGGCCAGTGTGGAGCCGAGATACCACAGGCTGTAGCCGCCGTCGTTCACGGCCCGGGCCAGCTCGGCGAGCTCTTCGCGGCCGTGCGGGGCCAGGATGCGACCGGTTTCCGTGTAGTGGAAGCTCAGGCCTTCGACGGCATCTGCATTGCCCCGGCCAAGGGCCCGCAGATACAGATCGCGTGCAATCCGGTAGCGGCTGCGTGAGAACGCGTGCAGGGCCAGCCGCTCGAGATCCTCGCCGGCCGACAGATGATGCGCTGCCTCGAAGAACGTGGCTGGCGGAACCTGGTCCCAGCGCAAGGCACCGGCATGCTGCTCGAGATAGTCCGCCAGATCGACGATGCCCGGCACAGCGCCCATTCCGGCAGGCGGTGCAACGGACAGCAGCGCGCTGGTGACCTGCTTGATCGGGCGGCGAGCGTATTCCAGCGCCTGCGTGAACCAGGATGTGGGATCGGCGTCAGCCCGCTCACGCGGGGTGAGATATCCGGCGGCCGCCTCCCGCAAAAAGGACTCCGGTAGTGGTGAGCGCACGCCAAGCCGCCGCGCGTCGATAGCCGCGGTGATCACCGCCTTCCCGTAGACATGGGGGGCGCGCTGCCAGTGAGCCATCAACTCCGGTCCTGCCGCGAGTATCTGGGTGACAGCCCCGTCCTCCGCTGCCGCGACCGCCACCCCCAACAAAGACGCGTCCGAGGCAGCCCGCCGCTGGAATTCCTCCCATGCCCGGCCGGTGAACGCCTCGGGCACCTCCATCATCGAGCCGCAGGCAAGCAGAGCCCGTGCCTGAGCATGGTGATCATTCTGCCCGCCATACGGGGTGGCCTCGAGCGTTTGATAGTTCTGTGGCCACATCGTCGCCACCGCCGCAACCGGACCCGGCCGCTCAAGTAACTCCCGCAACAGGACTGCTGCCTGCTCGCCGTCCTGCTCCGCGAGCAGCCGGTGCAGATCATCCAGCCACACCACGGTTCGTGCGGGCACCGGCGGGCCAGACAGCAGATCCACCACCGCCCGCGCCGTCTTCGGGTACACCAGCTGCCAGTCAGGGACCACCTCGCGCACCGCTTCGAACGCAGTGCGCGTCTTGCCTGTGCACGACCCGCCGAGCAGCACCATCAGCTGCGTCCCGCCGTCCTGAGCAAGGCGCCCCAACCACTCGCGCACCTGTGCATCGTGTGCGCGCGGCACGTAGGCGGGCAACACGAACTCCCCGTGCCCGCTTTGGCGGCGCTCGCCCGTCACCGCGGCATGCACACGCAGTTGTCGCGCGGTCCACGACGACACGGTGCGGCCTGGCGCTGACTGCTGAAGCGGTGCGTCGCGGTGGGGCTGCACCCGCTGTGCCCGCCCGGCGCGAGCCGACCGGCTTCGCCCCTCGCCGCGTGCAGCCTGGACTGCGGCGTGTGCACGCGACCAGTCGACGTGGTCAAGGCGGACCATCAGGGAGGCGGTTGAGGCACCGGTGGGGCGGCGAGCCGCGGCCAGCAGCAGTCTGGCCGTCTTCTTCACCTGATCGACTTCGTCGGGGACCTTCCCGTCGCGCAGCCAGGACTCAAGGGTGCTCTTTGGCACGCCGACCTGTCCCGCCAGGTCCCGCCAGGAGACTTTGGTCAACCGCCGCAGTTCCCCCAGCGCGAGCAGGTGCGCACGGAAGTCCGCCTCCGCTTCGTCCTTCTGCCGTTCCGTCATCGCTGTGCCGGCCCTCCCGCACTGCGTGCGCGGAGATCAGAGGGTCGTTCGCCGTCGGACACCCAGCAGGTCGCAAAACCAGTCTGACCTGCACAGATGCCTGTCCGACGGTGCGGGTGTCCGACCAGCGTGCCGGACACCCGACACCACCGGCACGGTATTGCCATCACACCGCGCTCCACCGCGCGATCCGATTCAACCGAAAGAGAAAACGTGTCTCTTGCCGCCGTCGTAGCCTTCCTTATTCTGGCCGTCACCGCCTTGTGCGCCGCTGTCCTCGCCGGGGCGGCCGGGCTGTTGCACCGCCTGGACGGGGCCAGTTGGCCCACCGCGCTGACGAAGGCCGCCTCCACTTTCATCACGGTCCTCGCCACGAGTATCGCCCTGCTCACCTTCCTCACCGCGTGGATGCACAGATGACGAAGCGGACCTGCCCGCCATGCCCGCCGCCGCCCGCCCCGGTCGGCCGACAGCGGCGCCGGCCCTCCTGGGGGACGAGGCTCGGCGTGCTGTTGCTGACGCCCTGTGAGCCTAGGCACAGCAAGTCGCGTGGACACGTGGTGCGCTGCTGCTAGGGCTGGTGGTCATCCAGCTGATTGTGGCAGGCGTGGTCTATGTCGCCTACCGGCATCCGGCGCTGACCGGTCTGCTGAGCGTCGGCTGCGCGGCCGCTGCCGTTCTCGTGACCGGGCTCGGGTTCGCCGTTACACGGCGGTGACGCCACCTACCCCGCTCCCGGCAGCCGCGCGCAGCACATCAATCGAGGGATCAGCTTCTCGTTCAGACGACTGCACTGGGATGGCGCCTACTGGTTGGGGGCGGTGCCGAGGATGTCGTCGACGAAGAGTGAACGGGTGGTGGTGTGGGGTTCGCCCCAGCGGTCGGTGAAGAAGTTGCCGGTGATGAGGACGACTTCGGCGCGGGCGCGAGTGACGGCCACGTAGAAGTTGCGCCGCTGGGTGTGCAGTTCTGCCTCGGTGATTCCGTATCGGCCGTAGTAGGGGATGTGCTTGTTGATCAGGCCGGGCAGGATGACGACGTCGAATTCCCGGCCTTTGGCGCTGTGGTAGGTGGTCAAGGTGATACGGCCGGGGGCGCGGCCGCCGGCGAGTTCGGCCACGGTCAGACCGCTGGCGACGATCTGCCGGCAATCCTGGAGCGCGGTGTGGTCACGTTCGTCCGGACCGGCCGCGGCGAGGGTTTCCAGGTCCAGCGCGGCGCTCAACTCTTCCAGGAGCGGGGCGGCAGGTTCGTGGGGTGCGGGTCGTGGCTCGGCGTCAAGGAGGGCGGTAAGGGTGCGAGCCAGGCGTCGTGGGGCATCTTGCTCGATGGCGAGACTGGCGTCGATGCGGCGCCGGTGCCATGTCCCGGCGAGTTCCATCACTGTGCGGAGACGGGGGGTGTCGGCGGGATCGGAGGAGCCGGGCAAAGGGCCGGCCAGGCGGCGTCCGGCGCAGTCGGAGATGAAGTCCGCTATCGGTCCGGTGGGGATTTTGCGGGCTTTCTCAGCGTCGTAGGGCAGTTGGGCTTGCTCGAGCGTACTTTTGAGCTCGTTCAACATGGGGCCCTGACCGGGGTAGAGCAGGGCGATGTTCTCCGCCGGTGTGCCGGAGCTGATGCGCTGCTGCACCACTGCCACCGCTCGCGCGGCATGCTCGTCCAGATCGCCGATGACGGGCTCGAGGGTGATGAGGCCGGGTTCTTCTCTGTCAGGGGCTGCGCGATAGTCCCGCGCGGTGCCGAGCACACGCAGCCCAGCGGCAATCAGGTCGGTTCCGCTCCGCCAGTTGACGCTCAGACGCAGGGTAGTGAAACCGTCATTCTGCTCAAGCTGGCTGAGGTAGCGGCTATGGGCGCCCTGGAAGCCGAACATGCTCTGGTCCGGATCACCCACCGCGGTCACCTGCACGTCGGCAGCCAGCAGCTCCAGGACAATGGCATGCAGAACTGGGCCGAGGTCCTGATACTCGTCGATGACGAGATGCGGGAAGCGCGCGGCGAGCATACGCCGAGTCTCCGGGCTGCGGCGCAGGACGGACAGGGCTCGCTCGGGCATGGCGTCGAAGTCGATAGCAGAGTGCTCGGCCAAGAGGTCCTGATAGCGGCGGATCGTCTCACGATACACAGGGTTGAAGCGCGCCGGATCGTGACCGGCAGCCAGCATCCGGCGCTGCTTGCCCAGTTCCGTGCGCTCGTTACTGCGCAGCTCGCCCAGACCTGCCGCGAGCGCGGCCTCGTCCCACCACTCGCGTGCCTGCTTGTCCTCGCAGACCGTCACCCCCTCGGGGAAAGGGACATCGGTGAAGCGGGCATAGGGGCGCAGGATGTGCTGCAGGCAGAAGCTGTGGATGGTCATGCTGGCCACCCGACGGCCGCCGGGGACTCCCAGCCGCCGCAGCCGCGCGCTGACCTCGGCCGCAGCGGCGTCAGTGAAAGTGATGGCGGCCACCGAGCGGTGGCGGGACGTGGTGGCCAGCAGGTAACCGATCCGGGCGACCAGAGTGCGGGTCTTACCCGCACCGGGACCAGCCCTCAGCACCAGATTTCCGATGTGCTGTGCCGCGTCGCGCTGCTCGGGGTGCAGTCCGGCGATCTCCTTCGCCAGCGCGGCGGGAAGCCGCGGCTCGGCAATTGTGGGTACAGGCTCGTGCACGAGGAATCCCCTACAAGAAGCAGGCGGTCGGACGGATGGATGTCAGGCGGATTCGGGCTGCTCAACTGCCTGCTCGCCGGGCTTCTCGGATGCGGGGGCCAGCGGCCGGTCCAGACACATCCGGCACAGCTGGTCCACCAGCGCCAGCAGCGGCCCGCACCCGCCCAGATGCAGCAGATCCGCCTCCGAGACAGGTTTGTCCCCGGCACGCCCCAGTAGACGCCTCACGCGTGCGGCCAAGTCATCCACCGCCTCCACGTGCGCTGCCAGGCGCTGCGCGTAACGGCCCTTGCTGACCTCCTCTTTCTCGACCCGGGAGATCACCGCCCGGCGCTGTTCCGCGGTGGTGGCCCCGCGCGCGCACTCCAGCGCCTCGGTAAAGTTCTTCCGGGCCTGGACGCCCTCGACGAGTTCGTCGAACGCGGCCTGCATCTCCGCACCCAGCAGCGGGGCGATATCGACCTCAAGGGTGTGCTCGCCGACAAAAACGCGGCGCCCGGCTGCCGCCTCGACCAGACGAGCCCGCCCAGCCCGCGGGCTGCCGTCGGAAGGCAGTGGCAGCCGCCGCATCGTCTCCAGCGTCGTGCGCACAGCCGGTGCTTCCTCGGGGGCGAGCACCTCCAGCACGTCCAGGGCGCGGGTCAGACCGCCTTCCCGCTGGTTGAGGTAGTTCTCGTCATCCCGGTCTGTCTGATCTCCATCGGTGAGAATCCAAAACGACCTGTCCAGCCCACCTGGGCCCAGCAACCGCGCATACGGGGTGAAGGCGGTGCCTTCGACACTGGCCACCACGATGCCGTGGGCGTTCAGATCCAGGCCGGCCGCCTTGGCCACCGCAGGCACCAGATAGGTCTCGGCGATGCCCTCGACCAGGACAACGCCCCGCGCGAAGAGGATCTCCGCTCGGCTGACGTTGAGATACCGCTCCAGATCTTTGCGTTCCCGCTCGTCCAGCAGCCCGGCAGGTATCGAGCTGGCCTGCACCTGCCCCTCCGCCTCGTGCATCAGCACCAGACTGGTCAGCGGGGTGACCGCGGCGATGTGCGGACTGTGCGTCGTCAGCATCAGCCGACTCAGACTACGCAGCAGGTGGAAGAACAGATGCCGCTGCAGCGTCGGGTGTAGATGAGCCTCCGGTTCTTCCACCGCCAGCAGCGTGTCCTCCCCCTCTGCAGCGGCGCGCCGCAACTCCAGCCGCTCTAGGAGCAACGCGAGATACAGCACGTTCGCCATACCGGTAGAGGTGCGGTCGATCCCTCGGGCGCCGGCCGCGTCGATGTACAGTTGCACGCTGCGCAGCAGGTCCTCCTCGCGGCCGGCGAAGTTCAAGGACGGCGTCGGCCCCAGACGCGGTCCCGCCAGCGCCGTGATCCGCTCAGCGAGCAGGGTAGTGAGGCGCTGGACGTTATCGTCTTCGCCGAGCTTGTCGCGGGCCTCTTGCATCACGGCCAGGGTCCGGTCGAGGTTTTCCTGGGCCGGAGGGAGCTCGCGCAGCAGCCTGGTCAGCGGGCTGCGGTCCGAGCGCGCGAGATCCTTCTCGGTGTCCCGCAGAGCAGGCAGTACGGAGAAGGTGGCATAGCGTTTCACGTCCCGCATGCTGTTGCCCGGGTCGAAGCCGCCGAAGACGGTCCACTCATAGTCGGCCTCGGTCAGGAGCTCCTCCTCACCGGCATCATCCGCCCCTCCGGCCACCGATGCCTGGGCGGTTGCCGTGTCGGCCAGCCGCTGCCGGGGACGGAAGACGTAAGTCAAGCGGGCCGTCAGAGGATCAAGACTGACGATAGCTCCGTCCAGGACGCTACGTGCATCCAGATCCTCGTCGAAGCCCGACAACTCGATCTCCACGACGACCTCGACGCCCTGTGTAAAGGTGGGGCCGTTGTCATGGATATCGTCGGAAGACAACACTCGCTGCCGGTCGGGCAGATCCGGGTCCAGGACCAGACGCAGGGCGTACAGGAGGTTACTCTTGCCGACCCCATTCTCTCCGACGATCACAGCGGGGGAAGGGAACGGATCGATCGTCAGGTCCTTGAAATTCCGGAAGTTGCTGATCCGGACGCGGCTGAGCTGCATGACACTCCCGGCGATTCACGAACGCGCTGAACTCCCCTCGCACCGCTGGGCATCCGCACCACGGAGAAACCGGGAGAAGACAACCATCTTAGGCCATCATGCGATTGACGCACTAATCCAGCCAATTACCCTCTCCGCTACGTCCACCCGGCGCAGGCCGCTGCCAGGCGGCGCACTGGCCAAGGAGATGGTCGCCCATGCGTCCTGGCCGTGCCGAAGTCCGAGCACGTGCACGTGCACGTGCACGACCTGGGCGTATTGACTTCGCCACCGACCAGGCACCCGAAGCAGCCTAAGACCTGTCCCGTAACTGCTGCTCAGGGGTGAGATGATCTTGTCGTGTCTGGTGTGATCACGGCGTCGGAGCCCTCATGGATAGCCCGTTCAGCGGGTTGAGCTCGCGTCAGTTCGGCAAGCTGATCATCGCGCTCCGGAGCGAGGGGGCGGATCCGGTGCGCAAGGGCCGGCCGTGGAGTCTGCCGCTGGAGGACCGCGTGCTGTTGGTCGCCGCTTACTGGCGTACGAACCTGACCCTGCGGCAACTGGCGCCACTGTTCGGGGTGTCGAAGTCCGTGGCCGACCGCATCATCGACCACCTCGGGCCATCGCTCGCGCTCCAGCAACGCAAGCGGTTCCGCAAGGACACCGTGCTGATCGTGGACGGCACCTTGCCCCCCACCCGCGACCACAGTGTCGCCGAGGAGTCGAAGAACTACCGGTACTCCACCAATCACCAGGTCGTCATCGACGCGGACACCCGGCTGGTCGTCGCGGTCGGCCGCCCGCTGCCCGGCAACCGCAACGACTGCAAAGCGTGGGGGCTCTCCGGCGCGAAGGCCGCCGTCGGCCGTGCCACGGTGATCGCGGACGGCGGCTACCGGGGCACCGGACTGGTCATCCCACACCGCCGCGAGAAAGGCCAGGCCGAACTCCCCGCCTGGAAAGAGGAAGACAACACCTCCCACCGCAAGGTCCGCGCCCGCGTAGAGCACGCCTTCGCCCGCATGAAGACCTGGAAGATTCTCCGCGACTGCCGCCTCAAAGGAGACGGCGTCCACCACGCCATGCTCGGCATCGCCCGCCTGCACAACCTCACCCTCGCCGGGTGACGAAGGAACAAGCAGGTCAGCGAACACGCCGTAGATCATTTAGGGGACAACGCTTAGCAGAACTCGACGTCGACCTGCTGTGCACCTCCTACCTGTGGGACGGTGCACCGGGCGCATGGGACGGCATCGACGCACACGACCTCGAAGCAGGCGAGGACGGCACCGTCGTCGCCTTCCCTATGCTGGTCCGGGGACTGCAACCACTGCCCGGCGACACCGCCGACCCGGCCTTGGACGATGAGGATCCGGCATGACCTGCCCACTGTGTACCGGCGCCTGCGCCGACGCCGACCTCGGCCCCCTGCTGAACCTGGATCTCGCCTGGCTGTGGAGCGCACTCGCGGCAGTCGCCGACCGGCGTGGCGACCCGACCCTTACTGAGGGACCCGCGGTCACCGTGACCATTCCCGCCTCACCGGCCCAGCGCGCCGCCGCAGCCGGCCTGATCAGCGGGCGACCATTGGCCCCCGGCCAGCGCCGACGTATCGACTTGGGCGAACTGACCGCCGTGCTCGCCGCCCGGGGCCCGGCCCTCACACCGGGCGCGGTCGCCGCCCACGCCAGCGGGCGGCGCCTGGCGGACAAAGCCCGCGCTCGCGCCGCCCAGGAGCACTCCGTCGAACGGCTCCGTGCTCAGCTCGAAGCCGACGCCGCCGACCTCCCGCGCCACGTACGCGCGCTCGTGGACCCGGAGACCGTCTTCGCCCGGCTACGGAGCGCCGGCTGGATTGCCCGCATCCTCAACGTGCCGGACCCCGCAGCGCTGCTCGGCGCGGCGCTGCAGGTGGTCGGGCGGCTGCCGGAGCCCGGCGACCGCATCGACCGCCGTGTCCTGGTTCCCGGGGACCCTCACGCGCTCGACACGGGAATGCTGCCCGCTCTGGTACTCGCCCTGACCGGCAACTCCGCCACCGCTCCCCGCTCGGGCTGGGCGCATCTCGGAGTGGACTGCGACGATCTGCTCGGCGGGCTCATCATCACCGGAGTGGCTCCCTGCGGCTGGCAGGTTCCGCCCGGTGCCACCTTCACCCTGCCACCGAGAGAACTGACCCGAATCGTGTGGACGCCTCCTCCGGCGGCGGGCGTCTGGGTGTTTGTCACCGAGAACCCGTCGGTCCTCGCCGCGGCCAGCGCGCAAGCTCTCGCCGGTGACGCTGCCACGACGCCACGGGTGGTGTGCACGGCTGGCACGCCCTCACAAGTGGAGTGCGCGGCCATCGGCGCGCTGTCCGACGCCGGCTGGCGCGTGGCGGTGCGAGCCGACTTCGACCCAGCCGGACTGGCGCACATGCGGGCTCTCCTCGCCGCGGCGCCCGCAGCACTCCCGTGGCGGATGGGCGCCGGGGACTACCTCACCGTCGCCACCGAGGGCACCCTCGATCTGCACCTGGAAGAAGCCGACGCGCCCTGGGACCCACACCTGGCAGCGGCCATGAGTGCGCATTCCGCTCACGCCTACGAGGAGGACCTCCTGCCGATCCTGCTCGCGGACATCGCAGCGGGTACACCGGACCCTCCACCCACGGCACCGGCCTGAAACCCGCCCCGACTTCCCGCACACGGTGCGTCTGCCGTGCCTGACGCCACGCACCGCGTCCGCCCTTGCCCAGCAGCTGCGCACGACAGAGCACGTCCTCTACCAGGAACACGACGCCGCCCTCACGTGTCTGTTCGGCACGGCGCCCTCGCAGCGGAGCGTCTCCTGCTCAGGCCAGCAGCAGACGGGCGAGTAGGGCCATTCACTGATGACGCAGAGTGCCGACTGTTCCTCGCTCGATACGACACGTGAGGCCTGTGACTCGCCTGTGGCGACAGGAAGAGAGGTGCATTCAAGGCAAGGTTCACTTATTTTCAGTCATTCTGATGCTTGTGTGCATATCTTCCCGGTGAACGTCCTTCCCGCCATGCACAGACCGTTACGATGGCCCGCATCAGGTTGCTGACGCGAAATCAGTATCGCGTTCCGGAGCAGGGGTTTCCGCAGCAGGGCAGTTTCTGCCCGTCGGCTCCGGTACGGCAGGGACAAGCGGTTGATGCCACAGCCGGCCAGCGGCTGCTAAAAGATGTACGGGGTGGGTCATGCCGGGCGTATTTGCTCAACTCGTTGTCGACGAGGCCATCTTTCACCTGCTTCCGCAACGCAAGAAGGCGGATCCGGTGCCAGCACAGCCCCAGCTCAGTGAGGCAGTGTGCAAGCTCGGAGAAGACGTGCGCGGCAAGATCCAGGCCAACTTCCGCGGTGTCCTCGCCAAGCATGGACGCCCGATCATGGAAGAAGCCGAAGGCAAGAAATCGGCCCTGCCGGACCGCGTCTACGAGTACCTCATCGAGCAGCGTGGTCTGGTGGACGTCTCCCTCGACCTCGCCGAACTGCTCTGGGACAGCCAGAAGGGGAAGAACACTTCTGCCGGGCTCCTTCTCGTGGCATCCGCCCGTCTTGCCGGCAAGCGGGCACTGCTCATCGTCAAACTGGAGCAGGAGGGCGGACTGCGGGCCCAGGACGTCCAGGTCAACGGTCTGCGCACCTTCGACATGAGCTACTTCGCCGACCTTCTGATGACCGAGCACAACAAGATCTACAAGGCTGCGTTGTTCTGTGTCGACGGTGTTCCCGAAGACGGACCCATCGAGGGCTGGGCGGCCGACAAGCAACTGGCCGGCAAGATGGCACAGTTCTGGCTGCACACCTTCCTGGGCTGCAGGCCGAAGGAAGACCCCAAGCTCCTCACCCATAACTTCCACCAGGCGGCAGTCGACTGGGTCGACACGCATGTCGACGACCCCGAGAAAAGCATCGACTACCTGATGGCCGTCCTGGTCGAACTGCGCTCCAACGCAACCACCCTTGATCCCACCGCATTCGCCGCCGACCACCTCGACCTCTACGACCAGGACAATTTCCTCACCTACCTGGACAGCAAGGACGTGCCGACGGCCACCTTCGACAAGGACATCACCCGTGTGGCACCGCGTCTGAGCGAGCTGCAGATCGGCTTCGAGAGCGGCATCTCCATCGTCACCCCCGTCCAGCGGGTCCGTGAGGACATCAAGATCGAAGAACACTCCAACGGCACCTCCACGGTCACCGTCAAGGGAAAGATCACGTCCACACGCAGCCACTACAGTCCCCGCAAACCAGATATCGGGGACGCCGGCAGTCAGCCACCCCAGCCGGATCCTGCCGGGTGAGCGTCGTCAACGACGCCTTCCACCGGTACCAGGCGGAACTGCCCCGTATCCGGAAGGCGGCACAGCTCACCGGAGCCCTCCTGCGGCGCAAGACCGCCCGGGCCCAGATCACCTGCGAGGTAACCCATCGGGCCAAGGAGGTCGGCAGCTTCGTCACCAAGGCCTACCACAAGGACTACCCCGACCCCTGGAAGGAGATCACCGACAAGGCAGGAGTCCGCATCACGGTCCAGCACAAAGGCCTACTCGACGACGCCCTCAAGGTCGTCAAGGACAACCTGACACTCGTCGAAGATCCCCAGGACCACCGAGAACAAGAGGACATCGAGGGCAAGTACACCCTGCAGTACCCCCGTCTCCACGTCCAGGTCCTCGCCGCCGGCGGCCTCACGGACGGCGACGGCCGACCATACGAGTGCGAGATCCAAATCCGCACCGAAGCAACCGACTTGTGGGCCCGTATGTCCCACAGGCTGCTCTACAAAACAGGCACCACCGACGTACCCCGCGATGTCAGCAGGTCGCTGTACCGTTTGATCGCCCTGGTCGAACTGTACGACCTCGAAGTCGAACGGGGGGTACACGTCTTGGAACAGCACCCCGACTTCACTCGTAGCAACAGGCTCTTGGACCAAGCAGAGTTCCTCTACCGTACTTTCAACGACCATGAGTACCGCCGAGACCTGTCCGAAGACATTGTCGACGTCCTCGTCGAAACCGTCGAGCGCGAGACCGACTACCCCAACAAGTTAGCCCAGTTCGCAGAGCAGTATCGCGACGAGCTCGAAGCGACCTACCGCGACTATGGCCCTACCAGTGAGCTCTTCCTCACCCACGGCCGCTACGTACTGGCCAGCCAGCCGGAGAGCCTGATCATCTTCGAGCGGCTCACCACCGCCAAGATGCTGCTGAAAGGTATCTGGGCCGACCAACTATCCGACACACTGCTCACCGACATGGCAGAGATCTGGAGCGTCCACCTGTGACTCGACCACCAGAGCCCGAGCCGTCCGCTGTCGTGGCCGCCACCGCCATGTTCGTCGAGGTCCTCGTCGTCGGTATCGGCTTCCTCGCCGGCCTGGGCGTCCTCGCCGCGGCCCTCGCAGGTCCCGACAACAGCCGCCACCTGGCTCCGATGGCTGGCACATCCCTCGCGGCTGGAGCAGCCCTCGCATTCGCCTACGCGCTGGGCATCATCATCGACCGCGCCGCCGACACCGCCCTGGCCCCCACACGCCGCCGACTGCGCGCCCAGTCCTTCCCCACGTCCGCCGCCTACGCCCAGGCACGCCTCAAGCTCGCCGAGTTCCCCTCCCTGATGGCCCGCGCCGACTACGCTCGCTCCCGGCTGAGGATCTGCCGCGGCTGGGTCCTCAACAGCATCCTGCTCACCCTGGCAATCGACCTGGCTCTGTGGCGGTTCCCCGTCGAACACCGAGCCCTGTTGCTCGGCGCGGCAACTGTGCTAGGGATCCTGGCTGTTGTCGGCTTCTATCTGTCGTGGCGCGCCATCACCGCCACCGGCTACCGCAAACTGGCCGCGCAGACAGCACCCGCAGCCACGCAGTCCGTGCCCTCCCAGCCGCCGGTGCCCGCACCACAGACTCCCTGACCACAAGCCGGCACCCCGCATACATGGTGCGGCAGGGACGGCTGTGGCGACGGGGGAGGGCTGACAGAATCGGGAGACGCCCCGCCACTGGCCTGCCCCGTACCGTCCGGAGACCGCCTTGGACCCGCAGCCCCCGGCGGCTGATCCGCAGCCGCTCACCGCCCAGGACCTGCACAGCCTGGGGCTGGACCTGCCCTCCCGCCGTGGGCGGCAACCTCAACCCCTCCCTCTGCATGAGGACCAGCAAGAAGCTCTCGACAGTATCCTCAAGCACCTGCGTCGGCCCGGCACCCGCGGTCTGTACGTGGCGGCGACCGGCACCGGCAAGACACTGGTGGCCAGCCGCGCCGCCAGTCAGTTGGCTCGTCGGCTGCTGCTCGTCGTCCCCACCCTCGACCTCGCAGTCCAGACCGCGCTGGCACTGCGCCGCGACGGCCACCGCGAACCGCTCGTCATCGTCTCCTCAATGGACGCCGCCGCCCACGGCGCCCTGGCCGCCGCCCACGTCGGCTCCGTCACCGACTACCGCCTCCTGGCCTCCCTGCTCGCGGCCGTCGGCCAGCGACGCGACGCCCTGCCCGCTCTGGCAGTGGTGTGCACCTATGACTCGCTCGACAAGATCGAGGCGACGCAGCACACTCGCTACACCGTGCCTCCTTTCGATCTCGCTGTCCTGGACGAGGCCCACCGGATCGCCGGCCGGACGGACAAGAAATGGGCCATGATCAACGACGCGACGCGGATCCACGCTGACCGCCGCCTCTATATGACCGCCACCCCGCGCATCGTCGCCGCACCCGACCTAGCCGAATCCGCCAGCCTCTCCCGCCCCCGCGGCCGCCTGCCCGCAGCAGGGGAGGGCAGCGAAACCAACTCGATGGACAACGAGGCCGTCTACGGCAAGAAGATCTTCGAATACCCGCTCGCACAGGCCATCGCCGACAACCGGGCCGCAGACTACCGCATCGTGGTCCCCACCCTCACCGACGCCGACCTGCGCACCCGCCTGAACCTCCCCACCCCCGAAACCCTCCACCCAGGTGAGGACAACGGCGAGGTGCAGGACAGTGCGCTGCGCACCACCGCCCTGCACCTTGCGGTCCTGCGCTCTATGACCGAGTACGGCCTGAAGAAGGTGCTGGTCTACTTCAACCTCGTCTCTGACGCGCGCCGCTTCGCCCGCGAACTGCCCCACACCCTGCGCCGGCTGGCCAAGACAGCCCCCGACCTGAGCCCCGACATCACCCCTCAGCTGTTTTTCGCCCACGGCGAGCACACCCCCGCCCAGCGCGCCGGAATCTTCGACGGCTTCAGCACCGCCGAATGCGCGGTCCTGGCGAACTCGCGGCTGATCGCCGAGGGCGTTGACATCCCTGCCGTCGACGCGGTCGTTTTCGCCGACCCCACGCGCAGCGTCATCCGCTGCGTCCAGGCCCTCGGCCGCGCCCTGCGCCTGGACGTGAGCGGCAAGACGGCCAGTCTCATCGTCCCCGTCTATGTCCCGCCCGGCGCCGACGGCGAGAACATCCTCGGCACCGCCTACGAACCGGTGTGGGCCATCGCCACGGCGCTGGCCAGCCACGACCACCGCATCCTCGAGCGCCTGCCCGACAAAGCCAACCGCCTCCCCAAAGAGACCAGCGACGTCATCGAACGCCGCTGGCACTTCGACTTCACCGTCCACCCCGAGCGCATCGCCCGCGCCATGGACCTGGCCTCCTTCGACCCCCGCGACGCCGTAGTCTCCCGCTCCCGCCGCCTCGGCCTGGCCGCCGCCCAGTCCTACCGCGACGAACATGGCCACCTCGACGTCCCCGCCGACTACACCGACCCCACCGGATACGCGCTGGGCACCTTCATCACAACCATGCGCGACGCCGCGAAGGCCGACCGCCTGGACGCTGCCTGGGTCGCCGAACTCGACACGCTCGGCATGATCTGGGATAAGCACGACGCCGCCTGGCGCCGCCGCATGACCGCCGCCGCCGACTATCTGCGCACCCACGGCCACCTCGCCGCACCCGCCACCACCCCCGTCGGGGCCTGGCTCGCTGAACAACGCCACCTCGCGGCAAAGAACACGCTCGATACCGCCCGCGCCGACGCCCTGACCGCTCTCGCCCCTGACTGGCGCCTGCCCCACGGCGCCGACTGGCACCGCAAATACCACCTGCTCCGCGCCCACCTCGCCGACGGAGCCGACCCCGCAGCGCTGTCCCGCGACACGCTCCTGGGCGGCGTGAAGATCGGCTCCTGGCTGCACCGCCAGCTCACCACCTGGCACGCCCTCCACCCCGGCCAGCAGCAGCTGATGACCTCCCTCGGCCTGACCCCCGAAAGCAACCCGCTCACCCCCACCCGCCGCCCCCGCCGCACCTTCGAGCAGACCGTCCAGCTCCTGGAACTCTTCCTCCACCGCGAAGGCCGCACTCCCGCCGCCCGCGAGACGATCCGCGTCGACGGCGACACGGTCAAGATCGGCGCCTGGCTCGCCAAGGCCCGCACCAAGCACCGATCGGGCCACCTGTCAGAGGAACACGTGCGCTTGGTCGCCGCGCTCTTCGACGGTGAATGGACCGCCGAGGACGCCGTCCCGGCTGTCCTCGGCTAGCTCGAGGCGCTGCCCAACGCAGGGTGTTGCCGCCAGGACCGTTGCCCTGAACGTAAGACAGGCACGACACGCGCCTGGTGAGAAGGGAAGAGAGCGCCTGCCTTGGGCAAGGTCTGAGCCTGCGTCGCCCGGCGGTCCGCATAGCGCACCTGTCTGTCCGTAGGAAAGGGAAGCCAGCAGCGCGCTGGGCCACGGCCCCACGTGATCTCGTGAGGATAGGGCAGAGAGGAGGGAGAGACGGAGAACGGAGGCGGGAGTCAGTCACAGGCGTGGCTGCTGGTGACTGAGCTCGACAGATGGTCGGGACTGCTGCAGGGTTGGGTGACACCTGACCTGGCTTGCTGAGAGGCGGCCTGGAAGGATGTTGCAGTGCCCAAGCCGTATCCGAAGGAGTTCCGCGAGGACGTCGTGCGGGTCGCGCGCAACCGCGAGCCCGGCGTCACGCTGGAGCAGATCGCCGCTGACTTCGGGGTCCACCCGATCACGTTGTCGAAGTGGCTGCGCCGCGCCGAGACCGACGAGGGCGCCAGGCCCGCAACGACGTCGGGTGAGTCGGCCGAGCTGCGCGAGGCCCGCAAGCGGATCCGGCTGCTGGAGCAGGAGAACGAAGTGCTCAGGAGGGCTGCGGCGTATCTGTCGCAGGCGAACCTGCCGGCAAAATGATGTACCCGCTCGTCCGCGAGCTGGCCGCCGCCGATGCCCCTTACCGGGTGCCGGTGGCGGTGACGTGCCGGGTGCTCGGGCTGGCCCGCCAGCCCTACTACCGGTGGCTGGCCCAGCCTGCCACCGACACCGAACTGACCCAGGCATACCGGGCCAACGCCCTGTTCGACGCGCACCGCGACGATCCCGAGTTCGGGCACCGCTTCCTTCTCGACGAGGCCCACGCCGCCGGTGAGGCGATGGCTGAGCGGACCGCCTGGCGGATCTGCCGGGACAACGGCTGGTGGAGTGCCTTCGGCAAACGCAGGGGCCGCGGGAAGAACGCCAAAGCCGGGCCACCGGTCCACGATGACCTGGTGCGGCGGAACTTCACCGCGGACGGGCCGAACCGGTTGTGGCTCACGGACATCACCGAGCACGCGACCGCCGAGGGCAAGCTCTATCTGTGCGCCGTCAAGGACGTGTACTCCGGCCGCATCGTGGGCTATTCCATCGACGGCCGGATGAAGTCCCGCCTCGCGGCGGCCGCGCTGGGGTCCGCCGTCGCCCGCCGCGGCCCCGCTGCGGGATGCATCGTGCACTCCGACCGCGGATCGCAATTCCGGTCCCGCAAGGTCGCCGCCGTCCTCACCCGGCACGGCCTGGTCGGCTCAATGGGCCGGGTCGGGGCCGCAGGCGACAACGCCGCAATGGAGAGCTTCTTCGCACTGCTGCAGAAGAACGTCCTCGACCGCCGCGTCTGGGCCACCCGCCAGGAGTTGCGGATCGCGATCGTCACCTGGATCGAGCGGACCTACCACCGACGCCGGCGGCAACGACGCCTGGGCCGATTGACCCCCGTCGAGTACGAGACCATCATGACCCCACCCGCAGCTCTGGCTGCATAAACCCCGCTGTCACCCGATCGTGCAGCAGTCCCGTCCCGCAGTACACGCACGCTCAGCGCGAGGTCACCCATCGGCAGCCGCCGCATCGGCGCCTTGAGCGGTATAAGGCCTGTCCGCGGTCACCGAGGCAACGCTGCCTGACATCCAGTCCTCCGTGCGCTGGCCCACGTCCAGGGAGCAGAGCCTTACGTCGCCTGTCTCGCACCTTGTGTCGTGCGCTGCTGCCCGGGCCGTTGCCCATGGTGTGTGACGAGCGTCAGCCGTATTCCGCCGACGTGTCACCAGAGGTCTGTTCGTTCACCCACTGCTGAGCCTCTGAGAGATTCGCGGCAGTGCCTGCAGGTTCGTACGAAAACCCGTTCCACTGCTCCAGCACGCGGTTCATTGGGCCGGAGGTGTCCGCCTCCGCCGTGCAGCGGGCGGTGACGTCGGTGGATGTCGAGCGGCGGGCGGCGTCGCTTGTTGTATGAGGCGAGAGGGTTGGCCGCGTCGATGTACATGGCGGCGCGGGATGGCTGGTTCGGCGGTCCTGGTCGTGAGTGCCTGCCCATGGTCGCGATGGTCTCAGGCTGCGATCGTGGTCGGGCGGGCTGCTGCGAGATCCGCTGTCCTTGTGTGTACCTCGTGCACGGCGGTGGTCCGGTAGGGGCGGGCGGCGTCCAGCAGTGTATTGAGCCGGGAGGTCATGAGGGTGGAGTTGATCCGTACGGCTTCGGTGAGGGCTTGTTGGGCGGCTGCGGCGGCCTGTTCCGGTTCGCCTTCGTCGAACAGTGCGGCGGCCAGGCCGATGCGGTCCATGACGCGGACACGGTCGAAGCCGGGCTTGCGGAGGGCGAGCGCGTGAGTGAAGTGGAGGCTCGCGCGGCTGGGCTGGTCGATGCTGTTCAGGTCGCGGGCGGATACCGCGCGGGCGCCGGCGTGCTTGGCGGCGTCGAAGTACGCCACCCACTCCGGCACATCGTCCAGGCCGTCTGCGACCAGTTCGTCGGCGGTTCCCAGGTGCTGCTCGGCGCGGCGCTCGTTGCCGAGGGCGGCGTGGACACGGCTGGTCTGGGAGGCGGCCAGCGCTCTGGTGGCGGGGAGGATGGCCTTCTTCGCGGCGATGCCGAGGAGACCGAGGGCGTCGTTGGGGTGTCCGAGGTAGATCGTCTGGTGGGATATGCGGGTGACGATCTCGACCCCGCGGTCCGGCTGGCCGGCTTCGGAGGCGGCATAGATGCCGTAGGACCAGTACCGCTGGGCGGTGGCGTACCGGCCGCTGTCGTGGCTGACCCATCCCGCGAGTGCGGCCAGATCAGTGGTCGCGCGAAGAGCCGGGCCTTCAAGGAGGTGGGGACGCCGTCCTGGATGCGGCGGGCGACCTCGGCGAGCTGGGCGACGATCGCGGAGCGGTACAAGCCGCCGCCCTTGGCGGCGTCCGCCCTGGTGAAGAAGGCGGTGACTTTCTGCAGTGCGGTGGTGGTGTCGGTATCGAAGCCCTTGGCGGCGTGGTTGAGCCGGCGGGCGGTGCCGCCCAGCATCCGCTCGGCGGCCAGGATGAGCGGGGTGCCAAGGGCGAGCTTGAAGGTGTCGCGGCGGTTGAGGGCGAGGTCCATCTGGGTCCATCCGGCCAGGGTCTGGGCGGCTGCCTCGGTCAGCAGCGGGATCTGGATGCTATCCAGCGTGGGCCCTTGGGCTGTCAGTCCGAGGTCACCTTGAGTGAGTGGCTGGCCAATTGCGTCGGAGAGTACTGCGGTCAGCAGAGCGGGGACCGGCGGGCGGGGCCGCTCGCCGTCGAGCCAGCGGCGGATGCGGCTGGCGTAGGGGCAATCTGCTGGTGTCCTTGGGCATTTGCTTCTGCGGCGACGCGGCGGGCGATCTCGCCGTGCGACAGGCCGGTGGCCGCCTGCGGCCCCGACCGTGATTACTCGCGGCCCCACCGGAAGCGCAAGTGTCCGAAGCCGGCGTCGGCCTGGGTGAGAGCCCGTTCGGTGAAGGCGATCTGTGCGTCACCGGGCGGGAGTAGGACCCGCTTCATGGCCAGAGCCCGGGTCAGATGTCGCCGTCCGTGCCGCGGTCTGGCCAGCACCACCTCGGCGAGCCCGAGATTGTCCAGGGCGATGGCGAACGGCAGGCTGATCACGTCGATGCGCTCGAAAGCGGCCACTGCGCGCTTGGCCATCCGTCTCCCGGCCCGTCCCTGGCCCCGGACCAGCGCCACCACCGCGAGCCGCCCGTACAGCATCGCCTCCAGCAGGGCAGGGTGATGTGGCGTCTCGCGAAGGATCGTCAAGGCTTTCTCGAAGTGCGGCTGCGCCTGCTCGGGCCGATTTCCGTCGAGCAGCTCCTGCCCGAGGTCGAATTCCTCCTGCGCCTTCGCCACTTGCGAATTGCGCAGGTTGATCGAGACGAACCCGATCGGCGGACTCTGACCGGCATCAACCGCGAACTGCGGCACCAGTCTCGGGTCGAGGTCGGTCACGACCGGCTGGGAGCTCGGCACCTGCCGGTCGTAGAGCTGTGCCTCGGTGGGCAGAACGAACCGGTGACGCAACAGTTGGTCGAGATCGCCCTGCACCACGAAACCCGCCCACAGATCGGGACGGTTCGGCTCCTCGGCGTACAGCTCCATCTTGCTGTCCCGCAGCGCGACGCTCCGCGCGAAGCCGGCCAGCATCCGCCGGTAGAACAGCGTCATCAGCCGTGCAGTGGCCACATCGTCCACCCGCCACAGTGACCACACCACTGAGCGGGCGCCGGACAGCAGGAACGACCGCGCCACCCCCATTAGACCCTCCTCATTGTCGAGCGGTCCCAGGCCGCTCTCACACGCCGACAGCACGACGAGGTCGGTGCCGGCGAGCCCCATGCCGAGGACGTCCAGGGCGGTGACAAGACCCGATGCCCCGCAGTTCGCGCCGGCCAACGCGATGCCGCTGTCGAGCAACGGATGCCGTGCCGTCCGGTCCGCGCCGTCGGCCGGTACCGGGAGGTAGTAGCCATGGGTGGCTAGGTGCAGGATCTCCGGGTCGGCGCGGCTCAGCAGATAGTCGCGGGTGGCCGCGCCATCCGTCACGGCCGCCACGCCCAGTAGGTCGGCGATGGCTTCGCCCTCCGCGCGCGTCTCTTGCAACGGCATGAAGGTGTCCTGTGGCGTGCCGTAGTCCGGGGCAGCGATGACCACGGGCGGTGTGCCGCGCCGATTGGCGCGCGACCCCCCGCGTCCGGCGTCGCGTCCGGTTGCCAGCAGTGACAGCCGGTTCGTCGCCAGCAGCGGCAGCCCGTCGGCACCGATCAAGGCATCGAACGGCACCCGGCAGAGTGCCCCGTCTGGGGCTATGGCTATGACCCGCATGTCGTCGGCAGGCAGGGACGCCAGCAGCGGGTTCCAGATCAGCTCAGCCAGCCGACGGGAGTAAACACGCCACTGTGGCTCAGGAAGGTCAGCATCTGCGATGGCGCTCCAGAACATCTGTGCCGCTTCGTCGATCCGGGCTGCCTCGCCCAGATCCAGCAGGGCCATTTCTTCGGGGCGGCCGTTGGGCAGCACGAAGGCGGCGTACCACGCGGGACCGCCGATCGCTGAGGGGCCAGCATCTTCGGGCGGGTCGAAACCCGGGCACCGGACGTACTCTACGAGCGTTACGTTGGTGGGCAGGTGCGCGGCAACGTACTCGGCCGTCGAGTGATCGAGGAGTTCGAGCAAGACCTCCCGGGGTACCGCAAGCGAGAGCTGTCGTTCCACCTCGTCGAGTTGCTGCTGTTTGTCCTCCGTCGGTGCGCCGGTGGCTCCCCAGCCGCGGCGCAGGGCCGCCGCGAGATCCCGGGCTGGTAGCAGCCGGGTGAAGCCCCGCAGGATCAACTCGTTCTGCGCCAAGATCATCTCGGCGCTCAGCCGCTTGGTGCCGACCGCGGCACGGAACGCCAGCCGTCGGGCCTCGTCCTGATCGCGGAAGCGCCGTGCTACCAAGGTCAGCAGGAGCCGCTCAAGGTCGAATCGCTTGGCCGGACCGGGCTCGAAGGCCGAACGGACCCGCCAGGTCTCGGCGTGCTCGCGCTCCGCCTCGCCGAGGGCGCCGCGTAGGGATTCGAGCATCCCTACGGCATCGCCCTGCCGCCAGCGCAGCATGCCGAGTGAGCGCAGGACGCGCCGGCGGAGGTCCCGCGACTGGTGATCGTCCGCGCCCGCCACCTTCTCCAGGAGGGAACGGTAGACGGCCGCCGCCTCGTCGAGGGGCAGGAACCCGGCCGAGCTCCACCGGGCCAGCAGATAGGGCATGCTGTCCGCGCCGTTCTCGGCGAGGACACCGGCGACGGCGTTGCGGATCTCGTCCATATCAACCGAGCCCTGCTGCGACCGGGATCTCGCGCGGGCCCGGCTGAACACGATCTCCGCTTTCCGGGCGGCCGGCCGACCCGGTACCGACAGCGCCTCGGTAAAGACCGATTGCGCCCGGTCGAGGCGTCCGGTGTCCAGGAGGGCCACGCCGAGGTTTTTGAGGGCCGTGCAACGGAACTCCGGTGGGGCGTCGGCGCCCTGGCCGCGCAGGACGTCGGTGATCTCGGTGAGATCCCGGATCACGGTCTCGTTGTCGCCGGTCACCCGGGCGATCTCCGCAAGGTTGTACCGGTTCATCAACACGTCGACAGCCCCGGGTGGCAGCACCGCGGCGTAGTGGTCGAGGGCCCGCTGATACAAGAACCGGGCCAGGGCATAGTCGCCGAGACGGTCGGCGCAGAGCCCCGCCTGGGACAGGACACCTGCCCTGGCCTTGGCGTCCGGGGAATCGGGCTGGTCGCCGATGGCGAGGCCAGCCCGCCGCAGCAACCGGATGGCGGTCGGCTCATCCCCGAAGCGAGCCTCCAGCTCGCCGTCCGCCTCCAAAGCCTGTCCGGCGAGCAGGGTGTCCCCGGATGCCTCCGCGTGGCCGGTCAGCGCGTCCAGAACATTCCCGGCAGTGCCGAGCAGGCCATTGGCGGCCAAGATTCGGGCGGCAACTATCGCGGCGTGGGCCAGACTGGGGAGATCCGCTTCTTGGACGGCGGGATCGGCCGCTATGACCGCCCGCAGCAACTGCTCCCAGGCCGATTCGACCTCCCCGGCCCGCAGGGCGAGCACCCCCATTCGGCAGGCGGCCTCCAACCTAATGAGTGCGCACACCGGCTGGGAGCCCCAGCGCTGTTCCAGTGCGGCGCAGCGCTCGGTGGCAGTGGTGAGGTGGTGCCGGACGATGTGGTCCTCGTCCGCCTCCTGTGCCAACCGAGCCACCCACATGTCGCTGCCGGCGGCACGGACCTGGTCGTCCGCCGTGACTAGCCCCCCTAGCACGGTGGCAAGTTCCCGGTAGGCGGCGATCGCCTCATCGCGCCGGTCGGCCTCTCGGTAAGCGGTCGCGGCCTCGGCCAGCGCCCCGCGCAGATCGCCGCCGGCCCGCCGGGCGACCTGCAGGGCGGCTTCCGCGGCCGACACGCGATCGTCGGCGACAGTGGCCGGACCCGACTCCAGAGGTATCTTTTCCTCGGAGCCGTTCCACACATTCACACCACAATTTTTCCGGGCTAAGGGCTGTCCCGCAATCCCGGGCGGGCAGCCTCGGCGTCAGCTACGGCGACTCGATGCGTTGGCAAAACATCCGAATGGAATCACTCTGAGGATGCCTCGCCGCCTTGCGATTGACCGCATCTGACGCCGCTCGCTCATCCACCGGTGATTGTGGGGCAGCTCTTAAATACGGACGTGTCCAGAGTGGACTAAGAAAACATCGAAGGGCGAGATGGAATCAGGTCTGCGTGGTTACTTCGACCTTGTATTTCGTGAGTTCGACTGCTATGGAACCTGGTTGCCCGGGACAGGTGTCCAGCTTGGCGACATCGGCCGCCTCACGACCGGTGGCACTTTCGAGCGTTCCGGCAGCCTTGCGACGCGCGCACAAATGCCAGCAGTGCGAATTCTTGAGGAGCCTGATCAAACGGTCGCGACAACGGGCAGTGTGAATTTTGGAGCAGGAGTGCAGGTCAGCGCCGGCGATGCGCTGAATGTCTTGGCTGATGCCAATGCGAAATTGGAAATCAACTTTTCCCGGTCCGGCGCGGCAGCCATGGTTCTGGAACGCGTGCGCCGCCACGAGTTCGTCGACGAACGGCCGGTACGCTCGATCATGATGCGCCTCTTCGAGGCCAAGGAGATTGAAGTGGACGAGATCGTCGTCAGCTACGTGAAAGAGGCGACATCCGGCGTGATCGCGACGACACACAACGCCGAGAGGTCCGCGGAGGCCGACGTCGCCGGTCAGGCCAGCGGAGCCGCCATCACCCTGTCTCGGGTCGGCGGTCTGCTGAAGGCGACTGCCGCGATTAGCTCACAGACCGTGGTGGCCGCTGGCCGAGACCGGCCGCTGACGCCGATGTACCGGGCGCTCGTCTTCCGGCGCAACCGGGACTGGTGGCCGTTCTGGCGGTCCTACATCGACATCGGCTCCGCGATTCCCGCCAAGCACCGGAGCCGCAGCGAGGACGCGATGATCGCGGCGGCGCGGCCGTCGCTGGCCCGCCCGGTGGAGGACGACGGAGAGGCTCCACACTTGGATAGTTAACCCGAGGGGCGGAGTTGCCGGCGAGTCCCTTCCGCCATGCCCGGCCCTTACCATCTGGTCAACCGGCACCGGTCGCCACGGCAAACGCCCGCACCGTGGCCTTCGATCAGGGGCCCCATGCCGGGGACCATTGTCAAGCGTGGTTGGCCGGTCAAGGTTCTGAGTCAGCGCCGTTGCGCCAGTCGGATGACGTCGGGCTCCCGGCCGCTCGCGCAGATGGTGGTTCTCCGGTCGACCAGTCGTGCCCGATGAAGTGGGCGCCCTTGCGGTACGCCTGCACCGCGGCCAGCGTGTGGTGCCTTCTGACATTCGATCTCGGATGCGGGCCTCAATGAGTCGGTGCGCTCCTTACCCGATCGGGTGATAGCGCAACACCTGTTGCGCGCGGTACGGTCCTCCGCACTGCTACTGAGCTGCACCGATCCTCATCAGACCAGACTGAACGACGGTTGACCCCGCTGGAAGCCACTCCGCCGCTGAAGAACGCGTCAGCTCCACGCCCACCCCCGTCCTGATCCTCCAGGACATCGTCGGCCGTCGGCGACGCGGCCACCAGAGGCCGTCTCCCACGGTCCTTTCGCCGCCCTCCTCGCCGCCGTCCGTGCCCGTCGCGGTGGACGGTCTGAGTAGCCGCCCCGCACGACTGTCGCGCCGCCGAGACCACGTCCTGATCGTTCCCGTGCACCTGTGCCGCCACCGGCTCGGCAGTGCCTGTCACTCCTCGGTGCTTCTGGAGCGTTCGGGTCTGAGGTAGCGCACCGGCGGGAAGCGTTCGGTGAGGCGCAGCAAGACGGTGGCGTGTCCGTGCGCGGCGAGGTCGCGCCGGGCCTCCTGCATGTTCAGGATCTTGTCCATGGTGTAGATCTCGGTGCAGGGCCCGAGGTCGATCTCGTGATCGCCGAAGGTGAAGAGCGTCGACTCGCAGTCGTTGGTGACGCGGAGCATCCCGTTGTGGAAGAGGTCGCCCAGGTTGGTGAGGGCCTCGGCGCTGTGGGCGCCCACGGACACGGTGTCGCCCCGTAGCACGGCCTCTTCGCCGTCGAGCAGCGCGAGAGCATCCTTGACCTCCCGGGCTTCCCGTGTGCCGAAGTCGTCGGGGAGTGGGAAGAACTGGTGGGTGCGGGTCTGTAGTTGTGTTAGCTCGTCGAAGGCGTCGGCCCACAGTTGGGCCTCGCCGGGTTCCCAGCTGGCCGGCGTCATGCTCGTGGTGATAGGAGCCCGCAACCGGACGGTACCGGCTCCGGCGAAGCCGACCTCCAGGAAGCGTCCGGGGCGGCTGAGTGCGATCAGCCGGAGCACCGGCACCATGGCCTGCGGCAGGACCGACTCGGGCAGCTCGAAGGAGAACGTCAGCCGGGCGGAGCGGTTGCGGGGGTGGTAGCGCAGCCGCACCCGAAGCACTCCGGTGCCGTCGCGGCCGTGGAGTGTTCCGCCGTCGAGGCCGCTCACCCGGTGCGTGAACGCCACAGGCAGGGAGGCGAGCGGCACACCCGAAGACTGCTGGACGACGACCTGCCCCCGCAGCGGCGGTGTCATCTCCTGACGGGGCGAGGTGATGCGCACGCCACCGACCGCGATCCGCTCCAGCCCCAGCCCGGCGGGGCCCGACAGGGCGGCTTCGGCGAGGTTGTCCGCGGTCAGCTCCACCTCGCCTCCGAAGCGCAGGGCCTCCTCGAACCGCAGCCTTCGCCGGGTCTCCTGCGGGTCACCGCCGGCGAACCGGATTCGGGCGGTGAGCTGGATGGCGTTCTGCCCGTCCGGGTCGGGCCCCCGGGGCGTCAGGTGCACGATCGTCCGGCCGTCGGCGTCCAGAGAGGTGCGCACCGCGTGGTGCGGGGAGATCTCCTGGACCCGCTCATGCAGCGCGCGGACCCGCTCGGCGTAGTCGCTGATCCCGCCGGCCAGCACATCGCGCTCAGCACGCGCCTCGGCGATGCGCTCCAGGATGTAGTCGGCGGACTCCTGCAGCGCGTAGCGCACCAGATCGGGATGGGCCGCGAACTTCTCGTCCAGCCAGCTGCGCCCCCGCCACCGCCGCACGAACGGGAACCCTCCGCGCAGGCTGTCGAACCACCGCTGCTCGACCGGGTTCGGGTCGATCGGCACGAGGAGATCCCAGTGGTCTGGCTGATGACGGGCCGCCGACACCAGCGACCGCTCCACCTGCCTGCGGCGTCCCGCACTCATCCGGCCAGTGAACGACTTCGCCTCGTACACGATCAGTTCACCGTTGTCGGTGTACTCGAACAGGTCCCGGCCGCCGTCCCCGCCCGTCCCGTCGACCGGCTGCGCCCGCTTGCGCAGGCGCATTACCAGCAGCGTCACCAGGGACTCCGACAGCCTGGGGTTCTCGGCCAGCTTCTCCCACGGAACTCTCACCACACGCCCACCCTATGAACCCTCTCTGACATCCCGTCCCGCTCAGCACTCCGAACTCCTCGTCCTGGCACCGCCCGCCGGTCCCCGGCGAGCGGTGCCAGGGGCTGCCAACTGGCCACCGTCGCCCGCCGGTCGGTACCGGCCTGCCGGTGTATGCGGCAGGCCCGTACCGACCCAGGGCCCCCGGACCCCCGGGCGTTGATCAGGAGGAGACGCACACGGGCTCGGAGTAGGTGGTGAAGAACCGGTCGCCGGTGAGCTTGTGGTGTGCGAGCTGGTCGCGGACGGCCTGTTCGTCCGCCCAGCGGTCGGGGCTGCTGGCGAGCGCGGCCGCGTAGCTCGTCACGGCCTCCTTCAGCTTCTCGAACAGGGCCGGGGTGACGACGCGCATGCCGGGCACCGCGGTGGCCTTGGCGTCGCTGACACGGCTGGGGTGCACCATGACCGGCAGGGCCTCCACCTCCGGGTTGTGGTCGTTGAGCCAGCGGACGCTGCCGCCGAGCTGGTCCATGTCCTTCTTCGCGATCGTGTCGGTGGTGCACCCCGTCTTCAGCTCGGTGACGGCCTGCTGTGCGGCCGAGAGCGCCCAAAGGTTGTCCGGGCCCGTGCCGTACAGCTTCTCCGGGCGGCTGCTGGCGAACCCGAGATGCTCACCCAGGTTCTGCCAGGCCGCCTCGGCGTCGTCGGAGCGCTCGTCATCGCCCCAGACCACTTCCTCGAACAGCGCCTGCACCCCGAGCCTCAGGCTGACGCCGTCGCGGTAGCGGTCCGCGAGGAAGTCAGCGGCGGCACGGGACTGCACCGCGGCTGCCTTGAGCCGCACGGGGACGGCGCCGTGCACGGACCGCAGGACGAACGTGTTGTCGACCAGCGCGCCGGCCAGGGCCTGCTGGGCGGCCACAGGGTCGGTCAGGTGCAGGTAGGCGGCCTTTTGCTCCCGCAGCCATCCCCGCAGCGCCTTGTCGTTCTCGCCGAGGGCGTTGACCGCCTTCTGCACCCGCTCGGCTGCGGCCGAGGGGCGGCCGGTGGCTGCGAAGTCGAACGCCTCGCGCAGGGCGATGGCTTCCGGCCGCACCGTCCCGTGCTCGGCGTAGCGCACCTCCGCCAGCGCCCGCCGGCTGCGCTCTCGCCATTGCGGCGCCCGCCCCAGGCAGGCCCGCAGCGCTTGGCGTACATCGTTCAGCCCTTCGCCCTTGATCTGGCCCGCGATGTCCCGGCTCAGCTTCAGCTGCGCCTGGGTCGCGGGGGAGAACAGAGCCAGGTGGCGGGCGTCGTGGATCGCCGTGGCGAGCTTGGCGCCCAGCAGCAGGACCGCGCAGTAGTCCTCGCCGTCGCGCACGCCGCGGCCCATGCCCTGTTCGATCCGCTGGACCTCGCGGGCCAGGCGGACGGTGCTGTCGGCCAGTGCGACGGCCTCGCGTCGCTCCACCGAGTCCAGGGGCCGGGGAATCCCGTCGAGGACTAGCAGGCGGCACGCGCCGGCCGGGAGATTGACGCCGTCGTACTTGTTGACCAGTACCACCAGGCCCACGTGACCGGCCTGGAGCTCCTTCACGCCGGTCTCGAGGTCGCCGACTCGCCAGATGTGGTGGGCGTGGCGTGTCCAGGCCGCGGCGGCCCGTTCGCTGGGGACCAGCACGACGACGTTGACCGGTTCGGTCTCGGCCACGCCGTCGCCGTCCTGGTCCCCGTCGGCGAACTGGCGGGCCAGCACGCGTACGGCCTCGTCGTCCAGGTCCGGGTTGAGTGCCACCGGGGCCAGGATCATCCGCTCACCGAGGTCGGCGGCGCTGCCCGGCGTGACGGGCTTCGCGACGAGGTTGGGGTCGGCACTGAAGTCGGTGACCAGGGCGCTGTCGTCGGCGAGCGTCGCGGTCAGGTAGACCCGGCGGCGGGCGCGTACGAATGACGGGAGGCGGTCGATCGGCGGGCACGAGGGCCTGATCTCGATCGCCGCCGACGTCGCCGTCGCGGTGCACAGGTGCAGCACCTCGGCGAGCAGCGGCCACACGAACTTGAAGTTGTGCTCTTCGCGGTGCGGCCGCAGGATCTTGAGCACCTCGTGGCGCTTGTCGGCCCACGCCCAGAACGGGATCGGTGCCAACGCGGTGGGGTCCTTGTCCTCCAGTCCTGCCCAGGCGTTGGCCGACTGGTGACGCAGGTCGTCCGCGAACAGCTCCAGCAGCTTGCCGTGCGCCTCATGCGCAGCGGGCACCCGCAGCCGGAACTGGTCCTCGGTCCGCGCCAGCGCGGCATGCGCATCATCGACGATGACGATGCCCAGCTCGTCCGGTTCCTTGCCATCGCCGACGACACCGAACGCCGACTTGCCATTGATCAGCTTCTGGTAGTTCGTCACCAGCACAGCCTGGGCCGTAATGAACGCCTGGCTGTACGGATCGTCCGTGGTGGCGATGTTGAGCTTGGCGGCCTCCTGGCGGACCTGCTTGGCCAGGTAGTTGTCCGGCGTCAGGTACACGGCCTTGCCGATGCCCTCGTTCAGCGTGCTCTGCGCGATGAGCAGGCCGACGGCCGTCTTGCCCCCGCCGGTGTTCTGCTTGATCACCACGTCTGGCTGGTCACGCCGGTCGAACCACTTGTCCAGCACCTCGCCCTGCTCGTGGCGTAGATACGGCCACGGCCGGCTGGCCAACCCCGCGTAGATGTCCCGGGGCCGCAGCAGCGCCTCACTGTCCCCCGTGCCGATCAGATCCCAGTTCAGCGGCATCGTGCCGCCTCCTTCACCTCATCGGGCGGCCCCAAGCCGTCCCGAAATTTCTCGTTTTCCATGCGCCGCACACCGGCGGCCCCGTTGTTCTGCGAACAGCGACTCCTGGCCCGCCCGGCCAGTGCCTGCCAGAGCGGTTCCGAAACCCCGCCCCGGGGGCGCTCCCGGCCCGTCGCTGACGGCAGCCGGGAAGCGCCCCCGGGGGCGGTCCGTCAGGCCGGTGCCGCGGTCTGTTCCCCGGCGCCGCTCCTCTCCGATCGGGGACGGACGACCCGCCGAGCAGGCTGAGCGGTGACCAGGGCGAGCCACTGGGCCTGGGTGACCACCGGCCACGTACGCGGGCCCATCCGGCCGCGCAACCCGATGGCGTCGGCGGCTCGTCCCTCGGCCGCCTCGAGCGCCTTGCGGGGGCTGAATGGGTCGGCTTCGATGACGTACACCGCCGTGAAGGCCCGGGCCCGTTCGGGATGCCGCAAGTGATTCCGCAGCCGGGTGCCGACCCCGCCGACGCGGCGGGCCTTGCCCAGCCAGCGCAGCCGGCCGTCGGCGTCGACTACCAGATACAGCCCGGCGAGCACCCCGTCCAGCACCGCGAGCGTCTCCTGCCGGTGCCAGGGCTCGAGGCTGTACGGGGTGGGCCAGTCACCGCACCGCAGCGGGCCCAGCGCCGTCCACGCATGCCGCAGTACCCGCGCGTCGACCACCGGCCCGGCCGCCGGCTCCGCGCAGCAGTCCACACTCACAGCGACATCACCGCCAAGGTGGCCTTGTCCAGCAGCGGCCCGATCCTCCCGGCCTCCGTCTTGATCTTGCCGAACTCCTGCACGTACAGCTTCTGCACCTCAGCGGGCTCCTCCGGCGCGCCGGCGTCCTCACGGGCGCGCACGGCG